>NZ_CP182947.1:0-5616800 GCF_048320135.1 Pseudideonella sakaiensis
ACATGGGGTGCGGACGTAGTGGTTGCGGACCCGTGGGCCGATGAAGAGGAAGTTGCCAATGAGTATGGCCTTCGCCTTGGCAGTGTCGATGCGACAAATCCAGTAGATGCCCTTGTCGTGGCGGTGGGTCACGCGGAGTTCAGACGGGCCACACCATCAGATTTGCGGGCATTTTGCCGAGGCTACAGCCCAGTGCTGGCAGACGTTAAGAGCCTATATGACCGGAAACTTGCCGCCGCGGCCGGATTCACGGTTTTCCGCCTCTAACAATCCGACTTTCATCAGATGAAATACTTCGCCCTCGTCGGTGCCGCCGGCTATATCGCGCCGCGCCACATGGAAGCTATTAAAGCCACCGGACACGAATTGGTCGCGGCCTACGACCCTAATGACTCGGTCGGAATCATCGACAGCCATTTCCCCGATGCCGACTTTTTCACTGAGTTCGAACGCTTCGACCGACATGTCGATAAACTCCGACGCGCTAAGGGAAGGCGGGCAATTGATTATATCTCGATCTGCTCACCCAACTATCTTCATGATTCGCACATGCGTTTTGCGTTGCGTTCGGGGGCGGATGCAATCTGCGAAAAGCCCCTCGTCCTCAACTCTTGGAATATCGACGGACTTCTAGAAATCGAACGCGATACGGGGCATAAGGTAAACACAATCCTGCAACTGCGCGTGCATCCCGCGATCGTCTCGCTGCGAGAGAAGATTCAAAACGAATTGCGCCAATCCAAACACGAAGTTGACCTCACCTACATTACCTCGCGTGGCAATTGGTATCTACAGAGTTGGAAGGGCGATCCAAAAAAGTCAGGAGGGATTGCAACGAACATAGGGGTGCATTTCTTCGATATGCTCCATTTCGTTTTCGGGGAACTGCAGGACAACGTGGTCCACTTGACCTCCGATACAAAAGCCGCCGGGTATCTTGAATATCAGAAAGCGAGAGTCCGATGGTTTCTATCGGTAGATGTGACTGACGTACCTCTTGCGCAACGACAAGCCGGCCAGCGCACATATCGATCGATCACTGTCGACGGCGAAGAAATTGAGTTCTCAGGGGGTTTCAACGACCTCCACTGCCGCAGCTACGAAGAAATCCTCGCAGGCCGGGGATTCGGACTCGAGACAAATCGTACCGCGATCGAAACCGTCCAAAGGATTCGATCATCAATACCCTCACGGCACGGCGGAGAGCTCCATCCGGCCATCAGGAATCTGTAAGAAAATCGTGGCTCGTTCAGCCTGCCGAGCAGGCCGAGCAAGCATTTAACCCGCGGGCGCCTTCGCCAAATAATACTGTGAACCCATACCCCGAGAAATTAGGTGAATGTCCAATCGTAATCCTATGTTATGACTTTCCGCATCGCAAAACAAACGATTTCATCCTTGATCTAGTCCTTGGCGGCCAAAAAAATCTAATAATATTGGCTGCTCCTTGGCGAAAACTGCAGAAACAAAAAGCGCGAGTAAATGATCCTGATTTTGTTCTTCAGGCGCCAGTCTATGAAACACGGGATCTTTGCAAAATATTTGGATTGCCTTTTTATTCAATGGAGCATGACGATCTCGATAAGATCTCAGGGATCGTAGATAAATATGGAGTAAAGCTGGCATTGATTGCGGGTGCCCGCATCTTAAAGAAGGAGGTAATCTCCGCCTTCGAAAACGGCGTCGTGAATATTCACCCGGGAAAGCTACCAGAAACTTCAGGGCTAGACTCGTTTTTCTACACAATCAAGAAAGGAGTACCAGCGGGGGTCACAACACACTTTATTGATTCAAGAGTGGATGCAGGCAATAGAATAGGATTTCATGAGCTACGAATTGGGCCAGATGATTCAATAGAGACTGTTATTGAAAATCTGTACCAACTACAGCGAATTGCGCTCCGAGATTTCGTTTCTATATTGACCAGTGGCCTGTTTCCGTTGGACCCCATCGAGCGTCCAAAGAAGAATGACCCTATGGAGGAGGAGGAGCGAAAAACTGCAGCAGCAATGTTTCCAGCGTGGCGAGCAAGCCAATACGTGAATCAGCAGACGAGCATGCTGTTTGACGCGTGCGAAAATGGTGATATTTCGCAGTTAAAACAGATCCTCGAACGTTCACTAGCCGTATTGAACGCGAGAAACGAACGAGGCTGGACGCCACTTATCGTTGCAAGCTTCAACCAAAGAACGGCAGCAGTTCAGTATCTTCTTAGTCGAGGCGCGGATCCAAATGCTAAAGGGCCAAATGGTACCACACCTTTAATGTATGCAAAGACCGCTATGCTAAATAAACCCAATTCTAGTTACCAGTTGCTCGAGATTCTATTAAATGGCGGCGCATCTGCCAACACTGCCGATAGATATGGCAAAACTATAATTGATTACGTGAAGGAAGCTGGCGATCGGCGGCTCGAAGATTTCCTTTCGAAGCATTCAGGCATCTGAACTCGCGCCTGTCGCAGAGAGCTTCATATGACAAGCGATATTTCGAATTTGAAAATTGAATTCACTGACTTGCGTGCGCAACTAAAGGGAATTCATAATGAGATCGAACTGGCGATCGGCGCCGTGCTGGACCATGGGCAATTTATACAGGGCCCCGAAGTAGGCGAATTAGAGGAGAGGCTGGCAAAGTACACGGGGGCAAAATATTGTATTACATGCGGCAACGGCACCGACGCGCTGCAGATTTCTCAAATGGCACTTGGGATCGGTCCCGGCGATGAGGTTATTACTTCTGGATTTAATTATGTCGCGGCGGCCGAAACGATAGCCTTACTCGGCGCAACTCCAGTATTTGTAGATGTCAATGAACGTACCTACAACCTGGACGCTTCGCTTCTTGAAGCTGCCATAACACGGCGGACCAAAGCAATTATTGCTACCTCGCTCTATGGCCAATGCGCCGATTTTGACACGATCAATGCTATCGCGGGAAGGCATGGCCTGCGTGTAATCGAAGACGCAGCCCAAAGTTTTGGGGCGAGCTATAAAGGGGTCAAGAGTTGCAACTTGTCGCATATTGCATGTACGAGTTTCTTCCCGAGCAAGCCCCTTGGTGCGTACGGTGACGGTGGGGCTATTTTTACAAACGACCCCGACCTTGCCAAAGTGCTTCGCCAAATCTGTCAGCACGGACAAGACAGACGTTATCATCACGTCCGCATCGGAGTAAATAGTCGACTCGATACGATTCAGGCAGCCATCTTATTGGTTAAACTAAAAATATTGGATACAGAGATAGCAAAGCGTTCTACGGTTGCCATGAATTACAATCGACTCTTGAATGAGCGGGGTATTTACGGAACCCCAGATATCGAGACCGAAAATCTAAGCGCATGGGCGCAATATACTATCAGGTTGCCTAATAGGGAGAGCGTGAGGAACTACCTGTTGAAGAATTCAATTCCAACGGCTATTCACTATCCGATTCCCATCAATAGGCAGCCGGCGTTTCACCATTCCGTCCTCCAAGTAGGGGATCAGTTGGCAAATCAAGTATTGAGCTTGCCAGTGAATCCTGGAATGTCGATAGATCAAATAAACTTCGTTGTCGAACAGATCTGCGCGGCAAGCCGGACTTGATTGACGAATCCAACCTGAGTGGCCGAATGACACGTTACGAAGGGGGGGTGGTTTCAGGGTTTCGGCGAAACGTTATTCGAATCGCTTCCGGTGCGGCAATCAGTCAGGCAGTTTTAATCGGCTGCACCCCCCTCTTGACCAGACTCTATGGTCCGGAAGAGTTCGGCGCATTAGCCGTCTTCACTGCTTCCCACACGGTGCTGACGGCGATATTCACATTGAAATATGACCTAGCAATAATTCTGCCCGCTTCAGATTCAGAGGCTGAACACCTGACTGTGACAGTCTTGCTTCTGAGCACATTACTGATTATCTTCCTGCTCTTAGTACTGACTGTGCAGTTTTATCTCGGCGGACCAAAAATACCTTACTATTTCTTCTTTTTGCCGGTAAGTACATTGCTCGCCGCCGCTATTAGCTGCATTGGCCAGTGGTGTGCTCGTTCGAATAACTATACAAGGTTAGCACAAAGTCAAGTGATCGGGGCAATTGCGAATATTGCAGTCGCGGTCTTTCTTGGAGTATCGTCCGGTTTCTTGATCGGAAACTTAGTTATTGCTTATGTGGTAGGTCTCGCCTCTGTTGTCTTGTTCATGCTCGTGCTTCATCCGAGGGCATGGACGCGCGTATTTGATCAAAGAATCGCAGTCCGTGTTAGGCAGGGTTTAGCCAAGGCACGCGAGTACTCACAGTTCCCAAAATTCGTCCTGCCATCTTCGCTCGCTCAGATCCTCAGTGTTAGCGCTCAACCCTTTCTCCTACAGTTATTCTTTAGTTTGAAAGAAGTTGGGTATTTTGCTGTTGCCACCAGGTTTCTTATGGTGCCATCTGTTCTGATCGGCTCTGCGGTAGCTGAGAGCGTTTCGAGCTGAGTTTGTGCGACGGCAAAATACTATGGACGGCGGTCTTGTTGCTGAATTCTACTTAAAGACGTTCTTAAATTTACTAAAGATTGGATTTCTCATCTTTTTCCTCTTTAGCATACTTGCGCCACTTTTATTTTATTACGCTTTGGGGTCTGAGTATCGCGCCGCTGGAGAACTTGTAAAGTATATGGCGGGTGGTATTTTGGCTCATTTTCTGGTTCAGCCCTTTGTTTATGTTTTTATTGCGACAAATCAAGTAAAGATCGGTTTTATCCTTCAAAGCCTATTGGCAATCGTTCCATCTGCGGTAATTGTTATTGGCGGAGTATTTTTTGACTTCGAATCAACCTTAATCGTATGGTCCGCAATTACAACTGGGATCGCAGGCAGCGTTCTATTTCTGGGGTATCGATTGTCTATTCGAGACGATGCCACGCGAGCGCGCCCTATTTAATGGGCTCATATATAGTCTAGTTAGGACGCAAGCGTTCTTAATAAGCGAGTCCTGATTTAATATGCTTTTGCCTCGAAATTCAAACTCTAGAACCTTAACGCTCGTCGGACGTGAGCGTCTGCTAGTCGTCATTAGTGGGGTTATCTATTTCTTTCTGCTGTTTTTAATATACACATATAAGTTGCGCGAGTGGGACTACGTTGGATTCGAGTTAGGCGATTACAGTCTAATGGAGATATGTACAAGTTTTTCATGCGCGCTCCTTCCCCTCCTTGTCATGCCGCTCCGGATTCGGATGTTCTCGACTTTTATTAATTGGTGTGTATATTATTTTGTTTATGTACCGATCGTGCTTTTTCCGGTGTTACAGAACTTGAATGACAAGGTACTTTTTCTTTCCCTCTCGGTTTGCGTGGCCTTTCTATTAATGGTGTTTATTACGAAAGCCAGAGCGGGATCCATTCGTATTCAGATTCCACCAATGGTTTTTAGATTTATATTTGTGGTCTTATTTCTTTTCTTGATAGCCTATGCGTTTGCTGTTTTTGGGGGCTCACTTTCGTTTGCAAATATAGCAAACATATACGATCAACGGTATCTTGCGGGCGATCTTTCGGCGGGGACAATTGCCGGGTATGCGACCGGGATTCTGTCAGGTTGCTTTAATCCACTTCTTATCGCATATGGGTTGAGGTATAGGCTAAAATCGGCACTGCTTGTGGGAATTGCTGGGCAGGTCTTTGTCTATATGACATTTGCAATGAAGTCTGTGCTATTGTCCGTCATAATTATTCCAGTGTTTTATTATGTATGTTTGCGCCGCGATAATATCAGCTGGCGTGGCATCGCCGGTATTTCTATCGCGTTACTTTCTTCCCCGCTAATCATGGAGATCTTTATCGGAGGAGAATCCTCGCCAGTGTATGATGGAGTTGTGGCATTGGTCTACATGCGGACATTTGGAATGGTTGGGGTTCTGACTGGGATATACTACGATTTCTTTCTTTATAACCCATTTACCCTGTATTCGCATATAAATATCATCGGTACTTTTTTCGAGTATCCTTACAATGCGTCCGTTGGTGAAGTAATTGGGGCAAGTATGGGAATTGATGCTAACGCAAACGCGAATTTCTTTGCGACAGATGGTATTGCGGCTGCGGGTTTATTTGGCATATTGATTATTGGAGTCGTTGTGGGGCTGGCGATGCGCGCTTTCGATGCGATTATCCCTTCTGAGAATTTACGGATGATTTGCGCCGCGGCAGTCCCGAGTATTGTTAATTTGGCCAACGCATCATTTTTCACAACCCTGCTGACAAATGGCCTATTTCTCTTGGTGGTATTGGGGTCCGCGTGGCGATTTCATAAGCAGGAAAACGTGAGATGGCTGGAAGCCTCCAGATCCTCCTCGATGCGGTAGGAGACCTAGATGCGAGTGTTTCAGATGGCGGGTTTTGGGCCTTTCTATTTGTCAGAGACTGATACTGGTAGGACGGAGTATTCGTCTTTCAACGCGAGGAGATCAGCCCTGCTGGATGACCGATATGAGGCCACGCATATTCTTGAGCCCGTATATAACAGTTCACCAGATATATTCTTCACCGTTTCGGATGACTTGAAGCTGCAGATGCAATGGGCGCGAGAAAAAGGCATGAAGAGTAAAGATTTGACCCAAATCCTATTGGCGCAAATCGAAGAGTTTAATCCTGATATTATATATAATCTCGACCCAATTCTCTTTCCGTCGTCGTTTATCAAACGATTGCCGGCTTGTGTAAAAAAGACGTTGGCCTGGCGTGCGGGGCCGATTGCAGGCGCGGATCTGTCGGCATATGACGTCATACTGTCGAACTTCGAAAGCTTGAATTCTCGTTGGAGGCAACTGGGACTTAGGACGGCCGAATTTTTTCCCTCGTGGGACCCTGCGATGGAGATCTACGCGGAAAATGCGGCTCGCCCTATAGATGTGTTCTTTGCCGGAAGTTATGCGCGGACAACGGGGCACGATGATCGCGTTGAAGTTCTAGATCAGGTAGCGACACTATCGGAACGATACTTTGTGGATTTGCGCGTGCGCGCAAAAAGATGGGGCCGGCTTGCCGATCAATTCGTTTTGCGCTGGATCCCTGCACCAATTTTCCTGCCAAAGAATATTCGTCGTCTTGCCAAACATGCCATATATGGGCGCGATATGTACACCGCGATATCTTCTTCAAAAGTAATTGTCAATCCTTCTACTAGTATTGTTGGAGACTATAGAGGGAATATGAGGTGTTGGGAGGCGCTTGGGTGCGGTGCGTGCATGCTCGCGACCAAAGGTCATTATCCTGAAGGGTTCGTAAGTGGCGAGACCTATGAGGAGTACGGCGATAGTAATGACGCTCGCAGGAAACTTGAAGGACTTCTAGTGGATGATGCAAGACGGATTTATATCGCCAGTAGAGGCGCGAAGATGGTTAAGGAGAGGTGGTCGAAAGGCCGACAATGGAAGGACTTCCAGGCCATTGTTTCATCTTTGTGAGGAATTCAATGCATAGAAAACTTAAGCGGTTTGCGAAAGCGGCACTGCCACCATTCCTTGTTGATAAAGGCGCTGCTCTGTTGGGACTGAATAATAGGTGGACGGGAGATTACCCTGATTGGCATTCTGCTGTGGAGCGATCTGCTGGATATGATTCAAAAACCGTATTTTCGGCTGCGCTAACCGCGGCACGCGCCGTCCGTGATGGCGAAGCTCTATGGGAGCGAGATTCCGCTTGTTTCCACATAGAAGACTACAATTGGAATCTGTTGGCCTGTTTGATGTCTGTTGCCGCGACGGCGAACGGGAAGCTTCACGTACTAGATTTCGGTGGAGCTTTTGGAAGTACTTATATGCAGCATCGCCGAATGCTATTGCAATTGCCGAGCATATCGTGGAATGTTGTAGAGCAGCCTCATTTCGTTGAGAGCGGAAAGAAGGAATTTGAGACACCGCGTCTGAAATTCTTTGAAAATATGCATCAGTGCTTTGAATCTGAATCAATCAATGCGGTCCTGCTTTCTGGCGTTCTTCAGTATGTTGAGCGTCCATATCAGCTGCTTGATGAAGTTGTAAACTTCATGCCCACAGCAATCATCATAGATCGGACGCCCATTTATGAGGTGGAGCGTATTACAGTCCAGCATGTTCCCACTTCCGTTTACAAAGCGAGCTACCCCTGTCGATTTTTGGAGAGAGCGCGCGTTGAGGCTTGCTTAAAGAATTTGGGTTCATTGAGTCCATGGTTCGCAAGTGCCATGGATCCGCTTAATTTTCAGGGAATTATGGCTTCTGCAGCTACTGAGAATACGCTGCTCTGAAGCTTACACTCGGGAAGGTTGGTGATGAAGTTGAATGTTTGCTGGCATAAGTTGAACACAATATGCGATGCTCGCGGTTGCTTGACGGCTATCGAGGCTGTCCAAAACGTTTCATTCGAGATTAAGCGCATTTTTTATATGCACGATGTGAGGAAGGGCGCGGATCGTGGTGGGCATGCCCATAAGGATACTGATCAATTTGCCATAGCTATTTCGGGCTCCCTGCGTATCCTTGTATCAAACGGCGTTTGTTCGAAGGTAGTGATCTTGAATGAACCTGGCTGGGGAGTCTATTTGCCGAGGTTGACCTGGACTAGGCTCTATGATTTTAGTGATGATGCTGTCTGTCTTGTACTGGCGAACACGCATTATGACCGCTCAAAATCTATTCGGACGTGGAGTGAGTTCCAGGAATTCGCCGGGGCAGCCCCATCGGAGGAACCTACGGATGCAGGCTTATTCCTAAGGCCAAAAGAGTGACTAGGAGACTGACTTTGAGCCAATCCATATACCATGACCTCTGTGTTTCCGCTTGTAGGAGTGTTGGGATTCATTCCGAACATGACATCCTCGAATGGGTCTCACAAAGAACTGCTGCGAATAACTACAGTGTGCGAATCAAACCATTGGACCAACTCTCGGGTTGGTCGATAGATGACGTGAGTGGGGACCTGCGACACCATAGTGGCAAGTTCTTCCAGGTTGAAGGATTGAGTGTAGAAGTCAAGAGTGACGTGTCCCGTTCGTGGCTCCAGCCAATCATCAATCAACCGGAAGTTGGGATTTTAGGATTCATATGCCAGGAACTGGATGGAGTCCTTCATTTTCTCGTGCAGGCAAAAATGGAGCCTGGCAACATCAATGTGACACAAATATCGCCTACCGTACAGGCCACGCGGAGTAACTATACTCAAGTTCACGGCGGTCGGCGTCCCGCGTTTGTCGAGTTTTTTATTGATGATATGCCTGGCCGACATATTGTCCTAGATCAATTGCAGTCGGAGCAAGGCACCCGGTACTTAAAAAAGCGAAATCGGAATATCATTGTTGTTGTTGAATCCGGTGTTTCGATAGAGCTTACTGATGACTACAGGTGGGTCACGCTAGGACAACTTCAAAATCTGATGCGGTTTCCTGATTTAGTTCACCTCGACTGTCGATCGATCATCGGTAGCATTTCGTTCAGAGGGTTTAGCGGTGATGAATCTGATTTTGACTATAGCGGCTCGATTGGCGAGTTTCAGAGCAAATTAAGAGGCTCCATAGAAAGTAAATTCGGCCGTCGGTCCTCAAGCGTTGTACCAATCCATAGCTGGATTACGGGGCTCAAGTGTAAAACGGAAATTTCTGTCTTACGAGTCCCACTTCGCGATGTTTCTTCATGGTCCTATGACTGTGGAGAAATAAAACACATCTCGGGTGCATTCTTTTCGATTATCGGGGTCGAAGTTACAGCTAGCAATCGAGAGGTGCCGGGCTGGTCTCAACCCTTGATCCGAGCGACTGAAGGCGGGATTCTGGGTCTTTTATGCCAAGTGAGAGATGGTGTGCTCAAATTCCTCGTTCAAGCGCTTGTGGAACCTGGTCTTATTGATATTCTGGAGTTGGCTCCAACCGTGCAGTGTACACCTGCTAATTATTTAACCGGAATACGTTCGGAATTGCCCTATCTTGCAGATTTCATGATGACGGCCGATAGCTCTCGTATTCGGTTCGATTCAATACTTTCTGACGAAGGCGGTCGCTTCTTTCATACGCGCCAACGACATCTTGTCGTCGAACTAAGTGAAGGTGACCAGATTGCCGTCCCTGAGAATTATCGATGGATGACATTGGGGCAGATCCAACATATGGCGAGCTTCAGTAATTCAGTGAACATCGAATTAAGGAGTATACTTTCGTGCTTGTCGGTCGCGAAATCCGATATTTGGTGATGTGATGGACGTCCTCATTATTGGAGTCTCAAGTGTTTTCATTCGGCGGGTTCTACCGGGTTTGCTAGCCTTGCCAGGGGTCGGAAAGATCCATCTGGCAACGAGAAGATCCTCTATCGCGCTAGATATTCCGCGGGAGAAACTTGGAACGATATATCATTGTTATGATCTGGCGCTGCAACAAACCAATCCCTGCTTAGCCTACATTTCATTGCCGAATAGCTTGCATTTCGAGTGGGCAAAGATAGCGCTTCAGCGTGGCTTTCATGTTGTGGTCGATAAGCCTGCTTGTATTGAACTGAGAGAAGCGGAAGAGATCGTTAGACTTGCGCGCAGCAAGCGATTGTGCGTGGCAGAGGCGACTGTGTGGCCATACCATCCACAGGTGTCGGCCGCATCAGAAATATTTGCGTCGACTGAAGGGCCGCGTACTATTCACGCGGTGTTTTCCTTTCCCCCGTTAAATGTCGACAATTTTCGCAATAAGAAAAGCATGGGTGGGGGTTGTTTGCTTGATCTGGGCCCGTACGCTGCGAGTGTGGGTAGAATATTCTTTGGCGAGGTTCCAACGTCCTTATTTTCGTGGGTGCTTTCGAAAAGCGATGAACTTGGTATCGACACTGGGTTTGCTGTAACTGCATTATATTCAAGAGGGCGCATTTTTCAGGGGTATTTTAGCTTCGATGGAGAATATAAGAATTCCCTGGAATTGATGGGACCAAGGTCAACTTTAAGACTTGAGCCAGCTTTCACTTCATCTGGGAATGCCACGCACTTGCACTTTCGTTCAAATTCGCAGGCTCAAATAGTACCGCTCGCCATAGGGGATCCGTTCTTGATTTTCTTTGATAAAGTAATTCGCTCTCTTCGAAGTGGTGAGTTTGACGGCTGGGCGGATATCCTTATTCAAGATGCGCGAATGCGGGATCTAATCAATGAAGGAATAGTGGGGAATGTATGAGTATCAAGGTATGGGATTATCTTGCTGAGTATGCGTCTGAAAGGACGGACATTTTGGCTGCTGTTGATCGAGTTTTTTCTTCGGGAACTCTCGTTCTTGGAAATAGTGTACGGAGTTTCGAGAACGAGTTTTCGGCGTATACGGATGCTCTTTTTGGTGTCGGAGTTGATAACGCGACGAACGGGCTGGCACTTGCGATGAAGGCGGTTGGAGTTGGACCTGGCGACGAGGTAATCACAGTATCCAACACCGCTGTACCGACAGTTTCTGCAATTGCGCAAATTGGTGCGATACCACGGTTTGTCGATGTGCATGTTGATGATGCACTTCTGGACGTGTCGCTGCTTCCTAATGCTCTTACGAAACGAACGAAATGCATCATTCCGGTCCATCTTTATGGGCAATGCGTGGATATGGACCCTCTCAATGATTTTGCCAGAGCACATGGTCTTACCGTGATTGAAGACTGCTCCCAGTCTCATGGTGCAAAATATAAGAACCGTAAAGCGGGATCTTTGGGTGACCTTGGAGTATTTTCTTTCTATCCAACGAAACCACTTGGGGGTTACGGCGACGGCGGTATTGTTGTAACTAGCCGTCCCGATTTGGACCAGAAACTTCGTAGTCTTCGATTTTATGGAATGAAGGGAGTTTATTATGCTGACGAGCTTGGATTTAACTCGAGACTCGACGAAGTGCATGCTGAAATACTGCGATTCAAACTAAGTAGGTTGGATCAGTATAATGCACGCAGGCGCGTGCTGGCAGACGAATATCGTCGCTTACTATTCGATTCGGACATCATTTTGCCTACGGAATCGAATAATAATCTTCATGTGTACTATGTTTTTGTTGTCCGGCATCGATTGCGCGACAGGGTTCTGGCGGCGCTGAAGCGGCGGGATATTCATTTGAATATAAGTTACCCATGGCCTATTCATACGATGCGTGGCTTTGCGTATCTTGGATATAACGAAGGTGATTTTCCAGTTACGGAATTTCTGGCTAGGGAGATTTTTTCTCTGCCCATGTATCCGTCCCTCAGTTTGCAGACGCAGGTTGAGGTATGTTCCGCGCTTCGAGAGGTGTTAGCTGAGGCGGCGGAGGAGAATTGAATGCGACGCTGCGATCGTCTGAGTTCGATACGATTTAGCACTCGGGAGGCAGATAAATTCTACAGACTCGAGATTCGATGACCGAGCATTTCGTTACCTATTTCGATAGCCGCTTCTTGGCAGTCGGGATGGCGCTACGGGAGTCACTTAAAGCATTGGGCTGTGATTTTCATCTCTGGGTGATATGCATCGACTCTCTTGCGGAAGAGCAAATAAAGAGGCTTGCGTTTCCCGATATGACGGCAATTCCTCTATCCTCTGTAGAGGACTCTAGGCTCGTCGCCGTTAAAGGGGGTCGTTCTCTCGGCGAGTACTGCTGGACGCTTACTCCATTTGCTCCAGAGGCCGTTTTTAATGCTGTCAGTCATGTTGATCGGGTTACATATGTCGACGCTGACCTGTTCTTTTTCTCAGACCCGCATGAGATCTTTGAAGAGTTTGAAGGTAGTGATAAACATGTTTTGATTACCGAGCACGCTTATGCGCCTGAATTGGACAGGTCAGAGGAGAGTGGGCGATTCTGTGTCCAATTCATGATATTTCGGCGCACGCCGGAGGGCTTGCGAGTTTTGCGGTGGTGGCAAGATCGATGCCTTGAGTGGTGTTTTGATAGAGTTGAGGACGGAAAGTACGGCGATCAAAAGTACCTCGACGAATGGCCGACGCTGTTTGCAGATGCGGTACACGTTTTCAGCAAAACTGAAAAGACCTTAGGACCATGGAATGTTGATTTCATGCTGAGTACGGCTGCAGCATATTTTTGTCCGATATTTTACCATTTTCAGTCTTTTCGCTTGATCGACGACAATACAGCTCGCCTTTACGCTGGTGTCCGTATTTCGCGCGCTGCGGATCGGTTTTACGGCCCATATCTTGGAGTTGTTCGTGAGCAGCTTAAGATTCTTCGCTCGATGGGAGTTCATCAACGGAGAATGCCGGAGCCGATCCGGAAATTCGAGCTTCTCCGTAAGATTTATATGGCTCTCACGCGGCGTAATCGGTACGTCAAACTCTGAGCCTTATGGGCAGTGTAAGGGAACGGCGACGCACGATGGTTGATAGAACGCTCTTCGTACTGGTCAGTGCTGTTTATCCGCCTGAACCGGTAGTTTCTGCAAGGATGAGTTTTGATCTGGCATGTCATCTGTCGAGTCTAGGGCACGAGATCGTGGTAATATGTCCCCAACCAACGCGCCCATTGGGGTCGAAGTTTGAATTGGGGGATAAGCTCCTAGAATGTCGGCAAGAGAATGGTATTAAGGTTGTTAGAGTAGATTCATATTGTTCGCCTCGAAGGGGCTTGTTTGGTAGAATTCGGGAGAGTTTTAGTTTCGGTCGCGCTGCGAGGAAGTATCTTCTGTCATTGGCTGTTCCGCCTAAGGTATTGTATGTAAATGCGTGGCCATTCTTCTCTCAGTTGATGGTTTTGAATTACGCGGTTCGCGAAAAAGTTCGGGTTGTACTTCAAATTATGGACGTATACCCTGAGTCATTGGCGAGCAAACTTCCAAATCCAATCGCAAATTTGTGCAATTTGGTTTTTCGCAGGGTTGACGTGAAGATTGCGCGCTCGGCGGACATGGTGGTTGTGATTTCTGAAGAAATGAGAAGGATCTATGCTCAGGATCGTGGCGTACCTGATGAACGACTAAGTGTGGTGTTTACTTGGCAGGATGCTTCGGTTTTTGATCTTGTCCGGTCAAAAACCGCTTGTTGCTCTCGATTCGGTGTTCCCGTGAGTGGTTTTAATTTCCTTTTTCTTGGAAATATTGGGCCCGTTGCAAATGTGGATTTTCTGATTCGTGCATTTGCTTTGGCGGCTATTGATGGCGCGCAGTTAATAATCGTTGGCGACGGCTCGCAAAAGGATGCTGCTATCCACTTGGCGCAAATCCTCAATCTTTCGAATGTGTTTTTTATTTCTGATTCGAGGGTTGAAAATGTGCCATTCCTTCAAGGAATGGCCGACGTTTGCCTTCTCTCGATGAAACAAGGTTTTGGGCGAAGCTCTGTTCCGTCAAAGTTGGCGTCATATATGCTTTCAGCTAAACCTATTTTGGCAAGTGTGGATATTGATTGCGATACGGCCGAGTTTATTCGCACTGCACGCTGTGGCTGGTTGGTTGATGCCGATGATCTCGATGCTCTTGCTTGCAAAATGATTGAGGTCGCGGCGATCCCATCTGAATGCCTGAGTCGAATCGGAGGGAGAGGACGTGACTTTGCAGTCACAAACTTTTCTAAGGCGAGTGGTGTATCCCGCCTTGGAGAAATAATTCGCGAAGTTTCGGATAAGCAGTGATGTTGGTATCTCGGATGGGTTTGGAAGATATTCCGCTTGTGGTGCAGGTCCATATGGCAAGTTTCCCGGGTTTCTTCCTTTCGTCTCTTGGAGGCAAATTCCTGACTTGCTTTTATACTAGTGTGTGGAAGATGGCCGATTGTATTCCACTTGTTTGTCGTGATTTGAATGGGAAATTGGCCGGGTTTGCAGTTGGTGGTGTGAATCCAAGTGGTTTTTACGGGCGCACGTTGAGGCGCCATTTGTTCAAGTTCTGTATTGCGAGCGTATTGCCGTTGGTACGGAATCCTTTGATTTTGCGGCGCTTGTGGCGTGGGTTGTATCAGTCCGGGGCTAGTTCGAAAGGCCCTGATGTGGCTGGCCTCTTCTCGATTGGGGTGTCCCCAGCTGTGCAGGGTCATGGCGTGGGGACTATGTTGTTGACTGCGTTTATTGCAGAAGCATCCGACCGTGGATGCAAGTCTGTCATATTGACCACTGACGCAGATAATAATGGTAGGGCCAACGACTTTTATTGGAAGCTCGGCTTTTCTGTTATTCGTGTTTATGTGACTCCGGAGGGAAGAAAAATGAATGAATATTCCTTAGATATTCAGTCGTGAGTCATATTTGGTTTATCAGTTTCGCGTTATTTTTTGGTTTTTAGATGATTGCTTCGAATGAGTAATAGATTTCTTCCGTTCGCTTTGCCTGATCTTGGAATAGAGGAGATTGACGAGGTGGTCAATTCCTTGCGTTCGGGCTGGATCACTACCGGCCCAAAAGTCCAGCAATTTGAGTCTGATTTCTCAACCTTTTTGGGCGACGGCGTTCAAGCGATTTCAGTGAACTCTGCAACTGCCGGACTTCATCTTGGTCTTGAGGCATTAGGTGTGGGTATTGGCGACGAGGTTATTACCACTACTCACACTTTTACGGCTACTGCGGAAGTTATAAGATATCTCGGGGCCGACCCTGTTTTCGTCGATATCGACGAGGACTCTCTCTGCATTGATGTCGATGCGCTTGAGGCGGCTATCACACAGAAGACCAAAGTTATCATTCCTGTGCATTTTGCTGGGCGATCTGCGAATATGGCAGGGCTTCTTGCAATTGCTAAGAGGTACGGGATCAAAGTTATGGAGGATGCGGCGCATGCATTGCCCGCTACTTTCGGAGGTCGGTTAATAGGGACGTTGGACAGCGATGTTACGGTGTTCAGTTTCTATGCGAATAAGACGATTACCACTGGTGAAGGTGGAATGTTAGTGACAAGGGATCCTAAGGTGGCGGCCCGCGCCCGAATCATGCGTCTTCATGGGATGAATAGGACGGCGTTTGATCGGTACACGGCGAAGGCTCCAAGTTGGTATTATGAAGTGGTTGCTCCCGGTTTTAAGTACAATATGACGGATCTCGCGGCTTCGATTGGTATACATCAATTGAAGAAGGCGTATGATTTTCAAATGAAACGTGCGGAGATTGCGGCGGCTTATGATCGCGCGTTTTCGAATCTCCCGGTTAAATGTCCGCCTCGTGCAGTGGGAACTGATCTGCATTCATGGCATTTATATGTCATTCAGCTGGATCTCTCTGTATCGATAGATAGGGATATTTTCATTGAGCGACTTTTTCAATTGGGTGTTGGTTGCAGCGTGCATTATATTCCGTTGCATTTGCATCCCTATTGGAAGCATTCGTATGATTTAAGGTCGGAAGATTACCCTGTCAGCCAGCGAGTGTTTGAGCGTTCCATTTCGTTGCCGTTATATACTCGGATGACGGAGGCTGATGTTGTGCGCGTGGTTTCAGCCGTTGCATCACTGTTGTCATGATGCTAAAGAGGTTCATTGATATTGTTGGCAGCGGCTTCGGGTTGGTTCTATTATGGCCAGTATTCCTTGGTGTCGCGATTGCGATTAAGCTTGATTCGCCGGGGCCAGTGTTTTTTCGACAAACAAGAATTGGTCGGAATTGTGTTCCGTTTCGGATTCACAAGTTCAGAAGCATGGTTTGCGACGCAGAGATGATTGGTTTGCGCGTGACTTCTTCGTCGGATCCGCGTGTGACCAACGTTGGTGCGTTTTTGCGTCGGACCAAAATTGATGAGTTGCCGCAACTGCTTGACGTATTGTTCGGCTCTATGAGTTTGGTTGGGCCCCGGCCAGAGGTTCCAGAATATGTGGACCTATATTCGGAATGCGACCGGGCCATCGTGTTTTCGGTCAGGCCAGGAATAACGGATTTGGCTTCTATTCAGTTCAAGGATGAAGCTTCGATCTTGGGTGCTGCGGTCGACCCCCACAAAGCGTACGTTGACGAGGTACTGCCCGCGAAAATTCAGTACTATAAGAATTATGTTCATAGTAGGACAACTCTTGGCGATCTGAGGATTCTCCGGATGACGATTTTTTCGCTGTTGCTGGGGCGTTCTAGGGCATGACATGGCATTGTTGTGGTTGCAAAAATTCTGGTTGCTGAAAATCATAGTCGCAAGTGCAGAGCAGCATTCCGAACCCGGGTGCAGTCACCTTCGCTCGAGAGTCGACCGGTGTAGTGGGCGTTGTGCGCGCGCAATTTTGTGCGAATCCTCATTTGAGGTACCATCTCATGTCCTAGCGAGGGCGGTCAATTTTAAATGACAACAAGCGGTCTGGCAGACAGCATTCTTGATTTGCCGCGCCCAGTGAAGCGCGCTTTGGCAATTGCAGCCGATATCGTCCTTTGTGGGTTCGCCGTTTGGATTGCGCTGTATTTGCGATTGGAACGTTGGCTCCCTGTCGGAGAGATCCCGATGTGGGCCGTGTTTGGTTCTATTGCGCTTGCTCTCCCAATCTTCACGTATTTCAACCTCTACGCGTCGATCTTCAGATCCGCGGGTTGGAAGGCTACGCAGGCCGTGGCGAGAGCATGCATGGTGTATGCGGTTCTCTACGCTTCCATCTTTACAATCATCGGCATAAGCGGTGTCCCGCGCACAGTTGGGATCATCCAACCTCTGCTGATGTTCATGGCGGTCAGTGGCAGCAGGCTAGTAGTCCGTTTGCTACTTGGCGACCTTTACCGCAGCATAGTCAACCGCCAGAAGTTGCCCGGCGTATTGATCTACGGTGCAGGCTCCGCAGGCCAGCAACTTGCCTCAGCGCTGGCGCAGTCGGGTGAATACCGGCTCGTCGGTTACATCGACGACGATCATCGGATGCAGGGGCGTGCGCTTGATACCGTGCCGATCTTCGCGCCGTCGACGCTCCCCGGAATCATCGAACGTCTTCATGTGACGGACGTGCTGCTCGCGATGCCATCGATCGAGCGGCAACGTCGTATCGAGATCCTCGAATCGCTGCGCCAGTATCCAGTCTATGTGCGTACCTTGCCCGGTGTTGCCGAATTGGCCAGCGGCGAGGTCGATCTCGGAGATGTGCACGAACTCGACATCGCGGACCTGCTCGGCCGTGATGCAGTGACGCCGGACCAGGCGCTGATGGAAGCCAATATCCGCGGCAAGGTGGTGCTGGTAACAGGTGCTGGCGGGTCGATCGGCAGCGAGTTGTGCCGTCAGATCGTCAAGTGCAACCCGCGCCGGCTGTTGCTGTTGGACCTCAGCGAATATGCGCTGTATCAGATCACGACCGAGCTGCAGGCGATCGTTGTTGATAGGGAAGATTCGTTGGCCGTCGAACTGCGGCCGCTGCTTGGTTCGGTGACAGACGAACGGCGCCTGCGCGAGATCATGTCCACCTGGCGGCCGCACACGGTTTATCACGCCGCCGCCTACAAGCACGTGCCGATGGTCGAGCACAACATGCTGGAAGGCATTCGCAACAACGTTTGGGGAACGATGGTCTGTGCGCGGCAGGCGATCGCCCATGGCACGCAGAACTTCGTGTTGATCAGCACCGACAAGGCTGTCCGGCCAACGAACGTGATGGGTGCCAGCAAGCGCTTGAGCGAAATGGTGCTGCAGGCGCTTGCCGATGATGTTGCAACGGCTGCACGCAATTCAGAGGGCAACCGAGAAGGTTCGGTGTCCCCGACGCGCTTCACGATGGTCCGCTTCGGCAACGTGCTGGGCTCTTCCGGATCGGTCGTCCCGCTGTTCCGCCAGCAGATCGCACAAGGCGGGCCGATCACGTTGACGCATGCCGAGATGACGCGCTATTTCATGACGATCCCGGAGGCATCTCAGTTGGTGATACAGGCCGGTGCAATGGCCAGCGGTGGCGATGTGTTCGTGCTCGACATGGGCGAGCCGGTGCGCATCTACGATCTGGCGCGGCGGATGGTGGAGTTGTCGGGGCTGCGGGTGGCAGACGAGACGAATCGCAACGGCGATATCGAGATCAAGGTGACTGGGCTGCGGCCGGGCGAGAAGTTGTACGAAGAACTGCTGATCGGTGATGGGGCGAGCCCGACATCGCACCCGCGCATCATGAAGGCGCATGAGGATTTTCTTCCGTGGGGGGAATTGCAGAAATTCCTCGCTGAGCTTGACGACATGATGTTGAAGGCCGACCTTCAAGGCGTGCGAACAATGCTGCAACGGCTGGTGTCGGGTTACACCCCAGGCAATGAGCTGGTCGATTGGGTTCGGTTGGCTGAGAATCGGCAGGATGTGGAGCTGCAGCTCGGGGATTTGAAGGGCGAGGCAGTCTCCGAACCTGTCCAGGCCCCGGTTGAGATGGATGGCGTGGCGAGGGACGCATCCCAGCCGCCCAGGCCTGGCCGGCCCAAGCTCGTGGCGGTGGCAACCGGCGAGCAGAAGCGCGCCTGAACAGTCGATGTGCTGATGGCCGGCTCGAACAGCAGCCGATGAGTTGCTGCGCAAGCGAAGGTCGGCTTGATTCACCTATGATCCGTCGATCGACTCAACGATTTCCGGTCTTCATGGCAGATTCGCGCACTTCGCCCGCAAGCTCGCTCTTGCCTTTGCAGCAACGCACCCTTCGCTGGGGATTCTGGATCTGCGCTTTGGTCGTGCTGGTGCTCTCGTTGCTCCCCGGTGAGAAGATCCATATGCCGACAACCGGCTGGGACAAAGCGGACCATCTGTTGGCATACATGGCGATGGCCGCGCTTGGTTGCCTTGCCTGGCCGAAACGGGTGCTGCTTGTGCTCGCCGCGCTATTGCTGTTCGGCATCGTGATCGAGGGCCTGCAGGCGATGACGGGCTACCGGTCTGCAGAGCTGCGGGATGTGGTGGCGGAGTTGATCGGGTTGGCGATGGGGTTCGGGCTGGCCTGGGGAGTTGGCGGTTTGTTGGCCCGCCGGCAGGATCAAGGCGAGGGTGGCGCGGATGTGGCGGTGGTGGGGTTATCTGCTGCGGCGGCTCGGCGGTCGGGTGGGGCAGAGCGGAGGTAGTTGCCTGGCTTGAAGATGAGGCGTCGTCGGGCTGGTGGGTGGTTCGGATCTCGAAATGAGCGCTGGATGGCGTCCAATCGGGGCTGAAGCCCCTCCCACAAACTCACTGTGCGTTTGCATCCTTGGAAAGCGATTGGTAATATCCTTTCCACAGAAGGGATGTCGCGATGGTTGCTGCAGCGCTGGAGATTGCCCCGAAGCTAGAGCATGCCGCCGTGCTCGGCAAGGCGGTGATGCGCGCGGCCGAGCGGCTTGGGTTGTCTCGGGCGGCGCTGGCGCGGATTCTCGGCGTCAGCGCGCCGACGATCTCCCGCTTGTACTCCGGCGGCTACCAGCTCGACGAGCGGCGCAAGGAATGGGAATTTGCGTTGCTGCTGGTGCGTGTATTCCGTTCGCTCGATTCGATCGTCGGCAGCGAGCAGTCGGCGCGGGCCTGGCTGAACAGCGAGAACCTTGGCTTGGGCGCCCGGCCGGCCGATCTGCTGCAACAAACCGAAGGGCTGGTGCGCGTTGTCCACTATCTGGACGCCTCACGCGGTCGCGTCTGAGGCGGGGCGCTGGCAGGGCAGCGTCTGGCGCATCGTCGAGGCGCAGCACATTGCCTCGACGATGAAGATCGTCGACACGCGCAGCGAGCAGGATGTGCTGGAAAGCCTGCTCGAAGCGAGCAAGCCGCCGCGGCCGGCCGGCACCGAGGCGCCGCTGCACCATCTGCTGGCCACGCCGTTTCGCTACCACCCGCTGCGCGCCGGCTCGCGGTTTCGCTCGGCGACCGATCCGGGCGTGTATTACGGTGCCGGCAGCGTGCACACGGCTGCCGCCGAACTGGGCTACTGGCGCTGGCGCTTTCTGATCGATGCGGTGGATATGGATCGTATCGAGCCGGTTGCACACACGGCGTTCAAGGCCGAGATCGATGCGTCGGCTGCCATCGATCTGCGGCGGGAGCCGTTCGATGTCGATGAGCCGGTGTGGACTGCGCCTGACGATTACGGACCGACGCAGGAATTTGCTCGCGTGGTGCGCGAGGCGGAGGTCGACGCGATCGTCTACCGCTCGGTGCGCGACCCGCAACCCGCTGGAAGGTGCCTGGCGCTGCTCGCGCCGCGCGGCTTTGCCAGAAAGGCGCCGTACCCGCAGATGCAGACCTGGTTTCTGGCGGTCGCGCGCGAGCAGGTGAGCTGGCGGCGGGATAGCGGGGAAGGGATGCAGTTTGGGTGGGGTGGAGAGGGTGCGCCGAACCGATGATCACTTCGCGGGCGCGGCGGGCTGCTCTCGCGCTTTCCGCCGCACCGAGCCGAATACCCCGTCGGAGTTGCAGGCCGCACCGGACCGGTATTCGATCACCCCTTTGCCTTCCATCGGCTGGAACCAGACCGCCGGTTCGCGGCTGGAGCGGCGCTGGCAGCCGACGGTACGCAGCAGCAGGCTGGTGCCTTCGATCTCGTACCAGTCGGGCGAGTCGTAGCTGAGCCTGACTTCGTAGCGACCCCAGGGCATGGCCTGCGGTTTCAGCATGTCGCGCAGGGCGCAGGCCGGGGCGCCGGGCGTTTGCGCCGGCCTGGTTGCCGGGTCGCTGGCCGCGCCGGGGTTGCCGCCGTCGAAGCGCAGCACCATGCGCCCGCCTTCCGGTTGCAGCTTGGCCGGAGTCGCCAGTGCATAGACATCGCAGCCGGCGGTCATCAGCAACACATCGTCGCCCATGACGCCATAGAGATCCGCGGTCTTGCGGGTGACGGTGACCGATTCGGCTTGTGCGGTGGCCGGCTGGGCGGCGATGGTGAGGACGATCGCGAGTGCCAGGTTGATTGCGGATACCAGCGCCAGACGAAAGCGGTGGCGGTGCGGACGGGTGGGCTCGGGAGAACAGCGCGGAGAATTCATGCTCTTGCGGGAACGGGAAGCGGACAGCTGTACAACGCGGAGATTGTCAGCGGACGCGAGGGCGCAAGAAGGCAGGGGTCTCCTGGGGGTCGGCGTCAGCGCGCGTTCCGGGCCGGCGCTTTCTCAGGCGACCACCACCAGCTCGCATCGGACGATATCGCCCATCGAGAGCAGGCCGCCTTCGATCACCCGAGCGGTGACGCCGCCGTGGCCGCGCATCGCGTTGTAGCCGCCGCGGCCGAGGGCGGCTTCCATCTTCGAGCAGGGTTCGCACGGGCCGGAGACTTCGAGCACGACTTGCTCGCCGATCATCAACCGCAATGTCTGGTCGCGGAAGAGGCTGCGCGCGGCGATCAGGTTGAGGCCGGAGATGACGATGTTGCGGCGCAGCTGAGCCGGGTCGATGTGTGGCTTGCCGAGCAGGGCGGCGATGACGGGGAGGTGTTCGGCTTGGAGGAGGGTGACTTGCCGTTTGCTGGGGGGTGGCGGTGCGGGCGATTTGTCGGATTGCAGGGAGCTCGAATCGGGGCTGAAGCCCCTCCCACCTGAATCAGTCAACGCCGACGCGGTGATCCTGCAACTGCGGTCGCCGACGAGGCCGGCGCCGTCGATGGCCTCGGCTGACTCGACCGACTGCATCGGCTGGTTGCGGGCCGGGCGCAGCAGGATGGCCTCGACGCGGCCTGGGTGAGCGAATTGGCGGGTGAGGTCGCGCATGGGGTTGGGCGGTGGTTTTTCTCTTGCGTTTGTGGGAGCGGCTTTAGCCGCGATGGCGGTTTGCGCAGGGGGCAATCGCGGCTAAAGCCGCTCCGGGATGTGGCAGAGTTCGCTGGTTATCGAACCAGCCCG
This sequence comes from Pseudideonella sakaiensis, assembly GCF_048320135.1. GTDB lineage: Bacteria > Pseudomonadota > Gammaproteobacteria > Burkholderiales > Burkholderiaceae_C > Ideonella_A > Ideonella_A sakaiensis_A. The sequence goes on from NZ_CP182947.1 coordinate 22,635, forward strand.
AACCGGGGCTGAAGCCCCTCCCACAAAAATCCCCTGCAACCCGGATTGCGGCGCTGGCTCGCTACGGCACCTGTACCACCTCGCAATCACGCGGCCGGCATTCATCGTTGAGCCAAGCGGTTGCGAAAGCGGCAAGATCCTGGTGCCGCGAATGGCACAGCGACAACTCGTCGCCGGCGTTCGGGCTGCCGTTCGGTGCGCGCAGGATCAGCGCGGCGTGGATGCTGGCCGGCATGCCGCGGAAATAGGGCAGGAAGTCGTCGACGAAGGCGACCGGCGCGAGTGCGGTGATGGCATCGGCCTTCGGGCTGCGCGCGCCGTTGTGGTGGCCGGTGGCGACGACGCGCTCGATCGGGAAGCCGAGCGTGCGCAGGTTGCCGAGCCGTGCCTTTTCGTATTCGAAGTCGAGCGCCGAGACGCAGACGAGGTCGAAGCCGGCATCGCGCAGCCGGTGGCAGGCGTCGATCGCGCCATCGATCGCCGGCAGGTTGGACCAGAAATGCAAGTCGAAATGACGCCCGAAATGGCTCAGCCGCTCACCCTGCAGCCGCTCGACCTCCCAGCGGTCGACCGGCCAGTAAGCCAGCGGATCGCGCTCGCCCGGCCGCAAGCCGAACGCGCGGTGCCATGCGTCGGCGTAGCCATGATGGAAATCGAGCAGCACGCCATCGGCATCGAGGGCGATCAGGGGTTTTCTTGTTGGCATTGTCTGAATCTACTACCGCGGGGGTGATGGCAGTGGGGGCGGGGTTTTTCAATCGCGCCGGTGATTGAGCAACATGCATGCCGGGGCCGCGCGCGCTCCGAAGCGCAAAATGAAGAGCTTTGATGAGGCTCGAAAACCGGGGGGTGCCATGGGATCGATCGACATCGGCGATGCGAAGGCCTGCCTACACCGGCTGGTCGACATTGCCGCCCGGGGCGAGGACGTGGTGCTCACCCGCAACGGCATGCCGGTGGCGCGCATCTCGCGGTTGGTCGGCCAGAAGCGCCGAATCAGATTCGGTCTGTTGAAGGGCCGGATCAGGATCGCAAAAGGCTTCGACGCTGTCATGGCTGACGAGGAGGCGCTGCGGGCTTGTCGTCGCCTTCGACATTGCGTTCTTCTGGCCAATGGCTCCGCGCGATGAGGCGGGTCCTTTGGGCACGACCGATCAGCTCCGCTGCAGCCGCCGATAGGCACTGAAATGCCGAAGCGCCTCCTTCGCATGCCCTAGCTGTTCGTGCAGACGGGCGGCGTTGTAGTGGGCGTCGGCAAGGGTCGGGTCGAGTTTGAGCGCGCGGGCGTAGGCCTGCAGCGCCTCGGCGGCGCGCTGCTGGTCTTCGAGCGCGATTGCGCGGTTGAAGTGGAGCAGGGCGGCGGCTGGGCCGGCGTTGGATGCGCTGGCGCTGATTGCCTGGTCGCAGATTGCCAATGCATCGGCGCAGCGGCCGGCGTCGCAGAGCATCGCGCTGAGGTTGATCGCGGCGTCGAGGTGATCGGGGGTGGAGGCGAGGACGCGGCGGTAGGCGTGTTCGGCGGCGGTTGGGTTGCCGGTGGTTTCGTGGTGGACGGCGAGGGTGAAGAGTTCGGTGATGTCGGAGCCGGCATTTGTTGTGGGAGCGGCTTCAGCCGCGATTTGGTTGCCTGCCTCGGTTGCAATCGCGGCTGAAGCCGCTCCCACAGAAGTCCGCCCACGGTCGGCGCCGATGTCTGCCATCGCTCCACCGCTGTGCGCCGCAGCCACCTCGAAATCCAGCAGCAGCTGCCCGCTCGGCGCCTCCCAGCGGGCGTCGGCGTCGCGCACCGCGACGTCGTTGCCGATCACCTTGATGCGCAGGCCGCTGAGCGGCATCTCGTCGGGCAGCTTGGCCTTCAGCTGTTTCAGTGAGCGCAGCAGGCGGCGCGGGCCGATCTTTGCCTGGCGCAATTGGTGGGCGGTGCGCAGCAAGACCACATCCTGGAATGAGAAGCGGTAGGCATTGCGCGGACCGCGCTGCGGAACGACGAAGCCGGCCGCGATCAGCCTTGTGATCACCTTGCGCGACAGGCCGAGCATCTGCTGGATCTGGCGGAGCGAGTAGGGCGCGGGCGCGGCTGGGGCCGGGCGAGGGGGCACGGGGGGCGGGGTCCTTGGGCGAATGCTGCGGGGTGGATGTTTGTTTTGTAGGAGCGGCTTCAGCCGCGATTTTTTTGTATGCCCCCAGCCCGAATCGGGGCTGAAGCCCCTCCCACGAAGCTTGGCTTGGTGGTGCTGAATGGCGAAGTCATGTGCATACCTGTGGGAGCGGCTTTAGCCGCGATTTTTTAGTAGGCCCCCAGCCCGAATCGGGGCTGAAGCCCCTCCCACAGGGCATGGCAAAGCAACAGCCCGAATCGGGGCTGAAGCCCCTCCCACAGAAATCCCCGACCATCACTTCCGTGCCCGCGCCTTGGCCGGCGCCGCGACCGGCTCCTCGGCCTTTGGCGCCCTGCGCGCGCCTTTGCGCTGCTCTTTCGCGGCATCGGCGCTGGCGGCAGCCGTTTTTCCGGCGGCCTTCTTCGCGGCGGGCGGCTTGCTGGCGCCTCCACCCTTGCCACCCAGGCTCGCGCGCAGCGCATCCATCAGATCGATCACCTGGCCACCGCTCGTTGGCGCCTCGTGCGGAGCCGATGCGACGACCTCCTTGCCGGCGATCTTTTCGTCGATCGCCGCGAGCACGCGGGCCTTTTCCTCGTCCTTGAACTGGGTCGGGTCGAATTCGTCCTGCGTGATCTGCTCGATCAGCTGCAGTGCAAGTTTCAGCTCGGCATCAGACACGTCGACCCGCTCGATGTCGAGGTCCTTCAGCGAGCGCACTTCCTCGGCATAGAGCAGCTGCTGCAGCACGAGGCCGTCTTCGACGGCGCGCACCTGGACGACGTATTGCTTGGTTTTCCAGCTCCAGCGCGCCAGCGCGCAGCGGTCGCTCTTGCGCATCGCTTCCATCAGCAGCGCATAGGGCTTGCCGCCGCGCTTGTCGGGTGCGAGCAGATAGGCCTTGTCGTAGTAGATCGGGTCGACCGTCTGCAGCGGCACGAAGGCGACGATCTCGATCACGTGGCTGGCCGCCTCGTCGAGCGCCTTCAGCTCCTGCGGCGTGAACAGCACGAAATGGTCTTTTTCGAACTCGTAGCCCTTGACCATGTCTCCGCGCTCGACGACCTTGCCGGTTTTCTCTGACACATATTGCTGCTTCAGCCGCGAGCCGTCCTTGGCCAGCATGTTGAAACGTATCGTCGACGCCGATTCGGTCGCCGAATACAGTTTGACCGGGATATTGACGAGCCCGAAGCTGAGCGTCAGTGAGGCGATTGAACGTGCGGCCATGGCATGCCCTTCATGAAGCGTGCGGATTTATCCCGCAGCATAAGCCGCAAGTGGCGCATCGGCCAGCGGGGTTTGGCGCCGTTGCAACGTAGGAGGGTGGCGAAGGGACCGAGGCCGGGAATTGTAGGAGGGGCTTCAGCCCCGATTTCTTTCCGGAGCAGCAGCCCGAATCGGGGCTGAAGCCCCTCCCACAAATGACCCATCCCCTCCAGAATTGATACTCATCCGCCCAGCCGCTTCACCGCCTTCGCGAGGCCTTGCCGCGATTTCCAGTATCCGGCCCATGGGTCGTTTTTCTCGAACGACAGGTATTCGCGGGTATTGGCGATCGTCCATTGATCGCCGCTCTTGATCTCGTCGAGCTGCTCCCAGGCCACCGGCATCGAGACGCCGAGGCCCGGCCGGGCGCGGGCTGAAAACGCCGCGACGGTGGTTGCGCCCTGGCTGTTGCGCAGGTAGTCGATATAGATCTTGCCGACCCGGTTTTTCGGGCCGCTTTTGGCGACGAAGCGGTCCGGGATCACTTTCGCGATGTGCTGCACGACATCGCGCGAAAAGCCCTTGACGGTTTCCCAGTCGAGTTTGGCCGCAATCGGCACGACGATGTGCAGGCCCTTGCCGCCGCTGGTTTTCAGCCAGGCTTTCAGGCCGAGGTCGTCGAGAAACGAGTGCAGCAGCCGCGCCGCCTCCTGCACCTTTTTCCAGCCGACGCCTTCGCCGGGGTCGAGGTCGAAGACGATGCGGTCGGGCGTCTCGAAGCGGCGCGCCAGCGCATTCCAGGTATGGATCTCGATCACGTTCATCTGCGCCGCGCCGACCAGTGCGGTGGCGCTCGGGATCGAGATCAGCGGCTCGTGCTCGGGGTCGATCGCCGGGTCGAGCTGCTTCAGCCCGGTGATCTTCAGCGACTCGGCGTGTTTCTGGAAAAACAGCTCGCCGCCGATGCCGTTCGGACCGCGCACCAGCGAACATGGCCGCCCCTTCAGGTGCGGCAGCATCCAGTCGGCGACGCTGTCGTAGTAGCGGACCAGGTCGAGTTTGGTCAGGCCGCTTTTTTCGTCGATGACGCGGTCGGGGTTGGTGATCTTCATCTGTGGGGAAGCTTTGGATTGGTTTTTTGTGGGAGGGGCTTCAGCCCCGATTTTTTGGCTGCCACCAGCCCGAATCGGGGCTGAAGCCCCTCCCACAGAATTCTCCTCTCGCACCACCTGCTTCGCCGGCTTGTCGTCGCGCAGGCCGAGGAAGCTGGCGTGGCGGACCTGGCCGTCGCTGGTCCATTCGGCGAATTCGACTTCGGCGATGAGTTTCGGTTCGACCCAGCGCGGCGGCGCGGGCGAGCGTTTTGAGAATCGGCCGGAGCCGACCGCTGCCGCGCCGTCGGCGAACGGCGGTTTGTCCCGCTCGATCTTGACCAGGCGCTTTTTCAGGTCGGCGGCGAGTTGGCCGTTCCATCCGGTGCCGACGCTGCCGACCGAGACCAAGCGCTTGGCGTCGAATACGCCGAGCAGCAGGCTGCCGATTTCTGCGGCGCCGCGCTGGCCGCCGCGGTCGGTGAAGCCGGCGACGACGAACTCCTGCCGCAGCCTGGTCTTCAGCTTCAGCCACGCGTTGCTGCGCGCAGAGCGGTAGGGCGCGTCGCAGCGTTTGGCGATCAGCCCTTCGAGACCGAGCCGGCTTGCCGAGGCGAACAGGTCTGCCGGGCTGCCTTCGAGCTCGGCACTGAGGCGCAGCGCGCCGCCATCGGCATTCGCCGGCAATGCCTGCTGCAACCGGTGCTGCAGCAGCCGTCGGCGGTCGACCTGCGGCAGCTTGCGCAGATCGCGGCCGTCGAGAAACGGCAGGTCGAACAGGAAATAGACGATCGCGTCGCTGGCCTTCCTGCCGTCGAATGCGAGCTGCAGCGCGCCGAAGTCGGGCAGGCCATCGTCGTTGAGCACGACGATTTCGCCGTCGAGCCAGGCGTTCTTGATCTTCTGCGCCGCCAGCTCACGCGCCAGCCGCGGCATCTTGGTCGTCCAGTCGTGGCCGTTGCGGGTCAGCAGTTTCGGCTTGCCTTTTTCGTCGATGCGGGTCAGCAGGCGGTAGCCGTCGAACTTGATCTCGTAGAGCCAGGCGTTGGCTTCGGATGGCAGCGAGGTGGAGGGGGTGGCGAGTTGGGGCGCGAGGGTGGCGGGCAGGGAAGTTTTGGGGGCGGAGGCGAGGAGGGTGGATGGGGAGCGTTGCGTGGCGGGTGAGGAATCGCGGCTGAAGCCGCTCCCACGAACGCTTTTCCACGGCTGCGGAGGGCCGGGCGGTGGCTTGCTGACGACGCTGTCGGGCAGCGCGGTGATCACGTCGTAGTCGGCGTGCGGGCGCTCGAATTCGTCGTGTTTCTTGAACAGGATCCATGGCGGCTGTTTCTCGTGGCCTTTGGCGATGCGCACCAGTTCCCACAGGCCGGCGAGCTTGTGGCCGTGCAGCGTGAATAGCAGCTTGCCGTCGGCCAGGCCCTTGTGCGGGTCGCCCTCGGGCACCCAGCTGCCGCGGTCCCAGACGATCACCGTGCCGGCGCCGTACTGGCCCTTCGGAATCGTGCCCTCGAAGCTGTTGTACGAGATCGGGTGGTCTTCGGTCTGCACCGCGAGCCGCTTGTCCTTCGGATCGAAGCTCGGCCCTTTCGGCACCGCCCACGACAACATCACGCCGTCGAGCTCGAGCCGGAAGTCGTAGTGCAGCCGGCTGGCCGCATGTTTCTGCACGACGAAGGCCAGCTCCTTGCCCTTCTTCTTCGGCCGGGCCGCCGCGGGCTCGTCCTGCGGCTCCGGCGTCTTGCCGAAATCGCGTTTGCTGCGGTAGCGGTCGAGCTTGTCGGATGCCATGGGCGCAGGGTCGATCTGAGATGGCGCCCATTCTGTCCGACGGCGGGTGCATCCAGCCAGCCTATTGCTGCGTAGCAAACACCAGCCCGCGTCGATTTGTGATCGGGCAAGCCATTTCTCCACCGACCGACCGAATCAAGGACACACCACCATGACATCGCCGAAACATACTGCTTCGACCCTCGCCGCCGCCGCGCTGACCGCACTCGCCGTCTGGGCGCCGGCCGCCGCGCACGCCGGCCACCTGAACCCGGTGCTGGAGGCCAACTTGACCGGCATCGAGGAGGTCAGCGCCGACAAGAAGGGCATGGTCGGCGATCCGAACGCGCGCGGCCGGGCGATGGTATTCGGCATCGACGGTGCGCAAAATGCCAATACGCTGTGCTACACGATCATCGTCGACAAGGATCTGGCCGAGTTGAACCAGGCGCCGGGCAACGGCCGCGCCGCCCACATCCACGAAGGCGCCCGCGGCAGCAACGGCCCTGTGGTGGCCGCACTGGCGTGGCCGCAGAACGGCCAGGCCGGCGATTGCATCAGCGAGGCGACCGAAGGCAAGTTCCCGACCAAGGAAGCCGGCATCGCGCAGCGCATCCTGAAGAACCCGCAGAACTTCTACATCAACGTGCACAACAGCGCGTTCCCGGCCGGCGCGATCCGCGGGCAATTGGGCGAGACGCCGCACGTGCATTGAGCCAGTTCGCCAGGCTGCGGCGGGTGCAGGTTTTTTTAGGGGCGGCTCTGGTCAGCGGTCAAGAAACTCGAGCACCCTGCGTGCCAGCCATTGCCTGCAGCCGGGAAACCCGCCGTGGCCACCTTGCTGCGGGAAGTCGAATTCGACGGCGCTGGACACCGATGTCGTCGGCAATGCCCATTCCGGCAGAAACGGATCGTTTCGCGCATTGATCAGCAACGTGGGCACGGTGATCCGTGCGAGCAGCGGCAGCGCCGACGACCGGGTCCAGTAGTCGATGTGATCGGCGAAACCGTGCAGCGGTGCCGTCAATGCGGCGTCGAACGCCGGCAGGGTCGAGGCTGACCGGATGCTGCTGGCGTCGATTCCGCGCACCGCATGAAAGTCTGGGAAGCGCTCCAGCTTCGCCAGCGCCTTGCGGCGCAGCGGCGTGAAATAGAGGAAGTGCCAGCCATAAAGGCGATTGAAGCCGCGCCCGATCTCGCCGCCGAATGCGTTCAGGTCGACCGGGGCGGAGATGGCAACGGCCCGCGCCACCACCTGCGATGCGGCTGCGCCCTGTTCGCCCAGCCATTTGAGCAGGGCATTGCCGCCGAGCGACACGCCGGCCGCGCAAACCGTCTGGTATTGCCGCGAAAACCGTTCCAGGATCCAGCCGATCTCCGCGCTGTCGCCGGCGTGGTAGGCACGCGGCAACTGGTTTGGCCGGCCCGAGCAGCCTCTGAAATGTGGCACCGCGCAGCGCCAGCCGCCAGCGCGCAGCGCGTGGCGGAAGATGATGCGCACATAGTGGCTGGCGCTGCTGCCTTCCAGGCCGTGGAACAGCACCAGCACCCTGCGCGCATCGTTCGGCCCCGCGGTATCGACATCGATGAAGTCACCGTCCGGTGTTTCCCATGTCTCGCGCTCGAATTGCAGGTCGGCCGCGCTACCGGCAAGCCAACGGGCGACGATCGTCTGCAGATGCGGGCCTGGCAACCACCATGGCGCGCGATAGCAGGCGTCGACGCCGGTGGCGGCAATGTCGTGCGGCGCGAGCAGAGCGGTCATCGGTCAGCGGCCGGCCAGCACATCGATGCAGCGCTTGCCCGGCATGAAGAAATAGCCGCCGCCGAGCACCTTGACGAACTGTGCCAGCGGTGCAAAACGCTGCGGCCCGCTCGCCGTCGGCACGGTCATGCTGTCGTCGGGGCCGCGGTAACCGAGGATCGGGTCGACTTCATCCTCGAGGCCATGAAAATTGCGGCCGAGCAGCCACGTCTGATTGAGGAATTCGAACTGGCGTTCGATATCGGCATTGATGCACATGAACAGCAAGCCGGGGTTCTTGCCCGCTTTCGGGCGATAGCGGCGTCCGACTCGCAGGATGCGGTGCCGGTTGCTGATGGCCAATTCGATCGCGGAGCCAGGCTGCAGGCTGTCGCGTGGGTTGGCGCGCCGGACGTGGGCGCCGAAGGGGCAACGCAAGCCGCCAGGATCCTCGCGTCCGAACAGATAGTCATTGTCCGGCGCCCGCGGCTTGCCCCGGGCAGGCGGGTGCGGGTGACGAACCAGCGAACTGCCGTCCTTCCAGCGGCCGACCATCCGGGAGGCAACCCAGTGCTCGAGTTCGCCAGCATCAACGAAGCCGGGGTGGCGCGCATCTTCGGGTCTTTGGTCGATGGTCCGTGCGATGGCACTGACGGCATCATTGAACGCATTGATGTCCTGTTCGAATTGGCGGATCACCAGGAATGTGCCGTTGCGGCCGATGTCGTAGCCCATGCTGGTTGGCGACGGGTTCAGGTTGCCGAGGTTGTCGCGATAGCCCATCACCAGTTCGCCCGGCTCGACGACATGGAGCTCATTGCCAGGTTTCGACCAGCCCGGCCCGCCGCGCATGACCGGCTGCGAGATGCCATCGCGAAATCCGAACGGTTCACGCAGGATCACCTCCTTGGTCAGCGGGTCCGGCAGCGGCAACGGCCGCATCGGCACATCGGTGGCCGCGGGTTGCTGGAACTGCTGCAGACGACGTTTTTCGCGATTGATCAGCAGCTTCAGTTCAGCGGCTTTGCTCGCATAAATCAGCATTACCGCATTGACATTGACTTCGGGGGCCTGATTTCCCCAGAGCCAGTCCAGGGGCAGTCTGTCGCCGAGCAGGCGCGCGCGGTACGGGGTGGCCATGCCGTCCTGGAACGCCGTCGGGAAGGTTGCCAGCGCGGCGTCATCGAGGCCGAGGTGGCGCAGGCCCGTGCTCGTGAAGCCGATCGTGATCGCCGATGGCTCGCGCTGCGCATGGGCACCAAAGGAAAGCGCCGGGCGCAGATCGTCCAGCCATTTGCGAGCCGAAGCGTGATGACGCAGGCTGACCAGCATGCAGTGCGAGTAGCGGAATGCGGGCAGGCCACCGAAGACGAGCGGGCAAAGCTCGGCCTTTTCGACTTCTTCCGGGGCGTGGTAGCCGAAATGCGACAGCCATCTCGCGGCCTGGATCTCGTCGGCCGCACTGGCAAACCCATGGCGGATCGCCGCATTGATGCGGATCCGGCTGTTCGTCAGATGCGGATAGGCGCAGAACCAGAACCGCGTCGGCACCTGCTGGCGCCGCGCCCAGCGCTTGAAACGGGCTCCGTCTGCAGCACCACCTTCGATCAGGTTCTCGGTTTTCGGGAAATCGCGGGTGTTGCTCCAGATGCTGGTCAAGCCCTCGCGCAGCCGGGCGATGAAATCCTCCAGGTAGCTGTCCCAGGTGCCGTCGAAGTTTGACAGGAAGATCAGGCGGTCGGTTCCGGGCAGGCAGATCCAGCGCGCGAAATGGATGGTTCCGATGCGGTCCAGAAAACCCGGTTGCGAGCGGCGGCGGACCAGTTCGGCAATCGCCCACAAGGCCAAACGCAAGGCGACCTTGCGCGCCCATCCCTTCTTCACGAACGACTGCGCAGCAAGATGGTTCTGGACAAAACCTTCCTGGTTTTCGCGCGACATGATTTCCTGGACCATCGCCCGGTCGGGCTCACGGTCGATCGGCACGTCGTTTTTTTCGCTGCGTTGCAGCATCTTCCGGCCGATCAACACGACGATGCCGATGAACACCAGCTCGATCATGAATATCAGGACAGCCGCCGGCAGCGCCAGCAGCAGCTTGATGAGGATTGGAAGGTCCCATGTCCACCCGGGTGGTCCCAGCGCCCAGGCGGCAGCGAGCAACAAGGCAATTCCGAGCGGCAACCAGAGCAGGTCGCGCACCGCGGCAGGAATCAGGTCCGAATACGAAAAACTGCGCTTCGCGTCGTCGAGCAGTGGTATCGGCTCGCATACGAAGGCCCACTTCCAGTTGACGTCGGCAAAGATCTGCGCCCGTGCGAAGCGCAACATCTTCAGCGCGGATCCGCGCGGGCAGTCCGGCCTCTCCAGCAGATTGCGCAGCGTCACGGAGAGGGACCACTCGGCGGTGATCCGCCGCACCGTCATCCCCGGCGTGCCGGTGAACATCATGCCGGCGGCGCCGGTCAGCAGTGGCTTGAACTCCAGACAGTGCTGTTGCATGCAGGCCAGCAAGGGGCCACTCGTCCAGCTGCCAGTCCTGCGGACAAGCTCGGCCAAAGGGCCGTGATCGCCGCCCATGGTCTCGACCATGTCTGCCAGCACATCGGCCGGATGGCCATCGGCATTGGCCTCGATCAGCAGACGGGCTGCCAAGCCTTCCTCGGCCGGCAGCGTGAACATGCTCATGAAGTGCACCGTCTGCCGCAGCCAGACCAGTGGCAGGCGGGACGGATCGGCATTCTTGACTGCTTCCAGATGACCTTGAAAACCATCGAGCCAGTCGTCGACCGCCGGCACGTTGCCGGTTTCGACCTTGATGACAACGGTTATGAAGGCGTGTGTCATTTCGCCTCCCCGAACCTTGCCTGCAGGTGCAGCGGATAGGCCCCGAAGCGCTGCAACTTGCCACGCTTGCCTTCGACCGGCTCGAGCGCTTCGCGTCGCAGCAATGGCTTGAAGGTCTGCGTCAGCTGCGCGATCGCAATGTATGCGCCGACGCACCAGTGCTGGCCGACGCCGAAGACCAGATAGTCGTCGTCCGGGCGATCCGGATCGAACGCGCCCGGGCGCTTCACGACGCGCGGATCGAACATCGCCGCTTGCGTGCTGGCGAGCACCGGCGTGCCGGGTTTGAGCCGGCAATCGGGCAGGAAGCGGCGCCGCACCGTATAGCCCTGAGGGCCGACCTCGCGGAACGGACCGAGATTGATGTTGCGAAACCGCAGCGCCTCGCGCAGGCACTGCCACAGCAAGCGGTCGTCGTCGGCAAGCGCAGCGTTGCGCGCGCGCGCCATGAAATCCGGGCGCTTCAACAGGGTTTCGAGGATGTTGCCGCCGGCCAGCACATTGGTCGGGATGAAGCCCAGCACCTTGCCAAACAACTGGGCGTGGATCACGTCATCGGTGACGTGATCCGGGTCCGCTGCCTGCAGCTTCAGAAACTGCGCCATCGCGGTATCGGTTGGCGGCGGGTCGGTTCTGGCGGTTTCGATCGAATCACGAATCACCCGGCGCAGGCAGTGTGCTGCGGCCTGTGCCTGCCTCGTCCCCTCGTCGTCCTGCCGGGTGAAGGGCGGGGCGAACAGGTACGAGCTGACGACGAGGGTCCACTTTGCAAACATGACCTCGGCCGGACTGGGCTGCGCATTGTTCGCGTCGGGGGTGGCGATCTTCAAGCCGTAGTACTGCGCGCACATGCGCGTGGGCACGGCAGTGATCAAGTCTTCGATCGCGTCGAATGGTTGCCCGTTCGCGAGCGACTTGACGATGTTGCTTGCCGCCTTTGCAGAAAGCTTGCCGACATGCTTGACGTCGGACAGCGGGAACACGCGAGCGATCTGCTCGTAGCTGAGGCGGTATTCATCGCCGGGCTTCATGCCGAGCACGAAATTGCGCCCGCCGTGTTCGTGCCCACCGGTCACCTCGATCATCTTCCAGTGCCAGGGAACCGGGAACAGATCCGACCGGGACAGGACCTGGCGGACGTCGCCGTTGCGCAGAAAAAGCTGCGCACGCCAGACGACCATCGGCAGCACCGGCGTCAGCAAGCCGAGAAAGGCGAGCACGCGATGCACCGGGTAGCTGGTCACCCAGTTGAAGGCGCGAGCATTCCAGTTGGGTCGTTCGAGCCACTCGGGATCGAAGCCGCTGCATTCACCTTCGGGCATGACCGCCTCCTGCATCGCGATGCCGGCCGCAACCGTGGCGGATGCTAGCCCCTCGATGCGCAGATCGGAAGGCCGCTTGTCCACCGCTTCTAGGGGGGTCGGGCCGGCGGACGACCAAGTTGCACGGATAATCGTTGCAGGTCATCCACCAAACTGAGGGTGCTGGCGATGCGGCTGGATGTACGAGGCTGGCTCGAGGTGCATGGTCTGGGGCAATGGGCCGACCGCTTCGAGTCGATGCAGATCGATGCCGAGGCCCTTGCGCTGATGAGCGAAGCGCACCTGAAGGAGCTCGGCATTCCGATCGGGCCGCGGCTCAAATTGCTCGCCGCGATGGCGACGCTGCCGCGGCCTGAACCGGCCGGCGCCGAGCGCCGTCGGCTGACCGTCGTCTTCGTCGACATGGTCAATTCGACTGCCTTGTCGAGCCAGCTCGATCCGGAGGACCTGCGCGACCTGATCCGCAGCTATCAGCAGACGGTTGCTGCGGAGGTGGCGCGTTTCGATGGCAATGTCGCGCGCTTCATCGGCGATGGCGTGCTGGTCTATTTCGGCTACCCGAAGGCGCATGAAGACGATGCCGAAAGGGCAGTGCGTGCGGCGCTGGCAATCGTTGCGCGGGTGGCCGGGTTGAAGGCCCCATCCGGCCAGGCGCTTGCGGCCCACATCGGCATCGCGACCGGACTGGTCGTGGTGGGCGAGCTTCTCGGCGGGGGCGAGGCCACCGAGCGGGCAGTGCTTGGCGAAACGCCGAATCTGGCGGCGCGGCTGGTCGATCTGGCGGAAGCGGGCAGGGTGGTCGTCAGCGCGCAGACCCGCGCCCAGACCGGCAATCTGTTCGAGATGGCGGCACTGCCACCACGGGCCGTGAAGGGCTTGCCGATGCCCGTCGCCGCGCACATGGTGCTGGCCGAGCGCGCGGTGACGACACGTTTCGACGGCCACCGTGGCTCTCGTCTGACTGCGCTGGTCGGCCGGGACGAGGAACTGGCGACATTGCAGGGCCTCTGGCAACGCGCCATCGGCGGCCACGGCCAGGTGGTGATGCTGACCGGCGAAGCAGGGATCGGAAAGTCCCGCGTCGTCAAGGCGATGCAGCAGAGGCTGCGCGCTCAGCCGCACGTGAAGATCGTCTCGCAGTGCTCGCCGTACCACAGCGAGACTGCGCTTTATCCGATGATCCGCCAGCTGACGCACGATGCCGGCATCGATGGCGCCGCCACGGCCGATGCCAAGCTCGACCGCCTGGAGGCGCTGGTCGTCGGCGCCACGGCGACCGATCTGGCGCTGATTGCCGCCATGCTCGGACTCGACGGCGAACATCGCTACGGCAAGCTCGAACTGACGCGCGACCAGCAGCGGATACGCACATTCGACGCCTTGCTGAACCATCTGCTTCGAATCGGCAGGCACTCGCCGTTGTTCTGGGTGCTCGAGGACGGCCACTGGATCGATCCGACGACACGCGAATTGATCACCTACTGCATCGACCGCATCGCCGATGCACCGATCCTCGCGATCGTCACCGCCCGACCGGACGCCGATCTCGCATTCGGCCAGCCCGCCAATCTGCACCAGATCGTGCTGGGCAAGCTCGGCGCCGACGACGTCTCGGCGATGGTCAGCGACCTGTCGCGCGGGAAACCGGTGCCCGATGGGCTGATGCGCGAGATCGTGCTGAAGACCGATGGCGTGCCCTTGTTCATCGAGGAGCTGACAAAAGCGGTGATCGAGTCCGGGCCGCCGCCCGACGCAGCGGATGCGGGCGGGGGACCGGAACCGCCGCCACGCCAGATTGCGGTGCCTGCCTCGCTGCATGACAGCCTGATGGCGCGCCTCGATCGACACCCGGCGCTTAAAAATGTCGCCCAGTTTGCTGCCTGCATCGGCCGCGAGTTCGACCGCGATCTGCTGGCAGCAATCACGCGAATCGATGCGGACGAATTGAGCGACTGCCTGGCAAGGCTGGAATCCGCGCAGCTGATCTTTCGACGCGGCGATCCGAGCCACCGGCTGTATGTCTTCAAGCATGCGCTGGTACGGGATGCAGCCTACGAGAGCCTGCTCAAGTCCAGGCGTCAGGAAATCCATTCGAGGCTGCTGCCCGCATTGGAGGCGCGGCCGGCAACACCGCCGGAATTGCTGGCCCGACATGCCAGCGAGGCGCGACTGCTCGACAAGGCAATCGACTACTGGCAAAGCGCCGGCACGCTTGCGATCGCGAAGCCGGCATACCAGGAGGCCATCGCCCACCTCGGGCACGCACTGCGGCTGGTCGATTCGATGCCCGACGACCCGTGCTGGCAGGCCCGGCGACTGCAACTGCTGATGCTGCTCGGGCAAGCAACGATCCCGCTGCGCGGCTACAGCCATTCACAGACGCTGGAGGTCTTCAAGCGTGCCGAGGCCCTGACGGCCACGATGGGCGACGCCGCGCAGCGCTTTTCGATCGCCTACGCGATGTGGGTCATCTATTACGTGCGTGGCGACCATCAGCTGGCCTTCGACGTTGCGCAACGGATGCTGCAGGGCGCCAATGACGCGGAGAGCGCAAGTTGGCGACTGACCGCGATGCGTGCGCTCGGCATCAGCCAGATGATCCTCGGCGAGCCTGCCGTGGCGAATGCCATCTTCGACGAGGCGGCATCGCTGGCGGTGATCGTGCATCAAAAGTCGCGCGTCCAGCGGCTTGCGGTTGCCCAGCGCTTCGGTGCCGATCCGGAGATCGCGACCCAGTTTCATGTCGCATTGACGCTGTGGGCACTGGGCCGCATCGATGACGCGCGCGATTTGTCGGCGCGCACGGTGGAGGCCGCCCGCGCGATGGGCCACGTGCACACGCTCGGACACGCGCTGGCGCACGGCGCGATCGTTGCAGTCGTGGCGCGCGATGCAGCCGAGGCCCTGCGCCTGAGCGCCGAGACCATCGTCTTCGCCGAGACCTACGAGATGGACCTGTGGCGCGGGTACGGCGCGATCCTGAATGGCTACGCCGAGATGCTGGCCGGGCGTTCGGCGCCGGCCGTGAAGGCGCTGGACACCGGTTTGAACCACCTTGCCCGGACGCAGACCGGCGCGATGGTTCCTGCGCACAGGGCGGTCCATGCCTATGCGTTGGCAAAGCAGGGCCGTCTCGAAGAGGCCGCCCGTCAGGCCAGGTGGATACGCGAGGAAATCGGCAGCGGAACGGAGCGGTATTTCTGGCCCGATTGCCTGATCTGGCTGGGCGACTATTTCCAGTTGGAGGAGGCCGATCGGCCGGCCGCCGCAGCCGAGGCCGCCTATCTGGAAGCACTCGCGATCGCCCGCAAGCAGAAGGCGATTTCCTGGGAGTTGCGGGCAGCATCCAGAGTGGCTGCCTGCTGGCAGGCGCGTGGCGAGCGCTCCGAGGCTAAGGCGCTGCTTGCACCACTGCTGCAGAAGTTCAGCCAGGGCGGGGACACCGCGCCGATACGCGAAGCCGAAGCACTGTTGGAAAAATTGCTCTGAATCAATAGCTTGAGGTCGAGACTTAAAGTTGATTCTCTAATACTTGAAGTGATTTCTAGGTGACGGCCCTGGTGTCGACAAGCTCGGCACGGTCGCTCCAAGCTGCAGAGGGCCCACCGTAAGAGGCAGCCGACTTCTCCAAGTGGTGCTGTCTGACCGGCGTGGCCGAGCCGCCTGTACGAGCATTGGACAAATTGACTTCCTGATGCCGTCTCCATGGTCAATGGCAAATCGAGCGGATCGTCCCGCCGCAAATTGCGCGATGCCGACATGCCGAGCAGCCCGACGGTGCTGCTGCTGGTCGACTTCGTCAATCCGCTCGATTTCCCTGGCGCTGAGAAACTGGCTCCGGCAGCCGCCAAGGCAGCAAAAGCGACAGCAAAGCTGCGCCGGCAGCTGAGCCGGCAGGGCGTGCGCACGGTCTACGCGAACGACAACTACGGCAACTGGAATGCCGACCTCAACGCGCTGTGGAAAAGCTGCGCCGCCAAGCGCGGTTACCCCGCCGAAATCGCCCGCGCGCTGAAGCCGCGCAAGGACGACCTGACGATCCTGAAGCCACGGCACTCGGCGTTTTATGCGACGGCGCTCGACATCCTGCTCGAGCAGCTGAAGTGCAAGAAGCTGGTGCTGGCAGGGGTTGCGGCCGACAGTTGCGTGTTGTTCACCGCGATGGACGCCTATCTGCGCGGCTATTCGGTGCGCATTCCGAGCGACTGCGTCGCCGCCGAGGAAGAGCAGGCGACGCAGGCGGCGCTCGAGCACATGGCGCGGGTGCTGAAGGCCGACATCTCGCCGGCTGAAGACCGGCGCAAATCACGCGGCGACGGTGGCCCGAACTGAGCGGGAAGCGGCTATCCTGCTGCCCTCATGAGGCACCCATTTCCATTGCTGGTTCTGCTTGCGCTGCTCGCCGGCTGCGCGACGCCGGATCCGATTTTTGCGCCGGATCTCGACCGCAGCCAGCTGCCGAAACCCGACCGTACATTGTCGATTGCCGGTCTCGGGCCGTGCACCGACAACCCGGACCGTCGGTTGCAGGTGCGCACCGGCGAGCCGGTGACGCTGCTGGTGCATGGCTGCTTCGGATCGTCGGGCCAGTTCCGCGCGCTGGCGCAGGTGCTGGCATTCCAGGGCCAGCAATCGGCCTGCTTCACCTATGACGACCGCGCTGCGCTCGACGACCCGGCAACCGAATTGCGCCGTGCGGTTTCGCAACTCGCCGAACAGACCGGCAGCCGGCAGATCACCGTGATCGGCCACAGCCAGGGCGCGCTGGTCGCGCGCAAGGCGATGACCGATGCACTCGCCGAGCCGCCCTTGCCGAAGCAGAAGACGCCCGACTGGCGGCTGGTGACGATTTCCGGGCCGTTTTCCGGCATCGATGCGGCGCGCACCTGCGGCAAGAGCTGGCTTTATCCGCTGACGCTCGGGCTGCTGCCGCTGAGCTGCCATGCGATCACCGGCGCAAAGTGGGCCGACATCACGTTTTCGTCGCGCTTCATCAACGAGCCCGGGCAGCTGTCGGCCGGTGTCGATCATCTGAAGATCGATACCGACGAGCGCGATACCTGTCGACGACAGGAGGGCGGGCGTTGCGTCGAGAGCGATTTCATCTTTTCGCTGGCCGAACAGCGCAACGCGACGATCGATGCGGACCCGCGGGTCGACCGCGTCGAGGTCGACGCTGGCCATGTCGAGATCGTCGGCGACAAACTGCAGGCGCCGACCAAGCTGCTGGCGATCCTCGAGCAGAAAGGCGTGCTGCAGCCCGTTGCTCCGGAGCGGCGTTCCGCGTTCGAACGGATGGTGGCTGCGGTGTACGGGCTGCTGCCTGGGCACCGGCGTTAGCCGTGCCGGCAAGGGGTGCTCGACGGGGCGCAGAAGTGTTCGTCGGCGAAGGTGATGCCAGACGCAATCTTCAGCCGAACCCTGTCGGAGTTTACATAATATACATCGTCGTCACAGATCGAAGTGACGAAGGAGCAGGCCGCATTTGGCAGCCCAGGCTCCAGGAAATCGATCAGTCGTCGAGACCTGCTTCGTACTCGATCGCCTCGTCGTAGGCCTGCACGCTTTCCGGCAGCTTCGAGATCAGCGGCTTGTCGAGCGGATGGAACACCTGGCGGTGCAGCCGGGCGAGGCGCTCCGAGTGGTCGACCGCAGCGAAGACGGCTTGCGGGTCGAGCATCAGCGCGAACGGATTCGAGGCCAGCGTGGCGGCGGTCTGCATTTCTTGATCTCCCTATCGAGGATTCGATGGAAGCGAATGTAGATTTGCCGCCAAAGGCACGCAGTCGGTACAACGCCAGCCGCCGTGTCAGGCATTTGCTGACAAGGCTGTCGGTCGACAGGTGCCGTTTGTCAGGGTCCCGGCGCCCGGCCGGGTTGCCGACCCGACGCCCCTCAGCGCGGCATCAGCTTCTCGAGACGCGCCGCGAGCGATTCGCGGCCGCCGGCCTTGGCAAAATCTACTGCTGTCAGCCCGTGTTCGTTGCTGGCGCGGATCTCGGCTTTCGCCGCCAGCAGCCGGTCGACATTAGCCTCGGCGCCATAACGGGCCGCCATCATCAGCGGCGTGGTGCCGTTCGGCGAGCGGCCATCGATGAAGGCGCCCTTGCCGATCAGCCAGTCGACGACCTCCGGATTCGGTCCGGTCGCGGCATAGTGCAGCGCGCTCCAGCCGTCGTGGTTGATCTTTGCGCCCTTCGCCACCAGCCGCTGCACCCAGTCGAGACGACCACGCAGCGCGGCGATCATCAGCGCCGACTCGCCGTTCGGATTGAGCTTGTTGATGTCGAGCTGCGGCGCGGCGAGCAAGGCTTCGGCCGCCTTGTGCGACTCGTTCAACAGCGCATAACCGAGCATCGTCCGGCCGCGGTTGTCGAGCGCATTGGGGTCGCTGCCGCTGCGCACGAGGCGGCTGACGGCGCCGGCGTCGTCGCGGTTCACCGCCACCCACAAGTCCTCTTGCGGGTTGGCATGCGCGCAGGAAATCGTAACGGCGGCAATCAGATAGGAGATGTATTTGAAGTAGTTTCTCATCGGGCTTGAAGTTGGTTTGACGTTGCTTTCGGCAGCGGGGGCAGCTTGAACAGGCGCTCGGTATTGGCGGTCGTGATGGCGGCGACCTCCTCGACCGGCAAGCCCTTGATCTCGGCCAGCTGCTGCGCGACGTAGGGCACCAGCGCCGGTGTATTGGTCTTGCCGCGAAACGGTACCGGTGCCAGGTACGGGCTGTCGGTCTCGATCAGGCAGCGGTCGAGCGGAACGTAGGCGGCAACCTCGCGCAAATCCTTCGCGGTCTTGAAGGTCAGGATGCCGGAAAACGAGATGTAGAAGCCGAGGTCGAGCGCGCCGCGCGCGGTGTCCATCGTTTCGGTGAAACAGTGGAAGACACCGTTGTCGCCGCCCTGCTCGCGCAGGATCGCCAGCGTATCGGCAGATGCGCTGCGGGTGTGGATGATCAGCGGCAGCCCGTTCGCCCGGCTGGCCTGGATGTGGGTGCGAAAGCGCTCGCGCTGCCACTCCATCTCGGCGACGCTGCGGCCGTTCAGCCGGTAATAGTCGAGCCCGGTTTCGCCGATCGCGACGACCTTCGGCCGCGCAGCGAGTTCGAGCAGCCACTCGAGCGTCGGCTCCTGCACATCCTCGTTGTCCGGATGGACGCCGGCGCTGGCCCACAGGTTGTCGTTGGCCAGCGCCAGCGCGTGGACCTGCGGAAACTCCTCCAGCGTCGTGCAGATGCACAACGCGCGGTCGACGCCGGCCGTGGCCATCGCGCTGCGGATATTCGGCCAGTCGGCCTGCAGTTCGGGAAAGCTCAGGTGGCAGTGGGAATCAAAAAACATGCGGCTGGGGCGCAAAGGTGGTCGGTGGAGTCGCGAATGTTGCGGCGCCAGAATGGCGCGCGCGCTCAGATCGTCTGCGTCGGCTTGCTCGACGAGATCGACGTGCCGAGGATTTCCTCGATCTTGGCTTTCAGCGCGCGGGTCTTTTCGTCGCCGGGAAAACGCACGCCGACACCCTGCGTGCGCCCGCCCGATGCATTGGCCGGCGTGATCCAGCCGATCTTGCCGGCCACCGGATAACGCTGCGGATCGCCGGGCAGCGACAGCAGCAGGTACAGGTCTTCACCGAGCCGATAGTCACGGGTGGTCGGCACGAACAGCCCGCCGTCGGTCATCAGCGGGATGTAGGCGGCGTAGAGCGCACTTTTTTCGCGAAAGACGAGCTGGATCACGCTCGGGCGACCGGCGCCGGCGCCACTGCTGCCCGGGCTCGGCAGGTGGCTCAGGTCGTTCAACCCGCCGGGTATCGTCTTGATGTCGCCGTTGCTCATCGCTCAAGTGTAGCCACGGACGTCGCGCGTGGTGGCGCTGCCACGGATGGCCTTGCCGCTGTTGTCGCGCTGCTGCGGCGGTGCCAGCGCGGCGCGCGCCTGGCCGATCAACGCATCGATCATCAGCGGCACGCTGAACGGATGTTCGATGTGGCGCGCGGTGCGGCTCAGTTCGCGCGACCAGTCGCCGAGCCGCTGCAACACGCCGGCGTCGCCGCGAAGCGGCAGCCGATCGAACGCCGCGGCCGGGAAATAGCGCGGCGCCGCGCCCGCGGCAAGGCACATCGCATCGTGGCAGACCTTCTGCAGCGCACCGACGACCTGCGGCAATTGCCAGCCGGCCAGCACGCCGGCGTCGCCGCGCGCCAGCGCCTGCGGCAAGGCCTGCCAGCCGGCCGCATCGATGCCCTGCTGTTGCCAATCGAGCACCTGCTGCGGCTGGCCGCCGGTGGCCGCCAGCATCAGTTCGGGTTCAGTGACCCCCTGCCCGGCCAGCCAGCGGACCGCCAGCGCCGGATCGGGCAAGGCCAGCATGACCGTCTGGCAACGGCTGCGGATCGTCGGCAGCAGCGCGTCGGGTGCGGCGCTGGCGAGGATGAACCGGGTCACGCCGGGCGGCTCCTCGAGCGTTTTCAGCAGCGCATGGGCGGCGATGCCGTTCATCCGCTCGGCTGGATAAACGACGACGACCTTGGCGCGGCCGCGGGCGCCGGTACCCTGCGCAAAACCGACCGCGCGGCGCACCGCATCGACCTTGATTTCCTTGCTCGGCTTGGCCTTGCTGGCTTTCTCGCTGGCCGCATCGTCGCCCTGCCCCCAGCCGAGCGCTGCCTGCAGCAGCTCGGGCAGCAGCACCAGCAGGTCAGGGTGCGAATACGAGACGTGCAGCTTGCACGCCGCGCATTCGCCGCAGGCGCCCTGCCCGGCTTGCCGCTCCGTCGCCTCGCACAACCAGGCCTTCGCCAGCGCGATCGCCAGCTCGAACTGGCCGACGCCAGCCGGCCCGCTGACCAAGACCGCATGGCCGTGCTGGCTGGTCAGCGCCTGCGTCAGCGGCCGGGCGAGCCACGGCAGCGGGTCCGTGTCACTCATTCGCGCCTCACCAGCCACGCTGCACGAGTGCCGCGTCGATCTGCTGCCAGACAGCAGCGCGTTCCGGCGTCGCGTCGATGCGGACAAAGCGCTGCGGCGCCGCGGCACAGCGCTCGGCATAGGCGGCGCGGACGCGGGCGAAGAAATCGAGATCCTGCTGCTCGAAGCGGTCCGGTGAGCGCGCGGCCGCGCGCCGCGCTGCGGCCATTTCGGCCGGCAGGTCGAACCACAAGGTCAGGTCGGGTTGCAGCTCGCCGTGCACCCACTGCTCAAGTTGGCCGAGGATGGCGCGGTCAAAACCGCGGCCGCCGCCCTGGTAGGCAAAGGTCGCATCGGTGAAGCGGTCGCAGACGACGGTTTCGCCACGGGCGAGCGCCGGCGCGATCTGCTGCTGCAGGTGGTCGCGGCGTGCCGCAAAAACCAGCAGCGTTTCGCTCAAGGCATCCATCGGCCGCTCGAGCAGCAGCTCGCGCAGGCTCTCGGCGAGCGGCGTTCCGCCCGGCTCGCGCGTCGCCAGCACGCCCGCGCCGGCACTGCGCAGCCGTTCGACCAGTGCGTCGACGTGGGTTGATTTGCCGGCACCATCGATGCCCTCGACGGTGATGAACCTGCCGCGCTGCGGCGCGCCGCCTTCGATGCTGCGAATCAATTGGTCTGGGTCTCGGAAAGTGGATCGGGCGCACGCGGCGGATGCCGCCCGGCGGCCACCGGCTGTGCGCCCGGGGATGTCAATTCGACGCCGGCTTGCCGCCGCGCTGGTACAGATTGACCGCGCGATTGTGGGCCACCAGGTCATCGCTGAATTCGCTGCTGCCGTCGCCGCGGGCGACAAAATACAGCGCATTGCTGTCGGCCGGGTTCACCGCCGCGAGCAGCGAGGCCTTGCCGGGCATCGAGATCGGCGTCGGCGGCAGGCCGTTGCGGGTATAGGTGTTGAACGGCGTGTCGGTCAGCAGATCGACCTTGCGCAGGTTGCCGTCGAACTTCTCTCCAAGGCCGTAGATCACGGTCGGGTCGGTTTGCAGCGGCATCGAGATCTTCAGCCGGTTGATGAAAACCGCGGCGACCTTGCGGCGATCCGACGGCAGCCCGGTTTCCTTCTCGATGATCGATGCCAGCTTCAGCAGGTCATCTGCGCTGCGCAACGGTGTGTCGGGCGGGCGGCTTTCCCAGACCGCCTGCAGCCGCGTCTGCATCGCGCGCCGGGCCCGCTTCAGCACGGCCAGGTCGTCGCTGCCCTTGTTGTAGGCATAGGTGTCGGGGTAGAAGCGGCCTTCCGGCGGCAGGCCGGGTTCGCCGAGTGCGGCCATGATCTCCTCGTCGGTCATGCCGGCGGTCGTCTGTTTCAGGCTCTCTGCTTTTGCCAGCTCGGCGCGGAACTGGCGGAAGGTCCAGCCTTCGATCAGCCGCACGGTGGCCTGGCTGACATCGCCGCGCACCATCTTGCTGAGCAACTGGCGCGGCGTCGTGCCGCTGCCGATCTCGTAGCTGCCGGCGCGGATGCGCCGCGCGTCACCCGACCAGCGGAACAGTTCGTAAAGCAGGAACGGCGAAGCCTGAACCCCGGCGGCGACCCAGTTGTTGGCGATTTCGCGCGGGCTGGTGCCCGGCTCGATCGACAGTTCGACGCTGGCGCTGGCCAACGGCATCGGGCGCTCGAGCCAGTACCAGCCGGCGGTGCCGACGACCAGGGCCAGCAGCAGGACCGAGATCCCGGTCGCCAGCGCAGCTTTTCGCAGCCAACGTTTCATTTCGGACTAGAACGGTTTGCGATCAGGGGCACCCGGAGCCGGGCTCTCGGGTGCAACAACGGCCCAATCATAATTGCGCGATGCAAAATGCCGAAACCCGACCCAGCGCCATGTCCAATCCCTCGCCCGCCGGCAGCGCGCCGCGCTGGAGTGGCAGCGTCGAATTGCCGCATTGGGGCCTGATCCGCGCCAGCGGGCCCGACGCCGCTTCGTTCCTGCACGCCCAGCTGACCCGCGACTTTGCCAGCCTCGGCGACGACGAGGTGCGGCTGGCCGGATTCTGCTCGGCGAAGGGCCGGCTGCAGGCGAGTTTTGTCGCTTGGCGCGGCGGGCCCGATGAACTGCTGCTGTCGTGCCACGACAGCGTGCTGGCGGCCACCGTCAAGCGGCTGTCGATGTTTGTGCTGCGCAGCAAGTGCAAGCTGAGCGATGCCTCGTCCGAAGCAGCCGACGCCGCGTCGCGGCTGGTCTGCTCCGGGCTGATCGGCGCTGCCGCCGAGCGCGCTTGCCAGGCTGCGGGTCTGGCGGACGCCGGCCCGTGGCGGCATCGCCGCCTTGATGGCGCCAGCCTGCTGCGGCTGCCCGAAGTCGCCGGCCTTGCGCGGGCGGTCTGGGTCGCCGGCGCCGGCATCGCCGCGCCCGGCGCCGACGCGGCGACCGGTTCCGACGAGGCACCGCCGCCGACGCTCGACAACTGGTGCTGGCTCGAGGTCTGCAGCGGCATGCCGACGATCGAGGCCGAGACGGTCGACAAATTCGTGCCGCAGATGGTCAATTTCGAGCTGATCGGCGGCGTCGATTTCCAGAAGGGTTGTTATCCCGGCCAGGAAGTCGTCGCGCGCAGCCAGTACCGAGGCACCGTGAAGCGGCGGATGTTCCTGTTTCATGTCGCCGGAGCCTGTGCACCGGGCGAGGATGTCTTTCACAGCAGCGATGTGACGCAACCGGCCGGCATGGTCGTCAATTCGGCGCCGCGGCCCGGCGCGAGCGGCGAAACCGCGCTGATCGAGGTCAAGCTGGCCAGTCTCGACGACGGCAGCCTGCACCTCGATGGCGTCGACGGCCCGCTGCTGACCCGCATCGAGCTTCCGTACAAGGTGGCGGCACCGAGCGAAAGCTGAGCCCGCATGGCCGCGCCGGAAATCTTCATCTACTACCGCATCGCCGCGCTGCACGAGCCGGCGGTGACGCCCGCGGTCGCGCAGTTTCAGGCGGCGCTGCGCAGCGAATTCGGCGCGTTGCAGACGCGCCTGCTGCGTCGTCACGATGGTGGCGACGAGGAACTGACGCTGATGGAGGTTTATGTCCAGGCCGCAGCCGATGCCGACCGGCTTGCCACCAGCGAACTGCTGGCGGCGATCGAGCAGGCGGCGCGCGTCATCGCGCCGTGGCTGCTCGGCGAGCGCCACATCGAGGTCTTCGAGCCATGTGCCTGATTGCGCTGGCGATCGACCAGGATCGCCGCTTTCCGCTGGTGGTCGCTGCCAATCGCGACGAGTTCTACGACCGCCCGGCCTCGCGGCTCGGCTGGTGGACGCCAGACAGCGGCGGCCCGGCGATCCTCGGCGGGCGCGACATGCGCGCCGGCGGCACCTGGCTCGGCGTGACGACGCAGGGGCGGATGGCGATGCTGACCAATGTGCGCGAGCCGCAGCATGCGCAGGATCCGACGGCGCCGTCGCGCGGCCACATCGTGCCGCAGTGGCTGGCCGGGCAGGAGCCGCCGGACCGCTTCTGGATGCGCACCGCGTTGTCCGGCCACAACGGCTTCAACCTGCTGATGGCCGATTTCAAACTCGGCTGCTGCTTCTGGGCATCGAACCGCAGCCGTTATCCGAAGCGGCTCGAGCGCGGGCTTTACGGGCTGTCGAACGACCTGCTCGATACGCCGTGGCCGAAGGTGCAGATGCTGAAGCGGTCTCTCAGCGACGCGGTGAAGAGTTCGGCATCGGTCGACGCCTTGTCGATCCGCTTGTTCGACGCGCTGGCGAACCGCGACCCGGCGCCTGACGATGAGTTGCCCTCGACCGGCGTGCCGCGCGACTGGGAACGCACCTTGTCGGCGGCCTTCATCCGCAGCCCGGACGGCCGCTACGGCACGCGCTGCTCGACGCTGCTGATCACCGAAAAGCTGAACCGCACACTGGTCACCCATGTGCTGGAACGCAGCTTCACCGCCAACGGCGTGGCCTTGCTGCGCCGCGCGACGCTGAAAAACTGGCCGCCGCGCTACAGCCTCGACCCCGAGGTCGACGAGGCCTTGCCGACGCCGCAGGAACCGGTGCGCGATGGCGAACTCGATCCGGCCGCGGTGCTGCAGCCGCGCAAGCGCGGCCGCGTGCGCAGCCTGCTGAAGCCCGTCTCGGCCGGCTGAGGCCGGCCCCGCTGCGCTTCAACGGTCGTTTGCCTTGCGCCAGACCGCGAAGTCGTCCTTGGTCCGCGGATCGGTTGCCGGGTACAAGCCGAGGATGCTGCGGCCCTTGCGCACTTCGTCGGTGACGAAATCCTCGAACGCGGTCATTTCGACCGCTTCCTCGGCGAGTTCGTCGGCCATCTGTGCCGGCAGCACGACAACGCCTTCGCGGTCGCCGACCATCACGTCGCCGGGGAAAACCGGCGCATCGCCGCAGCCGATCGGCACATTGATGTCCAGCGCCTGGTGCAGCGTCAGATTGGTCGGCGCGCTCGGCCGCTGGTGGTAGGCCGGCATGCCGAGCTCGGCGATTTCCGGCGAGTCGCGGAAGCCGCCGTCGGTGACGATGCCGGCGCAGCCGCGCACCATCAGCCGCGTCACGAGGATCGAGCCGGCCGATGCGGCGCGTGCGTCCTTGCGGCTGTCGATCACCATCACCGCTCCCGGCGGGCACTGTTCGATTGCGGCGCGTTGCGGATGCTGGCGGTCCTGGAAAACCGTGATCGGGTTCAGGTCCTCGCGCGCCGGGATATAGCGCAGCGTGAACGCCTCGCCGACCATGTTCGGGCCGTTCGGATTGAGCGGGCGCACGTCCTGGATGAACTGATGCCGCAGGCCGCGCTTGTACAGCGCGGTGCACAGCGTTGCGGTGCTGACCTGCATCAGGCGGGCGCGGGTTGATTCTTTCAAGGCCATGACTCAGTCCCCCAGCTGCAGGTTGTTGTCGACGATGATCTTTGCGTAACGCTTGCGGTCGGCAGCGATCAGCGCGGCAAATTCTCCCGGCGTGCCGCCCTTCGCGACCGCGCCCTGCGCGAGCAGTTGCTGCTGCACTTCCGGCATCGCCAGCACCTGCTGCAGATCGGTCGATACCTTGTCGACGACGGCCTGTGGTGTACCGGCCGGTGCCAGCAGGCCGAGCCAGGAGCCCGACTCGGCGCCCTTCACCCCGGCCTCTTCGAGCGTCGGCACGTCCGGCAGCGCGGCGACGCGCTGCTTGCTCGAAATCGCCAGTGCCTTCAGCTTGCCGGCCTTCACGTGGCCGGAGAATTCGAGCACCGACGCAAACATCATGTGCACGTTGCCGGCGATCAGGTCGGTCATTGCGGCGCCGCCGCCCTTGTACGGGATGTGCAGCAGGTTGATGCCGGTCGCGATCTTGAAGGTTTCGCCCGACAGGTGCGGCGAGCCGCCGTTGCCGGAACTGGCGTAGGTGTATTTCTCCGGATTGGCCTTTGCCAGCGCAATCAGCTCACGGACGTTGTTCGCCGGCAGCGAGGTCGTTGCAGCGAGCAGGAACGGCAGTTCGGCAAACTGGCCGACCGGCGTGAAGGCGGTATCGGGGTTGTAGCTGAGCTTCTTGTACAGCGTCGGGTTGATCGACTGCGTGCCGACGTTGCCGGTCAGCAGCGTATAGCCGTCAGGGCGTGCCCGGGCGACGACGTCGAGCCCGAGGTTGCCACCGGCGCCGCCGCGGTTGTCGACGACGACCGACTGGCCCCACAGCTGCGACAGCCGCTGGGCGACGATGCGGGTGCCGATGTCGGTGCCGCCGCCGACCGCAAACGGCACGACGATCGTCACGGTCTTCGTCGGCCAGGCCGCAGCTTGCGCATGGGCGATGCCGGCGGCTGCCAGCGTGCCGCCGGCGAGCAGCGCAACCGCCACAGCGCGGCGGGTCAGGGAAAAGGGATGGCTCACGGGGTCTCCTCGGGGTGGATCCGACCAACCGGCGGGATGCCGATCGATCGATTTACTAACATTCTAGTATCCTAGCATTGGACCGATCGCTCCACAAGCCCGCACAATCACGACATGGCACGACTCCGCCCGTTCATCCCCGACCTCGCCGCATCGACATCAGCTGCTCACGCGACGCTCGATCCACCGCCACGCGGCCAGGTCGGCCGAGGTGTCTACGAGACCTTGCGCACCGCGGTGCTCGACTGCACTTTCCTGCCTGGCATGGCCTTGTCGGAGCAGGCGGTGTCGGAACAACTCGATGTCAGCCGCGCGCCGGTGCGCGAGGCGTTCCGGCAGCTGGCGAACGAGGGACTGCTCGAGTCGCTGCCGCAGCGTGGCACATTCGTTGCGCGGCTGAACGAGGCGAAGATCAGCGATGCGATCTTCGTCCGCGAAGCGATCGAATGCCGGGCGGTCGAACTGGCGGCGCAGGCGTCGCTGGCGCAGCGGCGCACGCTGGCACAGATCGTCAAGCGCCAGGCGTCGGCTTCAGCGCGCGCCGACTATGCGGCGCACCTCGCGGCTGACGAGGAATTCCATCACCAGATCCTGGTGCTGGCCGGCCACCCGCATGCCTGGGCTGCGCTGCGGCTGGCGCGCACCGGAATGAACCGGATCCGCCACCTGGCGATTCCGGCTGTCGGCAGCAATCGCATCGCAATCGACCACCACCGCTTGGTCGTCGATGCGATCATCGCCGGCGACGCCGGCGCGGCGAGCCAGCGGATGCGCGAACATGTGCAGTCGCCGCTGGCATTCCTGCAGGAAATCCGCCGCCGGCATCCGGACTATTTCGAGGATGAGGCGCGCACGTAGGAGCGGCTTCAGCCGCGATCGTTGGCATGCCAACACTCGGAATCGGGGCTGACGCCCCTCCTACGTCAGCGGCAGCACCATCTCGACATGCTCGATGCCGGCCTCGACAAAGACCTCGCCGTGGGTCGCAAAGCCGGCGCGCAGGTAGAAAGGCACCGCCGACATCTGCGCATGCAGCAGCACCTCGCGGTCGCCGCGCCGGCGGGCCGCGTCGACCAGCGCATCGAGCACCTGGCGGCCGATGCCGCTGCCGCGCACCGCCTGGTGCACCGCCATCCGGCCGATGCGGCCGACCGCCGGTGCGTGCTGCAGCAGCCGGCCAGTCGCAAGTGGTCGATCGAAACGGTTGCACACCACCGCATGCACCGCATCGCCGTCGGCATCGTCCCATTCGAGATCGGCCGGGATTCGTTGCTCGTCGACAAAGACGCGGGTGCGCAGCGCCCGTGCCGGTTCCTTCAGCTCCGGCCAGGCGCCCACTTCAAGCCGTGTCATCGTCTCGCCGGCCTCGAAGCCCTGCAGCGCCTCGCGCAGCGCCGGCGGCACCGGCTTCGAGGTCTGGCTCGCCGGATCGGCAAAAACGTAGACCAGTTCGCAGCCGACCAGCAGCCGCTCCTGCAGCAACACCGCACCGTCGAAGACGATCGATGAGTTGCCGATGCGCCGGCAGCGCAGGCCGACATCGAGCAGATCGTCGTATCGCGCCGAGCCGAGGTAATCGAGGCTCGCCTTGCGCACATAAAGGTCGCCGGCAAGGCCTTCCATCGTCTCGTGGTACGGCATCGCCATCGCCCGCCAGTAGCCGGCGATCGCGGTGTCGAAATACATCAGGTAGTGGCCATTGAAGACGATCTGCTGCGCGTCGATCTCGGCCCAGCGCACGCGCAGCCGTTCGAGAAAGCGGAAATCGCTGCGTTTGGCAGGGCTGGTGTCGGACATGGTCAACGGTTTGGAAAAGGTCAGGTTTCAGGTGGTGAACGAGGCGCGCAGAAAATCGCCGATCGCCGTCTGCGCGGCCATCGCCTCCGGGATCGCGCGGCCCATCTTGATGAAATCATGGGTCAGGCCGCGGTACAGCTCGAGCTCGACTGCCACACCGGCGGCGCGCAGCTTGTCGGCATAGGCGAGACCCTCGTCAACCAGCGGGTCGCATTCGGCGAGCACCAGGCAGGCTGGCGCGACGCCTTCGGCATCGTCGGCATTCAGCGGCGCAAACCGCCAGTCGCCACGATGGTGATAAGGGATGTACTGGTCGAAAAACCACGCGATATCGGCGGCCTCGAGCAGAAAGCCGTTGGCGAACAGATGGTGCGACGGCGTATCGGCATGGGCCGTCGTGCCTGGCGTGATCAGCACCTGGGCCGCGAGCTTCAGCCCGATGTCTCGTGCATGCAGCGCGGCGACCGCGGCCAACGTGCCGCCGGCGCTGTCACCGCCGACTGCGAGCCGGGCGCCGTCGAGGTCGAGTTCCCCGGCGTGTTCGGCCAGCCAGCGCATCGCGGCCCAGCCATCGTCGACCGCGGTCGGGAACGGGTGTTCGGGCGCCAGCCGATAGTCAAGCGCGATCACCGCTGCGCCGCTGCGCAGCGCGAGTTGCCGGCACAAGCTGTCGTGGGTTTCAAGATCGCCGATCGTGAAGCCGCCGCCATGCAGATACAGCAGCACCGGCAGCCCGGGCGATCGGCTCGGCGCATACAGCCGCGCCGGCATCTGATGGCCGTCGGCGGCCGGTATCCGCAGCTCGCCGACGCGCGGCAATGCGGCACGCGGCAGGTCGAGAATCTCGGCGCTGGCCTGGTAGGCGCGCCGCGCCTCGACCGGCGGCAGCGTGCGGAACGGCGGCCGACCCGTCCGGTGGATGCGGTCGAGCAGGCCGGCCATGCGCGGCGTCAGCAAGGTGGTTCGGGTCGGGTGCAAGGTCACGGCGCGGGCGGGTCAGCGGACGGCTAAGATCGCCGGCAAGCATAAGCCTCCCGTGGAGCAACGATGGCACTGATCTACTACATCACCCAGGTCCAGCTCGATTTCGGCGCGATCGCATTGCTGCCGCAGGAATGCGAGAAGGCCGGCATCCGGCGGCCACTCGTCGTGACCGACCAGGGCGTACGCGCTGCCGGTGTGCTCGACAAGGCGCTGGCTGCACTTGTCGGCATGCAACATGCCGTTTTCGACCAGACACCGTCGAATCCGACCGAAGCCGGCGTGCGTGCGGCCGTCGAGATCTACACGCGCGAAGCCTGCGACGGCCTGATCGCGGTCGGCGGCGGCTCGAGCATCGACCTCGCAAAAGGTGTCGCGATCGCTGCGACGCATCCGGGCCCGCTGAAGACCTATGCAACGATCGAAGGCGGCAGCCCGAAGATCACCGACAAGGTCGCGCCGCTGATCGCGGTGCCGACCACCGCCGGCACCGGCAGCGAAGTGGCGCGCGGTGCGATCGTCATCGTCGACGATGGCCGCAAGCTCGGTTTCCACAGCTGGTCGCTGGTGCCGAAAACCGCGATCTGCGACCCCGAGCTGACGCTCGGTCTGCCGCCGCTGCTGACCGCCGCGACCGGCATGGATGCGATCGCCCATTGCCTGGAGACCTTCATGGCGCCGGCGCTGAACCCGCCGGCCGACGGCATCGCGCTCGATGGCCTCGAGCGCGGCTGGGCCCACATCGAACGCGCAACCACGGATGGCAGCGACCGCGATGCGCGGCTGGCAATGATGTGCGCCAGCATGCAGGGCGCAATGGCCTTTCAGAAGGGGCTTGGCTGCGTGCACTCGCTGAGCCACAGCCTCGGTGGCGTCGATCCGCGGCTGCACCACGGCACGCTGAATGCGGTGTTCCTGCCGGCGGTGATCCGCTTCAATGCGCCGGCCGAGTCGATGCAGCGCGAACGGCGGCTGCAGCGCATCGCCCATGCGATGGGGCTGGCCGGCTGCGGCGCCAATGGCAACGAGGTCGCCGAGGCGATCAAGCAGAAAAACGAACGCCTCGGCCTGCCCGGCGGCCTCACGGCGATGGGCGTCAAGGCCGAGATGTTCGAGCGCATCATCGACGGCGCGATGGCCGACCACTGCCACAAGACCGGGCCGCGGCTGGCCACGCGCGACGATTACCGGGAGATGCTCGAAGCGTCGATGTGAGGGAGAAGTCTTGCCGTGGGAGGGGCTTCAGCCCCGATTCGGGATGATCGCGAGGCAATCACCGGCAATCGCGGCTGAAGCCGCTCCTACAAAGGTTGCCCGAGGCTGTCGGTTTTTCGTAGGAGGGGCTTCAGCCCCGATTCGGGATGATGGCGACGCAATCACCGGCAATCGCGGCTGAAGCCGCTCCCACAACAGCAGCGCGAGGCTGTTGGCAATTCGTAGGAGGGGCTTCAGCCCCGATTCGGGATGATGGCGAGGCAATCACCGGTCGATCGCGGCTGCAGCCGCTTCCACAGTCCTGAGCACCGACCCGGCTCAACAGCTCATTTGTAGCTGCCGAGCTTCTTCGCCAGCGCACCGGCCTTCTCGTATTCGGCCTTCAGATCGGCCGCGAACTGCGCGTTTGTGACCGAAACCGGTGTGGCGCCGAGGCCCGCGAGCTTGGTCTTGACATCGGGCGACGCCATCGCGGTCGTGATGTAGCCGTTCAGCACGTTGATGACCGCCTCAGGCGTTTTTGCCGGCGCGACGAAGGCATACCAGACCGGTGTCGGCACATAACCCGGGATGCCGCCGCCTTCGGTGATTGCCGGCACGTCGGGCAGCAGCTGCGAACGCTGGTTGTCGAGCACGGCAATCGCCTTCGCGCGGCCGGACTGGATGTGTGGCGCGACCAGCGGCACGACGGCCGGGAACAGCGGCAGGTTGCCGCCGATCAGGTCGGTCATCGCCTGCGCGGTGCTCTTGTACGGAATCTCCTGGATCTCCAGGCTCGCGGCCTGCTTGAACAGCTCCATTTCCTGCTGGCTGATCGTGCCGGGGCCCGACGAGCCATAACTCAGCTTGCCCGGATTGGCCTTTGCATGGGCCATCAGCTCCTTCACGCTGTTGATGTTCAGCGCGGGTGATACCGCGAGCACCAGCGGGATCACCGCGACCTTCGCGACCGGGACAAAATCCTTCACCGGATCGTAGGGCGGCGCCGCCTTCTGGCTCGGCACGATGACCAGCGGATTGGCCGCGATCAGGATCGTGTAGCCGTCGGGCGCCGACCGCGCGACCTCCTGCGTGCCGATCAGGCTGCCGGCGCCCTCCTTGTTCTCGATGATCACCGACTTGCCGGTCTTCTCGGTGATGCTCTGCGCAATCGTTCGTGCCAGCACGTCGCTGCCGGTGCCGGGCGAATACGGCACGACGATGCGGATCTGGCGGTTTGGAAAGTCGCTCTGCGCCCAGGTCTGCATCGGCAGCGTCGAAGCGATCGCGGCGGCGCAGCCGGCCAGCAACAGCTGGCGGCGGCTGGACGCTGGCCGGAGGATCACGGGAATCTGAATCTGTTTCATCGTTGTCTCCTGAATGGATAAGCTCGCTCGCAGTCGGTCTCGATCGGGTTCAAGGTCTCATGGCGCCCCCCTTCGCGTCGGCCGCGCGCGTTCGTTTTGTGTCAGTCGATCACGCCGGCGCGGCGCGCGGCCGCAACGTCGGCGGCATCGAGCCATGGCGCGAGGATGTTCCAGGCCTCGTCGGCCTGCCATGGCTGGAAAGGCTTCGGCACGCCGTTCGGCGTGCGGCTGAAGCGTGGCGCCGGCGCCGGCTGGGTGACGCCGTCGATCTCGAGGTAGGTGCCGCGCGCGCGCAGGTGTGGGTGGTTCGGCGCCTCGTCGATGCTCAGCACCGGCGCGAAACAGGCCTCGATGCCGTCGAAGGCGGCGCACCACTCGTCACGGCTGCGGGTCAGGAAGGTTTCGGCGATCTGCGCTTTCGCGGCCGGCCAGGTCTCGCGGTCCCATTGCGTGGCGAGCAGATGCGGCAGCCCCAGCACCTGCAGCGCGGCGCGGTAGAACCTGGTCTCGACAGCCGCCAGCGATACATAGCGCCCGTCGGAACACAGATAGGTCTCGTAGAACGGCGCGCCGGAATCGGTGACATTGGTGCCGCGCTCGTTGTTCATGATGCCTGCGGCAAAGCTGCCCTGCGGCTGCGTCATCAGGCTGGCGACACCGTCGACCATCGCCGCATCGACGACCTGGCCGTGGCCCGAGCTGCGCGCCTCGACCAGCGCGGCGAGCACACCCATCACCAGGTACATCGTGCCGCCGCCGAAATCGCCGACCAGGTTGATCGGCGGCGTCGGCGGCTGCCCTGCCCTGCCGATCGCATGCAACGCGCCGGTCAGTGCGATGTAGTTCAGGTCGTGTCCGACATCCTGCGCCATCGGGCCGTCCTGGCCCCAGCCGGTGATGCGGCCGTAGACCAGTTTCGGATTGCGTTCGAGGCAGATCTCCGGCCCGAGCCCGAGCCGCTCGGTGACGCCGGGACGAAAACCCTCGATCAGGATGTCGGAGCTGTCGATCAGGTCGAGCACGAAGGCGACCGCGGCCGGGTCCTTCAGGTCGACCGGCACCGAGCGGCGGTTGCGCAGCAGCAGATCGTATTTCTGCGGCCGCGGCACGCCGAGGCCGCTCGGCTGCTTGCGGTCGACGCGCAGCACCGTCGCACCCATGTCGGCGAGCAGCATCGCCGCCATCGGACCAGGGCCGATTCCGGCCAGCTCGATCACCTTGATGCCATGCAGCGGTCCCATCGGCAGGCTCCTTGATCAGTGCAGCGCGCGGCCGGCGGACGGTGCCGCCGGCGCGATGCGTGCGGTCAGAACGGTGCGAAATCCTTGCCGAGGATGTCGCGGGCGATGATGCCGAGGTGGACTTCGCGCGGGCCGTCGGCGGATTCCATCCCGAGGCAGTCGCGCAGCCGCTGCTCGTGCGGCAGGTCCTTGGCCCAGCCGTAGTGGCCGTTCAGCCGCATGCAGGTGTAGAGCACCTCGTTGGCGACCTTGACGCCCCACCACTTGGCCATCGACGACTCGGCATCGTGGCGCAGGCCCTTGTCCTTCAGCGACAGCGCCTTGTAGCAAAGCATGCGCGCCGCTTCGAGCTGGGTTGCGCAGACCGCGAGTTCCTGCGAGACACCCTGCCACTTGGTTGCCGAGCGGCCCATGATCTGGCGCTGCTTCAGGTAATCCATCGTCTCTTCGAGCGACTTCTGCGCCGCGCCGATGCAGGCCAGCGGCACGAAATTGCGGTTGTAGCCGATGATCGTCATCGCCCAGATGAAGCCTTCGTTCTCCTTGCCGATCATGTTGATCGCCGGCACGCGCACGTTGTCGAAGAACATGCTGCCGCCGCGATCGAGCTTCTGGCCCATCCGCTCGAAGTTGCTGGTCGTCAGCCCGGGCGTGTCGGTCGGCACGCAGAAAAAGGACAGGCCGCGCGGGCCGGGCCGGCCGGTGCGCGCCGAAACGAAAACGACTTTCGAGACACCGGTGAAGGTGATCGAGGTCTTCTCGCCGTTCAGCACCCAGTGGTCGCCGTCACGTACCGCCTTGGTCGTGATGTTGCCGGCGTCGGCGCCGCCGCGCGGCTCGGTGAAGGCAAGCGACATCATCTCGCCGTTGGCAATGCGCGGAATCCATTCCTTCTGCAGCGACGGGTGCATCGACGATGCCATCTCGCCGAGGTGGATCGCATTCGAGATGATGTAGCGGATCTGGTGGTCGGCCCGGCCGATCTCCTCGCAGACGATGCCGCAGTCGACGAATGAATAACCCTGGCCGCCGTATTCCTCGGGCAGGCGCAGGCGCAGCAGTCCCATGTCGACGATCTTCCTGATGTAGTCGTCGGTCAGCCATTCGCCGCTGCGATCCCAGTGCTGGTACTTCGGCAGCAGTTCCTTCTCGGCGAAGTCACGCACCGAGTCGCGGATCATGATCTGGTTGTCGTCGAGGCTGAAGTTCATGGTGTTTCCTTGCTGGCGCCGATCGGCGCGATGGGGTTCACGCCTTCGCGTGTTCTGGGCCCGTGAACCACGGGCCGGTGATTGGGTGCTTCCACGGTGAATAGCTGTCGCCGGTGCCGGCGGCTGCGCCGAGCCGGAAGTGGCGCGCGGCCTGCAGCGTCTCGACCGCCGGCAGGTTCGGGTCGTAGAACTCGGCCGGCCGCTGCGGCCGCGGGCCGGCTTTCGACACATGGCCGAAGGCCGGCTGGCCGACGATGCGTTCGAGCAACCAGACGCAGTCGATGATCTTGTCGAGGTCGACACCGGTCGGAATGCCCATGCCTTCGAGCATGTGCAGCAGGTCTTCGGTCGGCGCCATACCCGAGGCAATGCCGTTGCCGCAATACTGGCCGCCGCCGATGCCGCCGAGCGTGCCCTCGATCAGCACGGTGTCGCTGGCGTCGAGATTGCGCAGCGCGGCATAGATGCACGGCAGCGCCATGCCGCGCGCATCGTGCATGTGCAGGTGGAAATGCTTCACCGCCGGCCAGCGGCGCTTGATCTCGCGGATGTCGGCTTCCATCTCGTGCGGCAGGCAGAAGCTCTGCGAATCGTGCAGGCCGATCTCGACGACTTCCAGGCCGGCCGCCTGCAGCGCATCGATCTGCTGGGCCAGCGACCACAGACGGTAGTCCTGTGAGAAGCGGCCGAGAAAATTCGAGCCCCATGCCGATGCGATGCCGGCGCGTGCGCGCGTCAGGCCGCGCCCGCGCGCCTCGGCGATCGTCTCGGTCCAGCCGGCCATGCCCTGCTCGATCGAGCGGTTCATGTTGCGCCGCTGGTGGACGTCGCAGATGTCCTGGAACAGCGTGCAGACATCCTGCTCGACCGTCAGCGGCGGCGAGAACTGCAGCGCCTTCAACTGTGCCTTCCGGTTGTGCGTGAAGGTCAGGTATTGCACGCCAGGACGCGGCCTGATCGCTGCCAGCAGTTCCTCGAAGCAGGCCATCTGCGGCACATAACGCGGGCTGACGAAGGCGCCGACGGTGATGCGCTGCAACCCGGTATCCGACAGCGCCTCGAGCAGTTCGATGCGCGCTGCGAGCGGGATCCCGGCATCGGCGATGCCGAAGCCCTCGCGCATCACCTCCTCGCTGAAGATCACCGTGGGCCAGTTCAATCGTCGCTCCCGATGCGGGCCCCGACAGGCCCTTCAAATGTCTACCTATTATCGAAGCGGAGCTTAAATAGTCAACTATTTAGGATGAGCGTTTTCCCTCGTTTGCCATCTAATGTCTAACCAATTAAGCTGGCCAGTCGTGGCCGGCTTGCCGGCGCGAGCGCAACCCATCCGGCACAGACGCATGAAACCCTTGGCAGGCATCCAGGTCCTGGACTTCTCGACGATCTTTGCCGGGCCGCATTGCGGGCAGCTGCTCGCCGACTACGGCGCCGACGTGATCAAGATCGAGCCGCTGAAGGGCGACGACTCGCGCAACTGGCAGCCCTTCCACACCGGCGAGCCTGGGTCCGGCACGTTGTTCCTCGTCGTCAACCGCAACAAGCGCAGCGTCGTCGTCGACCTGAAAAGCAAGGACGGCAGCGCGATCGTGCGGCGGATGGCGTCGAACTGCGACGTCGTGCTGCAAAATTTCAGCGCCGGCGTGATGGAGCGGCTCGGGCTCGGCTACCGGCAGTTGCAGGAGCTCAATCCGAAGCTGATCTATTGCACGATCTCGGCCTTCGGCGAGACCGGCCCGCTGGCCCATGCGCGCGGCTACGACCCGATGATGCAGGCCTTCAGCGGGATGATGAAGATTCCGCAGCCCGGTGAGCCTGCGCCGGCGCGCATCAACATCCCGCTGATCGATTTCACGACCGGACAGAATGCCTTCTCAGGCATCCTCGCCGCGATCATCGAGCGGCAGACGACCGGCCGCGGCAGCCATGTCGAAGCCTGCCTGGCCGATTCGGCAATGGCGCTGCAGGCCTGGGGACTGCAACGCGCATGGGCGGCGCAGAACACGAATGCGGCGCCGGCGTCGGCGCATGCGATGTCGGACAACGTGCCCTATGAATCGTTCGAGGCATCGGACGGCTGGCTGTTCATCGCCTGCGGCAACAACAAGTTGTGGCAGCAGTTCTGTGTCGCGATCGAGCGGCCCGAACTCGCCGAGCATCCTGACTATGCAAGCAATGCCGGCCGCCGCGGCCGCTACGACGCGCTGATGGCAATCCTGCGGCCGCTGCTCGCGGCGCGGCCGCGTGCCGACTGGGAGCAGGCCTTTCTCGCCGCCGGCGTGCCGTTTGCTCCGGTCAATACGCTGCTCGAACTGGGCGAACATCCGCAGATCCTGGCCTCGGGCATCGTCCAGCAATACAGCAGCCCGGAGTTCGGCAGCGTCAAGACGGTGGCGCGGGCGGTGCGTTTCGATGGCGAGATCGCTCCGGTCGGCAATCCGCCACCGGGGCTCGGCGCGCATACCCGCGAGGTGCTGCACGAGCAGGGCTTCAGCGATGACGAGATCGACCGCTTCATCGCGGCGAAGGCCGTTGCCGCCCATTGATCGACCATCATGGCAGTCGGCCGCACCCCATCGGATCGGGCTATAAACGGCCACCCGACGAGTACCAGAACATCACGCATGCCGAATCCGACGCCGATCCGCCGAGCGGCCGCAGCCCAACTCAATGGCAAGCCACCGAAGGCCGCCGAACGGGTGGCCGCGGAACTGCGGCACCAGATCGTCACCGGCAGGCTGAAACCCGGCGACAAGCTGCATCCGGAAAGCGTGCTGCAGACCGAATTCGCGATCTCGCGGCCGACGATGCGCGAAGCCTTGCGGCTGCTCGAATCGGAATCGCTGATCTCGATCAGCCGCGGCAAACACGGCG
Source organism: Pseudideonella sakaiensis (assembly GCF_048320135.1). GTDB lineage: Bacteria > Pseudomonadota > Gammaproteobacteria > Burkholderiales > Burkholderiaceae_C > Ideonella_A > Ideonella_A sakaiensis_A. The sequence goes on from NZ_CP182947.1 coordinate 60,167, forward strand.
GTGCGCGGGTCAGCACGATCGACCTCGGCGCGGTTGCGCGCCAGGTCGGCGTCTTTCTGCAGGTGCAGGGAACGACGCTGCAGGACGTCTGGCTGGCACGAACGATTTTCGAGCCGCCGGCGGCCGGCATGCTGGCGGTCCACCATGATCCGGCCGCGATCGCCGAGCTCGAAGCGAACATTGCCGAAGCGAAGGAGGCGGCACGCAGCGACCTGATTCGTTATGCCGACCTGAGCGCCGAGTTTTCGCTGCTGATCACCCGCCATTGCGGCAACCGCACGCTCGACCTGCTGGCGTCGCTGATCTTCGACATCATCCGCCGCCAGCACGAGGATGTGACCGAACGGACGATCACCCGCGCCAGCGTCGACAAGCTGCGCCAGCAAAGCATCCGCAGCCGCGAGCAGGCGGTGGAATTGATGCGCAGCGGCGATGCGGTCGCGACCGAGCGCTTCTGGCGCGAACACCTGCTGCACATGCGCGACCTGGTGCTCGCCGCCTACGACGGCTCGGTGACGATCGATGTACTCAGCGAACCGGCCCGCAAGCCCCGCGCGGTCGGCAAGGTGCGGCGGGCTGCGCCGGTGGTGGCGGCACGAAGCTGAAGCGCCTCTTCTGCAGGAGGGGCTTCGGCCCCGATCTACACCCATTGCACCAGCCCGAATCGGGGCTGAAGCCCCTCCCACAAGAAGGATTACCTCGGCGCGGCTCAAGGCTGGGGCGCCGATTTCCGTGGGAGGGGCTTCAGCCCCGATTTGCGACCATGGCACAAGCCCGAAGCGGGGCTGAAGCCCCTCCCACAAAAAAAGCCGCCAGCCCGATCGGACTGGCGGCATCTTCAAGCCATATGCGGGAACCGGTCGTGCCGGTCCTCGCGATCAGCCGTGTTTCTTCTCTTCGAAGAACTGCTCGTCCTCGGTCGAGCCCTTCAGCGCGGCGGTCGATGCATTGGCTTCGATCGTCGTCGTCACCGAGTCGAAATAACCGGTGCCGACTTCGCGCTGATGCTTGACCGCGGTGAAGCCACGCTCGGCGGCGGCGAATTCCTTCTGCTGCAGTTCGACGAAGGCGGTCATGTTGTTGCGCGCATAGCCGTAGGCCAGGTCGAACATGCCGTAGTTCAGCGCGTGGAAGCCGGCCAGCGTGATGAACTGGAACTTGTAGCCCATCGCGCCGAGTTCACGCTGGAACTTCGCGATCGTCGCGTCGTCGAGGTTCTTCTTCCAGTTGAAGCTCGGCGAGCAGTTGTAGGCCAGCAGCTTGCCCGGGAACTTGGCGTGGATCGCGTCGGCATACTGCTTCGCGAACTCGAGGTCCGGCGTGCCGGTCTCGCACCAGATCAGGTCGGCATATTCGGCATAGGCAAGGCCGCGGGCGATCGCCTGGTCGATGCCGTTCTTGCTGCGGTAGAAGCCCTCGACGGTGCGCTCGCCGGTGAAGAACGGCGCGTCGAGCGGGTCGACGTCGCTCGTCACCAGATCCGCGGCTTCGGCGTCGGTGCGGGCCAGCAGGATCGTCGGCACGCCCATCACGTCGGCCGCGAGGCGCGCGGCAACCAGCTTGCTGACCGCTTCCCGCGTCGGCACCAGCACCTTGCCGCCCATGTGGCCGCACTTCTTCGCTGCGGCGAGCTGGTCCTCGAAGTGCACACCGGCGGCACCGGCCTCGATCATCGCCTTCATCAGCTCGAAGGCATTCAGCACGCCGCCGAAACCGGCTTCGGCATCGGCCACGATCGGCGCGAAATAGTCGATGTCGTCCTTGCCTTCGCTCCACTGGATCTCGTCGGCACGCTTGAAGGTCGCGTTGATCTTGCGGACGACCTTCGGCACCGAGTCGACCGAATACAGCGACTGGTCCGGGTACATCTCGCCGTTGCTGTTGGCATCACCGGCGACCTGCCAGCCCGACAGGTAGATTGCCTTCAGCCCGGCCTTGACCTGCTGCATCGCCTGGTTGCCGGTCAACGCGCCGAGCGTGTTGACGAACGGCTCGGTGTTGATCATGTTCCACAGCTTTTCGGCACCGCGCTTGGCCAGCGTGTTGTCGATCTGCAGCGAGCCACGCAGGCGCACGACGTCGGCCGCGCTGTAGCCACGCTTGATGCCTTTCCAGCGCGGGTTTCCGGCCCAGTCCTTCTCGAGGGCGGCAATCTGCTGTTCGCGGGTCTGTGTCGTCATGGAATCTCCTTGCGTGACTGGTTGAAGAAAAAAACGTCGATCTGTTGGCTTCAATGCTAGCTGGCTGCGCGGCGCTTGTGAAGACTTATGTCTTATATAAGACTAAAAATCTTTTCGTTTTAAATCAACGACTTGCGTTCAAGGTCCCATGATGCGGAACGATCTTCTCACAAAGTGAGAGCGTGGTGCTGCGGCGCAGCATCCGCCTTTTGCACAATGCGGAATACGCGCTGTCTGATATGAAATGGCTCTCAGCGACGGTTGCCGAGCCAGCGCGCGTAGATGGTTGCGGCAACCCGCTGCTGCGCCGCGAGCCGGGCAGCGGCACGTTCGTGGATCGCCACCGTGCTCTGTATCTGCGCATCCGGCATGCCGTCGCGAAGATGGCGCGCCGGGTCGTGTCCGGTGGTCCAGACCTTCAGCTTGGCCAGATCGAGCTCGATGTGGAACTGCATCGCCAGGTGCGGGCCGATGGCAAATGCCTGGTTGCGGCAGGCCGCATTGCCGGCCAGCCAGACCGCGCCGTGCGGCAGTTCGAAGGCTTCGCCGTGCCACTGGAAAATCTCCGGATCCGACTGCGCTGCATCACCGAACCAGTCGCCCGACTGTTCGGCCCAGTCGAGCCGGTGCCAGCCGATTTCCGGCCAGCGCGACGCACCGACCCGCGCGCCGAGTGCGCGCGCCATCAGCTGCCCGCCGAGGCAGTGGCCGATCACCGGCACGCCGCGGTCCATCGCATCGAGGATCAGCGCTTCGCCGCGGCGCAGCGCCGGCAGATCGTCGTTGGCGCTCATCTCGCCGCCGAGCACCGCCAATGCGCTGTGTCCGGACAGGTCGCGGGGGTAGGCGTCGCCGTGGTCGCGCAGGTCCATTGTCTCGCGCTGCTGGGCAAGCCAGGTCGCCAGATAGGCCGGCCCGTCGTCTGGCAGGTGCTGCAGCACCAGCACCGGCTTTTGCTGTTGATTCATTGGCCGCATTCTGAACGCCTTCGATCCTTGATGGTCTCGGGCGCAGCGGCCGCGGACGCCGTAGACTGCCGCATTGCCCGAATGCACCACAAGGGAGCGCCATGTACGACGAGAAGATCGACCAGAAGAACCACAACACAGCGGCAGCCGCCGAACCGGCCGCGCCACGGAAGATGGATGCCTTGTGGATGCCGTTTACCGCAAACCGCCAGTTCAAGCAGTCGCCGCGCCTGCTCGAGAAAGCGTCCGGCATGTATTTCACGACGCCCGAAGGCCGCCGCGTACTCGATGGCGTGGCCGGCTTGTGGTGCGTCAATGCCGGCCATGGGCGGCCGAAGATCGTCGACGCGATCCAGCGCCAGGCCGCCGAGATGGACTACGCGCCGCCGTTCAACATGGGGCACCCGAAGGCCTTCGAGCTCGCCGAGCGGCTGGTCAAGATCACGCCGCCCGGGCTCGACAAGGTGTTCTACGCCAACTCCGGCTCCGAGGCGGTCGAGACCGCATTGAAGATGGCAATCGCCTACCACCGGGTACGCGGCGAAGGCCAGCGCACGCGGCTGATCGGCCGCGAGCGCGGCTACCACGGCGTCAATTTCGGCGGCATCTCGGTCGGCGGCATCGTTGCGAATCGCAAGATGTTCGGCCAATTGCTCGGCGGCGTCGATCACATCCGCCATACCCACGACCTGCAGCGCAATGCATTCAGCAAGGGGCAGCCTGCGCACGGGGCCGAACTGGCCGACGACCTCGAGCGGCTGATCGCGCTGCACGATGCATCGACGATCGCCGCGGTGATCGTCGAGCCGGTCGCCGGTTCGACCGGCGTGCTGATCCCGCCACAGGGCTACCTGCAGCGGCTGCGCGAGATCTGCGACAAACACGGCATCCTGCTGATCTTCGACGAGGTGATCACCGGTTTCGGCCGCCTCGGTGCGCCGTTTGCGGCAAGCCGTTTCGGCGTCACCCCGGACCTGATGACGGTGGCCAAGGGCATCACCAACGGCAGCGTGCCGATGGGTGCGGTATTTGCCCGCAGCTTCATTCACGATGCCTTCATGTCGGGCCCGCCGCACCTGATCGAGTTTTTCCACGGCTATACCTATTCGGGCCACCCACTGGCCTGCGCCGCCGGCCTCGGCACGCTCGACACCTATGCCGAAGAAGATCTGCTGACCCGCGGCAGCCGGCTCGAGGGGCAGTTCGAAGCCGCAGTGCACGGTCTGCGCGAGTTGCCGAACGTGATCGACATCCGCAACATCGGGCTGGTGGCCGGCATCGAGCTCGAGCCGATTGCCGGCGAACCGGGCAATCGCGCGTTTTCGGTTTTTCTCGATTGCTGGGAACAAGGCGTGATGGTCCGCACGACCGGCGACACCGTCGCACTGTCGCCACCGCTGATAATCGAGCCTGAAGAAATCGAACGGATCGTCGACGCGGTCGCGAAGGCGATCCGCCGCGCGGCCTGATGCCGCCGAGAGAGCGCCTTTGAACCACCCTCACCCACCGTTTGCGGATCAGGACAGCGGCCGATCGGCCGCGCCGGTCGTGCTGGTGCCGGCGTGCAACCGTCTGCTCGGCGAGCATCCGTTCCATGTCGTCGGCAAGAAATATGTCGAGGCGGTGCGGATCGCCGGCGGCCTGCCGCTGGTGATTCCGAGCGCATCAGCCGACGAGATCGACAGCTACCTCGCACTGGCCGACGGCGTCTTCCTGACCGGCTCGCCGTCGAATGTCCATCCGGAACATTTCGGCGAGGAGGTGCTCGACCCGAGCCTGCCGCTCGACCGCGAGCGCGATGTCTGGACGCTGCCGCTGATCCGCAGCTGCCTGCAGCGCGGCATCCCGCTGCTGGCGATCTGCCGCGGCCTGCAGGAAACGAATGTCGCGCTCGGCGGCAGCCTGCTGCAGGCGGTTCAGCTGAGCCCCGGGCGCCACGAACATCGCGGCGCCGGCGGCCGCAGCGGTGCCCCGGCGGCCGAGGTGTATGGCGTGGCACATCCGATCGAGGTCGTTCCCGGCGGGCTGCTCGAGGAGGTATTGGGCCGCGGCAGCATCCACGTCAATTCGGTGCACGGCCAGGGCGTCGGCCGGCTCGCCGACGGCTTGCGTGTCGAGGCGACAGCGCCCGATGGCCTCGTCGAGGCCTTCTCGATGCCGAGTGCGGCCGCCTTCAACCTGTGTGTGCAATGGCACCCGGAATGGCAGGCCGTCGACAATCCCGATTCGGTCCGGCTGTTCAAGGCCTTCGGAGCGGCCTGCGCGGCGCACCGCAGGCAACGGGTCACCGCTGACGCTGCGGCGCCCTCTTCCGGCCGCTGACGGCCCGGCGTCTCAGCGCGTCGTTTTTCAAGGCATCTTTCCATGGTCTCCCGAGACAATTTCACCTTCAGCGAACTCGAGCAGTGGCTCGACGAGCATGGCGTCACCGAGGTCGAGTGCCTGGTGCCCGACCTGACCGGCGTCGCGCGCGGCAAGATCATGCCGCGCGGCAAGTTCACCGAGGACCGCGGCATGCGGCTGCCGGAGGCGGTCGTCGCGATGGGCGTGACCGGCGAATTTCCGACCGAGGGGCCTTATTACGACGTGATCAGCCCGACCGACCAGGACATGCACCTGCGCCCGGATCCGAGCTCGGTGCGCATCGTGCCGTGGGCCAGCGATCCGACCGCGCAGGTCATCCACGACTGCTTCGACAAGAACGGCAAGCTGATCCCGTTCGCGCCGCGTTCGGTGCTGCGCCACGTCTGCGACCTGTACGCCGCCGAAGGCTGGGAGCCGATCGTGGCACCTGAGCTCGAGTTCTACCTGGTTGCCCGCAACCCCGACCCCGACGTGCCGCTGAAGGCGCCGATCGGCCGCAGCGGCCGCGCCGAAACCTCGCGCCAGGCGTATTCGATCGATGCGGTGAACGAATTCGATCCGCTGTTCGAGGATGTCTATTCGTACTGCGAGAAGATGCAGCTGAATGTCGACACGCTGATCCACGAGATCGGTGCCGGCCAGATGGAGATCAACTTCTTCCACGCCCATCCGCTCGGACTGGCCGACGAGGTGTTCTTCTTCAAGCGCACGCTGCGCGAGGCGGCGATGCGCCACGACATGTTCGCGACCTTCATGGCGAAACCGATCGCCGGCGAGCCGGGCAGCTCGATGCACGTGCACCAGAGCATCGTCGACAAGGCGAGCGGCCGCAACATCTTCAGCAACGAGGACGGCAGCCCGAGCAAGGAGTTCTACTGGTATATCGGCGGCCTGCAAAAGTATGTGCCGGCGGCGATGGCGATCTTCGCGCCGTATGTCAACAGCTACCGGCGGCTGGTGCGTTCGACGGCTGCGCCGATCAATATCCAGTGGGGCACCGACAACCGCACCGTCGGCATCCGTTCGCCGGTTGCGACGCCGGTCGCGCGGCGGGTCGAGAACCGCGTCAGCGGCGCCGACGCGAACCCGTATGCCGCGCTCGCCGCAACGCTGGCCTGTGGCTATCTCGGGATCAAGAAACAGATCGAGCCGACGCCGGAATGCAAGGGCGACGCCTACCTCGGCGACTACGGGCTGCCGCGCAGCCTCGGCGAGGCGCTGGCGCTGCTGCGCGACGAAACCGACCTCGCCGACGTACTCGGCCGCGCCTTCGTGACCGTCTACACCGAGGTCAAGGAGGTCGAATATGCCGAATTCATGAAGGTGATCTCGCCGTGGGAGCGGGAGCACCTTCTCCTCCATGTATAGGGCCCCCCAGTCGCTGCGCTCCTGCCCCCAAGGGGCGCCCCCCATCGGCCCGGCAGAGCCGGATCCTCGGGGGTGGCTTGATAAACGCTTCGCTGCGCTCGCTTACCTGAAAACCGTACTTTTTCACTGACCTTCATGGCCGAAACGACCACTTCTTCCGAGCGCAGCACAGCCGACTGGCAGGCCGCCGATGCGGCGCACTTTCTGCATCCGTTCACCGACTTCAAGGCATTGGCGGCGAAGGGGTCGCGGGTGATCGTCAAGGGCGACAACATCTATTTGTGGGACAGCGAAGGGCACAAGATGCTCGACGCGATGTCCGGGCTGTGGTGCGTCAATGTCGGTTATGGGCGCGAGGAGCTGATCGATGCGGCGACGCGGCAGCTGAAGGAGCTGCCGTTCTACAACAGCTTTTTCCAGACCAGCAATCCGCGCGCGATCGAGCTCGCCGAACTGCTTGCCGAGATCTCGCCGCCCGGATTCAGCCACAGCTTCTTCACCGGCTCGGGCTCCGAATCGATCGACACGATCGTCCGCATGGTTCGCCGCTACTGGGACATCAAGGGGCAGCCGGCGCGGCAGCACATCATCAGCCGCAACAACGCCTACCACGGCTCGACGATGGCCGGCGCCTCGCTCGGCGGCATGAGCGGCATGCACGAACAAGGCGGGCTGCCGATCCCCGGCATCAGCCACATCGAGCAGCCGTTCTGGTTCGGCGTCGGCCAGGGCACCGACCGCGAGGAATTCGGCCGCAAGGCGGCCTCGTGGCTGGAGGCGCGGATCCTGAAGATCGGCGCCGACAAGGTCGCCGCCTTCATCGGCGAGCCGGTGCAGGGCGCCGGCGGCGTGATCGTGCCGCCGGCGAGTTACTGGCCCGAGATCCAGCGCATCTGCGACAAGTACGGCATCCTGCTGATCTCCGACGAAGTGATCTGCGGTTTCGGCCGCACCGGCAACTGGTTCGGCTGCCAGACGATGGGTTTCAAGCCGGACCTGATGACCTTCGCAAAAGGCATCACCTCCGGCTATATCCCGCTCGGTGGCGTGCTCGTCGGCGACAAGGTCGCCCGGGTGCTGATCGAGGAAGGCGGCGAATTCAACCACGGCTACACCTACAGCGGGCACCCGGTGGCCTGTGCGGTCGCGGTCGAAAACCTGCGGCTGATCCGGCGCGAAGGCCTGGTCGAGCGGGTGCGCGACGATGTTGGCCCCTATCTGGCCGAAGGTCTGGCCGCGATCGAGAACCACCCGCTGGTCGGCGAAGTGCAGAGCTGCGGGCTGATGGCCGCGATGCAGCTGGTCAAGGACAAGGCAAATTCGACCTGTTTCGACTCTGACGTCGACGTCGGGATGATCTGCCGGACGATCTGTTTCGAGATCGGCCTGGTGATGCGGGCGGTCGGTGACCGGATGATCATCGCGCCGCCGCTGGTGATCACGCGAGCGCAGATCGACGAGATGGTCGGGCTGATCCGCACCGCACTCGACCGCACGCTCGAGGAACTGAAGCGCCGCGGCGCCGTCTGAGCCACGGCGTCTGGCACGGCGATTGCGGGTTGCCGCTGATGCAGCCCGTGCGGACGCTGCCGTGGACAGCCGCCCGCCGAGGGTGGCTAGACTTGCAACCTGGAGTTCGCGTCAGACGAACCGATACCTGTTGACTTCGACAAAAGGACGAGCCATGAAAACCCGTTTCCGGAACAACATGTTTGCCAGCGTGGTGGCGCTGTTTGCCGCTTCAAGCGCAAGCCTGTCGGCCGTGCCGGCCAGCGCCGCCGAGCCGAAGGTGCTCAACATCTACAACTGGTCGGACTACATAGCCGACGACACGATTGCCAATTTCGAGAAGGAAACCGGCATCAAGGTCCGCTACGACAATTTCGACAACAACGAAATCCTGCACGCCAAGCTGGTTGCCGGCAAATCGGGCTACGACATCGTTGTGCCGACCGTCTACTGGGCCAAGGTGCAGGCCGAAGGCGGGCTGCTGCAAAAACTCGACAAGAGCAAGATCCCGAATCTGAAGAACCTGCAGCCGTCGGTGCAGGCGCAGGTGGCCAAGCTCGATCCGGGCAACCAGCATGCGGTCGTCTGGCTGTGGGGCTATACGACGGTGGGCATCAATGTCGACAAGGTCAAGGCGGCGCTCGGCAACATGCCGATGCCGGAAAACGCCTGGGACCTGATCTTCAAGCCCGAATATGTGTCGAAGCTGAAAAGCTGCGGCGTCAGCGTGCTCGATTCCGCCACCGAGGTGATTCCGGCGGCGCTGCGCTACCTCGGCAAGCCGGGCTTCAGCAAGAATGTCGCCGACTACAAGGAGGTCGGGCCGCTGCTGAAATCGATCCGTCCGCACGTGACGCTGTTCAGCTCGTCGGGCTACATCAACGACATGGCCAACGGCTCGATCTGCGTCGCGCTCGGCTGGTCGGGCGACATGAGCATCGCCCGCCAGCGTGCGATCGATGGCAAGACAGGCCAGAAGATCGAGGTGCTGGTTCCGAAAACCGGCGCGGTGCTGATCTTCGACGTGATGGTGATCCCGAAGGATGCGCCGCATCCGGAGAATGCGCACAAGTTCATCAACTACATCCTGCGCCCGGAAGTCCATGCGTCGCTGACGAACAAGGTTTTCTATGCGAACCCGAACAAGGAATCGCGCAAGTTCGTGAAGAAGGAGATCGCGGACAATCCGACGGTTTTCCTGAGCGACGAGGACATGGCCCGCATGGAAGCACCCGACTCGATGACCAACGACGTCCGGCGTGCGATGACGCGGGCCTTCACGACCTTCAAGTCAGGGCTTTGATCGAATCGGTCCGGTGCCGGCGTGCCTGACGCGCCGCGCCGGACCGTGCACGTTGTCGGAGGGAATCGATGTCAGGGGCCAGCGCCGCGCCGGCGGCGTATCTGCAGATTGTCGACCTGGTGAAGGACTTCGGCGGCGGTGCCGTCGCGGTTAACCATGTCTCGTTGAATATCCCGCAAGGCGAGATCTTTGCGCTGCTCGGCTCGTCCGGCTGCGGCAAGTCGACCTTGCTGCGCATGCTCGCCGGCTTCGAGACGCCGACCTCCGGGCGCATCGTGCTCGACGGCCAGGATCTGGCCGACCGGCCGCCGTACGAGCGGCCGATCAACATGATGTTCCAGTCGTATGCGCTGTTTCCGCACCTGACGGTGTGGGACAACATCGCATTCGGACTGAAGCGCGACCGGTTGCCGAAGGACAAGATCGCCGAGCAGGTCGATGCGATGCTGAAGCTGGTCCAGCTGGTGCCGTATGCCAAACGCAAGCCGCACCAGCTGTCGGGCGGCCAGCAGCAACGTGTCGCGCTGGCGCGCAGCCTGGCCAAGCAGCCGCAACTGCTGCTGCTCGACGAGCCGCTCGGCGCACTCGACAAGAAGCTGCGCGAGGAAACGCAGATCGAGCTGACCCACATCATCAAGGACGTCGGCGTGACCTGCCTGATGGTCACCCACGACCAGGAAGAGGCGATGACGATGGCCGACCGCATCGCGGTGATGAGTGAAGGCCGGGTGCTGCAGGTCGGGCCACCGGCCGACATCTACGAATCGCCGGCAAACCGTTTCGTCGCCGACTTCATCGGCAACGTGAATCTGATGGACGGCACGCTGGTCGAGGATGCCGCCGACCATTGCATCATCGAATGTGCCGACTGCAGCCACCTGATCGGCCGCGGCGTGACCGCGCACCGCGGCATGCCGGTCGCGGTGGCGATCCGTCCGGAAAAGATCCGCCTCGGCCGCAGCGAGCCGGCCGGGCCGCACAACCGGGTGCGCGGCACGATCAGGGATACGAGCTATTTCGGCGCCCAGTCGGTCTACCACCTGCAGCTGGCAAGTGGCCAGATGCTGAAGGTCAGCGAAGCGAATGCCGACCGGGTGCGCGGTGACCGGCTGGCCACCGGCGAGACCGGCTGGGCCAGCTGGAGCGACTCGGCCGCGGTGGTGCTGACGCAGTGATGAGCCGCGAGACCGTCATCGCGACGTCCGGCGCCGCGACCCCACCTGGCCGCCGCCGCTGGCGGCTGCCGGGTTTTTCGGGCCGTCGCTGGGTGATCGGCGTGCCGTACCTCTGGCTGCTGGTCTTCTTCATGCTGCCGTTCCTGATCGTGCTGCGGATCAGCGTCTCGGAGATGCTTGGCGTCACCTTCAGCGACCTGCTGCGTTATGCCGACGGCGTGCTGCAGCTGAGCATCCGCTTCGGCAATTACCTGTTCATCACGCAGGACGACCTGTATGTCCTGACCTATCTGTCGAGCCTGAAATACGCGGCGATCACGACCGTCTGCTGCCTGGCGATCGGTTACCCGTTCGCCTATTTCATGGCGCGCGCGAAGCAGCAGTGGCAGCCGGCGCTGCTGATGCTGGTGATGCTGCCGTTCTGGACCTCGTTCCTGCTGCGCGTCTATGCCTGGAAGGGGCTGCTCAGCGAAGGCGGCCTGGTGGCCGACTTCCTGCTCGCGACCGGCCTCGACCAGCTGCTGCAGGCCGGCGGCATGATCAGCGGCGACGGCCGCTTCATGAATACGCCGTTCTCGCTCGTGATCGGCATGGTCTACACCTATCTGCCGTTCATGATCCTGCCGCTGTACGCGAACCTGTCGAAGATGGACCTGCGGCTGCTCGAGGCCGCCAACGACCTCGGCGCGACGCCGGCAGTCGCGTTCTGGCGCATCACGGTGCCGCTGTCGAAATCCGGCATCGTTGCCGGCTCGATGCTGGTCTTCATTCCGTGCATCGGTGAATTCGTGATCCCGGAACTGCTCGGCGGGCCGCAGACGCTGATGATCGGCCGCGTGTTGTGGGATGAATTCTTCAGCAACAACGACTGGCCGATGGCGTCCAGCGTCGCGGTCGTGATCGTGCTGCTGATCCTGCTGCCGATGATGCTGTTCAGCCACATCCAGAGCAAGGGCGAGGAGGCGCGGTCATGAGCCGGCGCGGCACACTGTTCGGCCCGCGCTTCACCGGCGGGCTGTCGAAATTCTGGCTGATCGCCGGCTACGGCTTTCTGTACCTGCCGATCGTCGCGCTGATCGTCTATTCGTTCAACGATTCGCCGATCCCGAATACCTGGGCCGGCTTCACCTTCAAGTGGTATGTCTCGCTGCTCGAGGACAACGAGATCCTCGCCGGCCTGTGGCTGAGCATCAAGATCGCCTTCATGAGCGCAACCGGGGCGATCGTCCTCGGCACCCTCGCCGCCGTTGCGCTGGTCCGCTACAAGCGCTTCACCGGCCGCGGCTTGTTCACCGGCATGGTGACCGCGCCGCTGGTGATGCCCGAGGTCGTGATCGGCCTGTCGCTGCTGCTGATGATGGTGGCGCTGCAACGCGCGACCGGTTATCCGGAACGCGGCATGGGCACCATCCTGCTCGGCCACCTGCTGATCGGCATGGCCTATGCCACCGTCGTCATCCAGGCCCGGTTGCGCGAACTGAATCCGCAACTCGAGGAAGCGGCAATGGACCTCGGCGCGCGGCCGTCGCAGGTGTTTGCCCTGGTCACGCTGCCGATGATCTCGCAGTCGCTGGTCTCGGCCTGGCTGCTGACCTTCACGCTGTCGCTCGACGATGTCGTGCTCGCGGCGTTTCTTTCGGGACCCGGTTCGACGACGATGCCGCTGGTAATCTTCTCGCGTGCGCGGCTGGGCCTGAACCCCGGCGTCAATGCGGTCGCGACGGTGATCATCGCGCTGGTCGCGATTGCGGTGGTGATCGCGACCATCATGATCGTGCGCGCCGAGCGCCAGCGGCAACGCGATATTGCGCAGGCGGCCCGGGACCGCTGAGCAATTGAGCGATGATCGGCCTCTGAGCATTGCCCGGAGGCGCCGATCATGAGCAGCAACCGCAAACACGAACCGATCGACTGGCACGGTGCGGCTGCCAAGCTGAGCCTCGATGGACGGATGTTCGTCGGCGGCGAACGCCATCCCGCGCTCGGTGAAGAAACCTTCGACAAGCGTTCGCCGATCGACGGTCGTGAGTTGTGCCCGGTCGCGCGTTGCCGCGAGGCCGACATCGATCGCGCGGTGGCGAGCGCCCGCCAGGCCTTCGACGACCGGCGCTGGGCCGGCAAGTCGCCGGCAGCACGCAAGAAGGTGCTGCAGAAATTTGCCGAGCAGATCACCGCGGCCGGCTCCGAACTGGCGTTGCTCGAGACGCTCGACATGGGCAAGCCGGTGCAGTACAGCCTGGCGGTCGACGTCGCCGCGACAGCACGCTGCATCGCCTGGTATGGCGAAGCGATCGACAAGGTCTACGACGAGATCGCGCCGACCGCGGCATCGGCGCTGGCGCTGATCACGCGTGAGCCGATGGGCGTGATCGGCGTTGTCGTGCCGTGGAATTACCCGATGATCATGGCGGCGTGGAAACTCGGCCCCGCATTGGCCGCCGGCAATTCGGTGGTGCTGAAGCCGAGCGAAAAATCGCCGCTGACCGCGCTGCGGCTGGCCGAGCTGGCGCTGGCCGCCGGCATTCCGCCCGGCGTTTTCAATGTCGTGCCGGGTTACGGCCACGAGGCCGGTGAGGCGCTGGCGCTGCACATGGACGTCGATGCGATCGGCTTTACCGGCAGCACGCGGGTCGGCCGCAAGATGCTCGACTATGCAGGGCGCAGCAACCTGAAGCGCGTCTACAACGAGCTCGGCGGCAAATCGGCGTTTGTCGTCTTTCCGGATTTTGCCGACCTCGACCGCGCCGCAAAGACGATCGCCGGCAGCATGTTCTTCAACCAGGGCGAAAGCTGCAATGCGCCGTCGCGGCTGCTGGTGCACCGCGACATCGCCGACGCGTTTGTCGAACGGCTCGCGGCCGAGGCGCCGGCCTACCGGCCTGGCGATCCGCTCGGCGGCAAGGCGCCGATGGGCGCGATGGTCGACGAAGGCCAGCTCGATACCGTGCTCGGCTATATCGAGGCGGGTAAAAGCGAAGGCGCGCGGCTGGTCACTGGCGGGAATCGGGTCGATGCCGACAGCGGCGGTTTTTATATCGAACCGACCGTTTTCGACGGCGTCGACAACCGGATGAAGATCGCCCGCGAGGAAATCTTCGGCCCGGTGCTCAGCGTGCTGCGCTTCGACAGCGAGGAAGAAGCGCTGGCGATTGCCAATGACACCAGCTACGGTCTGCAGGCCAGCGTCTGGAGCGACAACATCAACCGCGCCCACCGGGTGGCACGCGCGCTGCGCGCCGGTACCGTGCACGTCAACTGCTACGACGAGGACGACATCAGCGTACCGTTCGGCGGCTACAAGCAAAGCGGCAACGGCCGCGACAAGTCGCTGCACGCGCTGGAGAAATATTCCGAGCTGAAGACGACCTGGATCCGCATCGACAGCTGAGGGGGTCTTGCGTTGGAGCGCCCTGCTCCGCTCGATGCGCGGCCTGGCCTCGACACCCGCAAGGCCGAGCCTTCCTGCCGTCCGCGCTTCAGCTGCGGCTGTCGCTGCCTGTGATTGGATCGATTGCGCGCCCAGCCGGGCACAGCACGAGCGTGCCACGCTGGCTTGCGTGGTAATCGAGCGCTTGGCCAGCCGGTCCGCGCAGCCGGATTCGATAACCGGGCACCAGCGCCTGCGTATGAACCATGCCGGGCGCCGGGCAGCCGAGGCTGCCATCCGACCAGGTCACATGGTCCGCACTGATCACGACCAGCGCATCGGCGGCAACGCCGCCTTGTCTGCCCGCATTGGCCCGGGCAGCCTGGATCGCGGACTGCAGCGTGAATTCACGGGGCTGCACGCCATCTGACCGGGCCGGCGGCGCATGGCCGCGGGGCGGGCCAGACGCCGGCTGCACGGCGCATGCTGCTGCCAGAGACGCTGCCAGCAGGGCGGCGCCGAGGGTGGCCTGATATCTCATCGCCGTGATCATCCGACATCCGGCCGACCCGTGATCGCGATCTGTGTTCCGCGATGTTTCGCATTGTTGCCAGTCGAAAAAGCAGGTATCGGCGGTTGATGCGATCGAAGACGACATGCTGCAATGGGCTGGCCCGCAAGCGCACGCCTGCACTGAGGGCGACGATGAACATCAAGGAGACGATGATGTTGAAGTTCAAGGCTTGCAGCGCGGTGCTGCTGGCGGCCGGGCTGGGCGCTGCATTGCCGCTGCCGGCGGCTGCCGGTGTCACCGGGCATATCGCGATCAACATCGGCCATCCGCCGGTCGAATACAGACCCGCTCCACGCCGCGGGGCTTTCTGGGCTCCGGGCCATTGGGACTGGCGCGGCGGCCGCCAGGTCTGGGTGCCAGGGCATTGGGTCCATGCGAGGCCCGCGCCACGCTGGGTCGAGCCAGCCTGGGTGTCGCACGGCGGCCGCTGGATTCTGGTGCCCGGTTACCGCGATGGCGGGCCGCGTGCCGCGCGCCGCGATTTCGACCGCGATGGCATTCCGAACCGCTACGACCGCGATCGCGACAACGACGGCATACCGAACCGGTACGACCGCGACCGTGACGGCGACGGCGTGCCGAATCGCCGGGATCGGCGGCCCGACAATCCCTGGCGCCACTGAGTTCCGGCGGTCAACGCAGCTCGGCCGCGCCCTGGAGCGGCGCGGCTCATGACCCCTGTCGCTGCTGAAGCGGCGACACTTGCCGTCCCCTGTTGGCCGCGATCGGCAACGACGGCCTCTGCGACACTCAGGCCATCCTTAGCGCCTGACCGCAAACCGCCGATGACCCTGCCGACCGCGGCCCCCGCCGCCATCCACCCGACGCCGGCGCCGAGCAGCGGCTCGCGCCTGCTTGCCTACACCAGCCTCGCCGCCAGCATGGCACTGGTCGGCAGTTATGTCGGCCTGTCGAAATGGCTGGTCGTGATCTTCCCGGTCTTCCTGCTCGCCTGGTTGCGCTTCGGCATCGCTGCGGTGGCCATGGCCGGCTGGGTGCGGCGCCGGCCTGGCGAGGCGCCGCTGACCCCCCACGATCGAAAACTGCTGTTCTGGGAAAGTTTTCTCGGCAACTTCATGTTCTCGATCTGCATGCTGTTCGGCGTTGCGCTGACCTCGGCGCTGGCCGCCGGCGTCACGATGGCGGCAATGCCCGGCGTCGTCGCATTGTTGTCGTGGCTGTTCCTGAAGGAGCGGATTGCAGGCCGGGTGCTGCTCGGCATCGGCTGCGCCGTTGGCGGCATCGCATTGGTCGCGTTGAACAAGCAGGCCGATGCCGGCGGCGCAGCGCTCGGGCTGGGCAGCGACTATCCGTGGCTCGGCAACCTGCTGCTGGTCGCCGCGGTGTTTTGCGAAGCCAGTTATGTCGTGATCGGCAAGCGGCTGACTGGCAACCTGTCGGCGAAGCGGATCAGTGCACTGGTCAACCTGTGGGGCCTCGCACTCGTCACGCCGTTCGGCTTGTATCAGGCACTGTCCTATAACTTTGCCGCGGTTGCTGCAGCCGACTGGGGGCTGCTGCTGTTCTACTCGCTGGCTGCCAGCATGATCACCGTCTGGTTATGGATGACCGGCCTGAAACATGTGCCCGCCGCGTCGGCCGGTGTCTTCACGGTGATGCTGCCGCTCAGCGCAGCGGCGGTCGGCGTGCTCTTTCTCGGTGAACGGATCAATGCCGCGCAGGCGCTCGCCTTCGGCCTCGGCGTGCTTGGCATCGTGCTGGCGACCTGGCCGGCGCGCTCAGGCCGGGCTTGATTCGGCAAGCCGGGCCGACTGCTGGCGCGCCTGGGTCGCCAGTTCGGCCACGCGGTACGGCGACTCGCCCTTCAGCCGGTGATCCGACCAGACCTGGCGCCAGCGGCGGGCGCCCGGCATGCCATTCCACAAGCCGAGCATGTGCCGCGAGACATGGCTCCACGGCACACCTGCGGCCTGCTGCGCGGCCATGTAGTCGAGCATCGCGGCCTCGACCATCGAGCGGTCGAGCGGGCGCGGCGGCGCCGAAAAAAAGCGCTGGTCCCAGTCGGCCATCAGCCAAGGCTGGTGGTAGGCCTCGCGGCCGACCATCACGCCATCGAGTGCGTCGAGCTGGATGGCAATCTGATCCGAATCCTTGATGCCGCCGTTGACGACGATCTGCAGTTGCGGGAAATCGCCCTTCAACTTGTGGACCGTCTCGTAGCGCAACGGTGGTATCTCGCGGTTTTCCTTCGGGCTCAGGCCCTTCAGCCAGGCATTGCGGGCGTGGACGATGAAGACCTCGCAGCCGGCCTCGGCGACGGTGCCGACGAAGTCACGCACGAATGCATAGTCCTCGCACTGGTCGATGCCGATGCGGTGCTTGACCGTCACCGGCAGCGAGGTCGCGTCGCGCATCGCCTTCACGCCGTCGGCAACCAGCTGCGGCTCGTTCATCAGACAGGCACCGAAGGCGCCGCGTTGCACGCGTTCGCTCGGGCAGCCGCAATTCAGATTGACCTCGTCATAAGCCCAGGCCTCGGCGAGCTTCGCGCAGCGGGCCAGGTCGTCGCTTTCGCTGCCGCCGAGCTGCAAGGCTAGCGGATGCTCCTGCTCGCCGTGTTCGAGGTGGCGCGCGACATCGCCATGCAGCAACGCGCCGGTCGTCACCATCTCGGTGTACAGCCGGGTCCGCCGCGTGATCTGCCGATGAAATACCCGGCAATGGCGGTCGGTCCAGTCCATCATCGGGGCGACGGACAGTTTCCACGAGGCAGCGTGCGGGGAGTTCAAGACGACTTTCAGGGAATGACTGCAAAGACGGCCCGGCGTTGACGGGCTTGGCCGCCGCAGGTGGCAGCGGACTCGCGCGGCAACGGATTCGCGCGACGCGGACCCCAATTTTATTCGCGACCGCGCAGCGGCGCCGATGCGCTCCGCAATCGCCCCTCAGCCGCTTACAAGCTGCATTCGTTCGCCAGATCGCCGCTGCCCGGCCGCGAGATGAAGCGGCTCGGTGGCGGCTCGGCCTTCTTGCCCTTGCCTTCGACCCATTTTTCGAGCGCGATGAAGGCCGCGCGGTGGCAAGGCGCAATCGGGCGCAGCTTGTCCGGGTGTTCGTCGTAGAGCTGGTCGACGTGATTGCCGCCTTCGACGACGTAATATCGGTGCAGCTTGCTGCGCTTGGCCTGTTCGATCAGCGCGACATAGGCATCGGAATTCGGCCCGATCGGCAGCAGCGTATCGAGCGTGCCGTGCAGCGTGATCATCGGTTTTTCGATTCGGCCGGTCAACGCGACCTTGGCCACCGCATCCTTCACCGCCTGCGGGCGCGCCGAATAGAGATAGTCGGCATCGCAATAGGGCGTGCCGGATGCGCAGAACGGGATGCCGGCCTCGATCGAGCCGTCGTAGCCCGGGTCCATCTCCTCGCGGTAGGTGCGCTGGGTCAGGTCCCAGTAGACCGCATAGTGGTAGTCCCAGAGGAATTCCGAGCCCGGCGCAAAACCGGCGGCGATCATCGCGTCGTAAGCCGCCCGGTCGCCGGTCGCCGCATAACGCGGATAGTGTTTCAGCGCCGCCGGCAGGAAGGTGAACAGGTTCGGGCCTTCGGGGCGCCAGTGCGCGCCTTCCCAGTCGACACCGCCATCGTAGAGGTCGGGCCGGTTTTCCAGCGCGTGGCGGGTCAGGTAACCGCCGTTCGAGATGCCGGTGATGTAGGTATAGGCGGCGGGCTGGCCGTAGCGCTGCTGCACGACGGCCTTGGTCGCCAGCGTCAGTTCGGTCACGCGGTTGTTCCATTCGACCAGCGCATCGCCGGGTGTCGCGCCATCGCGGTGGAAGTTGGTGCCGTTGTTGCCCTTGTCGGTCGAGGCGTAGGCATAACCGCGCGCGATCAGCCAGTCGCTGAACAGGTAGTCGTTGGCGTACTGCTTGCGGATGCCTGGCGCGCCGGTGATCACCAGCTTGCCGTTCCAATGGTCCGGCAGGCGGATCACGAACTGCGCGTCATGGTTCAGCCCGTAGGTGCCGTTCGACGTCGAGCTGTCGGGAAAATACCCGTCGATCTGGATGCCGGGCACCGCACCGGACGGATTGCGGGTGCGCTGCGAGTGCAGCGTCGCCCAGTCGCTCGCGTCGGTGCGTCCCATTGCGACCAGATAGGTCGTCGACAGGTCGTCGAAACAGTTCGCGACCTGGTATTCGGCGCCCGGCACGACGAGCGCCGACATGTTGGTGCACTGTGCGGCTTGTGCCGGTGCGCCGGCAACCACAAGCGCAAGGCCGGCCAGCAGGCCGAGGCAATTTCTTTTCATGCACAACTCCCGGTCGATCGATGATGGCGCAACGGGCCATTGGCGGCCGCGCTGCGTGTGGTGCGCGCGATCATCGGGAGAGCGGGTCCGCTTGGCAAGCCCAGACCGGGTCGACAAGCGGGAAATCGGGCGGTTGGCCGGATTGCCGGCGCCGGCCGCAGCGACGGCTCGACGACCAAAAGAGCGGGCGGCCCGGTCCGGGCGGCGGCGAGGTCTGTCAGCAGCCGTGGGCTGCGTGCGCGCCCGACTGGCCGCGACGGACTGGCTGCCCGGTCACCTTGCCGGACCATTGCCGCAGCGCGGCGAACAAGGCATTCAGCGGACGTTGCGACCCGCTGCGAAGCGGCGGCACACGGTAGGTGGTGAACATTCAAAACTCCTGCAATTCCGGCCGGTCCGCGGTGCAGGCGATTGCGCCGCGGACCCCGCGGGCCGACCAAGGCATGCCCGCGAGTGGCCATTATAGGGTTTTCCCTAGATCATGCCTAGGGTTAACCCGAAGTTTTGGGTGCAGGAGTGGCATCGGCATGGAAGTTGCCGGCAGCAGTTCAGGCTTCGATGGCCTCGCTGGTACCGTTTGCGCAGGCCAGTGCCTCGGTAAACCGGCAGCGCTCCGGTTGCGGCAATCCGGCCAGCATCTCCGCGGTGACGAGCACGACCCCGCCCTTCGTGACGGTGAACCGCTGTGCATCCTCGGCCGGAAAAACACCGATCTTGATGCCGTCGGGCAGCACGCAGCCACTGTCGATGATCGCGCGCCGTACGACGGCGCGGCGGCCGACGACGACGCCTGGCAGCAACAGGCTGTGGTCGACCAGGCTGCCCGACCTGACCTCGACGTTCTGGCACAGCATCGTGCGGCGCAGCGTCGCGCCGCGGACGATGCAGCCGGCCGATACGATCGAGTCGCAGAGCTCGATCGAGCGCCCGCCTGCGCCGGATTCGAAGCGCGGCGGAGGCAGCGCCTGCGGCGCGCCGCGGATCGGCCAGTCGGCATCGTTCAGGTTCAACGTGCGGTCCGGCCCGAGCAGGTCGAGATTGGCATTCCAGTACGCATCGAGCGTGCCGACGTCGCGCCAATACGGGCTGCCGTCGACGCTGCCTCGGCAGCTGTCGGCAAAGTCGTGTGCAAAGACCCGCGCCCGCGACAACGCACCGGGAATGATGTCCCGGCCGAAGTCGTGGCGTGAGCGCGGATCCGCTGCATCACGCTTCAGCTCGCGAATCAGGAAATCGGCATCGAAGACATAGATGCCCATGCTGGCAAGCACCTTGTCGCTGCGCCCGGGCATTGGTTTCGGCTTGGCCGGTTTTTCGGCAAAACTGACGACCCGGCGCTCGCCATCGACACCCATCACGCCAAAGTCGGACGCCTTGTCGAGGTCGACCTCGGTGCAGGCCACCGTTGCATCGGCCTGGCGGCGCACATGCTCGACGATCAGCTGGCCATAGTCCATCTGGTAGACATGGTCGCCGGCCAGCACCAGCACATAACGCTTGCCCGCGGCCTTGATCAGATCGAGGTTCTGGAACACCGCATCGGCTGTGCCGCCGTACCAGTTGTCGCCGATCTTCTGCTGGGCCGGGACGATGTCGATATATTCGTCGCGGCAGCCGTCGAGAAAATTCCAGCCGCGGCTCAGGTGCCTGATCAGGCTCTGCGCCTTGTACTGCGTCAATACGCTGATCTGGCGCAGCCCGGAATTGATGCAATTGCTCAACGTGAAGTCGATGATCCTCAGCTGGCCGCCAAACGGCATCGCCGGCTTCGACTCGAGTTCGGTCAGCTCCTGCAGGCGCGAGCCGCGTCCGCCGGCCAGCACCAGCGTGTAGGTCGCGCGCACCAGTTCGTTGCGCTCGGCCGCGTCGGCCTGGCCGCTGCTGCGCTCTGCGAATATCCTCGCCTGCCGCACAC
The DNA here is from genome assembly GCF_048320135.1 of Pseudideonella sakaiensis. GTDB lineage: Bacteria > Pseudomonadota > Gammaproteobacteria > Burkholderiales > Burkholderiaceae_C > Ideonella_A > Ideonella_A sakaiensis_A. Next base: position 81,163 of record NZ_CP182947.1, read on the forward strand.
CGGACTGCGCCGGCATGTGGATGATCGGCTCACGCGCCTGCAGCAGATTCAGTGATGACGGTACGGCTTCTTGCATCGGGTCATTCCTTGTATTGAACCTGGCGTTCCGACCTGGTCCGTCACGGATCGCTGGCGATCCGCCGAGGGACACTTGATTCCAGGCTGGCAATCGGCATGCCCGACATGGCACGAGGCCGGCAATTTGTCGGTCAGCAGCAACTGCACAGATGGGTGTCGGCGCGGGCCTCGGCCCGCTCAGGTTCTTGTTGTGATGCAGCGAGCATGTGGTCCGGCCCGTTGCCGCGCCATCGGAACAATCTGCTGAATTGGCTTCAGAATTTCCGACGCGGCGGTAGGTCGATTCCTACGAGAATGAGGCACACGGCGGAGGCCGCCGGGAGGGCGTGCAATGGCTGGCAGCAAGGCAACCATCAGGGTCGGAATCGGTGGCTGGACCTACGAGCCGTGGCGGGGCCTGTTCTACCCCGCCGATCTGCCGCACAGTCGTGAACTCGAATTCGCCAGCCGCAAGCTGACCGCGATCGAAGTCAACGGCACCTACTACAGCACGCAGAAGCCGGCCACCTTTGCGCGCTGGCGTGACGAGACGCCAGACGGCTTCGTCTTTTCGCTGAAGGCAAATCGCTTCGCGACGATGCGCCGCGTGCTCGCCGACGCCGGCGAGTCGATCGAGCGATTCGTCGGCAGCGGCATCGCCGAACTCGGCGACAAGCTCGGCCCGCTGGTCTGGCAGCTGGCGCCGACCAAGCGCTTCGAGCCTGACGACCTCGAGGCCTTCATGAAGCTGCTGCCGGCTTCGGTCGGCGGCATCGCGCTGCGCCATGTGCTCGACGTTCGCCACGAATCCTTCATGGTGCCCGAGTACCTGGCGCTGGCACGGCGCTACAAGGTCGCGACGGTGTTCTGCGATTCCGACGAGTACCCGTCGTTCTGCGACATCACCGGTGACTTCGTCTACGCCCGGCTGATGCGCACCGAGTCGAGGCAACGGACTGGCTACCCGCCGACGGCAATTCGCGACTGGGCCGAACGCGCGCGACTGTGGGCCGCTGGCCACGAGCCGCCCGGGCTGCCGTGCATCGAGGAAAAGATTGCGCCGGTACGGCCGCGCGATGTATTCCTCTTCTTCATCAGTGGTGCGAAGGAGCGTGCGCCGGCGGCTGCGATGGCCTTGATCGACGGCCTTTGAAGCTGCGCCGCGTACGGCGGCGAAATGGTAGATTTCGCGACCTTCAGGAGCACGGATCGATGATGGTCTCACCGGCGTATTCGCGGCTTTTTGCCGCGACGATCTTCGTCAGTTCGTTCCTGCTGTTCATGGTGCAGCCGCTGATCGCGAAACAGATCCTGCCGTGGTTCGGCGGCTCGGCAGCGGTCTGGACCGTGTGCATGGTGTTTTTCCAGGTCGTGCTGCTGGCCGGTTATGCCTATGCCGACTTCATCACGCGCCGCGTGCGCGCCGGCGGACAGGCCCTGCTGCACGGCGGTCTGCTCATCTGCAGCCTCGCGATGCTGCCGATCTTGGCATCGAGCCGCTGGAAACCCGATGGCGACGCCGAGCCGACGCTGTGGATCCTCGGGCTGCTGGTCGCAACCGTCGGCCTGCCCTATTTCCTGCTCGCCAGCACCGGCCCGCTGTTGCAGTCGTGGCTTGCGCGAGCCCCATGGGGCAGCCGTGTCTACCGCTATTTTTCGCTGTCGAACCTGGCTTCGCTGCTCGCGCTGCTGGCCTATCCGATCATCATCGAACCGTACCTGACGCTGCGTCTGCAAGCCTACGGTTGGTCGGCCGCGTTTGCGCTGTTCGTCGTGTTCTGCCTCGCCAGCACCTGGGTTGCAGCGCGGCTGCCGGCGCCCGTGCCAGCCGTCGGAGGGCAGCAAAGTGCTGCGCAGCCGCTGCCGGCCGCGTCGACCCAGCTGCTGTGGATGGTGTTGCCGGCGATGGGGTCCTGGCTGCTGCTGGCGGTGACGAACCAGGTCACGCAGAACGTCGCATCGATTCCGTTCCTGTGGATCCTGCCGCTGAGTGCCTACCTGCTGACCTTCATCCTCTGCTTCGAAAGCGACCGCTGGTACCGGCGCGGCCTGTTCCTGCCATTGGCCGCGGTCGCGCTCGCGGCATCGGGTTATGGCCTGGTCGACAGCATCGGTTCGGCGGTGCGCACCGCGGTGCCGCTGTACATCGGCTCGCTGTTCGTGTTGTGCATGGTGCTGCACGGCGAAACCGCCCGGCTGCGGCCGGCACCGGCGCATCTGACGCGCTTTTATCTGATGTTGTCGGCCGGCGGTGCAATAGGCGGCATCGGCGTCGGGCTGGTTGCGCCGTTGCTGCTGACGGCCTATTACGAACTCGGCATCGGCCTGCTGCTGACCGCTGCGCTCGGCATCTGGCTGTGGCGCTCGCGCTGGCCGGCGATGCTGGCCAGCGGCACCGTCGCCGCCGTCTGCGCAGGCTTCCTCGGCTGGCAGGTGCATGACGACCTGCGCGATGCACGCCATGCCGAGCGCAACTTCTACGGCACCTTGCAGACCTACGACGTCGACGCCGCGAACCCGCTGGACCGACGCCGCGTCGTGTTGCACGGCTCGGTCAAGCATGGCGAGCAATACCTCGATCCGTCGCGCCAGGCCGAGCCCACCGCCTACTACGGGCGTACTGCCGGGATCGGCCAGTTGCTCGAGCGCCTGCCGGCCGGGCCGGCCCGGGTCGGCCTGATCGGCCTCGGTGCCGGTACGCTGGTGACCTATGGGCGGCCCGGTGACACCTACCGGCTCTACGAACTGAACCCGAGCATGTTCACGCTGGCGCGCAGCGAGTTCAGCTTCCTTGCCAACAGCCGCGCGCGGCTCGAGGACGTGCACGGTGATGCCCGGCTGGCGATGGAGCGGGAGACCCCGCAAGCCTACGATGTGCTGGCGGTCGATGCCTTTTCGGGTGGCGCGATCCCGGTCCACCTGCTGACCAGCGAGGCTTTCGACGTCTATCTGCGGCATCTGAAACCGGCCGGCGTGATGGCCTTCCACCTGACCAACCGCTACCTCGACCTGCCGCCGATCCTGGTCGAGGAGTCGCGCAAGCGCGGCCTGCATGCGGTGCTGGTTCACGACGAGGCCGATGGTTCGGACCTGCGCAAGACCGACTGGGTGCTGATCAGCCGCGATGCGGCACCACTGCAGCCGTTTGCCGGGGCGGCGAGGCCGGTCAGCCGGATCGCCGGTCTGCGCTCATGGAGTGACGATTTCAACAACCTGTTCGCGGTGCTGCGCTGAGCATCCAGGCAATGGCGCGGGTGTGGTTCTAAACTGTCCATGTGCTGTTCCCCCGCCGAGCCATGCCACTGCTGCCAGCCATCGTTGTCGCGCTGCTGTCGACGCCGGCAGCCGTGCTGGCGGTCGCCGACAGCTGCGAAACCCTGCGCACCGAGATCGAGGGGAAGATCCGCGCGGCGGGTGTGCAGACCTTCAGCGTCACGACCGTTGATGCCGCAGCCGAGGTGGCCGGCGAAGTGGTCGGCTCATGTGGGCAGGGCAGCCGCAAGATCGTCTATCTGAAGGGCGTGCAGGCAGCGGCACCGGCCGCGCCATCCGGCGTGGCCGCAGCCGCCACGGCCGCAGCGTCTGCACCGTCCCCGTTGCCGGCGCCTGCAGCTCCAGCCGGTGACGCGGTCTTGACCGAATGCAAGCCCGGCTACATCGCGATCCGCGGCGAGTGCAAGCGACTTTGAAGGATTGGCACCGCGTGTCTTGAGAAGCTTGTCGCAGTCAGCGCCTCGGGATTGAATCGGCGCCGCTGCCCAGAGTTGTCAGAATGACCTGCGGACTTCGAGGTTTTGACATGACATCGACATGGCTTCGCCGCATCGTGCTGCTGATCGGCGCGTTGCTGGTGCTGGGGATCGCGGCAGCAGCATTTCTGATCTGGAGTTTTGACGCCAACCGCTACAAGGCGGAGGCGATCGAATGGATGAAGACGAACCGGCAGCGCGACCTGGCGATCACCGGGCCGGTCGAGTTGTCGGTTTTTCCGCGGCTCGCGGTATCGGTCTCCGGCGTCAGCCTGTCCGAGCGCGGCGGTGAAAAGCCGTTTGCGACGATCGACGAGGCCTCGCTCGCGGTGCAGGCGATGCCGCTGCTGCGCAAGCAGCTGGTCGTCGACAAGGTCAGCGCGCGCGGCGTGCAGGTTTTCTACCGGCGCGACGCCGATGGATCACGCAATTTCGACGACCTGCTCGGCAAGTCGGATCCAGCGCAGGCCGCTCCGGCCGATGGCGCCGGCAGCGGCATGCCGATGGCGCTCGATGTCAGTGCGGTCCGCTTCGACGACCTGCGCCTGCAGATCGACGACCGGCAGGCCGGACTTGTCGCCGACATCGGCTTGCAATCCTTCGAATCGGGACGACTGGCCGATCAGGTCGAAACGCCGCTGTCGTTCAAGTCGACGCTGAAGATGAGCCAGCCGCAGGCAATGAACCTGACGCTGTCTGGCAGCACGAAGCTGACGCCGGACTTCGATGCCGGCGGTGTGCTGTTGCGCGAGTTGCAGCTCGATGTCGCCGGCGACGCCGCCGGCGTCAAGAACCTCGCGGTGGCATTGAACGGCGCGCTGGCCTGGAGCGACGACAGCTTGCGCGCCGGTCCGTTGAAGGTGTCGCTGAGCAGCGCCTCACTCGGCACGACGAAGCTGTCGCCGTCGACGCTGCAGGTGCAGCGCCTGTTGTTCGATCCACAGCGGCAAAAACTCGAACTCGAGGCCTTTGACGCGGCGCTGGCCGGCCAGCTCGGTCAACAGGTGTTCGAGCTTGCGCTGAACTGGCCGCAGCTCGCGGTGGATGCGAGCGCGCTGCAAGGCAGTGCATTGAGCGGCCGCTACAGCCTGAGAGGCGCAACGACGCTGGCCGGCGACTTTCGCAGTGCCGCGCCGAGCGGCGGCTTCGATGCGCTGCGCCTGCCCGGCCTGGCGATCCGGGTCGATGGCAAGTCGGGGCCGCGCCAGGTCGCCGGTTCGCTGCAGGCCGATGCCACGCTGCGCATCGGCAACAAGTCGATTGCACTCGAGTCGGTCGTGCTGCAGGCCGATCTGACCGAACCGACGCTGCAGCCGCTGAAACTGGGCCTGCGCGGCCATCTGAATGTCGATGCGGCAGCGGCCTCGTGGAAATTCGACGGCTCGATGAATGCGAACCGATTCGACATCGACGGGCGTGCTGCGTTGTCGGGCGAAAGGCCTCGGATCAATGCGAAGGCGCGTTTCGACAGCCTCGATCTGAACAAGCTGCTGGCCAAGGACGCGGCTGCCGGAGCCGAGCCGACGCCGAAGGCCGAGGCGCCGGCCGACACGCCGGTCGATCTGGCCGGGCTGCGGGCGCTCGATGGCGATTTCAGCCTGAGTGCCGGCAACTTTGTCTACCAGCAGTATCAAGTCGCCGATGCGCGGATCGACGCGACACTCGACGACGGCCTGCTTCGCATCTCGCGCCTGTCCGGCAAGACCTGGGGCGGCAGCATCGATGCCAGCGGCAGTGCATCGGCTGCCAGCCAGGCGATCGGCGTCAAGCTCGCCGCCGATGGTGTCGACGTCAATGCGCTGCTCGACGATGTCGCCGGCAAGGACCTGCTCGAAGGCAAGGGCCGGGTGCTGGCCGATCTGAAGACGCAGGGCGCAACGGTCGGCGCGATGCGTTCGAACCTGGCCGGAACCGCCTCGGTGCGGCTGCGCGATGGCGCGGTCAAGGGCATCAATCTGGCCAAATCCTTCCGCCAGGCGAAGGCCGCATTGACGATGCAGCAGGATGCGGTCAGCAAGGCCTCGCGCGAAGAAAAAACCGATTTCTCCGAACTCAATGCCAGCGCGAAGATCAGCGACGGTGTTGCGCGCAGCGACGATCTGGAACTGAAAAGCCCGTTTCTGCGCCTCGGCGGCGACGGTAGCTTCGACATCGGCCGCGGCCGCATCGACTACACCGCCCGCACCAAGGTGATCGGTTCGCCGACCGGCCAGGACGGTGCCGGTCTGCAGGCCTTGCGCGGCGTCACGGTCCCGGTACTGTTGTCGGGCCCGTTCGAGGCAATCGACTGGAAGATCCAGTGGTCGCAGGTCGCCGCATCGGTGCTGAAAAACAAGCTCGAGGACAAGATCGGCGGCAAGCTCCAGGACAAGCTCGGCGACAAGCTCGGTGGCGATCTTGGTGCCAGGCTCGGCGGCGTGCTCGGTGGCAAGGCCGGTGGCCAGCCGAGCGGCAGCGCCGCAACGCCTGCCGGCGCGGCATCGGCGCCGCCGCAGCCCGCGCCGACGGCCAAGCCCGAGGATCTCGTGAAGGACAAGCTGAAGGGGCTGTTCAAATGAGATGTCGCGCGGCCGGGGTCAACCGGGCGCGCGCTGCGGCTCGCGATCGGCGATGAAGACGCTTCTGATCGTTTTCCATTCGAGAACCGGCGGCACCAGGCAAATGGCCGAGGCCGCTGCTGCCGGCGCGCGCGAGGCCGCCGGCGACAGCATCCGCGTGCGGCTGCTGCATGCGGCAGATGCCGGCCCCGACGACATGCTGGATGCCGATGGCTATCTGTTCGCGGCGCCTGAAAACCTCGCGGCGATTGCTGGCGTCATGAAGGATTTCTTCGATCGCTGTTATTACGCGGTGCTCGAGCGCATCAACGGGAGGCCGTGCGCAGTGCTGATCTGCGCAGGCAGCGACGGCAGCAATGCGGCGCGGCAGATCGAACGCATCGCCACCGGCTGGCGGCTGAAACAGGTGGCGCCGACGCAGATCGTCTGCACGCATGCGCAGACCAGGGAGCAGATTCTGGCCGCGAAGACGATCCCGGCCGACGACCTTCGGCGTTGCGGCGAACTCGGCGCCATGCTGGCTGCCGGACTCGACTGCGGCATCTTCTGACGCCGGGCCGCCGACGATGAGCGGGGTGCGCCGGAACCAAGCGCGTCCAAAACGGTCAATCCTGCGGTGCTTGTCTGATCGGCGTCGTGGTTGACGCCCCGGCGACCGCCCGGCATGCTCGCTTCGAAGATCCGCCAGACAGCTTCCGCCTGCAGAAAGGACCCGAGGATGACTTTTCAAGCCCATACGACCGCAACCGGTGCCGTGGCCCGGCACCTGCTGTCCATCGCCATGACTGGCGCAGTGCTTGTCGCCCCGGCGAGCTTTGCCCAGGCGCCGGCAGTCCCGACGATGGCGGCGCCTGCGCCACTCGAGGCCTATACCGACCCCGGCTGGACCGGGCAGCCGCAGCCAATCCCGGTGCTGCGCAAGGAAGCCCGCGCGGCCCTTGATGAAGGCAAGCGGCGCTGCGCTCGCGAACCGACGCCACAGGCGCGCGCCGAATGCCTGCGCATCGTGCAGGCCGACTACCGGCTGATGCTGAGCCGGATCGACGCGCGGCGCAGCGGACGCTGATCGCGCCGGATACGGTCCGCCGGATCGCTACACTGCGGTCGGTGCTGCGCTGCAGCATCGCCCTCCTCCATTGCCGGAATGCATAGCCTTGGCCGATCGATTAGCTGTCCTATTTCAATACCTGCTGCCAAAACTGGCCATCACCCGCTTCGGGCGGCTGATTGCCGATGCCCGCGCCGGCCGGCTGACGACGATGCTGATCGACTGGTTCGTCGGCCACTACAAGGTCGACATGAGCCAGGCGCTTGAACCACGGACCGACCGCTATCCGAGCTTCAACCAGTTCTTCACCCGCGCGCTGAAGCCCGGCGCGCGGCCAATATCTGCAGCGTCGCTGGTGTCGCCGGTGGATGGCGCGATCAGCCAGTTCGGCCGCATCGAGGCCGACCAGATCTTCCAGGCCAAGGCGCACCGCTATACGACGACCGCGCTGGTCGGCGGCGACCGCGCGCTGGCCGCATTGTTCGAAAACGGCCATTTCGCGACGCTGTATCTGAGCCCGCGCGACTACCACCGCATCCACATGCCGTGTGACGGCCGGCTGACGCGGATGATCCATGTGCCGGGTGATCTGTTTTCGGTCAACCCGGTCACCGCGCGCGGCGTGCCCGGGCTGTTTGCGCGCAATGAACGCGTCGTCTGCGTCTTCGACGGCGCGCGCGGCCCGTTTGTCGTCGTGCTGGTCGGCGCGACGATCGTCGGCAGCATGGCCACCGTCTGGCATGGCACGGTCAATCCGCCGCGGCCAGGCCATCTGCGCGAGTGGCACTACGGCGACGGCCATGCGGCACCGGTCGACCTGCGCAAGGGCGAGGAAATGGGCCGCTTCCTGCTCGGCTCGACGGTCGTGATGCTGTTTCCGGCCGGTCCGCTGCGGTTCGATCCGGCGTGGACGCCGGCCGGGCCGATCTGCCTCGGCCAGGCGATGGCCGAATACCCGGATGCGCCGGCCGGTTGACGCTCCCCGGGTTGCCAAGTCCGGGTTAGACGGGGGTTTTCACGACGCTTGAAGCGCGTACGATGAATCGCTCCGCCTCCGACAAGGACCGACGCGATGACAAAAGAACTCTCCGCGGCAGAGCAGGCTTTGCGCGATGCCGCCCTCGAATACCACCGCGCTCCGACCCGCGGCAAGATCGCGATCTCGCCGACCAAGCCACTGAGCAACCAGCGCGACCTGTCGCTCGCGTATTCGCCGGGAGTCGCCTACGCCTGCCTGGCGATCGAGGCCGATCCGGCGAAGGCGGCCGAGCTGACCTCGCGCGGCAACCTGGTCGGCGTCGTCACCAACGGCACCGCGGTGCTCGGGCTGGGTGATATCGGCCCGCTGGCCGGCAAGCCGGTGATGGAAGGCAAGGGTTGCTTGTTCAAGAAATTTGCCGGCATCGACGTCTTCGACATCGAGCTCGCCGAGAAGGATCCGGACAAGCTGATCGAGATCATCGCCGCGCTCGAACCGACCTTGGGCGGCGTCAACCTCGAGGACATCAAGGCGCCGGAATGTTTCCAGATCGAGCGCGCGCTGAAGGCGCGGATGAAGATCCCGGTATTCCACGACGACCAGCACGGCACCGCGATCATCACCGGATCGGCGTTGCTGAACGGCCTCGAACTGGTCGGCAAGAAACTGTCCGACGTCAAGCTGGTGGCCTCCGGTGCCGGTGCCGCGGCGATCGCCTGCCTCGACATCATGGTCAGCCTCGGCGTGCGACGGGAGAACATCTTCGTCGTCGATTCGCGCGGCGTGATCCAGCATGAACGCGAGGATGCTCAGTCGGGCCGGCTCGATGAGAGCAAGCAGGCTTATTGCCAGAAGACCGCGGCCCGCACCCTCGGCGATGTCGTGAAGGATGCCGATGTCTTTCTCGGCTGCTCGATGCCCGGCGTGCTGACGCCGGAGATGGTCAAGACGATGGCGTCCAAGCCGGTGATCCTCGCGCTGGCCAATCCGGAGCCGGAGATCCGCCCGGAACTGGCGCTCGAGGCGGCGCCCGACTGCATCATCGCAACCGGCCGGTCCGACTATCCGAACCAGGTCAACAACGTGTTGTGCTTCCCGTACATCTTCCGCGGTGCCCTCGACTGCGGCGCCACCCGCATCACCGAGGAAATGAAGCTCGCCTGCGTGCACGAGATTGCCGCGCTTGCAAAGGCCGAGATCAGCGACGAAGTGGCCGCCGCCTATGCCGGGCAGGAACTGACGTTCGGACCCGAATACCTGATCCCGAAACCCTTCGATTCGCGGCTGATCCTGCGCATTGCGCCGGCAGTCGCGAAGGCCGCCGCCGAATCCGGCGTCGCGACCCGGCCGATCGCCGATCTGGAAGGCTATCGGCAGTCGTTGAATCGCTTCGTCTTCCGCACCGGGATGGTGATGCAACCGGTTTTTTCCGCCGCCAAGGCAGCGCCGGCGCGGGTCGCGTATGCCGAGGGCGAAGAGGAAAATGTGCTGCGCGCGATCCAGGTCGTGCTCGACGAGGGGCTGGCGAAGCCGATCCTGATCGGCCGACCGGCGGTGATCGAGATGAGGATCAAGCGTGCCGGCCTGCGACTGCGGATCGGCGACGGCATCGAGGTCGTCAATCCGGAAGACGATTCACGCTACCGCGACTACTGGGAGGATTACCAGCAGCTGCTCGGACGCGAAGGCGTCACGCCCGAATTCGCAAAGTCGGTGATGCGCCGTTCGAATACCGTGATCGGCACGATGATGGTTCGCCGCGGCGATGCCGATGCGCTGCTGTGCGGCACCGTCGGCCGCTACGACAACCACCTCGAACATGTGCGCAACGTGATCGGGCTGAAACCCGGGGCCAGCAACTTTGCGGCGATGAATGCGCTGCTGCATGAGTCGCGCACGCTGTTCATTGCCGATACCTTCGTAAACGACGAGCCCGATGCCGCGCAGCTGGCCGAAATCGCGTCGATGGCGAGTGCCGAATTGCGCAGCTTCGGGCTGCAGCCGAAAGTCGCCTTCGTCTCGCATTCGATGTTCGGCTCGTCGAGCCGGCCGGCTGCCAAGCGCATGCGCGAAGCCGCCCGGCTGTTCAAGCAACGCGAACCCGATGTCGAGTGCGAAGGCGAGATGCACGGCGACGCCGCGCTTTCGGAAGATATCCGCAAGAGCTTCCTGCCCGGCAACGTGCTGACCGGATCGGCCAACCTGCTGCTGCTGCCGAACCTCGATGCGGCGAACATCCTGTTCAACGTGCTGAAAATCACCAGCAGCCATGGCGTGACGATCGGCCCGATGCTGCTTGGCGCGGCCAAGCCGGTGCACATCCTGACGCCGGCATCGACGACACGGCGCATCGTCAACATGACGGCGCTGGCGGTCGCCGATGCAATCCGATGACGCCCCGGAGCGCGCTCTACAAGAGTGACTTGAGCGGAACGGCTGGGTCGCAGGCCTGCTCGGGTGGCGGGTTCTTGCCGGCTTCGAGCAGCTTGCGCGACATCATGTGGTCCATCGGCGCATTGACCGATTCGACGCAGACCAGTTCGTCGCCGCGGTAGTGCAGGATCGAGAAGCTGTCGTCCTTTGCGCCGGGGCGGCGAAAGCGACGGCCTTCGGTCGGCATCAGGCCGGCCATCTGCAGCCGCAACGGGCCCTGCTCCGACCAGAACCACGGCAATGCGGTGTAGTCCTGTTCATTGCCGAGCAGATTGGCGGCGGCGCAGCGCGCCTGGTCGGTGGCGTTCTGCACCGATTCGAGGCGCAGCCGCTGGCCGCTGGCGGCTTGCGGAAAACGCGCGCAGTCGCCGACCGCATAAATCGCCGGATCCGACGTCATCATCCGGGCATTGACGAGGACACCGTTGTCGACCTCCAGGCCGGCCGCTTCGGCGAGCGCGGTTTCCGGTTCGGCGCCGATGCCGACCAGCATCAGGTCGACCGGGCGCGGCTCGCCATCGACGGTGATCTGGACCAGGTGGTTGGCTTCGATCCGGTAGTCGTCGACCTTCGCGCCGAGTTGCAGCCGCAGCCCCGCCGCCTGGTGGTGGCTGCGGACGAAATCGGCCAGTTCCGGTGAAATCGAGCGCGACAGCAGGCGCGGTGCCGCTTCCAGCACCTCGACTTCGAGGCCGAGTCCGAGCGCGGTCATCGCGACTTCGAGACCGATGAAGCCGCCACCGAGCACCGTCAGCCTGCGGCCGGCTGTCAGCTGCGAACGCAGCGCTGCTGCATCCTCGGCGCTGCGCAGCAATGCCACATTGGCCAGGCCGTCGGGCAGCGCCGCCAGCCGGCGAGCACGGGTGCCGGTTGCCAGCACCAGCTGCTCATAGGGCAACGCCGTTGCAGAGCGCAGCGTGACGGTCTTGCCGGCCCGGTCGATCGACTCCGCCGGGTCGGCCTGATGAACGCGGATGCCGGCCTCCGCATACCATGTATCGGCGCGGTGCGGTTGGCTCTGCTCGTCGGCATTTTTCAGAAAGGTTTTCGACAGCGGCGGGCGCTGGTAAGGAAGCACCGCCTCGGCGCAGACCAGGTGGACGCGGTGCCCCTGACCGGCATTGGCCAGTGCCGCGCACAACGCGGCTGCGGCATGGCCGCCGCCGACGACGACGATATTCTGATCGGGAGAAGTGGCTTGGTTCATGGGCGGTGGTGCGGGCAGGCCGAGGCGCTGCCGATCGGTGTCGGGATCATCCGCCGCGGCGTGCGCGGCGGTGTTGCGGCATTGGCCGGATTGTCGTCGACATCGCTGGCTTGCCAGCCGTGCGCTGGCGCTGCCCTTCGCCTGCAGCCGCGCAGACGGAGTCGGCACCGATGACCCGCAACCCGGTTCCGACGATCGTCGTCGCGCAGCTGCTCGGCACCTCGTTGTGGTTTTCGGCCAATGGTGCGGCCGACGACCTGATCCGGCAGTGGCAGATCAGCCAGGCGCAGATCGGCACGCTGACCAATGCGGTGCAGTTCGGCTTCATCGTCGGCACGCTGGTCTTCGGCCTGTCCGGGCTGGCCGACCGCTTCCCGGCCAGCCGCATCTTCGCCGTCTGTGCGTTGCTCGGTGCCGGTTTCAATGCCTGCTTTGCGCTGTTTGCCGACGGCATCGCGATGGCGTTGCCGCTGCGCTTCGCGGTCGGTTTCAGCCTTGCCGGCGTCTATCCGCTGGGCATGAAGCTGATCGTCGGTTGGGTGCCCGATCGGGCCGGCCCGGCATTGGCGCAGCTGGTCGGCATGTTGACGCTGGGCACGGCGCTGCCGCACGGCATCCGCTTCGCCGGTGGCGACTGGTCGTGGCAGGCGACGGTGCTGGTGTCGTCGGCGCTGGCGGTGCTTGCCGCCGCGATGATCCTGCGCCTTGGCGACGGGCCGCATTTGCGGCCGCGCGCCGGTGCGCCACGGCCCGGCTGGGGCAAGGTTTTCGAGGCCTGGACGGTGCCGGCATTCCGCGCGTCGGCATTCGGCTATTTCGGCCACATGTGGGAGTTGTATGCCTTGTGGACGCTGGCGCCGGTGCTGATTGCGATCGGCCCGCTGGCCAGCGCCGGCAGCCCGGCGGTCTCGGGGCTCAGTTTTGCGATCGTCGGCATCGGCGCGATCGGCTGTTTTGCCGGCGGCTGGTGGTCGCGCCGGATTGGTAGTGCGCGCGTCGCCGCCGCTGCCCTCGCCGCGTCGGCTTTGTGCTGCGCGTTGTTCCCGTTCGCAGTCGGCTGGGCCGCCGCGCTGCAGCTGGTGCTGCTGCTGTTCTGGGGCCTGGCCGTTGTCGCCGATTCGCCGCATTTTTCGGCGTTGTCGGCACGTGCCTGTCCGCCGGCGATCGTCGGCAGCGCGCTGGCATTGCAGAACGCGATCGGTTTTGCGATCACGATGGTGTCGATACAGCTCGGCAGCGTGCTCGTCGACAGCTGGGGCGCGGCCGTCGCGTGGCTGCTGCTGCCCGGGCCGCTGCTCGCGCTGCTCGGGCTGTATCCGCTGTGGCGCAGGCGGATCACCGTCTGACGTCCGGCGCGCCGGTGTCGCCTGGTCGACAGGATCACGCAAGCATATGGTGAGAAGATTCGACCGTCGTTATCGATCAGCAAGGAGATGGACATGAGTCAGCGTGAAGTCGTCATCGTCAGCGCAGTGCGCACCGCAATCGGAACCTACGGAGGGGCCTTGAAGGACGTGCCTCCGACCAAGCTCGGCGCGCTGGTCACGAAGGAAGTGCTGGCGCGTGCCGGCGTGCAGGGCAGCGACGTCGGCCATGTCGTGTTCGGCCATGTGATCAATACCGAGCCGCGAGACATGTACCTGGCCCGCGTCGCCGCGATCGAAGGCGGCTGCAGCAACGAGACGCCGGCGCTGACGCTGAACCGGCTGTGCGGATCGGGGCTGCAGGCGATCATCAGCGCGGCGCAGAGCATCCTGCTCGGCGATACCGATGTCGCGATCGGCGGCGGCGCCGAAAGCATGAGCCGCGCACCGTATTCACTGCCGCAGGCGCGCTGGGGCGCGAGGATGGGCGACATGAAGGCGGTCGACATGATGCTCGGCGCGCTGCACGACCCCTTCCATTCGATCCACATGGGCGTGACCGCCGAGAATGTCGCGAAGGAATACGACATCAGCCGCAGCCAGCAGGACGAAGCCGCGCTGGAAAGCCACCGCCGCGCGCAGAAGGCGATCGAGGCCGGCTATTTCAAGGATCAGATCGTCGCGGTGCCGCTGGAAAGCCGCAAGGGCACGGTGATGTTCGATACCGACGAGCATGTTCGCCGCGATGCCAAGCTCGACGACATGTCGAAGCTGAAACCGGCATTCCAGAAGGAAAACGGCACCGTCACCGCCGGCAACGCCTCGGGCATCAACGATGCCGCCGCGGCGGTGCTGCTGATGGAGCGCGGCGAGGCCGAGCGCCGCGGCCTGAAGCCGCTGGCCCGCATCGTCTCTTATGCCCATGCCGGTGTCGATCCGAAACTGATGGGCATCGGCCCGGTGCCGGCGTCGCGCAAGGCGCTCGAGAAGGCCGGCCTGAAGGTCGAGCAGATCGACGTCGTCGAGGCCAACGAGGCGTTTGCCGCGCAGGCCTGCGCGGTCAGCAAGGAGCTCGGGCTCGATCCGGCGAAGGTCAATCCGAACGGCTCCGGCATTTCGCTCGGCCATCCGGTCGGCGCCACCGGCGCGCTGATCACCGTGAAGGCGGTGCACGAACTGCAGCGTAGCGGCGGCCGCTACGGGCTGGTGACGATGTGCATCGGCGGTGGCCAGGGCATCGCCTGCGTGCTCGAGCGCCTCTGAGCCAGCAGCCGCGCGCTGCCGGCGCGGCGCGCGGCCTCACAGCTTCAGCAGCACCTTCGCGTCGGCGCCGCGCTCGACCTGCTGGTGGGCGGCGGCGCATTCGGCCAGCGGATAGATGCTGAGCGGCGGGTGCTGCAGCTGCTGGCGAAGCAGCAGGCTGACACCTTCGACGGTCTCTCTCAATGCCGCATCGCGCAGCTTGTAGACGATGAAGAAATCGAGGGTGATCCCACCGAGAATCATCGGACCGAAACCGAGCTGGAACTGCGGCTTGTTCGAGCCATAGATCACCGCGCGGCCGCCTTCGCGGATCAGGCTGCCGTACAGCGGCGCATGGCCCGCCGCATCGACGTCGATCAGCGCATCGACACCCTGCCCGCCCGACAGTTCGCGGACGCGGGCCACCAGATCCTCTTCCTTGTAGTTGACGGTCTCGGCGGCGCCGAGGGCCCGGGCCCGATCGGCCTTCTGCAGGCTGCTGATCGTTGCGATCACTCGTGCGCCGGCGCGCTGCGCCAGCTGCACCGCATAGGCGCCGACCGCACCGGCGCCACCAGTCACGAGCACGGTGCGGCCGAGCAGGCTGCCGCAGCGGGCGACCGCATGGAAGGCGGTCATTCGCGGAATGCCGACCGACGCGCCGACCTCTAACCCGACGTCGTCAGGCAGCGCGACCGCCTGCGCCGATGGCAAGACCACCGCCTGCGCGGCGGTACCGTGGGCGCGCTCCCATTGCGCGTTGTAGAGCCAGACGCGCTGGCCGATCCGGCCGGCATCGACACCAGCGCCGACCGCGTCGATCACGCCAGCGCCGTCGCTGTGCGGAATCACCTCGGAATAGGACAACTGGCTGCTGGCGGTGCCGGCGCGCGACTTGACGTCCGACGGGTTGACGCCGCTGAAGGCGAGTGCGACGCGGACTTCGCCCGGACCGGGCTCTGGCCGTGCCCGCTCGACGAGCTGCAGGACCTCGGCAGCGGGTCCCTTGGTGTTGTAGACGATGGCCTGCATGAAACCTCCTGCTGCGGATGCCGCAACGGAGAGATTCTGGACCAAGCCGGGAGTCAGCCCTTGTTCTTCTCGTCCTTCAGCAGCTTGTCCTTGCGCTGCGCATCGAGGCCGGGCGTCGAGCGCAGGTCGGTATCGACCTGTCCCGCATCGAGGTCCTTCTTGGCCTGTTCGATCTTGCGGTCCGGCTCGTCCTTCGTCAGGTCGGGCATGTCGGCATCGGGCGGCAGATTGGTCGCCTCGGCGCCGTTGGTCACGTGCGGGTCGTGCGGGCGGTCGTTCGGCGACGCCTCCGGCGGGGTTGCCGCGCTGCGGTCGCGATCGCGTTGGGTATTCATCTCAGAGTGACGCTTGTGTTTCGTCGCCGAGTGGCTCGGACATCCAGGCGGTCGGGTGGGCTGCTTCGTAACCCAGCCACAGCAAGCTGTCGGTCGCGGCATCCAGCGGTTGCTGGGCCCACGACTCGGTGCAGGCATTCAGCGCGACGATCTGTTCGGTATCAGGCATCAAGAGCTCCAGATTCAGTCAATCGAGTGTCCGTCAAGCCCGGGATCGTCCCTAGCGGCGTCCGTCCCGTTCCGCTGTCAGAATCGGCCGACACCGCGCGCGCGACCCTGGCGCGCTTTCTAGGGGTCGGGACCTAGATTGCTGCATTGCAGCAAATAAAGCTTGCATCCGGCGGGAACGCCGTTAAACTCTGGTTTGTTGCAGTGCAGCAAATGCACTGAGAAATGATTTCAAACCAGGAGAACTCCATGATCGATACCAAAGAATTCACCGCAGCCCAGCAAGCCGCCGTCGAGCAATATTTCGCACTGAGCAGCAAGGCCCTGGAAGGCGTCGAGCAGCTGACCGCGCTGAACCTGCAGGTCGCGAAGACCGTGCTGGCCGAGTCGGCCGAAGAAGCCAACGCCGCGATGTCGGCGCGCAGCCCGGAAGACCTGTACAAGCTGCAGGCTTCGATCTGGAAGTCGGCCCCGGAAAAGTCGGTCGCCTACGTCAACCAGGTCAAGGCCATCGTCGATTCGACCTTCCTGAGCCACCGTGCCGCTGCCGAAGCCAAGCTCGCCGAAACCCAGGCGCAATTTGTCGCGTCGCTGGCCGGCATGCTGAAGAATGCCCCGGGTTCGGACAATGCGCTGGCGCTGGTCAAGTCGGCCGTCGCAGCGTCGAACAATGCTTATGAAGGCGTCAACAAGGCGACCCGCCAGGTCGTCGAAGCCGTCGAAGCCAATGTCAGCCAGTTTGCCGTTGCCGCCAACAAGGCGACCAAGGCCGCTGCCTGATTGCCGCCTCGGCGATGCCGCGGCGTGTCTGACACGCCCGGCGTCCGGCGCCGCCCGCTTTTGCGCGGCGGCGTTTTGCCATTCCGCCACGGTGCCCGTTTGTCTTCGGGCCCCGACCTTCGGCAGGAGCCGTTTGCGCCTTCTTGGCGCACCGATCCGCCACGAGCCGCGTCGCTGCGCGACCGGCGTTCGATCTCGACCGGTTCGGTCGCTCAAGCCGCCTTTGGCAGCCGGAAGCGATTCGAGACCTGGTCACCCGCAAGGAGCGTCATGACCATGTCGATCATCCCGCCGGGCGCTGCGGCGCCGTCGTCCACACTGCCAGCTGCCGACAGCACGCCGCCGCGGCGATCGAGCTGGCAGTTGGGACTGGCCGCCGTGCTGCTGTCCAGCGGCATCGCGACCGCCTGGGCCCACCACCAGCCTCCGGTCGCCGGCAAACAGAAGCCGCACCGCGCCACCGCCGTCCAGGTGGCCACGGCGCCGCCGGTCATTGATGGCCATGTCGGATATGCGTCGTTTTACGCGCAGCGGTTTTCCGGCCGCACGATGGCCGACGGCACGCCGATGCGGCCCGACTCCGACAATGCGGCCAGCCTGACCTTGCCGCTTGGCAGCAAGGCGCTGGTGACCAACCTGCGCAACGGCCGCAGCGCGGTGGTGACGATCCGCGACCGCGGGCCCTATGTGAAGGGGCGGATCATCGATGTCTCGCCAAGCACCGCACGTTCGCTCGGCATGGTCAATGCCGGCGTCGTCAAGGTTGCAGTGCGGGCGCTCGACGATCTGGATCCGGACGAAAAATTCGACGCGATCGTCGCTGCAGCCGAGTCCGACGCGCAGCAGGCCGCCGAATAGAAATGATCGGGCCGGCGCGCCGGCGCAACAACCCTGCGGCGCGGTGCCGGGCATCCGGGTGCTAACGTCGGGCTTTGCAGGAGCCGCAATGCCCATCAAACCCCGCTCGTCAGGCTTGTCGATCCGATTCGCACATCGAGGACGGCGGTGATCCGGCTCAAGCTGTCGGTCGATCTCGACTACGAGATCGCCGACCAGACCGCCGATTTCATCTTCAACATCCATGCTGCGCATACGCAGCAACAACTCGTCGTCGATGAGTCGCTCGGCCTGAGCCAGAATGTCCAGGGCCAGGTCGATACCGACCCGACCAGCGGCAACCGCTACCTGCGGGTGCGCGCATCGCGCGGCCCGTTGCGGGTGTCGTATTCGGCAACGATCGACCTGCAGCACCATGTCGCCGACCCGGCGCAGATCGCCGAAGTGCCAATCGCCGAGCTGCCGACACGCGTGCTCGGCTGGATCTATCCAAGCCGTTATTGCCAGTCGGACCGGCTGCTGAAGCTGGCGGCGCGCGAGTTCAGCCAGCTGCCCTGGGGTTATTCGCGGGTGCAGGCCATCCGCGACTGGGTGCTGCAGCGCACGACCTTCATGTCGAATTCCTCCGATGCGCACACCGCGGCGGTCGATACGCTGATCGAGGCGGCCGGTGTCTGCCGCGATTTTGCGCACCTGATGATTGCGTTGTGCCGGGCCGTCAATATTCCGGCGCGGTTTGCCACCGGTGTCGACTACGGCGCCGATCCGGCGCTCGGGCCGACCGACTTCCATGCCTATGTCGAGGTCTATCTCGGCGGACGCTGGTACATCTTCGACCCCTCTGGCACCGCGATCCCGATGGGATTCGTGCGATTCGGCACCGGCCGCGATGCGGCCGACGTCGCGTTTGCGACGATTTTTGGCGCGGTCAGCTCGTCGGCTCCGCACATCAGCATCGCCGCGGTGCCGAATGCCGACGGCCAGCTGATCATTCCGCAACATACCGACCGGGCGCTGTCGACCGACGCCTGAGCGCGCGCCGGCTTCGCCCGGCCGGGCAGGCGCTTCTGCTTGATCTGGCGCAAGCCGGCGTCATTCGGTTGCCGGCGGCACCGCTGCGTCGCGTATCGTCGTTCCATGATGCAGATCCGCTTTCTGGGCGCCGCCGATACCGTGACCGGATCGCGCCACCTGATCGAGGTCGCGGGCAAACGGCTGCTGCTCGACTGCGGGCTGTTCCAGGGCTTCAAGAACCTGCGCGAGCGCAACTGGGCGCCGCTGGCGGTGGCACCGTCCGACATCGATGCGGTCGTGCTGAGCCATGCCCATCTCGACCACAGCGGCTGGCTGCCGCTGCTGGTCAAGCAGGGTTTTGCCGGAACCATCCATGCCTCGGCTGCGAGCTGCGAACTTGCCGAGGTGCTGCTGCTCGACAGCGCGCACATCCAGGAAGAGGATGCGCGGCGCGCCAACCGCGGCGGCTGGTCGCGCCACCACCCTGCCCGCCCGCTCTATGGCAGCAAGGATGCGCGCGAAGCGATTGCCCGATTCAAGCCGGTGTCCGCGGGCCGCAGCGTGAAGATCGGCGCGGTGACGATCGAGCTGGTGCCGGCCGGCCATCTGCTCGGCGCGATGTCGATCGTCGTGCGCGCCGTAGGCCGCAGCCTGGTATTTTCAGGCGACCTCGGCCGCGACGACGATCTGCTGATGCCGGCGCCGCGGACCATCCCCCATGCCGATGTCGTGCTGGTCGAATCGACCTACGGCAACCGAATCCACCCGAGCGAAGATGCGCAGGCCAGGCTCGGCGAGCTGATTCGCGAGACCGTGCACCGCGGCGGCAGCGTGCTGCTGCCGTCGTTTGCGGTCGGCCGCGCGCAGGCCTTGTTGCTGGTGCTGCAGCGGCTGCGGGCGGCCGGAGAGATTTCCGCCGAGATGCCGATCTTCCTCGACAGCCCGATGGCGCGCACCGCCACCGAGCTCTACCTGCGCCACCGCAAGCTGCTGCGCATCCCGCCGAGCGAGGCGGCCAGCCTGACCGACGGCGTGACGCTGGTCGGCGACGCCCGGGAATCGGCCCGCATCACCCGTTCGCGCTGGCCGAAGGTCGTGATCTCGGCCAGTGGCATGGCAACCGGAGGCCGGGTGCTGCACCACCTGAAGGCAATGGCGCCGAATCCGCGCAACCAGATCGTGTTTCCGGGCTTCCAGGTCGGCGGCACACGCGGGGCGAAGATGATCGGCGGCGCGACCGAGGTCAAGATCCACGGCGAACAGGTGCCGATCAAGGCGGGGGTCAGCCACCTCGAGGGCTTTTCGGGCCATGCCGATGCCGACGGCCTGATGGCCTGGCTGCGCGGCTTCGAGCGGCCGCCGGCGCACTGCTTCGTCGTGCACGGCGAGCCGGCGGCGGCAGACTGCCTGCGCGGGCGCATCCAGGACGAACTCGGCTGGTCGGTTTCGGTGCCTGAACAGGGGTCGAGCCACCGGCTCTGAGCCTTGCGTCCGAGGCTTCGAATTGGCCGAAGCCTCGTTTCGCGAATTGCAGATTGCCGATCGCGCGGGCTGCGGGCATGCTTGGGCCCTCGAAAATACGGCTTCCCCATGACCAGCGACCATTCGTTCACCGATATCCGTGATGCCGTGCGCGACCTGTGCCGGCAGTTCCCCGATGAATATCACCGCCGCATCGACCACGAACGCGCCTATCCCGAAGCGTTCGTCAGGGCGCTGACCGATGCCGGCTGGCTGGCCGCGCTGATTCCCCACGAGTACGGCGGTTCCGGCCTCGGGCTGGCCGAAGCCTCGGTGATCATGGAAGAGATCAACCGCAGCGGCGGCAACTCCGGCGCCTGCCACGGCCAGATGTACAACATGGGCACCTTGCTGCGCCATGGCTCGCAGGCGCAGAAGCAGCTGTATCTGCCGAAGATCGCCAGCGGCGAGTTGCGGCTGCAATCGATGGGCGTCACCGAGCCGACCACCGGTACCGACACGACGAAGATCAAGACCACCGCGGTCAAAAAGGGCGACCGCTATGTCGTCAATGGCCAGAAGGTCTGGATCTCGCGGATCCAGCATTCCGAGCTGATGATCCTGCTGGCGCGGACGACGCCGCTGGCCGAGGTGCAGAAAAAGTCCGAGGGCATGTCGATTTTCCTGGTCGACCTGCGCGACGCGATCGGCAACGGCATGGACGTGCGCCCGATCGCCAACATGGTCAACCACGAAACCAACGAGCTGTTTTTCGAGAACCTGGAGATTCCGGCCGACAACCTGATCGGCGAGGAAGGCAAGGGTTTCAAATACATCCTTGACGGGCTGAATGCCGAGCGCACGCTGATCGCTGCCGAATGCATCGGCGACGGCCACTGGTTTCTCGACCGCGTCACCGCCTACGTGAAGGACCGCGTCGTCTTCGGCCGGCCGATCGGGCAGAACCAGGGTGTGCAGTTTCCGATCGCCGAGGCGAAGATCGAGGTCGAGGCCGCCGACCTGATGCGCTGGCGCGCCTGCGAACTGTTCGACGCCCGCCAGCCTTGCGGCACCGAAGCGAACATGGCGAAATACCTCGCCGCGAAGGCTTCCTGGGAAGCGGCCAATGCCTGCCTGCAATTCCACGGCGGCTTCGGTTTTGCCCACGAATACGACGTCGAACGCAAATTCCGCGAAACGCGGCTGTACCAGGTGGCGCCGATCTCGACCAACCTGATCCTGAGTTATGTGGCCGAACATGTGCTCGGCCTGCCGCGCAGTTTCTGAGCGGAGGCAGGAAGATGACAAGACCTCTGGACGGCATCACCGTCGTCACGCTCGAACATGCCATCGCAGCACCGTTCTGCACCCGCCAGCTGGCCGATCTTGGCGCCCGCGTGATCAAGGTCGAGCGCCCCGGCGTCGGCGATTTTGCGCGCAGCTATGACGAACGGGTGCGCGGCCAGGCATCCCATTTCGTCTGGACCAACCGCTCGAAGGAAAGCCTCGCGCTCGACCTGAAACACGAACAGGCGCCGCAGATCCTCGGCAAGCTGCTCGAAACCGCCGACGTGCTGGTGCAGAACCTCGCTCCCGGCGCGGCGGCGCGGCTCGGCCTGTCGTTCGAAACGCTGCACAAGCGCCATCCGAAGCTGATCGTCTGCGACATCTCAGGTTATGGCGACGACCCGGCGGCGCCCGGACCGTATCGCGATGCGAAGGCCTACGACCTGCTGATCCAGAGCGAATCGGGTTTTCTGTCGGTCACCGGCTCGCCCGACGAGCCGGCGAAGGCCGGCTGCTCGATTGCCGACATCGCCGCCGGCATGTACGCGTACAGCAACATCCTGACCGCGCTGATCGAGCGCGGCCGCACCGGCCTCGGCAAACGGATCGACATCTCGATGCTCGAGAGCATGGTCGAGTGGATGAGTTTTCCGCTGTATTACGCCTTCGACGGCGCCGAGCCGCCGCAACGTGCCGGCGCGGCGCATGCGACGATTTATCCGTATGGCCCGTTCCCGACCGGCGACGGCCGCAGCGTGATGCTCGGCATCCAGAACGAGCGTGAATGGCTGGCCTTCTGCACCCGCGTGCTCGAGCAGCCGGAACTGGCCACCGACCCACGCTTCGTGACGAATGCCAGACGCAGCGCCGCGCGGGCCGAACTGAAGGCGCTGATCGACGATTCGTTTGCACGCTTCAGCGCCGACCAGGTCGTCGAACGGCTCGATGCGGCGCAGATCGCCAATGCACGCGTCAACCGGATGGCCGATGTCTGGAACCATCCACAGCTCGCCGCGCGCGGCCGCTGGGTCGATGTCGAGATACCCGGCGGCAGCGTGCCGGCGCTGTTGCCGCCCGGCGCGACCAGCGCGCGGATGGATGCGGTGCCTGCACTCGGCGCCGACAGCGAACGCGTGCTGGCCGAACTCGGCTACGACGCCGACACGATCGATCAACTGAAGCGCTCGGGCGCGCTGTGACTTCCCAGGAGCAAGAATGACCGCTGATTACCCGAGCCGCATGCTGGCCAGCTTCGCCGCGACGCTCGAATTTGCCGCCATCCCCGAAACCGTCGTCCACCGCGCCGAAGACCTGTTCCTCGACTGGTTTGCGTCGGCGCTTGCCGGCAAGGGCGCGCGACCGGTCGAGACGATTGCGCGCTTCTACCAGACGATGGGCCCGGCCTCCGGGCCGTCGGAAATCCTGATCCACCGCACGACCAGCAGCCCGCTGGTCGCAGCAGCGATCAATGCCGCCGCGTCGCATTTTGCCGAGCAGGACGATGTGCACAACGGCTCGGTTTTCCACCCGGCAGCAGTCGTTTTACCGGCCGCGCTGGCCGCCGCGCAGGCGATCGGCGCCTCCGGGCGGGAACTTCTCGCCGCATCGGTCGCCGGTTACGAGGTCGGCATCCGGGTCGGTGAATTTCTCGGCCGCTCGCACTACAAGGTCTTCCACACCACCGGCACCGCCGGCACGCTGGCCGCGGCGGCCGCGGTCGGCCGCTTGCTGAAGCTGTCGCCCGAGCAGATGCAGCATGCCTTCGGCTCGGCCGGCACGCAGTCGGCCGGTTTGTGGGAGTTTCTGCGCGACGCGGCCGATTCGAAGCAGCTGCACACCGCACACGCGGCTGCCGCCGGCCTGACGGCCGCCTACCTCGCTGCCGACGGATTCACCGGTGCACGGCAGATCCTCGAAGGCTCGCGCGGCATGGCCGCCGGCATGTCCAGCGATGCCGATCCGGCCCGGCTGGTCGATGGGCTCGGCAGCCGCTGGACGCTGGCCGAAACCTCGTTCAAGTTCCACGCGTCGTGCCGCCACACGCACCCGGCTGCCGATGCGCTGCAGCTGCTGATGAACGAGCACGGTCTTGCTGCCGACGCGGTGCGGAAGGTCACCGCCCGTGTCCATCAAGGCGCGATCGACGTGCTCGGCCCGGTCACCGACCCGCAGACCGTTCATCAGGCCAAATTTTCGATGGGCACCGTGCTCGGCCTGATCGCGACCCGCGGGCGCGCCGGCCTCGACGAATTCGACAGCGCATTCCGCGATCCGGCGGTGATGGCATTTCGCGACAAGGTCGAGATGGTTCGCGACGCCGAAGTCGATGGCGCCTACCCGGCGCGCTGGATCGGCAAGGTCGAGGTGACGACCACCGACGGGCGGCAGCTCGCGGCCCGCGTCGACGAGCCGAAGGGCGACCCCGGCAATACGCTCGGCCGGGCCGAGATCGAGGAAAAGGCGCTGCGCCTGGCCACCTATCGCGGTGGCGCAACCGAGGCCGAGATGCGTGCGGTGATCAGCCGCGTCTGGTCGCTGGCCGGCGAACCGGCGGTGCGCCGCTTCTGGGGCTGACGAGATGAGCCGCCCGATGCGCAGCTGGTTGTTCGTGCCCGGCAATCGTCCGGAGCGTTATGCCAAGGCGCTGACCAGCGGCGCCGATGCGGTGATCATCGATCTGGAGGATGCGGTCGCGCCGGACCAGAAGCCGCGCGCGCGCGCTGCACTGGCCGACTGGCTGGCTCAGAACCAGCCGACGGCCGGCGCGGTGCCGGTCTGGGTCCGCATCAATGCCAGCGACACGGTCTGGTTCGACGACGATTTGTCGCTCGCCGCCCAGCCCGGCCTTGCCGGCGTGATGCTGCCGAAGGCGGAAGACCCGGCACAGGTCGCGACGCTGTGCTCAGCCGGCGCCGCCGAGGTGCTGGCGCTGATCGAAAGCGCAGCCGGTTTCGAGCAGCTGCGTTCGATCGCCCGGGCGGACGGTGTCACGCGGCTGGCATTCGGCTCGATCGATCTGCAGGTCGACCTCGGCATGCGCGATGCCGACGAAGACGAGCTGTTGTGGTTTCGCAGCGAAATCGTGCTGGCGTCAAGGCTGGCCGGCATCGCCGCGCCGCTCGACGGCGTCAGCACCACCCTCGACGACGAGACGCGGCTCCGCACCGACGTGCTGCGCGCGCGCCGGCTCGGTTTTGGCGGCAAGTTGTGCATCCACCCGCGCCAGGTCCAGCCGGTGCAGCGTCACTTTGCGCCGAGCGAAGCGGAGATCGACTGGGCGCGCCGCGTCATCGCCGCCGACGCGGCGTCCGGCGGTGCCGCGGTATCGGTCGACGGCAAGATGGTCGACAAGCCGGTGATCCTGCGCGCGCAGGCCATCGTCGGCGAGGCAGGTGCCGGCTGAGGCTGGGCCGCCGGTTATTCGGCAGACCAGGGTCGGAAGCTCGACGCTGCGACCGCGCAACAGTTCGGCAAGCAAACGCAATCTGTCGGAAATCTCCTACAAACCTCCGAGATAATCGGCCCTCCCGTCCTCAAGGACCGGGTCCCGAGGTCGATATGACGGAGATTGCCGTGGCGACCCGCGGAAGTAGTGCTGGTCGAACTGATGCCGTTCATGAAAATCAAACTGGGGTGGAAGACATGCCTGTCGGCAGCGGTTTGCGCCGTGCTGATCGGAGTGAGCGGTGGCGCTGCCGCACAGACAATCGACGAACAGACGCTGCGCAGGCTGACGGTCGAATTGCGCCAGCTGGCCGCCGGCGCGGCCAGAAACCAGGCGATGCCGTGGCAACGCGAGCAGGCCGGCCGGGTTCTGGTGAAGGCCATTGTCGCGGTCGACGTCGCAGACGATACCGTGCTGACGAACGTTGCCAACGCGGTACTGGCCGCTGGCGGTGCCGTCCACGAGCGTTATCCGCTCGTCGGCGCACTGGCGGTGATGCTGCCGGCCAATCAACTGGCGACGATCGCCGCGCACCAGGGGGTTCTCAGCGTCTCGCCGAACCGCCCGCTGGTGCGCAGCGCGAGCCTGCTCGAGAACACCAGCGGCGCCGCGGCGATGGCGATCCGCAACGGCAGTGGTTTTGATGGCCGCGGAGTCGGCATCGCGATCATCGATTCCGGGATCGCCTGGCAACACCGCAATTTTGCCCAGCCGGGCCTGCTCGGGCTGGCCGGAGCAACGCGGGTCAGGCATTCGGTCGACATCCGCTCTGCAACCGCTGCACTGCCGGAAGGCGGCTGGCGAGCCGGCATCGATGCCTCGCTGGCATCGCTGCTGCGCCTCGATGCCGCGGGGATCATCGCCGCCGCCAGCCAGTGGCAGCTGTTGCGTCCGCTGGTCGCCGACGGCAACGGCCACGGGACACACGTCGCGTCGATGGCCGCCGGCGACGGCAGCTACCAGCAACCGGATTCGAGCGGCATCGCCAAGCGCGCCGATCTCTACGATGTGCGCGTGCTCGACAACAACGGCGTCGGCACGATCGGCGACGTGCTGGCCGGCATCGAATGGGTGATCCAGCGTTCGCGGCTGCTCAATATCCGTGTGCTGAACCTGAGCCTGGCCGCCGATTCGACCGAATCCCACCTGACCGATCCACTGGCGCGCGCCGCGCGTGCGGCAGTCCATGCCGGCATCGTCGTCGTCGTTGCCGGTGGCAACCACGGCCTGACCGAAAACGGCGAAGAGGCTTTCGGAACCATCGGTTCGCCCGGCCACGAACCGTCGGTGATCACCGTCGGCGCGGTCAATCTGCGCGGCAGTGCGGTGCGCAGTGACGACAGCGTGACACGTTTCAGCTCGCGCGGCCCGACCCGCGGCCGCACGACGGTCGACGGCCAGGCCTGGATCGACAACGGGCTGAAACCCGATCTGGTCGCGCCCGGCAATGCGATGGTCGGCGCGCTGGCGTCCGACCAGACCGGCTTGCGCAGCGGCTGGAACCTGCTCGCCCGCACCTATCCGCAACTGACCGAAGTGGCTGGTGCCAGCCAACTGCCGCAGCAGGCGCTGATGGAACTGAGCGGCACATCGATCGCTGCACCGGTCGTTGCCGGCGCCGCCGCGGTGATGCTGCAGGCCAATCCCGGTCTGACACCGGCGCTGGTCAAGGCGATCCTGCAATATACGGCGCAGCCGTTGCCGCAGGCCGCGCTCGTCCAGCAGGGCGCGGGCCTGCTCAATATCGACGGAGCGGTGGCGATGGCGCGTGCACTGCGCAGCGACATCGCGACCCGCATCGAGGCCGGCACGCTGCAGCCGGGGGTGTCGCTGCTGGCGCAGGCCGGAGCGCAATTGCCGCAGCAGCAGTCGGCGATCGGCGGCGAGAGCTTCAACTGGGGACGGCTGGCATTTGCCGGCGGCAGCCATCTGCTGACCGGTGACGCGCTGCTGTCGCAATACCAGCCGATCTGGGATCCGGCGCTGAGCTGGTCGAAACATGTCGTGCTGCGCGCGCAGGTCGACTACTGGCCGTTTACCGGCAACAAGTTGCCGCGCCGCATCATCGAGCGCCGCGTGATGTCCACGCAGCCGCTGGTGGCGCCCGGTGTCATCGTGCTCGATGGACTCGGACCCGACGGCCTCGGCCCGTTCGTGACGACGCCATGGTGGTCGGACCGAGCCGTGCTCGGCGAGGGCCTGGTGCTCAGCGAAGGGCTGGTGATGCGCGAAGGCCTGGTGATGCGGGAGGGCCTGGTGATGCGCGAAGGCCTCGTGATGCGCGAGGGCCTGGTGATGCGCGAGGGCCTGGTGCTCAGCGAAGGTCTGGTGATGCGTGAAGGTCTGGTGATGAGGGAGTCCGCCACCACCGAACAACCGTCCGACCGCAGCACCGTCGTCGGCGAACCCTGAGCGGCGGCAAGAAGTGGACGACCCGGCGAGACGATCCAATGCAGCAGCAGGCGGCGCGGCGACAGATTCCCCGATGCCTGCAGCAAGCGGCTGGGCCGGTTTCAGGCAGCGCCATCTGTTCGACTACGGCCCGTCGGCGATGCGGCTGTGGCTGGCGCTGGTCGCCAGCGGCGTATTCGCGGTGGCCTGGTCGCTGGTCGTGCTGGCCGGCCTGCCGTGGGAGCAGCTGCTGCAGGTCGTCGCGTGGACCGCGCTGGTCGGCTGCGCAGCCGCCTTTCCGATCGAGGTGCCGCGGACCCGCCAGTCGATCGCCTGTGGCGATGCGCTGATTTTCCTGCTCCTCGCACTGCATGGTCCAGCGGCAGCCGTGCTGGCGGCATCTGTCGAAGGTGGCGTTGCCGCGGTGCGCGGCTCGACGCGCCTGACCAGCCGGCTCGGCACTTTCGCCGCCAGCGCATTCGGCATCGCGCTGGCCGGTATCGCATTCGAACTGGCGCGTGGCGGGCTGCAGACGGTGGGTGTGGATGCCGGTGCAGCCGGCCTGGCGGCGCTGGTCGTTGCGGCGCTGGTCTATTTTCCGGCGCAGACGATGCCGCAGATGCAGATCTTCTGCCTGAAGCGCGGCAGCAGCCTGAGGATCACCGACTGGTTCGAACAGGCCAGCGGCATCGGCGCACTGTTTGTCGCATCGGCGGTTTTTGCGGGGCTGTTGTCGCTGGCGGCGCATACCTTCGGCCTCGCGGTTGTCGTCGTTGCGGTCGCCGCGATCGCCGTTGCGGTGGCGATGATCCGCCGCCATTTCGGCCAGCAGGCGCGCGAACATGCTGCCCAGGAGGCACGTGTCGAAGCTGCGCAGCGCGAGTCGCGGCAGAACCAGCGCCGCTTCCACGCCGCGTTCAGCGATGCGGCGATCGGCATGTCGATCGCCGACAGGAATGGCTGCATCGTGCAGGTCAACGCCGCCTTGTGCAGCCTGCTCGGCGTCGTCGACAGCGAACTGCTCGGACGGCGCTTCGACGAATTGATGCATCCGGGTGATGCGGCGCTGCTGGCGCGCCGCACGGCCGCACTGCTGGCCCGGCACGACGACGGTTTTTCGATCGAACTGCGCTGCATCGGCGTCGCCGGCCGCGAGATCTGGGTCTCGCTGCACTGCGCATTGTTCGACGACGACGAAGCCGCCGACGAAGGCTGCGGGCTGATCTTCCAGCTGCACGACATCACGTCGCGGCGCCGCGCCGAAGGCGAACTGCAGCACATCGCCTACCACGACAGCCTGACCGATCTGGCGAATCGCAACTGTTTCCAGGAGCGGCTGCGGATGGCGGTCGAAGCGCAGCGCGACGCCGGTGCGCGTTTTGCGGTGATGTATCTCGACCTGGATCGTTTCAAGCGCGTCAACGACAGCCTCGGTCATTCGGCCGGCGACGAACTGCTGAAGGTCGTCGCCAGACGTCTGCAGCAATTGACGCGACCGAAGGACCTGGTCGCCAGGCTCGGCGGCGACGAATTTGCGATTCTGGTCGAGGGCGGGCTCGGGCAGGATGCGATCGTCGAGCTCGGCGAACGCATCCTGAGCGCGCTGGACCTGCCGGTGCGGCTCGGTGCGACCGACGTGCAGCCGCGCGCAAGCATCGGCATCACGCTGTGCGAAGACGCCAGCCGCGAGCCCGAGGCGATCCTGCGCGACGCCGATCTGGCGATGTACCAGGCCAAGGGCAACGGCAAGGGCCGCCTGTCGCTGTTCGATGCGAGCCTGCACCAGCAGATCGGTCATCGCCTGCAGCTCGAAGCCGACCTGCGCCGGGCGATCGGCGACGGTGATCTGACACTGGCCTACCAGGCGCTGTACCAGTTGCAGCCGCGGCGCCTGATCGGCTTCGAGGCGCTGGCACGCTGGACCCATCCGACCCGCGGCGTGATCAGCCCGGCACTGTTCATCGCACTGGCAGAGGAAAGCGGCTGCATCGATGCGCTGACCGCGTGGGCGATCGACGAGGCGGCGCGGCAGCTTGCCGAATGGCGCGCAGCCCTGCCCGGCAGCGAGCATCTGGTGATGCACATCAATGTGTCGGGCAAGGACCTGTGCCGGCCGCACTTTGTCGATCGCGTCCGCCAGACGCTGGTCCGCCATCGGCTGCCCGCGTCGAGCCTGACGCTGGAAATTACCGAAAGCACGCTCGTCGAGGAGCGCGATCGCGCGATCCAGGCGCTGGCCGATCTGCGCGAACTCGGCGTCAAGCTCGGAATCGACGATTTCGGCACCGGTTATTCGTCGCTCGCCTACCTCAGCACGCTGCCGTTCGACTGCCTGAAAATCGACCGCTCGTTCGTGATGGGCGTCGAGGCCAGTCCGCAGAATCTCGAGATCGTCCGCACCGTCGTGTCGCTCGGCCGCTCGCTGAACAAACATGTCGTTGCCGAAGGCATCGAGACCGAGGAGCAGCTGCAGATCCTGACCCGGCTCGGTGCGACGATCGGGCAAGGTTATCTGCTCGCCAGGCCGCTGCCGCCGGAACGCGCGGCAGCCTTGTTCGAGCAGCAGCAAGCGGTCGCCGCATGACGCGCGACAGGGGTAATCACGAGTAAAGCTCGCGCGGACGAGCGTTTACCGTTGCCGGTCATGGCCGGCGTGCGGTGCAAGCCGGCTTCAGCAAGCCATTTTTCAGGAGCAGTCCAGATGATGATCAAGCATCTTCGCACCCTCTTCGCCGCCGCTTCGCTGCTGGCGGTCGCACCGCTGGCATCGGCGGCCGATGTGACGCTGCGCTTCCACCAGTTTCTGCCGCCGCAGGCGAATGTGCCGCATCTGGCGATCGAACCGTGGGCGAAGAAGGTCGAGAAGGACAGCGGCGGGCGCATCAAGGTGCAGCTGTTTCCGAGCATGCAGCTCGGCGGCAAGCCGCCCGAGCTGTTCGACCAGGTGAAGGACGGTGTCGCCGACCTGGCATGGATCGTGATGGGCTTCACGCCGGGCCGGTTCCCGAAAACCGAGGCCTTCGAGCTGCCGTTCCTGGTCGGCGACGCGGTGAGCGGATCGCGCGCGTTCTACGAGTTCATCGAGAAAAACGCGATGGACGAATTCAAGGACGTCAAGCTGATCACGACCCACGTTCACGGACCGGGCCTGTTCCACAGCAAGGATCCGATCCGCAAGCTCGAGGACCTGAAGGGCATGAAGATCCGCGGCGGCTCGCGCGTGATCAACATCATGCTCGAGCAACTCGGCGCAACGCCGGTCGGCATGCCGGTGACGTCGATCGGCGAATCGCTGTCGAAGGGCGTGATCGATGCAACGACGATCCCGTTCGAAGTCGTGCCATCGCTGCGGCTGCACCAGATCGTGAAGAACCACACCACCTTTTCCGGCGACAAGGGCTTGTACACATTGACCTTCGCGGTCGTGATGAACAAGGCCCGCTACGACAAGCTGCCGCCGGATCTGAAGAAGGTCATCGATGCGAACAGTGGCAGCGCTACCGCGGCCTTGTTCGGCCAGGCGATGGCCACCGGCGACGTCACCGGCCGGGCAGCGATCGAGAAGGCTGGCAACAACATCATCAAGCTCGACCCGGCCGAGACGCAGCGTTGGGCGCGAGCCGCCGCCGGCGTGCGCGCGGTCTGGTTCCAGCAGGTGTCCGAAAAAGGCATCGATGGGCCGAAACTCGCCGAGGAGGCGAACCGCCTGATCGAGAAACACCAGAAGAAGTGAGTCGGCGCAGGATCGACTGAGTTCGTGAAGGCCCGCGGATGAGCGATGCGCTGCGACGGCTGCAATCTGCGGTGGCGGCGCTGCTGCTGGCGGCCGGCAGCCTGTGCGGGGTTTCGGCGCAGGCCGATGCGGCAGCCGAAGCCGAGGTCTGGAACTACCGCGTCTCGGCCGGCGACACGCTGATCGCGATCTGCACGCAATACCTTGCGCGGCCGGAAGACTGGCCGCGGCTGCAGAAACTCAACGGTGTTGCCGATGCACGGCGGCTGCAGCCGGACAGCGTGTTGCGCATACCGCTGGCGTGGATGCGGCAGACCGCAACCGTTGCAGATGTGGTTTTCGTCAAGGGCGTCGCAAGCCTGCTGCGCACCGACGCCGCCGGCGCGACCAGCAGGCGCCTGCTGGCAAGCGGCGATACGGTCCAGGCGGGCGATACGATCCGCACCGCGGTCGAAGCCTCGGTCAGCCTGCGCCTGGCCGACCGTTCGCGGCTGCTGATCACCGCGGGCACCGAGATGCGCATCGTCCACCTGCTGCAACTCGGTCGCGACGCGATTCCGAAGGTCCAGCTGCAGCTGGAGACCGGTGGTACCGAAATCGAGGTCGCACCGGCGGCGCCCGGCCGCAGCTTCGAGATCCGCACGCCGGCGGTCAACCTTGGCGTTCGCGGCACCGAATTCCGCGCCCGCGTCGACGGTGGTGCCAAGCTGGCCCGCGTCGAGGTCAGTGAAGGCCGGGTCGGTGCGCAGGCCGAGCAGCAGCAGCTGGCGATCCCGGCCGGTTTCGGCACCGTCGCCGAAGCCGGCAAGCCGATCGCGCCGCCACGCCAGCTGATCGCCGCGCCTGAACTGGGGGCAGTGCCGAAGCGGCTCGAACGCGTGCCGCTGCAGTTTGCCTGGCCGGCAGTCGGCGGCGCAAAGGCCTACCGCGCGCAGGTGCTCGCGGCTGGCGAACCGCTGCGCCTGCTGCTCGACGGCGAATTCGACGCGCCGGCTGCACGCTGGCAGGACCTGCCGGACGGCAGCTACCGGCTGCGTGTGCGGGCGATTGATGCGCGCGGCAACGAAGGGCACGACGGCGTCGCCGACTTTGTGCTGAAGGCGCGGCCGGAGCCGCCGTTCACCAGCGTACCGGCCGAAGGCGCGAAGGTGTACGGGGACAGCACGCGTTTCGAATGGGCCAGCGTTGCCGGCGCGCGGCGGTACCGGTTGCAGGTCTCGAGCCGGGCCGACTTCGCTTCGCTGCTGGTCGACGAGGCCGGAATCGGCAGCAGCCGCCATCAGCTGGCATTGCCGCCGGGTGACTACCACTGGCGGGTCGCCAGCATCGGCACCGACGCCGATGGCCGTGAAGATCCCGGCCCGTTCGGCGATGCCAGTTCATTCACGCAGCGGGCGATTCCGCCAACCCCCGACGTGCAGCCACCGGCCGCGGTTGACGACGGCGTGCTGCTGCGCTGGCGTTTGCCTGCGCCGGGCCATCGGATGCAGTTCCAGGTGGCCGGCGACCGCGACTTCAGCCGCATCGTGCTCGACCGGAGTACCGAGCAGGCGAGCGCCCTGCTGCCGAAGCCGGAGCCCGGCGTCTATTACCTGCGAGCGCGAACCATCGATGCCGACGGTTTCGAGGGTCCGTTCGGCGCGGTGCAGCAGATCGAGGTGCCGCAGCCGCCACCACCGCCGCCGAAGTGGTTGCTGCTGCTGCCGCTCGGTCTGCTGCTGTTGCTGTGAAGCCGCCGCCGGCCGCCGGACCGGGGCAAGGCCTGCGCGATGCGCTGCGGCTGTTCTGGCTGCCGTTGACCGCACTGGCGCTCGGCTGGCTGGTTTCGCTGACGCCGATGGCTGCGCGCTGGTCCGACAGCGTCGACGACGCCTTGCTGCGCGCCACCGCGGCCGATGCCCGTTTCGACGCCGTCGCGGTGATCGACTTCGACGATGCGGCACTGGTCGAACTTCGCCCGACCTTCGGTGCCTGGCCCTACCCCCGCGACGTCCATGCGCTGCTGCTCGGCTTCCTGCGCGATGCGGGGGTCCGGCTCGCGGTGTTCGACATCGTGTTTGGTGAGCCGCGCGACGGCGACGCCGCCTTTGCCGAAACGATCGGCCGGCGCGCCGATGTCGTGCTCGGTGCGGCGGCGATGACCGACCGGCTCGAGCAACAGGCGCCGCCGGATGTCCTGTTCCGGTTTTCGACCGCGGCCGCCGCTGGCGACGAGAACCTGTTGCGCTGGCCGGGGCTGAAGCTGCCGATTCCGGCGTTGCGCGAGCAGCTCGGCGGATTCGGTTCGATCGGCATCATCACGACGCCGCTCGATGCCGATGGCCATCTGCGGCGCCTGCCGATGCGGCATCAGATCGACGACCGGATTTATCCCTCATTGCCGCTGGCGGCGATGCTCACCGACAGCGGCGGCGATCCCGCGGCGCTGGAGGTTCGCAACGGCCGGATCAGCCTCGGCCAACATGACTGGCCGGTCGACGCCGCAGGGCAGGTGCAACTCGCGCTGCCCGCCAATGCCAAGCAGTTGCCGACGCTCGGCGCCGGCGCGGTGCTGGCGGCCGCGCTCGGCGCGATCGATCCGGAACCGGTGGCCCGTCAGCTGCGCGGCAGGACAGTTTTTATCGGCAGCAGCGCATTTCTCGGCGACCGCGTTGTCACGACACAGGGGCAGCTGACCGGGGTCGCGGTGCTGGCGATCACCTACGACGCGCTGCGCAGCGGCGAGCTGATCCGCAGCGCGCCGTGGTATGCGGCGCTCGCACTGCTGCTGGCCGCGACGCTGCCCGGGCTGCTCGTCGTGCGCCGCGGCAGGCCGGACGTGTTGCGCGACGCGCCGATCGCCGTGCTGGTTGCAGGCCTGGTCGGCGCGGCTGCGGCCGTGATGCTGGTCGGCCAGCGGGAACAGTTTTCGCCGTTGCCGGCGTGGACGATCATCGCGATCGGCTTTGTGCTGACCGCGCTGCAGCAGCTGCGCGCGACCTCGCGGGCAAACCGCGAACTGCGCGAACAGCGGCTGGCGGCCGAAGCGGCGAATGCCGCAAAAAGCGAATTTCTTGCCGGCGTCAGCCACGAGTTGCGCACGCCGTTGCATGCGGTGCTCGGCATGGCCGATGTGTTGTCGCAGACCAGGCTCGATGACGAGCAGCAGCGTTATGTCGAGGTCTTCCGCAAGGCCGGCACCTCGCTGGCAAGCCTGATCGACGACCTGCTCGACCTGTCGCGCATCGAGGCCGCGCAGGTCGTGCTCGACCGGCAACCGGTGTCGCTGCCCGACCTGCTGCAGGCTCTGCGTGCGCTGATGGAACCGCGGGCAAACGCGAAAGGCCTGCGGCTCGAGGTACAGCTCGACCCTTCGGCAGGGCCCGTCGTCGAGGGTGATGCGAAGCGGCTGATGCAGGTGCTGCTGAACCTGGTCGGCAATGCGATCAAGTTCACCAGCGAAGGCACGGTTTCGATCGCCGTTGCGAGGCAGGCCGATGGCCTGCTGCACGTGCAGGTGCGCGACAGCGGCATCGGCATAGCGGCCAGCAAGCTCGAATTGATCTTCGAGCCGTTCACGCAGGCCGACGGCAGCGTCACGCGCACCTACGGCGGCACCGGGCTCGGCTTGTCGATCAGCCGGCAGCTGGTCGACATGATGGGCGGCAGGGTCTGGGTGGACAGCCAACCGGGTGTCGGCTCGACCTTTCATTTCACCGCCGACCTGCCGGACGTCTTGCCCGCAGCCACCGCGCCGGCCGGCCAGCCGG
The DNA here is from genome assembly GCF_048320135.1 of Pseudideonella sakaiensis. Taxonomy (GTDB): domain Bacteria; phylum Pseudomonadota; class Gammaproteobacteria; order Burkholderiales; family Burkholderiaceae_C; genus Ideonella_A; species Ideonella_A sakaiensis_A. Next base: position 116,032 of record NZ_CP182947.1, read on the forward strand.
AGACCGCACCGGCAGACACCGGGTCCGAAGGCGTGCGCATCCTGCTGGTCGAGGACAACGAGGTCAATGTGATCGTCGTCGAGGCGATGCTGAAGGACAGCGGGCATGAGCTCGACATCGCGCCGAACGGCGAAACCGCGGTCGAGATGTTCCGCGCTGCGCAATACGGCCTGGTGCTGATGGACGTGCACATGCCGGGAATGAATGGATACGAGGCGACGCGCGAAATCCGGTCCATCGAGGCAGCCACCGGCCGCGAGCCGACCGCGGTGCTGGCCCTCAGCGCCAGCGCTTTCGAGAGCGACCGGCAGGCCAGCGTCGCCGCCGGTTGCAACGGCCACCTGGCGAAACCGCTGAGCCGGCAGCATCTGCTCGATGCAGTGCAGACCCACGGCCGGCCGGGCAAGGCCGGCGTCGACCGCGGCAACGCCGCCGACGATGTCATCGATCATCAGGCCGCGCTGCGCCAGGCTGGCGGCGACGAGGCGCGGCGGCAGCGCAACCTCGACCATGCGAAGGTATTTCTGGCCGGCTGGCAGCCGCTGTTCCAAGCCGCACGCGTCGCATCGAACCGGCCGCTGCAGCTCGCGTTGTGCCGCGATCTGCAAGCGGTTGCCGCCGGTGCCGGTGCGGTTGCCGTCGCAGCAGCGGCGCAGCGCCTGGCCGACTTGTTGGCCGCCGACGGCCCGGTCGATCCCGCTCAGGCGATCGGCGAGCTGATGCAGCATCTGCAACGCGCGGTCGCGGCGATCACGGTCAGCCGCGACTGACGCTGCCGCGCACCGATGGATCTGCGCTGTCGGCGGCGGCGATGCCGCGCGCAATGTCGATCCGAAGCAGCAACAGCAGACCCAGCACGAAAAACAGGCCGGTGCCGACGATCGCGATGCGGTGGTTGCCGCCGGTCAGCAGCGTGACGGTGCCATAGGTCAATGGTCCGATGATCGCCGACGCACGGGTTGCGAACGCCCACAGGCCGTAGAACTCGGCGCGCCGCTGCGGTGGGGAAAAGGCACCGGCCAGCGCCCTGCCCGCCGACTGGCTGCTGCCCATGCACAGCCCGGCAATCGCCGCGGCGATCCAGAACAAGGCTGGTGCGGTCGCGATGCCGGCCAGCAGCGTCATCACGATCCAGCCGGCAAGCGTCAGCGCCAGCGCCGGCCGGTGCCCGATCCGGTCCTGCACATAACCCCAGGCGAAGGCGCCGAGTGCAGCGGCGATGTTGACGAGGAAGATCAGCATCATCGTCTGCGACTGCACGAAGCCGAGCACCTGTTCGGCATAGACCGCGGCCAGCGCGATGACGACCGAAATGCCGGCCTGGTAGGCGATCGCGCAGGCCAGCAGCCAGGCAAAGTCCTCGAAGCGGCGCGCCTCGCGCCAGGTCTGCAGCAGCCGCGCCAACGACACCGCGATGCCCTGGCGTTGCGCCGCTTGCTGCGCTTGCGGCTGGGCCCGTTCGCGCAGCAGTGCAAAGGTCACGAGCGAAGCCAGACCATAGATTGCGGCGGTGATCAGCATCGTCACCGGCACGAACTGTGCTGCCGGTATGCCCTGCTGCTGCGCCCAGATCACATAACCGAGGCTGAGGCCGAGCGTCAGCATGCCGCCGAAATAACCGAAGCTCCAGCCCCAGCCGGACACCCGCCCGAGGCTGCCCCGGCGCGCCAGTTCGGGCAGGAAGGCAGCGATCAGCGATTCGCCATAGCTGTAGAACAGGTTCGACACCACGATCGCGACAACCGCCCACCCGACATCGCCGGGGCCGGCGCCGGCCAGCGCCGCGGTGCCGAGCACGCAGCCGATGGTCGACAACACGAGCAGGCGCTTTTTGGCCGCATGCAGGTCGGCATGGGCGCCGATCGCCGGCATCGTCAGCATCACCAGCAGGCTCGACAAGGCCAGCGCGCCGGTCCAGGCCAGCGTCGCCCAGCTCGCATTGCCGGCGATGCCGCCGACGAACCAGGCGCCATAGACCGCCGTCAGCACGACCGTCGTGTAGCCCGAATTGGCGAAGTCGTACATCGCCCAGCCGAACACCTCGCGCTTGCGCACACCGTCGTTCAGCGAATCCTGGGGAAAAAGCGCCATCGCCCATTCTCGCCGGGGCGTTGCGGTGGCTCGCGGTCCGACAAGGGCAAATCGGATTGAACCCGCCGGCGTCTGCGCCACTCGAACCGGATCGCATCGCGCCGCGCGACCTCGCGGATGCGCCTCGAACACTGACCCAACAACGAAAGAGCCGACACGATGAGCCACCGCATCCTGATAGTCCTGACCTCACACGACAAACTCGGCGATACCGGCCAGAAAACCGGCTTCTGGCTGGAGGAATTTGCCGCGCCGTATTACGTCTTCAAGGACGCCGGCGCGACGCTGACGCTGGCCTCTCCGCAGGGCGGACCGCCGCCGCTCGACCCCACCAGCGACAAGCCCGATGCGCAGACCGACGCGACGCGGCGCTTCAAGGCCGACAGCCGGGCGCAGGCAGAGCTGGCCGATACGAAGAAGCTCGCCGATGTCGACGCAGGCAGTTTCGATGCGGTCTTTTTCCCGGGCGGCCATGGCCCGCTGTGGGACCTGGCCGACGACAAGCACTCGATTGCACTGATCGAGCAGATGGCCAAAGCCGGCAAGCCGGTCGCCGCGGTCTGCCACGCGCCGGCGGTGCTGCGCCGTCCGAAGGTCGACGGCAAGTCGATCGTCGATGGCCGTGACGTGACCGGTTTTACCAACAGCGAGGAAAAGGCGGCCGGCCTGACCGACGTCGTGCCCTTCCTGATCGAGGACATGCTGAAGGAAAACGGCGGCAACTATTCGAAGGCCGACGACTGGCAGCCGCACATCGTGGTCGACGGCAAGCTGATCACCGGGCAGAACCCGGCGTCGTCGGGGCCGGCGGCCGAGGCGCTGCTGAAGATGCTCGACCAGCGTTGAGGCAGGCGCTCGCCGGCATGGCTGCCGGCGAGCCGCCTCAGAGGTCCAGCACAAGCGTTGCGCTTTTTGCGCGTGAGCAGCACACCGTCAGGCAACGTGCCTTCTCCTCGTCGCTGAGGATGTAGTCCTGGTGATCGACCTCGCCTTCGAGGTAGTCGACCTTGCAGGCGCCGCACAGCCCCGACAGGCACGAGGTCGGCACGCGGTGGCCGGCCAGTTCGATCGCGCGGACGATGGTCTGCTCCGGCTGCACCTGCAGCGTGATGCCGGTGCGTGCCAACCGGACCTCGAAACAGCCTTCGACCGCATCGACTGGCCGGGTCGGCGCGGGTGCCTTGAAATGTTCGCAGTGCACGGTGCCGGCGTTCCAGTGGCTGGTCGCTTCGGCACAGGCCTTCATGAATCCGCTCGGGCCGCAGTAGTAGACGTGGCAACCCTGCGCCGGCCTGGCGAGCAGCGCGGCGATGTCGAGGCCGCGCGCCGGATCGCCGCCATCGAAATGCAGGTGCAGCCTGTCGGCCGGCACCAGTGCGCGCAATTCATCGATGAAGGCGGCGTGACGCGGGCTGCGTGCGCAGTAATGCAGTTCGAATGAACAGCCTTCGGCAGTCAGCACATGCGCCATCGCCTTCAGCGGCGTGATGCCGATGCCGCCGGCGAGCAGGATCACATGCTCGGCACCGGGCTTCAGCGAGAACGCATTGCGCGGCGCGCCGATCTCCAGCAGGTCGCCGACGCGCACGCTGTCGTGCAAGGCGCGTGAGCCGCCCTGCCCCTTCGACTCGCGCAGCACACCGAGCGTCCAGCGCGAGCGGTCGTTCGGATCACCGGCCAGCGAATACGACCGCACCTGGCCACCGGGAACGGTGACGTCGACATGCGCGCCGGCCTCGACGCCAGGCAGCTCGTCCCCTTCCGGATGGACAAGCTCGAAGGCATGGATGCCCTCGGCCTGCAGCCGGATGCCGCGCAGCTGCAGGCGCAGCGTCGAAGCGGACTGCGGGCGCAGCAGGTCGTGGGCGACCGGCGCGTTCATGCGGCGGCCCTCCGCGCGAGCACGTCCTGCTGCAATTCCTCCATCCTGTCCTTCACGAAACGCTCGCGCTCGGCGCCCTTCATGCCGTCGGCCTGCGTGATGATCGCGACGACCTGGCGTGCCAGGTGGCGGCGCAGCGTGACTTCCTCTTCGGCGGTGCGGCCGACCGGCAGGTCGAACACGTTGCCCGAGCAGTAGCTGTTCGGTGCGCCGTTGTTCTCGCGCAGCCAGCTGGCAAATTCTTCCGGACCGGCCTTCGGATTCGCGCCGCGCACCGCATCGCGCAGCAGCTTGCGGAACATGTACAGGCCGGCGTCGAACTTGGTCGGGTTCTCCAGCGCGTGGATCGCGATCGGCCGCTGGCTGATGATCGCCTCGTAGTCGCCCGGCGCGTACTGGCATTCCTTGTAGTTGGCGCGGGCGCGGTGGTCGCTCGGGATCGGCGGCAGGTCCTCGAGCTTGTACTGGCCGAAGCGCTCGGGCCGGCGCATCGCGACCTGGCCTTCGAGGAAGTCGATCGTCTCGTAGCCGACCATGCCCTTGTCGCCGACACCGCGGGTATCGACGTTCGGGCCCATCACGCGCCAGCCCATCATCTTGCTGTTCTGGTCGTCGACCGGCACCGTCCAGCGGATCATGTGGAAGCGGCTGAACAGCTTTTTCTTCTTGCCGTCCTCCGACGTATAGGCGTGCAGGCTCAGGTTTGGCAGCACCTGGTGCTGCACGCGGATGAACATGTGGCCGTCGTCGGCACGGCGCGCGCCGGCAAAGGCCAGGCCACGGCCGCCGTGCACCGGGACGAACTGCATGTCGGGCGGCACTTCCATCGATGCCGCACCGACCTCGTCGAAGGTCGTGCCCTGGAAATGCTCGCCGGTCACCTGGCGCTTCGCGTGCAGCGCCATCGTGTGGTAGTTGTCGGCGGCGTTGTCCTGCACCTGCAACCAGTTGGCATGCTGGAAGTTGCTGTACGGAACCAGTTCATCGCCATTGTCGGCGGTGAAATTGCCCTCCCACTCCGGGAACGGCGGCTCGGCTTCCGGCGGGCCCATGTAGGCAAAAACCAGGCCGTGGCGCTCGAAGGCCTTGTAGGCACCCTGGCGGATCGAGCAGCGGTAGCGCTCGCCTTCCTCCTCTTCGCCTTGGGGAAACGGCACGCGCAGGCAGGTGCCGTCGACGTCGAACACCATGCCGTGGTAGCAGCACGAGATGCCGTGCTGCTCGATCTTGCCGTATTCGAGCGAGGCGCCGCGGTGCACGCAGTGCGCATGCAGCAGGCCGATCGCGCCGCTGCCGTCGCGGAAGCAGACCAGTTCCTCGCCGAGGATCTTCAGAAAACGCGGCGTATCGGTCAGCTCGATCGCCATGCATACCGGGTGCCAGAAGCGGCGCATGTATTCGCCGGTCGGCGTGCCCGGTCCGACCTCGGTCAGCTCCGGATCGTGACCCGGCACCTTGTTCGTGTAGTAACCGCCGAACGGGATCAGCTTCTTCACGGTGGTACCGCCGGTGCTGGCGCCGCCGTCGAACTTGTCTTGCTTGATGGTCATGGGGTGGACTTTCGGGTGGGTCGACCGGAGGCCGACGTTAAGATAAGTGGCTACTGAACTCTGTATCCAAAGAATAGGTGATTTGAGCGGAATCGGGATGCGGGTAATCCCGGAATCTTCAAGCTGACACTCGTAGAGTGGTTGCGCCAAAGGATTTGTTTCCTGTGCTCTGTATCCAATAGAATGGCGGCATGCGCCTCCTCCTCGACAAGTTGCCGACCCGAAGCGATTTCGTCGAAACCGTCTACGGCGTGCTGCTCGATGCAATCACCGATGGCTCATTGGCGCCGGGCGAACGGCTGACGCAAGAGGAAATCGCCGAGCAGCTGCATGTCTCGCGGTCACCGGTCCTGCAGGCGCTGCGGCTGCTGAAGAAGGACGGGTTGATCGAGGATGCGCCGGGACGCGGCGTGCAGGTGGCGGCGCTCGATGCGCAGCGGATGGGCCAGTTGTACGAGGTCCGCGGTGCGCTCGATGCGCTGGCTGCCCGGCTTGCCGCGCAGAACCGCGCTGTCATCGATCCGGAATTGATCGCGCAGGGCCGGCGAATCGCCGACGGCGACGATCTGAAGGCGATCATCGATGCCGACATGGCGTTTCATGGCGCGATATATGCCGCTTCCGGCAATCCGCTGATCGCCGAAAGCGCGAACCGGCACTGGGTGCATCTGCGGCGCGTGATGGGCGCGGTGCATCGCGCGTCGGTGCACCGCTCGACGATCTGGGACGAGCACCAGGCGATTGCCGATGCGATCGCGCAAGGTGATGCGGAACGGGCAGTGCTGCTGATCGACCTGCACGTTCGCCGTGCAAGAACGAATGTCGTCCAGCGGCTCGGCGAGTTGCTGGCGCCGGTTGGCTCGGCGCCTCAGCCGGCGCAGGCGCTGAACGCCGCCTGAACTGCTGTCGGCGCGAACCTTGGCGCGCCGGCGCGCATTGCCCTGTCGCCAACCGAGGACGAAACGTGCTCTACACTGCGCGCCATGTCAGGTGTCGTGAAGACGATCGTTCTGTGGTTCATCGCGCTGGCCATCCCGCTGCAGGGCATGGCGGCGACGGTGTTTCCGCTGTGCCCGACCGAGCACCACGCGCCAGCGTTGCTCGTCGTTGCGCAGCTGCCTGCCGATGAACTCGGTGCGGCGGATCACGCTTCGATGGTCGACCATCACCAGCATCATCAGCAGCCCGATGCGGTGAGCCTGGCTGCAGCCGATGCCCCGGTTTCGCACGATGCCGAGCTGCTCGGCCACGGCATGCTGAACTGCTGCAGTGCGGCCGGCGCAATGCTGGCGCTGGGCGTGCCATCGGTGCCGACCCTTCCGGCGTTGCGTTCGCCCGAACCACTGCCGCCGGCGGCGCAGGCCGATCTCGGCGTCACGCTCGACGGTCTCGAGCGACCCCCCAAAAACATCCTCGTCTGACGGTCTTCGCACCGATGGACGCCAGTCCGTCGGTTGCTGTTGTCACCGACCGATAGCCCCAGCCCGCGCCCGCGCCGGCCGGATGGCCTGTCCGTTCGTTCTTCGAGGATCACATGCTGCTTTTTTCCCTTCGCCGGCTCGCGCCGGCCTTGTTTGTCGTCGCCGTCGCTGGCGCGCAGGCCCAGCAGGCGCCGCGCGACACCAGAACCGCCGACCCGCTCGACGCCAATGCCGCCGTTCCGGCGGTGACCTACCAATCGGTCCTGTCCGGATCGCGTCGCGACGGCGACGAGAAGCCGCTTGGCTGGAAGGAAGCCAACGACAAGGTCGGCCGGATCGGCGGCTGGCGGGCCTATGCGCGCGAGGCTGCGGCAGCCACTGCCGCAAGCCCGGCCTCGCCGGCCCCGGTCGCTGCGCCACCTGCCGCTGCACACGGCGCACACAAGCACTGAGGGGCACCAGATGAAAAATACGCGCAGAAATGTCGCAGCGCCGGCTCGCCTGATCGTGGCGTTGGCGGCCGCGGCCGTGCTTGCGGGGTGCGCATCGTTCAGTGCCGACGGCGGCTTCGAGCCGGTGCGCCAGACGGCAAAAAGCCAGGTTGGCAAGGACGTGCAATGGGCGCGCTCCGAGGCCGACCGTCAGGCGATCGCCCGCCGCGTCGACGAACTGCTGGCAAAGCCGCTGACCGTCGACGATGCAGTGCAGGTGGCGTTGCTGAACAACCGCGGATTGCAGGCCGCCTTTGCCGAACTCGGCATCGGCGAGGCCGAACTGGTGCAGGCTGGCCGCTTGCCGAACCCGGGCTTCAGCTTCGCGCGGATGACGAAAGGCGACGAAGTCGAGCTGGAGCGCGGTCTGCACATCAACCTCGCGCGCCTGCTCGCGATGCCGATGATCCGGCAGGTCGAATCGCGCCGTTTCGCGCGCACCCAGCGCGATGTCTCGATGGCCGTGTTGTCGCTCGCCGCCGATACCCGCAAGGCCTGGTACCAGGCGGTCGCCGCCGAGGAAGGCGTGCGCTACATGCGGCAGGTGATGGAGACGGCCGAGGCCAGCGCCGAGTTGGCCAGGCGGATGCAGCAGGTCGGCAATTTCAGCAAGCTGCAGCGCGCCCGCGAGCAGGCGTTCCACGCTGACGCCGCGCTGAACCTGGCACGCGCCGAACAACGCCAGCGTTCGACCCGCGAGCGGCTGACCCGCCTGCTTGGCGCCTGGGGCGACCAGACTGCATTCCGCCTGCCGGAGCGGCTGCCCGACCTGCCGAAGGCGGTGCAGGACAGGCCGGACATCGAGCGCGTCGCGATGGCGCAGCGGCTCGATGTGCAGGCGGCCAAACTGGCGGCCGAGCAGACCGCGCGCAACCTCGGTCTCAGCCGGACGACGCGTTTCATCAACGTGCTCGAACTCGGCCTGGCACGCAACACGTCGAACCAGGATCCGCCGCAGCGTGGCTGGGAGATCGGCGTCGAGCTGCCATTGTTCGACTGGGGCGGCGCGCGCATCGCCCGCGCCGAGGCGGTCTACATGCAGGCGGTCGATCGGGCTGCCGAGACCGCGGTCAATGCGCGCTCCGAAGTGCGCGAAGCCTACGGTGCGTACCGCTCGGCTTATGACATCGCGCAGCACCAGCGCGATGAACTGGTGCCACTGCGCAAGCTGATCGCCGAGGAAAACGTGCTTCGCTACAACGGCATGCTGATCGGTGTGTTCGAGCTGCTTGCCGACGCCCGCCAGCAGATCGCCAGTGTCAATGCCTACATCGAATCGCTGCGCGACTTCTGGATCGCGCAGGCCGACCTCGAGATGGCGCTGATCGGCAAACCCGGTCTCGCCGCGCCCGCCGGCCCTGCCGCGGCCGCCGCTGACGCGGGCGGTGCCGGCCACTGATCGCGAATCAACAGATTCAAGGGATTTTCCAATGTCTTCGAGACGCAATTTTCTGGGCGGAGCCGGCGCGATCGCCGCTGCGGTATCCGCCGCAACCGTCAGCCGGGTCGCGATGGCGGCACTGCCCGAGCCGGTGCTGCAGGACAAGCCGGACACGATGCCGCCGCTGATGCCGGCCAATGGCCGCCCGTACAACCCGGTCGTGACGCTGAACGGCTGGACGCTGCCGTGGCGGATGAACCAGGGCGTGAAGGAATTCCATCTGGTTGCCGAGCCGGTGGTGCGCGAAATGACGCCCGGCTTCAAGGCCCACCTGTGGGGCTACAACGGCCAGAGCCCAGGGCCGACGATCGAGGTCGTCGAAGGCGACCGGGTGCGCATCTTCGTCACCAACAAGCTGCCCGAACACACCAGCATCCACTGGCATGGCCAGCGGCTGCCGAACGGCATGGACGGCGTGACCGGCCTGAACCAGCCCGGCATCCCGTCCGGCAAGACCTACGTCTATGAATTCGTCGCGCGGCGACCCGGCACCTTCATGTACCACCCGCATGCCGACGAGATGGTGCAGATGGCGATGGGCATGATGGGTTTCTGGATCACGCATCCGAAAGGCAACCATCCGCTGATCGATCCGGTCGACCGCGACTACTGCTTCCTGCTCAATGCCTACGACATCGAGCCGGGTGCAGCGACGCCGAAGATCATGACGATGCTCGACTTCAACCTGTGGAGCTGGAACAGCCGCATCTTCCCGGGCATCAGCCCGCTGGTTGCGCGCCAGGGTGACAAGGTGCGGGTGCGCATCGGCAACCTGACGATGACCAACCATCCGATCCACCTGCATGGGCACGAATTCGTCGTCAGCGGCACCGACGGCGGCCCGACGCCGAAGGGCTCGCGCTGGCCCGAGGTGACGACCGACATCGCGGTCGGCCAGATGCGGCAGATCGACTTTCTCGCCGACGAGGAAGGCGACTGGGCATTCCACTGCCACAAGAGCCACCACACGATGAATGCGATGGGCCACGACGTGCCGACGCTGATCGGCGTCGACCACCGCGAGGTCGTCTCGAAGATCAGCAAGCTGGTGCCCGACTACATGGTGATGGGCGAACGCGGCATGGCCGACATGGCCGAGATGGAGATGCCGCTGCCCGACAACACCGCACCGATGATGACCGGCCAGGGCCCGTTCGGATCGGTCGAGATGGGCGGCATGTTCAGCATGCTGAAGGTGCGCCGCGACCAGAAAGCCGGCGATTACACCGATCCCGGCTGGTTCAAGCATCCGGAGGGCACGGTCGCCTATGAATGGACCGGCGCGCTGGCCGAGCCGGCGCGCTTCAAGGCTGAAGGTGCGGCGGCGATGAAGCCGCTCGCCCGACCGGCCGACGACGTCGAGGTGCAGGTCCGAAAGCCCGCTGGCGGGCATGCGGGACGGCACTGATTTCCCTCTTTCCTCTCCAAACGAACAAGGAGTCTTCATGAACATCATCAGAAACACGCTGCTTGCCGCGATGATCGCGCTGCCGCTGGCCGGCGTCGCGCATTCGGACAAGCCGCATCCCGCCAAGAGCGGCCCGGTCGTCAAGGAGCAGAAGCCATGGGGCATTGCCGGCGATGCCAAGGCGGCGGACCGCACGATCGAGGTCGCGATGAGCGACGACATGCGTTTCACACCCGACCGGATCGAGGTCCGCCAAGGCGAAACCATTCGTTTTGTCGTCCGCAACACCGGCAAGGTGATGCATGAGTTCGTGATCGGCACCAAGCAGGAAAACGACCAGCACGCGGCAATGATGGTGAAGTTTCCAAACATGGAGCACGACGAACCGTACATGGCGCATGTCGCGCCGGGCAAGAACGGCGAGATCGTCTGGACATTCAACCGCGCCGGCGACTTCGCCTTCGCCTGCCTGATCGCCGGCCACTACCAGGCCGGCATGGTCGGCAAGATCGTCGTTGCCGCAGTCAACAAGGGGAAAAAATCATCATGATGAACCACACGAACCGCCTGCCGACACGCCGCAAGGCGCTGCTGCTCGGGGCCGCGGCATTCGCCGCGCCGCTGGCCGTCTGGGCTGCTGCGCCGACCCGCGCACCGCTGGTCGAGGTCTGGAAAAGCCCGAGCTGCGGCTGCTGCAAGGACTGGGTCGCCCACCTCGAGGGAAACGGCTTCCGGGTCAACGTGCACGACACCGGCAATACCGCGATGCGCGAGCAGCTCGGCATGCCGGAACGATTTGGCGGCTGCCATACCGCCCGCGTCGGCGGCTATGTGATCGAGGGCCATGTGCCAGCGGCCGATATCCACCGCCTGCTGAAGCAGAAGCCGGCCGCGCTCGGCCTGGCCGTTCCCGGCATGCCGATCGGCTCACCCGGCATGGACGGGCCGGCCTATGGCGGCCAGAAGGAAGCCTATGACGTGCTGCTGGTCGCAAGAAACGGCGGCGCCACCGTATTCCAGTCCCACCGTTGAAGGAAGAAACAAATGAACAACATCAAGACGCTTTTCATTGCCGCAGCAATCACCGCATTCGGCAGCACCGCTTTTGCCGCCGGCGAGATGAGTGACGCAGAAGTGCGCAAGATCGACAAGGAGCAAGGCAAGCTGACGCTGAAGCATGGCCCGATCAAGAACCTCGACATGCCGCCGATGACGATGGTGTTTGTCGTCAAGGACAAGGCGATGCTCGACAAGGTCAAGGCCGGCGACAAGGTCAAATTCAAGGCTGCCGACGAAGGCGGCAAGATGACCGTGACCGAACTCGAAGCGGTGCGCTGACAGCAGCGGAATCGCGCTGCTGCATTCGGGATGCGCCGGCGCCATCGGATGTCTGCAAAAAAACCGACCGCCGAATCGTTCAAGGGCAACAAGCGCTCGTTGCCGAGCAAACCCTGTCTCGCCTGCGGCCGGCCGATCAGCTGGCGCAGGCGCTGGGCACGCAACTGGGACGAGGTCAGATACTGCTCCGACGCCTGCCGGCGCAGCGGCGTGCCGAAGGCGAGCCAATGAGCTGCGCCACCGAAGGCGGCCAACTCCGTGCCGCGCAGCAGATGCCTTGCAGCAACTGCAGCGCAATGCAATGAGCGACGTTCGCAACCTCGTCATCGTGCTCGGCGACCAGCTCGACCTGGACGCCGCCGCCTTCGACGGTTTTGATTGCGGGCGAGACGCCGTCTGGATGGCCGAGGCCGACGAGGAATCGACCCATGTTTGGTCGAGCAAGCAGCGCATCGCGCTGTTCCTTGCCGCGATGCGCCATTTTGCGGATGCCCTTCGCGATGCCGGGCGTCCGCTGCATTACCTGCGCCTCGACGACGCGGGGCAACACGGCAGCCTGGCGTCCGGCTTGCAGGCCGCATTGCGGACACTCAAGCCGCAGCGCGTCGTGATGACGGCGCCTGGCGACTGGCGGGTGTGGAAATCGCTCGAAGCGGTGGTGCAGGCGGCCGGGCTGCAGCTGGAAATCTGCGAGGACCGCCACTTCTACACCACGGTGCGCGAGTTTGCCGCACACGCGCGGCGGCGAAAGACGTTGCGCCTCGAATATTTCTACCGCGAACTGCGCAAGCGCCACGGCGTGCTGATGGACGGCGATCAGCCGGCCGGTGGGCAATGGAATTTCGATGCCGACAACCGCGCCTCGTTCGATGCCGACGGCCCCGGCGCAGTGCCCGAACGTGCGACATTTGCACCCGACGAACTGACCCGGCAGGTGATCGCGCTGGTCGAGACGCGTTTTGCCGACCACCCCGGATCGCTCGACAGCTTTGCCTGGCCGGTGACCCGCGAGCAGGCGCAACAGGCGCTGCGGCAGTTCATCGCCGAACGCCTGCCGCTGTTCGGGCGATACGAAGATGCGATGTGGCCCGGCGAACCGTGGCTGTACCACTCGCAATTGTCCGCCGCCCTGAACCTGAAACTGCTCGGTGCGCGCGAGGTGGTGCAGGCGGTTGAGGCGGCCTGGCGGGCCGGCAAGGTGCCCCTGGCCAGCGCCGAAGGCTTCATCCGGCAGATCCTCGGCTGGCGCGAATTTGTCCGCGGCATCTACTGGACCCAGATGCCCGGCCACATCGAGCGCAATGCGTTGCAGGCGCAGCACGACCTGCCCGACTGGTACTGGAGCGGTCGCACCGAAATGGCCTGCCTGCGCGAGGTGATCACGCAGACACTGGCGCACGGCTATGCCCACCACATTCAGCGGCTGATGGTCACCGGTCTATTTGCGCTGCTGTTCGGCGCTCGGCCGCAACAGGTGCACGCCTGGTACCTCGCGGTGTATGTCGACGCGGTCGAATGGGTCGAACTGCCGAATACGCTGGGCATGAGCCAGTATGGCGACGGCGGCTTGATGGCGAGCAAGCCCTATGTCGCGACCGGCCGCTATATCCAGCGCATGGGCGGCCCTTGCGCCGGCTGCCGCTTCGACCCGACGAAGCGCAGCGGCGACGACGCCTGTCCGTTCACGACGCTGTATTGGGATTTTCTGCTGCGCCACCAGCAGATGCTGGCCGGCAACGCGCGGATGGCGCTGCAGGTGAAGAATCTGCAGCGCGTGGATGACGACGAACGTGCGGCGATCATGCGGCGTGCAAAGGCGATTCGCAGTGGCGAGATCGGGCCCGGCTGAATCGGACCACGGCAGCACGCGGGGCCAACAAAAAAGCACCTTGCGTTGCCGCAAGGTGCTTTTGATTCCTACCAATTCTGGTAGGCGCGAGAGGACTCGAACCTCCGACCCCCACCATGTCAAGGTGGTGCTCTAACCAGCTGAGCTACGCGCCTGTCGAAGCCTCTCAGTATACATCCTTTTCGAAGCGTTCCAGCGCAGATTTCCGATTTGCCTTCAGCGACGTCGCGCGGCGCGCACGCCGGGGATCTTGCAGACCTCGGCGAGCACCTGGTTCAGCCGTGACGAGTCGGCAATCTCGAGCGTGAACGTCATCCACGCCGTACCCACCGCCTGCCCCTTCATCGACTGCGTGTGCACACCGCTGACATTCATCTGCTGCTTCGCGAGCAGCTCCGAGATGTCGCGCAACAGCCCCTGCCGATCGGTGGCCTCGACGATGACATCGACCGGATAAAGCCGCGGCTTGCCGTCCTTCGGCCGATTCCGCTCGCCGCGCCCCCAGGTGACGCTGATCACCCGTTCCGGCGCGCGCGCGCGCATGTCGCGGAAATTGCTGCAATCGAGGCGGTGGATCGCGACACCGCGGCCCCGCGTCACATAGCCGCCGATCGGATCCGGCGGCGCCGGTCGGCAGCAGCGCGACAGGCTGGTCATCAGCGATTCGACACCGACCACCAGCACGCCACTGCCTTCCGGCGGCCCGTCGTCGCGCATCGGCCGCTTCGATGCGATGACCTCGTCAGGCGTCGGCAACGGCTCGGCCGGGCGCAGCAGGTTCTCGATGTTGCGCAGCGAGAATTCGTCCTTGCCGACCACCTCGAACAGCGCGTCGGCATGGCGGAAGCCGAGCTGGTGCGCGAGGTCGTCGAGTTTCAACGAGGTCTTGCCCTCGCGTTGCAGCAGCTTCTCGACCGCATCTCGGCCGCGGGCGATCGTCTGCGCCTGCTGCTGCGCGTTGAACCAGGTCCTGACCTTGGCACGCGCGCGCGGGCTGTGCAGATAGCCGAGTTCCGGGTTCAGCCAGTCGAGCGACGGGCCGCCTTCGCGGCCGCTGACGATCTCGACTGTCTGGCCGCTCGACAGCGGCCGGTTCAGCGGCACCAGCACACCGTCGACCTTGGCGCCGCGGCAGCGGTGGCCGAGCGTGGTGTGCAAGGCATAGGCGAAGTCGAGTGGTGTCGCGCCGGCCGGCAGATCGACAACCGCAGCCTGTGGCGTGAAGACATAGATGCGCGGATCGGACACCGCCGCATGGGTGGCGCCGGAAGCACCCTCCTGGTCGCTTAGGTCGCGCTCCCAGGCCAGCAGTTCGCGCAACACCGCCTTGCGTGCCTCGGTCAGCTCGGCATCGGTCTGCGCCAGCGCACTGGTGCCCGCATACGCCTTGCTGCCGGCTTCCTTGTAGGCCCAGTGCGCGGCGATGCCGTGTTCGGCATGCGCATGCATCTCGACGGTGCGGATCTGCACCTCGACCGCGCGGCCGGTATCGTCGAGCACGACGGTGTGCAGCGACTGGTAGCCGTTCGGCTTCGGCTTTGCGATGTAGTCGTCGAACTCGCTTTCGACCGGCGTATAGCGGCCGTGCACGCGGCCGAGCACCGCATAGCAGTCGGCGACATCACCCACCAGCACGCGGGTCGCGCGCAGATCGAAGACATGGTCGATGTCGAGCGCCTTGCCCTGCATCTTCTTCCAGATGCTGTACAGGTGTTTCGGCCGCCCCTGCACTTCGGCGCTCAGTCCCTGCCGGTTCAGCAATTCCGCCAGCTCGCAGCGGAACTGCTCGACGCTGCGCTCGCGTTCGACCCGGCGTTCGGCGAGCATCCGGGCGACCGCGTGGTAGTCGGCCGGTTGCATGAAGCGGAACGCGAGGTCCTCGATTTCCCATTTGATCTGCCAGATGCCGAGCCGGTTCGCCAACGGCGCAAACACCTGCATCGATTCGCGTGCCAGTTCGACCGGGCAAGTCGTCTTCGACGCGGCATGGAAGCGCAGCGTCTGCAGCCGCGACGCGAGCCGCAGCAGCACCACCCGCAGATCCTGCGAAAACGCGAGCAGCATCTTGCGCACCCGCTCGGTCTGCTGCGCCCGCAGTTCGACACCGACCTGCGCCGAGCGCGCTGCGCGCTGGATCTGCACCAGCTTGCGGGTGTGCATCACCAGGCTCGCATGCGACTCGCCGAAGGCCTTTGCGACCGTTTCAGCCGGCGGCTGCAGATGGTCGCCGGCATAGACGAGATAGGCCGCCGCACGCATCGACGGCGCCGCGCCGATCGACTCGAGGATCGCCGCGACACCGTCGGCATGAGCCAGCGTGGCTTCGCCGGTATCGAGCAGCTGGCCGGTCAGCAGCGGCTCGGCAAAAGCCCGCGCGCGTTGCAGTTCGCCGAGACCGTCGTCCGGATGGTCATCGGTCAGCGCAACGATGACCGCCGAACCGCCGCTGGCATCGGCGGCGATCGGGTCGTGTGAGGCGTCAGTCTTCATGGCGCAGCAAATCGGCGCAGCGCGCGTGTCCTTCGTCTTCCGGTCGAACAAGTCTGCCGGACAGGCTCCGGGCGAGGGTCATGACCCCAAGAGGAAATCACGGACCACCGCGATCTGGTCATCGTGGACCAACGTCGGTGCATGGCCGACGCCGGGCAGTTCGTGCAGTTCGGCGCGCGGGCCGCGGCACGTCATCTCACGTGCCGTCTCGATCGTCAGCAGATCGGATTCGGCGCCGCGCAGCAGCAGCGTCGGGCAGCGCACCGCGTCGTAGGCCTTCCACAACTGGGCTTCGCCGGCCTTCGCAATCTCCGGCGTGATCGCGCGAAACGGCACCGCGATGCCCGGGTCGTAATGCGGCTCCCAGACCGCCGCGCCGTCGGTGGCCTTCGCCGGCTTGACCATCGCCTGCGTCAGCTCAAGCCATTGCTCGCGCGAGTGTGGTCCGAAACCCTGCGAAATCGTCAGCAGGTAGTCGGCGGCCGCTTCGACCGACGGCCATTGCAGCGCCGCGCCGACATAGGTTCCGATCCGTGCCAGCGCCTCCGGCGCGATCGCCGGGCCGACATCGTTCAGCACCAGCCGCTCGATCGGCGAATTGGCCAGCGAAGCCAGCCCCATGCCGATCAGCCCGCCCATCGAGGTGCCGACCCAATGCAGTTGACGGGCATCGAGCCGCGCCAGCAGCGTCACCATGTCGGCCACATACGCCGGCAACTGGTAGCCCGACGGATCGGCGAGAAAGTCGGACTGGCCGCGGCCGACGACATCCGGACAGATGACACGGTACTGGTCCAGCATCGTGCGGGCCAGCTTGTCGAAATCGCGCCCCTGGCGCGACAGGCCGTGCACGCAGACCAGCACCCGGGGGTTGTCCGCAGCGCCCCATTCCCAGTACGCCATGCGGTGCAGGCCCGAGGCACCGAGGCATTGGACATGGTGCAGGCGGGG
Organism: Pseudideonella sakaiensis; assembly: GCF_048320135.1. GTDB lineage: Bacteria > Pseudomonadota > Gammaproteobacteria > Burkholderiales > Burkholderiaceae_C > Ideonella_A > Ideonella_A sakaiensis_A. The sequence goes on from NZ_CP182947.1 coordinate 132,944, forward strand.
TTCGGTCTGGCTGTTGGCGAAGGGCATGGTGACGGGAATCGGGCAGGCGGCGGCGGGCCGCGGGACGGCTGTCTTTTATGATCAATGCTAACAACGACGGGGGAAATCCATGCTCAACGGAAAAACGGCGCTGGTCACCGGCTCGACCAGCGGAATCGGCCTCGGCATCGCGATCTGCCTGGCCAGGCAAGGCGCCAATGTGGTGCTGAACGGTTTCGGCGAAACCGACGCCGCGCAGGCGGCAGTGCGTGAATACGGCCAGAAGGTCGGCTACCACGGTGCCGACATGAGCAAGCCGGACGAGATCGAGGCGATGATGGCCTATGCCCAGGCCGAATTTGGCGGCGTCGACGTTCTCGTCAACAATGCCGGCATCCAGCATGTCGCGCCGGTCGAGGATTTTCCGAGCGCGCGCTGGGACGCGATCATCGCGATCAACCTGAGCTCGGTCTTCCACACGACCCGGCTGGCGATTCCGGCAATGCGCAAGAAGAACTGGGGCCGCGTGCTGAACATCGCATCGACCCACGGACTGGTCGCCTCGGCGCAGAAATCGGCCTATGTGGCGGCCAAACACGGTGTCGTCGGCTTCACGAAGTCGGTCGCGCTGGAAACCGCGACGACCGGTGTCACCGTCAATGCGATCTGCCCCGGCTGGGTGCTGACGCCGCTGGTGCAGAAACAGGTCGATGCCCGCGCCGCCGCCGACGGCATCAGCGACGACGAGGCAAAAAAGGCCTTGTTGCGCGAAAAGCAGCCGTCGCTGCAGTTCACGACGCCGGAGCAACTCGGCGAATTGGCGTTGTTCCTCTGTTCGGATGCCGCGGCGAATGTGCGCGGCGTCGCCTGGCAGATGGACGGCGGCTGGACGGCCCAGTGAGCCGGCCCGCCGCGGGCCTCATTTCAGCAACTGCACCGAGCCGTTGACGGTCATCGTGACCTCGGCGGTGCCGGCCTCGACCGGCAAGGCCTCGTCGGCCGCCTGCGCCCCCATCGCTCTGACCCGCATTTGCGGCAGGTATTCGCGCGGCGGGCCGTTCGACGACAGATTGACCTCGCGGATCACATAACTGCTGTAGCCGAACAGCTTGGCCAGCTTGTCGGCGCGCTGGCGGTAGTTGCCAACCGCCTGCGCGGTGACGTCGGCCTCGGCCTTCTCGCGCTGCTCACGCGACAGGCTGTAGGCGACGCGCGAAATGCTCAGGCTCGAGATGCGCCCGGTCAACTGGGCAATCGCCGCCATGTCGCGGCCTTCGATCGTCATCTCGGTGCGGCCCTGCCAGCCGTTGGTCTGGCCCTTCGATGTATACCGCGGCGACAGCGAAAAATTGCCGGCCTGCACCTCGACCTGGCCCGGCTTGGCGACCCGGCGCGCCTCTTGCAGCGCCGCATCGAGCGCCTGCTTCAACGCGCTCTGGATCGGGCCTGCCTCGCTGCCCTCGCGCTGGGTCGACAGTGTCACGCTGATCCAGTCCTTCGCGACCTCGGTGCTGGCGCTCGCCGACAGGTTGACGACGCCTTGCGGCGGTGGCGTCTGATCGGCCTGTGCAGGCATCGCCAGCGCCAGCGCGACGACGGCGAGTCCGCTGGCGACGATGCCGCGGGCGGACGGTGCTGCTGGAATCTGGGACATTGGGTCGGGCTCCTTGTTGTCAGGGTTGTTCTGGTCAGGTTGGAGCGGCTTTCGGCCGGTCTATTCCGGGCCGATTTGTAACAGATGGTCAAACTGGCCGAAAACGGCCGTTTCCGCTGCGCAGAATCGGGGCTGTTACAAATAAGGGATTACGCCGATGTCTGCCAACCCCCGATCCGACCGGATCGTGATCGTCGATGACGACGCCCGCATCAGGGACCTGCTGCGTCGCTACCTGACCCAGGAGGGCTTCGACGTGCTGCTCGCCGAGGATGCACGCGCCCTGAACCGGTTGCTGACGCGCGAGACGATCGACCTGATCGTGCTCGACCTGATGCTGCCCGGCGAAGACGGTCTGTCGATCTGCCGCCGGCTGCGCGCCGCCAACGACCGCACGCCGATCATCATGCTGACCGCGAAGGTCGAGGATGTCGACCGCATCGTCGGCCTCGAGGTCGGCGCCGACGACTACCTGCCGAAACCGTTCAACCCGCGTGAACTGCTGGCCCGCATCCATGCGGTGCTGCGGCGACGGCCGGCGCCCGAGGCGCCCGGCGCGCCGTCGAAGGATGCGATGACGGTGACCTTCGGCCCGTTCGAATTCGACCTGGCGCTGCGCCGGCTGTCGAAAAACGGCGAGGTGCTGGCGCTGACGACCGGCGAGTTCTCGATGCTGAAGGCGCTGGTCCGCCATCCACGCCAGCCGCTGTCGCGCGACAAGCTCGCGCAACTGGCGCGCGGCCGCGAATTCGAACCCTTCGACCGCAGCCTCGACGTGCAGGTGTCGCGCCTGCGCAAGATGATCGAGCCCGATCCGGCTCAGCCGCGTTATATCCAGACGGTCTGGGGCGTCGGCTACGTGTTCGTGCCGGACGGCGTGGCCTGAGCCGATGGCGTCCGGCGGCCCACCCGCAGCGGCGGCATCGCCCGCCGCTGCCGCATCGTCCGGCCGCAGCGCGTCGACCGCGAAGCCGCCCGGTTCCCGGATGCCGCGCAACAGGGTCGCGCTGAGCCTGTTCTGGCGCACCTTCTTCCTGCTTGCGGTGCTGCTTGCTGGAGGCGTCTTCGCATGGACGCAGACCTTTCGCGCACTCGAGGCCGAGCCGCGCGCCGCACAGGCGGCGCAGCAGATCGCCAGCCTGGTCAACCTGGCCCGCGCGGTGCTGACCACGGTCGACGGCATCAACCGGGTTGCGCTGGTCAAGAGCATGTCGGACCCGGACAGCATCAAGCTGACGCCGCGCGAGCCGAGCGACCAGTGGGTCAGCTACGAGGTCGACCGCTTTACGCGCGCGACCGGCGAGGCGCTGCGCGCCCGGCTCGGCCCGGATACGCTGGTCGCCAGCTCGGTCAACGGCACGCGCGGCCTGTGGGTCGGCTTCACGCTCGACAAGGACCCGTACTGGGTGCTGGCCGACGCGACGCGGCTCGCGCCGATGGCAACCAGCACCTGGCTGAGCTGGGTCGGCATTGCGCTGCTCGCGACGGTGCTCGGCTCGGCCGCCGTGGCGCGGCTGATCAACCAGCCGTTGCGCGACCTGTCGTCGGCAACCAGTCGGATCCGCGGCGGCGAATACGACTCGCGGCTCGACGAAAGCACGCTGACCAGCGAGATCCGCGAGGTCAACATGGGTTTCAACCGGATGGCGCGCGAACTCGCAAAGGTCGAGGAAGACCGCGCGGTGATGCTGGCCGGCATCTCGCACGACCTGCGCACGCCGCTGGCGCGGCTGCGGCTTGAAACCGAGATGAGCGTGCAGGACGAAGAGGCGCGCCGCTACATGGCGTCGGACATTGCGCAGCTCGACGCGATCATCGACAAGTTCATGGACTACGCGCGCCCGGGCCAGGTCAAGCTGGTGCCGGTCAGCCTCGCCGCGCTGGTCGAGCGCGAGATGACGAGTTTCCGCGATCCGGGGCAGATCCGCATCGAGTCGACGGTGTCGCCGCAGACCCGCGTGCTGGCCGACGAAACCGAGTTGTCGCGGGTGCTGCAGAACCTGTTCGAGAATTCGCGCCGTTATGGCCGCAGCGGACCGGACCAGATCGCCGAGGTGCGTGTCAGCGAAAGCCGGCACGCCGGCGGCGTCACACTGACGGTGCGCGATTTCGGCAGCGGCGTCGACCCCGCCAAGCTGAACCAGATCGCCACGCCGTTCTACCGCGGCGACACCGCGCGCACCGCGGCGACCGGCGCCGGGCTTGGCCTCGCAATCGTCGACAAGGCGATCCAGCGGATGGGCGGCCAGCTCGAACTGCTGAATGCCAGTGGCGGCGGCCTGATGGTCAATATCCGGTTGAAAAAGGCGCCCTGAGCGGCGCGGCCAAGCGCCGCAGCGCCCGGCTCAGCTGCCGGTCAGCAGGCAGACTGCACGGGCTTCGATCGCTTCGCCGCGGCCGACCGGCCCCATCTTCTCCGCCGTCTTCGCTTTCACATTGACCTGATCGACGCTGACTTCCAGTGCCTGCGCGATGCGCTCGCGCATTGCGGCGATGTGCGGCGCCATCTTCGGCGCCTGCGCGACGATCGTCGAGTCGACGTTGTTGATCTGCCAGCCGGCCGCCCTCACCCGTCGCGCCGCCTCGCTCAGCAGGCGGACCGAATCGGCACCCTTGAAGTTCGGGTCGGTATCGGGGAAATGGCGGCCGATGTCACCAAGCGCGGCGGCGCCGAACAGCGCATCGGTGATCGCATGGCACAAGGCATCGGCATCGGAATGACCGGCCAGCCCATGGCTGTGCGCAATCGTCACGCCGCCGAGGACCAGCGGGCGGCCGCTGACGAGTGCATGGGTGTCCCAGCCTTCGCCGATGCGCAGGCGCGTGATCGCCGCCGCGGCGGGGCTTGTCATTGGCGTGTCCTCAGCAGCCGTTCGGCCAGGTCGAAATCGCTCGGATAGGTCAGCTTGAAATTTTCGCTCGATGCCGCGACCAGCCGCGGCGCCAGGCCGATCGCCTCGACCGCGCTCGCCTCGTCGGTGACCTGCGGCCCGGCAGCGGCCAGCGCTCGGCGCAACAAGCCGATGCGAAACATCTGCGGCGTCTGCGCCAGCCACTTGCCGGCGCGCGGCAGTGTTGCAGCGACGCGGCCACCCTCCTCGCTTTTCAGCGTGTCGGCCAGCGGCAAAGCGAGCAGCCCGCCGACCGGGTCGTCGCGGCAGGCATCGATCAGCGCATCGACCATCGCGGCCCGGACCAGGCAACGGGCGGCGTCGTGGACCAGCACCCAGTCTTCGTCAACCGCGCCTGCATCGAGCAGCGCGAGCAGGCCGTTCGATACCGTCTCGGCGCGGGTTGCGCCACCGCAGCGGCGCACCAGCAGGCGGCGCGACCACTCACTCGCGACATGTTGCTCGAACGCGGCATCGTCTGGCGCCACCGCGACCAGCAGCAGCTCGATCCGTGAAACCTCCAGCATCGCGCCGACCGTGTGCGCAACCATCGCCTTGCCGGCCAGCGGCACATACTGCTTCGGCCCGGCCGCACCGGAGCGGGCGCCGATGCCGGCGCACGGGATCAGCGCAAAAAAGCGGGACGGGGCGGAACGATTGGTGTTGCTCATCAGAGGTCGCCGCGATGATCGGCAGGCGGCCCGCAGTATAGGTTCGAGGCGCTGACCCAGGCACCGCGGCACGCAGACGTGGCAAGCCGGATTTCCGCATCCAGCGCGCCGCCAGGCGCGCTCCGGCGGCATGACCCTGCCCCCGTTGGCGACACAGCGCCTTCCTTACAATGACCACGAACGCGCCCCGACGCCTGCCCGCCGGGGCGTTCTGCTTTTTCGCGCCGCCTCATGCAACTGCCCGTCATCGCCCCCGGAAAACGTTTTACGCTGCCGCGCCCGCCGGCGTCGGCCGATGCGCTGCTGCTGGCCGAATTTGCCGGCAAGCAGGCGGTGCAGCAGCGGATGACGGTGATCGTCACCGCCGACCCGGGTGATACCCAGCGGCTCGAGGCCGAACTGGCATTTTTTGCGCCGTCGTTGCGGATCGCGGTTTTTCCCGACTGGGAAACCCTGCCCTATGACACCTTCTCGCCGCACCAGGACCTGATCTCGGAGCGCCTGGCGACGCTGTGGCGGATCCGCCAGAACGATGTCGACATCGTGCTGATGCCGGCGTCGACGGCAATGGTGCGGCTGGCGCCGCCGAGTTTTCTCGCCGCCTATACCTTCCATTTCCGGCAGAAGCAGAAACTCGACGAGCAGGCCCTGAAGGCGCAGCTGACGCTGGCCGGCTACAGCCATGTCAGCCAGGTCGTCTCACCGGGCGAATATGCGGTGCGCGGCGGGCTGATCGACCTGTTTCCGATGGGCTCGCCGGTGCCCTACCGGGTCGACCTGTTCGGCGACGAGATCGACAGCATCCGCACCTTCGATCCGGATACCCAGCGCAGCCTGTACCCGGTGCCCGAGGTGCGGCTGCTGCCGGGCCGCGAATTTCCGATGGACGAGGCGGCGCGCACCGCCTTCCGCGCCCGCTGGCGCGAACGCATCGAAGGCGACCCGACCAAGGTGCGGCTGTACAAGGACATCGCATCGGGCATCGCGACCGCCGGCATCGAGTACTACCTGCCGCTGTTTTTCGACAGCACTGCGACGATCTTCGACTACCTCGCCGCCGGCAGCCAGTTGGCGTTGCACGGCGAAGTCGACGAGGCGCTGAAGAAATTCTGGACCGATACCCGCGAGCGGCACCGCTTCCTGCAGCACGACCCGGAGCGGCCGCTGCTGCCGCCGGAAGACCTGTTCCTGAAACCGGAAGATTTCTTCACGCTGGCTGGCGGCTTTGCGACCTTGTCGATTCGCGGCCGCGAGCCGGTCGAGTGGGCGCGACCACTGCCCGATGTCAGCGTCGACCGCGGCTCGCCCGATCCGCTGAAGAAGCTGCAGCTGCACCTCGGGCAGACGCCGCACCGCGTATTGATCGCTGCCGAAAGCGAGGGCCGCCGCGAAAGCCTGCTCGAGCTGCTGCGCGACAACAAGATCGATCCGCCGAGCGTCGCATCGCTGCAGGACTTCTGCGCCGGCGACGAGCGCTTCGCGATTGTCGTCGCAGCGCTCGCCGAAGGCTTCTTCTGGCACGAGCCCGACCAAGGCACGGCGATCCAGTTCCTGACCGAAACCGAGCTGTTTGCCACGTCGCCGACCGCCCGGCGGCGGCGCAAGCAGGAACAGGTCAGCGATGTCAATGCGCTGATCAAGGACCTGTCGGAGCTGAAGGTTGGCGACCCGGTCGTCCACACCAACCACGGCATCGGCCGTTACGTCGGGCTGAAGCACATCGACCTCGGCGACGGCGACAGCGAATTCCTGCACCTCGAATATGCCGACAAGGCGACGCTGTACGTGCCGGTGGCGCAACTCCATCTGATCAGCCGCTATACCGGCGTCAGTGCCGAGGAGGCGCCGCTGCACCGGCTCGGCTCCGGCCAGTGGGACAAGGCCAGGCGCAAGGCGGCCGAGCAGGTGCGCGATACCGCCGCCGAGCTGCTGAATCTGTATGCCCGCCGCGCCGCGCGCGAGGGCCATGCGCACCGCTATTCGGCGCACGACTACGAGTCGTTCGCGACCAGTTTCGGCTTCGACGAGACGCCGGACCAGCAGGCGGCGATCCATGCGGTGATCCAGGACATGGTCTCGCCGCAGCCGATGGACCGGCTGGTCTGCGGCGACGTCGGTTTCGGCAAGACCGAGGTCGCGCTGCGTGCGGCATTTGTCGCGGTGATCGGCGGCAAGCAGGTCGCGATCCTCGCGCCGACGACGCTGCTTGCCGAGCAGCACTACCAGAATATCGTCGACCGTTTCGGCCGCTGGCCGGTCAAGGTCGCCGAACTGTCGCGTTTCCGCTCCGCGAAGGAGATCAAGACCGCGCTCGAAGGCATTGCCGACGGCACGATCGACATCGTCGTCGGCACCCACAAGCTGATCAGCGACAAGGTCAAGTTCAAGCGCCTCGGGCTGCTGGTGATCGACGAGGAGCACCGTTTCGGCGTGCGCCACAAGGAGGCGATCAAGGCGATGCGCGCCGAGGTCGACGTGCTGACGCTGACCGCGACGCCGATTCCGCGCACGCTGGGCATGGCGCTCGAAGGCCTGCGCGATCTGAGCGTGATCGCGACTGCGCCGCAGCGGCGGCTGGCGATCAAGACCTTCGTGCGCAACGAGAGCAGCGGGACGATCCGCGAGGCGGTGCTGCGCGAACTGAAGCGCGGCGGCCAGGTCTATTTCCTGCACAACGAGGTCGAGACGATCGAGAACCGGCGCGACAAGCTCGCCGAACTGCTGCCCGAGGCACGCATCGCGATCGCCCATGGCCAGATGCCCGAGCGCGAACTCGAACGCGTGATGCGCGATTTCGTCGCGCAGCGCCACAACGTGTTGTTGTGCTCGACGATCATCGAGACTGGCATCGACGTGCCGAGCGCGAACACGATCGTGATCAGCCGCGCCGACAAGTTCGGCCTGGCGCAGCTGCACCAGCTGCGCGGCCGCGTCGGCCGCAGCCACCACCAGGCCTATGCCTACCTGCTGGTGCCCGAGGTCGAGGGCCTGACCAAGCAGGCCGCGCAGCGGCTGCAGGCGATCCAGGACATGGAGGAACTCGGCTCCGGCTTCTACCTCGCGATGCACGATCTGGAGATCCGCGGCGCCGGTGAGGTACTCGGTGAAAACCAGAGCGGCAACATGATGGAGATCGGCTTCCAGCTCTACAACGAGATGCTCGCCGAGGCGGTGCGTTCGCTGAAGGCTGGCGAGGAGCCGGATCTGCTGAGCCCGTTCAGCGCGACGACCGAAATCAACCTGCATGCGCCGGCACTGCTGCCGAACGAGTATTGCGGTGACGTCCACACCCGGCTGAACCTGTACAAGCGGCTGGCGAGCGCCGACAAGTCCGAGCAGATCGACCTGCTGCTCGAAGAGATCACCGACCGCTTCGGCAAGCTCCCCGCCCAGGGCCAGAACCTGTTCGACGTGCACCGGCTGCGCGTGCTGGCGAAGCCCTATGGCGTCACGAAGATCGATGCGTCGCCGGCGCTGATCGTGATCGGCTTCAAGCCGAATCCGCCGATCGAGGCGATCCGCATCATCGAACTGGTGCAAAAGAACCGCCACGTCAAGCTGGCCGGCAACGACAAGCTGCGGATCGAGAAGGCCTTGCCCGATGCGAAGGACCGCGCCCAGCTGATCCGCGACGTGCTGCGTGCACTGGGGCCGCCGAAGGCGCCGCAGCCGGCAGCCGCACCGGCCGCCGCCGCACTCAGCGGAACATCTGCGCGATGAACGGACCGTTCGGGCCCTGACAGCCGCCTGCAAAATGTGTGAAGTCGGGTGACGCCTGCATGTTGCAGTTGGCGGTGGCCAGCGGCACGCCATTGACCACCATCGTCAGCGTCAGCCGCAGCAGGCTGCCGTCGAGCTGACCCTGACCGTTGCCGACCTGCTGGCCGCCGGCATGGGCGGTCAGCGTGATCTGCGCGCCCTGCTGCGAGATCTGGTAGGTCTCGCCGTCGAGCGTGCGCCACAGGCCGTTGAGGTTCGGCACGCTGCTGGTGGCAGCTGGCGCCGGCGCCGGCGCTGGTGCGGGCGCAGGGCTTGGCTGCGGCATCGGCTGCGGGTTGAACAACGGCAGATCGCCACCGTCGCCGCTGCCGTTGAACTCGTCGGCGATATAGGCGACGCCAAGCACCACCAGTCCGATCCAGACATAGCGGCCCCATTTGCGCCCGGCTGGCTTGCCGGCGGGCGCAGGCGGTGGCGCAGGCGGTCCGGGATCCTTTTGCAGCGTCAGGCCCGGAACTCGCGCCAGCGTCTCGACCAGCCGCTGCAGATCACCGCGCCAGCGGCTGTCGGCGATGTCGAGCGCCTGGCGGCGTACCAGCGGGCGCAGGTCGGGCGGCAGATCCGCTTCGGCCGGCAGCGGCGTGCCGTCGACCAGCACCGGCACGACGCGGATGCCACGCTGCAAGGCGGTCGAGATTTCCTGCCGTATCCAGTCCTGCGGGTCGTCGAGCCGCCGATTGCCGGCCGCATCGCGGATGTCGAGCCAGCGCGGGCCGATCAGCACCAGCATCACGACACAGACCTCGAGCGCCCGGTTCAGTGCCTCGACAAAATCGACGCCGAGCTCGATGCCTTCGATGTCGCGAAAGATGCTGGCAGTGCCGAAGTGATCGGACAGATCGTCGGCCAGCCTGCCGGCCGCCTGGCGGGCGTCGTCGCGTCGGTAACTGATGAAGATGCCACCTGCCATCGGACTGGTTCCATCGTGGCCCGGACGATAATCGGACGATGCAGTTTAGACCTCAGCCGGATCCGGCCACATCCCCAGTTTCTGCGACGCACGATCAGCGTTCGACGGCGGACTTCCCCGGCCTTGTCGTGCAGGGCATTGCGGCTCCGCTGCGCCTGACCGATTTCAAGCTGGTCGCGTTCGACATGGATTCGACGCTGATCAACATCGAATGCATCGACGAGATCGCCGCTGCAGCCAATCGCAAGGCCGAAGTCGCCGCGATCACCGAAGCGGCGATGCGCGGCGAGATCACCGATTTCAAGGACAGCCTGCGCCGCCGCCTGGCACTGCTGCAAGGCATTCCGGAGCAGGCGCTGGCCGATGTCTACGAACAGCGGCTGCAGTTGAATCCGGGCGTCGAAACCTTCGTGAAGACCTGCCAGCAGGCCGGGCTGAAGACCTTGCTGGTTTCCGGCGGCTTCACCTTTTTCAGCGAACGCGTGCGGCAGCGGCTCGGCATCGATTTCTGCCGCGCCAATGTGCTCGAAATCGTCGATGGCCGGCTGACCGGTCGCGTCGTCGATCGTCCGTGGGGCGACATCGTCGACGGCGCCGAGAAGCGGCGCGTGCTGCTCGAGGTCTGCGACCTGCTCGGCATCGCGCCGTCGCAGTCGATTGCCGTCGGCGACGGTGCGAACGACCTGCCGATGCTTGGCGAAGCCGGCCTCAGTGTGGCCTTCCACGCCAAGCCGGCGGTGCGCGAGCGGGCGATGGTCTCGGTTGTCGAGGGCGGGATGGACAGACTGCTGCAGCTGTTCAGCAGCTGAGCGGCGCGCTGCAGATTCGAGCCCATCATCGAGCGATAGCCGCCACTGGCGCAGATCTTGCGGGGTAGTCAGCCATGAACAGTTTCATCAAGGCCTGTGAAGTCTGGATCCCGTCGAAGGACGGCAGCATGCTCGAGTTTTCGGCCGGCCTGTTCGGCGCTGCAAGCGGGTTTGCGGCGGTCGCGCAGGCGATGTGTTTCGGCCGCGGCGAAGGCCTGCCGGGCCGAGCGTGGGACGAAGGCCGGCCGATCATGCTGAAGCAGCTCGACGGCAGCTATTTCCGCCGTGCCGCCGCTGCCGAGGCGGCCGGCATCCGCAGTGCGGTGGCGATGCCGATCTTCCTGCGCGACGATCTCAGCGCGGTGCTGGTTTTTTTCTGCGGCGCGACCGGCAGCGCTGCCGGTGCGCTCGAGTTGTGGCACAACGATCCGCGCGTCAGCACCGACATGAAGCTGGTCGATGGCCATTTCGGCGACGGCAGCGAGGCGCTCGAAGCCTTGTCGCGCGACGCCTACCTGCCGCGTGGCACCGGGCTCGCCGGCATTGCCTGGCAACGCGGCGCGGCGGTGCTGATCGATGACCTGGGACAGTCGAACCAGTTTCTGCGCAGCGATTCGACCGCCGAGGCCGGCATCAAGCGCGGGCTGGCGATCCCCTGCTGCACGACCGGCAACCACCACCATGTGCTGAATTTCCTGTCGGCATCGCGCACGCCGATCGCGCAGCGGATCGAGAGCTGGGCGCCGGCCGGCGAAGGCGCTGGCTTGCAGCGCGTCTTCGGATTCAGCGAGGCCAGCGGCGCGCTGCCAACCGGCGACGAAGGGCCGACGATCGCGCTCGATGCCGGCGCGGTCGCCACGGCCTGGGACAGCGGTGTGCCGCAGGTGGTCAATGGCGGCGCCGACGGCGACGGCGATGGCAGCAGCCTGCTGGCGATCCCCGTGATCGCCGACGGCCGGGTCGCCGAGGTCGTCGTGCTTTATTTCGACTGAGGCGCGCCGGCCAGCCGCTTTTCGGCCGCGGCCCGCATCTCGCTCAGTGTCGACCGGCTGGTGATCACGTCGGTATCGAGCTTCAGGTGGATCAGGGTCGGCCGATCGGCCTCCAGCGCAGCAGCAAAAGCCGCTTCGAAATCGGCGTTGTTCTCGACCCGCTCGCCGGCAGCCCAGCCATGGGCCCGCGCCAGCGCGGCGAAATCGGGGTTGAACAGGTCGCTGCCGCTGACCCGGCCTGGATATTCCCGCTCCTGGTGCATGCGGATCGTGCCGTAGCTGCCGTTGTCGACGACGATGCTGATCAGCTTGCCACGGCCACGGCCGGCGCCATAGGCGGTTGCGGTTGCCAGTTCCTGGCCGGTCATCATGAAGTCGCCGTCGCCGGCGATGTTGATGACGCAGCGTTGCGGATACAGCAGTGCCGCGGCCACCGCCGCCGGCACGCCATAACCCATCGCGCCGGAGGTCGGCGCAAGTTGTGTCCGGCCGTTCTTGCCGAGGCCCGGATACTGCACAAAGCGGTGCAGCCAGCCGCTGTAATTGCCGGCACCGTTGGTATAAACCGCATCCTCCGGTGCCATCCGCTGCACCAGCTTGACGACTTCGGCCATGTCGAGCGGCGCAACCGCTTGCGGCTGCAGATTGGCCTGGTAATCGGCCTGCGCGGCCGCGGTCCACTCGGACCAGGCCGGGTTGGTTGGTGCGGACAGCGTCGCCAGCGCATGCGCGGCGCAGGCAAGGCTCGACTGGATCAGCAGATCGGCGGCATAGACCCGGCCGAGTTCCTCGGCGCCCGGGTGGATGTGCACCAGCGCCTGCGCTGGCCGCGGCACCGACAGCAGGCTGTAGCCGCCGGTGGTCATTTCGCCGAGCCGCGGGCCGATCGCGATGATCAGATCGGCATCGCGCACGCGCTGCGCCAGTTTCGGATTGATGCCGATGCCGACATCGCCGGCATAGTTCGGATGCCGGTTGTCGAACAGATCCTGGAAGCGGAATGCGCAGCCGACCGGCAGCTGCCAGGATTCGGCAAATTGTTCGAGCGCCTGGCAGGATGCGGCGTCCCAGCCGCTGCCGCCGGCAATCACCAGCGGCCGTTGCGCGGCCTGCAGCCGCTCGCGCAGCGCGCTCAATGCGGCCGGCGACGGCGAACATTGCGCCGGCTCGGCACGCGGCAGCACCGCTGCAGCGGTCGGCGTCGTCAGCATGTCTTCCGGCAGCACCAGCACGACCGGGCCGGGCCGGCCCTGCATCGCGGTATGGAAGGCGCGGCCGATATATTCGGGCAGCCGGTTTGCATCGTGCACCTCGCCGACCCACTTCGCCATTCCGAGCGTGCCGGGGCCGAACATCTGCCGGTAGTCGACTTCCTGGAAGGCTTCTCGGTCGCGCTGGTCGCTGGCCACCTGGCCGACGAACAACACCATCGGCGTGCTGTCCTGGAACGCGGTGTGCACACCGATGCTGGCATTCGTCGCACCCGGACCGCGGGTGACAAAACAGATGCCAGGACGGCCGCTGAGCTTGCCCTGCGCTTCGGCCATGAAGGCCGCGCCGCCCTCCTGCCGGCAGGCGATGAAGCGGATCTGCTCGCGGTAGCGCCAGAAGCCGTCGAGCACCGCGAGATAACTCTCGCCGGGCACGCCGAAACAGGTATCGATGCCTTGTTCGATCAGCGCCTCGACCAGCAGATGCCCGCCCAGGCGGGTTTCGCTCGATGAACCGGGAGGAGTGGAAGCAGATGGATTCGTCATCCCGCAACTGTAAGGCCCCGTCATCAGGCAGGACAATGAACGACCTGCCGCGAACGGCCGGCGAGCGAAAATAACGGACTGGGCACGGCTGCGCCTGGGCTACGATCGACGCCGGTCCGCCAGCCCGGCAGGGGTGCCAACACGACAGATGCCGGAACGATATCGATGAGCCAAGTCCTGTTCGACTATACGAAGCAAGATGCAAGCGGTGCGAGCTGCGTGGCCCAGGCCTGGGCAAAGACGCCGCCCGCACTGACGCCGCTGCAGCGCGACCTTGCAAAAAGCAAGGCCAGACAGATGCTGCAGCAGCACGATGCGGTGCTGGTCGCCCATTACTACGTCGACGGCGATCTGCAGGACCTGGCGCTGGAAACCGGTGGCTGTGTCGCCGATTCGCTCGAGATGGCGCGCTTCGGCCGCGACCACCCCGGCAAGACGCTGGTCGTCGCCGGCGTGCGTTTCATGGGCGAGACGGCGAAGATCCTCAGTCCGGAAAAACGCGTGCTGATGCCCGACCTCGACGCAACCTGCTCGCTCGACCTCGGCTGCCCGCCGGACGAATTTGCCGCCTTCTGCGACGCCCATCCGGACCGCGAAGTCGTCGTCTACGCCAATACCAGCGCAGCCGTGAAGGCGCGTGCCGACTGGATGGTGACGAGTTCCTGTGCACTGGCGATCGTCCGCCATCTGCAAGAACAGGGCCGCAAGATCCTGTGGGCGCCGGACCGGCACCTCGGTCGTTATATCCAGCAGGCCAGCGGCGCCGACATGCTGATGTGGGACGGCGCCTGCATCGTCCACGACGAGTTCAAGGGCGTCGAATTGCAGCTGCTGAAGGAGCAGCATCCGCATGCGAAGGTGCTGGTCCATCCGGAGTCACCCGAGGCGGTGGTCAAGCTGGCCGATGTGGTCGGCTCGACGACGCAGCTGCTCGATGCGGTGCGCACGCTCGACGCGACCGAATTCATCGTCGCGACCGACAACGGGCTGATGCACAGGATGCGCCAGCTGGCACCGGGCAAGACGCTGATCGAGGCGCCGACCGCCGGCGACAGCGCAACCTGCAAGAGCTGCGCACACTGCCCGTGGATGGCAATGAATGCGGTGCAGGGTGTGATCGACTGCCTGCAACACGGCAGCGGCGAGATTCACATCGACGAGGAAATCCGCCGCCAGGCGCACGGCTGCATCGACCGCATGCTCGACTTCGTCAAGACCCATCCGTCGGCAACCCAGGCCAGCGGTCTGGTGCCGCGCATCGGCGCGGCCTGACGGAGGGGCGATGGTCAATTTCAACGAAAACCTCGAGCAGGCGCGCCAGCGCAATATCCGCGACGCGCTGGCAGAAGATATCGGCCAGCGCGACTGGACCGCCGAACTGGTGCCGGCCGAGCAGCGCGTTGTCGCCCGGCTGCTGGTGCGCGAGGATGCCGTGCTGTGCGGCCGCGACTGGTTCGAAGGCTGCGTGCGCGAGCTCGACCCGAACGCGGAGCTCGATTGGCAGCTTGCCGAAGGCGCGCGGATGAGGGCCGGCCAGACCGTCTGCGAGATCACCGCGAACGCACGCGCGCTGCTGTCTGCCGAACGCCCGGCGCTCAATTTCCTGCAGCTGCTGTCGGCCACCGCAACGCTGACCCGTGCCCATGTCGATGCGGTCGGCGATGCGTCGACCAATCCGCGCGGCTGCGCGATCCTCGATACCCGCAAGACGATTCCCGGCCTGCGCCAGGCACAGAAATATGCGGTGCGCATCGGCGGCGGCCGCAACCAGCGGCTCGCGTTGTGGCACGGCATCCTGATCAAGGAAAACCACATCGCCGCGGCCGGTGGCATCCCGCAGGTGCTCGCCAATGCGCGTGCGCTCGGTGCCGGCGTCGACATCCAGATCGAGGTCGAATCGATCGCCCAGTTGAGCGAGGCGCTCGACGCCGGCGCCGGCAACGTGCTGCTCGACAATTTCGACCTCGAGACGATGCGCCAGGCGGTGGCGATCAATGCCGGCCGCGCGGTGCTCGAATATTCGGGCAATGTGCAGCTCGAGCAGGTGCGCGAGATCGCCGCCACCGGCGTCGACCGGATCTCGATCGGCCGGCTGACGAAGGACGTGCGCGCGGTCGACTATTCGTTGCGGGTGGTGCGCCGGATCGACTAGTTCAACCGACAAACGTCGCGCGGCTGCGGATATCGATCACATTGGTCGCCGCCTCGCCGCTTCGGCGCAGCAGTCGGTCGAGGAAGGAGTCGACCGCCGCTTCATCGAGCGGCCGCGAAATCAGATAGCCCTGGGCGACATCGCAGCCGAGTTCGCGCAACTGGGCGAGTTGGTCCTGGGTCTCGATGCCCTCCGCGACCACCTGCTTGTCGAGCGAATGGCCGAGCAGCACGATCGCCCGGATGACCGCGGCTTCCTTCGAATCCGCGGCGAGATTCTCGACAAACGAGCGGTCGATCTTCAGGCTGTCGATCGGCAGGTTCGACAGGTGGCTGAGCGAGGAATAACCGGTGCCGAAATCGTCGACGCTGAGGCCCACCCCCAGTTCGTGCAACTGATCGAGCAGCATCTTTGCCGCTTCCAGCCGTTCCATCAGGATGTTTTCGGTCAACTCGATCGTCAGGTGACCGGCGCGCAGCCGCGCCCCCATCACCGCGTCGGAGACCCGCTGGACAAAATTGCCGCTGGCCAGGTCGTTGCCGGCGACGTTGACATGCATCGTCAGTTCGGCAAAGCGGGGATTGCGTGCCTGCCACTTCGCCAATTGGCGGCACGCGCGACGCAGGATGAAATCGGTCAGCTGGATGATCGAGCCGGATTCTTCGGCAACCGGAATGAACAAGGCCGGGCTGACATGGCCGAGCGTCGGATGGTGCCAGCGGGCAAGTGCCTCGAAACCGACCAGCGCGCCGCTTTTCATGTCGATCAACGGCTGGTACTGGATCGTCAGTTTCTCTTCGGCCAGCGCCCGGCGCAGATCGGCCTCGAGCACCAGCCGGTTCGCGACCTGCGCATGCAGGCTGACATCGAACACCTCGAAGCGGGCCTTGCCGCTCGCCTTGGCCTTGTACATCGCGGTATCGGCATCGCGCAGCACTTCCTCTGGCGACTGATAACCAATCGAGCTCATCGTGATGCCGATGCTCGCAGTGGCCGAGATCTCGACGCCGTCGATGTGCATCGGCTCTCGCAACGCGAGTTGCAGGCGATTGGCCAGCTCGCGCAGGCCGGCCTCGTCGATGCCATCGCGGGCGAGGATCGCAAATTCGTCGCCGCCAAGCCGGGCCACGACATCGCTCGGGCGGACAACGCGGGTGATCCGCAATGCAGCAGCCTGCAGGAAGGCATCGCCGGCCGAGTGCCCCATGCTGTCGTTGATCAGCTTGAAGCGGTCGAGATCGAGAAACAGCACGCCGAACGGCCGTGACCCGGGATTGCCGCTGGCAAATTCGATCGCGCTGGCCAGATGCTCGTGGAAGCGATGCCGGTTCGGCAGACCGGTCAGGTTGTCGTGGAACGCGATGTGTTGCAGCTCCGACTCGGCGCGCCGGCGCGCGCTGACATCGTGCATCTGCAGGATGAAACACGGCTCGCCCGACCCGGGTTCGGCGAACGAGCCGCAATGGATCGCCATCCAGACATCGCTTCCATTCTGGTGCCGGCACAGCAATTCGACACCCCGGACCTGGCGCTGGCCGTCGCGAACGCGTTCGAGTTCGGCATCGAGGATGGCGATCGACTCCGGGGCGAGGTACGAGCGCAGCAACAGACTGTGAGGATCGGCCTCGGGCAATCCGAGCAGCGTCCGCAACGACTGATTGGCCTGGAGAATGGTGCCGTTGAAAGAGACCAGGGCCATGCCGATCGACGCGTGCGTGAAGGCGCTGTGAAAGCGCCGCTCGCTCGATTCGAGCTCGAGCACATGGCGAGCCGCTTGCTCGGCTTTCGCGTCGTTGGCCTTGCGCACCGATTCGGCGGCCTCTTCGCGGCGGAAAAAGAAGTGTCCCGACGTCAACAGGATCGCGATGATCGGCACCGCGGCAATCACCGCGACGACGCCGGACTGCTTCATGTTGAGGAACAGGAATGCAGCGACCGAAGCATTGCCGGCATAGGCCACGCCAAGCCAGCCGAAGGAGCCGAAGAAGTCGCGCAGACGCAAGGGTTCGTTGCGCTTGAGCCGCGGCACCATCGTGACCAGCACGGTGTTCGCCATGAAGTAGGCAATGGCGAATGCGATTGCACCGAGCAGGGTCAGCAGATCGGCCGTCAACCCGTCCTTGGCGCCCAGATCGAGCCCGGCCTGCAGCAGGCTGCCGGTGCCGAACATCGCGATGGCCGCCATCGCCGGGCTGGCGATCCGGCTGGTCCAGCGCTTCGAGGTCCGGCATGCACCAACCAGTGCCTCGAGTGCAGAAGCCACCGCTGCCGCCGCCGGACCGTGCAGCAGCAGCAACAGGAAGATGAAGATCTCGCCGGCGGTGAACGAGTTGGTCGACCCCGCAACGCGCACCGGCATCAAGCCGGCGATCATCGCCATCGATGTGCCGAGCACGATCTGCAACCAGACCGTATCGGACATCGGCGCGAGCTGATGGGCGCAGTGGACCAGGATGAGGCCGCCGCAGATCACGACCAGCCACCAGTAGAAGGTGGCCTTGCGGTTGTAGTCCGGCATCAGGGCCTGGTGCAAGGCTCTCGGCCAGGACGCCAAACCTGCCGGGCTCCGTGGGCTTTCGTCGCTGATCACTGGGTTCATAAGGTTCGGCTGCTGCCGGCCGCAGGTCGTTTGTTCATGGCTCGCCGAGGCTCGATCGGTCTGAAGCAGCGGTGCCGGCGGTCTGGCCGCCCTCACTGAGAACGAGCCCCTCGCTCAGCACCAGCCCCTCGCTGAGTACCAGCCCTTCGCTCAGCACCAGCCCTTCGCTGAGCACCAGGCCTTCACTCAATACCAGCCCTTCGCTGAGTACCAGCCCTTCGCTGAGCACCAGCCCCTGCCTGAATACCGGGCCACTGCCCGAGGCCAGCCAGTTCGACAGCGTCTGCGTCGGGATGAACGGCCCGGTGCGGCCGATCGACGAGGCCGTACCAGCCAGCGCGACACCAGAGCGCAGGCCGGCGGTGAGAAGCGCCTGGTTGCCGGCAGTCGCCTCGCTGAACGATTTCGGAATCGTGTTCGCTGGCACGCCGGTGGCCGCCGGCCACCAGACGATGTTGATGCGCGACACCCTGCCATTGACCCAGACCAGCCGCGGATCGTGGAAAGCCTGGAACCTCGTCAGCAGATCCTCGCCCGACAACACATGGTTGCCGCCCGCAAAGATCATCTGGCTCCAATTGAACTTCTGCCCGTCGATCGTCGATGCTGGCGTCGGCATCGGTCCGGCCAGCAGCGATGAGCCGATCGGCAGGCTGCCGGCGGTGATCTGCTCGCCAAGCCCCGGCTTCAGCGCCCTGGCCAGCCGCAACGCACCATCGATGTTCAGCATCCCGGCGCCTTGCTGCAACAGATTTGCCCCCGGCAGCGGCTGCGCGGAATATTGCAGGATGGCCTTGATCAGTGGCGGCGTCAGCCCGGGGTTGGCCTGCAGCATCAACGCGACCGTTCCGGAGACAGTGGGCGCGGCGACCGACGTGCCGCTGAGCTGGAACAACTGCTCCTGCGCCGGTTGGCTGGCGGGCGTACCGAATGGCGCCGACAGCTCCGGGTAGGTGCGTGCGAGCAAGCTCCAGTTCTGCCCGTCGGCCGCGAGCGCCCCGACGATCTTGTTGCCGGGCCCGACCAGGTCCGGCTTCAGCAGGTTGTCGGGTACCCGGGTGCCGTTGGCGGTGATGATCCCGCCGCGCGTCGGCCCCCGCGAGCTGAAGCGGTTGACACTGTCGTCCAGACGGCCGACGGTGCCGCGCGTGTTGACCGATCCAACAGTTATTACCGACGGCTCGTTGCCCGGCGAAGCGATCGAACCATAGACCTCGCGGCCGGTCGCATCCTCGCCGAAGTTGCCGGCCGCCGCCACCACCGTGATGCCGGCGGCCACCGCGCTGCGCACTGCGCGGCACAACGGATCGGTCAAATGGCTTTCGCTGGAATCGGACGACAGGCTCAGGTTGATGATCCTGATGTTGTAACGCGCGGCGTTGGCCAGTACCCAGTCGATGCCGGCGAGGACATCGCTGACCTGACCGGTACCGAGATCGTCGAGCACCCTGACGTCGATCAGATCGGCGTTTGGCGCGATTCCGGTCGAATCGACTTGACCCACCGCGCGGCCGGCTGCGACGCTTGCGACATGGCTGCCGTGGCCGTAGGTGTCGGCATTGGCGGTGAACAGGTTGGCGATCTTGATTTCGTAGAGCAGGTTGCCGAGGCGGCCGGGTTGCCGGCTCGCGGAGAGATCGATGCCGGCAAGCCACTCGCGGCGCTTCAGCGTGTTGGTGTCACCGTTCGGCAGCAGATCGACCGCATGGCGCACCCGGCTCGATTTGCCGTCGGCCGCCAGGAATGCGCGGTGATTGCGGGCGATGCCGGAATCGAGTACTGCGATGCCGATGCCGCTGCCGTCATAAACGGCTTTGCCGGTCGACGGATCGATGCGCGCCTGCAACGCACCGGTCGTGGCTTCGAGAACGCTGGCGGTACGGCGCGTGATGCGGTTCGGCGAGATGCTGACCACGTCGCTGCGCTGTGCAATCGCCGCGAGCTGGGCTGAAGGCAACATCACCGAAAGCGCCTGGATGGCGGTGAAGCGGTTGTAGACCGTGCCGCCGGCGTTGAGTACTGCGGTGCGCAAGGCCGCCAGGTCGGGATCGGCAGAGTTGGCGACGATCAGCGCCTTGACATGATCGTTCTCGTTCTTCCAGTTCTTCTTGCCGGCGGCATGGGCCTGCTTCAGTTCACGTGCGATCTTTGCCCATCCGTCGGCCGGAGCGGCGTTGAGCACCGATGTGCCGGTGCCGAGCAGCAACGCGGCGAGCAGAACACCAAGGTGACGCAGCACCCTTCTCGATTCGATCAGCACCACGAAAGCATGGATCATTGATTACTTCTTTTGTCATTGTCGAACCTGCCAGCGGAGCCACTGGTCGGGCGTGCGGATGGCGCCTGTCGATCAATTCGGCATCGGCACGGCGGACTTGAGGCTGGGCGACTGCAGACCGCATGCGAATTCGTGAAAAAAGCACGCAAGGGACGCCGAGGAAGGTTGATGCAGGCGCCGGTGTGCTGCGATCCGGTCGAGCCAGGCACCGCGGCTGCAGAAGATTGCGAGAGGAGGTGGCTTGGTGCTCAGCCGCCGACCAATCCGAGCAGC
This sequence comes from Pseudideonella sakaiensis, assembly GCF_048320135.1. Classification (GTDB taxonomy): domain Bacteria; phylum Pseudomonadota; class Gammaproteobacteria; order Burkholderiales; family Burkholderiaceae_C; genus Ideonella_A; species Ideonella_A sakaiensis_A. Next base: position 153,689 of record NZ_CP182947.1, read on the forward strand.
CGCGCCGGGCCATAGGCAAACAGCGCGATCGTGCAGGAGACGATCAGCGCGGTGCCTAGCGCAAACAGGCCGATCATCGGCCATGGACGGCCCTGCAGCCCGGTCAGCGGGTGCACATGAACCCAGGCAAACAACGACAGCGACAAGGTCGGGCACAACATCAGGTAGCCGACAACCGGCACCGGATCGAGCCGGCCCAGCGCGGGCAGCGAGGCAGCGATCGACGCCGCGAACCACAGCACGCAGGCGGCGACGCCCGCGCCGCCCAGATTGATCAGGCGCAGGCCTCGCCGACGTCGCGCCGGATCGGCCGAGCGCACCAGCGGTTCGCAGACGACCAGCGCGATCGCCGCCAGCATGATCAGCAGCAGCCCGAGCGCGAGCAGCACATAGTGCGCCGGCTGCGGCTGATCCGGGAAGATCAGCAGCGGCTGCAGCCGCCAGCCTGGCAAGGTCGACAGCAACAGAAAACTGCCGCCGGCCAGCAGGATCGCGATCACGTTGACCGTCAGCAGCACGCCCTGCAGATTGAACAGCGGCACCTTGGCGCGGGCCCGCAGCTGCGCGACCAGCCACCACCCGAGATAGGGGCCGAAGCCCCACAACGCGGTGCACAACAGATAACGCAGGCCGAGCCAGGACGCCGATTCGGCCGACCGCAACGCCGCAGCGGCCGGCTCGGCGAGCCAGCCGATGACGCGTCCTACCCACCAGCAGGCCCATGCCGCGGCCGCGGCGATCGCCAGCCGCACCGCGAGATCGGCTGCGCCCGGCCTCGCCGACCCTGCGCCCCGTTCGGATGACGACGCGGCCGCTTCGAGCAGATCGAGCCCGCCCTGCTGCCGGGCCACCGTCTTGATCAGTTCGCCGATCGCGACGTCGAAGGCCGGCTCTCGGGCAAATACCGCCTGGAAACTCGCCAACTCGCGAATCGGCTCGGGCAAACGGGTCCGATCCGGCATGTCGAGTGCACCGAACAGCACCGGATAGATCGGCTTGCGCAGGCGCAGCGCGGTCGCGATCTCCCAGACCAGCGGATCGCGTTTGACCGCAGCGCCGTCGCCGTTGCGCCGCAACAGCTTCAGAAAATCGTCGCCGATCATCACGACGACGCCGGTTGCCTCGACCAGCATCTGCTCGAGGTGCTGCTCCCAGTTCGTGCCCGGCGGTATCTCGCGGTCGATGAAGACCGCGTCGTCGCCGAAGCGGTGCTGCAGGCTCATCCGCACGCGCTGCGCCGCATGCATCGAATCGCCCCGCCGGTAGGAGATGAAAAGCTTGATCACGGTGATCCTCGCTGATCGACGATAGCCGATGCCAGGCGGAACGGGAACCGCTGGCCCGTCGTGTTCGCCACAGGCGGCCCGCTCACGTAGACTGGGTCGATGACGATCCCCAGCGCTGCTGCACCATCCCTGCCGCTTGCCGGCATCCGCGTGCTCGACTTGTCACGGGTACTGGCCGGGCCGCTCTGCGGCATGGTGCTCGGCGACCTTGGCGCCGAGGTCATCAAGGTCGAGCACCCACTGCGCGGCGACGATACCCGCGACTGGGGACAGCGCATCGGCGAGACCGAAACCGCCTATTTCAACAGCATGAACCGCAACAAGCGGTCGATCGGCATCGATCTGCAGCAAGCCGACGGCCAGGCGCTGGCGCGCGAGCTCGCGCTGCGCAGCGACGTGTTGATCCAGAATTTCAAGTTCGGAGGCATCGAGAAGATGGGTCTTGGCTTTGCCGAGCTGCACGAGGCCCATCCGCGCCTCGTCTACTGCTCGGTCTCGGGTTATGACCGCAGCGGGCCGGAGGCGGCGCGCCCGGGCTACGACCTCGTTGTGCAGGGCGAAGCCGGCCTGATGGCACTGAATGGCGAGCTCGGCCAGCCGCCGCTGAAATTCGGCGTCGCCGCGGTCGACATGTTTACCGGCATGTATGCGGCGCAGGCGATCCTCGCCGCGTTGTACGAACGCGAAAGGAGCGGTGTCGGCCGGCACATAGAGATGGCCTTGTTCGACTGCGGGCTGATGATCAGCGCCTACTACGGCATGGAGGCGCTGCTGATGGGCGAAGATCCGCCGAAATACGGCAATGCCCATCCGTCGATCGTGCCATACGGCGTTTTCCAGGCCGCCGACGGCCCGCTGGTGATCACGGTCGGCAACAACAGCCAGTTCCGCCGTTTCTGCACCGAGGTGATCGAACGCGCCGATCTTGCTGCCGACCCGCGTTTTGCCAGCAATACCGACCGATCGCGCAACCGCGAGTTGCTGCTGCCCGAACTGCACCGCGAACTGGCAAATCGGCCGCGCCGGCTGTTGCTCGAGCGGCTGGCCGCAGCCGGGATTCCCTGCGGCGAGGTGCTCGGCCTGCTCGAAGCCTTGACGTCGCAGCGCAGCCAGGCCGGCGGGTTGGTCGAAACCCATCCGCACCCGGTGGCCGGCAGCGTGCCGGTGATGGCGCCGCCATACCGCTTCGACGGCCGGCGTGCGCCGATCCGCCATGCGCCGCCGCAGCTCGGTGCAGCGACCCATGAGGTGCTGACAACGACGCTCGGTCTGTCGGCGCAGCGGATCGCCGAGTTGCAGCAGCGCGGCGTTGTCCACGGCGGCGACGCCGGTCCGGGCGAAGCTGCATAGTCCTTTCGCTCGCCGGGTCGGACTGGCTCGGCGATGCCAGGGTTGACCCGCATCATGTCGATCGACGCGGCGAGATGCCGAGGTGCTACGCTCGCGGCCCGGCGGTCGATGCCAGCGCGGATTGCGCTTGTGCGATCGCCCGCCGTTTCATGTTTTTCCGGTCGACCGCAGTATGGTTTCCGCACCCATTCCGACAGACGAAGCCCGCCGGCTGGCCCGTCTCCATGATCTGCTGGTCCTCGACAGCCCTGCCGAACCGGTATTCGACAGCATCACGCGAATGGCAGGCGAAATCTGCGGCGTTCCGATCGCGCTGATCAGTCTGATCGACGAACATCGGCAATGGTTCAAGGCCAATGTCGGACTTCCCGGGGTCAGCGAGACGCCGCGCGACATCGCGTTCTGCGCGCATGCAATCACCGGAGATACCTTGTTCGAGGTGGAGGACGCGCGGCAGGATCCGCGCTTCGTCGACAACCCGCTGGTCACCGAGGCGCCGGACATCCGCTTTTATGCCGGAGCGCCGTTGACGACCGCCGACGGTGCGCGCATCGGCACGCTCTGCGTCATCGATCGCAAGCCGCACCGTCTGTCTGCCGAACAATCGCGGCAGCTCGAGTCGCTGGCGAAAATCGCGGTGCAGGCGCTCGAGATGCGCAGCGAACTGGCCGGCCGCGTACTGGCGGCACGCAGCGGCTACGAGGTCGAACTCGCCGAAAGCGAAGCTCGGCACCGCGCGATCCTCGATGCACAGAGCGAGCTGATTTCACAGGCACTGCCAGACGGCACGCTGATCTATGCCAATCCGGCGTATGCGCAGCATTTCGGCAGCGATGTCGATGCGCTGATCGGATCGAATCTGTTCGACTACGTCGAGCCGGCCGACCGCGATACGGTGCGCTCGTTGATCAGCCGCGTGCTCGAAACCGGCGAGCGAGCCATCGGCGTGAACCGGATGGCATCGGCCGGCGGCGAGGAGGAATGGTTCGCCTGGACCAACACGCGGCAGATCGACGCAGCAGGCCGGACGCTGCTGCATTCGGTCGGCCGAGATATCAGCGCGCAAAAGCGTGCCGAAAAGGCGCTGCGCGACAGCGAGGCATTGCTGCAGCGCACCGGCAGGGTCGCCGGCGTCGGTGGCTGGCAGCTCGATCTGCAGACCGGTGCGTTGACCTGGTCTGCGCAGACACGGGCAATCCACGAAGTCGATTCGACCTACATCCCGACCGTCGACGAGGCGGTCAAGTTTTATGCACCCGAGGCCAGACAGCTCATCGAGGCCGCCGTGCGCGCCGCGATCGAAGACGGCAAAGCCTGGGATCTCGAATTGCCGCTCGTCACGGCCAAGGGCCGGCGAATCTGGGTTCGCGCGCAGGGCGAGTGCGAACTCGACGCCAGCGGCGCGCCATTGCGGCTGGTCGGTGCGTTCCAGGACATCACCGCGCACAAGCAGCTCGAACAGCGGGTGGTCGATGACGAACGCTTCCTGCGGCTGATGACCGACAGCCTGCCGCAGCGGATCGCCTATCTCGACCGGGATCTGCGTTATCGCTTCGTCAACGATGTGCGCGCGCGGGTGTTCGGGCTGAAGCGTGAGCAGATCATCGGCAAGTCGCGCGCCGAGATCACCGGCGAGCCGACGCCGCCCGAGATCCAGTCGCATTTCGACGGTGTGCTCGCCGGCAAGGCGCAGCGCTTCGAATTCGAGGAGCACCGCACCGACGGCACACGGCGCATCGACTGCCAGTTTCTGCCCGATGTGGGCGACGACGGGGTCGTGCGCGGATTCTTCACCAGTGCGACCGACATCACCGAGCGCAGCCGTGCCGAACAGCGGCTTCTCGAACTGACCGCGATCCTCGAGAACTCCCCCGACTTCGTCGTGCAGACCGACTGGCGCGGCAGCATCACCTACATGAATCCGGCAGTGCGTGCAGCGACCGGCCTGGCACCCGATGCACCGCTCGACGGGCTGAATTTCGCCCAATTCAACAGCGACGCGACGAACCGCCACTTCGCCGAGGTGATCGTGCCGGCGGTCAAGTCGCATGGCGCCTGGGTCGGCGAGACGGCCGTCAAAATTTCCGGTGAACGAGAGCTGCCGGTCAGCCAACTGGTTGTCGCCCACCGCGACGAATTGGGCCGGGTAGCCCGCTATTCGTCGGTGATACGAGACATCTCGGCGGCGACCCGGTCCCGCCACGATCTGCAGATGCAGACCGCGACGCTGAGTGCCGTGACCGAGGCGGTGCCGGCGACCGTCGCGGTGATCGGCAGCGACCTGCGCTACCGTTTCGTCAACAGCGCATTCGAGCGATGGATAGGCTTGAGCCGGGACAAGGTGCTTGGCCGGACGGTCTCGGAGGTGCTGAGCGCGGCGGATCTGCGGCGCAGCCAGCCATGGATCGACCGGGTGCTGGCCGGCGAGGCGGTGCAGTTCGAACGCACCAGCCCGCGCCGCGAAGTCGGCCGCAACCTGGTGATGAGTGGACTTACCCCGTTTCCACGGACAGGTATCGGCTTGATTCTCAAGCCGGGCTTGCGTGCTTGGTGAGCACAGGTGCAGGGTTATCCACCGGCGGCGTGGCGCATGCCACGCTGGCGCCGACGGTGGGTAACCCGTGTTGGGTGCACGACGGTCGAGTGCCTCGGTCGATCTGATGTTTCCTCTCAAAGTTGGCGGGCGACAGGTAGCCGATTCCAGAATGCCGGCGGCGAGGGTTGTACCAACCTTCGATGTACGTGAACAGCGCGGTGCGGGCCTCCGCCTTCGTCTTGAAGCTGCGCCGGTCGATCAGCTCGCATTCGAGGGTGGCGAAGAAGCTCTCGGCCATGGCGTTGTCGTACGCATCGCCCACGCTGCCCATCGACGGGCGAACGCCGAACTCGGCGCAGCGCTTGCCGAAGGCAACGCTTGTGTATTGACTGCCCTGATCGCTGTGATGGATCACCCCGTCCGGCTTACGCTGGCCGATTGCCATGTTCAAGGCCGCGAGCACCAGTTCGGCGGTCATGCGTTCGCCGATCGACCAACCCACCACGCGGCGGCTCCACACATCCAGAACGACCGCCAAGTAGATGAATCCTGCCCAGGTCGGCACATAGGTCATATCTGCGACCCAGAGCTGATTGGCCGTCTCGGCCTTGAACGTGCGATTGACGAGATCTGGCGCCGGGCGCTGCTTGTCGTCGCGTTGCGTCGTGACCGTGAAGGCTCGCCGCCTGCTGACGCCTCGCAAGTCGGCCGCTCGCATCAGCCGCGCAATGCGCTTGCCGCCAACGCGTATTCCGTGCTCTGCCAATTCGAATCGAATGCGCGGCATACCGTAGGTCGCATCCGACTCGGCATGGATCGTTCGAATGCGTTCGCTGAGCACCGCATCGTCCATCGCCCGTCGCGAGGGTGGTCGATGCAACCAGTCATAAAAACCGCTGTGCGAGACACCGAGCACGCGGCACATCTTGCGCACGGGAAAGACGGCCTGGTTCGCGTTCATGAGTTCGAAGACGGTGTGAACGTCTTGTCGCCCTTCGCGGCGAACCAGGCCGTAGCCTTTGCCAAGATGTCGCGCTCCATCTGGACTTGGCGCAACTGGCGGCGCAGGCGAGCGAGCTCTTCACGTTCGGCATTGCTCAGTGCCTGCGAGTTCGGCTTGGTGCGCGCCTCGCTACTGCCAGCAAGGCCGACCCAGTTGGTGATGGTCTGCGCGGTGACGCCGAACTCGCGCGCCAGTTCAGCAGGCGAGCGGCCGGCGAGAACCAGCTCAATCATTTGTTGCCGAAATTCGGCAGGGTACGGAGGTCGGGTTCGGGCCATGGCGGACTCCTTGTCTTCGCAGATTAAGGTGTCCGTGAAAGCGGGGCAACTTCAGAGTTATACGCCGCTGGTCGCCGAATCGGGCGCGGTCGACGGATTCATCAGTGTCGGACAGGACATCACGGCGCACCGGCAGGAACAGCATCGGCTGCTGCAATTGAGCGAACGCGATGCGCTGACCGGCCTCTTCAACCGCGCCGGCTTCGATCGTCGCCTCGAGACCGAGTTCGCGCAGGGCCGCGGCGCAGAGCTCGCGATGCTGTATGTCGACCTCGACCATTTCAAGCCGGTCAACGACCGCCACGGCCATCCGGTCGGCGATCGCCTGCTGCAACTGGTTGCGCAGCGGCTGCTGTCGCTGGTGCGGCCGACCGACGTCGTCGCACGGCTCGGCGGCGATGAATTTGCATTGCTGCTGTCCGGTGTACGCAACGCATCGAATGCGGCAGCCGTCGCCGACAAGGTGGTCGGCGCCGCCGCCAAGCCATTTGTGGTCGACGACCTGTCGCTGCAGATCGGCGCCAGCGTCGGCGTGGCTTTCGGCATCGATCCGGCAGCCGGTGCGGGCGATCTGATCGCCAGGGCCGATGCGATGCTGTACCGCGCAAAACGTTCCGGCAAGGGCGTCTGGGCCGGCGAGCCGGGTTGATTGTTCGGCGAATGGCATCGGTTTCCAGGCTTCCGGCCGGCCGAACGCCCTGGTGCCGGCCGATCGGCTAGCATTTGCAGCCGGTCAATCCGAACTGAAGCACCGCCTGATGAATCTCCGCCTGTCCCTGCCCGGCCTTCGACGCGCTCTGGCGATCGCCTGCCTGATCCTCGGCCCCGCCTTGGCGTCGGCGCAAGCGACCAAACCTTCCACGACCTACGAGACGATCAAGTGGGAAGCGCTGATGCCGAAGGACTGGGACCCGATGAAGGGCTTGAACCTGCCCACCAGCGGCCTGTTGATCGACGACGGCGATCCGCGCAGCCAGGAGTTGATGCGCAAGATGCGCGAGTCCTGGGACAATGCGCCGACCAACGCGAAGATGGACGGTGCCGCGGTGAAGCTGGCCGGCTATGTGGTGCCGCTGGAGGAATCGAAGGCCGGGCTGAAGGAATTCCTGCTGGTGCCCTATTTCGGCGCCTGCATCCACTCGCCGCCGCCGCCGGCGAATCAGATCATCCATGTGCTCGCGAACCCGCCGCTGAAAGGCGTCAACAGCATGGATGCGGTGTGGGCGAGCGGCGTGGTGAATACGCAGCGGCAGAATTCCGAGATGGGTGTCAGCGGTTATCAGATGAAGGCCGCTCGGGTCGAGCCCTACGTCCCGCCGACGCGCCGCTGAAGAGCCGCGCGCCAGCCCAACGCCGTCGCCGCGCTGCCGGTGCGGCATCCCACCGTTTCATCTTGCTCGCCACTTGCCAATGATGTTGACCGTTCGTCGATCGATCGCCTGCGCATTGGCAGCCCTGCCGCTGCTCGGCATCGCCGGCCAGGCGCATGTCCATGGTGCAGCGAAGCTCGACATCGCGATCGATGCGCGAACGCTGGTCATCGCGCTCGACTCGCCGCTGGACAATCTGCTCGGATTCGAACGTGCGCCGCGCAGCGCGGCCGAGCGATCCAAAACCGACGAAATGGTCGCACGGCTGAAGGCCGGCACTCCGTTTCGCATCGACCCTCAGGCCGGCTGCCGGCTCGCCCATGTCGACCTGGTTTCCGCCGTGCTGCAGCTCGGCAGCCAGCCGGCAGCCGCCGCCGGTCATGCCGACCTGCGTGCCAGCTTCGAGTTTCAGTGCGAGGCTGCCGAGCGCGCCGGTCATGTCGACGTCGAGCTGTTCGGCCACCCCCACATGCAGCGCATCGACGTGCAGATCGCCGGGCCGACAGGGCAATTCAAGCAACGGCTGACGAAGTCCGCACGACGCGTCCAGCTGGCCCGCTGACAACGGCCGCGCATGATCGACGTTCGCGACTTGCGTTTCCGCTGGCCGCACGCTGGCGACGATTGCCTGCAGATCGACAGCTGGCAGGTGGCCGCCGGACGCAGCGTCTTCCTGCATGGCCCGAGCGGCGGCGGCAAGAGCAGCCTGCTCGGCCTGCTGGCCGGCGTCACGTTGCCGCGCAGCGGCCACGTCAGTCTGCTCGGCCAGGCGTGGAACGACTTGTCGGGCACGCGCCGCGACGCCTTCCGGGCCGACCATGTCGGCTACATCTTCCAGCAGTTCAATCTGCTGCCGTACCTGAACGTGGTCGACAACGTGCTGCTGCCTTGCCGCTTCTCGGCACGCCGCGCTCAGCGTGCAGCCAGCGTTGCCGGTTCGCCGCTTGCGGCAGCCCGGCAGTTGCTGCTCGAGGTCGGAATGAGCGAGGGTTTATGGGAGCGCCCGGCGGCCCAGCTGTCGGTCGGCCAGCAGCAGCGGGTGGCCGCTGCACGGGCGTTGATCGGCCGCCCCGAACTGGTCATTGCCGACGAGCCGACTTCGGCGCTCGACACGCCGCTGCGCGATGCCTTCATGGATCTGCTGATCGACGAATGCCGTGCCGCCGGCAGCACCCTGGTCTTCGTCAGCCACGATGAGCGGCTCGCCAACCGTTTCAACGAGTGCCTGGCGCTCGCCGACATCAATCTGGCCGGGCCATCCGGGCGTGGCCTGCAGCCAGCCGCACCGTTCGAGCGGGCGCCGACGGCATGAAACCCGTCCTCGGCATCGCCTGGCGCAGCGCCTGGCACCGGCGCGCGACGCTGGCGCTGGTGGTCTCGTGCGTCGCGTTGTCGACCCTTCTGCTGCTCGGCGTCGAACGTGTTCGCGCCGATGTGCGCAGCAATTTTTCTCAATCGGTCAGCGGCACCGACCTGATCGTCGGCGCGCGCACCGGCTCGCTGCAACTGCTGCTGTATTCGGTGTTCCGGGTCGGTGGTGCGACCAGCAATGTGCGCATGGACAGCCTGCGCGAGATCGCCGGCCATCGCTCCGTGGCCTGGCTGGTGCCGTTGTCGCTCGGTGATTCGCACCGCGGTTTTCCGGTCCTCGGCACGACGGCGGACTATTTCAGCCGCTTTCTTTATGGCGATCGCCAGCCGCTGGTGCTCGCCGAAGGCCGCGCCTTCGACGGCACGAGCGCGGGGCTGTACGACGCGGTGATCGGTGCCGAGGTCGCCGAGGCGCTGGCCTACCGGCTCGGCGAGCGAATCACGCTCAGCCACGGCGGCGGCACGATCGAGGGCAACGACCATGCCGACAAACCCTTCACCGTCGTCGGCATCCTCGCGCGCACCGGCACGCCGGTCGACCGCACCGTGCACGTCAGCCTCGAAGCGATCGAGGCAATCCATATCGACTGGATCGCCGGCGTACCGCTGCCAGGCCGCACGCTCGATGCCGAGCAGGCACACGCGGCCAACCTGCAACCGAAGAAGGTGACGGCCGCGCTGGTCGGCCTGAAGAATCGCGCAGCCGTCTTTTCGGTGCAGCGCGCGGTCAACGAGTTTGCCGGCGAGCCGCTGATGGCGGTATTGCCCGGCGTCGCGCTCGATGAATTGTGGGACGTCGTCGGCGTCGGCGAGCGCGCGCTGCTCGCGATGTCGGCGCTGGTCGCGCTGGTCAGCCTGCTCGGACTGGTCGCCGTGGTGTTGACCGGCCTGAACGAGCGGCGCCGCGAACTCGCGGTGCTGCGAGCGGTCGGCGCGGCGCCGCGCCATGTGCTGCTGATGCTGGCCGCCGAAGGTGGCCTGATCACCTTGCTCGGCGCCGGCCTTGGCGTCGTGCTGACCGGGCTGGCGCTGGTCTCGGCCGCGCCGTGGGTGCAGGCCAGTTATGGCATCGACTTGAGCCTCGATGCGCCGTCGTCGACGCAATGGGCCCTGCTCGGTGCGGTTGTCGCCGCGGGTTTTCTCGCCAGCCTGCTGCCCGGCTGGCGTGCCTACCGGATCTCGCTTGCCGACGGCTTGTCGCCGAAGGCTTGAAAATCCTTCAGACTTGCAGCAACGACGATCGATGGAGATGACGATGAAACTCGCTGCCGCCGCGCTTGCCCTGTTGTTGACGTCGGCGTGCGCCACCGGTGTGCCAGACCTCGAGATTGCGCTTGTCGAGCGGACCTGCTCGCAATGGTGCATCGACAAACACCCGAAATGTGCATTCACCGGCGCGATCGTCGAGCCAAAGACCGACGAGCTGCGTGCCTGCCACAAAAGCTTCATTTCCTGCGTGCGCAGTTGTCCGCCGCGTTGAGCGGGGCGCCATCACGCGGCACGTTTCGTGCGGCACGGCAAGACATCCCCTCGTCAGTTTCTCCGCGGTCGACCCGATGCACATAAGCTCAGGTCGATCCCATTCCCGACTGGAGCCCCCATGCAGAGTTTTGACGCCATCGTGATCGGTGCTGGCGTGATCGGCAGTTCGGTTGCCTATCACCTTGCCCGCCTCGGGGCCGGCCGCGTGCTGGTGCTCGATCGCCTGCAGATCGGCGCTGGCACCAGCACGCAGTCGTCCGGCATATTGCGCACGCATTATTCGGTGATCGAAAACGTCGAACTGGCAAAACGCTCGTGGTCGGTCTTCAACAATTTTGCCGCCTACATCGGCGATGACGATGCATCGGCCGGACTGGTCAAGTGCGGCTACCTGATTGCCGCGCCCGACGGTGACAAGCTCGAACCGCTGCGCGCGGCGCTCGACGGGCAAAGCAGCATGGGCATCGAGGTGCAGTTGATCGACCAGGCCGCGGCGCGCGATCTGCTGCCGATCGCGCGCTTCGACGACGCCGCATTGATCGGCTTCGAACCCGAGGCCGGTTTTGCCGATGCCTATCTGGTCGCCACCGGTTTTGCCCGTGCGGCCCGACGTCTCGGCGTGAAGATCATCGAAGGCGTCAATGTCGAACGCCTGCTGATCGACGACGGCCGCGTGCTTGGCGTCGAAACGAACCAGGGCATTTTCCACAGCGACACCGTGATCAGCACGCAGAACATCTGGGCCACCGACATCGAGAAATGGACCGGCGTGCCGACGCCGGTGAAGGCCGAGCGCCATGCGGTGCTCGCACTCGAAGGGCCGGATGCCTACAGCTTCAAGATGCCGGTTTTCAAGGACCTCGGATCCCCGGGCATGTTGTACTGCCGCAGCTATGGCGGCAGGCAGATGCTGGTCAGCGAAGGCACGGTCGGCGAGACGCTCGCCGAACCCGACAACGAGCAGGGCGACATCTCGATGGACTACGTCGTCGAGGTCGGCGCCCAGGTCGCCGAACGGTTTCCGTCATTCGGCGAAGCCGGGCTGGCATCGTCATGGACCGGTGTCTACGACGTGACGCCGGATTGGAACCCGGTTCTCGGCCGCCTGCCCGACGTGCCCGGCCTGGTCGTTGGCTACGGCTTCTCCGGCCACGGCTTCAAGCTGTCGCCGGGTGTCGGCATGGTGCTTGCGCAAGAAGCATTGGAATTGCCGACCGATGTGCCGCTGACGCCGTATGCGCACGAGCGTTTCCGCAAAGGTCAGTTGCTGACCGGACGGTATGGGCTGGGTGCGGTGTCGTGATCGGCCTGCGAACGGGAGTTCTGGCACGAACGACGCCCATGAAAAAAGCCCCTTCCGGGGCTTTTTCATTCTTGTTGTTGGCGGAGCCGGAGGGATTCGAACCCTCGAAGCAGGTTTTGCCCGCTTACTCCCTTAGCAGGGGAGCACCTTCGGCCACTCGGTCACAGCTCCAGCACAGCCCGCATTCTAACCCGATGCGGAAGGGGTTCCGCTGCTCGCGCAGCCGGTTTTCAGCTCCCGGTTTGCTCCAGGTCGAAGGCCTTGTGCAGCGTGCGCACGGCCAGCTCCATGTATTTCTCGTCGATCACGACGCTGGTCTTGATCTCGCTGGTCGAGATCATCTGGATGTTGATGCCCTCTTCGGCCAGTGCGCGGAACATCTTGCTCGCGACGCCGACGTGCGAGCGCATGCCGATGCCGACGATGCTGACCTTGCAGATCTTCGGATCGCCGGTCAGTTCGGCGCCGCCGGTGGTCGGCAGCACCGCCGACTTCAGCAAGTCCATCGTGCGCTGGTAGTCGTTGCGATGGACGGTGAACGAGAAGTCGGTGCGGCCATCGTGCGAGACGTTCTGGATGATCACGTCGACATCGATGTTGGCCTCGGCAACCGGGCCGAGGATGTGAAACGCGATGCCCGGCTTGTCGGGCACGCCGAGCAGGCTGATCTTGGCTTCGTCGCGGTTGAACGCGATTCCTGAAACGACGGCTTGTTCCATTTTTTCATCTTCCTCGAATGTGATCAGCGTGCCGGATTCGGCTTCCTCGTCGATGTCGATATCCCACGGTGTGAAGCTCGACAACACGCGCAACGGCACGCGGTATTTGCCGGCAAATTCGACCGAGCGGATCTGCAGCACCTTCGAGCCGAGGCTTGCCATCTCGAGCATTTCCTCGAAGCTGATCGTGTGCAGGCGGCGCGCCTCGGCAACGATGCGCGGGTCGGTGGTGTAGACGCCATCGACATCGGTATAGATCAGGCACTCCTCGGCCTTCAGCGCGGCCGCGACCGCAACCGCCGAGGTGTCCGAGCCGCCGCGGCCGAGCGTCGAGATGTTGCCGTCGGCGTCGACACCTTGGAAGCCGGTGATCACGACCACCTTGCCGGCGGCCAGATCGGCGCGCACGCGGCTGTCGTCGATGCTTTCGATGCGCGCCTTCGTGAATGAGCTGTCGGTGCGGATCGGCACTTGCCAACCGGCATAACTGACCGCTTCCATGCCTTCGGCCTGCAACGCCAGCGACAGCAGGCCGACCGAGACCTGCTCGCCGGTCGACGCGATCATGTCGAGCTCGCGCAGCATCGACGGGGTCACCATCTCCGGCGACAACTCCTTCGCCAAGCCGAGCAGGCGATTCGTTTCGCCGCTCATCGCCGATGGCACGACGATCATCTGGTGCCCTGCCCTCGCCCATTTGGCAACGCGTTTGGCGACATTGCGGATGCGCTCGGGCGAACCCATTGAGGTGCCGCCGTATTTGTGAACGATGAGTGCCATGGTGCAGGTCTGGGACGTGAACCGCCTCGGCCTGGCCGGCCGTGGCGCAAAGCCCGCGATTTTAACCGGCTTGCCCGCAGGCCCGCTGGCCGTTCACTCTGCCGCTTCGTCGGGCAGCCAATCGAGGCGGACCAGATCGTCGCCAACGGCCACCGTGCAGCGCGCATCGAGGCCGAGGCCGGCGACAAACAGCAATTCGTCACCGTCGTAGAGCAGCGGGCCGTCACGCAGCCAAGCCGGCACATCGGCGGCCTGGAACTGTTTTTTCAGGCTGCGCGCCGGCCGCGCCGGCCCGGCCTGGAAATTTTCGCCGCCGGTGCGACGCCGCACTGCGAGCGCGGCCAGTCGGCGCAGCGGAACACCGTCGCCGGCAACGGCTTCGACACGCAAACGACCGCGCCAGCCGGGTACGCGATGAAGGCCCGTGCCATCGATCGACATCAAGCGCGCAACGTCGTCTGCCGTCGTTTTCGCCAAGCGCCCGGCCGCTGCACCGCCGGCGACAAACCGAAGCCTGCCGCGGATATCGAGCAGCCGATCGTCGCCCCAGTCCCAGAACCGCCCGCCGCGGGCCGCGGGGGCCTCATCCGCTGCAGTCGGCCACTCGCTGAGCAGTCGTTCGACCAGCGATGCGGGTGCCGGCCGGCCGGCATGTTGTTGCAGCCAGGCACGCAATACATTGCTGCGCCGCGCCGTCGACAACGCGAGCCATGGCCGATGCAACAGTTCGCCCGCCGCGCCGGTTGTTGCCAGATCGATTGTCGCCAGTTCCTGCAATGCGGCTGTGGCCTGCTGCGCCCAGCGGGCCGCATCGCCGAGTGTCCGTTCGGCGTCGGGAAAGGCCTGCAACAGCCCGGGCCAGACTTGATGGCGCAGGCGGTTGCGTGCATAGCGCAGATCGTCGTTGCTGTCGTCGTCGACGTGGGCCAGTCGATGCCGTGCGACATAGGCATCGATCCCCGACCGCGGCTGTTCCAGCCATGGCCGCAGCCAATGGATGCCGTCGCGCTGCACGGCCGCCGGCATTGCGGCGATGCCGGCCACGCCGGCGCCGCGCAAGGCCTGCAGCAAAAAGGTTTCCGCCTGATCGCGCCGATGGTGCGCCAGCAGCACGGTGTCGCAGCCGGCAGCCAGCGCCATCCGCCGCAGCGCGACATAACGGACACGGCGCGCCCAGGCCTCGATGCTGTCGCCCACTGCCGGACGCTCGTCGATGCGTTCGCAGATCAGCCGCAGCGCCGCGCCGCGGCGAGCCCACGCGCTGCACCGCGCGCGCAGGCTGCGTTGCCATTCGTCGGCCTGCGGCAGCAGACCATGGTTGACGTGCAGGGCGATCACCTGCAGATTGAGTTCGGCTGCCGAGCGAAGTGTCGCATGCAGCAGCGCGGTCGAATCGCGCCCACCGCTGCAGGCGACCGCAACGAGCGGCTGCTGCTGAAGTGCTGCGCGGCGCCGCGGTGCTTCGGCACGGACCATCGACAGCGCCGTCGCGACCGGACTCAGCGCTCGGTCGTGTCCGTGAACCGCCCGTAGGCCTGCAGGCGCTCGTAGCGGCGCTGCAGCAGTTCCTTCGGTTTCAGGTCGCTGACCTGACGCAAGGCATCGGCCAACGCCCGCTTCAGGTACGAGGCCATCTGCTTGATGTCGCGGTGCGCACCACCGACCGGCTCGTTGACGATCTTGTCGACCAGGCCGAGCGCCTTCAGGCGATGCGCGGTGATGCCGAGCGCCTCGGCGGCCTCGGCTGCACGTTCGGACGATTTCCAGAGGATCGACGCGCAGCCTTCAGGAGAAATCACCGAATAGACCGCATATTGCAGGATCAGCGTCTGGTCGCCAACGCCGATCGCCAGCGCGCCACCGGAACCGCCTTCGCCGATGATCGTGCAGATGATCGGCACCTCGAGCTGCGCCATCTCGTAGATGTTGCGACCGATCGCCTCGGACTGCCCGCGCTCCTCGGCACCGATGCCCGGATAGGCGCCCGGTGTATCGACAAAGGTGAAGACCGGCAGGCCGAATTTTTCGGCGAGCTTCATCAGCCGCAGCGCCTTGCGGTAACCCTCGGGCCGCGACATCCCGAAATTGCGCAGGCTGCGCTCCTTGGTGTCGCGGCCTTTCTGGTGGCCGATCACGACGCAGGGCTGGCCATTGAAGCGGGCCATGCCGCCGATGATCGACTGGTCGTCGGCGAAATGGCGGTCGCCGTGCAGTTCCTGGAAATCAGTGAACGCCTCGTTCACATAGTCGAGCGTATAGGGCCGCTGTGGATGGCGGGCGATCTGCGTGACCTGCCATGGGGTCAGTTTCGCGTAGATCTCCTTCGTCAGTTGCTGGCTCTTCTTGCTCAGTCGGTCGATCTCTTCCGAGATGTCGACGGCAGATTCGTTCTGCACATAACGCAGTTCCTCGATCTTGGTTTCGAGTTCGGCAACGCCCTGCTCGAAATCAAGAAAATGTCGTTTGCTCATGCTGGCGGATCGTATGGGCGATTCAATAGTCTACCGGCAGCGGATCGAGGCTGCGCCAGATATACCAGGTTGCGACCGAGCGGAATGGCGCCCAGGCTTCGCCAACTTCGCGCGCCTCGGCCCGCGAAACCGGCTCGCCGCTGAAATAGCTGAGGCTGATGCCCTTGATCAGCCCGACGTCGTCGAGCGGCATCACGTTCGGCCGCATCAGGTGGAAAATCAGGAACATCTCGGCGGTCCAGCGGCCAATGCCGCGGATCGCGACCAGCTCGTCGATGATCGCGTCGTCGTCCATCGACGTCCACTGCGAGACGTGCACGCTGCCTTCGTGAAAATGGCGTGCCAGGTCGGCGAGGTATTCGACCTTGCGCATCGACAGGCCGGCGCTGCGCATCAGTTGCGGATCGAGCGCGACGACGCGCGCCGGATCGATATGACCCGGCTTCGATGGCGTCAGCGCGGCAAAGCGGTCCCAGACCGATTGCGCGGCCTTCACCGAGATCTGCTGGCCGACGATCGACCGTGCCAGCGTCGTGAAGGCATCGCCGCGCGACTGCAGCCTGGCCTCCGGGAAACGCGGAATCAGCTTGCGCATCACGCGGTCGCGCTTGGCCAGGTGACGGCAGGCCTCGTCCCAGTAGGACGGCGTCTGCACCACTGGCAGTGCGGTCTCGGCGCCGTTTAGGCCTTGACCCATCGCGTGCCTTCGGGTGAATCCTGCAACACGATGCCCTGCGCCAGCAATTGCTTGCGAATTTCGTCGGCGCGGGCGAAATCACGCGCCTGCTTGGCCGCCGCCCGCTCGCCGATCAGGCGGGCGATCTCGGCCTCGTCGACGCCGCTGCCGGTCTGCAGAAATTCGCGCGGCGGCTGCTGCAGCAGCCCGAGCGTCGCGCCGAGCGCCTTCAGCTGGCCGGCAATGCGCGGATCGCGGCCGCGGTTGACTTCGCCGGCGAGTTCGAACAGCTGTGCAATGGCCTGCGGCGTATTGAAATCGTCATTCATCGCCGCCTTAAACGCCGCCGCCTGCGGCAGGCTCCAGTCGACGGCCGCATCGTCGCCATCGACCGCGGCCAACGCCGTATAGAGCCGGCGCAGCGAATTTCGCGCATCGTCGAGATTGGCGTCGCTGAAATTGAGCGGGCTGCGGTATTGGGTGCGCAGCATGAAAAAGCGCAACGTTTCGCCGTCGTAGCGGCCGAGCACTTCGCGGATCGTGAAAAAATTGCCGAGCGATTTCGACATCTTCTCGTTGTCGATATTCAGGAAGCCGTTGTGCAGCCAATAATTGACGAATGGCTTGCCGTTGGCGCCTTCGCTTTGCGCAATTTCATTCTCGTGGTGCGGAAACTGCAGATCCATGCCGCCACCATGAATATCAAAATGTGTGCCGAGCAGCGCGCAACTCATCGCCGAGCACTCGATGTGCCAGCCCGGCCGCCCCTTGCCGAAGTCGCTGTCCCATTTCGCATCGTCGGGCTCGCTTTCCTTGGCTGCCTTCCACAAGACGAAATCGAGGGGGTCCTGCTTGCCATCGTCGACCGCGACGCGCTCGCCGGCGCGCAGCTGGTCGATCGACTTGCCCGACAACTTGCCATAACCATCGAACTTGCGGACGGCAAAATTCACATCGCCGCTCGACGCACGATAGGCAAGTCCCTTGTCTTCGAGCTGGGAGATCATCGCCAGCATCTGCGGCACATGCTCGGTCGCGCGCGGCTCGTGGGTCGGCGCCAGCATGCCCAGCGCGGCGATGTCGTCGTGCATTGCCTGCGTCATCTCGCGCGTCAGCTCGGCGATCGGGATGTTGCGCTCGAGGGCGCGGCGGATGATCTTGTCATCGATGTCGGTGATGTTGCGCACGTAGGTGACGCGATAACCGAGCACCTGCAGCCAGCGGTAGACGACGTCGAATGCCAGCAGGAATCGGGCATGACCGACATGGCACAGGTCGTAGATCGTCATGCCGCACACGTACATCCGCACATGTCCGTCGTCGATCGGGGCGAAATCCTCGACCTGCCGGCTCAAGGTGTTGAAAATGCGCAGCGTCATGTTGCCGAAATGGACAGAAATAGGCCTGTTGCGAGTGGTCGGGATCGGGATGGGCGGAGCCGCCGGCCCGGGCGCTTGCCGGTCTGAGCCCAGGCTGCCGAGGCCCCGTGCAGCAGTCGCTGGCGGTGGGGCTGCACTACAATCGAACGAGTATAGCGGCGGCGCATTCGTGCGTTGCATCACCTCTTTGCTCCGTCTTCCTGATTCGATATCGATGCCACACAACGGCTTGCTTCACACAATGGCCGGAACCAGCGCTGGCTGGAAGCTTGATCACCCCCTCGTCATCGCGCGCAGCTCGTCAGCGGCACTGCGCCGGCTGTTCGGCCGGATCGTGCTGGCCGGCAGTTTGCTGGCCGCACCGGCGGCGTTTGCGCAAACCGTGATGCTGGCCACCAGCATGGGCGACATCGTGATCCAGCTCGACGCGTCGAAGGCGCCGAAGTCGGTCGACAACTTTCTGCAGTATGTGAAAGCCGGTCACTACAACGGCACTGTTTTCCATCGTGTCATCGGCAATTTCATGATCCAGGGCGGCGGCTTTACGCCGGATCTGGTGCAGAAACCGACCCGCGCGCCGATCCCGCTTGAAAGCCGCAACGGTCTGAACAACGACCGCGGCACCGTCGCGATGGCGCGAACCTCGGTGCCCGATTCGGCAACGTCGCAGTTCTTCATCAATCTGAAGGACAACGATTTTCTGAACTCGGCCAATTCGCGCGACGGCAACGGTTACGCGGTATTCGGCAAGGTGATATCAGGCATGGACGTCGTCGACCGGATTGCTGCCGTGCCGACGCAATCCCGGGGGATGCAGCAGAATGTGCCGGTGCAGCCGGTGACGATCCTCGAGGCAGTGGTGCAACAGTGAAGAGTTTTCGTCCGATCGTGGTGCTGACGGCTGGTCTGGCCGTCGCGAGTTCGACGTTGGCGAATCTGCCCTCGCCCGGTCTCAACGAGGTCAACGAACTGGTCGCTGCAGGGCGCACCGCCGACGCCTTGCGCAAGATCGACACGCTGCTTGCAAAGGCGCCCGACGATGCGCAGTTGCGCTTCCAGAAAGGCGTGCTGCTCGTCGACCAGAAGCGCTTCGCCGATGCGGTCGCCGTCTTCGAACGCATGAGCCGCGACTTTCCGACACTGCCCGAGCCGCTGAACAATCTTGCGGTGCTGTATGCCGAGCAGGGCCAGATCGACAAGGCCCGCGCCGCGCTCGAGGCTGCAGTGCGCAGCCGGCCCAGCTACAACACCGCGTTCGAGAACCTGTCGTCGCTGAATGTGCGGCTGGCCAGTCGTGCCTATGCGCGGGCGTTGCAGATCGACGACAGCGCCG
Organism: Pseudideonella sakaiensis; assembly: GCF_048320135.1. Lineage (GTDB taxonomy): Bacteria > Pseudomonadota > Gammaproteobacteria > Burkholderiales > Burkholderiaceae_C > Ideonella_A > Ideonella_A sakaiensis_A. Next base: position 173,026 of record NZ_CP182947.1, read on the forward strand.
GGACGCCAAAACTCGCGATGCTGAAGTCGCTGGCAGGCAGCCGCCAGGACAGTGCGCCGGTGGTTCTTGCCGCGGCTGCGCCGGTCGCGCCGCCGCCCGTTCCGGCGCCCTCGCCGGCGCCCGCTCCGGTGCCTGCGCCAGCCGTGGCCGCCGCTCCACCGACGACCGCGGAAACACAGAAGCCGGAAACACCGAAGCTGGAAACACCAAAACCCGAGGCGCCGAAGCCCGATGCGCCGAAGCCTGAGAAACCGAAGCCCGAGACGCGCACTCCTGGGCGTGACGATGCTGTCGACGCCGGTCCGTCGAAGGCACGACCGGCGACCGCCGACTCGAGCCAGCGCAAGGCGAATGAAGAGGCCCGCGAGGTGCGTGCAGCCGTCGATGCCTGGGCCAGCGCCTGGGAACGCAAGGACATGAATGCCTATTTTGCGTCCTATGTGCCTGGTTTTTCCGGCGGCGACGGCACCGCGGCGCGCTGGCAGGATGGGCGCAGGCTGCGCATACTCGGCAAGACCAGGATTTCGGTCGAACTTGCATCGGTGTCCGTCGAGATGAACGGCGACGATGCGGCGAAGGTCAGCTTCCGGCAGAACTATTCTGCCGATCAGCTGAATGTCACCGGAAACAAGGTGCTCGAATTGGTCAAACGAAACGGACGATGGTTGATCCGAAAGGAATCGGTGGGATCTTGATGGTGATGCGTTCAGAACAACAACATTCGCGAAAGCGTTGGCACGCGATGGTTCGCGTGCCGGCGATGCTGGCCGGCCTGCTGGCCGCGGGATTGCCTGCGCTCGCGATCGATTTCGGCACGCTGCGGCTGTATACCCCTGCCGGGCAGTCTCCGTATGCCGAGATCACGCTGTCGGACAGCGCACCGATCGACGCGGCCGACATCCGTGCCCGCATCGCAACGCGCGACGCCTATGGCGTTGCCGGCATGCGCTATCTGCCGGCACTGCAGCAGATCAGCATCACGCCACAGAGCGCGAGCAATGGCCAGGTCGTGTTGCGCCTGGAGCGGCTGCCGGACCCTGCGACCGCACCGGAGATCGACCTGCTGCTGCTGGTCGGCGACCGCATGTCGCTGTCGCTCGGCGAATACCGCGTCAACCTGAGTGGTGCTGGCCGCGAGTTCGCCGCCGCGCCTGCCGGCGCCCGCCTGACCAGCGCAGCACCAGCAACCGGCGCACAGCCGGCAACCGCAGCGCCGGTGGTCAGCGGCAATGCCACCTCGGTGGCGACGGCGCCTTCGGCGCAGCCCGGGCTCGCGAAGGCAACTCTCGGCGAAGCGCAGGCGGCGATCGAAGCCTGGGCCGACGCCTGGAGCCGCCGCGACATGGATGCCTATGTCGCAGCCTATGTGCCGAACTACTCCGGCCGCAACGGCTCGCATGCAGACTGGGTCGAGCATCGGCGCTCGCGGATCGTCCCGAAAAGGAAGATCACCGTCGACATCGACAAACCCCAGTTCGTCGCGCGGGGTGACAAGGTCATCGCGACCTTCACGCAGCGTTACCGCGGCGATGCCTATGCCGAAACCAGCCGCAAGCGGCTGCATCTGGTGCGCGGCCAGTCGGGCTGGTTGATCGAGGAAGAGGAAGAATTGCAGTGAGCCAAGGTCTCGCCGACGGCGCCATCATCGGATCCGGACAGCCGGACCCGTCGGCACGCCGCGTCGCGCCGGCGCGGCGCCGATCCGGCCTGCGGCGGAAAACCACGGTGCTTGTCGTCTCCGCGCTCGCCGTCGTGCTGATCGCCTGCGGCATCTGGCAGGGGCAGGCCACCGATGGTGCCGGCGATGCGCCGCCCGTCGCATTGGCAACCGCCGACACCTCATCGACGACGGCGCCAGCCGACGTTGCAGAGGCAGCATCGTCGCCGGTGCTCAATGCAAAACGGCTCGACCGGCTCGAGCCGGTGGTCGCCCGGGGCGATGAACTGCTGGCAGCCACCTCGTCGACCTATTCGACCGCAGATGCCCGGTTGTTGCGCATCTACGGTCTGATTGCGACCTCGCAAGCCGGCGAAGCGATCGAGGAAGCCGCCAGGCTGGCCCGCGACATGCCGAATTTCGGCCTCGCACAACTCGTCTACGCGGATCTGCTGAAGACAACGACCAACCCGGCCGAGGGGTTTGGCGCGGTCACGCAGCCGCTGCGTGCCGAGGCGGCGGAACGGCTGCGTGATCTGGTCTCGGAAGCACGGGCGCGCGTTGTTGCCGCCGGTCAGCGGCCGCCAGCCGCCGCGGTGCCGGCGCAGTTCGTCCGCATCGATCGCAACGTGCGCCATGCGATCGCGGTCGACGTCTCGAAATCGCGCTTGTACGTGTTCGAGAATACCGACAACGGTCTGGTGCTGAGGAAGGACTATTACAGCTCGGTCGGCAAGCTCGGGCTGGCCAAGCAGGTCGAGGGCGACCTGCGCACGCCGATCGGCGTGTATTTCGGTACCGGCCGGATCGCCGATTCACGGCTGCGCGATCCCGCGGTCGAGGATCGTTATGGCGATGCGGCGATCGCACTGAACTACCCGAACCATTACGACCAGCTGAAGGGCCGCACCGGCAGCGGCATCTGGCTGCATGGCGTGCCGACCTCGATGTTCAGTCGGCCGCCGCTGGCCACCGACGGGTGCGTCGCGGTGTCGAACCCCGACATGCTCGAGCTGACGCGGATCGTCGAGCGCCAGGAGACACCGATCCTGATCGCCGAGAAGATCGAATGGGTCGAGCCGGCGGTCGCCGAGCAACGCCGTGCCGGTTTCATGAAGACCTTCGACGCATGGAAGGCGGCCCGCATGCTGGCCAATGCCGAGGTCCTGCAGCAGTTCTACGCGTCTGACGAAGATGCCGGCAAGCCGAAGCGGGCCCCGTCGTTCGGCCGGCCGGCGACGATCGACGGGGTGTCGGTCGTCTGGTGGCGCGATGACCGCGACATCGTCGTCGTCACCTATTCGGAAAATTCGTCAGGGCAGAGCCGGCCGCGGCAGAAGCGCCAGTACTGGCTGCAGAACGAGGGCCACTGGAAAGTGGTTTTCGAAGGCAACCTGGGCTGATCCCGTCAGGCCGGCGCGCCAGCGCCCCACCCGCCCGCAACCCGAAGGACTACCAATGAGCACCCAAGTCGAACTCCATACCAACCGTGGCCTGATCCGCATCGAACTGGCTGAAACCGAGGCCCCGCGCAGCAGCGCCAACTTCCTCGAGTATGTCCGTGCCGGCCATTACGACGGCACGATCTTTCACCGCGTGATCAAGGGCTTCATGATCCAGGGCGGCGGTTTCCAGCCCGACATGAAGCAGAAATCCACAAACAAGCCGATCGCCAACGAGGCCGACAACGGCCTGAAAAACAACCGCTACACGGTCGCGATGGCGCGCACGTCCGACCCCGATTCGGCAACCGCCCAGTTCTTCATCAATGCGAAGGACAACGACTTCCTCAACTTCACGTCGAAGTCGGCAAGCGGCTGGGGTTACGCGGTATTCGGCAAGGTTGTCGAAGGCACCGATGTCGTCGATGCCATCGAAGGCGTCAAGACCGGCCGCAAGGGTTTCATGGACGACGTGCCGCTCGAGGAAGTGGTGATCGAGCGCGCAACGGTCGTCGGCTGATTCCGCCCGCCAAGCTCGACATGGCCACGCCTCCCGCCGCGGCGGATGTGCCGACGCGCTTGCCCAGATTCTGGGAGTTCGAGGCGCCGGCGGCGTGGCGGCAGATCGATTTCATCAGCGATCTGCATCTGGCAGACGACAGGCCGCGCACCAGCGCGGCATTTGCCAGCCATCTGCGCGAGACCCCCGCCGATGCGGTTTTTCTGCTCGGCGACATCTTCGACCTGTGGGTCGGCGATGACACGATAACGCAGGGTTTTGAAGCCCGTGTGGTCGATCTGCTCGCCGAGGCTGCGGCACGCCGGTCGATCGCCATCATGGTCGGCAACCGGGATTTTCTGCTCGGCGACCGCATGCTGAAGGCCAGCGGCGCAATGGCGCTGGCCGATCCGACCGTGCTGGTGGCCTTTGGCCGCCGTTTCCTGCTCAGCCATGGCGACGCTTTGTGCCTCGGCGATACCGCTTATCAGCGCTTTCGCGCCGAGGTGCGAAGCACGCGCTGGCAACACGATTTTCTCGCGCTGCCGATCGACGAACGGCGCCGCCAGGCACAGGCGATCCGCCAGGAAAGCGAGCGCCGCAAGCAGTCTCATCAGCGGGCCGATTGGGTCGACGTCGACCCGGGCAGCGCGGTGCGCTGGATGCACGAGGCCGGCGCGCCGGTGCTGATCCATGGCCATACCCACTGCCCGGGCAGCGAACCGATGGCGCCGGGTCTTGTCCGCCACGTGCTGAGCGACTGGGAGCTCGATGATGCCGGTCAGCCAACGCGCGCCGAAGTGCTGCGTCTGAGCGCCGACGGATTCGAGCGGCTGGCGCCGGCCGGTTGCTGACTCTCGATCCGGATTGATCAATGGGCCCGCTGGCGCGCTGGTCGAACGCGTGGCGCGACTGGCGTCAGAACCGGGTGCTCAGCAAGCGGCCGATCCCCGACCCGCTCTGGCTGACCACCCTTGCCCGCTACCCTTTCATCGCGCGGCGCAGCACCGCCGATCTGGCACGGCTGCGGCAGCTGGCAACGCTGTTCCTCGCCGAAAAGGAATTTACCGGTGCCGGCGGGCTGCAGGCCACCGACGAGATCGCGGTGGCGATCGCTGTGCAGGCCTGCCTGCCGATCCTGCACCTCGGGTTGTCGGCCTACGACGATTTCATCGGCATCGTGGTTCATCCCGATGAGGTGGTCGCCGAACGCGAGGTGATGGACGAGGACGGTATCGTCCACAGCTATGAGGAGACGCTGACCGGCGAGGCGATGTCCGGCGGGCCGGTGATGTTGTCGTGGCGCGATGTCGCCGAGGCGGGCGAATCGGCCGAGCAGGGTTACAACGTCGTGATCCACGAGTTCGTCCACGTGCTCGACATGCGCGACGGCGTCGCCGACGGCGTGCCGCTGCTGCCGAACGATGCCGCACGACAGCGCTGGATCGACGTCCTCGATCGCGAATACGAGGCCTTCTGCGACTCGCTGGACAACGATCCCGAACCGGCGATCGATCCCTACGGCGCCGAAGCGCCGGAAGAGTTCTTCGCCGTGGCCGCCGAGGCCTTCTTCGTCAGTCCGCAGGTGCTGCTGCACGAGCACCCGGCGCTCTACCGGTTGCTGCAGGGCTACTTCAGGCAGGATCCGGCCGCCGAAGCGACCGGCTCCTGAAACGCTGCTCCGATCAGGCCGTTGCGGGTTCGGCCTTCGGCTTGTCGATCTTCTTCAGCGGCTGGATATCGAGCTCGACCTTGTCGTCGGCATCGAGGTCGACGGTCAGCCGACCGCCATCGACGAGCCGGCCGAACAGCAGTTCGTCGGCCAGCGCGCGCCGGATCGTATCCTGGATCAGCCGTTGCATCGGACGCGCGCCCATCAGCGGATCGAAACCCTTCTTCGCAAGGAAGGTGCGCAGCTTGTCGGTGAAGGTCACTTCGACCTTCTTCTCGGCGAGCTGGCTTTCGAGCTGCAGCAGGAACTTGTCGACGACGCGCAGGATGATCTCGGTGTCGAGCGCACGGAAGCTGACCACCGCATCGAGGCGGTTGCGGAACTCGGGCGTGAACAGCCGCTTGATGTCGGCCATCTCGTCGCCCTGCTCTCTTGCCGACGTAAAGCCGATCGTCGCCTTGTTCATCGTCTCGGCGCCGGCATTGGTCGTCATCACGATGATCACATTGCGGAAATCGGCCTTGCGCCCGTTGTTGTCGGTCAGCGTGCCGTGGTCCATCACCTGCAGCAGCACGTTGAAGACATCCGGATGCGCTTTCTCGATCTCGTCGAGCAGCAGCACCGCATGCGGCTTCTTCGTGATCGCCTCGGTCAGCAGACCGCCCTGGTCGAAACCGACATAACCCGGCGGCGCGCCGATCAGTCGGCTGACCGCATGGCGCTCCATGTATTCGCTCATGTCGAAGCGGATCAGTTCGATGCCGAGCACATAGGCGAGTTGCTTCGCGACCTCGGTCTTGCCGACGCCGGTCGGGCCGGAGAACAGGAACGAGCCGATCGGCTTGTCGGGCTTGCCGAGCCCGGAGCGCGCCATCTTGATCGCCGACGCAAGCGCCTCGATCGCCGGTTCCTGGCCGAAGACGACGCTGTTCAGGTCGCGGTCCAGGCTCTTCAGCTTCGAGCGGTCGTCGTTCGACACCGCGGCTGGCGGAATGCGCGCGATCTTCGCGACGATTTCCTCGACCTCGCTGCGCGTGATCGTCTTCTTCTGCTTGTTCTTCGGCAGCACGCGCTGCGCCGCGCCGGCCTCGTCGATCACGTCGATCGCCTTGTCGGGCAGATGGCGGTCGTTGATGAACTTGGCTGACAGCTCGGCCGCGGCCTGCAGCGCATTCAGCGCATATTTGACGCTGTGGTGCTCCTCGAAGCGTGTCTTCAGCCCCTTCAGGATCTCGATCGTCTGCTCGACCGACGGCTCGACGATGTCGATCTTCTGGAAGCGCCGCGACAGCGCCGCATCCTTCTCGAAGATGCCGCGGTATTCGGTGAAGGTCGTGGCGCCGATGCATTTCATCGTGCCCGAACTCAGCGCAGGCTTCAGCAGGTTGCTTGCGTCGAGCGTGCCGCCGGACGCCGCGCCGGCGCCGATCAGCGTGTGGATCTCGTCGATGAACAACACCGCATGCGGCTGGTCCTTCAGGCTTTTCAGCACGCCTTTCAGCCGCTGCTCGAAATCGCCACGGTATTTGGTACCGGCGAGCAATGCACCCATGTCGAGCGCATAGACGGTGGCATCGGCCAGCACGTCGGGCACCTCGCCCTGCGTGATGCGCCATGCCAGGCCTTCGGCGATCGCGGTCTTGCCGACACCGGCCTCGCCGACCAGCAGCGGGTTGTTCTTGCGCCGCCGGCACAGGATCTGCACGACGCGTTCGACTTCAAGCTCGCGGCCGATCAGCGGATCGATCTTGCCGTCGCGCGCCATCGCATTGAGGTTCTGCGTGAACTGGTCGAGCGGCGACCCCTTGCCGTCGCCCTCTTCCTTGTCGGCCTCGGCTGCGCCGCCTTCACTCGGCTTGGCCGGCTCCGGCGGGTCGTTTTTCTTGATGCCGTGGGCGATGAAGTTGACGACGTCGAGCCGTGTCACGCCCTGCTGGTGCAGGTAGTAGACCGCATGCGAATCCTTCTCGCCGAAGATCGCGACCAGCACATTGGCGCCGGTCACTTCCTTCTTGCCGGAGCCGGTCGACTGCACATGCATGATCGCGCGCTGGATCACGCGCTGGAAACCCAGCGTCGGCTGCGTGTCGACTTCGTCGGAGCCGCCGACGGTCGGCGTGTTCTCCTTGATGAAGCCGGCCAGGCTCTTGCGCAGGTCGTCGATATTGGCGGTGCAGGCGCGCAGCACCTCGGCAGCCGACGGGTTGTCGAGCAATGCCATCAGCAGATGCTCGACGGTGATGAATTCGTGTCGCTGCTGACGCGCCTCGACGAACGCCATGTGCAGACTGACTTCTAGCTCTTGCGCAATCATGCGGCCTCCAAAATACATTGCAGCGGGTGGCCGCCACGGCGGGCAGCGGCCAGCACCAGTTCAACCTTGGTAGCGGCGACGTCCTTTGTATAGACGCCGCACACCCCCCGACCCTCGTGGTGGATCTTCAGCATGATCTGGGTCGCGGTCTCGAGGTCGCGTTGGAAATATTCCTGCAGCACCATCACGACGAACTCCATCGGTGTGTAGTCGTCGTTGAGCATGAGAACCTGATACATCTTCGGAGGTTCCGTCTTTGCGGCCTGGCGCTCGGCAACGACCGCTCCCTGGTCGCCAGGCGTTGGCGTACCGGCGGGCGGAACGGACGGCTTGACTGGTTCTGCAGGCATGTTTCGATTCTATCGACTTGCATTGTCTCGGTCATACCGGGGTCATATGCAGACGATACGACCGATCGCAAGCCGCCGAAGCGGAAAAACCGCCGTTCCGACCGCCTGTTTCCGAGGCTGGCCCGCCGTGGCCGCCTGCCTTGACATCACTGGGGCTGGCTACCAGAATTCCATGTGGCGATGGATGGGAGGTGCGGCATGGCGCTCGGAACAGTCAAGTGGTTCAACGATGCCAAGGGCTTCGGATTCATCGAACCCGACGGCGGAGGTGCCGATGTCTTCGCACATTTCTCCGCAGTGCAGATGGAAGGTTTCCGCACGCTGAAGCAGGGAGGTCGGGTCCAGTTCGACATCCAGCAAGGCCCGAAAGGGCAGTTGGCACAGAATATCTCGCCAATCGACGAGCCGCAGCCATCTGCGGCCGTCAGCGACACACCACCGGTCGTCCAGACCGCCGGCTGAACCAGCCGCCATGGTCCGGCACATTGGCCGGACCGGCGCAAGTCCACGCGTCGAGATCAGCACCGCGCGCGCGCTCGTGCGTGCAGGATGGTCAACGTGTGGCAATCGGCAGCGATCCGATTCCACTTGTTGGACGGGGTGTGCGCCACCGGGCCGGCGAACCGGCCACCTCCAACACGCCGCGGGAGCGTCGATCGGCAGCAGCCGATCGCCCGCTTTATTTCGACTTTTTCGCGGCGCCGGCCTTGGCCGCCTTGCGGGCAGTGCCGCGCGGATCGACGGCGGCCTTGAACGTGGTTCCAGGCGTGAATTTGGGCAGCTTGGCCGCGGCAATCTTGATCTTCGCGCCGGTCGCCGGATTGACGCCGTTGCGCGCTGCCCGAGCATGCAGCTTGAACGAGCCGAAGCCCGGCAGCACCACCGGATCGCCCTTGCGAACCGACGTGACGATGGTGTCGAGCAGGGTTTGCAGAATCCGTCCGGATTCCGCCTTGGTCAGGGAGTGTTTGTCAGCGAGTTGTTCGACCAGTTCGGCTTTGTTCATTCTTGGACTCAGTTGGCAACCGCGACCCGCGGTCGGCAACATTGTCACGCATCCTGCAGCCGTTTCCTGGCGGCAAGCCTCACAGTCGCTGCGGCGCGACACGCCACAGCATCGCCGGCAGCTCAGTCGTCGTGCCGCCAGCGCTTTGCGAGCAGGTGATCAACCGACAATTTTCCCGGGCCGGCCGCCATCAGGTAAAGCAGCACCGCGGCCCAGGTGCCGTGGGTTGCATACGCGCCGGGATAAACCAGCAACTGGATCACCAGCGTCATGATCAGCAGCGCCAGGGCAGAAAAACGTGTTGCAAGACCGATCAGCAACAGCGCCGGGAACAGGTGTTCGGCGAAGGCCGCCATCAGCGCGGCAAGGCCCGGCGCGATCAGCGGCAGCTGGTACTCGTATTCGAACAGGCTGACCGCCGATTCGGACAGCCGCGGCCAGCCCAGACTGAACTCGCCGGCGACGATGTTCAGCGCAAAACCCTCGACCTTGGTCTGTCCCGAGCTCCAGAAGACAGCGGCGATCGAAAACCGGCCGACAAAGGCAATCAGCGAATGCGGAATAAGCGTCAGCAGTGCGACGGCCTTGTCGAGCCAGCCCATCCACCGCGGCCTCGACGTGCCGATGGCAGCAGGCCGTTGCAGTCGTTCAGCATGCATGATGTGTCACTCCAGTGGCAGGTGAATCGAAGCAATCGCGCCGTGGCGGTGCAGCATGCCAAGCACGAGCGCAAGGTCGAATGTGCTGTGCGAACTGGCCGCTTCGCCAGCGGCTTCGGCCAGCGCGCTGCCGCGGCGGACCGCTGCGACAAATGCCGCCAGCCCCGCAGCTGCCGGCAACACGACGACGTCGGACTGGTCGCGGAGAACAACCGCGGTTTCCGGCTGAGCCGGGTCGACGCTGGCGATGTCGACGACGCCCTGATGAGCGGCGAACAGCGAGACGATTGCCCATTCGGATTCGATGACGGCCAGCGACGGATGCCAGTCGAAACGGATGCGGCCGATCCGAGCGCCTGCCGACAATGCAGCGGCCACCTGGGTGGCCGTCGCGACCGGCGCATCGGCGCTGTGGCAGGCCTGGACGCGGGCAAACTCGAGCCGCGCGACATCGGGCAGATAGGGCAGGCTGGACACCGGCTCGAATGATTCGAGAAACTCCGCGAGGCCGGCGCCGTATGACGCGAGGATGCGGCTGCGCGGCGGGTCCTGCCGCACGTACACCGCAGCCATCGCACGGAAAAATTCCTCGCCGACCAGCTCCTGCACGACCGGGAAGGTTTCGCCGAGGGCATCGACGAGCGAGCTGATCACGTTGTTGCGGTAGATGGCAAGCCGGCCGTCGACATCCGAGCCATTCCAGCTGCGCAGCGCTGGCGGTGCGGGCAGCGACGGATCGAGCAGCGCCGCAGCGAACCTGGCTTCGAGCGCGCTCATCGGGCAGCCTCGCGCAACGCGGCCGGCGCCTTGGCCAGGATCGCCTCCGCCTGCCGAGCCTCGTCGAGCAGAATTTCGAGCGGCGGGATGTCGTTGTCTCGTTCCAGCAGGCTGGGCATCGGGCCGAGCTGCTCGATCACCTGCCGGTACAAGCCCCAGACGATGCGGTCGACCGGCGAACCATGGCTGTCGATCAGCAATGCTGCGCCGGCGCTGTCGCGCTCGCTCGCAAAGCCTGCCAGGTGGATCTGCGTGGCCGCCTGCAACGGCAGATCGAGCAGATAGGCCATCACGTCGCGGCCGTGGTTGGTGCACGAGACAAAGGCATTGTTGACGTCGAGCAGCAGCCCGCAGCCGGTGCGATCGATCACCTCGCGGATGAAGGCCGCCTCGCTGATCGTCGAGGTCTCGAATTCGACATAAGTCGACGGGTTTTCCAGCAGCATCTGCCGGCCGAGGCGTTCCTGCACCTGGTCGACATGCTGGCAGACGCGGTCCAGCGTGGCTGCGTCGTACGACAGCGGCAGCAGGTCGTTGTAGAAGACGCCACCGTGAGTCGACCACGCAAGGTGTTCGGAAAAAACTGCCGGTTTGTAACGCTCGATCAACGCGGCCAGACGGGCGAGGTGCTGCTCGTCGAGCGGATCGGCCCCGCCGATCGACAGGCCGACGCCGTGCAGCGACAACGGGTAACTGTCGCGGACCAGGCGCAGCTGCGCATGCAACGGCCCGCCGTCGACCATGTAGTTTTCGGCGTGGACCTCGAAGAACCCGATATCGGGCTTTTCGGCCAGCACCTGCGCGACATGCTGGGTCTTCAGGCCCAGCCCGGCTCTTGGCGGCAGCCGCATGCCGACAACCGCGCCGCCGGGCGGCAGCGATGCGCGCTGGCGATTGCGGTCCGGCTGGTCCATCGCAGTCCGGGCCCGATCAGGCCTTCTTCGGCTCGAACGCCTTCATCTGGCCGAAGCCGGTCGGCGAAGTCTTCGACGCGGTCTTCTCGCAGGTGCCCTTCGGTACCAGCGACCAGGCATTGGCCTGGTGATCGACTTTCGACGTGCCGGCGCAGGTCGTGCCCGGGCCGGCGGCGCAATCGTTCTTGCCTTTCAGTGCGACGCCGTAGCATTTTTCCTTGTCGGCGGCCTTGTCCTGCGCTGCGGCCGGCATCACGGCGAATGCCGCTCCGAGGGCCAATGCAAGGGTGACGGTGGAAATCGGGGTGGTGTGGTTCATCTGAGTCTCCAGGTTCCGAAGGTGATTGTTGGCAGCCGGCCGCTTGGCCAGTCGGGAAAACCACCGGTCCGGACGGGCACCGGCTGTCTTCCTACCCCTTGGACGCGGCAGCAGTGGGGTTTCTTACACCGGCGGTTGACGGGGAAACGCCGTAAGAAGTCGGGTTGTTGAACGTCGTATATCAAATGGCTTCTGCCAGGAGATGGCCTTGAACCTGTTCCACCTGATCGCCGTGCGGCGCAGAAGCCTTGCTGCGCTGCTTGTGTTGCTGTCCGGCGTTTCGCCATCGCTGCTTGCCGGCAGCGGCAACCCGCCGCGCGTCAGCCTGAACGGCTTCGACATCAGCGACCCGCTGGTGCCGATCGCCGCGATCCAGCGTGGCGGGCCGCCGAAGGACGGCATACCGGCGATCGACAAGCCGGTGTTCATTGCGGCAGGCGAAGCAGCGCTGGCGCCGGACGACCGGGTGCTCGGCCTGGCGATCGACGGCCAGGCGCGCGCCTACCCGATCCGCATCCTGAACTGGCACGAGGTCGTCAACGACCGCTTCGGCGATCGACGCATCGTCGTCAGCTACTGTCCGCTGTGCGGCACCGGCGTCGTCTTCGAGCCGGCCGCCGGCCATGCCGAATCCGGTTTCGGCGTCTCCGGCCTGCTCTACAACAGCGATGTGTTGCTCTACGACCGCGCGACGTCATCGCTGTGGTCGCAGATCATGCAGCAGGCGATCAGCGGCCCGGCGAAAGGCACGCGCCTGAAGATGCTGCCGGTGACACACACCAGCTGGGCCGACTGGCGCAGCCGACAGCCCTCGACGACGGTCCTGTCGACCGATACCGGCTTTTTCCGCAATTACCGGCTCGATCCCTATGCCGGCTATGAGCAACGCTCGGCACTGATGTTCGACGTGCAGAACCGCGATGACCGGATTGGCGCGAAGGAATGGGTGCTCGGCGTCGAGATCGGCGGCCGCCACAAGGCCTATCCGTTCAGCGTGCTCGAAAAAAGGGTCGACGCAAAAGGCGAATTTGCCGACCGGCTCGGCGGGCAAGCGCTGCGCATCCGCTTCGATGCCCGCCATCGCAGTGCCGAGGCACTCGATGCGCAGGGCCAGGTATTGCCGACGATCACCGCCTACTGGTTCGCCTGGGTCGCCTTCCACCCGAAAACCGAGTTGCTGCTGCCGCGTTGAAGCGGCGCAGCAGCGATCACTTGAAGCGGTAGTGGTCGCGGTTCAGCACCGCGGCGACTGCGGACACCTCTTCCGGAAACATCCCGAGGTTCAGTTCGGTGTTGCACTGCTCGACCATGCCGCGCAGAAATCCGGGCGTATTGATGCGCCCGGTCGGCCGGTAGATCTTCGAGCCGTCGCCGCCCACTTTGCGCACATGGCAGGCGACGCAGCCGTTGTCCTTGATCAGTTTCTCGCCGAGTGCGAGGTCGGCATCGCGGAACAGTTCGCCGGCGGTCTGGGCAGATATCGATGCCGCGCCGAGCAGCAAGCCAAGCGCAGGCAGGATTCGGCTGATCTTCATCACACACTCCTGGTTGAGTCGCAATCGATGCTTCGATGATGCACCCATCGCCATGCCGGCTGGTCTGCGTCAGCCGAGCTGCGCGCCGATCGCCGCGATATCGTCTTCGGTCATCTCGCCGGGGATCGCCAGCAGCAGCCGCCCGCTGCCATCGATCAGCACCGTCATTGGCACCACTGCCCGCTCGGTCAGCCGTGCGCGCAGCGCCGCGCCATCGAGCGCGACCGGAAAGCGCAGGTCGTGCTCGGCGACATGGCGCCGCACCGCCTGAGGGTCGCGGTCGGTGGCAATGCCGACGATGCGCAGCTTGCTGCCACGCGCCTGCAGCTCGCGGTACAGCTTGTCGAGGCGTGCGTTGTGGCGTTTGCAGAAGGCGCAATCGGTCGACCAGAAAACGATCACCGCCGGCTGGCCTTTCCAGTCGGCCAGCCGCTTGCCGTCGATCAACTGCAGTGCCGGCAGATCGACCACCTCGCCCTTCGCTGCCGCTGCTGCAAGCGCGGCCGGGCCGACGCTGGCCAGACAGGTCGCGGCCAGCGCCGCCAACAGGCGCCGGCGGGTCGGAATACGTTGGGTGAGCATCGCTTGAAGAATATCAGGATCGACTGATCTTTGTCGGCGCTGCTCAAACGCCACGCAGCACGATCTGGTCTCCCCATTGCATCGCCAGCTGACGCACCTGCTCGGCGACGCGCTCCCGGGTCGCGACGACCAGCGGCGTCAGTGGCCGCACCGCCGACACCGCGGTCGTCATCAGCACAGGCAGCCGCGGCTCGACGATCTGCCGCGCCTGGTACGAATCAACGGCGTTGCGCTGCGCCAGCGCGCTCGGCGGCAACACGGCAAAGCCGATGCCGAGCCTGACGAGGTCGAGCATGCCGTCGACCGACGCCACCTCCATCGCGATCTTCAGCTTCAGGCCGAGGTGGGCAGCGCGCGTCTCGACCAGCCGCCGTATCGCGTGGACGCGGTCCGGAATCACCAGCGGATAGTCGGCGAGCCGGGCAAAAGCGACGCTCGTGTCGCCCTCGTCAGCCGCGCGCGGCCCCGGGCCGATCAGGCACAGCGCTTCCTCGAAAACCGGCGCGGTGTCGATTTCCGGCCGTGGATCGGGATTCAGCAGCAGCGCCAGATCGATGCGCCCGACCTGCAGCCACTCGGCCAGGTGTGACGACAGGCCTTCGACGATGGCCAGTTCGGCATCGGCAAATCGCTGCTTGAAGGCTGCGACCAGCGGACCGGTCAGGCCGCGGCTGAGGCTGGGCGGCAAGCCGACGACGATCCTGCCGCCCTCCTGGCCGAGCGAGCTGCGCAGTTCGTGCCGGGCCTGCTCGACCTGGTGCAGGATGCCGTGGCCATGTTTCAGGAACAGTTCGCCGGCATCGGTCAAGGTGACGCCGCGGCCGTGGCGGCGCAGCAGGGCCTGGCCCAGTTCGGTTTCCAGCATCTTGACCTGCCGGCTGAGCGCCGGCTGGGCCGTCGACAGCAGCAATGCGGCTTTGCTGAAGCTGCCGAGTTCGGCGACACGGACGAAATATTCAATTTGCCGCAGATCCATCGACCAGCCCCTTTGCACGTGCATCACGATTCTCGGCCATCTCGAGCGATGCCGATTCGTTATGGCTGCTATCTCGCCATACCTGTTGCGCACAGACTGACTATCACGAAAAATCACCACAGACCGGCCCGGTGGCTGGTGTGACCCCACCTGACCGCACCGCGGCTGCCGCCGGTACCACGACAAGAACTGGAGACGCGCAATGATCATCGACTGCCACGGCCACTACACAACCGCACCGAAAGCGCTGGAAAACTGGCGCAACCAGCAGATTGCCGGCATCAAGGATCCGTCGGTCAAGCCGAAAGTGGCCGACCTGAAGATCAGCGACGACGAACTGCGCGAGTCGATCGAGGCCAACCAGCTGCGGCTGATGAACGAGCGCGGCTCCGACCTGACGATCTTCAGCCCGCGCGCCAGCTTCATGGCGCATCACATCGGCGATTTCGAGGTTTCGTCGACCTGGGCGGCGATCTGCAACGAGCTCTGCTACCGCGTCAGCCAGCTGTTCCCCGACCGCTTTGTTCCGGCGGCGATGCTGCCGCAGTCGCCGGGTGTCGATCCGGCGACCTGCATTCCGGAAATCGAGAAGTGCGTTGCGCAGTACGGCAATGTCGGCATCAACCTGAACCCCGATCCGTCTGGCGGCCACTGGACCAGCCCGCCGCTGTCCGACCGCCACTGGTATCCGATCTACGAAAAGATGGTCGAGCTCGACATCCCGGCGATGATCCATGTATCGACCAGCTGCAATGCGTGTTTCCACACCACCGGCGCGCACTATCTGAATGCCGACACCACGGCGTTCATGCAGTGTCTGACGTCGGACCTGTTCAGGGATTTCCCGACGCTGCGCTTCATCATCCCGCACGGCGGCGGCGCGGTGCCCTACCACTGGGGGCGCTTCCGCGGCCTCGCGCAGGAACTGAAAAAGCCGCTGTTGAAGGACCACCTTCTGAACAACATCTTTTTCGACACCTGCGTCTACCACCAGCCGGGCATCGACCTGCTGACCAAGGTGATCCCGGTCGACAACATCCTGTTTGCCAGCGAGATGATCGGCGCAGTGCGGGGCATCGATCCCGAAACCGGCCATTACTACGACGACACCAAGCGGTATATCGAGGCGTCGACGATCGTCGTCGGCGACGACCGCCACAAGGTCTACGAAGGCAATGCGCGACGCGTTTTCCCGCGTCTCGATGCCGCACTGAAAGCGAAGGGGAAATGACCATGAGCAACCAGAACCTTGCCAGCACGCTCGGTGTCGTCAAGCGCAACATCGTCCGCGCCGACCCGGCTGCAGTGGAGAAACTGTCGCGCTTCGGCGTCGCGACGGTGCACGAGGCGCTTGGCCGGATGGGCCTGATGAAGCCGTACATGCGACCGATCTATGCCGGCGCGAAGATGTGCGGCCCGGCCGTCACCGTGCTGCTGCAGCCCGGCGACAACTGGATGATGCACGTCGCGGCCGAACAGATCCAGCCCGGCGACGTCGTCGTCGCCGCTTGCACGACCGACAACAACGACGGCTTCTTCGGCGACCTGCTGGCCACCTCGTTCAAGGGCCGCGGCGCCAAGGGCCTGGTCATCGACGGCGGTTGCCGCGATGTCGACGAGTTGCAGCAGATGGGTTTCCCGGTCTTCAGCCGCGCAATCCATGCGAAGGGAACGATCAAGGCGACGCTGGGTTCGGTCAATATCCCGGTGGTCTGCGCGGGGGCGGCGGTGAATCCGGGCGACGTGATCGTTGCCGACAGCGATGGCGTCGTCGTCGTGCCGGCTGCGATGGCGCAGCAGGTCGCCGATGCAGCCGAAAAGCGCGAATCCTTCGAAGGCGAAAAACGCGCGAAGTTTGCTGCCGGCGTGCTCGGGCTTGACATGTACAACATGCGCGAGCCGCTTGAGAAGGCCGGGCTGAAGTACATCGACTGAGCACGGCGATGAAAGCCAAGCCGTTGACGTGGACTGTCGGCCTGATCGGATATGGCGAGGTCGGCCGCATCCTGGCCGAGGATCTGCGCGCACTGGACGTCCGCGTGACGGCGCACGACCGCAAGCTCGGCGGCGCGCAAGAGGCTGCACTGCGCGAGCATGCGAAGGCCGGCGGCGTTTTTCTTGTCGATTCACATGCCGAACTGGCGGCGAATGCGGATCTGATCATCAGCGCGGTCACCGCCAGCCAGGCGGTTGCGGTCGCCGAGGCCTGCGCACCCGCGATCAGGCCGGGGACCTGGCTGCTCGACTTCAATTCGGCATCGCCCGGCGCCAAGCGGCGAGCTGCCGAACTGATCGACGCCGCCGGCGGGCGTTATGTCGAAGGCGCGGTGATGACGTCGATTCCGCCCTACCGCATCAAGGTGCCGCTGCTGCTCGGCGGCGCCGGCGCGGCCGAACTGGCGCCGCTGCTGCTTGAACTCGGCTTCGATGCCAAGGTCGCCAGCGAGCGGCTTGGCGTTGCATCGGCGACCAAGATGTGCCGCAGCGTGATGATCAAGGGCCTGGAGGCGATGGTCATCGAAAGTTTTACCGCCGCGCGCGCGCACGGCGTCGAGGATGCGGTGATCGCGTCCTTGCACGAGACCTTTCCCGGCATCGACTGGGAGGCGCAGGCGGCCTATTTCTTCCAGCGCGTGATCGAACACGGCCGGCGTCGCAGCGAGGAAGTGCGCGAGGTCGCCGAGACGGTGCGCGAGGCGGGTTTGACGCCGTGGTCGGCCAGCGGCACCGCCGAGCGCCAGGCCTGGATGGCCGACCTGGCCGATCACGGTGTATTCGGCCAGCGCGGCAGCGCTGCATTCGCGCGCAGTGCCGACTGGCGGATCGAAGCCGACCGCATCCTCGCCCGGCTCGGGCAGCAAACGGATCAGGGAACGTGATGAGCACCAACACAGAAACCTTCAGCAAGACCGCCGGCTGGCTCGACTGGTATAGCGGCCCTTCGAAACCGCAGTTCAAGCTGCCTGCCGGCAGCGTCGACGCCCATTGCCATGTGTTCGGGCCGGGCGCCGAATTTCCGTATGCGCCTGAGCGCAAATACACGCCGTGTGATGCATCGAAGCAGCAGCTGTATGCGCTGCGTGACCACCTCGGTTTTGCGCGCAACGTCGTCGTGCAGGCGACCTGCCACGGCGCCGACAACCGCGCGATGGTCGATGCGCTGGTCCATTCCGGCGGCAAGGCGCGCGGTGTCGCAACAGTCAAGCGCAGCGTCACCGACCAGCAGTTGCAGGAAATGCATGCGGCCGGCGTTCGCGGCGTGCGTTTCAATTTCGTCAAGCGGCTGGTCGATTTCACGCCGAAGGACGAGTTGATGGAGATCGCCGCGCGCATCGCGCCGCTCGGCTGGCATGTCGTGATCTATTTCGAGGCGGTCGACCTGCCCGAACTGTGGGACTTCTTCACCGCACTGCCAACGACCATCGTTGTCGACCACATGGGCCGCCCCGACGTGACCAAGCCGGTCGACGGGCCCGAGTTCGAGCTGTTCGTGAAATTCATGCGCGAATATCCGAATGTCTGGAGCAAGGTCAGCTGCCCGGAGCGGCTGTCGGTGACCGGACCGAAGGCGCTGAGCGGCGAGCGCAATGCCTACCAGGACGTGGTGCCGTTCGCGCGCCGCATCGTCGAGACTTTCCCCGACCGCGTCTTGTGGGGAACCGACTGGCCGCATCCGAACCTGAAGGACCACATGCCCGATGACGGCCTGCTGGTCGATTTCATACCGCATATTGCAACCACGGCCGAACTGCAGCAGAAGATGCTCGTCGATAACCCGATGCGCTTGTACTGGCCGGAGGAGCTCTGAACATGCCCTTGAACAAACCCTATCTCGACGTCCCTGGGACGACGATCTTCGATGCAGAGCAGTCGCGCAAGGGCTACCACCTGAACCAGTTCTGCATGTCGCTGATGAAGGCGGAAAACCGCGCCCGCTTCAAGGCCGACGAACGGGCCTACCTCGACGAATGGCCGATGAGCGAGGAGCAGAAGCAGGCGGTGCTGGCTCGCGACCTGAACCGCTGCATCGCGCTCGGCGGCAACATCTATTTCCTCGCGAAGATCGGCGCCACCGACGGCAAGAGCTTCCAGCAGATGGCCGGCAGCATGACCGGCATGAGCGAGGAGGAATACCGCAACATGATGATCAGCGGTGGCCGCTCGGTTAATGGCAACCGGGTTGTCGGCGAGGACGGTGACGCTCAACCCCACCGCCAGCCGCAAGGTGCGGCCGGCAAGAACAAGAAGGAATCCTGAGATGGCACGCATCACCGCCAGCGTCTACACCTCGCACGTCCCCGCGATCGGCGCAGCGATCGACCTCGGCAAGACCGACGAGCCGTACTGGCAGCCGCTGTTCAAGGGCTACGACTATTCGAAGCAGTGGATGAAGGACAACCGTCCCGATGTCATCTTCCTCGTCTACAACGACCATGCGACGGCATTCAGCCTCGATATGATCCCGACCTTCGCGATCGGCACCGCGGCCGAATACCAGCCGGCCGACGAAGGCTGGGGCCCGCGTCCGGTACCGAAGGTGATTGGCCATCCGGAACTCGCCTCGCACATCGCACAAAGCGTGATCCAGGACGATTTCGACCTGACCATCGTCAACAAGATGGACGTCGACCACGGCCTGACGGTGCCGCTGAACCTGATGTGCGGGTCGCCCGAAGCCTGGCCTTGCCCGGTGATCCCGTTTGCGGTCAATGTCGTGCAATACCCGGTGCCGTCGGGGCGGCGCTGCTTTTTGCTCGGCCAGGCGATCCGCCGGGCGATCGAGAGCTACGACGAGCCTTTGCGCGTGCAGATCTGGGGCACCGGCGGCATGAGCCACCAGCTGCAGGGCCCGCGCGCCGGCCTGATCAACAAGGACTGGGACAACCGTTTCCTCGACAGGCTGATCGACGACCCGGATGGCCTGTCCAAGGTGCCGCACCTCGAATATGTGCGCGAGGCCGGATCCGAGGGCATCGAACTGGTGATGTGGCTGATCGCGCGCGGCGCGATGGCCGATATCGCTGGCGGCCCGAAACCGACGCTGAAGCACCGCTTCTTCCACGTGCCGGCCAGCAATACAGCCGTCGGCCACCTGATCCTGGAGAACACGCAATGAGCAAGACAATCAAGGTCGCGCTGATCGGCGCCGGCGCATTCGGCATCAAGCACCTCGACGGCATCAAGAATATCGACGGCGTCGAAGTCGTTTCGGTGATCGGCCGCGACCTGGCGAAAACGCAGGAAGTCGCGAAGCAATACGGCATCGCCCATGCCGGCACCGATCTGTCCGAAAGCCTCGCGCTGAAGGAACTCGATGCGGTGATCCTGTGCACGCCGACGCAGATGCATGCCGAGCAGTCGATCGCCTGCCTGAAGGCCGGCAAACATGTGCAGGTCGAGATTCCGCTCGCCGATACGCTGAAAGGCGCCGAGGAAGTGGTCGCGCTGCAGAAGAAGA
Source organism: Pseudideonella sakaiensis (assembly GCF_048320135.1). Lineage (GTDB taxonomy): Bacteria > Pseudomonadota > Gammaproteobacteria > Burkholderiales > Burkholderiaceae_C > Ideonella_A > Ideonella_A sakaiensis_A. The sequence continues at coordinate 193,186 of NZ_CP182947.1, forward strand.
CCGGGCTGGTCGCGATGGTCGGCCACACGCGGCGCTTCAACCCGAGCCACCAGTTCGTGCACAAGCGCATCGCCGCCGGCGAATTCAACATCCAGCAGATGGATGTGCAGACCTATTTCTTCCGCCGCACCAACATGAATGCGCTCGGCCAGCCGCGCAGCTGGACCGACCACCTGCTGTGGCACCACGCTGCGCACACGGTCGACCTGTTCGCCTACCAGGCTGGCGGCGAGATCGTGCAGGCGAATGCGGTGCAGGGTCCTATCCATCCGACGCTCGGCATCGCGATGGACATGAGCATCCAGCTGAAGTCCAGCACCGGTGCGATCTGCACGCTGAGCCTGAGCTTCAACAACGACGGTCCGCTCGGCACCTTCTTCCGCTACATCGGTGACAGCGCAACCTACGTCGCTCGCTATGACGACCTGTTCAATGGCAAGGAAGAAAAGATCGACGTCAGCAAGGTGGCGGTATCGATGAACGGCATCGAATTGCAGGATCGCGAATTTTTCGCCGCGATCCGCGAAGGCCGCGAGCCGAATTCGAGCGTTGCGCAGGTGCTGCCCTGCTACAAGGTTTTGCACCAGCTGGAGCAACAGCTGAACAAGGCCTGACCGGACGAGCGGGCAGGCATCGAGCCGGCGTCCTCGCGACGTTCAGACCGGCGCCGGCTCGTCGCGGCGCTTCTTCACGCGGTACATCCGCCGATCCGCATGGGCAAGCAGCGTTGCCGGATCGGCGCCATCGGCCGGGTACAACGCGACGCCGATGCTGGCTGCTGCGGGCACACGGGCCGGGCCGATGTCGATGCCGTCGCCGTCGAGGATCTCCTCGAGCCGACTGCAGAATTGCGCGGCCCCCGGCTCGGTCGTCCGCGGCAGCAGGATCACGAATTCATCGCCGCCCCAGCGGCCGATCTTGTCGGTATCACGCGCCGCCAGTTCCAGCAGCGCGGAAAAAGCGCCGAGAAAGCGGTCGCCGGCTTCGTGGCCGTGGCGGTCGTTGATCGCCTTGAAGCGGTCCAGATCGACGAACACCAGCGCCAGTTCATCGCCGTGGCGCCGGGCATCGGACACCGCGGCGACCAGTTCGCGGTGCATGCGCCGGCGATTCAGCAGCCCCGTCAACGGGTCGTGGTCGGCCATGTGGCTGATCATCACGTTGGTCTTCTCGGCCTGCTGCAAGGCCTTGCGCAGCGATGCGGTCTGCGTGGCGATCTGTTGCTCAAGCGACGCATTCAGCGCGATCAGCCGGCTCTGTCGCACACCTGCGAAGCCGGCGAAGATGCCGAGGAAGATCGGCGCGGTATCGATCACGTAGAGCAGGGGCGAATGGGCGTGGACGGCGGCCACCAGTTCGCCGAAAGTCGCCGCTTTCTGCACGGTGCCGGTGGCAAGCAGCAGGGCCGCGGAAACAAGCGGAAACATCAGCCCGAACAGTGCGCCAATCGCCGTGTAACGCCAGGTCGGCGACTGCATCAGAACAAACCATCGATCGACCATCACACCTACCTCAGTCAGCAGGACCAGCGCGCCATCGCGCCTGCCACATGCCGGCGGGAGCGGATGCAGCAGTCCAGCCCCAACGGCCATCCTGCCACCGCAGGATTATCGGCGCCGCTCCCGGCCTCTTGAGCGCAGCGCAGAAGTCAAAAAGGCAGTTGCCTATACGGTCTGCCGCGGTGCTGAACGCGTCGCCGAGCGCCTGGGTCCACAATCCGCTTTCGAGCAACATCGCAGCCCTGCCCTTGTCAGCCAGCCTTTCCTACCTGCCCGTTCCCGGAGCCGACAGCGACCGCACCGAGATCGCGACGCTCGCCAACGGCGTGCGCGTCGTGACGATCCGGCTGCCGGCGTCGCAGACCTGTTCGGTCAGCATCTATGTGCGCAGCGGCAGCCAGCATGAATCGCGGCGGCACAACGGCATCAGCCATTTTGTCGAGCACATGGCATTCAAGGGCACCGACAGCCGCACCTGCCAGCAGATCAATTTTGATGCCGAGCAGCTCGGCGCCGAGGTCAATGCGCACACCGACAAGGACCACACCGCATTCCACATGAGCGGGTTGGCCTGCCATGCCGGCGACTTCATCGGCATGCTCGGCGACATCGTCCGCAACGGCAGCTTTCCCGAGGACGAGCTCGAGCGCGAACGCCAGGTCATCCTGCAGGAATTCGACGAGGATGCCGACGATGCGGTATCGGCCGGCTTCAAGCTGTTCGACCGGCTGTGTTTCGGCAGCCATGCCTTTGCCCGCCCGGTGATCGGCACCCGGCCGAACATCGAACGATTTTCGCGTGACGAACTGGTCGGCTACGTCCGGCGCCAGTACAGCGGGGCCAATGTCGTCGTCGCGGTCGCCGGCGATGTCGATCCGCAGCAGATGGTGAGGGCCGCCGAGGCGGCTTTCGGCAGCCTGCAGCCCGGCGCCGACAACGGCGTCGAGGCACCGCAGCACATCGGCGGCATCGGCTCGCGGCATTTCGGCGGCTACAGCCAGGCGCACCTGGTGGTCGGCTTTCCGATTCCGTCGCTGCGCGAGGCGCACCACGCTGCCCAGGTTGCCGCGGCGCTGTTCGGCGAGGGCATGAGTTCGCCGCTGCTCGACCAGCTGCGCGAGCGCCGCGGCATGGTCTACCACGCTGCCTGCTCGGCCGACATCACCGAGGCCTGCGGCCAGTTTGTCATCGAGGCGTCGACGACCCCGGCCCAGCTCGACGACTTTTTTGCCGAGCTGAGCCGGTTGCTGCTGACGCACGCATCGAGCATCGCGCCACACGACCTGGCACGGGCCCGCAACCAGATCACCGTGCGCAGCCTGCGCGCCAGCGAGCGGCCGGCGCAACGCGTCGAAAACGCCGCGCAGGACGTCTTTGCATTCGGCCGCGTGCGCAGCCGCAGCGAACTGCTCGACCAGATTCATGCGGTCGAGGCGGCGCAGGTGCGGCAGGTCTTTGCGCAAATGCTGGCCCGGCCTGCCGCCGTTGCGGTCACCGGTCGCCCGGGGCATGCGATCCAGCAGCGGGTTTCGCGTGCCCTTGCGGCATTGCCTGGCCAGGGCTGAACCGGCTCACTCTCCGACCGCAAGGCTGTTCCGCGGGCCGACGCCCGGGCGATTTTTCGGGGCCACCGGAACCCGGCACTGGCAGCGCGATCGAACGCGCTGAATCAACCCAGTGGCGGAGGAGTCAGGCATGGTCAAGTGGCTGTCGAGCGAACCCCTCCACGATCCGCTGGGCGAGCCGGCTGAACCGGCCGAGGTCGAGGTCAAGACGACGACCTGCTACATGTGCGCCTGCCGCTGCGGCATCCGCGTCCACCTGCGCGAAGGGGATGACGGGCCGGAAGTCCGCTATATCGACGGCAATCCGGACCATCCGCTGAACAAGGGGGTGATCTGCGCGAAGGGGTCGGCCGGCATCATGAAGCAGGTCTCGCCGGCGCGGCTGACCCAGCCGCTGCTGCGCAAGGCCGGGTCGGAGCGCGGTGCGGCCGAGTTCGAGCCGATTTCCTGGGAGCATGCCTTCGAGATCCTGACCGGGCGGCTGGCCCGCATCCGCGCGACCGACCCGAAACGTTTTGCACTCTTTACGGGGCGCGACCAGATGCAGGCACTGACCGGCCTGTTCGCCAGCCAGTTCGGCACGCCGAATTTCGCCGCCCACGGCGGTTTCTGCTCGGTCAACATGGCGGCCGGGATGATTTATACGGTCGGCGGCAGTTTCTGGGAATTCGGCGGCCCCGATCTCGAGCGGGCAAAGCTGTTCGTGATGATCGGCACCGCCGAAGACCACCACAGCAACCCGCTGAAGGTCGAGATCAGCAAGTTCAAGCGCGCCGGTGGCCGCTTCATCTCGATCAATCCGGTGCGCACCGGCTATTCGGCCATCGCCGACGAGTGGATTCCGATCCGTCCCGGCACCGACGGCGCACTGCTGATGGGGCTGCTGCATGTGCTGATCGCCGACGAGCTGATCGACCAGACCTTCCTGAAGCGATTCACGAATGCGCCGCAGCTGGTTGTCCTCGACGACGGCGAGCGCCACGGGCTGTTTGCCTTCGACCCCGACAAGGGCCCGCCCGGCGACGGCCGCGAGCCGCACAACAAGCTGGTCTGGGACAGCGCCAGCGGCCGCATTCTCCCGGCCTATCCGGAAGGCATTGCCGACGGCTGCGACCCGGCGCTGGCCGGTGAATACCGGCTTGCCGACGGCGCCCGGGTGGCGCCGGCCTTCCAGTTGCTGCGCGATCGGGTTGCCGAGTGCACCCCGGAGTGGGCCGCGCAGATCACCGGCATCGCCGCAACACGCATCCGCCAACTGGCGCGTGAACTCGGGCAGACCGCGCTGCAGCAGGCCTTCGAGCTGCCGATCGCGTGGACCGATGCCTGGGGAAAGCGGCACCCGACAACACAGGCAAGGCCGGTCGCCTTCCATGCGATGCGCGGGCTGGCTGCCCATTCGAACGGCTTCCAGACGGTGCGCGCGTTGGCGGTGCTGATGAGTGTGCTCGGCACGATCGATGCACCGGGCGGCTTTCGCCACAAGGCGCCCTACCCGCGCCACATCGCGCCGAGTTACCGAGCGTTCAATTCCGCAGAGATGATCGAGCCGGGCAAGCCGCTCGATGCCGCGCCGCTCGGCTTTCCGGCCAGCCCTGAGGAACTGGCGGTTTATCCCGACGGCTCGCCGATCCGCATCGACCATGCCTATTCGTGGCAGTACCCACTGGCTGCACACGGCGTGATGCAGAACGTGATCGCCAATGCCGTCAATGCCGACCCGTACCGGCTCGACACCTTGATGATCTTCATGTCGAACATCGCGTGGAACAGTTCGATGAACACGATGGCAGTGCGCGAGATGCTGAACCGCAAGGACGAGCATGGCGAGCACCTGATCCCCTTCCTCGTCGTCTGCGACGCCTTCCAAAGCGAGACTGTTGCCTATGCCGACCTGGTGCTGCCCGACACCACCTACCTCGAGCGCCATGACGTGATGGGCATGCTCGACCGGCCGATCTCCGAATTCGACGGCCCGGCCGATGCGGTGCGGGTGCCGGTGCTGCCGCCGACTGGCGACTGCAAGCCGTTCCAGGACGTGCTGGTCGAACTGGCGTCGCGGCTGAAGCTGCCGGCCTTCACGACCGACGGTGGCGACCGCAAATTTGCCGACTATGCCGATTTCGTCGTCAATTGCCAGACGGCGCCCGGGGTCGGTTTTCTGATGGGATGGCGCGGCAAGAACGGCGACCAGCACCTGCGCGGCGAGCCGAATCCGAACCAGTGGCAGGCCTATGCGCAGAACAACTGCGTCTTCCACTACCGCCTGCCGGAGGCGATGCAGTACATGCGCAACTGGAACCGCGATTACCTCGATTTCGCGAAGGACAAGGGCTGGCGCAAGAAGAATGATCCGATCCAGCTCGCGATCTATTCGGACGTATTGCAGAGCTTCCGGCTTGCGGCCCAGGGCAAGACCTCGGGCCGCCAGCCGCCGGAGCAACTGCGCTCGCGCATCGAGCGGCATTTCGACCCGCTGCCGTTCTGGTCGCCGCCGCTCGAGGACGAGGCGACCGATGCCGGCGATTTCCCGCTGCACGCGATCACGCAGCGGCCGATGGCGATGTACCACTCGTGGGATTCGCAAAATGCCTGGCTGCGCCAGCTGCACAGCCACAACCACCTGTTCGTCAATCCGCAGACCGCGCAGGCCGCAGGCATCGGCGACGGCGACTGGTGCTGGATCGAAAGCCGCTGGGGCCGGGTGCGCTGCATGGTGCGTTACAGCGAGGCGGTCGAGCCGTCGACGGTCTGGACCTGGAATGCGATCGCGAAGGCAGACGGCGCCTGGCGGCTGGGCCCCGGCGCCGACGAGGCGCGCCAGGCCTTCTTGCTGAACCACCTGATCACCGACCGGCTGCCGATCAGTGGCCAGGCCGGTTCCGCAACGGTTGCGAATGCCGATCCGGTCACCGGCCAGGCCGGCTGGTACGACGTTCGGGTGCGGCTGCGCCGCGCTGCCGCAGACGAGCCGGCGCAGGCTTCTCCGCAGACAAGCACCACGCCCGAGGTGCCGGGGCTGGCCGGCAAGGCAGCCCGGGTGATCAGCTATTTCGCCGGCAGGAGGGCCTCATGATGATCGGCTGGCTGAAAAATCTGCTGAGCCGCGACGCGGTCGCAACCGCGCCTGCATCAGTGGCTGATGCTGCCGGCGGCAGGCGGCGCGTCCGCGCCGAACCCGGCGAAACATTGGCGAAACAGCTCGCGCTGGTGATCGACCTCGATGTCTGCGTCGGCTGCCACGCCTGCGTGATTTCGTGCAAGGAGTGGAATACCTCGGGTTCGGCCGGCCCGCTGACCGACCAGAATCCGTATCAGGCGGAGCCGACCGGCACCTTCTTCAACCGCGTGCAGACCTACGAAGCCGGCACCTTTCCCGCCACCGACACGATCCATTTCCCGAAGAGCTGCCTGCATTGCGAGGAGCCGCCGTGTGTGCCGGTCTGCCCGACCGGCGCCAGCTACAAGCGCAAGGACGACGGCATCGTGCTGGTCGACTACGACAAGTGCATCGGCTGCAAATACTGCGCCTGGGCATGCCCCTATGGCGCCCGCGAACTCGACGAGGAGCGCCAGGTGATGACCAAGTGCACCTTGTGCGTCGACCGCATCTACGACGAGAAGCTGGCAGAGCGCGATCGCAAACCCGCCTGCGTGATGGCCTGCCCGACCGGTGCACGGCTGTTCGGTGACGTGAAGGATCCGCAGTCGGAGGTCTCGAAGGCGATCCGCGAGCGTGGCGGCTACCCATTGATGCCGGAATGGGAAACGTTGCCGGCGAACCAGTATCTGCCGCGTCGCAACGGGGTGTCGTCGCCGAAGCCCGGCGGGGAGCAGCGATGAATCCAGCCTGGTCGCTGATCTTCTTCACGACGCTGGCCGGTGCGGCGCAGGGTCTGGTCGTCGCGCTGGCGGTGGCGGCGCTGGCCGGCTTGCGGGTCTCGCCCGGTTTTCTGTCGGCCAGCCTGCTGCTCGCGCTCGGCATGCTGCTCGCTGGTCTGGTGTCATCGTTTGCCCACCTCGGCCGGCCGGCGCGCGCCTGGCGTTCGGTGCTGATGTGGCGCACCTCGTGGCTGTCGCGCGAGGTCATTGCGCTGCCGGTCTTCATCGCTGCCACCGGCTTGTGGTGGTTGCTGCTGCGCGCCGGCGTCGAGACGGTCTGGATGCCGCTGCTGGTAATCCCGCTCGCCTTCGTGTTGTGGCTGTGCACCGCCAGAATCTACAGCTGCATCCGCTTCATCGAGGAATGGGCACAGCCGCTGACGCTGGTCAATTTCATCCTGATCGGGCTGTCATCGGGCCTGGTGCTGACGAGTGCACTCGCTGCGCTGGCGGGTGAGCAGGACTTGCTGCGCGCGAGTGGACCGGCCGCGCTGCTGCTGACGCTGGCAGCCTGGCTGAGCCGCGCAATGAGCCTGCGCCACAACGCGACGCTCAGGCACCGCTCGACGCTGCAATCGGCGATTGGCGTCGACGCCGCGCCGCTGACGCAGCGCGCGATGGGCATGACCGGCGGCTCGTTCAATACCCGCGAGTTCTTCCACCACTGCCCGATCATCGTCGTCAAGCAGGTCAAGGTGCTGTTCCTCGTCGCGGCATTTGCGCTGCCGTCGCTGCTGGCCCTGTGGGCGGTCCTCGGCGGCGGCAGCACCGCGTGGTTGCTCGCGGCATTGCTGCAGGCACCGGGGCTGCTCGCCGAACGCTGGTTCTTTTTTGCCCAGGTGCGCCATCCGCAAAACCTGTATTACCAGGTCGTCTCGTGAGCTGAGCCGCTCGTCGCGCGCGCCGCGTCGGTCAGAATAGCCGCGGCATGCAACGACTGTTTTCCTACCGCGACCGCCCGGTCCATCTCGGGCCCTATCCGCTCGAGCGGCTGACGCGCAGCAATGCCCTCCCCGACCTCACCACGCTGCCGACCATGCAGCCGCTGTCGTTCGACGACGCCAATCCGCTGTCGCTGAACCATGCGATGGCTCGCTTCATCGCGATGTTCGACCTCGTGCGCGACGGTGCGGTCAATCCGCAACGCGGCGAGGTGCCCGACGACGCCGCGGAGCGTGCCCGCCATCTGAAGGCCGCCGGCTACTATTTCGACGCGTCGATGATGGCGGTCGGCAAATTGCCCACCGCGGCCTTGCTGCCCGAGCCGATCCGCAACCCGGGTGTTGCCGCGCTCGGCGCCGAGCTCGAACAAAGCCAGCCGAAAAGTTTTGCCGCCGGCATGGACATGATCCTCGCCGACGTGCTCGAGTCGGCGCGCAAGCGGCTCGACCCGATCGACCGCCTGCAGCGGCCGCACAGCGACGCGATCGTGATCCTGGTCGAATACCCGCGCGACCCACGTCCGGATGAACCGGGCTGCGAGTGGATCGTCGGCACGCAGGCGCAGCGCGCCGCGCTGCTCGCCGCGCAGACCGCGGTGCTGCTGTCGACCTATCTGCGCATGCTCGGCTTCGAGGGCCGCGCGCATTCGGCGACCTGCAGCGATGTCGACCTCGGCAAGCTCGCCCTGGCGCTCGGCCTGACGCTGCCGGACGGAAACAATCCCTATCTCGGCCGCCGCTTCGGCCTCGCCGCAGTGACGACCGATTGCGAACTCGAAGCCGACCGACCGTTGGCAGCGCTGCAGCAGCGCTTCAAATCGCACGGCCCGGCGTGGTGGCTCGGCAAGGGCACGCTGAAAAGCGCGTTCAACCGCGAAGCCTATGCGCGCCGCGATTTCCGGCTCGGCGCCTTTCCGTTCGAGACGCTGAAGCGCCGCGACGAGCCGACCACCTTCATCGACCACGAACGGGTGCCGCGGTTTCCGAAACGCGCCGACTTCTTTGCCCGCGCGCTGTTCGGCGACCTCGGCCGCGCCGTGCAGGACGGCGCGAAGAATGCCCACTATGTGATGAAGAGCCCGATCGGCGCCTGCGCGCGGCGCGCGCTCGGCGCCTTGCTGCTGCTGCAGTTCGGTGAGGCCCGCGGCCCGGTATCCCCGACGACGGCCGATCCGCAGCGCAATGCCGACAACCTGAAGGCAACCGCCTATTTCCTCGGTGTCGATGCGGTCGGCCTGTGCGCGGTGCCGGAATGGGCGTATTACTCGCACGACGCCGGCGGCAACCCGCTGCCGGCCTATCACGCGAACGGCGTCAACCTGCTGCTCGACCAGGGCCACGAGACGATGGAAGGCGCGAGCGGCGACGACTGGATCTCGGTTGCGCAGAGCATGCGCGCCTACCTGCGCTTCTCGATGCTCGGCGGCGTGATCGGCGAACAGATCCGTCGCCTCGGGTATTCGGCACGCGTCCACTCGGTGCTCGACGGTGATGTGCTGCAGCCGCCGTTGCTGCTGCTGTCCGGCCTTGGCGAGGTCAGCCGCATAGGCGAGGTGATCCTGAATCCCTACCTTGGTCCGCGGCTGAAAAGCGGCACCGTGACGACCGACATGCCGATGGCCGCCGACCGGCCGATCGATTTCGGCCTGCAGCGCTTCTGCGAGAGCTGCAACAAGTGCGCACGCGAATGCCCGTCCGGCGCGATCACCGCGGGGCCGAAGCTGATGTACAACGGCTACGAGATCTGGAAGAGCGACGCCGAGAAGTGCGCCCGCTACCGGATCACCAATGCCGCGGGCGGCATGTGCGGGCGCTGCATGAAGACCTGCCCGTGGAACCTCGAGGGCCTGTTTGCCGAAAGTGGCTTCCGCTGGCTGGCGATGAATCTGCCGGGCAGCGCACGCGCGCTCGCCGCGCTCGACGACCGGCTCGACCGCGGCAGCATCAACCCGGTCAAGACCTGGTGGTGGGACATCGAGCTCGACCGCGCCAGCGGCCGTTATGTGAAGGCCGTGCAGACCAACCGGCGCGGGCTGCAGAAGGACCTCGAGCTGAAATACAAGGACCAGACGCTCGCGGTTTATCCGGCCGACAGGATGCCGCCGCCGTTTCCGGTGACGTTTCCGGCGGTGCGCGAGGAAGGCATCGAGCGCTACCGTTCACTGCTGACACCCGGGCAGTACCGGCAGCGGCTGGCGGCCGGCGAAACCGAAGGCCTCGCGCCGCCTTTTCGCATGCCCGACGGCGAGCCGCCGGTGTTTCCGGTCGTGCTGAAACGCCGCGACGAGATGACCGCCGACATCGCGCGTTATGAATTTGTCTCGGTCGACGGCCGCGAACTGCCACCGTTCGACGCCGGCGCTCACATCGACGTCGTGATCGCGCCCGAATACCAGCGCCAGTTCAGCCTCGCCGGTGACCCTGCCGACCACAGCCGCTATGTGCTCGGCGTGCTGCGCGAGCCGGCCGGCCGTGGCGGCTCGGCGCTGATGCACCGCGCCTTCCGCGAGGGCCGGCGTGTCTTCATCACCCGCCCGGCGAACCACTTTCCTCTGCATGAGGACGCGACATCGTGCCTGCTGTTTGCCGGCGGCATCGGCGTGACGCCGATGATCGCAATGGCGCACCGGCTGTTTGCGCTCGGCAAGCCGTTCCAGCTCCACTACAGCGCGCCGAGCCGCACTGGCGCGGGCTTCGTCGACGAGATCGAACAAGCACCGTGGTCGGACAAGGTCGAGTTGCACTTCAAGGACGAAGGCCGGCGCGCCGAGCTGGCTTCGCTGATGCCGGCGTTCACGCCGGGCAAGCATTTGTATTGCTGCGGTTCACCGCGTTATATGGATGCGGTGTTCGCCGCGGCGCGCGACAAGGGTTGGCCCGAGGACGCTTTGCACCGCGAATATTTCAGCGTTCCGGACAGCGAAGGCTGGGTCAACCGCCCGTTCCGGCTGCGGCTGGCGCGCAGCGGCCGCACGCTCGAAGTGCCGGCGGACCAGAGCGCGACCGACGTGCTGGCGTCGGCCGGCATGCACGTCGACACGAAGTGCAGCGACGGGCTGTGCGGCGTTTGCGCGACGCCTTACGACGCGGCGGCGTCCGGTGCCGTCGAGCACCGTGATTTCGTGCTCGGCAGCAGGGAGCGCGCAACGCGCGTGATCCTGTGCTGCTCGCGGACGGTCGACGAAGGGGCTGAACTGATCATCGACCTGTAGTTGCGGTCGGCGCCTATTTCGGCCCGAGGATCTCGACCAGGGCCGGGTCGGGCACGCCGGTGCGCTTCTGGATCGCCCCCTTGGCGTCGCGCCAGACGACACCCGGCGTCGCCTCGATGCCGAGCGCGCCCATCAGCCGCTCGTTCGCATCGAGCTGCGTCGCGATCGCCGGCGGAACCGTCTTCAGCGGCGTCAGGCCGCCGTCGCCGACCGGCTGCGGCCGGCCACCGGCGGCCAGCGTCTTCGCGATCGCCGGCGCATGCCTGCCTTCGTAGGCGGCAAGTGCCTGGGCTGGATCGCTGTCGGCCAGCAGTGCCGCGGCCTTCGCGCGGCTGGTCGGCGTCAGCACGCCGACGATGACGTGGCGCAACTGGACCTTGCCGCTGTCGACCCACGGCCGCGCATCGGCCCAGAATTTGGCGCAGAACGGACAGTTCGGATCGGTGAAGACATAGACGATGCGCGGCGCATTCGGCTTGCCGTCGGCGATCCAGCGGCTGGCCTCGAGCTGTTTCCAGGCCTGCTCGGGCAGCGGCTTGCGCAGCGCAGCCTCGAGCGCGGCGGAATCGACCTCATCGCCATCGGCGCCCAGCGCGGTGCCGGCAATGACATGGCCGTTCGGCGTCACATACAGCGTAATCGGACGTCCGCCGGCGGACGCCGCATAGGCCTTCAGCCCGGTTTTCGACTGGAAGCTGCCGGCGATGCCGATGCCCTGCTTCTGCAGCGACTGCAATGCGGGCGGCAACTCGTCGGCTGCGCAGGCGCCGAACGACGCAGTGAACATCGTCGCCGTCAGCAGACGGCGGGAGGTGGTGGAGATCTTCATCGTTGCAGCAATTTCAGGTTGTCGAGCAAGGTGGCGGAGGAAAGTTCACCGACGCGGCTGGCGACCAGTTGGCCATCGGCGTCGAAGAACAGCGTCGTTGGATAACCCTTGTGGCCCAGCGCCGCCGCTGCGCTCGCCTGCTGGTCGATCAGGACATTGCGCAATGGCAGTTGCTGCTTCGCGAGCCAGGCTTCGACCTGTGTGGCCGATTCACCCTGGTTCAGGAAGACGAAATGCACTGCCGGATTTTTCTGCTGCGCCTGCTGCAGCATCGGCATCTCGCGCACACAGGGCGGGCACCAGGTGGCCCACAAATTGACCACCGTCGGCTGGCCGCGAAAGCTGTCGAGCCGGACCGGCGAGCCATCGAGCGCCGACAGGTCGAGCGCAGGCAGGCGCAGCGCGGCTTGCGGCAGCATCACGAGCGCGAGCGTGCCGGCCAGCCACAACGCGGTGCCGGCAAGCGCCGCACGGCGCAACGGTTTTTGATGCGCCGGCCGGGTTCTGCCGCGCCACAGGATGAACAGCCAGCCGCCGACGATGCCGGCCAGCGCGTTCCAGCCGCCATCGCGGATATCGATGATGCCCAGCGGCGCTTCGAGGTAGGCCTCGTGATACTGCAAGACGAAGGCCAGCCGCGCGACCACCAGCGCTGCCAGCAGCGCGCCCCACAGCGACGGCTCGACATCGAGCCCGAGCTTGCCGCCGATTCGCTTGCCGACCTGCAGCGACACCACGACCGCTGCGAACAGCAGCAGCAGCGCATGCGGCAGGACCAGCGGCCCCAGAGCAAATGCGCCGTCGATCATGCGGCCGCAACGGCGGCGCGCCGCGATCCGGCTTCGACGCGACAAATGAGCTGGCCGCGCGTCACACCCACAGGTACAGATCTGTCCACGGTGGCAATCAATCAGTTGATGAACTGATATTCTATTGTCGTATATATTGTTACGGGTGTATCTGCCTCGGCCCTGCCGTGTTCAGGGATTCAGCTGCACAGCGCCTTGATGTCCGGCGGGACCGGGATCGCGCGGATCCGCTCCGGATCGGCCGGATCGCGGACAACAAAGGCGCGCACTTCGGTGCCTTCGCACAACACAACGTCGCCGCGCCGCACGACATGTCGGTGCCGAAATGTCTTGGCCGCCCAGTCGTCGATCGTCGTGTGCACCTCGATCGTCTCGCCGTAGGTCGCCGGCTTCATGAAGCGGGTATGGATCTCGAGCAGCGGCGTGCCGATGATGCCGCGCGTCTTCACCAGCTCACGCCACGGCGGCACGCCGCAGGCGACAAAAAAGGCCAGCGACGCCTCGTCCATCCAGCGCGAGAAGTTCGGGAAGAAGACGATGCCGGCCGGATCGCAGTCGCCGAAGTGCACGTCGACGCGGTGGATGTGAATCCTGCTCATCGGCCGGGCCCGCCGGCGCGGACCACGTCGGGCGCGTCGCTGTAGAGGTGCTGAACCTGCGCCGCGCGATGCCGCAATACCGCCGCCTGGTTCACGTAGCCCTTGTCGGTGATTTCGCCGCGCTCGGCGCTCGGTGGTTCGCTCAGGATCAGCGCACGTTGCGGAGTTTGTGACGAGCCGGCCCCTTCGGCCTGCATTTCCTGCAGGCAGGCGCCGATCCGGCTGGCCAGTTCGTCGGCCGGCAGCGCCGCCGCTGGCGCGCTCGGAAACACCAGCACGCCGACCTCGTCGCGGTCGTGGCCGGTGATCACGACGTCCTGCGCCAGCGGTGCAAGTGCGGCCACGACCTTCACACGCAGCGTGCCGACCGACACCCAGGTGCCGCTGCTCAGCTTGAAATCCTCTGCAACGCGGCCGTTGAAGACGACGCCACGTTCGGGCTCCGCGTCGTCGAGCAGATGTCCTGCATCGCCGATCCTGTAATAGCCGTCGGCGTCGAAGGCCTGCGCGGTCAGCTCCGGTGCATTGCGATAGCCGGGGAAGATGCTGACGCCCTTCACCCGCATCTCGAGCTTTTCGCCATTCGGCACCAGCTTCAGTTCGAGCCCGGGCAGCGGCAGGCCGATCACGCCGGCCTTGTCGAGCCGCCAATGCGCACTGGTGATTGCCGGCGAGGTCTCGGTCGAACCCCACGAGGTCGTCAGCCAGATCGGCTCGCCACGCACCCGTACCGCAAGCTGTTGCAGCCTTTCCCAGGTCGTTTGCGGCAATGCAGCGCCAGCATAAAAAACCGCACGCAGTCGCGCAAAAAATCCTTGCGCCAGTTGTTCGTCGGCCTCTAGCACCGGCAGCAGCAGGTCGATGCCGCGCGGCACGTTGAAGTGGATGGTCGGCTGGATCTCGGCGAGATTGCGCGCGGTCTTCTCGATCAACCCCGGCGCCGGACGGCCTTCATCGATCACCAGCGTGCCGCCGTTGCGCAGCACAAGGTTCAGGTTGTGGTTGCCGCCGAAGGTATGGCTCCACGGCAGCCAGTCGACGATCACCGGTTTTTCGTGCTCGAGAAAGCGCCACACCTGCGCAATCATCTGCTGGTTGGCGCACAGCATCCGGTGCGTATTGATGACGACCTTCGGTGCACCGGTGGAGCCCGAGGTCAGCAGGTATTTGGCATGGTCGTCGGGTGCGATCGCGTCGAAGGCACGGCGCACCTCCGGCCCCTCGGTCGTGCCGGCGAGCTGCGCGAAACCGATCGCGCCTTCCACCGTCTCGGCGCCGCGGCTGAACACGGATACCGCCCGCAAGCCAGTGCCCGCCACCGGCGGCCCATAAATCTCCGCATCGTCGCCATACACCAGCGCGGGGTCGAGCGCATCGAGGATGCCGCGGACCTTGCCAAAATCCTTCGCGAGACGGCTGTAGGCGCTCGAGACGGTGCAGACGGCACGCCCGATGTGCATGCCCGCCAGCATCAGCAGCAGGTGATCGATCGAGTTGTCCGATAACGCGACGATCGGCGCGCGCGGTGCGAGCTGCAGATCGAGCAGACCCTGCGCGACGCGCCCGACCTGCTCGCGCGTTTCGCGCCAGTTCAGCCGCCGCCAGCTGCCATCCTTGCCGCGCTCGGCAAATGCCGGCGCATCGGGCGTCGCTGCCGCCCAGTGCTCGAGCCATTCGCCGATGCAGCGGGCATAGGGCTGCAGCGGATCGGGCGAGCGCAACACGAAGCCGCCACCAGCGAGCAGTTCGCGCTCGGTGCGCGGCGGCGCAAGCATCGAAACGTCGTCAAAGGGCTGCTGGTCCATCTCGTCTCCGCAGTCGTCTGATCGTCAGGTGAAGAGTGGATGGTAGTGGCGAAGCGACGCTCTGCTGCCATTCCAGCCGGCGCCGCAGCCGAGGCGCCTGCCCGCTCATTCGGCCTTCAGATAGGCGAATCCCTTCGACTGCAGTTCGGCGATGCGGACGACGCCGGAGCGCACGCCGGCGATGCCGGCAACGATGCGCGGCTTCGGCAAGTTGATCAGCTCGGCGGTCAGCTCGCAATATTCGAGCTTGACCTTGTGCAGGTCGCGCAGCTGCAGCAGGCGCTGGATCAGATCGCCGCGCACGCTGCGAAAGGCCACATCCTCGGCGAACGGCGTCCCGGCCAGCGCATCCTCGGTGATGAAGCGGATGCCGGCAGCCAGAAAGACGATCCGCACGTCGTAGTCGACCAGATCGTTCTGGTAGGTCGTCACCATGTTGTTGACGTTCTGGATCATTGCGCTGAGGCGCCGCGGCTCGCCGAAATCGACGTGCCAGACGGCTTTCGGCATCGCATTGGCTGCCTGTGCGGAGGCGTTGCGCGAGCCGAGCGCAAGCCCGGACAACACGGCAGCTGGCGCGGCCGCCAGCCAGAAACGGCGGAATGGTTTCATCGGTTTCTCCCTCTGTGCAGCAACGAGTGTCGCCTCGTGCGTCGGACCGGCACCATCTTCGCACCGTCGCGAATCGACGTTGCCGGAGCGGGTATTGAGGATGCACGCCGATCGGCTCAGCGACGATGCCGCCGCGGGCGCGTTCGACTTCCGAACGCGCCACGCCGGTGCGCGCTTCGCCGATTCGCCGTTGCGGCATTGTCCGACGCCACGCGGTCGATGTCGTGGTTCAAATCATTCGGGTGCAACTGCATGCTGGCACCCGCAATGACCGAGATGAGCGACACAAGGACCGCCTCCCTCTACCGCATGGTCATGCCCGGCCATGTATGTCCGTATGGGCTCAAATCGAAGGACCTGCTCGAGCGCAAGGGCTATGCGGTCGATGATCACCACCTGAAGACGCGCCACGAGACCGACGCCTTCCGCAAGCGACACGGCGTGAAGACGACGCCACAAACCTTCATCGGCGAGCGGCGCATCGGCGGATACGACGAACTGCGCCGCTTTTTCGGCAAGCCGGTCGCCGATCCGCAGGCGACGTCGTACAAGCCGGTGATCGCGATTTTCGCGACATGCGCATTGATGGCGCTGATGGCTGCATTTGTCGCCACCGGTCAGTTCAGCGTTCGCACCGCCGAGTGGTTCATCGCATTCTCGATGTGCGCATTGGCAATGCAGAAGCTGCAGGATATAGAGAGCTTCTCGACGATGTTCCTGAACTACGACCTGCTGGCGCGGCGATGGGTTCGCTACGGCTACCTCTATCCGTTTGCCGAGGGTATCGCCGGTGTGCTGATGATCGGTGGGGTGCTGAATGTGCTGTCGATTCCGCTGGCCCTGTTCATCGGCACGATTGGCGCGCTATCGGTCTTCAAGGCGGTCTATATCGAGCGGCGCGAACTGAAATGCGCCTGCGTCGGCGGCAACAGCAAGGTGCCGCTCGGTTTTGTCTCGCTGACCGAAAACCTGATGATGGTCGCGATGGGCCTGTGGATGCTGGCCAGATAGGCCGCAGTCGACGGCACAACGAAAAAGGGCTTGATTCCAGATGGAATCAAGCCCTTATCGACAACTGGCGCGGCTGGCAGGATTCGAACCCACGACCCCTTGGTTCGTAGCCAAGTACTCTATCCAACTGAGCTACAGCCGCGAAGCCTCGCAGTATAGCAGAGGTTTTTTGCCTCTCCTGAAGAAGTGATCAAAGTTTTGCTGCCGCTTCGAGAAACTCGCCGGCGCGAGCGCTGTCATCCTGCTGCCTGGCAATTCGCGCCAGCTGCAGCAGCGCGTCGCGGCGCTGGCTGGCTGCGAGTTTGCTGTCGGCGGCAGCCTGCTCGAGCAGGCTGCGCGCCTTGCCCCACAGCTGCCGCTGCGCGAGCGCACTGCCCACTGCATGGGCGATTGCCCCATCGGCCGGATAGGCGCGGGCTGCAGCCTCCAGACGCGGCAACCAGTCCGGGCCGATGCCTTCGGTGCAGCGTGCCAGCGCCGCGGCGAGCACCGACCGCTCGTCGACGGCAAGTTCGTCGAGCTGCTCCCAGAACGGCCGCAACCATTGGCGCGCCTCGTTGGCGGCGCCGAACTGCACTGCGCAGCGCACTGCATGGGCGGTGATGAACGGATCGCGGCGTTCAGCCGGATCGAACTGCTGCCAGATCGTCGTCAGCTGGTCGATGTCGTGAGCGCTGCTCAGCGATTCGAAGGCCAGCGAACGCAGCAGGCCTTGTGCGGCGATCTTCGAGAAACCCTGGTGCTTGGCAAGCAGCCGCGCGGTTTTCATCGCTTCGAGCGGCTGCATCGCCAGGCGCGATGCCTGCAACTTCAGGCGCAGCGCATGGGTGCGGCGAGCGACACCCGGTGGCAACTCGGCAAGCAGCGCGAGTGCCTTGTCGGCATCGCGGTCGTCGAGCGCAAATTCGGCGGCCAGCAGTCGCGCGCCCTCCTCGACCGGCCGCGCTGCGGGGCTGCGCTGCGCGAGGTCGAGTGCCTTTGCCATCTCCTGGTCGCGTTGCAGCCTGTCCTGCAGCCGATGTGCACTGCCGGCATGCAGCAGGTGCGCAAGCACCGTGAAATCATTGTCCTGCGCCATCGCCGGGGTGTCGGACTGAATCGCCAATGCCCGCTGCGCGGCACTGACGGCGCGGCTGTAGCGGCCGCCGAAATATTGCGCCAGCGCCTCGCGCAGTGCCGCCTGCGCGGTGCGGTCGCGCCGCGCAGTGCGCCATTCGTGGGCGCGCTGCGGCAGCCCCGTCAAGACGCTGATCGCCTGCATCACGGTGACCAGCACGAAACAGGTGCCAATCAGCAACAGGAGGAACAGGTTCAGCGACATGTCGAATCGCCAGCCGTTCCAGTAGAAGCTTGCCAGGCCGTCGTTGCTGCCGAACGCGGTCGCCGCGACGACCGCCGCGACGAAGATCAGCACCAGCCAGATCACGGAGCGCATCGGCCGCGCCCCTTCAGCGTCCGGCAGCCGCGGTCAATGCGGCGAGCGAATCGTCCGGCAGCGGTATCGTGCCCTGGCGCGCCTGCCCGGCGATCTGACGCAGCAGATCGAGCGCGAGCTGGCTGCGCCGCGACGTGGTGTCGAAATAGCGCTCGATCGATGACATCGCGGTGCGCAGGTCGCGCTGTGCGGAATCGAACTGCCGGCTGAGCAGCGACAGGCGGGCATTGAGCAGGCGCAGCTTCAGGTTCTCGCGCAGGAAATAGGCCTGGTCCGGCGCAATCAGCATCGCTTCCGGATGATCGATCTGGCGAACCCGCAGCAGCGAACGCACCTCGGCCCAGACCTGCTGCGCAAAATTGTCGATCGCGCCGAAGCCTGCCCATTGTGGCCACCACGATTGCGCATCGCTGGCCGCCGCATCGGCCAGGCGGGCCGCCGACGATGCGGCATTGGCGCCGCGCGCTGCATTGCCCGCGCGGCGCGGTTCGGGCGACGACAGCAACGGCAGTTCATCGACCATGCGCACCGCCTCGTCGAGCTTCAGCAGCAAGCCGCCGATATCGGCCATGCTGACACTGCGGATGCGGTCGAGGTCGCGGGCAATCGCACGGCGCACGCCTTCGAGGCGCGGCTGGTTGTGGCGTGCCAGCCGCTCCTCGGCCTGGCGCAGCGCCGAAACCAGCGGCTCGGTGCTGCCACTGAGCAGGCTTTGCTGCTGAGCCACGCGCAATGCAGACTCGATCTCGACAACGATGTTCTCGTCGCGTGAGCGCGACAACGAGACGATCAGCTCGTCGAGCTGGCCACGCTGCACGCCGACTTCGGCCAGGCGGGCTTCGAGCAGCGAGACCTTGGCCACCGATTCGCGCAGACCGTCGAGGGTCTGCTGCGACAACATCCGCGCCTCGGTCGCCTGCTGCTGGATGTCGCGCTGGCGCAGCACCAGCTCCTGCTCGAGCAGTCTGACCCGCTGATCGGCGCGCCATGCCAGCGCGAGCCCGGAGACGGCGACGACGCCGGCAACAACGATGAAGATGATCGGCACGACACCCGCGCGCACGGCGGCTGGCCGTGCGGCATCCGGCGTCTGGCCGGGCCGCGCGACGATCGGTCGATCGGGGCTGTTCGAGGGGGGCGGCGGGATGTCGGTGTCGCTCACAAGCTGCTGCGTGAGGCACTGGAAAGATCCAGCGTGGGCCATGATTGTATGCAGGCAGCCACATCGTCGATCGCTGGCCGCGATTCGACGACCTCCGCAAAGCCTGCAGCGCGTGCCCTTTTGGCGATCCGCGGGTGCGTGGCGAGTGCGCTCGAGCGTGCCAGTGCGCTGCCGAGCATGTCGCGCGACGCCACGCCGCTGGCGAGCAGATGGTCGATGGCCTCGCTGCTGCTGAAAAACCACAGATGCCGCTGCGGTTCTGCAAGCGCCACACCAATCAGCTGGCGGATCGCTTGCGGCAACGCCGCCGCGCCGCGCCGATAGGCGGCGAGCCACGACACCTCGGCGCCGGCCTCGCGCAGCCGGCTTGCCAGCCAGTCACGGCCGCCTTCGCCGCGGACGATCAGCACCCGCCGATTGCGCCATGGCATGTGCTGCAGGCGCTGCCACAGCGATTCGGAATCGAAGCTCGGCGCATCGGCCGCCGGTTCGACGATCCGGGCGTCGCCGATGCCCTGGTCACGCAGCACCGCGCTGCTGCCCGGACCGGGCACCGCTGCCAACACGCCATCGGGCCAGTCACGGCCTGGCGGTCGCCGCGCAAAAAAGCGCGCCACCGCATTCGGGCTGACAAAAAACAGCATCGCATAGTCGGACAGCGCGGCCCAGGCGGCGTCGACAGCGGCCGGATCCGGCGCATCCTCGATGCCGAGCAGCGGCACCGCAACCGCGTCGATGCCGCGTTTGCGCAAACCGTCGACCCATGGCCCGGCCTGTTCGGCCGGTCGCGTGACGATCACCCGACGGCCGATCGGCCGTTGCTGTTGCGGTCGAACGGCGTCGTCTGTCGGCACCGTTCAGCCACCAGCCAGATACTGGGCGGCGCCGGCATCGCGCAATGCCTGCGCGGCGGTTTCGCCAAGCCGGCGCGCCGCGGCTTCGTCAGCGACCTCGGCGGCGCATTGGTGGCGCAGCAAGGCCATCGCGGTGTGATCCGGATGGCCAAGCGCGACGCCGAGCCGCAGCTGTTCGCCATCCCACTGCGCATGGGCGGCCAGCGGCATGCTGCAACTGCCGCCGAGCGAGCGCGAGACGGCACGTTCAGCGGCCACCGCCAGCTGCGTCGGCCAGTCGATCAGTTCGGCGAGCATCTCGCGCAATTCGGTGTTGTCGCTGCGCACCTCGATGCCGAGCGCACCCTGGCCGGCGCACGGCAGCATCGTCTCCGGCTCGAAAATCGAACGGATCCGCGATTCCAGCCCGAGCCGCTTCAGGCCGGCCGCGGCCAGCACGATCGCGTCGTATTGGCCTTCGTCGAGTTTGCGCAGCCGGGTATCGAGGTTGCCGCGCAGCGGTTCGACACGCAGGTCGGGCCGCAGATTGCGCAACTGCACGACGCGACGCAGGCTGGAGGTGCCGACCAACGCACCGTGCGGCAAGGCATCGAGATCGGCAAAATGCCGCGAGACCAGCGCATCGCGCGGATCCTCGCGGGCCAACACGGCGGCCAGTTCGAAACCCTCCGGCAGCTCCATCGGCACGTCCTTCAGCGAATGGACGGCCAGCTCGGCGCGCCCTTCCTCGAGCGCGGTTTCGAGCTCCTTGACGAACAAGCCCTTGCCACCGACCTTCGACAACGCGCGGTCGAGGATCTGGTCACCCTTTGTCGTCATGCCGAGCAGTTCGACCTGCTTGCCGAAACGATCCGTCAGCAGTTGCTGTACATGCTCGGCCTGCCACAGCGCGAGTCGGCTCTCGCGGGTGGCGATCCGCAACGCAGTGGTATTGCCGGCAACGCCGGCCGGGGCGGGGTCTTGGTCGGGTGCGGACATCACTCGATGCTAGCAGCCGTTTCGAGGACCGGAACGGACTGGCCCGGCGCTTGCAAGCACTGTCTGCCGCCACCCAGCGAACCGCTCCCGCGCTCATTTGTTAGGATACCGCGGTTGGTAACTAAATTACATCGACGACCATGGCCCGCAAGACCGTTGAAAGATCCGTTGCCAGCCCTGCTGCCCGGCGCCGCCCTGCCCGTACCACTGGCAAATCCGTCGACAGTACAGCCGAAGCCGCCGACAAGAACCGGCCGCTGGTCGAGGACATCCGGCTGCTTGGCCGCATCCTCGGCGACGTGATCCGCGAGCAGGAGGGGCAGGCGGCATTCGATCTGGTCGAGCGGGTTCGCCAGTTGTCGGTCGCCTACCGGCTGAAAAGCGACGCCCAGGCCGGCCGCGCGCTCGATCGCCTGCTGAAGAATCTGAGCGGTGACCAGACCGTCAGCGTGATCAGGGCGTTCAGCTATTTTTCGCACCTGGCCAATATCGCCGAGGACCGCCACCACATCCGGCGCCGCAACCACCATGAGCGCCAGGGCCATCTGCAGGAAGGCTCGCTGGCACTGGCGATGGAGCGGCTGGCCGATGCCGGCATCCGCGGCGACGAGATCGCCAGGATGCTCGGCCATGCCTATATCTCGCCGGTGCTGACCGCCCACCCGACCGAGGTGCAGCGCAAGAGCATCCTCGACGCTGAACGCGCGATCGCCGCGATGGTCGAGCAGCGCGACGACCTGGCCAGCGAGCGCGACCTGGCCGCGAATGAGGAGCGGATCCGCGCCCGCGTCACCCAGCTGTGGCAGACGCGCATGCTGCGCACCTCGAAGCTGACCGTCGCCGACGAGATCGAGAACGCGCTGTCGTATTACCGGACGACCTTCCTGCGCCAGATCCCGCGCCTGTACCGCGACATCGAGGCCGCCCTGCCCGGTCATCCGATCGCGCCGTTTTTCCGGATGGGCAACTGGATCGGTGGCGACCGCGACGGCAATCCAAACGTCTCCGCCGAGACGCTGGAGATGGCGCTGGCCAGGCAATGCGAAACCGCACTGCGCTTCTACCTGACCGAGGTCCATGAACTCGGCGCCGAGTTGTCGATCTCCGATACGCTGGCGCCGATCTCGCCGGCATTGCGCGCGCTGGCAGAGGCCTCGCCGGATCACAGCAGCCACCGCACCGACGAGCTCTACCGCCGCGTGCTGATCGGCATGTATGCACGGCTGGCGGCGACGCTGCGCGAATTTACCGGCACCGAGGCACTGCGCCATGCGGTTGCGCCGCAGAACCCCTACCGCAGCGCCGACGAGATGCTGGCCGAACTGCAGGTCGTCGAGGATTCGCTGGTCGCCAACCACGCGCAGGCGCTGGTCGAACCGCGTCTGCGGCCGTTGAAGCGTGCGCTGCAGGTATTCGGTTTCCATCTGGCCACCGTCGATCTGCGCCAGAGTTCGGACAAACACGAACTGGTGGTCGCCGAACTGCTGCGCACCGCGCGGCTCGAGGCCGATTACAGCGCGCTCGACGAGGCCGCGAAGCAGCAGCTGTTGATCGGCCTGCTGAACGATGCGCGGCCGTTGCGTGTGCACGGCAGCCAATACAGCGAGCATGCGCTGCATGAGCTGGCAATCTTCGAATCCGCAGGCCGCATGCTGGCGCGTTATGGCCGGGCTGCACTGCGCCACTACATCATCTCGCATACCGAAGCGGTCAGCGACCTGCTCGAGGTGCAGCTGCTGATGAAGGAGACCGGGCTGCTGCTCGGCACGCTCGATGGCGACGGCGACGCCGCTGCGGTCGGCGCGCTGGTCGTCGTGCCCTTGTTCGAGACGATCGGCGACCTGCGACAGGCCTCGCAGATCATGCGCGACTATTTTGCGCTGCCCGGGGTCTCCGGCCTGCTGCAGCGTTCGGGCAGCGAGCAGGACATCATGCTCGGTTACAGCGACAGCAACAAGGACGGCGGCAGCTTCACCAGCAATTGGGAGCTGTATTGCGCCGAGCTGGCGCTGGCCGAACTGTTCGGCGAGCTCGGTCGCGAACACGGCATCACGATGCGGCTGTTCCATGGCCGCGGCGGCACCGTCGGCCGCGGCGGCGGCCCGAGCTATCAGGCCATCCTCGCGCAGCCGCCGGGCACCGTCAACGGGCAGATCCGGCTGACCGAACAGGGCGAGGTGATTGCCTCGAAATATGCCCATCCGGAGATTGGCCGCCGCAACCTCGAGACACTCGTCGCAGCGACACTGGAGGCGACGCTGCTGCACCCGACCAAAAGCGCGCCGGCCAGCTTCATCGAGGCGGCCGCCGCGATCAGCGACGCCAGCTTCGCCGCCTACCGGCGACTGGTCTACGAGACGCCGGGCTTCACCGACTATTTTTTCAGCGCAACGCCGATCCGCGAGATCGCCGAACTGAATCTCGGTTCGCGGCCGGCGTCACGCAAGGCAACCCGCGAGATCGAGGACCTGCGTGCGATCCCGTGGAGCTTCAGTTGGGGCCAGTGCCGCATCACGCTGCCCGGCTGGTGCGGCTTCGGCTCGGCGATCGACGAGTTTCTGAAGGACGATGGCCAGCGCGAGCAGCGGCTGGCGCTGCTGCGCCGCATGCACAAGCAGTGGCCGTTTTTCCGCACGCTGATGTCGAACCTCGACATGGTGATCGCGAAAAGCGATTTCGCGATCGCCGCGCGTTATGTCGAACTGGTCGAGGACAAGAAGCTCGGCAAACGCATCTTCGGGCTGATCCAGGCCGAATGGCAACGCACCAGCGACGCATTGACGCTGATCACCGGCACCGACCAGCGGCTGGCGTCGAACCCGGCGCTCGCGCGCTCGATCGAGCACCGCTTTCCGTACCTCGATCCGCTGAACCACCTGCAGGTCGAACTGCTGCGCCGCTACCGCGGCCATGTCGGCGATCGCGAACAACCCGACCCGGCATTCGCGCGCGTGCGCCGCGGCATCCACATCTCGATCAACGGCATCGCGGCGGGGCTGCGCAATACTGGCTAGGGGATAGGCCCACCCCCGGAGCGGCTGACGCCTTCCACGCTCTCGCAGCGCTCGAGCGGTTCGGCAGGCGTTCCGGCCTGCGCAGGCAGGCCGTCTCGTCCGGCCTCACCCCCCCTCGGGCCGTGTCACGCGCTGCGCACCCGGATCGAATATTCGCCGGTGCGGGCACGGCTGTAGTGGCGGATCTGCACGAAATACTCGCCTTCGACCAGCGCGCCGGCGATCCGTGCATTGAGGCGCACGCCGCTGTCGTCGTCTTCGGCAATCACGTCGGTCTTGCTGTCCGGGCCGAACAGCTTCATCACGACATCGGTCGGGCCCTGGGTATCGATGATGTATCTGCCGCCGTTGTCAACACGGAACCGGAACAGGTCCTCCTCGCCCGGCTTGCCGATGCTGGCCCTGGTGCGGCGCCGCGCGTCAACGGTCAGCTCGACCGCATCATCGACGGTCGGCGCGGTTTTTGGGTAGGCCTGCGCGCTGGCGATGAAGGCCTTGTCCATCGCCGACATTTCCTCATTGGCCCGCGTGCCGATGCCGTTGGTCGTCCAGCTTGCCGGGAAGAAATACAACATGATCGATTTCGGATCGAACTGGGTGCCGCGGATCTGGTCGACGCTGTATTTCCTCAGCACGTTGTGACGGATCGTCGATTCGTCCCAGTTGTTCGGCGGGCCTGCCAGGCTCTGCAAGACCACCGGCTCATTCCACTGGATGCCGCCGGCCGGGTTCTGGTGCTCGTGGCCGAGGCCGATCGCATGGCCGAATTCATGCGCGGTTGTGCCGCCGTCCATGAAACCGAGGTTCATCGTCGGCTGGTTGAACGGGATGCTGCGGTTGTCGGTGCCGATATACGACCATGCGCCATCGTTAGGATCGAAGGCGATGCGGATTTCGGCATCCGGCGCATCGTTGAAATCGAATTTCAGGTTCGCATGCGCCGACCACCAGCCGGCCTGCTCACGAACCTTGGCCCGCTGCTCGGCGGTGCCGCCGAGAAAACGCACGCGCAGCGTGCTGCCGTTCATCCACATCTTGCTGGCGACCAATATCGCACGCAGGCTGCCGCCGCGGCGAACAGTCGACTGGAATCGGTGTGTTTCGGTCGGCAACAGGCGGTCGATGCAGACCTTGGGTCGGTCGGTGCTGGCCATCGTGATCTCCTCGCTTCGCGGGCTTCAGAGCCATTGAACTTACGCCGCGATCGAGGCCCCGTCTACCCGGCAAACTTGGGGGCTGCTGGCCTGTTTCAGTGGCCGGCGGCGAGCAGCGCATCGCGTACCGCCTGTACCTGCCGCCGCGAGACCGCCAGCCATTCGTCGACCTCGGCGATCAGCACCGCCCACGATTCGCCGCCGTCGTCATCACCACCGGCAACGACGCGGCGTTCCAGCGCGCGCACCGCGCTGCGGGCAACCAGCGCATTGCGGTGGATGCGCAAGAAACCCGGGCCGAGGCGGGTTTCCAGTTCGGCCAGCGACTGGTCGTGGACCAGACTGTGGCTCGGTGTGCGCACCGTGACATATTTCAGTTCGGCCTTCAGATACAGCACCTCGTCGAGCGGCACCCGCACGACACGCCCGCGATCTGTGATGACGATGGCCGGCGGATCGTCCGGCGCGGCAGTGCTTGCGGCCGCTTCGCCGCTTGGCCGGCGGCGCAATGCCAGCTGCTCGGCAACGCGTTGCAGCGCGGCCAGCAGCCGCTCGCGGCGCACCGGTTTGGTCAGATAGTCGGATGCGGCAAGTTCGAAGGCCTTCAGCGCATGTTCGGCATGGGCGGTGACAAAAATCAGCGCCGGCGCGTCGTTGCCAGCGGCGCGCCGGAGCGACGCGGCGAGTGCGACGCCGTCGCGCCCGGGCATCGCGATGTCGAGCAGGATCAGGTCGCAGTCGTGGTCCGCGAGCCAGGCTTCGGCCGCATCGGCATCGGACGCTTCGCCCACCACCTGGCAGCGCGGCTCTGCATTTTCCTCGACCAACTGGTGCATTCGCCAGCGCGCAGGCTCCTCGTCATCGACGATCAGGACACGCAGTGGCGGCATCGGCACTTTCATCTCGGCACTCCGCCGGCCGGCCGACTCGACGGCGTGCCCGGGGTGGCGGTGGCGGGCGCGCCGGCATGTCGGCTGCCGCCGAGCGGCACCGCCAGCTGGACGCGAAATTTCTGCCCGTCGGCCTCGATTTCGAAACGCGCCGCGATGTCGTGCATCAGCTGCAGCCGTTCGCGCACATTGTCGACCGCAATGCCCTGCCCCGCGGTCGAACGCCCGGGCGCGGCAGCCGGCAAGGTATTCGTGATCGACAACCACGCAAAACCATGGCGGACACGGCTGACGATGCGGATCACGCCGCCGGCCGGATCCGGCTCGACGCCATGGCGCACCGCATTCTCGACCAGTGGCTGCAGCAGCAACGGCGGCACCCGCGCATGGGCCGCCGCCGGATCGAGCTGCCAGACCACCTGCAGCCGCGATCCGAAGCGGATCTGCTCGATCGCAAGGTAACGTTCGGCCAGCGCGATCTCCTCGCCGAGCGTGACGACGCTGGCATCGCTGGCCAGCGCGACGCGGAACAGCTCGGCCAGATCCTCCAGCAAGGCTTCGGCGCGTTGCGGATCGCGCCGGACCAGGCCGAGCGCGCTGTTCAGCGTGTTGAACAGGAAGTGCGGCCGGATCCGCGACTGCAGCTCGGCCAGCCTGGCCCGCGTATCGGCCGGCAGGCGGCCGCGGTTGCGCTGCTGCAGCCATGAGGTCAGCAGCAGCGCGAGTGCCGCCCCACTGGCCACCGACGCATACCACGGCGCCAGCGGGATCAGCCCCTGGCCGGCCCATTCGAGCAGGGCCCAGCCAGCACCTGCGCTCAACGCGCCGAGCAGCGTCGAGACCCCGCGCTGCCCGGCCATGCCGAGCGCCGCCAGGCGGCGCCGCAGCAGACAGGTGGCCGACAGCCACAGCAGCAGCGCCGGCATCGCCAATGCGGATGCGAAGGCAAGCCGCAGCGCCGCATCGCCGGCATCGGCGGCAACAAACAGCACGCCGAGTGCCAGCACGACCTCGACGAACAGCACCGCGCGCAACACCATGCCGACGTGGCAGACGTCGAAGATCGCGTCATCGACCGCCACCGCCGCCGGCGGGCGCTGGCCCGCTTCGTCGAACAGCCGCGATTCCGCGGTATCGGCCCAGGCCGATGGTTCGCCACGGGGACGCGGCGACGCTGGCGACGCATCGACGGGTGGCGGCGGCGAAGGCGCGGTCATCGGATGGCGGGCAGGTCGGTGCTGGACGGGGCCAAGAAAGGGGCTCGATAGAATCCCGGATCCACATTGTCGCCAATGTGCGCACACCAACCGGCACCGAACCGTGGCTGCCGGTGGTTCCTTCTGCCACGAAAGCGCCGCCGAGGCCGCTGCCGCCCATGTCCGCCAATCAACTCGACAAGAAATCCGAAGCCTGGTCCGCCCTGTTCTCCGAGCCGATGAGCGAGCTGGTCAAGCGTTATACCGCCAGCGTCGACTTCGACCAGCGGCTGTGGCGTGCCGACATCGAAGGCAGCCTCGCCCACGCGGCGATGCTCGAGGCGCAGCAGATCATCAGTGCCGACGATCTGGCGGCAATCCGTCGCGGCCTGGCGCAGATCCGCGACGAGATCGAGGCCGGCCGCTTCGAATGGAAACTCGACCTCGAGGACGTGCATCTGAACATCGAGGCGAGGCTGACGCAGCTGGTCGGCGACGCCGGCAAACGGCTGCACACCGGGCGTTCGCGCAACGACCAGGTCGCCACCGACGTGCGGCTGTGGCTGCGCGACGAGATCCGATCGATCGGCGGGCTTCTGAGCGAGCTGCAGCGTGCGCTGGTCGAGGTTGCCGATGCCAACGCTGATGTCATCCTGCCCGGCTTCACCCACCTGCAGGTCGCTCAGCCGGTCAGTTTCGGCCACCACCTGCTGGCCTATGTCGAGATGTTTGCGCGCGACGCCGAACGGATGGCCGATGTCGAGCGCCGCACGAACCGGCTGCCGCTGGGTGCCGCGGCGCTGGCCGGCACCAGCTTTCCGCTCGATCGCGAGCAGGTTGCGCGCACGCTCGGCATGGTCGATGCGAATGGCGAGCCGTGCATCTGCCAGAACAGCCTCGATGCGGTCAGCGACCGCGATTTCGCGATCGAATTTACTGCCGCCGCCAGCCTGTGCATGGTTCACGTGTCGCGGTTCAGCGAGGAGCTGGTGTTGTGGATGAGCCAGAACTTCGGCTTCATCGACCTCGCCGACCGCTTCTGCACCGGCAGCTCGATCATGCCGCAGAAGAAGAATCCGGACGTGCCGGAGCTCGCCCGCGGCAAGACCGGCCGCGTCGTCGGCCATCTGATGGGCCTGCTGACGCTGATGAAGGGCCAGCCGCTGGCCTACAACAAGGACAACCAGGAAGACAAGGAGCCGCTGTTCGACACCGTCGACACGCTGAAGGACACGCTGCGCATCTTCTGCGAACTGGTTGCCGGCATCACCGTCAAGCGCGAGGCGATGGAACGTGCAGCCTTGCGCGGCTATGCGACCGCAACAGACCTCGCCGACTACCTGGTCAAGAAGGGTCTGCCGTTCCGCGATGCGCACGAGGTTGTTGCGCATGCGGTGAAGGCGGCGATCGGCCAGGGTGTCGATCTGAGTGAGTTGCCGCTGGCAACGCTGCAGGGCTTCCACGCATCGATCACCGACGATGTCTTCGAGGTGCTCAGCCTGGCTGGATCGTTGAATGCGCGGCAGGTACTCGGCGGCACCGCGCCGGCGCAGGTGCGTCGGCAGATCGAGCGGCATCGGCAGCGGCTCGGCTGACCGCGCAGCTGCCGGCGGCTGACGCGAGCCTCAGCGCCGGCAGCTCGTCAGATCGATCAGGCGCCGCCCGGCCCGGCCGACCAGTTCGACGCGGCCATCGCTGTGCGGCTGCAGCGCGCCTGTCAGCGCCTCGTCGAGCGGGCAGCTGGCGGTTTCGACCAGCCGGCCGTCGGCGAGCGCGACGACGCGCAGCCGTTGCCGAGCGTTGTCCGGCACGACCAGGCTCATCCGGCCGTTGACTGCCAGCGGGGTCGACAAGCCGAGTTCGGCAGAACCGTAGACATGGTTCGAGAAGCCGGCCAATGCCGCGATCTCGATCAACTGGTCGCCCGATTGGCGGTAGACCTTCAACGTGCCGCCGATGTGTGGTGTGAGCACCGCGGCGATTTCGGCCTGGCCGTCGCCGTCGAGGTCGGCAACGCCGACCGGATTGAGCCAGCGCATCGACCGGCCGACCGGTGCCGACTGCGCCGCCGGCAGCAGCCGATCGCCGTCGCGGCGCAGCAGCATCAACCGGGCGCCGCCATCGCGCCCGCTGACGATCGTCAGCAGCTGCGGCTCGGCACCGGCCGACAGCGTCACGATGCGCGGCTGCAAGTCCTCGAAGACCAGCTCCTTCGGCAATTCGAACTGCAGTTGCCGGCCGCTGCCGGTGGTCGCGCTGACCCGCGCATATTCGTGCGGCTTGCCGAGCGCAAAGTGGCCATAGCGGTCGACCGGGTCGAGGTAGGCCGCGGCAACGATGGCGTCGCCCCGCATCGCCGCGTCGGCGGCCGCGGCCGGCGGCAGTGCAGCCAGCAGCAGCCAGCTGCCGGCCAGCATCGCGAGCAGCAGCCGTGCGCCGGGCACGGCATCGAAAGGTCGGTCGGGAAGTCTCATGCGGATGGTATTTTGATCGTCGAAAGAGATCGACCCCGCCCAACGCCGATCGTTCACGGCGCGCGTTCGATGCATCCACGACGCGCCCTGCTGCGTAACAGCACGGATGCCACCGAAAGCCCTTATGTATCCCCTGCTTGTCATTGCCACGGCGACGCTGCTTGCGGCCTGCGCGTCGCCGATCGCAACGCTCAATGCCGTCGTCCCGGAGCGCAGCCGGTTCACCCAAGGCATCGCCTATGGCGAGCATGCGCGGCAGCGCCTTGACGTCTACCGCCCTTCGGGCGCCGCACCGGCGAGCGGTTTGCCGATGGTCGTATTTTTCTACGGCGGTTCATGGAACACCGGCGAACGCGCCGATTACAAGTTTGTCGGCGAGGCGCTGGCCGCGCGCGGGGTGCTGGCGCTGATCGCCGACTACCGGCTCTACCCGGAAGTGCGTTATCCCGATTTCCTGCGCGACAGCGCACGCGCCCTCGCCTACGGTTTGCGCCATGCAAGCGAACTCGGCGCCGATCCGCAGCGGGTGTTCGTGATGGGCCACAGCGCCGGCGCCTACAACGCGGCGATGCTCGCGCTCGACGGCCGCTGGCTGCGCGTGCAGGGCTCGGACCCGAAGCAGTTGGCCGGCTGGATCGGCCTGGCCGGTCCCTACGATTTTCTGCCGATCAGCAATCCCGACGTCAAGCCGGTATTCCACCACCCGGACTATCCGCCGAACTCGCAGCCGATCGACTTTGCCGGCCCTGGGTCACCCGCTGCCTTCATCGGCGCAGCCGGTGACGACACATTGGTCGACCCGCAACGCAATGCGGCCCAGATGGCCACACGGCTGCGTGACGCCGGCGTGCCGGTGACCCAGCGGGTTTACCGACGCGTCAATCACGTCACGCTGCTCGGCGCCTTTGCCTGGCCGTTGCGCTGGCTGGCGCCGGTTCTCGACGATGTGGCCGATTTCGTCGTCACCGACGAACCACGTCGCGTTGCGCTGCCGGCATCGACAAACGGTGCGCGGTAAAGCCAGACCGGCTTGCCGTCGACCGCTTCGATGCGGGCGTCGGGCTGCAGGCCGGTGGCAGCAAATTCGAGGCTGACCAGCCAGGCGCCGGGTGCCAGTTCCTGCCGCGCCTTCGCCACTGCGCGCGCCATGCTCTCGGGCCGCTGGAACAGGTAGACCATCTCGAAGCCGGACCAGTCGGCACGCCAGATGTCGGCCCGAAACACCGTCGCGAAGCGGCAGCGCAGGCGGCAGGCGATCGTCAGCGGCCAGCTCCATTCGAGCCCGGTCAACCTGGCCTGCGGATAGCGGCGCTGCAGCTCCGCCAGGCCGGCGCCAAGCCCGCAGCCGGCGTCGACGATGCGCGCACCGGGCGCCAGCGGCGCGATTTCTGCAATGCCGCGCAAGGCAGCTTGCGGAGTCGGGAACAGCGGTGCATCGCGCCAACTGGCGAGTGGGTACAGCAGCAGCAACAGCAGCAAGGGGGCGAGCCAGGCGAGCGCCGACCAGCCGGTCAGGCTGCCGGCGGCGAGCAGCGAGACCGGAAACCCGGCCGCGATGAAGAGACGGCGCCAGCGCGTGCCGGCAGCCAGCGCGGCCACTCCGGCCAGGCCTGCGGCAATCAATGCTGCAAACGCCGGCTCCACCGCGATCTGCGCGAGCTGGCGATAGACGATCCACGCCGCCAGCCAGACCAGCAGGGCCGGCAAAGGCCATCGAAACGCCAGGCGCAACATCGGGCGGCTGGCGCGGCTTCGTTCAGAACTCGCGCAGCTTCACGCGCAATCGTGCGATCGACTGGCTGTGCAGCTGGCAGACGCGCGATTCGGTCACCTTCAGCACCGCGGCGATTTCCTTCAGGTTCATGTCGTGTTCGTAATACATGCTCATCACATACTGCTCACGCTCGGGCAGCAGCTTGATCGCCTCGACCAGCGCCTCGCGCATCCGATGATCCTGCAGCTGCGCCAGCGGATTCAGCGACTCGTCGGCGACATGGCGATCGAGAAAATCGTTGTCGCCGTCATCGCCCGACATGTCCTCCAGATAGACCAGCTGCGTGCCGCGAACCTTGCCGAGCAGTTCCTGGTAGTCGGCGAGCGACAGCCCCATCTCCTTCGCGATCTCGCTTTCCTGCGGCGCCCGGCCGAGTTTCTGCTCGAGTTTGTGCACCGCGGTCTCGATGCTGCGCTGGTGCTTGCGGGTGCCGCGCGACAGGTAGTCGTTGCCGCGCAGTTCGTCGAGCATCGCACCGCGGATGCGTTGCGTCGCGAAGGTTTCGAACTGCACCCCCTGGTCGCTGTCGAAGCGGCTCAAGGCATCGGTCAGGCCGATCATGCCGACCTGGATCAGGTCGTCGATCTCGACGTTGGCCGGCAGCTTGGCGATCATCTGGTGCGCCAGCCTGCGCACCAGCGGGCTGTACTGCTTCAGCATCGTATTGACGTCGAGACGACCTTTTGCGGTGTACATGCGCTACTCCGGGTAAATCAGTTCAAAGCCATCGCGGCATCGGTGGCCCGGTAGGCCCTCGCGACCGCCGATGACCAGGCAGGATCAGCCTGTGGCGACGCCAGCGCCGAAGGGGTTGCCGAGCGGATCACGCCGCGGGCCCAGGCCAGCAGCGCCTCGTCGCTCGCCTCGTGGGGCGGGCAGGCGGGATCGACGCGCAGCGTCTCGCGCAATGCGGCGGCAAGAAAATCGTCGGCACAGCGCGCCAGCTGGCGGATGATCCGCTCGGCCCGGCGCGACTGCCGGCCAGCGCTGAGCAGCAGGTCCTGCACCGCATGGCCGCCGCGCTGGCTCAGCAGCTTGATGTTCGAATAGGCGTGGGTGACGCTGGCCGGATGTTCGTCGGCAAGCACCAGCGGCTGGGCGCAACGGGCCGGGTCGGCGCGGCCGAAGATCCGGCACAGGTCGGTCGCACCGGCATGGACCAGCACGATGTCGGCCTGCGGGCAGGCATCGGCGGCGGCGTGCAGAAAACCGGTCGCCGAGCCATGGGTGTCGACAAAACGCAGCGGCAAGCCGCGCGCCGCCAGGTAGGAGACGTCGGCCGACAGGGGCTCGACGCATTCGCCGAGTTCCATCACCGACCACTCCTTCGGCTGCGGCGCGCGCTCCGCGGCGTCGACGACCAGCGTGTGGGCGCCGTAACTCGCCAGCGCGGTGCAGATGCGCTCGAGCATCACGCCGCCGAATGTCATGTGCGGATTCGATGCCACCGGCAGAAAACGTGCCTGGGTGCGGGCAAACAGCCGGCGCAGGCCATCGGCCTGGTCTTGCGGGCGACGAAGGGATTCGGTCATGGAGGCTGGGTCAGTGGGCGGTCGGTCGTCGATCAGGCCTGCATCGCGGCATCGCGGCCGTTCTGGCGCAGCGGCGGCTGGTTCTGCGGCGCGCAGAACACCAGATTGACTTCGTCGGCAGCGACCTTCCAGGCCGGTGCGGCAACTGCACGCACCGCGCGCTGCACCAGCGCATGGGCCGACAACCGGTGCCAGTCCTCCGGCACCCGCTGGCCGTTGGCAACGGCCAGCACGGTCAGGCGATGGCGGATGATCGCGTCGAGCGCCGGGCCGAGCTTGACCGCCTCGTCGATCTTCGACAACACGATGCCGCGCGCCTGGTTCGCCTGGTAGGACACCAGCACGTCCTCGATCGTCTCGCCCTGCGCGGCCGCATTGACAACCAGCAATTTCTTGATGCTGCGGTGCGACAGCATCTCCAGCAATTCCTTCGTGCGCGCGTCACGCTGCGCCATGCCCGCGGTATCGATCAGCACCATCTTCTTGCCGGCGAGCAGCTCGAGCAGGTCCTCCAGCGACGCGCGGTCGTGCGCGGTATGCACCGGCACGCCGAGGATGCGGCCGTAGGCGCGCAGCTGCTCGTGGGCCGCAACGCGGTAGGCGTCGAGCGTGATCAGCCCGAGGTTGGCCGCGCCATGTTTTGTTGCAAAGGCAGCGGCGATCTTGGCGGTCGTCGTCGTCTTGCCGACGCCGGTCGGGCCGACCAGCGCCAGCACGCCGCCCTGGTCTTCCAGCGGCGCCTGGTGCTCGGCGGTGTGCAGATTGCGCTCCAGCACCGCCGCGGCCCAGCTCGTCTCGTCGCTGACTTCCGGGCCCATGCCTTCGGCAAGCTTGCGGATCAGCGCCGGCGAGAAGCCGCAGTCGAGCAGCCGCTGGCTGAGCCGCGCCTGCGCAGGCTGGCGCTGCATCTTCTCCATGAAGGCGAGCGCGCCGAACCGCTCCTCGATCAGACCCTTCATCGAGCGCAGCTCGTTCATCATGTCCTGTTGATCGCGGCGGCCCTGCGGCGCAGCGGCAGCTTCGCCGAAGGCGGCCGACCGTGAATCGTCGAAACGTTGCGGCATCGACAGTTCATCGCGCAGCACCGGCGGCTCGCGGCGCTGGCGCACCGGCTGCGCCGGGGCCGCAGCCGCGGCCCGCGCCGCGGCCGGCTCGGCGCGGCTGCGCGAGCGCTGCGGCTCGGCGGGCGCCGGTGCCGCGGCGGCCTGGGCCTGTGCGCGCATCTCGGCTTCGCGTTTTTTCAGCATCCGCTCGCGCACATAGTCCTGGAACGACAGCGTGCTCATCGCCAGTTGCTGCACGTCGGATTCGACCGGCGTGGCGGCCGGGCGCATCGGCTCGATGCGCTCGCTGGCACGCATCGCGGCGCGTGCCTCGAGCGGCAACCGGGCCGGCCGCGACTCGCCGGCCTGCGCCGACGCAGCGCCGCTGGCGGCAATCCGCTCGATGTGGGCGACGCTTTCCGGCGCCATTGCCATCACCTCGATGCCGTCGTCGCAGGGTTTGGTCGACAGCACCACCGCATCCTCGCCGAAGGCCTGGCGGACCAGGTTCAGTGCATCACGCGACGTGCGCGCGGTGAATCGTTTGACGTTCATGCAGTGTCTCCGGTGCATGCCTTGCGGCGCTCGATCGGTTGGTGATGGCGGGCGGCGTCTCTCATGCCGTACCGCCGATCACCGAGCCGATGCGGATCGAATGGGTATCTGGGATTTCGCTGTGGCCGAGCACCTTCAGGCGCGGCGCGGCACGTTTGAGCAGCCGCGACATCGGCGCGCGGATCAGGTCCGGCACCAGCAGACAGGCCGGCAGTCCGAGGTCCTCCTGGCGGCGCGCCGATTCGCTGGCACTGCGGCTGAGGGTTTCGGCAACGCCAGGGTCGAGCGCCGCGCCATGCGGTGAATTGAGGGCTTGCGTGACCAGCCGCTCGAGATCGGGTTCGAGCGCAATGACGTCGAGTTCGCGCACCGGCCCATAAATCTGCTGCAGGATCGCCGGCGCCATGTGGATGCGGATGCGCCGCGCCAGCTCGGCCGGATCGGCCACCGTTGCGGCCTCCTCGGCCAGGCTCTCGATGATCGAGCGCATGTCGCGGATGTGCACGCCTTCTTCCAGCAACAGCTGGAGGACCTTCTGCAGTGCGGCGATGCCAACCATTTTCGGAACCACATCCTCGATCAGTTTGGGGGCCAGCCTGGTGACGTGGTCGACCAGCTGCTGGGTCTCGACACGGCCGAGCAAACGGGCCGCATGGAGCTGCATCAAGTGTGAAAGATGGGTCGCGACGACAGTCGAGCAATCAACGACGGTAAATCCGGCCATTTGGGCACTTTCGCGCTGCCGTTCCTCGATCCACACCGCCGGCAGGCCGAACGCCGGATCGGTCGTCTTGGTGCCGATCAGCTGCGTCGTCGCGCCGCCCGGATTGATCGCCAGCAACATGCCCGGGAAGGCCTCGCCTTCGCCGACCACCGCACCACGCAGCGTCAGCCGGTACATGCTCGGCTTCAGCTCGAGGTTGTCGCGGATGTGGACCGACGGCGGCAGGAAGCCGACGTCCTGCGCAAACTTCTTGCGCACACCCTTGATGCGCGCGAGCAGGTCGCCTTCGCGGGCCTTGTCGACCAGCGCGATCAGGCGGTAGCCGACTTCCAGCCCGAGTGTGTCGACCGGCTGCAGATCGTCCCAGCTGGCCTCGCCGTTCGCCTCGGGAGCGGCAGCCGGCGCCGGCGGCGGTGCCGCCTTCGCACGTTGCTGGCGGCGGTGCATGCTCCAGGCCGCGTAGGCGGCGCCGCCTGCAATCAGCAGGAAGACCAGGTGCGGCATGCCCGGGATGACGCCGAGCAGGCCGATCACGCCGGCGGTGATCGCCAGCGAACGCGGCGATGCGAATACCTGGGCCGCGATCTGGCTGCCGACGTCCTGCTCCTTGCCGACCCGCGAGACGACCATCGCCGCCGCAACCGAGATCAGCAGCGACGGAATCTGCGCAACCAGCGCGTCGCCGACGGCGAGCAGCACATAGGTGCTGGCGGCCTGCGATGCACTGAGGTCGTGCTGGAGAACGCCGATCACGAATCCGCCGACGATGTTGATCAACAGGATCAGCAGGCCGGCCATCGCGTCGCCGCGCACATATTTGCTCGCGCCGTCCATCGAGCCGAAAAATTCCGCCTCCTCGCCGACTTCGCGGCGGCGGCGCTTCGCTTCCTTGTCGTCGATCAGGCCGGCATTCAGGTCGGCATCGATCGCCATCTGCTTGCCGGGCATCGCATCGAGCGTGAAGCGCGCGCCGACTTCGGCGATCCGCTCCGCGCCCTTCGTGATGACGATGAAGTTGATGACGACCAGGATCGCGAAGACGATCAGGCCGACCGCAAAATTGCCGCCAATCAGGAAGTGGCCGAAGGATTCGATCACCGCGCCGGCCGCGCCCGGGCCGGTATGGCCTTCGATCAGCACGACCCGCGTCGATGCGACGTTCAGCGACAGCCGCAGCAAGGTGGTCAGCAGGATCACCGTCGGGAAGACCGCGAAATCGAGCGGCCGCACCATGTAGGCGGCGACCACCATCACCATCAGCGCCATTGCGATGTTGAAGGTGAACAGCAGGTCGAGCGCAAAAGGCGGCAGCGGCAGCACCATCATCGCCAGCACGAGGATGATGAACAGCGGCGCCATCAACGCCCTGGCGGCGCTGCCGTTGGCGCCGACCATCGTCTGCAGCTTGATCAGCAAGGGATTCATGCGGGTTGCTCCGTTGCGTCGGTCTTGTCGTGGTGGGGGTCGAGTTCTGGCGGCACGTCGAGCGTGGGCAGTGCGGGCGGCATCGCGGCCTTGCCGGCCATCGCGGCACGCAGCTGGTAGACGTAGGCGAGCACCTGGGCGACCGCGCCGAACAGCGCGGCCGGAATCTCGCGGTCCAGTTCACCGTGCGCATACAGCGCACGCGCGAGCACCGGCGCCTGCAGCACCGGCACCTTCGATTCCTTCGCGAGGTCGCGGATCGCCAGCGCGATCAGATCGGCGCCCTTCGCGACGACGCGCGGTGCACCCATCTTCGCCTCGTCGTATTTCAGCGCGACCGCATAGTGGGTCGGGTTCATCACGACGAGGTCGGCGCCCGGCACCGCGGCCATCATCCGCTTGCGCGAGGCCTCGCGCATCAGCTGCCGGATCTTGCTCTTGATCTCCTGGCTGCCTTCGGCCTGCTTGTGCTCCTGCTTGACCTCGTTGTGGCTCATCTTCAGCCGCGACAGGTGCAACCAGCGCTGCAGCGGCGCGTCGACCAGCGCAAAGGCGGCGATCACCAGCAGCATGAACATCAGCCCGTACAGGATGGTGCTTGCCATGTGGCCGATGGCGGTCGGCAGCGCCATGCCGAGCATCGCGGCGAAGTCGAGCACGTGCAGCTTCAGGTAGAAGCCGCCGACGGTCGCCAGCAGCACCGCCAGCAGACAGGCCTTCAGCGCGTTGATGAGTTGCTGCTTCTGGAAGATGCGCGGCAGCCCGGTGATCGGATTGAATTTGGAGAATTTGGGCTGCAGCGCCTTGATGCTGAAGTTCCAGCCACCGACCGCCAGCGAGGCGGCCACCGCGACGCTGGCCATCAGGATGCCCAGCGGCAGCACGACAACCAGCAGCTTCAGCACCAGTTCATTCAGGCGCTCGGTCATCGCGCTGGTCTGCATCACCATCGCCGAATCGAAGCGAAGCGCCTCGGCCAGCAGCTGTTTCAACCAGTCGGCCAGCTGCGGCGCCAGCACGAACAGCGCCGAGCCGCCCGCCGCGATCGCCGCGAAATGGCCGAAATCCTGCGACCGCGGCAGGTTGCCGTCCTCGCGCGCCTTCTTGATCTTGCGCGCTGACGCTGGTAATGGTTTGTCTTCTGTACCTTGGTCGGCCATGGCGGAGCACCACCTCCCGGTGCTCCACGATTGTTCTCGGCAGGCCCCAAAACTTGAGCCGGAAAAGCGGCTGCCAAGCCACGTTGTTCTACGCATCGGTCTGTTTCGCCAAACCACCGGCCAGACCACATCGTGAAAAAACGCCGCGCCAAGCAAAAAACTCCGAGACAAGGGAAAATACCGGTCTTGGCGGATAGCGGGTGCGGCAATGGATTCAGCAGCGGTTTTGCAATCGACCCAATGGGTCGTCCTCGGCGGGCTAGCGCTCGGAATCGTCTTTGGCGCGCTCGGCCAATGGTCGCGTTTCTGCGTTCGCGGCGCGATTGCCGACTGGGTCGAAGCGCGCCAGCCGGCACGTCTGTCGAGCTGGCTGATTGCGCTGGCAACGGCCGCAATCGGCACGCAGTTGCTGGTCCAGTTCAACCTGTTCGATATCAGCCGGACCAATGCATTGAACGAGCGCTTCGTCTGGTTGTCCTATCTGGTCGGCGGCGCGTTGTTCGGCTACGGCATGATCCTCGCGCGCGGTTGCCCGCAGCGCAGCCTGGTCAAGGCAGGCTCGGGTGACATGCGGGCGGTCGTCACGCTGCTGGTCGCGGCAATCACCGCGGCGATGACGCTGCGCGGCCTGTTCGCCGAGGCCCGCGTGCAGGGGCTGGAGTCGAAGGCGGTCGCGCTCGGCATGCCGCAGGACGGCGGCTCGCTGCTCGCCGCAGCGACCGATATCGCCGCCGGCCCGCTGCGCTGGCTGATCATCGGTGGCTTCTGCGTCGCCGTTGTCTGGTGGCTGCGGCGCAACCGCGGCACGATGAACGTGTCCCACTGGCTCGGCGGCGCGCTGATCGGCCTGCTGGTGCCGGCGGCCTGGTACCTGACCGGCCACATCGGTTTTGCCGCCGAACATCCCGAGACGCTCGAAGCCGCCTGGCTCGGCACGCAGACGAATCGGCCCGAAGCGCTGAGTTTTACCGCGCCGCTGGCCAATACGCTCGATCTGCTGATGTTGTGGAGCGACAAGAACACCGTTGCGACCTTCGGCGTGATGCTGGTCGTCGGCGTATTGCTCGGCAGCGTGTTGTCGGCGCTGCTGCGCCGCGATTTCCGGCTCGAGAATTTCCAGTCGCCCGGCGAACTGGTCAATCACCTGATCGGCGGCACGCTGATGGGTTTTGGCGGCGTCACCGCAATGGGCTGCTCGATCGGCCAGGGGCTGACCGGCCTGTCGACGCTGTCGGCTGGCGCAGCACTCGCCACCGCGGGCATCGTCGCCGGCGCCTGGGCGGCGCTGCGGGTGCAGTTGCGCAGGTCGCAGGCGCGCCCGGCACGCCGCGGAGTCGCGACGGCCTGACCGCCGCGCCGGCCGCCTACTCGTCGGCGGCCGCGTCCTCGCCGGCGAACTTGCGCAGCAGCCGCAAAAGTTCGGCCTGTTCGTCATCGGCCAGGCGGCCGAGCAGTTCGGCCTGAACAGAACGGATGGCCGGCACCAGTTCAGCCAAGATGGCAGCGCCTTGCGGCGTCAGGCGCAGGCTGCGTTGTCCGCGCGCCAGTACCTGGCGTTCGATCCAGCCCTTGGCATCCAGCCGCGCGGCGATATCGGCCGTCGTCGAGGTGTCGAGCGCGGCCTGACGGGCCAGCGTGACCTGGTCGATGCCCGGGCTGTCCTGCAGGATGCGCAACACCGCATACTGGATCGGCGTGACCTCCCGTCCGAGGTGGTGATGGAAAACGGCAATCGCAATCTGGTGGGCACGCCGGATCAGGTGGCCCGGCTGGTCGCGCAGGTCGATGTGTCCGGATCCGGCCTGGTCGTTCATCGTTAGGCGGCCCGCGTCAGAGATCGAGCACCAGCATCGGTGACAGCGAGCGCGAACAACACGGCGTCATCTGGTCGTTCGCCGCCTGCTCCTCGGGTGTCAGGTACATGTCCTTGTGGTCCGGCTGGCCTTCCAGCACCCGCGTCAGGCAGGTGCCGCAGACGCCCTGCTCGCACGAGGTCGGCACCTCGATTCCGGCTGCCGCGAGCGCCGCGACGATCGTCTGTTCCTTCGCGACTGGAATCACCTTGCCCGAACTGGCCAGCTTGACCTCGAAGCCGGCATCGCTGTCCGACTTGACAACCTCGGCGCCAAAAAACTCATAGTGCAGCTGTTCTGCCGGCCAGCCGGCATCGCGCGCAGCGCCGAGCAGCCAGTCCATGAAACCCTTCGGCCCGCAGACATAGAGGTGCACGCCAGGCCGCACCGGCGCCAGCAGCGGCCCGATATCGAGCTTGTCCTCGGCAGGGCCATCGTCGAAATGGAAGGCCACCTGCGAGGCGAACGACGAGCGCTCGATGCGCTCGCGGAATGCGGTGCGTTCGGGCGAGCGCGTGCAGTAGTGCATTTCGAACGATGCGCCGGTCACCGCCAGCCGCTCGGCCATGCACAGTATCGGCGTGACGCCGATGCCACCGGCCAGCAGCACGTGGTGTCTGGCCTTGCTGGCCAGCGGGAAATGGTTTTTCGGCGGGCTGATGTGCAGCACATCGCCCTCACGGACCTGCTCGTGCATCGCGACCGAACCGCCGCGCGACGCCGGATCGCGCAATACGCCGATCTGGTAGCGATGCGACTCGCCCGGATCGTTGCACAGCGAATATTGCCTGGTCACGCCGTTCGGCAGATGGACATCGACATGCGAGCCGGCGGAAAACGCCGGCAATGGACGGTTGTCGACATTGACCAGCTCGAAGGTCGCGATATCGACGGCCTCGGTCGCCTTGCGGGCAACCCGGACCTGAAGGTCAGACACATTCATCGGGAGATCCTCTGCAGGAAAATTGATCGGCGTTCAGGCCGGCGCCGCGGCGGCGCGTTCGGCCTCGAGGATGCGGTCGATCATCTTGCGCGACTGCACCCCGCCACTGTCGATGTTCAGCTTCAGCAGTTGCCTGTCCGGATGGGCGAGCAGGTTCTGCTGCTGCCGCTCGAGCATCTCGAGGTCTTCACTGAAGATCTTGCGCTGGCCTTCGCGGATGCTGGCGGTCAGCGCCTCGTCGTGCGGCTTGAAGTTGCGCGCCATGCCCCAGAAATACCAGATCGAGGTATCGGTTTCCGGCGTGATGAAGTCGACGACGATGCTCGACGCCTTGACCTTGGCGTCGGCGTCGTAGCCGCCGTTGCCGGCATGCGCGACACCGACTTCGATCAGCACATGGCTGGGCGGCGTGAATCGGCAGATCTGCCATCGATCGACCGGCACATCGTCGGCCAGCTGGTTGCCGCGCAACGCCATCCGCCAGAACGGCGGCGCCATGATGTTTTCCATGTGCCGGCTGGTGATCACCTCGTCGCCCTCGATCTTCGTCGTCGTCGGCGTCTCGTCGATCTCGGGTTGCCCGATGCTCGTGGCGTGGACGTAGGTCTCGTGCGTCAGGTCCATCAGGTTGTCGATCATCAGCCGGTAGTCGCAGTTGATGTGGAACATGCCGCCGCCATAGGCCCAGTCCGGGTTGTCCGCCCACTCGAGGCGATGCAGCCTGCCTTCGTCGGCCAGCGCCGGATCCCCGGGCCAGACCCAGACGAAGCCGTAGCGCTCGATCGTCGGATAGGCGCGAATGGCCGGAAAGCCGCGCACGCGTTGGCCTGGCATTGCAATCGTCTTGCCGTCGCAACCCATCTCGAGGCCGTGATAGCCACAGACCAGCTTGCCATCGACGACATTGCCCAATGACAGCGGCGCACCCCGGTGCGGGCAGAAATTTTCCAGCGCAGCGGCGCGGCCGTCGGGGCCGCTGCGGTAGAAAACCATCGATTCGTTGCAAATCTTGCGGCCCAGCGGCTTGGCTGAGATTTCATCGGGCGTGCAGGCAACGTACCAGGCATTTTTCGGGAACATCGGGGGCCTCCTGTGGCTGCGGCGGTCTCAACTGTGAACCTGCCGATTGACGTTCAGTATACGGATCGTCGAATCGAAAAGCGAGCTCGGGTTTACCCGGAGCAGATCTTGGAACGCAAAAAAGGCCGGAGATTCAGCTCCGGCCTCGAGGCACGACCCGGGTGTCCGTCGGGTGTGCAGGTGATGATCGTTCGACCCGGCGCGCCGGGCCTGTTCGATGGATTATTTGGTGGTCATCTTGGCGCTCGACTGCGCCAGCGCCTTCTCGGTCGCGTCGGACTGCCACATGTTGGTGGTCACATCGACCTTCTTGCCCTTGCCGGCCTCCAGATCGATCTGCACCTCGTAGCTGTTCTGGCCCTTGACGACCTCGTACTCGACATAGTCCTTCTCGCGCTCATTGGTCGAGGTGATCTGGTAGCCGAGCTTTTTCAGCTGCGCCATGTAGGACGCCGTATCCTGGCCCGGCTTCAGAGCCTTTTCGAGCTGCTCCTTCTCGCTCGTCCACGACTTCATCCGCGCCCGGTCGCTGAAGCGCTCGTTGTCGGCGACGAAGGCTGGCGGGGTTTCGAGCTTGTTGCCGCGCATCGCGGCCTTGGTCGAATCGGCACGCCACAGGTTGCCGTCGATGTCGACCTTGGTCGCCTTGCCTGACTTGTCGAAGTCGATCTGAACTTCATACGAATGGGCGCCCTTGACGACCTCGTATTCGACCTTTTCAGGCTTCTCGACATTGATCGAGGTGATCTGGTAGCCGGCATCGTTCAGAGCCTTCTTGTAGAACGCCTTGTCCTGGCCGGCCTTCAGCGAATTCTTCAGCACGTCCTTCTCGTTCGACCACGGCTTGTACATCTCGCGGTCGCTGTAGGTCATGCGGTCGGGGTGCGACGCCGGCATCATCGTCTTGTCGGCGGCCGCGGCGGGCTTGGCGTCGCCAGCGGCGTGAACAGCCATCGGCATCAGCATGAAGCTGCTGGCTGCTGCCGCGCAAACTGCGACGCTGATTTTCTTGAGGTTGAAGTTCGATGCCATCTTTGTTGCTCCTTTGCGGTCCGGCGGCAAGCTGCCGGCCGGTTTCCGTTGGTTGAAAGATCGCCGCATCAACAGCGACGTTCCATGGAGCAATGGTGCTGTTCAGGTCAGCGCCCAGCCATCAGTGACCAACGCATTGGTGCGTCGGATGCGTCCGACCCAAGCGGCATCGGCGGCCGCGACCGCGAGCAGTTAATTTCAGGCCAGGCAACTCACAGCCAGCGCCACATGGCAGCGACCCATCCGGGCAACTGCAGCAGCGGGCGCGGGCGATAGGTTTCACGGTAGAGAATCTGCATGTGGCCTCCCATACTGTTGTTCCATACAGTATATAGAGCACGTCGCCGATGTCGAGCACCGTTTCTGGTGCTGTGGCGGCCGCGCGACCCCATCGTGGTGCAATTCCCAGGGAAAAACCGCGCACGCAAATTGCACAATCCAGGGGTCCGTTCACAAACCCTCCGGAGCCGTTCCCGATGTCTTCCCCGAATTTGCTGCGCCGCCTGCTGGTCGGCGCCGCCGTCCTGCTTGCGCTGCCCGCCGTTGCCCAGACCCCGATCAAGTTCCAGCTCGACTGGCGCTTCGAGGGGCCCTCGGCGCTGTTCCTCGCCGCCGCCGCAAAGGGCTATTACAAGGACGCCGGCCTCGACGTGACGATCGATGCCGGCAACGGTTCCGGCGGCACCGTCACACGCGTCGCCTCCGGCACCTATGACATGGGTTTCGCCGATCTGGCCGCGCTGATGGAATTCCACGCCAACAACCCCGACGCGCCGAACAAGCCGGTCGCGGTGATGATGGTCTACAACAATACGCCGGCCGCGGTGCTGGCGCTGAAGAAAAGCGGCATCAGCAAGCCCGCCGACCTCGCCGGCAAGAACCTCGGCGCTCCCGGTTTCGATGCCGGCCGCCGGGCCTTCCCGATCTTCGCTAAGGCCAACAGCGTCGGCAACGTGCAGTGGACCAGCATGGACCCGCCGCTGCGCGAGACGATGCTGGTGCGCGGCGACGTCGATGCGATCACCGGTTTCTCGTTCACGTCGATCCTGAACCTCGAAGCGCGCGGCGTGAAGCCGGCCGACATCGTCGTGCTGCCCTACGCGGCCCACGGCGTCAAGCTGTATGGCAACGTGATCATCGCGACGCCGAAGATGATCAAGGAGCAGCCGCAGGCGGTGAAGGCCTTCCTGTCGGCCTTCACGAAGGGGGCGAAGGAAGTGATGGCCAATCCCGACCCGGCGATCGACTACGTGAAGGCGCGCGACGGCATCATCAATGTCGACCTCGAAAAGCGCCGGCTGCGGATGGCGATCGATTCCGTCGTTGCCAGCCCTGACGCCCGCGCCGAAGGTTTCGGCGTCGTCGTGCCGGGCCGGCTTGCGCTGATGGCTTCTCAGGTCTCGGATGCCTTCGGCACCAAGACGCGGGTCGATCCGGCCGCCGTCTGGACCGATGCCTTCCTGCCGCCGAAGGCCGAGCTGAACGTGCTGCCGCCGGCCCGCAAGTGACGGCATGAGCCATTTCGTCGACTTCCAGAATGTCTGGCTGGCCTACAACGAGGAATTGCTGGCGCAGCAGCG
The DNA here is from genome assembly GCF_048320135.1 of Pseudideonella sakaiensis. Lineage (GTDB taxonomy): Bacteria > Pseudomonadota > Gammaproteobacteria > Burkholderiales > Burkholderiaceae_C > Ideonella_A > Ideonella_A sakaiensis_A. The sequence goes on from NZ_CP182947.1 coordinate 237,805, forward strand.
CTTCGCCGTCGAGGACATCTCGCTGCAACTGGGCGAAGGCGAGTTCATCGCGATCGTCGGGCCTTCCGGCTGCGGCAAGTCGACCTTCATGAAGTTGACGACCGGGCTGAAGATGCCCAGCCGCGGCAGCATCCGGATCGCCGGCGAGCCGGTGACCGGGCCGCTGAAGATCAGCGGCATGGCCTTCCAGGCGCCAAGCCTGCTGCCTTGGCGGACGACGCTCGACAACGTGCTGCTGCCGCTGGAGATCGTCGAGCCCTACCGCAGCCAGTTCAAGGCCAGGCGCAAGGAATTCGAGGAGCGTGCCTGCCGGCTGCTCGCCAGTGTCGGCCTTGCCGGCTATGAGCGGCAGTTTCCGTGGCAGCTGTCGGGCGGCATGCAACAGCGCGCGAGCATCTGCCGGGCGCTGATCCACGAACCGAAGATGCTGCTGCTCGACGAGCCGTTCGGCGCCCTCGATGCGTTCACGCGCGAGGAACTGTGGTGCATCCTGCGCGACCTGCATGCCGAGCAGCGCTTCAACGTGATTCTGGTCACGCACGACCTGCGCGAAAGCGTCTTCCTCGCCGACAAGGTGTTCGTGATGAGCAAGAGCCCGGGCCGCTTCGTCGTTGAACGCAACATCGAGCTGCCGCGGCCGCGCGACCTCGAGGTCACCTACACGCCGGAATTTGCCGAGATCGTGCATGAACTGCGCGGCCACATCGGCGCGATCCGCCAGACCACCGCAACCTCTCCTGCTCCCGTCGCATCGTCCCCCACATGACCATCAGCCGTCGTTATGAACGCTGGTCGCCACTGATCCTGCTGACCATCCTGCTGCTGCTCTGGCAGCTGATCTGCTGGCTGTTCGAGATTCCCGAGTTCATCTTCCCGAGCCCTTGGCAGATCGGCATCCAGTTCACCGAGTTTTCCGGGCCGCTGATCGAGGCAGCGTGGAAAACCTTCTGGGTCACGATGCTCGGCTTCGGCTTGTCGATCATCGTCGGCGTGCTGCTCGGCTTCCTGGTCGGCAGCTCGCGGATGGCCTATGCGGCGATCTACCCGCTGCTGGTCGCCTTCAATGCGGTGCCGAAGGCGGCGGTCGTGCCGATCCTCGTCGTCTGGTTCGGCATCGGCCTCGGCCCGGGCGTGCTGACGGCCTTCCTGATCTCGTTTTTTCCGATCACCGTCAATATTGCCACCGGGCTGGCAACGCTCGAACCCGAACTCGAGGATGTGTTGCGCGTGCTCGGCGCGCGCCGCTGGGACGTATTGATCAAGGTCGGCCTGCCGCGCTCGATGCCGTATTTCTACGGCTCGCTGAAGATCGCGATCACGCTGGCCTTCGTCGGCACCGTGCTCGCCGAAATGACTGCCGGAGACTCCGGCATCGGTTATCTGATGCAGAGCGCCGGCAGCCAGCAGCGGATGTCGCTGGCTTTTGCCGGTCTGGTGACGATCGGCGTGATGGCGATGGCGATGTACGAGCTGTTCTCGCTGATCGAGCGCCGCACCACCGCGTGGGCGCATCGCGGCACGCAGGCGGCCTGAGGCCCGCGTCGCCCGGAGTCAGCCGCTGCGCGGGCCGCTGCCGTTGGCGCGCCGGGCGACCCGCGCATCGCGCAACACCGCGGTGGTTTCGCGCCGCCACGCCGGGTCGTTCAGGTATTCGGCCTCGAGTGCCGCGCGCCATGCGGAATCCGCCAGGCCGGCATCGAGCAGCGTACGGGCCAGGTTGATCCAGGCCGGTGCGCTGCGGTGCCGGCGCGCCGCGGTTTCGAAGCTGTCAGCGGCCAGCACCTTGTTGCCGGCGGCAAATGCCGTGTTGCCAAGCCCCATCGTCAATGCCAGGTTGCCGGGCCAGCGCTGCACCGCGCTGGCATAGGCGCGCTGCGCGAGCGGCGCCGGTGCGGCACGTTCGAAACCGATGCAGGCCTCGACGACCTCGGGCTCCTGCACCGTCGCCGGCCAGACGCCCGGCGGCAGCACGACGACGCCCCAGCGGTCTGCCTTGACCCAGCTGTGCTCGAACAGCGCCATCGGCAGGATTTCGCGCCGTGTCGTGCCCGATCGGAGCACCAGTTGCTGCAGCGGCAACGAATAGCCGACGACGACCGCGTAATGCCAGACGGGGACGAAATCGAAACCGAGGTTCTGCAACACGACGACCGGGTGGCCGGCGGCAATCTCGAGCAAGACTGCGTCGAGCCGGCCCGGTATGCGCGTCGGTACCGCGCTGGCCTGGCGGGCACCGCCCAACATCTCGACCTGCAGGCTGCCCTGACGGGCTGGCAGGAAGACGCGGTGCGCCAGCCACTGCGGATCGGCGGCGATGCCGATCGCTCCGAGCACAGTGGCCAGCGCCGCCGGCCCGCACTGGTACGCGGTCTGCGGAAAAAACGGCGTCGCGTCGAGATCGACCTGGTCGGGCAGATGGTCGGCAACCGCCGGCAGCGAGCCGACCCGCAGCGCACAGCCGCCAAGACCGGCGATGCCGAGCCACGCGGTTGCGCAACGGACCTTCGGCAAGGCCCGGCCGACGGCCAAGGTGCGGCCGAGTGCGACGGCCATCCAGCGGCGGCGCGCGGCAGACGCCGGTCGCCCGCCTGGCAGCCAATCGGCGCAATCACTCACGACGCTGCTGCATGCTGCCCGGCTGGAAAACAGGCCGCAGCCGGCGTGGACATGGATCGGGTGGTCAGGCAGGACATCTGCTTCCTCGATGGCGCCGACGCAGACCGGGTCGACCTCGCACCGGATGCTACAGCCTTGCGGCCCTCGCCCGCCGGTCGGATGATCGTGCCACCGATGCCCCGCTCACGACAGCCTGTCGCAGCGCGCTGGACCCGCCGACCCCTGGTTCGTTAAGCTCTGACCATTGTTCCTCGAACTGAAGGAGTACTCGATGACGGACAGCGAAGAACTGGCCCGGCTGGGCGAACTGCACCAGCGCGGCGTCTTGTCGGACGACGAATTTGCCCGTGCCAAGGCACGTGTGCTGCAGGGGCGTGCGTCGAGCCCGTCGCCGGCGCCGATCGTTGCGACGATCAACAGCCTGCGGCGCAGCCGCGACGACCGCTGGCTCGGCGGCGTCTGCGGCGGGCTGTCGCAACTGAGCGGGCTCGAATCGTGGGCGATCCGCCTGCTGTTCGTGCTGCTGCTGCTGGTCGGTGGCACTGGCGGCTTCCTCTACCTGCTGCTGTGGGTGCTGGTGCCGCAGGAAGAGCCCGCACCGGGCCCGGCGCTGTCGCAACGCTGAAGAACGGTAGCCGAGCCGCGCTCAGGGCTGCGCGGCGACGGCCACCTGCCCCCGGCGCTCGCGCAACAGCAACCAGGCCACCGCGAGCCCGGTCACCGCGACCGGCAGCAGCGAACCGATATTGAGCCATTGCCAGCCCTGCGTCGTCAGCAGCGCGCCGGAGGCAAACGAGGTCAGCGCCATCACCGAAAAGACGCAGAAGTTGATCGCGCCCTGCACCCTATCCTTTTCCTCGGCAGCCCAGGATTTCAGCGCCAGGCTGGTGCTGCCGGTGAACAGGAAATTCCAGCCGACGCCGAGCACGAACAAAGCGATCACGAACTGCTGCAATTCGACGCCGGACAGCGCGATCGCGATGCACAGTGCATTCAGCAGCACGCCGACGGCCATGATCGGCAGGCTGCCGAAGCGGCGGATCAGGTGGCCGGTGAAGAATCCTGGCGCATACATGCCGATCACGTGCCACTGCAGCACCAGCGCCGCATCCTCGAACGGCAGGCTGCAGACCTGCATCGCCAGCGGCGTTGCCGCCATCAGCAGGTTCATCACGCCATAACCGAAGGCCGCGCCCATTGTCGAGACGATGAAGACCGGCTGGCGCATGATCTGCGCCAGTGGCCGGCCGCGGTCACTGCCGGCTGCGGGGCGTGGCACCACCGGAAAACGGATGCCGGCCATCAGCAGCATCGCGACCACGGCCACCACTGCCAGCGCGAGGTAGGCGCCGATGAATGGCACGACGGTCAGCTCGCGAGTGTGCGTCGCGATCAGCGGTCCGACGAAGGCGCCGATCAGCCCACCGGCGAGGACCAGCGAGATCGCCTTGTCGCGCGACTCCGGTGGCGTCAGTTCGGCAGCGGCAAAGCGGTACAACTGCCCATTCGCGTTGTAGTAGCCGGCGACCACCGTCGCGCCGACCAGCAGCCAGAAACTCTGGATCCACACCGCATAGGCGCCGAGCAGTGCCGACAGCACCGCGACGCCGAGGCCGATCTGGAACGAGACCTGCCGCCCCCACGCCGACTGGCTGCGTGCGACCAGCGGCGTGCTCAGCGCGCCGCCGACCACATAACCCATCACCGGCAAGGTCGCCATCCACGCGACCGGCGCCAGGCTCAAGCCGATCAGGCCGTTGATCGCGATGAAGATGATGTTGTTCGTCAGCAGCAGGCCCTGGCAGCCGGCCAGGCGAACGAGGTTGCGGTTCATGTTGCAGATTCGGCAGACGATCGGTGGCCGCTCGGATCAGGACCGGCGCCGACGTTGCGGGTGGCGGACAGCGACGGCCGCGGACTGTTCCGATGGTCCGCGGCCGCGCAGGCGGGGCGCCATTCTATGGCCAGCCTTCGCTGAGCGTCGACCTCCGGCGCGGGCTGAAAATCCGCCGATGACAGCGCGACAGCGACGGCCCAGCTCTGCTCCGCAGGCCCTGCCACCACCGTCGGCCCAGGATTCGATTTCGCCGATTTTTCGTTTGGCCGGGAAGAGGCGGAACTGCTGGAGGCATTGAAGCGGCTGGCGCCACAGTTGATGCGGTTTCTCTGAGGCGCGCTCGACCGTACCAAGGGTTTTCCCTTAGAATGCACTGAAAGAAAGCAGCCGCAGGAGACACCACACGACCAGCGAGGACGCGATGCGCCCGATGAATTTCCGCACGCTCGATCTGAACCTTTTGCGGGTATTCGACTGCGTGATGGTCGAGCGCAATGTCACTCGCGCTGCGGATCGGCTGTCGATGACGCAACCTGCGGTCAGCAATGCGCTGCGCCGCCTGCGTCAGGCCACGCACGAAGAGTTGTTCGTTCCCGGTCCGGCCGGAATGGCGCCGACGACGCATGCAGTGCAACTGTGGCCGGTGGTCCGGCGAGCGCTGAACGACCTGCAACAAGCCTTCGTACCGCAGGACTTCGACCCTGCGAGCGAAGACCGGCAGTTTGTTCTCGCGATGGCCGATGCAACGGCCGCACTGCTTGTTCCGGTGCTGCTTGATGCCTTGCGCGAGCTGCAGTCGCCGGTGCGCTTGAAAGTCGTCGGCTTGTCGTCTCGCGACCCGCGCGAACTGCTCGAGCAAGGCGCCATCGACGCGGCGATCGGATTTTTTCCCGAAGTTGCCGCAGAGTTGCGTTTTGCCGGCGAAACCGCTCTGAGCTGTCTCGAACCGCTCTACAGCTGCAGCTACCAGTGCGTGATGCGCGCCGGCCATCGGTTGGCGACTCCCGGTGCGCTGACGCTGGACAGCTACTGCGCCGCCGATCACCTGCGGGTCGACTTTGCCGGTCGACCCAAAGGCTTCGTCGACGAGCAACTGAGCCGGCTGGGGCGCAGTCGACGGGTCGCGGTATCGGTCGACCAGTTTGCGACCGCGGCTGCGGCGGTGGTGAACTCGGATCTTTTGACGGTGCTGCCGCGCAGCTTTGTGCCAGCCACCGGCCTGGCGCCCCGGCTGGCCAGCCGGCCATTGCCATTCGATCTGCCGGCGATCGACGTCGGCCTGCTGTGGCACCGCCGCCACGAGCAGGATGCCTCGCAGCGTTGGCTGCGCGACACCGTGCAGCGCGCTGCGGCAACCGTTGAAGCCCGTCTGCGCGAGCCTGTCTCCGCACCGACGAAGGCACCGACCCGATCAGCGGCGCCGCAGTCAATTGCCCATTCAGCAGCGTGATGGGTCCATACCTCGTCGAAATTTCCGCATCTAGGTGAAAACCCTTAGTCTTTGGCCAACGGTGCACTGTCGCACCGGGCAGACGAGGACACCACGATGTTTACAAGCTACTCCGAAGCGCCCACCTCCCGCTTGCGCGCTGACGCACCACCTGCAGCGCTCCGCCTTTTCGGTCAGGTCGGTTCGACGCTGCGTCGCGCCGGCGGTGCCGTCTGGCACCATCTGGAAGACATCGGCCAGGCCAGAGCGGAACGCGAGATCCGGCTGCTGGCGCTGCGCTGGTCGGTGATCGATCCCGAACTCGGTCAGCGACTGCTCGAGGGCAGCCGGATCGCGCGGCCGCAGGCTTCCAGGGAGGTACGGTCATGAGCAGCCCGATGCACAGCCTGCGGCGGCCCGAGGCGCCGCTCACCTCGCTGCGGCGCGCGTTGCACACGCTGGCAAGCAGCCTCGCGAATGGCGCAGGCGCGTTGCAGCGCGAGCTTGCTGCGATGGCCCATTCGGTGGTCGGCGCGCGTCAGGAATTGCGCCGAATGGCCGACCAATACGAGGCGACTGATCCTGACCAGGCGGCGCGCCTGCGCAAGCTGGCAGCGTCGAACTGGGACGAGTGAGGCGGCACCGGCGCTGCGCGAAACCGCGCAGCGCGACGGCTGGCGTTCAGTCCAGCACGAAGGCCTCGTGCACCGCGCTTTGCACGCCGCCGCCCATCACCGGTCCGCCGCCGGCGACATGGATCGCATCGCCGAGCACCGCGGCACCGAGGCCATGGCGCGGCGTGAGCATCGGCGCAAACGATTCCCAGCGGTCGGCGATCGGATCGTAGGCCTCGTTCTGGCCATAGACGCGGTTGGTGCCCTCGCCGCCCATCACGAAGATTCGGCCGCGGTACAGCACCGCGCCATGGCCGGAGCGCGCAGTCGGCAGCGGGTTGCGCGGCTCCCAGCGGTCGGTCCGCGGGTCGTAGGCGTGGTGCAGGTTCGAATTGGTGTGGAAGGAATCGACGCGGCCGCCGACGACGTGAATCAGCCCGCCGACGACCAGCGTGCCGGTGTGATCGCGGCCAGTCGGCAATGGCGCACGGTTTTCCCAACGGTCGGTCTTCGGGTCATAACTCAGATGCCAGTCGACCGATTTCTTGCTCGGCCCTGTATCGCCGATCGCGCCGCCGACCGCATGCAGCCGCCCGCCGAGTCCGACGCAGGCGACTGCGCCGCAGGCTCTCGGCAACGGGGCGATCGTCTGCCAGCGGCCATTTCCCGATTCGTAGACAAAACACGCGTCGTGCGGCTTGCGGTTCTGCTCGAGGTGGCCGCCGACCGCATAGAGCCGGCCGTCGAGCACCGCGACACCGACATGGTTGGCGCCGCGCGGCAATGGCGCGGCATCGCTCCAGCGGTCGGCCGCCGGGTCGTAAACCTGGTGATACGGCCGATCGACGCGCTGCTCGCCATAACCGCCGACCAGATGCATCCGGCCGTCGTAGGCGACAGCCCAGGCCATTTCGCTGCGCGGCAATGGCAGCGCTGCGCGCGTCAGCCAGCGCCCGCTTTTTTCGGCCTTCGGCGCCGGGCTGTCGAATACATGCTGCGTCGCTGCGACGTCGGGCAAACCGATGCGCCCAGGCTTGTGCAGACTTTCGTATTGCCCGTCATGGTGCGCGCCATGCCCGCTCTGGCTCAGCACACGCGTGCTGACGGCGGCGCCAACAGCACCCAACATGATGCGCCGGCGGCGGCTGTCGATGCTCATGCACTCTCCCGATGGTCGTGGAGGCTGCATTTTGCTGGCACTCGTCGAGCCGCCGCCCGGCTTTACGCAGCGGCGTTGTGAACCGGCAAAAGCCGGCCGCAACACCGCGCCGATCAGAGCTCGCCGTCGTATTCGCCGCGCGCCGGATAGTCCTTCGAGATTGCGAAGTCGATTGCACCGAGCAGATCGTCGAAATGCGGACGCGCAAACGGCATCGTCTGCACCGCGCCGTAATACAGCGAGCCATCGGGGCGGACGATGTAGACCGCCGGTTCGGCGAAGCGCTCCGGCTCGTCGATGCCAATCGAGGTCTTGCCGCGCGAGGTGCTCACATACAGGCCCCAGGCGCGTGCGTCCTTCAGATCGAGGCTGTGGCCGATGCGCAGATCCGGCGCCTTCAGCTTGTCGGCCATCGCCTGCGCGCGCTCCTGCGTGTCGCTCGAGATCGCGATCACCTTGACGCCGCGCTTGTCGAATTCGGGCTGCAGGCGGCCGAGTTCGAGCAGGTATTTCAGACAGATCGGGCAATGCAGACCGCGGTAGAAGACGACCAGCGTGAAGCGCTCGGCGCCATCGCCCTGCAATGAAAAATTGCCGTGCTGCAGCGTCGGAACCTGCAGCGCGGGGACGGTCTGGCGGGGCATCAGGGGAGTCGGAGTGGTCATTCTGGCAAGTACCTCAGGGTTGGGGAAATCAACGGTCCGGGGCGCAGCGACCCCGGCGCGGTCGGGCCCATCCTAGCTCCGCGGCGGCTGGCAGGCGGAGCCCGTCGCAATGGCCCTCTGCTGCGCTTGCCGGTGCCCGGGTCTGATCGATGTCATCCTACGGCTTGTGTCAGCTGCCGCGTCGCCGCCCCATGCCATCGATCGATGACCACCGCCTCGCCGCCCGCCTCGCCACTGAAGCGGGCCGGCTGCTGCTCGCCGTTCGCGCCGAATTCGCTGGCGCGCCGGCGGCGCAATTGCGCGAGGCAGGTGATCAGCGGGCGCATGCCTTCCTGATGCACCAGCTGCGTGCCGAGCGGCCGGGCGACGCGGTCCTGTCCGAAGAAGGCGCGGACGATCCGGCCCGTCTCGACGCGCCACGCACCTGGATCGTCGACCCGCTCGACGGTACCCGCGAGTTCGGTGAGCCGCAGCGCACCGACTGGACGGTGCACGTGGCGCTGGTGGTGGCCGGCCGTCCAATCGCCGGCGCAGTGGCACAGCCGGCACTCGGCATCACGCTGGCGAGCGAACCCGCCCCGATGTTGCCGCCACCACATCAAGGCCCACTGCGCATCGTTGCCAGCCGCAGCCGAACCGTTCCTGCTGCGGCAACACTGGTGCAGGCGCTGGACGGCGAACTGCTGCTGATGGGGTCGGCCGGCGCGAAGGCGATGGCCGTGCTGCGCGGCGAAGCAGAGGTCTATGTTCATGCCGGCGGGCAATACGAATGGGACTCCTGCGCGCCAGTTGCAGTCGCGCTCGCCGCCGGCCTGCATGCCTCGCGCCTCGACGGCACGCCGCTGCGCTACAACAACCGCGATACCTACCTGCCCGACCTGCTGATCTGCCGCCCGGAGCTGGCCCGCCGCTGCCTCGAAGTGGTCGCCGCCGAGGCCTGACCGGCACGCTGGCGATCCAGCCGGCTTTGACCGTCCTCGAGCTGAGGTTGATCGGCTCGTGTCATCGTGGAGGTTGATCGGTCTTGGCAGCCGCCCGGCTTGGCGAGAAGCAGGCCGGCACCAACCTCAGGAATTGCACCTGAGACAGCCACGGAGGTCATCACGATGAGCCATACCATCACCGCCGTCTGCGCAACCAGCCAACAACTGCACGATGTTTCGGACGAGCTCCGATCGTCCGGCATCGCGAGCGAACAGCTCTACGTCGACGAGGACAGCTGCCAGATCAGGGTGCGGATCACCGAGGCGTCGGATCCCGGTGTATTCGCCATGATCGAGCGCCATGGCGCCACCGTGAAAACATGAGCCGGCAATGCCGACGCGCAACCGGCGCGGATCGCCGCCGAATGGGGCGACGCTGATGTCGCGAAACCGCGCAGCCTTCGCACCGACGCGGGGAAGTCAAGCGCCAGAAATCAAAATGGGCCAGCCCCTTTTGAGAGCTGGCCCATCGATTCGAACTGGTCGGGACGGCGGGATTCGAACTCGCGACCCCTTGCACCCCATGCAAGTGCGCTACCAGGCTGCGCTACGCCCCGACTGAGCTGTGCATTGTAGCCGCTTTGCCGTTGCGCTCAGACGATCAGCAGGCGGCGGATTGCCAGCAACTCCTCGCGCACCTGGCCCCAGCTGAGCACCCCACCGCCCGCTGGCAGATCGGGGATCGGCGAGGCCGCTTCCAGGTCATGATCGTCCGCCATCTGGTCGTCGGCCGCGCCCTCGATCACCTCGAGCCCGGCCAGATCACCGGCATGCGGATCGGCGAGCCGGTTGCGCGCACCGCTGATCGTGAAGCCCTGGTCGTACAGCAGGTCGCGGATGCGGCGGATCAGCAGCACCTCGTGGTGCTGGTAATAGCGGCGGTTGCCGCGCCGCTTCATCGGCTTCAGCTGCGTGAATTCCTGCTCCCAGTAACGCAGAACATACGGCTTGACGCCACACAGTTCGCTGACCTCGCCAATCGTGAAATAACGTTTGGCGGGGATCGCTGGGAGAGACTTCTCCATTGAAATCAACGGGCTTGGAGCAGGGTTCCAGACTTTACTCGAAGTCGTCCTCGGACGGCATCTCGCCCTGGACGGCGCGCTTGAGCTTCTGGCTCGCATGGAAGGTCACGACATTGCGGGCCTTGATCGGAATCGCCTCGCCGGTGCGCGGATTGCGTCCGGGCCGCGCCGGCTTGTGGCGGATGTTGAAGTTGCCGAAGCCCGACAACTTGACGTCTTTTCCTTCGGCCAGCGTCGCATGGATGATGTCGAAGAAGCCGTCGACCATGTCCTTCGACTCGCGCTTGTTCAGCCCGAGCTGGTCGAACAGCATCTCGGCAAGCTCGGCCTTGGTCAGGGTCGGCGTCTCGATGCTCGGCAGCAGCGCGCGTTGCTGCTGCTGCGGCTGTGCCGCTGCGCCAGGAACAGGGCGATCGATATCTTCGTCGGCTTGCGTGGCCATGCTCAACTCCTCAGGCGCACGCCAAGGCGTGAACGCACATGTTCGAGTATCAGCGTCAGCGCCGCCTCGATCTTGTCCTCGGTCAAGGTTGCGTTGTCGTCGCGCAACTCGAGGTGGACTGCCATGCTGCGCTCGCCGGCAGCGAGTTCAGCGCCGCCGGCGGCCGGCTTGTAGACGTCGAACAGCTGCACCGACCGCAGCAGCGGCGACGGCGCGGCGCGCAGCGCATCGAGCAACTCGTCGTGGCTGACCGAATCAGGCGTGATCAGCGCCAGGTCGCGGCGGATCGACTGCTGCCGCGGCAGCGGCACGAAGCGCGGCAGATCGAGCGCCTGCAGTTCGGCCAGTTCGAGTTCGAACAGCACCGGCGCCGATGGCAGTTCGTAGCCCTGCCGCCAGCGCGGATGCAACTCGCCAACAAAACCGACGAAGCGGTCGTCGACGTAGATGCGTGCGCTGCGCCCCGGGTGCAGCGCAGGGTGGCTGGCGGCGACGAACCGTGCACGCTTCGGCGCCAGCAGTGCCTCGATGTCACCCTTGACGTCGAAGAAATCGACCCCCCTGCTCCGCTCGCCCCATTGTTCGGCGGCGGCCAGGCCATGGGCGAGCCCGGCCAGGCGCATCGTCTGCCGGATTCCGGCAACCTGCGTCGGCCCGTCGATCACCGCCGCGTCGCGTTCGTAGACGCGACCGACCTCGAATACCCGAACCCGCGGCGCCTTGCGCGCCAGGTTGGTGCGCAGCACCTGCACCAGGCTGCCGAGCAGGCTTGAGCGCATCACCGCCAGCTGGCTGGCGATCGGATTGAGCACGCGGATCGGGTCGGCATTGCCGGCCAGCTCGTTTTCCCAGCGCGCCTCGACAAAGCTGAAATTGATCGTCTCGAGATAACCGAGACCGGCGACCGCACGGCGCAGCGCATGCACGTCGCGCCGGCTTTCACTGCGCACCAGCGGCATCAGCGCGGCCTGCGGCGCGGTATCCGGCAGCGTCGAGAAACCGAGCACGCGGATCACTTCCTCGATCAGGTCTTCCTCGATCTGCAGGTCGAAGCGCCAGCTCGGCGGCGTCACGTGCAGCACCTCGCCCTGCTCACCGGACGATGCGGTGAACTGCAGGCCGAGGCGGTTCATCACGCTGCGGCATTGCTCGGCGCTGACCGGCATGCCGATCACCTTTGCGGCCCGCGCCACGCGCATGTCGACCGCGGCACGCTCGGGCAGCGACAGCGTCTGGTCGTCGATCGGGCCGACCTCGCCGCCGCAGACCTCGACGACGAGCCGGCTGATCCGCTCGATCATCTGCACCGTGCGCGCCGGGTCGACACCGCGCTCGAAGCGGTGCCCGGCATCGGTCGTGAAATTGAAGCGGCGCGAACGCCCGGCCACTGCCTCCGGCCACCAGAATGCCGCCTCGATATAGATGTTGCGCGTCTCGTCGGACACGGCCGTCGCATCGCCACCCATGATGCCGGCGAGCGACTCGACCGCCTCGTCGTCGGCAATGATGCCGACCTGCTCGTCGAGCGTGACGGTATTGCCGTTCAGCAGCTTCAGCGTCTCGCCGGCGCGCGCCCAGCGCACATGCAGCCCGCCATCGATCTTGTCCAGATCGAAGATGTGGCTCGGCTGGCCGAACTCGAACATCACATAGTTCGAGATGTCGACCAGCGGGCTGACCGAACGCTGGCCGCAGCGCGCGAGCCGGTCGACCATCCAGGCCGGCGTCTTCGCCTGCGTGTTGACGCCGCGGACGATGCGGCCGGAAAAGCGGCCGCACAGGTCGGCGGCCTCGACCTTGACCGGCAGCCGGTCGTCGATCGCCGGCACCATCGCCTGATGCGGCGGCGCGAGCAGCGGTACACCGGTCAGTGCGGCGACCTCGCGCGCAATGCCGAAGACGCTCAGCGCATGGCCGAGGTTCGGCGTCAGCTTCAGCGTGAACAAGGTGTCGTCGAGCCGCAGGTGCTTGCGGATGTCCTCACCGACCGGCGCATCGGGGGCCAGCAGCAGCAGCCCGCCGTGGTCTTCAGACAGCTTCAGCTCACGCGCCGAGCACAACATGCCCTGGCTTTCGACACCGCGCAGCTGGCCGAGCTTGATCTCGAACGGCGGCGCATCGGGCGCCGCATCGTCGGCGGCCGGCAGCACAGCGCCGACCATCGCGCACGGCACCTTGATGCCGACGGCCACATTCGGCGCGCCGCAGACGATGTTCAGCAGCGTGCCGGTACCGGCATCGACGTGGCAGACATTCAGCCGGTCGGCGTTCGGATGGCGCTCGACCGCCTTCACTTCCGCGACGACGACCTGCCTGAACGGCGGCGCCACCGGGCGCAGCTCCTCGACCTCCATGCCCGACATGGTCAGCAGGTCGGCGAGCTCCTGGGTGGTGATGGGCGGGTTGCAGAATTCACGCAACCACGATTCTGGAAATTGCATCGCGGACTTTTCCGGTCTGGATCAATAAAAATCAAAAGCGGCGCACGGCCGTCGGCTCAGTGGAATTGCGACAGGAAACGCAGGTCGCCGTCGAAGAACAGCCGCAGGTCGCTGATGCCGTAACGCAGCATCGCGAGCCGGTCGATGCCGGAGCCGAATGCGAAGCCGATATACCGCTCCGGGTCCAGTCCCATGTTGCGGATCACCTGCGGATGGACCTGGCCGGATCCCGACACCTCGAGCCAGCGGCCGGTCAGCGGCCCGCTTTCGAACATGATGTCGATCTCCGCGCTCGGTTCGGTGAACGGGAAATAGCTCGGCCGGAAACGCAGCTTCAGCTCGGTCGTCTCGAAGAAGGCCTGGATGAAGGCGAGGTACATCGCCTTCAGGTCCTTGAAGCTGACGTTTTCACCGACCCACAGGCCTTCGACCTGGTGGAACATCGGCGAGTGCGTCGCATCGCTGTCGACGCGGTAGGTGCGGCCCGGCGCGATCACGCGGATATCGGGCATGTGTGGCTTGCCGGCATGTTTTTTTGCATGCGCCTGCGCATAGCGGATCTGCATCGGCGAGGTGTGCGGGCGCAGGTTCAGCCAGCGGCCTTCGGCATCCTTGACATCGACATAGAAGGTGTCCTGCATCGAACGGGCCGGATGGTTTTCCGGGTTGTTCAGTGCGGTGAAGCTGTACCAGTCGGTCTCGATCTCCGGGCCGTCGGCGACGTCGAAGCCCATCGACGCGAAGATCGCCTCGATGCGCGCGGTCGTCGCGGCGATCGGATGGACGGCGCCGTCGCCGCGACGGCGGCCGGGCAGCGTGACGTCGAGCGCCTCGGCCTTCAGCTGGAGGTCGAGTTCGGCATCGGCCAGCGCCTGGCGGCGCGCCTGCAGCGCGGCCTCGACCTGCTGCTTTGCGCCGTTGATCAGCGCGCCACGGGATTTTTTCTCGTCATGCGACAGGCTGGCCAGCGCCTTCAACTGCTCGGTCAGCCGGCCCGACTTGCCGAGGTAGCGAGCCTTGGCATTCTCGAGCTCGGCGGGTGTGGCGCTGCGCTGGAAGTCGCCCTGCGCGTCAAGCACCAGTTGTTCAAGATCGTTCATGGGTTGAAGGGCCGGAAAAACAAAAAAGGCCGAACGCGAGCTCGGCCTGGAATCATTCCACCGCTGCGGCTTGCGCCGTTTGCGGTGGCTGCACTGCAGATCGACCCGGTGGCGATGCCACCAGGCCTTTCAGGGCATTCAAGCCAGTTGCGCCTTCACCTTCTCGACGATGCTGCCGAAAGCGGCAGGATCATTGACAGCCATGTCGGCAAGCACCTTGCGATCGATCTCGATCGAGGCTTTTTTCATGCCGGCCATGAATTTGCTGTAGGTCAGGCCCAGGCCCCGGCTCGCCGCGTTGATACGGGCGATCCAGAGCTGGCGGAATACACGCTTCTTGGTGCGGCGGTCACGGTATGCATACTGGCCGGCACGCATGACGGCCTGCTTGGCAATGCGGAAGACGTTCTTGCGGCGGCCACGGTAACCCTTGGCCAGTGCGAGAACCTTCTTGTGACGAGCGCGGGCTGTTACACCACGTTTGACGCGAGGCATATATGTTCTCCTTCAGAAGCTGATCAAAGACCGCAGCCAGGCAGCATCTTGGCGATGCTTCCCAGATCGGACTCGTGCACGAGGGTGGCACCACGCAGGTGGCGTTTGTTCTTCGTGGACTTCTTCGTCAGGATGTGGCGCTTGAACGCCTGACCGCGCTTGACGGTACCGCCCGGACGGACGCGGAAGCGCTTCTTGGCGCTGCTCTTGGTCTTCATTTTGGGCATCTCTGCTCCTTCTTTGATTGCCGTTGCAGGCGCCGGCAAGGATCTGCCGTCTTGTTGGCCTGCAACCGCTTCTGTCAGCACACCGGTGACCAGACCGATGCGCTGAATGCTGTCTCTACCGCTCTCTTCGCCGATCAGGACTTGCGCTTCGGCGCGAGCACCATGATCATCTGCCGCCCTTCGAGCTTGGGCATGTTCTCGACCACCGAGATATCGGACAGATCGTCGCGGATGCGCTCGAGCAGCCGCATGCCGATGTCCTGGTGGGTGATCTCCCGGCCGCGGTAGCGCAAGGTCACCTTGCCCTTGTCGCCGTCCTCGCCGATGAAGCGGCGCAGATTGCGCAGCTTGATCTGGTAGTCGCCTTCATCGGTGCCGGGGCGGAACTTGACTTCCTTGATTTCAACAATCTTCTGCTTCGCCTTCGCCTCGGCCGCCTTTTTCTGCTCCTGATACTTCAGCTTGCCGTAGTCCATCAGCCGGCAAACCGGCGGATCGGCCTGCGCTGCGATCTCGACCAGGTCGACATCGAGGTCTCCGGCCATTTGCAGCGCGTCGTGCAGGCTGACGATGCCCAGTGGCTCGTTGTCTACACCGTTCAAGCGAACTTCAGGGGCCATGATCTCCCGGTTGAGGCGGTGTTTGCGCTCGACGTTGGGAGTCCGGCGGTCAGCATAAGTAGCGATGGTTGGAACCTTTCTAACAATCCCCGGGCAAACGGAAATCTGGACAAAAACAAATGGTGCGGGCGGGTGCCAGCCGGCCGATCAGCGGTATGCAGCGATGTCGGAACCGATCTTCTGCAGGAAGTCGGCGACCGGCATCACGCCGAGATCGAGGTTGCCACGCGCGCGCACCGCAACGGTCCCATTTGCCTTTTCCTTGTCGCCAACGACCAGGATATAGGGGACCTTCTGCAATGAATGCTCCCGTATTTTATAGGTAATTTTTGCACTGCGCAAATCGGCCGTTGCTCTAAGCCCTTGTTTTTGAAGCATTTTCACCACTTCGGTGGCGTAATCGGCCTGCTGCTCGGAAATATCGAGCACGCTGACCTGCAGCGGCGCCAGCCACGCCGGCAGCGCGCCGGCATGTTGCTCGATCAGGATGCCGATGAAGCGCTCGAGGCTGCCGACGATCGCGCGGTGCAGCATCACCGGGTGATGGCGCTCGCCGCTTTCCGCGACATAGACCGCATCGAGCCGCTCGGCCATCGAGAAATCGACCTGCATCGTGCCGCACTGCCAGGGCCGGCCGATCGCGTCCTTCAGCGTGTATTCGATCTTCGGGCCATAAAAGGCGCCCTCGCCCGGCGAGATCTCGAACTCGCAGCCACTGCGGCGCAGGCTTTCGATCAGCGCCTCTTCGGCCTTGTCCCAGATCGCATCCGAGCCGATCCGCGCGTCCGGCCGCGTCGCCACCTTGTAGATGATCTGCTCGAAGCCGAAATCCTTGTAGACCTTCTGCAGCAGCGCCGTATAGGCGACACATTCCTCGAGGATCATGTCCTCGGTGCAGAAGATGTGGCCGTCGTCCTGCGTGAAACCGCGTACCCGCATGATGCCGTGCAGGCCGCCAGTCGGCTCGTTGCGGTGGCAGTTGCCGAATTCGCCGTAGCGCAGCGGCAGGTCGCGGTAGCTCTTGATGCCCTGCTTGAAGATCAGGATGTGGCCAGGGCAGTTCATCGGTTTGAGCGCATAGTCGCGCTTCTCCGACTCGGTCGTGAACATGTTCTCGCGGTATTTGTCCCAGTGGCCGGTTTTTTCCCACAGCGTCTTGTCGAGGATCTGCGGGCCCTTGACCTCCAGGTAGCCGTTGTCGCGGTAGACCGCGCGCATGTACTGCTCGACCTGCTGCCAGACCGCCCAGCCCTTGGGATGCCAGAACACCAGCCCCGGCGCATGTTCGTCGAGGTGGAACAGGTCGAGTTCGCGGCCGAGCTTGCGGTGGTCGCGTTTTTCGGCCTCTTCGAGCATGTGCAGGTATTGCTGCAGCTCGTCCTTGCTCGCCCAGGCCGTGCCGTAGATGCGTTGCAGCATCTCGTTGCGGTGGTCGCCGCGCCAGTAGGCGCCGGCCACCTTCATCAGCTTGAAATGTCTCAGCTTGCCGGTGCTCGGCACGTGCGGGCCGCGGCACAGGTCCTCGAAGCCGCCCTCCCGGTACAGCGAGACGTCCTCACCAGCCGGGATACTGCCGATGATCTCGGCCTTGTACAACTCGCCCTGCGCCTTGAAGTGCTCGACCGCCTCGTCGCGCGGCAGCACGCGGCGCTCGACCTTCTCGTCCCTTTTCGCGAGTTCGGTCATCTTCGCCTCGATCGCCGTCAGGTCCTCGGGCGTGAACGGGCGCTTGTAGGCGAAGTCGTAATAGAACCCGTTCTCGATCACCGGGCCGATCGTCACCTGGGCATCCGGGAACAGTTCCTTCACCGCATACGCCAGCAGGTGGGCCGTCGAATGGCGGATCAGCTCGAGCCCGGCCGGGTCCTTGTCGGTGACGATCGCCAGTTCGGCATCGTTTTCGATCAGGTACGAGGTATCGACCAGCTTCGCGTTGTCGCCGCGGCCAATGCGGCCGCCGAGCGCCGCCTTGGCCAGCCCGCTGCCGATCGACGCCGCCACCTCGGCAACGGTGACCGGCGCCGGATACTGACGTTGCGAACCGTCGGGAAGCTGAATCGAAACCATGCTGACTCCAGAAACAAAAAAAGCGCGGACAAGGCCGCGCTCGGGGTGGACGAAAAAAGGGGAACAGGACTGACGCGCGACGGTCTAGACCTTTCGGTTGCCGGCAGCAAAGCCGACCTTCGCAGGTGTAGTTCGCGGTGTCATAACCGGATTGCCTTTCTCGCCCTTGTTGGTTGAAGGGCTCGATTGTAAATCAGCGTCTGTCAATAACGCATCAGCTGGTCGCCCTGCACATAGACGCGGTCGCCCTGGCGCACATCGACGCCCGGCTCGTAGTCGAACTGCCGCGTGCCGCCGTTGTCGAGCCGCACCGTGACGCGGACGTAATCGCGTGTGCCTTTCTGGTTCTTCTCGATCTGGTTGCCGGCGAGTGCGCCGCCGACCGCGCCGACCGCGGTCGCCGCGGTCCGGCCCGAGCCGCTGCCGATCTGCCGGCCAACCACTGCGCCGAGCACGCCACCGATCACCGCACCGGCGCCGCTGGTCTGGTTTTCTGCCTTGATCAGCTCGACATTTTCGACATGGCCGTATTGCACGCCGGTCTGCGTCGTGCGCTGCGACGGGTACTGCGCAGGCACCGGTTGGCCGCTCGGGTAGGCGGTCGGCGCCGGCTGGCTCGAATAACGCGGCCCCTGGTTGGCACATCCGGCGAGAACGGCAACACCGACGACGGCGGCCGCCAGTGCGAGGCGGGGATGGGTGGAGGCTGATGTCATGGTCGGAATCCTTTCGTTGTGCTTGTGGGCCGGTCTGATCCGGGCTGAGTGCCCTTCTCAGGTCAACGCAGCGATCGCTGTTTGGTTGGCCCCGAACACACTTGGTTCCCCGAGCAACATGCGTTTACATCCGCAGCAGTGGCCAGTCGGCCGTCCGTTCGAGCAGCCACACGCAGCCGAGCAGCATCGCTGCGGCCGAGCCACTGCGAATCACCAGCGGCGCATACAGCCGCCGTTCGCGCAGCAGATACAGCAGGCCGCCGGCGAGCAGCACGACGGCGATCTGTCCCAGCTCGAGCCCGATATTGAACTGCAGCAGCGCCCAGGCAAACGGCCAGGCCGACAGTTCCAGTTCGCCGAGCACGCCGGCAAAGCCGAAGCCGTGGATCAGGCCGAACAGGAAAGTCACCAGCACCCGCCGGCCGCCGAAGATCGGCCGCAGGTTGTCGATCGCCGCCAGCACGATCGTAGCTGCGATCGCCGGTTCGACCAGCGCAGCCGGCAGCGATACCAGATCGGCAGCCGCGAGCACCAGCGTGATCGAATGCGCCAGCGTGAACGCGGTGACGATGCCGACGATCGGCCAGACCGCCGAACTCAGCCGCTCGACCGGCTTCCAGCCCTGCGGCGTGCGGCGCATCACCGCCGGCAGCAGCAGCACCAGCAGGAACAGCAGGTGGTCGTAGCCGGTGACGATGTGGTGAATGCCTTCACGGACAAAGCCGCTGGTGGCGTGGGCGGCGGCCGACACAGACCCGCTGGCGGCGGCATCGGCCGGCCGCTGCGGATCGAGCACCCGCAGCAGCGGCGCGCCCTGCGGCTGCGCAATCGCCAGCAGGCCGCGGTGTGTCGGGTCGATCTCGGCAAACAGCGTGTAGCGCAGCGCCGGATCGGCCGGCAATGCGCAGGTCGAGCGCAGCTGCAGCGCGGCATAGACGCCGTCTGCCCGTCTTTCCAGAGCCGGCGCCGCGGCATCGAATCTGCAATCGGCAAGTGCGACGTGGCGCTGCACCAGACCGCCGATCTCCGGCCAGGCCGCCTTCACCTCGCCCCAGGTCAGCTGGCCGTCGCCATCGGCATCGATATCGATCGCGGCATCGAGATCGCGCAGCGCAATGTCGATGCGCAGCGTCGTGCCGCCGGCCTTGTCTGCCGCCAGTTGCAGATAGGCGTCGCTCGCCTTGTGCGCTGCAACCGGCAACGCCGTCAGCAGCAGCAGGAGCAGCGCGCAGTCGACGATCGCGGAGCGCCAGCGCTGCCGGCTCGAATCAGAGAAGCGCATCGAGCCGTGCATCATGAAGCTCCATTTCGGTGCGGATCCGCCGCGCCTCGTCGACGGCGGCGGCATCGCCGGCCGCGCGGGCCGCGCGCGCCAGCAGCAGCAGGTCGATCGGCTCGCGTTGCAATTTGACATTGCTGCGCGCGAGTTGCAATGCACGGGCCGCATCGCCATCGATCAGCAGGGCAAACATCGCTTGCTCACGCGCATGGCTCGCGCCGCTCTGCGGCCGCAACGCCGCCTGCTGCATCCGCGCCCGCCATTCGGCGACCTCCGGCGACCGCAGATTCGACATCGACGACGCAGCGATCGCCAGCCGCAGCAACACCGCATCGCTGCGCGGCTGCTCGTGCAACAGCGCAGCCGCCTCGCGATGCCGCCCGCCATCGATCAGGAAATCGGCATAACTCAAGCGTGCATAGTCGTCGGCGCCGGCGTCGATCGCGGCGCGCCAGGCCGCTTCGGCACGCTGCGTGCGCCCTGCCCTCGTCTCGAGTTCGGCAACGCTGGTCAGCAGCCAGCCGCGCGCCGCCGCCGGCATTCCCGGCATCGCCAGCAACTGGCCGAAGATCCTGCCGGCGTCGTCGATGCGGCCGCGCAGGCCGAGGTTTTCGGCCAGGCAGGCATGGGCATAGAAATCGGCCGTGCCACCGAGCAGCGCCTTGCAGGCGCGGTCGGACGCGTCGTAGCGGCCCTGCACCCGGCGGATCGTTGCCAGCGTCAGCGAGGCCTGCGCATGGCGCGGCTCGCGTTGCAGCAGTTTGTCGAGCATCGACGCGGCAGCGTCGAACTGGTGCAGATGCTGGCGAATCGTTGCCGACATCAGCACGACATCGGCCGGCGCGTTGTCCAGCGGCTGCCAGCGCTGCAGCAATGCCAGCGCGCGGCCGGCGAGACGGGGCTCGCCCTGTTCGCGCGCGGTCTCGAGATAGCGGCGCGCCAGGCCGACCGCCAGCGCAGCGTTGTCAGGGTTGGCGGCCAGCTGCTGACGCAGCCGCCGCTCTTCGGATCGGGCCGGGCCGGCGCCGGGCAGCGTCTCGACCACTTCGGCATCGGATCTCGGCTGGTAAGGCTCGGCACGCACCGGCGAGGCGAGCAGTGCGGCCGTTGTCACCAACGGCAACGCAAGCTGCGCCACGGCGAGACGGCATCGGCCAGCAAGCGGCATCGGCAAATGGCAGGCAGGCATCGGATTCCTCTCCTTCGATGGCCATCGGATTGCCGCGGCGGCGCGCCTTCTGCAAGGCGCGGTCGCCGCGGCCTGGCTGACAGGTGTCAGCCCGTCACGGCACGTTGCGTGGTGACTCCGTTTCGCTGACCGGCGGATTGAAACCGGCGGAAATTTCCAGCGGGACCGCGGTTTCGCTTTGTGCCGTCAACAAGCCGACCAGGTAGTCGAAGAAGGTGTTGACGGTCGCGGCAGCCGAACTCGGCACCGATGGTGCCGCTGCCGGCGCCGGTGCCGGCGCTGGCGCCACCGGATTCAGCGGGCCTCCGTCGCCACCACACGCCGCCAGTACGGCGCTGGCGGCAAACAATATCGCGAGATTCTTTTTCATCGTCGCTCCTTATTTGCTGCCCGGCAGCGGGTTGTTCAGATACGGGAACCCACCGAGCAAGGGCACCACCGCCTGGTCGACCGCGTCGTGCAGGTTGAATGCGGTATTGCCGAGCGGCGCTGAGGTCGGCTTGCACTCGGCGCCGAAGCCGAGCTTGTTGGTATCGCCGTTGGCCACACACAAACCACCGGCCATCGCAACCAGCGAAATGTCGACGACGTCGTCCTTCGGCCGACGGCCATTCGGATAACCGGCGTTGTCGTTGCCGCCGGCCAGGATGTTGCCGACGATGCCGAGCCGGTTCTGCTGCGCAAACGGCACCGCCGGAATCGCGGTATTCAGCCGCATCATTTCCGAGGCCGTCACATTGGTCGGCTGGTTGACACCCTTGATGCCGGTCAGGAAGGTGGTCACCAGGTCGTTGCGGCCCGCGTTGGTCGGCGCGAGTCCACCAGCGGGCAGAGCCAGCGCAATCTCGAGCAGTCGCGGCAGCGTCGGATTCGTCACGTAGGTGAGGAAATTCGCGCCGTCGTTGACCGGCTTCGAACTGTTGAACTTGTCCTTGTCGGGCAGGCCGATCACGACCTCGTTGACCAGCGGCATGCCCAGGCGCGAGACCTGCGTCCACGCGCCGCCGTTGCGGTCGGTCGTCTGGTGGCCGGATCTCGGATTCGGATCAAGCAGCCGACCCTGGCGCAGGCTGGCGCTCGTCCAGCCGCCGATCACCGACTCGCTGCCGGCGGTCAGGCAACTCTGGTGCACTTCCAGCGCGAGCGTCGTGACATTCTTGTCGGCCAGCGTATTCGGCGCCGCATTGATCTTGCTCGGGTCGGTGATCAGCGAAACGGGCGCATTGACGAGGTCGAAGATCGTGCCGAGGTTGACGGCAAACGGATCCTGTCGTTGCCCGACGAAGATCTTCGCCGGCATCGAGCAGCCCGGGATCGTCGCGGTATGGATGTGCTTCGCGGCATAGCCCGGGTAGTCGGGAATCGTCTTGTTGCCGATGTTGTCGACCGGCTTGTCGAAGGTCGTTCCGCCACCGGTGGTGTTCGCAATCGACGCGCGGGTTCCGGTCCGGCGGTCGCCACGGACGACCTCGACCGAAAACTGCTCATTGACATTCAGCACCGCCGAGTTGGCGACTGCGGTGGCGCCGGTCAGCTGGCCGGCCTGGATCAGCGGGATCGCGACATCCTTGCCGTTGATCGGCAGCGTGATGCCCTTCAGGTTGTTCTTGAAGCGGAACGCGAAGGTGATGTCTTCCTTCGCATCGCCGTTGTTGTCGATGTGGATCTCGTACAGCGCATTCGGGTCGAGCGAGAAATAGTTCGGGCCGCCATAGGCATCCTGCAGCGGCAGGTAGTTGGCGATCAGCGTGACATAGTCGCCACGGTTCGCCTCGTAGCTCTTGAACATGTAGAAGTCGGTGGCATCGACTTTCGGCGCGGTCGTGATGAACGGCGCCTCGCGGTGGCTGGACGCGTTGGCAATGCCGAAACCGGTGGCAGCGCACAGTGCGGCCACGAGGGGCAGCAGGCGCATCGGGGAACGAGATGGCTTCATTTGGTCTTCCTCTCTTCAACGTTGAGTTCGGAACGCGGTGCCTGCGGCACGACGTGCTGACGTCACCGAACGGCTGTGCGGTTGGCGCCTGACAAGCTGTTACGCAGCAGGCTGAAGATCGGATGCAAAACTTTGCGTTAATTCGCAAACCGCGGGAAAACCCGCGGTTGAATGGCCGCGAGGCCGACTCAGCGCAGCGGCTGCAGCGGCAGGTCGGTGCGCCCGTCGAGCCAGTTCGCGAAGGTCTCGGCGAGGCGTTCGCTTTCGGCAACCGCAAGCCGCCAGACGCGGGCGCGCCCTTCGACATCGGCGCCGTGGCGCTGCAGATCGGTGCGATCCGGCAGCTTGCCGTTCGGCAGCGTCGCAATCCATTGCGGATGCGGCGAGATCACAACGACGTTGTCGAGCATCGCGGTGGCCCGATGGCGATGGCGCAGCGCCTTGTCGAGCCAGCCCGGCACCATATTCGGCTGGAAGTGCGGATACAGCACGATGCCGCGCGGCAGCTCGACGCCGTCACGGTTGCCACCCCGCATCGACGCATAGTCGAGGTGCAGGTGGTAGTCGGTGATGCCGCCGTCCCAGTAGGCGCCACGTGGCGCGCCCGGAATATCGTGCACCGCATCGAGCCAGAACGGTATCGAGCAGCTGGCCAGCAGGCTGGCGCGGAAATTCTGCGCGTCGAGGCCGACGATGCGGGTGCGGAAGTCCTGTACCTGCAGAGGCAGCGGCTCGCGCGGATCGGAAAAGATCACCCTTTCGAGCCAGCCGCCCATCGCCTTGCGGCTCAGCGCATTCGTCGCGTAGGCGCCCAGATAACCGAGCGGCGTGCGCAAGCTGCCCTGCCGGCCGAGCAGATGGCGGCCGCGGCTCGTGAACACGTGCAGCCGGTACCGCGGATGGGCGAGGATCTGCGCAACAGACGCGCCGAGCAGCCGGTCGAGCTCGCCGCCGAAAATCGCGCTGACATGCGCCGCCTTCGGCGCCCGGCCCGGCTCGTGGTGATAACGCTGGTTGACGTAGGACTCGGTCAGCTGGCGGAAGCCATCGACAGGGTCGGCCAGGCACGCCGTCGCGAGCCGCCACGCGCCGATCGATGCGCCCAGCAAGTGGACCGTGTGCGAGCTGCCGGCCAGCCACTGGCCGAACAGGTAGCGGTCGAGCGGACCGAGCACCAGCCCCTTCGGGCCGCCGGCAGCACCCGGGATCACCGCGACGTCTTCCGGCACCAGGCGGCGCTCGCGCAACAGGCGCAAGGCTGCCGGGCCGGCGTGGATTTGTAGAACCTGCATCAGGCGTGACTGTAAGGCGCTGTCGTTTTGCGCAGGCCGGATTGTCAGTCAGCGCCGGTGGCGGCATCATCCAGGCCATGAGCAGTGCCAGCAGCGACGGATCCGATCCGCACCACGAACATCATCATCACGATCACCATGACCACGGTGACGAGCACAGCGAACTCGACCCGATGACGATCAGGGTGCGCGCACTCGAGACGGTGCTGACAGAGAAGGCCTATATCGACCCGGCTGCGCTCGATCTGTTGATCGATACCTACCAGACGCGGATCGGGCCGCGCAACGGCGCCCGCGTCGTCGCGAAGGCCTGGTCCGATCCGGCCTTCATGGAATGGCTGCTTGCCGATGCCAGCGCGGCGATCGCATCGCTCGGTTTTACTGGCCGGCAGGGCGAACACATGGTGGCGGTCGCAAACAGCGACGAGCAGCACCACATCGTCGTTTGCACCTTGTGCAGCTGCTACCCGTGGCCAGTGCTCGGCCTGCCGCCGACCTGGTACAAGAGCGCGCCCTACCGGTCGCGTGTCGTCCGCGACCCGCGCGGCGTGCTTGCCGAATTCGGCGTCGAGTTGCCATCGCAGACTCAGATCCGCGTCTGGGACTCGACCGCCGAGGTGCGCTACCTGGTGATTCCGCAGCGCCCGCCAGGCAGCAACGGGCTAGACGAAATGGCGCTGGCCGCGCTGGTGACCCGCGATTCGATGATCGGCACAGGGCTCGCGCTGCGGCCGGACCAGGTCGCGGAAGCATCGGCATGAGCTATCACAGCCATGCCGACCTCGGCGGCCGGAATGTCTCCGGCGCGATTGTTCCGGAGCCGGAGGACGAGCTGTTCCATGCTGACTGGGAGCCGCGCGCACTGGCCTTGACGCTGGCGATGGGCGCAACCGGCAGCTGGAACATCGATGCCAGCCGCGCCGCCCGCGAGACCTTGCCAGACTATGCGACCCTCAGCTACTACCAGATCTGGCTCGCCGCGCTCGAGAAGCTGCTGCTCGAACGGCACCTCGTCGAGGCCGACGAGCTGGCCAAGGGGCGCATCATCCACCCGCCGCTGCCGGTGCAGCGGGTGCTGCGCGCCGAGGCGGTCGCCGCCGCGCTGGCGCGTGGCAGCCCGACCGTTCGGCCGGCCAGCACCGCGGCGCGCTTTGCCGTCGGTGATGCGGTCGTCACGCGGGCGGAACCGGTGCCGCACCACAGCCGGCTGCCGGGGTATGCGCGCGGAAAAATCGGCACGGTCGAGCGCAACCATGGCTGCCACGTCTTTGCCGACAGCCATGCCCACGGCCTTGGCGAACAGCCGCAATGGCTTTATACGGTGGCGTTCGACGGCACCGCGTTGTGGGGGTCGGCCAGCGCGCCGGGCCTTCGTGTCTCGATCGACGCGTGGGAAAGCACGCTGCAGCCCGCATGAAAGCGCCAACACCCGATCTGCCGGGTCTGCCGCGTGACGCCAAAGGTCCGGTGTTCAATGAACCGTGGCAGGCGCAGGCCTTTGCGATGACGCTGGCGCTGCACCAGCATGGCGTCTTCACCTGGAGCGAGTGGGCGGCGGCTCTGGCACAACAGATCAGTGCCGCGCAGGCGGCTGGCGACGCCGACCTCGGCGATACCTATTACCACCACTGGCTGGCCGCGCTCGAGGCGCTGGTTGCCGAGAAGCAGCTGGCATCGGGCGGCGAGCTTCGCGCCTGCGCCGCCGCCTGGGAACACGCGGCCGAACGTACGCCGCACGGCCAGCCGATCGAGCTCAACGAAGCCGATTACAGGCCGGGTTGACCGCGCTGCAGCGGCGCGGTCGCACGTTCGCACGGCAGTTCCGATTGGCCTCGGCCGACGGCGACGGGGGGCGATGTCCGACAGGCTTGTCCGCCGACGGCCGGCGGCTTCGCGGTGCGCGGCAGGGCAGCATGGGCATCGGAAATTTACAGCCCCATCAAACAACAATGACCAGCATCAGAATCGCCCGCCAGCAGCCCGAGCTGCAGCCCAGTTCGCCATCGTGGACGCTGCTCGGCACCGAGCCTATCCGCGCCGCCTTCGAATATGTCAGCATGCAGTTCATGCCTCAGCATGCGCTGCCGCGTGGCGACGGCCACCCGGTCGTGATCTTCCCTGGGCTGGGGACCGATCACCGGGCCACCTCGCCGCTGAAATCGTTCTGCGAAAAGCTCGGCTACTCGACTTACGACTGGGGCAAGGGTTTCAATACCGGACCGGTTGGCGACGTCGACGTCTGGCTGCAGGAGCTGGCCGACCATGTGCGTGAGCTGGTCGCCGAGCACGATGGCCAGCGGATGAGCCTGATCGGCTGGAGCCTCGGCGGCATCTATGCGCGCGAACTGGCGAAGA
The DNA here is from genome assembly GCF_048320135.1 of Pseudideonella sakaiensis. Lineage (GTDB taxonomy): Bacteria > Pseudomonadota > Gammaproteobacteria > Burkholderiales > Burkholderiaceae_C > Ideonella_A > Ideonella_A sakaiensis_A. Next base: position 264,292 of record NZ_CP182947.1, read on the forward strand.
TCCTGCAGAGCGACGTGCGCCAGGTCATCACGCTCGGCTCGCCGTTTGCCGGCATGCCGAACCAGACCAATGTCGGCTGGGTCTACAAGCTGCTGAACCGCGAACGCGCAATCGTCAGCGAAGCGCTGCCCGGCAAGCTGGTGCAGCCACCGGCGGTGCCGACGACCTCGATCTACAGCCGCAGCGACGGCATCGTCGCCTGGCAGTCGTGTGTCCAGACCGATGCCGAGCACACCGAAAACATCGAGGTCGACGGCAGCCACTGCGGGCTGTGCTGGAACCCGGATGTGCTGGCGATCGTGGCCGAACGGCTTGCGCAGCCGGATGGCGGGTGGCGACGCCATGGCCCGCCGGCCGCAGCATCACGTGCAGCCACCAAACGAATCTGACTGGCGGGTTGTGGGAGGGGCTTCAGCCCCTCCCACCGAAACGACTGCTATCTCTTCACCGCTTGCCCTGCTGCAATTTCGCAAACGCCGCAGCCATTGCCGATGAACCGCCGCCGGCCGACGCCGGCTGGCCGCGTGACTGCCCTCCCCCGGTCCGCTCGCCACGTGCTGCCGGGCGGAAGCTGTTGTCGCTGCGCTGGCCAGCCGGTGCCGGTTTCGCATCGAGCTTCATCGTCAGCGAGATCCGTTTGCGCGCGAGGTCGACCTCGAGCACCTTGACCTTCACGACGTCGCCGGTCTTCACGACCTCGCGCGCATCCGAGACAAACTTGTTCGCAAGCTGGCTGACATGGATCAGCCCGTCCTGGTGCACGCCGAGGTCGACGAAAGCGCCGAACTGGGCCACGTTGCTGATCGTGCCGTCGAGCAGCATGCCCGGCTGCAGGTCCTTGATGTCTTCGACGCCCTCGCTGTAGCGCGCGACCTTGAAATCCGGGCGCGGGTCACGGGCCGGTTTCTCGAGTTCGGCAAGGATGTCCTTCACGGTGATCGCGCCGAATTTCTCGTCGGCGAAGGCCTCCGGCTTCAGCGCGCGGATCACGTCGCTGCGGCCCATCACCTCGGCCGCCGGCCGCTTGACGGATGCCAGGATGCGCTCGACGACCGGATAGGTCTCCGGATGGACGCCGGACTGGTCGAGCGGGTTGTCGCCGTTGCGGATGCGCAGAAAACCGGCGCTCTGCTCGAAGGATTTCGGGCCGAGGCCGCTGACGTCGAGCAGCTGCTGGCGGCTGCGGAATGCGCCATGGGCGTCGCGCCAGCGCACGATGTTGCCGGCAACCGTGGTGCTGAGGCCCGACACCCGAGCCAGCAGCGGCGCCGACGCGGTATTCAGGTCGACACCGACCGAGTTGACGCAATCCTCGATCACCGTATCGAGGCTGCGTGCGAGCTCGCTCTGGTTGACGTCGTGCTGGTACTGGCCGACGCCGATGCTTTTCGGATCGATCTTCACCAGTTCGGCGAGCGGATCCTGCAGCCGCCGCGCGATGCTGACCGCGCCGCGCAGGCTGACGTCGAGCTCGGGCAGTTCCTTGCTCGCATATTCGCTGGCCGAATAGACCGACGCGCCGGCCTCGCTGACGACGACCTTCTGGATCGTCGCGGCGTCCGCGCCGGCGATCGACTGCAGGCGCTTGATCAGGTCGGTGGCGAGCTTGTCGGTCTCGCGGCTGCCGGTACCGTTGCCGATCGCGATCAGGTTGACACCATGCGTTGCGCTGAGCTTGGTCAGCGTGTGCAGCGAGCCTTCCCAGTCCTTGCGCGGCTCGAGCGGGTAGATCGTTGCGGTATCGAGCACCTTGCCGGTGGCGTCGACGACCGCGACCTTGCAGCCGGTGCGGATGCCCGGGTCCAGCCCCATCACGACCTTCGGGCCGGCCGGTGCGGCGAGCAGCAGGTCGCGCAGGTTTTCGGCAAACACCTTGATCGCGGTTGCCTCTGCCGCCTCGCGCAGCCGCGCGAACAGGTCGCGCTCGAGGCTCATGCTCAGCTTGACCTTCCAGCACCAGGCGATGCATTTGCGGATCAGTTCGTCGCCTGGCCGCTTCGAATGGCGCCAGCCGAGGTGGCCGGCGATGCGGCCTTCGGCCAGCGTCGGCTGGCCCGGCACGATGTCCTCGTCGAGTGTCAGCTTGGCGTCGAGCAGTTCGAGCGAACGGCCGCGAAATACCGCCAGCGCGCGGTGCGACGGCACGCTGCGGATCGGTTCCGCATAGTCGAAATAGTCGCGGAATTTGGCAGTCTCCGGATCGTCGGCATTCTTGCCGGCAATCAGCTTGCACTCGAACAGCCCCTCGTCCCAGAGCCAGGTGCGCAGCTTGCCGATCAACGTCGCATCCTCGGCCCAGCGCTCGGCGAGGATGTCGCGCACGCCGTCGAGCACCGCATGGGCATCGGCAAAACCGGCCTCGGCGAGTTTTGCTGCGCCACCGTCATACGCCGCGATGAACGCGGCCGCCTCGTCGAGCGGTGTCTTCGACGGATCGGCAAACAACGCATCGGCCAGCGGCTCGATGCCGGCTTCGCGGGCGATCATCGCCTTCGTGCGGCGCTTCACCTTGTACGGCAGATAAAGGTCCTCGAGCTCCTGCTTGGTCGGCGCGGCCTCGATCGCCGCGGCCAGTTCGGGCGTCAGCTTGCCCTGATCGGCGATGCTTTTCAGCACCGCGGCGCGCCGGTCCTCGAGTTCGCGCAGATAGGCAAGCCGGATCTCGAGCTCACGCAACTGCGTGTCGTCGAGCCCGTCTGTCGCTTCCTTGCGGTAGCGGGCGATGAACGGAACGCTGGCGCCACCATCGAGCAGTTCGACGGCGGCGGTGATCTGGGCGGGGCGGGCCTTCAGCTCGGCAGCGAGCTGGGCGGTGATCTTTTGCTGAAGCGGGTCCAAGGGAGAACGGCTCTGTGGCTGGCTGGGATGGGAGCGGCGGAGTTTGCCATAGGGGGTTGGGCGACTTGCGGTGCCTTGACCAGCTCCCGCATCCCTCAGCCGGCGCGAGTCAGAAAAACCCCGATTCCCGGGCTGAAGGCGCACGCTACATTCTTGCGGTGCTTGGCAGCGGCCACGCCCGCTCCGCCTACCCATCCATTCCCCATCCGTTCCATCCGCCTCCGGAGAAAGGTTCTGTCACCCATGCGCCTGCGCTCGATCGGATTCCTCGCCCCTGGCCTGATCATCGCGCTGGCTGGCGTTGCCGGCCTGGCGTCGGCGCAGCCACGTCCTGCCCCGGCCGTTGTGTCGCAGCCGACCATTGCGGTTCCCGCCGACGTCGAATCGTTGCTGCGCGACTACGAGCGCGCATGGCTTGCCCGCGATACGGCCGCGCTGGCCAGGCTGTTCACGCCCAACGGCGTTGCGCTGCCCAACGGCGACCTGCCTGCGCAAGGCAACGATGCGATTGCAGCCGCCTACGCGAAGGCTGCGGGTTCGCCGCTGCGGCTGCGGCCGATCGCATTCGGCCAGTCGCAGGACCTCGGCTATGTGGTCGGCGCGTTCGGGCCAGCGGCGGGTGAGCCGGAGTTCGGCAAATTCGTCTTGGTGCTGCAGCGTTCGGAAGACGGCAGCCGCTGGCGCATCGTCGCCGACATGGACAATATGAATGGGCGCCCCGCCCGGCCTGCAAGCGCTGCGGCAACCCCAGTCAAGCCATAAACGTCAACTGCCGGCTGCCAACGCAGCAGTCGGCGATTCCGAACTACTCTCAATCGGCGCGAGCCGAATTCTGCAAGGAAACCCCATGTTCAGTCACGTGATGGTCGGAACCAACGACATCGAACGTTCGAAGCGGTTTTATGACGCGGTGCTGGGCGTGCTCGGCGCCGGCGAGCCGGTCCGCAATACCAACGGCAGCGGCCAGGCAAGGCTTTTCTACCGGCACGACGGAGCGTCCTTCGGTGTCAGCGAACCGATCGACGGCAAGCCTGCAACGGTCGCGAACGGTGGAACGATCGGCTTCAAATGTGCTTCAGCCGAACAGGTGCAGGCATTCCATGATGCCGCGGTCGCCAACGGAGGAACATCGGTCGAAGACCCGCCGGGTCCGCGCGGGGGCAGCGTCGGCGCGCTGCATCTGGCCTATGTACGAGACCCCGACGGCAACAAGCTCTGCGCGCTGCACCGCCCGCAGGCGAGTCGCTGAGCCCTCGCGCGCGGTGGCCCGGAGGCGCGCCGCGAGCTCAGGAGCTGGATCAACGGGCCCCGCTCCTGCGGGGAGCCCGGCGCCTGCCGATTGCGCGGCAGGCGGCTGGAGATCGTCAGGCCCGGTCCTCGTGCAGGCACAGGAAGTTGCCCTCGGTATCCTTGAACCACGCCGCCAATTCCGTTCCCATGTCGGCGATGTGATGGACGGTCTGGAAGCCCGGCATGTCGTAGTCCTCGAAGACGACGCCGGCGCGTTCCATGTCACTGACGCTGGTCGAGATGTCGTCGACGCGGAAGCTGACCGCGGTGTGTTCGGCTTTCGTTCCTTCCGGTTTCGGGAACAGGGCCAGCGTCGTGCCGCCGACCGGGTATTCGACCTTGCCGTCCGGCTTGGCCTTGCCGGAAGCGAAGCCGAGGCAGCCTTCGTAGAAGGCCCTGGCGCGAGCCATGTCCTTGACCGGGAGCATGGTGGTGACTGGTGCGTTGACAAGCATATGCAGTCCTTTCACTGCGTGCGGCTGTACCCGCGCCTGCGCGACTTCCAGGCGCTTCGGCAGTCAACTGCGAAGCTTATTCCTGGCGCGGTGGCTGCGCCAGTCAGGTGATTCGATTTGTCGACTCGCCGACCGCACATCAAGGCGATCCGCCAAACGTCGGGCTCTTGAGCGCAGCGGGCCGCTGTCCATATCATGCGCAGCACAGGCTGCCGGCCTGCCGGCTCCATCAACCCGCAGCTGCGATCAGAAGAAGGGAACCACGATGTTCATCACACATCCGCCTGCTTCGGAAGACACCCGCCGCATCATCGAGGGCACTGCCCGCGAAATGGGCTTCGAGATGAATCTGACGAAAGCCTGGGCATGGCGGCCCGACATCTACGGCGACTTCGGTGCGCTGCGCGCGAAGCTCACATCCCGGTCGGCACTCGGCACCCGCGACCAGGCGGTTGCCGTCTGCGCCACGGCGGCCGAACGGGGCGATTCGTACTGCGCGCTGGCCTGGGGCGACAAACTCGGCAAGCTGGCCGGGGCGCCGCTTGCCGCGGCAGTCATTTCGAACGCGGCCGACGGTGATGCGCCGCTGACGCCGCGCGACGAGGCAATCGCCGCCTGGGCGCGCAAGGTCGTCGACGATCCGAACGGCACGACAGCCGACGATGTCGCCCGGCTGCGTGATGCCGGGCTGGCCGACAAGGACATCTTCGAGCTGACCGCATTCATCGCCTTCCGCCTCGCCTTCTCGACGATCAACGATGCGCTCGGCGTCCAACCCGACTGGCAACTCGAGGCCGATGCCGATCCGGCGATTGCCGCCGCGGTGAATTTCGGCCGGCGGCCGGCGGCTCGGCCGTCCGACGCGTCCCGGCGAACCGCAGGCCGATGAGTCGACGGCAGAAGCGCGGGTATAAACGACCGTGACTTGCCGCCGCCGCCGGGTTCGGCGGATTGCGGCGAGTCCCGCAGCCACTTCGAGAACCGCGCAATGTCGACATTCAAGGAAGTTGTTGAAATCGTCAGCTATGCGATCGATGCTGCCGGTGTCGCGGTGATCGTCGGCGCGCTGCTGTGGGCGGGAGCCCGGTTCGTGATCTCCGGCCGCAAGGTCGACGAGCCATACCGTCGCTTGCGCCAGGATATCGGGCGCGGCATCCTGCTCGGGCTCGAGTTTCTCGTTGCAGCCGACATCATCCGCACTGTCGCGGTGCCGCCGACGATGGAGGGGGTGACGATCCTCGGGCTGATCGTGCTGATCCGGACCTTCCTCAGCATGGCGCTGCAGGTCGAGCTCGAAGGGCGCTGGCCGTGGCAGCGCAGCCAGCAGGAACACGCCGCGGTGATCCGCGACGGTGACGGTGCACGCTGACGGCAACGACGACGACGGGAGCGACTAGCGATGAACGAAATCACCACCGCCCGCGGATCATGCCTGTGCGGCGCGGTCCGCTTCCATGTGCAGCTGCCGAGCAAATGGGTCGCGCACTGCCATTGCAGCTTTTGCCAGCGCGCCCACGGCGCAGCATTCGTCACCTGGGCAGGTTTTTCGAGCGACCACTTTGCCGTCGACGCCGATTCACCGGCGCAGCCGACATGGTTCGAATCGAGCCCGGGCGCGCGTCGCGCATTCTGCCCGCGCTGCGGCAGCCCGATGTTCTTCGAGTCGACCCGCTGGCCGGACGAGACCCATGTCGCCCGCGTCTTGATTGCCGATCCGCTCGACCGTGAGCCGCAGGCCCATGTGTTCTACGAGACCCATGTGCCGTGGCTCGCAGTCAACGACGGGCTGCCCAAAAAGCCCAGCCAGGCGGCGACGCGGCAGCAGGCGGCTGTGGCCTCGCCCGTTGCGTCGGACGACGCGGCCGGCGGCTGAGCAGGCGCTGCGCTGGCGCCGAATCAATGTCGAGCGCGGCGATCGATCGGTCAGCCTGGGCGCTCTCTCCGACGGACCCGATGAAACGCGACCTTCTCTTCACCATCCTTGTCGTCGCGCTGCTGTATCTGGCGTTTTGCGCGCTGATGTTCCTGATGCAGCGCTCGATGATCTATTACCCGCGCGCGCGGGCGGTGACGGCGGCCGAATCGACGATGAAGTTGCCGGTCGACGGTGGCGGCGAGATCGTCGTCACCGTCAGGCCACATGCGGGGCCGAAGGCGATCATCTATTTCGGCGGCAATGCCGAGGATGTGTCGCTGAACCTCGGCGAATTCTCGGCGGCATTTCCGGACCACGCGCTGTTCCTGATGCACTACCCGGGATATGGCGGCAGCAGCGGCAGCCCGAGCGAGGCGGCCATTCATCGCGATGCGGCGGCGCTGTTCCGCGTCGTGCATCGGCAGCACCCACAGGTTGCACTGATCGGCCGCAGCCTCGGCAGCGGCGTCGCGGCGCGGCTGGCCAGCCAGGCGCCGGCGTCGCGGCTGATCCTGGTCACGCCGTTCGACAGCCTGGTCGACGTGGCCGCGCCGGTTTATCCGTTTCTGCCGGTGCGCTGGCTGCTGCTCGACCGCTATGAGTCGGGCCAGGTGGCAGCCGGGATCGGGATCCCGACAACGCTGATCGCCGCCGAGCATGACGAAATCATCCCGATGTCGAGCACCCGCAAGCTGGCGGCGCGGTTCGGCGACGGCGTCGCATCGCTGACGGTGATCCGCGGCGCCAGCCACAATGACCTCGATGCGAGCCCCGACTACCTGCGGACGATGCAGCGGGCGCTCGCCGTACCAGCGGACGGATGAGCCGATGACGCTGCCGAAGCGATCGTCGAGCACGCGCCGGGACGCGATGGAAACAAGCGATGCTGCAACCGGAACAGTTTGAACCGAATGAAGCCTGGATCGCCTTCAGGCTCAACGATGCACCGCTGCACACCGCGGCCGACGGCGATTTCGACTTTTTTGCGCTGATGGATGCCGCCAGCCGGCTGATCCTCGGTTCGGCGACGGTATCGGCCAGGGATTCTCAGCTGTCGGAGGGCGATGCCCGTGGCCTGTTCGACGAGGTGCGCGCACAGGCGCAGGCGCTGCCGGTCACGCTGTTCGTGCCGGACGACATGCCTGCGCAGGGCCTGGCAGCCGAGGCGCACCGCCTCGGCATCACTGTCGTCGGCATTCCGCTCGATCAACTGCTCGGCTTCATCGGCGAAGCCCGGCAGTCGTTTCGCGAACGCTTTGGAACCGGAACCGGACCCGCGTAGCCGCTGCCTCCTCAGAACATCCCGTAGCGCCAGGCCAGCATGCCCGACAGACCGGCCCACATGATCAGGAACAGCGGCGTGCCGACCTTCAGGAAATCGGCGAAGCGGTAACCGGCCGCATTCATCACCAGCAGGTTGGTCTGGTAGCCCATCGGCGTCAGAAAACACAGGTTGCATCCGAACAGCACCGCGAGCACGAACGGTTCGGCTTCGGCGCCGAGCGACCGCGCCAGCGCGACGCCAAGTGGCGTGCCGATCGCCGCTGCGGCATTGTTCGAGACAAAATTGGTCAGCAGGCCCATCAGGCCCATCAGCAGCATCACAACCGTCGCCGGCCCCATGCCCTGCAGTGCCTGTGCGAGCTGGCCGGCAAGCCATTCGGTCGCGCCGGTAACCTGCAGCGCATCGCCGAGTGCGAGGCTGGCCGCGACCAGCAGCACCACCCGCACCGACAAGGCCTGGGTCACGTCCTTCCAGCTCAGGCAGCCGCCGAGCAGCAGCGCCAGCGCACCGCCGAGTGCGGCCATCGAGATCGGCAAGGATTTGGTCGCGGCCAGCGCGACGACGATCACCAGCGTGGTCAGCGCGAACATCGCCTTGTCCTGCCGCGGCACCGCAAAACGCGAATCGAGCAACAGGCCGACGCCGTCGCGCTGCGCGGCGCGGATCGCATCGGTCTCGCCCTGCACGAGCAGGATGTCACCGGCGGAAACGCGGCGATCGGCGAGGTTCTGCTTCTGCCAGTCGGCCGACATCGTCGTGCGCGGCCGCAAGCCGACCAGGAAGATGCCATAACGCTCGGCGATCCGCTCGCTGCGGATCGAGCGGCCGACCAGCGGTGACTCCGGCATCACGACGAGCTGGGCGACGACGGCCGACGGTACGCGGCGTTTCTCGTCGTCCTCTGCCGACGGCGTCTTTTCGCTCGGCACAGGATCGTCGGCGGCCGATGCCGGTGGCTCGGCCGGCGTGGCTGGCGGTCGTTCGGTTCCGCTGGTCGTCTCGTCGACGTCGTGCAGCTTCGCTTTCAGCGCCGACTCGATGTCCTTCAGGTTCTGCGCGGTATCGCGCAGCACCAGGCGATCGCCGGCACGCAGCGTCACCGACGGCAGCGGCGTCACCGCGCGGCCGCCGCGCTGCAGCGACATCGCCTGCAGCCGGTGGCCGGCCTTCTCGAAAACCTCGCTGAGCTGCTTGCCCTCGAGCCAGCTGTCGGGCTCGACGTGCAGTTCGGCATCGAAGGCATCGTCGCTGAGGTGTTCCTGCGGACCCTGCCTGCTCGCCAGCAGACGCGGCGCAATCAGCCACAGATAGGCCAGCCCGGGCAGCGCGGCCGCAAGCACCAGCGGCGAGAAGCTGAACAGCGAAAACGGCCCGACGCCGAGTCCGGCCGCCAGCGCAACGACGATCAGGTTGGTCGAGGTGCCGATCGTCGTCGACATGCCGCCGATCAGCACCGCGTAATTCATCGGCAGCAAGACCGCCGAGGCACTCGTCTTCGCGCGGCGCGCCGCCGCCAGCAGCAGCGGGATAAGCAGCACGACGACCGGCGTATCGTTGATCACGCTGCTGGCGAGGCCGGCGCCGCAGAGGATCGCGAGCAGCGCCAGGCCGGGCCGCTGATCGGTAAATGACGCGAGCTTGCGAGCCACCGGTTCGAGCGCACCGGTGACGACGATGCCCTGCCCCAGCACCATCAGCGAGCAGATTGCAATCAGCGCCGGATGGCCGAAGCCCGCATAAAAGCGCAACGGATCGACGGCCTCGCTGCCGCTGCCGAGTGGAAACAGCGCAAAGCCGATCGGCAGCGCGGCCAGGATCGCGAGGCAGACGGTTGCGATCGGCAGCCGATCGACGATGAAGGTCGCAAATACCGCTGCGGTGAACAGCAGCATCACCAGACCATGGTCGCTCAATTCGGCCATCGACCCTCACTCCCGATTTGTTGTTATTGGCTGCGATGCGACCCGGCCGCTGCGCAAAGGTTCGACAATTCTTCGCTCGGGCTGCGGCGCACCCGGTGCCGCGCCCGGCCACAATCGACGCCTTCCGACCTGAAGACGCCAGCCGACGATGCAGCGCGACCATTCCGACAAGAAAAGCTCACTGCGGGAGCACCCGCCGCGATGAGCATCGTAGCCGCTGCGCTGCTGCTGCTTTATGTCGTGCTGGCCGGCGCCTGGCCGCTGCTCTGGATCTATGCGCTGGCCCGCCACGCGCTGGCCCGCCGCTGGCAATCGGTGACCCGCATCGCGCTGACGCTGCCGCTGTGGACCGTCGCGGTATCGGTCGGCGGGCTGCAGGTCCACACGCTGATGCTCACGGCATCCGCTACCGCATTGCCGCACGAGTCGCCACGCCCGGTGCTGGCCGCCACCGCGATGCTGGTCGCGCTGTGCGCAAATGTCGTCGCGTGGCTGTTGCTGTGGCGGGCGGTGCGGGAGAGGCACTGATTCCGGGGGATGTCACGAGTCGGTCGGCCGAGGAAAATCTCGCTTCATTTCCAGCCTGGGCCGACCATGGGAATTCAGGATCGTGACTACTATCGTGAGCACCTCTCACAGCTCGAAGGACGAGGGCGGAAGACGCGGCAACCCGAGAATGCCTATGCAGAGCATCTGCGACAACATCTCGGCAGATCGAGCAGTGGCGGTGCTTCGAACAGTTGGGCGCCATGGATCACCATCGCATGCCTTGTCGTCTTCATTCTGATTGCCTGTGCGGCAGTCTGGATGGGTAAGCGATGACAATCTCCCGGTATCAAGAAACAGCTTCTTGATCCTCACTGCCGCGACCGCAACCATCTTTCCGCCCCCTGCCCAGCCCGCCGTCCGCTGGCGATCGCCGCGGTCAGCAGGTAGCCACCGGTTGGTGCTTCCCAGTCGAGCATTTCGCCGGCGCAGAAGACGCCGGGCAGGCGGTGCAGCATCAACTGCCGGTCCACGGCCTCGAGGCGCACGCCACCAGCGGTGCTGATCGCTTCGGCTATCGGCCGGGTGGCAAGCAGCCGCAGCGGCAGTGCCTTGATCGCGGCGGCGAGTGCAGCCGGATCGTTGAAGGTCTCTTTCGGCAGCAGTTCGTGCAGCAGCAGCGTCTTCAACGCGTCGAGTTTCAGCCGGCTTTTCAGGTGGCTCGACAACGACCGCGAGCCGCGCGGCCGCGCAACCTCGGCGCGCACCCGCTGCGCATCGTGGTCGGGCAGCAGGTCGAGTTCGACGACCGCACCACCGTGGCGCTCGATCGCGTCGCGCAGCGGCGCCGACAGCGCATAAACAAGGCTGCCTTCGATGCCGGTTTCGGTGAAGACGAATTCGCCGCGTTGCCAGGGCTCGCGGTCACCGACGGCTGCGCAACGCATCGCCACCGTCTTGATCGGCTGGCCGGCAGCACGCTGGCGGAACAGCTCGCTCCAGCCGACCACAACTGCATTGCCATCGCCAGCTTGCCGGCCGACGTCGAAGCCGCAATTGGCCGGCCGCAACGGTGCGACCTCGACGCCGCGCGCCTGCAGCGCCGGCAGCCAGGCGCCGTCCGAGCCGAGCCGCGGCCAGCTGGCGCCGCCGAGCGCCAGCACGACCGCGTCGGCGGTCACGATCGATTCGCCGGCCGGTGTCGCAAAGCGCAACCCCGGTGGCCGGTCCGACGCTGCTTCGGTTGACCAGCCGAGCCAGCGCTGCCGCATGTGAAAGCGCACGCCACGGCCGCGCAGCCGATGCAGCCAGGCACGCAGCAGCGGCGCTGCCTTCATGTCGGTCGGGAAGACGCGCCCCGAACTGCCGACAAAGGTCGCGATGCCGAGCCGGCCGGCCCAGTCGCGCAATGCGTCGGGTGGGAAGTCGGCAAGCCAGCCGGCAACGTCGGCTTCGCGATCACCATAGCGACCGAGAAACTGCGGCAAGGGCTCGGAATGCGTCAGGTTCAGGCCGCCGATGCCGGCAAGCAGGAATTTGCGGCCGACACTGGGCATCGCATCGAACAGCTCGACCGCGAGGCCCGCCTCACTCAATACCTCGGCGGCCATCAAGCCGGCCGGGCCGCCGCCAATCACCGCGGCACACGCTGCGGCGCCGGTATCAGGCGGCAGTGGCTTGCTGCTCAGCGGATGCCCTGGCCGGCCAGCCCGAAGCTGAACACCAGCGCCACGTCGGCGACGGTTGCATCGACGGTGCCGCGCTGCGAACGCAGCTTGCCGACGGTGAAACGCAGCGAGCTCGACGGACCGATGTCGAAGCCGACATAGGCATTGCCTTGCACCAGCGCGCCGCCACGCACGTCGACGCCACCGCCGCCGCCGGCGCCGGTCAACGCTTCGAGGCCGGCGTACCAGGTCGGGCCGGTCGGACCGCCGAGCGGGGTCTGCCAGCCGAAGCCGAACAGGCCTGCGGCGTAGCCGCCGGCATTGCCGTCATAGGCGCTGTGCGCCTGGCCGGTGACGTAGAGGTTGCGGTCGAGGAAGCGGCTGCCCTTCAGCACGACCGCCTTCAGCGGGCGGGTCGTGCCGTCGCGGCGCCCGGCGTCGAATTGCTCGATGCCGGCGGAAAAGTCCATCCGCGTCGTCCGTGACGGCGAAAAGACATTGCCGGCATCGTCGAAGATCCACATCAGGCTGGCCGAGCCGTGGACCGCCTTGAAATTGCCCTGCGGCGCGCGGGTCACGCCGACTTCGACGCCCGCCGCAAGGTCGCGGGTCAGCCGCACCGCCGAATACAGCGCAGCCTTGCCGAGCAGGCCGCCGCCAGTCGAGACGTCGCCACCGCCGCCCATGCCGAGCGCGAGCCGGCCGCCGAGCGTGAAGGTCTGGTCGCCGATTCCGGATTCGACGCCGACAGTCGCCAGGTATTCGGCATAACCGGTGACGCCGCCTTGCGCGCCGACGTTGGCCTCCAGGCCCCAGTACGAAATGCCGTTGAAGGCTCGTTCGGCGCGGATGCCGGCATAACCGAGCGAATCGGGCAGCTTGCCGCCGCTCGCACGCGTGTTGTTGCCGCGCGGCTGGTAGACGCCGATCACCGCCTGCATCCGGTCGAAGCCGGCTCCGGGCCGGCCGATCGAGGCCAGCGGCGCATTCATCCGGTCGCGTGGCACATAACCGAAGGTGGTGTTGGTGCTGAGCACCAGCCCGACCTGCCGGCTGTCGAGCGGCGTGCCGACAAAACGAACGCGCGACCAGCTGATGCCGACGTTGTAGGCGCCGAAGTCGTACAGCAGATCGAGGTGCGGGCGCGTCACCAGGCCATCGCGCACCGCGAGATTGCCGCCGCCACCGCCGCCGGCATAAAAACCGATCTCTGCCTTCAGCGGCCCGGCAATGCGCTGCCGCCACGACAGTTCGCCGCCGAGCGAAAACAAGCCGCCGCGCTCGCCACTGGCGGCACCAAAAATCGCCGGCCCGAAGGCCAGGCCGCCGCCGACATCGACTGTGTAGCTGGTGCCGACCAGCGTCATGCCCTCGTTTTTCGGCAACTCCAGGCGCTCGATGCTGAGCCGGGCTTCGGCCGGGCGCAATACGATGCCGCCGGTATCGCCGCTGGCCTGTGCCAGCGCCGTTCCGGCAGCCAACGCACTGGCAGCGGCAACGCCGAGGCTGCGTGACAACGCGCGAAGGCGCGGTGCGCGGGCTGGCCGCGCTGCGGTTGAATTGGACAGGGTGGAGCCCGTCTCGCGGTGTTGGCGGACGAGGGTGCGGCGCGGCTTCGGCATGATCGATCGATGATAAGCGCTGCGCCTGCCGCAACGGCCCGCGCCGTTGGGCCCTGCCAACGAAATTGGCGCGGCCGGTCAGCCGCTGCGCCGGCTCAGGATGGCGCAGCGGCTGCTTCGAGCGAAACCCCGTCGGACGCCCTGGCGCTGATCTCGCGCGCCGAGCACAACAGGCTGAAATCGCCGGGCGGCAAGGGTTTGCTGTACAGATAGCCCTGGAACTCGTGGCAGCGCAGCTCGCGCAGCATCCGGGCCTGGGTCTCGTTCTCGATGCCCTCGGCGACCAAGTGCAGGCCGAGCGAGTGAGCCAGTTCGGCAATGCTGCGGGTGATTGCCAGTGCCGCCTCGTCGGTATCGAGGTCCTTGACGAAGGCGCGGTCGATCTTCATCACGTCGATCGGCAGTTTGCGCAGCATTGCCATCGACGAGAAGCCGGTGCCGAAATCGTCGAGCGCGATGCACACACCCATCGCCCGCAGTTCGGACAATTGCGCATAGACGTCGCCGCTGTCCTCTACGAGCAGGCTTTCGGTGACTTCGAGCTCGAGGTGTTGCGCTGTCACGTGATGGCGTTGCAGCGCCTCGCGCACCACTTGCGGCAGCCGGCCGCTGGCCAGCTGGCGTGGCGATACGTTGACCGACACCCGCTGCAGCGACGGATGGGTGGCCCGCCACAGCGTCATCCTCGCGCAGGCCTCGTTGATCATCCAGTTGCCGAGATCCTCGATCAGCGACGACTCTTCGGCCAGCGCGATGAAGCTGTCCGGGAACAGCAACCCGCGTTCGGGATGCTGCCAGCGCACCAGCGCCTCGACCGAGGTGACCCGGCCATCGGCCGGATTGACGCGGGCCTGGAAATAGGCGACGAGCTTGCCGAGGTCCATGTCGCGGCGCAGTTCGCGCGGGATGCGCAGCCGCTCGTGGGCGGCCGCTTCCAGGCTGTCGGCAAAAAGCTCGAAGCGGCCGCGACCGGACTGCTTGGCCGCATACATCGCAAGATCCGCATGGCGCAGCAACTCGATGCGGTCCTTGCCGTGCTGCGGGTAGATCGCGACGCCGACGCTGGCGCCGAAACGGTGCTGCTCATCACGCAGCACGAACGGCCTGACCAGCTCATCGACGACCCGTTGCGCGATCGAAGACACGATTGCCGCGTCGACCTGCGGCAGCACCAGCACGAATTCGTCACCGCCCTGGCGGGCCACCAAGGCGCCGTTCGGTACGCTGGCGCGCAACCGTGCCGCCGCCTCGCAGAGGATGGCATCGCCGGCCTCGTGGCCGAGGCTGTCATTGATGTCCTTGAAATGGTCGAGGTCGACGAACAGCGCAGCGTGCCGACTCGAAGGGTCCGCATCGAGCAGCCGGTCAAGATATTCGTTCAGTCCGGAGCGGTTTGCCAGCCCCGTCAGGCTGTCGTGCACCGCCCGATACAACATCACCCGCTCGCGTTCACGCGCCGAGAAGGCGACCGCAAGCCGGTCCCGCAGTTCGACCGCCGGTTGCAGATCGAGCTGGCCGGTTTCGGCCGGCAGCCCGACCATCAACAGCGCCTGCGTGCCCTCCCCCCAGCCGAGCGGCAGCATCTGCAGCGATGCGACCTCCGGGCTGCGAAGCGCGCCGCACCATGGCGCGTCGGCGGCTGCGCCCTGCACCTGGCTGTCGCCGTCGATCGCGGCGAATGCATCGGCCTGCGCGGCATCGAGCGGCAAAACGCTCAGCTCGGTTGCCGGCGCCTTGCCGGCCTCGCGCACCAGCTGGTGCAGCACATCGTCGCGCGCCGCCGAGCGCCAGCAGACCGCGCTCGGCAGATCCGGGTAAAGCCTGGCCAGCTGTTCGAGCACCCGGCCGACCACATGTTCGATCGGCTGGCCGGCCAGCACGTCGCGGTCGATCGCCGACATCGCGGTCAGCGAGCCGAATTGCGCCTCGATGCGCGACGCCATCTCGTTGAATGCGTTGCCGAGCGTGCCGAATTCATCGTCGCTTTGCACGGCAACCCGTGTCGAGCTGGCGCCCGCTGCGAGCAGCCTAGTGCCGGCCGTCAGTCGCTCCAGCGGCACCAGCATGTGCCGGATTGCCCGCTGGCTGACCAGCGCGATCAACAGCACGGTGGCAATCGCGACCAGCGCGAGCCAGCCCGACAGCGGCAGCCCCAGCCAGCGCGCCTGCGGCGCAGCCCGCTGTTCGATGAATTCCCACTCGCTGGCGCCGAACTCGGCGCCGAGAAACAACGCGGTGCGCACCAGCAGCAGGTCGGCGCGGCCGTCCGTCGCACCGTGATCTGCAGCGGGCAGCAGGTCGACGTCGCCTTTCGTGACCAGGCTGCGGCCATGGCCGTCGACGACACGCCAGCCGCTGTCGATCGCGGCATCCTGAACCGGTTCCCACAGGTGCTCGGCATTCAGTTCGCCGATCCAGGCCAGCCGGCCGCCGACCGTCGACGCCATCAGGATGCGCGCCGGCGCATCACCCTGACGCGCGATGCGAACCGTCGCCTGCACGCTGCCGGCTTCGGCCGTGAGTGCTTGCGGCGCCGCTTCTTCGCCACCGTGATCGGCGGATCGCCACTCGGCCAGCAATTCGTTGCCGCTGCCGGCGGGCCAGTTGGCGCGCTGGTTGGCATCGAAATGCACCAGCCGGCTGAACACCTTGCGGCTGGCGACCGGCAGCCTGATGCGGTCGGCGGCGCCGGCTTCGGCCAGTTCGACATCGGGCAAGGTCGCCAGCAATGCCTTGGCGCTGGTCAGCCGCTCGAAGACCTGCATGCCGACCTGGCGCGTCGCCCGCGTCTGGCTGTTTTTCTGCATCTCGCGGGCGAGGTCGGTGACGGCCGTTGCCGCCAGCCAGTCGGAAACCGCCAGCGGCAGCAGCGCAGCAAGCACGAACAACAGGTACAGCCTGCCCGCGACGCGGCTGCCGAAAAATCGCGAGGGCAGTTTCATTTCGCTTCGATCTCAGAAATCGGACGCGCGGCCGACAAAGGCGCCGTTGTGGGCGCGGATGATGTCGTCGACGCTGTCCTTTTGCGACACCTGGCTTTTCGACACGCCGTCGGGGCCGAGGCTGTAGAGGTCGAAATCGCTGTTGATCGGATTCAGCGCCTTGTCCTTGCGGGCGCCGCCCTTGCCATTGGCCGCGATGTTGTAGTAGACGTAGGAACGACCCCAGGGGTCCTTGCGCCCCTGCAGCTTGGCCGCTGCCAGATCGGCCGGATAAGCCCGTTCATCCTCGAAGCGGGCCTTGATCTGCGCCCCCATTGCGACGATATCGGCGGCGGCATTGCGATTGCGCGCCCGCTCGCGGTAGGCGTTGTACGACGGCAGCGCGATCGCGACCAGGATGCCGATCAAGGCGACGGCAATCATCACCTCGATCAACGTGAAGCCACGCGCGCTGTCTGCTCTGCCTGTTGCTGCCATCTCGGGGGGTCACTCCGCTTTTGGGTCCGGATCCCGGACGATATCGGCGCAATCGCGCCGCTTCTTGAATCGTTGGCTCATTCTCCCGCTGTTGGCGGCTGCGACGAAGCGGCCGGCGGCCAGACCAGATCGAAAAATTCGAGCACCAGTTCGAGCCGCTCGCCGACCTCGAAACCTTCGCGTTCCGCCTGCTCGGCGAACTGTTGCCGGTAGGCCGTCAACCACCAGCCGAGGCTGAGGTCGCCCTCGCCGCAGTCGAAGGCAAATTGCGCATCGATGTCGGCGAAATGGCGTTTCTCGACATGGCTGGTGCGCACGATTGCCCGCGGCAGGCCACCGCCGTCGAGCACGACGAGGTGGTCACCGGGCTGCGGCAAGGCCTCCAGCGACTGCTGGAAATCGCGCAGCAGGCTGGCATGGGCGCGCTTGACGCCGCGCTCGACCAGTTCGGCCAGTTCGTCGGCGACCACGGCGGTCGGACCGAGCGCGGTGGCGGAAAAACCTTCGACGCGCTCACCGCCAGCGGCCTGATAGGCGTTCCAGAAGGCCTCGATCGCCGGCACCTGGCCGGCGGCTGGCGGCCGGCTCATCGGACGACCCTCGACAACGCCGCCGAGACAGCCTCAGTCGGCATCGCGCAGCGCGGCGCGCAACTGCTCGCCGACCTCGGGCTTCTGCACGAACGGATCGGTCGGGTTGCGCAACTGCAGGATGTCTTCCATCCGCGTCTGCACAGTCGCAAGCGCCTGCGGATGACTGAAGACATAGAACTGGTCGGACAGCACCGCATCGATCACCTTCTGTGCCACTTCGGCTGCGCTGACCTTGCCGCGCGTCACTGCCTTGTTGATCATCGCCTGACCGATCAGCTGGCTGCGCGTCGGTTTTGCGTCGGCCAGCGGTGCCGGCCGGTTGCGTTCGCTTTCATGGATGCCGGTCGGCACGAAAAACGGGCACAGCACCGAGGCGCTGACCTGCTCGGTGACCAGCCGCAGGTCCTGGTACAGCGTCTCGCTGAGCGAGACGACCGCATGTTTGCTGACGTTGTAGATGCCCATGTTCGGCGCATTCAGCAGGCCGGCCATCGATGCGGTATTGACGATGTGGCCTTGATAGCTCGGGTCGGCGCGCGCGGCGTCGAGCATCATCGGCGTGAAGACGCGTACACCGTGCGCAACACCCATCAGGTTGACGCCGAGCACCCATTCCCATTCCTGCAGCGTATTTTCCCAGATCAGCCCGCCTGCGCCGACACCGGCATTGTTGAAGAGCAGGTGCGGCGCGCCGAAGCGCTGCTGCGTCGCCTCGGCGAGCGCCTCGACCTCGGCGGCCTTCGAGACATCGAGGCAGAACGGCAGCACCTGCGCACCGAGCGCGCCGATCTCGGCGCACGCGCGGTCGAGTGCATCGCGCTGCACATCGGCCATCACGATGGCCATGCCCTGCGCTGCGGCGAGGCGGCTCAGCTCGAGCCCGAAGCCCGATCCCGCGCCAGTGATGACCGCGGTGCGGCCGTGCAGAGTTTTCATCGTTCTTGTCCGTCGCTAGACAAGCTTGACCAGCTGCTTGCCGAAATTTTTTCCCTTCAGCAGCCCGAGAAAAGCCTCTGGCGCACTGGCCAGGCCGTCGGCAATCGATTCGCGGTATTTGATCTTGCCGCTGGCGACACCGGCCCCGAGCTCCTTCAGCGCATCGGGCCAGTCGGCCATGTGTTCGCTGACGATGAAGCCGCGCACGGTCAGCCGCGATTGCAGGATCAGCGCCGGATAGGCCATCGGCATCGGCGCGCCGTCGTAGCCGGAGATCATGCCGCAGAAGGCCATCCGGCCGAAGGCATTCATCCGCAGCATCATCGCATCGAGGATGCGGCCACCGACATTCTCGAAATAACCGTCGACGCCATCCGGAGCGGCTTCGCGCAGCGCCGCATTCAGCGACTTCGGATCCGGATGCGCCTTGTAGTCGACGCAGGCATCGAAGCCGAGCTCGTCGACCACATAGGCGCATTTTTCCGGGCCGCCGGCGATGCCGATGGCGCGGCAGCCGCGCGCCTTCGCCAGCTGGCCGACCACCGATCCGACCGCCCCGCTGGCCGCGCTGACGGCGATCGTCTGGCCGGCTTCAGGCTTGCAGATCTTCGTCAAACCGTACCAACCGGTGACACCGGGCATGCCGACCGGTCCGAGGTAGGCCGACAGCGGGATATGTTTCGTATCGACCTTGCGCAACAGGCCCGGCTGGTTCGCATCGACCACCGCATACTGCTGCCAGCCGCCCATGCCGACGACCTTGTCGCCAACCCCGAACGCATCGCTGCGCGATTTCTCGACGATGCCGACGGTGCCGCCGATCATCACCTGATCGAGCGGCTGCGGCTGGGCGTAGCTCTTGCTGTCGTTCATCCGCCCGCGCATGTACGGGTCGAGGCTCAGGTAGTGGTGGCGCACCAGCACCTGGCCGTCCTCGAGTTCGGGCACCGGCACGTCGACCAGCTTGAAATTGTCGGCCGAGGCTTCGCCTTCGGGACGCGATACGAGGTGGATCTGCTGGTTGATCATGGAACTCCGATCGTGGAAAAAAGGAAAAGCCGATGCCGCTTGCGTGCGTTCAGTCGGACGCACCCGGTCGCCGAATCAACTTGCCGCCGGCCGGCAGCCCGCGCAGGTATTTGAAGGTGCCGGTCGAATGGGCGATTAGTTCGCCGGCTTCATCGACCACAGATCCTTCGCAGAAGGCCATCGAGCTGGTCCGGTGCAGCAGCTTGCCGCGGCCGATCAGCCGCTTCATGCCCGGGCGCAGGAACGAGGTTTTCATCTCGATCGTCACGACACCGCGATCGTCCTTCGGCTGGTCGGGCATCGGCGCCCGCGCGGCATGCGCCATCACGACGTCGAGCAGCGTCATCGTGACACCGCCATGCGCAACCTGCCAGGTGTTGAGCTGCTCGGGCCGCAGCGTGATCGCGATCTCCGCCTCGCCGGCCTCGAATTTCAGCAATTCGAAGCCGAGCGCCTCGGCAAACGGAATGACTTTCGGAAATTTCATTGTTGACTCGAAATTGGCAGGCCGCAAAGGCTGACTCGACGCTCGATCGTCCCGATCAAGCAGGTGCCGCAGATCCGGCTTCGCCGGGCTGCCGGCGCCGCCCCCTTGAGGGGGTGCGCCGAAGGCGCTACGGGGGTGGGTCCATTCATGCGCCGTGGATGGCCGAGACGCCACCGTCGACCGCGAGGATCTGCCCGGTGATGTGTTTTCCGGCGGCCGATGCGAACAGCAGCGCCGCACCTTTCAGGTCGTCGTCGTCGCCAATGCGTTGCAGCGGCGCCTTGCTGGCCATGTTGTCGACACCGACCCGTTCGAGCACGCCCTTCGTCATCTTGCTCGGGAAAAATCCCGGCGCCAGCGCATTGACGGTGATGCCGTAGCCGCCCCACTCGCCTGCCAGCGAGCGGGTGAAATTGACGACCGCGCCCTTGCTGGTGCCGTAGGCGATGAACTTGATCTCCGGCGACGAGCCGGACAGGCCGGCAATCGATGCGATGTTGATGATGCGGCCCCAGCGGCGCGGGATCATGCTCGCCTTGCCGACCGCCTGACTCATCAGGAAGATGCTGCGCACGTTCAGGTTCATCACCTTGTCCCAGGCTTCGAGTGGGTAGTCCTCGGCCGGTGCGCCCCAGGTGGCGCCGGCATTGTTGACGAGGATGTCGACCTGGCCGAGCCGCTGCATCGCCTCGTCGACGACCTTCTGGATCTGCGCCGGGTCACTCGCATCGGCGGCAACCCAGCGGGTATCGATGCCCTTGTCCTGCAGCTTCGCGGCCGCTTCCTCGAGGTCGGCGGCCTTGCGCGAGCACAGCAGGATCCGCGCGCCGGCCTCGCCGAGCGATTCGGCGATCTGCAGGCCGAGGCCACGCGAACCGCCGGTGACGAGTGCGGATTTGCCGCTGAGGTCGAACAGTTTCTGGATCGGGGTGCTCATCGCAGGACTCCTTGTGGAATTGGGAAAAAATTGTTCGCTCAGTTGCGCTCGTCGTGGCGTGAGCGCAGGTAGATCATCACCGCGCCGAGCACGATCAGCAGCGTGCCGAGCACGACCAGCGCCCAGCCGATCGGCTCGCTGCTGCTGCGCAGCGACAGGCCGAAGCCGCCGAATACCAGCCCGGCAAAAATGAACGGCCAGATGATCTTGTCGAGTGTTTCAGGTTTCATTGAAGAAGCGTACGGGAATCGGATTCAGAACCAGTCGTCGGCCATCGTGCGGCAGGTATCGTCGCGAGACGCAACGACGCCGAGCCAGGCCGGAACGCGCGGCAACTCGTAACGGAAGAAATACCGCGCCGCGGCCAGCTGGCCGCGAGCGACGGGATCGGCCGCGTCATTGTCGACGCGCCGCTGCGCGGTCAGCGCAACATCGAGCCAGATCCACGCCAGCACGATGTGACCGAAGCCTTGCAGATACGGTGTTGCATTGGCCAGCGCCTCGTCCGGCTGGCCGGTTGACCAGGCGGCACGCGTCGCCTGCACGAGGCTGTCGACAGCGGCCGAGAGTGCATCTGCCTCGGCCTGCCAGCCGGTTGTCGCTGCAGCCGAAATGGTCGCACCGATGCGCGTCGTCAGCGCCTCGAGCCCCTTGCCGCCGTTCATCACGACCTTGCGGCCGAGCAGGTCGAGCGCCTGGATGCCGTGGGTGCCCTCATGGATCATGTTCAGCCGGTTGTCGCGCCAGTACTGCTCGACCGGATGGTCGCGGGTATAGCCATAACCGCCGAGCACCTGGATCGCCAGGCTGTTCGCCTCCAGGCACCACTCGCTCGGCCAGCTTTTCGCGATCGGCGTCAGCATCTCGAGCAGCAGCGAAGCCTCGGCGGCCGCTGCCGCGTCGCCGGTGTGCACCTCGTCGACCAGCCGCGCGCAATAAAGACAGAGCGCCAGTGCTCCTTCGCAGTAACTTTTCTGCGCCAGCAGCATCCGCTTGACGTCGGCATGTTCGATGATTGGCACCGGCGGGATGGTCGGATCCTTGCCGGCAGGCCCGATCGGCCGGCCCTGCGGGCGTTCGCGCGCATAGGCCAGGCTGGTTTCGTAGCCGGCCGCACCGAGCATCGCCGCGCCGAGGCCGATCGCGATCCGCGCCTCGTTCATCATGTGGAACATGCAACGCAAGCCTTCGCCGGGCTGGCCGACTCGGTAGCCGATCGCTCCGGCAGCGCCGCGCACCGGATATCTGCCCTCGCCGAAATTGAGCAGCGTATTCGGGATGCCGCGGTAGCCGAGCTTGTGGTTCAGGCCGGCCAGCGCGACATCGTTGCGTTCGCCGGTCAGCGCACCGTCGGCATCGACGAGGTATTTCGGCACGATGAACAGCGAAATGCCACGGGTTCCGGCGATCAGCTTGCCATCGGGCCCGGGAATCTTCGCAAGCACCAGGTGGACGATGTTGTCGGCCAGCTCGTGGTCGCCATTCGAGATCCACATCTTGTTGCCGCGCAGCCGGTAACGCGGGCCGAGCGGATCGTCGGCAAAATCGGCGCCATCGGTTTCGGCGCGGGTCACGATGTCCGACAGGCTGGAGCCGGCCTGCGGCTCGCTGAGGCACATCGTGCCGAAGAAGCGGCCGGAGAATTCGTTTTTCGCGAAGACCTCGCGCTGCAGCGGCGTGCCGTGCGCCATCAGCAGGTTCGCATTGCCACTGGTCAGCAGCGCACCACCGCCGATCGCGATGCCGGCCTTCGAGAAAAACGCATTCGCCGCCATCTCGACGACGCAGGGCAGCTGCATGCCGCCGATCGCGTAATCCTGCGCCGCCGCCAGCATCCCGGAATCGGCATAGGCGCGCGCCGCCGCATGGCTGCTCGGCGGCAGGACCACCCGCTCGCCATCGAACCGCGGCTCCTCTTCATCGGCGATGCGGTTGTACGGCGCAAACTTGTCGGCCGCGAGCTTTTCGCACATGTCGAGCACCGCATCGAAGGTCTCGCGGCTGTGCTCGGCAAAACGCGGGCGCATCTGCAATGACTCGACCTGCAGCCAGTGGTGGAGCAACGAGTCGATGGTCTGGCGGAAGCTCATGCGTTGGTTCGAGTCCGTGGGAGCGGCTTCGGCCGCGATTCATTTGCAGCGCACGATTCCGAATCGGAGCTGAAGCCCCTCCCACAGCAAATCACAAGACTTCAAAGACACCGGCCGCGCCCATGCCGCCGCCGATGCACATCGTCACCAGCACCTTCTTCGCGCCGCGCCGCTTGCCTTCGATCAGCGCGTGGCCGGTCAGCCGCTGGCCGCTGACGCCGTAGGGGTGGCCGACAGCGATCGCGCCGCCATTGACATTGAGCTTGTCCATCGGGATGCCGAGCGTATCGGCGCAATACAGCACCTGCACCGCAAACGCCTCGTTCAATTCGAACAGGTCGATATCGTCGATCGTCAGGCCGAGCCGCTTCAGCAATTTCGGCACCGCGAAGACCGGTCCGATGCCCATCTCGTCGGGTTCGCAGCCGGCGACCGCAAAGCCGAGAAAGCGGCCGAGTGGCTGCAAGCCGCGCTTTTCGGCGAGCACCTCGTCCATCACGACGCAGGCGCCGGCGCCGTCGCTGAACTGGCTGGCATTGCCGGCCGAGATCACGCCGCCCGCAATCGCGGGCCGGATGTCCTTGATGCCTTCGTAGGTGGTGCCGGCGCGGATGCCTTCGTCGGCCTTGATCGTTACCTCGCGGGTGCGCAGCCCGAGCGTCGGATCGGCGACGCCGGCGAGCACCGTGCAGCTGATCATCTCGTCGTCGAACTTGCCAGCCTCCTGCGCCGCGCTGGCGCGCTGCTGGCTCTGCGCGCCGTAGCGGTCCATCCGCTCGCGGTCGATCTTGTAGCGCTTCGCGACCTGCTCGGCGGTCTGCAGCATGTTCCAGTAGATCTCGGGCTTGTGCTCGACCAGCCACGGATCCTGGTACATGTGGCGGTTCGCCTCGTTCTGCACGCAGGAGATGCTCTCGACGCCGCCGGCGACCAGCACCTCGGCCTCGCCGGCGATGATCGCCTGCGACGCCATCGCGATCGTCTGCAGGCCGCTCGAGCAGAAGCGATTGACGGTGACGCCGGCGGTGCTGACCGGCAGCCCGGCGCGCAGCGCGATCTGCCGCGCGATGTTGCCGCCGGTCGCGCCTTCCGGCGTCGCGCAACCGATGATCACGTCCTCGACCTCGTCGGCGGCGATACCGGCGCGCTCGACCGCGGCCTTCACCGCAAAGCCGCCGAGCGTCGCGCCATGCGTCATGTTGAAGGCGCCTTTCCAGCTCTTGGCCAGCGGCGTGCGGGCGGTCGAAACGATCACGGCTCGGGTCATCGGTTGCTCCTGGTGGATTCGGTTTGGTCGTGAACGGTTGTTCAGCTGAATGTCTTGCCTTCGGCGGCCAGTCGGGCGAGCAGCGGCGCCGGTGTCCAGAACGCCGCGTCGTCATGCGGATTGGCCGCAAAACGCTGCATTGCCTTGACCACCCGGTACAGCCCGTAGCCATCCGCATAGTGCATCGGCCCGCCACGGTACAACGGAAAGCCGTAGCCGGTCAGATAAACCATGTCGATGTCGGAGGCGCGCAAGGCGATGCCCTCGTCGAGCAGTCTGGCACCTTCGTTGACGAGCGCGAATACCAGCCGGTGCACGATCTCGTCGTCGGCGATCTTGCGCGGCGCGATGCCGATTTCGGTGCGGTGGCCCTCGATCATCTCGTCGACCAGCTTCGACGGCAGCGCATCGCGCCGGCCCGGCTGGTAGTCGTACCAGCCGGCGCCGGTCTTCTGGCCGAAGCGGCCCATCTCGCACAGCAGATCGGCGGTGCGGCTGTAGCGCAACTCCGGCTGCTCCTGGTAGCGGCGCTTGCGGATATACCAGCCAATGTCGTTGCCGGCCAGATCGCTCATCCGGAACGGGCCCATCGCAAATCCGAACTGCTCGATCGCGCGATCGACCTGCTGCGGCGTGCAGCCCTCCTCGAGCAGAAAACCGGCTTGGCGGATGTACTGCTCGATCATCCGGTTGCCGATGAAACCGTCGCAGACGCCGGAGACGACGCAGGTCTTGCGGATCTTCTTGCCGATCGCCATCACCGTTGCGAGCACGTCGTCGGCCGTGTTTTTGCCACGCACGACCTCGAGCAACTTCATCACGTTGGCCGGGCTGAAGAAGTGGGTGCCGATGACATCCTGCGGCCGCTTCGTGAACGACGCAATCCTGTTCAGGTCCAGCGTCGAGGTGTTGCTGGCCAGGATCGCGCCGGGCTTGGCGACCTCGTCGAGCGCCTGAAACACTTGCCGCTTGACCTCGATGTCCTCGAACACCGCCTCGATCAACATGTCGGCGTCCGACAGGTCGCCGTAGTTCAGCGTCGTCGACAGCAGCGCCATCCGCTGGTCGAGCCTGTCCTGCTTCAGCTTGCCCTTCCTGAGCTGCGCTTCGTAGTTCCTGCGGATCGTCGCAACGCCGCGATCGAGCGCCTCCTGCTTCGCCTCGAGCATCACGACCGGCAGGCCGGCGTTCAGGAAATTCATCGCGATGCCGCCACCCATCGTGCCGGCACCGATCACCGCGATCTTGCGGACCTCGCGCAGCGGCGTATCGGACGGCACGTCTGGAATCTTGCTGGCGGCGCGTTCGGCGAAGAAGGCATGGCGCAGCGCCTTCGATTCGGGCGTCATCATCAAGCCGATGAAGATCGCCAGTTCGCGCTTCATGCCTTCGTCGAACGGGAGCTTCAGCGCATTGGCAACCGACTCGATGCATTTGGCCGGCGCCGGGAAATTGCGCGCCTTCGCGGCGATGCCGTTGCGAACGAACTGGAAATAGCCGTCGGCATTCGGATGCGAGACCGGCAGCTCGCGAACCAGCGGCAACGGCCGCTGGGCGGCGATCTCGGCGGCGAAGCCAAGCGCAGTCAGCAGCAGATCGCCGTCGGACATGCGGTCGAACAGTTTCTGGCCCTGCAGAGCGGCAAGTTGGTCGCTTTGCACCGGCTCGCCGCTGACGATCATGTTCAGCGCCGCCTCGACGCCGAGCACACGCGGCAGCCGCTGCGTGCCGCCGGCGCCAGGAATGAGGCCGATCTTGACCTCGGGCAGCGCAACCGGCACACCGGGGGCGGCGACACGGTAGTGGCAGCCGAGCGCGAGCTCGAGCCCGCCGCCCATGCAGACGCCATTGATCGCGGCGACGACCGGCTTGCTGCTGGCCTCGATCAGCTCGATCAGCGTCAGCAGGTTCGGCTCCGCGGTTGCCTTCGGCGAGCCGAATTCGGTGATGTCGGCACCCCCCGAGAAGGCCTTGCCACTGCCGGTCAGCACGATTGCCTTGACGCTGCCA
The DNA here is from genome assembly GCF_048320135.1 of Pseudideonella sakaiensis. Classification (GTDB taxonomy): domain Bacteria; phylum Pseudomonadota; class Gammaproteobacteria; order Burkholderiales; family Burkholderiaceae_C; genus Ideonella_A; species Ideonella_A sakaiensis_A. Next base: position 290,540 of record NZ_CP182947.1, read on the forward strand.
TCTGCCTGCGCCTTCTCCAGCCCGTCGGCGATGCCTCGCCGGGTGGCGAACCCGAGACCGTTGACCGGCGGGTTGTCCAGTGTGATGACGGCAATGCCGTCGCGCACGTCGTAGCGGGTGCTCATCGTGGGGTCCTCGTGCGGAAATAGAACACCCGTTCGATTCTAGGCACCGCCTGACGGCAAGCCCTGTCGCTGCGGCGACAAGCGCCGTCGGGCAGTCGCGCCGCTCAGACCTCGAGCCATTCCTTGCGGACTTCGGCGTCTGCGCGCAGTGCGTCCGGCGTCCCATCAAAAACGATCTGGCCGTGGCCCATCACCAGGCAGCGGTCGGCCACCTTCAATGCGATCGTCAGTTTCTGCTCGACCAGCAGAACCGAGACGCCGCGCCGCTTCAGTTCGTGCAGGAATTCGGCGACCTGCTCGACGATCTTCGGCGCCAGCCCCTCGGTCGGCTCGTCGATCATGATCAGATCCGGATCCCCCATCAGCGTGCGGCACAGCGTCAGCATCTGCTGCTCGCCGCCGGACAATACGCCGGCCTCGTTGTGCTGGCGCTCGCGCAGCCGCGGGAACATCGCATACATGTCGTCGAAGCGCCAGCGCGGCGACTTCGCGCCGTATTTTTCGCCAAGCATCAAATTCTGGTGCACCGTCAAGGTCGGGAAGATGTCACGGTTTTCCGGCACATAACCAATGCCGGCATGCGCCACCTCGAAGGCCTCGAGGCCGAGCAGTTCGCGGTCGTGCCAGCGCACCGAGCCATGGCCTTCGACCAGCCCCATGATCGTCTTCACCGTCGTCGAGCGGCCGGTGCCGTTGCGGCCGAGCAGCGCGACGATCTCGCCCGGGCGCACCTCGAAGCTGACGCCGTGCAGCACATGGCTCTTCCCATAAAACGCGTTGACGTCGGACAAACGGAGCATTTCAGTGGCGCCCGGCCGTCAGAAGCCAACGAGATGCCCGCTGGCGGGGCAGCGAGCCATGCGCGCGTCGGGGTGTCATGTCAGTGCCCGCCCTCTTCCTGCTCGGCCAGCATCGAGCCGAGGTAGGCCTCCTGCACCCGCTGGTCGGCACGCACGCGGTCCGGCGTGTCGAAGGCGATCACCTCGCCATAGACCAGCACTGCGATCTTGTCGGCGAGACCGAACACCACGCCCATGTCGTGTTCGACTGTCAGCAGCGTCTTGCCGACGGTGATCTCGCGGATCAGATCGATGAAGCGGCTGGTTTCGCTCTTGCTCATGCCGGCGGTCGGCTCGTCGAGCAGGATCACCTCGGCGCCACCGGCGATCGTGATGCCGATCTCGAGTGCACGCTGTTCGGCATAGGTCAGGTTCATCGCCGGCACATTGCGCCGCCGGTCGAGCTTTATCATCGCCAGCACCTCGGCGGTGCGCTCGTTCGCATCGCGCAGATCGGACAGGAATTTCCAGAAGGCATAACGGTAGCCGAGGCTCCACAACACCGCACAGCGGACGTTCTCGAATACGCTCAAGCGGTTGAACAGGTTGCTGACCTGGAAGCTGCGCGCCAGCCCGAGCCGGTTGACCTGATACGGCGTCAGCCCGTTGACCGAGCGGCCGTGCAGCAGGATGTCACCCGAACTGATGCCGAAGCGGCCACTGATCAGGTTGAACAGCGTGCTTTTGCCGGCGCCGTTCGGCCCGATGATCGCGACGTTTTCTCCGGCCGCGACCGACAGGCTGGCGCCGCGGATGATCTCCGTCTTGCCGAAGCGTTTCCAGACGTCGCGCAATTCGAGTGCCGGCGCCGTCATGCGGCCTCCATCCGTTTCAGTTCACGCTCGACACGCTGGTTCGCCTCATCCCATTCCCGGACGAAGCGGCGTCGCGCCCATTCGAATGCGAGGCCGCCGACCGCGGTGACGGCGATCACCAGCAGCCAGTGCGCCGGTGCCGAGGTATCGAGTTGCCAGCCGAGAAAGCCGATCGTGCTGCCCATCGCCGCATCGAGTTGCACGTGGTAGATCATCTCGATGATCGCCGCACTTCCGCCGAGCGCGACGGCGCCGGTCGCGAACAGCAGCAGATACGGCAGCAGCAGGCGCCGGAAGTGGCCCATCGTGGCAACCCGCAAATTCATCATGATCAGGCTGGCGATGCCGCCCGGTGCAAACATCACCATCAGCATGAAGCCCAGGCCGAGGTAGATCTGCCAGGCCTTCGTGATCTCGGAAAACATCACGATCGCCAGCACCAGCAAGACGCCGCCGATGATCGGCCCGAAAAAGAACATCGCGCCGCCAACGAAGGTGAACAGCAGATAGCCGCCCGAGCGCAGCCCGCTCAGCGTCTCGGCGGTGACGCTTTCGAAATTGATCGCCTGCAGCCCGCCGCCGATGCCGGCAAAAAATCCGGCGATCACGAATGCGATATAGCGAACGACCTGGGTGTTGTAGCCGATGAAGGCGACGCGTTCGGGGTTGTCGCGCACCGCATTGAGCATGCGGCCGAGCGGCGTCAGCGTCAGCGCATACATTGCCGCGGTCGACAGCAGGCAATAGATCGCGATCAGGTAGTAGACCTCCACCTGCGGGCCGTAGCTCAGGCCGAAAAACGGCTCGCCGATCACCCGGTTTGCGCTGATGCCGCCTTCGCCGCCGAAAAATCCCGGAAACATCAGGCTCATCGAGAACACCAGCTCGCCGACGCCGAGCGTGATCATCGCAAACGGCGTCGCCGCCTTTTTCGTCGTCACCCAGCCGAGCAGCGCAGCGACCGCCATCCCGGCCAAGCCGCCGACCAGCGGCATCAGGCTGACCGGCACCGGCAGCCGGCCGGCGGCGGCAAAGTTCAGCGCGTGGATGACAAAAAACGAGCCGAGGCCGACATAAACCGCATGGCCGAAGCTGAGCATGCCGCCCTGGCCAAGCAGCAGGTTGTAGCTGAGGCAGATGATGATCAGATAACCCATCTGCGTCAGCATCGTCATCGCCAGGCTCGACGTGAAGACCAGCGGTGCAATGAACAGGATCAGTGCATACGCGAGCCATGCCACCATGCGCAGCGTCGATGCACTGCGCAGCATCGACGCGTGCGTTGCGCGGGAAGCCGGAACGGTGCTCATCCTTCGCGGGTCCCCATCAAGCCGCGCGGCCGGAAGATCAGCATCAGCACGAGGAACAGGTACGGCAGGATCGGCGCCACCTGCGAGAGTTTCAAATCGAGCACCGGATAGGCAAAATTTTCCGGGCTCAGTTGCAGGCCGAGCGCCGACAGCGCGGTGACGACCGATTCGTCGATCGCCACCGCAAAGGTCTGCAGCACGCCGATCAGCAGCGACGCGATGAAGGCGCCGGCCAGCGAGCCCATGCCGCCGATCACGACGACAACGAAGATGATCGGCCCGACCGCATGCGCCATCCCGGGCTCGGTCGCATAGGCATTGCCGCCAATCACGCCGGCCAGCCCGGCCAGCGCGGTGCCGCCGCCGAATACCAGCATCAGCACCCGCGGCACGTTGTGGCCGAGTGCCTCGACCATCTGCGGATGGGTCAGCGCTGCGGTGATCACCATGCCGATGCGGGTGCGCGACAACATCAGCCAGATCGCGACCAGCATCACCAGCGCGACCAGCATCATGAAGGCGCGGTAGATCGGAAACTGGGTGCCGAAGACGGTGAACAGCGGACCGTCGAGTGCTTCCGGAACGCGGTAATCGACCGCCGCCCGGCCCCAGACGATCTGCACGAATTCGAACAGCAGGTAGGACAGGCCGAAGGTGATCAGCAGCTCGGGCACATGGCCGAACTTGTGGACCCGGCGCAGGCAGAATTTTTCGAACAGCGCGCCGGCAACAAAGGCCACCGCCGGTGCGACCAGCAGCGCCGGCCAGAAGCCGAAATATTTGGTCGTCGTGTAGGCGATGTAGGCGCCCAGCATGTAGAAGCTGCCGTGGGCAAAATTGAGCACGCCCATCATGCTGAATATCAGCGTCAGCCCCGAGCTCAGCATGAACAGCAGCAGCCCGTAGCTGAGGCCGTTCAGCAGCGATATCGTGAACAGTTCCATCGGTTGCGCGTGGCGGCGTTGGCCAGCAAAAGGGGCTCCGCGAAGCTCGCGGCGCCCCTGTTGGCACGGGTTGGTCGGTCAGGCGCCGGCCGGGCGCTTCATCTGGCAGCTGGTCGGCGTGCTCGACACATAGGGCTCGAACTTGCGCTCCGAGACCCAGGTCATTCCGGTGCCCTCGACGTTGTAGGGATTGTCCTTGTCGACCTTGCGCCAGGTCGCCTGGTACAGCGTCTGCTGCAACTGGTGATCCGACTTGCGCATCGTGATCTCGCCATTGAAGCTGTTGACCGACAGGCCTTCCATCGCGAAGGCGACCTTCACCGGATCGGTGCTTTTCGCCTTCGCCATCGCCGCCGGCAGCATCTTGAACAGATGGTAGGCGGTGGTCATCGAGTAGTCCTCGTTGAACTTCTCGCGGAACTCCTTCTGCGCCACCTGGTGGTCGCCCGGCAGGTTGACGTAGGAGCCGTAGACGATCTTGATCTTGCCGGCCATCGCATCGCCGATCACCGTCGGCGTGCCGGCCGCGCCGGCATAGTAGGTATAGAAATTGGCGTCGAGGCCGGCATCCTTCGCCGCCTTGATCAGCAGCGCCATGTCATTGCCCCAGTTGCCGGTGATCACCGTATCGGCACCGGACGCCTTGATCTTCGCGACATACGGTGCGAAATCCTTGACCTGGCCGATCGGATGCAGATCCTCGCCGACAACCTGCACGTCGGGCCGCTTGCGGGCCAGCATCTCCTTCGCATATTTGGCCACCTGGTGGCCGTGCGAATAGTTCTGGTTGATCAGGTAGACCTTGCTGACCGATTTGTCGTCCTTCATGAAGGTGGTCATCGCCTCCATCTTCATCGTCGTGTCGGCATCGAAGCGGAAATGCCAGAAGCTGCATTTCTCGTTGGTCAACGACGGGTCGACCGCCGCATAGTTGAAGAAGACGACCTCCTTGCCCGGATTGCGGTCGTTGTGCTTGCTGATCGCGTCGACCAGCGCGCCGGCGATCGCCGAGCTGTTGCCCTGCGCGACATAACGGATGCCCTGGTCGATCGCCGCCTTCAGCACGTTCAGGCTTTCCTGCGGCGAGCCCTTGCTGTCGAACGGAACGATTTCGAACTTGACGCCGGCCGGGTTGTTGGCCTCGCGCGCCGAGACGTACTGGAAGGTGCGGATCATGTTGTTGCCGATATTCGCAAACGGACCCGACATGCCGTCGATCCACGCGATCTTGACGGTCTCCTTCAGGTTCACCGCCCCCGCTTTCGGAGCCTGCTGGGCGATCGAGGCCGTGCTGCCGAAGGCCAGCGCGGCAGCAATGGACAAGGCGAGCGTTCTACGTGACAGGCGCATGGTTGACTCCAATCGAGACCAGGTGCATGACATTAGCCCAGCGCGGCGATGCAAGGCTTCAGGGACTTCCCGATGCGGCGAATCGGCGCAGCACTCGTCGAGTCCGCCTGCGCTCACGGCGATGTCGGCAGCCGGTGCTCCTTGAACTGCTCGCGCAGTTTCAGCTTCTGGATCTTGCCGGTCGCCGTATGCGGCAGTTCGTCGACGAAGACGACATCGTCCGGAATCTGCCATTTCGCGATCCGGCCCTCGAAAAACTGCAGCAGTTCGGCTGCGGTCAGCGATGCGTCGGGCTTTCTGACGATCACCATCAGCGGCCGCTCGTCCCATTTCGGATGGTGGCAGGCGATTGCGGCGGCCTCGTGCACCGCCGGATGCGCCATCGCGATGTTTTCCAGCTCGATCGAGCTGATCCATTCGCCGCCGGACTTGATCACGTCCTTGCTGCGGTCGGTGATCTGCATGTAGGCATCGGGATCGATCGCCGCGACGTCGCCGGTCGGGAACCACTGGCGGCCGTCGACCTCGACCAACGGCGATTCCTCGCGCTGGAAATAGCTGCGGATCACCCACGGCCCGCGGACGACGAGGTTGCCCGAGTCCTTGCCGTTCCACGGCAGCGGCTTGCCGTCGTCGTCGAGGATCGCCATGTCGACGCCGAAAATCACCTTGCCCTGCTTCTCGAGGATGCGGTGCTTCGCGTCGGCATCGAGCGACTCGTGTTTGGCCTTCAGTCGCGACAGCGTGCCCAGTGGCGACATCTCGGTCATGCCCCAGGCGTGGATCACCTCGACGCCGAAATCGTCCTCCAGCGTCCTCATCATCGCCGGCGGGCAGGCCGAGCCGCCGATCACGGTGCGGCGCAGGCTGCTGAATTTGAGCTTGTGCTGCTTCGCGTAGGTGATCAGCCCGAGCCAGACCGTCGGCACGCCGGCGCTGAAGCTCACGCGCTCGGCCTCCATCATCTCGTACAGCGATTTGCCATCCAGGTGCGGCCCCGGAAAGACCAGCTTTGCACCGATCATCGGCGCCGCATACGGCACCCCCCAGGCGTTGACGTGGAACATCGGCACCACCGGCAGGATCACGTCGCGCGAGCTGACGCCCATTGCATCGGGCATCGACAGGCCGTAGGTGTGCAGCAGCGTCGAGCGGTGGCTGTAGACCGCGCCTTTCGGATGGCCGGTGGTGCCGGATGTGTAGCAGATGCTCGACGCGGTGTTCTCGTCGAATTCGGGCCAGGCATAGTTGCCGTCCTCGGCCTCGACGAGGTCGTCGTAGCACAGCAGCTTGTCGATCGACGTCTGCGCCGGCATGTGGGCTCGGTCGGTCAGCAGCACGAAGTGCTCGACGCTCGGCAGCTGCGCCGCCAGCTTCTCGACCAGCGGCAGGAAATTCAGGTCGAAACACAACACCCGGTCGGCCGCATCGCTGGCGATCCACGCGATCTGCTCCGGAAACAGCCGCGGATTGATCGTGTGGCAGACGAGTTGCGAGCCCGACGAGCCGAAATAGATCTCGAAATGGCGGTAGCCGTTCCAGGCCAGCGTGCCGACCCGATCGCCCGGCTCGCAACCGAGCCGCGCCAGTGCCTGCGCGAGCTTGCGAGCCCGCAATTCGGCATCCTTGTAGGTATAGCGATGGACGTCGCCCTCGACCCGCTTCGACACCACCTCGGTATCGGCCGCGTGCCTGGCCGCATGCACCAGCAGCGACGAGATCATCAGCGGCATGTCCATCATCTGTCCGGTCAACGGGCGCGGGCTTCGTGCAAGCAGGTTCATGGCAGTTCCGGCAAAAGTCAGTGCCTGATGATAGAAAGCCGGCCGATCGGGCCGAGCCTCGGGTTTTCCCTGGCAGTTCGAAGATGCCGCGCCCCTGCAAAGCCATGCCGGCGTTCTGGCTTGGCCCGCCATTTACACTGCCGGCTGATCCGTTTGCATGAGAGGTTGGCTGCGCAGATGCAAGACGAAAGGGACAAGGACCGGCCGGTTCGCAAGACCGACGATGAATGGCGCGAACAACTCGCGCCCGAGCAATACCAGGTCGCGCGCCAGGGCGCGACCGAACGCGCATTCACCGGCAGATACTGGGACCACTGGGAACCGGGCGCCTACCGCTGTGTCGGCTGCGGCATACCCTTGTTCGAGTCGTCGACCAAATTCGACGCCGGTTGCGGCTGGCCGAGTTATTACGAACCGGTCAACTCGGAAGTGATCGACCGGATCGTCGACAATAGCCACGGGATGGTCAGGATCGAGGTTCGCTGCAACAACTGCGGCTCGCACCTTGGTCACGTCTTTCCCGACGGCCCGCAACCCACTGGCGAGCGCTTCTGCATCAATTCGGCGGCGATCGATTTCAGCGCCGAGAAGTAAGCCCGCCCCGCGCACGTCCGACACCATTGCCGTGCCGGACGATGCTCCCAAGAATCGACCGATACCGGCCCCCAGATGAAGCTGCTGTTCGATTTTCTGCCGATCCTGCTGTTCTTCGCGACGTTCAAATATGCGGAGGGGCATGCCGACTGGGCGGCGGATTTTGCAACCACCCATTTCGGGTTTTTTGTCTCCGGCGGCATCGTCGGCGCACAGGAGGCGCCGGTGCTGCTGGCCACGCTGGTCGTGATTGCCGCCACCGCGTTGCAGATCGGCTGGCTGGTGCTGCGCGGCCGGAAGATCGACATGATGTTGTGGATCAGCCTGGCGCTGGTTGTCGTGCTCGGCGGCGCCACCGTCTGGTTCCACAGCGAAACCTTCATCAAGTGGAAGCCGAGCGGCCTGTACTGGGCCATGGGGCTCAGTTTCTGGATCAGCCAGGCCTTTTTCCGCAAGAACCTGCTGCAGGCGCTGATGGGGCATCAGGTCGAATTGCCGGCGTCGGTCTGGCAGCGGCTGAATTTCGCGTGGATCGCGTTTTTCGGCCTGATGGGCCTGCTCAACCTCTATGTGGCCTACAGTTTCAGCACCTCGACCTGGGTCAATTTCAAGCTGTTCGGCGGCATCGGCCTGATGCTGCTGTTCACGCTGGCCCAGGGGCTGTATATCAGCCGTCACATCAAGGAAGACGACGAGAAGGATGCCGGGCCGCAGGAACAATTGCGCCCGTGAGCGATCGAAGTCCGATGATGTTTTTGCCGTGGTTCCGATGAGCGTCAGTGCAGCCGATCTCGAGCAGGCGCTGCGCAGCGCGCTGCAGGCGCGTGAACTCGATGTGCGTGATGACAGCCACCTCCACGCCGGCCATGCCGGGGCGCGCGAAGGCCGTCATTTTGCGGTTCGCATCGTCAGCGACCGCTTTGCCGGGCTGTCGCGGGTGGCACGGCATCGCCTCGTATATGATGCCGCCGCCGTCCTGATCGAACGAGGCATCCATGCGCTGGCCATCGACGCCCGCGCACCCGGCGAAGTCTGATCCCGCCGCCGACGAACAACCCCCGTTTTCCTTCCAATGGTCGAGCCGACGCAGGCAGAGGCCACCCCCCGCTGTACACAACAGTTTGTTTGAAAGGCCAGAGCCCATCATGAAGAAGTTCTCCCACACCGCCACCGCCGCAGCGATGCTGCTGGTTTCCGCATCGCTGCTCGCGCCGCTCGGCGCCAGCGCCCAGAATGTCGCCGTCGTCAACGGCAAGGCCGTGCCGAAGGCACGTGTCGAGGCCCTGCTCGAGCAGGCCGTCAAATCGGGCCAGCCGAAGACGCCCGAGCTCGAAGCCCAGGTCCGCGACGAGATCGTGTTGCGCGAGATGTTCCTGCAGGAAGCCGAAAAGCGCGGCCTCGCGGCAAGCCCTGAATACAAGACGCAGATGGAATTTGCCCGCCAGAGCATCCTGATCCGCGAGCTGTTCAACGACTACCAGAAGAAGAATCCGGTCACCGAGGCCGAGATGCGTGCCGAGTACAACAAGTACAAGGCACAGGCCGCCGGGACCGAGGTGCGCGCGCGCCATATCCTGGTCGAGAACGAGGAGCTGGCAAAAGCGCTGATCGCGAAAATCAAGGCCGGCGAAAGCTTCGAGGACCTGGCGAAGACGAATTCGAAGGACCCGGGTTCGGCCGCCAATGGCGGTGACCTCGACTTTGCGAATCCGGGCTCGTATGTCGCCGAATTCGGCGACGCGTTGTCGAAGCTGAAGAAGGGCGAGATGACCAGCGAGCCGGTGAAGACCCAGTTCGGCTACCACATCATCCGCTTCGAGGATTCCCGCCCGGCGCAGTTCCCCGAGTTCGACGCCGTCAAGGCCCAGCTCGAGCAGCGCATGGTCCAGCAGAAGATGGCCGATTTCCGCGACAGCATCAAGGCAAAAGCCAAGACCGACTACAAATTTAGCAACTGATCAGCCCCCCAGTCGCTTCGCTCCGCCTTGCAGACCGCGATGGGCGCAAGTCGCCCATCCCCTCGTCAGGCGCAGCCGGCCCACTGGGCCGTCAGCGTCCGGACTCGGCCCCCAAGGGGCGCCACCCATCGGCCCGGGGGGACCCGGGCCTTGGGCGTAGCTTGATGGTGGCGGCCCGCTGCGCGGGCGCCATCAGTTCAGCACCGGGCGCATGGGGGAAAACATGGACTCGCCCGCTAGAACACGGCCTCTTCGACAAGGCGGCCGGCTTCGATATGGAGTTGGCGGTCGCAGCGTTTGGCGATCGCCGGGTCGTGGGTGACGAGCACCAATGTGGTGCCGGCCTCGCGGTTCAGGTCGAACATCAGCTCCATCACCCGTTCGCCGGTTGCGAAGTCGAGGCTGCCGGTCGGCTCGTCGGCGAGCAGCACTGCCGGGCGGACGACGAAGGCACGGGCCAGCGCGACGCGCTGCTGCTCGCCGCCGGACAACAGCTTTGGATAGTGGCCGAGGCGCTCGCCGAGGCCGACGCGTCCGAGCAATTCGGTCGCCAACTTGCGCGCATCGCGCCGACCCTGCAGCTCCAGTGGCAACATCACGTTTTCCAGTGCGTTCAGGTTGCCGAGCAGCTGGAAACTCTGGAATACGAAGCCTACCCGGGCGGCCCGGACTGCGGCTCGTTGATCCTCGTCGAGTGAAAACAGGTCGTGGCCGGCCAATTGAACCTTGCCACGGGTCGGCGTATCCAGACCGGCAAGGATCGACAGCAGCGTGCTCTTGCCGGAACCGGAGGCGCCGACGATCGCCGCCGATTGCCGTGCCGCGAGGCTGAAGCTGATGTCGTGCAGTATCGTCAACGGACCACCGCTGTCTTCGACCTGTTTGGTGACGCCTTCGACGGTGATGATGGATTCGTTCATGAAAAAGGATGGGACGCGCGTGATGCAGGAAAAACAATGGCGCCGCGGGCGACGCAACTGGCTGCTGCAATGTAGCGCGTCGCTGTTGGCACTGGGTCTGCCGGGTGTTTTTGCCAAACAGGGCGGCGCCAACGATCGCGCAACGCCGGTGATCCTCGTCGTCGGCGACAGCCTGTCGGCCGAATACGGCCTGCGCCGTGGCAGCGGCTGGGTCGCGCTGCTCGAGCAGCGGCTGGCACGCAACAAGATTGCTGCCAAGGTCGTCAATGCCAGCATCAGCGGCGACACCACTTCCGGCGGCCGCTCGCGTCTGCCGGCGCTGCTGAAACAGCACCGGCCGACCCATGTCGTGATCGAACTCGGCGGCAACGATGCGCTGCGCGGCCTGCCGCTGGCGATGACCGAAGCCAATCTGCGTGCAATGGCGCGCGCATCGCTCGACGCTGGCGCCAAGGTGCTGATCGCCGGCATGCAGGTGCCGCCGAACTACGGCCGGCAATATTCACAGGATTTCGCCGCGCTGTTCGCCAATGTCGCGAAGGCCGAGGGAACGGCGTTGCTGCCCTTCCTGCTGACCGGCATTGCCGACGGGCCGACGGCCGACGAGATGTTTCAACCGGACCGCATCCACCCGAACGAGTCGGCGCATCCGAAGATCCTCGACAACGTCTGGGCCGTATTGCGGCCGATGCTGGCCTGAAGTCGCTCTGAACGCGCCGCTCAGCGCGGCGCGCCAACGGCGCGCCGAGACGGCGCTCAGGGCTGCTCGGTTCCCCTGCCCGCCGAACCGCCGCGGCGGCGTTCGTGATCTTCGCGCGGCTCGGCCTGCGGGTCGCGCGGCGCGCGCATGCGCCGCTGCTCCGGGACCGCCGGCGGCGGCTGCATCATCCGCGGCGGTTCGATCTGGCGGTTCGGCTGTGCCGGCATTTGCGGCGCCGGCGGCATCATCGGCGCCGGCGCCTGCACGATTGGCGCCGGCGGTTGTGCACGCTCCGGCATCGGCGGCGCGAAGCCACGGTCCGGCCGCCCGCCACGCTGTTCGCCGCGCTCGAATGGCCGCTCAGGCTGCTCGGCGCGCGGCGGCCGCTGCCGCTCGAGTTCGACCGGCATGATCGGCCGCGGCGGCTCGATTGGCGACGCCACCACCGGCGCAACCGGCGCCGGCATCTGCGGCGCTGCCGGCGGGTTGTCCGGGCCGCGGCGATGGCCACGCCCCGGGCCGTCCCCGCGCTGCTCGCCCGGTTCGACCAGCCGGAGGTCGATCATCGCCGGGCCACGGGCCGGATCGCTGCTGTAGAACGGCGAACCGCGCGCTTCGGCCTCGCGGGCCCGGCGGTTCATCTCGTCGCGGCGCTGGTCGAAACGGCGCTCTTCGCGGCGCCAGCGGTCGCTGCCATCAGCACGGCCATCGGCGCCAGGGCGATGGAATGGCGCCGTACCGTCGGCGACCGGATCGGCAGACCGGCGGCCGCCCGGCCGCTCGCGGTTCCCGCGCGGGTCGCGGTGGTCACGGCCCTGCCCCAGCCACGGCGGCGTCGGTGCGGTGACGACCGGCGAGCCGGGCAATCGGTCGAGATCACGCGCAGCATCGCCGCGCCGCCAATGCGGATCGACGTGCACGCGGCGATGGTCGTCACCGCGGCGCGTGAAAGCCTCGACCGGTATCGTCGTCGTACCGTGGTGGAATTTGCGATTGCGGTATTCGATGCCGCGCTGCGGCGAGGTCGTATGGATCACCCGGTCGATGTCGGCCGGGTGGCGGAAATGCGGCCCATTCACGACCCGCACATAGTCGCGGCTGACCCGGTAGGCCGGCACATAGGGTTCGTGCGGTGCCAGCGGAAACCAGCCGACGCCGCGGCCGCCGCCGATCGTCAGCGACACGCTGGCGCCGCTGCCGCCGATCCAGCCGACCAGCGCCGGCGCATAGATCGGCCGTGCGACACGTCGGCCCGGCGCCCACCACCAGCGGTTGTCGACGACGATCCAGCGGCCGTAGTGGAATGGCGCAAATCCCCACGGCGCGTCATCGACCCAGGTCCAGCCCCATGGCGAGACCCAGGCCCAGTGACCGGCGGCATACGGCGCCCAGCCGCCGGGCACCTGGTGCGGTGTCCAGATCGCTCCGTATTCCGGATCCTCCGACCAGCGGCCATGGCGATCCAGGTCCTGGTAGCCGGTCATCTCCGGAGACACATGACGGCCGGCCGTCGCGGCATCGGCGAGGCGGTCGCGCTCGCCGATCCACGATGCAAATGCGTCGAAACGCGGCTGGCCGAGGCTGTACATCGCGCGTCCGCCGGCGTCGATCCAGAAGCTCGCGCGCTGGCCCTGGTAGATCGTCACCGCGCTTTGCGGGCCGTCGTAGACCGCCTGCCCGGCGAGCACCGACAGTTCGCTGCGATCGCCGAGGCGCTCGAGCCGGTAGCTGCCGCTGCGCTGCGGCGAAAAGCTGCCGTCGGCGGTGCGCAGCAACAGGTCGCGGGCGGCGTCGTCGTTGCGCACCCGCAGCGCCAAGGTGCCGGCCTGCAACCCGATCTCGATCGCGTCATCATCGATGCGCTCGATATCGATGTCGGTCGGGCCGTCGAGCCGCACGGTGGTCGAACCGATCTGCAGTTCGAGCCGCGAGCCGGCTTCGGTCGACAGCCGGTCACCGCTGGTCACCGGCCGGTTGCGCACTGCGGCGATCCACTCGCCCTCTTCCGGATGGAACAGCCAGACGGTGCCGAGCACCTCGGACAGGCGGCCGACCCGCCCCGGCGGGTCAATGGCCGCCTGCTGCTGCCGGTTGATCGTCGACCACTCGTGGGTCTGCGCACCCACCGGCTGGGCGGTCGCGGCGCAGCCGGCGAGCAGTCCGGCAGCAACACCAGCCATCAGGAGCCGCCCGAGGGCCGCGTCAAAGCAATACGAAGTCATCAACCATCCTTGCTACGGCCGTCGTCGCGGCCACTCCGTCCTAACGGCCGGAGGCCGGCCGCGGTCGACCTCGAAGCCCGATTCCGGCGCGGCTTTTACAAGGATTTACCCGGCCGCAGCGCTGCGCTCAATCGTCGGCTTCGGCGTCGAGGTCCGGAAACAGCACGCTGGTATAGCCGAAATGGCTGAAATCACGGATCCGCATCGGGTACAGCTTGCCCATCAGGTGGTCGCATTCATGCTGCACGACGCGGGCATGAAAACCTTCGGCAACCCGCTCGACGCGGCAGCCGAGCGCGTCGTAGCCCGAATAACGGATGCGGGCGATCCGCGGCACCATGCCGCGCAGGCCGGGCACCGACAGGCAACCCTCCCAGCCGAGGTCTTCGTCGTCGGTCAAGGCCTCGATCTGCGGATTCAGCAGCACCGTCTGCGGCACCGGCTCGGCGTCCGGATAACGCGGGTTGTCCTTGAAACCGAAAATCACCAGGGCCAGGTCGACGCCGATCTGCGGCGCCGCGAGGCCAGCGCCCTTTGCGGCGGCCATCGTGTCGAACATGTCGACGATCAACGAATGCAGCTCCGGCGAGTCGAAGGTCTCGACCGGCCTGGCGACGCGCAGCAGGCGCGGATCACCCATTTTCAGGATTTCTCTGACGGTCATCGGTGGCGGCTCGGTGGGATGGAGCGGTCGATTGTCACCGCGCCGGCGGCTCGCTGCCGAGCAGCGCATACAAACCCGCCTCGTCGATCACCGGCACGCCCAGCGCCTGTGCCTTGTCGAGTTTGCTGCCGGCCTCCTCGCCGGCAACCACATAGTCGGTCTTTTTCGATACCGAGCCGGCCGCCTTGCCGCCGGCCGCCTCGATCAGGTCGCGCGCCTCATCCCGGCTCAGCGTCGGCAGCGTGCCGGTCAGCACCAGCGTCTTGCCGGCCAGCGGTTTCGGGCTGCGGTCGGCGGTGCCGTCGTTTTCGCCCCAAACAATCCCGGCCGCGCGCAGTTGTTCGACGACCTCGCGGTTGTGCGGCTGGTCGAAGAAGCTGCGGATGCTGGCGGCAACGATCGGGCCGACATCGGACACCTCGAGCAGCTGCTCGACACTGGCGTCGACGATGCGGTCGAGGGATCCGAAATGCAGCGCCAGGTCGCGCGCGGTCGCCTCGCCGACCTGCGGGATGCCGAGCGCATAAACAAACCGCGGCAGCGTCGTCTGCTTGCTCTTTTCCAGCGCCGCGAGCAGGTTGGCCGCGCTTTTTTCGGCCATCCGATCGAGTGCCGACAATTTGGCCAGGCCGAGCTTGTACAGCTCGGGCAGGCTGCGGATCAGCCCGCCATCGACCAACTGGTCGACCAGCTTGTCGCCCAGGCCCTCGATGTCCATCGCGCGACGGCCGGCAAAATGCAGCAGCGCCTGCTTCCGCTGCGCAGCGCAGAACAGCCCGCCGGTGCAGCGGTGGGCGATGCCGCCCTTTTCGCGCCGCACATCGCTGCCGCAGACCGGGCACTGCCGCGGCATCCGGAAGTTCGACACATAGGCCGGGCGATCCCCGGGGATGCGGCCGACCACCTCGGGAATCACGTCGCCGGCGCGGCGCACGATCACCGTGTCGCCGATCCGCACATCCTTGCGGCGCAGTTCGAACAGGTTGTGCAGCGTCGCATTGCTGACCGTCGTGCCGCCGACAAAAACCGGCTCGAGTTTGGCCACCGGCGTCAGCTTGCCGGTGCGCCCGACCTGGATCTCGATGCCGTTCAGCCGCGTCGACTGCTCCTGCGCCGGGTATTTGTGCGCCAGCGCCCATCGCGGCTCGCGGGTCTTGAAGCCAAGCTGCTGCTGCAGCGCGCGCGAATCGACCTTGTAGACGACGCCATCGATGTCGAATGGCAGTTCGTCGCGCAAGCCGCCGATGCGTGCGTGGAAGGCCGCGAGGCCGTCGCCGCCCTCGACCAGCGCGCGATCGCCATTGACCGGAATGCCGAAGCCGGCCAGCGCGTCGAGCGTCGCATGGTGGCTGTCCGGTGGCTGCCAGCCGCTGACCTCGCCGAGGCCGTAGGCAAAGAAGTCGAGCGGCCGGGTCGCCGCGACGCGTGCATCGAGCTGGCGGACGATGCCGGCCGCCGCATTGCGCGGGTTGACGAAGCTGCGCAGCCCCGCTTCCCGCTGCTTCTCGTTGATGCGCTCGAAGACGTCGCGGCGCATGAAGACCTCGCCGCGGACCTCGATCACCGCCGCATCGACACCTTTCAGCCGGCGCGGAATGCCACCGATCGTGCGGATCGTGTGGGTGACGTTTTCGCCGACCTCGCCGTCGCCACGCGTCGCCGCCTGCACCAGCCGGCCCGCCTCATAGCGCAGGTTGATGGCCAGCCCATCGAACTTCAGTTCGGCGGCATAGGCGGTCGGCGGTGTTTCGTCGGCCAGCCCGAGCGCCTTGCGCACGCGTTGGTCAAAACGCTTCGCGGCGACCGGCGTGGTGTCGCGTTCGGTCTCGATCGACAACATCGGCAGCGCATGGCGTACCGGCTCGAGACCGTCGAGCACCGCGCCGATCACCCGCTGGGTCGGCGAGTCGGCGCTGCGCAGCTCCGGGTGGGCGAGTTCGAGTGCCCTCAGTTCGTCGAACAGCGCATCGTATTCGGCATCCGGAATCGTCGGCGCATCGAGCACGTAATAGGCATGGCCGTGCTGCAGCAGCTGCTCACGCAGGCTGGCCACGCGCCGCTCGACGTCGGCAGGTGTCGCCTGCTTCGCCCCGCTCTTCGCCACGCCTTGCTCAGCTGAAGAGGCGGCGCGCCGCTGGCGAACCGGCAGCCAGGTCGCGCTCGGCGAGCGCCCCATACAGGCGCTTCAGCTCGGTATCGATCGATGCAAACGCCGGCGGCCCGAGCGGCTGGCCGCGGTCGTCGACGACCACCGCATCCATCGCCGTGGCCAGCGCGGTCGCCCGCGAATACCAGGCTGCAAACGGCTCGCTGGCAGGATCGGTCTGCGGCACGTCGAAACTGAGCGTGACCTCGCGCAGCGAGGCCTGGTTCGGATCCTCGAGCAAGGCCACCTGCGAGTCGAAGCTCAACTGCAGCACCGGCGGAGCAGCCAGATCGGCAGCCGGCAGCACCAGCCGGCCCGGCAGCGGCCCTGGCACCAGCCCCTGCAAGGCGGCCTGCTGCTGGATATAACCGAGGCTCCAGGCGGCGCCGCGGGCGCGCAGCAGCACCGCGAGCTGGGCATCGTGCTGGCCGGCGAAGGCGTCGAGCTCGCGGGCACGCGCGACGACGTCGAGCATGTCGGGAAAATCGACCATCGCGCCGAGCGCATCGGCAAAGGTCTGCACCTTCTGGATGAATTCGGAATATTCGATCTCGTTCAGCGCGCCGCTGCGATTCGCCATCTGCACACCGGCCTGCAGTTCGCTGTAGCGGGCGCCGGGCACCGGCAGTTCCCAGTCGCCGCTGTCGACGCTGAGGCCTTCGATCGAAAACGGCTTGGTGCCGGCGCGCCGGCTCGGCGGCATGTTCGACAACACCGACTCGGCGCTGACCGGACTGTCGAGCTGCAGGCTGACCAGCACATCGATCAAGGCATCGAGCCGTGCCGGCGCACGGCGCGGCGGCCGCGCGACCGGCAGCACCAGATTGCCGAGTTCGTCGGTCGGTGCCGTCGCCGGGTCGGCAACCGCGTCACCAACCACCGCGGCATCGTCGAGCGAAGCCGGATCGGCGATGCGGTCGGCGATGCTGGCGGGCGCTGCGCTGCCGAAATCGGGCTCGCGCTGGTCGCCACGCTGCACCGGCGAGGCCGCGCGTTTCGGCCCGGCCTTGCGAATCTGCCAGCTGTTGTAGGCAATCACGCCAAGAACGGCGATGCCGCCGACCACGGTGAGGGCGAGGGTCAGGTCGTCCATCACGTCAGGCCGCCTCGGCCAGGCTGTGCGCGGTTTCCATGTCGACCGCGACGATCCGCGACACGCCTTGTTCCTGCATCGTCACTCCAATCAGTTGTTCGGCCATTTCCATCGCAATCTTGTTGTGACTGATGAACAGGAACTGCGTTCCCTGCGACATCTGCGTGACCAGCGCCGCGTAGCGGTCGGTATTCGCATCGTCGAGCGGTGCATCCACCTCGTCGAGCAGGCAGAACGGCGCCGGATTCAGCTGGAAGATCGCGAATACCAGCGCAATCGCCGTCAGTGCCTTCTCGCCACCCGACAGCAGGTGGATGGTGCTGTTCTTCTTGCCCGGCGGTTGTGCCATCACCTGCACGCCGGCATCGAGGATCTCGTCGCCGGTCATCACCAGCTTCGCCTGGCCGCCGCCGAACAGGCTCGGGAACATGCGACCGAAATGCTCGTTGACCTGGTTGAAGGTCGCGCCGAGCAGGTCGCGGGTCTCCAGGTCGATCTTGTGGATCGCGCCTTCGAGCGTCGCGATCGCATCGTTCAGGTCGGCATTCTGCGCGTCGAGAAAACCCTTGCGCTCCCGCGATGCGGTCAGTTCGTCGAGCGCGGCCAGATTCACCGCGCCGAGCGAATTGATCTCGCGGTTGATGCGGTCGATTTCGCCCTGCAGGCCGTGCAACCTGACGCCGTCGGCGGCGATCTGCGCACCGAGCGCTTCCAGGTCGACCTCGGCCGCCGCCAGTTGCTCGAGGTATTGCGCGCCACCGAGCTGCGCCGCCTGCTCCTCGAGCTGCAGGCGGGTGATCGCATCGCGCAGCGGCTGCAGGCTCTGCTCGTGCTGCATGCGCTGCTCGTCGGCGCGGCGCAAGCGCAGCGACAGGTCGTCGTAGTCGCTGCGCTGCGCGGCGAGCGCCGCCTCGCGCTCCATCTTCACCGCAAGCGCGGCCTGCAGCCCGGCATCGGCCGACGCATCGGCGAGCCGCGCCAGTTCACCGTGCAGCGATTCGACGCTTTGCTGGTCGATCTCGCGTTGCTGCACCGCGGTCTCGATGCTGCGCTGCAATTCGGCGCGCCGCGCGGCCAGCGTGCGGGCCGCAAACTGCGCCTCCTGCACCTGCCGCTCGATGCCGCGCTGCTGCTCGCGGGCATCGGCCTGCTGGCGTTCGACGGCGATCTGCGCATCCTCGAGTTCGGCATGCCGCTCCTGCGCCGCAGCCAGCTGCATGTCGAGCTCCTCGAAACGCGCCTCGCCGGTGGCGCGGCGTTCCTCGAGTTCCTCGAGCTGGGCATCGATCTCGGCCAGTTCCTCGGCCAGCTGGCTGTGCCGGGCGCTGGTCTGCTCGGCCTGCTGCGACAGCCGCAGCAGTTCGACCTGCAGCTGGTGCGCCTGCGACTGCGCCTCGCTGGCCTCGCGGCGCAACACGACCAGCCGTGCCGTCGCCTCGGTGGCGGCCGCTTCGGCGCGCACCAGCGCAGCCCGCGCGTCGTCGGCCATCAGCGACTGCGCGCGCAGCTGGCGATCCAGGTTTTCGATTTCCTGCGCACGGGCGAGCAGGCCGGCCTGCTCGCTGTCGGGCGCATAGAAGCTGACCGCCCAGGCGGTCACCGAATGGCCCTCGCGGGTCATGATCGCTTCGCCGTGGCGCAGCTTCGGCCGTGCCGCCAGCGCATCGTCGAGGCTGGGCGCGGTGAAGATGCCGTCGAGCCAGTCGGCAAGCAGCGCTGCGAGGCCGGTCGAGCTGGCCGCATCATCGTGGCGCAGCAGTTCGCTCAGGCGAGGCAGGCCGATCGGATGCTCGACCGGCGCCGGCAGCGACGCCGCCGATGGCGAATAAAACGCCAGCCGTGCCGGCGGGGCGTCGGCAACAAAGGCCCGCACGATGTCGAGCCGGCCGACCTCGAGCGCGGCCAGCCGCTCGCGCAGCGCCGATTCGAGGGCGGCCTCCCAGCCGGTTTCGATGTGCAGCTTTGTCCACAGGCCGGCCAGCCCGTCGAGGCCATGACGCGCCAGCCAGGGTTTGAGCTTGCCTTCGGTCTGCACCTTTTCCTGCAGTGCGCGCAGCGCCTGCAGCCGTGCGGCCAGTTCCGACTGGCGGGTGCTTTCGCTGTTCGCGGCCTGCTGCCGCTCGCGCCGCGCTTCCTCGAGCTGCGGCAGCTGCTCGCTCATCTCGTGCAAGCGGGCATCGGCCAGTTCGGCGGTCTCGTCAGCCTCGCGCGACTGCTCGCGCAATGCATCGAGCCGCTGCTGGTCCGGCGCAGCCAGCTGCCGCTGCTCGGCGCTCAGCCGCTCGTGGCGCTGGCGCAGCTGGCGCAGCTGGTCGTCGATGTTGCGGCTCTCGGCGGCGAGCACCTGGATCTGCTGCTGCACCGCGGCGACCTGGCCGCGCTGCTCGTTGACGCGGGCCTGCGCGGTGCGCAGCGCGGTATCGATCTCCGGCAGCCGCTCGGCCTGGTGTTCGGCCTGGCCGGCCAGCACCTCGCCCTGCTCCTCGGCGGCGGCAATCTGCTCAGCGATCCGTTCGAGCTCGGCGCGGGCATCGGCCTCGCGCGTTGCCCACTGCGCGCTGCGTTCGCCGAGTTCGGCCAGCCGCTGCTCGGCGCGCTGCCGGCCTTCGACGACATAACGGATTCGTTCCTCGAGCCGGCTGACCTCGAGTGAGGCCTCGGCGAGGCTGCCCTGCGCGGCATGCAGGCCGTCGCTGGCCGCGTAATGCGCCTGGCGGATCGCCTCCAGTTCGGCTTCGCCGTGCCGCAGTTCGGCCATCCGCGCTTCCAGCGCATTGGTCGCGTCGAGCACCGCCTGGGCGACGCGCTGCTGTTCGGCCGCCGCATCGCGGTGTTTCAGAAACCACAACTGGTGCAGCTTCAGGCTGCCGGCCTGCTGCAGTTCGCGGTAGCGGCTGGCGACCTCGGCCTGCTTCTCGAGCTTGTCGAGGTTGTTGTTCAGCTCGCGCAGGATGTCCTCGACGCGGGTCAGGTTCTCGCGCGTGTCCTTCAGCCGGTGTTCGGTCTCGCGGCGCCGCTCCTTGTATTTGGAGACGCCGGCGGCTTCCTCGAGGAACAGCCGCAGCTCCTCGGGTTTGCTCTCGATGATGCGGCTGATCGTGCCCTGACCGATGATCGCGTAGGCACGCGGCCCGAGGCCGGTGCCGAGAAACACATCCTGCACGTCGCGCCGACGCACCGGCTGGTTGTTGATGTAGTAGCTGCTGGTGCCGTCGCGGGTCAGCACCCGCTTGACGGCGATCTCGGCAAACTGGTTCCACTGGCCGCCGGCACGCGCATCCTCGTTGCTGAACACCAGCTCGACGCTGGCCCGGCTGGCCGGCTTGCGGCTGCCCGAGCCGTTGAAGATCACGTCCTGCATCGATTCGCCGCGCAGCTCGCTGGCTTTCGATTCGCCGAGCACCCAGCGCACCGCGTCCATGATGTTGGACTTGCCGCAACCGTTCGGACCGACAACACCGACCAGCTGGCCTGGCAGCTGGAAATGGGTCGGTTCGGCGAACGACTTGAAGCCGGACAGCTTGATGGAATTCAGCCGCATGGACAGGGAACAGGCTCGGGCGGGGCCCGATCGCTTGCCTGGTGAAGGCCTCTAAGTGATTGATTTGATTGAGATTTGCCGCGCGTGAGCGGGTCTCGACAGGGCCTGGATGATAACATCGCCGCACCCTGCACCGCCGCCGCAGCGCCAGCGCGCGCCGGCCGGACGCCCCACTACAGACTCATCCGATGGCCAAGAAAAATCCGCCCGCCGAACAAGCAGCAATCAAGACCGGCAGCCGCGCCAAGCCGGCAAACCCACCGTCGGTGCCGAGCAAGCACCTCGATGTCTTTCCGAATCCGGCCGCCGGCCGCGACTACCTGATCCAGTTCCAGATTCCCGAATTCACCTGCCATTGCCCGCTGACCGGGCAGCCGGATTTTGCGCATTTCACGATCGACATGATTGCCGATGAGCTGTGCATCGAGCTGAAAAGCCTGAAGATGTACATGTGGAGCTACCGCGACGAGGGCGCCTTCCACGAGGCGGTCACGAATGCGATCGTCGATGACATGGTGGCCGTCAGTTCGCCGCGCTTTCTGCGCATCACCGCGAAGTGGTATGTGCGCGGCGGCATCTATACCAATGTGGTCGCCGAATACCGCAAGCCGGGCTGGCAGCCGCCGCCGCCGGTCCATCTGCCGAGCCTGCCGACGCAGCAGACCGGTTTGCTGTGACCGGCCAACGATAATCGGCCGATGAATCCGCTGCTTGCCAGGCTGCATCCCTATCCGTTCGAGCGGCTGCGCGAACTGACCCGGGATATCAAGCCGAACCCCGATTTTTCGCCGATCAGCCTCGGCATCGGCGAACCCCGCCATCCGACGCCGGCGCTGATCGAGCAGGCCATCGTCGGCAACCTGAACGGTCTGTCGAGTTATCCGGCGACCGCCGGCGAACCGGCGCTGCGCCGCGCGATTACCGACTGGGTGCAACGCCGCTATGCGCTGCAGATCGACTGGCAGACGCAGGTCTTGCCGGTCAACGGCTCGCGCGAGGCACTGTTTGCATTGGCGCAGACGGTGATCGATCCGGGGCGCGAGGATCCGATCGTCGTCTGCCCGAATCCGTTCTATCAGATCTACGAGGGCGCGGCGCTGCTGGCCGGCGCCCGCACGGTCTTCGTCGCGAGCGATCCGCAGCGCAATTTCGCCGCCGACTGGTCGTCGGTGTCGGAATCGACCTGGCGCAATACGCAGTTGCTGTATGTCTGCTCGCCAGGCAACCCGACCGGCGCGGTGATGCCGCTCGACGAATGGCGCACGCTGTTCGAGCTGTCGGACCGCTACGGCTTCGTGATTGCGTCGGACGAGTGTTATTCGGAGATCTATTTCCGCGACGAACCGCCGCTTGGCTCGCTGCAGGCGGCAGCGGCACTCGGCCGCAATGACTTCTCGCGACTGATTGCCTTCACCAGCCTGTCGAAGCGCTCCAATGTGCCGGGCATGCGTTCCGGTTTTGTCGCCGGCGACGCCGCCATCCTCGCGAAATTCCTGCTCTACCGCACCTATCACGGCAGCGCGATGGGCCCGGTCGTGCAGAAGGCGAGCATCGCCGCATGGAACGACGAGGACCATGTCGTCGCGAACCGCCAGCAATACCGCGACAAGTTTGCGCAGGTGACGCCGGTGATCGGCGAGGTGATGGACGTGGCGCTGCCGGATGCCGGCTTCTACCTCTGGCCGGCGCTGCCACCGAGCTGGCCGGCCGGCGACGACGTCGGCTTCGCGCTCGCACTGCTCGCTCAATACAATGTCGCGGTATTGCCCGGCAGCCTGCTGGCGCGTCAGGTCGACGGACACAATCCGGGACAGGGCCGGATCCGGCTGGCGCTGGTCGCGCCGGTCGCCGAATGCCTGGAGGCGGCGCAGCGGATTGCCGCCTTCGTGCGCGCCATCTGACAACACCTTGTCGGCCCGTCTTTTCCAACGATCGAAGCGAACCGTTCGCGTTTTCAATCCCTTGACGTGCGTCGAACGATGCCGCGCGTCGCAACCGCCCTTTCCACCATGAGCCAGTCTGCGCAATCCATCATCGACCTCGCCTGGGACAACCGTGCCTCGCTGACCCCAGCCAACAGCCCCGACGTCCGCGACGCGGTCGAACAGACGATTGCCGACCTCGACGCCGGCCGGATCCGCGTTGCCGAGCGCCAGGGCGTGGGCGACTGGAAGGTCAACCAGTGGGTCAAGAAGGCGGTGCTGCTGTCGTTCCGTCTCAACGACAACCAGACGATGCGCGCCGGCGAGCTGGCGTTCTTCGACAAGGTGAAGACCAAGTTCAGCGACCTCGGCGAGGCCGAGATGCGCGCGACCGGCGTGCGCGTGGTGCCGCCGGCGGTCGCCCGCCGCGGTTCCTTCATCGGCAAGAACGCCATCCTGATGCCTTCGTACGTCAACATCGGCGCCTATGTCGATGAAGGCACGATGGTCGATACCTGGGCCACCGTCGGCTCATGCGCGCAGATCGGCAAGAACGTGCACCTGTCGGGCGGCGTCGGCATCGGCGGCGTGCTCGAGCCGCTGCAGGCCAATCCGACGATCATCGAGGACAACTGCTTCATCGGTGCCCGCTCGGAAGTCGTCGAAGGCGTGATCGTCGAGGAAAACTCGGTGATCAGCATGGGCGTATATCTCGGCCAGAGCACGAAGATCTACAACCGCGCGACCGGCGAGGTCAGCTATGGCCGCATCCCGGCTGGCTCGGTCGTCGTCAGCGGCAACCTGCCGTCGGCCGACGGCAAATACAGCCTGTATTGCGCGGTGATCGTCAAGCAGGTCACTGCCGAAACCCGCGCGAAGACCAGCATCAACGACCTCCTGCGAGCCTAGAGCTCTCCGGCTCCGCAGCGGAGCGGTGGCGGTCTGAAAGGAAACACGATGAGCGGTGGAAATCTGGAACGGGTTCTGCGCCTGATGGCGGAAAAGGGGGCGTCCGACGTCCACCTGTCGGCGGCGACGCCGATCCTGATCAAGATCAACGGGCAGATCCTGCAATTGAGCGACCAGCCGCTGACGCCGGCGCAGCCGCGCCAGCTGCTGGCCGAACTGCTGACGCCGCGCCAGCTCGAGGAGCTCGACGATACCGGCGAACTGAACGTCGGTGTCGGCCTGACCGGCGTCGGCAGCTTCCGCTTCAGCGCCTTCAAGCAGCGTGGCACCGTCGCCGCGGTGATCCGCTGCATTCCGCACGAGATCCCGGGCCTCGATACCCTCGGCGTGCCACCGATCCTGAACAACCTGATCCTCGAAAAACGCGGCCTGATTCTGATGGTCGGCGCGACCGGCACTGGCAAGAGCACGACGCTCGCAGCGATGCTCGAGCGCCGCAATACGATGCTGGCCGGCCACATCCTGACGATCGAGGACCCGATCGAATTCCTGTTCTCGAACAAGAAGTCGGTCGTCAACCAGCGCGAGGTCGGCCGCGATACCGCATCGCTGCAGATCGGCCTGAAAAATGCGCTGCGCCAGGCGCCGGACTGCATCCTGATCGGCGAGATCCGGGATCGCGAGACGATGACCTCGGCGATCTCTTACGCGCTGTCCGGCCACCTCGTCGTCTCGACGATGCACGCGAACAACAGCTACCACGCGCTCGGCCGGATCCTGTCGTTCTATTCGCCGGAGGCCCGGCCGGCGCTGCTGTCGGACCTCGCCGCCGGCCTGCGTGCGATCGTCTCGCAGCGCCTCGTGCGCGCGGTTTCCGGCGGCCGGGTGCCGGCGGTCGAGGTGATGCTCAATACCAAGCTCGTCAGCGACCTGATCGAGCAGTCCGATTTCACCGGCGTGCGCGAGGCGATGGAGAAATCGATGGCCGAAGGTTCGCAGACCTTCGAGCAGGATCTGGCGCGGATGATCACCGCCGGCATGATCACCCGTGACGAAGGCCTCGCCTATGCCGATTCGCCGACCAACCTGATGTGGCGGCTGCAGAACGACATGGCGCCGGTTTCGCGGCTGCAGACGCCGAAGAAGGAAGAACCTGACGACATGCCGAGCTTCACCGAAATCACGCTCGACGTGCGCCCGGAAGAACCGGCGAAGCGTCCGGCCGGCGTGCGCTGAATCAAGTTTTCACACGATGTCGACGACCCTGCACCTGACCGAACAACTGATCGCTGCGGCGTCGGTGACGCCGCGCGATGCCGGCTGCCAGGCGCTGATCACGCAGCGCCTGCAGGCGATCGGCTTCGACTGCGTGCCGTTGCAGTTCGGCGACGGCGAGCAGACGGTCAGCAACCTGTGGGCGATCCGCCGTGGCCAGTCGGAAGCTGCGCCGGTGCTGGTTTTTGCCGGTCACACCGACGTCGTGCCGACCGGGCCGCTCGAACTCTGGCACAGCGACCCGTTCGTGCCGACGCACCGCAACGGCCAGTTGTACGGCCGCGGCGCGGCCGACATGAAGACTTCGCTGGCGGCGATGGTCGTCGCCGCCGAGGAATTTGTCGCCGCCGCGCCGGACCATGCCGGCTCGATCGCCTTTTTGCTGACCAGCGACGAGGAAGGTCCTGCCGTCGACGGCACCGTGAGGGTCTGCCAGTGGCTGCAGCAGCAAGGCCAGCGGCTCGACGCCTGCATCGTCGGCGAACCGACCTCGGTCGACCAGATCGGCGACATGATCAAGAACGGCCGCCGCGGCTCGCTATCGGGCAAATTGCGGATCAAGGGACTGCAAGGCCACATCGCCTACCCGCACCTCGCGCGCAACCCGATCCACCTCGCGGCGCCGGCGCTGGCCGAACTGGCCGCCGTCGTCTGGGACGAAGGCAACGAGTATTTCCCGCCGACCTCGTGGCAGATGTCGAACATCCATGCCGGCACCGGCGCCGGCAATGTGATTCCCGGCGAACTGGCGATCGATTTCAATTTCCGCTTCAGCACCGCATCGACGCCCGATGGCCTGAAGACCCGTTTGCAGGATGTGCTCGACCGCCACGGCCTGACCACCGAAATCGACTGGACGCTCGGCGGCGAGCCGTTCCTGACGCCGGTCGGCCCGCTGACCGATGCGCTGCGCAACGCGATTGCGAAAGAGACCGGCATCGCGCCGACGCTGTCGACGACCGGCGGCACGTCGGACGGCCGCTTCATTGCGAAAATCTGCGCCCAGGTCGTGGAATTCGGACCGATCAATGCGAGCATCCATCAGATCGACGAACATGTACGGGTTGCCGACATCGACGTGCTGAAAAACATCTACCGCCAGACCCTCGAGAATTTCTGCGCTGAAGCGCCGACGACCAGCTGATGACATTGATCGACCTGATTTCCGCGCAAAGCGCCCGCCTCAGACAGGCGGGCGTTTCATTTGGGCATGGCACCACGAATGCCTTCGACGAAGCCGCCTGGCTGGTGTTGTGGTCGCTCGGCCTCGACCTCGATGCGCTCGAGGCGCGTGCGAACAACGAGATTGGCGCCGAGCAGCAGGCAAAGGCCGAAGCACTGGTCACCCGCCGCATCGAGACCCGGCTGCCTGCGGCCTACCTGACTCGCGAGGCCTGGCTGCAGAACGTGCCCTTCTACATCGACGAGCGCAGCATCGTGCCGCGTTCGTTCATCGCCGAACTGCTGGCCGACGGCGAACAGACCGGCATCCTCGACGCCTGGTTGTCGGACCAGACCCGCCACGTGCTCGACCTGTGCACCGGCAACGGCAGCCTCGCGGTGATTGCCGCGATGGCCTATCCGGAAATCAGCGTCGACGCCGCCGACATCGACGACGCCGCGCTGGAGATTGCGCGCATCAATGTCGAGCGCCACCAGATGGACAAGCGGATCCGCGTGCTGAAGTCGGATCTGTTCGAGCAGATCGATGGACGCTACGACCTGATCGTCTGCAATCCGCCGTATGTGAACAGCCAGAGCATGACCGAACTGCCGGCCGAATACCGGTATGAGCCCACACTCGCACTGGCCGGCGGCGACGACGGCATGGACCTGGTGCGACGCATCATCGACGGTGCGCCGGCGCGGCTCAACGACGGCGGCGTGCTGGTGCTCGAGATCGGCAACGAGCGCGGCTTTTTCGAACAGGCCTTTCCGCGCCTCGAAGCGGCCTGGCTGGAAACCAGCGCCGGCGACGACCAGGTGCTGCTGCTGACGAAGGATGCGTTGCAGCGCCGCGCGAAGCCAGCCGGAGCGCGCCGATGATCACGATCAGCGATGTGACCCTGCGCCGCGGCACCAAGGTCGTGCTCGACTCGACCAGCGTGACGCTGCAGCCCGGTGAAAAAATCGGCCTGGTGGGCCGCAATGGCGCCGGCAAATCGAGCCTGTTCGCGCTGCTGACCGGCAAGCTGCAAAGCGATGCCGGCAATGTCTCGATGCCGCCGCGCTGGCTGATCGGCGAGGTCGCGCAGTCGATGCCGGAAACCGAGCAACCGGCGACCGACTTCGTGCTCGAGGGCGATATCCGTCTGATGCGCGCGCAGCAGGCGCTCGCCGACGCCGAAGCCGCCGACGATGGCCATGCGATGGCCGACGCGCACCACGAGATCAGCGAGGCTGGCGGCTTCGAGGCGCGGCCACGCGCACAGGCGCTGCTGATGGGCCTGGGTTTTCGCGTCGACCAGCTCGACCTGCCGGTCAACAGCTTTTCCGGCGGCTGGCGGATGCGGCTGCAGCTGGCCCGTGCGCTGATGTGCCCGGCCGACCTGATGCTGCTCGACGAGCCGACCAACCACCTCGACCTCGATGCGCTGGTCTGGCTCGAAGCCTGGCTGAAGCGCTACGACGGCACGATGATCGTGATCAGCCACGACCGCGAATTTCTCGATGCGATCACGCAGGTCACGCTGCACCTCGACGAAACCAAGCTGATCCGCTACACCGGCAACTACACCGCATTCGAGCTGATGCGCGCCGAGCGACTGGAGCAGGCGCAGGCCAGCTTCGAGAAGCAGCGCGAGCGGATGGCGCACCTGCAGAAATTCATCGACCGTTTCAAGGCCAAGGCCAGCAAGGCCAAGCAGGCGCAGAGCCGCGTGAAGGCACTGGCGCGGATGGAAAAACTCGGTCCGGTACTGACCAGCGCCGATTTCCAGTTCGAGTTCCGCGAGCCGCTGAGCCTGCCGAATCCGATGCTGGCGTTTTCGGGTGTCGCCTGCGGCTATGCCGGTGTACCAATCGTCGGCGGCATCAACCGCTCGGTGCTGGCCGGCCAGCGGATCGGCATCCTCGGCGCGAACGGCCAGGGCAAATCGACGCTGGTGAAGACGATTGCGCATGAGATCCCGCTGGTCGCCGGCGAGGTCACCGAAGGCAAGGGTTTGTCGATCGGCTATTTCGCGCAGCAGGAACTCGACGTGCTGCAACTCGATGACGGGCCACTGATGCACATGGTGCGGCTGGCGCGCGATGTCGGCCCGGCTGGCCGCGAGCAGGAGCTGCGCGACTTTCTCGGTTCGTTCCGCTTCGTCGGCGAGATGGTGAATCAGCCGGTGGGCTCCTTGTCGGGCGGCGAGAAGGCGCGTCTGGTGCTGGCGATGCTGGTCTGGCAGCGCCCCAACCTGCTGCTGCTCGACGAGCCGACCAACCACCTCGACCTGACGACCCGCGAGGCGCTGAGCATGGCGCTGAACGAGTTCGAGGGCACGGTGATGCTGGTCAGCCACGACCGCGCGCTGCTGCGCGAGGTCTGCGATGAATTCTGGCTGGTCAGTGGCGGCAAGCTCGAGCCGTTCGACGGCGATCTCGACGACTACCAGCAATGGCTGCTCGACAACTCGCGCGAGATGGCCCGGCAGGCACGCGACGCGGCACGTGGCGGCGCAGACAAGGCCAATCCGGCCGCGAAGAAGGCGGCCGCAGCACCAGTGGCGCAAGCCGCCGCGCCGCCACCGACAGCCGTATCCAAGAAGGAAGACCGCAAGGCGGCTGCCGACGCGCGCCAGCAGCGCATCGAACAGCTGAAGCCGCTGCGCAAGGAGTTCAACCGCATCGACAACCGGCTCGGTGTGCTGCACAGTGAACGCGATGCGATCGAGGCCGGATTTGCCGACAGCGGGCAGACACCCGAGCAGATCGCCGAGGCGGGGAAGCGGCTGAAGCAGATCACCGACGAGATCGAGACCCTCGAAGGCCGCTGGCTCGAACTGAGCACCGAAATCGACGCACTGAGCGACGCCACCGCCTGAGCTGGCGACAAGCTTCGACCCCAGCTCGGGCATGGTTTTTTATATTGCGCGCAATCGAATTGCCCGCAATTGATAAACTGGCGCCATGTCATCGACGTCACGCCAGCACGCCAGCGAACAGCGCAACCACCTTGCGCTCGACCGCCAGCTCTGTTTTGCGTTGTATTCGAGTTCGCTCGCGATGACCCGGCTCTACAAGCCGCTGCTCGAACCGCTCGGCCTGACCTACCCGCAATACCTGGTGCTGCTGGTGTTGTGGGAGGAAGACGACCAGTCGGTCGGCGCGCTCGGCGAAAAACTGTTCCTCGATTCCGGCACGCTGACGCCACTGCTGAAGCGGCTGCAGACGGCCGGCTGGGTCGAGCGCAGCCGCGCGGCCGACGACGAGCGCCGCGTCCAGGTGCGGCTGACGCCGGCCGGCCGTGCGCTGCGCGATCAGGCCAGCCCGCTGCCGCCTAAGGTTTTTGCCGCAACCGGCTGTGCCGCCGCCGAATTGACCACCCTCACCCACTCGCTGCAGGAACTGCGCAACCGCCTGCGTGCGGCCGCCGACAGTCCCGACACCGAATCCGTTTCCCCACCCACCCTCTGAACAGGAGATACACGATGGCCCTCGAGAAAGTCATTTACACCGCCCATGCCACGTCGACCGGCGGCCGTGCCGGAAGCAGCAAGTCGTCCGACGGCGCGCTCGAAGTCAAGCTGACGACGCCGAAGGAGCTCGGCGGCGACGGTGCCCACGGCACCAATCCCGAGCAGCTGTTTGCCGCCGGTTATTCGGCCTGCTTCATCGGTGCGCTGAAACACGTTGCCGCCGGCAAGAAGGTCAGCCTGCCGGCTGACACGTCGATCAAGGCCTCGGTCGGCATCGGCCCGATCCCGGCCGGCTTCGGCATCCAGGTGGCGATGGACGTCTCGATCCCGGGCCTCGAGCGCAAGCAGGCCGAAGAGCTGGTCGCAGCCGCCCACCAAGTCTGCCCGTACTCGAATGCGACCCGCGGCAACATCGACGTGACGCTGAACGTGGTCTGACGCAGCGGATCGGGGCCTGTGAACAGGCCCTAGTCGGCAACGACGAACTCGGGATGCTTGCGCCGGATCTGTTCGACCTGGCTCAAGGTCCCCGACAAATGGCGGCGCAGCACCCTTTGGGCCTGCGCCGCATCACCTTTGGCGATCGCGTCGACGAGTTCGGTGTGGTCGCGAACAATCGCCTGCGCCTTGCCCTCGGCCGGCAGATGCAGACGTCGCAGCCGATCGAGATCACCGCTGATGCGGCGCACCATGTCCCACAGCTGACGCACGCCGGCGGCCTCGTACATCTGCAGATGGAATCCGTGATCCAGCACTGAAAAACGCGGGATGTCGCGCGCCTGCAGCGCCGCGCGTTGTGCGGCGACGGTCGCGCGAAGTGCTTCGAGCAGAGCGGGGTCAGCATCGTCGGCGAGGTTGCTGACCACTTCGAGCTCGATCGCCAGGCGCAGAAAGTGCGCCTGCTTCACCGACGCCAGGCTGATCTGGCTGACCAGCGTCGCATGCTGCGGAAAGATGTCGATCAGCCCCTCTTCCCCGAGCCGCATCAGCGCGTCGCGCACTGGCGTCTGGCTGACGCCGAAACGAGCCGCCAGCTCGGCGCGCGACAACACCGTGCCAGGTGCCAGTTCGAGCGACAGGATCATCTGGCGAAGCCGCTCGAATACCTGCGGTGCCGCGTGGCGGGAACGATCCAGGCGCAGCGGCGGGCTCGCTTGGACGGGGCTGGACATCATGGCCATCGGTAGGCTGAAAGCATCTCGTGCTGCCTATTGAACGGCCTGCCACCGAGGCAGTCCATGGTAGTGACCCTAGTGACACACTAATGTATTAGCTGTTCAATGGGGGAATGAGTTCCTGCACAGCGCATCCGCCGACCGCGCCAGCGGCCGCTGCAACAACCACACCGCTGACCTGTCCGGAGCTGCAGCGATGACGCGCCGCAGCCCCGACGACCTGCGCAGCGCACGCTGGTTCGCGCCGGACGACCTGCGCTCGTTCGGCCACCGCTCGCGGATCATGCAGATGGGTTACGCGCCGCAGGACTGGGCCGGCCGTCCGGTGATCGCGATCCTGAACACCTGGTCCGATATCAACCCCTGCCACAGCCATTTCAAGCAGCGCGTCGAGGATGTCAAGCGCGGCGTGCTGCAGGCCGGGGGTTTTCCGATCGAACTGCCGGCGATCAGCCTGGCCGAGCAATTCGTCAAGCCGTCGACGATGCTCTACCGCAACATGCTGGCGATGGAGACCGAGGAACTGCTGCGCTCGCACCCGGTCGACGGCGCGGTGCTGATGGGCGGCTGCGACAAGACGACACCCGCCCTGCTGATGGGCGCGATCAGCGCCGGTTATCCGTGCATTTATTTGCCGGCCGGCCCGATGCTGCGCGGCAATTACCGCGGCCAGATCCTCGGCTCCGGTTCCGACGCCTGGAAATACTGGGACGAGCGGCGCGCCGGCAAGCTGAGTGCTGCCGAATGGCAGGGCGTCGAGGCCGGCATCGCGCGCAGCCATGGTCACTGCATGACGATGGGCACCGCGAGCACGATGACCGCGATTGCAGAGGCGATCGGCATGACGCTGACCGGCGCCTCGTCGATACCGGCGCCGGATGCTGGCCATCCACGGATGTCGGCCGAATGCGGCCGGCGCATCGTCGAGATGGTGTGGGAGGACCTGACACCGCAGAAGGTGCTGAGCCGTGCCTCGTTCGAGAATGCGATCGTCGTCTCGATGGCGATGGGCTGCTCGACCAATGCGGTGATCCACCTGATCGCGATGGCGCGGCGCGCCGGTTTCGACATCGGCCTCGACGATTTCGACGAGGCGAGCCGCAATGTGCCGGTGATTGCGAATATCCGGCCGAGCGGCGACCGCTACCTGATGGAGGATTTTTTCTACGCCGGCGGCCTGCCCGGCCTGATGAGCCGCTTGACCGGCCATCTGCAACTCGATGCGAAGACGGTCAACGGCGGCACGCTCGGCGACGCGCTCGCCGATGCAGCGGTCTTCGACGACGATGTGATCCGCCCGCTCGATGCGCCGATCTACGCCGAAGGCGCGCTCGCGGTGCTGCGCGGCAACCTCGCGCCGCAGGGCTGCGTGATCAAGCCGAGCGCCTGCGCGCCGCAATACCTGCGGCACAGCGGCCCGGCGCTGGTGTTCGACGACTACCCGTCGATGAAGGCGGCAATCGACGACCCCGACCTCGATGTCACCGCCGACCATGTGCTGGTGCTGCGCAATGCCGGTCCGCAAGGCGGACCGGGTATGCCCGAATGGGGGATGTTGCCGATCCCGACCAAACTGGTGCGACAGGGGGTGCGGGACATGTTGCGGCTGTCGGATGCGCGGATGAGCGGAACGAGTTATGGCGCCTGCGTGCTGCACGTTGCGCCGGAGTCGCATGTCGGCGGGCCGCTGGCGCTGCTGCGAACGGGCGACATCATTTCGGTCGATGTCGCGCAGCGCAGCATCCGGGTCGAGATCGACGACGCCGAGATGGCGCGCCGGCAGGCCGCCTGGGTTGCGCCGCCACCGCGTTTCGAGCGCGGCTACGGCTGGCTGTTTTCGCGCCATATCCGGCAGGCCGACGAAGGCTGCGATTTCGATTTTCTCGAAACCCGTTTTGGCGCACCGGTCGGCGAACCGGTCATCTACTGACGCATTGCGCCCGTGACCGATCCGCATCGATTGCTGTACCGTCAAGCGATGTCCCGGCTGCCGTTGCCGGGTCTTTCGAACAACCCGCGTCCGACGGGTTTTGCCATGTCCATCCGGACCCACCACTCACAAGGAGTCGACACATGACCAAGTTTCCGTTTCGCAAGACCCTGCTGATTGGCGCCGCTTTGTGCGCCGCCGGTGCCGTGCAGGCGCAACAGGTCAGGCTGATGACCGGCCCGCAAGGCGGCTCGTGGTATCCGCTGGGCGGCGCGATCGCCAACATCGGCGACAAGGCCGGCCTGAAGGTGCAGGTGCTGCCAGGCGCCGGCATCGCAAACGTGAAGGCGATCGAAGGCGGCAAGGCCGACATGGGATTCGCCAACTCAATCTCGACCGTCGACGGCATTGCCGGCCGTGCGCCGTTCGACACGCCGGCGAAGAATGTCTGCAACGTCGCGACGCTGTACCCGCAGTATTACCAGGTGGTCGCCAATGCGGATTCCGGCATCAACAGCATCGGTGACCTGAAAGGCAAGTCGATCGCGGTGCAGCCGAAAGGCAACACCGCCGAATTCATCAGCCAGCAGTCGCTGGAGGTCTACGGGATGAAATACCAGGACATGGGCCGCGTCAGCTATGTCTCGTATACCGATGCGGTGTCGCTGATGAAGGACAACAATGCGCAGGCCTTCACGCTCGGCACCACGGTGCCGGCGTCGGCGATCATGGATCTCGCGTCGGCGCGCGACATCAAGCTCGTCCCGATCCCCGACGACAAGTTCCAGGCGATGCGCAAGCTGAACCCTGGTTATACGAAGCTGGTGATCCCGGCCGGCAGCTATCCGAAGCAAACCGCCGACGTGCAGACGATCGGCTACGCGACCCACGTGATCGCGCGTTGCGACCTCGACGAGCAGGTTGTCTACAAGGTGTTGAAGGGCATGGTCGACAACAAGGCCGATCTGGCGGCGATCACCAAGGACATGGGCAAGGCAACGCCGAAGATGATGGCCGAGGACATCGGCGTGCCGCTGCACAAGGGTGCGATGAAGTACTACAAGGAAGTCGGCGCGATCTGATCGCCCGGACGGTCGCCGTTTTTGACGGCGCCGCTTCCGCCCGGCGGCCGCGCTTGCCGCTCCGCCGGGCCCGCTGCACGTTTGCTGCAGTGGTTTCCCCTCTCCGCTGACGCGGCCATGTGCCGGAGCATCCGATGCTGTCCTTCCCGGAAAAAGCAGCCCGCCATCTGATCACCGCGATTGCGGTGTCGATGTCGGTGTTCCATCTCTACATCGCCTTCGTCGGCCCGCCCGACGCCTATGTGATGCGCGGGTCGCACCTGGCATTCGCATTGGCGCTGTCGTTCCTGATCATGCCGGGGCTCAGCGGCCGGGCCACGAAGGTCGGCTGGTTCGACATCGTGCTGGTGCTGGTCGCGCTGGCCGGAGCGCTTTATCCGAGCGCAAGTCTCGACTACATCCAGAACCGGATGTACTACGTGGACGATCCGCGGATTGCCGACTACATCTTCGGCGGTGTGCTGATCCTGATGCTGATGGAGGCCACGCGGCGCGCGACCGGCCTCGCACTGCCGATCACCGCGCTGGTATTCCTCGTTTATGGGCTGACGATGGGCAACCAGCCGGTCTCGACGATGCTCGACCAGCTGTACCTGACGACCGAAGGCATCTTCGGCATCCCGCTGTATGTCTCGGCGACCTATGTGATGCTGTTCATCCTGTTCGGCGCCTTCGTCGAACGCAGCGGCGCCGGCCAGCTGTTCATGGACTTCGCGCTGGCGCTGGCCGGCCACACATCGGGCGGGCCTGCCAAGGTTGCGGTGATCACCAGCAGCCTGTTTGGCACCGTTTCCGGCAGCGCCGTCGCCAATGTGATGACGACCGGCACTTTCACGATCCCGCTGATGATGCGCACCGGCTATCGGCCGGGCTTCTCCGGCGCGGTCGAAGCGGTCGCGTCGACCGGTGGCCAGCTGATGCCGCCGATCATGGGTGCAGCGGCCTTCGTGATGGCCGAATTTCTCGGCGTGTCCTACCTGACGGTTGCCGCGTTCGCAATCCTGCCGGCGGTGCTGTATTACGTCGCGGTCTTCATGGCGGTTCACTTCGAAGCGAAACGCATCGGCCTGGTCGGTTTGCCGAAGGCCGACCTGCCACGCCTGAAGGAGGTGCTGCTCGACCGCGGCCACCTGTTCCTGCCGCTGGTGGTGATCATCGCGGTGCTGCTCGCCGGCAAGAGCGCTGCGCTGTCGGCGCTGCTCGGCATCGCCTCGGTGGTGCCGACGACCTGGCTGCGCAAGAGCACGCGCGGCACCTTCACGCCGAAGGCGATCGTCGAAGCGCTCGAGGCCGGCGCGCGCAATACGCTGGTCGTTGCCCTCGCCTGCGCCAGTGCCGGCATCGTGATCGGCACGATCACGTTGACCGGCCTCGGACTGACCTTCACCGGCGTTGTGCTCGCGCTGTCGCAGAACTCGCTGATCCTCGCGCTGTTCCTGACGATGCTTGCCGGCATCCTGCTCGGCATGGGCCTGCCGACGACGCCGGCCTACATCGTGCAGGTCGCGCTGCTGGTGCCGGCGCTGGTCAAGCTCGGCGTGCAAGTCGAGGCGGCCCACCTGTTCGTGCTGTATTTCGCGGTGCTGTCGGCGATCACGCCGCCGGTCGCGATGGCGGTGTATGCGGCCAACGGCATATCACGAGGCACCTTGATGGATACCAGCTGGGCCGCGGTCAAGCTCGGGCTGACCGGCTACATCATTCCGTTCATGTTCGTCTTCGCGCCGTCGCTGTTGCTGATCGGCGACCCGCTGTGGGTGATGACCTCGGTCGTCACCGCCACCGTCGGCGTGGTCTGCCTGGCTGCCGGGCTGCATGAATATTTCTTCTTCGGGCCGGCGCGCAGCTGGGAACGGGTGATGCTGATCGTCGCCGCGCTGGTGCTGATCAAGCCAGGCATCATGACCGACCTGATCGGCGTCGCATTGATCTCGCTGACAATCGCCAGCCAGCTGTGGATCAGGCCGGCCGGCCGCGGCGCTACCGCGACCGGCAAATCAGGCTGAGGCTGCTGGGCAGTGCGGGCGGCGCGTTTCAGCGCCGGTCTGCAACGATCATTGCCGCGGCCTTCTCGGCGATCATCAGCGTCGTCGCATTGGTATTCGCCGACGGCATCGTCGGCATGATCGATGCGTCGGCAATGCGCAGCCCGTCGAGCCCGTAGGGCTTCAGCTGTTGATCGACCACCGCATGCGGATCGCTTGCCGGCCCCATCCGCGCAGTGCCGATCAGGTGGTAGACGGTGGTGCCGTTTTCGCGTGCAAACTGCAGCAACTCGTCATCGCTGACCATGTTGGCGCCGGGCGCGATCTCGCTGTCGAAATACGGCGCCAGCGCCTGGCTGCCGAGAAAGCTTCGCGCGAGCCGGATGCCGGCCAGCAGCACGCGCTGATCGGTTTCGTGCGCAAGGTAGTTCGGCTGGATCTGCGGCCGCGCCAACGGATCGGGCGACACTGCACGCACATGGCCGAGGCTTTCCGGCCGGCATTGCCAGACGCCGACCGTCATGCCCGGAAACTTGTCGAGCAGGCCGACGACGCCGGCACGAAAACTGGCCGGCGTGAACGTGAACTGCAAGTCTGAGCGCTGCACCTCCGGTGCCGAGCGCCAGAATGCGCCGATCAGCGACGGGCTGACGGCGAGCAGGCTCGGCCGTCCGGCCAGCCAGCGCGCGATCTGCCACAGCAGCGGGAGTCCGGTGACAAGGTTGTTGATGGTCTTCGTATTGCGGGCGCGGGCGACCATGCGGATTGCATAGTGGTCGCGCAGGTTCTCACCGACGCCGGGCAGTTCATGGACGACTGGAATGCCGAGGCCCTGCAGCAACGGCAGCGGGCCGACGCCGGACAGTTGCAGCAGCTTCGGCGTATTGACCGCGCCAGCGCAGACGATGACTTCGCGGCGCGCGCGGACCGTCTGCAGCGCGCCATTGGCGCCGCCGCGCATGTAGCGGACACCGACCGCGCGCCGCCCGTCGAAGACGATCGCGGCTGCGTGCGCATCGGTGCGCACCTCGAGGTTGCCGCGACGCCGTGCCGGTCGCAGGAAGGCGACCGCCGAGCTGTGGCGACGGCCGTTCAGGATCGCGCGCTGGTAGACGCCGACACCGTCGCGGCTGGCGCCGTTGTAATCGGCGTTGCGCGGCAGGCCCAGCTCGACGAGGCCGCGGGTAAAGGCATCGAGCAGCGGGTGTTGCCAGTCGAGGTCGGTGATCGGCAGTTCGCCGGTGCGGCCGCGGTACTGGTCGTCGCCGGGGCCGATGCGCCGCTCGCTTTTCTTGAAATAGGGCAATACGTCCTGGTACGACCAACCGGGATTGCCGAGTGCGGCCCAGTCGTCGTAATCGGCCGCCTGGCCGCGCACGTGGTTCAAACCGTTGATCGAACCCGAGCCGCCGAGCACCCGTCCCTGTGGCAGCGAAAAGCGTCGCCCGGCGGTGCCGACCGATGGCTCCGATTCGAAACCCCAGGTGAAGCGGCTGCCGAAGACATTCTTGATGTAACCGGCCGGGATGTGGATATACGGATGCCAGTCGGACGGGCCCGATTCGAGCAGGCAGACGGTGCTGACGCCATCTTCGCTGAGGCGGCTCGCGATCAGCGCACCGGCGGTGCCGCCGCCGACGACGACATAGTCGAACTGCTCGGCATCGGCTGGCAATGCGGGGGTCATGCCCAGGGTCTCCTGAGGGTGGGGCGGGGATCGATCAGCGGGCTGGCCAAGAAGGCCGGGGCGATCTGCTCACCCCGGTCGCGCAGGCAGGCGGATCTGCGCCCTGCCCTGGCGCGACGAAGACATCGCGAGCGCCAGCCGGACCTCGCCGCTCGGCGAGGCAGGCTGCGACTCCGCTCAGGCCGATTTCAGCTGCGGCGCGGTGAACAGATCTTCCATCTCGCGCCGCACCCGGTAGGCATCGGTCGTCTGGTCGATCTCGACATCGGCCCAGCTCAGGCTCTGCCCCTTGCGGACCGGCCGAATCACCTTGACGTCATGGGCCAGGCCGAGCGGCACGCCGCCCATCGACGACGAGATCTCGGCCGGCAGCAGCTTGCCCCAGACCGTATAACCGCCCTCGCCGTCGAGTTTGTCGCCGGGTTTCAGATCTCGCTTCGCGGTCGCGACGACGTCGGCATTCCAGCCCTGTGCCACGCCGGTCGCCTCGCCGCGCAACGCGACGCTCGCAACCGACATGCCGACCTCGAGTCCGATCAGGTGCCAGCGCTTGTAAAGCGTGAAATAGCGCCCGCTCGCATCGGTCTTCGCGTTGTATTCCTCGAAGCAGTTCTTGATGTAGTCGGTCTCGGCCTCGACGGTGACGAAAACCCCCATCCGGATGTCGTAGTCGATCGGCGTGCCGTCGGTGCGCAGCGACGACACGACCTCGACCATGCCCTTGCGCTCGAGCACGCCGCCTTCGGCGACCGGCCGCATCACCGTCGGGATCTCGTCGATCGACGCCGGCGGATACAGCAGTCCGTTGCTCGGCACCAGCAGGCCGGTTGCATTGGCCACCGCGGTGCATTCGATCGACGGCTTCGAGCCGTCGAGGAAGCTGTTGAACATCTTCGGATTCAGCCCGCCGCGCTCGGCCTGCTCCGGCGTCAGTCCGTAATTGCCCCAGACCGTCTCGGGTGTCGAATCGCAGAAATGCGGCAGCCACTTGTGGCCGCGGCCGGCTGCAACGACCGGGAAGCCGCAGGTGCGCGCCCAGTCGACGAGGTCGCAGATCAGCGCCGGCTGGTCTCCGAAGGCCATCGAATAGACGACGCCGGCATCGGCGGCGCGGCGCGCCAGCAACGGGCCGCAGAAAGCGTCGGCCTCGACGGTCACGTTGACGACGTGCTTGCCGTTCGCAAAGGCACGCAAGCAGTGTTCAACCGCAGCGATCGGATGGCCGGTGCATTCGACGATCACGTCGATCGCCGGATGCGCAACCAGCGCCTGCCAGTCTTCGCCGACGTGGGTATGGCCGTTGCGCACCGCCTCGTCGAGGCTGGCCGCGCTGCTGCGCTCGGCGCTCCAGCCGACGCGTTCGAGATTCGCGCGGGCCGCGGCGGGCGACAGGTCGGCGATGCCGACCAGCTGCACGCCGGGCGTGCGCGGAATCTGCGCCAGGTACATCGAACCGAATTTGCCGGCACCGATCAGGCCGATGCGGATCGGCCGCTTTTCGGCGGCGCGTTGACGAAGCTTGTTGTAGAGGCTCATGCGGCAATCCTTTGGTCGTCGCTGGTGGTTTGAAGGGCGCTTGCCGGCAGACCGTCCTTCCACGGCAGCTCGACCGGATAGTCGCGCAGCAGGCAGTCGTCGGGCAGGCAGGGGATCGGGGTGAAATCGCGGTGCGCGATGTATTCGGGCCGCTTGTGGCGGCGGATGTGGTTGCTGACCGCGCAGAGGCTCAGATAAACCGCGACCCGGTTGAACGGCGACAGGTTCGAGCCCGATGCATGGACCAGGCAGCTGTGGAACAGGATCATCGATCCGGCCGGCCCCTTCGGCGCGACGATGCCGCCGTTTTTTCCACCGGCTCGGTCGACCAGTTGGCGGATCAACTCGTTGTCGACGGTCCACAGTGGATAACTGGTCGTCGTCAGGTCGTGTTTTGCATCGATCACGCCGCGCTTGTGGCTGCCCGGAATGAACATCAGCGGGCCGTTGTATTCGTTGACGTCGTCGAGAAAGATCGCGACGTTCATCGCCCGTTCAGTCGGCATCTGGTCGTCGTTGCGCCAGGTGCCATAGTCCTGGTGCCACTGCCAGACGTCGCCCTCGAAGGCCATCTTGCCGTTGATCTTGAACTGGTGCATGTACAGCTCCTCGCCGAGCAGGTCGGCGACCGGCTCCACCATCCGCGGATGGCGCGCGAGCTTTGCAAACGGCTCGCTGTACATGTGAGCGGCGAAATTGGTGCGCACCGCATCGCTGCCCTTCTCGCGCACGTTGTAGGCCTCGCGGCGGCTGTACAACTCGGGCACTGCTTCGGTCAGCGTGCGGGTCTCGTCGGCGCTGAACAGGCCCGGGAAAAAGAGGTAGCCGTCGCGGTCGAACTGGCGGTGTTGTGCGGTGCTGAGCTTCATGCGATCACCTTCGGAATGGATGCGAGGATGGCGGGCAGTTGGCCAAGCAGGCCCTCGCTGGCCCGTCGGCCATGGTCTTCGATCAGCGCAACGGCCGTCGCGGCGTCACCGGCCGCAATCGCGTCGCTGATCGCCTGGTGTTCGTCCCAGATTGAATTGCGCAACGGCGATGCCTGCAGCACCGCGCCCATCACGCGTTTCAGATGCACCCAGTGCAGCGACGCACTGTGCGCAATCAGCGGGTTGCCGGAGGCCGCATAGATGGCATCGTGAAAGGCGATGTCGGCGTCGATCATCGCCTTGATGCTGCGCCCGGCAGCGGCGCGGCGGCCGCGATCGATCAGTTTCGGATCGAGCGTCTGCCGGCGTTGCACCGCGAGCCGCACCGCCAGCATGTCGAGCGCGCCGCGCACCTCGTAGACATGGCTGATCGACTCGGCATCGAGTGGCGCGACCAGCAGGCCGCGCCCCGGCGCATCGAGTACCAGGCCATCCTTCTTCAGCATCCGCAGCGCCTGCA
This sequence comes from Pseudideonella sakaiensis, assembly GCF_048320135.1. Classification (GTDB taxonomy): domain Bacteria; phylum Pseudomonadota; class Gammaproteobacteria; order Burkholderiales; family Burkholderiaceae_C; genus Ideonella_A; species Ideonella_A sakaiensis_A. The sequence goes on from NZ_CP182947.1 coordinate 331,060, forward strand.
GCACCGGCTGGCGCGAAATCGAGAAGCGCTCGGCCAGGTCTTCCTGCGTGATGCGCTCGCCGGGCGCCAGCGTGCCATCGCTGATCGCATCGAGCAGCGCCCGATAGACCTGGTCGACCAGATCGGGCGCGGTTTGCAGTTTCAACAGGGCAGCAGGCATCGCGAGGCATCACCGAATTCTGTATACAGTACTCGGCAATCGCCCGCCCGCCCATGCGGGAATACCCTCGGCAGCGTCAGACGGCCGGCGCCTCAGCGTCGACAGCGGCCGGCAGTCCGGCGGCAATCCGCCGTTCGAATGCGGCCAGCTTCGCTGCTGCGTCGCGGGCCGCCGCGATGTCGTCGGTGCGCACGGCCTCTTCCAACAACTTTGCCGGCTCGTACAGCATGTCGTAGCCGACACTGCCACCGCCGCCCTTGATCGCATGGGCAAGGCGCGCGACGGCTGCCATGTCATTGCCAGCGAATGCCTGATTGATCTGGGCGATCTGATCGGCCAACTTGCGGGCGAATCGTTCGGCGATCGTTCTCAGCCTCGGGTTGTCGGCAAGGCGCGAGCGTATCGGCGAGCTGTCCTCGGCGCCCGCCGCATCGGCGCCGGCAAAGGCGCCGGTCTCGTCGTCCGCTGGCTCGAGTTCGAACCGCTCGCCGCCGAGCCGAGCCGCCAGGTCGGCCAGCAGCGCATCGATATCGATCGGCTTCGTCAGATAGCCGCTGAAGCCGGCCTGTTCGAGTTCGGCTTCGAATCCCTTCATCGCATTCGCCGTCAGTGCAACGATCGGCAAGCCACAACCATCGGCGCGCAAGCGGCGCGTCGCGCCGAGGCCATCGAGCACCGGCATCTGCAGGTCCATGAAGATGAAGTCGAAGGATTCGGCGGCAACACGATCGACGGCGATCTGGCCGTTTTCGGCCTCCTCGATCTGCAGGCCGGCTTCCTCGAGCACGACGCGCAACAGCTGCCGGTTTTCGGCGCCGTCGTCGACGACCAGCACCCGCGCCGGCGGAAATTTCCACGCGGTTCTGACCGCGCTGCCGCTTCCCAGGGACGTGTGAATCGACAACTCGTGGCGCGACAGCATCGGAACCGCTTCGATCGGTCCGGCATCGAGGCGCACGTGGAAGGTCGTGCCATGTCCGAAGATGCTGCTCGCGGTGATGTCGCCGCCCATCGCCCGCGCGAAACCGCGGCTGATCGTCAGACCGAGGCCGGTGCCGCCAAAACGCCGCGTCGTGCTCGACTCGGCCTGCACGAACGGGTCGAAAACCGCCTCGAGCTTGTCCGGCGGGATGCCGATGCCCGAATCGCTGACGTCGATGCAATAACGCGGGTTGTCGCCGCAAGGCACATCGCGATCGAGGCGCAGACTGACGCCGACACCACCACGCTCGGTGAACTTGATCGCATTGCCGATCAGGTTGGTCAGGATCTGCCGCAGCCGCGCCGGGTCGCCGACGATGGTGGCTGGCAACGCGTCGGGGAACTGCAGTTCGAGCGTCAGGCCCTTCTCGACCGCGCGCACGTTCATCGTCTCGACCACTTCGCTGGCCACGCGGTGCGGCGCAAACGGCACCCGCTCGGCCTCGAGGCGGCCGGCCTCGACCTTCGACAGGTCGAGGATGTCGTTGATCAGCGTCAGCAGGTGGCGGCCGCTCGAATGGATGATGTCCAGGTGCCGGCTCGCGCTGCGCGGATCGCGCAGCGCGCCGCGCCGCAACACGTCGGTGAAGCCGAGGATCGCATTCATCGGCGTGCGGATCTCGTGGCTCATGTTGGCCAGAAACTGGCTCTTCGCCTGGTTCGCATTGTCGGCCTCGATTTTTGCCGCCTGCAACGCGACGCCTCGCTGCTCGAGTTCGGTGACGTCCTGCAGGCTGACCAGCACACCCTGCTGCCGCCCGCCAGCGCCGAGGATCGGCGTGCAATTGGTGCGGAAGGTCGACGGCTGGCCCGAAATCCCGACCACGACCAGTTGCACGTTGCGCTGGATCTGCCCGTCGCGCAGCGCGATGGCCCACGGCAGCGCGTCGCGATCCGGCCGGCTGCCGTCGGCCAGCGTCCATGCGAGGTGGCCGGCCGACTGGCCGATCAAGGCATCCGGCTCGGCACCAAGCACGTCGGCGAGCGACTGGTTGGCGAGCATGATCACGCCATCGGCATCGAGCACCAGCAGGCCTTCGGTCAATGAATCGAGCGCATGGCGCACGCGGCTCGGGATCGTTCGCGACGGATCGAGGTGGCGCAACATGCGCTTCAGATAAAACAGGAAAACCAGCAGTCCGCTGCCGAACATGAAGGCGCTCAGCAGCAGCAGCGGATCTTGCAGTTCACCGTGCCAGCCGGCCGCGCGCAGCGGCGTGAAACCAAATTCGATTTCGCCCCAGGGCTGCCCGCCCTGCCAGATCGGAACAACCACCTCGGCCGCGGTCGAATGGCTTCTTGCGCCCGGCTGCCAGCTCGCGGCATGGCCATTGACATCGATCAGCAGTTGTCCGTCGGCGGCCCGTACACCGATCGAGCGCAGATCCTTGCTGCGCGACATGATGACCGACAGCAGGCCCTTCAGCGCTTCCGGTTCGGCTTCGTCGAGCAGCGCCGACGACGTGATCGCGACCGCCTGCGCCAGCTCCGACCGGTGCTGCCTGGCCAGCGCTTCGCGGTCCGGCACGAAACCGAGGTAGGCGGCAACCAGCAGCAGCGTGACGGTCAGCGAAGCCAGCCCGAGCGCGAGGTAGACGCGGGTATTGAGCAGGCGGAAGATGCGCGGGCGCTTGGTCACGGCAGCAATTGGTTGGTATTCATCGAAAAACTCGCTTCGGCTGTGCTTCAGGCGCGCGGCGGCTGGCCGAGCACTGGTTCGGGCGCTGCATGACGCGCCGGCGCGCCGACCCGCCGGTCCTTTGCGAACATCCGCTCGACATCTTCATCATCGTCATCGTCGGCACCGCCGGCCGCGCCGCGACCCGACGACAGCACCGGCAACGGATCGATCATCTGCCACGCCGGCATCGACGACAGCAGCGAGCTCAGCAACAGCCCGCCACGCACCAGCCAGACGACATAACCGACCGACAGGCCGGTGGTGACGGCAATCGACGAAGCAATCGCCGTCTGGTGGCCGTTGGCCAGGCTCTGGATCTGCTGCTGCAATTCGTCGAACCGCCGCAGCAGCTCGCCGCCTTGCAGCGAGGAGAGCAATGCCGACATCTCGACCGAGCCGAACTCGGGATTCAGCGCCTGCGCCAGCACCTGGTCCGCGACCGATCCCAGACCGCTGCGCCCGGCTTGAACGACCGGTCTCGATACGACCAGCGACGTGCCGATGCCGTCGTTCGTCGCGGCTTCGACCGGCGGTTCTGCGGCCACTGGTGGAGCCACCAGTTCCAACCGTGTTTCGACGAGCGCCTGCAGCGGCTTTGCTGCGACGGTTTCGACCGGAACCGGCCTGGCCGCCGGCGCGAGCGGGACCTCGTCGACGGCGAGGACCACCCGCGGCTCGATGTGCATCTTGAAGGTGGCAATCGCGGCCGCGCCCGACGAATCCCTGGCAACGACATTGACGCTGAGGATGCGCGCCATGCCACCCGGCGGCGTACCTGAAAACGTCAGGCGCTCCGAATCGAATTTCAGCCACTCTGGCAAGGGTGTGCCATCTTCCAGCGTCGCGGTGAACTGCAGCCGGTCGGCGGTGTCGGCATCGGCAAAGGTCGGCAGCGGCACGACGAAGCGGAAACCCTCGCCATTGGTCAGTGCCTGGTCGAGCGGCTCCGAAGCGACCACTGGCGCATTGTTGATGCCGTGCATCGTCACCTCGATGCGACGGGTCACGTTTGCACCATGCGGGTCGGTGATCGTCACGTCGAAGGCATCGACCCGCGTCTCATCGGCGGCCAGATACACCACTGCCGCTGAATCGACCTGGTAATTCCACAGCAGGCGGCCACGGTCGGCAAAATCAGCTGCGGCCGGATCGCGCACGACGGTCAAACGACCAAGCACGCCGTCGACGGGCCTGACGTCGAAGCGGATGCCCGGCGCGTCGCTGAGGTCGGCATCGGCGTAGACCAGGTGGCCGCTATCGCCGAGCAGATCGGCCGGATCGGCCGACTCGACGACCGCGCCGCTGAGCCGCGCATCGACGATTACCGGCGCATCGTTGCTGCCGTGGATCAGCACCTCGATGCGCCGGCTGACCAGGCCGCCGTGGCCGTCGTCGAGCGTGATGTCGAACTGTTCGACGCGGCTTTCACCGACCGCCAGGTAGCGAATCGCCGCCGCATCGACGCTGTAGCTCCAGCGCAGCACGCCGCCGGTGCCGGTGCCGGTGGTGTCGCTCAGCAGTTCGGCGCCGAGGCGACCGAGCACCTCACCAACCGGCGCACCGGACGGCGATACGACGTGGACATCGCTGAGGTTGACATCGTTGAAGCGGATCAGCCCGTCGGTCTGCTGGATCGTATCGGCGGCAGTCGACGCGACGATCACGCCGTTCAGCGTCTGCGACGTGATCACAGGCGCCGCATTCGGTCCACTGATCGTGATGTCGATTCGTCGCGTGGCGATGCTGCCATTGCCATCGTTCAGCTCGATCAAGAAGCTTTCAACGCGCAACTCGCCGGCGGCCAGATAGTCGACGTCGTCGCTGGGCACGCTGTAGTTCCAGACCAGATGGCCGCCGCTGCCGCTGGCATCGGGATCGACGCGCTGGCTGACCGTCAGCCGACCGAGCGCGCTGCCGATCGGCGTGCCGACGCCGGAGGCAAGGTGAACGTCGTTGCGGTCGGCGTCCTGATACACGATCACCCCGTCGGTGCGCAGATCGCCGATGACTTCTTCGTAGTTGAAGACCGCGCCGTTCAGCTGTTCCGAATCGATCACGATCGCATCGTTGGTGCCGGCGATCGTCACATCGATCTGCCTTGTGACAATGTGGCCGTTCTGGTCGTCGACGCTGATCGTGAAGCTTTCGACTCTCGTCTCGCCAACAGCCAGGTATTCAACAGCAGAAGCCGCGACGGTATAGGTCCAGGTCAACTGGCCACCGGTTCCAGTCCCGGTCGTGTCCACATCCTTCAACGCGGTCAGGCTGCCAAGCACGCTGCCAACCGGTATGCCGACCGGCGAGACGAGGTGAACGTCGTTGAAGTCTTTGTCGTTGAAGCTGATCGTGCCGCTGTCGCTCAGGGTGCCGACGGGCGTCACCGCCTCGGTGATCGCACCGGTCAGTTGTTCAGCGGCGATCACGATGGCATCGTTGCCGCCGGTGATCGTCACATCGATGCGCTTGGTCAGCAGCCCGCCGTTCTGGTCGTCGAGCGTGATGTCGAAGCTTTCTACCTTGGTCTGGCCGGCGGCGAGGTATTCGACTGCCGACGCAGCAACCGTATAAGTCCAGGTGAGTCGGCCACCACCGCCGCTGCCGGTCGTGTCGGAGTTCTGTACCGCGGTCAGGCTGCCAAGCACGCTGCCGACCGGCACGCCGTTCGGCGAGACCAGATGCACATCGCTCAGATCGACATCGATGAACTCGATCACGCCGCTGTCGCTCAGGTTGCCGACCGGGTTCACCAGTTCGGTCACCGCGCCGCCCAGCTGTTCGGCGGTGATCACCGGTGCATCGTTGCTGCCGGTGATCGTCACATCGATCTGCCGCGTGACGGTATGGCCGTTCTGGTCGTCGATGCTGATCGTGAAGCTTTCCAGCTTCGTTTCGCCGGCGGCGAGGTACTCGACCGCCGAGCCGGCAACGGTATAAATCCAGGTCAAATGGCCGCCGGCGCCAGTCCCGGTGGTGTCGGCGTTCTTCACGGCGGTCAACGAACCCAGCACGCTGCCGATCGGCGTGCCGACCGGCGAGACGATGTGCACGTCGTTGAAGTCGCGGTCGGTGAAGTCGAGCGTGCCACTGTCGGTCAGGTTGCCGACCGGCGTCACCGCTTCGGTGATGGCGCCGATCAGCTGTTCCGAAGTGATCAAGATCGCATCGTTGCTGCCGGTGATCGTCACGTCGATGCGCTTGGTCAGCAGCCCGCCGTTCTGATCATCCAGCGTGATGTCGAAACTTTCGATACGGGTCTGGCCGGCTGCCAGGTATTCGACTGCCGAGGCGGCGACGGTATAGGTCCAGGTCAATCGGCCGCCGGTGCCGGTTCCATTCGTGTCGGAATTTCTCACCGCGGTCAACGAACCGAGCACACTGCCGACCGGTGCGCCATTCGGCGACACCAGGTGCGCATCGTTCAGATCGACATCGCTGAAGTCGATCGACCCGCTGTCGCTCAGGTTGCCGACCGGCGCCACCCGTTCGGCCACCGCGCCGCTCAGCTGCTCGGCGGTGATCACCGGTGCATCGTTGCTGCCGGTGATCGTCACGTCGATCTGCCTGACCAGCAGACTGCCGTTGCCGTCGTCGATGCTGATCGTGAAACGCTCGACCTTGGTCTGGCCGGCGGCGAGGTATTCGACTGCCGATGCGGCAACGGCATAGGTCCAGGTCAGCTGGCCGCCGGTGCCCGATCCGGTCGTGTCGCTGTCCTTCACGACGCTCAGCGAACCAAGCACAGGCCCGGTCGGTGTGCCGGTCGGCGACACCAGATGCGAATCGGTCAGGTCGACATCGATGAAGCGGATCACACCGCTGTCGGTCAGGTTGCCGGCTGGTGTGATCGATTCGACAACGTTGCCGCCCAGTTGCTCCGAGCTGATCACGATCGCATCGTTGGTACCGGTGATCGTCACATCGATCTGCCGAGTGACGATGTGGCCGTTCTGGTCGTCAATGCTGATCGTGAAGCTTTCGACTCTCGTCTCGCCAACAGCCAGGTATTCGACCGCTGTTGCGGCCACGGTGTAAGTCCAGGTCAGTTGGCCGCCGGTTCCAGTCCCGGTCGTGTCGGCATTCTTCACCGCGGTCAACGAACCCAGCACGCTGCCGATCGGTGTGCCGTTCGGCGAGACGATGTGCACATCGTTGAAGTCGCGGTCGTTGAAGCTGATCGTGCCGCTGTCGCTCAGGTTGCCGACCGGCGTCACCGCTTCGGTGATGGCGCCGGTGAGCTGTTCGGCGGTGATGACGATTTCATCGTTGCTGCCGGTGATCGCCACATCGATGCGCTTGGTCAACAGCCCGCCGTTCTGGTCGTTCAGCGTGATGTCGAAGCTCTCGATGCGGGTCTGCCCTGCGGCCAGGTATTCGACCGCCGATGCGGCGACGGTATAGGTCCAGGTCAATCGGCCACCGGCGCCGGTTCCAGTCGTGTCCGAATTCTTCACCGCGGTCATCGAGCCGAGCACGCTGCCGACCGGTGCGCCGATCGGCGAGACCAGGTGCACATCGCTCAGGTCGACATCGATGAACTCGATCACGCCGCTGTCGCTGAGGTTGCCGACCGGGTTCACCAGTTCGGTCACCGCACCGCTCAGCTGTTCTGCGGTGATCACCGGTGCATCGTTGGTGCCGGTGATCGTCACATCGATCTGCCTTGTCACGACACTGCCGTTCTGGTCGTCGATGCTGATCGTGAAGCTTTCCAGCTTCGTCTCGCCGGCGGCCAGGTATTCCACCGCGCCGGCCGCAACGGTATAGGTCCAGGTCAGCTGGCCGCCTGTTCCAGTCCCGGTCGTGTCGGCATTCTTCACCCCGCTCAGGCTGCCAAGCACGCTGCCGATCGGTGTGCCAGCGGCCGACACCAGGTGGACGTCGTTGAAGTCTTTATCGGTGAAGCTGATCGTGCCGCTGTCGGTCAGGTTGCCGAGCGGTGTCACTGCTTCGGTCACCGCGCCCGTCAGCTGCTCGGCGGTGATGACGATGTCATCGTTGCTGCCGGTGATCGTCACGTCGATGCGCTTGGTCAGGAGCCCGCCGTTCTGATCATCGAGGGTGATGTCGAAGCTTTCGATACGGGCCTGGCCTGCCGCGAGGTATTCGACTGCCGAGGCGGCAACCGTATAAGTCCAGCTCAGGCGCCCGCCACCGCCGCTGCCGGTCGTGTCCGAATTCTTCACTGCAATGAGGCTGCCGAGCACGGAGCCGACCGGCGCACCGTTCGGCGACACCAGGTGCACGTCGTTCAAGTCGACATCGCTGAACTCGATCGTTCCGCCGTCGCTCAGGTTGCCGACCGGCGCCACCAGTTCGGCCACTGCGCCGTGCAACTGCTCGGCGGTGATCACCGGCGCATCGTTGCTGCCGGTGATCGTCACGTCGATCCGCTTGATCAGCACGCTGCCATTGCCGTCGTCGATGCTGATGTCGAAACGCTCGACCTTGGTCTGGCCGGCGGCGAGGTATTCGACTGCCGATGCGGCAACGGCATAGGTCCAGGTCAGCTGGCCGCCGGTGCCCGATCCGGTCGTGTCGCTGTCCTTCACGATGCCCAGCGAACCAAGCACAGGCCCGGTCGGTGTGCCGGTCGGCGACACCAGATGCGAATCGGTCAGGTCGACATCGATGAAGCGGATCACACCGCTGTCGGTCAGGTTGCCGGCTGGTGCGATCGATTCGACAACGTTGCCGCCCAGTTGCTCCGAGCTGATCACGATCGCATCGTTGGTACCGGTGATCGTCACATCGATCTGCCGCGTGACGATGTGGCCGTTCCGGTCGTCGATGCTGATCGTGAAGCTTTCGACTCTCGTCTCGCCAACAGCCAGGTATTCGACGGCTGTCGCGGCAACGGTGTAGGTCCAGGTCAGTTGGCCACCGATGCCGGTTCCGGTCGTATCGGTATTCTTCACCGCCGTCAGGCTGCCGAGCACGGTGCCAACCGGCGTGCCGACCGGCGAGACGATGTGCACGTCGTTGAAATCACGATCGGTAAAGCTGATCGTGCCGCTGTCGGTCAGGTTGCCGAGCGGTGTCACTGCTTCAGTGATCGCACCGGTCAGTTGTTCGGCGGTGATGACGATGGCATCGTTGCTGCCGGTGATCGTCACGTCGATGCGCTTGGTCAGCAGCCCGCCGTTCTGGTCGTTCAGCGTGATGTCGAAACTTTCGATACGGGTCTGGCCTGCCGCGAGATATTCGACTGCCGAGGCGGCAACCGTATAAGTCCAGCTCAGGCGCCCGCCACCGCCGCTGCCGGTCGTGTCCGAATTCTTCACTGCAACGAGGCTGCCGAGCACGGAGCCGACCGGCGCGCCGTTCGGCGATACCAGATGGACATCGCTCAGGTCGACATCGATGAATTCGATCACGCCGCTGTCGCTCAGATTGCCGACTGGTGTCACCAGTTCGGTCACCGCACCGCTCAGCTGTTCTGCGGTGATCACCGGTGCATCGTTGCTGCCGGTGATCGTCACGTCGATCTGCCGCGTGACGGTATGGCCGTTCTGGTCGTCGATGCTGATCGTGAAGCGCTCGACCTTGGTCTCGCCAGCGGCGAGGTATTCGACCGCCGATGCGGCGACGGCATAAGTCCAGGTCAGCTGACCGCCGGCGCCGGTCCCGGTGGTGTCGGCGTTCTTCACGGCGGTCAACGAACCCAGCACGCTGCCGATCGGCGTGCCGACCGGCGAGACGATGTGCACGTCGTTGAAATCGCGGTCGGTAAAACGGATCGTGCCGCTGTCGGTCAGGTTGCCGACCGGCGTCACCGCTTCGGTGATGGCCCCGGTCAGTTGCTCGGGGGTGATGACGATGTCATCGTTGCTGCCGGTGATCGTCACATCGATGCGTTTGGTCAGCAGCCCGCCGTTCTGGTCGTTCAGCGTGACGTCAAAACTCTCGACCCTGGTTTGCCCGGCCGCCAGGTATTCAACCGCCGATGCGGCGACCGTATAAGTCCAGGTCAGCCGCCCACCGGTGCCGCTGCCGGTCGTGTCGGAATTTTTCACCGCTGTCAGCGATCCGAGCACGCTGCCGATCGGGGTGCCATTCGGCGAAACCAGATGAACGTCGTTCAGGTCGACATCGCTGAACTCGATAGCTCCGCTGTCGCTCAGGACGCCGACCGGCGTCACCAGCTCGGCCACCGCACCGCTCAGCTGCTCGGCGGTGATCACCGGCGCATCGTTGCTGCCGGTGATCGTCACGTCGATCTGCCTTGTCACGATGTGACCGTTCTGGTCGTCGATGCTGATCGTGAAGCTTTCAACCTTGGTCTGACCGGCCGCGAGGTACTCGACCGCCGACGCAGCGACGCTGTAGGTCCAGGTCAGCTGGCCGCCGAGGCCGGTACCGGTCGTGTCGCTGTTCTTCACCGCGGTCAGGCTGCCGAGCACACTGCCGATGGCTGCGCCGGTCGGCGATACCACGTGCACATCGTTGAAATCGCGGTCAGTAAAACGGATCGTGCCGCTGTCGGTCAGATTGCCGACCGGCGTCACCGCTTCGGTGATGGCACCGGTCAGTTGTTCGGCGGTGATGACGATGTCATCGTTGCTGCCGGTGATCGTCACATCGATGCGCCGCGTCAGCAGGCCGCCTTTCTGGTCGTTCAGCGTGATTTCGAAGCTGTCGACCCTGGTCTGGCCGGCCGCGAGGTATTCGACTGCCGATGCCGCCACCGTATAGGTCCAGGTCAGACGGCCGCCGGTGCCGGTGCCGGTCGTGTCCGAGTTCTTCACCGCAGTCAACGAGCCGAGCACGCTGCCGATCGGCGTGCCATTCGGCGATACCAGGTGCACATCGTTCAGATCGACATCGCTGAACTCGATAGCTCCACTGTCGCTCAGGCTGCCGACCGGCGTCACCAGCTCGACCACCGCACCGCTCAATTGTTCGGCGGTGATCAGCGGTGCATCGTTGCTGCCGGTGATCGTCACATCGATCCGCCTGACCAGCACGCTGCCATTGCCGTCGTCGATGTTGATGTCGAAACTTTCGACCTTGGTCTGGCCGGCCGCGAGGTATTCGACCGCCGAGGCGGCAACGGTATAGGTCCACGTCAGCTGGCCACCGGTTCCGCTGCCGGTGGTGTCGGCATTTTTCACCGCGGTCAGCGAGCCGAGCACACTGCCCACCGGTGTCCCGGTCGGCGTGACCGTGTGCACATCGTTCAGGTCGACATCGCTGAACGTGATCGCGCCGGTGTCGACGAGATTGCCCGACGGTGTCAGCAGTTCGGTCACCGCGCCGGTCAGCTTCTGCGTATTGATGACGATCGCATCGTTGCTGCCAGTCAGCGTCACATCGATCTGCCGCGTGACGAGGCTGCCTTTCTGGTCATTGATGCTGATCGTGAAACTGTCGACACGGGTTTGTCCGGCCGCCAGGTATTCGAGCGCCGACGCCGCGACCGTATAGGTCCAGGTCAGTTTGCCACCGGTGCCGGTGCCGGTGGTGTCGGAGTTCTTCACCGCGGTCAAACTGCCGAGCACCGAGCCGACCGGCGTTCCGGTCGCAGACACCAGGTGCACATCGGTCAGGTCGACATCGCTGAAGAAGATCGCCGCGCTGGTGCTCAGGTTGCCGACCGGTGTCACCGCCTCGGTGATCGAGCCGGTCAGCGTCTCGGCGGTGATGACGACCGGGTCGTTGGTGCCGGTGATCGTCGCGGTGACGATGCGGGTGATCAGGCTGCCATTGCCGTCGTCGATCGACAGCGTGAAGCTCTCGTTCTTCGTCTGCCCAGCCGCCAGATACTCGACCGCCGACGCGGCAACCGAATAGGTCCAGGTCAGCAGACCGCCGGTACCGGTGCCGGTGGTATCGCTGTTTTTCACTGCGGTGACCGATCCGAGCGTGCTGCCGCTCGGCACACCGGTCGGCGACACCGTGTGCACGTCGTTCAGATCGACATCGGCAAAACTGATCGTATTGCCGTTGCTCAGGCTGCCGACCGGAGGCGTCGTCGATTCGACGACCGACGTCGTCAGGTTGGCGACCGGCGTCGTCACCGGATCGTTGATGCCGGTGATCGTGAAGGTCAGTGTGCTGCTCGACGTCAAACCGCCGGCATCACGCACCGTGTAGCTGAAGGTCTCGACCGCGGTCTGCGACTTTGCAAGCGCCTTGGCTGCAGCGGTCGACGGCAGATAGGTGTAGCTGCCGTCGGTCTTCAAGGTCAGCGTGCCGTAGATGCCGGTCAATGGCGAATTGACGACGCCTGGCGTGCCGCCGAAGGCGACCGCCGAAACGACCTTGCTGTCGCCGGCATCGACATCGCTGTCGTTGGCCAGCACGCCGGTTCCGGCGCCGACGCTGCGCGTCGCATCCTGCGTCGCGGTACCGGTATCCGGATTCGCGACCGGCGCCTCGTTGACGTTGACGACCCGAACGACGAACAGCTGCTCGGCCGCCGCGCCGGCGCCATCGGTCGCGCGAACCTGCACGTAGTAATAGTTGTTGGTCGTCGCGTCGAGCGGTGTCTCGAAATCCGGTGCCGCATTGAAGACCAGCTGGTTGCCTCCGTTGATCGAGAACAAGCTGCGGTCGGCGCCACCGGCGATGCTGTAGCTGATCGCTCCGCCTTCCGGATCGGTCGCGGCGAGGTTCGTGACGAAGCTCGTGTTCTCGTTGATCACCGGCAGCGGCGCGGTCGTGATCCTCGGCGGCGTATTGGTTGGTGCGGTCGTTGTCGAGACGGTGAAGCCGCCGAAGTTTCTCGGCACGGCGCTGGTCAGGCCGATGTCCGATCCGTCGAACAGCAAGGCGCTGGTCGCCACCGATCCCGGAACCGGATCCTGCTGCGTCTTGCTGACCGTCAATGCAACGATGTCGAGGTTGGTGATCGGTGTGCCTGCGACGGTATTGCTCGAGTCGATGCCGAGCAGCAGCGTGCCTTTTGCCAGCAAGGTGTCGTTGAACGCGGTCGGATGCGTCAGCAGGTGCAGGCCCTCGATCTTCGCGCTGATGCCGAGCGACGAACCAAGCAGCAGCAGCTGGCGATCGTCGGTCTTCGTCAGCGAGCCGAGCCCGGTGCTGCGGATCCGCACCGTATAGATGTTGCTGTCTTCCGATCCACCTTCGTGCGCAACCAGCAAGGTACCGGCGGTCAGCAGCGTGCCGCCGACCATGGTATCGGTCTCGACCAGCGTGAACGCATGGACCTCGCGGTCGGAGCCGGAGCGGTGCACGCCATCCTGCAGCAGCATCGACCAGCTGCCGCTGGCGTAATTCCCTGCCACATGCGGCCGGAATACGACGATGTCCTCTTCGTCGGCCCGGAAATCGTTGTACGGGTTGCCGTCGCCGCCGTTCAGGTCGACGTCATCGTTATGGAAGGCGATCAGCAGATCGCCCGGGTTCAACGTGAACTGGTTGTTGCTGCCGCCGTCGCCGAGCGTCAGCGTCGTCTCGACATAGTGCAGGCCGCGGATCTTTTCCGGCGCAACAAAGCCAGGCAGCTTGCTCAGCGTGCCGGCCGTCGCACCGCCATTGATGTCGAAATGGTCGTCTGCGGTGCCGAACTGCAACACCTCACGGCTGGTAAACGAGATGCCGGTGGCCGAGCCGGAATCGGTGGTCGAGAACCAGACCACGCCCGACGGCTGGCCCGGCACGCCGTAGACGTCGGTCACGGTGATCGCCAGCGCCTGGCTTGCGAATGCGCCGAACGGGTCGGTGGCCCGCACCGTGACGTTGTAGACATTGTCGGCACCGGCATCACTCGGCGCCTCCCAGTTCGGCGCGACCTTGAACGTCAGCACGCCGGTGCTCGAATTGATGTTGAACAACGCTGCGTCGGCGCCGCCGCTGATCGTGTACAGCGGCGTGTCGCCGTCGACGTCGCTTGCAACGACCGTCGTCACCGCGGTGCTGTTTTCCGGCACCGACAGCGCCGCGCTCGCGCCACCGCCATTGCTGGTGATCACCGGCGCGTCATTGACCGCGGTGATCGTCAAGTTGAATGCGGTCTGTGTGACCAGTTCGCCGTCCGAGACACTGACGGTGACGGTGACGACACCGTTGGCATTGGCGACCGGGCTCAGCGTCAGCGTGCGGTTGCTGCCGCTGCCGCCGAGCACGATGCCGGCGCTGCTCAGCAAGGCCAGATTGCTCGACACCGCCAGCACGTTGAGCAGGCCTGCAGGCGACTCGCCGTCGCCGACAGTGAACGCGATCGGGCCGAGCGCGGTGTCCTCGGCCGTGACCTGGTTGGCGATCGAACCGATCGTCGGCGCGGTATTCGGCTGCTCGTAGGCGCCGATGTCCGGCGCCAGATAACGCCCGACACCGCGCTGGTCGAGCGCCGGCGCGGCCGGATCGCCGGCATTGATCGCCGCCGAACCGGTGACCAGCGCCAGCGTCGGCGCATACCCGCCATTGGCCGCCAGCGATCCGGCCGGCACCAGCCCTGCCGATGCCGGATGGACGTCGGTCGCCAGATTGAGCCCGGCGGTATTGTCGGTATCGAGGTTGTAGCCCTGCGACAGCTGGGCCGCATTGCTGTTGCCGCCGGTATTCGCCGCCAGGATCGTGCTCTTGATCGAGACCGTCACACCGTTCGAGAACAGGCCGCCGCCGCTGGCCGCAGAGTTGTAGGCAATCGTCGAGTTGGCGATCGAATAACCCGCCGAAGCGAGGTACAGGCCGCCGCCCGAAGCGGCCGCGGTATTGCTGGCAATCGTGCTGTTGACGATCGACAGGCTGCCACCGCTGGCATACAGGCCGCCACCGTCCAGGCTCGCGCTGTTCTGGCTCAACGTCGACTTGCTGATCGACAACGAACCCGAACCCTGGCTGTAGATGCCGCCACCCGAGCTTGCCGAGTTCGACTTGATCCAGACATCGGTCAATGTGGCCGAGCCGGCGTTGCGCAATCCGCCACCGTCGCCCGATGCGGTGTTGTCGCTGAGCGTGACCTGCTCGAGCGTCAGGCTGCCGAGGTTGTGGATGCCGGCACCACTGCTTGCTGCGTTGCCGCTGACGACGACATTCGACAAGCTGACATCGGCGCTCGCACGGACAAGGATGCCACCGCCGTCGGTGACGCCGGCCCCGCCGGTGATCGTCAGGTCCTGGAAGCGAACGCTGCCGCTGTGCACGTCGAAGACGCGATCATTGCCGAGCAGAGCGGCATTGACGGTGGTCGTTGCCGCGCCGGCGCCAACGAAGGTCACGCTGTCGGTGATGTCGAGGTCGCCAAAGGCATTCAGATCCTCGGGCAGGCCGACCGATGTCAGATCATGGCTGCCGGCCAGCAGCGTGATCGTGTCGAGGCCCGGATTCGCATTGGCCGAATTGATTGCCGCGCGCAGCGAACCCGGCAAACCGTCGGCAATCGACGGATCGGCGTTGTAGTTGGCGAGTAGCCCGGTCCATTGCAGCCGCGCAACCGCGCTCGGTGCAAGCGCAGCTTCGATCTGGCCGGCCTGGTATTCGAGCACCCAGTTGCCGCCACCGGCGCTGTGGCCGGTCAGGTCGGCACTCGCCGCCACGTCGGCTCCGGTCAGTTCGGCAATCTGCCGCAGCAGCGCCTGCCCGTCGTCGCTGCCGGCGACGTCGCAGCCGTAGAACAGCAGGTCGGCATCGTCGGTCAGCGCGGTTCGCCAGCCTTTGAATGCCTCGGCGCGCTCGACGAGCGCCGCCGAATCAAGCCGCACCTTGCCGATCTGCAGGGCCTGATCCGAACCGTGGCTCAACACATGCACCGCGGTGATGCCGCTGCGACCGGCCAGCACCTCGTCGATCCGGGCCAGACCGTCCTCGTCCGCAGCGATGCGGATCACCTCGACCGGCCGCCCTGCTGCACGTTGCGCCAGCAAGTCGCCGATCAGCAGCTCGGCATCCGGAATCGACAGGTCGATGAAGACCAGTTCGCTGACCGTTGGCAGCATGGCCGTGGCGGGCGGCGCAGCGGCATTGGCCGGCTGCCAGTGGACGGTCGCCCCGGTCAGTGCCTGCAATTCGAGCCCGAGCGCGCGCGCCGCGGCGCCGCCGCCGTGCAGGTCGATCGAGGCGGCCGTCGCCAGCGCGTCGCCCCATCCGGCGGTGGCGGCCGCACGCGCGAGCAGCTGCGTGCTGTCGACGACTCCGGCACCGAGAACAGGCTGACCTTCGTCTTCGGCAAACACGATATGCAAACCGCCAAGGCCGCTGCGCTGCTGCAGCTCCGCATCGATGCGTGCGAAGGCATCTTCAGCGGGACCGATGACGACCACATCGATCCTGCGATCGGCAGCGGCGATGTCGGCCAGCAGTCGATGATGCGTGGCCCGTGCGTCGACGACGAACAGTTGATGCGTCGCTTCGACGGCCGCCGCGTCCGCAACGAGTTGCAGATGGTTCTCGACGCCCGGCGTCGGCAGCAGCCCGAGCGGCGCGAGATCGGCCGAGTGCAGCACCCGCTCTTCCATCGCTTCGACGATCGGCCGACGGGCCAATCTCGTTCGGGCGGCCGAAACGCCCTTCCCCGCGTTCGTCCGCGCGTTTCCGGCACAACGGCCGGACAGTTTGGAAACGCGGAAAAAGGAGGAGGGAAAAGACATCGTCCGAGCCTAATCGGCGATGTCAGCGAATGATTGAGCCTTCAAAGTCGAAAATACCGGCCTTTATCGATTCATTTTGCGTGGCCGGGTAATAGCAACTCGTATTGGCAATCCTTGCGGCAATATTTACCTGAAATATCGGTGGGATGTTTTGATCTGTCTTGGTGCCGACCGGCCCGTGACATCCTTGACGGGCCGGCCCAAACGACAATTCAGCCGCGCTTCAGCCGCCGCCGAACAATTCACGGTTTTGCGCGCTGCCTTGACCGGCGGTGATCTGCGAACGGACCGTTTCGCGGCTGAATTCGCGCACCTGTTCGAAGGCGTCGGACTCGCTGCCGTTGCGACGGCTCAGGTGCGGGTTCTCGCGCTGCGCCTGTTGCAGTTCCTGCTGAACCTGCGCGCGTGACTTGACGCTGGCCGGCACCTCGAACTCGGTGGCCTCGATCGCCGATGCTGCGGCACTGCAGGCCATGATCGCGAGCACTGCGCCGAGGCGCGACAAGCGGCTGGAAAAATGCTGCGGATACTGATGGGTAGACATGACAAAGCTCCTGACTTGAGGGCGATGGCGGAATGCCATCGACATGCGTAGTTTCCCTAGGATCTCGGCGACGCGAATCGCCCATCGGAGCCATCGCAGCAGTGCATGAAGGATCAATCGGGCAGTTTCCGATGACAGCTGCAACATATCGTCTTGCAAGCGTCACCGAGTGGACGCACAACCACAACGCCGCAGCGAAAAGATGGACAGCCGGGCTCGCCGCGGTTGATGATGAGCGCAGCGACATCCTCGGGAGTGCGAATGCCAAGAGTCAATCCAGCCGGAGTCGGGCCGCGGTTTCCGCAGCTCGTCGTGCTGTTCGGCGCCACCGGTGACCTGGCACGGCGCAAATTGCTGCCGGGACTGTTCCACCTGGCCAGCGAAGGCTTCATTCCCGGCTGCCGGATCATCGGCGTCTCGCTCGACGATATCGATCGCGACCGCTTCCGTGAACTCGCGCGCGCGGCGATCGACGAGTTTTTTACCCGCAAGACCAGTTCCAGCGATTGGCAGGCTTTTGCCGAATCGCTCGACTATGTGCCGCTGTCGGCTGGCCCGGCCGCGCTGAAGGCGGCGGTCGACGCCGCCGAGAAAAGTTTCGGCCGCGAAAACCGGCGCCTGCACTACCTGAGCGTGCCACCGAATGCCGCGTTGGCTGCAGTGCATCTGCTCGGCGAGGCCGGGCTGGTCGAGAACTCGCGGATCGTGATGGAAAAGCCGTTCGGCACCGATTTGGCAAGCGCGGTCAAATTGAATGCCGAACTGCACGAGGTCTTCGACGAACAGCAGATCTACCGCATCGACCACTTTCTCGGCAAGGAGCCGGCGCAGAACATCCTCGCCTTCCGTTTCGCAAACGGCCTGTTCGAGCCGATCTGGAACCGCAATTTCATCGACCACGTGCAGATCGACGTCCCGGAAACCCTCGGTCTCGGCTCGCGGTCGGCCTTCTACGAGGCCACCGGCGCATTTCGCGACATGGTCGTCACGCACCTGTTCCAGATCCTTGCCTTCATGGCAATGGAGCCGCCAACCTCGCTCGAGCCGGCGCCGATCAGCGAGGAGAAAAACAAGGTTTTCCGCAGCATGTTGCCGATTGCACCGGACGATGTCGTGCGCGGCCAGTACAGCGGTTACCGCGGCGAGCCCGGCGTATCGGCCGAGTCGGAAACCGAGACCTTCATCGCGCTGCGCTGCAATATCGACAACTGGCGCTGGGCCGGCGTGCCGTTCTACCTGCGCACCGGCAAGCGGATGGCCGAAGGCCAGCGCATCATCTCGATCGCGTTCCGCGAACCGCCAAAAAGCATGTTCCCGGCCAATTCGGGTTTCGGCGCGCAGGGCCCGGACCACCTGACCTTCGACCTTGCCGATGCCTCGAAGATGTCGTTGTCGTTCTACGGCAAACGCCCGGGGCCCGGGCTGCGGCTGGACAAGCTCAGCCTGCAGTTCGCGATGCACGATACCGGCATGATCGGCGACGTGCTCGAGGCCTACGAGCGGCTGATCCTCGATGCAATGCGCGGCGACCGCACCTTGTTCACGACCGCCGAAGGCATCGAGCGGCTGTGGCAATTGTCGACCGGGCTGCTCGAGGCGCCGCCACCGGTGCGGCTGTATGCACCCGGCTCATGGGGACCGAATGCCATCCACCAGCTGATTGCGCCGCGCGCCTGGCGGCTGCCGTTCGAGCGCGCCTGGCGCGATCCGAATGCGCAGGGTTATTGAGCAGGCGGCTCAACCAGCAACAGCCGACGGCTGGCCGCCATCGCCCGCCTTCGCGCCACTGCCATCGGCATCGACCGGCCAGTCGCCCTGGACGTGCAGCGTGCGGGTCGGGAAGGCGATCTCGGCGCCATGTTTGGCAATGATCTCGCCGATCTTCAGCAGCACATCCTGCTTGACCTCGTGGAACTCGACCCAGACGGTCGTCTTCGTGAAGGTATAGATCATCAGATCCAGCGACGAGGCACCGTATTCGTTGAAATTGACGATCAGCGTCATGTTCGAGTCGATCGCCTCGTGCTGCTGCAGCATCGTCTTGATGTCGGCGACGATGGCCTTCACCGCATCGAAATCGTCGTAACGCACGCCGATCGTCGTCTTGATCCGGCGGTGGCTCATCCGCGACGGATTCTCGACGAGGATGTTCGTGAAGACGGCATTCGGCACATAGATCGGGTTCTTGTTGAATGCGCGGATCCGGGTGTGGCGCCAACTGATGTGCTCGACCGTCCCTTCGAGTTCCTTGTCGGGCGAACGGATCCATTCACCGACGACAAATGGCCGGTCGAGGTAGATCGTCAGGCCGCCGAAAAAGTTGGCGAGGATGTCCTTGGCGGCAAAACCGACCGCGATGCCACCGACGCCACCGAGCGCCAGCAGGCCGGTGATCTGGAAACCGAGGGTCTGCGCGGCGATCAGCACCGCGACGACCAGCGTGATCAGCCGCGCCAGCTTGCCCAGCGCATCGATCGTTGTCAGATCGATTTCTTCGCCGCGCGCGGCCCGGGCGGCAACGATGTTGGTGCCGACCTTGCCGATGAAGCGCCACAGAAACCAGGCAACGCAGATGATCAGGCCGACATCGCGCACCGCCAGCGTCTCGTCGATGAACGAAACGTCGGACTGCAACTGCAGCACCCGAGCAACGAAGCCGAGCCCGACCAGCCAGATCGCGGTGACCAGCGGCCGGCTGGCGGTGTGCACCAGCGCATCGTCCCAGACCGTCGCGGTCCGTTCGGTGATTCCGCCCGCGTGGCGCAGCATCACGCGGGCGATCTGGTTCGCAATCAGCGTGACAAGCGCGATCGCAACCACGCTCGCGACCCAGGGTTCAATGCCGACGTGTTCGCTGAGATAGACGCTGAGACGGTTCATTGCCGAACTGTAGTGGACAGCGTGCGGGGCGCCGGTTCAGCGCCGTGTCCACTGCTCGCACCGCTCGGTCGATGCCGATGCGGGGCCATACCGGATTGTCATTTAATTCTCCATATGGTTAACTAACTCACGATGACCGATACCGAAGAATCTCGCGGAGACATTCCGAAGCAGCGAGATGCCGACCGCTCGCGCGAAGCCATCCTGGTTGCCGCGCGCGACGAATTCGCCGCCCACGGGCTCGGTGGCGCGCGCGTCGAGCGGATCGCCGAGCGCGCCGGACTCAACAAGCGGCTGATCTACTACTACTTCGAGAACAAGGACGCGTTGTTCCTGGCGGTGCTCGAGGACACCTACCTGAATATCCGCGAAGCCGAACGGGCCCTCCACCTGACCGACCTGACGCCGGCCGATGCGATCCGCCGACTGACCGAGTTCACCTGGCACTACTACCTCGAACACCCGGAATTCCTGTCGCTGCTGAACAGCGAGAACCTGCACCGTGCCGGCCACCTGCACGATTCGTCGCGGGTGCGCGAACTGAATTCGCCGCTGATCATCACGCTCGGCGAAATCCTCGAGCGCGGCCGCATCGACGGCAGCCTGCGCGGCGGCATCGACCCGATGCAGCTGTACATCTCGATTGCCGGGCTGTCGTACTTCTATCTGTCGAACCAGTACACGCTGTCTTCGATCTTCGGCCACGACCTGATGAAGCCGAAGGCATTGCAGCAACGGCTGTCGCACATCTGCGATGTGATCCTCGGGTATGTACTGAGGGAATGAGGGCGCCGACGCTGTTGACAGGCTGCGGGCCAGTCCGAACAATTCAACGTTCGGTGAATTCAATCAGGAGACAGACGATGCGATTCCATTACGTCACCCGCCCGTTGGCAGCCGCCGCCCTGTTCTGTGCCGCGCTGTCGGCGCAGGCTCAGTGGCAACCGGCGAAGCCGATCACGATCATCGTTCCGTGGGCAGCCGGCGGTTCGACCGACCAGGTCACGCGGGTCACCGCCGCCGAGATCGAGAAGGCCTTGAACCAGAAGGTGGTGATCCTGAACCAGCCCGGTGCGTCGGGTTCGGTCGGCACCAAGAATGCCGCCGAGGCGCCGCGTGACGGTCATACCTGGACTGCCGGCGCCGCAAAGGACCTGGGCACCTACCAGGTGCTGGGCATGTCCGACACCGGGATCAAGGACTGGCACCTGTACCTGAACGTCGCTCATATTGCCGTGGTCGGCGTCAATGCCGATTCGCCGTACAAGACGATGCCCGACCTGATCGCCGCGATGAAGGCCAAGCCAGGCAGCATCGCGGTGGCGACCGCCGGCGTCAATTCGAGCGGCCACTCGGCGATCGAGGCGATCGCCCGCGCCGCCGGCGTCAGCTACAAGCACGTGACTTATGACGGCGGCAATCCGGCAGTCGTCGCAACGGTTGCCGGCGAGACGCCGGTGACGACCCAACTTGCCGCCGAGCAGACCGAGATGATCCGCGCGAAGAAGATCCGTCCGCTGGCCGTGGTTGGCGACAAGCCGCTCGAGATCGAAGGTTACGGCACGGTGCCGCCGCTGTCGCAATTCATTCCGGGATTCAAGGACCCGATCAATTATTTCGGCATCTTCGTTCCGAAGGGCGTGCCGCCTGAAGTGATCGCAACCCTCGACAAGCTGTGGGCAGGCCCGATCGCGAGCAGCGATGCACTGAAGAAATATGCGCAGAACCGCGGCGCACTGTTCGCGCCGTCTCATGGCGATGCCGCTCAGGCAGCGGTCTTTCCGGCGATCCAGTCGTATGCGTGGGTCCAGCAGGCTGCCGGCAAGGCCAAGGTCTCGCCCGACACGGTCGGCATCGCGAAGCCCTGACCACCACCCGCAGGCGCCAGCCAGCGGCCCGGCCAGGCCGGACCTGCTGGCGGGCCGTCTGCACCCCGCGAGCCGAATACGCCATGACACCCGAAGGTCGACCCCACCGCGCATGAGCAGCACGACCCCCTCTTCTGCATCCTCCGATCTGCGTGGCGGCCTGTTCTGGATCGCGCTCGGCGCTGTCGTGTTGATAGCCAGTGCACGGATGGACCGCTTCGAGACCATGGGCGGCTCGATCTACACCGCGCCGGGGCTGGTGCCGGCGCTGTTCGGCGGCACACTGTTGCTGCTCGGCCTGTTGCTGTGCTGGCGCGCGCGGCCTCGTGGCAAGGCGCTGCGCACCGGGCCTGCTGCGCCGCTGCTCAATGCACGCATCGCAGGAACCCTGGTCCTGACGCTCGGCTATGCGGCGGTGCTGCTCGGCCGTGCGCCTTTTGCCTTGTCGACCGCCTTGTTCGTCGCGGTCTTCACGGCGATCCATTCCGACGCACCGACTCCGCTGCGGCGCTACGGCATCGCGATTCTTGCGGGCGTGCTGACGGCTGCAGCCGTGGTGCTGGTCTTCGAGCGCCTGTTTTTCGTCCGCCTGCCCTGAGGCCGCCGACCCATGTTCGACGGACTGCTGGCCTTCGGTTCATCGATCGCGCATTTCGCGACGCCGCTCGTGATCTTCTACGCGCTGCTGGCGTCGTTGATCGGCGTCGTGATCGGCGCATTGCCTGGCCTCAGCGCGACGATGGGCCTGGCGCTGATGACGACGCTGACGATCAAGCTGGAAGCCGACCAGGCGCTGCTGATCCTGATCGCGACCTATGTCGGCGCGATCTACGGTGGCTCGCGATCGGCGATCCTGCTGAATATCCCGGGCACGCCGGCATCGGCGGCCTCGTGCCTCGACGGCTTCAAGCTTGCACAGCAGGGCCTGGCAGGCCGGGCGATGGGCATCGCGACCACCGGATCGGTGCTCGGCACGCTGATCGGCATGACGATGCTCGCGCTGTTCACGCCGATTCTCGGCAACCTGGCATTGAAATTCGGCGCCTATGAATTTTTCTGGCTGGCGCTGTTCGGCGTCATCATTGCCGGCTCGCTGACTGGCGACGATCCGCTGAAAGGCTGGATCGCCGGCATTGCCGGACTGCTGGTCGCGACGATCGGCCAGGAACCGCAATATGCCTACGAACGCTTCGCATTCGGCAACCGCGATCTGGCCGGCGGCATCCAGCTGGTGCCGGCGCTGGTCGGCGCCTTCGGCTTTGCCGAACTGCTGACCGCAATGCGCGAACGGCGCGCGCCGGTGAAGGTCAACCCCTTCGACGCGGTGCTGCCGAAACTGGCCGATATCGCGCGGCACTGGCGCACCATCATCCGCTCCGGGCTGATCGGTACCGGCGTCGGCATCGTTCCCGGCGTAGGCGAGGACGTCGCCGCCTGGTCATCCTATGCGGCGGCCAAGCGCGCCAGCAAGCAGCCGGAACAATTCGGCAATGGCTCGATCGAGGGCCTGATGGCGGCCGAGACCGGCGACAACGCCTGCGTGCCCGGCGCGATGATTCCGGTGCTGACGCTGGCGGTGCCGGGCTCGGCGCCGGCCGCGGTGCTGATGGCGGCGATGATCATCCACGGCGTGCAGCCGGGGCCGATGATGATGGTCCAGCATCCGCAGTTCATCTACGACGTCGTCGCGATGATGCTGTTCGCGACGATCGGCATCCTGATCTACGGGCTGACGTTGACGCGGCTGCTGGTGATGGTGCTGCGGGTGCCGCAACACCTGATCGTGCCGATCATCTTCGTGTTGTGCGCAGTCGGCAGCTTCGCGATCGCCGGCCGGCTGTTCGATGTCTATGTGATGCTCGCCTTCGGCATCATCGGTTATGCGCTTCGCCACTACGGTTATCCGATGGCGCCGCTGGTGCTGGGCATCGTGCTCGGCGACCTGCTCGAAAAGAACCTGCGCCGCGCGCTGGTGTTGTCCGATGGTGATCTGACGCCGTTCTTCACCCGCCCGATCGCCGGATCACTGGCGCTGATGATTGCCGCGGTCGTGGTCTGGAAACTGTGGGCGACCCGGCGCGTGCCGGTTCCGGCGACGACATGAAACTCGCGCTGTGCAACGAGGTGCTGCGGCACCTGGATTTCGAGGCCCAATGCGCGCGCGCAGCCGCGCTCGGCTGCGATGCGCTCGAACTGGCACCGTTCACGGTCGGCAGCGGCGCAGCCGACTGGACGCTCGCATCGGCGCAGCGCCTGCGCCGGCAGGCGGCCGATCACGGGCTGACGATCTCCAGCCTGCACTGGTTGCTGGTGCAGCCCGAAGGCCTGTCCTTGTCGACTGGCGATGCGGCGCTGTTCGAGCGCACCGTCGACTTGCTGCGCGTGCTGATCGATTTTGCCGCCGCGTGCGGGGCGCAGGTGCTGGTTCATGGATCGCCAAAGCAGCGCTCGCCGGCAGCCGGCCAGAGCCTGGCCGATGCACTGGCGCGTTGCACCGAAGGCTGGGCGCGGCTGGCCGATCATGCAGATGGCGCCGGTGTCGTCTATTGCATCGAGCCGTTGGCGCCGTTCGAGACGCCGCTGATCAATACCGTCGCCGAAGCCACCGCGGTCGTCGACCAGATTGCTTCGCCGGGACTGAAAACCATGCTCGACCTGAGCGCCGCGTCGCACGCCGAACAGGACGATGCGCCGGCCGTGCTGCGCCGCTGGCTGCCGAGCGGACACATCGCCCATGTACAGCTGAACGACCACAACCGCCGCGGCCCCGGCCAGGGCGATACGCCGGTGCTGCCGGCGCTGCGGATGCTGCATCAGCTCGGCTACGCCGGATGGCTGGCAATCGAACCCTTCGACTACCACCCCGATGCCGACAGCTGCGCCGCATTCAGCGTTGGCCACGTCCGCGGACTGATGGAACACCTGAGATGAATGCTCCGATCGTCACGATCCGTCGCATCGACCTGTTCGAACGCCCTGTCGTTCTGCGCCTGCCATTTCGGTTCGGCGCAGCCACCGTCACCCGCTGCCCGCAGGCCTTCGTGCGGGTCGAGGCCGAAGTCGATGGCCGCAGCCTGATCGGCGCAAGTGCCGAACTGATGGTGCCGAAATGGTTCGACAAGTCACCGGCGCTGACCCATGAACAGAATTTCGAGCAACTGCGCGCGGCGCTGCGCTGGGCCCGATCGGCGCTGCTCGGCCAGCGCGGCAATGCCTGGACCTTGTCGCACGAGCATGGCGACGAGGCGATCCGCACCGCCGTCGCCAATGGCCTGCCGCGGCTGGCCGCGCAGTTCGGGCCGGCGCAGATCGACAAGGCAATCGCCGATATCGCGCTGCGCGCGCTCGACGTCGGCTGGTGCGAAGGTGTCGCGTCCGGTGCGCTCGGCGACCCGTGGTCGGGGCAGGCCGGCATCGTCACGCCGCAGACGGTCTGGCTGCGCCATACGGTGGGC
Source organism: Pseudideonella sakaiensis (assembly GCF_048320135.1). Lineage (GTDB taxonomy): Bacteria > Pseudomonadota > Gammaproteobacteria > Burkholderiales > Burkholderiaceae_C > Ideonella_A > Ideonella_A sakaiensis_A. The sequence goes on from NZ_CP182947.1 coordinate 356,179, forward strand.
CTTGCCGACCGCCTGTCGGCCACCGACCCCGGGGCCGATCCGGAGGACGGCTTGCCGGCGACGTTGAGCGACGCGATCACCCGCTACGGCTTGCGCCGCTTCAAGCTGAAGCTGTCCGGCCGCATCGACGACGACATAGAGCGGCTGCAGCGCATTGCCGCGCTGCTCGACGGACAGGCTGGCGACTATCGGGCCACGCTCGACGGCAATGAATCCTTTGCCGATGTCGATGCGCTGGCCGCCTTCTGGCGGCGATTCAGCACGACGCCATCCTTGCAGGCGATGCACCGGCGGCTGCTGCTGCTCGAGCAACCGCTGCCTCGCGCAGTCGCCTTGCAGACGCCGATCGCATCGCTCGGCATCGACGTGCCGGTGATCCTCGACGAATCGGACGACCACGACGAGGCGCTCGAACAAGGCCTCGCAATCGGTTACCGCGGCATCTCGAGCAAGGCCTGCAAGGGGATCTACCGCTCGCTGCACAGTGCGGCAACGCTGCGCGGGCGCGCCGGTCTGCTGTTGTCGGGCGAGGACCTGACCTGCCAGGCCGGCTTGGCGGTGCAGCAGGACACGCTGCTCGCGGCCAGCCTCGGCGTCGCCGACATCGAACGCAATGGCCACCACTATGTCGACGGCTTCGGCAGTGCGCCGGCGGCCGAAGCCGAAGCCTTTGCCGACGCCCATCCCGGCTTCTACGAACGTGCTGCGAACGGCCGCATCCGGCTGCGGGTCAGCGACGGCCGGCTCGATCTGGGCAGTCTGCACCGACCGGGCTTTGCGCGGTCGACCGAACCAATGTGGGCCGATCTGAGCCCGATCCATTGAAAAGGAGAAACTCATGGCAACCCGCCGACTCGGCCTGATCATGCACGGCGTGACCGGGCGCATGGGAAAAAACCAGCACCTGATCCGCTCGATCGTCGCGATCCGCAAACAGGGCGGCGTCACACTGGCCAACGGCGACAAGGTGATGCCCGACCCGATCCTGGTCGGCCGCAATGCCGACAAGATCGAGGCCCTCGCGAAGGAACACGGCATCGAGCGCTGGGGCAGCGACCTCGCCGCGGCGCTGGCCAATCCCGACGACACCGTCTTCTTCGACGCCGGCACGACGCAGATGCGGCCGAAGCTGCTGGCCCAGGCACTGCGCGCCGGCAAACATGTCTATTGCGAAAAACCGATCGCAACCAACCTCGGCGAGGCAATCGAGATCGCCAAGCTCGCGCAGCAATCCGGACTGAAACACGGCGCGGTGCAAGACAAGCTGTTTCTCCCCGGGCTGCGCAAACTCGACATGCTGCGCCGCGCCGGCTTCTTCGGCACGATGCTCAGCGTTCGCATCGAATTCGGCTACTGGGTCTTCGAAGGCGACCTGCAGCCGATCCAGCGGCCGAGCTGGAACTACCGCAGCGAAGACGGCGGCGGCATGATCCTCGACATGATGTGCCACTGGCGTTATGTGCTCGACAACCTGTTTGGCGAGGTGCAGGCCATCAGCTGCATCGGCGCGACCCACATCCCGCAGCGCTGGGACGAAGCTGGCAAACCCTACCAGGCGACCGCCGACGACGCCGCCTACGCAACACTCGAACTGAAGGGGCACAACGGCGAGAAGGTGATCGCCCAGGTCAACAGTTCGTGGGCGACGCGGGTGCGCCGCGACGACCTCGTGACCTTCCACGTCGACGGCACCCACGGCTCGGCGGTGGCCGGTCTCAGCGACTGCCGCGCGCAGTCGCGGGTCAATACGCCGCGGCCGGTCTGGAACCCGGACGAAAAACAGACGATGCCGTTCTTCGACCAATGGCAGGAGGTGCCCGATACCGAGGTCTACGACAACGGCTTCAAGCTGCAGTGGGAGGCCTTCATCCGCCACGTCGTCGAAGACGCACCCTACCGCTGGACGCTGCCCGAAGGCGCCAAGGGTGTGCAACTGGTCGAGGATGCGCTGAAGAGCTGGAAAACGCGCTGCTGGGTCGATGTCGAGCCGTTGAGCATCTGAGCGCCATATGGGAGGAGATTGCTGTGACAGGCGCCGACCCGTCGATTTCAGCCCGCCAGCGAAAGAGGAAGCACGATGAAACTCACCCTGCCCACCGCCGACGGCTCCGGCCTCGCGGCCTACCAGATACAAGGCCCCGGCGATTTCACGCCGGCGAAGGCGGGCCAGAAGCTGTCGCGCATTGCCTATTCGGCCGCCCATGTGGTTGCCGATTCACGCGCCGCAGTTGATCCGTGGGTCGACTGCGCGATCGACTGGGACGCCACCCTCGCCTACCGCCGCCGGCTCTGGGGCATGGGGCTCGGCGTTGCCGAGGCGATGGATACCGCGCAGCGCGGCATGGGCCTGGACTGGCCGACTTCGCTCGAGCTGATCAGTCGGTCCATCGACGCAAGCAAGGACGTGCCCGGCGCATTTCTCGCCAGCGGCTGCGGCACCGACCACCTGGCAGTCGACGCAGCCCGCTCGGTCGACAACGTGATCCGCGCCTACGAGGAGCAGATGGCGGCGATCGAGGCGCTCGGCGGCAAGCTGATCGTGATGGCAAGCCGGGCGCTGGCGCGGGTTGCGCAAGGACCCGACGACTACCTGCGGGTCTACGACCGTGTGCTGTCGCAGGCCCGCGAGCCGGTCGTGCTGCACTGGCTCGGCGACATGTTCGACCCGGCGCTGAAAGGCTACTGGGGCAGCACCGATACCGCCGCTGCAATGCAGACCGCAGTCGACGTGATCAACGCCCATCCAGCCAAGGTCGACGGCATCAAGATCTCGCTGCTCGACAAGGACCAGGAGATCAGGATGCGCCGCATGCTGCCGCCAGGCGTGCGCATGTATACCGGCGACGATTTCAACTATGCCGAACTGATTGCCGGCGACGGTGTCGGCGAGATCGAGACCCACCGTCACAGCGATGCGCTGCTCGGCATCTTCGATGCGATCGCGCCGGCAGCCAGTGCTGCGCTGGCGGCGCTGACTGCCGGCGACGAGGCGCGTTTCCATCAGATCCTCGCGCCGACGGTGCCGCTGTCGCGCCACATCTTCAAGGCGCCGACGCGCTTCTACAAGACCGGCGTCGTCTTCATGGCCTGGCTGAACGGTCACCAGGACCATTTCGTGATGGTCGGCGGCCAGCAAAGCACCCGCTCGCTGCCGCACCTTGCCGAACTGTTCCGCCTCGCCGACGAGGCCGGGCTGCTCGAACAGCCGGATCTGGCCGTCTCCCGGATGGCGCATCTGCTGGCGCTGCACGGTGTCGACGCGCAGGTGACCCGGTGATGCGCGATTTCAGCGACGACCACCGCTGGTTGTCGATCAATACCGCGACTGTGCGCCAGCAGCGCGGCGAGGACTGGCCGCTGCTTCAGATCCTCGACGCCTGCGCAGCACGCGGCATCCGCGCGATCTCGCCGTGGCGCGACCAGGTCCAGGCGGCCGGGCTGGCCGCCGTCAGCCGAGCGGTGAAGGCGCATGGCCTCGAGCTGTCGGGATATTGCCGCGGTGGCATGTTCACCTACTCCGATGCAGCCGGCCGGCAGGCCGCGCGCGACGACAACCTGCGCGCGCTCGACGAGGCCTGCGAGCTGAACGCCGCGTGCCTGGTGCTGGTGGTCGGCGGGCTGCCCGGCGCGCTCGGCGGCAAGCCGGCGCACAAGGACATCGCCGACGCCCGCCGCCAGGTGGCCGACGGCATCGCCGAACTGCTGGACGATGCACGCCAGCGCAACATGAAACTGGCGATCGAACCGCTGCACCCGATGTACGCGGCCGACCGCGCCTGCATCAATACGATCGAGCAGGCGCTCGATGTCTGCGATGCGGTCGATCCAGTGCAGTCCGGCGCGATCGGCGTTGCCGTCGATGTCTACCACGTCTGGTGGGACCCGAAGCTGCGTTCGCAGATCGAACGCGCCGGCGGCAAGCGGCTGCACGCCTTCCACGTCTGCGACTGGCTGCTGCCGACGACCGACCTGCTGAACGACCGCGGCATGATGGGCGACGGCGTGATCGACATCGCGCAGATCCGCGGCTGGGTCGAGGCCCAGGGTTTTGCCGGCTACAGCGAGGTCGAGATCTTCTCGACCGGCAACTGGTGGCAGCGCGACGGCGGCGAGGTGCTCGATACCTGCATCGAGCGACACCGCCGCTGCGTCTGATCCGCGCGTTGATCCAACTCGGCAGCGCAGCTGCGAACTGGCCAGAAACGGACCGTCGCGCCGCAGCGGCACGCCGCCCCTGGCGGCGCTGGCAGCGCCCCGGCCGGTAGCGCAAAATCCGGTATTCGCTGCAGCTCCCGGGGCCGCCATCGCGCGCCCGCCGACCAACGCATGGGCAATGACCACCAGCCGTCCGCGACGCCGGACGACCGCTTCCAGATCCTGTTCGAGCAGGCGCCATTCAGTGTGCAGTTGCTGGCGACGGACGGCCGCACGCTGCAAGTCAACAGGGCGTGGCAGGAGCTTTGGCAGGTCGAAGGCAATTCGGAGCTGATGCGCTATGTGCTCAGCGAATACAACGTGCTGACCGATCCGCAGTTGGCGGCGAAAGGCATCACCGGCTATTTCCAGCGCGCCTTTGCCGGTGAATCGGTCGAAATGCCGGCCATCGTCTACGACCCGGCCGAAATCGGCAAACCCGGTATTGCCCGCTGGGTCAAGGCGCACGCCCATCCGGTGCGCGATGCCAGCGGTGCGGTGCGCGAAGTGATGCTGATCCACGAGGACGTCTCGGCCGAGATGCGCACGCGCAAGGCGCTGGAGGCCAGCGAGCAGCGCCTGAAGCAGCTCGCGAACACGATTCCGCAGATGGCCTGGATGGCGCATCCTGACGGCAACATCCACTGGTTCAACGAACGCTGGTTTGCCTATACCGGCAGCACGATCGAGCAGATGCAGGACGACGGCTGGAAGGCCGTGCACGATCCGGCGGTGCTGCCCGAGGTGGTCGAGCGCTGGCAGCAGTCGCTGCACAGCGGAGAGCCGTTCCAGATGACTTTTCCCCTGCGCGGCAGCGATGGCCGTTTCCGCCCGTTTTTTACATTGGTCGCGCCGCTGAAGGACGAATCGGGCGCGGTCGTGCAGTGGTTCGGCACCAATACCGACGTGTCGGCGCTGCACGAGGCCGAGCGCAGCCTGCGCCAGACCGAGGAACGGCTGCGGCTGGCGATCCGCGCCGGCAGCATCGGCATCTGGGAATGGGATGTGATCACGAACCGCGTCGAGTGGACAGACGAGGTCTATCGCCTGCACGGGCTGGAACCCGGCACGTTCGGTGGCCGGGCAGAGGATTTCTCTGCGCTCGTCCATCCCGAAGACCGGGGCGCGCTGTGGCAGAAGATCGAGGCCGCGTTGGCAGGAGAAGGTGATTTTTCCGCCGAGTTCCGAATCGTGATGCCCGACCAGCGGCTGCAGTGGCTGTCGACCTGGGCCCAGGTCGCGCGCGACGCGGCCGGCAAGATCACGCACATGGTCGGCGCGACGATCAGCATCGACGCCTACAAGAGGGCCGAGCAGGCACTGCGCGACGGCGACCGCCGCAAGGACGAATTCCTCGCGATGCTGGCGCACGAATTGCGCAACCCGTTGGCCGCGATCGGCGCGGCGTCCCAGCTGCTCGAGCTGCGGGTCGGCAATCAGCAGCAGACGCAGCGCGCCAGCGAGGTCATCCTGCGCCAGGTGCGCCACATGACCGAGCTGGTCGACGACCTGCTCGATGTCTCGCGGGTGATGCACGGGCTGGTCGAATTCGAACGCCACGATGTCGACCTGCGCACCATCATCGACCACGCGGTCGAGCAGGCGCGCCCGGCGATCGACGCGAAAGCGCACCAGCTGACGATCCGCATTGCCGACGAGCCGGTGCTGGTGTCCGGCGATGCAACACGCCTGATCCAGGCGGTCGTCAACCTGCTGAACAATGCGGCCCGTTATACCCAGCGCGGCGGCAGCATCTCGCTCGGCCTGCAGGTCGATGAAACAGGTCAGGTGGAAGTCAGCGTCGACGACAACGGCCCGGGCATCGACGAACACCTGCTGCCGCACCTGTTCGAACTGTTTGCGCAAGGCAAGCGCGCGGCCGGGCGCGCCGAAGGCGGTCTTGGCATCGGGCTGGTGCTCGTCAAGCGGATCGCCGAGCTGCACGGCGGCCGTGTCGTCGCGACCAGCCGCGGCACCGGCTCGGGCAGCCGCTTCGTGCTGACGCTGCCGCGGCTCGACGCGACGGCGCAGGTCTCGCGCGTCGAGCCAGCGGCAGCGGCTGCTGCCGGGCCGGGCGGCGACACGTTGCGCATCCTGCTGGTCGACGACAACCGCGACGCTGCCGACATGCTGGCGGTGCTGCTGTCGTCGGCCGGCCACGAGGTCGGCGTTGCCCACGACGGCCGCAGTGCGCTCGATGCCGCCAGTCGCGACGACTGGGAGGTCTGCGTGCTCGATATCGGCCTGCCCGATATCGATGGCCATGAACTGGCCAGGCTGCTGCGCGATCGCCTGCCGTCGGCGACCTACATTGCGCTGACCGGTTACGGGCAACCGGAAGACATCGCCCGCACCCGGGCCGCAGGCTTCAACCACCACCTCGTGAAACCGGTCGAGACGGCGACACTGCTTGCATTGCTGCGGCAAGCCCGCGCGGCAGGCTAGCCCGACGCGCCCGCTGCGATCGTCACGTGCCCATCGACTATTCGACCGTCAAGATCGTCCATCAGACCGCGGTGGCCTTGTCGCTGAGCGGCTTTTTCTTCCGTGGCTGGGCTGCGCTGAGGGGTGCGCACGGGGTTGCTGGTCGCGCCGCGAAGACGCTGCCACATGTCGTCGACACGGTGTTGCTGCTTTCTGCGCTCTGGCTGGCCTGGTCGCTGCGGGCGACCCCGGGCAATGCGCCGTGGCTGACCGCGAAGGTCATCGGCCTGTTCGTGTATGTCGGCCTCGGCGTGATCGCACTGCGCCCGACTCGGCCGCTTGCGGTTCGTGCGGCCGCCTGGTTCGCCGCACTGGTCACTGCCGGCTGGATCGTCTCGGTCGCATTGACCAAGAACCCGCTCGGCTTCCTTGCCGCCCTGGCGTGATCGACCAGTTGGCCAGCTTGTTGCCGCTGCCGCCGAACAGCGAGACCTCGACTCCCCTATTGGCACCAGATCGCCCTTGACCGTCGTGCGCAGCGACACCGGCTCGTTCGCTGCCGCTCGCTTGTGCCCTTTGCGGCTGTCGATCTGGTTCAGCCTTCCGGGCGGAGCCACAACCACGCAGCGACACACGACATCAGCAGCGGCACGCCAATCTTGAGTGCCAGCGGCACTGCCGACAAGACAAGCACGACGCTGCTGAACAACATCGTCGCGCTGGCCGCCCACTTGGCGCTGCGCGGAACCGCGCGGTGGTCGCACCAGCGGCGGATGGACGTTCCCCAGCGGGGATGTTCGACCAGCCAACGTTCGAGTTGTGGCCAGCCCTTGCTGCCCGCCCAGGCGGCGACCAGCAGAAACGGTGTCGTCGGCAGCACCGGCAGAAAAGCCCCGGCGATGCCGAGCACCACGCAGCACAAGGCCAGCGAGCGCCAGAAAATCAGGATCGCATACCGGGTCAGCATGACGAGTCGGTCCCGGCCGATGCCGACCTGTATCGGCGAGGTGCTGAAGGCTGAGGGCATGCCATACGCCATTCTGCGGCAACAGGTGCGGTGCTCGGCCGTTGGTGGCATGGGCAGCCGACAGATGGTTGTGGCCGGTGCCCGAAGACCGGCTCCAGACCGACGCGGCGCCCGCCGTGGCCAGGGCGTCGCGCCGCACCGCTGCGGCAGCTTGCGCCGTCGGGCACGCGCCTTGCAGGTCTGCGGGCTCGAAAGCCAGTGAACCGATGCGCCACGACAGCCCGAAAGAACCAAACCCTGCCGGCCAGGCCGGACCGCCGATCCTGCTGCGCGAGCTTGCCGCCCGCCTCGATGCGCAGCACGAGGATGAGCGGGCGCGCCTCGCCCGCGATATTCACGAACAGCTGGGATCGCTGCTGGTGGCGACGAAGCTGGAGATCGACTGGCTCACCGACCGCCTGGCCGAGCGCAGCGAACTGCAGGTGAAAGCCCGGCAGATCGGGCAGCGGCTCGATGCCGCGGTCGAGCAGGTCGGCCGCATCACGACCGAGTTGCGACCAAGCATCCTCGATCACCAGGGGCTGTGGGCCGCACTCGAATGGCGGGCCGAGGAGACGCTGGAATCGCGCAGGCTGCGCGGCGACGTCAAGCTGCACGTCTGCCACGGCGTCGAATTGCCGACCGGCACTGTCGGCGAGCGCTGGTCGACCGCGGTGTTCAGGATCTTCCAGCAGTTGATCGCGGAGATCGTGCACCAGAAAGGTGTCACGACGCTGCGCGTCCGGCTTTATGTCGACGGTCCGCCGCAGCCTGTGCTGCACCTGGAGGTCGGCGGCGACGCTGCAGCCGATGCCGACGGCGACGATGTCGCCGACACCCTGGTTGCCGCGCGCGAGCGGGCGCACCGTTTTGGCGGCACGCTGAAGCGCGTCGGGTCGGCAGGCGCGAGCTTGCTGCTGACGATGCCGCTGCCGGACGCCAGCGATTCTGCGATGCCGGTCGAAGGCGCCCGATGACGATCCGGGTTCTGCTCTGCGATGACCATGCGCTGGTCCGCGAGGCGATCCGGCAGGTGCTTGCCGACGCCGACGACATCCTGCTTGCGGCCGAGGCCGACAGCGGCGAGGCGGCGGTTCGCACCGTGCGCGCGCTGGCCGGCGATGGTGCGGCGATCGACGTCGTGCTGATGGACATCACGATGCCGCACCGCGACGGCCTCGATGCGCTGCGCCAGATGAGAGTCGAATACCCGCGCATGCCGGTGCTGATGCTCAGCAGCTATCCCGACAAGCAATATGCCGTGCGCAGCATGAAGCTCGGCGCCGCCGGTTATCTGAACAAGAGCGCCGACAGTCGGCAGATGACCGGCGCGATCCGAAAGGTCGTCTGCGGCGGCCTGTTCATCACGCCGTCGGTGGCAGGGCAACTCGCCGGCGCGATTGGCGATGGCCGCGCGCTCGACAACCGGGCGCCGGTGCACGAACAGTTGTCGCACCGCGAATACAAGGTCTTCCGGCTGATCTGCGCCGGCCGCAGCATCGCCGAGATTGCCGACGAGCTGGTGTTGTCGCAGCAGGCAGTCGCCAGCTACCGGGCCCGCGTGCTCGACAAGACCGGCGCGCGCAACGATGTCGAGCTGGGGCTGTATGCAGCGCGGGCCGAGATGCGGCCCAGCTGAGCATGTCGCATCGCCCCGGGGTGCACGGCCGATCCCGACTAGCCGGCCGCCCCTGTCCTGCCGGAATCTCGCGCCGCCCCGGCCTCCTGCCGGGCGCGTGCGAGCATGAAGTCGATGAAGGTCGAGGCGGCGCGTGTGTGGTGGCGGTTCGGCATGTACAGCATGTACATGCCGGTACCGAAGATGCTGAGCCGCCACTGGTGCAGTGCGGTCACGACGTCACCGCGTTCGACGTCTTCCTGCACCACGTAATCGGGCAGCATGCCGACGCCCAGTCCGCCGAGCACCGCCTGCCGCAGGAAAAGGTAGTTTTCTGAAATCAGCGTCGGCTGGACGATCACCTCGTGCCGCTCCGATCCCAGGTAGGCGGTCACGCGCAGCTGCCGGCTGACCACGGCCGACGCGACCAGCGGCACCGTGCGAAGCGCCTGCAGGTCGGCCGGCATGCCGTTCGCGTCGGCAAAGTCGCGGGATGCGCAGACGACGTAATTCATCGTGCCCATCTCTCGCGCAACCAGGTTCTGCGGTGGCTCCGAGATCACCCGCACCGCGATGTCGACCTCGTCGCGGATCAGATCCTCGACCCGGTTCTCGAACACCACATCGAGCACGATGCCGGGATAGTCGCGCTTGAAATCGATCAGCCAACTCGACATCACGAGCTGGCCATAACCGCTCGGCACGCTGAGCCGGACCCGGCCTTGCAGCGTCTGGCCAAGCGTCGCGATCGCTTCGCGCGCTGCCAGCCATTCGTTGCGGATCCGCTTGCCGTGTTCATACAGCTGAAGGCCGGCCTCAGTCGCTTCGGCGCGCCGCGTCGTCCGCCTGACCAGTTGCTGGCCGAGCGAGCGCTCGAGCTGGTTCAGGTGGTAGCTGACATTGGCGCGCGTCATCTTCAGACGCCGCGCAGCTTCGCTCAGATTGCCCGCATCGAGGATTTCGACCAGCAGCGTCAGTGAATTGATATCCATCACGTCACCCGTAAAAACCCGGATCTATGTCAAACATTCTTTGACACTATGTCAATCATCAAAGGAATTGTCAAAACGGCTAGCACGGACAACAATGACCCATCGACGAAACATCAATGGAGATTGCATGGCCCAGGACACCGATTTCGCACCCGTCAGCTCGCGCCTGCTCGGCAAGGTACTGCTCGTCAGCATCGACAACCCGCCGGTCAACGCACTCGGCGTCGACGTGCGCCGTGGTCTGGTCGATGCGATCGCTGCGGCGCAGGTCGATCCGGCTGTCGGCGCGGTGCTGATCGTCGGTGCCGGCCGCAATTTCATTGCCGGTGCTGACATCCGCGAATTCGGCAAGCCGCCGCTGCAACCGGTGCTGCCAGACGTCTGCAACCGCATCGAGGCGAGCGACAAGCCGGTGATCGCTGCGCTGCACGGCGCCGCACTTGGCGGCGGTCTCGAAGTCGCGCTGGCCGCGCACTATCGGCTGGCGATGAACGGCGTCAAGCTCGGCCTGCCCGAAGTTCAGCTCGGCCTGTTGCCCGGCGCCGGCGGCACGCAGCGCACGCCGCGCCTGATCGGCGCCGCGGCTGCACTCGAGATGATGCTGAGCGGACGCCAGATCGGCGCGAAGGAAGCGCTGTCGCTCGGCCTGGTCGACCGGATCGGCCGCAGCGACGACATCCTCGCCGAAGGCCTGGCCTATGCGCAGGAACTGCTCGCCGCCGGCGCACCGGTGCGCCGCACCCGCGATGCGAAGGGCTTGGCCGATGTCAAAACGAGTCGCGCCGCGATCGACACAGCGCGCCCCGACGTCGCCGCGAAGAGCCGCGGCCTGTTTTCACCGGGCAAGATCGTCGAAGCGGTCGAGGCTGCGCTCGACCAGGCGTTCGACGAGGGCCTGCGCATCGAGCGCGCGGCCTTCCTGCAATGCATCGACAGCCCGCAACGCGCCGGGCTGATCCACGCCTTCTTCGCCGAACGCGAAGTCGTGAAGGTTCCGGAAGCGAAGGCGGCGCAGCCGCGTCCGCTGGCCTCGGCCGGCGTGATCGGTGGCGGCACGATGGGCGCCGGCATCGCGATCGCGATGCTCGATGCGGGCATGACGGTGACGATGGTCGAGCGCGACGAAGAGAGCCTGGCCCGCGGCCGTGCCAACGTCGAGAAGGTCTACGACAGCCTGGTGACAAAAGGCCGCTTGAGCGCCGAAGCGAAAGACAAGGTGATGGCGCGTTTCAACGGCGCCGTCGGCTACGACACGCTCGGCAGCGTCGACATCGTCATCGAGGCGGTGTTCGAGGACATGGCGGTGAAGAAGGCGGTCTTCGCCGAACTCGACCGTGTCTGCAAACCCGGCGCGGTACTGGCCACCAACACCTCGTACCTCGACATCGACGAGATCGCTGCCAGCATCTCGCGGCCGCAGGATGTGGTCGGCCTGCACTTCTTCTCGCCGGCCCACATCATGAAGCTGCTCGAGATCGTCGTGCCGAAGCAGGTGGCGGCCGATGTGGTCGCGACCGGCTTCGAGCTGGCGAAGAAGCTGCGCAAGGTCGCGGTGCGCGCCGGCGTCTGCGACGGCTTCATCGGCAACCGCATCCTGGCGGTCTATCGCCAGGCGGCCGACCACATGATGGAGGACGGCGCTTCGCCGTACCAGATCGACGAGGCGCTGCGCGAATTCGGTTATCCGATGGGGCCGTTCCAGGTCGCCGACCTGGCCGGCGGCGACATCGGCTGGGCCACCCGCAAGCGCCGTGCGCCGACCCGCGATCCGCGCGCCCGCTACGTCGAAATCGCCGACCGGATCTGCGAACGCGGCTGGTTCGGCCAGAAGACCGGTCGCGGCTACTACGTCTATCCCAAGGGTCCGCGCAGCGGCGCACCCGATCCCGAGGTGCTTGCGATCGTCGATGCGGAGCGCCAGCGCGCAGGCATCACGCCGCGCAGCTTCGACAACGACGAGATCGTGCGCAGGTATCTTGCCGCGATGATCAATGAAGGTGCGAACGTCGTGCACGAGGGCATCGCATTGCGGCCGCTCGACGTCGACGTGACCTTCATCGCCGGATACGGTTTCCCGCGCCATCGCGGCGGCCCGATGAAATATGCCGACATGGTCGGCCTGCCCAAGGTGCTGGCCGATATCCGCGAGTTTGCGAAGCAGGACCCGATCTTCTGGCAGCCGTCGCCGCTGCTGGTCGAGCTCGTCGAACGTGGCCAGGATTTCGACAGCCTGAACAAGGCCGCCTGAACAAGGCCATCCCTTTCCTCGGCGCCCGCCCAGACAGGCGGGTCGCCGGACCTCACTTTCAACCAGGAGATTCGCGATGCGCGAAGCCGTGATCGTCTCGACCGCCCGTACCCCGCTGACCAAGGCGCACCGTGGCGAATTCAACATCACCCCGGGCCCGACGCTGGCCGCGTTTGCGGTGAAAGCCGCGGTTGAGCGTTCGGGCATCGACCCGGCACTGATCGAGGATGCGATCCTCGGCTGCGGTTATCCGGAAGGCACGACCGGCCGCAACGTCGCCCGCCAGGCGATCGTCCGCGCCGGGCTGCCGATCAGCATCGCCGGCACGACGGTGAACCGCTTCTGCGCCTCCGGCCTGCAGGCGATCGCGATCGCCGCCGGGCGCATCGTCGTCGACGGCGCGCCGGCGATGATTGCCGGTGGTGTCGAAAGCATCTCGCAGATCCGTGGCCGCAGCGCCGCCGACGGTGGCGACATCACGCTCGACCCGTGGATCGTCGAACACAAGCCCGAGCTGTATCTGTCGATGATCGAGACCGCCGACATCGTCGCCTCGCGCTACGGCATCAGCCGAGAAGCGCAGGACCGCTTCTCGGCCGAAAGCCAGCGCAAGACCGAGGCCGCGCAGGAAGCAGGACGCTACCGCGACGAGATCGTCTCGGTGACGACGACGATGGCGGTGACCGACAAGGAAACCAAGGCAGTGACGACGCGCAGCGCAACGGTCGACGTCGACACCTGCAACCGCCGCGGCACGACCTACGAGGCGCTGGCCAAGCTGCAGCCGGTCAACGGAGCCGACAAGTACGTCACCGCCGGCAATGCCTCGCAGCTGTCCGACGGCGCATCGGCCTGCGTGATGGTCGAGGCGGCCGAGGCCGAACGGCTCGGACTGAAACCTCTCGGCGCCTTCCGCGGCATGGCGGTCGCCGGCTGCGAGCCCGACGAAATGGGCATCGGTCCGGTCTTCGCGGTGCCGAAGCTGCTGGCCCGACATGGCCTGAAGGTCGACGACATCGGTCTGTGGGAGCTGAACGAGGCCTTTGCATCACAGGCCATCTACTGCCAGCAGCGCCTGGGCATTCCGGATGAGCGGCTCAACGTCAACGGCGGAGCGATCTCGATCGGCCATCCGTTCGGCATGACCGGTTCGCGGCTGGCCGGCCATGTGCTGATCGAAGGGCGCCGCCGCGGCGCGAAATATGCCGTCGTGACGATGTGCATTGCCGGTGGCATGGGCGCTGCCGGCCTGTTCGAGATCTATTGAGGAGCCGCAGCATGGACCTGAACTTCAGCCGTGAAGAAGAAGCCTTTCGCACCGAGGTGCGCGAGTTCCTGGCCGCCAACTTGCCGCAGCGGCTTGCCGACAAGGTGCGCAACGGCAAGCACCTCGCGAAGGCCGACATGGAGGAATGGCACGCCATCCTGAACGAGCGCGGCTGGCTGGCCAATCACTGGCCCGAGCAGTACGGCGGCCCCGGCTGGAGCGCGGTGCAGAAATTCATCTTCGAGAACGAATGTGCCCTCGCGTTTGCGCCGCGCATCGTGCCGTTCGGCGTCAACATGCTCGGCCCGGTGCTGATCAAATACGGCAACGAGGAACAGAAACAGTATTGGCTGCCGCGCATTCTCGACGGCTCCGACTGGTGGTGCCAGGGCTACTCGGAGCCGGGTGCCGGCTCCGACCTCGCCTCGGTGAAGACCACCGCGGTGCGCGGCAGCGACGCGCAAGGCGAGCACTACCTCGTCAATGGCCAGAAGACCTGGACCACGCTCGGCCAGCACGCCAACATGATCTTCTGCCTGGTTCGCACCAACCGCGAGGCGAAGAAGCAGCAGGGCATCAGCTTCCTGCTGGTCGACATGAATTCGCCCGGCGTCGAGGTGCGGCCGATCATCACGCTCGACGGCGAGCATGAGGTCAACGAGGTCTTCTTCACCGATGTGCGGGTGCCGGCCGAGAATCTGGTCGGCGAGGAGAACATGGGCTGGACCTGTGCCAAATACCTGCTGACCTACGAGCGCACCAACATCGCCGGCGTCGGCTTTTCGGTGGCCGCGTTCGAGAGGCTGAAGAAGGCGGCGGCCAAGGTGAAGAAGAATGGCCGGCCGCTGTCCGAGGATCCGTATTTCGCAGCGCGGATGGCGCGCGTCGAGATCGAGCTCGAGAACATGAAGACGACGAATCTGCGTGTCATCGCGGCGGTCGCCGGCGGTGGTGTACCGGGGGCGGAAAGTTCGATGCTGAAGATCCGCGGCACCGAGATCCGGCAGGAAATCTCGTCGCTGCTGCGCCGTGCGATGGGGCCTTATGCACAGCCCTTTATCGCCGAGGCACTGGAAGATGGCTTCGACGGCGACGCGGTGGGCCCGGCCGAGGCGGCCAGCGCTGCGACGCAGTATTTCAACAACCGCAAGCTGTCGATCTTCGGCGGCTCCAACGAAATCCAGAGGAACATCATCTCGAAGATGATCCTCGGGCTGTGAAGAGGAGAACAGCATGAACTTCCAGCACACCGATGACCGCCGCATGCTGGCCGACAGCCTGAACCGCTTCGTCGCCAAGCAATATGGTTTCGAGACCCGCGACCGGATCGCCCGCTCGCCTGAAGGATGCAGCGCCGATCTGTGGCGCCAGTTCGCCGAGCTCGGCGTGATCGGCGCGTTGTTCAGCGAGGAAGACGGCGGCTTCGCAGGCGGCGGATTCGATATCGCGGTGGTGTTCGAGGCGCTCGGCCGCGGCCTGGTCGTCGAACCCTTCCTCGGCACGATGCTCGCCGGCAGCGCGATCGCCTTCGCCGGCAGCCCGCAGCAGAAGGAATTGCTGGCCGACGTGATCGGCGGCACGCAGATCGCGGCATTCGCACACGGTGAACCCGAAGCACACCATGCGCTCGACCATGTGCAGACGAAGGCAAATCTGGTCGACGGGCAGTGGCGGCTCGATGGCGTCAAGGCCGTGGTCCAGCATGCCGAGCAGGCGGACTTTTTCGTGGTGTCGGCCCGCACCTCCGGCGCGGTCGACGACGCTGCCGGCATCTCGCTGTTCCTGCTGCCGGCCGGCACGGCCGGCGTGTCGCTGCGCGGTTATCCGACCATCGACGGCGGCCGCGCTGCGGAACTCACGCTGCAAGGCGTCACGCTCGGCGCCGATGCGCTGATCGGTTCCGAAGGCGAGGCCGGCGCGACGATCGAATACAGCATCGGCAAGGGCGTGCTGGCCTTGTGCGCCGAGGCCGTCGGTGCGATGGATGTGGCCAAGGACGCCACGCTCGACTACCTGCGCACCCGCAAGCAGTTCGGCGTGGCCATCGGCAACTTCCAGGCGCTGCAGCACCGCATGGCCGACCTGCTGCTGGAAATCGAGCAGGCCCGATCGGCGGTGATCAACGCTGCCGCCGCCATCGACGCCGACCGCACGACCCGCGAACGCGCATTGTCCGCGGCCAAGCTGACGATCGGTCGCATCGGCGCACTGGTTGCCGAGGAGTGCGTGCAGCTGCACGGCGGCATCGGCATGACCTGGGAACTGCCGCTGCCGCATTATGCGAAGCGCCTAGTGATGATCGATCATCAACTCGGCGACGAAGACCACCACCTGGCACGATTCATCGCGCTCGGACGCAACGACTGAAAGGATTCATCATGAAGATACTGGTTCCCGTCAAGCGGGTCGTCGACTACAACGTCAAGGTACGCGTCAAGAGCGACGGCAGCGGTGTCGACATCGCCAACGTCAAGATGAGCATGAACCCGTTCGACGAGATCGCGATCGAGGAGGCGGTCCGCCTGCGCGAAAAGGGTGTCGCGACCGAGGTGATCGCGGTGTCGTGCGGCGTCACGCAGTGCCAGGAGACGCTGCGCACCGCGATGGCGATCGGCGCCGACCGGGCGATCCTGGTCGAGACGACCGAGGAATTGCAGCCGCTGGCGGTGGCCAAGCTGCTGAAGGCGCTGGTCGACAAGGAAAAGCCCGAGTTGGTGATCCTCGGCAAGCAGGCGATCGACGACGATGCCAACCAGACCGGGCAGATGCTCGCCGCGCTGGCCGGGCTGCCGCAGGCGACGTTCGCATCGAAGATCGAGGTCGCCGACGGCCATGCCAGCGTCACCCGCGAGATCGACGGCGGCCTGGAAACCGTGAAGATCAAGCTGCCGGCGGTGGTGACCACCGACCTGCGGCTGAACGAGCCGCGTTATGTGACGCTGCCGAACATCATGAAGGCGAAGAAGAAGCCGCTCGAGAACATCAAGCCGGCCGATCTGGGTGTGGACATCAAGAGCCACCTGAAGACGCTGAAGGTCAGCGAGCCGCCGAAGCGCAGCGCCGGCATCAAGGTGCCCGATGTCGCGACGCTGGTCGACAAGCTGAAGAACGAAGCGAAGGTGATCTGACCTCGACCGAATTTGTGGGAGGGGCTTCAGCCCCGATTGGCGGCCATGCCACCAACCCGAATCGGGGCTGAAGCCCCTCCCACAGAAAACCATGCGCCAATTGACAGGAAAACCGACATGACCGCTCTCGTAGTAGCCGAACACGACAACCAGTCGATCAAGGGATCGACGCTGAATACCGTCACCGCCGCCGTCGAGTGCGGCAAGGAAGTGCACGTGCTGGTCGCCGGCTCGAATGCCGGCGACGCCGCGACGGCCGCGGCGCAGATCGCCGGCGTCAGCAAGGTGCTGCATGCCGACGGCGAGCAGCTGGCGCACGGCCTGGCCGAAAACGTCGCCGCGCAGGTGATGGCGGTGGCGAAGAACTACACGCACATCCTGTTCCCGGCGACGGCCGCCGGCAAGAATGTCGCGCCACGGGTTGCCGCGCTGCTCGACGTCGGCCAGGTCTCGGACATCATCCGGGTCGAATCGGAAGATACTTTCGACCGGCCGATCTATGCCGGCAATGCAATCGCAACGGTGCAGAGCATCGATCCGATCAAGGTGATCACGGTGCGTACGACCGGCTTCGATGCAGCTGCGGCAAGCGGCGGCTCGGCGAGCGTCGAGCAGGTCGATGCGGCCGGTGATTCGGGGCTGTCGAGTTTTGTCGGCGCCGAGATCGCGAAGAGCGACCGACCCGAACTGACCGCCGCGAAGATCATCGTCTCCGGTGGCCGCGCGATGGGCAGCAGCGAAAAATTCGACGAGGTGCTGACGCCGCTGGCCGACAAGCTCGGCGCTGCGCTCGGCGCCAGCCGCGCAGCGGTCGATGCCGGTTATGCGCCGAACGACTGGCAGGTCGGCCAGACCGGCAAGATCGTCGCGCCGGAGCTGTACATCGCCTGCGGGATTTCCGGCGCGATCCAGCACCTGGCCGGCATGAAGGACAGCAAGGTGATCGTCGCGATCAACAAGGACGCCGAAGCGCCGATCTTCAGCGTCGCCGACTACGGGCTCGAGGCCGACCTGTTCAATGCGGTGCCCGAACTCGTTGCGGCGCTTTGAAGCGCACACTGCAACACGCAAACCACATCAGGAGACCGAGATGACATCCAACACCAAAGCCCGCTTCAACTGGGAAGACCCGTTTCTGCTCGATGCGCAACTGACCGACGAAGAGCGCATGGTGCGCGAAGCCGCCGCCGCCTATTGCCAGGACCGGCTTGCGCCGCGCGTGATCCAGGCCTTCCGCAACCACAGCACCGACCCGTCGATCTTCCGCGAGATGGGGGACCTCGGCCTGCTTGGCCCGACCATTCCGGAGCAATACGGCGGCCCGGGGCTGAATTACGTCGCCTACGGCCTGATCGCGCGCGAGGTCGAGCGTGTCGACTCGGGCTACCGCTCGATGATGAGCGTGCAGTCTTCGCTGGTGATGGTGCCGATCTTCGAATTCGGCAACGAGGCGACGAAGCAGAAATACCTGCCGAAGCTCGCCACCGGCGAATGGATCGGCTGCTTCGGCCTGACCGAACCCGACCATGGCTCCGACCCAGGCAGCATGGTCACGCGCGCCCGCAAGGTGGCCGGCGGCTACAGCCTGACCGGCAACAAGATGTGGATCAGCAATTCGCCGATCGCCGATGTATTCGTGATCTGGGCCAAGGACGACGAAGGCCAGATCCGCGGCTTCGTGCTCGACAAGGGCGCGAAGGGTTTGTCGGCACCGGTGATCGAAGGCAAGGTCGGGCTGTGCGCGAGCATCACCGGCGAGGTCGTGATGGACAACGTCTTCTGTCCGGAGGAAAACGCCTTCCCCGAAGTGCGCGGCCTGAAAGGCCCGTTCACCTGCCTGAACAGCGCCCGCTACGGCATCGCCTGGGGCGCACTCGGCGCCGCCGAGGACTGCTACCAGCGCGCCCGGCAGTATGTGCTCGACCGCAAGCAGTTCGGCCGGCCGCTGGCCGCGAACCAGCTGGTGCAGAAGAAGCTGGCCGACATGCTGACCGAGATCACGCTCGGGCTGCAGGGCTGCCTGCGGCTCGGCCGGATGCGCGAGGAAGGCTCGGCCGCGGTCGAACTGACATCGATCGTCAAGCGCAACTCCTGCGGCAAGTCGCTCGACATCGCCCGCCTGGCGCGCGACATGATGGGCGGCAACGGCATCTCCGACGAATTCGGCGTCGCCCGGCATCTGGTCAATCTCGAGGTGGTCAACACCTACGAAGGAACCCACGACGTGCATGCGCTGATTCTCGGCCGCGCGATCACCGGCATCGCCGCATTCTCGTCCTGAGCGGCGCGACCAGCCCCATCCCGGAGACCGTCATGGCCACATCCATCCGACCGCACTTCCGGCATTGGCCGCCGCTGGTTCCCCGTCATCTGACGCTGCCGCAGACCAACGTCTTCCACAATGCCGAGGTCTCGGCGGCGCGTTATCCGGACAAGCCCTTCATCGTCTTCTACGACACGGCGATCAGCTTCGCGGAGTTCAAGAGCGAAGCCGAGCAACTGGCCGGATTCCTGCAGCAGGAATGCGGCATCAAGGCCGGCGACCGCGTGCTGCTGTGCATGCAGAACAGCCCGCAATGGGTGCTTGCCTTCTACGCGATCCTGCGCGCCAATGCGGTGGTGGTGCCGGTCAATCCGATGAACCGCACCGACGAGCTGCGTCACTACATCGACGATTGTTCGGCGACGACGGCCTTCGTCGCACAGGACTTGTTGCCGCAGTTGTTGCCGCTGCTGCGTCCGGCGAGCGGCGGCGGTCTGCAGCACTGTGTGGTCGCGACCTACAGCGACCATCTGACGGCGCCGACCGACCTGCGGGTGCCGGACTTCGTCGCCGCAGCGCGCGAGGTGCCGCAAATGCCGGGTGTGACCGCATGGCGCGATGCGCTGGCCAGCAAACTGCAACCCGGCCCGCTGACGGCCGGCCCCGACGACCCCTGCGTGATGCCCTATACCTCGGGCACGACCGGCGCGCCGAAGGGCTGCGTGCACACCCACCGCAGCGTGATGAGCACGCTGGTCGGTGGCACCGCCTGGTTCTCGCGCACCCAGGATGCGGTGTATCTGTCGGCGCTGCCGTTTTTCCACGTCACCGGCATGTCGGGCAGCATGAACGGCCCGATGTACATCGGTGCGACGGTCGTCATCCTGCCGCGCTGGGACCGCGAGGCCGCGGCAATGTGCATCGAGCGCCATGGCGTCACCACCTGGCAGACGATCACCGCGATGCTGGTCGATTTCCTCGCCCTGCCGGACCTGTCGAGCCGCGACCTGTCGAGCCTGCAGGTAATCCGCGGCGGCGGCGCGGCAATGCCCGAGGCGGTGGCGCGGCGGCTGCAGGACCTGGTCGGACTGCCCTATGTCGAGGGTTACGGCATGTCCGAGACGATGGCCGCGACGCACCTGAACCCGCCCCACCGGCCGAAGCCGCAATGCCTCGGCATCCCGCTGTTCGACGTCGATGCGCGCGTCATCGATCCCGACACGCTGCGTGAGTTGCCGACCGGCGAGAGCGGCGAAGTCGTCGTCAACGGGCCGCAGGTGATGACGGCTTACTGGAACAACCCCGAGGCGACGAAGTCCAGCTTCATCGAGATCGACGGCAAGCGCTTCCTGCGCACCGGTGACCTCGCCTTCGTCGACGAAGACGGCTATTTCTTCATGACCGACCGCCTGAAGCGGATGATCAATGCGTCGGGCTACAAGGTCTGGCCAGCAGAAGTCGAGGCGCTGATGTACCGGCACCCGGCGATCCAGGAGGCCTGCGTCATCGCAGCGGCCGACGAGCGGCGCGGCGAGACGGTGAAGGCACTCGTCGTACTGCGCGAAGGGCATCAGGTCAGCGAGCAGCAGATCATCGACTGGGCCCATGAACACATGGCCGCCTACAAGAGCCCGCGCATCGTGAAGATCGTCGATTCGCTGCCGAAGTCCGGCACCGGCAAGGTGATGTGGCGCGAATTGCAGGAGCAGGAGAATCAGGCCGCTGCCGCGTCCCGCTGACGGCGGTCTGCAAAGAATTTTTTCAACCCGGCCCGTCGGGCCACCAGGAGATAGTGATGAGCAACAAGACCTTTTCACGCCGCGTTCTGCTGGCCGGCTGCGCAGCGGCGCTGCTGGCACCGCTGGCGGCCCACAGCCAGAGTTTTCCGACCAAGCCGATCACGCTGATCGTGCCGTGGCCGGCCGGCGGCTCGACCGACCGCCACATGCGCACGCTGGCCGAAATCGCCGGCAAGCACCTCGGCCAGAACGTCATCATCGAAAACAAGCCGGGCGCCGGCGGCACGCTCGGCCCGGGCCAGATGGGCCTGACCGCGAAGCCCGACGGCTACACGATCACCCAGTTCCCGATGGGCATGCTGCGCCTGCCGCACATGCAGAAGACGCAGTGGAACCCGCTGACCGACTTCACCTACATCATCGGCGTCTCCGGCTATACCTTCGGCTTCACGGTGCGCGCCGACTCGCCGTACAAGACCTTCAACGACTACATCGAGGCGGCACGCAAGGCACCCGGCAAGATCGACTACGGCTCGACCGGCAACGGCACCAGCCCGCATCTGCTGATGGAAGAGCTGTCGGATCAGGCCAAGGTGCAGCTGAACCACATCCCGTTCAAGGGCAATGCCGACCTGCAGCAGGCACTGCTCGGCGGCCACGTGATGGCGCAGAGCGATGCGACCGGCTGGGACAAGTTCGTCGACGGCGGCCAGATGCGCCTGCTGCTGACTTTCGGCGAACAGCGCACCAAGCGCTGGCCGAATGTGCCGACCGCGAAGGAACTCGGCTACGGCGTCGTGTCGCAGTCGCCTTATGGTCTGGTCGGACCGAAGGGCATGGACCCGGCGGTGGTCAAGACGCTGCACGACGCCTTCAAGAAGGCGATGGAAGATCCCAAGCACCTGGAGGTGCTCGAGCAGCTGAACCAGGCCAGCTGGTACCGCACAGGTGACGAATATGCGAAATGGGCTGCCGCTCAGTTCGTCAAGGACAAGGTGATGATCGAGAAGCTCGGCCTGGCCGGCAAATAAGCGAAATGGCCAGTGCCGGCCAGCGGTCGACACGTCGTCGCGGCCGGCCTTGCCTGATTCTCCGCAGAGGCGCGGCGCCATGGCGCCGCCCTCCCTGCCCTCCCCGCCCAGCCGCCGCGTCGCAGCGTGCGAAACTGGGCTTTTGCTCCTGGACCTCCGAGCCATGAATCCTGAAAGCCGCAACGGCAACGGCGCCGACAGCCTGGTCAAGACACTGGTCGCGAACGGCGTCGACGTCTGCTTCACGAACCCCGGCACGTCTGAGATGCACTTCGTCTCGGCGCTCGACCGCATCGACGGCATGCGCTGCGTGCTCGGCCTGTTCGAAGGTGTCGTCGCCGGTGCGGCCGATGGTTATTACCGGATCGCCGACAAGCCGGCATCGACGCTGCTGCACCTCGGCCCGGGGCTGGCGAATGGTCTGGCCAATCTGCACAACGCGAAGAAGGCCGGCTCCGGCATCGTCAACATCGTCGGCGAACATGCTTCGTACCATCTCGAATGCAATGCGCCGCTGACCACCGACATCGAGGCGATCGCGACGCCGATGTCGCACTGGGTCAGGACATCACACAGCGCCGCCGATGTCGCACGCGATGGCGCCGCCGCGATCACCGAGGCGCGGCAGCCGCCGGGGCGCATCGCGACGCTGGTGCTGCCGGCCGATACCGCATGGAACGACGGCGCCGCGGTCGCTCAAGCGGAAGCGCCGGCGGCACGCCGCGCCCCCGAAACGGCCTCGGTCGCCGATGCGGCCCGCGCGCTGACCCGCGGCCACCCGGCCGCGCTGCTGCTCGGCGATATCGCGGTGCGCGAGGAAGCGCTGCTGCTGGCCGGACGGATTGCCGCAAAAACCGGTTGCCGCATCCTGTCCGAATATGCGCTGGCAAGGCTGCAGCGCGGTGCCGGTCGGGTAACGACCGAACGGATCCCGTATGCGGTCGATCCGGCGCTGGCGATGCTGAAGGATGTCGGCGAGCTGGTGCTGGTCGGCGCCCGCGTGCCGGTTGCATTTTTTGCCTACCCCGGCAAACCGGGCGTGTTGACCGCGCCCGGCTGCCAGGTGACGACACTCGCCGCGTCCGGTGACGAGCAGCTCGCCGCGCTGCAGGCACTGGCCGAGCACCTCGGCGCAACGTCGACGCGGCCAGCCCACCTCGCGCGGCTCGATCGGCCGGGCCTGCCGAGCGGCGCGATCACACCCGAAGGCATTGCCGCGGTACTCGCTGCGCTGCTGCCGGAGCATGCAATCGTCGTCGACGAATCGATCACGACCGGGCGTGGCTTCAATCCGGCGATGAGCGCGGCCGCGCCGCACGACTGGCTGAACATCGTCGGTGGTTCGATCGGCTGGGGCCTGCCGGCGGCCACCGGCGCCGCAATCGCAGCACCCGAGCGCACGGTGATCGCGCTGGAAGGCGACGGCAGCGCGATGTACACGCTGCAGGCCTTGTGGACAATGGCGCGCGAAAGCCTCAATGTGAAGGTGCTGGTCTTCGCGAACCGCCGCTACCGCATCCTGCAGGGCGAACTGGCCAATGTCGGCGCCGGCACCCCCGGGCGCAAGGCCGACGACATGCTGAGCCTCGATCGCCCGGCCCTCGACTGGGTGTCGCTGGCGCGTGGCCATGGCGTCGACGGGCAACGCGCCGATGACCTCGACGGGCTGGCCAAATGCCTGTCGCGGGCGCTGGCGGCGCCCGGGCCCAGCCTGATCGAAGTGGTGATCTGATCGCCTAGCGCGGCGCGCTGAAACGCGCCAGCGAACGCGCCTTCGCCCGCGCCGCCTCAACCTCACGGTTGCGCGGTTCGGCACTCGTCACCAGTTCGTCGATCAGCTCACGTGCGGCGTCGGCCACCTGCTGCACCGCGCGGTCGAAGGCCGCCTGGTTTGCCTTTGACGGGACATTGAAACCGCTCAGCTTGCGGACGAACTGCAGCGAGGCATCGCGGATCTCGAACTCGGTGGCCGGCGGATTGAAATTGAACAGCGTCCGGATATTCCTGCACATGGTCTGAAGGTCGTTGGATCGATCGAGAGGCGGCGCCGTCGTTCCGATCCTGCAGGAGACAGCGCGGCCGAGTCCGGGTATGGTAGGACACGGTGCCGCAACAGGAGCGAGGATGAAGCAAACCCATCGGATGCTCGATCAGCAGGTCGCCATCGTCACCGGCGCGACCTCTGGCATCGGCCGCGGCGTTGCCAAGGCGCTGACCGCAGCCGGCGCGACCGTCGCGATCAACCACCGTGGTCATTCCGACGACGCGCAGCAGCTGGTCGACGAGATCGAGTCCGCCGGCGGCTCGGCACTGGCGCTGCAGGCTGATGTCGCGATCGAGGCCGATGTCGTGCGGATGTTCGACGAGTTGATCGATCGCCAGGGCCGGGTCGACATCCTGGTCGCCAATGCCGGTGTGCAGCGCGACGCGCCGTTTGCCGAGATGGAACTGAAACAGTGGCAGGCGGTGATCGACATCAACCTGACCGGCCAGTTTCTCTGCTGCCGCGAGGCGGTGCGCCGCTTTCTGCGCCAGCCACCGTCGCCGCACTCGAAAGCGGCCGGCAAGATCATCAACATGAGCTCGGTTCACGAGCTGATTCCGTGGGCCGGCCATGTCAACTATGCCGCGTCGAAGGGCGGCATCATGCAGCTGATGAAAAGCCTCGCGCAGGAGGTGGCCGAGAAGCGGATCCGCGTCAACGGCATCGCGCCGGGCGCGATCAAGACGCCGATCAACGAGGAGGCCTGGGACGACGAGGAAGCGCTGCAAAAGCTGCTGACGCTGATCCCGTATGGCCGCATCGGCGAGGTCGAGGACATCGCCCGCGCTGCGGTCTGGCTGGCCTCCGACGATTCCGACTATGTCACCGGCACGACGCTGTTCGTCGACGGCGGCATGAGCCTTTATCCGGCGTTTCGCGACAATGGCTAGACCGGCTGCACCGCGTTACCGGCCGATCAGGGACCAGGCGTTGATCGGCGACTGCCACGGTTCGGCGCTGGTCGATCGCGACGGCACGATCGCCTGGGCTACGCTGCACCGCTTCGACGCCGATCCGGTCTTTTTTTCGCTGCTCGATGCAAAGCGCGGCGGCCACTGGACGATCCGGCCGCGTGGCGACTACAAGGCCAGCCGAGCCTACCTGCGCGGTACCAACATGTTGCGCACGGTCTTCGAGACGGCAGGTGGCAGCGTCGCGGTGACCGATTACATGCCGGTCGGCCGGCAGCTGTCGGCCAGCCTGTTCGATTATGTGCACCTGAATGCGCCGGGCTGGATCGTGCGCCGCATCGACGGCCTCGACGGCGAGGTCACCCTCGACGTCGACTACAAATGCTCGCGCGATTTTGGCCGCTCGCCGGTCGAGCTGATCGGCGGCGACGGCGCGTTGCGCGCCGGCATCGAGATGCCGACGCTGTATGCGCAGGTCGATTTCAGCGTCGACGGCGACCGTGCTCAGGGCCGGCTCGAGGTCCGCGGCGGCGAGCGCCATGAACTGGTGCTGGCCGACAACATGGTCGAAGGCCAGTGGCCGACGACACGCTGTGCCGAATTTTTCGACGTCACGCGCGCGTTCTGGGAGGAGTGGATCGATTTCTGTCGCTACCAGGGGCCGCACGAGGAAGCGGTACGGCGCAGCGCGCTGGTGCTGAAGCTGATGACCTATGCGCCGACCGGCGCGATGGTCGCCGCCCCGACGACCTCGCTGCCGGAGGAAATCGGCGGCGAACGCAACTGGGATTACCGCTTCTGCTGGGTCCGCGACGCCTCGTTTGCGCTGTATGCGCTCGCGGTTCTCGGCTACAGCGGCGAGGCACGATGTTTCCACGACTTTT
The DNA here is from genome assembly GCF_048320135.1 of Pseudideonella sakaiensis. Classification (GTDB taxonomy): domain Bacteria; phylum Pseudomonadota; class Gammaproteobacteria; order Burkholderiales; family Burkholderiaceae_C; genus Ideonella_A; species Ideonella_A sakaiensis_A. Next base: position 381,928 of record NZ_CP182947.1, read on the forward strand.
TGCTGCACGCCGCCAAGCGCTCGTTGCCGTATGTGCGGCCGATGTACGGCATCGGCGGCGAACTCAGGCTCGACGAAATCGACTACCACGAGCTCGACGGCTATGCCGGCAGCCGCCCGGTGCGCAGCGGCAATGGCGCCTATCTGCAGTTGCAGATCGATGTCTATGGTCAGATGCTCGACCTGGCGCACCTGTACTGCGCGCTCGGCGGCCAGTTGACCGATCAGTACCGGCGGCTGCTCGATGCGGTGGCCGCCTTCATCGCGGCGCATTGGGGTGAGCCCGATCAGGGGCTGTGGGAGATGCGCGGCGAGGCCCGCCACCACGTCCACGGCAAGCTGATGAGCTGGACCGGCATGGACCGCGCGGCACGGCTGCTCGGCCCGCAGTGGAAACCGGTCGCCGACGAAATCGCCGCGCAGATCCGCGGCCATGTGCAGCAGCCGGGCAACGGCTGGCTGCGCCAGGCCTACGACGGCGGCGCCGATGCCGCGGTGCTGCTCGCGCCGATGCTCGGTTTCGAGTTGCCGGCGGGCAGCCTCGAACGCACGATCGACGAAGTCGTTGCGGCACTCGCCGACGGCGACTTCGTCGCCCGCTACGACAGCGAGGACGGGCTGGCCGGTGGCGAAGGCGCCTTCCTGGTCTGCAGTTCATGGCTTGCCGATGCCGAACTTGCCGCCGGGCGCATCGACCGCGGCCGCGAGATCATCGAGCGGCTGCTCGCCTGTGCCAACGATGTCGGCCTGTATGCCGAAGAGGTCGACCCATCCGACAATGCCTTCCTTGGCAATTTTCCGCAGGCGTTGACCCACCTCGGGCTGATCGGCAACCTGGCAAACCTGCAGATGGCAGAACGCGACGGCCCGGCCGCATTGCGCGGCACCTATGCCGACCGTGCGACACGCGCAGTTACCGCGACCTTCGGCTGGCGCGCGGTGCTGGCGTCGATGTGGCAGCTGCGCCGGGTCGGCCGCATCGTGTCGTCATCACGGTCGAAAATGGCTTGGCCCTAGCAGCGTGCGGCGCCGCGCTCAGCGGCGCTTCGCAGCGGCCGCCGCCTGGTCGGCCGCGCGAGCGTCCTGCACCATCTCGGTCATCCAGTGGACCAGCAGCCGGGTATAGGCCTCGTCCATGCCTTGTTCGGACAAGCCGTGGTCGGCGCCGGCCATCAGCCGGTAGGTCAGCGACCGCGCCTGCGCACAGGCGACCCGGTAGTTCTCGATCACCTGGTGCGGCACCATCGAATCGTGCTCCGACTCGACCAGCAACACATCGCCACGAAAGGCCGCGCAGGCGCGCAGTGCACGATTGGTCGCCGGGTCGACGACGCTGTTGCGGTAGGCCACCAGATCCGACCGCACCAAGCTGGTTTTCGGCACCAGCCAATCCTCGTCGCGGTACAGCGCAGGCACCCGCAACGACAGCCAGCGCACCGGCCGCAACGAGGTCAGGATGGCCGCCAGATACCCGCCATAACTGCTGCCGACGATCGCGATCGCGGTCGGGTCGACAGCCGGATGGCCGACCAGCACATCGTAGGCGGCGAGCACGTCGCGCAGGTTGTCCTCGCGGGTCACCGTCGAGCGCATCACCTCGTGCCGGACGTGGCCACGCAGGTCGAAGGTCAGGCAGATGCAGCCGAGGGCGGCGATCGCGTGGGCACGGTTGATATATTGCTGCTGGCCGCCGTCCCATCCGTGGACCAGCATGACACCGGGCACCATGCGGTCCGGCCCGACCAGCGTGCCGGCGATCTGCTGATCACCGACGGGTATATCGATCGGATTGTCACGTGTGGCCATCGACCTCGACGACTGCAAACTTGCTCAACATGCCGACGATCGGATCCTCGCCGGCGAAAAAGACCGCCGCACCTTCCGGCAGCTCGACATCCGAACCATACACCTCGTGGCCGGCGACCCGGATCGACCGGCAAGCGGGGTCGGCCGCAAAATGTTCGAGTGCAAGCACCTCGGCGCCGCTGGCGCCGCCGAGCCGCCACGACTGCTCGAGTACGCCGGATCGCCAGTGGCCGTTGGCGTCGCGCCCGCGCGCGATGTCGTAGTTGATCCGCGACAGGATCATTCCCGGGAAGCAACTCAACGCGGCCTCGTGGTAACGCCGCGCCTGCGCGACGGCAAGCCGCACCTCGACCGGCAGCGCCGTCGCGAGCAGTGTCTCGAAGCCGCCGCGAACCACCTGCAGCGTCGAGCCGCCATAAACCGTCTCGCCGCGGTTGTCGGTCGTTGTCCGCTGCGAGCCGTGGTAGGTCGCGACGAGATCGCCGACGATCACCTGGCCGACGCTGAAGGTCGTCACCTCTTCGAGGTTGCGCTCGAGCACGACGCCATTGGCTGCCATCTCGTCCGGGTCGAAGGCTTCGAGCGCAAAGCGCAGTTCGGTGCAGTCGCGCACGACCTGCTGGCCGCGGCCACCGGTTGCGTGGACCTGCTTCACCCGCACCGGCCCGCCCTTCAGCAACAGGTTGCCGGCGAGAAAGGCATCCTCGAGCACAAAAGCCGTCCAGCCCTCGTGCACCGCATCGGTCACCTGCAGCGGAAAACGGTTGCTCCATCCGGCAGGAGCCGGTGACCCGGCGCCGAGCAACGGATGGGTGATCGCCTTGCTCGCGACGAAGGCAAACGGCACGACGCCGCCGAACAAGTCGTCCGGGCTGCGGATATCGAGCCGGCGCGCATCGAGTTCGCCAACGACGGTGTCGTTCGGCACCAGGTAGTTGGAGCCCTGCGGCAACGACCGGGCGTCGCAGCTGCCGCCGAAATCAAAGCCCTTCAGCCGCGCCAGCCGGCGCGCGATCTCGACACGGGTCGCGCGTTCGTGCAGGCACGCAAAGTCGTTGTCGGCATGGCTGTAGGCCAGCACGACGCCGCGTGGCGGCGTTTCCGCAAGATTTTCGCCGGTGGGCCAGAGGGCCTGGGTCTGGATGTCGAGCATCGAAAAACTCCTGTTCTTCGCCCGATTACAGGCCCGCCGATGGCCGCAGTCTGTCGGACGGCGACCCACCACGGCGTCGGCAAAGCCGAGGCTGCGGGGTCGCTTGCCGCGAGCTGCCCGCAAGCCGCCGCAGGGGTCCGCGATCGCTGTTCGGACAGGCGACAATTCGCCAATGGCACCAACGCACCGCATTTCCCTGATTGATCCGGTTACACATTGGCCGCTTTGCCGGAAGCTTTCACGCAACCCGCTGAGCCAGCCGGCTGCGGGAGGCTGCCGCCAGGCCACCGCATGACGCCGATGCATACGGCAACGCTGCTGCTGGTCGTGCTGGCGGCCGGTCTGATCAGCCAGTGGGTGGCCTGGCGGATCAGGCTGCCGGCGATCGTCGTGCTGATCACCGCCGGCATCCTGCTCGGCCCGGCGACCGGCGTGATCGAAATCGGGATGGCGCAGAGCGAATTGACCGAGATGATCGGCTTCGGCGTTGCGATCATCCTGTTCGAAGGCGGCATGGACCTGAAACTCGGCGAGTTCAAGCGCGTCGGCCATGGTGTCGGCAGGCTGACACTGGTTGCGCCGCCGATCGCCTGGCTGCTCGGCAGCCTCGCGGCGCACTACCTCGGTGGGCTCAGCTGGCCGGTCTCGATGGTGCTCGGCGCAATCCTCGTCGTCACCGGCCCGACCGTGATCCTGCCGCTGCTGCGCCAGGCGAAATTGAACAAGGAATCGGCCTCGCTGCTGAAGTGGGAAGGCATCGTCAACGACCCGGTCGGCGTGCTGCTCGCGGTGCTGACCTTCCAGTACCTGACGATCGGCGGCGGCATCAGCAAGACCTTGCTCGGCGTCGCGGCGGCGATCGCCGCTGCCGCGGTCTTCGGTGGTCTCGGCGGCTGGCTGATCGGCAAGCTGTACCAGCGCGGAGGCGTTCCCGAACACCTGAAACCGCCGCTGCTGATGGTGATGGTGCTGATCGTCTACTGGGCCAGCAACCTGGTCCAGCATGAGGCCGGTCTGCTCAGCGTCACGCTGATGGGCATGGTGATCGGCAACATGCACCTGGTCGAACGCGAGTCGCTGCAGCGCTTCAAGGAAAACCTGACCGTCGTGCTGCTGTCGGTGCTGTTCATCATCATCCCGTCGCAGTTGCAGGCAAGCCAGCTCGACCTGCTCGACTGGCGCACGCTCGCCTTCGTGTTCGCGGTGCTGCTGCTGGTGCGGCCGCTGACGATTGCGCTGGCGACGATCGGCGCGCCGATGCGCGGCGGCGACAAGATCCTGCTCGGCTGGGTCGCGCCGCGCGGGATCGTCGCGGCGGCCACCGCCGGCATCTTCGGACCGGCGCTGGTCGCGGCCGGTTATCCGGATGCCGAAAGGCTGCTGCCGATCACCTTCGCGGTGATCATCGCCACCGTGCTGGCCCATGGATTGACGATGGGTCGGCTCGGCCGCCACCTCGGGCTCGCGGCGCGCAGCGACAACGGCGTGTTGTTTGTCGGCTCGTCGCCGTGGACGGTGGCATTTGCGCGCGTGCTGAAACGGCTCGATATCGACGTGCTGATCGTCGATGGCGTCTACAGCCGGCTGAAGGAAGCGCGGATGGACAACCTGCCCGTCTATTACGGCGAGATCCTGTCCGACCATGCCGAACATACGCTGGAGGCGCAGCACCTGAACCACCTGTTGTGCGGCACCGTCAACGACTTCTACAACGCGCTGGTCTGCAAGGCGCAGGGACGCCGCTACGGCAACCACCGCAGTTTCCAGTTTGCCACCCACAAATCCTCGGGCCAGCAACTGAACCAGCTGACGCTGCAGCAGCGCGGCTATTTTGCGTTCAGCGAGGATGCAACCTACGAATTCCTGCACGAGCGGCTGAACGAAGGCTGGCTGGTGCAGACCACGAAGCTGACCAAGTCCTATGGCTGGAGCGAGTTCTCGAGCCGCGGCGGTGAACAGGGCAAGGACTGGCTGCTGCTCGGTGGCGTCTCGCCGACCGGCATGATCCGCCTCTACTCGCCGGAGCAGAAATTCAAGCTCGAGGCCGGCTGGACAGCGATCTATTTCGGACCGGAATCGACGGGCCGCGAAGCAAAACCGGCCGAGGCCAGCGAGGCCGGCTGAGCAGCCGCCGCATCACTGCGGGAAAGCGCGCGCCAGCAGCGCGGCGATATCGACCGCGTGCAGATCGCAGCCGCCGACCACCCTGCCCCAGCCGGCCGCGCCGATGCGGCTGGCGATGAAGGCGTCGGCGACCGGCGCCGGTGCACTGCGGCGCAGCAGCGCGGCCTGCACGACCAGCACCAGCCGCTGCGCGAGCAGCCGCGCGACCGCCTCGAGCTGATCCGGCGGCAGCTTCAGCATGCCGCGCAGCGAATCGATTTCGCTGCGCAGCACCGCATCATCGGCCGCCGCCTGCTCGAGGTCGGCGAGCAGATCGAACATCGCATCCGGATCCCGGGCAAAGGCGCGGATCAGGTCGAGGCACATCACGTTGCCCGAGCCCTCCCAGATTGAATTGACCGGCGCCTCGCGAAACAGCCTCGCCATCACGCCGGGCTCGACATAACCGTTGCCGCCGAAGGTCTCCATCGCCTCGCCGACCAGTTCGACCGCCCGTTTGCAGACCCAGAATTTGGCCGCTGGCGTGACGATGCGCTTCCAGACCCGCTCGCGCGGATCGTCGTCGCGCTCGAAGGCGGCGGCCAGCCGCATCGTCAGCACCAGCGCTGCTTCGCTTTCCAGCGCCAGATCGGCGAGCACCGCGCGCATCAGCGGCTGCTCGGCCAATACCTTGCCGAAGGCCTTGCGCTGGCGGGTATAGGCCAGCGACTGCACCAGCGCCTGTCGGATGAAGGCGGCGCTGCTCATCACGCAGGCCAGCCGCGTGTGGTTGGCCATCTCGATGATCGTCGGGATGCCGCGGCCCGGCTCACCAATCAGCATGCCCAGCGCATCGTCGAATTCGACCTCGCTGCTCGAATTGCTGCAGTTGCCGAGCTTGTTCTTCAGGCGCTGGATGCGCACCGGATTCCTGCTGTCGTCGGGCCGCCAGCGCGGCACGAAGAAGCACGATGGCCCGGCATCGTCGAATTGTGCGACGACCAGATGGGCATCACACATCGGCGCCGAGAAAAACCATTTGTGGCCGCGGATCAGGTACTCGGCACCGCGGCCGCCGGCACCGACCGGGCGCGCCGTCGTCGTATTGGCGCGCACGTCGGAGCCGCCCTGCTTCTCGGTCATGCCCATGCCGATGCAGATCGACCGCTTGTCGTGCATCGGCAGGTCACGCGCGTCGTGATCATCGCTGTACAGCTTGTCGCCGATGGCCTGCCACAGGCCCTTTTCGCGCTGCAGCAGCGGGATCGCGGCCCAGGTCATCGTCGAGGGGCAACTGGTACCCGACTCGACCTGGCAATGCAGGTAGAAGCCGGCGATATCGGCAATCCAGCGGCCCGGCCGCTGGTCGCGGAACGGCAACGCGATCCAGCCGGCGCCACGCAACTTCGTCATCAACGAATGCCATGCCGGATGGAACTCGACGTGGTCGATGCGGCGGCCACGGCGGTCGTACACCTCGAGTTCGGGAAGATGGCGGTTCGCCAGTTCGGCCTCGTGGAAGGACTCGGCACTGCCGATCTCACCGCCGTAGGCTTCGAGCGCCGGCAGCGCCCACGACGCATCGGCCGCCGTCACTGCAGCGACGAGTGCCTGGTCGGTGGCAAACAGGTTGTAGCCGGTCAGCTCGTCGTACTGGTTGAATACCTCATGCGTGTGCATGACCATCGCGGCCTCCGATCGAATGTTCGGAGACAAAGTCTAGACCGATCACCCACTCCAGTCGGCCGAGAAACTGGCAGGCACGAATGCCGGCATGCCTGCACCGGCCCCGATCTCAACCGAAAGGCGATCGGTCGGGTCCACCGGCGGCCGCCATTGGCCACAAACCCGGTCCCACGCTCCGCCGACCTTGGGTTGATTCGATCCTTCGACATAGACTTCGGTTTCGACATAGATCCATGCCTCGGGCTCATACCTCAGCAGCATGTCGAAACTGTGGTTATAGGTCTCCGTTGTACGGAGCGGACCGAGAAACGGAGACCATTTCGCCTTCTTGGCCTTGTCCTCGTCCTTGTTCTCGGGGTCGGGCTGGTATTTCGGGTCCGGAAACACCTTGGTCCATTCGGCCGTTCCGTTGGCGCGGATCCAGTCGATGTCGATCAGCCTGGCGAATTTGTCGGGCTCCCGTTGCAGCTCGAATCTGTAGGCGACGGTCACCACCTTCACGACATTCAGCTCCGACTTTCCGGTGTTCTCCAAGTTGACCTGGAAAGCCCGTTGGCATCCTCCAGTTGCAGGAGTCGCAGCTCTGAGGTGGCTGTTCAGCCTGACGTTCTGCGCGAGCAACGGCCCTTCGGTCCAGACGAATGTCTGGTAAGTCCAGACGCCCGCGACGAGCACCGCGAAGATCTGCACACCCCTCCAAATCCACTCCAGGATCTGCAGGACGGAATCCTTTCCTTCAGCCATGGTCTGTGCACCGGTCGTTGTGCGAAAACCATGGTACGCCTTCGAACCGCCGCTGTCGCGCGTCAGCGCCCGGGCTCAGGCGCGCGCCTTGCTCGCCGACGGCGTCGGCAGGCCGCTCCGGACGGGTTCAACCGCCATCATCTGCTCGATCAGCCCCGGCCCCTCGGCAAGCAGAAATTCCTTGAACGCCTTCGCGACCGGCGGCAGGCGCTTTTGCCGCTGGTGCACGACATACCAGTTCAGCATCAGCGGAAATCCCTTGACGTCGAGGATAGCCAGGCTGCCGGTCTGCAACTCCTTGCTGATCGTATGCGCCGACAGGAAGCCGATGCCCATGCCGGCCATCACCGCCTGCTTGATCGTCTCGGTGCTGGTGATTTCCATCGTGATGTTCAGCTTGTCGAACGAGGAACCGAATCCTTCGTGCATCGATTCGCGGGTATCCGAACCCTTCTCGCGGACCACGAATGGTTCGCGGACAACCAGCGCCATCGGGATCTCGCGCCGCCCGACCAGCGGGTGGCCGGGTGCGGCGACGATCACATATGGATGCGGTGCAAACGCTTCGCTGAGCATGTCCGGCTGGTGCGGCGGCCTGACCATGATCGCCAGATCGGCGAGATTGGCCGCCAGGTGCTCGAGCAGATCCTTGCGGTTGTGGACCGTGAAATTGAGCTCGACGCCTTGATGGCGGCCGATGAATTCGACCAGCAGCCGTGGAAAAAAATAGTCGCCGGCGCTGATCACCGCGACATTGAGCTTGCCGCCGGAAATCCCCTTGAACTGCGTCATCGCCGCTTCGGCGAGGCCGAACTGCTCGATGATGTTGCGGCTGATCGTCAGCAGTTCGGCGCCGGCTGGCGTCAGGTAGATCTTCTTGCCGAACTGCTCGAACAACGGCAGGCCGGCATGGTCCTCGAGCTTGCGGATCTGCGTCGACACCGCCGGCTGCGTCAGGTGCAGCTCCTCGGCGGCGCGCGAAAAACTCAGGTGCCGGGCGACCGCCTCGAACACCTTCAATTGACGCAGCGTCGCGTGTTTCACGACCGCTGCGTTGCCTCAGGCCGCTGCCGGCAAGGACTGCAGTCGAACATGTCCACGTTGCTCCTCCATGCTGCGGGCCAGCAATTTGACCAGAGCATACGTCGTGTCGATGTGCGGCGTCGGTGTCTTCGTCAGCCGGCCGAGCTCGGCCACCGATCCGACCAGCGCATCGATCTCCGGATCACGGCCGGCTTCGATGTCCTGCAGCATCGAGGTCTTGTGCTTGCCGACCTTCTCGGCACCGGCAATCCGCTTTTCCAGCGTCACGCGGAATTCGATGCCGAGCTTGGTTGCGACGGCCTGCGCCTCGCGCATCATCTCGGCGGCGAGCTGGCGCGTCAGGTCGAACTGGCAGATGTCGACCAGCGTCGCATGGCTCAGGCAGCTGATCGGATTGAAGGTCAGGTTGCCCCACAACTTGAGCCAGATCTCGGCGCGGATATCGTCGAGCACCGGCGCCTTGAAGCCGGCGTTGGTAAAACACGCAGCGATGCGCTGCACGCGTTCTGACGAACTGCCGTCGAGTTCGCCGAGCGGAAAGCGGTCGCCTTCGATGTGGCGGATGACGCCGGGCTCGAGCAGTTCGGAGGCCGGATAGACGACGCAGCCGATCACCCGCTCGGCCGGAATCAGCCGGCCGACGATGCCGGTCGGGTCGACGCTGTGCACCTGGGTGCCCTGCAGTTCCGGTCCGCCATGTCGATGGAAATACCAGTACGGGATGCCGTTCTGCATCGTCACGACCGCGGTCTCGGGGCCGAACAGCTTGGCAATCTCCGGCGCGACGGCCTCGACCTGGTGCGCCTTCAGCGCGAGGATCACGAGGTCCTGCGGGCCCGCTTCGGCATAGTCGCTGGTCGCACGTACATTGGTCGCGACCTGCTCGCTGCCGTCGGCAAGAACGAGTTTGATGCCGTTCTTGCGGATTGCCGCCAGGTTGGCGCCGCGCACGATGAAGCTCACGTCCTCGCCGGCCAACGCGAGCTTGACGCCCACGTAGCCGCCGATCGCTCCGGCGCCGATGATTGCCACTTTCATGATGAACTCTCCGTTGATGTGAATTCCTTGCTGCGCACGGGCTTCAGCCGAAGCGGTTGCGCAATGTGCCGATGCCGTCGATCTGCACCGCGACATCGCTGTCGGGCTTCATCGCGCCGACGCCGATCGAGGTTCCGCAGAGGATCACGTCGCCGGGGTACAGCGTCATGTCGGCAGAGATCAGGCTGACCAGTTGCTGCACCGAAAAGCGCATGTCGCTGATCGGATAGTTCTGGCGCTCCGCGCCGTTCAGGATCGTCTTGACGACGAGCGTCGTCGCATCGAGGCCGGTCGCGATCGCCGGGCCGATCGGGCAGAAGGTGTCGAAGCCTTTCGCCCTGACCCATTGCGTGAAGGAGGCATCGCGATTCAGGATGTCGGCCACCGTGACGTCGTTGGCGCAGGTGTAGCCGAATACATGGTCCATCGCCTCGTCTTCGGAGACGCCGCTGGCGGTGCGGCCGATGACGATGCCGAGTTCACCTTCGTAGACGACCTTGCCTTCGCAGCGCGGCTTGCGGATCAGGTCGCCGGGATTGGCGAACGAGTTCGGCGCCTTCAGCAGGTACAGCGGCTCGGCCGGCACCGCGAGCTTCAGCTTCTCGCCGAGTGCGGCAAAGTTGTTCCACAACGCGATCACCTTGCTCGGCTGGCATGGCATCAGCAGCCGCACCGCATCGATGGCGACGCTGCTGCCGGTGGCCACCGGCTCGGCAAACATGTCGCCGCTGTGCACCTCGATGAGGTCGCCAACCAGCTGACCGAATCCGATCGTGCCGGCCTGCTCGAACCTCACCCACTGTCGAATCTGCTTGTCCACGTTGTATTCCTTCTGGTCCGGGCGGAGCCGTTGCGCGAGCTTGCGGTGCCGGCTTCGCGGATCGCCGCAACGGGCGGCAGACGGCGCGATGGCGGCGGCGACAAACCCATTGTTGGCGAGCCGAACGATAAATAACAGTTAAAGTAGTTTGCGAAAACCATTTGTCTGGAGTTATGGTTCGCAGGGACCACCGCGCGTCGGAACGGGCCAGCACACGGCCAGCCCGTTTCGCTTCAGATGACCCGCTCAGCGCGCAGTTCGGCGATCTGCGACTGGCTGTAGCCGAGTTGCTCGAGCACCTCTTCGGTATGTTCACCGAGCAGCGGCGAGCGCTTCACGACGGTCGGGCTGTCCGACAGCTTGATCGGATTGCCAACCGTCAGGTATTTGCCGCGCACCGGATGATCGACCTCGACGACGGTGCCGCTGGCACGCAGTTCCGGATCGTGCGCGATCTCCTTCATCGACAGGATCGGGCCGCAGGGAATGTCGTACTGGTTCAGGATCTCCATCGCCTCGATCTTGTCCTTCGTCATCGTCCATTCCTCGATGCGGCGGAAGATCGGCTTCAGGTGCAGCAATCGGGCCGCCGGGGTCGCGAAGGCCTCGTCGGTGATCCAGCCTTCCTCGCCGATCACCTTGCACACCGCCGGCCAGACGGCGGCCTGGGTGATGAAATAGATGTAGGCATTCGGATCGGTCTCCCAGCCCTTGCAGCGAAGAATCGATCCCGGCTGGCCGCCGCCCGATGCGTTGCCGGCGCGCGGCACCGCATCGCCGAACTTGCCGTCGGGATACTGCGGGTATTCGTGCATCGTGCCAGTGCGCTCAAGGCGCTGCTGGTCGCGCAGCTTGACGCGGCACAGGTTCAGCACCGCATCCTGCATCGGCGCCAACACCTTCTGGCCGCGCCCGCTGTTCTGCCGCTGCAGCAGCGCGGCGAGGATGCCGAGCGCCAGGTGCAGGCCGGTGCCGCTGTCGCCGATCTGCGCGCCGCTGACCATTGGCGGGCCGTCATCGAAGCCGGTCGTCGATGCGGCGCCACCGGCGCACTGAGCGACGTTTTCGTAGACCTTGCAATCCTCGTATTTGCCGGGTCCGAAACCCTTCACCGACGCGACCACCATCTTCGGATTGAGCTCATGGATGCGCTCCCAGCTGAAGCCCATTCGGTCGAGCGCGCCCGGCGCGAAATTCTCGACCAGCACATCGCAGCGCTTGATCAGATCCTCGAGCACCTTCTTGCCTTTCGGCTTCTTGGTGTCGATCGTCACCGAGCGCTTGTTGTGGTTGAGCATCGTGAAATACAGGCTGTCGGCATCGGGAATGTCGCGCAACTGGGTGCGCGTCGCATCGCCCTCGCCTGCGCGCTCGACCTTGATCACGTCGGCACCAAACCACGCCAGCAACTGCGTGCAGGTCGGGCCCGATTGCACGTGGGTGAAGTCGAGGATTCGGTAGCCTTCCAGCGCCTTGCTCATTGTTTCCTCCGGGGTTCCATGTGTGATTGCGGCAAATGCTACGGCCCGCTGCGGGCTTGGAACATTGACCGCGGGCAATCAATCTTCAAAGCCAGCATAAAAACTGTTGATTGTTCTCCAAACGAAAACGGCGCCCCGCAGGGCGCCGTCGTGCTGGCCGCCGCAGGCGGCGGCCATCGCGCGCGTCAGACTGCCTTCGCGGCGTGGATTTCCTTGATCTGCGACTCGGTATAGCCGAGTTCGCTCAGCACCTGGTCGGTATGCTCGCCGAGCAGCGGCGATGCGGTGACTTCCGGCTTCAGATCGGAGAACTTGATCGGGCTGCCGATCGTCCAGTAGCTGCCGCGAACCGGGTGCGCGACCTCGACGATCGAGCCGCTCTTGCGCAGCGACTCGTCGCGCAGCAGTTCGTGCATCGACAGCACCGGGGCGCAAGGAATGTCGTGCTTGCGGAAGATGTCGACCGCCTCGAACTTGGTCTTGTCCTTGATGAAGTCCTCGATCGTCGCGAAGATCTGCTCGATGTGCGGCTGGCGCGCCTTCGCGGTCGTGTAGGCCGGGTCGGTTTTCCATTCCGGCTTGCCGAGTGCATCGCAGATCGGCTCCCAGGCATGACCCTGCACCGTGAAATAGATGTACGCGTTCGGGTCGGTCTCCCAGCCCTTGCACTTCAGGATCCAGCCCGGCTGGCCGCCGCCGCCGGCATTGCCGCCACGCGGCGTGACCTTGCTCTCGAAGGCCGCCATCTCGTGCGGATACTGCGGGTACTCCTCGAGGTAGCCGACGCGCTCGAGGCGCTGCTGGTCGCGCATCTTGACGCGGCACAGGTTCAGCACCGCGTCCTGCATCGAGCACGCGACCTTCTGGCCCTTGCCGGTTTTCTGCTTGCCGATGTAGGCGGTCAGGATGCCGATCGCCAGGTGCATGCCGGTGTTGCTGTCGCCGAGCGCGGCGGCCGAGATCGTCGGCTCGCTGTTCTCGCCCTTCCACCAGCCGGTGGTCGATGCGGCACCGCCGGCGCACTGCGCGACGTTCTCGTACACCTTCAGGTCCTCGTAGTGGTGGCCTTCCGAGAAGCCCTTCACCGACGCCAGGATCATGCCGGGGTTCAGCTTCTGGATGTACTCCCAGGTGAAGCCCATGCGGTCGAGCGCGCCAGGGCCGAAATTCTCGACCATCACGTCGGATTCCTTGATCAGCTTCTCGAGGATCGCCTTGCCCTCGGGCTTCTTGGTGTCCAGCGTCAACGAGCGCTTGTTGCTGTTGAGCATCGTGAAATACAGCGCGTCGGCATCCGGGATGTCGCGCAGCTGGCTGCGCGTGACGTCGCCGGCTCCCGGGCGCTCGACCTTGATCACGTCAGCGCCGAACCATGCCAGCAGCTGGGTACAGGCCGGACCGGCCTGGACGTGGGTGAAGTCGATGATCTTGATGCCTTCGAGTGGCTTGTTGCTCATGTGTTGCTCCTGTACAGGTTGACTTACTTCTTCTTCGCCGCGCTTTGCGGGTTCAGACTGGTGATCCGGCCGCTTTCGGTGCCGGCTGTTTCATCGATGATCGCGTTGACCAGCGTCGGCTTGCCGCTCTTCACCGCCTCGTTGATCGCCTTCGACAGCTGCTCCGGCGTTTCGGCGCGCACGCCGACGCCGCCGAAGGCCTGCATCATCATCTCGTAACGCGCATCCTTGACGAATACCGTCGGCGCCACGTCCTGGCCGCCACCGGCATTGACGTCGGTGCCGCGGTAGATGCCGTTGTTGTTGAAGACGACGACACAGACCGGCAGGTTGTAGCGGCAGATCGTCTCGACTTCCATGCCGCTGAAGCCGAATGCGCTGTCGCCCTCGATCGCGATCACCGGCTTGCCGGTCTCGACCGCCGCAGCAACCGAGAAGCCCATGCCGATGCCCATGATCCCCCAGGTGCCGACGTCGAGGCGCTTGCGCGGCTCGTACATGTCGACGATGCTGCGCGCGAAATCGAGCGTATTGGCGCCTTCGTTGACGACGATCGCATCCGGGCGCGCCTTGACGATGTCGCGGATCGCGCCGAGCGCGCTGTGGAAATTCATCGGCGACGGATTCTGCGCCAGCGTCGCGGCCATCTTCGACTGGTTCTTGTCGCGCCGGTCGGCGATCGCGCCGGTCCAGTCGGTCGGCGGCTTGGCCCAGCTGCTGCCCATCGCGGCCGACAGTGCCGACACGCACGAGCCGATGTCGCCGACCAGCGGTGCGGCGATCGCGACGTTGCTGTCCGCTTCGGTCGGCGAGATGTCGATCTGGATGAATTGCCGCGTCGCGGCCTTCTCGCCGCCCCAGGTCTTGCCCTTGCCGTGCGACAGCAGCCAGTTCAGCCGCGCGCCGACCAGCAGCACCACGTCAGCTTCGGCGAGCACGAACGAACGAGCCGCCGAGGCCGATTGCGGATGGGTGTCGGGCAGCAGGCCCTTGGCCATCGACATCGGCAGGTAGGGAATGCCGGATTTCTCGACGAAGCTGCGGATCTCCGCATCGACCTGCGCATAGGCGGCGCCCTTGCCGAGGATGATCAGCGGCTTCTTCGCGCCCTTCAGCAGGTCGACGGCGCGCTGCACGGCATCCTGGCCTGGCTGCTGCTTCGGTGCAGCGTCGACGACCTTGATCAGCGAACGCTTGCCGGCCTCGGCCTCCATCGACTGCGAGAACAGCTTGGCCGGCAGGTCGAGGTAGACGCCACCCGGCCGGCCCGACAGCGCCGAGCGGATCGCCCGCGCGATGCCGACGCCGATGTCCTCGGCGTGCAGCACGCGGAACGCGGCCTTGCACAGCGGCTTGGCAATCGCCAGCTGGTCCATTTCCTCGTAGTCGCCCTGCTGCAGATCGACGATCTCGCGCTCGCTCGAGCCGCTGATCAGGATCATCGGGAAGCAGTTCGTCGTCGCATTGGCGAGCGCCGTCAGCCCGTTCAGGAATCCGGGTGCAGACACCGTCAGGCAGATGCCCGGTTTCTGCGTCAGAAAGCCCGCCGCGGCGGCCGCATTGCCCGCGTGCTGCTCGTGACGGAAGGAAATCACCCGCATGCCTTCAGCCTGCGCCTTGCGCGTCAGGTCGGTGATCGGAATGCCGGGGACACCGTAGATCGTATCGATGCCATTCAGCTTCAGGGCGTCGATGACCAGATGAAAGCCATCCGTCAACTCTTGCGATTGTGTGTTGTCATCCATGTGAGATCTCTCTCGGTTTTGCCTTCAAGTGATGCCGCTCGACTGCAGGCGGCCTGCGAGGCGCTCGCGCCCTGCTCCGGATCAACGCCGCTCGAGGCAGCCGAACGGGTCCTGCCTCAGCGGCGCAGCGTCCCCGGTGCGTAACGAGACTATGATTTAGGGTTGTTCCATACGCCGTTGACCCCGGTCAACTTTCAACAATCTAGGATGCGGGAATACACCAAGGACGCTACCGTGATCCCCCTCGGGAATCATCCTGAGACGAATGTCATTCGTCTTCAGTTGCGCAAGCATCAGATGCTGCAAGGCATGTCGGATACCGATCTTGCGGTGCTTGCAAGCGAGTTCCAGATCGTCGACGCCGCCAAGGGCGAATCGCTGCTCGACCAGGGCGTGCGCGAGATGGAGCAATATTTCATTCTCGACGGCATCCTGAAGCGCGTCGTTGCCAATGCCGAAGGCAAGGAGATGATCCTGCGCTTCGCCGCAGCTGGCGACATGGAGACAAGTTACGCCGCCTGGCGGTTGAAGACGCCGACGCCATACAGCATCGTCTGTGTCACGAAGACCCGGGTTGCCAAGGTGCCGATGCCGTTCTGGGTCGATTTCATCGAACGCCGGCCCGCATTCAAGGAAAGTTTCGAGTTCGAGGTGATGCAGCTGATGAGCGAGGTGATGGCGCACACGATCACGCTGCACCTGCTCGATGCGCCCGGCCGTGTGCACCGATTCGAGCGCAAGCACCCGGACCTCGTCGACAGCATTCCGCAGAAGCAGCTGGCGTCGTACCTGAACCTGTCGGCCGAAACCCTGTCGCGGCTGCGCAAGAGCGGGAAGATCTAGAAAATCGCCGGCCCACCGCCCGCGTTGCGCGGGTTCCGGCAATAAAAAAGCCCGGCAGCTGCCGGGCTCCCTGTTTGGCTGGGCCGACTCAGGCGTGCTGGGTTTCGCCAGCCGCCTTCGGCTTGTTGCGGCCCATCCATTTGCCGATCGCCAGCACCAGCAGCGCTCCGGCGACGCCGGCCGCATATTTCATCGTGTCGCTGACGACCAGTTTCGGCAGGTTTGCCATCACTTCCGGATTGACGATCGCCGGGTCGGTGATCGCCATCGTGCCGGCAATCCAGCCGAGCAGCATGCCGCCGAGCGTGATGATCATCGGGAAGCGGTCCATCAGCTTGATCACCAGCTTGCTGCCCCAGACGATGATCGGAATGCTGACCAGCAGACCGAAGATCACCAGCGGCATCTTGTGATCGCCGCCGACGCTTTCGGCCGCACCGGCGATTGCGATCACGTTGTCCACACTCATCACCAGGTCGGCAATGATCACGGTCTTCACCGCAGTGAACAGCTTGTCGCTGCCCTGGATATTGCCGTGGCCGTCTTCATCCTCCGGCACCAGCAGCTTGACGCCGATCCACACCAGCAGCAAGCCGCCGACGATCTTCAGGAACGGGATCGCCAGCAGCGTCAGCGCGAAGAAGATCAGGATCACGCGCAGGATGATCGCGCCCGCGGTGCCCCAGATGATGCCCTGGGTGCGCTGCTTCGGTGGCAGCTGCCGGCAGGCCAGCGCGATCACCACGGCATTGTCGCCCCCGAGCAGGATGTCGATCATGATGATCTGACCGACCGCGATCCAGAACTCTGGCGTCATGAACTCCTGCATTTCGACCTTCTCTTGAAAATGTCGGGCGCGCCGACCTGTAGATGGTGGAGAACCCAGGGCAGCGCATCACGCACCCGACCTGGATCCGATTGGAACGCGGCGCCTCGTGCAGACAAGCGCCGTGGCGCGAGTGCTCAGGTTTTCGAATGCGTGAAACGCCGGAACTTGCTCATCAGCCGGAGCTGATTATCCACTTTCGAGACGCCGGCGACGCCGGCCGCAACCTCGGCGGTCAACTTGCTCTGGGCGTCGTCGAGGACAATGCCGCTGAGCACCACCTTGCCCTGGTCGGCGGTGATCGTCACGCGCACTTCCTCGGTGCGATCGTCGGCGCGCAGCGCCGAGCGGATCTGCGCCTCCAGCGTCAGGTTGGCGATCTGCTGGCGGGACTCCGCCGTCTCGGCAAATTCCGGCCGGCTTGCCAGTTCGCGGATCACCTGCACGCAGGCATCGACCGACAGCCGGTCGGTGTTGAGCACGATATCGTAGAGCAGCGGGTCGCCCCAGCTGACGCCGAACAGCTCGTGCATGCGCGCGGCATGCGCGCTGTCGCTGCGCTCGATCTCCTCGCGCGCCGCATCGCGGTCGTCGGTGTCGAGATGCTTCATCAGCCACTCGACCCGCTGTTCGAACGGGCGCGTGATGCGCACCGTCACGACATGACTGATCGGCCGCAACAGGCAGGTCGAGCCCCAGCCGCGGAGCACGACATTGCCGCGCTCCGCCACCTCGAGCACCTCCTCGGCAGTGAAGATCGCCATCGCGTCGCGGTCGGCACGCATCCGCTCGATCGTGCCGGCCTTGCCTTCGCGCAGCCGGCTGACC
The DNA here is from genome assembly GCF_048320135.1 of Pseudideonella sakaiensis. Taxonomy (GTDB): domain Bacteria; phylum Pseudomonadota; class Gammaproteobacteria; order Burkholderiales; family Burkholderiaceae_C; genus Ideonella_A; species Ideonella_A sakaiensis_A. The sequence goes on from NZ_CP182947.1 coordinate 399,501, forward strand.
AGGCTCTTCGGCACGTGCATCCGGCTCGCGACGTTGTCGATCACCTCATGGCGCGCGATGTCGAGCTTCATCTCTTCGGCCAGCTTGACGGCAACGTCCTTCGCCAGCGAACCCATTTCCTGGGTGAATGCAATCACGGGCATCGCGTTTCTCCTTTTTCGTCTGCTTATTCGACCGGCTGCTCTTCAGGGAAGTCCTGTGCCTTCGGCGGCTTGGCCAGCGCAATCACTTTCGCGATCAGCGGCCAGAACAGCATCACCAGGGCGAGCGTGGTGATCGAGCCGACCAGCCAGTTCGACCACATGATGCCGAGGTTGCCTTGCGAAGCGAGCATCGACTGGCGGAACGCGTTTTCAGCCTTGTCGCCGAGCACCAGGGCCAGGACCAGCGGCGCCAGCGGATAGTCGAGCTTCTTGAACACATAACCGATGATGCCGAAGGCAAGCATCAGCCAGACGTCCATCAGCGCATTGGCGACGGTGTAGGCACCGATCGCGCAGATCACGATGATCACCGGCGCGATGATCGAGAACGGAATCCGCAGGATCGATGCGAACAGCGGCACCGTCGACAACACGACGATCAGGCCGACGACGTTGCCGAGGTACATGCTGGCGATCAGGCCCCAGACGAAGTCCTTCTGCTCGACGAACAGCAGCGGGCCGGGTTGCAGGCCCCAGATCAGCAGACCACCGAGCAGCACCGCAGCGGTCGGCGAACCCGGGATGCCGAGTGCGAGCATCGGCAGCAGCGCGCTGGTACCGGCGGCGTGGGCCGCGGTTTCCGGTGCGACCACGCCTTCGATCTCGCCGGTGCCGAACTTGTCACCGGTGCGCGACATCTTCTTCGCCAGGCCGTAGCTCATGAACGATGCCGGCGTAGCGCCACCCGGGGTGATGCCCATCCAGATACCGACCATCGAGCTGCGCAGCGACGTGACCCAGAACTGCGGCAGCATCTTCCAGGTTTCCCAGACGACCTTTGGATTGATCTTCGCAGTCTTGCCGGAGAACTTCAGGCCCTCTTCCATCGACAGCAGGATTTCGCCGATGCCGAACAGGCCGATCACCGCAATCAGGAAGTCGAAACCGCGCATCAGCTCGTGGAAGCCGAAGGTCAGCCGCAGCTGGCCGGTCACCGTGTCCATGCCGACCGATGCCAGCGCAAAACCGAGCGCCATCGAGGTCAGGATCTTGAACGGCGAACCCTTGCCCATGCCGACGAAGCTGCAGAAGGTCAGCAGGTAGACCGCGAAGAACTCGGGTGAACCGAATTCGAGCGCGAAGCTCGCAACCAGCGGCGCGAGGAAGGTGATCATCAGCACCGCGACGAAGGCGCCGACGAACGACGACGTGAACGCCGCCGTCAACGCCTGCCCGGCCTTGCCGCGCTGCGCCATCGGGTAGCCGTCGAAGGTCGTTGCGACCGACCATGGCTCACCCGGTATGTTGAACAGGATCGAGGTGATTGCGCCGCCGAACAGCGCGCCCCAGTACAGGCACGACAACATCACGATCGCCGAAGTCGGCGACATCGAGAACGTCAGCGGCAACAGGATCGCGACGCCGTTGGCGCCGCCGAGGCCCGGCAGCACGCCGATCAACACGCCGAGGATGATGCCGACGAACATCAATCCGATATTTGCGGGCGTCGAAACGACCGCAAATCCCTCCATCAATGAACCAAGTGCTTCCATTTGTCCAGCTCCAGAGTATTCAAAAGGCTCGCCTGCCGGCGTCCACGTAGATGGTTGACAGATCAGTAGCCAAGGAAGCCCAAGGGATCCAGATTGCCCTTGTAGAGCGGGACCTTGAACCAGACTTCGAACAACACGAAGAAGAACGCGGCAACCGCCACTCCGAGGAACAGGCTTTTGGCCTTCGAGTACTTGCCGAGGATGACCATGAACAGCGTGATGTAGACCGCCGACGCGATATAGATGCCGAGGAAGGTGATCGCCAGCACGAAGACGCCGGCCGGCAGCAGCACCGACAGCACGCGGCCGAGCTGCTCACGATCGACGAATGCGCCGGTGTCCTTCGATTTGCTGAGCACCGCCTGGTAGAAGATGCCGAGCGCCGAGACACACAGGATCAGACCGATGTAGAACGGGAAATAGCCCGAACCCGGGCCGTCATCGGTCCAGGACGAGCCCAGCCGGTTTGCCTCGAACATCACGACGATGCCGATGAGCAGGAGGATGGCGGCGACGATCGCATCCATCGTGTTGTTGTTGACGACGGTCGGAGATGCCGATGCTTGGTGGTCTGACATGTTTCGTTCCAGGGTTGGCGAGGGTGCCGGTGCGGCGGAATCGCTGCCTCTCTGGGTCGGCAGCAGACAGCCCGGCCGGCGGTAAGCACTACCCGCCTGCTGGCTGTCGGTTGATCTGAAAGCAGGCGGACCGCAGCGCATCCGCCCCCGTTGCGGCAGGTCCGCCGCAACCACTGCAGCGGGGCACGCCTGCGCGCACCCCGCAGCGGCTTATTTCGCGATGAAGCCCGCTTCGGTCATCAGCTGCTTGTGCGTCGCCTCGGCAGTGGTCAGCCACTTGACGAACTCCGGACCGTTCATCGCGGTGGTGTTGAAGGCGCCCTTCTCCATGAAGTCCTTCCAGTCCGGCGTCTCGCGGACCTTCTTCATCAGGTCGTTGTAGTAAGCCACCTGGTCGGGCGTCACGCCCGGAGCCATGAAGATGCCGCGCAGCATCACGTAATCGGTCGGCACGCCGGACTCCTTGCAGGTCGGGATGTCTGCCCACGACATCGTCTCGGTGACCTTCTCCTTGTACGGCATGCGCTGGTCGTCGAACACGCACAGCGGACGCAGCTTGCCGGCACGCCACTGCGACACCGCCTCGACCGGGTTGTTGACGGTCGAATTGATGTGGCCACCAACCAACTGCACCGCGACGTCACCACCCCCCTTGAACGGGATGTAGATGAACTTGGTGCCGGTCGCTTTCTCGATGCCGACGGTGATGATCTGGTCTTCCTGCTTCGAGCCGGTGCCGCCCATCTTCATCTTGCTCGGGCCGGCGGCCTTGGTCGCGTCGATGTAGTCCTTCGCGGTCTTGTACGGGCTGTCGGCGTTGACCCACAACACGAACTGGTCGAGCGCCATCATCGTGACCGGCGTCATGTCCTTCCAGCCGAACGGGATGCCGGTAGCCATCGGCGTCGTGAACAGGTTCGACAGCGTGATGATGATCTTGTGCGGGTTGCCCTTCGACTCCTTGACCTCCATGAAGCCTTCCGCACCGGCGCCGCCCGACTTGTTGACGACGATCATCGACTCCTTCATCAGCTTGTGCTTGACGATGATGCCCTGGATCAGCCGGGCCATCTGGTCGGCACCGCCGCCGGTACCCGCCGGCACGACGAACTCGACCGGCTTGGTCGGCTCCCAGGCCGCCATCACCGGCGCGGCAAAACCGATTCCAGCCAATGCGGCGGTCGTCAGTGCGGCGCGGACGATCTTCGAACCTGAGGTAAGGGTGGGCTTCTTGAACATGTTGTCTCCTGGTGGTGGTCAACTGCGAGTTCTTGACTTCGGCGGCCGAATCTGACGCTACATCAGTACATCCGTATATTCGGGGCGTCTTTCAAATTAGAAGACGAATTGCCGTCGATTTGTCGGACAACCGCCTCCGGTCATTCCCTAGGTCGATGCACCACACTGGAAGTCTTCAGCGCTTCCTGACAGGGGTGCGGTGCAACTTTCGAGGACCGCATCTTCCGGCTTGGGTCGCTGTTTTTAAATTGACCCGGGTCAACTAATCGGGTAAACCCTCGACGCTGATTTTTCGCGATCGGAGGATGGGCAATCGCGCGCCCGGGACGCCGTGCCGACCGCGATCAACCGCTCGAGCGCACAACACCAGGGTCCGCGATGCAAGCGGGCGAAAGCGGCCCGGAACCCGGCCGCCCACCGGTGTTTCGGGGCTCGAGCGATTCCTGGATGAAAATGCGGTGCCCGGGCCGGCAGATCCGGCCGCCCGAGCGCATCGTCGTTGCCCGCTGGTTCGCGCGGATCGTTTCTGTCTGGCCGGCCCCTTCCCGCATGCGAGAAATTGTTGAAAGTCCCTGCCATGTCCCAATCGCCCGATAAAGCCTCGAACGCACCGTCCGTCGAAGACAAGCGCGCCGAACTGCGCCGCGCCGCACTCGCCTACCACGAGTTTCCGACGCCGGGCAAGATCGCGATCAGCGCGACCAAGCAGGTCGTCAACCAGCATGACCTGGCGCTCGCCTATTCGCCTGGTGTGGCGGCGCCCTGCGAGGAAATCGTTGCCGATCCCAACAATGCATTCAAGTACACGGCTCGCGGCAACCTGGTCGCGGTGATCACCAACGGCACCGCGGTGCTCGGCCTCGGCGACATCGGCCCGCTGGCGTCGAAGCCGGTGATGGAAGGCAAGGGTGTGCTGTTCAAGAAATTTGCCGGTGTCGATGTGTTCGACATCGAGATCGACGAGAAGGATCCGGCCAGGCTGGTCGACGTGATCGCCGCGCTCGAGCCGACCTTCGGCGCGATCAACCTCGAGGACATCAAGGCCCCGGACTGCTTCTATGTCGAGCGCGAACTGCGCAAGCGGATGAAGATTCCGGTCTTCCACGACGACCAGCACGGCACCGCGATCACCGTTGCTGCGGCGATGCTGAACGGCCTGAAGGTCGCGAACAAGGACATCCGCGAAGTCAAGCTGGTGGCCTCCGGCGCCGGTGCGGCGGCGCTGGCCTGCCTGAACCTGATGCTGAAGATCGGGCTGAAGCGCGAAAACGTCTTCGTCACCGATCTGGCCGGCGTCGTCTACGAAGGCCGCACCCAGCTGATGGACGACGACAAGCGCCAGTTCATGCAGAAGACCGATGCGCGCACGCTCGCCGAGGTGATCGAAGGCGCCGACGTCTTTCTCGGCCTGTCGGCCGGTGGCGTGCTGAAGGCGGACATGGTGCGCTCGATGGCCGCGCGGCCGGTGATCTTTGCGCTGGCCAATCCGAATCCGGAAATTTCGCCGGAAGAGGCGCATGCGGTGCGGGGTGACGTGATCATGGCGACTGGCCGCACCGACTATCCGAACCAGGTCAACAACGTCCTGTGTTTCCCGTACATCTTCCGCGGCGCGCTCGACTGCGGCGCGACGACGATCACCGACGAGATGGAGATTGCCGCGGTGCACGCGATCGCCGACCTGGCGCAGGCCGAGCAGAGCGAACGCGTCGCCGCAGCCTACGTCGGTGAAAAGCTCAGCTTCGGTCCCGAATACCTGATTCCGAAGCCCTTCGATCCGCGATTGATGATGATGATCGCGCCGGCCGTGGCGAAGGCGGCTGCCGAAAGCGGCGTCGCGCTGCGCCCGATCGCCGACCTCGACGCCTACCGCGACAAGCTGCAGCAGTTCGTCTATGCGTCGGGGACGATGATGAAGCCGATCATCGACGCCGCCCGCCGTGCGCAGAAGAAGCGGGTCGCATTTGCAGAAGGCGAGGAAGAGCGCGTGCTGCGTGCGGTGCAGATCATCGTCGACGAAGGCATCGCCCGGCCGACGCTGATCGGCCGCCCGGCGATCATCGCGCAGCGGATCGAGAAATTCGGCTTGCGCCTGCAGGAAGAACTTGACTACGACATCGTCAATGTCGAGCAGGACCACCGCTACCGCGAGTTCTGGCAGACCTACCACCGCCTGACCGAGCGCAAGGGCCATACGGTGCAGACCGCGAAGATCGAGATGCGGCGCCGGCTGACGCTGATCGGCTCGATGCTGCTGCACACCGGCGGCGTCGACGGCCTGATCTGCGGCACCTGGGGCACGACCAAGCAGCACCTGCACTACATCGACCAGGTGATCGGCCTGCGCGCGCCGAATGGCAGCGATCGGCTGCCCGACGTCCAGGTCTATGCCTGCATGAACGGCCTGCTGCTGCCCGGGCGCCAGGTCTTCCTCGTCGACACCCACGTCAACTACGACCCGACGCCGGCCGAACTGGCGAAGATCACGATGATGGCGGCCGAGGAGATGGTCCGCTTCGGCCTGACGCCGAAGGTCGCGCTGCTGTCGCATTCGAATTTCGGCACCAGCGACCAGCCGAGCGCGTTGAAGATGCGCCAGACGCTCGAACTGCTGCGCCAACATGCGCCGGAACTCGAGGTCGACGGCGAGATGCACGGCGATGTCGCGCTCGACGGCAAGCAGCGCAGCCAACTGATGCCGAATACGACGCTGGCCGGCGATGCCAACCTGCTGGTCTTCCCGAGCCTGGACGCGGCAAACATCGCCTACAACCTGCTGAAGACCGCTGCCGGCGGCAACATCGCGATCGGCCCGGTGCTGCTCGGTGCGGCGCAGCCGGTGCACATCCTGACCGCCAGCGCAACCGTCCGGCGGCTCGTCAACATGACCGCGCTGACGGTGGCCGACGCCAACGCCGAACGTTGAGGCGCGCCGCGCCGGGCGGTCGCAAGACCTCCGGCGCCGTCGACAGTCGCGATATCCTGCGGTTGCATTGCAATCACCAGGAGCGTTTTGATGAAGATCGCGTTGCTTGGCGCCGGCCACATCGGCCAGACGATTGCGTGCTTGCTGGCCGGCAGCGGTGATTACCGCGTCACGGTGATCGACCGCAACCCGGCCGCGCTCGAACGCCTGGCCGGCGACGGCATCGCGGTGCGCACCGTCGACACGAGCGACGGCGATGCACTGCTGGCCGAACTGCGCGGCGGCCACGAGACCGTTGTCAACGCGCTGCCCTACCATCTCGCGGTGGCGACCGCGACGATTGCGCGCGAGGCCGGTTGCCACTATTTCGACCTGACCGAAGACGTCGCGGCGACCCGCGCGATCCGCCAGCTCGCCGACGGCGCGAATACCGTGCTGATGCCGCAGTGCGGCCTCGCGCCGGGTTTCATCGGCATCGTCGCGCATCACCTGACGAAAGGCTTCGAGACGCTGCACGACGTGAAGATGCGCGTCGGCGCGCTGCCGGCCTTCCCGACCAATGCGTTGAAATACAACCTGACCTGGAGCGTCGACGGGCTGATCAACGAATACTGCCATCCGTGCGAGGCGATCCGCGACGGCGAGCGCATCGAGGTGCTGCCGCTCGAAGGACTCGAACATTTTTCTCTCGACGGCACCGAATACGAGGCCTTCAATACCAGCGGTGGCCTCGGCACGCTGTGCGACACGCTGGCCGGCCGGGTGCGCACGCTCGACTACAAGAGCGTGCGTTATCCGGGCCACCAGGCCTTGATGAAGATGCTGCTCGAGGATCTGCAATTGAAGGACGACCAGCAGACGATCAAGGACATCCTGCGCAAGAGCGTGCCGGGCACGATGCAGGATGTCGTGCTCGTCTTCGTCACCGTCAGCGGCTTGCGCAGCGGCTATCTGCTGCAAGAGGTATTCGCCCGCAAGATCTTTGCCGATCGCAGCGAAACCGCCCCCTTGTCGGCGATCCAGATCACCACCGCGGCCGGCATCTGCGCCGCGGTCGACCTGTTCCGCGAAGGCGTGCTGCCGCAACGTGGCTTCGTCCGCCAGGAACAGATCGAACTGCCGGTTTTTCTTGCCAACCGTTTCGGCAGCGCCTACCAGCAGTCGCGCCATGTAGAGTCGATCAGCTGACCGCGCCGCTGCGCCATCCATCGATACCGCCATGACCATCAGACCCACCGACGCCGCCTCCCTGCTCTCGACCCTCGGCGTGGCCGAATCGCTTTACAACGGCGGCTCGCTGGCTGCCCGTTCGCCGATCGACGGCCGCCAAGGCGCGGCTGTGCACGAGGCCGACGCCGGCCAGGTCGATGCGGCCGTCGGCCGCGCGCATGCAGCGTTCACGGCGTGGCGAGATGTGCCGGCACCGCGCCGTGGCGAGCTGGTGCGGCTGTTCGGCGACGAACTGCGCCGCCACAAGTCGACGCTGGCAGCGCTGGTGACGCTGGAGGCCGGCAAGGTGACCAGCGAAGGCGCCGGCGAAGTGCAGGAGATGATCGACATCTGCGACTTCGCGGTCGGCCTGTCGCGCCAGTTGCACGGGCTGACGATCGCCAGCGAACGGCCCGGCCACCGGATGATGGAACAGTGGCACCCGCTCGGCGTCGTCGGCGTCATCAGCGCCTTCAATTTTCCGGTCGCGGTCTGGAGCTGGAACGCGACGCTGGCACTCGTCTGCGGCAATTCGCTGGTCTGGAAGCCGAGCGAAAAGACGCCGCTGACGGCGCTCGCGACCCAGGCCTTGTTCGACGCCGCGGTGACGCGATTCCGCGCCGAAGGCGGCGAGGCGCCGGATGCATTGAGCCAGGTGCTGATCGGCCGCGCCGCGGTCGGTGAGGCGCTGGTCGACGACCCGCGCGTCGCGCTGCTGTCGGCCACCGGCTCGACCCGGATGGGCCGTGCGGTCGGTCCGCGCGTCGCGGCACGTTTCGGCCGCTGCCTGCTCGAGCTCGGTGGCAACAACGCGATCATCGTCGCGCCGAGTGCCGACCTCGACCTGGCGGTGCGCGGCATCGCCTTTGGCGCCTGGGGCACTGCCGGTCAACGCTGCACGACGACGCGCCGCGTGATCGCCCACACCAGCATCCACGATGAACTGGCCGCCCGCCTCGAGCGCGCGCGCGCCAGCCTGCGGGTCGGCGACCCGCGCGATTCCGGCGTGCTGGTCGGTCCGCTGATCGACGAGGCGGCATTCAACGGCATGCAGGCTGCGTTGGCGCAGGCCCGCGAGCAAGGCGGCAAGGTCGCCGGCGGCGAGCGGGTCGAAGTCCCTGGTGCTGCCGACGCCTGCTATGCCGCGCCGGCACTGGTGCAGATGCCGCAACAGACGCCGATCGTCTGCGAGGAAACCTTCGCACCGATCCTCTACACGATGCGCTACGACCAGCTCGCCGATGCGATCGCGATGCACAACGCGGTGCCGCAAGGCCTGTCGTCGGCGATCTTCACGAATGACCTGCGCGAGGCCGAGGCCTTCCTCGCCGCCGGCGGCAGCGACTGCGGCATCGCCAACGTCAATATCGGCACCTCCGGCGCCGAGATCGGCGGCGCCTTCGGCGGCGAAAAACAGACCGGCGGCGGCCGCGAATCCGGCAGCGACGCCTGGCGCAACTACATGCGCCGCGCGACCAATACGATCAACTACTCGGGTGCCTTGCCGCTGGCGCAGGGGGTGAAGTTCGATATCTGAGTGGCAAGCGGGGCCGAGGCCAGCCTGCATGAAGTCGCAACGACGACCGCACGGGACTACCGGCCGACACCCGACCCGGGCATCCCGATGCCGCCAACCTTCTGACCGATGAGCACCACCACATCGAGGCTCGAGATCCGCGGCAGCGTGCAAGGTGTCGGCTACCGCTGGTCGATGGTCGAGCAGGCGCGGCGGCTCGGTGTGTCGGGCTGGGTGCGCAATCGGCGCGACGGTTCGGTCGAGGCCGTCGTGCAGGGCAGCGCCGAAGCGGTCGATGGCATCATCGCGTGGGCGCGCCGCGGTCCGCCGGCGGCTGTTGTCTCCTCGGTCGAGGTCTTTCCGGCCGACGGCGAGTTCGACGGCTTCGATCAGCGGCCGTCTGCCTAAGCGCAATCCGCGCGCTGTCCCCACTGGAGTTGCCCTGCATGAACGATTCGACGACGAACTACGAGCCGCCCCAGGTCTGGGTCTGGAACAAGGAAAGCGGCGGCAAGTTCGCGAACATCAACCGGCCGATCGCCGGGCCGACCCACGACAAGGCGCTGCCGGTCGGCCAACACCCGCTGCAGCTCTATTCGCTGGCGACGCCGAACGGCGTCAAGGTGACGGTGATGCTCGAGGAATTGCTCGCACTCGGCCATGCCGGCGCCGAATACGATGCCTGGCTGATCAGCATCAACGATGGCGACCAGTTCGGCAGCGGTTTTGTCGAGGTCAATCCGAACTCGAAGATTCCGGCATTGATGGACCGCAGCGGTTCGCAACCGATCCGCGTCTTCGAATCCGGCGCGATCCTGATCTACCTGGCCGAGAAATTCGGCAACGCCATGTTGCCGATCGAGCCGGCCAGGCGCGCCGAATGCCTGTCGTGGCTGTTCTGGCAGATGGGCAGCGCGCCCTACCTCGGCGGCGGCTTCGGCCACTTCTATGCCTATGCGCCGTTCAAGATCGAATATGCGATCGACCGGTTCGCGATGGAGGTCAAGCGCCAGCTCGACGTGCTCGACCGCCGGCTCGCGGACAGCGAGTACCTCGGCGGCGACGCCTACACGATTGCCGACATCGCGGTCTGGCCCTGGTATGGCGCGCTAGCGAAGGGCCTGCTCTACAGCGCAGGCGAATTCCTGCAGGTCGAGCAGTACAAGAATGTGCAGCGCTGGACCGAACAGATCGCCGCGCGGCCGGCGGTCAAGCGCGGCCGCATGGTCAATCGCCGCTGGGGCGATCCGGCAAGCCAGCTGCACGAGCGCCACGACGCATCCGACTTCGCAAACCGCACGCAGGACAAGCTCGCGCCCGAAGGCTGACCGACGAGCTCAGGCGCTGAGCGCGGCAGCGATCAGCCGATGGAAGTGGTGCACGCCGCGCTCATGTCGGGCTGAATAGCGGCCGCGTCGATAGAGGCGCGATCGGATGCCGCGTTGCACGCTGCAGACCACCGCCTCGTCTTCCGCTTCGACCGGATCGAGTGCGCCGCCGGCACCCTGCCCGAGCAGCGATCGATCGGCAACAAAACTGCGGAACAGCACCCGGGTGCGCGCGATGCCGATCGGCTCGACGACGTTGACCGACAAGCCCCACGGGTAGAAATTCAGCATCAGGTTCGGAAACAGCCACCAGTAATAGGCGGCGACGCGCAGGCCGTGGTCCGGCGAGCCGGCCGGCGGCTCGAAGGCCGCTTCGCCGTCGCGCGCGAGCGCGAGTTGCAGCACCGCGGCTTCGCCAAGTTCATACCGGTAGCCGGCCGGGTCGAGCGCGCCGCTCAGGCCGGGATGGACAAACGGGATGTGCAGCCCTTCGAGGTAATTCTCGACATACAAGGCCCAGTGGGCATCGAACTCGAAGCTGCGGGATCGGCTCGCATCGGCCGGCCACTCCTTTGCCGGCAGCCACGCCAGCCGCTGCGCCATCTCGTCGAGCCAGCTCGCGAGCGGCCAGCGCGGCGACAACGACGCAAAGCCATGGCCGGCCCATTCGCCGAAGGCGAGTTCAGGAAGGTCGTCACTGGCCGACGGAAAGTTGCGCACGCCGTCGAAGCCCGGCATCGTGCGCAGCCGGCCATCGAGCTCGAATCGCCGCGAGTGGTAGGGGCAGCGGATGTGGTCGGCGCGGCAAGGCTGCTGCACCAGCAGGCTCGCTCGGTGGGTGCAGACATTCGATAGGCAGCGCAGCTTGCCGGCGAGGTCACGCGCCAGCAGCAGCGGTTCGTTGAGCAGACCCGGCAGCAATTCTCGCGGTGCCAGCGAACCGGGCGCAGCGACATCGTCGAGCCGGCCGAGCCAGTGCCATGCGCTCGCAAAAATCTTCTCCCGCACCTGCTGGCAGACCAGCGGGTCGAGGTAAAACGCGCTCGGCAGCGTCGCCGCGATGGCCACGTCGGGGTCGATCGCAAAGCGTGCGTCAGCCATATACAGTCGCCCTCGTCAGCAACATCTTCGGTATCGCCTTTCGTGAAACGCCTCCCCACCCTCGCCGGCCTATTCTGCGCCGCCAGCCTTGCCTGCAATGCGATCGCCGCCGCCGAGGCGCGGAGCGACGTTCGCCAGCGCGCCGACATCGCCGCTGAATACCGTTGGGACCTGACACCGATCTTCAAGGATTGGCCGGCCTGGGAAGCGGCGCTGCGGCAGATGGAAGCGAAGATGGATGCGTTCGCCGCACGCAAGGGCTCGCTGGCAAAAGGACCGCAGGCGGTGCTCGATGCCTACCGCGCCTATGACGAGATCGGCAAGCTGCAATACCTCGTCTACCGCTATCCGCAGCTGCAGCGCGACCTCGATTCACGCAACCAGGAGGTCGCTGCCCGCTTCCAGCAGGTCTCGGCCGTTTTCGCGAAATTCGACACCGCAACCGCCTGGTTCACGCCGGAACTGCTGACGATCGCGCAGCCGACGATGGAAGCCTGGATTGCCAGCACGCCGGCACTGGCGCCGTATCGCTTCACGATCCTCGACAACTACCGCCGCCAGGCCCATGTGCTCGACGAACAGGGCGAGCGGCTGCTCGCGCTGGCCGGCCGCTTTGCCCAATCGCCGCGCGAGGCCTTCCAGGAACTGAGCACCTCGGACATCCGCTTCCCGACCATCACGCTGGCCGACGGCAGCGAGGTGACGCTGACACCGGCGAACTACCGCGCGCTGCTCGACAGCAACCCGAACCAGGCCGACCGTGCGAAAGCGGCTGCCGCCCATGTCGGCACCTATGCGGCAACCGCCAACACCTATGCGGCGATCTACCAGGGCGTGCTGCAGCGCGACTGGTTTCTCGCGCAGGCGCGCCGCTTCGGCAGCACGCTCGATGCCGCGGTCGACGACAACGCGGTGCCGCCGGCTGTCGTGACGACGCTGATCGAGGCGACCCGCGCCGGTACCGCGCCGCTGCAGCGTTATGCGCGGCTGCGCAAGCGGCTGCTCGGGCTCGACAGCTACCACTTCTACGACAGCAGCGTGCCAATCTTCCGCAGCGAGCAGCGCTACCCCTATGAACGTTCGCGCGAGCTTGCACTGGCCTCGGTTGCGCCGCTCGGCGCCGACTACCAGCAGCGTTTCCGCAAATTTGTCTCCGGCGGCCGCATCGACGTCTACGAGACACCCGGCAAGCGCAGCGGCGCCTACAGCGCCGGCGTCTACGGCGTCGGGCCGTATCTGCTGCTGAACCACAACGACACGCTCGAATCGGCCTTCACCTTCGCGCACGAAGCCGGCCATGCGATGCACACGGTGTTGTCGTACGCGCACCAGCCATTCATCACCTCGTCGTACACGATCTTCGTCGCCGAAGTGGCGTCGACGATGAACGAACGTTTTCTGCTCGAGCACCTGCTGCAGCAGACCAGCGACCCGAAGGAGCGCTTCCTGCTGCTGCAGCATGCCGTCGATGCGATCGTCAACACCTTCTACACGCAGGTGATGTTCGCCGATTTCGAACTGCAGGCGCACCGGCTGGTCGAGCGTGGCGAGCCGGTCACCACCGCGGTGCTGAACAGTCTCTACGGCCGGCTGCTGAAAGACTATTACGGCGACGCGGTGACGATCGACGACTTCTACCAGACCAGCTGGGCGCGGATACCGCACTTCTTCAACTCGCCCTACTACGTCTACCAGTACGCGACCTGTTTTGCCTCGTCGGCCGAACTGTTCAACGCGATCACCAGCGGCGATGCCGCCTCTCGCGCCGCGGCCACCGAGCGTTATCTGACGCTGCTGAAAAGCGGCGGCAACGACCACCCGATGGCGCAGCTGAAAAAGGCCGGCGTCGACCTGACGCGACGCGAGACGGTGCAGGCGGTGGTCGAGCAGATGGAAACACTGGTCTCGCGGATGGAGGCCGAGGCCGCGCGCATCAGCCGCTGATGCAAGGCCGGCCAGGGGCACGGGCCGGCGCGACGTCGTCAGCAGCAGGCCTGCGATGGTTTGGCCGGCGCCGCTGCAGCGCGCCGCCGGGCGTGCCGTGCGAGGCTGCGCGCAAAACGCTCTGCGGCGCGGCGGGCCTGCCATTGCCGGGTCGCCAATGCATCGCCGATGCGGTCCCAGAAATCACTGATCGCCTGCGCGCGCAGTTCGGCGGCCTGGCGTTTTGCTGCATCGTGCATCGCCGCCAGCATCTCGGGTGTGTAGCGGTCGGAATCGTTGAAGGTGTTCATCAGAGTCTCCCTGTGGGTGCCGATGGGTTGCACTCTATGTACTCTCCAGTCGCTCGGAAACCACCAAAATTCGCTATCCGTATTGCACTATTTGCAATACCAGACGATAGTGGCGCATGCAGATCCAACTCGATGACGTGCGGCTTTTTGTCCGCATCGTCGATCTCGGCACCTTGTCTGCGGCGGCGCGCGAGCGCGATGCGCCGGTCAGCCAGGTCACCCGCTCGCTGGTGCGCCTCGAACGCGCCTGCGCGGTGCGGCTGCTGCACCGGACGACGCATGGCCTCAGCCTGACCGACGAAGGCGACACCTTTCTTGCCTACGCACGCACGCTGCTCGATGCAACCGCGCAATTGCAGGCCGACCTCAGCGGCAAGATCAGCGGGCCGAGCGGCTGGGTCAGGGTCAGCGTCAGCCCGCTGCTGGCCGAGGCGGTGATCGTGCCGAGCCTGAACGCGCTGTACCAGCGCCACCCCGACATCCATGTCGACATCGCCGCCGACGACCGCATCGTCGACATGTCGCGTGAAGGCATCGACGTCGCGATCCGCACCGGCACGACGGCCAGCGAAACGCTGGTCGCGAGACGGATCGGCCAGATGACGCGCTCGCTGTATGCGGCACCGGCTTATGCCGAGCGCTTCGGCCTGCCGACCTCGGTCGACGATCTGCCGCGGCACCGGCTGATCAGCTACAGCGTCAGTCCGGCGCTGAACCACTGGACGATCGCCGACGGCGCGCAGCGCCGCGAGTTCCTCGCGCAAGGCCACACGCGAACCGACAATTCGGCGATCGTGCTCGCGTTGGTGCGCCGCGGTGTCGGCATTGGCCGGCTCAGCGATGTCGTCGCGCGGCGGCTGGTCGCCAGCGGCGAATTGCTGCCGGTGATGGCCGAGCAGGCGAGCACCGAGCCGGTGCCGATGTATGCGGTGATGCTGCCGCAGCGTCACCGGCTGCCGAAGATACGCGCCTGCATCGACCACTGGGCCGACTGGATGGCCGCCGACAGGTGAGGCGACGCTGAACAAGTCCCCGCGGGCGAGCGCGCCCTGGAGTCCAGCGTTGCCGCAAACGGCCGGAAGCGCCGAAAAGTCACATTCCGGCCGGCGTTGCCGGCTGACGCGTCTGCGGGATTCCGTTATGGTCGCGATTGACCGATCATCGCGTTGCAGCGTGACCAGCCATGCCGGATGTGGCCCTGCCCAGGCAAGGAGGACAGATGCTGACCCTGACCGCCGAACAGTTCGCCCGCATCGGTGCCGACCAGAAGCAAGCTTTCGTCGACCGACTGATTGCGCAGTTGCGCCAGGATTTCCCGCAGCAGACGAGCCCGCGCGACGATACAGCGATGCGCCAGCTTGTCGACACCGGCAGCCGGAATGCCGAAACCTATGGTCTGGTCGGCGAAGCCCATATCCGCTTCTATTGCGGCCTGATGCTGCGCCATGGCGAGGATTTCGATACCGATCCGAAGCAGCCGTGGGCCGGCGAGATCCTCGACGATGACGCGCTGAGCGCCACCGAAAAGGTCGCCCGCCTCGACGAGGTGCAGGTCTTTCTCGATCGGCCGTCCGGATGAGCGATCTGAAGCGCCCGCTGGACCCGGCCGCCGTCAAGGCGGCCGACGATGCGTTCTACGCAAAACATCCGGAATTCATCGCGGCCGACGGCAGCCGGATTCCGCTCAGCGCCACCGATCCGACGCAGGCCGCCTTGCGTCGCGAGTGGCGCAATGCCTATGTCGCCGCAGGTGGCGGCGTGGCCGGTGGCGGCCCTGGCAAGAAACCGGGTCCCGGCGCCCAGCCCTGCGATTGCCCAGGTGATGACAACGGCGGCGGTGGCGGCGGCACAAGCCCGAAACCCGACAAACCCGGCACCAAACCCGGCGAGCCGGTGCCGACGCTGAAGGTGCGCTGGTCCAAGCCCTGGGTGACGCCGGACCACAACAGCGGCTGGCCGCCGGCGACGCCACCGACCGACGTCGTGCCGGAAGAAGCGAAGGTCGAACTGATCGGCGAAACGACCAATGTGCCGGACGGCAGCACGGCATCGATGACGATCCACCTGTGCCACAGCGGCGCGCAGGTCAAGGAGGGCCAGTTCAACGACCTGGTCGTGCAGGGCGGCAAGGTCGTCGACCCGGCGACCGGCAAGCCGCCGGAATGGGTCTTCGATGCCAGCCACGATATCTGGCGGACCTGGAACCGGCCCTTCTACTATTTCAAGTGCAGCGTCAACTACAAGGGCCTCAACGAAGAGACGCCAAAGGATTTCACCGGACAGCGCGCCGCCTGCCTGACCCTCAAATACTGGCACCCCTGCGTCGCCGAAAGCAGCACCTTGGCCGGCGTATTGCCGGAGGCGAATGCGGTGGCCGCGGTGCTGAACGGCGTGCGGCACTCGAAGGCGCAGGTGCAGAACCTGACAGTGGTCGGCATCGGCCGCCCCGACTGGGGATCGCTGCTGCGCAACAGCTATGTCTTCCACATGGCCAGCCACGGCAATGTGCTGAAACGCAGCGACAACTCCGGCATCGGCGTCAACGATCCCGGCGAATCGACGTATACAAAGTCCGAGTGGCGCAGCATCGTCCACATCACCCCGGTGCCGCGCTTCGGCGATGCGCAGATCAAGGCGGCAGCCAACGTGCCGAGCGTGCCTCGTTACCTGTTTTATTCGAGCACCTGCCTGACCGGCTGGGAGCCGTCGTTCGCCAACGCGATGATCGGCCGCGGCACACGCAACGTACTGGCATTCCGGCGCACGATTCCCGATGCCGAGGCGCCGCTGCTGGCCGACAAGTTCTACAAGCGCTGGGCCACCTACAAGCTGAACCCTGCGAAGATCCCCGATTGCTTTTTCGCGACCGCCGCCGATCACTACACCAGCATGAAGCCGATCCTGTATGGCGCCGGCGGCGGGCAGATCGAGGCCTGGACCTCGACGATGAATGCGATCAGCGACATGGGTGCCGCGATCGGCAATGCGATTGCCGGCTGGTTCAAATAAACCGTCAACGGAGGACATCCCTTGCTCGATGCCGCCACGCTGCAGAAGAAGGCCAGGGCCGAAGCCCAGCAGCAGTTCGACGCGCTGATGAAGGGCACCGTGCGGCTGCAGCCGGTCGATCGCGAGACCGCCTGGGATGGGCTGCTGAAGCGCCACGTCCACGTCGAACGGATGGCTGCGTGGCACCAGTTCAACGAGATCCGCATCGAGGTCGATGCGCAGGGCCAGGTCCGCTTCTTCCATGATCCGAAACGGTTTGAAGGCGCGACCTTCCACAAGCTGTCGGAGGCCGAGGTGCTGCGGATCTGCGCGACGACCGGTCTGGTCGGCAAACGCATCGAATCGGTCGACCAGAGCCGCACCAGCGACGACATGCTCGCGGTGCTGGTCAAGCAGCGGCATCACCGGCTGCCGCCGACGATCCAGTTCCTGATCAACTGCAGCACGGCGAAGATCGCGGCGCTGCGCGTGCTGCAGGGGGCGACATGAACGCGCAACAGGCGATCGCATCGGCACAGGCGGCAGCGCCCGCCCATGGCGTGCCGGCGAACTACCGACCGGCGGCGGCCGAACTGCGCATCGTCGAACTGGTCGAGGGCGCACCGCTGCGCGATGAATTGCCGCCGCCCGGCCCGGTCTACGACCGCAGCGCATGGGTCGTCCGCCTCGCGCTCGACATCCTGTGGGTTGAATTGACAATCGACGACCAGACCGGCGAGTTGCTGCGGATACGCCGCTCGCGGGGCGCCGCGCAGGCGATCGAGCAGGAGGCCGCCGATGGCTGACGCAACACCGGCAGCCCCGGCGCCACTCGACAGCGCCAATACCTGGTACCTGGCACTGCTCGAACGCGAAGCGGCGCTGGCCGGCAAGGATTTCGATGCCGCCGAGGCCGCCGAGTGGCTGCTGCTGTCGCCAGCCGGTGGCCAGACCGCCAGCGCCGGCGCGCCGATGACACTGGCCGTCAATTCGAGGCTCAGCGACTGCAGCGTCAGGCTCAATGCACGCAGCGGCGAGACCTTGTCGTGGTACCTCGATGTGCTGGCCACCGGCGGCAGCGAAGCGATGCCAGCCGACCAGGCGCTGGCCCTGGCGATCGAGGTTGCGCAGCCACCGGACGATGCGGTGCTGGCCAGCTCGGCTTATGAAACGATGGCCGACCGCTGCTTTTTCCGCGCCCGCTGGGACCACGTCGTCGGCGGCATCCCCGTCGAGGGCGATTACATCGAGGTATTGATCAACGGCCAGCACCGCAAGGCCTTCGCGTTGTCGAGGATCTGGCGCCAGCCGCGGGTCGGCAAGGGAGCGCAGGAACTGTGAAAACGAGCCATTCCGCCACACTCGGCCTGCTGCTCGCAGCGATCGTCGGCTGCGCCGTGGCCGCCGGCACGGGCGCAACGGGAGCCAACAGGATGTTCAACGACACGACCTACCAGGAATTGCAGCCCTACGCGCCAGCGGACCGGTTGATTGCGGTGATCCGCTGCGATGCGATCGACACCGTCTCCCCGGGCAGCCGCAGCGAGCGGCAGCAGATCCGCGGCGCGCTGCTCGCCGGACCGGCTTCGATGCCGGCCGGCCAGCCGATCATGCTCAGCCGCTATGCGCAGGGCGCGCCGCTGATGAAGGTCGGCAGCAGTTACCTCGTTGCCGCCTATCGCGAATCGGCCAATGGCCCGTGGACCTTGCTCGAACACCGCGAGGTCAAGGCCGACGCGGCGGCGAGCGAATGGCAGGCCGCATCGGCAGATGCCGCACGGCGCCTCGGCGGCAGCGCTGCGCCGCGCTGATCCCCGCGGCCAGCCCGTCGAGGGCCGTGTTCCCCCGGATGCACAGGCCGGGGCCATGACCTATCATTGACCGATCGGTCAGCGAAACGCCGGCCGAGCCACTTGCCGCGCGCTGCGGCACCCCAACGGAGTCCGGTCATGTCGAGTACCCCTTCTCCATCGTCGTCGGCTGCGCAGCTGCTGTCGCCGGCCGATGCGCTGGTCGTCGTCAGCCAGACCGGCGCGGTCCGGCAGCTGAGCCTGAACCGGCCGTCAGCCCTGAACAGCTTCACGGTCGAGATGCACAAGGCCTTGTCCAGCGCACTCGACGCCGCGGCCGAAGATGCCGGCGTGCGCTGCCTGGTGATCACCGGCAGCGGCCGCGGATTCTGCGCCGGCCAGGATCTGAACGAGCCGGGCATGGCACCGGTCCCTGGCGAAACGCCCGATATCGCCGCTGTCGTCGAGCGCCACTATGTGCCGCTGGCGCTGCGCCTGCAGTCGATGCCGATTCCGGTGATTGCCGCGGTCAATGGAGTCGCGGCCGGTGCCGGCGCCAATTTCGCATTGAACTGCGACCTCGTCGTCGCCGCGCGGTCCGCCAGTTTCATCCAGGCGTTCTCGAAGATCGGCCTGATCCCGGACTGTGGCGGTACTTGGCTGCTACCGCGGCTGGTCGGCCGCGCGCGTGCGCTGGGTCTCGCGATGCTCGGCGACAAGTTGTCGGCCGACGACGCGCAGAAGATCGGCCTGATCTGGCAGGTCGTCGACGATGGCGAACTTGCCAACGCGGTCGAAACACTCGCGCAGCGGCTGGCAGCGATGCCGGTTTCAGCGCTGGCCGAAATCCGCCGCAGCATCGATGCCGGGCAGCAGCTCGATTACGAGGCCGCGCTGCGCAACGAGGCCGCGGTGCAGGGCCGGCTCGGCCGCCAGGCCGATTTTTCGGAAGGGGTTGCGGCATTCCAGGCCAAGCGGCCACCGGTCTTTCGCGACCGCTGAGCAGACCGGCGATGCATGCCGAAGCCGCCTCGATGCCACCGGCGGACCCTCAGGCGCTGGCAGAGGCGGTGCGCGATGCAATGCTTGAGCGTGACCATGCAACGCGCGCGCTCGGCATGCGGATCACCCACATCGCGCCCGGCGCCGCCGAGATCGAGATGGAGGTGCGCGCCGACATGCTGAACGGCCACGGCAGCTGCCACGGCGGGCTGATCACCGCGCTGGCCGATTCGGCATTTGCCTTTGCCTGCAATTCGCGCAATGTCGTCAGCGTCGCCTCGGGTTTCAGCGTCGACCTGCTGCTGCCGGCGATGCAGGGAGACCGGCTGGCTGCCCGCTGCCGCGAACTGCATTGCGGCGGCCGGCTCGGCGTCTACGACTGCGAGGTCTTCAACCAGCGCGGCGACAAGGTCGCGATATTCCGTGGCCATTCCTATGCGCTGAAAGGACGCACGGTGCTTGGCGGAGAGCCGCTCGCCGAGCGCCCGGCCGCCACCGCCGATGCAGGAGAACACCGATGACCGTCTCCAGAGCCGCCGCAGAACTCGAGCCGATCGAACGCGCCAGCGCCGACGAATTGCAGGCGCTGCAACTGCAGCGGCTGCAGGCAACGCTGCAGGCGGCCTACGAAAACGTCGCGTTTTACCGCCAGCAGTTCGATGCGCTGGGCGTGCACCCGTCGGATTGCCGCAGCCTCGCCGACCTCGCCAAATTTCCATTCACCAGCAAGGCCGATCTGCGCGCGAACTATCCATTCGGCATGTTTGCGGTGCCGCGCGAGCAGGTGGTGCGCATCCACGCGTCGTCGGGCACCACTGGCAAGCCGACCATCGTCGGTTCGACGCAGGCCGACATCGATACCTGGGCCGATCTGGTCGCGCGCTCGATCCGCGCCGCTGGCGGGCGCCGCGGCGACATCGTCCATGTGTCTTACGGTTATGGCCTGTTCACAGGCGGCCTTGGCGCGCACTACGGTGCCGAGCGGCTCGGCTGCACGGTGATCCCGATGTCCGGTGGGCAGACCGAAAAACAGGTGCAGTTCATCCTCGACCTCAAGCCCGACATCATCATGGTGACGCCGAGCTACATGCAGGTGATCGTCGAGGAGTTTCGCCGCCTCGGCCTGGACCCGCGGGAGATGAGCATCCGCACCGGCATCTTCGGCGCCGAGCCATGGACCGAGGCGATGCGCCACGAGATCGAGGCCAGCGCCGGCATCGACGCGGTCGACATCTACGGCTTGTCGGAGGTGATGGGGCCCGGCGTTGCCAATGAATGCATCGAGACCAAGGATGGCCCGGTTGTCTGGGAGGACCATTTCTATCCGGAGATCATCGATCCGGCCAGCGGCGAGGTGCTGCCCTACGACCCGGCCAGCGGCAGCGCCGAAGGCGAACTCGTCTTCACGACGCTGACCCGGCAGGCGATGCCGCTGGTGCGTTACCGCACCCGCGACCTGTGCCGGCTGCTGCCGCCGACCGCGCGCAGCATGCGGCGGATGAGCAAGATCGTTGGCCGCAGCGACGACATGCTGATCATCCGCGGCGTCAACCTGTTCCCGACGCAGATCGAGGAACTGGTGCTGCAGCAACCCGGGCTGGCCGCGCAATACCAGATCGTCGTGACCCGCGACGGCCACCTCGACGATGTCGAGGTGCGCTGCGAGCTGGCCCACGATGCCGGCGCCGTCGACGCGGCCGCCAGCGCCAGCCGATTGCAGGCGCGGATCAAGGACCTGACCGGCGTCAGCACGCATGTCGTCGTCGGCCCGCCGGATTCGATCGAACGCACGCTGGTCGGCAAGGCGCGGCGGGTGATCGACAAGCGCCCGCGCGGCTGAGCCGGCAAGCGACAAGGAGCAACAACGATGTATACGCAGGCACTCGACCAGATCGCCGCCGAACAACGCGCCGCCGGCAAGCCGACGCCGGCCACCGACGCCGACGACACCGCGCGCGAACAGGCCTTCGAGGCACGCATTGCCGCCGGAGAATTCATCGAGGCACGCGACTGGATGCCCGAGCATTACCGGCGCACGCTGATCCGCCAGATCAGCCAGCATGCACATTCGGAAATCGTCGGCATGTTGCCCGAAGGCCAGTGGATCAGCCGTGCGCCGAGCCTGAAACGCAAGGCCATCCTGCTTGCGAAGGTGCAGGATGAAGGTGGCCATGGCCTGTACCTGTACGCCGCGGCCGAGACGCTCGGCGTGGCTCGCCAGGAGCTGATCGACGCACTCCATTCTGGCCGCGCCAAATACAGCTCGATCTTCAATTACCCGACGCTCAGCTGGGCCGACGTCGGCGTGATCGGCTGGCTGGTCGACGGCGCGGCGATCATGAACCAGGTGCCGCTGTGCCGTTGCTCGTACGGCCCTTATGCACGTGCGATGGTGCGCATCTGCAAGGAGGAATCCTTCCACCAGCGGCAAGGTTACGAATCGCTGCTGACGATGATGCGCGACGGCAGCGACGACCAGCGTGCGATGGTGCAGGATGCGGTCGACCGCTGGTGGTGGCCGTCGCTGATGATGTTCGGCCCGCCGGATGGCGAATCGGTGCACGGCGAGCAGTCGATGCGCTGGGGCATCAAGCGTGAATCGAACGATGCGCTGCGCCAGCGTTTTGTCGATGCCTGCGTCGCGCAAGCGAAGATCCTCGGCGTCAGCCTGCCGGACCCGGAACTGAAGTGGAACGAGCAGCTCGGCCGCCACGAGTTCGGCGCAATCGACTGGGGCGAATTCCGCGCGGTGATCAACGGCGACGGGCCGTGCAACCGCGAGCGGCTGGCGACCCGCATTTCCGCCGCGCAGCGCGGCGCCTGGGTGCGCGAAGCCGCCGTTGCCTACGCGGCCAAGCAGGCGGCGCGCGCCGCGGAGGTTCCGGCATGAATACGCCTGCACGGCAGCAGCCGGCCGACTGGCCGCTGTGGGAAGTTTTCGTGCGCAGCCGCAGCGGCATCGACCACAAGCATTGCGGCAGCCTGCATGCAAGCGATTCGCAGATGGCGATACAGCTCGCCCGTGATGTCTATACCCGGCGAATGGAAGGCAGCAGCGTCTGGGTCGTGCGCTCCAACCAGATCGTCGCCAGCGATCCGGACAACCGCGGCAGCGATTTCGACCCGGCCGAGGACAAGATCTACCGCCATCCGAGCTTCTACAAGCTGCCGAGCGAACTGGACCACATGTGATGGCCGACGCGGCGGCAATCGACAACGGCGTGCGCACCGCGCCGCCGACACCGGCGCCACAGGTGGTTTATCTGCTGCGGCTCGGCGACGCCTGCCTGATCCACGGCCAGCGGCTCGCCGAATGGTGCGGCCATGCACCGATCCTCGAGGAAGACATCGCGCTGGCCAATATCGCGCTCGACCACATCGGCCAGGCGCGTGCCTTGCTGACGCTGGCCGGACAGCTCGAAGGCCGCGGTCGCGACGAGGATGCATTGGCCTATCAACGACGCGAGGCCGAGTTCTTCAACCCGACGCTGCTCGAACTGCCCCATGCGGCCGCCGGCAGCAGCGAGCCGTGTTTTGCGCGGACGATGCTGCGCTGCTATTTGTGGTCGAGCCTGGCCTTCCTGTTGTGGCGGGCGCTCGAGCGGTCGAACCAGCCGACGCTGGCCGGCATTGCCGCGAAGGCTGCGAAGGAGAGCCGCTACCACCAGCGCCATGCCGGCGACTGGGTGCTGCGGCTCGGCGACGGCAGCGACGAATCGCACCGCCGCATGCAGGCCGCGCTCGATTCGATGTGGCCGTATACCGCCGAATGGTTCAGCGCCGATGCCATCGACGAACAGGCGGCTGCCAGCGGCCTCGGTCCGGCCTGGTCCGGCCTGCACGCCGACTGGACGGCCAGCGTCGAGCCGCTGCTGCAGCAGGCCACGCTGCTACGGCCGGCCGACAGCGCCTTCCTCTCCAGCGGAAAACACGGTCGGCACAGCGAATACATGGGGCGACTGCTCGCGGAGATGCAATCGGTTGCGCGGGCCTTTCCCGGCGCGGTGTGGTGACGCGAGTGATGGCACCCGCCGATCATCAGACCGCCCCGCCGGTGCAGTCAACATCGCTCGACGAGGCCGGCGTCTGGTCGGTTCTCGAGCAGGTGCTCGACCCGGAAGTTCCGGTGCTGTCGGTTGTCGAGCTCGGCATCGTCCGTGGCGTTGCGCTGGATCCCGGCGGCGCCGTCACCGTGACGGTGACGCCGACCTACAGCGGCTGCCCGGCGACCGAGGCGATTGCCGACGCGATCGTTGCCGCGCTGAACGCCGCCGGCGCAGAACAGGTGTCGATCCGGCAGCAACTGTCGCCGCCGTGGACGACCGACTGGCTGGCGCCGCAGGCACACGACAAGCTGCGCCGCTACGGCATCGCGCCGCCGGCGCATCTGGTAGCCGGCACGGCGGGTGCTGTGCAGCCGCTGCTTTTCCATCCGCGCGGCATCCACTGTCCGCGCTGCGGCAGCGCGTCGGTCGAAATGCTGTCGGCCTTCGGCTCGACCGCCTGCAAGGCGCTGTACCGCTGCACCGCCTGCCGCGAACCGTTCGAACTGTTCAAGACGATCTGAATGAGCGTCCACTTCCACCCGCTGCGCATCACCGCGGTCGAACGCGATGCCGAGGCGCTGCTGCTGAGTTTTGCAACCGACGGACTGGCCCCGGATGTCGCCGAGACATTCCGCTACCAGCCGGGCCAGTATCTGACGCTGCGTGCCGACATCGCCGGCGAGGACGTGCGACGCAACTATTCGATCTGCGGCAGCAGCGCCGACAGCAACGCGTTGCGCGTTGCGATCCGCCTGTTGCCGGGCGGCCGTTTTTCGAGCTGGGCGGCGTTGCAGCTCGCGCCCGGCGACACGCTGCAGGTGCTGCCGCCGGAAGGCCGTTTCGTGCTGCAAACCGATCCGGCCCGGCAACGCCACGTCGTCTTTTTTGCCGCCGGCAGCGGCATCACGCCGGTGATCGCGGTCCTGCGCAGCCTGCTGCGCGGCGAGCCGCGCAGCCATGCAACGCTGGTCTATGGCAACCGCATGCTGGCGAGCACGATGTTTCGCGACGAACTCGCCGATCTGAAAAACCGCCACCTCGACCGGCTGGCAATCCACCATGTCTTTTCGCGCGAGGCCCAGGAAGCCGAACTGTTCAACGGCCGCATCGACCAGCCGCGCGTCGAGGCGATGCTGCAGGCGCTGGTGCCGGCTGCCGGCATCGACGACGCCTATGTCTGCGGGCCGGCCGGGATGATCGAGGCCAGCTGTGCCGGCCTGGCGGCGGCCGGCATTGACGCCGATCGCATCCACGTCGAACGTTTCGGCGACGGCCTCGGCCCGGCCGGCGGCCAGATCCACCACGACGCGCCGGAGGATGCCGACCATGCGGTGGTGTCGCTGCTGATCGACGGGCTCGAGCGCCGCATCGACTGCCGGCGCAGCGACCCGTCGATCCTCGATGCCGGGCTGCGCAACGGCCTCGAGCTGCCGTATGCCTGCAAGGCCGGCGTCTGCTCGACCTGTCGCGGCCGTGTGCTGTCGGGCCGGGTCAGGATGGAGCGCAATTTCGCACTGACGCCGGACGAACTGGCGCAGGGCTTCGTGTTGTGCTGCCAGTCGCATCCGCTGACCGACCGCGTGGCGATCAGCCTCGACCAGCGTTGAGGCTGCACCGGCAATGGCCCGTTCCCGTTCCGCCGAATTCGCGATCCAGCGCGACACCATCGTCCGCACCGCGGCGCGGCTGTTTGCGCGCGATGGCTATCCGGCCACCTCGATGAGCGGCCTGGCCGAGGCCTGCGGCATCTCGAAGCCGCTGCTGTACCACTATGTCAACGACAAATACCAGCTGCTGACCGAAATCACCGATGGTCATGTCAGCCGGCTGGTCGCGCTGGTCGACGAGGTCGCGGCCGACGCGGCGACGCACCGCTGGGCGCCGCAGCAGCACCTGCGCCAATTGATCACCCGCTTCGTCGAGGAATATGCACTGGCCCGCGACGACCACGGCGTATTGACGCAGGATGTCAAATTTCTCGGCGAGGCCGACCGCGCCCGCGTGCTCGGCAAGGAGCGCCAGGTTGTCGAGGCCTTTGCGCACTGCATCGTTGCCGCGCGCGCCGACTGGCAGCCCGCCGACGCCGCGACACTCGCAAAGCCGCTGACGATGCTGCTGTTCGGAATGATGAACTGGCTGTTCACCTGGCTGCGCCCCGACGGCCCGCTCGGCCACCACGAGATGGCGCCGGTGGTGGCCGATCTGTTTCTCGGCGGCCTGCCGGGTGTCGAGTTGCCGGCCGATGTGATCGAACGCTGCCGCACCGCTTGACCGGTGACCGGAACTGCAACTTCGAAGGAGACAGATGACATGCTTGACAACGCGAATCTGAAACAACTTCTCGAACAGCGGCGCTCGCTGAAGCAGCACGTCCCCGCCGACGAATGGGCCGCGCGCGTCGAACTGGCGGCCTGCTACCGGTTGATCGCCCATTTCCGGATGACCGACTGGATCTACAACCACATCTCGCTGCGTCTGCCCGGCAGCCACGAGCACTATCTGATCAATCCGTTCGGGCTGCTTTACGAGGAGGTGTCGGCATCCAACCTCGTGAAGGTTGATGTGCACGGCCGCTTGGCTGAGGACGTGCCGCTCGACATCAACCCGGCCGCCTTCGTGATCCATGGCGCGATCCACACCGCACGCCCCGAGATCGCCTGCGTGCTGCACACCCACACTGCCGCCGGCGTCGGCGTTGCCGCGCAGAAACACGGCCTGCTGCCGATCTCGCAGCATGCGTTCAAGCTGCTCGATCGGCTGGCCTACCACGACTTCGAAGGCATCGCCCTCGACGACGACGAGCAGCAGCGGCTGATCGCCGACATCGGCAGCAAGGATGTGCTGATCCTGCGCAACCACGGCCTGCTGACGATGGGGCGCAGCGTGCGCGAGGCTTTCGAGCTGATGTTCTTCCTCGAGCGCGCGTGCCAGATCCAGATCAATGCGCTGGCCGGCGGCAGCGAGGTGATCCACCCGCCGGCCGCCGTCTGCGAACGCACCTGCCGCCAGTTCGCCGGCGACGATTCCTATGTGCAGGGGCGCGACTGGCAGGCGCTGATCAGGATGCTGGACCGCATCGATCCGTCGTACCGGGATTGATGCGGTGCGCCGGGCGGCGCGCTTCAATCATTACGCCCCCTCCAGCCCGGCGTGCGGCACGACGCGCGATTTGGCCCCAAGGCGCGGGCAACTTGCTCAAGTTGATCAGCGTGGTCACGGAACATGTCAGGACAGCTGGGCCTGCGCTCCTGACAGAGATGGCAACCTGGGCTGCGCCACTTCGTCACGGAACTGCAGACCAGCATCCGTGACCGGATCAGCCGGTCGCCGGCGCGACTCGGCCATGCCGCTTCAAACGCATGCGAACGGGTTCCGGGCGACCACGGGCCAGGCGGGCGGGTTCGGCGAATGTGGCACTTCGTCGACCAAGCGAGGAAGCGGACAGCGCTAGCCGCCTGCTCGTTCGCCGGCCAGGCTGCGTGTCAGTTGCCGCAACATGCGCTGCAGGTCGGTTGCGATGCTGGCACGGCGTTCGGCATCGAGCCGAGCCGAGATCGCGGCGACGCTGATCGCCGCGACGGGGTTGTCCGAAGGAAATGCGACGGCGACGGCGGCAGTTCCTGGCACAACCGCACTATCGAGAAACGCGTAGCCGCGCTGCCGCCCCTCGCACACTGCAGCACGAACCTGCGCGGGATCGAGCGACGACAGCTTGCCGTAACGATGCGCGTTCACGTCAATCACCTCGTCGGCTTCGGCTTCGGGCAGCGCGCACAGGATCGCCAGCCCGCCAGCGCCGACGCCGAGCGGTCGGCGGATGCCGACGTCCAGCGTCAGCGCCTTGATCGGATAGTCACCCAGCGCACTTGCCGTACACACCGCCTCCAGGCCTCGCCGCTCGCTCAGGTAGGCGGTGTCGCCGGTCTGCTCGGCAAGATCGCGAAGCGTCGACTCGCATCGCTGCGCGAGCTGGTAGCGCGGACGCGCCAGCAGGCCAAGTTCATGCAGCAGCGGGCCGAGAAAGTATTTGCGTGTCACCGGATGGCGCTCGACCAACTCCTCGACCTCCAGCCGCTGCAGCATGCGGAAGCAGGTGGAGGTCGGCAGCCCGCTCGCGGCCGCAACGTCGCCCAGTCGCATGCCGTTACGTCCGCGTGAGGCAATGACCCGCAGCATGCCGACGACGCGTTCCAGGCTTTGCGTGCCACTGCGGGCGGGGCTGGCAGCGCCGGGTGCGATTGAAATTTCTTCTGACTTCACTTGTTTCCACCATGCGGCAAACATTCGGGTTGTCACCAAGTCGTCTCCGCCCATGTGGGGAGTCCAATCCCGGTCAGCCGCCCAACCATTCTATTGCCATATTGTGGAAACTCTAACAGATCCGATCCCGCAGACAATGACCGAGAAGATCCTGGCCCGCGCGAGCGGCCGGGCGCATGTACGTGCCGGCGACGAGATCGAGGCCCGGCCCGACTTTGTCATCGCCTACGACTTCCCGGGCTATACCGATGTCTTCTTCCGCGAGACCCGCGAGGAGTTCGGCGTCGAGCAGGTGTCGAGCCCCGAGCGATTCGTCCTCTTCATCGACCACATGGTCCCGGCCGCCGCACCGAAGGAAGAGGAATTGCACCGCGGCACCCGCGCCTGGGGGGCCGCGCAGGGCGTGGCGGTGCACGAGCGCAAGGGCATCGGCCATCAGGTCGCGGCCGAACTCGGGCACGCGACGCCGGGCGCGTTCATCGTGCATTTCGATGGCCACGTGAGCCAGCTCGGCGCCTTCGGCGCCTACGCCTTCGGCGCACGCAAGGGCGTGCTCGAAACCTTCGTCTCCGAAAAGCTCGCGATGACCGTGCCGGCGACCGTGCGCATCGAGCTGACGGGTACGCTGCAGCCCGGTGTGATGGCGCGTGACGTGTTTCACCACATCGTGCGCGTGCTCGGCCCGGCGTCCTGTGCGTTCAAGGCGGTCGAGCTTTGTGGTCCGGTGATCGACGCGATGAGCATCGACGGCCGGCAGACGATCTGTGGCCAGGCGATGTTCCTCGGCGCCAGCACGATGCTGATTGCGCCCGACGCGCGCACGCTGGCCTGGCTGGACGGCCGCAACAAGCTCGACCTCGAGCCGGTCCATCCCGATCCCGAGGCGGTCTACGAGCGCAGCGTCACGATCGACGTCAGCGCACTCGAGCCGATCGTCGTCGTTCCACCGAGCCCGGCCAATACGCGCAACCTGTCCGAACACCTCGGGCTGGAAGTGCACACCGGCTACCTCGGCTCATGCGCAAGCGGGCGCATCGAGGACCTGCGTGCCGCGGCCGACGTGCTGCGCGGGCGCCAGGTCAAACCCGGCTTCCAGCTCCACGTGGTGCCCACCTCGCAGGCGATCATGGCGCAGGCGGCGCGCGAAGGGCTGATCGAATGCCTGGTCGAGGCCGGCGCCTTCATCAGCTCGCCGACCTGCGACTACTGCTACGGCCGCATCGCGACGATGGCCGACGGCCAGCGCGCGGTGTCGACCGGCACGCTCAACACCCCGGGACGCATGGGCAGCGTCGATTCGGAGATCTATCTGTGCAATGCCGCGGTTGTTGCCGCGTCGGCGATCGAGGGCCGAATCGCCGACCCGCGACCCTACCTGGAGGCAGCACGATGAGCCTGCCGAATCTGCGTGGCCGCATCGCCTGGGTCTTCGACGAGGACGATTTCGACATCGACCTGATCATCGGCGTGCGCAACATCAAGATCACCGATATCGACGAGCTCGCAAAGCTCGCAATGGTCGACCGTGAGCCGGAATTCGCAGCCAGTGTGCAGCGCGGCGACCTGCTCGTCGGCGGACGCAATTTCGGCTACGGCCACCCGCACTACCCGGCGATGCGCGCGATGCGCCACCTCGGCATCGCCGGCGTCATCGCCGAGTCGTTTTCGCCGGGCTTCTTCCGCGGCGAGATCGCGATGGGCTTTCCGCTCGTTACCTGTCCCGGCATCGTCGCGGCGGCGCGGCGCGGCGACGAGGTCGAGGTCGACTGGACTGCTGCTGCGGTGCGGATATCGGGCGGGCGTGCGGCGCTGCCGCTTCAGCCGCTGTCGGCATCCGAGCGCGGAACACTCGAGGCCGGTGGTCTCATTCCCTACCTGAAGACGCGCCTGGCGCAAACCAAAGGACTTTCAGCATGATCGATCGAAAACCCTTGCGCGGCCGCGTCGCCAGCGGCGACACCGTCTGGTTCGCCGGCGCGCAGGATGCACTGTCGGCGCTGCTTGTCGACCAGTCGGACTTCGACGGCGTCTTCACGACCGGCTTCGGCGTCTCGGCCGCGCTGCTCGGCCAGCCCGACATGGAACTGTACACACTGAGCGAAAACCTCGGTGTGGTCGACAACATCGCCAATGTCGTGCGCAAGCCGATATTCGCCGATGCCGATACGGGCTATGGCAATGTGCTCAATGTCGTACGCACCGTGCGTGCGTTCGAGAAAGCCGGCGCGGCCGCATTGCAACTCGAGGACCAGATCAGTCCAAAACGCTGCCCGGTCGCTGCGACGCAACCGCTGACTTTGCCGATCGCCGAAGCGGTCGGAAAGGTCCGGGCCGCGGTTGATGCTCGTCGGGATCCCGACCTGCTGATCGTCGCGCGCACCGATGCCACCGACCCTGACGAAGCGATCGAGCGCCTGGCACGTTATGCCGAGGCCGGCGCCGATCTGGTCCAGCCGATCTCGCGCACCTTCGACTCGTACGACGGGCTGGTGCGCCTGCGTGAGGCGAGCGGGCGGCCGCTGTCGCTGATCCTGATGGAAGGCACCTGGATGATGCAGCTGACCCGTCCCCAAATCGAATCGGTCGCCGCCTTCGCGACCTACCCGCTCGTCACGCTGATGAGCATGGTGCACGCCATCCGCACCAACCTCGACGCGCTGTCGCAGCGACGCGGGCGGCCGCTGGCCGACCTGCCCTGCGGCCGCACGACCGTGGCCGAATTCAAGCAGCTGATCGGCTGGCAGGCGATGGAGCAGCAACAGCAGCAGTACGAGAACGGCAGCCGACCTGCGTGAGCGGTTGGCGTCGCACCCTTTCTTCTCCCTTCCTTTCCCCTTCCCGTCCACAACACCCAGGAGAACCGCATGACATTTTTCCGCCTGCTTGCCGGCGCCGCGTTGATCGGCTCAGCCGCCATCGCCGCCGCCCCCGCACTCGCTCAGTCGGCCGCCTTCCCGACCAAGACGATCAAGATCATCGTCCCGTATCCGGCCGGCGGTGCGACCGACGTCGCCGCACGATTGCTCGCACCGCGTCTGCAGGAGGAGCTCAAGCAGACGGTCGTGATCGAGAACAAACCCGGCGCGAGCGGCAACCTGGGCATGGTCACACTGCTGCAGAGCCCGGCCGACGGCCACACACTGGCAATGAGCCTGACCGGCATGCTGTCGATCAACCCGACCACCTACAGCAAAGCCGGCTTCACCGCCGCCGATTTCGTGCCGGTCGCACGCGTCTCGCTCGCGCCGCTGGTTCTGGTGGTACCGGTCGACTCGCCGTACAAGACGGCACGGGACCTCGTCGCCGCAGGCAAGGCAGCCGGCAAGAACGGACTGCCGTACGGATCGGCTGGTGCCGGCGGCCTGTCGCACCTGGCGTCCGAGCTGCTCAACAGCCATGCCGACGGCAACTATTCACACATTCCGTACAAGGGAGGCTCGCCGCTGGTGCAGGCGCTGATGGCCAACGAGGTGCGCTGGGGCCTGCTCGGCACCGCCGATGCCCGCAACTTCCTGCAAGGCGGCAAACTGCGCGCGCTCGGCCAGTTGCGCAGCGAGCGCTCCGACCTGTGGCCCGACCTGCCGACGCTGACCGAGCAGGGGCTCAAAGGCGGTGTCGACTTCGACGTCTGGTTCGGCCTGGTCGCACCGGCCAAGACGCCGCCGGCGGTCGTCGCGCTGCTCAACCAGAAGATCGCGCAGATCGTCGCCGAGCCCGAGTTCCGCAAGCGCCTCAACGAGCTCGGCGGCGTCGCGCCGGCGACCGGCAATACACCCGAAGCCTTCGGCGCCGTGATCCAGCGCGAACTGGCCGTGCTGCCGAAGGCGGCCACCGACCTTGGGCTGCGGATGGACTGAACATCGCCGGCCGGCGTCCCCGAACGCACCTGCCGCCAGTTCGCCGGCGACGATTCCTATGTGCAGGGGCGCGACTGGCAGGCGCTGATCAGGATGCTGGACCGCATCGATCCGTCGTACCGGGATTGATGCGGTGCGCCGGGCGGCGCGCGTTGACGATCATTCGCGCTCCTTGCCGATAGCGGTGAGAATGGCCCGATGGGTCAGGACATTGCCGAGGGGCATTTCCGCGCACACGACTTCGCGACTTTCGCCCGCCGACTGCGCGACGAAACCGCTCACCTGCACGCGCTCGTCGAGCGCGGTGCGCTGTCGCGCCGCCCGCCGATGGCTGGCCTCGAACTCGAGGCCTGGCTGATCGATTCGCAATGCCGCCCGGCGCCTTGCAACGACGAGTTTCTGCAGCGCCTGGGCTCGCCCGATGTCGTCACCGAACTGGCCAAGTTCAACATCGAGATGAATGTGGCCCCGCAGCCGCTCGCGGGCAGCGGGCTGGCACGGCTGGCGGCCGATCTGCAGCGCACCTGGCAGCAATGCCAGCAGGTGGCCGGCGAAATGGGGCTGCGCGTCGCGGCAATCGGCAGCTTGCCCACGCTGGTCGATGCCGACCTCGCGCTCGTCAACATGTCGGACCGCACGCGTTACCAGGCGATCAATGAGCAGGTGCTGCGCAGCCGTGGCGGACGGCCGATCCGGCTCGACATCGAAGCTGCCGACGGCCACCACCTGGTACGCAGCCACGCCGATGTGATGCTCGAGGCCGGCGCAACCTCGTTGCAGGCTCATCTGCAGGTGGCGCCGGAGGCCGCCGCCCGCGCCTACAACGCCTCGCTGATCGCATCGGCGGCGACGGTTGCCATTTCGGCCAACGCACCGTTCCTGTTTGGCCAGCCGCTGTGGGAAGAAAGCCGGATTGCGCTGTTCGAGCAGGCGATCGACGTCGGTGCCCGGCCGGCGTCCTACCGCGGCGACCTGCAGCGCGTCTCGTTCGGCAGCGGCTATGTCGGCTTCTCGATGCTCGAATGTTTTGCCGAAAACGTCGATCTGTTCGACCCCTTGCTGCCGATCGAGCTCGACGAGCCGGCGGATCGCCTGCCCCACCTGCGGCTGCACAACGGCACGATCTGGCGCTGGAACCGGCCGCTGGTCGGTTTCGACGACGATGGCACGCCGCACCTGCGGATCGAGCACCGGCCGATGTCGGCCGGCCCGTCGATTACCGACATGATCGCCAACATCGCGTTTTATTACGGCCTGACGCGACACCTTGCCGATGCCGACGACCCGCCAGAGCTGCACCTGCCCTTCACGGCGGCGCGCGACAATTTCTATCAGGCTGCCCGCCTCGGCCTCGCCGCCGACGTGCAGTGGCTCGCCGGCCAGCAGACCGGACTGCGCCAGCTGATCCTCGACAGCTTGATCGACGCCGCACGCGCCGGGCTCGCTTCATTGCAGGTCGATCCGGCGCTGGCCGACCGGTGGCTGCGGACCATCGAGGCGCGCGTCGAGACCGGGCGCACCGGCGCACACTGGCAACGCGCCTTCGTCGCGCGCCATGGCGCCGACATGGCCCGACTGACCCGCGAATACACCGCGCGGCAGGCCGATGGCGCGCCGGTACACGAATGGACGGCCGGCTGAAAAGGGGCGCGCTGTCTGAAGCTGAGCACAATGCAAGGCCACTCCGGGCGGGTTCCGTTGCCAGCGGCCCTCGCGGCCTGCAGCCGACTCGCCGAGTCGGTTCTCAGCGGCAGCTTGCGCCGTCCGAACGCACGAATCGCCGACCGACCAGGTCCTGCGCCGGCTGGCTGATCGAGCGCAGCTCGAGTTGTCCGCTGTCGAGCACCTGCAGACTCGCGCCGAAAACACCGTCTGCCGCGAGTGTTTTGCCGTCGATGCGACCGTCGAAGACCAACAGCGGTACCGTCGATTCGCCACGCGTCAGCGTGGCCGAAAAGGTCTGGAAACGCTGCGTCAGATCGAGCCGGGCATCGCCAGAGCACCAGTTGCCATGCACCCGCGCCGGCACGATCCACAGCAACAGCGTCGACGCCTTGTCGAGGCCGAGCGGCTTGTCCGGCACAGCGACGCGGCGTGTGCGGTCAGGCTTCCAGTCGCCCATGTCCCAGTCGTGCGAGACGATGCGCGTGCCCGCGCGCAGACCGAGCAGGCGGGGGCGAAGCTGCAGATTGACCGTCGGCAACAAATACATCGTGACGACGGTCGCGCGGCTGAGGTCGGTCTCGAAAAGATCCTGCTCGAGAAATTCGACCCGTTTGTCGACGCCGGCACGGCGCGCCAGGTCGCGGCTCTTGCGCACCAGCTCGCCAACGATCTCGACCCCCTGGCCGCTGGCACCGAAACGGCGCGCCGCAGTGATCACGATGCGGCCATCGCCAGAGCCGAGGTCGATCAGATGATCGGCGGGGCCGACACCGGCCAGTTCGAGCATCGTCTGCGTGACATGGTCGGGCGTCGTGACGAACGGAACGTCGTCCTGCGCCGCGGCGGCGCCGGCAACGGCAAGGATCAAAAAGGCAAGAAGATGGCGCAGCATCGCGCGATGCTAGCAACCTAAAGCCCGGTCTGCCGGGAACGCCCGGCAAAGCTGAAAGGCGGCGATCGGCGCGTCGACCTGGGGGCCGCGCAGGGCCACCGCCACTGCAACAGGCAATCCGGCTGAAGCAAGGGAATCGCCGCCACGGCATGATTGCGCCCGGCGCGCAGCCGGCTGATGTAGTCTTGCGCCCGATCCGACATCCCACCACAACGAGACCGAGACAAAGATGACCCCCTTCACTCCGAAATTCGCGCGTCGCCAGGCACTGCTGTCGATCGCCGCAACCGCCCTGGCTGCGACGGCACCGGCCGCCTGGTCGCAGACCTGGCCCGGCCGCGCGGTCACGATCGTCGTGCCCTTCCCTGCCGGCGGAGGCACCGACGCGTTTGCGCGGCCACTGTTCGCCGCGACGACCAAGCTCAGCGGCAAGCAGTTCGTCATCGACAACCGCGGCGGCGCCGGCGGCAACGTCGGTGCGACGACCGCCGCGCGCGCCGCGCCGGACGGCCATACGTTCTTCATGGGTGCGGTCCACCACACGATCGCCCCGTCGATGTATCCGAAGCTCGACTACAACCTGGAGAATGACTTCGTGCCGGTCGGGCTGATCGCCAGCGTGCCGCAGGTCATCGTCGTCAACCCGCAGAAGGTTCAGGCGACGGATCTGAAGAGCCTGCTCGAGTTCATCCGCAAGAACCCGGGCAAGCTGAACTATGGTTCGGCTGGCAACGGTACCTCGCACCACCTCGCCGGCGAGCTGTTCAAGCTGCAGACCAAGACCTTCATCACGCACATCCCGTATCGCGGCGCCGGCCCGGCGCTGCAGGACCTGATGGCGGGCCAGGTGGACATGATGTTCGACGGCCTCGGCTCGTCGGCCGGACACCTGAAGGGCGGCCGCATCAAGGCGATCGCGATCGGCGCCGAAAAGCGTGCGCCAGGCTTCCCCGACCTGCCGACCGCCGCCGAGGCCGGCGTGCCGACCTACAAGGTCTCGACCTGGTACGGCCTGTGGGCGCCGAAGGGCACGCCGAAGGAGGCGATCGACGGCATGCGCGACCTGATGAGCAAGGCAATGGCGTCCGACGAACTGAAGGCGAGCTGGGCAGCGCTCGGCGCAGAGACACCAAACCTGTACGGCGCCGATTTCGGCAAGTTCGTCTCCAGCGAGATCCAGCGCTGGGCCGAGGTCGTCAAGGCCTCTGGCGCCAAGCTCGATTGATTCGAGCCACCACCTGCGCGGCCGGCGTGCCGGCCGCGCAACCTTAATGCGTCATCGCGTGCACCGCCTCGGAGCGGTCCGGAACGGCATAGGCCAGCGGTTCAAGCGCCGCCTGGATGCGCTGCAGCTGCGCCGCGCTGACCAGCCCGGCAAGCTGGTGCTGGAAGCGTGGCTGCATCGCGCCGGACACGATGTACTGCCAGCGGTAGGCCTTCAGCAACGTCTTGCAGACCGCCTCGGCGCGTGGATCGGCGTCCGGAATCTGCGCGATGCGCAGGAAATACCCGGCATCGGCCGCCGCCTGAGCCTGCAGGATGCCGTCGACACCCTGCACCAGCGCGATCAGGTCGGCGACCGCGGCATCACGCTCGGCGTCTGACGCCAGCTTGCGGTCGACGCGCGTCCACTCGAGTTCGTCGACGATCGCATGCTGCGACTCCTCCTTCCAGTGGAACAGGAAGATGTCCTTGAACAGCGGCGACAGGCCGTCGGCGGGTGCGATGCTGGCGCGGTAGTGCGCCTGCGAGAACAGCTCGATGTGGCAGGTCAGCGCCAGCACCGCCCAATCGCACTTGCCGAGCACGAAGGCCGCGACGTCGTTGGCCGGCACGTCGAAGCGGTATCCGTCGGGCATGCCCTCTGCGACCAGCCGCTCGATGCGGCGGAACAGTTCCTGGTGTTTCAGCTCTTCGTCGGTCACGCGCACCATCGCCTCGAGCGCGATCTGGTCGCCGAGCCGGTGGTCGCGGCTTTGCTCCAGCATCATCGCGCCGATGAAGCGCTCGACCAGCGCAAACATGTTCGCGTAGGTGCGGCCCTGGACCTGGCCGAACAGGCGGCGCTGGGCCGGGTCGAGAAAGGCCAGCTCGTCGGCCAGCGACAGCCCGTCGGGCAGAAAACTGTCGCTGAAGTCGAAGTTGCGGCCGCGGATCACGTCGCGGTCGATGTCCCAGCGGATCCGCTTCGATGCCTCGATCGTGCGGGCATAACGGGCTGAATCGGTGGATTGCAGTTCGGGTTGCATCAGGCTCTCCTCGTGTCATCGCGTCGGATCGACGTGACACGATGGTCGCTGCCGGCCGCCGGCCGCGCATGGGGCAGCTGTCCCGCGCCAGGCGTCGGTACGGCTCGGATGCCACGCCTGTTTGGGGTGCCTGTCCCTCGGCGCGACAATCGGCCATGCCGGGCCGCCAGCGCATCCGCCTGATCACCTCGCCCGACGGGGTGCGGATTGCCGTCGCGTCGATCGGTTGCGGGCCGCCGCTGCTGCGCGCGGCGCACTGGCTGACCCACGTCGAGGACGACAACGCCAGCCCGGTCTGGCGGCCGTGGCTCGACGCGCTGTCGCGCCACCACACCTATATCCGCTACGACCAGCGCGGCTGCGGCTTGTCGGACCACGGCGTCGCCGATTACTCGCTCGATGCCTGGGTCGGCGATCTCGGCGCGGTGATCGAGGCGCTGGGCCTCGAGCGCGTCGCGTTGCTGGCGATGTCGCAGGGCGGCGCGGCCGCCATCCGCTATGCGGTCGCGCATCCCGAGCGGGTGTCGCACCTGGTGCTGATGGGCGCCTACGGACGCGGCGCACTGCGGCGGGAGCCGAGCGATGCCGCACGGCTGGAGGCGCAGACGCTTGTAAACCTGATTCGGGTCGGCTGGGGCGGCCAGAATCCGGCCTTCCGCGAAGTCTTCACGCGCCGCTTCATCCCTCGCGGCACGACCGAGCAGCTGCGCTGGTGGACCGATCTGCAGCGCCTGACCTCGAGTGCCGACGATGCGGCGCGGCTGCTCGAAGCCTTCCAGCAGGTTGACGTCACCGATCTGGCGCGGCAGGTCCGAGTGCCGACGCTGGTGATTCACGCGCGCGGCGATGCCGCGGTGCCATTCGAGGAGGGGCGGCTGCTGGCCGGCTTGATTCCCGGTGCCCGCTTCCTGCCGCTCGACAGCGACAACCATGTGCTGCTCGAGGACGAGCCGGCCTGGACGACCTTCCTGACCGAACTGTTTGCGTTCATCGGCACAGGGGATGCGAACGACCCGCTGACGCCGGCGGAGCGCGAGGTGCTGCGCCTGGTTGCGCGCGGACTCGACAACCACAGCATCGCGATCGAACTCGGCAAGAGCGAAAAAACCGTGCGCAACCAGGTGTCGAGCATCCTCGACAAGCTCGGGCTGCGCACACGTGCTGAGGCAATCGTGTTCGCGCACGACCGGGGCGGCTGAGGCTTCGTTTGTCGGTCGCCGTCGCGCGGCCGGCGTTGCACGACCTGATCACCGGCCAGGCCGGCCAGCCGCTCAGTTGCTGCGCAGCTTGTCGCGCTGCTCCCTGGTCAGCACGGCGTCGATGCGCTTGCGCGTATCGAGGCTCAGTTCGAACATCGCCTTGTGCGCCTCGGCCATCGCCTGGTAGGCCTTGCGCGCGGCCTGCTCGTCGCCCGCTGTCGCACCATGGGGCGCGTGCATGTGGAACTCCTGCTGGTGCATCGTGCCCATCAGCGCCCAGCGTGCCTTTGCACTCTCTTCGAGGATGGCGTCGATCTGCTGGCGCTGCTCGGCGCTGAGGTCCAAGGACACGAACGGTGCGCCGCCGCGGTAACCCCACATCATCCCCGGGCCCATGCCGTAGCCGCCCATCATCCCGGGCCCCATGCCTTGGCCACCGTAGCCACCCATCATGCCGGGGCCCATGCCATGGCCACCGTAGCCGCCCATCATGCCGGGGCCCATGCCCGCGTTGGGTTGCGAGCAGCCGGAGGTGGCAAGCATCAGGCCAGTCACGGCGGCATAAAGATGGCGTCTCATGTGGACTCCTTCGGGCTTCAGGAATCTGCATTCTGGTGGTCGTGCAGGTCAGTCGGCTTGATCGTCGTCAAGCCACAAGCAGCTGCCCTTCCGGTATCAGTCGCATGCCGGCGGCGCGGCCGCTTCCGGCATGCGCGACGCGCCGCGCTCGTCGGTCAGCGTGTGCAGAAAGGCAGCCAGATCGGCAATCTCGCGGCCGTTCAGCGTCGGTACTCGCAATTCGGCTTTGCCGCTGTCGGCCGGCACCCGCGGGCCGATCTGCGCATAACGCGCGACGACGGCCTCGAGCGTGTCGAGGCTGCCGTCATGCATGTACGGCGCGGTCACCGCCACATTGCGCAGCCCCGGCGTGCGGAACGCGCCGCGCAGCAGGCCATCGTCCACTGGCGCAGGCAGTGCCGGCGGCAGCGCTCGCGCGGGGTCATCATTGTGCGCGCCGCGCAGTGTGAACCCGCTCGTGCGCAGGCGCCGCAGACCGTCGACGCGACCTGGGTCCGGCTCGGCCCAGGCGATGCCCATTGCGACGCCGGTGACGTGGAAGCGGCCGTCGCTGAAAGCCGGGCCCGAATGGCATCGTGAACACTGCGCCTTGCCGACAAACAGCGCGAGCCCTCGTTTCGCCGCTGCCGGGTAGCGGCCCGTTGCCCATGTCTTGCCGGCCGCAAGCGCATCGCGGAAATCGTCGAAAGGCGTGCGGCCGGTCACCAGCGTCTCCTGGAATGCGGCCATCGCTTTTGCCAGATTGACCATCACCGCGTCGTCCGGCCGGTCACCCAGCGGACCGAACAGCCTGCGGTAGCGGCAGCCGAGGTCGGCATTGAGCGACAGCCGGCGCGCGACCAGCCGCGGATTCGAATTCATTTCATCGGGGTCGAGCAGCGGGCGCAGCGTCGCCATCCACAAGCTGTCGCTGGCGCCGGCCCAGCCCCACCACCGTTGCAAGCCCAGGTTCTCGACCGGTGGCGTATTGCGCCGCGACGGCCCGAGCGCCTGCGCACGGGCGCGCAGATCGGTCCAGCCGCGGTCGGGCTGATGGCAGCTTGCACACGCCACATAACCGTTGCTCGACAACATCGAGTCGAAGAACAGGCGTCTGCCGAAATCGATCGCAAACGGGTCACCGGACAGGCGGTTGCTCGGATCGGTGCGGATCGCGGGCGGCCACGGGCCGAACGCGAGCATCTGCCGCAGCAGCGGCCCGCGGAAGGTCGCGGCATCGTGTGCCGCTTCGCCTGCTGGCAGTGCGTCCGGCACGAGCAGCAGCGTGGCGATGGCGGCACACGCCCGCGCAAGCGCGCGGCGGGTGGCCATGGCCGATTGTGCGCCGCGCCATCCGGACACGTCGAGTGCAGGCCCTTTTTGGCGGCAGTTCGACGCACGATGCTGGCAGCGGTGTCGGCACTGCGGCATCATCGGTGTTCGATGATCCAAGGAGAATTGCGATGGCCCGCGTCAGCACCTACCTCCATTTCGTCCGCGAGACCGAACCGGCGTTCACTTTCTACCGCTCGGTTTTCGGCACCGAATTCAACGGCCCGCTGCATCGCTTCAGCGAGATGCCGAGCGCACCGGGCCAGCCGCCGCTGCCCGAAGCCGACCGCAATCTGGTGATGCATGTCGAACTGCCGATCCTCGGCGGCCATGTGCTGATGGGCACCGATGCACCGCAGTCGATGGGTTTCAAGCTCAATGCCGGCAACAACGTGTCGATCAACCTCGAACCCGATACCCGCGCCGATGCGGATCGATTGTTCGCGGCGCTCGCGGACGGCGGCACGGTGCAGATGCCGCTGCAAGAGATGTTCTGGGGCGACTATTTCGGCAGCCTGACCGACCGCTTCGGCGTGTTGTGGATGGTCAACTGCGCAGCGAAGGTTTGAGGCAACGCTGAACAAGTCCCTCACGGCGAGCGCATCCTCGCTTTCGGCGGTCTGCTGCGTTGCAAATCCTCGCCATGGCTGGCGCTATGGCTGCGGTTTGCGCCTTGCACCCCATCCGAAACCGAAGCGCGCTCATTCACGGGGACTTATTCAGCGTCGCCTTGGCCGCCGCGGGTGCGCCTGGACAGTGCAGCCCTCATCAATCGTTGCAATCAAAGATCTTCAATTGCCAATGCTGCCGATCGGTTGCACGATGGCGACCCGTCCAACAAACCCAGCCAAGCCGCCGTGACCGCCATCGACACCACATTCGAGACATTCCGTGACCGCATGCTCGCCGAGGGTTATGACGAGGTCATCGAGCGCCGCTGGGAGCCCGGCCAGATCGTCCCGACGCACAGCCATCCGTTCGAAGCCAATGCACTGTTCGTGCAGGGCGAGATGTGGCTGACCGAACAGGACGGGCCGACGCGCCGGCTGGTACCCGGCGATCGCTTCCACCTGCAGGCGAATGTGCCGCACGACGAGCGCTACGGCCCCGAAGGCGGCACCTACTGGGTGGCGCGGCGGAACGGCTGACGGGATCGCGGCTGCAGTCCAATGCAATGCGGCCGAGCTGTGCATCGGCAACCAAAAGTCGTTCAGCCGCTGCTAGAAGCGGAAGGTGGCGGTCACCATCACAAATGATTCTGCACCCTGCCGCGCCGCCGTCTGCGCCACCGGCTCAAGGCAGCTGGTGCAGGACCAGCGGAAGCACCGCAGTGGCGCCGGCCTCGCGCAGCAGCGCGGCCGCCACCGTCATCGACCAGCCGCTGCGGTAGCGGGCACCGACCAGCAGCAGCGGACCGCCCGGCACCTCGACGTCCGATCGCAGCGACAACGCCCTGACCAGCGCAGCCACCTTGGCACCCGATGCGATGTCGGCGTCGGGCAGGCGTCCGGACAGTTGCAGCGCGCCGACCAGCGGCAATCGACCGACCTGCGCAACATGTGCGGCGATCGAGCCGATCAACTGCGGGTATTGATCGGACGGCATCGGCACCACCGCCACCGGCCTGTCTCCCCAGCTGCGCCGCCAGCGGCCGAGAATGCCGATCAGCCCGTCGAGCAACTGCCGGGGCGCCGCTCCGTCTGGCGCGGCAAACAGCGGCAGCAGCACGTCGGACCAACCGGGGTCATCGGCGAAAGCCAGTGCGCGGCCTTCGCTGCAGCCGACGATCTTCCCCTTGCGGCCCCCTTTGCTGGCGCCGCCGCTCGGCCACAGCTTGCGCGGCTCGATGACCACGTCCTGGCCACGCGCGAACACGCGCGCCGCCTCGGTGCGCGCTGCGGCCGGGCTGGCGCCGGGGCCCGGAAGCCTGCCGGTGCACACGCTGCAACGCCCGCAGTCGGCCGGCGCGGGGTCGTCCAGCGCCTCCTGCAGAAAACGCATCAGACAACCCTCGCCGGCAGCAAACGAGCGCATCAACCCTGCCTCGCGTTCGCGCACCTGCGCCAGCGCCTGCCAGCGCTCGTCGTCGAAGGTCCATGCCTTGCCGGTCAGGGCCCAGGCCGATCCCTGACGTTGCACCACCTCGTCGGCGGCCAGGATCTTCAGCAGGCCCTCGAGCCGCCCGCGACGCATCGTGGTCGCATTTTCGAGTTCGAGCAGGCTCTGCGGCTTGTCGGTCAGGGCATCGATGATCTTCCCGACGCGTGCTTCGTCGGGCACGCCGGCGGTCGCGAAATAGTCCCAGATCCGTTGATCGGACTCGGCCGGCAGCAGCACCGCGACGGCTTCGTCGAGTGCCCGGCCGGCGCGGCCGACCTGCTGGTAATAGGCCACCGGCGAGGCCGGCGAGCCGACGTGGATGCAGAACGCGAGGTCGGGCTTGTCGTAGCCCATGCCGAGCGCCGAGGTTGCGACCACCGCCTTCAGCGCATTGCGGCGCAGCCCATCCTCGACCTGCTGCCGAATGCCGGCCTCCAGGCCACCGTAGTAGGCCGCGACCTCGAATCCGCACGAACGAAGAAAGCCGGCCAGCCGTTCGGTCTCGGCGACCGTCAGCGTATAGACGATGCCGGAGCCCACAAAGGCATCGAGCGCATCGGCAACCCAGGCGTAACGCTGCAGCGCATCGAGGCCGGGTACCACCACCAGCTGCAGTGACGAGCGGGCAAGCGAGCCGCGAAAGGTGATGGTCTGCGGGCCGAGCTGGCGGGCAATGTCGTGCGTGACCCGATCGTTTGCAGTCGCGGTGGTGGCCAGCACCGGCGTGTCGGCGCCGATGCCGAGCAAGGTCTTCGCCAGCCGCTGGTAGTCGGGGCGGAAGTCGAAGCCCCAGTCCGAGATGCAGTGCGCCTCGTCGATCACCATCAAGCCGGTCGCCGCCAGCAGGCCGGGCAGGCGCTTCGCAAAACCGGCGTTGCCGAGCCGTTCGGGAGAGACCAGCAGCACGTCGAGGCGATCGGCGGCGATGTCGTCGAAGACCGCGTCCCATTCACCGAGGTTGGTCGAGTTGATGGTCTCCGCGCGCAGGCCGGCCTGCGCCGCCGCGGCGACCTGGTCGCGCATCAGCGCCAGCAGCGGCGAGACGATCAGCGTCGGCCCCTTGCCGCCTGCGCGCAGAGCCGACGTCGCGGCCCAGTAAACCGCCGACTTGCCCCATCCTGTCGCCTGCACGACGAGCACCCGCGCCCGTTGCTCGACCAGCGCGGCCACTGCAGCCGTCTGGTCTTCGCGCGGCCGTGCCGTCGGCCCCGCCATCGCGGCAAGGATCTGGCGCAGATGGGTTTCGGCGAGGTTCATCGCCGGATTGTCGGCCGGGCTGAGGCGCGATCCCGAGCCTGGCCCGCCGCAGTCTCAGACCTCGCCCGGGCCATGTCCGGCCGCAGCCAGTGCGTTGGCCAGCCGGGCCCCGACCTCGGCATTGTGTTTGACCAGCGCGATGTTGGCGGCGAGGCTGCGCCCGCCGCTCAATGCCTCGATGCGGGCCAGCAGGAACGGCGTCAGCGCCTTGCCGGCGATGCCCTGCGCGTCGGCATCGGCGATTGCTTGCGCGACCCAGCGGTCGACATAGTCGCGCGGCAGCGCCGCATCCCCGGGCACCGGCGTGCTGATGACGACACCGCCGCCCAGACCGAGGTCCCACTTGGTACGCAGAAAACGCGCCTGCGCGGCGGCATCGTCGATGCGGAAATCGGCCCGCAGGCCGCTGTCGCGCACATGGAAGGCCGCGAAGTTGTCCTGCCCGCAAGCGATCACCGGCACGCCGTGGGTCTCGAGGTATTCCAGCGTCAGCGCAAGATCGAGGATCGATTTGGCCCCTGCGCAGACGACGGCGACCGGCGTGCGCGCGAGTTCCTGCAGGTCGGCCGAGATGTCGAAGGTCTGCGCTGCGCCGCGGTGCACGCCGCCGATGCCACCGGTGACGAAGACCTCGATGCCGGCCAGTTCGGCGCAGATCATCGTCGCCGCAACCGTCGTCGCGCCCA
The DNA here is from genome assembly GCF_048320135.1 of Pseudideonella sakaiensis. Classification (GTDB taxonomy): domain Bacteria; phylum Pseudomonadota; class Gammaproteobacteria; order Burkholderiales; family Burkholderiaceae_C; genus Ideonella_A; species Ideonella_A sakaiensis_A. The sequence continues at coordinate 443,209 of NZ_CP182947.1, forward strand.
GGCTGCCTCGGCTGAGGATGGCCGGCAGATCGCGGCGGCTGACCTTGGCGACCTCGCCGGTCGCGCGGCCGAGCAGATCGAGTTCGTCGTCCGACAGCCCGATGCGCACGCGGCCGCCGATCAGCGCGATCGTCGCTGGTTCGGCGCCAAGGCCGCGGACGATGGCCTCGACCTCGCGTGCGGTGCGCACATTGTGCGGATACGGCATGCCGTGGCTGATGATCGTCGATTCGAGCGCGAGCAACGGCCGGCCGGCACGCCGTGCCTCGGCCACGGCCGGGCTGTCGACCAGCCAGCGCCTGGCCAGTGCCTTGTTCATTGCGCCATCCTCGTGGTTCACGGCGCGCCGTTGGTGACCGGAGTGCTCGGCTCGGCGGGGATCGCGCTCGATCTCGGGAGAGCGCGCGTTACGCCGGCCTCCGCGCCGATATGGACGATCCAACCGCCGTCGGCCCATTCGTCGTAGAGCCAGTCGTCGCCGGATCGGACCAAGCCATCGGGCGGCGGCGCGATTGGGGCAACCGGAATGCCCTTCAGCGCGACCGCCATGTAATCGATCCAGATCGGCAGCGCCAGGCCGCCGCCCGACTCGCGTTCGCCGAGGCTGCGCGCATCGTCGAAACCCATCCAGGCAACCGCGGCGACACTTGGATGAAAACCGGCAAACCAGGCATCGACGGCATCGTTGGTCGTTCCGGTCTTGCCGTACAGGTCGCTGCGCTGCAATTGACGCTGCGCGCGCGCCGCGGTACCGCTGCGCGTGACCTCGTTCAGCAGGCTCGACGTCAGGTAGACATTGCGCGCCGGGATCACCCGCTGCTCCTCGGCCAGTGGTCGTGCCGCCGGCGCCTCGAACAGCAGCTTGCCATTGGCGTCGGTGATGCGCTCGATCAGTATCGGTGGGCGACTCCAGCCGCCGTTGGCGAGCGTCGCGTACGCACTGGCCAATTGCAGCGGCGTGACGCTGCCGGCGCCGAGCGCCAGCGTCAGATTGGCCGGCTGCTTCGCGAGATCGAAACCGAATCGGCCGGCCCAGTCGCGCGCCGGGCCGACACCGATCTGCTGCGCGAGGCGGACACTGACCAGGTTCTTCGATTTCGCGAGCGCATCGCGCAGGCTCAACGGGCCGTCGAAGCGGCCGTCGCTGTTCTGCGGCGACCAGCCATTGGCCGTGAACGGCGCATCGTCGATCAGCGTGGCCGGCATCACGCCGTGTTCGAGCGCCGCCGAATAGAGAAACGGCTTGAACGCCGAACCCGGTTGGCGCCAGGCCTGCGTCACGTGGTTGAATGGCTGGCGCGTGAAATCGAAGCCGCCGACCAGCGCGCGGATCCGCCCGCTCGCCGGATCCAGCGCGACAAAACCGGCCTCGACCTGCGGCCACTGCGCTATCGCCCACGCGCCACTCTGCGCCTGAACGCGAACGATCGCGCCGCGCCGCAGCGCCAGCGCCGCCGGCGCTTTCGGCTGCAGCCCGGCCTGCGCCCAGCGCAGCCCCTCGCCCTTCAGGCTGATCCGCTCGCCGCTGGCCAGCTGGGCCCGCACTTCCTTCGGCGACGCAGCGAGCACGATCGCCACCCGCAGCGTCTCGTCGTCGCGGTACTCGCGCAGCGCCTGCGCGGCGGCGCGTTCTTCTTCGGCGGCTTCGAGTTTGGCCGGCAGCTCCTGCTGGTCTTCCGGTCCGCGCCAGGGGCCCTTGCGGTCATGGGCCAGCACCGCGCGACGCACCGCAGCCCAGGCCGCCTGCTGGTCGGCTGCGCGCAGCGAGGTGTGGACGCGAATGCCGCTGCTGTAGGCCTCGGTGCCGAAACGCTCGACGACCACCCGGCGCGCCATTTCGGCGACGTGATCGGCGCGCACCGCCGCCTGCAGCGGCGAGCGGATCGCGAGTTTCTCGGCGCGTGCGGCGGCCGCCTGTGCAGCGGTGATCACGCCGGTTGCGGCCATCCGCTGCAGCACCACATGCTGGCGCAGCGTCGCCCGCTGCAGGCTGGCGACCGGATTCGCGTAATACGGGTTCTGCGGCAATCCAGCCAGCATCGCGGTCTCGGCGATCGACAGCTTGTCCATCGGCTTGCCGAAATAGGTTTGCGCCGCGGCGGCGAAGCCGTACGAACGCTGGCCGAGAAAGATCTCGTTCATGTAGATCTCGAGGATGCGGTCCTTGCTGAGCGCCTCCTCGACCCGCATCGCGAGAATGATTTCCTTTGCCTTGCGCTCGACCGTCCGCTGGTGGCCGAGCAGCACGGTTCGCGTCATCTGCTGGGTGATCGTCGATGCGCCCTGTTTGCGCCCGCCGGTCGCCATCGACAGCAGGGCGCGCGCCATGCCCTTAGGATCGATGCCGCGGTGCTCGCGAAAACGCGCATCCTCGACCGCAATCACCGCCTCCTGCAGCAGTTTCGGGATCTTCGCGATCGGCACGAACTGCCGCCGCTCGGTGCCGAACTGCGCCATCTCGACCCCGTCGGCGGTGAACACCTGCAACGACAGCTTCGGCTGGTAATTGACGATCTTGTCGATCGCCGGCAATTCCCACTCGGCATGCGCGGCAGGCAAGGCGGGGCCGATCGTCGCCAGCGCGAGCACGAGGGCGGGCAGCAGGGATGTCTTCATCGGGATGCCCCCACCGCCACCGTCGGCCCTGGCAGCGAAAAACCGCGCAGCGGCAAGCGCAGCGACAACACCGCCGCCGCCAGCAGCAGCGCGCCGGCAGTGCCGAAGGCGATGCCGTGGGTTCCATAAACCTCGTACGCCCAGCCGCCGAGCCATGAACTGAGCGTGCCGCCCAACTGGTGGCCGACATAGGCCAGGCCGTACAACACGCCGACCAGCCGCACGCCATAGACATCAGCGAGGATCGCCGACGACAGCGCGATGCTGCCGGCCCAGACCAGCCCGCCGACCGTCGCCGCGAGGTACAGCTCCCAGTGCGTGCCGACCAGCACCAGCGCGAAGAAGCCGAGCCCGCGCACGCCGTAGATCACCGCCAGGATATTGCGGCGCGGCAGCCGGTCGGCGAGTCGCCCCAGCACCAGCGTGCCGAAGATCGCGACGAAGCCGATCAGGCCGATGCCCAGCGCGCTCGAATGGGCGTCGAAGCCGTGGTCCATCAGCATCGGCATGCCGTGCGTGCCGAGCAGGTTCATGCTGAAGCCGCAGGCGAACATGCCGACGAAGATCTGCCAGAACGGCACGGTGCCGAACACTTCGCGCAGCGCCAGGCTGCTGGCGGGCACGCGCGGCGCGCCGCGCAGCGCATCGATCTGCTCAGGCGTCAGGTCGGTATGTTCTGGTGCCTTGTCGCGCATCACCCACAGCGCGGCCGGTATCGTGAACGCGGCAAGAACAGCTGCATAGCCGAGCAGCGCAGCGCGCCAGCCGAAGGCCTCGATCGCGAATGCGAGCACCGGCGTCATCACCGCCATGCCGGCCATCGAACCGGTCGACAGGAAAAACAGCGCCATGCCGCGCCGCCGGGTGAACCAGTGGCTGATCACCGGCGTCACCGCAACCGGGCTGGTGAACGCGAGCCCGATCGACATCAGCACACCGAAGGCGAGGCCGAAGCTCAAGGCGTCTCGCGCGAGCACCGTCCAGACGACCGACACCGCGACGATCGCGGTGCCCAGCAGCAACACGAACCGGGTGCCGACACGCGCCACCAGGTGGCCGGCGAGCGGCATCGCGAGCCCATAACACAACATGCCGACGGCGACCATCGTCGCCAGCTCGCTGCGGCTGAAGCCGGGATCGGCGGTCATCGGCAGGAAAAACGGGCCGATGCCCAGCCGCATGCCGACCGACAGCAGCGTCAGGCAGGCCGCGGCGGCGACGATGTTCCAGCCGAAATACCAGCGCGGGGTGGGAATGCGGTTCATCGTTGCGACTCCGGCGCCGCGCCGCTACTCCCACTCGATCGTTGCCGGCGGCTTCGAGCTGACGTCGTAGGTCACGCGGTTGATGCCCTTGACCTCGTTGATGATGCGGCCCGACACCTTCTTCAGCAGCGCATACGGCAGTTCCGCCCAGTCGGCGGTCATGAAGTCGCTGGTCTGCACCGCGCGCAGCGCCACCACATAGTCATAGGTGCGGCCGTCGCCCATCACGCCGACACTCTTGACCGGCAGGAAGACGGTGAAGGCCTGGCTGGTCAGTTCGTACCAGGTCTTGCCGGTCGCTTCGTCGCGGAAATTGCGCAGTTCCTCGATGAAGATCGCATCGGCCGCGCGCAGCAGGTCGGCGTATTCCTTCTTCACTTCGCCGAGGATGCGGACGCCGAGACCGGGTCCCGGGAACGGGTGGCGGTAGACCATCTCCGGCGGCAGGCCGAGGGCCACGCCGAGCTCGCGCACCTCGTCCTTGAACAGGTCGCGCAGCGGCTCGAGCAGTTTCAGGCCGAGTTCGGCCGGCAGGCCACCGACGTTGTGGTGGCTCTTGATCGTCGTCGCCTTCTTGGTCTTCGCGCCGCCGCTTTCGATCACGTCCGGGTAGATCGTCCCCTGCGCCAGCCACTTCGCGCCCTTCGCGCCGGCCGATGTCAGCTTCGCCGCCTCCTGCTTGAAGACGGTGACGAATTCGCCGCCGATGATCTTGCGCTTCGCCTCCGGATCGGCAACGCCGGCCAGCTTGCCGAGGAACAATTCGCTGGCGTCGACGCGGATCACCTTTGCATGCAGCTTGCCGACGAACATGTCCATCACCATGTCGCCTTCGTGCAGGCGCAGCAGGCCGTGGTCGACAAAGACGCAGGTCAGCTGGTCACCGATCGCACGGTGGATCAGCGCCGCGGCAACACTCGAATCGACACCGCCCGACAACCCGAGGATCACCTCCTCGTCGCCGACCTGCTCACGGATCAGCTCGACCGCTTCGGCGACATGGTCGCGCATCACCCAGTCGGGCCTGGCGCCGGCGATCTGCAGCACGAAGCGCTCGAGCATCGCCTTGCCCTGCACCGTGTGCGTGACCTCGGGATGGAACTGCACGCCGTAATAGCCGCGCTCCTCGTCGGCGATGCCGGCGATTGGGCAACTCGGCGTGCTCGCCATCAGCTTGAATCCGGGCGGCAATTCGGTGACCTTGTCGCCATGACTCATCCAGACCCGCAACATGCCGTGGCCCTCGCCGGTCGTGAAATCGGCAATGCCGTCGAGCAGCTTCGTATGGCCGCGCGCACGCACCTCGGCATAACCGAACTCGCGATGCGTCGACGGCTGCACCTCGCCGCCCTGCTGCACCGTCATCGTGAACATGCCGTAGCAGATGCCGAGCACCGGCACGCCGAGGTCCCAGACCGCCTGCGGCGCGCGCAGGTCCTGCGCCTCGTAGGTGCTGGCGTGGCTGCCGGACAAAATGATGCCCTTCGGTGCAAATTCGCGGACGAAGTCGTCCGAGACGTCGTTCGGATGGATTTCGCAATAGACGTGGCACTCGCGAACGCGGCGGGCAATCAGCTGCGTCACCTGGGAGCCGAAATCGAGGATCAGGATCTTGTCGTGCATGGTGTCGGTCGGTGAATCTCAGGTGGCAGACGGCGCCGCGACGGCGGCTTCGGCCCGGCGTTGCCGGCGGCGGTTGCGGAAATGGGTCCAGGCGAGCAGCAGCGCGAGCGCCTGCAACATGGCGCCGAAATAGAGCGGCGTGCCGATCGCCCAATGGCCTTGCGGCAGGTGCGAGACGGCACCGAGCAGCGGTGCGCCGATCAATGGCGCAATCACCGCGGTGAGGCTGTTCATCGAGCTGACGGCGCCCATCGTCTCGCCCTGGCTGCTGGCGTCGGCCGCACTCGAGACGATGCTCTGCATCGCGGCCGTCACGGTATAGCCGAATATGTTGGCGACGATCACCAGGTACATGAACCAGCCGGCCGGTGCAGCGCCCCACATCGCAAATGCGAAGGTCGCCGACACCAGTCCGATCACCGCCAGCCGCTGCGCCGACATGTGCTTCAGCAGCTTGCCGAGCAACCAGCCCTGCACGATCACCGACATCACGCCGACGGCTGCCAGCGACCAGCCGTTGTCGGCCGTCGTCCAGCCGAACTTGAAGGTCGTGTACAGCACCCAGGTCGTATAGAGAATGCCCTGGGCGAGGCCGGTGCAGGCAATCACGCCGACCAGTCGGCCGATCCCTTTCAGTGCCGACAAGCGTCGCAGTGCAGCGATCGGATTGGCCGCCTTCCATGCGAAACGTTTGCGGCTGGCCTGCGGCAACGATTCGGGCAAGACGAACCAGCCGTAAAGCACATTCAGCAGCGCGAGCGAGCCGGCGGCAAAAAATGGCAGGTGCAGGTCGATCGCACCGAGCACGCCACCCATCGCCGGGCCGAGGATGAAGCCGACGCCGAACATCGCGCCGAGCAGGCCGAATCGCTTCGCGCGTTCGTCCGGCGCGCTGATATCGGCGACATAGGCATTGGCAACCGCGATATTGGCCTGCATGCCGCCACCGATCATCCGCACGACGACCAGCATCGCCATCGTCGTCGACAACGCGGTGGCAAAAAACGAGATCGCCAGCCCGCAGAAGCCGATCAGCAAAACCGGCCGACGGCCGAAACTGTCCGACAACGCGCCGAGCAGCGGCGACGCGAAGAAATTGCTGAAGCCGAAGGCAAACGCGACGACACCGAGCCACAGCGCCTGGTCGGCCTGCGAGCCGGTCAGGCTGCCGACCAGCGCAGGCAGCACCGGAACGATCACACCGATCGCCAGCATGTCGATCAGCACCGCGATCATGATGAAGGCCATCGCGGCCTGGCGCCCTTCAGGCGCCGCCGGGCGAGCGGCGTCGGCAACGGCGCCGGGCTCGCCGGAAACGCGCATCGTCATTCCAGGCGGTAGTTCGGCGCTTCCTTCGTGATCTGCACGTCGTGGACGTGGCTCTCACGGATGCCGGCCGAGGTGATCTCGACGAATTCGGCCGAGCTGCGCATGTCCTCGATCGTCGCGCAGCCGCAGTAACCCATGCTGGCGCGCAGGCCGCCGGCCATCTGGAACAGGATGCTGACCATCGAGCCCTTGTAGGCGACGCGGCCCTCTATGCCCTCGGGCACGAGCTTGTCGGCATTCGGATTGGCGCCGGTGTTGTCCTGGAAATAGCGGTCGGCACTGCCCTGCTGCATCGCGCCGATCGAACCCATGCCGCGGTAGCTCTTGTAGCTGCGCCCCTGGAACAACACGATTTCGCCCGGCGCCTCTTCGGTGCCGGCAAACATGCTGCCCATCATCACGGTGTGCGCGCCGGCGGCAATCGCCTTCGCGATATCGCCGGAATAGCGGATGCCGCCGTCGGCGATCAGCGGAATGCCGGTGCCGGCCAGCGCCGTCGCAACATTGTCGATCGCGGTGATCTGCGGCACGCCGACGCCGGCGACGATGCGGGTCGTGCAGATCGAGCCCGGGCCGATGCCGACCTTGACGCCATCGGCGCCGGCTTCGGCCAGTGCCTTCGCCGCCGCGCCGGTCGCGATATTGCCGCCGATCACATCGACCTGCGGATAGTTCTGCTTGACCCAGCGGACCCGCTCGATCACGCCGGCGCTGTGGCCATGTGCGGTATCGACAACCAGCACGTCGACGCCGGCCTTGACCAGCGCGTCGACACGTTCTTCGGTGCCCTCGCCGACGCCGACTGCCGCGCCGCAGCGCAGCTTGCCCTGCGCATCGCGAGCGGCAAGCGGGAAGTTGGTCTGCTTCGTGATGTCCTTGACGGTATAAAGGCCGCGCAGTTCGAAGGCGTCATTGACGACCAGCACCCGCTCGAGCTTGTGCTTGTGCATCAGCGCCTTCGCGTCGGCCAGCGTCGCGTTCTCGCGCACCGTGATCAGCCGTTCGCGCGGCGTCATGATCTCGCGCACCGGCACATCGAGCCGGGTCTCGAAGCGCAGGTCACGGCCCGAGACGATGCCGACGACCCGGCCCTCGTCGACGACCGGAAAACCCGAGATGCCGTGTTGCCGCGACAGCTCGATGACATCGCGCACCGGCACGCCGGGCGAAATCGTGATCGGGTCGCGCAACACGCCGGATTCATAGCGCTTGACGCGCGAGACCTCGGCCGCCTGCTGCTTGGCCGTCAGATTCTTGTGGATGATGCCGATCCCGCCCTCCTGCGCGATCGTGATCGCGAGACGCGCCTCGGTGACGGTGTCCATTGCCGCGGATACCAGCGGCAGGTTCAGCGTGATGTTGCGCGACAGCCGGGTGGCAAGGCTGGTATCACGCGGCAAAACCTGTGAAAACGCCGGAACCAGCAGGATGTCGTCGAAGGTGAGCGCTTTGCCAAGAAGGCGCATGAGGGAAGCTCCAGACGCAAAAGCGAATTATACGGAGCCGCCTGTTCACCCGTCGGATGGCAGGCAATCGACGCAACAATGCCCGGGCATGCGGCCTGGCGGCCGCCTGTTCCGGGCACTGGTACCAGCAGAGGCGGCTCTCTGGCCGCCGCGACTTATTTCTTCGTGCTGCTCGGCTGCTGGGTCTGCGTGACGGTTTCGTCGCGCTTGTCCGTCGGGCCTGCCTTCTTCAGCGGGCCGCTCGAAGCCGGCTTCTGCGTCTGCGTCACGGTTTCGTCGGCACGATCCTTCGGAATGTTCTTTTCGACCGCGCCGGCGCTGGACATCGGCTTTTGCGTCTGCGTCACCGTCTCGTCGCGGGAAATGGTCGACGGACCGGCCGGAACGCTGCCGCGAGCCGGGCTCGGTTGCTGCGTCTGCGTGACCGTCTCGTCGCGCTTGTCTTTCGGAATGTCCTTCATGACGGCGCCGGCGCTGGCTTTCGGCTTCTGCGTCTGCGTCACGGTTTCATCGCGGCGATCGGTTGCCATCGTTTTCGGCACCGCACTGGCGGAAGCACTCGGCTGCTGGATCTGGGTCTTCTCCTCTTTCTGCGCATGGGCGACGCCGAAGGTCGCAACGGCCGCGAGGGCGACTGCCGTCTTGAGGAAAGTATGGGTGTTGCTCATGTCGTAGCTCCTTGTTCTGTGCAGGGGCCGATCAATGACCGGACTGTTCGATCTTCAGTGCAACTGCAGCCGTGCCGCATAGGCATCGACCGACGATCGCCGTAGGAGAGTGCCGCCTTGGCGCCGACTGCAAGGAGGTGCTGGACTGCGCTGCCGGCATTCACTCCGCCGTCGCAGCCTGCCTCGGTGCGCCGATCGCGAACACCTGGTGCAGCGGCTTGCGCTCGGGCAGGATGTAGACGACGGCGCGGTAGTCGACAAACATCGGCTGGATCAGCGATTCATAAAACGCGACCGGCACGTTGATGCAGCCATACGAAATCCGGTTGTCTTCGGCAGTCGGGGTGGCCAGACGTTCGAGCCGGCGCTCGGCCGGTACATCGTTGATCACGCGGTGCATCGAGACGCCGGCCTCGTAATCGACCCAGACGACATCGACCCCCTTCGCATTGCGGCCGCGCTCGGCGACGAAACGCCCGGCTGGCGTCGTGCGTTCATGCTCGCGGACCTGCGCAATCGGCTTGTTGCCTATGCCGGGCACGGTGTCATCGCCCGGCGTCAGGCCGAGCAGTACCGGCGAACTGGCCTGCAGGTTGCCGCCGCGGTCGAAGACGTGCACGGTTGCCGCCGGCTTGTCGACGATCAGAAAGCCGAGGCCGTGGTTGTCGCCGGAGCGCACGGCCCAATCCGCCAGTGTCCGCGCCTCGGCGCGCAGCTCGCTGGCCTGCCCGATCATCGGGCGAGGATCGTTTGCCGAGGCGGTGCCGCTGGCCTGGCTGGCCGTCGCGGCCAGCAGGATCGACGCAAATGCGCCGACGGCCCGGCTGCGCCACGATCGGGTCGCTGGCGGCCGGGCCGACGACGCCGGAACAGGTCCGGTTGTCATCAAGGCAACTGTCGATCAGTTGCGGTCGGCACGGGCCATCCGCTCGTTGCCCATGCGCATGTCGCTTCCGTCATTGCGCATCGGCATGTCGGCACGATTGGCCATGTGCGGTTGCAGCGTGCCACGCTCGTTGGCGATCATCGGCTGGTTCGACTGGCCCGACTGGTCACCACCCGAACGGTGTGCGTTATGGCCGGTTCCGGGCGATGCGGTTTGCGTCTGGCGGACTGTCTCGTCACGGCGGTCGACCGGAATCGACGGGGTGGTGAGCTGACCACCGGTCGAGCTGGCCTGTTGGGTCTGGCGAACGGTCTCGTCGCGACGATCCATCGTGCCACCATTGTTGATCTGGCCCATCGTCGAGCTCGGCTGGACGATTTGCGTGCGCTCTTCATGCTGGGCGTGAGCGACGCCAAAGGTGGCGGCGACGGCGAGTGCGGTGCTGGTCTGGATGAGGGTCTTGGCGAGGCTCATTGCGGTACTCCTGGTAGCTGTGGGACAAAGGTATTCGGTGTCACGGTCCGATCGAGGACCGGATGCCTCCATGGTGAACGCGACACCGGCGATGCAGCGTCAGTCCCATCCGGCGATCGGCGTAGGACAGCGTCCGAACGGTTTGAGGGAGTCGCCAGACGCGCCAACACGGGCTGGCGAGCACTCCAGGCCCTGAATAGGGCCCACGTCCTGACTTCGATGGCTACACTCGAGGCCTCTATCTGCCTTGCGTTTGCGCGCCTGCCGCCATGAGCCGTCCAGTTGCCACCGCCTTGCTTGCCGTCATCGTCTCGATGTTGGCCCTGCCCGCCGCCGCAACCCAATGGAAGTGGCGCGAAGGCGACCGCATCATCTACAGCGACCGTCCGCCGCCGGCCAGGATCCCGGAGCGGGCGATCCTCGAACGGCCGCCGGGCCTGCAGCGGGGCGCCGTGCCACCCTCACCGACCGGGCCCTCGCTGGTGGCGCCGCCGCCGCAGCCGGTGGCATCCGCACCGGCGACCGATACGACCGAACCGGCACTGGAGGCCAAGCTGCGCCGCGAGGCCGAGGAAAAGGCCGCGAAGGAAAAGGCCGAAGAAGCCAGGCTCGCCGCGCTGCGCGCCGACAACTGCCTGCGTGCGCGCAGTCAGCTGAAGATGCTCGACGATGGCGTGCGCGTGGCCCGCACCAATGACAAGGGCGAGCGCGAGATCCTCGACGACAAGCAACGCGGCGAAGAACAGGCGCGGATCCGCGCCATCATCGCCAGCGACTGCAAATAAGGCCTCAGCGCGGAGGGCCCGGGCGCCCTGCCCGGGCGCGCGCCTGCCGGCGTTGGCGCAGCCGGCGTGCCTCCTTCGGATCAACGAGCAGCTGCCGGTAGATCTCGATACGGTCACCGTCACGCAAGGCCTGCGACCTGTCGACCTGCCGCCCCCAGATGCCGACTCCAGCTGCACCGGCACCGGCAAACCGCTCGGCGATCCGGCTCTCGCGCAACGCATCGTCGACACGGGCGCCGGCCGGCAATTCGAGCCGTGTGGTGTCGATCGTCGTGCGGTCGGCGCAATAAACCACCTCGACCCGGATTGGCGCTTCGCGATGCTGGCCGCTGGCCGGCAGCGGCGTCTCAACCATGAACCTGCTCGGCGCGCGAGACAAAGGCCTCGACGAAGGTGTTGGCGATGCGGTCGAATACCGGACCGACCAGCGCCTCCAGCGGCCGGCTGGCGAACGCATAACTCAAATCGAATTCCACCTTGCAGGCCTGCGCGTCGGCGCTGGCGTCTGCGCCAGGCTTGGCCAGCGGCAGGAACTGCCAGCTGCCCTCGAGGTGAGAAAACGGTCCGTCGACCAGCGCAATGCGCACCGCCGAATTCTGCTCATGGTGGTTGCGCGTCGTGAACGCGTGCCTGACACCGGCATAGGCCAGGTGCAGCCGCGCGGTGACGCCGTCGTCGTGGCGCTGCACGACCTCGGCCCGTTCACACCAGGGAAGGAACTCGGGATAGTCGTCGACGCTGGTGACCAACTGGTACATCTGCGCCGGCGAATACCAAAGCAGGACTGACTTCTTGACGTGCTTCATACAATGCGTCGATTGTATTGAGCGGGTTCGCCCCCACCTCCGAAACCATGTCGATAGCAGAAAACCGGCGCGCCCGGTTCGATTACCAGATCGAGGAACGCCACGAGGCGGGCATGGTCCTGCAAGGCTGGGAGATCAAGGCGATCCGCGCCGGCCAGGTCCAGCTGACCGACGGTTATGTCGTGATCCGCGACGGCGAGTTGTTCCTGATCGGCTGCCGCATCAATGCGCTGCGCAGCGCGTCGACCCACGTCCACCCGGAGGCCGACCGCACGAAGAAGCTGCTGATGCACAAGGCCGAAATCAAGCGGCTGGTCGGCAAGGTCGAGCAGAAAGGCTTCACGCTGGTGCCGCTGAACCTGCACTACAAGGGCGCGCATGTGAAGGCCGAGATCGCGCTGGCCAAGGGCAAGGCCGAACACGACAAGCGCAACACCGAGAAGAAGAAGGACTGGGAACGCGAGAAGGGAAGATTGATGAGACATAAAGTCTCATCAAAGGCGTAAGCCTGCGGCGCGCAGCGACGATATTCCCTTCCGCCGCAGGCGCTACGCCGCCCGTGTCTGCGCCTTTGCCGCTCCGCGCCAGCCGCGATCGATCCGCTGCATCAGCGGCCGTTCGATCCAGCGGAAAAAATACTCGCCGGCAATGACGCTGCAGGCCCAGGCCAGCAGCACGCCGATCACCTGCAGCCAGGGGTCGGTCGCGACGAAGCGTGTGAATGCGGCATTGACGAGCAGCAGCACCGGGAAGTGGACCAGGAACAGCGCATAACTCGACAACGCGAGCCGGCTCGTCAACCGCTCGAATCGCGTCCGGCCAGCACTGGCTGCGCGCTGCGCATCGCGGCCGCCCGATGCTGTCGCGAGCCGGGCCTGCCAGAACCACAATCCGCCAGCGAGCAGCAGCGCCAGCCCGAGCCGGTCGCGCCATTCGACCAGCAGTGCGACGGCAACGAGCGCGACAGCCGACCACCAGGCAAAACCTGCGCCGGTCCCGACGCTGCGCCACGCCAGCAGTACGCCGAGCCCGTAAGCCGCAAAAAAGTACGGCGCAGCCACATCCCAGGCAGGGTCGCGGTTGAAGTGAAAAGCCGAGGCGACGACGAACAAGGCCATCAACCACGGCAGCAAGCGGCCCGGATCGAGCGATGACGCGCCGAACCGACCGCGCAATCCGGCACCGAGCGCAGCCGGCAACGCCAGCAACAGCAGCAGACCGGCATGCAGCTGAAATGCAATCGCGACATACCAGACGCCGGCCGATAACGCATCCTCGCCGACCAGGTCCTGCGCCAGCAGCAGGTGCGCAAGCAGCTGCGTCAGCTGCGGCGCGTCCGGCACCGAATCGTGGACCATCCAGCCGCGTGCGATCTGCGCCGCCGCGATCGCCAGCAACAGCGCAAACACCAATGGCAGCATCAGCCGCAGGTAGCGCTCGAGCAGCCGCAGCAGCAGCTGGCCGGATGCCCAGGCGCTTGCCGCCGGCAGCAAGCGTTGGCCGGCCAGAAAACCGCCGACCACCAGAAAAACCTGCACCGCAAGCCGTGCATGCTGGCTGAACCAGTCGAACAGCGCCGGCATCAACTCGGCCGCATGGTCGGACATCGGCCCGTAAAAGGCCAGGTGGTGCAACACGATCAATTGAGACGCGATGACCTTCAGCGCGTCGATCACCGGCAGCCGGCCGGTGCCCGCAGCGGCTGTCATTCGAGTCGGCTCAATGCCTGCTGCAGATCGGCGACCAGATCATCGGTCGCTTCGAGGCCGACTGAGAAGCGAACCAGACCGGCGGCCGGCGCAGCGGCAGCGCGCACCGTGCGCTCGCCGTAGGGCATGACCAAGCTGACCGGGCCAGCCCATGAATAACCGATCTTGAACAAGTCCAATGCGTCGACGAAGGCATCGATCTGTGCCACCGAATAACGCGCGTCGAAGATCACTGAAAACAGGCCGGCCGCGCTGCCGTCATCGCCGCACAACGAGCGCCAGTGTTCGTGGCCGGGCGAACCCGGCAGCGCCGGGTGCAGCACCTGCGCAATCTGAGGCTGCTGCGCCAGCCAGCGCGCCAGCACGCGCGCACTGCGGTCATGTTCCGCATAACGCAGCGCCAGGCTCGGCAGCGAGCGCAGCAAGAATTCGACATCGTTGGCGCCGACACCCCAGCCCATGTGCCGGCGGCAGGTTTTCAGCCGCAGGTGCAGCGCGTCGTCACGGGTCGTCACCGATCCCATCAGGATGTCACCGCCGCCCGACGGGTATTTGGTCAACGCATGGACGCTGATATCGACACCACGCGGCTGACCGGCGTCATCGCGGTCGATCGCAAACGGATTGAACGCAATGCCCGCGCCCCAGGTGTTGTCGAGCACGCTGATCGCCTGGTGCCGGCGACAGACCTCGAGCAGCGCCGGCAAGTCCGGAAACTCCATCGTCACCGAACCAGCAGCCTCGAGCCAGACGACGCGGTTTGTCGAATCGCTTGCGGACTCGAGGGCAGCCTCGAGCGAAGCCGCATCCTGCGAGTCGTAAAACGCATGGTAGATGCCCCATCGCGCCAGCTCGTGTTTCGCAAGCTCCTTGCCTGGCCCGTAGGCGTTGTGCGGCAGCAGCACCGTGTCGCCGCTGGCCAGCAGCGCCATGTCGACCAGATTGATCGCGGCCAATCCGCTCGGCACCAGCAGGCAGTTCAAGCCGCCCTCGAGTGCGGCAATCCGCTCCTGCAGTGCATAGGTCGTCGGCGTGCCGTGCAGGCCATAGGTATAGGCCGAGCGGCCGCGCCAGTCGGTGGTGTGCAACGCGTTCGTATCGGCGAAGATCACCGTCGATGCCTTGTGCACCGCGGTCGGCACCGCGGCAAAACCATCCGGGGCCCGATACGGATGGTGGATCAGGCCGGTTGTCTTCGAGTCCATCAGTGTGCTGTGTTCAAACCACGTGGGCGATCAGGTCGTGGCCCTGCGTCGCGACGATGCGCGCGCGGGCAAATTCGCCGACCTTCAGGATCTTCGATGCCTTTTCCGGTGGCTGCAGCCGCACGACGCCATCGATCTCCGGCGCATCGGCATAACTGCGGCCGGTTGCGCCCTTGCGGCCGAGCGCCGGCGCATGGTCGATCAGCACCTGCATCGTCGCGCCGATGCGTTCGCGCAGCTTGTCGGCCGAGACCTGCTCGGCAACCGCCATGAATTCGGCGCGCCGCTGCTCGCGCAGCTCGGCCGGCACCGCATCGGGCAGATCGTTCGCGCTCGCGCCATCGACCGGGGAATAGGCAAAGCAGCCTGCCCTGTCGATGCGCGCCTCGCGGACGAAATCGAGCAGGTGGCCGAATTCCTCGTCGGTTTCACCGGGAAAACCGGCGATGAAGGTGCTGCGGATAACGATCTCGGGGCAGATCTCGCGCCAGCGCTGCAGCCGCTCGAGGTTCTTCTCGCCACTGGCCGGGCGCTTCATCCTGCGCAGCACCGCCGGATGCGAATGCTGCAGCGGCACGTCCAGATACGGCAGCACCAACCCTTCGGCCATCAGCGGCAGGATCTCGTCGACGTGCGGGTACGGATAGACATAGTGCAGGCGAACCCAGGCACCGTAGCGGGCGGCGATTTCGCCGAGCTTGGCGCACAGGTCGAGCATCCGCGTCTTCACCGGCTTGCCGTCCCAGAAACCGGTGCGGTATCTGATGTCGACACCGTAGGCGCTGGTGTCCTGGCTGATCACCAGCAGTTCCTTGACGCCCGATTCGAACAGACGGTGGGCCTCGCCGAGCACGTCGCCGATCGGCCGCGAGACCAGGTCGCCACGCATGCTCGGGATGATGCAGAAGGTGCAGCGGTGGTTGCAGCCTTCGCTGATCTTCAGGTAGGCATAGTGGCGCGGCGTCAGCTTGATGCCCTGCGCCGGCACCAGATCGACAAACGGGTCGTGCGGCTTCGGCACATGCAGGTGCACCGCATCCATCACCTCATTGGTCGCGTGCGGGCCGGTGACGGCGAGCACGCTCGGGTGCATCTTGCGCACCAGATTGTCGCCACCGTCGCCGCCCTTCGCACCGAGGCATCCGGTGACGATGACCTTGCCGTTTTCGGCCAGCGCCTCGCCGATCGTGTCGAGGCTCTCCTTGACCGCCTCGTCGATGAAGCCGCAGGTATTGACGATCACCATGTCGGCGCCGGCAAAGGTCTGCGAGGTCTCGTAGCCTTCGGCGCGCAGTTGGGTCAGGATCAGTTCGGAATCGGTCAGCGCCTTCGGACAACCGAGCGAGACGAAGCCGATCTTCGGCGCCGATGCGGCCTTCGGGGCGGCAACGGCGCCTTGCATTTGTTCATTCATCGCCGGATTTTCCCCGATCCGCGGAAACGGGGCTACGGCCGGGGCTTGTATGAAGGGCTGCACCCCTGGCTGCAGCCCCGTTCAGGTTTGCGGATGATGCGCGGGGACGAGGCCGCCAGGCAGCCATCTGGCTGCGTGCCCGAAGCCGGAGGCTCCGGGCGCTCACCAGGCACAAACAGTCCTCAGGACTGTTTGTGTCCGGGCTCTCTCCCCCGCCGTCGGCCTGACGGCCGCTGGCTCCTCCTCTACCTCCGCCAAACGGCCGCCCAACGCCCTCGTCTGGCCTCACCGAGTGATTCGCCGCAGGGGCACCTTCGTCACAGCGCGGCAGGCGGTTCCCGGGCGGGGCGATTTATGCGGCGGCGAGAAGCGGAGGTTCAGGGTCGGCGAGCGCAGCGAGCATCAACAAACATGCTCGCGGCGGTTGTCCGAGCGCAGTGAGCGCAGCGAACGTAGCGAGTTCCGCCGCGCGACCCTGGACCGAGCATCGCAGCGCAGTCCGAGCGTCAGCGAGGACCGCCGCATCATGAGCCACGACCGGGCGCCGCCTGCCGCGCCCGCTCGATCTAGTCATGTCGAGCCTGTTCTACAACAGCAATACTTCACCGCTTCGGCGGCGGCTTCAGCCCCGGAAAAAGCGCGCCGGCCTGGGTCATCTGCTCCTGCATCTTCTCGAACACCTGTTTCGACTGCTCGATATAGTCGCCCATCAGGTTGTTGACGACCGGTGCCTGGCCGGTCAGGAACTTGGTCCACAGCTCCGGCGACATCACCTTCGGGTCGTACAACCCCTTCGACTGCTCGGCAAACCGCGCCTGGACTTCGGCAAAGGCCTGCAGATTCTTCTCGAGGTAGGGGCCCATCAGGCCCTGCATCGCATTGCCGTAGAAGCGGATGATCTCGGCCAGCGCAGTGGTCGAGAACATCGGCACGCCGCCGGTTTCCTCCTCGAGGATGATCTGCAGCAGGATGCTGCGCGTCAGATCCTCACCGGTCTTCGCATCGCGAACGACAAAATCCTGCGCATCGAGCACCATCTTCTTGACGTCGGCCAGCGTGATGTAGCTGCTGGCCTCGGTGTCGTAGAGGCGCCGGTTCGGGTATTTCTTGAGCAAGCGCTGACCTGGTGCTGCCGGCGACTCGGTGTCTGCATTCGCTGCCGCGGCCGCGGCGCGACGGGACTGAACCATCAAAAAACTCCTAGGACCAGGTGAAAAGCCGCCGGGCAGGACCCGGGCGGAATGTGCAGGTGCACAAAAAACATTCTAGAAGCGTGCCGGACAGTCACCGGAAGGGTTTACCCCCTGCCGGAATCGCGGCTCGCAAAGGCCACGAATCAGCCGGTCAGCGGCACGACGTTGTCGCTGCCGGGTGCGCCGAAGGCCTGCTCGCGCAACAGCGCCAACTGGTCGCGCGTGCGCGCGGCCTTCTCGAATTCAAGGTTTTTCGCAAACTCGAACATCTGCTTCTCGAGCTGCTTGATCCGGCGTGCGAGGTCTTTTTCGCTCAGCGCACCGACCTCGGCGACATCGTGCATCACCTTGCCGTCGTCCTTGCCGGGCTTGTCGCCGTAGACGCCGTCGATCAGTTCCTTGATCCGCTTGCTGATGCTGCGCGGCGTGATGCCCTGTGCGAGGTTGTGCTCGAGCTGGCGGGCGCGCCGGCGTTCCGTTTCGTCGATCGCGCGGCGCATCGAATCGGTGATGTTGTCGGCATACAGGATCGCCCTGCCATTCAGGTTGCGTGCGGCTCGCCCGATCGTCTGGATCAGGCTGCGTTCGCTGCGCAGAAAACCCTCCTTGTCGGCATCGAGGATCGCGACCAGCGACACCTCGGGGATGTCCAGCCCCTCGCGCAGCAGGTTGATGCCGACCAGCACATCGAAACTGCCCAGCCTCAGGTCGCGCAGGATCTCGACCCGCTCGACGGTATCGACATCGCTGTGCAGATACCGCACCTTGACGCCGTTGTCGGCCAGGTAGTCGGTCAGCTGCTCGGCCATCCGCTTGGTCAGCGTCGTGATCAGCACCCGCTCGTTTTTCTCGACGCGGTCGCGGATCTCCTGCAGCACATCGTCGACCTGCGTGCTTGCCGGGCGCACCTCGATGTTCGGGTCGACCAGACCGGTCGGCCGCACCAGCTGCTCGACGACCTGGCCGGCATGTTCCTGCTCGTAGGCCGCTGGCGTCGCCGAAACGAACACGACCTGCCGCATCTTGGTCTCGAACTCGTCGAACTTGAGCGGCCGGTTGTCGAGTGCGCTCGGCAACCGGAAGCCGTATTCGACCAGCGTCGTCTTGCGCGCGCGGTCGCCGTTGTACATGCCGCCGAGCTGGCCGATCAGCACGTGGCTTTCGTCGAGGAACATCAGCGCATCGGGCGGCAGATAGTCGACCAGCGTCGACGGCGGCTCGCCCGGCGCCGCGCCCGACAGGTGCCGGGTGTAGTTCTCGATGCCCTTGCAGTGGCCGATCTCCTGCATCATTTCCAGGTCGAAGCGGGTGCGCTGCTCGAGGCGCTGCGCTTCGACCAGCTTGCCCATGCCGACCAGTTCGGCAAGCCTCACGCGCAGTTCTTCCTTGATCGTCTCGATCGCCGACACCACGCGGTCGCGCGGCGTCACGTAGTGGCTCGACGGATAAACCGTGAAGCGCGGAATCTTCTGCCGGATCCTGCCGGTCAGCGGGTCGAACAGCTGCAGGCTCTCGATCTCGTCGTCGAACAATTCGATGCGGATCGCCAGTTCGGAGTGCTCGGCCGGGAAGATGTCGATCACGTCGCCGCGCACGCGGAAGGTACCGCGCGCAAAATCCATCTCGTTGCGCTGGTACTGCATGCGGATCAGCTGCGCGATGACGTCGCGCTGGCCCATCTTGTCGCCGGTGCGAACCGTCATCACCATCCGGTGGTAGTCGTGCGGGTTGCCGATGCCGTAGATCGCACTGACGGTCGCGACGATCACGACGTCGCGCCGCTCGAGCAGGCTCTTCGTCGCCGACAGCCGCATCTGCTCGATGTGCTCGTTGATCGAGCTGTCCTTCTCGATGAACAGGTCGCGCTGCGGCACATAGGCCTCAGGCTGGTAGTAGTCGTAGTAGCTGACGAAATATTCGACCGCGTTCTTCGGGAAGAACTCGCGGAATTCGCTGTACAGCTGCGCGGCCAGCGTCTTGTTCGGCGCGAACACGATCGCCGGCCGGCCCTGGCGCGCAATCACGTTGGCCATCGTGAAGGTTTTGCCCGATCCGGTGACGCCGAGCAGCGTCTGGAAACTCAGGCCGTCGTTGATCCCCTCGACCAGCCCGGCGATCGCGGTCGGCTGGTCACCGGCCGGCGGATACGGCTGGAAGAGCTGGAATGGCGAATCGGGAAAACTGACGAACTCGCCCTTCGCGAAGCCGTCGGCGCCAATCGAGGCAGCCGATTCGACCGCTTCTGCCGCCCCGGCACGTCCCGCATCGATCGCGGTGACGGATGCGGCAACGGGCGAAAGGCGAACGGGCTTGCTCATGACAGATAAAATCCCCGGGTAAACACCCGACCAGGCACGGCCGGGCAACCGCAAAGAGTAGCCGAATTCGTCTGGCGGCGCCCCCGAGACCGGGCATCGCCTTCACCAAGATACCCTTTTCTCCCACCAAGGACAGCTCCATGGCCTCGCTTTTTGCCGCCGTCGAAATGGCTCCCCGTGACCCGATCCTGGGTCTGACCGAACAGTTCAATGCCGATCCGAACCCGGCCAAGGTCAATCTCGGCATCGGCGTCTATACCGACGAAAACGGCAAGCTGCCGCTGCTGCGATGCGTCGCCGAGGCCGAGCGGCAACTGCAGCAGGCGCCGAAACCGCGTGGCTATCTGCCGATGGACGGCATCGCGGCCTATGACAAGGCGGTGCAGGCGCTGGTCTTCGGCGCCGACAGCGCCATCGTCAAGGCCGGCCGCGTCGCGACGGTGCAGGCGCTCGGCGGCACCGGCGGGCTGAAGGTCGGTGCCGACTTCCTGCGCCACCTGAACCCCGCGGCCAAGGTGCTGATCAGCAACCCGAGCTGGGAAAACCACCGCGGTCTGTTCAGCGAGGCCGGCTTCGAGGTCTCGACCTATCCCTACTACGACGCCGAGCGGCGCGGCATCGATGTCGACGGCATGTTGTCGGCGCTCGACAACGCTGCGCCCGGCACGATCGTCGTGCTGCACGCCTGCTGCCACAACCCGACCGGATACGACCTGTCACCGGCCCAGTGGCAACAGGTCGTCGACAAGGTCAAGGCGCGCCAGCTGGTCGCCTTCCTCGACATGGCCTACCAGGGCTTCGGCGAAGGGCTGAGCGAAGACGGCGCCGTCGTCGGGCAGTTTGTCGACGCCGGCATCGACTTCTTCGTCTCGACCTCGTTCTCGAAGAGTTTTTCGCTGTACGGCGAACGTGTCGGCGCGCTCAGCGTCGTCTGCGCCGACAAGGATGAAGCAGCCCGCGTGCTGAGCCAGCTGAAGATCGTCATCCGCACCAACTATTCGAACCCGCCGACGCACGGCGCGCAAGTTGTCGCGACGGTGCTCGGGACACCCGAACTGCGTGCGATGTGGGAGGAAGAACTCGGCCAGATGCGTTCGCGGATCAAGCAGATGCGCGGCCTGATGGTCGACAAGCTCGCTGCCGCCGGGGTCCAGGACATGGGCTACATCAAGCAGCAGCGAGGCATGTTCAGCTATTCCGGGCTGAGCAAGGAGCAGATGCAGCGGCTGCGTCAGGAATTCGGGGTTTATGGGCTCGATTCGGGCCGCATCTGCCTTGCCGCGGTGAACCAGAACAACATCGACGCGGTGGCCAAGGCGATTGCGGCCGTCAGCTGACGGAACCGAATCCCGAGCGAAGCGCACCAAGAGGTGCGCTTTTCGTGACACCGCCGACGCGTCGATCGTGCGAGCATCGGCGTGGCCAGCGCATGTGCAGCTGTCGGGATGGACAATTTTGCTGCAGTGCAGCATAATTGCAGACTGATGATTGCCGGTTCTGCCGCCCGATCAAGAACAGGAGTATTCATGCTTTATCAGTGGTACGAGACCCAGCGCGCTTTGTTGAGCCCGTTCGCCGAATTTGCCAGCGCAACGGCAAAGCTCTACAGCAACAAGCTGTCTCCGTTCGCCACGCTGCCCGGTTCGCCGCGCATTTCGGCCGGTTTCGACCTGCTGAACCGCCTGGCGAAGGAGTACGAGAAGCCTGAATTCAATATCCATTCGGTGCGTGTTGCCGATACCGATGTCGCGGTGCAGGAGCGCGTCGCACTCGAGAAGCCGTTCTGCCGGCTGCTGCGTTTCAAGCGCTTCACCGATGACGTCACGGCGCTCGAGACGATGAAGTCGCAGCCGACCGTGCTGCTTGTCGCGCCGTTGTCCGGCCACCACTCGACGCTGCTGCGCGAAACGGTCCGCGCGATGCTGTCGGGCCACAAGGTCTTCATCACCGACTGGACCGACGCCCGGATGGTGCCGGTCGACGCCGGCCCGTTCCACCTCGACGACTACGTGCACTATGTGCAGGAGTTCATCCGCCACATCGGCCCGGATGTCCACGTGATCTCGGTCTGTCAGCCGACCGTCCCGGTGCTGGCAGCGATTTCGCTGATGGCCAGCGCCGGCGAACGCACGCCGCGCACGATGACGATGATGGGCGGCCCGATCGATGCCCGGCTGTGCCCGACCGCGGTCAACAACCTGGCGATGAACAAGAGCCACGAGTGGTTCGAGAACAACGTGATCTACCGCGTCTCGGTCAACTACCCGGGCGCCGGCCGTCGCGTCTACCCGGGCTTTCTGCAACATACCGGCTTCATCTCGATGAACCCGGACCGGCACCTGAAATCGCACTACGACTATTTCCTCGACCTCGTGCGCGGCGATGACAGCAGCGTCGAGTTCCACCGCGACTTCTACGACGAATACAACGCGGTCCTCGACATGCCGGCCGAGTATTACCTCGACACGATCAAGACGGTGTTCCAGGAATTTGCGCTGGTCAATGGCACCTGGAAGGTCGGTGGCCAGCTGGTCCGTCCGCAGGACATCAAGGACAGCGCGCTGCTGACGATCGAAGGCGAACTCGACGACATCTCGGGCGCAGGACAGACCCGCGCAGCACACGGCCTGTGCACCGGCATTCCGAAGGAACGCCAGTTCCACTACGACGTCGAGGGCGCCGGTCACTACGGCATCTTCTCAGGCCGCCGCTGGCGCGAAAAGGTTTATCCGGAAGTCGCGAAATTCATCGCCCGCTACGAGCCGGGGCAGCAAGCCGCACAGGCCGGCTCGGTCGCGAAGCTGTCGGATGCAACACCTGCAAAAAACAAGCCGCAGCCGATTGAACTCGACCAGCCGGTGGCGCCGCGCGCCGCGGCCGCGCGCCGCGACAGCAGCGTCGCGCGGACCCGGGCGGCGCGCAAGCCGCGTCGCGGCGGCTGAAAGCGGTGCCGTGACGGCGGCGCGACCTGCGCTGACCGACGACGCAGTGCGGCGCATCGATGCCGCACTGCCGCAGACCCAGTGCACGCGCTGCGGTGAACCGGATTGCCTTGCCTATGCCAAGGCAATCGTCGACGGTGCGCCGATCAACCGCTGCCCGCCGGGTGGCGAACAAGGCATCGCGCGGCTGGCGGCGCTGACCGGGCGACCGGTCGTCTCGCTCGATCCGGAGTGCGGCAGCGAAGGTCCGCGTACGCTGGCATGGATCGACGAATCCGCCTGCATCGGCTGCACGTTGTGCATCAAGGCCTGCCCGGTCGACTGCATCGTCGGCGCAGCCAAACGCATGCACACGGTGATCGAATCGCTGTGCACCGGCTGCGAACTGTGCCTGCCGGTCTGTCCGGTCGATTGCATCCACCTCGATGTCGCGACACCTGGCCGAAGCGGCTGGGACGCCTGGAGCGATCAGCAGGCACAGCAGTCACGCGAGCGGTACCGGCAGCGCACGGCGCGCATCGAATTCGAGGCCGCCGAGGAATCGCAGCGGCTGGCGGCGAAGGCAGCAGCTCCGGCCGCGCCGACCGATGCCGCGAGCCCGCCCGACGCGATGCGCCAGCAGGCGATTGCGCAGGCCCTGGCGCGCGCGCGCGAGCGCCGTCGGCCGTGAGCCGCCATCGCTGCGGCCACCGACGGCGGCACAATCGGCGCGCATGAAAACCAGCGCAATCGTTCCGTTCTTCGCGACCCTGCACGCCGCCAACCCCCAACCGGCGACCGAACTCGAATATACGAATGTGTTCGAGCTGCTGGCGGCGGTGCTGCTGTCGGCGCAGGCGACCGATGTCGGCGTCAACAAGGCGACCCGGCGCCTGTTCCCGATTGCCAACACGCCGCGCAAGATGCTCGCCCTCGGCCTGCCCGCATTGACCGAGGCATTGCGGACGATCGGCCTGTACCGCAACAAGGCGAAGAACCTGTATCGGACCTGCGAGCTGCTGCTCGAGCGCCATGGTGGCCAGGTGCCGCGCGACCGGGCCGCGCTCGAGGCACTGCCCGGTGTCGGCCGCAAGACCGCCAATGTGGTGCTGAATGTCGCGTTCGGCGAGGCGACGATGGCCGTCGATACCCACATCTTCCGCGTCGCCAACCGGACCGGGCTGGCGCCGGGCAAAAATCCGCTCGAAGTCGAACAGGGCCTGCTGCGCCGGATTCCGGCCGAATTTCTCGTCGATGCCCACCACTGGGTGATCCTGCACGGCCGCTATGTCTGCCAGGCGCGGCGCCCGCTGTGCGACGCCTGCGCGGTTGCGACATGGTGCGATTCGCGGGACCTGTTCCGCGCGACCGGGATTGCCGGCAGCGTCCACGACCGCGACGCAGCGCCGCGCACATCGGTCACCGACGGCGAATGAGGCTGGCGCGGCCACACTGATACCCGCGCGGGCCGGACTTCATCCGGCGGGATTCCGGCCGATATCGCTGGATGTTCCGGCGTAAAGCAAAAGAGACCACTGCGGCTTCGCCGCCACGCAAGGCCGAACTGATCGCGCAGGTCGTGGCCTGGCACAACCGCCACCCGCTTGCGCGGCGCATCGACGCGATGCATGTCAACGGCATCGGCATCGTCGCCTTGCCGTTTGCCGAAGCGGCCGCCGGCAAGCGGCCGAAGCCGCTGTTCAGCGGCGATTTTCTGGCGCCGCTGAAGGCGGCCGCGATCGCCCGGCTGGCCTGGCGCCACGGCAGCCGGCAGCCATCCGGGCACGACGACTGGCCGCGCCGCGACGTCGCCGTCGACGCCGGCCGGGCCGCTGCCGCCATCGATACCCGTTTTGTCAATACCGCAGCGATCGAGATCGGCAGTCGCAGGATTCGGGTGCTGCTCGGCGTCGGCCCGCGCCCGCAGATTCTCGGCCGCCGGGCGCTGAGTGAGCGTCGCATCGTCGGCCTTTTCAGCATCGCTGCGTCGCTGGCCCTCGGCAGCGTGGCCACCGTCAGCTGGTGGCCGCAGCCGGCCGGCGCGCTGGCACAGGCCGCCGTGGCAGGACCGGGCGGCGCGGTGCTGGCTGCGCCAGCGGCACTGCCGGCTGCCGAGCAGGCGGTTGCAGGCGCCGATGCCGCGCCCGCCGAACCGGTCGACGACACAACGACGACAGTGGCAACGGCATCGGCCGATGCCGAACCGCAGGACGCGCCGGCCGAGCCGGAGCCGAACGAGCCGGAAGGACGCAAAACCGGCCAGGAGCCCGCTGAGCACGCGCCTGCGAAACACGCCGCGGCAACGCCCCCGGCCACGATCACCGCAGTCGCCCCGGACACGACCTCGATCGCGGTGCAGCCGCTCGCGCAGGCAGAGCCCCGACGGCCGGCCGCCACACCTGCTGTGCCGGCCGCCAGCGATGACGGCGGCGTCTATGCGCTGGCCACCGCGTCAACCGGCAGCCGGCTGGCGTCCGAGTTGCGTATCGGATTCCTCAATGTGCCGACCGAGCCGGCTGCCGATCGCCCGCATGCCGAACTGGTGCGTGTCGGAGCGCGTTGGCGGGTCGTGATCTGGCCGTTCGGCAGCCGCGGCGCGGCCGAATCGCTGCGCCAGGCACTCGCCGAACGCGGCCTGAAGACCGAACTGATCGCCTTCTGAGCACGCGCCGGCAAGTCCCGCCTGGCGGCGCGGCGCGGGGCTTCACCGACAATCGGCGGTTGATTCCCGTTTCCGCTGCCATGACCCCGCGAGCCCAGCGCGTGTTGTCGGTGATTCCGCCGATGACGCAGCTCAATACCCCTTACCCGTCGACCGCCTACCTGACCGGCTTTTTGCGCTCGCGCGGCTTCGAGGCGGTTCAGGAAGACCTTGCGCTGGCGCTGGTGTTGCGGCTGCTGTCGCGGCAGGGCTTGAGCGAAGTGAAGGCGGCGGTCGAGGCCGCCGACGCCACTGCGCGGACGCCGCAGGTGGACTTTTTCCTCACGCAGTTCGACGCCTACCGCGCGAGCATCGGGCCGGTGATCGCCTTTCTGCAGGGCCGCGATCCGACGCTCGCGCACCGCATCAATACCCGCCAGTTCCTGCCCGAGGGCCGGCGCTTCGAATCGCTCGACGTCTATGTCGACGACGATGGCGGCGACCCGCTGGCCTGGGCCTTCGGCGCTCTGGGTCTGCAGGACCGGGCACGCCATCTGGCGACGCTGTACCTGAACGACCTGGCCGACGTGTTGCGCGATGCGATCGATCCGCGCTTCGAATTTGTCCGGTATGCGGAGTCGCTGGCGCAGAGCCAGGCCAGCTTCGATCCGCTCGCCGATGCGCTGGCGACGCCGCCGAATCTGATCGACCAGACGCTGCATGGATTGACGCTGCAGGCACTGCAGCAGCACCGGCCGGACATCGTGCTGGTATCGGTGCCGTTTCCAGGCGCGGTCTATTCGGCCTTCCGCATCGCGCAGTCGGTGAAGGCGGCCGATCCGACCATCGTCACCGTGCTTGGCGGCGGCTTCGTCAATACCGAACTGCGCGAACTGAATGAGCCGCGGGTCTTCGACTTTTTCGACTTCGTCACGCTCGACGCCGGCGAGCGGCCGCTGCTCGCGCTGCTCGAGCACCTGCGGGGTGGGCGCTCGCGGCAGCGGCTGGTCCGCAGCTTCGCACGCGACGCCGACACGCGGACCGTCCGCTACATCAACATGGTCGAGCCGGACATCGCATTCGCCGAGGTCGGCACGCCGACCTGGGATGGCCTGCCGCTGGAGCGCTATCTGTCGCTGCTCGACATGCTGAATCCGATGAACCGGCTGTGGAGCGACGGGCGCTGGAACAAGCTGACCGTCGCACACGGTTGCTACTGGAAGAAGTGCAGCTTCTGCGACGTCAGCCTCGACTACATCTCGCGTTACGACGCCGCTTCGGCCGAGGTGCTGGCCGACCGCATGCAGGCGATCATCGACGAGACCGGCCAGACCGGCTTCCACTTTGTCGATGAGGCCGCGCCACCGAAATCGCTGAAGGCGCTCGCCGCCGAACTGCAGCGGCGGCAGATGCCGGTGTCATGGTGGGGCAATATCCGCTTCGAGAAATCGTTCACGCCGGAGCTGTGTCAGCAGTTGGCCGACAGCGGCTGCATCGCGATTTCCGGCGGTCTCGAAGTCGCATCGGACCGGCTGCTGAAGCTGATGAAAAAAGGCGTCTCGGTCGAGCAGGTGGCGCGGGTGACAAAAGCCTTTGCCGATGCCGGCATCCTGGTCCATGCCTATCTGATGTACGGCTTTCCGACCCAGACGGTGCAGGACACCGTCGACGCGCTCGAATATGTGCGCCAGCTGTTCGCCAACGGCTGCATCCACAGCGGTTTTTTCCACCGTTTTGCCTGCACCGTGCATTCACCGGTCGGGTTGCACCCCGCTGATTACGGGGTGCAGCTGCAACCGTTGCCACCGGTCAGTTTTGCAAAAAACGATATCGCCTTCATCGACCCGATCGGCGTCGATCACGATGCGCTCGGCAAGGTGCTGAAAAAGGCGCTGTACAACTACATGCACGGCATCGGCCTCGACGACGACGTGCGGCGCTGGTTTCCGTTCAAGGTGCCGCGTCCGACCCTCTCGCGCGGCAGCATCGCACGCGCGTTGCAGCTGGCAGGCTGAGCGATTCAGCGCGCCGCACGCGGCAACGCCAGCCACTGCCCGTCGACCTGCACCAGCTGCAGCCGGTTGTCGAAAACCGCGCGCAGCGCATCGTGGGTCGCCGGATCGCCGGCCGGCCCTTGATGGACCACCGCGCCGCCGGCCATCACGACCAGCCGGTCGGCCTGCAGCGCGATCTGCAGTTCGTGCAGCACGCTGACGACGGTGGCGCCGGCCGCGACTTCGTCCCGCACCAGATCGATCCAGTCGGCCTGGTGTGGTGGATCGAGGTGGCTGAGCGGCTCGTCGAGCAGTAGCACGCCGGCGCCGACCGCCAGTGCGCGCGCCAGCAGCACCCGCTGCCGTTCGCCGCCGGAAAGCGTCGACAGCAGCCGCTCGCGCCATTGCAGGCATTGCGTGCGCCGCATCGCCGATTCGACCGCGGCGAGATCTGCCGGCGACGGCGGCGCCAGCCAGCCGCGGTGCGGCAGCCGGCCGAGCATCACGACCTCGTGGGCGCTCAAGCCGTCCGCCGTACCTTCGTTCTGCCCCATCC
Organism: Pseudideonella sakaiensis; assembly: GCF_048320135.1. Lineage (GTDB taxonomy): Bacteria > Pseudomonadota > Gammaproteobacteria > Burkholderiales > Burkholderiaceae_C > Ideonella_A > Ideonella_A sakaiensis_A. Next base: position 471,078 of record NZ_CP182947.1, read on the forward strand.
ACGCCAGCTGGCGCGCGCGTTCGCGGGCGGGCAGCTCGGCCAATGTACGCCGGTGCAGGCGCACGCTGCCGTCGGTGGCCTGCAGGCCGGCCAGCGTCCGCAGCAGCGTCGATTTGCCGGCGCCGTTCGGCCCGACCACCGCGGTCCAGCAGCCGGCTTCGATGGCCAGCCGGATCGGGCCGAGCACGCGAGCCGAGCCGATCCGCACCGCCGGCCAGTCGGCTTCGAGCGCGGATACCGCAGCCGCCGTCACCGCGTGATCCCGATCGGCCGGGTGTGCATCAGCCACAGCAGGTAACCGCCACCGAGCACCGCGGTGATCAGGCCGACCGGCAGTTCCTGCGGTGCGACGACCCAGCGTGCCGCGACATCGGCGGCCAGCAGCAGCACGCCACCGCCGGCGGCCGACAGCAGCAGCAGCCCGCCATGCGAGCCGAAGCCGAGGCTGCGCACCAGATGTGGCGCCACCAGCCCGACGAAGGCGATCAGGCCGGCCTGTGCAACCGCCGCTGCGGTCGCCAGCGCCATCGTTGCAACCAGCAGCGATCGTGCGAGCCCGAGCTGCACACCGAGGCTGCGCGCGGTCGACTCGCCCAGCGCCAGCGCATCGAGCGCGCGCCGCCCGGCCAGCGAACCGAACAGGCAGACGGCCAGCACAGCGAGCATCGTTCCAACACCGCTCCAGCCGATAAAACCGGTCGTGCCCAGCATGAAGGACTGCATCGAGCGCATGATCTGCGGCGTCGCGAGCAGGATCAGCTCCTTCACCGCGCCGAGCACGACGCCGACGACGACGCCGGCGAGCAGCAACCGCAGCCCCTGCTGCATGCCTTTCGCCATCGCCAGCGTCAGCAGCACCGCAGCGAGCGAGCCGATGAAGGCAGCGCCGGTCAAGCCAAACTGGGCCAGCCAGTGGGCCGGAGCCGCACCGACTCCGAACACGGCCAGTGCCACAGCAACTGCGAGCGACGCTCCGGAAGCACTGCCGAGCAGATAGGGATCGGCGAGCGGATTGCGGAACAGCCCCTGCGCAATCGCGCCGCCGAGCCCGAGCAAAGCGCCGGCAGCCCAGGCACCGAGAGAGCGCGGCAGCCGGATCTCCCACAGGATCAGCGCGTTGCCGCCGCCGTCACCGCCAGCCCACGGTGGCGACCAGCCGCTGCTGCCGATGGCGATGCCGAGGCCGATCAGCACGGCGGCGGCCGCCAGCAGCCACAGAAGTGCGCGAGCGGCGCTCACCCGCCGACACCCCCGCCGCCGCGCGACATCATGGGCGCGGCGCCGGCAATGCGGCCACCGGCAGCGGCGAGGCAGCCAGCGCGCGGTTGACACAACGCGCGATCAGCAAGGCCGCGTCCCCGATGCGTGGCCCGGGCCTCGCCAGCACATCGCCATCGGCGGCGTCGAAGCGGCACACCCTGCCCTCGCGCAATGCGCGGATGCGCGCCCAGCCGGGCCGTGTCGCCAGCGAACCGGCCTCATGGGCGGCGATCATGATCAGCGCCGGATCGGCGGCGACGACAAATTCCGGATTGAGTTGCGGATACGGGCCGAGCCGGCCCGGCACGATGTTGCGCAGCCCCAGCCGCGCCATCAGTTCGCCGACAAACGACGACTCGCTGGCGGCAAACGGGCCGCTGCCAACCTCGTAATAGACGTCGAGGCCGCGTGCCGCCGGATCGATCTGCCGCATCGCCTGTTCGATCTTCTGGTCGATGTCGCGCTGCACCGCTTCGGCGGTGGCCGATCCGGTCAGTCGGGCGACCTGCTGGAGAACGCGGTGGAAGTCGGCCTGGCTGCGCGGCTCCAGCGCAACCACCGTGATGCCGAGCGACTCGAGCCGCTCGACGATGCGCGACGACATCGCGAGCAGCACCAGGTCCGGTTTCAGCGCGACGATCTGCTCGACATGGGCATCGTCGAGCCCGCCGAGTTTCGGCAACGTGCGCACCTGCTGCGGATGGTTCGAATGGCGGTCGGTGCCGACCAGCCGCGCGCAGGCGCCGACCGCGCAGACCGTTTCGGTCAGCGACGGCAGCAGTGAGACGATGCGCCGCGGCGGCGCCGGCAACTGGACCAGCACGCCGCGGTCGTCGCGCACGCTGACCGCCGCAGCAGCTGGCTGCGCCGCCGCCCACGCGGGCAGCAGCGCGATCACCCAGGCGACGACAAGGCGACGCGCGGCGGCCATCGTCAAAGCCCGCGGCCCTCGTAACGCAGGCCCAGCCAGGCCTGCCGGCCGAGACCCTGGTAATCACGGACCGGCTGCTGGTCACGGTCGGTGGCATTCAGCAGCTTTGCTTCGAGCTGCCAATGCCTGTCGACTCGCCAGTTGGCGCGCAGGTCGAGGGTGGTTTCGGCGGCCAGCGTCACACCGCCATCCGGACGGGCGCCGATGCCGACCACCGTCGCGCCGAGCGTCCAGCGCGCGTCGGGCCGCCAGCCGGCATCGATGACATGCTGAAAGGCGGCGCGGCGGTTCAGCCGCGTGCCGGTCCGCGCGTCGACGGCATCGAGAAAATCGAGCGCGGCGCGCAGGCTCAGACCGCCCCAGCTTTTGCCAGCCGAAAGATGTGCACCCTGCAGCTGCGCCTCGTTGATATTGCGCGCACAGCCGAAGTTGTAGGCCGCTGCCGGCGGGCAAAGCCGGCGATCGGGCTCATAGGCGATCAGCTTGTCGACCCGGTTGCGGTAGACGGTCAATGCCACATCGGCGTCGCGCCCGCTCCAGCTGATGCCGAACTCGATGCTGCGGCCGCGTTCCGGCTCCACCGTGGCGACACCGAAACCGGGATAAAACAGGTCGTTGAAGGTCGGCGCGCGGAAACTGGTTCCGGCCAGCGCGCGAACTCTGAAACCGGCCAACAGTTCGACGCTGTAACCGAGTCGGCCGGTGCCGACGCCGCCGTAGGCCGAATTGACATCGCGCCGCCAGTCGGCCTGCACGACGTGCGGTCCGAAACGGCCGCTGTAGCCAAGCACGACGGCATCGTTGTCACGCGTCAGCCGCGTCGCGAATGGCGTGCCGTCGACTTTTTCGAGCTGCCGCTCGAGCGCGACCACCAGCTGCTGGCCGGCGGCGATGTCGAATGCATTCTGCCAGCCGAGCTGGTCGCGCCGCGTGAGAAAGCGGTTGATCACCGTGCCGCCGGCGTCGGAATCATCGTCGTGCCGGGCCAGCTTCACGCTGCTCGTCCAGCGCGGCTCGATGCGGCCGCGGTAGTCGAGCGCGACCACGCGCGCACGCAGGCGACTGCGGAAATCGGGGCGGTTGTCCTGCGCAAAAGTCGGCGGATTGAATTCGCTGGCGTCGTATTGCGCGTCGTTGTGACTTTCGGTCACCAGCAGGCCGAGCCGATGGCCGGTCGCCGGCGTCCAGCCGAGCGCGGCGTGGCCGGCACCGCGGCGAAAGCCGTCGCGGTCGGGATTGTGGTTGCCGAACTGGTCGCCCGGCCGCAGCGTCGAGACGCCGTCGCTGCGCTCGTGGGAGGCACCGACCGCATAGTCGAAAGCGCCACTGCGGCCGCTGGCATCGGCCTCGGCCAGCGCCGAACCGTGGCTGCCGGCGGCGAGGTGGGCCGACACCGCGCTGGCCGGCCCGCCACGGCGGGTGAAGATCTGCACGACGCCACCGACCGCATCGGCACCATACAGGCTGGATCCGGGCCCGCGCATCACCTCGATCCGTTCGACCTGCGACAGCGCGATCGATTCGAGCGCGGTCTGGCCGAGCGTGGCCGAGCCGACGCGCACGCCGTCGACCAGCACGACGGTGCTGCTGGCGCCGGCGCCCCTGATCAACACGCTGGCGCTCTGGCCGGGCCCGCCATTGCGCGACAGCTGCACGCCGGCATGCTGGCGCAGCAGTTCTTCGAGCGTGGTCGCGGTGCTGGCGGCGATCTGGGCACTACCGATCAGCACGACATCGGCGCTGACATGGTCGATTGCCTGGGCCTCGCGCGTTGCGGTGACGACAATCGGTTCGAGGCGGGTCTGCGCGTGCAGCCAAGCGGGCGCTGCGGCGATCGAGGCGATCACACACAGCCGGCCCGCGGCCTGCCGGGCGCGAGGCGGATTCGGAGAGAGAGGGGTCATCGGAAACAGGATCAAGGTGCCCGCGACCGCTTCCCCGCAGTCGCCGGCGACAAACGGTCCGACAACGGACCGTCACTTGTTGGCCGGTATCCGGGCTGGCGAAAATCGACCCATGCGACCTTCCCAAGGCGGAGCCTCAGTGGTCGAGGTACATGAGCGGGAGCAGGCATGGCCTTGCTCCGTCCGCTGACCGTTGCGGGGGCAGCGCAGGCTGGACGACGCCCGTGACGAGCGACACCTCCTGCTTCCCGTTTAACTGCGCCGGCAGGAAAGCCGGCGCGAGCACCAAACGCCGGAATGTTAGCAGCCCGCCGGTCGGCGGCGGATCATGCGCTGCTGCCGGGGCGTGGATCCGGCGCCTACAATCGGTGACGCGGCCTCGGCATCGGGGCAGAGCAGAAAAATACCGCATGCCCACACTGGAAGATCTCGCCGAGCGGGTTGAACGGCTGCTGCTTCGCCACAGCGAGTTGCAGCGCACGCACAGCCTGCTCGAGCAGCAGTTGACGGCGCTCGGTCATGAGCGCGACAGCCTGCGCTCGCGGCTGAATGCCGCGCGCAGCCGAATCGATGCACTGCTCGACCGCCTGCCGCAGGAGCTGCCGCCGGCCGATCAAGGCCAAACGGAAAACCGGCAGGCCGACAGCAACAACGAAGAGAAACGATGAAGCAGATGGAAGTGACCATCATGGGACAGAGCTATGTGCTCGGATGTCCGGATGGTGGGGAAGCAGCCTTGCTCGACGCAGTCGACCAGGTCGACCGTGAAATGAGCGCGATCCGCGATGCCGGCAAGGTGAAGGCGCGCGAGCGGATCGCCGTGCTCGCCGCACTGAACCTCGGCTACCAGTTGGCCACCCGCCAGGCACCGCGCAGCGAGCCGGCTCCCCGCGCCGAAGCCGGCGAATCTGCGGTCGATATCGACAACCTCGTGCAGCGTCTCGACAAGGTCCTTGGCGACGACGGCAGATTGTTGTGATTGCCTGCCGGCAATGCGCCGGCACCGTAGAATGATCAGGTTCGTCGCATTCGTGTGGGTTTTATATTTCCTTGAACCGATGCTCTCGCGAGCAAGGGCTTGGAACATCGCTTGGTGGGCGTGATCGTCTCGCGTCAGATGAACCCGAAGCCAAGCTGACCTCGCCCACCTGAACCCTGGGTTCAGGAATGCGGCCCACAGTTTGCGGCGGACACCCTCACGGCCAATTGCAACGGCCTCAGACCTGGATTGCCGCTGCTGCCCTGCCCCGATGCGCCATTGGCTGATGAAAAGCGAGCCGTCCGACTGCTCGATCGACGACCTGCTGCTCGCTCCCGGCCAGACCGTGCCGTGGATCGGCGTGCGCAACTACCAGTCGCGCAATTTCATGCGCGACCAGATGGCGGTCGGCGACGGCGTGTTGTTCTACCACTCGTCGTGTCCACAGCCGGGCATCGCCGGCCTCGCCCGGGTCAGCAGCGCCGCCTACCCGGATGCGAGCCAGTTCGATCCAGCCAGCCACTGGTTCGATCCGAAGTCGAAGCCGGATCAGCCGCGCTGGTGGCATGTTGACGTGATGCTGGTCGCGAAGACGCGGCTGCTGTCGCTCGCCGAAATGCGGACCCGGCCCGAATTGCAGCAGATGCTGGTGCTGCGCCGTGGCAACCGGCTGTCGATCACACCGGTGCAGGCCGACGAATGGGACGCCGTGTTGCGCCTGCTGGAGACGCGATGGCCCTCGGCCTCGAGTGGCAACTGATTCTCGAGCTGCTGCTGCTCGGCTGCGTGACCGGTTTTCTGGCCGGTCTGCTCGGCGTTGGCGGCGGCATGATGATGGTGCCGTTCATCACGCTGCTGTTGACGGCGAAGGACTTCCCGCCCGAGCACGTGATCAAGATGGCGGTCGCCACGTCGCTGGCGACGATCTGCTTCACGTCGATCGCGTCGGTGCGCGCGCAGCATGCCCGCGGCGCGGTGCGCTGGGACATCTTCCGGCTGCTGACACCCGGCATCGTCGTCGGCTCGATGCTCGGCGCGCAGCTTGCCAAGTGGCTGCCGGCGGCGACGCTGGCCTTGCTGTTCGCCGCCTTCGTCGGTTTTTCGGCAACGCAGATGCTGCGCGACATCAAGCCGAAACCGACCCGGCAACTGCCGGGCACACCCGGCATGCTGGCCGCCGGCGCGGTGATCGGCCTGCTTGCGGCACTGGTCGGCGCCGGCGGCGCCTTCGTTTCGGTGCCATTCATGGTTGCCAGCAACGTCGCGATCCACACCGCGGTCGGCACCTCGGCGGCGCTCGGTTTCCCGATTGCGCTGGCCGGCACGATCGGTTATGTCATCGCCGGCTGGTCATTGACAGGGATGCCGGCCGGCACGCTCGGTTTTCTCTACCTGCCGGCGCTGCTCGTCGTCTCGCTGGCCAGCGTCGCGATGGCGCCGGTCGGTGTGCGCACCGCGCACCGCCTGAACGTCAGGCACCTGCGGCGGATGTTCGCGCTGCTGCTGTACGGCCTGGCCGGCTACATGCTGATGAAGGGCCTGGGCTGAACTGCGCCGGTCAGGCCTCGTTGAACGGGATGCGTGCCAGCGCCACCTGGTTGCCGCCGCGCCGCCTTGCATTGGCCAGCGCCGCTTCGGCTGCGCGAACGATCTGTTCGCGCTCGCGGGTCGTGTGCGGATAACTGGCGACGCCGATCGAGATGCTCGATCGCCGCTGATTGCCGGCGCTCGCAGCAGCTTCGTTTGCATATTGCCGGCGCAGCGCCTCGACGCGTGAATGCGCGGTCGCCAGACCGACACCGGACAGGATCATGAAAAACAGGTTCGCCGCGACGCGGAACGAACTGTCCATCGCGCGGATATTGCCGCGCAGCAGGCGATCGACATCCTGCTCGACGCGCTGGCGGGCCGCCTCGTCGTCGGGCCCGGCAGCCGGCTGGTCCGGCCGGTCGATGGCGATCGCGACCAACGCAAATTCGCGCTGCTCGCGGTTCGACAGATCGAGCTCGCGGCGCAGCTGGTCGTCGAACAGCGTGCGGCCGATCGGCGCCGACGGATCGACCGCCGCGGCATTGGCCGACGCGGCCCCGATCAACAGCGCGCCGGGCTGGGTATCGGGCAACGCAGTGTGGTGTTCCCGCCAGATGCTGCACATGATTCCACGCACCGTGGCGTTGCTTTGCGGCAGTGCCAGCCTGCTGACGAAAAACCCGCGTGGCCGGCCGGCGATGTGCAGCGAATGGAAACGGGTCTGCGCGTCGGTCTGGCCGGCAGCGGCGCTTTCGGCTTCGCGCAAGGCATCGCTGTCGGTCTGATCGAGCCAATCGTCGACCCGCCCGCCGAGCATCTCGGCGCGCGGCCGTTCGAACAGGTCGGCCATCACCTGATTGACGAACAGCAGGCGGCCGCTCGCATCCTGCAGGCACAACCCGGCCGGCCACCCGGCGACCAGACAGGCCAGGGCAGTTCCCAGCGTGCCGGGTTGAAGATCAAACCGCCGTTCGATGTCGACGGCGCTGTCACTCTGAGGATGGTCCATCAGTGCCTGGGCTCGGTGGGGCACGGCGTCGCGAGCCGGCGTTCTGGCGGGAAGGCACGGAGCAACGGCAGCGGCGAACCATCTTGGACGCCTCGCCGCCGCATTGCAAGCCGTGGCAGGACCTGCCCCCTACTTTGTATTGGGGGTTGCTTTTCAGAGCCGCGCAGCAACCCAGCCCGACACCGAGGCCAAGGCCTCGTCGAGCCGGGACGGATCGGTGCCACCGGCCATTGCCATGTCGGCCTTGCCGCCCCCCTTGCCGCCGACCTGCTGGGCAACGAAATTGACCAGTTCACCGGCCTTGACCCGATCGACGCTGTCGGCGGTGACGCCGGCGGCGAGCTGGACCCTGCCGCCGTCGACCACGGCCAGCACGACGGCAGCGCTTTTCAGCTTGTCCTTCAGCTTGTCGAGGGTATCGCGCAGCGACTTCGCATCGGCGCCGTCGAGGCGCGCCGCCAGCACACGGATGTCGCCGACGTTGACCGCTGACGCGACCAGCTCATCACCCTTCGACGACGCGAGCCGACCCTTCAACGCCGTCAGCTCTTTCTCGGCCGCCCGCAGTTGCTCCTGCAACTGGCCGAGGCGGGCCGGCACGTCGGACGGCGCGCTTTTCAGGCTGCCAGCAATCTGGCCGACCGTCGACTCGAGTTGCTGCAGATAGGCCAATGCGTTGTCACCGGTGATTGCCTCGATCCGGCGCACGCCGGCGGCAATGCCGGTTTCGGCAACCACCTTGAACAAGCCGATGTCACCGGTGCGCCGCACGTGGGTGCCGCCGCACAGTTCGCGGCTGCTGCCGATATCGAGCACGCGCACTTCGTCGCCGTATTTTTCGCCGAACAACATCACCGCGCCGAGCTTCTGCGCCTCTTCGATCGGAACCACCCGCGCCGTCGCTTCGGAGTTGGCGAGGATCTCGGCATTGACCTTGGCCTCGACCTCGCGAATCTGCTCCGGCGTCATCGGTGCGTTGTGCGCGAAGTCGAAGCGCGTGCGGTCGGCATTAACCAGCGAGCCCTTCTGCTGCACGTGGCTGCCAAGCACCTCGCGCAGCGCCTTGTGCATCAGATGGGTCACGCTGTGGTTGCGCATCGTGCGCGCGCGCTTGTCGGCATCGACGCGGGCAACAAACTTGTCACCGACCCTGACCACGCCTTCGGTGACCCGGCCCTGGTGACCAAATACCGCGGCCTGGACCTTGATCGTGTCCTCGACTACGACCCGCGTGCCGGGATTGCGCAGCTCGCCGGTATCGCCGACCTGGCCGCCACTCTCGGCGTAGAACGGCGTGCGGTCGAGGACGATGACGACGTCGGAGCCGGCCACCGCCTGCTCGACCGGCGTGCCGTCGACATACAGCGCAACGGCGGTCGCCGTCTCCTCGACCAGCGAGTCATAGCCGAAGAAGCGGGTCGCGTCGCCGCTGTAGTCGAGGCCGGCCGCCATCTTGAACTTGCCGGCCGCGCGTGCCTGTTCGCGCTGCTTCGCCATCGCGGCGTCGAATGCCGCGGTATCGACACTGACGCCGCGCTCGCGGCAGACATCGGCGGTCAGGTCGAGCGGAAAGCCGTAGGTATCGTGCAGCTTGAACGCGACATCGCCGCCGAGGCGCTGACCATCGGCCGCCAGCGCCGCTTCGAGGATCTCCATGCCGTTGGCGATCGTCTGGAAGAAGCGCTCCTCCTCCTGGCGCAGCACATCGGTGACGCGTTGCTGCTGCTGGCGCAGCTCCGGATAGGCCTCCCCCATCTCGCCGACCAGCGCGGCCACCAGCAGATGAAAAAACGGCCGCCGCGCGCCGAGCTTGTAGCCGTGGCGGATCGCACGGCGGGTGATCCGCCGCAGCACATAACCACGGCCCTCGTTGCCCGGAATCACGCCATCGGCAACGATAAAGGCACAGGCGCGGATGTGGTCGGCGATCACCTTCAGCGACGGGCTGTCGCGGCCAGCGGCGTTCAGCGTTTCCTTGCCGGCGGCATCGACGCAAGCCTTGCCGACGACCTCCCAGGCCGCGCCAAGCAGATTGACGAAGGTGTCGATCTCGTAGTTGCTGTGCACATGCTGCAGCACCGCGGCCAGCCGCTCGAGGCCCATGCCGGTATCGACACTGGGCTTCGGCAGCTTGTGCATCACCCCGGCTTCATCGCGGTTGAACTGCATGAAGACGTTGTTCCAGATCTCGATATAGCGGTCGCCGTCCTCGTCGGGCGAGCCGGGAGGGCCTCCTGCAATTTCGGGACCGTGGTCGTAGAAGATCTCGGTGCACGGACCACACGGTCCGGTGTCGCCCATCATCCAGAAATTGTCGGATGCGTAACGAGCGCCCTTGTTGTCGCCGATGCGCACGATGCGCTCGACCGGCACGCCGATCGTGCGGTTCCAGATCTCGTAGGCCTCGTCGTCCTCGGCATAGACCGTGACCCACAGCTTGTCGGCCGGCAGCTTGAAGACCTCGGTCAGCAGTTCCCAGGCATAAACGATTGCATCGCGCTTGAAATAGTCGCCGAAGCTGAAATTGCCCAGCATCTCGAAAAACGTGTGGTGACGGGCCGTGTAGCCGACGTTTTCGAGGTCGTTGTGCTTGCCGCCGGCGCGGATGCACTTCTGGCTGGTCGTGGCCCGGCTGTATGGCCGCTTGTCGAAGCCGAGGAAGACGTCCTTGAACTGGTTCATCCCGGCATTGGTGAACAGCAGCGTCGGATCGTCACCGGGAATGACCGGACTGCTGGCGACGACGGTGTGGCCCTTCGATTCAAAAAATCTCAGGAACTCGCTGCGGATCTCGGAGGCTTTCATGCCGGAACTTTCGGGGATCGAAAAGGCGACCAGGCGGGTCGCGAACAGCGGCGATTTTACCGGCCGCACCCGGTGGCCGCGGGGCCGCCGACAAAGCCCTTTGCAGCCCGGACGGCGCGTTCAGCGCCGCCCGTTCAGATGTCGTCGTCGTTGGCGGCGACGCCGGCCTGGGCATGGCGCGCAAACAAGTCGCCTTGCTCGACCTGACGCGCCGCGGAGCGCATTGCCTTCGACAACAGCACATCGGCGAGTTCGCCATCCTCCGGATAGCGGGCGACGCCGACCCTGACCGCCAGGCTGACCGGCTGCCCGGATATCAGGAACGGCCGCCGTGCCGATGCCATGAGCTTCACAACAACACCGTCGACATCGGATGCCGAATCGATCCAGGACAGCAGCACCGCGAAATTGTCGTCACCGAGCGCAGCAACCACATCGCTGGCGCGCAGCCCGGAGCGCAGCCTGACCGCAAGCTTGCGCCGCAACACCGCCCCGCCATCCGCACCGAGGCGCTCCAGCGTCGTCGCCAGCCCGTCGACCGCCAGCACCAGCAGCGCCATCGGCGCCGGCTCGCGCTCGCGCAGCGCGAGCAGGTGGTGCATGTGCTCGAGAAACTGCTGCTGGTGCGGCAGCCCTGTCGCCAGGTCGGTCGAGTGGGCGTGTTGCGATTGCTCGCAGATCTGGTGCCGGACGACCGCCGCACGCAGACGCAGGCCGGCGCTGGCCGACTGCAGTTCCTCGAGCGAGACCACATCCTGCACGCCGGCCTCGACCGCGGCGATCCAGCGCGTCACATAACCACGTTCGGCCGCCTGGCCCTCGCCGCGTGCAGCGCCGTCTTCGAGCTGCAACACGACCGGCCGGCGCAGCGCCAACGCGGGCAGCGAGACCGTATCGGGCAGTTGATCGGTGTCGAGCAGCAGCAGATCGATATCGGTCCAGTTCAACTGCTCCTCGAGTTCGGCCGCACTGGCTTCGACATGTTCGAATGGCGCAGCCGGTCCGGCGTCGAGTGCATCACGCACGGCAGCCGGCAGCGGTGGCCAGCTCAAGATGCGCAACGTCGACGAAACATCCATTGATTTCCCCTCGGGTCCCCGCCCGGCCTGCCACCGGGCACATTGCCTGCATGGCATGCCATGCCGCCGATGCCGATCACGAAGCGGTTGTCCATCTCGCGATACAAAATCCTGCCGAATTACGCGACAATCCACGCAATGAAGAATCACGATATCAAGGCGCCGTCGATCCAGGTCCTGGAACGCAGCTTCGCCCTGCTCGACGTGCTCGCATCCTACCCGGACCCGGTGTCGCTGAAGGTCATCAGCGAGCAGACCGGCTTGCACCCGTCGACCACACACCGGATTCTGAACGACCTGACGCTGGGTCGATTTGTCGACCGTCCGCAACCCGGCAGCTACCGGCTGGGCATGCGTCTGCTCGAACTCGGCAACCTGGTGAAGGCTCGGCTCGACGTCCGCGATGCGGCGCTCGGGCCGATGCGCGACCTGCACAAGTTGACCAACCAGCCAGTCAACCTGTCGATGCGCCAGGGTGACGAAATCGTCTATATCGAGCGCACCTACAGCGAACGCTCGGGCATGCAGGTGGTGCGTGCGATCGGCGGCCGGGCGCCGCTGCACCTGACCTCGGTCGGCAAGCTGTTCCTCGCCCATGACGATCCGCAGCGCGTGCGCGCGTATGCGACCCGCACCGGACTGGCCGGCCATACCCGCAACAGCATCACCGAGTTGCCGGTGCTCGAGCGCGAATTGCAGAAGGTTGCGAGCCAGGGGACGGCGCGCGACGACGAAGAGCTCGAACTCGGCGTGCGCTGCATGGCCGCCGGCATCCTCGACGACCAGGGCAGACTGGTCGCAGGATTGTCGATTTCGGCACCCGCCGATCGGCTGCAGGAAGAATGGCTGGTCAGGTTGAAAGCCACCGCGGCGCAGATATCCGAAGCGCTCGGATACCGCGCGTCGACTTCAGTCTAGTCGGCAGCGGGGGCAGCGGACAGCGCCCGACCTGGGCTCGCGGCGAGCGCGCCTGCCAGCGCGTCGGTACGGATCAGGACGTCAGTTTCGGATGGCCCGGCACCGGCGCCATCGACATCGCCGGCAATGAATCGGTCAACCACTTGCGGATCCGTTCCGCATCACCCACCCGCGAATATTTGCCGGCGGAGTCGAGGAAAACCATGATCAGCTTGCGACCGGCGAGCCTGGCCTGCATCACCATGCAGCGCCCGGCCTCGGAGATATAGCCGGTCTTCTGCAAGCCGATTTCCCATTTCGGATTCAGCACCAGGCTGTTTGTCGTCCGATACTGCAATTGACGGTCGCCGACATGGACCGCATGTTCCGGCGAGGTCGACAGCTCGCGGATCAACGGATGGCTGTAGGCGGTCTTGACGAGGGTGGCGAGGTCACGTGCGCTCGACTGGTTCTGGCTCGACAGCCCGGTCGGGTCGTTGAACCGGGTATCGGTCATGCGCAGTTCGCGCGCCTTCCGGTTCATCGCGGCGACAAAAGCGTGCAGACCGTTCGGATAATGGCGGCCGAGCGCATTTGCGGCGCGGTTCTCGCTCGACATCAATGCGAGGTGCAGCATCTCGCCGCGGGTCAGTTGGGTGCCCACACGCAGCCTGGAGCGGCTGTGCTTCTCGGTATCGATATCTTCTTCGGTGACCGTCAGGATCTCATCGTGCGGCAGTCCGGCCTCGATCACGACCAGTGCCGTCATCAGCTTGGTGATCGATGCGATCGGCAGCACCGCCTGCGAATTCTTGCTGAACAGGATCTCGTTGGTATCCTGGTCGAGCACCAGCGCAACGCTCGATTTCAGGTCGAGTGCATCGTTGGTCTGGTGCAGGCCATACAGCTGGCCGAACGACACCGCGGCTGGCGCGGCAACTGCGCGGACCACTCGCCGCGAAGACACATTACGTTTGGCCGATTGGGGCTTGACCTTGTGAGCCTGGCGGGCGGCTTTTGATGCAACCGCCTTCTTGCCGGCAGCGCCGGCCCAGGCATCGGGGGCCGCGCTCAGCGCCAACCCGGCGCTGATTGCACAAATTGATACGAACCTACCCAAAACGTGCACGCCATCCCCTTTCAAAACCGTTGGATTCGAGTGTAGAGGATCAGCAAAACGCACGCAAGATCAAAACCTTACCGGTCCTTCCTAAAGTGAATGCCAGAGCCAATTAAATTGTTACAGGAAACCCTGGGCAGGTACACGTTCGGTCTTGCTGTGCAGTTTGGTCAGTGCCGCGAGATAGGCCTTCGCCGATGCAATCACGATGTCGGGATCGGAACCGACGCCGTTGACGATCCGGCCACCCAGCTGCAGGCGCACTGTCACCTCTCCCTGCGATTCTGTGCTGCCCGAAGTGATCGCATTGACCGAATAGAGCAGCATTTCCGCGCCACTCTTGGCCAGTGATTCGATTGCCTTCAGCACGGCGTCGACCGGTCCGTTGCCGTCGCTTTCCGCCTGCTGCTCAACGCCGTTGGCGGTGAACACCACCTTCGCATGCGGCCGCCCGCCGGTCGATGAATGCTGGGCCAGCGAAACCAGCTGGTAATGGTCGTCGCCAGTCGCGGCTGCCTCGTCCATCACCAGTGCGGTGATGTCCTCGTCAAAGATTTCGCTTTTCCGGTCGGCCAGGTCCTTGAAGCGGGCGAAGGCTGCGTTGATGTCGGCCTCGGACTCGAGATCGATGCCGAGTTCCTGCAACCGCTGCTTGAATGCATTGCGGCCACTGAGCTTGCCGAGGACGATCTTGTTCGCACTCCAGCCGACATCCTCGGCACGCATGATTTCATAGGTGTCGCGCGCTTTCAGCACGCCGTCCTGGTGAATGCCGGAGGCATGGGCAAACGCATTGGCGCCGACGACCGCCTTGTTCGGCTGGACGACGAAGCCGGTGGTCTGCGAGACCATCCGCGAAGCCGGCACGATGTGCGAGATGTCGATGCCGAGATCGAGATTGAAATAGTCGCGTCGCGTGCGCACTGCCATCACGACTTCCTCGAGCGAGCAATTGCCAGCGCGTTCGCCAAGCCCGTTGATCGTGCACTCGACCTGGCGCGCGCCACCGATCATCACACCGGCCAGCGAGTTCGCGACCGCCATGCCGAGGTCGTTGTGGCAATGCACCGACCAGATCGCCTTGTCCGAATTCGGGATGCGTTCACGCAGGTCGCGGATGAAATTGCCGTACAGCTCCGGCACCGCGTAACCGACGGTGTCCGGGATATTGATCGTCGTCGCACCTTCCTTGATCACCTGCTCGAGCACCCGGCACAGAAAATCCGGCTCCGAGCGATAACCGTCTTCCGGCGAGAACTCGACATCGCCGCTCAGGTTGCGCGCAAAACGCGTCGACAGCCGCGCCTGTTCATAGACCTGGTCGGGCGTCATCCGCAGCTTCTTTTCCATGTGCAGCGGGCTGGTTGCGAGGAACAGGTGGATGCGGGTCGATTGCCCGCCCTCCAGCGCCTCGGCGGCACGAGAAATATCCCGGTCATTGGCACGGGCGAGCGAGCACACCGTGCTGTCCTTGATCGCCTGCGCGATGGCCCTGACCGCTTCAAAGTCACCATTCGACGAAGCGGCAAAACCGGCCTCGATCACGTCGACCTTCAGCCGCTCGAGTTGGCGGGCAATCCGCAGCTTCTCGTCCTTGGTCATCGATGCGCCGGGCGATTGCTCGCCGTCGCGCAAGGTGGTGTCGAATATGACCAACTTGTTGCCATTGCTCATGTAACTCTCCGGGTGAGGCACAAAACAAAAAAGCCCGCTGCAACTGCAAGCGGGCCATCGGAACGAAAACGAAAGACGTGAACGATCAGCGAGCCCGAGGCACCTCTAGCAGAAGGGGTAGCAGGATCGCGCTGACGAAGTTCATGCGTGAAATGTTAGCACGCATCGGCTGGCAGCGTGCACCGGTCTGCTGATCACCGGTGCAGCCCCGCTTCGTCGGGCTCATCGGTCGAGGTGGCGATCACGCTGACCGGGCGGCCTTTCGCGCGCCGCCAGCCATACACCGCATAACCGGAAAAACCATAGATGCAGAAGATTGCAAACAAGACCAGCGGCGGGTGGACATTGATCAGCGCGATCGCCAGCGCCACTGCGACGATCACGACAAATGGCACCGAGCGCTTCGGACTCAGGTCCTTGAAGCTGTAGAACGGCACATTGGTGACCATCGTCAGGCCGGCGTACAAGGTCATCGCAAAGGCCAGCCAGACCAGCCACATGCCGGCGTGTGCACCATGCAGACCGTGGTCGTCGAATACCCAGACGAAGCCCATCACCAACGCCGCCGCGGCGGGGCTCGGCAGGCCCTGGAAAAAGCGTTTGTCGACAATCGTGATGTTGGTGTTGAAGCGCGCGAGACGCAGTGCTGCACAGGCGCAGTAGACGAAGGCGGCTACCCAGCCGAGTTTGCCCAGGCCTTTCAGCGCCCACTCGTAAACGATCAGCCCGGGCGCGGCGCCGAACGAGACCATGTCGGACAGGCTGTCCATCTGCTCGCCGAAGGTGCTCTGCGTATTGGTCAGGCGGGCTACTCGTCCGTCGAGGCTGTCGAGCACCATTGCACTGAAGACGCCGATGGCCGCCAGCTCGAAGCGCCCGTTCATTGCCATCACGATGGCGTAGAAGCCACCGAACAACGCACCCAGCGTGATCAGGTTGGGCAGGATGTAGATGCCCTTGCGGCGCGGGCGGGCCGGCGGATCGTCCGGCGAGTTTGCATTCATGGGCGCAAAGCATACATCAGGGGTTCGGCGGCACTGACAATGAAAAAGGCCGCCCGAAGGCGGCCTGCCGAACCCCATCTGCGGCCTCGCGCATGCAGGCGCGAGGCTGCCGTTCAAGGCACGCTCAGTTCTTGCTCTTGTCGACCAGCTTGTTGGCCTTGATCCACGGCATCATCGCCCGCAACTTCTCTCCGACCACCTCGATATCGTGCTCGCCGTTCAGGCGGCGACGCGACATCAGCGTCGGTGCGCCGGCGCGGTTCTCGAGAATGAAGCTCTTGGCGTACTCGCCGGTCTGGATGTCGCGCAACACGTCGCGCATCACCTTCTTCGACTCGTCGTTGATGATCCGCGGGCCGGTCACGTACTCGCCGTACTCGGCGTTGTTCGAGATCGAGTAGTTCATGTTCGCGATGCCGCCTTCGTAGATCAGGTCGACGATCAGCTTCAGCTCGTGCAGGCACTCGAAATAGGCCATTTCCGGCGCGTAACCTGCCTCGACCAGCGTCTCGAAGCCGGCCTTGATCAGCTCGACGGTACCGCCGCACAACACGGCTTGCTCGCCGAACAGGTCAGTCTCGGTCTCCTCGCGGAAATTGGTCTCGATGATGCCGGCCTTGCCGCCGCCATTGGCCGCCGCATAGCTCAGTGCGAGATCACGCGCCTTGCCGGACTTGTCGGCGTGCACCGCGATCAGGTGCGGCACGCCGCCACCCTGCGTATAGGTGTTGCGCACGGTATGGCCCGGCGCCTTCGGGGCGACCATCCAGACGTCGAGGTCGGCGCGCGGCACCACCTGGCCATAGTGGACGTTGAAGCCGTGTGCAAACGCCAGCGAGGCGCCCTCGCGGATGTTCGGCTCGACATCATTCTGGTAGACGCTGGCAATCTGCTCATCGGGCAGCAGGATCATCACGACGTCGGCGGACTTCACCGCCTCGGCAACCTCGGCAACCTTCAGGCCGGCCTTCTCGACCTTGCTCCAGCTGGCGCCGCTGCGACGCAGGCCGACGGTGACCTTGACGCCGCTGTCGTTGAGGTTCTGCGCATGCGCGTGGCCTTGGGAGCCGTAGCCGATGATCGCGACATTCTTGCCCTTGATCAGGCTCAGGTCGGCGTCCTTGTCGTAATAAACTTTCATGGTTCTCTCCGAAAAAAACTGCGTGGTGGGGGTGGGATCAAGTGGCGCCGCGGATCCGGTTTCGCCGGTCCGCCAGCGACGCCCCCTTGAGGGGGTGCGCCGAAGGCGCTACGGGGGTGGGTCAGATCCTGAGAATGCGTTCGCCGCGGCCGATGCCGCTGGCACCGGTGCGCACGGTCTCCAAGATCGCGGCGCGATCGATCGCGACGATGAATGCATCGAGCTTGGCCGAGTCGCCGGTCAGCTCCATCGTGTAGCTCTTTTCGGTCACGTCGATGATGCGACCGCGGAAGATGTCGCACATGCGCTTCATTTCGTCGCGCTCCTTGCCGACGGCCCTGACCTTGATCAGCATCAGTTCACGTTCGGTGTACGAGCCTTCGGTCAGGTCGACGACCTTGACGACCTCGATCAGCCGGTTCAGGTGCTTGGTGATCTGCTCGATCACCTCGTCGGAGCCGGAAGTGACGATCGTCATCCGCGACAGCGAGGCATCCTCGGTCGGCGCGACGGTCAGGCTCTCGATGTTGTAGCCGCGTGCCGAAAACAGCCCGACGACGCGCGACAAGGCTCCTGCCTCGTTCTCGAGCAGCAATGCAATGATGTGTTTCATGATTCCTATGCGCGCTCTTCAGACGGCCGGCGGTAACCGGACGCCCTTGGCCACGCGGTTTCAAAGATTGGGGAAAAACCACCCGAAGTTCCAACCTGGATTCCACCGCCACACCCCCCGGCGCGGTAACGCCGGGCGCTGCGACGGTGTGCACCAGGTCAGAGGTCTTCGGAACCGAGCAGCATTTCGCTGATGCCCTTGCCGGCCTTGACCATCGGCCAGACGTTTTCTGTCGGATCGGTACGCACGTCGAGGAACACCGTGCGGTCCTTCAACCGGATCGCTTCGCGCAGCGCGCCTTCGACATCGGACGGATGCTCGATCTTCAGCCCGACGTGGCCATAGGCCTCGGCGAGCTTGACGAAGTCGGGCAAGGCGTCCATGTAGCTGTGTGAATAGCGGCCGCCATAGTCGATCTGCTGCCACTGACGCACCATGCCGAGGTAGCGGTTGTTCAGCGACACCACCTTGACCGGCGTGTTGTATTGCAGGCAGGTCGACAGCTCCTGGATGCACATCTGGATCGAGCCCTCGCCGGTCACGCAGAAGACGTCGGAATCCGGCTTCGCGAGCTTGATGCCCATCGCATACGGCAGGCCGACGCCCATCGTGCCGAGACCGCCCGAATTGATCCAGCGCCGCGGCTCGGCGAAGCGGTAGTACTGCGCGGCCCACATCTGGTGCTGGCCGACATCGGACGTGATGTAGGTGTCGCGGTCCTTCGTCAGCTCCCACAGCTTCTCGATCACATACTGCGGCTTGATCACCTCGGTGCTGTTGCGGTACTGCAGGCAGTCGCGCTTGCGCCACTCGTCGATCTGGCTCCACCAAGTCCCCATTGCATCGGCATCGGGCCTCTCGCGGCATTCCTTGATCTGCGCGATCAATTCCTGCAATACGTCCTTCACGTCGCCGACGATCGGGATGTCGACCTTGACGCGCTTCGAGATCGACGACGGGTCGATGTCGACATGGATGATCTTGCGCTCGACCGCCGCGAAATGCTTCGGATTGCCGATCACACGGTCGTCGAATCGGGCACCGACCGCGAGCAGCACGTCGCAGTTCTGCATCGTCATGTTGGCTTCGTAGGTGCCATGCATGCCGAGCATGCCGAGGAATTTCGGTTCGCTCGCGGCAATCGCGCCGAGTCCCATCAGCGTATTGGTGCACGGGAAGCCGAGCAGGTCGACCAGTTCGCGCAGTTCGGCTGCCGCATTGGCCAGCACGACGCCGCCACCCGAATAGATGTAGGGCCGCTTCGCATTCAGCAGCAGTTGCACCGACTTGCGGATCTGCCCGCCATGGCCCTTGCGGACCGGGTTGTACGAACGCATCTCGACGCTGGCCGGGTAGTCGAACACCGCCTTGCTGAGCGAGACATCCTTCGGAATGTCGACGACCACCGGTCCGGGCCGTCCGCTGCGCGCGATGTGGAAGGCCTTCTTCAGCGTCGGCGCCAGTTGCCGCACATCCTTGACCAGAAAATTGTGCTTGACGATCGGTCGGGTGATGCCGACGGTGTCGCACTCCTGGAAGGCATCGAGACCGATCGCCGCGGTCGGCACCTGGCCGGTGACGATCACCATCGGGATCGAGTCCATGTAGGCGGTCGCGATGCCGGTCACGGCATTGGTGACACCCGGGCCCGAGGTCACCAGCGCGACACCGACCTCGCCGGTGGCACGCGCATAGCCATCAGCGGCATGTACCGCAGCCTGCTCATGGCGTACCAGCACATGCTCGATCGTCTGTTGCTTGTACAACGCGTCATAGATATAGAGGACGGCGCCGCCGGGGTAGCCCCAGAGGAATTTGACACCCTCGGCCTGCAGGCAGCGGACGAGGATTTCGGAACCGTTGATCTCTTCGGAAGAATCGTGCGGAGGCGTCGCAGTGGCGCGCCGGATTTCCGCGGCAGACATGTCCATGTTGAACCTTTGTGAATTTCTCTGACGAAAAACCATTGGTGCACCTTTGCACGCCCTCGTGAGGCGGTTCCGGTGCCGGGTGCCAGCGTTCAGCATCCAGGTCGGATGGCTGCTCGTCTGGCCTGACTGTTGTGCAACCCGAGATTATCGCACCGGTTGCGCCCTCGCATCGGCGCCATCCGTGGAACGCGGCGCGCGATGCGATAATCGCGCGCCGCCTGCAACACCGCCTGTGCAAGGCATTTCCCTTTGGCATCCGACAAAGAATTAGCCGATTTTCTGAAGAGCGTCGAGAAGCGGGCCTTCAAACGTGCGAGCTACGCGGTGCGCAACGACGATGCCGCCCTCGATATCGTGCAGGACGCAATGATCCGCCTGACGACCAGCTACGCCGACCGGCCCGCCGCCGAGTTGCCGCTCGTCTTCCAGCGCATCCTGTCGAATGCGACGATGGACTGGTTCCGCCGACAGAAGGTACGCAATGCGCTGTTCCGGAACTTTTCCGACTTCGACGGCGTTGACGCCGACGGCGACTTCAATATCCTCGAGGCGCTTGAATCGAGCGAACACCATTCGGTCCAGGAAGGCGCTGACGACACCGTCTCGCGCGGGCAGATCATGGTTCTGATCGATTCGGAGGTCGAACAGCTGCCAGGGCGTCAACGCGAGGCATTCTTGTTACGTTATTGGGAGGAACTCGACGTTGCCGAGACGGCTGCGGTGATGGGCTGTTCAGAAGGCAGTGTCAAGACCCATTGCTCCCGCGCCGTCCATGCACTGGCA
Organism: Pseudideonella sakaiensis; assembly: GCF_048320135.1. Taxonomy (GTDB): domain Bacteria; phylum Pseudomonadota; class Gammaproteobacteria; order Burkholderiales; family Burkholderiaceae_C; genus Ideonella_A; species Ideonella_A sakaiensis_A. The sequence continues at coordinate 491,738 of NZ_CP182947.1, forward strand.
AAGGCCCTGAAACTTCGAGGTATCACGCTGTGAATCCCCGCTCATCCGACTCCGCAGCCATCGTCGCGGCAGACATCGCCGAAGCCCGTTTCGGACTTCGCATTGCCGCCATATTGAACGAACAGAGCGAGTGCCTGGCGCCCGACGTCCAGACACGCCTGCGCTTTGCCCGCCAGCAGGCCTTGCAGCAGCGGCAACGCCACGCCACCGCGCCTGCCGTGGCCGGCAGCGTCCGTCTCGGCCAGGCACTGAGCCTGTTCGGCGGCGACGGGCCACGCTGGCTGCGCTGGTTGTCGATCGTTCCGCTGGTGATGCTGGTCGGCGGCCTGTTCCTGATCCAGTATCAGCATGGCCAGACGCAGATCGAAGTCGCCGCCGATATCGATGCCGCCTTGCTCGGCGGTGACCTGCCGCCGGCCGCTTACCGCGATGCGGGATTCGTCGAATACTTGAAGGCGCCGCGCAATTGAAGCCTCCGCGACCGATCGCCGCGGTGACGCCGACCACGATGCATACATTTCTCCCGACGCTGCTGGTGCTGGCGTTGCTGGCAGCCGCTGCTTCTCCAGCCGCGGCAGCGGGCGCCGGCACGGAGCGCTCCGCGCAGACGACCCGCGTCGCCCAGGCCGATGACGGTGGCGTTGCCTGGAGCAGCCTGAGCCCGGCGGCTCGCAAACTGCTGGCACCGCTCGAGGGCGACTGGCCGCAGATGTCGTCCCAGCAGAAGCTGAAGTGGGTCGAGATGGCACACCGCCTGCCGACAATGAGTGCGGAGCAGCAGCAGCGAATCCAGTCCCGGATGGCGGACTGGGCGCGCATGTCGCCAGCCGAGCGCGGACAGGCGAGGCTGCGCTTCCTGCAGGCCCAGCGCACCGGCACCGAAGATCGAGAAAAGAGCTGGGACGACTACCAGGCCTTGCCAACCGACCAGAAAAAGCAGTTTGCCGCGCGGGCGGCGGTTCCGACGCCGCCGGTCGAGGGCAAGGCACGCCCGGCCGACCCGCGCCGTGGCGATCGCGGTCTCGAGCAGCCGGCTCCCAAATCCAACCTGGTGCCGAATCCGAATTTCGCCGCCCAGCCGAAGGCAATCGCGCCGATGACGCTGAAAGCCGGGCCCGGTGCGTCGACGACGCTGGTGACCAAGCCGCCTGCGCCGCCGCCGCATCAGCAGACCGGTCTGCCGAAAATCGCCGCATCGCCGAGCTTCGTCGACAGATCCACGCTGCTGCCGAAGCGCGGGCCGCAGGGTGCGGCAACCGCCCCGATCGGCGATGACGAACACGCCGATCCGGTGCCGCGTCCATGACGATGGCACCGACCAGCCCCGAACCACGCCCTCCAGCCGTCCCGCCGTCGCCGCCCACGACGCCGGGGGTCTGGCGCCGGATGGCCTGTTTCATCTATGAAGGCGTGCTGCTGTTCGGCGTGCTGATGATCGCCGCCTACCTGTTCGGCACGCTGACCCAGCAACGCCACGCGCTGCTCGGCCGCCATGGCCTGATGGCCTTTCTCTTTCTCGTGCTCGGCATCTATTTCGTCTGGTTCTGGTCCGACGGTCGGCAGACGGTCGCAATGCGCGCCTGGCACATCCGCCTGGTCGACCGTGCCGGCGCACCGATCAGCCAGTTGCGCGCCTTGGCGCGTTATGTGCTGAGCTACCTGTGGTTCATGCCGGCGTTGCTCGGCTTGTGGCTGTCGGGTCTGCGCGGCCCCGGTGTCAGCTTCGCGATCATCCTCGCGGGTGTCGTCGCCTATGCCCTGCTCGCCCGACTGCACCCGCAGCGCCAGTTTTTCCACGATGCCATTTGCGGCACCTGTCTGGTCGACGCGCGGCCGCCGGATCGACGTTGAGCGCCTGGCCGGTGCGCCACGGCACAATGGTGCCTGATGAGCAATCCCTACAAAGGCCGGACCGGCATCGATCGCATCGTCAGCGCCACCGGTTACTCGATGGCCGGGCTGCGCACCGCCTTTGCCGCGGAAAATGCATTCCGCCAGGAAGTCTGGCTCGCCTTTGCGATGCTGCCGCTGGCGATGCTGATCGGGCGCAACTGGGTCGAGGTCGCGCTGCTCGCCGGCTCGGTCTGGCTGGTGCTCATCGTCGAACTGCTCAACTCGGCCATCGAAGCGGCGATCGACCGCGTGTCATTCGAATGGCATGAGTTGTCGAAACGGGCGAAGGATTACGGCAGCGCCGCCGTGATGTTGTCGCTGCTGCTGTGCGGCGGCATCTGGGCGGCGGCGATCTGGCAGCGTTTCGCATGACCGCATCGACCCCGGGCAATTCTTCCCCGCCGCCGGCTGAGGCCGCGTTTTCGGTCTGCGTCTATTGCGGCTCGCGCCCCGGCGCGCTGCCGGCCTTCGCGGCCGCTGCCGCCGAACTTGGGCAACGCATCGGTGAACGTGGCTGGCGCCTCGTCTACGGCGGCTCGCGCGCCGGACTGATGGGCATCGTCGCCGATGCCACGCTGGCCGCCGGCGGGCAGGCGCTCGGCGTGATTCCGCATTCGCTGGTCGATCGCGAAGTGGCCCATACCGGGCTGACCGAACTGCAGGTCGTCGCGACAATGCACCAGCGCAAGCAGGCGATGGCCGAGGCGGCCGATGCCTTCATCGCATTGCCCGGAGGTATCGGAACCTTCGAGGAGTTGTTCGAGGTCTGGACCTGGCGCCAGCTCGGATATCACGACAAGCCGGTCGGCATGCTCAATGTCGCCGGCTACTACGATCAGCTGCTGGCTTTCCTCGATCACAGCGAGAGCAGCGGCTTCGTCCACCCGGGGCAGCGCGAACTGCTGCAGGTCGGCGACAAGCCCGGCGAGCTGTTGCAGCTTCTGCACCGGCTGGCGGCAAACGCCGACGCGCCGGACGACTACCGTCGGATCTGAGCTGCGCCGGCGCGATGGTGGCGACGCCTCAGATGGCGTCTTCGTCGAGTTCGCCGGTGCGGATGCGAACGACCTGTTCGATGTTGGTGACGAAGATCTTGCCGTCACCGATCTTGCCGGTCTTGGCTGCACGGACGATCGACTCGATGCAGCGCTCGACGTCGCTGTCCTTGACGACGACCTCGACCTTCACCTTCGGCAGGAAGTCGACGACATATTCGGCGCCGCGGTACAGCTCGGTATGGCCTTTCTGACGCCCGAAACCCTTCACCTCGACCACCGTCAAGCCGGTCACGCCAACTTCGGCAAGCCCTTCGCGCACCTCCTCCAGCTTGAATGGTTTGATGATCGCGGTTATCTGTTTCATGGCGGAACTCCTTGAAGCCGGACAATCCTTAGTTTAAGGCAAGCAGCCACGCGGGCCGCGCCGCGACGGGCTTGCCATGCCGCTGCCGGCAGAGCAAAAACCCGTCGGAAGTCGGTCGGTCAGTCCGGAATGCGATCGAGGTCGGCAAGCCAGACGACCGATTCCGAGTCGCTCGGCGCCCGCCAGTCGCCGCGCGGCGACAACGAGCCGCCGCTGCCGACTTTCGGCGCATTCGGCATGCAGCTGCGCTTGAACTGGCTGCCCTTGAAGAAGCGGCCGAGGAAGATGCGCAGCGTGTCCTTGATCGCCGGCAGCGCATATTCGTTGCGCGCGACGTGTTCCTCGTCGGGCCAGGCACCACGATTGCGATCGCCCCATGCGCTCAGCGACAGGAAAGCGAGCTTGGCCGGCGCAAAGCCGAAACGGATCGTGTAGTACAGGTTGAAATCCTGCAGCTCGTAGGGGCCGATCACCGCTTCGGTGCGCTGGCCGGGCTTTTCGGCGGTAGCGCCAGGCACCAGTTCGGGGCTGATCTCGGTATCGAGGATGCCGAGCAATACATCATGGGCGTGACTGCCGATCTGGTCGGTCTCGGCGACCCAGCGCACCAGGTGCTGGATCAGCGTCTTCGGCACGCTGGCGTTGACGTTGTAGTGCGACATGTGGTCGCCAACGCCATAGGTGCACCAGCCCAGTGCCAACTCGCTCAGATCGCCGGTGCCGACCACCAGCCCGCGGTGGTGGTTGGCGAGCCGGAACAGATGGCTGGTGCGCTCGCCTGCCTGCACATTCTCGAACGTGACGTCGTACTGCGGCTGGCCGTCGGCAAACGGATGGCCGATATCGCGGAACATCTGCTCGCAACTCGGCCGGATATCGATCTCGGCCGCCGTGCAGCCGACCGCCGCCATCAGCCGCCGCGCCTGGTCGAGGGTTCGCTCACTGGTTGCAAAACCCGGCATCGTGAAGCCGAGGATGTCGCTGCGCGACCAGCCCATCCGGTCCACCGCCTTCGCGCAGACCAGCAGTGCATGGGTCGAATCGAGCCCGCCTGAAATGCCGATCACCAGCTTGCGAACGCCGCTCGTCTGCAGCCGCTGCACCAGCGCCTGGACCTGGATGTTGTAGACCTCCGCGCAGCGCTCGTCGCGGCGGCTGCGGTCTGCCGGCACATACGGAAAACGCGCGACCGAACGCTCGAGCGGCATTGCCTGCTCGCGTGGCGGGTTCAACCGGAACGCGATGTTGCGGAATCCCTGCAGCTCGCCGGCGTGGCGGCGCACCGACTGGCCGAAGCTGGTCTGGCGCATCCGTTCGCGCGATACGCGCTCGAGGTCGACATCGCCAGTCACCAGGTGCGATGCCTCGGAAAAACGTTCCGACTCGGCGAGCATCTCGCCGTTTTCGTAGATCAGCGCCTGCCCGTCCCAGGCCAGGTCGGTGCTCGACTCACCGGATCCTGCCGACGAATAAAGGTAGGCGGCGAGGCAGCGCGCCGACTGCTGGCCGACGAGCTGGTGGCGGTAGCCCGACTTGCCGACCGTGATGTTCGACGCCGACAGATTGACCAGCACGGTGGCGCCGGCCAGCGCCGCAAAACACGACGGCGGAATCGGCACCCACAGGTCTTCGCACAGTTCGACATGCAGGTTCAGAAACGGCATGTCGGACGCGGTGAACAGCAGCTTCGGGCCGAATGCGACATGCTGGCCGAGCAGCTCGATCTCGGTCGACAAGGCGTCGTCAGCAGAATTGAACTGGCGCGCCTCGTAGAACTCGCCGTAGTTCGGCAAATAGGTCTTCGGCACGACACCGAGGATCTGGCCGCGCAGCACGGCCACCGCGCAGTTGAACAGCCGGTGATCGACGCGCAGCGGCAGGCCGACGATCGCGATGCACGACAGTGTGCGCGACGCCTCGACGATGGTCGACAAGCCGGCCAGGCAGGCATCGAGCAGGCTGCGCTGATGGAACAGGTCGTCGCAGGTATAGGCGCTGAGCCCGAGCTCCGGGAAGGCCACGATGCTCGCGCCGCGCGCGGCGGCTTCGGCGAGCAGTTGCCGCGTCTGTTCGGCATTGAATTGCGGATCGGCGACGCGGCAACGCGGCACGCCAACCGCGACGCGAACAAAATCGTGGTTGTGCAGGTTGAAAAACGGATGGTCCTGGCTCAAGCTTGTTGCTCCTGTCGACACCGCCGCAGCCGGCCGCCACCGGCGCGGCAGCCGAAACCGAAGGTTATTGCGGCCAGCGCGTCGCGTCCGCCGACAACGCGCAAAAATTCGTGTTCAGGCAGGCCTCGTGCGGCAATCCGGCGCCGCCGCCTTGCGATGGCCACCCTCAGCAGCAGATTGCGCGCACACATGCAGCCCTTATCGAGGTCGAAAGATTATGTCATCCACGTCCATGCGGACCCCTCCGATATCGACGCCCAGCGCTGGAATCAGTTGCTCGCCGCCCAGGCCGCGCCGACGCCATTCATGCGCCACGAATACCTTGCCGCGCTGCATGCCAGCGGCTGCGCCAGCGAGGCCACCGGCTGGCTGCCGCAATTCCTCAGCGTCGAGGAGGACGGCGAACTCGTTGCTGCCTGCCCGTTGTACCTGAAAGACCATTCATACGGCGAATATGTGTTCGACTGGGCATGGGCCGATGCCTACCACCGCCATGGCCTCGACTATTACCCGAAGCTGCTGAATGCGGTGCCGTTCACGCCGGTGCCCGGCAGCCGGCTGCTGGCGCGCGATGACGGCGCCCGCTCGCTGCTGCTGCAGGCGATGGTCAGGTTGGCCAGCGACGCCGGCCTGTCGTCGGTCCATTCGCTGTTCAACGACGAGCGCGAACGTTGCGTCGTCGCGGCGGCCGCGCCGACTGGCTGGATGCTGCGCAACACGGTGCAGTTCCACTGGCAGAACCGCGATCCCGCCTATGCCGACTTCGCGGCATTTCTGGCCAGCCTGCAGCGCGACAAGCGCAAGAAGATTGCGCAGGAACGGCGCCGCGTCGGCGACGCGGGCGTCAGCCTGCGCTGTCAGGTCGGGGACGAGATCGGTGACGCCGACTGGGACTTCTTCCACCACTGCTACACGCTGACCTACCGCGCCCACCATTCGACGCCGTATCTGTCGCGCGACTTTTTTGCCCGCGTCGCCAAGACGATGGCGGAAAACTGGCTGCTGTTCACCGCCTGGCGGGAAGGGGAGCGGATCGCCAGCTCACTGGTCGCGATCGATCCACAGCAACGCGTCGCCTATGGCCGCTACTGGGGCGCGATCGAACACGTACCCTGCCTGCACTTCGAGGCCTGTTATTACCAGCCACTTGCCTGGTGCATCGCGAACGGCTATCGCCGCTTCGAAGGCGGCGCGCAGGGCGAACACAAGATGGCGCGTGGCCTGCTGCCGGTGCTGACGCACTCGGCGCACTGGCTCGCCCATCCGCAGTTCGCCCGCGCCGTTGGTGATTTTCTCGAGCGTGAAGGCGCCGGCATCGCCGGCTACATCGACGAACTGAACGAGCGCCGGCCGTTCAAAAACTGAGCTCGCGGCGCGCGGCCTCACTTGGTCTCTTTGAAGTCGCCGGCAAAGCCGCTGACGAATTGATCCGGACGGATATATTTGCGCAGCGCTGCGTTGACCTGCTCGAGCGTCAGTTTGGCGAGCGCCGCATCGATTTCGGCGTCGCGCGCAAACGTCCTGTCCAGGTAGACGTGGTTGGCCAGCGCCGAGGTCAGCCAGCCGTCCTGGGCCCGGCTCAGCTGCCGGAAGCTGAGCAAGCCGCGCTGGCCCTCCTGCAGTTCGGCAGCGGTGAAACCCTCCTTCAGCGCGCGTTCCAGTTCCTCGCGGAAGGCGGCTTCGACCTTGGCCCGGTTCTGCGGTGCAAAGATCGCGCTGGCCATCCAGTCGGAACGCTTGTCGAGCGAACCCCAGGCGACACCGCTGCGCACGTCGTAGGACAGCCCGTCGGTCTCGCGGATCCGCTTCCACAGCCGGGAATTGCCGCCGGCGCCAAGCAAATGGTTCGCCATCATCAGCGCCACGTGGTCGGGATGGGTGTCCGATATCGGCAAGCCAAGCTGCACCGCCATGTTGGCATTCTGCTTGTCCGGCGTATTCAGCAGCATGCGTTCGGCAGGCCGGTCAACCAGCGGCCGCGGGATCCGCGTGTAGTCGGCGCCCGACGTCCAGTCGGCGAAACCGGCGCGCAGCGCCTCGCGCACCGCCGCAACGTCGAGATCGCCAACCGCGGCAAATTCACCCTTGCGAGCGCTGTAGAAGCGCTTGTGGAACTCCCGCAATTGCTCAACCGTCACCGCGGAGACATCGGCGACGATCTCGTCGAAGGTGCGCGCATAACGCGGGTCACCGCGCGGGTACGGATTGCCGTGGCGGGCCAGCGCATTGGCCAGCACCGCGCGCGGCTCCTTGCGTTGCTCCTCGATCGCCGACAAGGTCCGGCGGCGGATTTCCTCGAGCGCGTCCGCCGGCAGCGCCGGATCGCGCAGCAATTCGGCCACCAGCGCGATCGCCGCCGGCAGGTGCTCGCGGCGCGACACCAGCCGCACCGTGACACGGCCATCACCGCTGCCGACCGACATCTCGGTTTTCAGTTCGCTGAGCCGGTCCTGCACCTGCTGGCGGTTCAGCCGGCTGCTGCCCTTGTCGATCAGTGCGGCCAGCATGTCGGCCACCTCGCCTTTGCCGAACAGCGATTTTTCATCGCCGAAGCGCAGCGTCAGCAGCGCCTGCACCGCCTCGCCCCGGGTGCCCTTCGGCAATACCGCGGCATCGATGCCGCCGACCTGGAAGCGCTGCGTGCGCTTGTCGATATTGGCCGGCGAGGCTTCGAACACCTCGACCCGCTCGGCGGCGGCCTTCGGCTTGAAATCGCTCATTGCCTTCGCAAGGTCGACGCGCGCCGGCGTCGGCGCACGTTTCGGCTGCTCGGTCGGCCGGTATTGCGCCAGCGTGCGGTTCGACGGCAGCAGCGTCTGCTCGGCCACCCGTTGCAGATCGGCCAGTTTCAGCGCCTGCACGCGGTCGCGGGTCAGGAAGAAAAGCCGCCAGTCGCCCTGCGCCACCGCCTCGCTGAGCGACACGCCGATCACCTGCGGATCGGTGAAGGCCCGCTCCCAGCCGTTCAGCCAGTTGGTCCGTGCCCTGTCCAGCTCCTCTTGAGTGAACGGTTCAGAGACCACCGATTCGAGCGTCTTGATCATCGCCGCGCGCGCCGCCTCGATGTCCTGTTCGGGCGCCAGCTGGGCGCCGTAGATCGCAAAGCCGGGATCGGCCAGGCCGGCCGAGAAGGCAAAGGTGCTGGCGGCCAGCTTCTTTTCGACCAGCGCCTTGTGCAGCCGGCCCGACGGCGTATCGCCCATCACCAGATCGAGCACCTCGATCGCGGCAAAATCCGGATGCGGACCCGGCGGCACGTGGTAGCCGGCGTAGATCAGCGGCACGCCGCCGACGCGGCGCAGAATGACTTCGCGTTCGCCATCCTGGGCGGGTTCCAGCGTATAGAGCTTCGGCAGTTCGCGCGCTGGTTTTTTCAGTTGGCCGAACGATTCATTGATCCAGCGCATGATGGTCGCGCGCGGAAACTTGCCCGAGATGATCAGCGTCGCGTTGTCCGGCTGGTAGTAGCGGCGGTAGAAGGCCTTCAGCCGCGGGATGTCGACATTCTCGACATCGCTGCGCGCGCCGATCGTGCTCTTGCCGTAGTTGTGCCACTCATACATCGCCGACAGCGTGCGCTGGAACAGGATGCGGCCGGGATTGTTCTCGCCGCTTTCCATCTCGTTGCGCACCACCGTCATCTCGCTGTCGAGATCCTTGCGCGCGATGTGGCTGTTGACCATCGCATCGGCCTGCCAGTTCAGGTACCAGCGCAGGTTGTCGTCGTTGGCCGAGAACTGCGCGAAGTAATTCGTGCGGTCGAGCCAGGTGCTGCCGTTGGCGGCCAGGCCGCGCTTCGTGAACTCCGACCAGACCTGCGGGTATTTCGGCGAGCCCTTGAACAGCAGGTGCTCGAGCAGGTGGGCCATGCCGGTCTCGCCATATCCCTCGTGGCGAGAGCCGACGTTGTAGGTCAGGTTGACGGTCGTCGTCGGTTTCGAGTCGTCGGGAACGAGCAGCACCTGCAGCCCGTTCGGTAGCCGGTATTCGTCGATGCCCTCGACCGAGGTCACATGGGTGATGCCTGAGCCCTGCGGGATCGGGATCGACGTCGGCGGCTTGGCGAAAGCAGCACCGCCGGCGAGCAGCGAGAAGGTCAGGCAGAAAAGGCGCAGCAGCATCGGGACCATGGTTCACACTGGATGAAGATCAGCTGGGGCAGACCCCGGGCGCGCCGATAAGTTCGATCGGATGCGGCGCGCCGCCGCGGAAGCTCAGCCCTGCTTCGACGCCTTGTATGCATCGACGCCGGCGACGACCTCGGAACGCGCACGGTCCGGACCTTCCCAGCCCTGCACCTTGACCCATTTGCCCTGCTCGAGGTCCTTGTAGTGCTCGAAGAAGTGCTGGATCGCCTTCAGCCGCATCTGGTTGATGTCCTCCGGCTTCTGCCAGTGGGTATAGATCGGCAGGATCTTGTCGATCGGCACCGCCAGCAGCTTGGCATCGTTGCCGGCCTCGTCTTCCATCATCAGCACGCCGATCGGCCGGCAGGTCACGACGACACCCGGCGTCAGCGCCCACGGCGTGATCACCAACACGTCGACCGGATCGCCGTCGTCGGCCAGCGTCTGCGGGATGTAGCCGTAGTTGCACGGATAGTGCATTGCCGTCGTCATGAAGCGATCGACGAACATCGCGCCGCTTTCCTTGTCGACCTCGTACTTGATCGGGTCGGCATTCATCGGAATCTCGATGATCACATTGAATTCGTCCGGGCATTTCTTGCCGGGCGTGACGTTGTGCAGGCTCATGGTGGGTAGCGAACAAGGAAAGCGGCAAGTTTAAGCGCTGCGTCTTGCAAGCCCCTGACGCGCTGCGGCCGGAAAAGCGTTGCCGACCATGGAAAACACCATGCCACCCGCGTTGCCATCGGCACGGCCATCCCGTAGCATCCGCGCAGTTTCGAACCGGCCGGGACGCCTGCGCAGGGCCGACCCGGACCATCAAACCACCGAGGAAGGAAGCTCCCCCTATGATGTCCACGAACGTGGCGCTCTTGTTCGCCCTCGCCTGCGGTCTTGCCGCAGTCCTGTACGGGTTCTTCCAGCGCCGCTGGATCATGAGGCAGAGCACCGGCAACGCCCGGATGCAGGAAATCGCCGCGGCGATCAGGGAGGGCGCAGCGGCCTATCTTCGGCGCCAGTACCAGACCATCGCGATGGTCGGCGTGGTGCTGGTGATCCTGATCGCGATCTTTCTCGACGGCGCAACCGCGGTCGGATTCGCGATCGGCGCGGTACTGTCGGGCGCCTGCGGCTTCATCGGCATGAATGTCTCGGTCGCTGCCAACGTGCGCACCGCGCAGGCGGCCACCCACGGCATCGGCCCGGCGCTGAATGTCGCGTTCAAGGGTGGCGCGATCACCGGCATGCTGGTGGTCGGACTCGGGCTGCTCGGTGTCGGCATCTTCTTCTGGTTCCTGATCGGCAACGGCAACCTGACGCCGGACCAGAGCCTGTCGGATCTGCTCAGGCCGCTGCTCGGTCTGGCCTTCGGCTCGTCGCTGATCTCGATCTTCGCGCGGCTCGGCGGCGGCATCTTCACGAAGGGGGCCGACGTCGGCGCCGATCTGGTCGGCAAGGTCGAGGCCGGCATTCCGGAAGACGACCCGCGCAACCCGGCGGTGATCGCCGACAACGTCGGTGACAACGTCGGCGACTGCGCCGGCATGGCCGCCGACCTGTTCGAGACCTATGCGGTGACGCTGATCGCGACGATGGCGCTCGGTGCAATCGTCGTCGTCGGCGCGCCGATGGCGGCAGTGATCTATCCGCTGGTGCTCGGCGGCTTCTCGATCATCGCGTCGATCATCGGCTGCAGCGCGGTCAAGGCCTCGCCCGGCATGCGCAACGTGATGCCGGCGCTGTACAAGGGCCTGGCGATTGCCGGCGGCATTTCGCTGATCGGCTTCTACTTCATCACGGTGCTGGTGATGCCCGACGACGCACTCGGCGCCGGCACGCACCTGCGGCTGTGGGCTGCCGGCGCAGTCGGCCTGGCGCTGACCGCGGCGCTGGTCTGGATCACCGAGTACTACACCGGCACCAATTTCAAGCCGGTCAAGCACATCGCCGAAGCCTCGACAACCGGCCACGGCACCAACATCATCGCCGGCCTCGGCGTGTCGATGCGCTCGACCGCGTGGCCGGTGCTGTTCGTCTGCGCGTCGATCCTGACCGCCTTCCAGCTCGCCGGCCTGTACGGCATCGCGATCGCCGCAACGGCAATGCTCAGCATGGCCGGCATCGTCGTCGCACTCGATGCCTACGGCCCGATCACCGACAACGCCGGCGGCATCGCCGAGATGTCGGATCTGCCGGCGAGCGTGCGCGACATCACCGATCCGCTCGATGCGGTCGGCAACACGACGAAGGCGGTGACCAAGGGTTATGCGATCGGCTCGGCCGGCCTGGCCGCACTGGTGCTGTTTGCCGACTACACCCACTCGCTCGAAGGCCGGGGCATGCACATCAGCTTCGACCTGAGCGATCCGCGGGTGATCGTCGGCCTGTTCATCGGCGGCCTGATTCCCTACCTGTTCGGCGCGATGGCGATGGAAGCGGTCGGCCGCGCGGCCGGCAGCGTCGTCGTCGAGGTGCGTCGCCAGTTTCGCGAGATCAAGGGCATCATGGAAGGCACGGCCAAGCCCGAGTACGGCCGCGCGGTCGACATGCTGACGACCGCGGCGATCAAGGAGATGATCATCCCCAGCCTGCTGCCGGTGGTGGTACCGATCCTGGTCGGTCTGCTGCTCGGTCCGGCCGCGCTTGGCGGACTGCTGATGGGCACGATCGTGACCGGCCTGTTCGTCGCGATCTCGATGTGCACCGGCGGCGGCGCCTGGGACAACGCAAAGAAATATATCGAGGACGGCAACCACGGCGGCAAGGGCAGCGAAGCGCACAAGGCTGCGGTCACCGGCGATACCGTCGGCGACCCGTACAAGGACACCGCTGGCCCGGCGGTCAATCCGCTGATCAAGATCATCAACATCGTCGCGTTGCTGATCGTGCCGCTGCTGCCGTTGCCGGCCGCAACCGCGATGCACGGCTCATCGTCAACGATGACATCGACGACGATCGTCACGCCCGCGGTGGTCGTCGTGACGCCGGCGCCGGCAGCCAGCAAGTAGCCGCCGACAGGCCGGCCGGTCGGCGTCAGTCCTGCGGGATGACGCTGACCGAAATCGACATCTGCTGCTCGCCGCCGCCAAGGATCACGCCGCGCAGTGGCACCACATCGGCAAAATCGGCGCCCCAGGCCAGCGTGATGTAGCGGGCGTCGGCGCACTGATCGTTGGTCGGATCGAACTCGACCCAGCCGTGGGCCGGCGACCAGGCCGCAACCCAGGCATGGGTCGCATCGGCGCCCATCAGCCGCGGCTGGCCAGGCGGCGGATCGGTCAGCAGATAACCCGAGACATACCGCGCCGGCAGCCCATGGCTGCGCAGGCAGGCGAGCATCAGGTGCGCAAAATCCTGGCAGACGCCGCGCCGGTGCTCGAGCACTTCCTCGACCTTGGTGCTGACGGTCGTCGCCTCCGGATCGAACTCGAAATCGCGGTGGATACTGTGCATCAGCTCGTGCACCGCTTCGAACCAGCCACGGCCGGCAGCAAGCAGCGGCGCAGAGTACCGCCGCGCCTGCTTCGACAGCGGCAGCAACACCGTCGCCTCGCTCATGCGTGCCGGCAGCAGGCCGTCACTGCCGCCTGCGGCGCCGGCTGCATCGCGGACCTGTTCCCAGCGCAGGCCTGAAACCGCGGGCGACGGCCTGTCGCTGACGAGCACATCGGAGCTCATGGAAACGCGCAGGATGCGGTGTGCCGTCTGCAGACCGAAGTGGTGCACCGTATTGCCGAAACTGTCGAGCGAGTGCTGCTGTTCGTCGGGCTCGGGCTCGATCAGCAGTTCGTGCGACAGCACGCGCTGCCAGGGCAATTCGCGCGGCGTCAGCCGGGCAATCTGCCAGGACTGCGAAACCGGTGCGGTATAGGTGTAGTGGGTCTCGTGCTCGACGCGGTAGGACGCGACGGCGCGGGCAATCGAAGGCGTTGCGGCGGCGCTCATGCGGCAAGCGACAACATGCTGCGCGAGCTCGCGTGCGAGAAGAATTTCAGGCTCAGCTCGTCGGACACCGCTCGCGCACAGCGCTGCAGCTGGCCGAGCAGATTCGCCAGCGCCTCGCTTTCCGGATCGAGGTCGCGGACGTCGAAACCGCGCAGCGCCTCGACCGCAGCAGTCAGCTCGACGCCGGCGAACGGGCCATGGCGCGATTCGAGCTTCAGCACATATTCATGCAGGCCCTTCAGCTGGAAGCCGATCGATCGCGGATTGGCCGCGTCACGCAGCAGCAGATCGAGCACCGGCAGCCATTCGGGTGCGACCAGGTAGCGCGAGCGGTAGGTGACGGTCGAATCATTCAAGGCCAGCAGCCAGTCGAGCCGCTGGGTGCGCCCCTCGTTGATGGCCACCTGCAGCACTGCGCACAAGGTCGACAGCCGTTCGACGCGCCGGCCGATCGACAGGAAGCGCCAGCCGAGGCCACGCGTCATGCCGTCGAGCGCGAAGCCGGACAGCGTCATCATCGAGGTCACCGCCTTGTCGAGCCAGACCATCGCCAGCGGCAGGCCGAGCGGTGAATTGAGGCCGCGGGTGAAGATCGGGTCGTCGACCAGCTGGTTCAGGCTGCGCCAGTTGTCGGCCGACATGCGGTCGCGCAGGTTGAATGCGCAACGCAGCAACTGGCTCAGCTGCATGCTCAGCCCCTCCTGCGGATGGGTCGCGGCGCGCAGCAACTGCAGTCCGATCTGCTCGTCGTCGCAATCGATCAATCCGAAACGATCGGCCAGCAGTGCCGCCGGCGTCGCCTCGATCGCCTGCTCGGCCTGCTCGTCGAGCACGCCGGCGATATTGACCCGCAGCAGCCGGGCCGTTGCATCGCAGCGCTCTCCGTACCTGCCATACCAGTACAGGTTTTCTGCACCGCGCGACGGCAGGTTGGCGGTCGGGCTGATCAGATCGTCTGGCTTGACGGTCGTCGTCAGCAGGCTGAACGATGCATTGACCGGGGTCTCCGACAGCACCCAGGTGTCCTTCGATCGCCCTCCGCGCTGCATCGCGATGACCCGCGAGTCACCGTCGCCGGCGACCCGCGCGAGCCCGCCCGGCATCACGCGGTAGCCGTCCGGCGTCGCGACCGCAAAGACGCGCAGGCCGACGGTGCGCGCGCTGACCAGCTCGCCGCGATCGCCATGGTCGCGTTCGAGCACCGGAGCCTGCGACACCCTCACCCATTCCTGGGCGACATAACGCGACGGCCGCCGCTTGATGCGCGCCCACAATGCCTTGCGCGCGGCCGCATCGAGGTCGGCGCCGAACAGCGCCGGTTCCGGCAGCGCGCGGTCGAGCGGCTTGATGATCAGCCGGTCGAGCCGATCCCAGGCCTCGGCAAGAGCGGCCTCTTCGCCGAGCCACCAGGTCGCGACCGACGGCAGCTTCAACGGTTCGTCGAGCAACGTCCTGCTGAGCGCTGGCAGGTAGGCGAGCAAGGCGCTCGATTCGATCACGCCGGCGCCCAGTGCATTGCAGATCAGCACACTGCCGCGGCGCGCGCAT
Organism: Pseudideonella sakaiensis; assembly: GCF_048320135.1. GTDB lineage: Bacteria > Pseudomonadota > Gammaproteobacteria > Burkholderiales > Burkholderiaceae_C > Ideonella_A > Ideonella_A sakaiensis_A. The sequence continues at coordinate 506,787 of NZ_CP182947.1, forward strand.
TCGGTCAGACCGGGCACGCCGAGCGCCGAGTCGCTGCGCAATTCGAGCGGGTCACAGAAATTGTCGTCCTGCCGCCGCAGCATCGCGTGCACGCGCTTCAGCCCCTCGACCGTCTTCATCCAGACCCGGCCGTCGCGCACCGTCAGGTCGCCGCCTTCGACCAGCGGAAAGCCGAGGTAGCGGGCAAGCAGCGCGTGTTCGAAATAGGTCTCGTTGTAGGGACCCGGCGTCAGCACGACGACCAGCGGCGAGCCATCTCCTTTTGGCGCCCAGCGCAGCAGCGATTCGCGCCAGGCGTCGAAGAAGCTCGCCAGATGCTGCACGTGCAGATCGTGGAACATCTGCGGAAAGACACGCGAGACGATCAGCCGGTTCTCCAGCGCATAACCGGCGCCGGACGGCGCCTGCGTGCGGTCGCCGACCACCCACCACTTGCCATCCGGTGAGCGCGCGAGATCGGCCGCATAGTGGAACAGGTGAATGCCGCCCGGCGGCCGCGCATGCTGGGCCTGGTGCAGAAATCCGCTGTGGCCGAATACCACCGGCGGCGGAATCTGGCCATCGGACAGCAGCTTCTGCGGCCCATAAATATCGGCCAGCACGAGGTTCAGCAGTTCGGCGCGCTGCGCAATGCCTTCCTCGATCTGCTGCCATTCGGCCTCCGACAGCAGCAGCGGCAGCGGATCGACTTCCCACGGCCGGTCGCTGCCCTTCGGGTCGGCATAGACGTTGTAGGTGATGCCGCTGGCATGGATCTCCCGCTCCATCAGCGACAGTGTTTCTCCGACCTCCGCGCCTTCACGGCCGAGCAGCGAGCCGATGAAGGTTTCCCACTGCTGGCGCGGCTTGCCATGCTCGTCAAGCAGCTCGTCGTAGCGCCCCTCCTGCGGGGAATAACCGGCCAGCAATTTCTCGAGCATCGTGCGCAGATCAGATCCGCTACAGGGGAGGAGTTTCGGCGCCTCGCGCGATCAGCCCGCGCGGGCGCGCCGCAGGTCCAGCGTGAACGGAAAGTTCGGGTTGCGCGGTTCGCTGTGCACGTCCATCTTGCCCGGTGTGTGCCCGACGCGGAAAAATCGCGCCAGCCGCCTGGCCTCGGCCTCGTAGGCATTGACCGGGAAGGTGTCGTAGCTGCGCCCGCCCGGGTGCGCGACATGGTACTGGCAGCCACCCATCGAGCGGCCCATCCAGGTATCGACCAGATCGAAGGTCAGCGGCGCATCGACCGGTATCGTCGGATGCAGCGCAGACGTTGGATGCCAGGCGCGGTAACGCACCGCGCCAACCGCCTCGCCGATCCGGCCGGTCGGCTGCAGCGGCACGACGCGGCCATTGCAGGTCAGCACGTGGCGCTCGCCGACCAGCCCGGTCGCGCGCAACTGAAGCCGTTCGACCGAGGAGTCGACAAACCGGACCGTGCCGCCGGGAGCGCCCTCCTCGCCCATCACATGCCAGGGCTCGAGCGCCATCTGCAGCTCGATCTCGACGCCGCGGGCCTGGAAATCGCCGAGCCGCGGGAAGCGGAAATTCAGATGCGGTGCAAACCACTCGGCCTGCATCGGAAAGCCGGCATCGTTCAATTCCTCGATGACGTCGCACAAATCCTCCCAGATGAAGTGCGGCAGCATGAAGCGGTCGTGCAGTTCGGTATTCCAGCGCTTCAGCTGGGCCGGCTGATAGGGCTGTTTCCAGAACCGCGCGACCAGCGCACGCATCAGCAGCTGCTGCGTCAGGCTCATCCGCGCATGCGGCGGCATCTCGAACGCGCGCATCTCGAGCAGGCCGAGCCGCCCGGTCGGGCCATCCGGCGAATACAGCTTGTCGATGCAGAACTCGGCACGGTGGGTATTGCCGCTGACGTCGATCAGCAGGTTGCGCAGCAGCCGGTCGATCAGCCACGGCGGGCACGGCGGCTGGTCGGCGGCCGTCACGCGTTTCAGTTCGGCAAAGGCGATCTCGATCTCGTAGACCGAGTCATTGCGCGCCTCGTCGATGCGCGGCGCCTGGCTGGTCGGGCCGACAAACAGCCCGGAAAACAGATAACTCAGCGCCGGATGGTTGTGCCAGTAGGCGACCATGCTGGCCAGCAGATCGGGCCGGCGCAGGAATGGCGAATCCGCCACCTTCGCGCCGCCGAGCACGAAATGGTTGCCGCCGCCGGTACCGGTATGGCGGCCGTCGAGCATGAATTTTTCGGTCGACAGCCGCGTCTCGTGCGCAGCCTGGTACAGGTGCGTCGTCTGCTCGACCAGTTCGTTCCAGTCGTGCGCCGGGTGGATATTGACCTCGATGACGCCCGGATCGGGGGTCACCCGCAGCGTGGCCAGTCGCGGATCCTTTGGCGGCTCGTAACCCTCGAGGATCACCGGCAGCTTCATCTCGACCGCGGTGTCCTCGATCGCCGCGACGATTTCCAGGTAATCCTCCAGCGCTTCGGCCGGTGGCATGAACAGATACAGCCGGCCGTTGCGCGGTTCCGCACACATCGCGGTGCGGACGACGCCGCCGGCCGACTGCAGGTGGCCAGGGCGCTGCAGCGCCGGGTCGCCGGACGCGGCAGATGCGTCGCCGGCACGGCCGGCCGGCGCGCCGGCGACTTCGGCAGCGGCAGCGTCGCTTCGTCCGGCCAGCTGGGTCACCAGCCGCAGCCGCTGATAAACCGGCAGCGGCGGGAAGACCTGGGTCTGGTCCGGCGGATGGATCCACGGCAGATCCTTGTCGTCGGCCCAGGGCTGCGAATCGAGCGGCAGCCGGTAGCCCATCGCCGAGTCACCCGGGAACAGATAACAGCGCTCGCTGCGCAGAAACCACGGGCCCGAGCGCCAGCGTGTCGCGGCCCCTGGCGCATGCTGCCGGCCGAGCGGCAACACATGGCCGACGACCTTGTCCAGGCCCTGCGTGAACACCTTGTTCAGGCGTTCACGTTCCAGCGGATCAGACAGCTTGGCGTCGAACGGATCGACGTTCGACGGCAGCCGGCGCTCGCGCCACAGGTAATAGTAGGTGTCTTCGAAGGCAGGGAAGATGTATTGCGGGTCGAGCCGCAGACGCTTGGCAACGCCGAGCAGAAACTGGCGTGCCTGGCCATCGGAGACCTGGTAGTCCTGGTGTTCGCTCGCGAACAGATCCGGATGGGTCCAGATCGGCTCCTTGTCCTTGCGCCAGTACAGGTTCAGCGACCAGCGCGGCAACTGCTCGCCGGGATACCACTTGCCCTGGCCATAGTGCAGCAGGCCGTTCTCGCCATATTTGGCGCGCAGCTTGTCCATCAGGTCGGCGCTGAGCAAACGCTTGGTCGGCCCCATCGCCTCGGTATTCCACTCCGCGCCTTCACGGTCGTCGACCGATACGAAGGTCGGTTCGCCGCCCTGCGTCAGGCGCACATCGGAGTTCTGCAGGTCACCGTCGACCTGGTGGCCCAGCTGTTCGATCGCGGCCCACTGCTCCTCGCTGTAGGGCAGCGTCACGCGCGGCGCTTCCCAGACCCGGCTGACCGACATCGAATGCTCGAACTCGGTTTCGCATTCGTCGATCGCACCGCTGACCGGCGCCGCAGACGACGGCTCCGGTGAACAGGCGAGCGGAATGTGGCCTTCGCCAGCAAGCAGCCCGGAAGTCGGATCGAGGCCGATCCAGCCGGCACCCGGCAGATAGACCTCGCACCAGGCGTGCAGATCGGTGAAATCGACTTCGGTGCCGCTCGGGCCGTCGAGCGACTTGACGTCGCTTTTCAGCTGGATCAGATAGCCGGAGACAAACCGCGCGGCGAGCCCGAGGTGGCGCAGCACCTGCACCAGCAGCCAGCCGGTGTCGCGGCACGAGCCGCTGGCCTTGACCAGCGTTTCCTCCGGCGTCTGCACGCCAGGCTCCATCCGCACCAGGTAGCCGATCTCGCGCTGCAGCCGCTGGTTCAGTGCGACCAGAAAATCATTGGTCGGCGTTTTGTCGCGCGGGATGCTGGCGAGAAATTTCTCGAATTCGGGCGTCGTCGGCGCCTTGATCAGGTAGGCCGCGAGTTCGGTCTCGAGCTCCGGGGCATATTTGAACGGGAAATGTTCGGCCGACGGCTCGAGAAAGAAATCGAACGGATTGAGCACCGCCATCTCGGCAACCAGATCGATCTCGATCCGGAAACTGGTCGTCTTCTCCGGAAAGACGAGCCTGGCCAGGTAGTTGGATTGCGGATCCTGCTGCCAGTTGATGAAGTGTTCGGTCGGCTCGACCCGCATCGAATAACTGAGGATGCGGGTGCGCGAATGCGGCGCCGGACGCAGCCTGACCACCTGCGGGCCGAGGTTGATCGGCCGGTCGTAGCGGTAATGCGTGACGTGGTTCAGCGCGACATGGATGGACATTCAATACTCCGGAACAGGAAACGGCGGCCGCCGCGCAGGCGGCCCGCACGGCTGGCTTCAGGCATCGCCGGGAACCAGGAAATCGCGGCTGATGCCGGCGCCGAGCATCGCGACGCGCTCGAGAAACTGCGTCAGATAAGGGTGCAGGCCGGTCTCGAGGATCTCCTCGATCCGCGCATATTGCAGGTCGGCGCAAAGCCGGCCGACGCGGCGCAGCGTTTCGCCGGATTGTGCGTTGGCGACGACGCGCAGATTTTCCAGCACCTCGCTCATGCACGAGGCCAGCGAGCGCGGCATGTCGGGGCGCAGGATCATCAGCTCGGCGACTTTCTCAGGCCTGATCACATTGCGGTAGGTCTTGCGATAGACCTCGAAGCCGGACACCGAGCGCAGCAGCGCGGACCAGTGGTAGAAGTCGAACTCGACTTCCTGGTCCTCCTCGGGCATCGAGTCGGCACCCGAACTCTCCTGCGCCTGGCTGATGCCGCCGGCCATCGGCTGGGCACTGCCGCGGTTCTCGATCTGCAGCGCATGAAACTTGATATCGAGCAGCCGCGCGGTATTGTCGGCACGCTCGAGCAGGCTGCCGATGCGCAGGAAGTGGAAGGCCTCGTCCTTCAGCATCGTGCCGAGCACGACGCCACGCGACAGATGCGATCTGAACTTGACCCAGTCGAAGGTATCGGACGGATCGTCGAGCAGCTTGCCGTCCTCGACCATGCGCTGGAATTCGAGCCAGGTCTGGTTCTGCGTCTCCCAGACCTCGGTCGTCAGCGAACCGCGCACCGCGCGTGCATTTTCGCGCGCGGCCTTCAGGCAATTGCTGATGCTCGACGGATTGCGCACATCGAGCACCATGTAGTTCATCACGCTCGCCGGCGTCACCTCGCCATACCGCTTCGCAAAATCGCCGCTCAATTCGGAAATGCTCAACAAGCCTTTCCAGCCCATCTCCGCATAGTGCGTCGATTGCGGCAGCAGCGAGGTCTGGTAATTGACATCGAGCATGCGGGCGGTGTTCTCTGCCCTTTCCATATACCTCGCCATCCAGAACAGATGGTCTGCAGTTCTCGACAGCATCGTTCAGCCCCCTTGTTGCTGTTGCTGAAACTGGCGCGACTTCTTCAGCACCCAGGTGTCCTTGGTGCCGCCGCCCTGCGATGAATTGACGACCAGCGAGCCTTGCTTCAGCGCGACGCGGGTCAGGCCGCCCGGTGCGATCTGCACTTCGGTGCCGGACAGCACGAACGGACGCAGGTCGATGTGGCGCGGCGCGACGCCGGATTCGACGAAGGTCGGGCAGGTCGACAGGCTCAGCGTCGGCTGTGCGATGTAGCGCGCTGGGTCGGCGATCAGCGCGGTGCGGAAATCGGCCACCTGCTGCTTGCTGGCGGCCGGGCCGACCAGCATGCCGTAGCCGCCGGCGCCGTGAACCTCCTTGACGACCAGTTCCTCGAGGTGGTCGAGCACATAACGCAGGTCCGAATCGAGCCGGCATTGGTAGGTCGGCACATTGTTCAGCACCGGCTTCTCGCCGAGGTAGAACTCGATCATCTTCGGCACATACGGATAAACCGACTTGTCGTCGGCAATGCCGGTGCCGATGGCATTGGCGATATTGACGTTGCCGGCGCGGTACGCACTGATCAGGCCGGCGCAGCCGAGCGTCGAATCGGACCTGAATACCTGCGGATCGAGAAAATCGTCGTCGAGCCGGCGGTAGATCACATCGACCCGCTTCGGGCCCTGCGTCGTGCGCATGTAGACGAAATCGTCCTTGACGAACAGATCCTGGCCCTCGACCAGTTCGACACCCATCTGCTGGGCGAGGAAGGCATGCTCGAAATAGGCGCTGTTGTACATGCCCGGCGTCAGCACGACGACGGTCGGATCGAGTGCGGCGGCAGGCGATACCGCACGCAGCGTTTCGAGCAGCAGGTCCGGATAGTGCGCCACCGGCTCGATGCGCTGCATGCTGAACAGGTCCGGAAACAGCCGCATCATCATCTTGCGGTTTTCCAGCATGTAGCTGACGCCGCTCGGCACCCGCAGGTTGTCCTCGAGAACAAAATAGCTGCCGCTGCCGTCGGCATTGGCCGCGCGCACGATGTCGACGCCGGCCACATGCGAATAGACGTCGAACGGCACCGACACGCCCATCATCTCGGGCCGGAACTGCGCATTCTTCAGGATCTGTTCGGCCGGAATGATGCCGGCGCGCAGGATTTCCTGGTCGTGATAGATGTCGTGGATGAAGCGGTTCATCGCCGCAACGCGTTGGCGCAGGCCGCGTTCGAGCTGCTGCCACTCGCTGGCCGGGATGATGCGCGGAATCAGGTCGAACGGAATCAGCCGTTCGGTACCCGATTTGCCGTCGTCATTGGCGCCATAAACCGCAAACGTGATGCCGACGCGGCGGAAGATCATTTCCGCTTCCTCGCGCTGCTGGCGCATCACCTCGTCGTCCTGCCTCGCCAGCCAGTCCGCATAGACCCGATAGTGCTCCCGGACGCCGCCGTCGGCCAGGCGCATTTCGTCAAAACTCTGTTTCATCGGCAAACTCCTCCGCGTGGGCGAAGCAACATCCAGACCATCCCGGGATCGCTGGCCGTCGCGCGACCACTCCAGAACAGGGTAGCCGCATCATCCCATGCCGGCGAGCGGCGCGGACAATCCGCGTGGTATGCCGGCATCGGCTGCGCTGCGGCGGATCACGCCGGGCGGTCGTGCCAATAGCGGCGCTGCCGCTCGCGCTCGCAGACCGCCTGCAGCGGATCACCGCCACGCCACCACCAGGCGCCGCAGCGGCTCGTTTCGATCACCTGGATGCCGCGCCGGCGATAGCGGTCGACGACCTCGGCACTCGGGTGACCGAAGCGGTTGCGGTAGCCGGCCTGGAAAACGACGACCTGCGGACCGACCGCTTCGATGAATTCCTCGATCGACGAAGTCCGGCTGCCATGGTGCGGCGCGATCAGCACGCGGCTCGGAAGCTGCAACGCGGCGCGCGACAGCAGCTCGAGTTCCTGCTGCCGCTCGATATCGCCGGTGATCAGCAATGAGGCCGCGCCGGCGCCAGCAGCCGCGACGCGCAGCACACACGACATCGCATTGGGCTTGCGGACGCCGTCATAGTCGGCTTTCAGCGGATGCAGCATCTCGAAACTCACGCCATCCCATTGCCAGCCCAGGCCGGCGCTGCAGCGCTGCAGCGGCGGGCCGAGGTTGGCGAGCGGATGGCCATCTTCCAGCGAACCGAACAGCTCGCCAACCGCCATCGCGCCGATCAGCGATGCGGCGCCGCCGACATGGTCGTTGTCTCGATGGCTCAACACCAGCTTGTCGATGCGCCGTTCGCCGCGGCCGCGCAGCAGCGGCAGCACGATGCGCTGGCCGGCGTCGCTGTCGCGCGCATAGTGCGGGCCGGTGTCGAACAGCAGCAGGTGCGAATGCGTGCGCACCAGCACCGCCGTGCCCTGGCCGACGTCGAGTGCGAGCACGTCGAACTGCCCGTACGCCGGCAACACGCGCGGCGGCAGCAGCAGCGGGATCAGCAGCGGCAGCGCCAGCAGGCGGGTCCGCCAAGGCAGCGGCAGCACCGCGAGCAGTGCGGCCGGAATGGCCAGCAGATGGGCCCACAGCGGCGCCTCGGCCACCGTCCAGACCGCAAACGGCCAACTGGCGAGCCAGCCAAGCAGCATGGTCAAGCCCTGCAGCAGCAGCGCACCAAGCTGCCAGAGCCACGGCAGCGCGACGCCGAGCAGCGCCAGCGGCGTGATCAGCAAGGTGACCAGCGGGATCGCGACCAGGTTGGCCATCAGACCGACCACCGACAGCTGCTGGAAGAAGATGATGCTCAGCGGCGCCAGCCCGACGGTGATTGCCAGCTGGCTGCGCAGCAGCTGGCGCATTGGGGCGGCCACGAGCCGATCGACGATGGCCTTCCACCGCCACTGGCCGCGCCCCGATGCCGCCGGCATGGCGTCTTCGGCGCCGCTTGCCAGCAGCAGCCCGACCGCGACGAACGACAACCAGAACCCCGGCTGCAGCAGCGCCCACGGATCGAGCAGCGTGACCAGCACCGCCGCCGCGAGCAGGATCATCGGCCACGGCCAACGTCGGCCCAGGCTGGCGAGCAGCACGACCAGCGCAAGCATCAGCAGCGTGCGCTGCGCCGGCACGCCCCAGCCGGCGATGAGCGCATAAGCCGTCGCTGCCGCAAGCCCGCCGCAGCGGCCGGCGACCGGCGCCGCAACGGCCAGCGCCAGCCGCGGGCTGCGCCGCCAGCAGGCCGCGATCAGCCGGCCGGCGAGCCAGAAAAACATCGTCACGTGCAGCCCGCTGATCGCAACCAGGTGGGCAATGCCGGTGTCTCGAAACAGCTGCCAATCGTCGCGGTCGATCGCACCCTGGTCGCCGACGGCGAGCGCCGCCAGCACGCCGGCGGCGCGCCGGTCGTCGACGCTGGAGAAGATCGCGTCGCGCACCGTCTGCCGCAGCGCAGCGACACGGTGGCCGACACCGTCGGCGAGCAGCCGCGCTGGTTGCGCCACCTCGCGCACATAGGCGGTCGCACCGATGCCGCGTTCGAACAGATACAGCTCGTAGTCGAAACCATGCGGGTTCATGTTGCCGTGCGGCCGCCGCAGGCGCAGCGTCAATTGCCAACGCTGGCCGGCACGCAGGCTGCGCTGGGCCGGGCTCAGCGACGCATCGATTTCGCGACCGACATACCAGCCGACGATCAGCCGTGGCGGAATCCGCACCACCGAGACATCACGCAATGCGCGTTCGACATCGAATGCGAAGCGCAGGCCATTGGCGCCGGCATGCGGCAGGTCGGCGACGACGCCGGTGACCACCAGGTCGGTCGCTTCGAGGGCCGCCGGCAGCCGCTCGGCGATGCGCCGCTCGGCGACCAGCCCGGGGCCGGCCCAGCCAAGCAGTCCGGCCCCCAGCAGCAACAGCGCCGCTGCGAAACGCTGCAAACCGGCAGCCGAAACGGCAACTGCGAGCAGCAAGGCCAGCACGCCGCTGGCCGCGGCTGCCCGCAGCCATGGCGGTGCCGGCAGATCGGCGAGGCCGAGGTGCAACGCGACGCCGCCCAGCCAGCTGAGACAGGCCGCCAGAATCAACGCGGCAGCGGCCGCTGCCGACGGCCGGCTGGCACTGGCAACGGCGGCAATGCGCAGGCCGATCGCGGGCATGGCCACAGTGTAGGATTTGGACCCCCACCCCCAACCTCTTGCCGATCCCCCATTCAGCGGGGTCCAACGCCATGTTGACATCCAATACGTCCATCGCCGAACGCCTGAAAGAACTGGGCATCACCTTGCCGCCGGTCTCGGTCCCGGCGGCCGCCTATGTGCCCTTCGTGCGCAGCGGCAACCTGGTTTTTCTGTCCGGCCACATTGCCCGGCGCGAAGGCAAACCCTGGGTCGGCCAGTTCGGCCGCGACATCGATACCGCCACCGGCGTCGACGCCGCGCGTGCAGTTGCGATCGACCTGCTCGGCACCTTGCAGGCCGCCGCCGGCGGACTCGACAAGGTGGTGCGCATCGTCAAGTTGATGAGCCTGGTCAACAGCACCCCCGATTTCACCGAACAGCACCTGGTGACCAATGGCGCTTCCGAACTGTTCGGCAAGGTCTTCGGCGACCGCGGCGCCCATGCCCGCAGCGCCTTTGGCGTTGCACAGATTCCCATGGGCGCCTGTGTCGAGATCGAACTGATCGCCGAAGTCGAATGAACGCAGCGTTCGACGAAGACCGGGCCGCGCGGTCGCGCCTGCTGCTCGGAGGCAGCGCGCTGCTGTGTCTGGCGGCGGTCGGCGCTGCGCTGGTTTCGCAGCATCAATTCGGCATGGAGCCCTGCCCGTATTGCATCCTGCAGCGGGTGATCTTCCTGGCGGTCGGACTGGTCTGCCTGATCGCGCTGATCTGTACCACCAGCGCCGGGCGCCGCTTCGGCGCCGCATTGGCCTTTCTACTGGCGCTGTCCGGCATAGCTACCGCGCTGTACCAGCACTTCGTTGCTGCCGCGACCGCATCGTGCAACATGACGATGGCCGATCGAATCATCGGTGCAATGGGGCTCGACAGCTTCTGGCCCGATGTGTTCTCGCCGCGAGCCAGTTGCGCCGATGCCGCGGTCGACCTGCTCGGCATCCCGTACGAGTTCTGGAGCCTGGCGCTGTTCGTCGTATTGGCAATCGTCGCATTGCAGGTCATCAGGCGACCGGCGGGCTGATCGGCCGGCGAACCAAGCGGCATGGCCGAGACGCTGAAAAGCCGATTCGGCCCCGCCGTCGTCGCGCGCATCGGCGCGCTGCTCGCGGCAGCCTGGCCGGCGTTTGATCGCCGGGCCTTCGTCGCCGAGGCGCTGGCCGGCTTCGAAGAGCTCGAACTGATGGCGCGCGCCGATCACATCGCGACCGCGATGCAGCACCATCTGCCGGCCGATTTCGATGCCGCCGCGGCCATTCTGTTGAGCTCGCTGGACCATCTGCAACCCACCGATACCAGCGGCGATGCGATGGCGGCCTTTCTGCTGCTGCCGCATGTGTTGTATGTCGGCTGCTACGGCCTCGACCACTTCGAATCGGCGATGCGGCTGCAGCATGCGCTGACGCAGCGCTTCACCGCCGAATTCAGCATCCGGCGCTTCCTCGAACACGATCCGCAGCGCACGCTGCGGCAGCTCGAGACCTGGGCCTGCGATCCGAACGAACACGTGCGCCGCCTGGTCAGCGAAGGCAGCCGGCCGCGGCTGCCGTGGGCCTCACGGCTGCGCGACTTCCAACGCGATCCGACGCCGGTGATCGCGTTGCTCGACAAGCTGAAGGACGATCCGTCGCTGTATGTGCGCCGCTCGGTCGCGAACAACCTGAACGACATCGGCAAGGACCATCCGGAACTGCTGATCGCCACCGCCCGCCGCTGGCTCAGCGCCGACGCGAGTCCGCAGCGGCGCTGGATCATCGGCCATGCGCTGCGCTCCGCGGTCAAGCGGGGCGATCCGCAGGCACTGGCGCTGCTCGGCTACGGCAAGCCATCGCGCCTGCAGATCGATCGGGTCGCGATCGAACCGCACGAACTCGCGATCGGCGACACGCTGACGATCGAATGCGAACTGCGCAACCCGCGGCGCCAGCGGCAGAGCGCACTGGCCGACCTGCGCATCCATTATCAGAAGGCGCGCGGCGACAGCACCGTCAAGGTCTTCAAGCTGAAGCGGATCGAACTCCGCGCCGGCGAAGCGATCGTGCTGCGCAAGCGGTTGTCGCTCGCCGACAAGACGACGCGCCGCCACCATCCGGGCGAACACCGCGTCGAACTGCTGCTGAACGGCAAGGTCCTGCCGCTCGGCAGTTTTCTGCTGAAACGTTGCTGACCGCTGCTCAGCCCGGCGTCGGCTTCAGCGCCTGCGCCTTCATGCCTGCCGGCTTGCCCTTGCGCGCCCGCTTCGCGGCAAACGGCGCCCAGCCCGCCGGTTTGACGATTTCTTCCTTGATCCGCCCGCCTCTGCCGGCACCGACCAGCACGAAGCTGTTCTCGAACGGGCAGACGTCGAGCAGTCGGTCCTTGCCCTCGAGGTCGATCAGCGTCAGCCCGCGCCCGCCATTAGCCTGCCGCTTCAGTTCGGCAATCGGGAAGACGAGCAAGCGGCCGACCTGCGACAGGCAGGCAAGCTGGGTCGCGGCACCGACCAGCCGCGGCGCCAGCGGCTCCTCGCCGTCCTCCAGCGTCAGAAAGGCCTTGCCGCCACGTTGCCGGGTCAGCAGGTCGCCGACCTCGGCCAGCAGCCCGAAGCCGCCGCTGCCAGCCAGCAGCACCGTCTGCTTCAGATCGGCCGCCAGATAAGACGCCGGCCGGCTGCCGCTTTCGACATCGATCAGCGTCGTGATCGGCGCGCCGTCGCCGCGGCCGCCCGGCAGCTGCGCAACCGGCGTCGAATAGACGCGGCCGTTGCTGCCGAAGACCAGCAGCGGATCGACGCTGCGGCAGCTGAAGGTCGCGAGCAGGCTGTCGCCGGCCTTGAACTGCAGCGCGGTCGCCGCGATTTCGTGGCCCTTCAGCGAGCGCACCCAGCCTTTCTGGCTGACGACGACCGTCACCGGCTCGTCGATCAGCTTGACCTCGAGCACCGCCTTCTTCTCGGCCTGGATCAGCGTGCGGCGCTCGTCGCCGTGCTGCTTGGCATCGGTCTCGATCTCCTTGATCACCGTGCGGCGCAGCGTCGCCGGGCTGTTCAGGATGTCTTCGAGTTTGCCCTGCGCGGTGCGCAGCTCGGCCAGTTCCTGCTCGATCTTGATTGCCTCGAGGCGCGCCAACTGGCGCAAGCGGATCTCGAGGATGTCGTCGGCCTGGCGATCGCTCAGATTGAAGCGCTCGATCAACGCGGCCTTCGGCTCGTCGCTGGCGCGGATGATGCGGATCACCTCGTCGATGTTCAGCAGCACCAGCTGCCGGCCCTCAAGCACGTGGATGCGATCGAGCACCTTGGCCAGCCGGTGCCGGCTGCGCCGCTCGACGGTCGCCATCCGGAAGCCGATCCACTCGACGAGGATCTGGCGCAGGCTTTTCTGCGTCGGCCGCCCGTCGGCGCCGACCATCGTCAGGTTGATCGGCGCCGAGGTTTCGAGGCTGGTGTGCGCGAGCAGCGTCGTGATCAGGTCCTGCTGCGCAATCGTCCGGCTTTTCGGCTCGAAGACGAGGCGCACCGCGGCATCCTTGCTCGATTCGTCGCGCACCGCATCGAGCACCGCGAGCACCGTCGCCTTCAGCGCCAGCTGCTCGCTCGACAAACTCTTCTTGCCGGCCTTGACCTTCGGGTTGCTGAGTTCCTCGATTTCCTCGAGCACCTTTTGTGCGCTGGTACCGGGCGGCAGTTCGGTGACGACGAGTTGCCATTGGCCGCGCGCCAGGTCCTCGATCTTCCAGCGCGCCCTGACCTTCAGGCTGCCGCGGCCGCTGGCATACGCCGCGCGGATGTCCTCGGCGCTGCTGATGATCTGCGCGCCGCCCGGATAGTCGGGGCCGGGCAGCATCGCCGCCAGCGCGTCGTCGTCGAGCGAAGCATCCTTGATCAGCGCGACCGCGGCGGCGGCGATTTCGCGCAGGTTGTGCGATGGCACCTCGGTCGCGAGGCCCACGGCAATGCCGCTTGCGCCGTTCAGCAGCACGAACGGCAGCCGCGCCGGCACCTGTTTCGGCTCGATCGTCGAGCCGTCGTAGTTGGCGATGAAGTCGACCGTGTCCTCGTCGATCTCGTCGAGCAACAGGCGCGCGATCGGCGCCAGCCGCGCTTCGGTGTAGCGCATCGCCGCTGCGCCATCGCCATCGCGCGAGCCGAAATTGCCCTGGCCGTCGATCAGCGGATAACGCTGCGAAAAGTCCTGCGCCATCCGCACCAGCGCGTCGTAGGCGGCCTGGTCGCTGTGCGGATGGAAGCGGCCGAGCACGTCGCCGACGACGCGCGCGCTTTTCACCGCCTTCGGCCCGCCGGCGGTCGTGAACGCCAGCCCCATGCGCTCCATCGCGTACAGAATGCGCCGCTGCACCGGCTTCTGGCCGTCGCAGACATCGGGCAGCGCCCGGCCCTTGACGACGCTCAGCGCATATTCGAGGTAGGCCCGCTCGGCATAGTCGGCGAGGCTGATGGCGTCGCCATCGGCTTCGAAGGCGCCCGGCGGAGTAAACAGATCATTCATTCGGAATCAGCAGAAAAAGCGTGCCACGCCGGCGGCGTGGGCATCAGCGCCCGGCGGCCTCGGCGCGGCGGGCATATTCATCGGCCAGCATCGACATCACGATCAGCGAGTCGTAGCCGTCGGCGGTCTTCACGCTTTCGCGCAGCCGCCCTTCCTCGACAAAACCTTCGCTGCGGTACAGCGCCTGCGCCGGCAGGTTCAACGCCTTCACGTCGAGCCAGAAGCGGTGCGCACCGAGGTCGCGAAAAGCCATCTGCGCCAGCCAGCGCAGGCAGGAGCGGCCGATGCCGATGCCATGCATCGCCGGCAGCAGCACCAGCCGTTTCAATTCAATCGAATGGTGCGGATTGCGGCAACCCTGCAGGATCACGAAACCGGCCGATGCATAGTCGGCGCCGGCCTCGACGATGAAATGGCGGAAGTCCGGAAAGCGCACCGCACCCTCGTGCTGGATCCGCTCCCACGGCGTGATGAACGGCAGGTTCAGCGGATCCTGCTCGACCGACAACACGAAGTCGAGGTCCGACAACATCGTCGGCCGCAGGCGGATCGGCGGCGACGGCTTGATATCCGCCATCAGACGTCGACTTCCACGTCGTCGCCGTGCAATTCCATCAGGTCGCGGCGCGACTGCGCCTCGCCCTTGCCCATCAGCCGGGCCAGCGAGGCAACGGTCGCGGCATGGCCGGCGGCCGCATAACTGATCGGCAGCAGCCGGCGGGTATCCGGATTCAGCGTCGTATCCCACAACTGCTCGGCGTTCATCTCGCCAAGGCCCTTGAAGCGGCTGATCGACCAGGCGCCTTCGCGCGTGCCTTCCTTGCGCAGCTTGTCGAGCGTTGCATGCAGTTCGCCGTCGTCGAGCGCATAAATCTTTGCCGCCGGCTTCTTGCCACGCGCCGGCGCGTCGACGCGGAACAGCGGCGGCTTCGCGACAAAGATGCGGCCGGCTTCGATCAGCTTCGGGAAATGCCTGAAGAACAGCGTCAGCAGCAGCACCTGGATGTGCGAACCGTCGACATCGGCATCGCTCAGAATGCAGATCTTGCCGTAGCGCAGGCCGCTCAGGTCGCCGGACTCCATCGTGTGCGGATCGACACCGATCGCGACAGCGATATCGTGGATCTCGTTGTTTGCGAACAGGCGGTCGCGTTCGACCTCCCAGGCATTGAGCACCTTGCCGCGCAGCGGCAGCACCGCCTGCGTTTCCTTGTTGCGGCCCATCTTCGCGCTGCCGCCGGCCGAATCGCCCTCGACGAGGAACAACTCGTTCATCGTCAGATCACGGCTTTCGCAATCGGTCAGTTTGCCGGGCAGCACGGCAACACCCGAGCCCTTGCGCTTTTCGACCTTCTGGCTGGCGCGCTGCCGGGTTTGCGCCTGGCGGATCACCAGTTCGGCGAGCTTGCGGCCGATCTCGACATGCTGGTTCAGCCACAGCTCCATCGCCGGCTTCACATAGGTCGTGACCAGCCGCAGCGCATCGCGGCTGTTCAGCCGCTCCTTGATCTGGCCCTGGAACTGCGGGTCGAGCACCTTCGCCGACAACACGAAACTGGCGCGGGAGAACACATCCTCCGGCATCAGTTTGACGCCTTTCGGCAGCAGCGCATGCAGGTCGATAAAGCCCTTGACGGCGCCGAACAGGCCGTCCTTCAGACCGGATTCATGGGTGCCGCCGGCGACCGTCGGGATCAGGTTGACGTAGCTCTCGCGCATCGGCGCGCCGTCTTCGGTAAAGGCGACACACCAGGCCGCGCCCTCGCCTTCGGCAAAATTCTCGGTCTCGCCGCGGTCAGCGTAATGCGCACCCTCGAACAGCGGGATCACCGGATCGGCAGCCAGGTTCTGCGTCAGATAATCCCGCAGCCCGTCCTGGTACTGCCAGGTCTGCACGTCGCCAGTCTTCTCGATCGTCAGCGTGACCTTGACGCCGGGCATCAGTACCGCCTTGCTGCGCAGCAGGTGCGTCAGTTCGCCACGCGGCAGGTCCGGGCTGTCGAAATAGCGTGGATCGGGCCATGTCCGCACCGTCGTGCCGCTGCGCCGGTCGCCCGAGCCGATCTTGCGCATCCGCAGCGGCTCGACGACATCGCCGCCGGCAAAGCCTATCGATGCGACCTGGCCCTCTCGCCAGACGGTGACGTCGAGCCGGGTCGACAGCGCATTGGTGACGCTGACGCCGACGCCGTGCAGGCCGCCGGAGAAGCTGTAGGCGGCGCCACCGCCCTTGTCGAACTTGCCGCCGGCATGCAGCCGGGTGAAGACGATCTCGACCACCGGCACCTTTTCCTCGGCATGCTGGCCGAACGGAATGCCACGGCCATCGTCGACGACGCTGACCGAGCCGTCGGTATGCAGCGTCACGTCGATGTGGCTGCCGTGGCCGGCCAGTGCCTCGTCGGCCGCGTTGTCGATCACCTCCTGCACGATGTGCAGCGGGTTGTCGGTGCGGGTATACATGCCGGGCCGCTGCTTGACGGGCTCCAGCCCCTTCAGCACGCGGATCGATGCCTCGCCGTAGTTCGATGCCGGGTTTTTCCCCGGTGATTTGTTCGCCATGGCGGCGGATTGTAGGGAGGCGGCGTCGGCAGCCCGCTGCAGCATCGTCCGCGATTGGCTACATTTCTCCGGATGACCGCAGCAGCCGCGCCCCACAACCAGCCTGCCACCCTGTCGATGACACAGGTGTTGTGGTGCGGCGCGATGATCGTCACGATGTCGATGGGCATCCGCCACGGTTTTGGTCTGTGGCTGCAGCCGATGACGATGGACCGCGGCTGGACGCGCGAGACTTTTGCCTTCGCGCTGGCAATCCAGAACCTCGCCTGGGGCCTGGCCGGGCCGCTCGCCGGCGCGATCGCCGACCGCTTCGGCGCCTTCCGTGTGCTGATCTTCGGCAGCGTGCTGTACGGGCTCGGACTGGTCTGGATGGGCCTGGCGACGTCCGGCCTCGCCTTCACCGGCAGCGCCGGCGTGCTGCTCGGCCTGGCGCAGTCGGGCACGACCTATGCCGTTGTCTACGGGGTCATTGGCCGCAACGTCGCGCCCGACAAGCGCAGCTGGGCAATGGGCGTCACCGCAGCGGCCGGCTCGTTCGGCCAGTTTCTGATGGTGCCGGTCGAGAACTGGCTGATCGGCGGCTTCGGCTGGCAGAACGCCTTGTTCATCCTCGGCTGCCTCGCGCTGCTGATCATTCCGCTGGCGTTCGGGCTGCGCGAGCCGCGCACCTCGCCGCACGTGGGCCACCAGCAGAGTGTCGGCGAGGCGCTGCGCGAGGCCTTTCGTTACCCGAGTTTCCGCTGGCTGACCGCCGGTTATTTTGTCTGCGGCTTCCAGGTCGTCTTCATCGCGGTGCACATGCCGAGTTATCTGAAGGACCGCGGCCTCGGCCCCGATGTCGCGACGGTGGCGCTGGCGCTGATCGGGCTGTTCAACATCTTCGGCACCTATGCGGCCGGTTCGCTCGGCCAGCGGATGCCGAAAAAATACATCCTGTCGGCAATCTATGTGCTGCGCTCGATCGCGATCGTCGCCTTCCTGCTGCTGCCGCTGACGCCGATGAGCGTCTATATCTTCTCGTCGATGATGGGCCTGTTGTGGCTGTCGACGGTGCCGGTGACCAATGCGACGGTCGCGCAGATCTTCGGCGTGCAATACCTGTCGATGCTCGGCGGCTTCGTCTTCCTGAGCCATCAGGTCGGCAGCTTCCTCGGCGTCTGGCTCGGTGGGCGGCTGTACGACGCGACCGGCAGCTACGACCTGGTCTGGTGGATCGCGGTGGCGCTCGGCATCTTTGCGGCGCTGGCCAATCTGCCGGTGCGCGAGGCGGCGATCACCCGGCTGCCGCGGCCGGCCCCGCTGACGCCATGACGACGCACACCGCCTCCGAACGACCGCGCCGTGGCTGGCGCTGGGCAGGCTTTGCGGCCGCGCTGCTGGTGCTGCTGCTGGTATTCGCCGCCTGGCTGCAGCCGGAAATGACGATGCAGATGGCGCAGCAGATCTGGAGTTGTTTCTGATGGCGCATGGGCACGGCGATGGGCAGGCCTCCGACTGGGTGATCCGCTGGAGCGCTGCGCTGCCGGCCGGCAGCACCGTGCTCGATCTGGCCTGCGGCAGCGGGCGCCATGTCCGCGTTCTGGCGCAGCGCGGGCTCGCCGTCACAGCGGTCGACCGCGATGCACAGGCGGTCGCGCCGCTGCGCGAGTTGCCCGGCGTCGCCGAGGTCATCGTCGCCGATCTCGAAAACGAGCCGTGGCCGTTGCCGGGCCGGCGCTTCGATGCCGTCGTCGTCACCAACTACCTGTGGCGCGAACTGTGGCCGAAACTGGTCGAAAGCCTGGCGCCGGGCGGGCTGCTGATCTACGAAACCTTCAGCATCGACCAGGCCAGCATCGGCAAGCCGTCGAATCCCGCCTTTCTGCTGCGCCACGGCGAACTGCTCGAGCTGAGCCACGGCCTGCGCGTGCTCGGCTATGAAGACGGGTTTGTCGCGCAGCCCGACCGCTTCGTGCAACGGATTGCCGCGCTGCAGCCGCCGCACAGCGCGTTGTCAGCGCCGCCGGCCCGATATCCGTTGTGAGAGGCCGGGCAATCGAAGGCCGCCGCGGCGGCAGCTAAAATCCGGCGATTCCACAAGGAAATCCGAATGAAACCCATTGTTGGCAGCATCGTTGCACTGGTGACACCGATGCACGATGACGGCAGCATCGATCACGATGGCCTGCGCGCGCTGATCGACTGGCACATCGCCGAAGGCACCGACTGCATTGGCGTCGTCGGCACGACCGGCGAGTCGCCGACGGTGACCGTCGAGGAGCACTGCGAAATCATTCGCGTCGCGGTCGAGCATGCGAATGGCCGGATCCCGATCATGGCGGGCACCGGCGGCAATTCGACGCGTGAGGCGATCGAACTGGCGGGTTTTGCCAAGAAGGTCGGCGCCGACTGCAGCCTGTCGGTGGTGCCCTACTACAACAAGCCATCGCAGGAAGGCATCTACCGCCACTTCAAGGCCATCGCCGAAGCCGTCGACCTGCCGATGATGCTGTACAACGTGCCCGGTCGGACGGTGGCCGACATGTCGGTCGATACGACGATCCGGCTGGCCGATGTGCCTGGCATCTTCGGCATCAAGGAAGCCAGCGGCGACATCGGCCGCGCGGCCTGGCTGATCAAGCGCGCGCCGGCGCATTTCGGCATCTATTCGGGTGACGATTCGACCGCTGTCGCGCTGATGCTGCTCGGTGGCAAGGGCAATATCAGCGTCACCGCCAACGTCGCACCACGTGCGATGCATGAGATGTGCATCGCCGCAATCGAGGGGCGGGTCCGCGAGGCGACCGCATTGCACCTGAAGCTGCTGCCGCTGCACCGCGACCTGTTCTGCGAGGCCAGCCCGGCGCCGACCAAATGGGCGCTGGCCAAGATGGGCCGTTGCGGCGGCGCGCTGCGGCTGCCGATCCTGCCGCTGACCAGCGCCGGCGAAGCGACGATGGAACGCGCGATGAAGGATTCCGGTCTGCTCTGAAGCGCCGCCCGGCACGCGCTGTCGCTGCCCGTTTTTACCCGTCAGTCATTGGTGCCGGCGCAGCCGGCACATTCGGAGAATTCCACAGTGTCCCCATTCCTGCTTTCCGCCAATCGGCGATTCGCCGCGACGTCCCTGATCGCGGCGCTGGCACTCGGCCTTGCCGGCTGTTCGTCGGTCGAGAAGGTCGTTTCCGGCGACAAGATCGATTACAAGGGAACGACCGTCCGCGAGAGAGGCCTCGAGGTGCCCCCGGACCTCAGCCAGCTGTCGCGCGATGTGCGGGCACCGCAGCCGGGAGGCGTTGTCAGCGCGGTCAACTTCGAGCAGCAGCAGCGCAGCCAGACGCAGGCGCTGCCGACCGCAGCGGGCACGCTGCCGCAGGCAAGCGACATGCGGATCGAGCGCGCCGGCGACGAGCGCTGGCTGATCACGACGCTGCCACCGGAAAAACTGTGGCCGCAGCTGCAGGCGTTCTGGCGTGAACGCAACCTCGCACTGACGGTCGACGATCCGGCCGCCGGCGTGATGGAGACGGAATGGGCGGAGAACCGCGCCAAGCTGCCGAACGACATCATCCGCCGCACGCTCGGCCGGGTCATCGATGCGGTCTACTCGACCGGTGAGAAGGACAAGTTCCGCACCCGCGTCGAGCGCACGCGCAACGGCAGTGAAGTCTTCATCTCGCACCGCGGAATGATCGAGGTCTACGCGACGCCGACCAAGGACACGACCGTCTGGCAGCCGCGGCCGCGTGATCCTGCACTCGAGGGCGAGATGCTGCAGCGGCTGATGGTCAAGCTCGGCGCGAAGGAAGAGACGGCAAAGACCGCGGTGCAGACCGCAACCGCGAATGTGCCGCCGGCGCGTGCACGCCTGTTGCCGAACCAGCCGACGCCGACGCTGCAGGTCGACGACGGTTTCGACCGGGCCTGGCGCAGGGTCGGGCTGGCACTCGACCGCGGCGGCTTCACCGTCGAGGACCGCGATCGCAGCCAGGGGCTTTATTTCGTCCGTTATGTCGATCCGGCACAGGCCGGCAAGGAAGAGCCGGGCTTCTTCGGTCGCCTGTTCGGCGACAAGACGCGCCTGTCGCCGCCGCAGCGCTACCGCGTCTCGGTCAAGGGCGAAGGCGACAGCAGCACGGTGCGGGTGCTCGATTCACAAGGCAACCCGGAGAACGGCGACGCCGGCAGGCGCATCGTCGCACTGCTCGTCGACGACCTGAAATAGGCCGCGCCGGCAATGCGCCTGCGCAGCCTGGGCAGCGGCAGCACCGGCAACGCAAGTCTGGTTGAGTCGACGGATGGTCTGCGGACCACCCGGGTGCTGCTCGACTGCGGATTTTCGCAACGCGAACTGGCGCAGCGGCTTGCCCGTGCCGGTGTCGCGGTCGAGCAGATCGACGCGATCTTCGTCACCCATGAACACGGCGACCATGTCGGCTGTGCACTGGCGCTGTCGCGGCGACACCGGATTCCGCTGTGGATGAGCCGAGGCACCTGGCGCGCGGTCAATCGCGTCGTCGACTACGCCGGGCCGTTGTTTGCCGAGGAACCCGCGCCAGCCGACGACGACCTCGTATTTTTTGCCCGCGATGGTGAATGCATCGACATCGATGGGCTGCGGCTGGTGCCCTATACCGTGCCGCACGATGCACAGGAGCCGCTGCAGGTCACGTTCACCGACGGCAGCGGCAGGCTCGGCGTGCTGACCGACGCCGGCTGCCTGACCGCGCACATTCTGGCCAATCTCAGCGCTTGCGACAGCCTGCTGCTCGAATCGAACCACGACCCGGCGCTGCTTGCCGCATCGGCCTACCCGGCGTCGCTGAAGGCGCGGATCAGCGGCCGGCTCGGCCATCTGAGCAACCCGGTCGCCGCCGAGATCCTCGCCGGTGTCGCCCATCCCGGCCTGCGCCATGTCGTCGCGGCACATCTGAGTGAGCGAAACAATACCGTCGAGCTGGCGCGCGGCACGCTGGCGCACGCACTTGGTGCATCGTCCGACGATATCGAGGTTGCCGATCCGAAAACAGGGACCGAATGGATTGTTGTCGCCTGAAACAAACGGGCACAAAAAAGGCCGCCCGAAGGCGGCCTGTTCGATGCCGGAATCGAATTACTTCGATGCGGCAGCAGCAGCGGCCGATGCGGCATCGCTGACGGCGCCAGCAGTCGCGGTGGCGGCGCTGCCAACAGCAGCAGCGGCGTCCGAAGCGGCTTCGCTGACTGCAGAAGCAGCCTCGGCGACCGGAGCCGGAGCAACAGCCGGAGCCTCCATCGGGGCCGGAGCGGGAGCAACAACAGGCTCTTCCTTCTTGCTGCAGGCGGCGAGAGCGACGGCGGCAGCGAAGGTTGCCAACAAAAGTGACGATTTCATATATTTCCTTGGATCGAAGGGTCGAACGTTACCGACAACTGTGCTCAGTTGCGCAGCCAAATCAGAATTGAACTTGACTTCAGAAGCAGGAAAGTCCTTTCGAACCAAGGCTTTCGCCCCACCCTGCTCTAGTTAATAAGTATAAACCTAATAGGCACTTACCCTAGAGCCCCAACTGAGTCACCGGGAACGACTCGGCCGACCGTTGCAGAAAAGCATCAAGTTCCTCCCAATCGCGCACCTCTTCGGGGCGCGTGAACGCCAGGCGGCCCCGGAAGTGGATCGGATCGTGCACCCGCAGACTGAGCTGCCCGGGCGCGATCATCATGCTCGGAATTGCCGGCACATCGTCGTCGGCAACCTGCCGGCAATCGACGATGTGCGACCAGGTGCGCCGCCATGCGACCCAGCGCGGGTGCTGGCGCTGCAGCGTTTCGAAGCGGGCTGCCAACACGACCAGCTTGCGGTGCGGCATCGCCCAGCGGGTCAGCAGATCGACAACTTCGGGCTCGCCGAGCGGCCAGTCGGCATAGTCGCGGTCGCAGAGGTAGATCTCGCGGCAGCCGTGCTCGGCCAGATGGGCGATGGCCTGACGAAAGGCGGCCCTGAAGTCGCCCCGGGTCAGGAACGAAACGGATGCTGGCGACGGGCCAGTCGGGGCTGCGGGCGTCTCGCTGTCCATCGTTGTGCTCCTTCAGTCAGGCTCGGCATGCAACCAGCCGGCCACCGCCCATTCCTCCAGCAATGCCGCCGCCTGCGGGCCGAGGCGATCGCGGTCGGCGGCGCTCAGCACGCGCTGGTCGGCAAGCCGGCGCATCAGCCTGGCGTCCTTGCCGGCGGCACGGAACGACTCGCCATTGATGAAGACATGCCAGTCGTCCCACAACATGCGGGTGCGGATGTCGAGCCGCACGCCGCACTTTGGCGCAAGTGGCGACGCTTCGTCAAACCAGACCTGCGGTTTGGGCTCGCTCAACCATTCGCCGAGCGAGCAGGCCAGCGCCCGCGAGTCACCGATCAACCGGGTCACCGCGTCGGCTGCAAATTCCTGCATCTCCAGCGGAATCTGTGCCGGCGACTGCGCCGCCGGTCGGCCGCGGTCGCTGAACAACGGCGACGCCGCCGCGGATTCGGCATCGGCCGCGGCATCCAGGCTGCGCTGCAGCACTTCGCGGGCAAATTCATCGCGCGTTGCCGCACGAAACCCGATCGAGCAGGTCATGCAGTCGCCGCCGACGGCGACACCGTCGTGGGCCCAGCCCGGCGGCAGGTACAACATGTCACCCGGTTCCAGCAGCCATTCCTGCTCGGCGACGAAATTTCTCAGGATCTTCAGCGGCAAGCCGTCAACCAGCTGCGGATCGGTGACACGGCCGATCCGCCAGCGCCGTCGGCCCTGCACCTGCAGCAGGAACACATCGTAGGAGTCGACATGCGGACCGACGCCGCCGCCATCGCTGGCATACGACACCATCAGGTCGTCGAGCCGCGCATCGGGAACAAACCGGAAGCGCGACAGAAGTTCATGCGCCGATGGCAGATAGAGGTCCAGACCCTGCACCAGCAGCGTCCAGCCCGGCTGCTTCGACGGTGGCAGCGCCGTGCGCGGCAGCGGGCCCTGGCGCAGCTGCCAGCCGGATTCGCCATGGCGCACCAGCCGCGACTCGACGTCGTTGCGGGCGGCCAGCGTGAACAACTCGGCGCGGTCGACCGGCGCGACGATCTCCGGCACGGCCTGCCGCACCAGCAGTGGATTCTTCTGCCAGTGACGGCGCATGAACTGCTGCGGGCTCAGCCCGCCCAGCAGCGTGCTCGACAAATTGGGACTGATCGAGGGAAATGAAGATGGCATCAGGCGATTGTGCGGTCTGTCCGGGCTTCAGCCGGGGCGGCGGCCGGCCGTCTGGCGCTGTGCGATGATTCCGCCATGCTGATCAATCCTCCCTGCGTGGTCAGTCTGGTCTGGCGTCTGCACGATGCCCAGGGCCAGCTGATCGACGAACTGACCGATGCGGTCGAATTTTTTGTTGGCGGCGAAGATTTGCTGCCGAAGGTCGAGGAAGCGCTGCTCGACCAGGAGGCCGGATTCGAGACCGAATTGCACCTCGAGCCCGAACATGCCTTCGGCGAATACGACAGCGATCTGGTCTTTTTCGAACCGCGTTCGATCTTTCCGAACGGCATCGAAGCCGGCATGCAGTTCGATGGCCTGCCGCCCGGATCGCAGACACCGGACATGCCGACGGATGCGATCTATACCGTCACCGAGGTCTACCCTGAGCATGTCGTGCTCGACGGCAACCATCCGCTGGCCGGCATTGCGCTGCGCCTGGCGTTGACGGTGCGCGACGTCCGCGAGGCGAGTGAACAGGAAATCGAGGCCGGCAGTGTCGGCAGCGCACCGGCCATCAGCGTGCTGCCGGCAAAACCGCCGGGGACGCCGTTGCACTGAACGGTAGAGGCAGGGCCGAATCGGGGCTGAAGCCCCTGCTACAGGCCAGCCCACCAGGCTGGCTACGCGCTGCCGGTCGAGCCGAAGCCGCCGCTGCCGCGATGGCTGGCGTCGAAGTCGTCGACCTGCTTGAACGCGGCCTGCACGACCGGCACGATCACCAGCTGCGCGATGCGTTCCATCGGCGTCACGGTATAGGTCTCGCTGCCGCGGTTCCAGGCGCTGACCATCAGCGGCCCCTGGTAGTCGGAGTCGATCAGGCCGACCAGGTTGCCGAGCACGATGCCGTGTTTGTGGCCGAGCCCGGAGCGCGGCAGGATCATCGCGGCCAGCCCGGGATCACCGATGTGGATCGCCAGCCCGGTCGGGATCAGCCGGGTCTGGCCGGGCTCGAGCAGCAGCGGCGCATCGATGCAGGCGCGCAGGTCGAGGCCGGCGCTGCCCGGAGTGGCGTAGCTGGGTATCTGTTCGGCCATCCGGGGGTCGAGCAGGCGAAATTCGATCGTCGTGTTGGTCGTGGAGGTCATCGGATAGCTGCAGGGCTTTGGATCAGGTTTTCGCTTGGGGTGCCGTCTCGCCGGCACGCGCGAGCCGGCCGGCGATATCGGCGACGAGCTGACGGGCCAGCGTCAGTTTGTCGGCGCGGGGCAATTCGTGCTGGCCGCCATCGGCATCGATCAGCAACAGGCTGTTGTCGTCGCGGCCGAAGGTCTCCGGGCCGAGGTTGCCGACGATCAACGGCACCTGCTTGCGTTGCAGTTTCTCCTGGGCGTGGCGCAGCAGGTCGCGGCTTTCGGCGGCAAAACCGACGCAATACGGTCGGCGCTGCGGACCGTCGGCAGGCAGTTTCGCCACTGCGGCGAGGATGTCCGGGTTTTCGACCATCTCGAAGCCGGGCACCTGCCCGCTGCCGTCCTTCTTCAGTTTGTGTTCGGCGGGTTTTGCCGGCCGCCAGTCGGCAACCGCCGCGGTGGCGATGAAGATGTCGTGGCGCGGCGCCTCGGCCATCGTCAGCTGGTACATCTCGGCGGCCGTCGTCACATTGCTGCGCGCAACACCGCGCGGTGTATCGAGCGCGACCGGGCCGGCGATCAGCGTCACCTCGGCGCCGGCCTCGCGCGCCGCGCGGGCGATCGCAAAACCCATCTTGCCGCTGGAGCGGTTGGTGATGCCGCGAACCGGATCGATTGGCTCGTAGGTGGGGCCGGCGGTGATCAGCACCCGCTTGCCGGCCAGCGCCTTAGGCTGGAAAAACGCAATCGTGTCGGCCAGCAGTTCGAGCGGCTCGAGCATGCGGCCGTCGCCGACCTCGCCGCAGGCCTGGTCGCCAGCATTCGGGCCGAGCAGCGTTGCACCGTCGGCAACCACCTGGGTCAGGTTGCGCTGCGTTGCCGGATGGGCCCACATCTCGCGGTTCATCGCCGGCGCCAGCAGCAGCGGGCAGCGCTCGACCGGCCGCGCCAGGCAGAGCAGGCTCAGCAAGTCGTCCGCCCTGCCCTGCACGAGCTTGGCGATCAGGTCGGCGCTGGCCGGCGCAATCAGCACGGCATCGGCATCGCGGGTCAGGTTGATGTGGGCCATCGCATTCGGCTCGCGCGCATCCCACTGACTGGTATAGACATTGCGATTCGACAAGGCCTGCATCGTCACCGGCGTGATGAACTGCTCGGCGGCCTCGCTCATCACGACCTGCACGGTGGCGCCAGCCCGAACCAGTTCGCGCAGCAGTTCGGCGCTCTTGTAGCAGGCAATGCCGCCCGACAGCCCGAGCACGATGTGGCGGCCACTCAACTGACCAGCACCGGCGGCGCGCGGCAACGGGCTGTCGTTGGTGACGGGCACGGCAGGCAGGGACGTGGTCTCGGGCATGGGCGGGCGACGTGGCGGATGGCTGTACGCGGCATTGTCGCCGACCGGCGCTTGACCGACCTGGGCCGCTGCGGGCCATCGAAGCAGCTAGGATGCACGCTCGCTGCGCCCGACCGGGGGCGGCCCCACCGTGGATCGATCGCCCCACGCACAACACGAAGCGCCGATGCCTGCCACCCACGCCGAGCCGAGATTTGTCCAGTGCCATCACGAGGACCCGCAAGCAAGCCGTGCCGAACTGCTGCGCGGCCTGACCGCCCCGACGGCGGTGACGTCGCCGAAATTTCTTTATGACCGGCTCGGCTCGAAACTGTTCGATGCAATCACCGAGCTCGACGAGTACTACCCGACGCGCACCGAAGCGGCGATCTTTCGCGACCATGCGGTGCAGATGGCCGCGGCGATCGGCCCGGTCGGCAGCCTGATCGACCTCGGTGCCGGCAACTGCGCAAAGGCCAGCAGCCTGTTCGGCGCGCTGCAACCCGCCCGGTATCTGGCGGTCGATATCTCGGTGGATTTCTTGCGCGAGGCACTCGACCGGGTGGCCCGCGAATTTCCGCAGATCGAGGTGGTCGGCATCGGCCAGGATTTCTCAAGCTCACTGGCATTGCCGCCCGAACTGGTCAGCGGCCGACCGGTATTTTTTTATCCCGGCTCGAGCATCGGCAATTTCACGCCGCAGCAGGCATTGCAGTTCCTCGGCGGGCTGCATCAACAAGCCAGCGGTGGCGGACTGCTGATCGGTGTCGACCTGGTGAAGGCAGCGTCGGTGCTCGAACCGGCCTACGACGATGCGCTCGGCGTCACCGCCGCGTTCAATCTGAACCTGCTGCTGCACCTGAACCGCCTGATCGGCAGCGATTTCGAGCCGCGGCAATGGCGCCACATCGCCTGCTACAACGCCGAGCAATCGCGGATCGAGATGCACCTCGAGGCACGCCGCGAGTTGGTCGTGCGTTGGCCCGGCGGCTCGCGCCGCTTCGACGCCGGCGAGCGCATCCATACCGAAAATTCGTACAAATATTCGATTGACGGATTTGCAACACTGCTCGCCGACGCCGGCTTCGCCAAGTCGAGTCACTGGACCGACGAGGACGGGCAATTTGCGGTGTTCTGGGCGGCAGCCTGACGCTCTTTTCCCACGTGGAAGGGGGCCCGGCAGTCGACGTGGCCCCCGTCGCACCGCCGGCTAATCACGTTTTCGATATAACAACATTCATAAACATTTCTTGAGGTTTTAACGGCCACCTCATACCGTCACGTCCTCTTCACTCGACGCGCATGGCCGCGCCGGATCATGACGGTCCCTGAACATCTGCAAGCGCTGGCTGTCGGCGTGATCCTGGTCGTGTTGTTCGCGGCCTTCGTCCGCGAATGGTTGCGCGCCGACATCGCGGTGCTGGCCGCCGTCGCGGTGCTGCTGGTATTGCAGTTGCTGACGCCGAAACAGGTGCTCGGCGTGTTGAGCAACAGCGCGCCGGTGACGATCGCCTGCTTGTTCATTCTCAGCGCCGCGCTCGGCAAGACCGGCTGTGTCGACCGGCTCGGCGAACTGCTCGGCCGCTTCGCCGCGCGTGGAGAACGCGGTGTGCTCGCCGCGCTGATCCTGGTCGGCCTGCTGGTCTCGCCGTTCATCAACAATACGCCGCTGGTGATGGTGATGATCCCGGCGGTGACGGCGGTGGCGCGGCGCCATGATCTGCCGGCATCGCGGCTGCTGATCCCGCTGTCTTACGCCACCATCCTCGGGGGGCTGGTCACGATGATCGGCACCTCGACCAACATCCTGGTCGACGGCGCTGCACGCAACCTCGGTCTGGCGCCGTTTCGGATGTTCGAGATCAGCGCGCCGGCGATCGTGATGGCACTGCTCGGCGGCATCTTCATGCTGATCTTCGCGCCGCGCTGGCTGCCGGTGCGCGAGACGCTGACGCAGCAGTTCGTCGGCAGCGGCGACCGGCTCTTCATGACCGAGCTGTTCGTGCCGGAAGGCTCGCGACTGTCCGGGCGCAGCCTGAAGGACGCGCGGCTGGCGAACGGCCACGCCGAGGTGCTGAAACTGTTCCGCGGCGATACCGAGATCTCGATGCCGGGCCCGCAGACCCGGCTGCAACTCGGCGACCGGCTGATCGTGCACAGCCGCAGCAGCGCGATGATGGACCTGCGCAGCACCGATGCCGTCGGCCTGCAGACAGCAGCCGACAGCAATGCCGACCTCGAGACGCTGCGCCGCCGCGATGTCGTGATGGTCGAGACCATCATCGGCCAGAGCTCGCGGTATGTGATGCGGCCGATCCGCGACCTCGACCTTGCCGCGCGTTACGGTATCCACCTGATCGCGGTACACCGCAAGAGCGCATCGATCCACGATATCGGCGACGACTTCCAGCTGCAATTCGGCGATGTGTTGCTGATCGAAGGCACGCCGGCGCAGATCAAGCGCTTCTGCGAGAACGGCGACCTGATCGCGCTCGCCGAAGGCCGCGCGCCGGTCGACCGCTCACGGCTCGCGCCAATCGCGCTGGCGACAATCGTCGGCGTGATGCTGCTCGCGGCATTCGACGTGATGGCGATCGAGGGCCTGGCGCTGATCGGCGCGGCGATCGTCATCGTCAGCGGCTGCGTGCGCGCCGACGAAGCCTACAAGGCGATCGAATGGCCGATCATCGTGCTGATCCTCGGCATGCTGGCGGTCAGCGTCGCGATGCAGCAGTCGGGTCTGGCAGCGATGCTGGCTGGCGCACTGGTCGCGATAGGCCAGACCTGGCCGGCCTGGCTGATGCTCTCGCTGGTGATCCAGATCACCTCGATCGCGACCGAATTCATCAGCAACAACGCGGTCGCGGTGCTGTTCACGCCGATCGTCGTCTCGGTCGCCGCACAGCTCGGCGTCGATCCGCGACCGTTCGTCGTCGGCGTGATGTTTGCGGCGAGCCTCAGTTTTGCAACACCGATCGGCTACCAGACCAATACGCTGGTCTACAGCGCGGGCAACCACCGCTTCGCCGATTTTGCGCGGCTCGGCATTCCGATGAACATCATCACCTGGCTCGCTGCGAGCGCGCTGATCCCGCTGTTCTGGCCGCTGACGCAGCGCTGAACGGGACCCGCCGTCGCCGGCGGGTGATGTCAGCGCAATTCCGGACGGATCGCGGCGATCTTGCCGTTCAGCGGCGGCGCCGTTTGCGGCTGCTGAGTCTGCGGCTCGACCTCGGCGACCTCGGGCCCGGTCTGGAACATGCGATCCTCGGCATCGCGGTTCATCACGATGATGCTGATGCGGCGGTTCGCCGGGTTGTTCGGATTGCCGCGCTCGAGCGGCTGGCTCGACGCCAGCCCCTGCACCCGCAGCACGCGGTTGTCGGGCAGCCCGCCGACCAGCAGTTCGCGCCGCGAGGCATTCGCACGGTCGCTCGACAGCTCCCAGTTGCTATAGCCGCGCCCGCCGCCACCGAAGCTCAATGCATCGGTATGGCCTTCGAGTGTCAGCCGGTTCGGCACCTCGGCGAGCACGCCGCCGATTTCCTGCAGCAGCTCGCGCATATAGCCCTTGACCATCGCGCTGCCGCTGTCGAACATCGGCCGGTTCTGCTCGTCGACGATCTGGATGCGCAGCCCATCTTTCGTCAGGTCGAGCTTGATCTGCGAATCGAGCGCAGCCAGCCGCGGATTGGCCGCGAGCACCTGGCCGACCTTCTGCTTCAGCTGCTCGAGCCGCTCCCGTTCGGCCTGCCGCTCCTGCTCCTTCATCGCCAGCAGGTTGACGGTCGACCGCGGCGCCTCGATGTCGCCGCGCTTGACCTGGCCGCTCTGCCGCGACAGGTCGGCGCCGCCGCCCTTGATCACGTGCGACGCATCACCGGAGCCGGAACCGCCGCCGAGCAGCGACACCTTCATCGGATTCTGGAAAAAGTCGGCAATGCCCTTCTTGTCGCCCTCGGACGTCGAGCCGAGCAGCCACATCAGCAGGAAAAACGCCATCATCGCGGTGACGAAGTCGGCATAGGCAATCTTCCACGCCCCGCCATGCGCCGCATGGCCACCCTTCTTGACCCTTTTGATGATGATCGGCTGCAGCTTCTTTGCATCACCAGCCATTCGTCTCTCCCATCTCGACCAAATTGGCCGACGCAGTCAGGCCACCACCATCAAGCGGCCACCGCGGAACCGGCTTTGCCGGGCCGCCAGTGGCGCCCCCCTGGGGGGGGTGAGTGCGGACGAGAGGACCTGCCTGCGCAGGTCCGAACGCCTCACGAAGCGCCCGAGCTCTGCGAGGGCGTGGGAAGCCGAAGGCGCTCCTCCGGGGGGGGGTCATCACTTTTTGCCTTTCACGTGGCCTTCGAGTTCGGAGAAGGTCGGGCGGTCGCCGGAATAAAGCACCTTGCGGCCGAACTCGATCGCGACTTGCGGCGCATAACCCTGCATCGAAGCCAGCAGCGTGGTCTTGATGCATTGCAATTCCTTCGAGCCGTCCTCGACCTTCTGCTCGAGCAGGCCGCCGAGCGGCTCGACGAAGCCATAGGCCAGGAAAATGCCGAGGAAGGTTCCGACCAGCGCCGCGCCGATCATTCCGCCGAGGATCGCCGGGGCCTGGCCGACCGATCCCATCGTGTTGATCACGCCGAGCACCGCCGCGACGATGCCGAATGCCGGCAGCCCGCCGGCGAGCCGTCCGATCGCCGCCACCGCCGCATGTTCCTCGGCATGGTGGGTGTCGATCTCGCTGTCCATCAGGCTTTCGATCTCGTGCGCATTGAGGTTGCCCGAGACCATCATCCGCAGGTAGTCGGTGATGAATTCGACGACATGGTGGTCGCTGCCGACGGTCGGGTATTTCTGGAACACCGGCGAGCTGTGCGGATCTTCGACGTCGGCTTCGATCGCCATCAGCCCTTCCTTGCGCGCCTTCTGCAGCAGGTCGAACAGCAGCGCCATCAGCTCCATGTAGCGGGCCTTGCTGTATTTGCTGCCCTTGAAGCATTTGCCGATGCCGGCCAGCGCGGCCTTGATCACCTTCATCTGGTTGCTCGCCAGGAAAGCGCCGAGCGCGGCGCCCAGGATGGTCACCAGCTCGAACGGCAATGCAGTCAATATGACCTGGATGTTGCCGCCGTGCACGATGTACACACCGAAGATGCAGGCAAGTGCCAGGGCCCAGCCAACGAGAACGAACATGGTGTCTATTGGTCCGTGTGATTCCGCACACCAACGTGTGCCAGCTAGTGCCTTATCGGACCATCGACCGGCGTCTTGAGCCGAATGCCGTCGCCTTCCAGTGACCTCGCGCGCCGGCGCCATTCGGCCGGACACAAAAAAACGGGCCCGAAGGCCCGTTCAGAAGCACATTTGCAGATGTGCGAGGAGGAGACACGGCGATGAAAACCACGGGTCCGGCGTCCAGCAAAGGACTCACCATCCCTGCCATACGGCGGCATCGCGGGCACCGGATGACAGTACTGCCTTCATGCTATCGGCGGCAAAAGCGCCGACTTGAGAACTTTTTTTGCAAGCAGCTCAATGCATCTTGATGCCGCCGGCGGCCTTGCCCTTTCCGGCGCGCGCTGGCGGGCTGCACAGGCCGCAGACATAGTGCTTCGCGATCTCGTGCGGATGGGTCACGAAATGGCCGCCGCACTTCGAGCAGGTCGTCATCGTCAACATGCCGTTGTCGACGAACTTGACCAGCCGCCAGGCGCGGGTCACCGACAACAGCGCCTCCAGGCCTTGAGCGGTCGTCTGCTCCTGATACAGCTGGTAGGCCTTGATCACCGTGTCGATCTCGTCGAGCTCGGCGGCCTTGTTCAGATATTCGTGGATGTTCAGGAAAAGGCTGGCATGGATGTTCGGCTGCCAGGTCATGAACCAGTCGGTCGAGAACGGCAGCTGGCCCTTGCTCGGCGACTTGCCGGCAACTTCCTTGTAAAGCCGCAACAGCCTCTCGTACGACAGGTCGGTTTCCGATTCCAGCACCTGCAGCCGGGCGCCCAGGTTGATCAGCGTGACGGCGCGTTCGATTTGCCGGGCTTCGCTGAGAATGCTCTTGACTCGCATGGTGGGCTCCTGGTGCTGCTGGAAAAATCGTTGACGGGTATCGCGTGGATCAGGCGGCTTCGCGATGGCGGCCGGCCATCAGGATGCTCGCGTGCAGACGGCTGGTGGTGTCGTTCGCCGCACCCTTGCCGTGGTTGGTCAACAGGCCCCAGATCATGTCGTCTTCCATCCGGAAGCGGCACAGCAGCGTGCTGCCGG
Organism: Pseudideonella sakaiensis; assembly: GCF_048320135.1. Lineage (GTDB taxonomy): Bacteria > Pseudomonadota > Gammaproteobacteria > Burkholderiales > Burkholderiaceae_C > Ideonella_A > Ideonella_A sakaiensis_A. Next base: position 539,339 of record NZ_CP182947.1, read on the forward strand.
AGGCAATCTTCATCATTTGCGCCGGGCTCAGCGACGCCAGCAGGTTCGCACTGTCTTCGCTGATGCCGAGGCGGAACAGCGCCTGGTCACGGTCGGCACGGATCAGGCTTTGCGCCAGCATCAGGTACGACAGATTGGCTTCGCGGATTTCGGTGAGGATCTGGTCGGTGTTCATGGTCTGGTCCTTGTGGCGGTCGTCGGTCGGGGGGTTCTTGCTGCCGCGTTGTTGTGTCTCAACGTGAAACGGATTGTGAAGTTCCGATAAGGCTGCCGACATCAGGCCATCTCTGTGGCTTGAGTCCATCTTCTTCCGTCCGCGCTGTAAGGCAAATTCCTACACGGATGGCTGGCGATGGCGTCGAAGTGAGACTGCTGTCGTGCGCAGCGCGGAGAAATGCTGCCGCTATGCAGGCCTGATCGTCCGGTCCGATACGACCGGGCGCTCTTAGCATCACTGCAGGCGAAACCGCCAGCAACCGAAAGCCGCCGTGTCATCCCTGCCGCATTTCCACATCGTCGTGATGCAGCCCGCGGGCTATCTTCATTCACTGGGCCTGCTCGATCCGGCACGGTATCTTCGCTACCAGCTGCGGCGCCTCGGTGCCACGGTGACACTGGCGAAAAACCGCCTGCGCGAGGACGCCATCAACATCGTCTTTGCCGCCCACCTCGGCTTCCCGTCCGAAGTGCGGGATCGCCACACGATCATCTTCTTCAACCTCGAGCAGCTCGGCGACGGCGGCGCAGCGCTCGCGCCCGACTATCTGCGGCTGCTGTCCACATCGGCCGTCATCGACTACGACGCGGAAAATATCGGCGCCTACAGCAGCAACCCGTCGCGGGTGCCCGTCGTGCCGCTGGGCCACGCACCCTACCTCGCAGCCGCGACGCCGATACCGCTTGCCGAGCGGCCGATCGATCTGCTGTTCTTCGGCACCGTCAACCCACGGCGCCAGGCGCTGTTCGACCGCATCGAGGCCTGCGGCGTCGCGATCTCGACCTTCGACACGCCGCTGTACGGCCCGGAGCGCGACGACTTCATCCGCCAGGCAAAGGCGGTGCTGAACTGCCATTTCTACGACACCAGCCGCTTCGAGCAGGCCAGGGTCAGCCACTGCCTGTCGCTTGGTACGCCGGTCGTCTCGGAACGCCACCCGCTCAGCAGGCCGGGAGACGGTTTCCTGCAGGCCGTCGGCTGGTTCGACGACAGCAATCTCGAATCCTTCTTCGCCGACCATTTCGGCAGCCTGCACTGGCTGCGCGAAGCCGAACAGCAACTGGACAGCTTCCGCGCCTGGGATCCGCTCGAAGCGTGCGTGCGCCTGATCGACTGGGCCGTCGCGATCGACACGCAGCAGCGCGCCGGACGCGATCGGATACCCCCTGCTCCGTTGCGCATCAACCTCGGCTCCGGAAAAGACTACCGGCTTGGCTGGCTCAACATCGATGTGCAGCAACGCACCGAGCCCGACTTGGTGCTCGACCTCGCAGCTCCGATCACGCTGCCGCTTTCCTGCCCGACACGATTCGGCGGGCAGGTGACGCTCGACGCCGGAACCGTCGACACCATCCACGCGTCGAATGTGCTCGAACACGTGCCCGACCTGCCCCAGCTGATGGGCAATGCATTGAGATTGCTGCGCATCGACGGCGAATTCGAGATCGAGGTGCCGTATGAAAAGGCGCTGACCGCGTGGCAGGATCCGACCCATGTCAGGGCGATGAACGAGAATTCGTGGGTCTACTACACGGACTGGTTCTGGTACCTGGGATGGTTCGAGCACCGGTTCGAGTTGAACGGCGCAGTCTGGCTGGACGGCGAGTTGCGGCCTTGCACACAGGACGACGCAGCCTTCATGAAGGTGCGTCTGCGCAAGATCCAGACGACACCGCGCGAACGGACGCTGGCGCGCACGATGAGCGCCGATTTCGGCGCCGGCATCGACGACGATGTTGTTCAAGTCCAGCCACGCGAAAAGCGGCCGCCCACCAGCCACGCGGGCTCGAACCGCGTCGGAGAAACGCCGCCGCAAGGCATGCCGCCGGGGAAAGACGCACCGCAACCGGCAGTCGACGCTGCAATCGGGCGGCTGCTCGATGCTGGCGACGCCCGAGAAGCGACCGAACAACTGGTGGCTGCAGCATCGCAGCGACGCCGCGGCGATGCCGCCGCCCCGCCCTCGCAGCGCACACTGGCACGGCTCGACCGCCACATCGAACGGCTGGCCGAAGCGCTTGCGCACGATGCAGACCTCGATGCGCTGCAGGCCTGTGACGGCGGCACGCTGCTGTTCGCGACACATGCCGATGCAGGAAGCGAGCATGCACTGCTGCTGCGGCGACTCGCCGCCCGCGAGGATCGCCCGGTGCTGGTCCTGACCGATCTGCGCGATGTGCTCGTCGAGCGAGCCGAGCAGGTGGAGGCCCTGAAACAATTTTTCGCCGGCATCGATGTGCTGGTGCTGCCGCTGGCGCCCGCATGGGAAAAGTGCGGCATGGTGAAGCGGGTGACCGAGGCGCTGCGCCCGCGTCGCATCGTCTACCTTGCTGACAACGACGATCCCGTTCCGTTCATCGGCAGCAGCGGCCTGGGCGGGCCTGACAAGCTGTTTGTCCGCCGCGATCCGACACGTCCGAGCATCGGTGCGACGCTGAAGGGACTGACCACAATGATCGTCACCGGCATCGCGCAGCGCTCGCCGCCGTCAAGCGGTCTTGCTGCTTGCGGATCGCTTGCCGAAACAAGCTGAAATAAAGACTGGGACCGTGCGGCCTGGACGGGCCGCGCAACGCCACCTCGCGGACCGGTGAACGGCCTGGCTCGCGCCAGTTCAGACCCTATCGGCGGCAGGCAATGCGGCCGGCGGCTGGCCATTGGCGGCGCGTTCGACCATCCGGTCGTACAGGTTCTCGAGACCGCGGGCATGCTGTGCACCGTCGAACAGCGGGCTTTGCGCGGCGCTCTGCTGCACGCGCTCGCGCAGTGCCAGCAGGCGATGCGGCTCGCGCAACAACGCGATCGCGGTCGATTCGTAGGCAGCTGCATCGGCGCAGACGAGTTCGGGCAGGTCCAGCGATCGCAGCAGACTGCCGGCAACCCGCGATGCAAACGCTTCGCCTTCGATCGTCAGCATCGGCACGCCCATCCACAGGATGTCGCTGGCGGTCGTGTGCGCATTGCATGGCCAGTTGTCGAGCATCAGATCGGCAGCCGGCAGGCGGGCCAGGTGTCGCGTCATCGGCACCCGAGGCGCAAAGATCAGGCGCTCTGCAGCGATGCCCCGGGCAACAGCCTCGCGGCGCAGATTGACCGTCGCCTGCGGATTGTCCTCGAGCAGCCACAACACACTGTCGGGCACCGCGGCCAGGATCCGCATCCAGACATCAAACGTCGCCGGCGAGATCTTGAAGGCCTGGTTGAAGCAACCGAGCACCAGCCGGTCTTGCGGCAGGCCGAGCTCCGACCTGCCAACCGGTGCAGGACGCGGCCGCCGGCTGTCGTTCGGCTGGTAACAGCCGGGCATCTGCGCGATGCGCTCGCTGTAGCGATCGGCATGCGCGAGCGGCGTGACCCAGCGGTCGCCGATCACGTAATCGATGTAGCTGGCGCCACTGGTGCCCGGAAAACCGAGAAAGCTGACCTGCAATGGCGCCGGCCGCCAGGCGAAGATCGCCAGTCGATTGCCCAGAGTATGGCCTTTCAGGTCGACCAGGATGTCGATCTCGTCGGCACGGATGCGCTGGGCGGCATCGGCATCAGACAGTGTCGAGATATCGACGAAATGCTCGCAGGCACTGCGCACGCGCTGCTCGAGCCCGCTGCCATCATGTTTGCTGTGTGAATAAAGCGTGACTTCGAATCGACTGCGGTCGCGGTGTTCGAGCGACTCGACAAGCAGTGCCGATGTCGCATGGTTGTAGAAGTCGTTCGATACATAACCGATGCGCAGCGGTCGATCACGATCGGGATCGATCCGGCGGGCCGGCAGCGGCGTAGCAATGTGATCGAAGCGCATCGCCACACGCGAGGTCGCGCGCAGCAGCAGTTCCGGCGGATGCTCGATTGCCACCAGCGTGAAGACGCCGCCTTCAGCCAGCGAGCCGGCACGATCGGGATCCGCTGCCAGCACATCGACGATCGCCGTGCGCATAGAGTCGAACTCGTCCCAGCGGCAGGCATGCTGACGCATGTGCATCACCGCGAGCTGCGCGGCAAGCTTGTTCGGATCCAGCGTGAAGGCGGTCAGAAAACTTTCGGCGGCCTCCTGAAACAGGTTCATGTCGCGCAGCACCAGGCCGAGCTTCATGTGCGGTGACGGGTCGTTGACCTTCAGCATCATTGCCTCGAGCAGCACGGGTATCGCATCGCCAGGGCGTCCGAGCGATGCCAGTGCTGCCGCATGGTTCGCAACGAAGGCATAGTCCTCGCGCGCCGGCCCGGTTGCATGGCGTTCGAACAGCACCAGCGCCTCTGTCCAGCGGTGCTGCATGACGAGCGCCATGCTGCCGATCTGCGCCGCACGCAAATGGCTCGGCTCGCGGGTCAACACACCCTCGATGACCCGCCAGCAACCCGCCGCATCGCCGAGCCTCAGTCGCAAGGTACCGAGTGCAACCATGTCGGCGATGCCCAGCCTCGGATCGCCGGCCACACTGGACAGCAGTTGTTCTGCCTCTGCCCAGTTGCTGAGCTTGATCGACCGGTAGGCGGCAGCACGGATTTCCTGCAGAACATTCACCGGCAACTCGGTGCGGCGAGGTGGCGGCACGCACCATGCATGGGCAAGCGCTCCGGCCTCTGTATGTTCAGACAACGTGATCATCGGCAATCTCCCGGGGCCGGCAAACCCGCCCCCGCGCCGACTCTAATCAGCTGGCGCGAATTTGAAGCACCAAGATGGAGCAGCAATACCGCCCATTTGTGCACCGGAAGAACGGTTGCGGCCCCGTCATGGAGCGCTCTCTATATATAGAGATGCAGCAAGCCAATGGGTGAGCACGAACGGCCAAGTCGCGAAGTGATTCGATTTTCCTCAAGTCCGCGAAGACACCGACGATAAACATCCCAGCGAGGCAGGAACCCGAGCTTCGTGGTCCGGAACAGCCGAACGAGGAATCGACAACCTTTAATCAGGTGCGTTTTTTCGATGACTGCCGCCGGGCGCAGCCGGTCGACACCGAGTGGTTTCGGTGAGCGACGGGCACGTCGAAGGGGCGACCCATCGACGAGTCAATGGCCGGCGTCCACGCCGGGAGTTCATCATCAACGTAAACAGGAGTTTTTCAAATGCCCTCCACCATCAATACCAACGTCAGCTCTCTGACCGCACAACGCAACCTGTCCCAGTCGCAAGGCTCGCTGGCCACGTCGATGCAACGCCTGTCCTCAGGCCTGCGCGTCAACAGCGCAAAGGACGACGCCGCCGGCCTGGCGATTTCCGAGCGGATGAATACCCAGGTCCGCGGCCTGAATGTCGCGGCCCGCAATGCCAACGACGGCATCTCGCTGTCGCAGACCGCGGAAGGCGCACTCGGCAAGGTCGGCGACATGCTGCAGCGCATGCGTGAACTGGCCGTGCAGTCGAGCAATGCGACGAACAGCAAGGACGACCGCGTCGCGCTGCAGGCCGAAGTCAGCCAGCTGCGCGACGAAATCGACCGCGTTGCAAAGACGACCAACTTCAACGGCGCCAAGCTGCTCGACGGCTCGTTCTCGGCGGCCACCTTCCAGGTCGGCGCCAACTCCGGCGAAGCGATCACCGTCGCCGCACTGACCAACAGCTCGGCAAAAGGGCTGTCAGAAGTGACCTATGCGGAGAATACGATGGCCACCGGCGTGACCGGCGGCCAGGTGACGGGATATGCGTCGGAAGTGACCGGTCTGAAGATCACCGTCGGCACGACCGAATACGATCTGGCCGACCTGAAGGCCGCGCGTTCCGGCGAGGAGCGCATCGGCCAGGCGGTCGAGGCGATCAACCGCCGCACCGCCGACACCGGGGTCAGTGCCTTCCTGACCCGTAACGAAGACACCGGCGAGTACACGGTCGCTCTGCGTTCGTCGAAACTCGACCCGGCCGCGGCGACCCCGACTGCGCTCGGCGTTACCACCACCGGTTTCGGGCTGACCGAGACCGGCATCGCCGACGCCGACCTCGCAGCGACTTCGGTCACCAAGGCCGGCATCGACAACCTCAGCGTCGAAACCGCAGAGGACGCCTGGCTCGCGATCAAGAACATCGACGACTCGATCAAGCAGGTCAACAGCACGCGGGCCACGCTCGGCGCGGTGCAAAGCCGGTTCGAGAATGCGGTGTCGAGCATCATGACGCAGTCCGAGAACACCGCTGCGGCGCGGGGGCGGATCGTCGATGCCGACTTCGCCCAGGAAACCGCCAACCTGTCGAAGTCGCAGATCCTGCAGCAGGCCGGCACCGCGATGTTGTCGCAGGCCAACCAGCTGCCGCAGCAGGTGCTGTCGCTGCTGCGCTGATCAGAAAACGCCGGATCCGGCTCCCGCCAGGGAGCCGCATGGCAAAAACAAGGCCCGCCTCGAAAGAGGCGGGCTTTTTCTTTTTCAGCACGGAGATCGAGGGGGTGTGGCGGCAGCCGCGAGGAAGCGCGACAGGGGCGAAGCCGCCAGGCTCACGATCGAGGCAGCGAGATGGCCGCATTTTTGCCGCCTTATCGGCCTTTAGTTCGCCGGACGATGGTTTCAGAATTCAGTCCAACAGGAGTTGAATTCGATCACCCGGAAACAGCGCCTGGAGTCCGGAGTCACCGGCAGCGTTCCGCCCCGACGGGTTGTGCGCAACAGGTGGACCGCGAACGCCAAACAACGTGATGGCAGATGCTGTCGCCGGGATTCTGTTTCTACTAGGAGCGCACCATGCCCCAGACCATCAACACCAACGTCAGCTCGCTGACGGCCCAGCGCAACCTGGCCACTTCCCAGAGCGCGCTTTCGACCGCGATGCAGCGGCTGTCATCCGGCCTGCGCGTCAACAGCGCGAAGGACGACGCTGCCGGTCTCGCGATTGCCGAGCGGATGAATACGCAGATCCGCGGGTTGAACGTCGCGGCGCGCAATGCCAACGACGGGATCTCGCTGGCGCAGACCGCCGAAGGCGCACTCGGCAAGGTCGGCGACATGCTGCAGCGGATGCGTGAACTGGCGGTGCAGGCGAGCAACGATACGAACAGCGCCGAAGACCGCTACGCGCTGCAGTCCGAAGTCTCGCAGCTGCGCGATGAAATCAACCGCGTCGCCAAGACGACCAATTTCAATGGTGCGCGTCTGCTCGACGGATCGTTTTCAGCAGCCACCTTCCAGGTTGGCGCCAACTCCGGCGAGAACATCACCGTTGCCGCGCTGGCCAATACCTCGACCGCCGGCCTCGGCAAGGTCAACTACGGTTCTTCGACGACGGGCAAGGTCACGACCGACCTGATCACCGAGTCCAACCTCCGGGTTGAGGCCGGTGACCTGGAAATCACCGTCGGCGCGATTGCCTATCCGCTGACCGCGCTGCCGCCGGCACGTTCGCCAGAAGAGCGGCTCGGCCAGACCGTCGAGGCGATCAACCGCCGCACCGCCGATTCCGGCGTCTCCGCCTTCCTGAAGAAGGATCCAGCTTCCGGAGAGTTCTGGATGGAGATTCGCTCGTCAAAGGTCGACACCAATGGCGACGCGCTGCCCGTCACGACTTCCGGGTTCACGACCGAACGCACTGGCGTCGCCCCTGGTGCAATCGACATCGCAGCCGGCACGCCGATCACCGGCATGGAATCGATGACGATCGAGACGGTCGAAGGCTCCTGGCTGGCGCTGAAGCAGATCGACGATGCGCTGCAGCAGGTCAACGGTTCGCGGGCGACACTCGGTGCGGTTCAGAGCCGCTTCGAGAATGCGATCTCGAGCATCATGATCCAGTCCGAGAATACCGCCGCGTCGCGCGGCCGCATTATGGACGCCGACTTTGCTGCCGAAACCGCCAGCCTGTCGCGTTCGCAGATCCTGCAGCAGGCCGGCACCGCGATGGTGGCGCAGGCGAATCAGCTGCCGCAGCAGGTGCTGTCGCTGCTGAAGGGCTGATCCGGTTCGACGCGCCGTGCAGCAGGACCCGATGCGTCCGCTGCAACCCACCAACGCCGGTCGTGAGCAGCTCACGCCCGGCGTTGTCACTTCCGGCTCAAGCTGCGGGCCGGCTTGCCGATAGAAGATCCGAGAAAAGGAATTCCAGATGGCCATCTCCTCACCGGGCATCGGCAGCGGCCTGGACGTGCAAGGCATCGTCAGCCAGCTGATCTCGCTCGAACAGCGGCCGCTGACGCAGCTGAAGACCAAGCAGGTCACGCTGAACAGCCAGCTGTCGTCGTTCGGCCAGATCAAGGGCAAGATCGCGGCGCTGCAGGATGCGGCCGCAGCAATGGCCAAACCGGAAGCCTGGAGCCGGACCGCGTCGACGAGCTCGGACGTTTCCAGCGTCAGCGTGACCAGCAGCGGCACCGCGGCCAGCGGCAGCTATGCAGTCAGCGTGTCGCAGCTTGCCAAGGCCCACAACATCGCCTCCGCATCGTTTTCCGGTGGCAGCAGCACGGTGGTCGGCGCCGGCCGGCTGCGCATCGAGACCGGCAGCTGGACCGACCAGAACAACGACCCGGCCAACCCGGCCTGGTTGTTCGCAGCGAAGGACGGCGCAACACCATTCGATATCGAGATCCCCGAAGGCAAGGACACGCTGGCCGGCATCCGTGACCAGATCAATGCAGCGAAGGCCGGCGTCACCGCGTCGATCGTCAACGACGGCACCGGCGCGCGGTTGGTTGTCCGCTCCGACCTGACTGGTGCCGAAAATGCACTGAAGATCACCGAGATCGATGTCGACGGCAATCCGGCCAGTGGCAACCTCGCTGCGCTGACCTACGACCGCGCCGCGCCGGCGCCAACGCCGCCGCAGACGGCGATGCTGCAGACCGTGCCGCCGCAGGAGGCGAAGGCGACGATCAACGGCATCGACCTCGTCTCGTCGACCAACACCTTCAAGGATGTCGGCGACGGACTCAGCTTCACCGCGCTGAAGACCACCACCGCCGAGGTCACGCTGAGCGTCTCGACCGATACGACCTTTTTCAAGAATGCGGTCAACAAGTTCGTCGCGATGTACAACGATGTCAATGCGACATTGCGCGAACTGACCAAATACGACGATGCGAGCAAGTCGGGCGGCATCCTGCAGGGTGACCGTACAGCGTTGACGATCCAGAGCCAATTGCGTGCGCTGGTCGGTGGTACCGCCGGTACTTCCAGCAGCTTCAAGCGGCTGTCCGACTTCGGCATCTCGCTCGACCGCGACGGCCGGCTGAACATCGACGATACGAAGCTGACCGCTGCGATGGCCAACCCGTCGGAGGTTGCGCTGGCGATGACCAGCAAGGCCGACGCCGCGCCGGGCGAGCGCGGCATCGCGGCGCTGTTCGAATCGTTCACGAAGGCCGTCACCGGAAGCGACGGCACGCTGACCTCGCGCACCGACAGCCTGTCGCAACGCGTGAAGCTGAACGGCAAGGAGCAGGAGCGCGTCAATGCCCGCATCGAGCAGACCCGCACCCGCCTGCTTGCACAATATTCGGCGCTCGACACCAAGCTGTCGACGCTGACCGGGCTGAACAGCTACGTCAGCCAGCAGATCGCGACCTGGAACAAGTCCACGTCCTGATCGCGGTATGCCGCGCAGATCGTGCGCGGCGTGCCGCCGATCTGCGACCGGCTGCCTGCCAATTCCGACGATCGAACAGGCGCCGACGACACTCAAGTGCCCTGCCCCGCGGCCGATATTCAGGCATACGCAACCTGACTCGGAAACGACCCCGTGATGTACGCCTCCGCAAGCCCATTTCGCCAGTCACACCAACGTCCCGCAGCCGGCATGTACACCCAGGTCGGGGTCGAGACCGGGGTGACATCGGCTGACTCGCACAAGCTGATCGCCATGTTGTTCGATGGCCTGCTGGAGGCGATTTCGCAGGCCCGCGGCGCACTGCAGGACGGCCGCATCGACGCCAAGGGCGCAGCGATCAACCGCGCCGTTCGCATCGTCGACGAAGGCCTGCGGGGCGGCCTGAACATGAACAGCGGTGCATTGTCGGAGGACCTGTCGGCGCTGTATGGCTACCTGATCGTGCGGCTGACCCAGGCCAACGTGAAAAACGACGAAGCCGCGCTGCAGGAATGCACCGCGCTGATCCAACCGCTGCGCGACGCATGGATGGAAATCCGGGCGAAGGTGGCCACCGGTGCCGCAGCATGAACCACGAATCCGACACGCCGGTTGCGACCGAGATCATGAACACGCAGTTGCTGAACTATTACGAAGCGATCGAGCGTGCCAGTCATGACATGTTGCAGGCGGCCCGCATCGGCAACTGGGACGAGGTCGTCAAGCTCGAAGGTGCCTGCGCGGTGCTGATCTCGCAGCTCAAGCATGCGGCGACGATGCGCCCGCTGGAGGCCGAGGAGGCGCAGCTGAAGACGCGCATCATGCAGCGCATCCTCGTCAACGATGCCGAGATCCGCTACCTCGCCGAGCCCTGGCTCGACGACCTCGATGCGATGCTCACCGGCCAGAACCGGACGGTGCACTGAGCGAGCGGGCCATGGACGTCGCGATGGACACCCAGCCGACGCCGCTGGCAGAACTGCCGGCCGGCGGGCTGGACGATTTCCGCATCACCTCGCGTCCGCAGATCAAGGTGATGCTGCGCACGCTGGCCGATTCGGCGCTGCCGTTGATCCTGAACGGCCCGAATGGCGCGATGGTCAGCGCGACGCTGTGGACGGTCGATTCGATGCACGAGGCGATCAGCTTCAGCGCGATGACCGACGACCCGCACCTCGAGGCGCTGGTGCAGGGCAACGAGGCGGTTGTCGTCGGCTATCTCGACAGCGTCAAGCTGCAGTTCGACGCCCATGACCTGGTGCTGATCCACGGCGCCCGAACGTCGGCGCTGAGCTGCGCGATGCCGTCGGTCATCTACCGATTCCAGCGCCGCGGCAGCTTCCGCGTGCGGCCGGTGATGCGCAGCTCGCCGGTGGTGCGCTTCCGCCATCCTCTGTACGACGACATCGAGCTGACATTGCGCGTGCTCGACGTCAGCCTCGGCGGCTGTGCGCTGTTCCTGCCGGAGCACCTGCCGGCGCTGACCGCAGGGATGATGATCCCGGCGGTGCAGTTCGAACTCGACGCCGAAACCCGTTTCACGACCGCGTTGCGACTGCACCACCTCAGTTCGGTCACTGCCGAGGCAAAAGGCATGCGCATGGGCTGCGAGCTGCTGCGTCTGCAGCCGGCCGATGAGCGGCTGCTGCAACTCTATATCGACCAGACGCAGAAAAAACGCCGCCTGATGGCGGCGCGCTGAAGGCGGGGCCGGCAGGCCTCAGACCTGCATGTTCATGATGTCGCTGTAGGCCTGGACCAGGCGGTTGCGCACCTGCAGCGTCGCCTGGAAGCCGATCTGCGCCTTCTGCATCGCGACCATCGTCTGTTCGATCGTGACATTCGGATTGTCGAGCTGCACCTCGCGTTGCAGCTCGCTCGCGTGTTTCTGCGTCTCGCTGACCGAGCCGAGCGCCTTCGTCAGCGCCTGCTGGAAGCCGGCACTGCCGACCGCGCCGGTACGCGGCAGCGGCTGGCCATTGGTCTGCAGGCCGGCGCGGGCGGCGGCCTGGGCGAAATCGAAGGGTTTGAGCGAGACATTCATGGCGGGCTCCTGCGGGCAGGAAAGGCGGGCCGATACCGGCCACGGCTGACATGACGGGATGCTAAGGCGCCGCAAGGCGGCCCAGGCGGCGAATAAACCGCCCTTCCCCGGGCTGTTCGGGGCATGTGTCGGCGGGCGAGACCGAATAATCGCTGCCACGGACACCCCGCCCCTTTCCCGTTCCTGCCCTGAAGTCTCCAATGGACAACGCCGTCGCCGCCAACAGCACGATCCAACTGGTACCCGCCGACAGCTTCACTGCGCGGCTGGCCGCACTGCCGGCCCGTTCCAAGCTCGCGCTCGGCGGCGGCATCGCCGCGCTGGTCGCGGTGGTCGCCGCGATGACGCTGTGGAGCAGCCAGGGCGACTACAAGGTGCTGTACGCGAATCTGTCGGACAAGGACGGCGGCGCGATCATCGCCCAGCTGTCGCAGATGAACGTGCCGTACAAACATGCCGATGGCGGCGCCGCGATCCTGGTGCCGGCATCAAAGGTGCACGACGTGCGGCTGAAGATGGCGTCGGCCGGCCTGCCGAAGGGTTCGGTCGTCGGCTTCGAGCTGCTCGACAACGCCCGCTTCGGCCAGACCCAGTTCCAGGAACGGCTGAGCTTCCAGCGCGGCCTCGAAGGCGAGCTGACGCGTTCGATCACCGCGCTGAACGCGGTCGAGTCGGCCAGGGTCCACCTCGCATTGCCGAACCAGAACGGCTTTTTCCGCGAACAGCAGAAACCGACCGCATCGGTGATGCTGACGCTGTTCCCGGGCCGCGCGCTCGACCGCAGCCAGATCGCCGGCATCGTCCATCTGGTGTCGAGCAGCGTGCCGGAAATGAATCCGAAGGCGGTCAGCGTGCTGGATCAGACCGGCGCGCTGCTGTCGTCGAACGACGGCAACCCGGGTGCCGGGCTCGATGCCCGCCAGCTCCAGTATGTCAGCCAGATCGAGGCTGGTTACGCCAAACGCATCGTCGAGTTGCTCGAACCGGTGGTCGGGCGGGAAAACCTGCGGGCCAGCGTCACCGCCGAGATCGACTTCTCGCAGAGCGAGGCGACCTTCGAGGAGTTCAAGCCGAACCAGGGCAATGCCGACCGCATCACGGTGCGCAGCCAGCAGACCAGTGAACAGGCTGGTGGCGGCACCGCGCTACCGACCGGCACACCAGGCGCGGCGTCGAATGTGCCGCCGATCGCGCCGACCGCCCCGTTGAACGGCGCCGCCACCCCGCTGCAGACCGCAGGCGGCAGCAGCAACGGCAGCAGCCGCCGCGAGGCGGTGACCAACTACGAAGTCGACAAGACGGTGCGCGTGACCCGCAATGCGACCGGCACCGTCAAGCGGATCAATGCGGCGGTGGTCGTCAACCACAAGACGACGACCGATCCGAAAGGCAAGGCGACGACGGTTGCCTTGACCAAGGACGAGATCGACAAGCTGACCGCACTGGTGCAGGAGAGTGTCGGTTACAGCCAGGAACGTGGCGATTCGGTGCGTGTCGTCAATGCGCCGTTCAAGATCGAGACGATCGACAAGGATGAGCCGGTCTGGTGGAAGCAGCCCGAAGTGCTCGACATGATGCGCATCGTCGGCATTCCGGCCGCCCTCGCCTTCGTCGCGATGCTGGTGATCTTCGGCCTGGTCCGCCCGGCGATGAAATCCGCGCTGAAGCCGGTACCGGCACCGGCACTGCCCGGCAGCCAGATCAATGCCGTCGTCGACGACGACCAGGCGCTGCCCGGCCTGCCGTCTTCCGAGTTGATGGCGCTCGAAGCGCCGAAGAGCGCCGAACGCCTCGAGCGCGCGCGCAGCCTGGCGAAGGAGAATCCCGCCGCTGTGGCCAATATCGTCCGCGGTTGGGTTTCGGGAGAGCCCGCATGACCGTAGCTTGTAGGAGGGGCTTCAGCCCCGATTTCCCCGAGCTGCCACGAGCCCGAATCGGGGCTGAAGCCCCTCCCACAGATTGCGGAGGCTTGCGATGAGCGGCGTCGACGAGGCCGGCGTCGAGGACGCGGCGATCCTGCTGATGTCGCTCGGCGAGGAAGAGGCTGCGGCCGTCTTTCGCCATCTGTCGCCGAAGGAAGTGCAGCGGCTTGGCGAGACGATCGCGAAGATGAAGGCGATCTCGCGCGAGCGGGTCGACGACGTGATCGACCGCTTTGCCGAGCTGGCCGGCGACCAGCGCACGCTGGTTGCCGACAACGACGAATACGTCAAATCGGTGCTGCGCCGCGCGCTCGGCGACGAAAAGGCCAACATCCTGATCGACCGCATCCTGAAGACCGGCGACATCTCGGGCATCGAGAGCCTGAAATGGATGGATGCGATGTCGGTCGCCGAACTGCTGCGCAACGAACACCCGCAGATCGTCGCGGCGATCCTGGTTCACCTCGAATCTGACCAGGCCGCGGCGGTGCTGAAGGCCTTCGGCGAGCGCCAGCGCAACGAGGTGCTGGTTCGCATCGCAACACTCGACGGCATCCAGCCGGCCGCACTGGTCGACCTCAACGAGGTGATGAGCAAGGTGCTGGCCGGCGGCAACACGATGCGCAAGGCGAGCCTGGGCGGCGTCAAGACGGCTGCCGACATGATCAACCAGCTCGGCAGCAATGCCGAAACCGCCGCGATTGACTTCATCCGCGAGGCGGACGCCGATCTGGCGCAGAAGATCCAGGACAGCATGTTCACTTTCGACGACCTCAGCAGGCTCGACGACAAGGGCATCCAGACGGTGCTGAAGGAAGTGCAGAGCGAGTCGCTGATCATCGCGCTGAAGGGCGCGACGCCGGAGATGCGCGACAAGGTCTTCCGCAACATGTCGAGCCGTGCCGCCGAGACGCTGCGCGAAGATCTCGAGTCGCGCGGCCCGGTGCGCGTGTCCGAGGTCGAGGCCGAGCAGAAGGAATTGCTGAAGATCGTCCGTCGCCTGTGCGACGAAGGGCAGATAGCACTGGGTGCAGGCGGTGGCGATGACTTCGTCTAAAAACACGCCGAAAGGCCAGTTCCGCAATGTGCCGGCGCCGCAGGGCGGCCGCCAGGCATCGGTCTACAGCCGCTTCATTCCGCGCGAGGAATTGAACGATTTCGCGGCCTGGACGCCCGGCACGCTCGATGGCGACGCCGCCGCGGCAGCGCCGTCGGTACGCGCCGCGCCGCGCCAGGCGGCCGCGGCGCCGCCGCCCCCGCCGCCGAATGCGCAGGACGAATTGCAGGCGATGCTCAATGCAACCCGCCAGCAGGCCTACCAGGATGGCTACCGCGACGGCCTGGTTGCGCTCGATGCGTTCAAGCAAAGCCACGCGCGGCAGGTCGCATCGCAGATCGGCATGTTGCTGCAGAGCACGACGACGCAGCTCGACGAGCTGCAGCAGAAGATGGCGCGCGTGCTGGCCGTCTCGGCAACCAATCTGGCGCGGCAGATCATCCGCACCGAATTGCAGACCAGCGCCGAACTGGTCGCGATGGTCGCCGCCGAAGCACTCGATACGCTGCTGCTGAGCGCACGCCACATCACCGTGCGCGTCCATCCGGACGACCAGCCGCTGGTCGAACAGGGTGCGGCCGAGGTGCTCGCCGCCCGCGGCGGCCGCGTCGTCGCCGACAGCGGCATCGCCCGCGGCGGCTGCCTGGTCGAATCCGACATCGGCAGCATCGATGCAACGATGGAAGCGCGCTGGCGCCGTGCCACCGCAGCGCTCGGCTGCGACGGCCCGTGGCACGACGAGGAAGCGATCGACGCCACCGCTGACGGCAGCAGCGGCTCGCCGGCCAGACAAGAGCGCAGGGCGGCATGATCACGACGTCGAGCGAAAACCATGCGCTTGCCGCAACCAGCGACAAGTGGGACAACTACCTGAACAGCCTCGAGCGGCTGTCGGCCGAACCGCTGCCGCTGGAAACGCAGGGTCTGCTGGTGCGGGTCGCCGGCCTGGTGCTCGAAGCCGCCGGCATCCGGGTGCCGGTCGGTTCGGTCTGCGAGGTGCGGATGCCGGGCCAGCCTGCGGTGCAGGCCGAGGTGGTCGGCTTCTCCGGCGACCATGCCTATCTGATGCCGACCGGCGACATCCATGGCCTTGCCAGCGGCGCGATGGTGATCCCGCGGCCGACGCCGGTGGTGCCGATCCGGCTCGGCAGCCAGCAGCATCCATGGCGGCGCAATGAAGACCGCACGCAGCACCTGCCGGTCGGCGACGGCCTGCTCGGCCGGGTCGTCGATTCGCACGGCGTGCCGATCGACCGCAAGGGCCCGCTCGGCTCGACGCAGAATGCGCCGCTGATCCGCCGGCCGATCAATGCGATGGACCGTGATCCGGTGCGCCGCCCGCTCGATACCGGCGTGCGTGCCATCAATTCGATGCTGACCGTCGGCCGCGGCCAGCGGATCGGCCTGTTTGCCGGCACCGGCGTCGGCAAGTCGGTGCTGCTCGGCATGATGGCGCGTTATACCGAGGCCGACGTGATCGTCGTCGGTCTGATCGGCGAGCGCGGCCGCGAGGTCAAGGAATTCATCGAGGACATCCTCGGCGAGGAAGGCCTTGCCCGCTCGGTCGTCGTCGCGGCGCCGGCCGATGCGCCGCCGCTGACGCGCATGCAAGGCGCCAACTATGCAACGACGATCGCCGAGGATTTTCGTGATCGCGGCCAGCATGTGCTGCTGCTGATGGACTCGCTGACGCGTTATGCGATGGCACAGCGCGAGATTGCGCTGGCGATCGGCGAGCCGCCGGCCACCAAGGGCTATCCGCCGAGTTGCTTTGCGAAGCTGCCGCAGCTGGTCGAGCGCAGCGGCAATGCCGGCGCCGGCGGCGGCTCGATCACCGCGTTCTATACCGTCCTCAGCGAAGGCGACGACCAGCAGGACCCGATCGCCGACGCAGCGCGCGGCATCCTCGACGGCCACATCGTGTTGTCGCGCGAACTCGCCGAGGCCGGTCACTATCCGGCGATCGACGTCGAGAAATCGATCTCGCGGGTGATGACCAATGTCGCGATGCCGCCGCACCTCGAAGCGGCGCGGCGGTTCCGCCAGCTGCACTCAAAATACAGCAAGGCCCGCGACCTGATCCAGCTCGGCGCCTACGCGCCGGGCAACGATCCCGACCTCGACCATGCCGTGCACCTGCACGACGCAATGACCCAGTTGCTGCAGCAGCGCATGCACGAGGCGGCACCGATGGCCGCCAGCGTCAAGCAGCTGTGCGGCCTGATGGCCCCCTGAACCTTTCGAAGGAGCAGAACCGATGAGCGCTTTGCAACCCCTGTTCGCCCTGCTCGCCGTCGCCGAAGGCGAACGCGACCAGAGCCTGGCCGAATGCCGGCGCGCCGCACGCGCTGCCGAGATCGCCAGCCAGCAGGCCGATCAGCTGCTCGGTTACCGCAGCGACTACGAGCAGCGCTGGACGACGCGTTTTCGCACCGAGGGCTCGATGCCGGTCGTGCACTGCTACCAGGGCTTCATGAACCGGCTCGGCCAGGCGGTCAGCCACCAGGACCAGGTGATCCGCCATGCCGCCGCACAACTGGCCGCTGCCGAACAGCTGCTGCGCCAGCATGAGCTGCGGGTCGCGTCGGTGCGCAAGCTGATCGAGCGGCGCGAGCTCGAAATGCGTCTGTCGTCGGATCGCCGCGAGCAGAAGGCCAGCGACGAATTTGCCGCCCGCGCGATGGCCAATCGCCACACCAGCCTGCGCGCCGCGGCACGTTGAGGACCTCCACAGTGAACGCCACCTCATCCCTGACTTCCGGACCGCGCCAGAGCGGATTTGCCGCCGGTGCCGGCACCGCCGCTGCGATCGCATCGCTGTTCGCCGACGACGGCGCGGCGATGCCGTTCAACGCGCAACTGGCGCAGTTCAACCTGCAGCCGGGTGCCGCGGACGCCAGCGTACCGACCGGTGCGGCGCCGGGCGACGGTGGCGGCGACACCGCACTGGTGACACCGTCTGCGCTGGCATTGCCTGCTGCAGTTTCCGAACCCGACACCGCACCCGCCACCGACGCGGTGGCCGACTGGATCAAGGATCTGTTGCCGCCGACCGCTGCGGCGATCGCGCCGCACGGCGAGTCACAACCAGCGCCCGCTGGTGCCGCCGCGCAGTCGAAGCCGGCGAGCCCGGCGACGGCTGCAACAGCCGTTGCCGATGACAGCCTGCCATTGATCGCCCAGACCGGCACCGACACAGCACGGTCTCAGCAGCCGAGTCCAGTTGCAGCGACACCTGCTGCCCGGCAACCGGCGGGCCCGGCAGGCGCAGCGATGGCATCCGAGCGGCAAGCAGCCAGCGGCGCGACCCAGCGCCTGCCGACGCCTGGTGATGCCGACAGCCGGTCCGCCGCCGTGCGCCGGGTGGCCGGCACACGCGAGGCCGCGGTGGCAGCAGCCTCGAGCAGGGCCGGGACAGCCGATCGCGGTGTCGAAGCGACGCCGCGGCTGCAGCCGTTCGACGCGGCCGATCTGTCGGCAAACGATCGATCTGCGAAACGCGCAGCCGTGGCCACGCAAAGCGGGCAGCGGTTCGAGCCGGCCGAGGCACTGGCGCACGATGGTGGCGCTGCAACCGCTGGTGCAAGGCCTGGCGCCGACAGCGAGGTCCGCGAAACCGAATCCGGTGCCAACCGTATCGTCGCCGTCGACCTGCCGGTCGTGCCAGCACCGCACGCGGCAGTCAACGCGACGCCGGACCATGCTGCGGCGCAGACGCAGCTGGAAAACGGGTCCATTACGCTCGACGACCAGCGACTGAGCGCGCCGGAGTTGCCGCCAACCGCTGTTGCCGCAACCCAGCCCTCCTGGCAGGCGCCGGAGATCACCGAACAGCGGCATGCACCGGCCCGCACCACAGCCCATCAACCGTTGCGCGAGGTAGCGGCTGAGGCCACGCCGGTTGAGACTGAAACAGTAGAAACAACCCGCCGCGTGCCGCCTCGCCAAACCGCTGTCGACGAGCAGCAGCCGCTCGCCACGGCGCAGGCCGCATCGGTATTGCCACCGCCGTGGGTCGTCGCGAGCGAACAAGGCATCACCCGCCGTGAGCACGCGGTGGCGGCCGATCGTGCGCGATCACCGATGGCGGCAGCCGCAGCGACAGCGACGCCGTCGCTGGCGGCATCGGCCCCCACCGGCAACGGCGCTGCGAGCCAAGGACAGCCAGGCAGCAAGCCCTTTGGCCAGGCGGTCGCGGTCGCGGCCCGCAGTGCTGCTGCAGCACAACGGCTCGATGAATCAAGCAACTCCGCGGTCGAACGGACCGCTGCGGCATCGCAACAGGCCGGCCGCAGCGTTGATTTCGCGACCGCACTCGACCAGGCCCGGCTGCCCGGCGCGATCGCCGGCCAGGCGCCGCTCACCACCCCGCAGCCGAGCGCCACCGGACCCGTACCGCTGCAGGTACGCGTCGACACGCCGATTGCGGCGCCTGAATTTCGCGCCGCACTCGGCGTCGAAGTCAGCGTGCTGGCCCGTGATGGCGTCGAATATGCCGAACTGAGCCTGAATCCGGCCGAGATGGGCCCGATATCGGTGCGCATCGAACTCGACGGTCAACGCGCGCAGATCGATTTCGGCGCCGATTCGGCGGCAACCCGCGCGGTGATCGAGTCCGGCCTGCCCGAACTCGCCAGCGCGCTGCGCGAAGCGGGCCTGACGCTGACCGGCGGCGGTGTTTCCGAGCATCCGCGTGCGCAGGCCGACACATCGTCGCAACGGCAGGCAGGCGACCAGCCTTCGCAGCAAGGCCGCAATGGCCAGGCGCGAGGCGATGCCAATGGCAGCACAGCCGACCCGGCGCGCGAGCAGCCTCGGCCACGCCGCATGGTCTCGGCTGGCGGCGTCGACCTCTACGCCTGACGGGGCCGCTGCCCTTATCCACGCAACGCGCACCCGCGGCCGAGCCGCGGCGGTGCCGCATGCGTGAGCCTGCCATCCGCGACACAAGCCGCAAAAGCCGGCGCTTATCGCGCTTTAGCCAGCGGCATTGACTTCGACAATCTCGTTCGACCGGTCGTTTTCCGACCGTGAACTGACGAACAAGGAGTCGCGATGTCAGCCACAGCCGCAGCCGATGCCGGCAGCGCCCCGAAGGCAAAAGGCAAAAGCAAGCTTTTGCTGATCCTGATCGTCCTGCTGGTGCTGCTTGGCGCCGGCGGCGCGGGCGCCTTCTACATCATGAAGAAAAATGTCGCCGCCGCTGCCGGCGATGAGGACGACGTCGGCGTGGCGAAAGCGGCCGCGCCGAACCGCGGCCAGCCGCCGACCTATGTCGCGCTCGATCCCTTCGTCGTCAACCTGGCCGACAAGGAAAGCGAGCGGTATGCACAGATCGCGGTGACGCTGCAGGTCGACGACCCGAAATTTGCCGAGCAGATGAAGGGCTACATGCCATCGATCCGCAACGGCATCCTGCTGGTGCTGGCGCACAAGACCTCACGCGAGCTGCTCGAGCGCGCCGGCAAGGACGCGCTGGCCGAGGAAATCATGCGCGAAGCGGTGCGGCCGATGGGCATCGAGATCGATCCGGAGGACGCCGCCGAGGAAGCCGAGCAAAGCAGCAAGAAGAAGCGCAAGAAACGCCGGGCCCAGGTGCACAACCCGGTGACCCACGTGCATTTCGCGAATTTCATCATCCAGTGACGACGGCACGACGCGAGCGACCGAGTACCCATCGATGAGCCAGCAGATCCTTTCCCAGGACGAGGTCGATGCCCTGCTGCAGGGCATCACCGGCGATTCGCCGGAAACCGAGCACGAGCCGGTCGAAGCCGGCGGCATCCGCGAATACGACATCTCCAGCCAGGAGCGCATCGTCCGCGGCCGCATGCCGACGATGGAGATCATCAACGAGCGTTTTGCCCGCAACATCCGGCTCGGCCTGTTCGACTTCATCCGCAAGAGCCCGGAGATCTCGATCGGCGGCATCAAGGTGCACAAATACAGCGCCTTCATGCGCGAGATCGTCGTGCCGACCAGTTTCAGCATCGTCAACGTCAAGCCGCTGCGCGGCAGCGGCCTGATCATCTGTGATCCGACGCTGGTGTTTGCGGTGATCGATGCGCTGTTCGGCGGCGACGGCAAATCGCAGACGCGAATCGAAGGGCGGGATTTCTCGCCGACCGAGCAGCGCGTGATCGGCCGGCTGGTCGGCGTGATCTGCGAGCAGTATGCAAAGGCCTGGGCCGGCGTCTATCCGCTCGAGCTCGAGTTTCAGCGCGCCGAGATGCAGCCGCAGTTCGCCACCGTCGCAACGCCGAACGAGGTGGTGATCACGACCTCGTTCACGCTCGAGATCGGCGAGACGATCGGCACGATCCACTTCTGCATCCCGTATTCGACGCTGGAGCCGATCCGCGACGTGTTGTATTCCCCGATCCAGGGCGACGGACTGGAGCCGGACCGGCGCTGGGTCAATCTGATGAAGCAGCAGATCCAGTCGGCCGAAGTCGAGCTCGTTGCCGAACTGGCGCATGCACCGGCCACCGTCGAGCAGCTGCTCAGCTTCAAGCCCGGCGATTTCATCGAGCTCGACCTGCAACCAGGCATCGAGTGCAAGGTCGCCGGCGTGCCGATCCTGGCGTGTCACTACGGAACCGCGAACGGCAAATACGCCCTCAAGGTCGATCAACTGTTGACCAGCTCCGGTGCGAGCTGGCTCGGAGCCCAGCATGTCCTCTGAAAATTCCGCCGCCTCCTCCGAAGACGACGCGATGGCCGCCGAGTGGGCGTCCGCGCTCGCCGAATCGAAGTCGCAGAACGGCGGCGACGCCGTCACCGACCAGGTCTCGCCGGCGGCGTTCACGAAGTTCACGCCGGGCCAGAACCCGGTTGCCGGCAACGACATCAACATGATCCTGGACATCCCGGTGCAGTTGACGGTCGAGCTCGGCCGCACCCGGATTCCGATCAAGCACATCCTGCAACTGGCTCAGGGTTCGGTGGTCGAGCTGGAAACGCTGGCCGGCGAGCCGATGGACGTGCTCGTCAACGGTTATCTGATCGCGCAGGGCGAGGTCGTCGTCGTCAACGAGAAATTCGGCATCCGGCTGACCGACATCGTGACGCCGTCCGAGCGCATGCGCCGCCTGAGCCGCCAATGAGCGGCCGGCCATCCACCATCGTCCTCTGAACCCATGACCCCTTCCTCGCTGTCGCCGCTGCTGTGGTTCATCGCGATCATCGCGATGATTCCGCTCGCGTTGTGGCTGCTCAAGCGCACGCCGCTCGGCGCAACCAGCGCGGCCGGCGTAATGCGCAGCATCGCGACGCTGCCGATCTCCCAGCACCAGCGGCTGATGACGGTCGAGGTCGGCCAGGGCGAGGACCGCCTCTGGCTGGTGCTCGGCGTCAGCGCCGGCAATATCCAGACCCTGCACACGATGCCGCCGCAGCCGGAACCGCCGCCAGGCGCACCCGGCGCCGCAGTTCAGCCGAGCTTCGCGCAGGCGATGGCCCGTTTGCGCCGGCCGGGGGATTCGCGATGAGACAGTGCTCCGTCCAGCGCGGCAAGGCCGCGCTGCGCGCCGCCGTGCCGACCGTGCTGATGCTTGCCGCCGGTTTGCTGCCGGCTCTGGCCGGCGCACAGGCCGCTTCGCCATCGGGCTCCGCCAGTCTGCCGCTGGTCGTCGCCCAGGGCGCGGGCGGCACCAGCTATTCGGTGCCGATCCAGACGCTGCTGTTCTTCACCGCGCTGAGTTTTCTGCCGGCGCTGCTGCTGCTGATGACCGGCTTCACGCGCATCGTCATCGTGCTGAGCCTGCTGCGGCAGGCGATCGGCACGCAGGCCGCACCGCCGAACCAGGTGATCGTCGGACTGAGCCTGTTCCTGACCTTTTTCGTGATGGGCCCGACGATCGACAAGGTCTATGAGGACGCCTACAAGCCGTTTTCCGAGAACAGACTGTCGTTCGAGGCGGCGCTGCAGCGCGGCGAGGCGCCGATGCGCGAGTTCATGCTGAAGCAGACCCGGCAGTCGGACGTGATGCTGTTTGCCAACCTCGCGAAGATCGATCCGGCCGTCAAGTCGGAGGACGTGCCGTTCAAGGTGCTGGTGCCGGCCTTCGTCACCAGCGAGCTGAAAAGCGCCTTCCAGATCGGCTTTCTGGTCTTCATCCCGTTCCTGATCATCGACATGATCGTCGCCAGCGTCTTGATGAGCCTGGGCATGATGATGCTGAGCCCGGTCCTGGTCGCCCTGCCCTTCAAGCTGATGCTGTTCGTGCTCGCCGACGGCTGGAACCTGCTGCTCGGTTCGTTGGCCTCGAGCTTCGCGCAGTAGCGCGGCCCTCACCACAAGGAAACTGGATGGATCCGCAACAGGTATTGACGATCGGCCAGGAAGGCCTGTTCAAGCTGCTGAGCACGGCCGCGCCGGTGCTGCTGACGGTGCTGTTCGTCGGCCTGGTCGTCAGCATCGTGCAGGCGGCGACGCAGATCCACGAGGCGACGCTGTCGTTCGTGCCGAAGATCCTGGCCGCGGTCGCGATGCTCGCGATCGCCGGGCCGTGGATGCTCGGCAACATGGTCGACTATCTGCGCAGCATGCTGCAGATGATTCCGTCGGTCGTCGGCTGAGCCCAGCGCACCTGACCACTCCCGCGCGACCCGCATGCTGACGTTCAACGAGGCCCAGATCTGGGCCTGGCTCAGTCCGCTGCTGTGGCCATTCGTGCGCATCCTCGCGCTGTTCGGCTCGATGCCGGTATTCGCGCAACGCGCGGTGCCGGTGCGGGTTCGGGTTGCGCTGGCGATGCTGATCACCGTCTGCGCGCAAGGCACGCTGCCGCCGATGCCGGTGGTCGCGCTCGATTCGTCGGTTGCATTGCTGCTGCTGATCCAGCAGCTGTTGATCGGCCTGACGATCGGTTTCGCGGTGCGCCTGGTATTTGCCGCGATCGAACTCGCCGGCGAACTCACCGGCCTGCAGATGGGCATGAACTTCGCCGGTTTCTTCGATCCGGCCAGCGGCGGCCAGACCACCGTCGTCAGCCGCTTCTACGGAGTCTGCATCAGCTGGCTGTTCATCGTGATCAACGGCCACCTGCTGCTGATTGCCGCGGTGGTGCGCAGCTTCGAGGTCTTTCCGGTCGGGCCCGAGCCATTTGCCTTCCTGCGCGCGGTGCAGCCGCATCTGCTCGGCGCCGAGGTCTTCCGGCTCGGCCTGTGGATCGCCTTGCCGATGATCGCGATGCTGATGTTCACCAACCTGGTTCTCGGCATCATCTCGCGCGTCGCGCAGCAGCTGCAGATTTTTGCGATCGGTTTCCCGATCACCGTCAGTGTCGGCCTGCTCGGCGTGATGGTGACCCTGCCGATGCTCGCGATGCCGTTCACGAATGCGCTCGAACAGATGCTCGCGTTGTTCCGCTGAGCAATCCTCCCGACTGCTGATGACCCGTCGCCGGCAACGGCGTCGAATCGCACTGCACCGCGATGCGGCGCCTTGTGATCAATCACCGGAGTCAAGCGATGAACATCAGCCATCAGCAACTGGCCGCGATCGTGCTGGCCACCTTCACCACCGCGGCCAGCTTCGCCGCAGGCACTGACACGCCCGAGTTGTCGCGGGTCGAGATCATCCGATCGTCAGCCGAGGTCGAGGCAGCGCGTGTCGTGCTGGCCACCCAGGCCTTCCGCTCGGCATACCAGATGGAAACCGGCGAGCGGCTGATGGTGGACAGCCGCGGCAGCGCGCTGCGCATGCGTTATGCCGACCGCCCGTTCGAGACACTGCGCCATGACGGAAACGGGCGTTTCGTCTCGGCCGACGGGCGCTACAGCCTGCGCTTCGCGCTCGATCAGGGGGGTACTGCCGAGCGGGTGACGCTGGCGATGCCGGCACGTTGATCTCCGCCGGCCGGCCTAGAGCCAGCCCAGCACCGCCAGCCAGAAGGTGATGCTGACGATGCCGAGCAGCGTCGACAGCAGCACCAGTCCGGCGACATAACCGCCGTCGCCGCCCATCCGGGCGGCGAGCACATACGAGGCGCTCGAGGTCGGCAATGCGGCAAATGCGACGACAACCGCCGCCTGCGGTTTCGGCAGCGCGAGCGCCAGCGTGATGCCGATCGCGACCAGCGGCAGCACCGCATGGCGGATCGTCAGCAGCGATGCGGCCAGCCGCGGCGCGGCCACCAGCAGCCCGATCTTCAGACCGGCACCCGCGGCCATCAGCCCGATCGGCAGCGCCGCCGAACCGATGCGCTGCAGCGTCGTCGCCACCGGATCCGGAAAGCGCAGCCCGATCAGGTTGCAGACCAGGCCGGCGACGGTGCTGAGGATCAGCGGATTGCGCAGCAGTTCACGGTGGTAGTTCTGGCCGCCCTCGCGGGCCAGCGGCCAGACGGCGCCGACATTGCACAGCGGCACGCACACCGCGATCAGCAAGGCCATCCAGGCCAGCCCCTGCGCGCCGCCGATCCGTTCGGCCAGCGCCAGACCGATGAATGAATTGAAACGGAACGCGACCTGCGCGCCCGATGCATGCTGACGTGCTGGAACGCCCGGCCAGCGGCCGATCGCCAGTGCCAGCGCAATGCCGATGCCGGCGGTCGCCAGACCGGCAAACGCCAGGCTCAATGTCTGCCCCAGTTGCAGCGGACTGCGCAGGATCGAGTTGAACAGCAGCACCGGAAACAGCAGGTAGTAGACGAGCCGCTCCGCCGCGTCCCAGACCGTGCGGTCCAGTGGCGTTGCCCGGCAGATCACGAAGCCGCTGAGGATCAGCAGAAATTCCGGTAGCAGCAGCCAGACTTGGTCCATCCGGCGAGTGTGCCCCAGCACGTTCTGCCGAGTTCCCGAGCCGCTGCGCAGCAATGTCGGCAGCGGCGTCCGGTGCGGTGCCGGCGCGCGCCCCGCCCCACCCCGCAGCGCAGCGCAGAGCAACGGTCTGGCCTGGCGCGGCGATCCGAGCGCGAGCCAGCACCTGCGTGAATGAACAAGGCCGCGCCTGGTCAGCAGAAAAGCCGCATCTAGGGTTTGCCCTCGTGCAACGTTGCAAAACAGCGGGTAAGGTTGGTGTATCGATTTACTACGTACTTCACCACGCACCGGCGTGCGTCCGGCGGCACACCCCGCCGGCGCACCCCCGGTCCGATTCGTCAAGGCCGAGAGACCGTAGCCGCCCTCACATTCAACCAGGAGACACCATGTTTTCAACCACATCCAGATCGATCAAGACTGCTGCCTTGGCTTTGAGTCTGGCCATCCCGGCGATGTCGGCAACGGCCGCTGAATGGCGCGGCTGGAATATTCATGTCCAGGACTATCCGGTTTCGATCGCGATGGAATCCTTCATGAAGGAAGTTGCCGAGAAGACCGGTGGCAAGCTGACCGGCAAGATCTTCCACAACGGCGTTCTCGGCGACCAGCCCGACGCGATCGAGCAGACCCGGCTGGGCGCCATCGATTTCGGCGAATTCAGCCTCGGCCCGATGGGTCAGTCGATTCCGGAAACGAACGTCGTGTCGCTGCCGTTCATCTTCAAGAGCGTCCCGCAGATGCACAAGCTGATGGACGGCGAGGTCGGCGAAGCGATCGGCAAGGGCATGATCGCCAAGGGCCTGGTACCGGTCGGCTGGTACGACGCCGGCGCCCGCTCGTTCTACAACTCGATCAAGCCGATCAACACGCCGGCAGACGTCAAGGGCATGAAGGTCCGCGTGATGAACAACGACCTGTTCGTCGGCATGGTCTCGTCGATGGGCGGCAACGCCACGCCGATGGCCTTCGGCGAGGTCTTCCAGTCGATCAAGACCAAGGTCGTCGACGGCGCGGAAAACAACCCGCCATCGTACGAGTCCACCAACCACTTTGAGGTGGCGAAGTACTACTCGCTGACCGAGCACCTGATCATCCCTGAATGCCTGTGCGTCTCGAAGGTCTCCTGGGACAAGTTGACGCCTGAGCAGCAGGCCATCGTCAAGGCGGCCGGCAAGAAAAGCGCCGAACTGCAGCGCAAGCTCTGGGCCGAACGTGAAAAGGCCAGCATGGCCAAGGTCACCGCCGGCGGCGTCAAGGTCAACATGGTGACCAACAAGAAGCCGTTCCAGGACGCGATGAAGCCCGTCTATGACAAGTTCCTCGCCGCCAATCCGAATCTGGTCGGCCTCGTGAACATGATGCGCAACGCGAACTGAGGCCATCTGCGCCGACGACCCGCCCCCGCATCCCTGGGGGCGGGTCTTTTTTTGTCGGGTGTCTGCCCATGGAGGAATCAGAAGATGGCTGAACGGTCAATGGTCGTGACGCGAATAGAAGCGGGCCTCGACAAGCTGAGCGATGCCTGCCTTTTCCTGGCGTCCTGCGCTTTGGTGGTCCTGCTCGTGACCTTCGGCTGGCTCGTCTTCGGCCGCTATGTGCTGAACGTGACGCCAACCTGGGTCGAGCAACTGGCGCTGGTGCTGGTCGGCTACATCACGTTCCTGGGCGCTGCAGCCGGCATTCATGAAAGCAGCCACCTGGGCGTCGACATGTTCCGCGACATGCTTGGCGAAACCCCCCGCGCGATCGTGATGATCGCGGTCGACATCATGCTGGCGATTTTCGGCCTCGTGATGCTGCTGGCGGGGATCAAGCTGATGCGTTTCGGATGGGACACCCTGCTGCCGATGCTCAATGTGCCCGAAGGCGTCCGGACCTTCTCCGAGGTGTGCTGCGGCGCGCTGCTGCTGGTGTTCGCCGGCACCCGAGCCGTTCTCTCGATCATCAATTTCCGCGAGTTCGCCTCCCACACAACCATCGAAAGGTTCTGATCATGGGTCTCGCAATCCTGCTCGGCGTATTCGGGATCGGCATCGTGATCGGCATGCCGGTCGCATTCGCGATGGGCATTGCCGCCGCCACCGCCTTCTGGTTCGAAGGCTTCCCGATGCTGATCACGTTCCAGCGCGCGATGGCCGGTGTCACGGTCTTTTCGCTGCTGGCGATCCCGTTCTTCGTATTCGCCGGCGAGATCATGCTGCACGGCGGCATCGCGAAGCGCCTGCTCGGTTTCGCTTCTGCGCTGGTCGGCCACATCAAGGGCGGCCTCGCGATGGTCAATATCTTTTCGAGCATGCTGTTCGGCGGCATCTCGGGGTCGGCGGTCGCCGACATCTCGGCGCTGGGGTCGGTGCAGATCCCGGTCATGAAGGAGCGCGGCTACCGGCCCGACTTCGCGGTCAACGTGACCATCACCTCGTCGATTGCCGGCATCATCATTCCGCCCAGCCACAACATGATCATCTTTGCGGTGGCAGCGGGCGGCGGCATATCGATTTCGAGCCTGTTCCTCGCCGGCGTGGTTCCGGGCGTGCTGATGTGCCTGTGTCTCGCCGTTGCCGCCTACATCCTGTCGGTCAAGCACAAGTACCCGGCCGAGCCCTTCCCGGGCGGCGCAGAGCTGGCACGCACCGCGCTGGACGCCGTGCCCGGCCTGTTCACCGCGGTGATCATCATCGGCGGCACGCTTTCCGGCGTCTTCACGGTCACCGAATCGGGCGCGTTCGGCGCGATCTATGCGCTGCTGCTGTGCACCTTCTATTACCGCAGCCTCAGCTGGCAGGGCTTCAAGACAGCGGTCGCGTCGTCGGTCAGAACGACGTCGATGGTGATGATCCTGATCGCCTTTGCGAGCTCCTTCGCCTACCTGCTCGCGCTGTACCAGGTGCCGGCCAAGCTCAGCGATCTGCTGCTGGCGATCTCCGACAACCCGATCGTGATCCTGCTGATGATCAATGTGATCCTGCTGCTGCTCGGCATGATCATGGACATGGCAGCACTGATCCTGATCTGCACGCCGATCTTCCTGCCGATTGCCAAGAGCCTGGGCATGGCGCCGGAGCATTTCGGCATCATGCTGCTGGTCAACCTCGGCATCGGCCTGTGCACGCCGCCGGTCGGAACCTGTCTGTTCGTCGGATGCGCGGTGGGCAAGGTGAAGATCGAGGATGCGGTGCGGACGATCTGGCCTTTCTATCTGGCCATTCTGGTGGCGCTGATCCTCGTGACCTATGTCCCGGCCGTCACGATGTGGCTGCCCGGCATCTTCTAGCGTTCGCTTGCGCAGCAGGACGGCAGGGCCCGGTTGACGCCGGGCTCGACGTCCTTGCGCCAGCACGTGGCTGCGCTTGGTGCCCCGACAGCGGTTTGAAGGAACTTCTGCCGCCGGCTTGGTCCCATTGATGGACCGCGCAGGCCTGGCGGCAGCGGTGTTTGTTACCGTCGGGCGTGTCTTGCCGAAGGAACAACAAATGAAGAAATGGACAGCAATGATGCTGCTGTGCCTCGCGCCGCTGCTCTGGTCGGCGCCCGGCGACGCCGCCGCGCAGGCACAGCAGGCGCCGGCCCAGCCGACGCTGCGCGTCGCGATCAGCGAGGTGCCGCCGTTCGTGATCCGCGAGGCCGACGGCCGCTGGCGCGGCATCAGCATCGACCTGTGGACACAGATCGCCGAGGAACTCGGGCGCGAATTCGAACTGGTGCCGATGGCCTTCAAGGATGTGTTGCCGAGTGTCGAGACCGGCAAGGCCGATGTCGCGGTCGGCGCGATCACGATGACCGCCGAGCGCGAGGAGCGGGTCGACTTCACGCACCCGTTCTACCAGACCGGGCTCGCGATCGCGGTGCCGCTGGAAAGCGACGGCGGCTGGATGGCCGTCGTCAGGCGGCTGTTCTCGTGGCAGTTTGCCAGTGCGGTGCTCGGCCTGGCGGCGCTGCTGCTTGGCGTCGGCGCCTTGTTGTGGATGTTCGAGCGGCACCGCAACAAGGAGCAGTTCGGCGGCAAGCCGGTGCAGGGCCTCGGCCAGAGCTTCTGGTGGGCCGCGGTGACGATGACGACCGTCGGTTATGGCGACAAGGCGCCGGTGACGCTCGGCGGGCGGCTGATCGCGATCGTCTGGATGTTTGCCGCATTGATCATGGTGTCCGGCTTTACCGCAGCCGTCACGTCGGCGCTGACCGTCGGCAGCCTGCAAAGCGCGATCAGCGGCCCGCAGGACCTGCGGCGCGCTCATGTCGCAACAGTCGCCGGCACGACCAGCGCGCGTTATCTCGACGACGAACGCATCCGCGCCACCGCCTATCCCGATGTGCCGACCGCAATGCGCGCGGTGCAGAACGGCGATGTCGATGCAATCGTCTACGACCAGCCGATCCTGCAATACCGGATTGCCGAACTGAGCGGCACCGCGCTGCGCGTGCTGCCCGGCACCTTCGACAACCAGGCCTATGCCTTTGCGGTCGGCGCCGGCAGTGAATTGCGCGAGCCGGTCAGCCAGGCGACGCTGCGCATCGTCAACGGCAGCAACTGGCCCGACCTGAAGCGAAAATACCTCGGCCCGGTACCCCGCTGAACAAGATTTTCTCGACACCATGCCCGCCCCGCAGGCCGACGCCGCAGCGCCCGACCACGCGATCATCAACCGCTTCATCGAGGCCTTGTGGATCGAGGACGGGCTGGCCGCCAACACGCTGCAAGCCTACCGGCGCGACCTCGAGCTGTATGCCCGCTGGCTGGCCGAGACCGCGCCAGGCCGCAATCTGGCGCAATCGAGCGAGGCCGATCTGCGCGGCTATGGCGTATCGCGACACCCGGACAGCAAGGCCAGCAGCAGCAACCGCCGGCTGACCGTTTTCAAGCGCTTTTTCCGCTGGGCGCTGCGCGAGCAGCTGACGGCCGCCGATCCGACGCTGAAGCTCGACGGCGCGCGCCAGGCGCTGCGCGTGCCGAAGACGCTGAGCGAGGCGCAGGTCGAGGCGCTGCTGAATGCACCCGACACCGGCTCGCTGCTCGGGTTGCGCGACCGCGCGATGCTCGAGCTGCTGTATGCGAGCGGGCTGCGCGTCAGCGAACTGGTCACGCTGCAGTCGGTCAACGTCAGCCTGAACGAAGGCGCGTTGCGTGTCACCGGCAAGGGCAGCCGCGAGCGGCTGGTGCCATTCGGCGAGGAGGCCGACCAGTGGCTGCGCCGCTACCTCGCCGAGGCGCGCAGCGCGATCCTCGGCGGGCGTGCCAGCGATGCGCTGTTCGTCACCGGGCGCGGCGGCCCGATGACGCGGCAGATGTTCTGGAAACTGATCAAGGCGCATGCCCGGCGCGTCGGCATCGACGTGCCGCTTTCGCCGCACACGCTGCGCCACGCCTTTGCGACCCATCTGCTGAACCACGGCGCCGACCTGCGCGCGGTGCAGATGCTGCTCGGCCATGCCGACATCTCGACGACGACGATCTACACCCACGTTGCGCGCGAACGCCTGAAGGCCTTGCACGCGAAGCACCACCCGCGCGGCTGAGCGCTGGCAGCAAGCGCCTCACCCGGCAAGCGCCCAGTCGATGTGCTCGCGCAGCAGATCGTCGGCGCCGTCGCGCTGGCCGGCCAGCGCCGCGCGGACCTCATCGGCAAGTTGCCGCTCGCAGCGCGCGTCGCGCAGCAGGTTGCCGAGCGCGACCGCGAGGTTGCGGCGCCAGCGGGCATGGCCGATGCGACGGATCGCGCTGCCTTCGGTCAGGCGCAGAAAATCGGCCTCGGTCCATCGCCAAAGCGCCAGCAGCGTTGCGTCGCCGAACGGCGGACGGACATCGAATTCGGCCAGCCCGCTTTTTCGCGCGAACTTGTTCCACGGGCAGACCAGCTGGCAGTCGTCGCAGCCATAGATGCGGTTGCCGAGCGCCGGCCGCAGTTCGACCGGTATCGGCCCGGCATGCTCGATCGTCAGATACGAGATGCAGCGCCGCGCATCGAGCCGATACGGTGCAACGATCGCGCCGGTCGGGCAGACGTCGATGCACGCCCGGCAGCTGCCGCAGTGTTCGTCGACCGGCGGCGTCGGCGGCAGCGCGAGGTCGATATAGATCTCGCCGAGAAAAAACATCGAGCCACCGTCGCGATCAAGCGCCAGCGTATGTTTGCCTCGCCAGCCGATGCCGCTGCGGCTGGCCAGTTCGACCTCGAGCACCGGTGCCGAATCGGTGAAGACGCGGTGGCCGAACGGGCCGACCCGCTGCTGCAGGGCATCGGCCAGCTTGCCCAGCCGCTGCCGCATCGTCTTGTGGTAGTCGCGGCCGCGGGCGTAGAGCGACACCGTGGCCTGTGCCGGGTCTTCGAGCCGATGCCACTCGATCGCACGCCAGTCGTCGTTGTTGCTGCCGCCGGCGGGCTCTGATGACGGGCGCGGCAGGTAGTCGAGCCGCGCGGTGATCACGCTCGATGTGCCCGGCCGGAGCTCGGCCGGCCGCGCCCGGCGCAGGCCATGCCGCTCCATATAGGCCATTTCGCCGTGAAATCCGGCCTCCAGCCAGGCCAAAAGTCCCTCCTCCGCAACACTCAGGTCGACATCGGCCACTCCGATCTGTGAAAATCCCAGTGCGGCCGCTTCGCGGCGCAAAAACTCAATCAGCTCAGGCACTTCAACGAGAGACATCAAGTAAATTCTTCGCGGCTTTGACAAATTCAGGAATACGCACGATCGACTGGCCGAATGAGTCCGGCTGCGTTGCCACCGCGGCAATGCTCGCTGCACGGCCGGCCATCCGATCGGCATTCATCACGCTGCACGGCACGCTGGGCGCCGGCAAGACGAGTTTTGCCCGGCACCTGCTGCGCGCACTGGGCGTCGACGGCCCGATCAAGAGCCCCACTTATACGATGGTCGAGGAATACCGACTGCAAGCCGCTGACGGCGATGGTCCGACGACCGCCTGGCATTTCGACTTCTACCGCTTCGACGATCCCCATGAATGGGAGGATGCCGGATTTCGCGACATCTTCGCGCAGCGCGGTCTGAAGCTCGCCGAATGGCCCGAAAAGGCGGCCGGCCTGCTGCCGCCCGACGATCTGAGCATCACGCTGGTCCCGGGCGATGACGACGCCCGCCACGTGACCATCGAAGCGCACAGTGCGCTCGGCCAGGAGCTGTTGCGATGACGCGGCAGATCATCCCGACACCGCCCGACCGCGGCCGCCGCACGCTGCTGACCGGCCTCGGCAGCATCGTGCTGCTGCTCGGCCCGGCGCAGCTGGCCTTTGGCGCCAGCATCGTCGCGGTGCGGCTCTGGCCTGCCGACGACTACACCCGCGTGACGCTGGAAAGCGATACCGCGCTGCAGGCGAGCCATTTCCTGATCGACAACCCGAGGCGGCTGGTGATCGACGTCGAAGGCCTCGAGCTGAGTCCGGCGCTGCGCGAGATCGTCGGCAAGGTGCGCAGCGATGACCCCTACATCGCCGGTGTGCGGGTCGGCCAGAACCAGCCGCGCATCGTCCGGCTGGTGATCGACCTGAAGCAGGCGATCGCGCCGCAGCTGTTTGCGCTGACGCCGGTCGCCGCCTACCAGCATCGGCTGGTATTCGATCTGCGCCCGACCGAGCCACCCGATCCGCTGCTCGCATTGATCGAGGAAAAGGAAAGCGCCGAACGGCAGGCCGCACGCTCGGTGCGCGACGCGCTCGGCGAATTCATCGGCAAGATCGACCCGAACCGCCCGAAGGGCGGCAGCACCGGCTCGCCGCCGATCGTTGCGGCCGCGCCGGCATCGGCACCGATGCAGACGCCGGCACCCGGCGCGCCGCCCGGACCGGCGCTGCAGCGGCGCATCGACCGGCTGATCGTCGTTGCGATCGATCCGGGCCATGGCGGCGAGGACCCCGGCGCGATCGGCCCGAACGGCCTGAAGGAAAAGGATGTCGTGCTGGCGGTGGCGCTGCAACTGCGCGACCGCATCAACGAGATGCCGAACATGCGCGCGATGCTGACCCGCGACGAGGACTTCTTCGTGCCGCTGCAGGACCGGGTGCGCAAGGCGCGGCGCGTGCAGGCCGATCTGTTTGTCTCGATCCACGCCGATGCCTTCATCACGCCAAAGGCGCGTGGCGCGTCGGTTTATGCATTGAGCGAACGCGGCGCCACCAGCACGGCGGCGCGCTGGATGGCCAGCCGCGAAAATGCCGCCGACATCGTCGGCGGCGCCAACCTGCATGCCGCCGATGCAACGGTGCTGCGGGCGATGCTCGACATGAGCACGACCGCGCAGATCAAGGACAGCCTGCATGTCGGCCGCGAGGTGCTCGGCGAAATCGGCAAGGTCGGCCGACTCCACAAGGCGAGCGTCGAACAGGCCGGTTTTGCGGTGCTGAAGGCGCCGGACATCCCGTCGATCCTGGTCGAGACAGCCTTCATCTCGAACCCGGAGGAGGAAGCCAAGCTGCGCGATCCGGCCTACCAGGCCGAACTGGTCGAGGCGCTGAGCGTCGGGATCCGCCGCTATTTCGCGAAGAATCCGCCGCTGGCGAGAAACCGCTCGCTGTGAGCGGCGCCGCCCGGCGGCCCGGCCTCAGGCCAGGCTCTTGACGCTGCCGCTGCTGCGGCCGGCGCGCCAGGCGCCGAAGATCGCGATCAGGCCCGGGATGATGATGATCGCCCAGATGATCTTGTCGAGATTTGCCTTCACCCACGGCAGGTTGCCGAACAGCTGGCCGGCGACGGTCAGCGAGACGACCCAGATGCCGGCGCCGATCACGTTGTAGGCGATGAAGCGCGAGCGCGTCATTGCGGCAACGCCGGCGACAAACGGCACGAAGGTGCGCACGAACGGCATGAAGCGCGCGAGGATGATCGTGATGCCGCCATAACGCTCGTAGAACTCGTGCGCCTGCTCGAACGCGCGCTTGTTGAAGAAGCGCGACTGCTCCCAGCCGAAGACCTTCGGCCCGAAATAGCGGCCGACACTGTAGTTGACCTGGTCGCCGAGCACCGCGGCAATGAACAGCAACGAAATCGTCAACGGCAGATCGAGCAGACCGGCACCACACATCGTGCCGACGACGAACAGCAGCGAGTCGCCGGGCAGGAACGGCATCACGACGACGCCGGTCTCGACGAAGATGATTGCGAACAGCAGCGCATAGACCCAGGCGCCATGGGCCTCGACGAATTGCACCAGGTGAACGTCGACGTTGAGGATGAAATCGACCAGGGCGAGCAGGATGTCCATGGGCTGCGATTATCCAGGGCTTCGCGGCCGCGCCGGGCCGGGCTGTGGCGGATTCCTACAATCGGGGCGATGAATGCCTTGATAGCGCGCACCCGCCGCCCGATCCGCGAGTTGCCGGACGAACTGATCAGCCAGATCGCCGCCGGTGAGGTCGTCGAGCGGCCGGCCTCGGTGGTGCGCGAACTGGTCGACAACGCGCTCGACGCCGGCGCCCGCGAAATCGGCATCAAGCTGCTCGGCGGCGGGATCCGCTCGGTGCTGGTCGAGGACGACGGCGCGGGCATTCCGGCCGACGAGTTGCCGCTGGCGCTGCGCCGCCACGCCACCAGCAAGATCGCGTCGCTGGCCGAACTCGAGCAGGTCGAAACAATGGGTTTTCGCGGCGAGGCGCTGGCGGCGATCGCATCGGTGTCCGAACTGGCGATCTGCAGCCGCTGCGCCGATGCGCCGCATGCACTGCGGCTCGACGCGCGCAGCGGCGAGTTGGCGCCGGCGGCACGCGGCACGGGCACCAGCGTCGAGGTCCGCGAGTTGTTCTTCAGCACGCCGGCGCGGCGCAAATTTCTCAAATCGGTGGCCACCGAACTGGCGCACTGCATCGAGGCGGTGCGCCGCCATGCGCTGGTCCGGCCCGACGTCGGCTTCACGGTCTGGCACGACGGCAAGCTGAGCCAGCAATGGCGGCGTTGCGATGCGCCGGCGCGGCTCGAGCAATTGCTCGGCGACGAATTCGTCGGCCACAGCCGGCCGCTGCTGATCGAGCAGGGGCCGCTGCGCATCAGCGGCCGCGCAGGGCTGCCGGAGGCGGCACGGGCCCGCGCCGACCATCAATATGTCTATGTCAATGGCCGTTATGTGCGCGACAAGCTGATTGCCCACGGCGTGCGCTCGGCCTACCAGGACGTGTTGCACGGCGCCCGCCAGCCGGCCTACGTGCTGCTGATCGAGATCAATCCGGAGCTGGTCGACGTCAATGTCCACCCGACCAAGATCGAGGTCCGCTTCCGCGATGCGCGCGAAGTCCATCAGGCGGTGCGGCGGGGGGTCGAGATCGCATTGGCGAATCCGCGCGCCGGCGAATCTGGCGCGGCCGTCCTGACCGCCGTCGCCGATCCGGCCGGGCCAGCGCTGGGCGGCCGACCCGCCGCTGCGCCCGCACCGGCGGTGCAGCCGCAGCGGCCGTGGCCGGCAGCACAGGGCCGGCTCGGCCTCGCGCAGGCCGAGGTCTTGTATGCGCGTGAGCCGCAGCCGGCGCCGCTGCAGGCCGGCCGGCCCGAGCCGGTGCCCGCCGCGCCGGCATCCGCACCGCAGGCGCCTGCGGCGGCCGCGGACTCCTGGCCGCTCGGCCGCGCAATCGCGCAGATCGGCGGCATCTATATCCTGGCCGAAAACGAACGCGGGCTGATCGTCGTCGACATGCATGCGGCGCACGAGCGCATCGTCTACGAACAATTGAAGGCCGCGGCGGCCGCCGCCGGCGATGCGCCGATCGCC
This sequence comes from Pseudideonella sakaiensis, assembly GCF_048320135.1. Classification (GTDB taxonomy): domain Bacteria; phylum Pseudomonadota; class Gammaproteobacteria; order Burkholderiales; family Burkholderiaceae_C; genus Ideonella_A; species Ideonella_A sakaiensis_A. The sequence continues at coordinate 575,550 of NZ_CP182947.1, forward strand.
AGCCAGCCGCTGTTGATACCGGCCAGCTTCAGCGCAACGCCGCAGGAGATGGCCTGCGCCCAGACCCATGGCGAGACGCTGCTGCGCCTCGGGCTCGAGTTGTCGCCGCTGTCGCCGACGACGCTCGCGGTGCGCTCGCGGCCGGCCGCGCTGGCCGGCGGCGACGTCGTCGAACTGGCGCGCCAAGTGCTCGCCGAACTGGCGCAATTCGGCGCCAGCGCCGCGTTCGAGCGGGCGCAGCACGAGGTGTTGTCGACGATGGCCTGCCATGGCGCAGTGCGCGCGAACCGCCAGCTGACGATCGACGAAATGAATGCGCTGCTGCGGGACATGGAACGCACCGAGCGCTCCGACCAATGCAACCATGGCCGGCCGACCTGGCGGCAGATTTCGCTGCGCGACCTCGATGCGATGTTCTCGCGCGGTCGTTGAACCGCGTCCGCCCTGCTCCCCGCCACCCGTTCCGACCTGTCGACGATGACCTCGAGGATTGCCGAATTTGTACGCCGCCGCTGGCTGACGCTGGCACTGGCCGGGTTGCTGGGCAGCGGCGTGCTCGCCGGCTGCGCGAGCTTCGATACACAGATGCGCAAATGGATCTTCCAGCCGGCGCCGGCGCAGTCCTGGCAAGGCACGCCACGGCAGCGCCACGATGGCATCGACGATGTCTGGATCGAATACCGCTCCGAGGCTTCCGGCCAGCCGGTCCGGCTGCACGGCCTGTGGGCGGCGCATGCCGATCCGCAGGCGCCGCTGCTGCTGTACCTGCATGGCGCACGGCGGCATGTCGAATCGAGCGGCTGGCGGATCCGCAACATGCGCGAGCTCGGCTTTTCGGTGCTCGCGATCGACTACCGCGGTTTCGGCGCCAGCACCGACGAGCTGCCGTCGGAGGAATCGGCGGTCGAGGATGCGGTGGCGGCCTGGGACTGGCTCGGCGCGCGATTTCCGCAGCAGCCGCGCTACATCTTCGGCCATTCGCTCGGTGGCGCGATCGCGATCGCACTGGCGGCACGCACCGACGACGAACGCGGGCTGATCGTCGAAGGGACCTTCACGTCGGTCGCCGACGTCTTCCGCAGCTGGCGCTGGGGCTGGCTGCCGCTGACGCCGCTGATCGGCAAGCGCTTCGATTCGGCGGCACAGATCGCGCGGGTCGGCTCGCCGGTGCTCGTCGTGCACGGCAGCGACGATGGCACGATCAAGCCGCAACTCGGCCGCCAACTCTATGCCCGCGCGGCCGAGCCGAAACGTTTCGTGCTGGTCGACGGTGGTACCCACCACAATGCGAACCGGCTCGGCCAGGCGCAATACCGCGAGGCGATCGAAGCGCTGTTCGGCATCGGCCGGCAGCCAGCGCAGCGTACGCTGACCAACCTGGTCATCGAGTGACGGCAGCGGCCGAAACCATCCACCGGAAGGCCGCCCGCAACGCGCCCTCCGGACAACCGAGCTGACATGGCAACCATCAAACTGAAACCGCGCAAACCTGCAGGTACCGACGACGAGCGGCGGCCGGCAGGCGCCGCGAAGCCGGCGCGTCCACCGCTGCGCGGCAGCGGCAGCGGCGTGCGCAAACGGCCGACACTGGCCGAGGCGCAGGCGCAGCGCGAGGAGGCCGACCGGCAGCACCAGCAACGCCAGCGCGAGCGCGGCGGCGACCGCGAAGCACCTGCCCGGCCCCGTCGGTCTGGCGAATCGCAAAGCCATTCGCCGCGACCGGAGCGGGAACGCGAGTCGCATGCGGCACCCGAAGCGCGCGGCGCGCGGTCGCCGCAGCGGGAGACACGGCCGCCGCAGCGCGAGGGTCGACCACCGCAGCGTGAGAATCGACCATCGCAGCGCGAGGAACGACCGTCGTCGCGCGAGGAGCGGCCTGCCCGCCGCGACGAGCGGCCGGCACCGAACCGCTCGGCGCGCCGCCCCGAACCGACCTGGAACCAGCCGCCGCCGGCCGGCCCGAACCGCGCCTTTGGCGCTCCGCCGCCGAAGCGGCGCGAGCCGGACCGCGCGGACGAGCGGCCGCCGCAGCCGGCACGTGCTGCCACCGCCAGTTCATCGGCCGACGGCAGCCTGCGGCTGTCGAAATACATGACCGAACTCGGCATCGCATCGCGGCGCGAAGCCGACGAGTGGATCGCGAAGGGCTGGGTCCGCGTCGACGGCCGCGTCGTCAGCGAACTCGGCTCGCGCGTGCTGCGCGGCCAGCAGGTGACGATCGACGAGAAGGCCAGGTTTGTTCAGGCACAGAAGGTCACGGTGCTGATCAACAAGCCGGTCGGTTATGTCAGCGGCCAGGCCGAGGATGGCTACGAGCCGGCCTATGTGCTCGTCAAGCCGGCCAATCAATGGGCCGAAGACCATTCCGGCATCCGCTTCCTGCCGCAGCACCTGCGCAGCCTGGTGCCGGCCGGCCGGCTCGACATCGATTCGGTCGGGCTGCTGGTGCTGACGCAGGATGGCCGCATCGCGAAGCAGCTGATCGGCGAAAACTCGGCGATCGAGAAGGAATACCTGGTCCGCGTCGCGTCGCGCGACGGCTCGCCGCTGTCCGACGAAGGGCTGGCGCTGCTGCGTCATGGCCTCGAGCTCGATGGCCAGCCGCTGCGCGAGGCGCAGGTCGAGTGGGTCAACGACGATCAGCTGCGCTTCGTATTGCGCGAGGGCAAGAAGCGGCAGATCCGCCGGATGTGCGAGGCGGTCGGGCTGCAGGTGCTCGGCCTGAAACGGGTGCGCATCGGCCGCGTGATGCTCGGCGATCTGCCGAGCGGTCAATGGCGTTATCTGCGCCTCGACGAGCGTTTTGACTGAGCCGGCCCAGCACCTGGCCACTTCGAGCGCTGCCGCAGGCCGGCGCCCGCCGATGTCGCCTGCGACGGTCGTCGTGCTGTTGACGCTGCTGCTCGGCATCCAGCCGGTCACCACCGACCTCTACCTGCCGACGCTGCCGCCGCTGCAGTTCGCACTCGACGCCAGTGTCGCGGCGACGCAGCTGACGCTGTCGGCGCTGATCATCTCGTTCGGCATCGCGCAGCTGATCGCCGGCCCGCTCGCCGATCGGTTCGGCCGCCGGCCGCTGCTGCTCGGCGGCCTGGCCATCTATGTCGCAGCGAGCATCGGCGGCATGCTGGCACCGAACATCGAGGCGTTGATCGCCTGGCGGGTGCTGCAGGGCGCGGCGATGGCCGCTGCGGTCAATGGCGGCCGCGCGATCGTGCGCGATCTGTATGGGCCGGCCGAAGGCGCGTCGATGATGGCGCGCGCGCTGTCCGGGCTCGGCTTGTTCGCGCTCGCCAGCCCAATCATCGGCGGCGCGATCGCGCAGTGGTCGAGCTGGCGGGTCGCACTGCTGATGACGGCGCTGTTCGGCGCGGCGACGCTGGTCTTCGTCGCGCGCCGTTTTCCCGAAACGATTCCGGTCACCAACCCGCATGCGACCCGGCTTGCACCAATGGTCGGCAACTGGCGGCAGGTGCTCGCGCACCCGACCTTCCGCGCCTGGGCCGCATTGTCGGCAACGACCTTCGCCGGGCTGTTTCTGATCCTCGCCGGCTCCTCGTTCGTCTACATCGGCGTGCTCGGCATCAGCCGGCTCGAATATGGCCTGCTGATGGCGGCCGGTTCGGTCTCGTACATTGCCGGCACGCTGGCCTGCCGGCGCTGGCTGCACCGGCACGGGCTGCTCGCAACCGTCAAGCGCGGCGCCTGGGTCAGCCTCGCCGGTGGCGTCGGCATGGCCGCCTTCGCGCTGGCCGGCGTGTACACCGTCTGGGCGGTTTTCCTGCCGCAATGCCTGTTCGGCTTCGGCCACGGCATCCACCAGCCATGCAGCCAGGTCGGCGCGTTGGCACCCTTTCCCGACAAGGCCGGCGCCGCATCGGCAATGAGCGGTTTCCTGATGATGCTGACCGCCTTCGTCGCCGGCCTCTGGCTTGGTGAAAACCTCGATGGAACGCCGCTGCCGCTGGGTCTCGGCGTCGGGTTCTTCTGCGTGCTGCTGTTCGTCGTCGTGCGCACGATGGTGGTCCGCCACGGCGAGCCCGCAGCCGCCACATTGCCGGTCGCGCGATGAGCACAGCCGACACCGCTTCGCTGCATTGCCTGTGCCTGGCCGGCCCGACCGGCGCCGGCAAGAGCGCGGCCGCGCTGGCCTTCGCCGCCGCGCTGGCGGATCGTCAGCCGGTCGAGATCGTCAGCGTCGATTCGGCGCTGGTTTACCGCGGCATGGACATCGGCACCGCGAAGCCGACCCCGGCCGAGTTGGCCGCAGCACCTCACCACCTGATCGACCTGATCGAACCCGACCAGAGCTATTCGGCGGCGCGATTCGTCGACGATGCCCGGCAGCAGATCGCGGCGATTCGCGCGCGCGGCCACCTGCCGCTGCTGGTCGGCGGCACGATGCTTTATTTCAAGGCCTTGTTCGACGGGCTCGATGCGATGCCGCAGAGCGAGCCGGCGATCCGCCAGGCAATCGACCGCGAGGCCGCCGAACGCGGCTGGCCGGCGATGCACGCCGAACTGGCGCGTGTCGATCCGCCAACCGCGGCCCGCCTGCCGCCGACCGACAGCCAGCGGATCCAGCGTGCACTCGAGGTATTCCGGATCAGCGGCAGGCCGCTGTCCGAATTCCATCAGAAAGCCGGACCGAAACCTGCCGAGACACCGCCACTCGTCTCGCTCGAACCGGTCGACCGCGGCTGGCTGCACCAGCGAATCGCCGCGCGTTTCGACCAGATGCTCGCCGACGGATTGATCGACGAGGTGCGGCGCTTGCGCGCACGCGGCGACCTCGACCTGGCGCTGCCGTCGATGCGCTGCGTCGGATACCGCCAGGTCTGGGAAGCACTGGATGCAGCCGGCGACCGCGAACTCGACGACAACGCGACCGCGCTGCTGCGCGAGCGGGCGATCGCCGCGACGCGCCAATTGGCGAAACGCCAGCTGACCTGGTTGCGCAGCATGCCGCAGCGCCATGTCGTTGCCTGCGAAGCCGGCGATGCCCTCGCGCAGACGTTGGCCACGCTGGAACGCCTGCGCCCGCAGTTGCCGGGCCATCCCGCGTGATGGTGGCCGGCCAGATGCTCGACGTGCGGCAGTTGGCGAAGCGCCACGGGCAGACGCCGGTGTTCAGCGGCGTCGATCTGACGGTCGGCGCCGGCGAGTTTGTCGCGATCCTCGGCGAGTCAGGGGTCGGCAAATCGACGCTGCTGAACTGCATCGCCGGGCTCGACACGATCGATGCGGGCAGCATCGAGATCGACGGGCAGCGCATCGACCAGCTCGACGACACGGCGCTGGCCAGGCTCAGGCGCGCCAGGCTCGGTTTCGTCTTCCAGGCCTTCCACGTGCTGCCACACCTGACGGTGGCGCAGAACGTCGGGCTGCCGCTGATGCTGATCGGGCTGCGCGAGCGCGACGAGCACGACCGCCGGGTCGACGAGGCGCTGGCCGCGGTCGGGCTCGGTGAATTCGGCAAACGGCTGCCGCAGACGCTGTCCGGAGGCCAGTTGCAGCGCGTCGCGATTGCGCGCGCGATGGTGCACCGGCCGCGACTGATCCTTGCCGACGAGCCGACCGGCAACCTCGATCCGACCACCGCCGAACGGGTGCTCGCGGTACTGGTCGATCAGGTGCGCAGCCACCAGGCCGCATGCGTCTTGGTGACCCACTCGCGCAGTGCCGCGCAGCATGCGGATCGGGTCCTCGAGTTGACGCCGACCGGGATCACTTGCCCGGCGGGGCTTGCCGGCCGGTGCTGAACCGAGTTCCGCCGCTCAGGGAATCGCTTCGGTCATCTGACCTTCGATGGCGATTTCGATCACGCCGCCCCAAGCACACATCAGCTTCGACGACTTGTTCAATGCCGGCATGAATTTCAGGATCACCGTCGGTGAACCGGCCGCCCACGGCGCCGGTGTATTCGGCACGCAGGCCGCTGGCGTCGGTGTTCCGAGCGCCGCGGCCGTCGCCGCAATCACGGTCGGGTTCAATTTCGCGTTGCACAGCGGGAACGGCATGATGTTGATGAACGGCTTGTGGTCCATGATGTTCGCCGCCGGCATGAAACTCGTCAGGCACTGCTTGTCCGGCAACACCATCAGCGTGCTCGGGCCGATGCCCATCGAGCATTTCAGCATCGCACCGTGACAGACATGGTTTGGCATCGCGGTCTCCTCCTTTGCAGCTCGCCGAGGGCCGGCGGGCAAACGGGCACGGTTCAATATAGACCGATGTCCGGCGATGACCAAATGAAGCAGCGCAGCGACGGGGCAATGCCATGACCGATGTCACGGCATCGCGCGCCGTCGCACCGCTGATCGAACTGCGCTGGCAGCTCGCGCAGCTGTCGTGGCCCGAACTGCGGCATCAGCCTTGGCGGCACCTGACCGCGCTGCTCGCGGTCGTGCTCGGTGTTGCACTGGCGTTTTCGGTGCACCTGATCAACGATTCGGCGCTTGGCGAATTCAGCGCCGCGGTGCGCAGCGTCAACGGCCAGCCGGATTTCGAATTGCGGGCGCAGCGCGCCGGCTTCGACGAAAGCGTTTATGCACGGGTGGCCAGCGACCCCCGTGTCGCGGCGGCGAGCCCGGTAATCGAACTGGAAACGCAGGCGTGGGACAGCCGCGGCGAGCGCTTTTCGCTGCGCGTGATCGGCATCGACCCGCTGGCGGCGGCGCGGCTGTCGCCGGATCTGCTGCCGCAGCGCAGCCGCACCGATCGCGGCAACGGCAGCGGAAATGGCGCGGCCGAGCTGCTCGATCCCGATGTCGTTTATCTGAACGGCGCCGCCCGGCAACGCCTGGCCAGTGCGGGCAGCGATCTGCCGCAGCAGATCGGGATGCAGTCGGGGATAGCAGTGCTCACGTTGCCGATCGTCGGCCGGGTTGCAGCCGGCGGGCCGCCGCTGGCGGTGCTCGACATCGCCGGGGCCCAGGCGCATTTCGGCTGGCTCGGCCGGCTGTCGCGCATCGACGTGCGGCTGGTGCCGGGCGCCGACCGCGAGACGCTGCTGCGTGACCTGGCGTTGCCGAGCGGCGTCCGGGCGGCGCTGCCGGACGAATCGGCGCAACGCGTCTCGAATGTCTCGCGTGCCTACCGCGTCAATCTGACGGTGCTGGCGCTGGTCGCCTTGTTCACCGGCGCCTTCCTGGTATTTTCGATCCTGTCGCTGTCGGTCGCGCGGCGGCTGCCGCAGCTGGCGCTGCTCGGCGTGCTCGGGCTGGGTGCCAACGAGCGGCTGCGGCTGATCGTCGCCGAATCGGTTCTGCTCGGCCTGCTCGGCAGCCTGCTCGGGCTGGCGCTTGGCACCGCGCTGGCGACGCTTGCATTGCGGCTGCTCGCCGGCGACCTCGGCGGTGGTTATTTCCCCGGCGTCACGCCGACCCTGCATTTCAGCGCAATCGCCGCCGCGATGTACGGCCTGCTGGGCATTGCCGCAGCGGTGGTCGGTGGCCTGCTGCCGGCACGCATCGCGCAGTCGATTGCGCCGGCGCAGGTGCTGAAGGGGCTCGGCGCCGCCGATCAGACAGCTGGCCGGCCCTGGCTCGGGCTGCTGCTGCTCGGCATCGGCGGCGCACTGGCATTTGCGCCGCCGATTGCCGGGCTGTCGCTGGCGGCCTATCTGGCGGTCGCGCTGCTGCTGCTGGGCGGCATCGTCGCGGTGCCGAGTGGCGTCGGCCTGCTGCTGCGCGCCGTCGCGCCGCCGCGCCGGCCGCTGGCGCTGCTGGCGGTGCAGCGGGCACGCCATCAGCGCCACAGCGCGACGATTGCGGTCGCCGGCGTCGTCGCCAGCCTGGCGCTCGCGGTGGCCCTGACGGTGATGGTCGCGAGTTTTCGTGACTCGGTGACGCAGTGGCTCGATACGGTGCTGCCGGCCGACTTGTATGCCCGCACGTCCGGCAGCGGTGGCGCCGACAATTCATTCTTGCCGCCCGAACTGGTCACGGCAATCGGCCAACTGCCGGGCATCGAGCGACTCGAGGCGCAGCGGGTGACGCAGATCCAGATCGATCCGCAGCAGCCGGCGGTCGCGCTGCTGGCGCGGCCAGTGCCCGAGCCGGCACGGCGCCTGCCGCTGGTCGGCGGGCTGCAGCCGGTACCTGCCGGCGCGATTGCCGCCTATGTCAGCGAGCCGATGGTCTCGCTGCACGGCGCGCGCGCCGGCCACCCGTTCAGTCTGCCGCTGCCCGATGGCCGGCGCGTCGATGTGCACATCGCCGGCGTCTGGCGCGACTATGCGCGGCAAAGCGGCGCGGTGCTGCTCGACGCGGCCGATTACCAGCGCCTGACCGGTGACCGGCGCATCAATGACCTCGCGATCTGGCTGCAGCCCGGCGCGGCGATGGCCGAGTTGCAGCAGGCCATCCACCGGCTGGCCGCCACGGCGGCCGGCCAGACCGGCGACGGCGCCGCGGCTGAACTGATCGACTTTGCATCGGCAGGCGAACTGCGCGCGACCTCACTGCGCATCTTCGACCGCAGTTTTGCCGTGACCTACTGGCTGCAGGCGGTCGCGATCGGCATCGGGCTGTTCGGCATCGCCGCGAGCTTCTCGGCACAGGTGCTGGCGCGGCGCAAGGAATTCGGCCTGCTCGCCCACCTCGGTCTGACGCGGCGCCAGGTGCTGGCGCTGGTCGCCGCCGAGGCGGCGGTCTGGACCGCGGCCGGCGCGGTGCTCGGCCTGCTGCTCGGCATCGCGGTCAGCGTGATCCTGGTCAAGGTCGTCAACCCGCAGAGTTTTCACTGGACGATGGAACTGGTGCTGCCGGCCGGCCGGCTGGCGATCCTGTGCCTGGCAGTGATGGTGGCCGGCACGCTGACCGCGTGGCTGTCGGCCCGCGCGGCCGGCGGCCGCGACATGGTGCTGGCGGTCAAGGAAGACTGGTAGCGCCGGCGGCAGTTGCCAGGAAATGCTGTACAAGAGCGCCCATGCTGCAATTCGATGATGTCCGGGCCGCCGCCGCCCGCCTTGCCGGCGTTGCCCATCGCACGCCGGTGGTTCGCTCGCGCACGCTCGACGAGTTGCTCGGCATGCAGGTGCTGCTGAAATGCGAAAACCTGCAACGGATGGGCGCGTTCAAATTCCGCGGCGGCTACAACGCCGTCAATGTGTTGAGCGATGCCGAGCGCGCCCGCGGCGTCGTCGCCTTCTCTTCTGGCAACCATGCGCAGGCGGTGGCGCTGGCCGCACGGCTGCACCGCTGCGCGGCGACGATCGTGATGCCGCACGATGCGCCGCCACTGAAACTCGCGGCAACCGGCGGCTATGGCGCCGAGGTCGTGCTCTACGACCGCTATACCGAAGACCGCGATGCGATCGCCGCCCGCCTCAGCGAACAACGCGGCAGCGTGTTGATCCCGCCGTTCGACCACCTGCCGGTGATGGCCGGCCAGGGCACGACGGCGCTCGAACTGATCGAGCAGACCGAAGCGGATGGCCCGCTCGACGCATTGATCGTCTGTACCGGCGGCGGCGGGCTGCTGTCGGGCTGCGCGGTCGCCGCAAAGGCCTTGCAGCCGGCGATCAAGGTTTATGGCGCAGAACCGGCGCGCGGCAACGATGTGCAGCAGTCGCTGCGCAGCGGCCGGATCGTCAAGCTGGACGAGGTGCCGCGGACGATCTGCGACGGCCAGCAGACGCAGGCAACCGGCCCGCAGCCGTTCGAGGTGATCCGCGAACTGGTCACCGACATCCTCGATGTGCCCGATCCGGTCGTTGTCGAGGCGATGCGATTCCTGTTCGACCGGATGAAACTCGTCGTCGAACCGTCCGGCGCCTGCGCGCTGGCCGCGCTGATGCAGCACCGCGAGCGTTTTGCCGGCCAGCGCGTCGGCGTCACGCTGTCGGGCGGCAACATCGGCATCGACCGCTTCGTCGCGCTGGTCACTGGCGTTGAACGGGTCGACTGACGCTCACGCTGCGTCGCTGAAGCCTTCCAGGATATTGACCAGGTTGACGCCGATCTCGTCGACCGCATATCCGCCTTCGAAGACCCAGACCAGCGGCAATGAGCCGACCGCGCGGCGGATGTCGCGGCCGATATCCAGGTAGTCGGCGCTGCGCAGGCGAAAACCCGAGATCGGGTCGCCCTCGAAGGTGTCGACGCCGACGGCGATCACCAGCGCCTGCGGCGCAAAACCCGTCACCGCATCGAGCGCTGTCGCCAGCGCGGCGCGCCAGTCGGCAAAACCGGTGCCGCGCGGCAGTGGCAGGTTCAGGTTGAAGCCAACGCCCGCGCCGGCGCCGCGTTCGTCGGCAAAACCGAGGTAGAACGGGTATTCGGTGCGCGGATCGCCGTGCAGCGAAATCGTCTGCACATCGGCGCGCTCGTAGAAGATCGATTGCGTGCCGTTGCCGTGGTGATAGTCGATGTCGAGCACGCTGACGCGCTCGCAGCCGCTGTCGCGCAGCACCTGCGCCGCCAGCGCCGAGTTGTTCAGGAAGCAGTAGCCGCCGAAGAACTCGGCGCCGGCATGGTGGCCAGGCGGGCGCGACAACGCCAGCGCACTGCCCGCCTCGCCGGCGGAGACGGCGCGCGCGGCGGCGAGCGCGCAGGCCGCGCCTTCGCGGGCCGCCGTCCAGCTGCCGGCGGTCAGCGGCGTGCCGGCATCGAAGCTGTACAGGCCCACCCGGGCCGAGAAGTTGGCCGGAACAATGTCGCGCCGCATGCCACGCACCGGCCAGACCGACGGCAATACGTCGTATTCGGCGTTCGCCGGATCGATCGCCAACCACTGGTCCCAGGCGGTGGCGAGGAACTGCAGATAGTCCGGCGCATGGACCGTGAGCAGCGCGGCGTCGAGCCCGTCGGCTGGCGCCTGGCGTTGCTCGCCGAGCGGCCGGCGCGCCAGTTCAGCCAGCACATGGTCGACACGTTGCGGCACTTCGACACACGGCACCAGCCGGCCGCGGAACATTTCCTGCCGGCCGTGGTGCAGGTGGTGCATTGCATTGGCATAGATCAGCATGCGGCTCTGGTGATCGGCAACGGTAGAGTTCTGATGATGTGTCATGCTCGGCTTCGATGCTGCGACGACGTTTTTGTTCAACCCCGCTGATCGCCGCAGCCGGCAGCTGGCCGGCGCTGGCGATCGGCGCGGCAGCGAGCCCGCCTGGCGGCGAAACCGCACGCGGCGTCTCGCGCCGACCGCTGGTGTTTCCCGCCGATTTCGGCGCCCATCCCGATACCCGCATCGAGTGGTGGTACATCACCGGCGCGCTGACGGTCGACGGGTCCGGGCAGCCCACGCCGGCATTCGGCTTCCAGCTGACCTTTTTCCGCGTCCGCACCGGCATTGCGCCCGATCATCCGAGCCGGTTTGCCGCGCAGCAACTGGTGCTCGCCCACGGTGCATTGAGCAGCGTCGCCGAGCGCCGGCTGCGCCATGACCAGGCAGCGGCGCGCAGCGGCTTCGAGGTGGCCGACGCAAAAACCGGGGATACCGAGGTCTGGCTGCGCAACTGGCGGCTGCGCCGCGAGGGCATCCCGGCGGCGAGCCGCTACGCTGCCCGCATCGACAGCGTGGACGCCGGTTTCGGCTTCGAGCTGAGTTTTGAGTCGACTCAAGCGCTGCTGTTGCAGGGCGACGCCGGTTATTCGCGCAAGGGCCCGCAGCCGGCGCAGGCCAGCCATTACTACAGCCAACCGCAGCTGCGAGCGGCCGGTAGGCTGTCGATTGACGGCAAGCGTCTCGCGGTGCAGGGCAAGGCCTGGCTGGATCACGAATGGAGCAACAGCCTGCTTGCCGCCGATGCGGTCGGCTGGGACTGGATCGGCATCAATCTCGACGACGGCAGCGTCTTGACGGCGTTCCGGCTGCGCCGCGCCGACGGCAGCGCGCTGTATGCCGGCGGCAGCTGGCGCCAGCCAGGAAACCCGGGTCGCAATTTTGCCGCCGACGAGGTCGTCTTCAGCGCCCGGCGGCGCTGGCGCAGCCCGCACACCCAGGCCGACTATCCGGTCGAATGGCTGATCGAGACGCCCGCCGGCCGCTTCCATCTCGAGGCCTTGTTCGACGACCAGGAACTCGACAGCCGGCGCAGCACCGGCGCCGTCTACTGGGAAGGCCTGAGCCGCTTGCGCGACGCCGGCCGCGGCCGGCTGCTCGGCCATGGCTACCTCGAGATGACCGGCTACGCGGCGCCGCTGCAGATCTGACAGCAGCGCGCCTCGGGTCAGTCGACGATCTGCAGCCGCAGGCTGCCGACGCCGTCGACCGAAGCCTCGAGCAGGTCACCGGCTACAACCGCCGCAACCCCTTCCGGCGTGCCGGTGAAGATCAGGTCGCCGGGTTCCAGCGTCCAGGCCTTCGACACATGCTCGATGATCTCCGGCATGCTCCAGATCAGCTTGCCGATCACGCTGCTCTGGCGCACTTCGCCGTTGACCTTCAATTCGATCTTCGTGTCCGGCGTGATGCTGCAGTTCGCAGCGCTGACCAGCGGCCCGATCGGCGCCGACTGCTCGAAGGATTTGCCGATCTCCCACGGCCGCCCTTCCTTCTTCATCTGGCCCTGCAGGTCGCGGCGCGTCATGTCGAGACCGACGCCATATCCCCAGACATGGTCCATTGCATCGGCGGCGGCGATGTCGCGCCCGCCCTTGCCGATCGCCATCACCAGTTCGACCTCATGGTGCAGGCTTTTCGTCAGGCTCGGATAGTGCATCCGGCCGGTTTCGCCTTCGGCAACGACCAGCACATTGTCGGCCGGCTTCAGGAAGAAGAACGGCGGCTCGCGGCCGGTAAAACCCATCTCGATCGCATGTTCGACATAGTTGCGGCCGACGCAATAAACCCGCCTGACCGGAAACGACGCATCGGCGGCTTCGCCGCGCACCGGTATCACAGCCGCGCGCGGCGCGGGAATCACATGGCTCATCACTCTCTCCTGTTGGCTTGTTCTGCTTGCGCCGAATGATGCCATGCCGACCCGCGGGCGATGCCGTGCCGGCTCCTCGGACGGCACCGATTGCACCGCTACACTCGACGCCATGCTTGAAATCCGATCGATCCGGCACTGCCGAAGCTGCGGCAACAAGGTGCGTTACGAAGTACCGCCGGACGACAACAGGGAACGGGCTGTGTGCAGTGCCTGTCGCACGATCCATTACGAGAATCCGCTGAACGTCGTCGGCACGCTGCCGGTCTGGGGCGAACAGGTGCTGCTGTGCAAACGCAACATCGAGCCGCGTCATGGCATGTGGACGCTGCCGGCAGGGTTCATGGAGCAAGGCGAGACGACGGCCGAAGGCGCGCTGCGCGAAACCATCGAGGAGGCCGGCGCGCATGTCGAGATGCAGGGCCTGTACACCCTGCTGAACGTGACCCGCGTCAGCCAGGTCCACATGTATTACCGGGCGCGACTGCTCGACACCGACTTCGCGCCCGGGCCGGAGACGATCGAGGCAAGACTGTTCCGCGAACACGAGATTCCGTGGGAGCAACTGGCATTTCGCACCGTGCGGGCGACACTGCAGTTTTTTTTCGAAGACCGCCAGACAGGTCAATTCACGCTGCACTGTGCCGATATAGCCTGACAGGAGCGAATTCCCACCAATGTCGAATGCCACTTCAACCACACCGCTCGTTCCTGCGGCTGCCGCTGCACCCACGCCGCAAAAGGTGACTGCCAACATCAGCATGGCGCCACCGGAGGGTCCAGCCGCCGCACGCCCAGCGGCGGCCGGCAACCCGCCGCAAGCCGGCAACGGGCCGGTCATTGCCGAAGTTCAGCGGTTGCGCGAAGACCTGATCCATCCCGATCCGCTGCTCGATTGCCTGGTCGAGATCTGCCGGCTGCACGGCAGCCCGGCAACCCGGGCATCGCTGTCGGCCGGCCTGCCGCTCGGCAATGGCCGCGGCGCGCGGATGACACTCGATCTGGCCGAACGGGCCGCCGCACGCGCCGGCATGACGACCAAGCTGCAGCGCATCGCGCTCGATCAGATCGACGCGGCGACGCTGCCGACCATCCTGGTCCTCGCGAACAACCAGGCCTGCGTGCTGCTCGGCTGGGAAGACGACGGCGAGGTCGCCCGGCTGCTGCTGCCCGAGACCGGCCAGGGCGCGGTGACGATGACGCTCGAACAGCTGGCCGAGCGCTACATCGGCGTGACGCTGTTCGTCAGGCCTCATTTCCGCTTCGACAAGCGCACGCCCGAGGTGCGCAAGATCAAGTCCGAACACTGGTTCTGGAGCGCGGTGCTGCAGCAGCGCGGCGTCTACCGAGACGTCTTGTGGGCGGCGCTGCTGGTCAACGTGTTTGCGCTGGCGATTCCGCTGTTCTCGATGAACGTCTACGACCGCGTCGTGCCGAACAATGCGGTCGAGACGCTGTGGGCCTTGTCGATCGGCGTCGTGCTGATCATCTGCGCCGACCTCTTCATGCGGATCTTGCGCAGCCACTTCGTCGACGAGGCCAGCGCGCGGATCGACGTGAAGATCTCGGCGACGCTGATGGAGAAGGTGCTCGGCATGAAGCTCGAGAACCGGCCGCAGTCGATCGGTTCGTTCGCATCGAATCTGCGCGGCTTCGAGCAGGTGCGCGACTTCATCGCATCGGGCACCGTGACGACGCTGATCGATCTGCCGTTCGCGCTGCTGTTCATCGCGGTGCTGGCGTGGATCTCGCCGTGGCTGGCGATCCCTCCGGTGATCGCGTTCACGTTGATCATGATCATGGGCTATGTGATGCAGCACCGGCTGCACGAGCTGTCCGAAACGACCTACAAGGCCGCTGCCGCGCGCAACGGCGTACTGATCGAGAGCCTCGGAGGCATCGAGACGATCAAGTCGCAGGGTGCGGAAGGCGTGATCCAGTCGCGCTGGGAGCGCACCAACCTGTTCCTCGCAAAGACCAACGTGAAGATCCGTGCGTTGTCGTCGCGGGCGATGTACATCACGAACACGATGACGCAGTCGGTCTGGGTCGTGATGATCGTGATCGGCGTCTACCTGATCAGCCAGCGCGAGCTGACGATGGGTGCGTTGATTGCTGCCAGCATGTTGTCGTCGCGCTCGCTGGCGCCGGCCAGCCAGATCATCGGCCTGCTGATGCAGTACCAGGGCGCACGCACCGCGCTCGAGTCACTGAACAAGGTGATGGACAACGAGGTCGAGCGCCCGGAAGGCAAGACCTTCATCCAGCGGCCGATGCTGCGCGGCGATATCGAGTTCCGCAATGTCCGCTTCAGCTATCCGGAGCGCAAGGATTCGGCGCTCGAAGGCGTCAGCTTCAAGATCGCCGCCGGCGAGCGGGTGGCGCTGATCGGCCGCGTCGGCTCCGGGAAATCGACGATCCTGCGGCTGATCATGGGCCTGTACCAGCCGACCGACGGCGCAGTGCTGCTCGACGGCATCGACCTGCGCCAGCT
Source organism: Pseudideonella sakaiensis (assembly GCF_048320135.1). Classification (GTDB taxonomy): domain Bacteria; phylum Pseudomonadota; class Gammaproteobacteria; order Burkholderiales; family Burkholderiaceae_C; genus Ideonella_A; species Ideonella_A sakaiensis_A. The sequence continues at coordinate 590,927 of NZ_CP182947.1, forward strand.
CGACCCGGCCGACGTGCGGCGCAACGTCGCCAGCGTCTCGCAGGACGTCACGCTGTTCTACGGCAGCCTGCGCGACAACATCACCTTCGGGCTGCCGTATGCCGACGATTCAGCGGTGGTTGCCGCAGCCGAGGTCGCCGGCCTCGCCGAGCATGTGAACCGCCACCCGGAAGGCTTCGACATGCCGGTCGGCGAACGCGGCGAATCGCTGTCCGGCGGACAGCGGCAAAGCGTTGGCATCGCCCGCGCGCTGCTGCACAATTCTCCGATCCTGCTGCTCGATGAGCCGACCAGCGCGATGGACTTCTCGACCGAAGGGCAGATCACCAACCGGATGGCTGCCTTTGCCCAGGACAAAACGGTGGTGCTGGTGACGCACCGCACCTCGATGCTGGCGATGGTCAACCGCGTGATCGTCATCGACGGCGGCAAGGTGGTCGCCGACGGGCCACGTGAGCGCATCATGGAAGCCCTGGCCAGCGGCCGCATCGCGAGGGCTGCATGATGGAACAGAAGATCACCGTCAAACGTCCGGCAGCTGCCAAACCGTCCGGCCCCGATCCGCGGCCACGGGTGCTGGTGCTGATGCACCGCGCCGGAGTGGCGGTACTCGAGCCGATCCGCAAGCTGTTGTCGCCGCTGACGCGGCGCATCCTCGGCAGCGGTGCCGGTGACGAGGCCGAGCTGTCGGCGCAATTCGCCAAGTTCGAGCTCGAGGCCGACGTCGTGATGTCGCGCCGCAAGACCCAGCGCGCCCAGGTGATCGTCCGCTCGGCGATCGGCGTGCTGGTGATGCTGATCGTCTGGGCCTCGCTGGCGCATGTGCAGGAGGTGACGAAGGGCGACGGCCGGGTGATCCCGTCGCGCCAGCTGCAGGTCGTGCAGTCGCTGGACGGCGGCGTCGTCTCGGAGATTCTGGTCCGCGAGGGCGATGTCGTCGAGGAAGGCCAGCTGCTGCTGAAGATCGACGAGACCCGCGCCACCTCCGGCGTGCGCGAAAGCGCCGCCCAGGGATTTGCGCTGCGCGCCCGCCTGGCTCGCCTGCGCGCGCTGGCCGAAGGCACGTCGTTCAAGCCGCCGAAGGTCGAATCGAAGGGTGGCGAGGAGGATCGCATCCTCGACGAGGAGCGCAGCCTGTACGAAAACAAGCTGTCCGAGCTCAATACGATGGTTGCGATCAACCGCCAGCAGGTGCTGCAGCGCCGCCAGGAACTGAGCGAGGTGACGGCCCGCAGGCAGTCGGCCGAACGTTCGCTGGCGATGAACCGCCAGGAACTGAACAAGACCAAGCCGCTGCTGTCCAGCGGCGCGGTGTCGGAAATGGACATCCTGCGGCTGGACCGAGAAGTGTCGCGCAGCCGCGGCGAGGTCGAACAGGCGAATGCGCAGATCTCGCGCGTACAGGCGTCGATCCGCGAGGCCGAGCGCAAGGTGCAGGAAACCGAACTGGCCTTCCGCAACGAGGCGCGGCGCGACATGGCCGACGTGATGGGCAAGCTCAATGCGCTGAGCGAGGGCCAGGTGGCGCTGCTCGACCGGGTCGACAAATCGCAGGTGAAGAGCCCGGTGCGCGGCCGGGTGCAGCGGCTGCTCGCCAATACCGTCGGCGGCGTCGTGACGCCGGGCAAGGACATCGTCGAGATCGTTCCGCTCGACGACCAGCTGGTGCTCGAGGCGAAGGTGCAGCCGAAGGACATCGCCTTCATCCACCCGGGCCAGCATGCCACCGTCAAGTTCACCGCCTACGATTTCTCGATCTACGGCGGTCTCGATGCGACGGTCGACAACATCAGCCCGGACACCACCGTCGATGAACGCGGCAATGCGTTCTACCTGGTGCGGGTGAAAACCAGCAAACCCAACTTCAACGCGAAGATGCCGATCATTCCCGGCATGACCGCCGAGGTCGACATCCTGACCGGCAACAAGACGGTGTTGTCGTATCTGCTGAAGCCGGTGCTGAAGGCCAAGGCCTACGCGTTGACCGAGCGCTGACCCCCGCTTTGCGCCGATTCCGTGACCTGTGTCACGGCTGGCAAGTCTCTCGTCGCGCTTTCGCTCAAGTCAGGCCGATTGCTGCCGAAGCCGATGGACCGGTTTCCTGCCGGGAGGCCAGCCAGCCCACATCGGCTGGCGGCCGTCATCAAACCGCTGTTCTTATTGCGCCGGATAGGCCATGATTGGCGAACTGCATCACGAAATTCGCTGCGTAATGATTAGATAAGACCCCCCATACGGTTCGCCGTTCTGAAACAATTTGTTCGACTCTGGCCTTGCCAGTCCCCAAACGACAGGAGTTCTAAATGCCCACAATGATTCAAACCGTCTCTGGCAAAGTCACCGGCATCTGGGGGCTGGCGATGATCAAGGGGCCAGACGGCAAGATGCGTCCGCTGCAGATCGGCGACATCGTCGTCAAGGGCGACGTGATCCTGACCTCGCAGGACGGCATCGTGCAGTTGAACCCGGACATCGTCACCGTCGCGCAGCGGCCGCCGGAAGACGATGACGAGCCGGCAGCCGGCGGTGCGGGCTCGCTGCAGCCGGGACTGCGGGTCGATCGCATCACCGAGACGACGACCAGCGCCGACTTCACGCAAACGGTCTTCTTCGACCGTGACCGCATCGCGCAGACACAGATTCCGGTCAATGCCAACGATCCGGTCGCCATTCCGGGGGCGCTGACGGTGCCCGAGGATTCGCTGCTGCCGGTTGCGCTGACCGGCCGCGATCCCGACGGCTTCATCGTCAGCGTCACTGTGATCAAGGTGCCGACCGGTGGCCTGCTGATCAAGGCCGACGGCACGCCGATCGCCGCCAACACCGTGCTGACGCCCGAAGAGGCAGCCAATCTGGTCTTCCAACCGGCGCCGAACTTCTTCGGCAACCCGGGCAACATCGAATTCTTCGTCACCGACAACTCGAATACCCGGTCCGACACCGCGCCGGTGACGATCACCGTGACGCCGGTCAACGATGCGCCGGTGGCCGGCACCGTGCCGGAAGGCCCGGACGGCGTGCCGGTGGTCGACCCGAACCCGAACGTCATCCCGAGCACCAACCCGAATGACCCGTTCACCGGCAACTACCGGGTCACGACGATGGAAGATACGCCGGTCAGCGGCGTCGTCAAGGCGACCGACATCGACGGCGACAGCCTGACCTACACCCGCAGCACGCCACCGAGCAATGGCTCGGTCGTCGTCAATCCGGACGGCAGCTGGACATACATCCCGGGCCTCGATTTCAGCGGCGAAGACCAGTTCCAGGTCATCGTCGACGACGGCAACGGCGGGACCGACATCTCGACCGTCTTCATCACCGTGACGCCCGACCCGGCACTGCCGCCGTCCGGCCGCGACAGTGTCGAGACGACGCCTGAAGACATTGCCTATACCGTGACCGTCGCGAATTTCGGCTTCAGCGACCCGAATCCGGAGGACAGCTTTGCTGCGGTCCGCATCGACACGCTGCCGGCCAAGGGCAGCTTGCAACTGAATGGCTCACCGATTGCCGCTGGCGCATTGATCACTGTCGATCAGATCCGCGGCGGTGCGTTGAAATTTGTCCCGGCGCCCGATGAAAACGGTTCGCCGTATGCGAGCTTCACGTTCTCGGTGCAGGATTCGACCGGCCTGTTCGACCCGACGCCGAATACGCTGACGCTGAATGTCACACCGGTCAGCGATTCGCCGGCTGCCGGCGACGACAACGCGCGGACGCCGGAAGACACGCCGGTGCTGATCGACGTGCTGGCCAACGACACCGACGCCGACGTCGGCGACGTGCTGACGATCTCTGCGGTCAACGGCACCCCGGTCACGGTTGGCGGCGCGCCGGTCTTCATCGCCGGCCCAGGCAACGTGGCACGCGGCAGCATCACGCTGGTGGTCGAGAACGGCAAGCAGCAACTGCTGTTCACGCCGGCGCCGAACTACCACGGCCCGGCCGATTTCAACTACACGGTGACCGACGGCCTGACCCCTGTGAACGCGCAGGTGAAGGTGACCGTGACGCCGGTCAACGATGCGCCGGACGCCGTCGACGATTCGGTCAATACGCCGGAGCGCACGCCGATCACGATCAACGTGCTCAGCAACGACTCCGACATCGACGGTGACCCGCTGACGATCACCAGCATCAATGGCACGCCGATCACGGTCGGACAGACGGTGAGCGTTCCGAACGGCACGATCACGCTGATCAACGACGCCAATGACAACGGCAAGCCGAAGCTCGTCTTCACGCCGGATGCCGGCGTGCAGGGTCCGGCGACCGGCACCTTCACCTATGGCATCAGCGATGGCCAGGGCGGCAGCGATACCGCAACCGTGCGGGTCACGGTCGGCGGCGTCAACGAGGCGCCGATCGCCAACCCCGATACCGACACCATCAACGAGGATTCGACGCTGGTTCGGCCGGCTGCCGAAGGCGTGATCCAGGGCCGTTCGCCGGCCGCCCGCGACTTCGACCCGGACGGTGACACGATCGCGGTCAGCGCGGTCAACGGATTTGCCGCCAGTGTCGGCAAGGCTGTCGCCGGCACCTGGGGCACGCTGACGCTGAATGCCGACGGCAGCTACCGCTTCCAGCCGAACGACGCCGCGAACGGTCTCGACGACGGCGAGAGCGAGATCGACCAGTTCTCGTACACCATCACCGACGGCACGCTGTCGACGACGACGACGCTGACGATCACCGTCACCGGCGTCAACGACGGCCCGGTGGCAGTCGATGACTCGGCGGTGACGCCGGAAAACACGCCGGTCATCGTGCCGGTGCTCGCAAACGACATCGACGTCGACGGTGACGCACTGACCGTCACCCAGGTCAACGGCAAGCCGATCAACGCGACGACACCAGTCGACCTGTTCGACACCGCGCCGACGCCGAACAAGATCGGCACCGTGACGATCAACTCGGACGGCACGCTGACCTTCACGCCAGTCAGGCTGTTCAACGGCCCGGTCAAGTTCGACTACACGGTCAGCGACGGCACCGCGACCGATGTCGGCACCGTGCGCATCGTCGTCGACGACGTCAACGATCCGCCTGACGCCCGCGACGACGTGATCCGCTTCACCGAGGACACCGTCACCGCCTTCGATCCGCGCGCCAATGACATCGACGTCGACGGTGACCAGTTGACGATCACTGCCGTCAACGGCACACCGATCTCGCTCGGCAGCCCGCCGATCCAGCTCGCCAACGGCACGATCCGTATGGTCGAGGGCAACACCCCGGGGACGACCCAGCTGAGCTGGTCACCGAACGAGAATTTCAACGGCTCGCAGAAGTTCAACTACACGATCAGCGACGGCCGCGGCGGATCCGACACCGCCGAGGTCACGCTGCAGGGCATTCCGGTCAACGATCCGCCGGCCGGCACGGATGCCGAAGAGTCCACGCCGGAAGACGTGCCGTATACCGTCACCGTTGCCAATTTCGGATTCAGCGATCCGGACGTCGGCGACACCTTCGCCGCGGTTCGCATCGATACGCTGCCTGCCAAGGGCAGTCTGCAGCTGGACGGCGTGGCCGTTGTTGCCGGCGCGCTGATCACGGTCGACAAGATCGCCGCGGGCTCGCTCAAATTCGTCCCCGTCAAGGATGAAAACGGCTCGCCGTATGCCAGCTTCACCTTCTCGGTGCAGGATTCCGGCGGCGCTTTCGATCCGACGCCGAATACGCTGACGATCAATGTCACGCCGGTCAGCGATACGCCGGCTGCAGGTGACGACGTCGCGATCACGCCGGAAGATACGCCGGTGCTGATCGATGTGCTGGCCAACGACAGCGATGCCGACGGCGACGTGCTGACCATCCAGGCAGTCAATGGCACGCCGGTCACCGTCGGTGGCCCCGGCGTCTTTGTCGTCGGGCCGAACGGCACAACGCAAGGCACGGTCACACTGGTGATCGAGGCCGGCAAGGAACAGCTGCTGTTCACCCCGGCCAAGGACTACAACGGTCCGGCCAACTTCAACTACACCATCAGCGACGGGCTTACACCGGTCACCGCCGAAGTCGCGGTCACCGTGACACCGGTCAACGATCCGCCGGATGCGGTCAACGACACCGTCAATACGCCGGAGAGGACACCGATCACGATCAACGTGCTCGGCAACGACACCGACGTCGACGGCGATACGCTGACCATCACCACCGTCAACGGTACGCCGATCACGCTCGGTCAGCCGGTGACCGTGCCGAATGGCAGCGTCACGCTGATCAACGATCCGAGTGACGGCGGCAAGCCCAAACTCGTCTTCACGCCGGACCCTGCCGTGCAAGGCCCGGTGACCGGCAGCTTCACCTACGGCATTTCCGACGGCCAGGGCGGCACCGATACCGCAACCGTCAACGTCACGGTCGGTGGCGTCAACGATCCGCCGGCCGCCAATCCGGATACCGATACCACCAACGAGGACACGGACCTGGTGCGGCCTGCCAGCCAAGGCGTGATCCAGGGTCTGACGCCGGCGGCACGCGACACCGACGTCGACGGTGACTCGCTGACGGTCGGCGCGGTCAATGGCCTGGCGGCCAATGTCGGCAAGGCGGTTGTTGGTCTGTGGGGCACGCTGACGCTGAATGCCGATGGCAGCTACCAGTACAAACCGAGTGACGCCGCTCAGGCGCTCGACGACGGCGACAGCCGCACCGATCAGTTCTCGTACACCGTCACCGACGGCAGCCTGAACGCGACGACGACGCTGACGATCACCGTCACCGGCGTCAACGACGGCCCGGTCGCGGTCGACGATACCGGCAACACGCGCGAAGGCGTGCCGGTGACGGTCGCTGTGCTGGCCAACGATACCGATGCAGACAACGATCCGCTGACCGTCACGCAGGTGAATGGCCAGCCGATCAATGCAACGACCGGCGTCGATCTGTTCGACACATCGCCGACGCCGAACAAGATCGGCACCGTGACGCTGAACGCGGACGGTACGCTGACCTTCTCGCCAGTGCCGCTGTTCAACGGCCCGGTCAAGTTCGACTACACCGTCAGCGACGGCACCGCGACCGATGTCGGCACCGTGCGCATCGTCGTCGACGATGTCAACGATCCGCCGGACGCCAACGACGATCCGCTGCGCGGCAACGAAGACACCGTGCTGACCTTCGACCCACGCGCAAACGACACCGATCCGGACTTCGACCCGCTGACGATCACCCACATCAACGGCCAGCCGATCACTCCCGCGACGCCACCGATCACGGTGGCCGACGGCAAGATCGTGATGAAGACCGATGGCTCGCTGTCGTTCACGCCGAATTCGCATTTCAACGGCCTGACCTCGTTCGGCTACACGATCAACGACGGACGCGGCGGCAGCGATACCGCCACGGTAACGATCGACATCAAGCCGTCGCCCGACGTCGCGGCGATCACCAGCCCGAGCGTCGTCGAGGGCAATGCGCTCGTCTACGACGTCACGCTGACCGGTCCGACCGAAGTCGCATCGTTCTACAACTTCAATCTCGGTGGCGGCACCGCGACCAGCGGCGCCGACTACAACCCGAACGCGACCTTCAGCAATGGCGTGACGATCAACCCGGCGACCGGCGTCATCGTCGTGCCGGCCGGCGTCACGAGCTTCAAGGTCACCGTGGCGACGGTCGACGACGCCGAGGTCGAGTCGACCGAGTCGCTGCCGCTGACGATTGGTGACGGAACCGTCTCGAAGACCGGCAACGGCAGCATTCTCGACAACGACCAGCCTGGCGTGAAAGGCATCGACTTCGACCCGAATCCGAATTCGGTCATCGAGGGCGGTGACGTCGTCTACACGATCACGCTGACCGAGGCGACCAAGACCGTCTCCCAATACGACGTTGCCCTGGGCAATGCGACCGATACCGCAACCGCGGGTGCCGACTATGTGCCCGGCTCGATCACCTACAGCAACGGCGTGACCGTTGACCCGACGACCGGCAAGCTGGTCGTGCCGGTGGGCGTCACCAGCTTCACCGCAACGGTGAAGACCAATGACGACACCATCGTCGAGGATCCGGAATCGCTGAGCCTGACGGTCGGTGATGCCAAGGGTTCGAAGACGGCGACCGCAACCATCCTCGACAACGACCAGCCGGGCGTCGACAGCATCAGCTTCGATCCGAACCCGAACCAGGTCGTCGAGGGCGGCAACCTCGTCTATACGGTCACGCTGACCGAGGCGACGAAGGCCACGGCGCGTTATACCGTCGCGCTCGGCGCTGCAAGCGACACCGCAACGGCCGGTGCCGACTATGTGTCGAATGCGACCACCTACAGCAATGGCGTGACGGTTGATCCGACCACCGGCGAACTCGTCGTGCCGGCCGGCGTTACCAGCTTCACCGCAACCGTCAAGACCAACGACGACACCACTGTCGAGAACCCGGAAACCGTCAGCCTGACCGTCGGTGACGCGAAGGGCTCGAAGACCGCCGTCGGCACCATCCTGGACAACGACCAGCCGGGCGTCGACAGCATCACATTCGATCCGAACCCGAACGAGGTCGTCGAGGGCAACAACCTCGTCTACACGGTCACGCTGACCGAGGCGACGAAGGCGGTCGCGAGCTACGACATCACGTTGGGCGGCGGTACCGCGACCCCGGGCGACGACTACAACCCGACGCTCGGCAACACCAGCTTCAGCAACGGCGTCACCCGCGACCCGGCGACCGGCAAGCTGATCGTGCCGGCCGGCGTGACCAGCTTCACCGTCACGGTGCCGACGATCGACGACACCGCGGTCGAGTTCACCGAGACGCTGCCGCTGACCGTCGGTGATGCCAAGGGTTCGAAGACTGCCACCGGCAGCATCCTCGACAACGACCAGCCGGGCGTCGACAGCATCAGCTTCGATCCGAATCCGAACCAGGTCGTCGAGGGCGGCAACCTCGTCTATACGGTCACCCTGACCGAGGCGACAAAGGCGACCGCGCGATATACCGTCGGGCTCGGCGCAGCAGGCGATTCCGCAACGGCGGGCGCCGACTATGTGTCGAACGCGACCACCTACAGCAATGGCGTGACGGTTGATCCGATCACCGGCCAACTCGTCGTGCCGGCTGGCGTCACCAGCTTCACCGCCACCGTCAAGACCAACGACGACACCATCGTCGAGAACCCGGAAACCGTCAGCCTGACCGTCGGTGACGCGAAGGGCTCGAAGACCGCGGTCGGCACCATCCTCGACAACGACCAGCCGGGCGTCGACAGCATCACCTTCGACCCGAACCCGAATACAGTGGTCGAAGGCAACAACCTCGTCTACAAGGTCACGCTGACCGAGGCGACGAAGGCGGTCGCGAGCTACGACATCACGTTGGGCGGCGGTACCGCGACCCCGGGCGACGACTACAACCCGACGCTCGGCAACACCAGCTTCAGCAACGGCGTCACCCGCGACCCGGCGACCGGCAAGCTGATCGTGCCGGCCGGCGTGACCAGCTTCACTGTCACGGTGCCGACGATCGACGACACCGCGGTCGAGTTCACCGAGACGCTGCCGCTGACCGTCGGTGACGCCAAGGGTTCGAAGACCGCCACCGGCAACATCCTCGACAACGACCAACCGAGCGTCACCAACATCGGCTTCGATCCGAATCCGAATTCGGTCGTCGAAGGCAACAACCTCGTCTACACCGTCACCCTCAGCGAAGCGACAAAGGGTACGGCGCGTTATGACGTGGCGCTGGGCGGCGGCGGCAGCACCGCAACGCCGAATGCCGACTACAACCCGAACCTGACCAACGCCAGCTTCAGCAATGGGGTCACGATCGCAGCCGGCAAGCTGGTCGTGCCCCCTGGCGTGCAGACCTTCACGGTGACCGTGCCAACGGTCGACGACACGCTGACCGAGCCGACCGAGACGCTGTTGCTGACCGTCGGTGACGCATCGGGATCGAAGAGCGCGACTGGCAACATCCTCGACAACGACACACCGCCGAATCTGGCGGTGCAAGGAGTTGCTGCGGTTTCCGAAGAGGCACTGCCGGGTGGCATTCCGGTGCCGGGCACGACGCCGGTATCGACCTTCACCGGCAACCTGACGATCACCGATCCGGAAGGCGGACCGTTCACGCTGCAGGCCGCGCTGCCGACGCAGAACTTCACGTCGGGCGGCACGGCGGTGGTCTGGACCCGTTCTGCCGACGGCCAGACGCTGACCGGCCGAGCCGGCACCGAAACGGTTGCGACGCTGAAGCTCGACGCGACCGCGAATACGTATACGTTCACGCTGTTCAAGCCACTCGACCATCTGGTCAGTGGCAACCCGACCGATTCGCTGGCCTACACCTTCCAGCTGACGGCCACCGATCCGGGCGGTCTGGTCTCGCCGCCGGCAACGCTGTCGGTCGCGATTGCCGACGACACGCCGGGGGTTGCCACGCCGCTGACCCTGGTGGCGCCGGTGACCGGTGTCGATACGAACGTGATGTTCGTACTCGACGTGTCGGGATCGATGGGCACGCAGGATACCGGCCTGCCCGGCAATCCGACGCGCCTCCAGGCAGCGATCCAGTCGATCAGCAGGTTGATCGACCGCTATGACGAACTCGGCGATGTCCGGGTCCGGCTGGTCACCTTCGGTACCCATGCCAATGAACTCGGCACGACGTGGCTGACGGTCGGCGCGGCGCGGGCCTTGCTGGCGACGTTGAACGCCGGCGGCGGCACCAACTACGACGAGGCACTGGCCGACGCGATCAACCTGTTCGGATCGGCCGGCAAACTCGCCACGCCGAGCTCACAGAACGTCGCCTATTTCATGTCCGACGGCCTGCCGACCTATGCCGCGGGCACCGTCGATACGCTGGTGCCCCCGGGGACCCAACCGGGCGACGACCCGCCGCTGGTCGGTACCGGCCAGTCGGGGCAGACCAATCCGGACCTCGGTATCCAGGCTCAGGAGGAAGCCGCATGGAAAGCCTTCCTGGTCGCCAACAAGGTTGATTCGTTTGCACTCGGCTTCGGCGGCGCGCTGCAACCCGGCGACACGCCGACGCTTAATCCGATCGCCTACGACGGCCGTGCCAACGAGGAAAAGGACGGCATCGTGGTACAGAGCTTTGCCGACCTCGACCAGGCGCTCGCAGATTCGATCCGGCCACGAGTCGACGGCAACCTGATGACCGGCAGCGTGACCGCCGGCCCCGGTGCCGACGGCCCGGCATTCGTCAAGTCGTTGACGGTCGACGGTGTGACCTATACCTACAACCCGGCGAATGGCGGTTCCATCACCGTCACCGGCGGTACGAACCGGGGGGTCTTCGATACCACCGACAACCAGTTGACGGTGACGACGCTGCAAAACAGCAAGATCGCGGTCGACATGGACGATGGTGCGTTCACCTATACGGTGGCGCCGAGTTCGTCGCTGCCGCCGAACGGACTGCAGGAGGTGTTCGGCTTCCAGATCTCCGACCTGGACGGCGATACCGTGGGGTCGAGCCTGACGGTGACGGTGCCGAATCCGTTCATCCGAGGTACCGAAGGCAACGACGTCCTGAACGGCCGCGCCACCAACGACATCATCGTCGGCAATGGCGGCAACGACACGTTGAACGGGCTCGATGGCAACGACGATCTCTACGGCGGCGCTGGCAACGACACGCTGAACGGCGGCAACGGCAATGACACGCTGTACGGCGGTGCCGGCAACGACACGCTGACCGGCGGCGCCGGATCGGACGTCTTTGCCTGGCGCTTCGGCGATCAAGGGGTGGCGCGTGGTACCGGAAGCAACAGTTCCGGTTTCGCGATCGACACGATCGTCGATTTCGATGTGGCTCCGGTCGCGCAAGGTGGCGACGTGATCGACCTGCGTGATTTGTTGCAGGGCGAGAACAAGGCCCTGACCGGAAATGTCGCGGGAAGCCTGGAACGCTACCTCGATTTCGATACGAGCGGTGCGGACACCGTCATCCGGATCAGCAACTCGGGCGGCTTCACGTCGACATCGGACAATTTCGCTCCGGGCGATTCGAGCACCAATGGCCGTCAGGTCAATCAGACGATCACGCTGACCGGCGTCAAGCTGGACGTTGCGCTGAACCTCGGCGCGAATGCTTCCGACGCAGAGATCATCAACGCGTTGCTGCAGAACGGCAAGCTGCTGACCGACTGATCAAGCCATCGAGGGCCGCTCCGGTTCGGAGCGGGCCAGCGCAAAAAGGGAGCCGCGAGGCTCCCTTTTTTTGGCGACCAACGTGGGCTGCCGGCGATCAGCCGCCCTGCGCGCGAGACTCAGCCGACCAGGTCGGCGCGCAACGCGCTCGCCCAGGCACCGGTCTGTCCGTCGACGCCAGCCTGCCACGCAGCCGCCGCCTCCGCCTTCGTGCCGACGCCTTCGGCGATCACCTGGATCGACAGGCCGTGCAGCATCAGCACCAGGCTGCGCAGGAAGCCGGCGCGTGCGTTGTCGCTGTCGATGCCATGGATCACCGCGGCATCGAGCTTGACATAGTCGAGGCCAGCCTCGAACAGCCGCTCGATCCGCGCGAGCCGCTGGCCGGCGTGTTCAAGGCCGAGCCGGATGCCGAGCGGTCGCAGCTGCGCCGACAATTCCTGAACCAGTTCGAACTGCTCGACGGCAGCGGTTTCGTTGACTTCCAGCGACAGCAGGCGCGCCTGCGCAGGGCGTTGCGTCAGCAGGCCACGCAGCCGTGCGGCAAAGCCACTGTCCTGCAGCGAGGCCGGCGACAGGTTGACGCACAAGGGCTGGCCGCGGGTCGAGATTTCATCGAGCGCGAGTCGAACCGCCAGCTCGTCGATGCCGGCAGTCAGCCGGCTGCGCAGCGCCAGCGGCAACCAGGCGGCGGCCGGTTCGTAATCGCCGTCGATTTCGAGCTGCAGGCGCAGCGGGCATTCCAGATGGATCAGCTGTTGCTCGGCATCGATGACCGGAAACCGCACCAGTCGCGCTCGCGCGCCGGTCAGTGCGGCCAGCAGGTTCTCGCGCCACGCGCCTTCGCCACGCAGGGCCGCGGCACCCGGTTTGGCGGCACCGTTGTCGGCAAGTTCGACCGCAAACCCTCCCCTGCACTCGGCGCCAGCCAGCGCGCTGTCGGCCGCTGCAAGAACCTGCCGCAATCCATGGTCGGGCAGGATCTCGACGGCGCCGATCGCGACACTGACCTGCTCGCCGAAGATCGGCAGGATCTTGCGCATCGAGTCGGCAATCGCCTGTGCGGTTTCGAATGCCTGGCCGCCGACCGGCAGATACAGCGCGAAATCGGAGCCGTTCAGCCGGCCGACATGGCAACCCTTGACGCGATCGGACCAGGTCTGCAACCCGTCCGACACCGCCGCGATCAGCTGGTCGGTGCTGCTGCGGCCGAGTTGGCGGTTCAGCTCGGCCAGTTCGAGCAGGCGCAGCAACACCAGGCCGCCTTCCGGATCGGCATAGTCGCTCTGTCGGGCCGCATTGAGCTGGCCAATGAAATGCTGGCGATTCGCGACGCGGCTGACCGGATCGATGTAGGCCTGTTCGCGCAAGGCCTCGAGCTGCTTGGCCTGCGCCTCGAACATCGATTTGAGGCGCATCACCATCGTGTTCATGGCCTGTGCCAGCCGCTTCAACTCCGGCACATGCGGCTCCGGTATCGTGATGAAACGACCGTCGACCAGCGCCTGCGCCTGCTCGACGGTGCGGTCCAGCGGCTTGCGGATCCGGCGCACGACATGGCGCGACAAGATCGCCACCAGCAGGCCGAGCAGACCGAGCACCGCCACCGAGCCGACGCTTGCCCGCCACAGGTCATCGTAGGCATAGGCGGTCTGGCTGGTCACCTCGACCGCGCCGAGCGCCCGCCAGCCATCGGACACTTGAGCCAGCCCCGGGGCGGCATCGATCGGCAGCCAGCGCACAAACCAGCCCGGCGCAACCAGCGGCTTTTGCTCGGCAATACGCGCAATCGAAGGCTGGCCATCCAGCGCAATGAAACGGATCGAGCGATAAAACCCGGTATCGAACTGCGCGGTAATCACCAGTTCCATCAGTTCGAGGTCGCCCTGCTGCTGGCCGAGCACCTGCGCCAGCAGGATCGCGTTGTCGTTGTTCTTCAGCTGCAGCTGGGTTGAAAGCGTCGTCCGCGCCGACTGGATCGTCAGGCCCATGCTGCCAAGGAAGGCCAGCACCAGCGTCAACAGCAACAGCAGACGGATCTGTCGAATCAGGGACATCGTGGTTTCCTGTCAGAAGCCTTCGGCACGCGCTTTCGCCAGCACGTCCCGCCATTTGGACAATCGGGAGATCGGATCGCCGGTGATCTGCCCACCGACGCCTTGCCAGAGGCCTTCGGAATTGAAGCTGTAGACGGGCACCAGGTCGGGCCGTCGGGATGCCGGCAGCACCTCGGAAACGAGATTGTCGAGGATCAGCGGCTCGGCGCCGGGGGTCGGATAGAAGGCAACGACCATGTGCGCCTGGCCGCGCGAACCCAGCCCGTCGACCATGGCGCGGACGAACACCATGCGCAGCTTGCTCGGCGGCATGCCCATCGACAGCAGCGCGAAATATTTGCCGATCGAATAATCCTCGCAGTCGCCGACGCCCTTGGCCAGCATCTCGAGCGGAGAAGCCCAATAGTCGGAGACGCCCCAGATCTCGATGTCGTCGGCATAGTGGACCGAGTCGTTGAAAAACTGGTTGGTGGCACGGACCCGACTGTCATCGGTCGCTCGCGAGCCCTGCGCGATCAGCTGCTGCAGCGCACCGGCATTGGCCTGGGCGCGTGGCCCGAGCGCCGACGCGGCAGCCATCATCCGGTTGTTGTCGTAGGCGCGCAGTCCGAGGCTGAGCAGCAGCAAGGCACCGATCAGCAGCAGCGGCAGCCATCTGCGGAACATCCGCAAGCCGACCGTGAGCGCCGCCCTTGGCAATCGGCATGCCTGGCTGGCCGGCAGCGCGGTGGGGAAACAGACGACGGACAACGCAGCAGCCAATCGGTACGGACGTGACCCGTTATCGCCCGCTGCGCCGGGAACTTGAATGTGGTCCCACGGCAACAATGGGGCCGATCCCTGTTGACCATTCATTCGTGGGCTGTGCATTGCCCCCGGCTCATGGCAGACTCGTCAACCTGGCGTTACTGCCCGTAACCGGCAATAGTTTGCAGAGCCTCGACTTCGGTGCCTGACAAGCGGTGCTGGTGGTGCAAAGCAGAGATATGCAGCGCAACGCTGTCCTACACTTGTGTCAGCACCTTGATCTAGCTGTTACAAGACAACGATGGCGAGGTCGCTGGTTCAATCGAGCGGCCGATGACGAGTGGCAATGCGTCTTCGGCCGTATAGCAGGATCCAGACGAAAGGAATGACAATGAAGAATCTCCAAGTCAGGCAAACGGCGGGATTGATCGAAGGCAGCA
This sequence comes from Pseudideonella sakaiensis, assembly GCF_048320135.1. Classification (GTDB taxonomy): domain Bacteria; phylum Pseudomonadota; class Gammaproteobacteria; order Burkholderiales; family Burkholderiaceae_C; genus Ideonella_A; species Ideonella_A sakaiensis_A. The sequence goes on from NZ_CP182947.1 coordinate 606,302, forward strand.
GGACAGTGCGGTCGGTGGCGATAGCGGCAGCCTTGGCCTGCAGCGCACTGGCCGCTTCGGCACAGACCGCCGACCCGTTGCGCAATGCGGTCGAGAAGGCATTGCAGACCAATCCGGAGGTCGCCGCCAGGTTCAACGCTTACCGGGCGGCCGACGATGCGATCGATGTTGTCAGAGGTGGGTTCCTGCCCCGCCTCGATCTCGACGCCAGCGTCGGCAAGGACCGCACCAGCATCACCTCGCGCGTTCCGGAAACGCAGACGGTCAACCGCACCGGCATCGGCCTGACGCTGAGCCAGCTGCTGTGGGACGGCCTGGCCACCAGCAATGACGTCAACCGGCTCAGCCACGAGAAACGCGCCCGCTATTTCGAATTGATCGATACGGCCGACCAGATCGCGCTCGAGGTGGCGCGCGCCTATTACGACGTGCTGCGTTATCGGCGCTTGGTCGAGCTCGCCGAAGACAATTACGTGCAGCACAAATATGTCTCGCTGCAGATCGGCAAGCGTACCCGCGCCGGTGTCGATCGCTCGGTCAACCTCGAGCAGGCCAATGCCCGTCTCGCGCTGGCCGAGTCGAACCTGACCACCGAGCTGGCCAATCTGCACGACGTCACCGCGCGTTACCAGCGGCTGGTCGGCGACTCGCCGCCGCCCACATTGCCGATTCCGGGCCTGCTGCAACAATCGGTTCCGAACAATGCGACCGAGGCCACCACCCAGGCGATCCGGCGCAACCCGGCGATCAGCGCCGCGATCGAGTCGCTGCGTGCTGCTCGCTCGACGGTGAAGATTCGCGAGGCTGCATTCCAGCCGCGCGTCGAGGCCCGGCTGCGTGGTGGCGGTGGCAAGAACTACCAGGGCGTCGTCGATCAGGATCGCAACGCGACCGCTGAAATCGTGATGAGCTGGAACCTGTTCGCCGGCGGCTCCGACCGCGCCCGCGTCCGCCAGCAGGTCGACCTCGTCAACCAGGCTGCCGACGTCCGCGATCGCACCTGCCGCGAAGTCCGCCAGACCGCGGCGATCGCGTTCAACGATACGCGCAAGCTGACCGAGCAACTGACCTATCTTGATCGCAACACGACGGCGATCACCAGCGCTCGCGACGCCTATCGGATCCAGTTCGACAACAGCATCGCCGGCCGCACGCTGCTCGACCTGCTGAATTCCGAGAACGAGGTCTATACGGCTCGCCGTTCGCTGGCCAATGCCCAGTACGACCAGGGTCTGGCTTATGTGCGCACCCAGGCCGCAATGAGCAGCCTGATCAGCTCGCTCGGCCTGGCCAAACCGAATACCGGCGCCAACGACGAAGCCGGCTGGTCCGCAGGTGCCGACGCGCCTGCTCGCTGCCCGGTGCTGGTGCCCGACGTGCCGCCGAGCAAGAAGACCGAGCTCGATCAGCGCGCCGATGACATGGCGCAGGCGAATCCGGGCGGTGCGGCGATCACCGCGCCGACAGTGCCGGCGATGACACCAGCACCGTCCGCGATGCCGCCGGCGCCGCCGCCGGTTCCGCAACGCGGCACACGGCGCAACTGAGCCGGCAGCACAAAAAAAGGCCCCGCATCGCGGGGCCTTTTTCTTGCCGTCTGCGACGCTTGCCGCGTTCAGCGCTTGACCGGCGGCAGGTCGGTGCAGGCGCCTTCGTAGGCCTCGGCGGCGAGGCCGATGCTTTCGCCGAGCGTCGGGTGCGGGTGGATGGTCTTGCCGATATCGACGCCGTCGGCCCCCATCTCGATCGCCAAAGCCACTTCACCGATCATGTCGCCGGCATGGGTGCCGACGATGCCGCCGCCAACGATGGCATGCGTTTCCTCGCTGAACAGCAGCTTCGTGAAGCCTTCGTCGCGGCCGTTGGCGATGGCCCGGCCGGACGCGTTCCACGGGAACAGGCCCTTCTTGACCTTGATCCCGCGTGCCTTCGCGTCGTCCTCGGTCAGGCCGACCCAGGCCAGTTCCGGGTCGGTATAGGCGACGCTCGGAATGACACGGGCATTGAACGCGGTCGCCGCGAGCTTGTCATCGCCGAGTTGCACACCGGCGGCGACTTCGGCCGCGACATGCGCCTCGTGGGTCGCCTTGTGCGCCAGCATCGGCTGGCCGACGATGTCGCCGATCGCGAAGATGTGCGGCACATTGGTCCGCATCTGGATGTCGACCGGGATGAAGCCACGCTCGCCGACGATCACGCCGGCCTTGTCGGCGCCGATCTTGTTGCCGTTCGGGCTGCGGCCGACCGCCTGCAGCACCATGTCGTAGAGCTGCGGGTCCTTCGGAGCGCCCTCGCCTTCGAAGGTGACACTGATGCCCTTCTTCGTGGCTTCTGCGCCGACCGTCTTGGTCTTCAACATGATGTTGTCGAAGCGCTTGGCATTCATCTTCTGCCAGACCTTGACCAGGTCACGATCGGCGCCGGGCATCAGGCCGTCGAGCATCTCGACCACGTCGAGCCGCGCGCCGAGCGTCGAATAGACCGTGCCCATCTCGAGGCCGATGATGCCGCCGCCGACGACCAGCATCCGCTTCGGCTGCTGACGCAGTTCGAGCGCACCGGTCGACGTCACGACCCGCGGATCGTCCTTCGGCAGGAACGGCAGTTTCACCGCTTCGGAGCCGGCGGCGATGATCGCCTGCTTGAAGCGCACCGTCTGCTTCTTGCCGTCGGCCAACTGCACCGAGACGTTGAACGGATCGAGGAATTCGGCGCTGCCCTGCAGCACCGTGACCTTGCGCATCTTGGCCATCGCGGCCAGCCCGCCGGTCAGCTTGCCGACGACTTTTTCCTTGTGCGTCTTCAGCTTTGCGAGGTCGACCTGCGGCTTGGCAAAACTGACGCCGAGCGTATCGAAATGGCTGACCTCGTCGATCACCGCCGCGACATGCAGCAGCGCCTTCGACGGGATGCAGCCGACGTTCAGGCAGACGCCGCCGAGCGTCGGGTAACGCTCGACCAGCACCGTCTTCAGTCCGAGATCGGCGGCGCGGAATGCCGCGGTATAGCCGCCGGGGCCGGCGCCGATCACGATCAGGTCGCAGTCGACATCGGCAGACCCACCGAACTGCGCCGCCTGCGGCGCCGGGCCGGCCGCAGCCTGCTTCGGTGCCGGTGCGGGAGCCGGTGCCGCCTGCGCCGCCGGTGCGGCCGGTTTTGCCGCCCCCGCGTCGCCGGCCGCCTCCAGCGTCAACAGCAGCGTACCCTCGCTGACGGTATCGCCGATCTTGACTTTCACGTCCTTCACCGTGCCGGCGTGCGACGACGGGATTTCCATTGACGCCTTGTCGCTTTCGACGGTGATCAGGCTCTGTTCTTCCTTGATCTCGTCGCCGGGTTTGACCAGCAACTCGATCACCGCGACATCCTTGAAGTCGCCGATGTCCGGTACCTTGATATCGATCAGTGCCATCTTGTTGTTCCTTACAGCAGCACGCGGCGGAAGTCGGCGAGGACCTGGCCGAGGTAGGCGTTGAAGCGCGCAGCCGACGCGCCGTCGATCACCCGGTGGTCGTACGAGAGCGACAACGGCAACGTCAGGCGCGGCTCGAAGGCCTTGCCGTCCCAGACCGGTTTCATCTGGCCTTTCGACAGGCCGAGGATCGCCACTTCCGGTGCGTTGATGATCGGCGTGAAGTGCGTGCCGCCGATGCCGCCGAGCGAGCTGATCGAGAAGCAACCGCCGGTCATGTCGGCCGGCCCCATCTTGCCGTCGCGCGCCTTCTTCGCGAGTTCACCCATTTCCTGGCTGATCTGCAGCACGCCTTTCTTGTCGGCGTCCTTCAGCACCGGGACGACCAGGCCGTTCGGCGTGTCGGCGGCAAAGCCGATGTGGAAATACTGCTTGTAGACGAGCTGGTCGCCGTCGAGGCTGGTATTGAACTCGGGGAATTTTTTCAGCGCGGCGACCACCGCCTTGATGACAAAGGCCAGCATCGTCACCTTGACACCGCTTTTCTCGTTTTCCTTGTTCAGGCGAACGCGGAAGGCTTCCAGTTCGGTGATGTCGGCCTCGTCGTTGTTCGTGACGTGCGGGATCATCACCCAGTTGCGGTGCAGGTTCGCGCCGCTCAACTTCTTGATCCGGCTCAGGTCCTTGCGCTCGACCGCGCCGAATTTCGTGAAGTCGACCTGCGGCCACGGCAGCAGGCCCGGCAGGCTGCCGCCGCCGGCGGCTGCGGCAGTGCCACCGCCCTTCGCAGCCTGCGCAGCGGTCTGCGTCGTCCCGGCCATCACCGACTTGACGAAGCCGGCGACGTCTTCGTGCGTGATGCGGCCCTTGCGCCCGCTGCCCTTCACTTCGGCCAGCGGAACGCCGAGTTCACGCGCCAGCTTGCGGATCGACGGCGAGGCATGTGGCAACTGGCCGGCCGGCGCTGCCGGCTGGTGGGCCGGCTCGGCGCCAGCCGATTTCGGCGCTGCAGCCTTTGCATCGCCGCCAGCAGCAGGCTGCGCCGGTGCAGCCTGCGGAGCCGGCGCTGCAGCGGCCGGTGCCGGCGCTGCGGCCGGCGCGCCGGCGACGCCCTCGAGCACGACGACCACCGTGCCTTCGGAGACCTTGTCGCCGACCTTGACCTTCAATTCCTTCACGACGCCGGCCTGCGACGACGGAATTTCCATCGACGCCTTGTCGCTTTCGACGGTGATCAGGCTTTGTTCGACCTCGACCTTGTCGCCAACCTTGACCATCACCTCGATCACCGCGACCTCGTCGAAATCGCCGATGTCCGGCACCGCGACCTCGACCGGTCCGGCGGCGGCGGCCGGGGCCGGCGCTGGGGTCGGTGCGGCGGCAGCCGGCGCAGCCGCCGGGCTTGCGGCCGGAGCCGGTGCCGGGGCTGCCTGCTGGGCCGCTTCGCCTTCGGCTTCGAGCTCGAGGATCAGCGAGCCTTCGCTGACCTTGTCACCGAGCCCGACCTTCAACGACTTGACGGTACCGGCATGCGACGACGGAATCTCCATCGATGCCTTGTCGCTCTCCACCGTCAGCAGCGATTGTTCCGCCTTGACCACGTCGCCCGGCTTGACCAGCAGTTCGATGATCTCCACATCCTTGAAATCCCCGATGTCGGGAACCTTGACTTGGACCAGCGCCATTTGTTGTCTCCGAAGTTTGTCAGGCGTAGAGCGGGTTGATCTTGTCGGCATCGATGCCGTATTTCTTGATCGCCTCGGCGACCTTGGCCGCGTCGACCGACCCATCATCGGCCAGCGCCTTCAGCGACGCGACGACGATGTAGTGGCGGTTGACCTCGAAATGCTCGCGCAGCCGGGTGCGGAAATCGCTGCGCCCGAAGCCGTCGGTGCCGAGCACCCGGTAGCTGCGGCCCTTCGGAATGAAGGCGCGGATCTGCTCGGCGTAGTTCTTCATGTAGTCGGTCGATGCGATCACCGGGCCTTCGTGGCCGTCGAGCTGCGTCGTCACGAAAGCCTGCTTCGGCTTGTCGGTCGGGTGCAGCAGGTTCCAGCGATCCACCGCCTGGCCATCGCGGGCCAGTTCGTTGAAGCTCGGGCAGCTCCAGACATTCGCCGACACGCCCCAGTCTTCCTCGAGCAGCTTCTTCGCGGCGATCGATTCGCGCAGGATGGTGCCGCTGCCGAGCAGGTTGACGCGTGCGGCCTTTTTCTTCTTCGCGCCCTCCTCGAGCAGGTACATGCCCTTGATGATCTCTTCCTCGGTGCCGGCACGCAGGCCGGGCATCGGGTAGTTCTCGTTCAGCAGCGTCAGGTAGTAATAGACGTTTTCCTGCTTCTCGACCATGCGCTTCAGGCCGTGGTGCAGGATCACGCCGACTTCGTGGGCAAAGGTCGGGTCGTAGCTGATGCAATTCGGGATCGTGCCGGCCAGGATGTGGCTGTGGCCGTCCTCGTGCTGCAGGCCTTCGCCGTTCAGCGTCGTGCGGCCCGACGTGCCGCCGAGCAGGAAGCCACGCGCCTGCATGTCGCCCGCTGCCCAGGCCAGGTCGCCGATGCGCTGGAAGCCGAACATCGAGTAATAGACATAGAACGGCACCATGATCCGGTTGTTGGTCGAATACGAGGTGGCCGCGGCGATCCAGCTGCTCATGCCGCCGGCCTCGTTGATGCCCTCCTGCAGGATCTGGCCGGCCTTGTCTTCCTTGTAGTACATGACCTGGTCCTTGTCGACCGGCGTGTACAGCTGCCCTTGCGGGTTGTAGATGCCGATCTGGCGGAACAGGCCCTCCATGCCGAAGGTGCGCGCCTCGTCGACGAGGATGGGCACGACGCGCGGGCCGAGCGCCTTGTCGCGCAGCAGCTGGGTCAGGAAGCGCACATAGGCCTGGGTCGTGCTGATCTCGCGCCCTTCGGCGGTCGGATCGAGCACCGCCTTGAAGGTCTCGAGCGACGGCACCGTGAAATGTTCGTCGGCCTTCGCGCGGCGCTGCGGCAGGTAGCCGCCGAGCGCTTTGCGCCGCTCGTGCAGGTAGGCCATCTCCGGCGTATCGTCGGCCGGTTTGTAGAACGGGATCTTCGACAGCTCGCTGTCCGGGATCGGGATATTGAAGCGGTCGCGGAAATAGCGGATGTCGTCGTCGGTCAGCTTCTTCGTCTGGTGGGCCGTATTCTTGCCTTCGCCGGCCTTGCCCATGCCGTAGCCCTTGACGGTCTTGATCAGCAGCACCGTCGGCTGGCCCTTGTGGTGGGTCGCCTTGTGGAATGCGGCGTAAACCTTTTGCGCATCGTGGCCGCCGCGGCGCAGGTTCCAGATGTCCTGGTCGCTCATCTTCGAGACCAGTTCAATCGTGCGCGGGTCGCGGCCGAAAAACTTCTCGCGGACGAAGGCGCCGTCGTTGGCCTTGAACGCCTGGTAGTCGCCGTCGAGCGTGTCGAGCATGATCTGGCGCAACGCACCGTCCTTGTCGCGTGCCAGCAGCGGATCCCAGGCACTGCCCCACAGCAGCTTGATCACATTCCAGCCGGAACCGCGGAACTCGCCTTCGAGTTCCTGCACGATCTTGCCGTTGCCGCGCACTGGGCCATCGAGACGCTGCAGGTTGCAGTTGATCACGAAGATCAGGTTGTCGAGGTTCTCGCGTGCGGCCAGGCCGATCGCGCCGAGCGACTCGGGCTCGTCCATCTCGCCGTCACCGCAGAAGACCCATACCTTGCGCTGGCTGGTATCGGCAATGCCGCGGGCATGCAGGTATTTCAGAAAACGCGCCTGGTAGATCGCCATCAGCGGGCCGAGGCCCATCGAGACGGTCGGAAACTGCCAGAACTCCGGCATCAGCTTCGGGTGCGGGTAGCTCGACAGACCCTTGCCGTCGACTTCCTGGCGGAAATTGAGCAGCTGCTCCTCGCTCAGCCGGCCTTCGAGAAATGCACGCGCATAGATGCCGGGCGCCGAATGGCCCTGGATATAGAGCAGGTCGCCGCCGCGTTCGGCGCTGTCGGCATGCCAGAAATGGTTGAAACCGGCGGCAAACATGTGGGCCACCGAGGCAAACGAACTGATGTGGCCACCAAGATCGCCGCCATCGTCGGTGTGCTGCCGGTTTGCCTTGACGACCATCGCCATCGCGTTCCAGCGCATGTAGGCGCGCAGCCGCCCTTCCAGTTCGAGGTTGCCGGGGCTGCGTTCTTCCTCGTGAGGCTCGATCGTGTTGACGTAGGCGGTGGTCGCCGAAAACGGCATGTCGATGCTGTTCTGGCGCGCATGCTCGAGCAGTTCCTCGAGCAGGAAGTGAGCCCGTTCCGGCCCCTCGGTTTCGATCACGGCCGACAGCGCATCCATCCATTCGCGTGTCTCTTGCGAATCGGTATCGGTGGCGGGGTTGGAACCGGACTGCGCTTGATCAGGCATCGCTGACATGGTGTCTCCTGGTGGGGGCGGTTGTTTGGTGCGGCCGGAAGTTTCGCACAAAAGGAAAATATTTCAAATAGCGCCAATGCATATCACAATACGAAATTCGAGCAATGACACCGTGGCTGTGACGCGCTGGAACTGGCGTCGATAATCCGCCGATGAAGTCGATTCGAAGCACACCCGGCAGAACGATGGCGCGTCCGACGCTGGCGCGGCGCTTGTTCGGCCGCTGGTGGCGCAAGCAGTCGCCGTCGCGCCAGGACCGGTATGCCACGCTCGGGCCGCTGGTGTCGGTGCTGCTGTTCCTGGCGGCGATCATTTCGGCGTTCTGGTATCTGCGCAATGAGGAATTCGAGCGTGAACAGGAATCGGTGCAGCGCGATACCGAGATCTCGCAGCAACAGATCCGGCTGCGGCTGATCGAGAACCAGGAGCAGTTGTTCCGGATCGCCCGCGAACTGGTGACCGGTGTGATCGGTCCCGAAAATTTCACGAGTCACGCCTCGATCTTCACCCAGGAACGGCCGGAAGTCACGGCACTTTTCTGGGTCGATGCGAATCGGGTCAGGCAGGCCGCCTATGTCGCGCCGCGATTTGCGCTCGATGCATCGCACAGCGGCGCCGAGTTGACCAGCTCGTTGCCGCAGGCAAACCAGATGGCGGCGCCGGAGACCTCGTTCCAGGCCGCCAATACGCTGCGCCAGCCGATTTATTCGGGTGCGCTGACCAACGATTTCGGTGTCACCGTGCTGCAGGTGCACATCCCGCTGATCGACCGCGGCAATTTTGTCGGCGCATTGATCGCCGAATATTCGACCGAAAGCCTGCTGCGCTTCTACGTCCCGACCGAGGTCGCCCAGCGGCACACGATCAATCTGATCGACAGCCGCGGCCACGTGCTGGCCAGCACCGTGATGCGTTCGCCGGGCGACCGATCGCGGCCGCCATCGATCGTCCACCAGGCGCCGCTGGCACCGGCCAGCAACGGCATCGCGCTGCAGGCGCTGGGCCACCGCACGTCGATCGGCCTTATCAGCAATACGCTGTTCTGGATGGTGGCTTCGCTGAGCGTGCTGACCGTCTGGATGCTGCTCGGCACCTGGCGCCACATGCGGCGCCGGCTGCAGATGCAGGACACGCTGGCGTCGGAGGCCAATTTCCGCCGTGCGATGGAAAACTCGATGCTGACCGGCATGCGCGCGATGGACATGGAAGGCAGCATCACCTATGTCAACCCGGCGTTCTGCGCGATGACCGGTTTCTCCGAGGCCGAACTGATCGACCGCCGGCCGCCCTTCCCGTACTGGCCGTCCGATCGTTACGAGGAGAACAACCGGCTGCTGCAGCAGGAACTGAAGGGCCGCAGCCCGGCCGGCGGCATCGAGGTCAAGGTGATGCGCAAGGACGGCTCGCTGTTCGACGCGCGGATGTATGTCTCGCCGCTGATCGACCCGAAGGGCATCCAGACCGGCTGGATGACGTCGATGACCAACATCACCGAGGCGAAACGGGTGCGCGACCAGTTGTCGGCGTCGCACGAACGCTTCACGACGGTGCTCGAGGGGCTGGACGCCGCGGTGTCGGTGATGTCGGTGCAGCAGGGCGAACTGCTGTTTGCCAACCGCTCCTACCGGCTGTGGTTCGGCGCCGACGGGCAGGGCCATCTGCAGATGGCCGGCGGCGAGGTCGGGCAGGCGATGGACAGCGGCTCCGACGACGAGGTCGACGACCTCGGTGGCCTGCCGACGCAGGAAATCACCGAGGCCGGTTCCGATTCGCGCGAGGTCCACATCGAGCACCTGCGCAAATGGTTCGATGTCCGCGCCCGCTACCTGCAATGGACCGATGGCCGGCTGGCGCAGATGCTGATCGCCACCGACATCACCGCGCGCCGCGGTGCCGAGGCGCTGGCTGCCGCCCAGGCCGAGAAGGCGCAGGTCACCAGCCGGCTGGTGACGATGGGCGAAATGGCTTCGTCGGTTGCCCACGAACTGAACCAGCCGCTGACCGCGATCGCGAACTACTGCAACGGCATGATCACGCGGGTGAACCGGGATGCGATCGAGAAGCAGGACCTGATTGCCGCGCTCGAAAAGACCTCGCGCCAGGCGCAGCGCGCAGGCCAGATCATCCACCGCATCCGCGCCTTCGTGAAACGCAGCGAACCGCAGCGCCAGCTGACCCGCGCCGGCACCATCGTCGAAGATGCGGTCGAACTGGCCGGCATCGAGCTGCGACGCCGCAACGTGACGATACGCACCTACGTCGCACAGCGGCTGCCGCCGCTGATGGCCGACCCGATCCTGATCGAACAGGTGCTGCTGAACCTGCTGAAAAACGCCGCCGAGGCAATCGATTCGGCCAAGCTGCCGCCGGCGCGGCGCAGCATCGAATTGCGCGTGGTGCCAAAACATACCCAGGAAGAAGGCGGCGTGATCGAGTTCAGCGTCACCGACATGGGCCCCGGCATCAACCCGGAAATGATGAGCCGACTCTACGAGGCCTTCTTCTCGACCAAGGCCGAAGGCCTCGGAATCGGGCTCAGCCTTTGCCGCACGATCATCGAGTCGCACCGGGGCCGCATACGGGCGCAGAACATCTACAATGGCGGTTTGGCGGTCGGCTGCTGTTTTGCATTTACGCTACCGGTCGACCTGTCGCGCCTCGAGGCGTCAACTTCCCCCATTCCAGCCGTCACGACATGAGCCTGATTCCGAAGAAAGGTACCGTCTACGTCGTCGATGACGACGAGGCGGTGCGCGATTCACTGCAATGGTTGCTCGAAGGCAAGGACTACCGGGTCAAGTGTTTCGATTCGTCGGAGTCCTTCCTGTCGCGCTTCGACCCGCGCGAAGTCGCCTGCCTGATTGCCGATATCCGGATGGACGGCATGAGCGGCCTCGAATTGCAGGATCGCCTGATGGAGCGGCGCAGCCCGCTGCCGATCGTCTTCATCACCGGCCACGGCGACGTGCCGATGGCGGTGACGACGATGAAAAAGGGAGCGCTCGATTTCATCGAGAAGCCGTTCAAGGAGGAGGAACTGCTGGCGCTGGTCGAGAGCATGCTCGAGCAGGCCCGCTCGGCGTTCAGCCAGCACCAGGAAGCGGCCAGCCGCGATGCGTTGCTGTCGCGGTTGACCACACGTGAATCGCAGGTGCTCGAGCGCATCGTCGCCGGCCGGCTGAACAAGCAGATCGCCGACGACCTGGGCATCAGCATCAAGACGGTCGAGGCGCACCGCGCCAACATCATGGAAAAGCTCAACGCCAATACGGTGGCCGATCTGTTGAAGATCGCGCTGGGCGCACAGGCTCAAGCCAAGGCCTGAGGCCAGCCCTGAACAGCTTCTCGCCGACACACCCCGGGGCCGCCTTGCGCGGCCTTTTGCATTTTTCGAGGTAAACCGATGTCCGCCACGGTGATCGACGGCAACCAACTCTCCCGCCAGCTGCGTGGCGACATCGCGCTGCGCGCATCGCGGCTCGCCGCCGCAGGCCACCAGCCCGGCCTTGCGGTGATCGTCGTCGGCGACAACCCGGCCAGCAAGGTCTATGTGCGCAACAAGGTCAAGGCCTGCGCCGATGCCGGCTTCCATTCGCTGCACGAGGCTTATCCGGACGATTTCGCCGAAGCGGCGTTGCTCGACCGCATCGCTGCGCTGAACGCCGACCCCGCCGTGCACGGCATCCTGGTGCAGCTGCCGCTGCCCGTACACATCGATGCGAACCGGGTCATCGAGGCGATTGCGCCAGCGAAGGACGTCGATGGCTTTCACATCGCCAATGCCGGCGCACTGATGGTCGGTGGCGCGGCTGCCGCTGCGGGCTTCAAGCCGTGCACGCCATACGGCTGCATGAAGCTGCTCGAATCGGTCGGCTGCGACCCGCGCGGCAAGCATGCTGTCGTGATCGGACGCAGCAACATCGTCGGCAAGCCGATGGCGATGCTGCTCTTGCAAGCGCACGCCACCGTCACCATTTGCCACAGTGCCACACCGGATCTGGCGGCGCATACGCGGCTGGCCGACATCGTCGTCGTGGCGGTCGGCCGCCGCAACACGCTGACCGCCGAGATGGTCAAGCCCGGCGCCGTCGTGCTCGATGTCGGGATGAACCGCGACGATGATGGCAAGCTGTGCGGCGATGTCGATTTCGCCGGCGTCTCGCCGGTCGCCTCGGCGATGACGCCGGTGCCCGGCGGCGTCGGCCCGATGACGATCACGATGTTGTTGATGAATACCCTCGAAGCCGCCGAACGTGTCGCCCGCCGCTCGTCGGCAAACGTTGAATCAATCAGATCATGACCAATCCACTGCTCGATTTTTCCGACCTGCCCCGCTTCGCCGAGATCCGCCCCGAACATGTCGGTCCGGCGGTCGAGCAGCTGCTGCGCGATGCCAACGACGCGCTCGCGACGGTCACTGCCGATGAATTTCCGGCCGATTACGACGCCTTGTCGAAGGTGCTCGACGTCGCGACCGAGCGGCTCGGCCGCGCCTGGGGCGCGGTCAGCCACCTGAACGGCGTGGCCGATTCGCCGGCATTGCGCGCCGCCTACAACGAGAGCCTGCCGAAGATCACCGAATTCCATGCCCGGCTCGGCTCCGACGAGCGGCTGTACGCGAAATACAAGGCGGTGATGGAGAGCCCGTCGGCGAAGACGCTGTCACTGGCGCGGCAACGCGCGTTGTCGAATGCACTGCGCGATTTCCGCCTGTCCGGCGCCGAGCTCGAGGGCGAGGCCAAGCAGCGCTTTGCGCGTCTGCAGGAGACGCAGGCCGACCTGGCGCAGAAATTTTCCGAACACGTGCTCGACGCGACCGACGGCTTTGCGCATTTCGCCAGCGCCGCCGAAATGGACGGCGTGCCGGCCGACGTCTGCCACGCGACCCAGGCGGCTGCAACGGCCGACGGCAAGGACGGCCACAAGCTGACGCTGCACCTGCCGGTTTACCTGCCGGTGATGCAGTACGCAACCAACCGTGCGTTGCGCGAGACGATGTACCGGGCCCATGTCACGCGGGCCAGCGAACTCGGCCCGGCCGAACTCGACAATGGCCCGCTGATGCGCGAACTCGTCGCGCAGCGCCAGGAGGAGGCCAGGCTGCTCGGCTTCCCGAATTACGCCGAGGTGTCGCTGGTGCCGAAGATGGCCGAGTCGACGCAGCAGGTGCTCGATTTTCTGCACGACCTGGCGCGCCGCGCACGGCCGCACGCGGAGCGCGACCTCGCCGAACTGCGCGAATTCGCCGCCACCGAACTCGGCATCGACGACCTGCAGGCCTGGGACATCGCATTTGCCAGCGAACGGTTGAAACATGCACGTTATGCCTTCAGCGACCAGGAGGTGAAGGCCTATTTCACCGAGCCGACCGTGCTCGACGGCCTTTTCCGCATCGTCGAGACGCTGTTCGAGGTCGAGATCCGTCCCGACACCGCACCGGTCTGGCATCCGAGCGTGCGTTTTTTCAGCATCTCGCGCGGCGGCCAGCTGGTCGGCCAGTTCTACCTCGACCTGCATGCCCGCACCGGCAAGCGCCCGGGCGCGTGGATGGACGACGTGCGCGGCCGCTGGAAGCGCCCGGACCGCAGCGACGGCGCGCTGCAGACGCCGGTCGCCCACCTGGTCTGCAATTTCGCGCCACCGGTCGTCGTCAATGGCGAACAACGGCCGGCGCTGCTGACGCACGACGACGTCACGACGCTGTTCCATGAATTCGGCCACGGCCTGCACCACATGCTGACGCAGGTCGACGAGATCGGCGTCTCCGGCATTTCCGGCGTCGAATGGGATGCGGTCGAACTGCCGAGCCAGTTCATGGAAAACTTCTGCTGGGAATGGGACGTCGTGCGGCGACTGACCTCGCACGTCGATACCGGCGCATCGCTGCCGCGCGAATTGTTCGACAAGATGATCGCCGCGAAGAATTTTCAGAGCGGTCTGCAGACGCTGCGCCAGGTCGAATTTGCGCTGTTCGACGTGCGGCTGTACGGCGAGCCGGGCCGCGAGGCCGATGTCCACGGCCTGATCGACGAGGTGCGTGCCGAGGTCAGCGTGCTGAACCCGCCGGCCTTCAACCGCTTCGAAAATGGCTTCTCGCACATCTTCGCCGGCGGTTATGCAGCCGGATACTACAGTTACAAGTGGGCCGAGGTGCTCAGTGCCGACGCCTGGGGCGCATTCGAGGAAAATGCCGGCAGCGAGGCCGGCGTGCTCGATGTCGAGACCGGCCGCCGCTACCGTAGCGCGGTGCTCGAGGCCGGCGGCAGCCGCCCGGCGATGGAAAGCTTCAAGGCCTTCCGTGGCCGCGAGCCGCAGATCGACGCGCTGCTTCGCCATCAAGGCATGAACTGAAGAGGAACCCGTGATGCACCACGCCAGCCGATCCGGAACATTGACGGCCCCGTCGCTGGCGCTGGCCATCGCGCTGGGTTTGCCTTTTGCCGCGGCCGCCCAGTACAAGGTCGTCAATCCGGATGGCAGCGTCACCTTTACCGACCGGGCTCCGGTCAAGGCGCCCGGCAAGGTGGTGCCGATCGAAACTGCTGCCGGGCCGTCAGCGACGGCAAACGCGAGCTTGCCGTTCGAACTGCGCCAGGTGGCCAGCCGTTATCCGGTCACGCTTTATGTGCAACGGCCCTGCGAACCCTGCGACGCCGGGCGGCAGCTGCTGCGCCAGCGTGGCATTCCATACGCGGAAAAACTGGTCGGCGCAGGTGAAGGCGACGCCTTGCAGGCGGCAACCGGCGCGAAGCAGATCCCGGCATTGACGATCGGCAGCCAAGTGCTGCACGGCTTCTCGCCCGACCAGTGGTCGTCGTACCTCGATGCCGCCGGTTATCCGAAGCAGTCGCGATTGCCGGCCAATTACGCCGCACCGGCGCCGCAGCCGCTGGTGCCGGCGGTGGCCGAGAGACCTGCGGTGACCGCTGCGCCGGCGCCGGCCCCACAGACACCGGCTGCGCCGCCGCCGGCGCCGGGCGGCATCCGCTTCTGAGGCCGGGCGCGCGCAGATTCATCAAGCGCGCGCTGTCATCGGCTCAGGCGACACCGTCTGCTGCGCGTATCGACAACGCGGCTTCGCGGTGCAACCAGGCCAGAAAGGCCTCGACCGGCGCCCGCTTTGCGTGGCGTGCCGGATAAACCGCGAAATGCGCCTTCACGCGCAGCGCCTTGCCGGCGTCGAAAACCGGCCGCAGGCGCCCCGACGCGAGATGGCCGTCGGCCATCGTTGCGCTCTCGAGCGCAACGCCAAGCCCCTGCGTCGCACTGTCGAGCGCCATCTGCGCGCGGTCGAAACGCACCGCAAAACGCTCGGGCGCAAGTCCGCTGGCAAAACGCCGGAACCAGTCCGACCACTGCACAACGCTGACGGTGCTCTGGATCAGCGGCACCTCGAGCAGCTGCTCGACGCGCCGCAGCCGGTGTTCACGGATGAATGCCGGACTCGCCAGCGGCAGGATCGCCTCCTCGAACAAGGGCTCGACAACCAGATCGGGCCACTGCGGCACGCCGTAGCGGATGTCGAGGTCGGCCTGACCGAGCGCGAAGTCGCTCGGTGTCGGCGATGACGACAGGTTCAGCGCAATCTGCGGGCAGGCCTGCGCAAACGCCCGCAGCCGGGGCATCAGCCACAACGTCGCCAGGCTCGGGCTGCAGTGCAGATAGAGGCTGTTGCTGATGCCATGCTGCAAATCGTCGGTCGCCGATGCGATGGCCGCCAACGCACCACCGATCCGCGACAGATAGACCTCACCCGCCGCACTGAGCCGCACGCCGTGTGCGCTGCGCTCGAACAGCCGCACGCCGAGCTGGGCCTCCAGCCGCGCGATCTGGTGGCTGACCGCCGACGCCGTCAGGTGCAGCTCCGCCGCCGCCAGCGCGAAGCTGCGCCGGCGGGCAACCGCCTCGAAGGCGAGCAGACCGGGCAGCGGCGGCAATGCCGACATCGGGCGAACCCTCAAGTTGAATGACGATCTGTCATCTTAGCGTGATGAATCTTCGCTTGCCTTCATCCGATCCGCAGCCGAAGATCGTCGGCGGACAAGCGGCTGCGACGCCAGCAGCTTCAACTCGACGATTGGAGACGATTGCATGCTGCTGAAGGACAAGTTTGCCGTGATCACCGGCGGCGCCGGGCTGAACGGCCTCGGTTTTGCAACCGCGCGGATGATGGCCGCGCAAGGTGCCCGGGTCGCGATCCTCGACCTCGAGCGCGCCGATCCGGCGGCCGCCGCCCGCCAGCTCGGCGAAACCCATCTCGGCATCGTCGCCGATGTGACCGACAGGGCATCGTGCGACCGCGCCGCGCAGACCGTGCTGCAGCGCTTCGGCCGCATCGACATCCTCGTCAACAACGCCGGCATCACGCAGCCGCGCAAGACGCTCGACATCAGCGCCGCCGACTACGATGCGGTGCTCGACGTCAGCCTGCGCGGCACGCTGTACATGTCGCAGGCGGTGCTGCCGGCGATGCGCGAACAGCGCTCCGGCTCGATCTGCTGCGTCTCGTCGGTGTCCGCGCAGCGCGGCGGCGGCATCCTCGGCGGCCCGCACTATTCGGCGGCAAAGGCCGGCGTGCTCGGGCTGGCGCGTGCGATGGCGCGCGAATATGGCGTCGATGGGATCCGCGTCAATTGCGTGACGCCGGGGCTGATCGCGACCGACATCAACAAGGGCCTGATTCCGGACGACCGGAAAAAAGGCATCCTCGAGCAGATCCCGCTGAACCGCATCGGCGAGCCGGACGATGTTGCCGGCTGCCTGGTTTTTCTCGCCAGCGACCTCGCAAAATACTGCACCGGCATCACGCTCGACGTGAATGGCGGGATGCTGATCCACTGAACCTGAACGAAGACTCGCACGCGGCTGCCGGCCACGGCCAGCCGTTTGCAGAGGAGACCATCGATGAGCACACCCGCTGCAACGCTGGCCAGGCTGGCCGGCAGCGCGCACCGCATCCGCCAGCTCGCCGTCCGCATGGGCGAGGTGCAGGGCCAGGGTTATATCGGCCAGGCGCTCGGCTGGGCCGATGTGCTGGCGGTCGCCTATTGCCATGCGATGCAGTTGCGGCCCGACGACCCGGCCTGGGAAGGCCGCGACCGCTTTCTGCTGTCGCACGGCCACTATGCGATCGCGCACTATGCGGCGCTGATCGAGGCCGGCGTGTTGCCGGAGAGCGAACTCGAGACCTATGGCAGCGACGACAGCCGGCTGCCGATGTCGGGCATGGCGAGTTATACGCCGGGCATGGAGGTCTCCGGTGGCTCGTTGGGGCAGGGGCTGGTGATCGGCATCGGCATGGCCCTCGGCCTGAAGCAGAAAAAGAACCCGGCCTTCGTCTACAACTCGATGTCCGACGGTGAACTCGACGAAGGGTCGACCTGGGAGGCAGCGATGTCGGCCGGCCATTTCGGCCTCGACAACCTGATCTGCCTGGTCGACATCAACAACCAGCAGGCCGACGGCCCGTCCGGCAAGGTGCTCGGCTTCGAGCCATTGGCCGACAAATGGGCCGCGTTCGGCTGGCATGTGCAGCGCATCGATGGCAACGACCTGGCCGCAGTCGTCGCGGCCTTCAATGCCGCCCGCGCGCTGCGCGAGCCGAAGCCGCGGGTGATCCTGTTCGATACGCTGATGGGCAAGGGCGTGCCCTTCCTCGAGAGCCGCGAAAAAAACCACTTCATCCGCGTCGATCCGCCCGAGTGGCAGCAGGCACTCGAGATCCTCGAGCGGTCGCAGCCGGAGCCGATGCACCAAGGAGCCACGCGATGAACGCCGCCACTTCGGAGAAGAAGCCGCGCCTGACGACGTCGGCAATGATCGCGTCGATTGCATCCGACGACCAGCGCGTGAAGGCCGCGCCATTCGGCAAGGCGCTGGTCGAGCATGCCGCCGACCGGCCCGAGATCGTCGGCCTGACTGCCGACCTCGCCAAATATACCGACCTGCACCTGTTTGCCCAGGCCTATCCCGATCGCTTCTACCAGATGGGCATGGCCGAACAACTGCTGATCGGCGCGGCCGGCGGCATGGCCAAGGAAGGGCTGGTGCCGTTTGCGACCACCTATGCCGTCTTCGGCACGCGCCGCGGCTACGACTTCATCCACCAGGTGATCGCCGAGGAAAACCTGAACGTCAAGATCTGCTGCGCGCTGCCCGGCCTGACCACCGGTTATGGCCCGAGCCACCAGGCAACCGACGACATCGCGATGATGCGGGCGATCCCGGGGCTGACGATCGTCGACCCCTGTGACGCGCTCGACATCGAGCAGGCGGTGCCGCAGATCGCCGAACACAAGGGCCCGGTCTACATGCGACTGCTGCGTGGCCAGGTGCCGCTGGTGCTCGATGAATACGACTACCGGTTCGAACTCGGCAAGGCGAAGCTGCTGCGCGACGGCGCCGACGTGCTGGTGATCGCCAGCGGCATCCTGACGATGCGCGCACTCGAGGCCGCTGCAGATCTCGCAAAAGACAAACTCGGCGTCGCGGTGCTGCACTGCCCGACGATCAAGCCGCTCGACGAGGCGGCGATCGTCGACGCGGTGCGTGCCAAACCGCGGCTGGTCGTCGTTGCCGAAAACCACTCGGTGGTCGGCGGCCTCGGCGAGGCGGTGGCCAGCGCACTGCTGCGCCACCGGGTGTTGCCGGCCGGATTCCAGCTGGCCGGCCTGCCCGATGCCTTCCTCGATGCCGGCGCGCTGCCGACGCTGCACGACCGCTACGGCATCAGCCGCGACGCGCTGGCAGCACGGATCCGGAAGTGGCTCGACTGAGCTCTGGCGCAACCGGCCGCATCTGAGCCGATGGCAACGCCCTCCTCCGCCGAGCTCGCGAATGCGATCCGTTTTCTCGCAATCGATGCGATCGTCCGCGCCGGCGAAGGCCACCAGGGCGTGCCGCTCGGCATGGCCGAGATCGCGACCGCGCTGTACATCCGGCATCTGAAATTCGACCCGACCGATCCGACCTGGCCCGATCGCGACCGGGTCGTCCTGTCGAACGGCCACGGCTCGATGCTGCTGTATGCGCTGCTGCACCTGACCGGCTACCAGCGGATCGAAATCGAGCAGATCTCGAGCTTCCGCGATTTCGGTTCGCGCTGCGAAGGCCATCCGGAGCGCGATCCGGCATCGGGCATCGAGGTCACGACCGGGCCACTCGGCCAGGGCATCGCAAATGCGCTCGGCATGGCGATCGCCGAAGCCTGGCTGGCGGCGCGTTATCCCAGTGTCGTCGACCACCACACCTATGCCTTTGTCGGCGACGGCTGCCTGCAGGAAGGCGTCGGCCAGGAGATGATCTCGCTCGCCGGCCACCTGCGGCTTGGCAAGCTGGTGGTGTTATGGGACGACAACCGCATCACCGATGACGGTCCGACCGGACTTGCGATCAGCGAGGATGTCGCGGCGCGCTGCCGCATCGCCGGCTGGCATGTGGTCGAGGTCGACGGCCACGACTTCGAGGCGGTGTCGGCAGCGATCACCGCAGCGAAGGCCGACCCGCGGCCGTCGATGCTGGCGTGCCGCACCGTGATCGCCAAAGGCATCGCGCGGCTGCAGGGTCAGCGCGGCGGCCACAGTGCGCGGCTGTTTGCCGAGGATGCCGAGCAGGCGCGGCGCGACCTCGGCTGGAGCAGCGCAGCGTTCGAATTGCCCGATGCGGTGCGCGCGGCCTGGCGGGCTGCCGGAAAACGGCACCGCAGAGAACGCGATGCGTGGACCGCCCGTGTCGCAGCGCTGCCCAGCAACGAGCGGGCCGAATTCGAGCGGCTGATCGCCGGCAGCCTTCCCGACGGCTGGCGCGACGTGCTGGCCGACTACAAGTGCCGTGCCGTTGCGGCCGAACCGGCGGCCAGTGGCATATTCATTTCGGCCGAGATCAACGATGCGCTGATCGAGACGATGCCGGAACGGCTGGTCGCCTGTGCCGACCTCGAGGCGCCGACCAGCCACAAGCGCCGCCTCGGCGCGTTCACCGCATCCGACCGGCGCGGCGGCTACCTGCACTGCGGCGTGCGTGAACATGTGATGGGCGCACTGGCCAACGGCATCGCCGCGCACGGCGGCATCATCCCGCTGACGCTGACCTACCTCGCATTCGCGGACTATCAACGCCCGGCAATGCGGATGGCCGCACTGATGGGGCTGCCGGTCAAGTTCGTCTTCAGCCACGACTCGATCGGCATCGGAAAAAACGGGCCGACGCATCAGCCGGTCGAGGTCCTGGCAGCGCTGCGCGCAATGCCGAACATGCTGGTGCTGCGGCCCGCCGATGCGGTCGAGGCCGCCGAATGCTGGGAGATCGCCTACGAGCACCGCAGCGGCCCGAGCACGCTGGTTTTTGCGCGGCAGGCGCTGCCGCATGTGCGCAGCGCGCCCGGCAGCGAGAACCTTTCGCGGCGCGGCGCCTATCTGCTGGCCGATGCGGAGGACGGCGCACGGCAGGTCACGGTGCTGGCGACCGGTTCCGAGGTCGCGCTGGCCCTGGCGGCGCGCGATACGCTGCAAGCGGCCGGCATACCGACCGCGGTGGTCTCGATGCCGAGCTGGGAATTGTTCGAGGCGCAGGACGCTGGCTACCGCGATGCGGTGCTTGGCCGCGGCAGCGTGCGTGTCGGCTGCGAAGCCGCGATGCGTTTCGGCTGGGACCGCTGGCTCGGCGAACGCGGCGGCTTTGTCGGCATGCGCGGCTTCGGCGCATCGGGGCCGGCGCAGACGTTGTATGAACATTTCGGCATCACCGCGGACGCCATCGTCGCCGAGGCGAAACGACTGCTGGCCCGCTGATCCGCCGCTCAGAGCCGACGTGCGCGCAGGCTGCCGGCGCCGACCGCCAGCGCCATCAGCCAGAACAGGCTGGCCGCGCCGATCGTCGCGCCGAGCAGGCCAAACAGCAGCGGCATCAGGCTGCTCGACAGGTTGATCGTCACCGAACGCAGGCCGATCGCTTCGCCGTGGCGACGGTCCGGCGTGATCTGGTGCAGGCGCGACATGATCATCGGCTGCACCGAGCCAAGCGCCATGCCGAGCAGCATTGCGCAGAGCGCCATCGACCAGCCCTGGTGCGCAAACGGATAGGCGACAAAGATCGCCGCCGTCGCCAGCATCGCGCCGGCCAGCACCTGCGATTCGCTGAGCCGCTCGGCCAGCATTGGAATCAGCACCCGCACCGCGGCCACCGACATCGCAAAGACGCCGAGCACCGCGCCGATCTCCGACGCACTCAGCTCGCGCTGGTGGCCGAGGATAGGCAACACAAAGGTGTGCACATCCCACGATGCCGACAGCAACAGATTGACGAGCAGCAAGCGGCGCATCGCCGGCAGCTGCAGCAGGTCCCAGGCCCGGCGGGCCTTGGTCTGTGCCTGCGCCAGCGCCTCGGCCGCGGCCTCGATGACCTGCGGCGGCTCGCGCGGCACGAAGCGCGCCCAGGCCAAAGCGGCCAGCGGCATCAGCCCGAGCACCGCAAAGGCGACGCGGAAACCGGCCAGGTCGATCAGCAGCCCGGCGGTCACCGGCCCGAGCACATTCGACAACGCCGGTGCCAGCCCGAGCCAGCTGAAGATGCGGATGCGTTCGATGTTGCCGGCGGCCATGTTGCCGGCGCGGTGCTGGATCGCGATCAGCCCGATATTGGCGCCGGCACCGGCCAGCAATGCGGCAATGCACATCGCGATGTAGTGCGGGCTCAGCGTCGCGGCAACGCCGCCGGCAAAGGTCAGCGCGACCGCAATTCCCAGCGGCCGGTGGTAGCCGTGCCGATCGGCCATCCGGCCGGCCGGCATCGCCAACGCTATCGGCGCGATCGCAAACAGCGCCAGCACGACACCGACCGCCCATTCCGAACGGCCCTGCTGCAGGGCCTGCAGCGGCGCGGCCATCCGCAAGCCGGTCATGCAGGCGTGCAGGCTGATCTGGCCGAGGATCAGCGCCAGCAGCTGGCGTGAAAAAAGCCCCCGCCTGGGAGGCTCGCCGCCGTCGGCCGCTGGCTGACCCGCTGCGTCGGCCACCGTCAGGCGAGACCTTCGTCGGTGGCTTCGATCGTCTCGTCGAAGAGCTCGGGCAGCAACTGCCGGCTGTGGGTATCGCTGAGCGCCTCGACCGATTTCAGCTTGCGCGACATCACGCGGGTCCGCGTCTGCGCATGTTCGATCGTGTTCGCCGCCTCTTCGAGCTTCTTGCGCGTCTTCGCGAGCACATCGGCAAACTTGGCAAATTCTGTCTTGACGCCGCCGAGCACCTCCCAGACTTCGGCCGAGCGCTTTTCGAGCGCCAGCGTGCGGAATCCCATCTGCAGGCAGTTCAGCGTTGCGAGCAGCGTCGTCGGCCCGGCCAGCATCACCTTGTGGTCGCGCTGCAGGCCTTCGACCAGGCCGGGGCGGCGCAAGGCTTCGGCATACAGGCCTTCGGTCGGCACGAACAGGATCGCAAAATCGGTGGTGTGCGGTGGCGCCAGGTATTTGCCGGCGATGCTGCGCGCTTCCAGCCGCAGCCGCTGCTCGATTGCCCGCGCCGCGGTTTCGGCACCGGCCGAATCGGCGCGCTCCTGCGCGTCGAGCAGCCGCTCATGGTCCTCGCGCGGGAATTTCGCGTCGATCGGCAGCCACAGCGGCGCACCATCGTCGCGGCGGCCGGGCAGCTTCAGTGCAAATTCGACCCGCGCGCCGCTGCCCGGGACGGTCTCGACGTTGGATGCAAATTGCTCCGGCGTGAACACCTGCTCGAGCAGCCCGGCGAGCTGCACCTCGCCGAAGATGCCGCGCGACTTCACATTCGTCAGCACCCGGTTCAGCGAGCCGACATCCTTCGCGAGCAGCTGCATCTCGCCGAGCCCGCGGTGCACTTGCTCGAGCCGCTCGGCAACCTGCTTGAAGCTGTCGCCAAGGCGCTGCTCGAGCGTCGCATGCAGTTTTTCGTCGACCGTCAGCCGCATCTGCTCGAGCTTGTTTTCATTGCCTTGCTGCAGGCTCGCGAGCCGCTGCTCGACGGTCGCGCGCACCTCCGACAGCCGGCGCTCGTTGGCATCGGACAAGGCCCGCAGCTGCTCGTTGAAACTGGCGGCAAAACGCTGCAGCGCGTTGTCCTGCGCCTCACGCGACTGCTGCGCCTGCTGATGCTGACGCTGCGCGGCAGATTGCACCGCTTCGGCAACCGTCGTCTGCATCGCCGCGAGCTGGATGCGCAGCTGGTCGAGCTGGTCGTTCTGCAGCCGCGCGACCTCGCCCTGCTGGTGCAGCAGCGTCTGCTGCAGTCCGCTCAGCGTCTGCCCGAGTTCGACCCGACTCGCCGACGCGCTGCGGTCGATCTCGCCGCGCAGGTTGCGTTCGAGATGTTCGGCGTCGCGCCGGTGCGCATCGAGCAGGCTGGCGGTCTGCAGCTCGCTACGGCGGTCGGCGGCACGGTCGTCGCGCAGCTTCCAGTAGAGCCCGGCGACCAGCAGCAGATTGAGGGTGGCCAGGCCGACAAACAGCCACTGCCCGAGTTCAGGATCCATGCCTTGATTGTCGCAGGCGCGCCGGTGCGCCCCGCCCATGCGGCGCCAGGTTCAGCCGGCCAGCACCTGCGGATTGATCGGCGTTGGCGGGCGGCCCGCCTGCGGACCGCAGCCGAGACCGGCGATCAGGTTGTCGGCCGCAAGTTCGGCCATTGCACGACGCGTCGCGACGGTCGCGCTCGCGATGTGCGGCGTCAGCACGACATTCGGCAGTTCGAGCAGCGCCGGATTCAGCGCCGGCTCGTTTTCGAACACATCGAGCCCGGCCGCGGCGATCTGCCGCGCCGCCAGTGCCCGCACCAGCGCCGCATCGTCGACGATGCCGCCGCGCGCGATGTTGATCAGGCAGGCGCTCGGCTTCATCAGCGCCAGCTCGGCCTCGCCGATCGCATGGTGCGACGATGCCGAATATGGCAATACCAGCACCAGGTGGTCGGCCTCGCGCAGCAGCTCTTCCTTGCTGACATAACGCGCATTCAGGGCGGCTTCGGTCGCTTGGTCGAGCCGCGAGCGGTTGTGGTAGATCACCTGCATGCCGAAGCCGTGCGCGCCGCGGCGGGCGATCGCCTGGCCGATCCGGCCCATGCCGAGGATGCCGAGCGTCGCGCCGTGGACATCGCTGCCGATGAACATGTCGTACGACCATTTGGTCCACTCGCCGCGGCGCAAGGCATGTTCGCTTTCGGCGATGCGGCGCGCGGTCGCCATCATCAGCGCAAAGCCGAAATCGGCGGTCGTCTCGGTCAGCACGTCCGGCGTATTGGTGCACAACACGCCGCGCGCGGTGCAGGCCTCGACATCGAAATTGTTGTAGCCGACCGCCATGTTGGCGACCAGCTTCAGCTGCGGGTGCGCATCGAGCAGTTCGGCGTCGATGCGCTCGCTGCCGGTCGTCAGCGCGCCGACCTTGCCCTGCAGCCGCCGCGACAGCTCCTGCTTCGACCAGACCTCGTCGTCCGGGTTGTCGCTGACCTCGAAATGTTCGCGCAGCCGCGCGATCGTCTCCGGAAAAACCGCACGTGCGACCAGAATTGCCGGCTTCATCACCCCTCCCCGTTTTTCAGAACCAGATCCACGTCATCACGATGAACAGCGGCACCAGGAACAGCACCGACCAGCCCATGTAGCCGAAGAAACTCGGCATCTTGACGCCGCGGTCCTCGGCGATCGCCTTGACCATCAGGTTCGGCGCATTGCCGATGTAGGTGTTGGCACCCATGAAGACGGCGCCGGCCGAGATCGCCGCCAGCGTGCTCGCATAGGTCGTCATCAGCGCCTGTGCCTCGCCGCCGGCGGTATTGAAAAAGACCAGGTAGGTCGGTGCGTTGTCGAGGAAGGACGACAACACGCCGGTGGCCCAGAAATACATCGCCGGAATCGGCTGGCCGTCGCTGCCGGTGACCGCCGACACGATCGCGCCGAACGGGCCGTCGACACCGGCGCGCAGCATTGCAATCACCGGAATGATGGTCAGGAAGATCGCGGCAAACAGCTTTGCCACCTCGGCGATCGGCGCCCAGTTGAACTGGTTCTGTTCGCGCGGCGCCATCGGTGCAAACTGCATCGAGACGATCGCCAGCACCAGCAGCCCGATGTCACGCACCAGGCTGGCCCAGGTCACGTCGGCGCCGGCGACGCTGAACGCGATGCCGGAATTCCACAGCCCGCTCAGCAGCACCAGTCCGACGACGCCGGCCAGCAGCAGGAAATTGATCTTGCCTTCAAAACCGATCGTCGGTGAGTCGGGCGTCGGGTCGACCCGCGTGACGCCTTCCTTGCGGTAATGCCAGCTGTCGAGGAAATAGAAGATCACCAGCAGCGATCCGACGATGAACAGCGTCTCCGGGAAGATGTGCTGCATCGTCCAGAAGAAGTCGACCCCCTTCAGGAAACCGAGGAACAGCGGCGGGTCGCCGAGCGGCGTCAGCGAGCCGCCGACATTCGACACCGTGAAGACGAAGAAGACGACAACGTGGGCGGTGCTCTTGCGGTTGTCGTTGGCGCGGATCAGCGGGCGAATCAGCAGCATCGACGCGCCGGTCGTGCCCATGATGCTCGCGAGCACCGAGCCGACCGCCAGGATGCCGGTATTCAGCGCCGGGCTGCCGTGCAGGTTGCCGCGCAGGAAGATGCCGCCGGCGATCACATACAGGCTGCCGACCAGCAGGATGAACGGGATGTATTCGGCAACCAGCGCATGCAGGAAGCCGTCGAGCGCGACGCCGATGCCGAACATCGCGGCAAACGGCACGAAGAAGACCAGCGCCCATGCGGCAACGATCTTGCCGTAATGGTGGTGCCAGAAATGCGGCGAGACCAGCGGCAGGATCGCGATCGACAGCAAGACGCCAGCGAACGGTATTCCCCACCAGGCGGCCAGTTTGGAACCGTCGAAATCGGCCGCCTGCGCCAGCGTCGGCGCAAGCAGCAACAGCAGTGGCAACAGCCACCGCTGCAGGCGGCAAGGTTCGGCAAGCCGGTGTATCGGTCCGGCGGCGACGGCGGATGGGGAGCTGGTCATTGATGGAATGAGGCGAAGGCGGTGACGGGTTCACGTTCGGTCGACAACGAATTCTCGATCGCGTCGGGATCGGCGTGGCCGAGCGACATGCCGCAGACCAGCATCTCCTGTTCGGGCGTTCCGAGATGGTCGAGGATGACCTTGTGGAACGGCGTGAATGCCGCCTGCGGGCAGGTATCGAGGCCACGCGCGCGGGCGGCGATCATCACGTTCTGCAGGAACATGCCGTAGTCGAGCCAACTGCCCTGCCGCATCACCCGGTCGATCGTGAACATCAGGCCGACCGGCGCGTCGAAGAAGCGGTAATTGCGCGCATGCTGGGCATGCATGCGCTTCTTGTCGGTGCGGCCGATCTCGAGCAGCCCGTACAGGTCCCAGCCGACCTTGCGCCGGCGCTCGATATACGGCGAGCGCCATTCGGTCGGGTAATACGGATACTCCTCCTGGTGTGACGCCGCGGCCTGCGGATCGTTGTAGACCGCGAGCAGCTTGTCCGTCAGGCTGCGCAATGCGTCGCCGGTCAGCACATGGACCTTCCACGGCTGGGTATTGGTGCCGGATGGCGCAAACGATGCGACCGCAAGAATTTCCTCGATCGTCTCGCGCGGCACCAGCTTCGGCAAGAAGGCGCGCACCGAACGCCGCGAGCGGATCGCGGCATCCACCGCAGCCGTCTGTTCGGCAGTGGGTTGAAGTTGGGCAGGTGGTTTCACGTCAATTCCATCGTGGCCGCGCCGGCACTGCCGCGCCAGACGTCGCGCCCGGCTCGCCGCACGCTGGTTTCTGCAGGGCATGGCTGCGCATTCATGCCGCCATTGTTCCATCGCCCGGGCTGCCAGCCACCATGTCGACGGCGCCGGCCGGGCTCGTGGTTTTTGCCCATTGACGATGCGATTCGCTGGCCAGCAACAGGCTAGCAAACTGGATCGCTACCGTCTCCTCGATGCGCTGCCCATAGCCGCCTGCCATCACCATGGCCAGCGGGACGCCGCGCCGGCGTGCCGCATCGAGCACCCGGCGGTCGCGCTCGGCAAGGCCCGCGGCGCTGAGCTTCAGGCGGCCGAGCCGGTCGCCTTCATGCGGATCGGCGCCAGCCAGATAGAAGATCAGATCGGGGCCGCCAGCACACTGCGCGGCCCAAAGCCGCTGCAGGGCCTCGTCGAGCGCAGCGAGGTAAGGCTCGTCGGTACAGCCATCTGGCAACTCGACGTCGATGTCGCTCGCCTCCTTGCGAAACGGAAAATTCTTTGCGCCGTGCAGCGACAACGTAAAAACCGTCTGGTCGTCGCGGAAGATCGACGCGGTGCCGTTGCCCTGGTGCACGTCGAGATCGATCACCGCGATCCGCAGCTGGCGCGACGCCTCGCGCTGCAGCTGCCGGGCCGCCACCGCGACATCGTTGAAGACGCAGAAGCCGCTGCCCTTGTCGGCCGCCGCATGGTGGGTGCCGCCAGCCAGGTTCGCGGCAATGCCTGACTGCAACGCGGTGCGTGCCGCAGCAATCGTCGCACCGACCGAGCGGCGCGAGCGCTCGACCATCGCCTCGCTCCACGGAAAACCGATCTCGCGCTGCTCGGCGGCGCTGAGCCGGCCCGCGGCCACCGCTTCTATATAGCGGCGCGTGTGCACCAGCGCCAGTTGATCGTCGCTGGCCGCTGGCGCCTCGTGCAATTCGATCGCCGGTGCCTCGGCGGCTACCCGCGCGTGCAGCAGCGCATATTTGCCGATCGGAAAGCGATGGCCGGCAGGCAGCGGCAACAGATGGCGGCTGGAATGGAATGCCCACATCGCGCCGATTGTGCCGAAGCCGGTTCGCGGCCCGTTCTAGAGCTTGCAGACAAATTTGCTGCAACGCAACAAAAAGTGCTTGAAATGTGCGCCGACGCCGCTATACTTCTGTTCATGGTGCAGTGCAACAAAAGCTGTACCAACGGTACTTCACCGCTTTTGCCCTGTAACCCGTCAATGGAGATATCAATGATCACTGCTGAACAACTCGTGGCTGTCCAGAAAGCCAATGTCGAAACCCTCTTCGGCCTGACCTCGAAGGCATTCGAAGGCGTCGAGAAGCTGGTCGAGCTGAACCTGCAGGTGGCGAAGGCCGCTCTGGGCGAAGCCGCCGAGACGACCAAGGCCGCGCTGTCGGTCAAGGACGCGCAAGAGCTGATCGCCCTGCAATCCGGCCTGCTGCAACCGGCCGCCGAGAAGGCCGCCGCCTACAGCCGCCATGTCTATGACATCGCCGCCGCCACCAACGCCGAAGTCACGAAGGTTGTCGAAGAGACCGCCGCTGACTCGCAGAAGCAGTTCATGGCCGTCGTCGACAGCGCCGTGAAGAATGCGCCGGCCGGCAGCGAAAACGCCGTTGCGCTGGTCAAGTCGGCTGTCGCCGCTGCGAACAACGCCTACGAGACCGTGCAGAAGGCTTCGAAGCAAGCTGCTGAAGTCGCCGAAGCCAACTTCCAGAACATCACGTCGACGGCCGTCAAGGCCAGCCAGACGACGACCAAGGCCGCCAAGCGCGCTGCCTGAAGCCCGGTCACGCCGGCGCCGTGTAAATGATTATTTCGCGGCGAACTTCCGGCGGCCAAGCAGGTCAGAACAATCGCTGCGGCTCAAACCGCAGCTGACCTTTGCTTGGTCTCCTCTGTACCCGCAGAATCTCTGATTCGAAGGTGCATTTCAGCCCGGTGCTTGCACCGGGCTTTTTCATGTCCGCTCACCGGAGCTGGGTTCCCCGGTGTGCGGCGGCGTTATAACTGACGCGAATTATCAAACGATAAAAAAGTAGTTCCCAAATATAAGGACGACTCCTAGAGTCCGGTCTCCGGAGACAGTCCCGTCGCCGGCAGACCCAGGGGCCTTGATTGGACTACACCGCGATTCTGAGTGGCTTCGGCGTTGGCGCCATCGTCGGCATGACCGGCGTCGGCGGTGGCTCGCTGATGACGCCGCTGCTGCTGTCGGTGTTCAAGCTGCACCCGGCGGTTGCGATCGGCACCGACCTGTGGTTCGCGGCCTTGACGAAGACCACCGGCTCGGTCGCCCATCACCGCGCCGGCCACGTCGACTGGCGCATCACGCGCACGATGCTGCTCGGCAGCCTGCCGGCCGCGGTCGCGACGATCGCGGTGATGCACCTCAGCGGCCTGACCAGGGGCTGGTCGACCGCACTGACTTTTTCGCTCGGCATCGCGCTGCTGCTGACCGCCGTCGTCGTCGCCTACCGCCGCGTCTGGCATGCGCTCGGCCTGCGCCTCGAGCGTTACCTGCCCGCGTCCCGCAAGCCGGCGCTGACGCTGGCCAGCGGTGTCGTGCTCGGCATCCTCGTCTCGCTGACCTCGATCGGCGCCGGCGCGATCGGCGCGACGCTGATCATGCTGCTTTATCCACGGCTCGAGGCCCAGCGTGTCGTCGGCACCGATATCGCGCATGCGGTGCCGCTGACGCTGGTCGCCGGCATCGGCCACGCCTTTCTCGGCCATGTCGACTGGGCACTGCTCGGCGCGCTGCTGATCGGCTCGATGCCCGGCATCTGGATCGGCGCGAAGCTGACCCGCCGCATGCCCGAAGCCCTGGTCCGCGCGCTGCTGTGCGCTTCGCTGGTCACCGCCGGCCTGAAGGTCATTCACTGAAGCCATGTACACCTATACCGATTTCGACCGCCATTTCGTCCGCCAGCG
Source organism: Pseudideonella sakaiensis (assembly GCF_048320135.1). Taxonomy (GTDB): domain Bacteria; phylum Pseudomonadota; class Gammaproteobacteria; order Burkholderiales; family Burkholderiaceae_C; genus Ideonella_A; species Ideonella_A sakaiensis_A. The sequence goes on from NZ_CP182947.1 coordinate 635,835, forward strand.
CGCGGCGCAGTACCGCGACCAGCTGCAACGCCGGCTGAATGGCGAGCTCGGCGAGGACGAATTCCGGCCGCTGCGGCTGCAGAACGGCTGGTATGTGCAGCGCCACGCGCCGATGCTGCGCATCGCCGTGCCTTACGGCGAACTGAGTTCGCGCCAGCTGCGCGCGCTGGCACGCATCGCCCGCGAATTCGACCACCAGGACAGCGGTCCGCACGCCGGCAAGGGCGGCTACGGCCATTTCACGACGCGGCAGAACCTGCAATTCAACTGGATCCCGCTCGAGCGCAGCGCCGATGTAATGGACCTGCTGGCCGAGGTCGACATGCACGGCATCCAGACCAGCGGCAACTGCATCCGCAACATCACCAGCGACTGCTTCGCCGGCATTGCCGCCGACGAGGCGGTTGACCCGCGGCCGTACTGCGAGATCCTGCGCCAGTGGAGCACGCTGCATCCTGAATTCGCCTTCCTGCCGCGCAAGTTCAAGATCGCGGTCACCGGCGCCAGCGAAGACCGCGCGGCGATCGCCTGGCACGACATCGGCCTGCAGCTGCTGAAAAACGACGCCGGCGAAGTCGGCTTCAAGGTGCTGGTCGGCGGTGGCATGGGCCGCACGCCGGTGATCGGCACGGTGATCCGCGATTTCCTGCCGTGGCAGCAGATCCTGCTGTTCATCGAGGCGATCGTCCGCGTCTACAACCGCCACGGCCGCCGCGACAACATGTACAAGGCGCGGATCAAGATCCTCGTGAAGGCCGAGGGCCAGCGCTTCATCGACGACGTCGCCGAAGAGTTCGAGCACATCCTGAAGGACGACCTCGACGGCAGCGCGCACCTGATTCCGCAGGCCGAATTCGATCGCGTCGCCGCGAGCTTCGTCGTCCCCGATGCGGTGCAGCCGCTGGCTGCCGACCAGTCGGCCTGGCGGCCGCCGGCCGACGCGCCAGCCGCGTTCGTGCGCTGGCTCGAGCGCAACAGCCATCCGCACCAGCAGCGCGGCTACCGCGCGGTGACGTTGTCGCTGAAGCGCGCCGGCATCGCGCCGGGCGACGTCGACGACGCACAGATGGACAGCGCCGCGGCGCTGGCCGACCGCTACAGCCTCGGTGAACTGCGCGTCTCGCACGACCAGAACCTGGTGCTGCCGTGGGTGCGCGAATCCGACCTGCCGGGCCTCTGGCACGCTGCCCGCGACGCCGGCTTCGCAACGCCGAACATCGGTCTGCTGACCGACATGATCGCCTGCCCGGGTGGCGATTTCTGCGCCCTCGCCAATGCGCGCTCGATCCCGGTCGCCGCCGACATCACCGAACGGTTCAACGACATCGACCTGCTCGCCGACATCGGCGACATCGACCTGCACATCAGCGGCTGCATCAATTCCTGCGGCCACCACCACAGCGGCCACATCGGCATCCTCGGCGTCGACAAGGACGGCAGCGAGTGGTACCAGGTCACGCTCGGCGGCTCCGACGGCTCGCAGCTCGCCACCACACCGGTGCCCGGCAAGGTGATCGGCCCATCCTTCGCGGCCGACGAGATCGCCGACGCGGTCGAGGCGGTGATCGACACCTACCTCGAACAGCGCAGCGGCAGCGCCGAGCACTTCATCGATACCGTGCGCCGCGTCGGCATCGATCCGTTCAAGGCCTCGGCGAACGCGGTGCGCCGCGCGACCGCCCTCGCCCATTGAGCACCCATCAGGACCTGTCACCGATGAACTTCATCCATCCCCGACACGACCGCTGGCACACCGTCAGCGGTGAAGACGGACCGGTCGTCACGCTGACGCCGGCGCCGCACAGCCTGCTCAGCCTGACCCAGTGGCATGCGATCCGCGCGCAGTGGCCCGCCGGCATGCCGGTTGGCGTCGAGCTGCCGAACGACAGCGAACTCGCTGCGATCAGCGACGACCTCCCGCGCATCGCGCTGGTCGTGCTGCATTTTCCGAAGTGGACCGACGGCCGCGCCTACAGCCAGGCCCGCGTGTTGCGCAGCCGGCACCGTTTTGCCGGCGAGATCCGCGCAATCGGCGATGTCGTCGTCGACATGATGCCGCTGCTGCAACGCTGCGGCTTCGACGCGGTCGTGTTGCGCGGCGACCAGTCGCGTGCGACCGCCGAGCGGGCGCTGGGCTTTTTCCCCGGCCACTACCAGGGCGACGTGCGCCAGCGAAAGCCGATCTTTGCGCGGCCGGCCGATGAACTGAAAGCGGCCAGCGGCAGCAGCTTCATCGAAACCGGAGCGGCGATATGAGCGCGATCGACCTCTATGCCCGCAAGAGCGCCGGTTTCGAAGCGAAACTTGCGGCGACGCTCGAGGTGCTGCGCCGCGCCGCGGCCGAACATCCCGGCCGAGTCGTGCAGTCGACCAGCCTCGGCGCCGAGGACATGGTCGTCACCGACCTGATCGCCCGGCACCAGTTGCCGATCGCACTGGCGACGCTCGATACCGGGATGCTGCATGCCGAGACGCTGCAGCTGATCAAGCGCATCGAGGCCCGCTACGGCCTCGCGATCGAGGTGTTCCGCCCGGTCAATGAAGCGACCATCCATTTCGTCCGCGAAAACGGCGAAGACGCGATGTACAAGAGCATTGCGCTGCGCAAGGCCTGCTGCGCGATGCGCAAGCTCGAGCCGCTGTCGCGGATGCTGGCCGGCCGCAGCGCGTGGATCACCGGGCTGCGCCGCGAGCAGTCGGCGACCCGCGGCGCGGTGCCGTTCGACGAGGACGATGGCCAGGGCCGCCGCAAGATCAATCCGCTGGCCGACTGGAGCTGGAACGACGTCTGGTTCCACATCGCTACCAACGAAGTCCCGTACAACCCGCTGCACGACCAGTTCATGCCGAGCATCGGCTGCGCGCCATGCACCCGCGAAATTGCCGTCGGCGAGGATTTCCGCGCCGGCCGCTGGTGGTGGGAAGACGAGAACGCGAAGGAATGTGGCCTGCATGTGAAGCCGCAGACCGCATCACAAACAGGAGCCCGCGCATGAATGCACCGTTGACCGTCGAGCAGTTGCTGCCCGAACTCGACCACAGCCACCTCGACTGGCTGGAAGAGGAGGCGATCTTCATCCTGCGCGAAACCGTTGCCGCCTTCGAGCGCCCGGCGCTGCTGTTTTCCGGCGGCAAGGATTCCTGCGTCGTGTTGCGGCTGGCCGAGAAGGCTTTCAAGACCCGGCAACCCGACGGCAGCTACAAGGGCCGGCTGCCATTCCCGCTGCTGCATGTCGATACCGGTCACAACTTTCCCGAGGTGATCGAATTCCGCGATCGCCGAGTCGCCGAGATGGGCGAGCGACTGGTCGTTGGCGACCTCGAGGATTCGATCCGGCGCGGCACGGTCCGGCTGTCGCATCCGCTCGAATCGCGCAACGGCCACCAGACGGTGGCACTGCTCGAGGCGATCGAGGCGCACCGCTTCGACGTGCTGATGGGTGGCGCCCGCCGCGACGAGGAAAAGGCGCGCGCGAAGGAACGCATCTTCAGCCACCGCGACAGCTTCGGCCAGTGGCAGCCAAAGGAGCAGCGGCCGGAACTCTGGACGCTGTTCAATACCCGCATCCGCCCCGGCGAACACATGCGCTCGTTCCCGATCAGCAACTGGACCGAACTCGACGTCTGGCTGTACATCGCTCGCGAGAACATCCCGCTGCCCGGCCTGTATTACCGCCATCAGCGGCAGGTCGTCCGGCGCAAGGGGCTGCTGGTGCCGGTGACCGACGTGACGCCGCCAGCCGCCGGCGAGAGCGTCGAGACTGCCGAGGTGCGGTTCCGCACCGTCGGCGACATGACCTGCACCTGCCCGGTCGAAAGCCCGGCCGCCAATGCGGTCGAGATCGTCGCCGAGACGCTGAAAGTCACCGTCAGCGAGCGTGGCGCGACGCGGATGGACGACCGCACGTCCGACGCCTCGATGGAACGCCGCAAGAAGGAAGGATATTTCTGATGAACTTCGAAGCAGACACCCTGGTTGCCGAGACGGCAACCCTCGAGGCGCCGGTCCCGGCCGGCAAGACCGGCGCGCCGGCCCCGGTGGCCGACCACCGCGCGCTGCGCTTCCTGACCGCCGGCAGCGTCGACGACGGCAAGAGCACGCTGATCGGCCGGCTGCTGTTCGACAGCCAGGCCATCCTCGCCGACCAGATGGATGTGCTGCACCGGCGTGCCGCCGGCGCGCCGATCGATCTGTCGCTGCTGACCGACGGCCTCGAGGCCGAACGCGAGCAAGGCATCACGATCGATGTCGCCTACCGCTATTTCGCGACCCGCACCCGCAAATTCATCATTGCCGATGCACCGGGTCATGAGCAGTACACCCGCAACATGGTGACTGCCGCGGCCGGCAGCGATGCCGCGGTGGTGCTGGTCGACATCACGAAGATCGACTGGCATGCCGACCGCATCGGGCTGCTGCCGCAGACGCGCCGCCACGCGCTGCTGGCCCACCTGTTGCGTGTGCCAAGCATCGTCTTCGCGGTCAACAAGCTCGATGCGGTCGACGACCCTGCTGTCGCCTACCAGCGCACCCGCGACGCGCTGCTCGGCTTCGCCGCCCAGGCCGGCATCGCGGTCGCCGGCGTGATCCCGGTCTCGGCGCTGCGCGGCGACAACGTCACGCAGGCGCCGGCCGAGACGCCCGGCGTGCTGCATGCCTGGGCCGCGTGGTACCTAGGCCCGTCGCTGCTGCAGCTGCTCGAGCGGCTGCCGGCGGCGCAGGAACGCAAGACCGGCTCGCTGCTGATGCCGGTGCAATATGTCGCCCGCGAAGGCGAAGGCACCGGCAACCAGCCGCGCACCTTGTGGGGCCGCATCGCCCACGGCGAGGTGCGCGCCGGCACCGCGGTGCAACTGCATCCGAGCGGAGAGCAGGCGGTGGTCGCCGAGGTGCGGCTCGCCGGCAGCGTCGTCGACAGCGCGGCAGCCGGGCAGTCGGCCGGCCTCGTGCTCGACCGCCAGCTCGATGTCTCGCGCGGCGACTGGATCTCGACCCCCGGCACCGTTCAGCACACACAGCGCTTCGGCGCGACGCTGGCATGGCTCGATACCGAGCCGGCGCAGGTCGGACGCAAATACTGGGTCCGCCACGGCAACCGCTGGACCCAGGCACGCATCGTGCAAATAGACAGCCAGCTCGATATCCACAGCCTGAGCCCTGTCGATGCCCACCAGCTGGCGGTCAACGACATTGGCCAGGTCGTCATCGAGACGCAGCAGCCGCTGCCGGTCGAGGCCTATGCCGACAACCGCGTCGGCGGCTCCCTGATCATCGTGGACCCGGCCAGCAACCGCACCAGTGGCGCCTTGCTGGTGACGGCCACCCATTGAGCGAGTGACGAGGCGAATGGGAACAGTCTTCTTCATCGGCGCCGGGCCCGGCGCGGCCGATCTGATCACCGTCCGCGGCGCACGTCGGCTGGCGAGTGCCGACGTCGTGTTGTACGACGCCTTGACCGACCCGGCATTGCGCGAACTCGCCCCGCAGGCGCGGTGGATCGATGTCGGCAAACGGGGTTTTTGCGACAGCACCGGCCAGACCAGCATCAATGCGCTGCTGGTCCGCCATGCCCGGCAGTCAGCGGTCGTCGTGCGGCTGAAGGGCGGCGATCCGAGCGTCTTCGGCCGCCTCGAGGAAGAACTCGATGCACTGGCCGAGGCAGCGATTCCGTGCGAAGTGATTCCGGGCGTCACCGCCGCGATCGCCGCCGCAGCAGCAACCCGCCGGCCGTTGACGCGGCGCGGCAGCGGCCGCAGCGTCAGCCTGAGCACCGCGATGACCGCTGCAACATCGCCGACGCAGCGCGCCAGCGGCGTTGCTGCCGGGCCGCTGCGCGCCAGCCGCACCGCCGATACCGAGGTGTTTTACATGGCCGGCAAGCAGCTGGCCGCGTTGTCGCGCCGGCTGGTCGATGCCGGCTGGTCGGCCGACGAGGCGGTCAGCGTCGTCTCGCGTGCGGGCTGGCCGGACCAGTTGCACAGCGACCACACGATCGGCTCGCTGGCCAGCGCCAGCATGCTGCACGCCGGCCGGCCGACGGTCGTCACGGTCGGCGCCGGCGCACGCCCGCTGGCCGCCGAACCGGTGGCGGTCGTCGCGGCCATCGAAACTGCAGAGAAGACCATGAGCCGGGGCGAGGTGCAGCCCAGGCCTTAAAATTGCGCGCTTCGCACCACAAGTGTGCGCGCCGATCCCGAACAGAGCCAGAACATGACCCACGTCGTCACCGAAGCGTGCATCCGTTGCAAATATACCGACTGCGTCGACGTCTGCCCGGTGGATTGCTTTCGCGAAGGCCCGAATTTCCTGACCATCGATCCCGATGAGTGCATCGATTGCGCGGTCTGCATTCCGGAGTGCCCGGTCAATGCGATCATGCCCGAGGAAGACGTGCCGGCTGACCAGCAGCACATGATCAAGCTGAATGCCGAGCTGGCCCACATCGGCTGGCCGAGCATCACGAAGCGCAAGCCGCCGCCGCCGGATGCCGACGAGTGGAAGGACCGCGACAACAAGCTGTCCGAGTTGATCCGCTGAGCGCGGCGCCGCCGATGGCCGCGGCCGAACCGATCCGCACCGACGCCGTCGTGATCGGCGCCGGCCCGGTTGGCCTGTTCCAGGTCTTCCAGCTCGGCCTGCAGGAAATCCATGTCGAACTGATCGATGCGCTGCCGCACCTTGGCGGCCAGTGCGCCGAGTTGTATCCGGACAAGCCGATCTACGACATACCGGGGCTGCCCGTCTGCGGCGGCCGCGAACTTGCCGAACGGCTCGAACGCCAGATGGCGCCGATGCGCCCGGGCATCCACCTCGGGCAGATCGTCGAACGGCTGGCCGCGCGCGACGATGGCCGCTTCGACGTCGAGACGTCGAGCGGCCAGTGCTTCGACGCAAGCTGCGTCGTCATTGCCGGCGGCATCGGTGCCTTCGAACCGAAGCGGCTGAAGATCGACGGCCTCGCCGCATTCGAGGGCCGCCAGCTGTTCCATTCGGTGCCGGATGCGCAACTGCTTGCCGGCCGGCAGGTCGTGATCGTCGGCGGCGAGCAGGAAGCGGTCGACACCGCGCTGGCGCTGACCGCCGAACCCGGCGACGCTGCGCCGGCCAGTGTCACGCTGGTCCATCGGCGCGATGTGCTGAAGGCCGATCCGGCGCAGATTGCCGAAGTCGAGCGGCGCATCGGCGACGGCCGGCTGCGTTTTGTCGCTGGCCAGCCGACCGGCTTCACCGCCGACGGCGACCGGCTGCGGGCGCTCGAGCTGATGGCGCCGGATGCCAGCAGCACCGAACTGCCACTCGATGTCGTGCTTGTCAGGCAGGGCTTGAGTCCCCACCTCGGCCCGATTGCGCGCTGGGGCCTGCAGATCGAGCGCAAGCAGCTCGTCGTCGATACCGCCGGCTTCGAGACGAGTGTCGCCGGCATCCATGCGGTCGGCGACGTCAACACCTATCCGGGCAAGAAGAAGCTGATCGTCTGCGGCTTCCACGAGGCCACGCTGGCGGCCTTCGCCGCCGCGGCGCGGCTGTTTCCGGACCGCCCGGCCCATCTGCAGTACACGACGACCAGCCCGCGGCTGCACCGCCTGCTCGGCGTCGGCGGCTGAGCGCAAGCGCCGCCGATGCTGCGCAATTTGCACGCGGCCCGCCGGCGCTGCGACGTACAGGCTTCCGGCGCGCCGCTTCCGTTGCTAGTATCGACCGCCACCACTCGTCAGAGCGGACCATGCCCAGCCTGCGCCTCTCCGAGCAACAGGTCGCCGAATTGTCGGACGACATGGTGCGCCGGCATGCACTCGACCTGAACCGCCGCACCGGACAGCGCGTGGCAGCCGATCGGCAGCCACCGGCTGCCGGGCTGCCGGCGGCGGCGCCCCAGCTGAAGGCCTTGCATGCGGAATTGCGGGCCCAACTGCAGCAAAAGGCCGGTGGCGCGGCGCCGCATCTGGTGGTCGACCTGGATCACACCGCGCGCCAGTTGCTGCGCGCGCTGCAGGCCGGTGCGGGCTACCGCGAACCGGCCGCCGCGGCGTTGATGACGGCCGCTGCGGCGCTCGGTGCGCTGTGGCTCGGCGACGATCGGCTGTGCATCGATGGCGAGCAGTCGGTGCCGCCGCTCGCCGAACCGGTCGAAGCCACCGCGTTGCGCGATTGGGCCGAGGCCAGCTGGGCCGAGCGACATCGGTTTGCGTCGCGGCGCGCCCACGCTCTGCAGTTGCCGGTCCGTTATGCACTGGCCCATGCGGTCGAGTCAGGCGGTTTTGATTCGCAGACGCTGCGGTCGATCGCCGATGCGGTATTCGATGCCTCGCAGCAGGACTCGTTGCGGCGATTTCTGGGCGCCGAACGTGCGCTGATTGCGGCGGCCGGACTCGATGCGCAGACGATTGGCGATCGACAAGTCGAGGCGGTGTGCCTGGCCGGCGATCTCGCATTCGGCCTCGGGCGCTTCGTCCGGATCGCGGTCGCGGCGCGGTCGGCAGGCCAGGCCGCATCGGCCGATGCGCTGACGGATCATCTTCGGGAGGCGCTCGATGCCCTGGCAGACTGAGGTCGACAACTCGGCCAGCCGCAGCTTTGCTGCCGACGAGCAGAATCGCAACGAGCAGCGTGCCGATCCGGCGCTCGGCAAGCAGGGCTGTCCGGAATGTCCGGCCCGATTGGTCGTTGTCGAATTTGCCGAGAAGCCGGGCACCAAGACCTTCTTCCTCGGCGCCCGCCCGCAGTATGTGAACCTGTCGTCGGCCGACCTGGTCGACCACGATCCGGCAATCCGTTCGGCGCACCAGCTCGGCCAGTTGCCGCCGATCGTCGTCAAGGTCTCGCCGCCGCAATCGAAACGCGTCACGCTGCGGCTGGTGCGCTCTGAAAACAGCCACGGTTTTCCCGGCGGCAGCGAAACATTGTCCGGTCGTGAACAAGGACTGTCGCACCTGACGTGGCCGGCAGCGCAAAGCAGCGTGACGACCGATGGCCAAGGCGACGGCAAACTCGAGCCGGGCATCAAGGTGTCGGCACTGGCCGGCTTCAAATACCACGTCGAGGGCTCGATCGACGGCGGGCCGTTCGTGCGCAGCTCGAACTTCGTGAACATCCGCAGGCGGCTGGCGATCCGCAAGGTGGTTCGCTACACCGCCGGCGCAGGCGCGACGACGACGGCAATCAATTCGATCCAGGGCGACCTCGATCAGCTCGACATCGAGATATTCCAGCCGCCCGGCGTCAGCGGAACCGGCCTCGGCGTGCGCGAGATCGGCGAGATCAATCCGAGCCTGCCGACGCTCGGTACGACCGCGCTCGACAGCCCGGCCGAGGTCAGCGTGTTCCGGCCGCATGCGGTGGCGATCATCGTCGGCGAATTCATCCCGACGACGAGCGGGACGATTGCGCCGCAGACCTTCGACGTTGCCGTCGCCCGTGGCGCGGACGGCAGCTTCCCGGCATCGGTCACGGTGCCGCTGTCGCGCGCCGGCCGCACCTACATCGTCGTGCCGCTGACCAACGGCAGCCAGGTCTTGCCGGGAACCGTCACGCCGGGCGGCGCAGCGGCACAGACGCTGAATCCACCGGAGGTCACAGGCGCCGACCGCTTTGCAAGCAGCGTCAGTGTCAATCTCGGTCGTTTTCGCAGCCAGCCGGCGTCGGTCACGACGCTGACGGTCAGCGTCACGCTGAAGGCGATTTCCGGCTGGGCGGTCGGCTGGGCCTACCATGCCCATCCGGTGATCTATCTGAACCTGCGCGACCCGAATACCGACGGCATCCTCGCCGCCGAGCGCGTCGCCGCGCTGGTGATCCACGAGCTTGGGCACAAGCTGCACCTGACCTCCGACGGCTCCGGCAGCCTGCCCGATCAGCAGCCCCATTTTTATCCGAGTTTCAACACCAACGGCGTTCGCCACCAGGGACCGCACTGCTCGCAAGGCGTGCCGGCGGGCGACGACCTGTGGCTGCGCAGTTCGCACAATGCAGCGACCTGCACGATGTGGGGGGCGTTGAAACAGACCCGAGCGTTCTGCTCCGAGTGCCAGACGACGCTGCGCAAGGTCGATCTGAGCTCGGGGTTCTGAGCGATGCAACGACGCAGGCTGCTCGGCGCCGCCCTTGCCGGCCTGGCGGGCCCGTGGATCATCCGAGCGGCGGAGGCCAAAATGACATCACCCCTGTTTTTCGACGATCTCGACGATGCCGGCTTTCCCGAACTGAAGGTCGATGTCGGCCGCAAGGGCATCAACGCGAAGATCCTGCAACCGCCGGGCGACCAGCGCGTGCCGGCATCGATGCGCAGCATCGTGCTGCTGGTCGCCTTCCGGCTCGATGAGCCGGGCCCGCCGAAGGATGCCGATCAACCGCTGCCGAGCTGGCAGCTGCGTTTCGCCGACATGACCGGGCAGCCGCAGCGGATCGAATTGTTACCGCGCCCGCCGGCAGGCGACCACATCGAGTATGCGAAGCCGCAGCCGATCAAGCCGACACCCGGCGTGACCGTGATCTACCGCGGCGCATGGTGGACCGACCTCGGCGACCTGGTGCGCCGCAAGCTGCTGCGCCCCGGAACCGAAATCGAAATCGGATTCGAACAGCAGGCGAGCACCCGGGTGCGGCTGCCCTGACGGGCAGCCGGCGTCTGGCGTCGCGTCAATACGTTGCCCGCCCGCCGGTGATGTCGAAGACCGCGCCGGTCGAGAACGAGCAGTCCTCGCTCGCCAGCCACGCCGCCATCGCGGCAATCTCCTTGACCTCGACAAAACGGCCCATCGGAATCTTGCCGAGCATGTAGTCGATGTGCGCCTGCGTCATCTGCTCGAACATCGCGGTGCGCGCCACCGCCGGCGTGATCGCATTGACGAGGATGCCCTTGGTCGCGACCTCCTTCGCGAGCGACTTGGTCAGCGCGATCAGCCCGGCCTTCGACGCGCTGTAGTGCGAGGCATTCGGATTGCCCTCCTTGCCGGCCACCGACGCGATGTTGACGATGCGGCCGAAGCCCTTGTCGAGCATGGCCTTCACGACGTGCCGGCAGGTCAGGTACGGCGCGATCAGGTTGACCTCGACGACGCGGCGCCAGACCGCGGGATCGAGCTCCCAGGTCGTGCCGTTGCCGCCGGTAATGCCGGCGTTGTTGACGAGGATGTCGATGCGGCCGAAGGTCTGCACCGTCGATGCGGTGGCGGCGGCAACCGCCGCATCGTCGGTCAGTTCGACGGTCGTGCCGCTGACCGGCCCGGCGGTCTTCAATGCCTTGCAGGCCTCGTCGAGCCGCGCGGCATCGACATCCCACATCACGACCGTCGCGCCCGACTGCAGCAGCCGTTCGCTGATCGCAAAACCGATGCCCTGCGCGCCGCCGGTGACAACGGCGACACGCCCTTGCAGATCGATCTGGTTCATTTCGACATTCCTTTCAACGCGGCCGGATTGCTGGCCTCGCAATCGGCGATGTACTGGCGGATGATCGCTTCGAACGACGGCTCCGGCGCCAAGCTGAGCCGGGCGGCACGCGCGGCGCTGGCGCCGGTCGGCCAGTTCGCGACGATGCCGGCAATGCGTTCGTCACGCTCGAACCGCACCCGCGCCCTGACCTCGGGCCCGGCCACCGCCTCCAGCGCATCGAGCATCTGCGCCACGGTCACGTTCAGCGCCGGCAGGTTCAGCGCGCCACGGCCGAGCAGCGCGTCCCGATCCGCTTCATAGACCGCGATCAGGCCATCGACGGTCTGCTTCGGCGACGACACCGGATGCGAGACTTCCGGCGAGACAGGGCAGACCGAGATCTCGCCGGCCAGCGGTTCGCGGATGATGCCGCTGAAAAACGACGACGCCGCCGCATTCGGCCGTCCCGGACGCACCGTCACCGTCATCAGCCGCGCGGCGCGGCCGTCGATGTAGCCCTTGCGTGTGTAGTCGGCAACCAGGTATTCGCAGACCAGCTTCTGGGTGCCGTACGAGGTCTGCGGCATCGGCAGCGTATCGTCGGCGACGGCCGCCGGCAGCGGCACCGCCGGATCGGGGCCGAAGACCGCGACCGAACTCGAAAACACCAGCCGCGGCCGGTTGCCGGCGCGGCGCAGCGCGTCGAGCAGCGCGCGCGTGCTGTCGAGGTTGGAGCGCAGGCCGAGGTCGAAATCGAGCTCGCATTCGCCGGAGACTGCAGAGGCGAGGTGGAAGACGCCGTCGAAGCCCTGCTGCTCGAAGCCCGCGCACATCTCGAGCAGCGGCCCGGTCGCCGCCTCGACGCGCGGGTCGGCAAGCAGATCGGCCGGCGGCGCGACCTGGTCGGCAAGGACCAGCCTGGACAGGTCGCTGCCGGCGAGCTTGCCGCGCTGCAGCAGCGTGCGGGCCAGCCGCGCGCCGATAAAACCACCGCCGCCTGTGATCAGAATCTTCATCGTGATGCCCCTTTGCGGCTCGGTGAGGGTGGTTTCGCCGCTCGTCGGCCAGCACCGCGCCGGCGCGGTATCACGCCGCCCTCCTCGAGCCGCCATTCGCCGTTGATCAGGTGCGCGATCGCCGCCTGCCGCGCCGCCTGCGGATCACGTGCAGCAATCGCCTCCACCAGTGCTGCATGCTCCTCGCGCACCTGGCGCATGAAATCGGCACGCCGTGCCTCGTTGCCCTTGGTCACCCGCATCGCCTCGCGCAGGTATTGCTCGAGGAACGCGAGCAAGCGGGTGAATTGCGGATTGCCGGTGGCCGCGCCGATCGCGCGGTGCAACCCCATGTCCTCGTCGAGGCCGTCGCGGCCGGCGTCATTGGCGGTGTCGATCGCCTTCAGCGCACGCCGCAGTCCGGCAACCTGGCTGCGTGTCGCGCGCTCGGCTGCGAGCGCGGCCATCTCGCCTTCGAGCACGCGGCGCAATTCGACCACCTGCACCACCGCGGTCATCGATTCGAGCACCTGCGGGTCGAAGGCCAGCGGCTGGTGCGCCGCGGGCTGCGACACATAAACCCCGGATCCCTGGCGCGCGACCAGCAGGCCGCGTGCCTTCACCCGGTGCACCGCCTCGCGGACGACCGAGCGCGACACGCCATGCGACTCGGCCAGTTGCAGCTCGGTCGGCAGACGATCGCCGGGACGCAGTGCGCCACGCTCGATCTGCTCGATCAATCGTGCTGCCAGGCGGTCCGACAGCCGCTCGGGCACGGCAGCGAAACCGCTGCCGGACAGCGCCGCAGCAGCCACCGGTGAACGTGTCGTGGACGCCATTTTCATCAGGTTAGCAGACAACTTTCCAGCGCCATAACGGGTAAGCCCTGAAACGGATTCGGCTGCTGGCGGCGTAAGGTCGTGGCCTGCGTGCAGACGGAAAGGTCGTTCCATGGCCAGTGTGGCAATCCGGTCGGTGAAAAAGCGCTTCGGCGAGGTTCAGGTGCTGCACGGCGTCAGCATCGAGATCCCTGACGGGTCGTTCACCGTGCTGGTCGGCCCGTCGGGCTGCGGCAAATCGACGCTGCTGCGGATGATTGCCGGGCTCGAGAACATTTCCGGCGGCGAGGTCGCGATCGGCGACCGTGTCGTCAACCAGGTGCCGCCGAAGCAGCGCGACATCGCGATGGTGTTCCAGAACTATGCGCTGTATCCGCACATGACGGTCGGCGAGAACATGGGTTTTTCGCTCGCCCTCGCAAAGACGCCAAAAGCCGAGATCGCACAGCGTGTCGGCCAGGCTGCCGAGATCCTCGGCCTGACACAACTGCTCGACCGCTATCCGCGGCAACTGTCCGGCGGCCAGCGGCAACGCGTCGCGATGGGCCGCTGCATTGTGCGCAAGCCGCAGGTTTTCCTGTTCGACGAACCGCTGTCCAACCTCGACGCGATGCTGCGCGTGCAGATGCGCACCGAAATCAAGGAACTGCACCAGCGGCTGAAGACGACGTCGATCTACGTCACCCACGACCAGATCGAGGCGATGACGATGGCCGACCAGATCGTCGTGATGCACGACGGCCGGGTCGAACAGATCGGTACCCCACTCGAGCTCTACGACCATCCGGCGAACCAGTTCGTCGCCGGCTTCATCGGCTCGCCGTCGATGAATTTCATCGAAGGCACGATGCGCGACGGCCACGTCGAGGCGGCCAACGGCGCACGGCTGCCGGCCAATGTCTCGGGCGGAGACGGCCGCCCGGTGCTGTACGGCATCAGGCCAGAACACCTCGACATCGCCGATGACGGCTTCGAGGCCGAGGTCGTCGTGATCGAGCCGACCGGGTCGGAAACCCAGCTGTTTGCGCGGCTCGCCGGCCAGGAACTGGTCGCGATCTTCCGCGAGCGCCATGCCTTTGCACCCGGCCAGAAGATCCGGCTGCGTCCGCGCCGCGACCTGGCACACATCTTCGACCCTGCGAGTGGCCAACGGATCTGAAGCCGCCCGTGTTTCTGCGTTCCATGACGATCCGCCAAAGGAGACAGAACAAATGACCCAACCCAACTTCACCCGACGTCATGCGTTGAAGACCGGTGCCGCGCTCGCCGGGGCCGGCGCATTTGCCAACCTGACGATGTTTGCGCAGGCCTGGGCACAGACGACGCAGTGGCAGCCCGAAAAAGGCGCGACGCTGACGCTGCTGCGCTGGAAACGTTTCATCCAGTCGGAAGAAGATGCATTCATGGCGCTGGTCGCCGCCTATACGAAGGCGACCGGTGTCGAAGTCAAGGTGCTGAACGAATCGCTCGACGACGTGCAGCCGAAGGCCAGCGTCGCCGCCAATACCGGCCAGGGCCCGGACATCTTCTGGGGGCTTTATTCGCTGCCGCATCTGTTCCCGGACAAGTGCGTCGACGTCACCGATGTGGCCGACTACCTCGGCAAGAAATACGGCGGCTGGGTCGAGAGCGCGCAGATCTACGGCAAGAGCAAGGGCAAGTGGATCGACATTCCGGTGGCCTACAACGGCAATGTCATCAACTACCGGCAAAGCATGATCGAGAAGGCCGGCTTCAAGGAAGTGCCGAAGGACACCGCCGGTTTTCTCGAGCTGATGAAGGCAATGAAGGCGAAGTCGACGCCGGGCGGCTTCGCGCTCGGCCGTGCCTCCGGTGACGGCAATGCCTGGGTGCACTGGGCGCTGTGGTCGCACGGCGGCAACCTGGTCGACAAGAACGACAAGGTCGTGATCAATTCGCCGGAAACGGTGAAGGCGCTCGAATATGTGAAGGAGATGTCGAACCATTTCGTCACCGGCACCGCGTCGTGGAACGACGCCTTCAACAACAAGGCCTTCCTGTCCGGCGAAGTCGGGTTGACCAACAACGGCGTGTCGATCTATGCCGCGGCAAAGGCCGGCGCCGCGAAGGGCGACGCGAAGATGAAGGAGGTGATGGACGACATGAACCACGCGTTGTGGCCGGTCGGCCCGGTCGGAAGGCCGACCGAGTTCCACATCGCCTACCCGATGATGGTGATGAAATACTCGAAGTTTCCGAAGGCTGCAAAAAGCTTCATCGCCTTCACGATGGAGGCCGAGAACTACAACAAGTGGCTCGAAGGCGCGGTCGCCTACCTGACGCACCCGCTGAATGCCTACGATGCCAATCCGGTCTGGTCGTCGGATCCGAAACTGACGCTGGTGCGCGACGTTGCCAAACGCACGCTGACCGCCGGCGGCCAAGGTTCGGTTGGCGAACGGGCGGCAGCGGCGCTGGCAGACTTTGTCGTGCTCGACATGTTTGCCTCGGTCTGCACCGACCGCGCATCGATCAAGGACGCGATCTCGATCGCCGAGCGGCAGGCCACGCGCATCTATCGATGACAGCGGTGCCGACAGCGGCAGCACACGTGGTTGACGTCGGCCAATCCGGGCCGCGTCGCCGCGTCGGCGGAGGCAGCGCATGAGCAAACTCTGGGAGAACCGGAATTTCCTCGGCTTCCTGTTCATGCTGCCGGCGGCGGTCTTCCTGCTCGCCTTTCTGGTCTATCCGCTCGGCCTCGGCATCTGGCTGAGTTTCACCGACGCGAAGATCGGCCGTGCCGGCAGTTTTGTCGGCCTGGAAAACTACATCTGGATCATCGGCGACTTCAAGTTCCAGACCGCCGTCTTCTTCACCCTTTTCTATACGATTGCCGCGAGCATCGCGAAATTCGCGATCGGCCTGTACCTCGCGCTGCTGCTGAACCAGCACCTGCCGTTCAAGGCAATCATCCGCGCCGTCGTGCTGATTCCGTTCATCGTGCCGACGGTGTTGTCGGCGATCGCATTCTGGTGGATCTACGACCCGCAGTTCTCGATCATTTCCTGGAGCCTGCGCCAGCTCGGCTGGATCGACGGCAACATCGATTTTCTCGGCGACGCCTGGAATGCGCGCTGGAGCGTCGTCTTCGCGAATGTCTGGCGCGGCGTGCCGTTCATCGCGATCTCGCTGCTCGCCGGCCTGCAGACGGTGCCGCCATCACTGTACGAGGCGGCGGTGCTCGACGGTGCAAGCCGCTGGCAGATGTTCGTGAAGATCACCTACCCGCTGCTGACGCCGATCATCGCGGTCGTGATGACGTTTTCGGTGCTGTTCACATTCACCGATTTCCAGCTGATCAAGGTGCTGACGAATGGCGGCCCGGCCGGCGCGACCGAACTGATGGCGACGATGAGCTACAACACCGCGATCCTCGGCGGGCGCATCGGCGAAGGCGCGGCGATCTCGACCGCGATGGTGCCGTTCCTGCTGGCCGCGATCATGGTCTCGTGGTTCGGCCTGCAGCGCCGCAAATGGCAGTCCGGAGGCGAACATGACTAACCCGCACGCGGCCGCGACGGCGACCAGCGACCACAGCGAGGGCATGAGTTATCTGTCGACGATCCCGCAACGGGTCGTTCGCGTCTACATGCCGCTCAGCCTGATCGTGATCGTGCTGCTGTTCCCGTTCTACTGGATGGTGATCACCTCGATCAAGCCGAAGGAACACCTGCTCGACCTCGACACCCACAACCCGTTCTGGACGCTGCAGCCGACCTTCGAGCACATCCGTGACCTGCTGTTCAGGACCGAATACCCGCAGTGGCTGTGGAATACGATGTTCGTCGCGGTCTCGTCGACGATCCTGTCGCTGATCGCCAGCGTGTTCGCCGCCTATGCGATCACGCGGATCCGCTACAAGGGCGCGCAGGCGGTCGGCGGCATGATCTTCCTCGCCTACCTGGTGCCGCCGTCGATCCTGTTCATTCCGCTGTCGACGGTCGTTTTCCAGTACGGGTTGTTCGATACGCCGTTCGCGCTGATCCTGACCTATCCGACGATCCTGATCCCGTTCTCGACCTGGCTGCTGATGGGATATTTCAAGACCATCCCGTACGAGCTAGAGGAATGTGCGCTGATCGACGGCGCAAACCGCTGGCAGATCCTGACCAAGATCGTGTTGCCGTTGGCAGTGCCGGGGCTGATCTCGGCAGCGATCTTCTGCCTGACGCTGTGCTGGAACGAGTTCATCTATGCACTGACCTTCATCAACAGCACCGAGAAGAAGACGGTTCCGGTCGCGATCCTGTCCGCATTCACCGATGGCGACCAGTACCGATGGGGATCGCTGATGGCCGGCGCCCTGGTCGGCTCGCTGCCGCTTGTCATCCTTTATGCTTTCTTCGTCGAACACTACGTCTCGGCGATGACGGGGGCGGTCAAGGAATAGGAGGTCAGCGAAATGCGCATCGGTTTTGTCGGTCTGGGAGCAATGGGCGTGCCCATGGCGGTCAATCTGGTCAATGCGGGCCACGACGTGACCGCCTATGACCTCCGCAGCGCGGCAACCGGTCCGGTCATCGATGCCGGCGGTCATGCCGCGACCAGCATCGCCGAGGCAGCCCAGGAAGCCGAGCTGTTCTGGCTGATGGTCGTCTCTGGCGAACAGGCGCAGGCGGTGCTGTTCGACGCCGGCGCGGTTGATGAACTGCCAAAGGGCGCCATCGTGATCGCCGGCTGCACGCAGGCGCCGGCAATGGCGGCGGACACCGCGCGGCGGCTGAAGGAGCGTGGGCTGAAGATGCTCGACGCGCCGGTCTCCGGCGGCACCGCCGGCGCGCGCGCCGCTGCATTGACGATCATGTGTTCCGGCGATGCGGCCGCGCAGGCGAAGGCACAACCGGCGTTCGAGGCGGTCGGCAAGCGCATCTTCGATGTCGGTCCCGACGCCGGCATGGGTTCGACCGCGAAGATGATCAACCAGCTGCTGTGCGGCGTGCACATCGCCGCCGCCGCCGAAGCGATGCATGTGGCCGAACGCGCCGGCGTCTCCCTGCAGACGATGCACGAGATCATCTCGGTGTCGGCCGGCAACAGCTGGATGTGGGGCGATCGCGGGCCGCGGATGATGCAGGACGAGCCACCGGTCACCAGCGCGGTCGACATCTTCGTGAAGGACCTCGGCATCGTGCTCGACCAGGGCAAGGCGATGCGCCAGGGGCTGCCGCTGTCGGCAGCGGCAATGCAGATGTTCCTCGCCGCATCGGGCCTTGGCCACGGCGCCGCCGACGACAGCCAGGTGATCCGTGCCTACCGCGCATTGAACGGTGCGAAAAAACCATGAACGAGCCCGCCCGGCCGACGATCGGCTTCATCGGTGTCGGCCTGATGGGCCGCGGAATGGCAAAAAACATCGTCAGCAAAGGCTGGCCGCTGGTCGTGCTCGGGCATCGCAACCGCGAACCGGTCGAGCATCTGAAATCGCTCGGTGCGACCGAGGTGGGTTCGGCGCGCGAGCTGGCAGAGGCCTGCGACATCGTCCACCTGTGCGTGACCGGCTCGCCGCAGGTCGAGGCGATGGTGCGCGGCGACAACGGCCTGCTCGCCGCCGGAAAAAAGGGCCTGATCATCATCGACTGCTCGACATCGAATCCGGTCTCGACGCTGGCGCTGGCCGACGAGGCGCAACGCGCCGGTGCGCGATACGTCGATGCGCCGCTGTCGCGCACGCCGAAGGAGGCAGAAGCGGGAACGCTCGACACGATGGTCGGCGCCGACGACGAGACCTTCGCGACGATCGAGCCGGTGCTGCGCGCCTGGGCCGGCAATGTGGTCCACCTCGGCCCGGTCGGTCTCGGCCACAAGATGAAGCTGATCAACAACTTCGTCGCGATGGGTTATGCGGCGCTGTATGCCGAGGCGCTGGCGATGGCGCGCAAGGCCGGGCTGTCGATCGAGCAGTTCCATTCGGTGATCGGCTCCGGGCGGATGCGCAACGGCTTCTACGACACCTTCATGAAATGGTCGCTCGAAGGCGATCCGAACGCCCACCTGTTCACGATCAGCAATGCGCACAAGGACATGCGTTATCTGGCGTCGATGGTCGCCGAACTCGGCATCGTCAACCCGCTGCAGGCGCAGGTCCGCAATGGTTTCGCCGCGATGGATGCGGCCGGCCAGGGCGATCGGCATGTGCCGATGCTGGCCGATTTCATTGCCGGAATGAACGGCCTGCCGCCGGCCAGAAGCTGAGCATCGTCCGCTGCCGGCATGTTGGCGGCACGTTTCGCCCCGGCACCTTCAGGCCGGCAAAATGGCCGGCAATGCAACAGGCAAAGCTGCAGTTTCTGCCCGCACTGATTGCAGCGCGATGCTGCGTCGACTGGCAGCGCATCGTCGGCAGCGCCGTTGAATGCCGCCGCGGCCGCAGCGACGATCCCGATTTCTCCCGCAGCAGCTCGTCGGTGCGCCTTCGATCACTGCGAGGACAGACGCCGGGCAGCGATCTCGATGGCCTGGTCGCGCTGCTGTGGCGCGACCCGCTTCGCGCGGTGGTCGAGTCGATGCTCGGCAAACCGGCCGCACTGCTCGCCGACCAGTGCTGGGGCCGTTGCCAATATCCGCCCGACCGCTATCCGCAAGGCCATTCGGCGCACCAGTGGCACCAGGACGGCGCGCTGCATTTCGATTTCAATCCACCCTACCCCGCCGACGCCTTGTTGGTGATGGTGACCTGCTGGATCGCGCTGACGCGCTGCGGCGACGATGCACCTGGACTCGAACTGATGCGCCATCCACTGCCGCGGCTGCTGCCGCCCGAGGAACTCGATGCCGCAAGGATCGCTTCGAGCGTCGCGCCTGAGAATACGGTGCAGCCGCTGTTCGATCTCGGCGACGCGGTCGTCTTCAGCGGCGGCACGCTGCACCGGACGCATGTGAGCTCCGAGATGACCCGTGACCGCTTCAGCCTCGAACTGCGTTTTGTCGCCGCCGATGAAGTGCATCCGCGGCTGCGCGGCGAGCGCATCGTGCCGCTGCCCGCTGAAGGGCGCATCGCGACCCCGACGATGCGGCAATGAGCACGGCTGCGGACGGTTGCCGAACCCGGAGGCCGGTCGTTCAGCGCGAGCCCACCCGTACCGCTTTCGCCGCCCGCTTGCGTGCCGGCTCCGCCGACGCAGACAGCGCGGGCGGCACCGGCAACGGCCTTGCCGGCGCATTCAGCGACGGCAGGCGGCGGCGCGAGGCCAGCACCGCGTCGATATCGGCCGCAGCACCGTCGATCAGCCGCAGGCTGGCCCGCTCGGCCTTCTCCGGCGATCGCTCGATCAGCGCGTCGAGCACCGCGCGGTGCATCGGCAGCGATTCGGCCGCACTCGCCGGCCTGGCGGTCGAGATCTCGAAACTGGTGCGCAGCAACGCGCCGAGCGCCTTGCTCATCAGCACCAGCATGCGGTTGTGGCTCGCGCGCAGCAGCGTCTGGTGGAACAGCAGGTCGCAGGCCACATAGTCGCCGCCCTGCTCGACCGCCTGCGTCATGCCATTCAATGCAGCCTCGAGCGCCGCGATATCGTCCGCCGTCGCGCGTTCCGCGGCGAGCCGCACCGCAGCCGGTTCGACGACGCGGCGCAACTCCTGCAGGTCGCGCAGGAATTCGCGCGTCAAGCCGGCCCGCGTCTGCCAGCCGACGACTTGCGGATCGAACCAGTTCCACTGCGACTCGGGCAACACACGGGTGCCGAGCTTGGGCCCGGTAACCAGCAGCCCCTTCGCAACCAACGACTTGACGACCTCGCGAACGACGGTGCGGCTGACGGCAAAGGCCTCGCACAGCTGCGGCTCCGGCGGCAGCGAACTGCCCACCGGATGGCGGGCGGCAACGATGTCCTCGCCAAGCCGATCGAGCGTCTGCCGGTAGGCATTGAGCGCAGGCTCGGCCATGCCGGTCTCATCCACGCAGAAACAGCGTGACCAGCGGCTCGTCGCCGGCCTGGCGGCTGCAATGGCCGTGCAGTTTGGCGTCGAATGCGGCGCCATCGGGCAATACATCGGCCGAATAGAAATGCTGGCCGGGGCCGAATACCCGCGCGCTGCCGTCCTGCAGGCCGATCTCCATCTGCCCTTGCAGGATGAAAACCCATTGCGGGCTGCCGGTGCAGTGGAACTCGCTGCGAAAACCGACCGGGCTGCGGCGCAGCTGGTAGCCGTCACTCGGCAGCAGCGCCGACAGCCGCGCCTGCGGCTTGCCTTCGTCGAGCGGCACAGTCTCTTCGCGAAAGCGTGCGCGGCCGTCGCTGTCGGTGAACAGGATCACCTTGATAAAGCCGTCCATCTCGCCTCCGTTCGTCGATCCGTTCATCGGCTGGCCGACACGCATTCGGGCACCGGCGTCAGCAACGTCTGGCCGGCAAAAAACGCGCCGAGGTTGGCGCCGGCCAGATCGGCCATTGCCTGCCGCGTGGCACTGGTCGCACTGCCGATGTGCGGCGCCAGCACGACATGCGGCAGCTCACGCAGCCGCTGCGGAACATTCGGTTCATGCTCGAAGACGTCGAGCGCCGCGCCGGCGATCACGCCGCGCTCCAGCGCATCGATCAAGGCCTCCTCATCGACCACCGAACCGCGCGCGACATTGACGAGGATGCCGTCGGCGCCGAGCGCTGCCAGCACCTCGCCATCGATCAGCTTGCGTGTCGCCGCGCCGCCCGGCGTGATGACGACCAGAAAATCGCTCGCCGCCGCCAGCGCCGCCGGCCGGTCAAAAAATGCGTAGGGCAACTGCGGCTTCTCGCTGCGCGCGGTGTACGCGACGCTCATGCCGAAGGCGAGCGCCCGGTGCGCAATCGCCTGGCCGATGCGCCCCATGCCGAGCAGTCCGAGCCGCGCACCGGACATCTTGCGTGCCAATGCCATCGGTCCCTTCTCCGCCCAGGCGCCGCTGCGCACATGGCGATCGGCGGCCGGCAACTGGCGCGCCGCGCACAACATCAAGCCGATCGCGAGATCCGCGACATCGTCGTTCAGCACATTCGGCGTGTGCGTGACCATCACGCCGCGCGACTTCGCGGCATCCACATCGACGCCGTCATAACCGACACCCATCACCGCGATGATCTCGAGTGCAGGCAGCGCCTCGATCAATTCGGCGGGCACCCGCGATTCGCCGCTCGCAGCGATCGCGCGGATCTGCGGCGCGATGCGCAAGAAGGCTTCCGGATCGGTTTCGTGCAGCCGGTCGAGGACCTGATAACGGTCCTGCAGCAAACCCATGTAGAACGGCGACAGCCGGGTCACGGCGAGCACCGGCTCGCGCTTCTGATCGGTCAAATTCGGCTCCTGTGCAGGCAGCCATCGCCCACGCTGATGCGGCCCAGGGATTTCACGGCTGCGGCTTCAATCGTCATACCATATTATCGTCACGCCCTCGACAGCCGACCACCGGGAAAGCCAGCACACCATGAGCGACCAGCCGAGAAAAAAGCCGGAGCAACTGCGCAGCCAGCAATGGTTCGGCCGCCAGGACCGCGACGGCTTTGCCTACCGCAGCTGGGTCAAGGGCAAGGGTGTGCCACACGACCAGTTCGACGGCCGGCCGGTGATCGGCATCTGCAATACCTTCAGCGAGCTGACGCCGTGCAACAGCCATTTCCGCACATTGGCTGAGCAGGTCAAGATCGGCGTCTATGAAGCGGGCGGCTTTCCGCTCGAGTTTCCGGTGATGTCGCTCGGCGAGACGCTGCTGCGGCCGACCGCGATGCTGTACCGCAACCTCGCGAGCATGGACGTCGAGGAAAGCATACGCGGCAATCCGATCGACGGCGTGGTGTTGCTGATGGGTTGCGACAAGACGACGCCGAGCCTGCTGATGGGCGCATCGAGCGTCGACCTGCCGACGATCGGCGTCTCCGGCGGACCGATGCTGAACGGCAAGTGGCGCGGCCAGGAACTCGGCTCCGGCACCGGCCTGTGGAGCATGAGCGAGCAGGTGCGCGCCGGCACGCTGAAGCTGGCCGACTTCTTCGAGGCCGAAAGCTGCATGCACCGCAGCCATGGCCATTGCATGACGATGGGCACCGCGAGCACGATGGCGTCGATGGTCGAGGCGCTCGGCGTCGGCCTGCCGGGCAATGCGGCGTTTCCGGCCGTCGACGGCCGGCGCAACGTGATCGCGCGCAATGCCGGCCGGCGCATCGTCGAGATGGTGCATGCCGACCAGAAACTGTCGTCGATCCTGACCCGCCAGGCGTTCGAGAATGCGATCCGCACACTGGCGGCGATCGGTGGCAGCACCAATGCGGTGATCCACCTGATCGCGATCGCCGGACGCATCGGCGTGCCGTTGTCGATCGACGATTTCGACAAGCTGGCCAGCGAAATGCCGTGCCTGCTGAACCTGCAGCCAAGCGGCGAGCACCTGATGGAGGACTTCTGCTACGCAGGCGGCCTGCCGGCAGTGATGAAGGAAATCGCCAGCCTGTTGCACACCGATGCGGTGACGGCGAACGGCCGCACCGTCGGTGAGAACATCGCCGATGCGCAGAATTTCGACCCGCGCGTGATCAAGACGATGGCCGAGCCGTTCAAGGAGAAGGCCGGCATCGCGGTGCTGCGCGGCAACCTGGCGCCGATCGGCGCGGTGATCAAGCCGAGCGCGGCGACGCCGGCACTGATGAAACATACCGGCCGCGCGGTGGTGTTCGAGAACAGCGACGATTTCCACGCCCGCATCGACGACGAATCGCTCGACGTCGACGAACACTGCGTGCTGGTGCTGAAGAACTGCGGGCCGAAGGGTTATCCGGGCATGGCCGAAGTCGGCAACATGCCGTTGCCTCCGAAGGTGCTGAGAAAAGGCATCACCGACATGGTCCGCATCAGCGATGCGCGGATGAGCGGCACCGCCTACGGCACCGTCGTGCTGCACACCGCGCCAGAAGCGGCCGCCGGCGGCCCGCTCGCGCTGGTGAAGAACGGCGACCAGATCACGCTCGACGTCGCCGCGCGCAAGCTGCACCTGCATGTCGACGATGCCGAACTCGAGCGTCGGCGCGCCGCCTGGCAGCCGCCGGAGCCGGCGATGCAAAGCGGTTATTGGAAGCTCTACATCGACCACGTGCTGCAGGCCGACCAAGGCGCCGACCTCGACTTCCTGCGCGGCTGCCGCGGTTCGCAGGTGCCGAAGGACAATCACTGATCTGGAACAGCCAAACACTGGAGGACATCTGATGAACAAGGTCGCAATCGTCACCGGCGCCGGCAGCGGCATCGGCCGTGCCTGTGCGCTCGGGCTGCTCGGCGAGGGATGGCAGGTCGGCCTGATCGGCCGCCGCGCCGACGCGCTGCAGGCCACTGCCGAGGCCGCCGGCGACGCGCAGGCCAATGCGTTGCCGGTGCCATGCAATGTCGCCGATGACGGTGAAGTCGCGGCCGCCTTCGCAAAGGTGGTCGGCAAATTCGGCCGGCTCGACCTGCTGTTCAACAATGCCGGCGGCGGCCTGCAGGCGAAGACGCCCGACGAGGTCGGCGCCGAGGAATGGCGGCAGATCGTCGACGTCAACCTGAACGGCGCGTTCTACTGCCTGTCGCAGGCCTTCAAGCAGATGCGCCATCAGCAGCCGATGGGCGGGCGCATCATCAACAACGGCAGCATCTCGGCCTATGCACCGCGGCCCGGCTCGATCGCCTATACCGCGACCAAACATGCGGTCAGCGGCCTGACGAAGACCGCATCACTCGACGGCCGGCCATACGACATCGCGGTCGGCCAGATCGACATCGGCAATGCCGCAAGCGAGATGACCGCACGGATGGTCAACGGCGTGATGCAGGCCGACGGCGTGGTGCGCCCGGAGCCGCGGATGGACCTGCAGGCGGTGGTCGACACCTTGCTGACGATGGCGCGGATGCCGCTCGACGCGAACATCCTGTTCACGACGGTGATGGCGACCAAGATGCCGTTTGTAGGCCGCGGCTGAGCGGCTGCGCCGATACGCCAACCCACAGGAGCAACCGATGACCGACCGACTGCTCGGCAAGACCGCCTTCGTCACCGCTGCCGGCCAGGGCATTGGCCGGGCAACCGCGCTGGCGATGGCCCGCGAAGGCGCGCACGTGATCGCGAGCGACATCAATCCGGCGCTGCTCGAGAAGCTGGCCGCCGAAAGCAGCTGCAAGACCCATCAGCTCGACGTCACCGACGCCGCCGCGGTGAAGGCCGCGGCCGCATTCGGCCCGCTCGACATCCTGTTCAATGCCGCCGGCTACGTGCACCACGGCACCGTGCTCGACTGCACGCAGGAACAGTGGGACCAGGCATTCGACCTGAACGTGCGCTCGATGTATTACACGATCCAGGCTTTCCTGCCCGGCATGCTCGAACGCGGCGGCGGCTCGATCATCAATATCGCCTCCGGCGCCAGCAGCCTGAAGGCAGCGGCGAATCGATTCGTCTATGGCTCGACCAAGGCTGCGGTGATCGGCCTGACCAAATCGGTCGCGCTCGATTTCATCACCAAGGGCGTGCGCTGCAATGCGATCTGCCCGGGAACGATCGAATCGCCGTCGCTGCGCGATCGCATCGCGGCGCTCGCCAAGAGCAGCGGCAAGACGCTGCAACAGGTCGAGGCGATGTTCATCGAGCGCCAGCCGATGGGACGACTCGGCAGCGCAGACGAGATTGCCGCAATGGCGGTTTATCTGGCCAGCGACGAATCGAAATTCACGACCGGCACGACGATGGTGATCGACGGCGGCTGGACGCTCTGAACCCAAACCAACAACAACCAGGAAACAACAATGAAACTGCTGCGCCACGGCCCGCGGGGCCACGAAAAACCGGGCATCCTCGACAGCAAGGGCAAGGTCCGCGACCTGAGCGCGCTGATCACCGATATCACGCCGGCGACGCTGTCGCCCGAGGGACTCGCCGCGCTGCGTGCGCTCGACCTGAACAAGCTGCCGATCGTCGAACAAGGCACGCTCGGCGTGCCGTGGACCGGGATGACCAAGTTCATCGCGATCGGCCTGAACTATGCCGACCATGCGGCCGAATCGAACATGCCGATTCCGAAGGAGCCGATCGTTTTCACGAAGACGCTCGAATGCGCGGTCGGCGCGAACCACGACGTGGTGCTGCCGAAGGGCTCGAAAAAGGCCGACTGGGAGGTCGAGCTCGGCGTCGTGATCGGCAGCCGCGCGCGCTACGTGTCGGTCGAAGATGCACCCAAATTCATCGCCGGTTATTGCGTCGTCAACGATGTATCGGAGCGTGAATACCAGCTCGAGCGCGGCAGCCAGTGGGACAAGGGCAAGGGGTGCGACACCTTCGGCCCGATCGGCCCGTGGCTGGTCACCGCAGACGAGGTCGGCGATCCGCAGAAGCTGAAGATGTGGCTGGAGCTCAACGGCAAGCGCTACCAGAACGGCAGCACGAAGACGATGATCTTTAGCGCCGCGCAGATCGTCAGCTACCTGAGCGAATTCATGACGCTGAACCCCGGCGACCTGATCACCACCGGCACGCCGCCGGGCGTCGGCATGGGCGTCAAGCCGAAGCCGGTCTTCCTGAAACCCGGCGACGTGATGAAGCTCGGCATCGAGAAACTCGGCGAGCAGCAGCAGGCGGTCTACGCCTGGAACCAGAAGCGGATCGACGCCTGAGTGCCGAGCTTGTGGCATCCTCGTTCTGCCGCCCAGCGGCAGATGCGAGGGGGGACAGATGGAGATCTCGAACGAACTGCAGACCGCGATCGATCACCACCGCCATGGCCGTATCGATCGCGCCCGCGAAGGCTACGACGCGGTGCTCACCGCCGAGCCGGACAATGTGCATGCGCTGAGCGTCTCGGCGATCCTGCTGAGCCAGCTCGGCGACGACAACACCGCCATCAAGCGGCTGCAGCGCGCGATCGAACTCGAGCCGCGCAATGCGTCGCTGCACAACAACCTCGGCAATATCTTCCGCCGCCGTGACCGCGAAGAAGAAGCCTTCGAGGCCTACCGCACAGCGATCCTCGCCGATCCTCAACACGTCGACAGCATCTGCAATCTCGCGGTGATGGTCCGCGCACGCGGCGCGATCGACGATGCGCTGGCGATTTTCGGTCAGGCGCTCGCCGTCGACCCCGATCACGTCGAAAGCAACCACAACCTCGGCGTCACGCTGTCGCTGCTCGGCCGCAACGAGGAGGCGGCCGACTGCTTCGAGCGCTGCTACAGCGGCGGCCGGTTGCCGGTGGTCGATCCGAGCTGGCATGCACAGACGCTCGACCACCTCGGTCGCCATCAGCGCGCGGTCGAGATCCTCGAGGCCCATGCCGCCGCGCGACCCGACGACGCGGTCGCCAAACACTACCTCGCGGCAATCCGTGGCGAACGATTGCAGCGCGCGTCGAACGCTTATGTGCGCGAGCATTTCGACGTCTTTGCGCAGAATTTCGACGAGGTGCTGGCACGGTTGAAATACAAGGGCCCGGAAATCGTCGCCGGCATCGTCAACGAGATGTGCGAGCGCGGACCGGCCGGCATGCTCTACGACCTCGGTTGCGGCACCGGCCTGCTCGGCCCGCGGATCCGCCAATCGGCGAAGGTGCTGATCGGCGTCGACCTGTCGCCGCGCATGCTCGAGCGGGCTGGCCGCCGCAAGGTCTACGATGAACTGATCGTCTGCGAGATCACCGACGCGCTGACGCAGATCCCGCAGCACAGTGTCGACATGGCGGTGGCCGTCGATACGCTGATCTATTTCGGCGACCTGGCGCCGATCTTTGCCGGCCTGCACCGTTCGCTGAAAACCGGCGGCGCTTTCATCGCGACCGTCGAAAGCCATGCCGATGACGATCCGGCCGGCGGCAGCAAGATCCTGCCATCGGGCCGCTTCAGCCACAGCGCGGCCTACATCCGCGAGACCGCCGCTGCAAACGGCCTGAAGCCACACGCGCTGCTGCCGATCGAGCTGCGCCTGGAGCACGGCGAGCCGGTCACCGGCCTCGTCTTCATGCTCGAAAACCTCGCCTGAGTCACTGGCTCCGGATGGCGGGCCGGCCGCCGATCCGAGATCGCGCACAATAGCGCCTTGCATCCGGCCTCGCCGGATGTTTCGCTGGGGGTGTTGGTGCGGCGTTGGACGACGCACCGACTGAGAAAGTCCCTTTGAACCTGATTGAGGTAATCCTCGCGCAGGGAAGCAGTTCCAGCGCCATCCGAGAGCCATCCCGGGCGAGCGCAGGCCAGCCGACCTGCCGCCATCCGGAAGTTCCGATGCCCTGCCCGACCCACCACGCTTTCCGCACCACTGCGATCTCTGCCGCCGCCTGCCTGCTGCTCGGCAGCGCGTTTGCACAGACCGCCACCCCGACGACCCGGCTTGAAACCGTCACGATCACCAGCCGCAACGAGCCGCTGCCGGCAGTCGGCGGCTGGAACCTGCCGCTTGGCCAGCTGCCGTTCCAGGCCGGCATCGTCAGCGCCGAGACCTTGCGCGACATCGGCGCAACGCGGCTGTCGGACATCACGCGCGTCGACCCCGCGGTCAGCGATGCCTACAACACCGAGGGCTACTGGGACTATCTGACGCTGCGCGGCTTCGTGATCGACAACCGCTTCAACTACCGGCGCGACGGCCTGCCGATCAATGCCGAGACGTCGATCCCGCTCGGCAACAAGGAGCGGGTCGAGGTGCTGAAAGGCACCAGCGGCCTGCAGGCCGGCACCAGCGCACCCGGCGGGCTGGTCAACCTGGTCGTCAAGCGGCCACTCGACCTGCCGCTGCGCAGCGTGGAGCTCGGCTGGCGCGAGAAGGGATCAGTTCGTGGCGCGGTCGATATCAGCCAGCGTTTCGGCAATGAGCAGGTTTTCGGCCTGCGCGTCAACGCAGTCGCCGAAAAGCTCGACCCACAGGTGCGCAATGCGAGTGGCGAGAAACACCTGCTCGCATTGGCCGGCGACTGGCGCATCGGCAGCGGCACGCTGATCGAGGCCGAGATCGAGCACAGCCGGCAAAGCCAGCCCAGCGTGCCGGCCTTCAGCATGCTCGGCAATGCCGTGCCGGCGCCGGTCGACCCGCGCATCAATCTGAACAACCAGCCGTGGTCGCTGCCGGTCGTGCTGGCCGGCAATACCGGCTCGCTGCGGCTGACGCAGCGGCTTACCGACAACTGGCGCGCAACCGCGCACCTGGCCAGCCAGCAACTGCGCTCCGACGATCGCATCGCCTTTCCGTTCGGCTGCTTCGACGCCGCAACCGGAACCTACTACGGCGACCGATACTGCCCGAACGGCGACTTCGATCTGTATGACTTTCGCAGCGACAACGAGCGCCGGCGCAGCGATTCGCTCGAGCTGGCAGTCCACGGCAAGCTGCAGACCGGTGCGGTGACGCACCAATTGTCGGCCGGCGCGCTGCGCAACGTGGTGCGCCACCGCTTCGAGAAACTGGCATTCAACCCGGTCGGCACCGGCAACGTGAACGGCCGCGTGACGACGCCCGCCGATCCGAGCTTGACCTCGGACAACACCAACCGCGACGAGTCATCGACCGAACTGTTTGTCCGCGACTCAATCGCCCTGACACCGCGCCTGACCGCCTGGCTCGGCGCCCGCCACAGCCGCATCGAGCGCAGCAGCATCCGCACCGATGGCAGCGAGGCGCTGAGCTATCGCCAGTCGTTCACGACACCGTGGCTCGCCGCCAGCTATTCGATCTCTCAGGGAACGATGGTCTACGCCAGCCATGGCCACGGCATCGAAAGCGATGCAGTGGCGAACCGTGCGCGTTATACGAACCGCGGACAGGCGCTGCCGGCACTGCGCAGCCGGCAGACCGAGGTCGGCATCAAGGGCAGCAACAACGGCAACGGTGCGGGCAGCGGGCTCAGCTGGGGCATTGCGGCATTCGACATCAGCCGCCCCGCCTACGGCGATTTCGGTGTCGACTGCTTCAGCGACGCAGTTCCCGGCACCTGCACCCGGCGCAGCGACGGCGACGCGGTGCACCGCGGCATCGAGCTCGAGGCCGGCTGGCACGGCGGGCCATGGATGGTCCAGGCCTCAGCTCAATGGCTGCATGCGCGGCGCCACGGCAGCGCCGATCCGTCGGTCAACGGCAAACGCCCGACCAATGTGCCGGCAGCGACGCTGAAGCTGCTGGCCCGTTATGACGTCGCCGCGATTCCGGGGCTGTCGATCGACGGCGGCCTGGTCGCCGAGTCGGACCGCATGGTGCTGCCGGACAACAGTGCGCGCATCGCGGGCCACGGCCGCATCGATGCCGGCCTGCGTTTCGTGCAGACAACACCGAATGCCCGACTGCTGTGGCGTGCCGGCGTCGACAACCTGTTCGACCGCCGCGCCTGGCGCGAATCGCCCTACCAGTTCAGTCACGCCTACCTGTTCCCGATGGCGCCACGCACCTTCCGCGTCTCGGTCGAGGCGCTGCTGTGACCGCCGGAAGCGAAATTTCGACATTTCGACACCGACTTCTCTGAGGGCCTCAGAACCCTGTATATAATGCGAGGCTGTTCCTCGATAGCTCAGTCGGTAGAGCGCCGGACTGTTAATCCGTAGGTCCCTGGTTCGAGCCCAGGTCGGGGAGCCATTAAACACCAAAGCCAGCAGGTTAGCGCCTGCTGGCTTTTTTGTTTTCTGGGTGGAGCTGGTGCCAGTCTGGGGGATGATGATTCCGACAACTGTGAATGTGAACAGCCAGTCGGCGCTCCCACACAGTGATGACACGCGGAGGTGCTGCAAGACAGCGACCGAAGCACCTGATTCAAGTAGACTGCACAGAATCCTGTCACCCACCCCAAGGAGCGAGCGATGGGCATCTCTGCCAGCGACGTGGTGCCATTCACCCAAGCGCGAGCCAACCTGTCGGAACTGGCAGACCAGGCCAAGGCTGGCGCCGAGAAGATCATCACCAAGAACGGCGAGAGCTATGTCGCGCTCATCGATGCAGCTCGACTCGACTATTACCACCGCCTGGAGCGCGAACGCATCCACCTGCTGCTGATCGACGATGCCAAGCGCGGCCTTGCCGACATCGAGGCCGGCCGAACCTTCGAGGCAGACAGGTCCATCGATCAACTTCAGCAACGCCGCAAAGCAGCAGCGAAAGCTTCTTCAAAAGCCAAGCCCGCCAACAAGCGTGGCTGACAAGCTCTACCGGGTCGAACTGACCGCGAGTTTCCTCGAACGCCTGGAGGCCATCGAGGCGTTCCTGATCGAAGCGGATGCGGGCTCAGCTTTCGATGATCTGCTCGCTGAGCTGCGCGGAACGGTGATCCCCAATCTGCGTCGGTTTCCGCGCATCGGCAGGCGCTACCTCGACAAGCCACCGCAATCTGCGGAGGCGCTGGAACAGCTTGCCGCGCTGCCGGCCGGTGCCGCGGATGCACTGCGCGAATACCTGCATGGCGACTACCTGTTGCTCTATGCGGACATGAAGGCCGACTCGACTGTGTATCTGTTGTCGATACGTCACCACCGGCAGCTTTCATTTGACTTTGCGCGCTTGTGGCCGAGTGGCTGAGCAACGGCAATCGAGACACTCCAGCCAAATCCGGCAGTACTACTAAAGGCCTGCCGGAGCGCGAGGCCACCTGGGTCCGCCGACTGTTCGAGAAGGCCGTCGGCGGCTCCTACGCCGTAGTGCTGCAGCCGCAGGGATGGCGCGTGCGGTGCGGCGGTACGCTAGGCTGGCAGGTCGACCAGAAGACGTCTGGCATCGACCAGATCTTGCCGACGATGCGAACCGACGTCGTCCCGGACCACGCTCCCTCGGGGCGGCGGATCGTCATCGACACCAAGTTCACATCGATTGTCACCGGCGGCTGGTATCGAGAGGAGACATTGCGAAGCGGATACGTCTACCAGATCTACGCCTATCTGCGATCACAGGTCGGACGCGGCGATCCGCTTGCAGATTGCGCCAGCGGCCTGTTGCTTCACCCTTCCGTGGGCGATGCCGTTGATGAGATGGTGATCATCCAGGGGCATGGGGTCCGATTTGCAACGGTGGATTTGGCAGCATCATCCAGAGAGATTCGAACGCAATTGTTGCGACTCTGCCAGGCACCGCTATTCCCTGTCCTTACATAAGTACGGATCTCACCCGAGGATCTTGTTTTTGGGGCGGCGATCGGAGAACCGGCTCGCGCTTCATCCATCCGCCGCATCCCACATCAATGCCAACGCCAGCAGCGCCTGCATGCTGGCCTGCCGTAACAGTGAGTCGTCCTTCGGCAGATAAAACCGCGGCCTGCGGCTGTCCGCGACGTCAACGGCAGCCAGCGCCCGCCCGCCGTCCTCGATCAGATACCCGATCGGCTGTGGAAGCTCGATGAGCGTGCCTTGGCCTTGTGCACCGAGCGCACGCTCAGCGTGCGTCCGCCGGCAACGAGGCGGCCACGGCGCTCGATCTTCAGCGTGCCGACCAGCGGCCGCGATTCCTGCAACTCGAGTCGCGTGCCGGACGGCGCAAATTCGCATTGCAGTGTCAGCGGCTTCGGTGCCCATTCGACGATGCCGATCGACATCGTGCGTCGGCTGACCGAACAGTTCGCGGTGGTCGTTTCGCCGCCGGCTGCGATCAGCGAATAACGAAGGGCTGCGCGGTTGGCGATGCTGAAATCGTCGAACAGCGCGAGGCGGCTTGCCGAGCGTTCGTATGTCACTGTCTGGCCGAGCAGTTCCGCGCTGCCGTGCCGGCCGGAATCGAGGCCGCGGAGCTCGATGACCTCACTGCGACTGGACAACTCGTCGGGCAGCTGCATCCGGGCCGGCTCGATCGCCGCACAGCCGGCGGTGATCGCGGCAATCGTCAGCAGCGCGGCGATGCGCCGCAGCAGTCGGAGACATTCCATCTTGCACCGCGGAACGGTTGGCCGCGTGTTGGTGGCGAAGCCGCGATGCTCATTGCCCTCTGTTGCCGTCGCGTTGCAATGGAAGCCGGTCCGGTTTCAGTTGTAGCCATCGGGCCCCCTATGCCAGCGCTCGCCGCAAATCCTCATCGATCAACGCCACCCCGCCCGCGAAGACGACTCACTCAACCGTGAACACGCCCCCCATGCCGCCCGCATGGTGCTCGAGCACATGGCAGTGGATCAGCCAGCGTCCGGGGTTGTCGGCGACAAAGGCCAGTTCGAGCTGGTCGCGCGGCGCCATCAGCACCGTATCGCGCCATGGTGGATCGGCGAGCGGCTGGCCATTGCGCGACAGCACCTGTACATGGTGGCCGTGCAGGTGGATCGGATGCCACCAGCGGGTCCGGTTGTCGAGCACAAGGCGCACGCTGCGCCCGGCGGGTACTGAAAACAACGGCGCGTGGCCGTCGTGCCGGCCCATGTGCGCGTGGCCGTTGACGGTCCATACCGGATCGGCCTCGCGGCTGCCGCCGAGTCTGCGCAGACGGCGCGCGACACGCTCTGTCCACGGGTCGTCCGGCCAGCCCCCCATGCCCATCATGCCGCCACCAAAGACCAGCGTGTGTTCCGCCGCGGCGTCGAGTTTCGGCGCAGGCAGCGGCGGCGCGGCGGCTGGCCGTGGCGCAGGCCGGGCCGCGGTGCGTTGGCCATCGCGGCCAGCCACCGCCACCGTGCCGACGAGGCGTTCGCCGCGGCCGAAACTGTCGACGAGCACGTGGCGACCTGTGGCGTCGGCATCGATGACGATGTCGGCGCGCATGCCTGGGCCGAGCAGCAGTTGGCCCTCCCACGGCACCGCGTGATCGGCCGGCACACCGTCGCGCGCGATCATCCAGCCGCGCAGGCCGCGCAATTCGAGCGCGAAGATGCGTGCATTGGCGGCATTGATCAGCCGCAGCCTGATCCGCTGGCCCGCCTGCAGGTCCAGCACATGGTCGGTCGCGCCATTGACGGTCAGCCGCTGGCCGATCCGGCCGGCATGCGAGACGTCCATGAAGCCGTAGAAATCGTCGTCGATCCGTCCGCTGGCGTCGAGCCGCCAATCGTCGAGTAGCCAGACCTGATCCTCGTCGACCGGCGGCGCCGCATCGTCGTCGACGATCAGCGCGCCGGCCAGGCCGCGCTCGACCTGCTCCGGCGTGCCCAGGTGCGGGTGGTACCAGTAGGTGCCGGCATCGGGCAGCGCGAAGCGGTAGCGGAAACGCTGGCCCGGCGCGACCGGTGGCTGCGTCAGGTGCGGCACGCCGTCCATCGCATTCGGCAGCCGGATGCCGTGCCAGTGCACCGTCGTCGGATCGGGCAAGGCATTGTCGAGTTCGATGTCGAGCACCTCGCCGCGGCGGAAGCGCAGCACCGGCCCCGGCACTTGGCCGTCGTATGCCCAGACCGGCAGCGCCGGCTGGCCGGCGGCCGCCACGTTCGCCGGCGCAGCCCGCAACGGCCGTGGCAGCGGCGCGGCAGCGCGTGCAGCAGCCGCCGCCAGCGGCGCCAGCGCCGTGGCGAGCAGCAGTTCCCTGCGTCCGATGGGCATCGATCCAGTCACCAGCCGATCGTCGCACAACACACCCCCGCGAACGCGAGCCGCCGCGGGTGCGGCCACGACACCGGCGCACGCGTCAAGCCCGCCGCAGATCCTCGTCGATCATCGCGGCCGCCTTGTCGCCAATCATGATCGCCGGTGCATTGGTATTGCCCGAGGTCACCCGCGGCATGATCGATGCGTCGGCAACGCGCAGACCTTCGACACCGCGCACGCGCAGCCTGGCGTCGACCACCGCGAGCGGGTCGCTGCCCATCCGGCACGAGCCGGCCGGGTGGTACATCGAATTGGCCGTCTCGCGCATGTAGGCGATCAGCTCCTCGTCGCTCGCCTTGTCGTCGCCCGGCATCACCTCGCGCTCGAAATGCGCGGCAAACGGTTCGGTTCGGAAGATGCGGCGGATCAGCCGCAGGCCGACCAGCATCGGCGCGATGTCGCGTTCGTCGGTCAGGAAGTTCGCGACCATCCGCGGCGCCTGCGCCGGGTCGGCCGAGGCGAGCCTCAGTTCACCGGTCGAGAACGGCTGCAGCAGTCCGCACGACGCGGTGACCGCCGGGTAGGTGTCGGCCCGGTACATGCCGCCGGCGCCGAGCATGCTGAACGGCCGCATCTGGATCTGCAGGTCGATGCGCTCGCCGTTGACATGCGAGCGGGCAAACAGGCCGACCTGCGCCGCCGCCGAGTTCAGCAGGCCGCGCCTGCTGACGATGTAGCGCAGCACGTCCGGAATCATCCGCACGTCGCGCGAGATCTTGTGGTTGATCGAGAACGACGGCTCGACACCGGCCAGGTAATGCACGTAGACATGGTCGTGCAGGTTGCGGCCGACGCCTGGCGCATCGAGCACCGGCTTGATGCCGTGGCTGCGCAGCTGGTCGGCCGGCCCGATACCCGACAGCATCAGGATCTGCGGGCTGTTGATCGCGCCGCCGGAAACCACGACCTCGCGCGCATTGACTTCGCGCGTTTCGCCGTCGACGCGGAAGCGCACACCGGTGACGCGGCGGCCCTCGAACAGCACCCGCTCGACCAGTGCGCCCGCCTGCACCTGCAGGTTCGGCCGCTTGCGCACCGGCTCGAGAAAGACGCGGGATGTCGATGCGCGCACACCATCACCGACCATCAGCTCGACATAACCGACACCCTCCTGCGTCGGCCCGTTGAAATCATCGTTGAACGGGATGCCCAGTTTGCGCGCAGCCTGCACGAAGGCCTGCGATGCCGGGTGCGGCTCCTCGACCGGCGACACGCGCAATTCGCCGCTGCCGCCGTGCAGTCCGGATTCGCCGCGGTGATGCCCCTCGGTGCGCTTGAAATGCGGCAGCACGTCGTCCCAGCCCCAGCCGGGATTGCCGGCATCGCGCCAGGCGTCGAAATCCTCGCGCGTGCCGCGCATGTAGACATGGCCGTTGATGCAGCTGGTGCCACCGACCAGCTTGCCGCGCGGCCAGGCCAGGCGCCGGCCGTTCAGTCCCGGCTCGGGCTCGGACTGGTAGCCCCAGCTGATCTTCGGATCGGCGACGACGCGCGGCACGCCGGCCGGCACCTTGGTCCAGATGTTGTTGTGGTCGATGCCGGCCTCGAGCAGCAGCACCCGGCGCTTCGGGTCCGCCGACAGCCGGTTTGCCAGCACGCAGCCGGCCGAACCGGCACCAACGATGACGATGTCGTACGAAGTGGACGAAGCCATGGAACGCCTTCTGCAGGTTCGGTCGATCGGGTCGCCGGATGCTACCGGCGCACCGCGCCAGCATGTGCCGCCGAGGTGACAGCGGCAGCGAATCGGTGAAATGTAGGAGCGCGTCCGACGCCACGCAAACGAATTAATCTTTTCGATCGTGAAGTCAGGCCGGACAGTCTGCGAGCAACGGCCGGATTGCTGCGGACGCCCCGCTGCCGATGCGCTGCAGTGGCCGCAAACGACCCCCGGGGAAACCACGATCCGGCAGCCACGCGACCAAACCCGGCTCCAGGGAGAGCCGTTCCACTGTCCATCCATTCTTCAGAATTGACGCGATAAGTTTGATTGTCGGCTCAAGCCCGCTTGCATAGAGTCGCGCTCAGCGAGTGGCAGGCACGAGAACAAGAGGTCCGACAAGGACCGCACTGCCCGACTGGTTTCGATGCGGATGGAAGGCCGGCGAAGAGTTTTTCTGCGCTGCGCTCGAAGTCCTTTCAGCAACGGGACGACCAGGATGGTCGCCCATTTCCAGTGAGGACTGTGATGAAATTTTCGAGAACCCTTCTGACCGGTGCGTGCGCCGCGTTGGTATCGCTCGGGGTCGCCCTGCCGGGCGCCGCCCAGGCCCAGACCAAGCTGCGGATCCAGTCCGCATTTCCGGCGCAGGGCTTGTACCAGCTCGCGGCGGAAGATTTCGCAGAGCGGGTCAATACGCTGTCGGGCGGGCGTCTGAAGGTCGAACTGCTGCCGTCCGGCTCGGTCGTGCCGGCCTTCGAGGTGCTCGACGCGGTCAACAAGAAAGTGATCGACGGTGGCTATACCGCGCCGGCCTACTGGCTCGGCAAGAACAAGGCCGCGGCGCTGTTCGGCCCGGCACCCGGCGGCCCGTACGGCATGGACGTGATCGACTATCTGGGCTGGATCTACGACGGCGGCGGCTTGCAGCTGTACCGCGACTTCTATCAGAACGAGCTGAAGTCGAACGTCGTCGTGTTCCCGCTGACCGCCAGCGACCGCCAGGCGCTCGGCTGGTTCAAGAAGCCGGTCGCCAACTGGGCCGACCTGAAAGGCCGCAAGTGCCGCCAGACCGGCATCACCGCCGAGGTGTTCTCGAAGTCCGGCATGGCCACCGTCAACATGCCCGGCGGCGAAATCGTTCCGGCCGGTGAGCGTGGCGTGATCGACTGCGCCGAATTCGTCGGTGCTGCCGAGGATTCGCTGATCGGCTTCCAGACGGTGTGGAAGAACTTCTACCCGCAATCGATGCACGAGCCGGCAACCGTTGTCGAGCTGCTGATCAACGGCGATGTCTGGAAAGGCCTGGCGCCCGACCTGCAGGCGATCGTGCAGGCTGCGACGGTCGAATCGACGCTGCGCTCGATCTATGTGCGCAACAAGAAGGACGGCCAGGCAATGCAGGACATGCGCACCAAGCACGGTGTCACGATCCACCGCACGCCAGATGACATCGTCGTGAAGACGCTCGAGAGCTGGGACCAGATCTCCGAGGCCGAAGCCGGGAAGAACCCGTTCTTCAAGAAGGTGCTCGAGTCGCAGAAGGCCTATGCGGGCCAGGTGGTGCCGACGCGGCGCACGACCACCGTTCCGTACAACCTGGCGGCCGATCACTACTGGCCGATCAAGAAGCCGTAAGAGCAATCCACTGCTTGCGCGGGGCGGGTGACCGGCCGGTCCGGACACCCGCCCTTCACGACGGTTGAGGAGACAAGAAGATGTTCCCAGCGTTCGCGCTCCGAGTGATTCGCGGCATCGATGTTTTTACCGGAGCCACGATCTGGCCGGTGATGGCGCTGCTGGCACCGCTGATCCTGTCCAACGTGATCGAGGTGCTGATGCGCTACGTCTGGAAGCAGCCCACCGTGTGGGCAGCCGACATGACGGTGATGACCTACGGATCGCTGTTCATGCTCGGTGCGGCCTATACGCTGCGCGAAGGTGCCCATGTGCGCACCGACATCTTCTGGGACAAGTTTTCGGACCGGACGAAAGGCATCATCGATTCGGTCTCCTACCTGCTGCTGTTCCTGCCGGTGATGGCCGTGCTGATCGCGATCTCGATCGACGACTTCCTGTATGCCTGGTCGATCAACGAGCGTTCGACGCTCGGCCTGTGGCAGCCGATCATCTGGCCGTTCCGTGCGGTGGTACCGCTGTCGGCCGCGTTGCTGTTCCTGCAAGGCATTTCCGAGTTCCTGAAGGCCTTGTATGCGGTGCGCACCGGCCAGGAACTGGTGCATCACGAAAAAGTAGACATCTGACGGGCCGACGCGATGACCCCAAATCAAATGCTCGGCCTGCTGATGCTGGCCTCGATGATCAGCATCATCTTCATCGGCTTCCCGATCTCGTTCACGCTGCTGTTCATCGCGCTGGTGTTCGGCTCGATCGGCCTCGGCGTCGACCTGACCTTCAATCTGGCCTACCTGCAGATCTGGGGCTTCATGAAGGACGATATCCTGCCGGCGGTGCCGCTGTTCATCTTCATGGGTTTCATGGTCGAGCAGGCCGGGCTGATGAGCCGGCTGTTCGAGGCGGTGCGCCATCTGCTCGCGCCGATCCGCGGTTCCCTCTACATCGCGGTGCTGATCACCGCGACGGTTTTCGCAATGGCCACCGGCATCGTCGGCGCGTCGGTCGCGGTGCTCGGCATCATGGCTGCACCGATGATCCTGAAGGCCGGCTACGACGACAAACTGTCGGCCGGCGCGATCGCCGCTGGCGGCACGCTCGGCATCCTGATCCCGCCGAGCGTGATGCTGGTCGTGATGGGACCGGTGATGGGCGTGCCGGTCAATGCGCTGTATGCCGCGTGCATGGGCCCGGGCTTCATGCTGGCTGCGGTCTACATGATCTACTGCCTGGTTCGCAGCTTCATCAACCCGAAGCTCGGGCCGCCGCTGCCGAAGGAGGAGCGGATCACCGACATCCGGCTGCTGGTCCGTGAATTCATGATCGGCGTGGTGCCGCTGGCCGCGCTGATCACGGTGACGCTCGGCACCATCCTCGGCGGCCTCGCCACAGCAACCGAAGCGGCCTCGTGCGGCGCACTCGGCGCGACGCTGCTCGCGCTGGCCTATGGCAGGCTGACGCCGCAGGCACTGAAAAAGGCGGCAGTCGCAACCGTCGTCACCGCCAGCATGGTGCTGATCCTCGCGGTCGCGTCGAACGTGTTCGGTGCGATCTTCACGCGGCTCGGCGCCGCGACCGTGATCACCGATGCGGTCGCCCAGATCCCGCTGCCCGACATGGGCAAGCTCGTCGTCATCATGGCGGTGATCTTCCTGCTCGGCTGGCCGTTCGAATGGCCGGCGATCATCCTGGTCTTCGTGCCGATCTTCCTGCCGGTGGTGCAGACGCTCGAACTCGGCCTGAACAAGGGCGAACTGCTGCTGTGGTTCGGTGCGCTGCTGGCGGTCAATCTGCAGACGGCCTTCCTCAGTCCACCAGTGGCGATGTCGGCCTATTTCCTGAAGAATGTGGTGCCGCGCTGGGACCTGAAGACGATCTACGCCGGGATGGGCCAGTTCATGGCGCTCCAGGTGGTCTTCCTGTTGCTGCTGCTGTTCTTCCCGGCGATCGCATTGTGGTTGCCGAGGCTGCTCGCCAACTGATCGGCCGACGGACAAGGAGGAACAATGAGCAAGCTGGCCCGCGCCGCATCGATCGAGGATTTGCGCCAGCTCGCGCGCAAGCGCTTGCCGCGCGTCGTCTTCGATTTCATCGACGGCGCCGCCGGCAATGAGCGCACGCTGCGCGAGAACCAGCAGTGTTTTGCCGACTGGCAGCTGATGCCGCGGGTCGGTGTCGATGTCAGCGACCGGTCGCTCGCCACCCGCATCGTCGGCCACGACGCGAAGCTGCCGCTGATCCTCGCGCCGACCGGCCTCGCGGGCATGTTTTATCCGGGAGGAGAAATGGCCGCGGCCAGCGCCGCCGAAGCGGCCGGCATCCCGTACTGCCTGTCGACCAATTCGGTCGCGTCGATCGAGGAGGTGGCTGCCGCGGTGCCCGGCGGCGACCGCTGGTTCCAGCTCTACATCATGAAGGACCGCGGCCTGACCGACGCACTGCTCGAGCGCGCCGCACGCAGCGGCTACCGGGTGTTGTGCGTGACCGTCGACCTGCCGATCCAGGGCAAACGCGACCGCGACGTGCGCAACAGTTTCACGGTACCGCTGCGCCCGCGGCCGGGCACGATCCTCGATGTCGCCAGCCACCCGCGCTGGCTGATCGGGCTGCTGCGCTCAAATGTCCGCTTCGGCAATTTCGTCGGCTCGGAGCCCGAGGGCTTCACCAGCATCGCGAAGCTGGTTGGCACGCTGTTCGACCCGAGCGCAAACTGGGACGACATCGCGCGCATCCGCGAGAAATGGAAGGGACCGGTGGTCGTCAAGGGCGTGCTCCATCCGGACGATGCGCGCCGCGCGGTCGAGATCGGCTGCGATGGCGTGATCGTCTCGAACCACGGCGGACGCCAGCTCGACCAGGTGCCGGCCTCGGTGACCGCGCTGCCGGCGATTGCAGAAGCGGTCGGCGGCCGTGCCGAAGTGATCCTCGACAGCGGCGTGCGCCGCGGCACCGACATCCTGGTCGCCCGCGCGCTCGGCGCGTCGGCCTGCATGATCGGCCGCGCCTTCCTGTGGGGACTGGCCAGTGGCGGCCAGGCCGGCGTCACCCGCACAATCGACATCCTGCGCGACGAACTCGACAATGCGCTGGCGCTGCTCGGGCAGCGGCGCTTCGTCGATGTCGGCCACCAATCCGCCATCCGCTCGCACGACCACCGCCACGGCGTCCCCCGCCAGGCTGAGAATGTGAACGCCGAGCCGGGCCGGCCACGGCTTGCTTCCGGCGGCTGACGCCACCCGATCCCGGGCGAACAGCCGTTCGGACTGCTCAGCTGACGGCACTGCGCGCGACGCGGCGTGCCGATTCCGACCCGGCGGCGCCGCGCTCCGACAGGCGGCGCGGCATCAGCACCGTGTGGTCCAGGTCGAGCACGACATTCGGGTGCGGCCCGCCATCGGCGGCGGTGATTGCGCCGGCCGGCAGCTCTGCCGGATGCAGATTTTTCAGCCCGAGCAGGCGCAGCCGAAGCGCGCCAAGATCATTGCGGCCGGGCAGCCGCCAGCGCTCGAGCACCTCGGTGCAGGCATACAGCGTATCGCCGGCAACGGTCGGCGCGACATGGCTGCCGCCATTGATCGCGGCGATGCCGATCACGTTTTCCAGCCCGTCGTAGGCCAGCGCACGGCAGACCGAGATCACGTGCCCGCCATAGACGAGGCGCGCGCCGACATGCGAGTCACGCATCGCAAGCGCATCGAAATGCAGCCGGGCATTGTTCTGGTACAGCCTTGTGGCCATCATGTGGTCGGCTTCCTCGATCGTCATCCCGGTCGGATGGACGATGCGGTCGCCGGCAGAGTAGCTGTCCCACAAATCGTCGCTGCCAGTCGCGTCGCACCAGCCGGCGAGCGCTGCCGTCGACGCGATGCGTCCACGCACGATCAGCCGATCGGGCGTGATCATCGGCGCCAGCGGCGGCACCAGTGGCTCGCCGACTCGGGCCTGCGGATCGGCCTTGCGCACCATCACCCAGCGCACCCAGGTCAGCACCGCGGCATCGTCCTCGCGATAGCAGGTCGAGCGAACCCAGACGACGCCGCTCTGCCGGCTCGAGTTTTCCTTCATGCCGATCACGACGCTTTCGCAGCGCAGCGTATCGCCGGCGTAGACCGGCTCGAGGAAACGCATCTCGGCATATCCGAGGTTGGCCACCGCATTCAGCGAGATGTCCGGAACCGTCTTGCCGAACGCAAGGTTGAACAGCAGCAGGTCGTCGAGCGGCCGGCTGCGAAAGCCGAGTTCGCGCGCCACCGGCGCCGACGAATGAAGCGCCTGGCGCGCGCCGGTCAGCGCGATGTACAACGCGACATCGCCGTCGCCAACGGTGCGCGGCGTGCCATGGCGGATCACCTGGCCGAGCCGGAAATCCTCGAAGAAGTTGCCACGCCGTTGCCTGCGGCCGGTGGCCACTGCGCGCGTCGCGGTGCTCACGATGCAGCCGCCGTTGCTCGCGCTGCAGTGCGCGCAGCCGGTGCAAGCGGGTCGCTGTCCGGGCCGGCGACGATGCCGCGATCGTGCAGCCGGCCGACCGCCGCCGAATCGAGCCCGAGCACCTCGAGCAGGATCTGGTCGGTGTGTTCGCCGAGCAGCGGCGCAGCGCGCATCGGCCCCCGCGGTCGCCCACGCTCGCGCACGACGCTGCCGGCGGCACGGTGCTCGCCGACGCCGGCGGTGTGAATCGTCTCGAAGACCGGATTGGCCGCGCCGAGCCGCGGGTCCTGCGCAAGTGCTTCGCGGACCGTGCGATACGGCCCCCAGCAGGCGCCGTGTTGATCGAGTTCGCGCTGCGCCTGCTCGAAGCTGCGTGCTGCAAACCAGGGCTCGACGAGTTGAGCGATTGCGTCGCGGGCCGCGTAGCGTTGCTCCTCGCGCGACAGATCGACGCCGCGCTGTTGTTCGAGGGCATGCACGCCGGCCTGCAGCCCGCAGGCCCGCACCAGGCTGCGCCACTGGCCGATCGATATCGCCGCGACAAAGATGCGGCGGCCATCGGCGGTTGCAAAGTCGCGCCCGAACGCACCATACAAATCGTTGCC
Source organism: Pseudideonella sakaiensis (assembly GCF_048320135.1). Lineage (GTDB taxonomy): Bacteria > Pseudomonadota > Gammaproteobacteria > Burkholderiales > Burkholderiaceae_C > Ideonella_A > Ideonella_A sakaiensis_A. The sequence goes on from NZ_CP182947.1 coordinate 678,830, forward strand.
GATCGACGGCCGCTCCTGCTGCAGCAGTTCGGCCTCGGTCAGCATGCCGAGGTGCGACAGCGTCGAGAACGCGACATCCGACAAGGCGATGCGCAATTCGGCGCCGACGCCGCTCGACTGGCGGCGCATTGCGGCGGCGGCGATCGCGAATGCGGCCTGCTGCGCACACGCCAGGTCCCAGGCCGGCAGCACGTGGTTGACCGGCCGCTCGGCGCTGCCGCCGCCGGTGATCGCCGGGAAGCCGGTCGCGCAGTTGACCGTGTAGTCGACCGCATTGCTGCCGTCGGAGCTGCCCTCGATCGTGCAGCTGATCAGGTCGACGCGTTGCTGCGCCAGCAGCTGGTGGGCCAGCCACGGTACGCCGATGTTGGTCAGCAGCACACCGGCGCCGGCACCGGGTGCGGTCACCAGCGCCTGCACCAGTTCGCGCCCCTCGCCGCTGCGGATGTCGACCGCCAGCGAGCGTTTGCCCTTGTTCAGTCCGGTCCAGTACAGGCTGCGCCCACCCGGCATCACCGGCATCCGCGCATAGTCGATGCCGCCGCCGATCAGGTCGATGCGGATCACGTCGGCGCCGGCCTGGGCCAGCGTCAAGCCAGCAAGTGGCGCGGCGATGAAGGCGGAGCTCTCGACGACGCGCAGCCCGCTCAGGAGATCAAGGTTCATGGTGCTTGCAGAATTCGCCGCAGGCCCTGCCGCCCCGGCTTCTTGCAGGCACTCTAGGATCGATCCGCTGCAACGACAAACGAACTTATCGCGCCGATTGTCCAGGTTTCGTCAAGAATCAAGCGCCAGCCCGACGCGGCTCTTGCGCCGCGTCGGCCGCGGGTGCTCGCCGGGGTCGGGCAGCCCCTGCTTCAGCAGTTCGGCCAGGCGCCGCGACGCCGGCGACAGCGACTGGCCGCGCGCGGTGATGATCGCGACCTCGCGCGACATCGCCGGGCTGACGATGCGCAACGCATAGGTGTTCTTGTCGATCACCGGCGGCAACACGACCTTCTGCAGGATCGCCGCGCCGAGCCCGGCGCTGGCCATCGAGATCAGCGTCGCCGCCTGCGTGAATTCATAACGCGTCGTGATCGTCAGGTTGCGCTCGCGCATCGTTGCCTCGAGCGCCTCGCGCAGCGCATTGGCAGGGTTCAGCACCAGCAGCGGCATGTTGGTCAGCGTTGCCAGCGCGATCGTGTCGTTGCTGGTCGTGATGAAGCGTTTCGGCACCAGCGCATACAACGGATCCTCGAGCACGGTCTCGAACTGGAATTCGCCGGTCTCGACGACCGGGCCGATGCCGAAATCGGCCTCCCGCTTGCGAATCGTCTCGAACAGCTGCACCGACGGCTGCTCGCGCACATAGACCTCGACACCCGGATAGTCCTTCTCATAGGCGGCCAGCACGCGTGCCAGCCGGGTCGCGGCAATCGTCGGCGAACACGAGATCGCGACCCGGCCACGCTGGACGTCGGCCGCCTCCTGGATCTTGCGCAGACCGGTCTCGACCTCGAGCAGCGCGCGGCGTGCGCACTCGAGCAGCTGCTGGCCTTCGGCGGTCAGCCGCACATTGCGCGTCGTGCGGTGGAACAGCGGCACGCCGAGTTGGTCCTCGAGCTGGCGGATCTGCGCGCTGACTGCCGATGTCGAGCGGTAGGACATCTCGGCGGCGGCCCGAAAACTGCTGTGCTCGCCGACCAGCAGAAAGGCCTGCAACAGCTTCAGATTGACATTGGCCAGCGGGCTGTGGGTGGACTTCATGGCAAGCGGATCGTGAGCCTTGGCAGGATGGTACGCCGCATTGGCCGGTTTCGGCAGCGTCGCTGCAGAGCATTCGCGACGCCGCAAGACGCGCGGCCGGGCGCAGCAATCAGTGTGCGGCAATCTTTGACAATCGGAAAGATAAACGCGATTGATGAAATGTTGACGGGCTTCTACATTGCTCGCTGCCAGGCCGGCAAACCAGCCGGCGCTGCACATGACGATGCTGGAGAAGCCCTTGCACGCAGCCCCCTCGACCAGTCAGACGCCCGGCGCACTCGCCGGCATCCGGGTGCTCGACATTGCGACCTTTGTCGCAGCACCCTTTTGCGGAACCATCCTCGCCGACTTCGGCGCCGAGGTGATCAAGATCGAGCAACCCGACGGCGGTGATTCGCTGCGCCGCTTCGGCACCGCGACCGACTGCGGCGATACGCTGGTCTGGCTCAGCGAGGCGCGCAACAAGAAGACGGTGACGCTGGACCTGCGCAAACCCGAAGGCGCCGAGCTGTTTCGCAAGCTGGTCGCCGAGTCCGACGTCGTGCTCGAAAATTTCCGCCCCGGCACGCTCGAGAAGTGGGGCCTCGGCTACGACGTGCTGAGCGCGATCCGCCCCGGCCTGGTGATGCTGCGCATCAGCGCCTATGGCCAGACCGGGCCGAAAAGCAGCGAGCCCGGCTTCGCGCGGATTGCCCATGCCTTTGCCGGCCTGTCCTACCTGTCCGGTGAAGCCGACGGGCCGCCGGTGGTACCGGGCTCGACCTCGATGGCCGACTATGTATCGGGCATCTGGGGTGCGGTCGGCGTGCTTGCGGCATTGCGCGAGCGCGACCATTCGGGCCAGGGCCAGGTGATCGACCTCGGCCTCTACGAATCGGTATTCCGGCTGCTCGACGAACTGGCGCCGGCCTATGCGAAATACGGCATCGTGCGCAACCGCATGGGCGCCGATACCGTCAATGTCGTGCCGCACAGCCACTACCAGACGCGCAGCGGCGAATGGGTGGCCCTGGCCTGCACCAGCGACAAGATGTGGGAGCGGCTGGCCGCGGTGATGCAGCAACCCGCCCTCGCCGTTGAATATCCGACCAGCGACGTTCGCGTCCGGCACCGCGAGCTGATCAATCACATCGTCAACGACTGGATCGGTGCACACGACCTCGTCGAGGTGCTCGAAAAAACGCGTGCCGGCGGCGTACCGTGCGCGCAGATCTATTCGATCGCCGAGATCGTCGAGGACCCGCAATTCCTCGCCCGCGGCAACCTGATGCAGGTCGACGATCCGCGTGCCGGCGAACTGCTGCTGCCGGCGGCGGTGCCGCGGCTGTCGCGCACACCGCCGGTCTTCCGCCATGCCGGGCGGGCGCTCGGCGCCGACAACGGCGATGTCTACCAGGGCCTGCTCGGCCTCAGCGACGAGCAGCTGCGTTCGCATGCCGCCAGCGGCGTGATCTGAGGGGCGCGCAATGGCAGCAACGTCGAATGAAGCCCGTGCGGCCAGCAACGCCGCCGCAGCCGGATTGTTCCGCCTCGATGGCCAGGTTGCGCTGGTCACCGGTGCCGGCCGAGGCATCGGCGCCGAGATCGCGCTGCAGCTCGCCCGCGCCGGCGCCGAATTGGTACTGGTTTCGCGCACCGAGTCCGAACTGCAGCAGGTCGCGAAGCAGATCGAGGCCGAAGGCGGCCGCGCCCGCGTCGCCGTCTGCGACGTCACCGACAGCGCCGGCGTGCGTGCGCTGATCGCCGAACTGCCGCAGCTCGACATCGTCGTCAACAATGCCGGCAACAACATTCCCGAGCCGTTCGTCGAGGTCAGCGAAGCCCACCTCGATGCGCTGATCGACCTGAATACCCGCGCGGTATTTGTCGTCGCGCAAGCGGCGGTGCGGCGGATGCTGACACCGCCACGGCCCGGCACGAGCGGCGGCTGCGTGATCAACATCTCGTCGCAGATGGGCCACATCGGCTCGCCGAACCGCACCGTCTACTGCATGACCAAACATGCGGTCGAGGGGCTGACGAAGGCGATGGCGGTCGAACTCGCGCCGAATGGCATCCGCGTCAACAGCATCGGGCCGACCTTCGTCGACACGCCGCTGGTGCGGCGCATCGTCGATACGCCGGAGAAGTCGCGTTTCGTGTTGTCGAACATCCCGCTCGGCCGGCTGGCCAGCGTCACCGAGATTGCCGCAGCGGCGGTTTACCTCGCATCGCCGGCGGCGGCGATGGTGACCGGCACCTGCCTGCGCGTCGACGGCGGCTGGACCGCGCAATAAAGACGAGCCTGTGATGAAACCCCCACGCTCGCGTTGCTCGCTGCCCCCCGAGGGGGTGCCTCAGTGGCTTCGGGCGGCCGAGCGCCACTGAGATGAACCGCGTGACCGATGCGGCCTTGCTGCGCCTGAACGGCCGCACCGCGCTCGTCACCGGCGCCGGCAGCGGCACCGGGCGGGCGATCGCGATCGAACTGGGCCGCGCTGGCGCAACGGTGCGGCTGGTCGCACGCACTGCGGCAACGCTCGACGAGGCCGCCGCCGAGGTCGAGGCGGCAGGCGGGCGCGCCGTCGTGCAGCCTTGCGACCTGACCGACCCGCCGGCACTGCGGGCGCTGTTCGATCGCGACGAGCCGCTCGACATCCTGGTCAACAACGCCGGCACCAATGCGCCGAAACGCTTCATCGACGTCGACGATGCCGACCTCGATCTGATCATCGGGCTCAACATGAAGGCCTCATTTCTCGCGGCGCAGGCCGCAGCGGCCGCGATGCTGCGCCGGCGGCAGGCCGGCGTGATCCTCAACATCACGTCGCAGATGGGCCACGTCGGCGCACCCGACCGCAGCGTCTACTGCATGAGCAAACACGGCCTGGAAGGCCTGACGAAGGCGATGGCGGTCGAGCTCGCGCCACACGGCATCCGCGTCAACAGCCTCGCGCCGACCTTCGTCGATACGCCACTGATCCGCCGCATCGCCGCCGATCCGCAGGTGCGCGCGGCGCTGCTGGCGCGCATTCCACTCGGCCGGATGGCGCACGAGCACGAGATCGCGCTCGCCGCGCGTTACCTGTGTTCGGACGCCGCGGCGATGGTCACCGGCACCTCGCTGCTCGTCGACGGCGGCTGGACCGCGCAATGAACCAGCTGCCAATGCCCATCGCGCCCTCGCGCACCTAACCATCCTCTTTTTTTTTACGAAGGACAAGCATGCTGCTGAAGGACAAGGTCACGATCATCACCGGCGCCGCATCGCTGCGCGGCATCGGCTGGGCCACCGCCAAACGTTTTGCCGACGAAGGCGCGCGGGTCGCGCTGCTCGACATCGACGCCGCCGGCGCCGAACGCGCGGCGAAGGAAATTGGCGCGCAGCACCGCGGCTACGGCTGCGACGTGCGCAACGAGCAGGCCTGCCGCGACGCGGTGCAGGCGGTGCTGCGCGATTTCGGCCAGGTCGACGTGCTGGTCAACAATGCCGGCGTCAGCCAGGCGCACCGCCTGCTCGACAGCAGCCAGGACGACTGGGACCTGGTGATGGATGTCAGCGCGCGCGGCGCATTCAACATGTCGCGCTCGGTCGTTCCGCACATGCGCGAGCGGCGCAGCGGCGCGATCGTCAATATCGGCTCGGTGGCCGCGCAGCGCGGCGGCGGCATCCTCGGTGGCCCGCACTATGCCGCGGCGAAAGGCGCATCGCAGACGCTCGCGAAGTCGATGGCGCGCGAGCTCGCACCCGACGGCATCCGCGCCAATGCAATCGCGCCGGGACTGGTCGACACCGACCTGCTGATCGGCAAGCTCGACGATGCCGGCAAGGGACGGGTCGCCGAATCGACGCCGCTCGGCCGCGTCGCGGTGCCGCTCGACATCGCCAATGCCTGCCTGTTTCTTGCCAGCGACCTGTCGGCCTTCGTCACCGGCATCGTGCTCGACGTCAACGGCGGGCTGCACATCCACTGATCCATCAAGTCGACCGAAGGAGACCGACATGACCGACCGCAACAAGGGCTATATCTTTGCCGAGCTCGAAGTCACCGACCCGGAACTGTTCTATTCCGAATACATGCCGCGCGTGCGCCCGGTGCTCGACAAATACCAGGCGAAATTCCTGATCGCCAGCGATGCGCCGAAAGTGCTCGAAGGCGACCGCGTCGTCAAGCGCATCGTCTTCATCGAATTCGAGAGCCCGGCGCGTGCCGACGAGTTCTACCATTCGAAGGACTACCAGGACGTGATCGACTACCGCTTCCGTTCGGCTCGAACCCATTTGTACATGATGGATGGCGTCGTGCCGACGAACTGAGCGATGCCCGCTGCCGGCCGAGCGATCGGCCGGCGCAGTCCGTCAGGCGGCTCGCAGGCCGCCCGATCAAGCTGGTCAATCGGCCAGCACCACGCCCTTGCCGCTTTGTTGCGCGTCGAAGCCGCGGTAGGCCTCATCGATCTGCTCGAGGCGCCAGCGGTGAGTGAACAAACGCTCGACCTCGATGCCTCGCTCGGCGATGAAGTCGCCGCACTGTTTCTGGCCGACGGTCGAGAAGGTCCACGAGCCGAGCAGGCTGACCTGGCGGCGCAGCAGATCGGGGCTGACCTCGAGCGTCACATCACCCCCTTCGCCGACAAAGCAGGCCTTGCCCCAGGTGCGCACGCATTGCACGGCCTGCCGCCGAGCCTGCGATGACGACGATGCGTCGAGCGACAGATGGGCGCCGAGGCCGCCGGTCAGCTCGCGGATCGCCTGCACAGCATTGCAACTGGTCGGATCGATGCAGGCATCGGCGCCGAATTCGCGCGCCCGCGCCAGCCGCTCCCCACTGACGTCGAGTGCAATCACCCGCGCGCCAAAGGCGACGGCCAGTTGCGTTGCCGACAAGCCGACTGGCCCCTGGCCGAAGATCGCGATCGTCTGGTCGGCGCGCAGCTCGAGCCGCTGCAAGGCGCCCCATGCGGTGCCGGTGCCGCAGGCGATTGCCGCACCGGTCGCGAACGACAGTTCGTCGCGCAGCGTGACGAGCGTGCTCGCCGGGCATTTCATATAGCGCGCATGTGCGCCGTGGGCGGTGACGCCATAGATTTGCTTGACACCTTCGTCGCACAGCTGGGCCCAGCCGGTCGAGCAGTGCGGGCAGGCGCCGCAGCCGTGGTAGTGGTGCACCATCGCACGCTGGCCGAGCCAGGCCTGTTTCGGATTGACGCCGGCGCCGACCGCCACCACCGAACCGCACGGCTCATGGCCGGCGATCACCGGCTCGGCGCTGCCGAGGCCGAGCGCCTTCGCGCCCTCCCCCGGCGCGGCGCGGTAGAACTTCAGATCGCTGCCGCACATGCCGGACGCCATGATCTCGAGCACCACCTCGCCCGGCCCGGGTGCCGGGTCGTCGAAGTGGCGCAACTCGACCTTGCGGTCGCCGGCAAATACCGCGCCGAGCATCGTCTCGCCGCCGTCAGCGCATGATGAACGGGTTCGCCGGCGCGCCCTGCGCGTACGAGATCCAGGTGCTCTTCGTCTCGAGGTATTGCTCGATCGACTCGATGCCGCTCTCGCGCCCGATGCCCGAATGCTTGATGCCGCCGAACGGCATCATGTAGCTGACCGCGCGGTAGGTATTGACCCAGACGGTGCCGGCCTTCAGCGCCTTCGACATCCGCATCGCACGGCCGATGTTGCCGGTCCAGACACCGGCGGCCAGGCCGTAGATAGTATCGTTGGCCTTCGCGATCGCATCGGCCTCGTCGTCGAAGCCGATCACCGACAGCACCGGGCCGAATACCTCCTCGCGCGCGATGCGCATCTGCGGGTCGACGTCGACGAAGACGGTTGGCTCGACGAACTGGCCACCGGGCAGGCTCTTGTCCTCGGCCGGGCCGCCGCCGAGCACGCAACGCGCGCCTTCGGATTTCGCGATGTCGATGTATTCGAGGATCTTCTTGTACTGCGCCGGCGTCGTGACCGGCCCGATATTGGTGTCCGACTCCATCGGATTTCCCTTGCGCGCGGTCCGGCCGAGAGCGACCAGTCGTTCGACGAATTCATCCTTGATCGAGTTCTGCACCAGCAGCCGCGAACCGGCGATGCAGGTCTGGCCGGTCGCGGCGAAGATGCCGGAGACCGCACCGGCCACCGCCTGGTCGAGGTCGGCATCGTCGAACACGATGTTCGGCGACTTGCCGCCGAGCTCGAGCGTGACGCGTTTCATCGTCTTCGCGGCCTGCGCATAGATGCGTGCGCCGGTCGCGTCCGACCCGGTGAAGGTGATCTTCGCGACATCCGGATGGTCGACCAACGCTGAGCCGACCTCATGGCCATAACCCGCGACGACGTTGAAGACGCCGTCCGGAAAACCGGCCTCGCGCACCAGCGCGGCATATTCGAGCGTCGATGCCGATGTGAACTCCGACGGCTTGACGACGACCGCGCAGCCAGCCGCCAGCGCCGGTGCGCATTTCCACGCGATGAACAGCAGCGGCGAATTCCATGCGGTGATCGCGCCGACGACGCCGATCGGCTCCTTCGTCGAGAAGGCGAATACATCGGGCTTGTCGATCGGCATCACGCGGCCCTCGACCTTGTCGGCCAGGCCGCCGTAATAACGCCACCACTGCGGGTGGTAGTTGACCTGGCCGAGCATCTCGGCGAGCAGCTTGCCGTTGTCGCGCACTTCGAGTTCGGCCAGCCGCTGCGCATTCTGCTCGACCAGATCGGCCAGCTTCAGCATCAGCCGGCCGCGCTGGGTCGCCTTCATCTCGGCCCACGGGCCCTCGCGCATCGCGCGGCTGGCGGCCTTCACCGCGCGGTCGACATCGGCCGCATCGCCTTGCGGAATGCGGGCCCAGGCCTCGCCGCGGTAGGGATCGATCGAATCGAACCAGCGTCCGGACACCGGATCGACATATTGGCCGTCAATGAAGTGCTGGTAGGTTTTCATGGCATTGATTTGAAAAGTGAACAGAAAACAGGCGGTGCGCTGCGCACCGCCAACCGTTATACGCCGCGCGCGCCACTGGCAAAAAAGCCACCGTCGACCGGCAACGCGACGCCATTGATGTAGGCCGCCGCATCGGACGCCAGGAAAACCGCGGTGGCCGCGATCTCGCTGGTCGTGCCGTAGCGGCCGGCCGGAATTGCCGCCGCATACTGGCGACGGAATTCGGCGCTGTGCAGCACCTCGGTCATCGGCGTATCGACCGGCCCGGGGCAGATCGCATTCGCGGTGATGTTCAGTTCGGCCAGCTCCGCCGCCATCTGCCGGGTCAGGCCGATCACCGCGGCCTTCGACGTCCCATAAGCCGTGCGGCCCTTGCCGACCGCGCGCAGTCCGGCCACCGACGCGATGTTGATGATCCGCCCCCAGCCATGCCGCGCCATCAGGCGGCCGGCATGCTGGCTGCACAGCAACGTGCCGGTCAGGTTGACATTCAGCGTCGCCAGCCAGTTGTCGAGCGGGAATTCGAGGAAAGGAAAGGTCTTCGCGATGCCGGCGCTGTTGACGAGGATGTCGCAGCGGCCGTGCTTGCGCTCGACCTGCTCGAAGGCCTCGCGGACCGAATCGGGCGAGCCGACATCGATGCGCAACGCCTCGGCAGCACCACCAGCTTCGCGGATGCGGTGGGCGGTGGTCTGCGCCTTGTCGATGTCGATGTCGGCGACGATGACATGGCTGCCATCGGCCGCAAGGCGTTCGCTGGTCGCGCCGCCGATGCCGACGGCGCCGCCGGTGACGAGCGCGATCTTCTGCACGGATTCAGGGTTCGGATTCACAGGGTTTGCTCCAGTCAGTCGAGGAAGGTCGCCAGCGCATCGATCAGCCGGCCGGGTTGCTCTTCCGGTATCCAGTGCCCGCAAGCGGGCATCACGCCGCCGCGAACATCGGTGGCAACACGCTGCAACGACGACAGGTTTCGCCGCCGCGGCCATAGGCCTCGGCGCCGCCGATCGCGAGCACCGGCATCTGCAGCCGGTTGTCCTTCAGCCACTGCGCATTGGCGGCCACGTCGGCATCGAGCGCGCGGTAATAGGCCAGGCCGGTGCGCAGCGTTTGCGGATCACGGTAGGTGCGCAGGAATTCGGCGCTGGCATCGGCATCGATCGCGCCGCGCACATGGCCGTAGTGTTCGTAGAACCAGCCGTAGTAGATGGCTTCGCGGCCGCTGATCAGCTGCTCCGGCAGTTCCGGCGTCTGGTGAAACGCATGGTGCCAGCGCCGGCCGGACTGCGAAAACGTGCCGCTGCCGTCGCCCGGCACCGCCGCATCGAGCATCACCAGCCGGCTGACCAGCTTCGGATGGAAGGCTGCCAGCGCAAACGCGACCGGTCCGCCCCAGTCGTGGCCGACCACCGCCGCCCGATCGATGCCGAGCCCGCGTTGCAGCAGGTCGGCGACATCGCGCGCGACGCTGCGCTTGTCGAAGCCGTCGGCCGGGCGCGATGAATCGCCAAGACCGCGCAGGTCCGGCGCAATCACGCGGTGCCGCTGCGCCAACGCCGGCATCAGCTTGCGCCATGCATACCAGGTCTGCGGCCAACCGTGCAGCAGCACCAGCGGTGCGCCGTCGCCCATCGTCACGTAATGGACGCGGCTGTCCGCCAGATCGAGCCAGTGGTGTTCAGGCTGCGAAGCCATCACGTGCCTCGCGGATGAAATCACGCGAGCCCATCTGGCCGCCCTTGAAGGCGATCTCGCAGCCGCGCACGACGCTGCTTTCGAGCACCCGGCACAGCGGCGCGCCCGGCGCCAGCCGGGCCGCGACCTCGACCGCCTGCACATCGAGCGCGCGCGCAACGCTGCTCGAGGTGTCGCCGCCGGAAATCACGATGCGCGGCGGCTTCGCCACATGCACGACCTGGCGCACCAGCATGCCGATGCGGTTGGCGATCAATTGCGCACCGCCATCGCTGCGCTGCGCCGAATCGCCGCCGGCGGCGGCCAGCGCCTGCCGGGCGGCCGCAACGCGCGGGTCGGCGGGGCCGCGCGCCGAATGGACGATCACGCTGCGCCCGGCGTGCAGTGCCGCTGCCGCCTGCTCGCCGGCACGGTCGAGTTCGGCGCGCCAGTCGCGTTCGCCGGCCAGCCGCGCCGCATCGAGCGCAACCTCCTCGAAACCTGCCTGCACCGCAGTCTCGATCTGCATCGCGCTGAGCGCCGATGCGCTGCCAGATACCGCGAGCAGCGGCGCACCGTCGGTGGTCGGCCGGACCGACGGGATCACGCCGGCATCGCGCGGCAGCCCCCAGGCCAGCGTCAGCGCATGTTCGACACCCGAACCACCGACGACGAAGGCTGGCGAATTGGCCGAACCTAGGCCATCGAGCAGCTGCCCCGCGGCGCGCAGATCGTCGCTGTCGTAGCCATCGATCAGCACCGCGGCAAAACCGTCGCGTTGCAGTGCGTCGAATCGTTCACGCATTGCGTCGGCACCTGCGCGCACCGTATCGAGCGTGACCAGCCCGATCGGCAAGCCGGTCTGCTGGCCGATGTGGCGCAGCAGATCGGCCTCGCGCATCGGTGTCACCGGGTGCACGCTCATGATCGGGTGGCGGTCGATGCGGTGCACCTGGCCGTCGGTGCCCGAGCGGGCAAACAGGTTGCCGTAGAGACAATGCCGGCCGAGGTGCGGCGTCGCCGCAACCACCGCAACCGCGCCATTGAAAAACGGCCGGGCCAGTTCGAGCACGCGGCCGATGCTGCCGACATCGGGCGCGCTGTCGAAGGTCGAACAGACCTTGTAGTGGACCAGCGGCGCGCCGGCCGCCGCCATCGCCGGCAGTTCCGGTGCAAAGCGCGTGGCCATCTCCTGCGGCGTCATCGTGCGGCTGTCACCGGCCACGCCGATCGCATCGAGCCCGGGATGGCGATCGAGCATCGCCGCATCCGGCGCCTGCAGGAACAGCGCGGCGCGCAGCCCGGCCAGGCTCAGCACCTCGAGCGCATCGGTGGAACCGGTGAAGTCGTCACCGTAGAACAGCAGTCGTGGCCCCGCCATCATTTGTCTCCGAAAGCGGCGATCGCCGCAGCAAGTTCTGGATGCATGCGTGCCGCATCGGCGAGCGACTGGCCGTTGGCGGCGGCCTGCCAGGCCTGGCGCATGCTCGCGACCCCGGCCGCGATGCCACCCGGGTGGCCGATGATTCCGCCGCCGGCCAGGTGCATCAGGTCGTCGCAGCCGATCCGGGCATGGGTGGCCGCTGCCTGCAGCGCGGTCTGGCCGGACGAGAAGACCGGCATCAGCGGCAGCGCCGAACCCCACGGCGCGAGGCAGGCGCGCGCCGAGCGCACAACCGACTCGTCGGGCTCCCAGAACTTGTTGCGCAGGCCGTTCACGTGCAGGTGGTCGACGCCGGCCAGCCGCCAGATCTTCTGGTAGGCCTCGAAGGCGATGCCGAGTGCCGGCGACCGCGAAAACAACCCCCAGCCGTTGCGGTGGCCGTGGATCGGCAGCTCGCAGTGGCGGCGCAGGCTCTCGACCGCGGCCGGCCCGGTCCAGTTGACGCTGACCATCACGCAGCTGCCACCGGCGGCATGGACCAGGTCGTGGCGGCGCCGCATCTCGTCGACATCGCCGGAGATATTGATTGCGTACATCGGCATCCGCCCGAGCAGCTCGGCATGGCGCTGCAGCACCGGCATCACCGCACGCAGTCGCGCCTCGAACGGCGCATACGGCGGATCGGCCATCAACTCATCGTCCTTGATGAAATCGATGCCGCCCTCGCACAGCGCATCGACCAGTTGCGCAGTCGCCTCCGGCGTCAGGCCGACACTCGGCTTGATGATCGTGCCGATCAGCGGCCCATAAAAAACGCCGGCAAGTCGACGGGTGCCGGCAATGCCGAATTGCGGCCGCGCGAAGCGGTCGATGAAGTCGTCCGGCAGATCGAGGTCGAGCAGTCGCAGCCCGGTGACCTCGCCGAGCTCGAACAGGTTGCCGGCCACCGTCGCCAGCAGCGTCGACAGGTTCGCGCCGACATTGGCGATCGGAAAGGCGATCTCGATTTCGCCCTGCGTGAAGCCGGCGTCGCCGCGGCCGCGTTGCAGGTGCTCGGAAAACAGGCTCGGTTGTTCGACCTGCTGCCGTGGTGTGACCGACACCACCCGGGCCCGGGCGCGCGCGCGCAGCTCGTCGCTTTCGCCGGCGAGTTGCAGGAAGGTGCCGCTCGACTGTTCGCCGGCAATCACCTCGGCGACGCGCTCGAGCGGCTCGAACGACTCGACCCAGTAGCGGGCGCGGAATTCGGCGCGCGCGGTTGAACCCATCATCGTCCCCGCGATTCGATCAACGCGACGCGCCGGCGAATCTGCTGCGCCTGCTTGCCATGCGCCAGGTCGACCAGCACGCCGTTGTCGTTGAGCGCGCCGGCACCGCGCTCGGCGGCCGCGTCGAGCGCGGCCAGCACCCGGTCCGCCCAGCCGACCTGCTGCGCGTTCGGCGAAAAGACCTTGTTGGCCATCGCGATCTGCGACGGATGGATCGCCCATTTGCCGTCGTAGCCGAGTGCGGCGGCACGTTCGGCGCTGGCCCGATAACCGTCGGCATCGCCGAAATCGGTGAATGGGCCATCAATCGCACGCAGGCCCCAGGCCCGGCAGGCATTGACGACGCGGGCCATCGCAAAATGCCACTGGTCGTTCCAGTGCCGTTCGCGTGCGCCGCCCGGCTGCGCGGTGGTCAGCACCGCATAACGTTCGCTCGGCGTGCCGAAAACCGGATCGAAGGTGCGCATGTCGACGGTGTAGTCACCGATGCCGAAGATCATTGCCTCGAGCCGATCGGATGCGGCAGCGATCTCCTCGGCATGGGCAACCCCCTGCGCGGTTTCGATCAGCGCTTCCAGCCCGATGCGCTGCTCGCGGCGCTGCTCGCGCTCGACCAGCGTCAGCAGGTGGTCGACGAACTGCACATCGAAGGCGCTGCCGGCCTTCGGCAGCAGGATCATGTCGAGCCGCGGGCAGTGGCGGGCGATCTCGACGATGTCGGCCAGCGCCCAGGCGGTGTCGAGGCCGTTGACGCGCACCGCCATCGTGCGGTGGCCCCAGTCGACCTGGTTCAGCGCATCGATCGCCGCGCGCCGCGCCTCGTCCTTCATTCGCACCGCAACGGCATCCTCGAGATCGAGGAAGATCACATCGGCATCGCAACGCGCGGCCTTCTCGAAAAAGCGTGGCGAGCTGGCGGGCACGGCCAGCTCGGAGCGCTGCAGCCGCTCGCGGCGCGGGCTGATCCGGGTTGCCGTCATCGCCAGCAACTCCGGCGGCGGATGCAGCTCAGCTGCGTGCTCATTTCTCGCGTCTCCTCCACGTTGACCGCAGACCTCAGTCTAGGTTGCGGCGGCAGAGTGATTGGCGGATTTTTGAGGACGATTGTGCGGTCCGACTGCGTAATCGACGCGATTCTGAAAAGTTGATGTCGCCCGTCCGACACCGGGCTTCAGCGCGCCAGCAGGTCGGCGCCGATCGCGTCGAAGCGCGTCAGCCCGCACAGCCGCAAGGTGCGCGACACCTCGTCGTGCAGGATCGCGATCGCGCGCTGCGCACCGGGCTCGCCGGCGGCAACCGCACCGAACAGCGTCGCGCGGCCGACCAGCACCGCCTGGGCGCCGAGCGCTCGCGCCTTCACGATGTCCGCGCCGCGTCGCACGCCGCCGTCGACCAGCACCGGCACCCGGCCGCCAACCGCGGCGACGATGTCAGGCAGCAGGTCGAGCGTCGCCGCGCCGCCGTCGAGTTGCCGGCCTCCATGGTTCGAGACGACGATCGCATCGACGCCGAGTTCAGCGAGCCGCGCCGCATCGTCCGGATGCGCAATCCCCTTGACGATCAGCTTGCGTTTCCAGCGTTCGCGCATGGCGGCGAGTCTCGACCAGTCGAATCCGGCGTCGTAGTTCTTGCCGACCGACGAGGCGATCGCCGACACGGCCGCGCTGCCGCGGCCCGGCGCCAGGCCGGCGAGGTTTTCCAGCCTCGGCATGCCGCTGCGCAGCACGCGGGCGACCCAGCGCGGATGGAGCGCGAAGTCGACGACATTTTTCGGCGTGAAGCGAAACGGTATCGAGAAGTCGTTGCGGAAATCGCGCTCGCGCTTGCCGCCGACCGGCAGATCGACGGTGATCATCAAGCCCTCGTATCCGGCCGCCTCGGCACGCGCGATCAGCGACTCGAGAAACTCGCGATCGCGCAGCACATAGGCCTGGAACCACAGCCTTCCAGGCGCCTCGCGGGCGATCGTCTCGATCGATGTCGTTGCGGAGGTCGACAACGCATACGGAATGCCGGCTGCAGCTGCCGCCTTCGCAATCGCGACATCGCCACCGGGCCAGCCGAAACCGACCGCGCCGGTCGGCGCCACCGCGATCGGCAGCGCCGACGGCGCACCGACGATCGACGTTTTGCAATCGACCGTCGTCACGTCGACCAGCACGCGCGGGCGCAGCGCATGGCGGCTGAATGCGGACCGGTTTTCGCGCAGCGTCCATTCATCCTCGGCGCCGCCGTCGAAGAAGTCGAATACCGCGCGCGGCAGCCGCCGCTTCGCCAGCCGGCGCAGGTCCTCGATCGAATTGGCGTTGGCGGCAGCGTTCATGTCAGCGGGTGTCGTTTTGCGCTGCGGCAACCGAGGCCGACCAGTCGGGCGGCGTCGCCGCCCATTCGCGCAGGAAGTCGATGAAGGCGCGCACCCGCCGAGGCAGGTTGTTGCGCGCCGGATAAATCACATAGATGTCGAGCCCGGTCGGTGGCGTCTCGCCGAGCACGCTGACCAGCCGACCGGCAGCGAGGTGCCCTGCGACCATGTAGGTCGGATGGATCGACAGACCACGTCCGGCCAGCGCCGCATGCATCAGCGCCTCGCCGAGGCTGGCGCGAAGCGGCCCGCCGACCCGCACCGTCGTTTCATGACCGGGCTCGCCGAAGCGCCAGAAGGCGGTCGGCGATTTCAGCGTGTGCACCAGGCAGTCGTGGCGGGCCAGTTCGCTGACCGTGCGCGGCGTGCCGACGCGCTGCAGATAGTCCGGCGACGCGACCAGCACCTGCGGCACCCGCAGCAGCGACTGCGCGATGTAGCTGGCGTCGTCGAGCGCCGGCGCGATGCGCAGCGACAGATCGAGCCGTTCGGCAACCAGGCTGGCCCGGCCGTCGTCGGTTTCGATCGCGATCTGGATATCGGGGTGGCGTTCGGTGAACTGCAGCACCAGCGGCAGCAGGTGATGGACACCGAACGACGGTGGCGTGCCGATGCGGATCACGCCGCGCGGCGTGCTGACGGCGTCGCGCACCTCGGCCTGGATCTCCTCATAACGCTCTAGCAGCGGCACGCCGCTTTCGAGCAGCAGGTGGCCGGCGTCGGTCAGGCCGACCTCCTTCGTCGTGCGCGCCAGCAGCTGCGCGCCAAGCGCATGTTCGAGCCACGCGACATGTTTGCTGACCGCAGAGCGCGAGATCGCAAAACGCTGCGCGGCGGCACTGAAGCTGCCGCCACGGGCAACTTCGGCAAAGATTTCGAGGCAGCGCAGGCGGTCCATGTCGGTCGCGACTCTAAACAAGGAACAAGCCGCCATTGTTTCCTATTTGGAAATTTTCATTTCGCATCTGCGGAGCAGACAGCAGCGCCGCCACCCAATAGGATTGCGCCACTTTCGGACCCCTGCCCCACGGCAACTGTTTCCAGAGCGATGACGCGCACACCCGACCAGACGATCCTGCAGATGTTCGATCACCTCGACGAACGGCGCTATGACGCGCTGCTGGCCTTGCTGAGCGCCGACGCCGTCTGGTTCCGCCAGGGCCAGCGTCTGCAGGGCCGCGAGCAGATCAAGGATGCGCTGCTGCAGCGCTCACCGACGATGCGCGTGCGCCACCTCGTCACCAACCTGCTGTGCCTGCGCGACACCGGCGAGCGGCGCGAATACAGCCATTACATGCTGGCGCTGCGCGCCGACGGCGGCGGCGCAGCGGGCAGCCCGGCGCGAATCAGCGCGCCGTTCAACATGTCGCTGGTGACGACGACGCTGCAACGCGATGGCGAAGGCTGGGTGGTCGCCGAGCAGGCGATCGTCACGCAGTTCGAATTCGCCAGCTGAGCGAACAGTGACGGCCGGCTTCATCCAGCGCAACCCCGCGAGCCGCGTCGTGTTCGGCGCCGGCAGCGTTGCCCGTCTGGCCGCCGAGCTGCGGGCGCTGGGCGTGCACCGGCCACTGGTTGCCAGTGGCCGCCGCACCGCCCGCTCTGCATTGCACGCCGCGGTCCGGCAAGCATTGACCACGCTGCCGGCACGCTATTTCGACGGCGTGCCGGCCCATTCATCGGTTGCGACGATCAACGACCTGGTCACGATCGCGCGCCGCGAAGCGGTCGACGGCCTGGTCGCGGTCGGCGGCGGCAGCGCGTCGGACAGTGCAAAGGCAACCGCACTGCTGCTCGCCGAAGGCGGCCGGCTCGAAGACCACGCGAGCCGTTTCACGCCGCCGGACCAGCTGGTAGTGCCGGTGCTGCCGGCTCCGAAGCTGCCAATCGTTGCGCTGCCGTGCACCGCGTCGGCGGCAGAAGTCACGCCCAGCCTCGGCGTGCGCGGCAACGACGGTTACAAGCTGCTGTTCACCGATCCGCAACTCGCCGCACGGCTGATCATCATCGACCCGGCGGCATCTCACGATGTGCCGGTTGCGCTGCTGCTGTCGACCGGCATCAACGGCCTTGCGCACTGCCTCGAAGGGCTTTATTCGTCGCAACGCTGCCCGGCCAGTACCGCACTCGCACTGCATGCGATCGCGCTGTTCAACCGCTGCCTGCCGGCCCTTGCCGAGTCGCCCGACGACATCGGGCTGCGCGGCGACCTGCTGGCCGCGGCCAATCTGTCGGGCCAGGTGCTGCTGAACGCGCGCACCTGCCTGCACCATGCGATCTGCCATGTGCTCGGCGCCCACGCAGGCAGCGCCCACGGCGACGCCAATGCGGTGATGCTGCCCGCGGCAATCGCCTTCAATGCCGACGCGGCGCCGGTCGAACTGGCGGCCGCGGCACGCGCCTGCGGCCTCGCCGAGGAAACCGCGGCATCGCTGATCGAGCACCTGCGCAGCCTGCAACAGCGGCTCGGCGTGCCGACCCGTCTCGGCCAGCTCGGCGTGCGCCGCGACCAGTTGCCGCATCTTGCCGAACAGGTGATGCACGAGCGCGGTCTCTTTTTCAACCCGCGTCGCGTCCGCGATGCGAATGACATCCTCAACCTTCTGGAGCGCGTGTTCTGAGATGAAAGTTACCCCCACCCAGCAGATCCTCGGCGCCCGCATCGACGGCATCGACCTCGGCAGACCATTGGCCGAGGAAGACCGCGACCAGTTGATCCATTGGCTCGGCGAATACGGCGTGCTGCACATGCCGAACCAGGACCTGACCGCACGCCAGCTGCGCGACTTCAGCGCGAACTTCGGCCAGCTCGAAGTCAACGTCGCGAACACCGAGCAGGAGCCCGGCCTGCCGGAAGTGATGACGTTGTCGAACATCGTCGAGAACGGCAAGCCGATCGGACTCGCCGATGCCGGCCAGGACTGGCATACCGACATGTCGTACAGCCGGATGATCGCCTTCACCAACGTGCTGTACGGCATCGAGATTCCGGTGCGCGACGGCGTTGCACTCGGCTGCACCGAGTTCTGCAACATGCACGCCGCCTACGAAGGCCTGCCCGACGAGATGAAGCAGCGCCTCGAAGGCAAAACCGCATCGCACGATTTCGCGAAATTCTGGGACATGATGCGCCGCGAAAAAGGCAGCAAGCGCCCGCCGCTGACGCCCGAGCAGCGTGCGGCGCGGCCGCCGGTCTCGCATCCGGTCTTCATGACGCATCCGATCACCGGTGGCAAGGTGCTGTACTGCAACCCCGGCTATGCGATGCGCATCGACGGCATGGACGAGCGCGAAAGCGACGAGACACTGGCCTTCCTGTTCCGCCACCAGTTGCAGGACGAATACCGCTACCGCTTCAGCTGGACGCCGAACACCGTGCTGATGTGGGACAACATGGGCACGATCCACAACGCGGTCGCCGACTACCGCGCCGACGAGCGGCGGCTGATCAAGCGCTGCCAGGTTGCAGCGACCCGCTTTTTCGCCGCAGCATGAAACTCGCCAGCATCCAGGGCCCTGGCGGCCTCGCCCGCGTCGCGGTAGTCCGTGACGACCGTGTCTTCGATGTCGACGATGCCGTTGCCGCGCTCGGCATCGCACCCGAGGTCGAGGCCCATCTGGCCCGCCACGGCCTTCAGCCGGCCGCCGGCGGCATGCTGCGCGTGCTGCAGGCCGGCCGCAGCGCATGGCGCCAGCTCGACGAGGCGGCGAGCGGCGAGGGCCGACCGCTGGCCGATTGCACGCTGCTGGCGCCGCTGCCGCGCCCCGGCAAGATCGTCGCGGTCGGCCGCAACTATGCCGACCATGCGAAGGAAACCGGCGTCGCGCCGTTCGAGAAGCCACGCATCATCGCAAAGTTGCCGTCGAGCGTGACCGCGCCGGATGCCGACATCCCGCGGCCGGCCGGCGTGGCGAAACTCGATTTCGAAGTCGAACTGGCGGTGCTGATCGGCAGCGTCGCAAAAGCTGTGTCGCAGCAGGACGCGCTGAATGTCGTTGCCGGCTACACCATCCTGAACGACCTCAGCGCCCGCGAATTCCAGTTCGACGTCAGCCCGGCGCAGACAACCTTTGCCAAGAGCTTCGACGGCTTCTGCCCGATGGGCCCATGGTGGGTCACCGCCGACGAGATCGCCGATCCGCAGGCGCTCGATCTGAGCTGCTTCGTCAACGGTACGGAAATGCAGCACGGCCACACCTCGGACATGTTGTTCCCGGTCGCGCGGCTGATCGAATACATCAGCAGCCTGATGACGCTGGAACCCGGCGACGTGATCGCGACCGGCACGCCGGCCGGCATCGGCGCCTTCCGACAGCCACCCCAATACCTCCAGCCGGGCGACCGCATCCGGATGGAGATTTCCCGCATCGGCGCCATCGAGCACCGCATCGTGGCCTAAGCCACAAACATCCTCAGGAGACAATCCCCATGAAGACGCTCATCAGCCTGTTGTTCACCGCCGCGCTGGCCGCACCCGTGGCAGCGCAGGACTTTCCGAACAAGCCCGTCAAGTTCGTCGTCGGTTATTCGGCCGGCGGCCCGACCGATGTGATCGCACGCCTGATCGGCCAGGACATCGGCCCGGCGCTCGGCCAGACCGTCGTCGTCGAGAACAAGGCCGGCGCCAACGGCAATATCGCGACCGAGGACGTCGCGCGCGCACCGGCCGACGGCTATACCGTGATCGTCAACACGCTGTCGCACAACGTCAATGCGATCCTGCGTGCCGGCAAGGTCAAATACGACCCGGCCAAGGATTTCGATCCGGTCACGCTTGCCGTCGTGCTGCCGCAGGTGATCGTCACCGGTGCCAACTCGCCGTACAACAGCGTCGCCGACATCATCAAGGCCGCGAAGGCCAATCCCGGCACCGTCAACTACGGCACGGCGGGCAACGGCGGTTCGGCACACCTGTCGGCCGCATTGCTGGAGGACAAGGCCGGCATCAAGATGAACCACATCCCGTTCAAGGGCAATGGTCCGGCACTGACCGAAGTGATCGCCGGCCGGGTCGACTTCATGTTCTACCCGATGATCGGCATCGCCGACCGCGTCGCGAGCAAGCAGTTGAAGGTGCTCGCCGCAACGACCAAGCAGCGCCATCCGGACTTCCCGAACGTGCAGACGATGGCCGAGGCCGGCCTGCCCGGCTTCGAGGACTATGTCGGCCCGGTCGGTTTTCTGGTTCCCGCCGGCACCCCGGCACCGGTGGTCGACAAGCTGAGCAAGGTGATCCGCGCGTCGCTGAACAAGCCGGAGATCCAGGAAAAGCTGCGCGGCCTCGGCGGTGTCGTCGTTGCCAACGAGCCGGCGCAATACCGCACGTGGCTGAAGGATGATCACGCCCGCTGGGCGCAGCTGATCAAGACGGCACAGGTCTCGGTCGAATAAGAGAGACCGCGCATCGGCCCCGGCGCTCGCCCGGAGCCGCGACCCGCGCAACCGCGCCTGCATCAGCAGGCGCTTTTTTTTGTCGGCACCCCACACGGAACTTTCGTTCCCCGATTTGTCCCTACGGTTTTCCGCGCAGCCGTCGCCACCGGCGGCGGCTGCCTCGACCATGGGGCAGCGATGGGCAAGGACAAACAATATGAGTCGGGCAGCCTGAGCCTCTGGAGCGCAGTGGCGATGGGCACCGGCGTGATGATCGGCGCCGGCATCTTCGCGCTGACCGGGCAGGTCGCCGAACTGGCGCGCGGCCTGTATCCGCTGGCCTTTCTGCTCGCCGCGGTCGTCAGCGCGTTCAGCGCCTACAGCTGCGTGAAGATGGCCAACGCCTGGCCATCGGCCGGCGGCATCGCGATGTTCCTGAAGAAGGCCTATGGCCGCAGCCTCGTCACCGCGGGCTGCGCGCTGCTGATGGTGTTCTCGATGATCATCAACGAGAGTCTGGTCGCGCGGACCTTCGGAACCTATGTGCTGCAGGCCTTCGACGTCGACGAGAACTCGAACTGGGTCGCCATTCTCGGCGTCGGGTTGATCGTCTTCGCCTACCTCGTCAATGTCGCGACCAACGAGCTGATCAGCCGGATCTCGGTTGCATCGGCGCTGGTGAAGGTCGGCGGCATCGTGATCTTCGCGTTGATCACACTGACGCTGGCCGGCTTCTCCTTCCAACCGGCCGATTCGATCGGCGGCGGCGCCACGTCGGCAGGTGACGCAGCCGAAGGCGGCATCGCCGGCTTCGTTGCCGCGGTTGCGCTCGGCATCCTCGCCTACAAGGGTTTCACGACAATCACCAACAGCGGCAGCGAACTGGAGAATCCGCAGCGCAATGTCGGCCGCGCGATCATCATCTCTTTGGCAATCTGCCTTGTCGTCTACCTGCTGGTGTCGTGGGCGGTCGGCTCGACGCTGACGATCGACGAAATCGTCAACGCGAAGGACTTTTCGCTCGCCGAGGCCTCACGCGGCATCGGCATCGGCCGCTACGGCGTCTGGTTCACGATCGCCGTTGCGGTGATCGCGACCGCTTCCGGCCTGCTGGCAAGCGTCTTCGCGGTCTCGCGGATGCTCGCGATGATCACGAAGATGGAGCTGATTCCGCACCGCCACCTCGGCATGCCGGGCACGGTGCAGAAACACATGCTCGTCTACATCTGCGTCACCGCGGCGCTGCTGACGGTCTTCTTCGACCTGAGCCGGATCGCCTCGCTCGGCGCGATCTTCTACCTGGTGATGGACATTGCGATCCACTGGGGCCTGTATCGCCACCTGCGCGACGAGGCCGGTGCGAAGGGCTGGGTCGTGCTGACTGCGATCGGGCTCGACGTGATCGTGCTCGGCGCCTTCCTGTGGATCAAGATGCTGCGCGATCCGATGATCCTGCTGTGGGCGGGCGTCGGCATCGTGGCGATCTTTGTGCTCGAATGGCTGTTCCTGCGCCAGCACGACTATTCGGACGGCGAGGACCCGAACTACCAGAGCCCGGGCGAACGCTCGTCCTGAGCCTCGGCACGACACCGGCAGAGCCGCGGCCTGGCGGGATGTCGGCGGTGATACGCTTCAAGCCCGCGCCAGCGCCGCGCGGCACCGATGCCGAACCTCACCACCGCATGAAACCCAACATCATCTTCATCGTTTCCGACGACCTCGGCTATGCCGATCTGGGCTGCTACGGCGGCCGCGATGCGAGCTTCGGCGTGGTGTCGCCGAACATCGATGCGCTGGCCGCCGGCGGCCTGCGGCTGACCGAGGGTTATGCAAATTCACCGGTCTGCTCGCCGACGCGGTTCGCGATGATCACGATGCGCTACCAGTACCGGCTGCGCGGCGCGCTCGAGGAACCGATCCACAGCGGCAGCAAGGGCAGCACGACGCTCGGTCTGCCGCCGGAGATCCCGACGCTGCCTTCGCAGCTGCGCAAGGCCGGCTACAACACCGCACTGGTCGGCAAATGGCACCTCGGCTACCCGCCGTCGTTCGGTCCGCTGCGTTCAGGCTACGACGAATTCTTCGGCATCATGGCCGGTGGCGTCGACTATTTCACGCACTGTTCGAGCAAGGGCGACCACGACCTCTACCTCGGCGAGCAGGAGCACCGCGAGGTGGGTTATCTGACCGACATTTTTTCGGGCCGCGCGGTCGACTATGTGCAGCGCATGGCCAGCGACGCGAAGGCCGGCAAGCCGTTTTTTCTCAGCCTGCACTACACCGCGCCGCACTGGCCGTGGGAAACCCGCGACGATGCCGATGTCGCGCCGGAGGTGGCCGCAAACCTGTTCCACCTGCACGGCGGCAATGTCGACGCCTATCGCCGGATGATCCACCACATGGACGAAGGCATCGGGCAGATCGTGTTGGCCCTGCGCGAGCAGGATCTGCTCGACGATACGCTGACCGTCTTCACCAGCGACAACGGCGGCGAGCGCTTTTCCGACAACTGGCCGCTGGTCGGCGGCAAGATGGACCTGACCGAAGGCGGCATCCGCGTGCCGTGGATCGCGCATTGGCCGAACGGCATTCCGGCCGGCTCGGTCAGCGGCCAGCATTGCATGACGATGGACTGGTCGGCGACGATGCTCGAGCTCGGTGGTGGCAGGCCCGATCCGGATTACCCGCTCGACGGTGTGTCGCTGCAAGCCCTGCTGCGCGATCCGACGACGCAGTTCGAGCGGCCGCTGTTCTGGCGCATGAAGCATCGCCAGCAGCGCGCGTTGCGCGACGGCCGCTGGAAATACCTGAAGGTCGACGAACACGAATACCTGTTCGACATCCACGCCGATGCCCGCGAGCGCGCCAACCATGCGAAGCGCGAGCCGGATCGGCTGGCGGCAATGCGCGAGCGCTGGCTGCAATGGGATGCGACGATGCCACCGATCCCGCCCGATGCGACCGTCAGCCTCGGCTATTCGGTGAAGGACATGCCGCAGCGCTGAGCCGATGAGCGACTTGCCGGCACCCGAACTGGAACTGGTCGCGCGGCTGACCGTGCGCGTCGCCGCGCCGCTCGAGATCGGCGCGGTCGGCGCCGGCCGGCGGCGGTTGATCCCGATCATCGGCGGCGAGCTGCACGGGCCGCGGCTGCACGGCAGCGTCGAAGCCGCGGGCGCCGATTTCCAGCTGGTGCGCAACGACAGCGTCGCCGAACTCGATGCGCGATATGTGCTGCGGCTGGCTGACGGCACCGCGGTCTTCGTCAGCAACCGCGCGCTGCGCCGCGCATCGCCCGAAGTCACCGAGCGGCTGGTGCGCGGCGAAGCGGTCGACCCGGCGCTGGTCTATTTCCGCTGCGCGCCGTCGTTCGAGGTGCAGGACGGGCCGTGGCGCTGGCTGGCCGAAAACCTCTTCATCGGCAGCGGCGTGCGCCGCCCCGATTCGGTCGAGATGGCGTTTTATCTGGTGCGCTGAGCGAACAGCAAAAACAGCGCCGACGGGCGCTGTTCTGTCGATCGAAGCGCCGGATCAGGTCGCGGCCGGCACCGGCGTATACCCGGCCTCGCTGATCGCATCGCGCAGTTCGTCGGCATCGGCGTTTGCCGAGTCGATCTCGACCCGGTGCGATGCCAGATCGACATTGACCCGTGCGTCGGCATCGGTCGCCTTGACGGCCTTCGTGATGCTGCTAACGCAATGGCCGCAGGTCATGTCCTTGACTTCGAAAGCGATCATGTTGTTCTCCGGTGAGTGGTTGAATGGCGTTAATCTAAAGTTTTCCACCATGGCAAGGTCAATGACCTGTTGTGCAAATCCCCTCTTCAAAAAGGGAGACCTCCCAACCCATTGACCTTCCCATCATGGGAACCATGACGATCGCCGCACACTCAACCAGAGCGGACCATCGGAGGAAAGATCAATGACAACTTCAGCAGCAGCGGCCAATGCCGCGATCCGGCTCCAGGTCAGCGGCATGACCTGCGCCTCCTGCGTCGGTCGGGTCGAAAAATCATTGCGCGCAGTGCCCGGCGTCAACGAGGTCAGCGTCAATCTGGCGACCGAGCAGGCCCACGTCGAGGCCACGCCCGGCGTCGACCCGCAGGCGCTGGCAGCCGCGGTGCGCAAGGCCGGTTGCGAGGTCGAGACGAGCGAATACGACCTGCAGATCGACGGCATGACCTGCGCGTCGTGCGTCGGCCGGGTCGAAAAGGCCTTGCTGAAGGTGCCGGGGGTTTCTGCTGCTGCCGTCAACCTGGCGACCGAACGCGCGAAGGTCACCGCGTTGTCGACCGTCGAGATGGCCGCTTTGATCGCTGCGGTCGACAAGGCCGGTTATGTCGCGAGAAGTCCCGAGCAGTCGACCACGGCCCAGACACCGGCGCGAAAGCTGCCCGAATGGTGGCCGGTTGCGATCAGCGGCCTGCTGACGATACCGCTGGTTGCGCCGATGTTGCTCGAACCGTTCGGCATCCACTGGATGCTCAATGGCTGGGTGCAGCTGGCACTGGCGACGCCGGTGCAGTTCTGGCTCGGTGCGCGCTTCTACCGCGCCGGCTACAAGGCCGTGCGCGCCCGCACCGGCAACATGGACCTGCTGGTCGCGCTTGGCACCTCGGCGGCCTGGGGGCTGTCGCTGTACATGCTGATCCGCGACGGCAGCGAGGGCATGCCGCACCTCTATTTCGAGGCGTCGGCCGCGGTGATCACGCTGGTTTTGCTCGGCAAGTGGCTGGAAACCCGCGCCAAGCGGCAGACCGCCGATGCGATCCGCGCGCTGAATGCATTGCGGCCGGCAACGGCTCGGGTGCGGCGCGATGGCCGCGAAATCGAGCTGCCGATCGAACAGGTGGCGGTCGGCGATACCGTCCTGGTGCGCCCCGGCGAGCGGGTGCCGGTCGACGGCGAGGTGCGCGAAGGCGCGAGCCATGTCGACGAATCGCTGATCACCGGCGAAAGCCTGCCGGTCTCGAAATCAACTGGCGACAAGGTCACCGGTGGCTCGATCAATGCCGACGGCATGTTGACGATCGAGACGCTGGCCATCGGCGCCGAGACGACGCTGGCGCGGATCATCCGGATGGTCGAATCGGCGCAGGCCGCGAAGGCGCCGATCCAGCGCACCGTCGACCGCGTCAGCGCGGTCTTCGTTCCCGTCGTGCTGGTCGTCGCGGTGCTGACTTTCGTCGGCTGGCTGATCGCAAGCGGCGATGTCGAACATGCGCTGATCACCGCGGTGGCGGTGCTGGTGATTGCCTGCCCGTGTGCGCTCGGCCTGGCCACACCGACCGCGATCATGGCCGGCACCGGCGTCGCGGCGCGCCACGGCATCCTGATCAAGGACGCCGAGGCGCTCGAAGTGACGCACTCGGTGACGACGGTCGCCTTCGACAAGACCGGTACGCTGACCATCGGCAAGCCGTCGCTGGTTGCCCATGAGCCGGCCGCAGGTGGCGATCGCGAACAGCTGCTGCGGCTCGCGGCGGCCTTGCAGCAGACCAGCGAACACCCGCTGGCCCATGCGGTGCTCGACAAGGCGCAGGCGCAGCAGCTGCAGATCCCGCCGGCCAGCGATGCAAAGGCGCTGCCCGGCCGCGGCCTGCAGGGCGTCGTCGAAGGCCAGTTGCTGCTGCTCGGCAGCAGCCGGCTGCTCGATGAAAACGGCGTCGACCAGGCGGCGCTGGCCGACGAGGCCAAGCGGCTGGAAAACGATGGCAGGACGATCTCGTGGCTGATCCGCAAGGACGGCGACCGCGCGCAGCTGCTCGGTCTGCTGGCATTTGGCGACTCGATCAAGCCGGCAGCGCGTCATGCGGTGCAGCGGCTGCAGCAGCTCGGCATCAGGACGGTGATGCTGACCGGCGACAACCGCGGCAGCGCCGAGGCCGTCGCCCGCGCGCTCGGCATCGACGAGGTCCGTGCCCAGGTATTGCCTGGCGACAAGGCCGAGGTCGTGCAGCAGTTGCGCGCCGGTGGCCAGGTCGTCGCGATGGTCGGCGACGGCATCAACGATGCGCCGGCACTGGCGGCGGCCGATGTCGGCATCGCGATGTCGAGCGGTTCCGATGTTGCGATGGAAACCGCCGGCATCACGCTGATGCGTGGCGACCCGCGGCTGGTCGCCGACGCGATCGATGTCTCGCGCCATACCTATTCGACGATCAAGCGCGGGCTGTTCTGGGCCTTTGCCTATAACGTCGTCGGCATTCCGCTGGCGGCGTTCGGTTTCCTCAGCCCGGTGGTGGCCGGCGCCGCAATGGCCTTCAGCAGTGTCAGCGTGGTCGCCAATGCGCTGCTGCTGCGACGCTGGCGTGGTGCGGCCGACGATCAACCGGCAGCCGAGCCGAAAGCATCGGCGCGTGCTGCCACCGCCTGAGGAGGCAACCATGGAAGCGATGAACATCGGCCAGGCATCGAAGGCATCGGGCGTCTCGGCGAAGATGATCCGCCACTATGAAAGTGTCGGCCTGTTTCCGGAAGCACGGCGCACCGATGCCGGCTACCGGCAATACGGCGACAAGGATCTGCATACGCTGCGTTTTATCCGCCGGGCCCGCGATCTCGGTTTCTCGATCGAGCAGATCCGCGAACTGCTCGCGTTGTGGCAGGACCGCCGCCGCCCGAGCCGCCAGGTAAAGGCCTTCGCGCAGGCGCACATCCAGGAACTCGAGCAGAAGTTGCAGGAGATCCAGGCGATGAAGGCGACACTCGAACACCTGGTGCATTGCTGCAGCGGCGACGACCGGCCCGACTGCCCGATCATCGATTCGCTGGCGTCGACTTCCTGACGGCAGCCCGGCTGCGCGCCGGAAAGGCCGGCCCGCGTTCGCGCGGCCGCTTTTCCGACGGCGGCGGCGCGTCGCCGAATCCGCCGAACTGATCGGCAAGCCCGAGCCGTGCGGCAAGCCGCTTCGCATCGAACGGCGCATGCACCTTCACGTCGTTGTCGAAATAGCAGAAGACATCGCGCTTCGCACGTTTCGGCGCCGCCTTGCCGGATGCCAGCCGCGCATCGTCGACCTGGCTGCCGCGGGCCCAGGTTTCGATGCGTTCGGCCCAGCGGTCGAGCGCCTGTTCCCCATAGCCGCTCGCATACAGCTCCTCGTCGCCGTGCAGCCTGATGTAGACGAAGTCGGCGGTCAGGTCTTCCAGCAGCGGCCATCGGCCGGCCGTATCGGCAACGACCAGCGCAATCCGGTGTTTGCGCAGCAGCGCAATGAACTTCGGGTCGACGAAACTCTGGTGCCGGATCTCGACCGCATGGCGCAGCCGGCGCTTGCGGCCACTGCGCAGGCTCGCGCGGCCGTCGACACGCTCATCGTGACGGCGCGCAAGCGTTCTTGCTGCATCGGTATCGCGCGGCAGCAGTTCGAAGAAGGCGGCGAAGCGTTCGGCATCGAAGCGCATCCGCGGCGGAAACTGCCACAGGATCGGTCCGAGCTTGTTGCCGAGTTCGAAGATGCCGGAGGCGAAGAAGTTGGCGAGCGCGACCTCGACATCCCGCAACTGCTTCATGTGCGTGATGTAGCGCGAACCCTTGACCGCAAATACGAAGTTCGCCGGCGTCTGCTCGCGCCATTCGGCAAACGATTCGGGCCGCTGCAGCGAATAAAACGAGCCGTTGATCTCTATCGTCTGCACCTGCCGCGATGCGAACTCGAGTTCGCGCCGCTGCGCCAGTTTCGGCGGGTAGAACACGCCGCGCCACGGCGGATAACGCCAACCGGAAATGCCGATCTGGATCTGCCCGCGCATCGCCGCACCGATCACTCAACGCAGGCTCGGCAGGGCATAGGCAAGCACCGAATCGCCCGCCTTGGTGCCGATCGATCCATGGCCGCCGGCGACCACCAGCAGATACTGGCGGCCGTCGGCACCGAGGTAGGTCATCGGTGTGGCCTGCCCGCCGGCCGGCAGCCGCGCCTTCCACACTTCATTGCCACTGGTCACGTCATAGGCGCGCACGTAGTAGTCGAGCGTGCCGGACAAGAAGGCCACACCTCCGGCAGTCAGGATCGGACCGCCGAGATTCGGCACGCCCATCCTGAACGGCAGCGGCAGCGGCGCCAGGTCGCGCACCGTGCCGTTCGGATGCTGCCAGACGGTGCGGCCGCTGGTCAGGTCGGCGCCGGCGACCAGCCCCCACGGCGGTGCCTGGCACGGAATCCCGAGCGGCGACGTGAATGGCTTCAGCTCGACCGCGAATGGCGCGCCGAAATTCTCGTTCAGCGCCGGCAGCGCGCCCTTCGGCGGTTCCTCGTTGACGACCAGCGAGCTCGCGTCGTCGCGCGGAACCAGCCGCGAGATGAAGGCGAGCCGGTTCGGCGTCGTGAAGGCGATCTGACGCAGCGGGTCGACGGCGATGCTGCCCCAGTTGAAGACGCCGAAATTGCCTGGATAAATCAGCGAGCCCTGCGTCGACGGCGGTGTATAGCGGCCCTCGTAGCGCAGCTTGCGGAACGCGATCCGGCACCACAACTGGTCGAAGATCGACGCGCCCCACATCGATTGTTCGGACAGCGCGGGCGGGTCGAACGACAACGCGGAAACCGGCTGCGTCGGCGCGGTGAAGTCGCCGGCTGCGGCACCCTGCGGCGCCGGCCGCTCGGCGACCGGCAGCAGCGGCTCGCCATTGCGGCGATCGAGCACGAACACCTCGCCCTGCTTGGTCGGCTGAACGAGCGCCGGCACGCGCTGGCCGCGGATCGTCAGGTCGAGCAGGCTCGGCTGCGACGGCACGTCGTAGTCCCACAGGTCGTGGTGAACGGTCTGGAAAAACCACCTGACCTGTCCGGTCTGCAGATCGAGCGCGACGACCGACGACGAATACCGCTCGACCGCTGCGCTGCGCCGGCCGCCCCACTGGTCCGGCGGCTGGTTGCCCATCGGCACATAGACCATGCCGAGTTCCTCGTCGACACTCGAGATCGACCAGCTGTTCGGCGAATTCGGCGTATAGGTCTTGCCTTCGGCAATCGGCGCGGTCTGCTGCGGATCGGCCGCATCCCAGTTCCACACCAGTTCGCCGGTCTCGACGTCGAATGCACGGATCACGCCGGAGGTTTCGTGCACCGAGACGTTGTCGAGCACGGTGCCGCCGACGATCACCAGCTTGCGCGTGACGACCGGCGGCGAGGTCGAGTAATAACCGCCAGGCCGCTTGTTCGGCATGTTGGCCCATAAATCGATTTCGCCAGAGCCACGGCCGAAGGCCGCGCATCTGCGACCGCTGTCAGGATCGAGCGCGATCAGCCGGCCGTCCGATGTCGGCATGAACAGCTTGCTCGCGCAGACGCCGGCGGCCGATGCGGCTGCGCCATCGACGGGCAATGCCGGCGGCTGGTAGCCGAGACCGCGGCAGGTCAGGTGCTGCAGGGCCAGCTCGCCGGTGATCTTCGGGTCGAAGCGCCACAGCTCGCGGCCGGTCACCGCATCGAGTGCGATGACAAACTGGTGCGGCGTGCACAGGAACAGCCGGTCGCCGATCTTCAGCGGCGTCACCTCGAAGGTCGTCTCGACCGGATCGCCGGGCTGGCCGCGCAGATCGCCGGTATGGAATTGCCAGGCCAGTTCCAGCCGCGACGCATTCGCCGAGGTGATCTGTGCGAGCGGCGAATACCGCTGGCCGAATCCGGTGCGTCCGTAGGCCTGCCATTCGCCGGCCGGCATCGGATCGCTGCGCGGCGCACGCAGGCTTTGCCGATCATTGGCAAACGGCAACGCGCCGGCGATCCGGTGCGGCTCGCGCAAGCCGGCGGCAATCGCCACCGCGACGAAGGCCGCCATCACGCCGGCCAGTGCATACCAGTCACCGCGCCGCGGCGGATGGCCGCGCCGTCGCAGCGAACGGCGAACCACCGGCAGCAGCAGCACCACGCCGATCACGATCACCAGACCGAGCCGGGCCGCCAGTGGCCACCATTCGACACCGGCTTCCGCGATCGCCCAGACCAGCGTCGCAGCAGCCGTCACGGCGTATACCGACAAGGCCGCCGGCCGGCGCAACCACAGCAGCGCCGCGGTGGCGAGCAGACCGAGCGACAGCAGCAGATACCAGACACCGCTGCCGCCAAGCGTCAGCAGGCGGACGCCGCCGATCGTCAGTGCGGCGGCCGAAGCCACGCAGACAAGTACCAGCGCGAGGCTGATCAGGCGGCCAGTGATCGATTGGGATTCGGACATGTCTGTGATTCAACCACCGTAGGCTGGCCGCGGCCAGGGATGCGTCGGACATGACGCCAGATTGGCGTCGGAGGCAACACGTCGCGTGCACTCGGTCAGAACGGCTCGACGTGGCTGCGCAGTTCGATCTCCCAGCTCCAAGCACCACGTGGCTGGTGCAGCGCTGCGATATAGCTCGAAGCAATCGCCTGCGGGGTGAAATCGCCATCCGACGAGCCGTCGTTGACGACCGAGCCATCGATCACGAAATGAACGACATGAATGCCGGCCGGCCCGAGTTCGCGGGCCAGGCTCTGCGCCAGCCCGCGCAACGCGAACTTGCCCATCGCGAACACCGACGAGCGCGCAAACCCCTTGATGCCGGCGGTCGCGCCGGTAAAGAAGATGCTGCCCCGGCCCTGCGGCAGCATCCTGCGCGCGGCCTGCTGCGCGGTGGCCAGCGCGCCGACCGCGGTCACCTGGATCGCGGCGCTCGCCGCGGCGATGTCGAGGCTCAGCAGATCGCCACGGATCCGTGCGCTCGGGTTGTACAACACGATCTCGGGCGCACCGATTTCGCGTTCGACCGATTCGAACAACTGCGCGATGCTCGCCGGCGAGGCTGCATCGACCTGGAAGGCCTGCGCGCCGAGCGAATCGGCAAATGGCCGCAGCCTGTCGATGTCGCGCGCGGCCAGCGCAACCGGATGGCCTGCGGCCCGCAGCGCTTGCGCGAAGGCGCCGCTGATGCCAGGGCCGGCACCGATGATCAGGGCAGGCGGTGATGCCATCGTGACTCCCGTTGTGAAGATCTGATCGGACTGCGCCGCGCCGCAGCGAGGGCCGGCCTCGAAGATAGCAGGCCGCGGACGATCCCGCGACCGGGTAGCTCGCAGGCTAGGCCACAGGCTGCTGGAGAATGCGGCCACCCGCAACGCCTCGCACCCGTCATGGACAAGAATTTCACCCCGCTCGACTGGCACCGCATCATGCTCGGCGAGGCGCCGCCGATGTTCCTGGCTGAGATCGGGCTGCGCATCCTGATGCTGTTCGTGTTGTTGCTGCTGGTCGTCCGGCTGCTCGGCAAACGCGAGCAGGAGACGCTGAGCCCGATGCAGCAGATGCTGATGATTGCGCTCGGCTCGGCGGCCGGCGACGTGATGCTGTATCCGGAGGTGCCGATCGCCGCTGCGGCGATGATCCTGTTCGGCGTCGCGCTGCTGACGATCCTGCTCGAAAAAACCGCCAGCCGCTTCCGCCCGGTTCGCGACTACATCGAATCGCGGCCACGCATCCTGCTGCGCGATGGCAAGGTCGACTTCGACGCGCTGGCGAAGGAGCGGACGACCCGCCGCGAACTGTATGCGGTGTTGCGCAGCAAGGGCGCGGTGGCGCTGTCGCAGGTCGAGCTGGCGGTGCTCGAGGTCACCGGCGCGATCAGCGTCGTGCTGAACGACAGCAAGCCCGAGCAGCGCGACCTGATCGACTACCTGCTCGACTCGGCGAAGAAGCCGCCGCATCATGACCGCGCCGGTTCACATTAGCAGAACCAACCGATACCCGCACGGGCCGGTCGGTTGCCAAGCCGACGCAGAATGCGCTTGAAGAATTTTTTGACGCGCACCGCGGCTGTAGCAGCGGTGGCCGGCGCCACTTCCGCATCTTGAAACCTGCACGCCTTTCCACGCCGGGCCGCCTCCTCTTCTGGGCGCTGGGCCTCGCCGCGATCGTCGCAGCCGTCTGGTGGGCATCGACGCAGGGGCGTGCGCAACCGGCAGCTGACCAGACACGGCAAACCGACGCGGAGCGCCCGGTCCCGGTGGTCGTCGCGCCCGCCGTGACCAGCGATGGCGGCATGATCGTCGAGGCGGTCGGCACCGGCCTTGCACTGCGTTCGGCCAGCCTGCAACCGGCAGTTGCCGGTGAAGTCGCGAGGGTGCGCTTCAAGGCCGGTGACCGGGTGCGCGCCGGCCAGCCGCTGCTCGAACTGGTCGACCGCCGCCAGCGGCTGAACCTGAAACTGGCTGCGGCGAAGGTCGAGCAGGCACGGCGCCTGCTTGCACGTTACGACGCCACCGCCGGCACCGGCGCGGTGCCGGGCAGCGTGATCGATGCGGCACGCAGCGCGCTGCAGACGGCCGAGGTCGAACAGTCGCTTGCCGCTGAGGCGCTTGCCGAGCGCACCGTGCGCGCGCCGTTCGACGGCGTCGTCGGCCTGGCGCAGGTCGATCCGGGCGACCGCATCGCGCCCGACGACGTGATCACCGTGATCGATGACCGGCGCCGGTTGCGGCTGGCATTCGACCTGCCCGAGCCCTATCTGCCGCATGTGCGCACCGGCCATCCGGTGTTGGCCAGCAGCGCCGCGCTCGGCGACACGGTGATCGAGGGCCGCGTGCAGCAGCTCGACAACCGGCTCGACCCGGCGACGCGCAGCCTGCGCGTGCGCGCCGAACTGCCGAACGAGAACGACCTGCTGCGTCCCGGCATGTCGTTCACCGTGCGGCTGAATCTCCCCGGCGGCATGCAACTGCAGGTGCCGGATCTGGCCTTGCAATGGGCACGCGAAGGCGGCCATGTGTGGGTGGTGCGCGATGGCAAGGCGCAGCAGGTGCCAGTTCAGCTGCTGCGCCGCCGCGAAGGCGTGGTGCTGATCGACGGCGAATTGCGCGCCGGCGAACCGGTCGTCGTCGAAGGCGTGCAACGGCTGCGCCCGGGCCGCCCGGTGCGCATCGTCGAGGCCGCGCCATGACGGCAGCGCCGGAGGTGATCCGGTGAACGACGGCGGCGGCCTGCCCGGCCTCGGCATCCGCCGCCCCTGGCTGGTGGTCGTGATCAACCTGCTGATCGTGATCGCCGGGCTGGCTGCGTTGCAAGGCGTCGAGGTGCGCGAGCTGCCGAACATCGACCGGCCGGTGGTCTCGGTGCGCGCCGAATATCCCGGCGCCGCGCCGGAGACGCTCGATGGCGAGGTCACCCGCGTGCTCGAGGCGGCGGCGGCCCGCGTGCCGGGCGTGCACAGCGTGCGCTCTGCCAGCGAGGAAGGCACGCTGCGCGTGCACCTGAGCTTCCGTCCCGGCGTCGATCTGGTCACCGCCGCCAACGACGTCCGCGAGGCCGTCAGCCGCGCCGAACGCGAGCTGCCGGCCGGCGTGCGCAACGTCACCGTGATCAAGGCCGATGCCGATGCGCAGCCGGTGATGCGGCTCGCGGTATCGAGCGCGACGCTGTCGATCGACGCGCTGAGCCGAGCCGTCGAGGAGCGCATCGAGCCCGAACTGGTGTCGGTCGACGGCGTCGCCGACGTGACGATGTTCGGCGCGCGCGAACGGGTGCTGCGCGTGCGCATCGACCCGCAGGCGCTGGCCGCGCGCGGCCTCGCGGTCAGCGACATCGCGCAGGCACTGGCGACGGCACGCGCCGACGTGCCGGCCGGCAGCCTCGACGCGTCGCAGCAGGAGGTGCTGGTGCGCGCCAATGCCTCGCTCGCGACGCCGGAGCAGGTTCAGGCGCTGCGCCTGCCTGGCGGCAGCCGGCTGGCCGATGTTGCCGAAGTCTTTTTTGCCCCGGCCGATGCGCAGGCCTATGTGCGGCTCGACGGCCGCACCGTCGTCAGCCTCGGGGTCGTCCGCCAGGCGCAGGCGAACAGCCTGGCAATTTCCGACGGCGTGCGTGCAGTGATCGCGCGGCTCGCCGCCGACGACCACGACCTGACGATCCGCATCGTCTCCGACGACGCCTTGTTCATCCGCGGCTCGATCGGCGAGGTGCTGAAGAGCATGGGCTTTTCGGTACTGATCGTCGCCGTCGTCGTCGGCCTGTTCATCGGCCAGTGGCGGGCAACGCTGATTCCGGTAGTCGCGATTCCGGTCTCGCTGATCGGCACGCTCGCGGCATTGTGGGCAATGGGTTTTTCGCTGAATCTGATCACGCTGCTGGCCCTGCTGCTGGCCACCGGCCTGGTCGTCGACGATGCAATCGTCGTGCTCGAGAATATCCAGCGCCGGCGCCGCGAGGGTCTGGCGCCACGCGCCGCGGCGGTGCTCGGGGCGCGCCAGGTCTTTTTTGCGGTGCTGGCAACCACCGCGACGCTGATCTCGGTATTCGTGCCGATCTCCTTCCTGCCGTCGGCAGCCGGCAAGCTGTTCACCGAATTCGGCTTCGTGATGGCGTTCGCGGTGCTGATCTCGTCGTTTGTCGCGCTGTCGCTGGCGCCGATGATGGCGTCTCGCATCGACGTGCTGGCCCGGCCGGGACGGCTCGGCGCAGCGCTCGGCAGCTTCGGCGCCACGGTCGCGACCGGTTTCGACCGTGCGCTCGACGCCGCGCTGCGCCATCGCCTTGTCGTCATCGTGCTTGCGCTGCTGCTGGCAATCGCCGCGGGGCTGACGCTGCGCTCGATTCCGCAGGAGCTCGCACCTGCGGAAGACCGCGGCGTGTTGATGCTGATGCTGCGCGGCCCGGACGGCACCGGCCTGCGTTATACCGATCGGCAGATGGAACAGGCACTGCGCGCACTCGACCCGCTGGTCGACGAGGGCCTGGTCGGCAGCGTCTTCACGATCACCGGCCGCTGGGATCCGAACCGCGGCCTGATCATCGCGCCGCTGCGTGACTGGGCCGACCGCGACATCTCGCAGCAGCAGATCGCCGCCAGGCTGCAGCCGCAGCTGGCCGCACTGCCGGGCGCACAGGTGCGGATCATCGGCGGCAACAGCCTCGGCGTGCGCAACGCCGGCGGCGGGCTGCAGGCGGCGATCGTCGGCACCGAGCATCGCCGCATCGCCGAGGTAGCGTATCAATTTGCCGAGGCGATCGAGCGCGAGATGCCCGGCGCCGGCGACGTCCGCGTCGAATACGACGCGACCCAGCCGCAGCTGTCGCTGCGCATCGACCGCGAACGCGCGGCCGATCTCGGCGTCGCGGTCGATGGTCTCGACACGACGCTGCGCGCACTGGTCGACGGCACCGAGGTCGCGACGATGACGGTCGGCGACCGCAGCGTGCCGGTAATGCTCGAATCGGCGCAAAGCGCCGTACGCGATCCGCAGGACCTGCTCGGCCTGACGGTGCGCAACGCCGCCGGCCAGGCGGTGCCGCTGTCGCAGTTCGTCCGCTTCGAGGATGGCGCGATCGCCGCCCAGCTCGACCGCCACGGCCAGCGGCGCGCGGTCGAGCTGAACCTGTCGCTCGATCCGTCGTTGCCGCTGCAGCGCGCCGTCGACGAACTGCGCGCACTCGCGCAGCGCACGCTGCCAGACGGCATGAGCCTGCTGCTGCTCGGCGACGCGGCAACGCTGGAGGAGACCTCGCGCGGCGTGCAGATCACCTTCGCGATCGCGCTGCTGGTCGTCTTCCTGGTGCTGGTCGCGCAGTTCGAAAGCGTCACCAGCGCCGCCACCGTGCTGCTGACGGTGCCGTTCGGCCTCGCCGCCGCCGCATTCGCGATGGTGCTGAGCGGTGTCTCGCTGAACCTGTACAGCCAGATCGGCCTGTTGCTGCTGGTCGGCGTGATGGCAAAAAACGGCATCCTGATGGTCGAGTTTGCCGATCAGTTGCGCGATGCCGGCAAGCCGGTGCTGCAGGCGGCCCGCGAGGCCGCTTCGACGCGGTTGCGCGCGATCCTGATGACGATGGCCTCGACCGTGCTAGGCGCGGTGCCACTGCTGCTGAGCAGCGGTGCCGGTGCCGAGGCGCGCAATGCGATCGGCTGGGTGATTTTCGGCGGGCTGGCGTTGTCGGCGCTGTTCACGCTGTTTCTCGCGCCGGTGATCTATACGCTGCTGGCGCCGCTGGCGCGGCCGCGCGCCAGCGAAGCCGCGCAGCTGGCCAGCGAGCTGGCAGCTGCCGAGCGCCGACCATGATGTACCGGCAATCGTTGCCGCTGCCGATTGCGGCACTGGTGGCGACGCTGCTGTTAATCCTGGCCGGCTGCGCGGCGCGGCCGCCGGTACAGCAACAGGGGTCCGGCGCGATGGCCGACCTCGATGCCGACAGCCGCTTCCATGCGGCGCAGCACGACGCGCCGCGTCCAACCGAAGCCGATCTTCGCTGGTGGACACGATTTGGCGACGACGAGCTGGCGCGATGGGTCGAGCGCGCGTTGGCGGCCAATACCGACATTGCGCTGGCGCGCGAGCGGCAAGCGGAAACACGCGCCGCATTGCGCGCCGCCGAAGGCCGGCGCATGCCGCAACTGGTTGCCGCAGCCCGTGTCGATGCCAGCAGCCGCCAGTCCGCCAATCAGCGGCGGATCGAGCCGGCGCTGCTGCTGCGCCTCGACTGGGATGCCGATCTGTGGGGCGAACTGCGTGCCGACGAGCGGGCGGCTGCCGCAACGCTTGCGGCGCGGCGCTTCGAGACGCAGGCCGCGCGCCTGTCGACCGCGGCACTGACCGCGCGCGCCTATCTGGCCTGGCAGCAGGCCCGGCTCGACCTGCAGGCGCGGCGCGATGCACTCGCGTTGTGGCGTGAAACCGCGCGCGTCGTCGGCATCCGGGTCGACGCCGGCCTGTCGCCGAAGCTCGATGGCCTGCGCGCCGACGGCGAGCTTGCCGCCGCGCAGGCCGCGGTGATCGATGCCGCAGCCAGCGTGCGCGAGGCCGAGCGGCCGCTGCAGTTGCTGACCGCAACACGACCCGGTGCGCCGATCGCGAGCGCCAGCCCGCCACGGCTGCCGATTGCTCCGGGCGCAAGCGCCGATGGCGCCGCAGCGTCGGCTGCCGCATTGCCGGTGGTCCTGCCACTCGACCTGCTGCGTCTGCGCCCGGACCTGCAGGCCGCCGAGCAGGCCTTGCGGGCCGCCGAGGCGGCGGTCGATGCGGCGGCGGCCGCCGAGCGCCCATCGCTGCGCCTGCCCGGTGTGCTGACGCTGGGCACGGCCGGTGGCAGCGCGCTGCTGGCGACGGTCGCAGCCGAGCTGGCAGCGCCGCTGTTCGATGGCGGCCAGCGCGAAGCCGCCAGCGACGCCGCACGCGCCCGGCTGCGCGCCGCCGAGCTCGGCTATCGGCAAGCGGTGCAACAGGCACTCGCGCAAACCGAAGCCGCGCTGCATGCCCACCGCACCGCCCTCGACGCACTGACCGCGTTGCACGAGGCAGTGCGTGCGGCCGATGCAGCGGTGCAGCAGGCACGAATCCTCTACGACAACGGGCTGGCCGGCTTTCTCGAACTGCTGGAAGCACAGCGCAATGCGGTCACGCGGCGCCAGTCCCTGCGCAACCAGCAGGCCGACCTGGTGCGCAGCGCAGTCGCAGCCTACGAGGCGATGGGGCTGATGCCGCCGGATTCGCCGGAGTGATTCAGACCGCCGTCGCGACGATGAACAGCCGCCTGAACGGAAACAGCGTCCTGCCGTCGGGCCGCATCGGATAGGCGGCGGCGACGCGCTCGGCATAGTCGCGCTCGAAGGCGGCGCGCTCGGCCGGGTCGTCGAGGGCATCGAGAAACTGCTTCAGCCAGGTGCCCTTGGTCCACTCCTTGACCGGGTCGGGCCCGTCGAGCACCTGCAGGTACTCGGTCTCCCAGATATCGACACGTTCGGCGATCGGCGCCAGCAGGTCGAAATAGAAATCGGGCGGCGCGACCGGCGCCGGTTCGAGCAGGTGTTCGAGCCGGGCGCGCCATGGGCCGGCGGCAACCGTGTCGGCGATCGCGGTATGCGACGGCGCAGCGAAATTGCGCGGCATCTGCACCGCCAGCACGCCACCCGGCTCGAGCTGCGCGAGCAGGCGCGGGAACAGCTCGCGGTGCGCCGGCAGCCAGTGCAGCGCCGCATTCGAATAGATCAGGTCGGCCGGACGCTCCGCGCGCCAATCGGCGAGGTTGCATTCGAGCCAGCGCACGCCGGGCACCTCGCCGGCCGCCTTCGCGAGCATCTCGGCCGAGTTGTCGACTCCGCTGAGTTGCGCCTGCGGCCAGCGCTCGGCGAGCAGCCTCGTCACATTGCCGGCGCCGCAGCCGAGATCGACGATCACGCGCGCGTGCTCGAGCGGCACCGCGGCCAGCAGATCGATCGCGGGCCGCAGCCGCGGGGCGGCGAATTTGAGGTACTGATCGGGGTTCCAGCTCATCGCTGCATGCTAAGGCAACACCGCTGCGATGGCCGCACGTAAGCGTTTCGTTGCTGCATGTAACCCGATGCTGAAACGTCCGTCATCGACCGTGCCGGACCTTCGTAGCAGTCCTACAGCCCGTCGGCATTGGCACCGATCGAATCAAAACGCGTTGCAAGCGATAAAGAACACATGGCGATCGGCCATGCCGCCGGTCCCGGCGGCCCGATCCGCCAGCCAACACGCAAGGAGAATTCGATGAATACCAACACGCTCACCAAATCCACCAGCGACATCATCTCGTCGGACAAGGTCGAAGGCACGACCGTCTACAACCACGCCGGCGACAAACTCGGCACGATCGATGACCTGATGATCGACAAGCGTTCGGGCCAGGTCCGTTATGCGGTGCTCGAATTCGGCGGTTTTCTCGGCATGGGCACCGACCGCTATCCGCTGCCGTGGAACATGCTCGAGTACGACGTCGAGAAGGAAGGTTATGTCGTTCCGCTCGACAAGGAAAAACTCGAGGGCGCGCCGCGCTACCCGCACGACCAGATGCCTGAATACAACCGCGACTACGGTCGCCAGGTGAACGGCTACTACGGCGTCGACGCCTGGTAATCAACCAACAGAGAGGCCGATCCTGCACGGCGCGCAAGCGCCGTGCACGAAAGGCGCGTCGGGCGCCGGCATCGCCGTTGCCTGCCGCCGCGTGAACGGCCCGGAGAACACCATGTCCTATACCAAACGATGTCAAATCATCGGCACCGTCACCTACCGTGAGGGTGACGGGGTCACGATGCAGATACCGCCCGGCCCGTGCGAAATCGAGGTCACCGAGTTCGATGCGACGCTGGCCTGGGAAGACGGCCGCTCGCACGGCGTTGCGACACTGCCGTTGTCGCAGTACTCGCGTTATCTCGCCAGCGGCGCGCTGCTCGACGGCCGCCACCTGCACCGACCGGCCCATCCGCCGCGCTGACGCGGCCCGATGCGTCGGGTGGCGCGCCGGCGCGCCGTCAGGCGGTGTCCTTCTTGCTGTCCCTGGCCTCGAACAGCTTGTGCATCACACCGAGCACGGCCCACGCCAGCAAGGTGCTGATGATCGCCGTCACTTCGCGGCCCATGCCGCAGGCCATGCCGATGGCAGCGGTCATCCAGATGCCGGCAGCCGTCGTCAGGCCGAACACTTCCTTTTCATCGTGATGTTTCAGGATCGTGCCGGCGCCGATGAAGCCGATGCCGGCGATCACGCCCTGGATCACACGGCTCAGGTCGGCGATCTCCATTCCGGCCAGTTGCGGCACCATCACGAACGTTGCCGCGCCGAGCGCGACCAGCATGTGGGTTCGCAAACCGGCCGACTTGTTGTGTTTCTCGCGATTGAAACCGAGCAAGCCGCCGAGCAGGGCAGCGGTCAACAGGCGGATCACGATGCGGGCAACTTCGCCGGCGTCCGGCAGGTCGGTAAATTCGCTGGAAACGACGGCCAGCACCAGCTCCAGATCCATCAACTCATCTCCCGGGGCTCGACGACGCGCCAACGATAACCGCTGGCGGCTGGCGTCAGCGCGTCAGCTGGCAACCGCATGGCGGCGCCACAGGTCGGCCGCCTGGCCTCGGGTATCGCAATCGAGCTTGTCGAGGATGTTCGCCAGATGGCGCTTCACGGTATGCGGGCTCAGCGACAGCTTGCGCGCCAGCAGCTTGTTCGACAGGCCTTGCGCCACCAGTTCGACGACCTCGCGCTCGCGTTCGGTCAGGCGCGCCGCGACCGGATTCAGCGGGCAGCTGGCTGCTCCCGTGTCGCCAGCGCCGGCACCTGCCTGGTGCCACGCGTCGAGCGTGCGCTGGATACTGGCGACCAGTTCTGCTTCCGGCGCAGTGGCCGGGCAGGTTGCGAGCAGCGCATCGACGAGCGCCTTCGGCTCGAGCAACAGCCGGCCGGGCGTGCCGTCGCGGCCGATTTCGCTGACGACCGGCAGCAGCGTCTCCCAGGCGCGGCCGCGCTGCTGGCGGCGCAAGAAGACCTCGGCCAGCGCAATCCGCGGATCGGCATAAAACGCCGGCGCCGGAAAGCGCTGCTGCAGCGCCGCGGCCTCGTCGAGCTGCTGCTGCGCGGCATCGAGATCGCCGGCCAATAAAGCCGCCTGGCCGGCAACGGTCGCGACCGCCGCAGCGGTCAACGGCCATTCGCGGTGGCGCAGCGGGCCGGCCAGCAACGAGGCCTGCTTCGCCAGCGTCGGCGCGTCGAGCGCGATCCACGCCAGCCGTGCCAGCACGCTGCGGTAGGGCCGTTGCCAGACCCTGCGCAGTCCGGCCGCATCACCCGATTCGAGGTCGGCGAGCAGCCCGCCGATGATCGCGCCGGCGGCATCGAAATCGCCATCGAGCGCAAGCAGCAGTGCCTGCAGATGCGCCGCATCGAGCAGCACACAACGCACCCGGCCGAAGCTGTGCTGGATCTGCGCGGCGCGTTCGAGCTCCTGCACGACGCCGGCGCGGCGCCCCTGCCACAACGCCGCCCACGCGCCGAGGATCACCGGCGTCGAGTGCCATGGCAATGCGGTCGGCTTCGGGATCGTGTCGCACAGCTCGGCAAAACGCAGGTAGGCCTGGGTGACGCCGGGTATGCCGCCGAAATGGCAGTTCAGCGTCTGCGCAACCAGCGGTGCATGGTGCTGCGGATCCTCGGCGACCAGGTCATTGACGACCGCCAGATGGCGGGCGATCAACTCGCTCTGGCCGAGTGAAAAGACGCTCCATGCGCGTTGCAGGTGGAATTGCGCGGCATCGGCCGCCGGCAGGTCGGGCAGCTGCAGGCTCTCTTCGGTCAGCTGCTCGCGCTCCTGCAGGTGGCCGAGTGCGCCGAGTGCAGCGGCCAGCAGCAGTTGTGCACGCAGCCTGCCGGCCTGGTCGCCCTGGCGGGCGAGGCCGTCGGCGGCCGGCGCCGCATGTTGCAGCACCTGTTCCCAGTCCCAGCGCACCCAGGCGCATTCGGCGCGCAGCAGCGCCAGCCGCGGCTCGGCATCGACGACGTCGGCCGGCAGCCGGGCGATCCAGCGCTCGAGGTCAGGATAGGCGCCGGCGGCGGCCAGGCCGAGGCCGTGGCTGGCCATCAGCGCAGCGGCCTCCGCCCATTGGCCGGCATCGAGCCAATGGCCGATCGCGCGGTCCGGCATCTCCTCGACAGCGGCCGCCTTTGCGTGCAACGCACGGCGGTAGTCGGCTGGCTCACCGTCCAGCTGCGTCAGCAGGAAATCGCGGAACAGGTCGTGGAAACGCAGCACCAGTTCGGCTTCGTCGACAACGCTGAGAAAAAGGTTGCGCTGCAACAGCGTTTCGAGCACGCGGCGGCTGTCGGTGCCACCGGTTACTGCGTCGCAGCGCGCCGGGCTCAGTTCGGGCAGGATCGCGCACTCGATCACGAAGCGGCGCAGCGCCGGCGGCAGTTCATCGAGCACCTCCTGCGCCAGAAAGTCGAACATCGCCTTCGACGACAAGGTGCAGGTCTGCACCCGCTGCCGACGCGGCGTATCGGCGCCGGAGGCGAGCACCAGGTTGACGCCGACCGCCCAGCCGTGGGTGCGCCGCAGCGTCGCCTCGACCAGTTGCGGCGTCGGCTCGATACCCCAGCGCAGGCGCGCCAGCTCGACGACGCTCGGCGAGTCGAAGCGCAGTTGCTCGGCGTCGAACTCGGCCAGTTCGCCATGGGCGCGCAGCCGCGCCAGGCCGATCGCCGGTTCGACCCGCGAGCCGAGCACCAGAGAGACATGTTCGGGCAGCCGTTCGATCAGCGCCTGCAGCAGGCCGAGTGCCGACGCATCGGTGATGCGGTGCAGGTCGTCGAGCAGCCAGACGATGCGATCGAGCGACGCGGTGCACATTGCATTGACAATTGCCGCCAGCACCGCCCTCGCCTCGCTGCCGCTGCCCGGCACGTTGGCGACCAGCACCTGCGGATCCATCGCCCAGTCGAGCTCGAGCGGGCCGAGCGATTGCACCAGCGTCGCCAGCAGCCGCACCGCATCGTTGTCGTTGTCGTCGAGCGCCACCCAGATGCAGCGCGCCGCCGGACCGCAGGCTTCGGCCAGCTGCACCATCAGCGTCGTCTTGCCAGAGCCGGCCGGCGCCTGGATCAGCGTGACCGGATGCTGCTCGACCATGCGGCGCAGCCGCTGCAGCAGCGCCTCGCGCCGGACAAAGTCGCGCCGTGCCCGCGGCACGCGGAATTTCGTCAACGGCAGGGCCATTGGCAGCGGCGGCGTCATCGGCACCTCGGAGGAACTGCTGAAGCGTCGAAATTCTACGTTTCGCGCGCTGCCGCGGCCACATCGGGCAACTGCTCGCGCAGCAGCCTCTTCATCAATTTGCCATTCGCATTGCGCGGCAGCGGGGTCTCGCACCAGCTGATCGTCTCGGGCACCTTGTAGTCGGCCAGCCGGCTGGCGCAGAACGCGCGCAGCGCTTCGTCGTCGCGCCGGCCATCGGGTGCATGGACAAAGGCATGGACGCGTTCGCCGAGCACCGGGCACGGCCTGCCGACGATCGCCGCCTCGACGACGCCCGGCCAGCCCATCAGCACATTCTCGACCTCGACCGAATAGATCTTGAAGCCGCCGCGGTTCAGCATGTCCTTCTTGCGGTCGAAGATGCGCACAAAATCCTGCTCATCGACCGAACCGAGATCGCCGGAATGCCAGTAGCCGGCGGTGAACGACGCTGCTGTCGCTTCCGCGTTGGCCCAGTAGCCGGGCACGACCATCGGCCCGCCGATCCACAGCTCGCCGGTCTCCCCGGCCGGCACTTCGCGGCCGTCGTCGTCGAGCACGCGGATATCGGCGGTCGGCAGCGCGACACCGACGCTGTCGACATGGGCACGCGTCTGGCCGGGCGGCATCATCGTCACCGGCGACGTCGTCTCGGTCGAGCCATAGGCATTGAGCAGCGTGAGACCGGGCAGCCGCTCGGCCAATGCATCGATGGTGGCCACCGGCATCGGCGCGCCGCCATAGGCGCCGATCCGCCATGCGCCGAGGTCGGCGCTCGCAAAACCCCGATGCAGCAGGCACAACTGGTAGATCGCCGGCACCATCAGCGTGTGGGTGACGCGCTCGGCGGCCATCGTCGCGATGAACGATTCGGCCTTGAATGGCGGCGTGATGACGATCGCGCCGCCGACATGCAACATCGTCGCGATCACCGCGATCAAGCCGGTGACGTGGCTCGCCGGCACCGCCAGCGCCGACCGGTCGTCGGATCGCAGCCGCATGCACAACTCGTAATGCAGCACCGAATGGACGATGTTCAGGTTCGTCAGCATCGCGCCTTTCGGCCGACCGGTCGTGCCAGACGTATAGAGGATCACCGCGGTATCGGTCTCGGACGTCGTGGCGACGGCGGCGGCCTCGGCCGCAGTCTTGTCGAGCAGATCCTGCATCGCGATCTGGCCAGGCGCGGCGCCGACCAGCAGCCGAAAACGCAGCGCCGGCGCCTCGTCGGCATCGGGCAGCCGGTCTTCAAGCGCCGCATCGCAGACGGCGCCGATCGCACCGCACTGCGCGGCGATGTAGGCAAGCCCGGGCCGCTGCTCGCGGACGCCGACCGGCACCGCAATCGCGCCGAGCCGCTGCAGCGCGAGCAGCGCGACGACGAATTCGGGCCGGTTGTCGACCAGCATCACGACGCGGTCGCCCTGCAACACGCCGTGCGAGACGAATTCCGCGGCAAGCCGCGCGGTTGCGCGCGCGGTCTGCGCGTAAGTCCAGCGGCCGCCATTGCAGACGATCGCCTCGGCTTCCGGTCGGGCCGCGACAGAGGCCTC
Organism: Pseudideonella sakaiensis; assembly: GCF_048320135.1. Taxonomy (GTDB): domain Bacteria; phylum Pseudomonadota; class Gammaproteobacteria; order Burkholderiales; family Burkholderiaceae_C; genus Ideonella_A; species Ideonella_A sakaiensis_A. The sequence goes on from NZ_CP182947.1 coordinate 723,603, forward strand.
GAACATCGCGTACAGGCCGGCCGGGCGCGGTGCAAAACAGCGCACCAGGCGGTCGCCGAACAAGGCCTCGTGGCGTATCGCCGGCAGCGGATGGTCTTTCCAGTGGTTCATCGTCGGCGGCACTCCTGCTGTCGCTGCATCGGCCTGTGTTGTGCGGCCGGGTGGGAACACTCGGCTGGTTGGCGCAGCGACTTTACGATATCGTCGCCCGCGGCCCCCACCCCCAGGCTGCAATCTGCGGCCCATTGATCCGGGCCGCTTCGCAGGAGTCGAGCGATGCTGATCGGCGTGCCGAAAGAGATCAAGAACCATGAATACCGGGTCGGGCTGACGCCCTCCTCGGTGCGCGAACTGGTCGGCTCCGGCCACCAGGTGATCGTCGAGAGCGGCGCCGGCGACGGCATCGGTGCCGGCGACGACGACTACCGCCGCGCCGGCGCCGGCGTCGTCGACAGCGCCGACGAGGTGTTCGCAACCGCCGCGATGATCGTCAAGGTGAAAGAGCCGCAGGCGGTCGAACGGGCACGGCTGCGCCCGGACCAGCTGTTGTTCACCTACCTGCACCTCGCACCGGACCCGGCACAGTGCGACGACCTGATCCGCAGCGGCGCAATCTGCATCGCCTACGAAACCGTCACCGGAGCGAGCGGGCTGCCGCTGCTGGCACCGATGTCGGAAGTTGCCGGCCGGATGGCGATCCAGGCCGCCGCACACAGCCTCGAGCGCGCACACGGTGGGCGCGGCATGCTGCTCGGCGGCGTGCCCGGTGTCGCATCGGCCAAGGTCGTCGTGCTCGGCGCCGGCGTCGTCGGCACCAATGCCGCGATGCTTGCGGTCGGCAGCGGTGCGCAGGTCATCGTGATCGACCGCAGCATCGATGCGCTGCGCCGCATCGAGGGCCTGCTCGGCGCACGCGTGATCACCGTCTTCTCGAACCGCGACAACATCGAGGAACATGTGTTGTCGGCCGACGTCGTGATCGGCAGCGTGCTGATCCCCGGCGCATCGGCACCGAAACTCGTCACGAAGGAGATGGTCGAGCGAATGAGAACCGGTGCGGTCGTCGTCGATGTCGCGATCGACCAGGGCGGCTGCTTCGAGACCTCGAAACCGACGACCCACGAGGAGCCGACCTATCTGGTCGACGGCGTCGTCCACTACTGCGTTGCCAACATGCCAGGTGGCGTGCCGCGCACCTCGACCCATGCCTTGAACAATGCGACGCTGCCGTTCGTTGCCGCACTGGCCGACAAGGGCTGGCAGCAGGCGCTGCGCGACGACCCGCACCTGCGCAACGGCCTGAACGTCGCCGCCGGCAAGGTCACGCACCGCGAGGTGGCCGATGCGCTCGGCCATCAGTGGCACGATCCCGAAACGTTGATCGGGCAGTAGGCAGCCGTGCAGCATCATTCGACATTTTTGGGCAGCACGGCCCCCTGCACCGGCCGGACGGCTGGCAACAACCAAGGGAGTAAACGATGAACTACATCGACGGGGCCGTTCTCGCGGTGCGCAATGCCGACCGCGACGCCTACTGCGAGCATGCGACACGGATGGCGGCGGTGCTGCGCGAACACGGCGCGCTCAGCGTCGTCGACTGCTGGGGCGAGGATGTGCCGGAAGGCAAGCTGACCTCGTTCTCGATGGCCGTCAAGCGCGAGCCAGACGAGTCGGTCGTGTTTTCGTGGATCACCTGGCCGTCGCGTGCGGTGCGCGACGAGGCCTGGAAGAAGGTGATGGAGGACCCGCGGCTGAAGGATGAGAAACCGCCGTTCGACGGCAAGCGCCTGATCTACGGCGGCTTCCAGCAGATCGTCGACGCCTGAGCGGTCGGCCCGTTCTGAAGCCGGGATCTGTGATTCGGACGTCCGAACCACCCGACGACTGAGCGGCTGGCTCGCCGAGTTGCTTCCGTCAGAGCCGGACCCAGGGCTTTTCCGCTGGCTTTTCTGAAACTGGTTTCATAGAATGACGCAATGAATTCCAGTTCCAGTGCCGAAGAAGCGGCCGCACCGTCCGAAACGCGGGCGACGATTGCCGATGTCGCCCGCCTCGCCGGCGTCTCCAAGGCAACCGTCTCGCGTTTCCTGAACCACCGCGACACGCTTCTGACGCGCGACATCGCAGCGCGTGTCGAAACCGCCGTCAAGCAGCTCGGTTATGTGCCGAGCCCGATGGCGCAGGCACTGAAACGCGGCAAGTCGAAATTGATCGGCCTCGTCGTCGCCGACATCACGAATCCGTTTTCGGTCGCGGTGCTGCGCGGCGCCGAGAAGGCCTGCCAGGAGGCCGGCTATCTGGTGATGCTGTTCAACCTCGGCAACGACGGCAGCCGCGAGCGAGAGGCGATCGAGGCGCTGGCGTCGTACCAGGTCGAGGGCTTCATCCTCAATACGCTCGGCGCCGATGCGGGCGCTGCCAGCGAGGTCGTCCGCCACGGCAAACCGGCGGTGCTGGTCGATCGCCGCCATCCCGAGATGCAGTCAGATTTTGTCTCGCTCGACAATGCCGACGCGATCCGCCAGGCGGTATCGCACCTGCTCGCCAACGGCTGGCGCGAGCTGCTGTATGTCACCGAACCGATCGCCGGCGTCAGCGCGCGAATCGAGCGGGAATCAGCGTTCAACGCGCAGCTGGCGAGCCACGGCAAGGCGGCCGGCGGCCGCAGCCAGCAGGTCGCCGACGGCGACGAGGCAGCGCTGCTGGCGGCGCTGCGCGAGGCGAAACGGCGTGCAGCCCGCAAGCCGCTGGCAGTGCTGGCGAGCAATGCGGTGATGACGCTGCAGGTCGCCGCAGCATTCGCGAAGCTCGGCTGGCAGGCCGGCAGCGACGCCGGCCTTGTCGGCATCGACGACACCGAATGGGCGCCGCTGGTCGGCCCCGGCATCTCGACGGTCGCGCAGCCGACCGACGACCTCGGCCGGGTCGCGGCGAGTTGCCTGCTCGAGCGCCTCGACGGCCGCTCGCTGCCGCCGCGGCAGATCCTGCTGCCCGGCCGGCTGATCGTCCGCGCATCGTCGCAGCGCGCCGACACCGGCGCCTGAAACCGAATCGCCAAAACCTAGGGAAAACACGGGTATCGCTCTGAAACCGGTTTCTTCAGAATAGAAACCGGTTTCAGAAAACTTCACCCGGTCATCGAGTCGTGAACTACAGCTTCCAATTCGCCGACGTATTCGCAGCCTGGCCGCTGCTGCTGAAAGGCACCTGGATCACGATCCAGCTGTCGCTGACCGCGACCGTGCTCGGCCTCTGCGTCGCGATCGTCGGCGCCTGGGGCAAGACCTCGGGGCCGGCGCCGGTGCGGATGCTGATCAATGCCTACATCGAGCTGATCCGCAATACACCGTTCCTGGTGCAGTTGTTCTTCTTCTTTTTCGCGCTGCCGGCAATCGGCCTGCGCTGGTCGCCGTATACCGCCGCGCTGGTCGCGATGGTCGTCAACCTCGGCGCCTATGCGATCGAGATCATCCGCGCCGGCATCGAATCGATTCCGAAGGGCCAGGTCGAGGCCGGCCTCGCGCTGAGCCTGAAGCCGCACCAGGTCTTCCGGCTGATCATCCTGAAGCCGGCGCTGCGCGCGATCTTCCCGGCGCTGAGCAGCCAATTCATCCTGCTGATGCTGACGTCGGCGGTGGTGTCGGTGATCTCGGCCGACGACCTGACCTCGGTCGCCGCCAACCTGCAGTCGCAGACCTTCCGCAGCTTCGAGATCTACATCGTCGTCACGCTGATCTACCTCGGCCTGGCCCTCTCCTTCTCGGCGCTGTTCCGCACGTTGCAGCAGCGTTATCTGAGCTACCCCGACAGAAGGTAGGGCTCCCCCCGGAGCGGCTCACGCCGCCCCACGTCCTCGCAGAGCTCGGACGGTTCGCGAGGCGTTCGGACCTGCGCAGGCAGGCCCTCTCGTCCACGCTTACCCCCCCCAGGGGGCACACCATCGGGCCGGCAGAGCCGGACCCTTGGTGTCAGCTTGATCAAGGATTTACCGAGCACATCAAATGAGAACTTTCGGCATCAACGACATCTGGTTCATCCTGCAGGCCGCGCAGTGGACGGTCGCGCTGTCGCTGATCGCATTCATCGGCGGTGCGATCGGCGGGCTGATCGTCGCGCTGGCGCGCACTTCGGAGAGCGTGATCGCGCAGCGCTGCGCCACCGTCTTCACGCAGATCTTCCAGGGCACGCCGCTGCTGATGCAGTTGTTCCTGGTCTTCTTCGGCGCCCCTGTGCTCGGCTTCGACGTCAGCCCGTGGATCGCCGCGGGCATTGCGCTGGTGCTCAATACCAGCGCCTTCCTCGGCGAGATCTGGCGCGGCTGCATCCAGGCCGTTCCGCGCGGCCAGTGGGAAGCCGCCGAAGCGCTCGGCATGGGTTATGCGGCGCGGATGCGCCAGGTGATCCTGCCGCAGGCCTGGCGCATCGCACTGCCGCCGACGGTCGGTTACAGCGTCCAGGTGATCAAGGGCACGTCGCTGGCCGCAATCATCGGCTTCACCGAGATCACCCGCGCCGGCCAGATCATCAACAACGCCACCTTCGAGCCGCTGCTCGTCTTCAGCGTCGTCGGCGCCGTCTATTTCGCCTTGTGCTGGCCGCTGTCGCTGTGGGCCGGCCGCATCGAGCGCCAACGCAATCTCGCGCTCGCCCGCTGAGCGCCCTTTTCACCAACCGTTCCAACACCGGAGACAAGCCATGTCCATCCTGAACCGCCGCCACCTCGTCCGCTGCACCGCAGCCCTTGCCGCCAGCGCACTGCTCGTCGGCTTCACGCCGCTCGCGTCGGCGCAGACCGCCGCCGAGATCAAGTCGAAGGGCACGTTGACCGTCGGCCTGCTGGTCGACTTTCCGCCCTACGGCACGGTCAATTCGAGCAACGAGCCCGATGGCTACGATGCCGACGTCGCCCGCCTGCTCGCGAAGGACCTCGGCGTCAAGCTGAACCTGGTGCCGGTCACCGGCCCGAACCGGATCCCGTTCCTGCTGACCAACAAGGTCGACGTGCTGGTCGCCTCGCTGGCGGTGACGCCGGAGCGCGCCAAGCAGGTGCAGTTCTCGCGTCCGTACTCCGCCGCGACGATCGTGTTGTACGGATCGAAGAAGGTCAACATCAAGTCGCCGGCCGATCTGAAAGGCGTTCGCGTCGGCGTCGCCCGCGCCAGCACGCAGGACACCGCGCTGACCGCGATCGCGCCGGAAGGCACCGAGATCCGCCGCTTCGACGACGACGCATCGGCGATGCAGGCACTGCTGTCGGGCCAGGTCGATGCGATCGGCTGCTCGACGACGGTGGCCGCGCAGATCGCCAAGCGCGCCGGTGACGCCAATGAAAGCAAGCTGGTGCTGCGCCAGCAATTCATGGCGGTGGCGATGCGCCAGGGCCAGGCCGACCTCGAGAAGACCGTCAACGAGTTCGTCGCCCGCAACACCACCAATGGCGAACTGAACAAGCTGTACCAGAAGTGGCTGCAGTCCGACCTGCCCGCAATGCCGGCCAGCAACTGAAGGCAGCACCAGCCAACCTCCAACCGCGGGACCCAGACATGAGCAGCTCACAACCCATCATCAGCATCGACAAGGTCGGCAAATGGTTCGGCCATTTCCAGGTGCTGACCGACATCGACCTCGAGGTGCGTGCCGGCGAGCGGATCGTGATCTGCGGTCCTTCCGGTTCCGGCAAATCGACGCTGATCCGCTGCATCAACCACCTCGAGAAGGTGCAGCAGGGCAGCATCGTCGTCGACGGCATCGATCTGACGTCCCATAAAGGAAAAAACATCGAGGCCGTGCGGCGCGAGGTCGGCATGGTGTTCCAGCAGTTCAACCTGTTCCCGCACCTGACGGTGCTGCAGAACTGCATGCTGGCACCGATGCACACCCGCGGCACCAGCGAGGCCGATGCCAAGGCCACCGCGATGAAATACCTCGAGCGGGTTCGAATCCCCGAACAGGCCGACAAATACCCGAGCCAGTTGTCCGGCGGCCAGCAGCAGCGCGTCGCGATTGCGCGGGCGCTGTGCATGAACCCGAAGATCATGTTGTTCGACGAGCCGACCTCGGCGCTCGACCCGGAAATGGTCAAGGAAGTGCTCGACACGATGATCAGCCTCGCCGACGACGGCATGACGATGTTGTGCGTGACCCATGAAATGGGTTTTGCGCGCAGCGTTGCCGACCGCGTGATCTTCATGGCCGACGGCAAGATCCTCGAGCAGGCCCCGCCGCAGGACTTCTTCGGCAAGCCCGAACATCCGAAGCTGCAGGCCTTCCTCGGCCAGATCCTTTCCCAACACCACTGAAACGAGGCGGCGCAGGCTGCATTCCGCGGGCGCTTCCGCCCCCGTGGGCCCGGCCCTGCGCTGCCGACAAGATTGCAATGACAAACCCTCCTCCGCTGCTGATCTCGCTCGGCGCATTCGGCGCGTCCGAAGTGCGGCGGCATGGCCAGGCCTGGTTCACGAAACTCGCTGCCGACGCCGGCGCCGACGGCGTCGAGGTGCGTGGCGAACTGGCCAGCGGCAGCGATGCCGAAATCGCCGCGATCCGCGACACCGCCGCGTCGGCTTCTCTGCAACTCGTCTATTCCAGCCCGCAAGGCCTGTGGGCCGACGACGGCCGATTCGATGCCGCTGCGTTCGCCGATGCGCTGGCACTGGCCCGTCGCCACGGCGCGGCGCGGCTGAAGATGTCGATCGGCGGATTTTCCGCCGAATCGGTCGCCGGCCTGATCGAACTGCGCGAGCGCCTGGCCGACAGCGAGATCGAACTGCTGATCGAAAACGACCAGACGACCGCCGCCGGCAGCCTGCCGGCGCTGCAACGGTTTTTTGCCGCGGCAAGCGACAACGGCCTCGAACTGCCGATGACCTTCGACCTCGGCAACTGGCACTGGATCGGCGAATGCCCGCTGCAGGCGGCGCGCGCGCTCGGCTCACGGGTGGCTTATGTGCACTGCAAGGGTGTACAACGCCAGCCGCAGCGCTGGGTCGCCGTGCCGCTTGTCGATTCAGCGGCACCGTGGCGCGCAATGCTGCGCGAACTGCCGGCCGGCCAGCCGTGGGCGATCGAATACCCGCTGGTCGGCGAAGACCTGCTCGCAACCACGCGTGGCCAGCTCGAGCTGCTGCGCGGCATCGCAAGGAGCCTCCGATGAGCAACAGACCACTCGATGTCGTGACCTTCGGCGAGGCGATGATGCTGCTGGTCGCCGACCGGCCCGGCCCGCTCGAACACGCCGAAAGTTTTGTCAAGCGCACCGCCGGCGCCGAAACCAATGTCGCAATCGGCCTTGCCCGGCTCGGGCTCGGCGTCGGCTGGGTCAGCCGGCTCGGCACCGATTCGATGGGCCGCTATCTGCTCGCGACGATGCAGCGCGAAGGCATCGACTGCTCGCATGTGGTCTGCGACGCGACGCAGCGCACCGGCTTCCAGTTCAAGGGCCGCGTCGAAGGCGGCGGCGATCCGGACATCGAATACCACCGCAAGGGTTCGGCGGCGAGCCGGATCGAGCCCGACGACATCGATGTCGCCTGGCTGCAGTCCGCACGCCACCTGCATGCGACCGGCGTCTTCCCGGCGCTGTCCGACAACTGCCGCGCGACCGCGCTGCGCAGCATGCAGCTGATGCGCAAGGCCGGGCGCAGCGTGTCGTTCGATCCGAACCTGCGGCCGACGCTGTGGGCCTCCGAGCAGGCGATGCGCGATGCGATCAACGAGCTCGCCTGCCATGCCGACTGGGTCTTCCCGGGCATTGCCGAAGGCCAGTTGCTGACCGGCTCGGACGATCCGGCCAAGATCGCCCGCTTCTACCGCGAGCGCGGCGCCAGCCTCGTCGTCGTCAAGCTCGGGCCCGATGGCGCGTATTACGACAGCGCGACTGCCGGCACCGGATCGGTCGCCGGTTTTCCGGTCAAGCAGGTCGTCGACACCGTCGGTGCCGGCGACGGCTTTGCGGTCGGCGTGATCAGCGCACTGCTCGCCGGTCGCGATGTCGAGGCCGCGGTGCGCCGCGGCGCATGGATCGGCGCCCGTGCGGTGCAGGTGCTTGGTGATACCGAGGGCCTGCCGAGCCAGGCAGAACTGGCCGAGGCCGGGCTTTGACACGCCGGCAGGTGCTGGTCTTCCGCGAGCTGCCGGCCGATCAGCTGGCGCGGCTGCAGGCAGTGCACGAGGTGACGGTGGCAAACCCGCGCAAGCCTGAGCAGCGTGACGCCTTCTTCGCCGCGCTGCCGGCAGCGCAGGGCCTGATCGGATCGAGCTACCCGATCGATGCCGGGATCCTCGCGCAGGCGGCGTCGCTGCAGGTCGTCTCGAGCATCTCGGTCGGCATCGACAACTACGACACTGCCGAACTGCAGCGGCGCGGCATCATGCTGTGCCACACACCGGGCGTGTTGACCGAAACCACTGCCGACACGATCTTTGCATTGGTGATCGCGACCAGCCGACGACTCATCGAACTGGCAACCCACCTGCGCGACGGCCACTGGACACGCAACATCGACGAATCGCTGTTCGGCTGGGACGTGCACGGCAAGCGGCTCGGCATCGTCGGCTTCGGCCGCATCGGCCAGGCGCTGGCACGGCGCGCCGCACTCGGCTTCGGCATGCCGGTGCTGTACCACAACACCCGCGAAGTGGCGTTGCCCGAACTCGCCGGCAAGGCCCGCCATGTCGGCCTCGAGCAACTGCTGGCCGAAGCCGATATCGTCGTGCTGACGTTGCCGCTGACCGAAAACACCCGCGGGCTGATCGATGCGGAAAAACTTTCGGCGATGAAACCGGGCGCGATCCTCGTCAACGGCTCCCGCGGCGCGATCGTCGATGAAGCTGCGCTGCTCGCATCACTCGACGCCGGTCATCTGCGCGCCGCCGGGCTCGATGTGTTTGCGGTCGAACCGCTGCCGCTCGATTCGCCGCTGCGCCGCCACCCCCGCGTCACCGCGCTGCCGCACATCGGCTCGGCAACCCACGAGACCCGCCATGCGATGGCGGTGCTGGCGACCAGCAACCTGCTGCAGGCGCTGGCCGGCGAACGGCCGGCGGCGGTTGCGGTGGGATGAGCCGAAGCGGCCGCATTACTTCGTAGGAGGGGCTTCAGCCCCGATTGATGGCATGCCTGCAGCCCGGATCGGGGCTGAAGCCCCTCCTACAAAGCCTCACCGCGGCTTCCGATAGCCGTCGAGCACCGATTCGATCTTCGCCTGCGCGGCCTCGATGCCGGCGGCCATTGCATCGGCCTCGGTCGGGCACGGCGGCCCGATGATCGGCCGCTTGCCGTCGACGACGGTCTGCCAGCCGAAGCGTCCATCGCCTGCCGCGATCGTGTCGACGATGTAGCGGAAACCTTTGTAGATGTCGTCGTGCCGGGCCATCGGGTTTTCCATTCAGGGCGCCACAGTATGCCGCTGTCGCCTGGCCTCAGCGCAGCCGGACCAGGTGATCGGTATCACCCTTCCTGATCTCGACGACGGCATCCATCGCCTTCAGCATGTCCGAGAAACCGGCGTGGCCGTATTCCTTCGGGTCGAAGGTCGAATCGAGGCGCTTGATCATCGGCCAGAGGCTGGCCTTGTTGACCCACGGCTCGCCTCGTGATTCGGCGAGCAGCCGTACCGCGCGCTTGAGCATATCGGCAGCAGGATCGGCTGGCGGCGCGGCCGCGACCGGCGCTTCATCGGCCTGGCCAGACTGCGCCCCATCATCGACCGGCGGCGCTTCGACCAGGCTGTCGTAGTAACGAAACTCGTGGCAGCTCTTGGCCCAATGCCGGTTGGTATTGCGGCGGGTGCCGATGCCGATCAACGTCCGTCCGGCGGCCTTGATCTTCTGCGCGACCGGCATGAAGTCACTGTCACCGCCGACGATGATCACGGTGCCGATGTGCGCAAAGCGGCTGATATCTTCGGCCGCGTCGAGACAGAGCTTGATGTCGGCACCATTCTTTGCCGATGCGCCGGGCGGAAACAGCTGGATCAGCTCGACCGCGTTCTGCAGCAGCGCATCGCGGTAGCGGCCGAAAAACTGCCAGTTGCAGTACGCGCGGTTGATCGCGACCGGGCCGAACGAGGCCGCCAGTTCGACCAGTGCCTGCACGTCGACCAGCGGCTCCTGCGCCTTGAAGCGGTTGTCCTGCCGAGCGTAGTGGCCCTCGCCGTATTTGGCCTCGATCAACCCGGCGTGCAGGTTCTCGAAGTCCCAGTACAGCGCGACCGATCGATTGTCGTTTTCATCGTTGCGGTTCAAATTGATCTCCTCGTTGATCCGATCATTTGCAGCCGGCCGGCCGCTGTGCAAACCAGCGCCCTGCAGCCGATTCGTACAAGGTCTCCGGCTGCCAGAAGAAGTCCCAGGCAAAACCGATGTCGCGGCGGTCGCCGCTCGACAACGCGCGCGAGTTGAACCAGCCACCGAGCACCGCACGGCCCGCCTGCACATGCGAGCCCGGCGCCGCGCGGACGGAATTGCAGACTGGCGGCGCTGGCGGAGCCGGGCCTTCAGCCCCATGGCGCGCGAAGAATTCCCAGACGATATCCGGATGACTCGGCCCGCGCCGGATCGCCCACGGGCCGTCACGGCCCTGTTCGCCGCCGATCCAGTAATGCCCGTGGTCGGTATCGTCGCGGTTCGGCGTGTCCAGCGGGCCGTCGTAGAGCACCGTCTCGACGATCGAGCGGCTGCCGGCCTTGCCATCGACGGTATAGATGCTGTGGCGGCAACCGTGGTCGGCGCCATGAACCGGCTTGCAGCCCGCTTCGCTCGCCAGCGCCTTCGCCGGCGCGATGAATTCGCCTTCGCCATTCAGCGCGAGTTGCGCATCGCGAAGGTTGCGCCCGGCCGGCTGCACGACGGTGCAGTCGCGGTTGTTCTGCAGCACCAGCAGCGGTATCCGGTACGGCGAATCGCGCGCCGCGCGCATGTCGGCAACGACCCGCTCGACTGGATGAAACTTTGCCGATCCGGGGCAGCCGCTGAACGACACCGCCGCCGCGTCCTCGCCATACGGCAGGCCGGCGGCGCTTGCCGCGGCGGCGAAATATTCATTGTGGGTGACCGACAGCACGACCGCCATCGCACCACCCGACGACAGCCCGACGACATAACGCCGGCGTGGATCGACTGCAAACCGCGCCTCGACCTGGCGGCCGATCGCAACCAGATCCGCCGGCTCGCCGCGGCCCTGTTGCCGGTGTTGCGGCAACCAGAAACCCCAGCAGTTCGGATTTCGCAGCCCGTCGTAGCTGGTGATGAACGGTGCAACGAGAATGAAGCGGTGGCGGTCGGCAGCCGCCGCAAGCCCCCAGTCGCGCAACACGTTGTCGTGGGTCTGGCGGCAGCCGTGCAGCGCGATCACCATCGGCGCCGGGCCGCTGAGGCCGTCCGGCACGTAAACATTGAACTGGCGTTCGCGCGAACCGGGGTGCGCCTGCACCGGTGACGTGAAGCTGTGCGTGGTGCCGGCGATCACCGCTGCCGGCAGCGCCGTGGCCACCGCCAGCAGCGCGACCAGTATCCAGTGCCTCATCCGGCCCGCCGGATTCGAGACACCGTCAGCCGCCAAAACCGAGCACGACACGGCGCGTCATTGCCGACTTCTTCTCGATCTTCGTGACGACGACGTTGCCGATTTCGGCTGTATTGCCGACATGGGTGCCGCCGCAGGGCTGCAGGTCGACGCCGTCGATGTCGATCACGCGGATGCGGCCGAGCCCGCGCGGCGGCTGCACGCTCATGCTGCGCACCAGTTGCGGATTGGCATCGAGCTCGGCCTCGCTGATCCAGCGGTGCCGCACCGGGTGCGCGGCGGCGACAAAGGCCGCGATGCCGTCGCTCAGCGCCTGCTTGTCGAGCGGCTCGCTGGTGTGGAAATCGAGCCGTGCATAAGCGGCGGTGATGCTGCAGCCGTCGACCGGATGCGGCACCAGCGCACACAGCAGATGGGTCGTCGTGTGGAAGCGGCGATGCGCCTCGCGGCGCGCGGCATCGATGCGCGCGGTCACGCGGCTGCCCGGGGCAAGGCCCGCCAGATAGCTGCCGGCAGCCGGCACGTGCGCGATGTCGCCCGCGCGCTCCTTGTGCTTGCGCGTATCGGCGATTGCGATCACACGCCCGCCATCCGTCGTCAGCGTGCCGGCATCACCGGCCTGGCCGCCGCCGAGCGGGTAGAAGACCGTCCGGTCGAGCACGATGCCGAACTCGTCGACGGCGACGATCGTCGCGCTGCATTCGGTCAGTGTGGCATCTTCACGGAACAGTTCTTCGGTCATTCGGTCATTCGGTCAGACGGGTCGGGTTGGCGAAATCGGGCCTTTCGCCGAGCATAGCCAGTTCCGCCGGCACCCGGCGAGCTGGCGGCGCCGCCGTATGCTCCAGCGACAAATGCCCCGGCTGCCAACCGCGGCTTGATCCGGCTCAACCACCGGCGGGCCGGAACCCTCTAAGGTCGCGTTTCTCGCCTCAGGAATCCACCGAATGCCACACGCCGAACCCGCCATTTCCCACCACCTCGGCAACCTGCCGGCGCAGCCGATCAGCAACGAGGTGCTGCTCGAAAAATATGCAAAAGGCGACGAGCGGACGATCGATGCGGTTTTCCAGCGGGTGGCCCGCGCGCTCGCCGAGGCCGAGGCGCCGGAGCAGCGCGGCCACTGGGAGCAACGCTTCGTCACCGCGCTGCGCGGCGGCTTCGTGCCGGCCGGGCGCATCCAGTCGGCGGCCGGCACCGGGTTGTCGGCGACGCTGATCAACTGCTTCGTGCAGCCGGTCGGCGATTCGATTTCGCAGCCGGAAGACGGATTCCCAGGCATCTATACCGCATTGACCGAAGCGGCCGAGACGATGCGCCGCGGCGGCGGCGTCGGCTACGACTTCTCGCGCATCCGGCCGCGCGGCGCCTGGGTTGCCAGCACGCAGAGCGGCGCGTCCGGCCCGGTCAGCTACATGCGCGTCTTCGACCGCTCGTGCGAAACCGTCGAATCGGCCGGCGCGCGGCGTGGTGCGCAGATGGGCGTGTTGCGTTGCGACCATCCGGACATCGAGGAATTCATCCACGCGAAGGACGAAGGCGACCTGAAGAATTTCAACATCTCGGTCGGCGTCACCGATGCCTTCATGGAAGCGGTGCTGGCCGACGGCGAGATCGAGCTGGTGCACCGCGCCGAGCCGTCGGCCGCGCTGCAGGCAGCTGGCGCCTTCCAGCGCGATGAAGGCGACAGCGGCTCGGGCATGTGGGTCTACGGCAAACGCCGCGCGCGGGAGCTGTGGGACCAGATCATGCGCTCGACCTACGATCATGCCGAGCCTGGCGTGCTGTTTCTCGACCACATCAACCGCGACAACAACCTGTCGTATTGCGAGGACATCGCGGCGACCAACCCCTGCGCCGAGCAGCCGCTGCCGTCGTACGGCTGCTGCTGCCTCGGCTCGATCGACCTGACCCGGTTCGTCCGCGATCCGTTCGACGAGAAGGCGGCGCGCTTCGACGAGGCGGCCTTCGTGCAGCTGGTGCAGGTGGCGGTGCGCATGCTCGACAACGTGCTCGACGTCACCGTCTGGCCGCTGCCGGCGCAGCAGGAAGAGGCGCGCAACAAGCGGCGCGTCGGCCTCGGCTTTACCGGCCTCGGCGATGCGCTGGTGATGCTGAACCAGCACTACGACAGCGATGCAGCGCGCGCCACCGCGCGGCGCATCTCCGAGCTGCTGCGCGATGCCGCCTACGACGCATCGGTCGAGCTGGCGCGCGAACGCGGTGCCTTCCCGCTGTTCAATGCCGACCTGTACCTCAGCCGAACGACGTTCGCGTCAAGGCTTCCGCAACCGCTGCGCGAGCGCATCCGCAGCCACGGCCTGCGCAATTCGCACCTGCTGTCGATCGCGCCGACCGGCACGATCAGCCTCGCCTTTGCCGACAATGCGAGCAACGGCATCGAGCCGCCATTCAGCTGGACCTATACGCGCAAGAAGCGGATGGCCGACGGCAGCGTCAAGGAGCACCAGGTCGAGGACCACGCGTGGCGGCTGTACCGCCACCTGCGTGGCGAGGCGGCGGCGCTGACGCCGGCCTTCGTCACCGCACTCGAATTGAGTGCGAGTGCGCACGAGGCGATGGTCGCCGCCGTCGCACCGTATATCGACACATCGATCTCGAAGACGGTCAATGTGCCGGCCGACTATCCGTACGAGCAGTTCCAGAACCTGTATCTCGATGCCTGGCAATCGGGGCTGAAGGGGCTGGCGACCTACCGGCCGAACAGCGTGCTCGGCTCGGTGCTGAGCGTGACGCAGCCGGCCGCCGGTGCGATACCGGCCGCACCGCTGCAGATCGACCACACGAACCGCCGGCTGACGCTGGATCGGCTGCCGGCGCCGGTGTTGTCGTCGCTGCGCTGGCCGGGCCGGCCCGAACTGCCGGGCGGCAACCCGGCCTGGACCTTCATGGTGCAGCATCCGTTCGGGCATTTCGCGCTGTTCGTCGGCGAACTGTCCGCCGGCGAAGGCGGCGCAGCGCCGCAGCCGTTCGAGGTCTGGGTCAACGGCGCCGAGCAGCCGCGCGGCCTCGGCGCGCTGGCGAAGACGCTGTCGATGGACCTGCGCGCCAACGATGCGGCCTGGCTGCAGCTGAAACTCGATGCATTGACGACGGTTGCCGAGGAGCGCGAATTCGAGATGCCGTTCCCGCCGCACGGCGAGCGGCGGCTGTTCCCCGGCGTCGTTGCGGCCACCGCGGCGGTGATCCGCTGGCGCTGCGAGCAGCTGAAGGCGCTGCCGCCGTCACAGAGCGCGCCGACACCGGTGATGGATGCGATGTTCAGCGTCGACGAGCCGCGCACCGGCCCATCGGGCACGCTCGCGTGGGCGGTCGACATCGACAACCCGGCCACCGGCGAAGCCTTCACGCTGACGCTGAAGGAAGTGACGCTGCCCGGCAGCGACCCGACCGGCACCGACCCTTCGGCCGGCACGACGCGGCCGTGTGCGGTCGGCTTCTCCGGCAACTACCCGCGCGCGCTCGACGGGCTGGCGCGCATCCTGTCGCTCGACATGCGGGTGATCGACCCGGCGTGGATCGGCATGAAGCTGCGCAAGCTGCTGAACTATGCCGAGCCGCTCGGCAATTTCATGGCCTTCGTCCCCGGCCTGCCGCACGGCCAGCGCCGCCAGCAGACCTGGCCGTCGACGGTGGCCTACATGGCGCGGCTGATCATCCACCGCTACGCGATGCTCGGCGTGCTGACCGAGGAAGGTTTTCCGGTGCGCGACATGGGCGTGCTCGAGACCACCGGCAAATCCGAGCCCGAACGCGGCCGCATCCTCGCCGGCAAGGTCTGCGGCGAATGCGGCAACGCCACGGTGATCCACCGCGACGGCTGCGAATTCTGCACCGCGTGTGGGGCGGTTGGGCAGTGTGGGTGAGGCTCACCGCGAGCCCGCTCAAGTCCTGCCCTTTTCTTCCGCCAGTTGCACCGCCGCAGAAAGCAGCCGCCAGGCGTTTGCCGGCCTGCGCAGCAGATGGGCGGTTTCCTGCATCGCTTTGAATTCGTCCAGCGAGAGCAGAACGACCGATTGCCCGCGGTGCCGGGTAATGACGATCGGTTCACGGTCCTCGCAAACACGGTCCATCGTCTTTGCGAGGGAGGCCTTGGCTGCGCTGCAGGAGATGGCGTCCATCGTGGCGGCTCCCCGAAAACGTTGAGATCCGAGCGTAGCTCGAACTGCGCGAGGCGCTCGGTATCCAATGTGCGCGTTTTCGACTGCGCAGTTGTGGGCCAGAATCGGATCGCACTTCGCCCGCAACAGGTCCAACCATGCAACTCCTGATCCTCGGCGGAACCGGCTGGCTCGGCGGTCAGATCGTTCATGCCGCGCTCGAACGCGGCCATGAGGTGACCTGCCTGGCCCGCGCAAAAACCGGCGCTCTACCGGACGGCGCGGCATTCGTGAAGGCGGACCGAACCCAGCCGGATGCCTACGAAACGGTGCGCACGACGCAATGGGATGCCGTGATCGACGTCGCCAGCCAACCGGGCCAGGTGCGGGCTGCCGCCGCCGCGTTGATGGACCGCGTTGGGACCTATATCTATGTGTCGTCGGCCAGCGTCTATGCGAGCCACGCCCGACTCGACGAAGACGAGCAGGCCGAGATCCTGCCGGCGCTCGAATCGGACGTGCTGACGAACATCAGTGAATATGGTCGCGCGAAGGTTGCCTGCGAGCAGATCGTCCGCGATGCCTTCGGCAGCGCCGGCGCGCTGATCGTCCGCCCCGGGCTGATCGGCGGCCCGGGCGACAAGACCGATCGCAGCGGTTACTGGCCGTTGCGCTTTGCACGGGCAAGCCAGCATGGCCGTGACGTGCTGCTGCCCGACAACCCGAAGCAGCAGACACAGCTGATCGATGTGCGCGACCTCGCGCAATGGCTCGTCGACTGCGCCAGCCGCGGCGTCAGCGGCAGCTTCAATGCAAGCGGCGCGCCGACGCCGTTCGCCGAACACATCCGGTTCGCGCGCGCGGTGGCCGAGCACCAGGGCCCCGTGAAGGCTGCACCGTCCGACTGGCTGACAGCGCAAGGCGTCGCGCCGTGGATGGGCCCCCGCTCGCTGCCGCTGTGGCTGCCGATGGCCGACCACGCCGGCTTCGGCGCACGCAGCAGCGCGAAGGCAGTACAAGCGGGCCTGCGTCGACGCGCGCTGCAGGACACGCTGCGCGACACGCTGGCGTGGGAGTTGACGAGGCAGCCGCTCGACAGGCCGCGCCAGGCCGGCTTGTCGGACGCCGACGAAAACGAATTGCTGCAGGCGCTGGCCGCGAGCAAGGCGTCGCCGCGCGAACAAGACGGCACACCTGCGGGGAATAGCGGGGACTGAACCGGCCGGTCATGCGGCCGACGGCGCGCAATCTGGTTTGCGCCACAGACAAGGAGATCACGATGGCAACGTTCGTGCTGGTCCACGGCGCCTGGGGCGGTGCCCATGGGTTTCGCCATGTGCGCAGACTGCTGCGCGCGCAAGGCCACGAGGTCTCGACGCCGAGCCTGACCGGCATCGGCGAACGCGTGCACCTCGCGAGCCCGCTGGTCGACCTCGGCACCCACATCCGCGACGTCGTCAACCACATCCTCTACGAGGACCTGCGGCAGATCGTGCTGGTCGGCTTCTCTTATGGCGGCTTCGTCGTCACCGGCGCGCTCGAACACATCGCCGAGCGCGTGCAGCACCTCGTCTACCTCGACGCCTTCGTCCCCGCGAACGGCGAATCGGTCGCAAGCCATTCTCGCGCCGAGCAGCGGCAGAAAATCGAGCTCGGCCAGCCATGGCTCGTCAACGGCCCGGTGCGCGAATTCGACGACCCGCAAGAAGCCGAATGGATGGCCCCGCGCCGCACCACCCATCCGAACGGCTGCTTCACCGAGCCGGTCTACCTGGCCCAGCCGCTCGAATCCTTTCCGTTCACGCGGACCTACATCAAGGCGACACGGTCGCCGGATGGCGACTCGGGCAACGCCGCGTTCTGGCGCGCGGCGGAGCGGGCGAAGGGGTCTCTTGACTGGGAGTATTTCGAGATCGAGAGCAACCACATGTTGTGCAGCAATCGGGCGGAGGAGGTGGTGGGGGTGTTGGGGGAGGTGGCTCGGGGTTGCTGATCCGTGTGTGCCGAAGCGCGGCCGCAACCGGGATGTTGGGCAACAGAGCCGCAACGATTCAGACCGCCTAGCGGCGAGGCTGCCCTCTGAATGCGCCGGAAATCTCAACGGGCCAACGCAGTTGGCGACGACACCCTGTTTGCAGGGTTGCGATAGACGGAAATCAAAGCGACGATCCGGTCCGTCCAATTCACGATCAGATTCTTTGCCGCATGCTCAAAGTACCGTCTGTGATTCTTCACCACTACACGAGCGGGGCGGGTGTTCTAGGCATCCTTTCGAGCGATTCGCTGTGGGCGACCCAGATTCGGTACATGAACGACTCAAAAGAGTTCGCTCACGCGACCGAGCTGGCAGCGTCAGCCCTCCGCGGCCTACGGCAAGGCCGCAAGGGCGACAACTACGCGCAGTTGTGCGCCGCGGTAACAAGCCATCTTGAGTCAATATCTGGCCTCGCGCTTTACGTCGCCTGCTTTTCCGAAGTTCACGACTCACTGAGTCAATGGCGCGGGTACTGTCCACCGAGCTTCGGTTACAGCGTCGGCTTCGACGGTGATCTGCTCCGTCCAATTGCTCATGAACAAGGTTTTGAGCTTCGCCCTTGCATCTATGACCGCGAACTGCAAAAGCAAGCCGTCAAAGAGTGGGCACGAGAGGCTGTAGCAGTGCTCGAGTCGAATTTCCCACTCGGTGCAGATCCGGTTGAACACACCCGCGCTAACTGCAACACGTTCCTACAGAAATTTGTCGCGTTTGCCCCGTTTATGAAAGACCTATCGTTTAGGGACGAGCGGGAGTGGCGATTGGTTGGCATGGTGCCATCCAACGATCCCAGGGTAGATCTCCGTCCGGGGAAATCACTTCTCGTGCCCTACGTGCCAGTGAAACTCAACTCCGCGGCCGAAAAATCACCCGTGTGGAACATTTGCGTAGGGCCGACCCCGCACATCGAACTCGCAATGAACTCACTAAGCCACCTCTTTCAGAAAGTTCAGCTCCGAAACGGTGTGACTAGAACGATGATTCCCTATCGTGACTGGTGAAGAATCCAACCCTTCCTTCAAGCGGACGTGCCTTCCGCACGCCGCTCAAGTCAAACGTTAGCCGTAACCACAACCCACTGTCCCAAATGAGCAATAAGCCTGCGGTCTTTGTCGGTTCGTCTTCAGAGAGCTTGGACGTGGCTTACGCACTTCAAGAGAACCTGGAGCATACTGCTGAGGTGACAGTTTGGACACAGGGCATCTTCGAGCTCTCGAAGTACACACTTGATTCACTTATCGACGCCCTCGACGGCAGCGACTTTGGCGTGTTCATTTTTTCGCCAGACGACGTGTCCATAATGCGCGGCGAGCAGAGACAGGTCGTCCGAGACAACGTTGTGTTTGAACTAGGACTTTTTGCAGGCCGTTTGGGGAGGGATCGAAACTTCATCCTTGTTCCTCGGGGATCAGAGGATCAGCTCCGACTCCCTACGGACTTGCTCGGACTTACGCCTGCTTTATACGACGCAACTCGGCAGGATGGAAATCTTCGTGCCGCACTCGGCCCCTCAACTACTAAGATTACCAAGTCGCTCGGAAAGTTGGGCAAGCTTGTCAAACAAAACAACACCGCGCCTGCAGATGAACCTTTACCAATTCAATACTCGGAGGCAGATAAACTTGCGATCATCACTTCCTGGATGGGATCGCGCGGAAGTGACGAAAACACGCGCGTAATCCATTTTGCTGAGGTTGATCTAGAGTTGAAGCTTGATCCGGGGTCAACCAAGAGGCTTATCAAGCAAGCAGCTAGTCGCTGGGATTACGTACCACAGACAGAAGGCGAGCATACGATTCTATTCGAGGCGAATTACCGCGCCACTCGGCACGGCGGCCGGGACTGGTGAAAAATGACGGTTAACCATTCGGTCATCTGTAAGCGGTGGCAGTATGGCGCCGTTTGGGCGTCCATTTCATTCTTGCCCCGTCGCCTTACGCCACTGCTTCGGTTAACTCGGACGTTCTCCTCAAAGTAGTCCCTGATTAGCATTTGCCGCCATGAAAACCCCTTGGTGGTCGGCCGGCTTGTTGCTTCTGGCGTTCGCAGCCGGCTTCTTGCTCTACCAGGCGGTGATATACGTTGCCGGCTTTCTTGCGGCTATCGCCGTACCGAGCAGTTACTTTGCTTGGTTTGGGCGCGGGCGGGCAGAACTGGCCGCGGCCATCGTGATCCTGACGACGATGGCCTTGCCGATGGCCATTCTCTTTGCGGGCGGCACGCTCGCCAGCTATCGGCTGCTGCGTGAGCTACCACCCAGGCCGTTCATGCTGGCGATCGTCGCCGGCGCAGTCACCTGCTTTGTCTTCAGGACGGCGTCGTCCATGCTGTACCTGTCAGAGTTGCCTCGAGAGGTCCAACCTGTCCCGATCAGCGATGTCCTCTGGCAAATCCTGCTTCCGCCCTGGTGGGCAGTGCCGAGTGCAGTCGCCCCCTGGCTGGGATTGGCGTTCGCGGGCTGGCTCATCTTGCGGCGGGCGCGACATGAAGCCTGACCACCTGCTCGACCGGAGCACCAACAGGCTCCACCGATGGCTGATCTATGTTGTCGCCGCCACCTTGTCGACCGGCCCAGTTGGTGCCACTGCGACGCCGCCGGCGAAGCTGTCACCGGTACCGGGCATGTTCACCGACATGAAGTACCAACAAGAATTCGGGGACTTCGTCGGTATGGAAATTTTCATCGTGCCAAGCGGTGACGGAGGTCACTTCGCGCTGGTGCAATGCTCCGACGGCAAGCTGACAAAACCCGTGCTCGTCCAGGCGAGCTTCAAGGGAATCGCGGTCACGCTGGAGCCCCATCGCGATCCGCTCAGCAGTTGCCCGAAAGCCGCTTTTCGAGGCACGATCTCGGACGCTGAATTGCGTGGGCAATTCGAAGGGAGCAGCCATGTTCGTCGGCTCAAGCGGAAGAGCAGCGTCTGGCAGTTGGAAGACGTACTTCCCGGCGCGAAGTGATGCACGAATCGTTCAAGCGCCGATGCCTTCCCCTGCATGGGGCGCAGCTTCCACGTCGGGCATCGCACTTGACGTCTTCAGCTCTGGGAGTCCGCAATGAATCGTCGCCTCGCCCTCGCACTGCTGGTGTTGCTGCTGTCCACTGCGCCCACCGTAGCTCTTGCGGGCGCCGACGTGGATCCAGCCGCAAGACCGGCCGCAGCCGAATGGCTGCAGAAGGTCGATACCTCGAACTACTCGGGATCGTGGGAAACAGCGGCTTTGATGTTCAAGAGCGCCGTATCGGTTCAGGCTTGGGAGAAGGCCGCGCAGTCGGTGCGTGCTCCTCTGGGCGCGCTGCGCAAACGCGCGGAGAGATCAGCAACAGCATCCAGCGTTCTCCCCGGGGCCCCTGACGGGAAGTACGTCGTATTTCAGTACGACGCCGTATTCGAGAACAAGGCAACGGCGGTCGAGACCTTGACCCTTGCGCAAGATCGCGACGGCATGTGGCGCGTGGCCGGATACTTCATCAAGTAGCTGGGCGGTCAAGCGGCGGCGAACCGTCGGCTTGCACCATATCCGACACGGGCAGGCAATCGGTGCCCCGTCGTACGCCTCACGCGCCGATTGCGGCGTGTCTGAATTCCTCCCCGCCGCGTCGGTTCACTCTACGGCCAAGACGAGATCCCTGGCGTTGCAGAGTCCGGCTTCATTTGCCGCTTGATCGTGACCCACCAGAGTTTCTGACGAGAATCCCGATCGCGAATCGATCCGCGTGCAAGATAGTCGTTGATGGCCCAACTCGATACTGGGGCCGCTCCTACCACATAAGCAAACGTGAAGCCTCTCGAAGCCCCCTGGAACCTGTAGATGGACGCCACCAACACACCGCCGGATCCAGCCGGCATTTGGTGGTAAATCTGCGGGCTGAGTTCCTCGAGTGCCTGCTGCTCGGCCTGATCCGCCGCCACGATATTCATGTTGTGCATTGCGGTGTAGAACAGATCGGCACCGACACCCGTGGCGGACTGCCCCCGAGAAGTATTTGCACTGTGCCCGGCAATTGCCCTGCGAACATAGTGGTTCCCAAGTGGTGTCCCGGATCTGCCCGCGCCCACTTCGCCGAACCGATCATTGCTGGGCCCAGGCCCGGTGTCGAGCAGACCGCCGTCGAGGTCGTATACAACCTGCCAGATGAGTGGTTCCATGACCGGTCTCAAAGGGTGTGTCGAGAATCACGGGGGGTCCGTGCCCCCTTGGAAATGAGGATAGGTACTGCAAGCAAGATGTCAAGTTCGCGAGTGGCGTTTCATCGCTCGCATTTACCTTCTCGCGCCATTTGCGAACCGCCGATTCCAGTTGTGCCTGACGTCCGGAGCGCCACCTCGTCCCGCTCATCTTCGAGCCCTGGGCACGGGACATGGCCACGCGCATGTGTTGGAGGTCGCCACCGGCACCGGGGTCATCACGCGCCTGGGCGCATGTCGTGGCAGCGGTTCGTTGGCCAAATCAGTTCGCATTGCGCGATATCGGACACGGGCAGACAATCGGTGCCCCGCCGTGCGCCGCACGGGTCAATTGCGGCGCGTCTCGAGTTCTCCTTCAAAGGAAATAGTGATGCCCAAGTACATGCTCCGCGTGAACTACACCGCCGAGGGCGCCAAAGGCCTCGTTCGTGAAGGCGGCTCCAAGCGTCGTGCCATTGCCCAGAGTGCGGCAGAGTCGGTTGGCGGAAAGGTCGAGTCCTTCCATTTCGCTTTCGGCGATACCGACGCCTTCGTCGTGGCGGACCTGCCGGATGCAGCCAGCGCAGCGGCCATCGCCCTGACCGTATCCGCCAGCGGCGGCGCGACGGTGCAAACCACGGTGCTGATGACACCGGAGGAACTCGACGCCGCAGCGAAGAAGTCGCCGCTTTACGCCGCCCCAGGGAAGTAGCTGAACGAACCGGCGAAGCGCTCGCGTCCAATCGCGTGAGCAATGACGCTTGAAGGGGTGGCCTGGCGGCCCACTCCGCGGTCACGCAGCACAAAGCCGGCAGCAGCGGCATTCCTGCCGGAGCACTCGACAATCAACAAGGCCAGCAATGCCAGACATCGACAAATCGATCGACCGGGTGCTCGAAATCTACAAGTCGGCTGTCCATGCGAAGGACATCACTCGCTTCATGCAGCTGTACGACCCCAAGGTCAGGATCTTCGACACCTGGGGAATATGGTCCTATGAAGGTGCCGATGCGTGGCAGCTGGCCGTCGAGGCCTGGTTCACGTCACTCGGCACGGATACGTGCAAGGTCAGCTTCGACGATGTCCAATCGTCCGGCACTTCGGACCTTGCCGTCGTCAGCGCGATCGTCACCTACGCTGGCGTATCCGCACAAGGCGAACCACGGGGCAGCATGCAGAACCGGATCTCCTGGGCGCTGAAGACCAGTGGGCATGTGCTTCGGATCATTCACGAACATACTTCTGCGCCGGTCGGCTTCGAGGACATGAAGGCCATCCTTCAGCGAGCCGGCGGCAAATGAGCAAAAAAACGTTGCAGACCGAGCAGGCCGAACTCGCGCTCGACCGCATCCGGAACCGCCCGACAAGCTCAACCGTTGTGCCGCGCCTGAAAAAGCCGTGACCGATCTCCTCGCTCATCTCCAGGCCCTGGAATCGGAATTGCACCACCCCGGCGTGCGCTGCTCGCGTGAGCGGCTCGAAGCGCTGCTGCATCCGGACTTCCACGAAGTCGGTCGCTCCGGACGGCCGTACACGCGGGAAACGGTGATCGCCCACCTGGCAGACTCGGCAACGCAGCCCGACGTCGTGGCCTCGGCTTATTCGTTGCAGATGCTGGCCCCGGAGGTGGCGCTGTTGAGCTATCAATCGGCGGAGCGCGAACCGGCTGGCAGCCTGGTTCTTGGCGCACGCCGAAGTTCCGTCTGGCTGCAGACACCCGTCGGCTGGCAAATGGTCTATCACCAGGGAACGCCCTCGCCGACCGAATGAGTTCAGCCTTCGATTGAACCGCCGCCTTGCTCGCCAATCATGTCGACCGAGTCCGCTTCTCCAGACGCTGCAGCACACGAAGGCACCTCGATGACCCCGAAGCTCTCCGTCTTCATCGCCACCAGCCTCGACGGCTATATCGCCCGGGAAAACGGCGCAATCGATTGGCTGGAAAAGGCCAATGCGACGGTGCCGGAAGGTGAAGACTGCGGCTATGCGGAGTTCTTCGCATCGGTCGATGCGCTGGTGATGGGCCGGGCGTCGTTCGAGCAGGTGCTCGGCTTTGCGGACTGGCCGTATGGCGACAAGCCGGTCCATGTGCTGAGCCGTTCGCTGCAGCGCCTGCCGGTCGGCTTGCCCGGCTCGATATCGTTGCTCGACATGGCGCCGCAGCAGGTCGTGCAGCTCGCAGCCGATGCCGGCCACCGGCACCTCTACGTCGATGGCGGCCAGACGATCCAGGCCTTTCTCGCGGCCGGGCTGATTTCGGAGATGACGATCACGGTGATCCCGGTGCTGCTTGGTTCCGGAATCCGTCTGTTCGGTGCGGTGCCTTGCGACATCCCGCTTCGCCTGCTGTCGGCCAAGGCCTATCCGTTCGGCTTTGTCCAGAGCCGCTATGCGCTGCCCTGAGCTTGGCTGCAACGCACCGCAGCAGGCTGATGATGAACAACATCTTCCGATGTTTCGAGCGCATTGCAGCCAACAACTGGTCTGTGTAGACTTCGTATCAAGGAGTCACACATGGCAACCAATCTGGCTCTAGACCAAGAGTTGTTGGACCGGGCTTTTCGCTTGAGCGGCGAGCCGACGAAAAAGGCCGCCGTCACGCGGGCCTTGCAGGAGTTCATCGCTCGCCGGGAGCAGCGAGGGGTCGCCGAGTTGTTCGGCAAACTCGAGTGGGACACGTCGTTCGACTACAAGGCTGAGCGGGCGCGCAGACGGTGAGCCTCCTGGTCGACACCAGCGTCTGGTCCCTGGCGTTACGGCGGGACACCATGCAGTCGGCGCCGGAGGTCACTGCGCTCCGCAACGCGCTGCTCGGTGCAGATCAGGTGTTCACGACGGGGCTGATTCTTCAGGAGTTATTGCAGGGATTCGCCGGGCCGAAGGCGCGCGACCTGCTCATCGAGAGACTCGCCGCGCTGGCCTTCCTGCAGCCAGATCGGGAGGACCACATCGAAGCAGCCGAGCTGCGCAACATCTGTAGGCGCAGTGGGGTGCAGGTCGGCACCATCGATGCGCTACTGATTCAACTGTGTCGCAGGCATGACCTGACGATGTTGTCGATGGACAAGGACTTCATCGGAGCAGCGAAACACATCGATTTCAGGCTGTGGCCACTGGCTGACGACTGACTGAGGGCGCGTATACCGAACCTGGCTCGTAACCCCTTCACGCATCATTCTTGATCGCCCCGCGGATATTCATCGCCGCCAGGCAGACTTGCAGCACGATCAGCGCATAGGCGTTCGCATACAGGCCCCACGCGATCCACAGCGCGTTGCTGCCCAGAAAAACCCAGAAGCCGAAATTGCGGCGCCGTTCCCTGGGCGAGGCAACCAGCCATGCGGCCACCACGGTGACAACCATCGCAGGCCATTGCAACCAGTCGATCTCGGGCATCCGTTACTTCTCCTCAGGGCCAGTGCCCGCGTCATTGTTCGAAAGGTGGCCGTCGATGTTAGCTGGCTGCCTGCGGCCGCCATCAACGCGATGGCAGCACGGCCGCGGGATCCAGACGGCTGGAGGCTTTCGTCTCGCTGCGATGCGTGGCACCATCGGGCGCGACATGGCCAGGTTTGCCCTGAACGAAACGACGATGGATCGTGTCCGCAGCGGTCCGTCGGGCCCGGGAGACGAGATGACGACGAGTGCAGCGGCAGCCACCCTCCCCTTCGAGTTCGTCGTCAAGCCGGTGCCATCCTGCGGCGGCCCGCGCGAATTCCGGCAATCGATGCGGCCGCACCCGATGGTGCATCACGAGTTGCCGTACGAGCCGGTATTCGGCATCTACAACGGGCGGTTGCGCGCGCTCGAATACGGCAAGGTCAGCTCCGACGATCTGTATTGGCAGCTGCGCCGGCAGGTCACGCTGGTGCATACCGGCGAGATGGCGACCGAGATTGCCGGGCCGCATGCCGAGCGGCTGCTGAACCGCGTCTTCACGCGCGACGTCTCGAAGGTCCGTGTCGGCCGCTGCAGCTACCAGATCGCCTGTTTGCCGGACGGCGGGATGATCATGGACGGCGTGCTGCTGCGGCTTGCGGCCGACCGTTTCTGGTATGCGCAGGGCGACGGCGAATTTCCGCTGTGGTTGCATGCCCATGCGATCGGTCTCGACGTCGCGGTGCGCCCGGCCGATGTCTGGATCAGCCAGGTGCAGGGCCCGCGCGCGCTCGACGTGCTCGCGCAGGTGGCCGACGACGGCCTGCCGGAACCGTTCCGCTATTTCGACCTCGCCGAGATCCGCATCGCCGGCCAGCCGGTGGTGATCAGCCGCACCGGTTATACGAACGAGCTCGGCTGGGAGTTCTATTTCGGAGCCGACGTCGACGCCGATGCGATCGGCGAGAAGATGCTGCAGGCGGGCCGTCCGCACGGCATGCATCCGATACCCGGCGCGGTGACGAATGCGCGGCGCATCGAGGCCGGGCTGCTGTTCTCGGGCACCGATTTCGACTTCAGCGTCACGCCATTTGCGGCCGGCCTCGGGGCGATGGTCGACCTGCAGAAGACCGGCGACTTCATCGGCAAGGCCGCGCTCGCGAAGGCCGACCAGCGGCGGCGCAGCTGGGGGCTGCAGTGCGCCGGCGGCGTGCCGCGGCAAGGCGAGACGCTGTTTCTGAGCGGCCAAGGCATCGGCCGCGTCTGCAGCACCGCCTGGTCGCCATTCCTGCAATGCGGCATCGCGATCGTCCGGATGAACGATGCGGCGCATCGGCCGGGTACCGTGCTGCAGGTCGAAACTTCAGACGGCAAACGGCACGACGGCACGCTCTGCGAGCTGCCGATGTACGACCAGGCCGGCGATATCCAGCGTGGCAGGTGCACCGACATTCCGGAGATCCCGGACCAGCCGCGCCGGCCGAATGCCCGCTGACAAAACCATGCGCGATTCAAGCAACCGCCTGATGCACCGCCTGTTCCCCGCCGTCGTCGCGCTGCTGCTGCTTGTCGCACTGCAGCCAGCAAGCGCGGCGGCGAGCAGCACCTACCAGGCCTGGCTCGACGAAGCCTTCGCCGCCGACGGGCCCGGTGCAACGGTGATCCTGACCCGGGATGGCGAGGTGGTCTTTCGCGGCGCGGCGGGCCGGGCCAATCTGGAGCTCGGCGTGCCGATGCAGCCCGACCATGTGCTGCGGATCGGCTCGCTGACGAAGCAGTTCACCGCAGCGGCGATCCTGCTGCTGCGCGACCGCGGCCGGCTCGCGCTGAGCGACGAGGTGGCGCGGCACTTGCCGGACTTCCCGCCGCACGGCGCGCGGATCACGATTGCCCAGCTGCTGGCCCACACCTCGGGCCTCTTCAACTACACCGATCAGCCGGGATACTGGCGCGGCCAGCTGCTGCGCACAGATGTCAGCGTGCAGCAGATCATCGGCATGTTTGCCGACAAGCCGCCGCAGTTTGCGCCGGGCAGCCGCTTCAGCTACTCGAACTCGGGTTATGCGCTACTCGGCGCGATCATCGAGCGGGTATCCGGCAAGCCCTACGCCGAGTTTCTGCGCAGCGAGATCTTCGCGCCGCTCGGCCTCGTCGATACGCAATACGGCGGGCTGCAACTGGTGCTGCGGCGCGCATCCGGATACCAGATCGACGCCGACAAGCGCTATCGCAATGCGCTGCCGCTGAGCATGACCCATGCCTATGCCGCCGGCGCGTTGCTGTCGACCGTCGACGACCTGGCTCGCTGGAATGCCGCGCTGTTCGGCGGCCGGCTGTTGAGCGACGAGTCATTGCGGCTGATGACGACGGCAACCCGGCTCGCCGACGGATCGGTCACCGAATACGGATTCGGCCTGTATGTCCGCGAGCGCGACGGGCTGCGCGTGATCGGCCATTCCGGCGGCATCCACGGCTTCACCAGCAGCGCCTGGTGGCTGCCCGAGCAGCGGCTTTATGCCGCGGTGCTGACGAATCTGGAAGACAGCGGCAAGGCGAACGAACTGCTGTGGCGCCTGCTGCGCGATGCCGCAACGGACAGCAGCGGCACGAGAAAGAAGATTCCCGAAACCCCGCCGCGCCACACCACCCGGTAGTCAGGCCGCAGCGGGCACCCGCAGCGCTGGCGGCGAGCGCCGCCTGCCCTGCCCGACCCACAAAAGCGCGAGGATCAGCACGCCGGCCAGATAGATCCAGTTCGCGCTGGCGCCGCCGGCCGGCTCCTTCAGCGCGATCACCTCGAAGCCCTGGTCGACGCGGCTGCGCGCGGCGCGGCTGCCCATGCGCACGCCGGCGATCTCGACCTTGTCGCCGAGGCGGGACAGCGTCAGCCCGGCCTCGCCGAGGCGGCGTGCCACCGCTGCCGCGTCGTCGCCAAGTTTCGGGCCGAGCCGCACCGCAACGGTCTTGCCGAGTTCGTCGCCCTCGATCGTCTCGCCGCGGATCACCAGCACCAGCCGGTCGTTGTCTTCAAGGCGGTTGACCAGCGCATTCAGCTCCGATGGCGCCAGCTGCTGGTATGCGGGGCGCACTCGGTCCATCACGAAGTCGGGGCGGAACAGCAGGAAGGTCGCGAGCAGCAGCGCGGCCACCTCCCACCAGCGGCAGCGGATGCGGAACCAGCCCATCGTCGCCGCTGCAAATGCCAGCGACGCGAGGATCGATGCCGCCGCCACCATCGCCACCTCGCTGGCGCTGCGCACATCGATCAGCAGCAGCGTCGGGTTGAAGACGAAGACGAACGGCAGCACCGCGGTGCGCAGCGCATACAGCGAGCCCTGGATGCCGGTGGCGATCGGGTCCTCGCGCGAGATCGCCGCCGCTGCAAATGTCGCGAGGCCGACCGGCGGCGTGATGTCGCCCATGATTCCGTAATAGAAGACGAACAGGTGCACCGCGATCAGCGGGATCACGAGGTCGGAACGCGCACCGAGCTCGACGATGATCGGCGCCATCAGCGTCGCCACGAGGATGTAGTTGGCCGTCGTCGGCACGCCCATGCCGAGCACCAGGCAGACGAAGGCGGTGAACAGCAGCATCAGCACGACGCTGCCGCCCGACACCAGTTCGACGAAATCCATCAGCCGCAGCCCCAGGCCGCTCAGCGTGATCGTGCCGACGACGATGCCGGCGCAGCCGGTCGCGATCGCGATGCCGACCATGTTGCGCGAGCCGTCGAGCAGGCCGCGCAGCACGTCTTCGCCGCCGGCGCGCCAGCTGTCGGCCGCCGGCAGGCCGCGCAGCAGCGCACGCAACGGATGCTGCGTCAGCATCAGCACGATCAGCACGACCAATGCCCAGAAGGCCGATGTGCCGGGCGACAGCGACTCGATCATCAGGCACCAGATCAGCACGCCGATCGGGATCAGGAAATGCAGCCCGGCCTGCACCGTCGGCCAGACCGGCGGCAGTTCGGGCCGGTCGACGTCGATGCCTTCGGGCAGTTCAGGCGCGCGGGCGGCGAGCCAGGCACTGACGAGGTACAGCAGCCCGAGCAGCAGCGCCAGCGCATACGGCGCCGCGGCGCCGAGCGCCGCCTGCACGCCGAGGGCGACGAAATAGACGCCGCCGCACACTGCCAGCGTGCCGCTGATGCCGAGCGACCAGCCGTGCAGCCGCTGCAGCGGCGTTTTCGGCCGGGCAGCGGCCATCGGCATCATGCCGAGCTTCAGCGCCTCGAGGTGGACGATGTAGAACAGCGCGATGTACGAGATCGTTGCCGGCAGGAAGGCGTGCCAGATGATCTCGCTGTACGGGATGCCGACATATTCGACCATCAGGAAGGCGGCCGCGCCCATCACCGGCGGCATGATCTGGCCGTTGACCGAACTCATCGTCTCGATCGCGCCGGCCTTCACGCCGCCGTAGCCGGCCTTCTTCATCAGCGGGATCGTGAAGATGCCGCCGGAGACGACGTTGCTGACCGACGAGCCCGAGATCAGACCGTTCAGCCCCGACGAGACGACCGCCACCTTGGCCGGTCCGCCGCGCAGGTGGCCGAGCAGCGCCATGCTGACCTGCATCATGTAGTTGCCGGCGCCGGCGCGGTCGAGCAGCGTGCCGAACAGCACGAAAACGAAGATGAAGCTGACCGAGACGCCGAGCGCGACACCGTAGACACCTTCGGTCGACAGCCACATGTGGCTGGCCACCCGGGAGAGGCTCGCGCCCTTGTGCGCAACGACGTCGGGCAGCAACGGGCCGGCGAAGATGTAGGCGAGGAACAGCACCGCGAGCACCGCCATCGGCGCGCCGACCGCACGCCGCGTCGCCTCGAGCAGCAGCAGCACGCCAGCGACCGACGCGACGATGTCGGCCGTTGTCGTCTGGCCGGGCCGGGTTGCCAGCTGCGCGTAGAACAGCAGCAGATACGCCCCGGCAATGCCGCCGGCGACCGCCAGCACGACGTCGAGCAGCGGGATGCGGTCGCGCGGAGCGCTGCGCGACGACGGATAGACGAGAAAGGCCAGCGCCAGCGCCAGGCCGAGGTGCAGCGCCCGCGCCTGCGTATCGTTGACAACGCCCCAGCCGAGTGCGAATGGCAGCGGCGAGGCATACCAGAGCTGGAACAGCGCCCAGCCGAGCGCAAGGGTGCCGACGACGACCGCGGCGATGCCGCGCGGCGAGCGTCCGCCGGTGTCGGTTTCGGCAACGAGTTGCCCGAGTTCGGCCGACGGTTGCATGGTGTTGTGCGCCATCGTGGCCTCTGTATCGAATGCGGCCTGTGCCGCGCAAGCCGGCGATGATAGGCAGGCGGCGGCCCTGCGGCGAGCACTGTCTTGGCAGTTGTTGGCTTGCGGCATCGGCAGCCGCAGTTTTTATGCGGCGTTTACGCATCCCGTGCGACGCCGCGATTGCCGCGACCGGCAGTTGCCGCGCCCCGACCAGGCCCCGTGCCCACGGCAGCCTTGACCGGCGCATTACGTTTGTCATCGAAGGGCTGACGATGCCCGCCGGCTGATCGACAATCGGCCGGTGCAAGCCAGTTCAGCCGCAACCGCCGACGACCCGCGCATCGATTCGCCGCTGGCCTGGCGGCGCCTGATCGTTGCGCTGCTGCTGATGACGATTGGCTCGGCCGGCATGTATGTCGTCTCGGTGACGCTGCCGGCGGTGCAGGCCGAGTTCGGCGTCAGCCGTGCCGATGCGTCGCTGCCGTTCACCGCGCTGATGATCGGCTTCGGCATCGGCTGCGTGATGATGGGCCGGCTGGTCGACCGCTTCGGCATCGTGCCGGTGATCGTGCTCGGCGGCATCAGCCTCGGCATCGGTTTCATCGGCAGCGGCTGGGCTGGCGGCGTCTACAGCTTCGCGATCGTGCAGGGCATCTTCGTCGGCCTGTTCGGCAGCAGCGCGACCTTCGTGCCGTTGGTCGCCGACACCACGCTGTGGTTTGCGCGCCGGCGCGGCATCGCGGTCGCCGTCTGCGCCAGCGGAAATTACCTGGCCGGCGCGGTTTGGCCGCCGATCGTGCAGCAGCTGGTCGAGACGATCGGCTGGCGCGGCGCCTACATCTCGCTCGGCATCTTCAGCGTCATTGCGATGCTGGCGCTGGCCGGTGCGCTGCGCGAGCGCAGCCCGCTGCCGGCAACGACGGCGCCGAAACCGGGTTCGCCGATCGCCTCGAACCGGCCGTTCGGCCTCGGCCTGAACCAGGCGCAGGCGCTGCTCTGTATCGCCGGCATCGCCTGCTGCGTCGCGATGGCGATGCCGCAGGTGCACATCGTCGCCTATTGCGGCGACCTCGGCTTCGGCGCCGCGCGCGGCGCCGAGATGCTGAGCCTGATGCTGGCCTGCGGCATCGTCAGCCGGCTGGTCTCGGGCGCGATCTGCGACCGCATCGGTGGCGTGCGCACGCTGCTGCTCGGCTCGGTGCTGCAGGGTGTTGCGCTGCTGCTGTTCATTCCGTTCGACAGCCTGCTGTCGCTGTATGTGATTTCGGCGCTGTTCGGCCTGTTCCAGGGCGGGCTGGTGCCGAGCTACGCGATCATCGTGCGCGAGCATTTCCCGCCCGCCGAGGCCGGCGCGCGGGTCGGCACGGTGATCATGTGCACGCTGCTCGGCATGGCGCTCGGCGGCTGGATGAGCGGCAAGGTATTCGACCTGACCGGCAGCTACCACGCCGCCTTCATCAACGGCGCGTTGTGGAATGCGCTGAACCTGTCGATTGCGCTGTTCCTGCTGTGGCGGGTGCGTGGCATCGAACGCCGCGCGCCGCTCGCGATGTCGACTTGAATCCACGCACTCGTGTAGGCTGCGCCCTCCTCCACCCGACACCCGTCACGCCATGAGCAAACCACGCCTGACCTATTTCGACTTTGCCGGCAGCCGCGGCGAGGAATGTCGCATCGCGCTGCACCTGGCTGGCATCGATTTCGACGACGTGCGCGTGAAGAACGCCGACTGGCCGGCACTCAAACCGAAGATGCCGTTCGGTGCGTTGCCGGTGCTCGAGGTGCCGGGCAAGCCGCCGCTGCCGCATTCGAATGCGATCCTGGTGCTGATCGGCCGCAAACACGCCCTGCATCCGACCGACCCGTTTGATGCGGCGCGGCACGAGGCGATGATGTGTGCGGTCGAGGAACTGCGCCACACGATCACGCCGTCGCTGCGGATCAGCGACCCGGAGCAGAAACGCGCGGCCCGCGAGGCGCTGGCAAAAAACGAACTCGCGAGCTGGGGCAGCCAGGTCGAGCAGCAGCTTGGCGACGGCCCGTTCGTCGGCGGCAACGATCTGCAGGTGGCCGACATCAAGCTGTACATGGTCGTGCGCTGGCTGACCTCGGGCGCACTCGACCACGTGCCGACCAGCGTGCTCGACCATTGCCCGAAGCTGCTGAAGCTGTACCAGGCGGTCGGCGACCATCCGGGCGTCAAGGAGTGGCTCGCGAAATCGGCCAAATGACGGCCGGCGGCGCGGCGATGCGCCGTCGATGATTGCAGCCCGCGCAGCGGGCGTGCTGCAGCCACGCGTGAGATCGGTCACGCAAGCGGATTGGCCTCGCCGCATGACGATGCTAAGCTGCACCGACCACCCCGGATCCCGAGCTGCCTGGCCCTGCCGAGGGCGATGGCCTGCCCGGGCCCGTGCCGGTGCCAATGCCTGCCCACATGCTCAGCATCACTGCCACCCAGATGCGCCAGCTCGGCACATCCTCCCGGGACCGCTTCATCCGCAGCATGGCGGCTCACCTGCGCGACAAGTTCGGTGAGCGCGCGAGCAGCGTGCCCGACGAACGACTGCACGAACAGATCGGCCTTGCGATCAAGCATGCCAAGACCTTTGGCATCGAATACGAGGACGACCTGCGCCGCTACCTCGAATACATGGCGATCTACGGCGCGCCGCTCGAGCAGTCGCAAAAGGCGCCGTGGATCGGCAAGATCCTGCAAGACGAAGCGCTGACCGGCACACGCAAGATGGACCTGATCGGCGACTACGAGCTGCACCTGTTGCGGAGCGGCCGATGACGCGGCCGAGCCGCCCGCTGAACCCGCAGGCCGTCTCGGCGGCCGACGACGCGTTCTACGCCAACCATCCGGAACTGGTGCAGGACGGCCGGCGCGTTCCGCTGTCGGCGAGCGACCCGTCGCAGGCGGCGCTGCGCGAGGAATGGAATGCGCTTTATGCGCAGCACAACGGCCAGCTCGATCCCGATCCGCCGCCGGCAAAAAGGCCGGACGATCCGGTGCAGCCCTCGCCTTGCGAACCCTGCGTACCGGCGTCGTCGGTGACCTTGTCGCTCGGCAAGGCGAAGCTGACGCTGAAACACGACCGCGAAACCCGGCTCGAGATCGTCGTCGCACCGGCAGCCTGCATCGTCGAATCGTGCCTCATCGAGATCCGCCGCGCATCGGCTGCCGCCTGGTGCACGCTGTCGACCAACCAGGTCGAGGACCCTTGGCAGGCGAAGATTGCCGGCAAGTTCAAGCTGCGCGCGAAGGCCACCGTCTGCGGCACCGAACACACGTCGGCCGAAGTCGATCTCGAGGTGCAGTTTCCGCAATATTCGGAGATCGTCGCCGACGCGACCGTCGTTGCCAATACCGATGCCGCCTGGACGGCGACGCTGGCCGACTGCACCGAAACGCCGACCAACCAGCGCCGTGAACGCGGCTTCTGGATCGAGCTCGACACGACGGCCGACAGCTACCAGTCAGGGCCGCTGGTGCTCGGCGCATTCGGCGGCCCGACCGCCGGCGCGTCGGTGCCGCTGCCGACCCGCCCGGCCGATACGCCGGACCCGCCCGATCCCTGCGCGGCCGGTGCGGTTTACCGTGTCGCCTCGTTCCATACCCATACGCCGACCGAATTCCGTGCTGCCGCCAATCCGCCGGGTACTGTGCGCCCGATCGGCCCGAGTGGCGCCGACCAGCGCATCGACACCTCCGACGATGTGCCGGGTGTCGTCTACGACTATGTCGAATCGCCGGCCGGCAGCGGCAGCATTCCGTTGGGCCACCCGAAAAGCGGTGCCGCGCAGCGTTACCACTCGCAGGGCAAGACCCGCAGGACGACGCCGCCATGAGCAGATACCGGCAGCCGGGCCGGGCGAGCCGCCGCAGCTGGCTGACGGCTGCCGTTCTGGCTTGCGGCCTGTCGGCCCTGCCGTGGTCCCCCGGCGCCGATGCGGCCGGTCGAAGAAGCCCCGCGCCAAAGGAGAATCCCCGCATGCAAAACGCCAGGCAGGCCCTCGAGGCCGCGCTGCGAGCCAGCGCCGACCGCTTGAACCAGCGGCCGATCATCAACATCGTCGTCGAGCCGGCGAAGGACCACTATACGGTGCACCTGAGCCTGCTGGCGGCGGTGTCGCAGGCCGAATCGGAGTGCCTGCAGGTGAAGGTCGACGCCGAGACCGGCGCGGCGGCGCCACCGGCATCGACGCCCTGCCCGAACCCGATGCTCTCGCTGCAGGAAGACTGGCGCAACAGCCCGTTCATCGACGGCCTGCGCGCCTACCAGGCGGGCTTGCAGGCGATCAAGGGATATGAACACTACGACCCCTACGGCCGCCTCGCGATCCAGCTGAAAAACGACCACTACGAAGTGACCTTCCCGGACCCGGCGGCGCGGCTGCAGGGCGGGCATACCGCCGACTACACCTACCAGGTCTGGCTCAATGCACGCACCGGTGCGGTGATCAAGATCCTCGCGGCGAGTTGATCCGATCCTTCAGTGACGGCCATGCCCGCGCCGACGACCGCGCGGCTGTTCATCGCGTTGTGGCCTGACGATGCTGTCCGCGCCACACTCGCCGCTTGCCGCAACCGTTTCGAGTTACCCTCCCATGCGCGCCCGGTCAGCGACGCCAAGCTGCACCTGACACTGCATTTTCTCGGCTCGGTTGCAACCGAGCGCATCGGCGAACTGGCCGATGCGCTGCAGATCCCGTCAGCGCGATTCGAGTTGCGCTTGGAGCAGATCGACTGCTGGGCCGGTGGCCTGACGGTGCTGCGACCTCGGCGCAGCCCGGCGGCACTGATGCAGCTGCATGCCGATCTCGCGGCCTGCCTGCAGCGGCTCGCGATGCCGCTCGAGGCGCGCCACTTCAGGCCGCACGTGACGCTGGCACGCCGGCATGCCGGCTGCGACAAGCAGCTGCTCGATGAGCCGATCCGCTGGCCGGTCGACGGCCATGTGCTGGTGCAGTCGACGCCCGACGGGCAATACCGCGTGCTGCAGTCCTACCGCTGATCGGGTGGTGGCGCCGGCTCGGCGGTCGCGACCGGCCGCCGATCGGCGATCGACGCCAGCAAGTCCATCGGCAACGGCAGGATCACCG
Source organism: Pseudideonella sakaiensis (assembly GCF_048320135.1). Lineage (GTDB taxonomy): Bacteria > Pseudomonadota > Gammaproteobacteria > Burkholderiales > Burkholderiaceae_C > Ideonella_A > Ideonella_A sakaiensis_A. The sequence goes on from NZ_CP182947.1 coordinate 759,167, forward strand.
TCGATGCGCGGTCGCCGGCGACCTGCGTCATCGTCTGCAGATAACGCAGCTGCATCGCCTCGGGTTGCTTGGACAGCATCTGCGCCGCCTCGAGCAGCGCGATAGCGGCCTGCTTCTCGCCTTCGGCATGGATCACTTTCGCACGGCGTTCGCGTTCGGCCTCGGCCTGGCGGGCGATCGCGCGGACCATCGATTCGTTCAGGTCGATGTGCTTGATCTCGACATTGGTGACCTTGATGCCCCAGGCATCGGTCTGCGCATCGAGGATCTGCTGCACGTCGAGGTTGAGCCGCTCACGTTCGGCGAGCATCTCGTCGAGTTCATGTTTGCCGAGCACGACGCGCAGCGTGGTCTGCGCCAGCTGGCTGGTCGCCATCAGAAAATTCTCGACCTGGATGATCGCCTTCTGCGGATCGACGACGCGGAAAAAGACCACCGCATTGACCTTCACCGAGACGTTGTCGCGCGAGATCACGTCCTGCGGCTCGACGTCCATCGTCACCACCCGCAGGTCGACGCGGACCATCTGCTGCAGCCCAGGGATCACGATCACGAGGCCCGGTCCCTTGACCTTCCAGAAGCGGCCCAACTGGAACACGACACCGCGCTGGTATTCGCGCAGCACGCGGAACGAAGCCAGTACCAGCAGCAACAGCAGCAGCAGTGCAGCGGCAAGACCGATGTTGAAATCGAGGAGCATCATGACCGCTGTCCTTTCATCGTGAATTCTTGTCCGCCGCCATCGAGCGCACGCCGAGCGTCAGGCCGTTGATCGCGACGACGCGCACCCGATCGCCCGGCTGCAGCGCCTCGCGGCTCTCGACCTTCCAGCGCTCGCCGTGGATATTGGCCCAGGTCGCGCCATGGCCAACCGCAATCACCTCGCCGGTTGCGCCAAGCAGTTCTTCCTTGCCGCTGACAACCGGCTGCGCGCGGCCGCGCAGCGCGAGTCCGCCGCCGAGCAGGACGACCGCGGCCGATGCGGCTGCCAGGCCGACGATCAGCGAAATCGGCACGCCGAAGCCGGGGATGTCGCGGTCGAACAGCAGCAACCCGCCGGCGATGAAGGCGACGATGCCGCCGAAGCCGAGCACGCCGAAACTCGGCGACATCAGCTCGGCGACCAGCAGCGCCATGCCGAGCACGATCAGGCCGAGGCCGGCATAGTTGGTCGGCAGCATCTGCAGTGCAAAGGCCGCAAGCAGCAGGCAGATCGCACCGACCGTGCCCGGAATGCCGAAGCCCGGCGACGAGAACTCGAAGATCAGCCCATAAATACCAATCATCAGCAGGATCAGCGCAAAACTCGGATTCGCGATCACCGACAGCAGCCGGTGCCGCGAATCCGGCGGCGCAGCTTCGGTGGCGACGCCGGCAGTTGCCAGCTTGCGATCGACGGCGAGCACGCGCACGGTGCGGCCATCGATCTTCGCGAGCAGATCGGGCACGTCTTCGGCGATCACGTCGATCACGTTCTCGCGCAGCGCCTCCTCGGCGGTCAGGCTGACCGCTTCGCGCACCGCACGTTCGGCCCATTCGGCATTGCGGCCGCGCTGCTGCGCGAGGCCGCGGATGAAGGCCGCGGCATCGTGGACCTGTTTCGCCGTCATCGGGTCGCCGAGCGGCGCCGGCTTGTCTTTGGCCGGCTTGTCGTCAGCGGCGGCTGGCGCCGATGCGGCCGCACCGTCACTGGCCGAGGCTTCGGCGCCCGAGGCTGCGCTGGCCACCGGCTTTGCTTTCGGCGCCTCGCGTTCGGGTGCTTTTTCCGCAGGCGGCTGCTGCGACGGAGGGCGCTGCGTGCCGGGTATGCCGATCGCGACTGGCGTGGCCGCACCGAGCGTCGTTGCCGGCGCCATCGCCGCAATGTGCGCGGCATACATGATGTAGGTGCCGGCGCTTGCCGCACGCGAGCCCGGCGGACTGACATAGACCGCGACCGGCACCGTCGAGCCGAGGATCGCCTGGATGATCTGCCGCATCGAGGTATCGAGGCCACCCGGCGTATCGAGCTTGACGACGACCAGCGGCACGCCGGCCTTGCCGGCCTTCTCGATGCCACGCACCAGGTAATCGGCGCTGGCCGGGCCGATCGCATCCTGCACCTCGAGGACGACAACGGGCTGCGCAGCGTGTGCATGGCCGACCCACAGCAGCGGCAACAGCAGCATTGCCATGCCGACCTTCCGCAACAGATCCTTCATCAGTTGTTGCATCGCGATCCTCGGGCCTGGCACGGCCTGCCGACACGGCGACAGACCATGCGAGAACAGCCACATCGTCGGGCCGGGCGGCGATCCGCGCAAGTGTGTCCGCGGCCGACCATTGAGCGAGATCAAGCTTGTCCCGGGGCCAGCTGCAGCGCCCGTTGCAGTCGCAGGCCCCGGTCTTGCTTGGGTCGACAGGGCAATCCTCGATGGCCCGGCCCCACCAACTGAGTTATCGTCGGCCCCCTTTTTGAAAACATAGATGGAGATATAGATGCAATTCAAACGCAGGCTCGCCATCGCGCTGGTCGCTGTCGTTGCCACCGCCTCCGGCGCGGCCATCGCGCAGCAGCGCATGTTCTTCGGCGTCGCCACCGGCGGCACCGGCGGCACCTACTACCCGCTCGGCGGCATGCTCGCGCAGCTGATCTCGAACAAGGCCACTGTCGATGGCAAGAAGATCAGCGCCACCGCCGAAGCCGGCGGCGCATCGGTCGCCAACGTCAAATTGCTCGGCAACAAGGACATCGAGTCGGCCTTCGTCGCTGCCGACATCCTCGACGCCGCCTACAACGGCAAGGGCCAGTTCCAGGGCGCGGCGATCAAGAATGTGCGCGCGCTCGGCGCGCTGTATCCGGAGACGGTGCAGCTGATCACCCGTGCCGATTCGGGCATCAACAGCGTGAAGGACCTGAAGGGCAAGAGCATCTCGTCGGGCTCGCCGGGATCGGGCCAGTACCAGTTGCTGACCGACCTGCTGCAGGTCTATGGCATGACCCGCGCCGACGTCAAGGAAGACCTGTCGTCGTTCACGCAGGCGGTCGACAAGATCAAGGACGGCAACCTGCACGCGACGCTGATCACCGCCGGCGTGCCGACCGCCGCAGTCACCGACTTCGCGCAAAGCCATGCGCTGAAGGTGATCCCGCTGTCCGGCCCGGAAATCGCGACGCTGCAGAAGCAGCAGCCGTATTACGCGAATGTGCAGTTGCCGGCAAACAGCTACAAGGGCCAGACCGAGGCGGTGCCGACACTGGCGGTGATGGCCGTCTGGGCGACCCACGACGGCGTGCCGGAAAACGTCGCCTATGAAGTGACGAAGGCGCTGTACGAAAACATCGCGATCATGGGCCAGGTCCATGTGCAGGGCAAGAACATCAGCCTGAACACCGCGTTGTCGGTCGGTACCGCGCCGCTGCATCCGGGTGCGATGAAGTACTTCAAGGAAAAGGGCATCGTCAAGTGAGCCTGCTGCAGCGCGCCGCGCTGTCGGCCGGCGCGCTGCTGATGATGACGATGTCGGCCGGCGTTGCGGCCTGCGAGTTGCTGCTCGCGGAGCACCGCAGCGGCCGGCCGCTCGCCCGTCTGGCGCTCGATCCGCAGCGCCCGACGGCGACCGTCGCCTTCACCCATTCGGTGCTCGGCACGCCGGTCAGCGACCGCTATGAATGGCGCCATGAAGGCCCGGCGAGCCGAGCCCACCTCGTGGAGGAACGCTTCGAGGGCGACGGCTACGGCCTGCCGAATGCGGCTGGACCGGGACAGACATTGACCCGCGACGGCGCCGGCTGGCGTTTGCAGCTCGACCGCGTCGTCGACCCGCTGGTGCTGCCTCCGGTGCAGCAGATGCGGGTGCTGATCGACGGCCAGCAGCCGTTGCTGCTCAGTTCATTGACCAACAAATCCGTCGCCTTGCGCGCCGAAGGCTGCCCATCGGCGCACTGATAAGAAACCATGAATGCCCACCAGTCCGAGATCGATCGCCTGATCGAGCAGTTCGACCCCGAATCGAGTTTCCGCCGCCTGGCCGGTATTGCCGCGCTGTTCGTCACCGTCGTCTCGGTCGGCCTTTCGGCCTGGCACTACTACACCGCCGGCTTCGGCCTCGAAAACGAGATCGCACACCGCGCGATCCACCTCGCGGTCGTGCTCGGCCTCGTCTTCCTCGTCTTCCCGCGGCCGAAGCGGCTCGGCGGCCCATGGGAATGGATCGTCTCGATCGGCCTGGCGACCTTCTACCTGCTGATGGGCTGGGAACTGATCCAGGCCACCTCGGACCCGATTCCGACCAGCGCGAAACTGATCTTCGGCATCGTGCTGCTGGCGATTGCCGGGCTGTCGCTGCCGCTTCGCGCCTACGACGGCAGCCACAAGCACATCCCGCTGCGCGACTGGGTCTTCGCGGTGCTGGCGTCCGGCTTCTCGCTGTACCTGCTGATCTTCTTCGACACGATCTTCCTCGAGCGGCCGGGCGAACATACGCCGATCGACCTGATGGTCGGCGTGATCGCGATCGCGATGGTGATCGAGGCAACCCGCCGGACGATGGGCATCTTCCTGCCGCTGCTGGCGATCGCGACCGTCTTGTACGGCATCTTCGGCCCCTACCTGCCCGGCGGCCTCGGGCATCGCGGCTACAGCGTGCCACGGGTCGTCGCCCATTTGTACAAGGGCACCGAAGGCATCTACGGCATTCCGGTCGGCGTTGTCGCGACCTTTGTTTTCCACTTCGTGCTGTTCGGCATCATGGCGCAGCTGACCGGCCTCGGCCAGTTGTTCGTCAACCTCGCGACGATCGCCGCCGGCCGCTTCGCCGGCGGCCCGGCGAAGGTCAGCGTCGTGTCGTCGGGCCTGTTCGGAATGATCTCCGGATCACCAATCGCGAACACCGTGACGACCGGCGTGATGACGATCCCGCTGATGAAGAAGGTCGGCTTCTCGCCGCGTTTCTCGGGCGCGGTCGAGGCCTCGGCATCGTGCGGCGGCCAGGTCACGCCGCCGATCATGGGCGCGGCCGCCTTCATCATGGCCGAGACACTCGGCATACCGTACAACCAGCTGATCCTGGTCGCGATCATTCCGGCGGCGCTGCACTATTTCGCGATCCTGTTCATGGTGCATCTGGAGGCGCGGCGGCTGAAGCTGTCGGGCATGGATCCGGCGGAGATACCGTCGCTGTCCAAGGTGCTGAAAAGTTCCTGGCATCTGTTCATCCCGCTGGTCGTGATGGTGACGCTGCTGCTGATGCAGTACACGCCGTTCCTCGCCGCGTTCTGGGGCATCACGCTGACAGTGCTGACCTCGTGGATACCGAAGCTGCTCGGGCCCTGGGGCAAGGGCATGACCGGGATGACGGTCGGCCCGCGGGCCTTGATCCAGGGTTTCGAGATGGGTGCGAAATCGGCGCTCGGCATCGGCGCGGCCTGTGCCTGCGTCGGCTTCGTGCTCGGCATCACGACGCTGACCGGCATGGGTTTCAAATTCTCGGCCTGGGTGATCGACCTGTCGGGCATCGCGGCGCAGCTGGTGCTGCAGTTCGACGTGTTCGGCTGGCTGCAGCTGAACCAGGTGACGATCCTGTTCGGCCTGTTCTTCACCGCAATCGCCTGCATCATCATGGGCTCCGGCGTGCCGACGACGCCGACCTACATCATCCTGGCCGCAATCGTCGCGCCGGCGCTGGCGCAGCTCGGTGTGCCGCAACTGGCAACGCACTTCTTCGTCTTCTATTTCGGCGTGCTCGCCGACGTGACGCCACCGGTTGCGCTGGCGGCGTTTGCCGCCGCGGGGATTGCGCGCAGCGAGCCGATGCGCACCGGCACCACCGCATTCAGGCTGTCGATGGGCAAGGCGCTGGTGCCGTTTGCCTTCGTCTATACGCCGGCGCTGCTGTTGATCGACTTCACCTGGGGCGCATTCCTGGTCGCCACGGTGTCGGCGATCGTCGCGGTGATGGGGCTGGGCGCGGCCTATACCGGCCACTTCGGCCACCGGATCAGGCGGCCGGCCTTCCTCGCGTTGAACGTCTTTTCGCTGTCGCTGATCTTCGGCAACGCGATGGTTGCCGCAGTCTCGATTCCGGTCGTGCTGGCGATCCTCTGGTGGCACCGCCGCGCGGGACGGGAAGCAGGCGAAATCAAGGAGACATGAGCAGTCGCCGCGCGACCCTCACAGCCGTGCGGGCGCAAGGCCATGCCTTGACCTGTCTCAAGGCCGGTGGACGGGCCCGGCCTTAGTCTGCTGTTCGGGGCACCGTCTCAAGTGCCCGGACTGGAGACGCCGATGAGCACCGTCGAAACAAGCACCGAATCCTCCCCTTCCGACAATCAGCCGCTCGACGAGTTTTCGCACTGCCATGCCGGCATCCTCGCGCAGCTCGAGTCGTTCCGCGGCCTGCCCGACCTGCTCGACCCGGCGGCGCGGGCTCGGCGCATCGCAACGCGGACGATGGGATTTTTCGACGACGTCGTGCGCGCCCACCACGCCGACGAGGAACGCGAGCTGTTCCCCGCGGTGCTGGCCAGCGCACGCAAGGGCGCGGAACGCGAGATGGTGCAGGGCACCGTCGATCGGCTGACCGCCGAGCACCGGCAGATCGAGGCGATGTGGTCGCGCCTGTCACCGGCGCTGAAGGATGTCGCAAAAGGCCGGGACAGCGACCTCGACGCATCCTCCGTGCAGCGGCTGGTCGATACCTACGTCGCCCATGCGCGTTTCGAGGAGCAGATGTTCCTGCCACTGGCCCAGGCTATCCTCGGCCGCAACAGCAACCACATGGCTGCACTCGGACTGTCGTTGCACATGCGCCATGCCGACCCGGCGGTGATCTCGCGGGCAATGGCGCACTGGTAGAACGCAGCCGCTGCGGCGGCCGCAGAGGCCGGCTCAGCGTCGACGCAGCAGGCGGACGTGCATCGGGCGCTCGAAGCGGGCGCCGTCCGGGCCGAGATGAGGCTCGAAAGCACGGCGGACTTCCACGAGTTTCGCATCGTCGATGTCGTGCTCGGCGAAGGTCGGGCGCATCAGCCGCTGCTCGAACTCCGCGAAATCGGCAAAACGCACCGGCATGTCGAAGCGGTGTTCGGCAACCTGCTGCCACGTTGCGCCGTCGGCGAGGGCTGCGTCGATCGTGGCCTGGGCCGCTGCACGCACCCGCTGCTCGTCGTTGAACAGGCGCACGACCTCGTTGAAGGCTCCGGCGAAAACCGGCTCGGACACATACAGGTGCCCGCCCGGCCGCAGCACCCGCGCCACTTCGAGCAGCGCCCGTGGCATCGCCGCCTCCGGCACGTGGTGCAGCGATTTCAGCATCAGCGCCAGATCGAAGCCGGCATCGGCAAACGGTATCGCTTCGGCGACACCGGAGTGGAACTGCAGACCCGGCTGTGGATCGGTGAGGTTTTTCGCATGCTGCCTGGCATCGATCTCGAGCCCGGTAACGCGGCTGCCCGGGTAGCGGCGCAGCAGCTGGCGCGCAAACTGCGCCGCGCCGCAACCGAGCTCGATCACCTCGATGCCGTCGAGCGGCAGCAGGCCTGCAAGAAATTCGAGCTCGTCGTCAACCAGCATCGTCTTGCGCCGCTGTCAGCACGGCGAAGCGCCGCGACGGTCGTCTTGCTGGTTGTCGCCAGGTGCGGAATCCGGCAATACGCTCTGGAATTCCTCGTGGATCGTCAGCAGCTGAAAGATCAGCCGGTCGATCAGGTCGAGAAAGGCCTCGCGCGTCGTGTGCGGCTTGCCGGTCATCATTTCCGACAGCAGTTCGGCCAATTCGGACTCACCGGCCTTGCGCGCCCACGGGCGCACATCGCAATACGCAACGAGTGCCAGGCGACCCAGGTCGCCGGTCCGGCGAGCGTGTCGCAGATCGGCGATCAGGTCCTCGAGCGCCAGTTGCAGGGTGGTGGATATAGGCATGTTGCAGTGCAGCATACATGCTTACGCGGCTGTCGTCACCGCTTCATGGCCAAAGAATTGAAGTGATTCCCCTAGGCCAACTGCGTCGGGAAACCCGATTCGTTGGCTGCTGCGGCCTGCAGCCCGGTCGCGCACTGTCCTGGTGCGTTGCAATGGCGTTCTGCAATGCTTGAGTGCGTTGCTTGGTTACGACCCGGTAACGTCATCCGCGGTCTGCCGGCTGTGGCTGCCCCCTCGCCTCGGCCGCCCGCCGCTCCATCTCGCGGCGCAATTCCTTGCGAACGATCGCCGCGGCATGGCGGCGCCGTTCGTCGGGGCTGAACGGCCGCAGCGGCGGCACCGGAACCGCCTTGCGCTCGTCGTCCATCGCGACCATCGTGAAAAAGCAGCTGTTGACGTGGCGCGTTTCCTGGCTGCGGATATCTTCGGCGACCACCTTGATGCCGATTTCCATCGACGAGGTGCCGGTGTAATTGACGCTGGCACTGAAGGTGACGAGTTCGCCGACATGGATCGGCTGCCTGAACATCACCTGGTCGACCGACAGCGTCACGACATAACGCCCGCAATAACGGCTGGCACAGGCAAATGCCACCTGGTCGAGCAGCTTCAGGATGGTGCCGCCGTGCACCTTGCCGGCGAAATTGGCGGTATCCGGCGTCATCAGCACCGTCATCGTCAACTGGTGTGCGGGCATGTCCATCGTCGATCCTCTTGTCGCTGCTGCGCTGTCAGGCGACAAACGCGACCTGCGATTCCGGCGTGCGCGTATCCATGTTGCGCCCGCGGTTCAGGTGGTCGTCGATCTCGGCGGCTGCGCCGATCATCCGACCGTACAGGAAGACGGTGAAGGCTGCCGTTTCCAGATCCCGCTCGCTCAGCTCGCCCGAGGTGTAGTCTGGCCACAGCAGCGCCAGCAGCAGCGCGGCGATCACCGCGTCGATGTTGACGCAGAACACATAAGGCGTCGCGCCGACGTCGTACAAGGCCTGCGCGAGTTCGCGGTAGTAGGCATGGAAGACGTTGTAGCTGCCACGTTTGGCCATGAACTCGGCGATGAAGACTTCGCGCGGATCGTGGTTGACCGGCTTGCCCTTGAAGACCGGATGGTGCACCCCCGGCAAGGCGCGCAGTTCGAGCCCGGCCTCCTTCGCCGCGGCCTTCTCGGCCTTGTAGTTCTTTGCGAAAACGGTTGCCATCGCCTTCAGATCGAGCCCGTGCTTCGGGTCGCTCGGATCCATCAGCGCCTGCCCCTTGAACTGCTGCAGCAAAAAGGCCATGCCTTCGAAACCGTTGCCGCCATGGCTGTAGCCGGTATGGGTCAGAAAACCGACCATCGCCTTGTTGATCTGCACCCGGCCTGGCGTCTGCGGGCCGTCGGCCGACACCGCGCCTTTTGCGCCCTGCGCCGAGATTGCGCCCGGGCCGTTCGAGATCAACAGGCCGACCAGCAGCTGCAATGGCAAGGCCTGTTCGTCGCTCGGCTTCTTGCCGGTCATCGCGAGGTAGCAGAGGTCGGCCATCGTCCACGAGCCGTATCGCTCGGCCTGCGGGATGCCGGCAAGCACACCCCACTGGTGGCGCTCGGCCGGAATCGTCGCGCCGACCATCACGCCGTACAGGCGCAGATACCAGGGCAGTGTCTCGGCGGTCAGCCGGCTGATGCGTTTGCGCGTCAGCGGTCCCCAGGCGATCGTCGTCGAGATCGCTGCCAGGATCGCATCGCGCGACAACACGATGTCCTGGCGCAGCAGGAAGTCGAGGAACACGGACTTCGCGCCACGCGCCGTCACCGCTTTCAACATTGCCGCCGGATGGGTGTCCGAGGCTTCGTCGGCGCGCGCAGTGAACAGCGCCCGTGTCGCCTCGTCGAGCTTGATCGCCGAACTGTCGAATTCGACATGGTGGCCTTCCTGCAGGCCGGATCCGGCGAACAGGTCGATCAGCGCCCGGGTGCATGCCAGCGCACGCTCGACCCGCCTCGGGCCGACGATGGACGCCGCAGCGGCCATCACGGTATTGGGCGAATTGCCGGCGGCACGCGCGGCGTCGACGGCGACCAGGATCGGATCGCCGACCAGGTTGACCTCGCCGGCAACCGCGATGTCGAGCATCGCGCGGTCGTTCGGCCCGGCCGCCTCATGCACCAGCGGCAACGCAAAATTGGCCTGCAGCGGCTGCAGCGCCAGATCGAGCACCGAATGGCCATGCACCGAGGTGACCTGGGTCTGGCTGTCCATCACCGATGCGCCGGACTTGTCCTTCATGTTCTGTCGCGCGATCACCGCGCCGACCTGCTGGCCGAGCACCGCGATCTGCGCCGCATACGGTTCCGGCGCGATGACCGGCGGCAGCGCCAGTTCGGCCGGCAGCGCAATGCCCTGGTCGTTGGCCATCCACGGTTTCAGCGACAGGCTGCCGCGCGGCGCGAAATCGGGTTTCGCGCCGCCGGCCGCCATCACCGCGGTCAGCGCGTCCGGGATGTGTGCGATGTTGGTGACGACCGCACCCTTGCGCGACACCACCGGATTTTCCGGCGTGAACAACGCATCGACGCCGAAGGCCTCCATGAACCAGCGCTCCTTGTCCTGCGCGCTGTCGCCGGCGCCGGCCATTGCGCCGGCATGGCCGACCGCGCGCGTAAGCTTGGCCTTCCAGCGGCCGACGACGCAGGCGACGACCGGCTTGCCGAAATCGACATCACGCTCGTAATAACCGCCCGGCTCGACATACAGCACCGCGGCGCGCGAGCGGCCATCGTTGCGGAAGGCATGCGCGAAGTCGCGTGCGCCGTAATGGATGTAGACGTCCTTGCCCGACGACACCAGCGTCGTCGTTCCCCAGCCTTCTGTGCCCAGATACTGCGCGATCGTCGTCGTGAAGCCACCCGAGTTCGAGAAGATCGCGACCGTTCCCTGCACCAGCGTCTCATCGGGAAAATCGCCGCCGAGCGCGCCGCCGATGCGCACCCTGCTCCACGAATCGGCCACACCGAGGCAGTTGCCGCCGATGATGTCGACGCCGGCGCCCTGCGCCATCGCGCGGATTTCACGCGCATCGTGCACCGCGATCTTTTCGGTGACGATGACGATCTTCTTCAGCTGCGGGTTGACGCGGATCAGTTCGGCGACACCGTCGCGAACACCCGACGGCGGCAGATAGACGACGCCAGTATTGAACGAAAACCCGGCATTCAAGCCTTCGCGGACATTGTTGAAGACGGGTATGTCGCCGACCGAAGTCTTCAGCTTCTGGCCGCCGCGGCCCGGCGAGGTGCCGAAGACCACGTTGCCGCCGGAGAAAGCGTGGCTGGTCGGCGTCACCTGGCGCGATTCGCCGCCGAGGATATTGAGCACGCAGACGCGGTCGCCGCGGCTGGCCAGATCGGTCAGGGAGTTGACCCCGAGGTAATACGGAAAACCCGCGATGCCCTGCGCGTTCATGCTGCTTCTCCTTCGGCCACTGCCGTCAAACCCAGGCGTTTCGCGATCACATCGCGGCCGCCGGCCTTCATCCATTCATCGACCTTCTTCGCATAGTTGACGACCTCGGAGATCGCGCTGTCGAAGCCGAAGAAGCGGTAGGGAATGCCCAATGAATCGCAGGTATCGGCCAAAACGCCGAAGCCGCGGATCAGGTTCGGTCCGCCGCGGCCGACGACCACGTACAGCGGCGTTGGTCCGTTCGCCGAAAAGTGCTCGCGCAGCGCATCACCCATTGCGCGCAGCGTCTCGTGGATATCGGTGTTGTTCGATTTGCCGCCGATGATGAAGAGCACGTTCGACTGCTCGAGGAAGTGGCGGTAGCAGATGCGCGCGACTTCCTTCATCTTTTCGTAGGGCGGGTTGCCGCCGAAGTCCGAGCTGATGCTCGCCGCTTCGCCGAGCACCTCGGTCACAAGGCTGTTCGCGCCACCGCCGAAGGTCGGTGCGAGGATCGTCCCGCGCTCGTTGATCACGAAGACATCCGACTGACCCTGGTGGGTGCGCAGTTCGTTGACTTCCTGCTCGAACGCGCCGACATCGGCGGCGAACAGGTGTTCGGGCAGGCCGAGCCGCGCGACGCGCGGGTCGTCGCGGTCGAAGCCGCATTTGAAATCGCAGGCGACCGGCGTCAAGCGGCCCTTGCCGTCGGGACGCATGCGGATCGGGTTCAGCTCGAGCGTCGTCATGCCGTAGTGGTGCATCAGCTCCCACAACTTCGGCAGGTGCTGCACCAGCGGCGAGACGATTTCGCGCGGCGCGCCGATATCGGCCAGCGCATTGGCGATCACGAAGGCCTTCAGGCCGGTCAGCGCATCGAAGGGCACGGTGACGATCTCGTCCTTGCCGAGTTCCTCGATATCGACGCCGCCGCGATGCGTGATCGTGATCGTCGGTGCGCGAAATCGCGTGTCGTCGGTGATCGAGAAATAGACCTCGTGTTCGGCCGGCACGCCGCCTTCGAAAGTCACGCCGTTGGCTTTTGCCGTCGCATTGCCATGTTTGTGTTCGGCGAAATAAAGCCGCTCCTTCTCGGCCAGCGCGGTTCGCAGATCGGATGCGCGGCCGATCAGCCCCGACTTGCCCTTCTTGCCGACACCGCCCTTGAACAGCGGCTTGACGAAGACCTGGCCATGTCGCTTGATCAGGTCGCTGATCTGGCTTTCCGACGCGTCGGGGCCGAGCACTTCGGCGATCGGAAAATCGACCAGCTTCAGCAGCCTGGCGCCGTACAACATACCTGTGATTTGCATGACATTTCTCTTGTCGAAGGGACGAGTTACCCCCCGCCGCGCTGTTGCACGACGTTCCACGGGGGCTGTGGTGGAGGGGGCTGGGCCCCCGGGGTTCAGGCCTGCAGTGGCTCGACCCGGCCGTTGCGGCCGTTGCGGCTGAAGCGGCGGACCAGCGGCGGCACGATGACCATCGTCGCGGCGCAGATCCACAGGCCGATCGAGATCGGGCTCTCGAACAGAATGCCGATTTCACCGTTGGTGATCGACATCGCACGGCGCAGGTTCTGTTCCATCAGATCGCCGAGCACGAAGCCGAGGATCAGCGGGGCCATCGGTACCCCCTGCTTGCGCAGCAGGTAGCCGATCAGGCCGAAGCCGGCCATCAGCATCAGGTCGAAGGTGGTGGCGTGAACCGCATAGACGCCGACCGTGCTGACCGCCAGGATGCCCGGCACCAGCATCCAGTTCGGCACGCTGAGCACCTTGATGAAGGCGCCGATCAGCGGGATATTGATCGCCAGCAGGATCACGTTGGCGAGGAACAGCGACGCGATCAGGCCCCAGACCAGATCCGGTTGCTGCGTGAACAGCGCCGGCCCCGGCGTGATGTTGTAAAGCGTCAATGCGCCGACCATCACCGCGGTGGTGCCCGAACCCGGCACGCCGAGTGTCAGCATCGGAACGAAGGAACCGGCTGCCGACGCATTGTTCGCCGCCTCGGGAGCCGCCACGCCGCGGATATCACCTTCACCGAAGGTGCCGCTGTCGCCAGACAGACGCTTCTCCATCGAATAGGTCATTGCGCTGGCGATCGTTGCACCGGCACCGGGCAACACGCCGACGACGAAGCCAACCACGCCCGAGCGCACCGAGGGCCACCAGGCCAGTTTCTGCTCGGCCCAGTTGAACAGCTTGCGGCCGGTTTCCTTGATCATGCCGGCGCTGCTGTGCTGGTGTTCGAGCATCAGCAGGATTTCGCTGACCGAGAAGACACCGATCACGACGACGATGAACTGGATGCCGTCGGACAGGTGAACGTCACCGCCGGTGAAGCGGTAGACACCCGAGTTTGAATCGAGGCCGACCGTCGACAGCGACAGGCCGATGATCGCCGCCAGTCCCGCCTTCATCGGCGCATCACCCATCAGGCCGGCGATGCAGGCAAAGGCAAAACACATCAGCGCGAAATATTCTGCCGGGCCGAAAGCCAGTGCCCAGCGCGCGAGCAAGGGAGCGAACGCGACGATGCCGATGGTCGCGATGACCGAACCGATGAACGAGCTCCAGGCCGAGATCGACAAGGCAACACCGCCCAGCCCCTTGCGCGCCATCGGATAGCCGTCGAGCGTCGTCATGATCGCGCCGGCGTCGCCGGGCACGTTGAGGAGGATCGACGAGATCCGCCCGCCGTATTCGCAGCCGACATAGACGGCAGCGAGCAGGATCAGCGCGGTTTCGGGTGGCAGCTTCAGTGCGAAGGCCAGCGGCATCAGGATCGCGACGCCATTGATCGGGCCGAGGCCCGGCAACATGCCGACGATGGTGCCCAGGAAGGCGCCGAAAGCGGCAATCATCAGGTTCATCGGCGAAAGTGCGACGCCGAAACCGTCAATCAGGTAGCCCAGAGTTTCCATCAGCGGCCTCCGAAAATGAAGCTGAGAAGACCGGTCGGCAAGACAACGTCGAGCAGCTTGTCGAACAGCAGATAAAGACCGACACCGAGGCCGACGCCGCCGAGCAGCGCCTGTTTCCACGTGCCGCCGAAGGCCATGCCGACCGGCACCGACATCAGCGCGGTGGCCAGCGTGAAGCCGAGGATCTGGAACAGCAGGGCGTAGATGAAGACCGTCAGCACGCTGAGTCCGATGAGCTTGGCCGCACCGGGCGGGAAGGGGTTGGCGTGCAGCGAGGGCTTGATCACCAGCCAGATGCCGCCGATCGCCATCAGCGCGGCCAGCAGCCTGGGGAAGGCACGCGGGCCGACCGGTTCATATGAAAAGGGGGGCGCGTAGGCCTGGGCGAAATACGCCATTGCAGCGGCCACGGCAATGCACACCGCACCGAGGATGCGATCACTCATTGGGAATCTCCATTGGAGCCGCGACGGCGCGGCGGACTGGCTTGAACCGGGGATCGGCCGCTCGACCAGTGGTCGGCGGCCGATCGGTCACGCCATTACTTCGCGACAGCCAGACCGAAGTCCTGGGCCAGCTTGCGGTATTCGCCGACCCGCTTCTTCGCATAGGCGTCGGCCTCAGCACCGACCATGTCGAACGGGAACAGACCACGGTCGGCGCGCAGCTTCGCGTATTCCGGGGTCGCCATCATCTTCTTGAAGGTGTCGCTCCAGACCTTGAAATCGGCATCGCTGACCTTCGGGCCCATATAAAAACCACGGATGATCGGCCATTCGATGTCGATGCCCTGCTCCTTGGCGGTCGGGACGTTCGCCAGGTCGCCCGGCAGGCGCTTGTCGGCCATCACCGCGAGCACGCGGATCTTCGAGCCGGCCTTGGCCTGCTGCTGGGCCTCGGATGCATCACCCGAATAGACCTGGATGTGGCCGCCTTGCAGCGCGGTGCTGGCTTCGCCGCCTCCTTCGAAGGCAACGAATCGCATCGTTTTCGGATCGATGCCGGCAGCCTTGGCGACCAGCGCGGCCTTCATCCAGTCCTGGCTGCCGACGGTGCCGCCAGCGCCGAACACGACCTTGGTCGGGTCGGCCTTGACCGCTGCGATCAGTTCCTTCAGCGACTTGAACGGCGAATTTTCGGCGACGATGACGGCGCCGAAGTCGGCACCGATCGCGGCCAGCCAGCGCACGTCGTTTTCGTTGTAGCGGCCGAACTTGCCTTGCGCCAGGTTGAGCAGCGAACCACCCGAGAAGGCGACGATGGTGTTTCCTTCGTCAGGGCGCTGGGCGATCACCGAGTTGTAGGCCACCGCGCCGATGCCGCCGGGCATGTAGGTCACGCGCATCGGGTCGGCGATATATTTGCCGTCGAGCAGCGCGCTTTGCGCGAGCTTGCAGGTCAGGTCGAAACCGCCGCCGGGCTTGGCCGGGGCGATGCATTCGGTCTTGTCGAGCGGGCCGGCATTGGCGGCAAACGCCGAGCAGGCGAGGACAAGGGCGAGCAGGGGTGACTTGCGGATCATGGAATTCGTCTCCTTTGGTGAAAGTGGCGTCCTTGGAGGCCTTGGCTCCAGGGATGACGGCACTTTATCGAGCGGCCCCTTTCAGCCGCCTTTCACCAAGATCCGCGAAATGTGCGGGCAAACCCTAGGCCCTGCACCGACATTGGACGACTCGACGTGCGGTTTGACGATCAACCCTCGCTGGCCGAATGACCAGCCAACGGCAGCCGCATCTCGGCCAGCAGCCCACCTTCGGCACGATTGGCCAGCTGCAGTTGGCCACCGAGCCGCTCGGCGACCGAGCGGACGATTGCCAGCCCGAGGCCGGAACCCGACTTGCCGACATTGCTGGCGCGGAAGAAGCGTTCGCCGGCGCGATCGATCTCGTCGGGCGGGATGCCCGGGCCGTCGTCGAGCACCGCCAGCATTGCAAAACCGTCGCGCACCGACAAGCGCGCAGTGACGTGCCCGCCGCGCGGCGTATAACGGATCGCGTTGTGCAGCAGGTTGCCGAAGGCCTCCTTCACGAGCCCGGGCTGGGCGAGGATGCGCACCGGGCCGGCCTCGTCCGATTCGAGGCCGAGGTCGACACCCTGCTCGCGCGCCTCGCTCCACCACTGGCGGGTCACCTCGTCGATCAGACGGCCGGCATCGACCGCTTCCGGCGCGATGTCGATGCTGTCGGACCGTGCCAGCGCCAGCATCTGGTTGGTCTGGCGCACCGTCTCGTCGAGCTGGGACCGGATCGCGAGCAGCGCATCGCGTTGCTGCTGCGGGTCGGCGCGCAGCGCATAACCGACCTGCGTCGCCATCGTCGCCAGCGGCGTTCGCAGCTGGTGCGACGCATCGTCGATGAAACGGCGACGCGCCTCGGCCGAACGGCGATTGCGCTCGACATGGTGGTTGATCGCCTCGACCAGCGGCTGCACATCGGCCGGTATGCCGCGCGTCGAGATCGGCGTCAGATCGGTCGCCGGCCGCGACTGCACCTCGCTGCGCAGGCGCGCCAGCGGGCGCAGCGCCCAGCCGACCGCGAGCGCCAGCAGCCCCGCGGCGGCAACGATCAGCAGCAGGTCGCGGGCGACCGTCTGCAGCACCAGCGAACGGGTGAAATCGGTGCGTGACTCGATCGTCTCGGCGACCTGGATGACGACCCGTCCCGCGTTCGCCTGGCCGGCAAGCGGCCGATCGAGCACACGCGCATAGGAGCCGATCCGAATCGGGTCGCCGTAATAAACCGCATCGCTGAACTGTGGTGCGCCGGTGATCAGCGCCCGCGGCGCCTCTGGCAGGTCGGCATTGCCAATCTCGACCAGGCCATCTTCGGTGGCCACGCGGTAATAGACGCGGCCGCTGGCGGTCAATTCGAAGAATTCCAGCATCACATAGGGCAGCTCGACACTGAGCCCGCCGCTGGCGGTCGAGATATTGGCGTCCATCGCCTTGATCGCACCGAGCAGCGAGCGGTCGTAGGCCGCATTCGCTGCAGCTTCCGCGGTGCGCCAGGTCAGCCACAGTTCGGCGCCGACCAGCGCCAGCAGACCGGGAAACAGCACCAGCAGCAGCGTGCGCCGCAGGCTGGCCTGATGCCAGCGGTCCAGGCTCAGTCGGCGCATTCGAGCACATAACCCAGCCCGCGCAGCGTCGTGATCTGCACCGGGCTGTTGGCCAGCCGCTTGCGCAGACGGTGCACCAGCACCTCGATCGCTTCCGGGCTGACATCCTGCTCGTCGGAAAAGACCCGCTCGAGGATCTCGGGTTTCGACAAGGGCTCCCCGCTGCGCTGGATCAGCGCCCGCAGCACGCCGTGTTCGCGCGGCGTCAGGTTCAGCGTCTCGTGCGCGAGCGTGAACTGCTTGGTCGCCGAGTCGTAGTTCAGCGGCCCGCAGGCAAAGCGTGGATGGTCGGTGCCGCGTGCGCGCCGGATCAACGCGACCAGCCGCGCCTCGAGTTCGGCCAGCTCGAACGGTTTGGCAAGAAAATCGTCGGCGCCGCCATGCAGGCTGTTGACGCGCTCGATCAGCGAATCGCGGGCGGTCAGGATCAGCACCGGAAGCCGTTCGCCGGCATCGCGCAGATCGCTGAGGATGTCGTGGCCGCCGATGCCGGGCAGGCCGAGGTCGAGGATCAGCGCGTCGTAGCGCGTCGCCTTGATCGAGCGCCGAACCATCCGGCCGTCGTCGACCCAGTCGACCTGGAAACCGGCCTGCTCGAGCGCCCGCACCAGCCAGCTGGCCAGTTCCTTTTCATCCTCGGCGAGCAGGATGCGCATCGTCGCCGGTCAGCCGGCCCTTTTTGCCAGCACCGCCCGCGCGACGCGTGAGCCGTTCGGCTGGCCGAGCACGCCGCGGATGAAGGTGCCGGCGTCGATCAGCCGGTCGAGGTCGACGCCGGTCTCGATGCCGAGGCCGTGCAACAGGAAAACGACATCCTCGGTCGCGACATTGCCGGTTGCACCTTTTGCATACGGGCAGCCGCCGAGGCCGGAGACGCTGGTGTCGAAGGTCGCGATGCCGAGTTCGAGGCTGGCCATGATGTTGGCCAGCGCCATGCCGTAGGTATCGTGGAAATGGCCGCTGACCTCTTCGAGCGGATAGTGTTCGAGCGCCGCCTCGAGCGCCGCCTGCACCCTGTGCGGCGTGCCGACGCCGATGGTGTCGGCAACGCCGACATGGTCAACGCCGATCTGCTTCATCAGCTTCGCGACCAGACCGACCCGTTCCGGTGCGATCTCGCCTTCATACGGGCAGCCGACCGAACACGAGATCGCGCCGCGCACCTTGATGCCGGCGGCCCGCGCCGCTTCGGTGACCGGCGCGAAACGTTCGATCGATTCGGCGATCGAGCAGTTGATGTTGCGCTGGTTGAAAGCCTCGCTGGCGGCGCTGAAGACGACGATCTCGTCGGGCCGGGTCGCGAGCGCCGCCTCGAACCCCTTCAGGTTCGGCGTCAGCACCGAATAACGCACGCCGGGCTGCCGCTCGATGCCTTCCATCACCGCGCTGTTGTCGGCCATCTGCGGTACCCATTTCGGGCTGACGAAGCTGGTGGTCTCGATCTCGTGCAGGCCGGCCGCCTGCAGCCGGTGCACCAGCTCGATCTTGTCGCCGGTCGATACCGGCTGCTTCTCGTTCTGCAGGCCGTCGCGCGGGCCGACGTCGACCAGCTTGACGCGCTGCGGCAGCTTGTTCCGACCCATCACGACACTCCTTCCAGACGCAGCAATTCGGCGCCTTCGGTGACCTGGTCACCAACCGCATACAGCAGTTCGGCAACGACGCCGTCGCGCGGCGCGGCCAGCGTATGTTCCATCTTCATCGCCTCCATCACCGCCAGCGGCTGGCCGGCTTTCACGTTGTCGCCGGCCTTGACCATCAGCGAGATCACCTTGCCGGGCATCGGCGCGGTCAGCCGGCCGCCCTCGCCTGCGCCATCGGCGGCATGCGCAATCGGATCGAAGTCCTGCAGTTCGATCTCGCCGGCATTGCCGAACACCGCGAGCTTCTCGCCATCGGCATAAACCGTCAATCGATGACGCTCGTCGCCGAGCGATACATCGTGGCGGCCCGCACCAAGCGATCGTGCCGAGAATTTCCAGCTGTGCGAATCGGCGCCTGCAGCGCCAAGGCCCATGCCCAGGCGCAGCCCGCCGCCGTGCAACCGCTCCAGCGTCGCCAGGTGATGCGTCTTGTCGATCAGCAGGTCGAAACGGCGCCGCGCACCGCGGTGGATGCGCCAGCCGTCACGCCGCGACCAGGGGTCGCTGTCTTCGAGTGCCCCCTCCTGCTGCAGCGCATGCGCGGCGACACCGGCAGCGGCCAGCTCGAGCGGCAGGCCCGGCACGCCGAACAGCGCCTCGCGTTCGCGCTCGATCAATGCGGTATCGAGATTGGCCTTGCTGAACGACTCGCTGCGCACGACGCGGCCGAGAAACGAGACATTGGTCGACAGCCCGACGATGTGGGTCTGCCGCAGTGCCGCATCGAGCCGGGCCAGCGCCTGCTCGCGGTCGGCGCCCCAGACGATCAGCTTCGCGATCATCGAGTCGTAGTGCGGGCTGATCTCGTCGCCTTCGCGGGCGCCGGCATCGACACGCACCGGCGCGGGGTCGTGGAAGTCGTTGCCGTCGGCATTGCGCTGGAAATCGACGTGGTCGGGCCAGCGCAGCACCTTCAGCGTGCCGGTGGCCGGCAGGAAATTGGCGTCGGGGTTTTCGGCGCAGATGCGCGCCTCGATCGCGTGGCCGTGGATCTTGAGCTCGTCCTGCAGTGCCGGCAGCCGTTCGCCGGAGGCGACGCGCAGCTGCCATTCGACGAGGTCGTGGCCGGTGATCGCCTCGGTGACCGGATGCTCGACCTGCAGCCGGGTATTCATCTCCATGAAATAGAAGCGGATGTCACCATCGTCGCGCTGTTCGGCGATGAACTCGACGGTGCCGGCGCCGACATATCCGACCGCCTTCGCCGCGGCCACCGCCGCGGCGCCCATCTCGGCACGGCGCTCGGCGCTCATGCCCGGCGCTGGCGCCTCCTCGAGCACCTTCTGATGGCGGCGCTGCACCGAGCAGTCGCGTTCGAACAGGTGGACGATGTTGCCGTGGCTGTCACCAAAGACCTGGATCTCGATATGCCGCGGCTTTGTCACGTAGCGTTCGACCAGCACATGGTCGTCGCCGAAGCTGGCCTGCGCCTCGCGCTGGCACGAAGCGAGCGAAGACGCAAAATCCTCGGCCTTGTCGACGCGGCGCATGCCGCGACCACCGCCCCCGGCACTGGCCTTGATCAGCACCGGAAAACCGATCCGCTCGGCTTCGCGCTGCAGCAGCGCCGGATCGTTGTCGCGGCCGTGATAACCCGGCACCAGCGGCACGCCGGCCTTGTCCATCAGTTCCTTCGCGGCCGACTTGCTGCCCATCGCGGCGATCGCATCGGCCGGCGGGCCGATGAAGACGAGGCCGGCATCGCCACAGGCGCGCGCGAAATCCTCGTTCTCGCTGAGAAAGCCGTAACCCGGATGGATCGCCTGTGCACCGGTGGCCTTCGCCGCATCGAGGATGCGCTGCCACTGCAGATAACTGTCCTTCGCCGCATTGCCGCCGACATGCACCGCCTCGTCGCAGGCATGGACATGTTGTGCATTCGCGTCGGCATCGGAATAGACCGCAACGGTCTTGACGCCGAGGCGACGTGCGGTCTTCGCGACGCGGCACGCGATCTCACCTCTGTTCGCGATCAGTATCTTGTCAAACATGGGCTTGCTCTCGAAATGGTGGGAGGGGCTTCAGCCCCGATTCGGGATGGAGGCCGGATCGCAGCCGATCAATCGGGGCTGAAGCCCCTCCTACAGGCGCTGCGGCAACACCGTGCTTCTTCATCCGATCACATCCGGAAGATGCCGAATTTCGCATCGGGGATCGGCGCATTCAGGCTTGCCGACAGGCCGAGCGCGAGCACGCGGCGCGTATCGGCCGGGTCGATCACACCGTCGTCCCACAAGCGCGCGCTGGCGTAATACGGGTGGCCCTGCACCTCGTACTGCTTCAGGATCGGCGCCTTGAAGGCGGCCTCCTCTTCGGCGCTCCACTGGCCGCCCTTCAGTTCGATGCCATCGCGCTTGACGGTGGCGAGCACGCCGGCCGCCTGCTCGCCGCCCATCACGCTGATCCGTGCATTCGGCCACATCCACAGGAAACGCGGCGAATAGGCGCGACCGCACATCCCGTAGTTGCCGGCGCCGAAGCTGCCGCCGATGATGATCGTGAACTTCGGCACATTGGCGCAGGCCACCGCGGTCACCATCTTCGCGCCGGCGCGGGCGATGCCCTCGTTTTCGTATTTGCGGCCGACCATGAAGCCGGTGATGTTCTGCAGGAAAACCAGCGGGATCTTGCGCTGGCAGCACAGTTCGATGAAGTGCGCGCCCTTGTTCGCGCTTTCGGCGAACAGGATGCCGTTGTTCGCGAGGATGCCGACCGGCATGCCTTCGATGTGCGCAAAACCGCAGACCAGCGTCGTGCCGTAGCGCGCCTTGAACTCGTCGAACTCGCTGCCATCGACGACGCGGGCGATCACCTCGCGCACATCGAAGGGCTTGCGGGTATCGACCGGGATCACCGACTGCAATTCCTCGGCCGGATAGGCCGGTGGCTGCGGCTCGCGCAGTGCCATGCCGTGGTGCTTGCTGCGGTTCAGGTGGCCGACGACTTCACGCGCCAGCGCCAGCGCATGCATGTCGTTTTCGGCCAGATGGTCGGCGACGCCGGACAGCCGGGTGTGCACGTCGCCGCCGCCGAGGTCTTCGGCGCTGACGACCTCGCCGGTGGCCGCCTTCACGAGCGGCGGCCCGCCGAGAAAAATCGTGCCCTGGTTCTTCACGATGATGGTCTCGTCGCTCATTGCCGGCACGTAGGCTCCGCCGGCGGTGCACGAACCCATCACGACGGCGATCTGCGGGATGCCGGCCGCACTCATCGTCGCCTGGTTGTAGAAGATGCGGCCGAAATGGTCACGGTCCGGAAAGACGTCGTCCTGGTTCGGCAGGTTCGCACCACCCGAATCGACGAGGTAGACACACGGCAGCCGGTTCTGCTGCGCGATTTCCTGCGCACGCAGGTGCTTCTTCACCGTCATCGGGTAATAGGTGCCACCCTTGACCGTCGCATCGTTGCAGACGATCACGCACTCGACACCGGCAACGCGGCCGATGCCTGCAACCATGCCGGCGGCCGGCGCGGCATCGCTGCCGTCCTTCTCCGGATACATGCCGAGCGCAGCGAGCGGCGCGATCTCGAGAAACGGCGTATCCGGATCGAGCAGCATCTCGACCCGATCGCGCGGCAGCAGCTTGCCGCGCGACAAATGCTTTGCGCGCGCTGCCTCACCACCACCCTCGGCGATCTTCGCGAGCTTCGCATTCAGGTCGTCGACCAGTGCGCGCATTGCCGCGGCATTGGCCTTCGATTCCTCGGACCGGGGGTTCAGTTTGGATTTGATCAATGCCATATCAATGCGCCACCGGCGGAGGGCGGCAAGGGCCAACAAATATCTGTGGGAGGGGCTTCAGCCCCGCTTTGATGGTGTGGCAGCAGCCCGAATCGGGGCTGAAGCCCCTCCCACAATGCAGGTCTCGAGCGCCGTTCGAATTCGCAGCGGCGGTGGTCAGCATGTCTCAGCGAACAGCTCGCGGCCGATCAGCATGCGGCGGATCTCGCTGGTGCCCGCACCGATCTCGTACAGCTTGGCATCGCGCCACAGCCGCCCGGTCGGGTACTCGTTCGTATAGCCGACGCCACCCAGCGCCTGGATCGCCTCGCCGGCCATCCAGGTCGCCTTCTCGGCGGTGTAGAGGATCACGCCGGCGGCGTCCTTGCGCAGCGTGCGTGAGTGGTCGCCGCGGTCGCAGGCCTGGGCCACCGCATAACCGTAGGCGCGGCAGGCCTGGAAGGTCGAATACATGTCGGCAATCTTGCCCTGCATCAGCTGGAACTCGCCGATGCTCTGGCCGAACTGCTTGCGCTCGTGGACGAAGGGCACGACGACATCGAGGCAGGCCGCCATGATGCCGAGCGGCCCGCCCGACAACACGATGCGCTCGTAGTCGAGGCCGCTCATCAGCACTTTCGCGCCGTTGCCTTCGCCGCCGAGCACGTTTTCTGCCGGCACCTCGCAGTTGTCGAAAAACAGCGGGAAGGTATTCGAGCCGCGCATGCCGAGCTTGTCGAGGTGCTGGCCGGCGCTGAAGCCCTTGAAGCCTTTCTCGATCAGGAACGCGGTCATGCCGCGTGCGCCCATCTGCGGCTCGGTCTTTGCATACACCACCAGCGTATCGGCATCGCCGCCGTTGGTGATCCACATCTTGCTGCCGTTCAGCAGATAGTGGTCGCCCTTCTTCTCGGCGCGCAGCTTCATGCTGACGACGTCGGAACCGGCGCCGGGCTCGCTCATCGCGAGCGCGCCGACATGTTCGCCGCTGATCAGCTTCGGCAGGTATTTGCGCTTCTGCTCAGGCGTGCCGTTGCGGTTGATCTGATTCACGCAGAGGTTGGAATGGGCGCCATAGGACAGGCCGACCGATGCGCTGGCGCGGCTGATTTCCTCCATCGCGACCATGTGCGCGACATATCCAAGGCCGGTGCCGCCGTCCTCCTCCGACACCGTCAGACCCATCACGCCGAGTTCGCCGAGCTTGGCCCACAGGTCGGCCGGGAACTCGTTGGCGCGGTCGATCTCGGCGGCGCGCGGCGCGATCTCGTTCTGCGCGAAGTTGCGGACGGCGTCGCGCAATGCGGCGATGTCGTCGCCGAGCGGAAAGCTGAAAGTCGATTCGAACACGCGGCCTCCTGACAATGTTTGAGCAACGCTCAACTATATAGGACCGAACCACTTTTAGCCAGTTTGTCTGTGCGAGATGACCAGGTAATTACCCTAGTCGCAAGGCTAGGCCCACTATTCTTGAGTAAACTTCAACTCATGCCCGACACCCCGTTGTCAGACCCGCCGCCCCGCGCCCGCCGCGCCGCGGCCAGCGCGAAGAGCGAGCAGCGCATCCGCGACATTCTGCGCGTCGCCCGCGAGGTGCTCGCCGAGCAAGGCTACGAGCGGGCGACGACGATCGAGATCGCGCAGCGGCTCGGCATTTCCGAAGCCACCGTCTTCACCTATTTCAGCGGCAAGCGCGAGCTGTGCGTGCGGGTGATCGGCGACTGGTACGACGAGATCATTGCGGCGATCGAGGCCGGCATGCCGACCGACCAGCCGGTGCGCGCGCAGCTCGATTTCTTCATTCACACCCACCTGCGGCTGTTTTTGATCCAGGGCACCGGCTTGTGCGCGCTGGTGCTGTCCGAAGGGCGCAGCAAGGGGCAGGCGCTCGGCGACAGCCTGCTGCCGCTGCAGCGGCGCTATACCGCGCCGCTGATGGCGCTGCTGGCGCGCGGCCAGGCGAATGGCGAAATCCGAAGCGACCTGTCGCTGCGGCTACTGCGCCACCTGGTGCTCGGCCCGGCCGAACACCTGCTGTGGGAGGTCATTTCACACGACCGCGCTGCCGAGCCGGCACTCGATCTCGAGGCAACCTCGCGCAGCCTGGTCGATGTAGTGTGGAGCGCGATCGCCGCGCCGGGCAGCGAACTGGCCGCGTTGCGACGGATGCGAGACGAGGTGGCAGCGGCATTGCGCGGCGCCGATCACGACGAGCGCAACTAGTCACGCCCGCCGCAGCGCAGATGCTTCAGGCGCAGCGTTCGTCGTGCAGTTTCAGCAGTTGCGAACGCGCGCCCTGCAGGCAGCGGTAGATCGGCTGCTGCGCGGCGCAGCTGGTGACGAAATCCGCGCCGAGGCCGCCCTGTCCGGCCACGGTATCCGGCGACTCGCGCAGTGCACAGCCGTCGATGCGGGCGATCACCGAATCGAGGTAGGCAATCGCGAGGACCGGATGCGTTGCCGATTTGTCGAGCACGATGCCCAGTTGCACCTTCAGCATGTTGCGTTGCGCCGGACCGAGCACTTCGCTCGGTTGCAGGCGGTCGATCAGCACACGTGCTTCGTCGATGTGGTCGGCCAGCGTCGGCGGACCGGCCACGGCGGCGCCGGTTGGTTCGACGCCACCACCGGCCCCGGCCCGATCGGGCGTCGGTGCCGGCCCGGTGCCGGAGTCTGCCGACGCGCTGGCGCCAACGGCCGCTGCGCGGCGTGTCGCATTCGGATTCATCTGTGCCCCTTTGCAAGATTCGGCAAAAAGATTCTGCCGCCGCATGCCTGGGGCACCTTGACCTGTCTCAATCAGCGATGCCTTTTGGCGGATCCGGCCGCAGCACCAAGAGACAACGCCGCTATTCGGCGCCACGCAGCATCAGCACGACCCGCATGCCCTGCTCCGGCGAGGTGTCGAGCGTCAGCTTGCCGCCCATGCGTTCGGCGAGCCGACGGGCCAGCGCAAGGCCGAGGCCGGGGCCGGCGTCGTCGACGCGTCCGAGCCGTTGGAACAGGCGGAACGCCTGCTGCCGCTCCTCGTCCGACATGCCGGGGCCGCAGTCGTCGATGCGCAGGCTCACCATTGGCCGTTCCATGCGCGGCCCGACCGACCAACGCAGCAGACTGCCGGTGTGGGCATGCTTGATCACGTTGTCAGCCAGTTCGGCGAGCAGCTGGCGCAGGCGGATCGGATCGGCGCGCACGCGCAAGTCGTCCGGTACCTCGTTACGGATCTTGACGCCAGCCCGCTCGGCGGCCTCGCGCAGCGGCTGCAAGGTCTGATCGATCTGCCCGCGCAGGCCGACTGTCGCCATCGACATCGCCAGCGTGCCGACGTCCGCGCTCTGCAGGTCGAGCAGGTCGTTGACCAGTTTCAGCAGGCGACCACCGGCATTGACGATCAGCCCGGCATAGGCCTTGACCCGATCGGGCATCGTGCTGGCTTCCGTCGACTGCAACAGCTGAGCAAGCCCGAGCACCGCATTGAGCGGCGTGCGCAGTTCATGGCTGGCGCGCGACAGGATCGCGTGGGTGGTCATCTCGACCGCGCTGTCGATCTGCTGCTGCAGGCGCATCGCTCCGGCCGTGGCCAGACCCTGTGCAACCTCGCGCTGGGCCCTGAAATCGACCACCTGGTAGAGCAGCAGGGAAGCATGGTCGTGGTCGTCGCCAGCCGCCGGGTCTGCCACCTTCGAGACACTGGTCAGGCTCCACAGCGGCGTGCCGTCGGCATGCTGGCAGCGCCGCTCGAACTGCACGATGGCCCGGTCGCCGCGCGCCAGCAAGGCCAGCATCTGCGCCTCGATGACACGGTCTTCGGCCACCGTCAGATCGAACTGGCGCAACTCGAGCAAAGCCTCGCGCCGGTGCCCGAGCATCGTGCACAGGGCGTCGTTGACCTCGAGCAGGCGCCCGTCAGTCGTCACCAGCGCCATGCCGAGCGGTGCCTGTTCGAATGCGGTGCGAAACCGCTGCAGGCCGCCGTGCCGGCGCTGGTCGAGCGCCTGGCGTTCGGCCGCGTTGCGCAACTGGATGACGCTGCCGACGCGCCGCCCGCGCTCGTCGCCGATCGGTGCACAGGAGATGTCGAGCAGCGTGCGCGTCCGGTTCCGCGCGACGGCGGCGACGGCCGGCAACATCTGCAGCACACTGCCCTGCATCACTGCCTCGTGCAGGGCCGCCGCCGGATCGCCGGTGCCGATGCCCTGCGCCGGTTCCAGGTTCAATACCTCGGACAGCGGGCGTCCATTCGCATCGATCTCGGCCCAGCCGGTCCAGCCCTCGGCGAGCGGATTCAGAAACAGCAACCGGCCGTTGGCATCGGTCAGCAGCACACCGTCCTGCACGCAGCGCAACGACTGCGCAAACCAGCGCTCCTCGGCCGCCGGCCGGCGCTCCAGCGCCGCCTTCGCGAGCGCCACCTCGACCGCTGCGCGCAGTTCGCGTTCCTCATAGGGCTTGGTGATGAAGCCGTAGGCGCCGATGCGCGCGGCGCGGTGAACCGTCTCGGGGTCGCTGTAGGCGGTGACGAAAAGGACCGGCAGCGCGCGCTTTGCGTTCAGTTGCGCGGCGAGGTCGACGCCGTCCGGGCCATGCTGCAGCCGCACGTCCATCAGCACCAGGGAGGGCCATTCCCGCTCGGCCAGTTTCTCCGCCTCCTCGGCGCTGCCGGCAATGCCGACCACCCGGTAGCCCTGCGCCCGCAGCTGCTGCTTCAGATCGAGGGCCTGTATCGCATCGTCCTCGACGATCATGATCGGCGCCGCGGACGATGGCGGCACCACAGGGCGATTGGGTTCCGGAACGGTGCTCATCAACTTCTCCTCAGGCACGGTCGGCCGCGGCCGCAGGTTTGGCGTCGAGCGGCCGCAGCAGATCGCCCAGGCCACTGCTGACGACCGTGCCGGGCCGCTCAGCGTCCCCGTTGGCGTTCGCGAAGCTCAGCGCGCCGCCCAGTTGGCCGGCCAACGCCACCGCGAGCTGCAAACCCATCGATTCGACGCCGTCGACTTCGAATCCCGGTGGCATGCCGATGCCGTCGTCGGCGACACGCAGGCAGGGCACACCGTCGCGCATCCCCAGTTCGACATCGATCCTGCCGCCCGTCGCCGATTCGAATGCGTGCTGCAGCGCATTGCTGACCAGTTCGTTGACGAGCAGCCCGAACGGCAATGCACGCTCGACGGTGACGTCGATCGGCTCGACCGCCGCATGCAGCACGATGCCGCGGCCGGCGGCCCCGGCGGCTTCGCCGGCCAGCTTCAGCAGTTCGGCGGTGTACTTTGTCAGCGAGACATGTGTTGCGCCGTGATGCGCCTCGCGCAACTGCTCGTGCACCAGCGCCATCGCCTGCACGCGGCGCGCGGTATCTTCCAGCGCGCGACGAGCCGGCTCGTCGGGCAGCAGCCGCCACTGCATGCGCAGCAGGCTGTGCACCATCTGCAGATTGTTCTTGACGCGGTGGTAGAACTCGCGCAACAGCGTCTCGCGACCGGCCAGCGCGGCTTCGAGGCGTCGTTGCTGGGCGCGCCGCTCGCTGACATCGAGCACCAGCGCGAGCGCCGCGGTGCCGGTCGTCGTTTCGACCGCCGACAGGCCGATCTCCAGTGGCACCGCCCTGCCATTACGGCGCCGCCCCGACAGATCGCTGCGCACCCACAACGGGCGGTCGACCGGGTTCTCGAAAAACCGCTGCTGCAGCCCGCGATGCGCGTCGCGCTGCTCATCCGGCAGCAGCGACAGCAGTGGCATGCCGGTCAGCTCGGCCACTTCGTAGCCGAAGATGCGCCCGGCCTCTGCATTGGCAAAGCGGATGTCGCCGTCGCGCCCGACCAGCAGCATGCCACTCGGTGCCAGCGCCGCGATCGTCGACAGCAGCTGTTCGCCGCGCCGGCGCTCGCTGACGTCGGCGCCGATCCAGAACATCCCGCCGCCGTGCTGGACGTTGGCGGGCACGAACTGGTACTCGACGATGCGTGGCCCGCCGCCGGTGCCGAAACGCTCTTCGCGCTCGAGCCGGATCGGCGATCCGGCCAGCGCCTGCTCGACCTGCGGCGCAAGCGCGAGCCGCCGCGCCTCCGGCAGGCCGGCGGCCCATGATCCACCGACCAGCGTGTCCGGGCGGCCCGCCGCCGCAGCGCACCAGGCCGCGTTGGCAAAGCGCAGCACCCCATCGGCATCCACATAACCAAGCTGCAACGGCACCGCGGCGGTCAGCGCCGTCAGGAAATGTTCGCTGTCGGCAATCCGGCGCTCGAGGCGGCGCTGATCGGTGACGTCCATCTCGTGCGACAGGAAGCCACTGACGTCGCCTTGCGGACCCTGCTCAGCCACCAGGATCGTCTGGATGCGCCGGCCTTCGACGCCGCGTTCGACCACGACCGTCTCACCGGCCAGCACCTGCCGGCGCAGCTGCGCCAACTCGTCCGCTGCCACGCCGCCGTCGCGGTTGTCGAAATGCAGCGTGCCGCCGCCAACCGCGGCGCCCTGCGCGAGCAGACGATTGGCGATGCGGTTATGCCCATCGGCCGACCAGTAGCCGACGCGGGCAGGCATCGCATCCAGAGTCAATTGCAGCCGCCGTTCGCCGATGCGCCGGACCTCGACCTCGGCCTCGAGCCGCTGGTTGGAAGTGATCAGCTCGCGCCGTTGCGACTGCAGCGCTTCTGCGGCAGCGTCGAGCGCCTGCGCGACGACGCCGATCTCGTCACCGTGCCGGTCGCCGCTGCGGTGTTCGAGCCGGCCGCTGCGCAGCGCATCGGCCGCATCGTGCAGCCGCCGCAACCGCTTGCCGAAGACGCCGCTCAGCAACCAGCCCGCGATGCCGATGGCCAGCACCAGCGCCAGCTGCAGCGCCAGCGCCAGCGCAGTCCAGCGGCGCAGCGCAGCGGCCATGCGCTCGTCGAGGTCGAACGACCAGCGGTGAGCGACATCGGCCGTCGACTGGGTTTCAAGGACCAGCCGCTCGACGAGCAGCGCCCTGCGCCTGGCGCGCAGATCGGCGCTTGCGCCCGGCGTCGGCGCCGGGTTGAGCTCGGCCTGCTCGAGCAGCGTGAACAGCGGCTCGAGCCCGGCCAGCGACGCGGCCAGCGGCGCGAGCGCGAGGCCGGGCCAACGCTCGCGGACATGTCTGACGCTGTCCGCCATCGCCGCCAGACGCTCGCGCCATTCGCCGGCCGTC
The DNA here is from genome assembly GCF_048320135.1 of Pseudideonella sakaiensis. Taxonomy (GTDB): domain Bacteria; phylum Pseudomonadota; class Gammaproteobacteria; order Burkholderiales; family Burkholderiaceae_C; genus Ideonella_A; species Ideonella_A sakaiensis_A. The sequence goes on from NZ_CP182947.1 coordinate 789,071, forward strand.
TCCTGGCCCGGGAAAAGCAGAAAGTGGTGCGTCGACGCCAGCAGCGCCACCGCGCGGTGGTTGATCTGCTGCGCGTCCTGGCGACCGAGAACCTGGGCCGCTGCTGCGCGCCTCCCCAGTTCCATCACCGCGAGACTGGCCACCGCGAGGACGACCACGACGATGGTTGTCAGTCCGATCTGGCGGCGTATCAGCATCGTCGCAGCCCCCTCATGGGCGTTCGGTCGCATGCGGCCGAACGCGGCGCAGCAGCGACGAATCGACCATTCCCGCCGCATCGATCCCGGCGCCAGCCGGCGCATGGCCTTCCCGCACCGCCCAGCGCGCCAGGCTGCGCAGTTGCTGGACCAGCGACGGTTCGATCGACAGCGACGGGTGCAGGCGTTGCCACGCATCGACCTGGTTCTGCGTCGAGCGCGCGTCGGCGCCGGGCAGCAGCCTGATGATCTGCCGCTCGTCGTCGAGCCGCTGCTCGGCCGTCGCCAGCTCGCGCAGCAGCGACTCGATCGCCGCGCCATGCCGGGCCAGCTTGGCACGCGTCGTCACGAGGTTGTACGAAGCGGTGTAGAGCCCGGGGATCGGTATCGAGACCGCATTCGGGCCAAGTGCCTGCGCAACGCGCTCGCGGTGCGGCGACCAGACGACGACGGCGTCGATGCGGCGTTGAACCAGCGCCTGCGGCATCTCGCCGGTGGCCAGGTCGACGCGCTCGACGAGCGACGGATCGACGCCGCGGGTCAGCAGCAGCGAGTCGAGCACGAAATCGCCGCTCGAGCGCTTGACGACGCCGACCCGTTTGCCCGCGAGGTCGCCCGCATCGGCGATGCCGCTTCGACGATCGCCGATCACGCTGACCGAATTGCGCAGCGTCGCGATGCTCGAGACGATCACCACGTCATGCCCGGCCAGGCCCGCGAAGACGATCGGAAATGCGCTCGCCGCGACCAGGTCGAAGTCGTCGCGCAACAACCTCTCGACGCAGTCGGCACCAGAGGTGCACGACTCCATGTCCAGCGCGATGCCGGCCCGCGGCAGGTCGGCGGTGCTCTTCGCCATGCGCAACAGCACCGACAGGTCGTCGTCGGCGGCACCGACGCGCAGCGCGGCGGGATCCGCCGCCAGCGCCGCAGTGGCCAGCAGCAGGCCGAGCGCAGCCACGGCGTGGCGGGCCAGCCGCCGCAGGCAGCCAAGGAACGGACTGCCGTCGCGCGTGCCTCCGGTCGGGGCGGCCAACGGCACCCCCCTCGACGCGAATGGAACAAGCATCGAGCCATGGTACCAACTCGGCGCGCGCCGGCGACGAAGTGCGAGCGCTCGGTGCGCCGGCGAGCGTCGGCCAGGCATCGCGCCGTAGCCTGCGGCCGGCATCGCGATGCGTGCCCGAACGGCGGCTGCAACCCCGCCTTATCATCGCGCGACCATGTGGAATTGCCGCCGCGCTTTGCCCGCCGACTGGCCGTCGCTTGCGCCGCTGGTGCACCAATGGAATCAGCGCGCCGACGGCCGCGTGCGCTGCCTGCACGCCGAACAAGGCGCGACGCCCGAGCAGCAGGCCGAGTCGATGCGCGGGCTGGCGGCAGACAAAGCGGTTTTCATCGTCGCCAGCCGACGTTCCAACGACGCAGCCATCGGCGGCCTGGCTGGCGCCACCTTCGACGCTGCGGCCGGTCGCGCCTGGGTCTGGGGGCCGCTGGTCGACGAGCAAGACGACGCCGATGCACTGCGCGCCACATTGATCGATGCGCTGCGGCGAGCGCTTCCGCAGATCAGCCGCTTCGATTCTTTTCCGCAGGCCGACGAAGCGTCACTGCTGCGCGCTCTCGAGGCTGCCGGATTCCTGCACCTGCAGCACCATCGGGTAATGGCGCTCGAAGCCAGCGACTGCCCGCCAGCGAGCGCAGTACCGATCATCGACGCCGGCAAAACGCACCCGCTGCTCGGCGAACTGCCCGAGCTGCACGACCGCCTGTTTCCACAGACCTATCTTCCCGGTGCAGCGCTCGCCGCCAGCGTCGACGATGCGCACCGCCTGCTGGTCGCCATCGCCGGCGGCCGGCTTGCCGGATACGTCTATGTGCAGCACCAGCAGGTCGAAGGCGAAGGCTATGTCGACTACCTCGGCGTTGCCGAATCCGCTCGCGGTCAAGGGCTCGGCGGAGCACTGCTGACGGCCGCGGCGCGCTGGGCGCTGATCGAACGCGCGCTGCCGCGTCTGCACCTGACGGTGCGGCAGGACAAGCCGGTCGCACTGCGGCTGTACGAAGGCGCCGGCTTCCGCGAGGTGGCCGCCGGTGCGCACTGGATGTGGCAGCGCGCGCCAGCTTGAACTGCGGCCTTACGCCGCCTTCACGGGGCCAAGGCCCTCAGTGGCTGGTCTGCCGGACCGGGTTCTGTTGCGACCAGACGTACAGCCGGCCGTAGTCGCCACCAAAGGCACGCTGCTTCAGTTGCTCGTAGATGATCGAGCACTGCTGGATCAGCGGGGTATCGGTGCGGCCTTGCAGCACCGCTCGGTTGCACATCAGGTAGTCGCGTTTCAGTTCGGCAACCGTCAACGATTCGATGCGCTGCGTCGACGCCGGCTCGACAGCTGTCAATGGCGCCGCCTGCAGCGGCACCACGACAAAGATCGCGCTTGCGCAGCAGCTGCGCAGCCACCGAGACAACAGCTTCGTCGCCCCGCGCCCTGGCAATTCAGGAGTGATGTTCATCGGGTGCTCCTTTGTCGAGGCGGCGAACCGCCGATATCGGTAAGAGCAACCGATGGTTACAGCCGTTCCGGCGTTTGCCGGCCGTTGCAGTGTCAGCAAAAACCGGGTGCCGATGCAGGCGAAATGCCAGTGCCAGGCGGCCTGGCGCAGCTGCCGGGCGAAATCGCCATCGAAAGAGTCTGGCGGCTCGGCGCGGGTTCGCACTCATCGGATGCTCCTTCGCGAACGAAGCCGGCACATCGCCGGCCACGAAGAAAGCATGCGCGCGAAGCCGGTAGCAGGCCATCGGCCTGTTGTCCCGCCACCGCTTGCGCTGCGCGGGCGATGCGGCCCGGATGCAGGACCGCTGTCCCGGTTTCAGCAAACCGGCTGCTGGCGGGCGCCGAAACCGGCGTCCTTCGCCAGCACGATCGCCTGGCTGCGCGACTCGACCATCAGCTTCGCGAAGATGCTCGAGACATGGTTGCGCGCCGTCTTCTCGCTGATACCCAGGTGGGCAGCGATCTGGTGGTTGTCGAGCCCGCGGGCAAGGAAATCGAGCAGCTCGCGCTCGCGTTCGGTCAGTTTGGCGAATACCCCGAGATGGCTGGCCGGCGACGGCAGGAAATCGTGCATCGCCGCCACCAGCCTGGCCCACGCCGGCTCGTCGGTCAGCATGAAGTGGTTCGGGCTGTCGAGTTGCAGAAAGCTGGCGCCAGTTTCAAGCAGCAACTATGGCGACGGCAGGGTCACCGCGGCCACTGAGCGCCGCGTTGCGGACGAATGACCGGCCTTTGCGTGCGCTGACCGCCGACGCCGGCGCACCCCTCAGTGGTGCGGCCTGGCGCAGATCTGCCCGTGGCGGGCATCACCCATCAGCGCATGGAATTGCTCGTGCGGCATGCTCAGCAGGCACTGGTGGTCGCCGCATTCCATATAAACCACGTCGTTGGCCTCGAGCTCGTCGTCGACGATGGTCTCGATGCCCCAGGCCATGCCGACCGGCGGCACCGCACCGCGCTCGCAATCGGCAAACAATTCGGCGACACGGTCCTCGTCGGCCAGGTGCAACTGGCGGCGACCCAGCAGCCGCGCGAGCTGGCCGATCTGCACGACCTTGTCGGCCGGCACGACCGCCATCACCGCGCCGTCGTCGTCTTCGAGCAGCACCGACTTGGCCAGCGAGTGCGGCAGCACATGCGCCATCCGCGCCGTCTCGGCGCTGCTGTGGCTGGGTTCATGGGCGTGGAGCTCGTAGCGGGCGCCACGCTGGTCGAGGTAGTTCGACAGGCGTTCGGGCATCGACATGGCATCCTCCTTGGCACGGGAAAGACAAGCGGCCAGCGCGCCGCCGTCACGGCCGCTGGCTCGTCGGATGCATAGTTTGCGCCTCGACCGCGCTGATTTCCAGGACCGCTGTCGTCGGCAGGCCGGGCTCTTCCGGCCCGGCCCCCGAAAATGCCACCGAATTCGGCGGCTCGCCGATCAGCTGGCCACAGTGGCGATCTCGACCGCCAGTTCGCGGATCGCGAGCAGCGCGCGATCGATGTCGGCGGGGTCGTGCCAGAGGTGCGTCGACATCCGGATCGGGTAGATCGTCTGCAGAGTGCCCGCACCGGTGATGCTCGGTGTCGACGTATTGCGCACGATGATGCTGCGCTCGCTGTTCGCCCGCGAGACGAGGTTCGCCGATGGCGACTGCGAGATCGTCGCATTGGTTGCAGTGCTGCGGGCGATCAGATTTTTCGAGCCGTCGATGCCGTGGAACGGGTTGAACGACGTCAGCGCGCTGAGCAGACCCGGGTCGCGCGGTGAATACAGCGCATCGGCCGAACCCCAGATCTCGATGATGCGCTCCTTCGTGTAGTTCGACAGGCCGAGCACATAGGTTTCGATCTTCTTGCGCCCGATCGCGTCCCAATCGGCGCCGGCCTTCGTCACCGCATTGATGGCCGGTGTATTCATCGATCCGATGCTTTGCAGCACCGCCGCGATGTCATAGTCGCCGCGCTGCGTCCACGGCACCTGCCCGCCGCCGCCGATGCGCGACGGCCGGGTGCCGAAGGTTCCGGCCTGCTGCGTCGCGCTGCTGGTGATGACCGGGAAATACGGCGGCAACGTGGCTGCGGCATTCGCCCGCGCCTTGTTGCGCACGATCAGGATGCCGGTGCCGCCCGGTCCGCACTGCCATTTGTGGCCGGCGCCGGCCATGAAGTCGACCCCGAGGTCGGCATAGTTGTAGGCCATCATGCCGGGCAGGTGGGCACCGTCGCAGATCGAGATCAGGTCGAATTCCTTGCAGACCTGCATGATCTCGCGGATCGGCAGCATGATGCCCGTCAGGTAGGTCGGCGACGACCACATGATCGCGCGCACACGCTGGCCGGCTGCTCGCGCCGCGAGCACCTCGTTGCGGAACAGCGTGCGATACAGCGCGGCATTGTGCGGAGCGCTGCTGCCATCGAACAATCGCACGTTGCCGTCGCCGGCCGGCAGCGTGACCCGACGCACGATCACGCCGTAACGCTCGACGGCGATGCCCAACGGCACATAACCGCCGGGATGTTCATGGTTGGTCGTGATGACGACGTCGCCGGCCTGCCACGGGATGCCGAGGATGGCCTTGCTCATCCCGTCGGAGGTATTGCCGCTGATGACGATTTCATCCGGGTCGACGCCGAAGCCCGGTGCGAGGGCCGTGCGCTGGGTCGCGAAGTTGCCGTAGCCATTGCGCGACTCCCGCGCGTAATCAAGGTTCTCGGCGTTGTAGCTTTCGACGACCGAACGAGGCATCGACCCCGCGGTGCCGATGTTCATGTACAGCTTGCTGCTGTCGAGCAGGAAGCGGCTTTGCACCTGGGTCCAGAAGGCCTCGTCGGCAAGCAATGCCAGGCGTTGATTCTCCGCTGCGGAAGCCGCGGTGGCGCCGCCGCAGCCGAACAGGCCGCCGGTGGCCAGCGCACCGGCGCCGACACCGAGCACGCGCATGAAGTCGCGGCGTTTCGGCGACCAGCTCTGCGTGCCTTGTTGATCGAAGTCGGAGGATGGGCTGCAACTGGTGGAAGATGAATTCGACATGTCGTGATTCCTCGGTAGGGACTGGACTGGGTAGGCGATGCGGCTCGCAGGGACGAGCCCGACCAACCTGCAGGCGGGAGGCGCCTGCGGGGTGATGCGAGAAACATGGAAGGCGCAGCTGCTGCGCCGAGGGTTTATTTGGTCGCGATGACGGCGATCTCGATCTTCACGTCACGCGGCAGCCGCGCGACCTCGACCGTGGCCCGACTCGGGGCGCGGGACTTGAAGAACTCGCCGTAGACGGCATTCATCTTGCCGAATTCATTGAGATCCTTCATGTAGACGTTCGACATGACGACGTTGTCGTAGCTCATGCCCTGCGCCTTCAGCACTTCGCCGATATAGGTCAGCACCAATCGGGTCTGCTCCTCGATCGTCGTGCCTTCGATGGCATTGCCCGCCTTGTTCAGCGGAATCACGCCCGACAGGTAGTAGGTATTGCCGGACTGGACCATCTGCGAATACGGGCCGATGGCCGGATAGACGTTGCCGGTCGTATGAATGGTCTTGCCACCGGTGGCACAGCCAGCCATCAGACTCACGCCAAGGGCAGCAGCAAGGATCGGCAGTCGGGAAATCTTCATCGTATGGACCTTCTCAGTGGGGTTGGGGGGGGGGGGGGACGACTGGCAGCGAAGTCAAAGTGCCATCAAGACTGGTATGTAGATGTCACTTTGATGATCGTTGTCATTTTGAAAATCCTTGAGCACGTTGCGTGCCACCATCTCGATCGATCGACTGGGCGCAAGACGAGTCGACTGCGGGGGCCGATCAGCCCTCCCGCAGCGCCCGCATGAAAGCCTGCGCGCTGTGTAGCGCAGGCTCCTCCAACCTTGGTTCTGCGCGACCCGATCGGCTGCACTTTCGCGGCATTCCCGATGCCGGCTGCGGATCATTCCGGGGACTGGGGACAGTCAGCACCATCCGAAGTCATTTTGGCAATCGTTATCACTTTGGCAACTAGTTTGACAGCCCTTCCCGCGCACCAAATCAGGTCAAACCCGTAGCTTGTGCTGCGCTGCGCAGCGCAGCCGGCACCATCGTGAGGCTGCCGCGCACGACCTTAAAATGAAGCGTTGTCCTCGCCCGAACAGGAGGGCCTCACGCCATGACACAGTCCTACCTTCGCTTCCTCAACCTGGTGCAGGCCATTCGCGGCTTGCCGTCGGTGCCCGTGCTCGACCCTGTCGAAGAGCGCCTGCTGAATGCGTTGGCGGCGTTATGGGCCAACGGTGAACCGGTGACGGTATTGCAGGCGATGAACTGCGAACCGGACACCTCCCCTTCGACGGTTCACCGGCGCTTGAAATCGCTGCGCAAGCTCGGGCTGATCACCTATGTCGAGAAGGCCGACGACCAGCGCTCGAAATATGTCGAGCTGACGCCTCGCGCCAAACAGTATTACGCCGCGCTGAGTCGCTGCATGGAAAAAGCGACCGGGCGCTGACGCCTTCCCGGTTAGCATCAGTGATGTCTGGGATGCCACCGAATCAATTGCCCGCTGTCGCGATTGCCGTGGGCTTCCCGATGACGGCGTGGCTTGCGCTGTACCTCATCAACGACTCGATCTTTTCAGCCAAGTGGGCGGCCGGCATCGACTGGATTTTTCTTCCGGCAGCGGCCCGCCTGATCTCGGTGCTCGTCTTCGGCCCGCTGGCGGCGATCGGATTGTTTCTCGGCAGCCTGATCAGCATGCTGGCGATCGAAAATTCCTCGATCGGCAAGGCCGTCGGGATCGCGATCACATCGGCACTTGCGCCTCTCGTCGCGGTGGAGCTGATGCTGCTGCGCATGCGCATCGAACGCAACCTGACTGGCGTACGGACAAGCGAACTGATGCTGCTTGCATTCGGCTGTGCGGCGCTGAGTGTCTCGCTGCACAACCTCTATTACTGGGCCACCAGTCACCGGGCCGACCCGCTGAGCGGCCTGCTGCCGATGTTCATCGGCGACATCGTCGGCACGCTGCTGGTGTTTTACAGCGTGCGCAGCCTGTCAAGGGCGCACGCCAGGTTCAGCGCGGTTCGCCAGCGCTGAAGATCTCCTGCGGCGCATGCCATATTGCTCTTGGGCAAAGTTTGGCTGACGATCGGGGTGGCGCCGACGACAACCTGGAGAGATGATGCCGGACAAGACACTGTCAGCAGTCGACAACCGTGACGCCGGCAAGATTGCCTCTGCCGCCGATGCGGTGCGCCTGATCCGCGATGGCGATACCGTCGCGACGTCGGGTTTTGTCGGGATCGGATTCGCCGAAGAGATCGCGATCGCGCTCGAGCAGCGCTTCGTCGACAGCGCCGAACCGCGCGGGCTGACGCTGGTCTATGCCGGCGGCCAGGGCGATGGCAAGGACAAGGGGCTGAACCACTTCGCGCACGACGGGCTGGTGCGCCGCGTGATCGGCGGCCACTGGGGGCTGGTGCCGAAACTCGGCCGGATGGCGATGGAAAACCGGATCGAGGCCTACAACCTGCCGCAAGGCGTCATCTCCTGCCTGTTCCGCGACATCGCCGGTGGCCGCCCCGGCCACCTGAGCCGGATCGGCCTCGGCACTTTCGTCGATCCGCGCAATGGCGGCGGCCGGATGAACGAACGCACCGTCGACGAACTGGTCGAGTTGCACACATTGGCTGGCGACGAGTGCCTGGTCTTCAAGACCTTCCCGATCAATGTCGCGATCATCCGCGCGACGACCGCCGACCCCGACGGCAATCTGACGATGGAGCGCGAGGCATTGACCCTGGAGGCATTTTCGATCGCGACCGCCGCGCACAACAGCGGTGGCATCGTGATCGCTCAGGTCGAGCGGATGGCCGAACGCGGCAGCCTGAGCCCGCGCCAGGTCAAGGTGCCGGGCATCCTCGTCGACTGCGTCGTCGTCGCACGCCCGGAAAACCACTGGCAGACGTTCAGCACGCCGTACAACCCGGGCTACAGCGCCGAGATCCGTTTGCCGACGGGCGCGGTCAAGCCGCTGGCTCTCGACGAGCGCAAGATCATCGCCCGCCGCGCCGCGCTCGAACTGAAGGCGAACAGCGTCGTCAACCTCGGCATCGGCATGCCCGAAGGGATTTCGGCGGTCGCCGCCGAGGAGCGCATCGGCGATCTGCTGACGATGACCGCCGAGCCGGGCGTGATCGGCGGGCTGCCGGCCAGCGGCCTCGATTTCGGCGCGGCGATCAATACCCAGGCGATCGTCGACCAGCCCTACCAGTTCGATTTCTACGACGGCGGCGGGCTCGACATCGCCTTCCTCGGCCTCGCGCAGGCGGACCGCCACGGCAACCTCAATGTCAGCAAGTTCGGCCCGCGATTCGCCGGCGCCGGCGGCTTCATCAATATCAGCCAGAGCGCGAAGAAGGTGGTCTTCGTCGGCAGCTTCAGTGCCAGCGGTGCGGAGATCGGCGTCGACGACGGCAAACTCGCGATCCGCCGCGAAGGCCGGCTGCGCAAGTTTGTCGAGCAGGTCGAGCATGTCACCTACAGCGGGCAGGTCGCGATGCAGCGCGGCCAGCAGGCGCTGTTCATCACCGAGCGCTGCGTGTTCCGGCTTTGCGCCGACGGCCTCGAGCTGACCGAAATCGCGCCGGGCGTCGACCTCGAACGCGACATCCTCGCGCAGATGGACTTCCGGCCGATCGTCGCGCGCAACCTGCTGCAGATGAACCCGGCCATCTTCCGTCCCGAGCCGATGGGCCTGCGCGATGCGCTGCTGCAGCGGCCGCTGGCCGAGCGCTTCGTCTTCGACCCGCATCAGGACATCTTCTTCGCCAATTTCGAAGGGCTGGTCGTGCGCAGCGAGGCCGACGTGCTGGCGATCCGCGAGGCGCTCGCGTCGCAGCTCGAGGCGCTCGGCCACAAGGTGCAGGCGATGGTCAATTACGACAATTTTGTCGTCGCGCCCGAGGTGCTCGATGCCTATACGGACATGGCGCACGAACTGGCGGCACGCCACTATGAAACCGTGACGCGCTACACGACCAGCGCCTTCCTGCGCGCCAAGCTCGGCGAGGCCCTGCAGCAGCGCGGCACTGCGCCGCACATCTTCGAAAGCGCTGCCGATGCGCGAACGCATCTGATGACGTTGCGCCGCGGCTGACGACAAACGTGGCTCCAGTCCAGCACGACGTGCTCGCGATCGAGCGCAGCTCCCTGGCCGGGCCTGCCGAGGCGATAGCAGGTCAGCGCGCTCGCAGCTGATCTGCTGATGGATCGGCGCAGCGGCGCCGCACGCACGGCACGGGCCGACCAGCCGTGAGCGGCTTCAGCCGATCATCGCCTTCGCCATTGCCGGAGGCAGCTGTTCAGGCCTTAGACTTCGACGCAGGCAGGCGATTGTTCCGATGCGGCATCGGCGAAGGGCGCATTCAGCATGGACGTGGTGCAACGGTGGATTCCCTATTGCGGCGAGGCGCCGGGGCCGGAGGTCTGGCTGAGTCGTTGGAACCTCGATCCGGTGCTCGGCCTGGCGCTGCTGGCAATGGCGATCGCGTTGTGGCACCCGGCGCGCTGGCAGCACGTTGACGCGCGGCGGCGCCGCGACATGCTGCGCGGCAGCTGGGCACTGACGGTGCTGCTTTATGTGTCGCCGCTGTGTGCACTGAGCTCGGCCTTTTTCACGGTTCGCGTCGTCCACCACATGGCACTGGTGCTGGTGGTCGCACCACTGCTGGCGGTCGGCCTCGACCCGTGGCTGCGGCGGCTGCCGGCACCGCTGTGGACGAGCACGGCGCTGGCGGCGGCGGTATTCTGGGTCTGGCATGCACCCGCGCCGTATGCCGCGGCGCTGTCGTCGGACGCGATGTATGCGCTGATGCAGCTGACGCTGCTCGGCAGCGCGACCTGGTTCTGGTCGGCCATCAACCGCGCCGAGCCGGCCGCCGCGCTGGCCTCGATGCTCGCGACCACGGTGCAGATGGGCCTGCTCGGTGCGCTGATCACCTTCGCCGCGCGGCCGCTGTACCCGCCGCATTTCGCGTCGGCATTGAGCTGGGGGGTTGCACCACTCGAAGACCAGCAGCTCGCCGGCATCATCATGTGGGCTCCCGGCAGCATTGCCTACCTGGCGGCGGCAGTCTGGATCGGCTGGCGCTGGCTGCGCGCCGAGCGCGATCGCGGCCTGGACATGAAGACCACATGAGCCTGGTCTCGGTCGTCGAATGGGCCGAGGGCTACAACCGGCGCGGCCTGTACTCGCCGATCGGCGTCGCATTCCACTGGATCATGGCGGCGCTGATGATCGTGCAGTTGGGCTATGGCTGGTATCTGGGCTGGCAGCCGGTGGGCGGCGACAAATACCTCGGCTACCAGACCCATACCGAGATCGGCTTGACGATCATGCTGCTGGGCGCGCTGCGCTTCTTCTGGAAAAGCCAGGTCAGCGGGCCGGAAACCGTCGACGAGGATTCGTTTTCCGGCCGCGCCAGCCGGCTGCTGCAGGCCTGGTTCTATTTCAGCTTCTTCGCGCTGCCGATCAGCGGCTGGGTGATGTGGTCGACGCTGCCGAGCGACCTGCCGCTGTCGATTGCCGGCATCATCCCTTTCCCGAACCTGCCGTTCGACCAGTTGTCGGAGCAGCTGCAGCACAGCCTGATGCAGGGTGCCGCCCGCGTGCATTACTGGATCGTCTGGATCACCGCGCTGGCGATTCCGGGCCACGCTGGCGCCGCCGTGCTGCACTACCTGCTGAAGCGGGACCGCGTGCTGCAATCGATGCTCGACATCAACGGGCCGCAACAACAGGGTGTAGTGGGATCCGGGCGAGATGCAGGCTCAGCTGCCTGACCTGCTCGGGATCCAGCCGCTGCGCCGCCTCCACCATCACATGCCTGCCGTCATTGCGCCGCTTCGATTTCTGCCAGTCCTGCAATTGCTGCGCGAGGTAGAACGCCGGCTGCGCATTCAGCGGCGGCCCCTCGGCGGTGCCGATGCCGGCGACGCCGTGGCAGGACTGGCAGGCGTCGGCATACAGCGCGGCCGCCGACGGGTCGGGGGTTTCGCTGCTGGCCGGCGGCAGCGCCTGCGGCGGCAGCGCGGCATAGTGATTGGCGACCAGCACCCGCTCGTGGCTGTCGAGAAAACGCGCGACATCGCGCATCACCGCATGCGGCCGCAGACCGAGCGCATAGTCCTCCATCTGCTTTTGCAGGTAGCCGGCCGGCAGGCCGGCCAGCCGCGGCGCATCGAATCCGTTGCCCTCGCCGCGGGTGCCGTGGCAGGTGGCGCAGGCGTAACGCGCACCGCCTTCACCGCCGCTCATCGCAATCAGCTCGCCGCTGCGACCCCAGCGGTCGTCGGTCGGCTGCATGCGGTCGGTGCACGCGGCCAGCGCGATGCACGCGAGCAGGACGGCCGTGCCCTCCCGCAGGCGGTGGCGCAGCCGGCCTGGCCGATGGGGCGAAGGATCAATGAACATGGCCGCTGATTCGTCGGCGATGGCGGGGCGCGGGGCTTCGGGCATGCGTGATCATCGCGCAGTTCGGGCCAGCCGGTGGCTCGTATTGGCCTGCGCCAGCCTGATCGGCTGCGACGGACCGCCCGACCGCACGCCGACGCTCGGTGACGTCGACCTCGGGCGGGCTCGCCAGCTGGTATTCGACAAGGGCTGCACCGCATGCCATTCATTCCCCGACCGGAAATGGCCGCGCGGCAGCCTCGGCCCGTCGCTCGACGGTTTCGGCGACCAGGGCCTGATCGCCGGCCGGCTGCCGAACCAGCCCGGCACATTGATGCAATTCATCCGCAATGCACCCGCGATGGTGCCGGGCACGGCAATGCCGGCCATTGCGATGACAGACCAGGAAGCTCGCGATGTCACAGCCTACCTCCTCCAGCTCAAGTCTCGCTGAGGCCTTGAGCGGCTGGCCACCGCCGGTGCTCGATCCGCACGGCCCGTTCTCGAACACCGTTTCGACGCTGGCCTGGGTGCTGATCGCGATGGTGGTCGGTATCTTCCTCCTCGTCTGCGTGGCGATGTGGGTCGCGCTGTACGGCAGCGACGAACTGCGCGCCAAGCTCGGCGGAGAGCGGGTCGTCAAGTGGTTCGGGCTGGTGCTGCCGGCCGGCGTGCTGTTCCTGCTGCTGGCCTGGGGCACGACGATGGTCGCCGGGCTGACGACGATCCAGGGCGACGAGTTGCGGATGCGGGTTTCCGGCAACATCTACTGGTGGCGGGTCTCCTACCTCGATGCGGCCGGCAACGAGATCCTCGCCGATGCCAACGAGCTGCACATCCCGGTCGGGCGGCCGGTGGTCATCGAGATGGTCTCCGAGGATGTGATCCACAGTTTCTGGGTACCCAAGCTCGGCGGCAAGATGGACATGATCCCGGGCCGCGTCAACCGGCTGAAGCTGCAGGCCGACAAGGCCGGCAGCTACGGCGGCCAGTGCGCGGAGTTCTGTGGCGGCGCGCATTCGCTGATGGGCTTCATCGTTGTTGCGCACGACGAGGCCGACTGGCAGCGCTGGCTCGATTCGCGCCGGACGCCCGCCCCGACCGCAAGCGCCAGCGCCGCGCCGGCAGCCGATCAGGCCGAGGTGCTGCGCGGCCGGCAGCTGTTCGACGCAGTGGGTTGCGCGGCCTGCCACCGCATCGCCGGCACCTCGGCGCAGGGCCTGGCCGGGCCCGACCTGACGCATGTCGGCTCGCGCCACTCGCTCGGCGCGGGGATCCTGCCGAACAACCGCGGCACCTTGATCGGCTGGATCGGCGACAGCCAGTCGATCAAGCCGAACAACCGCATGCCGGCCTACCGCTCGCTGTCGGGCGAGCAGCTCAATGCGCTGGCGGCCTACATGGAGTCGTTGCGGTGAATCCGGCCGCCCCGTCAGGAACCGCCGGCAGCGCACCCGGTGCGGCCGCCGAGCCATCGGAAACCGGCTTCGACACGCGGCTGTACCAGCGCTTTCCGACCACCGGCGACCGACCGCCGGGCGAGCTGGCGGCGCTCGAGAAGGCCTGGGAAATGCCGACCGGGCTGCGAAAGCTCAGCGCGGTCAACAACAATTTCATCGGCCTGCTGTTCATCGTCACGGCGTTCGCGTTTTTCGCCGCGGCCGGCGTGCTGGCGCTGGTGATGCGGGTGCAGCTGGCGGCGCCGCTGGCGGGCATCGTGCCGCAGGAGACCTACAACCAGCTGTTCACGATGCACGGCTCGGTGATGATGTTCCTGTTCGCGGTGCCGGCGATCGAGGCGATGGCGGTGATGCTGCTGCCGCAGATGCTGGCGGCGCGCGATCTGCCGTTCCCGCGGCTGTCGGCCTATGCCTACTGGGCTTATCTGGTCGGCGGCGTCGTCTTCTTCAGTTCGATCTTCTTCAGCCTGGCACCGTCGGACGGCTGGTTCATGTACCCGCCGCTCAGTTCGGGCACCTACTCGAAGGGCATCAACGCCGACTTCTGGCTGCTCGGCATCGGCTTCATCGAGATCAGCGCAATCGCCGGCGCGATCGAGATGATCGTCGGCACGCTGCGCACCCGCCCGCCGGGGATGTCGCTGGCAAAGATGCCGATTTATGCCTGGGCCGTGCTGATCTTCGGCGTGATGATCATCATCGCGTTCCCGGCGATGATCTTTGCGACCTTTCTGCTCGAGCTGGAGCGGGCCTTCAACTGGCCGTTGTTCGATGCGACGCGTGGCGGCGATCCGCTGCTGTACCAGCACCTGTTTTGGTTCTTCGGCCACCCGGACGTCTACATCATCTTCATTCCGGCGTCGGCGATGGTCTCGACGATGGTTGTCACGATCGCGCGCAAGCGGCTGGTCGGCCATGAACTGGTCGTGCTGTCGATGATCGCGACGGCCTTCATCAGTTTCGGCGTCTGGGCGCACCACATGTTCACGGTCGGCCTGCCAGGTCTCGCGGCGGGTTATTTCTCGGCCGCGTCGATGGCGGTGGCGATTCCGGCCGGCGCACAGGTCTTCGCTTGGATCGCGACCATCTCGTCGGGCCGGGTGCAGCGCAACGTGCCGTCGCTGTTCCTGATCGGCGGCATCCTGATCTTCGTGATGGGCGGGCTGACCGGCGTGATGGTCGGCATGGTCGCCTTCGATGGCCAGGCGCACGACACCTATTTCGTCGTTGCGCATTTCCACTATGTGCTGATCGGCGGCATGGTGTTCCCGCTGTTCGCCGGTTTTTATTATTGGACGCCGATGGTCAACGGCCGCCGCCTGTCCGAACGGCTCGGCCGCTGGGTCTTCTGGCTCAGCTTCGTCGGCGTGCATGTGTGTTTCCTGCCGATGCACCTGACCGGATTGATGGGCATGCCGCGGCGCGTCGACACCTATTTACCGGGCCGCTCGTGGGACCTGCCGAACATGGTCTCGACGGTCGGCGCGATGATCATGGCGGCCGGCGTGCTGCTGTTCGTGATCGACGCGCTGCGCTGCTACCTCGGCCGGTCGAAGGCCGACGCCGGCAATGCCTTCGGCGCCGGCACGCTGGAATGGGTGCCGACCGGCAACTATTCGACCCGGTCGATACCGGTGGTCGACGACCTGCAGCCGCTGTGGGCCGACCCGCGGCTGAAGGACGACATCGTCGCCGGCCGCTATTTCCTGCCCGGCACCGTCACTGGCGGGCGCGAAACGCTGATCACCAGCACGCTGCGCGCCGAGCCGCAGTATGTGCAGATCATGCCGGGCCCGTCGTGGTGGCCGCTGCTGGCGGCGCTGTTCACGGCCGGCTTCTTTCTGCTGCTGACCGTCAAGGCGCTGGCGCTGAGCGCGGTCTGCGGCGTGCTGACCGTATTCTTCCTGATGCGCTGGATGTGGGACAACGATCGCCACGCGGAGCCGAAACAAGCCGATGTCGGCGCCGGCATCATGCTGCCGACCTACCTTGCCGGGCCGCAGTCGCATGCGTGGTGGGGTGCGGTGCTGCTCGACATCGTGCTCGGAATGATTTTCTCGATGGGGATGTTCGCCTACCTGTACCTGCTGGGCGCCCATCCGGACTGGTGGCAGGTTGAGGCGCCGCAGGGCGCGGTGGTGCCAGGCCTGGCGCTGCTCGCCGCGTCGATCGGCCTGGCCTATGCCGCGCGACCGGTGATGGCGCGTTTGCGCTACGGCAGCGGTTTGAGCGCGCTGATGCTGACTGCGAGCATGCTGTGCCTGGTCGCGGCGCTGGTCGTCGACGTGCTCGACTGGTGGCATGCCGGCCTGCGCGGGTCGGCCAGCGGGCAAGGCGCATCGGTCTATGCGATGCTGGCCTGGCATTCGTCGATCGTCACCGCAGTCGTGTTGTCGGCGTTCTACTACGTCGCGCGCTGGATGCGCGGGCTGGCACCCGGGCCGGCCAACAAGACGATGGAGGCGCTGCGCGTGTTGTTCATCTTTGCCGCGCTCGAAGGCTGCGCCGGGCTGCTGCTGCCGCGCTGGGTGCCATGGGGTGTCACATGACACTGCTCGGGCTGTCCGGCTGGAAACCGGTGCTGACACCGTTCGTGATCTGGTTCGTGCATTTCATGGCGTCCTGGTCCGCCGTCGAGATCTGGCCGCACCAGTGGCAGGCCAACCTGCTGGCCTGGGGATTTACCGCGCTGGCACTGCTGGCGCTGGCCGTTCATTGGCGGCAGCTCGCGCGCAGCGTGCCCGATGGCGAACTGGCGCGCTGGACGCACCGCTTCGGCCAGGGCGCGGTGGCGATCGCCGCCGTGGCGGTGGTCTTCAGCGCGCTGCCGTCGCTCGTTTTTCTGCCTTGAACTGCGGGATGGCGCAGTGCCGGCGCGCCGACCGAGGACGCGTCAGGCGGCTGCCGCGTCCAGGTGCGCCGCCGCCAGCAATTCCCTTGTATAGGCCTCGCGCGGATTGGCAAACAGCGCCTCGGCCTCGCCTTCCTCGATCACGTCGCCGGCCTTCATCACCATCACGCGGTGCGACATCGCGCGCACCACCGCCAGATCGTGGCTGATGAAGATGTAGCTCATGCCATAGTGGCGCTGCAGATCGCCGAGCAGTTTCAGCACCTGCTGCTGCACCGAGACGTCGAGCGCCGAGGTCGGCTCGTCGAGCACCAGAACTTCGGGCCGCAGCACCACCGCACGGGCGATCGCGATGCGCTGCCGCTGGCCGCCGCTGAACTCGTGCGGATAACGCTGCAGCACGCCGGCCACACCCTGCCGCTCCGACAGGCCGACCTCGTCGAGCATCTCGAGCACCAGCTTGTCGCGCTCGGCGTCGCTCAGCTCGCTGCGGTGCAATGCAAGACCTTCGCCGACGATCTGGCCGATCGTCATCCGCGGGCTCAGCGATGCAAACGGATCCTGGAACACCACCTGCATGCGCCGCCTCATGCCGCGCAGGTGCTTTCGGTCGGCATTGTCGATGCGCACGCCGTCGATCGAGATCTCGCCTTGCGAGATCGGCTGCAGCGCGAGCAGCGCCATCCCGAGCGTCGTTTTGCCGGAGCCCGATTCACCAACGATGCCGAGCGTCTCGCCGCGGCGCAGGCTCAGCGTCGCGCCCTTCACCGCCTGGAACTGGCGCTTGCCGAACCAGCCCTCGCTGAAGCTGAAGCTGACGCCAACCCGTTCGCCGCGCACCAGCAGCTGCGCATCGGCCGGCACCTCCTCTACTACCCGCTGCGGCCGGCTCGCCAGCAGGCGCTGGGTATACGAGTGCTTCGGCGATGCAAATACCTCGGCGGTCGGCCCGGTCTCGACCAGCCGGCCGCGTTCCATCACGCCGACCCGGTGCGTGAAGCGGCGGACCAGGTTCAGGTCGTGGGTGATGAACAGCAGCGCCATGCCCATCTCGGCCTGCAGTTCGTCGAGCAGCGCGAGGATCTGCGCCTGGATCGTCACATCGAGCGCGGTGGTCGGCTCGTCGCAGATCAGCAGCCGCGGCTTGCAGGCCAGCGCCATCGCGATCATCGCGCGCTGCCGCTGGCCCCCCGACAACTGGTGCGGATAGACATCGATGCGCTTCTCCGGCTCCGGGATGCCGGTCCGCGCCAACAATTCGATTGCCCGCGCCCGCGCCTGGTTCGGCCGCAAGGCCTCGTGCACCTCGAGCACCTCGCCGATCTGGTTGCCGACCGTATACAACGGGTTCAGCGCCGTCATCGGCTCCTGGAAAATCATCGAGATGCTGGCGCCGCGGATGCCACGCATCTCGCGTTCGCTTTTCTTCATCAGGTCTTCGCCGTCGAAGCGGATCGCCCCGCTCGACTGCGCCGCGTCGACCAGCCGCAGCACCGACAGTGCGGTGATCGACTTGCCCGAACCCGATTCGCCGACCAGCGCGAACTTCTCGCCGGCAGCAATCGAGAACGACACTTCGTTGACGACGGTGCTGGCGCCGAAGCGCACGCTCAGGTGGTCGATTTCAAGCAGGGGTTTCATCAGTCGATATTCCTTCGTCCGAGCGAGGCCGACGGTCGGCAGCGGAGGACATCAGCGCAGCGGTGCACCCCGCCGTCCTGACCGCACGCGGAACGAGATCGGCGGTCCATCATGACTTGCGGGTGTCAAAGGCATCACGCAATGCATCGCCAATGAAGGTCAGCAGCAGCATCGTGACGACCAGCAGCACGAAGGTCGGGAAGATGATCCACCAGGCATCGAGGTTGTCCTTGCCGAGCTTCAGCAGCTCACCGAGCGACGGGACCGTGCTCGGCACGCCGAGGCCGAGAAAATCGAGCGAGGTCAGCGCGAGGATCGCTGCGCTCATCCGGAACGGCAGGAAGGTGATCACCGGCGTCATCGAGTTCGGCAGCACGTGGCGCCAGATGATCTGCAGGTTGGACAGGCCGAGTGCCCGCCCTGCCTTGACATATTCGAGGCCGCGGTTGCGCAGGAATTCGGCGCGCACGTAGTCGGACAGTCCCATCCAGCCCCACAGGCTCAGCAGCACCAGCAGCAGCAACAGCGACGGCTCGAAGATCGACGCAAAGATGATCAGCAGCAGCAGTTCCGGCACCGAGCCCCAGATCTCGATGAAGCGCTGCAGCAACAGGTCGACCTTGCCGCCGAAATAACCCTGCAGCGCACCGGCCGCGATGCCGATCATCGTGCCGGTCACCGTCAGCGCGAGCGCAAACCAGATGCTGACGCGAAAGCCGTAGAGCAACCGGGCCAGCATGTCGCGCCCTT
This sequence comes from Pseudideonella sakaiensis, assembly GCF_048320135.1. Taxonomy (GTDB): domain Bacteria; phylum Pseudomonadota; class Gammaproteobacteria; order Burkholderiales; family Burkholderiaceae_C; genus Ideonella_A; species Ideonella_A sakaiensis_A. The sequence goes on from NZ_CP182947.1 coordinate 807,935, forward strand.
TCGGATCGGTGCCAAGCCAGTTCGACGCGCTCGGTGGTGACGGCGGCAGCGACGGGTCGAAATAGTCGACCGAATTCGCCGAATGCGGATTCAGCGTGATGAAGGCCCAGTTGTCCGGCTTTGCGATCAGCTCGGTGATGAACGGGTCCTTCCAGTCGGTCGGCGTCGTGTAGTCGCCGCCGAGTTCCGTCTCGGCCGGGTTGCTGAACATCGGCGCATACCACTGGCCATTGATGTGTGCGACGATCGGCCGGTCGTTGCTGATCAGTTCTGCGCCGGTCGCGACAACCAGCATCACGATGAAGACCCACAGCGAGACGAAGCCGATGCGGTTGCGCTTGAAGCGCGCCCAGGCGCGCTGGTTCGGCGACATCGGAATCGTCGCCGGCGGCGCCGCAACGGCGACCGGCGGATCGAGAACTGCACTCATCGGAGATGGCCTTGTTGGGTCGTCATTTGGCGACGCTGCCGAACTGCACGCGCGGGTCGACGACCATGTACAACAGATCGGACACCAGCTTGACGACCAGCGCGATCAGCGTGAACAGGTACAACGAGCCGAGCACGACCGGGTAGTCGCGGCGGATCACGCTTTCGAATGCCAGCAGGCCGAGGCCATCGAGCGAGAACAGCGTCTCGATCAGCACCGAGCCGGCAAAGAATGCGCCGATGAATGCGGCCGGAAAACCGGTCACCAGCGGGATCAGCGCATTGCGGAAGATGTGCTTGTAGAGCACGCGCTGCTGGCTCAGGCCCTTTGCACGGGCGACCAGCACATACTGCTTGCGGATCTCCTCGACGAAGGTGTTTTTCGTCAGCATCGTCACCACCGCGAAGCTGCCGATCACCAGGCAGATCAGCGGCAGCGTCAGGTGCCAGAAATAGTCGGCGATCTTCGCCGGCCACGACAGCTCGTCCCAGTTGTCGCTGGTCAGCCCGCGCAGCGGAAACCAGTCGAGGAAGGTGCCGCCGGCAAACAGCACGATCAGCAGCACGCCGAGCACGAAGCCCGGAATCGCATAACCGAGCAGCACGAAAAACGTCGTCACGACATCGAAGCGGCTGCCCTCGCGAACCGCCTTCGCGACGCCGAGCGGGATCGAGATCAGGTAGCTGATCAGAAAGGTCCACAGCCCGAGCGAGATCGAGACCGGCAGCTTCTCCTTGATCAGCTGCCAGACCTCCTTGTTCTGCAGAAAACTCTTGCCAAGGTCGAACTGCGCGAAGTTGACCAGCATCTCGAAATAGCGCACGTGGGCCGGCTTGTCGAAGCCGTACATCTTCATCAGCTGCTCGCGCTGCTGCTTGTCGAGGTCGCGCCCGGCCTTGTAGCCGCTGGTCTCGCCGCCGACGCCGGCACTGGCCTCGGCCATGATCTGCTCGATCGGCCCGCCCGGCACGAACTGCATCACGATGAAGGTGATCGTCAGCGCGCCGAGCAGCGTCGGGATCATCAGCGCAATGCGCTTCAGGATGTAGCTCAGCATGGCTTGATGATGGTCATTCGAAGGATTGAGCCGCGAGCAGCAGCTGCTGAGGTTCCAGTCCGGGACGGCTGAGCGGGTGCACCGAAGGCGCTCCGGGGGCGGGTCATTTCATCCACCATGCCCACAGCGGCCATGGCGCCCATTCGACAAAACCGGTGATCAGCGTATCGGCGCGGAAATACGGCGGCATCACGTCCGGCTTGCCGAACTTGTTCCAGTGCGAAAAGTTTTCCTTCGCCGAATACAGGTCGGGCACCTGCCAGAAGCTCCACATCACGATGCGGTCGAGCGCCCGCGCGGCATCGCGCAACTGGTCCATCGTCTCGGCACGCGCGATCGCGTCGATCACCGCATCGGCGGCACGGCTCTTCACACCGCGGTAGTTGCTGTTGCCTTCCTCATCGGCCGACTTGCTGCCGTACCAGGCCGCAAGTTCCTGCGCACTCGGCAACGTGAACGGGCCCTCGACGATCGTCACCATGTCGAAGTCGTACTGATTCAGCCGGCGCCGGTACAGCGCGAAATCGACGACGCGGTCCTTCAGCAGCACGCCGATCTTCGCGAGGTTGCGGATCCAGTCGTCGAGCCCGCCGTCGCGCGGCGTCATGTATTCGATCTCGAGCTGCTGGCCGGCGGCATTGCGCAGCTTGCCGTCGGCGTCGGGTTTCCAGCCGGCCTCGATCAGCAGCGATCGCGCATGCAGCAGGTTGCGGCGCAGCCCGTTCGGATCGCCGTCGGTTCGTGGCGCCTCGAATGCCGGGCCGAACACCCGCGGCGGCAGTTCGGAGCGGAACGGCTCGAGCAGTTTCAGTTCGCCCGGGCTTGGCAGCCCGACCGCGCCGAATTCCGAGTTGTTGAACAGGTTGTTGACGCGGGTGAACGACTTCGCCTTGTTGATCGTCTCGAAATCGTAGGTATAGCCGAGCGCCTCGCGGACCCGGATGTCCTTGAACTTATCGCGCCGCAGGTTCAGCTGGTAGCTCTGCATCTGCTGGCCGAAACCGGTCAGCAGCGAGGCCTTGACGATGCGCCCGTCGTCCCATTTCGGGCCCTTGTGCAGCCGCACCCAGGATCGTGCGCCGTATTCCTTGAACAGGTCGAACTCGCCGGCCTTGAAGGCTTCGCGCGCGACCGGCTGGTCCTGGTACATCCGGTAGACGACGCGGTCAAAATTGAAATGTCCGCGGCGCGCCGGCAGGTCCTTCGCCCAGTAGTCCGGATCCAGCCTGAATTCGATCCGCCGCGGCATGTCGACCTTGTCGATCAGGTAGGGGCCGGCGGTGATCGGGTATTCGGTGACGACCTGGTCGAAGGATTTGCCGTCGCCCCACTTGCGGCTGAAGACCGGCATCGTCGCGGCGACGAAGACCTGGTCGCGCGCCTTGTTGCGAAATTCGAAGCGCACCGTCTGCCGGTCGACGACGATCACCCGGGCAATGCCGGCGACCAGCGTCTGGTACGACGGCGCGGCGTGCTTGCCGGCCAGCATCTCCCAGCTGTGGCGCACATCGTCGGCCAGCACCGGATCGCCGTTGTTGAATCGGGCCCGCGGGTTGATGCGGAAGCTGACCGACGAAAAATCGTCGGCGACCAGCATCGCCTCGGCAATCAGGCCGTAGACCGTCATCGGCTCGTCCTGAGACAGGTGGCACAGGCCGTCGACCATCCAGATCAGCACGCCGGCCGGCGCATTGCCACGCGTCGTCCACGGGTTGTATTTGTCGAAGCTGCTGCGCCGGTCCGGGTTGCGCAGCCGCAGCGTGCCGCCTTTCGGCGCCGCCGGATTCACATAGTCGAAGTGGGTGAATTCCGGGCCGTATTTCGGCGGGCCGTAGGCGGCAAATGCATGCACCCAGCGGCCGGTGAAATCGACGCCGTCATTGGCCGCGAATGCGACATCGAGCGCGCCGGCGAGCGGCGTGCCGGCGAGCAACGCCGCCAGCCGGCGCCGCGCGAGGTTGACCTCGTCAGCCGGCTTCAACGCGGCATCCCGGAGCCGGCGGCACGATCGGCGGCAATCGGCAACAACGCCGCCGCCGCGATCCGGCACGGCAGGACACGGCGGCAGCAAACGGGACAGGAAACAAGCATCAACAGCAACCTCGTCGAAAGATCCACCTGCGCGGCCGGAAAGCGTCGCAGGGGCGCCCAAACCGCAAGCAGCGATTGTGCCTGCGCCCGGGGCGTCCCTAGGCGGGGGAAAATGCTGACGTGATGCTCCCGTTGCCGGGAGCGCCGGTTGCAGTGGACGCTACATTCAGGTGATGCGTCCAACCACACGTATTCGACGCCATGACGACTGATTTTCCCGGCCATGCGGCCGCACCCGCCGGTTTCGAGGTGCCGCTGGAAATGCTTGCCGCCTGCCATCTGCGGATCGAGCGCCAATACGACACGCTGCTGCGGCTGGCCCCCCATCTGCGCGAACACGGCAGCGACCAGCAGGCGCGCGACGCCGCTGCGGCGGTGCTGCGTTATTTCGACAGCGCGGCGGCACACCACCACGAGGACGAGGAAAACGACCTGTTCCCCGCTTTGCTCGAGGCGATGGCGGGCTCGGATGCGGTCTGCATCCGCGAGATGATCGGTGCACTGCTCGCCGAACACCGGGTGCTCGAAGGCCGCTGGCAGCGGCTGCGTCCGCAGCTGCTGCGCATCGCCGAAGGTGCTGCGGGCCTGCTCGACGATGCGGAAATCGCCGCCTTTGCCGATGGTTACCGCAGCCACATCGAACGCGAGGAGAACGAACTGCTGCCGATGGCCGGCCGGCTGCTCGATGCGGCCCAGCTCGAGCGAATCGGCCGCTCGATGCGGCTGCGGCGCGGCATCGACGATGCGGCGGTCCAGGGCGGCAATGCAGAGGTGGCGAAATGAGTGCGGCCGACAAGCAGAAACAGCGCACCGTCTCGCTGGTGCTGGGCAGCGGCGGCGCGCGCGGCCTGGCCCACATCGGCGTGATCCGCTGGCTGGAGGAAAACGGCTACCAGATCCGCTCGATCGCCGGCTCGTCGATGGGCGCGCTGGTCGGCGGCATCTATGCCGCCGGCAAGCTCGAGGTCTATGCCGAGTGGGTCACTGCGCTCGAGCGCATGCATGTGCTGCGGCTGCTCGATCCGAGCATCACCGGCGGCGGGCTGTTCAAGGGCGAGCGGATCATCGCGGTGCTGCGCGAGCTGATCGGCGACCGCCAGATCGACGAGTTGTCGATGTCGTATACCGCGGTCGCCACCGACCTGCATTCGGGCAAGGAGATCTGGCTGCGCGAAGGCAGGCTGTTCGATGCAATCCGGGCGTCGATCGCGACGCCGCTGGTTTTCACGCCGGTCACCCGCGACGGGCTGACGCTGCTCGATGGCGCCCTGGTGAATCCGCTGCCGATTGCGCCGACGCTGAACGACCGCACCGACCTCACCGTCGCGGTGACGCTGAGCGGCCCGCGCAGCGCACGCGCGGCCGCGCCGCCGGAGCAGATCGTTGCGCCGCCCGCCACCGAACCGGCCACGCCCGAGGCCAACGGCAGTGCCAACTACTACCGCCAGCGGGTGCGCGCCTTTTTCGACAGCCTGCAGCTGACCCGGCAGCCGAGCCCGGCGTCGCACGGCATGTTCGACATCGCGTTTGCATCGATGGAGATGATGGAGGACACGATCGCCCGGCTGAAGCTCGCCGCCTATGCACCCGACGTCACCGTCGAGGTGCCGCGCGATGCCTGCGCCTTCCACGAGTTCTGGCGCGCGAAGGAACTGATCGCGCTCGGCCACGAACGCGCCGCCGAGGCATTTTTCGAACAGGAGGAAGTGAGCGCGCCGGCGGCCGCAGCACTGCGCCGCCAGAGTCTCTTCGGGGCGCAATGCCGCCCGCTTGCGCGCGGCCGGAAGGCCCCTCTTGAAACGGTTCTGGGCGACCCTAGATTCGATTCACAGGGTGACGGCCCGCATGGTCGGAGCCCTTTCGAACTGAAGGAGGACAAGCCATGTACCGTATGTTTCCAAGTGACCTGTTCGCCGAGATGGATCGCCTGCAGCGCGAGATGCAGCAGTCCTTCGACACCGTCTCGCCGAGCATCCGCGGCTTCGGCCGCAGCTTCCCGGCGCTGAACGTCGGCCATACGCCGACCTCGGTCGAGATCTATGCCTTTGCCCCCGGCGTCGACCCGTCGAAGGTCGAAGTCAACCTCGATCGCGGCATCCTGACGATCGAAGGCGAACGCGCCGCGGTCAACGGCGAGAAGAACGGCAAATCGACGCTGCACATCCAGGAGCGCTTCAACGGGCGTTTCCGGCGCGTCATCAGCCTGCCCGACGACGTCGATCCCGACGGCGTCAGTGCGAACTACAAGGATGGCGTGCTGACCGTCAGCGTCAAGCGGCGCGAATCGGCCCAGCCGCGGCGCATCCAGGTGCAATGAGACAAAGGAGAGAGACGATGAGCAACGAAGTCACCAATCGCCAGGACGACAAGCAGATGGCGACGACCAAGGGCAAGTCGAACCGCGAGGAAGCGGCGCTGTTGCCGCAGGTCGACGTGATCGAGGATTCGACCGGCATCACGCTGTATGCCGACCTGCCCGGCGTGGCCAAGGACAAGCTCGACATCCGCGTCGAAGGCGAAACGCTGATGATCGACGCTGAGCTGTCGCTGCAATTGCCGGCCGAGATGGAGGCCAGCCATGCCGAAGTGCAGCGCAAGGCCTACCGCCGTGCCTTCACGCTGAGCCGTGAACTCGATCCGGAGAAAGTATCGGCCGAGTTCAGCCACGGCGTGCTGCGGCTGACGATACCGAAAGCCGCTCACGCGCAGCCGCGCCGGATCAATATCCAGTCCGCCTGATGTCCCACCCCCGGAGCGCCTGCGGCGCTCCCCCTCGAGGGGGCGCCGCCAGCGGCCCGGCAAAGCCGGTTCCGCGGCGGCCGCTTGATCACTTCGCTTATTGCTGATCCGGCTGAGCCTGCCGGCGCAGCGTCGGCAGGCCGACCCCGGCAGCGTCGAAGCCGCCGTCGACCGCCAGCACCTGGCCGTTGACGAACGATGCGGCCGGGCTGCACAGGAAACCGACCGCCTCGGCCATCTCCTCGGTCGTGCCGTAGCGGTTCAGCGGGATCGCGTCGTAGTAGTCGGAGCGGATCGCGACGCTGTGCACGAGTTTGGCCATCTCGGTCTCGACCGGCCCCGGTGCGATCGCATTGACGCGGATCCCTTCGTTGCCGAGTTCGACCGCCTGCTGCTTCGTCAATGCGATCAGCGCCGCCTTGCTGGTACCGTAGGCAATGCGCAGCGTGCTCGCGCGCAGGCCGGAGATCGATGCGACGTTGACAACGCTGCCGCCGTTCTCGTTGCGGCGCATCAGCTTCGCGCAGGCCTGCGTGCACAGGAAGGCGCCGTCGAGGTTGGTCGCCATCACGTTGCGGAATTCGTCGTAGCTGACCTCCGCAATCGGCTTGAAGACCGCGACGCCGGCATTGTTGACCAGCGCGTCGATGCGGCCGAATACATCGGCAACCTGCTCGATCGCCGCGTCGACCTGAGCCGGATCGCGGACATCGCAGACGATCGGCAGCACGCGCTGCGGATCGACGAGTTCGGAACCGGTTTTCGCCAGCGTCTGCGCATCAATGTCGAGCAGCACGATGCGGTGGCCATGGGCCAGAAACCAGCGGCCGATGGCCAGCCCGATGCCGCGCGCGCCGCCGGTGACGACAGCCACCGGCATGTCCAGAATGTTTGCCATGAAGTCCTCGGGGTTTTTGTGATGCCTGATTGGGACCGGGTTACCGTGCCACGGTGGTTACCGCGGCCAGAGCCACGCCGCCGCCATTGTGCATGTGGCAAATTCGCTGCGCCGATCGGTCCGAGGCCGCTTGGTTCCCTGAGGGATGCCCTAGCTGACAAGACCGAATAATGGTGTGACCATGGAGACTTGTCCGCTGCCGGCCCCGCAGGACGTTCTGCCGGGCCGTCTTTGGTTGCCGGCGCGCCCGGTTGAAGTTGCTTGACTCGACAACAAGGATATAGAGATGAAACTGCATTTGAAGATCGCAAACCTCGCGGTCGGCCTGCTCGTCGCCTCGGCAGGCGGCCTGGCCAGCGCACAGACCAGCCCGCCGGCCGGCCTGCCGTCGACGCTGGCGTGGAGCGCCTATGACGTCGGCTCCGGCGGCTACAACCAGGCGGTTGCGATCGGCAATGCGCTGAAGCAGAAATACGGCGTCAACCTGCGCGTGCTGCCAGGCAAGAACGATGTCTCGCGCACGCTGCCGGCACGCGAAGGCCAGGTGCAGTTTTCCGCCAACGGCGTCGGTGGCAGTTATCTGGCGCAGGAAGGCGTGTTCGAATTCGGCGTCAAGGGCTGGGGCCCGCAGCCGATCCGCGGCCTGCTGCTGAACAACTCCGACCAGGTGCTGACCGTCGTCGCCGCGAAGGATTCGGGCATCAAGACCGCCGCCGACCTGAAAGGCAAGCGGGTCGCCTGGGTGATCGGCGCGCCGTCGCTGAACCAGAACATCACCGCGATCCTGGCATTCGCCAACCTGACCTGGGACGACGTCAAGAAGGTCGAGTTCGGCGGCTTCGGCGCGGCAATGGACGGCGTGATCAACGGCCAGGCCGATGCGGCGTTCTCGTCATCGATCTCCGGCAAGGCCTACCAACTCGCGAAATCCCCGCGTGGCCTCGTCTACCCGGTGATCTCGCACAAGGACAAGGCCGGTTGGGCGCGGATGAACGCCACCGCGCCGTTCTTCTTCCCGTTCATGGGCGCCGAAGGCGCCGAGCTCGATCAAAACAACAAGGTCGAATCGGCTTCGTATCCGTACCCGATCCTGATGACCTACGAAAAGCAGGACGCGAATACCGTCTATGCGATGACGAAGGCGATGGTCGATTCCTTCGCCGACTACAAGGACGCGGCTCCGGGCAATGCCGGCTGGGCGCTCGATCGGCAGAATTTTTCCTGGGTGATCCCGTACCACGAAGGCGCGATCCGCTACTTCAAGGAGCGCGGCCTGTGGAAGCCCGAGCACCAGGCGCACAACGACAAGTTGATCGCGCGCCAGAAGGTGCTGGCCGATGCATGGAAGGCCGTCAGCGCCGCCAACCATCCTGACGACAAGTTCGAGCAGGCCTGGATGACCGCCCGCGCCGATGCGCTGAAAAAGGCCGGCCTCGACCCCGTCGTGACAACCTGGTAAGCACCAGGCCCCGCCGAAGATCCGATCCCACCGACGGTGCGGATCGGATTTTTTCTTGGCGCGGCCGTCGATGGAATCCATCGACGGCCCGTGAGTTAGAAGAACAACAACAGGACAACACGCCGTGACGACAAGCCCAGCAGCCGCTCCCGCAACACCTGCTCCGCCGGAGCAACGCCACCGCACTCTGTCGAGCGGCTGGCGCACCGCGATCGTGATCACCGGCGTCGCTGCGATCGTGCTGGCGCTGAACAAGATCCTGAATCTCGGTTTTTTCGTCGACTACACGCTGCTCGACAACGCCTACCTGTATTACCTCGCCGCATTGCTGGTCGGCCCGGTCTTCCTGTTCCTGCCGGCCCATTCGAAAGCAAGCACCGATGCCGTGCCGTGGTACGACGCGTTGTGCTACCTGCTGTCGATCGCGGTGTTCTGCTATTTCGCATTCAATGCGCACCGCATCCTGTCGGAGGCCTGGGAGTTTCTCGCGCCGACACTGGCGGTCTGGGTGGCCGGCGTCGGCTGGCTGCTGCTGCTCGAGGCTACCCGGCGTGCCGGTGGCACCGCAGTCTTCGTCGTCGTCGCGCTGATCTCGCTGTACCCGATTTTTGCCGGCCAGATGCCAGGCCCGATCTCCGGCCTGCCGCAGCCCTTCCACACCACCGCTGCCTACCACTTCACCAGCAGTGAAAGCGTGCTCGGCATTCCGATGCGCGCCTTCGGCGAACTGGTGATCGGCTTCGTGATGTTCGGCGCGGTGCTGCAATACACCGGCGCGGCTCAATTCTTCAACAACCTCGCGTTTGCGCTGTTCGGCCAGGTGCGCGGCGGCCCGGCCAAGGTCTCGATCTTCGCCAGCGGACTGATGGGTTCGGTGTCCGGCAGCGTCGTCTCGAACGTGCTGACCACCGGCGTCGTGACGATTCCGGCGATGAAGCGCACTGGCTTCCAGCCCGCCTATGCCGGCGGCGTCGAGGCCTGCGCATCGACCGGCGGCGTGCTGATGCCGCCGATCATGGGCGCCACCGCCTTCGTGATGGCGGCCTTTCTCGGCATTCCGTATGCCACCGTCGTGCTGGCGGCAATCGTGCCGTCGCTGCTGTTCTATTTCGGCCTGTTCGTGCAGATCGACGGTTATGCGGCAAAGCGCGGCCTGAAAGGCCTGCCGCGCATCGAACTGCCATCGATCAAGGCGACGATCCTCGAGGGCTGGCAATACATCTTCGTCTTCGTGCTGCTGGTCTGGATGCTGCTGGTGCTGCAGCAGGAAGCGATCGCACCGTTCTACGCCACCGCGCTGCTGCTGATCATCAACCAGGTCTGGCCGCGGCATCGGCTCAGCGCGAAGCGGATGTTCGAGTTGCTCGAAGGCGTCACGAAGTCGCTCGCCGAACTGGCTGCACTGCTCGCCGGCGTCGGCTTGATCATCGGCTCGCTGTCGGTCACCGGACTGGCTGGCACGCTCGCCAACGACCTGGTCTATCTGGCCGGCAACAACATCTACGTGTTGCTGGTGATGGGTGCGATCACCAGCTTCATCTTCGGCATGGGGATGACGATCACCGCCTGCTACATCTTCCTCGCGATCGTGCTGGCGCCGCCGCTGGTTGCTGCCGGTTTCGATCCGGTGGCGGTCCACCTGTTCATGATGTACTGGGGCATGGTGTCGTTCATCACGCCGCCGGTTGCACTGGCCTCGTTCGTCGCCGCCGGCATTGCCGGCGCCGCGCCGATCAAGGTCGGCCTGCAGTCGATGCGCCTGGGCAGCACGATGTATTTCGTGCCGTTCTTCTTCGTGCTGAATCCGGCGCTGATCATGCGCGGCGAGCCGATCGACATCGTGGTGGTCGTGATCACCGCGTTTGTCGGCATCCAGCTGATCGCGTCGGCCTTCGAGAGCTACCTGGTCGGCTTCGGCCGGCTCGGCGATGGCGCCGCTGGCTGGGTTTCGCGGCTGCTGCTGTTTGCTGCCGGCATGTCGCTGGCGCTGCCGGGCGGCGGTGACATGGGCGTCAGCCACGTGCAACTGCTGATGCTGGCGGCGGTGCTGGCGGGCGCATCGCTGTTGCTCGCGAAGATGACCCGCGGACCGCAGAAGCAGCCGGGCGCCGCAGCCTGAGCCACCGGCGCGGACCGCGTCTCGCGGCCGCGCCCGGCTTTGCCCGGTGGTTTCAACGTCTTGCCGAGGTGCCGGCAGTGAACTGCCGCCGAAGCCCTCGGCTGTGCCGATCAGGCGATCGCCCCGGCCTCGCGCAAGGCATCGATCTCGGCCGCGCCAAAACCGTGTTCGCGCAGCACCTCGCGCGTATGCTGGCCGAAGGTCGGCGCCGGCCGGCGGATGTTGCCCGGCGTCGCGCTGAACTTGACCGGCACGCCGAGCGCCTTCGTCGGCCCGGCCACCGGATGGTCGAGATCGACGACCATCTCGCGCGCCAGCGTTTGCGGGTCGCTGGCCATCTCGCCGATCGACTGGATCGGCCCGGCCGGTATCCCCGCGGCATCGAGCTTCGCGAGCCAGTCGGCAGTCGAGTGCCGGCGCAACTGCTCGCCGAGCATGCGCGCCAGCTCGTCACGATTCGCCATCCGCGCGCTGTTGTCGACGAAGCGCGGGTCGGCGACCAGCTCCGGCACGCCGACAACCTTTGCAATACGCTCCCAGTTCGACTGGTTCGCGCCACCGATATTGATCCAGCCGTCGCTGGTCGGGAATGCCTGGTAAGGCGCGGCCAGCACGTGGGCCGAGCCGCCCGGGCCCGGCGACACGCCGGTCGCAAAGAAGATTGCCGCCTGCCATGCGGTCTGGTGAATGCCGGCCTCCATCAGCGAGGTATCGACGAACTGGCCCTGCCCGGTCTTCAGCCGGTGCACATAAGCCGAGACGATGCCGAGCGCCGCGAGCATCCCGGCATTCAGATCGGTGACCGGGCTGCCAACCTTGACCGGCGGGCCACCGGGCTCGCCGGTGATGCTCATCAGGCCGCTGACACCCTGGGCGATCAGGTCGAAGCCGCCCTTGTCGGCGGCCGGGCCGCTGCGGCCGTAGCCGGAGATCGAGCAATAGATCAGCGCCGGATTCAGCAAATGCAGATCGTCGTAGCCGACGCCGAGCCGGTCGAGCGCGCCACGGCGGTAGTTTTCGGTCAGCACATCGGCGCTGGCGGCCAGCCGCTTCAGCACCTGCCGCCCGCCTTCGGTCTTCAGGTCGATCGCGATCGAGCGCTTGTTGCGGTTCATCATCATGAACGCGGCCGACTCGCCGTTGACCTGCGGCTCGGCATAACGCCGCGTATCGTCGCCGCCGGGCATCTTCTCGACCTTGATGACATCGGCGCCGAGGTCGGCGAGCAAGGCGCCACAGCTCGGGCCGGCCATGATCTGGGCCAGTTCGAGCACCTTCAGTCCGGCCAGCGGGCCGGTTGCGCTGCGGGCATTCATCGTCATCACCTGCCGACGAATTCCGGCGTCTGCTTGGCCAGGAATGCCTGGTAGCCGATCCGGAAATCCTCGGTGTCGTAACAGGCAAATCCCTCTTCGCGCTGCGATTGCGTCAACGGCACGCCGGATTCGATTTCGCGCAGAAACTGCTTGTGCCAGCGCGCAACCAGCGGCGCCCCGGCGGCGATCCGCGCGGCCGCGGCATAGGCCTCACGCTCGACATCGGCATCGGCAACGACCCGGTTGACGAGGCGTTTTTGCAATGCCTCGGCCGCTCCGAAGACCCGTCCTTCAAGCAGCATCTCGAGCGCGGTCGCGCGGCCGGCGAGCTGCACCAGCGCCGCCAGTTCGGCGTGCGCCATCACCAGCCCGAGCTTGTTGATCGGCACGCCGAAGCGGCTCGATTCGCCGCAGATGCGCATGTCGCACAACGCGGCGATCTCGAGCCCGCCGCCGACGCAGATGCCCTCGATCAGCGCCAGCGTCGGATGCCGGCAATCGGCAATCGCGCCGAGCGAGCCATGCAGGATCGCGCCATAGTCCCTGCCCTGCGCCGAATTGGAACGTTCGGTCTCGAATTCGGAGATGTCGTTGCCCGGCGCAAAGGCCTTGCCGCCGGCACCGCGGATCACGACGCAGCGCACGCTGTCGTCGGCCGACAGTTCGCGCATCGTGTTGCCGAGCTGTTGCCACATCGGCTTGGTCAGCGCATTCAGCTTGTCCGGCCGGTTCAGCACGACGGTGGCGATGGCCGGGTTGTCTTCGGCCCTGTGAACCAGAATTTCTTTCATGTCAGTGCAATTCTTGTGGGAGGGGCTTCAGCCCCGATTTGATCGCGTGGCAGCAGCCCGAAGCGGGGCTGAAGCCCCTCCCACTGATTCCGGCTCGCCACCATCACTTGTAGAAAAGATCAACCAGGAACATCGGTATCGCCGGCACGTAGGTCACCATCAGCAGCGTCGCGACCAGCACGCCGATGAACGGCAGATTCACCTGCGTGACCTTCCACATGTCGGCCTTCGCGATCGAACACGAGGCCATCAGCACGCTCGCGACCGGCGGGGTCTGCTGGCCGATGCCGAGGTTCAGCGTGACGATCAGCCCGAAATGCACCGGATCGATGCCGACCGTCTTGACCAGCGGCATCACGATCGGAACCACCAGGATGATCGCCGCGGCCGAATGCAGGAACAGGCCGATCACGAGGAAAAATACATTCAGGATCGCCAGCACCGCGATCTTGTCGCTGGTGATGCCGGACAGCCAGGCGGCCAGCTGCTGCGGGATCTGCTGCTCGGTCAGATAAACGCCAAGCAGTGCCGATGCTGCCACCAGCAGCATCACGGTGGCGGTCTGCGTCGCGCCGTCGATCATCGACGCATAGAGGTGCTTCAGGTCGAGCTCGCGGTAGATCACGCCGCCGATGAACAGCGCCGCCAGCACCGCCAGCGCAGCGCCTTCGGTCGCGGTGACGACGCCGCCGAAGATGCCGCCGAGAATGATCAGCGGCAGCATGAACGCCCAGGCCGCATCCTTGAAGGTGCGCCGGACCTTGGCCCACTCGAAGACTTCCTCGACCGGATAGTTGCGCTTCTTCGCATACCAGTACGACAGGCCCATCATCGCGCCGCCGCACAACACCCCCGGCACGATGCCGGCGACAAACAGCTGCACCACCGACGCATCGGCCATCACCGCATACAGGATCATCGGGATCGACGGCGGGATGATCACCGCCAGCGTCGCCGACGACGAGGTGATCGCCGCGGCAAACTCCTTCGGATAACCCTTCTTCTTCATCGCCGGGATCAATATCGACCCCATCGCGGCAACGTCGGCGACCGCCGAGCCGGAGATCTCGGCAAAGAACATCGAGGTCGCGATGTTGATCATCGCCAACCCGCCCTTGACGAAGCCGAACAACGCCGACGCAAAGGCGATCAGCCGCCGCGACAGGCTGCTCGAATTCATGATCGCGCCAGCCAGGATGAACAGCGGAATCGCCAGCAGCGGAAAACTCGTCGCACCGGTGAACATCACGATCGCCGCATTCAGCAGCGACTCCATGCCCCCCGAATAAACCATCGCGCCCATCGCGACGATGCCGAGCGACACCGCGATCGGCACATTCAACAGGATCAGCCCCACCAGGCCGACGAACATCGTTCCGACGATCATTTCACAGGCTCCAGCAGGTGAGCGGGTTCGTGCAGGCGGCCGACGGACGGCCGCGCCTTGCATTGTTTTGTGGGAGGGGCTTCAGCCCCGATTCGGGCTGGTGCATGTTGTGCAAGTTGCGTGAGGACGAGGCCGTCGGGCAGCCGTCTGGCTGCGTGTCCCCCGCCGCCCGGCCTGACGGCCGGGCGTCTCCTCCTTTACCTCCGCCAGACGGCCGCCCAACGCCCTCGCCCAGCACCACCAAGGTCTTCGCCGCAGGGTACCGCCTGCTGCGCAGTGACGCTGGTGAACTTCGTCGAAGTCCTCGACGCTGCCGCAAAGGCGTGGGCGGGTGGCTGCTGGCGCGCATATGCGCAGCCGAGAAGGCGAGCACGGACACAAGGGGTCCGGGGGACCCCTTGTGCCTTGCGAGCGACCAGGCCGCAAGGCCCGGTGCGGCCTGCAAGGCCAGGGCTTGTGGCCCGCGAGCGCAGCGAGCATCAACAACTGACTTGTCGCGGACTGTTTGAGCGGAACGAGCGAAGCGAGTGCAGCGAGTTTCCGCGACGGGCCACAAGATCGAGCATCGCAGGGAACCCGAGCGCCCTGCGCGAGGGCAAGCATCTAAGCGCCAGCGGCCGCCCGACCGCGCCTTGCTCTCGGTCCTCGGAAGGCATTCCGTCACCGCTGGTACCGCCCGCCGCGCCGCTCTGTGTCGGCTTGTGCCATCACGCCGAATCGGGGCTGAAGCCCCTCCTACAAAGTCTGGCACGGCCCAGGCGCCGGATATCCGCTCCGGGCCGCAATCGGTCGTTTCGGAAGCATTCGACCAAGGGCTCCGCTCATCCGGCGCTGTCACGACTGCAGCACCTCTTTGACCGGCGCCTGTTCGTGGTCGACGATGCCGCTGCCGCGGGCCTGTTGCAGCACCTCGGGCAGGCTCAGCAGTTGCGCGATCACGAACAGCGCGCCGCCTATCGGAATGACCGACTGCGTCAGTGCCGTTGGCACCCAGGTCAGGCTGACCATCGTGTCGCCGTGCAGGATCGTCAGCACCTGGTAGCCGAACCAGCTCAGCAGCCCGAAGAAGACGACGACGCAGATCTCGCCGAACCAGACCGCCGGCACCCGCCACTGCGGCGGCATTGCATTGACCATGCCGGGAAAGCCGATGTGCGCGCGTTTCAGCGCGGCCAGCGCGGCGCCGTAATAGGTCAGCCAAGCGAGCATGATCGATGCGCCCTCGTCGTACCAGACGAGCGGAATCTCCAGCTTGCGGCAGACGACGCCGAGCAGCACCACGAAGGCGAGGCTGCCGAGCAGCAGGATCACGAAGGCGGTCAGGATGCGCTCGAAGGCGCTTCGAAGGGTGGCGAACACACGCACTCCAGTCAGGCGGAAACGAGATTGGCAGAACGGCCGCGGCGCTGGTTCAGCACCGCGGCGGCGGCATCAGCTCACTTCATGCCTTTGCCGAGTTCGATCGCCTTGTCGACCAGCTTGCCGCCTTCCGGCACTTCCTTCGCGAACTCCTGGTAGACATCCTTGCTGGCGGCGATGAAGGCGTCCTTGTCGGCCTCGTTGACCTTCACGCCGGCGGCCTTGATCTTGCCGAGCAGGTCGTCGTCGAGCTTCGCGGCCTGTTCGTAGACATAACCCTGGGTTTCCTTCGCGGTGTCGGCGAGGATCTTCTGCACGTCGGCCGGCAGCGAGGCGAACTTGGTCTTGCCGGTGACCAGGTAGGCCGGGGTGTAGACGTGGCCGGTCATCGACAGGAATTTCTGCACCTCCTGGAATTTGGCCGAATAGATCTGCGTCAGCGGGTTTTCCTGGCCGTCCATCACGCCGGTCTGCAGCGCAACGAACACTTCGGAGAACGCCATCGGCGACGGATTTGCACCATAGGCCTGGAACATCTTGACCCGCCACTTGCCCTGCGGCACCCGCAGCTTCATGCCGGACAAGTCTTCCGGCTTGACGATCGGCTTGGTGTTGGTCGTGATGTTGCGGAAGCCGTTTTCCCACACCGCGAGGATCTTGTAGCCCTTCGCCTCGGCCATCGGTGCCAGCGACGGCCAGACCACCGCCTGCTCGATCTTCTTCATGTGGTCACGGCTCTTGACCAGGTACGGCATCTCGAACATGCCGAAGGCGTCGACCGCCGACGACATCACCGACGACGGGATCGCCAGCTCGACGGTGCCCAGGCGCAGCTTCTGCATCAGCTCGCTGTCGCCGCCGATCTGGCTCGAACCGAAGACGACGACCTTCGCCTTGTTGCCGAGCTTCTCGTTGGCGCGGCGGGCAAACTCGTTGGCCGACAGCTCGAACAGCGAGCCGGGGCCGCCGACGTGGCCGAGCTTGATCTCGGTCTGCGCAGCAGCGGGCAGCGCCATCGCTGCCAGCAATGAGGCGGCGAGAAGGGTGCGTCGTGTGGTCATGATCTGGTCTCCGTGGGTAAAAAACGAGGTCCGCGCTCAGGCCGCGGCCGTTGGTTCCGGTCTTGGCGCCGGGTTCGATGAAAAATAGGCCATCGCCGCGGTGACACCGCTGTCGGCGATCTCGATGCCGGCCAGTTTCAGCCCCATCTCGACGCCGGCCAGCGTGGCCAGCAGGCTCAGGTCGTTGCTGTCGCCGAGGTGCCCGATGCGGAACATGCGGCCCTTGACGCGGCCGAGGCCGGTGCCGAGCGACAGGTCGAAGCGCTGGTGGATCAGCTGTCGCAGCGCGTCGGCATCGACGCCCGGCGGCGTGATCACACCGGTCAGCACCGGCGAATACAGCGCCGGGTCGGCACACTGGATCGGCAGCCCCCAGGCCTCGACCGCACTGCGCACGCCGGCGGCCCAGCGCTGGTGACGGGCGAATACCGCCGGCAGGCCCTGGCCGAGCAGCATCTCGAGCGATTCGTGCAGCCCGTACAGCAGGTTGGTATTCGGCGTATACGGCCAATAGCCGCTGCGGTTCATCTCGACGATCTCGTCCCAGGCCCAGAACGATTTCGGCAGCTTCGCGCTGCGCGAGGCCTCGAGCGCCTTCGGCGACAGCGCATTGAAGCTGATGCCCGGCGGCAGCATCAGGCCCTTTTGCGAGCCGCTGATCGCAACGTCGACGCCCCACTCGTCGTGGCGGTATTCGGCGCTGGCGAGGCCGGAGATCGTGTCGACCATCAGCAGCGCCGGATGGCCGGCAGCGTCGATGGCCTTGCGCACTGCAGCGATGTCGCTGGTGACGCCGGTCGAGGTTTCGTTGTGG
Organism: Pseudideonella sakaiensis; assembly: GCF_048320135.1. GTDB lineage: Bacteria > Pseudomonadota > Gammaproteobacteria > Burkholderiales > Burkholderiaceae_C > Ideonella_A > Ideonella_A sakaiensis_A. The sequence continues at coordinate 825,456 of NZ_CP182947.1, forward strand.
ACGACGCAGACCGCCTTGATACGGTGCTCGCGATCCTCGTGCAGCCGCTGGCCGATCAGCGCCGCGCTGACGCCGCGCCGCCATGCCCACGGTAGGCCGGTCTGCTCGCAGGTGCCCGGCAGCGTCAGGAATTCAGGCTCGAGGCCAAGCCGAAGCGCCATCTTCTGCCACAGCGTCGCGAAATGCCCGGTCTCGACCATCAGCACCGCATCGCCCGGGCTCAGCACATTGGCGAGCGCCGCTTCCCAGGCGCCGGTTCCCGACGCCGGATAGATGACGACCGGATGCCGGGTCTGGAACACCTGCTGCAGACCGGCCAGCACGGCCTTGCCGAGCACACCGAATTCGGGCCCGCGGTGATCGATCGTCGGCAAGCTGATTGCACGCAGGATGCGGTCCGGCACCGGGCTCGGGCCAGGGATCTGCAGGAAGTGGCGGCCACTCGGGTGGCTGTCCAGGCTCAGCATAGGAACTCCGGGTCAATTTGCATACAAAATGCAGTCGCGATCCATTCTCACCTAGAATCGCCGCGGCTCCCACCGCATTTTTTTGCATACAAGTAAGGAATAACCCGAATGGCCGAGTTGCTGTCGATCCCCCGGCAGGCGCTGCACCAGGAGGTCACGGTGCGGCTGCGGCAGCGCATCGTCGAAGGCCAGATCGCGCCCGGCGCGAAGCTGAACGAACGTGAACTGAGCGAATTGCTGCAGGTCTCGCGCACGCCGTTGCGCGAGGCAATCAAGACGCTGGCGTCCGAAGGCCTGGTCGAGCTGCTGCCGAACCGCGGTGCGGTCGCGGCGCAGTTGTCGCAGCAGGACGTGATCGACACCTTCGAGGTGATCGCCGGGCTCGAGGGGCAGTCCGGCGAACTCGCCGCGCAGCGCATCGGCGACGCCGAACTGGCCGAGATCCGCGCGCTGCATTTCGAAATGCTGGCTGCCTTCACGCGCCGCGACCTGTCGACCTACTACCGGCTCAATGCGACGATCCACGAGCGCATCAATGCCGCGGCGCGCAATCCGGTGCTGACACGCACCTACCGCACCGTCAATGCGCGTCTGCAGGCGCTGCGTTTCCGCTCCAATTTCGACGAACGCAAATGGGCACAGGCGGTCGATGAACACGAGCAGATGGTTGCCCTGCTCGCCAGGCGCGATGGCGCCGGGATGCGCGCGCTGCTGGTGCAGCACCTGAACAACAAGCGCGATACCGTGCTCGAACTGCTGCAGCGCGGCGCAGTACCGATGGCCAAGGTGTCCGCATGAATGCGCCCTTCACGCCCGGCCTGCAGCGCGCCGCGCAGGCCAATGCCGCCGAACTCGAACGGCGGCTGCGCCGCGATACCGCCGGCGAGGTCGCGTTCGACGCCGCATCGCGCGGCCGCTACGCGACCGACGCATCGATCTACCAGATCATGCCGACCGGCGTCTTCGTGCCGCGCACGCCCGACGATGTCGCAGCGGCGATCGGCATCGCCGGCGAACTCGGCACGCCGCTGCTGTCGCGCGGTGGCGGCACCTCGCAGTGCGGCCAGACGACCGGCGCCGCGCTGGTCATCGACCACAGCAAATACCTGCGTCGGGTGTTGTCGGTCGATGCCGACAAACGCATTGCCGAGGTCGAGCCCGGCATCGTGCTCGACCACTTGAATGCGCAGCTGAAACAACATGGCCTGTGGTACCCGGTCGATGTGTCGACCAGCGCGCAGGCGACGCTCGGCGGCATGGCCGGCAACAATTCCTGCGGCTCGCGCAGCATCGCCTACGGCAACATGGTGCACAACGTCGCCGGCATCGACGGCTGGCTGGCCGACGGCACGCTGGTCTCGTTCGGCCCTGTCGGCCAGCTCGGCGCGCGCGAGCGCGGCATCGCCGAGTTTGTCCGCGGGCTTGCCGAGCGGCACAGCGCCGAGATCGACGCCCGCTGGCCGAAGGTGCTGCGCCGCGTCGGCGGCTACAACCTCGATATTTTCCGGCCACAAAGCGAGCGGCCGTATACCGACGACGGCAGCGTCAACCTCGCCCACCTGCTGGTCGGCAGCGAAGGCACGCTGGCGATCACCGAGCGGCTGCGGCTGAAACTGGCGCCGCTGCCGCGCGCGAAGGTGCTCGGCATCGTCAACTACGAGAGTTTCCGCGCCGCGATGGATTCGGCGCAGCACATCGTCAAGCTGGAACCGACTGCGGTCGAGCTGGTCGACCGCACGATGATCGAGCTGGCGCGCGCGAATCCGGCTTTCCGGCCGGTGATCGAGCGGGCGCTGATCGGCGCACCGGCGGCGATCCTGCTGGTCGAATTCAGCGGCGACGAGCGCGGCGAGCTGCTGCGCCGGCTGGCCCGGCTGGTCGAGCTGATGGCCGACCTCGGTCTGCCCGGCAGCGTCGTCGAGATGCCGGACGAGGCGGCGCAGAAGGCCTTGTGGGAAGTCCGCAAGGCGGGCCTGAACATCATGATGAGCCTGAAAGGCGACGGCAAGCCGGTCAGCTTCATCGAGGACTGCGCGGTGCCGCTCGAGCACCTGGCCGACTACACCGACGGCCTGACCGAGGTCTTCGCCCGCCACGGCACCCGCGGCACCTGGTATGCCCATGCCTCGGTCGGCACGCTGCATGTGCGGCCGATCCTCGACATGCGGCGCGACGGTGCGGCCCGGATGCGGGCGATCGCCGAGGAGGCGTCCGAACTGGTGCGCAGATACAAGGGTGCCTACAGCGGCGAGCATGGCGACGGCCTGTGCCGCGGCGAGTGGGTGCGCTGGCAGTTCGGCCCGGCGCTCGACGATGCGCTCGGCGAGATCAAGCGCCACCTCGACCCGGCCGGCCTGTTGAACCCGGGCAAGATCGTCGCCACACCGAAGATGGACGATGCATCGCTGTTCCGCTTTCCGCCGGCCTATCGGACGATCCCTCTGACGCCGGTCTACGACTGGTCGGCGTGGAATGTGCAGAACGACCCGGTCACCGAGGCGACGACCGCGCCCGGAACCGGTGGCGACAACACCGGCGGCCTCGCGAAGGCGGTCGAGATGTGCAACAACAACGGCCACTGCCGCAAATTCGACGCCGGCACGATGTGCCCGAGCTACCGGGTGACGCGCGACGAACAGCACCTGACGCGTGGCCGAGCCAATACGATCCGGCTTGCGTTGTCGGGGCAGCTCGGCGCCGATACCGGATTCACCAGCGATGCGGTCGCCGAGGCGCTCGAGCTGTGCGTCGGCTGCAAGGGCTGCAAGCGCGACTGCCCGACCGGCGTCGACATGGCCAAGATGAAGCTCGAATTTGCCGCCCAGCGCGCCGCCAGCCACGGCATCAGCCTGCGCGACCGGCTGATCGGCCGGCTGCCCGACATCGCGCCGCTTGCCGCCCGGCTGCCGTGGCTGTTCAACCTGCCGGGCCGGATGCCGGCGCTCGCCGAGCGCTGGCTCGGGATATCGACCAGGCGGCGGCTGCCGCAGTGGCGGCGCGACAACTTCACCGCCCGGGAAAACGACCTTGGCCTGGTGACGCGGGATCAGGCGCTGGCATCGGCAAAGGCGGTGGTGCTGTTTGTCGACACCTTCAACGGCGCTTTCGAATCGGACAATGCGGCCGACGCAGTGCTGGTGCTGCAGGCCGGCGGTTACGACGTGTTTGTCGCGACCCGCGCGAACGGCAAGCCGCTGTGCTGCGGCCGCACCAAACTCGCCGCCGGCATGGCCGACGACGCAAAGGCGACAGCCGCCGAATCGCTCGCCAGCCTGCTGCCGCTGGTCGACGCCGGGCTGCCGGTGGTCGGGCTCGAGCCGTCGTGCCTGCTGACGCTGCGCGACGAATGGCTGGTGATGGGGCTTGGCGATGGCGCTGCGCGGTTGGCGCCGCATGCACTGCTGCTGGAGGAATTCCTGGCCCGCGAGGCGGCCGCCGGGCGTTTTGCGCCGGCGCTGCGGGCGGCCAGCCAGCCGATCCTGGTCCACGGCCACTGCCACCAGAAGGCCTTCGGCGCGATGCCGGAGGTGCTCGAGGTGCTGCGTCTGATCCCCGGCGCCGAGCCGAAGTTGATCGAGACCTCGTGCTGCGGCATGGCCGGCAGCTTCGGCTACGAAGCCGCGCACCATGAGGTGTCGCTGCAGATGGCCGAACTCGCGCTGCTGCCGGCGGTGCGCGCGGCGCCGGACGCGATCGTCGTTGCCGACGGCACCAGCTGCCGGCACCAGATCGCCGACGGCGCCGGCCGCGAAGCGGTCCATGTGGCGCGGGTATTGGCCGACCACCTGCAGCGCTGACTAAGATGGCCGCGATGGCCACCTCTCGCCAGCCCGCCCCCGATCCCGATCCGCGGCCGCAACCGCCGCCGCCGCTCGACGACGACGCCTGCTGCGGCCAGGGCTGCGAGCCCTGCATCCTCGAGCAGCACGCCGAGGCGGTCGACCGTTACCGCGAAGCGCTTGCCGCGTGGCTGCAACGCCATCCGCAGGCCGCCGCGGACGGCGAGTAGGACACCCTCCTCCCGCCCCGGGAGGCGCGAACAGTCCGGCATTTGCCGGCCTTTTCCCGCCGCTGGCGAACAGCGGCAAACCATAAGCTCTCAAGCAAGCGATACGACATGCCGATAAAGGGGCAGCCCTGCCACGTCAGGGGTGCTCCGCTCGGCTGCGGAACGGTGACTCGAAGGCTTCGGCCAGCGGGCTGCCGCCGCAAACCGGTCGGTCGAACATAACAGGACATATCGATGGGGTCGATGAACCACACCAGCGTTCAACGTTGGCTGCAGGACCACTGTGAAAACTCTGGTCAGGTAGCCGGCGGGCTGGTCATCGCCGCAGGGGTCGAGGACGGGCCCCTACAGACGCTTGCCGAATGGCCAGTCGGCGGGGAGATGACCGCCCCGCTGACCGCCGCCGCGCAGGCCGCGGTGCAGCGCGCCCGCCCGGTCGTCGTGACACCGCCTGCCGAAACCGTGCCCGGCACCAATCCGGTGCAGGTGCGCCACAACCGCCTGCTGTCGATGCCGCTGGTCTCGGGCGATCGGACGCTCGGCGCGGTCGCGCTGGCGGTCGACGCCAGCGACGGCAATGCAATCAACAACCTGTTCGAGAGCCTGACCCAGGCCAGCGCCGGCATTGGCGACCAGCTCGCTGCGCCGCAACCGGTCGACGCCGGCCGCAACGATGCCGGCACCGTGCTGCAGCTGCAGGACGGATTCCTGCGCCAGTCCCGACTCGCCGAGGCGGCCACCGCGCTGGTCAGCGAGCTCGCCGCGCTGCTCGGCTGCGACCGCGTCACGCTCGGCCTCGTCGACGCCGGCGAACTGAATGTGATCGCGGTCTCGAACAGCGCCGAATTCAAGCCGAATCAGGAACTGCTGCGGATGATCGCCGCGGCAATGCAGGAAACCGCCGACCAGGGCCACCGCGTCGTTTATCCGGTCGCCAGCACCGACCCGATCCGCATCGTGCTGGCGCATGCCGCGCTGCACGAACGCGCCGGCCAGAGCCTGGCCAGCGTGCCGCTGGTTCACGATGGCAAGGCGATCGGCGCCTTGCTCGCCGAATGGCGCGGCACCAGCCCGGCGCAACCGGCGCACCTCGATCTGCTGGACAGCCTCGGCTGCGCGATCGGCCCGCTGCTGGCGCTGCGCCAGCGTGCCGAGCGCGCCTGGACCGCACGTTTTGCCGACCAGGTGCGTGCCGCCACGGCGCGGCTGACGCGGCGCGACGATCCGCTGCCGAAAATCGCCTCGGCGGCGCTGCTGCTGGTCGTGCTGGCCAGCCTGTTTGTACCGATCACCCACCGCGTCGGCGCGCCGGCGCGCATCGAGGGCGCGGTGCAGCGCATCGTTGCCGCACCGCTCGACGGTTATCTCGCGAAGACCCATGTCCGCCCCGGCGATACGGTTCGCGCCGGCGATGTGCTGGTCGAGCTGGCCGACCAGGACCTGCTGCTCGAACAGCGTCGCTGGGAAGGTGCGCTGGCGCAGCAGGAAAACGCCTATGCGGCGGCGCTTGCGCGATCGGACCGGGCCCAGTTCGTGATCACCCAGGGCAAGGCCGGCGAAGCCCGCGCCCAGCTCGACCTGGTGCGCCAGCAGCTGTCGCGCGCCCGGCTGGTCGCGCCGATCGACGGCGTCGTGATCAAGGGCGACCTGAGCCAGGGCCTCGGCGCACCGGTGCAGCGCGGCGATACGCTGATCACGCTGGCGCCGGCAGAACAATTCCGCCTGATCGTCAACGTCGACGAGCGCGACGTCGCCCACATCCAGCCGGGCCAATCGGGCCGGCTGGCGCTGGCATCGACTCCCGGCGATCCGCTGGCCTTCGTCGTCGAGCGCGTGACGCCGGTGGCCGCGGTTCACGACGGCCGCAATGCCTTCGAGGTCGAGGCCCGATTGCTCGCCGCTGCGCCGCTGCTGCGCCCCGGCCTGCAGGGTGTTGCGAAGATCGATGCCGGCGAGCGTTCGCTGGCCTGGATCTGGAGCCACCGCGCGATCGACTGGCTGCGCCTGAGCCTCTGGTCCTGGATCCCATGACGATGCTGCGCAAAGACGCTCCCCGGTGGCATGCCGCACGGCGGTATGCAACCGAGCTCGCAGGCCTGCCTTCGGCGGGCTTTGTCGCTTCGGAGCTGCCGCGATGACCGCCTCGCTGTACAGCGTCCAGTGGTACCGCGTGGCCGGGCTGCGGCCGCGGCTGCGTGCGCAGGTGCGGGTGCAACGCCAGCAATGGCGCGACCAGTGCTGGTATCTGCTGTCGGATGCCGCGACCGGCCGCCAGCACCGCATCAACCAGTCGGCCTATAAATTCGTCGGCCGCTGCGACGGCCAGCACACCGCACACGAGGTCTGGAACGCGCTGCTCGAGGACGATGCCGACGCCGCGCCGACGCAGGACGAGGTGCTGGCGCTGCTCGGCCAGTTGCACGAGCAGGAGCTGCTGCAGTCCGAACAGGCGCCGAATACCGAAGCGATGTTCGAGCGCCGCGACGAACGCAAGAAGCGCCGCCGCCGCGAAATGCTGAACCCGTTCGCATTCCGGCTGCCGCTTGGAGACCCGAGCGCATTGCTCGACCGGCTCGAGCCGCTCGGCCGGCTGCTGTTCACGCCGGCCGCCTTTGTCATCTGGCTGCTCGGCATGCTGGTATTTGCGCTGCTCGCGGCGATGGAATGGCCGACGCTGCGCATGCAGGCGTCGATGCAGTCGTTCAGCAGCGCCCATCTGGCGATCGTCTGGCTGGTCTACCCGCTGATGAAGGCCGTGCACGAGCTTGCCCATGCGATGGCGGTGCGCCGCTGGGGCGGCGAAGTCCACGAAGTCGGCATCGGCCTGCTGTTCCTGATTCCGGCGCCGTATGTCGACGCATCCGCGGCCAGCGGCTTCAAGCGCCGTTCGCAGCGTGCGATGGTCGGCGCCGCCGGCGTCCTCGTCGAACTGACATTTGCCGCGCTCGGCCTGTGGCTGTGGCTGCTGACCGAACCCGGCCTGGTCCACGACATCGCGTTCACGGTGATGCTGATCGGCAGCGCGTCGACGCTGCTGTTCAACGGCAACCCGCTGCTGCGCTTCGACGCCTACCACGTGATGTGCGACCTGTTCGACGTGCCGAACCTCGGCTCGCGCAGCGGCGCATGGTGGAACCACCACCTCGGCCGCTGGCTGCTCGGCAGCCGCTCGCAGCGCCCGGCCCATGCCGACAGCGAGCGCAAATGGCTGTGGGCCTATGCACCGCTGTCGCTCGCCTACCGGCTGCTGCTGTCTGCCGCGCTGGTGTTGTGGCTCGGTGGTCAATGGCTGCTGCTTGGATTCTTCGCGCTGATCTATGTCTGCCTGACCGTCGTGCTGCAACCGCTGTTGCGCTGGGCCCGCCAGGCGATGGCCGCTGCCCAGCCCGGCGCCGATCTGGCCCGATTGCGGCTGCGCCTGGCGCTGGTTGCCGGCGGTGCGGCGGTGGCGCTGTTTGTCGTCCCGCTGCCGTTCTCGACGGTCGCGCCGGCCGTTGTCTGGCTGCCGGAAAAGGCCCAGGTGCGGCCCGATGTCGACGGTTTCATCGCCGAACTGCCGGTCGCCGACGGCGCCGAGGTCAAGGTCGGCGATCTGCTGGTGCGGCTGGAGAATCCGGAACTGCTCGCGAACCGCGCGCAGATCGCGAGCCGGCTCGAGGGGCTGCGTGTCGAGCAGTTCCTGCAGATGCTGCGCGACCCGAATGCCGCGCACAACCAGGCGCTGGAGATCGAACGGCTGCAGGCCGAGATCGACCGCGCCGACCAGCGCATCGCGCTGCTCGACGTGCGCGCGGCAACCGCCGGCCGGCTCGCGATGCCGCGCCAGCAGGACCTGCTCGGCAGCTACATGCGCCAGGGCAAGACGCTTGGCCATGTGCTGGCAGACGAAGACATGCGGATCCGCGCCGCGGTGGCCGGCGCCGATGCGCATCTGGTGCGGCACCGCCTGCGCGACGCCGAAGTCCGCCTCGCCGATGCACCACGGCAGGTGCTGCAGGCAACGCCGAGCGGCGACATGCCGGCGGCGACGCGGCAGCTGCCGAGCGCAGCGCTGAGCGCGCAAGGCGGTGGCCCGTATTCGACCGACCCCACCGAGAAGGACGGTTTGCACAGCACCGAACCCGTCTTTCTCGTCGACCTGACCTTGCAGGGCACACCAGCCAGCCGCATCGGCGGCCGTGCCTGGGTGCGTTTCGACCACGGCAGCGAGCCGCTCGCGATGCAGGCCTGGCGCCAGGCATCGCAACTGTTCCTGCGCCACTTCGCGCCGCAAGCCTGAGCGGAACGGTTCCGATGACGCCGACCGACATCGCGATCCCCGGGCTGCTGTGGGGCGACTATCCGGAAAGACGGGTCGCCCGCAAGCGGCTGCTGCAGCGCTGCACCGATGCCGCGCGCGATCTCGGCGACCGTGTCGGCGGCCTCTGCGGGCCGCTGCTGCGCCGCCGCGACACCCGCTGGCTGGCAGCGGTGCGCCGTTCCGCCGCCGCGCTGGCCAACCAGACGATTGCAGCCGCACTTCCTGACGTGATTGCCGGGCTGCGCCGCCACGGGCTGCACGGACAGGCCCTGATCGATGCGCTGGCGCTGGTTGCAGTCGCCGCCGAACGCGTACTGAAACTCGCGCCATTCGACAGCCAGCTGCTGGCTGCGCGCACCGTGCTGAATGGCCAACTCGCCGAAATGGCGACCGGCGAAGGCAAGACGCTCGCCGTGGCGCTGGCCGCTGCGGTCGGCGCACTGGCCGGCAGCCCGGTCCATGTGATCACCGCCAACGACTACCTCGTCGGCCGCGACGCCGAGCGGCTGCAGGCGCTCTACCACGCGCTGGGCTTGAGCGTCGGCCGGGTCATCCAGCCCGACGGCGCAGCCCGCCGCAGCGCGGCTTATGCCTGCCACATCACCTACGTGACCGCGAAGGAACTGGTCTTCGACTACCTGCGCGACGGCATCACCGGCCCGGCGACGCGGCGCCGCCGCGACGCACCGAGTGCTGCGCTGGCCCGGCTGCAGCCGGCTGCGGCAGCTCCGGCGATGTTGCGCGGTCTGTGCCTGGCGATCGTCGACGAGGCCGATGCAATCCTGATCGACGAGGCGCGCGTACCGCTGATCCTGTCGCGCCGCGCCGACGACGCCAACGACGAGCGGCAGATCCGCCAGGCGCTGGTGTTGGCGCGACGGCTGGTCGAAGACGACGATTACCGGCTCGAGCCTGAGACGATGCGTGCCGAGCTGACAGACAGCGGCCGCGAACGCCTCGAACGCGCCGCCACCGAACTGGTCGACCGCATTGCGCGCGCCGCCTGGCGCCACCGGGTGCACCGCGAACACGCGGTGGTCACCGCGCTGGCTGCGCTGCACCTGTACCACGCCGACCGCCACTACCTGGTGCGCGACGGCAAGGTGCAGATCATCGACGAGACGACCGGCCGGGTTGCCGAAGGGCGGGTCTGGTCGAAGGGGCTGCAGCAATTCATCGAAATCAAGGAAGGCTGCCAGCCGAGCCCGACGATGGCGACGCTCGCGCAGCTGACCTACCAGCGCTTCTTTCCGCGTTATGTGCGGCTCGGCGGCTTGAGCGGCACATTGCGCGAAGCGCGCTCCGAACTGATGTCGACCTACGGCCGCTCGGTGCGGCGCATTCCGCTGCGCCGGCCCGACCAACGCCGCGCCGGCCCGGCCCGTCTGTTCCGCAACCATGAAGACTTGTGGCAGGCAGTCGGCGAAAGGGTTGCCGCGCTGCACCAGGCCGGCAGGCCAGTGCTGCTGGCGACCGATTCGGTCGCCGAGGCGCAGGCGGCCGCCGACCGACTGGCTGCGCGCGGCCTGCCGCACGCCGTGCTGCACGCCCGCAACGACCTCGAGGAAGCCTGCGTGATCGCGCAGGCAGGCCAGGCCGGCGCGATCACCGTGACGACCAATCTGTCGGGCCGCGGCACCGACATCGAACTCGGCGATGGCGTTGCCGCGCTCGGCGGCCTGCATGTGATGTGCTGCCAGCTGAACAGCGCACGCCGCATCGACCGCCAGCTCGCCGGCCGGGCCGCCCGGCAGGGCGACCCGGGTTCGGTCGAGACGATGTTGTCGCTCGACACCGCGCTGCTCAAGCGTGCGCTGCCGGCGCCGCTGCGCACGCTGCTGCGCCCGCTCGCACCAACGTTGCCATCGTGGACGGTACACGCGCTGGCACGCTGGCCGCAGGCGGCCGAAGAGTTCAGGCACCGCGTCGAGCGACGCCGGCTGATCGATCACGACGAACGCACCGAACGCCAGCTCGGCTTTGCCGGCATCGCCGAATGAAGCCAGGCCACGGCATCGAGAACCGAATCCACCACCGCAAGCCATGTTCAAGCATCTGAAATCCGCCTCCCCTGCCTTCGCAAGCTGCCCTCACGGGTCGGCCACCGCACTGGCACTGCTGCTGATGTTGCTGCCGGCGGCCCAGGCAGCACAGCCTCTGGGATGTCTGATCGAGGCCGAACGCGTCACCGACGTCGGCACGCCGGTGGTCGGCATCGTCGACAAGGTGATGGTCGAACGCGGCGATATCGTGAAGGCCGGCCAGGTGCTCGCGGTGCTGCGCGCACCGGTCGAGCGGGCAACGCTCAGCGTGGCCAGCTCGCGTGCGCAGTCGAATGCCGAGCTGCAGGCGGCGATCGCCGCCGCGAAGTTCAACCAGGAGCGGCTGGCCCGGGCCGAAGACCTGTTCAAGCAGAAATTCATCTCGCAGCAGGCGCTCGACCAGGCGCGCAGCGAGGCCGACCTGTCGGCGCAGAAACTGGTGCAGGCCCGCGAACAGCGCGAGGTATCGCGGCAGGAGCGCGAAGTGGCCTCGGCCCAGCTCAGCCAGCGAACGATCCGCAGCCCGATCAATGGTGTCGTCGCCGAGCGATTCGTCTCGGCCGGCGAACGCGTCGACGACAAGCCGCTGCTGCGCATCGCGAAGGTCGACCCGCTGCGGGTGCAGCTGGTTGCGCCCGTCAACCTGTACAACCAGGTCCGCGTCGGCGGCAGCGCCAACGTGGTTCCGGAGCTGCCGGGCGCGGCGCTGCAGACGGCGCGGGTATCGATGGTCGACAAGGTCGTCGATGCGGCGAGCAATACCTTCCGCGTCCACCTCGAACTGCCGAATCCGGACGGCGCACTGCCGGCCGGCCTGCGCTGCAAGGCCGAATTCGTGTTGCCTGCCACCCTCGCGAAGGCCGGCCCTGCCGGCACCCAGTGAGGTCTGGGCACGGACCACAAGCAACACCCCTCGACCGGAAGCGGCCATGAAGATCGCCAACAGATTCCGCATCGGCCCGATCGCTCGCCTGAGCCTCGGGCTGGTTGCCATCCTGGTCACGCTGGTGCTGCTCGGCGACATGCTGCTCGGTGTCGTGCCGTCGCGCGGCGAGGTGCAGCGCGACATTCGGCACCGCATCGCCGAGAACCTGGTGATCCAGTTCAGCGCACTGCTCGAGGCCGGCGACACCGCAACGCTCGCAAAAACCATCCAGCAGGTGCTGTCGCGCGACGAATCGATCCGCTCGATCAGTGTGCAACGCACCGACGGGCTGCTGGTGCTGCACCGCGGCGAGGCGCTGGCGCCGGCAACCGGCCCGCCGCAAAGCGAGGCCGGCGCCGACCACCTGCGGATCCCTGTTTATGCCGGCCGCGAGGTCTGGGGCAACATCGACATCCGCTTCCGGCCACAGGACGGTGGCGGCTTGTCGGCATGGTTGATGCAGCCGGCGGTGCAGATGATGCTGTTGCTCGGCATCGGCGGCTTCCTGCTCTGTTACGCCTATCTGCGCCGCGCGATGCAATACCTGAACCCGTCGGCGAGCGTCCCGGACCGGGTCCGCAAGGCTTTCGACTCACTCGCCGAAGGTCTGGTGATCGTCGACCAGCAGGCCCGCATCGTGCTGGCGAATCGCATCTTCCGGCAGTTCCATCCGCAGGGCGATGTCGAATTGAACGGCCAGGCGATCGAACGAATCGACTGGCTGGCCGCTGCCCGAAAGCGTGCCGCCGGCGCGGACGCCGCGGCGCCCTGGACCCGCACGCTGGCGACCGGCGAGCCGGTCGTCGCGATGCCGATGGAACTGGCCCGGCCCGATGGCGACAACATGCAGCTGCTGGTCAGCAGCGCGGCAATCACCGACAACTCCGGCCGCGCCCGCGGCTGCCTGATCACCTTCGACAACGTCACCGCGGTGCACAAGGCGAATGCCGACCTGCAGGCGGCGCTCGACGAGCTGAAATCATCGCGGTACCGGATCGAGGAGCAGAACGAGGAACTGCGAAGGCTCGCATCGCGCGACCCGCTGACCGGCAGCTTCAACCGCCGCGCCCTGTTCGAATTCGCCGGCGATCTGTTCACGCTGGCGCTGACCAGCCGCCAGCCGCTGTGCTGCCTGATGGTCGACATCGACCACTTCAAGCAATTCAACGACTTGTACGGACATGCGGTCGGCGACCAGGTGATCCAGGTGGTGGCCCGCCTGCTGACCAGTGCGTTGCGCGAGACCGACGTGCTCGGCCGCTACGGCGGCGAGGAATTCTGCGTCGTGATGCCGACGACCAATGCGCAGCAGGCGCTGAGCCTGGCCGAGCGGATGCGCCGCGAGATCGAAGCGACTGCCCGCGGCTGTGTCCAGGGTGTCGACGTGATGCCGATCACCGCCAGCTTCGGCGTCGCGTCGCTGAGCGCGGCCGCCCAGTCGATCGAGGGATTGATCGACCAGGCCGACCAGGCCCTCTACACCGCGAAGCAGGCCGGACGCAACCGCGTCAAATTGTGGACGGCACCGTCACCGTCGCATTCACGATCGGCTGAACTGAGCGACCGCTGAACGAGCGGCGCCGCGACATCAAACCGCACAGCATGTGCACTGCCCTCCCCACAGGATGACGGCGTCCAGCCCCCGTCGTCAGCCGGCCCGACCCCGTCTGCTGGTCGAGGAACTGGAGCCGCGCATCCTGTTCTCCGCCGACGCCAGCGCACTGCTGGCGGCTGCCGGAATCGCCGACGCGGCGCAGGTGCGGCTGTTCGAGCAGCCCGACGCTGCCATCGGGGGCGTGCAGGCCGCGCCGGCCGCGGTGCAGTGGGCGAGCCGGCAGGAAATCATCTTCATCGACAGCCGGGTGCCCGATGCCTTCGGCCTCGCCGACACGCTGATGCGCCAGCGCGGTGACGGCCGGATGTTCGACATCGCGATCCTCGATGCGAACGAAGACGGCGCCGCGCAGATCAGCCGGGTGCTCGCGAGCGAGCGCAATCTGGCGGCAATCCACATCATTTCGCACGGCAGCGATGGCGTGCTCGAGCTCGGCAATTCACGGCTCGACAACCAGCGCCTGACCACCGATGCCGATGCGATCGCCTGGTGGGGCCAGTCGCTCGCCACCGGCGGCGACCTGCTGCTGTACGGCTGCGACGTGGCGCAAGGCGAAACCGGCCAGGCATTCGTGCAGAACCTGGCGCGGCTGACCGGCGCCGATGTGGCAGCGAGCTCCGACCTCACCGGCCAGGCCATGTTCGGCGGCAACTGGTCGTTCGAATTCCATACCGGATCGATCGAAACCGGCTCGGCGGTCGGCTCGGCGGCCCAGGCAGACTGGGTCGGCACGCTGTCGATCACGACCAACAGCATCAGCTCGGCAAAGACGATTGACGCCGGCGCGACCAGCCTGACCTGGTCGCACACTGTCAACGCCGGCGCCGACCGGATGATGGTCGTCGCGCTGTCGCTGATTCTCGGGCAGTCGACCAGCGTCAACTATGGCGGCACGCCCATGACCTTGATCGGCCGCTACACCGGCATGCATTCCCACACGGTGGAGTTCTGGCGCCTGCTGACACCGGCAGTCGGCAGCGCCAACGTGGTCGCCAACTTCGACATGTCGCGCACCGTCATCGGCGGCGCGGCAACCTTCAACGGCATCGATCAGACCACGCCGACCGGCACGGTGGTCGGCGCCAGCGCCGACAGCACGACCGCCTCGGTCACCGTCGCGAGCGCGCCGGGCGACCTCGTGATCGATGCGCTGTTCGTCGATATGGAAACCGGGGTAACCGCCGCTGCCGGCCAGACCGAGCACTGGGAGCTTTACAACGGGCGCACCGGCTCCGGCAGCACAAAAGCCGGCGCCGCGAGTGTCACGATGACGTGGACGCTGGCCGGCGCCGACGAATGGAACATCGCGGCGGTCGCGCTGAAACCGGTCAGCAACCTGGCGCCGACGCTGACCAACGGCGCCATCGTTGCGCTTGCTGCCACCGACGAGGACACAAGCTCCGCGCCGACGACGGTCGATGCGATCCTGACCGGCGCCGGCTGGGCCGACGGCAATGCCGGTGCGGCGCGCGGCATCGCCGTCACCGCGGTCAACGGCCGCGGCGGCTGGCAGTATTCGACCGACGGCGCCGCGTGGACCTCGTTCGGCGCGGTGTCGGCGACCAACGCGCTGCTGTTGAATGCGAGTTCGCGCGTGCGTTATCAGCCCGACGGCCTGGACGGCGAATCCGCAAGCTTTGCGTTTCGCGCCTGGGACCAGACCACCGGCAGCGCATCGGCCAATGCGGCGCCGTCGTATGCAAACCCGGGAGCCGGCGGCGGTTCGAGCGCCTATTCCAGCCAGTCGGCCAGCGCCAGCAGCAACGTCACGTCGGTCAACGATGCGCCGACGCTCAGCGATGTCAACGTCGTGCTGGCGCCGACCGTAGAGGACGCCGGCGCTCCGGCCGGTGCGGTCGGCACGCTGGTCTCGGCGCTGATCGACAGCGGCGGGCCGCTGAACAATGTCGCCGATCCCGATACCGGGGCATTGCTCGGCATCGCGGTGATCGGCGCCGACAATGCCAACGGCAGCTGGCACTATTCGATCAACAACGGCCTCAGCTGGAACCTGCTTGGTGCGGTGGCTGCCAACAATGCCCGGCTGCTGGCATCCGATGCGCGCCTTTATTTCCAGCCGAATGCAGACTACAGCGGCACGCTGGCGGCAGCGCTCACCTTCCGCGCCTGGGACCGCAGCAGCGGCAGCAATGGCGGCACCGCCAGCACGATGGCCAATGGCGGCAGCAGCGCATTCAGCGCAGCAACCGATACCGCGAGTCTGGTCGTCAGCGCGGTCAACGACGCACCGGTGCTCGACAACACCGGCACGATGGCATTGCCGAACGGATTGCAGGATGCCGCCAATCCGTCCGGCATCACGGTTACCGCGCTGATCGCGAGTGCCGGCGGCGACCGCATCACCGATGTCGACGCCGGCGCGATCGAGGGCATCGCGATCACTGCGGCGAGCAGCGCAATCGGCAGCTGGCAATTTTCGACCGACGGCGGCGCCATCTGGACCGCCGTCGGCAGCGTCAGCGATTCGCAGGCCCGGCTGCTCGGTGCGACACCGTCGGACATGGTTCGCTTCGTCTCGAACCCCGGCGCCAGCGGCAGCGCGACGTTCTCGTTCCGCGCCTGGGACCGCAGCGACGGCCGGGCCAGCGGTGCCGCAAATATCGACGCAAGCAGCAACGGCGGCAGCACGCCGTTCAGCGCCGCTACCCAGCTCGCCAGCGTCTATGTGGAACCGCTGCAGGTGATCCTGTGGTTGTCGACCAGCGGCGACGTCACCGCCAGCGGCGTGTCGGGAATGGCGAACTGGAGCCAGTCGAACGTGCTCGCGGTCGGCGACCCGGGCCTTTCGTTCGGCAGCAACAGCACTGGCGGGCGGGTCACCAGCGTCACCGATTTCGACAATTTCGGCAGCGATGTCGACATCGTCGGCCTGCACCGTGTCGGCCGCGCGGTCACGCTGAGCGGGGCCGGCATCTCCGGCGGCTCGGTCAGCCTGCTCGCCGGCGACATGCTGTTCGTCACCGAGGCCACCGAAAACCTCAGCACCACCGCCGGCTCGCCGCCAGCGGGTTGGAGCAGCAGCATCACCACCTCGGCCGGCAGCATCTATGCCTACCGGCCGGCCGCCGCCAACGACTACGGCAGCGGCTTTTTCCGCCGGGTGACGACCGGCAGCCTGGGCGCGAACACGACACGCGAGATTGCGCTGGTCGAGACCGCGACCACCGTCGGCGGCACGCCGCTGGCGGCGGGCGACCTGTTGTTCACACAGAGCGGAAACCTGCAGCAGAACAGCATCTACTGGTACCGCACGGCCAGCAACAACGATGTGCGGCTGGTCGACGGCTCCCAGGTCGGCATTCCGGGCGGCGGGGGGGCGGCACCGCGATCGACAGCCTGGACCTGGTCCACGGCAGCTTCACCGCCGGTGGCCTCAGTTTCCAGGCTGGCGATCTGCTGGTCGGCTTCGACAAACAGGTCAACGGCGTCGGCGGCGGCGCGGGCACGCTGGTTGCGATGCCGCAGGACGTCGTGCGGATGCGCTTCACCGCGACCACCTTCAGCGCCGGCACCGCGGTGGCCACCGCGGCGATGGTGTTCGACGGCGACGGCAATGCCAAGTTCGACACCGCGGCCGAGAACATCGATGCGATCTCGCTGGTGATTCGCAGCGCCGGCAGCAACCTGGCGCCGACGGTGACGCTGCCCGGCCCGGCCCTCGCCTATCTCGAAGGCAGCGGTGCGGTGCTGGTCGACACGTCGGCGACCGTCGTCGACGCCGACTCGACCGACATGGATACCGGCGTGCTGTTTGTCGACTTCAACGGCAGCGGCACGTCGGACGACCGCCTCGGCATCCGCAACGAGGGCACCGGCCCGGGGCAGATCGGCGTCGCCGGCAGCAATGTCATGCACGGCAGCGTGTCGATCGGCACGCTTGCTGGCGGCAGCAACGGATCGACGCCGCTGGTGATCAGCCTGAATGCCAATGCCAGCCCGGCTGCGGTGCAGGCATTGCTGCGCAACCTGACCTACAGCAACGTCTCGAACAATCCATCAACCGTGCCGCGCACGCTACGGGTGATGCTGTCCGACGGCGACGGTTCGACCAGCGTTGCGGTGACGAAGCAGATCAACATCACCAACGTCAACGACCCGCCGGTCGCCGTTACCGACGCCTTTTCGACCAACGAAGACACCCCGCTGGTGATCGCACCCTCGACCGCCGGTCTCAACAACTGGTGGGGCTTCAATGAAGGTGGCACGAGCCAGACCACAGCGAGCAGCGGCGCACTGGGCAGTACCGGAACGCGCGGCAGCACCGCAGGCGTCGATGCCAGCGACCCGAGTTGGAATTCCGGCTTGCTCGGCGGCGCCGGGCTGTCGTTCAACGGCGGCGGGCAATATGTGCAGACCACCAGCACCGAGTTGTCGACGGCCAGCGCATTCACGCTGTCGGCCTGGTTCCAGACGAATACGACGACCAGCGCCCAGCACCTGCTGTGGCAAGGCTATGCCGGCGGCAACGGTTATGGCAGCGGCGGTTCGACGTCGCCGGCCACCTCGGAAATGAGCCTGTCGATCGGCAGCCATTCAGCCGCCTACGACAACAAGTTGGTCTTCTCGCTCGGCTACGACGTGCCGGCCAACGGCGCGGATTCGATCTTCATCGTCTCGGCTTCCGACTTCAGCGATACCACGCGCTGGCACCATGTTGCGGTCAGCGTTGCCGACATCGGCGGCGGCGTGGTGCGAGCCTCGCTGTATGTCGACGGCCGCCTCGAAGGCACCGGCACCGGCACGCAGAACGACCGCTCGGCGTGGCAGGCGCTGCGGATCGGCGCAGCCGGCGACGGCAGCCGCTCCTTCAACGGCAAGATCGACGAGGTCAGGGTCTATGGCAGCGAGTTGTCCGGCGCTCAGATCCTCGCGGTGATGCAGCCCGGCGTGCTGGCCAACGACAGCGATCCGGACAGCGCGCCGCTGCAGGTGCATCCGGCGCTCGTCAGCGGGCCGAGCAACGGCACGCTGGCGATCCATGCCGATGGTTCATTCACCTATACGCCGAACGCGAATTTCCACGGCACCGACAGCTTCAGCTACCGGGCGACCGACGGCATCGCGAATTCGGCTCCGGCCACCGTGACGATCACCGTGCTGCCCGTTGCCGATACGCCGTCGGTCAGCAATGCAACGACCAGCGAGGATGTGCAGTCGACGAGTGGCCTGGTGATCTCGCGCAACCCGGCCGACGGCGCCGAAGTCACGCACTTCAAGATCACCGGCATCAGCAATGGCACGCTGTACCGCAACGATGGCGTCACGCAGATCACCAACGGCAGCTTCATCAGTTTCGCCGATGGCAATGCCGGGCTGAAGTTCACACCGGCTGCGAATGTCTTCGGCAGCGGCAGCTTTGTCGCGCAGGCGTCGACATCGAATTCCGACGCCGGCCTCGGCGGCGGCACCACCACCGCGACGGTGACGATCAATCCGGTCGCCGATACGCCGACGGTGACGAATGCGACAACCAGCGAGGACACTCAGACGACGAGTGGGCTGGTGATCACGCGCAGCCCGGCGGACGGGCCGGAGGTCAGCCACTTCAAGATCACCGGCATCAACAACGGCACGCTGTTCCTGAACGACGGCGTCACCGCGATTGCGGACGGCAGTTTCATCACGATTGCACAGGGCAGCGCCGGGCTGAAATTCACGCCGTCGGCCAATTTCCATGGCAATGCCGGTTTCACGGTCCAAGCCTCGTTGTCGAACGGTGACGCGGGCCTCGGTGGCGCGCCCGTCAACGCGACGATCACCGTGCTGCCGGTCGCAGACACACCGTCGGTCAGCAATGCGACGACCAATGAGGATGTGCAGTCGGCAAGCGGGCTGGTGATCTTGCGCCACCCGGCCGACGGCGCCGAGGTCACGCACTTCAAGATCACCGGCATCACCAACGGCACGCTGTACCGGAACGACGGCACGACGCAGATCACCAACGGCAGCTTCGTCACCTTTGCCGAAGGGAATGCCGGGCTGAAGTTCACGCCGACGGCCGAGTTCAGCGGCACCGGCAGCTTCACGGTGCAGGCGTCGACGGCCAACAACGACGCCGGACTCGGCGGCGCCACGGTGCTGGCAACGATCACCGTCGTTGCAGTCAACGATGCGCCGACGACGACGCCGGTGACGTTGTTGCCGATCGCCGAGGACAGCGGCCCGCGGCTGATCACGCAGGCCGAATTGCTGGCCAACGCCACCGACGTTGATGGCCCTGGCCTGAGTGCAATCAACCTTGTCATCAGCAGCGGCCTTGGCTCGCTGGTCGACAACGGCGACGGCTCCTGGACCTACACCCCGGCACTGAACGGCGACACCTCGGTTGTCTTCAGCTACCTTGTCAGCGACGGCAGCCTGCCCGCAGCAGGTACCGCAACACTCGACATCACACCAGTCAACGATGCGCCGACGACCGGGCCGGTGACGCTGGCGCCGATCGCCGAGGACAGCGGCCCGCGGCTGATCACGCAGGCCGAACTGCTGGCCAATGCCGTCGACGTCGATGGGCCGGGCCTGACGGCGACGGGGCTGACGATCAGCGCCGGGCTCGGCACACTGGTCGACAACGGCGACGGAACCTGGACCTACACGCCGGCGCTGAACGACGACACGGCAGTAAGCTTCAGCTACAGCGTGACCGACGGCAGTTTCGGCGCCGCCGGTAGTGCGAGCCTCGACATCACACCAGTCAACGATGCGCCGACCACCACCCCGGTGACCTTGTTGCCAATCGCCGAGGACAGCGGCCCGCGCCTCATCACGCAGGCCGAATTGCTGGCCAACGCCGTCGATGTCGACGGCCCGAGCCTGGTTGCGATCAATCTGCTCATCAGCAGTGGCCTTGGCTCGCTGGTCGACAACGGCGACGGAACCTGGACCTACACCCCGGCACTGAACGACGATAGCGAGGTCGTCTTCAGCTACCTGGTCAGCGACGGCAGCCTGACCGCGACGGGAACCGCAACGCTCGATATCACACCGGTCAACGATGCACCGACGACCGGCCTTGTGACGCTCGCGCCAATCGCCGAGGACAGCGGGCCGCGGGTGATCACGCAGGCCGAGCTGCTGGCCAATGCCATCGACGTCGATGGGCCGAGCCTGACGGCGACGGGGCTGACGATCAGCAGCGGTCTTGGCTCACTGGTCGACAACGGAGACGGCACCTGGACCTACACGTCGGCATTGAATGACGACACGATGGTCGGCTTCAGCTACCTGGTCACAGACGGCAGCCTGAGCGTCGCCGGGAGCGCAACGCTGGACATCACGCCGGTCAACGATACCCCGACGACCAGCCCGGTCACACTGGCACCGATCGCCGAGGACAGCGGCCCGCGCATCATCACGCAGGCCGAACTGCTCGCCAATGCGGCCGACGTCGATGGATCTGTCCTGACCGCTACCGGCCTGGTCATCGGCAGCGGTGGCGGCTCGCTGGTCGACAACGGCGACGGCACCTGGACCTATACCCCGGCGCTGAATGACAACGGCTCGGTGACGTTCAGCTACACCGTCAGCGATGGCAGCCTCAGTGCACCGGGCAGCGCGACGCTCGACATCACCCCGGTGAACGACGCGCCGACGACGAGCCCGGTCACGCTGTCGCCGATCGCCGAAGACAGCGGACCGCGGGTGATCACGCAAGCCGAACTGCTGGCCAACGCCGCCGACGTGGATGGCCCCAGCGTGACCGCGATCAACTTGGTCATCAACGCCGGACTTGGCACCTTGGTCAACAACGGCGACGGCACCTGGACCTATACGCCGGCGCCGGATGACGACAGCTTGGTCAGCTTGAGCTATGGCGTGACCGACGGCAGCCTGACTGCTGCCGGAACCGCGACCCTCGACATCACGCCGGTCAACGATGCGCCGACGACCGGCCCGGTCACCCTTGCCCCGATCGCCGAAGACAGCGGACCGCGAGTAATCACGCAGGCTGAATTGCTGGCCAATGCCGTCGACGTCGATGGGCCGAGCCTGAGCGCGGTCGGTCTTGTCATCACGGCCGGTCTCGGCTCCATCATCGACAACGGGGACGGCACCTGGACCTATACGCCATCGCCGAACGACGACACGTTGGTCAGCTTCAGCTACAGCGTGACCGATGGCAACTTCAGCGTCGCCGGTAGCGCAAGCCTCGACATCACGCCGGTCAACGATGCACCAACCACCAGCCCGGTGACCTTGTTGCCGATCGCCGAGGACAGCGGGCCGCGGGTGATCACGCAGGCCGAATTGCTGGCCAATGCTGCAGATGTCGACGGCCCGACCCTTGCGGCGATCAACCTCGCAATCAGCAGCGGCTTCGGAACATTGGTCGACAACGGCGACGGCACCTGGACCTTCACCCCGGCACTGAACGACGACACCTCGGTCGCCTTCAGCTACCTGGTCAGCGACGGCAGCCTGACTGCAGCAGGTTCCGCGACCCTCGACATCACACCGGTCAACGATGCGCCGACGACCGGCCTTGTGACGCTCGCAGCGATCGCCGAAGACAGCGGTCCGCGGGTGATCACGCAGGCTGAATTGCTGGCCAATGCCGTCGACGTCGATGGGCCGGGCCTGACGGCAACGGGGCTGACGATCAGCAGCGGTCTTGGCGCACTGGTCGACAACGGAGACGGCACCTGGACCTACACGCCGGCATTGAATGACGACACGATGGTCGGCTTCAGCTACCTGGTCACAGACGGCAGCCTGAGCGTCGCCGGGAGCGCAACGCTGGACATCACGCCGGTCAACGATGCCCCGACGACCAGCCCGGTCACACTGGCACCGATCGCCGAGGACAGCGGCCCGCGCATCATCACGCAGGCCGAACTGCTCGCCAATGCGGCCGACGTCGATGGACCTGTCCTGACCGCTACCGGCCTGGTCATCGCCAGCGGTGGCGGCTCGCTGGTCGACAACGGCGACGGCACCTGGACCTATACCCCGGCGCTGAATGACGACGGCTCGGTGACGTTCAGCTACACCGTCAGCGATGGCAGCCTCAGTGCACCGGGCAGCGCGACGCTCGACATCACCGCGGTGAACGACGCGCCGACGACGAGCCCGGTCACGCTGTCGCCGATCGCCGAAGACAGCGGACCGCGGGTGATCACGCAAGCCGAACTGCTGGCCAACGCCGCCGACGTGGATGGCCCCAGCGTGACCGCGATCAACTTGGTCATCAACGCCGGACTTGGCACCTTGGTCAACAACGGCGACGGCACCTGGACCTATACGCCGGCGCCGGATGACGACAGCTTGGTCAGCTTCAGCTATGGCGTGACCGACGGCAGCTTGATTGCAGCAGGTACCGCGACCCTCGACATCACACCGGTCAATGACACGCCGACAACGAGCCCGGTGACGCTGTTGCCGATCGCCGAGGACAGCGGCCCGCGATTGATTACGCAGGCCGAATTGCTCGCAAATGCCGCTGACGTCGATGGACCGAGCCTGACTGCGAGCAACCTCGTGATCACCTCCGGCCTTGGCACGCTGGTCGACAACCGCGACGGCACCTGGACCTATACCCCTGCTCTGAACGACGATACCTCGGTGTCGTTCAGCTATACCGTGACCGACGGCAGCCTGGCTGAGGCAGGAACCGCGACCCTCGACATCACGCCGGTCAACGATGCGCCAACCACGACTCCAGTGGCGCTGCTGCCGATTGCAGAGGACAGCGGTCCGCGAGTGATCACGCAGGCCGAGCTGCTGGCCAACGCGACCGATGTCGATGGGCCTAGCCTGACGGCAATGGGGCTGACGATCAGCAGCGGCCTCGGCACCCTGGTCGACAACGGCGACGGCACCTGGACCTATACCCCGGCTCTGAACGACGATACCTCGGTGTCGTTCAGCTATACCGTGACCGACGGCACCCTGGCTGCGGCAGGTGCCGCGACACTTGACATCACACCGGTCAACGATGCGCCTACAACGAGCCCTGTCACCCTTGCGCCGATCGCCGAGGACAGCGGCCCGCGTCTGATCACGCAGGCCGAACTGCTGGCCAATGCCGCCGATTTGGACGGCCCGAGCCTGGCGGCTATCAATCTTGTGATCAGCAGTGGCCTCGGCTCACTGGTCGACAACGGCGACGGGACCTGGACCTATACCCCGGCGCTGGACGACGACACCACGGTCAGCTTCAGCTACATGGTCACCGACGGCAGCCTGGCCGCTGCCAGCACCGCAACCCTCGACATCACGCCGGTCAACGACGCGCCGACGACGAGTCCGGTCACGCTGTCGCCGATCGCCGAGGACAGCGGCCCGCGGCTGATCACGCAGGCTGAATTGCTCGCGAATGCCGCTGACGTCGATGGCCCTGGTCTGACCGCGGTAGGCTTGACGATCAGCTTCGGGCTCGGCACGCTGGTGGACAACGGTGACGGCACCTGGACCTATACGCCCGAGCTCAACGACGACACGACGGTCGGCTTCAGCTACAGCGTGACCGATGGCAGCTACAGCGTCTCCGGTACCGCAACGCTCGACATCACCCCGGTCAACGATGCGCCGACCACGAGTCCGGTGACGCTGTTGCCGATCGCCGAGGACAGTGGCGCTCGCCTGATCACTCAGGCCGAATTGCTGACCAACGCGACTGACGTGGACGGCCCCAGCCTGACGGCGATCAATCTGGCGATCAGCAGTGGCCTCGGCACACTGGTCGACAACGGCGACGGAAGCTGGACCTACAACGGCGCACCGAACGACGACAGCGCGGTTGTCTTCAGCTACCTGGTCACCGACGGCAGCCTGACCGCTCCAGGTACCGCAACCATCGACTTCACGCAGGTCAATGACGCACCGACAACGAGCCCGGTCACGCTGCTGCCAATCGCCGAGGACAGTGGCGCTCGCCTGATCACGCAAGCCGAATTGCTCGCGAATGCCGCCGATGTCGATGGCCCCAGCCTGATCGCGATCAACCTGGTCATCACTTCCGGCCTCGGCTCGCTGGTCGACAACGGCGATGGCAGCTGGACCTATACGCCGGCGCTGAACGACGATACCACGGTGTCATTCAGCTATACCGTCACGGACGGCAGCCTGACCGCACCCGGAAGCGCAACACTCGACATCACGCCGGTCAACGACGCGCCGACGACGAGCCCGGTCACCCTTGCTCCGATAGCCGAGGACAGCGACCCGCGAGTAATCACCCAGGCTGAACTGCTGGCCAATGACACTGACGTCGATGGGCCGAGCCTGACTGCACTCAACCTGGTCATCACTTCCGGCTTGGGCACCCTGGTCGACAACGGCGACGGCACCTGGACCTATACGCCAGCGCTTAATGACGATACGTCGGTCAGCTTCAGCTATATCGTCACCGACGGCAGTCTGAGCGCGCCGGGAAGCGCGATGCTCGTCATCACACCGGTCAACGATGCGCCGACGACCAGCCCGGTCACCCTTGCTCCGATCGCCGAGGACAGCGGCCCGCGGCTGATCACCCAGGCCGAATTGCTGGCCAACGCTGCTGACGTCGATGGACCGAGCCTGAGGGCGGTCAACCTGGTCATCACTTCCGGACTCGGCACACTCATCGACAACGGCGACGGCGGCTGGGCCTACACGCCTGCGCCGAACGACGACACCTCGATCACCTTCAGCTACACCGTGACTGATGGCAGTCTGAGCGTCGCCGGCGTCGCAACGCTCGACATCACACCGGTCAACGATGCACCAACGACCAGCCCTGTCACGCTGGCGCCGATCGCCGAGGACAGCGGCCCGCGGCTGATCACCCAGGCGGAATTGCTCGCGAATGCCGCCGACGTCGACGGCACAGGCCTGACCGCAATCAACCTGTTCATCACCTCCGGTCTGGGCACCCTGGTGGACAACGGCGACGGCAGCTGGACCTACATGCCGGCCCCGGACGACGACACGTCTGTGCTCTTCAGCTACCTCGTCACCGATGGCAGCTTGAGCGCAGCCGGAACCGCAAGCCTCGACATCACACCGGTCAACGATGCGCCGACCACCCGTCCCGTCGCGCTGGCGCCAATTGCAGAGGACAGCGGCCCGCGTGTGATCATCCAGGCCGAACTGCTCGCCAATGCCAGCGATGTCGACGGCCCGGCATTGTTTGCCTCCGGACTGTCGATCAGCCGCGGCGCCGGCACGCTGGTCGACAACGGCGACGGCAGCTGGAGCTTCACACCTGCGCCGAACGACGACAGCGAGGTCGAATTCAGCTACCTGATCGGCGACGGCAGCTTGCAGATCGCCGCATCTGCGGTGCTGGACATCCTGCCGGTGGCGGATGCACCGACGCTGAGCCTCGAGCCGATCACCGTCGGCGGCGGCGAATCCTTGCTCGTCGGCCCGGCGCTGTTGCAGGCCAGCAGCATCGAGGCCGGTGTCAGCCTGCAGTTCATCGTTCTCGAGACGCGCAACGGACGGTTCGAGCTCGCAGACAACCAAGGCGCTGCCGTGACGAGCTTCAGCCAGGCCGACGTCGTGGCCGGGCGGGTCCGGTTCGTCTCGACCAGCGCTGTCGATGCCCCGTTGTTCAGCCTCGTCAGCAGCGATGGCCAGAACCGCAGCGAGCGGATCGATGCGGTCATCGATTTCAGGCGCGCGGCGTTGTCGGCCACAGTCACGGTATCGCAGCCAGCGGCCCCAGCAGAAGTCGAGCAAGGTGATGGAAAGACCGTTTCCGCAACGGCAGTGGCCGCCGTTGCGAACCGCTTCGGAGCGCTGTTCACGAACGACCGCGAAACGGTGTCGACGCCATCTGGAGACGACACTGCATCGACGGCCAAGCGGCTGGCGGCATTGACGACGGCCCAGCAGCGCGGCGGAGAATTGCCCGGCGAGGCACTCAGTGCCGCAGATGAGGCAGGCGACCCAAGCCTTCGGGTGACCGAGTCGGTCCGCAGGACGAGCCGCGGCGGATTCGACGCGATGGGTGATTTTTCGGCGCGCGTATCGGCGGATGACTATCTGGTCGCGGTGGCCGACTTTGAATTGCTGCTCGACCCGCTGCTGCAAGACCGCAACGGCAGCGACGGCGGTCTGCGCGGCGAGATGCCGGCCGATGGCCAGAACAGCGCCGAAGACGGTGGCAAAGGGCTGACGCTGTCCGATGCGGCGCGCGCCACCGGGCTGGCCTTGACCGCCGGCACCGTCTGGTGGGCGCTGCGCGCCGGCAGCCTGCTGACCGGCCTGATGGTCTCGCTGCCGGCATGGCGGCACGCCGACCTGCTCGCGGTGCTGCCTGACGAGGACGACGAAGACGCCGCGTGGGGCGAGGCCGAAGACCGTGAATCGGCGCGCGACGAGGATGCGGTCGACCTGGTCTTCGAGGCCGACGACGACGCCGCACCGCGCTGAGCGCCGGCGGTCTGCTCGGGCCCGACCTGCGCCGGGTTGGACGCCGCGGCTCGGCGAACCGGGATGGAAACGCCGATCAGCGCCCCCATCCGGCACCTGATCGCGCGACCACACCTGCCCTGCACGGCGCACCATCTGCTCAGGGCATGGTCGGTCCAGTACCTCCTGGTAGGGAGTCAGGCCTTCAGGTTTGCAGAAACCGGCCGATAACGCGTCAGACCGATCCCAGATGCGAAGCAGAAGCAGACGATGAACAACGAACAGACCTCGGGCGCATGCCGGTAGCGGGCCGCCAATCAACCCAAGGCGAGTGATCACCGGCCAGCCCCCATCCAATGTCCGCCCGGCCAGCACCTACGCTGAATCGACCACGCCTGCTGGTCGAGGAGCTCGAACCACGCATCCTGTTTTCAGCCGATGCGGCGGCGCTGCTCGGCCTCGTCGGCGCCTCGGGAACGGCCGAGGTTCGTGAGTTCGCGCGCGACGAGCAGGCAGCGGCGGTCTCCGAGCAGCTGCGTGACCAGCTCGCAAGCCGACGCGAAATCGTCTTCATCGACAGCCGGGTACCCGATGCCTTGTCGCTGGCAGATCAGCTGGTAGCCCGCCGCGGCGGCGCCCAGTTCGAGATCGTCGTGCTGCAGGCCGATCGGGATGGTCTGGCGCAGATCAGCCGGGTGCTCGCCGACGAAAGCGGCCTCGCCGCAATCCACATCCTGTCGCACGGCAGCGACGGCACGATCGAGATCGGCAATGCCCGTCTCGATGGCGAGCGGCTGGCGACCGACGGAGATGCGATCGCCCGCTGGGGCCTGGCGCTCGCCGAGGGCGGCGATCTGCTGCTGTATGGCTGTGAAGTGGCTCAAAACGACGCTGGCCGCGCCTTTGTGCAGCGGCTTGCGTTGCTGACCGGCGCCGACGTGGCCGCCAGCAGCAACCTGACCGGTGGCAGCGAATTTGGCGGCGACTGGCTGCTCGAGTACCGCACCGGTTCGGTCGAAGCCGGCGAGCTGCTGCAGCCGCTGCTGCAGCAATCGATCAAGGGCACGTTGGCGATCACCACCGACGTGGCCAGCTCGGCGGCGACCGCGACAACCGGCAGCAGCCTGAGCTTCTCGCACACCGTCGGCACCGGGGTGAATCGGCTGCTGCTGGTCCAGATCGCGGTTGCCGACAAGGAAGCTGTCACCGGAGTCACCTACGGTGCTTCGGCATTGGCGCCGTGGTCTGCGATCACCGATCCCGGCAATAACGTGCGCGCCGAGATCTGGTACATGGTCGCGCCGGCCAGCGGCACCAATACCGTCAACGTGACACTCGGATCGAGCAAGCGTTTCACGGTCGGCGCCATCAGCTTCGCGAACGTCAACCAGTCAACGCCCTTGGGCGCGCCTGTCCAGGGAGTCGGCTCGGGTGGAGCACCCGTCCTGGCGGTGGCCTCAGCCAGCGGCGAACTGGTTATCGATGTCGTATCGCTGCGTGACCGTGACAGCGGCGCCTGGGATGCTTCCCAGGCCGGCTTGTGGACAAATGCCACCGGCAATGGCAGCGCCGATTCCTTCGGCGGCGCCAGCAGCGAGGCCGGCGCGCCGCTGGTGACGATGAGCTGGACCAGCGCAGGTGCCGGCTCCGGCGACTGGGCAGCGATTGCCGTATCGATCAAGCCGACGCTGCCGCCCACGATCACCACCACCGGCACCGCCCTCGCCTATACCGAAAACCAGCCGGCGACGGCGATCGACAGCGGCCTGCTGCTGAGCGACCCTGACAGTTCGACGCTGGCCGGCGCGACGGTCAGCATCAGCGCCAATTACGTGAACGGCCAGGACACCCTTGGCTTCACGAACCAGAACGGCATCAGCGGTGTCTGGGATGCGGCCACCGGCGTGATGACGCTGAGCGGCACCAGTTCGGTTGCCAATTACCAGTCGGCGCTGCAGTCCGTCACCTACTTCAACAGCAGCGACGACCCGAGCACGGCCACCCGCACGCTGTCGTTTACCGCGAACGACGGCGCACTGACCAGTGCCATCGCTACGCGCGAGGTGACCGTGACGGCGGTCAACGATGCGCCGGTCGTCACAACCTCCGGCGGCACGCTGGCCTACACCGAGAATCAGGTGGCCACCGCGATCGACAGCGGGCTGGCCGTCTCCGACCTCGACAACACCACGCTGACCGGCGCGACGATCTCGATCAGCGCCAACTACGCCAACGGGCAGGACATCCTAGGCTTCACGGACCAGAACGGCATCAGCGGTATCTGGGATGCGGCGACCGGCGTGATGACGCTGAGCGGCACGAGTTCGGTTGCCAATTACCAGGCCGCGCTGCAGTCCGTCACCTATTTCAACAGCAGCGACGATCCGAGCGCGCTGGCGCGCACGATCAGCTTCGTCGTCAACGATGGCGCGCTGAACAGCACTGCCGCAACCCGCAGCGTCACGGTGACGCCGGTCAACGATGCGCCGGTCGTCACGACCTCCGGCGGCTTGCTGGCTTATACCGAGAACCAGGCCGCGACCGCGGTCGACGGCGGCATCACCGTCTCCGACCTAGACAACACCACGCTGGCCGGCGCGACGGTCACGATCAGCGCCAATTACGCGAACGGCCAAGACATCCTAGGCTTCACCAACCAGAACGGCATCAACGGTGTCTGGGATGCGGCGACCGGCGTGATGACGCTGAGCGGCACGAGTTCGGTTGCCAATTACCAGGCCGCGCTGCAGTCCGTCACCTATTTCAACAGCAGCGAAGATCCGAGCGGGCTGGCGCGCACGATCAGCTTCGTCGTCAACGATGGCGCGGTGAACAGCACTGCCGCAACCCGCAGCGTCACGGTGACGCCGGTCAACGATGCACCGGTCGTCACGACCAGCGGCGGCACGCTGGCCTACACCGAGAATCAGGTGGCCACCGTGATCGACGGAGGGCTCGCCGTCTCCGACCTCGACAACACCACGCTGGCCGGCGCGACGGTCACGATCAGCGCCAATTACGCGAACGGCCAAGACATCCTAGGCTTCACGGACCAGAACGGCATCAGCGGTGTCTGGAATGCAGCGACTGGCGTGATGACGCTGAGCGGCACGAGTTTGGTTGCCAATTACCAGGCCGCGCTGCAGTCCGTCACCTACTTCAACAGCAGCGACGACCCGAGCGGGCTGGCGCGCACGATCAGCTTCGTCGTCAACGACGGCGCGCTGAACAGCACTACCGCAACCCGCAGCGTCACGGTGACGCCGGTCAACGATGCGCCGGTCGTCACGACCTCCGGCGGCGCGCTGGCTTATACCGAGAACCAGGCCGCGACCGTGATCGACGGCGGCATCACCGTCTCCGATCTCGACAACACCTCGCTGCAGGGTGCAACGGTCTCGATCAGCGCCAACTACGTCAACGGCCAGGACGTGCTCGGTTTCACGAACCAGAACGGCATCAGCGGCGCCTGGAATGCCGCGACCGGCGTGCTGACGCTGTCGGGTGTGAGTTCGGTTGCCAATTACCAGGCCGCGCTGCAGTCCGTCACCTATTTCAACAGCAGCGAAGATCCGAGCGGGCTCGCGAGGACCGTCCGCTTCGTCGTCAACGATGGCGCGCTGAACAGCACGGCTGCAACCCGCAGCGTCACGGTGACACCGGTCAACGATGCGCCAGTCGCGACGACCTCCGGCGGCGCGCTGGCTTATACCGAGAACCAGGCCGCGACCGCGGTCGACGGCGGCTTGAACGTCAGCGACATCGATAGCACCACCTTCACCGGTGCGACGGTATCGATCAGCGCCAATTTTGCGGCCGGCCAGGATGTTCTCGGCTTCACGAACCAGAACGGCATCAGCGGCGCCTGGAATGCCGGCACCGGCGTGCTGAGCCTGACCGGGTCGAGCACGGTCGGCAACTACCAGGCGGCGCTGCGTTCGGTGACCTATTTCAACAGCAGCGACGACCCGAGCACGCTGGCGCGAACCATTTCCTTCGTCGTCAACGATGGCGCCGCCAACAGCAACGTGGCGACCAAGACGGTGACCGTCGCCGCAGTCAACGACCCGCCGCAGGCGAGCAACCTGAGCACTGCGGAAACCTACTTCGAGGATACGCCGCTCGCGTTGACGCCGATCGTCGTCAGCGATCCGGACAATGCCAATCTCAGCGTCACGCTGACGCTGTCGAATCCGGCGGCCGGCAGCCTGAACGTCGGCACCTCGGGGCTGGTCACGTCGAGCTACAACGCCGTCACCGGCGTCTGGACCGCCAGCGGCGCCGTCACCAATGTCAATGCGCTGCTCGGCGCGCTGGTCTTCACGCCGAGCCTCGATTTCAACGCCGATTTCACGATCGCGACCAGCGTCAGCGACGGCATCGCGCCACCGATCACCGGCAGCAAGGCTGTCACCGGCACGCCGGTCAACGATGCGCCGGTGCTGACCACCAGCAACAGCAGCCTCGCCTATCCGATCGGCACCACGGCGACCCAGATCGACCCGCTGCTGACGATCACCGATGTCGACAGCACGCAACTGAATGGCGCAACCGTCGAGATCAGTGGCGGCTATGTCAACGGCCGTGACGTGCTGGCGTTCGCCACCCAGTCCGGCATCACCGGCATCTGGTCCTCCGCCACCGGGGTGATGACCCTGAGCGGCACCGCGACGCTGGGGCAGTATCAGGCCGCGCTGCGCAGCGTCACCTTCCAGACCACCGCCACCACATCGGGCCCGCGACTGATCTCGTTCACCGCGACCGATGCGGGCGGTGCGCAAAGCATCGCTGCCAGCCGCACCATCTCGGTCGGTCAGGAAGTGCCGGCGCTGTGGATCTCGACGAACGGCAATGCGACGACGTCGGCAGGAACCGGCAAGCTCAGTTTCAGCGATGCGCAGATCGCGCGGCTGTCGAATCCCAATCTCAACCTCGGCGCGGGGATCAGCAACGGCACCTTCACCAGCGTCTTCGACCTCGACCGCTTCACCGCCGACGGCAATTCGAACATCAACGGGCTGCACCGGGTCAATTCGCCGGTGACGGTCGGCACCGTCAACCCGGTGGCACTGCAGCGCGGCGACATCCTGCTGTCGGTCGCCAGCAACGAGACCCTCGGCGGCGTCTCGGTCACCGACCGCGACATCGTGCTGTTCAGACCGACGACACCCGGCGATTACTCCGCCGGGACGTTCTCGCTCCTGTTGCGCCACCCCGGCAATACCGGCGACAAGATGCGCGATTTTGCGCTGGTCGAGGCGCCGATGACGATCGGCAGCGTTGCGCTGCAAGCCGGCGATTTTCTCCTTGTCCCGGACGGTGGCGCCTACAACAAGGATATCCAGTGGTTCCGGCCAACGACGATGTCGACCAACCCGACCGGCGGCACGCTCTCGGTGCTGATCGATGGCGATGGCTCGTCCGGCATCAACTTCAGCCACAAGGTGTTCGGCCTCGAACTGGTGCAGCATGACATCGTGTTCGGCGGGGTTTCGCTGAACCGCGGCTCGCTGCTGATCACCCTCGATGGCGATGACAACGTCGGTGTCAACCGGCTGTCGGTGAAGGCGTCGGACATCTTCGTGCTCGATGTCACCGCGACCGGCAACGGCACCTCGTCCGGCACGACACGGATGCTGCTGCGCGGCGTGAATGTCGGTCTCGACTCGGACGGCAGCGAGGAATACGACGCGATCGCGCTGGTCAATGTCTACAACACCGCGCCGGTGCTCGATGCGGCACGCACGCCGGTGATGACGGCCGTTGATGAGGACAGCGCCGCGCCAAGCGGCGCGGTTGGAACGCTGGTGTCGGCGCTGGTCGACTTTGCGGCTCCCGCCGGGCAGGTCGACAACGTCACCGATCCGGATACCGATGCGCAGCTCGGCATCGCGGTGATCGCGGCCAACAGCAGCAACGGCAGCTGGTGGTATTCGATCGACAACGGCTCCAGCTGGCTCGATATCAACAACGGCAGCCCGGTCAGCAATACCAGCGCGCGCCTGCTCGCGGCCGATGCCGGCACTCGCCTCTATTTTCGACCGAACGCGAATTTTGCCGGCACGGTCAACGATGCGATCACCTTCCGTGCCTGGGACCGCACAACCGGTGTCAACGGCGGCCAGGCGAATACCAGCGTCAATGGCAGCTCGACCGCGTTCAGCGCCGCGATCGACGGGATCAATCAGACGATCACCGCGATCAACGATGCGCCGGTCCGCACCGCCGGATCGACGTCGCCGGTCAATGTCAATGAAGACGCCCACAATGTGACGGCGGTCTCGCTCGGCTTCGGCGGCCTGGCCTACGGCCCAGGCGGTGGCGCCGACGAAGCGGGCCAGACGCTCGGCTACCGCATCGTGACGATCCCGGCGCACGTGACGTTGTGGCTGACCGATGGCACGACCCAGGTACTGGGGAATACCGCGTTGTCGCTGGCGCAGTTGCAGGGCCTCAAATACAAGACCGTCGCCGACGCGAACGGCGGCGGCAACCTCGTCTGGACCGTGCAGGACAGCGGCGGCACCGCGAATGGCGGCGTCGATACGCTGGTCGAGACGCTGGCCATCACCGTCAACCCGGTCAACGATGCGCCGCTGCTGAGTGGCAGCAACGATGCAGACGGCATCAACCAGAACGAGATGGCGAGCAACGGCACGCTCGTTGCCGAGCTGATTGCCGGCCGCGTCACCGATGTCGATGCCGGCGCGGTCACCGGCATCGCGGTCGTCGGTGTCAACAATGCCGACGGGCGCTGGCAGTATTCGATCAACAGCGGCGCGACCTGGCTCGATTTCGGCGCGCCAGGCACCGCAAACGCCCGCCTGCTCGCCGCCGACGCCAGCAGCTACGTGCGCTTCGTGCCGAATGCCAACTGGGTCGGAACCGTCGGCAGCGGCCTGACATTCCGCGCCTGGGACCAGACCGACGGCTCGACCGCCGGCGGCGTTGCCAATGTCACGGTCAACGGTGGCACGACCGCATTCAGCTCGGCCACCGCCAGCGCCAGCCTGACGGTGCACGCTTATCCGATTCTGTTCACCGGCAGCTACCTCGAGGATTTCTCTTCGCTCGGGAGCGCCGGCACGCAGATGGTGGCCGGTTACCGGTCGATGGTGATCGGCGGATCCAGCTCGGCCCACACTGCGGCCAGTCCGATCACCACCGCCGCGATTGCCAGCGCGACCCCGGGATCGCAGACATTGAGGGTCTGGAAGCCCGGCGATTTCAATCACCTGTCGCAGACGCAGCTGGCCAATGCCGGCTCGATCGGCAACGTCAACGACCGCGCGCTCGCCACCGGACCGACCAACAATGCCGCGTCGGTGATCGAGCTGGCGATGCGCAATGCCACTGGCAGCCCGCTCGCGCGCGTCACCGTCGGCTACGACTTGAAGGTGCTGGCCAATGGAATCGGCAACCCATCGACCGAAACTGGCGAGCTGCCTGGTTATTCCTTCTTCTACAGCCTGAGCGGCGGCACCGCGGCGTCCGAGTGGATTGCGGTACCGGCTCTGGCAACGACGTCGACCACGCTCGGCAGCGTGACATCGGTCAGCACGACGCTGACCTTCGCGACTCCGCTGGCCTCTGGCGCGACGATGTATTTCCGCTGGGCCGATGACAACGGCGACATCTCGCCGGACCAGAATTTCGCGATCGACAATGTCTCGGTGCAGCGCGTCAATGTGGCACCGGTGCTGGCCGGTATCGAAGCCGCGCCGCTGAGCCATACCGAAAATGCGCCGGCCACGCCACTGACGGCGAGCGTGCTCGTCAGCGACATCGACGATGTCAACCTGAACGGCGCCACGGTGGCGATCACGGCGAATTTTGCCGCCGGCCAGGATGTGCTCGGTTTCGTCGACCAGAACGGCATCAGTGGCGCGTGGAATGCCGCAACCGGTGTGCTGACGCTGAGCGGCAGCAGTTCGGTCGCCAATTACCAGGCCGCACTGCGTTCGGTCACCTACTTCAACAGCAGCGACGATCCAAGCACACTGCCGCGCACGGTCAGCTTCACGGTGCGCGACGCCGGCGGCAACAGCTCGCCAGTCAGCCGCAGCGTCAATGTCATCGCGGTCAACGATGCACCGGTCGTGACGACCAGCGGCGGCGCGAACAGTTATATCGAGAACCAGGCGGCAACACCGATCGACGGCGGACTGACGGTTGCCGACCTCGACAATACGAATCTGACCGGCGCGACAGTGGCGATCTCCGGCAATTTCGCGGCCGGCCAGGACGTCCTCGGCTTCACGAACCAGAACGGCATCAGCGGCAGCTGGAATGCCGGCAGCGGCGTGTTGACGCTGACCGGATCGAGCTCGGTCGCCAATTACCAGACGGCGCTGCGTTCGGTCAGCTATTTCAACAGCAGCGACGATCCGAGCGGGCTGGCACGAACGATCAGTTTCGTCGTCAACGACGGTGCGCTGAACAGCACGGCCGCAACCCGCAGCGTCACGGTGACACCGGTCAACGACGCGCCAGTCGTCACGACCTCCGGCGGCGCACTCAGCTATACCGAGAACCAGGCGGCGACCGTGATCGATGGCGGGGTCAGCGTGATCGACCTCGACAACGTCAACCTCGCCGGTGCGACGGTGTCGATCAGCGCCAACTACGCTGCCGGCCAGGACATCCTCGGCTTCACGAACCAGAACGGCATCAGCGGCGCCTGGAATGCAACGACCGGCTTGCTGACGCTGTCCGGTACCAGTTCGGTCGCCAACTACCAGACCGCGCTGCGCTCGGTGACCTATTTCAACAGCAGCGACGACCCAAGCGCGCTGGCCCGCACGATCAGCTTTGTCGTCAACGACGGCGCGTTGAACAGCACGGCTGCGACCCGCGCCATCACGGTGACGCCGGTCAACGACGCGCCGGTCGTCACGACTTCCGGCGGCGCCCTCGCCTACATCGAGAACCAGGTTGCGACGGCCATCGATGGCGGCATCAGCGTGGTCGACCTCGACAACGCCAACCTCGCCGGTGCAACGGTGGCGATCAGCGGCAATTTCGCTGCGGGCCAGGACGTTCTCGGCTTCGTCGATCAGAACGGCATCAGCGGCAGCTGGGATGCGGCGACCGGCGTGCTGACATTGTCCGGCTCGAGTTCGGTCGCCAACTACCAGGCGGCGTTGCGCTCGGTCAGCTACTTCAACAGCAGCGACGATCCGGGCACGCTGGCGAGGACGTTATCGTTCAGCGTCAACGACGGCGTTTTGGCCAGCGCGGTCGCCAGCCGGACGGTGACGGTCACTGCGGTCAACGATGCGCCGCTGCTGACCGGCAGCAACGACCTCGCGACGATCAACCGCAACCCGAGCAGCAATCCCGGCACGCTGGTCGCCGACCTGATCGCCGGCCATGCGAGCGACCCGGACAGCCCGACGCTGGGTATCGCGGTAACCGGCGTCGCCAATGCCAACGGCAGCTGGCAATATTCGACCAACGCCGGCGCGAGTTGGACCGCTTTCGGCAGCCCTGCCCCGGCCGCCGCGCGGCTGCTGCTGGCCGACGCCGCGACCTTCGTTCGCTTTGTGCCGAACGCGGACTGGAGCGGCACGGTCAGCGGCGGACTGACATTCCGGGCCT
Organism: Pseudideonella sakaiensis; assembly: GCF_048320135.1. GTDB lineage: Bacteria > Pseudomonadota > Gammaproteobacteria > Burkholderiales > Burkholderiaceae_C > Ideonella_A > Ideonella_A sakaiensis_A. The sequence continues at coordinate 861,770 of NZ_CP182947.1, forward strand.
GGGAATCGAGCGCGGGCCTGGCCGGTACGACGGCCGATGCAAGCATCAACGGTGGCACGACGGCCTTCAGCGCGGCGACCGCCAGCGCGTCGATTACCGTCACCGCAGCCAATACCGCGCCGATCCTGTCCGGTGCCAACAATTTCGGCACGATCAACGAAGACGCCGCCGGGAATGTCGGGACGCTGGTCTCGGCGCTGATCGCCGGGCGCGTCAGCGATGCCGACCCGGGCGCGGTATCGGGCATCGCGGTGACCGCGGTCGACAACAGCAACGGCAGCTGGCAATACTCGCTGAACGGCGGCGGCACGTGGGCCGCTTTCGGCAGCCCGTCGACGAGTGCAGCGCGGCTGCTCGCTGCCGACGCCGATACCCGCGTGCGCTTTGTGCCGAACGCCGATTGGGTCGGCAGCGTCGGCAGCGGCATCACGTTCCGCGCCTGGGACCAGAGCAGCGGCGTCGCCGGTGGCACCGCAAACGTTGCCGTCAACCAGACCGTGCTCGACCGCTTCGACACGATCGCCTACGGCAACAACGACGGCAGCTCGGCGTGGAGCAGCAACTGGATCGACGTGGATGCCAATGCCGCCGGCGGCAGCATCCGCATCACCGGCGGCCAGTTGCAGATCAAGACCAACAACAATACCGACTGGATCCATCGTGGCGTCGATCTCTCAGGCGCGAGCAGCGCGACGCTGAGCTTCAACTACAGCAGCGACCTGAACCTCGGCGCCGGCGGCCGGGTCGATCTGCGGGTCTCGAGCAACGGCGGCGCGAGCTACACGACGATTGCATCGTTCACCGACAGCCTGCGCACCGGCAGCGGCATCTTCAGCGCCGACATCAGCGCCTATGCCAGCGCCGGCACCCGTATCCGATTCGACACCGTCGGCATTTCGTCCGGCGAAACACTGCTGGTCGACAACCTGCAGATCGCCTTCGGCGCCAGCGGCGGGTCCGGCTCCGCATTCAGCGCGGCAGCCGCGAGCTCGTCGATCACCGTGCTGCCGGTCAACGATGCGCCGGTTCGCAGCGCCGGCAATCCGGCAGCGATCACCGTCGACGAAGACAGCGCCAACAGCACTGCCGTCAGCCTCGGCCTCGGCTCTCTCGCCTACGGCCCCGGCGGCGGCAGCGACGAGGCCGGCCAGTTGCTGAGCTACCGGATCGGCACGATCTCGTCGTTCATCACGCTGTGGCAGGCCGATGGCAGCACGCCGGTGCTGGCCGGTGCCTCGCTGAGCCTGGCGCAGCTGCAAGGCCTGAGCTACAAGACCGTTGCCGATGCGAATGGCAGCGCCCTGCTGAGCTGGACCGTGCAGGACAACGGCGGCACGACAAATGGCGGCGTCGATACGCTCAGCGAATCGCTTGCGATCACCATTGCGGCGGTCAACGACGCACCGGTGATGTCCGCAAGTGGCGGCTCGCTCGCCTACGTCGAAAACCAGCCCGCGACACCGATCGATGCCGGCTTGACGGTCATCGACATCGACAACACCAGCCTGGTCGGCGCGACGGTATCGATCTCGGCCAATTACGCAGCCGGCCAGGATCAGCTGGTATTCACGGACCAGAACGGCATCGTCGGCTCATGGAACGCAGCAACCGGTGTGCTGACGCTCGCCGGCAGCAGCTCGGTGGCCAATTACCAGGCCGCATTGCGCTCGGTCAGCTATTTCAACAGCAGCGACGATCCGAGTGGTATCGCCCGGACCGTGTCGTTCACCGTCAACGACGGCGCATTGAACAGCACGCCGGTATTGCGAGCGATCACCGTGACGCCGGTCAACGATGCACCGGTTGTCACCACGACCGGCGGCGCCCTGGTCTATATCGAAAATCAGCCTGCCACCGCAGTCGACGGCGGGCTGAGCGTCGTCGATGTCGACAACCTGAATCTGGTCGGTGCAACGGTCAGCATTACGGCCAACTACGTGGCAGGCGAGGATCAACTCCTCTTCACGAACCAGAACGGCATCAGCGGCACCTGGAATGCTGCAACCGGCGTATTGACGCTGAGCGGCAGCAGCTCCGTCGCCAACTACCAGGCGGCATTGCGTTCGGTCAGCTATGTCAACGGCAGCGACGATCCGAGCGCACTCGTCCGGACGGTGTCATTCACCGTCAACGATGGCGCACTGAGCAGCGCCGCCGCAACCCGCAGCATCTCGGTAACACCGGTCAACGATGCGCCGGTCCTGATGACATCCGGTGGCGCGGTCGCCTATACCGAAAACGATGCTGCGACGGTGATCGATGGCGCGCTGACCATCGTCGACGTCGACAACCCGACCCTCGTGGGCGCGACAGTGGCGATTTCTGCCAATTTTGTTGCAGGCCAGGACCAGCTGCTGTTCGCGAACCAGAACGGCATCAGCGGCCTCTGGAATGCGGCAACCGGCGTCCTGACGCTGAGCGGAACAAGTTCCGTTGCCAACTACCAGGCGGCGCTGCGTTCGATCAGCTATCTGAACAGCAGCGACGATCCGAGCACCTTGCCGCGCACGGTGTCGTTTGTCGTCGACGACGGTGGAACGAGCAGCGCTGCGGCGACCCGCACCATTGCCATCACCGCCGTCAACGACGCGCCGGTCGTCGTCATGACCGGCGGTGCCCTGGTCTATGTCGAAAACCAGCCCGCGACCGCTGTCGACGCCGGTCTGACCGTCATCGATGTCGACAACCTGAACTTGGTTGGCGCCACCATCGCAATCTCGGCCAATTACGCGGCCGGCGAGGATCAGCTCGTCTTCACGAACCAGAACGGCATCAGCGGCGCCTGGAATGCGGCAACCGGTGTCTTGACACTGAGCGGCAGCAGCTCGGTGGCCAACTACCAGGCCGCGCTGCGTTCGGTCGGTTATCTCAACAACAACGACGATCCGAGCGGCCTTGCACGCACGGTGTCGTTTGCCGTCAACGACGGCGCCTTGAGCAGCGCCATCTCGACCCGCAGCATCACGGTGACGCCGGTCAACGATGCGCCGGTTCTGACGACATCCGGCGGTGCGGTCGCATATCCCGAAAACGGTGCCGCAACGGTGATCGACGGCGGGCTGACCGTTGTCGATGTCGACAACACCAGCCTGGTCGGCGCGACGGTCGCGATCTCGGCCAATTACGAAGCCGGCCAGGATCAGCTGGTAATCACGAACCAGAATGGCATCGTCGGCTCATGGAACGCAGCGACCGGCGTGCTGACGCTCGCCGGCAGCAGCTCGGTGGCCAACTACCAGGCCGCGTTGCGCTCGGTCGGCTATGTCAACAGCAGCGACGACCCGAGTGGGCTTGCCCGCACGGTATCTTTCAGCGTCGACGACGGCGCATTGAACAGCACGCCGGCATCGCGGACGATCACCGTGACCCCGGTCAACGATTCACCGGTTGTCACCACGACCGGTGGCGCCCTGGCCTATATCGAAAATCAGCCGGCCACCGCTGTCGACGGCGGACTGACCGTTGTCGACGTCGACAACCTGAGCCTGGCTGGCGCGACGGTGGCGATATCCGTCAATTACGCGCCAGGTGAAGATCAGCTGGTCTTCTCGGATCAGAACGACATCAGCGGTGTGTGGAATGCCGCAACCGGCGTCTTGACACTGAGCGGCTCGAGCTCGGTCGCCAACTACCAGGCTGCCCTCCGGTCGGTGGCCTATTTCAACAGCAGCGACGACCCAAGCGCCCTCGCCCGCAGCGTGTCGTTCACTGTCGACGATGGCGCCCTGACCAGCGTTGTCGCGACCCGCAGCATCACGGTGACGCCGGTCAACGATGCGCCGGTCGTCACGACATCCATCGGCGTCCTCGCCTATCTCGAAAACGATGCCGCGACGGTGATCGACGCGGGGCTGACGATCGGCGACGTCGACAACCTGAGCCTGGCTGGCGCGACGGTGGCGATATCCGTCAATTACGCGCCAGGTGAAGATCAGCTGGTCTTCTCGGATCAGAACGGCATCAGCGGTGTGTGGAATGCCGCAACCGGCGTCTTGACACTGAGCGGCACCAGCTCGGTCGCCAACTACCAGGCCGCGCTGCGTTCGGTCGGCTACCTCAACAGCAGCGACGATCCGAGCGGCCTTGCCCGCACGGTCTCTTTCAGCGTCGACGACGGCGCGCTGACCAGCGCTGTCGCGAACCGAGATATCACGGTGACGCCGGTCAACGATGCGCCGGTCCTTGCGACATCCACCAGCGTGCTGGCTTATGTCGAAAACGATGCCGCGACGGTGATCGATCCGGGGCTGACGGTCGGCGACGTCGACAACCTGAGCCTGGCTGGCGCGACGGTGGCGATATCCGCCAATTACGCGCCAGGTGAAGATCAGCTGGGCTTCTCGGATCAGAACGGCATCAGCGGTGTCTGGAATGCCGCGACCGGCGTCTTGACGCTGACCGGAACCAGTTCGGTCGCCAACTACCAGGCCGCGCTGCGTTCGGTCGGCTACCTCAACAACAGCGACGATCCGAGCGGCCTTGCCCGCACGGTCTCTTTCAGCGTCAACGACGGCGCGCTGACCAGCGCTGTCGCGACCCGAGATATCACGGTGACGCCGGTCAACGATTCACCGGTCGTTTCAACTTCCAGTGGCGTTCTGGCTTATGTCGAAAACGATGCCGTGACGGTGATCGATCCGGGGCTGACCGTCGCCGACGTCGATAACCTGAATCTGGTCGGCGCAACGGTCGCCATCTCCGCCAACCACGCCGCCGGCGAAGATCGGCTTGTCTTCGCCGACCAGAACGGCATCAGCGGCATCTGGAATGCCGCCACCGGCGTCTTGTCACTGAGCGGAACCAGCTCGGTCGCCAACTACCAGGCTGCGCTGCGTTCGGTCGGCTATCTGAACAGCAGCGACGATCCGAGCGCCCTCGCCCGCACGGTCTCGTTCAGCGTCGACGATGGCGCGCTGACCAGCGCTGTCGCGACCCGCGACATCACGGTGACACCGGTCAACGATGCGCCGGTCGCCGCGACATCCGCCGGCGTGCTGGCCTATGTCGAAAACGATGTCGCAACGGTGATCGACCCGGCGCTGACGATTGTCGACGTCGACAACCTCGATCTCGCCGGCGCGACCGTGGCGATCTCGGCCAATCACGCCGCCGGCGAGGACCAGCTCGTCTTCACGAACCAGAACGGCATCAGCGGCGTCTGGAATGCCGCCACCGGCGTGTTGACACTGAGCGGCACCAGTTCGGTCGCCCACTACCAGGCCGCGCTGCGTTCGGTCGGCTACGCCAACAGCAGCGACGATCCGAGCAGCCTGACGCGAACGGTGACGTTTGACGTCAACGATGGTGCACTGACCAGCGCCACCGCAACGCGGACGATCACCGTGACGCCGGTCAACGATGCGCCGGTCGCCACCAACCTCGACACCGCGGAGACCTATACCGAAGATGCCCCGCTGAAGCTGGCTACGATTCAGATCAGCGACCTCGACGACACGACCGTGACAGCGACGTTGAGCCTGTCGAACCCCGCCGCCGGCGCGCTGAACACCGCAACCATCGGCGCGGTGTCGTCCAGCTACGACGCCGCCACCGGGGTGTGGTCGGCCAGCGGCCCGATCGCCGACGTCAATGCGCTGCTCGCCAACCTGATCTTCACGCCGAGCGCCGATTTCAATGCCGATTTCAGCATCACGACCAGCATCAGCGACGGCGTCGCCGCCCCCGTCACCGGCAGCAAGGTTTTCAGCGGCATCGCAGTCAACGACGCACCGACGACCAGCCATGTGACGCTGGCCAGCATCGCCGAAGACAGCGGTGCAAGGCAAATCACCCAGGCCGAGTTGCTGGGCAATGCGTCCGACATCGATGGCCCCGGCCTGAGCGCGATCAACCTGAGCATCACCGCAGGCCTCGGCAGCCTGGTCGACAACGGCGACGGCAGCTGGACCTATACACCGGCGCTGAACGACGATACCTCGGTCAGCTTCGGCTATACCGTCACCGATGGCAGCCTGAGCGTGGCCGGCACCGCAACGCTCGCCATCACGCCGGTCAACGATGTGCCGACGACGAGCCCGGTCACGCTGGCACCGATCGCCGAAGACAGCGGCCCGCGGCTGATCACGCAGGCTGAACTGCTGGCCAACGCTGCGGACGTCGACGGTCCGGGCCTGACCGCGGTCAACCTGACGATCACGTCCGGCCGCGGCACGCTGGTCGACAACGGCGACGGCAGCTGGGCTTATACGCCGGCACTGGACGACGACACCTCGGTCAGCTTCGGCTATACCGTCACCGACGGCAGCCTGAGCTCACCTGGCGTCGCGACACTCGACATCACGCCGGTCAACGATGCGCCGAAAAACAGCCCGCTGACGCTGACGCCGATCGCCGAAGACAGTGGTCCGCGGCTGATCACGCAGGCCGAACTGCTCGCGAACGCGGCCGACGTCGATGGTCCGCGCCTGACCGCGATCAACCTGACCATCACCGCAGGCCTTGGCACGCTGGTCGACAACGGCAACGGAAGCTGGACTTTCACGCCGGCGCCGGATGACGACACCTCGGTGAGCTTCGGCTATACCGTCACCGACGGCGCACTGAGCGCGGCCGGCAGCGCGTGGCTGGACATCACGCCGGTCGACGACATCCCGCTGGCCAGTCTCGCACCGACGATGCTGCAGGGCGGCGGCAGCATGCGTGTCGATGGCCGCCTGCTGCAGGCCAGCGACATCGACAGCGCGGCCGAGACATTGAGCTTCGTCGTGATCGACGTATCGCATGGCCGCTTCGAACTGGCCAATGCAAGCGGCGTCGCGATCCTTCATTTCAGCCTCGCCGATGTGCAGGCCGGCCGCGTCGTCTTCGTCTCGACCAGCGCGGCCGAGGCACCGAGCTTCACGCTCGCGCCGTTCGACGGCAATGGCCACGGCGATCCGATCGTCGCGAGCATCGATTTCCGGCGCAGCGTGCTGTCGACCACCCGCAGCGTCGGCGAAGGAGACGAACAGGCCGTTGCGCCGTTGCAGACGATCGCTGCGCCGGATGGCCGGGTCGGCCTGTACGCCGGCATCGACCGCGAAGCGGGGCCGCAGCCGCCACCCGAAAACGCCGGGGCGACGGGCCGGCGCAATCTGCTGGCGATCGCGGGAACGCCCGTGATCGTGATCGGCGAACCGGTGCAGCCGGAGCAGACCCAGCAGACGCAGGCGACCGCCTCCGCGAAGCAATCCGCCACGTTGCCGCAGCGCGCCAGCCGGTATGACAACCCCGATTTTTATACCCGGGTCTCGGCCGACGACTATGTCGCGCGGCTCGACGGGTTCCAGCTGATCGATCTGCTGCAACAGATCGGCGGCGCGTCGAGCGGCGAAGCCGAACATTTCGAACCGGGCCCGCAGTCGACCGCCGAACAGACCGGCAGCGGCCTGACGCTCAGCGACGCCGCCCGCGCCAGCGCGGTGGCGCTGACCGCAGGAACGGTGTGGTGGGCACTGCGCGCCGGCAGCCTGCTGACCGGCCTGCTGGTATCGATGCCGACCTGGCGCCATGCCGACCTGCTCGCGGTGCTGCCCGACGAGGATGACGAGGATTCCTGGGACCAGGCCGAAGACAAGGAGGCCGCACGCGACGAGCGTGCAGTCGATCTGATGTTCGAGGCAAACGGCGATCGTTCGCCCCGCTGACACCACGCAGCCCGGGGAGCGCGCGGATAATCGGCCGCTTTTCCCCGGAATCCTGTCCATGGCGCTGAAGGCCACCATCCATAAAGCCAATCTGCAGATCGCCGACATGGACCGCGGGCTCTACGTCGACCATGCGGTGACCGTGGCCCGTCATCCATCCGAGACCGACGAGCGGATGATGGTCAGGCTGCTCGCGCTGGCGCTGCACCTGGCCGCCGACGACCAGCGCGGCCAGCTCGAGTTGGCTAAAAGCCTGTCCGACAGCGACGAACCCGACCTGTGGCGCCGCGACCTGACCGGCCAGATCATCCACTGGATCGATATCGGCCAACCCGACGACCGGCGCATCCTGAAAGCCTGCGGCCGTGCCGAGCGCGTCACGGTGATCGCCTACAGCCAGGGCGCGTCGATCTGGTGGAAAGGTGTTGCCGGCAAACTGGTGCGCACGCGCAACCTCGATGTCTGGCAACTGCCGGCCGCGCAAAGCGCCGAGCTGGCAACGCTGGCGCAGCGCGGGATGTCGCTGCAGATCACGGTGCAGGACGGCGCGGCCTGGGTCGGCGACGGCCAGCGCTCGGTCGAGATCAATCCGGAGCTGCTGTTCAAGTCCTGAACACGACAAGGGGCTCGTTTTCATCTGCTAGATTCCCGCCCCATGTCCGATTTTTCGAGCACCGAAGCGCTGCAGGTTCAGCACGACCTGGCACAGCAACGGTTCATCGCCGTGGTCGACGGCCACCGCTGCGTCGCCGACTACCGGATGGCCGGCAAGGTGATGCAGATGGTGCATACCGCCGTCCATCCAAGCCTGCGCGGGCGCGGCATCGCCGCCGCACTGGTCGGCACCGCGTTGCAATATGCGCGTGAAGGCGGGTTGCAGGTCGATCCGATCTGCAGCTATGTGCGCGTCTACATCAACCGTCATCCCGAAACGCGCGACCTGCTGGGCTGAGCCATGGATCCGCGCATCCCGGCATTGCCCGCTTCAGCCGCAGTCGACGACGGAGACGATCCGTTCGGCTGGCTCGAGGATGTCGACAGCGACGCCGCGCTGGACTGGGTCCGCGCACGCAATGCCGACAGCGAGGCGGCGCTCGTTGCGCATCCGGACCACGCCGCGCTGCAGGCCGAACTGCTCGAGGTGCTCGATGCACGCGACCGCATTCCGGCCATCGTGCGCCGCGGCCCCTTCTTCTACAACCTGTGGCAGGACGAGCAGCACCGGCGCGGCCTTTGGCGGCGCACGACGCTGGACGAATACCGCCGCGCCGAGCCGGCCTGGGAGACGGTGCTCGACATCGATGCGCTGGCCGCGGCCGAAGGCGAAAACTGGGTCTGGGCCGGCGCGACGACGCTGGCTCCGGAGCACCGACGCTGCCTGGTCTCGCTGTCGCGCGGCGGCGCCGACGCCACCGTGGTGCGCGAATTCGACTGCGTCGACAAGGTTTTTGTTGGTGATGGGTTCGTGTTGCCCGAAGCGAAGTCGGATGTCGAATGGATCGATGCCGACCAGATCTTCGTCGGCAGCGATTTCGGCCCTGGCTCGCTGACCGACAGCGGCTATCCGCGTTTCACCAAGCGCTGGCGACGTGGCACGCCGCTGGCCGATGCGTCGACCGTCTTCGAAGGCCGGACGCAGGATGTCAGCGTCCGCGCGGCGGTCGACGATACGCCGGGTTTCGAGCGCAGCTTCTTCATCCGCTCGCGCGATTTCTTCCACCGCGAGGTTTTTCTGCTCGGCGCCGATGGCAGCCTGCAGCCGCTCGCGGTGCCCGACGATTCATCGTTCGGCCTGCTGCGCGACAGCCTGATGCTGACGCTGCGCAGCGAGCTGCGCTGTGGCGAACAGATCTTTGCTGCCGGCAGCCTGCTGGCAATCGATCTGCAGCGCTTCCAGCACGGCGCGCGCGATTTCCAGGTGTTGTTCATGCCGACGCCGAGCTGCGCGCTGGCCGATCACACGACGACACGCGACCACCTGATCGTCAATTTGAACGACCAGGTGACGAGCCGGCTGCAGGCGTGGCGCAAGGTCGGCAGCGTGTTCGAGCAGGTAGCGATCGATTCACCGGCCAACGGCAGCCTAGCGGTTGCCGGCCTGCACGATCCGCACGATGACCGCGATCCGCTGGCCAATCATTACCTGTTGTCGCACAGCGGCTTTCTCGATCCCGACACGCTGTGGCTCGGTGATGCCGCAGCCGCTTCGGGCATACCGCGAGAACAGCTGAAGGCGCGCCAGCCGCTGTTCGATGCTGGCGGCAAACGGGTCGAGCAGCGGTTTGCAACATCGAAGGATGGCACCCGTATTCCGTTTTTCATCGTCTGGCCGACCGACGTGCCGACCGGCCCGCTGCCGACCGCGTTGTACGGTTATGGCGGCTTCGAGATCTCGCTGACGCCGGCTTATGCGGCCGGGGTCGGCCGCGGCTGGCTGGACCGCGGCGGGGTCTGGGTCGTCGCCAATATCCGCGGCGGCGGCGAATTCGGCCCCGGCTGGCACCGCAGCGCTCAGAAGGCGAACAAGCAGCGCAGCTACGACGATTTCATCGCGGTTGCCGAGGCGCTGATTGCCGCCGGCATCACGACGCCGCGCCAGCTCGGCATCATCGGCGGAAGCAACGGCGGCCTGCTGGTCGGCGCGACGATGGTGCAGCGGCCCGAGCTCTTCAATGCCGTCGTGATCAAGGTGCCGCTGCTCGATATGCGGCGTTTCCACCGCCTGCTGGCCGGCGCCAGCTGGATCGCCGAATACGGCAATCCCGACGATCCTGAGGACTGGGCCGTCATCTCGACCTACAGCCCGTATCAGAACGTGCGCGCCGGCGTCCGCTATCCGAAGGTGCTGTTCACGACCTCGGCCCGCGACGATCGTGTCCATCCCGGCCATGCGCGCAAGATGGCCGAGCGCATGCTCGCGCAAGGCCATTCGCTGCTTTACTACGAGAACATCGAGGGCGGCCATGGTGGTGCTGCCGACAATGCGCAGCGCGCGCGGTTGCAGGCGATGGAATACGGCTTTCTCTGGCAGCAGCTCGGCGGCTGAAGACGACACGCGGCGCCGCCAGCCAGCGCGGTCCGGCTTTCAGTGCGCCTTGTCCCAGTTCGGTCCGACACCGACCTCGGCCAGCAGCGGCACTTTCAGGCTCGCGACCGACGCCATCAGCCGCGGGATCGCTTCGCGCGCCCAGTCGAGTTCGGCCTCCGGCACCTCGCAGACCAGTTCGTCGTGGACCTGCATCACGATGCGGGTAACGCGCTGCTCGTCGTCGATGGCGCGCTGCAGCGCAATCATCGCGAGCTTGATCAGATCGGCCGCCGACCCTTGCATCGGCGCATTGATCGCCTGCCGCTCTGCCCCGCTCTTGCGCGGCCCGCTGCCGCCATTGATCTCCGGCAGATAGATCCGGCGGCCGAACATCGTCTCGACATAACCCTTGGCGCGCGCCGACGCTTTGGTTTCGTCCATGTAGCGCTTGACGCCGGCGAAATTCTGAAAATAGCGTTCGATGTAGGTTGCCGCCGCCGAGCGCTCGATGCCCAGGCTCTGCGCGAGGCCGAACGCGCCCATGCCGTAGATCAGCCCGAAATTGATCGTCTTTGCATAACGGCGCTGTTCGCTCGTCACCGCATCCGGCGCGATCGAGAACACCTCGCTCGCGGTTGCACGGTGCACGTCCATGCCTTCGGCGAAGGCGCGCAACAGGCCCGGATCCTCGCTGATGTGCGCCATGATGCGCAGCTCGATCTGCGAATAGTCGGCGCTGACGATCTGGTGGCCGGGCGGCGCGACGAAAGCCTCGCGCACCCGCCGGCCCTCGACGGTGCGGATCGGGATGTTCTGCAGGTTCGGCTCGTTGCTTGCGAGACGTCCGGTCACCGCGACCGCCTGTGCATAGGTCGTGTGGACACGGCCGGTGTCGCGATTGACCATCAACGGCAGCTTGTCGGTATAGGTGCCTTTCAGCTTTGCCAGCGATCGGTGCTCGAGCAGCTTCGCAGGCAGCGGATAGTCGGCGGCCAGCTCGGCCAGCACCTCCTCGTCGGTCGACGGCACGCCGGAGGCGGTCTTTTTCTTCACCGGCAGGCCGAGCTGCTTGAACAGGATTTCGCCGATCTGCTTCGGCGAACCCATGTTGAACGGCTGGCCGGCGAGCGAAAACGCCTCCTGCTCCAGTTTGACCATGCGTTCGCCGAGTTCCTTGCTCTGCATCGCGAGCACCTGCGGATCGATCAGCACGCCGTGGCGCTCGATGCGCTGCAGGATCAGCGCAGTCGGCATCTCGATCTGCCGGTACAGGTCGTGCAGCGGCTGCGCGGCCTCGAGCTGCGGCCACAGCGTCTGGTGCACATGCAGGCACATCTCGCTGTCTTCGCATGAATATTCGGCGGCGCGGTCGACCGCGACCTGGGCAAACGGGATCTGCTGCGCGCCCTTGCCGCACAAGTCCTCGTAGCTGAGGCCGCGCCGACCGAGGTGGCGGTCGGCCAGGCTTTCGAGGCCGTGTGGCTTGTGCGCCTCGAGCACATAACTCTGCAGCATCGTGTCGTGGACATAGCCGCGCACGGTGATGCCGAGATTGGCAAACACGTGCAGGTCGTATTTGATGTTCTGGCCGAGCTTGGCTGCCGCCGCATCCTCCAGCCACGGCCGCAGCCGCTGCAGCACGACGTCGGGCGTCAGCTGCTCGGGCGCGCCGGCATAACTGTGCGCGACTGGAATATAGGCCGCCTCGCCCGGCGCGGTGCTCAGCGAGATGCCGACCAGCCGCGCCTTCATCGCATCGAGCGAATCGGTTTCGGTATCGATCGCGGTCAGTGGCGCGGCCACGATCTTCGCGACCCAGGCATCGAGCGCCTCGACCGTCGTGACGGTCTCGAAGTGCCGTTCGATCGCGACCGCCGGCGGCGCTGCCGCGACGACGATCGCCGCCGACTCGCCGCCGGCCGCCTGCAAGCGGGATTCGAGGTCGCGTTTCAGCGTCTTGAAGCCGAAGCGCGTATAGAGTTCGAGCAGCTTTGCCGCATCGATCGGCCGCAGCGCCAGCGCATCGAGCGACGGCCAGCCGTCGAGGTGGCCGCTCAGGTCGCAGTCGCAGCGAACGGTGACGAGCTTGCGGCCGGTCGGCAACCAGTCGAGCACCGCGCGCAGATTCTCGCCAGCGACCCCCTTGAAACCGGCCGCGGCAGCGATCACGCCGTCGAGCGAGCCATGTTCGGCGATCCATTTGGCGGCGGTTTTCGGGCCGACCTTGGCGACGCCCGGAATGTTGTCGACGGTATCGCCGACCAGGCTCAGAAAATCGACGATGCGCTGTGGCGGCACGCCGAACTTGGCCTCGACGCCGGCGACATCGAGCCGCTCGTTGCTCATCGTATTGATCAGCGTGACATTCGGCGTGACCAGTTGGGCGAGGTCCTTGTCGCCGGTCGAGACGACCACCGAATGGCCCTGCTCGGCGCCAACCCGGCACAGCGTGCCGATCACGTCGTCGGCCTCGATGCCGGGCACCTCGAGCACCGGCCAACCGAGCAGCCGCACCACCTCGTGGATCGGCTCGATCTGCGCTGCCAGATCTTCCGGCATCGGCGCGCGGTTCGCCTTGTACTGCGGATACCACTCGTCGCGGAAGGTCGGGCCCTTGGCATCGAAGATGCAGGCCGCATGGTCGGCCGGAAACTGCTCGCGCAGACGTTGCATCATTGCGACGATGCCGTGCAATGCGCCGGTGGGCAAACCGTCCGGGCTGCGCAGATCGGGCAGCGCATGGTATGCCCGGTACAGATAGCTGGAGCCGTCGACCAGCAACAGCGTGCGGGGGGAATTCTGATCACTCATCTGGCGATTGTGCGGGTATTGGCAGGCAGCCGGCATCGCCCGACGAGGGCAAAATAGCTGCCGGAGTCTCCCCGAAGGCACAAACGGCATTCCCGCCGCGTCGGTGGCACCGATAAAATGAATTCCATGATGCGCCTGACCCCTTTCCTGCTGGCCCTGCTCGCCGGGCCCGTGCTGGCGCAGACTGCGGCGACGCCTGCTCCGCCGCCACCGCCAGCCGATGCCGCGCCGGCACCGGCCGATGAACGCCTCGAGCCGAACGTCAAGCGCACGGTGATCGAGGACGACGGTTCGAAGATCGAGGAACTGAAGATCCGCGGCAATACCAAGCGCATCACGGTCACGCCGAAGGTCGGGCCGAGCAAGGAATATGAAATCATCACCGAGGACGGTTCACGCGACGTGTCCGACGGCCTGACCGGCTCGCGCGGCGCAGCCGGCAAACGGGTCTGGCGCGTGTTGTCGTTCTGATCCGGCCCGCGTTCACCTGATGGCTGTTTTTACCGAGGTGCCTTTCGACACGGCGCAAGATTTTGTCCGACGCCTGAACGTCGGCGAGCTGACGGCCCTGCAGGGATGTGCCGGCGGCATCGAGAACACCAACTATTTTGCCGACACCAGCCGCGGCCGTTACGTACTGACGTTGTTCGAGCGGCTCAGCTTCGAGCAACTGCCGTTTTACCTGCACCTGATGAAGCACCTGGCCGGCCACGGCATCCCGGTGCCCGATCCGCAGGCCGACGACAGTGGCGAGATCCTGCACGAATTGCTCGGCAAGCCGGCCGCGCTCGTCAACCGTCTGCCGGGCCGCCACCACCTGGCGCCGGACATCCAACATACCGCCGTCGTCGGCCGGATGATGGCGAAGATGCACCTGGCCGGGCTCGACTTCAAGCTGGCCCAGCCCAATCTGCGCGGCCTCGATTGGTGGAAGGAGACGGTACCGGTCGTCGTGCCGTTCCTGCAGGACGAGCAGCGCGAGCTGATCGAATCCGAACTGCAGTTCCAGCAGCAGGTTGCGGCATCGGCCGCCTATGCCGGGCTGCCGGCCGGCCCGATCCACGCCGACCTGTTCCGCGACAACGTGATGTTCGACGATGCCGACGGCCGCGATGAGCTCGGCGGCTTCTTCGACTTCTATTTCGCCGGCATCGACCGCTTCATCTTCGATATCGCGGTCTGCCTGAACGACTGGTGCATCGACCTCGACAGCGGCGAACTGGTCGAGGCGCGGGCCCAGGCTTTCGTCGCCGCCTACGACGAGGTGCGGGGCCTTACCGCCAATGAAATCCGCCTGCTGCCGGCAATGATGCGCGCTGCGGCGCTGCGTTTCTGGGTCTCGCGGCTGTGGGATCTGCACCTGCCGCGCGACGCCAGCATGCTGAAGCCGCACGACCCCACCCATTTCGAACGCGTGCTGCGAAGCCGCATCGATACACCCTGGCACTACGAGCGATGAAGCTCCATACCGTTCCTGCGCTGCAGGGTTTTGTCTGGGTGCGCCGGGGTTTCCAGGTGTTCCTCGGGCAGCCGCTGGCAACCACCTTTCTGCTGGCGTCGTTCCTGTTCGGCGCGCTGCTGCTGTTGCTGATACCGGGCATCGGCGTGCTGCTGCTGCTGATGGCGCTGCCGCTGGTCTCGCTCGGCTTCATGATCGCGTCACGCAACAGCCTGGACGGCCAGCGGGCCGGCCCGAAAGTCTTCGTCGAAGGCCTGCAGGGGCCGCCGTCGCAGCGCAAGACGATGCTGTATCTGCTGAGCGCCTATGCCGCGGCCAACATCGTCGTGATGCTGCTCAGCGACGTGATCGACGCCGGCCGGCTGGAGGCGCTGCAGACGGCGGCCACCAGCGACAAACCGATGTCGGCCGAAGCGCTGAATGCGATGCTCGGCGACCCGCGGCTGTTCTGGGCGATGGTGCTGCGGCTGGCGCTGACCGCGGTGATCGCGTTGCCGTTCTGGCATGCGCCGGCGCTGGTCCACTGGCAGGGCCAAGGGGTGGCGCAAGCCTTGTTCATCAGCAGCCTCGCCTGCTGGCGCAACAAGGGTGCGTTCGTCGTCTACGGCCTCGGCTGGCTCGTGCTGATCCTGCTGTTCTCGTTCATCGCCAACGCGCTGGTCGCGCTGCTCGGCGAACCGCGGCTGCTGGCGCTGGCGGCGATGCCGGCCGGCCTGATGTTCTCGACCGCGTTTTACGCGTCGCTGTATTTCACCTATGCCGACAGCTTCCGGCCCGACCAGCCGGTCGGCCACGACGAAGCCGTTCTGCTCGATTCGGACCGCCCCTCCGGCAACTGAATCGCCCCTACCCACACCAACAGGAGCCTCGATGGCACGCATCCATCTGATCGGCGGAGAAAAAGGCGGCGTCGGCAAATCGCTGGTCGCGCGGCTGCTCGCGCAGTACATGATCGACCGCCAGATCCCGTTCCTCGGCTTCGACACCGACCGCTCGCACGGCGCGCTGATGCGTTTTTATGCCGGTTTTGCATCGCCGGTGCAGATCGACCGCTACGAGATGCTTGACCGCATCATCGAAGCCGCTGTCGAGCAGCCGGAGCGGCGCATCCTCGTCGATCTGGCCGCGCAGACCCACGAGCCGCTGCGCCGCTGGATCGACGAATCGGGCGTGCTCGACCTGGCCGCAGAACACGGCGTCGGGCTGAACTACTGGCATGTGATGGACAGCGGCCGCGATTCGGTCGACCTGCTCGGCAACCTGGTCGAAGCCTTTGGCGACCGCGTCTCGCATGTGCTGGTACGCAACCAGCTGCGCGGCGACGATTTCCGCCTGCTCGACGGCTCGCCGGAACTCGACAAGGCGCTGGCGCTCGGCGCCCGCACGGTGACGATCAAGCACCTGAACGATGCGGTGATGCAGAAGATCGACGCAACCAGCAGCAGCTTCTGGGCGGCCAGCCAGGCGGCGGACAAACCGGTCACCGGCCTGGGCATGATGGACCGCCAGCGGGTCAAGGTTTGGCTGCGCGACGTCTACGCGGGTTTCGACGCGATCGGCGTCTGAAGAACCTGCCCGCGGCCAGCGGTTCGCGCCGCGCTGCGGCCTGGTGGCTGCAATGACCGACCTGAATGCCTTTCCGCAACTCGCGACGCAGCGGCTGTGGCTGCGCGAGATTGTCGATGCCGACAGCGCGGCGCTGTATGCGATCCACGGCAATCCGGAAGTCAGGCGCTGGTTCGGCAGCGATCCGCTGGCCAGCGAAGACGAAGCGCGTGCGCTGGTGCGCAGCTTTGCCGGTTGGCGCGAGCTGGTCAACCCGGGTACCCGCTGGGGTCTCGAGCGCAAGGACCAGCCGGGGCTGATCGGTTCGTGCGGCCTGTTCAGCTGGAACCGGCAATGGCGCAAATGCACGATCGGCTACGAAATCGCACCCGAAGCCGGCGGCCAGGGCCTGATGACCGAGGCACTGGTCGCGATCATCGGCTGGGGTTTTGCGCAAATGCAGTTGAACCGCATCGATGCGCAGATCCACCCTGACAACACGCGGTCGATCACACTCGTCAGAAAGCTCGGCTTCGTCGAGGAGGGACGGCTGCGCGAGATCGCCTACTGGGGCGGCCGGCACCACGACATGCTGCAGTTTTCGCTGCTGCGGCGCGAATGGCAGCGGGCCCCCTGACCGGCTCTGCCCGGGCCCGATCGTCTGCTTTCAGCTGCCGACGCGCCCGCCGTCGTCCTTCGTGATGACGATCGTCGCAGAGCGCGGTCGGGCTGTCGCTCCACCTGCACCGTAGCCGGCGTTGCCCGGCCAATGGCTGAGGTATTTCGAAGGATCGGCAATATCGGCCCTGCTGATCGACTCACCCGGATGCTGGATGTTGACGAACAGCGTCCTGCCGTCCGGCGTCTCGGCGGTGCCGGTGATCTCGCAATCGACGGGCCCGACGAGAAAGCGCTTCAGTGCATTGGCCGCCGGCTGCCGGCCGACCCAGGTATCGACCGACACCAGCGAGCCGTCGGTTTTTGTATAGCTCAGTGTCGTCCTGACGCCGTCGCCGACCTTGCCCGGCACGCCGGCCAGCATCATGCAGTTGCTGACATCGGTATACGCGCCGTCGTCGGTTTGCAGCCAGCAGATGCCGGTGTTCGCGCTGAACCAGAGACCGTCCGGGCTCGAGAAGTCCTGATCGGCGGTCAGCGCAGACAGGTTGATGCTGCTGGCGTCGGCATCGGCCTGCGCGCCGAACAGGTAGACGTCCCAGGCGAAGCTCGTCGCGGCGGCAGTGCCGCCACTTTCCGCGATGCGGATGACATGGCCGTTGACGTTGCCCGGCGCGCCGGGGGCGCCGCCATTGAAGCTGTCGCTGTATGCGCGCGGGTTCGCGGCGTCGAGACCTTGCTGGCTCGCCACAGGCTCCAGCTTGCGGTTGCTGTTGTTGGTCAACGTGAAATAGACCTCGCCGGTGCTCGGGTGCACTGCGCACCACTCCGGGCGGTCCATCTTCGTCGCGCCGACGGCATCGGCGGCCAGCCGCGCGTTGACCAGCACATCCGCCTGATCGGTGAAGCGGTAGCTCGCGTAGGCGGCGATCGTCGGGTTGGTGATCGTCAGTTCGATCCAGCTGCCGCTGCCGTCAGCGTTGAATTTCGCGACGTACAGCTTGCCACTGTCGAGGTATTTGCTGCCGGTGGCGATGCGCGCGGCCGGATTTGCATCCGCGGCATCCCAGTTCGCGGTCGAGACGAATTTGTAGATGTATTCGCCGCGCGAATCGTCCCCCATGTAGACGGCCAGCGGCCTGCCGACAGCGGGAATGCCGAAGGCCGCGCTTTCATGCGCGAAGCGGCCGAGTGCGCTGCGCTTGAAGATCGGCGCGGTCGGATCGTAGGGATCGATCTCGACGATGTAGCCCATGCCGTTCAGCTCGTTGCGGTAGTCGTCGCTGCCGTCGGTGGACGGGCCGGTTTTCGAGATGTTCCAGCGCGCAAAACGGTCGGCCGTGCCCGATGTTTCCCAGCCATGGCGGCTTGCCGCGCCCTGCGGTCGGCCATAGCGGTTCAGCGCGGTGACGCTACTGTCATTGCCGCGCGCCGCATTGTCGGCCGCGCTGCGGGTGAAATAGCCGGCCCAGTTTTCCTCGCCGGTCAGGAACGTGCCCCACGGCGTGCTGCCGGTGCCGCAGTTGTTGATCGTGCCGCGGGTCGACGTGCCGGCAGGGGAATATGCCGTCTTCAGCAAGAGATGGCCGCGGACCGGGCCGCCGATCTCGATCGGTGTCAACGGCGTGATTCGACGGTTGAAGGTCGACGACTGCACGTAGCCGAACTTGCCGCCGGTCTTGCGAACTTCGACGATCGACACGCCGTGTGCCGGGACTTCCTTGTCGGACTCGGCAGCCGGACGCGGCCGCGCGGTCGCGCCGGCGACGTGGAGAAATTGGTCGGTCAGCGCTTCGTGATTCGTTACCAACAGGCCGCGGTCGCTGCTCGAGCGATCGCGTTTGCCGTCGGCGCCGAGCCCGAAATACTCGATGCCGTCGTGGTGGTCGCCACTGCGGTTCGCAAAATCGGTGTCGCTGCCATCGTTCCTGTAGGCGGGGGTTGCAGCGGTCAGCGGGTCGCCGAGCGCGATCAGCACGCTGGTCGTATAGCCGGTTGCGACACTGACCTTGTCAAGCCTGTTCTTTGCGACGGCGGCAAAGCCGAGGCTGGTGATCGGGCTGGCTGCTGCCGTGGCCGGCAGATCACCATCGCCGTCACCGCCGCCGCCGCAGGCGGCAAGTCCCCAGCTGCCGAGCACCGCCGCGGCAGCGCCACCGATGCCGCCCCGCAGCATCGAGCGCCGGGACAGGCGCGCATCGAGCACCTGGTTGAAGCTGACATTGCTCGACGTGTTCAGGTCTTCGTCGTCGGCGAGGCGGGCGTCATTCTTTTGCTTGGTCATCGTGCAGGGTCCTTGTGATTGATCGGAAATCCGTCAACCGCAAATCCTCGCGGGCCAATGTGAAATGGCCGTGACCATTCGATGACCGTGCTGTCACAAATCAGCGCCGAGTGGCGCCGCCCGCAGTCGGCACGGCGGCGCGTTTTGTCGCCGCGCTGCTACCATCCTCCGCCTCGACCAACCGATACCAGAGCAACCATCCGATGAGCAGCCTGCGCCCCTTCCACCTGGCCTTTCCCGTCACCGATCTCGCCGCCGCGCGGCGCTTCTACGGCGGCCTGCTCGGCTGCCCGGAAGGCCGCAGCTCGGCCGAATGGGTCGACTTCAACCTGTATGGCCATCAGATCGTCGCCCACCTGTCGCCGGCCGAAGCCGGCCACCGCAGCACCAGCGAAGTCGACGGCGACAACGTCCCGGTACGCCATTTCGGCGTCATCCTCGAGATGGACGACTGGCAGCAGCTGGCCGATCGGCTGCAGGCCGCAGGCATCAAGTTCATCATCGAACCGCACATCCGCTTCAAGGGCGAGGTCGGCGAGCAGGCGACGATGTTTTTCCTCGACCCCTGCGGCAACGCGCTCGAATTCAAGGCCTTTGCCAGCCTCGAATCGCTGTTCGCGAAATAGCTTTCCGCCGTGGGAGGGGCTTTAGCCCCGATTCTGGAGGTGGCAAGGCCGACAATCGGGGCTGAAGCCCCTCCTACATCCTCGAGCTACTCGATCGGCGTCAGCTTCGCCACCGACAGCGCCAGCCACTTCATCCCGTGTCGGCCGAAATTGACCTGGGCGCGGGCATCCTGGCCCTGCCCTTCGAGCGTGACGACGACGCCCTCGCCGAACTTGTTGTGGAAGACGCTCTGCCCGGAACGCAGGCCGTGTGACGGTGCCTTCGGCACCAGCGGCGGCGGTGCCGGCTCGACGCGACCGGCGCCCACCATCGATCCAGGCCCGCTGCCACGCGCCCAGGCGGCGCGGTAGTCACGCTGGAAGCCGGAGCCGAAACCCTGGTTGCGCGGCGTGATCCACTTCAGCGACTCCTCGGGCAATTCGTCGATGAAGCGGCTCTTCATGTTGTAGCGGGTCTGGCCGTGCAGCATCCGCGTCTGGCTGTGGCTGATGTAGAGCCGCTTGCGCGCGCGCGTGATCGCGACATACATCAGCCGCCGCTCCTCCTCGAGGCCATCGAGGTCGGACTGGCTGTTCTCGTGCGGAAACAAGCCTTCCTCGAGCCCGGTGATGAAGACCGCGTCGAACTCAAGCCCCTTTGCCGAATGCACCGACATCAGTTGCAGCGCATCCTGGCCGGCCTGCGCCTGGTTGTCGCCGGCCTCGAGCGAGGCATGGGTCAGGAAGGCCGCCAGCGGCGACATGATCTCGCCGGTTTCCGCATCGGGCGTCAGGTCGACTTTCGCAATCGCCGGTGGATCGCCGTCGGCGATGCGGCCGGGCGACGATGGCACGGTCGAAACCTCGGCGCCGATGCCGCCGACCACCTTCGCCAGTTCGGCATCCGACGCCGCTGAAAACTCGTCGACCGGCAGCGCGACCGCATCCTTGCCGAAACCCTCCTGCGTCACGAAGGCCTCGGCGGCATTAACCAGTTCGTCGAGGTTTTCGAGCCGATCCCGGCCTTCCTTGTCGCTGCGGTAGAAGTCGATCAACCCGGAGGCCTGCAGCATCTGCTCGATGATCTCGCGCAGCGTCATGCCGCGGGTCGCGTCGCGGATCGAATCGATCATCGCGACGAAGGCCTGCAGATTGGCGCCGCCCTTGCCGCCGAGCGCGCCGACACTTTGCGCGAGGCTCCGGCCGCTGGCCCGCGCGGCGTCCTGCAATTGCTCGAGCGTGCGTGCGCCGATGCCGCGCGCCGGAAAATTGACGACGCGCAGAAAGCTGGTGTCGTCGTTCGGATTCTCGATCAGCCGCAGGTACGACAGCGCATGCTTGACCTCGGCGCGCTCGAAGAAGCGCAGCCCGCCATAAACCTTGTACGGAATGCCGGCATTGAACAGGCCGCTCTCGATGACCCGGCTCTGCGCATTGCTGCGGTACAGCACCGCGATGTCGCGGCGTGCGATGCCGTCGCGGTGCAGTTGCTGGGCCTCCTCGATCAGCCACTGCGTCTCGGCATAGTCGCTGGTCGCCTCGAAGATGCGCACCGGCTCGCCGAGGCCGGCCTCGGTGCGCAGGTTCTTGCCCAGCCGCTTCGAATTGCGCGAGATCAGCGCATTCGCCGCATCGAGGATGTGGCCGTAGGAGCGGTAGTTGCGCTCGAGCTTGATCACCTGGTCGACGCCGAACTCGCGCTCGAACGACGCCATGTTGCCGACCTGCGCGCCGCGGAAGGCATAGATGCTCTGGTCGTCGTCGCCGACCGCCATCACGGCCGCACCGTCGGGGGAATTCGGGCCGCCGAACATCTTCAGCCAGGCGTATTGCAGCTTGTTCGTATCCTGGAACTCATCGACAAGGATGTGCCGGAAGCGGCGCTGGTAGTGCTCGCGCAGCGCCTGGTTGTCGCGCATCAGTTCATAGGTGCGCAGCAGCAGTTCGGCAAAATCGACGACACCTTCGCGCTGGCACTGGTCTTCGTAGGCCTGGTACACCTCGACCAGCGTGCGACTCTGCGCATCGCGGATCTCGATGTCGCCCGGCCGCAGCCCGTCTTCCTTCGAACCGGAGATGAACCAGCTGACCTGCTTCGGCACGAACCGCGCCTCGTCGAGGTTTTTCGCCTTGATGATGCGTTTGACCGCCGACAGCTGATCGGCGGTATCGAGGATCTGGAAACCCTGCGGCAGCCCGGCAAGTTTCCAGTGCGCGCGCAGAAAGCGGTTGCACAGGCCGTGGAAGGTGCCGATCCACATGCCGCGCACCGGCAGCGGCAGCATCGCGCCGAGCCGGGTCAGCATTTCCTTCGCGGCCTTGTTCGTGAAGGTCACCGCCAGCACGCCGCCGGGAGTCAGCTGGCCGGTCTGGATCAGCCACGCGATGCGCGTCGTCAATACGCGGGTCTTGCCCGAGCCGGCGCCGGCCAGGATCAGCGCTGAACGCGCCGGCAACGTGACGGCGGCAAATTGTTCGGGGTTCAGTCCCCGCAGCAGGGCATCATCGGCCGGCGCAGCGGGGTCGGCGGCGATTTCGCCAAAGGAGTCGGTCGGAGCGCTGTGCATGCGCCATTGTCGGGCAAGGGCCGAGCGGCCGGCCCGAATCGGGCCTTCACGACCCGGTATACAGTTCCTGCCGCGGCACGATGGCGCGGCGCGTCTGGCGCCGCGAACCGGCCCGCGAGGAAGCAATCCGATGGAAATATTCGACTACGACAACATCCTGCTGCTGCCGCGCAAATGCCGCGTCGAAAGCCGCAGCGAATGCGACGCCTCGACGATGTTCGGGCCGCGACGCTTCGAACTGCCGGTGGTGCCGGCCAACATGAAGACGGTGATCGACGAGCCGATCAGCGAATGGCTGGCGGCCAACGGCTATTTCTATGTGATGCACCGCTTCGACCTCGACAGCGTCGCCTACGCGAAGCGGATGCGCGACAAGAAGCTGTTCGTCTCGATCAGCGCCGGCGTCAAGCCCGACGACTACAAGCTGGTCGACCGCCTCGCCGCCGAAGGTGTCGGTGCCGACTACATCACGATCGACATCGCGCACGGCCACGCCGATACCGTGCAGCGGATGATCGAGCACATCAAGAAGCGCCTGCCGGATACCTTCGTGATTGCCGGCAATGTCGCGACACCCGAAGCGGTCATCGATCTGGAAAACTGGGGCGCCGATGCAACCAAGGTCGGCGTCGGGCCGGGCAAGGTCTGCATCACGAAGCTGAAAACCGGCTTCGGCACC
The DNA here is from genome assembly GCF_048320135.1 of Pseudideonella sakaiensis. GTDB lineage: Bacteria > Pseudomonadota > Gammaproteobacteria > Burkholderiales > Burkholderiaceae_C > Ideonella_A > Ideonella_A sakaiensis_A. The sequence goes on from NZ_CP182947.1 coordinate 885,012, forward strand.
GGCGGCTGGCAGCTCAGCGCACTCAAGTGGTGCGCGCGGGTGGCGACCAAACCGATCATCGCCGACGGCGGCATCCGCGACCATGGCGACATTGCCAAAAGCGTCCGTTTCGGCGCGGCAATGGTGATGATCGGCGCCTTGTTTGCCGGTCACGAGGAATCGCCGGGCCGCACGGTCGAGGTCGATGGCCGGCGCTACAAGGAATATTTTGGCAGCGCCAGCGATTTCAACAAGGGCGAATACAAACATGTCGAGGGCAAGCGCATCCTCGAGCCGATCAAGGGCAAGCTCGCCGACACCTTGCGCGAGATGCGCGAGGACGTGCAGAGCTCGATCAGCTATGCCGGCGGCACCACATTGGCCGACATCCGCAAGGTCAATTACGTGATCCTTGGCGGCGACAATGCCGGCGAGCACCTGTTGATGTGAGGTCCGGCCGCACGCGATGTTGCGCAGCAACACCGTCTTGACGGCCCTGTGCCGAGCAAGCAACATCAAGCCGAGCCGGCAGCCAGGCGTCCGGCAGCACTTCGATATAACAACCAAGGGAGAAGAAAGCATGCAATGCAGGATGCGCGGCCTGTCCGCCTGGATGCTGGCAGCAGGGCTGTTGACCGCCACCGCGGCCAGCCAGGCCCAGATGAACGGACTGAATACCTCGGCCTACCTGTTGCCGCAGGTGTCGGTCTTTGACGCCGACAACGATTTCGGCGTGGCCGGCAAGGGCCCGGCGATCGGGCTGCGTTATGGCGTGCCGATGTCCGAGGACTGGGACCTGCAACTGGCACTGAGCCACGCCCGCCGCTCGGCAAATGGCCAGAAGGTGCAACAGACGATGCTCGGCGCCGACGCCTTGTACATGTTCAGCCGCAGCGACATCCGGCCTTTCATCTCGTTCGGCATCGGTGCCGAATACGACCAGCGCGACCTGCGCACCGGTTCGACCAAGGGCACCTCGCCTTATCTGAGCGCAGGCCTAGGCGTGCAGTGGATGTTCACGCCGTCGCTCGGCCTGCAGGCCGACTTCCGCCGCACCGAAGGCTACATGAAGCGCGAGACCTGGGGCTTCAAACGCGCCAGCAACAACTATTTCAGCCTCGGTCTGATGTGGGCCTTCGACGCGCCGCCCGAGGCGCCGCGCGTCACGATGGCCCCGCCGCCACCGCCGATGCTGACCCCTCCGCCGCCGCCCCCGCCGCCGGCGCGCCCGGCTCCCCCGCCGCCGCCGCCGCCACCACCGCCGCCGCAGAAGATGACGCTGGAGGCCAGCAGCCTGTTTGCATTGAACAGCGCCACGGTGACCCCGCCGCAACCGGAACTCGACAACTTCGCTGCCGCGCTGCTGGCGAACCCGCAGATCAACGAAGTCGTCATCACCGGCCACACCGACCAGCTCGGCACGCCGGCGATCAACGCCCGCCTGTCGCGTGAGCGCGCCGAAGCGGTCAAGGCCTACCTGGTGTCGAAGGGCGTCGCCGCAAACCGGCTGACGACCCGCGGCCTCGGCTCCAGCCAGCTGGTCACCAACTGCCAGCTGCCGACCCGCGCCGAAATGATCCAGTGCGGCACGCAGAACCGCCGCGTCGACATCGAGCCGATCACCGTCACAAAGCGCTGATCGCCTGAACCCCCTGCCGGGCCGCTTTTGCGGCCCGGTTGCATTTGGGCGACGGATGACGGCTGGTTTCGGCCGAGGCCGTGTGGAAACTCGGTTTTCCGATCACCTGAGCAGACCAACGCGATGGCCAGGCGGCAATCTCTGAACTTGCCCCGCGCGAAGAACTTTTAGGTGAGGGCGGGCGCCCTATGCCCTCATCGCTGCGATCAGCGGCCCAGTGCCGAGGATCTTGATCATCCGCTTTAGGTTGTAGGCCAGAACCTGCAAGCTCATCTCGGTTTTCACGCGAGGCAGCGTACGGCTCAGGAAATGACTCGATCCCATCCAGGCCTTGAGCGTTCCGAACACATGCTCGACGGTCTGCCTTCGTTGCTTCATGGCTTCGGGCGCGCGCTCCAGCCGTTCTTGAACGACATCTAGGATGTCGTCGTGCTCCCAGCGGGCGATACGGCGATTCTTGCTCGTCGTGCACTGTGGCTTCATCGGGCACTGTGGGCAGTCTGACGACCAATACTTGTGCAGGATCTTGCCCCTCTCCTCGGATGTAAACCTGTGGATGGCAATCCGCCCGGCCGGGCACCGGTATTCGTCTTTCTCGCCGTCGTAGACGAAATCCCGCTTGTCGAAGAGCCCGTCGGCCAGGTTGTTCGAAGTCATCGGCTTGGGAACGACTGCGGCCACACCCGAGCGCTCGCACTCCAGGATCTCGTAGCCTTCGTAATACCCGCGATCGGCCAGCGCAATCAGCTTGTCCTCGCCGGTGGCTGCCTTGGCAAGCTTGGCCATGTTCGCCAGTTGGTCCCTGTCATGGCCAACGTTGGTGACCTCGTGGGCCACGATCAGGTGGTGCTTGGCATCCACGACCGTCTGGACGTTGTAGCCCACCACGCCAGTGCCTCGGCCGCTGGTGGCCATCGAGCGTGCATCCGGATCGGTCAACGAGATCTGCCCGTCCTCGGACACCTTCATTTGCTCACCGATCGCCTCCAGCGCCTTCATCTGCTGCTTGACCTTGGTGATCTTCTCCTTGAGGTGCGCAACTCGGCCAGGCAGAACGGCCGTGGCATCACGGTCGGCGCGGTCGAGCTCAACCAGGTAGCGCTTGATGCTGCTTTCGAGTTGTTCGATTCGCGCCTGAAGCTTGCGGTCGGTGAAGTTCTTGTCGCGGCTGTTGACCGCTTTGAACTTGCTGCCATCAATGGCGACGACGCCGTCGGTGAAGAGCTTCATCCGGCGGCAAAGCAGAACGAACTCCTTGCAGACTTTGCCGATGGCATCACCGTTGTCACGGCGGAAGTCGGCGATGGTCTTGAAGTCCGGCGCCAAGCGCCCGGTCAGCCAGATGAGTTCGAGATTGCGCTGTGCTTCGGTCTCCAGGCGTCGGCTCGACTGCACACGGTTGAGGTAGCCGTAGACATAGATCTTGAGCAGCGTCGCCGGGCTGTACCCCGGCCGACCCGTCTCTGCAGGATTGGCACGATCGAAGCCCAGCTTCCTCAGATCTAGTTCGTCGACGAAGACATCGATGACGCGAACCGTGTTGTCCTCATGAATCCAGTCATCCAGTTGCTCGGGGAAGAGGACGCTCTGCGTTCGGTCTTGGCCTTCGACGTATCGCCCCATCGATCACTCCTGTCGTCGCTACTGGAGATATGACACAACTGGTGCCGAAGAGTTTCCACACAGCCTCGGCCCGGAGCGGCCGTTGGCCGCTTGCCCGTTGCTAGCATCTGTGGGAGGGGCTTCAGCCCCGATTCGGGCTTGCGCATGTTGTGCGAGATGCGCGAGGACGAGGCCGCCGGGCAGCCGTCTGGCTGCGTGTCCCCCGCCGCCCGGCCTGACGGCCGGGCGGCTCCTCCTTTACCTCCGCCAGACGGCCGCCCAACGCCCTCGTCGGGCACCACCAAGGTCTTCGCCGCAGAGTACCGCCTGCCGCGCAGTGACGCTGGTGAACTTCGTCGAAGTCCTCGCTGCTGCCGCAAAGGCGTGGGCGGGGGGCTGCTGGCGCGCATATGCGCAGCCGAGACGGCGAGCACGGACACAAGGGGTCCGGGGGACCCCTTGTGCCTTGCGAGCGACCGGGCCGCAAGGCCCGGTGCGGCCTGCAAGGCCAGGGCTCGTGGCCCGCGAGCGCAGCGCGCATCAACAACTGGCTTGTCGCGGACTGTTTGAGCGCAACGAGCGAAGCGAGTGCAGCGAGTTTCCGCGACGGGCCACAAGACCGAGCATCGCAGGGAACCCGAGCGCCCGGCGCGAGGGCAAGCATCTAAGCGCAAGCGGCCGCCCGACCGCGCCTTTGCTCTCGGTTGATGGGAAGCAACGAGTCGGAACGGTCTGCCGCGCCGCTGCGTCCTGCCATGTGGCATAAGCCCGAATCGGGGCTGAAGCCCCTCCCACAAAGTCAGCCCATCCAGCGAAATCAACGGCCGCTAAGGGCCGGTCGCTGCTTCCTCTGACTCCGTCCTCAGTGCCAGCGCCGGCCCACTGCAAGTGCCATCTGCGCCAAGTCTTTTGCGAAGCGCCACCTACAATTCGGGGTCTCCCGGTTCAACAAGTTGCCGCCCGGCGCCGGACGTCGGGCGTGAATGGTCTTTTTTATGAACGAACTCGCCAAATCCTTCGAACCTGCAGCCATCGAGGCCCATTGGGCACCCCTGTGGGAACGCAGTGGGGTTTACCAGCCGACGCTCGATGCGGACAAGCCGTCGTTCAGCATCCAGTTGCCGCCGCCGAACGTCACCGGCACGCTGCACATGGGCCATGCCTTCAACCAGACCATCATGGACTCGTTGACGCGATACCACCGCATGCTCGGCCACAACACGCTGTGGGTGCCCGGCACCGACCACGCCGGCATCGCGACGCAGATCGTCGTCGAGCGCCAGCTCGAACAGCAGAAGCAGAGCCGGCACGAGCTCGGCCGCAAGAATTTTGTCGCCAAGATCTGGGAGTGGAAGGAACAATCCGGCTCGACGATCACGCAGCAGATGCGCCGTCTCGGCGCCAGCGTCGACTGGCAGCACGAATATTTCACGATGGACGACAAGCTGTCGCCGATCGTCACCGACACCTTCGTCAAGCTGTATGAGCAGGGCCTGATCTACCGTGGCAAACGCCTGGTCAGCTGGGATCCGGTGCTGAAGTCCGCGGTGTCGGATCTCGAGGTCGAGAGCGAGGAAGAAGACGGCTTTTTGTGGCACATCCGTTATCCGCTGTCCGACGACAGCGGCGACCTGGTCGTCGCGACGACGCGGCCGGAAACGATGCTTGGCGACGTCGCGGTGATGGTTCATCCGGAAGACGAGCGCTACCAGTCGATGATCGGCAAGACGGTGTCGCTGCCGCTGGTCGGGCGCGAGATTCCGGTGATTGCCGATGAATACGTCGACCGCGAATTCGGTACCGGTGTCGTCAAGGTCACGCCGGCGCACGATGCCAACGACTATGCGGTCGGCCAGCGCCATGGCCTGCCGATGATCGGCGTGCTGACGCTCGACGCAAAGATCAACGAGAACGCGCCCGCGGCCTACCAAGGTCTGGACCGCTTCGTCGCGCGCAAGCGCATCGTCGCCGACCTCGAGTCGCAGGGCCTGCTCGTCGAGACGAAAAAACACAAGCTGATGGTGCCGCGCTGCGGCCGCACCGGCCAGATCATCGAGCCGATGCTGACCGACCAGTGGTTCGTCGCGGTCAGCAAGCCGGGACCGGACGGCAAGAGCATCGCGCAGAAGGCGATCGATGCGGTGGCGTCGGGCGAGGTCAAGTTCGTCCCCGAGAACTGGGTCAATACCTACGACCAGTGGATGAAGAATATCCAGGACTGGTGCATCAGCCGCCAACTCTGGTGGGGGCACCAGATCCCGGCCTGGTATGGCAGCAATGGGGAACTGTTCGTCGCCCACGACGAGGAAGAGGCGCGCGCGAAGGCCAAGGCGGCAGGCTACGACGGCGCGCTGACGCGCGACGAGGACGTGCTTGATACCTGGTATTCGTCGGCGCTGGTGCCGTTCTCGACACTCGGCTGGCCGCAGCAGACGAAGGAGATGGACCTGTTCCTGCCGTCGAGCGTGCTCGTCACCGGCTACGAGATCATCTTCTTCTGGGTCGCCCGGATGATCATGATGACGACGCATTTCACCGGCCGGGTGCCGTTCCGCACCGTCTATATCCACGGCATGGTGCGCGACAGCGAAGGCAAGAAGATGAGCAAGTCCGAAGGGAACGTGCTCGATCCGGTCGACCTGATCGAAGGCGTCGACCTCGAAACGCTGGTGCGCAAGAGCACCGTCGGCCTGCGCAAGCCGGAGACTGCGCCGAAAGTCGCCGCCCGCGTGAAGAAGGAGTTTCCGCAAGGCATGCCGGCCTACGGTGCCGACGCGCTGCGCTTCACGATGGCGAGCTACGCCAGCCTCGGCCGCAACATCAATTTCGACACCAAGCGCTGCGAGGGGTACCGCAATTTCTGCAACAAGCTGTGGAATGCGACCCGCTTCGTGCTGATGAACTGCGAAGGCGAGGATTGCGGCCTGAAATCGCACACCAAGGCCGAGTGTGCGCCGGGCCAGCCGTTCCACAACTACCTGACATTCAGCGCTGCCGACAAGTGGATCACGAGTGAACTGCAGCGCGTCGAGGCGACGGTCGAGAAGGCGTTCGCCGAATACCGCCTCGACAACGTCGCCAATGCGATCTACCAGTTCGTCTGGGATGAATACTGCGACTGGTACCTCGAGATCGCCAAGGTGCAGATCCAGAACGGCGCCGAATCCGAGCAGCGCGCGACCCGGCGCACGCTGATCCGCGTGCTTGAGACGGTGCTGCGGCTGCTGCATCCGATCACGCCATTCATCACCGCCGAGCTGTGGGAGCGTGTTGCCGTCGTTGCCGGACGCAAGACAGCCGGCGCCAGCGAGAGCATCGTCAACGCCGACTATCCACGCGCCCAGCTCGACCGCATCGACGAGACCGCCGACGCCTGGGTCGCCAAGCTGAAGGCGGTGGTCGGCGCCTGCCGCAACCTGCGCAGCGAGATGAGCCTGTCACCGGGTGAACGGGTGCCGTTGCTGGTCTTCGGGGATGCAAGCTTCATCGCCGAGGCCGGCGCGGTTCTGAAAACGCTGGCCAAGCTGTCGGAAGTCCGCGCCTTCGACAACGAAGCCGAGTTCGACCACGCAACCCGCGCGGCGCCGGCGGCGGTGCATGGTGAGTTGCGGATGGCGCTGCACGTCGAGGTCGACGTCGCCGCCGAACTCGAGCGGCTGCGCAAGGAAATCGACCGGCTCGGCGGAGAAATCGCAAAGGCCCACGCCAAGCTCGGCAACGAAAGTTTTGTTGCGCGGGCGCCAGCGGCAGTCGTCGAGCAGGAACGCCAGCGGGTTGCTGATTTCACTGCGACGCGTGAGCGTTTGTCGGAGCAGGCACAGCGGCTGGCGGCAGCGACCTGACAAACCGCGACCGGCGGCTGCGGCGACCGATAGCGAACCAGGCGCGCAAGCGCTGTTGCAGCGCGGATTGAGTTGAGTCAATTCAGACCGCGTCTACCCCCTGTTCAAGCGCCCGACCACCCATTGGCACATGCCAGAATGGGTGTCTGACCTTTCTTCAGACGATCACAAGCCATGCGCGTCAACAAAGCGATCTTCCCCGTTGCCGGACTCGGCACCCGTTTTCTGCCCGCCACCAAGGCGCAGCCGAAAGAGATGCTGCCGGTGGTCGACAAGCCGTTGATCCAGTATGCGGTCGAGGAAGCTTATGCGGCCGGCATCCGGCAGATGATCTTCGTCAACGGCCGCAACAAGCGGGCGATACCGGACCATTTCGACACCGGTTACGAGCTCGAGCATGAACTCGAAGCCGCCGGCAAGAACGAGTTGCTGGCAATGGTGCGCTCGATCAAGCCGGACGACATGGACTGCATCTATATCCGCCAGCCGAAGGCGCTCGGCCTCGGCCATGCGGTGTTGTGCGGCCAATGCGTCGTCGTCAACGAGCCCTTTGCAGTGCTGCTGGCCGACGACCTGATGGTCGGCGAGCCGCCGGTGCTCGCGCAGATGGTCGAGCAGTTCAACGAGCGGCAGGCGTCGATCGTTGCGGTGCAGGAGGTACCGAAGGAGCAGACCCGCCGCTACGGCATGGTTGCCGGCACGATGGTCAACGACCGGCTGATGGACATGACGCAATTCGTCGAAAAGCCGGCGCCCGAGGATGCGCCGTCGAATCTCGGCGTCGCCGGCCGCTACATCCTGACGCCGGCGGTCTTCAAGGAGATCGCCAATGTGCCGCGCGGCGTCGGCGGCGAGATCCAGCTGACCGACGGCATCGCCTCACTGATGCGCAACGAGAAGGTATTTGCCTACCGCTACCGCGGCGAGCGCTACGACTGCGGCAGCAAGGAAGGTTTTCTGCAGGCCAACGTCGAGCTGGCCTTGGCCCATCCCGAACTGGGCGCCCAGTTCCGCGCCTATCTGAAGACGCTCGAACTCTGATCGGCGGGCCGGCAGGCGCGCGCGCCGGCCGGGGCGGCGGTCAGCGCCGCCGCAGGTAGTGGACGAATTCGTCGCTGTCGCTGGTCTGCTCGACCAGTTCATTGCCGGTCTGCCGGGCAAACGCCTGGAAGTCGCGCATCGAGCCGGGATCGGTTGCAACGACCTTCAGCACGTCGCCGGAATTCATGTCGGCAAGTGCCTTCTTGGCCTTCAGGATGGGCAGCGGGCAGTTCAGTCCGCGGGTATCGATTTCTTTTTGCGCTTGCATCGTGCGTCCTCTCGTGCAGCGGCCGGCCCGACGGCCGACCGGATCAATCGGCGGCTGGTAGCGGCCTGACCATCGCTTCGCGCCATTTTGGCGTGTAACCGCGCTCGGTCAACCAGTCAGCCAGTGCATAACCGGTGCCGGCCGGCCAGCACAAGACTTCGTCGGGCGCAAAGAGCTTGTATTCGAGCAGTTCGGGTGACAGCCTGACCTCGCCGCGTGCCACCACATGGTAGGCAATGATCAGCTGATTCATCCGCTGGAAGTCGTAGACGCCTATCAATTTGATCTGCTCGACCTGCAGCGCGGTTTCCTCGAATACCTCGCGGGCGATGCCGTCCGGCGCGGTCTCGCCGGCCTCCATGAAGCCGGTGATCAACGCGAATACGCGGCCCGGCCAAGCCGCATTGCGCGCCAGCAGGATCTTGCCGCCCTCGTCGACCTTCTCGATCACCGCTGCCAGCACCGGCGTCGGATTGTTCCAGTGCGTCCATTCGCAGCCGGCGCAGCGCAGCCGCAGCTTCGGACCGCCGTCCTCTTCGCGCTCGAGCATCGCCAGCGGACCGGCGCACTGCGGACAGAACTTGAAGTCGCTCATCGGCGTGTGCTCGCCACGGTGGCCCGCTCAGGCCGGAAAGACGCCGGTCGACAGATAGCGGTCGCCCCGATCGCAGACGATGAAGACGATGGTCGCGTTTTCCAGCGTCTTCGCCATCTCGAGCGCAACCCAGCAGGCGCCTGCTGCCGAGATGCCGGCAAAGATGCCTTCCTCGGCGGCCAGCCGGCGCGCCATGTCCTCGGCATCGGCCTGGCTGACCAGCACCAGTTCATCGACATGGGTCGGGTCGTAGATCTTCGGCAGGTAGGCCTCGGGCCACTTGCGGATGCCGGGGATGCGCGAGCCTTCCTTCGGCTGCGCGCCGATGATCCGCACCGTCGGCGATTTCTGTTTCAGATACTGGCTGACGCCGGTGATCGTGCCGGTGGTGCCCATTGCGCTGACGAAATGCGTGACCTGGCCGCGGGTATCGTCCCAGATCTCCGGCCCGGTCGTCTCGAGGTGGATGCGCGGATTGTCGAGGTTGGCGAACTGGTCGAGCACCCTGCCCTTGCCGTCGCGCGCCATCTGCTCGGCCAGGTCGCGGGCATATTCCATGCCCCCCGAGCGCGGCGTCAGCAGCAGTTCGGCGCCGAAGGCCTTCATCGTCTGCGCGCGTTCGATCGACAGGTCCTCGGGCATGATCAGCAGCATCCGGTAGCCGCGGATCGCCGCGGCCATCGCCAGCGCAATGCCGGTATTGCCGGAGGTTGCCTCGATCAGCGTATCGCCGGGCTTGATCTCGCCGCGCTCCTCGGCGCGCCGGATCATGCTGATCGCCGGCCTGTCCTTGACCGAACCGGCCGGGTTGTTGCCCTCGAGCTTGCCGAGGATGGTGTTGCCGCGGGCATCGATCTCGGCACCGGGCAGGCGCACCAGCTTGACCAGCGGGGTGCGGCCGATGACATCTTCGATGGTGGCGTATGCGGGCTTGGGTGGCAGGCGCTTGGCCATGGAATTCTGTTCAGGTGCGCTGCAACACGAAGAAGCCTGACGGTGGGTTGGTGCCTCCGGTCGGAATCGAACCGACACTCCTTTCGGAACGGGATTTTGAGTCCCGCGCGTCTACCAATTTCGCCACAGAGGCCAACCGAGTCTTGGAGTATGCCATGGCTTGCGCAAGCGCCTCGCGAGGCCGCCGCCGGATTTGCGGGTACGCTTCGCGCCCTGCACCGAAGACTTCTGTCAAACACCACCGGAACCACGAATGCCCCCGTTGCTCCCCGTCACCCAGGCCTTGCTGCTGGCCAACGTTGCGATGTTCTGCCTCAGCTTCTTCGTCGGCAACCTGCTGTTCGGGCTGTTTGCGCTGTGGCCGATCGGCGGTGGATTCATGCCCTGGCAGATCGTCAGTTACTCCTTCCTGCACGGCGGCTTCGGTCACCTGTTCTTCAACATGCTGGGCCTGTGGATGTTCGGCTCCGAGCTCGAACGCGTGTGGGGCCAGAAGCGCTACCTGCAGTTCTATTTCGCCAGCGTGCTGGCGGCCGCGGCGACCCAGCTCGCGACAGCCACGCTGTCCGGCTCGATCTACCCGACCGTCGGCGCCTCGGGCGGCCTGTTCGGGCTGCTGCTGGCATTCGGAATGACCTTCCCGAACCGGATGATCGTGCCGCTGATTCCGCCGATTCCGATGAAGGCCAAGGTTTTCGTCGCGATCTACGGCGGCCTCGAACTTTTTCTCGGCGTCACCGGAACCGTCTCCGGAGTGGCACACTTTGCACACCTCGGCGGCATGCTCGGCGGCTATCTGATGATCCGCTACTGGCGCGGGCAGGCACCGTTCGGACGGCGCCGCTGAGGCGACCACGGCCGCTTTGCCACCCTGCGGCGATGTCGGAATGCGGCTTGTCGCATGCTGGGGGCATCGGAGGAGTCAGCTCGCCATGTCCAGCGACCGCCGCCATTTGCCGACACGCCTTGCCGCCTGGCTGCAGCGGCTCAGCGTTGCGATCGGACTGCTGGCCATTGCGAGCGCGGTCTGCGCCAGCAAACCGGCGTCCGCAGAGGACGACACCATCCTCGAGGCTTCGCCGCAGGTTCGCGCGCTGGCGCGTGCCCATTCCGCGATGGTCGGGCTGCGCAGCGTCGCGGTCGACGGTGCCGGCTCGATTCGCTCGCTCGGCCAGCACCGCATCGGATCCGGTGTATTGATCGACGATGCCGGCAGCCTGATCCTGACGATCGGCTACCTGGTCCTCGAGGCCGAGGACGTGACGGTCGAACTCGACGACGGCCGAAGTTTTCCGGCACGCGTCGTTGCCTACGATCTCGCCTCCGGATTCGGTCTGGTCGAGTCGCTGGCGCCGCTGCCGCGGCCGTCGGCACCATTCGGCCGAGCCGCCGGGATGAATCCGCATCAGCCGCTGATGATCGCCACCGGCGGCAGCGATGGCTCGCTGAGCATCGTTCGTCTCGTCTCCAGCCGGCCGTTTACCGCTTACTGGGAGTACCACATCGACGCCGCGCTGTTCACCGCGCCGCCGCGCGCCGATCACCCGGGCGCCGGCTTGTTCAATTCGGATGGTGAACTGCTCGGCATCGGCTCGCTGCTGGTCGGCGATGCCGCCGGCCCGGGCCTGCCGCCGGTAACCGGCAACATGTTTGTTCCGATCGACCTGCTGCTGCCGATACTCGCCGAACTGCGCCGCACCGGCAGCTCCGCCGCGAGCGCGCGCGCCTGGCTCGGCATCAATTGCATCGAGGCCGACGGCATCGTCAGGCTGACCCGCATCACCAGAGACGGCCCGGCCGATGCCGCCGGACTGCGGCCAGGCGATGCCATCATCGCCGTCGACGGCACGCCGGTGCAGGCGCTGGAAACGTTCTACAAACGCCTGTGGACGGGCGCCAGCCCGAACCGGGAAATTCGCCTCGATATTCGGCGCGATGGCCAGCTGCAGCAGATCAACGTGCAGGCCACCGACCGACGCCACATGCTGCGCCATGCCGGGGGCATCTGAGCGCCGCAGTTTGCGTCGGCAGCAGAGGCGACGCGCTCACAAGCCGTCGCGCACCGTCGGATAACGCAGCCGCAGGCCGAGCTCGAGTTTCATCCGCGCATTGACGAGGCGGCGCGACTCGCTCATGAAACTCAGCGCCATCGGCGACACCTGCTCGCGCAGTTCGGCGCGGCCAAGCCGCGGCGGCCGCGGCAAGCCGCACCGATCGGCGGCGAGGTCGAAATAGTCGCCCATCGCGAGCTCGCTGTCGTCGCAGACATTGATCGCACGCTGCGGCGAACCGAAGCGCAATGCCGCGACACAGGCCCGCGCCAGATCGTCGGCATGGATGTGGTTGGTGTAGACGTCCTCGTCGGCGCGCAGCACCGGCGTGCCGCGCTCGAGCCGCTCACGCGGATGGCCGCCGGCCCGGTCGCGGGCATAAATGCCAGGGATGCGCAGCAGCACGGTGCGCACGCCGAATCGGGCGCCGAAGTGGCGCAGTTGCCGTTCGGCATCGGCGCGGCGCCGCGCACGTGCCGTCGACGGTGCGACAGGCCGGGTTTCGCTGACCTGCGCGCCGGCGGCATCGCCGTAGACGCCACTGGTGCTGGCATAAACGAGGGTCTGCACGCGCTGCCGTCGGGACAACGCCTGCAGCAGGTGGCGGGTGCGGGTATCAGCGTCGCCGACTGGCGGCGGCGGTGCAAGGTGCAGCACCGCATCGGCAAGGCCCGCCAGTCGCGACAGCGTCGCCGGGTGGTCGAAGTTGCCGAGCAGTGGCACCGCGCCAGCGGCACGCAGCAGTGGCAGCCGCTGTGGATCCGAACTGAGCGCCAGCACCCGGTAGCGGTCGCGGTCGCGCAGCAGCTGCAGCACGCGCAGTCCGATGTCGCCGCAACCGACGATCAGCAGCGTCGGGCGGCGCAGGCGTCGGGTCGGGGGAACAGAAACCATCGTTGCAACACAAACCAATCAAGGGGAACCGTCGGCGGCGCCGGGGGTCGATCAGGCCATCGGTCGGAAAAGCCGGCGCATCCGCGGCGGCCGGGCAAAATCAGGCGTCGAGTGTATGCACCGCAGCCGCTGTCGCCGGTCGGCAGCCCATCCGCGAAAGAAATCAATGAGTTTTACCGTCACTGTCCAACCCAGCGGCCGCAGTTTCGAAGTCGACCGCGACGAGCCGGTGCTGCTGGCGGCGATTCGCCAGGGCATCGGCCTGCCCTATGGCTGCAAGGACGGCGCCTGCGGCTCGTGCAAATGCCGCCTGCTCGAGGGCCGGGTGATCCACGGAGCCCACCAGAGCAAGGCGCTGAGCAGCGAGGAAGAAGATGCCGGGCTGATGCTGACCTGCCGTGCCGCAGCACAGACCGACCTGGTGATCGAGGCGCGCACCGTGCCCGGGCTCGGCGAATTCCCGGTGCGCAAGCTGCCGACGCGGGTCAGCCGGATCGACCGCCCCACACCCGACGTGGCGGTGCTGACGATGCAGCTGCCGGCCAATGATTCCTTCATGTACAAGGCCGGCCAGTATGTCGAATTCATCCTGAAGGACGGCGACCGGCGGAGTTACTCGATCGCCAATGCACCGCACCGCCAGCGCGAGCTGATCGGCAACGAGCAGCCGGCGATCGAACTGCATATCCGCCACATGCCGGGCGGCAAATTCACCGACCATGTCTTCAGCGCGATGAAGCCGCGCGACATCCTGCGCATCGAAGGCCCGTTCGGCAGCTTCTTCCTGCGCGAGGACAGCACCCGGCCGCTGGTGCTGCTGGCCTCGGGAACCGGCTTTGCGCCGCTGAAGGCGCTGATCGAGCAGATGGAACACAAGGGGATGACGCAGCCTACCGTGCTGTACTGGGGTTGCCGCAGCCGCGCCGATCTGTACCAGCACGAGTGGGCCGAAGCGGCGCAGGCGCGGCTGCCGCACCTGCGCTACATCCCGGTGCTGTCGGACGCGAAGCCGGGAGACTCATGGACCGGCCGCACCGGCTTCGTCCACCGCGCGGTGATGCAGGACCTGCCGGACCTGTCGGGCCACGAGGTTTATGCCTGCGGTGCGCCGGTAATGGTCGACTCGGCACAGGTCGATTTCGTGCAGCGCTGCGGCTTGCCGGAGACAGCGTTTTATGCCGATGCGTTCACGTCGGAAGCGGACAAACATGGGCCGGTCGCGTAGCGGTTACGAGGCCTGGCCGCTCGATCGGCTGTCGCCGGTGAAAGAACTTTTTGCCTCATTCGACACAGACAGGACAGGCCGCAGCAGCACGCGGCCGGAATGATTGGAGACGACATGATGAGCAGACGCAATCTGGTGGGCTTTCTTTCCGCACTCGGGCTCGCGCCGACGCTGCGCGCCGCGACGACCGCGGCCCAGGGCCGGGAACCCGATCTGCCGGCGGGGCAGCGCATCGAGCGCAGCGATGCCGAATGGAAAAAGCTGCTGACGCCTGAGCAATACCGGATATTGCGCCAGGAAGGTACCGAGCGCCCGTTCAGCAGCCCGCTGAACGACGAGAAGCGGCGCGGGCGCTATGTCTGTGCCGGCTGCCAGTTGCCGCTGTTCACCTCCGAAATGAAATTCGACAGCGGCACCGGCTGGCCGAGTTTCTACACGACGCTGCCAAATGCCGTTGGTACCAGCACCGATTTCAAGATGCTGTTGCCGCGCACCGAATACCACTGCGCGCGCTGCGGGGGCCATCAGGGCCATGTCTTCAGTGACGGCCCGGCGCCGACCGGCAAGCGTTATTGCAACAACGGCGTGGCACTGGCCTTCGTGCCGGCATCGTCATGACCCGCACCCGCCGTCTGGCCGCCGTGGTCGCGGCAATCGGCCTGCTCGGCATCGCCGGCTGCTCGAAGGCGCAAGTCGAAGTCCGCCCGGCACTGAAAGTCACCGCGCCTGAAAACACCGCGCGGGCGATTTTTGCCGGTGGCTGCTTCTGGTGCGTCGAGGCCGACTACGACAAGGTCAAGGGGGTGCTGTCGACGACTTCCGGTTATATCGACGGCAAGACCGAAAACCCGACCTACGAACAGGTGGCGTCGAAACGCACCGGCCATGCCGAGGCGGTCGAAATCGTCTATGACCCGTCGGTCGTCAGCTACAAGGCGCTGGTCGATCATTTCTGGTACACGATCGACCCGACGACGAAGGACCGCCAGTTCTGCGACAGCGGCTCGCCGTACCGCACCGCGATTTATCCGGTCGACCAGGCCCAGCTCGCCGAAGCCCAGGCATCGAAGGCGCGCATCGAGCAGAGCAAGCCGTTCAAGGAGCCGATCGTCACCGAGATCAAGCTGGCCGGCACCTTCTACCCGGCCGAGGGTTATCACCAGGACTATTACCTGAAGAACCCGATCCGCTACAACTACTACCGCACGAGTTGCGGCCGCGACCAGCGGCTGAAGCAGTTGTGGGGTGAAAAGGCGGCGGTTCACTGAGCGCGCGGCCGCGCTCAGAACAAGCGCGGCGCCACCTCCTCGTCGGCCGGCCCGGCATCGAAGCTTTCGGCCGGTGTCAGCTTCAGCAGCCGTTCGGCCTGATCGACGCTGCCGCCCATCCAGGCCTGGGCATCGCCATCGGCGACCGGAATCACGCTGCGCTTGTCCTGTTGATCGGGGCCGAGCCGCGGATCGGGTTTGTGCATCCGGCTCATCAGCGGATGGGCATCGGCGTTAAGCGTCAGCATCGTAAAACTCTCGACGATTTCCCCGCTCGCCTTGTCGACCCAGCGGTTCCACAGGCCAGCCAGCATCCACGGATGGCCATCGGCGCGGCGGAATCGCCACCATTGGTTGCGCCCGCTTTCCCAGCACGGCTCGTCGAACGACTCGGCGGGAATCAGGCAGCGCTGGCCACGCGCCCACGGCTGCTTGTAGCTTGCCTTCACGGCGAGCTCCTCGGCGCGCGCATTGTTCGTCGAATAAGGCAGCTTGGCGGTCTTGGCAAACCACGGCACCAGCCCCCATTGGCCGACGACGACCTCGACCTCGCGCTCGCGGTCGAGGCGGACAAACGGCCCCGGCGAGCGCGGGAAGATCGGCCCCGGCGGGTAGTTGACGATCGCCCGGCCAAGCCGCTGCGCAAGCTCCTCGGCACGCGGCGGGGTATATCGATTGCACATCGCTGCAATGTAGCGTGAACGACTACACAGAACGGGGGATGTCTGGCAGCGCGGAATGTCCTAAGGTGGACGAATGCAATCTGCAGTGCCGCCAGCCGACCGGAGACCGCGATGTGGTTCAAGTTTGCCGACCGTTGCCGCGCCGCGATGACACCGGCGCAATCCACCTCCGCCGCCACCGCCTGGCGCTGGCGCTTCTTCGATCCGCGCACCGGTGAGCAGGTGATGTTGTCCGAGCCACTGACCGCCGAGCAGGTGCGTGCAATCAATCCACTCGCGGAGTTGATTCCGGGCTCGCGGGTGGTATCAGAGGGCGACTGGACGGGACGCTGATTGCTGCGTCGCCTGAGTGCTCCCCGACGCTGGTGCGCCGCCGACGCCCGTCGAAAATCGACCAGCGCCGCGGCGCAATTGAATCAGCTCAGGGATGGCTCACTTCACCTTCGGCAACTTGATCTTGTTGCGCTTGACCGGTGCTGCCGCGCCAGTCAGGATCTGGATCACCGATTCGGCGACGACCTTGTTTTTCGCCGGATCGATCGCCCGGAGAAAAACGACGTAGTTGCCGTCACCCGCCGGGTTGAACGATGCAAGACTGGTGCCGATGTTGTTGAAGAACTCGTAGTTCCACGAATTCTGTGCGACGTTGAACGTACCCAGATTGGCGAGATAGGTCGGAGGATCGACATCCTCGATGCCCGCGCCGTTGCCGGTTGCATTGGTGCCCAAGCTGTGGTCCCAGGCCGGCGGGACAGCATTCGGCGTGATCGGATCGAACAACGTGAAATCGGTCCCCGGGCCCGGGTCGGCATCCATGCCCAACTGATAGACGAAATCATCGAGCTTGTTGCCGGTGCCACCGGCGTAATCGGTATTGACCGACCAGTCGAAACTCCACTTCGGCGTATTCAAACACAGCGGAAATGGCGCAAAGCCGAACCCTGGACAGGCATCACCTGCCGGATAGCTGTAGGTGCCATCCCCGTTGTCACCGTTTTCGACCGGGGCCGGGAATCGCGTCTTGCCACGCAAGCCCACCTCGACGCCTTGGTGCCGGTCCACTGTGAACCCGCCGTTTGAATTGCCGCTACCGAAAATCGCATCCGGCGTCACGAGATCACTGAAGGTGTTGTCCTTGTCCTTGTGCTTGTCGCCCGCATGAGCTGTTGTCATCGCAGCAGCCAGCGTAAACGCAATGCCGGTGGCCAGTGAAAGTCTTGTTGTCCTGCGCATTTGTTCCTCCCGTCGTTGAACACAACCCCCCGATGGCCGCCATCAGCAGACACCCTGTTCACCCCCCTCACCTGGGGGGATCTGCGACGACCGTAAGACGAATTTGTTACAAAGTCAACCATTGACCGAGACCCGCGATCGGTGTTGCAACCTTCGCTGACGAGGCGATACTGAGCCATGCAAACCCGGGCCCTCGCGCGATGTCCGCCCCCCTACCACCGATCGACGACCCAGCCGCACCGCCGGCGGTGCGCACCGAGATGGCGGCGCTGCGTGCGGCGCTCGACGAGGCGATTCCGCGCAAGCGGATGTTGCGCCGCAACCTGCTGGTCGCCACCTGGAACATCAAGGATTTCGGTTCGCTGACCGAACGCTGGACGGCCGGCAGCAGCGACAGTCCGAAACGCGATTTCCGTGCGCTGTGGGCAATCGCCGAGCTGATCTCGCGCTTCGACGTCGTTGCAGTGCAGGAACTGACCGGCAACCTGCGGGCGCTGCGCACGCTGATGAAGACGCTGGGGCCGCGCTGGAGTTTTCTGATGACCGACGTGACCCGCGGTGCGGCAGGCGGCGGCGAGCGCATGGCCTTCATCTTCGACAGCGCGCGCGCCGAACTGTCGGGACTGGCCGGCGAACTGGTGGTGCCTCGAGAACGCCTTGACGAGATCGGTCCCGACGCATTGCGCCGGCAGTTCGCGCGCACGCCGTATGCGGTCAGCTTCCAGGCCGGCGATGCGACGGTGCTGCTGGTCACGCTGCATGTCCTGTACGGGGACAGCGCAGCCGAGCGGTTGCCCGAACTGCGCGCCATCGCCGACTGGATGGCCGACTGGGCGCGGCAGGCGAATCGCTGGCACCACAATCTCGTCGTCCTCGGCGACTTCAACATCGACCGCCGTGGCGATCCGCTGTGGCAGGCCTTTACTTCGTCAGGGCTGACGGTGCCACCGGCGCTCGATACGGTGCGGCGCTCGATCTTTGCCGACCCGGACCAGCCGCAACTCGGCAAGTTCTATGACCAGATCGCCTGGTTCGGCGAAGGCTCCGCGCGGCTGATCAATCTCGAGCCGCTTGCCGCCGGCAGCTTCGACTTCGTGCCGCACCTGTATCGCGACCTTGAGATGACGCGGGCGAGCCTGCAGTACCGGATCTCGGACCACTACCCGCTGTGGGTCGAGTTCGGCTGAGGCGGGCAGGCAAGCCGCTCCGCTTACCATCGGAGCCTTCTTTACTCGCGCGCCGCACCACGTGTCATTCATTCGCAAACCCTCGCGCCGCACCGTCGGCTGGATGATCGGTGCAGCGCTGGCGGGCATGCTGCTGGTGCTGCTGGTGTTCAACCTGTCGGGCGGCGAAAAGAAGATCGAGAAGAAGATCGAGCACCTCTATCCGGTGGCGAGCAAGCAGTTCGCGAAGGAACTCGGCGTGTTGCTCGGCCCGCCGTTCATCACCGGAAACCGGGTCGAGACACTGCTGAACGGCGACCAGATCTTTCCGTCGATGCTGGCGGCGATCCGCCAGGCCCGCTCGACCATCACGTTCGAGACCTTCATCTACTGGTCGGGCGACATCGGCAAGGAATTTGCCGAAGCGCTGATCGAGCGCAGCAGCAACGGCGTCCAGGTGCATGTGCTGCTCGACTGGATCGGCAGCTCGAAGATGGAAGATGACGTGCTCGACCGGATGAAGAAGGCCGGTATCGAGGTCAACAAGTTCCACCCGCCGCACTGGTCGCACCTGTCGCGGATGAACAACCGCACCCATCGCAAGCTGCTGGTTGTCGACGGCACGGTGGCCTTCACCGGCGGGGTCGGCATCGCGCCCGAGTGGACCGGCAACGCACAGGACCCGGCGCACTGGCGCGATACGCATTTCAGGGTCGAAGGTCCGGTCGTCGCGCAGATGCAGGCGGTCTTTCTCGACAACTGGGTCAAGGTCACCGGCGAGGTGCTGAACGGCAAGACGTTTTTCCCGGACCTGCCGCCGGTCGGCGATTCGCCGGCGCAGATGTTCAGCAGCTCGCCGAGCGGCGGCAGCGAAAGCATGCAGCTGATGTACCTGATGGCGATCACCGCGGCGAAGCAATCGATCGACATCTCGGCAGCCTATTTCGTGCCGGACGAACTGATGAGCCAGGCGCTGGTCGACGCGATGAAACGCGGCGTCAAGCTGCGCATCGTCGTGCCCGGCGAACACATCGACAGCGACACGGTGCGCGTTGCCTCGCGCGGCAGCTGGGGGCCGCTGCTGCAAGCAGGCGCGACGATCGCCGAATACAAGCCGACGATGTACCACTGCAAGGTGATGATCGTCGACCGGCTGCTGGTCTCGGTCGGATCGACCAATTTCGACAACCGCTCGTTCCGGCTGAACGACGAGGCGACGCTGAACATCCTCGATGCGGACTTCGCCGTCGCGCAGACCAAGGTCTTCGAGGACGACCTCGCACGTTCGGAAAACATCAGCCATGCGCAGTGGCTGGCCCGGCCGCTGTGGGAAAAGGTTGTCGAGAAGTTCACGACGCTGCTGGATTCGCAGCTCTGACGCTGCGGCAGCCGAGCGCCGCGCCGCGGCAGCTTCGATGCCACGCGGCGGCCGCGCTCAGAACACCGACAAACCGGTCCGCGTCGCGAACAGTTCCAGCGCTCGCCGCCCGGCGACCGAATTGCCGGTCGCATCGAGCCCCGGTGACCAGACGCACAGGGACAGTTGGCGCGGCGCGATCGCGACGATGCCGCCGCCGACGCCGCTTTTGCATGGCAGCCCGATCAGGAAGGCAAATTCACCGGCCGCATCGTAGGTGCCGCAGGTCAGCATCAGCGCATTGATGCGCCGCGCCTGGCGCGGCGTGACGATCGCCTCGCCACTGCCCGGCTGCACCCCTTCGTTGGCGAGGAAGCCGAATGCACGCGCCATTTGCCGGCAGTTCATCACCAGCGCGCACTGGTGGAAATAGACGTCGAGCACCGCATCGACATCATTGCGGATGCGGCCGAAACTTTTCATGAAATTGACCAGCGCCGCATTGCGGAAGCCGGTCTCGCGTTCCGAACGTGCAACCTCGGCATCGAACGCGACCGGCTCGCGGCACAGCCGGCTCGCCAGATCGAGCAGCGCCTGCTTCGGGTCGCCGTACGACGTGACCAGCTGATCGGCCACGCAGATTGCGCCGGCATTGATGAACGGATTGCGGGGCAAGCCCTGCTCGTGCTCGAGCTGGATCAGCGAGTTGAACGGGTCGCCGGACGGCTCGCGGCCGACGCGCTCCCACAGCGCCGAGCCGACCGCCTGCAGCGCCAGCGTCAGGCCGAGCAGTTTCGAGACGCTCTGGATCGAGAATGGCGTCGTCGCATCGCCGGCCGCGGCATCGTCGCCGCCGATGCCGGACAGTGCGATGCCGAACTGGTCGATTGGCACGCGGGCCAGCGCAGGGATATAACGCGCAACCCGGCCTTCGCCGAGCATCGGCCGCACCTCGGCGTTGATGCCGTCGAGCACCGCTGTCGCATCGAGCGCGTTGCCGATCGTCATGGCCGCGTCGCGTGGCGGATGCTGATCTGGTCGTTCAGCGTCCAGTAGTCGTAGAGGTAACCGATGCCGAACAGGCCGACCGTCAGCAGGTAGAGGATGCCGGTCAGCCACTTGCCCATGTACATGCGGTGCACGCCAAAGAAGCCGAGGAAGGTCAGCAGCACCCAGGCCACCGTGTAGTTGATGGGCCCGGGATGGAAGCGCAGATCGGCCTGGCGGTCCATCGACGGGATCAGGAACAGGTCGATCAGCCAGCCGATGCCGAGCAGACCGAGCGTGAAAAACCAGATCGTCCCGGTCACCGGCTTGCCGTAGTAGAAGCGGTGCGCGCCGAGGAAGCCGAAGATCCAGAGGATGTAGCCGACGACTTTCGAATGGGTATCGTTCTGTTGAACCATGCCTGGGCTCCAAAATGAAAGGATTGTCCATCGGATACCAGCAGCCGCGGCTTGGTTCATTGGGTGATTCCCGGCAGCGACTTCGCGCACCGCTCCATTTCCGAAAAAGCCGGGCGCACAACGCGGCGGCAGCCGTCCTCAGAGTGTTGTCGCGGGCGGCGCGGATCAAAAAATTCCTCTGCCCACCCGTGGCGAAGTCTCGCGCAGACATGCCGAGATCACGAAACCGACCTCGCTGTCGGCGTCGTCGAAGAGGCAGCTCCGGCGCCGACACGCCCTTCGAATCGGGGTTGCAGCTGCCGCAGCGCCGCGTCGGCAAATTCGACGAAGCTGCGCACCCGCGCATTGCGCCGCAGGTCGGCATGGACAACGATCCAGAGCATCGCCGATGCCTCCGGGATCACATCGCTGATCCGCACCAGCGTGGCATCGGCATCGGCGGAGAAACACGGCAGCAATCCGATGCCGAGCCCTTGCCGGACCGCCGCCTGGCGCACCAGCATCGCATCGCTGCGGAACACCGCGTGGCTGCCCGATGTGTAGCGGTCGATGAAGACCTCCATCGGCAACGCGGCCATGCCCCGGTCAGCCCTGACGATGCGATGGCGGTGCCAAGAGTCGGCGCGCTGCGGCCGCCCATGCCTTTCCAGGTAACTGCGGCTTGCATACATCGCGACGCCGACAGCACAAATATGGCGCGGGATCACGTCGCCCTCGGTCGGCCGGCTGCCCGGCCGGATCGCGACATCGGCCTGGCGCCGGGCCAGGTCGGTGCGGCCACTGCCAACGGTCAGTTCGAGCGTCACCTGTGGATGCCGCTGCGAAAAATCGCGCAGCAGGCCGCTCAGGATGTCGATCGCAAGATCGTCGACCGTGGCGATCCGCACCGCGCCGCTGAGGCCGTTGTCGATGCCGCTCAGTCGACGTTGCGCCGCGACGATTTCGGCGTCGACACGCTGCAGATGCGCCAGCAATTGCCGGCCGGCAGCGGTCAGCGCATAGCCGCGCGGGCTGCGCACGAACAGCGTCGCAGCGAGGCAGCGCTCCAGCTTGGCGAGCCGGCGGTGCACGGTGGCACTGCTCGTCTCGAGCGTCTGCGCAGCGCCGGCCAGCGTACCGTCGCGCGCGGTCGCGAGAAAGAACTGCAGGTCCTGCCACGGCAATCGGCTTGCATCCATGCAAGGCCATCTTGCACCGGCAGCGCTTCCCATGCAAGGTCGGATGGGCCATGCTTGGCTTGGTGCCCCCGGGCCGCCACAGACATCTTTTCCAACGCGCCCGGCATCGGGAGGGGGAGGCCATGATCCGCTGCGCCTTGTTCGAAACAGAGCGCCGACATGCTGAAACTGCCTGAACGGCGCGGCAAACGGCCGCGCACCCACATCGGGCTGCCGCACTGCCAGCTCGAGCAGAACGCGCCGCCGGCGCTGTTCGAACGGCTTGCCGAACGGCTGCTGGCGACACCGGACACCGAATTCGGCCCGAGTCTGGTGTCGGTACCCGGAGCCCGCGCGATGTTCGTGCCGGCATGCCGGCGTTGCAACACGCGGTTCGGCTTCATCCGCGGCCGTGAATATGCCCACCTGCATCCGCCCGAGGACGGCAGCATGCACCTGGTGCTGGCGCCGGATGACATGGCCGAACTGCTGCTGCGCGGCTGGGGCGAACCGCATCCGCTGGTCGGCAGCGGCCGCATCCTGCCGACCGTCGCAATGGTGTATGCACCGCGCGACGAGGTCGAACTCGAGACCATCTGCCTGATCGCCGACGCATCGTCGGCCAACGCCCGCTGGTGCCTGGATGCACCCGACTGACTTTCCACTCCGGAGGAATCAACGATGACCACCCTTGCCTGCGCCTACCGCCACACCCTGTTCGGCCTGATCTTCGCGATCGTCGGCATCGCGCTCGGCATTTATATGGCGTCGACGCACAACCATGTCCAGCACGTGACGCATGCCCACATCCTGCTGCTCGGCCTGGTGGTGTCGCTGCTTTATGCCAGCGTGCTGCGGCTGTGGATGGCGGACCAGCCGGCCTCTTGGCTGATCACTGCCCAGTTGCTGCTGCACCAGATCGGCACACTGGTCGTCAGTGCCGGCTTGTTTGCGCTGTACGGACAGTTGCTCGCCGAGCCGGTGCTCGGCCCTATCCTCGGCCTCGGCTCGCTGGCGGTGTTCGGCGGCATGCTGCTGATGTTGCTCCTGTTCGTCCGCGCCGGCCGGCAGGTCGGCGCCACTGCACCGGGCGCGGCACCGCGGGCGGCCGAACTGGTCGGCCGCCGCGCCGGTTGAGTCTGCCGCTGGGCGTCAGCAGCCAAACCTCGGCGAGCGCATGCGTGCCGCACGGCAGCGAATGAGGCGGTGCGCCTTCCGAGGACCGGGACGTCGCGCCTTTTGCAGCTTGAGCGTCAGTATTGCCGCGTGCCGATCGGCGTCAGCACATAGTCGCGCTGCGACGGCTTGTGACAGCCGATGCAGCCGGCCACCTTGCCGGATGCCTCGACCTTGCCGGCGGCGTCGCGTTTCAGCCAGTACCAGTCGTTGTTCTGCGGGTCGAAACCGGCGACCTTGTACATCACCGTCACCGCGGCCAGCTTGCGGTCGGGCATGTAGTTTTCCTTGACCAGGATCGATCCGACCGGCAGCGGCTTCGTATCGTTGCTCAGCGCGCGGTGGGCGGCGTCGTTGACATAAGTCGTCAGGAAAGCGCCATGCGGCTGGGTGCCGGCGTACATCCGGCTCTTGCCCGGATAAAGCTTGTAGCTCGACGCATATTTCACGCTTTCCAGGTGGTTCCACAGCGCGGTCGCATCGGCCGCTGGCATCGGCTTGGCCATGCCCATCATGTGCGGCATCTTCTGCATCTGTGTGCAGCCGGCAGCAAGCGCCGCGGCTGCAACTGCCGCCAGCAGCGTGATTCGGGTTCCGGATTTCAGCATCGAGGTCTCCTTTCATCGAGGGCAGAGGCACCGGGGGGCAAGCCGATCGCGCAAACGGGCCGACCGGCATCCGGCGCAGCCGCGGTGAGGCAGCTTGCCTTCAACTCGGTCGTTGCAGTGCCGCTGCTTCTTACCGGCTCATCTCAGGTCTTCACGCCGACGACAAAGGTTTCCATCTGCGGCGAGCCGACGATGGCGTCGGCAAACTTTTCGGTCTGCTGTGCCATATAGCCGTTGTCTTCGCTGGTCTGCATGTTCTCGCGGCTGTCCCACAGCGAAATCGACACGCATTTGCCGCTCGACTCGTCGGTCAGCAGCAACATGCTGCGGCAGCCCTTTTGCTCCCGCGACGCCGGAACGACGGATTCGCGGTAGATGCGGACAACCTCGTCCATGCGGCCATCCTTGATGCGGATCGTGATCTGCCTTGCAAACATCGCGTACCTCCGCGTCTAGTTGACGCCCGAAAGCAGGCGAAGTCAATCGCTGGCCAGATCTCGGCGGCCGGCACGGCCGCGAAGCCGGCTCGTCAGCGCTTTCGCCGATGCTGTTCGTCGAGCCGGTCCCAGGCGTCGCGCGCGGCGAAGCGGGCGCGGCCCCATTCGAGGCTCGATGCACCGCGCGCCTTGTCCCAGTTGGTCGACAGCTCCGACTCGATATCGTCGAAGCGGCGCTGCGGATGACGGCGCCAGGCGTCGACGCCGATTCCGTAGGCCGGTCCATAGTCATCGAAGTTGCTGCCAGCCGCATAGTCGCGCGACGCAAAGTTGTCGCGCCACCAGGTCTGTTCGACGCTCGGATCGATCGCCTCGGCGACCTCCTTGCCGACCAATCCGCCCGCCACTGCGCCGATTGCCGCACCAACCGCCGTGCCAATCGGTCCGGCCACGGTTCCTGTGGCGGCGCCGGCAGCGGCGCCGCCGACCACGGCGCCGACGCCGGTGCCGAACGGATGCGAACCGCGCGCACCGGTGATCGGGTCGCGGTTGGCGTCGCGCCGTTGGTCGTCGCGACGCAACGTATCGTCACTGTTCATCAGGTTCTCCTTCAGCCGCGCCCAGCGGCATTTGCAAGTTCAGACTAGGCATTGGTGAACGGCGCGGCAATGCCGCAATCGCCCGAGCGGCGCGCGTCTGCGGCGCATGTGGCTGTCGGATCACGCTGACGGGGCAAGGCACCGCCGTCGATCCTGGAACCTGTCCTACAGCGACAAGCAGGAACAGGCCTTAGGCTGCGCAGCTGAAGGAGAACGCGATGATCTTCCGCCAACTCGAGGAACCGGTCTCGAACACCTATACCTATCTGCTCGGCTGCCCCGATACCGGCGAGGCGCTGCTGATCGACCCGGTCATCAACTCGATCGACCGCGACTTGCAGGTGTTGCAGTCGCTCGGGCTGAAACTGGTCTATACGCTCGACACGCACATCCACGCCGACCACATCACGTCGGCAAAGGAACTGAAGCAACGGGTCGGCAGCAAGATCGCCGCACCTGCGATCGACCGGCTGCCATGCGTCGACGTCGGCATCGTCGAGGCCACCCCATTGCAGCTCGGCGGGCTGAAGATCGATCCGCTGCATACGCCCGGCCATACCGACGGCCATTTCGCCTACCGTTGCGCAGACCGCGTCTTCACCGGTGATGCGCTGCTGATCGACGGCTGCGGCCGCACCGACTTCCAGAACGGCGACGCCGCGACGCTGTACCGCAGCGTCGTCGACAAGCTGTTCTCGATGCCTGACGAGACGCTGGTCTTTCCGGCCCACGATTACCAGAATCGCCGTGTATCGACGATCGCGCAGGAGAAGCTGCGCAATCCGCGGCTCGGCAAGGGTCGCACGCTCGAGGAATTCCAGGCGATCATGGCGGGGCTGGACCTGCCGTATCCGAAATTCATCGACTACGCAGTGCCCGGCAACCGTGCCTGCGGCGTCTGCCCCGATGACCTGCCGGACGCGCTGCGCGAATACTGCGAGCGGATGAGCGACAGCCCGCAGGGCTGAGACCAGCAGGTGGCGGTTTCGCAATGATCACCAGCCTGTTGCTCGGCGTGCTGGTCGGCGCCGTGCTCGGCCTGACCGGCGCCGGCGGCGGCATTCTGGCAGTGCCGGCGCTGGTCGTCGGTCTCGGCTGGACGATGCAGCAGGCCGCGCCGGTTGCGCTGATTGCGGTTGCCGCCGGCGCGGCGGTCGGCGCGCTGGAAGGATTCCGCCACGGGCTCGTCCGCTACAAGGCCGCGATCCTGATGGCGATCACCGGCGCGGCATCGACGACGCTCGGACTGCAGGCGGCAAAGCTGATGTCTCAGCAGGTGCTGCTGCTGCTCTTCTCCGCGGTGATGCTGTTTGTCGCGGTACGGATGTTTCTGCAGGCGCGCCGCGACGAGCCCGACGACGACAGTTCGCGCTGGGTCGTTGCCCACCTCAGCGACGAGACCGGCCGGCTGATCTGGAACTGGCCGACCGCCGGGGCGCTGGCCGGCATCGGCGTTGTCACCGGCGTGATGACCGGCCTGCTCGGCGTCGGCGGCGGCTTCGTGATCGTGCCGCTGCTGCGCCGCTTCACCGACGTCGGCATGAAATGCATCGTCGCGACCTCGTTGCTGACGATCGCGCTGGTCGGCGCCGGCGGCGTCGCCAATGCGGTGCTGCAGGGCGCCGATCTGCCGCTGAAAACGACGCTGCAGTTTTCCGGCGCGATGATCGTCGGCATGCTGATCGGACGAGTGGTGTCGCAGCGGGTCTCGTCGACCGTCGTGCAAACCGGCTTTTCGGTCGTGTTGTTCCTGGTCGCGCTGGGCTTGATCGGCAAGGCGCTGATCGGCGACTGAGCGGGCCGCCTGCGCCCTGCTTGACAGCCGCGGTTTCAACTGCGGCCTAGTTCCTCGCAGACCTTGCGCAGCCGCTGCTCGGCATCCTCGGCGACATTGCGCACTTCCGGCTGCTTGACCATCTCCATCATCACCAGCGGGTCGACGAAGGCGACCGTGACCTGCTGATCGTTGTCCTGCCGCACGACGACATTGCACGGCAGCAGCAGACCGACGTCGGCTTCGGCCTGCAAGGCCTTGTAGGCGAGCGGCGGATTGCAGGCGCCGAGGATGCGGTAGGGCCGCATCTGTTCGCCGAGTTTTTCCTTCATCGCGCCCTGCACGTCGATATCGCTCAAGACGCCGAAACCCTGCTCCTTCAACGCCGCCATCACCCGGTCGACCGCCTGGTCGAACGGCATCTGCAGCGTGGCATGAAATCCATACATCGTGTTCTCTCCTGGAAAAGCAGCCGCCCCGGGATGCGGCGGACCAGCACGATGGACCGGCTGCAACTCGATTGGTTCAGCCGCCGCCTGCCGCCGCCGGCGGCCCGGCGACTGCGATCCGCAGGTCGGCAAGCCAGTCGGCATAAGCCTGCTCTCGCTGCTCGGGCGGCGAGCGCAGCAATGCCGACGGATGCAGCGTCACCAGCACCGCAATGCCATCGTCGCGGCGCAGCCATTGCCCGCGTTCACGCAGCACCGCGACCGGGCGGCCGAGCACCGAGCGCGCCGCGGTGGCACCGAGCGCGATGATGACCTCCGGCTTCACCAACGCGATTTCGCGCTCGAACCAGTCGATGCAGGCGGCGGCCTCGCGCTGGGTCGGCGTCTTGTGGATGCGCCGCTTGCCGCGCAGTTCGAACTTGAAGTGCTTCACCGCATTCGTCACGTAGGCGAGGTCGCGCTTGACGCCGAGCTGCTCGAGCGCTTTCGCGAGCAATTGGCCGGCCGGGCCGACGAAGGGCTGGCCACGCAGATCTTCCTGATCACCCGGCTGCTCGCCGACGAACATCAGCCGCGCATCGATACCGCCAGCGCCGAAGACGGTCTGTGTCGCGTCGCGGTAAAGCGGACAGCCGGTGCAGCCGCGGGCGGCGTCGCGGGTCTGCTCGAGCGCAGCCGCGCGCTCGGCTGCACCTGCGGCGCGATCCGGTTGCGGCGGCAAGGGTTTTGTATCGTCGGGCATCGGAGCCTTCGATGCCGGCAGGCGGCGGATGGTTCGCAGCGGCACTGTCGCCGCCTGCTCGACCATCGTGCCGCTGCGCTGCATGGCGGCTGCGCTGAGCGGGTCGATCAGGCTCGCCTCGGGCAGGTTTTTCCAATAGCGGCGCGGCATCTCCTTGCGCATCATCGCGAGCTTCAGCCGTGCCGGATTGAAGATGGTGCGGTAATAGGTCAGCCACAAGGCCTCGCCGGCATCGGCGTCAGGTGCCTGGTCGCGGCTTGCGCCGGCGGCAAACTGCAGCTCGCTGCCATTCCAGCTGACGCTGCGCAGCGGCGTCAGGATGCTCCAGTGCATCTGCGCGAAGCGGCGGGCAAAAAACGGCGCCGTGGCCTCGACGATGTGGTGCTCGGGTTCGAACCAGGCGACATGCAACGGCGGCAGCGCCGCGCCGCGGTCGATCTCGCGGAATCGCACGAAGGCCGTCATCTTGTGCTGCTCGCGGCGCACCACATGCGCCATCCGCTGCGCCTGCAGCCATTGCGGATCGAGCGGGTCGCCGCGCAACGCCGGCTCATGCTGCAGCCTCCACAGGAGCTGGTAAAGCAGGGCAAATCGCGCCGGATCCCGGTGCAGCACGACCGCCTCGGCGAGTCGGGCATAGGCGCGCGGCACGCGCAGCAGCTCGCCGTCGATGCCGGCTTCGGCAAGTGGCGCAATGCCAGGCGCGTCGAACAGATCGGCTTCGGCGGCGTCGGCCACCTGCCAGCGCGCCTGTTGCGGCGCAATGCCGTCGGCGATCAGCGACCGTGCCGCGCGCCGGAAGCCGTCGAGATCGACCGGCCCGTCGAGCACGACACTGCGCCCGTCATCAGGACTGCCCGCCATCGGCTCAGAACAATGCCGCCTGCACCGGCGGCGCGCGCCGCAGCCGCTGCGCCATCCGCGCGGCATCGGCTTGCGGCGGTGGCCGATGGTCCGGCAGCACGACAAACGGCAGCACCTTGGCCGGGGACAGATGCAGGCGCTTCAGGTCGTCGCTGCGCAGTGCGCGCACCCGACGCGACTGCAGCATCCGCTCGACCGCCTTCACGCCGACGCCGGGCACGCGCAACAGCATCTCCTTCGGCGCGCGGTTCAGGTCGACCGGAAAACGCTCCGGATGGGCCAGTGCCCAGGCCAGCTTCGGGTC
Source organism: Pseudideonella sakaiensis (assembly GCF_048320135.1). Taxonomy (GTDB): domain Bacteria; phylum Pseudomonadota; class Gammaproteobacteria; order Burkholderiales; family Burkholderiaceae_C; genus Ideonella_A; species Ideonella_A sakaiensis_A. The sequence continues at coordinate 914,325 of NZ_CP182947.1, forward strand.
GAATTCGAGCGACAACATGCCGTCCGGGCCGGCGACGATCTCGTCGTGACCGAAACCGTAGAAGCGCAGCAGCCAGTCGGCCTGGTACAGCCGGTGCTCGCGTTGCAATGGCGCCGGCTTCGACGGCAGCGCAACCGGTGCATCCGGAATCGGGCTGAACGCCGAGTAATAGACACGCTTCAACCGGTAGCTGCCATACAGGTTGGCGCTGGCGTTGAGGATGGTGCGGTCGTCGGTGGCGTCGGCGCCGACGATCATCTGCGTGCTCTGCCCGGCCGGCGCAAACCGTTGCGGCGCCGCGCGACGTGGCGGCAAGCCAGCCTGCGACGACACCGGTACCGGCCGCGCCGCCTGCTTCGCATCGTCGATGTGGATGCGGATCGTCGCCATCGAGCGGCGGATTGCCGCCCCGTCCTTCTCCGGCGCCAGTTCGCCGAGTGCGTGCGGCGTCGGCAATTCGACATTGATGCTGAGCCGGTCGGCGTAGCGGCCGGCGGCGGCGAGCAATTCGGGGCTGGCCTCCGGAATCGTCTTCAGATGGATATAGCCGCGAAAATCATGCTCCTCGCGCAGCACCCGGGCGACCTCGATCACCTGCTCCATCGTGTAGTCGGCGCTGCGGATGATGCCGGAGCTGAGAAACAGGCCCTCGATGCAGTTGCGGCGGTAGAAATCGAGCGTCAACTGCACGACCTCGTCGACACTGAAACGCGCCCGCGGCACATTGCTGCTGACCCGGTTGACGCAATACAGGCAGTCGTAGGTGCAGTAGTTGGTCAGCAGGATCTTCAGCAGCGAAATGCAGCGGCCGTCCGGCGTATAGCTGTGGCAGATCCCCGAACCCTCGGTCGAGCCGATGCCCCGGCCGCCGATCGAATGCCGCTTGTCGGCTGCACTCGAAGCGCACGAGGCATCGTATTTGGCCGCATCGGCAAGGATCGCGAGCTTTTCCTGCAGGTTCATACTGTATGAATATACAGCAGCACGCTGCAGCGGGGGGGCCTGCCTGAATAGCCCCTGGGAACACTCGGCCGGCCACCCTGCCTCAGCAGTGGTCGGCCCGCTGGACTAGCGGTTTTTCTGCCCGCAACTCGACCGTGCTGCGGCACTGACGATCGCACCGTATTCATTCGGCGCGATCAGCCCTTCGGTGCGGAACAACTGGGCCGCGGCGACAACTGCCGACACGTATTCGCCATGGTTACGCCAGTCGCCGTCGCAGGCTGCGAGCTGCCCGATCGAGCATCCTGCAGCATTGACCACCGCACCGGCCGGGGTTGCCGGGCACTGATCCTGCGCGTCGTCGACGCCGTCACCATCGGCATCGGTCGTCGTCGCCCATTTCGCTGGCACTTCGGTCGCCCCGTCACAGGGGATCAGCTGCTCGGTCTCTATCACGACGTCGCGCATCCGCATCCAACCCGAGTTCGGATTGCCGGTGCCCATCATGAAGATGAACGTACCAAGCGGGTTCAGATAGTTGGCCTCGAATACCGGCGTGCCGCTGCCGTCGGGGACCTGGGTCGGATCGCGGTAGATCCGCATCGTGTCACCGCTGCGGACGAACAGGTAGTGGGCCGATTCGCCATAGCCGGGATCGTAGAACGTATTGGTCGGCGGGGACGAATAGCCCGTCCACAGTCCAGCGAAGCCGCTTGGATAAACCAGCGCGCCGCACTGGTTGGTCGGCGACGTCGGCACCGTTTCGTAGATATTCACGCTCATCCGGTTGCCATAACCGCCCGGATAGGTGCTGCTCTCGAAATGGAAGGAGATTCTGAAGTCGCCTCCCATCGCCCACTTGGAATACGGCGACGGGTCTAGGTACCCGAGATAAACCGAGAAGCTGTGCAGCTCGAAACCGTCTGGCGAGATCGTCCAGAAACCCGGTTCGCTGCCGCCGGGGTAATTGAACGGTGACCAGAAATCATGGTCGATGCCGGATGCAACGATATCGCCACGCAGCGGATCGGACACGGTATAAGCGTACTGCGCGTCGGCGGTGGTTGGCAGCGCGGCCGCAATCAGCAAGGCTCCGCTGGCGGCTATCCAGCGCGCGCTTTGGGCGGGGCGCGAGGACCAGTTGAAGTCGAGGCGTTGAAGATTCACTGTCTGCTCCTGTGATCGGTGGGGAGATCAGCAGCAGACCGTGAAGCAACGACATCGATAAAGCGACAACTTCTTGACCTGCACTGGACGTGGATCCCACCGTAGCCAGCGACCTGCGGCATCGCTTGACATGGCTCAAGTTGGCCGGGTGAGACCGGTCATCTCTCAGCCTGTCTTGATTTGCCTCAAGATCGGCGCGATCGGACCTGTCGGGCGGCTTGGGCGAATCCGATCAGTCGACTCAGGTCTTCGTAAGGTCACCCCCACGAGGTGCGCGCGGCGCTCAGCCCTCCCCTGGCAGCGTCACCACCAGCACATCGGCCTTGCCCTCGGCGAGCACGTGTTTGGTGACACTGCCGAGCAGCAGGTCCTCGACCGCGCTGTGGCCATGTTTGCCGAGCACGACGAGGTCGCCGCCAAGCGCCTGCTCCTGCTCGACCAGGCGGAGTGACGGGTCGCCCTCGAGGATGCAGGCGTCCCAGCTGCCGGCGCTCAGGCCGCCAGCCTTCGCCAGCGCATGCAGCTGCTGCGTCGCCTGCGCACGCGCCTGCAGCCGATAGCTGTCGATCACCGCTGCGTCGACGCCGGCAAAACGCAGTTTCTCCTCATAGGGCACGCGAAAGGCATGAACCAGCAGCCAGCGCGCGCCTGGCGCCGTCTGCTGCGCCTGCGCCAGCACTTCGGCCGAAAATGGCGAAAAATCGATTGCCAGCAGCGCGCGGCGATAGCGCTGCTGCGCCTCGGTGCGCACGATCAGCACCGGCCGCGTGGTCCTGCGCAGCAGCCGCTCGGCGGTCGAACCCAGCACCAGGTGACGCAATACGCCGGCGCCACGTGCACCGAGCACCAACAGCGCGACATCGAGCTCATCGGCAGCGCGGGCAACTTCGTCGAGCACATTGCCGCGGACCAGCCGCGCGTGCACCGTGCCGCCATGGGCGGACTGCAAATCGTCGGCCAGTTTCTGCAGCTGCTGTTGCGCCTGCTGCTGCATCTGCTGCTCCATGCCCTTGCCGAGCCACTCGCGCAGATCGGCCAGCGCGTGCGCCGGCGGGACGTGCAACAGCGTCAGTTCCGCACCGCGCTGGCGCGCAAGACGGGCAGCGCGGTCGGCCGCGTGACGCGCATGAGCCGACAGATCGGTGGCAGCCAGCAGTGGCTTGGGGGTGCTCATCGCGGTGTCTCCGGTGACTGGATCTCGCGGGCAAGCCGACGCGCCGCATGCGACGCGGCGTCGTCGAACGGGTTGAAGATCAGCGTGATGCCGGCAGCCGACAATGCCCGCACATGGGCCTCGTCACGGGCGGCTGCGGCAACCCGACCTCGATAGCCTAACGCGTGCAGCCCATCGAGCAATGCGCGGTTGCTGTCGGCCGACGGCAGGGTCGTGATGACCCAGCCGGTCGCCGTCAGCGGCAGGCTGGCCAGCAACTCGGGATCCTCGGCATCGCCGAAGTCGACCGCCAGGCCCCGCTTCTTCAGCATCCGCACCGCTTCCGGATCGAAATCGACGCCGCGAACGCGGATACCGGCTTCGATCAGGTCGCCGATCAGGCGGCTGCCGTATCGGCCGAGGCCGAAGACGATCGCCTGCGGCGCAGACTCGCCCGGCATCGGCGCGGTGACCGCCTGTTCGCGAAACGGATTGCGGCGTTCGAAGACGCCCAGCCACGGCGCCAGCCGTTCGTACAGGGCTTGCGAGTAGAGGATCATGTAGGTCGAAACGGTGATCGTCACGACGCCGACCAGCGTGACCAGGCCGAGTGCCCCGGTGCCGACATGGCCGAGCGTGATCCCCATCGCGATGAAGACGATCGAGAATTCGCTGATCTGCGCCACCGTCAGTCCGGCCATGAAGCCGGTACGGCGGCGGTAGCCCATCGCGCCCATGATTGCCATCACGATCAGCGGATTGCCGAGCAGCACGAACAGCGACAACACGCCGGCTGCGCCGACTTCGGCGCCGAGCGTCGTGAAATCGAGCTTGGCGCCGAGGTCGATGAAAAAGAACAGCAACAGAAAATCGCGGATGCCGGTCAGCCGCGCACTGATCGCCTCCCGATAGGGAGTCGAGGCCAGCGAGAAACCGGCCAGAAAGGCGCCGGCTTCCTTGCTGAAACCGGCCCAGTCGCCGAGCGCGGCCAGCGTGACTCCCCAGGCGATGCCGAAAACCAGCAGCAGTTCCTGCGAGCGTGCCATCACCGCGACCAGCCGCGGCAGCACCCAGCGCATCAGCACGAACATCAGCAGCGCCGCGGCCAGGATGCGGCCGCCGAGCGAGAAGGCGATCGCCGCAGCACCGGCATCGTCGCCGCCGCTGCGCAATGCGCTCATCAGCATCATCGCGACGATCACCGCGACGTCCTGCACGATCAGAAAGCCGACCGCGATGCGGCCGTGCAGGCTGTCGAGCTCGCGCTTGTCCGACAGCAGCTTGACGATGATGATCGTGCTCGAGAAGGTCAATGCGACGGCGATATAAACCGCTTCGAGCGGCGGCTTGCCGAGCGCCAGCACGAGCATGATGCCGAAGGCGATCGTGAATGCCAGCTGGCCGAGGCCGGTGGCGACCGCGACCGGACCGATGTGGCGCACATGGTGCAGGTCCAGCCGCAGCCCGACGACAAACAGCAGCACCGTGACCCCCATCTGCGCCAGCAGATCGATTTCGTCCTGGGCGCGAACCCATTCGAAACCCGACGGGCCGGCGGCGATGCCGACTGCGATGTAGGCAATCAGCACCGGCTGGCGCAGCCGCACGCCGACCGCGCCGGCGAGCGCGCAGGCCAGCAGCAGCAGCGCAAATTCGGCAAATGGAGCGAGGCCGGCCATCGCGTCAGTGGCGCCAGCCAGCAACCGGCACGCCGCGGCGCAGCGGTTCCGGGCCGGGCGACGCGGCCGCATCGAATCCAATCGCTCCCGCGACGGTGCACCCCAGCGCGCTCAGACAGCTCATCGGCAGGGACTCCCAGGGCCAGCGGCCGTCGCCATCATAAGCGGCGACCCGCCGGCCGGAGCCGCGCCGACGGCGGCTGAACTCTGGCGCGCCGGCGGGTTCATACTCCTGCAATAACACCAACCAGGACCAGACCGCGCATGAGCACCGACGTGAAACCCAACAAACCGTTCGCGATGATCCGGGAATTTCACCTCGCCGACTGGTTTACGCTTGCCAACGCCGTCTGCGGGACCGGCGCGCTGTTCTCGATGTTGAGCTACATCCAGAGCGGCGAAGTCATCCATGTGCTGTACGCCTGCGCACTGGTGCTGGCGGCACTGATCTTCGACGTGCTCGACGGCCGGGTCGCCCGCTGGCGGCAGAAATCATCCAGCCTGGGACGCGAACTCGACTCGCTGGCCGACGTGATCTCGTTCGGCGTTGCGCCGGCGATCATCGCCTACGGCTGCGGCATGCAGGGTTTTTTCGACCGCATCGTGCTCGCCTTCTTCGTCGCCTGCGGCGTTTCGCGGCTGGCGCGCTTCAACGTCACCGCGGAGACGCTCTCCGACGGCAGCGGCAAGGTCAAATATTTCGAAGGCACGCCGATCCCGACCTCGATCCTGCTGGTCGCGCTGCTGGCGGTTGCCGCATCGACCGGCGCGATCGGCCAGCAGCTGTGGTTCGGCGAGTGGCGAATCGCCGGCTTCGTGCTGCACCCGCTGGTGCTGCTGTTTGCCTTGTCGGGTTCGCTGATGATCAGCCGGATCAAGATTCCGAAATTCTGAGCCGGGACCGGTTCAATGGCGGGTTAACCCGCGGCGCTGATCGCGCACATCACCAGCTTTGATTGGACGGGCAGCAGTCTTGCCCGGCAGGATGCGCTCCGCTGCAGCAGGGCGGATGTCGCCGTGCCGTCACGCCCGCCTCAAACGAACTGGAGATTCCGATGACCCTTCGCCCCTTGTTCCGCTCGGCCGCCCTGTCGGTGGCGATCGCGACCTGTTTTGTCGGCACCTCAATGGCCGGTACCGTCACCGTCATCACCTCGTTCCCGAAGGAGCTGACACAGGCCTACAAGACGGCGTTCGAGAAAGCCAATCCGACGATCAAGCTGGAGATCCTGAACAAGAATACCGTCCAGGGCATCGCCTATGTGCGCGAACTGGCGCCGGGCCAGCGGCCCGACATCTTCTGGGCGTCGGCGCCCGATGCCTTCGAAGTGCTGGCCGGGCTGAAACTGCTCGACAACGTGGCCGATCTGGCCAACAAGTCCGCGCCGGCGAAGGTCGGCGCGTACCCGATCAATGATCCGAAAGGCATGTACCTCGGGCAGGCGCTGGCCGGCTACGGGCTGATGTGGAATACCCGCTACATGGCGGCCAACAAGCTGCCCGCGCCGGCGCAGTGGAGCGACCTGATGAAGCCGGTCTATTTCGGCCACGTCGCAATGAGTTCGCCGTCGCGCTCCGGCACCACTCACCTGACGGTCGAGACGATGCTGCAGGGTGAAGGCTGGGAAAAAGGCTGGTCGCAGCTGCTGCAGATCGGTGGCAACTCGGCGGCGATCACCGAGCGCAGCTTCGGCGTGCCCGACGGCGTCAACAACGGCCAGTTCGGCATCGGCCTGGTGATCGATTTCTTCGGCCTGGCCGGCAAATATTCGGGCTTCCCGGTCGAATTTGCCTATCCGAACGTGACCGCGGTCGTGCCTGCCAACATCGGCCTCGTCGCCGGTGGCAAGAATGCCGCCGAGGCGAAGCAGTTCATCTCGTTCACGGTCTCGCTGGAAGGCCAGCAGCTGCTCTACGATCCGAAGATCTCGCGGCTGCCGATTCTGCCGCCTGAGCAGATGGGCGGCAAGACGCCGGCCGGTTATCCGAACCCGTTCGAGATCGCCAAACGCGCGAAGGTGCAATTTGATTCCGACCTGTCGGAGTCGCGCTACAACCTGGTGTCGTCGCTGTTCGACCAGACCATCACCTTCCGGCTGAAGGAATTGCAGGCCGCGACGAAGGCGATCCACGCGGCCGAGGCGGCGCTGGCGAAGAAGCCGAATCCGCGCGCCGCGGCACTGGTCAAGGAAGCGCGGGAAGCCGCGTTCACGCCGGTCGTCGATGCGCAGAAGGCGGCCGACAAGGGTTTCCTCGAGGTGTTTGCTGCGAACAAGAAGGAAGCCAAGGTCAACAAGCAGGTGACCGGCCTCGAGGACCACTGGAACTCGAGCGCCCGCGCGAATTACGAGCGCGCGGTAAAGCTGGCCGACCAGGCGCTCGCGCTGGTCCGCTGATACCGGTACGCCTGCGATGACCGTCGCCACCACGGCAGCCGCCGGGCTGCCAGCTTCGCCGCGCGCGCGCACCAGGATCCGCCCCGGGGTCTGGCTCGCCGGCGGGCTCGTGCTTGCCTTCCTGCTGATGTTCCTGGTGCTGCCGGTTGGCCGGGTCTTCTATACCGCGTTCGTCGAATCCGACGGCACGCCGACCATCGGCCACTTCAGCGCCTTTTTCAGCCAGGGGCTGATGCGCGAATCGTTTTTCAACAGCCTCTACGTGGCGGTGATGTCGACGGTGTTCGCGGCACTGATCGCGGTGCCGCTGGCCTATTTCACGGTGCGCTTCGAGTTTCGCGGCGCGCTGCTGATCCAGACGCTCGGCGTGCTGCCGCTGATCATGCCGCCGTTTGTCGGCGCAGTCGCGATGCAGCTGATCTTCGGCCGTTCCGGCTCGATCAACCTGTTGCTGAACGAATATGCCGGCATCTCGCTGCCGATCATGGAAGGGCTGAACGGCGTCATCTTCGTCGAGAGCATCCACTATTTCCCGTTCATCCTGATGAACCTGATGGTGGCGCTGCGCAACATCGACGGCGCGATGGAAGAGGCGGCGATGAACCTCGGCTGCCGCGGCTGGCGGCTGTTCCGCCGGGTGATCTTCCCGCTCGCACTGCCCGGCTTCGTCGCCGGCGCGTCGCTGGTGTTCGTGAAGGTCTTCGACGACCTCGGCACGCCGCTGGTGCTCGGCCAGACCAACATGCTCGCGCCGCAGGCCTACCTGCGGATCACGCAGGTCGGGCTCGAGGACCCGATGGGTTATGTGATCAGCGTGATCATGATCGTATTCTCGATCGCGGCGATGGCGATGTCGGCCCGCGTGCTTGCCGGCAAGGACTATTCGACGCTGCAAAAAGGTGGTTCCGGTGTCGCCCGTCGCAAGCTGACGCCGCTCGGATCAGTGGCCGCCTACGGCTGGATCTTCGTCGTGCTGCTGCTGGTGCTGTCGCCGCACATCGGCGTGCTGCTGCTGTCGCTGGCCAATGTGTGGAGCTTCGCACCGCTGCCCGACGCCTATACGCTCGAGCATTACGCCACGGTGTTCCAGGACTCTAGCGGCATGATCAAGAACACGCTGCTGTACTGCGGCCTGGCCGCCGGGCTCGACGTGATCCTCGGCGTGACGATCGCCTATCTGATGTTCCGCACGACGCTGCCGGCCCGCCAGTGGCTCGACTGGATCGCGACTGCATCGCTGGCGGTGCCGGGCATCGTGCTGGCAATCGGCTACCTGCGCCTGTACAAGGGGGTCGCGCTGCCCGGCACCGAGATCATGATGACCAGCACCTGGATCATCATCATGCTCGCCTATGCGGTGCGCCGCCTGCCCTATGCGCTGCGATCCTGTGTCGCCGCGCTGCAGCAGGTGCACGTATCCCTCGAGGAGGCCGCGGAAAGCCTCGGCGCGACGAAGATGCGGACGATCCGGCGCGTCGTCGTGCCGCTGATGGCCGGCGGCATCCTGGCCGGCTTCGTCACCAGCTTCATCACCGCGGCGGTCGAACTGTCGGCGACCATCATGCTGGTCTCGGCCGAATCGCAGGCGCCGATGAGTTACGGCATCTACCTGTACATGCAAAGCGTGGCCGGCCGCGGCCCCGGCGCGGCGCTCGGCGTGCTGGCGATTGCGGTGGTGGCGCTCGGCACCTACCTGTCGCACATCGTCGTCGAACGCACCGGCAACCGGTTTGCCGTGCGGCCGATCGACGAGGAACTGCCACCGCTGGCAATCACACCGGCCGCCGCGCCGGTCAAGCCCTGAACAAAGGATGCGGAGAAACGATGAAAAAGGTATCGGTCCAGTGCCGCCACGTGCGGCTGGCATTCGGCAGCACCGAGGTGCTGAAGGATGTCAACCTCGACATCGAGCCGGGTGAATTTTTTGCGCTGCTCGGTCCGTCGGGCTCCGGCAAGAGCACGCTGCTGCGGCTGATCGCCGGCTTCAACCAGCACCAGCATGGCGAGGTGCTGATCGATGGCGCCGATGTCACCGGCAAGGCGCCATGGGAGCGCAACATCGGCATGGTGTTCCAGAGTTATGCGCTGTGGCCGCACATGACCGTCTGGGACAACGTGGCATTCGGCCTCGTCGAACGCGGTGCGTCGAAAGCGACGATCAGGCAGAAGGTCGGCGATGCGCTCGACCTGGTCAGCCTGTCGGCTTATGCGCAGCGACGCCCGAACCAGTTGTCGGGTGGCCAGCAGCAGCGCGTCGCGCTCGCACGAACCATCGTCATCGAGCCGCAGGTGCTGCTGCTCGACGAGCCGCTGTCCAACCTCGACAAGACGCTGCGTGTGCAGATGCGCCAGGAGCTGCTGGCGATGCAGCGCCGGCTCGGGCTGACGACGATCTTCGTGACCCACGACCAGGAGGAGGCGATGACGACCGCCGACCGCATGGCCGTGCTCGACAAGGGCGTCGTGCAGCAGGTCGGCACGCCGGCGACGCTTTACGATTACCCGGTGAATACCTTTGTCGCCAACTTCGTCGGCACCATGAACATGTTGTCGGGCAAGGTCCGCTCGCGCAGCGGCAGCGGCCTGACGCTGGATGTCGAAGGGGTCGGCGAATTGCGCTTTCCGCAACTCGCCGATGCGCCGGCGAACGACACCATCCAGGTCAGCTTCCGCCCGCATTCATTGCGTGTCGACGTCGCCGATGCGGCGCAGGATGCGCGCTTCGTCTGGGTGCCGGGCACCGTCGAGGCAAGCGAGTTTCTCGGCGAATTCACGCGGTACCAGGTGCGTGTCGGCCAGCAGCGGCTGGCGGTCGACCATCCGCACCATGTCGGGCTGTCGACCTTCCCGGTCGGCGGTGCGGTCAGCCTCGGCATCGAACCGTCGCAAGTGCGGCTGTTCGGCGGCTAGGCGCGTCAAGACCAGATGGAGTTGAACCAGGTCCGCGCCTTCGTCACCGTTGCCCGCGTCGGCAACGTGACCAAGGCGGCCGACCTGCTGTGCCTGACCCAGCCTGCGGTGACGGCGCAGATCAAGGGACTCGAGTCCAGCCTCGGCGTCGCCTTGTTCGACCGCGGCGCCGGTCGGATGGCCTTGACGCGCGCAGGCGAAGGCCTGTTGCCGCAGGCCGAACTGCTGCTGGCGGCAGCCGGTGAGTTGAAAGGTGCGGCGCGCACGATGCAGGGCAAGCTGGCCGGCCGGATCGACCTTGGCCTGCCGGCGGAAACCTCCGAATTTCTGCGCACCGGCGATTTGTCGGTCGCGTTGCGCAACGACCTGCCGCTGATCGAACTGCACACGCGCAGTTTGACGGTCGGCCAGTTGCTCGACCAGGTGCGCGCCAATGCGCTGGCCGCCGCATTCACGATCAGCGTGCACCCGCCACGCGACCTCAGCTGGCAGGCATTGCGTTCGGTGCGTTACCGCGTTGCGATACCCACCCGCCTCGCCGCCGAAATGCAGCGTGGCGGCTGGCGGGTTCTGGCCGGCCTGCCGTGGGTCGACGGCGCCGTCGATTCACATGTGCACCAGATGCTGCGCGGCATGTTCGAGCAGCATGGCCTGGCGCCGAATGTCGTGATGCGCAGCGACGACACCAGCGCCCTCGGCAGCTATGTGCGTGCCGGCAGCGCCTGCGCGCTGCTGCGCGAGGAGGTCGCGATGCCCGGCGTCGAACACGACGAATGGATGGTCTGGGGCCATGCGAAGGTCGATGCCCACCTGTATTTTTGCAATGCGGCAGAACGCTCGAGCGATCCGCTGGTGATCGCGCTGGCGTCGGCAGTGCGGGCGGTCTGGAGCTGATCGCATCGCGGCGCGGCAACACCGCCCGCTGCGGCCAACCGGATCAGTCGGCGAGTCCGACCTGGCCGTCGCGACCGACCACCAGCGTCGCAAACTCCTCGGCACCCTTCTTGCGCATGCGCAGCAGATCCTTTTGATAACGCTTCGCCAGCAAGGCCTTCTGCGGGTCGGAAATCAGCCGGCCGGCAACCTTGAAAAACTTGCTTTCCTCTTCCTTCAGGTGATGGCGCACCTTGTGCGAAAGCGCCTTCGCAGTTTCCAGCCAGGCATCGCCGGACTTGTCGGAAACGCTCAGTTCCTCGCACAGTTCGTCGATGTCATGGTGTTCCGACAGCGCATGGCGTGAGGCCAGCAGCCCGCCATCGGTCATCAGCATCGGCACATAGAGAAAGCGCTCCTCGGCCGCCGCATGGGCTTCGAGTTCGACCTTCAACTGCAGAAAGACGGCCTCCCGTGTCGCGGCGGACGCGCGAGCGGAAGTCAACTGGCGAGTCAGCTGACGCTGGCGCTCGTGGCTTTCATGCAGCAGATCAAAGAGGTTCATGTGTGAGGTCCGGTGGTCCTGGGGAACGGGTGCAATGATGCCCGATCACGCCGCAGCCACCTCGTCTCACCACTGGACATGACATCGTTGCAGTCGGTTCAGCGATGCGTAGACGCCGTGCAAGCCTAGGGCAGGCACTCTAGGGAATACCCCAGAAATGGGGTGCGCCCTCTACGGCTCCCCGGCACAGTACAGGCATTCCGATTGGAGGCGCTTCCTGAAAAGCGGATCTCGCGGTCGGGTAGGCCAATCAACCAAAGGAGTCAGCCATGTCCACGAAAAACCTTTCCAGCGTCGCCAACGAAGTCATCAACACCTACGGCATCACTGCGACCAACGTCATCAACAGCTACCGTTTCGGCGGCGAGCGCTTCATCGGCTTCGTCGACGACCGCTTTGCCAGCGCCGTCAACCGCGGTGCCTCGGTGCTGCGCAAGGACCTGCGCTCGAACCTGATCGGCACCCAGCAGCGCATGAGCAGCTACTACGTGAAGGGTGTGCACTTCGGTACCGAACGCGCCCAAGGCTTCGTCGGCGTGGCCGTCGACCTGGCGAACAAGGGTGTCGGCATCGTGGCGTCCAATGCCGAGCGCCTCGACCGTGCCACCAAGCTGAATGCACTCGACACGCTGACCCGTGTCGCGATGCCGGCCGCCAGCATCGTCGTCAAGCTGGCCGAGAAGATCGAAGAAGGCAGCAGCATGCTGGTGACGCGTGTTGCCGGCAGCGCGGTGCCGGCGAAGGCCGTCGCGACCCGCAAGCTGAAGACCACCACCCGCAAGGCCGCGGCGACCCGCAAGCGCGTCACGAAGACCGCCACCAAGCGTGTCAACAAGGCGATCGCTGAAGTGGCGACCGACACTTCGAACGCCGCCCGCCGCGTCTCGCGCAAGGCCAAGTCGGCCAGCGCGCAGGTCGAGGCAGCTGTCGGCGAAGCCGCCGGCAAGACCTCGAATGCCGCGCGCCGGGTTTCGCGCAAGGCAGAGGCCGCCGCCGCGGCCGCCTGATCGTCTTCGCGGCGTCGCGCACGCCGCGGGCGGTTCGAACGGGCCGCCGACCTGAGCTTCGATCGAAGCTGGGGTCGGCGGCCCTCTTCTTTTTGTCGCAGGCGATCCGGAACAATCGCCGCGGATTGCGATCCCACGCTGCATGCGTCACCATTGATGCGTTCACCATCGCGCCAGCAGGCTCGTCGAGCCATGCCGGCATCAAGGCCCTCAAGGCTCACGCAGCAGGAGATCGACCATGCTCTACCGCAACAAGGATCTGATCGGGCGCACTTTGAGCGCCAGCGATGGCGAAGTCGGCAAGGTGACCGACCTCTATTTCGACGACGATACCTGGACCGTGCGCTATCTGGTCGTCGACACCGGCAGCTGGCTCAGCAGCCGCAGCGTGCTGATTTCGCCTCAGTCGCTCGGTGCCGGCTCGTCGCGCGAAGGGCCGATACCGGCGACGCTGTCTCGCGAGCAGGTCGAGAACAGCCCGCGGTCGGAGACCCACCGTCCTGTTTCGCGGCAACACGAGGCCGATCTGGCGTCGCATTACGGTTACCCCACCTACTGGTTCGAGGCTGGTTTCTCGGGCACCGGCCTGATACCGATCAATGAGGCGATGCGCGAAGCGCGCCGTGCGGCGCATGCCGCGGATCCGGCCAGCGCGGCGCAGGATTCACATCTGCGCAGCGTGGCCGAGATCGTCGGCTACCACATCCAGGCCACCGATGGCGAGATCGGCCATGTCAGTGACTTCGGCATCGATCCACAGACCTGGCAGGTTCGCGAGATGATCATCGATACGCGCAACTGGCTACCTGGCAAACATGTCCGGATCGACCTGCCGACGATCCGCGAGATCGACTGGCACGAACGCAAGGTGCATGTCGCGTTGCCGCGCGAGCAGATCAAGAGCGGAGCAGAGGCAGACGCGAAATAGCCCGTCGGCTGCCGCGGGCAGGTTGGGAAAAAACTGCAGAATTCGGGCCCATGAGCTTTACCACCGAAACCCACCCCGGCGTCTGCGCCAATCCCGGTCTTGAATCGGACGGCTTCGTGCTGAACCACAGCATGCTGCGCGTGAAGGACCCGGCCATTTCGCTCGACTTCTACACCCGGCTGTTCGGCATGCGCGTGCTGCGCAAGCTCGACTTCCCGGAGATGAAGTTCTCTCTTTATTTCCTGCATCGCCCGACTGCCGGCGACTCGCCGCCGGACGATGTCGGCAAGCGCACCGCCTGGACATTCAGCCAGCGCGGCATCCTCGAGCTGACCCACAACTGGGGCACCGAGGACGATCCGGAGTTCAGCTACCACGACGGCAATGCGCAGCCGCAAGGCTTCGGCCACATCTGCTTCTCGGTGCCCGACCTCGACGCGGCGATCAATTGGTTCGATGCCAACGAGGTCGCCTACGTGAAACGGCCCGAACAGGGCAAGATGAAGGATGTCGCGTTCATCAAGGACCCGGACGGCTACTGGATCGAGATCGTCGAGCCGGCGCGGCTCGAAAAGCTCGGGCGTTGACGGACGCAGGACTTTTCTTCACAGGCCTGTCGATCGCGACGAGCGCCTGGCACGCGGGCAAAAAAAACCCCGAGGCGTCTCCGCTCGGGGTTTTTTATCGGCCGTTGCAGGCCGCTGATCTGGTGGAGCCGGGGGGAATCGAACCCCCGTCCGCAAGCCATCATCAGGCAGTTCTACATGCTTAGCTGACTGATTTGGTTTTAAGGATCAATACCGCGCAGCAGCACGCTGTATCAACCCCGAGTCACTTGATTTGATCCCCAGGTGAGTGACCCAAGAGGGGACGAGCCAATGTGAATGACTTCGCAGCTTTTCGGGTTACCCCTCAAGCCCGGCCCATCGGCCAACCGTTGCGAAGCTCACCGGTTTTAAGCGGCGAGAGCGTACGTAGAGTCGTTCGCAGTTACTTTGTTTCCAGATGGATTTACGAGCTGACTGGTGCTCGGCATGCCCTGTTCCAAATCCGCACCCGCGTCGAAGCCAGGTCGGCCCCAGGACTCGTAGTTTAGGCCATCCGGGGTAGTTTCAAGAGCTGCATGGGTTCTTGCAGCAGATGGTCGGCACCCCAGAGCTCGATCGCGTCGCCCAGACCGAGATAACCCCAGGCCGCAACCGCGGTCGGCATGCCGGCGGCGCGGCCGGCCTGCACATCGCGCAGGTCATCGCCGACATAGATGCAGTCGCTCGGCTCGACTTCAAGCCGGCGCGCCGCTTCGAGCAGCGGCGCCGGGTGCGGCTTCGAATGCGGCGTCGTATCGCCGCCAATCAGCACCGAACTGCGCACTGCCAATTGCAGCGCGGCCACCAGCGGCAATGCAAACCGCTCGGCCTTGTTGGTGACGATGCCCCACGGCACGCCGCGCCGGTCGAGTTCGTCGAGCAGCGGCCAGATCGGCTCGAAGACCGCCGTCAGCCGGGTCATTCGTGCCTCATAGGTGTTGAGAAATTCATCCCGCATCGAGACGAAATCTTCATGCTCGGGCGCGATGCCGAAGGCCGCACCGAGCATGCCGCGTGCGCCGGTGCCAACCACCGGGCGCAGCGACTCGTAGGCCGCTTCCGGCAAGCCGCGTGCGACGCGCATCTCGTTGGCCGCGCCGGCAAGATCCGGGGCGCTGTCGACCAGCGTGCCGTCGAGGTCGAACAGCACCGCCCGCAGCGGACGGCCGCTCATGCCGGCCGCCGGCAAGCCAGCATGTAGTTGACGCTGGTGTCGGCCGACAACCAGTAGCGCCGCGTCAGCGGGTTGTATTCGAGGCCACGGCTGGCGGTCACCTGCAGCCCGGCGGTGCGGCAGGCGGCCGTCAGTTCACTCGGCCGGATGAACCGCGCATATTCGTGGGTGCCGCGCGGCAGCAGGTTCAGCACATATTCCGCGCCGATGATCGCGAACAGAAAGCTTTTCGGATTGCGCGAGATCGTCGAGAAAAAGACCCAGCCCCCCGGCTTGACCAGCGTTGCGCAGGCTTGCACGATCGACGGCGGATCGGGCACATGTTCGAGCATCTCCATGCAGGTGACGACGTCGAATTGCCCCGGCATCTCGGCCGCGAGCGCCTCCGCCGATACCTCGCGGTAGTCGACATCGGCAGTCTGCGCCTCCATCGCATGCAGCTGCGCCACCTGCAAGGCCTTTTTCGCCAGATCGATGCCGAGCACCTTGGCGCCCTTGCGGGCCATCGAGTCGCTGAGGATGCCGCCGCCGCAGCCGACATCGAGCACCCGCTTGCCGGCCAGCCGTACCTGCTGGTCGATCCAGTCGAGGCGCAGCGGATTGATCTGGTGCAGCGGGCGGAATTCACTCTCTGGATCCCACCAGCGGTGGGCCAGATCGCTGAACTTCGCAAGTTCCTGGGGGTCGGCGTTGACTTGGCTCATGGCGCGATGTTATCTACAACACCACCGGCTCCGGCTCGAGCCGGATGCCGAAGCGGCCATACACACTCTCCTGGATCGCGCGAGCCAGCGTCATCACCTCGGAGCCGATGGCGCCGCCCCGATTGACGAGCACCAGTGCCTGCTTGTCGTAGACCGCCGCGCCGCCAACCGATTTGCCCTTCCAGCCGCAGGCGTCGATCATCCAGCCGGCGGCGAGCTTGACCTGGCCGTCGGGCAGCGGGTAATGGACGATTTCCGGGTCACGGCCGATGATGTCGCGGCACTGCTCCGGCGAAACCAGCGGGTTCTTGAAAAAGCTGCCGGCATTGCCGAGCTGCTGCGGGTCGGGCAGCTTGTGGCGGCGGATCGCGATCACCCAGTCGGCGATCTGCTGCGCGCCCGGTTCGTCGACCCCGGTCTCGGCGACCTTTCGTTCGAGTTCCAGATAACCGAGCACCGGCCGCCATGGCTTCGGCAGCCGAAACCGCACCCGGGTGATGACGACCCGGCCGGCCAGCGAATGCTTGAAGACACTGTCGCGGTAGCCGAAGGCACACATCTCCGGCCCGATCGTCACACCGAGGCCGGTGCGCAGGTCGACACCGTCGAGCGATTCGAAGCGTTCGCGCAACTCGAGGCCGTAGGCGCCGATATTCTGGACCGGCGAGGCGCCGACGGTGCCCGGTATCAGCGCCAGGTTCTCCAGCCCCGGGAAACCCTGTTCCAGCGTCCACATCACGAAGTCGTGCCACGATTCGCCGGCACCGGCCTCGACGATCCAGGCGTCGTCGCGTTCCTCGACGAGGCGCCGGCCGGGCACCTCGACCTTCAGCACCGTCTGCGGCATGTCGCGCGTCAGGATGATGTTGCTGCCGCCGCCGAGGATGAATTTCGGCGCGCGGCCAAGCGCCGGGTCGTCGACGACGCGGCGCACGTCGGCATCGCTGCGGATGCGCACCAGCGTCTCGGCGACGGCCGGCAGGCCAAAGCTGTTATACGGTTTCAGGCTGACGCCTGTTTCAGTTTGCATGGCAGAATTTTCACCGATACGTCCGATGCCGGCCATCGCATGGCCTGAAGATTGGACGACAACCTCCGGAGACAACCACAATGCCCAGTTTTGACGCCAAGATCGATCCCGACCTGGTCGAGGTCCGCAATGCCGTCGACCAGACCGCCAAGGAGATCGGCACCCGCTTCGACTTCAAGGGGACTTCGGCCGCCGTCGAACTGAAGGAAAAGGAAGTGACGATCTACGGCGACAGCGACTTCCAGATCGGCCAGGTGATGGACGTGCTGCTGGCCAAGCTGACCAAACGCAACGTCGACGTGCGTTTCATCGACCGCAGCGCAAAGATCGAGAAGATCGGCGGCGACAAGGTCAAGCAGGTATTGGTCGTCAAGAGCGGCATCGATTCAGATATCGCGAAGAAGATGCAGACGCTGATCAAGCAGAGCAAGATGAAGGTGCAGGCGTCGATCCAGGGCGATACGGTGCGTGTCACCGGCGGCAAGCGCGATGATCTGCAAGCAGCGATCGCACTGCTGCGCAAGGAAGTCGCCGACGTGCCGCTGTCGTTCGACAATTTCCGCGACTGAAGACGATGGGCCCGGCCCGCGCCGCGCGAACGCTGGTGGTGCTGCTCGCGGCGTGCGGCGCGCTGTCGGCGATGGCGGGCACGCAGGTTGCGCTGAATGGCCGCATGGGCAATACCGCGGTGCTGGTCATCGATGGCAAGGTGCAACCGCTGGCGGTCGGATCGAGCCGGCAAGGCGTCAAGCTGCTCAGCCTCGGCGACGACTCCGCGGTGGTCGAGGTCGATGGCCGGCGCATGACGCTGCGGATCGGCGATACGCCGATCGATCTGGGCGGCGCGCCGACATCGGGCCAGGGCACGCGCATCGTGCTCAACATGGGCAGCGGCGGCCACTTTATCGGCCTCGGCTCGATCAATGGACGACCGGTGCGCTTTCTGGTCGACACCGGCGCCAGTGTGGTCTCGCTGAGCCAGGGTGAAGCCGAACGAATCGGCCTTGCCTACCGCGATGCACCGCGCGGTCTTGTCCGCACCGCCAATGGCACGGTACCGGCGCACAGCGTGCGTCTGGCCAGTGTGCGCATCGGCGACGTGCAGATCAACGATGTCGACGCGGTGGTGATGCCGGCGCAGATGGACCATGTGCTGCTCGGCAACAGTTTTCTCGGCCGCTTCCAGATGCGCCGCGACAACGACACGATGACGCTCGAGAAGCGTCCCTGAGCATCAATCGGCTGCGCTGCCAAAAGCCGGGACCAGGCCGCGACGGCAACCGCGCGCCGCACCCGCTTGGCGCCACGAGGTCAGCAGAGGGGCTTCGGCATGCTACAAACGGCGATGGTGACGCGGCCACCGCCTGAGCGCATCATGCCTCGCAAGGAGACAAAGCCATGGACCTGAATTTCACCGCCGAGGAACGCGCATTCCGCGACGAGATCCGCGCCTGGGTGGCAGCCAATCTGCCGAAGGACATCAGCCACAAGGTGCACAACGCGCTGCACCTGACGCGCGACGACATGCAGCGCTGGGCGAAGATCCTTGGCAAACAAGGCTGGCACGGCTGGGGCTGGCCGAAAAAATTCGGCGGCCCGGGCTGGAACGTGATCCAGCGCCACATCTTCGAGGAGGAATGTGCGATGGCCGGCGCGCCGCGCGTCGCGCCGTTCGGTCCGGTGATGGTCGCGCCGGTGATCATGGCCTTCGGCAGCCCCGAGCAGCAGGAGCGCCATCTGCCCGGCATCATGAGCGGCGATGTCTGGTGGAGCCAGGGATACAGCGAGCCCGGAGCCGGCTCCGATCTGGCGTCGCTGAAATGCAAGGCCGAACGCAAGGGCGACAAATACGTCGTCAACGGCCAGAAGACCTGGACCACGCTCGGCCAATACGGCGACTGGATCTTCTGCCTGGTGCGCACCAGCAGCGAAGGCAAGCCGCAGGCCGGCATCAGCTTTCTGCTGATCGACATGAAAAGCCCCGGCGTCAGCGTCAAGCCGATCATCATGCTCGACGGCGGTCACGAGGTGAACGAGGTCTGGTTCGACGATGTCGAGGTGCCGGCCGAAAACCTGGTCGGCGAAGAAAACAAGGGCTGGACCTATGCGAAGCACCTGCTCGCGCACGAGAGAACCAACATTGCCGACGTCAACCGCTCGAAACGCGAGCTGGCGCGGCTCAAGCGCATCGCGAAGGATGAAGGGCTGATCGACGGCCCCCACGACGACGGCCGCTTCCGCGACGAGGTCGCCGGGCTCGAGGTCGAGATCGTCGCACTCGAGATGATGGTGCTGCGCGTATTGTCGGCAGAAAAAAGCGGCAAGCAGTCGCTCGATGTCGCCGGTCTGCTGAAGATCCGCGGCAGCGAGATCCAGCAGCGCTACAGCGAGCTGATGATGCTGGCAGCCGGCCCGTACAGCCTGCCGTTCATCAAGGAGGCGATGGAAGCCGGCTGGCAGGGCGACCATGTCGGCGCCGCGCATGCGGCACCGCTGGCCGGAACCTATTTCAACCTGCGCAAGACGACGATCTATGGCGGCTCGAACGAGGTGCAGCGCAACATCGTCGCGCAGACGGTGTTGGGCTGATGCCCAACCCCGCTGCGTGGCGCTGTTGCGCGCGCAATGTCATTTGGGCTCCTTTCCCCTGCCCCTTTCCTCCGGGAGGAAAGGGGTTCCAGTCAGACAGACCTGAGGGTTTTTGATCATGGACTTCGAATTTTCAGACGACCAGCAATCGCTGCGCGAGGCGGTCGGCCGCTGGGTCGAGAAGGGTTTCAGCTTCGAGCGCCGGCATGGCATTGCGAAGGCGGGTGGCGCGACGCGGGAGGTGTATGGCGAACTGGCCGAGCTCGGGCTGACCGGGCTGGCGGTGCCGGAAGCGCACGGCGGCATGGGCTTCGGTGCGGTCGAAGCGATGGTCGTCGCCGAGGAACTCGGCCGTGGCCTCGTCAATGCACCGTTTGCGCAAGGCGCGTTGATCACGCCGACGCTGCTGTCGGCAGCCGATGACGCGCTGCAGGGCGAATGGCTGCCGAAGATCGCCGACGGCTCGGCACTGGTGGTGCTCGCGCACCAGGAGCGCGCTGCGCGTTACCGGCTCGATCACGTGACGACCCGCGCAACCGAAAAAGACGGCCAGTGGCGCATCGACGGCCAGAAAAGCCTGGTGCCGGCTGGCGACGAGGCCGATGCCTTCATCGTGCCGGCCCGGATTTCCGGTGCCGACGACTCGCCGGAAGGCATCGCCTTGCTGCTCGTCGACAAATCGGCCGACGGTGTCGACGTGCGCGCCTACCCGACCCAGGATGGCGCGCGCGCCGCCGAGGTCGCGTTCAAATCGGCGCCGGCCAGTCTGATCACCCGCGATGGCCTCGCGGTGCTCGAGCACGCGGTCGATGCCGGCATCGCGGCCCTGTGCGCCGAGGCGGTTGGCGTGATGGAAAAGATGCTCGCGGTGACGGTCGAGTACATGAATACGCGCAAGCAGTTCGGGGTCGCCATCGCCACCTTCCAGGCCTTGCGGCACCGCGTCGCCGACGTCAAGATGCAGCTCGAACTCGGCCGCTCGATGAGTTATTACGCGAGCCTGAAGCTGACCGATCCGCCGGAATCGCGGCGCCGCGCGATTGCCCAGGCCAAGGTCCAGATCTGCCAGTCGGTGCGCTTCGTCGGCCAGCAATGCGTGCAGTTGCACGGCGGCATCGGTGTCACCGACGAATACATCGCGAGCCACTATTTCAAGCGGCTGACGATGATCGAGATGCAGTTCGGCGACGGCTTGTTCCACCTCGGCGAGGTGTCGAAGCGGATGCAGGCGAATGCCGGCGTCTTCGCCTGAGAACGATACGCCGCTGTTCGGCGGGCTCTGCGATGTCGGCGGGCTGAGGCTCGGCCACCACGACGAAACCCGGCGCCCGACCGGCTGCACCGTCGTGCTCGCGCTCGATGGTGCGGCTGGCGGCGTCGATGTGCGCGGCGCGGCACCCGGCACGCGCGAAACCGATCTGCTGTCGCCGCTGAATACGATCGAGAAGGTACACGCGATTGTCCTGAGTGGCGGCAGCGCATTCGGCCTCGATGTGGCCGGCGGCGTGATGCAGTGGCTCGACGAGCGCGGCATCGGCGTCGCCGTGGGCCCGGTCAAGGTGCCGATCGTGCCGGCGGCGGTGCTGTTCGACCTGTGGGTCGGCGAATCGTCGGTCCGGCCCGGTCGCGCGTCCGGATATGCCGCCTGTGACGATGCGACGACGCGCAATGGCAAGGCGAGCGTCGCCGAAGGCAATATCGGCGCCGGCTGCGGCGCGACGGTCGGCAAGCTGTTCGGCGCCGACCGGGCGATGCGCGGCGGGCTCGGCCAGGCGTCGCTGCGCGTCGACGGCATCACGGTCGCTGCGCTGGTCGTCGTCAATGCGGTTGGCGACGTGCGCGATCCACGCGACGGACGTCTGGTCGCCGGAGCACGCAGCGCCGACGGCCGTTCGCTGCTCGACAGCATCGCCGCGCTGCGCGGCGCGGTGCCGTCGAAGCCGCCGGCAATCGGCGCGGCAACGACGCTGGCGGTGGTTGCGACCGACGCGAAGCTGACCAAGGCTCAGGTCAACAAGCTCGCGCAGATGGCCCACGACGGCTTTGCGCGCAGCATCAACCCGGTCCACACGCCGAGCGACGGCGATACGATTTTTGCGCTGGCAACCGGTCGCGCGGGCAGCAGCATCGATGCCGCTCACCTCGGCCGGCTCGGCGCCTTGGCCGCCGAGGTGACGGCCGAGGCGGTGTTGCGCGGCGTGCTCGCGGCACAAACGCTCGACCGGCCCGACCTGCCCTATCTGCCCGCTGCAGTTGACCTGGTCGGCCGCGCCGACGGTTGACGATCCGCGCACCGCAGCTCGCCTGCCTTTCCCTGCCTCCACCCTTTCGACCCCGACCGATGACGACCTTTCGCCGCCGCCAATTCCTGCTGCCGTATCTTCTTTCCGCGTCGCTGCTGCTTGCCGGCTGCGGCAGCATGCGCCTGCCGTTTGCAGGCAAGGCGGCGCCGGCAGGACCACCACCAATCATCTTCGTCCACGGCAACGGCGACAACGCCTCGCTGTGGCAGACGACGGTCTGGCGCTTCGAAAGCAACGGCTGGCCGCGTGATCGACTGTTTGCCTATGACCTGGCCTATCCGCTGGCGCGCGACGACGACGCCGTTGCCCAGCCCGGTCGCACCTCGACCGCGGAGGCGCGACAGCAACTTGCTGCGCAGATCGAGCGCGTGCGCCGGTCGACCGGTGCGAGCCGTGTGATCCTGATCGCCAATTCGCGCGGCGGCTATGCGGTGCGCAGCTACCTCGACGAAGGCGGCGCCAGCGCCGCGGCGAAGGTATCGCATGCGGTGCTCGGCGGCACGCCGAACCACGGTGTGCGTGCCGATGCGGGCGACCGGCCTGGCAATGAATTCAACGGCGCCGGGCCGTTCCTGACACGGTTGAATCGGCCGCGTGGCGCGGCCGGCCTGGAAGTGACGCCGGGCGTCCAATGGCTGACGATCCGCTCCGACAACAACGACAAGTTTGCCCAGCCAACCGGCGAGTGGATCGGCGCGAAGGGCAAGCCGACCAACGTCAGCTACGACGGCCCGGCGCTGAAAGGCGCGAGCAATGTCGTGATCCCGGGAATCGACCACCGCGAAACATCGTATGGCGCGCAGGCCTTCGAACAGACCTTCCGCTTTCTGACCGGAAGGCCGCCGACGACGCTCGCGATCACGCCGGAAAACCGGGTCTGGCTGAACGGTTTCGTATTCGGCTCGGGCCTTGCGAACCAGCCCGGCGGCGGCAATTTCGCGAACAACCTGCCGCTGGTCGGCGCCAACGTCGAGGTCTTTGCGGTTGATCCGGCAAGCGGTCAGCGCCGCGGTGGCGCGCTGCTGAGCAAGACGATCAGCGCCGATGGCCAATGGGGGCCGCTCGAGACCGATCCGACGACACCGCTCGAGTTTGTCGTCGCAGCGCCGGGGTTTGCAAACACCCATGTCTACCGCTCGCCGTTTCCGCGCTCGTCGGGGCTGGTGCACCTGCGCGCCGAGCGGATCGCGCCGGCCGACCGCGATGCGAAGGCAATCGTCACGCTGACACGGCCGCGCGGCTATTTCGGCATTCCACGCGACGAGATCAGCCTCGACAACAAGAACCCGCCGCCCGGGATTCCGGCCGGCGTCGCCGGCGTCTCGGCATCGAAGCTGCTGGTCTTCGACAGCGACAACCGGCCGGTGGCTGGCAGTTTCAACGGCGAACGCATCGTCGGCCGGCTCTGGCCGGCAGCGGCGAATCACACGGTGACGCTCGAGCTGACCCACTGAACGGCTGTCGAGCCCGCGCGCAGCGCAAAATCGCCCGATGCGACTGAATCAGATCCTTTTTACGCAAGGTTTCGGCACCCGCCGCGAATGCGATGCGCTGGTGCTGGCCGGGCTGGTCAGCCACGATGGCGCGGTGATCGACGACCCCGATGCCGAATTCGACCCGGCCGGGCTGCAATTGAGCGTGCGCGGCCAGCACTGGGAAGTCCATCTGAAAGCGCTGCTGATGCTGAACAAGCCGGCCGGCTATGAATGTTCGCAGAAGCCGAAACACCATCCCGGCGTGTTGAGCCTGCTGCCGCCGCCGCTGCGCAGCCGCGGCGTGCAGCCGGTCGGCCGGCTCGATGCCGATACCACCGGGCTGCTGCTGATGACCGACGACGGCGCACTGATCCACCGCCTGACATCGCCAAAACGCCACGTGCCGAAGGTCTACGAGGTCGGCTGCAAGCACCCGGTCGATGCGCAGCAGGTCGAGCGGCTGCTCGCCGGCGTCAAGCTGGTCGACGATCCGGCAACGGTGCGCGCCGCGGCCTGCGAGATCAGCGGCGAAACCAGCCTGCGGCTGACGCTGACCGAAGGCAAATACCACCAGGTCAAGCGGATGTTGGCGGCGGTCGGCAACCGGGTCGAGACGCTGCACCGCAGCGCGATCGGCGGTGTCGAATTGCCGGCCGCTCTGGCGCCGGGGCAGTGGCGCTGGCTTTCCGACACCGACCGCAGCGCCCTCGGCCTGCCGGCAGCGGCCGATAATCGGTGACCATGCGTCTGTTCCGCGGCTTTTGCTCACCCGAGATCGCATCCGCGTGCGCGTTGACGATCGGCAATTTCGATGGCGTGCACCGCGGCCACCAGGCGATGCTCGCGCTGCTGACCAACGAGGCCCGGCACCGCCGGGTCAGCAGTTGCGTGCTCAGCTTCGAGCCCCATCCGCGCGACCATTTCGCGCGGCTTGCGGGGAAGCCGGAGCTCGCGCCGGCACGCGTCTCGACGCTGCGCGACAAGCTTCTCGAACTCGAACGCTGCGGCATCGACCAGGTGGTGCTGCTGCGTTTTGATCAGCGGCTTGCGTCGCTGACACCGGACCAGTTCATCGAGCGGGTGCTGCTCGATGGCGTGCACGCGAAATATGTGCTGGTCGGCGACGATTTCCGCTTCGGCGCGCGACGCGCCGGGGATTACGCGATGCTCGACGCTGCCGGCGATCGCCACGGCTTCGACGTTGCGCGGATGCAGAGTTACGAGGTGCATGGCCTGCGGGTCAGCAGCTCGGCCGTGCGCGAGGCGCTGGCGGCCGGTGACATGGCGCGTGCGGCGTCGCTGCTCGGCCGCCCGTATGCGATCAGCGGGCACGTGATGCACGGCCGCAAGCTCGGCCGCGAGCTGGGCTTTGCGACGCTGAACCTGCGCTTCGGCCATGCCCGGCCCGCTGCATCGGGCATCTTCGTCGTGCGCGTGATCGGCCTTGCCGCCCATCCGCTGCAGGGCGTCGCCAGCCTCGGCGTGCGGCCGAGCGTCGAGGATGCCGGCCGCGTGCTGCTCGAAACCCACTGCCTCGACTGGCCGGCGGCCCTCGGCAGCGATGGCGGTTATGGCCGCTGCATCCGCGTCGAACTGCTGCACAAGCTGCACGACGAGCGCCACTACCCGACGCTCGACGCGCTGCGCGATGGCATCGCCCGCGACGAGGCCGATGCCAGGGCCTGGTTCGCAGCCCATGCGCCGGCAGCGGCCCCGCGGCCGCCACACTAGAATCGGGCATGGCTGTGACCTTCAGACGACAATCCCAGGGCGCCGATGCGCCATGCCGGCCATCGGCCATGCAACGCCAGACCACCCGCGATCGAATTTGACGCGGCGGCCGCCTGCCGCCCGCCGCCGTCGCAGACGGTTTGCCCGCCAGCGCGGATCCGCCGATCTGCCCAGACCGCCCGTTCACCCGATTTCGTGCCAGCCGCCGAGCCGGCTTGCACGCCGCCCAAGGAATTGCCATGGCTGACACCCCTTCTGCTGCCAAGGCCGCCAGCGCCACACCGGCAGCCAGCGGCGCCGCCGTCGACTACCGCAAGACGCTGAACCTGCCCGACACCCCGTTCCCGATGCGCGGCGACCTGCCGAAGCGCGAACCGGGCTGGATCAAGGACTGGGATGAGCAAGGCCGCTACAAGCTGCTGCGCGATGCGCGCCACGGCGCGCCGCTGTTCGTGCTGCACGACGGCCCGCCGTATGCCAACGGCGCGATCCACATGGGTCATGCCGTCAACAAGGTGCTGAAGGACATGATCACCAAGGCGCGCCAGCTGAAAGGCTTCGACGCGCGCTACGTACCCGGCTGGGACTGCCACGGCCTGCCGATCGAGAATGCGATCGAGAAGAAGCATGGCCGCAACCTCAGCCGCGACGACATGCAGGCGAAGAGCCGCGCCTATGCCACCGAACAGATCGCGCTGCAGATGGCCGATTTCAAGCGCCTCGGCGTGCTCGGCGACTGGGCGAATCGCTATGCGACGATGGATCCGGCCAACGAGGCCGGCGAGATCCGCGCGTTCAAGCGGGTGATCGAACGCGGCTTCGTCTATCGCGGACTGAAGCCGGTCTACTGGTGTTTCGACTGCGGCTCGTCGCTGGCCGAATTCGAGATCGAATATGCCGACAAGAAAAGCCAGACGCTCGACGTCGGCTTCCTGTGTGCCGAGCCGGAACGGCTGGCCAGCGCCTTCGGGCTGACCCGGCTCGACAAGGACGCCTTCATCGTGATCTGGACCACCACCGCGTGGACGATCCCGGCGAACCAGGCGCTGAACCTGAACCCGACGCTCGACTATTCGCTGGTCGACACCGAACGCGGGCTGCTGGTGCTGGCGGCGTCGCTGGTCGACAAATGCCTCGAGCGCTATGGCCTGACCGGGAAGGTGATCGCCACCGTCAGCGGCGAAAAACTCGGCGGCATCCAGTTCCGCCATCCGCTGGCGCATGTCGATGCCGGCTACGACCGCCTGAGCCCCGTCTACCTCGCCGACTATGCGACCGCAGACGACGGCACCGGCATCGTCCATTCATCGCCCGCCTACGGCCTTGACGACTTCAACTCCTGCGTCCAGCACGGGCTGAAATACGACGACATCCTGAACCCGGTTCAAGGCAACGGCGCGTATGCGGCCGACTTCCCGCTGTTCGGCGGCCAGAATATCTGGAAGGCGGTGCCGCAGATCATCGACGCGCTGCGCAATGCCGACCGCCTGTTCGCAACCGAAGGCATCAGCCACAGCTACCCGCACTGCTGGCGCCACAAGACGCCGGTGATCTACCGCGCAGCCGCGCAATGGTTCGTCCGCATGGACGAAGGCGTTGGCGTCTTCACGAAGGACAAGGCGCCGCGCACGCTGCGCCAGATGGCGCTCGACGCCATCGACCAGACCGGCTTCTACCCGGAAAACGGCCGCGCGCGGTTGCGCGACATGATCGCAAACCGGCCCGACTGGTGCATCAGCCGGCAGCGCAGCTGGGGCGTGCCGCTGCCTTTTTTCCTGCACAAGGACAGCGGCGAACTGCATCCGCGGACGATGGAAATCCTGGATCAGGCCGCCGACATCGTCGAGGCCGGCGGCATCGAGGCCTGGAGCCGCGTCACCGCCGAGCAGATCCTCGGCGCCGAGGATGCGGCGCACTATACGAAGAGCAGCGACATCCTCGAGGTCTGGTTCGATTCCGGATCGACGTTCTGGCACGTGCTGCGCGGCCAGCATCCGGGCGGCCACCACCGCGACGGTCCGGAAGCCGATCTCTATCTCGAGGGCCATGACCAGCACCGCGGCTGGTTCCACAGTTCACTGCTTCTGGCATGCGCGCTGCACGGCCGCGCGCCCTATCGCGGCCTGCTGACGCACGGTTTCACCGTCGACAGCCAGGGCCGCAAGATGAGCAAGTCGCTCGGCAACGGCATCGAGCCACAAAAGGTCAGCTCGTCGCTCGGCGCCGAGATCATCCGGCTGTGGGTCGCCGCATCCGACTATTCGGGCGACATCGCCGGCGACGACAAGATCCTGGCCCGCGTCGTCGACGCCTACCGGCGGATCCGCAACACGCTGCGTTTCCTGCTCGCCAATACCTCGGATTTCGATCCAGCACGCGATGCGGTTGCGCTTGCGGACATGCTCGAGGTCGACCGTTATGCGCTGGCGCGCGCGGCACAACTGCAGGCCGACATCCTCGCCCACTACGAGGTCTACGAATTCCATCCGGTGGTCGCGAAGCTGCAGATCTATTGCAGCGAGGACCTCGGCGCTTTCTACCTCGACGTGCTGAAGGACAGGCTCTACACCAGCGCGCCGGACAGCGCCGCGCGGCGCAGCGCGCAGACCGCGTTGTGGCACATCACCTCGGCGATGCTGCGCTGGATGGCGCCCTTTCTCAGCTTCACTGCCGAGGAGGCCTGGCCGATTTTTGCACCGGGCCAATCGGCGTCGATCTTCACCGAGACCTATGTCGATACCGCGGAATGGGTCGACGAGACGCTGCTTGCAAAGTGGGAGCGCATCCGCCGCATCCGCGACGTCGTCAACAAGGAGATCGAGACGGTGCGCTCGGCCGGCGCGGTCGGTTCGTCGCTGCAGGCCACGGTGCGCATCGATGCCGATGCCGAAGACCGGGCGCTGCTGCAAAGCCTTGGCGATGCGCTGCGCTTCGTGATGATCACCTCACAGGCAGAACTCGGCGATGCCGCCGAAGGCGTGCAGGTGACGGTGACACCATCGACGGCGACAAAATGCGAACGCTGCTGGCACTACCGCGACGACGTCGGCCACGATCCGCAGCATCCGACGATCTGCGGACGCTGCACCAGCAACCTTTTCGGCGCCGGCGAACAGCGCGCGGTGGCCTGAGGTGGCCGGCCCGAACAAGGGTGGCTCGCTGCTGCCGTGGCTGGGTATTGCGCTGCTGGTCGTGCTCGCCGACCAATACACGAAGTCGCTGATCCTCGCCGATTTCCAGTACGGTGAAAGCCGCTTCGTCACGTCGTACTTCAACATCGTGCGGGTGCACAACACCGGCGCGGCGTTCAGCTTCCTGGCCGATGCGGCCGGCTGGCAGCGCTGGTTCTTCATCGGCCTCGGCGCGGTCGCCACCGTCTTCATCATCTGGATGCTGAAGACCGGCGGCGGCCAGCGGATGTTCAGTTGGGCGCTGGCGCTGATCCTCGGCGGCGCGATCGGCAATGTCGTCGACCGCCTGCTGCACGGCTATGTCGTCGACTTCATCCAGGTCCACTGGGCCGGCTGGTTTTTCCCGTCGTTCAACGTCGCCGATACCGCGATCACGATCGGCGCGATCCTGCTGATCCTCGACGAGATCCTGCGTGTGATGCGCGCCCGCTGAGGCCGCCACCAGACCTTTGGCCATGTCGGTGCAACTTCAGGCACGATTCGACGCTGGCAGCATGCGGAGAAATCGGGGCTGAAGCCCCTCCCACAGAGACGGGGCCAGCGCTCTGGCCTTGTGGGAGCGGCTTCAGCCGCGATTCGGGCTGGTGGCAAGCGGAGTCCTTGAACCCCACGGGCAAACTTGCGGGCGCTCCGGGGGTGGGCCCGTCCTACGGCAACAGGATCGTGCTCCCCGTCGTCTTGCGCGCTTCCAGCGCACGGTGCGCATCGGCCGCTTCGGCCAGCGGGAATTGCTGATCGATGCGGATCTTCACCGCGCCGCTTTTCACGACCGCGAACAGGTCGTCGGCCATCTTCTGCGTCGCTTCGCGGGTCGACAAGTGGGTGAACAAGGTCGGCCGGGTCAGGTACAGCGAACCCTTGCCGGCCAGCGTCACGATGTCGAGCGGCGGCGCCTTGCCGCTGGCATTGCCGAAATTGACGGCCAGGCCGAATGGTTGCAGGCAATCGAGGGAACGCACGAAGGTGTCGGCACCCACCGAGTCGTAGAACACCTTGACGCCGCGGCCACCGGTGAACTCCTTGACCTTGGCAACGAAGTCCTCGGTCTTGTAGTTGATCGCGTGGCTCGCACCATGGTCGAGTGCGAGCTGGCACTTGGCATCGTTGCCGGCGGTGCCGATCAGCTTCAGCCCGAGTTCGCGTGCCCACTGGCAGGCGATCAGGCCGACGCCGCCGGCAGCGGCATGGAACAGCACGTGGTCGCCGGCCTGCAGGCCGGCTGCCGGCAATGTCTTCTTCAGCAGATACTGGGCGGTCAGGCCCTTCAGCATCATCGCCGCGCCGGTTTCGAACGAGATCTCGTCGGGCAGCTTGACGACGCATTTGGCCGACAGCACACGTTGTTCGCAATAGGCGCCCGGCGGCTGGCTGGCGTAGGCGGCGCGGTCGCCGACCTTCAGGTGTTCGACACCTTCACCAACCGCCTCGATGACACCGGCTGCCTCCATGCCGAGCACCGCCGGCAGCGGCAGCGGATACATGCCGGTGCGCTGGTAGACGTCGATGTAGTTGAGCCCGCAGGCATGGTGGCGGATGCGGATCTCGCCGGCACTCGGTTCGCCGACCGGCCGCTCGACGACTTGCAGGTTCTCCGGGCCGCCGAACTGCTCGATCGCGACGGCGCGCGTCTTGCCTGAGGATGTACTCGCTGACATGGGATGCAATCTCCGTTGGTTTGAAATGGATCGAAGTCCTGTATCGTGCCAGCCTTCCGGGCAGCGTGCACCGATCGCGTTTCGGCGCACCGCCACTTGCCAGCCACACACCGGACCATTCTGCCCGCATGCGCCGATTGATGATCGCCCCCAACCTCGCACTGGCCACGCTGTGGTCCGACTGGTTGTGTCAGGCCGGCATTCCGACGACCGTGCAGCGCGTCTGGGCAAGCAGCATCGCCGGTGAACTGCCCCCTGACCAGACGCTGCCCGAACTGTGGGTCGAGAACGATGCCGACCTGGAGCGCGCCGCGACGCTGCTCGAAGCCTTCAAGCACCCACCATCGCAGACCTGGGCCTGCCCGAATTGCAAGGAAATCATCGATGGCCCGTTCGAGCAGTGCTGGAATTGCGGCCATCCGATGCCGCCGAGACCCTGAGCAGCGATGAGCGGCAGACTCGATTGGCGGATGGCGCTGCTGCTCAGCGTCCCGCCACTGATGTGGGCGGGCAATGCGGTGGTCGGGCGTCTGATGGTCGGGCAGATTCCGCCGCTGGCGCTGAATGCGCTGCGCTGGACACTCGCCGGGGCCTTGCTGTTGCCGCTGGCCTGGCGCGTGCTGCGCCATCCCGAGGTGATCCGCATCCGCTGGGGCTATTTCGCAAAGCTCGGTCTGTTCGGCGTCGGCAGCTACAACGCGCTGCAGTACATGGGATTGCACACGTCGACGCCGGTCAATATCACGCTGATCGCCGCCAGTTCGCCGGTGTGGATGCTGATGATCGGCTCGATCGTCTACGGCGTGCGAGCGCGCGGCGTGCAATTGGCCGGTGCAGCGCTGTCGCTGGCCGGTGTGGCGCTGGTGCTGTCGCGCGGCGAATGGGCCAGGCTGGCGCAGATCCAGCTGGTGCCCGGCGATCTGCTGATGCTGGCGGCCGTCATCTCCTGGGGCTTCTACAGCTGGTTGCTCGCGCGCCCGCCCGAGTCGATGCGCGGCGACGCTCGGCCGAGCTGGAACTGGGCCGAATTCCTGTTCGTGCAGGTGATGTTCGGCTGGATGTGGGGAGCGGCAGCGGCCGGCGCCGAGCAGGTGCTGGCTCCGGCGGACATCAACTGGTCGGGCAGCGTGGTTGCGGCAATCGTTTTCGTCGCGATAGGCCCGTCGATCCTCGCCTACTACTGCTGGGGCAAGGGCGTTGCGGCGGTGGGGCCGGCGACGGCTGCATTCTTCAGCAACCTGACACCGGTTTTTGCGACGCTGCTGTCGGCGATGCTGCTCGGCCAGTCGCCGGGCTGGTACCACCTCGCCGCATTTGCGCTGATCGCCGCCGGCATCGTCGTGACGAGCCGGCCGGTGAAGACCGCAGACGCCCGCTGACTTTGGTGCTGCGCCGCCAGCGGTCGTCGCGTCAGAACGTTCCCGGATAGGCGCCGCCGTCCATCAGCAGGTTCTGGCCGGTGATGAAGCCGGCATGCACGCTGCACAGGAAGGCGCAGGTCGCACCGAATTCTTCCTTCGTTCCGAAACGGCGTGCCGGATTGGCGGCAGCGCGCTGCGCGAGGACCGCCTCGATCGTCTGGCCGCTGCTTTTTGCCGCACCGGCGGCGGTCGCGGCGAGCCGATCGGTGTCGAACGGGCCCGGCAGCAGGTTGTTGATCGTCACCCCTTTGGCCACCGTCTTGCGCGACAGGCCGGCAACAAAGCCGGTCAGGCCACTGCGCGCGCCGTTGCTCAGACCGAGGATCTCGATCGGTGCCTTCACCGCCGCCGAGGTGATGTTGACGATGCGGCCGAAACCGCGCTCGGACATCGGGTCGACGACCGCCTTGATCAGCTCGATCGGCGTCAGCATGTTGGCGTCCAGTGCCTTGATCCAGGCATCGCGGTCCCAGTCGCGGAAGTCGCCGGGCGGCGGGCCACCGGCGTTGTTGACGAGGATGTCGATCTGAGGGCAGGCGGCCAGTGCGGCGGCGCGCCCTTCCGGCGTCGTGATGTCGCCGGCAACTGCGCGTACTTCGCCGCCGCCGAGCGCGCGCAATTCGTCAGCCGTCCTGTTCAGCGCCTCCTCGCCGCGCGCGGTGATCACGACATTGACACCCTCGCTGACCAGCGCCGCCGCGCAGCCCTTGCCGAGGCCCTTGCTTGCAGCGCATACCAGTGCCCACTTGCCGTTGATTCCGAGGTCCATTTCGTTCTCCAGTGATTGTGCGAAAGCGGCCGCAACAGCGAAGCCTGATGCGCCGGTCGACTGCGATCTTAGCGGGCGCGCGTCAGCAGCCAGATGCCGGCCAGCACCAGCGCCGCACCGGCAAGCACCCAGCCGGTGAACGGCTCGTCGAGCAGCCACACGCCGAGCAGGATCGTCGACAGCGGGCCGACCATGCCGGTCTGTGCGGTGATCGTCGCGCCGAGCCGCTCGATCGCCATCATCACCATCAGCACCGGTGCAAATGTGCAGAGCACCGCATTCAGGATCGACAGCCAGATCACTTCCGGCGCCACCACCATCGCCTGCAGCGGACGCAGCAGGAAGAATTGGCCGATGCACAACACGCAGGCAACGCTGGTTGCCAGACCGGTCAGCCGCAGTGCGCCGAGCCGCTTCACCTCGGCGCCGCTGTAGCACAGGTAGAACGCATAACTCAATGCGCTGGCAAAAACCAGCGCCGCGCCAAGCGCGGCCTCGCTGCCGGCGAGGCTGAGTTCGTGACCAAAAACAAGCACGACGCCGGCATAGCTGAGGGCCAGCGCGTACAACTGGCGCCGATTGACCTGCGCACCGAACAGCCACACGCTGATCAACAACACCAGCGTCGGATTGAGGTAGAGGATCAGCCGCTCGAAGCTGGCGCTGACATATTGCAGTCCGAGAAAATCGAGAAAACTGGCGAGGTAGTAGCCGGCAAAACCCAAGCCGACCACCACCTGCCAGTCGCGCCGTTCCAGCGCCGGCTTGCCGCGGCCGGCGCTCCAGCTCAGCAGCAGAAACAGCGGCAGCGCAAACAGCATCCGGTACATGATCAGCGTCACCGCGTCGACGCCGTAGCGATACGCCAGCTTGACGATGATGGCCTTGCCGGAAAAAGCCACCGAGCCGGCAAACGCAAGGGCCAGGCCGGGCCAGATGCGCTGGATCGGCGTCGCCGAAGGCGCGAGGTTGCTCATCGCGTTGCCGTCCGGCCGGCCATCAGCGCTCCTGCCGGAAAAGTGCGGCGCGCAACGGCCGCACCGACGGCAGCAGCAACGAGGCCACCAGCAACGCACCGGCCAGCAACAAACCTGCCGACAGCGGACGCGTCAGCAGGATGCTCCAGTCGCCGGCCGACAATTCGAGCGCATGGCGCAGGCTGGACTCCAGCGTCGGCCCGAGGACAAAACCCATCAACAACGGCGTCAGCGGGCAACCGAGCTTGAACAGCAGATGGCCGAGCGCGCCGAACAGCGACATCTGCAGGACGTCGACGATGCCACCGGGAAGCGCATACGCGGCCAGGCAGCAGAATGCGCCGAGCACCGGATAAACCATCGCAAAGTCGACCGACTCAAGCCTGCGCGCCAGCATGCCGAGCGGCCGGCCGAAGACGAACAACACGACGCCGCTGAAAGCGATCGCGGCGATCAGCCCCCAGAACAATTCGGCGTGGCCGGTCATCAGCTGCGGGCCGACCTGCTGCCCACGCTGCAGCAGCAACCCGACCATCAACACCAGCGCGGCATTGGTCGGCACGCCGAGCGCGAGCAGCGGAATGAAGCTGCTGCGTGTCCCGGCGCTGATGGCCGCGGCGGCAGCCGTACCGGCGGGTCGCGCATCGTCGCCGGCCCGGCCGGCTTGCAGCCGGCGCTCGATACCCCGCGCGACGTAGGCTCCGATCGCCACCCCGCCACCCGGGACGGTGCCGAACAACGAGCCGACCGCGCCACCGCGCGCAGTGTGCAAGGCGTCCTGCTGCAGTTGCTGGCGCAATGGCAGCCGATGTGGCACCGTCCCTGCCGGTGATGGCAACGGCTGCGCCGCCCCGCCAAGCAGCTCCGACAGCAGCCGGCCGATCACCACCAGACCGAGCGCCATCGGCACCAGGCCAATGCCGGCATCAAACGGCAGATAGTCGAAATCGAACCGGGCCAGGCCCGTCTGCGGGTCGCTGCCGATCTGCGCCAGCAGCAGACCGAACACCAGCATCGACATCGATTTCAACAGCGAACCGGCAGCCAGCACGACCACCGCCAGCAGCGCGAGCACCATCATCGAGAAATATTCGGCCGGGCCGAAGCGGAAGGTCAGTTCGATCAGCGAGGGTGCGATCATGACGATCGCGAATGCGCCGATCAGCGACGCGACCAGCAGCGACAGCGGCCTCGCTGCGGCAAACCAGCGCATCGACCACACCGCCGGAACCGTCATGCCAGACGCAGGTACCGGCTCGCCGCTGCCATCCGAAAGCAGGGGCGCAGCGATCATGGGGCCGGCCGATTGGGCGCCGCCGGCAGCACCGCAATAGATGCCGACCAGCAGCATCATTGCCGCCAGCGGTTCGAGCAGCAGCGCGGCCGGCAGCGCCAGCGCGACCAACGACAACATGCCGACGCCGGGCAGCGCGGCAAACGTCGCGCCAAGCAGGCAGCCGCCTGTCAGCAGCAACAGGTGCTGCTGCTGCGATGCAATCGATACGCCGAGCGCAAGGTTGTCGAACAAGGTCACCACGCAACCCCGCGGCCACTCATGCGGAAACCGCCGGCCAGAGCGGAATCGGCAGCCCGGCCAGCCCGACAAAAACGATCCAGACCAGCAGTGCCGATGTTGCCGACAGCAGCAACCAGCGGCGCAGCGCGAGCCGTTGGGTTGCATGGCCGAGCAGCCAGACCAGCAAGGCGACGGTCAGCAGCATCCCCAGTTGTGGCAGCAGCAGACCGCCGACGGCCAGCGAGCCGCAGACGACAATCAGCGCACGCCAGCCGATCGATCCGACCGGCGCACCATCGTCGGTCTCGAAGGTCAGTGCCTTGAAGATCAGCAGGCAACCGAGCAGCGCCAGCAGCAGACCGAGCAGCAACGGGAAAAAGCCGGGTCCCGGCTGGTCGCTGCTGCCGAGCACGTGGCCGGAGGCGCCGATCGCAAACACCACGCCGGCAACCGCGAACAGCAGGCCTGCCCAGAAGTCGCGCTGGTTCTTGATCTTCAAATCTCGTCTCCTCCCGCACGACACCGACCTCGCCGCAGGCGCAGCGACCGAGGCCGGCCCGGGCCGACGTTATTCGCCGAGATAGGCGGCCCGCACCTTCGGGTCCTTCAGCAGTTGATCGGCGTCGCCGCTCATCGACATCTCGCCCGACTCCATCACATAACCCCGCTTTGCGAGTTGCAGGGCCCTGCTTGCATTCTGCTCGACCAGCAGCACGGTGACGCCACGCTTGTAGATGTCGGCGACGACGTCGAAGATCTTGTCGACCATCATCGGCGACAGGCCCATCGACGGCTCGTCGAGCAGCAACAGCTTCGGCCGGGCCATCAGCGCACGGCCCATCGCAAGCATCTGCTGCTCGCCGCCGGACATCGTGCCGGCGAGCTGGTTGCGCCGTTCCTTCAGGCGCGGAAAGATGCCGAACACATTCTCGATGTCGCGCCCGATCTGGTCATCGTTGCGGACAAAGGCGCCCATCTGCAGGTTCTCGGCGATCGTCATGCGGGCAAAGACGCCGCGTCCTTCCGGCACCATCACCAGGCCCTGGCGAACCAGGTCCCATGGGCCCTGGCCGCGGATCGAGCGGCCGAGGTATTCGATATCGCCTTCGGCAACATTCTGCAGGCCGGTGATCGCCTTCAGCGTCGTCGTCTTGCCAGCGCCATTGGCGCCGATCAGGCTGACCAGTTCGCCCTGGCGGACCTCGAACGAAATGCCCTTCACGGCCTGGATGCCGCCATAGGCGACCTTCAGGCCCGTCACCTTCAGCAATGGGGTTGCAGTGGTCATCGGATATCCCGGGAATTCATGTGCAGACCGGCCGTCAATGCACGGTGGTGTGGTCGGCACCGAGGTAGGCCTCGATGACCTTCGGATCGCGCTGCACCTCGGCCGGCGTGCCATCGGCAATCTGCTTGCCGTAGTCGAGTACGGTGACGCGGTCGCACAAGCCCATCACGAGCTTGACGTCGTGTTCGATCAGCAGGATCGTGCGGCCGTCGTTGCGGATGCGGTCGATCAGTTCGCGCAACACGGTTTTCTCGGTTGCGTTCATGCCGGCAGCCGGCTCGTCGAGTGCGATCAGCTTCGGATCGGTGGCCAGTGCCCGCGCGATCTCGAGCCGGCGCTGGTCGCCATAGCTGAGCGTGCGCGCCTTGTACGGCGCGAGCTGGCCGATGCCGACGTAATCGAGCAACTGCTGCGCGCGGTCGACGATCGCCTTTTCCTCGGCCTTGAAGCGCGAGGTGCGGAATACCGCGCCGATCAGGCCGGAATGTGTGCGCACATGGCGGCCGACCATCACGTTCTCGAGCGCGGTCATCTCGGCAAACAGCCGGATATTCTGGAAGGTGCGGGCGATGCCGGCCTTGGCGACCTGGTGCACGGCGGACGGCTTGTACGGCTTGCCGGCAAGCTCGAAGCTGCCCGCGTCGGGGCTGTAGAGCCCGGTCAGCACGTTGAAGAACGTGGTCTTGCCGGCTCCGTTCGGTCCGATCAGCCCGTAAACCTCGCCCTCCTCGATCTTCACGCCGACATCGGACAGCGCCTGCAAGCCGCCGAAGCGCTTGGAGACCCCTTGCACATTGAGAATCGTTGTCGTCATTGGCGTATTCCTCAGGCGGCGCGCTTCGACTCGGCAGCCTTGCCATGTTCGGGGGATGGCCACAGGCCGCGTGGCCGGGCCAGCATGATGCCGATCATCGCCAATGCGATCAGCAGCTGGCGCAGGATCGACGCATCGAGCCGCCCGCCGGTCATCTGCTGCAGCGGCGCCGCGACGTAACGCAGCACCTCCGGCAGCGCCGCCAGCAACACCGCACCGAGGATCACGCCCGGCAGGTGGCCGATGCCGCCGAGCACGACCATCGCGACGATCATGATGCTTTCCATCAGGCTGAACGATTCCGGCGACACGAAGCCCTGGAAGGCGGCAAACATCGTCCCCGAGACGCCGCCGAAGGTGGCGCCCATCGCGAATGCGAGCAGCTTCATGTTGCGCGTGTCGATGCCCATCGCCTTCGCGGCAACCTCGTCCTCGCGGATCGCCATCCAGGCGCGGCCGATGCGCGACAGCTCGAGGCGGTGACTGATCACGACGCTGAAGACGACCAGGCCGAGGAACAGGTAGTAATACAGCGTCACCGACGGAACGAACAGATTGCCGATATCGATGCCCTTGCCGACATTGAAGCCGAGGATGTGCATCGAATCGACGCGGTCGATGCCGCGCGGTCCGTTGGTGATGTTGACCGGATGTTCGAGGTTGTTCAGGAAGACGCGGATGATCTCGCCGAAGCCGAGGGTGACGATCGCCAGGTAGTCGCCGCGCAGCCTGAGCACCGGCATGCCGAGCAGCACGCCGACGATCGCCGCCAGCCCGGCGGCCAATGGCACAACGAGCAGGAACGGCGCATGCATGCCGCCCGGGAACAGCTGTGCGATCCATTCGAAGTTCTCGGTCAGGTGCGGCGACGCCAGCAGCGCGTACATGTAGGCGCCGACCGCATAAAACGCGACATAGCCGAGATCGAGCAGGCCGGCATAACCGACCACGATGTTCAGGCCGAGCGCCAGCAGCACGTACAGCAGAGCGAGCGCCAGGATGCGCACCCAGCCCTGCCCGAAATAACCGGCGAACAGCGGCAACGCCGTCAGCAGCACCGCGGCGATCAGAAAGACGACGATCTTGTTCTTCATCTTGTCGCCCTCCGCTCAGGCCCGGTCGGCGACCCGCTCGCCAAGCAAGCCGGACGGGCGCAGCGTCAGCACCAGGATCAGCGCGATGAAGGCAAAGATGTCGGCATAGTGGCTGCCGAGCACGCCGCCGGTCAGCTGACCGAGGTAGCCGGCACCCAGCGCCTCGACCAGTCCGAGCAACAGCCCACCGACGACCGCGCCAGCCAGGTTGCCGATGCCGCCGAGAACCGCCGCGGTGAAGGCCTTCAGACCGGGCAGGAAGCCCATCGCATGCTGCACGGTGCCGTAGTTGCTGGCCCACATCACGCCGGCCACCGCGGCGAGCGTCGCACCGATGATGAAGGTCGCGGAGATCACCATGTCGGGCTTGACGCCCATCAATGCGGCAACGCGCGGATTCTCGGCGGTGGCGCGCATCGCGCGGCCGAGCTTGGTGCGGTTGACGAGGTACATCAGCGCCGACAGGATGACCACCGTCAGGCCGAGGATCATGCACTGCGTGACGCTGATCACTGCGCCGCCGATTTCGTACGGCTCGATGGGCAGCAGCTGCGGATAGGGCTTCGGATTCGGCTTCCAGATGATCATCGCCAGCGTCTGCAGCAACAAACTCATGCCCATCGCAGTGATCAGCGGCGCCAGCCGCGGCGCATTGCGCAGCGGCCGGTAGGCCAGTTTCTCGATCACGAAATTCAGCGCCGAACAGCAGATGATCGCGCCGATCAACGAGATCACCAGCAAGCCCCACCCGGGCATGCCCGTGTCGGCCAGTGCGATGACGATGGTCCAGCTTGTCAACGCGCCGACCATCAACACATCGCCGTGCGCGAAGTTGATCAGGTTGATGATGCCGTAGACCATCGTATAGCCGAGTGCCACCAGCGCATACATGCTGCCGAGCACCAGACCGTTGATGATCTGCTGAAGAAAGATATCCATGCGGGGTCTCCTGATTCCGATGCCGGGCGAAAGCGCCCGCTCACCACGCTGGCGCTTCGAGGTCAAGAGCAAGAACCCCGCCAATTGCATCTGCGCCGTCGTGCGCGAGCCGCCGGCCCGCGCAACGGTGGCGAATTCTATCCAGCGCGCGCGGACCGCCCGGGGCCGGGTATTCCCCGCTGGATTTTTCCTCTGCCGTCGATCGAGGTTTGGTGCCGGCGCGGCGTCAGCGCTCGCGCTGCGCCGCGTCATTCAGCGCGCGCAACTCGGCCAGCCGCTCGCCGATGCGGATTTCCAGCCCGCGCTGAACCGGCTGGTACAGCCGCACCGCAGCCATGTCATCCGGCCAGTAGCTTTCGCCGGCTGCAAAGCCGCCTGCCTCGTCGTGTGCGTACCGATACCCGCGGCCGTAATCGAGGTCCTTCATCAGCCGGGTCGGCGCATTGCGCAGCCGCAGCGGCACCGGCCGGCTGCCGCCGCGCTTGACCAGCGCCTTGGCGTCATTGAATGCGCGGTAGACGGCATTCGACTTCGGAGCGATCGCGAGGTAGACCACCGCCTCGGCAAGCGCGAGCTCGCCCTCTGGCGAACCGAGCCGGTCATAGGTTGCCGCCGCATCCAGCGTGATGCGCAGCGCCCGCGGATCGGCCAGGCCGATATCCTCGGCTGCCATCCGGATCAGCCGGCGCAGCGCGTACAGAGGATCGACGCCGCCGTCGAGCATGCGCACCAGCCAGTACAACGCGGCATCCGGATCGCTGCCACGCACCGACTTGTGCAGCGCCGAGATCGTGTCGTAGAAGGCCTCGCCGCCCTTGTCGTAGCGCCGCATCTGTTCACCGAGCGCGAACTCGAGCCGGGTTTCGTCGATTTCGCCGTCGCGCTGCGACGGCTCGGCTGCCGCCACGGTGCGGATCAGGTTTTCATAGGCATTGAGCAGCCGCCGGGCGTCACCGTCGGCATAGGCGATCAGCCGCTCGCGCGCCGCCGGCGTCATCACCGGTGCGGCGAGCAGATCACGCGCTCGGTCGAGCAATGCGCCGAGTTCATCGTCGTCGAGCGACTTCAGCACATGCACGCTGGCCCGCGACAACAGCGCCGAATTGACTTCGAACGACGGGTTTTCGGTGGTGGCGCCGATGAAGGTCAGCAGACCCGACTCGACATGCGGCAAAAAGGCATCCTGCTGCGCCTTGTTGAAGCGGTGCACCTCGTCGACGAACAGCACCGTGCGCCGGCCCGCGGCTTGCGCGGCGGAAGCTCGCTCGACCGCCTCGCGGATGTCCTTGACGCCGCCGAGCACCGCCGACATCGTGATGAACTGGGCATCGAAGCCGTCGGCCATCAGCCGCGCCAGCGTCGTCTTGCCGACGCCCGGCGGGCCCCACAGGATCATCGAGTGCAGCCGCCCGGAGTCGAAGGCCGCACGCAGCGGCTTGCCCGGCGCCAGCAAGTGGCGCTGGCCGATCACATCGTCGAGGGTCTTCGGCCGCATCCGCTCGGCCAGCGGCGCCGCCTCGGCGGCGGCATGCTGCCGATCATCGAGCAGGTCGGTCAATGGCAGCTGTGTCGATCCCATCGCGGCATTGTCGCGCGGCTCGGGCTGGCCATCCTGACTACTGCTCGATCACATCGGCGCCGGCGGGCGGCACGAACTTGAAATGCTGCGGCGCAAACGAAACATCTGTCTCGAAGCCGCCAAACTGCAGCAGCGAGCGCTGGCCGAAACCGTCGAGGATCTCGACCGCAGCGAGCTGCTTGCCACGGAAGCCGACCTTCACCGCATTGAAGCCGCCTTCCTTGATCCTCGGCAGCGCCTGCGCCCAACTGAGGCCATCACGATCGGGCAATGCCGACAGCTCGAAATCCTTTTCGAGGTTGCCGCCGGCCAGCAGCGCTGCCGGCGTTGCGCCGAGGGCCTGCGAAAACTTGCGTGAACTGGCCTGGTTCAGGTCGGTGTCGTAGATCCAGACCTTCTGGCCATCGGCGACGATCAGCTGCTCGAACGGCTTCTTGTAGATGAAGCGGAAACGGTTCGGCCGGGCGAACTCGAAGCTGCCGCTGGAGGTCTTTTTCTTTGCGCCGTCCGGCGAGGTGACGGTCTGCGTGAAGTCGGCGCGGCCGGCATTGACGTCGCGAACGAACTGCTTCAGCAGATCGACGGCATCGGCGCGGGCCGCAAGCGCGGCCAGGCCGAGCACGGCAGCAACAACAATTCGGTGAAGTTTCAAGGGATTACTCGGTTCGTGCGGGAACGATGATTTCGCGGTTGCCATTGCTGGCCATCGCCGATACGACCCCGGATCGTTCCATTTGTTCCAGCAAGCGCGCGGCACGGTTGTAACCAATTCGCAGATGGCGCTGCACCAGCGAGATCGACGCGCGCCGGTGCTGCAGCACGATCGCAACCGCCTGGTCGTACATCGGATCGGCCTCGCCTCCACCGCCGCCGGGCATGTCGGCGGTTGCCGGGTCGCCCTCGCCGTCTATCGTGCCGCCCTCGAGAATGCCGTCGATGTAGTCGGGCTCGCCCTGGCTCTTCAGATAGTTGACGACGCGGTGCACCTCGTCGTCGCTGACGAAGGCACCGTGCACCCGCACCGGCACGCCGCCGCCCGGCGTCAGGTACAGCATGTCGCCCTGTCCGAGCAGCGCCTCGGCGCCCATCTGGTCGAGGATGGTGCGGCTGTCGATCTTGCTGCTGACCTGGAAACTGAGCCGGGTCGGGATATTGGCCTTGATCAGGCCGGTGATCACGTCGACGCTCGGCCGCTGCGTCGCGAGGATCAGGTGGATGCCGGCGGCGCGCGCCTTCTGCGCCAGCCGCGCGATCAATTCCTCGATCTTCTTGCCGACGACCATCATCAGGTCGGCCAGTTCGTCGATCACGATCACGACATACGGCAGCCGCTCGAGCGGCTCCGGTGCTTCGGGAGTCAGGCTGAACGGATTGCCGATCGTCTCGCCGCGCTCGGCAGCCTCGGCGATCTTCTTGTTGTAGCCGGCCAGGTTGCGCACACCGAGCTTGCTCATCAGCTTGTAGCGGCGCTCCATCTCGCCGACGCCCCAGTTCAGCGCATTGGCGGCCTGCTTCATGTCGGTGACGACCGGCGCGAGCAGGTGGGGAATGCCCTCGTAGACGCTCATCTCGAGCATCTTCGGATCGATCAGGATCAGCCGCACGTCGCGCGCCTCGGCCTTGTACAACAGGCTCAGGATCATCGCGTTGATGCCGACCGACTTGCCGGAACCGGTCGTGCCGGCGACCAGGCAGTGCGGCATCTTCGCCAGGTCGGCGATCACCGGATTGCCGACGATGTCCTTGCCCAGGCCCATCGTCAGCTGCGAATGGGCGTCGTTGTAGGCCTGCGAACCGAGAATTTCCGACAGCCGGATCGTCTGCCGTTTCGCATTCGGCAATTCGAGTGCCATCGTCGTCTTGCCCGGAATGATCTCGACGACGCGGATGCTGACCAGGCTCAGCGAGCGCGCCAGATCCTTCGCGAGGTTGACGACCTGGGAACCCTTGACGCCGGTGGCGGGTTCGATTTCATAGCGCGTGATGACCGGGCCCGGCGATGCCGCGACGACCCGGACCTCGACGCCGAAATCCTGCAGCTTCTTCTCGATCAGCCGCGAGGTCATCTCGACCGTTTCGGGAGTCACCGTCTCGACCCGGCTCATCGGCGCGGCGTCGAGCAGATCGACCTGCGGCAGCTTGGTGTCTATCAACTCGTTGAACAGCGGCGCCTGCTTCTCCTTCGCAACCCGCTCGCTGCGCGGCGGCGTTGGCGGTGGCGGCTCGATCACGACCGGCACATGCTCGACCTGCCGCTGCTGCTGCGCGCTGTCGACGACCTGCTCGCGCTCGCGCAGCGCGCGTTCGCCGAGCCGGACATCCTCGGCCTGGGCCCTGCGCTGCAGCCGCCTGGCCCACAAGCCGTCGACTGTGGCACCGATGCGCTCGGCCAGCCGCCACCACGAGAAACGGAAGGCGAGCGCGACGCCGACCACGCCGACCGCGATCCACAATACGCCGGAGCCGGCAAACCCGAGCCCGCGCTGGCTGGCCGAACCGAGCAACTGGCCAAGCACGCCGCCAGCATGGCCGCCCGGTATGTGCGACTCCCATTGATAAAGCCTGGTCCACTCGAGTGCACTGCTCGCGCACAGCAGCAGCAGCAGACCGATCCAGAATGCCCAGCGCATCGGCGGGGCCGGGGCGACCACCGGCTGATGGCTCGAGCGCAGCAGGCGCGCCAGTGCGCCAAGCCAGTTGCGCACGCCGACCAGCAGCAGCCACCAGACCGAATAGCCGAACAGGAACAGCCCGAGGTCGGCGACCCAGGCGCCGATCGCACCGGCCTTGTTGTTGATCGCCTGATAGCGGTTGCCGGAAGTCGAGAATGCCGGATCGGTGGCGCTGTAGGTCAGCAGCGCAATGAAGGCGAGCAGGCACAACACGCCGCCGACCAGCACGATGATCTGCTCGCGCCAGTGGGCAATCGAAACCGGGGCCGAATCAGTGCTGGCGGCCGTGCGAGCGGCGCGCGTCGACCGGGTCGTATTCGAAGCTGGAGGGCTGGCCTCCGAACGCAGGGATCCAAGCGGAAATGTCATGCCGACATTGTCGCGGATCAGGCACCGGTTCCGGCAGCACCGGCCGACGGTTTGCAACAGCGGCGCGGCACACGATCCGGACGCGCCGCACCGCGATCGGCCTCAGGTCTTCAGGCGGCTGGTGATCAGCACCGAACCATCCTCGCGGGTGTGCACCATGCCGCGTTCCTCGAGGTCCTTCATCACCCGGCTGACCATCTCGCGCGATGCGCCAACGACCTTCGCCAGGTCCTGGCGCGACACCTTGCTGCGGATCAGCCGCTCTTCGCCGACAGT
The DNA here is from genome assembly GCF_048320135.1 of Pseudideonella sakaiensis. Taxonomy (GTDB): domain Bacteria; phylum Pseudomonadota; class Gammaproteobacteria; order Burkholderiales; family Burkholderiaceae_C; genus Ideonella_A; species Ideonella_A sakaiensis_A. The sequence goes on from NZ_CP182947.1 coordinate 958,098, forward strand.
CTCGGCCATGTCGAGCAGGCTGCGTGCAACGCGGCCATAGACATCGAGCAGCGCCAGCGACTCGATCTGCCGGTCGGCATTGCGCAGGCGCTGCACCAGGCCGCGCATGATCGCGTACGACAAGCTGGAATTTTCCGGCAGGCAACGCGCGAATTCGGCGCGGCCGAGCACCAGCATGTCCGACTGCACCTCGGTGCGCACGGTCGCCGAATGCGGCTCGTTGTCGATCAGGCTCATCTCGCCGACATAGTCGCCGGCATGGAGCACCGCAAGGATCACCTCGCGCCCGCGTTCGTCGGCGGCGATCACGCGCGCCCGGCCGGTCAGCAGGATGAACAGCGCATTCGACTTGCGACCGGCCTCGATCACCAGTTCGCCGCGCCGCATGCGGCGTTTGACGACGCTGTCGGCGATACCCTGCGCCTGCTCGTTGGTCAACATCGAAAACAGCGGCACCCGACGTATCAGGTCGAGGTTCGAAAGCATCGCCATGGCAGATCCTCTGGTTGCGCAAATACCGGATGGCTCATCATCGTTGGTCAACACGCGCGATCGGGCCGGCGCGACGTCGACGCGGGCCAGCCGTGGCCCACCTGCTTGCACGGTGCGCGCCGGATGCGGCAGACCGGAAGGCGTTCTTATAACCCGGCCGCGGCCCGGCCGCTATCGGCGCGATCAACCCCTGCTATCCGTCCGCAGCGCCGGGCATGGGAAACTCGCGGGCTGATCCATCGTCCAACGGCCATTCGGCGCGACCCTTCGACATCATGAGCACCAAGCCCCTTCACTCCCGTGTCCTGATCCTCGGCTCCGGCCCGGCCGGCTACAGCGCGGCGATTTATGCCGCACGAGCCAATCTGCAACCGACGCTGGTGACCGGCATCGCCCAGGGCGGCCAGCTGATGACGACGACCGACGTCGACAACTGGCCGGCCGATGTCGACGGCGTGCAGGGCCCTGAGCTGATGGAACGCTTCCAGCGCCATGCCGAACGCTTCAACACGCAGATCGTCTTTGACCACATCAATACCGTCGACCTCGAACACCGACCGTTCACGCTGACCGGCGATTCCGGTACCTATACCTGCGACGCGTTGATCATTGCCACCGGCGCGTCGGCGAAATACCTCGGCCTGCCGTCGGAGCAGAAATTCATGGGCCGTGGTGTCAGCGGCTGCGCGACCTGCGACGGCTTTTTCTACCGCGGCCAGGAGGTATGTGTCGTCGGCGGCGGCAATACCGCGGTCGAGGAGGCCTTGTACCTGTCGAACATCGCGAGCAAGGTCCACCTGATCCATCGCCGCGACAAATTCCGCGCCGAGCCGATCATGGTCGACAAGCTGACTGCCAAGGCGACCAGCGGCAACATCGAACTGCACCTCTGGCAAACGCTCGACGAGGTGCTCGGTGACGACAGCGGCGTGACCGGCGTGCGGATCCGCAACAGCCAGGATGGCAGCACCAGCGAACTGGCGGTCAGCGGCTGCTTCATCGCGATCGGCCACCAGCCGAATACCGACATCTTCAACGGACAGCTGGAGATGAAGGACGGCTACATCATCACCCGCAGCGGGCTTGCCGGCATGGCGACGATGACCAGCGTGCCGGGCGTCTTTGCCGCCGGCGACGTGCAGGATCATGTCTATCGGCAAGCGATCACCAGCGCCGGAACGGGCTGCATGGCAGCCCTCGACGCGCAGCGCTTCCTGGAGCAATGACGGGCCGGGTTTGGTGCTCGCGGCAAAAGCGGGCTATAATCGACAGTCTTTGCTGGAAGTCGTCCGGCAATTCCGATTTTTTGTAGATGGGAGCAGCGTGATGGCACGCGTCTGTCAAGTCACGGGCAAGGGCCCGATGGTGGGAAACAACGTTTCCCACGCCAACAACAAGACCAAGCGTCGCTTTCTGCCGAACCTGCAATACCGCCGGTTCTGGCTCGAAAACGAGAACCGCTGGGTGCGTCTGCGCATTTCGAATGCCGCACTGCGCCTGATCGACAAGGTGGGCATCGAGAAGGTCGTCGCCGACCTTCGCGCCCGCGGCGAAATCTGAAACCTGACCTACGGAGCAGACCATGGCCAAAGGTGGACGTGAAAAAGTAAAGCTGGAGTCTTCTGCCGGCACCGGTCATTTCTATACGACCGACAAGAACAAGAAGACGATGCCGGAAAAGATCGAGATCATGAAATTTGATCCGAAGGCGCGCAAGCACGTGATGTACAAGGAAACCAAACTGCGCTGATACGCAGCGGTTTTCCGAATCAACCCGCCCGGTCTTCGACCCGGCGGGTTTTTTGTTGCCTGGCGGTTTGCTGCGATGCAGCGCCAAGCACGCCGATCGCACCGGCCGCTGCCCAACTGCCGTTTCGGTGGGACTACCCGGCATACGCTAAGCGCGCCAGCCATGCCAGGCACGCCGGCAGCAGCCCGGCCCTCGCCGGCCCGATCGATTGCGCAACGCAGCATGCACACCGCGGGAGCAGGCCGCCAGGCGCCATCATCACCGCTACGGCCGCCGCCTTGTCGGGGCACATCGCCGAAATTGCCGCCGCCTCTGAACTCGATGGAGTGGCCGGCAACAGGCAATAAAAAACCCCGCCGAAGCGGGGTTTCAAGTTCCGTCGAGAACGAAAACTTATCAGCGGGTGCGCGTGCCCACCACTTCGATTTCCACGCGGCGATTCTTCGCGCGGCCTTCGGCGGTGCGGTTGTCAGCGATCGGCTGCTTCTCGCCCTTGCCTTCGGTGTAGACACGGTTCTTCTCGACACCCTTGCCGACCAGGTAGTTCTTGACGGCTTCGGCACGACGAATCGACAGACGCTGGTTGTATGCGTCGCTGCCGATGTAGTCGGTGTGGCCGACGGCAATGATCACCTCGAGATTGATGCCCTTCATCTTGCTGACCAGGTCGTCGAGCTTGGCGCGACCTTCGGGCTTCAGTTCGGACTTGTCGAAGTCGAAGAATGCGTCTGCGGCGAACGTCACCTTCTCGCTGGTCGGAGCAGCCACGACTGCCGGCGGAGCAGCCGGAGCGGGCATCGGAGCAGGAGCTGCGCGCGGCGGAACGGCCGGGACGGCAGGAGCCGGGGCGGGAGCCGGAGCCGGTGCGGGAGCAGCAGCCTTCAGTGCGCCATCACAGCCGGGAGCAGCGGTCGCCGGGGTCCAGAAGGCATCGCGCCAGCAAAGCTCATTGGTGCCGTTCTTCCAGACGAGGCCGTTGGGGTTCACCCAGTTGTCGATCGTCTTGGCTTGGGCGAAGGCGCCCGAGCTTGCAACGGCGAGAGCAGCGGTTGCGAAGATCGACGCCACATTGTTCAGTTTCTTCATGGTTCTCCTCTCGAGGGAAAGCGCAGTAGGTTCTGCAAAACGTCCGAACAGGATCCGGAAAATACTGGCAAACCCTTACTTTCGCAGGTGCTTACCACTCGCCAGATTGTGCCATAGGGCATTGCGCGAACCCGTTTTCAGCGCCCTCTGCCGCCGCAGCTTGCGTCAATGTTGCATGGATGCCACACCGGGCGACAACTTAGAATGGATGGCTTGGCCTCTCTCAACCCCGCTCCCGTGAGCGGCTCGGGTGCACCGGAATGACACAGTTCGCTAAAGAAACACTGCCGATCAGCCTTGAAGAGGAGATGCGCCGCTCCTACCTCGACTACGCGATGAGCGTGATCGTCGGCCGTGCCCTGCCCGACGCCCGCGACGGCCTGAAGCCGGTGCACCGGCGTGCATTGTTCGCGATGCACGAATTGAACAACGACTGGAACCGCCCTTACAAGAAGTCGGCCCGTATCGTCGGCGACGTGATCGGTAAATATCACCCGCACGGCGACCAGTCTGTCTACGACACCATTGTGCGGATGGCGCAGGATTTCTCGATGCGCCACATGCTGGTCGACGGCCAGGGCAATTTCGGCTCGGTTGACGGCGACAACGCCGCGGCGATGCGTTACACCGAAATCCGGTTGTCGAAGATCGCCCACGAGATGCTCGCCGATCTCGACAAGGAAACGGTCGATTTCGGCCCGAACTACGACGGCAGCGAAAAAGAACCGCTGGTGATGCCGTCGCGGCTGCCGAACCTGCTGGTCAATGGCTCAGGCGGCATCGCGGTCGGCATGGCGACCAATATCCCGCCGCACAACCTCAATGAGGTGATCGACGCCTGCCAGCACCTGCTGAAAAATCCGGACGCGACGATCGACGAACTGATCGAGATCGTGCCGGCGCCGGACTTCCCGACCGCCGGCATCATCTACGGCACCGCCGGCGTGCGCGACGGCTACCGCACCGGTCGCGGCCGCGTCGTGATGCGCGCAAAGGCGCACTTCGAGGATATCGACCGTGGCCAGCGCCAGGCGATCATCGTCGACGAGATCCCCTACCAGGTCAACAAGAAGAACCTGCTCGAGCGGATGGCCGAGCTGGTGCACGAGAAGAAACTCGAGGGCATCAGCCATATCCAGGATGAGTCCGACAAGTCCGGCATGCGGGTGGTGATCGAGCTGAAGCGCGGCGAAGTGCCCGAGGTGGTGCTGAACAACCTGTACAAGCAGACGCAGCTGCAGGACACCTTCGGCATGAACATGGTTGCGTTGATCGACAACCAGCCGAAGCTGTGCAACCTGAAGGAATTGATCGCGATCTTCCTCGAGCACCGGCGCGAGGTCGTGACCCGGCGCACCGTGTTCGAACTGCGCAAGGCGCGCGAACGCGGCCATGTGCTGGAGGGTCTGGCGGTTGCGCTGGCCAACATCGACGAATTCATCGCGACGATCAAGAGCTCGCCGACGCCTCCGGTCGCGAAGGCCGCGCTGATGAGCAAGAGCTGGGATTCGTCGATGGTGCGCGAGATGCTCGCCCGTGCCGAGGGCCAGACGCCGGGTGGCCGCGCGGCCTTCCGGCCGGAAGGCCTGCATCCGAGCTACGGCCTGCAGGGCGACGGCCTGTATCGGCTCAGCGAAGACCAGGCTGGCGAGATCCTGCAGATGCGACTGCAGCGCCTGACCGGGCTCGAGCAGGACAAGATCCTCAATGAATACAAGGATGTGATGGCGGTGATCGCCGACCTGCTCGACATCCTGGCCACGCCGTCGCGGGTGACGACGATCATTTCCGACGAGCTGGCCGCGATCAAGCAGGAATTCGGCCAGACCAAGCTCGGCGCGCGACGCAGCGAGATCGTGCTGAACGCGCAGGACCTCGGCACCGAGGACCTGATCACGCCGACCGACATGGTGGTGACGCTGTCGCACACCGGCTATATCAAGAGCCAGCCGCTGGCCGAATACCGCGCGCAGAAACGCGGCGGCCGCGGCAAGCAGGCGACGCAGACCAAGGAAGACGACTGGATCGACGACCTCTTCATCGCCAACACCCACGACTACATCCTCTGTTTCACGAACAAGGGACGGGTCTACTGGCTGAAGGTCTGGGAAGTGCCGCAGGGCTCGCGCAATTCGCGCGGCCGGCCGATCGTCAACATGTTCCCGTTGCAGCCGGGCGAGAAGGTCAACGTCGTGCTGCCGCTGACCGGCGAGGCACGCAGCTTCCCGGACAACCGCTATGTCTTCATGGCCAGCGCCCAGGGCGTCGTCAAGAAGACCGCGCTGACCGAATTCAGCAACCCGCGCAAGGCCGGCATCATCGCGGTCGACCTCGACGACGGCGACTTCCTGATCGGCGCCGCGCTGACCGACGGCCAGCATGATGTGATGTTGTTCTCCGACAGCGGCAAGGCGGTGCGCTTCGACGAAGAGGACGTGCGGCCGATGGGCCGCAATGCACGCGGTGTGCGCGGCATGAACCTCGACGAGGGCCAGAGCGTGATCGCGATGCTGGTGGCCGAAGATGAAGAGCAAAGCGTGCTGACCGCGACCGAGAACGGCTACGGCAAGCGCACCAGCATCGTCGAATACACCCGCCACGGCCGCGGCACCAAAGGGATGATCGCGATTCAGCAGACCGAGCGCAATGGCAAGGTCGTTGCGGCGACATTGGTGCGGCCGGACGACGAGATCATGCTGATCACCGACAAGGGTGTGCTGGTGCGCACCCGCGTCGCCGAAATCCGCCAGCTCGGTCGGGCGACCCAGGGCGTGACGCTGATCGCACTGGATCCGAAGTCGAAGCTGATCGGTCTGCAGCGCATCGTCGAGAACGATGCGAATGCCGAACCGTCGACTGACAGCACACCGGCCGACGACAGCGCATCGACAGACGGCGACGCGTCGGCGGGCAGCGACGAATGACCGTTCGCGGCGCCTGGCGGCGAACGGCGGCGGCCTTGCTGGCCGGCAGCCTGGCGCTGTGGACCGCCGTGCCGGCCGCGGCCCAGGCGTCGCCATCGAAAAAGGAGCTCGCTGCCCGCATCGTGCAACTGCAGATGCCGGGCATCGAGCAGCTCGCCCAGGCGCTGGTCGAACGGCCTGCCGCCTTGATGGTCCAGGATGCCGGCACCGCATTGTCGAAACGCGGATCAGCTGAAGGGCCGGAGGTTGCGGCCAGGCGGATCCAGGCTGCGGCGCGACGCTATATAGAAGAAACCGCGCCGATCGTGCGGGGCCGTGCGGTTGCGCTGGCGCCGCAAATGTTCGGCCGCCAGCTCGAAGCCGATTTCAGCGAGGCCGAACTGACCCAGTTGCTGGGTTGGCTCGAGTCGCCGGTGGTGCGCAAATACCAGCAGGCCTTGCCTGGCATCCAGGACGGCTTCATGCAGAAGCTGGTTGCCGAATCCCGGCCACTGGTCGATCCGAAGCTGTTCGAATTCGAGCAGGAGATCCGCAGTGCCCTCGGCCTGCCGCCGCTTGCCGAGAAAGGCGATCCGAAGCTGGCGCCCGGTTCCGCTTCGAAGAAGAAGTAACCACCACTCAACCGTCGCTGTCGACCATGGCCTCCGCAAACGAATCCTCGATCCAGCCTGAACTGCTTGAATTGCGCTCCCGCATCGACGCGGTCGACCTCGAATTGCTGGCGCTGTTGAACCGGCGCGCGTCGCTCGCGCACGAGGTTGGCGAGCTGAAGAAGAAGGAAGGATCGGCAGCCTTCCGCCCGGAGCGTGAAGCGCAGGTGATCGACAACCTGAAGCAGCGCAACCCGGGTCCGTTGCTGCGCGACAGCGTCGCGCCGATCTGGCGCGAGATCATGTCTGCCTGCCGCGCACTCGAGACACCGAGCCGGGTCGCCTACCTGGGCCCGGCCGGCACCTTCAGCGAGGAGGCGGCGCTCGGCTTTTTCGGCTCGTCGATCGTCAAGGTGCCGTGTGTCAATGCCGACGAGGTTTTCCACGCGGCCAGCGGCGGCGGCGCCGATTTCGGCGTCGTGCCGGTCGAGAATTCCAGCGAGGGGGTCGTGACGCGGTCGCTGGACCTGTTCCTGACGACACCGCTGGCGATCATCGGCGAAACCAGCCTGTATGTGCGCCACAACCTTTTGCGCAAGCTCAATTCCACCGAAGGCATCAGCGCCGTCTGCGCGCACCCGCAGGCGCTGGCGCAATGCCATGCCTGGCTCAGCCTGCACCTGCCGCATGCCGAACGGCGGCCGGTGACCAGCAATGCCGAGGGCGCCCGGTTGGCCAGCCTCGATGAATCGATCGCGGCGTTGGCAAGCACGCGTGCGGCGAGCGAATTCGGCCTGCACAACGTCGCGCCGGCGGTGCAGGACGATGCACACAACCGCACCCGCTTTGCGATCGTCGCCCATCCGGACAAACACCCGCAGCCGAAACAATCCGGCCTCGACTGCACCAGCCTGGTGGTCTCGGTACCGAACCGGCCCGGCGCTGTCCACGATCTGCTGGCGCCGCTGAAGGTGCACGGCGTCTCGATGACGCGCTTCGAGTCGCGGCCGGCACGCTCGGGTCAGTGGGAGTACTACTTCTACATCGACCTGCAGGGCCATCCCGACCAGCAGCATGTCGCGAAGGCGCTGCAGGAACTGCGCGCGGCCTGCGCATTCTTCAAGCTGCTCGGCACCTATCCTGTCGACAGCCACTGACGCCGCAGGCCTCTCGATCCAACAAGGGCAAACCGCAACGTGGCCGATTCCCCCGTCCTTTCGGTTAAAAGAATGTCGCTGATCGGCTGCGGGCTGATCGGTGGCTCGTTTGCGATGGCGATGAAGGCGGCAGGGCTGGTCGAGCATGTGGTCGGCAGCAGTCCGACGGCAGCGACGCTGGACCAGGCCCGCGCGCTCGGCGTCATCGACAGCGGCGTCGATTCGGCCGCAGCGGCGGTGCGCGGCGCCGACATGGTGCTGGTGGCGGTACCGGTGACGCAGACCGAAGCGGTGTTTCGTGCGATCCGCGACGAACTGTCGCCCGATGTGCTGCTGATGGATGTCGGCAGCACCAAACGTGACGTCGTCGACGCGGCGCGGCGCGTCTTGCGCGAGCGGCTGCCGAATCTTGTGCCGGCCCATCCGATTGCCGGCAAGGAACAGGCCGGCGTTGCTCATGCGGAAGCGAGCCTGTTCCGCGACTGCAACGTGCTGCTGACCCCGATTGCGCAGACCGAGCCGAAACGGGTCAGGCGCGCCGAGGCGATCTGGACCGCAGTCGGCGGCCGGGTGCAGGTGATGACGCCGGAAACGCACGATGCCACCTTCGCCGCGGTAAGCCACCTGCCACACCTGCTGGCTTATGCCTATTTCAATGCCATCCTCGGCCAGCCGGCCGGCGTCGACTACCTCGAGATGGGCGGCCCCGGTTTCCGCGATTTCACCCGCATCGCTGCCAGTGACCCGAAGGTGTGGCGCGACATCCTCTGGACCAATCGGGAAGAGGTGCTGAAACAATCGATGCGATTCCGGCAGGCGCTCGACGCACTCGAACACGTGATGCGCAGCGGTGACCAGGCCGCGCTGGAAGAATTGATCCGCGCCGCTTCCGACGGCCGCAGCGGCTGGAGCGCCAGCGGCAGCCGCCGGCGCAAGGCCACACCCTGAACGCCATTGCGATGTACGACACGAGATTCATCGACCTGCCACCGCTGAACCGGGCTGCCGGCACGGTGCGCCTGCCCGGATCAAAAAGCATCTCGAACCGGGTGCTGTTGCTGGCCGGCCTGTGCGAAGGCAGCACCGAGGTTCACGACCTGCTCGAATCCGACGACACCAGGGTGATGCTCGATGCATTGCGCGCGCTGGGCTGCGGCGTCCATCCGCTCGCCGACGGCGTGCGCATCGACGGACTCGGCGGCAGGCTGATTGCACGGCGGGCATCGCTGTTTCTCGGCAACGCCGGTACCGCGATGCGGCCGCTGACCGCCGCGCTGGCACTGCTCGCGGCGACCCAGGACGGTGAGTTCGAGCTGAGCGGCGTCGCGCGGATGCATGAACGGCCGATCGGCGACCTGGTCGACGCGCTTCGCCAGCTCGGCTGCTCGATCGACTACCTCGGCCAGCAGGGCTACCCGCCGCTGCGCCTGCGACCCGGCAGCCAGCAGTTCGGCGAGCTGGCGCCGATCCGCGTCCGCGGCGATGTCTCGAGCCAGTTCCTGACCGCGCTGCTGCTGTCTCTGCCGCTGATCTGCGAGGGCGGCTCGCGGACGATCGAGGTCGACGGCGAACTGATCTCCAAACCCTATGTCGAGATCACGCTGAAGCTGCTGCGCCGCTTCGGCATCGACGTCGAACGCGACGGCTGGCAGCGCTTCACGATCGCCCAGGGCAGCCATTACCGGTCGCCCGGCAGCATCCATGTCGAGGCCGACGCCTCGTCGGCGTCGTATTTCATCGCGCTCGGCGCCTTGGCGGCCGACCGCGACGCACTGCGAATTGAAGGTGTCGGGGCCGATTCGATCCAGGGCGATATCCGCTTTGTCGACGCCGCCCGCGCAATGGGCGCGCACATCGACAGCGGGCCGGGCTGGCTGGAGGTGAAACGCGGCGAATTTCCGTTGCGGCCGATCCGCATCGACTGCAACCACATTCCGGACGCGGCGATGACGCTGGCGGTGATGGCGCTGTTTGCGAACGGCAGCAGCCGGCTCGACAACATTGCCAGCTGGCGCGTCAAGGAAACCGACCGGATCGCCGCAATGGGCTGCGAGTTGCGCAAACTCGGTGCCTCGGTGGTCGAAGGCGCCGATTTCATCGAGATCACGCCGCCGCAGAGCTGGCAGGCCGCAACGATCGCCACCTACGACGATCACCGCATCGCGATGTGCCTCGCGCTGGCCGCCTTCAATCCATTGCTCGGCCAGCCCGGTGTGCCGGTGCGAATCCTCGATCCGCGCTGCGTCGGCAAGACCTTTCCCGAATTTTTCGAAACACTGTTCGGGGTCGTCGAGACGCCAATCCAGCAGATTCCTGTGCTGACGATCGACGGGCCGACCGCCTCCGGCAAGGGCACCGTCGCCAGCGCGGTCGCGAAGGCGCTCGGCTACCAGTTTCTCGATTCCGGGGCGGTTTACCGGGCGACCGCGCTGGCGGCGATGCGCCGGCAGATCGCAGCCGACGATGCGGCGGCGCTGGCAGCGCTGGCCAACGGGCTCGATCTGCGCTTCGACGGCGGACTGATCCTGCTCGACGGCGAGGATGTCGGCGACCTGCTGCGCGCCGAAGAGGTCGGCGCGATGGCCTCGCAGGTTTCGAGCATCCCGGCGGTGCGCGAGGCGCTGCGCCGCCAGCAGCTGGCATTCCGCCGCGTGCCGGGGCTGGTCGCCGACGGCCGCGACATGGGCACCGCGATATTTCCCGAGGCCAGGTTGAAGGTATTTCTTACCGCCAGCGCCGCGATGCGCGCCGAGCGGCGCCATAAGCAATTGATTTCCAAGGGGATTTCGGCTAATATCGACGACCTTCGAAAAGGTTTGGAAGCTCGGGACCTGCGCGACAAAAGCCGCGCCGCATCGCCTCTCAAACCCGCCGAGGATGCGTTGCATCTGGACAATTCGGCATTGACGATCGAGCAATCCGTCGACGTCGTGCTGAAAGCCTGGGAACAACGCCAGCCGTTTGCCTGAGCGAATGGCCCTGCCCGGGGCCGCGCAATGCCGACGGTGTTTTTCGCCCGTCGCCTTCCCTCAGTGCCATTCACGGATACCCGGCACGCCAAGGCGGCGGATTTGTTCACTCCAACCCCGCGGTCCGTCGACACGACGGCTGCACCGGAAATACCTAATGTCACAAACCGAAACTGCCACCAACGAAGGCATGGAATCTTTTGCCGCGCTGTTCGAGGAGTCGCTGAAAAGCTCCGACATGCGCGCCGGCGAGGTCATCTCGGCCGAAGTCGTCCGTGTCGAACACAGCTTCGTGGTGGTCAACGCAGGCCTCAAATCCGAAGCCTACGTACCGATTGAAGAATTCAAGAACGACCAGGGCGAGCTCGAAGTCCAGGTCGGCGATTTCGTCTCGGTCGCGATCGACGCGATCGAGAACGGCTATGGCGACACCATCCTGTCGCGCGACAAGGCCAAGCGCCTGGCGTCGTGGATGTCGCTCGAGCAGTCGCTGGAGACCGGCGACTTCGTCACCGGCACCGTCAACGGCAAGGTCAAGGGTGGCCTGACCGTCCTCGTCAACGGCATCCGCGCCTTCCTGCCGGGCTCGCTGCTCGACACGCGTCCGGTCAAGGACATGAGCCCGTTCGAGGGCAAGACGATGGAGTTCAAGGTCATCAAGCTCGACCGCAAGCGCAACAACGTCGTGTTGTCGCGCCGCGCTGTTGTCGAGGCTTCGATGGGCGAAGAGCGTGCCAAGCTGCTCGAGACGCTGCACGAAGGTGCAATCGTCGACGGCGTCGTCAAGAACATCACCGAATACGGTGCCTTCGTCGACCTCGGCGGCATCGACGGCCTGCTGCACATCACCGACATGGCCTGGCGCCGCGTCCGCCACCCGAGCGAAGTCGTTCAGGTCGGCCAGGAACTGCAGGCCAAGGTCCTGAAGTTCGACGCCGAGAAAAACCGCGTCTCCCTCGGCATCAAGCAGCTCGGCGACGATCCGTGGCTCGGCGTGTCGCGTCGTTACCCGAACGGCACCCGCCTGTTCGGCAAGATCACGAACATCGCCGACTACGGCGCATTCGTCGAGATCGAGCCGGGCATCGAAGGCCTGGTGCACGTCTCCGAGATGGACTGGACCAACAAGAACGTCGCTCCGAGCAAGATCGTTTCGCTCGGCGAAGAGGTCGAGGTCATGGTGCTCGAGATCGACGAGGACAAGCGCCGCATCAGCCTGGGCATGAAGCAGTGCAAGGCCAATCCGTGGGAAGAGTTCTCGACCACGGTGCAGCGCGGCGACCGCGTCAAGGGCCCGGTCAAGTCGATCACCGATTTCGGTGTCTTCGTTGGCCTGGCTGCCGGCATCGACGGCCTGGTCCACCTGTCCGACCTGTCGTGGAACGAGCCGGGCGAAGCCGCGGTTCGCAACTTCAAGAAGGGCCAGGAAGTCGAAGCGATCGTGCTGGCAGTCGATGTCGAGCGCGAGCGCATCTCGCTGGGCATCAAGCAGCTCGACAGCGATCCGTTCACGACCTACACGACGGTCAATGACCGCGGCATGACGGTCACCGGCAAGGTCAAGACGGTCGACGCGCGTGGCGCCGAGATCCAGCTGAACGACGATGTCACCGGCTATCTGCGGGCTTCCGAAATCAGCCGCGACCGCGTCGAGGACGCGCGCAACGTGCTGAAGGAAGGCGACGAAGTGTCCGCCGTGATCATCAACGTCGACCGCAAGACGCGTTCGATCCAGTTGTCGGTCAAGGCCAAGGACAGCGTCGACCAGCAGGAAGCGATGCAGCGCCTGTCGCAGAGCAACGAGCGCGAGACCGCTGGCACGACCAGCCTCGGCGCGTTGCTGCGGGCCAAGCTGGACAATCAGAACAACTGATCGCCAGCGGCAGGGACGGCGCCTGCGCGCCGTCCTCCTTCCCGACGACGGCCATCCCGCCCCCCGGCGCGATGGCCGTTTCTCCAACCAACTCCCTGAACCCATGACCCGATCCGACCTGGTGGCCTTGCTCGGCGAACGATTCAGCCAACTGACGCACCGCGATACCGAATTCGCGATCAAGACCATCCTCGATGCGATGTCGGATTCGCTGGCGCGCGGCCACCGGATCGAGATCCGCGGTTTCGGCAGTTTTGCGATCAACCGGCGTCCGCCGCGCAAGGGCCGCAACCCGCGTTCCGGCGACCAGGTGCTGATCCCGGAAAAGCTGGTCCCTCACTTCAAGCCGGGCAAGGCGCTGCGCGAGGCCGTCGATGCCCATCACGACGCCGCCGTCGTGGCAGAACAGCAGCCGCGCTGAGGCTGTCCGCAGCCTGCATCCTAGAATCGGCACAGGAGGGCGCATGCGGTTCTTGATCTGGCTCTGGCGAGCCCTGGTTTTTTTCATCCTGTTCGCATTTGCATTGAACAACCAGCAGGATGCCGGCGTTCACTGGTTCTTCGGCTACGAGTGGCGCGCGCCGATGGTCTTCATCGTGCTGACCGCGTTTGCACTCGGTTGCGCCTTCGGCGTCTTCGCGATGGTGCCGAGCTGGTGGAAACACCGCCGTGTCGCGCGCCGTGCCAGCGGCCCGGAAAGCGAGGCGCCAGGCAAGACCAACCTTCCCGCCACCGCACCGGCCAGCGAGCACCAGCGGCCGCATCCGCCCCGCGATGGACTTTGACCTGCCGTGGTGGCTGCTGCTTGGCCTGCCGATTGCATTTGCGATCGGCTGGCTCGCATCGCGTCTCGACCTGCGCCAGTGGCGGCGCGAGCGCACCGACTCGCCCGGCGCCTATTTCAAGGGCCTCAATCTGCTGCTCAACGAGCAGCACGACAAGGCGATCGATGCCTTCATCGAGGCGGTGCAGCAGGACCCGGACACTTCCGAACTGCATTTCGCGCTCGGCAACCTGTTCCGCAGGCGCGGCGAATACGAACGGGCTGTGCGCGTCCACCAGCACCTGTTGAGCCGTGCCGACCTGACCCGCACCGACCGCGACCGCGCCCAGCATGCGCTGGCGCAGGATTTCGTCAAGGCAGGTCTGTTCGACCGCGCCGAGGAAGCTTGGCAGGCGCTTGAAGGCACCACCTTCGATACCGAAGCCAGGCTCGCGCTGCTGAGCCTGCATGAACGCTCGCGCAACTGGCGCGCTGCCGTCGACGTCGCGCACAAGCTCGAGCGCAGCGGGACCGGCTCCTATGCTTCGCGCATTGCCCACTACTGGTGCGAACTGGCGCTCGAGGCCGATGCCCGTCAGGCGCCGGGCGAAGCCGAGGACGCGCTGCGCCGCGCCCGCGAGGCGGCGCCGCTGGCGGCGCGGCCGATGGTGCTGGCCGGCCAGCGCGCCCGGCAACGCGGCGACCACGCTGCGGCATTGCAGGAATGGGGCAGCTTGCTGGTCTCGCATCCGGCCACCTTCGGGCTGGTCGCCGTCGATTTTGCCGACAGCGCCCGCCAGATCGGTCAGGCCGACACCGCGCTGGCGACCCTCAGCGCGCTGGCCGACCGCCAGCCGGGACTGGCGATCCTCGATGCGATTGCGGTGCTCGATCCGGCGCCCGAGCTGCGCAGAGCGCGGCTGCGCGGACACCTGCGCAAGCACCCGACCTTGTCGACCGCGCGCGCGCTGCTGCAGCTCGATACCGCTGCGGCCGATGACGGCGGCGACCGCACGCTGATCGATGAGGCGCTGGCGCGTGCCGCGCGACCATTGCAGCGTTATCGCTGCGCAGCCTGCGGCTTCGAGGCCCAGCACTATTTCTGGCAATGCCCCGGCTGTCTCAACTGGGATACCTACCCGCCCCAGTTGCTCGAGGATCTTGGATGACGACTGACCTTCCCCACCCGACACGCGAGCAGCTCGCGGCCAAACGCATCCTGGTGGTCGGCGATGCGATGCTCGACCGCTACTGGTATGGCGCGGTCGATCGCATCTCGCCGGAGGCGCCGGTGCCGGTGGTCAGGATCACCCATGAAGAGGAGCGCCTCGGTGGCGCAGGCAACGTTGCGCTGAATGTGCAGACACTCGGCGCCAAGGCGACGCTGATGACCGTGGTCGGCGCAGACGATGCGGCGCGCAAGCTGCAGCACCTGCTCGCGCGGCACGGCGTCGAGGCGCTGCTCGGCGAGGACCCACAGCTCTATACGATCGTCAAGCTGCGGGTGATCGGCCGCGCCCAGCAACTGATCCGCGTCGATTTCGAGAATCAGCCCGACCACGAAGTGCTGGCCGGCATGCTCGGCGACTTCGAGCGGGTGCTGCCCGACCACGACGCGGTGCTGTTTTCCGACTACGGCAAGGGCGGCCTGACCCACATCCCGCGGATGATCGAACTGGCGCGTGCGGCCGGCATTCCGGTGCTGATCGATCCGAAGGGCGTCGACTACAGCCGTTATGCCGGTGCGACCGTGATCACGCCGAACCAGAGCGAACTCGCGCAGGTGGTTGGCGGATGGGCGAATGAAATCGACCTGCACCGGCGCGCCCATTCGCTGCGCACCCAGCTCGGCCTCGAAGGCCTGTTGTTGACGCGCTCCGAGGACGGCATGTCGCTGTTCGACGCCCCCGACGGCATCGCCGGACACACCCAGGTCGCCGCCGATGCGAGAGAGGTTTTCGATGTCACCGGCGCCGGCGACACGGTGATCGCGACGATGGCGGTGATGCTGGCGGCCGGCGTCGCGCTGCGCGACGCGATGCCGGTGGCCAACCGCGCCGGCGGCATCGTCGTCGGCAAATTCGGCACCGCCAGTGTGGAATACGACGAATTGTTCGGCAGTTGAAGCGCTGCCGCGAGATGTGCGTGGCAACACGCAGGAAGGAGTCCAGATGAAAGTCGTGGTTACCGGCGCTGCCGGAATGATCGGCAGCAACCTCGTTCACGGCCTGAATGCGATCGGCATCGATGATGTCATTGCCGTCGACGATCTGACCGACGGGCCGAAATACCGCAACCTGCTCGGCGCGTCGCTCGCCGACTATTTCGACAAGGACGAGTTCTACCAGCGCTTCGCCGCCGGCGAACTCGGCAAGGTCGATGCGGTATTCCACGAAGGCGCGTGTTCCGACACGATGGAGCACAACGGCCGCTTCATGCTCGACAACAACTACCGCTGCTCGAAGCGGCTGCTCGACGCCTGCCAGGCGCAGGGCACGCGGCTGCTGTATGCCTCGTCGGCGGCGACCTATGGCGGCAGCAGCGAATTCCGCGAAGTGCCGGAATTCGAACAGCCGCTGAATGTCTACGGTTATTCGAAACTGCTGTTCGACAACGTCGTGCGGCGGATGATCGACCACGCGACATCGCAGGTCGTCGGCTTCCGCTATTTCAACGTTTATGGGCCGCGCGAACAGCACAAGGGGCGGATGGCCTCGGTCGCCTTCCACCACTTCAACCAGATGCGCGACACCGGCCATGTCAAGCTGTTCGGCGAATACGGCGGGTATGCGCCTGGCCAGCAATCGCGGGATTTCATCCACGTCGACGATGTCGTCGCGGTCAACCTGTGGTTTTTGCAGCATCCCGATCGCAACGGCATCTTCAACCTCGGCACCGGCCGCGCCCAGCCGTTCAACGACGTTGCCGAGGCAACGGTCAATGCGGTGCGTGCACAGCGCGGCGAGCCGCCGATGAGTCTGCCCGAGATGGTGCAGGCCGGGCTCGTGCAGTACATCGATTTCCCGCCGGCACTGGTCGGCAAATACCAATGCTTCACCGAAGCCGACATGTCGCGCCTGCGCGCGGTCGGCTGCGAACACCAGTTCGCCCCAGTGGGGGACGGCGTTGCCCGCTACGGGGGGTGGTTGGCCAGCCAGGCTTGAGTTTCACTGGTCGGGCGGCGCGATGCGGCGCATTTCTTCAACCACCGACCAAGGAAACACCATGTTCAAGCACTGCCTGGCCACGTTGCTGGCCGCCCTGACAAGCCTGTTCGCAGCCGCTGCCTTTGCGGCGGTCGACATCAACAAGGCCGACCAGGCCGCACTCGAGAGCATCAAGGGCATCGGTCCGGCGATGTCGACCCGCCTGCTCGACGAGCGCAAGAAAAGCCCGTTCAAGGATTGGCCCGACATGATCGATCGCGTCAAGGGTCTGGGCACCGGCAATGCCGGCAAGCTGTCCGAGGCCGGGCTGACCGTCAACGGCACCGCGTATGCGAAGTCGGATGCGGCCAAGCCGGCCGCGCCGAAGGCCGCCGACAACAAGCCGGCGAAAAAGTAGCCTCAACCGCCGACGGCGGCCGCGGCGACGACGGCTTCGTCGGTCCAGCCAAAAAACCGGATCACCTCGGCGCGCCGCTGCAGCGTATCGGCGATGCCGAGGTCGATCAGTTCTGATGTGTATGGGGTTTCGAACAGCAGATAGCTGGCCAATGCAGCGCCGCGCGCCGAGTCCCCCTCGCCTGAGACGCCGACCACCCGCAGCAGGCCGCGGATCGGTCCCGGCAGACTGCCGAGGTGGCGCGCGGCCAGATCGTCGAGCCGCTGGCTTGGTGAAATCACCAGCACGTCGATCGGCCGCAGCACCGATGCAGCACGGGCCTGCGGCGCAAGCAGCGCCAGCGTCGAATTGATCCGCTGCAGCCGCTCGACGTCGACCGCCAGCGCATCGAGAAAAATGCTCGACATCGCATGGCCGGCGATCTGGGCAAGGTTCGGATATTCGCTGCTCGAGCGCTGTTCGTCGGGCGGCTCATGCATCCGCCCGGCGCCGATCACCAGGATGCGCTCGGCCCCGAGGTGAACCGCCGGCGAGATCGGTGCCGACTGGCGCATCGAACCATCACCGAAATATTCGATCCGGCCGTCGATCGGCAACGCCACCGCCGGAAAGACGAACGGGATCGCGGCTGACGCCAGCAGGTGTTCACATGCGATCGAACAGCGACGTGCCATCCGCTGCGACCGCGTCCACGGCAGGATATGTTCCAGCGACTGGTAGAAGGTCAGGTGCTGGCCGGTGCCATAACTCGATGCGGTGACGGCAACGGCATGCAGATGGCCTTCGGCCACCATGCGGTCGATGCGTGCGGTATCGATCAGCCGCTGCAGCAGGCCGCTCAGCGGACTGCAGTCGAGCAGGGAACGAGGGCGGGCCCGGCTCCAGCGTGCAATCAGCCAACCCAGCGACAACATCGTCAGCCAGCGGGCGCCGCTTCTGGCGATGCCGAGGCTGTCGGTGCGGTAGACCTGTTCTGCGCTGAACCCGCGCCATACATTGACCAGATCGGCGACGGCGGCGTCGAAGTCATCGGCTCGACACGCCAGCGCCGCCGCATTGATCGCGCCGGCCGAGGTGCCGGCGATCACCGGGAACGGATTGGCAGTCAAAGCGCGGCGGGCCTCGCCCGGACCCGCAGCACGTTGCCGCGCGATCACTTCGCGCCGGATTTGCGACAAGGCATGCAGCACGCCAACCTGGTAGGCGGCACGTGCCCCGCCACCACTGAGGATCAGGCCGGTGACCGGGATGTGGGCAGATGCTGGCAGCTGCGGCATTTGCCGCAGTGTAGGCAGCGCACTGGCGTCGTCAAAGCCGGATCAGCGCCAGCCGTCACCATCAATCATCGTGATGGTGCTTCTTGTGATGTCTTTTCTCTTGCTTGTGCCATTCCTTCTCGCGCTTGCGCATTTCCTTCTCGCGCTTGCGCTCGTACTTGTCGTACTCCTTCTCGCGCTTGCGCTCGTATTTGTCGTACTCGTGCGAATGGCTGTGATAAACGGGCCGATAGACATCGCGGTACCAGCGATCCTGGACGAAATAGACCGGCTGCCCACAGGCGTTGTATTTTGCGCAGTGCTTGCTCCACTTCTTCGCATGGCCGGGCGGCACATGCAGGTAGATTGGCTGGCGATAAACCGCGACCGGCGACGGCGCGATCACCACCGGCTGCGGATACACCAGCACCGGCGGCGACGGCGCTCGGCCGATGTCGATGCGTCCATAAACCCCCGGCTGGTCGAAGCCGATCGTCACCCCGACGTCGCTCGCCACTGCCGGCACCGCGGCGGCGAAGATCGAAAAAGCAAGCAGATATCGTTTCATGGCAGAGGTCTCAGTCTCGGTGGATGGGAGCCGTCAACAAGCAGGCCATCCGGCTCCGAGTCCATCAGACGCCCACTGGTTCCTCAGGTCAATGCCCGGCCGGTGACAATTCGTAAACGACACGGGCCCGTCCGCCACTGGCCTCGCGCCAGCAGCCGAGCGCCTCGTCACTCGGAAAGAAGCGGCCGTCCTCGCCCAGATCGATCTCGGCACGTGCGTTTTGCCGCCGGACAATCAGCCGCACACCAAGCCCCTCGACCGACTCGCCGTGTTCGCCTGCCTTGCGGCGTGCCGGAAACTGCCGGATCAGGCTGTCGACCGGTGGCAATGCGGCATCGAGTTCGATCCGCAGGTGTTTGCCGAAGCGGCAGCGGGCCTCGGCCAAGTCCCAGATCTGCTGGATATTGAGCCGCACGCCACCCGAAAACCTGTCGTTCTGCACCTTGCCCTGCACGACGATGAGTTCGTCGTCCTTCAGCAACTCGCGGTTTGCGTTCAGCAGGTCTTCGGCAACAACCGATTCGATCGCGTCCGACTTGTCGTCGAGCTTGAAGATTGCGACCCGGCCGCGCTGGCCGTTGATGATGCGTAGATCGCTGACGATGCCGGCCAGCAGCTGCGGCTCGCGGCTGTCGATCAGGTCGGCGATCTGCCGCTTTGCGAACAGCCGCACCTCGTCGGCGCTCTGGTCGAACAAATGGCCGGACAGGAAAAAGCCGAGTGCCGCCTTTTCGTGGCCGAGCCGCTCGCGGATGCTCCACTGCGGCGCATCGACCAGCGGCGGCTCGACGGTCGATGCGGCATGGCTGCCAGTCGCATCGTCGGGACCGAAGTCAAACAGGCCGACCTGATCGGCATGGGCGGCCTGCGTATCGGCCCATTCAAGCGCGAGGCCGACGCTGGCGATCATCGCGGCCCGGTCCGGGTGCAGGCCGTCGAAGGCGCCGGCCTTGATCAGCGCCTCGATCACCCGCTTGTTGATGCGCTGCCGGTCGACCCGGGCGCAGAAATCGAACAGGCTCTTGAACGGACCACCCTGATCGCGTGCGGTGACGATCGCCTGGATCGCGCCGAGCCCGGTGCCCTTGATCGCGCCGAGGCCGTAACGGATCGTCTTGTCGCCGACCGGCTCGAAGCGGGCGGTGCCCTGGTTGACATCCGGCGCCAGCAGTTCGACACCGAAGGCCTTGGCGTCATTCCACAACACCCGCAGCTTGTCGGTATCGTCGGACTCGACCGTCAGGTTGGCGGCAAAGAATTCGGCGGTGCAGTGGACCTTGATCCACGCGGTGTGATAGGCCAGCAGCGAGTAAGCGGCGGCGTGCGACTTGTTGAAGCCGTAGCCGGCAAATTTCTCCATCAGGTCGAAGACCTCGTCGGCCACCGCGGTCGAGATGCCCTTTTCCGCCGCACCGTTGCGGAAGATCTCGCGGTGCTTGGCCATTTCCTCGGCCTTCTTCTTGCCCATCGCGCGACGCAGCAGGTCGGCGCCGCCGAGCGAGTAGCCACCGAGCACCTGCGCGGCCTGCATCACCTGTTCCTGGTAGACCATGATGCCGTAGGTCTCGCCGAGCACCGCCTCGAGCAGCGGGTGCGGGTAACTGACGTCCTCGCGGCCATGTTTGCGCGCGCAGAAACTCGGGATGTTCTCCATCGGGCCGGGGCGGAACATCGCATTCAGCGCGATCAGGTCCTCCAGCCGGCTCGGCTTCGCATCGCGCAGCATGCGTTGCATGCCGGCGCTTTCAAACTGGAAGACCGATTCGGTGCGGCCCTCGGAGAACAAGCGGTAGACGCGCGCATCGTCGAGCGGCAGCGTCTCGTATGAAAAATCCTTCAGCGCTGGCCGGCGCGCGACGATGAATTCCTTCGCGAGTTCGAGGATGGTCAGCGTCGCCAGGCCGAGAAAGTCGAACTTGACGAGGCCGATCGCCTCGACATCGTCCTTGTCGTACTGGCTGACCGCGCTGTCGCTGCCGGGCTGCAGATAAAGCGGGCAGAAATCGGTGATCTTGCCGGGCGCAATCAGCACGCCGCCGGCGTGCATGCCGATATTGCGGGTCAGGCCCTCGACGCGAGCAGCCAGCGACAGCAGCTCGGCCACCTCTTCCTCGGCCGCCTCGCGCTGCTCGATCTCCGGCGCCTCCTTGCGCGCATAGATGATCCCGGGGTCGGGCGACTCCGGCACCCGCGCCAGCGTCACCGTCTTGCCTGGGGGTGCTGGCACCAGCTTGGCGATCGAATCGACGTGGCCATAACCCATGCCGAGCACGCGGCCGACGTCGCGCAGCGCCGCCTTCGCCGCCATCGTTCCGAAGGTGACGATCTGGCTGACCGCATCGCGGCCATAACGCTGCTTCACATAGTCGATCACCCGGTCCCGGTTCGCCTGGCAGAAATCGATGTCGAAGTCCGGCATCGAAACCCGTTCCGGGTTCAGGAATCGCTCGAACAGCAGGTTGTAGCGCAGCGGGTCGAGGCCGGTGATCTTCAAGGCATACGCCACCAGCGAGCCGGCGCCCGATCCCCGGCCCGGCCCGACCGGGCAACCATTGTTCTGCGCCCAGTTGATGAAGTCCGCAACGATCAGGAAATAACCCGGGAAACCCATCTTCAGGATCGTCGCGATCTCGAATTCGAGCCGCTCGACATAACGCGGCCGCTGCCGATCGCGCTCGGCCACATCGGGATACAGCAGTTCGAGCCGCTCCTCCAGACCCTGGTGCGACGCGAGCCGGAAATAGTCGGCCATCGGCATCGGCACGCCGTCGCGCAGCGGCGTCGGAAAATCCGGCAGCTGCGGCTTGCCAAGAACGAGTTCGAGGTTGCAGCGCTTGGCGATCTCGATCGTATTGACGACCGCACTCGGAATATCGGCAAACAGCGCCTCCATCCGCTGCTGGCTCAGCAGGTACTGCTGCTGGCCGAAACGCTTGATGCGCCGCGGGTTGGTCAGCGTCTCGCCTTCGGCGACGCAGACGCGCGCCTCGTGCGCCTCGAAATCGTCGGGCTCGAGAAACTGCACCGGGTGGGTCGCGACGACCGGCAGTCCGAGTTCGGCAGCCAGCGGCACCGCCGCCCTGACGTGGGCTTCATGGTTCGGCAGTCCGGCCCGTTGCAGCTCGATGTAGAAGCGGCCCGGGAAGAGCGCCGCGAGCTGCTGCGCCAATTGGCTGGCCCGCTGCGGATCCTGCGCCAGCAGCGCCTGGCCGACGGCGCCGAGGTCGGCACCCGACAATGCGATCAGCCCGTCGCCGAGCTCGGCCAGCCAGTCCCATTGCAGCCAGCCCTGGTTGCGCTGGTTGCCAGCCGGCGTCTGCAGCCAGGCTCGCGACAACAGTTCGCAAAGGTTCAGATAACCGCGGTTCGATTGCACCAGCAGCAGCAGCCGGCTCGGATGCTGGTCATGGCGGCGCTCGCCGCCTTCCGGTGCCAGCCAGACATCGGCACCGATCAGCGGCTTCAGACCCGCCTTGCGCGCCGTACCGTAGAACTTGACCGCACCGAACAGGTTGCCCAGATCGGTGATTGCCATCGCCGGCTGGCCGTCCTTCGCCGCTGCGGCAATCGCGTCGCCGATGCGCAAACTGCCGTCGACGATCGAGAATTCGGTATGGGTTCGCAGGTGGATGAAGGGCATCCAGGGATTGTAGGCAGCGCCGCTAAAATCCCCCGGTGTCGACGATCCTGAATATCTCCGCCTACCGCTTCGTGGCGCTGCCCGATGCAGCCGAACTGCGGCCCCGGTTCGAACAATCCGCCGCTGCCGCCGGACTGAAAGGCACGGTGCTGCTTGCCGAGGAAGGCATCAACCTGTTCCTGGCCGGCATCGCGGCCGACCTGCGGCGCTGGCTGGCCTGGCTGCACGAGGACCCACGTTTCGCCGGCCTCGTCGCGAAGGAAAGCTGGTCCGACGCGGTGCCGTTTGGCAAGCTGCTGGTCAAGCACAAACGGGAGATCATCCGGATGAACCACCCGGCGATCCGACCGCAACAGGGTCGCGCGCCGGCGGTCGATGCGCCGACGCTCGCGCGCTGGCTCGACGCCGGCCATGACGACGCGGGCCGGCCGGTCGTGCTGCTCGATACACGCAACCGCTTCGAGGTCGAGCAAGGGCGGTTTGTCGATGCGGTCGACCTGCAGACCAGCCGCTTCAGCGAACTGCCGGATGCCGCGCTGTCGCGGCGTGCCGAGTTTGCCGGCAAGACCGTCGTCAGCTATTGCACCGGCGGCATCCGCTGCGAAAAGGCGGCGCTGTTTCTCGCCGAGGCCGGCTTCGACAACGTGCTGCAACTCGACGGCGGCATCCTCGCCTATTTCGAGCAGGTCGGCGGACGGCATTTCGAAGGCGAATGTTTTGTCTTCGACCAGCGCATCGCGCTCGACCCGCATTTGCAAGTCGCTGCCTAGCCTTTACGGCGCCAGATCGAACACCAGTACCTCCGCCGCATCGCCATCGGCAAGTCGCAGCCGCCCGCTGTCGCTGAGCAAGGCCGCGTCGCCGGCGTTCAGCACCTCGCCGTTGACCGCCAGGCGGCCGCTGATCAGGTGCACATAGGCCTTGCGCGCCGGGTCGAGTGCCAGTTCCGCCGCCTCATCACCGTCGAACAGGCCGGCAAACAGGTCGGCATCGGCGTGCAGCCTGACCGACGCGTTGCGGCCGTCGCGGCTGGCGACCAGCCGCAACTGCCCGCGCCTGCTGGCGGCATCGAAGTGGCGCTGCTCGTACGACGGCGCAATGGCGCGCTGATCCGGCAGCAGCCAGATCTGCAGGAAGTGGGTGGCGTCGCTCGGCGAATGGTTGAACTCGCTGTGGGTGACGCCGCTGCCGGCGCTCATCCGTTGCACATCGCCGGGCACGATCGTCGCATGGTTGCCGAGGTTGTCCTGGTGCGCCAGCGCGCCATCGAGCACATAGCTGATGATCTCCATGTCGCGGTGGCTGTGCGAGCCGAAACCACGGCCCGGCGCGACCCGGTCCTCGTTGATGACGCGCAGGTTGCCCCAGCCCATGCGGCGCGGGTCGAGGTAATCGGCAAACGAAAAACTGTGGAAACTCTGCAGCCAGCCGTGGTTGGCAAAACCGCGTTGATGGCCCCGGCGGATCTCGATCATCAGATGCTCCTTTCGATCTCTCGAATGTAGAAGCGACCATCGCGCAGCGCATTGGTTGCCGATTCAAGCATCCATTCAAATATCATGAAGCGCCACCCTGCCCTGCCGCACCGGCGCGCCGCCCATGTCTCACAAGGTCCTGACCCCCGACGCGTTGACGATGATCGACGCAATCGCCCGCACTGGCAGCTTTGCCGCCGCGGCGCGCGAACTCGGCCGGGTGCCGTCGGCGCTGACCTACAGCGTGCGCCAGCTCGAGGAGGCGCTCGATGTGCTGCTGTTCGACCGGCGCTCCCGGCAGGCTGAATTCACCGCCGCCGGCCGGGAACTGCTGCACGAGGGTCGGCGGCTGCTGCAGGAGATGGAGGCGGTGTCGAACCGCGTCAAGCGGATTGCGACCGGCTGGGAGTCGCAGCTGAGCATCTCGGTCGATGGCGTGATTTCGCGCGACACCATCCTCGAATTGTGTGAAGCCTTCTACAGCCAGCCGTGCCCGACCAGCGCGGCCGCGGCCGATGGCCCCGGCGGCCCGCCGACCCGGCTGCGGCTGCGCACCGAGGTGCTGACCGGCACCTGGGAGGCGCTCGTGACCGGGCAGGCCGATCTGGCGATCGGCGTCTCGCGGCGCCCCGGCTCGGACCAGGCGCACAGCGGTTTCCAGCTGCGCCCGCTCGGCGAACTCGAATTCGTTTTTGCAGTGGCGCCACACCATCCGCTGGCAGCGGCGACCGAACCGATTTCCGATGCGCAGCTGATCAGGCACCGCGCGGTCGCGGTCGCCGACTCGGCACAGCGGATGGCGCCGGCCAGCGTCAACATGCTGGCCGGCCAGGATGTGCTGACCGTGCCGACGACCGCGACAAAAATCGAGGCGCAGATCCGCGGCATTGCCTGCGGCCACCTGCCGGAACCGCTGGCTCGCGAACACATCGCGGCCGGCCGCCTGGTCTGCAAGGCAACCGAGCGCGGCACCCACAAGGCCAGTCTCGGTTATGCGTGGCGGCAGGCTGCCGGCGGTGGCGGTGGCCGCAAGGTGCCGGTCGGCAATGCGCTGAAATGGTGGCTCGACCAGTTGGCCAGCCCGGCAACCCAGCGGGCGCTGCTCGAGCGCCACGCCGGTCCACGGGCCAGCCGGGTCGATTAGCCCCGCCCGCCGATGCCATACCGCGGCCGCTTCGCACCGTCACCAACCGGCCCGCTGCATGCCGGCTCGATGGTGGCCGCGCTGGCCAGCTGGCTCGATGCGCGTGCGCATCGCGGCGCCTGGCTGGTGCGCATCGAGGATGTCGATGCGCCGCGCTGCGTCGCCGGCGCCGATGAATTGATCCTGCGCCAGCTGGCCGCCTGCGGCCTGTTGCCCGACGAGGCGCCGGTCTGGCAGTCGCGCCGCAGCGGTCTGTACCAGGCGGCACTGGACCAGCTTGTTGCGAACCGGCTGGCCTACCGATGCGTCTGCAGCCGCAGCCTGATCGCTGCCTATTGGGACGCCCGCGGCATCGCGCGCGCGCGCCACGCCGAACTGCCGTACCCGGGCACTTGCCGCGACCGCCACGACATCGATCCTGCCGAACGTTGCGCGGTCCGCGTGCGCTGCGCGACCACCGCGTCGCCGCTGCTAATCGACTGGACCGACCGGCGGCTCGGCCCGCAGCAGCAGGAACTCGGTTCGACCGTCGGTGATTTTGTCGTGTTGCGCAACGATGGCCTGTGGGCCTACCAGCTGGCAGTCGTCGTCGACGATGCGGATCAGGGCATCACCGACATCGTGCGCGGCGAGGACCTGGCCGACAACACCGCGCGGCAGATCCACCTGCAACAGCTGCTCGGGCTGGCTCGGCCGGGTTATCTGCACACGCCACTGGTGCTGGCGGACGACGGGCAGAAACTGTCCAAACAGACCGGCGCACAGCCGATCGATGCCGACCGTCCGCTCGACGTGCTGCGCCGCGCCGGCGAAGCGCTCGGCCTGCGCCACCACGCCGACGGCCTGACGGACTGGCTGGCCGAAGCGGTCACGCACTGGTCGATGATCTACCCGCCGACGGCGCCGCGCGGCGCTCCGGGATAATGCGTGCACCGAATGACGCGCCGCCGCGGCGGCCACAACGAAAGGACACGATGATCACGACCGAATCCGGGCTCCAGTACGAAGACGTCAAGCAGGGCGACGGCGCCGAAGCAGTGGCTGGCCAGCAGGTGCAGGTGCACTACACCGGTTGGCTCTACAACGACGGCGAACGCGGCAGCAAGTTCGACAGCAGCAAGGACCGAGGCAGCCCGTTCAAGTTCAAGCTCGGGGCCGGCATGGTGATCGGCGGCTGGGATGAAGGCGTGCAGGGCATGAAGGTCGGTGGCACGCGGATTCTGATCAT
The DNA here is from genome assembly GCF_048320135.1 of Pseudideonella sakaiensis. Lineage (GTDB taxonomy): Bacteria > Pseudomonadota > Gammaproteobacteria > Burkholderiales > Burkholderiaceae_C > Ideonella_A > Ideonella_A sakaiensis_A. Next base: position 984,577 of record NZ_CP182947.1, read on the forward strand.
CCCGCCCGAACTCGGTTATGGCGCACGCGGCGCTGGCGGCGTGATCCCGCCGAATGCGACGCTGCAGTTCGAGGTCGACCTGCTCGGCGTCTGATACCAACGCCCGCCGGCCATGCCGATCCGCTACGACATCGTCCACACGACGACATATCGCTACCACTCGCCGGTCACCTTCGGCGAGCACCGGGTGGTTTTCCGCCCGCGCGACAGTCATGACCTGCGGGTGCTGGCCACCGATCTGGAAGTGTCACCGAGCGCATCGATCCGGATGATCCAGGATCCGTATTCGAATTCGGTGGCTCTGGTGCAGCCGCTCGACAAGGCCGACGAACTGAGTTTTACCTGTTCGTTCACGATCGAGCATGCGCACACCAACAACCTCGAGCTGCCGTTGTCGCCGGCAGCCGAGATCTATCCGTTTGCCTATTCGCTGGCCGATCGCCTCGACCTCGAACACTACCTGCGGCCGCATTACGACGATTCGGACGGCAAACTGACGGCCTGGGCGCGGCAGTTTCTCAGCAAGCAGGGGCCGACCTATACGCGGCAGATGCTGGTGCGGATGAACGAGACGATCCGCGAACATTTTCGTTATGCGTCGCGCGACGAGGAAGGTACGCAGTCGCCGCTGGAGACGCTTAAACTCGGCAGCGGCAGCTGCCGTGATTTCGCATTGCTGATGATGGAGGCCGCGCGCCACCTCGGCATCGCGACACGGTTTGTTTCCGGCTACCTCTACGACCCGGCGCTCGACGCCGACGATCCACGCGACGAGCCGGGCTCGGCCTTGCACCGGCCGGACTGGCTCGACCCCGACGCGCCACTGGTCGCGCCGGCCGATGCGCCGGTGCCGACAGTCGGCGCCGGCGCAACCCACGCCTGGATGCAGGCCTACCTGCCGGGCGCTGGCTGGGTTCCGTTCGATCCGACCAACAACCTGCTCGGCGGCACCCAGCTGATCCGCGTTGCGGTGGCCCGGGACCCCAACCAGGCTGCGCCGGTCTCCGGCAGCTGGTTCGGTGAAGCCGATGCCTATGCCGGCATGGATGTCTCGGTGCAGGTGCATCGGATCCGCCCCTGATCGAGCGCCTGCGATTTCGCCGCGGCTGGCGCCAGCCGCTGCCGGCTGTCTGTTGGCAACGTAGGAAGGCTCCTACAGCGCGGGGACCGCGCCGCCGACAGATGCAACAACTGCAACCGACGACACTTGAAGTCCGAGCGCGAGCAAGCAATCGCAGCTCAGCCCCACCAACCGGCGCAGTGGATGGCGAATCTCAGAACCTATATCGTTGAAGACAGCCCGGTGATCCGGGAAAATCTCGTTGCCACGCTTGAAGAACTGGCTCCGGTGAACGTCGTGGGCACTGCGGAAGACGAGGCGACGGCCGTCGTCTGGTTGAGTGTCAATTCGCAGCAATGCGACCTGGTGATCATCGACATCTTCCTGAAAAGCGGGTCCGGCCTTGGCGTGCTGGCGTCTCCGCACCTGCGCAATACCAAGGCCAAGCTGGTCGTGTTGAGCAACTACGCAACCGCCGACATGCGTCAGAAATGCCTCGAACTCGGCGCCGACAAGGTGTTCGACAAATCGAACGAGATCGATTCGCTCGTCAACTACTGTGTCAGCCATGCCACCGAACGTGATGCCGGCACAAGCCACTGAACAGGTCCGCCGCGACGACACCGCCGACGCCGCCCCGATGAAGGTGCTGAAGCTGTTGCGAGACAGCCCCTACACCTTCCCATTGGTCGCGATGATCGCGATCCTGATGCTGGTCATCAGCGAGGTATCGCACCACAGCGCGATCAGCTCGATCGACGAGATCCAGCAGACCGACCAGATCCGCACCCGCAACCAGGAACTGCTGCGTTTGATGGTCGATGCCGAGACCGGGCAGCGCGGCTACATGCTGACCGGACGCGATGAATATCTGGAGCCCTACAACGAGTCGATCAAGGCTTTGCAGCGCCTGATCGAGCCGCTCGAGACGCACTACAGCAAGGACCCGCAGAGCCGGGCGCTGTTTGCCGAACTGAAGTCGAGCATCGACCGCAAGGTGTCGGAGATGCAGGCTTCGCTTGCACTCGTGAAGGAGGGCAATCCGAACGGCGCGCTGCACCTGCTGCTGACCGACATCGGCCGCGAACAGATGGATGCGGTGCGCAAGATATCGCACCAATTGATCGAATACGAAACCGGCAAGATCAGCGACCAGCGCAACTCGGTGCGGGCCACGCTGCGTCTCGGACGCATCGGTGTCGCGGTGATGACGGTATTGAGCGTCATCGCACTGATGCTCTACCTGCGCCAGCGGGTCGCGATCGAGACGCTTCGCAACGAGCAGCGGCGAACGCTGCAGCAGGAACGCGACCAGATGGAGGCACTCGCCGTCGAGCGGACCCGCCAGCTGACCGAACTTGCCCGCCACCTGCAGACTGCGCGCGAGGACGAACGCAGCCGCCTGGCACGCGATCTGCACGACGAACTCGGTGCGCTGCTGACGGCAGCCAAGCTGGACGTCGCCCGCTTGAAATCCAGGCTGCCGGAAATTTCCCCGGAAGCCGCTGCCAGGATGGCGCACCTGAACGAGACGCTGAACAGCGGCATCGCGATGAAGCGCCGGATCATCGAGGATCTGCGACCTTCGTCCTTGTCGAACCTCGGCCTGGTGGCCGCGCTGGAGATCCTCGCGCGCGAGTTTGCCGAGGCTTCGGAGATCAAGGTCGATACCCAACTCGACGTCGTGCGGCTGTCGTCGTCGGCCGAACTGACGGTATATCGGCTGGTCCAGGAGGCCTGCACCAACATCGCCAAATATGCAAAGGCCACCGAAGTGCAGATCCGCCTGGTCGGACAGGAAAACGGTGCGCTGATCCAGGTCAAGGACAACGGCGTCGGCTTCGATCCGGCAGCCTTGCGGCACACCGCGTCTCACGGCCTGCTGGGCATGCGCTTCAGGGTCGAAGCCGAAGGCGGCCGGATGGAAATCGATTCTGCGCGTGGTCGTGGCACGCGCCTCAGCGCGACGCTGCCGAAGCTGCCCGACGACACAGCGCCGCCAGCAGCGGGTTGAGCAGCAGCAAGCGGGTAGGAGCTCTCCTACGGACGTGGACAGGCGTCGCCGACAGCATGAAGTCCCTGCATCCCATTCGGCCAGGCACGGGCAGCACCTAAGCTCTGAGCATCAACAACAACCGCTGGCCGGTACAAGGAGAAGAAGATGCTGCACTACGCCGTTGTGTTTTTTGTCATCGCGATCATTGCTGCACTGTTCGGCTTCGGCGGCATTGCCGCGAGCGCTGCAGGCATCGCGAAGATCCTTTTCGTCGTGTTTGCCATCCTGGCCGTTGCGAGCTTCCTGTACGGACTGCTCAAGCGCGGCACCTGATCGACCCGAGCCAATCCCCGAACCCCCTAGAGAATGCCCATGAATACATCGACCTCCACCAACATCGCTTCCTCGAACGGCTCCGGCAGCCCGGCCAGCAAGACCGGTGCGGACCGCCCCGCAGCCGACCGCGGGCGCGATATTGCAAACCAGACCTTCGATCAGCTCGCGCATGCGGTTGAAAGCGCCCGTGCCACGGCAGTCCCGGCGATCGAGAAGTTCACGACCGGTGCAGAGTCGATGGCTCAGCGCAGTGTCGAACTTGCCCGCGTCAAGTCGCAACAGATGCGCGACCAGGCTCACCTCGCTTCTGAGAAGACGGCGACATATGTCCGTCAGGAACCGGTCAAGTCGCTGCTGATCGCGGCGGCTGCCGGCGCCCTGCTGGCCTGGCTGCTCTCGCCGAGCAAGCGCGACCGCCATTGATTCTTCCGCCCCCGTTCGACGGAGGCTCCGGCAACCTCGACGAGTCGGCTTGACAGGCGGCTCGTCGCGGCCATGAGCAACAAAGAGGAGACACCCCTTTGCAAGACCAGCAGAAAAACAAATCGACGCATCAGCGGCTGGAACTCGACGAATCAGGGCTGGCAGCTGCCCGCTCCCGTCTTGACGATGGCGCGATCACGCCAAGCTATGGCCCGTGGCGCGAAGACATCGTGCGCCTGCTGAATGATGCATTGGCAACCGAGCTGGTATGCGTATTGCGCTACAAGCGGCACCATTTCACCGCGAAAGGCATGTCTTCACCGGCCGTTGCCGATGAATTCATGGTCCACGCGAATGAGGAGGCGTCGCACGCCGATCGCATCGCCGAACGCATCGTCCAGCTCGGCGGCGACCCGGACTTTGCGCCGACGACGCTGTTGCAGCGCAGCCATGCCGACTACGACGACTCGTCCGATCTGCAGGCGATGGTGCGTGCCAATCTGGTTGCCGAGCGGGTTGCCGTCGAAGCCTACCGTCAATTGATCGGCCTGCTTGGCGACAAGGATCCGACGACGCGCAGGCTGCTGGAAGAGATTCTTGCCGACGAGGAAGAACACGCAGACGAGATGGCCGATCTTCTCGAGCGTTGATAAACCGCCAGACCCTTACCGATAACAAACAGTTCACACCAGGAGAAACCATGCTGATCAAATCATCCCTCATCGCCCTTGCCTCCGCCACCGCACTGCTGACCCTGCCGGGTTGCGCGGTCGTGCGCGATCAATCATCCGTCGGCCAATATGTCGACGACACCACCATCACGACGCAGATCAAGGCCCGCATGGTCGAGAACAAGCAGGTTGATGCCGGTGCGATCAGCGTCGAGACGCTGAACGGCACGGTGCTGCTGTCCGGCTTCGCGAAAAGCGCCGAAGAGAAAGCCATGGCGCACAAGATCGCCCATGGTGTCAATGGCGTGAAAAGCGTGCGCAACGAGATCGCGATCCGCGCCAAGTAATAAAGATTACCGAAGAGTCATTTTTTGATCTCTTCGGTGCATCCAATACGGCACCCGGCGCGTAAGTGTTGAGGTGCCGACCGAATCTTCGGTCGACACGCCGCCCGGACCTCCGTCCGTGCGGCTTTTTCGACACCAACGGAGATTCAAGATGAAAACCATTTCCTTCGCATTTGCTGCTTTCGCCCTCACCGCCGCCACCGCCGGCCATGCCGTGGAGGCCAGCCGTTTCGAGGTGCCCACCCATTCGACACTGACCAGGGCAGAAGTGCGCGCCGAAGCCCGACAAGCCGCTGCGGCAGGAGAACTGCGCCACGGCGAAGCCGGCCAACACTTCGGCGATCCGGCAGCGTCCACCAACACCGCGAAAGCCTCGTCACCGTTGGTCAGCGTGCCGACGCATGACGAGCGACACATTGCCGGCCACTTCGCGATCGGCGGCATGTGACGGCAAGCACTGTGCAGTCCTCAACGGCTGCACCAATAAAAAAAGCGGAGGCTCGATCGGAGCTTCCGCTTTTTTGTTTAGCGTGCCGCACCGAGGTGCGGCAGCCTGGATCGTCAGGCGTGTTGTGCCGAACGCAATTTCAATGCAAATTCCTGCAGCGCGGCAATGCCGCTTTCCTCGGCGCGTTTGCACCAGGCTTGCAGATCGAGCACCAGCTGCTCTGCCGAGACATTGCTGCGGGTCCACAACGAACGCAGTTCCTCGCGCATCGTCACCAGCTGGGCCAGCGGCGGATGGTGTTCGACGACAGCAGCCAGGTGCGGCCGGGCCGACGCCGGAATCTTGTCCGCATCACGGTGCAACCAGCGCTTCGCAAGCTGCAGGTTCGCGAGCTTGGCGCGGCTGGCGGCGCTGCCTTCAGCCTTCAGCTTCGCGATCTCGGCGCTGCAGGCATGCCGCAGGTTGCGGGCATAACGCGCCATCACCTCGTAGCGGTTGGCGATGATCGCCTCCAGCGTGTGGCCGTCGGCAACGCTCTTGACGGCGCCCAGGCGCAGCATCGGCGGCGTCTTGCGAACCTTCGCCAGGCCGAGCATCTCCAGACCGCGGATATAGGCCCAGCCGATGTCGAACTCGTGCGGCTTGACCGACAGCTTGGCCGATGTCGGATAGGTGTGGTGGTTGTTGTGCAACTCCTCGCCACCGATCAGGATGCCCCACGGCGAGATGTTGGTCGATGCATCAACCGCTTCGAAATTGCGATAACCCCACCAGTGGCCGATGCCGTTGATGATGCCGGCGGCGGCGATCGGAATCCACAACATCTGCACGGCCCAGACGGTCAGGCCGATCGCGCCGAACAGTGCGACATCGATCAGCAGCATCACGCCGACGCCCTGCCAGCTGTAGCGGGTGTACAGATTGCGCTCGATCCAGTCGTTCGGCGTGTTGTGGCCGAACTTGGCGAGCGTCTCCTGGTTTTTCGCTTCGGAACGGTAGAGCTCGCTGCCGGTCAGCAGCACGGTCTTGATGCCTTTGGCAACCGGGCTGTGCGGATCGTCCTCGGTTTCACACTTCGCGTGGTGCTTGCGATGGATCGCGACCCATTCCTTGGTCACCATGCCGGTCGTCAGCCACAACCAGAAGCGGAAGAAATGCGCCGGCACGGCGTGCAGCTCGAGCGCGCGGTGCGCTTGCGCGCGGTGAAGGAAGATCGTCACCGCTGCGATCGTGATGTGGGTCATCACACCTGCAGCCAGCACGATCTGCCACCAACTGGCTTGGAGCAAACCGCCGGCCAGCCAGTTGACCAAGGCGTCCCACAACATTGTCACAGTTGACATCGATCTACCATCCCATTTGATAAAGGTGCTGATCGAAAATCGGCCAGCCCCCTATTGTAGGTGATCGAGTCTGCGCAAATCCTTGGAAATAAAGGGCTTTTGCAGAAAAATGTTGCGCTGCAGCAAAAAGCCGTTGCGGGCTTGAAACCCTTGCCGGCCGGCCTCAATCGCGCTGCCACACCGCAGCAAAAAATCCGTCGGTCTGGTGGCGGTGCGGCCACAGCCTCAGGTGGGCTCCGCGGACCAGCTGCCCAGCGTCTGCGACATGGGCGCGCTCGAGCAGTTCGGCGGCCGCCAGCGCGGTGAACGATGCGGTCCGGGTTTCGGCCAGTCGCGCCTCGAAAGCTGCTGCAATCGCCTCATTTTCGGCGGCCAGCAGACTGCAGGTCGCATAAACGAGACGCCCGCCCGGCTTCAGCAGCCGCGACGCGCTGAGCAGGATCGCCAGCTGTTTCTCCGCCATCTCGGCAATCGCCTCCGGCGACTGCCGCCACTTCAGATCCGGATTGCGGCGCAGCGTGCCGAGGCCCGAACACGGCGCGTCGACCAGCACCCGGTCGATCTTGCCGGCCAGTCGCTTGATGCGCTCGTCGCGCTCATGGGCAATCTGCACCGGGTGGACGTTCGACAGGCCGCTGCGCGCAAGCCGCGGTTTCATCGCCGCGAGCCGATGGCCGGAGGTATCGAAGGCATACAGCCGGCCGGTATTGCGCATTGCCGCGCCGAGCGCGAGCGTCTTGCCGCCGGCGCCGGCGCAGAAATCGACCACCATCTCGCCGCGTTTTGCATCGGTCAGCAGCGCCAGCAGCTGGCTGCCCTCGTCCTGCACCTCGACGCCGCCGTCGGTGAACAGCGGCAGTTTCTGCAGCGCCGGCTTGCCGTCGATGCGCAGGCCCCATGGCGAATGCGGCGTCGGCTTCGCGTCGATGCCGGCTGCGGCCAGCGTCGCGATTGCCTCGTCGCGGCGCGCCTTCACGGTATTGACGCGCAGGTCGAGCGGCGCACCCTGGTTCAGGCTGTCGATCAGCGGCCAGAAGTCATCGCCGAGTTCGCTTGCCAGCGCCTGCGCCAGCCAGTCCGGCAGGTTGTGACGCAGCTTGTCGGGCAGGCCGGCGGCGTCGATCGTCGCCACCCTGGCCAGCCATTGCTGCTCCGCCTCGTTGAGGGCGGCGCGCAGAAATCCCTCGTTGCCCTGCCAGCCGAGCAGCGCAAGCCGCCGCTCCATCTCGCCCTTGCCGGATTGCGCAAGGTGCTGGAACAACAGCCGCTTGCGAAGCACCGCATAGGTGGTCTCGGCCAGCGTGTGCCGCTCGCGCGCGCCAAGGCCACGGTGTTCGCGGAAAAATTCGGACACGACCTTGTCGGCCGGGGCGGAAAACTGCAGCACGCGGTGCAGCAGTTCGGTGGTCAGTTCAAGCAGGGCGTTCGGATGCATCGGTCCGATTATCCCGGCGCGGCATCGGCAGCCGCTGCGGAGAGCCCCGTCGAAAAAAACGCCTGTGGCTCGCCTGAGCGGTGGCGCACGATGCCGGCGCCATCGACATGCAACGCGTCGTCGACCAGCCAGCGCACCGCGCGAGGCAGCATTTCGTGCTCGGCCTGCAGCACCCGCGCCGCCAGACTCGCCTCGTCGTCGCCCGGCAGCACCGGCACGACGGCTTGCGCAATGATCGGGCCGTGGTCGAGTTCCGGCGTCACGAAATGCACCGTCGCGCCGGCCAGTTTGCAGCCGGCCTCGATCGCGCGGCGGTGCGTGTGCAAGCCGGTGAACGCCGGCAGCAGCGACGGATGGACATTGACCATCCGGCCGGCGTAGCGGCTGACGAACGGCGTCGTCAGGATGCGCATGAAGCCGGCCAGCACCAGCAGGTCGGGCGCAAACGAATCGATCGCGGCGGCCAGCGCCGCGTCAAACGCGGTTCGATCGGCATGTTGGCGGTGATCGACGACCACGGTCGGGATGCCGCGCACGGCGGCGCTGTCCAGGCCGGCGGCATCCGGCCGGCTGCTGATCACCGCGGATATCTCTGCTTCCCAACGTTCCGCGCGGCAGGCATCTGCGATCGCCAGCATGTTCGAGCCCCGGCCCGAAATCAGGATCACGATTCGTTTCATCGGCGCGCAGTGTAGGGCCCGCACCGACGCCAACCGGTTGGCGCACCTAAAATCCCCTGCCTTGCGCACCGCCCGTGACTTTTCGGGCCCGACGCGCCGCCTCCCTCCACGCGACCCTCCCCCATGAAACAACGCGTCCTGACCGGCATCACCACTTCCGGAACGCCCCACCTCGGCAACTATGTCGGCGCGATCCGCCCGGCCATCGCGGCCAGCCGCGAGCCGGAGGTGCAAAGCTTCTTTTTCCTCGCCGACTACCACGCGCTGATCAAGTGCGACGACCCGGCGCGCATCGAGCGGTCGCGGCTCGAGATCGCGGCGACCTGGCTGGCTTCCGGCCTCGATCCGCAGCGGGTGTGCTTCTACCGGCAAAGCGACATTCCGGAGACGCCCGAGCTGACCTGGCTGCTGACCTGCGTCACCGCGAAGGGGCAGATGAACCGTGCCCACGCCTACAAGGCGGCGCTCGAAGCCAACCTCGACGCCGGCGAGGATGCCGATGCCGGCATCACGATGGGCCTGTACAGCTATCCGATCCTGATGGCTGCCGACATCCTGCTGTTCAATGCGCACCGGGTACCGGTCGGCCGCGACCAGGCCCAGCACATCGAAATGGCGCGCGACGTTGCGCAGCGCTTCAACCACCTGTTCGGCCAGGGCCACGACCTGTTCGTGCTGCCGAAGGCCGATATCGAGGAGGCGGTGGCGCTGTTGCCGGGCCTCGACGGCCGGAAGATGTCGAAAAGCTACGACAACATCATTCCACTGTTCGAAGGCGGCTCGCGCGCGCTGAAGGAGGCCGTCGCCCGCATCGTCACCGATTCACGCGCGCCGGGCGAACCGAAGGAGCCCGAAGGCAGCGCATTGGTCGCGATCCACGATGTGTTTGCCAATGCCGAAGAGCGTGCGGCATTTCGCGCCGAACTGCGTGGCGGCCTCGGCTGGGGCGCGGCAAAGGAGCGGCTGGTCGACGTGATCGAGCAGCAGATCGGCCCGCTGCGCGACCAGTACGCCGACCTGATGGCCCATCCGGAGCAGATCGAGGAAATCCTGCAGGCCGGCGCCAGCAAGGCGCGCGCCGTGGCCAAGCCGTTTCTCGAAAGCCTGCGCCGCGCGGTTGGTCTGCGCCCGATGCGCGCCAGCCTGCAACAGGCCGCAATGCCAACCGCCGAGGCGGCCGACAGCGCCGCGGCCACGCCGGTCTTCAAGCAATACCGCGAAAGTGATGGCCGCTTCTATTTCAAGCTGGTATCGGCCGACGGCGAGCTGCTGCTGCAAAGCGAAGGTTTTGCCGAGGGCCGCGAGGCCGGCGCCTGGATCAAGCGGCTGAAGACCGAAGGCGCGGCGGCGCTGGCCGATCTGCCGGCGCTGAATGCGCCGGCCGGGCGGCCCGCACTCGAGCAGGCGCTGGCCGCACTGGTTGCCGCGCAGGACGCCTGAGCACCACCAGCGACGCTTCGCCGTGGCCGCAATCCACATCGTCGACATCGAATCGGCCATCAACTGGTGGCGCGAGCGCCGGCCGTCGCCCGACGGCATTACCGCCTGTGCCGAGGTGCGCGCATTGGCCGAGGTGTATGCGCTGATGGTCTATTACCGCGAATACGAATGCGACGAGCGGACGATGCCGCGCGCTGCGCTCGACGCCTGGCTGGCCTGGTACGCATCGACACCGGATGCGCCATGCATCGCGATCTGCTCGACCAGCCAGGGTGACGATGTCTGCAAGGGTTGTGGCCGCACCTTCGACGAGGTGCAGCACTGGCCGTCGATGAGCCCGGCCGACAAGCGGGCAACCTGGCGGCGCATCACCCGCGAAGGCACGGCCTGGCGCTTCAACCGCTATGCCGAACGGGCGCGGCGTGCCAGCGGCGCCGACCATCCCGATCCGACCGCCCTCGTCGACGACGGCAGTTCCGGCCCGGCACGATGAGCGTCGTCGGCGCCGAGCCGGCCACCGCGTCGGTCCTGCCGCCGCCGCCGTCGACCCTTGCCGACAGCGCGCGGCAGATTGCGCCGTTGGCGTGGCCGGTTTTCATCGGACAGGTCTCGGTCGTCGCGTTCGGCACCGTCGATACGCTGCTTGTCGCCCGCCATTCGGCGGCCGACCTGGCCGCACTGGCGGTTGGCGCAGCGGCCTACATCACCGTCTTCATCGGTCTGATGGGCGTGGTGATCGCGGTCGCGCCGATCAGCGGCCAGTTTTTCGGCGGGCGGCAGCTGGTCGCTGCCGGGCACCAGTTGCACCAGGCGGTGTGGCTTGCGATTGCGCTGAGCCTGCTCGGCTGTCTGGTGCTGGCTTTTCCGGCGCCATTTCTTGCGCTGTCGCAGGCCACGCCGGCGGTTGCCGGCAAGGCCAGCGCCTACCTGCTCGCGCTGGCCTTTGCATTGCCGGCGGCGCTGGTTTTTGCAGCCTACCGTGGTTTCAACACCGCCGTCTCGCGGCCGAAGGCGGTAATGGCGTTGCAGATCGGCGGCCTGGCACTGAAGATCCCGTTGTCGACGCTGCTGGTGTTCGGCCTGCCGGCAGCCGGTGTGCCCTCGCTCGGCGTCGTCGGCTGTGGGATCGCGACCGCGATCGTGATGTGGGCGCAGCTGCTCGCGGCCGGGTGGCTGTTGCGCAACGACCGCTTCTATCGGCCATTCGACGTGCCGCTGGCGCGCGGCAAGCCGCTGCTCAATCCGCCCGACCGCAGCGCACTGAAGGCGCAGCTGCGGCTCGGCGTGCCGATGGGGCTGACGATCCTGATCGAGGTCACCGGCTTCAGCTTCATGGCGCTGTTCATCACCCGGCTCGGCACCGCGCCGGTGGCCGGCCATCAACTGGCGGCCAATCTGGTCGCATTGATGTTCATGATGCCGCTCGCGCTCGGCAATGCGACCGGCACGCTGGTCGCGCAGCGCATCGGCGCCGCCGATCTGGTGACCGCCCGACGCGTCGGTTGGCATGGTCTGCAGATCGGGCTGGCGAGTGCCGGGCTGATGGGCGCTGCGGTGTTTTTCGGCCGCGAAGGCATCGTGCGCCTCTATACCGACAACCCGACGGTGATCGCCGCCGCATTGCCGCTGCTCGCCTGGGTCGCGGTATTCCACTTTGCCGATGCGGCGCAAGGCGTCGCTGCCTTCGTGTTGCGGGCGTGGCGGATTGCGACGGTGCCGATGTTCATCTTCGTTTTCTCGCTGTGGGGGGTCGGCCTCGGCGGCGGCTACCTGCTCGCGTTCGATCCGTGGGGCCTGATCCCGCAGCCCTTGCACGGAGCGCGCGGCTTCTGGATCGCATCGACCGTCGGGCTTGCACTGGCCGCCTGCGGCCTGACCGCGCTGATGGCGTGGGCCTTCCGCCAGCGCCTCAGCGTGGTGACGGCGCCGGCAGAGTGATGACGAAGCAGCTGCCGCCGCCCGGCCGCGCGTCGCAACGCACCGAGCCGCCGTGGCGTTCGGCGATCTGCCGCACCAGGCTCAGCCCGAGGCCAACGCCGCCGGCCTGCTCGGCATGGCCCGGCAGGCGGTAGAACGGCTCGAAGATGCGCTCACGCGACGACGGTGGAACGCCCGGCCCACGGTCACAGACGGCCACCTCGATGCATTCGCCGCGGCGGCGCATCTCGACCAGGATCGAACCGCCGCCGTAGCGGCGCGCATTCTCGAGCAGGTTGCGCAGCGCACGGCGCAGCAGCCGCTCGTCACCGAACACCTGCGGCGCTTCGCCGCTGACTTCGGCATTGACCCGTGCCGCCTCCTCGACGGCCAGCGCCAGCAGGTCGACGGGGTCGCGCGCCGGCGCTTCCGATGCGGCATCGAGCCGGCTCGCAAGCAGCACCTCCTCGACCAGTGCATCGAGCTCGGCGATGTTGGTATCGATCTCGCGTCGCAGCGCCGGCCGCTGCGCCGCCGGCACCTCGTCGAGCAGTTCGATCGCCATCTTCATCCGCGCCAGCGGCGAGCGCAGTTCATGGCTGGCATTGGCGAGCAGGCTCTGGTGCGAACGCACCAGCGCCTCGATCCGCGCCGCCGCCTGGTTGAAGCTGCTGGCAACCGCCGCGACCTCGTCCTGCCCCGAGACCTCGACGCGGTGGCTCAACTGGCCGGCGCCGAATCGCTCAACGCCGAGTTTCAGCGCCGCCAGCCGCCGTGTCAGCGCGCGCGCCACAGGCCAGGCCGCACCGGCAACCGCAAAGAACAACAGCACCAGCAGCACCAGCAGACCGACGCCACGCGGCCAAGCCAGCAGTTCATCGGGGCCGGGCGGTGGTGGGCCTCCGACGCGGCCCGCCGCACCATGCCGATGTTCGGCCCAGGGCGGAGGTCCGGCCCGCTCTTCGCCAGCCTGCAGTGCGCGCCGCCGCTGCGGTCGCATGATCCACAGGGTTCGGCCGTCTTCGAGCTTGACGGCAAAGGTCCGCACCCAGGGCCTGCCTTCGCGGCGCGAAAAAAGCTCGGCCTCGGCGATCCGCTCGCCATTGCGGTCGTCGAGCGCCAGCGGCATGCGCAGCCGCGCCGACCAGTCGCGCAGCGCAGCGGCCTGCTCGTCGCGCGGCGCATCGACGCCGGGCAAGGAGCGCTGGATCAGTTCAGCCCAGGCGCCGGTGCGGTCGGAGACCATCGACTCGGTGCGTTCGCGCTCATCGTCGATGTGACGCTGGATCAGCCAGGTCGAAACGCCGGCGAACAGCAGCAGCACCGCCACCACCGTCAGGTAGATGCGCAGCGTCAGCGTCTTCAACGTCGGAAATTTCATCGCCATCCCGGCTTCGGCCCTGCGGAGTCGCGCGCCGGCGAGCCGCTAGCGCGCCTCGTCGGCGTCCTGCTTCTTCGCGAACACATACCCGGCGCCGCGCACCGTCAGCACCCGGCGCGGCTCCTTCGGGTCGTCCTCGATGACGGCACGGATGCGCGAGATGTGGACATCGATCGAACGGTCGAAGGCCTCCAGTGGATGGCCCTTCAACGCGTCCATGATCTGGTCGCGCGACAACACGCGGCCCGGGCTCTGCGCCAGCACGACCAGCAATTCGAACTGGTGGCTGGTCAGTTCGCATGGTTGGCCGTCGAGGCGCGCGACGCGGGAGCCGAGGTCGATCTCGAGCCGACCGAAACGCAGCACCTCGTCGTCGCTCGGCTGCCGGGTCGCGCGGCGCAGCAGCGCCTTCACGCGGGCCAGCAGTTCGCGCGGCTCGAATGGCTTCGGCAGGTAATCGTCGGCGCCGAGTTCGAGCCCGACGATGCGGTCGAGCGGTTCGCCGCGCGCCGTCAGCATCAGCAGCGGCATCGCGCGGGTCCGGTGGTCGGAGCGGATTTCGCGGCACAGGTCGAGGCCATCGCCATCGGGCAGCATCAGATCGAGCAGCAGTGCGTCGAACGATGCGGCGGCCAGCTTTTCGCGTCCCTGGGCCAGCGACCCGGCAACCTCGACTTCGAAACCGGCGGCGCGAAGATAGTCGCCGACCATCGTCGACAGGCGTGCATCGTCATCGATCATCAGCAGGCGGGAACTCATCGGTCGCTTTCGGCAATGGGATTCTGGGCGGATCGGACAACGGCAAACCGCCACAGCCTCGAGGGCTGCGGCGGCTGCCGGCAGACGGATATGCGGACCGGGCAGGCCCGCTGCAATGGCGTCAGGACTTCGGCGCCGCGTCGCCGTGGTGCTGCATCCGGTGCTCGCGCTTGTGCTCGGCACGCTTGGCCATCATCGCACCGATTTTCGCGCGCTGTTCGGGGGTCAGCTGGTCGGCGATATCGAGCATCGCATCGAGCCTGATCTTGCTCGTCTGGTCGTGCAACGCCACCATCTGCTGGCGCATGCTCTCGGCGGCGGTGCGGTTGACGACACCCGAATTCATCTGCGCACGAGCCTGTTCGCGCAGTGCACGTTGCTGGTCGCGCAGCGGTTTCGCCTTCGCGGCGGCTGCATCGGCGATGCCCTTGACCGAGGCGCGCTGGGCATCGGTGGCTTCGACGAAGTCGAGCATGCGGGCCATGTGCCGCTGCTGGGGGCCGCCGCCTTCCATCATCATGCCGTGGTGACCACCGCCACCGCCATGGTGGCGCTCGCCATGGGCCAGACTCGGTTGCGCCGCCAGTGCGGCTGCGGCAACCAGCAGGCTGCCAAGCACGGTCCGCGTGACGCCGCGGCGCGAAGAATTGTTCACTGACATGAGGCTTCCTTTGTGGAGTTGATGAACGGCCGGCAGAGTTCCCCGGCCTCGAAATCGATGATCGTCTCGTGCAGTGAAGCCGGCATGATGCAGCGGTAAAGATAGGTGAACAGGCAAGCCCGGCGACTGCCTGCACACGCTGGACAAGGCGTCGACGAGGGTTCATGCTGCCGCCAACGGAGGCGGCGCTCGTCGCGGCAGCCCCCAGATGGGCGGCGCTTGACCGACATCAATGTCGCGCATCGTCGACGGTAGAACATCGGATCTGATCCGACCTCGCAGGAGACCAGCAGCATGGTGCAGATGCCAGCAGATTTTTCCCCACTCGATCCGGGCCGCATCCATTCGGCCGACCCGTTCGAGATCGAATACTGGAGCCGTCAGCTCGGCTGCACGCCGGAGGAACTGCAGGATGTCGTCGCCCGCGTCGGCGAGCACGTCAATGTCGTTCGCGAGGAGCTCGAATCGCGCCGCGCGGCCCGCTCCTGAGGCTGCGGCGCAGCGCCGGCGGACAATCGGCGCGATGACCTCCTTCGATCACCTCAGCATCGTCGATGGCGCCTTCCTGCATCTGGAGCGCGCCGAAATGCCGATGCATGTCGGCAGCCTGGCGCTGTACGAGCCGCCCGAAACGGCCGAGCCGGCCGGCTGGCTCGGCAGCGTCAGGGCACACATCGCCGCGCGACTCCATCTGGCGCCGGTCTTCACGCGCAAGCTCGCGCCGCTGCCGCTGGAGATCGCAAACCCGCTGTGGATCACTGAGTCCGACGTCGATCTCAAGCACCACATCCGCCACCATCTGCTGCCCGCGCCCGGCACGATCGAACAGCTCGAGGCACTGGCCGCGCAGTTGCATGCAGGCCTGCTCGACCGCAGCCGGCCATTGTGGGAGTTCCACGTCATCGAAGGCCTGGCCGACGGCCGCCTCGGTCTTTATTCGAAGCTGCACCATGCCGCGGTCGACGGCCAGGCCGCCGTCGCGCTCGCCGGCGTGGTGTTCGACACGACGCCGGATGCGCGCCCGCTGAAACCGCGGCGCCGGCAGCGTCGGCCGGCCGCCCAGCCGGCGATCGGCGACCTGCTGACGGCGACGCTGTCCAACCAGTGGCTGCAGCTGCGCCGCTTCGCCGGCTTGCTGCCGCCGTTGGCCAGTGCGGCACTGGCCGGCGTGCGAGCGGCGGCGCAGGTGCGGTCGCCGCAGACCGAGCAGTCGCCGGGCAGCAGCAGCCGCCTGAAACTCGCGCCGCAGACACCGTTCAATGCGCCGGTCGGCAGCCAACGGGTGTTCGCCGGCGTCGCGTTGCCGCTCGAGCAGTTGAAGGTGGTCGGCCGCGCGCACGGCGCATCGATCAACGACATCGTGATCTGGCTGTGCAGCACCGCGCTGCGCGAGCATCTGCTCGAGGACGGCGCGCTGCCCGAGCGCTCGCTGGTGGCCGGCGTGCCGATATCGCTGCGCGCGGCAGACGACTCGCGCAACAACAACCAGGTCTCGATGACGCTGGTCGATCTGGCGAGCGAGCTCGCCGATCCATGGCAACGGCTGGCGGCGATCACCGGATCGACGCGTCGGATGAAGGGCGAGATCGGTCGTTTCGGCAAGCTGCTGCCGCAGGATTTCCCGTCGCTCGGCGCACCCTGGCTGCTCGGCGGGCTGGCCGCGATGTTCGGCCGCACAGGCCTGGCCGGCAAGCTGCGAATCGCCAATCTGGTGATCTCGAACGTGCCGGGGCCGCAACAGCCGATGTACCTGGCCGGCGCCAAGCTGAGCGTGATGTATCCACTGTCGATCGTTGTCCACGGCATCGGCCTGAACATCACGGTGCAGAGTTATCTGGGCCAGCTGTGTGTCGGCCTGCTCGCCTGCCGGCGCGCGCTGCCCGACATCCGCCGGCTTGCCGAGCACTTCGAACATGCCTTCGAAGTTGCCGCCGGCCTGCCGCTGCCGCCCGCGGCAGCGACGGCAACGGCACCGCGCAAATCGTCACGCGAGGCCGCCGAGCCAGCCGACAGGAGCGCAGCGCCGGCCAAACCGCGCGCCCGACCGACGCCGGCAAAAACGGCCGCCAGCAAGAAAAAACCGCGTGCCGCCCCCACGAAGAAGGCCGCGGCCGCCAAGAAGCCGCGCCGCCCTCGCGGCGAACGCAGCGGCTGACGATCCCGCCGCGGCCGAGCGGTTTGCCGGATTGCCAACGGCGCCGATCGCCCGATACTGGGCTTTCGATGCGCGGCAGCGCCGGCGGGAGGGCCGGCTGCAATGGCTCAGCAGGAAAAGGCACGGCTGCAGCAACACAAGGACGGGCTCGCCGACTGGCAGGCCTGGGGCCCCTATCTCAGCGAGCGCTCGTGGGGAACGGTGCGCGAGGATTACAGCGCCGACGGCTCGGCATGGAGTTTCCTGACCCACGAGATGGCGCGCAGCAAGGCTTACCGCTGGGGCGAGGACGGCCTGGCCGGCTTCTGCGACCGCTACCAGCTGCTGTGTTTTTCGCTTGCGTTGTGGAATGGTGCCGACGCCATCCTGAAGGAGCGCGCGTTCGGGCTGACGTCGACCGAAGGCAACCATGGCGAGGACCTGAAGGAGTACTACTTCTACCTCGACAGCACGCCGACGCACAGCTACATGCGTTACCTCTACAAATACCCGCAGGCAGCCTATCCCTACCAGCGGCTGATCGACGAGAACCGATCCCGCGGCGGCAAGGGCCCGGAGTTCGAACTGCTCGATACCGGCATCTTCGATGACGACCGCTATTTCGATGTCTTCGTCGAATATGCGAAGGCTGGCACCGACGACATCTGCATCCGCATCGAGGCATTCAATCGCGGGCCCGATGCCGCCTGGTTGCATCTGCTGCCGCAGCTGTGGTTCCGCAACATCTGGGGCTGGGGCGAACACCGGCAACGCGAACCGCTGATCGAGCGCGGCCCGTGCGGGCCGGGCTGGATCTCGCTGCTGGCCGACGAGACCAAGACCGACGGCCTGCGCAATCTGCCTTTTCGCTACCAGCTCGGCCCACGCCGGCTCTATGCGCAGGACGATGCAGCGGCGCTGTTCACCGACAATGAAAGCAATCTGCGCCACCTGTACGGCGAAGCCGCCGACGACGGCCGGCGCTGGGTCAAGGACGCCTTCCATCGGCAGATCGTCGACGGCGAGCCGGCATGCAATCCGGCCGGCAGCGGCACCAAGGCCGGACTGCACTACCACCGCTTCGTCGAGGCCGGCGGGTCGACGGTGATCAGGCTGCGGCTGACGCCGGCGCTGCTTGCCGATCCGCTGCTCGACATCGACCGGATCGTTGCCGAACGGCTTGCCGAGGCCGACGAGTTCTACGCGGCCATCCATCCGGCCAATGCCAGCGCCGACGAGCGGCTGATCCAGCGCCAGGCCTTTGCCGGAATGATGTGGTCGAAGCAGAACTACATCTTCGACGTCGAACTCTGGCTGAAGGGCGACAACCCGAAGGCGCCGCCGCCGGAGTCGCGCAAGACGATCCGCAACGAGCACTGGAACCATCTGAACTCGATGCGGGTGCTGTCGATGCCCGACAAATGGGAGTACCCGTGGTTTGCGGCCTGGGACCTCGCCTTCCATACCGTTGCGATCGCGCTGATCGATGGGCAGTTCGCGAAGGAGCAGTTGTGGTTCATGCTGTTCGAGCAGTTCCAGCATCCGAACGGGCAGATCCCGGCCTATGAGTGGGAATTCTCCGATCTGAACCCGCCGGTGCACCCGTGGGCGGTCTGGCGCGTCTACAACATGGACCGCATCCGCAGCGGCAAGGGCGATCGCGAATTTCTCGAGCGCTGCTTCCAGAAACTGCTGATCAACTTCGCCTGGTGGATCAACAAGGTCGACCACAACGGCAACAACATCTTCGAAGGCGGTTTTCTCGGGCTCGACAACATCACGCTGTTCGACCGCTCCGAGAAGCTGCCCGGCGATGCGACGCTGGAACAGTCGGACGCAACCGGCTGGATGGGATTTTTCTGCCTCGTGATGATGCGCATCGCGCTCGAGCTCGCAAAGGAGAACCGGACCTACGAATGGCTGGCGAGCAAGTTTTTCCAGCACTATGTCTATGTCGGCGCCGCGATGAAGCAGATGGGCGGGCGCGACCACAACCTGTGGGACGAGGAGGACGGTTTTTTCTACGACGTGCTGCAGTATCCTGACGGCCGCTTCGAGAAGCTGCGCGTGCGCTCGCTGGTCGGGCTGATCCCGCTGTATGCGGTCGAGCGCCTCGATGCCCACTGGATCGAGCAGTTCAGCGACTTCTCAAGCAATGTGCGCTGGTTCCTCGAGAACCGGCGCGATCTGGTCGCGTTGTGCGTCAACCGCACGCAGCACGACGACGGCAATACGCTGGCGCTGACGATCGTCGACCTGCACCAGCTGCGGCGCATCCTGCAGCGCGTCGCCGATGGCAACGAGTTCCTGTCACCGTTCGGCCTGCGCAGCCTGTCGAAGTGGCATGCCGCGCATCCGTTCGTGCTCGACCATGGCGAGGTGCGTTATGAACCGGCCGAGGCGGTGTCGAAGATCAAGGGCGGCAATTCGAACTGGCGCGGCCCGATCTGGTTTCCGACCACCTTTCTGATGATCGAATCGCTGCGCAAGCTGGCGACTGCCTATGGCGACGACATCGTGATCGACAGCAACGACGGCCGGCGCTGGACGATCGGCGAGATCGCAGAAGAACTGGCCAACGGCATGATCTCGATCTTCACGCGCGGCGCCGACGGCCGGCGCCCGGGCTACGGCACGATCGACAAGTTCCAGCACGACCCGCACTGGCGCGACCACCTGAGCTTCCACGAATATTTCGACGGCGACACCGGCGCCGGCCTCGGCGCATCCCACCAGACCGGCTGGACCGGGCTGGTCGCGTCGCTGATCGACGAGTGGCGCGGCTGAACGGGCATCAGCGCTTGCGCTGCAGCTCGCGTTGCAGCAGATCCGGCCGGTCCGAGATGATGCCGTCGACGCCCATGTCGATCAGCTTGCGCATCATCTCCGGCTGGTTGACGGTCCACGGGATCACCGTCAGCCCGAGCGACTTCGCCTCGGCCAGCAGTTCCGGCGTCAGGTAGGTCTGGTTCGGCGCCCAGATTGTGCCGCCGGCGGCCTTCACCGCCTTCGGCACCGAGCCGTGCTGCTCCGGTGCAAAGCCGGCCAGCCACGGCGACGGTTTGCCATCCGGCTCCGGCTTCAGCGTGCGCGGCGACGACAGGTACATCGTGCGGATTTCCGGTGCCAGCTCCTGCACAATCTGCAGCGTGCGCCAGTCGAACGACTGGATCATCGTCCGTTCGGCCATGCCATGCTGGCGGATCTCGTCGATCACGCGTTTGGCAAACGCTTCGGGCGGCAGCGTAGCGTCGGGCTCCAGCGGCGACAGCTTGGTTTCGCAATCGAAACGCAGGTCGGCCTTGCCGGAGGCCTTCGCCAGTTCGAACAGATCGGCGAGTTTCGGAATCCGCGTGCCGTCGACCGGCTGCTGCTCGGCAAAATCCTGCGCATATTTGCTGCCGGGTTTCAGCCGGCCGACGTCGTACTGCTGCAGTTCGGCAAAACTCAGCTCGCGGATCAACGGGCCCGGCTTGTCCAGCCACTGCCCATCCGGGCCGCGGGTGATGTCCTGGTTCAGCCGCAGATCGTGGTGGACAACGACGACACCGTCGCGGGTGACACCCATGTCGCATTCGATCGTATCGACGCCGAGTTCGATCGCCTTTTTCCAGCCAGGAACCGAGTTTTCCGGCGCCAGCCCGCGGGCGCCGCGGTGGCCCTGCAGATCGAAGGCGTGGGCCCAGGTGGAGGCGAGGAGCGTGGCGATCAGCGCGGCGGCATGGAGGGTTCGCATGATGTTCCGGGAAAAGGCTCGCGCGACTCTAGCAGGCTGCAGCCCGGCAACAAGCAAGCCGCGGTCCATCCGGCCCCCCGTGGACGAGGGATGACAGCCCGCGCTGGCTGGCCCATCATCAACGTGGTTCGACAGATGTGCCGCCGGCGGGAGATTTCTGCGAGCGGCGCATCAGCGGGAGCACACATGGTCGCCTTGCCGATGGAACATGCCGACGGGCTGCCGCGTGACGCGGCCGCCGCGCCCCGCTCAGCACCGCCGGCCGGCAAGCGATGGCGCGAGCGCGGCATCGGCCGACCTGCCAACCACACCGGCGGCGAAGTGTTTGCCGAACCGGACGCCATCCTGCTGCAACTCGACACCGCCCGGCGCCGCGTCGCACTGTGGACGGCCTTGCTGATCGTCTTCGGCACCTTGTCCGGTGGCCTGCTCGGCGCCCATCTGCCGAAGCCGACCGGCGGCGCGGCGGTCGTGGCCGCAGCGCAGAACTGCGGGTTCTGGGTGGAATTCGACCCATTCATTCCTTGATCCGGACGCATCCGGCGAAAAATGGCCGGCCGAAGCGATCACGACCGGCCAACAAAAAACGGGCCGCGAGGGCCCGTTTCTGTTTGCTGTCTGGCGGAGAGGGCGGGATTCGAACCCGCGGTGCCTTGCGACACGCCTGATTTCGAGTCAGGTACATTCGACCACTCTGCCACCTCTCCTGGTGTCTTGCTCGCGCTGGTCGTCGATGCAGCCCATGATTCTAGCCGACAAAGAAGACGCCCGGCCGGGCCGGTTGCTCAATCGGTGATCGACAGGTCCAGATCGGCCAGCCGCTGATCGGACAAGCGTGTCGTCCAGCGCTGGCCAGGGCGCAGCGGCCAGGCGTCGGTCAATGTGCCGGTGGTGACGACATCACCCGCCTTCACCTGCCATTGCGGAGTCTGCGACTGCATCGCCTGCAGCCACAGGTGCAATGCCTGCAGCGGTGAATCGAGCACGAGGCTGCCCTGGCCGCGGTCGACCACCTCGCCGTCACACGCCAATTCGATCTGCAGATCGGCGAGCTGCTGCGACAGATGCTGGAACTTGCGCACGCTGCAACGCGGGCCGACGCGCAGCGCGCCGTGCAGCCCGAAATCGGCAACCGAATCTGCGGCGGTGAACTTCCAGCCTTCGAAGTGCGTATGGACGATCTCGACGCCGTGCGCGACCCAGTCGAGGCAGCCGATCAGCTGCTCGGCCGACATGCCCGGCTCCGGCGCACGCGCAAAACCGAAGACGATTTCCGGCTCGAGCCGCGGCTGCACCAGGTCGTCAAGCGACAGCGATGCATCGGCGGCGTCGAGCAGCGCGGTCGTGCTGTCCCATACTGGCGCCCAGATCGGGGCGAAGACGCCGTATTTCGGCCAGATGCTGCGGTTCGTGAAGCCGATCTTGTAGCCGACCGCCGTTTCGCCAGCGGCAATGCGCAACTGGCGGATTTCCTCCGCTGCGGCAAACGCCTGCTCGAGCGTGAAATTGCCCTGCGCCGATGGCAGCGCCATCAGCGTGCCCTGCCGATAAGCCTGCAGCAGGTGCGTGGCGACAGTTTTGGTATCGACGCTCATCGAATCTCCTCAGGGCTTCAGCAGCGCCTGGCCACCGACATAGGGCCGCAGCACCTCGGGAACCGTCACCGATCCGTCGGCATTCTGGAAATTCTCCAGCACCGCGACCAGCGCACGGCCGACCGCCAGCCCGGAGCCGTTCAGTGTGTGGACGAGTTCATTCTTGCCCTGCGCATTCTTGAAGCGGGTCGGCATCCGCCGCGCCTGGAAGGCTTCGCAGTTCGACACCGAGCTGATCTCGCGGTAGGTCTGCTGCGCCGGCAGCCAGACTTCGAGGTCGTAGGTCTTCGCCGAGCCGAAACCCATGTCACCGGCACACAGCAACACGACGCGGTACGGCAATTCGAGCGCCTGGAGGATCGCCTCGGCATGGCCGAGCATCTCCTCGAGCGCCTCGTACGACTTGTCCGGATGGGTGATCTGAACCATCTCGACCTTGTCGAACTGGTGCTGGCGGATCATGCCGCGGGTATCGCGACCGGCGCTGCCGGCTTCCGACCTGAAACACGGGCTGTGCGCGGTCAACTTGATCGGCAGCACGCCTTCGGCCAGCACCTGCTCACGAACCGAATTGGTCAGCGAGATCTCCGAGGTCGAGATCAGATACTGCACCGCATGCTGCTCGTCGCCGCCGCGCGAGACCCAGAACATCTCTTCCTCGAATTTCGGCAGCTGGCCGGTGCCTTCGAGCACCTCGCGGTTGACGATATACGGCGTATAGCACTCGGTATAGCCGTGTGCATCGGTCTGCTTGTCGAGCATGAACTGCGCCAGTGCGCGGTGCAGCCGCGCCACCGGTCCGCGCAGAAAACTGAAGCGCGAACCCGACAGCTTCGCGCCGGTATCGAAGTCGAGGCCGAGCGGCGCGCCGATGTCGACGTGGTCCCGGGCCTCGAAGTCGAATTGCCGCGGCTCGCCCCAGCGGCGGATTTCGCGGTTTGCCGTTTCGTCGGCGCCGTCCGGCACGTCGACATGTGGCAGGTTCGGCAGCCCCATCAGCATTGCCGACAGTTCGGCCTGGATCACCTCGAGGCTGTCGGCCGACGCCTTCATCTGCTCGCCGATGCCGCCGACCTCGGCCAGCAGTTCGGTCGCGTCCTCGCCCTTCGCCTTGCGGCCGCCGATCTGCTTCGACAGGCTGTTGCGGCGCGCCTGCAGTTCCTCGGTCGCACTCTGCAGCCGCTTGCGCTCGGACTCGAGGCTGCGGAATCGCTCGACGTCAAGGTAGGGCTGAGGAGACCTGCGCCGCTCGAGCGCGGCGATCACGCGGTCGAGGTCTTTGCGCAACTGACTGATGTCGAGCATGGCGGTGCGCCTGCCCCACGGCAGGCGGTCTGGATGAAGAGCCGCCGATTGTAGGCAGGCGCCGGTCTCAGGCGGCCTGCAGCTGCTGCCAGTGCACGGCCTGGTGGCTGCCAGCCTTCGCCGCTGCGCCGCCACAGGCCTCGCCGAGCACCTTGACCGCGCAATCGGCGCAGTTGCCGCACTTCATCGCCACGCCCAGATCGATCTGCAGGCACTCGAGGCTGTGTGCACCGTCGGCCGCCGCCTGGCGGATCTGGCGGTCGGAGACGCGGGCACAAATGCAGACGATCATCGCAGGGGTTTCCTTCAGTGGCTTGGGCGCAGCGCTCTCAGCTAGCGTCGCCCATCTGGGATTGCAGGTAGTTCTCGAGGCCGACCTTGCCGATCAGGTCGATCTGCGTCTCGAGGAAATCGATGTGTTCCTCGGTGTCGTCGAGGATCTCGCGCAGCAGTTCGCGCGAGACATAGTCCTGCACCGATTCGCAGTGCGCGATCGCCGCCTTGATCGTCGCCTGTGCGCCGGATTCCAGCTGCAGGTCGCAGCTCAGGATTTCCGGAACGTCCTCGCCGATCAGCAGCTTGCCGAGGTCCTGCAGGTTGGGCAGGCCGTCGAGCATGAAGATGCGCTCCATCAGCGCGTCGGCATGTTTCATCTCGCCGATCGACTCTTCATATTCCTTCTTCGCAAGCCGGCTGAAACCCCAGTGCTTCAGCATCCGGTAATGCAGGAAATACTGGTTGGTCGCGGTCAGCTCGTTTTTCAGCTGCGCGTTGAGGTGCTCGATGACCTTGGCATCACCCTTCATGGACGGCTCCTTGTGCTCGTGCGAAAAGCGCGATTGTCCGCATTCCGGGCGGACACAGAAACCATTTGGGGAAAGGCGTGGCGGGTCATTCGCGGCAGATCTTACCGCGAACCATTCTCATTTGCAATTACCAGGAATCCGTGGGGGCTTCGCCCCGGCGGCGGTTTTGTCAACCGAGCTTCAGCCCCTTCGGCAGCGGAAATTCGATCGTCTCGACGACGCCGGGCATGTGCCGCACCGACACCGCACCGAGTGCGCGCAGCCGCTCGATCACCTGCTCGACGAGGATATTCGGCGCCGATGCACCGGCCGTCAGGCCAACCTGGCGCTTGCCCTCGAACCACTGCGGTTTCAGGTCCGACGGGCCGTCGACCATGTAGGCCTCGGTGCCGAGGCGCTCGGCGAGTTCACGCAGCCGGTTGCTGTTCGAACTGGTCGGGCTGCCGACGACGATCAGGATGTCGACCTTCGGCGCCAGCAGCTTGACCGCATCCTGGCGGTTCTGCGTCGCATAACAGATGTCCTGCTGCTTCTGCTCACGCACCAGCGGAAAGCGCCGCTTCACCGCAGCGAGGATCTCCGCCGCATCGTCGACCGACAGCGTGGTCTGCGTGACGACCGCCAGCTTTTCGGTCTGCCGCACCTGCACGTCGGCCACGTCGGCGACATCCTCGACCAGGTGGATGCCTTCGGACAACTGCCCCATCGTGCCCTCGACCTCGGGATGCCCCTTGTGGCCGATCATGATGAATTCATAGCCCTCGCGGTGCAGCTTCGCGACCTCGACGTGCACCTTCGTGACCAGCGGGCAGGTGGCGTCGAAGATCGAGAAGCCGCGTTCCTTCGCCTCGCGGCGCACCGCCTGGCTGACGCCGTGGGCACTGAACACCAGCGTCGCGCCCGGCGGCACGTCCGCCAGGTCCTCGATGAAGATCGCGCCTTTTGCCTTCAGGTCGTCGACGACATAGGTGTTGTGGACGATTTCATGGCGCACGTAGATCGGCGCGCCGAACTTGGCCAGCGCGCGCTCGACGATCTCGATCGCTCGGTCGACGCCGGCGCAGAATCCGCGCGGCTCGGCGAGCACCACCTCTTCGATCGACGGCGACATCACAACACTCCGATCAATTGCACTTCGAAACTGACCGGCTGGCCGGCCAACGGGTGGTTGAAGTCGAACAGCAGCCAGTCGGCGCCGACTTCCCTGACCACGCCGGCGTAGGCGCCCTGCCCGTCCGGGGTCGGAAACTGCACGACGTCACCGACCGAATAGTCGGCATCGGGGTCGCCGAGTTCATCCATCAGGCTGCGCCGCACGCGCTGCAGCAGTTCCTGGTTGCGCGCGCCGAAGGCCTCGCCCGGCGCCAGCTCGAAACGTTCGTGAGAGCCCTCGGCCAGGCCGAGCAATCGCTGCTCGACGGCCGGTGCCAGTTCGCCGGTGCCGATCGACAAGGTCGCCGGCTGCTCGCCGAAGGTATTGATGACGTCGGCCCCGTCGGGGCCGCGCAGGCGGTAGTGCAGCGTCAGAAACGAGCCGTCTTGGACGATGTTCAAGGAGATTTCCACTTCGATAGACTGTTGCAATTTTAGGACGGGCAGGCAAAGTCGGCCCTGGGACGGCTTGGCGCACCCCGCTGCCGCCCCGGGTTAACCGCAGCATTGATGCCGGCGACGATGGAAGCCGCACCCTGCCCCGCCGAACGAGGGATGCGTGATTCGCATCGAAGCGTTGCAATGTCCAGTCTGTCCATCAACCACGCCGACCGTCGGCGGGCACCGGTGCTCAACGACCTCCCACCCGACGCGCGACCGCGCGAAAAGCTGCTCGCCCTCGGGCCGGCGGCGCTGGCCGATGTCGAACTGGTCGCGCTGCTGCTGCGCACCGGGCTGAAGGGCGTCAACGTGCTGCAGCTCGCGCAGCAGCTGCTCGCGGCATTCGACGGCCTCGACGGCCTGCTGCGTGCGGGGCCGGCCGAACTGCGCCAAGTGAAGGGGCTGGGGCCGGCCAAACGCGCCGAGCTTGGCGCGGTGCTCGAGCTGGCGCGCCGCGCGCTCGCCGGCCGGCTCGCCGAGCGGCCGGTCTTCGAGTCGCCGGGCCAGGTCAAGGAACATGCGCGGCTGCGCCTCGCCCACCTCGACCATGAGGTCTTTGCACTGATGTACCTCGATGCGCAGCACCGGCTGCTGCAATGGGAGGAACTGTTTCGCGGCACGCTGACGCAGACCAGCGTCTATCCGCGCGAGGTGCTGAAACGCTGCCTCGCGATCAATTGCGCCGCGGTGATCCTGCTGCACAACCATCCGTCGGGCGTCGCCGAGCCGTCGCGGGCCGACGAATACCTGACGCAGACGCTGAAATCGGCGCTGGCGATGGTCGATGTGCGTGTGCTCGACCACCTGGTCGTCTCGCGCTGCCAGGTCGTCTCGTTTGCCGAAAGGGGGTTGTTGTGAGCCGGCCGGCCCGATCCGGGCGCAGCGAGCGGTCCGAACGCAGCGTTGGTCTCGACCAGCTGGCCGCGGTCAAGCAGGCGCTGGATCAGGCGCGCCGGCAGCGCCTCGCCGCCGAGGCCGAGCAGCGCGAACGCGCGGCCTGCCTCGAACACGAGCGGCAACTGTTCAGCCGCACGGTCGGCAGCGTCGTGCCGTTGCGCCGCCAGCCGCCGGCGCCGCTTGAGCGCCAGCCGCCGCCAGCGGTCGCGCGGCAACGCGAACTCGACGATGCGGCGGTGCTGCACGAGGCGATCTCCGACGAGTTCGACGTCGAATCGCTGCTCGAGACCGACGATGCGCTGTCGTTCCGCCGTGCCGACATCGGCATCGATGTGCTGCGCAAGCTGCGCCGCGGCGGCTGGGCGATCCAGGCCGAACTCGATCTGCATGGGCTGCGCCGCGACGAGGCGCGGCAGGCGCTGGGCGATTTTCTGCGGCTGGCGGTGCGCAAGGGCATCCGCTGCGTGCGTGTCGTCCACGGCAAGGGTCTTGGCTCGCCGGGCCGCGAACCGGTGCTGAAGTCGAAGGTCAAGAGCTGGCTGGTGCAGCGCCAGCAGGTGATCGCCTTTGTCCAGGCCAGACCCGCCGACGGCGGTCATGGCGCACTGGTGGTGCTGCTGAGACCGGCCGCGGCTCGCCCGCAGGCGACCAACGTGCGCGAGTCCGACTGACCGCGCCGTTATCTGTTCCGCATGAAATCGGCGGTCTGGAAAAACGAGTTTGCGAGTCGCTCGGCCAGCACCGGATCGACCTCGAGCTCGTCCATCGCCTGCAGCATGCAGGCCATCCACTGATCCCGTTCGGCGATGCCGATCGAAAACGGCAGATGCCGTGCGCGCAGCCGTGGATGGCCGAAACGCTGCTGGTACAGATCGGGGCCGCCGAGCCAGCCGCAGAGAAACCAGTACAACTTGTCGCGCGAACCATCGAGCGCTGTCGGGTGCAGCGCGCGGAGGGTGCGGCAATCGCTGCGCAGGTCCATCAGATCGTAGAAGCGGTCGACCAGCGCGCGCACCGCGGCCTCACCGCCGAGCATCTCGAACGGTGTGCGCGGCTGCGACGTGGCCTGCTCCGACAAGCGTGTCAATCCGGCGTCATCTTCTCGGCGATCGCCTGCACCGCGCGGGCACTCGGGCTGCCGGGCATCATCTCGATCAGCAGCTGGCGGCGCTGGATCGCATCGCGGACATTCTGGTCGGTCGGCACCTCGCCGATCAGCACCAGCTTCACCGATTCGCTGGCGCCGTCCGCATCCTTCATCAGCGTCGGCGTCACATAACGGTCGACGACCTGCTGCAGCTGGCCGCGGATCACCCGCCCTTCGCCGGCCCGCGTCGACTGGTTGACGATCAGATGGATCAGCCGCCGCTTCTGCTGCGCGGCCAGCACCTTGATCGTGGCATAGGCGTCGGTCAGCGAGGTCGGCTCGGGCGTCGCGACGATGATGATGTCATCGGCCAGCGACGCGGTATACAGCACCACATCGGAGATGCCGGCGCCGGTATCGAGCAGGATCCGGTCATAACGCGGCGACAGCGTCTTGATCACGTCGAGCAGCTGATCGCGCACCTCGAAGGTCAGGCGCGAATATTCGACCAGCCCGGAGCCGGCCAGCAGCGCGTCGAAACCGCCGGGCGCCGGCAGCAAAGCCTCCTCGAGCGTGCATTTGCCGGTGAATACGTCGTGCAGCGTGACCTTCGGAAACAGGTTCAGCACGACGTCGAGGTTGGCCATGCCGAGGTCGGCGTCGAGCACCAGCACACGTTCGCCCCGGCGGGCCAGCGCAGCGGCGAGATTGGCCGACATGAAGGTCTTGCCGACGCCACCCTTGCCGCTGGTGACGGCCGAGATCCTGGCACGCGCGGCGGCCGGGCGGGCTGCCGCTGGTCGATGGGCTATCTTGGCGGAGCTCATTCGAAATCCTGAAACTGGGAAACCGCAAACAACAGACTCTTTTCCTCCGCACTGACCTGCATCACGGCAGCCTCCTCCAGACAGGTGCGATCGCGACCATTGGCCTTCGCGCGGTACAGCTGCTGGTCGGCGCGTTCGATCCACAACAGCGCCGACGAGCGCACCCATTGCGGAGCGAACGCGCCGCCGAGACTGATCGTCACGCTGACATCGACGCCCGGCGCGACCGCGACCGAGCTGTTCTTGACCTTGTTGCGGATGCGTTCGGATACCGTGAAGCCGAATGCCGGCGGGCAATTCGGCAGGATCACCGCAAACTCCTCGCCGCCCAGCCTGGCCACCGTGTCCATCGGCCGGATGCAGTCCTGCAGCGCCTTCGCGACCGACTTGATGACCAGATCGCCGGCGTTGTGGCCGTGTTCATCGTTGACCCGCTTGAAATGATCGATGTCGGCCAGCAGCAGCAGCGCCGGCTCACCGGCCCGCGCGACCCGGTCGACTTCGCGCGCCAGGGCCAGTTCGAACTGGCGCCGGTTCGACAAGCCGGTCAGCGCATCACGGCTGGATATCTGGCACAGGCCGTCGACCACCGCCTGCAGCCATGCGGTCGAGCCGCGCTCGAGCCCTTCCGGCAACGGATGACCCGACTGCACCAGCAACTGCAGCGCCGAGTCGAGCTCGAGCGCGGCCGACGGCGAGCGGCGACTCCCACTCGCGGACGATGGCTGCGCCGCTGTCGCGGAATCTGACGAGTGAGGAGTCATCTTGATCGACGCCGGCCATTACGCCTCTTGACGGATTCGAGGCAGTCTACCGCGCGAGCGCTGAAGGCAGGCGCGGAACAAGCGGGTGCAAGCCCGCCATCTTCCAGAGATCGATGCCGAAACCGGGTCAGTCGGCGGCCAGGAACAGCGCCTGCAGGTCGCTCAGCCAGTCGAAGCCGCGCACCGTCGGCCAGGCGCGCTCGAAGTCGCGCTGCAGCAGGCCGCGCTGCTCGGCCTCGTCGAGCCCCCTCGTGATCGCACCCAGAGGCAGGCCGGTGCGCTGGCTGAAATCGGCCAGTGCAAAACCGTCCTTCAGGCGCAGTGCATTGAGCATGAACTCGAACGGCAGCTCGCTGCGCGGCACCTCGTTCTCCTGCGCGATTGCCGCACCGGCTTCGGCCTGCTGCATATAGTTCAGCGGATCGCGGAAGCGCACTTGGCGGATCACCCGGTGCGCAAAGCTGAGCTTGCCGTGGGCGCCGGCGCCGATGCCGAGATAGTCGCCGAACTGCCAGTAGTTCAGGTTGTGCGCGCAGCGGTGGCCGGCGCGCGCAAATGCCGAGACCTCGTAACGCTCGAGGCCGGTTGCAGCGGTGCGCTCGGCGATCAGGTCGAGCATCTCGCAGGCCAGATCGTCGTCGGGCAAGGCGTTCGGACCGGCCGGCGGATGTTTGGCGAACAATGTATTCGGCTCGATCGTCAGGTGGTAGATCGACAGATGCGGCGGCGAAAACGACAGCGCCTGCTGCAGATCGGCCTCGAACTGCGCCAAGGTCTGCCCGGGCAGCGCATACATCAGGTCGAGGTTCCAGGTATCGAAACACTCGGCCGCCTCGGCCACCGCGGCGCGCGCCTGCGCCGCATCGTGGACGCGGCCGAGCGCACGCAGCTTGTCGTCGTCGAAACTCTGCACGCCGATCGACAGCCGATTCACTCCGGCGGCCCGGTAGCCGCGGAAACGGTCGCGCTCGAAGGTGCCGGGATTGGCCTCGAGGCTGATCTCGCAGTCCGGCTCGAGCTGCAACAGGCTGCGGATATCACCGAGCAGGCGGTCGATCGCTTCCGGTTCGAACAGGCTCGGCGTGCCGCCGCCGATGAAGACGCTGTGCACGCGCCGGCCCCAGATCAGCGGCAGCGAGGCCTCGAGGTCGACACGCAGCGCATCGAGGTAGCGCTGTTGCGGCAACGCGCTGCTGCCGCCGCTGCGCGGCCCCCACTCATGCGAGTTGAAGTCGCAGTAAGGGCATTTTTTCAGGCACCACGGCAGGTGCACATACAAGGACAACGGCGGCAAGGCCGGCAGGTTCAGCGTGCCAGGGCGCATCAGCTGCAGCAGCCGTGTCGCGGCATCGGCGGCCGGCGGCGCCGGCTGCGCGGTCGATGCCTTGCCGGCCGGCGCCTTCACCGGCCACGGCAAGGCTTGTTCAGGCACGCCAGACCTCGCGCATCAGCGCCTTCATCTGCAACGCCGCCCGGGCGCGGTGGCTGTGCAGGTTCTTGGTTTGCGGCGTCATCGAACCGACGCTGCAATCGAATTCCGGGATCCACAGCAGCGGGTCATAACCAAAACCGCCGTCGCCCTGAGCCTCGGTCAGCAGCCGGCCCGGCCAGCGGCCGATCGCGATCAGCGGTTCCGGATCGTCGGCGCTGCGCACCGCGACCAGCACGCCGACAAAACGCGCCGAGCGATCGGTCTGGCCGGCCATGTTGCGCAACAGCACGCGGTTGTTCGCGGCATCGCCGCCAGCCTCGCCGAACAGCCCCGCATAACGCGCCGACAACACACCGGGCGCGCCGCCGAGGGCGTCGACGCACAGCCCCGAATCGTCGGCCAGCGCCGGCAGGCCGGAGTGGGCGGCTGCGTGCCGCGCCTTTGCCAACGCGTTTTCGACGAAGGTCGGATGCGGCTCCTCGGCTTCGCCGATGCCGAGCTGCCCCTGGCTGACCAGTTCGACCGAGAGGTCGGCCAACAGGCTGCCGAGTTCGGTCAGCTTGTGGGCATTGTTCGAGGCAAGGACCAGTTTCATCGCAGGCTTGTCGCTTGCTGCGTCATTCGGCCAGCGCGCGGCGCTGCGCCTCGACCAGGCGGCGGATGCCGAGATCGGCCAGCGCCAGCAGCTCGCCCATCTGCTCGCGGCTGAAGGCGGCGCCTTCGGCGGTGCCCTGCACCTCGACAAATCCGCCGCTGCCGGTCATCACGACATTCATGTCGGTATCGCAGGCGGCATCCTCGACATATTCGAGGTCGAGCAGCGCTGTGCCGTCGACGATGCCGACCGACACCGCGGCCACCTCGTCGCGGATCGGCGATTCGGTCAGCAGGCCCTGGCCGAGCAGCCAGCTGACCGCATCGTGGGCAGCGACGTAGGCGCCGGTGATCGCCGCGGTGCGCGTGCCGCCATCGGCCTGCAGCACGTCGCAGTCGAGCGCAATCGTGCGCTCGCCGAGTTTGCCAAGGTCGAAGACGCAGCGCAGCGAGCGGCCGATCAGCCGCTGGATCTCCTGCGTGCGGCCGCTCTGCTTGCCGCGGGCGGCCTCGCGGTCGCCACGGGTATGGGTCGCGCGCGGCAGCATGCCGTATTCGGCGGTCACCCAGCCCTCGCCGCTGCCGCGCTTGTGCGGCGGCACCCGCTCCTCGACCGATGCGGTGCACAACACCTTGGTGTCGCCGAACGACACCAGCACCGAGCCTTCGGCATGGCGGGTATAGCGGCGCTGCAGCGTGATCGGGCGCAGCTCGTCGGCGGCACGGCCTTGCGTGCGGACAAAAGTCATCGGGAATACCTTTCAGGAAAGCGGGTGGCGCTGGGCAGATGCCAGGCCGTGGGGAATTGTCGCGTCGTCATCGAAGTCGGGCCGCGCCGGCGTGGTGTCGCCAGCGTCATCGTCGGCGGCCTCCCAGTCGACCGCAAGCGTCGTCACATTGTCGCAGCGTGCGCCGCCGTTGCGCAGCGCCAGCTGGACCAGCGTCTGCAACGCATCATCGAGTGGTCCGCGCGCCAGACCCTCGACGATCTCCTCCTCGCGAACCGTTCCCCACAACCCATCCGAACACAGCAGCAGCCGGTCGCCCGGCTGCAGTTCGACCGGCCCGCCGACGTCGATCACCGGCATGCCCGGGCTGCCCAGGCAGGTGAACAACACATTGCGATTGAAGCGCTCGCTGCGCTCGCCGACCGGCTTGGCCCGCTCGAGTTCGGCAAACGAATGGTCGCGGGTACGTTTCAGCAGCGCCTGGTTGCGCACCAGGTACAGCCGCGAATCGCCGCAATGCGCCCAGCAGGCCTGATTGCCCTGCAACACGCAGGCGACGATCGTCGTGCGCGGCGTGTCGTTCATCCCCTTGCGCTCGCCGTAGATCTGCAACTGGTGATGGCCGGCGATGATCGCTTCCTGCAGGAAGGCCTGCGGCTCGCGCAGCCGGGGCGCCGCCTCGCGCTGGAAGCGCCGCGCGATCGTCTGCAGCGCCAGCTGGGCAGCGACCTCGCCTTCCGGGTGGCCGCCCATGCCGTCGGCAACGACGAACAGGCCGCTGGCCCGCGTATAGCTGTAGCCGACCCGGTCCTCGTTTTTTTCCCGACCGCCCTTGCGGCTGATCTGGTAGACGCTGAAGCGCATCAGCTTTTCGCCGTCAGGTTCTCGACGCCGAGCTTCAGGCGCTCCGCAAAGGTCAGTTTGGTGTAGCGGCGCTCGGTCTCGCGGGCGAGTTCCTTCTGCAGCGCAAATACGCTTTGCGGCCGCGCCAGCGGATCGAGCGACATGCACCATTCGGTGACCTCGATCAGGTTGTCCGAATAGACATTGCGCAGCCGCGACAGGCTCAGCGCGAGCCGGTCCTTCTCGATGCGCTGCGGTGCGTCGTACGGCGGGTAACCCTGCATGCAGGCGTACAGGCAGGCGCCGATCGCATAGATGTCGGTCCACGGGCCGAGCGTGCCGTCGCGGCGGTACATCTCCGGCGCCGCAAAACCCGGCGTATACATCGGCCGGACAAATTCGCCTTCCTTGCTGAGCACTTCGCGCGCAGCACCGAAATCGAGCAGCACCGCCTTGTTGTCGTTGGTGATGAAGACGTTGGCCGGCTTGATGTCGAGGTGCAGCATCTTGTGCTGGTGCACGATGCGCAGGCCGCGCAGGATCTCGTCGAACAGCGATCGGATCGTCGACTCGCGGAAGATCTTGTCGCGTTTCAGGTCGCGTGCGGTGATGATGAAATCCTGCAGCGTATCGCCCTGCAGATAGTTCATCACCATGTAGACGGTTTCGTTCTCGCGGAAGAAATTGAGCACGCTGACGACGCTCGGGTGCGAGATCTGCGCCAGCGCACGGCCTTCCTCGAAGAAGCTCTTCAGGCCGAGCCGGTACAGCGGCTGCTTGTCGGGTGCGACGCGGGGCACCAGTTCGCCGGGCGAGCGCTCGGCCAGCGACGCCGGGATATATTCCTTCAGCGCGACCAGCCGGCGTTCCGGATCCTCGGCGAGGTAGACGACACCGAAACCGCCGGAAGCCAGGCGCTTGATGATGTGGTAACCCCCCACCACGGTGCCAGCCGGCAACGAGGCAGGTTTGGGCTTTGACATAATCGGATTTTGACGACGCGAGACTTCATGCCAGTCTACAGCATGACCGGCTACGCGAGCGCCAGCTCAGGCGCCGCCCAGGCCGCAGCGGAGCACCCCGACAGCAAGCCCGAATCGAGCTCCCATGCCGGCGCGCCGGCGACGTCGCTCAGCGTCGAATTGCGCTCGGTCAACGGCCGCTTTCTCGACCTCTCGTTTCGCCTGCCGGATGAATTGCGGATGCTCGAGCCGGCGCTGCGCGAGCTGATCGGCGGCGCGTTCCGGCGCGGCAAGATCGAATTGCGGCTGTCGACCCGCACCGAGTCCGAGCAGGCCTGGCCGCAGCCGCAACCGGCGCAGCTCGGCAAGCTCGCGCAGCTGCAGGATTCGGTGCTGAACTGGCTGCCGAAAGCAGCACCGCTGTCGGTCAACGAGGTGCTGCACTGGTGCAAGGGTGCGGCCGCGCAGGAGCGGCTCGACGAGACCGCGCTGGCGGTTGCCCGGCAGGCAATCGACGGGCTGAAGCAGGCGCGCCGGCGCGAGGGTGAGAAGCTGGTCGCGGTGCTGCTCGAACGCGTGCAGACGCTGCGCGATCTGGCCGACCGCGCCGAGCCGCTGGTGCCCGAGGTCGTGCAGCGCCAGCAGCAGAAATTTCTCGACCGCTGGCGCGACGCGCTGGAAACGACCGGCGCGGCGCAGACCATCCCGCAGCAGGCGCTGCAGGAGCGTGCGCTGAACGAAGCGGCGGCCTATGCGATCCGCATCGACGTTGCCGAGGAACTGGCCCGGCTGCGCGCCCACCTCGACGAGATCACCCGGCTGCTCGACGCCGGTGGCGAAGTCGGCAAGCGGCTCGATTTCCTGATCCAGGAACTGCTGCGCGAAGCCAATACGCTGGCCTCGAAGGCGGCGTCGCTCGAGCTGATCAACACCGCGGTCGAGATGAAGGTCGCGATCGAGCAGATGCGCGAGCAGGTGCAGAACCTGGAGTAGGCGCAGCCGGCGGCGCGCTCACTCCTTCGGCGCCGCCGGATCGAGCAGATCGCGCTCGCTGGTCGACGGTGGCTCCTGGTCGATCTGTTCCTGCAGATCGGTCAATGCGCGGGTATCGATGTCGTCGTCGGCCGACGGCGCAGGCGCCGGCGCTGCGGTCGCGGGCGCTGCCGGCGCCTGCTGGCGCGGCTCGGTCAGGTGCACCCGGTAGATCGGCTCCGGCATGTCCATGCCCTCGCGTTCGAGCGCCAGCTTGACCTTGCGGATCGCCTCGCTCTTGACCAGCAGAAAATCGTTGCTGCGCTGGTCGACCCAGCCGTGGAAGCGGACCTGCACGTTCGAATCGCCGAGCGCGGCGATGTAGGCGCGCGGCGGCGGCCGCTCGATCACGCCGTCGAGCCGCTTCAGTTCGTCGACACCGATGCGCTGCGCACGCACCAGGTTTTCATTGACGCCGATGCCGACGTCGAATTCGAAGCGGCGGCTCGGATTGCGGGTGTAGTTCAGCGTGACGCTGCGAAACACCATCGCATTCGGCAGCCGCAGGTGATTGCCGTCGAGCGTCATCAATATCGTCGCGCGCGAGGTCATCGAGATGACCAGCCCCTCGTTGCCGTCGATCACGACATGGTCGCGCGGCGCAAACGGCTGGCGCAGGCTCATCAGGATGCCGGCAAGGTAGTTCTCCAGCGTGTCCTTGAACGCGAAGCCGAGCGCAATGCCGAGCACGCCGGCGGTGCCAAGCACCGCGCCGACCAGCGCCGTTGCGTCCATCACCTGCAACGCGACCAGGATCGCGGCACCGGTCACCAGCCAGCGCACCGTGGTCCGCGCCAGATCGCGCAGGAAAGGATTGCGGCTGTCGATGCGCTCGAATACCGCATGGCGCGACAACCAGCGGGCGAGCAGCCAGCCGACCCAGACCAGCAGCAGCGCCATCAGCAGCAGTGGCAGCGCGGCCAGCAACCGGTAGAACTCGCCGACCAGCCGCTGCAGCGCGAATTCGATGTCGAAGCCGGGTGGTGCCATCGATCAGCTCAAGCGCAGGGATTGCTTGTCGTCATGTCGGCCAAGTCTAGGCGATGCCCGGCCCGCGGCCGATCATTCACGGCCATCACGGCAAACCCCTGCTGGCACCGGTGATGCCGGCCGGCGGGTAGGATGGCTTGCCATCGGTGGCGGCGCGCCCGCTGCCTTCTTGCCTTCAGCGGAGACAGATTGATGACGACACCCGAAACCGCGATCCTGGCCGGCGGCTGCTTCTGGGGCATGCAGGACCTGGTTCGCAAGATGCCCGGCGTGATGTCGACCCGGGTCGGTTACAGCGGCGGCGACGTGCCGAATGCAACCTACCGCAACCACGGCAGCCATGCTGAAGCGCTCGAGGTCGTGTTCGACCCGGCGCAGCTGAGCTACCGCGAGCTGCTCGAGTTCTTCTTCCAGATCCACGACCCGACGACGCCGAACCGGCAGGGCAACGACCTCGGTCCGTCCTACCGTTCGGCGATCTATTACCTGTCGCCCGAGCAGCAGCAAATGGCCCTCGAGACGATTGCCGACGTCGAGGCGTCCGGGCTGTGGCCGGGCAAGGTGGTCACCGAAGTGCAGCCAGCCGGCCCGTTCTGGCAGGCCGAGCCGGAGCACCAGGACTATCTGGAACGTCATCCGAACGGCTATACCTGTCATTACCCGCGCGCCGGCTGGA
The DNA here is from genome assembly GCF_048320135.1 of Pseudideonella sakaiensis. Lineage (GTDB taxonomy): Bacteria > Pseudomonadota > Gammaproteobacteria > Burkholderiales > Burkholderiaceae_C > Ideonella_A > Ideonella_A sakaiensis_A. The sequence continues at coordinate 1,021,475 of NZ_CP182947.1, forward strand.
AGCTGCCGGCTCGGGCCAGGGCGGGTGCCTGAGCACGCAGTGGCGGATGCGGCGGTGAACGTCGAGCGCGGCGCCCGCATCGCACCGGAGTTGCGCGTCGCGCAGTGGATCGACGCCGACGGCCGGCTGCGGCCGCCGTTGCAGCTGGCCGAACTCGGCGCCGGCTTCAAGATGCTGTTCTGCTTCCAGCATGCCTGCCCCGGCTGCCACAGTGTCGGCTTCCCGACCTTGCGAAGGCTCGTTGATGCGCTGTCCGGCAGGGGTTTTGCCTTTGCCGCGGTGCAGACGGTATTTGAAGAAGCCGAGCTGAATACCGCCGACCGGCTGCGCGATGCACAACTGCGTTACGGGCTGGCGATTCCGTTCGGCCATGATCCGGCCGGCGACCGGGGCCCATCCAGCATGATGTGCGACTACCAGACCGGCGGCACGCCGTGGTTCATCGTGATCGACCCGTCCGGCCACCTCGTCTTCAGCGATTTCAGCCTCGATGCGGACCGGTTGATCGATTCCTTTGCCCGCTTCAGTGCCGATAACGGCACAACCCCGACCTGATGTCCACCACCGACAGCCCCGCCGAACAGGCCGCCGAGCCGCGATTTGCCTTCGACAACAGCTACGCCCGCGCGCTCGACGGCTTCTATGTGCCGTGGCAGCCCCGCCCGGCGCCCGCGCCGCGGCTGTTGCGGCTGAACCGCGAGCTCGCCGACGAACTCGGACTCGATGCCGAGGCACTGGCCGGCCCGCATGGCCTGGCCATGCTGTCGGGCCAGCGGGTGCCCGATGGCGCCGAGCCGCTCGCGCAGGCCTATGCCGGGCACCAGTTCGGCGGCTATTCGCCGCAGCTCGGCGACGGCCGCGCGTTGCTGCTCGGCGAGCTGATCGACCGCAACGGCAGGCGCCGCGACATCGCCTTCAAGGGCTCGGGCCGCACGCCGTTTTCGCGTGGCGGCGACGGCAAGGCGGTGCTCGGCCCGGTGCTGCGCGAATACCTGATCGGCGAGGCGATGCAGGCCTTCGGCATTCCGACCACCCGCGCGCTGGCGGCGCTGGCGACCGGCGAGACGGTGATGCGCGATGCGCCGCTGCCGGGCGCCTTGCTGGTGCGGGTGGCCGCCAGCCACCTGAGGGTCGGCACCTTCCAGTTTGTTGCCGCCCAGCGCGACCCCGACGCCATCCGCCGGCTCGCCGACTACAGCATCAACCGCCACTATCCTGACTTGGCCGACGCCGATGACCGCTATCTCGCACTGCTGCGCGCGGTCAGCGAGCGCCAGGCCGCGCTGATCGCGCAGTGGATGGGCGTCGGTTTCATCCACGGCGTGATGAATACCGACAACATGACGATTTCCGGCGAAACCATCGACTATGGCCCTTGCGCCTTCCTCGAGGCCTACGATCCGCAGACGGTTTTCAGCTCGATCGATGCGCAAGGCCGTTATGCCTTCGGCAACCAGCCGGCCATCGCGCAGTGGAATCTGGCCCGCTTCGCCGAGACCCTGCTCGCGCTGATCGACGACTCGGCCGATCGTGCCGTCGAACGGGCCAGCGAGGTCGTCAATGCCTTTCCGGCCCATTATCAGCAGCAGGCGCTGGCAGTGATGCGGGCCAAACTCGGTCTCGACGACGGCGCCGATGCGGCTGCCGACCAGTCGCTGGCCGAAGACTTTCTCGGCCTGCTGCAGCGCCGCGACGTCGATTTCACGCTCGCCTTCCGCCGCCTCGGCGATGCCGCCGCCGGGAACGATGCGCCACTGACGGCGCTGTTTCCCGCCGCCGACAGTGCACCGGCCGACTGGCTGGCACGCTGGCGGCAGCGCTCGGCGGCGGCCGGCATCGACGGGGACGAACAGGCCGCCGCAATGGCCCGCGTCAACCCGATCTACATCCCGCGCAACCACCTGGTCGAAGCGGCGCTGAGCGCGGCCGTGGCCGACGACGACCTGGCGCCGTTCGAGCGGCTGCTCGCCGTCGCGCGGCGGCCCTTTGACGAGCGCGATGCCGACGCCGCGTTCGCCGAGCCGGCCGCGCCGGAGCAGACCGCCGGTTACCGGACCTTCTGCGGCACCTAGTCAGCCCTGCGGCTCAAGCCGGCGCGCGGCTTGCCGATGTAGCAGGAGCGACCAGGCAGCGAGGCCTTGTCGTGGGAGTGTTGCGTGGCCGGAAAGCCGGCGCAGCGCCATCTTTCCCAAGGCAATCCATGACACCCAGTCGCAAGCAGTTGTTCCAATGGCGCGCATCCAGGCTGTGGCTGCGGCTGCTGCTCGGCTTCGGCAGCCTGGTCGGCCTGATGCTGGTCGTCGTCGCGATCGCCGTCACGCAATTCCGCTCGCTGGCACTGCAGTCGGAGCAACTCGCACGCACCGACCTGCAACGCATGCTCGCGGTGCAGCAGATCGACCAGCATGCACAGGGCCACGGCAGCTCGATGGCCCGCTTGCTGACCGCGTCGCGGTCCGAGCGGGAGACCATCTACCCGGAAGTCGACGCCGAATATGCGGCGGTCGAGCAGCTGATCGGCAGCCTCGCGGCACAGACCTTCGACCCGACATCGAGCGATCGGCTGCGCCAGGTCGCGGACCGGCGCAATGCCTACCGCAGCGCCTTCATCGAGGTCGGCGAGGCACTGGAAACCGGCGACGCCGAATCGGCACGCAAGCTTTTCAACCGCAATGGCCAGCCGGCGCTGAAAGCGCTGATGGAAGCTGCGAACGCGCTGCTGATCCACGAGCAGGCAGCGATGCAGCGGCGCCAGGTCGAGGTGCAGGCGCAGATCCGGCAGTCGGAATGGCTGCTCGCGGCGCTGGCGGCCGGCGCGGTCTGGCTGGCCGCCATGGTCGGATGGCGCATCACGCGCAGCGTCGTGCGGCCGCTGCAGCGGATCGAGGCTGCGGCAAACCAGATTGCCGACGGCAACTACAACGTGCAGTTCCGCGTCCGCTCCGGCGACGAACTCGACAAGGTCGCGGCGGCGATCAATGCGATGTCGGCCGCGGTGGCGGCGCGCGAGGCCCGGATCGAGGAGCTGGCGTTCACCGAGAGCCGTACCGGGCTGCCGAACCGGACCCGTCTGCGCCAGCTGTTCGACGGCGACAACCCGCGCCGCCTGTCGGTGCTGCTGATGGACGTCGCCCGGCTGCGCAATGTCAACGAGATCCTCGGCTTCGAAACCGGTGACGCGCTGATGGCCGACATTGCGGTCCGGCTGCGCCTGGTCGTGATGCCGTCGACCGGTGCGCCGCCGGCGCGGGTACTGGCCGCACTTGGCGGTGGCGTCTTCGCGGTCGTCTGCACCGGGCACGACCGCGCAGCGATCGACCAACTGCGCCAGCAGGTCGACGTCGCGATGGCTGCGCCGTTCGACTGCAAGGGCCACCAGGTCGACGTGCAGCTGAGTTTCGGCATGGCCGACTGTCCGTCGGCACATGTCGATGTCGACGTCGTGCTGCGCCACGCGGAAACGGCGCTTGGCCAGGCGAAGGAAAGCAAGCTGCCATGGGCATGGCACGTGCCGGTCGACGAGCCGACCCGTGCCCGCCAGCTCGGTCTGCTGTCCGACCTGCGCGCCGCCGCCGCCGACGGCCAACTCGAGATGTGGCTGCAGCCGAAGCAGTGCCTGCGCACCGGCCGCACCTGCGGCATGGAAGCACTGGTGCGCTGGCACCATCCGGAACGCGGCTATGTCTCGCCAGCCGAATTCGTACCGTTTGCCGAACGCACCGGCAACCTGCCGGTCATCACCCACGCGATGATCGACGCCGCGCTTGCCTGCCTCGGTCATTGGCATGGCGCGCTGCCGGAGCTGACGATCTCGGTCAATGTCGGCACCCGCGATGTGCACGACATTGCGCTGGTTCACCTGATCGAGCGCCTCGCGCAGCAGCATGCGGCTCCGGTCGACCGGTTGTGCCTTGAGATCACCGAAAGCAGCGTGATGGAGGATGCCGACAGCGTGCTGCCGGTGCTGCATGCGCTGCGCGGCGTCGGTGTGCGCCTGTCGATCGACGATTTCGGCACCGGCTATTCATCACTGGCCTATCTGCAGCGGCTGCCGGTGTCCGAACTGAAGATCGACCGCAGCTTCATTGCCGATGCCGATCTGAAGGCCGATGCGCGAACGCTGCTGAAGACAATCGTCGACCTTGGCCACAGCCTGCAGATGCACGTCACCGCTGAAGGCATCGAGCGCAGCGAGGAGCTCGCGCTGGTGGCCGAACTCGGTTGCGATCTCGCCCAGGGCTATCTGATCGGCCGGCCAATGGCGCCAGCCGTTGCCGAGCGCTTCTTCGAGGCACTGGCGGCAGCAACGCCAGCGCAGGGCCAGCGACGCTCGACTCGGCCACCCAACCTGCTGGTCGTCGACGCGCTTGCCGGATGAAGCGGCGGTAGACTGGCGCATGGCCCTGGAACTGAACTGCGAATCGACCGGCAACGGCCCGCCACTGCTGCTGCTGCACGGCCTGTTCGGCTCGGCGACCAACTGGCGCGGCATCGCGAAGGCATTGGCCGACAGCCACGAGGTGTTTGCACTCGATCTGCGCAACCACGGCGCGTCGCCGTGGGCGGATTCAATGGACTACGACGACCTCGCCGACGACGTGTTTGCGTTCATCACGTCGCGCAAGCTGGCGCCGGCAGCGGTGCTCGGCCACAGCATGGGCGGCAAGGCCGCGATGGCGCTGGCGCTGCGCCATCCTGACGCGGTCGGGCGGCTGATCGTCGCCGACATTGCGCCGGTTGCGTACAAGGATTCGCTGACGCCTTATGCCGAGGCGATGCGCGGCATCGACGTGATGGCTGCGGCGAGTCGAACCGAGGTGCAGCGGCGCCTGCAGGAACGCCTGCCCGACCCGTCGGTCGCCGGCTTCCTGGCGCAGAACCTGGTCAGCCGCAACGACCATTTCGACTGGCGGATCAACCTTGCGGTGATCATCGCCGAGATGCACAAGCTGAGCGGCTTCCCGGCTGCGCTGCGCGAACTGCGCTACGAGAACCCGGTCACGGTGATTGCCGGCGCGCGCTCATCCTATGTCGAGCACCACGACGGGCGCGATTTCGCGCCGATGTTCAGCGATGTCACGGTCGAGGTGATCGACGAGGCCGGCCACTGGTTGCATGCCGACCGGCCGCAGCAGTTCGTCGCGATCGTGCGTCGCGCGCTCGCTGGCGAGGCGCGCTGAAAAGGGCGGGCAGCAGCCCGCCCTCTGACCTCAGTTGGCCGCGCCCTTGGCAGCGGCGCGAGCGGCCTTCAGCCAGCCATCGTAGACCTTGCGGTGGCCGTCGATCCAGGCCTGCACGTGGCGCTGGATATCGGCTTCGTCCTTCTCGCCATCACGCATGCGCAGGTTCTGCGCGCTGATGTCGTTGGCGCTGAGCTTCATCACCTCGAACAGCTTGGCCGCTGCCGGATTCGCCTTCGCGAAGGCCTTGTTCGCGACGATGCGCTGGTTGTTGGCCTGGAAGCCGTAGTCCGAGCCGTTCGGCAGCTTGGTGCTGACATCCTTGCGCTCGCCCGGCAGCGACGAAAACGGCACCTGCAGCCAGACGACATCCTTGTTCGGCACCAGCACGCCGCTGACCCAGTAAGGGGTCCATGTGTAGTACAGCACCGGCTCGCCGGCCTTCGCGCGGGTGATCGTGTCGGCAATGATCGCCGCATACGAACCCTGCTTGTGGGTCACCGTGTCGCGCAGCTTGTAGGCATCGAGGTGATGCTCGATCACCTTCTCGCAGCCCCAGCCCGGGTTGCAACCAGCCAGATCGGCCTTGCCGTCACCGTCGGTATCGAAGATCTTCGCGATCTTCGGGTCGCTCAACTGGCTGATCTTCGTGATCTTGTACTGGTCGGCGGTTTTCTTGTCGATCAGATAGCCCTGCAGTGCGCCGGGCGAGTAGATGCCCTTTCGGTACAGCTTCGCGTCACCGCCGGCCTTCTTGTAGAAATCGATGTGCAACGGATCCCAATGGTCGGCCATGAAGGTGGCGTCGCCATTGCCCAGCGCGACGTGGCCGGCGGCATATTCGATTTCCTTGATCGGCTTGACGTCGTAGCCGAGGTCCTTCAGGCCGCGCATCACCAGTTCGGTCTGGAAGGTCTCTTCGGCAATCGAGCTCTTGATCGGCTGGACCTCGACGCCGGCGCCCGGCTTGCTGGCGTTCGCGGCATGCGCGGTGCTCGAGATCAGCAGCGCTGCACCAAGCGCCAAAACGCGGACGGAAAATTGATTCGTTGACTTCATCGTGTCGACTTCCTTTGTGAACAAACTTGGAAAAAAAGCGTGAGAGATTGCTGTGTCAGTTGCCCGGGGCCGCGGCCGAGGCGGTGCGGCCGACCGGGGCGGCTCCGCCCGCAGACGCTGCCGACTCGGCCGATGGCGCACGCAGCCGGCGCAGCAGCCCGACCGGGCCGCGGTCCGACCACTTGCGAGCGCCACCTCGCTGTCCCGGATTGCGGGTCCGGCCCATCGCCTGGGTCATGCGGTCGAGAACGATCGCCATCAGCACGATGCCGACGCCGCCGACCGTCGCCAGCCCCATGTCGAGCCGGCCGATGCCGCGCAATACCATCTGGCCGAGGCCGCCGACCGCGATCATCGACGCGATCACGACCATCGACAGCGACAACATCAGCGTCTGGTTGACGCCGGCCATGATCGTCGGCAATGCCAGCGGCAGCTGCACCTTGGTCAGCAACTGCCACGGCGATGCACCGAACGAACGCGAGGCCTCGACGAGGTCCGGCCGCACCTGGCGGATGCCGAGGTTGGTCAGGCGGATCAGCGGCGGCAGCGCAAAAACGATCGTCACGACGACACCCGGCACATTGCCGATGCCGAACAGCATCACGACCGGCACCAGGTACACAAATGCCGGCGTCGTCTGCATCGCATCGAGCAGCGGACGCACCGCGGCATTCAGCCGGTCGTTGCGCGCAACCGCGATGCCCAGCGGCAGCCCGATCAGCAGACAGAAAAATACCGATGTCAGCACCAGCGCCAGCGTGACCATCGCCTCGGCCCATGCGCCGATCAGTCCGATCACGAGGAACGAGACGAAGGTGCCGATGCCGAGCGTTCGGCCGCTGGCCTGCCAGGCAAGCAACGCGAGCAGCAGCAGCATCAGTGGCGCGGGCACCGCGAGCAGCGCCGCCTCGATGCTGCCGAGGGTGCTGTCGATCGGCACACGCACCGCCTGGAAAGCCGGCCGCGCATGTTCGACGACCCAGGCCAGGCCATCGTCGACCCAGATGTTCAGCGGGATCACCGCATCATCGAAGGGCTGCAGCCAGTTCACGCCGGTCGGCTCCGGCGGTGCCGGTGCTGCATTGCTGAGCCAGTCGCTGCCGGCAGGCTGAGCCGGCGCTGCATCAGCGGCCGCCGGTGCGGTGGTCGCCGCGCCCCACGGGTCGGCGGCAGGCGCAGCCGGAGCGGCCTCGGTGGCAGCCCAGGGGTTGGCGGGTGCCGCGGCACTGGCCGCAGCGGTCGAAGTCGGGATCGGGTCCATCGAGAAATCCTGTCGTTGAAGGCTGGGTCAGGCCGCACTGCGCTGCTCGAGAAATTCGAGCAGCGTGTTCTTCGTGATCGAGCCGCGGTAACGGCCGGCGTCGTCGACCACCGGCAGGCCGTGCGGATGCGCGGCCAGCGGGCCGTACAGATTGGTGATCGGCGTGTCGACGGTGATCGGCTCGACGCCGCCGATGAAGGCGTTGCGCAGCTTCGGGTCGACATTGCCCTGCAGTTCGGCCTGCAGTGTGTCGATCGAGACGACGCCCATGAAGGCCTGTTCCGGGCTGACGACATAACCGAATTCACGCTGGTGCTGGCGCAGCCGCTGCAGTGCCGAACGCACACCCATGCCCTGGTGGTCGATGATCGACACCTGCGACTTGCGCGCCAGATCGGCGGCCGAGAAGACGTTGGTGACGTCGACGTTCTTGAAGAACGAGCGGACGTACGGCGTTGCCGGGTTCTTGATGATGTCTTCGGGCGTGCCGACCTGCACGACGTTGCCGCCTTCCATGATCGCGATGCGATCGCCGATGCGGATCGCCTCGTCGAGGTCGTGCGAGATGAAGATGATCGTGCGCCGGTCCTTGCGCTGCAGCTTGACCAGTTCGTCCTGCATCTCGGTGCGGATCAGCGGATCGAGCGCCGAGAAGGCCTCGTCCATCAGCAGCACCGACGGGTTGTTCGCCAATGCCCGCGCCAGCCCGACACGCTGCTGCATGCCACCCGACAACTCGTCCGGATAACTGCGCGCCCAGGCCGCGAGACCGACCTGCTCGAGTGCCGCCATCGCGCTGGCCTCGCGCTCGCGGGTCGGCTCGCCGGCCAGTTCGAGGCCGAAACCGGCGTTCTGCAGCACCGTCAGGTGCGGCATCAACGCAAACGACTGGAACACCATGCTGATGTGGCGGCGCCGCAGTTCGCGCAATTCCTTTGCCGACATCGCGGCGATGTCGGCACCGTCGAACAGCACGTGGCCGGCGGTTGGCTCGATCAGCCGGTTCAGCAATCGCACCAGCGTCGATTTGCCGGAACCGGACAAGCCCATCACGACAAAGATCTCGCCTTCTTGGACGGTGAAGCTGGCATCGTTGACGCCGATTGTCTGCCCGGTGCGTTCGAAGATCGCGTCCTTGTCCAGGCCTTCGCGCACCAGCCGCATTGCTTCATCAGGCTTGCTGCCGAATACTTTGTAGAGGTTCTTGACGATCAAGCGGTCGGACATGAGAAGCCTGTTGATGAAGAAACCCGCCGCCGCTGCTGCAATGCAGGCGGAACGGGGCTTCTTGTTGTTGGTGCGGGACAGAGGTCACCGCCGCTGAAAGGCGTCGGGCGACATTGGCCGGACGCACGCATTGATCAAGCTCTGATCAGGGCCACCGGCAGCCAAGGGCCGCAGCAGGGTGGGGTCTCGCAAAGCAGCAAGACAATTTGTACAAATTCAATTATAACCCGAGGCTGCGGTGCTCGCAAATTCAAGCTGCCGGGCGATTGCTTGCGCGCGGCGTCGGTTCGCGTGATGCGGCCACGCTCGATGGCGTCCGCGTTGCCTCAGCGCGTTGCCTTAGGATCGGGCAAGCCTATCTGCCCGCCTGACGGTCCCACGCCCGCCTCCCCATGCCCCCGATCGATCTCGCATCGCTTGCCTTCGCCTTCGGCAAAAGTTTCCTGTTCGTGCTGGCGGCGCTGTTGCCGATCCTCAATCCGGCCGCAACCGCGCCGATCTTTCTGAGCCTGACCGAAGGGGCGTCGAGCCTGACCCGCGCGGTGCTGGCACGGCGCATCGCCCGCAACATGGTGCTGCTGATGGTCGGCGCGATGCTGGTTGGGTCTTATGTGCTCGACATCTTCGGCATCTCGCTGCCGATCGTGCGCGTGGGTGGTGGGCTGCTGCTGGCGGCCAATGCCTGGCGGCTGCTCAATACCAGCCATTCGACCAACGACAGCCGGCAGGCACTGGCCGAGCGCTTCACGCCGGAACACGCGCGCAACCAGGCCTTTTATCCGTTGACCTTTCCGATCAGCTGCGGGCCGGCATCAATTGCCGCTGCGATCACCGTCGGCGTCACGCTGCACGATGTGCGCGTGCCGCTGTCGCTGGCACGAATTGGCGGCGGCGTCGTCGCACTGGCGGTGATCGGCGGCGTGATGTATCTCGCCTTCCGTTATGCGCTGCAGTTGCTGAAGCCGCTCGGCGAAAGCGGCCTCGTCGTCTTTCTGCGGATGACCGCCTTCATCCTGTTGTGCCTGGGCGTGCAGATCATCTGGGACGGTGTGCGCGAACTGCTGCTGAGCATCCAGTAGCCGCGTTGCGGGAACGGCCCTTGCCCTTTTCGGTCATACGCACGTCCACGACGAAAGGAGATGCCGATGTCACACCAGATTTATGCCGCCTGCATCGAGGCGTGCAACCGCTGTGCCGACGCCTGCGACCATTGCGCCGCAGCCTGTCTTCAGGAGCCCGATGTCAAGATGATGGCCCGCTGCATTGCGCTGGACATGGATTGCGCGGCGCTGTGCCGCCTTGCGCCCGCATTGATGGCCCGCGGCAGCGCCCATGCAGCGGCGCTTTGCCGGCTGTGTGCCGACGCCTGCGACGCCTGCGGCGAGGAATGCGGCAAACACGAGGCCGAACATTGTCAGCGTTGCGCCGAAGCCTGCCGCCAATGCGCGAAGGAATGCCGCGAGATGGCCGGCGCGGAATAACAAGCTTTGCCGGCCGTGCCGGCAATCAAAAAGCGCCGGCCACCCATGCGGACGGCCGGCGCTCACGGGGCATCAGCCCCGCCTTGGCTCAATGCTGTTCGCTCCGGTTCGATGCATTGGCGCCAGGAACGGTCGGGTCTTCACCCTTGGCATGGCTGCGGCCTTTTTCTTCGGCCTGCTCGAGCTCGCGTTTCTGCTGCTCGGACTCCGGCGCGGCCTTCTTGGCGGCCTCGTCGACCTTGCCCGATTGCACGAACTGCTGCTGTGACTGGTCGTAGCGGCGAGCGGCCTCGACGTTGCCTTCGCCCTGGTTCTTGTCCTGACTCATCGCGTTCTCCTGAGGATGTCTGGTGCAGTCATCTGACCATGTCCTGCCGTCAACCGAGGTAGGAAAACATCGCATTGTCCGGTCCGCCGCTGTCCGGCCTGCAGCGGTTGTCAGGCGTGGCAGCGCCGCTCGATCGGTTCGATGCGCAGGATCTGGCGGTATTTGGTCACCGTGCGCCGTGCGACGACGAGGCCCTGGGCGGCCAGCCGCCGGGTGATCTCGGCATCCGACAGCGGCGAACCCGGCGGCTCGGCAGCGATCATCTCGCCGATCAGACCGCGAATCGCGGTGCCGGAACAGGCACTGCCGTTGGCGCTGCGCAGCACCCGCGAAAAAAAGAACTTCAGCTCGAACACGCCGTTCGGCGTTGCGATGTATTTGTTGTTGCTGACACGCGAGACGGTTGACTCATGGATGCCGAGTTCGTCGGCGATGTCCCGCAGGCACAGCGGCTTCATCGCCATCGTGCCGAACTCGAGAAAGTTGCGCTGCCGGCGCACGATCGCCGCGGCGACCTCGAGCACGGTCGAGAAACGCTGCTCGATGTTGCGCAGCGTCCAGTGCGCATCCTGCAGCAGGCCGGCCATCTCGCGGTGGCCGTCTGCGCGGTGGCGGACAAACCAGTCGGCATAGGTGTGATTCAGGCGCAGCCGCGGCACGACCGCCGGGTTCAGCCGCACCTGCCAGATGCCGCGCTCACGGCGGGCGATGACGTCCGGCACCACGTAGGCGATGCGCGCCGAGCCGAAGCGCGATCCGGGGCGCGGGTCGAACTGGCGGATGCGCTCGCAGACCGCGTCGACTTCGGCGCGGGATGCGCCGAGGCAGCGCGCCAGTCCGGCGCTGTCGCGCCTTGCCAGCATCTCGAGGTGGCCGCTGATGATGGCCTGTGCCAGCTCGCGTGGCCGGCCATCGGCCAGTGCCGGCAGTTGCAGCAGCAGGCACTCGGCGACATCGCGGGCGCCGACACCCGCCGGCTCGAGCGCCTGCACCTGGCACAGTGCGGTTTCGAGTTCGGCGACGCTGGCCGGCGGATCGAGCGCAACGACATCGACCAGTTCAGCCAGCGGCGAGCGCAGATAACCGTCGTCATCAAGCGATTCGACGATTGCCGCGGCGAGCATCCGCTCGCGCGTGGACAAGCGCAGCAGCGCGATCTGCTCGAGCAGTTGGCGCGCCAGCGTCGGCTCATCGGAGATCCCGTCGAGCATTGCCGAGAGATCGCCGAGACCACCCACCGAAGCGATGCCGTCGCCGTCACGGCGCCGCTCGAAATACGCTTCCGCACCCGCCGCATCGTCGGCAGGGCCGGCTGCGTCGAGCGACGACACGCCGTCGTCGCTGATGTCGGCTGCGCTGTCGCGATCGGGCGGGGGATCGAGGTCGTCGCTTTCGAGAAAGGGATTGCGGCCCGACGCATCGCGCACCGCGGCAGCAAAATCGAGCGACGACATCTGCAGCAGGCGCACCGCATGTTGCAGCCGAGGCGACGCTCCCTGCGCCTGGCGCTGTTCGGCGGCATAACGGATCTCGAACGCGGCCACATCCGTCCCCCAGTTGTTGAACCCGGTCAGGCCGAGGCCTGAGGCAGCGGGTCTTGCAAGCACCGTGCCGGTGCGGCGCAGCCTTGGCGCAGGCTGCAGCAACCGCTCTGGGCTGCGCTTGATGGACCGGAATCCGGTCGCAATTGCAGCAATTCGTACCGGCCGCCTATGTGGCAGCCGATCAGCGGCGCTGCCGCCATTCGGCTATCGTCGCGGCCTGGAATATCCGATGCAAGCGCCATTTCCCACGCCCTCTCCTGCCCTGGTCTGTCGCACTCGGCGGCGGACCAGCTGACCACCGATGGCCACCCGGCAACGACCCGCAGGCAAGCCGGACGACCCGCTCGAGCAGGCCGTGCGCCGCTACCAGCAGGCCGAACAGGCACTCGACATGCTGCGCCGCTTCGACATGCTGGGCCGGGTCTACGAGGGAATAGCCCACGATCTGAACAACCTGCTCGGCGTGATCAGCAACGCCGGCCATCTGCTGCAGCAGATCGTCGCCGACCCGCAGGCCCGATCGGCAGTGGCCGCAAGCCTGCGTTCGGTCGACCGGGCAAGCCGGCTGACCTCGCAATTGCTGACGCTTGCCCACGCCGGCACGCAGGCCGCGCCGACCGCAGTCGACCTGCCGGCGGCACTGGCTGCAATGCGCGATCTGATCCTCGCGGTGGCGGGCCGGCGCATCGACGTGCAGATGCGGATCGCCGCCGACACCCAGCCGGTGGCGGTCACCAGTGGCGAATTCGAACTGGCGCTGTTGTCGCTGCTGCTGAATGCCCGCGAGGCGATGCCGGGCGGCGGTCAATTGTGGATCGACGTCCGCAATGCCGAGCCAGCCGACCTCACCGCCGGCGCGATGGCGCCGGACCGCGCGATGGTGCTGGTCAGCGTCAGCGACGACGGACCCGGCATGCCCGACAAGCTGGCCCGGCGCGCCTTTGAACCCTATGTCACGACGCGCGCGGCGCGTGGCGCCAGCGGGCTCGGGCTCAGCCGCGTCAAGGCCTTCTGCGACTCGGTCGATGGCCATGTCGAACTCGCCTGCACGGCCGGCCTCGGCACCTCGGTCACGATGCTGCTGCCGACACTTCCGCCAGCGGCCGCCGCGGACCCGCCTGTGCGATGCAGCGCCGCGCCCGCAACGGTAGCGGCCGGCCAGCTGGCCGGCGCGCGGCTGCTGCTGGTCGAGGACAACCACGAACTGGCCGACGTGACAGCCGCGCTGCTCGCGACCCACGGCCTGCACGTCAGCCATGCGGCCAACGCGGAACGTGCGCTCGACCTGATCGCCGCACAACCCGACCTCGATCTGGTGTTGTCCGACATCGTGATGCCCGGCGGTATCGACGGCGTCGAACTGGCGCACCGCATCCGCATGCTGCGCCCGCAATTGCCGGTGGTGCTGATCACCGCCTACAGCACCGCGCTCGGACAGGCCGCCGATTTCACCGTGCTGCGCAAGCCGTGCTCGGCCGAGCAGTTGATCGACGCGCTGCACCGGCAGCTGCGCAGCCGCAAGGCCTGATCGGCGAGGCGGTTGCTCAGGTCGGCGCGGGCGACAGGCTGCCGACCATCATCTCCGGTCGCACCCAGCGGTCGAAATCGTCGGCGGCGATGCCTTCGGCAATCGCCGCATCGCGCAGCGAACTGTGCTCGGCATGGGCGCGGTGCGCGATCGCCGCCGCACGGTCGTAGCCGATGTGCGGCGTCAGCGCAGTGACCAGCATCAGCGAGCCCTGCAGCAAGGCCTCGATGCGCCGCGGATCGGCTTCGATGCCGCGCATGCAGTGGCGGTCGAACGAATCCATCGCATCGGCAAGCAGGCGGATGCTGCGCAGCAGGTTGCTCGCGATCAGCGGCTTGAAGGTGTTGAGCTGCAGATGGCCGGAGGCCGCGCCGAAGGCCAGCGCGGCATCGTTGCCGAGCACCTGGCAGACGACCATCGTCATCGCTTCCGACTGCGTCGGGTTGACCTTGCCCGGCATGATCGAACTGCCGGGCTCGTTGGCCGGCAGCAGCAGTTCGCCAAGGCCGGCACGCGGCCCCGAGCCGAGCAGCCTGACATCGTTGGCGAGCTTGTTCAATGCGACGGCCAGCAGCTTCAGACCGCTGTGCACCGCGACCAGCGCTTCGTGGCCGGCCAGCGCGGCAAAGCGGTCGGCGGCGCAGACCAGGTCGAAGCCGGTGCGGGCCGACAGCTCCCGGCAGACCCAGGTGCCGAAATCGGCATGGGTATTGAGCCCGGTGCCGACCGCCGTGCCGCCGACGGCCAGAGCCTGCAGCGCCGGCAGCGAGGCATCGAGGCTGGCCCGCGCAAGCAGCAGCTGGCTGCGCCACGCGGCCATCTCCTGGCCCACCGTCAGCGGCACCGCATCCTGCAGGTGGGTGCGGCCGAGCTTGATCAGGCCGTCGTGCTGCCGGGCCTTGTCGGCGATCGTCTCGCACAGGCGCTCGAGCGGCGGAAACAACCGCTCGTGCAGCGCGGTCAGCGTCGCCAGATGGATGGCGCTCGGCACCATGTCGTTCGACGACTGGCCGAGGTTGACGTCGTCGTTCGGATGGACGGTGCGGTCGCCGAGTTCGAGCGACGCCAGCGTCGCCAGCACCTCGTTGACATTCATGTGGCTTTGCGTGCCGGAACCCGATTGCCAGATCGACAACGGAAACTGCTCGTCATGACGGCCCGAGCAGACCTGCTGCGCTGCGGCGTCGATGGCCGCGGCGAGTTTCGGGTCGAGCCGGCCAAGGCGGCCGTTGACGACGGCACAGCAACCCTTGATGCGCGCCAGCGCGTGGATCAGTTCGATCGGCATCCGCTCGCCACCAATCGCAAAATGGGCCACCGCCCGCTGGGTCTGTGCGCCCCACAGCGCACCGGCCTGGATCTGCACCTCGCCGAGACTGTCACGTCGGATCTGGTTCATCGTCTGTCCTTTCGCTGCGTCAGCCCCGAGCATGCCGCAGATGAGCAGGCCAGCCAATCAGATCGCGCCGACGCTGCCGGTCACCGGCAGCACGATGCCGGTGATATAGCCGGAACAGACCGGTGATGCGAGAAAGACATAGGCCGGCGACAGTTCCTCCGGCTGCGCGGCGCGTTTCATGTCGCTGCCCTGGCCAAAGGTCGCGACGTCTTCGGCCTGTCGATCGGCCGGGTTCAACGGCGTCCAGACCGGGCCCGGCGCGATCGCATTGACGCGGATGCCGCGCTCGATCAGATTGCTGGCGAGCGCCTTCGTGAACGCATGGATCGCGCCCTTGGTCGCCGAATAGTCGAGCAGCTTCGCACTGCCACGCAGCCCGGTGACCGAGCCGGTGTTGATGATCGACGCGCCCTGTTTCAGATGCGGCAATGCAGCCCGTGCCATCCTGAAATAACCGCCGATGTTGGTGTCGAAGGTTTCCATGATGCGGCGGTCATCGAGTGCTTCAAGCGACTCCGCATGTTCCTGGAAGGCGGCGTTGTTGACCAGCACATCGAGCCGGCCAAACGTATCGACAGTGCGCTGCACCGCCTGCTCGCACCATTTGGCGTCCTTCACATCGCCCTGCAGCAGCAGGCTTCGGCGACCCTCGGCCTCGACCCGGCGCGCGGTCTCCTCGGCATCCTCGGTCGACGACAGATAGGCGATCGCGACGTCCGCCCCTTCACGTGCGAACAGCACCGCGACCGCACGGCCGATGCCCGAATCGGCACCGGTAATGAGTGCGGCAAATCCTTCCAGCTTGCCGCTGCCCTTGTAGTCGGGCGCCAGGTAGCGCGGCGCCAGCTCCAGGTCGGCCTCGCTGCCAGACTTCTGCAGATGCTGGGCCGGAAAATCCTTAGGTTGCGGGCGCGCGCCGGCCTGCACCGCGGCATCGTCGGAGCCGCCGCCCTTCGCCCCCTTTTTCTGCTTGTCGGCATCGCGGCGATCCTGCTGCTGCTGGATCTCGCGCTGCTTCTCGACGGTTTTTTTGCGATCTGCCATCGGTTCAACTCCTTCGTCGCTCAATGCGGTGCAGCGCCCTGGCCACGCCGGATCCGCGCCCTCTCGGCCTCGCTGCCCGAGGGCGTCTGCGAATCGAGCTCGCGATCCGGCGACTCGGCCACCTGGCTCTGGTCGCCGGCATGTTCGATCAGTTCCTCGACGATGAAGCGGCCGTAGAACTGCGCCCGCTCGGCGCCGCAGGCATTGGCACATTCGGCGATGCGCTCGGCGTGTTTGCGGTCCTTGGCCGGGATCACGAGCCAGTGATAACCCTGTTCGGCCAATGCGCGGTGCGCCTTGACCAGGTTCATCTCCTGCCCGACCGACGCCAGCGCGCCGGCACCGGCCAGGTCGGCGTCGATCTGCTCGAGCATCTCGCGGTCGGTATAGCGGTTGATGCCGTCGGTCTCGAACCCCTGTTCGGCAAGTTGCTCGAACGCCTGGTCGAGTTGTCCGGCCTCCGGAAACGAGACCACCAGGTATCCGACCGGCTTGAAGACGCCGAAACTCCGTGCATGTGCCTTGTCCTGCATCGCTGCGCTCCTGTAAATCAGAAATGATCGGCTTGGAGCGGGATCGGCGGCCGAACGTTCCGGAAATCTGCGCAACGCATCGCGGCAGCAGGAACGCCGTTTGCCAGTGGACAGCAAACGGATTCGCCTGCCATGCCAACAAGCCACCCTGCCGCCCTCCACCGTCGCGAAGTGCTGTATATCGATGACGAGGAATTCAGCCTGCTGCTGATGGAGGCGCTGTTCGAGCAGCGACCGAACCTGCGGCTGGTCACCGCGTGCAGCGAGGCAGAAGCACTGACGGTGGCGCCTCGGCTTGCGCCGCAACTGCTGCTGCTCGATCTGAACCTGGCTGGCGGAAGCGACGGCAGGCAGGTGTTGCACACGCTCAGGCAACGGTTCGGCTGGCACGATATTCCGGCCATTGCAATCACCGGCGAGCGTGACTTCGAGCCTCAGGGCAGCGGTTTCTGCGAGGTCTGGATCAAGCCGATCCTGCTGCTGCACAGCCTGACCCGGCTTGATCACTGGCTGCAGCAGGCGCCGCAGCCGCCGGCACCGGCCCGCGCCACCGCTTGAACCGATCGAGGCGGCTCAACGGCGGCCTTCGCTGGCAGCCAGATCCTCGGTTGGACGCGCCTCCTCGCCATCGACCGCGGCATAGTCCTTCAATCGGTTGTACAAGGTCTTCAGGCTGATGCCGAGGGTCGCCGCGGTGCGCTCCTTGTGATGGTGGAAGTGGCGCAGCGTGGCGAGAATCAACCGCCGCTCGGCCTCCGCCATCGACGTTCCGACCGGCAACACGATCGCGTCGTCGGCGGATGGTTGCGGCGCAGCGCCTGTGCTGTCCAGCCCGTTCAGTGCGGCGGCCGATGCCGCGCCGTTGCCGGCGACGGGCAGCCAGCATTCGTCGATCACCTCGCCGGCGGCCATCACATAGGCGCGCTGCACGACGTTGCGCAGCTCGCGCACGTTGCCGGGCCAGTCATAGCCACGCAACTGCACCAGCGCCTGCGGGCCCAGCCGTTTGGTCTCGCCCTCGGCCTGGCCGATCGCGGTCAGGAAATGGCCGGCCAGCAGTTCCACATCGTCCATCCGCTCGCGCAACGGCGGCAGCTCGATCGGAAAGACATTCAGCCGATACAGCAGGTCCTCGCGCAATTTGCCGGACTTCACCGCGTCGGCGAGCCGGCGGTTGGTCGCCGCGATCAGCCGGACATCGGCATCCAGCATCTGCGTCGAGCCGACCCGCATGTAGCGGCCGGTCTCGAGCACACGCAACAGCTTGACCTGCAGGTCCGGCGGCATTTCGGTGATCTCGTCGAGAAACAGCGTACCGCCACTGGCGCGCTCGAAAAAGCCCTGGTGCTGCCGCTCGGCGCCGGTGAAGCTGCCCTTCTCGTGGCCGAAGATCTCGCTTTCGATCAGGTTTGGCGAAATCGCGCCGCAATTGACGGCCAGAAACGGCTGCTGGCGGCGGCGGCTCAGATCGTGGACGGTCTGCGCGACCAGTTCCTTGCCGGTACCGCTCTCGCCGGTGATCAGCACCGTGACGCCGGTACCGGCAACGCGCGAGATCTTGTTGTAGACGGCGACCATCGAGTCGGCTCGCCCCCACAGATGACCGAAGTGCCCGTCGGGCGCAACCTTTGCCGACAAGCCGGCAACCTCGGCCTTCAGTGCCGACGGCTTCATGAAACGCGACAACACCGCGCGCAGGTGGCCCGCATCGATCGGCTTGACGAGGTAGTCGGCAGCGCCGAGCCGCAGCGCCTGGATCGAGGTCTCGAGGCTGGCATGGCCGGTCACCAGCACCACCTCCGAATTGGCGATCAGTTCGGGGTCGGCGCACAACTCCATGCCGCTGCCGTCGGGCAACTGCAGGTCGAGCAGGATCAGATCGGGCTGCTGCAGTGCAATCTGCCGCCGCGCATCGCGAAGCGTATGGGCGACGGCGACGGTATACCCGCTGGCGGCAACCAGCGCGCGCAGGGTCTCGGCTGAATCGACGTCGTCGTCGACGATCAGGGCATGGGTCATGGCGGCGGGTTGACAAACTCGTTGCGAACCGCGACGCCGTGCCGGCTCGGCGCAGTTGCCAGCCGGCGGTCTCCATCCAGCATCGCGTGCTTCTTTGAAACCATGCCGGTATTGTGGCGGGCATGCATTTTGCCCGTACCGGACGGCGGCCCGCAGTGACGTCGGACGAGTCCGATAAGGCGCATGTGCGCGCCGTTTGAGCGCTAGTGGCGCAGACCGTCGCCCGGCCCCGGCGTGGCCGGCAGCAGCAGCCTGACGCTTGCACCCCGGCCGTGCGCCGTCTCGGCGATGCGCACTGCGCCGCCGCAGTGGCGGGCAAAACCGTAGACCTGGGACAACCCGAGACCGGGGCCGTCGCCGACCTTCTTGGTCGTCAGGAATGGCTCGCAGACGAAGTCACGCAATGACGGAGCGATGCCGGGCCCCTGGTCCTCGACGGCGATCTGCACATAGGCACCGCTCGGCAATTCCGCGTCATTCTCGATTCGCCGCCGCTCGCAGCGGACCACCACGGCGCCGCCATCGCGCATCGCCTCGCCGGCATTGACGATCAGGTTGGCCAGTGCCGCGCGCAGACGATCAGGCACCGCGAGCACCCAGCCGGCGTCGTGAAATCCGACCATCTCGATGCGGATTTCGGGCCCGACCAGTTGCTGCCAATCGGCACGCGCAGCCAGCAGTCCGGCCAGCTGGGTCGGCCGCAACGAGGCACGCTGGACGCCGCAGAACTCGATCAGTTGGGCCGTCATCCGGCTGCCGTTGGCGGCGACCATCAGCGCCCGGTCGGCGTGCAACTGCACCTGGTCGACGTCGTCGGCATGGCGGCGAATCAGTTCCAGCGAATGGCGAAGCGACTGCAGCAGCGTATTGAACTCCTGCGAGATGCCGCTGCACAGGCGGCCGACGGCACGCAGCCGCTGGGCCTGCGCGAGGCCATCGTCATCGGCCGCGAAGTGCCGGTCGACGTCAGTGCCGAAGCCGGGCGTTCGCTTGCCGCGGGCCCGGATCGGGTTCGCTGGCGGGCCCGGATCCTCGACCGGTTCGTCGGTGCCGGGCGACAACGGCGGCTCCTCGATCTCCGGCGGAACCGGTTCGGGGCCCGGCGGCGGCGGGTGCGGCGCCGGCGGCAGAGGCACATCGTCCGGTTGCGGCGTCGGGATTTCGACCGGCTGCCCGGCACAAGGCCGCGGCACCGGCGCAACGATTGCCAATCTCGATACTGAGGTCATCAAGAACTCCTTTGATGAGCTCTTGGCAAGCGAGGCTCCCGGCCGGCCTGCAACGGCACTCAAGCCGACCGCAGCCGCGGCCGATCGAGCGGCAAGGCCGCCGTGGACGGCGTGGCGGCTGCCGGCACCGCCGCGCCGTTGTCGTT
The DNA here is from genome assembly GCF_048320135.1 of Pseudideonella sakaiensis. GTDB lineage: Bacteria > Pseudomonadota > Gammaproteobacteria > Burkholderiales > Burkholderiaceae_C > Ideonella_A > Ideonella_A sakaiensis_A. The sequence continues at coordinate 1,041,456 of NZ_CP182947.1, forward strand.
GCGGGTTGCATTGCTCGCGGTCAACGCAATCGCTGTCCAGGCTGCAAACAAGGCAAGCGTCAGCACCATCTCGATCAGCAGCTTCATCGCAACGTCTCAGGCGAGCAGGCAGAGCAGCCCGGATAGGTCGAAGCCGGCAGCGGCCTGGTCATCGGCCCAGGCAACCGAACCGGCAAATCCGGCGGCGGCAATCAGAAACAGGAAAAGCGTTCGCATCGGTGTGTGTTGGATTGACGGGCCGCCATTCGCTGCCCTGACAGAGTCTAGTTGGCGAACACCATACGACCGAGCAACGTGCTGCGATGCAGCATTGCAATTTTCTGAAGACCGGGCGGCGCGCCCGACACGCTTGGTCCAATCGGCCCCAGCATCTACAATGTTGCAGTGCAGCATCGGCTTCCCGACCCACGCGTCGGGGGCGACGGCATTTACACGTTGCGCATCGAGAGACGGCAGACCCGCCTTCTTGCCGCCCACCCCTCACCAACCGGCGCGCCGCATCCGCATGCGGCGGCGCGGCACACCCTCCGATGAATCTAGACAACCTGCGCCAGCAATGGCTGGCAAATGTCCGTGGCGATCTGCTGGCCGGACTCGTCGTCGCCTTGGCATTGATTCCAGAGGCGATCGCATTTTCGATCATTGCCGGCGTCGATCCGAAGGTCGGCCTGTATGCCTCGTTCAGCATCGCTGTCGTCTCGGCCATCGTCGGCGGCCGGCCGGGCATGATCTCGGCCGCCACCGGCGCGATGGCGCTGGTGATGGTGACGCTGGTGAAGGACCACGGCCTGCAATACCTGTTTGCCGCAACGCTGCTGACCGGCGTGTTGCAGGTCGCAGCGGGTGCGCTGCGCCTGAACCTGCTGATGCGCTTCGTTTCGCGTTCGGTGATCACCGGCTTCGTCAATGCGCTGGCGATCCTGATCTTTCTCGCGCAATTGCCGGAGCTGACCAACGTCAGCTGGGTCGTCTACGCAATGACCGCGGCGGGCCTCGCGATCATCTACGGCCTGCCGAGGCTGACCCGGCAGGTGCCGTCGCCGCTGGTGACGATCGTCGTGCTGACGCTGGTGTCGGTCGCGCTCGATCTCGACATCCGCACCGTCGGCGACATGGGCGATCTGCCCGACAGCCTGCCGGTCTTCCTGTTTCCCGATGTGCCGTTCAACCTCGAGACGCTGCGCATCATCCTGCCGTATTCGGTGACGCTGGCGGTGGTCGGCCTGCTCGAATCGATGATGACGGCATCGATCGTCGATGAACTGACCGATACGCCAAGCGACAAGCGGCGCGAATGTTTCGGCCAGGGCGCGTCCAATCTGGCCACCGGCATGATCGGTGGCATGGCCGGCTGCGCGATGATCGGCCAGTCGGTGATCAATGTGAAATCGGGCGGCCGCGGCCGGTTGTCGACCTTTGTTGCCGGCCTGTTCCTGCTGATCCTGGTCGTCTTTCTCGGACCGTGGGTCAGCATGATCCCGATGGCGGCGCTGGTCGCGGTGATGATCATGGTCAGCATCGGCACCTTCAGCTGGGACTCGATCCGCAAGCTGCGCGAATACCCGCCGAGTTCATCGATCGTGATGCTGGCCACCGTCGTCGTGACGGTCGCGACGCACGATCTCGCGCAAGGCGTATTTGTCGGCGTGCTGCTGTCGGGCATCTTCTTTGCGCACAAGGTCGGCCGCGTGCTGCGCATCGACAGCGCGAGCGTCGACCAGGGCCGGCAACGCGACTACCGGGTCGTCGGACAGGTATTCTTTGCCTCCGCCGAGGCCTTTGTCGCCGGCTTCGATTTCAAGGAGGTCGTCGAACGCGTGCGCATCGATCTGGGCAGCGCCCACTTCTGGGACGTCACCGCGATCAGCGCACTCGACAAGGTGGTGCTGAAATTCCGCCGCGAAGGCACGGCGGTCGAGGTGGTCGGCCTGAACAGTGCCAGCGCGACGATGGTCGATCGCTTTGCGTTGCACGACAAGCCCGATACTGTTGAAAATCTGATGCATTGAGAAAGGCAACACCATGGACCAGGTCGTCGCCTGCATCGACGGGCAGACAAATACCACCACCGTCGTCGATTGGGCGATCTGGTCGGCACGCCGGCTCGACACGCCACTGGCCTTCCTGCACGCGCTCGAGCGCCATCCGGAACGGGTCGACCTGGGCGACTACAGCGGCGCGCTCGGCATGGGCGCACAGGAATCGCTGCTGCAGTCGCTCAGCGAACTCGACGAAAAGCAGGGTCGGCTGGCCCAGGAGAGCGGCCGGCAATTGCTCGCCGCGGCACGGCAACGTGCTGAATCGGCCGGGTTGTCGCGCATCGACGAGCGGCTCCGCCACGGCGAACTGATCGATACCGTGCTCGAACTCGAGCCGGCGGCGCGGCTGTTCGTGCTGGGTGAACATTTCCGCTCCAGTGGCGCGGCGCGGCTGCACCTCGATCACCACGTCGAGCGCGTGATCCGCTCGGTCGCGCGCCCGGCGCTGGTTGCCACCGGCAGCCGCTTTGTTGCGCCACAACGTTTTCTGATCGCCTTCGACGGCAGTCCGACTGCAAAAAAGGCGGTCACGATGGTTGCCGCCAGCCCCTTGCTGGCCGGGCTGCCGGTGTTGCTGGCCATGGCCGGCCATTCGACGCCGCAGGCCGTGCAGCAACTCGGCGAAGCAAAGCGGACGCTGCAGGACGCCGGTTTCGACGTCGCCACCGAATTGGTCAACGGCGATGTGGAAACGGTGATTCCGCGGCTTGTCGACAGCCATTCAGCCGACCTGCTGGTGATCGGCGCCTATGGCCATTCGCGGCTGCGCCAGCTGATCGTCGGCAGCACGACGACGACGCTGCTGCGCATCAGCGAGGTTCCGGTGCTGGTATTGCGCTGAGAAAAAAGGAAGGGCCGGCTGCCGCAGTGTGGCTGGGCAGACCCACGGCATGAAATGGCGGGACTTGAGTTGGCGCCTGGCGGCCCCAGATCTGTATCAGCGGGAACCTCCGTTGCAGATTCTGATCCGACACATCATGCAAACCGTCAGAACCATCCAGTTGCCCGAACGCATGCGTGTTCTCGTCACGCTGGCCGGACTGCTCGAGCGCCTCGAAGTTGATGTCCGCTCAGGCGGTGCGCACCAGTACCAGTCGGTGGTGCGGCATCTGATCGACGAACTCGGCCGCTTCGACGGCGACGAAACGCTCGAGCTGGTACTTGGCAATTTTCCGGCCACCGCCGAGCTGTACGAAAACCTGCGTTATGGCCATGCCGGCTTGTGCCGCGCGCCGCTGGAGCTGTCACTGAACAGTGAACTGCAGTCGCGTGAAGCAATTGCACGCGCGGCCGGCAAGTCAACCGACTGACCGCGACGCGGCGCCGGGTGCAGAATCGGCAGACACCGCTGCTGTTTGCGAGAGTCTTCAGGCCACCCATCCGCCGCACAAACCCCACCATCCACATCCCGATCCGGCCGACGAGCCCGAACCGGGCCTGCATCCGGTCGAACCCGACCAGGGTCCGCTGGCACCGCAGGATCCGGACGATGCCGACGAAGGACGCGGCAACAGCCCCGAACTCTGAACCGGCACCACACCAGCCATTGCGCCGGATCGTCGCTGCAGCCTGAGACCCGCTCGCTCGCACGCCCCACCGGCCAGCACTGATCGTTCCGCAGGTCTCCAGATGCGCGTCCGGCGGTTCGGTAACCGCCCCCGGCATGGCCTGGCCATGCGCATGCTGCATGGCCCGCGCGCCGCCCGGGTGATGGCTCTCACGGGCGATGCCCGCAAGTCCCCGGAAAAGCACACTGACCGCCATTCTCTGAAGAACAGGCAGGTCAGCGATGTCAGCAACGGTCGATCGTCAATCCAGGTCCGGCATGGCCGCCGGCCGGGGTCGCCGACCGGCCGGTTGGCGCGCCGCTCGCCGCAGACATGCAGCGCGAGTCGTCACCGCAATGTTCGGCCTGTCCGCGGTCGTTGCCCTCGTCGGCGGCAGTATCGCGGCGCCAGCGATCGCGCCACTGCCGCAGTCGCTGTTTGACACCGGGCTGTATGCCGGCCGCTCGGCAGATGCCGTTCGCCGAACTGTCCTGCCCTTCACGCCGCAGTACGGCTTGTGGTCCGATGCGGCACGCAAGCGCCGCTGGATCTGGCTGCCGCCGGGCACCTCGATCGATGCATCGCGGCCGGACGCCTGGGAGTTTCCACGCGGCACCCGGCTGTGGAAGGAATTTTCGGTTGCCGGCCGTCCGGTAGAAACCCGCTTCATCGAACGGCTGGCCAACGGCGACTGGCGTTATGCCGCCTACGTCTGGACAGCCGATGGCAGCGATGCGCTGCTTGCGAAGGCGCTGCGACCGACGCTGCTCAGCGTCGACGGCGCGCCCGGAGGCAAATACCAGGTGCCGTCGCAGGCCGATTGCCGCGCCTGTCACGAAGGTGCGGCAGTGCCGGTGCTCGGTTTCTCGGCGCTGCAGTTGTCGGCGGACCGGGATCCGAACGCACTGCACGTGTCGGCGCCGGACCTCGCTGCCGTCGACCTGCGCGCGCTCGTAGCCCGCGGCTGGTTGCGCGGGCTGCCGCAGCGTCTGCTCGACGAACCACCCCGCATCGCCGCCAACACGCCGTCCGAACGTGCAGCACTGGGCTATCTGCATGCCAACTGCGGGCATTGCCACAACGATGCCGACTCGCGGGCGCCCGTCAAGCTGCTGCTGGCACAGACGACGGCCGATGCGCATGCCAGTCGCGAGCGTGTGCTGGGCTCGCTGCTTGGTGCCGACGCCCGGTTCCGCAAGGCCGGACAGGTCGGGTCGGCAGCGCTGGTCGCACCCGGCGACGCCGCAGCGAGTGTGCTGCTGCAGCGCATGCGCACGCGCAATCCGCTGCAGCAGATGCCGCCGATCGGCACCCGACTGGCCGACAGCGACGCGATCGATCTGATCGCGCGCTGGATCGAATCGCAACCGACTTCAACCAAGGAGAAGACACCATGAGACGTTCTTTCGAAGCCGCCCTGCCGTTCACTTTTTTTGCGTCGGCCTGTGCCGCGCTGACGCTGAGCCTCGCCTTGCCGGACCCGGCGGTCGCCGCCGGACCGGCGAAGGCCGAAAAGTCGAAAGGTGGCAAGGTCGAGCGCGGCCGCTACCTCGTCAGCACATCGGGCTGCCACGACTGCCATACGCCGTGGGTGGTCGGCCCCGACGGCCCGGGCCCGGACATGACGCGCGCGTTGTCCGGACATCCGCAGGACATGGTGCTGCCGCCGGCACCGAAACTGCCCGAAGGGCCGTGGCTGGTCGTCACCGCGGCGAGCAATACCGCGTTCTCCGGACCGTGGGGCGTCAGCTTTACCGCGAACCTGACCCCGGACGCCAAGACCGGCACCGGCGACTGGACCGAGCGCAACTTCGTCGATGCGATCCGCACCGGCAAACACCAGGGGCGCGGCCGCGACATCCTGCCGCCGATGCCGTGGCAGGTCTATCGCAACTTCACCGATGACGACCTGAAGTCGATCTACGCCTACCTGCGCACGATCCCGGCGATCCGCAACCAGGTGCCGGAACCACTGGCGCCGGCGGCGACCACCGGCAGCGCGCAAAAGTAAGCGAAGGTCACGACCCGGCGGAGCGTCGGTCACATCTGGCAAGATCGCGCGGCCATGCCGCGACGATCCTGACCCGATGAACGACGCCGATCCGCCAACACCGCGCCAGCGCTACGGCAAGGCGCTGGCGCGTCTGTCGCTGACGATCGGGCTCGGCTGCGCGGCCGCCGCGCTGCTCGCCGGCCCGGCCTATCGCATCGAATGGTGGTCGCTCGCGACCAGCCTGCGCACGCTGGCTGGCGCGGTGATGGTTGCCGGCGGCGGCACCGTGATCGGCCTGCTGGCGGTCGCACTGCTGCTGCCCGGCGGGCGCCGGCGCGGCACCGCCACGGCAATGCTTGCAGTGCTCGTCAATTTGCTCGTCGTCTTGCCACCGTTGCTGTTCTATCGCGCGACCGCGGACCTGCCGCCGATCCACGACATCAGCACCGATACCGCCGATCCGCCGCGATTCGTCGACATCGTCCCGCTGCGCAGCGGCGCACCGAATGGCCTCGACTACCCGGCCGAGAATGCCCGGCTGCAACGCGAGGCCTATCCGGAGATCAAGAGCTTCACGATGGCGACGCCGCCGCAGAAAAGCTTCGACCGCGCGGCACGGGCGGCCGGCGCGATGGGCTGGGAGATCGTGACGATTGCGCCCGACGAATTGCGCATCGAGGCAACCGCGACGAGTTTCTATTTCGGCTTCAAGGACGACGTCGTGATCCGGGTCGCGCCTTCCGAGGCCGGCAGCCGGATCGATGTGCGATCGGTGTCGCGGGTCGGCCGCGCCGATTTCGGCACCAATGCAAAACGCATCCGCGACTATTTCAGCAAGTTGAAAGCGAGTTGAGCGGCGCTGCCGCTCGTCCGGGCGAAAGCGTCAGCGGATGCCGGCCGGCACCAGGCGCTCGTTGGCTTTCAGCTCGGACTGCGGATCGAGTTCGATCGCCACCTGCGTGCAGACGGCTCGGCACAGTGTTGCGACGCGCTCGCTCTGCAGCCGGTAATACATCTGCGTGCCTTCGCGGCGCTTTGCGAGCACACCGCTGCGGTACAGCGTCGACAGGTGCTGCGACATGTTGGGCTGCGTCGTTTCGATCTGCGCGAGCAGTTCGGAGACGTTTTTTTCGCCCTGGCAGACGGCGCTGATGATCTTCAGGCGGATCGGCGTCGACAGAATTGCAAACAATTCGGCGACCGAATCGAACACCGCGTCTTCTTCGCTTCTAGTCACCTGTGTCATGTACGCCCCTCGGGGATCCCTCTACGTGTAACCAATTTTATACGCAAGCAACAATATTTGCTGCCGTTCAGCGCCTGCCCTGTTGCTCCATCAGCAGGTAGGTGTTGTAGGCATTCATCCGGTTGGCTGCCCGGAACAGCGGCAGATGTTCGAACCTTGTCCAGTCGGCCTTGTCGTAGGCTTCGTCGAAGGGTTCGAGTTCGGCCGCGGCGTCGCCCATCGTCTTGCGCAGGTGGACCAGGTAGTCGCGCGTCAGTTTCAGGTCCTCGAGCGGCATTGTCGATACCGGGCCATGGCCTGGGATCAGGATGCGCGGCTTCAGGTCGATCAGCCGATCGAGCGAACCGATCCAGCTCCGGCTGTCGGCCTGGCCGACAAACGGTATCCGGCTGCGAAAGACCAGGTCGCCGGCGTACATCGCGCCGGTGCCCTCGACCAATACGACCAGGTCTTCGGTCGTGTGCGCCGGTCCGACATGCAGGATGCGCAATGCCGTGTCACCGACCTTCAGCACCGTCTCCTGCTTGTCGAGCCATTGGTCGGCAGCCAGCAGTTCTGTCTTGGCATCGATGAACGGCGCCAGTTCATCGCGGCTCGCTTCCAGCCGCAGCCGCGCGGTCTGCGAGTTCAGATACGACTTGCCGCCGGCATGGGCGATGATGTTCGCGCCCGCGGCCTTGAAGACCTGCAGGCCGTAGATGTGGTCTGCGTGGTAATGGGTGACGATCACATGGCGGATCGGCAGCGGCGTCAGCCGCCGGATTTCCGCAATCATCTCGCGTGCCAGTGCCGGTGAACCGAGGGCGTCGACGACAACGACACCATCGCTGGTGATCACGAAACCGGCATTCGAGATGAAATTGCGGTTTGCCGGTGATCCGAGCGCGGTGACGCCTTCAACGAAATAGACGCGGTCGACGACCTCGACCGCCTTCACGGGTCGCGCATCAGCCGCGGCCGCAACCGGCGCCGCGAGCAGGCAGACCAGCGGCAGAAGCAGCCGGGACAGCAGGAAACGGATCATCTCGTCAGCACAGCGTCGACAGCCGGCGGCTCATGCGGCCGCCGGCGCAACAGCCGGTTCTTAAGGCTTGATGTACGAGTAGCCCTGGGTCTGCAGCTTGGTCAGGCGGACGACGCCCGACGGCGTGAACTGCGCCTCGGAGATGAAATTGCGCTTGTCGAGGTTGCGGTTCTTCAGCGTGATTTCGCAGACCTCGAACTTGACACCGCGCTGCGCAAGCTGCTGCACCGCGACGTCCCACGGATTGCCGTTCTTGTCCTTCTTGTCCATCATCAGAAAGTCGACGCCTTGCGCATGGGTGACGACGGTGATCTGCGCCGTCGGGTCGGTGTCCAGATGGTTCTTCACATTGCGCAGCCCGCCCAGCGCCTGCTCGGCGGTATCGTTGATGTGGTACACGACCTTGTCCTGCGCCCAGGCCGCGGTGGCAGCGGCAGAAATCAGCAAACCTGCGAACAGATGGCGAACTTTCATCGACGTCTCCTTGTTGAAATCATGCATTGTCCATCGTCCGGGGCGCGCCTGCTCAGGCCGCAGCGAGTCCCGGGTTGCCCTTCACGCCGACCAGCTTCGGCGTGTTGAGTTTCTGCGGACCGACCCGGCCATTGCGCGCCTTCAGCCACGGCTCGAGCACGTCCCAGACCGGTTTGACGCCAGGCGCATCACGCGCAGCCTCGGCAACCGGCGCCCAGCCGGCGACCTTGTAGGTCTTGCCGGCCTCGATCGGCTTGTCGCCGAGCCGCATGTCGCTGATCCGCTTGCCCATCTCGGCGGTCGGATTGCAGGTATAGGCGAGTCCGCCGACGCGGACCATGTCGCCGCCCTGCTGGTAATACGGGTCCGGGTTGAACAGGTTGTCGGCGACGTCCTCGAGCACCGTCTTGATCATGTCGCCGCTCATGTCGGTCAAGGTCGCGTACGGATAGGTGATCGCCAGCTGATCCATCAGCAGTTCGCGGGTGATCACGTCGCCCGGCAGCAGCGAAGTGCCCCAGCGGAAGCCCGGCGAGAACGAGATCTGCGCGCCCTGCGCCTCGATCAGGCCGTCGCAGATCAGCTGGTCCCAGGAACCGTTGAAATTGCCGCGGCGGTACAGCAGGCCGTCGGTGACGGCGAGCTTTTCGGCCAGCTTGGCTTCGTAGGGCGCGCGGATCTTCTTGATCATCGCCTCCATCGCCGGGTCGGCAACGAGCTGGTTCGAGAATACCGGCAGCAATCGGTAGCGAAAATCGGCCACCTTGCCGTTCTTGACGTCGAAATCCATCACGCCGAGAAACTTGCCGTTGCTGCCGGCATTGGTGACCAGCGTCTTGCCGCCGGCATTGGCAACCGGCACCGCAACCGGCACGCCGTCGTGTGTATGGCCGCCGAAGATCGCGTCGATGCCGGTGACCCGGCTGGCCATCTTCAGGTCGACGTCCATGCCGTTGTGCGACAGCACGACAACGACCTTCGCACCCTTCTTGCGGGCTTCGTCGACCATCGCCTGCATGTTCTCGTCCTGGATGCCGAAGCTCCAGTCGGCGACGAGATAACGCGGATTCGCGATCGGCGTATACGGGAAGGCCTGGCCGATGATCGCGCACGGAATGCCGTTGATTTCGCGGATCACATAGGGCTTGAAGACCGGGTCGCCGAAGTCGGCGGTCTTCACGTTCTGCGCGACGAAGTCGACCTTGCCGGCGAAATCCTTCTCAACGATCTCCTTCACCCGCTCCATGCCATAGGTGAATTCCCAGTGGCCGGTCATCACGTCGACGCCGAGCAGCTTGCACGCATCGACCATGTCCTGTGCATTGGTCCACAGCGAGGTGGCCGAACCCTGCCAGGTATCACCGCCGTCGAGCAGCAACGAGCCGGGGCGGCTGGCGCGGACCTGCTTGACCAGCGTCGACAGGTGCGAGAAGCCGCCGATCCTGCCGTAGCGGCGGGCCGCCTTCTCGAAATCGATGTAGGTGAAGGCATGCGCCTGCGCGGTACCCGGCCGGATGCCGGCGGTTTTCAGCAGCGACTCGCCGACCAGGTGCGGCAGCCGGCCCTTCATCTCGTCGATGCCGATGTTGACGCTCGGCTCGCGGAAATAGACCGGCTTCAACTGCGCATGGCAGTCGGTCATGTGCAAAAACGAGACGTTTCCAAACGCCGGCAGGTGATACAGCCCCGACTGGGCGGTGGCGGCGTCTGCCTCGGCATGTCGGGACAGGCTCATGCCAGCGGCCGAAGCCGCAGCAAGCACCTGCAGAAAGTCGCGTTTCGAAAGATTCATGGTTCAGCAATCAATGATATGTAGCCGGCGAAAAAGCCCGCGTGAGCGCGGGCTTCGACACCGGTGCCGTTACTGGTTGACCGGCGATTTCGGATCGAGCAGCAGCGCCATCAGATCCTGCAACTGCTTGTCGTTGAGCATGCCGGCATGGCCGAATCGAGGCATCTCGGAGCAAGCGTTGTAGGCCTTCGCGTTGTACAGCTTGCCCCAGGTGTATTCGACGATCGGCTTCGACGCCGGGCTCGACGGATCGCTGACGCCGCGCAGCTTGCCGTAGTTGTACAGGCTCGGCCCGATCGTGCCGAACGAGATCTCCGCCTTGCTGAGCTGGTGGCAGTTGTAGCAATTGCCGCCGTTCTGCGCGAAATCGACCGACTTGTCGCGCCAGGTCATGCCGCCGCCGTCCTGGGCCAGTTTCTCGCCGGCCTTCCAGTCGCCGATGAATTTGCCGTCGGCCGGCATCTTCACCGTCTTCATGTTGGCGGCTTCGATCGCCTTCGCCTGCGCCTCGGGCAAGGGCTTGCCCAATGCAGCAGAGCACAGGTCGTTGGCCATGTCCTGCTTCAGCCGCTCGACCTTTGCGATCCCCTGGTCACGAAACGACTTCTTCATGACCTCGTCGGCCATCGCATCGTAATTCGGCTTCGGTGCAACCGCCGCGCAACCTGCCAGCACCCCGGCGGCGCCCGCCACGATGATCCATCCCTTGGTTTTGAATTTCATGCCGCTCCTCCTCAGCGCTTGATCGCCGGTGCGATCGATTCGGCGCCCTTGGCGTTGACACCCATGTAGACGCTCAATGCGATCGTCACGTCGGATCCAAACTCAGGGTACGGGAAGCGCTGCTGGCGGAAGCAGTCGTTCAGTCGATGCTGCATCGTCCACAACTGGCCGTTGCTGACGCGATAGGCCGGCCATGCGGCAAAACCGATGCCGTCGCCCGGATTCTTCGTCAGGTCGGGCAGATCCTGCAGCCGGATCCGCTTGCCGCTCTCGCCGTGACAGCTCGCGCACGAGAAGTCATAGGGACCGGCGCGGTAGAAGAATGCCCGCTTGCCGACCTCGTACATCGCAACCTCCTTCGGGTGCGACTGCGGCAGCGCAAAACGCAGCCCGCGCGAAACGCCAGCGATCCATGCCGCCAGCGCCTCGACGTTGGCCATCTCACCGCGACCGAAATTGGTCTTCGCGATTTCGGCCGCATTGAAACCCTGAATCCGCTCCATGCAGGTAAGCAGGCGCGATTCGAGGTCCTGAACCTGATTGGTATCGGCGAAATAGCGCGGCAACTCGACGAATGCACCCTTCACGACACCTGGGCCCTTGCCGAGATCGCAGGTTTCGAGCGAGGCGTTTTTCGGGCCCCGCTTCTTTTTCCAGAGGTCTTCGCCCTTGGCTTCGAACAACTCGGCAGGGTTGCCGTCCTCGAGCATCTTGCGGTATTCGGCAATGCCCTCTGCGGTCGATTTCTGCTGCGCTGATGCGACTGCCATCGAGGCCAGCAGCACGGCGGCGGTCAGTAGTGACTTCTTCATCGGTCTCCTCTCGTTATTGCCTCCAGGATTCGGCAGCCTGCGAGAGGCTGCCGAGGACTCATCACGAGACGGTCGCCTCGTCGGTGCGGGTGTCGCCCTTGTTGTCGACCCAGGTGATTGCCACCTTGTCGCCGGCTTTTGCACCCTTCACATTGAACTGCAGGAACGGGTTCTTCGAGACGGCCGGGCCCCATTGGGCGGTCATCACGGTATTGCCGTTCAGTTTTGCGGTGACCGAGTGGATATACCAGGCCGGAATCGGCTTGCCGGCACTGTCCTTGCGTTGGCCGGTTTCCATCTCGTGGGCCATCAGGACCCGCACCTTGGCGCTGCCGCCGCTTGCCTGTGCACGAATGCGCATCGGATCTGCCATCTTTATCTCCTTCTATCCTTGAGGACTGCTGTACGCGGTGAATGTGTGATCAGGATCAGCCGCCGCAGCCGCCGAGCGTGACCTTGACTTCCTTCTGCGCAAACAGCGTCTTGCCGTCGGCCATCATTGCAACAGCGTAGACGTTCGACGACTGACCCATCTTGACCCGGGTCGACACATCGGCCTCGACTGCATCGGTGAGCTCGAAGACCGCGGCAAGCAGCGCCGGGTTCTTCTCGACCAGGATCAGCAGTTTCTTCACGCCAGCCAGCGAGGTGGCGGCACCGACCGGCACGACCGCGCCGTTTTCGGCGATGTCGGGCGCGGTGACGGTGACGTCCTTGCTTTCGGCCGGCGCGCTGCCGCCCAATGCCTTCATCAGGTCGGCCATCGACTTGGCCTCGAATGCGGCGGTGTTGTAGGTGGACGACTGCGCCTGGGCGAGCGTCGGGAACATTCCGGCCGCTGCGAGCATTGCAGCGACTTTGGCGGAATGGGACAGCATGTCTCGACGTGTGTGCATAAGAGACTCCTTTATATATATATCCTAATGAAACGAGATAGGGACATGATGAGGTTCAACCCTAGTGTGCGAGTCCAGCGCACACACCGTCGCCTTTTACCCAGCGCAGGTTCACTTCTTGGCCCCGGCGGCGATCCACTGTGCGATCGCCTTCGCATCGGCATCACCGAGCGATTGCGGCGGCATCGGGATCGGTCCGTAAACCCCGGACCCTCCGGCCTTGATCTTGCCGGTCAGATAGGCCACCGCATCGGCGCGGCCGCCCTGCTTGCCGGCGATGTCGCGGAACGACGGGCCGATGATCTTGTTGTCGAGGCCATGGCACGCATTGCAGCTGTACTTGGCCGTCAATGCGATGGCCGCCGCCGCCTCGCCGCCTGCGGCAGGCTTGGTCGCGGCCGCCGCGGGCGCCTGTGCCGCCGCGGCGACGCGCTGCGCACCACCAGCAGCCAGTGTCGCCGGCGCCGGCTTCTCGGTGTTGGCACCGCGCTGCGGACCAACGATGCGGTTCTGCTCGGCGAGGTTGCCGTGCGCATTGCGCGCGAAGTCGGGCAGGTCGGAGGCGATCGTCGGCGCCGGGCCGCAGTCCTTCATGCAGGCGACTGCCTGCACGTCGGGCTTGCGGTTGCCGAATGAGGCACCCGGCCACATCGCATGTTCGGTCGTCATGCCGTTGCGGTTCGGCAGACGTTGCTGCACCTCTGCCATGTTGGCGTCGGACAGCTTGAAATCATCGGGCACGATGCCGGCCATGTTCAGCATGTAGGCGACGACCGCATAGACCTCTTCGGTGCTCAGCGATTTCGGCTGCGTCCAGGGCATCGCGCGATTGACGTAGTCCCACAGCGTCGACAGCGTGGGCACCTTCATCATCGTCGTGCGGCCCGGGAAACTCGGATCGTTCAGACGCGCGGCACGGCCGGTCTTGATGTCCTCCTTCGTCGTGCCGCCGATCAGCGGGCTGAAGAACTCGTTGCTCTCGCCGAAGATGCCATGGCACGAAGAGCATTTCGATTCCCAGACCTCCATGCCTTTCGAGACCGTGCCCGATCCCTTCGGCAGGCCCTTGAAATCGGGACGCACGTCGATGTCCCAGGCAGCGATTTCCTTCGGCGTCGCGGGACGGCCGATGCCGGGAAAGGCGTTCGACTGGGCTTGCACGAGGCTCGCCACCATCAGCGCGGTGGCTGCCGCCGCCAGGCGCCATGAGACCTTACGACAACTGGACATTCTTCACCTCTCCGTTCTCCTGCACCAACCAGGTCTGGATCGAATTGTTGTGATAGATCGAGCGGGTGCCGCGGACCGCGCGCAACTGCTTGGTGCTCGGCTGCACATAGCCGGTCTCGTCGACCGCGCGGCTCTGCACCAGCGTCGGCTTGCCGTCCCAGACCCAATCGATGTTGAAACGGGTCAGGCACTTCGACAGCACCGGCGACTCGAGCCGCGCCGTGCGCCAGTTGCGACCGCCGTCGACAGAGACGTCGACCCGCGTGACCTTGCCGCGCCCCGACCAGGCCAGGCCGCTGATGTTGTAGAAACCCTTGTCGAGCAGCACCTGGCCACCCGACGGCGTCGTGATCACGCTCTTGCATTCCTGGATGCTGGTGTACTGGCGATGCAGGCCGCCGGGCATCAGGTCGACATAGTGGATCGCTTCGTCCTTGGTGCCGTAGGGCTTGTCGCCGACCTCGATGCGGCGCAGGTATTTGACCCAACTCACGCCCTGCACGCCGGGAACGACCAGACGCAGCGGATAACCGTTTTCCGGACGCAGCATCTCGCCGTTCTGGCCGAACGCGACGAACACCTCGCCGTTCTCGATCAGCTCCATCGGCACCGTGCGCGTCATCGACGAGCCGTCGGCGCCTTCGGCGAGCACATAGCGGCCGCGCTTGTAGTCGACGCCGCACATGTCGAGCAGCGTGCGCAGCGGCACGCCGGTGAACTCGCTGCAACTGAGCATGCCGTGGCTGTACTGGCAGGTCGGCACCGCGACATTGCCCCACTCCATGCCGGTATTGGCGCCGCACTCGATGAAGTGGAAGCGCGACACCGTCGGCAGCCGCATCAGTTCGTCCATCGTGAAGACGCGCGGCGTCTTCACCAGCTTGTCGTCCGAGCCGTTGATCATCAGCCGGTGTTTCGACGGATCGATGTCCCACCAGCCCTGGTGATGCCGCTCGAAATGCAGGCCGCTCGGCGTCACGATGCCGAACAACGATTGCAGCGGCGCAAACGATACCGATGCCTGCGTCGTCTGCGTCAGCCCCGGGCTCTGCCGGCGCTGCACGTTCGATTCATATTGCGACGGTTTGCCATAGCCATCGGTGACGACCGGCTGGCCGAGACCGGTGCTGTGCGGCGGCAGTTCGAGGATGTTCGGGTCCCCTCCCGACGCCGGCACCGGATTGCCGGTGGCCATCGCGAGCGGCGCCGCGGCCGCTGCACCCGCGGCGGCGAACGCGCCGCGGATGAAGTCGCGACGGCCGCTGCGGGCCTCCATCTGCACCCGCTGCACGCCGGCGGCGTCGAGGAAATTCTCGGGCGCCTTGCGCAGGCGCCCGGCTGGCTTGTTCTCGCTGTCCACGTTGACTCCTTCAATACTCTTCTGGCCGCATCACTGCCCGGCGACGGCATCCTCGACGCGTTGCTGGCAGACCGCATCACACAACGAAATCACCGGCTCGCTGACGATGCGATAAAAGACCATCGCGCCAGCGCGCCGCCGCCCGACGATGCCGGCGCGGTGCAGCACACGCAGGTGCTGTGAGACGTTCGGCTGGCTGGCCCCGAGGTAATCGACGATCTCGCCGACACTTTTTTCGCCATCGCGCAGCTGACACAGGATGCGCAGCCGGGCCGGTGCCGCCAGCAGGCCGAACAACTCGGCGGCAAGCTCGAACACCCGATCGGCCGATCCGTCGCTCATGCCGTGCGCATCACCATATCCATGATGCCGAATATTAGTGATGAACGATGTGAATGACCCCCGTGAAAACCCTAGGGTTACATGACCGTTACATCTGAACGCCGGCAGCAACGCACGGGCGCTGCTTCAGATCACGAAATCCTCGGTCTGCGCCGCCAGGCTGCGCAGCGCGGTATCTGCATCGTGCTGGGTGCGGAAGACGTGGCCACTCAGCCAGCTGCGCAGATCGGCGGCCAGCAGCTTGTCCTCGACCGGGCCCTTCAGCTCGGACATGTGCAGGCTGACGCCCTGCACTTTCAGGTCGCGGCACAGCTGCATCAGGGCTTCCAGGCCGCTCAGGTCGATGTCGTTGACGCCGCTCATCATCAGCACCACATGTTCGAGCCCGGGCCGCTCGACCGGTGCGGCGATCAGGGTGTCGGCAAGCCAGCGCGAATTGGTGAACAGCAGGCTCTGGTCGATCCGGATCGCCAGCACATTCGGCAGCGTGTCGACCTTGTGGCGCTTGACGTTGCGAAAGACCTCGGTGCCACGCAGCCTTCCGACCTCAGCCCAGTGCGGCCGGGCTGTGCGCTGCAGCAGCAGCGCCACCGCACCGATCACGCCGAGCGACAGGGCCGCCTCGACACCGACCAGCACCGTCAGCGCCGCAACCGCCAGCATCAACCCGAATTCGGCGCGCGAATAACGCCACGCCTGCGTGAACGGGTGCAGATCGACCAGCGACAGCACCGCAATGATGATGGTTGCGGCAAGCACCGCCTTCGGCAGAAAACGCAGTGCATCGCCGAGCAGAAAGACCGCGATCGCGAGGAACAGCACGGTCCAGACGCCGGCCATCCGGGTGCGTGCGCCGGCGTCGAAATTGACGATGCTGCGGGCAAAGCCGCCAGTCACCGGCATGCCGCCGGAAATCCCGGCGGCGGCATTCGCCGCGGCCAGGCCGACCAGTTCGCGCCGCGGCGCGATCCGCTCGCCGCGGCGCGCCGCGAGCGCCTCTGCAACGGCCAGGCTTTCGACATAGCCGACCAGGCCGAGCAGCAGCGCCGGCCCCGCCATCGCCTGCCAGACCGCAGGCGGCGCCTGCCAGAACGGCGTGAAGTGCAGGCCCTGGAGCAGATCGATGGTCCCGGCCAGCGCCACGCCCGTGTTCGCGGCAGGCGCCAGCGCAATCCAGCCGATCGCCAGCACGACCACCAGCATCGGCGCAATCCGCGTCGCGAGTTGGGCGGCTCGTGCCGAGAAGCCGATCCTGCGGATGATCGGCCCGCCTCGGCTGCGGATCAGCCACAACAGCGCCAGCGCAGTGAGGCCGATTGCCGCGGTCGGCGCATGCGGCAGCAACTCGGGCGCAGCCGCGGCTGCCGCGAGCAGTTCACTGAGCGTCTGCCCCTTCAGCGCAATGCCGAGCAGCTGCGGCAACTGGCCGATCGCGATCACGACCGCCGCGCCGGTGATGAAGCCGTGCAGCACCGGCGCGCTGAGCAGCGCAGCAAATACATCGAGCCGGAGCGCCGCGGCGACGATGAAGACGACGGCGATCTCGATCGCCAGCACCATCGCCGCCAGATGCGGCTCAACGCCAAGCGTCTGCGCGGCCGGCAGCACCGCCTGTGCCGTCATCATCGACAACACCGCGACCGGGCCGACGGCCAGCGTCGAGCTCGAGCCGAAGGCCGCATAGGCAAGGATCGGCAGCAGGCTGGCCATCACGCCGACAACCGGCGGCAGACCGGCGAGCAGCGCATAGGCCAGGCTTTGCGGCACCAGCAGCACCGTGACGATCAGCGCGGCGATCACATCGTCGCCGACGGCCCCGCGCCGATCGGACGGCCGGCCGGCGGGCAGTGCCGACGCGGCCGGTTTCAGCGGCGCCGGATCAGCCGCCATGCGGCACTGGCACCGGGCGACACACCGCGCCGGCCGCCGGGTGGTCGGGATCGGCGCGGGTCGGCAGTCGAGACTTGGTCATCAAGGCAGCGGGCGGCAACACTTTACAAATTTTGCAAGCATCATATAAGCCTGTCCTTATGAAATCAACACACGCTGCGGCGGCGCAGCCACGGCAGCGGCGATACTCTCGACTTTTGCGAATAGCGGGGCATGGCCGCGCATGCGTTCTGGAAAGAGGCTGAACAAGATGGAGTATCCGGGCAATCTGTTCGTGATCGCGGCGCCGAGCGGCGCCGGCAAGTCAACGCTGGTGAAGGCCTTGCTGGAACTCGACGCCCACCTGATGGTGTCGATCTCGCACACCACGCGGCAGCCGCGCGGGCAGGAGCGCGACGGCCGTGAATACCACTTCATCGACGAGGCCAGCTTCCGCGCGATGATCGCCTCCGGCGATTTTCTCGAATGGGCCGAGGTGCACGGCAACCTGTACGGCACCTCGCGGCAGGCGATCGAGGAGCGTGTTTCGAGCGGGCGCGATGTGGTGCTGGAGATCGACTGGCAGGGCGCGCTGCAGATCAAGCAGCTGTTTCCGAATGCGGTGCTGATCTTCATCCTGCCACCGAGTTGGGAGGAGCTTGCCCAGCGGCTGTTGCGCCGCGGCGAGGACGAACCGGAGATCATCAGCCAGCGGCTGGCCAATGCACGCATCGAGGTATCGAAGGCACGGAATTTCGACTTCGTTATAATCAACGGTTTGTTCGAGACAGCTTTGTTCGACCTGAAAACGGTTGTTCATTCGCAGCGCCTCAAGTACGTCTCGCAGCAGCGCAGCAAATCGGCTGTTTTTGCTGCGCTCGAACTGATCTGATCGACCCCCTGCCTTCGAAGGACGCACCCCATGGCCCGCATCACGGTAGAAGACTGCCTGACCAAGATTCCGAATCGCTTCCAGCTGGTGCTGGCGGCGACCTACCGCGCCCGCATGCTGAGCCAGGGCCACACGCCGAAAATCGAGACCCGCAACAAGCCCGGCGTGACCGCGCTGCGCGAGATCGCCGCCGGCGAAGTTGGTCTCGAAATGCTGCGCAAGGTGCCAATCTGAGGCACGACACGTCAAGCGGACGGCCCCACGGGGCCGTTTTTTGTTGGTGGCGGTCAATCTTTCGCCGCATGCCGGCGGGATATCCGTCACTGTTCCGGCGGCCGCCAGATAATCCGCGATAAATTTGCGCGATGGTTGCCAGAATCTCCACGGCGTTTCGTGATGTCCGCGCACTTGCTGCAGCGGCCGCACGCAGCCTTGCCGGTGCCGGCCGCAGCGCTGAGCGCACCGCCGAGGTCACTTCCTTTGCCGCACTGGCCGACCGCCTGAGCTATCTCAGCGCCGCCGATCTGCGCCGCGTCCGCGACGCCTATCGCTTCGCCGACGAGGCCCACCTGGGCCAGTTCCGCGTCAGCGGCGAGCCCTACATCACCCATCCGATCGCGGTCGCCGGCCTGTGCGCCGACTGGCGGCTCGATGCGCAGGCGATCATGGCCGCGTTGATGCACGACTCGATGGAGGACTGCGGCATCACGAAGGCGCAGCTGATCGAGCGCTTTGGCGCGCCGACCGCCGATCTTGTCGACGGGCTGACCAAACTCGACAAGCTGCAGTTCTCGACCCGCGAGGAAGGCCAGGCCGAGAGTTTCCGCAAGATGCTGCTGGCGATGGCACGCGACGTCAGGGTGATCCTGATCAAGCTTTCGGACCGCCTGCACAACATGCGCACGATGGATGCGATGGCCGCCGACAAGCGGGCCCGCATAGCCCGCGAGACGCTCGACATCTATGCGCCGATCGCGCACCGGCTCGGTCTGAACCAGATCTACCGCGAACTGCAGGAGCTGTCGTTCCAATTGCTGCGGCCGTGGCGGCATGCCGCGCTCGCGAAGGCCGTCGACAAGGCGCGCGGCCACCGCCGCGACGTCGTCGAGCGGATCCAGCGCGAAGTCGAGCAGACGTTCGCGAAGCACAAGCAGACGGTCGGGGTTTACGGGCGCGAGAAGACGCTGTTCTCGATCTACCGCAAGATGCGCGACAAGCACCTGTCGTTCGCGCAGGTCAGCGACATCTTCGGCTTTCGCATCGTCGTCGAGAACCTGTCCGACTGCTATCTGGCGCTCGGCATCCTGCACCAGCTCTACAAGCCGATGCCGGGCCGCTTCAAGGATTACATCGCGATCCCGAAGGCCAACGGCTACCAGTCGCTGCACACGACGCTGGTCAGCCCGCTGGGCACCGCGATCGAATTCCAGATCCGCACCGAGCGCATGCATGCGGTCGCCGAAAGCGGCATCGCGGCGCACTGGATGTACAAGGGCAAGGGCGACGACAACCACGGCCAGGAGGCCCAGCGGCTCGGCGCGATGTGGCTGCAGTCGCTGATGGACATCCAGCACGATACCGACGACTCCGGTGAATTCCTCGAACACGTGCGGATCGACCTGTTCCCGGATGCGGTTTATGTCTTCACGCCGATGTCGAAGATCCTCGCGCTGCCGCGCGGCGCGACGCCGGTCGATTTCGCGTATGCGATCCACTCCGATGTCGGCGACCACTGCGTCGCCTGCCGGATCAACGGCGAGCCGGTGGCGCTGCGCACCGAACTGCACAGCGGCGACGTCGTCGAGATCATCAGCACGCCGAATGCGAAGCCGAACCCGGCCTGGCTCAATTTTGTCCGCACCGGCCGGGCCCGCTCGCGGATCCGCCACTACCTGAAGACGATGGAGCAGGAAGAGTCGCAGGAGCTCGGCGTCAAGATGCTCGCGCAGGCGCTGCGCGCCGAGGGGTTGACTTTGCCGGGCGACGATGCGGCCGATGCACAGGCGATCTGGCAGCAGCTGATCCGCTGGAGCGGCAACCGCAGCCGCGACGAGCTGATGACCGACATCGGGCTGGGCCGCAAGATCGCATCGATCGTCGCGAAGCGGCTGGCCGCATTGCTGACCGAACGTGGCGACAAGCCGGATGCGGTGACGCTGACGCTGGGCCGCTTCGCGACCGATGACAGCCTGCCGACGCAGGCGCTGGTCGTGATCGACGGCACCGAAGGCGCGACCGTTCAGCTCGGCAGCTGCTGCCGGCCGATTCCGGGCGATGCGGTGGTCGGCCACCTCGGCCGCGGCGAGGGGCTGGTCGTCCACACCACCGACTGCGCGGTTGGCAAGCGGCTGCTCGAACGCGATGCCGACAGCTTCATGCAGGTCGACTGGTCGGAGCAGCCGAGCCGCTCGTTCGAGACCGGCGTCAGCGTGCTGGTGCACAGCGGCAAGGGTGTGCTGGCGCAGGTCGCGCAGGCGGTCGCGGCGGCGGAAGCCGATATCACCCACATCGACATGGGCGAGGCCGATGCCTCCGAGCAGACCACCGAGCTGAAGCTGATCGTCGCGGTGCGCGACCGGCTGCACCTGGCCGACGTGATGCGCAAGCTGCGCCGCGCCCAGCCGGTGCAGAAGGTCGCGCGGATCAAGCCTTGAACGGCGCCGGATAACTGACGGCGATCACCTCGATCATCTCGACACCGGCCGGCGTGTGCAGCGGCACTTCGTCCCCTGCCCTCGCCTTCAGCAGCGCCCGCGCGATCGGCGAGATCCAGCTGACTTCGCCGGCCGTGCTGTCGGCCTCGTCGATGCCCTTGATCGTGATGGTGCGGCGTTCGCCGTCGCTGTTCTCGTAGTCGACCGTCGCGCCGAAGAAGATCTGGTCGTTGCCGTGGTGCAGCGACGGATCGACGACCTCGGCGATGTCGAGCCGCTTGGTCAGGAAACGAATCCGCCGATCGATCTCGCGCAGCCGCTTCTTGCCGTACAGATAGTCGCCGTTTTCGCTGCGGTCGCCATTCTTCGCGGCCCACGAAACGATCTCGACGATCTTCGGCCGCTCGTCGTCGAGCAACGACAGCAGTTCGCCACGCAGCCGCTCGTAGCCCTGCGGCGTCATGTAGTTCTTGCTGCCGGCCGGAACCGGCGGCGCGGCCACATCATCGTCGTCTTCGTCGACGGCGTCTGATTCGCGTGTGAATGCCTTGCTCATCTGGCTTCGATTCGCCCGTTGCCGATCGGTTCCGGGATCACTCTCCCACCAGGCCGTGGCGGATCGCGTAGACGGTCATCTCGGAGTTGTTCGTCAGCCCGAGTTTTTCCAGCACCCGCGCGCGATAGACGCTGACGGTTTTCGGGCTCAGCATCAGCTGCTCGGCGATGTCGGACAGCCGTTTGCCCGACGCGATCATCACCAGCGTCTGCAGTTCGCGGTCCGACAGCTTTTCATGCGCAACCTGGTCGGCCGGCGTCGTCAGACTCTCGACCAGCATCTGCGCGATCTCCGGCGTGACATATTTGCGGCCCTGTGAGACCGTGCGCACCGCCGAGACGATCAGCGCCGGATCGCCGCCCTTGTTGACATATCCGAAGGCGCCAGCCCGCAGCGCGCGGATCGCATACTGGTCTTCCGGATACATCGAGACGACCAGCACCTTGACCGGATTGCCCTCCTCCTTCAGCACATGCAGCACGTCGAGGCCGCTGCGTCCGGGCAGGTTGATGTCGAGCACCAGCACGTCGCAGCTGGCGCTGCGCAACAGGCTGCGCAGTTCGCCGTAGTCACCGGCCTCGCCGACGACCTCGATGTCCGGCGCATCGGACAAGGTATCGCGGATGCCGCGCCGGATCAGCGCATGGTCGTCGCAAAGCATCACTCGGATCATCAGTTTTCTCCCCAGCCGGTCGGGTCGAGGTTGTGGCTGCCCAGCATGCTCAGGTCGGGCACTGCCGACCGTTGCGCCACATCGTTCAACGGAATCGAGAGTATCAGCGTCGTGCCGGCGCTGCTGCTGCTCAGGTCGACCCAGCCCTCGACGGTACGGGCCCGCTCATGCAGGCCGCGGATGCCGAACGAGCGGTCCTTGCCGAGATCCTGCTGGCTGAGGCCGCGCCCGTTGTCGCTGATCTCGAGCGACAACACGCCGCCGGCATGTGCAAGGTCGATCTGCACCTTGCTCGCATTCGCATGTTTGCTGATGTTGGTCAGCGCCTCCTGCGCGGTGCGGTAGGCGACCAGCGGCACGCCGGCCGGCAGCACCGGCAGCCGTTCCGGCGTCCGGAGGGCACACGGCACGCCAGTGCGCCGCTCGAAGCGACCGGCCATCCACTGCAGCGCGGCCACCAGGCCCTGCTCGAGGATCGCCGGACGCAGGTTGTGCATGATGCGCTGGCTCGATTCGATCGCCGAGATCACCGTTTCCAGCGCCGATTCGGCACGCGCGCGCACCTCGGCCGACTCGCTGCGCCGGATCAGCCAGGCAAGGTCGAACTTGACCGCGGTCAGCGAGCCGCCAACGTCGTCATGGATTTCGCGCGCGATCGCAGTGCGTTCCAGTTCGATGCTGGTCTGCAGGTGCTGCGCGAGTTCGTGCAGCCGCTGCTTCGACGCATCGAGCTCGAGGTCGGCGCGCACCCGCGCCTTGCGCATCAGGTTGGCATCGACCGCTCTGAGCAGTGCCGGCGCGAGCCGCGTCAGGTTGCTTTTCAACAGGTAGTCGCTGGCGCCGTTGCGCATCGCCTCGACCGCGGTTTCCTCGCCGATTTCGCCGGAAACGAGGATGAACGGCACCTCGCCGCCCTGGGCCCGCCACAGGTCGAGCGCGACCAGCCCGGAAAAACCGGGCAGGTTGTAGTCGGAAATGATCGCATCCCACGGCTGCTGCACGGCGCGCAGGAATGCCGCCTCGCCATCGACGCGAAGCGAAATGGGATCGATGCCGCCACGGCGCAGCTGCGCGAGCATCAACTCATGGTCGAGCTCGCTGTCTTCCAAGTGCAGAATCCGCAACGGCCGTATCACCTGATGTTCCATCAGCGAGGAGTATGCCGCGCAGCCGACCTCCGGGCGACGAGATGGCCGCCGATTCGCCTATTCGGCAGCCATCCGCAGCGTCGTCACGACCGGCCGGCGCAGCACCTCGCGCAGCCCCCACCAACCGGCCGCCAGCGCCAGCAGTGCGCCTGCAATGCCACCGAGCACCGGCACCCATGGCGAGGCGTTCCAGCTGAACTCGAAGACATAACGCGCCAGCGCCCAGCCGACCGCCGCCGCCGCCAGCGATGCCAGCACGCCGGCCAGCGCGCCGATGCCGAGCAATTCGGCGCGCTGCACCTTGGCCAGCAGGCTGCCGCTGGCGCCGAGCGCACGCATCACGGCAAATTCACGCGCCCGTGCCTCACGGGTCGCGGTGACAGCGGCGAACAACACGACCAGACCGGCGGCCAGCGTGAAGCCGAACAGGAATTCGACCGCGCGGATCACCTGGTCGAGGATGCGCTGCACCTGCGCAATCGACGCCGAGACGTCGACATTGGTGATGTTCGGGAATTCACGCGTCAGCCGGTTGTCGAAACTGGCAGTCGGCGCCGCATCCGCCGGCGCGGCCGGCGCGCGGAACGCGGCGATGTAGCTGATCGGCACATCGGTCAACTGCGCGGTCGGGAACATCACGAAAAAATTGACGCGCATCGAGGCCCAGTCGACCTTGCGCAGGCTGGTGATGCGGCCCTCGACGAGCTGGCCGGCAATGTCGAAACGCAAGGTGTCGCCGAGTTTGAGCCCCAGCGTCTCGGCCAGCCCTTCCTCGACACTGATCGCCCCCGGCTCTTCGGCGACCCAGCGGCCGCCGACGATCGTGTTGTGTTCGGGTTGTTGCGCCGCGTGGCTGAGGTTGAATTCGCGCTCGACCAGTCGGCGGGCCCGCTCGTCCGATTGTTGGTCGCCCTGCACCGCCTCGCCGTTGACCGCGACCAGCCGGCCGCGGATCATCGGGTACCAGTCGTAGCGGGTCACGCCGTCGGCCGCAAGCCGGGCGCGGAAGGCCTCGCCCTGGTCCGGCTGGATATTGATCACGAAGCGGTTCGGCGCATCCGGTGGTGTCGCCTGGCGCCAGCTGCCGATCAGGTCGGTGCGCAGCAGCACCAGCAGCACCAGCGCCAGCAGGCCGACGCTGAGCGCCGAGACCTGCAGCACCGCAAACGCCGGACGGGCGGCGATCTGCCGGGTCGCCAGCACCAGCCAGCGCGGCGCACGCGATTCGGGAACCGCGCGACGCAGCAGGCTGACCGCGGCCCAGCTGAGCAATGCGAAGAAGCCGACTGCAGCGGCAAAACCGCCAACCGCGATCAGGCCGAGTTTCAGGTCCGACGACACCGCCATCAGCAATGCGACGAATCCGAGCAGCCCTGCGCCGAGCACCGCCAGCGACGCCGGCTTGATCGCGCCGACGTCACGGCGGATCACCCGCAACGGCGGCACGCGCGCCAGTTGCAGCACCGGCGGCAGCCCGAATCCGACCAGCAGCGTCAGGCCGACACCGATGCCGAACAGCGCCGGCCAGAAGGTGGCTGCCGGCAAGGCGGATTCGACCAGGCCGGACAGCAGCCAGACGAAGACATGGTGCACCGCAAAGCCGGCTCCGACGCCGAGCAGGCTGGCCAGCAAACCAACCAGGCCGAATTCGATCAGGTATTGCCAGGCGATCTGCCGCTGCGACTGGCCGAGCACCCGCAGCATTGCGCAATCGTCGAGGTGGCGGCTGGCAAAGTCGCGCGATGCGATCGCCACCGCCACGGCGGCAAGCAATGCCGCCAGCAGCGCCACCAGATTGAGAAATTTTTCGGCCCGGTCGAGCGTCTGCCGCATCTCGGGCCGCCCGGACGCCATCGACTCGAGCCGAGCGCCGCGCAGCTTGCCGGATTTCAGCTCGACTTCGGCCCATTCGGTGAAGCGGCGGACGACCCGGTCGTCATTGGCCGGTGATGCAACGGCCAGCCGGTAGCTGACGCGGCTGGCCGGCTGGATCAGCCCGGTCGCCGGCAGATCGGCCTGGTTCAGCATCACCCGCGGCGAAAAACTCATGAAACCGGCACCGCGGTCGGGTTCGATCAGGATCGCACGGGCAATCTGCAGCCGGCTGTCGCCGAGCAGCAGCGGATCGCCGACGCGCAGCCCGAGCGCGTCGAGCAGGCCGGGGTCGACCCAGACCGTGCCTCGCTGCGGCGCACCCTTGACCGCCACGCCTTCGCCGCCGGTGCCGGCGGACAACTGCAGCTTGCCGCGCAGCGGATAGTTGTCGCTGACCGCCTTCACCGCGACCAGCCGGGTCGCGCCACCCTGTGCGACATCGGCGCGGCCCATGCTCGGAAAACTGGTCGAGGTGGCCACCTGCAGCCCGAGTGATTGCGCCTTCTCGGCAAACTGCGCTGGCGCCGGCTTGTCGCTCGACAGGATCGCGTCGCCGCCCATCAGCTGGCGGGCATCGCGGGCCAGGCCGGTATTCAGCCGGTCGGCAAAAAATCCGACCGCGGTCAATGCGGCAACCGCCAGCGTCACCGCGACGATCAGCAGCCGCAGCTCGCCGGCACGGAAGTCGCGCCTGAGCTGCTGCCAGGCCAGGCGCCAGACCGAAACCTTCAACACCGATACCGGATGGGCTGCCTCGACATTCATCGGCGCGACCTTACACGAAGGCTGCCAACCCACGCCGGACTGGGGCCGCTGCGGACGCAGCCGGCAGCGGCAAAATCTGCAGCCAGCATGCAAATCGACAGAATCCGCCGAGCGCCAGACGCAGGCCCAATCGTCAGATGACATCCGCTGCCCAGACCGTACCCGCGCTGTTCGTCTCCCACGGCTCGCCGATGATCGCGCTCGAACCCGGCGCGGCCGGTGCGTTTTTGCAGGCGCTTGGTGAGCGCTGGCGGGCCCGTTTCGGCGCGCCGGCGGCAATCGTCAGCATCTCCGCCCACACCTCGGCTCGCGTGCCGGTGATGCTGGCGGCCGCCCGGCACCAGGCGATCCACGATTTCGGCCCGTTCGATCCGCGGCTGTTCGAGATGCGCTACGACGCACCGGGCGCGCCGGCGCTGGGGAAGCGGGTTGCCGCGCTGCTCGGCGACGCCGGCCTGGCCGTTCAGCAGCTTGACCAGGGCGGGCTCGACCATGGCGCCTGGACGGCGTTGCGCTACCTGTTCCCGCAGGCCGAAATTCCAGTATTGCCGCTCGCCTTCGTGCCGAGTCAGCCGCCGCAGGCGCAATTCGATCTCGGCCAGGCGCTGGCGCCGCTGCGCGACGACAACGTGATGGTGCTCGGCAGCGGCAGCATCACGCACAACCTGCAACGCGTTTTCGCCGGCGGCATCCGCGCCGATCCCGATCGGCCGGAGATCCCGCAAAGCCGCGCCTTTCGCGACTGGTTTGCCGAGCGCAGCGCACAGCGCGACTGGACGGCGCTGTTCGACTACCGCCGGCAGGCGCCGCATGCCGTCGACATGCATCCGAGCGACGAACACCTGCTGCCGTGGTATGTCGCAGCCGGCGCTGGCGGCGCCGATGCCGCACCGCTGCGGCTGCACGACAGCGTCACCTATGGCGCGCTCGGCATGGATGCCTATGCCTTCGGTGCAGCGGCGGCATTGCTCGCCGACTGAATCGGCGCGCCGGCGGCGAGCGTTGCCGCCAATGTCTCGTTGAATGCCGCAGCGTCCTCGAACTGGACCCAGTGACCGGCGCCGGGCAGCATGGCCAGCGAGCGGAAATCGGGCGCGCGTTGCAATGCGTCGTCGATCAGGCCCATCCTGCCCTCGTAAAGCCGGTCGGCGCCACCCCAGATGCCGGACAACGGGCAGCCGATCCGCGGCAGCAGCTGCCAGATCGCATCGGTATGGGCCAGCCGGCGGCGCGGCATCCGGTCGCGGACGATGTTGGTGTCGTGCAGCCAGACCACCAGTTCATCGACCGACTCGTCGCGCGCGAGCATCATCTGCCGCAGGTTGTAGCGGTGCAGCCGATTCCGTTCTTCGCCGGCCGGCAGATGCACCCACTGACGCAGGCCGAGCCTGGAGACCGGTTCGACGCTGAGCGCCGGTGCACCGGCCAGCACCAGCTGGCGCAGCCGCCGCGGCTGCGCAGCGGCAAGAAAGCTGGCAACGATGCCGCCAAACGAAAACGCGACAACATCGCAGGCTGCATCGCCGATCAGTTGCTGCAGCCCGTCTTCGATCAACGGCGCGATCGCATCGGCATCCTCGCCGGTCACCGGACGCTCGGATGCGCCGAAACCCGGCAGGTCCGGCGCCAGCACGCAGCGCCCGGCGTCGACCAGCGCGCCGATGTTGCGCACCCAGTGGGTCCAGCTGCCGGCTCCGCCGTGCAGCAGCAACGTGGTCTGCGCCCCGCTGCCCCAGCGATGCCAGCGGATGTTCGCGCCAGCGCAAACGGTATCGATCCGCTGCGCGGCGGCTTCGACGGCGGCCACATCGGCCGGTGATTGAATCTGGATGGGCAGCATCGGCGGCTCTGCAAAAAACAGCGTCAGTATGCCTTCGGCACCGCATGAGCCGGGGCCGAAAGATGCGTCCGGCGAGACTGCCGCACCTTGCCCGATGCTGCCGGCATTGCAAGCCGGCGCGTGTCTTTGCCTTAAAGTTCGTTCCGCAAACCCCGACCCGGAGACTGACCGATGTTGCTGTTGATCTGGGCGATCGCGCTGCTGTGCATCGGCCTGTGGTCACTCGCCTGCTGGGGCATCGCCCACCTGCTGGCGATGCAGCCCGCCGATTTCCAGGATCTGAAATCGCTGGCCGACCAATGGCCTTACCGTGACGAACTCGACCGCTGGCTGCCCGGCTGGCAGACGCTGCTGCAGTTTCTGCTCGATCTGGCCCAGGGCCTGCTGGCCGGGCTCAGCAATGCCGCGCCGTGGCTGGTCTGGACGCTGTGGGCGATCGGCGCCGGGTTGGCGCTGCTGGTCGCCGGCCTGTTGACGGCGGCGGTGCTGCTGTTGCGCAAGGACGGCAACAAGCCGCCGCCGGCGCTGCCGTCGCCACGCTGACGGCGGCCGATGCGACTTCAGGCGTCGGCAAAGACCCGGTCCAGTGCCTCGACCCACGGCCGCCGCGCGGCTTCGTCGACGAAGCTCGCGCGGAAGCTGTTCAGCGCCAGCAGGTAGGCCTCGCGCGCACCGAGCTGCGGCAGCGCGGCGAAGGTTTCGGTGAAATTCTGGTTGATGTAGCCGCCGAAATAGGCCGGGTCGTCGGAATTGATCGTCGCGATCAAGCCGGCATCGAGCAGCGCCGGCAGCTGATGCTCGGCCATCGTCTTGTAGACACACAGCTTGACATTCGACAACGGACAGACCGTCAGCGGCACCTGCTCTTTTGCCAGCCGCTTCATCAGGTCCGGATCCTCGATGCTGCGAACGCCATGGTCGATGCGTTCGACTTGCAGCAGATCGAGTGCATTCCAGACATAGGCCGGCGGCCCCTCCTCGCCGGCATGGGCGACCAGCCGCAGCCCGAGGTCGCGGCAGCGGGCGAAGACGCGGGCGAATTTTTCCGGCGGATGGCCGCGTTCGCTGCTGTCGA
Organism: Pseudideonella sakaiensis; assembly: GCF_048320135.1. GTDB lineage: Bacteria > Pseudomonadota > Gammaproteobacteria > Burkholderiales > Burkholderiaceae_C > Ideonella_A > Ideonella_A sakaiensis_A. Next base: position 1,070,281 of record NZ_CP182947.1, read on the forward strand.
GGCCGACGCCGGTGATGCGGTCGCGAAACGGCAGCGCCTGCTCGAGTGTCTCGAATGCGGCCTCTTCGCTGAGATGGCGAAGAAAACACATGATCAACGCCGAACTGATGCCGAGCTCGCGCTGCGCCGTGGCACAGGCCCGGCTCAACCCGTCGATCACCGTCTCGAATGCGACGCCGCGATCGGTGTGGGTCTGCGGATCGAAAAACAGCTCGGCATGGACGACGTTGTCGGCGACCGCACGCTCGAAATAGGCCATCGCCATGTCGAAGAAATCCTGCTCCTTCAGCAGCACGCTGGCGCCGGCGTAATAGATGTCGAGAAAACTCTGCAGGTCGGTGAAGGCATATGCCGCGCGCAGGCTTTCGACATCCGGGTATGCGAGTTCGACGCCATTGCGCTGCGCCAGCGCGAAGATCAGTTCGGGCTCGAGCGAGCCCTCGATGTGGATGTGCAGCTCGGCCTTCGGCATCGAGCGCAGCAGCGCCGGCAGCGCGGCGCGGTCGATCTTGTCGAAGTCGATGTCCGGTTGACTCATGGGGTCAGCTTTCGAAAGGATGGAGCCCCTCACCGGGCGGCGAGGCGGCGGTCTGCGAGGTCGGTTCGGTCCGATTGTCGCAGGCCGGCAACCCGCACTGGCCTCAGCCGCGGCCCATCTTGCGCAGCAGGTCTGCGCTCGCCCACAGGCTCTCGAGGTGCGGGAAATTCCAGACCTTGTTCGATTCGCGACCGCTGATGCGGTCGGTGCAAGCCGGATCGCTGAGGTCCAGCACCTCGAGCCGGATCGGCAGCCGGGTCCGCGCCGAAAAGAACACCTTGACCTTCGGCCGGGTGATCGCCGCCGGGCTCTGCTCGATCACCACCGCGAGCCGCTCGGATTCCATTCGCACCAGCGAACCGATCGGATAGATGCCCATGCTTCGCACGAAGGCCTGGAAGATCTCGTCGTCGAAATGCCCGTTGCGCCACGACGCCATCTTGCCGATCGATTCGGACGGATCCCATGCCGCCTTGTACGGCCGATTCGACGTGATCGCGTCGTAGACATCGCAGACCGCGCCCATCTTCGCGAGCCGACTGATGCGGTCTCCGGTCAGGCCATGCGGATAACCCTTGCCGTCGACGCGTTCATGGTGGTGCAAGCAGACATCGAGCACGCCGTCGGTGACGTCGCCGAGCGAGCGATCGACCTCGACCACCTTGGCCAGCAGCATTGCGTGGCCGCGCTCGGGGTGGCTGCGCATCAGCGCAAATTCGTCGTCGGTCAGCTTGCCGGGTTTCGACAACACATCGAGCGGCATCGCGACCTTGCCCATGTCGTGCAACAGCCCGGCCATGCCGGCTTCGCGCGCAGCGTCGAAGCCGAGGTTCATCTGCCGTGCCAGCGCGACCATCAGCGCACAGACCGCGACCGAATGCATGTAGGTGTAGTCGTCGTGGGTCTTCAGCCGCGCCAGGCTCAGCATCGCATCCGGATGGCGCCAGACCGACGACGTGACCTCGTTGACGAGGTCGGCACAGCCGCTGACATCGGGCGTCTTGCCCATCCGCGCCTCGGCAAACAGCGAGGTGACGAGCTGCTTTGCCTGTCCGACCAGTTCGCCGGCACGTTGTGCCTCGGCGGCGAACGAGTCTGGCACCGGCGGCGGCCGCTGCGCAACGGCATCATCGCCGCCGGGTGGTGGCGACGACAAGCCCGGGCCGTACGCCGCTGAATCTGCGCGATGTCCGGCCCGCAGTGGCGCGGCCCCGGCCGGCCGCGACTCGGCAACGTCCAGACCCTTGGCCGCGTCGATCCAGCATTCCTGCACACCGCTGCTGCGCAGCTTGTGCAGGTCGGCCGGGTCGCTGAGGATGAACTGGGTTTTCCAGAACGGATGTTCCAGCCATGCGCCGCACAGGGACTGCAGGTGCATGCCAAGGCGCACTTGGTCAACCCGGATTTTTTTCAGCATCGTGCGGCGGATTTCGACCTCCCGCCGCCCAACTGTAGGCCGCCCGAAGCCGGGGCGGACACAAAAAAGCCGCTGCAGGCAGCGGCTTTGTGCTGATTTCAGCGGCGCGGATCAGCGAAAACGCGATTCCGGCACGGTGCGCAGGTCGCCGTCGAGCGAAGCCAGGTACTTGGAGATCTTTTTCAGTTCGGACAGCGTATAGAGCTTCGCCATGCCGGCCATGATCGCGTTGTTGCGGCCGATCAGCCGGTTGTTGCTGGTGTGGTAGGCCTTCAGCGCGACATACAGGTAGTCGGCATGCTGGCCGGCGATCTTCGGATAACTCGGGTCGATCGGCTTGTTGTAGTCCTCGCCGTGGCACGACGCACAGTTGGCCTTCTTCAGCAGCTCGGCCACTTCGGGCGACGGCTGCGCCGGCTTGCCGGCATTCTGCGGCGCCTTGCCGTGGCCTTCGTAGAAGGCCGCCAGATCGGCCATGTCCTGCTCGCTCAGGCTCTGCGCGATCGCGTCCATCGTCGGGTGCTTGCGGTCACCCTTCTTGTAGGCTTCGAGCGACGCGACGATGTATTTCGCGTTCTGCCCGCTGATCATCGGCACCTTGTGGACCTCGGGAAAACTCGCCTGGTAGCCAGGGATGCCATGGCATCCGATGCACATGGCGGCCTTCTTCTCGCCGGCCTGCGCATCCTGCGCGAACGCCGGCTGTGCAAATACATGAAAAGAGGCGATGGCGGCGGCAGTCAGGATCAGTTTGTTCATGAAGGTCGGGGCGGGCCTTGGGGACAACCTTCGATTATAGGGGCCCGCTTATACTGGTTTGCCCGAGAACGCAGATCGACGCCCATGAAGTTTCAAGGATCGGACAACTACGTCGCCACCGACGACCTGATGCTGGCAGTCAATGCAGCCATCCGGCTGCAGCGCCCGCTGCTTGTCAAGGGCGAACCCGGCACCGGCAAGACGATGCTTGCCGAGGAGGTCGCACAGGCGCTCGACATGCCGTTGCTGCAATGGCACATCAAGAGCACGACGAAGGCGCAGCAGGGCCTGTACGAATACGACGCGGTGAGTCGGCTGCGCGACAGCCAGCTGGCCGGCATCGAGGGTTCGGAACGCGTCCGCGACATTCACAACTACATCGTCAAGGGCGTGTTGTGGCAGGCCTTCACCGCCGACAAGCCGGTGGTGCTGCTGATCGACGAGATCGACAAGGCCGACATCGAATTCCCGAACGACCTGCTGCGCGAGATCGACCGGATGGAGTTCTACGTCTACGAGACGCGCGAACTGGTGCGCGCCGCGCACCGGCCGCTGGTCTTCATCACGTCGAACAACGAGAAGGAACTGCCAGATGCCTTCTTGCGCCGCTGTTTCTTCCACTACATCCGTTTTCCCGATGCCGAGACGATGGGCAGCATCGTCGAGGTCCACTTCCCCGGCCTGCGCAAGGAACTGCTCGGCGCGGCGCTGAAGCGCTTCTACGAGGTGCGCAACCTGCCCGGGCTGAAGAAGAAGCCGTCAACCTCCGAGCTGCTCGACTGGCTGAAGCTGCTGGTCGCCGAGGACATTCCGCTCGACGTGCTGCAGAGCAAGGACGAGAAGGTCAGCGTGCCGCCGCTGGTCGGCGCGCTGCTGAAAAACGAGCAGGACGTCAGCCTGTTCGAGAAGCTCGTCTTCATGCAAAAACACAACCGCTGAGCGCAGCGCGGAGGCGAAATGGTGTCGCCGTTCACCACTCCGACCAGCCTGCGCGGCAGCCATGCCTCGCTGGTGCCGCTCGAGGCCGCCCATGCCGAAGGCCTGGCCGAAGCGAGCGCCGACGGCGAACTGTGGAAACTCTGGTACACCGCGGTGCCGTCGCCGGAAGGGATGGCAGCGGAGATCGAGCGTCGGCTCGGGCTGCGCGAGGCCGGCACGATGCTGCCATTCACCGTGCTCGATACCAACGAGCGGCCGGTCGGCATGACGACCTTCATGAACATCGATGCGGCGAACCGCCGTGTCGAGATCGGCAGCACCTGGTATGCACGGCGCGTGCAGCGCAGCGCGGTCAATACCGAATGCAAGCTGATGCTGCTGACCCATGCATTCGACACGCTCGACTGCATCGCGGTCGAGTTCCGCACCCACTTCTTCAACCGCCAGAGCCGGCGCGGCATCGAGCGGCTCGGTGCGAAGCTCGACGGCATCCTGCGCAGCCACCAGCTCGGCGCCGACGGCAGTCTGCGCGACACCTGCGTCTACAGCATCATCCGCAGCGAGTGGCCGGCAGTGCGCACGCACCTGCGCTGGCAGCTCGAGCAGCCGCGGGCCTGAAGCGGGCGACTCGCGGCAGCCCTTCGCGATCCGCCTCCCGCATGGCCGAGCATTCCGTTCAAACGGTCGGCCGAGTGATACTCGGCAGCGTTGTACGTTTTATCCGCCGGTGCGATGGAACCGCTACCCTCGGTGCGTATCCATCCTGAACCCCGCCTTCGTGATGCTGATCAATTTTTTCTTCACCCTGCGCGCTGCCAAGCTGAAGGTCTCCGTGAAGGAGTACCTGATGCTGCTCGAGGCCTTGCAGGCCGGCGTCATCGATGACGGCGGCGGGCCGTCGGTCGACAAGTTCTACTACCTCGCCCGCACCTCGCTGGTCAAGGACGAGGCGCAGTTCGACAAGTTCGACCGTGCATTCGCCGCCTATTTCAAGGGTGTCGAGCTGCTCGCCGATTTCAGCCAGGACATCCCGCTTGACTGGCTGCAGAAAAAACTCGAGCTCGAACTGAGCCCTGAGGACAAGGCGAAGATCGAGAAGATGGGCTGGGACGAACTGATGGAAACCCTGAAGAAGCGGTTCGAGGAACAGAAACACCGCCACGAAGGCGGCAGCCGGATGATCGGCACCGGCGGCACCAGCCCGTTCGGCGCCTACGGCTACAACCCGCAGGGCATCCGCATCGGCCAGGACCGCGGCCGCAACCGCAGCGCCGTGAAGGTCTGGGACCAGCGCCAGTTCAAGGACTACGACGACAACCTCGAACTCGGCACCCGCAACATCAAGGTCGCGCTGCGCCGGCTGCGCCGCTTCGCGCGCGAGGGTTCGGCAGAGGAACTCGACCTCGACGACACGATCCGCAGCACCGCGGCCAATGCCGGCTACCTCGACATCAAGATGGTTCCGGAGCGCCACAACAAGGTCAAGGTGCTGCTGCTGATGGATGTCGGCGGCACGATGGACGAACACATCCACCGTGTCGAGGAACTGTTCAGCGCCGCGAAGGCCGAATTCAAGCACCTCGAGTTCTACTATTTCCACAACTGCGTCTACGACTTCATGTGGCGCAACAACCGCCGCCGCTACAGCGAGAAATTCAGCACCTGGGACGTGATCCGCAAATACAACAAGGACTACAAGCTGATCTTCGTCGGCGATGCGACGATGAGCCCCTACGAGATCCTGCAACCCGGGGGCAGCGTCGAATACAACAACGAGGAAGCCGGTGCCGAGTGGCTGCAACGGCTGACCCACGCCTTTCCGAAATTTGCCTGGATCAACCCCGAACCGCAGGGCGTCTGGGGTTATCGCCAAAGCATCGCGGTGGTCCAGCAGTTGATGAACCAGCGCATGTTCCCACTGACCCTGCAAGGGCTCGAAGGCGCGATGCGAATGCTCAGCAAATGAGCCGCATCTGCCGCGCCCTGCTCACCGCCTGCGTGATGCTGGCGCTCGGCGGCTGCTCGTCGCTGCCATGGAGCAAGAAAAAGGACGAGGCCGCGCCGGCGGCGCAGCAGCCGCAGAAACTGCGCGAGATGTACCACCTGAAGGTGGTGGCCCCGTCGGACCAGGAAGACCTGCTCAGCGAATACCTCGACCTCGCGCGCTTTCGCCGTGCACCCGAATCGGAGGCGATCACGCCGGCCGAACTCGACCGGCTGATCGCCGGCGCGCCGGCGCAGGCGCGCAGCCTGGTCGAAACCCAGGGTTATTTCAATTCGCAAGCGAGTGCGCGTCGCGACGGCGTCGCCAAGGACGGCCTGCCGCAGGTGGTGGTCACGCTGGAACCCGGGCCGCGAACCATCGTCCGCGAAGTCGAGCTGGAGGCAAAAGGCCATCTGAAGGAGGCGGCGCAGGCCAACGATCCGCTGGCACGGGCAACGATCGCCGAGATGCGCAGCCAATGGAAACTCAAACCCGGCGAGCCGTTCACGCAATCGGCATGGGACGGCGCCAAGGGCGACGCATTGACGGTGCTGCGCATCGACGGCTACCCGACCGCCAACTGGGAGACCACGTCGGCGCGAATCGACGCCGATCGCAACAGCGCGTCGCTGTACGGGCTGGCTGACAGCGGCCCGCTGTTCCACTTCGGCGAGATTCGCGTCGAGGGGCTGCAGAACTACCGCGAATCCGACGTGATCAACCTCGCGACTTTCAGGCCCGGCCAGCGCTACAGCGAAAAGGCGCTGCTCGACACGCAGGACCGGCTGCTGCGCAGCGGGCTGTTCGAAGGCGCTGTCGTCGCGATCGAACCGGATGCGGCATTCGCGGCTGCCGCGCCGGTGACCGCGCGGGTGCGCGAACAACCGCTGCAGCAGGTCACGCTCGGCGTCGGTTATGCCGATCAGACCGGCGAGCGGATCACGGTGGAGCATACGCATCGGCGCGTCTTCGGCCGCACCTTCTTCGGCCACCAGTGGACGTCGAAGAACAAGATCGAACTCGGCCGTGTCAACCAGTCGTGGCAGGGCGACCTCAGCTCGCACCCGCTGCCCGGCGGCTGGCGCAACCTGATCGGCGGCAGCCTGAGCAAGGAAGAAGCCGCCGGCACGATCACCGAGGCGGCCAAGCTGCGGATCGGTCGGGCCGTCGAGACCGAACGCATCGACCGCCTGATCTACCTCGAGATGCAGCAGGCGAGCGCCGAGACGGCGGGCACCACGCTGCGCAGCCGCGCGCTGTCGGGCAACTACCACTGGATCTGGCGCGACCTCGACGATGTGCTGCTGCCGACCAAGGGCTGGGCCGCAAACATCGAAAGCGCGGTCGGATATGCCTGGGCCGACGCGCTGGAAAATGGCTCGTTCGGCCGGCTGAAGGGCCGGCTGACCGGCTTCCGCCCGATCGGCAGCACCTGGTTCGGCAGCGCGCGGCTCGAGCTCGCCCAGGTCTTCGCCGGCGACCGGGTCGGCGTGCCGGACACCCTGCTGTTCCGCGCCGGCGGCGACGACTCGGTGCGCGGTTATGCCTACCGCAGCCTCGGCCCACTGCTGAACGGCGCGGTGTCGAGCGGGCGGGTGCTGATGACCGCCAGCGGCGAAGTCGCGCGACCGGTCAGCCGCAAATTGCCGCAGGTCTGGTGGGCGCTGTTCGTCGACGCCGGCCACGCCGCCGACAAATGGGGCCAGTTGCGCCCGGTGTTCGGTTACGGCACCGGCGTGCGTTATCGCAGCCCGGTCGGGCCGTTGCGGCTCGACCTCGCCTACGCCGAGGAATTGCGCAAATTCCGCTTCCACCTGAGTGTCGGCGTCGCTTTCTGACGGCAGCGCAGACAGGAGACCCGCCATCGCAACCGAGCCGCCAACACCCGCACCGCAGCAGCCCGCCGGCAAGCCGGCCGCGCCGCGGCGCAGCCGCGGCCGGCGTCTGCGCCGCGGCTTGTTGTGGCTGATCGCCGTCGTGCTGCTGCTGGTGATCGCGGTGCCGGTCGGCCTGTGGCTCGGGCTGCGCTCGGAGGCTGGCAGTTCGTGGCTGCTCGGCCAGGTGCCTGGGTTGACGTTGAAGGGAGTCAAGGGCTCGCTGCTCGGCGACTTCTCGGCCGACCGCCTCGAACTGAAGATCGGCGCGAATGGCCGGCTGATCCTGATCGAGCCGGCCTGGCAGGACTTGCGCATCAGGCGTTCACCGCTCGACGGCCATTGGGTCGCCGTCGACATCGAAAAGCTCAGTGCGCGCGCCGCCGAACTGATTCCGGACGACACGCCGAAGAAGGACGAGCCGCTGACCGCGCCCGAGCACCTGAAACTGCCGCTGACGGTGAAGATCGATGCGCTCGACATCGGCGAATTCCGCACTGCCGCACTCGGCGACAAGCCGGTGCGCGATCTGCGCGGCAGCATCGATCTGGCGGCCGATTCGGGCAGGCAGCACCAGGTGCAAATCGACAACGTCGAATGGGACCAGTTCCGCGTGAAGGGTTCGCTGAAGGTCGGCAGCGACGGCGAAATGGTGCTCGACAGCCAGTTGCAGCTCGGCCCGTCCGGTGCGGCAACGGCGGCAACGGAGTCTGCGATTCCGTTCGACGACTGGGTTGCGCGGCTGGCGCTGAATGGCCCGCTGCGCAAGCCGACCCTCGATGCCAGCGCCAGCGGCGATGGCCGCGAGCTGCTGCAGGCGCAGGCGGTGCTGCAGCCATTCGAGCCGTGGCCGCTGGCCGACCTCGAGGCGCGCACGAAAGACCTCGACCTCGCGATGTTCAGCAGCGAGCTGCCGAAAACCGCGCTGACTGGCTCGGCCAAGGTCGAGACGGCCGGGCTCGACAAGCCGGCCAAAGCCGACATCCGGCTCGCCAACCGCGAGGCCGGCATGTGGAACGCTAAGCGGCTGCCGTTGCGCGAGCTGCAGCTCGATCTGCAGGCTCGGCCCGATGCGCCGCAGGTTGCGAGTATCCGCCGCTTTGTTGCCGAACTCGGCTCGGCCAGCCTGCCGGCTGGCCGCATCAGCGGCAAAGGCGAATTCGACCAGGGCAAATTCAGCGTCGAGGCGGTGCTCGACAAGCTGCTGCCTGCGCGTCTCGATGCGCGCGCACCGGTGATGAGCTTGTCCGGCCCGATCAATGTCGACGGCCGGCTGCCGGCGGCCGCGGCTGCCGGCGGCCCGGCACCGACCGGCGACGATGCAATGCTGCACGTCGACACGCGGGCCAAGTTGCGCGGCAGCATCGACATCGCCGCCGAGGCGGAAGCCTTTGGCAAGCCGGCACAGAAAACCGGAACCGCGGCCGGCAGCACCAGCCGCAGCCTCGCAGTCGACCTCGACGCGGCAATGCGCAGCGGTCCGGCCGGCCAGCTGCAGCTCGATATCAAGCAGGCGCAGATCGACGCCGCCGGTGCCGATGTCCGCATCGACGGCAAGCTGAGGCGCGACGAGGCCGATGCGCCGTTGCGTGTCGATGCCGAACTGCGGATGAAGGAGTTCGACCCTCGGCCGTGGCTGCCAAGCGCCGATGCCGCCGGCTGGCGGCGCGGCCGCAGCCGGATCAATGCGACTGCCGATGTCGACCTGCAACTGTTGCCGCAGCCAGCCGCGGCCAGCGAGAAGAAGCCATCGGCAGCCGGCTCGGCCGATCCGGTGCGGCAAGGCCTCGCCGCGCTCGACGCGGTGCTCGCGACGCTGCGTGGCAAGGCGGCGCTGACGCTGCAGCCGAGCCAGTTTGCCGGCATCGCGATCGAGGGCCAGGCCGGATTGAATGTCGATGGCGCGATTCCCGGCCCCGGCATCGCAGCTGCCGACGTCGCATTGCGCAGCGGCAGCAACCGCGTGAAGGCCGCCTTGCGCACCCGGGCCGACCGTCCGGCGGCCGACCGGCTCGAACTCGACATCGACGCGCCGGCGCTGGGCGAACTGGCCGATGCGGCACGCCTGCTCGGCCTGCCGGCAGGCGGCGTCGCGAAGGGCGGCGCCAAGCCGGCCGCACCGGCGCTGGCTGGCAGCGTGACGGCGAAGGCGGAAGTGAACGGCCGCTGGCCGTCGCTGCGCACCGATGGCCGCCTCGCCGCGCGCGGGCTGAAGATTCCCGATCTGTCGGTCACGCGGGCCGATGTCGACTGGAAGCTCGGCACCAGCCCCGATTCGCCGGTCGATTTGAAGGCAGACATCGCTGGCCTGGTCACCGCCGCGGCAGCGGTCGAACGGGCCGACCTGAAGCTGTCGGGCACCGCCCGCGAGCACCGGATCGAACTGAGCGCCGACAGCAGCATGTTGCCGCCGGCCTGGACCGATGCGCTGACCGGAGCAACGACCGCTGTGGCGAAGGCCGGCAAGCCGGCGGCAATCCCGACCGGCGGGCCGGCGCCGACCAGTGCACGGCTGCGCGCCAGCGGCGGGCTGCTCGACGTCACCGGCATCACCGCGCGCAATGCCGTGCCGTCGGCCAATGGCTGGCGCGGCCGCATCGACGAACTGCGGCTGCGCAGCGGCGCCAACCCCGACGCTGCGCTGGCGGTTCGCGGCGACGACCTCGGCCTGACGACGCGCTGGTCCGGCGCCGCACCGACGCTGAGCCTGCAACCGGGCCGCCTCGAGATGCAGGCCGGCCCGACCGTCGCGACCTTGCGCTGGAGCCGTGTCGAGGTGCAGGCCGGCGCGCCGGCCGCAAAGGGCCGGGCCGCCGTGCCGCCAAGAATCGACGTCGAGGCGACGCTCGATCCGATCGCGGTGGCGCCGCTGCTGGCGCGATTCCAGCCTGATTTCGGCTGGGGCGGCGATCTTCGTGTTGGTGGCGCTTTTTCGGTGCGCAGCAATCCGGCGCTGCGTGCCGATATCGTGATCGACCGCAAGAGCGGTGACCTCAGCGTCACCGAAGGCACCAATGTGCAGCAACTGGGCCTGAGCGACCTGCGCGTCGCACTCGACGCCCGCGACGGCGTCTGGAATACGACCTTGGCGCTCGCCGGCTCGACGCTCGGTGTCGCCTCCGGCGCGCTGGTCGCGCGCACCGGCTCGCCAACCGCCTGGCCCGATGCCGGCACGCCGCTCGAAGGCGTCGTCGAGTTGCGGGTCGAAAAACTCTCGACCTGGGGGCCGTGGGTGCCGACCGGCTGGCGGCTCGACGGCAGCCTGCACACCAGTGCCAGCTTCGGCGGACGCATCGGCGCTCCCGAAATCACCGGTCAGCTGCGCGGCAGCAACATCACCGCGCGCAATTTTGTAGAAGGCGTCAACGTCACCGACGGCCAGATCGCGGTGACGCTGAAAGGCGAAACCGCCCGCATCGAGACCTTCACCGCACGCGCCGGCGACGGCACCGTGTCGCTGACGGGCAATGCCCAGCTCGGCGCAACGCCGAAAGCCAATCTGCGACTGAAGGCGGATCGCTTCCAGCTGCTCGGCCGCGTCGATCGCCGGATCGTCGCCAGCGGCCAGGGCGAACTGAACCTCGGCGAGAAGAAGATCGCGCTCGACGGCAAGTTCAAGGTCGACGAAGGGCTGATCGATTTCACCCGCGGCGGCGCGCCCAGCCTTTCGGACGATGTCACGGTGATCCGCGCCGAGCGCGGCCCGGACGGCAAGATCATTGAGGTCAAGTCGCGCAGCGGCGACGAGAAGCCGCCGCCGAAGGAACCGAAGAAGCAGTCGGCCGCAGCGCGTGCGCTGGCGCTCGACCTGCGCGTCGACCTCGGCAGCAACCTGCGGCTGAAGGGCCGCGGTCTGAATACCGGCCTGAAAGGCGAACTGCACGTGACATCGCCGGGCGGCAATCTGGCGGTCAACGGCACGGTGTCGACGGTCGATGGCGTGTTCAAGGCCTACGGACAGAATCTGAAGATCGACCGCGGCAGCGTGATTTTTATCGGGCCGGTCGACAACCCGCGGCTCGACATCCAGGCGGTGCGCGGCGACACCAACACCGACGTGACGGTCGGCGTGCGCGTCACCGGCAATGTCGCGAACCTGCGCATCAAGCTGTTCTCCGAACCCGAGATGTCGGAGATCGACAAGCTGTCGATGCTGGTGCTCGGCCGCGCGACCGAAGGCACCGGCCGCGCCGAGACGGCGCTGCTGCAGCGCGCGGCGTTTGCGCTGCTCGCCGGCGACGGCGAAAGCACGACCGACAAGGTCAGCCGCGCACTCGGCCTCGACGAGTTGTCGCTGCGCCAGACCGATGGCGAAGTCAAGGAGACGGTGGTCAGCCTCGGCAAGCAGATCTCGGACAAGGTCTATGTCGGCTATGAACGCGGGCTGAACGCCACCGCCGGCAGCTGGCAGTTGATCTACCGGCTGGCCCAACGCTTCACGCTGCGCGCGCAGGCCGGTTATGAAAATTCGGTCGACCTGATCTGGACCTGGCGCTGGCGTTGAGGCGCGCGTTTGCGGAGTGCGCCGCAAGCCATGCGAAAATCCGCGTCGCCAATGCAGCCGAAACCGGCGCATGCACCGCGGCTGTAGCTCAGTGGATAGAGCATCTCCCTCCTAAGGAGAGGGTCGCAGGTTCGATTCCTGCCAGCCGCGCCATAGGCAAACGCCCCTGGCTTTCGATCGCTTGACCCACCGACCGGGGCTTTGGTTGGTGCAGTCTGGACAGACTGAACAGGCTGAACAAGAACACGGGCCCAGCCGGGCCCGCGGAGCGCGCACTGTGAGCGCGCGGCGGCAGCCCTTACTCGAACATGTCCGGCTGGCTCTTCGAGATGTGGTCGTAGATCGTCTGGAAGTGCAGCCAGCCGATGTACTCCGAGCCGACGTGTTCGCGGCTGTAGCGCGAGCGCTCCGGCGACACCATCACCGGCTTGTGGCCGGTGGCTTCGACCAGCAGCTGCTGGCGGCAGCAGCGCTCGAGCGCGATGAACCAGAAGGCGGCGGCCTCGATGCTGTGGCGGCTCGCGGTCAGCAGACCGTGGTTCTGGTGGATCGCGGCCTTGACGCCCTTGAACCAGTCGCAGACCGCCATGCCGGCGCTCTCTTCGACGGCAACCTGGCCGGCCTCGTCCTTGATCACGACGTGGTCCTCGAAGAATGCGGCGGCATCCTGCGAGATCGGATCGAGCGGACGGCCGAGCGCGGCGAATGCGGTGCCGTAGACGGTGTGCGCGTGGCACATCGACAGGATGTCCGGATGCGCTTCATGCACCGCGGCATGCAGCACGAAGCCGGCACGGTTCAACGCATAGGCGCCCTCGACGACCTTGCCCTTGTGGTCGGCCAGGATCAGGTTCGAGACCTTGACCTGGTTGAAATGGACACACATCGGATTCGTCCAGTACAGCTCCGGGAATTCCGGGTCGCGGATCGTCAGGTGGCCGGCAAAGCCATAGTCGAAACCCTCCATGCCGAAGGCGCGGCAGGCGGCGACCAGGCGCTCCTTGCGGTGCTGGCGCTCCTCGGCAAAGGTCGCGAACTCGGGCTCGATCGGGAAGATCAGCCCTTCCTGCTTCGGCTGATAGATCGAAACCGAACGGCGGACCGGTGCGGGGGCGACGGTGGTGGCGATGCGTTCCGGGTTGGCGGCCATGGTGGTGTCTTTCGTGTCGATGGTTCGGAATGACGCAACGATAGACGCCTACGGCCGATCGATCCAGGGCCTGCAGGCAATAAAACCTATCACGGCTGGCAATAAATCGCCGCCGCCGCGGCGCAGCAATCCGTCGTCAACGCTGCCAGGGCGGGCTGCGGAAGGCTTCGGCAAAGTGGTCAACAAAAGCCCGCACTCGCGGCACCAGCTTGCGCTCGGGCAGAAAGACGGCATGGATCGCGGTGTCGTCCTCGGCTTGGTAGTCCGACAGCAGCGCGACCAGCCGACCATCGGCAATAGCCGGCAGCGCCAGGTGTTCGGCCAGCCGCATGATGCCGACGCCGCCGACGCACATCTGGAACAGCGTCGAGCCGTCGCTGCTGCGGAAATTGCCGCGCACCGCGATTTCCTCGCGTTGCCTGCCGATCTGGAACGGCCAGCGGTTCAGCCGCTCCATCGACGACTGCCACATCAGGCAGTTGTGACGTGCCAGCCCCTGCGGCGTCACCGGCGAGCCGTGGCTTGCGATATAGGCCGGTGAAGCGACGACGATGCGTTGCAGCTTGCACAGGGTGCGGCTCATCAGCGTCGAGTCGTGCAGCCGGCCCATCCGCACCGCGACGTCGAAATTGTCTTCGAGCAGATTTGCCAGCGTATCCGACAGCGCCAGGTGCATCGTGATCTTCGGATAGGCCTGCAGGAATGCCGGCAGCAGCGGCACCACCTGGTCCATGCCGAAGGCCAGTGGCGCTGTGGCACGCAATTCACCGGTCGGCTCGTCGGAGCGGACCTGGCCTTCGGCTTCCTCCAGCTCCTCGAGGATGCGCCGGCACGATGCGAGAAACTGCACGCCTTCGCTGGTCTGCCGCTGGGTGCGCGTCGAACGGTGCAACAACTGCACGCCGAGGCGGCGTTCGAGGCCGGTGATCGTCTGGCTGACGAAGGGCTGGCTGACGCCGAGCAGGTGGGCCGCGGCGGTGAAGCCGCCGGCTTCGCAGACGGCCTTGAAGACCCGCATCTCGAGCAACCGGTCGTCTTTCATCGCGCGCCTTGAAAGTCCTGATCGAAAAATGCACCCGCTGCATTTTCCATCGGCCGCGCGTGGTCCGGACGCAGATCGGCCCGGGGCCACCAAGAGGCAGCCCCGGGCCGAGTCGGCAGCAGGATGGTCGGGGCGCTTATTTGCGCTTGCCGACTTCGTTGCCGACCACGCCACCGACGGCCGCACCGCCGACGGTGCCGAGCGCGCTGCCGTTGCTGAGCACCGAACCGGCAACGCCACCGATGGCGGCGCCTGCGGCGGTGGCCTTGTCACGATGTGTCATGTTCGAGCAGGCGCTCAACGACACGGCGGACACGACGAGCACGGCGATCGAGGAAACTCGGGTCAGGTTGTTCATGGCGGACTCCTTGTGGCTCTGGACGATGGCTTCAGCATCGACCCGATGCGCCGCGGCTTCAATCATCCGCTGCCGGGTTCGCCCGTCGGCGCAGTCCGACAGTGCGAGGCCGAGCGGTCAGCGATGGTCCTTCAGGCGCTCGGCCTCGCGGCTTTTCGGCGTTTCCATCTCGGTGGCGCCACCGGTGGCATCGGGTTTGTCGGCCTGCGGCTTCGCGGTCGGTGGCGGTGCCGGCGCGCGGTCGATCTTCGCTTCGGCGCGCTGCAGCGGCAGGTATTGCGGGTATTCGCGCTGGATGAAATCGATCAGGTATTCGCGCACATGGCAGCGCAGGTCCCAGGCGGCCGGCGCCGATGCCGCCGTGACGAGGCAACGCAGCTGCATCGAATGCTGGTCGGTCTCGGTGACCTGCAGCAGTGCAAAACGCTTGTCCCAGTGCTCGGACATCTCGACCGCTCGCTTCAATGCATCGCGCAGCGGCTGCAGCGGCATCCGGTAGTCGACCCAGAGGTACACGGTGCCGATCAGTTCGGCGCTCTGCCGGGTCCAGTTCTGGAACGGTTTTTCGATCCAGTACTGCAGCGGCACGATCAGCCGGCGCTGGTCCCAGATCCGCACGACGACATAGGTGCCGGTAATCTCCTCGATCACACCCCATTCGTTTTCGACGATCACGACGTCGTCGATGCGGATCGGCTGCGACAGGCCGATCTGCAGACCGGCGATCAGGTTCCCGAGCACCGGCCGCGCGGCAAAGCCGGCGACGATGCCGACGACGCCGGCCGATGCGAGCAGGCTGGCACCAACCTGACGCACCGCCGGAAAACTCATCAGCGCGAGCGAGGCGCCGATCAGCACGACCAGGCCGAGCACGATGCGCGACAACACCTGGGTCTGGGTCTGGATGCGCCGCGCATCGAGGTTGTCGGCCTCGGTCACTGGATGGGCCTCGATCACCGCATCGGCTGCGCCGCTGACCGCATTGGCAAACAGCCAGGTCAGCGCGCCGATCAGCAACAGGCCGCTGATCCGTTCGACATTGCCGAGCCAGACGAGGTCGCCGGGCGCCTGGTTCCATACCGAGTTGAGCGCCAGCAGGTACAGCAGAAAACGCGCCGGCGAGCGCACCGCGACGGCAAGTTTGCTGGCCATCAGCGACGAGCGGGCGGCGCGCTGGATCACGCGGTTGCCGATCCGGAAGATGATCT
The DNA here is from genome assembly GCF_048320135.1 of Pseudideonella sakaiensis. GTDB lineage: Bacteria > Pseudomonadota > Gammaproteobacteria > Burkholderiales > Burkholderiaceae_C > Ideonella_A > Ideonella_A sakaiensis_A. Next base: position 1,086,054 of record NZ_CP182947.1, read on the forward strand.
CGGCGATCAGCAGTGCGATCAGTGCCGCGCCGAGCGTCGGCAGCCAGGCGGCGAGGGCAGGAGGTATCCAGGTCGGCATGTTCATGTCAGCAATGGAGCAGGATCCGGGCCGCTTGTTCCATCCGATTGACTGGGCGGCCTCTGCTGGCGCACCGATCAGGCAAAACGGCCGTGCAAAAACCAGCCGGGCTGCTCGTTGGCCGACACGGCGACCTCATCATGCTCGTCGAGCGAACGTGGTGGCAAGCGGCCACGGTAGATCCAGACCAGGGAACCATCGGCCGCCTGGGCGATGAAATAATCGCGTTCGGCCAGTCCCTGGTCCCACCATCCGGCCTCGATGCGTTCGGGGCCGCACAGCAGCTGCAGCGGCTGGCCGTCGAGCAGCGGCCGGCGCTCGCGTTCAGCCAGCGGCTCGGCCTGCGCGAGCAGCCACACCGGCTGCTGCAAACCGGCGCCGGTGGCACCCTGCCCTTCGACGCTGCGCACGGCGCGCGGCATCGCAGAACCTCCGTGTTGGCCGTCGAACGGCAGCAGCATGCTGGCGCGTTCGGGCCGGTGGTCGGCAATGCCGACCAGCCGCTGCACCTGGTCACCGCCGAGCCTGGATTGCAGGCGCTCGACCAGCCTGACCAGGCCTTCGCGCTCGTTGCGGGCAGTCGGGAACAGTTCGCCGTTCGGCGGCGGGCGCTGCACCAGTTCATCACACAGCAGCTGCAGTTCCAGCGTCGGCGCGGCAAGCTTCAGCTGCGCCAGCCGTTCGCGCAACAGCAGTTGCAGGTGGTCGACATCGCACGAGGCTTCGGTCAGCGCGATCTCGAGTTCGCTGAGCGGCGGCGTATCGATGTCGCTGCGGTGCCGCCGCTCGTGCAGCATCTGCAGCCTGAAGCGGCCGACCCGGGCCTGCTGCGCCAGCGCCCAGACGACCAGCCGGTTCAACAGCATCCGGGCGCCGGCCAGCACCTGCTCGGTGGTATCGGCGCGGGCCAGCAGTTCGAGCCGGCCGCTGAAGCGCTCCGCCAGGACGATCGGCTGGCGCGGGTCGGGGCGGCGCCCGGTCGCGCGATCGATCTCGTGCAGCAAGGCCTCACCGAAGCGGCGCGCCACGCCGGATCTCGGCAGGCGACGCAGTTCGCCGATCGTGCGCAGGCCGACCGATTGCAGCACCTCCTGCTGGGCCGGGCCATCGGCCAGCAGCGCCACCGGAGCAGCGTCGAGCCGGCGGTTGCTGGCCTGCAGATCGGTGCACAGCAAACCGTCCCCGCTGGCGCAGAAATCGGCCGTTGCCAACCGGGCGAGCAGCGCCGCCGCCTGCGCCGTCGGTGCACTGGCGAGGCGGACCTGGTGGCCGAGCGGCTGCAGCAGGTCGCGCAGCCGCTGCAGCAGCCGCGCGAAGCCGCCGAAATAACGCAGGCTCGGCTGCACCTCGAGCAGAACCGTCTGCGGCGGATCGCAACAGACCATCGGCGTGAAGGCGAGCGCCGCATGCGCGACCGCCTGCAGCGCCAGCGCATCGCGTGCCGGATCGGCCTGCGCCAGCACCAGCTGCGGCGCCAGCGCCAGCGCGGTGGCCCGTTTCAGGCCCGGCCGCACCCCCAGCGCCGCTGCAGAGCGGTTGGCATGGACGACGCGATGGGCGTCGACGACGACCAGCGCCTCATCGGGCGCAAGGCTGGCCACCGTCTCGAGCGACAGCAGCGGCAGGTACAGGCCGATCCACAACATCAAACGGACTCAACGGCTCGCGGCCGGCCGTTCGAGGTTGATGAAGGTTGCGGTGTGCAGTGTCGACGCCGCCGCCCCCGTCGCGGCGGCAACCCGGCCCGCCGTCGCGATGCCGGCGCGGGCGCGCTGCGTTGCACTGCCCGACAGCACCGGCGGCAGATCGAGCTGCAGCGTGGTCTCGAGCGGCGGGCCACGGCGCTTCAGCAGCCGCAGGCGCAAGGTATCGGCGCCACCCGGGCGCAACGCCAGCCGCAGCGGCGCGGCGGTCGGCCGCTGGCTGGCCTCGGGTTCGCGCATCACGAAGGCCGGGCCGTCGTGCGCCTGCGCCGCCAGCTGCAGCCGGCGCAGCCGCTCGGCGCGCAAACGCGGCGGCAGCCACGCGACGATCGCGCCGACATGGCCGCTTTTCAACGCCTGCTCGAGTGCCCACAGGCTGTCGGCGCCGGGGACCACCCGGGTGCGGGTCTGCACGACCAGCAGTTGGTCGAGATCGAAACCGAGCTGGGCAAAACCCTGCGCCGACAACCTGGCCGGCGGGTCGAACAGCATCACCGGCCGGCCGCCACGCTGCGTCGCGACCAGGCTCGGCGCGAGCAGGCGGATCTCGCCGATGCCGGGATGGGCCAGCAGCAATTCGCTCAGCACCCGGCGCGGCCAGCCGCCGCCAGGCAATTCCGCATCGAGCTGCGGAAAACCGCTGGCCAGCGGCTGGTCGACCTGGCGGCCGAGCTGGTGACCAAGCCACAGCGCCGGATGCAGCGATTCCGGCACCGGCGGCGCCCGACCGGCCGCTGCTGCACCCCGGGCCGGCGCGCCCTGCGCCGGCCGCGCCCGCGCCGCCACCGGCCCGGACGGGGCAGCGGCGGCAAGCGCCGAGGTCGGCGCGGCAGAGGTGATGGGGGGCAGCGGGGTCATGTGAGGACTGTATTTTCATACAGTATCCGATGCAAGCGGAAAAAGACCCGTCGATCGTGTTCAGATCCGGGTGCCGCCCCCGGCCGTGCCAAGATCACGACCATGCCCCGCGCCGCCCCCAGCACCCCGCCCGCACTCCGCTGCCCCTGCGGCGCCGCCCGACCCTATGCCCACTGCTGCGGCGTCTGGCACAGCGGCCCGCAGGCGCTGCAGGCGCCCGATGCCGAGGCGCTGATGCGGTCACGCTACAGCGCCTATGTGCTCGGCCTGAGCGACTATCTGCTCGAAACCTGGCATCCGAGCACCCGTCCGACAAGCCTCGATGCCGACCCGCCGGGCCTGCGCTGGCTGGGCCTCGACGTCCGCGCCGCCACAACCACCGACACCGACCACGCGACGGTCGAATTTGTCGCCCGCAGCAAACTCGGCGGCCGCGCCCAGCGGATGCACGAAATCAGCCGTTTCGTGCGCGAGGATGGGCGCTGGTATTACCTCGACGCATTGGGCGGAGGCTGACAGTTTGCAGAAGGGGTTCCAGCTCCGATTCCGGCATGCGACCAGCACGAATCGCGGCTGAAGCCGGTCCTACGAAAAAAAGATCCTCACGCCAGATCGCCCGCCAAGCTCGCCAAGGTCTCCGGCGCAATCGCGACATGCGCCGGATAGTTGCGGTGGTCGCAGCCGAGCTTGACCGCGGCGCCGGCGCGCACCGCCTGGCGGGCCGCCGGCGGAAATTCGAAGCGCAGGAAATGCACCGCCGAAGTCTTTTCCGCCGTTTCGCGGTCGAGGTCCTCGTCGGCGATCGCATAGATGCGCGGGTGGCCCTCGACCTCGACGAACATCCGGTCCTCGACGCCGATCAACCGCGCCAGTTCCCGTTTGCGTTCGTGCACATCGGGGTATTCGATCAGCAGCGTCGCCTTCCAGTTGCTGCCGTCGGGCACCAGCGCCTGGTAGGCGTCGATCTCGCCCTGGATGCCTTCTTCGTCGAATATCTTCTCGATGTAGAGCATCTCCTGGATCTGCCGGCGGATGCTGCGCTCGTCCTCGAACAACACGCTCATGTGGTCACCGAGGTGCACGGTGCGCAGCTTGCGGTGGGCAATCGCCTCCGGCTTGCTGCTCTTGCGGATCTTCGAATAGGCCTCCAGCGTCAGCAGGCTGTCGCGGGTGATCGGTTTGCTCATCGTGTCATTCCAGTCCGTAAGCGATGCGCACCAGGCTCAGCGGATGAGCCAGCCGCGCCTTCGGCAGGTCATTGACCGCCATGCCCTGCGCAATGTGGTGGCCGGCAAGCTGGCAGTCGGAGCTGATGAAATCGGGCGGCTCCTTCGCCATCGCCTTGAACACCGGCCGGCCGATCTTCATCGCGATCGGATGGGTCTGCGTCTTCACGCCATAGGTGCCGGCATGGCCCGAGCAGCGCTCGACGGTGGCGAGCCGCACGTCGACCTGCTTGCCGATCAGCTTGAACATCTCTTCGGTCTTCCTGCCGATATTCTGCACCCGGCCATGGCAGGGGATGTGGTAGCTGACCTTGCCGAGCGCGGTCTTGAAATCGGTCTTCAGCAGGCCGTCGCGGTTGCGCGCGATGAAATATTCGAACGGGTCGAACATCGCCTTCTTGACCGCCTGCGTCTCGGCGCAGTCGGGGAACATCAGCGGCAGTTCCTGTTTGTACATCAGCGTGCAGCTCGGGATCGCGGTGACGATTGCATAACCGTCGCGCGCATATTTCGCGAGCACTGGAATGTTCGCGGCCTTGTGTTCGGCCACCGAATCGAGGTCGCCGAGTTCGAGCTTGGGCATGCCGCAGCATTTTTCCTTGTCGACCAGCACATACGGGATCTCGTTGTGCTCGAGCAGCTTGATCAGATCAAAGCCGATGCCGGGCTCGTTGTAGTTGACGAAGCAGGTCGAGAAGATCGCCACCTTGCCCGGCGTTCGTTCGCCGTTGGTGACGACGGTCGCGCGGCCCTGCTTGTCGGCGCTCCAGCGGAAGCGCTTCGTCGCCAGTTCCGGCAGCCAGGCGTCAGGATGCACGTGCAGCGTGCTGTCGAGCAGCTTGCGCACCGGCTTCGTCTTGTTCAGCGCATTCGCCACCTGGACGACAACCGGAATGCCGGCAAACTGGCCATGCACATCGGTCGACGCCAGCAGCTTCTCGCCGCCGCTGACGCCGCCCTGCTTGAACTTGATCGCCTTCGCCCGCAGCATCGTGTGCGGGAAGTCGACATTCCATGGGTGCGGCGGCGTATACGGGCACTTCGTCATGTAGCAGAGGTCGCACAGATAACACTGGTCGACGACCTTGGCATAGTCGGACTTGGCAACGCCGTGCACCTCGCCGTCTTCGGTTGCATCGACGAGGTCGAACAGGTTCGGGAAGGCCTGGCACAGGCTGACGCAGCGCCGGCAGCCATGGCAGATGTCGAAGATCCGTTCGAGCTCCGCATTGCACGCCGCCTCGTCGTAGAAGACAGGGTTCTTCCAGTCGATCGGGTGCCGGGTCGGTGCCTGCAGGTTGCCTTCGGTGGCCATCGCGGCTTCTCCTCGAGGTTGCGAGCGGGCATGCCGAGCGTGAGCCCGCGGGTTCGCGGCCGGCTCGGCAGCGCTTCAACCTGCGGCCGGCCCATCAATAAACAAGGGGCAAGATGCCCCTTGTTGATCAACGTCAGCCCAGGTCAGTCGACCAATGCGTCGAGCGCCTTCTGATAGCGGTTTGCGTGCGAGCGCTCGGCCTTGGCCAGCGTCTCGAACCAGTCGGCGATTTCGTCGTGGCCTTCTTCGCGCGCAGTCTTGGCCATGCCCGGGTACATGTCGGTGTACTCATGGGTTTCGCCGGCCACTGCGGCCTTCAGGTTGTCGCGGCTGGAGCCGATCGGCAGCCCGGTCGCCGGATCGCCGGTTTCCTCGAGAAATTCGAGGTGGCCGTGGGCATGGCCGGTTTCACCTTCGGCGGTCGAGCGGAACAGTGCCGCGACGTCGTTCTGGCCTTCGATGTCGGCCTTGTTCGCGAAATAGAGATAACGCCGATTGGCCTGCGATTCACCGGCAAAGGCGTCCTTCAGGTTCTGCTCGGTCTTTGATCCTTTCAGTCCCATGTGTGTCTCCAGCGTTGATGAACAGATGTGACGCGGCCCACCGCGATCCGGCGGACTCTGCCCTACCCTAGCGCAAGCCTAGCCAGTGATGCCAATTCAATGCTTCTATACCTTACATAGTTGCACGCTATTCGGCACGGTAGGCAAATAGCAGTCCTCAGACCGGCAAGCCGAGCATTTCCAGCGCGATCTGGTGCAGGCGCTGCTCGCGATCGACCAGCGCGTGCAGCACGGTGAAATGGTTGGCACCGGCCACATGCTCGACATTCGGCACCGCCGTTGGTCCCCAGGCGGCGCGCATCATCAGGTTGTGGCGCAGGAATTCATCGCTTTCGTCGGCGCCTGCAGCGCAGACCAGCGGCCGCTGCGGCGGCGGAAAGCGCACCGGGCTCAGCAGGTCGATCAGCGCTGGCGTCAGCCGCAGGTCGTCCTTCAGGAAGCCGACCTGCGAGACAGGTTCGAGGTCGTACAGGCCGGAGATCGACAGCGCCGAATCGACCAGCGTCGCCGGCAGATCGCTGCCCTGGCTGCGCCAGTCACAGCACAGCAGCATCGTCGCGAGGTGGCCACCGGCCGAATGGCCGGCAACAACAATGCGCCGCGGGTCGCCGCCGAAGCTGCGTGCATTGCGCCAGGTCCAGACCAGTGCACGCACCATCTGCAGCGCGATCGTCGGCATGTCGACGCTCGGGCACAGCCCGTAGTTCGGAACCACCACTGCGGCGCCGGCGTCGACGAAGGCCGGGGCGATGAACGAGTGGTCGCGCTTGTCGAGCGCGCGCCAGTAGCCGCCATGGATGAAGACCAGCACCGGCGAACCCTCGTCCGCGGCCGGAAAGATGTCGAGCGTCTCGGCCGGGCTGGTGCCGTATGCAACGTCGAGCTCGCACCGCAGCTGGCTGCGCGCCAGCTCCGAACTTTTTGCCCAGCGCTCGAAGATCGCCGGATGCTCGGGCACCATGGCGCGGTTGTTGTACTGGCGGTCGAGCCAGTCGGAATCCCAATCGGTCATTCAGGCTCCGGAAACGTTGGTCGGACAGTGGGGCAAATTGCGCAGCCCCGGTTCTACCCCGAGTCGCACCCGTTTCGCCAGAGGGCGTCCCGCAATTTGCTAAACTCGCCTCCGCAGTGGGGGGGTAGCTCAGCTGGGAGAGCGTCGCGTTCGCAATGCGAAGGTCGGGAGTTCGATCCTCCTCCTCTCCACCACTCATCTCCAAGCCCTTGATCCACAAGGTCTTTGCCCGAACTTGGATCTTTCGTCCAGGTTCATGCCTCAAGACACTACGCACACGACCGGACATCGGCGACAGGCCTGGTGCCGGGGCGCACACCGCTGCGCGCGGAGTCGACGGCGGGTGCTGCAAGCCGCGGGGACGGCGGGGCGGCTGAACCCTATCGGATCGGTCGCTGCGGCTGCTGCGCGCCTGGGCAGGTGGTGTTGGCGGGTTCGTCCGGCAGAAAACGTTGCCGCTCTTCCACCGTCAGCTCGCGGGTCAGACGGGCGCAAACCATCTGAATCAGCGCCTCGGCGTGCAGCGGATGGTGGTGGACGAAGGGTCCTGCGATCACGAGCAGGCTCTGGTCATCGTCGGCAAAACGCACCTTGGCCACGGAGTCGTCGTGGTGGATGCGCGCCAGTTCGTCACCGGTGCGCGCGCTCCACACGCGAACCCAGTGATCGGTTGCACCGGTCGCCACCAGCCGGCCGTCACTGCTGAAGGCCACGGACTCGACTGGAAACTGGTGGGCGAGTTCGCGCTCGACTCGAGACTCTGCGATCCGCCACACGCGTGCGATTCGATCGGAGCCAGCCGTCACGAGGTGGGTTCCGTCCGGACTGAAGGCAATCGCCTTGGTGTCGTGATCGTGCGCGAGCCTCGCTACAGGCTTCCCCTCGAGCGAGGTCCACAGGGCCACTCCCGCCGTGCCTTTCGGCGCTGACCGGTCGAACGCTTGTTTGTCGAAAAGTGCCGCCGCCACTCGGCTGCCGTCTGGGCTGAAGGCGACGGCGCTCACCATCGTCCCCTGTTCGCGCTGCCAGCGCAAAGAGCCGCTCTCGATGCTCCACAGCCGAAGCATCTCCTCCTGGCGGGTGCCGGTCGCGAACTGCCTCCCGTCCTGACTGAATGCCATCGCGTCGACCGTGCCCCGATGCGCCAGCGAATGCAGACGTTCGCCCGAGCCCACGCGATGGATCTGAACGGTGTTGTCTACGAGCGCCAGCGCGACAAGCCGCTCGTCCGCGCTCACCGCCACGCCGTGCACGGCACGCGGCGGAGACACGCGAAGCAACTCGCGTCCATCCAATGATCCCACTGACCAGTGATCCCGATCGACGCGCACGAGCACGTGCCCGCCGTCAACCGTGTACCGCATCGCGTGCCTCGGCATCGACGGTGGAAGCCGCCGCAGCCGCTCGCCGGGCCAGGGAGACCAGACTCGCAAACCTCCGTCGGCGCCGACCGATACCACGCGCTCGCCGTCATCGCTGTGGGCCGCATCAGCAATGAACACCCCGTGCACCGCGCGTGTGATCTCGTTGCCGCTCGCGCGGTCCCAGGCGCGCACGGTGCCGTCGTTGCTCGCCGTCAGCACGAGCGATTCGTCGTTGATGAAGCGTGCGAGCGTGACCGGGCCCTGGTGCTGGAACTGCCGGATTCGGCCGTACCCCTCGGCGTCCCACAACGTCGCAACGCCGTTGATACCCGCGGTCAGCAACTCGGCACGGCGTGTGGAGAAGACAACGGAATCCACATTGACGCCGTTTGCCACGCGCCGCTCGAGTTTGCCGCCCGCGATCTGCCAAAGGTATACCGCCGAGTCGCTCGCAGCAGCGAAGCGGGCTCCGTCCGGGCTGAAATCCATGTCTGTGACCGGATGCCTGTGGGTCAACCGCGCTTCGTGTCGGCGCTGCACACTGTCGATGATTTCGACGGAATTGCCGGCGCGCAGCGCCAGGCGAACACCGTCATGACTCACGCGCAGGGCGTCGATCCGAGTATCCAGCCGACTGACATACGGATTCGGGATCGACGTGGCATCGCGGGCATCAAGCCAGATCACGACATTGCCAACAGGCTGTAACGCCGCTCCGACAACAACCACGCTTCCACTCGGGTAGGCAGCGATTGCGTTGCCCCTGACCGCTGGCGGAAGGCGTCCGACGACACGGCCTTCGGGAAACGACCATACCCGCACGGCGCCATCGACGTCGATGCTGACCAGGCGCGACCCGTCGGCGGTGAGCACCATGTCCCGCACCGCTGTCTCATGCGCGAGGCGACCCAGTATCCGGTTGCTGCCCAGGTTGCGGATCAAGATATCGTTCTCGTCGCTGTGGACGAGCAGCGGTTCATCGCCCGCGAGCAGCGCCGGCCGGGGCCGCTGCGGGCCGAACGCAAGTTCCCCGGAACCCGCAATCAGGAAGTGAGTCTGCGGAAGCACCGCCAGTGCCCGACGAAGCGACGCGTCATGCTCGATGCTCGGCAAGCGGCGCATCGCCTCGACGGCCAGAAGCCCCGCGCGCTCGATCAGTGCGCCGCGCTCGAGTCGCGACAGCTCCGCCTGTGCGCCGAGCGACCGAGCTTTCGAGATTGCCTCGTTTCGCTCGGCTCGTGAGCGCTCGATATTGGCCCACGTTGCAAGCACCGCGAGCAGGACAAGCGTCACTGACGAAACAGCGAGCAATCGCCGCAGCCTCGCGCCCTCGTGGCGCCGACTGGCCTGGACAAAGCGATGGTGCAAGCCACTCGGCGATGGCTCGCGCCCGCTTGCGTCGGCAAGCCAGGTTTCCGCCTCCTGCAATGCTGCGCCGCGCAGCAGCTTGCTGAGGTCGCGGCCGGATTCGTCCCAGGTCCGCGCGCGGCCGAGCAGTTCGGTGTGCGTACGCAGCCAGCTCAAGTCGACATCGAGCGCACGAACGATGTGATCGACTGCGCCGTCCAGTTCGGCGCTGCTGCGCAAGAAGATCCACTGCAGGCGCGCGAGGGTTTCAGGCACGGTGGACGGATCGACGTCGCGGCAAACGACCGGTACAAGGCGCTTGCCGTATCGGACAGCGCATGCCAGCTCCTTGCCGCAGATGTCGGAAGCAAGCGCATCCGGACTCAGGACGAAAACAAACGCGTCGGCATTGCCGATCGCGATCTCGATTTCGCGGAGCCACTGCGCGCTCGGATGGATATCGTTCCAGTCGACCCAGGTGTCGCGGCCCCGGGCCGCGAGGGCCTGGTGCAGGTCGCGCACGATGGCGGCATCGCGACGCGAGTACGAGATGAATACGTCGTGCATGGTCCTGTCTCGCCGCGACCAATGTACACCCTGGTAAACCCGAGCGCCGCTGAATGCGAACAAGCGAGCAGCAATCCATTCGCCGCTCGACGGCGCCTCAGAGAACTGCGCCTTCACCGCTGCCGTCCAGCACGACATCGCGGACCAGCACGTTCGCGTCGATCGCGGGTATGCAGCCCTCGGCGCGCCAGGGATTCATCTCTTCGACACTCACCGCCCGCCCTACGGGGCCTGGAGCATGTTCGCCGGATGAAAGACATTCTTCGGAACAACCAGCAGCACCTCGCGATGGCCCCATTCCTGCCTGCCCGCATTCAGTTCGCGGCCAACATCACTTTCCACATTCTGTTCCCGACGATCTCGATCGCACTCGGCTGGGCCCTGCTTTACTTCAAGCTTCGTGACAACCGCACGGTCAAGGCACGAGGGCTGCAATTCACCGACAGCACGCCCTGGATGCTGGCCTATCGCTTCTGGGTCAAGATCTTCGCGCTGACCCTCCACAGGCGGTGAAGGCGGCGGTCAGCGGCGAGGTGCCGCTGACCTGGGCGGGCATACCGTCGTCCAGGCAGCACATCCAGTCCGGCCGGATCAAGGCGCTGGCCTATGGCGGCAAGAAGCGCACCCCGGTCTTTCCGGATGTGCCCACCGTCGGCGAACTGGGTTATCCCGAAATCGATGCCAATGTCTGGGTCGGCCTGTTCGCACCGGCCGGCATGAACCCGGAGGCAGCGGTGATTGCCCGTCCCTCGATGCTGGTCGGAAACCGCGGGGCTCTCCGACAACCGACGCGCCGCGGCGAGATGCTGGCCGCCGCACTCGGCCAGGCCGCAGGCTTTCTGATTCCGGCGAATTACAGCCCATAGAGGCGTCTGCGGTCGCACAGGCGCTGCTCCACCGCTCCGTCTGCCAACGGCAGAACGGTCTTGCTGTCCGGCTCCATGAGAGGCGCAGGACACGCTCCACCCTGAGTGGTCTGCGGCCAAATGTTGCTCGCCTTCGCGATCGGTCTCGGAGCCGACCACGGTCGAGTCACCGTTGACGTCGTTGGAGCGGTCAATCGAGGACCATCCACGAATGATCGGTAGTCGCCACTGCCGATGCCGCGCCAATGGATCGAACGTCCGAGCTGCCAAGTTGAAAGATCCGTCGGCGCCTATTCCTGGGTGTCGAGATTGCCCTTCACACGCTCCAGGTACACCAGCAGCGCCTGGATCTCCTGCGCGCTGAATCCGGCTACCGCGGCCGCGCCCAGTCGCTTGGCCTGCATTTGCAACGCGCGCCGGACCGATCTGCCGTCGGCGGTGAGCGTCAGGCGCAGGTTTCGGCGGTCGTTTTCGTCAGCCTCAGCGGCCAGCAGACCGCGATCGCGCAGGGTCTTGATCAGTCTTGCGAGCTGGGCCTTGTCGCGCCCGCTGTGCTGCGCCAGATCGCTCTGCGTTGCGCCCGGTCGGCGGCCGAAGAAGTCGAGCACCTTGCTCTCCATGTGCGTGATGTCGTGCGGGCCATCGCGCAATGACCGGTATTGCTGCGAGCGGTAAAGATGCATCACCGCGTGAATCGACTCCAGCACGTCGTTTTCCGCCGACTTCGGCTTATGGTTGACACTGTCAATTGATTCAGGCATGATGGAGGACATTATCAACGATCTTATTCATTCAAGCCAATGAGCAGTGATACCCCTGTCAGCCGCGTACAACGCGTGCGTCATGAACTCAAACGCCGCAGCGTCGAAGTCGTTCGTGTCGAGACCCTCAGCCCGCACTTCAGGAGCATCACCTTCACCGGTGAAGCGCTGGGCGATTTCGTCAGTTCGTCGTTCGACGACCACGTCAAGTTCATGTTCGACGAAGACACCGCCGAGCCGGTGCGGCGCGACTACACGCCGCGCAGATACGACACGGCCGCGCGCGAACTGACGATCGAATTCGCTGTGCACAGCGAAGGCCGCGCAGCGCAGTGGGCGGCGCAGGCCAGACCCGGCCAGCAGGTGACGATCGGCGGGCCGCGCGGCTCGTTCATCATCCCGACCGACTTCGACTGGCATCTGCTGGTCGGCGATGAAACCGCCTTGCCGGCCATCAACCGGCGCCTGGAAGAATTGCCCGCGGGAAGTCGCGCGATCGTGGTGCTCCAGGTCGCCGATGTCGCCGACCGCCGCGATCTGGCCAGCGCTGCCGACATCGACATGCAATGGGTGGAAACCGCCGACGCAATGCTCGACGCGGTGCGCGCGCTCGACCTGCCGGGCGGCGATGGTTATGCCTGGTGCGCCGGAGAGGCCAATTCAATGGCCAGCCTGCGTCGCCTGCTGGTCGAAGAAAAAGGCATGGACCGCCACGCGATGCGGGTTGCCGCCTACTGGAAGCGCAACGCCAGCGCGCACCACGAGAATCTGGCTGACTGACCGGCACTGCGCGATCGCACATCGGCCACAACGATGCACGGCGGGCGTCAGCTGATCAGGATTCGAACGCCCTTTTCAGCAAGCTCTCGGAACCTCGCAACCGGCCGCACCGCTAACGACGACGTGCATGCTTGCGTCAGGCCGCGCTGACGACTCGCTGCTCGACGACGCCGAACGGGCCGTCGCGCCCGTCGTCGTACCTGGCCTGCATGCGGACCCGGTCGCCGAACTTCATGAACCCGGTCTTGATCTCGCCGAGGTCGATCTTCTCGATCACGCGCCGCTCGGCGATACAGGCCGAGCCCGCGGCGCGCGACTTGTTGGACACCGTTCCCGAGCCGACGATGCTGCCCGCCGTCAGGCGCCGCGAGCGTGCCGCGTGGGCGATCAGCTGCCCGAAGTGGAAATTCATCTCGCCACCGTGCGGTTCGCCGAATCGCTGCCCGTTCCATTCGACATGCAGATGCATCTGCACCCGGCCGTCGCGCCAGCCGTCGCCGAGTTCGTCGGGTGTGACCGCCACTGCAGCAAAGGCAGTCGACGGCTTGGCCTGCAGGAAGCCGAAACCGGTCTTCATCTCGTGCGGCCCAAGCGCGCGCAGGCTCCAGTCGTTGATCTGAACGACCAGACGAACGCACCCCAATGCCGCCTCGGGCGTCGCACCCATCGCCACCGGACCGCAGACCACGCCGAACTCGCCTTCGAAGTCGATGCCGTCGGCCTCGCTCGGCAGCGGCACCTCATCAAACGGGCCGAGGAAGTCGTCACTCGCACCCTGGTACATCACCGGGATGGTGTCGAAGTGCGGAATTGGCGGTGTGTTGAAGGCCTCCTCCATCAGGTGGCCGTGGTTCAGAAAGGCCGAGGCATCGAGCCACTGCGGGCTGCGCGGGAGCGGCGCCATGCAGCGCTTCGGATCGAACGCAAAGGCGTCCGTCACCCTTCCGGCATCGAGCGCGTCATTGAGTTCGGCGAGGGGCCGCCTGACGTCGTCCCAGCGCGCCATCGCGTCGATCAGGGTCGGTGCGATTGAGCTTGCCGCGACGGCGCAGCCCAGGTCGCGCGAGACGACGATCAGCTGTCCGTCGGCGGAACCGTTGTTCAGGGTGGCAAGGCGCATCGGCTTGTTCCTTTGATTTCAGTTGGCTGGAGCGGCGCGGCCAGCCGCCGCGGCGCTTGCGCGGCTCAGAAGGACTGCAGGTCGCGGGCCACGGTGGCCGGTCCCTTGAAGTGCTTCTTCAGCGGCTCGAGATATACGCTGTCGGGCTCGTCCCTGCCGGGGATGATGTGGTTGAGCACGACCTGTTTCACTCCGGCAGCCTGCGCGATGCGGCCCACGTCCTCCGCCGTGGTGTGTTCATCTCGCATGTGGCGCATGAATGCCTTCGCAAGGTCGGGAGGCAAGGCAGTGGACATGGCCTTTTCAATCAGGTCCAGGTCGATCACTTCATGGATCAGCAGATCCGCCCCTTTGGCCAGCGCGGCAACGGCCGGGCAGTTGCCGGTATCGCCGCTGAACACGATCACCCTGTCTGGCGTCTGGAAACGCAGCGAATAGGAGTGATCCAGGCCGCTCGCCCCAGCGCCGTCGTGCCCGAAATGGCAGTTCTCTGCAGCAGTGACGGTGATCAGGTCATCCCGGAAGACCTCGCCATCGCCCTTGTAGTCATGGGCCTTGAACATCTTCTCGGGCGGCACCATGCCTTTGGAGTCGGCCATCCGGATACGTGCATTGGGTTTGAAATATTCCAGGAATCCCTTGAGCATCGCTTCGGTTCCTGCAGGCCCGTAAACATGGGTGGGCTGGCGGCGGCCGGTGGCCCATTGCAGCCCCATCAGCGTGCCCCAATCAGCGTTGTGATCGTCGTGGTTATGGGTGATGAAGATGTGGCCGACCTTGCGGTGGTCCAGTCCCGCTTTCACCAGTTGCTGGGCCACTCCGTTGCCTGCGTCGACCAGATATACGCGATCATTCACCACCACTGCATTGGCGGGTTGAGCGCGTGAGGCAAACGGCATCGGGCCACCTTGCGTTCCCAGTGTGATCACGCGTGTCTGCGCATGCACGCTGCCCAGCGTCAACAGACCCAGTGCCGCTGCGGCAAGAATTTTCGGAAGTTTCACGGTCAGTCTCCTTGTGCTTGAGGTTCATCAAAAATGGCCACGGCGCGCGTCCAGCCGGCTGACGCGCCGCGAATCTTGTGCGGGAAGCAGCTGATCGTGAAGCCGTTGGCGGGCAGCGCTTCCAGGTTGTGCAGCTTTTCCAGGTGGCAGTAGCCGATGTCGCGCCCGGCCTTGTGGCCTTCCCAGATCAGGCTCTTGTCGCCGGTTTCGGCGATCTTCTTTGCGGTGTAGGAAAACGGCGCGTCCCAGCTCCAGGCGTCGGTGCCGGTCAGCCGCACGCCGCGCTCGAGCAGGTACATCGTCGCCTCGTAGCCCATGCCGCAGCCGGCGCCGAGGTAGTCCTTGTGGCCATAGCGACTGCCGGCCCGGGTGTTGACGACGACGATGTCGAGCGGCTGCAGGTCGTGGCCGACGCGCTTCAGTTCGGCCTCGACATCGGCCGCGGTGGCGACATAGCCATCCGGGAAGTGCCGGAAGTCGAGTTTCACGCCGGCCTGGAAACACCATTCCAGCGGCACCTGGTCGATCGTGATCGACGGCCGCGAGCCGCCGTTCTTCGCGTCTTGCGTCGAATGGAAATGCCAGGGTGCGTCGAGGTGGGTGCCGTTGTGCGTCGTCAGCGTCACCCATTCGGCAGCGGCGGCCTCGCCGTCGGGATAGTCCTCGGGCGTCGTGCCCGGGATCATCGCCATGAACTCGGACAGCGTGTCCGCATGTTTCTGGTAGGTGATCTTCGGCGCCAGCGGCGGCGGGTCGGAGAGAACGTCGTTCTCGAGGTAGATCGAGAGGTCGACGAAGGTGCGATTGGGTTTCATGCGAGAGCCCCCTGCCGCGAAGCGGAGGTATTTGATGGAATGCGCGAGAAGCAGAACACCGCTATGGCGGCGATCACCAGCGCAGCGATGCCGATGCTGCCGTAGCCGGTCATCTTGACCAGCGTGCCACCGAGGATCGGCCCGATCGCCGCGCCGATCATCAGCATCGCCGGTGTGGCGGCCAGCGCGCGTCCGCTGAGGTCCAGCCTGGCGAGCAGGCCAAAGGCGAAGGTATGGGTGAAGATCATCACCGCGGCGAAGAACGAGGCCGCTGCTGCATACGGTGCGAAGGCAGGTGAGTTCATGATCACGACGACGAGAAGCGCCTGCAGCACCGGCCCGACCAGCATCACCGTTCGTGCCGCCAGGCGCTTCTCCAGCAGCGCTGCGAGCCCTGCAGGAAACAGATTGACCACGCCCAGCGCGACCAGCACACCGGTGATCGCGGCAAGTCCGAAGCCGCGGTCGCTGCCAACGCGTTCGAGAAAGCTGAAGGTCATCGCCTGAACCAGGCCCATGCAGCCGATGCCGACGATGCCGAACCACACGGCAGCCGGCAGGCGGCTTGCCAACGAGGCGGCGGTCTGCCCTGTAGATGCCGCGTCCGCGACCGGAAACGCGGCCAGTGACACCAGCGCGGCCACCAGCATCACGCCGGCGAATACGATGAACAGCACCGGCCCGCTGGTCGCTGCGATCAGCGGCGGTGTGGCGCCGAGGAAGACGATCGCGAAGACACCGAGCGCCATGCCGACAATCGCGAACATCCTGTGCGGCCGCTCGCTGCGCGCGATCGTGCCGTGCGTGACACTGAGCGCGGAGCCGGCTGCGAGTCCGGCAACCGCATGCAGCGCCGCCATGCTGGCGAAGTCGCTGACCATCGACACGCTGAAGAACGCGAGCGCCGACGCGGCGAACCCCATCGACGCCACCGTTCGACCGTGCAGCTTGTGAAACCTCGGCGCCAGAATCAGGCTGGCGACCACGGCGCCGGCCAGGAACAGCGTCGCCAGCAATCCGGCCTGTTGCGGATCGAGGCCGTAACGCGAGATCAGCGTGCCGACCCAGACCGGCAACGCCACCAGGTCGACCATGCCCGCACAGTGACCCACCATCAGCGCGACATGGCCGCGCACAGAATTCGTCTTGATCATTGCTTGGCCTCAGATTGGTTGGGCAAGCGCCATCAGCGACTCGCGCATGATGCGGCCGTGTTCTTCCTTGTCGCCGCCGGCGATCTCGATCTCGCCCAGACGGGTCGAGTTCTCGACGACCATGCGGCAGCGCTCCCAGCGCCTTTGCTCGAAGGCAGCGCAGGCGGCGCCAACATCCGTCGAACGGCCGATCTCGTCGGCCAGCACGATCGCGTCTTCGATGCCGATGCAGGCCCCCGATGCGAGGTGCGGCGTCGTCGCGTGGACAGCGTCGCCGATCAGCACGACGCGGTCCTTGAACCACGGCCGCGCCGTCAGCAGGCCCTCGAGCGGGCGGAAGATGATCTGCGAGTTCTCGTCGATCTGCGAGCGGATCGACTGCAGCACCGGAGCCGGAAAGTCGGCGAGCAGCTTGCGCAGCAGCTCGGGGAACTCTTCCGGGTCGACACGTTCGTTGACCGGACGCGGCTCGGTGACGAACAAATACATCTCGGTCTTCGATACCGGATTGACGCCGGGCTTGATCTTCGGGCCCATCCACATCGTCGCGGTCTTGATTTCCGGCGGCGTCGGCAGGACAGCCCGCCAGACCGCCTGGCCGCTGTAGCGCGGCTTCGGTGCGTCAGGGAACACCGTCTCGCGGACCTTCGAATAAAGACCATCGGCGCCGATCACGAGGTCGTAGCGCTCGCGCCGGCCATCGCTGAAGCCGACGTCGACGCCTTCGGCGTCGGATTGGATGTCGGTGAACGTGCAGCCCAGGTGCACCGTCGCGCCGGATGCGCGCGTCGCGTCGGCGAGTATGCGTGCCAGCACCGGCCGCATGATTGCGCCGCCGCCGGGAACATCGGGCCCCGCGATGCGTGGCGTCGGCAACTCGGCGATCTGCGGCCCGTGCGGCAGGCACAGCACGACGCCGTCGGCGGCACTGCCCTGCTCGAGAAACTCGTCGAGGATGCCGATCGTGCGGAACGCGCGCAGGGTTGCGCCGCCCAGGCTGATGCCGGCGCCGTAGCTGCGCCAGCCGGGATCGATCTCGACCAGATCGATCTCTACCCCCTGCTTGCGCAACTGGATGGCAGCGGACATGCCGGAGAAACCGCCGCCGATGATCAGGATGCGTCGCACTGCTTGGCTCATTTGTCTCTATCCTCGAAATTTCGGTTGGCGAGGTGAACCTCGCCGTTGTCTTGAAGTGCCACAGGCATGCGGGTCAGCGACTCGCCCAGGCAGGGCCCGAGCGTGCACAGGCCGGTTTCGACTTCGAATTGCGCGCCGTGCGCGGCGCAGACGATGCGGTCGGCGGCGGCATTCAGGTAGGCGTCCTTGCGCCAGGCCATCGGCGTGCCGTGGTGCGGGCAAGCGTCGGCATAGGCGAACAACTTCGTACCGCGGCGCACCACCAGCACGCTGTCCTGCCCGGTGCGTTGCGGATCGAATCCGCGCGAGCCGTTGTCGGGCAGGTCATCGAGATGGCACAGGCGCATCGTCGTCATGCTCAGTGTTTGACCGCTGCCGCCGCCGCACCTTCCGGCGTGCCGGGTTTGCCGCCGGGCGGCGGGCCACCCGGGGCCCACTTCTCGCGATGCTGGAACAGGAACAGCTGCGAGGCATCGGCGCTCATCGGCACCTCGCGTGCGGTCCAGCTGTCGTCGTGCAGGTCCATGTCGGCGTCGTATTCGACATGGCAGCCGAGCGGCGAATTGAAATACCAGAACCAGTTGCTGCCGAACCTGTGCCGCCCCGGCCCCCAGAAGCTCTGGTAACCCTTCTCGACAAAACGCGTGCCGGCCAGCATCACCTCGGTCGGACCGCCCATGTGGAAGGTGAAATGCTCACAGCCCTTCATGAACGGCGGGGTCTGGATCATGAACAGCGTGTGGTGGTCGGGCGTTCCGGCCGGGCGCAAAAACGGGCCGGCGCCGAGAAAGCGGTCGGTGCAGACGAAGCCGAGCCGCGTGTAGAAAGCCTCGGCCTTGGCGGCATCCGGAACGAAATACACGACGTGCGACAAGGTGCGCGGCAGCGCCGGCATGTCGGGCGTGAATGCAAGCTTGTTCGGCCCGCGCTGCGGCGCGGCGCCCGGCGCGTTGACGGTCTCCGCTTCCATCGTGATCGGCCTCCGCACGGTGACCTGGAAGGCGAGCGCAAAACCCATGTCGTCGACACAGCGCAACACGCCGTCGTTGCGCGAGACCTCGCGGTCCTTCTTCAGTTCGGATTCGATCGCATCGAGCGTGGCCGTGTCGGCAACGCCGTAGACGGTTTCGCGCAACATGCTGGCGGTCGGCATTGCCGGCGGCAGCGACGGATCGTCCTTGGCGCGGATGGTCACTCCGGTGCCGTCGAGCGCCTCGAAATAGCCGTCGCCGATTTCCTTCAGGCCGTAGTCGATCAGGTATTGGCGGCAGGCTGCGACGTCGTCGACGCCAAAAACAAGTGCGTCGGGTCCGATGATGTTCATGGTTTGGGTTCCTGGTGAGTTCTGTTGTCAGATCGACGTGCGGCCGCCGAGCGTTTCGGCGACCCAGTCGGCGATGTACTGGCCGGCGTTGATCGAGTTGTCGAAGCTGCTGTGCTGCACGCCGCCTTCGCGGTCGGTGAAGATCTTCAGTTCGCGTTTCGGGCTGTTGGTCAGCTGCTCGTAGGTGCGGTGCGCCCACTTCAGCGGGATCTGCGAGTCCTTCTCGCCGTGGGTGACCAGGAACGGCACCTTGATCTTCTCGACCACGCCGTCCAGGTGCACGTTCTCGGCGATCTTCATGAAGTCGTCGATGTCCTTGGCGCCCCAGACCCAGCACACATGCGACCAGTAATGCGGCACCGGGAAGCTGCCTTCCTTCTCGAGCCGGCGCTTCTGCACATCGCGCCAGTCGTGGTTGGCACCCCAGACCACACCGGCGGCAAAACGCGGCTCGAAGGCCACGGCGCGCGGGCAGTAGTAGCCGCCAAGCGACACACCTTCCATGCCGATGCGCCTGGCGTCGACATCCTCGCGCGTCTCCAGCCAGTCGACAACCCGGCTGGCCCAGTGCTCGCTGTCGAAGCGGGCAGTGAAGCCCTGCAGCCGCAGCGCCTCGCCGGTGCCCGGCTGGTCGACGACCAGCGAGGCCACGCCGCGCCTGGCCAGCCAGGCCGGCAGGCCGACGCGGTATTTCATCTCCTTGGTCGAGTCCAGGCCGTTGACCTGCACCAGCAGCGGCGCGCGGCCGCTGACACCCTGGGCCGGCACATACAGCGCCGACAGGTGTTTGCCTTCATAGGGGATCTCGACGCGTTCGCAAGCTTCTCCGCTGAGGCGAACACCTTCGGCAAACAGGTCAAGGTGGCGGCGATACAGCGCAACGCGGCCTTCCGAGCCATGCGCCTGCAGCCGCTCGGCGGTGATCAGGTAGCTGGCGGCGCGGTTGATCTTCTCGCCGGCCGACAACAAACGGCCATGGGCCTTGTCCTCGTCGGCCAGTTCGCACAGCTGGTCGGCCATCTTGACCCAGGTTTCACGAAAGGCCTGGGTGCCGGCCTTGTCGGGCGCCTTTGCGGCGTCCTGCAACGGGGCGCACATCGCTTCGATCTCGCCGATGCGCGCGCCCATCTCGATCGCCAGATCGACCGACAGGTTCCAGACGTAGTTGGTGGGGAAATACTTGAACATGACTTGTTTTGCTCGGTTGAATGGAGTGGATTGCGGCTCAGGCAGAAGCCGACGCCGCAGTCGGCGCCGGACGCAGCGGCAGATCGGCCGGGGCCGTGGATTCGCTTTCGCGCGCTGCGGGCTTCAACAGGAAGTGCGCCAACGCCGGGATCAGCACCAGCGCGCCGAGCATGTTCCACAGGAACATGAAGGCCAGCAGCAAGCCCATGTCGGCCTGGAACTTGATCGGGCTGGCGACCCAGGTGATGACGCCTGCGGCCAGCGTGATGCCGGTCAGCAGAACCACCTTGCCGGTGAACAGCAGCGCCTTGTAGTAGGCGTCGGACAGGTTGTCACCGGCACGCAGACGGGCCAGCGTCACGCTGAGGATGTAGAGCGCATAGTCGACGCCGATGCCCACGCCGAGTGCGATCACCGGCAAGGTCGCCACCTTGACGCCCAGGCCCAGCGCCACCATCAGCGCCTCGGCCAGCAGCGAAGTCAGCATCAGCGGCAGCACCGCGACGACAACCGCCCGCCAGCTGCGGAAGGTGATCAGGCACAGCAGCGAGACCGCCGAATAGACCAGGATCAGCATCTGGCGCCAGGCATCCCGGACGACGCTGTTGGTCGCCGCCTCGATGCCGGCCGAACCGGCCGCGAGCAGGAACTTGACCTCGTCGGTATTGTTCTCGGCGGCAAAGGCCTCGACGGTGTCGGTGACACGGGTCAACGTGTCGGCCTTGTGGTCCTGCAGGTAGATGTACAGCGTCAGCAGGCTGCAGCTGTCGTCGTAGAAACCGAGCCGCGGTGCGCCGGCGGTGACGGTGTTGAGCATGTCCTGGTTCGGCAGGAAGGCGTACCACTTCGGGCTGCCCTCGTTCAGTCCGGACAGCACGCGCCGGTTCAGCAGCGACAGCGATTGCGTGCTCTCGACGCCTTGCAGCTGGCGGACCCGCCACTCCAGCGCGTCGAGCTTGTTCAGCGTGTCGTAGGCCGAGCAGGCGCCATCGGGCGTCTTCACCATCACCGCGAGCACGTCGCTGCTTGCGCCGTAGGCCCCGTTGACGAAGGCGACATCGCGGTTGTAGCGGCTGTCGGCACGCAATTCGGGCGCACCCGGATCGAGGTCTCCGATCTTCAGCTGCTGGCTCGCCATGAAACCGAGCACCGCCAGCACTGCCGCCCCGGCCAGTGCCCCGGCGGCCCAGCGACGCTGGGTGAACAGGTCGAGGAAGCGCCACATCGGATGGCGCGCGGCGCCGGCCAGATCGGCCGCTTCGGCACGCAGGCTGCGCTCGGCAGCGGTCTTGCTGACGCCGGTATAGCTGAGCAGGATCGGCAGCAGGATCAGGTTGGTGAAGATCAAGACCGCCACCCCGATGCTGGCCGCCAGCGCCAGGTCGCGGATCGCCTGGATGTCGATCGTCAGCAGCACCGCAAAGCCCACCGCGTCGGCGAGCAGCGCAGTCAGGCCGGCAAGAAACAGGCGGCGGAAGGTGAAGCGGGCTGCCAGCAGCTTGTCGACGCCGCGACCGATGTCCTGCATGATGCCGTTCATCTTCTGTGCGCCGTGGCTCATGCCGATCGCGAAGACCAGGAAGGGCACCAGGATCGAATACGGGTCGAGCGACTGGCCGATCAACGGCAGCAGGCCGAGCTGCCAAACAACCGCGATCAGCGATGCGCTGACCACCAGCGCGGTCGAGCGCAGGCAACGCGTGTAGCCGAACACCATGAGCGCCGCGATCAGCACCGCGGCGCCGAAGAACAGCAGCACCGCGCGCACGCCGTCGATCAGGTCGCCGACGATCTTCGCGAAGCCGGTGATGTGGATGTCGACACCGCTGCCTGCATATTTGCTGCGCAATTCCTCGAGCCGGCCCGACAGCACGCCGTAGTCCAGCGGCTCGCCGTCGGCATTGGTGGCCAGCAGCGGGACGTAGATCATGCTCGATCGCATGTCCAGACCGACCAGCTGGCCGATCTGCCCGGAGCGCAGGATATTCGTCTGCAGGCGCTGCAGGCTTTCTGCATTGCCGTCGTATTTGTTCGGTATGACCGGCCCGCCTTCCAGGCCTTCTTCGGTGACGCCGACCCAGCGCGTGCTCGGCGTCCACAGCGATTTCATGCGCGTGCGATCGACGCCGGGCAGCAGGAAGACCTCGTCGTTGATCTGCTGCAGCGTCTCCATGTAGTCCTTGTCGAGGATGCTGCCCTTCGGATTGGCGACGACGACGCGAACCGCATTGCCAAGACCGCTCAGCTGCGATTCGTGTTCACGGTAGTTCTGGATGTAGGGGTGGGCGGCCGGAATCATCTTCTCGAAGCTGGCATTGAGCTGCAGCTTCGAGGCCTGCCAGCCGAGCACCGCGGTGATCAGCAGGCACAGCGCGATGACGAGGCGCCGGTTGTTGAACAGCAGCCGCTCGACGAACGAACCCGACTGGTGGTCGAAATCAGCCAGCGACGGGGTCGCCGGGGACGAGGTGGTGATCACTTCGGGGCTCCATTCAGGGGGACGACGACTGCGCCACGCAGCGTCAGCGCCAGCAGGCGTTTGTCCGGCAGCGGCAGCATGCCGCCGATGGGCGGCAGCGGCTCGCCTGGCAGCGCTTGCAGGCTGCCGTCACGCCAGGCAAAGATCCGGCCGGCCTGATTCGACAGCCACAGCGACTGGTCAGGGCCGCGTGCGCTCGCCGTGAACGACGCCGGTGCGGGCGACGGCACCTGGGTCCAGCTCGCGCCCAGGTCGTTGCTGCGCCACAGCTGGCCACGCAGGCCGGCCAGCAGCATGCCTTTGTCGTCCAGCCATTCGGCACTGAAGAAACTGCCTGGATAACCGGTGTCGAGCTTCTGGAAGGTCTGACCGCCGTCGGTCGACAGCCGCACCACGCCTTGCTCGCCGACGATCAGCACCTTGTCGCCGCGGGTGCGCACCGCGTACAGGTGCAGGCCGCGCGGGTTGTCGAGCCGCTGTGCGATCGCGTTCCAGGTCTGGCCGCCGTCCCTGGTTTCGAACGCCAGGTTGTAGGCGCCGACGACGATGCCGTGTCTGGCATCGAAGAAGTGCAGATCGAGGAAGGGCTTGTCGGCCCCGGCGGACACCAGCCATTCGGCCTCCTTGACGGCTGCCGGGTCGCCGCTGGCCTGCGCGGCCTTCAGCATCAGGTCGGCAGCGGTCTTGCCGTCGAGTTGCCGAGTCCAGCTCGCGCCGCCATCGGTGCTGGCGAGGATCACGCCGCCGTGGCCGACGGCCCAGCCGTGCTTGTCATCGACGAAGCGGACGGCGGTCAGCGTGACGCTGGTCGGCACCGGAACCTGGCGCCATTTCGCCGCGCCGTCGTCGGAGAGCAGCACGATGCCACGCTCGCCGACCGCGACGATGCGCTGGCCCGCCTGCGCCGCCGCCTGAAGGACAGCGCGCTCGGGATGGGCGGCCTGCACCGCCGGGCGATCCAGCGCATCGCCCACCGGTGCCGCGGTCGCCGCCGTCGGGGCAGCAAGCGCTGCCACCGCGACGGCCAGGGCTACAAGGTGTTCCATGATCTCAACGCACGCCCTGGCTTGCGAGGCCCTGGCCGGTGAACAGGTTGGTCGGCCAGCGCTTCGTGAAACGATGGTGGAAATCCTTGTCGTTCAGCACGTTGGCGACATAGCCGTTGCCCGAGATCAGGTCGTAGAAGCCGAAGGTCTGCTGGACGGTGCCGGGCGCATCGGGCATCACGTAGTTGAGCAGCCACATCGACTTCCACAGTTGGCCGTTGGCGTCCCAGCGGTCGCCCAGCGTGGCGACCCAGGTGTCCTCGTCGAGGTAGTAGACGCTTCTTGGTGCCTGGTGGCGCTCGCCATCCTTCAACGTCGCCTCGACGACCCAGACGCGGTGCAGTTCCCAGCGCAGATGGTCGGGGTTGAGGTGGCGCGGCTGCACCAGCTCGCTGTCCTTGACCTGCAGGATGCGGTTGTTGTTGTAGGGGATCAGCATCTCCTTCTTGCCGACCAGCTTCCAATTGAAGCGCGAGGTGGTGCCCGAGAAGACGCTCAGTTCGTCGAACGACATCACACCAGCGGTGGCCGGTGTCGGCGTGTCACAGCAGGCATTGGGCAGCTTGCGCACCCGGCGCTGGCCGGTCAGGTAGACGTAGGACTGCGACTTGTTCTCGTCGAGGTTCTGCCGCCCGACGATCATCTCGCCGGCACGGATCGGCGGGCCGGAATTGGTCAGGTTGACTTCCCAGAAATAGCCCTCGAAGTTCTCGAGCGAGCCATCCTTGAAGTAGTACGGCATGCGCTGGCGGATCAGGCCGTCGGTGGTCAGCACAACCTTGCCGTCGGACGTCAGCTGGTACTGGTTCAGGTCGGCTTCCCACGCCTCGCCGCGCCACGCCAGCTTGTGGTTCCAGATCGCTTCCAGCCCGTTTTTCGGGATCGGGAACGGGATGGCGCCATAGCCGCCCTCGAGGATGTCGCCATTCATCTTGGCGCGCGTCGCATTCTTCTTGATGTTGTCGTAGACCCATTGCGGCGCCATCGCGGTGCGGTGGGTCGGGTAGACGTCGATGCGGTAGCTGTCGGGATATTTCTTGAACAGCGCCTTGACGCCGTCGGTGAGCTTGTCGGCGTGCTGCGCCATGTTCTTGGCGGTCACCGAGTACAGCGGCTTCTCGCCCTTGAAGGGGTCACCGCGGCGGCCACCTTCCTTCTCGCCGGCGATCTTGCCGCTGAAGCCGCCGGTCCAGGCCGGGATCGTTCCTTCCTTGTTGCCGGCTTTTTCGGCGCCCAGCGGGGTCAGCTCGTTGCCGAGCCTGGCCGCCTCTTCGGCGCTTACCGCAGCCATTGCGGACCATGAGCAGGCGAGCGATGCCGCAAAGGCGATGATTTGATATCGGGTTCTGGATTGCATGTCTGTCTCCGTAATCAGAAAGTGGTGCGCAGCGAGAAGGTCACGAAATTGCGATCCTTCAGTGACTGCTTGAACTGCACGTTGGTGTTGTCGTCGACCGATGTGCCGACTGGGCCGAGGTAGTGGACGTAGTTCAGCGAGGCGATCCAGCGTCCGAGGTAGGTGCCGGTAACGCCGACGTTGAAGTCGCCGCCCTCGTCGACGCCGAAGGCGTTGCCGAGCGCCGAGGATTTGCCCCAGGCGTAGCCGATGCCGACGCTGGGCGAGAGGTCGAGGCCCGGCAAGGCCTGCCGATAAGACGGCGAATAGATCATTCGCACCGCGGTGGCCGACTTGTCGGCGTTCGGGTTCAGCATCGCGGCGTTCCTGGTCACCTTGGTGCGGGTGTTCCAGGCGATCTCGCCGAGGAAGGTGGCTCCATCCGCAATGAAGCTCGGACCCAGGCTGGCCAGCCACGAGAAATTCAGGTGGGCGGTTTCGCCGACCGCGTAGCCGGGATTGTTGTTGTTGTCGAAGTTCACGCCGACGCCGATCGCCGGGATCACCCTTTGCAGCGAGCTGGCCAGCGGCGTGTTCTGCCGGATCGATGCTTCGCCGGCCAGGCTCCACGCGCCGACCGTTTTCGCAGCGCTGACGCCGTAGGCCCGGATGCCCTCGTGGTAGGCCCAACGGTAGCTGCTGGCAGCCAGGTTGCCAGGACCATTCGGGCCAGGGGGACGGCCGCTGAGCGTGGTGTAGTTGTTGCTCGGGCCGGTGGCGTGATAGCGGATCGCGTAGAGGCCGAAGTCGGTCTCGATGTCGAAGGCACTCCAGCGCAATTGCACCCCATACTGGCCGCTGTCGCGGGCGTCGAGGTCGGGCGCCTTGATGAAGGAGCCGATCGGCCCGGCATTGATACGCTCGGCGCCCGGACCCAGCGTGTCGGTGGACGAGAGGTAGGCGCCCACCGGGATCAGCCTCGTCTTGTCCCATTCGTAGCCGACGTAGGCACCGAGCGAGAGTTCGTCGGTGAGCTGGATCTGACCGGACAGCTTGCCGATCGGGCGAGCGATTTCCTTGAACTGCGAATTCGGAACCGACAGCAGCTTGACCAGGTCGAGCGGCGCCTGCCCGCCGGCAATGCCGTTGCCGCCGAAGAAGAGCGTTTCGCCCCACAGCAGCGTGTGGCGCCCGAGCCGCACCGTGACCGGCTTGTCGCCCAGGCTGAAGCGGCCCCAGACAAAGGCGTCGAGCAGTTCGCTGTCGCCACCCATCACCTTGCGCGTCTCGTCGGGGAACTGGTTGCCGGGCGTGTGGTTCGACGTGCCGCTGCGGTTGTCGTTGCCGCGACGGTAGACCGGGTCGTACCAAGCGGCCGCGCTGACGCGGGCCCCGATGTTGTTCATCTGCAGATCGAGTTCGCTCAGCAGGTCGAACCGGCTCGAGACCAGTCCCTTGCCGAAGTTGTTGTCGCCGTCGTTCAGGTTGGATGTGCCGGGGTCGCTGGCGAGCACGGGCGATCGGTCCTTGAGGCGAAAGGCGTTGCTGTACCTGACGGTGTTGTCCCAGCGCAGCTTGAGGTCGGGGTTGCCGGTATCGATCTCAAACGCGTTGGCGCTGCAGGCCGCAGCGGCTGCGGCGGCCATCGCGGCCAGCTTCGGTGCCAGCTTGAGTCGTTGTGCGGGTTTCATTGGTCTCCTCGGTGGTGGTGTCGGGTGAGAAATCGGTTCGGATCAGGCTGGCCGGGCCAGTGCGGGCGCCAGCCTGGCGGCCAGCGTGCGCAGATCGGTCGACGCTTCAGGGCGCAGGTCCCAGCGCGCCGCCTGTGTCGTCAAGGCATGGACTTGCCGTGCCCGGTCGCCGCGTCGCGCCATGAAGGCATCGAGCAGCGCCGTGCGGTCCGCGCCGGTGCCCAGCAAGGCACCGAGGACGACGGCGTCTTCGACCGCTTGCGCGGCGGACTGGCCGAAATGTGGTGGCAGCACATGGGCGCTGGCTCCGACGCGCAGCACGCCGCGCTGATGCCATTCGCCGGCAAGCACACCGGTGTGCACCGGACGCACCGTCGTCGGCGTGCCGTCTTTCCAATGCGAGGCGAGCCAGCCGAACAACTCGCCCTGCGAAGCGAGGCTTGCACGCACCTCGTCGCCGCTTGTTGCGGAACCCTCGGGCTGCAGCAAGGCGACGCCGACCGTTTGCGGATTCACCGGCACCAGCATCAGCTTGCTTCTGCCGACGCCGATGACCCACGCTGCGTGGTCGATCGAGATCGGGCGCGGCAGCAGCGCATAACACCATTGCTGCGGCAGCGACTCGACCTCCACCGGCTCGAGCGTTGTACCGGCCACCCGGGGCAAAACCTCGCCGCTGGCAATCACCGCGAGATCGACCGGATGTCGCTGGCCGTTGTCCAGGCGGATCGCACCGCCGTCTTCGGCATCGGCAACCGTGGCGCCATCGTGGATGCGAACACCGCGGTCCAGGGCCTGTTCGCGCAGGATGCCGAGCAGATCGCCGTAGACCATGCCAAGCGCGGCCGGATAGCGTTCGCCGGCAAGCCGAGGGGTGGCAAGATCGAACTGCCGACGCCCATCGCCGTCGAGCACCGCGCGGTCGCGATACGGAAAACCTCGACGAACGAGGACATCGCCGACGCCCAACGCAACGAGGTCACGCAACAGATTGGGAACGACGTCGATGTGCGCCGCCGGCGCCGGCTGCTCGGTCTGCCGCTCGAAAACGTCGACGTCGACGCCGGCCTTGGCCGCGGCAATTGCGACTGCAAGACCGGCCAGTCCGGCACCGATCACGCCGACATTGCGAATGGCGCTCATGGCTTCAGGCCACCTGCCGCAGCAGCTCAGTAATTTTTGGCAAAGGCTTGCCTACCGCCTGGCTCGAGGCCATTCGTCGTCTCCTTGTTCGCTTGGGAAATCGGGTAAGCGAGAGGTTAAGGAAACCGAGGCTTTGTGAAAATCGGCTTGTTTCCACACATCGATTCGATGCCGTGAATACTTTGCGGGTTAACCCGCAAAGTCGACGGTTCGACACAAGCCATGCGCTTCAACCGGCTCGATCTGAATCTGCTCGTTGCACTCGATGCCTTGCTGGTCGAACGCAGCATCACCAAGGCTGCGGAGCGCTTGAATCTCAGCCCGTCGGCGACGAGCAATGCACTGAACCGCCTGCGCGAATATTTCGACGACGAATTGCTGGTTCAGGTCGGGCGCCGGATGGAGCCGACGCCTCGCGCCCAAGGCTTGCAGGATGCAGTGCGCGACGTGCTCGTGCGCGTCGACAGTGCGATTGCGATCCAGCCGAATTTCGACCCGACCACCTCGGACCGGGTCTTCCGCATCTTTGTTTCCGACTACACGCAGTTTGTGTTGGCGCCGCATGTACTGGCCTTGGCCAATGCCGCGCGCTGCAAGGCCCGATTTGAGTTTCTGCCGCAGGTCAGCAACCCGGTTGGTGAACTCGAACGCGGCGAAGCCGACCTGTTGATCCTGCCGCGCGACTTCCTCTCACCCGACCATCCGGAAGAGGTCTTGTACAGCGAGGAATTCACCTGCGTCGTCTGGGCCGACGGCAAATTGGCCAAGGGCGCACTGAACTTCGAGCGCTACCTTGCAGCGGGCCATGTCGTGATGCGGCCCACAGGCAACCCCATCGGCGAATCGTTCGAGGCCTGGTTCGTCAAGCGCTATGGGGTCACGAGGCGGGTCGCCGTGACGACCTACGGCTTCGCTCCGCTGCCGGCGATGGTCGTCGGCACCGATTTCGTCGCGACCGTGCATCAACGGCTCGCGCGACTGGCGCAGGGCTTGTGGCCGATCGCGTTGCGCACGCCGCCGTTGCCGATCACGCCGATGGAACAAGCCCTGCAGTGGCACAAATACCGGACCAAGGATCCCGGCCTCGTCTGGCTGCGCGAGTTGTTCCGGCAGGCCGTGGTCCGCATGGATGCCGGGATTGCGTCGCCGGCCTGAAACGCCCGCGTTGACCTTCCGCATTGCCGCCAGCAGGTCACAAAGCCGCGGACGGTAGCCGATCGCCCAGCGGCCCGCGTGCCTCGCAGTGGGCATCACTTACGAAACTGATTCGGGGACCTCGCCTCGCGCCCCAGGAAAAGCGCTGGCTCATCGACCTGCTGCGTCGACTGCAGGCCAGCCTGCCGGCGGTGGAACAGGCCTCGCAGGAGTACGTTGCGCAAGAGCGGGCTGCGCATGCCCGGCCGCCGGCCAAGCGCAAGCAGCGGCACGGGCAGTCAGCACCCGGGCTTCGCGGAGGTAGCCACGCGCCCCGCTTTCAACGTGGGTGGTCGTGATCGCCCCTAAAGCGCTCCCAACCCCTTCGCCCATTACGTCAACCGTGGTCAGCTCATTTGCTGTACTTGTTGATCAAGGCCTCTGCCTCCTCGGCCAGCTTCGGCCCGTCGATGCCCTTCGCCGAAACTTCCTTGTACCAGGCGGCTCGTGTTCCCAAGGCTGCACGCTGCCAGCGCTGCGACTCCGCCAGGTCGAGTTCGTGAATCTTGTTGCCGGCCTTTTCCGCGAGGCTCTTGCCGACCACGTCACCGGCGTCCATCGCCGCGCCGAATGTCGTCGAGCAGCTCTGACCCGAGTTGTTGTCGATGACCTTCTTCAAGTCGGCCGGCAATTTCGCGTAGCTGGCCTTGTTCATCACCATCGCGAAGGTGCTGTTGTACAAGGCCTTGCCACCTGAGAACGTGGTGTGGTTCTGCACGATCTGCTGCACCTTGAATGCAGGCACGACTTCCCAGGGAATCGTCGTCGCCTCGAGCACCCCCTTGGACAAGGCTTCTCCGACACCGGTGATCGGCATGCCGACCGGTGTGGCACCGAGTTGCTCGAGCATGATGTTGATCACGCGCGACCCCCCGCGAACCTTCATGCCCTTCAGGTCCTCGAGCTTGGCGATCGGGGCGCGGCTGTGGAACAGGCCGGGGCCGTGCGTATGCACGCAGATCAGATGAACGTCGGCGAACTCGTCCATCGAATTCTTCTGCACGAATTCCATGAATGCCTTTGAGCTGGCAGTCGCGGTGGTCGTCAGGAAGGGAAGCTCGAAGACTTCGGACTTCGGAAAACGCCCCGGGTTGTAGCCGAGCACGGTCCAGACAACGTCGGCCACGCCATCCTTGGCCTGGTCGAAAAGCTCCGGCGGCTTGCCGCCCAATGTCATCGAATCGAAGCGCTGGAACTTGATGCGGCCACCGCTCTCCTTCTCGACTTTCTCCGTCCAGGGCTTGATCGCCTTGGTCGGGATCGTGGCCTGCGGCGGCAAGAACTGGTGAAAGCGCAGCGTCACGTCTGCGGCCGATGCCTGGCCGACGATCGCAGCGCCGAACAGCGAGCCGATGAGGGTTCTGGTGAATGTCTTCATTTCGTTCTCCTGGTGTCGTGAAGGGATGGGGGTGTGGCGGTGTGGCCGCTCAACGCTGGCGCGACTGGCGCAGGTTGTCCTTGAATCGCTCGGGTACGCGTTCGTCGAAGCCGAGCGAGACGCGGCGCACCTCGGGGCTGTCGGTCGGCGCATGGCCGACACCGAGTGCAGCGGCGCGCGGCGCATCGATGGCAACCACGGTGCCGCTGATCCGTCCGATGCCGGTGATCTCGCATTCGACGAGATGGCCGGGATCGACCGAGCGTGAATGGCAGGGCGTGCCCATCAGGATCACGTCGCCCGGCAGCAAGGTGATGTGGCGGGCGATGTCGGCAATCACGTAGTGCGGGCCCCAGATCGTCTCGTCACCGATGTGTGCCTCCTGCACCACTCGGCCGTCGACATAGGTGCGCAGCGTCTGCTCGAACAGGTTGACGCCGCGGACGATGCCCGGGCCGATCGGCAGCAGCGTGTCGGCGCCCTTGACGCGCAGCATCGAGCCCTGGTCGGTATCGCGAAAATCCTGCAGCCCCATGTCGAGTGCCGGGCAGAAACCTTCGATGTAGTCCCAGGCTTCGTCGGGCGTCACATTGCGGCAGGTCCGGCCGATGACGACCGCATATTCACCTTCGTAGTTGAGGTACTTGCAGTCGGCCGGCTTCAGGATCTGCCCGCCGTGGCCGTTGAGTGATGTAGGCGGCTTGGTGAAATAGGTCGGCGTCTCGGTCGGCTTCGGCTTGTTGCGCGTTTCCATGCTGCGCGAGATGTACGAGATGTGCACCGCAATGATCTTGCTCGGCGCAACCGGCGGCAGGTAGCGCACGCTGTCGGCGTCGAGCAGGCGCCCGTCGTCGAGCCGCAGCTTGCCGGCGTCCGCGCCCTCCTCGACGATCGTGCCCCAGAAGGCGCTGCCGCCGACCAGCACGCGGCGGCGCTCGATGCGCGGGCCTCGCATCACCGCCGGCAGCTCCTCGATCGGAAATTCGAAGTTCATCGTGCGCTCCCTCAGGCGTCGAACCAGATGTGGATATTTCCGGTGCCACGAGCGTTTTCGTAGTCGGAAAGCGGCTCGCCCTTTGCTCGGCATGCCGCACCACCCATCGCCCCGACCATCTGCAGGTAATGCGCGCCGAAAGCCTCCCAGGGCAGCTTGCGGTATTCAGCGTTCCAGCGCTCGAGCACGGTGTCGTGGCGGCCCTGCCTGAACAGTTCGATCGCGCCCTTGTCGCTGTCGATGTTCGCGGGCCGCGAGACATTGCTCTCGTGGAAGATGCGCGGGTTGTTCGGCTTCCAGTCGATGTTGTTGAACTTGTGGCTGAGCGCGCCCGAGGCCAGCATCACCACGCGCAGGCCGCTGCGGCGGATCGCTTCGGCAATCGCCTCGCCCGACTGCAGATAAGCCGGCCAGTCACAGTTCTGGCACGAACTCACGGTGACCACCGGTGTATTGCTGTGCTCCAGCCGCAGTTGCTTGACCAGGTTGATCGTGGCGTAGTGGCGGCCGAGATCCGGGTGGCAGACCGCGCGGTCGTAGCCGCCCATCTCGCGCGACACGGCCTCGATCTCGAGCGCCAGGCTGGGCAGGCCGCGGTAGTCGTAGGGCACGCCATGCAGATACCACGGCATCTCGTCGGAGATATAGGTTCCGATGTAGCGCTCGCCGCCGTCGACAAGGTGATAACCGGTGGTGAACCAGTGGGTGTCGAAGATCATCACCACGTCGGGTTTTGCGGCGGCGATCTTCTCGCGCAAGCGGGCATAACCGGCAATCAGGTCCGAGTCCTCGCCTGCACCTTGCAGGCGACGAAACTCCTCGCATTGCATCAGGCCCGGGTGGTGCGACACGATGGCCGCACCGACAATTTTTCCGTTCATGGTTTTTTCCGTCATTTGGGTCGACTCATTCGAAACCGATGCCGGCCCAGAGCTTGCGGCGATCGGCCAGCGGGTCTGCGACCACGGTGGATGTGGTGTCGAAGCGCATCGTCGGCCGGGTGGTCAGGTCGTAGCGCGGCCAGCCGGCATCGCCGGTCTTCACGAAGCGCGCCCAGCGGCCGTGCATCTCGTCCGCCAGCGGCTGATGGCCCGGCCCGCCGAGGAAGGGCGCTGCCTGCCGGCTGCCCAGGGTATTGAAGGCAAACGGCACGTCGACCACATGGCCCGCGCCCAGCCG
The DNA here is from genome assembly GCF_048320135.1 of Pseudideonella sakaiensis. GTDB lineage: Bacteria > Pseudomonadota > Gammaproteobacteria > Burkholderiales > Burkholderiaceae_C > Ideonella_A > Ideonella_A sakaiensis_A. Next base: position 1,118,680 of record NZ_CP182947.1, read on the forward strand.
CCCGCCGAAACCGGGCGACGACCACGAGAAGTTGTAGTGCCACACCGGTGCGCCTGCCCGGACGCGTTGCTCCGCATAGTTCAGCGTCGGCATGCGGAAGGTCTGGTCCGATTCGAACAGCGCCAGCATGTCGCCCGGCGAAGCATTCGCCCGCGCCTGGGAATAGACATCGGCAGCATGGGCCGGCAGCCTGGCGCCGCGTAAAGCGCCTGCCACGGCCGGCGGCGGAATGCGGTCGATCGTGCCGCCGGGCACCAGGTAAAGGCGAGCCTCCTCGTCGGTGGAACCGATCAGCAAGGGGATGCGGGGGCTGGCGTTGCGCTGCAGCGCAGCCAGTGGCGGTGCGGTCAGCACCTTGCCGTCGATCACCGGCAGATACGGCGGCTGGCCACCGATCGGCCCCCACTTGGCGCGGTCTCGCAGATCCTTGACCATGGCCTCGACACCGGCGATCAGATCGGGCAGCGGCACGGCGGCCAGCGCTTGCGCCGTCGGTGCGACCTTCAGCGTCTCTGCGGTCGCACTGGCGATGCGTTGTGCCTGCGACGGCGTCAGATGGTTCTGCGGCGGGCTTTGTGCAATCGCCTTGTGGAACAGCCCCTGCGCCATCGGCATGCCCATCAGCAGCATCACGCTCTGCGCGCCGGCCGACTGTCCGGCCAGCGTGACGTTGCCGGCATCACCACCGAAAGCGGCGATGTTGGTCTTGGTCCATTCGAGCGCAGCCACCGAATCGAGCAGACCGCGATTGGCCGGCATGCCGTCGATGGCCATGAAGCCGTCGATACCGACGCGGTAATTGACGGTGACCACGACGATGCCCTGCCTGGCGAAGCTGCTGCCGTCGTACCAGCCCTCGGCCGCGTCGACACGGTAGTAGGCGCCGCCCGGCAACCAGACCAGCACCGGCGCGTTGCGCGCATCGGCCGGCGCCCAGATGTTCAGCGTCAGGTCGTCGGCCGCACCGGCGAGGCCACCACTGGGCGCGCGCGACGGTTGTGGCGGCATCGGTCGGTAGTCAACGGCATTGCGCACGCCCGACCACGCAGGCATTGGCTGTGGCGCCTTGAAACGGTTGGCTGCCGTGAAGGGATTGGCCGCATACGGCACACCCTTGAACGACAGCACGGCGCCATTGCGTGTGCCCTGCAACTCGCCTTGTGCCACCGTGGCAATCGGCGTTGCGCTGTCGATGCCGCGGATGGCTTTGACCATGCCGGCGCCGCTTGCCGCGCAACCGCCCAGGCCGGCAAGAGCAGCGCCCATGCCTGCTGCAACAAGCTGCCGTCGGGTGAATCGAAAACTCATCCTGGTTTCTCCATTGTTGTTTGGCATTCGCAGCGCTCAGCGCTGGCTGAAGCTGGCGCGGAACGGCTTCTTCGGCACGACGATGTCCTTGATGTCGCAGAAGAACTCGAAGCTCCAGTTGCCACCTTCGCGACCGATACCACTGCGCTTGATGCCGCCGAACGGCGCGGCCAGGTCGCGGATGCCGAAGCTGTTGATCCAGATGAAACCGGTGCGCACCCGCTCGGCCACCGCGGTCGCATGGGTGGTCTCGCCGTAGCAGACGCCGCCGAGCCCGTAGTCGGTGCCGTTGGCCAGCGCGATCGCCTCGTCGTCGCTGCCGAAGGTCTGCAGCGTCAGCACCGGGCCGAAGACCTCGTTCTGCACGATCTCGTCGCTCTGCTGAAGCCTGGTCAGCATCGTCGGCTGAATATATTGCGCGCCGAACGGGTGCTTGCTGCCGCCCCACAGCAGTTCGGCGCCGCCGACGACGGCGCGCTCGATGAAACCGAGTACGCGTTCGACCTGGCGCGGGTGGATCACCGGGCCGATTTCGGTGGCCTCGTCGCGCGGGTCACCGACATTGAGTTTTTCGACATGGCCGCGCATCGCCGCGACGAACTTCTCTGCCACCTTGTCGTGGACCAGGAAACGCGTGCCGGCCAGGCACACCTGTCCTGCGTTGCGGTACATCAGCGCGCCGGTGGCGGCCGCATTGTCGATATCGGCATCCTCGAGCACGATGAACGGGCTCTTGCCGCCGAGCTCCAGGCTGCACGGCACCAGGTTGGCACCCGCCGCCTGCGCGATCCACTTCGCGGTCGGCACGCTGCCGGTGAACGATATCCGGGCCAGCCGCGGATCGCTGACCAGTTTGGCGCCGGTATTGGCGCCGCTGCCCTGCACGACGTTGAAGACACCGGGCGGCAGGCCGGCGGCGTCGGCCGCGTCGGCCAGCAGCGAGCAGGTCAGCGGCGCCCACTCGGGCGGTTTCAGGATGCAGGTATTGCCGGCGGCAAGCGCCGGGCCGAGCTTCCAGGTCGACAACATCAGCGGCGCATTCCACGGCGTGATGATCGCGACCACGCCGGCCGGGTCGTGGCGCACGATGTGGTGCGCCTGCTCGGTGTCGATCGGATGGTCCTGTAACTTCAGCGCATGTTCGGCAAACCAGCTGATGTTGAGCTTCGCGCGCGGCACCACGCCATGGCGCATGCGCGACAGCAACACGCCGGCATCGTTGCTTTCGAGCACGCAGAAGGCGTCCGCGCGTTTGCCGATCTCTTCGGCAAAGCGGTCGAGATAGGGTTTTCGTTCGGCGGCGCTCAGCGCACTCCAGGCCGGAAAGGCGCGCTCGGCGGCGCTGATCGCAGCCTCGACATGTTCAGCCGTGCCTTCGCTGATCTGGCCCAGCGAGCTCTGGTCGATCGGGCGGAACAGTTCGAAGGTTTCGTTCGATGCGACGCGAGCGCCGTTGATGTAGTGATCGGGCGAGACCGCAATCCCTGATACATCGAGCATCTTGTTCATGGCAACAGCTTTCCTGGATTCATCAGATGGTGCGGATCGAGGGCGGCTTTCAGCGTGCGCATCAGCGCCAACTCGACTTCGGATTTGTAGCGCGCCGATTCATCGCGACGCAACACGCCGAGACCGTGCTCGGCCGAGATGGAGCCGCCGAACGACACCACCGCGTCGTGCACCAGGCGATTGATCGGCGCTTCGAGGGCGACGAATCTCGCCTCGTCGGTGTCGCCGTCGGCGGGCGACAGGTTGTAGTGCAGGTTGCCGTCGCCGGCATGGCCGAATACGACCCGCCGCAGGCCGGGAAACTGTTTCTCGATCGCGGCGTCGGTCTGCTCGACGAATTCGGCAATCGCCGAGATCGGCAGCGAGATGTCGTGCTTGATCGTCCTGCCTTCGGCGCCCTGCGACTCCGAGATGTCCTCGCGCAGCGCCCACAATGCCTCGAACTGGCTCAGGCTCTGCGACAGCGCGGCATCGGTTGCGATCTCGTTTTCGAACGCACTGCCCAGCAAGGCCTCCAACGCTTCGTTGGCCGAGGCTTCGTCGCGCGTCTCGCTGACCTCGATCAGCACATACCAGGGCGAGCGATCGGCCAGCGGCAGGCGCGCGGCATCCACATGTTTTTCGACCAGACGGATGCAGGTGTCGCCGATCAGCTCGAATGCGGTGAGTGTCGGCCCGAGCTGCTGCTGCGCCCGTTGCAGCAGTTCGATTGCCGCTGCCGGTGACGGCACGGCGATGAAGGCCGCGACCTGCGCCGCCGGCAACGGGAACAGCTTCAACGACGCCGCGGTGATGATGCCGAGCGTTCCTTCACTGCCGATATACAGGTCGCGCAGGCTGTAGCCGGTGTTGTCCTTGCGCAGCCCGCGCAGGCCATGCCACAACTCGCCAGCCGGCGTGACGACTTCCAGGCCCAGGCAGAGGTCGCGTGCATTGCCATAACGCAGCACCTGCACGCCGCCTGCATTGCTCGCCAGGTTGCCGCCGATGGTGCAAGTCCCTTCGGCGGCCAGGCTGAGTGGAAACAGGCGGCCGGCTTCGCGGGCCGCCTGCTGCACCTGCAGCAGCGTGACACCGGCTTCGACCTCGAGTGAATTGTTGGCCGCATCGATGCGCCGCACACGGTTGAGCCGGCTCAGCGACAGCACCAGCGCAGCGCCCGACTGGTCCGGCGTGGCGCCGCCCGACAAGCCGGTGTTGCCGCCTTGCGGCACCACCGGCACCCGCTGCTCGTGACACCAGCGCATCACCGCGGCGACATCGGCAGCGGTATCGGGCTGCGCCACCGCGATCGCGCGGCCGGTCCATTTGCGGCGCCAGTCGGTCAGCCAGGGCGCCATCTCGTCGGCTTCGACGAGCAAGCGGCCGGAGAACGCCGCACGCAGCCGACTCAGGTCCATCTTCACTTCTGTTTGGCGGCCGGCGCCTTGAACCGCGCCGACAGCGTGCGCGCGGCCTGCGCCAGCAGCGTCGTCTCGATGCCGACCGCGATGAAACGCACACCTTGCTCGATGCATTCGCGCGCCCTTGCCTCGTTGACGGCGAGGATGCCAGGCGCCTTGCCGGCGGCCAGGATGCGACGGATGCCGTCGTCGATCGCCTTGACCACCGCCGGCTCGTCGGCTGCACCGAGGTACCCCATCGATGCGGCAAGGTCGGCCGGGCCGATGAAGACGCCGTCGATGCCGTCCACCGCCGCGATCTCGTCGAGTTGCTCCAGCGCGGCCGCGGTCTCGACCTGAACCAGCAGGCAGATGCCGTCGTTGGCTGTTTTCAGATAGTCGGCTTGCGCGCTCCAGCGCGACGAACGCGCCAGCCCGGAGCCGACACCGCGCATGCCCTGCGGCGGGTAGCGGGTCGCACGGACCAGTTCACGCGCCTGTTCGGCCGTTTCGACCATCGGCACCAGCAAGGTGGTGGCACCGATCTCGAGCACCTGCTTGATCAGCGCGGTATCGCCGTGCGGGATGCGCACCACCGGGTGCGCCGGATACGGCGCGACGGCTTGCAGTGAGGCGAGCATCGAACGCAGGTCGTTCGGGCCGTGTTCACCGTCGATCAGCAGCCAGTCGAAGCCGGTGGTGGCGCACAGCTCGGCCGCATAGGGGTCGGCCAGGCCGAGCCACAGGCCGATCTGCGCCCCCGGTTGCGTCAGGGCCTGCTTGAAGACATTGGCGGATGAAGTCATCGATATTCCTCAGACAAAACGCACGCTGATCGAGCCGAGCGGGCCGTAGTCGGCATGGAAGACGTCGCCGACGGCGCAAGGCACGGGCCGGGTGAAGGATCCGCCGAGCACGATCTCGCCGGCCTGCAGGCGTTCGCCATGCGGGGCCAGCTTGTTGGCCAGCCAGGCGACGCCGTTGCCCGGATGGTTCAGCACCGCAGCGCCAAGCCCCGACTCCTCGATCACCCCGTTCTTGAACAACAGGGCGCCGGCCCAGCGCCAGTCGACCGCATCGGGCTTCATCGGCCGGCCGCCCATGACGATCGCGGCATTGGCGGCGTTGTCGGCAATCGTGTCGAGCACCTTGCGCGGCGCCTTGCTGACGCGGTCGAACTGCTCGATGCGCGCGTCGATCAGTTCGAGCGCGGGCACCACGTAGTCGGTTGCATTGAGCACGTCGAACAAGCTGACGTTCGGCCCTTCGAGTGTGCGTGCGAGGATGAATGCGAACTCGACCTCGAAGCGCGGCACGATGAAGCGCGCGGTTTCGATCTCGCTGCCGTCGCGCAGCAGCATGTCGTCGAGCAGGGTGCCGTAGTCGGGTTCGGTGATCTGCGAGGCCAGTTGCATCGCGCGCGAGGTCAGGCCGATCTTGTGGCCGATGACGCGACGTCCGTCAGCCAGCTTCAGCTTCATCCATTCGCGCTGGATCGCATAGCTGTCGGCCATCTCCATCGACGGAAAACGCTTGGAGAACTGCGCGATCTGCACGGCCGTGCGCTCCGCATCGTGCAGTTCCCGCGCGAGTGCGGCATGTTCAATGGCTTCTGGCATCTCGTGTTGTCCCCGGTTGTCCGAACGCGCTGTGCGGGAATGGCGTCTGTCGTTGTGCCGCCAGTCTTGCCGCATTCGGCATGGAACACCATCAATCGATCCAGGGCATTCATCAAGCTAAGGTTGATAATCAAGACATGCCGTTGACCCGATTCACCTTGCGCCAGATCGAGGCCTTTCTGGCAGTGGCCGAGCTGCACAATTTCACCGCCGCTGCCGACCGGCTCGGCTTGACTGCGCAGGCAGTCAGCCAACTGGTGGCCGAACTCGAGTCGGTGCTCGAATTCCGCTTGTTCGACCGCACGACGCGGCGGGTGGCAGTGTCCAGCGCCGGGCGCGACTTCCTGCCGGCGGCGCAGACGATCGCACGCAATGTGCAAGCGGCCGAAAGCACCGCCAACGATGTGCGCCACCGCGCCGCCGGCGTCGTGCGGGTCGGTGCGCCACTGGTGCTGGCCAGCACCGCCGTGCCCGAGGCCATCATGGCGTTTCAGGTTGCGCGGCCGAGGGTCGTCGTCCGCGTGCGCGACCTGCCGGTGGAAAACCTGGTCGACAGCGTCAACGCCGGTGACGTCGATATTGCCGTCGGTCCGGACCGTCCTGCCGGCAGCGACGTCGCCAGGCAGGCGCTGTTCGACAGCGCCTGGGTCTTGTGGTGTTCGCCTGCGCATCCACTGGCGCAGCGCAGCGCGCTGCGCTGGCGCGACCTGCTCGAGCAGCCGCTGGTCGCAGCCGGCTACGACCACGAACGCAGCGTCGGCCAGATGAGGCTGAGCGTGCCCGAGGAATCGAGGGTCAGACCGGTCGACGTCGTCGACAACATCACCACCGCAATGGGCATCGCGGCGCAGGGCATCGCGGCGACGCTGGCGCCGGCCTATGTTGCCGTTCTCGCGGTCCGCTACGGGCTGGTGATGCGGCGCGTGCTCGAACCCGAGACGGTGCGCAAGGTCTGCCTCTACAAGCCGTTGGCGCGCAGCCTGTCGCCGGCCGCCGAGGGTTTTGCCGATCACCTCGCGCAGTGGCTGCCCGGCTGGGCCGATCGCATCGCGTTGGATCACGCTGCCGGGCAGAAAAACCAGGCCCGGCGGCGCTCGCGCTGAGCGGCCGTTGCAAACGGAAGGGCTGGCCCGGTTCGCTGGCTTCAGTCCAGTACACGCCCCGGGTTCAGCGTCTGCTTCGGATCGAGCGCCTGCTTCAGCGTGCGCAGCAGCGCGATCTGCGCAGGGTTGCGCGTCATCTCGAGGAACGGCTTCTTGATGAAACCGACGCCATGTTCGGCGCTGATCGTCCCGTGGTGGCCTTGCAGCTCGCGGTAGACGAGTTCATCGACGGTGTGCTTGTCCTGCTCAGCGTGTGGCCCGGTCACCAGGTGCAGGTTGTTGTCTCCGAGGTGGCCGAAAAACAGGTGCTCGGCGTTCGGAAAGCGCGACTTCAGCACGGCCTCGACCCGTTCGACGAAGTCCGGAATCTGCTTCAGCGCCAGGCCACAGTCGAAATTGACCGTCGGCTTCAGGTGCGTCAGCAGTTCGGGGATGCTTTGCCGCAGGCGCCAGAAGGATTCGACGTCCGACAAGCTCGATGCGACTGCGCAGTCGCTGATCAGCTCGGCCTCGAAGGCGCCTTCCAGCGCTGCCTGCAACTGCTCATCGACGGTCTGGCCCTGCACTCCGCGCGCCTCGATCAGCACCGCCCACGGGCTTTGCGGATCGACGGGGTTGCGAACACCGCTCAGCGAGGCCGACATCTCGACGAAGCGCTGCGACATGAATTCATAGGCGTGCAACATGCCGCCCAGCGTCTGCTTCAGGTGGCGCAGCAGCTTGGCCACCGCCACCATGTCGGGCAGCGCGGCGATCGCAGCCACCGTCGGGCCGGGCGGCGGCTGCAGTTTCAGTACCAGCCGGGTGATGATGCCCAGCGTGCCTTCCGAGCCGATGAACAGGAAGCGCGGGTCGAGGCCGGCGCTGTTTTTCACCAACCGGGTCAGCGATTCGAGCACCGTGCCGTCGGCCAGCACGGCCTCGAGGCCGAGCACCGAGTCGCGCATCGTGCCGTAGCGCAGAACCCGTTCGCCGCCGGCGTTGGTCGCCGCGTTGCCACCAACCTGGCAACTGCCGCGTGCGCCGAGATCGACCGGAAAAAACCAGCCCGCATCTGCGGCGGCGCTCTGCACCTGCTCCAGCGTCGCGCCGGCCTGCACCACCATCACGCCTTCGAGATCGTCGATCTCCTCGATCTGGTTCATCCGCTCGAGGTTGATGACGACGTCGCCGTCGGCCGGAACGGCACCGCCGGCCAGGCCGGTCAGCCCGCCCTGGATCGTGATCTTGCGGCCCTGCCGGTGGCAATCGGCAACGATGGCGGCCACTTCTGCGGCCGTCGCTGGTCTGTGCAATTCGGCCGGTCGGCCGCGGGTCAAGCCGCTCCAGTCGGTCAGAAAGCGGTCTTCGATGTCATTGGTCATTGCGGGCCTCCCGGTCAGGTGGTCGTTAGGGTATCCATCAGTTTCACAATACAGGTGTAATGTCTATTCTTCAACCCCATGAACTCCCTTACAGACCGCCGCAGCCGTGCGGACCGTGCGCGAGATACCCGTGCACACCTGATCGCAACGGCCATCGAGGTGGTTCGCACCCGCAGCTATGGCCAGGCCACGATGTTCGAGTTGGCCAAGGCCGCAGGCGTTACTCCGGGTGCGCTGCAGCACCATTTCGGCTCGCGCGCGGAGCTGATGCTCGAGGTGCTGCAGGCCATTCTGGAAGCGAGCGACGAAAGTGGTGTGCCCTGGCCTGAAGCCAGCATGCCGCTGCCTCAGCGCTGCCAGGCGCTGGTGCAGGTGCTGTGGCAGAGCCTGTACGAGCCTCCGCGTTTCCTGGCGGCGTGGAGCGTTTACTTCGGCAGCGCCGGCGACGCCGAACTGCAGCCCCGCGTCGCCCTGTTGCGTCGGCAGTTGGTCGCCTCGATGTACCAACGCTTTGCCGATGTGCTGCCCGAGGCCCACGCGCAGCCCGACTTTGTAGCGCAGGTCGACCTGGTGCTGTCCGCACTTCGCGGGCTCGGCGTGGCGCGCCTTTTCGGCCCCGACAGCGCGGCCGAAAAGGCTCAACTGGAACTGCTGGGCGGAATGATCGCCCGCTGGTGTGCCCCGCTCGCCCAAACCGAGCCCACCACCGCGCGCAGCGCGATTGCGCCACGCCCCAACAACCCCCATCGTCCCAGGAGGAAATCCCCATGACCACCCACCGTCGCCATGCCCTGAACCACGGCCTGCGTCTGGCCTTGCTGTGCGCCGTTGCAGCGGTCACCGCACCGTCCACTGCTTGGGCCCAGGCCTTTCCGAGCAAGCCGGTGACCTTGGTGGTGCCCTACCCACCGGGCGGTGCCACCGACGTGATCGGCCGCATTCTCGCCAATGCGATGGGCGCCAGGCTTGGCCAGCAGGTGCTGGTGGAGAACCGTGCCGGCGCCGGCACGGCCATTGGCGCCGGCCAGGTGGCGCAGTCCGCGCCGGATGGCTATACGCTGTTGATCAGCTCCAACACCACCTTCACCATCAACCCGGCGCTCAAGGCCAAGCTGCCCTATGACCCGCTGACCAGTTTCGAGTCGATCGGCGTGATGGGTACCTCGCCATTGGTGCTGCTGGCCCACCCTTCGGTGCCGGCCAAGAACCTGAAGGAGCTGGTGGCGCTGGCCAAGGCCAAGCCCGGCCAGCTCAACTTCGGCTCCTTCGGCAACGGCACCACGGCGCACTTTGCCGGTGAACTGCTGAAGGTGATGGCCGACATCAACATCGTGCATGTGCCCTACAAAGGCAGCGCGCCGGCCATGCAGGACCTGATCGGCGGGCAGATCCAGCTGACTTTCGACACCAACGTGGCTGCCATACCGCAGGTCAACGGCGGCAAGGTCAAGGCCATCGCGGTGACCTCGTTGAAACCATCACCCACCATGCCCGGTGTGCCGTCGATCGCCCAGTCGGGCTACGAAGGCTACGAGATGGTGCCCTGGATCACCGTGGTGGCGCCGCGCGGCCTGCCGGCACCCGTCCGCACCGCGCTGACCAAGGCCTTTGCCGACAGCCTGGCCGACGCCGATACCCGCACCCAGCTGACCGCTCGCGGCGTTGACGTGCAGCCCGAGCCCCCTGCCGCCTACGAGCGCCGCGTGGCCGAGGAGCTGCCCAAGCTGCGGGCCTATGTGCACAAGGCCGGGCTGAGCGAACAGTGAGCACCGACGCCGCGGTGACCGAGCTGGGTGCAGTGGCGCTGCGCGCGCTGATCGGCCGTCGCGCGCTGTCACCTGTGGAGCTGATGGACGCCTGCATCGCCCGCATCGAGGCACTGAACCCGGCGGTCAATGCGCTCGCGGCGACCGACTTCGAGCGCGCACGCACGGCGGCCCGCGCGGCCGAGGCGGCGGTGATGCGCGGCGACGCGCTGGGCCTGCTGCATGGCCTGCCGCTGGGCGTGAAGGACCTGCAGGACACCGCCGGTTTGTTGACCACCGGCGGCAGCATCGGCCGACGCAATCATGTGCCTGTGCGTGACAACGCGCTGGTCGCCAGGCTGCGAGCGGCCGGAGCCATCGTGGTGGCCAAGACCAACGTGCCCGACATGGGTGCTGGCGCCAATACACGCAACCCGGTGTGGGGCGCCACCGGCAACCCGTTCAACCCGAACCTGAACGCAGGCGGCTCGTCCGGCGGCTCGGCGGCGGCGTTGGCACTGGACATGCTGCCGCTGGCCACCGGGTCGGACACCGGCGGGTCGCTGCGCATCCCGGCCGCGTTGTGCGGCGTGGTCGGCCTGCGGCCGTCCCCCGGCCTGGTGGCCAACGATGCGCGGCCGCTGGGCTGGTCGGTGATCTCGGTGCTGGGGCCGATGGCCCGTGATGTGGCCGACACCCGGCTGCTGCTGCGTGCCAGCGCGGGCCTTGACGCGCGTGACCCCTTGTCGTGCGTGCAACCCGACCTGGACCAGCCGCCGGCCGCGGTCGATCTGTCACGGCTGCGCATCGGATTTACCGAAGACTTCGGCTGCTGCGCGGTCGACCCGATGGTGCGCCGCGTGTTCCGCGACCGCATCGAGGGGCTGCAGCGGCTGGGCGCGCAGTGCCGGCCGCTGACCCTGGACCTGGCCGACGGCCACCGGGTCTTCGACGTGTTGCGTGCCGAGAGCTTTTATGCCGCCTATGCCGACACGCTGGCCAGCGCACCTGAGACCCTGGCGCCGCATGTGCGCGCCAACGTGGAACTGGCAGGCCGCATGACGCTGGGCGACCGCACCTGGGCACACCTGACGCAAACCCGCATCGCCCGCGACTTTGCACGGGCGTTCGATGACGTGGACCTGATCGTTGCGCCCACCTCGCCGGTGACGCCGTTCGCCTGGACTCAGCTGTACGCCGCCGAAATAGACGGGCAGCCGATGGAAAACTACTACCGCTGGCTGGCGCTGACCTACCTCGGCACCCTGGCCACCAACCCCTCGCTGAGCCTGCCCTGCGGCGTAGACGAGGCCGGCATGCCCTTCGGACTGCAGCTGATGGCCCCGCTGCGCAGCGACGCCTGGCTGTTGTGTGCGGCGCAGGCGCTGGAGCAGGCCTGGTCCGCCCAGCCCGGTCTGTGTCGACCCCGCCCGAATGTGGCCGCCCTGGTCGACCCTCGGCAGGCGCCGCAGCCAGCGCTGCGCAGCATTGTGACCCACCCGCCGGGAACGGGCCGCGCCAGCGCCGACGGGTTGGCCACGGCGGTGTAGCGAAGGCGCTGTGTGCCAAAGGCCACCGGCCGCTTCGTCCAGGCGCTCGGCGAAACACGGATGCTTCGATCAGCTGCGTCGTTTCGGCATCGCAGCAGCAGCGAGCTGCCAAGGCGTTTCGGCGAACCGCTCCACCAGAAAATCCAGCAACGCACGCACCGCAGGCGACAAGTGCCTGCGTGATGTGTAGAGGGCATAGATCGACAAGGGCGGCGGGGTCCAGTCCGGCAGCACCCGCTGCAGGCTGCCGTCGGCGAGGTGCGGTTTGGTCAGATACGTGGGCTGCAGGGCCAACCCGCCACCGGCCAATGCGGCGCGCAGCAAGGCCGTCGCCTCGTTGGCGCTGAAGTGGCTGCTGACCTTGACCTCGACTTGCTCGGCGCCACGACTGAGCAGCCACGCGCTCTTGCCGAAATTGGCGTAGGTCAGACAGCGATGCCCGGCAAGGTCGGCTGGCGAACGCGGCACACCCAGGTTGGCCAGATACCCGGGTGAGGCGACCAGCACCGATGTGCACGGCGCCAGCACTCGGCCGATCAGCGCGGGATCAGGCTCGGCGCTGATGCGTATCGCCAGGTCGATACGCGCTTCCACCAGGTTGAGTGCGCCCTCGCTGGCGTTGAGGTCGATCTTCAGTTGAGGATGCAGTTGCAGAAAGTCGACTACCGCGGCCGCCATCTGCGCGTAGGCAAACGACATGCTGCAGGTGATGCGCAGCTGACCACGCAGCGCGCCGTCCGAGCTTTTCGTTTCGTCCTCGACGTCTTCCATCAGCGCCAGCATCTGCTGGCTGCGACGCAGGCAGTGTTCGCCCGCATCGGTCAGCGTCACGCTGCGGGTGGTGCGCTGCAGCAGGCGCGAGCCCAGCCACTGTTCCAGCGCACCGACGTACCGGGTGACCATGGTGCGGGACATGTCCAGCTTGTCCGCCGCGGCGCTGAAGCTGCCAGCGGTGGCCACTTCCACGAATACCTGCATCGCCGCCAATCGATCCATGATGTGTCCGAATATTGAAACAGTGATGCCCAGAATAACCGGTTTATCTGTTCGATTTTCGAAACTAAAGTCCACGTCAGCGCAGATTTCGCCTCTGACCCCTACTGGAGATCAACATGTTTCGCAGCACCCTCGTCGCGGCCACCCTGGCCGTCGTATTCACCTCGGCCTTCGCCGACCAGCCGCTGTCCGTCAAGGTCTACAACGCCGACGGCAACAGCTTCAACGTCAACTCGACGCTGATCTCCGGCCAGAAGGACGCCATCGTGATCGACGCCGGCTTCACCCGCGCCGACGCGCTGCGCATCGCGGCCAATGTGCTCGACAGCGGCAAGCAACTGACCACCATCTATGTCAGCCAGGCCGACCCGGACTACTACTTCGGCGTCGAGACCTTGAAGGAGATCTTTCCTCAGGCCGACGTGGTGACCACCCGCGCCGTGCTGGACAAGCTGACGCCCAAGCTTGCGGGCAAGGTGGCGTTCTGGGGCCCCAAGATGGGCGCCAACGCGCCGCGCAAGCCGGTCCTGCCCCGTGCGCTGGCAGGCAATGTGCTGCAGCTGGAAGACCAGACCATCGAAATCCGCGGCACTGAGGGCCTGTTAGCACACCGACCCTATGCCTGGGTACCGTCGATCAAGGCCATCGTCGGCAACATCGGCGTATTCGGCAACATGCATGTGTGGACCGCTGACACGCAGACGCTCGCCGAGCGCGCCGCTTGGGTCGTGCAGCTCGATGAGATGGCGGCGCTGAAGCCCGAGTTGGTGGTCCCCGGACACATGCATGCCGGCACCAAACTGGACGCCGGTTCGATTGCCTTCACCAAGGGCTATCTGCAGACCTTCGAGAAGGCCTTGCCTGTCGCCAACAACAGCGGCGACCTGATCACCGCCATGAAGCTGGCCTACCCCGAAGTCACCAGTGGCGGCATGTCGCTGGACATCGGCGCGAAGGTCAACAAGGGCGAAATGAAGTGGTGAGCCAGACCGCACCCGCAAGCATCAACACAACCATTCCCTACGGAGCTTTGCCCATGAACGATTCCTTCAAGACCCCTCTCGTCGTCGCCGGCCGCATCCTGCTGGCACTGATGTTCATCCTGGCCGGCTTCAGCAAGCTGGGCAACCTGCAGGGCACTGCCGGCTACATCGCCAGCGGCGGACTGCCGTTTGCCTCGGTGCTGGCCGTCGTGGTCGGCTTGTTGGAACTGCTGGGCGGCCTGGCCATCGCGGTGGGCTTCCAGGCGCGCTGGGCTGCACTGGCGCTCGGCTTGTTCACGCTGGCGGCCAGCGTGCTGTTCCACAAGTTCTGGGCCGTGCCGGCTGAACAGGCCATGGTGCAGCAGCTGCTGTTCATGAAGAACATGTCGGTGGCTGGTGGCCTGTTCATCGTCGCGGCCCTCGGTGCCGGACCCGCGAGCGTCGACGCGCGCCGCAGCCCGCGGCTGGCCACGACCTAAGCACTGGGATGATGGCGGCCGCCGCCGCCGTGATCGCAAGCCGGGCCCCAGGCGCCATGTGGATGTCCGAGTGCCATCGCACCGAGGTTCGGATTGACGAGCGGATCGCCTTCCGGCAGTTCTGGCTCCCGCAACACGGCCAGGCCCTGGGCGGCGAAGGCCTCGTACAGCTCGATCACGTCGCCTCGTCGCCCTGGTTCGAGCGTCCAAAGGTCACATCGGCAACGGCCTCCCGGTCGAGCCCCGGATGAACAGCGCCGCGATCGGAATGGCACCGAGGTCATCGGCACGAACCGATGACAGGGCACCGCCGTAGCGGCCGAATGGCGTGCGAACCGGGTCGCAGATGAACGCATGTCGGGTCATGGCAGCTCCTGATGGATGTCCAGGTCCCACAGCCGTGCCAGCAGCGCGGCGGCGGCCTCGCCGCCGATCGCCGGCGATGCCAGCTCGATCAGCTTGTCGCCGAGCTCGGCGTCCGACAGCGGCAGTTCGGGGTCTCCCTTGCGATCGGACTGGACGTGAGTGAAGCGGCGCCCATCGTGCAGCGTGATCTCGACACGCGCACCGCGGCGACCCGGGAATGCGGCATCGATCGCCGGGTCGAGAGTGCGTGTGATGCGCTTCATCAGCGCTCGGGTTGCGGTGTCGTTCAGACGTTGGGCGTCAAATGCGGACAGGCGCACGCTGCCGTGCACGAGCGCGGATGCCACCATGTAGTGCAGGCTGAAGCGGGCCTGATCGGCGTCGATCGGATCGACATGGGGAGCGATGTCGAGCGTCGCGCGGTAGACGCCGAGATGGATGCGCTCGATATCGCGATAGGTGAATCCGTGCAGGTCCTGAATCCCCAGCACGCCGTCGATCGCCGGAAAGTTGTGCCCGCAGCCGACGTGATTCTTGAACGTCAGCCGCATGGTGTTGAAGTCACGGCCCAGCGTGGCGCCGATCTGCGACCAGTCGGCAAAATCGCCCATCGCACGACCCATTCCGCCTTCTCCGTCGAGGATGTCGAGCGAGCTGCGAACGCCCCGCGCCGCGAGTTGCGCAGCCAGCATGCCGGCCTCGGCGGCACGCCCGGCGTGCAGCGGCTTGGCCATTGCTTCGCTGCGGAAGGCCTGCTGCAGCCCGGCGCTGAAGGTGCCGGTCATTGCCAGTGCGTTGGCGAACGCCTGCTCGTCCAGTCCGAGCAGAAATCCTGCGGCTGCGGCGGCGCCGAAGCTGCCTACCGTTCCGGTGTTGTGCCAGTGCTCGTAATGCGCGCGACCCAGCGCGACGCCGATGCGTGTCGAGACCTCGTAGCCGACGACGACCCCGCGCAGGAGGTCGAGTCCGCTCGCGCCGACCGACTGCGCTGCAGCGAGGGCTGCCGCGATCGTGGCAGCGCCGGGGTGAACCATCGCGTCGCGAAAGCTGTCGTCGACCTCCGCAGCATGCGCGGCCGTGCCCTGTATCAGCGCTGCCGCGCGTGGTGTGGCCGCTCGGCCGCCAGCCAGGCGTGCCGCTCCGCGGTCGAGGTCGTCGGCGAGCACGGCAATGAGTGCCCGCACTGCCGGTGCGTCCAGCCCCGGATACAGCGCCGCATGCCAGTCGATCACTGCGCGCTTGGCATGGTGCACAACCTCTGCAGGCAGCGGCTCGTCACGACAACGCGCCGCGTAGCACGCAAGGACTTCGGTAGCAAACATCGCGCCTCCTTCAGGGGTTCAACGGCGCCAAGAACCTCAAGCCAGCACGACGACGCCGTCGGCTGCGCAAACGCCCTGGCCCTGCGGCAATACGAACACCGGGTTGGCTTCCGCCTCGACAAGTCGATCGCCCAATTGCGCGGCCATCTGCGAGAACGCGACGATCGCATCGACCAGCGCCTCGACGTCGAGCTTCGGCCGGCCGCGGAATCCGTCGAGCAGCGGCCAGGTCTTGAGTTCCTTCGCCATGGCCAATGCCTCAGCGCGGCTCAACCCTCCCGCGGCAGGCAGCAGCCGCATCGTCGTGTCCTTGAACAGCTCGGCGGTCACACCGCCCATGCCCAGCAGGATCGCCGTGCCCAACGGATCCCGGTGCATGCCGAGAATCAGTTCGGTGCCGCCGCTCACCATCTGCTGCACCAGGAAGCGCTGCGGCCGAATGCCGGCCTTCGCTTCGACGTCGGCAGCCATTCCGATCAGGCGCGCACCGATCGTCTCCGGGGTCAGGTTCACTGCGACGCCACCGACTTCGGTCTTGTGAGTGATCTCGGACGAAAGGATCTTCAACACGACCTGGCCGCCAAGTTCGTGCGCAGCAGCCTCGGCCTGCGCCGGTGTCTGCACGATGCGCTCCGGCGCACAGGGCATGCCGAAGCGTTCGAACAATTGCTTGGCCTCGGCCTCGTCGAGCGAACCCGATGGCAGGTCGTCGACGGCGATGCCCGCCGGTCGATCCACCGCCTCGGCGTGCGCTTCGAAGCGTGCGGCCCTCAGCATGCCGCCGAGCGCCGCGGTGCAGCTCTCGGCCGCCGCGAAGGCCGGCACGCCGGCGCGTGTCAGCGCAGCGCCAACCTCGGGGGCGTGCGGGCTGACATAGGCAATGACGGGTTTGTCCGAACGCGGCAGGCAGTCCTTGATCGGATCGACGAGCAGCGTCGGGTTGGCCAGGCTCGAGGAGCCGACGATGATCGTCAGCGCGTCGTAGCTGTCGCTCTGCAGCAGGATATCGATCGCGCCGCGCAGCAGATCCGGCTTCAGTCCGGCGAGCGTCACGTCGATCGGGTTGCGGTCAAGCACTGCGTGGTCGCCGGTCTGCAATGCACGCAGCGCTGCCGCGGTCTCTCCGTCCGGGGCAGGCGTCTCGAAGCCGGCCATGCCGAGGTCGTCGGATACCAGCGTGCCGGCGCCGCCGGTGGAGGTCAGGATCGCGACGCGGTTGCCGCGCAGGGTGCGCCCGGTGTCCAGCGCGGCCGGGATGTCGATCAGGTCGGCGAAGGTCTGCGCGCGGATCACGCCCACCTGCTTGAACAGCGCGTCGTACATGCGGTCGGCACCTGCCAGCGCACCGGTGTGCGAGACCGCGGCCTTGACGCCGGCCTCGGAACGGCCGATCTTGAACGCGACCACCGGCTTGCCGGCGCCCGCCGCCTTCAGCGCGGCGGCCCGGAACTTCGCCGGATTGCGCACCGTCTCGATATACAGCGCGATCACCTTCGTCGCCTCATCGTCGGCCAGATGGTCGATGAAGTCGGCCAGTTCGAGGTCGACCTCGTTGCTGGTCGAGATCAGCTTCGACAATCCGATGCCGCGCGCCGCGGCACGCGACAGCAAGGAACCGAGGATGCCGCCGCTTTGCGAAACCACGCCGATGCCTCCGGCCGTGAAGTGCTCCATCTCCAGCGCGCCAGTGGCCGACAGCACGATGTTGTCGGTCAGATTGACCAGACCGATGGTGTTCGGGCCGAGGATGCGCATCGAGCCGGCAGCTTCGATCAGCTGCCGCTGGCGCCGCGCACCTTCCTCGCCGGTCTCGGTGTAGCCGCTCGCCAGCACGATGGCCGCGGCGGTTCCGCGCGCCGCCAGTTCGCGCAGGGCGAGATGGGCACGCTCGGCGCTGAGCAGCACGATGCCGACGTCGGGCACGGTCGGCAGCGACGCGATGTCGGGGTAGCACGGCAGTTCGCCGATTCGGTCGACCTTGGGGTTGACCGGAAGGATGTCGCCGGAGAACCCGTGCTTCACGAGGTAGGACACCGGCCGGCCGGCGGTCTTGGTGGCATCGGCCGAGGCGCCGATGATGGCGACGCTGCGCGGTTGCAGCAGTCGGGCGATGGGGTCGAGATGGTCCATGGCGTTCATTCTTTCGCGGCGGATTTGGCCAGGAAGGCCATCACCGATTCGCGATGCTCGCTGCTCGTGTAGCAAATGCCCTGCGCCTGGCTGCCTTGCGCAAAGACCTGGTGGGCGGAGAGCTCGAAGCTCTGGTTGAGGATGGTCTTGCCGAGCGCGAGCGCGGTCGACGAGCCCCGGCTCAGTTCGGCCGCCCAGGACTGCGCATCGGCCACCAGCGTCTCGCCGGAGGTCTTGCGATCGACGATGCCCAGTGCCAGGGCTTCGTCGACATCGACCTTGCGGCCGGTGAAGATCAGCTCCTTGGCCTTCACCAAGCCGACGCGGCGCGGCAGGAAATACATGCCGCCGCCGTCCGGCACGATGCCACGGAGGATGTACGACCACGAGAAATTCGCCCACTCGCTGGCGATGATGAAATCGCAGGCGAGCGCGGTGTCGGCGCCAAGGCCCGAAGCCGCACCGTTGACCGCTGCAATCACCGGTTTGGGCATGGTGTGCAGGAGCGCCTGCGTATGGTGCACGCGCTGCTGGCGATGCCAGCCGTTGAAGCCGACCTCGCCGGCAGGCGCGTTCATGCGGCGCTCCATGCCGGCAATATCGCCGCCGGCGCAGAAGCCTTTGCCGGCACCGGTCAGCACCAGCGCCTTGATGGCCTTGTCGGCGGCGACCCGCTCCAGTGCATCGATGAAGGCCGTGCGCATCTCGTCGCTCATTGCGTTGCGCTTGTCGGGACGATTCAGCACGAGGGTGGCGATGCCGCCATCGACCTCGAGCTCGATCAGGTTTGTCGTCATGGTGGATTTCCTCCGGCGCAGCAGCGCCGCTCAGTCGGCCTTCAGGTTGTTCTCCCTGACGACTTTCGCCCAGCGAGCCTGTTCGGCACGAACGTAGGCGTCAAGCTCTGCCGGCGTGCCGGCGCTGATCACCAGCCCCTCGTGCTCGACTTTCTTCGTGAATTCGGGTGTCCGTACCGCGGCCTTCGCGGCGGCGTTGAGCCTGGCGATCACGTCGGCGGGTGTGCCAGCCGGCACGTAGAGTCCGTACCAGCTCTCGACCTGGAAGCCGGGCACGATCTCGGCGATCGGCGCAATGCCCTTGAACGCTGGCGACGGTTGCGCCGTGGTGACGCCGAGCGCGCGCAGTTTGCCGCCGTCGACAAAGCTGGACACCGCAGCCGCGGTGCCGAAGAAAAGGTCTACCTGACCCCCAAGCAGATCCGTCATCGCCGGGCCGGCGCCGCGGTACGGGATGTGGGTGATGTCCACCTTGGCGAGGTTCTTGAACATCTCGCCAGCCAGATGCGCCGAGGTGCCGTTGCCTTGCGACGCGAAGGTCAGCTTGCCGGGCTGGCCTTTGGCCGCCGCGATCACGTCCGCCACCGTCTTGAACGGGCTGTCGGCGTGGACCACCAGCACGTTCGGGCCGCGCCCGATCAGCATGACCGGCGCGAAGGCCTTGTCGGTATCGAACGGCAGCTTCGGCTGCAAGCTCGGATTGACTGCATGGGCGAAAGACGCCACCACGACGCTGTAGCCGTCAGCAGGACTCTTGGCCACCGCGTCGGTGCCGATGATGGTGCCCGCGCCGGGTTTGTTGTCGACAAGCACCTGCTGGCCCAGAGTCTGCGACATCCCCGCACCCAGCGTGCGCGCAATCAGGTCGGTGCCGCCGCCCGGTGCGAACGGAACGACGAGGCGGACCGGCTTGTCGGGGAAGGCTGCCTGCGCTGCGCCGGCAGCGAAGGCCAGCGCGGCGAGCAGGCATTGCGCCCGGGTACCAAACGATTGGGTAAAGCTGAGCATTTTGTGTCTCCAGTTGGGGCGGGACTCATTCCGCACCGGGTTTTCGCATTGGCCGCTTGCCATTTGCCTGGAAGGGAAGCTTAGGGATCGGGTGAGACGCATACAATCGCGCCATTCCAAAGAGTGGAATCAATCAGAGGGTTAGCCCGATGGCCGAACGAGGCCGCCTGCTCTTCGAAGACAAACCGGGTATCTCGCCGGCGAACCGCTCGCTGGAACGCGGGGTAGAGATCCTGCGGGCTTTCAGGCCAGGCTCCGAAATGCTTGCCAACGGCGACTTGGCCGAGCGCACCGGGCTGTCACGATCGACCGTGAGCCGGTTGACACAGACCCTGGTCGGCGCCGGTCTGCTGCAGTTGGACGAGCGCGAGCGCGCCTACCGTCTGGCACCGGCGGTACTGAGCCTTGCACATGCGATGCGTTCCGGCTCGAAAGTCCTGGCGGTTGCCGCGCCGAAGATGCGGGCCTTGGCCGAGCGCAGGCGCATCAACGTCGGACTAGCCGCGCCCGACCGCGACGAGATGGTCTATCTGGAATCGATCCGCTACAACCGCCGCGTGGCGCTGCGCAACGTGGTCTCGGGTCAACGGGTGCCGATGGAGCTGACTTCGCTCGGGCGGGCTTATCTCGCCACCGCGCCGGAATCCCGCCGGAAGGTGCTGTTCGCCGCCTTCAGTGCACGCCGCGGCCGGCAGTGGCCGGCGCTTTCACGACAGATCGATGATGCGATCCGCAGCGTCAGCGAGCGGGGATTCTGTGCTGCCGCCTGGCAACCGGAAGTCGTCGCAATCGCCGCACCGCTTCGCGTGCCGCAGGGCGTGTATTCCTTGAACGTCAGCGTGTCGACGGCGGACACCGTTGATGGAGTAGTGGCCCAGCTGGCTGATTCCCTCATGATGCTGCTGCGCGAAATCGAGCACGGGATTTCCTGCTTGGATAGCGATCATTAGGAGCCGCGGCGGCTTTTCAGCGGGTGCGGTCTATCGCACGGCGCACTCCGGAATAACGCTCTCGCCCTCTAACCCGCGGCGAGGCGACGCTCTAGACGTGATAAATACTTGGGCGCCCAAGCTCGTCATTCGCCTCCGGTTCGCCGACGACACGCCGCAGCGACGACCTCCGCATCGCTGCCGCCATCGCGATGGTCCCGTTCGCGGCCGACTTCGATCTCGAGTCGCTGCGCCGGCCGGTCGTCCCGCTGGCGTGGTGATCGCCGTTCAGGCGACCCGGCCGACCATCACGGATCGATTCGACATGCTTCCTGAACGCAAGCTCTGAGCCACCGATGCGCGGCATCGCCGTCCATGCGGGGGTGCCACATCATCGAGACGGTGATTTCAGGCAGCGAGACAGGCAGCGCGAAGCTGAACATCCCGGCTCGAAGGTTCCCGGTGTGTCGCTCGGGAACGGTCGCGACCAGATCCGACGCGCGCGCGAAGCTCAGCGCATCCGAGAAACCGCTGACGCAGGCGACGATCTCCCGGGTGAGGCCCAATGTCTGCAAGGCTTCGTCCATCAGCCCCGTATCGAGCCCTCGCCGCGAGACCAGTACATGTTGGCCGGCAGCATAGCGCGCGGCCGTCATCGTGCCCTGGCTCAGCGGATGGGCTGATCGCACAACGCCGATGAAGCGGTCCCGGAACAGGGAGCGAACCCGCACCTCCGGACCGGTCGTGGCGCCGATGACGCCGGTCTCGAGATCGATCAGGCCTTGCCGCAGCGGGTTGCTGTCCTTGTCCAGCTTTTGCAGGAATCGAAGCCGGACGCCGGGAGCCTCAGCGCGAACCCGCGCAACAAGCGCTGGGCCGAAATTCGCTGTGAAGCCGTCACTGGTCCGCAACGTGAACGTCCTGGCAAGCCGCTCGAGATCGAGCTTTTCGGCCGGACGCAGCACCATTTCAGCTTCCTGGACGAGCTGAGGGACGCGCTCGCGCAAGGCAAGCGCCCGGGGCGTTGGAACAAGGCCGCGCCCGGCGCGCACGAGCAGCGGATCGCCGGTCGTTTCCCGCAGCCTCGCCAGTGCCCGGCTCATCGCCGAAGGACTCAGCCGCAAACGTCGGGCGGCGCCCGCGACGCTGCCTTCAGCAAGCAGCACATCAAGCGTGATGAGCAGGTTGAGGTCGGGCGTCGACATGAATCCACGATATCGCGAATCCGCTGTGAGATGGCGTCAAACGCATCAATAAAGTGCAAACGCTGCGCCTTCCGCTCGACGATCCCCGGAAATACGATTTCCTCCGTCAACAGTCTCGGAGTCGAAAGTGCAGAAAGCGCCATTGCAATACGCCGCCACCGAGCCATGGCGTGCCGACGCTCTTCAGCGAAAGCCGGCGGTGGCCTTGATCCTGGCCAGCCTGTCGCTGTCGATGCTGTTGTCGTCATTGGGAACCAGCATCGCCAACGTCGGCCTGCCAACGTTTGCAATGGCGTTCAACGCCTCGTTCGAGCAGGTCCAGTGGATCGTGCTCGCCTATCTGCTGGCCATCACCACGCTGGTCGTCAGTGCCGGCCGGCTCGGTGACCTGATCGGCCGCCGCCGGCTGCTGCTATCCGGCATCGGCCTTTTCACGGCAGCCTCCGGGCTTTGCGCCGCCGCGCCGACACTGGGTCTGCTGATTGCCGCCCGGGTGGCGCAGGGTGCCGGCGCCGCAGTCATGATGGCTCTGACCATGGCCTTTGTCAGCGCGACGGTGCCCAAGCAGAAGACCGGCAGCGCGATGGGCTTGCTGGGCACGATGTCCGCCGTAGGTACAGCGCTGGGCCCGTCGCTCGGCGGCATGCTGATCACCGGCTTCGGCTGGCAGGCGCTGTTCTTCGTCACTGTCCCGCTGGGCATTCTTGCGCTGGCGATGCTGCACCGCTATCTGCCCGTCGATCAGCCGCGGCCGACCGCCGATCCGGTCCGCTTCGACCATCTCGGCACCTTGCTGCTGGCCATGACGCTGGCGGCCTATGCGCTCGCGATGACGACCGGCCGAACGCACTTCGGCATGCTGACCGCGGTCTTGCTGCTCGGGGCAGTTCTTGGCCTCGGCAGCTTCGTTTTCGTCGAGGCACGCGTGGCTTCTCCGCTGGTCCGTCTTGCGATGTTTCGGGATCCGCTGCTCGGTGCCGGCTTTGCGATGAGTGCGCTGGTCACGACGGTGGTGATGGCGACTTTGGTGGTCGGCCCGTTCTACCTCGCTGGCGCACTGGCACTCGACGCAGCCGGCATCGGGCTGGTGATGTCGTCGGGGCCGCTGGTCGCAGCGCTGGTTGGCGTGCCCGCGGGCCGCATCGTCGATCGCCTGGGTTCATATCGAACGACCGTCGCAGGGCTGGTCGGCATGCTGGCCGGTGCGTCCATTCTGCCGATGGTTCCGACCGCCTTCGGGGTGGCTGGCTACATCGCACCGCTCGTCGTCTTCACCGCAGGCTACGCGATCTTCCAGGCTGCCAACAACACGGCCGTTCTGGTCGATGTCGGGCCCGATCAACGCGGTGTCGTCTCCGGCCTGCTCACCCTGTCGCGCAACCTCGGGCTGATCACCGGAGCCTCGGCGATGGGCGCGGTGTTCGCGCTCGGTTCGGCGACGGCAAATGTGGCGACGGCGTCGCCAGAGGCCGTTGCTGCCGGCATGCGCGCGACATTCGTCGTGGCGTCCGGTCTGACGCTGCTGGCCCTGGTAATCGCACTCGCAAGCCGCGCCAGCGCTCGCGGCCAGAGTGTGTAGCCGCTTTCCGAGAGAGGTGGCGGTTCTTGCGGCCGCCTAGGGCCTTTCCAACGGCATCGCGGTGGCTCAGAATTTCGGACTTTTCGGCGCCACGCCCAGCCATCCCGAGGTGCTCGATGAAGGTGCTCCGTCTCACCCTTCTGGCGGCTGCCGTGCTCGTCACGGCGCTGCTGGCCTATGCGTTGTCGCGTGCGTTCTATACCGATCGCCCGGTCGGCTTCCAGCGCGTCGTCGTGACCGACCCGGCAGGTCGGCCGATGACGACCGGGATCTGGTATCCGACAGAATCCACACCGCTGCCGACAACCCTGCTGTCGTTCAATCTGATCAGCGTGGCCAAGGATGCCGCCGTGTCGGGCGCCCGCCGGCCGCTCATCCTGATCTCGCATGGCAACGGCGGCGGCCCCGGCAGCCATGTGGATCTTGCGCTGGCGCTGGCACAGAAGGGCTTCATCGTCGCCGCACCGATGCATGCTGGCGACAATTTTGCCGACCAGAGCGCGGCCGGCTCCGTGCGATGGCTGCCCGACCGGGTGCGACAGATCCGCTCGGTGCTCGACTACATGCAGCAGCAATGGCCGTCGCGAGCGCAGATCGACGAACGCCGGGTCGGCATTTTCGGGTTCTCTGCGGGGGCGTTCACGGCACTCGCGAGCATCGGTGGCGAGCCGGATCTGAGCCTGCTTGCTTCGCACTGCCTCACGACCCCGGAGTTTGTTTGCCAGCTGCTGAAAGATGCCAGATCTCCGTTGCTCGACCCTGCAGCGGTGCCGGTGGCGAGCGAGTTTGCTGCGGACGGTCGGATCAAGGCCGCCGTGCTGGTCGCGCCGGGTCTGGGCTTCAGCTTTCCGGCGAGCGGGCTGACGGCGATCGGCGGCCCTGTTCAGGTATGGACCGGAAGTGCGGATACCAATGTACCGACGACAACCAATGCCCGGCCGATCAGCGAGGCCCTGGGCGGGCGTGCCGAACTGCGCGAGGTCGCCGGCGCAAGCCACTTCTCGTTTCTTGCCCCGTGCAGGCTGTTCGGGCCTCCGGTGTTTTGCCGCGACGCCGACGGCTTCGATCGTGAACGGGCCCACCTGCAGATGAACGATGCGATTGCCGAATTTTTCGGCAAGGCCTTGTGAACCGCCGCCGGCGGTGATTCAGGATCCGGGTCCGCAGCAAGGAGCGCCGATCATGCGCCGATTTGGTTTTCCCCAGCTGCTGCTGGTGCTCAGCGTGGTCCCCATCCTGGGTGGCGTCGCGCGACTTCATGCCCTGGCCGGCGCGGGCGATCCATTGGCGTTCGACCGCTTCGCACTGGATCCATGGCCCGTTGTGCTGCACATCGTGTCAGCGAGCATCTACTGCATCCTCGGCGCCTTCCAGTTCGACGAGCGCCTGCGCCAGACCCAGCCGGCTCGGCATCGCAACGCCGGGCGGGTCGCGGTGGCTTTCGGTTTCGTCGCAGCCTTGTCGGGCCTCTGGATGACGCTCGTTTATGCAATACCCCCTGCGATGCAGGGCGAGCTGCTGTTCCTGGTCCGGATGCTGGTCGGTGGCGCGATGGCGGGCTTCCTGCTGCTGGGCATTCGGGCAATCCTCAACGGCGACCTGCGCCGCCACCGGGCATGGATGGTTCGAGCCTATGCGCTGGCCCAGGGGGCTGGCACCCAGGTCGTTCTATTGCTGCCGCCCGCACTGCTGCTCGGATCGGAAGTCACCGGGCGGCCTCGGGATCTGCTGATGGTCGCGGCGTGGTTGATCAACGTAACGCTCGCCGAGCTGTACATCAACAAGGGCGCCAACCCGATTGCAGCGATCGGCTTGCGGCGCACCGGCCAGCGTCGCTCTTGATCGCCGATCGGGTCACGCGGCAGACTTGCTGGCGCGCCGCAGATCTGCCCCATCCCGGTGGGTTGCTGGCGAACAGACTACTGAACGTAGATTCTGGTCTGGCGTTGTGCAACGACTTCCGCTTTCTGGACACTGCCAGTGATCACGACGCGGGGCAGGGTCAGTACGGCACTGGACTGATCGGTACCGGCTTGCTCGGAGAAGAATTCCGATCCGACTGACAGTGCACTTCCGGTCAGCACTGCGAAGGTCAGAATGGCGGGGAAGAGGCGGTCGATCATGGCGGGCTCCTGTTGTTCGGGCCGCTGTTCGCGGCGGCATGAAACGAACTTTATGGATCGATGACCGAGTCGACCAGTTGATTGCGACAAGACAGCCAGTCCGCGGAATGAACTGCATCTGCCGGCGATGGACGGTTTCACAAAAGATGGGGCCGAGTCTGGCCAAGTTTGCAAAACAGGGGCCAACTCGCCGTCGAGATCGCGACCTTCTTCGCCGGCCCCATGCGCTGGTCACCGGTGGCAGGCGATCCTGCTCGTCCGCAACCTACAGCTCAACAAGCAATTTGCTCAACCGCCACTGAAGCGGGGCGGCCGCCGCTCCTGGAAGTGGGCCACCCCTTCGCGGAAGTCGTCGCTTTGCAGGCTGCTGAACATCTCCGTATTCGCCAACGCAACGGCCTCGCCAAGGCTTTGATAGGGCGCCTCCCACAACTGGCGCTTCATGACCCGTACCGATCGCGGAGAAACTTCCGTCGCGAGCGCACGCGCCAGTTCCATCGCTTCGGCCAGCAACGCCTCGGGCGCGACGACACGCTGGACCAGCCCCATCGCATGCGCCTCGCGGGCGTCTATCTTGCGGGAGCTCAGCAACAGGTCCATCGCGTTCGCGTGGCCGACAATGCGCGGCAGCATCCAGGCGATGCCGTGTTCGGCAATCAGCCCGCGCTTGGCGAACGCGGTGGTGAATGCCGCCTTCTCCGACGCCAGTCGGAAGTCACTGTACAAGGCCATCACCAGTCCCAGGCCCGCAGCGGCGCCGTTGATGGCGCTGATGATGGGTTTGGGTGCCGCCGGAAAGTAGGAGTAGCGCGTCTGGTAGTCGCTGCGGCGGTTCATGTCGTAGGGCCGCATCCACTCCTCGGCCTGGATGTCTTCGGGTGGCAGCACTTCCAGGTCGTCCATGTCCATGCCGGCGCAGAAGGCGCGTCCAGCGCCTGTCAGAACGATGGCGCGGATGGCCGGGTCGCGCCCCGCCTGCTCGACGGCATTACGAAGTTCTGCCTCCAGCCGCTTGGTCAGCGCGTTCATGCGCTCTGGCCGGTTCAGCGTGATGACAGCCGTGCTGCCTTCGGTCGAAAAGATGAGTTGCTCGTAGTTCATGTTTGTGCCGTCGGTATTCAGGATGTTGTTTCGAAGTAGCTGGCCGGCATCTGGACAGCCCGTGGCTCGAGAAATTCCTCGAAACCGTAGCGTCCGTTCTCGCGCCCGAGCCCGGATTTGTTGAAGCCGCCGAACGGTGCCGCCGGGTTGAATGGCGCGCCGTTGACATCGACCTGGCCTGCGCGCAGCCGACGCGCCACCTCGAGTGCCTGCGCAGGCGTCGCACCCCAGACCGTTGCTGCGAGGCCGTAGTCGGTGTCGTTGGCGATGGCGACGGCCTCGTCGATGTCGCCGTAGCCGATCACCACCAGCACCGGTCCGAAGACTTCTTCGCGGGCGATGTCCATCGAAGGCGTGACCCGACCCAGCACGGTAGGCGGCACGTAGAAGCCCTGCGGCGGAACCGGCAGCTCGGGGCTCCAGCGCTCGGCACCTTGCTGCAGCGCATGGTCGATCATCTGCAGCACCTTTTGACGCTGGGCCTGCGAAATCAGCGGCCCCAGCCGGGTCGTCGGGTCCGCGGGGTCGCCCATCACGTACGCCGCGACACCGTCGCGCGCGAGCTGGGCAACCCGCTCCAGCGATTCGCGCGGCACCAGCAGGCGAGTCGTCGCCGAGCAGGTCTGCCCGGAATTCAGAAAGCAGCTGGCCAGGGTGGCCTTGACCGCCGGAGCGAGGTCCGCGCCGGGCATCACCAGTGCGGCAGATTTGCCGCCGAGCTCCAGAGCAACGCGTTTGACGTCGGCGGACGCGAGCGCCGCGACATGACGGCCGGCCCGCGTCGAACCCGTGAACGACACCATGTCGACGCCCGGATGCCTCACCAAGGCCTCGCCGACGTCGGCACCCGCGCCGTGCACGAGGTTGAAAACTCCCGGCGGCAGCCCGGCCTGATCGATGGCCTGCGCCAGCACAAAGGCGCTGGACGGCGCCAGCTCGGAGGGCTTGAGCACCACGGTGCAGCCGGCCAGCAGTGCAGGCGCCACCTTGCTGGTGATCTGGTGCAGCGGATAGTTCCACGGCGTGATGCATGCCACCACCCCGACAGGCAGTTGCTGGACCAGCGAATGGCCCTGGCGCTGCTCCCACTCGATGCTGCGAGCAATCTCGGCATAAGCCTCCCAGGCAGCAATCGGTGCACCGACCTGGATGCGCGCAGCCAACTTGCGAGGCATGCCGACTTCACGCGAAATCGACTGCGTCAGTTCGTCGGCACGTTCGCGCAATGCCAGCACAACCTTCCGAACATGGTCGATTCGGGTTTCCGGAGGCAGGCCCGACCATTTGTCGAGGGCTCGGCGGGCGGCATGCACCGCAAGGTCGACGTCGGCAGGCGAGTTGGTCCGCCATGATGCAAACACCTGGCCGGTGTAGCTGTCGGTCACCGGCGTATCGGTCTCGCCGCGGCAAGCGGTCCATGCGCCGTCGATATAGGTTTGCTGTTGTTGGTTCATCGGATGGTGTGATTCATCTGGAGGTGTTGCGACGCGCCAGGAAGGCCTGCATCACGCGGGTCGGCTCGCCGGTGGAATAACACTCGAGCTGATAGCGGATGCCCGCGCTGCAGGCCTCATCGAAGCCGGCCTGGGTGCGTTCGCGGAAACGTTGCTTGGTGGTGCGCAATGCCGCACCGGGCAGCGTGGCGAGCGCTCGCGCACGCTCGATCGCCCGCGCCCTGATGAGCCGTCCCGCCACCACTTGCGGCTGTCCTCGATCACCTGATCAGGCTGATCGCAGAGTGCTCGAGCCGGAGGGCAGCTTTCCGGACTACAGCGGTGCAGCCGCGTCCCCGCCAAGCCGCTGCGATGGAACGGGCGGCCAATCGGCGCTGGTGGCTATTCCCAGGACGTATCGGGGTCCAGGTGCCGCGCCAGTTCCATGGCGTCGTGCAGCACCCGACCGACCACGAGAAGGCCGGGCTCAAAGCGGTAAACGAGAAAATGGCGCGGCCGGCGGACCACCAGCGCGCCTGCAGCGACGCGATCCCGGCTCAGTCGCAGGTGCCACGATCGAATGCCCGCCCCAAGTTCGGGTCGCGCGATGCTGCCCGGTCGGTCTGGCTGCGTCGCCACGTCGCGCAGCGACGCGACGATCAGGCTCTCATGACGCAGCCGGGCGGCCTCGCCGAATTGCTCGTGCGTCCAGGCAAGGATGTTGATCACATCGGCCTGGGCTGCGTCCGAGAGCCGATAGCGAAGCATCAGCCCGCCGACTTGGCCCGCTGGACGGCACGGTGCCCCAACTGCCCAACGAAGTCGTCAAGCTGATCATCGGCAATATCGGCGTACCGCCCCGCAGAGATATCCGCCCAGCCCTGGCGGGCCGCTTGTTTGAGGGCTTTGAGCTTGGCTTCCTCAAGCCGCTCGCGGTCCTCGATCAGGCGCAGTCCTTCACGCAGTACTTCGCTCGCGTTCTGGTAGCGACCGGACTGCACCAAGGTCTCTACCAGCTCCTGTTGATGGTCGCTCAGAACTACGTTGCGTGTCGGCATGCTGCGGGCTCCGAAAGTGCGAGAACAGGCTCGCCAGACCAAGATTGGCAGATTATGCCAATGTCTTGGGGGTCTGAATGCCGACTCTTTCGGTCGCAACATCCAAGGACTCCAGTGCGGCGCCAAGACGCCGAGGCCAGGCTCGCCGTCGTCACCGTCGACGTGCTGCAGAAGGAGTTCCCGCACCTGAAGACCGTCGCCTGCGCGCGCAACGTGCGCCACTGGTTCGAACTGGTCGAGCGCGGCATCGACAAGGTCGAACGCGAAACCTTCGAATCAGCGCTTCGCACCGGCCGCCAGGCGCTCGAGGCACTCGGCACTGGCTTTTTCTTTGCGCGAGGCAAAGATGTCGCTGTCGAGTGTCGCCTTCACGGCCGCGCTGTCCCTCGACGAACCGCGACCCCTCGCAGCACGCCGGCGATCGCCAGTACGACGACGCAGCCTGGCAAGAGCTGGAGCAATCTGACGTCGCGCCCGAAGAGCCAAACCGTTCCGAACGCCAGTAGCCCCGTAAAAGCCCAGGAAAGCGCGAGTTGCCACCTCGCGATGGGATAGCGGATGCTGACCGCCACCAGCCAGCCTATCGCGCACAAGATCAAGGTGACTGAGAAAACACGCGGGTCGATCACGGCGCCGGTGCCGTCCGACCACATCAATGCGCCCAGCCAGCTGTAGAAACCCATACCGAACGCAGTGGCCAGCGGCCATCCGAAATGGCCTCCGCGTTTCA
This sequence comes from Pseudideonella sakaiensis, assembly GCF_048320135.1. Classification (GTDB taxonomy): domain Bacteria; phylum Pseudomonadota; class Gammaproteobacteria; order Burkholderiales; family Burkholderiaceae_C; genus Ideonella_A; species Ideonella_A sakaiensis_A. The sequence continues at coordinate 1,148,499 of NZ_CP182947.1, forward strand.
AGAATTCTTCTTCGAACTCGACCCTGTCCACCACCAATGGGGCGAATCCGCAGAACAGTCCGATCACGATGAGCATCAATGCAACAACCCTGGCCATCGCGCGCCCAAGCCCGCCGAGTGTCAATGCCTCGGGAGAGAACGAGACGATCATCACGGCGAGTAACGGCAGCATCGCAAAAATGCACCAAAACAGCACCATCGGCAACCCGAACCAGACGGCGTGCGGCCCGACCAGCACGGAGGTCCCGCGACACACGGCCCGCCACCGGGCACGCCCGTCGTTGCGCCACAGCATTCGTGTCAGCAGCGCCCACAACGCCAACGCGAGCAAGGAAATAGCCGCGGTCAGCAACACGCGGCTCCGCCGCAGCAGATCGGCGGGCTCGTTCTCGAAGCCCGGCAGAAGACCGACACCACCGGCCAGCGCCGTCATCAGCCATTCAAGTGCACGGCGGGTCCAATCCATGTCGGCGGCGCTCAGCGCGTCAAAGATCGCTTGGCCCATCAATGCCATCGATTCGGTGAAGACAAGCGTGCAAAACACCACCGCGAGTGGCACCAGTCCGCCGCCGAAGCCGATGCCGAAGGCGCGCCGCGCATGCCACAGGCCAAGTTTCTGCAAGGCCGCTCGTTCGCCGGCATCAAAAAGCGCCAATTTCGACTGCGTTGACATCGCGACCCAGCACCAGGCGGCAAATCCACAGCAGCTGTCGAAGTAGGTCACGTGATCGGTAACGAAGGAACACTCGTTGCGGAGTTCGACCCGCTCGATGTGCGACGCGTTGGGCAACAGCGAGCTGCGGCCCATCGGGACCATATCCAGCGTCGAAAACACATCGCACCAGCGCTCCACCGAACCAGGCTTGGCCAGGCGCGAGGCCGCAAGCGTCTCTTCGAGCTCGATGCGGTAGCGTTTCACCACGTCCTTCAATCGAAAGCCGGCGAGATAGCCGGCCACTGCGAGCAGACCTGGCACCACCCACCAACCGGTGTCCTGCTCAATCCAGCCGGTCAGGCCGGCCAGCAACCCGGCGGTGCCGAGTGCAAATGCTGGTGCAGCCACCGCGCCGGCAACCAGCCCCCGGCGGCGGCTGCGCACCAGGCCGAGGAACTCCAGCTTCTCAAGGCCGGAGCCGACACTGATGAACAGATTCGGCGCGGCGCCCTGTTGCATTGCTTCGTGCGCAATCGCGCCGCCCTGCGAATGGGCAACGACGATCACACGATCGACGCGTGCCTGCAACCAGCGGAGGCTGCGCGCCCACGGTCGCACAGCGCGGCGCGCTGGATGTCGTGCTCGAGCAGCACGAAGCTGTCACCCAACGTCAGCGTCATCACGCGCACCGCTGTCAGCAGCGCTTCGCGCCAGGCACCGAACGGCACCACGCTCAGGATGCCGGCGACCAATACCACCGCCTGCATCACGAGGATCAGCAACGGAGCAAGCACCGACTTGCCTGCGAGTGCCAGCCAGTCAGGCACTGGTGCATCCCATTTGCGCCGGTGAGCGTTGGTCATCGCCGGCACAGGCGACGACGTGGCCGGGTCGGCCCGCCGGCCGCCGAAAAAATGCCAGACGACCAGCAGTGGCAGACGCGTGAACATCCACAGCAGCAGCGCAAAAATCCCCGGTGGATGGACACTTTCGCCCCACCAACTTTCGGCCAGCAGCCAACGTTCCTGTCGCGGCGCGACACCTCCGACGCCTTGCTCGAGCTCAATGACCGTATAGGCAGGCGAATCGTCCTCGGTGCGGCGGGCAAGCAGGCTGGTTTCGCCGACCTTGACGACGCCGCGCGGTTGGCCGCTCCGCCTTCCGCTCATCCATTCGCGCAGCCAGTCGACGAGGGGGTCGCCGAAAGTCAGCAGGGTTTCGCCCTCGGCGTGGTCGCCGATGCCATGCACCAGCAACACACCAACGTCGGCCACGGGAGCCGTTGGGCCGACCTCGGTGCCGTCTCCGCCTCCGACCCGAACGGCTGGAGACTCCGTCGATGGGCTGTAGGACATGCACGATGATGTGTCGCTGCGAAGCCAGCGTCAATCGCCGCACTCAGCGCAGCGAGATCAAGGTCCAGGCCGGATCACGAAAGCAAGGCCGAGCGCCGTGCCGCTGGGCGGCCGCTTGATGCGTGAGGGCGCGAGCGCGCGCAACCGGCGCGCAAGCGGTTGCAAACGCCGCCTCGGCTCAGTCGCCGAGAACCTGCCGCAACGCAGCCCGGCCCAGCAGCCCGGCGGGCGTGGCCAGCGTCTCGAGGATCTCGAAATGGTTGAAGTCTTCGGCCACCAGCGATTCGACCGACAAGCCGGCCGAGCTCGCGGCCTGTGCCATCGCCTGCCCCTGGCGCTGGAATTCGGGCGATTCGAGCGAGCCCCACGCCACGGCAAGCGGCTGGCTCAGTCGATCCAGATGCCGGATCGGGCTGAGGTCGTGGGCTGCGGCGTCATCGATCGACAGGTAGCGGCTGCGTGATGAACGCCGCACCGGCTCCAGGTCGTAGCTGCCGCTGCACAACACGCAGCCCTTGACGAGGTCCTCAGGCAGCCCGCGCGCGGCCCAGTCGGTGACAGCAGCCACGGCTGCCAGGTGGGCACCCGATGAATGGCCGCTCAGGAACAGGCGATCAGGGTCGGCTCCCAACGACCCTGCCTGTTCGTGAACCCATGCGATCGCTCGGCGTACCTGATCCGCGACGACGCGCAGGTCACCATTGCAGTCCTGCACCCACGCAAAGTCGGGCACAGCCAGATGGATTCCGGCAGGCAGATAAAGCTCGGCGACGAAGGCGTAGTCACGTGCCAGCCCGCTGCGCCAAGCGCCACCGTGCAGGAAGACAACCAGCGGCGCGCCTTCGCGACCGCAATCGAAAAAGTCCAGCTGCTCGACATCGGCCGGTCCATAACGCAGCCGACGTGGCGCGCCGAGCCGCTGGCGCGCGGCCTCGCTTGCGCTGCCGAAGCGCTGCAGGACCTGCGCCATGTTGGGCGCCCACTGCGCCTGGTCATAGGCCTTGTCGAGCGCGGCCTGGGCCAGGTCCAGCCAAACCGCTGGGCCGGGATCGTCGCCGGCCGGCACTGTTGGCGGCGTCGTCATGCCCGCAGCCAGGCGCAGCGACGCGCGAAGTCGAGCAGCGTCGAATTGAAGCGCTCGGCTGCCTCGAGTTCGGGCAGATGGCCGATGCCTGGCCACAGCATCATCTCGCCCCGCTGGAGTTTTGGCAGCAGCAGATCGGCATTCTCGGCGCGCGGATTGATCCGGTCCTCTTCGCCCTGCACCAGCAGCACCGGCATCTCGAGGCGGCCGGCCAGATCCGGGCTGTAGAACGACGACAAGCGGAACGCCGCAGCCCGCTCGACGCCTTCCGGCCGCAGGGCGCGCGCGAGTTCGGTTGCCAATTCGCGCACCGCAGCCGAGGCGGTGTCACCGACCAGGCGGTCGGCTCCGGCGTTGCCATACTGGAAGCCGCCGAGGCGCAAGCGCCGAACACGTTCTTCGTAGGCCGCACGCCGTTCCGCGGACAAGACCCGCTGGCCGACGCCGGCGCCGCTCAGCACCAGGCCAGCCACGCGTTCCGGATGCGCAATCGCAAAAGCCTGCGCGACTGCAGAGCCAAACGAGTGGCCGGTCAGCAGACAACGCTGCAGGCCGGTGGCGTCGAGAAAGTCGGCCACCGCCTGCGCATAGTCGGCGGCCTGCGGTTCGGCGTTGCGCAGCGTGTCCGACAGCATGTAGCCTGGTGCATTCCAGGCCAGCACCCTGGCGTGAGCTGCCAGCCCCGAGAGCTGGAAGCGGAAATACGCTGCATGTGCGCCGATGCCGTGCAGCATGACGATGGGCGGTGCGTCGCTGTGCCCGGCCTCCAGATAAGACCAGCGGTCGCCGAGGTAGCGCGATTGCGACACGGCGGGAATCCGCGCCAGGCGCAGTTCCGGCAGCGGCGTCGAGGAGGCCGGCGCAGGCTGCGCCGCCTCATCTGCCGTATCTGTCCGAGCAGGGCCGATGTCCCCCACGGAGGCATGCCTAGAATCAGCGCGGTTCATCGGCAACGGATACGGGAGCAGGCATGAAACGTCGAACGATCGCAGCGGGATTGGCCATCGCCATGGTGGCCCCTGCCAGCTGGGCCCAGGCGCCACAGTGGCCCACACGGACGGTGCGACTGATCGTACCGTACCCGGCAGGCGGCGGCGTCGACGTGCTGGCGCGTTCGCTGTCGCAGAAGCTGCAGGAGCGCTGGGGCCAGACGGTCACGGTCGACAACCGTCCGGGTGCCAATACCTTGATCGGCACCGAGGCGATGGTGAACTCCAACGACGGCCACACGCTGCTGGTGACCACCGACGCCACCTTCACGATCAACCCGCACATCTATTCGAAGCTCCCGTACGACATCCAGCGCGACTTCACGCCGTTGACGCGGATGGTGTCGTTCAGCCAGCTGCTGGTGGCGAGCGCTTCGTTGCCAGCCAACACGCTGCCCGAACTGGTGGCACTGGCACGCAGCAAGCCCGGCCAGCTTACCTACGCGTCTTATGGTCCGGGCAGCCAGCCGCAGCTGGCGACCGAGACGCTGAAGCAGAAGGCCGGCATCTTCATTCTGCACATCCCCTACCGCGGCATTCCGCAGGCGGTGACGGCGGTGGTCAGCGGCGAAGTGCCGCTGACCTGGGCGGGCATACCGTCGTCCCGGCAGCACATCCAGTCCGGCCGGATCAAGGCGCTGGCCTATGGCGGCAAGCAGCGCACCCCGGTCTTTCCGGATGTGCCCACCGTCGGCGAACTGGGTTATCCCGAAATCGATGCCAATGTCTGGGTCGGCTTGTTCGCGCCGGCCGGCATGAACCCGGCGCTGGCCGAGCGCATCCAGCGCGACGTGACGGCCATCCTCACCGAACCCGCGTTCAAGGCGCGCGAGATCGACGCCAAGGGCTACGACCTGGTCGCAAGCACAGCCCAGGAGCTGAGCCAGCACATCCGCGATGAACTCGCCAGCCGGGCCGGGCCGATCCGCTATTCGGGCGCGAAGGTGGATTGATCCGGCAGCTGCCCTGCCGTGTTGCAGCGGGTCAAGCAGGTTGCGGCAATCGCTGCCTGCGGCTGCTCGCGGCCGGACGCTGACATCAGCGCGGCAGCGGTTCAGAGCCTGCGCACCTTGACCGACTTGCCCTTGACCTTGCCGGCGTTCAAGGCCCGCAGTGCCTCCTTCGCAATCGAGCGGTCGACCGCGACGTAGGTCGAGAACTCGTTGACATTGATCTTGCCGATCAACGCGCCGTCGAAACCCATTTCCTTGGTCAGCGCGCCCAGCACGTCGCCGGGTCGGATCTTCTCCTTGCGGCCGCCGAGGATCTGCAGCGTCACCATCGGCGGCGTCAGCGGCGCACCATCGTCGCTGGGCACCAGCTCGGCCACCGGCTGCCAGGTGCTGTCGACGCCCTGCATGCTGTCGATGCGGCCGACGCGCTCCAGCTCGTTGCGGCTGACGAGGCTGAAGGCCCAGCCCGCCTCGTCGCCGCGGCCGGTGCGGCCGACCCGGTGGGTGTGCAGCTCGACGTCGGGCGTGATGTCGACGTTGATGACGGCCTCGAGCTGCGCGATGTCGAGCCCGCGCGCGGCGACGTCGGTGGCCACCAGCACACTGGCGCTGCGATTGGCGAATTGCACCAGCACCTGATCGCGGTCGCGCTGCTCCAGGTCACCGTGCAGTTCGAGCGCGACGATGCCCTGCGCCTGCAGCACCGCCACCAGCTCACGGCAGCGCTGCTTGGTGTTGCAGAAGGCCAGCGTGCTGACGGGTTTGTAGTGGTTCAGCAGCAGACCGACCGTGTGCAGCCGGGTGTCCTCGGTCACTTCATAAAAGCGCTGGCGGATCTTGCTCGCCGCGTGGCGCTCGGTCAGGCGAACCTGCTGCGGGTTGCGCATGAAGCGCGTGGCCATCTTCGTCACGCCTTCCGGGTAGGTGGCCGAGAACAGCAGCGTCTGGCGTTGCGGCGGGCACATCTGCACGATCGCGGCGATGTCTTCGGCAAAACCCATGTCGAGCATGCGATCGGCCTCGTCGAGCACCAGCGTATTCAGCGCATCGAGTTGCAGCGTCCCCCTCGAAAGATGGTCGAGGATGCGCCCCGGCGTGCCGACGACGATGTGCGCGCTGTGCTCCAGGCTCGCCAGCTGCAGCCGCATCGTCGAGCCGCCGCACACGGTGAGGATCTTCACATTGTCTTCGGCGCGCGCCAGCCGCCGCAGCTCCTGCGTGACCTGCTCGGCCAGTTCGCGCGTCGGGCACAGCACCAGCGCCTGCACGGCAAAGCGCCGCACATTCAAGTTGGCCAGCAGCGGCAGGCCGAACGATGCCGTCTTGCCGCTGCCGGTCTTGGCCTGCGCGATCAAGTCCTTGCCGGCGAGCGCCAGCGGCAGGCTCGCGGCCTGGATCGGCGTCATGCGCTGGTAGCCCAGGCGCTGCAGGTTGTTGAGCACCGCCGGTGGCAGCGGCAGGCTGCTGAAATCGGTGCCGGTGGGTGTTGGTGTTGCAGATTCGGTCATGCCGGATTGTCAGCCCGAGCGAGGTACGCTCGGAGCGACATCTGCGGGACGGCGACTGGTCGGCGTTTTGACGAAAGCCGTGACCGATGCGTCAGTGCGCCGGCTCGAGATAGGCGCAGCCGAGTGATGCTGCAACCCGATGCAACTGCATGTCACGTGTCCAGACTCTCGCACCATCGGTCAACTTCACCGATGCCAACAGATGGACATCGACGTACCCGATGCCTTTGCCGTACAGGACATGGCGCTCGATGAACTGCATGACCTCGTCGTCCTCAGCCACGGCAGCGGCCGGCAGGTTCTGCAGCAGTTCGAGGATCGCCACGCGCTCGCGCAGACTTCCACACGCGATCTCGCCCACCACGAACGGATGCATCACCACGGCCGTGCGCTCGAGCAACTCGACAAGTCCCGGATCGCCTCGGCGAAGGTGATCTACCCAAACGGACGTGTCGGCCAGGATCAAGCTGGGTTCCCCGCGCGTCTGCGCGGCGCGGCCTTCAATGCCGGCTGCGTACCTCCCAACCTGGCAAGGCGCTTGGCACTCTCGCGCTCGATGAGGGCCTTCAATCCCTCATGCAGGATGGCAGTCCGATCCATCGGACCGACCAATTTGGTGGCCTTGGCCAGCAACTCGTCATCGATGTTGATCGTTGTCCGCATGTTCACACCTCTCGAAGGTCGGCACGAACCGTAGCATCATTTGATGCCGGTTTCCGCACCCGCGCCGGTGGGCTGACTGCGACGAGTAATGTCGGTACACCGAGCAGCCACGCCCTCACTCGCGCGCCTGTCCGGCATACTTTCGAACTCAGACGTCCGAGCAGCGATCTGGGCAAACTCACTCGAGCAAGGATCGCAAATGGCAGGCCGAACCGTCATCCTCGCTGGTGCCACAGGCCTCGTCGGCAGAGAAATCCTGCAGCGCCTGCTGGCCGACCCGACGGTGATCGCCGTGCACAGTCTTGGTCGCAGGAAGCCAGCGCTGCAGCATGCCAAGTTGACGAGCCATGTCGTGGACTTCGGCGCGCTGCCGGCGATGCCGCCCTCGGACGAGGTATATCTGGCGCTCGGCACGACGATCAAGGTCGCCGGCAGCCAGAAGGCATTTCGCGCCATCGACTACGACGCCAATCTTGCCGTGGCCAAGTCGGCGTTGGCTGCAGGCGCCACGAGGCTCGGGCTGGTGAGCGCAATGGGCGCAGATTCCAACTCGAAGGTCTTCTACAGCCGCGTCAAGGGAGAACTCGAGGACGTTTTGTCGAAGATGCCGTTCGAGGGAGCGGTGATTGCACGTCCCTCGATGCTGGTCGGAAACCGCGAGGCTCTCGGACAACCGATACGCCGCGGCGAGATGCTGGCCGCCGCACTCGGCAAGGCCGCAGGCTTTCTGATCCCGGCGAATTACAAGCCCATAGCGGCGTCTGCGGTCGCAACGGCCCTGCTCTCCACCGTTCCGTCTGCCAACGGCAGAACGGTTTTGCTGTCCGGCGCCATGAGAGGTGCAGCACACGCTCCGCCCTGAGTGGTCTGCGGCGGAAGAGACCGCCCTGTGGACTCGTACGGCGTCAATGCCGACATCTGTTGCTGCTGGGCGCCAATTTGCCCTGTCCTTGATGTATTACCATCCAGTCCATCGGTAACACCCAAGGAGAGCGCGCATGGCGACGACGTTGACCAGCAAGGGACAGGTCACGATTCCCAAGCGCATTCGCGATGCGATGCAGTTGGTGCCGGGCACACCTGTGGAGTTCTCGGTCAACGCGGCCGGCGAAGTGGTACTCCACCCAGCACGGCCCGCCGGACGCGCACGCAAGCCGACCCGCGACCGTTTCGATGCGGTTCGCGGACGGGCTGACGTGGCCTGGCGGACCGATGCACTGATGAAGCTGCTGCGCGACGACGATTGATGTTGCTGGTGGATACCAACGTCCTGGTGGACGTGTTGCAGAACGATCCCCAATGGGCCGACTGGTCCATCGCGCAGTTGCGCGCCCAGGCCAAGCTGCATGCTTTGGCCATCAACCCGGTCATCTACGCCGAGATGTCGCTGTCGTTCTCGACGCTTGAAGCTCTCGACGACGTGGTGCTCACCATGGCGCTGGAACTGCGCGAGATTCCTCGGCCAGCCCTCTTCCTGGCAGCCAAGGCCTACGCGCTATACCGCCGACGCGGCGGCAGCAAGGGGCAGGTGCTGCCCGACTTCTTCATCGGTGCCCACGCCGCCGTCGAGAGTTGGCCGCTGCTGACCCGGGACGCCAGCCGTTTCACGACCTACTTCCCGACGCTCGATGTCATCGCCCCTTGAGGCGGCAACAAATGCGGCGCATGGGTCGTCGACGCGACGTGTCTACTTCGGGGTCGCAAGTCGAGTGACTTCAACCGGTCGTTTTCAGCGAATCGAACTTGGTGCGAGGAGTCGTTCCGGATCGGCTGCGGTCCGAACGCGGCCGAGTGACCGGTGACGAGGGCGCAGCCGACACTTGAGAAGTCGGCCTGCCGCTGCCGCGTTATTGCTCTGCCGCGACACCGCGCACGATCTCGATGAAAGCGGCAGCAGCCCGCGTGCGCGGTACATCGGTCATCGTCGTGATGCCGAACGGCGCGCGCAGCAGCGGGCTGGTCAGCGGCAGTTCGGAGACAAGGCCGTGCTCGAGGTCGGGCGTCACGAGGCCGCGCGGAGCGAACCAGACGGCATCGGATTCCAGCGTCCACGCGCGCGCGAAGGTTTCGCTCTGCGTATCGAGATGGCGCAGCAGCGGCCGCGATGCACTGGCAAACAGATAACTGTCGACCACTGCACGAACCTGCGTGCCGGGTGACGGCGTGATCAGCAGGTAGTCCGCGAGCGCATCGATCGAGACCATCGTCGCATCGGCAAGCGGATGGTCGCGGCGCACCACCGCGACGATGTCCTCGTCGAACAGCAGCTCGAACGAAAGCCCGACCATGTCGCGCGAGACCATGCGCCCGATGATCAGGTCGATGTCGGCCGCGCGCAGCCGGGCGACGAGCTGCTCGTAGTGCCCCGATTCGACATGCACCGCGATGTCGTCGTAGCGCTCGAACATGCGCTGCACCGCAATCCGCACCACAAACGCGGCAGCGGTCGGCAGCGCACCGACGCGCAATGGCTCGCGCGGTTCGCGCCGCCGCTGCACCGCCTCGAATGCCAGCGCGAGGCTGGCCGCGCCTTGTGTCGCATGGCGGTGGAAGGTCTCGCCGGCGGGCGTCGGCGTCGCGCCTCGGCGATCACGCTGCAGCAGCCGGACACCGACCGCATTCTCGAGCTCGCGCAGTGATTTCGACACCGCCGATTCGGTGATGTGCAGCGCCTGCGCGGCGCGGCGCAGGCTGCGCTCACGGACGATCACCAGAAAGACGCGGATATGGCGCAGCGAGATTGCATTGGGGTTCATGGCGAAGCTAATACATGACCAAATGGTCATGTTACCCGCTCCGAAACTTCGTTTTACATGAGCGATCACTCCACATACAGTGACTTCACGCCGCCACTCCCATCGCGACCCGACCACACCATGCAACTCGCCGTCTCCAGTGCCTCGACACCCTCGCTGACCCCCGCCGAGCTGATCACGGCGGCCGCGAGCAGTGGCTACGCCGGCATCGAGTGGAGGGTCAGCGACGATGTCGATCGGCTCGATGGAGCGTCTGGCTGGAACTTCCGCAGCAACAACCGCTGCACCGTTGCGCAGAACGCTGGTGCCTTGCAAGAGATCGCGGCACGTTGCATCGAAGCGGGCCTGTCGATCGTCGGCCTGAGCCCCTACCTGACGGTCGGCGACATCGCTGCCGCCGAGGACCTGATCGGCATCGCTGCCGACATCGGTGTCTCACGCATCCGCGTCTGGGCACCGTCGACGCGTGAACCCGGCCCGTACCGGCCGGCTATCGAGCGGTTGCGGCGCTGGTTGTCGGACCTCGAGCCGGTATTGCTGCGCCACCGCGTCCGCTTTGCGCTCGAGGTGCATCAGGCCACCGTCTGCCCGAGCGCGGCAATGGCATTGCGCATGCTCGATGGCATCGACACGGCAGCCGTCGGTGTGCTCTACGACCTCGGCAACCTGGCGGTCGAAGGCTACGAACATCCGCCACTCGCGCTCGAACTGATCGGCGACCGGCTGACCCATGTGCAGATCAAAAACGCAGTCTGGTCGTCGCCCGGCGCAGGCCGACCGTGGCAATGGCACTGGTGCCCGATGGACGAAGGCCAGCTCGATCTGCCGGCCATCGTCGCCGCACTCGTCGATGCCGGATTTGCAGGCTGGATCAGCGCCGAGGATTTCAGCACCAGACAGACCGACCTCGACAAGCTGACACGCAACCACATGCTGCTGCAACGCTGGATCAGCGATGCGCACTCGAGGCACACCCGCTGACCTTCGACGCTGTTCGGAAAGATCATGAATTCGACCACCACCCAACCCGCAGCAACGAAACGGCGCTTCGTTGTCATCCATGGCCCGAACCTGAACCGCCTCGGCAAACGCGATCCGGCGCGCTACGGCAGCACCACGCTCGCGCAGACCGACGAGCAACTCGATGCACTGGCGCGCAACCTCGGCATCGACCTCGAATGCGTGCAGTCGAACCACGAAGGCGTGCTGGTCGACTGGCTGCATGAACGCGTCGATGCGATCGACGGCATCGTCATCAACCCGGCCAGCCTGACGCCTTATGGCCGCTCGCTCGCACAAGCGGTTGCCGAAGCCGGTGTGCCGGTCGCGGTGGTTCATATCTCTGCCGTCTACAAGCTCGCCAAGCCCGGGCGCACCGACCTCTATGCCGAGGCAGCCGACGTCGTGGTCACCGGCATGGGCATCGAAGGTTATTCGGTCGCGCTGTCGCACCTGGCGCGGCGCGCAGCCCTTGCATGACGGCACCAATTTTTCCATCACCAACAACCAAGCCATGAATACAAGTACACAACGCCCGGTCGCCATCGTCACCGGCGCATGCGGCGCGCTCGGCAGCGCGATCACTGAACGGCTCGCCGAGGACGGCATGCACGTCGTGCTGGCCGACCTCGACATCGGCCGCGCCGACGCGCTGGCGGCGAAGATTCCGCTCGCCGATGGACAGCAACTGCTGCCGGCCCGCGTCGACATGGGCGACAACGCGAGCATCGCCGCGCTGGTCGCGCTGGTCGGCGAACGTTTCGGCCGCATCGACAACCTGGTCAACAACGCCGCTGTCAACCATCGCGGATCGCTGCGCGATTTCGACCCCGACAAATGGGACCACATGATGGCCGTCAACCTGCGCGGGCCGGCGGTGTTGTGCCAGCAGGTGATTCCGTACTGGGAGCGTCAGCAATCGGGCAGCGTCGTCAACATCGCGTCGCGTGCCTGGGTCGCCGGCGGACCACCGGCCTATGCAGCAGGCAAGGCCGGTGTGGTCGGCCTGACGCGGTCGATCGCACGCGAGCTCGCACCGTTCAACGTCACCGCGAATGCCGTCGCGCCGGGGCTGATCCCATCGGCCTTCACGATGGACGGCCGCAGCGAGGAATTTTTTGGCGCGATGGCCGAGCGCCAGATCAACCAGACACCGCTGGGCCGCCTGGCGACGCCGCAGGACGTGGCCAACACCGTTGCCTTCCTGCTGTCACCGGGCGCCGCCTATATCACTGCCGAGGTGATCCATGTCTGTGGCGGCAGCCAGTTGGCACCGCTCGGCGGCGCAAACAAGTAGTTGCCCGACCCCTGCCCCATCCGGTTATTTATCCAATCACATCGAAGGAGACCAGACCATGACCAAGCTGTCGAATATCGTCCGCCGCCAATTTCTCGCGCTGATCGCGAGCGCCGCCTGCGCGGCACCGGCCTTCGCCGAAGACCCGATCCGCCTCGTTGTCCCGTTCCCGCCCGGCGGTGCACTCGACTACACCGGCCGGCTGCTCGCCGAGCAGCTGAAGACCACGCTCGGGCGTGACCTGATCGTCGACAACCGCGGTGGCGCAAACGGCAACATCGGCGCGGTCGCGGTCGTCAATGCCGCAGCGGACGGCAACACGCTGCTGATGGCCGCCGATGGCGTCATCACCGTCAATCCATCGCTGTACAAGACCGCCGGCTTCAAGCCGTCGGACCTGAAGCCGATCGGCATGGTCGCCACGCTGCCGCAACTGCTGGTGGTGCCCGCTGCCAGCCCGATCAAGACGCTGGCCGATTTTGTCGCCGAAGGCAGGAAGCGCGAGCTGACTTATGCGTCTGGCGGCGTCGGCTCCGGCGGCCACCTCGCGATGGCGTATTTTGCGCAACTCGCCGGCATGAAGACCTTGCACGTCCCCTTCCAGGGCGGCGCGCCGGCGATGACCGCGCTGATCGGCCAGCAGGTCGACAGCTCCTTCCTCGTGCTGCCAGGTGCATTGCCGCAGGTGCAGGGCGGCAAGCTGCGCGCGCTGGCGGTATCGAGCCCGAAGCGCGTGCCGCAGTTGCCCGATGTGCCGACGCTTGCCGAAGCCGGATACAAGGAATTCGTCGTCGAGCAGGCTTACTTGCTGATGGCACCGGCAAAGCTCGCCGATGCGCAGGTGGCCAAGCTTGGAACCGCATTGGCGAAGGTTGTCGCCAATCCAGAATTCCAGAAAGGCATGGCCGACCGCGGCATGACCGCAACCTGGATGGATGCCGGCAAGACCAGCACCTGGCTGAGCGCCGAAGGCAAGCGGTGGGCCGAGGTGATCAGCACCAACGCGATCTCGCAATGACACGCGGACGGCGCCGGGCGATTTCGTCACGGCGCCGGGCCGGAGGCACACGGCCCGACTGCTGCCCGCGAGCATCGGCGCGATGGTGCTGGTCGGTTCGCTGGCGTCGAGACACGAAGGGCCGATCGGCAAGATCGTCGGGAAGCCGTTATTGATCATCGTCGGCTCGATCACCTGTTAACGGGCAAGGCTTCTGATGTCGAGTGTGCCTCGACGCTGGGTTCGCATACGGTCGATGGGTTGCTCGAAGCCGGTCGTAATGGTTAGGCACTCGCTACTTTCCGGGTGGTCGAAACTTGGCGGCGACTGCGCCAGCGCTCCCCATGGCCTCCACCATCTGACCCATGCTGATGAGTTCGGTCGACTCGACGCTGGTGAAGGCACCGCTGGCCAGTACGACCATGCCCACCGAAGCCACGGAAACGGCTGTCCCTTCGGCGATGCAGATGACTTCGCCATTGCCCGAATACCACATGTGATGAAGCTTCATGCCGGTCGCGCCGAACATCGCCTTCGCCGCGACCTCCCGATCTTCGGGTTTGGCGGTCATGCCTTTGAACGCTTCTTGGCTATATCGGGCTCGCGTGAGATAGGTGCTCATTCTGTGCTCTCCAGGTTGGTGGCGTGTGCTGCTAGGTTCACCTGGATGCTCGGCACTGTCAGACAGACAACCCGTCCCAGTCACGGAACCACGCTACGCCCTTGCAGCCCGGTTCGCAACCAAAACTTCCGACCGCCTTCGAACGACGGCTCTTTCGCGCGGCATGGTGGCCAAGCGCCAGTTTGCATCCTTGGGCCCGCCGCTCGCGTCGATGTTGGTCAAGGAAGACCGCTTCGCTGTAGCGCGTTGCATACGGTGGCTTGGGTTGCCACGGGTGTGCCCTTTGTGTTTCATCACCGCACAGCGGACGTTGACGATTTTGTGCCCACAAGCCGCCACTTGCTGATGAGTCATTTCGACACCGACGGATGCTTGCGACCCGGAACGGTGGTGGTGGCGCTGGCCGAGCGGTCTGCGCATGGTTTGCATGGCAGCTGCCGCGGCGCCTTCCCTCAACCCCGTTCGACCAACGCGTCGACCACCAGCGCGCCTTCGCCCACCGCGCCCAGCATCACCGGGTTGAGGTCGATCGAGGTGACGCGACCCGCCGCAGCCGTGATCAGCTTGCCCACGGCGACTGCAACTGCCGCCAGCGCTTGCACGTCCAGCGCCGGCTCGCCGCGCACGCCCGCCAGCAGCGGGGCGATGCGCAGCTTGAGCAGCGCAGCCACGACCTCCGCCGTGTCAAAGGGCGGGACCAGCAGCGCGATGTCCTGCAGTGCCTCGACATATTGCCGCCGTCGCCGACCACGACCACCGGGCCGAACAGCGGGTCGTGGCGCGCGCCGACCAGGCATTCGTGCCGCCCCTTGTGCTGCGCGGCGACGATCACGCCGTCGCGTGCTGCATCCAGGTCTTGCAGCTTGGCCCATTGCGCCTCGAACAGCGTCGCGGCTTCGTCGGCGCTGCGCACGTTCAGGCTCACCAGGCCGTGTTCCGACTTGTGCGGCACGTCAACCGAACAGGCCTTCACCACCACGGGCGAGCCGAGTTCGGCAATGGCCTCGCGCGCTTCGCTGGCGCTGTAGGAATGCCAAGTCGTTGAGTGATCCCAGGACGCGGCGGTTCGCCGTCTTTCCTACGACCCAGCGTTGCATTGCGCCGAGATCTGGTGTGAGACCAGCCTGAAGTATCGGGGCTGGTCAATGTTCCCTTTCGGCGGTAGAGCGGTCGCGCCGTTCATGAACCATCGAATGGCCGATGATGAGCACCGCAGTCGCTCAGACATCGACATCGAGTGACTCAGTTCAGTCTGGAATCGGATACCAGTCGCTTGAGCGACGGCAACGCAGCGGGTGCAGTCCTTCGATTGCGAACCACCTGCTCCCGCTGACTGACCCAAAGCGGCCACTCGCATCAGCGACAGTGCCCAACGCCAATGACGGCGGTTGGAGGTAGTGCTGTCGCTGGCCGCTGGACGAGAGTCACCCGGCTCACCGACCGCTTCTCAGGCGAGTGAAGGCGCAAGACCGCCCCGAAAGCGACCACAGGCACGCGGCTAGGCGGTCGGTTGGTTGCAGCCATCGCCAAGAAAGATTTCGTGCGAAAGCACGGGTTCCCCTATCCCGACCCACCGGTTTGACCTGCAGGTTCAAAGCGTGTAACGTCATTTTTGGCAGCAGCTGGTCGAACAGCGGTTGAAGGAGATCCGTCCCACCTGTCGCATAGACATTCTTGCCGATCCCATCGGCGGAAGTCTCAGGAGGGATGATCTATCGAGGCTGTCGCCCTTGGGTTCTTCAAATCTTTTCGCAAGTGAGGACCCATGAAAACATCAGCAATCAGTCAAGAAACAAGAACTCTGTCTGCAGCCCTTGATGGCCGTAGCGGCCAGCGACGGTGCACATCAGGTGCCATCGTCGCCCGGTTCGCGAGTTGTGCGATATTGCTTTCCGGCCTCGCGTCGCCCGCGTTCGCGCAGACGGCGCTGGATTTCGATGGCAGCGACGACCATGTCGCAGTGCCGAACCACCCGACCCTGCAGGTGAGCGCGGCCTGGACCATGGCGGCCTGGATCAGGTGGACCGGCAGCGGCCCACTGCAGACCGTCCTGGCTCGCCCCAGGGCTGCTGGCGGCACCGGAATCAGCATGAATATCCGTCCTGATGGATCAATCACGTCCGGCATGAACGATGGTGTCGGCTTCAACGGGGCCGCATCTGCGCCAGCAGCGACAGTGGTGCCAGGCGAATGGATGTATGCGACAGCCGTCTACACCGGCAGCGAGCTTCGGATCTACATGAACGGGACTCTGCGGGGCACCTTGGGCCCACTTCCGGGCACTGTTGTCGGCACCAGCACACAGCCTTTCCTGGTCGGGGTCGAAGGATCCGCGTCGCCACTGATACAGAGACAATTCTCGGGTTCTATCGACGAGGTGAGTTATTGGTCAGTGGCCAGAACGCAGCCGCAGATCGTAGACGCGATGAACAATTGCCTGACCGGAGCCGAGCCCGGCCTGATCACCTATCTGAAGTTCAATGAAGGCGCCGGCAGTTCCTCGGCTCTCGATTTGTCTCCCAATGGGAACAACGGCACGCTGGTGAACATGGATGCAAGCACGGACTGGGTCTCGTCCTCGTTCTGCCCGTCCAACGCCGCGCCGGTCTGCACCAACGCAACGCCCACGACGGCAATGCTGTGGCCGCCCAACCATCATTTCACGCCGATATCGCTCAATGGCGTCAGCGATGCCGACGGCGACTCAGTGGTGATCACCATCGACGGCATCCGCCAGGACGAGAAGGTCAAGGGACCGGGCAAGAAGCATCCCGATGCGCATGGCGTCGGTACCTCGATTGCACAACTGCGCGCAGAGCGCGACGGAAAGGGCGATGGCCGTGTCTACCATGTCGCGTTTACCGCGTCGGATGGCAACGGTGGCAGTTGCCAGGGCACCGTCAAGGTCGGCGTCCCGCACGATCAAGGCAAGAACGGCGGGCCGCCGATCGACGGCGGGCCGTTGTTCGACTCGACGCTCGAGTAAGCGGTTGACGGTGACGGGCGCCCGGCCGCTGGCAGGGCGGCCGGTAGCCATGCGCATGCGGCGGCGGGTAGCGACCGGCCGGGCCGCTCGGGTCCAAGCTGGCCGGGCCAGGATTCGAGATGGTTGGCGTCGGTTCCGAGCCGGCGCCGGCGCTTAATCTTGGAGGCCTTGCCCTTCCCGCGTCCCAGCCATGCGTCCTTGTCTTCTCGATCTCCGACTGCTCGTGGATCGCGGCATGATCGTTTCGCCATTTCGGAAGCTGCACGTCACGAAAACCAGCAATCGGCCGGGACTTGCAGTCGGCCGACATCCCCGTAAGCTGACCCTCAGCCCGACCCGATGCACACTCTGGTGCTCGAAGAGCAGCGGCAAGTCCATGGCGTGCGAGCGCATCCTGTGTGGCCCTCAACTCGATGGGAAACGATCATGGGAACCGCAGGTAACACCGCTCAGCGCGAGCCGTGAAACAGGGGCAAGATCGTCGGACAGAAGGCACCGTTAAAGCTCAAGGACATTTGGACGCTGCGCTTGCGGCTCCAGATGGAAGACCGAGTGCGCGAACTCGCTCTATTCAACCTGGGCATCGACAGCAAGCTGCGTGGATGCGACCTCGTCGCCCTGAAAGTCAGAGACGTATCTATGGCGACCAGGTCGCGGCGCGTGCCTTCGTCATGCAGCCCAAGACGCAGCGGCCCGTGCATTTCGAGATCACGCAGGCTACCTGGGACGCCTTGCAGGCCTGGATCAAGCAGGCGGGACTGAAGCCAAAGGACTTTCTGTTCCCCAGCCGGCTGCACGAGGGCCAGCCCCTCAACCCAGCCCCCAAGGTGGACGGTCAATCACGCGCAATTTGGCAAGCCAGGCAAGTAGTCTCGTGCTTCTGCGGGGCGGACCGGCATCGAACTCTATGCCGCAGGCGTTCGCACGATCTCGGCGGACGGCCCTCTCGAATTCGCACGCCTTGAAGCACGAGCTGCATGCTGCAGGCAGCGCCATTTCGCGGCACTGACAGCGCCGCCGCGGTGTGCCGCCTTGTCGTTTGCGTGAGGACTGCTGTTGAGACCAGGCAACCGGTGGCAATGGAGAGGGGGTTACGCAGCGCGCATGCTAGAAGTAGCGCCGCGTTCGACGCGAGTATCTCGCCCACGCTTCACCGTGCCGGGCCGCGAGCCATGGCTCTTCGGCAAGCGGTGCGACGAGCAACACGGCGATGCCGGCGGCCGCCACCATCAACACGGCTGGTGAGGCGCTCAGGATCGTGGCGCCGACGAAAATGCCCATGTCCGCCACGTACTGCGGATTGCGGGAGAACCGGTACATGCCGTCGGTGATCAGCTTGCCTTCGGCGCCGCTTGTCGCCTGCATGCCCATCCGACAGGCACCGCGCCACGCCAGGACGTTGCCGAGCACGATCAACGTGCCGCCGAGGCCCCAACGCAGCGCAGCCGGCCAACCGGAGGCGTTCCAATCGAGCACCGCCAGTACGCCGGTGCTGGCGAAGATCACCACCGTCAGTGCCCAGACAGTCATCCGGTTCAGCGGCGTCGACTCCATCGGCGGCCACAAGCGCCGCGGCGGAAAGGCGATCGACCACAACAGCATCGCCATGAGTGCAAGCGCTGCGGCAAGGCCGAGCGCGAGCACGAGCACGAGCACGATAGTCTCGCTTGTCATGACCTGCCATGCGCCTTGCCCAGCAATCGCAAGCCATTGAATACCACCAGCAGGCTCGCCCCCATGTCGGCAAACACCGCCATCCACATCGTGGCGCTGCCGAACACGGCCAGCACCAGGAAGACCGCCTTGATGCCCAGGGCCAGCGTGATGTTCTGCCACAGCACGGCGTGTGTCGAGCGCGACAACCGCACCGTTTCAGCGATGCGGCGCAGGTCGTCGTTCATCACGACCACGTCGGCGGCCTCCATCGCGGTGTCGGTGCCGGCGGCGCCCATCGCCATGCCGATGTCGGCCTGAGCGAGCGCAGGCGCGTCGTTGATGCCGTCGCCGGTCATCGCGGTCGGGCCGAACTCGCGCTGCAGCGACTTGATCGCGCCGAGCTTGTCCTCGGGCAAAAGGTTGCCCTGCGCCCGCGCGATGCCGGCCTCGCGCGCCACCGCGCTGGCCGTCGCCTGGTTGTCGCCGGTCAGCATCACCGCGGTGATGCCCAGCGCCTGCAGCGACGCAACCGCCTCGCGCGACGAGGGCTTGATCGTGTCGGCCACCGCGAACAGCGCAATCACGCGATCCGGCGCGGCCAGCAGGGTCACGGTGCGACCGGCCTCCTCGTGCTGCTTCAGTTGCTGCTCGAGCGCGGGCGAGCATTGGCCGCGCTCCTCGATCAGCCGGTGGTTGCCCAGCACGTAGCTCACGCCGCCGACGTCGGCCTGCACGCCGCGCCCGGCCAGCGCCTGGAAGTTGACCGCCTCGACGCTGTTGGGCTTCAGGTCCGCCGCGATCGCACGCGAGACCGGATGGGCGGAATGACCGGCCAAAACCGAGGCGATGTGCTCCGCTTGCGCCGACTCGGTGTCCGGGTCGACGACGGCCCAGTCGACCAGTTTCGGCTTGCCCTCGGTGAGCGTGCCGGTCTTGTCGAGCGCGATCGCCTTCAGTTGGCGCGCCTGCTCGAGGTAGATGCCGCCCTTGACCAGGATGCCGCGCCGCGCCGCCGCGGCCAGGCCGCTGACGATGGTCACCGGCGTCGAGATCACCAGCGCGCAGGGGCAGGCGATGACCAGCAGCACCAGTGCCTTGTAGATGGCCTGCATCCAGGTCCAGTCCAGCAGCCAGGGCCCGAGCACGGCGACCGCCAGCGCGATGACGAAGACCGCGGGCGTGTAGACCGCCGCAAAGCGGTCGACAAGACCCTGGGTCGGTGCGCGCGTCGCCTGCGCCTCCTCGACCGCGTGGATGATGCGCGCAAGCGTCGAGTTCGAGGCCGCGGCCGTGACTTCGAACTCGAAGCTGCCCGAGGTGTTGATCGTGCCGGCGAAGACGAGGTCGCCAGCGGCCTTGTCGACCGGAATGCTCTCACCGGTCACCGGGGCCTGGTCGATGCTGGTCTGGCCCGAACGCAGGATGCCGTCCATCGGCACCCGTTCGCCCGGTTTGACGCGCACCAGCGCGCCGACCGCCACCTCGCCGACCGGCAACAGCGCCCAGCCGCCGTCGGCCTGGCGCACCGAGGCCTGCTCCGGCGTCATGTCGAGCAGGCCCTTGATCGCATTGCGCGCGCGGTCCACCGCCCGCGCCTCGATCGCCTCGGCGATCGCATAAAGCGCCATCACCATCGCAGCTTCCGGCCACTGGCCGATCAGGAACGCGCCGGTGACCGCCACCGTCATCAACGCGTTGATGTTCAGCCGGCCATGGCGCAATGCGGCCAGCCCTTTCTTGTAGACGTCGACACCCGCCAGCCCGATCGCCAGCGCAGCCACCGCCAGACCCACCACACGCCAGACGTTGGTCTCCGGCGCGAAGAAGCCGATCAGTTCGGCGCCGATGGCCAGCAGCAGGGCGGCCGCGAGTTTGGGCAGCTGGCCGCGGGTGGCATCGTGGTCGTGCCCGTCGGCTGCGTTGTGCGCGCCAGCGTCGGCGGGCGCGGCCACCGGCTGCGGATCGAAGCCGGCCTTGCGGATGGCCGTCAGTGCAGGCGCAATCGAAGGCGGATCGGCGTCGAGGGTCAAGATGCGCCGCCCGAGCTGGAAGCGCACGCCACGAATGCCGGGCACGCCGTCGAGCGCGCGGCGGATCTCGGACTCCTCGGCCGCGCAGTCCATTGTGGCAATGCGGAAACTGCGACCATCGACGAGCTGCGCGGCTTCGGCTCGATGAGCTGGTGACGGACTGCCGCAACTCCCGCAGCTGGCGGCCAGGTGATCCGTGACGTGCGAATGCTTCATTGCAGGTTTCCTTGATTCCAGAAAATATTTGAAACCATGAAGTGGGTTTAGAGTCAACCCAGGGTCGATTCCACTGTTGAAGGCTTGCTGATGAAGATCGGAAGCTTGGCCGAGGCCACGCAAACACCTGTCGAGACCATCCGCTTCTACGAACGCGAGGGGCTGCTTCCGCCGCCTGCGCGGGCGGACAACAACTACCGCATCTACATGCCCGCCCATGTGGAGCGGCTGGCCTTCGTGCGGCAATGCCGAAGCCTCGACATGACGCTGGACGAAATCCGGGCATTGATCGAACTGCGCGAGTCGCCGGCAAAGGATTGCAGCGACATCAATGCGCTGCTCGACGAGCACATCGGCCATGTCAGCCAGCGAATCAAGGAATTGCGCGCACTGGAAAAGGAGCTCCGTGCCCTGCAGGCGCGCTGCACATCGCCGCATCCGGTGTCCGAATGCGGCATCCTCGACGGACTCGATCGCGCCGCGTCGTCTCCGTCCACGGTGGCAAAGCAAGGCCATGTGCATGGTTCTCACTGAGGCGATCGACGCGCGTTCAGACCCAGGAACCACGGGGTATCCCAGGCGATGCCGTCGAAGCCCTCGCGCGTGAACGGCCACAACACCGGCGACGGGTAATGGTCGGCCGAGTGCGTGAAGATGTCGATCAGGACATGCGGCCAGCCTCCAGCGTCTGCTCGATGTAGAGCTTGCGCACCAGCACCATTGCCACGACCATCAGCGGCGTTCCGAACACGATGCCGGGGATGCCGAACAGCGTGCCGAAGACGACGACCGACGCGACCGCGAGCACCGGTGGCAACTGCACTGCCCAGCGCTGCACCAGCGGGACGACGACATTGCCCTCGACTTGCTGGATGACGAGGAACAGCAGCGCCACGTAGAGCGCCTGCTGCGGGCCTTCGACGAACGCGACCAGCACCGCCAGCAGGCCCGAGGCGATCGGCCCGAAAAACGGCACGAATTCGAGCAGGCCGGCGGTCAGTCCGAGCGCGAGCGCGAGCGGCATCTGCAGCAACGACAGTCCGACGGCTACCGCGACGCCGACCAGCACCATCGTCAGCGCCTGGCCGAGCAGCCAGCGCGTCAGCGCATGTCCGGCGGAGTCGAGCGCCTCGGCGACACGACGGCGCCGGCGTGGCGGAAACAGCCGCAGCAGGCCATTGCGATAGAGGTAAACGTCGAAGGCGAGATAAAGCCCCATCAACACGATCAGCAACAGCGAAACCATGCCACTCGCCAGCGTGCCGGCAACGCCGGCGATGCCTTCCCACGGCAGGTCCGAGGTGTCGGTTTGCTCGATCAGCACCAGCAAGCGATCGCCGAGCGGAATCTCGGTCAGCCATTCGCGCAGGTTGGCCCAGGCGCGCGGGAGTTCGCTGCCGAGCGCCTGGAACTGTTCGGCCAGCGGCCTGCCGAGCAGCCACAAGCCGAGGCCGAGCACGACGCTCAGCGTCAACAACACGACGCCGGTCGCGAGGCGCGGCGACAGCCGGGTACGGTCTGCCAGCGGATTGGCCAGTGCGCGCAGCGACGCGGCGATCAGCACCGCGCCGAACAGCAGCATCACCGGCTGGCGCAGGTGCCAGACGAGCGCCAGCAGCACCACCGTGGCGAGCAGCCGCCACAGCGTCGCGGCACTGATGTCGCGCGCCATCTCAGTGCGGCCGGCGCCGTGAGCCGTCCCGGTATTGACACCGGGTTGGTCGATGGCGTTCGGTTCGGCGGTTCGGCGCGGGGCAAGGCATCGTCAACGGGACGTTGTGGTTGTTCTCCATGGGTGGACCGCGAGATGCCCCGTGAGTTTCGTCGGATGTCCGCGCCGCTGAAGCTCCTGCGCCTGGCGTGCGGAGGTTTGCGCATTGGTTGCGGTCGGTGGCAGAACCTGCGGGAGCGGCTTGAGCCGCGATTGCGGGGGCCTCGGAATCTTGGTGAATCGGGGCTGAAGCCCCTCCCACAAGCAAGCGCCGCTTGCTTGTTGCTCCGCGACCGGGATTTGCCCGCTTGTAAACTCGCCGCGTGAGCACGCCGCAGATCCGGTCGGGCCGCCCATCGGCGGCCGTGACGGCCTCCTACCTCTCTCGTCCGATCTGACGCGCGGTGGTCGACCGGCGCGGCTTTCTCGTCCACTCGGCGCTGCTCGCTGCGGCCGGGCCGGCGCCATTGCTGGCGGGCCAGGCGGTGCCGCCGGGCGACGTGGCATCGCTGCTCGCTGCGCTGCAGCAGGGCCGGCTCGATTCGTCGGACGTCGTCGATGCGCTGCTGGCGCGGGCCGACGCGATCGACAGTGCGGGCCCGCGCGTCAATGCGATCGTCGAACGCAATCCGCTGGCGCAGGCGATCGCGCGGGCGATGGATCACGAGCGGCTGCAGGGCCGGATGCGCGGCCCGCTGCACGGCGTGCCGATCCTGCTGAAGGACAACATCGACACCGGCGACGAGATGCTGACCACCGCCGGCTCGCTGGCGCTGGCCGTTCGCCCGGCA
The DNA here is from genome assembly GCF_048320135.1 of Pseudideonella sakaiensis. GTDB lineage: Bacteria > Pseudomonadota > Gammaproteobacteria > Burkholderiales > Burkholderiaceae_C > Ideonella_A > Ideonella_A sakaiensis_A. The sequence continues at coordinate 1,171,767 of NZ_CP182947.1, forward strand.
CCTGCCGACGCGACGCTGGTGCGGCGGCTGCGCGCCGCCGGCGCGGTACTGCTCGGCAAGACCAACCTGTCGGAGTGGGCCAACTTCCGCGGCGCGCGGTCGGTCAGCGGCTGGAGTGCGCGCGGCGGCCAGACGCTGAACCCGCATGTGCTCGACCGCAGCCCGAGCGGCTCGAGCTCCGGCTCGGCCGCCGCAGTGGCCGCCGGGCTGGCGCCGCTGGCGATCGGTACCGAAACCGACGGCTCACTGGTGTCGCCGGCGTCGATGTGCGGCGTGGTCGCGATCAAGCCGACGCTCGGCGTCGTCAGCCGCCACGGCCTGGTGCCGCTGGCCCACAGCCAGGATACGGCCGGGCCGCTGGCCACCTGCGTGGCCGACGCCGCGCTGCTGCTGCAGGCGATGGCCGGCGCCGACCCTGCCGATCCGGCCACCACTGCGCCGGCCGCCGCCGTGGCACGGCATCGGCTGGCCGGCCTGCGGCTCGATGCCGGCGCGCTGTCCGGCGCACGACTCGGCGTTGCGCGCGAACATTTCGGCGTGCATCCCGCCGCTGACGCGCTGGCCGAAACGGCGCTCGCCACGTTGCGGGCGGCCGGCGCGGTGCTGGTCGATCCGGTCACCGTCATCGCCGATACCGAGGCGCTGGGCGCGGCGGAATTCGACCGGCTGCTGCACGAGTTCAAGGCCGGGCTCAATGCCTACCTGGCACGCCGCGGCGATAGCGCCGAGGTGCACAGCCTCGCCGAACTGATCGCGTTCAACCGGGTGCATGCGCTGGCCGAGATGCCATGGTTCGGGCAGGAGACGTTCGAGGCCGCGCAGGCGCGCGGCGGGCTCGACAGCCCGGCCTATCTGCGCGCCAATGCCACCTGCAAACAATTGGCGTGGACGCACGGCCTTGGCGCGGCGCTGCGCCGCCACCGCCTCGACGCGATCGTTGCGCCGACCACCGGCCCGGCCTATCCGATCGACCCGGTCGGCGGCGACCACTGGGTCGGCGGCAGCTCGCAACCGGCCGCGGTGTCCGGTGCGCCGCACATCACGGTGCCGATGGGCAGCGCATTTGCATTGCCGGTCGGGCTGTCGTTCTACGGCGCGCCGGGCCACGATGCACGGCTGCTGCAGCTCGCTTATGCCTATGAACGGCGCGCACCGCCGCGGCCAGAGCCGGGTTTCCTCGAGACCGTCGCGAGGCCGCGCGGGGCGCTGGCGCGATAAGCGGGGCGGCCGCTCTAGCTGAGCGAGTCCCGCACCCAGAGTTCCGCACCTGGTGCATCGACCTCCATGGTCCTCGAGACCCCTGCGCTGCGGATGTCCCAGCCGGTGTGGCGCGTATGCTGTCGGGCGTCGCCGCCGCGGGCATCGACCGAGCAGATTCCGTGCTCACACCTGATGCAATTCGAAGCCCTTGGGGCAACAACGTCTGGTCGTGCAAAGGAGGTTTCGATGAACAGCTGTTCGATTGCCGTTCTGCCCGGTGACGGCATCGGCGTCGAGGTGATGGCCGCCGCGCTCGAGGTGCTGCACCGCACCGGGACGCGGATCGGCCGCGGCTTCGACACCGTCACCCACCCGGCAGGCGCGCAACACTTTGCCGACACCGGTGTCGCGCTTCCCGAGCCGACACTGGCCGCCTGCCGCGCGGCCGATGCGACGCTGTTCGGCGCGATGGGCCTGCCGCATGTGCGCGGTGCCGATGGCACCGAAGTCATTCCGCAACTTGACATCCGCTTCGCGCTCGACCTGTATGCGGGCGTGCGCCCGGTGCGCACCTGGCCCGGGCTGCCGGTGCCGCTGGCCGATCCGCGCGGCACACGCATCGACCTGGTGCTGGTGCGCGAAAACACCGAGGGGCTGTTTTTCGCCCGCGGCCGCGGCACGGTCGACGCCGATGCGGCCTACGACACGATGAAGATCAGCCGCGCCGGTACCGCGCGCGTCGTCGATTTCGCGTTCCGGCTGGCGCGGCTGCGCAAATCGCAGGGCCGCCCGGGGCATGTCACCAATGTCGACAAGGCCAACGTATTCCGCTCGATGGCGTTCTGGCGCGAGGTGTTTCACCAACGCGCCGCCGTCTTCCCCGACATCGCACATGGCGACGCCTATGTCGACGCGATGGCGCTGAACCTGGTGCTCAAGCCCTGGGAATACGACGTGCTCGTCACCGAAAACATGTTCGGCGACATCCTGTCGGACCTGATCGCCTCGCTGGTCGGTGGCATGGGGATGGCGCCATCGGCCGACATCGGCGACGACCACGCGCTGTTCCAGCCGGCGCACGGCAGCGCACCCGACATCGCCGGACAAGGCATCGCCAACCCGACGGCGATGATCCTGTCGGCCGCGATGATGCTCGACTGGCTCGCCGACCGGCGCGGCGATGCCGCGCTGGCCGATGGCGCGCGCGCAATCGAATCGGCGGTACAGGGCGCGTTCGAGAGCGGCGCGGTGCGGCCGCGCGAATTTGGCGGCGCGAGCGGCACCACCGACATCACACGCGCGGTGCTCGAGCGGCTTTGAATCCGCTGGCTGCCGTGCCCGGACGCGGCGCTTCCCGCGTCAGTCCACCGTTTTCTCTTCGCGCGCGATTGCACGCTGCCGCATCGCCAGCAGCGCGCCGATCCACAGACACAGCGCCGAGACGACAAAGCCGCGCGCCAACCCGCCAGGGCCATCGGCAATCCAGCCGACGACGGTCGGGCCGATGATCTGGCCGGCAGCAAAAACGATCGTGAAGGCACCGATGCCGGCGGCCCACTGCGCTGCCGGCAGGTTGTGGCGGACCCAGGCGGTGGTCGACGCGACGACAGACAGAAACACGCCGCCGAACAACAGGCTGGACGCAAGCACCACAGGCCACGCGCTGGACAAGGCCGGTGCGATCGTCGCGACGCCGACCAGCGCATTGAGCAGCGCCAGTGCGCGGCCATCGCGGCGGCGATCGAGCAGGCCGGCCCACAGGCGGGGCGAGACCATCACCGCAATACCGAGCATCGCGAAATAGGCCATCACCGTCGATGAGGCCAGCCCCTGCTCGCGCAGCAGCGCAACGATGAAGGTCATGTAGCCGATATAACCGACACCGAACATCGCATAGGCGGCCAGCGCCAGTGCAAACCGGCGCAGCGGCACGGGTGCGTCGGGTGTGCGGCTGCCTGCAGCAGCCTGCGCCGGCGCCGATCTCGCAGCGAGCCGGCGGACGGCGCGGCGCAGGATGTCGGTTGCCACGAAACAGGCCAGTGCCAATGCGGCCCAGGCATAGGCCCAGGGATGCGCGAGATCGGCCGCCGCAGCCATCGCCGACGGCACGAGCAGCGCCGACAGGCTGATGCCGAGGCCGGTGCCGCCGTAATACAGCCCGATCAGCAGCCCGGCCCTGGCCGGTTCGGTCGCGCCCAGCCGCGCGGCCAGCAATCCGCCGGCGATGAAGACCAGCGCGCTGCTGATGCCGGCGGCCAGCCGTTGCGCCAGCCAGATCGTCGTATCAGTGAACAGCCCGGAGACCGCCATCAGCACGCTGGCTGCCACCGCGCCCCACAACATCACGGCAGCCGGCGGATAACGGCGCAGCAGCAGCGGCGTCAGCAGCGCGCCGAGCAGATAACCGGCCGCATTGCTGGTATTCATCGCGCCGGCCAGCGCATAACTCCAGCCGAGGTCGTCGCGCATCGGCGGCAGCAACAGGCCGTAGGCGAAGCGCGTGATGCCGAGCGACAACGCGGCGCCGAGCGACAGCATCAGCGCGATGCGGATGCTCGAATCGACGAGGCTGACGGTGCGGGTTTCGGTCGCCGTGTGCATGGCATGCAAGTATGCGTGGCGCAGCCGATCTTCGATCACCGGTTCCGGTTTCAGCTGAAACCCGAACACCTCCGTTGTTGCAGTTCGATGTCCTCCCGAATCATTTCATCGCGTCGAGGGATGACCATCACTGCTCGCCGGCCTGTGCTCCGTCAGCAGCGCGACCCTGCGCTGGTGTTGTTCGGCCTGCTCGGTCAGCCACGCCAGGAATGCAGCGATGCGCGGATGAGGCGCTTCGGCATGGCGCGTCAACACGTGATAGCCGAACTCGGTTGTTCGCCACGGCATCAGCGCATGCAGCGCACGGGATTCGATTTCGTCGATCACCAGCGACGCGCGGGCGATGCACAAGCCGACGCCGGCGCGGCACGCGGCCAGCGCGAGGCTGGCGTCGGAGACGCCGACCATCACCTGCGCCGATCCGGGCCGCACACCGGCCTCGCGCAGCCATGGCGACCAGCTGCTCCATGGCTCCTGCTCGAGGACCGACTCGTCGTGGATCAGCGGCCGGCTGCCGATGAACTCGGCGAGCGGCTGGTTTGCAGGCGGCGCGCTCGCCGACAGCACGCTGGCGACATCGCCCATCAGCAGGCGCACATCGACACCGGGATAACTGCCGCTGCCGAAACGCAGCGCAACGTCGGTCGCGCCGCTGCGCAGATCGGCCAGGCGCGACGATCCCTCGATCGACAAACGCAGCCCCGGATGGCGCTCGACCAGCGACGCCAGCCGCGGCAGCAGCCAGTGCTGCAGCAGCGACTGCGGTGCCGATATCCGCAGCGGTCCGTCGAGCGGCGCAGCGCAGAGTTCTTCGGTCGAGCTTTCGATAAGCCGCATCGCGGTGGCGATGCGTTCGGCATAACGACGACCCTCATCGGTCAACACAACGCCACGCGCCAGTCGCTCGAACAACGCCACACCGAGCGACGATTCCAGGGTCCGGATGCGCAGGCTGATCGCCGCCGCGGTGACGTTCAGTTCGTCGGCGGCGCGGACAAAACTGCGATGCCGTGCCGCCGATTCGAAGGCACGCAAGGCGTCGAGCGGAGGGCGACGAATGCGGGTCATCAATTCTCCGATGCGGGCAGGTGCCGGGTGCGGTGCCGGCCCGAGATGCGACGAGTCTACGTGCCCGCGAGACTCAGCTGGACTGGGTCTCAGGGCAAAAAACCATCGCTTGTCGTACCGCACCGGCGACTCAGAATACAAGCGCAACACCATCCCTGAGGAGCCTGCCGTGAACAGCGACAACAACCTGCACCGACTGAGCGCCTTCACCGACCATCCCGCCGGCGGCAACCCGGCCGGCATCTGGATCGGCGAGCGGCTGCCCGATGCCGCGCAGATGCAGCGCATTGCCGCCGAGGTCGGTTATTCGGAAACCATCTTTCTCGCACCACGCGTCGGCAGCGTGCGCGAGGTGCGCTATTTCAGCCCGGCGGCGGAAGTCAGCTTCTGCGGCCATGCAACGATCGCCGCCGGCGTGTTGCTCGGCGAGATCGACGGACCGGGCCGCACCAACTTTCTGACCCGCGCCGGCGAGGTCGAGGTGACGACGGGATTGCGCGACGGCCGGACCTGGGCGTCGCTGCGTTCGGTGCCGACACGGCACGAAGCCGCGGCCCATGATCTGGTCGACGCAGCGCTTGCGCTTGTTGGCTGGCATCACGACGAGCTCGATCCGAGGATTCCGCCGGCCAAGGCGTATGCCGGCGCCTGGCACCTGGTGCTGGCAGCGCGCGAGAAGTCGCGCCTCGACACACTCGCTTATCCATTCGAGGCACTGCGTTCGCTGATGCAGCAGCATCAGCTGACGACGCTGCAACTCGTCTGGCAGGAGCATCCAGGCCAGTTCCACGCACGCAACCCGTTCCCGGTCGGCGGCGTCGTCGAAGACCCGGCGACCGGCGCTGCGGCGGCCGCATTCGGCGGCTATCTGCGCGATGCCGGATTGATCGCGGCGCCGACCACCTTCACGATCGAGCAAGGCGAGGCGATGGGACGCCCAAGCCGGATCGATGTCGAGGTGCCGGTGGCCGGCGGCATCGTCATATCGGGCACCGCCGCGGCGATCGCCGCCGAGCCGGCAACCGCCTGAGCTACGCAGGCGCAGCAATGGACAGCAGCGCATCGGAGACGCCGCAGGCGGCAGCCGAACGGCTCGCACGCGATTTTCTCGAGCGCGTCTGGGGCGGCTGGCCCGATCTCGACGCGATCGACCAGCTGATGAGCGAAGACTACGAACTGGTCTCGGCCGGCACATCGATTCGCGGCCGGATCGCGTTCAAGCAATGGGTGGCCGATTTCCAGCAGCGGCTCAGCGGCGCCCGCAACGAGGTCACCGACGTCTTTGCGTCGGCGGCCGGCGACCGTGTCGCGGCACGCTGGATCTGCAGCGGCCGCAGCGCCGGCATCTTCGGATTGCCGGCCGACGGCCGCCGGTTGCACTTCAGCGGGCTGAGCATCTGGGCGGTGCGCGAGGGCCGGCTGTCGCGCTGCTGGGTCGAACGCAGCGCACCGATCGTCGACGACTGAGCGATCACCAGCGCGCGCTGCGGACCAGCGTGCGCAGTCGCATCAGGCAATCACTCGTTCATCCACTCACCCGACCCGCCGACCTCAGCCGGAAAGTCCTTCAGCTTGGGCACGCCATCGCGAACCGGCAGCACCGACTCCGCGTAGTGCAGGTGGATGTCGGGCCGGAATTCGATGTCCGGCATCACGCCGGCGCGCACGTCGGTCAGCGCCATGTCCGGATGGCGGGTGATCAGATGGCCGCCGCACTGCAGGCAGAAGTGACGGTCGCTGATGCCGACCTTGTTGAAGTGGCCGAGCATCGATTCGCCGGCGACCACCCGCACGTCATCGGACTTCCACAACATGAATGCGGCCATCGGCCCGCCCGAATGGGCGCGGCAGGAATTGCAATGGCAATAACCCATCTGCATCGGCCGTCCGACGACCTCGATCTCGACGGCGCCGCAGAAGCAGCTGCCCTTGAATTTCTCAGCACCCATTGCTCGAACTCTCCTTCCAGATGGCGCCGCGCATGCGGCGCCGGAACAGGTTCGATCTTCGCGTTCAGTTGTCCGCGCGGCATCGGAAAAATGGGCCATCTGGCGGGCCACGGCAATACGCCGGCAGCAGCTTGCAGCTGGCGGTTGCGCCGCCCCGCGATCGACGCGCAGTCTGGTTCGGCAATCAATCGCGCATTGACAGCATTCGACTCGAAGGCGCAGACTGGTCCTGCCATCTCCCCAATGAGAGGAATCCGATGAAGCCTGGACCAGTTCTGCTGGTCGCCATCGCGCTCTTTGTTGCACTGCCCGCGAATGCGCAAACGACGCTGAAGATCGCGACAGTCAGCAATCCCGACATGAAGCGGATCCAGAGCCTGTCCGGCGAATTCACATCCGCGAACCCGGACATCAAGCTCGACTGGATCAGCCTCGACGAGAACACGCTGCGCCAACGGGTCACCACCGACATCGCAACGGGCGCCGGCCGCTTCGACATCGTCACGATCGGTGCCTTCGAGACGCCGATCTGGGCCAAGCGAGGCTGGCTGTCCGAGCTGAGCAACATGCCGGATGGCTACGACGTCGACGATCTGCTGCCCTCGATCAGGAAAGGCCTGTCGTTCGACGGCAAGCTGTATGCCGCGCCTTTCTATGGCGAATCGTCGTTCACGATGTACCGGACCGATCTGTTCGAGAAGGCCGGTCTCGAGATGCCGGCCGCACCGACCTGGGACTTCATACGCACCGCCGCATCGAAGATCAGCGCGCAAAAAGGTGACGCCTACGGCATCTGCCTGCGCGGCAAACCCGGATGGGGCGAAAACGTTGCCTTGATCACCGCGATGGCGAACTCCTACGGCGCGCGCTGGTTCGACAGCGACTGGCGCCCTCAGTTCGACAGCGAAGCCTGGACCAGCGCCGTCAAGGAATATGTCAGCCTGCTCAGGGACTTCGGACCGCCAGACGCCGCAATGAATGGCTATGCCGAGAACCTCAGGCTGTTCAAGGAAGGCAAGTGCGCGATCTGGATCGATTCGACCGTGGCGGCGGCGTCGATCACCGATCCGGCGGCGTCTCGAGTCGCGGGCCGGGTCGGTTTCGCGCTCGCGCCGGATCGCGGCCTCGGCAAGCGAAGCAATTGGCTGTGGGTCTGGGCGCTGGCGATTTCATCGCAGTCCGCGCACCAGGAAGCAGCCAGGCGCTTCGTCGCCTGGGCAACCTCGAAGCAGTATGCCGAGCTGGTGGCCGAAAAGGAGGGCTGGGCGCACGTGCCTCCGGGCACGCGGCAGTCGCTGTACAAGAATCCCGCCTACCTTCAGGCAGCACCGTTTGCAGAACTGGTGCTGGCATCGATCGAGGCGGCCGACCCGGACAAACCGACGGTCGACGAGGCACCCCGGCATCCAGTACGTCGCGATTCCCGAGTTTCCAGGCATGGGGACGGCGGTCGGCGCACGGATTGCCAAGGCCGTGGCGGGCCAGATCACGACCGATGAGGCGCTGAAGAATGCGCAGTGGGTCACCGACAAGGTCATCAAGCGCGCGCGCTTCCTGATCGAAAAATAGCAGGCGCACGCGCAGGCCCGTGCCGGGCCGGTGATTGCCGCGAGCCGCGCCCGTCTCGGACCGCCGTCCGGGAAGAACGGAACAGCAGGAGGATCAGGTGAGCGAATCGGCGATCGACAAGCATCAATCCGTCGCACAGATGGACGACGAACTGCTCCCGGTTCCGAAGCACCGGCTGCATGGACCAGGCCATTTTCTCGGCCTCTATGGCGCGGAACACGTTGCAGCAACCGAATTCGTCATCGGCGCGGCCTTCGTCGCGATGGGCGCGTCGATCCACGACATCCTGATCGGGCTGCTGATCGGCAACACGCTCGCCGTGCTGAGTTTCTGGCTGATCACCGCGCCGATTGCGGTCAAGACACGGCTGAGCCTCTACACCTACCTCGATCGCAACATGGGCGAGAAATTCTCGCGCTTCTACAACGGTGCGAATGTGCTGATCTTCGTCGCGATCTCGGCCGCGATGATCACGGTGTCGGCAACGGCCGTGCGGGTGCTGTTCGACATTCCGCCGCAGATCTATCCCTATCCGAGCAACGTCGCCTTTGCCGCGATCGCCGCATCGGCGAGCGTGATCGCGGTGGTGGTGGCGTATTTCGGCTTCAACGTCGTGGCCCAGTTCGCGACCATCTGCACGCCCTGGCTGATGGTGATGTTCACCGCCGGCGGCATGGTGCTGATGCCGGCGTTGAACGAAACCCTGACCGGCTATACGACGCTGGCGAGTTTTTCCGATTTCGTCAACCTGGCGGGCGCAACCGTATTCACCGGCATCAATGCCGAAGGGGAACCCGGCATCGGGCTGATGGAAGTGATCGGCTTCGCCTGGGCCGCGAACACATTTGCGCACTTTGGCCTGGTCGACATGGCGCTGCTGCGCTACGCGAAGAAATCGGTCTACGGCCTGTGCACCGCAACCGGCATGATGTTCGGCCACTACATCGCCTGGATTTCCGCGGCGTTGATGGGCGCGGCAACGGCGTCGATCATGAACCTGAGTGTGGCCGTCGTGTCGCCCGGCGATGTCGCCTACTACGCGCTCGGCGCCACCGGCTTCGTGATCGTGATCATCGCGGGATGGACCACGGCGAATCCGAACCTCTATCGCGCCGGTCTTGCAGCCCAGGCCGTATTCCCGAACATCGCACGCCAGCGGGTGACGCTTGTGGTCGGCGCGGTGGTCGTGATCGGCAGCTGCTTCCCGTTCATCTACCGCAGCATCCTGCCGATTCTGGCCTACGCGGGACTGGTGCTTGTACCGATCGGCGGCATCGTGTTCGCCGAACAGCACCTCTTTCCGAGGCTCGGCTACAAGAGCAACTGGTACCGGCTGAAGGGCGTCAAGGACAACATGCCGGCGCTGGTCACCTGGGGCATCTGTCTGGTGTTCGGCTTCGGCTTGAATCTCATCAACATCATGCCGTTCGTCTACCTGTTCCTGCCAACCTGGGTCGTCGCGATCGTCTGCTACACCATCCTTGCCAAGCAGGCCGGCGCCGACAAGAGCTACCCGGCGGCCGAGCAGCGCGAGGCCGACTTCGACCGGCAGGTCGAGCAATACCACGCAGAGCTGGCACGCAAGGAGGGCCACGAGCACGTGAAGGACACGTCCGGCCTGACCAAGCTCATCAAGGCAATCTGGATCGTCGTCGGCCTGGTCGTGCCGGCCGTGCTCGCGTGGCGCGTGCTGTTCCACAGCCCCGATCTCTACGAGTACTACGTGAACCGCGAGCTGTTCTACGAGGTGACGATCTGGTGCACGCTCGTCTACTTCGTATTCGCCTGGTGGGACCTGCAGCGGTCGAAATCGGCGCAACGCGCAAGCGAGCCGTCAGCCGGCAAACAGGCGGCAATGCCGTCCTGATCTGCCGCCGCGCGAAGGCGATCATTCAAGAGCCGCGCGCAGCCGCCCGTCGGCGCTGACAACCCCGCCGCGATCACCCGGCGTGACGCTGCCATAACGCTGCGCGAAGACCTCGGGCAATGGGCGCGCATCGATCGGCGCCAGCCACAGACGCAACAGGTAGCGGCGCCGCTCGGGCTCCGGCCAGTCGACGAAGGCCGTGCGGTCGTGCAGCAGGCTGTGGTTGTGCAGGAACTGCATGTCGCCCGGCTGCAGCGCCATCGTGAAATGCAGCGCCGGATCTTCGGCCAGGCTGTCCAGCAGATCGAGCGCCTCGATCTGCGCGGCGCTGAGCCGCGGCGCATCGGCGAAGCGCTGCGCCGAATCGATGTACTGGCGCTGATAGATCGCCGACAGATGGCCGGCAAACCAGTTGAATACCGGGATCTCGAAATAGGGCCTGGCACCCGGCGGCACCTCGCCCCGGCGGTCGGTGGCCAGCGGCTTGAACAGTTCTGCAGCCAGGTCCGGGCGGCGCGCGCGCAGCTCGTTGTAAAGCGTCGTCGACGAGACCAGCGCCGACAGCCCGCCGCTGCGTGCGGTCTGCAGGCACAGCAGGCCGACGATGTCGGCCGAATCGGTGTGGAAGGTCTGGCGATCGTGCGTCTGGTAGATGCGCACATTCGGGTCATTGGCCGACAGGCCGAGGTCGCGCACATGGCCGAGCACATGCCCCTGGGAATTCTGCGAGCGCGCCGCGCCGAGGTGCGCACCGAGGCCGTAGAAAGCCGCCGCGCAGCGATGCCGGCCCCAGCGCTCGACCGGCAGGCCGCGCCACAACACGAAGCCGCGCCCGTTCAGCAGTTGTTCGCGCATCCGCGCCAGCCGCGTGGCCAGATTCGGCAGTGGGAAACCTTGCTGGGTCAGCGTGCCGAGTTCGATACCCGGGCGCAACCACGGTTCGCAGGCGGCGTCGATCTCTTCGAGTTCGGCTTCATCCAGCGTCTCGGTCCACTCGTCGGCGCGCCTGGCCATGTCGTCGCCGCGCCATGCGCTGGCATCGTCGATCTGCGCCGGCAGTCCGGCTGGAAAGGAGCTGTCTGTCTGGTCCATGGCGGATTATTGGCGCCGCGCGCTTGCCGGACCCCAGCGAAACCGGGCGTCGCCTGGCTCCTCCTGCAGACGTCGGCTATCCAATCGCTCAACATGGGCGTCAGCTTTCCGGCGACCGATCGTCGCCCGACCGGCGGTGGCCGACCCGGAGCGGCCGTTGGCCGCTTGGCGGTGGGTGGCTTTTGTGGGAGGGGCTTCAGCCCCGCTTCGGGCTCTTGGGTGCGCGCGTGCCCTTCGAATTGCATGCCAAGACCGAGCGGCGCGGCAGGCGGCACCCGGTCGTGGCTCATGACCCGGCGGTCCTCGCTGGCGCTCGGACTGCGCCTTTGCTCTCGCCTCTGTGCCAGCCGATTCGCAGTCGTGCAAAAGCCCGAATCGGGGCTGAAGCCCCCTCCCACAAAAATCAGTGCCGCATGCGAGCTCAACGGCCGCCCCGGGCCGAGTATGTGAAATCTAACGCCTCGTCGTAGATGCAAAACAAGACAAGGGAAGGCTCGATGTCCGCCGCTTTGGACCAGCCTGGCAGTCGCCGCCCCTACAACGGTGCCGGACGGGTGACGCTGCAATCCCGTCCGCTGCGCTTGGCGTGATAGAGGGCGCTGTCTGCCCGTTCGATGACAAGGGCCAGCGGCTCGCCCGCACCTGCCTGCGCGATACCGCCCGAGAAGGTGTACGGCACGGAGTCCGCAGGCTGCAGCGTGCGGCGCACCCGCTCGAGCACCGTGTCCGCTTCGGCAAGCGATGTACCTGGCATCAGCAGCAGAAACTCCTCGCCGCCAAGTCGACCCAGCATGTGTGGTGGCCGGATCTGCTGGTTGACATGCTTGCAGAACGCGCAAAGCACGGCATCGCCGATGTGATGCCCGTAGGTGTCGTTGACGGCCTTGAAATGGTCCAGATCGAGAATTGCCAGACTGAGCGGCTGCGACTGCCGGCGCCGATCGAGCAGGGCCGACTCTGCCAGGTTCATGATGTGCCGTCGATTCGACACACCGGTCAGTGAATCGGTATGCGCTTGCTGCAGCGCCTCGCTGTGCGCTTCGCGCAAAGCCATCGCCAGCTCCTGGTTTGCCTGAACCATGCGCTCGAGTTCAGCATTGCGCTCACGCAGCGCCTGGCGCTGTCGATACAGCTCGACGAAAACCTGCACCTTGCTGTGCAGTACCCGGGGGTCCGTGGGTTTGGACAGGAAGTCGACAGCACCGGCGCCATAGCCGATGAACTTCCGCGCCAGGACGTCCGATTCACCGGTGATGAAGATGATCGGCACGCTGCGTGTCTGCTCGTTGCTGCGCATCCACTCGGCCAGCTGGTAGCCGTTGATCTCCGGCATGCGCACATCGATCAGCGCCAACGCCACGTCCTGGTCGGCCAGCAGCTTCTGGGCGGCCACAGCGGAGTTGGCCGTCAGCACCTCGACATCGGGCTGGGCCAGAAAGTCGTGCATCGTCTGCAGCAAATTTTCTGAATCGTCGACCACCAGGATGCTGACGGTCGTTGGATTCTTCCGGCTGTCGTCTCGCAGGTCTGTCATGTGCGGAGCCTCACGTCAATGTGCCATGCCCCAAGCTGGATTCGCATGTTGTTTCGGCTTTCCATCCGATTGCCCATGGCACCCATGACGAGCCAGCCCCGCTCCGCGCCTCAACGCTTTCGGATCCGGCGCCACGCCTGTCATGGCAATACCGAAGTCGCTGCCTCGATGGTTGCCCGCGTGACTGTAAAAGCTCCGCGAAGCCGCCGCGTAGGAGCAGATCCCGGCGCGATGTCATCGCAGCTCCTGATCTGTTCGTCGGCCGCGCGTGCAACGTCTCCAACCATCACGCGGCCCGTCGTTCAACCCGCAGCGTCGCCACTTGCCGCGCGCAGACGCCCGACCTGGGTCGTCAGGCCCGCCAGGCGTTTGCCGATTTCCTCTTCCATCAGCCGCGCCCGGTTCAGTATCTTCTCGCCGCCACCGACGATGGTTCGCGCCGAGGTCCGGATCTCCTCGAAGCCATTGATCTGCTTGCGGATCGCCTCGATCGCGCCGTCCATTTCGGCCAGGCTCGCGGCCTCGTCCTCGTCGTGCTGGCTGGCGCGCACGCTGAGCGCCTTCGCCAGCAGATAGGCGGCCTTCAACCGCACATCGGTGGCCGGATTTTCGGCATCCCAGACGACGACGATGTCCAGCCCCCAGCGGTGCAGCTCCGGCATCCCGGCCGGCGCGGTCTGCGCCGAATGGACGAACAGGCAGACCGATGCCGAGCGGTTGCGCCGCGCCAGGTCGGCTTCCGCGAGCGTGCCTTTCAGCGAATAGGCGCCACTGGCCTTCGCCTCGACGACGATGCGTGCGCCGGCGGCCACCGAATCCGGCCCGATCGTCACGACAAAATCACCAACCTTGCAACGCGGCACGACGCCGGCGCTGTCGCCGACCGGTTCGAGAACCTCGTCGGCAGCGAGGCAGTGCGTCTGCAGCTGCTCGCCGACACGCTGCTCGAATTCGTTGCCATACAGCGTCGAGCGGCGCGCATCGTCGCGGCGGGTCACGATGCGCTCGAGCAGCGAGGTCATCTTCACTTCGAATGCCTGCGAACGCTCGGTCTGCGCCTGCTCGAAGCGCTCCAGCCGTTCGACGATGCGCGTCAGGCCCGACTCCGGGTTGTCGAGCGAAAACTGCGCACTGATCTGCCCCTGCGCCTGCTCGACCCGACCGACCAGCCGCGACAGCGCCGAATCCTTGTTGTCGAGCGAAAACTCGGCCACCACCGACGTGACCCATTCGCCGAGCTTGCGCTCCAGATCGCCATGCCGGTCTTTCAGTTCGCGCACCAGGCGGCTCAGCGCGCTGTCGGCCTTGTCGAGCGAGAACTCGCCGGCGATCGCTTCGCTCTGCAGCGTCAGCGCCTGCGTCATCTGGCCGCGCAACGCGGCGATGAACTCATTGCCCTCCTCCGGGCTCAGCAGCGATTGCAGCGCGCTGTCGTCGCCGAGGTGGCTGGTCAGCATCTCGTCGAGTGTGCGACGCGCCGAATCGACCTGCGTCGCGATCACTGCGGCCAGTTCGCCATCCTGGCGCAACAGGCGCTGGATGCGGTCGGTGAACGAGCCGCTGGCCGGATCGAAATAGTTGCGCAGCGTGCCGCCGAGCACCTCGTCGAGCAATTCGCGGTGCCTCAGCAGCCGTTCCTCGAGCGTGCCGAGCAGGCGGTCGCCTTCGTGGCGGATCGCCGCGCCATCGACGGTGCCGCGCGCGGCCTTCAGCGACATGATGCCGATCTTCAGCGCGGTCAGCGCGAGGTCTTGGCGATCCCGCCCTTCGGCCGATTCGAGCAGCGCCGCCACCGTTTCGGGGTCGGTGACACAGAGGTGCAGGTACAGGGCATTGCTCGCCGAATCGTCGCGGTCGTCGACGGATTCGGTTTCGGGGCTGGACATCATCGCGCTCATCGGCTGGTCTCCTGGCAGTGATCAGAACGGCTACGGTAACGATGCGGTGGATCACCCGGTGAGCCTGTGCCAAGGGAAAATCCGGATGCCGGTGCCGAAAGTCGGTCTCGGGCGGTCGACCAACGGAGAAAACGCAATGTCGAAACTGACCAGCTGGTTTCTGAACGCGGCGATCCTGCTGCAGATTGCCGTTTGGCTGCTCGCGCTGTGCGCGGTCTTCTGGGCGCTCGAACTGCTCTCATGAGGAAATGCCTGGCGGCGTGGGCCGCCACACGGTGGTGGGGGCCCCATCCACGGCAAAATGGTGCCGGCTTATTGCGCGTCGGCACATTGGGGCCATCGGCTCGCGCAAACCGCGCCGCATTCAGGCACGATGGCGGCTGTCTGCATTCCAGGAGACCTGTTCGATGAAGACGATCGATACGCCGCTGCTGCGCATCGCCTACGACGAATTCAATCCTGCTGGCAGTCGGACCGTCGTGCTGCTGCACGGCTGGCCGGACAGCCCGCGGTGCTGGTCGGCGGTCGCGCCGGTGCTGGCGCAGCAGGGCTGGCGGGTGCTGGTGCCGGCGCTGCGCGGGTTTTCACCAACGCGTTTTCTCGATCCGGCGACGCCGCGGACCGGGCAACTGGCTGCGCTCGGCCGCGACCTGCTCGATTTCATCGATGCGCTGGGTCTGCAGAACCCCGCGCTGGTCGGCCACGACTGGGGCGCCCGCGCCGCAGCGATCGCCTGCGGCCTGCGGCCCGGTGTCGCCAGCCACCTGGTGCTGCTGTCGGTCGGTTACGGCACCAACAGTGCAGACCAGCCGCTGAGCCTCGCGCAGGCGCGCAATTACTGGTACCACTGGTACATGGCGACGCCGCGCGGCCAACGCACCGTGCGCCGGCAGCGGCGTGAGTTTGCAAAGATCATGTGGGATACCTGGGCGCCGGCCGGCTGGTACGCCGAGGCGGAGTTCGAAGCGACGGCGCACGCCTTCGACAACGACGACTGGCCCGACATCACGCTGCATTCCTACCAGCACCGTTGGGGCCATGCCCCGGGCGACCCGGCCTACGATGCCGACGAGGCGAAACTGTCGCCGGCGCCGGTGCTCGAAGTGCCGACGCTGGTGCTGCACGGCGAGGTCGACACCGTCAACCATCCGGATACCTCGGCCGGCAAGGAGCAGTTTTTCAGCGGCCGCTATGAACGCAGGCTGCTGCCCGGCCTCGGCCATTTTCCGCAGCGCGAAAATGCCGCGCAGGTCGCGCAGGAGCTGAGCCGGTTTCTCGAAGCCGGCGCCGGAAGCAACAACTAGCCGATCTGGCCGGCAGCGTACCGGCGCTGCGCAACAGCGCATCCCGACTGGCCTCGTTCGACCGCGCGCCCGCCGGCGGCACCGGGTGATGCGGGGACCGAACGAGCCGCCCGAGTGCGGGTTTTCGCCTATCCCCGACAATAAGCCACGGCCTGGTGCTCCACCCGGCCGTTTGCCATTTCGGGATTGCATCGATGAGTGAACAGCATTTTTCCTTTTTCCAGCGCCTCGGCCTGGCGTTCGGCACCTTTTTCGCGCTGCTGGGCGACGGCCGCCTCGCCGCCCGCATCGCGGCGTTGCGCGCCGGCGCTGTCGAGGAACCGGCGCCAGCCGCCGCGCCGGTGCCGCCGCCCGCCCCACCCGCGCCATCGCCGATCCGCGCAACGGCGCAGGTCGATGCCGCACTGCAGCTGCTCGGCCTGCTGCAACGCGAGGCGCGGCTGGTCGACTTCGTGCAGGAGGATGTCGCAGCCTATGCCGATGCCGATGTGGCCGGCGCCGCACGGCTGGTCCATGCCGGCTGCCGCAAGGTGCTCGAGCAGACCTTCACGCTCGAGCCGGTGCGCAGCGAAGCCGAAGGCAGCCGCATCAGCCTCGACGAAGGTTTCGACGCGTCGGCGATCCGCCTGACCGGCAACGTCGTCGGCAAGCCGCCCTTCCGCGGCCAGCTCAGCCACCGTGGCTGGCGCGCCACCGACGTGCGGCTGCCCGGGCTGACCGAGGGCCATGACAGCCGCATCATCGCGGCCGCGGAGGTCGAGCTGTGAGCAGCAATACCAGCGCGAGATTTGCAATCGGCGTCGACCTCGGTACCACCCACTGCGCGTTGTCGTGGCTGGACCTGCAGGCCGCCGATGTGACGCCACAGATTTTGCCGATCGCCCAGCAAAGCGGCCCCGGCACGGTGCAGGACCAGCCGCTGCTGCCGTCCTTCCTGTACCTGCCGCATGAAAGCGAATTTGCCGCCGGCGAGCTGGCCTTGCCGTGGGACGCCGCGCCGGATCTCGTCGTTGGCGAATGGGCGCGGCGACAGGGTGCGCAGACGCCGATCCGGCTGGTCTCGAGCGCGAAGAGCTGGCTCGGCCACGGCGGTGTCGACCGCCGCGCCGGCATCCTGCCGACCGATGCGCCGACCGAGGTGACTCGGCTGTCGCCGCTGGCAGCCAGCACCCGTTATCTGAGCCACCTGCGCGACGCCTGGAACCACCAGCATCCGGACGCGCCATTCGACCAGCAGTCGCTGACGCTGACGATTCCGGCATCGTTTGACCCGGCCGCACGCGAGCTGACGGCCGAAGCCGCGCAGGCCGCCGGCTACAGCGGCGTCACGCTGCTCGAGGAGCCGCAGGCGGCGCTGTACAGCTGGATCGCGCAAAGTGGTGGCGACTGGCGCAAGCAGGTCAAGGTCGGCGACCTGATCCTGGTCGTCGACGTCGGCGGCGGCACCAGCGACTTCTCGCTGATCGCAGTCGTCGAGGACGATGGCAACCTGCAGCTGCAGCGCGTCGCGGTTGGCGATCACATCCTGCTCGGCGGCGACAACATGGACCTGGCGCTGGCCCATGGCGTCGCGCGCCAGCTCGCCGCCGAAGGCAAGACGCTGGACCCGTGGCAGATGCGGGCATTGACCTACGGCTGCCGCGTCGCAAAGGAGCAGTTGCTCGGTTCGCCGGACATCGACAGCGCACCGCTGCTGATCCCGAGCCGCGGCTCGAAACTGATCGGTGGCTCGATCAAGACCGAACTAGGCCGCGAACTGCTCAGCGCGACGATCCTCGACGGCTTTTTCCCGCAGGTCGGCCGCGATGCCCGGCCGATCAGCCGGCCACGCGCCGGCCTGACGCAGATCGGCCTGCCGTATGCGCAGGATGCCGCGATCACCCGCCACCTGGCGGCGCTGCTCGGCCGCCAGCTCGGCGCGACGGCAGCCCTTGCCGGCTTCGAGGCGGCCGAGGGTGCGAGCATGCTGCATCCGACCGCGGTGTTGTTCAACGGCGGGGTCTTCAAGTCGCCGCTGCTCGCGCAGCGCACGCTCGACACGCTGAACGGCTGGCTGGCCGAGGAAGGTGCAACGCCGGCGCGCCAGCTGGCGAGTGCCGACCTCGATTTCGCAGTCGCCCGTGGCGCCGCCTATTACGGCCTGGTGCGCCAGGGCCAGGGCATCCGCATCCGCGGCGGCACCGCGCAGTCGTATTACGTCGGCATCGAATCATCGATGCCGGCGGTGCCGGGGCTCGAGCCGCCGATCCAGGCGCTGTGTGTCGCGCCGTTCGGCATGGAAGAAGGCAGCGAGGCCGGCTTGCCCGAGCAGCAGCTCGGCCTGGTGGTCGGCGAGTCGGTGCGCTTCCGCTTCTTCGGTTCATCGGTTCGGCGCGATGATGCTATCGGCCTGTTGCTCGATTTCTGGGCGCCGGACGAATTGCAGGAACTGGCCGAGATCGAGGCCACGCTGCCGGCCGAAGGCCGCGCGGTCGGCGAGGTCGTGCCGGTTCGGCTGCACGCGAAGATCACCGAAACCGGCACGCTCGAATTGCTGGCCGAGCCGGTGGCGGGCGGCGCCGGCTGGAAGGTTGAATTCGAAGTCCGCGCCGACCAGCCGGCCTGAGCAGGCGGCCCTAGATGGCAACCGCCAGCAAGCCCCAGTCCGCCGCCGTCTACCGGGTCGGCATCGACCTCGGCACCACCCACACGGTGGTTGCCTGCGCGCGGCTGGACAGCAGCGAGATCGAGGTCTTCCCGATCCAGCAGACCGTCGCCGCCGGCGAAGTGGCGGCGCGGCCGATGTTGCCGTCGCTGCGTTTTCATCCGGCAGCCGGCGCGCTCGCGAGCGCTGACCTGCTGCTGCCGTGGGCCAGCGACGAATCCGCGGTGCTCGGCGCGTTTGCCCGCGAGCTCGGCGAACAGACGCCCGGCCGGCTGGTCAGCAGCGCGAAGAGCTGGTTGTCGCACCAGGCGGTCGACCGCGGCGCCGACATCCTGCCGTGGGGCGCGCCCGACGAGGTGACGAAGATCTCGCCGCTGGCGGCCAGTGCGAGTTATCTGCGCCATGTGCGCCTGGCCTGGGACCATGCCCACCCGGAGGCGCCGCTGGCGAAGCAGCAGATCGTGCTGACGGTGCCGGCATCGTTCGACGATGGCGCGCGGCAGCTGACGCTGGAAGCGGCGCGTCTCGCCGGCCTGCCGCCGCTGCTGCTGATCGAGGAACCGCAGGCCGCGTTCTACGACTGGGTGCACAGCCACTGCGACACGCTCGCGCAGGATCTGGCCGCGACCCGCCGCCTGCTGGTCTGCGACGTCGGCGGCGGCACGACCGACCTCAGCCTGATCGAGGTCGAACTGGTCGACGGCTTGCCGCGGCTGACGCGTACCGGCGTCGGCGAACACCTGGTGCTCGGCGGCGACAACATGGACCTTGCGCTGGCCCGCTGGATCGAGCCGCGGCTCAGCGGCGCCGCGGCGCGCCTGTCGGCGGTGCAGCTGGCGCAATTGACGCAGCGCTGCCGCGCCGCGAAGGAGTTGCTGCTGAGCCCGGACGGGCCGGACCACACGACCGTCACCTTGCTCGGCAGCGGCAGCCGCTTGATCGGCGGCGCACGCTCGGCGACGATGAGCCGCGCCGATGTCGACCGGCTGCTCGTCGACGGCTTTTTCCCGCAGGTTCCAGCCGATGCAACGCCGCAACGCGCGCGCGGCGGCCTGGTCGAATTCGGCCTGCCGTATGCGAGCGACGCCGCGATCACCCGCCATGTCGCGGCCTTCCTGGCGCGCCAGCCCGGCGCGGCGCACGAGAAACTGCCGGATACGCTGCTGCTCAATGGCGGCGTCTTCCATGCATTGCCGCTGCGCCAGCGGCTGCTCGACACGCTGAACGGCTGGGCCGCCGACGGCGCGCCGCCGATCCGCCTGTTGGAGACCGTGCAACTCGACGCTGCGGTGGCGCGAGGCGCGGTGGCGTATGCGATGGCCCGCGACGGTGCCACGCCGCGGATTGCCGGCGGTTCGGCGCGCAGCTATTTTCTGCTGCTCGATGGCGACAAGGCGCAGCAGGCCGGCAAGCCGCCACGCGGCGTCTGCCTGTTGCCGCACGGCGCCGAGGAAGGCCAGCCGGTGCAACTGCACGCGCAGCGCTTCAGCCTGCGGCTTGGCCGGCCGGTTCGTTTCCACCTGGCCAGCAGCGTCGTCGAGGTCGGCTCGCGCCCGGGCGACGTGATCGCGCTGCCGCCCGGCGACTTCATCCTGCTGCCGCCGATTGCCACCGTGCTGAACGACCGCGGCGCAAGCGAGGACACATCCAATGCTGCCGCATCGCGCGAGGTGCTGGTCGAACTGAGCACGATGGTCACCGAAGTCGGCACGCTGGAGATGTCGTGCGTCGCGATCGACGCGCCACAGCAGCGCTGGCGGCTCGAATTCCAGTTGCGCGGCGAGCCCGAAGACAGCGGCGCCGAAGCGGCGCGTCCGCCCCATCCGCGCCTGAAAGACGCCGTTGAAGCGATCGGCCGCGTCTATGGCAATCGCAAGCAGCAGGTCGACGCCAAGGAGGTCCGGCAGCTGCGGGCCCATCTCGAACGCCTGCTCGGCAACCGCGCCGGCTGGGATACGCCGCTGTTGCGGGCGCTGTTCACTGCGCTGTTCGACGGCGCGAGGCGCCGGCGCCGCAGCGCGTTGCACGAGCGGCTGTGGTTCAACCTGGTCGGCTTCACGCTGCGCCCGGGCTACGGCGACCCGCTCGACGAATGGCGGATCGCGCAGATGTGGGAACTGTTCGGCCCCGGCATTGCGCACAGCAACGAAAGCCAGCAATGGTCGGAATGGTGGACGCTGTGGCGGCGCATCGCCGGCGGCCTGTCGGCCGAACAGCAGGAGATGGTCTACGACGTCATCGCCTACTACCTGCAGCCGCCCGGCGGCAGTGACATCGAAGAGCCCGAAGGCCCGGCGATGGACGGCCTCGACGACATGCTGCGGATGGCCGCATCGTTCGAGCGGCTCGACGTCGCCCGCAAGCTGCAGTTCGGCGGCTGGCTGCTGCAACGGTTGCGCAACCCGAAGGAAAATCCGCACAGCTGGTGGGCGCTCGGACGGCTGGGCGCGCGGCAACCGATGTATGCCAGCCTGCACCACGTCGTGCCACCCGAGCAGGTCCAGCCATGGCTGGAGAGCCTGCTGGGGCAGGATTGGACCACGGTCGAGCCGGCCGCCTTCGCCGCCGCGCAGATCGCCCGCGCCACCGGCGACCGTGCACGCGACCTGCCCGAATCGATTCGCAAACAGGTCGCCGACCGCCTCGACGCCGCCCGCGCCGCGCCGAGCTGGGCCGCGATGGTGCGCGAAGTCACCGTGCTCGATGAGGCCGATACGCGGCGGGTTTTTGGAGAGTCGCTGCCGCCGGGGTTGCGGCTGGTGACAACCGAGAGCGTCAGCGCGTCTCAGCCACTCAAAAGCTAACGCCGCCGCACGAACAGAAAATCCCCGCCGTCGTGGCCGGCGCGGCGGATGTCGGAGAACTCGGGGGTCTGGTCGGCGGCGAGTGCGACCGGGCGGCGCAGGTCGCTGAACAGCGTCGTGCCGTCGATCACGCCGCGGTTCTCGTTGAGGATCTGAACCAGCGCCCTTGCAAATGGCGAGTGGCGGCCGTCGACCGAATCGAATACCGGCTCGAGGCCGCCGGACGACATCGCCTGGCGTGCCTTTTTCTGCGAGATCCGTTTCAGATAGTCGGGGTCGAGCGCCGGGCGGCTGTTGATGCCGCGGGTCAATGTGCCCGAGAAGCAGCTGTCGGCAATCACCAGCATGTGCTTGACCTTCAGCGCCTTCGCGAGGTCGCGCACGACATCGTTCGACAACCACTGGCTGCGCCTCTCGGCACGTGCATCGGTCGGCAGCCAGAAGCCCTGGTCGGCTTCCTTGTCGAGCCACCCATGGCCGGCGTAATAGATCAGCAGGTTGTCGTTTTCCTTCAGCGTCTCGCGCATCACATCCATCGCCTCGATGATCTGTTCGCGAGTCGGGTCGAGCAGCAGCCTGACCTTGTAGTCGTAATACTCCTGCAGCACCTTCGCCACCGCCTTCGCATCGTTGTGCGCGGTGTCCAGCGTCGGCAGGTGCTTGTAGCTGTTGATGCCGATGATCAGCGCGTGGTAGTTGCCGAAATCGATCGACGGCGGAGGTGGTGTCGCGACGCTGGCCGATTCCGGCGCTGCATCGCCCGGGACGCCGCGCGCAGTCGGATTGAGGTAGGCGTCGAGAAGCTTGCGGCGGCGCTGCTGGAATTCCGATTCGGCCAGTATCGACTTGTCGCGCAGCGTCTGCAGCATCGCCAGCCGCTGCTCCAGCTCGGCCGCCGGCGGCAGGTTGGAGGGCTCGGCTGGTGATGTTTGCGGCGCGGCCGGTGACGCAGCGGCCGGCCGCTGACCGACCGGGCTCGCGGGTGCCGGTGCCGCTGCCGGCGCTGGAGTGGGTGCCGGACGCGCCGCCGGCCGCGCGGCCTCGGGCGGCGCCAGCGATGCGACGGCAACCGGCGGCGGGCGGTCCTTCTTGCCCGACAGCAGGTTGATCTTCTGCCTGACGATCACGTCGTCGGGGCGCACTTTCATCACCGCATGGAAGGCGGTCAGCGCCTCGTCGATGCGGCCGTCGGCGGCCAGCAGGTCGCCTTTTGCCGACAGCAGCGCCGGGTCGCCGGGTTCGTGCTTCAGCGCCGCATCGCAGGCCGCCAGCCCGGGCTCGCCCGACAGGCGCGTGCAGCGGATGCGCGTCATCGACGCGGCAATCTCCTCGGCATTCGGCTTCGCATTGCGCTCGCGTTCGCGCGCGGCAATCGCCTCCATTTCGTCGGCATAACTCTTCGCCACCGCGAGGCGGTTCTGCAAGCTGCCGCTGGCCGGAAATTTGCGCAGCGCGGTGGCCAGCAACACGGCTGCCTTGCGGTGCTCCTTCTGTTCGACCATCAGGTCGGCAAGCCGTTCGACCAGGCGTTCACTTTCCAGCGCTTCATCGGCAATCGCCCGGCAACGCCCGTCGACCTTCAGCTCGCGTTCATCGGTGCACTCGATCACGTCGCGCAACAGCGTCGCGCTGGCGTGAGGCGCCGCCAGCACCAGCATCGATCCGACCAGCAACCGGGCAAGCACGAAACGCAGCATGACGATCAACGGTAGCCGGACGTGCCTATGCCCTGGCTGCCTGCCTTGTCGACATCGGGGTGCCATTGCCACAGGCCGTTCGGCAGCCGGATCAGGCCGAACAGATAGCGGCGCTCGATCTGCGAAAACGGCGGGTTTTCGCGGCCAACCATCTCCTCGATCTGCGAGCGCCATCCTTTCGTGTCACGGACCAGCGATGCCGTCTGCGTCTTCAGTTCCTCGGCCAGCGAGACCAGGTCCTCGGGTTTGTTGCTGGCGCGGATCTCCTGGCAGATTGCGACACCGACCCTGGCGCCCTGCCGAACCTTCGATGCGGTCGACTCGAGGCCGAGCACGCTGTCCTTCAGGTTCTTGCTTGCGTCCGGCGAATCAGCGGCAAATTTCAGGTGGTCGGTTCCGCCCTCGATCGCGCGGATCAGCCCATATCCGGTGCCTGGACCTTGCGAAACGAGTTTCGGGTCGAGCGCGTGCAATACGCCGTCGACATGCCGTTTCAGTTCGGCCGGGTTGCGCCCGGACTGGTGGGCCTTCGCCGCCTGTTCGGCAGCAACCGCCGCCTCGCGTTCGGCCACCTCGAGCAGACCGATGCGCTCGGGCGTATCGACCCAACCGGACAGCGTATGGCCGAGGTGGACGTGGGCAATGGTTGGCCGAACGACCGTATAACAGCCGGACAGAAAGGTGGCAGCAAGCAACAACACAATGGTCTTGGCAAATCGCACGCGTGTTTCTCCTTTCGAGTATTCGCTGGGCGACGGCCGACCTGCATTGATCCGGGGCCGGCGTGTCGCCGGACCCGATCGCCGCCTCTGTCTCAGAACCGCATCGTATAGGTGATGCCGATCTGTTGAACAGAGTAGGGTGAACTTCCGCCCTGTCCCCGTTGCAATCTGAACGGATACGTGAATTTGTTGTAGTCCGGCGCCTGCGTCGGCTTGACGCGGATGCCGGTCCACGAGATGTCGAATGAATCGCGGCTGCCAAGCACGAAGCGGTAGCCGAGCGTGGCGATCAGGCTGCGGCCGCGGAAGCGGTAGGCGACAAAACGTTTCGCCGGAAACGCATCGTCGTCGGCCAGTGCGTCGGAGACCGCAGCGCTGTCGGCGGCCGGAATGCCCGACGAGACAAAATCGCCGCGCCGGAATTCGAGTGCACCGAGCAGCATGCCGTGGTCGCCGAGCTGGTGATCGGCGCCGCCGCGCAGCGATGTGAACGAGGCGTCGTAGATGTCGCCGCGGGCACTTCGCCGGTTGTGCGCGAGCACGCCGGAGACGCCGGTCCGCTCGGCCACCTGGACCCGGGTATTCGCGCCGATCTCGAAGCGGTTGCCGGTGCGCAGGTCGGAGCGCGAATTGTCGTGCGCGAGGCTGGTGTAGACGCCGAAGCGCGGCGAGGTGAACAGGCCTCCGGCCTGGTAGGCAAGTTCGGCGCGCAGGCCGAGGATGGCGGTATCGAGCCGATCGAAGGTCTGGTATTTCTCGGCGCCGAGCGTCGCACCGTAGTTCAGGCTCATGCTGTCGTTGAACTCGACCTTGTCGCCGATGCCGCCGGTGACGATCCAGATGCGGTCACTCAGTTCGGGCGTCGGCGATCCGGTGCGGGTGATGTTGGTATCGTGCAGCAAGCCTGCGCTCACCGTGAACGGCATCTTGCCGCTGGCCGGTGCGGCACCCGGCGGACGCGGCCGCATGTCGTCGAGCGCGGTCGACAGCCAGAAGCGTGTCGAATATTCGGGGTTCTCGCGGATGCGGCCATTCGTGCCGAGCTCGAATCCTACGACGATGCCACGGTGGGTCAGCAGTTCGGCACCGAGGCCGATCAGCGCATTGCCGCGTTTTTCGCTGGTCGGCGCGACGCTGTAGCTGGTGCCGCCCGGCTGGTCGGCATAGGCGATCGTCGCCGAACCGGCACGCTGCAGCTCGCGGCCGTACTCGATCCGGATGTGCGGGATTACACGGCCGAATTCGGATTCATGGACGGCACTCGCGCGCACACCGAGCGCAAGCCGCGACGAACTGTATTTCTGCTCGAAGTAGGTCAACGAACTGATGCCGGCACCGGTTTCGCTCGTGCGATCGAGCGTGCCGCGGTTGAATTCGAGCCGTGCATACGGCGACCACGCAATGTTCTGATCGCGGATCTCCTTGCTGAATGCGAGCGACCCATAAACCTGGCTGCCGTCGCGCTCGCTGGTCGCCAGCATGTTGGTGACGGTAACGTGCCGCTTCGACTTCGAGGTGATCGTCCCGTAGCCGAGGATGGCATCGAGGTAGGTATCGGGAACGATTTCGTACGAGCCGTAAAGCGAGACTGCATTGCCGGTAAAGCGGCTGTCGGAGCCGTTGCTGCCGAAGGTCGAGTGGGAGCGCGAATAGCCGGCGGCGCCGCCGACGACGAGGTCGCGGCGCAGGCGGCGGTCGACACCGACGGTGAAGCCGGATGTCTCGAAACGGGTGTCGCGGCCTTCAGGGCCGATGCGGCCGAACGTCGCGATGCCGCCGAGCCAGTAGCCGCCGTCGGTGGCGCCCGGTTTGGCGCCGGCATCGCTGGCCAGCATCACCGGCACTTGCCCGGTCGTCAGCAGCGACAACATCATGCCGGTGGCCGCATCGGGTTCGCGCGGTTCCAGGCCGGCCTGCTCGTCACGTCGCCCGTCCGGAAACCCGGGCAGCGCGCCGTGTGCCTCGCCGCTGCCGAACGGGCCCGTCGGTGCCGGGCCGAAGCCGCCGACGCTGTTCGCGGCGACGCGCAGGCCAGTGCCGCTGCCACCGCCGATTCCAGGCGTGCGGTGCAGCGATTCGAGCCGGTTCGAGATATTGCGCACCTGCGCGGCAGCGAAGCGGCGCTGCGTCGCCAGCTGCGACGAGATCAACGACGCCACATCGGCCTCGAGCGTCGGCGCGATGCGCTCATTGCCGCCGACACCGCTCAGTGCAGCAACGCGCCGATCGACATTGCCCGGTGAATTCGGCGTCAACGGCACCGTCAGCGTCGCGCTTTTGGTGCCCGGCGAGACCGGCATGAACTTGACGAGGATGGTGCACGAATCGGTCGCCGGGTTGCCATGGCGCGGGCCGTCGCCACCGGCGAGCGGACAGGTGCCGCCGACCAGCGTGAACTGCGCACTGTCAGGCCCGCCGATGACGACCGGATTGAGCCTCGCCGCCGAACCGGCCGGGCCGGTGACCGCGGCCACATACAGCGTCTTCACCGTCGAACTGAGCACCGGCACATTGCCGAAGGCCATCGTCGACGAGATCGTCTCGGGGTGGTGATTCGTTCTCGCCTCGGCGATCGAGGTGGCGCTGATGCCGATGCACTGAGGCGTGCCCCCGCATTCGGCCAGGACCGGCCCACTCAGACCGACTGCAGCAAACACAGCGGCCATCCGGGTGACAAGGGTGCGCTTTGTCATTCTGGATCCTTTGCAGTCGGACCGGGCTCGGTTGAGACCAGTCGCTGCTCCGCGTGCCGACCGGCAACCGGGGCAGGCCGTGCGGGATATACCCGCACTGGCGACACGACTTTAACCGCATGACTTCGCGGTGTCACGCGGCGATCGATGGTGTGCATCTGTCGGCCGCACATCGGCTTCGCGCTGGTCACGCGGATGTCAGGCCCCACCGACCGGGAACAGGAAACGCATCGGGCGTCGACAGCCGCCGCCGCGGCCGGTGACTGCGCTGCTTCAGCCAGCGTCCCCGCGAAAGGCAATGCGCAGGATTTCGTCGTCCGACAGCGCCGCGCCTTCCGTGAACAGCGCACGCAGTGCCGCAGGATCGAACAGCCTGCGCAACTCGGCGGCGACGCGGCGGCGCACCGCAGCCTCGCCGCCTTCGCGGCGCCCATCAAACGATGCAAAGACGAAGTCGGCATGACCCAGCACCCGCGCGGCGTCGGCCGGGCGGCCCTGGCGCAGCGCCAGCAGCGCCAGCGGATCGAGACAGGTGAACAGCGTGCCGCGGCGCGCATTCAGCGCCGCCGCCTCGCGCAGCAGCGGGACCGCCTCGTCGGTGCGGCCCAGCGCGGCCAGCGAGGTGCCGAGGTTGTTGACCGCGACCAGCCGGAAGCGCGAGAACGGATCGAGCCGCGTCAGTTCGAGCAGTTGCTGGCCGAGCGCGACCGCCTCTTCGGTGCGGCCGAGCACCGCGTCCATCTGCTCGCGACCCATCAGCGCGGTCAGCCTCATGAACTGGTCGTCGGCCTGTTCGGCAATCCGTTCGAACTGGCGCAGCGGCTCTTCGCATTGCTCCGGACGACCGGCACAAAACGGAACCCAGGTCTGCGAAAACAGCCGTTCGGCGCGCAGCGCGAGCGGCCAGCCATCGTCCTCGAGGTTCTCCATCTTGCGCAACGCGGCTTCCGCACCATCGATATCGAGCGACATCGCGTTGACCCGGGCCAGCACTGCAAGCGATGCATACAGTTGCCGCCGGTCGTCGATGGTGCGGCACAGCTCGACCGCCCGCGCGATCGCCTGGCGCTCGGCATCGCCATAACGCGGATGGGCGCCAACCGCACGTTCGCGCAGCAGCCGGGCATGCCACAGCGGCGGCATCGCGGCGCTGACGAGCGCCAGCGCTTCATCGCAGCGTCTCAGCCCTTCGACGCGCAGACTGCTGGTCCACCAGATCCAGGCCGACGATCCGGTCAGCGCAAGCTGCAGTTCGTGCTCGCCAGCATCACGCGCCCAGTCGAGCGCGGCGCGCAGGTTGTCGATGTCGGGCATCGTTCGCCGCGCCCGCAGCTGCGACGGCACCAGCCAGAATTGTTCGAATTCCAGCTCGAACAACTGCTGCATCGCCTGCGCATGGCGGCGCAACATGTCGCCGGTTTCGCCGGCGTCGCGCAGCCGTTCGAGGGCAAAGACGCGGGCAGTTTCGAGCAGCCGGTAGCGCGGCGGCTCACCTTCGTCGACGACCAGCAGCGACTTGTCGACCAGCGTGCCGAGATGCTCGAGCAGTTGCCATTCGTCGTCGGCAGTGTCGCTGGCCAGCACCCGTCGTGCGGCGGGCAGTGCAAAGCCGCCGACAAAGACGCCGATGCGGCGAAACACCGTTTGCTCATCGTCGCCCAACAGGCCATGGCTCCAGGCCAGCGTTTCGCGCAACGTCTGGTGCCGCGGCAGCGCGGCACGCGAGCCACCGGTCAGCAGGTGGAGCCGCTGATGCAGCCGCTCGCGCACGCCGGCGACGCCGAGCAGCGGCACACGGGCAGCGGCCATCTCGATCGCCAGCGGCAGGCCGTCGAGACGACGGCAGATTTCGCGGACATCGTCGACATTGCCGGCGTCGAGCCGAAAGCCCGGCTGCAATGCGGCGACGCGCTCGACAAACAGCGCCACCGCGCCGGCGCGCTGCGCCGACTCCAGGCTGTTGTCGCCAGGCAGTGCAAGCGGTGTCGCACGGAACAGGTATTCGCCGCCGACACGCAGCAATTCCTGGCTGGTCACCAGCAGGCGCACCTGCGGCGCATGCTCGAGCAGCGACGCCGCCAGCGCGCTGGCGGCATCGACCAGATGTTCGCAATTGTCGAGCACCAGCAGCAGTGCGCGATTGCGCACGGCGTCGACGATTTCATCCAGTGCAGCCTTGCGGTTCGGCAACGCCGCTCCGAGCGTCTGCGCAACCGCGTCGGCGAGTTGTGCCGGATCGACGATGCGGGCCAGCTCGACCCACCAGACACCATCGGCGAAGCGGTCGCCGAGCCGATGCGCCGCCGCCTGTGCCAGCCTCGTCTTGCCGATGCCTCCGGCGCCGACGACGCTGACCAGCCGGTGCGCCTGCACCAGCTCGACCAGCGCACCGATATCGTCATCACGGCCGAACAATGTCGGCAGCCCTTCGGGCAGGTTGCCGATGCGTCGGGCCGCCGGTTCCGCCCGACTCGGTGCCCGGTCAGGCTGCGCACAACCTTCGACATTGGCGGTGAAGCGGTAGCCGCGCCCGGGGATGGTCGCGATCGCCTGCGGGCCGAGCAGCTTGCGCAGCGCGCTGACCTGGACCTGCAGGTTGTTTTCCTCGACCACCAGCCCGGGCCACACAAGCTCCAGCAGTTCGTTCTTGCCAACCGTGCGGTCGCGCCGTTCGATCAGCGCGACCAGCAGATCGAACGCCCGTGCACCGAGCTTGGCCGGTTCATCGTCGATCAGCAGCATCCGCTCGCCGAGCCGCAGCCGGCAGCGATCGAATCTGATTTCACAAGCCGACTCGCCGGCATTCATCGGTCAAACCTCCTGCCGAACTTGTAGCAGAAGCAGGTGCAGATGGCTCCGCGATTCAGAACGTTTCAGGGTCGGCCCGTTGGCCGGCCGATCGGCATCAATCCGGCCGGTCCATCTTGCAGCGGTGCGGCATTTCGACCTGGGCGGCATCGAAGCGGCGCACCGTGCGGAAGCCGTATCCCGAGCCTTCGACGTCATGGCGCACGCCTGGCTGGCCGGCCCGCTCCATGATGCTGACGACCAGCGGCTGCTGGAACTGGTGGTCGCCGGCGCGCATCGTCCCCGTGTGCAAGCCGCCGAGCGTTGCGCCGTCGTAGCGCAAGCCTTCGAGCGCGCGCGCAGTGGCCAGCGGATCGGCCGAGCCGGCACGTTGCATCGCGGCGACCAGCATCTCGACCATCACCTGCATCCGCGCATGCACATAGTCGTGCGCCGGATCCGGGAAACGCTTCCTGAACGATCCGTAAAACGCCTCCGACGCCGCATCACCGGCATTCGGATGCCACTCGGCAACCGCGAGCACCGAGCCGATGCCGGCATCACCGATCGCCGCCGGTGCGCCGAGTGCATTGCCGTAGAAGGTATAGAACTTCAATGGCAGGCCGTTGTCCTTCACCGCCTTGACGAGCAGCGTCAGGTCGTTGCCCCAGTTGCCGGTGATCACCGCCTGCGCACCGCTGGCGCGGATCTTCGCCGCATACGGTGCGAAGTCCTTGATCCGGCCGAGCGGGTGCAGTTCCTCGCCGACGATCTCGATGTCCGGGCGCTTGGCGGCCAGCATCTCGCGGCTCTTGCGAACCACATGCTGGCCGAAGCTGTAATCCTGGCCGATCAGGTAGACCTTCTTGATCGCCGCGTCGTCACGCAGCACGTCGGTCAGTGCGCCCAGCCGCATGTCGGCATGGGCGTCGAAACGAAAATGCCAGAAGCTGCATTTTTCGTTGGTCAGCGCCGGATCGACCGCCGAATAGTTCAGCAGCACAACGCGCCGCGATGGATCGCGCTGGTTGTGTTTTTCGATCGCATCGACCAGCGCCGTTGCGGTCGCCGAGCTGTTGCCCTGCATCACGAAGCCGATGCGGGCATCGGCCGCACCGCGCAGCAGCAGCAAGGCATCGTCGACCGTGCCCTTGCTGTCGTAACGGACCAACTCGAGCCTGCGTTTGCCCCCGGGCAGCGCCACACCACCACGCGCATTGACGCGTTCGACCGCCCAAGCAAGGTTGCGAAAAACCGCTTCGCCAGCATTCGCAAACGA
Organism: Pseudideonella sakaiensis; assembly: GCF_048320135.1. GTDB lineage: Bacteria > Pseudomonadota > Gammaproteobacteria > Burkholderiales > Burkholderiaceae_C > Ideonella_A > Ideonella_A sakaiensis_A. The sequence goes on from NZ_CP182947.1 coordinate 1,202,475, forward strand.
TCCGGACAGGCCTTCGATCATCGCGATGCGGATCGGCTCGGTGCCGGCATTGGCCCGCGCGAGGCTGCTGCCGAGGGCGAGCACCGCGGCAACGACGAACCAGCGCCAGGCGGTCAACCCGCGCCGCTGGTGGGATAACGAAAACAGCATGCAATCTCCAGGATCAGAAACGATTGTTCGGTTGACCGACCAGGCCCGAAGCTTGTCCGGTGGGGCGGCCAGCAGCCGTCGAGCGGAACAGCGACGCAAGCCTGTACCGCCACGAACGTCTGCACCAGCGATCTGCCGGTGGCAGGTCGGACCGGCGCCCGGCCCGACCAGCGCGAACCGGCTCCGACGCGCTCGGTCGGCGGCTTTCGACCGGCGCGGATTATCGGCCAGCCGAGCGCACGCTCGGCGTTGACGGCCGCCGTCCGAGCCGTCAGTGCGCCGACTGCAATGCGACGATCACCGGGCAGCAGACCTTGCCGCGGGTCGATTCGCACGCGCCGATCATCTCGCGCAGTGCCCGCTCGATCTGCCGCAGCCCGGCCAATCTCGCGTTGACGTCCGCCAGCTTCGCCTCGGCGAGCGCGCGTGCCTCGTCGCAATGCCGGCCGTCGTCGAGCGTCAGCAGTTCGGCCACCTCGTCGAGGCTGAAGCCGAGCCGCTGCGCTGCCTTCACGAAACGCAAGCGCGCAACGTCGCGGTCACCGTAGCGCCGGATGCCGCCGGCCGGACGCGCCGGTTCGCTCAGCAGGCCCTTGCGCTGGTAGAAGCGGATCGTCTCGACGCCGACGTCGGCCGCGGCCGCGAGCGCGCCGATCGTCATCGCACCAGGGTTGTTCTGCATCAGCTTGACTCCGTACCAATGTACGGAAATAAGCTTAATGCATCGTTCCGCAAGCAGTTCAACGAATGGAAAAGACAACAGATGGACGCGGCGCGCTGGCCGCCGGTGGCGCTGCCGCGATACTGGCCTCGGCATGTTGCCTCGGCCCGCTGGTGTTGCTGTCGCTCGGTATCGGTGGCGCCTGGATCGCCAACCTGACGGCACTCGAGCCGTGGCGGCCGCTGTTCATCGGTGCCGCGCTGATCGCGTTGCTGCTTGCAGCCCGGCGCATTTTCCGCCCCGCATCGGCATGCAAGCCGGGCGAAGCCTGCGCGCTGCCGCGTCTGCGTCTTGCCTACCAGCTGATCTTCGTGGCGATTGCCGCGCTGGTTGTGGTCGGCATTGCGTTCCCCTATATCGCCCACTGGTTCTATTGAAAGGAGCCGACATGAACAAATCGAATTTCGTGCTGGCATGCATCGCCATTGCATTGCCAAATATGGCCGTCGCGGCAGTGCAGACCGTCACGCTGTCAGTGCCGACGATGGACTGCCCGGTCTGCCCGATCACCGTGAAAAAGGCGCTGAGCAAGGTCGACGGCGTCAGCAAGGCCGAAGTCGACTACGACAAGCGCCAGGCGACCGTGACCTTCGACGACAGCCGGACCGATTCATCGACGTTGACGAAAGCGACCGCCAACGCTGGCTATCCGTCGTCGCTCGCAGCGCCTGCAACCGCACGATGAACGATCGCCAGTGGCTGCGCACCGGAATCGTCGCATCGATCGTGCTCGCGATCTGCTGCGTGACGCCGGTCCTCTTCATCGCGATGAGCGCGGTCGGCCTCGCGGCCTGGGCCGGCTGGCTTGATGTCGTGCTGATTCCGGCGTTTCTCGCCAGCCTCGCGCTGACCTGGTGGGCATGGCGGCGCTGCCGCCGCGACAAGGCTTGCGCTGCCGACAGCGGCGCGCCGGCAAGATTGAAGGACCGTTGACGATGAAGCCACCGTTGCTGGAGAGCGATCAGGCTTGCGCGACCGGGCGCTGCGAGACAGGCGCCAGCCGCATCGTGGTGATCGGCAGCGGCGGTGCCGCGATGGCGGCGGCGCTGCAGGCCGCCTCCGACGGCGCCCAGGTCACGCTGATCGAAAGCGGAACGCTGGGCGGCACCTGCGTCAATGTCGGCTGCGTGCCGTCGAAGATCCTGATCCGCGCAGCGCAGGTCGCGCAGATGCGCCGCCACAGCCCGTTCGACGACGCGATAGCTGCCGCGCCACCGGTAATTGACCGTGGCCGCCTGCTTGCGCAGCAACGGCAACGGGTCGACGCGCTGCGCGAAGCCAAATACGAAAACATCCTGCGCGATTCGCCGTCGATCGAGGTCGTGCAAGGACGCGCCGCTTTTGCCGACGGCCACCAGCTCGATGTCGCGCTGGCCGACGGCACGCAGCGTCGGATCGGATTCGACCGCTGCCTCATTGCGACCGGCGCTCACGCGGCCGTGCCGCCGATCACCGGGCTCGCCGACACGCCGTACTGGACCTCGACCGAGGCGCTCGACAGTGATCGCTTGCCGCAGCGGCTGCTGGTGATCGGTGCATCGGTGGTCGCCGTCGAACTGGCGCAGGCCTATGCCCGGCTCGGCAGCCGGGTCACGCTGCTGGCGCGGCGCCGCCTGCTGGCGGATCAGGATCCGGCAATCGGCGAGGCGCTGACCGAGGTATTTCGCGCCGAAGGCATCGAGGTGCTCGAGCAGAGCGATGCGGAGCTGGCGACGCATGTCGACGGCGAATTCGTGTTGACCGGCACCAACGGCGAGCTCTGGCGTGCCGATGCGCTGCTGGTCGCGACCGGCCGCATGGCCAATACCGCCGGCCTGAACCTCGATGCCGCCGGCGTCTCGACTGACGCACGCGGGCGCATCGTCGTCGACTCGGCGATGCGGACCAGCGCCGCCCACATCTTCGCCGCCGGCGACTGCACGACGCAGCCGCAGTTCGTCTATGTGGCGGCGGCGGCAGGCACACGCGCCGCGATCAACATGCTCGGCGGCGATGCGAAGCTCGACCTGACGGCGATGCCGGCGGTGATCTTCACCGATCCGCAGGTCGCGACGGTCGGGCTGAACGAGGCGCAGGCGCGGCTGGCCGGTTTCGATGTCGATACACGCACGCTCTCGCTCGACCAGGTGCCGCGCGCGCTGGTCAATTTCGACACGCGGGGTTTCGTGAAGCTGGTCGCCGAGGCGGGCAGCGGCCGCCTGCTCGGCGTGCAGGCGGTGGCGGCAGAAGCCGGCGAACTGATCCAGACCGCGGCGATCGCGATCCGTGCGCAGATGACGACGAGCGATCTCGCCGATCAGCTGTTTCCGTATCTGACAATGGTCGAAGCGTTGAAACTGGCGGCGCAGACCTTCCGCAAGGATGTCTCGCAGCTGTCGTGCTGTGCCGGCTGAGTGGCCCAGTCGCACAGCCGCGGCGACCGCCGCGCATCCGGGCGACTGAACCTGGCGAAAAAAACCGCGTCAAAGCCGATGGCAGGCGCCGCGGCAGCAACGCCGCGACGCGACCGGAACAGCGGGGAGAACAACCGATGATCAAACGAAGCATCCCGACCCAATGGCTGGGCGCCGCGGTACTGGCGATCGGCCTCGGCACCACCGCCTGCGCGCACGACACGCCGCGTGCCGCATCGGCACCCGAGCCGAGCCTGATCGACAAGGCAGAACATGCGGTGCAGCACGGCGTCAGCGCGACCGCCAGCGGCCTCGAACGTGGCGCCAAGGCCACCGAGCGCGGCGTCAAGGCCGCGGCCGGCGGCGTCGAACGTGGCGCGAAAGCGGCCGCGCGCGGCATCGAGAAAGGGGCACACGCAACCGCCAATGCGGTCGAGACGGCGGCGCGCAAGGTCGGCATCGCGCCGGCAGAGCCGGCCGCGTCGGAAGCGTCGCGCTAGAAGCTCAGCTGAGCAGTTGCGCCAGCGAACGCGCGACGACCTTGGTCGCGCGGCGCAGGTCCTCGAGATCGATGTGCTCGTCGGCGCGTTTTGCATTGCTCTCGAGCACCGTGCGCGGGCCGCAGCCATACAGCACCGCCGGTATGCCACGCTCGCAGAACAGCCGGGCATCGGTATAAAGCGGTGTACCCGAAGCCTCGATGGTCTCGCCAAAGACCTCCGACGCCTGGCCACACAACGCGTCGACCAGCGGCTTGTTGCCATCGAGCGGCTTCAGCGCATTGGCCAGCAGCAGCCGTTTGATCTCGACCGTGATGCCCGGCGAATCGGCAACCGCGGCGCGGATCACCCGCTGCAGCGTCGCCTCGACCTCGACCGGGTTTTCCTCCGGAATCATCCGGCGGTCGATCTTCATCACGACCTTGCCCGGCACGACATTGGTATTGGTGCCGCCCTCGATGCGCCCGACATTGACATACGGGTGCGTGATGCCCTTGACCTGGCTGCTGATCTGCTTGTACAGCGCATTCTGCTGGTACAGCGCGGTCAGGATGCGGTTTGCGGCCTGCAGCGCGTCGACACCGGTGTCGGGCACCGCGGCATGGCCCATCTTGCCGTGCACCGTGACTTCCATCTGCAGGCAGCCGTTGTGGCCGGTGATCACCTGGTAGCTGAAGCCGGCGGCGATCAGCAGGTCGGGTTTGACGATTCCCTGCTCGAGCAGCCAGCCAGGGCCGAGCTCGCCGCCGAATTCCTCGTCGTAGGTGAAATAGAGTTCGGCCGTGCCGTGCAGACGCTGCTGAAGCGATTCGAGTGCGCGCAATGCGAAGGCATAGGTCGCAAAGTCGCATTTGCTGACCGCGGCGGCGCGGCCATACAGCTTGCCGTCGACGACCTCGCCGCCGTACGGATCGTGGCTCCAGCCTTCGCCGGGCGGCACGACATCGCCGTGCGCATTCAGGCCGATCGTCCGGCCGCCGTCACCGAAGCGCCGCCGCACGACAAGGTTAGTGATCGTCTCGAGGCCGGCCGCACGCACCGCATCGGCCGGCACTGCATGGCGTTCGGCGTCGAAGCCGAAACCCTTCAGCAGTTCGGCGGTGCGCTCGGCATGCGGCGCATTGTTGCCCGGTGGCGTATCGGTCGGCACCTGCACCAGCTGTTGCAGAAAGCGCACCTCGTCGTCGAAATGGGCGTCGATCCACGCGTCGAGCGCGTCGTGGGTGGCGGAATTGGTCATCGTTGTTCGGTCGCGAGTTGGTCGAGCAGGTTCTGGAAGGCACGCACGCACAGGTCGGCGTCGTCGTTGGTGATCGATTCGAGCGGGTTGTGGCTGATGCCGGCATTCAGGCCGCGGACAAACAGCATGGCCTGCGGCATCGCCTCGTGCAGCTTCATCGCATCGTGGCCGGCGCCGCTCGGCATCCGGAAAACCGGCAGGCCGAGCGCTTCGACCGCCTGCTCCCAGCGCTGCTGCCAGCGCGGCGCACTCGGCGCGGCCGAGACACGCATCGTCTCCTCGAGCGAGAAATGCAGGCCGCGGCGCTCGCAGATGCGTTCGAGTTCGGCGTTCACGTCGGCCACGCAGGCATCGCGCACCGCATCGGTCGTCGCGCGGATGTCGATGCTGAAGACGCAGCGGCCCGGCACCACGTTCATCGAGCCGCTCGGCACCTGCAGCATGCCGACGGTGCCGACCAGATCCGGCGCGGCCGCCGCACGCTGCTCGATGAACAGCAGCAGCTCGGCAGCCGCTACAGCGGCATCGCGGCGCTGCCCCATCGGCGTCGTGCCGGCGTGGCTCGCCATGCCGACGATCTCGGCCATCAAGCGCACGCTGCCGTTGATCGACGTAACGACGCCGAGCGGCAAGTCGATCTGGTTCAAGACCGGCCCCTGCTCGATGTGCACCTCGACGAAGCCGAGGTAGCGCGAGGCGTCGCGTTTCAGCTTCGCAATGTCGTCGACATTCAGCCCGGCCTGCGCCATCGCCTGGCGCATGCTGATGCCGTCGGCATCGCGCTGCTCGAGCCAGCGCGGGTCGAAGTGGCCGATCAACGCGCCCGAGCCGAGGAAAACGGCCTTGTAGCGCTGGCCCTCCTCTTCCGAAAAACCGACCACCTCGATGCCGAACGGCAAGCGCCGGCCCTGCCGGTGCAGTTCGCGCACGCAGGCCATCGGCACGAAGATGCCGAGCCGGCCATCATATTTGCCGCCGTTGCGCACCGTGTCGTAGTGGCTGCCTGTCATCAGCCGCGGCGCCTGCGGGTCGCTGCCGTGGTAGATGCCGACGACATTGCCGACCGCATCGATCCCGACCTCGTCGAAGCCGCAATCGTCGCGCATCCACTGCTGGAGCTGACGCGCGCAGGCGCGGTGTGCGTCGGTCAAGTAGGTGACGGTCAGTTCACCGCGCTCCGCATAACCCGGGTCGCTGTGCACCGCGAGTTGCTCGGACCAGTCCCAGACCAGGTTGCCGAGATCGGGGTGCTGGTCGAACTTGTCGTCGAGGCGGATCTCGGCGATGCGGTGAATGTTGCGCAGGCACTCGTCGAACTCGAAATCCGGATGATTCGCGAGCCGCCGCGCGAAGGTCGCGATGATTTCCGACTTGTTCAGGCCGAGACCACGCGGGCCGCGCACCGCAAGGATGAACGGAAAGCCGAACTTCTCGTTGTAGTCGGCATTGAGCTGCTGGATCTTCGCGAATTCTTCCGCAGTGCAGTCGGTCAGGCCGGCCTTGCCCTGCTCGTTGGTCGATTCGGCGGTCAGCGACTTGCTGACCATCGCCTTGCCGGCCAGTTCGGGGTGGGCGCGGATCAGCGCGAGCTGCCGCTCGCGGCCGGCATCACGCACACTTTGCACCAGCGCGAGCTTCAGCTGCGCCAGCGTCGCAAACGGGCGCTTGCCCCAGGCATCGGTTGCGACCCACGGCGAATGTTCGTAGGTGCCGTCCAGCAGTTCGGTGAAGCGAGCCTGGTCGGCGGCATTCAGCGTCTCGAGTGTCAGCATGTTCAATCCCAGATGAAAGCCGTCGATGCATCGAACGGATGGGTCTTTTTCCAGTGGCGGGCGATGTCGATGCGGCGCGGTATCCAGACCCGGTCGTGCTGCTGCACATGGTCGAGAAACTGCTGCAGTGCGCGCATCCGCGCCGGCCGGCCGAGGATGCGGCAATGCATGCCGATGCTCAGCATGCTCGGCCGGTCCTCCCCTTCGGCATACAAGACGTCGAAGGCATCGCGCAGGTACTGGAAAAACGGGTCGCCGTGGCTGAAACCCTGCGGCAGGCCGAAACGCATGTCGTTGGTGTCGAGCGTATACGGCACGACCAGGTGCGGCGACAGGCTGCCGTCGGACTTCCGAACCTGCAGCCAGAACGGCAGGTCGTCGCCGTAATAGTCGCTGTCGTATTCGAAGCCGCCATGCTCGACGACGAGGCGGCGGGTATTCGGGCTGTCGCGGCCGGTATACCAGCCGAGCGGCGGCTGGCCGGTGACGGCCTGCACCGCCTCGCAACACAGCCGCATGTGTTCGCGTTCGGTCGCCTCATCGACCTGCTGGTAGTTGATCCAGCGCCAGCCGTGGCAGGCGATCTCGTGGCCGAGTTCGACGAAGGCCGACGCCACTTCCGGACAACGCTGCAGCGCCATGCCGACGCCGTAGACGGTCAGCGGCAGGCCGCGGCGCTCGAATTCGCGCAGGATGCGCCAGACGCCGACCCGCGAGCCGTATTCATAGATGCCTTCCATGCTCAGGTGGCGCGCCGGATAGGCCGGCGGGTTGGCCATTTCGGACAAAAAGGTCTCGCTGCCGGCGTCGCCGTGCAGCACCGAGTTTTCGCCGCCTTCCTCATAGTTCAGCACGAACTGGACAGCGACGCGGGCATTGCCCGGCCACTGCGCATGCGGCGCGTGCCGGCCGTGGCCGCGCAGGTCGCGGGGATAACGATCGTTGGATTGCATGTTCATCGGGGCTTCACTTTCTGGGCTGCAGGATCTGGTCGAGATCGCTGCTGCCCGGGTTGGTGCGCAGGTTGCGCTCGACGCTGTCGAGGTGATTCGCCATCAGCCGCGTCGCCGCACGCACATCGCGGCGCTCGATCGCATCGACGACCTGTTCATGTTCGCGGTGCGATTCATCGGCCGAATGCGACGACTGGTACATCAGCGAGATCAGCTGCGAGCGGCTCAGCAGATCGCGGATCGTCTCGGCGAGCACCGCGTTGTTCAGCAGCTGCGCCAGCACGACATGGAAATCGGCGAGCAGCCGGGTGCGCAGCGCGACATCGCCGCGTGCGACCGCCTGCCGCTCGGCACGCAGGTGGGCGCGCAGCTGCGCGATCTGGCCGTCGGTGATGCGCGCGCAGAGCTGGCCGACCATTGCCGACTCGAGCATGTTGCGCATCTCGAAGACCTGCCGCGCCTCCTCGAGGCTGGGCATCGCAACGAAGGCGCCGCGCGCCGGCTCGAGGTTGACCAGCCGGTCGCGGCTCAGCTGGTTCAGCGCCTGGCGGACGATCGTCCGCGAGACCTTGAAGATGTCGGCAATCTTCTGCTCGACGAGTTTGGTGCCGGGCATCAGCCGCCGCTCGACGATCGCGCCGGTGATCGATTCGACGATGCGTTCGGTCGCGCTGCCGGCGTCGGCCGGCGTCTCAACCGGCGTCGACGGATCGATGATCTTCAGGCTGGCGCGGGGCGGTGCCATGGCGGGTATCGTGTCTGTGCGGCCGCTGCCGGCGCATTGCTGGAATGCGCAAAAGTGTATACAGTTCACCGGCGTTTTGCAAACAATATTCCAAGGAAGCGATGGGACACCTCAGCACACATGTACTCGACACGATGAACGGCTGCCCGGCCGCCGGGATGAAGCTGACGCTGCAGCGCCTCGACGGCGACAAGGCGGAGACGCTGCAGCGGATCACGTTGAATGCCGATGGCCGCAACGACGCCGGCGCACTGCTCGGCGCCGACGCGATGCGCGCCGGGCGTTACCGCTTGCTGTTCGAGGTCGCGGCGTATTTCCGCGCGCGCGGCGTCGAGTTGCCGGAGCCGCCGTTCCTCGACGTCGTGCCGCTCGATTTCGGCATTGCCGATGCCGGCGGCCACTACCACGTGCCGCTGCTGGTCAGCCCGTGGAGCTACAGCACGTATCGCGGCAGTTGAGACGCGCCGCGTGGCGCGCGCTCAGGAGAGCCGCGACACCACCCGCACGACCGACTCGCGCGCATCGGCGAAACCGAGTCGGCGGTACAGCCGATGCGCGCTGGTGTTGTCCCGCATCACATGCAGGAACGGCATCTGCCCGCGCAACCATTGCCGACGCACCAGCTTCAGCACCAGTGAGCGCGCAAGGCCGCGGCCCTCGAATTGCGGATCCGTGCAGACGCCGCTGATCTCTCGCCAGCCGCCGGCCTGCATCCGTTCGCCGGCCATCGCGACCAGCCGCGCGCCGTCGAACAAGCCGAAGTAATCGCCGAGCTCGAGGCTGCGTTCGCCGAACGGGCCCGGCCTGGCAACGGCCGCCAGTTCGAGCGCCTGTGCGGCGTGGCGCTTGTCGAGCCGCAGCGCACCCGGCGCGGTATCGACGGCCGGCATCGGCGCCGCCCACACCATCTTCAGCATCGTCGACTCATCGTCGATCTGCCAGCCGTGGGGCGCGGCGCCGGACCAGCCGTCGCAATAAAAGGTCTCGCCAGGCGCGCAGACCTCTTCGAGCGCATTGAAATCGGGACGGGCCTTGTCGGCAAACGCGATGATCGGCGAGAAGCCGCGCGCATAGCGGCGCGCGCTGTCGCCGCCGGCGGCAAACGGCAGGTGCACGCCGTTCAGGCTGTGCCAGGCGATGTTGTCGAGCAGTTGCGACATGGCTTCTCCGATCTCTTCAGCCGCAGCCGATCAGGCCGCTACGACCACGCCGTTTTGCTCGAGCACGTCGAGCAGTTTCGACATGTCCGGAATCTCGGGCGGAATCTCGCGTTCGACGCTGGTGAACATCCGCGTTGCGGTGGTGCCGGAACCGGTGAATTCGATCATCGCGCCGCCTTCCGGACCGAACGCGAACGCATGGACGGTGCCTGCCGGCACATGGACCAGCGTGCCGGCAACGGCCTGGGTCGGGCGGCCCGCGCAGTCGAAATCGACGCGGCCGCGCAGCACGAAGAAACTTTCGTCCCAGGCATGGCTGTGCGGCGGCGGGCCAATACCGGCGTCACCCTGCTGCAGCGTGATCTCGTAGTCGCCGGTGGCCTGTTTCGTCGCGAGCAGCGTCACCTGGATGCCGAGCACATTCAGTGCGCGCGGATAGTGCTCGGGTGATACGACAAAGGGGGCAACGGATGTCATTCAATCTCCTTTCGCCGGCTGCGCGGCACGGCCGCGCGCGGTGGATCAATAAAGAATCGAAGGCAGGAAGGGCCCGATCGGTTCGTCGTAGGGGCCCAGCGTCATCAGGCTCATCGGCTGGACGATGCGCAGCCCGTGCTGCAGGCACCAGTGCATCAACGGCGCGTTGCGGGTCGGCACCATGAAGCCCGGGCCGGCGAAGACCGGCGCCGCGCCGATCAGCGCCTGCAGGTCCGACAGCGCCTCGCCGACCGCATGGCCGAAGAAGCCGATGCCGGTGGTGTAGCCGGTGATGCGGCCGTCGCGCTCGACGACCTGCGCGCTGCCCTGCCCGATCGCAGCGGCCAGTTCGCCGCTGCGGCGAAAACCGAGCAACCGCATCGCCAGCGCATCGGCGGCGGCGGCGTCATCGGGGGTCGCCGCGCGCACCCGATGTCCGGGCGGCAGCTTGTCGATCGCCGGGCCCTGGAACACCGACAGCGGCTCGCGCACCGCAAAACCAAGCTTGGTATACAGCGACAGCGAACGGCCATGGTAGGCGGCCTGCACCAGCCGGACTGCGGCAATGTCGTGCTGGTTCGCCCGTTCCAGCACCGCTTCCATCAGCCGCCGGCCGACGCCGCCGTTCTGCGCCTGCGGATCGATCGTGATCGGCCCGACACCGGCAACCTGGCCGTCGCGCCACAGGAAATTGCTGCCGATCACCCGGCCGTCGCGTTCGGCAACGACTGCATCGATGTCGTCGCGCTGCAGCATGTGGTCCATCAGCCCGATCGCACTCTCCGGGTCCGGAAAATCCGGCGCAAATCGGTGGCTCTCGGCAATCGCCTTGAAGGCTGTGTAGCAGATGGTGCCGGCGGCAGCGGCGTCGGCCGGCGTGGCAGTGCGCAAGGTCGTGGTCATCTGGTGGTTCTCCTGTTGGTTGGTCAAAGGGTCGTGGCGATGGCTTGCCGAGCGGGCGTTGTTGATCGCGCTGCGGTCCATTGCTCGAGCGCAGCACGCGCGCCGTTGCGGCGCGGATCGAGCGCCTCGTCGTGACCGGCGCGGCGGGCGCACAGCTCGACGACATAACCGTTCGGGTCGCGCAGGTAGATCGAGTCGACGAAGCCGTGGTCGCTGATGCCGCGCACCTCGACGCCGATGGCCCGGCAGCGCGCGAGCATCGTCGGCAATTGCACCGCATCGACCTCGAATGCGAGGTGCAGGTCGAAATCGTGTTGCGGCTTGAAATCGAACGGCAGGTCAGGCGCTTCGAAGAAGGCCATGTACGAACCATCACCGAGGCGATAGAAGGTGTGCAGCGTCTCGGTTGCGCGGCCAGTCGCGGTCGCCGTGATGCGCAGCGCGCCAGCCAGCGGCACTCCGAGAAAATCCTCGTAGAAGCGGCGCGTTTCTTCTGACTCACGGCATCGCAGCGCGCTGTGGTGCAACTTGCGGAGCATCGGTCTGAACCTCGTTTGGGGGTCTGGCCTGGTGGAATGGGCGCCAGTGTCGGCTTCGTCGCCGCACGCCGCATCGCCTTGAAGAGCCAGCCCGGGCCCACGCCGCAATGGCCCGAACGGATCAACGGGCCCGACGCCGACCTGCCACCTGCCACCTGCACTAGCATCAACGGCTTCGAAGCCGCCACGGGAGAAACGATGGGATTGCGAGAAATCTTCGGCCGCAAGCTGCGGTTGGGAGTCGTCGGCGGTGGCCCGGATTCATGGATCGGCCAGATGCACCGTGGCGCGGCCGAGATGTCGGGTTTTTTCCAGCTCACCGCCGGCGTGTTCTCGGGCGACGCCGAGCGCTCGCGCCGCGCCGGCATCGCGCTCGGATTCGATCCGCAGCGTTGCCACGGGACCTTCGCCGAGATGCTGGCTGCCGAGGCACGGCGCGACGACGGCATCGATGCGGTCGCGATCATGACGCCGAACGACCTGCACCATCCGCAGGCAGCCGCGGCGCTCGACGCCGGTCTCGACGTCGTCTGCGACAAGCCGGTGACACACAGCTTTGCGCAGGCCTGCGACCTCGTCGAGCGGAGCCGCCATCGTGGCCGGCTGTTGGCGATCGCCCACGGCTACTCGGCCTACCCGATGATCCGCCATGCCCGGCAGCTGGTCGCCGACGGCGCGATCGGCGAGGTACGGATGGTGCAGGTCGAATATATCCAGAGCGGGCCGGCCGCCGCGGTCGAGGAAGGCCCGCTGAACGACAGGCTGCGCTGGGTGCTCGACGCCGAACGCAGCGGCCAGATCCTGGTGATGAGCGCGATCGGTTGCCATGCCCAACACCTCGCATGTTTTACCGCCGGCCTGCGCGTCGACAGGCTGGTCGCCGATGTCGGCGCACTGATGCCGGGGCGCCAGGTGGCCGACCATGTATCGGCGCTGCTCGCCTTCGAAGGCGGCGCGCGCGGCACCTTCACCGTGACGCAGGCCGCAGCCGGCGGCGAAAACGACATCCGGCTGCGCATCTGCGGCAGCCGCGGCCTGCTCGACTGGTCGCACCGCGACGCGAGTTATCTGAAGCTCGCGCTGCAGGGCGAGCCGGTGCGCACGATCGGCCGCGGCGACCCATTCCTGCCGCCGGAGATCCTCGCACTCGGCCGCACGCCGCGTGGCCATCCCGAAGGGCTGCGCGAGGCCTTTGCCAACATCTATGCCGAACTGGCGCAGCACCGGATGGCGATCGAGCTTGGCCAGCCGGCGCCGCCGCTGAACTACCCTCGCATCGAGGAAGGCGCCGAGACGATGGCTTTCATCGAGGCCTGTCTTGCCTCCCAGGCCAGCGGTGGCTGGGTGCAGCTTGCGAAGTTGCCGACAGCGGCAACCGCCCGATGAACGATGGCCGCGACCGTCCCGATCCCGCAGCCAATCCGATGACCGAACCGGTGCAGCCGCTGGCCGACCCACCGGCCGCCGGCGTCGATCCACAGTCGACGATCCAGACCGCCATCGTCTGCCTGAGCCTGGCTGCACTCGGCAGCGGCATGGCGATGCGCATCAACGATGCGATGCTGCTGCGGCTTGCCGGCGAATTCGGCATCGGTGTCGGCAGCGCCGCGCAGGTCATCAGCATCTTCGCGGTCGCTTATGGCGTGGCCCAGCTCGGATTCGGCCCGATGGGTGAGCGCTGGGGCAAATACCGGGTCATCGCCTGGGCCTGCGTCGCTTGCGCGATCGTCTCGGCGTTGTGCGCGCTGGCGACCGATTTCGTGATGCTGCGCGTGCTGCGCGCGCTCGCCGGCGCCTGCGCGGCCGGCATCATCCCGCTGGCGATGGCGTGGATCGGCGACGTCGTTTCCTACGAATCGCGGCAGCCGGTGCTGGCCCGTTTTCTGATCGGGCAGATCGTCGGGCTGTCGGCCGGCGTCTGGCTCGGCGGCTTTGCCGCCGACCACCTGAGCTGGCAGGCGCCGTACTGGGTGCTCGCGGTCCACTTCATCGTGATCGGCAGCATCCTGCTGAAGCTCAACGGCCGGCTGCCGGACAGCGCCCGGATCACCCGCCGGTTGCAGCGCTCGCCGCTGCAGGGGCTGTTCGTCGATCTGGCCGATGTGCTGCGCCGGCGCTGGGCGCGCGTGATCCTCGCCACCGTGCTGCTCGAAGGTGCGCTGCTGTTCGGGCCGTTCTCGTTCATCGCGGTGCACCTGAACCGCGTTCACGGGCTGTCGCTGTCGGCGGCCGGATCGCTGGTGATGCTGTTCGGCCTCGGCGGCTTCCTGTTCGCATCGGCGTCGCGTCGGCTGGTCCGGATCTTCGGCGAAGTCGGTCTTGCCCGCTGGGGTGGCGGGCTGCTCGCGCTGTCGTATCTGCTGATCGCCTACGGGCCCGGCTGGGCCTGGGCGATACCCGGCACCTTCGGCGCCGGGCTGGGCTTCTACATGCTGCACAACACGCTGCAGGTCAATGCGACGCAAATGGCGCCGGAACTGCGCGGCCCGGCGGTCACGACATTTGCGTCATGCCTGTTTTTCGGCCAGTCGATCGGGGTCGCGGTCTGCTCATGGCTGGTTTCGCGGATCGACACCGCGACGATGATCGCCGGCGGCGCGGCCGGCCTGCTGCTGGTCTCGGCGGTATTCGCCCGGCTGCGCTCGCGACATGTCGACGAGGCGCGCAGCTGAGGATCGCGACCGGCCGCGCTCAGCGCGCGCCGAACAGCGGGTGCAGGTTGCCGAGCTTGGCGTCGAAGACCTCGGCGCCTTCGTCGATCTGCACCGTCAGACCGAAGTGGCGCTGCGCGAGCAGCGGCGCGAAATGTTCGCGCACGGCGCCACTTAATGCGGCACCGGCCGCCGCGTGGATCGCCGCACTGCGGCCGGCCGCCATCCGCAGGTTGATGTAGACGAAACCGTGGTCGCCGCTGCCGTCGGCAACGGCAAAGTGCGCTGCCGGATAGGCAAAGGCGCGGGTGCCGCCGGTGGGAAAGACCGGCTTGCCGGCGTCGTCGCGAACCGACAGCAGCGCATCGACCGCGCTGCGGCAGAACCGCGACATGTCGGCCTGCGCCTCGAGGTTGGCGGAATAACAGACGACGAGATGAGGCAAGGCGTGCTCCCGGCAAATCGGCAGCCAGCGGCGGCCTGACCGTGTGATCCTAGCGCCTGATGCGTTGCTCAGCGCGAGACGGGACGCCGATCTGCCCCACCGGAAGGCCGGCCATCGGCCGCATCCGCATGCAGCCCGACCAGCAGCGCGCGCAGCCATTCATTGGCCGGGTCGCGGTGGAAACGCGCATGCCAGAACAGGTTGATCGCGATCTCCGGCAATGCCGCAGGGTGGGCGTGGTGCACGAGATCGAACGGCCCGGCGAGCGCATGGGCCAGCCGCTCGGGCACCGTCGCGACCATCTCGGTGTCCTGCAGGATATGACCGACTGCGACGAAATGCGGCACGCTCAGCCGCACCCGGCGCCGCACACCGGCGCGATCGAGCAGCTCATCGACCTTGCCGTGGCCGGTGCCTTCCGACACCACCAGCACATGCTCGGCGGCCTGGAATTCGGCCAACGAGATGCGCCGCTTGTCGAGCCTGTGGCCGCGGCGGAACAGGCAGACATAACGCTGTGCAAACAAGCGCCGCTGAAAAAAACCGGCCTGCAGCCGCGGCAGCAGGCCGATCGCCATGTCGACATGGCCGGCCTCCATCTCGTCCTTCAGATTGACCGTGTTGTTGCGGACCGTGCTGACGGTGATGCCCGGCGCGATGCGCGCGAGCTCGTTCATCAGTTTCGGCAGGAAATAGATCTCGCCGATGTCGGTCATGCCGATCGCAAAGGACCGCTCGGCGGTTGCCGGATCGAAGGATCCGCGCTGATTCACCGCCGAATGGATCAGCGCCAGCGCATCGGCGACCGGTTCGGCCATCTGCTCGGCATACGGCGTCGGCGCCATGCCGGTCGGCGTGCGCAGAAAAAGTTCATCGCCGGTCAGACGGCGCAGCCGGGCCAGCGAATTGCTGATCGCCGGCTGCGACAGGCCGAGTGTCTCGGCAACCCGCGAGACGCGCCGGTCGATCAGCAGCTGGTTGAAGACGACCAGCAGGTTGAGGTCGACGTCCTTCAGTTCGAGGCGGCGCACATTCACCAACGTGATGAAGCTTATTCCCGCAATTCTATTGGCTTATGGTGGCGTTGCTGCGACGATCGGCCCCTTGCAACCGGCAACAGACGATCAGCATGGACAGCAACGCGACGGTTTTTCCGCAGGCGATCCAATGGGAAAACGACGGCAGCAGCCGCATCCCGTTCCTCGCCTATACCGAGGCCGACCAGCACCGGCGCGAGCTCGAGCGCTTCTTCTACCGCAAGCACTGGTGTTATGTCGGCCTCGAAGCCGAGATTCCGAACAATGGCGACTTCAAGCGCACGGTGATCGGTGAACGCTCGGTGATCCTGGTGCGCGACAACGACGGCCAGATCAACGTCGTCGAAAACGTCTGCGCCCACCGCGGCATGCAGTTCTGCCGCGAGCGCCATGGCAACCGCAAGGATTTCACCTGCCCGTATCACCAGTGGAACTATTCGCTGCAGGGCGATTTGCAAGGGGTTCCGTTTCGCCGCGGCGTCAAGCAGGACGGCAAGGTCAACGGCGGCATGCCGGCAGACTTCAAGCCGGCCGAACACGGCCTGAACAAGCTGCGTGTCGCCAGCCGCGGCGGTGTCGTCTTCGCATGCTTCGATCCCGACGTCGAGCCGTTCGAGGATTTTCTCGGCCCGGAGATCCTCGGCTGGTTCGACCGGCTGTTCAACGGCCGCAAGCTGAAGATCCTCGGCTACAACCGGCAGCGCATCCCGGGCAACTGGAAGCTGATGCAGGAAAACATCAAGGACCCGTACCACCCCGGGCTGCTGCACACCTGGTTCGTCACCTTCGGGCTCTGGCGGGCCGACAACAAGTCGCAGCTGAAGATGGACGCCCACCATCGCCATGCGGCGATGATCTCGACCCGCGGCGCCAGTGGCAAGGCCGACGAGGTGACGCAGGTGTCGAGCTTCAAGGAAAGCATGCAGCTGCACGACCCGCGCTTTCTCGACATCGTGCCGGAAGCCTGGTGGAAGGGGCCGAGTGCAGTGATGACGACGATCTTCCCGAGCGTGATCCTGCAGCAGCAGGTCAACAGCGTCTCGACCCGCCACATCCAGCCGAGTGGCGTCGGCAGTTTCGATTTCGTCTGGACCCACTTCGGCTTCGAAGACGACGATGACGAGATGACGCAGCGCCGGCTGCGCCAAGCGAATCTGTTCGGCCCGGCCGGTTTCGTTTCGGCAGACGACGGCGAGGTGATCGAACTGTCGCAGAAGGGCTTCGAGCAGAAACCTTTCCACCGCACGCTGGCCGAACTCGGCGGCCGCGAGGTCGGCGATACCGACCACATGGTCACCGAAACGCTGATCCGCGGCATGTACCGCTACTGGCGCGAGGTGATGGAAGCATGATCAAGCTCGACTTCAACGACCACTTCGAACTGAGCCAGCTGTATGCCGATTACGCCAGCGCACTGAGCTCGGGCAACTGGGACCTGTGGCCGGAATTCTTTACCGACGAATGTTGCTACCGGCTGCAGCCACGCGAGAATTTCGATCGCGGCTTTCCGCTGGCGACGTTGTCGTTCGAAAGCAAGGGCATGCTGAAGGACCGCGTCTACGGCATCCGCGAGACGCTGTTCCACGACCCCTACTACCAGCGCATCGTCACCGGCGCACCGGTCGTGCGCAAGGCGAGTGAGGGGCGCTTCGAATGCGAAGCCAACTATGCGGTCTTCCGCACCAAGCTGTCGGAGCTGTCGTCGGTCTTCAATGTAGGCCGCTACATCGACACGATCGTCCGCACGCCCGACGGCCTCAAGTTCCAGTCCCGCCTCGTCGTCTACGACAGCGAGATGATCCCGAATTCCATCATCTATCCGATCTGAAAGAGGCTCCGGCAATGAGCAACCCACAATGGACAGACGCCGCGGCCGAGAGCGACATCCCCGATGACGACGTCATCGGCCGCGAGGTCGAAGGCCGCGAGGTCGCGCTGTACAAGACCCGCGGCGAGATCTACGCCACCGACAACATCTGCAGCCACGGCCAGGCCGAACTCTGTGACGGCTTCCTCGAAGGCTACGAAATCGAATGCCCGATGCACCAGGGCCGCTTCGACATCCGCAACGGCCAACCCGCCTGCGCACCGGTGACCGAAGCGATCAGGAGTTATCCGGTGAAGATAGAAGGCGGGCGGGTGTTTCTGGCGCTGGGTTGAGGCCGGTACCGGGCGAGGACGACGCCATTCAGCGCTCGGCCAACGGCTGATTGCGGCCCGGAGCGGACATCTGGCGCCTGGGCCGTACCAAACTTTGTAGGAGGGGCTTCAGCCCCGATTCGGGCTGATGGTGTTCGGCAGCTCGCACCCGCAGACCGAGCGGCGCGGCAGGCGGCACCCGGTCGTGGCTCATGATGCGGCGGTCCTCGCTGGCGCTCGGACTGCGCTGCGATGCTCGGTCCAGGGTCGCGCGGCGGAACTCGCTACGTTCGCTTCGCTCACTGCGCTCGGACAACCGCCGCGAGCATGTTTGTTGATGCTCGCTGCGCTCGCCGACCCTGAACCTCCGCTTCTCGCCGCCGCATAAATCGCCCCGCCCGGGCACCGCCTGCCGCGCACTGACGCGGTTGAACATCGTCGAAGTCCTCGATGCTGCCGCAAAGGCGTGGGCGGGTGGCTGCTGGCGCGCATATGCGCAGCCGAGAAGGCGAGCACGGACACAAGGGGTCCGGGGGACCCCTTGTGCCTTGCGAGCGACCGGGCCGCAAGGCCCGGTGCGGCCTGCAAGGCCAGGGCTTGTGGCCCGCGAGCGCAGCGAGCATCAACAACTGGCTTGTCGCGGACTGTTTGAGCGTAACGAGCGAAGCGAGTGCAGCGAGTTTCCGCGACGGGCCCCAAGACCGAGCATCGCAGGGGACCCGAGCGCCCGGCGCGAGGGCAAGCATCTAAGCGCAAGCGGCCGCCCGACCGCGCCTTTGCTCTCGCCTCTGTGCCTGCCGATTCGCAGTCGTGCAAGATCCCGAATCGGGGCTGAAGCCCCTCCCACAAAAGTCACCCACCGCCAAGCGGCCAACGGCCGCTCCGGGCCGAGAGCCGTCTTCAGCCTCGCCAGCGAAACGTCGCGGCAAACGCCCTCACACCGCCCCCTGCGCATTGACGAACAACGCATAAACCGAATGGCTGCTCGCCATGAACAGCCGGTTGTTCTTCGCGCCGCCGAAACAAAGGTTGGCGCAGCGTTCGGGCAGGTGGATGTGGCCGAGCACGGTGCCTGACGGGTCGAAGACGCGGACGCCGTCGAGTGCCGACGGGTCGGCAGCCACTGCGCCGGTGCTGCCGAATCCGCACCACAGGTTGCCGGCGACATCGACCTTGATGCCGTCGAAGGCGCCGTGTCCGTTGGCGTCGACGGCGAGCCGCTTGCCCGACAGGCTGCCGTCGCTTGCGACGTCCCAGGCCCAGATCAGCCGATGCGGCTCGGCGCGGCTTTCGACGACATAGAGGATCGATTCGTCGGGGGAAAAAGCAAGACCGTTCGGTGCCGCAAGTTCAGTGATCATCTGCTGCAACTCGCCGCTGTCCGGATCGAGCCGATAAACCGCATGCGGCAGTTCGGGCTTGGCCGGATCGCCCTCCCAGTGGCCGAGGATGCCGAACGTCGGGTCGGTGAACCAGATCGTGCCGTTGCGCTGGCAGACGATGTCGTTCGGCGAATTCAGCCGCCTGCCGTCGAATTGGTCGGCGAGCACGCTGATGCGGCCGTCGTATTCGGTGCGCGTGATGCGCCGGGTGTGGTGCTCACAGCCGATCAGCCTGCCCTGCCGGTCGCGTGCATGGCCGTTCGCATGGTTCGACGGCGCACGAAAGACGCTGGTGATGCCGCTGGTTTCATCCCAGCGCAGGATGCGGTTGTTCGGTATGTCGGAGACCAGTAGATAACGCCCGTCGCCGAACCAGACCGGCCCTTCGGCCCAGCGCAGGCCGGTGGCGATCTGCTCGACGCCGGCGCTGAACAAGCGCAGTTTCAGGAAGCGCTCGTCGATCACCTCGATCGACGGATCGGGATAACGCGCATTCGGCGTGAACGGCACCTGCACGGCGCTGCCCATCGGCTGCGGGGCGAGCGGAAGATTCATCACGGCTCCAGTGTCATGACGACCGACCAAGGCGGTCTTCAAAATCGTACAGCGCGGCCGGGTTGTCGACGAGGATGCGCTGCCGAGTCGCCGCGTCGTCGGCCCACGTCAGCAGCAGGTCGAGCATCGCGGCACTCGACGGCTGCGGCACGCGCCCTGGGTGTGGCCAGTTGCTCGCCCACAGGCAGCGCTCGCCGTGTGTGGCGGCGAGACGGCGTGCCAGCCGCAAGACGTCGTCGTAGCCGGGCGGTCCTGTGCGCGACGATTCATAAGGCGACGACAGCTTGATCCAGCAGCGGCCGCCGTCGAGCAGTCCGAGCAGCGAATTGAAAACCGCGTCGTCCGGCGCCGGCGGCGGCGCGCCGAGAAATTTGCCGATGTGGTCGATCACGCAGTCGACCTCGAGGCTGCGCAGCCGCTCGAAATGCTGCGGCAGCGTCCAGCCGTCGAATTGCAGTTGCAGGTGCCAGCCGAACGGCCGAACCCGCGCGGCCAGCGGCTCGAGGTCCGACCATTGCAGCGCGCCGCCGGGCAGCAGGTGCAAACGCGCGCCGCGAACGCCAAGGTCGGTCAGCCGCTGCATTTCGGCGTCGGGCGTGTCCGGCCCCACCACCGCAACACCACGCGCATCGGCGCCGAAGATGGCCATCGCGTCGAGCATCGCGCGGTTGTCGAAGCCGTAACCATTGGCCTGCACGACGATGACCCGCTGCAGACCGAGCGCCTGCTGCACCTCGAGGTAGTCCGTTGCGGTCGCGGCGGGCGGCGTCGCGGCACCGCCCTGCAGCGGGCCGAATCGTTGATCGAAGACGTGCATGTGGCAGTCGCAGGCGCCGGCCGGCGCGCGCAGCTGCGGTCGATCGACCCGAGCCGAGACGGGCATCGTCACCGTGAACGCAGCGCCTGCAGGCGGCTGGCGTGCTCGGCATTGACGGCGCCGATTGGCATGCCACCGCGCAGCAGTTCGCCGAGCTGGGCAACGGTTTCCAGCGCCTGGTGTTCGACCGCCGGCGGTGTCAGCCCGCCGATGTGCGGCGTCGCGACGACCAGCGGATGGCGGGCCAACTCGGGCGACGGCATCTGGTCCGGCGCGCGGCCGACATCGAGTGCGCAGCCGGCGAGTCGGCCGCTGTCAAGTGCATCGAGCAGCGCCGCTTCGTCGACGAGGTTGCCGCGGGATGCATTGACGAATACCGCACCTGGCTTCATCTGGCTGAAGCGCTGGCTGTCCAGCATGTTCTCGGTGCTCGGCAGCGCCGGCGCGAGGCAGACGACATGGTCCGCAGCGGCGAGCAGCTCGTCGAGCGAGGTCTGCGTCAGCGCCGCATCGTCGACGCGGGCTACCGGATCGGCAACCAGCACCCGCATGCCGAATGCCAGCCCGAGATTGCAGACCCGGCGCCCGATCTGGCCGTAGCCGATCACGCCAATCGTCGAGCCGCGCAGCTCCCGGCCCATCACCGGCGGTGGCGAGCGGCCGCTGCGGTAGTCGACCACGCTGCTGCTGATGCCGCGCGCCACGTCGATCAGCGCACCGAAGACCCACTCGGCGACTGCGGTGATGAAACCCGCACTGGCATGGGTCACCAGCACGCCATGCGCACTGGCGGCCGCGACATCGATGTTGCGGATGTCCATTGCGCAGCGCTGGAACACCGCGAGTTGCGGGCAGGCTGCAAACAGTTCGGCAGGTGCCGCGGTAGCGCGGTCGCTGACGATCACGTTGCAGCCTTCTGCGGCAGCGGCAAGTGCCGCCGCGTCGAGTGGCTGATCGCGTTCGTTCAGCCTGACCTCGCCCAGCGCGCGCAGCCCGGCCAGCGCCTTGTCGCCGTAGTAGTTGGCACGGGCGCCTGGCGTGAAGCTGAGAAAGATCCTCGCCATCAGACGCCCATCAACCGCGGCAGCCACAACGAGATCGCCGGCACATAAGTCACGAAGGCGAGCACGATCAGCAACGCGATGAAAAACGGCGACATCGCCTTCGTCACGACACCGATCGGCAACTTGGACACCGCGCTGCCGACGAACAGCACGCTGCCGACCGGCGGCGTGACCAGGCCGATGCCCAGGTTGATGATCATGATCATGCCGAAATGCACCGGATCGACCCCAAGGCTGGTGACCACTGGCAGCAGGATCGGCGTACAGATCAGGATCAACGGCGCCATGTCCATCAGCGTGCCGAGCATCAGCAGCATCACGTTGATCATCAGCAGGATCACGACCTTGCTGTCGGAGACGCCGACGAAGAAGGCGGTTGCCTTGGCCGGGATCTGCATCAGCGTCATCAGGTAGCCGAAGCTGGCGGCAAAGCCGATCAGCATCATCACGATCGTCACCGTCTTCACGGTGCGGTGCATCAGCTTCGGCAGGTCGCTCCAGCGGTAGTCGCGGTAGATGAACATCGTCACGAAGAATGCCCACAACACCGCGATCGAAGCCGACTCGGTTGCGGTGAAGATGCCGCTCAGGATGCCGCCGAGGATGATCACCATCGTCATCAGCCCCCACAGCGCATCGACGCAGATGCGCAGCGCCTGCCTGATCGGCACCCGCTCGCCGACCGGGAACTGCCGCTTGCGCGCGATCCACAAACACATCGCGGCGATCGTCACGCCGAGCAGCAGGCCGGGCAGCACGCCGGCGAGGAACAGCCCTGCAACCGATACCGAGCCGCCGGCCGCCAGCGAATAGATCACCGCGTTGTGGCTCGGCGGGATCAGCGTTGCCTGGATCGAACCGCTGACGGTCACCGCAGTCGCAAAATCGCGCGGATAACCTTTTTTCTCCATTTCCGGTATCAGCACCGAGCCGATCGACGCGGTATCGGCCACCGACGAGCCGGAGATCGCGCCGAAAAATGTCGACGCGAGGATATTGACCAGCGACAGCCCGCCGCGCAGAAAGCCGACGAACACATTGGCGAAATTGACCAGACGCCGCGCCATGCCGCCTTCGGCCATGATCGCGCCGGCGAGCACGAAAAACGGGATCGCGAGCAGCGAAAACTTGTTGACGCCGGCGGCGATCTGGATCATCACGCCGTCGAGTGGCAGGTCGATCCAGAAGGCGCCGATCAGCGAGGCCATGCCGAGCGCATAGGCGACTGGAACGCCGACCATCATCAGCACGATGAAGCTGCCGAGCAGCACCAGCGCGTCCATCAGGCGGCTCCGTCGAATTCACCGCCGGGTTCGCCGAAGGCGACCAGCGGGCGGTGGTTCTGCGGGCCGGCGATCATCCGCTCGATCACGAACAACGCGGTGCAGAAACTGCCGAGCGGCAGCGCCGCATAGGTTGCGCCGACAGGCAGCCAAGGCAGTGCGTCGATCGACTGGCCCCAGGTCGCGATGCACAGGCTGATGCCCCAGATGACGATGAAGCCGCTGACCGCGAGCATCACCAGGTCGCTGAGCCAGCTGGCCACCCGCGCTGCCGGACGTGGCAGCCGGCTTGTCAGCATCGCCACCGCGATGTGGGCGCCGGCACGATAGGCCGCCGCGCCGCCGAGAAAGGTGAAGACGACCATCAGCATCACCGCGATCGGTTCCGGCCAGCCGGAGCCGCTGCCGAGCACATAGCGGGTGAAGACACCCCAGGGCACGATCAGCGACATGCAGACGATGGCCGCCGCAGACAGCCAGATGCACATGCGGTAGACGGCATCGAGCGGCCGCGACAGCAAACTTTCCATGGATTCTCCGAACTGCCGGTACCGCGGCATCGCGCCCGCAGCGGTCGGCTGCGGGCACGGGTCTCAGACCATCACTTGACGTCGTTGATCCGCTTGATCAGGTCGGCATAGTCGGCGCCGTATTTGGCGCGCACCGGCGCGGTCGCGTCGTAGAACGGCTTGTTGTCGATCTCGATCCATTCGATGCCGGCCGCCTTCAGCTTCGCGGAATAGTCGGCTACGCTCTTGTCCCACAACGCGCGCTGCTCCATCTGCGCCTCGCGTGCGAATTTCTTCAGCAGCGCCTGGTCGGCTGGCGGCATCTTGTCCCAGGTGACCTTCGACATCACGAAGATTTCCGGAATGATCAGGTGGTTGGTCTGCGTGTAGTACTTGATGCCGGCGGTGTACTGGTTCGACGCGAACAGCGTCGGCGGGTTGTTCTCCGCGCCATCGACGACGCCGGTCTGCAGTGCGCTGAAGACTTCGGTGTGGCCCATCGATACCGCATTGCCGCCCATCGCATTCATCATGTCGCGGAACAGCGGATTGCCCATCACGCGGATCTTCTGGCCTTTCAGGTCCTCCATCTTGCGCACCGGCGTCTTCGTATAGAGGCTGCGCGAGCCGCTGTCCATCCAGCCGAGGGCAACCAGCTTGGCCGGGCTGTCGCTGATCTTCTTCAACAGCTCGTCGCCGATCGGGCCGTCGATCACCTTGCGCATGTGCGCCTCGTTGCGGAAGACGAACGGCATGTTGAATACATTGACGTCGGGCACGACCGGGCCGAGCACGCCGAGCGAGATGCGCGCGATCTGGACAGCGCCGACCTGGGTCTGCTCGACCACCTCCTTCTCGGCGCCGAGCACGCCGCCCGGGAACATCTGCAACTTGTAGCGACCGTTCGACGCCGCCTCGAGTTTCTTGCCGAGGTTTTCCATCGCGACGACGTTCGGATAGCCGGCCGGATGCACGTCGGCTGCCTTCAGCACCGTCTGAGCTGCAGCGGCAAAAGGCAAACCG
This sequence comes from Pseudideonella sakaiensis, assembly GCF_048320135.1. GTDB lineage: Bacteria > Pseudomonadota > Gammaproteobacteria > Burkholderiales > Burkholderiaceae_C > Ideonella_A > Ideonella_A sakaiensis_A. The sequence continues at coordinate 1,226,933 of NZ_CP182947.1, forward strand.
AGGCCGGCGATGGCTGCAGCGGCAGCAATGAAGGTTCTGCGCAAGTTCATGGTGTTCTCCTGATGACCATGGGGATGTCCTGGGTGCCGGAACGCTCGGTCATTCGAACGGACCGGTACGCACAAAAACGCCACCCTGGAAGACGACCGCCGGGTCGCTCGGATCGAGCACCGGCTGGCGCGCTTCGACGGCGGCGCGAAACTGCTCTGAACTGTCTTGCGGCCGGTAACCGACGTGGCGCGCATGGCGGTTGTCCCACCAGGTCGTCGCGTTGTCCGACATGCCGTAGATCACCGTGTGGCCGACGACCGGCGCGGTCAGCGCGGCGACGAACAGCCGCTCGGTATCGTCGTAGCTCATCCAGGTCGCAAGCATGCGCCGGTCCTTCGGCTCGGTGAAGGCCGAACCGATGCGCACGCTGACCGTCTCGATGCCGTGGCGGTCCCAGTAGAGCTGGGCGAGGTTTTCACCGAAGGCCTTGCTGAGGCCATACAGGCCGTCGGGCCGGACCGGGTCGCGGCTGTCGATCACCTGGTCCTGCCGATAAAAGCCGGTGACATGGTTGGAACTGGCAAACAGGATCCGCTTGACGCCGTTGCGCCGCGCCGCCTCGTACAGGTTGTAGGCACCGATGATGTTGGCCGGCAGGATGGCCTCCCACGGCTGCTCGACCGACACAGCGCCGAGGTGGATCACGGCATCGACATCCTTCAGCAACTCCGCCACTGCCGCGGCATCCTCGAGTCCGACGACGGCGGTTTCCTCACCGTCGCTGGCCGCGTCGAGCGGTGCACAGTCGCTGACCCGCAGCGTCTCGCAATGGGCGCGCAGCCGACCGCGCATCTCGCGGCCCAGACCACCGGCCGCGCCGGTCAGCAGCAGGCGGCGAAAGCGGATTGCGGGAACGGTGGCAGCTGGCATCGGGTTCGGTTCAGGGTTGCCGGGGTTGCCGTGAAGACGGGCTTGTTGCAAGATCAATGTCATCATCAGACATCGGTTGTCGTACAACTTGCCGGTCATTCTACGAACCGGGTGACAGGCGTCAATCTGCAGCTGCTAGGGGTTTTCACGCACACCATGATCAACGGCTCCGACCCATCACGGCTACGTCGCAAGCCGCGCACGCTGGCCCTCGAACTCGTCGAGGCACTCGGCGACCGGATCCGCGAGGGCCAGCTCGCCGCCGGCGAAAAGCTGCCGACCGAAGCCGCGGTGATGAATGAATTCGGCGTCAGCCGGACCGTCGTCCGCGAGGCCTTGTCGAAGCTGCAGGCCGCCGGCCTGGTCGAGACCAGGCATGGCGTCGGCACCTTCGTCGCCGGCCTCGGCGACTCTGCGCCGTTCCGCATCGCGAGCGAACAGTTCGCGACCTTGCGCGACGTGATTGCCTTGCTCGAACTGCGCATCGGTGTCGAGACCGAGGCAGCCGCCCTGGCGTCGCAGCGCAGAAGCGAGACCAACCTGGTGGCGATGCGCGCCGCGCTCGACAGTTTCGGCGAGGCGGTCGAAGCCGGACGCGACGCGGTCAGCGCCGATTTCCAGTTCCACCACGAAATCGCCCGTGCGACGCAGAACCGGCATTTCGCCGAGTTGCTGACGACGTTCGGCGCGATGATCATCCCGCGCGCGCGACTCGACACCAGCGACGAGATCAGCGCACAACGGCGCGACTATCTTCGACTGGTCAACGGCGAACACGAGAGCATCTACCAGGCGATCGCCAACCGCGACGGCGACGCCGCGCGGGCGGCGATGCGAACCCACCTCGCGAACAGCCGGGAGCGTCGACGGCGGGCGAATGCGCAGGCGGCCAACGATACGAAAGCGGTGGCAGACATCGACAAACCTTGAGCCTATGTTGTACGATGACGTACAAGTAGCCGGGTAGGCAGAGCATCCCGGTTGTCCATACCCGCTCCAGGAGATTGCCGCATGTCCGCACCCTATTCCGCCCTGCCGAACCGCTTCCGGCGTGACCTGCTGGCCCGCGAGCGGGTGCTGATCGGCTGCTGGCTGTCGTTGGGCAGCCCGATCACGACCGAAGTGCTCGGCGTTGCCGGCTTCGACTGGCTGCTGCTCGACGCCGAACATGCGCCGAACGATGTGCTGACGCTGATCCCGCAGATGATGGCGCTGAAGGACAGCGTCAGCGCGCCGGTGGTGCGCCCGCCGTGGAACGACACGGTGATCATCAAGCGCCTGCTCGACGCCGGCGCCAGCAATTTCCTGATTCCGTTCATCGAGAGCGCCGAACAGGCGCAGGCCGCGGTCGCCGCGACCCGATATCCGCCGGCCGGCGTGCGTGGTGTCTCGGTATCGCACCGCGGCAACCGTTATGGCTCCGCGCCCGACTATTTCCAGCAGGTCAACGACCACATTTCGGTGCTGGTGCAGATCGAGAGCCGCGCCGGTGTCGACGCCGCGGCGCGGATTGCCGCGGTCGACGGCATCGACTGCCTGTTCATCGGGCCATCCGATCTGGCCGCCGCCTACGGCCACCTCGGCAACGCCGCTCACCCGGAGGTGCAGCAGGCGATCGCCGACGTTCATGCCGCAGCGCAGGCGGCCGGCAAGGCAACCGGCATCCTCGCACCCGTCGAGGCCGACGCCCGACGCTATATCGGGATGGGAATGAATTTTGTCGGCGTCGGCAGCGACCTCGGCGTGCTGCGCATGCAAAGCCAGGCGCTTTGCGACAAATACCGCGATGCCGCGCGTGGCCCGATTGCCGCGCAATATTGAGCGGGCGGTCTGAGTGCGGCCACTGCGCTGCAACCACACCGCAAACTGCCGGCGCAGCTGAGGCGGTTCCGGTTTTTCAGATCGCCTTGAACAAGGCGTTGAACTCGTCGGCCGCCTTCGTGTCGCCGCGCATGATGCGCCGGCTCAGCTCGTAGACCCTGGCCGAGGTGTCGCGCACCTGTTGTTTCAGGTCGATTCGCTGCTGCGCGCTCAGCCGCTCCTTCGCATAGCGGTCGAGCAACTGGTCGATCAGCTTGTCTGTCTCGGCCGTCAGCGTCGCAGCATCGCGCCCGAGCATCGACGTCCGCTCGGCAACCAGTTCCGGCGTCGCCAGCAACCGGCCGAGGCGCTGGTGATAGGCCGCGGCAAAAACCGGCGCCTCGCTGATGAAGATGCCGTTGTTGGTATCCATCATCAGGCTGCGCACATCGGCATTGGCCGAGCCGATGAAGATGTCGCGGTCGAACACCATCACTTTCGAGTGCAGCGAGCGCCGGCCGTCGGCGGTCGGCTGGTACTCGAAGTAGCGCAGGCTGGCCGCAGCCGCTGGCCGGCCCTTTTCGCGCAGATGATCGGCCAGCGCCTTCAGTTGCCAGGTCGCCAGCAGGTTGACGATGTTCAGGTCGGTGGTCGCCAGCGAATTGGTCAACATCGACAGCGTGACGCCGGCGCAAGGCCGGCTGCCGTCGAGCACTGCAGCCACATCACGCAGCAGATTGGCCGGCAGGAACAGATAGGCGTTGTGGAAAACGATGTCGCGGGGGGCGGCGGCAGGCGTGCTGCAGACCGATTGCAGCGCAGACCGCCACAACAGATGGATATGTTTGCCGGAAGCAGCTTCGCGCCCATGTGGCGCGCCATAGACGCGGCGCCCGTCGACAACCGGCAGATTCTCGAAATAGACGATGCGCGCGCCGGCATCGATCGCCATCGGCGCCGGCGTGGCCGCCGGCCGGTGTTCACTGAGATAACGCTGCAGAAGCCGGCGATGCTGCTCGGCGACCTTCTGCAGTCGCGCCGGCAAAGCGACGAAATGGCGGTCGAGTTCGCGGTCGAGGCAGCCACGATCGCGGCCCATCTGGCAGCGGTCTTGCGCCGCCGTGACCACATCGAAATTTTCCAGCAGGTCGTTCGGCGCGTGCTGGCGCACCTCGTCGATCGTCGCCACCATGCTGCGCAGGTTCCACAGCCGCTCGAAGCTCGTCGCCAGCGCCGGCTCGAGCGCGGCAAGCTGCAGCCACACATCGGTATCGATGAAGATGTACTTGTCGGCGAGCGGGCCCGGATTCAGGTGATAGGAGTCCTCGACATTGCGCCCGCCGAGAAGCAGCGTGCGCTGATCGGCAAACAGGAATTTGTGGTGCAGGAATTCGGTCAGATAGTCCCAGTCCTGCTGCGCCGCGCCCGAACTCTGCCGCGTCAGCGGCAGATAGCCATTGATCGCGTCGAACACCGGATTGACCTGTTCTGCAAATGCCAGCCGGATCACCGCGAGCTTGAAGCGGGCGGCGAGCTGGTCGATGCCGCCGAAGAAGCGGGCGCGGAAATAGAGCTTGCCGAGTGCCTTCAACTGCTCGGTGCGTGCGGCATCGCCGGTCTGCGCGCTGGCAGCCAGCTTCTCGGTATCGATGCCCTGGCCGCGCGCCACCGCATACGACATCAGCTGCGGATGTTTGCCGTACAGGCCGGCCAGGAACAGCCCGGAGCCGGCGTAGCTGCGGTTCAAGCGCGACTCGCCGGCAGCAACCGGCGCGTCGAAGAAGCCGTTGACGGCCGCCACCTTCTGTTCGTCGCAGCCGCCACTGGCAACACCGACAGCGTCGCAACTGAGCGTCAGGAACGCGGCATCCTTCAGGATCTCGACCGTCGGCCGGTTGTAGAGCCTGACCTCGAGCCGCCCGCGCCCTTCGCGCTGCAGCCAGTCGAAGCGGTCGAGGTCCTTGTAGGCACTCAGATAGTCGACCAGCAGGCGCACCCGCACGCCGCGCTGCGCGGCGTCGATCAACGCCTGGCTCAGCCGCGACGACGAATGGTCGCCGGCAAAGATGTAATAGGCGAGGTCGAGGCTTTGCCTGGCGCCTTCGATGGCAGCGAGCTTGGCGGCGAAAGCCGCCTCGTTGTCGTTCAGGACGATCGCCTCGGCATGACGCAGCGGCCCGGCGCTTGACTGGTTGGCAACGACCTGCGCGACCGGCGGCGGCTGCACCGGCGCAAGAGCGCAGGCGGCCAGCAGGACCGGTGTCAGCGTGCAGAGGGCAAGGCGGCGCAAGTTCATCGAACGGATCTCCGCAACAGTCGACGACCGATCGGCGGGGCGCCGCATCGCGCTCGACACATTCAGCTTACCCGCATTGCCTCGCCGGCGGAACAATCAAGCTTGGGGGGTCGACCGGATCGCCAGCGCCAAGCGCAGTCGGTCCCCGCGGCCCTCGGCGCCGGCATAAGATGGCGCACCGGGCGCCGTCGCGCGCCTGTCAGCTCGGGAGGTCGACATGGCAACCAGCGGCAACGACAGCACGGCCGGCAACCGCAGCGTCCAGGTCGGCGGATCGGATGCGCTGACGGTCGGCGCGAACCAGAACGTGACGGTCGGCGCAGCCCAGTCGGTGACAGTCGGCGGCGCCCAGTCGATCCGCGTCAGCAGCCGCAATGAGCAGATCGGCTCGGCCGCGTCGCTGTCGGTCGGTGCGACCCATGAAATGACGGTCGGCGGCAACCAGTCGCTCAACGTCGGCGCGAACCAGCAGACCTCGATCGGCCGCAGCCGCACCGATTCTGTCGGCATCGACGAAAAGCTCACTGTCGGCAAGCAACTGACGATCACCGCCGGTGACGTGATCACCTTGCAGACCGGCAGCGCCAGCATCGTGATGAAGAAGGACGGCACCATCATCATCACCGGCAAGGACATCCTGATCGTCGGCTCGGGCGATGTCAGCGTGAAGGCCGCCAAGGACGTGACGATGAAAGGCTCGAAGATCCGTCAGAACTGAGCCACATCAACCGATCCGATGCAGCGATGGTCCGGGGACGGCCTCTGGCGCGGGTCTCAAATAGCGGGCAAACTGGAACCATGAACGAAGGCCCCCTGCGATTGCACGTTCCCGAGCCGACCGGTCGGCCGGGCCACCCGACCGATTTTTCGTACCTGCGCGTTGCCGCGGCCGGCAAGGTCAGACGCCCGCCGGTCGATACCGTGCCAGGCAAGACCATCGATCTGGCGTACACGCTGGTGCGCGTGATCGACGACGACGGCAATGCCGTCGGCCCATGGGCTCCGGAGATCAGCACCGACCGGCTGCGCGAAGGCATGCGCGCGATGCTGAAAACCCGCGCCTTCGATGCCCGCATGCTGATCGCGCAGCGGCAGAAGAAGATCTCGTTCTACATGCAATGCCTGGGCGAAGAGGCGATCGCGATTGCCCATGCGATGGCCTTGCGCGATGACGACATGTGTTTCCCGACCTACCGGCAGCAGGGGCTGCTGCTGGTGCGCGACGATATCGACATGGTCGAGATGATGTGCCAGCTGCTGAGCAACGCCCGTGATCCGATCAAGGGTCGGCAGTTGCCGGTGATGTATTCGTACAAGCGGGCCGGCTTTTTCACGATTTCGGGCAACCTCGCGACGCAATATATCCAGGCGGTCGGTTGGGCGATGGCATCGGCAATCAAGGGCGACACGAAAATTGCCTCCGGCTGGATCGGCGACGGCTCGACCGCCGAATCCGACTTCCACAACGCGCTGATCTTCGCCCACGTCTACCGCGCGCCGGTGATCCTCAACGTCGTCAACAACCAGTGGGCGATCTCGACCTTTCAGGCGATTGCCGGCGGCGAGGCGACGACCTTCGCGGCGCGCGGCGTCGGCGCCGGCATCGCCTCATTGCGGGTCGACGGCAACGACTTCCTCGCGGTGCACGCGGCGTCGCTGTGGGCGGCCGAACGCGCCCGAAGCAACCTCGGGCCGACGCTGATCGAGTGGGTGACTTATCGGGCCGGCGCCCATTCGACATCCGATGACCCATCGCGCTACCGACCGAGCGACGATTACCAGCATTTCCCGCTCGGCGATCCGATCGAGCGGCTGAAAAAGCATCTGATCGGTCTCGGCGTCTGGTCCGACAAGGAGCACGAGGCCACGCGCAAGGAATTCGACGAACAGATCGGCGCGGCGCTGAAGAAGGCGCTCAGCTACGGTTCACTGAACGACGGCCACCTGCCGCCGCTCGAGACGATGTTCGAGGACGTCTACAAGGACATGCCGCCGCACCTGCACGACCAGCTGCGCCAGGCACGCGAGGGCCGGGGCTGACATGGCGAAGATGACGATGATCCAGGCATTGCGTTCGGCGATGGACGTGATGCTCGAACGCGACGACAACGTCGTGGTCTACGGCCAGGACGTCGGCTATTTCGGCGGCGTCTTCCGCTGCACCGAAGGGCTGCAGGCCAAATACGGCAAGTCGCGCGTCTTCGACGCGCCGATCTCCGAAGGCGGCATCGTCGGCACCGCGATCGGCATGGCGGGCTACGGGCTGCGGCCGGTCGTCGAGGTGCAGTTTGCCGACTATTTCTACCCGGCGTCCGACCAGATCGTTTCCGAAGCGGCGCGCATGCGTTACCGCTCGGCGAATGATTTCACGTCGCCGATCACGATCCGCATGCCGTGCGGCGGCGGCATCTACGGCGGACAGACGCACAGCCAGAGCCCGGAGGCGCTGTTCACGCACGTCTGCGGGCTGCGCACCGTGATGCCGAGCAATCCATACGATGCCAAAGGCCTGTTGATCGCGTCGATCGAGAACGACGACCCGGTGATCTTCCTCGAGCCGAAACGGCTCTACAACGGCCCGTTCGACGGCCACCACGACAAGCCGGTCGTGCCATGGTCGAAACATCCGCTGGCCGAGGTGCCGGAAGGCCACTACACGGTGCCGCTCGAATCGGCATCGATTTTCCGGCCCGGCGAACAGGTCACGGTGCTGGCCTACGGCACGATGGTCTTCGTCAGCGAAGCGGCGGCCAATGAAACCGGCGTCGATGCCGAGATCATCGACCTGCGAAGCCTGTGGCCGCTCGACCTGCCGACGATCGTCGAATCGGTCAAGAAGACCGGCCGCTGCGTCGTCGTCCACGAGGCAACACGGACCAGCGGCTTTGGCGCCGAACTGGTCGCGCTGATCCAGGAGCATTGCTTCTACCACCTCGAGGCGCCGATCGAGCGGGTGACCGGCTGGGATACGCCGTATCCGCACGCACTCGAATGGGACTATTTCCCGGGTCCGGCGCGGGTCGGCGCGGCGTTGCAACGGGTGATGGAGTCATGAGCAGAAGCCATGTGATCAAGATGCCGGATCTCGGCGAGGGCATTGCCGAGGTCGAACTCGTCGCCTGGCACGTGAAGGTCGGCGACAGCGTTGCCGAAGACCAGGTGCTGGCCGATGTGATGACCGACAAGGCGACGGTGGAGATCCCGTCGCCGGTGGCCGGCACCGTCGAGGCGCTCGGTGGCGAAGTCGGCGAGGTGCTGGCCGTCGGCGCCGAGATGATCCGCATCGATACCGGAGAAGGTGCGGCCAGCGAAGACGCCGACGCAACGGCTGCGGCGCCGGCGCCCGAGCCTGAACCCCAGACCGAAGTTGAAGCCGAAGCGCAGCCCGAAGCTGCACCGGAGCCTGCGCCACCGCCGCCCGCTGCAGCCCCTGCGCCCGCGCCCGCGCCAGCCGCAGGCGGTTCGCAGCGCATCTTTGCGTCGCCGGCGGTGCGCGCACGGGCCTGGGAACTCGGCATCGACCTGCACGATGTCACGCCGACCGGCACCGCCGGGCGCATCATGCAGGCCGATCTCGATGCGCATCTGCAAAGCGGCGGCCGCCGCTCCGCATCAGCTGGCCCCGGCACGGCACAGGCCCGCCCGACGTCGGCCAAAGCCGGCAGCACCGAAGAGATCAAGATCATCGGCCTACGCCGCCGCATCGCGCAGAAGATGCAGGATTCGAAGCGTCGCATCCCGCACTATGCGTATGTCGAGGAAGTCGACGTCACCGAACTGGAAGCGCTGCGCACGCGGTTGAACCAGCGCTGGGGTGACCGGCGTGGCCGGCTGACGCTGCTGCCGATGCTGATCCGCGCGATCGTGATCGCGGTGCAGGATTTTCCGATGGTCAACGCCTGGTTCGATGACGAGGCCGGCGTCGTGACCCAGCATGGATCGGTGCACGTCGGCGTTGCCGCGCAGACCGACGCCGGCCTGATGGTGCCGGTGCTTCGCGACGCGCAGGATGGCGATTTCTGGAGCCATGCCAGCGAGATTGCGCGGCTGGCAGATGCCGCACGCAGCGGCAAGGCGACGCGCGACGAACTGACCGGATCGACGATCACGCTGACCAGCCTGGGCAAGCTCGGCGGCATCGTCACGACGCCGGTGATCAATACACCGGAAGTCGCGATCGTCGGCGTCAACAAGATGGTGCCGCGGCCGATGGTCCGTGACGGTGCGATCGCGATCCGGCAGATGATGAACCTGTCGTCGTCGTTCGATCACCGGGTCGTCGACGGGGCCGATGCCGCCGCCTTCATCCAGCGGGTGCGCGAGATGCTCGAGCAGCCGGCGCTGCTGTTCATCGAGTAGCGGCTGGTCGGCTCTGCCCGCTGAGCTCCTCCGGCGCCAGTTCAGGCCGCGCTCATGACACCGTCAGGCTGCCGGCCGCGATATACCGCGCATATTCGCCCAGCGGTATTGTCGCCGCGCCGTGCGAGTCGCCCTCGACCCAGGTGATCGTGGCATCGAGCCGCGTCAGCTCGACCTCGCACGGACCCTTCGGAATCTCCATGCTGACCCCGTCGCCCTCCCGGTAGGTCACCGTGCCGACGATTTCTCCAGTCTTCTTGATCGACATGTCGCTCTCCGAATTGATTTGATACCTGCAAACCGCACGGCTCAATGATGACAGCAGTTTGGGCCGGCCTCATGGTCATCGGCGTTGATCGCTTTATACCGGTTGACGGCCGAGCGCCGATGCAGGATTCCCCGCCGCCGACAGTGGCTTCGCAGGCCGCCGCGAGCGAAGGTTCGCCACCGGATTGACGCTCGCCCCACTTGCTGCAACACTTGCCGGCTCGCGCGACCTTTGTTGCGGTCGAGTCCGTCACGAACGAAGACAGGAGGCCGAAGATGCAGCACACCGATACCCTCCCTTCGGCCAGCGCCTGACGCTGCCGGCGATCCTTGCCCCGGACCCCCGCGGGTCCGTCGAACCAGCGGATCGTTCGCGCAAGACCTGAGCAGCATCACCCGCTGCGCCGCCCCCACCCGGTTGATTGTTCACTCGCTGCAGCGTGCTGCGGCGGCCGGTCGTGCGCGTCACGCACGCCGGTGGCGAAAGGTCCACGACATGTTTGATTTCGATTTCGAACGGCTGCAAGCGCTCGGGCTGACGGCCCGGCTGCTGCAGCAATCCCTGGTGCCCGCAGACGATGCGGCAGCAGACGATTGCCGCGCCGAAGCGATGCCCTGCCTGATGAGGGTCACTGCGGTCCACCGCGACGGCTTGCGGCTCGACGATGGCGAGTCGACCCACCGCGGCGGCATCGCGCCGCGACTGGCGCGGATTCTCGATGCCGACGGCGCGGCGCTGACCGTCGGCGACTGGGTGCTGGCCACGGCCACCAGCACTGGCGAACGGCTGGTGGTGCGCCTGCTGGCACCGATCAACCGCATCGTTCGCCGCGATGCCCATGGGCGTCGTCATCCGCTGGTCAGCAATGTCGACACGGCGCTGCTGACGATGGGGCTGGACGACGATTTCAGCCTGCGGCGCATCGAACGGTATGTCTCGCTGGTATCTCACTGCGGCGTGCGGCCCGTCGTCGTGTTGACGAAGGCGGATACCGTCGTCAATGCGCAGACGCTGTTTGCGCGGCAGCGCCTGGTGCGCGAGCGTCTCGGCAATGAATTGCCGCTGCTCTGCGTCGACGCCCGCGATGCCGACACCGCGCTGCGGCTGCGGCCGTTTGTCGAGCCGGGTCATACGCTGGTGCTGCTCGGCTCGTCGGGTGCAGGCAAGTCGACATTGGCCAATGCGCTGCTCGGCCGTGCGCAGCAGGAAACCGGCGACGTCCGCCGCCGCGACGGCCGCGGCCAGCACACCACGCGCAGCCGCTCGTTGCTGCGGCTGCCGCAGGGCGGCTGCATCATCGATACGCCGGGACTGCGTGCGCTGCGCGCCGATGCCGACGCTGCTGCGGTCGCGGCGGCATTCGGCGACATCCAATCGCTCGCGACGAGTTGCCGCTTTCGCAACTGCACGCACCGGCACGAGCCTGACTGCGCTGTCCGCGCGGCCATCGACAGCGACCGCCTCGGCAACTACCAGAAGCTGTTGCGTGAGGCTGCGCGCGACTCGTCCGGCCCACTCGAGCGGCGCCAGCAACTGGCTGTCTGGAAGGCGCGCACCAGGGCGATGCGCCAACGCCAACGCGATGAGTCGACGCAACGTAAAGACGCTTGACACTCAATTTAACTAAAGAGTTAAATAAGCCATGGACAGCTTGTCGACCACCTTTGCGGCGCTGGCCGATCCGACCCGGCGGGCCATCCTCGGCCGGCTGGCCGCCGGCGATGCCACCGTCGGTGAACTGGCGCAACCGTTCACGATCTCCGCGCCAGCGGTGTCAAGGCATCTGCGGGTGCTGGAGCAAGCCGGGCTGATCAGCCGGCAGGTCGATGCGCAATGGCGCCTGTGCAGCCTGCAGGCGCTGCCGCTGCGCGACGCCCACGACTGGCTCGACGGTTACCGCAATTTCTGGGAAGTGAGCCTGGATCGGCTCGTCGATCTTGTCGAACACGACGGCCGCCCGGCAGCAGCCGACACGACACGCGCCCGGCGCAGCATGCAGACCCGCACCACCACCAATCCGCCACGCTCACGGCGCAGGAGCAGCAACAAATGACGAACACCATCGCCGCCGACCTGGTGCTGAAGATGGAACGGCGGATTCGCGCGCCGCGCGAAAAGGTCTTTGCGGCATTCACCAGCGCCGAATCGCTGAAGCGCTGGATGTGCCCGCGCGGCATGTCGGTGCCACGCGCCAGCGTCGATGCCCGCGAGGGCGGCGAATGGCAGCTGTCGATGCGCGCCCGCGACGGCACCACCCTGGAACTCGGCGGCGTCTACCGCGAGATCCGCGCGCCCGAACGCATCGCCTATACGTTCTGCTGGGGCAGCGGCGGCCCGATGCCTGGCCACGAAACCCTGGTCACCGTCGATTTCGTCGAGAAGGACGGCGGCACCGAACTGCGCATGCAGCACAGCGGTTTCGACGACTGCCCACAGCGCGACGCGCACGGGCAGGGCTGGGCATCGACGCTGAACCAGTTGTCCGACCTGATCGACGAACGCGGCACCGCCGCATCGTTGTGCCTGCTCGGCGATGCCCGCAGCACCTACACCCGCAGCGTGCGGATGGCGTTGTGCGAGAAGGGCCTCGGTTACAGCTTCGAGCAGCACGGCCCGCACACCGACACGATTGCCGCGCTGCATCCGTTCGGCCGCATTCCGGTGCTGCGTGACGGCGAGATCGCATTGTGGGAGACGAGCGCGATCATCCGCTACCTCGACGAATGTTTCGAAGGCGATGCGGCGCTGCTGCCGTCGACGATCATCGGCCGCACCCACTGTGAACAATGGATCAGCGCAATCAACAGCTACCTCTACGACACGATGGTGCGCCGGTATGTACTGCAGTACATCTTTCCGCGCGGAGGCGACGGCAAACCGGACCGCGGCGTGATCGATGCGGCGCTGGCCGAAATGCCGCGTCAGCTGGCCGCCCTCGAGGCTGCCTATGGCGACAGCGAATGGCTGGCCGGCGGCAGCGGCCCGTCGATCGCCGATCTGCTGCTGGCGCCGATCCTGCACTACGTCGAAGCGATGCCGGAAGGTCCTGAACTGCTGCAGCCGGTTCCGAAAGTTCGCCGGGCGCAGGCCGCCATCCGCCGCCGCCGCTGCTTCATCGATACCGAGCCACCCCGCGGCGCAGCCGCATCACCGGAGCCACGACCATGAGCCAGGTTCATCTGCAAGGGAAATTCGTCTGGTGTGAACACCTGTCGAACGACTCGGCCGCCGCCAGCCGCTTTTATGAGCAACTGTTCGACTGGCACACCGAGGCGATGCCGATGGGCGAACAGCGCTACTCGATGGTGATGAACGACGGCGACGGCATCGGCGGCTACCGCGAGGCGCCGGCAGGCATGCCGGCGCACTGGCTTTCGTACATCTCGGTTGCCGACGTCGATGCGGCCCATAAAACGGCCGTCGCCTCGGGTGCGAAAGCGCAGATGGAGCCGATGGACATGGGCGAGGTCGGCCGAGGATCGGTGATCACCGACCCGACCGGCGCGACCGTTGCGCTGTGGAACAGCACCGATGGTGACCGCGCCGACGTCGAGCAGGCGCCGAACGGCAGCTTCTGCTGGCACGAGTTGTGGACCGGCGACGAAAAGGCCGCGATCCTGTTCTACCAGCAGGTGATCGGCTATCAGCACGACAGCATGGACATGGGGCCTGCCGGCATCTACCACCTGCTGACCCACGACGGCCAGCAGCGTGCCGGGGTGATGCGTGACAGCGAAGGCAAGGCGCCGCCGATGTGGCTGCCTTATGTCGCGGTCGCCGACGCCGACGCATCCGCTAACAAGGCCGAACAGCTCGGTGCGAAGATCGTCGTGCCGCCGACCGACATCCCGGTCGGCCGCTTCTCGGTGCTGATCGACCCGCTCGGCGCGGCGATCGGCGTCGTTCATCTGCAGCCGGGTCAGCAAGGCTGATCTGGATGCACCGTCGCGGCGCCGTCAGGCGGCGTCGCGCCAGCGCTGCAGATGGCGGCCGAGGCGCGCGAACGCCATGTCGGTGACGATCGCCAGCGCACCGGCCAGCACGGCACCCTGCAGCACATAGGCGGTATTAAAGCCGGACAGGCCGATCACGATCGGCGTGCCGAGCGTGCGCGCGCCAACCGTCGATGCAATCGCCGCGGTGCCGATATTGATCACGACCGAGGTGCGCACGCCGGCAAGCAGCACCGGCGCCGCCAGCGGCCATTCGACGCTGCGCAACAACTGCCAGCCGGTCAGACCCTGCCCGCGAGCCGCCTCGAGCACATGCGGCGACACCGACTCGAATCCGGCAACGCTTCCGCGCAATACCGGCAGCACGCCGTACAAGGCCAGCGCGATCAGCGCCGGCCAGGCGCCAAAACCGATCAGCGGTGCGGCCACCGCGAGCACTGCAACCGGCGGCACCGTCTGGCCGATTGCCGTGGCCATCTCGACCAGCGGCCTGAATTCGCGGCCGACGGACCGGGTCACGAACCAGCCGGCAGCAACACCGACCAGCACCGCCGCCGCACTCGATGCGGCCACCAGACCGGCATGTGCCGCAAGCAGCGCGAGAAACGAATCCTGCTCGTACATCGGCCGCTGCAGCTGCGGAAAAAGCGCGGCAAAAACCGGCTTCAGCAACGGCATGCCGGCAGCCAGCAGCAGCAGGCCGGGCAGAGCCCACAACAGCGGCTCCTGCCGCAGCCGGCCCATAACTCGACTCATCGCGGCGGGTCGAGCAGATCGACAAACCGGACCACACCGAGTGATCGGCCTGCATGGTCGGCGACCGGTAACCGCTCGCTGCGGCTCGACAGGAAGGCGGTCAGCGCCTGCTGCAGGCTGTCCTCCGGCCGCAACGCCGGGCCATCGGCCGCCTCGCCGGTTTGCATGATCTCGGCGACCGAGCGGAATTCGAGCTGCCGCATTTCGAGCGCGCCCGCGCCGAAAAACGACGATACGCGCTCACTGGCCGGTTCGAGCAGCAATTGCCGCGGCGTGCCGGCCTGCACCACCCTGCCCTGATCGAGCAGCACGATCTGCCGGCCGAGCAGCAGCGCCTCGTCGACATCATGGGTGACCAGCACCACCGTCGTCTGCAGCGCCTGCTGGATGCGCAGCAGCTCACGCTGCAGCGTCTGCCGCGTCAGCGGATCGAGCGCGGCAAACGGCTCGTCCATCAGCAGCACCGACGGCCGCGCCGCCAGCGCGCGGGCCACGCCGACCCGCTGCTGCTGGCCGCCCGACAGCTGGTGTGGATAGCGGCCGCGAAACTGCGCCGGATCGAGCCCCAGCAATTCGAGCAGCTCGTCGACCCGGCCGTCGATCTCCGCTGCCGGCCAGCCGAGCAGGCGCGGCACGGTGGCGATGTTGCGGGCGACGCTCCAGTGCGGAAACAGGCCGGTCGACTGGATCACATAACCGATGCGGCGGCGCAGCTGTTCGGCCGGGCCATCACGGATATCGGCGCCATCGAGCAGGATCTGCCCGCTGTCGAGCTCGATCAGCCGGTTGATCAACCGCAGCAGCGTCGATTTGCCGGAGCCGGAGGCACCGACCAGCACCGTGATGCTGGCCGGCTCGACCTGCAGCGAGACGCCGCCGACCGCGGCCACGTCGCCATACCGTTTGCCGACCTCGCGCAATTCGATCATCGTGACGGTACGCTGGCGCGCAGCAACACCGCAAAGCCGGCATCGACGACGAGTGCGATCGCGAGCACCGGTATCACGCCGAGCAGCACCAGGTCGAGTGCACTGCCGAGCAGGCCTTGGAAAACGATCGCACCGAGCCCGCCGGCGCCAATCAGCGCCGCGACGACGACCAGCCCGACCAGTTGCACCGTCGTCAGCCGAAGCGCCGACAGCAGCACCGGCCAGGCGAGCGGGCACTCGATCTGCCAGAAGCGCTGGCGGCGGCTCATCCCCATCGCGCTGGCCGCCTCGAGCACCGGCGGCGCGATCTGCTGCAGCCCCGACGTCACGCCATGGACGATCGGCAGCAGCGCATACAAGGTCAATGCGATCGCCGCCGGCAGCAGCCCGATGCCCTGCACGCCGGAAGCCGGCCAGGCCTGGCCGAGCCAGGCGAGCGGTCCGATCAGCAGGCCGAACAAGGCGATCGACGGAATCGTCTGGACCAGGTTCAACACGACGAACAATGGCCGCGCAAGACCTGGGCGGCGCGCCGCGGCGACGTCGAGCGGCAGGCCGACCAGCAGCGCCGGCAGCAGGCTGACGCCGACGATCTGCAGATGGCGCAGCACCGCGGCCGCGAAGACCTCATCGCGGTTGGCATATTCCTTCAGCAGCGACAGGTCGTCGAGCGCGCCGCCTGCCAGCAGCAGCACCGGCGGCAGCAGCAACACGACGGCCAGCGCACGGCCAGGCCACAGGCGCCGCAGCGCGTCGGCGCCGATTGCCCACAGCAGCAGCGCGCCAAGCCAGAAGCCGCCGTTCAGCGAC
Source organism: Pseudideonella sakaiensis (assembly GCF_048320135.1). GTDB lineage: Bacteria > Pseudomonadota > Gammaproteobacteria > Burkholderiales > Burkholderiaceae_C > Ideonella_A > Ideonella_A sakaiensis_A. The sequence continues at coordinate 1,243,025 of NZ_CP182947.1, forward strand.
ACCCGCGCCAGCGGCGACAACAGCGCCGACTGGCGCGTTGCCTCGGCGCCAGCCAGCGCCGTCAGGCCGGCGAGCAACAGCGCAGCCACCAGCACGGTGACGAAGTCGATGCCGCGGCGTGGCGGCAGCACCACCGCGGCAGCCAGCCAGACCAGTCCGAGGCCGAGCAGATACCACCCGCCATGCAGCACGACGAGCAAGTTAACGCCCTGCCCGCTCAGCAGGCGGTTCGGCGCGACGCGCAGAAACGGCAGCAGCCACAAGGCCAGCAGCAGCGCGACCAGCAGCACCGCGAGCACCCGCTGGCGGACGATGCCGGCGGCGCGCGGCGGGCTGTCGACGATGCCGGAAACCGGCATCGGCGCCGCTGTCACTTGATCAGGCCCTTGGCCTTCAGATGGTTTTCAGCAACCTTGCCGGCATCCTGGCCCTCGAGCGCGATCTGCGCATTCAGCCGCTGCAGCGTCGGCCCATCGAGCGTCTGGAAAACCGGCGCGAGTAGCGTCGCGATTTTTGGATGCTGTTTCAGCACCGCTTCGCGAACCACCGCGGCCGGCGCATAGACCGGCTGCACGCCTTTCGGATCGTCGAGGATCATCAGGCCGAGCGCGGAAACCGGGCCGTCGGTGCCATAGGCCATCGCGGCATTGACGCCCGATGTCTGCTCGGCGGCGGCCTTGATCGTCACCGCGGTATCGCCGCCGGCCAGCGCCAGCAGCTGATCCTGCTTCAGCTTGAATCCGTAGGCCGACTGGAAGGCCGGCAAGGCATCGGGCCGCTCGACGAACTCGGCCGACGCGGCGAGCTTGAAACTGCCGCCGCCGGCGAGGTATTTGCCAAGATCGGCGAGCGATTGCAGCTTGTGTTTTTGCGCCAGGTCCTTGCGCACCGCAATTGCCCAGGTATTGTTTGCTGGCGACGGCTGCAGCCAGACCAGCTTGTTGTGTTCGGCATCGAGCTCTTTCACGCGCGAAAAACCGGCCGCATGGTTTTTCCAGGCCGGATTCTTTTCGTCGGAGAAGAAGAAGGCGCCGTTGCCGGTGTATTCGGGGTAGAGGTCGATCTCGCCGGAGATCAGCGCGGTGCGGACGATCTTCGTCGTGCCGAGCTGCAGCCTGTTTTCGGTCTTGACGCCGCCGGCTTCGAGCGTCTTGATGATCAGCTGGCCGAGCAGCGAACCTTCGGTATCGATCTTCGACGCGACCCGTACCGGCCGCTGCGTCTGCGCCGCAGCATCTGTCGCAAAACCGGACAGCGCTCCAGTGCCGAACAGCGCGGCGGCAATCGCAATCAGGCCGGCACGGCGGCGAAGGGGATGCGGCATCGGAATCTCCAGGCGATGGTTGCTACAGCGCACACGATACCGCGTCGGCGCGGCCTCAGGCAGCCGCTGGTGCAGCCAGCGCGGCGGCCAGCTGGCCGACGACCGAAGACAGCGACGCCGGATCGAGCCAGCGCAATACAACGACTGCATCGAATGCCGGCTCGATCCACACCGAATGGCCGCCTGCACCGAGCATCATCAGCGCCTGCCGCGAGGCACCAGGAAAAGCCTTGCCGTCGCGGTTCAGCCACAGCAGCCGGCCGTAGAACGGCGCGATGCCACACGGCTCGGCCATCCGCTGCAGCCAGTCGGCACCGATCAGCTGGCGGCCGTCGGCAGACTTGCCGTTGTCGAGAAACAGCTGGCCGATGCGCGCCTGGTCACGCGCGCTGATCGATACCCCGCCGCCCCAGTGCGTGCCGCCCGGCACCGATTGCACCTGCCCCCGCCCCGGCAGATCGACCCACGAGTCGTCGTAGCCGCGCCAGGCAAAACCCTCGCCGCCACCGAGCGGCTGCAGCAGTTCGCGCAGAAAGACATCGGGCAGCGGCTCGCGAAACAGATGCAGCAGCGCGAGAGACAGCTGGTTGATCCGCACATCGTTGTATTCCCAGTAAATGCCCGGCGCACGCAGCGGCCGCTGGCCACCTTTCGGCCCGTCGGCCGGCCGCGGATCCTGCGCCAGCTTGCGCCAGCGGTCGACGCTGTCGGGCAAACCGAAACAGCTGCCCTCCCATTCGCTGGTCTGCACCAGCAGCTGGGTCCAGGTGATGGCACGGTTGTGATCGCTGTCGAAACCGATGCCCGGCAACCGCGCAGATACCGGTTCGTCCTCATCCGGCAACAGGCCCTGCCGCTGGGCGATGCCGGCGAGCAGCGCGAGGTAGGTCTTTGCGACGCTGAAGGTCAGATCGGGCCGATCCGGCTCGCCCCATGCGGCGATCTCGCGGCCATGCTGCAGCACGACGCCCGACTGCGGGCCTCGCGAATGAACCGGCCCGCGCAGCCGGTTGTACGGCGGCGGATCGTCGTGGTGCACACCCCATGGCGCCTGTCCGGGCTGCGGCTCGGCATGCGGGTCGCGCGGCCAGGGGGTTTCATGAGACTGGGCGGTGGCGATGGCGGTCGCGAGGTCGACAGCGGGAGCATTCGGATTGGGCATCACCCGATTGGAACCCATATTGACAGCGGCTCGCCAACTGCTCGAAACCACCACCCACTCAGGCCAGGCGAGCGACGGCCGGCGAATTCGCCACCGCGCCGATACCCTGCGTATTCGGTGCCGGCAGCAACGGGTCGCAGACAGTCAAGTTTTCGCCGTCAATTCCGGTGACGACGACGACGTGGCCAAAACCGAGCAGGCAGTAGAGCGGGCCGTGGGTCGTCAGCATCGTGCCGATGGCATCCGAACTGGCTCCCAGTTCCTCGGTCAGCGCGGCACCGCGCACCGCGCGCAGGCGGTTTTCGCCGAGGATCATCGGCAGCAACGCAATCGTCAGCCCCGGCCGGCTCGCCGACTCGAACGGCCGGTAACCCGCTGCGCCGCCGAGCCTGCGCGTGCGAGCCCAGTTCTCGACCGCGATCTTCGCCGTGCGACTGGCGTTGTACTGCTCGACCGGTGTCGGATTGGCGATGCCCGCAAGTGCGGTCTGCCTCTCGTGCTGGTATCCATTCTGCGCCTCGCGGCAGCGCAGATACAGCCAGTCGGTGTGCGTGCCTTGCGGCTCGGCCGCGGCGCCGTCGCGCCATTTCAGCATCATGCGCAATGCGGCGTGCCAGCAGTCGTATTGCGTGATCTGCTGCAAATGGTTGACCGGGGGCGCGACGGCTGGCATGGCGAACTCCTTCGCTGCCCAGTCTGGCCATTCCGACCGGCAAGGACAAGCCCATTGCCCCCCAAGGTCTTGGGGGGTACGGCACGGCCAAAGCCGTTCCAGGTGCATTCTGATCACGATCCGACCGTCACGCTTGCGGCAATCCGGCGCCGCAGTCACGATCCCGGCGCAGACCGGCCCGACCACAGATGTCCACCCAGCCCCAACTGCCCGCCAATCCCGACGTGGCCGAATTCGACGCGTTGCGGCAGCACCCTGCACGCTGGATCGGTGTCGTCGCCACGCTCGGCGCGCGTTACAGCAGCGCGCCGGCGGTAGCGGCAGGCGACGGGACCGTGCTGGTCGCGCTGCTCGGCGACGATCTGGTACTGAAGCTGTATCCGCCATCGCTGCGCGACCACTGCGTTTTCGAGCACGCGATGCTGACCCACCTGCACGACCGCTTGTCGCTGCCAACGCCGCGTCTCGTCGACAGTCTCGAGCACGCCGGCTGGCCCGGCCTCGTGATGACGCAGCTGCCGGGCACGCCGCTCGATCGTGTCTGGCCGGCGCTGGCGAAGCGCCAGCGCAGCGTGGTGCTGCAGACGATCGGCCGAGTCGCAGCCGAGGTTCATGCACTGCCGCTCGGCGCCATGCCGGCGTTGGCGCCGCGTTGGACCGATTTCCTGAAGCTGCAACGCGAGCGCTGCCGGCAGCGCCAGCAGCGCACCGGCCTGCCCGCGCACCTGCTGACGCAGCTCGATGACTTCCTGGACGGACCGGTACCGCAGGGGCCGGCGGTGATCCTGACCGGCGAATACACGCCGTTCAACCTGTTGCACCAGCACGGCGCGCTGTCCGGAATGTTCGATTTCGGCGACGGCCTGCTCGGCCCGCCTGAATACGACTGGCTCGGTCCCCTGTGTTTTCTGGCCGCCGGCGATGCCGACTGCATCGATGCGTTTTTCGACGGCTATCACGGCCGCCGGTTCGATCGACGCCGACGCAACGAGCTGATGCGCCTGCTGCTGCTGCACCGCTACAGCCATCTGCAGGCACAGATTGCGATGCCCGGCTGGCAGGCCGCGCCGGATTTTCCGACGCTGGCGGCGCTGATCTGGCCGTGAGCGCTGTATCCGCTCGCTCCCGTCCAGGACCGATTGAACCGATCGGCTGCTTCGGGGTCGATCGGCTCAGCCGCTGCGCCTTCAACGATGAATACGACGAAGGACAACGCAAACTCGATCAGGCCTTCGGTGGGCTCGAAAACGAGGTGCCCGACGCAATCGCACGCGCAATCCGGTGGCGCGGTTCACGCTGTGGCTCGAGCACCGGTGGGTCATGATGAAGCGGCGCTGGAGGCGCCGCCGGGCCTCGCGATCGTGACCAATCAGGCGTGGCTGTCGCCGCGACTGCCGCCCCAGGTCTGTTGCCACTGCTGCAGCCGCTCGTCGGCATTGCTGCCGCTGGTCGTTGCGACCAGCTGGTCGAGCAGGATCTGCTGGTCGGCACTCAAACTGGTCGGAAAGATCAGCTCGATCCTGATCAGCTGGTCACCGGCAGGGCCGCGTCGCTCAACCGGGAAACCCTGCCCGCGCAGCCGATAGTCGAGCCGTCCGCGCTCGAGTTGCAGCGCTTGCGGGCCGGCCAGCGTCGGCACGTCGACAGCCCGGTTGGCGATCCATTTGAAACCATCGACCGGCACTTCGCAGCGGACCGTGCCGTCAGCCTCGAGCCGGAACAGGCGGTGCTCGATCAGCTCGATGCGGATATTCAGGTCGACCGGCGCCGGCGCCGGTTTCTGGGTGGCGCCATCGACATGCAATTGGTCACCATCACGTGCGCCGACCGGAATGCGAAAGCGCAGGCTGTATTCGATCGATTCGCTGCCCGATCCATTGCAGGCCACGCACCGCTGGCGGGCGATACCGGCGCCGTGACAGTCTTCGCATTCGGTTTGCGTCGCGATCCAGCCGAACCAGCTGCGTTGCCGCACCGCCCCGGATCCGCCGCAGGTGCTGCAATGTCCACCGAGAATCCGGTGGCCGACGCCGTCGCAACGCCGGCAACCGGTCGTGATGCGGCCATCGATGACGCGGGTGCTGCCGGCAGCAGCCTCCTCCAGCGTCAGCTTGATCTTGCGGCTGATCGTGCGCCGCGGCCGGCGGGTGTCGCGCGCCTCGGCGCCGTCGGTGCCGCGGCCCTGGCGCTGCCGGCTGGTGCCCGCTCGCGCCGACGAAGCACGGCCCGGTTCCGGCGTCGCCGGATCGGTGGCATCAGCCCTGGCAGTGCCCGGCGCAAAACCCGAGTGCCGGATCGCCTTGAATGCACGGTTGATCCGCTGCATCCGCTCGACCGCTGCGGCGCTGACATTGCGATCCGGATGCCATTGCGACACGAGCCGCCGCCAGGCAGCCTTGACCTCGGCCTCGCTGGCACTCGGCCGCAGGCCCAGTTCGGCAAAGGCATCGTCGGTATCCATCGGTGGTGAGTGCAGGAGGGGGGCTGGCGCAGGCGGTGCAAAGCTCATTATGCTGCACCGCAGCAGAAGCAGCATCGACGTTTGGTTGCGGGCCCGGAGCGGACATCTGGCGCATGGGCCGTGCCAAACTTTGTAGGAGGGGCTTCAGCCCCGATTCGGGCTCTTGCACGACTGCGAATCGTCAGGCACACAGAGGCGAGAGCAAAGGCGCGGTCGGGCGGCCGCTTGCGCTTAGATGCTTGCCCTCGCGCCGGGCGCTCGGGTTCCCTGCGATGCTCGCTCTTGTGGCCCGTCGCGGAAACTCGCTGCACTCGCTTCGCTCGTTGCGCTCAGACAGTCCGCGACAAGCCAGTTGTTGATGCTCGCTGCGCTCGCGGGCCACAAGACCTCCGCTTCTCGGCTGCGCATATGCGCGCCAGCAGCCCCCCGCCCGCGCCTTTGCGCACCCACCGAAACATTCGACGAAGCGCATCATCGTTGCAGCGCGGCAGGCGGTGCCCGGGCGGGGCGATTTATGCGGCGGCGAGAAGCGGAGGTTCAGGGTCGGCGAGCGCAGCGAGCATCAACAAACATGCTCGCGGCGGCTGTCCGAGCGCAGTGAGCGCAGCGAACGTAGCGAGTTCCGCCGCGCGACCCTGGACCGAGCATCGCAGCGCAGTCCGAGCGCCAGCGAGGACCGCCGCATCATGAGCCACGACCGGGTGCCGCCTGCCGCGCCCGCTCGATCTGCGGGTGCCAGCTGCCGACCACCGCCATCCCGAATCGGGGCTGAAGCCCCTCCTACAAAGTTTGGCACGCCCAGGCGCCAGATGTCCGCTCCGGGCCGGATCCGGCCTTCCAATGTACGTCCGGTGGGATTGGTCCCTGCCCGTCACCGGCAGCTGCAGCGTGGCCGTTTTTCGCGAGATGGCTTGACGCATTGCGCCACCTCGGGTGCGCGGCAGCTGATTGCGCAGCGGCGGCCGTTGGCAACTGCTCGACATGAAGTCGTTCCGACCTCGTCGGCGTTGCCACGGATGGTGCTGGTGATGTGTGTCGATGTATCGCCGCCAACTGAACTGCTGGTCGTGCTTGTCGTGATGCTCGTACTGCTACTGCTGCTGATGCCGGACCTTGTGCTCGCAGTGGTCGACGTGGAGCCGGACGTGCTGCTGACACTGCTGGTACTGACGACGCTGTGGCTCGAAGTCTCCGCCGCCGCCAACGAAGCGGTGGAGGCGTACAACATCAGGGCGAGGGCGGCAAGCAGTTTCATCGTGCGACGACAGTTGTTGGACGGTTGCGGCATGCATCAACGGTTGGCCCGTCGTTGGGGAATGTCGAGTTCCCCAGCAACGGGCCGGTCCGTGTGCAGTCAGTGTGGGCCGCGGCTCAGCGCGGCACCAACGCGCCGCTCAGGTCAGTCCTGGCGCTTCTCGCGCTTTTCCTTCTTGTCCTTCTTGTGGTCATCGTCATGACCCTTGGCCTTGCCCTGGTTGCGCATGCCCGGACCATCGGCATTGATCTCGCTGCTGACCGAGCCAGCGCTCATCGCGCCGGTGCCAGCCGCGCCTGCGCCTGCAATCGCGCCGCCGGAAACGGTCGCGCCGGTCGTGCTGCTGCCGCCTGCGCTACCGCCGACGCCAGTGTTGCTCGTCGTCCCGGTATTCTGCGTTGCGCTCGTGCTCTGGTTGGTGGTCGCGCTCGGGCTGATCGTCACGTTGCTGTTCGGCATGGCCTTGAACGTGCTGTTGGTGTTCATCGAGGTGCCGGCCTGCGGCGTGACCGACTGGCTGGCGTCGGTACTCGTGTTGCTGCTGGTCCGGTTGCTGGTGCGGCCGGTCGGAGCAGAAGCAGCGCCGGACGGTGCCTGCACGTTGCTTGTTGTCGCGGTGTTCTGCGAAGCCGACGTCGTCTGGTTGGTCGTCGCGCTCGGGCTGATCGTGACGTTGCTGTGCGGCATCGCCTTGAAGTTCGAATTGGTATCGACACGGGTGCCGGCGGTCGGTGCCACCGACTGCGTGGTCTGCGTGCTGGTATCGCTACGCGTCGTGTTGTTTGTCTGGGCAAGCACCGACCCACTGGTCAATGCAATCACGGCTGCTGCAACAAGGCTGAATTTGTTTTTGGTCATCTGAATCTCCTGGATTTGGTTGGGAGTTGGAGTGACCAGAATCTAGTCGCGATGGCCGTTGCAGTGTGCTGTGCTTGGTAACGACTCGCTAAAGCATCAGGCGGCGTCCGACAACGCCGTGCGGCGCGAACGACATGGCGCAGGGCCAGTCGGGGCGGGGCTGCCCGCGGCGAGCCCCGGGCGACTCGGCATTGGCCTACACGGGCCATCCGGCTCGTCCGGCACGCCGGCGAGCCTGCAGCCGAACGGCGGATCGGATCCAGCCTACACGCCGTTGCGGCGCTGGCGGCCGCAAATAGGCACCAACGGTGCCACCAGCGACGGATGTCCGCACACAGCCCAGGTCTGTTCGATCGGCGTGATCAGAAGCCGACGGCCTGTCCGTCGCGCCTCGAGTCGCTTGCCGCGACATAACCATCGTCGGGTTCGTCAGACAAACGCCAGATGAACTGGCCGCTGCCGTAGTCCATATAACTGTCAGCGGTCAATTCGAACTGGTGGCCGAGTTTCTTCAAGCCGTCCTGCAGCGCAGGATCCATCGTCTGCTCGAAGTCGACGGTGCGGCCGGTGGCCACCTTCCAGCGCGGCGCGTCGCAGGCGGCCTGTGGCTGCTGCTTGTGCACCAGCATCCGCACCAGCGTCTGCAAATGGCCTTGCGGCTGCATGTTGCCGCCCATCACGCCGAAGCTCATCTGCGGTTTGCCGTCCTTCATCAGGAAGCCGGGGATGATGGTGTGGAACGGCCGCTTGCCCGGCGCGACGATGTTCGGGTGCTGCTCGTCGTGGGAGAAACCGAAGCCGCGGTTCTGCAGGCTGACGCCGGTTCCAGGAACGACGATGCCGCTGCCGAAACCCATGTAGTTCGACTGGATGAAGCTGATCATCATGCCGTGCTCGTCGGCTGCGGTCAGATAGATCGTGCCGCCCTTCGGCGGATTGCCGTGCTTGAAATCGCCGGCGCGGTCGCGCTGAATCAACTTGGCACGTTCGGCCAGGTAGGCATCGCTGAGCAGGTCCTCGACGCTGACGTCCTTCATCGCGCCACGGTCGGCGACCCAGCGGTAGGTATCGGCGAAGGCCAGCTTCATCGCCTCGATCTGCAGGTGCTGCGACTCGACGCTGTCGACCGGCAGGCTCGCCAGATCGACGTGGCCGAGCATGCCCAGCGCCATCAAGGCGGCAATGCCCTGCCCGTTCGGCGGGATCTCGTGCAGCGTGTGGCCGGCAAATTCCTTGCTGATCGTGCCGACCCACTCGGGCTTGAAATTGGCGAGGTCCGACAGCACCATGCTGCCGCCATTGGCTTGCGCATGGGCGACCAGCTTCTCGGCGATGTCGCCGCGGTAGAAGGCCTCTCCTTTGGTCTCTGCGATGCGCCGCAGCGTCTGGCCTGCCTCCTTGAAGACGAAGCGTTCGCCGGGTTCCGGCGCCCTGCCGCGCGGCAAGAAGGCTTCGGCGAAGCCGGGCTGGTTTTTCAGCACCGGCACCTGGCGAGCCCACTTGTCGGCAACGATGACGCCGACGCCGTGGCCCCGCTCGGCGAGTTCGATCGCCGGCTCCATCAGATCGGCGAACGGCAGCTTGCCGAAACGTTTCGACAATTCGACCCAGCCGGCCACGGCGCCCGGTGTCGTCACCGAATCCCAGCCGCGTTCCGGTATCGCGTTGCCATATTTCTTGCGGAAATAGTCCGGTGTCCACGTCGCCGGCGCCACACCGGACGAGTTCAGGCCATGCAGTCCCTTGCCGTCCCACAGGATGGCAAAGTTGTCGCTGCCCAGGCCGTTCGAGATCGGCTCGACGATCGTCAGCGCGGCGGCCGCGGCGATCGCCGCATCGACGGCATTGCCGCCCTTCAGCAACATCCGCAGGCCGGCCTGCGACGACAGCGGGTGCGAGGTGGCGACCACGTTGCGCGCCATCAGCGGGCTGCGGGTCGTCGGATAGGGGTTGTTCCAGTCGAAGCTCATCATGCGGTCTCGGAAAATTGCGATCGGCTACGGCGGCGGCGCCTGCCCGGGGTCGCCGACCGCCTCGACGGCCAGCGCCGCAGAGCATACTGCTCATTCCGACCGGAACCGCCGCTGCGGCAGGACGGCAACGCCTTCACGCAGGCGACCTCAGTGAGCCTGACCTGTCCGGGCAGCAACCGACGGCGCGACTGCCGCAGGCACCAGATCGGGGCAAAACACGCGCCGTTGTTGCCGCCTGCAGGCCGCCAGCAGCCCACGATGCACCGAACGCGGGCGCCCCCGACACAGCCGGAAGGCACAACCCAACAATCGGGTCGGACTTTGTTGCCGGCGCGCTGGTCACGCCCTTGTCATCGGCCTAAGATGAATGCAAGACGGCTGCCTGCGTTGTAGCGCAAGCGGCCGATGGGGGATTTCCTCTAGCTGGTCAACGGAGGCGCATATGGAAAAGAAACTGCACCTGCTCGAAAGCTTTCACGCCCGCGGCAGCGACGGCAAGGACTACATGGTCCACTGCTACGAACATCTGGCGCTGGTCGAGACGCTGTCGGCGACACCCGATCAATGGGAGCCGACCGGACAGATCGAATACAAGCTTGCAGACGGCCATCTGGTGCATGTCGATCAGAACGACCAGATGACGATCGCCGATTCCGACATCAGGCTCGAGCGGTCGAAGTCGGCGGCCTGACGCACGCGCTCAATTCTGCTCGGGCTCGATCTGCAGCGCTTCGAGAAACCGCGACACCATGTTGTAGGCAGCGATCGTTGCTGTGAGTTCAACCAGTTCGCGGTCGCTGAAGTGCGCGCGCACGATATCGAAGACCGGCTGCGCGACCTGCACGTGAAGCGTCATCTCCTCGGTGTAGGCGAGCACATGCCGCTCCTTCGGCGTGAACAGCGACGAATTGCGCCAGTTCTTCAACGCATCGAGCTTGGCCTGCGGTACACCTTCGGCCAGCGCCACCGGCGCATGCTGGAAGAATTCGTACGGTGCGCGGTTCAGGATCGCCACCAGCAGGATCACCAGCTCGCGCAACCCGCCGTCGACGATGCCACCGGTGCGGATCGAGCCGAGGTAGGTATTCCAGCCCTTCGCGATCGGCGCGCTGTGCAACAGCTGCCGGTCGAGGTTGAGCAGCGTGCCGCCGCGCCGCTCTTGCACGGCGCGCACCAGTTCGGCATCGACGCCAGGCGTCTCGGCATCCACAAAAGGCAGTCTGGCCATCGGTTCGGGTCCTCGGGGGTGGGCAACGATCGCTGCGACCGCCGCGGGTGACAGATCTGCGGCGTTCAGCGCTGCAGCAGGTCGGCGATCGCGGTGCCGACCTCGACGGTATTCGCCTTGCCACCAAGATCACCGGTGCGCGGGCCGCGGGCCAGCACCTCCTCGATCGCCTTCAGGATCGCATCGTGGGCATCGCGGTGGCCAAGAAAATCGAGCATCAGCGCAGCCGACCAGATCATCGCAACCGGATTGGCGATCCCCTTGCCGTAGATGTCCGGTGCCGAGCCGTGGACAGGTTCGAACAGCGACGGGAACTTGCGCTCCGGGTTCAGGTTGGCCGACGGCGCGAGGCCGATCGTTCCGGTGGTTGCCGGGCCGAGGTCGCTGAGGATGTCTCCGAACAGGTTGGTCGCGACGACGACGTCGAAACGATCGGGCTGCAGCACGAAACGTGCGCTGAGGATGTCGATGTGCTGCTTGTCGGTCTTGACGTCGGGATAGTCGGCGGCGACGGCATCTGCGCGGCCATCCCACCACGGCATGCTGATCGCGATGCCGTTGCTTTTCGTCGCGACGGTCAGGTGCTTGCGCTGGCGTGAACGGGCCAGCTCGAACGCATATTTCAGCACCCGGTCGGCACCGAATTTCGAGAATACCGATTCCTGGATCACGAATTCGCGGTCGGTGCCCGGATACATCACGCCGCCGAGGTTCGTATATTCGCCCTCGGTATTTTCGCGGACCAGCATGTAGTCGATGTCACCGGCCTTGCGGCCGGCCAGCGGGCACGGCACGCCTTCGAACAATCGCACCGGCCGCAGGTTGATGTACTGGTCGAACTCGCGGCGGAACTTCAGCAGCGAACCCCACAGCGAGATGTGATCGGCGACGATTGCCGGCCAGCCGACCGCACCGAACAGGATCGCCTCGCAGTCCAGCAGCTGGGCCTTCCAGTCGTCGGGCATCATCTGCCCGTTCGCTTCGTAGTAGTCGCAGCTGGCCCAGTCGATCTGTTTCAGATCGAGGCCGATGCCGAATCGTTTGCCGATCACCTCGAGCACGCGCAGTGCTTCGGGCATCACTTCCTTGCCGATACCGTCTCCGGGTATCACGGCGATCTTGCGGGTCTTGCTCATGGGTTGAATCCTCGGTGCGACGTTGCGCCCGCCATTGTGCGGCGAAATGCGCCGCCTGCCCCGCGGCAGGCTCAACCGGAGAAACCGCGCAGCCGCATCGCCATCACCAGCTGGTTGCGCAGCGCCTTCAGCAAGGTCAGTTCGTTTTCGTTGACCGTCAGGCTGTTCGGCTCGCTGCGGTCGCCATAGATCACGCCAATCACCCGATCACCGAGCGCCAGCGGCAACAGCACAAAACACGGCGCCTTCACATGCTGCGTGAACCACGCCGGCAGGCGTTTCGCGATCACCGGGTCGGTGGTGTCGGAGATCAGCGTGTCGGCCTGCTTGCTGCACAGCAGACCGAACAGATCGGCTGGCGGCTGCATCGGAATGCGGAACAATGGCGCCATCCGCTCGGCCTTGTCACCGACACCGTGGCGGCCCACGAGGTCGGTCGATCCGCTGTCGCCGAGACAGACGATGACGCGCTGCAGGTGCATCGAATCGCGCAACAGGTCCATCACCAGCCGCATCACCTCGGGCAGCGGATCATCGGACATCGCACGCTGGCTCAGCGTACCGAGCGCGGTACTCAGCGCAACGGCGACGGCCGGATCGCTGCGCCGCGGCATCGGCGCGCGCCGCGCTGCCGCCGCGGCAGCTGCCGACTGGCCGGGTGCGCTGCGGGCGCTCTCGCCAGCGGCAGCCTGCTTGTTGCCGCGCGCCGGCGCTTTTTCCTTGCGTGGCTGCAGCTTCGCAAAACCAAGCACCAATGCGAGGTCGCCCCATTGCGCGCGTGCCCGTTCGACCATCGCCGGCAGTTCCGCCTCGTCGAGGTTCAGCGCAATCGCATAACGGCGGCCGAATTCCTGCAGGCAGGCCTCCAGTGCCGGCGCCTCTTCGACCGTCTCGAGCTCGGCTGCCAGCCGGTTCGCGGCGGTGCAGACGACGCGCAGATAGTCGTCCTTGCTGACCGCGACCTCGGGATCGGCCGGTTCCAGCCTGCGCAGCGTCTGCTGCAACGTATCCGGCCAGCCCCAGGTGCGCGCCACCTCGACCGCCAGATCGTCGTACGACAGGCCGAGCACCTTGCGCGATGCGAGCTGCAAGGATTCATGACTTGGTTCTTCGCCAGCGGCAACGACGGCCTCGATCTCTTCGCCCTCGGCCGGAAAATGCATCCATGCGAGCATCGTGCCGAGGTTCTGGAACAGTGCGCTGACATAGGCGCTTTCCTCCAGCCTGCGAACCGGGCAGAACTGGTTGGCGAGCATCGCGGCCATCAGCGCACGCGAAAATTCCTTGCGCACGCGCTCGCCGTGCGGCCCCTTCGGCAGCTTGTCGAACAGCGTCAGCGAACTGGCGAGCATCGCGACCGGCGCAAAACCCATCAGCGAGACCGCGCGTGCCAGGCTGTCGATGCTGCCGCCGCCGACCGAGCTGTAGAACGCGGTATTGATCATCCGCAGCAGCTTGTTGCTCAGTGCGACATCGCCGAGCACCTGCTCGGTCAGCGCGCGCAGATGGGCCGATTCGGACCGCGCAACGCTCTGGATGCTGCGGATCGAATCGCGCAGCGACGGGAAATCGGCGTTCTGCTGCATCCGTTGCAGCAGCCGTTGCAACTGCGCCTCGCGTTCGGCAGCCTCGTCGGCCGCAGCTTGCGCAGCCAGCTGCTCCGGGGTCAGCTCGGCGACCGGCGCCGCGGCGGCCGGATCGGCGCCGGCGGCTTCGGGCGACACGGGCGTGGCAATGGCGAGGGTCTCCATCGCGTCGATTCTCGTCCGGACCGGCTGCAGCCAGCACCGGAAAAGATGGGTGAATTCAGGCCTTAGTCGGCTGATCCGCCGGCCGGGTATCCGGAGCTGGCCAGGGCTTTCGAGCGGATCAGGCCCTCCTGCGCCGCCGATGCGATCAGCTGGCCGTCACGGCTGAAGATGCTGCCTCTGGAGAAGCCGCGCCCGCCGCCGGCAAACGGCGACTCGGTCCGATACAGCAGCCACTCGTCGAAGCGGAAGTCGCGGTGGAACCACATCGCATGGTCGAGGCTCGCGACCTGCATGTCGGGCTCGAAAAAGCTGCGCCCGTGCGGTTGCAGCGCCGGCCGCAGCAGGCCGAAATCCGACGCATAGGCAAGCATCGCCTGGTGCAGCACCGGATCGTCCGGCAACTGGCCGACCGCGCGCATCCAGCTGTCGAATTGTGGTGGCAGCGGCCCCGGCGTCAACGGATCGTGGTCGAGCAACGGGCGGATCTCGATCGCCGGCTCGATGTCGAGGCGCGCGCGCAGCCGTTCCGGCAGGCGATCGCGAACCCGCGCCCAGATCTGGTGCTGGCTCGCCAGGCCGTCCGGACCGGGCAGGTCGGGCCGCTCGACCTGGTGCTCGAGCCCGACCTCGCGCTGATGGAATGATGCGGCGAAATTGAAGATCGCCTTGCCGTGCTGGATCGCGACGACGCGGCGCGTCGTGAAACTGCCGCCGTCGCGGATGCAGTCGACGTCGTAGACGATGCGCGCGGACTTGTCGCCCGGGCGCAGGAAATAGGCGTGCAGCGAATGCACGCTGCGCGAGGGATCGACGGTGCTGGCCGCGGCCATCAGCGCCTGGCCGAGTACCTGGCCACCAAAAACCCGCGCGTTGCCGATGTCTGCGCTGATACCCCGAAACAGCTTGTCCTCGAGCTGCTCGACGCGCAGCAGTTCGACCAGTTCATTCAATGCGTTGACCATCGGCCGATGATCTCACGGGAGCGCCGCAACGCCACTTACAACAATGTCTGGAACAACCAGATAGCCGTGGCCCACATCATCAGCGCGACCAGCCCATCGAGCGCCCGCCACAGCAGCAGCGAGTCGAGACGACGGCCGAGCCAGAGGGCTGCCACGCCGAGCACGCCAAACCACAGCACCGACCCGGCAGCCGCGCCGGCACCGAAGACACTGCTGCCCTGCCCATGCGCCAGCGATGCGGTACCGATCAGCACCGCGGTATCGAGCCAGGCATGCGGATTGAGCCAGGAAAACGCCAGCGCCGACAGCACCGCCTGGCGGCGCGTCATCAAGCTGCGCACCCTTCCGCCGGCCGGACTGTCCGCCTCGATCGGGATGGCGGCGCGATCAGGGCGCAAGAAGCGGCGGAAGGCCTGCCAGCCATAGACCAGCAGGAACAGCATGCCGGCGCCGATCAACGCGCCCTGCAGCTTGTCCGACAGGCCGCCGAGCTGCGCCAGCCCGAGCACGCCGATCGCGATCAGCACGATGTCGGACAACATGCAGACCGTGACCGTCAGCCAAAGGTGCTGGCGCGTCAGGCCCATCCGCAACACATGCGCATTCTGCGGGCCGATCGCGACGATCAGCGACAGGCTGAGCGCCATGCCGGCGGCAAAAACGGGAAACGAGAGGGTCATCAAAAACTCTGCTGGAAAAGGCGGCCCGTGCCGATCGACGGAACGTTGCAGTGTCGCCGCGAACCCGCTGGGCTTGAAGATCGTTCAATTAAACTTCGAACGCTTCAATCAGACTCAATCAATCTGACGATGCTCGACGCCCGCCACCTCGAAACCCTCGCCGCCGTCGTCGAGCATGGCAGCTTCGGTGCGGCCGCGGCATCGCTGTCGTTGTCACTGGCCGCCGTGTCGCTGCGCATCAAGGCGCTCGAGGAGCAACTCGGCCAGCGGCTGCTGGTGCGCGGCAAGATCATCCGCACGACACCCGCCGGGCAGGCGCTGCTGGCCCATGCCAAGCAGCTGCAGATGATGGAGAACGACCTGCTCGCCGGCCTGCGCGGCGGGGTTTCCGGGCGGCGCGGCACGGCATGGCAGAGCCTGTCGGTCGCCGTCAATGCCGATTCGGTCAGCGGCTGGTTTCTGCCCGGCATCGCACCGATCCTGCGTCGGCACCGGCTTCTGCTGGAAGTGATCATCGACGACCAGGATCACACCCACGACGCGCTGAAAAACGGCGAGGTGATCGGCTGCGTGACGACCCTGGCCGAGGCGATGCACGGCTGCGTCGCCGAACCGCTCGGCGTGATGCGCTACCGCTGCGTCGCCGCGCCCGCGGTGGCCGAGCGCTGCCGCACGCGCGGCGGTGCGCCGTCCGCACACCGCCTGCTCGCCGAGCCCGCAGTCATCTTCAACCGCAAGGACGCGTTGCAGGACATCTTTCTCGAGCAGCATTTCGGCCTGCGCAAGCCGAACTATCCGCGCCATTTCGTGCCGGCGGTCGACGCGTTCGAGGCGGCGATCGAGCACGGCCTTGGCTGGGGAATGATTCCCGAGCAGCACCTCGAGATGCGGCCGGGGCTGGTCGACATCCTGCCCGGCGCGGTCGTCGATGTCAGCCTGTACTGGCAGCACTGGACACGCGAGCCGCCATCGGCGCAGCGGCTGACCGCGGCGGTGCGCGAGGCGGCCGCGACGCTGCGGCCGATGCCGCCTCAGCCGCGCAGGTGACAGGCGACCAGATGGCCGTCGGATGACTGCTTCAGCTGCGGCGTCTCGCGATCACACAGGCCCTTCTGCGCGATCGGGCAACGGGTATGGAAATGGCAGCCCGGCGGTGGATGGATCGGGCTCGGCACATCACCCTGCAGGCGCACGCGGCTGCGCTGCACGCGCGGATCCGGAATCGGCACCGCCGACAGCAGCGCCTCGGTATACGGGTGCAGCGGCTTGGTATACAGCTCGTTGGCCGCAGCGATCTCGACGATGCGGCCGAGGTACATCACCGCGACACGGTCGCTGGTATGTTCAACCACCGACAGGTCGTGCGCAATGAAGATGTAGGTCAGGTCGAACTGCTCCTGCAGATCCTCGAGCAGGTTGATGACCTGGGCCTGGATCGACACGTCGAGCGCCGATACCGCCTCGTCGCAGACAACGAGTTTCGGATTGACCGCAAGCGCCCGCGCGATGCCGATGCGCTGCCGCTGGCCGCCGGAAAATTCATGCGGATAACGCCGCATCTGGTCGGCCGACAGGCCCACCGTCTCGAGCAGCTGCGCGACGCGCTCCTCGATTTCGCGCGCATTGGCCGCGAGCTTGTGGATCACCAGCCCCTCGCCGACGATCGCGCCGACCGTCATCCGCGGATTCAGGCTCGCGAACGGATCCTGGAAGATGATCTGCATCTCGCGCGCCAGCGCGCGCATCTCGTCGCGGCCGGCGCCGGTCACGCTGCGCCCGGCAAAGCGCACTTCGCCGGAGGTCGGTTCGATCAGGCGCAGGATGCAGCGTCCGGTCGTGCTCTTGCCGCAACCCGACTCGCCGACCAGGCCCAGCGTCTCGCCGGCCTTCAGGTCGAAACTGACGCCGTCGACCGCGTGCACCTTGTCGACGGTGCGGCGCAGCAAGCCACCCTTGATCGGGAAATGCTTGACGAGGTTTTTCACCTCGAGCAGTTTTTCCTTGCCGAAGGCTGCAGACGCCTGCACCGGCTTGATATCGACGGCGCTCACGGCGTGATCTCCAGAATGCAGGCCACCCGGTGGCCGGGCGCGACCTCGCGCAGCGGCGGTGTTGCGGTGGTGCACGCCGGCTGCACATAGCGGCAGCGCGACGCGAAACGGCAGCCTTCGCGCGGCTCGACCAGTTTCGGCACCGTGCCGGGAATCGCCTCCAGGCGCTGCTTGTGGGTCGCCGCGGTATCGATGCGCGGAATCGAGCGGATCAGGCCCTGGGTATAAGGATGGCGCGGATTCGCGAACAGATCGGCCACCGGCGCTTCCTCGACGACCTTGCCGGCATACATCACGACGACCCGCTGCGCGACCTCGGCGACGACGCCCATCGCATGGGTGATCAGCATCACCGCCATCCCGAGTTCGCTTTTCAGTTCGGCCAGCAGGTCCAGGATCTGCGCCTGGATCGTCACGTCGAGCGCGGTCGTCGGCTCATCTGCGATCAGCAGCTTCGGATTGCAGGCCAGCGCGATCGCGATCATCACGCGCTGCCGCATGCCGCCGGAAAACTGGTGCGGATAGTCGTGAACGCGGCGCGCGGCGGTCGGAATGCGAACCCGGTCCAGCATCTCGACGGCACGGGCAATCGCCGCCTTGCGCGACAGCCCCTCGTGCAGCCGCAGGCTTTCGGCAATCTGCTCGCCAACGCTGTAGACCGGGTTCAGGCTGGTCATCGGCTCCTGGAAGATGATCGCGATCTCCTTCGCGCGGACCCGCCGCATCTCCTGGTCACCCATCGGCACCAGGTCGCGGCCCTGCCACAACACCTGGCCGGCAACGATCTTGCCCGGCGGCATGTCGATCAGCTTCAGCACGGTCTTGGCGGTGACGCTTTTGCCGCAACCGGACTCGCCGACGACGCCGAGCGTCTCGCCGGCATCGATCGCCATGTCGACACCATCGACCGCATGCAACCAGCCGTCGTCGGTCTTGAAATGGGTTTTCAGTCCCTTGATTTCCAGCAACGCCATTTCAGAGATCCATTGGGCGACGCACAGGCCCGCGTTGAAGGTCCGTGGGTGGGGCTTCAGCCCCGATTTGCAGAATGGGCAGCAGCCCGATTCGGGGCTGAAGCCCCTCCGACAGGGTCTGCATCGGCAGAAGTCTCATAACACTCGCCGCGGATCGAGCGCATCGCGCAGCCCGTCACCGACAAAATTGATCGTCAGCACCGTGATGAAGATCGCCAGCCCCGGGAACAGCGCCCAGTGCATCGCGATGTCCATGTAGTCGCGCCCGTCGTAGAGGATGCGGCCCCAGGTCGGGATGTCGGGCGGGAAGCCGAGACCGAGGAACGAGAGCGTGCTCTCGGCAATGATCGCCGCGGCGACGTCGATCGTCGCGGCGACGATCACCGGCCCCAGGCTGTTCGGCAGGATGTGGCGCGCAACCTGGCGCGTCGTCGTCGCGCCGAGTGCACGCGCGGCCTCGACGAATTCCTTCTCGCGCAGGCTGAAGAATTGCGCACGTACCAGCCGCGCCACCGGCATCCAGCGGAAGCCGCCGATCACCAGCACGATCAGCAGGAAGATGCCGACCTCGAGTCCGAATGCCGCCTTCAGCGTATCGCGGAACAGGAAGATCAGCAGCAGCAGCAGCGGCAGCTGCGGCAGGCTCAGGAACAGGTCGGTGACCCACATCAGCGCGGTGTCGACCCAGCCGCGCGAGATGCCGGCCAAGGCACCGATCAGCACGCCGACGATGATCGCCATCAGCATTGCCGCAAGACCGACCGCCAGCGAGATGCGGCCGCCGTACAGCACCCGCGCGAGGATGTCGCGGCCGAGATCGTCGGTGCCGAGCGGATGTTTGGCGCTCGGCCCCGCGAGGCGGGCCTGGAAATCGATCTCGTTGATGCCGACCTTGTAGAAGAGCGGGCCAAGCAGCACCGCCAGCACCATCAGGCCAAGCACCCACAGGCTCCAGTAGGCGAGCCGATGGCGGCGGAAGCGCCGCCAGGCTTCGGCCCACGGCGAGACGCTGGCTACGGTCTTGCCGAGCTCAGTTGTAGGTGATGCGGGGGTCGAGCCAGCCATACAGCACGTCGGCAATGAGGTTGAAAAGAATCACCAGGACACTGAACACGAAGGTCACGGCCATGATCACCGGCGTGTCGTTGCGCAGGATCGCGTCGATCAGCAGCGAGCCGATTCCCGGTATCCGGAAGATCTGCTCGGTGACGATCGCGCCGCCGAATACCGCCGGCATCTGCAGCGCAACCAGCGTGACGACCGGGATCAGCGCATTGCGCACGACGTGTTTCATCACCACCGCGCGTTCGGCCAGACCCTTGCTGCGCGCGGTCGTCACATAGTCGAGGCGAATCACGTCGAGCACCGCCGATCGCACATAACGCATCCAGCTCGCGGCCTGGAACAGGCCGAGCACCGCGACCGGCATGATCGACTGACGGATATGTTCCCACCACCAGCGCCAGCCTGTTTCGCTGATGTCGGCTCGGAAAACGAACGGCAGCCAGCCGAGGTAGATCGAGAAGAACAGGATGAACAACACGCCGGTGAAGAAGGTCGGCAGCGAGAAGCCGATGAAGGCAAGCGTGCTGGCGATGCGGTCGAACCACGAATACGGCTTGACCGCCGCGAGGATGCCGACCGGCAGCGCAACCAGCAGCGCGAGCACCTGCGACGCGCCGATCACGACAATCGTCACCGGCAACCGCTGCATGATCAGTTCGTCGACGTCGATGCGGCTGACGAACGAGAAGCCCCAGTTGCCCTGGAACATGCTGGTCAGCCAGTGCAGGTAGCGTTGCCAGATCGGATCGTCGAGGCCGAACTGCGCGCGCAGCGCCATGCGCACCTCGGGTGGGACGCTCGGGTTTTGCGCGATGTCCTCGAACGGGTCACCCGGCGCGAGTGCGAGCACCGTGAACAGGATCACGCTGATGCCGAACAGGCTCGGCAGCGCGATCAGGATCCGGCGCAGGATATATTGGCCCAAGGTCGATGCCTAGTTGGGTGGAAGAAAGGGGCGAGCGAGCCAGGCGGCCAGGCCGCCCAGGCTCACGGGCGCAACGACGTCTTGCTCAGGCCTCGCGGTACCAGTGCGGCAGCGCCCACATGTCGTTGTCCCAGCCGGACAACGGCGCCGACAGCTTGGTCACGGCGGCCGATGCGCGCGGCCGATAGACGACCGGAATCACATAGCCGTCGCCGCAGACGAGATCGTTCATCTTGATGAACAGTGCTGCCCGCTTGACCGGATCGAGCTCGACCTGCGCGGCCTTGTGCGCGGCGTCGTATTCATCGTTGCGCCAGCGTGTCAGGTTGCGGCTCGCCCACTTGTTCGCCTTCTGCGCAAACTCCCATGAGCAGTGCTGCTCCATGAAGTACTGCGGGTCGGGCTGCGTCATCGTCGTCGTGTACATCTGCATGTCGGTCCAGAACTTCTGGTAGGTATCCGGATTGGCGAAATCGCCACCGAAATACACCGCTGCCGTCACGCTCTTCAGTTCGAGGTCGATGCCCGCCTTCGTGCAGGCGTCCTTGACGATGGCCTGGGTCTTCTGGCGCGGCTGATTCACCGAGGTCTGGTAGACGAACTTCAGCTTGGTGTTGCCCTTCGCACGGATGCCGTCAGGCCCCTTCTTCCAGCCGGCCGCCTCGAGAATCTGGTTCGCCTTGTCGACGTTGAATTCGAACTTCAGGTTGTTGCTCTTGAACTTCTCGGGGTTGTTCAGGAAGTTGGCGGTCGCGATGCCGGTACGGCCGTAGATGAATTCCTGCACGCCCTTGCGGTCGACCAGCAGCCCCATCGCCTCGCGCACCGCCTTGTCCTGGAACGCCGGGTGGCGGCTCTTCGCACTGCCGCGTTCGCCGTCGACCTCGTTCCACGGATCGGCATAGTTCAGCGAGATGAATTCGATGTTGCCGCCGGCGACGATCGTGACCTTGCCCTTCTTCGCATCCTCGAGCCGCTTCAGGATCTCGTCCTCGACCTGCAGGTTCCAGGCATAGTCGTATTCGGCGGTCTGCAGCACCGCACGGGCGGCGCTGATCGCGTCGCCACCACCCTTCATCTCGATCGCATCGAAATACGGCCGGTTCGGCTGGTGGTAGTTCGCGTAGGCCTCGCCGCGCAACATGTCGCCCGGCTTGAAATCGAGGAACTTGTACGGCCCGGTGCCGACCGGCTTGATATTGGCCGGGTTGTCGCGGGACTTGGCGCCGATATATTCGGCAAACAGGTGCTGCGGCAGGATCATGCCGACGGTGCCGACCAGCGGCTCGGCCCAGAACGGCGTCGGCTTGGCGAAAACGACCCGCACCGTGTGCGAGTCGACCTTCTCGACCTTGATGTCGCGGTAGGTGCCCACCGTCACTGTCGACGTCGCCGGATCGCCGGCATATTTGGCGGTGAAGACGACGTCGTCGGCGGTGAACGGCTTGCCGTCGTGCCAGGTCACGCCCTGCTTGAGTTTCCAGGTCACGGTCTTGCCGTCGGCCGACAGGCCGCCGTTGGCACGTGTCGGCACCTCGGTCGCGAGCACCGGCACCAGGTTGCCGTCGGCATCCCAGGCAGCCAGCGGCTCGTAGAAGATGCGCGAGCCTTCCTGGTCCTTGGTGCCGCCGGCGAAGTGCGGATTCAGGTGAACCGGGCCCTGCCACCACAGCAGCTTCAGCGTGCCGCCGCCGCCTTTTTTCGTCGGCTTGTAGGGAATCGCGGTCTGCGCCTGCGCGATGCCCGAATGCATCAGCATCATCGACGCCATCGGCGCGGTCAGCCCGAGCGCGACCATGCGCTGAATGAATCCGCGGCGCGGCAATTTGCCTTCGCGTACCTCTTCGATCAGTTGCCGAAGATCACGTTCTTCCATGCTGTCCTCCAACGGCCGGCCATCCGGCGAGATGTATGGGTACCGCACGAACCTGGTGCGGCGGGTGCGGCAAATGGTAGCCATCCGCCGGCATTCCGATATCCGGGTCCGCCCGGGATTTGGCTCTCTGGCGGCTAGGGACAAACGAGCATCGCAAGGATCGGGCCCGGACCATCAAGCGCGGCCGCGGCGCCTTCACCAGTTCAGCGGATCGACGCGGAAATAGGCCGCGAGCTCGTCGTAAAGCATCGGATGTTCGGCGGCCAGCGGGCCCGGCCGCTCGAAGAAGACCTCGCTGGCGACGGCGAAGAATTCGGCCGGCTCGGTCGCGGCATAGGCGTCGAGCAGCGCCGGCTGGCCGAGCGCCGCACGCTTGCGCAGTTCGGCAAATTCGCGGTTCATCACCGCCGACCAGCGGGCATGCCGCGCACGCGATGGCAGCGGCGGTGCACCGTTTGCGGATCCGGTCAGCTGATCGAGTTGGTGCGCAAATTCGTGGATCACGACGTTGTGGCCGTCGTCCGGGTCGGCGGCGCCGGCGAGGCAGTCCGGCCACGACAGGATGATCTGGCCGCGCGACCACGATTCGCCGAGCAGCACGCGCCGCTGCTCGCTGACCAGACCTGCGCCGAGGCCCTCGGCGCGTTCGACGATGAACGCCGCCGGATAAACCAGCACCTGCCGGCAGTTTGCAAACAGGTCGGCCGATCGCCGGTTCAGCTGCAGCAGGCAGGCCTGGGCCGCAATCGTCACCCGCACCTCGTCGTCGATCGCCTGACCGGCACAACCGATGAATGCCTTTTCGGCGATGAAGGCCTGGATCAGTGCACGCAACTGGCGCTGCAGATCGGCCGGCAGGCGCCGGTACAGCGGTACCCGGCGGCGCAGGATGGCGCGCCAGGCGGCCGGGAACGGCTGGCCGGCGAGCCGCGCGCGGCGGCGCCGCTGCCGCCACGGTTGCGACCAGATCCACCAGGCAAGCGCCAGCGCCGCCGCGCAGATCAGCACAATGGGCAGGGGGGACACGATGGCAGACGGGTTCATCGGCGATCCGGTTCGCGGCAGCAAAGGCCCTCCTGCCCGGCCGCCGGTGACAGCGGCATCTGGCAGATGTGGCCGGCCGGCCCACTTTCAACGGCTGCGGTTATCGTTCGCTTGCGCCATCATTGCCCCAGATGCCCCAATCGCTGCGCAATACCCTGCTGTCGATCCGTGACCTGCTGGTCACCGCCGGACCGTTCATCGCACTCGCGGTCGGACTGCTCGTTGTCGCCTACTGGTTCCTCGATCCGACGCCGCCGAAACACGTCGTGCTCGCAACCGGCGCCGACCAGGGCGCCTATTCCGAATTCGGCAAGCGTTACCAGACGCTGCTGAAGCAGCACGGCATCCGCGTCGAATTGCGGACGACGCAGGGCGCAGCGGAAAACCTCGCACTGCTGAACGATCCCGAATCCGGCGTCGACCTGGCCTTCATCCAGGGCGGCACCGACGAGCCACGGCGGCGCAGCGAAGACGATGCCGACGACCGGCTGGTGTCGCTCGGCAGCCTGTTCTACGAACCGGTCTGGTTGTTCTACCGTGAAGACAGCGCGCGCCGGCTGCTTGGCGGCGGCAGCGCCAGCGATGCACCAAGTCTCGCCAACCTGCACCAGTTGCAGGGCTGGCGCGTCAACATCGGTGCGCCGGGCAGCGGCGTGCCGCAGCTGATGGACACCTTGCTCGATGCGCATGCGATTGCACCGCAGTCGCTGACGCTGCTGCGTCAACCCCAGACGCCGGCGGTGATGAGCCTGCTCGCGGGCGAATCGGACGCCCTTGTCTTTGCATCGGCGCCGGAGTCGCTGATGGTGCAGATGCTGCTGAAGACGCCGGGCATCCGGCTGATGGATTTTGCACAGGCCGAGGCCTATTCGCGGCGCTTTCCGTTCCTCAGCACCGTCGTGCTGCCGCGCGGGGTCGTCGATCTGGCGCTCGACCAGCCGCCGGCCGATGTGCGGCTGGTCGCGCCGACGGCCACGCTGCTGGCCCGCAATACCGTGCACCCGGCGCTGATCCAGCTCTTCGTGCAGGCGGCGACGACGATCCACAGCGAGTCGGGCTGGTTCTCGCGCAAGGGCGATTTTCCGAAGGCCGGCAGCACCGAGCGACCGTTGGCGGCCGAGGCCGAACGTTTCTACCGCAATGGTCCGCCATTCCTGCAGCGCTACCTGCCGTTCTGGACCGCCAACCTGATCGACCGGATGTGGGTCGTGCTGGTGTCGATCATCGCGATCCTGATCCCGTTGTCGCGCATCGTGCCGCCGCTGTACCAGTTCCGCATCCGCTCGCGGGTGTTCCGCTGGTATGGACAGCTGCAGACGCTGGAAAACGAGATCGGCCAGCGGCCTGCGCAGCAGCTCGTCGACGAACTCGACGCGATTGCCGAACGCGTCGCCAATGTCCATGTGCCGCTCAGTTATGCCGACGAGCTGTATGCGCTGCGCGGCCACATCGCGATGGTCAGGCGCAAGGCGGCAGCGGCGGAAGAGCCGCAACCCGGCTGAGTCGATGGCAATCGCCGCCACCTTCCCTTCAGCCGCACCGATGCCGAACATCATCTCGATCACCGCGTTGTCGAAGACCTATGCCGGCGGCTTCAAGGCGCTGGATGGCATCAACCTGCAGATTGCGCGCGGCGAGATCTTTGCGCTGCTCGGCCCGAATGGCGCCGGCAAGACGACGCTGATCGGCATCCTGTGCGGCATCGTCAACCCGAGCTCGGGCCAGGTGCTGGTCGACGGCCACGACATCGTCGTCGATTACCGGGCCGCGCGCTCGCTGATCGGCCTGGTGCCGCAGGAGCTGACGACCGACGCGTTCGAGACGGTCTGGAATGCCGTGTCGTTCAGCCGCGGGCTGTTCGGCAAGCCGCCCAATCCGGCCCACATCGAGAAAATCCTGAAGGCCCTGACGCTGTGGGGCAAGAAGGACAACAAGATCATGACGCTGTCGGGCGGCATGAAGCGGCGGATGATGATCGCGAAGGCGCTGTCGCACGAACCGCAGGTGCTGTTCCTCGACGAGCCGACCGCCGGTGTCGACGTGACGCTGCGCCGCGAGATGTGGCAGCTGGTGCATGAGTTGCGCGAGACCGGCGTGACGATCATCCTGACGACCCACTATATCGACGAGGCCGAGGAGATGGCCGACCGCGTTGGCGTGATCAACAAGGGGCAGATCATCCTGGTCGAGAACAAGGCCGAACTGATGCGCCGCTTCGGCGAGAAGCAGCTGACGCTCGATCTGCAGCAGCAGCTGGATCAGCTGCCTGCCGGGCTGGCGGAATTTTCGCTGGCACTGTCCGACGACGGCCTGCGGCTGACCTATACCTATGATGCGCAGGCCAAACACAGCGGCATCACCGAGCTGCTGCAGGCGCTTGGCGATGCCGGCATACGCTTCAAGGATCTGCACACGACGCAAAGCTCGCTCGAAGACATCTTCGTCAACCTGGTCAGGGATACGCCATGAGCCGGCTCAACCTGCATGCAATCCGCGCGATCTATCTGTTCGAGATGGCGCGCACCCGGCGCACGCTGATGCAAAGCGTGATCTCGCCGGTGATCTCGACCTCGCTGTACTTCGTCGTCTTCGGCGCGGCGATCGGTTCGCGGATCCAGGAGATCGATGGCGTCAGCTACGGCGCCTTCATCGTGCCCGGGCTGATCATGCTGTCGCTGCTGACGCAGAGCATCTCGAACGCGTCGTTCGGCATCTATTTTCCGAAGTTCAGCGGCACCATCTATGAACTGCTGTCGGCGCCGGTCAGCTGGGTCGAAATCGTGCTCGCCTATGTCGGCGCGGCGGCCAGCAAGTCGATCGTGCTCGGACTGATCATCCTCGCAACCGCCGGCCTGTTCGTGCCGATGCGGGTGGCGCATCCAGTCTGGATGCTGCTGTTCCTGGTGCTGACCGCGGTGACCTTCAGCCTGATCGGCTTCATCATCGGCATCTGGGCCGACGGCTTCGAGAAGCTGCAGGTGGTGCCGCTGCTGATCGTCACGCCGCTGACCTTTCTCGGCGGCAGCTTCTACTCGATCGATATGTTGCCGCCGTTCTGGCAGACCGTCGCACTGTTCAATCCGGTCGTCTACCTGATCAGCGGCTTCCGCTGGAGTTTCTACGGCATGGCCGACGTGCCGGTCGCGGTCAGCCTCGGCATGACGCTGGCCTTTCTCACCATTGCGCTGGCGACGGTGATCTGGATCTTCCGCACCGGTTACCGCCTCAGGAGCTGACCGGCGCCGAGACCTCGGTCGATTGCCGAGTCGACGCATTCGCGGGCTGCTCCGCGCCATCGTCGCCGGCGGTTGATTCGAGCCGCCACTGCATCAGCACCGCGACAACGAGCGGCGCCAGATAGTAGATCGCGCGGTACAGCAGCAGCGCGCCGATCACCTCGCTGTGCGCCATCTGCGAGCCGAGCAGCGCGACGAATACCGCCTCGAGCACGCCGAGACCGGCCGGCACATGGGCGAGCACACCGGCGACCGCGGCAACCAGCAACGTGCCGAGCACCAGCGGATAGGCCACGTCGCCGCCGAGCAGCACCATCACGACGCCGCCCATCACCGCCCAGTTGGCTGCCGACAGCAGGATCTGCAAGGCGGCCAGCCGGGCGCTCGGCAGCCGGATCGGATGGCCGAATACGTTCCACTCGCGGCGCTTCGACCACAGGCAGGCGAGCTGCCAGGCGGCCGCGCCGGCAATCATCACGATCCCGGCGAGCCGCATCGATGCGCCGGCAATCGGCCAGTCGGCCGGCAGCTCGGGCGGGAAGGCGAGCAACACGACGCCAGCGAGCAGCAGATAACCGATCCAGTTGGTCAACATGCTGGTCGCCACCACCGTCGCGATCGTCCCCGGCTTCAGGCCCTGGCGCGAATACAGCCGGTAGCGGAAAGCCATTCCGCCGATCAACGCACCGAGGTTCAGGTTGAAGATATAGCTGGTCGACGCCGTCATCATGACCCGCCGTGTCGGCAGGTCGTGTCCGGTGACGCGGCGGCCGAACAGGTCGAAGGTGCTGTAGATCAAATGGCTCAGCAAGGCCAGGCCGGCGGCCAGCAGCAGCATCGGCAGCGGCCGCGACTTCATCGATTCGGCGACCTTGCTCCACTCGATGTCGCGCGCCTGCTCGATCAGCAGCCAGGCAACCAGCGCAAAAAACGCAAATACGCCAGCGCGCTTCAGCCACGGCCACCACGCGCTGTCGCGCAGCGAGGCAAAGCGCTCGCGCAGCGCGTGCAGTCGACCATGCCGAGCGGTGCGGGTACTCATCGCGTCACAGCCGCATCGGTGCCGCCTGCCGCGCAATGCTCGGCAGCCGCGGCGCCCAGCGCGGGAAATGGCGGAGGAAGTGGAAGATCAGCGTATTGCGAAACACCGTCCACGGGTTCGACCGCTCGAGCTGCTCCGGCATCACCTTCTTGCACTCGGTCTCGAGCAGCCTTTGCAGCCGCTCGCCGAGCTGGTGATTCAGTTCGCGGTCGCGGACGATCAGATTCGCTTCCAGATTCAGCGACAGGCTCAGCGGATCGAGGTTGCTCGAGCCGATCGTTGCCCATTCATCATCGACCAGCGCGACCTTGCCATGCAATGGACGGCGGCAATATTCATGAATCTGCACACCGGCGCGGGTCAGGTTTTCATACAGCGTCGACGCCGCGGCCTTGGCCACCGGCATGTCCGGCTCGCCCTGCAGGATCAGGATCACCTCGACGCCACGCCGCGCGGCCTTGCGCAACTCGCGGATGAAGCGGTAACCCGGGAAAAAATAGGCGTTGGCAATCCACACGCGCTTGCGTGCGGCGCGGATCGCGGCCCGGTAGTTGCGCTCGATATCGTCGCGGTGATGCCGGTTGTCGCGGGTGACGAACAAGGCCTCGGCCTCGCCGGCCGGCGGCGGCAACTCGAGCGGCGTGCGGCGCAGCCAGCGGCGACTCGGCTGGCCGACGCGCGCGGCACGGCGGGCAAAATTCAGCATGATGCCGACCACCGGCCCCTCGACCTCGGCCGAATAGTCCTGCTTGGCTTGCGGACCGAAATCGGCGAGGTGGTCGGCGGAGAAATTGATGCCACCGATGAAGGCGCGCTCGCCGTCGATGACGATCAGCTTGCGGTGCATCCGGCGCAACACGTTCAGTCGCAACCCGAACAGCTTCGGCATCGGATCGAAGACCTGGAAACGCACGCCGGCCCGGATCAGGCTGCCGATGAATTCCTCCGACAGGTCGGGCGATCCGTAACCGTCGACCAGCACGCTGACCCGCACGCCGCGTTTGGCCGCGCCGAGCAGCGCCTCGTGCAATGCGAGCCCGACCTTGTCCTCGAACAGGATGAAGGTCTCGAGCAGCACTTCCTTGCGCGCGGCATTGATCGCCTCGAAGACGCGCGGGAAGAAGGCCTCGCCGTTTTCCAGCAGCGTGACCTTGTTGCCGTCGAACCACCGCCCGCTCACAAGCTCACCTCCGCGGCCAGTGGCGCATGGTCGGACAGTCGCGACCACGGATGGCGGTGCAGGTTGATCGGGCGATGCCGGCGCGCATTGCGCACATAGATCCGGTCGAGCCGCAACAGCGGAAAGCGCGCCGGGAAGCTGCGTGCAGAAGCGCCATGTGCCGAGTCGAATACCTCCTGCAGGCCGCTGCCACGCAGGATCGCATTGGCGCGGCGCCGCCAGTCATTGAAATCGCCGGCGACGATCACCGTCGCATCGGCCGGAATGTCGTTGTCGAGCATGTGGCGAAGCAGCTCGAGCTGGCGCTGGCGATGCCGCTCGCGCAGGCCGAGGTGGATGCATACGACATGCAGCTGGCGGCCGAGGTGGCTCGGCAACTCGAGCACGCAGTGCAACATGCCGCGTTTTTCCGGGCCCAGGATCGAGATGTCGCGGTTCTGGTACGAAGTGATCGGAAATTTCGACAACACCGCATTGCCATGGTCGCCATGCGGATAGATTGCATTGCGCCCATACGCAAAATCGGCCCAGATCTGATCGGCGAGAAATTCATAGTGCGGCGTTTCGGGCCAGTTGGCCCAGCGCCGCGCATGGGTCTGGTGTGCGCCCTGCACTTCCTGCAGAAAGACGATGTCGGCACCGACCTCGCGCACCGCATCGCGCAGGTCATGCAGGATGAACCGGCGGTTGAAGGACGAGAAGCCCTTGTGGGTATTCACGGTCAACACCCGCAGCGTGAAAGGTTCGAGCGCAGGGGCTGTCGGCGTGCTTGGTTCGGCAGTCCCGGACATCGGCATCTGATGGTTGCTGTGACTCCTCATTTGTAACCAACAACAGCGATGAAGGCTGTAGGACGGGGCGATATCTCCCTGTCAACCGAAAATGACGGCACTGCGGGCGGCTTTCAAGGCCCGCCCTGCCAGCCCCCGTTCCATAGAATCGGTCTTTCACCGCACGCTGGACCCGCCATGGACAACCGCACCTCGATCTTTCGCCTGCGCATCGAACGCCTGCGCGATGCGCTGCAAGCCCGACAGCTCGATGCCGTACTGGTGCCGTCGAGCGACCCGCACCTGTCCGAATACCTGCCCGAACACTGGCAGGCACGGCAATGGTTTTCCGGCTTCACCGGCTCGATGGGCACGCTGGTGGTGACGACGTCGGAGGCGGCGGTATTTGCCGACAGCCGTTACTGGACGCAGGCCGAGAATGAACTGGGCGGCAGCGGCATCGAACTGGTCAGGATTCCGACCGGCGCCGGCAACCAGCATGT
The DNA here is from genome assembly GCF_048320135.1 of Pseudideonella sakaiensis. Classification (GTDB taxonomy): domain Bacteria; phylum Pseudomonadota; class Gammaproteobacteria; order Burkholderiales; family Burkholderiaceae_C; genus Ideonella_A; species Ideonella_A sakaiensis_A. Next base: position 1,273,154 of record NZ_CP182947.1, read on the forward strand.
CGATTGGCTGAAGGACCACCTGCCCCGGGGTGCGTCGCTGGCGGTCGACGGCCGGGTGCTCGGTTTGGCGGCCGCTGAGGCGCTGCGCCGCGCGATGGAAAGCGCCGGGATCGCGTTGCGCAGCGACATCGATGTGATCGACGCCGCCTGGCCGGAGCGGCCGGCATTGCCGACCGCCCCGGTTTACGAGCATCGACCGCCCCATGCGGCGACCGCGCGCAGCGCCAAGCTCGGCCAGGTGCGCCAGGCGATGGCCGAGCGCGGCGCCAGCCACCACCTGGTGTCGACGCTCGACGATCTGGCGTGGCTGTTCAACCTGCGCGGTGCCGATGTCGGCTTCAACCCGGTATTCCTCGCCCATGCACTGATCGATGCCGATTCGGCAACGCTGTTTGTCGGCGCCGGCAAGGTCGACGCCGCGTTGCAGCAGACGCTGGCCGCAGACGGCGTGCGCATCGCCGACTACCACACGGCCGCTGCCGCGCTGGCAGCGCTGCCGGCAGCGAGCACGGTGCTGATCGACCCGAAACGGGTCACGCTCGGGCTTCGCCAGCAGATTGCCGCGCACGCCAGCGTGGTCGAGGCCATCAACCCGAGCACGCTGCTGAAAAGCCGCAAGACATCGGCCGAGGCCGCTTTCATCCGCGAGGCGATGGCGCAGGACGGCGCGGCGATGTGCGAGTTCTACGCCTGGTTCGAGCAGGCGCTCGCCGATCCGGCGCAGCGCGGCCGCATCACCGAGCTGACCGTCGACGAGCGGCTGACCGCGGCACGCGCGAAGCGGCCCGGCTTCGTCGGCCCCAGTTTTGCGACGATTGCCGGCTTCGGCGCGAATGGCGCGATGCCGCACTACCGCGCGACCGAGCAGTCGCATGCGGTGATCGACGTCGACGTCGGCACACTGCTGCTGATCGACTCGGGCGGGCAATACCTCGGCGGCACGACCGACATCACCCGCGTCTGGCCGATCGGCAGCGTCAGTGCCGAACAGAAACGCGACTACACGCTGGTGCTGAAGGGCACGATGGCGCTGAGCCGGGCGAAATTTCCGCGCGGCACGCTGTCGCCGATGCTCGACACGCTGGCGCGCGCGCCGCTGTGGCAGGAGGGGCTCGATTTCGGCCATGGCACCGGCCACGGCGTCGGCTACTTCCTGAACGTGCACGAAGGGCCGCAAAGCATTTCGCGCACGATTGCCGAACCGCAGATGGCGATGGAGCCGGGCATGATCACCAGCGTCGAACCCGGTGTCTACCGGCCCGGTTCATGGGGCGTGCGGATCGAGAACCTGGTGCTCAACGTGCCGGCGCAGACCGCCGAAGGAAGCGGGTTCGGTGAATTTCTCGAGTTCGAGACGCTGACGATGTGCCCGATCGATACCCGCTGCATCGAGCGCAGCCTGCTGCGCGCCGACGAGGTCGACTGGTTGAACCGCTACCACCAGACGGTGCGCGAGCGGTTGTCGCCGCTGCTCGACGGCGACGCGCTGGCCTGGCTGGTCGAGCGCACCGCCGCGATCTGATCGAGCCGCTACCGGTCAGCCCGCGCAGCATCGCGGGGCGCGGCGCGCCACCCACTCTGCGCAGCGGTTGCTGAGCGACGAAGTTGATTCGTCGCCGCCGACTGCCGTTCGTCGCCACAAGTGCGCGGCCGGTCGCGCGGCGCTTGCAGCGCGACACGGGTTTGCGACAGTGCTTGCCTCGCCAGCTCTGGCAGCAATCCGTCCGGAATCCGTGATGATCAGCCGCAACACAGTCCTCGCCCTCCTTTTTGCCTGCTTCGCGACCTTGTCGCTGGCTGGCGCCCTCGAATGGCGGCATGAAACACCGTCGGTCGAGCCCGCCGAGCCCGCCGCGATGCCCGTCTACGAGCTGCCGCGGGTCGTCGTGGTCGGCAAGGTCAGGCCGGCCGGCGAGTCGGCGGCAAGCGGCCGTTGACGAAGTCGGTCCATCGTCGCCAGACGCAGTTCACTCCCGCCTGCGCGCCACTTGTCGCATGCCGCTGGGCAAGCCGCCGCAGCACTCCTAGAGTTCAATCAAGCCGCTGGGAAATGCGGCGAGATCGAGAACAACAGGAGCCCATCATGATCGACCGCCTCTTCACCCTGACCCTGACCTTCACGCTGCTTGTCGGCGGCACGCTTGCCATCGGCGGCGAGTTTTTCCCGTCCCGCACCGAGCCCAGCCAGCCGGTGGCGCAATTGCCGCGGGTTGTCGTGACCGGCAGCGTCGAGCGCAAGCAGACCGATGTCGCGCGGGTCGAAGAGTCGGCCACCGAATCGCGCAACGGCCAGCGCACGCAGTGAGCGTATTCCGGCGCGTTGCAGCCGTGCAGGCGCCGCCGGTCAGCCGCGCGTCATCGACGCCTTCAAGGCTTCGTTCAGCAGCGCGAGACTGTCCTGCAGATGGGCACGCGCCTCGACCGACAATGACTTGCGGCGCGTCGCCTTCTGCAGGTCACGTTGCAGATCAACCGCATTCATCCGCATCAGGCTCAGCGCGTCGGGCGGCAGGCTCGACGATCCCTTGGTCAACATCACCTGCATCCGCTTCAGGTGTTCGCGTTGCAGGTTGCGCCGCAGCTGTGCGATGTCGTCACCGCTGCGCAATTCGCTCCAGATCGAATCCTGCAAGGTCGAATAAACCTCGGCCAGCGAGATCAGGTCGCGGCGCTCGCTTTTCGGCAGGTACATCGGCAGGTCGAGCAGCCGCGTCGCGGTGCCGGCGCTGAGCAGGCGGTTCAGCACCACGCTCTGTATCTGCAGCACCGCGCCCGGCACGCTGACCGGACCGCTGCGGTCCCATTCGTTGTAGTCGGGCGCGAGGTTGGCCAGAAACTCCGGCTCGAACTGGAAGCTGTCGGTCTTGAACAAGCCATCGGCGAGGAAGCGCAGCGCGTCGCGCTGCTTCGCCGGGTCGACCGGCGTGAACGCGCGCCGTTCGGAGGTGCCTGGCAGGTCGCGGACCGCATGCATGCCGCCGACATATTTGCCGACCAGATCGGCGGCGCGGCCGAGCTGGCGGAAGCCGCTGAACATCACCCGCCGCTGGCGTTGCGCATCGTCGCCGGGTTGCGGCTGGCGCTGCTGCACGCGCTGCCACAGCTCACGCGACAACTGCAGGCGCTTGCGATGGAAATCGAGCGGATCGTCACCGAGGTCGAAGGCATTGGCCAGCGGATCGATGCCCTCGCTGCCGCCGACGCCGTTCGAGTCGGCATCGTCGGCATAGGACAGCAGCGGATCGGTCACCGCGCGCGCCGCGATCTTCGTCAGCTCTTTCTCTTCATCGGCCGGGTCGATCGGCTTGTAGGCATATTCGATCGCCCAGTAGTCATAAGGGCCGATCGTCGTGTTGTTGATCGTCGCCGCAGCCTCGCCGCGCAGCGGCAGGTTGTACGAGTTGTAGTCCATCACCGAACCGGAGATGCCGTATTTCTCGGTGAAGCTGCTGTCGCGCAGCTGCTCGCGCTTGACAACGGTCGACGCCTTGAAATTGTGTTTCAGGCCGAGCGCATGGCCGACCTCGTGCATGATCGTGTCCTTGATCACCGCGTGGACGAAGGCTTCGGCCTGCGGGCTGTCCGGCTCGATGTCGCCACGCGCCTCGAGCACGTCGAGCACGAAGTTCATCTCGGCAGCGGCCTCCTGCATCAGGTTGCAGGCCTCGACGCCGCCGCGCTCCCAGGGCATGCCGGCGCCATGAACGACGCCGCCGTGGCCGTCGATGTGCGGCCGGGACTGCTGCCGGCCGACATCCTCGACGATGAAGCGCCGCGCGCCACGGCCGAATACATCGCTCATCCCGATATCGGCATCGAAAATCTCGCCGGTGCGCGGATCGGAGCGGCTCGGGCCGATCGCAAAGCCGACATCGGCGCCGACAAACCAGCGGATCGACGCGTGCCGCGCGTCCATCGTGTCCCACTCGGCATCGTCGGGCTGCTGCCGGACCTGCAGCGCATTGCGGAAACCGATCTTCTCGAAGGCCTTGTTCCATTCGAGCACGCCGGCCTCGACCGCCGGCCGATAACGCGGCGGGATATTCTTGTCGAGCCAGAAGACGATCGGCTGGCGCGGCTCCGACATCGCCGCCTGCGGGTCCTGCTTGTCGAGGCGCCAGCGCTTGACCAGGTGCATCCGCGGATTCGGCTTCAGGTCGCTGCTCAGGTCGGTCACGACATCGAAGAAATGGCCGAGCCGCGGATCGGTGCGGCGGCGCGCCATCGGCTCGGCCGGCGGCTTCAGGAAGTTGTAGACATAGGCGACGAACAGGCTGCGCGGGTCCGGCGTCGATTTCGGCGGCGGCGGCGTCGGATCACCACCGGCGCGCAGCGGCGGCGCCGGGATCCGCGAGGTCGCAAAATGGATCCGTGCATTCAGCGATGTCAGCTCGTCGCCGACATTGATCTTCTCGAAGAAGGAATTGGCCCGGTCGATGCCGAACGGCAACCTGAATGCCGATTCGAGCCGGGTCGAATAGCCGGGCATGTCCGACAGCAGGAAGGCGGCATCGATCAGCACCGCCTGGCTGGTCTTGTGCGGTGCGCTGACGACCGCCGCAGAGCCGAGCAGGCTGTGCGAGAAGCCCTGTTCGATCGCTGCACGCATCGAGCCGTTGTCGGCCGAATAGTGCGTATTCAGCGCGATCAATTGCACCTGCGACTCACCGATGCGGCGGAAGCTGGCCAGCCAGGCCGGCCCCATCTGGCTGCCGTACAGGCCACGCTCGCCGACCGATGCGGCGATGTTGACCGACAGCAGCAAGGGCTGGTCGAGCAGCGTCGGCGCGATCTCCAGCCAGACCTTTTCATGCTTGCGCCAGACCGGAACGAAGCCATCCTGCCGCACCGCACCCTTGATCACGTCATCGAAGGGCTTGAACGGTGCCGGATCGGCCTTGCGTTCGCTGGTCGCGGCAAACGGCGACGAGGCGGCACCGGCGGCAACCGGTGCCGCTTGCGGCCCCTTCGCCGGTGCGCTGGTCAGCGCCTTCAGGTTGGCACAGCCGCTGGCAAATGCTGCCAGCAACACACAGGAAAACACGCGGCCAGAACGCGACCGCCAGAAAACGAACATATCACCCACTCTTGTCAAAAAGGCGCCGCAGCTGCTGCCATCCGCTGCCGCCGCGGGCCGCCGGAGTGGGCCCGCAAAGCTTGATTGGAAATCAGGCCCGCCATCCCGACAAGCCGGTGAAACCCCCGGCCGCGCTGCGCGGCCGGGGAAGCGCCCTTATTTGAGCGCCTTGAAGCGGACCCGCTTCGGCCTCGCGCCTTCCTCGCCGAGGCGCTTCTTCTTGTCGGCCTCGTATTCCTGGTAGTTGCCATCGAAGAAGACCCATTTCGAGTCGCCCTCGGCAGCCAGGATGTGCGTCGCGATGCGGTCGAGGAACCAGCGGTCGTGGCTGATCACCATCACGCTGCCGGCAAACTCGAGCAGCGCATCCTCCAGCGCGCGCAGCGTCTCGACGTCGAGGTCGTTCGACGGTTCGTCGAGGAACAAGACGTTGCCGCCCGATGCCAGCGTCTTCGCCAGGTGCAGCCGGCCGCGCTCGCCGCCGGACAGGTTGCCGACCAGCTTCTGCTGGTCGTTGCCCTTGAAGTTGAAGCGTCCGAGATAGGCGCGGCTCGGCATCACGAACTTGCCGACGGTGATGTTGTCGAGGCCGCCGGAGACATCCTGCCAAACGGTCTTGTCGCCTTCCAGCGATTCGCGGCTCTGCTCGACGAAGGCCATCTTGACCGTCTTGCCGATCTTCACTTCGCCGCTGTCCGGCTGCTCCTTGCCGGAGATCAGCTTGAACAGCGTCGACTTGCCGGCGCCGTTCGGCCCGATGATGCCGACGATCGCGCCGGGCGGCACCTTGAAGCTGAGGTCGTCGATCAGCACACGGTCGCCGAAGCCCTTGCTGACATTGACGAATTCGATCACCTCCTGGCCGAGCCGCTCGGCGACCGGAATGAAGATCTCGTTGGTCTCGTTGCGCTTCTGGTAGTCGACATCCGACAGTTCCTCGAAACGCGCCAGACGGGCCTTGCTTTTTGCCTGCCGGCCCTTCGGGTTCTGCCGCACCCACTCGAGCTCCTTCTTCATCGCGCGGGTGCGCGCATCCTCGGTGCGTTGTTCCTGCTCGAGGCGGGCTTCCTTCTGGTCCAGCCAGGTGCTGTAGTTGCCCTTGTACGGAATGCCGTAGCCGCGGTCGAGTTCGAGAATCCACTCGGCCGCGTTGTCGAGGAAATAGCGATCGTGGGTGATCGCGACGACGGTGCCGCTGTAGCGCTGCAGAAACTGCTCGAGCCAGTCGACCGATTCGGCGTCGAGGTGGTTGGTCGGCTCGTCGAGCAGCAGCATGTCGGGTTTGCTCAGCAGCAGCCGGCACAACGCGACGCGGCGCTTCTCGCCGCCCGACAGCTGGCCGATCACCGCATCCCACGGCGGCAGGCGCAAGGCATCGGCGGCCAGTTCGAGCTGCAGATCGGTATTTTCCGAACCGGCGGCGGCGATGATCGCCTCGAGCTCATGCTGCTCGGCCGCCAGCTTGTCGAAATCGGCATCCGGCTCGGCATATTCGGCATACACCTCGTCGAGGCGCTGCTTGGCGGCGAGCACGCCGCCGATGCCCTCCTCGACGGCTTCACGCACCGTCTGCTCGTCCTTCATCACCGGCTCCTGTGGCAGGTAGCCGATCTTCAGACCCGGCATCGGCGTCGCTTCGCCCTCGATGTCGTGATCGAGGCCCGCCATGATCTTCAGCAAGGTGCTTTTGCCCGAGCCGTTCAGACCGAGCATGCCGATCTTCGCGCCGGGAAAGAAGCTCAGCGAGATGTCCTTCAGGATCTGGCGTTTCGGCGGGACGATCTTGCCGACGCGGTTCATCGTGAATACATATTGAGCCATGGTGGTCTGGTTCCGGAATTGCAAAACCCTCGATTATCGGGGACAAGGCAAAGCCGCCCCGGCAGCGCGGCTGCTCCGCGCTGTGGCAAATACGCTGCAAAGCCCGCAAAACCGCGCCAAACAAGGCCTTGCGGGCCGGGCGTGTTCACCTTGCCGGCTACAATCCGTGTACCAACCCTGCCACCAGTCACCGGGTTGACGTCATCCTGACTCGAGCCACTGCGCTCAACCCATCTTCTGCCTGCGACTGGCGCTTTGCTCAACGAAGCGACAGGCCGATCCCGTTGGAACCCCATGTCCTTTGATTCTCTCGGCCTCGCCGAGCCCTTGTTGCGTGCCGTGCACGAACAGGGATACACCACCCCGACCCCGATCCAGGCGCAGGCGATTCCGCTCGTGCTGACCGGTGGCGACGTGCTCGGCGGCGCACAGACCGGCACCGGCAAGACCGCCGGCTTCGTGCTGCCGATGCTGCACCGGCTGATGGCCGCAACGGCGCCGCGCGATGCCCGCGGCAAGGCGCCGATCCGCGCGCTGATCCTGACCCCGACCCGCGAACTTGCGGCGCAGGTCGAGGAAAGCGTTCGCAACTACGGCAAATACAGCAAGCTGACGAGCATGGTGATGTTCGGCGGCGTCGGCATGCAGCCGCAGATCGACAAGCTGCGGCGCGGCGTCGACATCCTCGTCGCCACGCCCGGCCGCCTGCTCGACCATGCCGGCCAGCGCACGCTCGACCTGAGCCAGATCGAGATCTTCGTGCTCGATGAAGCCGACCGCATGCTCGACATGGGCTTCATCCACGACATCAAGAAGGTGCTGGCAATCGTGCCGGCGAAGAAGCAGAGCCTGCTGTTCAGCGCGACCTTCAGCGAAGAGATCAAGGCGCTCGCCGATCGGCTGCTGAACAAGCCGGCGCTGATCGAAGTTGCCCGGCGCAACCAGACCAATGATGCGATTGCGCAGAAAGTGCATCCGGTCAGCCGCGACAAGAAGAAGGATCTGCTGGTCCATCTGATCAAGTCGAACGACTGGCGCCAGGTGCTGGTTTTTACGCGAATGAAACACGGCGCGAACCGGCTGGTCGATCATCTGAACGACCAAGGCATCAGCGCGATGGCGATCCACGGCAACAAGAGCCAGACCGCACGCACGAAGGCGCTGGCCGATTTCAAGTCGGGTTCGCTGACCTGCCTGGTGGCAACCGACATCGCCGCCCGCGGCATCGACATCGACCAGTTGCCGCACGTCGTCAATTACGAGCTGCCGAACGTGCCGGAGGACTATGTGCACCGGATCGGCCGGACCGGCCGTGCCGGCTCGCAGGGCGAGGCGGTATCGCTGGTCTGCGTCGACGAGAACGGCTTCCTGCGCGACATCGAGCGGCTGATCAAGCGCGAGATTCCAAAGCAGGCGATTGCCGGCTTCGAGCCGCTGGCCAATGAGCGGCCCGAGCCGATCGTGCTCGGCCGGATGGTGATCGGTGAAGGCGCAGGCCGTGGCGGCATGCGCAGCAATGCCGGCCGCGGCGGCGGTGGCGGTGGTCGTCCTTCACACGGCAATGCCGGTGGACGCGGCAGCAACGAGCCGCGCCGCGATTCGCGCCGTGGCGCGCCGAGCGGCAGCCATGCGCCGAGTGGACACCCGCCGCGCAATGCGGCAACCGCTGCCGCACCGCGTGCCTCGAGCCCGGCACGCAACGATGGCCCGCGCGATGCGCGGCCGCCGTCGCGGCTGCTGCAGACGAAGCGCTGAGCGACGCCAGCCGCGGTTGCTTCGCGGCGCCAACAAAAAACCCGGCCTAGGCCGGGTTTTTTTTGGTCGGGGCTCGGTTCAGGCCTGCTTCGGGGCTTTCTTGGCCTTGGGCTTGCTTTTTCCGGCCACCTTCTTCTTCTGCGCCTGCGCCGCCGGAGCAGCATCGGCCGGGGCGGTCGCAGTCGGCGCCGCGATCGAGGTGGCCGCAGGCACGGCGGGTGCGGCCGGGGCAGCGGTCGGCGTTGCAGCAAAGGCGCTGAACGAAATGGCGGTTGCTGCGAATGCGGCGAGAAGCTTGTTCATGAAAAACCCTCAGGGTGGCTGACCGGGCCGGTCAGAGCAGACAACGCCGGCTTCTCAGTGCCGGTTGACAGTGTCCTGCCCGACTTTTTTCAGTCGAAGCGGCCTTCGCGCAGCCATTTCGTCGCCACCCATTTTTCGCCGGCCAGCACCGGCGTGCCGCCGTGCAGGCTGCGCGTCATCGGATGCGGGCGGTCGTAACTGAAAAACACCGCATTGCCCTTGATCGGTGCGACTTCGAAACGGACATCGGGGAAAACCGTCGAGCCGCCGCGCTCCGGCGTATTCAGATAGATCACGAGCGATGCGACCCGCTGACCGCCTCGCTTCAGGATCGACGGCGTGCCCGGCTGGGCCGGGTCGAAATAGTCGTAGTGCGGCTTGTATTCGGCGCCGGGGCCGTAACGCAGCACCTGCAGCCCCTCGCCATTGACGACCGGCCAGCTGACCAGTTCGGCAATCCTTTCTTCGATGCGCCGGCACAGCGGCGTCTGGCCGCGCTCGAAGAACATGCCTTCGCTGGTGCGCGCTTCGTTGACCTCGCTGCCGCCGTTGTCGAGCTTGACGGTTTCGGAGCGGTGCAAGCGCGCGCGCGCCTGTTCGATCAATTCGTCGCACTCGTCGTCCGACAGCAACTGGCCGAGCACGACGATGCGCGGATTGAGCATGCTCGCGAGCACCGGCACCTTGCGGTCTCCGGCGTCGAGCAGCGGCACACGGTCGAGCGACATCGGTTCGGGAACGACGACCGGCGGCGGCAGGCCGTTCTTCAGGGCATGTTCACTCAGAAAACCACGCAAGGTCTCCTCGAGCGCGACGATCGCGACATCCTCGTTCCATCCGCTGGCCAGCATCGATTGCAGCACCGCATCCGGCGGCTGCCCGCTGGTAGCCTGCTCGACGATCCACTGCCTGAGCTCTTCGGTGATCACCTGGGTGCTGCTGCTGGTCTGGCTCATGCGGCCTCCTTCCTTCGAAATACCAGTCGATCCGGCGTCGACACCTCGCCAGCATAGCGATAACCCTCGGCATCGAAGCCATGCAGGCCACCCGGCGTCTCGATCCGGTGCGAGACGGCAAAGCGGGCCATCAGGCCCCGCGCGCGCTTGGCGAAGAAACCGATCACCTTGTAGCCGTCGCCTTTCCAGTCTTCGAACACGCAATGGACGAGACGCGGTTTCAGGCGCTGCAGCCGAACACCACCCAGGTATTCCTGCGACGCGAGGTTGACGATCACCGGGCTGGCTTCGGCACGGGCGCGCCGGTTCAGGTGCTCGGCCAGCAGGTCGCCCCAATAGGCATGCAGGTTGCCGCCGCGCCGGTTCGGCAATGCGGTGCCCATCTCGAGCCGGTAAGGCTGCAGCGCATCGAGCGGCCGAAGCGCGCCATACAGGCCGGACAGGATCACCAGATGCTGATCGGCCCACTCGAGTTCGTCATCGTCGAGGCTGGCCGCATCGAGGCCGCCGTAGACATCGCCGGCAAATGCCAGCACCGCCGGCCGGCTGTTTCGCTCGGTGAACCGCGGCCGCCAGGCGTCATAACGGGCGACGTTCAGTTCGGCCAGATCGGGCGACAGTTTCATCAGCGCGGCGATCTGCTGTGCCGACTGGCCGCGCAGGATCTCGATCAGTTCGCTCGCTTCGGCGACGAAGGCCGGCCGGCGGACCGGCAATGGGCGGCGCGGGCTCTCGTAATCGAGCCGCTTGGCGGGAGACAACAGGAAAAGCATCGGGACAGGATCCGGACAACAACGGCGCACACTCTAGCGCGTCCGCGCCGATGATGGCATCGGACGGCAGATCCCACCCTACGGTCAGGCCGTGCCGCCGCCGAGCGCTGCAATGATCTCCGGCGGCGCCTGCACCAGTTCAATCAGCACACCTTCGCCGGCAATCGGAAATTCGTCGTTGCTTTTCGGATGCAGGAAGGTGATGTCGTGGCCGGCTGCGCCCTTGCGGATGCCGCCCGGTGCAAACCGCACGCCATTCGCGCTCAGCCATTCGACCGCACGCGGCAGGTCGTCGATCCACAGACCGATGTGGTTCAGCGGCGTCAGGTGCACCGCCGGCTTCTTGTCCGGATCGATCGGCTGCATCAGGTCGACCTCGACCCGGTTCGCACCAGTCCCCATGGCGCAGATGTCCTCATCGACATTTTCGCGTTCGCTGACGAAATTGCCGGTCACCTCGAGCCCGAGCTTGTCGACCCACAACTCGCGCAGCCGCTCCTTGCTCGGCCCGCCGATGGCGACCTGCTGGATACCGAGAACCTTGAAAGGTCGTGTCATGTTGCCCTCCGTCGTTTTGCCGGGGCTGCCCGTGCATCTGTTGTAGGAGCGGCTTCAGCCGCGATTCCTGCATTGCCACCACCGCAAATCGGGGCTGAAGCCCCTCCTACGGGGCACGCCACCAGGCCTGCAGAAGACCCAATCGCGGACATACCCGGTCGGGGCTGGCGGCGGATGGAGGGACTATTCAAACCGCATGATGACCTGATCGACTGAGAGGCTGTCGCCTTTCGCGGCGGAAATTTCCGCCACGACCCCATCCTGCGTGGCGACCAGGATGTTCTCCATCTTCATCGCCTCGATCACCGCGAGTTTTTCGCCGGCGCTGACCTTCTGGCCGGCTTGCACCGCGATGTCGACCAGCAGCCCCGGCATCGGCGACAGCAGGAAACGCGACAGGTCCGGTGGCGCCTTGAATTTCATCAGCCCGAGCATCTTCGCGGCAAACGGCGAGACGACCTTGGCATCGATCTGGTTGCCGTCGTGAATCACGCGGTAGGCCAGCCCGATGCGCTCGATCTGCGCGCAGAACGGCTTGCCGTCAATGTTGCCGTGGATCACCAGTTCGCGCAGCGGCGTGTCGAAGACGATGTGATGGCTGATGTCGCCGAGCATCACGCGGTAGCCGCCACCGGCATCGGGCTGTACGCTGGCCGGTACGCAGTCGAGCTTGCCTGCGGCATCGCTGGTGACGACGACGACATCCGGCGTGACGACAAACTCATGGCCCGGCATCTGGCCGCTGATCCGCGCCGAGCGGTCGAGGTGGATGCGATTGGCAACCGCCGCCAAGGCACGCAGCAGCGTCAGGTCGACCTCCGGCAGCACATCGGCCGAGAAACCGTCCGGATATTGCTCGGCGATGAAGCCCGTATTGAAATCGCCGGAAACGAAACGCGGGTGCGCCAGCAGCGCGGCCTGGAACGGGATGTTCGAATTGATGCCGCGGATCGCAAACGCATTCAGCGCCTCGCGCATGCGCCGGATCGCATCGTTGCGATCGCTGCCGTGCACGATCAGCTTGGCGATCATCGAGTCGTAGAACATCGGGATCTCGCCACCTTCGACGACGCCGGTATCGACCCGCACACCGCCACCGGCCGGAACAGCCTCGGCGGCGGTCCAGGTTTCGGCCGGCGGCTTGAAGCGGACCAGCCGGCCGGTCGACGGCAGAAAGCCGCGGAACGGATCCTCGGCATTGATGCGGCATTCGATCGCCCAGCCGTCTCGCTTGATGTCGGCCTGCGTGAACGGCAGCTTCTCGCCGGCGGCGACGCGGATCATCAGTTCGACCAGATCGACGCCGGTGATGCCTTCGGTCACCGGATGCTCGACCTGCAGCCGGGTATTCATCTCGAGGAAATAGAAACTCTTGTCCTTGCCGACGACGAACTCGACGGTGCCGGCCGACTGGTAGCCGACCGCGCGCGCCAGCTGCACTGCCTGCTCCCCCATCGCCTTGCGGGTTGCGTCATCGATGAACGGGCTCGGCGCCTCCTCGATCACCTTCTGGTGCCGGCGCTGGATCGAGCACTCGCGTTCCCATAAATAAATGATGTTGCCGTGGCCATCGCCGATCAGCTGGATCTCGATGTGGCGCGGCTCCTCGACGAACTTCTCGATGAAGACGCGGTCGTCGCCGAAGCTGTTGCGCGCCTCGTTGCGGCATGACGAGAAGCCGTCGAAGGCCTGCTTGTCGTCCCACGCCACGCGCAGGCCCTTGCCGCCGCCGCCGGCGCTGGCCTTGATCATCACCGGATAACCGATGCCCTTCGCGATCTCGACCGCATGCTCGGGTGTATCGATCGCGGCGTTGTAGCCGGGGATGGTATTGACCTTGGCTTCGTCGGCGAGTTTCTTCGACTCGATCTTGTCGCCCATCGCGGCGATCGCCTTGTGTTTCGGCCCGATGAAGACGATGCCCTCCTCCTCGACCCGGCGCGCGAATTCGGTGTTCTCGCTGAGAAAGCCGTAACCCGGATGCACCGCCTGCGCACCGGTCTGCTTGCAGGCCTCGATGATCTTGTCGATCACCAGATACGACTCGCGCGACGGCGCCGGCCCGATGCAGACCGCCTCGTCGGCCAGCTCCGCATGCCGCGCATCGCGATCGGCCTCGGAATAAACCGCCACCGTCTTGATCCCCATCCTGCGCGCCGTCTTGATGACGCGGCAGGCGATCTCACCGCGGTTTGCAATCAGAATTTTTTCAAACATTTGTTCCTACCTCTTCATCCGCAAACGGGCAAGCGAAGCGAAGCCCGAGATCAAGCCACCGCCAAGGATCCGGCTTTGCCGGTCCGATGGTGGGCGCCCCTTGGGGGCAGGAGCGAAGCGACTGGGGGGCCCACATCAAAGCGGGATATTGCCGTGCTTCCGCCACGGGTTCTCCAGCTTCTTGTCGCGCAGCATCACCAGCGAGCGGCAGATGCGCTTGCGCGTCTCGTGCGGCTGGATCACGTCGTCGATGAAACCGCGTGCGCCGGCAACAAACGGGTTGGCAAAACGCGCCTTGTATTCGGCCTCCTTCGCCGCGAGTTTTTCCGGGTTGCCCTTGTCCTCGCGGAAGATGATCTCGACCGCGCCTTTGGCGCCCATCACCGCGATCTCGGCGTTCGGCCAAGCAAAATTGACGTCGCCGCGCAGGTGCTTGGAGCTCATCACGTCATAGGCACCGCCATAGGCCTTGCGGGTGATCACGGTGATCTTCGGCACCGTGCATTCGGCATAGGCATACAGCAGCTTCGCGCCGTGCTTGATGATGCCGCCGTATTCCTGGCTGGTGCCGGGCATGAAACCGGGCACGTCGACGAAGGTGACAACCGGGATGTTGAAGGCATCGCAGAAACGCACGAACCGCGCCGCCTTGATGCTGCTGCGGATGTCGAGGCAGCCGGCGAGAACCAGCGGGTTGTTGGCCACGATGCCGACCGACTGCCCTTCCATGCGGCAGAAGCCGATCACGATGTTCTTCGCGTGTTCCGGCTGCAGTTCGAAGAAGTCGCCGTCGTCGGCCACCTTGACGATCAGTTCCTTGATGTCGTAGGGCTTGTTCGGGTTGTCCGGCACCAGCGTGTCGAGCGACCAGTCGAGCCGGTCCGCCGGGTCGTTGCTGGGCCGCACCGGCGCCTTTTCGCGGTTGTTGGTCGGGATGTAGTTGAAGAAGCGGCGCAGCATCAGCAGCGCCTCGACATCGTTGTCGAAGGCCAGATCGGCAACGCCGCTGCGCGAGGTGTGGGTCGCGGCGCCGCCGAGGTCCTCTGCGGTCACCTCCTCGTGCGTCACCGTCTTGACGACTTCCGGGCCGGTGACGAACATGTAGCTGCTGTCCTTGACCATGAAGATGAAGTCGGTCATCGCCGGCGAATAGACCGCACCACCGGCACACGGGCCCATGATCATGCTGATCTGCGGCACGACGCCGGAGGCCATCACATTGCGCTGGAACACCTCTGCATAACCGCCGAGCGATGCGACGCCCTCCTGGATGCGCGCGCCGCCCGAGTCGTTCAGCCCGATCACCGGCGCGCCGACCTTCATCGCCTGGTCCATCACCTTGCAGATCTTCTCTGCATGCGCCTCCGACAAGGCGCCGCCGAAAACCGTGAAATCCTGGCTGAAGACAAAAACCAGCCGGCCATTGATCATGCCGTAGCCGGTGATCACGCCGTCGCCCGGGATCTTGTTGTCGGGCATGCCGAAATCGGCGCAGCGGTGCTCGACGAACATGTCCCATTCCTCGAAGGTGCCGGTGTCGAGCAACAGTTCGATGCGTTCGCGCGCGGTCAGCTTGCCCTTGCCGTGTTGTGCGGCGATGCGTTTTTCCCCGCCGCCGAGGCGCGCCTTCGCTCGCTTTTCCTCGAGCATCTGCTGGATGTCGTGCATGGATGGTTTCTCCGGATCAGGGGTTGTGGTTGGTATTCGGATCGGTGTGGTGGAACATCTCGAGCAGCTGCCGCGCCGCGACCGAGGCGGCGAGCCGTCCGGCGCGCACCTCGGCGACCAGGCCGGGCAATGCCGAACGCACCGGCGGAAATGAGCGAAAACTCGACTTCAGCCCGGCATCGATGCGTTCCCACATCCAGGCCTCGTCCTGCGCGCGGCGGCGCCGCTGCAGCTTGCCGTTCGCGGACTGCAGCTCGCGGAAGCGCTCGACGAGTTGCCAGAATTCGTCGACGCCACGCTGCTTCAGCGCGCTCAACTGCATCACCTGCGGGTGCCAGACCGATTCGTCGTGTGCGGCGTGCAGGCCGAGCAGGCGCATCGCGCTGGTGATCTGTGCACGCGCACGGGTCGCAGCCGCATCGTCGAGGTCGGCCTTGTTGATGACGACTAGGTCGGCCAGCTCCATCACGCCTTTCTTGATCGCCTGCAGGTCGTCGCCGGCATTCGGCAACTGCAGCAGCACGAACATGTCGGTCATCGCCGCCACCGCGACCTCGCTCTGGCCGACGCCGACGGTTTCGACAATCGACACATCGTAGCCGGCGGCCTCGCAGACCAGCATCGATTCGCGCGTCCGCTCGGCGACGCCGCCGAGCGTGCCGGATGCCGGGCTCGGGCGGATGAAGGCATGTTCACTGACCGACAGCTGTTCCATCCGTGTCTTGTCACCGAGGATCGATCCGCCCGACACACTCGACGACGGGTCGACCGCCAGCACCGCGACACGGTGGCCGCGCTCGATCAGGTACAGGCCAAGCGCCTCGATGAAAGTGCTTTTGCCGACGCCCGGAACGCCCGAGATGCCAAGCCGCAGCGAATTTCCGCTGCGCGGCAGCAGCGCATTGAGCAAGGCATCGGCGCGGCGCCGGTGTTCGGCCCGCGTCGATTCGAGCAGCGTAATCGTCTTCGCGATTGCCCGCCGCTGCGCCATCGACACCGCACCGGTCACGGATGCATAAAGCGCCTGTTCGCTTGATTCGAGCATGGCCGACGCAGCGCCGGCAGCGGGCGGGTCGAGGCGTTCGGGATCGGCGCGCTGCATGGTGCGTGTCAGATGCGCTGGGCCGGAGGCAACACCGTTGGCTCGCCCTGTTGCCGGGCCGGGCGCCGGTAGTAGAGGTCCCATTCGCCTTCGGCCTGCAGGACAAAACCATGGCGCAGGTAGAAGCGGTTGGCCGCACTGTGCTTCAGCGCAGTCACCGAAACCGCCTTTGCCTTTGCATCGGCATCGCGCAGCACCTGCTCGAGCACCCACGAGCCAATGCCCTGGCCTTGCGCATTCGGATGGATATAGAGGTGGTCGAGCAGCCAATCCTCGTCGCGCGGATGGACGACGACGAATCCGACCAGTTCTCCGTCCTGCAGGATGTGGCGGGTGTGGGCCGGCAGAAAGCCGCGGCACAGCCGCTCGCGTGCGCGCTGCGGATCGAAATGTCCGGCACGCTCGAGGCTTTCGCGCATCGCCGCCATCCGCAACGCAAACAGCGCCTCGAAATCGCCATCGCCGGCCGGCGTCAAGGCCAGTCCGGACGGCAGCGGGCGGTGGTCGGTGCTCACCGCGTGATCGCTCAGGCCGCCACCTGCGCCTGTCGAATCTGTTCGAGCACGCCTTTGGCACTGACCGGTATCGGCGTGCCCGGCCCATAAATGCCCTTCACGCCGGCGGCATGCAGGAAGTCGTAGTCCTGCGCCGGGATCACGCCGCCGACGAAGACGATGATGTCGTCTGCGCCCTGCGCCTTCAAGGCCTCGATGATCGCCGGCACCAGCGTCTTGTGACCGGCCGCCAGTGTCGACACGCCGACCGCATGGACATCGTTCTCGATTGCCTGACGGGCGCATTCCTCCGGGGTCTGGAACAACGGCCCGATATCAACGTCGAAGCCGAGGTCGGCAAATGCCGTCGCGACGACCTTCGCGCCGCGGTCATGGCCATCCTGGCCGAGCTTGGCAATCATCACGCGCGGCCGGCGGCCCGCCTGCTCGGCAAACTCGGCAATCTCGGTCTTCAGCCGCTCCCAGCCTTCGGCACTGTCGTAGGCGGCGGCATAGACACCGGTGACCTTCTGGATGTCGGCGCGGTGGCGGCCGAAGACCTTCTCCAGTGCCTCGCTGACCTCGCCGACCGTTGCCCGCAGCCGCATCGCCTGCACGCTGAGATCCAGCAGGTTGGCCCCACCATCCTTCGCGGCGGCTGTCAATGCATCGAGCGCACGCTCAACCGCGGCAGCGTCGCGCGATGCACGCACCTTTGCAAGACGGGCAATCTGGCCTTCGCGGACCTTGACATTGTCGACCTCGAGGATGTCGACGGTGTCGTGCGATTTCAGCTTGTATTTGTTGACGCCGACGATCACGTCCTTGCCGCTGTCGATGCGCGCCTGCTTCTCGGCCGCGCTGGCTTCGATCTTCAGCTTGGCCCAGCCGGAGTCGACGGCTTTCGTCATGCCGCCCATCGCCTCGACCTCCTCGATGATCGCCCAGGCGGCGTCGGCCATTTCCTGGGTCAGCTTTTCCATCATGTAGGAGCCGGCCCAGGGGTCGATCACATTGGTGATGTGGGTTTCCTCCTGGATGATCAGCTGCGTGTTGCGGGCGATGCGCGACGAGAATTCGGTCGGCAGCGCAATCGCCTCGTCGAAGCTGTTGGTGTGCAGACTCTGCGTGCCGCCAAAGACCGCGGCCATCGCCTCGATCGTCGTGCGCACGATGTTGTTGTACGGATCCTGTTCGGTCAGGCTCCAGCCCGAGGTCTGGCAGTGCGTGCGCAGCATCAGGCTCTTCGGGTTCTTCGCGCCGAAGCCGCTCATGATGCGGTGCCACAGCAGCCTCGCGGCGCGCATCTTCGCGATCTCGAGGTAGAAATTCATCCCGATCGCCCAGAAAAAACTCAGCCGCGGCGCAAAGCCGTCGACATCCAGCCCCTTGGCAAGCGCCGTCTTCACATATTCCTGGCCATCGGCGAGCGTGAACGCCAGTTCGAGTGCCTGATTGGCACCGGCCTCCTGCATGTGATAACCCGAGATGCTGATCGAGTTGAACTTCGGCATCTGCTTTGCCGTGTATTCGATGATGTCGCCGATGATCCGCATGCTCGGCTCGGGCGGGTAGATATAGGTGTTGCGGACCATGAACTCCTTCAGGATGTCGTTCTGGATGGTTCCGCTGAGCTTGTCGTGAGGCACACCCTGCTCTTCCGCCGCGACGATGTAGCCGGCCAGCACCGGCAACACCGCACCGTTCATCGTCATCGAGACCGAGACCTTGTCGAGCGGGATCTGGTCGAACAGGATCTTCATGTCCTCGACCGAATCGATCGCCACGCCGGCCTTGCCGACGTCGCCGGTGACCCGCGGATGGTCGCTGTCGTAACCGCGGTGCGTCGCCAGGTCGAAGGCGACGCTGACGCCCTGCCCGCCGGCGGCCAGCGCCTGGCGGTAGAAGGCATTCGAATCCTCGGCGGTCGAGAAGCCGGCATATTGGCGCAGCGTCCATGGCCGCACCGCATACATCGTCGCCTGCGGGCCGCGGATATACGGTGCAAAGCCGGGCAGCGTGTCGGTGTGTGGCAGGCCCTGCAGATCAGCAGCGGTGTAAAGCGGCTTGACGGTCAGGCCTTCCGGCGTCGTCCAGTTCAGTGCCTGCGGATCACCCCCGGGGGCCGACTTGGCCGCGGCCTGCGTCCACAGCTCGAGTTGCGTCGAATCGGGAAACGGCGGTTCGGACTTGGCAGCAGACATGGATTTCCTCTTCGACAGAGTCTGCCGAAACGCAGACCCACGGTGACGGTGGCAGAACCGTATCACGCCGACGACGACAGCGGAATCGCTGGCCGCAATCGGCGGCCAGCAGGCGCAAAACGGACCGGCGGATCAATCGATGCGCCATAATTAGGAACGTAATTATAGCCATCAGCTGCCTCGACCAGCCAACCGATGCCAGACGACAACGACCTGTCAACCGCCCGATCGCCGACCCGTGCGCTGTACGAGCAGGTCGCCGAGCTGCTGCGCGCGCGCATCCTGTCCCATCGGCTGGCGCCGGGCAGCTGGATCGACGAGCAGGCACTGGCAGCGGAATACGGCATCAGCCGCACACCGCTGCGCGAGGCGCTGAAGGTGCTGGCCGCCGAGGGCCTGGTGACGATGAAGCTGCGCCGAGGCGCCTTTGTCACCGAGGTGTCGGAACGTGATCTGTCGGAGGTCTATCACCTGATGGGGCTGCTCGAAAGCGATGCGGCGGCGACGGTCGCCCGCGAGGCCAGCGCCGAACAACTGGCCGAACTGCAGCAGTTGCACGATGCGCTGGAAGCCGGCCTGCCAGATCGCGATGCGTTTTTTGCGGCCAACGAGCGTTTTCACATGCGACTGCTCGAGATCGCCGACAACCGCTGGCGCATCCAGCTGGTCGCCGATCTGCGCAAGGTGATGAAGCTGAACCGCCACCACTCGCTGTTCCGCCAGGGCCGGCTCGAGGCGTCGCTGCAGGAGCACCGCGAACTGATGGCGGCAATCCGGGCACGCGATGGCGAGCGCGCATTGCAGCTGATGCGCGCGCACATCAGCGCCGGCCGGGACGCTGCCGCCGGCGCCTGAGCGCCGCGGCCTCCGGTTCCGTCGCGATCGACGGCGCTACGCTGCCGATGTCCGCCGGGCAGCGCCCGGCTTGACGGTCGGCCCGGGCTCCAGCAGCCATTGCCGCAGGCAGGCCGCGACCTCGGCGACCGCCTGCTCGTGCGACAGGCCGCTCGCGAGCAGCGAACGGTGAACGGTGAAATCGAGCATTGCGAAGGCCAGCGCAAGCCGGCTCTTCGCGACGCGCCGGCCGTGCACCGTGGAGTCGAGCAGCGCGCGGCGGGTCGATTCTTCCTGCTGCATGAATCCCTCGACCTGCTCGAACTTGCCGCGATCCGAGCGCACCAGCCCGAACATCGGGCAGCGCTGGTAGAACGAAAATACCGCGTCGACCAGCACCTGCAGCCGCTCATCCGCGCTGCTGATGCCGTCGAGGATGTCGGGTGTCGGCGGCTGGGTCAGTTCGAGCGTGTAGGCGCCGCAGGCATCGATGACGTCGCCGTAGCTCGGAAAGTGGTGGTAGACGCTGCCGATCGCGACATCGGCGCGTTGCGCGATGTCGCGCATGCTGGTCGCGGCAATGCCTTTTTCGCCGTGCAGCTCGTAGGTTGCGCGGACGATGCGTTCACGGGTCTGCTCGGCGCTCTCCGAGCGCCGGGCCATCCGGTAGGGACGTGGGCACATCCGTCGATTCTCACCCGGCGCGGCAGCCGTGGCGGCCGGCCGCACCCGGCATGCGGATCAGTGGACCAGTTCGCGCGCCAGGCCGCGCAGCATTGCCGCGCCGTCGTCATCGCGGCGGGCCTGGAAGACGCTGCCGTGCATCACCGCGAGCGTGCGCGGCTGCAGGCCGGCGAGACGCTCCAGGATGGTCGCGGTGCCCGGGCCGAGGCTGTACGGATCGGGCTCGCCTGCGGCGACCCCCGCGCGGCGGAAGGCCTCGCTCGGCGCCAGCAGGTCGTCCGACGTCAGCGGCGGCAATTCGTGGCCGCCCTGCGTGAACAGGTCGCCGCACAGCAGCGTCCGGCTGCCTGGCTCCCACATCAGCCCGGTTTCCCAGTTGTGCGGCAAATGCGGCGTGTCGAGCCACATCAGTTGACGTTTGCCGATGCGCAGCATCTCGCCATCGGCCAATGCACGCGGCGGGCGCAGCGCGAAGTCGCCGACCGAGACCATCGCCGCCGTCGTACTGCAGACCGGCACGCTGTGCGGCGCGACCTGCAGAAAATCGTTCAGCGCGCCGCATTCGTCGGACTCGAAATGCGACAACGCCAGATAACGCAGCCGCTCGAGCGGCATCACCGCGGCAATCGCCTCGCGCACCAGCGGGAAAATCGAACGCATGCCGGTGTGGAACAGCAGCGGCTCGTCGTCGAGCACGAGGTATTGATTGAAGCTGAAGCCGCCGGGAAAAACCGACGGCGGCATCGGCGTGGAGATGCGGTGGATGCCATCGGCGATTTCGTCGATGCGGGTTCCGCTGTGGGTATCGATCAGCATGAAAAAACTCCTTGCGTTGAACTGCATGAAGGGGCGAGAACCGCAGTGTCAATCGGCCAGCTATTTAATTGATCAACTGTTCGATCAATGTAATGGCAGCGCGAATCGTTTGTCAAGGGGGCAAGTCGACCGGCCTGCCTTCACCCGATTCGCTACGATCGGCCCGCCGCGCTCCGCGCGTTCGCCCGTCAGGGCTTCCGATCCGACCACCCAATGCTCAAATCCGTCCTGCTTTTTCTCCACCTCGCCGGTGTCATCGTCTGGGTCGGCGGCATGTTCTTCGCCTATTTCTGCCTGCGGCCGGCCGCGGTACGCACGCTCGAGCCGCCGCAGCGGCTGCCGCTGTGGGTGGCGAGCTTCGAGACCTTCCTGCGCTACACAGCCATTGCGGTTGTCGTCATCGTCGCCAGCGGTTTCGCGATGTTCCTGCCGGTTGGTTTTGCACTCGCGCCTCCCGGCTGGCATGTGATGCTGCTGGCCGGCCTCGCGATGGCGGCGATCTTCGGCCACGTCAATTTCGCGCTTTATCCACGGCTGCGCCGGCACAGCGAGGCCGCGCGATGGCCGGAGGCGGCGGCGGCATTGAACGCGATCCGCCAGTTCGTCGCTGTCAATCTGGTGCTTGCGGTGGTTGCTGTCGGCGCCGCGGCGCTGGCGCGCTGAGCATTGCGACCGGCCGGGCCGCTGCGACAATCGTCGGATGAGCAAGCCCCTGCCTCGTTTGTCGCTGATCGCCGCGCTCGACCGCAATCGCCTGATCGGCGTCGACGGCGTGCGCATGCCCTGGCACCTGCCGCAGGACCTGCGGCATTTCCGCCGCACGACAACAGGCCGGCCGGTGATCATGGGCCGGCGCACCTTCGAGTCGATCGGCAAACCGCTGCCCGGAAGACTGAACATCGTGTTGTCGCGCAGCGGCGCCATCGAGGCGATTGCCGGGAAGTTGCAGCCGGCGGCCAGCCTCTCGGATGCACGCCGGATCGCCGAGGACTGGATCGCCGCGCAGACGGCAGGATCGCCGCTCGACCCGGAAGTGATGGTGATCGGCGGCGCCGATGTCTATGCCCAGGCCATCGACGGTGCAGACCGGCTCTACCTGACAGAGATCGATGCCGCCTTCGACGGCAATGTCCACTTTCCGGCGTTCCGCGAGATGCAGCCGGGCTGGATCGAGAGTTCCCGGGAAACCCATCGCGCCGAGCCGCCGAACGATTTTGCCTATTCGTTTGTGACCTACGACCGACTTGCGGAGCCATCCACATGAAGCTGTTCGTCTCACCACGCGCGCCAAACCCGCGCCGCGTCACGATGTTCATCGCCGAAAAGGGCATCACCGGGATCGATGTCGAACTGGTCGAGATCGGCAAGGACCAGCACCGCAGCGCCGAATACCGCGCGCGCAGCCCGCTGGCCAAGGTGCCGGTGCTCGAGCTCGACGACGGTCGGGTGCTCGGCGAAACGCGGGCGATCTGCGGCTACCTCGAAGGCCTGCATCCGGAGCCGAATTTGCTGGGCCGCGACTTCGACGAGCGCGCATTCATCGAGATGAGCGACCGCCGGATCGAGCTTTATCTGATGGGCGGCATCGCGAACTGGATCCGCCATACCCATCCGGGGCTGGCGCCGCTCGAGCAGCCGCAGTTTGCCGACTTCGGCGAATCGCAGGGACAGAAGATGCGCGATGTTGCGCGCTGGCTCGACTCCGAGCTGGCGAGCCGCCCGTTCGTGGCCGGCGAGCGTTTCACGATCGCCGACATCACCGCGTTCTGCGCCCTCGAATTTGCGCGCGGGCTGAAAAAGTACCGGCCGGCCGATGAGGGCCTGGCGCACCTGCAGCGCTGGCGCGACCAGGTCGCCGAACGGGACTGCGCGCGCGTGTTTTAGCGATCGAGCCTGGTCAGGCCGGTTCGCCGGCCGTCGTGCGCGGCGGCGGCGCCGTTGCGCGGGCCGCGCCGGCGTCGGCATCGTCCGCATCGAGTTTCACCGCATGGCCGTGCAGCTGGCCGAACACGTCGGTGATGGCCTGTTTCTCCGATTCGAGTGCCAGCGACTGGCATGCCCGCCGAAGTGCATCGGCGGCCTGCTGATGGGCGGGCATCTTCAACGACAACACAGCCTGTTCGGCGATCGATGCCAGCAGTTTCTGCATCCGGATGATCACCTCGAAGATCGCCGCGCCGTCGCGGGAAATCGGGTCGAAACCCTGCCGGACCAGATCGGTCTCGTCGATCTCGACCAGGCTCAATCGGTCGAATTCGCCGCTGTCGGTCGAATTCGGGTTCGGCCGCGTGCTGATCAGGATGCGCGCCATCGCATTCATCACCGAAATCGCAGTGCCGGGATCGTTGACCGCCGGCGACAACGCGCGCTGCGCGACCTCGCTCAGCACGATCATCCCGAACCGCGGGTCCTGGTCGAAACTGCGCATCTTGCCGAGCAGCACCGCATTGCGCGCACGTTCGAGATCGATGTCCTCGTGGCTGCTCTCGATGTACAGCAGCACGGTGCCGGGGTCGACCAGCGTGCCCGGCCTGGCCATGATATGGATGCGACCGTCGATCTCGACCGCCATCGCCTGCAGTCCTTCAATGTTGATGTGACGGACGTAGGCCACCTCCTCGCAGCGCACCGGTACGCCGACCGGCTCGGTCGGCGCGCTCAGCAGCGCACCCATCGTCGGCCGGTCGCGGTAGTTCTGCATCGCATTGGTCGTCGCGACCTCGATCTTGTCGATCGTATTGCCCATCCGGCCGAGCGACGACATCGTCCTGACCCAGCGGATCAGCGTATAGATCAGGTAGATCAACACCGCCAATGTGCTGATGAACAGGATGAAGCGGCCGGTCGGTCCGTAATAGCTGACGCCGAGCGCCGACTTGGCGATGATCGAATAGATGAAGGCCGAGATGAAACTGGCGATCGCGTTGTGTGCATGCTCGTCGCCGATCACCAGTGCGGTGGCGCGAGGCGTCGCCGCTGCCGATGCCGACGCAAAGGCCGACACCATGATCGACAGCGAAAACGTCGTCACCGCCAGCATGCTCGATGCAATCACCGTCAGCAGGCCGTCGAGCGTATCGCGTTCGATTTCAGGGAAATTCTTCGGCAGGTCGAGCTGATTGCCGGCCGCAGCGAACAGCGCGAAGCCGATCGCGAACAGGCTGCCGATCGCCGGCTTGACCCAGAGCTGGTTCTCGTTGTCCTTGACCCAGAGAAAAAATCGGTACATCGGGAAGAGGCCTTCCGATCGGCGGCGAATCGCGGTCTGCAAGGTTAACCGGAACTCGACCCCGTTCCCGCCAGGGACAGCCGACGAATGTCGCCGGCGCGATGGCCGACAATCCGGGGCCGCCGCCGGCTGACACCTG
The DNA here is from genome assembly GCF_048320135.1 of Pseudideonella sakaiensis. Classification (GTDB taxonomy): domain Bacteria; phylum Pseudomonadota; class Gammaproteobacteria; order Burkholderiales; family Burkholderiaceae_C; genus Ideonella_A; species Ideonella_A sakaiensis_A. The sequence continues at coordinate 1,297,784 of NZ_CP182947.1, forward strand.
TCCGGACCGGCCTCGCCGCGTTCGCCTCCCAGCTGCACATCGCCGCGCCGAATTTCCCCCGAACTCGATGACGACGAATCCGATCCCCGCCCTTCCCGAATTTTTCCCGCAAGCGCTGCCCGAGCTGAACCTGCTGATCGCCTTCGGCGTGCTGCTCGCTTTCGGCACGCTCGGCGGCATCCTCGCCGCGCGATTGCGCTGGGTGCCGACAATCACCGGCTTCATGCTGCTCGGGCTGCTGATCGGCCCGAGCGGCATCGGCCTGCTGTCGCGCACCGACCTCGCCAGCGCCCGCGTGCTGGTCGACATCGCGCTCGGGCTGATCCTGTTTCGTCTCGGCGCGTCGCTGCATCCGTGGACGATGGCGCGCAACCGCGGCCTGATGCTGACCAGCCTGGCCGAAAGCGGGCTGACCTTTGGCGCGATCCTGGCGCTGATGTGGTGGGCCGGCACCGATCCGATGATCGCGGCGATCGCCGCGGCGATTGCGGTGTCGTCGTCACCGGCGGTGCTGATCCATGTTGCCGACGAGCTGCGCGCCCGCGGTCCGGCGACCGAGGCGGCGAAATCGCTGGTCGCAATGAACAACATCTTCGCCTTCGTGTTGTTCTCGTTTTCGCTGCCGCTGGCGCTGCGCAGCGTCAATGTGGAGCTGACGACTGCGTTGCTGGTGCCGACCTACCAGCTGTTCGGCGCGGTCGTCGTCGCGCTGGTGGTGGCCTGGGTGGTCACCCGGATCGCACTGCAGACGCGGGTCAGCGAGCAGCATTTCCGCTTTGCGCTGGTCGTCGGTGCGGTGATGCTCGGCCTCGGGCTGGCGGTTGCGCTGAAGGTCTCGACGCTGTTCACCGCGCTGTCGCTCGGTGTCGCCTGCCGATGGCTGCAGGGCCGCTCGCGGCTGACGGCGGTCGAATTCGGCGGCGGCGGCGATGTTTTCTTCATCATCCTGTTCGCCTTTGCCGGCGCGACGATGCACCTCGATGACCTGTGGCAGTACGGCGGCGTCGCGGTTGCCTTCGTCGTCGTTCGCAGCCTCGTCAAGTGCCTGTCGATCTACGGCTGCGGGCGGGCCTTCGGCTATTCGCAGAAGCAGTCGCTCGGCGTCGGCCTGATGCTGGTGCCGATGGCCGGGCTGGCAATCGGGCTGGTGCACACGACCGGCAGCATGTTGCCGGAAGTCGGCGCGCAGATCACCGCGATCGTTTTTGCCGCGGTCGCGATCCTCGAAACCATCGGCCCGCCACTGGTCGCATTTGCATTGCGGCTGACCGGCGAGGCCCACGATCCCGCCCGGCAGAATGTGCCGGCACGGCCGCCCGTGGCGGCGACTGAGCAGCCTGCGCCGGCACTGGCTGCGGTCGACGAGAAGTGATGCGCTGGCGGCTCAGCGCTTGTCGGTGCCCGGCTGCCCGGCAAGCTGTGGCGCCGGCGGGCTGACGGTGTCGTAGCGGCTGATCAGCGTGCTGCGCCATTCGGGCAGGTGGCGGGCGATCAGCCCGAAGCGCATGATGTCGCGCGCCTGGCTGCGGCCGCAGAACAGGATGCGGTCACCGGCGATCAGTTCATCGTCGAGCGCCGGCAGCAGATCGCGCTGGTTGTCGCGCTGCAGCAGCAGCGGGATCGCATGGACCAGGCTGCCGCTGCCATCGTTGCGCGTCATCAGCCGGCGCGGCGTGAAGATCTCGCCCTGCGCAAGCAGGATGCAGATCGTCGGCGCCGTCGCCGGCACCAGCTCGACCGACCAGGATTCGACGATCTCGTCGCCGATCACCTCGCGCATCCGCGCCAGCAGCGCTGCCGCCCAGTCTTCGTCCTCGTTGCGCGCCTGGCGCAAAAAGGTCGCCAGCTGCGGCGCCCGGATCACGCGCAAAACCTCTGCAGCAATGATGTAGCCGCTGAGCATCACCAGGTCGGTCGGTGCGGCATGGAAGACACCGGTGTTGCGCCGCTGCGTCTGCCGCGCGGTGATGAACAGCCGCTTGTTCTGCGAGCGGGCGGCCAGCACGATCGTCAGGTTGTCGATGTCGACCGCGGTACCGGCGACCAGCGCGGTCGCTTCGGACAGATTGGCGCGCTCCAACACTGCCGGATCGGTCGGGTCGCCTTCGATGAATTCTTCGTCGGCGATTGCCGAATCGTTTTCCGGCGCAATCACCGTCGTCTCGATATCGAGCCGCTCGAGCTGGCGGCGCAGCGTCCGCGTGAACAGCCCGCTGCCGCACAGGATCCAGCGGCCACGCGGCAGTTGCGGGACCTCCTGCATCGCGGTGCCGCCCTGCGTCGTCAGCGCCTCGTAGATCACATGCAGGCTCGGCGTGCGCATCGACAACGCAACGCGCTCGGCAAACACGTCGAACGGGTTGATGATCTGCTGCGCGCCGGCAGCCGCCATCCGGCCATGGGCGGCGTGGTCGCGGGCCGCGCACAACACCGGCATGTCCGGATGCAGCAGCCGGGCGGTCAACGCGATCTTGATGTTGATGAAGTCGGAGCCGGTCAGCGCCAGCACCGCGACGCAGTTCGGATGCGTCAGGCCGACCGCGATCAGCGACTTCGGGTCGCTGGCATCGGCGCACAGCGCCGGCACGCTGGCTGGCAGCGGGTCGATCTCGACCGAGTCGACACGGTCCTGGTCGGCGTCGATCACGACGAAGCGACTGCCGTCCTCGGCCAGTTCACGGGCGACGCGGGTGCCGGCATCGTCGTAGCCGCAGATCAGATAGAACGGCATGTCGAGACGGCGCACGGCGCGCTCGATGCGGCTCTGGTGGACGATGCGGCGAAACAGCGGATCCTGCAACACGCCGAACAATGCGCCGATCGCATACAGCCAGGCCAGCACGGTGGCGTAGATCGATGCGGTGGCCCACATCCGCTGGATGTCGGAAAACGGGTACGGGATCTCGCCGAGCCCGATCGTCGTACCGAGAAAGCTGACGAAATAGAAGGCGTGCAGAAAACTCATCCGCCACGGCTGTCCGTCGGGATCGACGCCAGGCAGCAGCGTGAAGCCGACCACCGCAACCGCGTACGCGCCGATCAGTACCGACAGCGGCAGTCGCAGCCGCCGCAGCAGCAAGACGATGCCGAAACGCGCGCCGGGTGTGGCCGAACTCAACGGACAGCCCTCCGGTCACGGCGTGACCGCCTTCGCGATGCCGGCGCAACACCCGCTGCCGGCAGCCGCTGCGCGGCGCTCATCGCCGCAGGCTGGCCATCTCGACAACCAGCAGCACCACCGACACGACGTTGGCGACCGTCGCACCGACCGCCAGCGACACGACGGTGGCGCTCTGTGGCGCGCTCAGATCGGCATTCGCCGAGGCATAAAGCCCCCAGCAGACGGCGGCGGCAATCAGTTGCAGATCGGCGACCAGGCTGGTGGCGAGCATCGTCGAACCGAGCGGCGAGCGATCGCCGAATTTCATCACTGTCGCGAACAGCGAGACGATCAACGCAGCAAACAGCTCATAGACATTGTGTTGATCGATGTCCGCCAGATCGCCGACGATGAAGCCGACGTTCAGGGTCAACGCCAGCACGATGATGAAGGCAAACAGGACGCGTTCAGTGCTCATGCCGGCTCGGGTCGGTTCGGATGCGACAGTCTAGTGCAGTGCCCGGAGGCTCGGGTCCGGGTCAGTCCCGCCAGATACCTGCAGCGGCACGCGTCAACTCTCGCACCTCTACGCGGCAGGCGATTGCAACGCAAATTGCAGGCTTGCATCTGTACAAATATAATTGCCGCTCGCATGCCTTCCCAATCATCCGCAGCACGCAGCGTCGAGCCGACGCCCAGCACCGATCCGCATGGCGAATCGGCGGCCAGGGTGTTGCGGCAGTTCAGGCTCGTCTTCAACGCGATCAAGACCCACTTCCAGCAGGTCGAGAAACGCGCGGGTGTCGGCGGCGCGCAGGTCTGGGCCTTGAGTGTGATCCGGCAGACGCCGGGGATCGGCGTCAATGAACTGGCCCGCGCGATGGACGTTCGTCAACCGACCGCGAGCAATCTGGTCAGGACGCTCGTCGAGCAGGACCTGATCGACGTGCGCAAGGATGGCCGCGACCGCCGCGCGGTCCAGCTGCACCTGCGCCCGGGTGGCATGCGCGTGCTGCGACGGGCGCCGCAGCCGTTTTCCGGTGTGCTGCCGCAGGCGCTGGCCAGCCTCGATGCAGCAACGCTGCAGCGTCTCGAGGAGGACCTGTCACAGCTGATCGGCGCGCTCGGCGCCGATGCATCGGGTGCGAAGATCCCGCTCGGCAAGACCCTCGATTCGGCAGGACGCGACGCGAGTTCGGCTTACCTCGCCGAATAGATGATCTCGGCGCGGCGATTGCGCGCCCACACATCCTCGCCGCTGCCCTGCACTGCCGGTTTCTGTTCGCCCCAGCTGACGCTTTCGATCATCGATTCGCGCACACCGAGTGTGCTGAGCGTGCGCCGCACGGCATCGGCACGGCGCTGGCCAAGTGCCAAGTTGTATTCGGCGCTGCCGCGTTCGTCGGCGTGGCCTTCGATGCGCACCGGCGTATTCGGCACCGTCGCCAGGTAGCGGGCATGGCGGGACAGCAGGTCGGCATCGGACGGGCTGATCGTGTACTGGTCGAAGCCGAAATAGACGGTGCGCTCGGCCACCGGTGCGGCGGCCTCGTCTGCCCTGGCTGCGGCATTGCGCGCTGCTGCCGCAGCCCGCGCCGAGGCGTCGGCAGCCGACGGTGCTGGCGCTGCGCTGCGCGCAGGAGCCTGGGACATTGCCGTCTGCGAGTCGTATTTCATCTCTGGCGGCGTATTGGCGCATGCGCCCAGCAGAGAGGCAACGGCGAGGGCGGACAGGAGACGAAGTTTGTGCTGCATGGTTCCTCCTTGAGTTGAGCGCATTGTATGTTTGTATCTATTCAACACGTAAACGGGTTTGATGCGTTTGGCGCTGCAAGTTCCGCAGCGGCGGGCGGATCCCCCGCAAGCACCAGATGGACACCCGATCTGCGCGCCAGCGCCGGCTGCGATCGCAGCCCGTCGCGGACCGGATCGATCCCGCTGGCCAGGCATGGCTACCATTGCTGCACTGCCGACTGCGCCAACCGTGAGATCAGATGAAACTCGCCACCTGGAATATCAATTCTCTCGCCGTTCGCCTGCCCCAGGTGCTCGACTGGCTGGCCGCCCACCCGGTCGACGTGATCGGGCTGCAGGAAACCAAGCTGATCGACGACAAATTCCCGCAGGCTGAACTGGAAGCCGCCGGCTATCAGGTGCAGCGTTTCGGGCAGGCCACCTACAACGGGGTCGCGCTGCTGAGCCGCCAGTCCGCCAGCGATGTCGTGCGCAACCTGCCTGGCTTTGACGACCCTCAGGCCCGGGTGTTGACGGCAACGGTTGACGGCGTTCGCGTCATCAACGCCTATTTTCCAAACGGCCAGGCGCCCGACAGCCCGAAATTTGCCTACAAGATGGCCTGGCTCGATGCCTTGCGTGGCTTCGTCGCGGAGCAGCTGACCCACTATCCGCAATTGGTGCTGCTCGGCGACTTCAACATCGCGCCGGAAGACCGCGATGTCCATGACCCGGTCGCGTGGGCCGGCCAGATCCACTGCACCGCCGAGGAACGGCAGCATTTCGAGGGCCTGCTCGGCACCGGCCTGTGCGATGCCTTCCGCCTGTTCGAGCAGCCGCCAAAAAGCTGGAGCTGGTGGGATTACCGGATGCTCGCCTTCCGCAAGAACCAGGGGCTGCGCATCGACCACATCCTGGTCAGCCCGGCGCTGAAGCCGCGGGTGCGCAGCTGCACGATCGACAAGCTGCCGCGCAAGAACGAGCGGCCGAGTGACCACGCGCCGGTATGGGTCGAGATCGCTGACCAGTGAGCAACACCGCCGCCTGTCCTGGCGGCGGCAGCCGGCGCATCAGTCGTCGACGCCAAGTTCCTGGATCTTGCGGGTGATCGTATTGCGGCCGATGCCGAGTTTCTGCGCCGCTTCGATGCGCCTGCCACGCGTGATGTCGAGCGCGGTATGAATGAGCCGTGCCTCGAACTGCCGCGTCAAGGTATCCCAGACCGCCGGCACACCGCTTTGCAGCAGGCCGCGAGTCTCCCGTTCCAGGTCGTCGAGCCAGAATCCGGCCGGCGCGGCTGACGACGTGCCAGACGCACTGGCCGCACCGGCGGCCGTTGCCGCCGGTGCGGCTGCCGGATCGGCCGCGGCGGCCGGGTCGCCGGCAGATGGCGTCGATCCGGCAGCGCCATCCGCACCGGACGACTGGAATTCGAGGGGCAGATCCTTGCACTCGATGACCTGCGCCGGGGCCATCACCGTCAACCAGTGGCAGACATTCTCGAGTTGCCGCACGTTGCCCGGAAACTCGAACCGGGCCAGCCGCTGCAAGGCCTCGTCGGTGATGCGTTTCGCATCGACGCCGAGCTCGCGCGCGCTTTTCTGCAGGAAGAAGCGGGTCAGCGCCGGAATGTCTTCGCTGCGCTCGCGCAGCGCCGGCAGCCGCAGGCGGATCACGTTCAGCCGATGGAACAGGTCTTCGCGGAAGCTGCCCTGCGCGACCCGGTCTTCCAGATTCTGGTGGGTCGCCGCGATCACCCGCACATTGCTGCGCATCGGGTTGTGACCGCCGACCCGGTAGAACTGGCCGTCGCTGAGCACCCGCAGCAGCCGCGTCTGCAGGTCGAACGGCATGTCGCCGATCTCGTCGAGAAACAGTGTGCCCCCGTCGGCCTGCTCGAAGCGTCCGCGCCGCGTCGTCTGCGCACCGGTGAAGGCGCCGCGTTCATGACCGAACAGCTCGCTTTCGAGCAGGTCCTTCGGTATCGCCGCGGTATTGATCGCGATGAACGGCCCCGATGCGCGCGGGCTGTGCTTGTGCAGCGCATTGGCAACCAGTTCCTTGCCGGAGCCCGACTCGCCGGTGATCAGCACGGTGACGATGCTCTGGCTGAGGCGGCCGATCGCGCGGAAGACATCCTGCATCGCCGGCGCCTGGCCGAGCATCTCGGGCACCTGAGCCTGCGCCGGGTCGGCGGCCGCCTCGCGCATGCTTTCGTCGATTGCCCGTCGGATCAGCTCGACCGCCTTCGTCACGTCGAACGGCTTCGGCAGATATTCGAACGCGCCGCCCTGGAAGGCGCTGACCGCGCTGTCGAGGTCGGAATAGGCGGTCATGATGATGACCGGCAGCCCCGGCAGCCGCTCCTTGACCTTGGCGAGCAATTCGATGCCCGAGCCGCCGGGCATCCGGATATCGGAAACCAGCACCTGCGGCTCGTCGGCATCGAGCGCCGTCAGCACATCGCGCGGGTTCGTGAAACTGCGCACCGCCAGTTCCTCGCGGGCAAGTGCCTTCTCGAGCACGAAGCGGATGGATTGGTCGTCGTCAACGATCCAGATGGGTTTCATGCCTGCCCAATTGAAATGGTCCTGCCGTCTCCCACCGCACCGGCCCGGCCCGGTGCTCGAGCCGGCCTAAGGCAATGGAATGACGATCCTGAAAATTGTCCTGCCTGGTTCGCTTTCGCACTCGATCATGCCCTGGTGTTGGCCGACGAAGGTCTGCGCCAGGGTCAACCCCAGGCCCGATCCTCCGTCGCGTCCCGACACCAGCGGATAAAAGATGCGATCGCGAATCTCGTCCGGCACACCCGGCCCGTTGTCCTCGATATGCAATTCCAGTGCCAAGCGGTGGCGCTGCTTGCCGATCGTGATCTGGCGGGCGATCCGGGTACGCACCGTGATGCGCGCGCTGCCGGCGTCGATCTGGCCGCGCAGCGCATGCGTCGCGTTGTGGGCGATGTTCAGCACCGCCTGGATCAGCTGCTCGCGATCGCCGCGGAAATCGGGGATCGAGATGTCGTAATCGCGCTGGAAGTCGAGGCCGCGCGGAAATTCGGCCAGGATCAGCGAGCGCACCCGCTCGCAGACTTCATGGATGTTGACGTCGCTGACCACCTGCACCTTGCGGTGCGGCGCCAGCAGACGGTCGACCAGCGCCTGCAGCCGGTCGGCCTCGTTGATGATGACCTGCGTGAACTCGGTCAGCTCCTTCGATTGCACCTCCATCTCGAGCAGCTGCGCGGCGCCGCGAATGCCGCCGAGCGGATTCTTGATCTCGTGAGCGAGGTTGCGGATCAGCTCCTTGTTCGCCTGCAACTGGTCGAGCGAGCGTTCCTCGCGGTCCTGGCGGGTCTGCTGCTGCAGCTCGACGATCTCGACCACGACATTTGGCGAGTCGTCGATCTGGTTGACGATCACGTGAACCGGAATCTGGTCGGGATGGGATGGCTGCGGCAGCCGCAAATGGGCTTCCAGGCGGCTGGTCGAAAACCGGTTGCCGGCGACCGCGGCGACGGTGTCGCGCATCTGCGCCGCGTCGGCAAACCAGTCGAACAGGTTGGCGTTCTGCACGCTGCGGCGCGACAGACCGATCACCTGCTCGAATGCGGAGTTCGCGAAGATGCAGCGGCCTTGCGGGCTGGCGACGGCAACCATCGTCGCCAGCTGGTCGAATGCGGCATAAGCCGCGCTCAGCGGCGCATCCGCGTGACGGGTGAATGGCGAACGCAGCACCGCAATCGACTCGCGAATCACTGCGGCAGCTTTGCCAGCTCGCGCTTCAACGCAGCGATGTCATTTTCCTTGCGGGCGATCGCCATCTTCATCTCGGCGACCCGGTCGAGGTACTTCTGGTAGTTGCGTTCGTTGCCTTGGCGCTCGGGCTCGCCATTGTTGTATTCGCGTTGCATCTCGGCGAGCACCTGCTCGTCGCGGCGCAGTTCGGCGGCAAGGATGGCGCGCCGGTCGGTATCGCGGGCGCGCTGCTCGCTCGGCTCGACGCGTGCACTCGGCTCCGGCCGGCTGGTCGCCGACGGGCTGGCGGTCGATGGCACCGGTGTCGCTGCGCGGCGCGTCGGCGGCGTCGTCTGGATGATCGTGATCGGCGCGCCTTCGATCGTCCGGCAGCCACGCTCCTTCGCCTCCTTCTCGGAGATCGCATCGGTATACAGCACCGGGTTGCCGGGGCAGCGGTAGACGACGTTGCGCACCTGCTGGGCCTGGGCCGAAGCCACGACACCGAAGGCGAAGGCAGCCCACAAGCCGCCGCGCACCATCGACATGCCCAAGCCAGACCAGCAAACCATCGAATACCCCCGTTCCATGCTTCCTTTTGACGACCGCCATCAGCGGATGTTCCACGCGGATTGTCGCTGATCGGGCCTGCGATGCCAGGGCAAAAAAAAGGGACGGCGAGCGCCGTCCCTCTTGGCAGGCCGCAGCCTGTTACAGCATGTAGTACATGTCGAATTCGCACGGATGGGTGGTCATCCGGAAGCGCTGGACCTCCTGCATCTTCAGGTCGATGTAGGCATCGAGGTAGGTGTCGGTGAAAACGCCACCCTTGGTCAGGAACGAGCGACCCTTGTCGAGGTATTCGAGCGCCTGCTCGAGGCTCGAGCAGACGGTCGGGATCTTCGCGTCCTCTTCCGGCGGCAGGTGGTACAGGTCCTTGGTCGCCGCCTCGCCCGGATGGATCTTGTTCTCGACACCGTCGAGGCCAGCCATCAGCAACGCGGCGAAGCCGAGGTAGGGGTTCATCAGCGGATCCGGGAAACGCGCCTCGACGCGGCGGCCCTTCGGGTTCGCGACGTACGGGATGCGGATCGATGCCGAGCGGTTTTTCGCCGAGTAGGCCAGCTTGACCGGCGCCTCGAAGCCCGGCACCAGCCGCTTGTAGCTGTTGGTGCCCGGGTTGGTGATCGCATTCAGCGCCCGGGCGTGCTTGATGATGCCGCCGATGTAGAACAGCGCGAACTCCGACAGGCCGGCATAACCGTCACCGGCGAACAGGTTCTTGCCGTCCTTCCAGACCGACTGGTGCACGTGCATGCCGCTGCCGTTGTCGCCGACGATCGGCTTCGGCATGAAGGTCGCGGTCTTGCCGTAGGAGTGGGCGACGTTGTGGATCACATACTTTTGCAGCTGGACCCAGTCGGCGCGCTGCACCAGGCTGCTGAACCTGGTGCCGATCTCCATCTGGCCGGCGTTCGCGACCTCGTGGTGATGGACCTCGACCGGGATGCCGAGCGACTCGAGCACCAGGCACATTTCCGAGCGCAGGTCCTGGCCGCTGTCGACCGGCGGAACCGGGAAATAGCCGCCCTTGACGCCCGGACGGAAGCCGGAATTGCCGTGCTCGTAGTCCTTGCCGGTATTCCAGGCCGCCTCTTCGGATTCGATCTTGACGAAGCAGCCGGACATGTCGACCTGCCAGCGCACGTTGTCGAAGACGAAGAATTCGGGCTCCGGGCCGAAATAGGCGACATCGCCAAGGCCGGACGCCTTCATGTAGGCCTCGGCGCGCTTCGCCAGCGAACGCGGATCGCGTTCGTAGGGCTTGCCGTCGGCCGGGTCGACGACGTCGCAGGTCAGGATCAGTGTCGGCTCTTCGTAGAACGGGTCGATGTTCGCGGTGTTCGGATCGGGCATCAACTGCATGTCAGAGGCTTCGATGCCTTTCCAACCGGCGATCGACGAGCCATCGAAGGCATGACCGGAGGTGAACTTGTCTTCATCGAATGCAGAAACGGGCACGCTCACGTGCTGCTCCTTGCCGCGGGTGTCGGTAAAACGGAAATCAACGAACTTGATCTCGTTTTCCTTCACCATCTTCATCACGTCGGCAACGGTCTTGGCCATCAATTTCTCCTAGCGGATGCTTCTTGGGGTTGGTAATTAAAAGGGTCGAACACTTCAGCCGGGCAGCCCATGTGTTGGCGGGCTGCCCCGATTTGCAGTACCGGATGAATAGCAGAAAGCGTGCCCGGCCGACTCGCCCGGCCCAGGTGCGACCGGCGGATCACCTCCGCACCAATCATGTGCAAATACACCATTTTGGTGCAACAATGCGTCAGCGCACCAATTCAGGACCCAATTCTGCGCCATGCAGGCGCAAGCCCTGCAACAGTGCGCCGAATGCCTGTTCCAGCAACGGCTGCGCCGTGCCCTTGACGCCCATCTCGATGTGGCGCCCCCACTGCGGGTGGTCGACACTGGGCAGGCTGAACACCTTGATGCCGGCGTACTGCAATTCGATCGCCTCCATCAACGGCGTCAATGCCGCCTCCATCGCGCCGAAGACGATCACCGATTTCTCGATCGATCGTGGTCCGCCCGCGGCTGCCGCATAGTGGTGGTCGAGCACCCATTCGATCATCGGCCACGCCATCACCGGAAATCCCGGCAGAAAAAAGACACCGCCACCAAGCGGCTGGTCCGGCGCTGCGGCAGCAAAACGGATCGCAAACCCCGGGATCCGGTTGTAGGGGTTCGGGATGATCTCGGCGCCTTCCGGAAATACGCCCATGTTGAGCCGGTGCAGGTTGTCCGGCCGCTCGGCCTCGAACGGCTTGCCCTGCTCGGCGGCGACCTCGCGCATCCGCTCGATGATCAGTTCACGGGCCTGCGGGTGCAGCACCAGCTGGCGATCCAGTGCAGCGGCAGCGCACTGGCGGGTATGGTCGTCCGGCGTTGCGCCGATCCCGCCACAGGAAAAGATGACCGCGCCGTCGCGCGCGGCCGCAAAGGCATCGCGCAGATCGGCAGTGATGCGGTGCCGGTCGTCGCCGGCATAACGCGCCCACGACAAAGACAGGTTGCGCGCCTGCAGCAGTTCAACGACCTTCGGGAAATGCTTGTCGGCACGTTTGCCGGAGAGGATCTCGTCACCAATGATGATCAGGCCGATGTGCATGGAGTGTTTCCGTCGCGATCACGCGCTGCAAGACGGCCGAGGATAAGCCAGCGGCGTCGCGGCCGCCTGCTCAGGCGGCGGCCCGGTCGGCGCCGACCAGCCGCACCAGGCCGCGCCACTGCTGCGACCAGAATCCGCGCCCGTAGTCGCGGCCGCCGGATTCGGGCAGCTGGTCACGGATGCCGGTTGGCTCGTAGCGCGGGCCGAAATCGGCAGTCCTGAACAGCACATCCCAGATCGGGAACAGCACCGCAAAATTGTGGCCGCCGAGGCTGCCGGCACCGTGGGATTCGTGCCCGGCACCAATGCTGTGGTGGAAGCGATGGAAGCGCGGGCTGACGAGCAGCCGCTCGCCGATCAGGCCGAAGCTGATCCGCGCATTGGCATGCGAGAAGCTCTCGATCAGCTGCGTCAACGCAACCAGCGCGATGAATTGCCCCGGGGCGACGCCGATCAGCCGCGCCAGCAGCACGAAGGCGGCGTCGCGCAGCAGGTCGTCGAGCAGGTGGTTGCGGTTGTCGCTCCACATCGTCATCTGGCGCTGGCTGTGGTGCAGCGAATGCAGTGCCCACCACCAGCGCAGGCCATGCTGGCCGCGGTGCAGCCAGTAGTCGACGAAATCGAAAACCACCAGGTAGACGGCAAACGCAAACCAGGCCGTGTCGGTGACGCCGGGCAGCCACGGCGCCATCGCCGCATCGAGCTGGAAGCCGCTCCAACCGGCAACGCTCAGGCGGCCGAACAACATGTCCCACAGCGGATCGATGGAGAAGAACAGTGCCACCCGGAACAGGCCGAGGCGATGGATCAGCGTATAGACGATGTCGATGCGCACTGCATGGCGGTCGGTCACCGGCTCGACCGGGCGCAGCCGCTGCAGGCTGCCGAAGACGACGACCATCAGCAGCAGTTGCAGCAGCCCGACCAGCAGCCAGCCGGTCGCCTCGAAGCCGTCCTCCAGCAGGTTGCCCTGGCCGAGGCCGAACAGCACCGGCTGGACCAGCGATTCGAACAACCACTGCTGCGCGGCTGCGAAGCCGTTGGCGAAGCGGTTCAGGATCTCGTCGACCAACAGAACAATCCTTTGATCAGCGCTTCAGCCAGTCGCTGTAGCGCGGATGGTCGCGCAAGGTGGCAAAGCAGAACCCGCGCTCGCGCAGACCGACGATCAGCGGCTCGAGCACGGCCGGCGCCCAGACCTCCTCGCGCGACCAGATGCCGAGGTGGGCCAGCAGGATCTCGCCACTGCGGATATTGCGCAGCGCGCGGTTCAGCAGCATCTTGTTCGGATACTTGTCGCTCGGCAATTCATCGCCGAGAAAACCCGCGTCGGTCCAGGGCACATGTTCCCAGCCGCAGGATTTCGCCGCCGCAAGCAAGGCCGACGATGTCTTGCCGCCGGCCGCGCGGAAGATCGGCGCCATCTTCTTGCCGGTCATGTCCTCGAAGCGCGTTGCCGACTGCTGCAGCGATTCGCAATAGTCGGCCGCTGTCCAGCGCAGCGTCCGGCCGGCCTCGGGGCCGGCGGTCGGCCTGACCTTGAAGCCACCTTTGGTATCGCCGGCCCATACCGCATGGTCGAAGGTGTGCGATCCGAACAGATGGCCTTCGGCGGCGCGCGCGCGCCACCACGGCGCCCACTGGTCGTCGAGGCTTGCGCCACCGGTGCGGGTGCGCTCGTTGGCGAGGAAGAAGGTGGCCTTCAGACGGTGCCGTTGCAACACCTCGGCGACCAGCGGCGCAATCTCCATGTGGCCGGTATCGAAGGTCAGATAGACCGGCTTCTCGCCAGCCGCTCCGGTGCACGATGCGCTGCTTGCGCCGGCGGTCGCGGCCGAGGCCGAGACCCCGACCCAGCAGGCCAGTGCCGCCAGCAGCCGGCGACCGATTTTCAGTTCAGCGCGGCGCATGATCGAGTGTCCAGACGCCATGCGGCGAGCGGCCGACGCTGACCTGCCGCGTGACACGGCGGGTGGCGGTATCGATGAAGGTCAGCTTGCGTGCCCAGCGCGACGTCACCAGCAGCGTGCGGCCGTCAGCCAGCACGTCCATGCAGTCCGGCCCACCGGGGGCCGGGTAGGTGTCGACGACTGCCAGGCTGGTGAAGTCGATCTTGCTGATCGTATTGGCAACGCGGTTGCTGACGTAGACATGTTTCTGGTCGCCAGCGGCCCTGAAGGCGTGCGCACCGTCGCCGGTCTCGATGCGCTTGACCAGCTTCGGCGACGGCAGGCTGACGTCGTAGACCTCGACAAACCGGTCGCCGGTCAGTCCGACGAACAGCAACTTGTCGTCCGGCGTCAGAAAGACATCGGCCGGCATCTTGCCGATGCCGATCTTCCAGCGCAGTTTCTGGGTCGCCAGGTCGATGGCAACCAGTTCGTCACTGTCCTGCATCGTCGCGTAGACGACGCTGCTCTTGCGGTCGATCATCAGATGGCTCGGCGTCTTGCCGGTGGGGATGCGAGCCGCCAGTTTGAGCGGCGACGGCGCGCCAGCGCCATCCCAATGATAGATATCGACATGGTCGAGCCGGTTTGCCGCGGTGACAAACCATTTCATGTCCGGCGAAAAACGCAGGTGATAGGGGTCGATGATGCCGGTCACGACGCGCTGCACCGCCGCGGTGACCGGATCGATGAAGGTCAGCGAATCGCCCATCGCATTGGCGACGATCAGCGAACGTTCGTCAGGCGTCAGATACAGGTGATGCGGCTCCTTGCCGGTCGGGACGCGCTTGACCTCGGCAAAGCTGGTCGGATCGACGACGCTGATGCTGGCGTCGAGAGAATTCAGCACAAAGATCGGCCGGCCGGGCGAACGTGCGGCCGAAGCCGATGCCGAGGCCGCAACCGACGCAGTTGCCGCTGCCGTGGACGCCGCCGGCGCGGCGCTTGCCCGCGGCAATGGCGCCGAGGCGGCTCGCAGCGGCGCTGGGGCAGAGGCGGCCTTCGAGGCCGGCACTGCCGTTGGCACTGGCAACGGCGCCGATGCGGGATCCGCCACCGGCGACGCAACCGCCGCCGCACCGAATACGCAGGCCGCGGCGACCAAGGCCAGACGGCTTGTCGAACGACCAGCCCGGCACTGCAGCAACGGCTGAACAAGCTTTACAAACGACGCGCGCAAGACGGAACCTTCAGGGCAAACCGGCTAGTGTAGGGGTTTGCCCGACGCAACCACGATTCCCCTGGCAAATTGATCAGTCATCGTCGCCGCCCAGTACGCCGCCGAGCAGGCCGCCGGCGCCGAATCCGCCGAGCACCGAACCCTCGCCCTGCGAGCCGCCACGCTGCGGTGCGGCAGCAAAGATCCGCGAGGCCAGCCGCGAGAACGGCAGGCTTTGCAGCCAGACCTTGCCGGGGCCGGTGACCTTCGCAAAAAACAGCCCTTCGCCGCCGAACAGCGCAGTCTTGATCTTGCCGACGTACTGGATTTCGAAATTGACATCCGGCGTGAATGCGACGATGCAACCGGTGTCGATCATCAGCACTTCGCCAGCGCGCAGCTGGCGCTCCATCACGGTGCCGCCGGCGTGGACGAAGGCGAGGCCATTGCCATCGAGCCTCTGCATGATGAAACCTTCACCGCCGAAGAAGCCGACCGACAGCTTCTGCTGGAAGAAGATGCCCAGCGATACGCCGCGGGCGGCGCACAGGAAGGCGTCCTTCTGGCAGATCAGCGTGCCGCCGAGCTGCTCCAGGTCCATCGGCAGGATCTTGCCCGGATAAGGTGCGGCAAACGCCACTTTTGCCTTCTGCGACGACTGGTTCGTGTAGACCGTCGTGAACAGCGACTCACCGGTGATCAGCCGCTTGCCGGCGCCGAGCAGTTTGCCGAACAAGCCCTTCTGGTTCGCCGAACCATCGCCGAACACCGTGTCCAGCGTGACCCCCGCATCCATGTACATCATGCTGCCGGCTTCGCCGACAGCGGCTTCCTGCGGATCGAGCTCGACTTCGACGAACTGCATCTCCGAGCCCTTGATCTCGAAGTCGACAACGTCCATGGCCATCTGCAAATCTCCTCACTTTTACGCATCTATGGGGGATGGAATGCTAGCCTGAGCAGGCGCAGATTCGGTGTGATGCATACCAATCCCGCTCCGAATCATCCGCCGATGCGCCTGCTGCCCTGGTTGCTGGCGGCCTGTCTGTGGACCGTCCCGATGCCGACGGTCGCGCTGCCGGCCACCGATCCGCCGCCGCTGCTGCTCGCGAATGTGTTCGGGCCGCACATCGACGTGGGCCGCTACCTGGTCAGCGAAAAACTCGATGGCGTGCGCGCGGTCTGGGACGGCCAGACACTTCGTTTTCGCAGCGGCCGCATCGTGCCGGCCCCGCGCTGGTTCCTCGAGCGCTTGCCGCCGCACGCCCTCGACGGCGAATTGTGGCAGGGCCGCGGCCGCTTCGATGCGCTGTCGGCACTGGTTCGCAGTGGCGTTGCCGACGACGCCGCCTGGGCGAAGGTCCGTTACATGGTCTTCGAGCAGCCCGGCGGCCGCGGCAGCTTTGCCGACCGGGCGCGGCGGATCGAGCAGATCGTCGGCGAAGCCAACTGGCCCCAGTTGCAGGGGGTGCCGCAGCAGATGGTGGCCGACCGCGCGGCATTGCAGCGCCTGCTCGACAGCACCGTCGCGGCCGGCGGCGAAGGCCTGATGCTGCATCTGGCGGACGCGCCCTACAGCACCGGGCGCGGCGACGTGCTGGTCAAGATGAAACCGCAGTTCGACAGCGAGGCGGTCGTGATCGGGCATCGCCCGGGCCGCGGCAGGCTGGCCGGCTCGTTTGGCGCACTGCAACTGCAGACGCCCGACGGCCGCAGGTTCTGGCTCGGCAGCGGCTTCAGCGACGAGCAACGGCGCAACCCGCCGGCGCTCGGCAGCGTCGTCACCTACCGCTATCGGGATCTGACGGCCACCGGCCTGCCGCGGTTTGCGACTTTTGTCCGCCTGCACGAGACCTTCTGACACCGGTGCAATGCGCCGGGCGCCGCAGCCGCTCCGGTATCATGCCGGGCCACCAAACGACCGGCCTGCGCCCGTCGCCACCTCCCCACGCATTGCAGAAATCGGTCCCATGAGCAACAAAGTCGCCCTCATCACAGGCGTCACCGGCCAGGACGGCGCCTACCTCAGCGAACTGTTGCTGAGCAAAGGCTATTCGGTGCACGGCATCAAGCGGCGCTCGTCGCTGTTCAATACCGACCGCATCGACCACCTGTACCAGGATCCGCATGTCAACGACCAGCGCTTCACGCTGCACTATGGCGACCTGACCGATTCGACCAACCTGATCCGCATCATCCAGCAGGTGCAGCCGGACGAGATCTACAACCTCGCGGCGATGAGCCACGTCGCTGTCAGCTTCGAGACGCCGGAGTACACCGCCAATGCCGACGGCATCGGCACGCTGCGCATCCTCGAAGCGATCCGCATCCTCGGCCTCGAGAAGAAGACGCGCTTCTACCAGGCGAGCACCTCCGAGTTGTACGGCCTGGTGCAGGAGATCCCGCAGAAGGAAACGACGCCGTTCTACCCGCGCAGCCCGTATGCGGTGGCCAAGCTGTACGGCTACTGGATCACCGTCAACTACCGCGAGGCTTACGGGCTGTATGCCTGCAACGGCGTGTTGTTCAACCACGAGAGCCCGCTGCGCGGCGAAACCTTCGTGACCCGCAAGATCACCCGCGCAGTCGCGCGGATCGCGCTCGGCCTGCAGGACTGCCTGTACCTCGGCAACATGAGTGCGCTGCGCGACTGGGGCCACGCGAAGGACTACGTCGAGATGCAGTGGCTGATGCTGCAGCAGGAGCAGCCGGAAGATTTCGTGATTGCGACCGGCGTGCAATACAGCGTCCGCCAGTTTGTCGAATTCAGCGCGAAGGAACTCGGCATCTCGCTGGTCTTCAGCGGCGAAGGTGAAGCCGAAGTCGGCACGGTCGAGAAGGTCAGGCCGGTCAACGGTGAAGTGAAGGCCAAATGCAAGCCGGGCGACGTGATCGTCCGCGTCGATCCGCGTTATTACCGGCCAACCGAGGTCGAGACGCTGCTCGGCGACCCGAGCAAGGCCAAGCAGAAACTCGGCTGGGAGCCGAAGATCACGCTGCCGGAGCTGGTCAAGGAAATGGTCGAGGCCGATTACACGGCAGCGCGGCGCGACAGCCTGGTCAAGATGGCGGGGTTCCGGGCTTACGATTTCAATGAGTGACGGCGCTGCAGCGGTCTGAACGCCAAACGTCGCCCAGCGGCAACTGCCTATTGGACACCGGGCCGCGAATGTCGCGGCCGCAATGGCTGGCCGTCTCGTGCAGGTGCAGCTGATGACCAATCGTTACCGAAAGCAATGGGAGGCTCTGGCCGCCGACGACCCGTTCTGGGCGGTGCTGACGGACCCGCGGATGAAGGGCGGCAAATGGGACAGCGCGGCTTTTTTCCAGACCGGGACCGACGAGATCGGCCAGTTGGTACGGGACGTGTCTGAGCTCGGAATCGAGGTCACGCCAGGGATCGCCCTTGACTACGGCTGCGGTGTCGGCCGGCTGAGTCGCGCGCTGTCGAAAGCCTTCGCACAGGTGATCGCAGTCGACATCTCGGAAACCATGCTTGCGCGGGCGCGCATCGAACATGCGAGCTTCACCAACATCCGCTTTATCCGCGGAAACGGCAACGACCTTCATTCGGTTGGCGATGCAAGTATTGATTTCGTCTACAGCAACATTGTCCTGCAGCATGCGCCGCAGGCCACGCAGCGGGCGTTGATTGCAGAGTTCTGCCGCGTCCTGCGGCCAGGTGGCGCGCTCGTCTTCCAGACGCCGTCGCATCCTCACCTGAACAGCCTGAACGGCATCGTCCATCGGCTGGCCGGCAACCGCGTGCTGAACCTCGCACGTCGGCTCAAATACGGAAGGGCCGGCGTCATGGAGATGCACACATTCAGACGTGGACGCGTCGTCGAACTGCTCCGCCGTACCGGCATGCAACTCATCTCGGTGCAACGCGATGATGCCGCCGGTGGTGTTTTTGCCAGCTACCGCTATTTTGCGGTCAAGCCCTGAGTCCAGGCGTGGCTCAGGACCACCTTCTCAAACCTGCAGCGCGCTGCCGATGAAATTGCCATCGGCCGTGTTGCTGCTGCGCTCGCACGCCGCCCGTGCCAGCTGGGCCGTCTCCGACGCGTTGATCGGCCCAGCCATTCTGCTGCTGCTGTCACCGTTTCTTCTGCACCAGCTCGGCGCAGCCGGCTTCGGCCTGTGGGCGCTGGCAACCGCAATCAGCGGCTTCGGCAGCGTTGCGTCACTCGGCGTCGGGCTTGCGACGACCAAATACGTCGCCGAGGATCTCGGAGCAGGCAACCGGGCTGCAGCGCTGTCGGTGACCCGTACCGCATCGACGGTGGCGCTTGCGGGCGGTCTCGTTTTCATCGTCGTGCTCGGACTGGCCGCACCGGCGCTGGCCAGGCTCGCTTTTTCGCGAATGGGCGACCCTGCGTTGGTCAGCGCGGCGTTGACGCTTGGTGTTGCGCTGCTGGTCGTCCAGGAACTGGACGCCGTTTACGCCGGTGCGCTTCGTGGCGCGCAACGTTTTGATGCAATCGGCAAGATCGAACTGTCGATGCGGCCGCTTTGGGCCACTGCCGTCGCATTGACGGCATGGCAAAGCCAGGACACGGTGTACGCGTTGGCCGCGGGCCTTTGCGTCAATCTGCTGAAGGCGGTTCTGAAGGCCACCTGGGCATCGAGCGTACTGCGCGGATTCTGCGCAAAGACGACGTTTGATCGGGGCCAGTTCAGCCGCATCTTTCATTTCGGCAAGTGGGCGTGGGTCAACGGCCTGGGAATCGTCCTGTTTTCGGTCGCCGACCGCATCCTGGTCGGCGCACTGCTGGGCGCGGCCGACCTCGCCCGTTATTCTCTGTGTCTGCAGCTGACGCAGTTTGTCCACGTCGTGATCGCCGCCGCCTGGCAACCGGTGATTCCGATCGTCAGCGGAGCCCGGATCGACGCCGACCGGCTGCGGCAATTCAAGCGCCTGTCACTGCTCGGCGGGGCGGCCTGCCTGCTGCCGCCGCTGCTTGTCGCAATCGCTTCGCCGGCAATCCTGTCGGTTTGGGTCAGCCCGCAGTTCGCCAGCGAAAACCACATGCTGGTGCTCGGGCTGTTCGCATCGGCCGCGCTGCTCTCGTTCGGTGTGCCGACCCATCACATCCTCGTTGGCCTCGGCGAAATGCGCCTGATTGGCATCATCGCCATTGTTGGCGGCATCCTGAATCTGTCGACGGCGCTGGTATTCTCCGCGATCGGCGTCGGCGCCTTTGCAATCGGCAGGATGGTATTTGCCTTGCTGACGACGCTGTATTTCGCACGCCTGTGGCAGTTTGCCCGATCGCGGACACGGACCGCCGCGGCGGCTTCTGATCCGACAGCTCCGACCGCCGGGGCATAAAGAAACTGCAATCCATTCACTGTTCCATGTCGCCCCAACTCAAGTCGCTCGGGAAAAAATTGCTGCGCCGCGTCGGCGTCGAAGCCCACAGCTACATTCCCGGTTCCTCTCGCGAGGCCCAGCTGCAGGCCGCGTTAAAGCATTTCCGCATCGGATTCGTCATCGACGTCGGTGCCAACGAAGGCCAGTTCGGGCTGGAACTGATCGACAGCGGATTCGGCGGGCAGATCTTGTCGGTCGAGCCACTGCCGATGGCACACCGACAGCTGATGCAGCGCGCGCAGCAGCATCCGCAGTGGCGGATCGCTGCACCATGCGCACTCGGCGCCGAGGCAGGAACGGTCGAGTTTCACGTCGCGGCCAACTCGGTCAGCAGTTCGGTGCTGCCGGTCACCGGCAGCAGTGTCGATGCTGCGCCGGGCTCGCGGCATGTCGAGAAACTCAGTGTGGCCCAGTCGACGGTCGACATCCTGGTTCAGCAGCACGAGCTGCCGAGGCACGGTGGCCTGCTGAAGATCGATACCCAGGGCTACGAATGGGCCGTGCTCGATGGCGCCGAGGCCTCCCTCGACCGGTTCGACCTGGTGATGCTCGAACTGAGCCTGACCGAACTGTATGTAGGCCAGCATCTTTGGCTCGATGTGATCCACCGGATGGAACGACTCGGCTTCGCGACCTGGTTGCTGCAACCTGAATTCGTCGACCCGACGAGTGGTCGCACGCTCCAGGTCAACGGTCTGTTCGCCCGGCACCGGCCGAATTGATCGGCCATGGCGTCGCCGGATCACGAACCGCGCCGCTTTTTCGACAACCGGGAAGCTGGCTGCGGCCCGGTCGCGTTGTCGATCGTCTGCGCAGTGCGCAACGGCGAAAAGACGCTGCGTCGACTGATCGACTCGTATGCCGCGCAGCAGCAACCACAGACCGAGCTGCTGATGATCGATGCGGTATCGACGGACGGCACCTGGACGATCATCGAAGCCGCCCGCGGCGTCGTCGCCGCTGCGCTGTCGGAACCCGATCGAGGCATCTACGATGCCTGGAACAAGGCCCTGCCGTTATGCAGTGGCCGCTACGTCGCATTCATCGGCTGTGACGACCACCTCGCCCCCGGCTCGCTCGACACAATGTGCGCAGCAATCACCGATACAACGGATCCGATGCAGCCAGCTCCGCAGCTGATCGCTGGCTTCAATATACTGACCCGCGGCGGCATGCCGGTGGCGTTACTTGGGGAACCGTTTCGCCGTCAACGCCTGCACACCCGCATGATGGTTGCGCATGTGATGGCGGCTCACCGGCTCGACTGGCTACGCGCCGCTGGCGGCTATGATGCCGGATTCCGTTCGTCCGGCGACTATGAACTGCTGCTCCGCGAGCGCAAGGGGCTGGAGGTGAGGACCTTGCCGTCGATCCTGGCCTTCATGGAGGACGGCGGAACGAGCCGCCAGCGCTGGCGGCCGCACCTCGAGAATTTTCACGCACGTCGCAAGGCCGGGTACGGATTGATTCTCAGCAGCTGGCTGCTGCTGCGTGCGGCCGGCTTCACGGTGCTGAGGATGATGCGGCTGAAGTGACGACTGAGTGATGCGTGCCTACCTATTCGTCCTGCTTTACGTGACCGACGAGGTGATGTCGCTGCTGATGCCGGTCGCCAGCGGCATGTTTGCCGTATTTGCCGTCGTCTATTGCCTGCTCCATCCGGCGACCAACCGTGCCGATCCGCCGCTGGCCAAGATTCGATTCGGCTTCGCATTGCTGCTGGTGCTCGGCACCGTCGGTGCCGTGCTGTCTGGCACCCGGTTATCGCCACTTTTCGTTCTGACCCTGGTGCTGCTGTACGCCCTATGGACCACCGGCGCCCGCCTGCCGCCACTGACCCGTCTGATCACACCGGCCGCCGCTCTTTTCGGCGTGCTGTTGGCGCTTGTCTTCCTGGTCTTTGCGCTGTTCGACCTCGACCTGTTCTCGACATTGCGCGGCGTCGAGGCGAATCGTGCAGCCGGCCTGTTTCTCGAGCCCAGCCACCTTGCGCTCTACGTGATGCCGCTGTGGCTGATCGCGTTTGCCCGGCCGGCGTTCCGGCCTCTGCTGTGGGCCTGCATGCTGCTGTTCGTCGCCACCCAGTTCACCTTCTCGATGGTCGGCGTGCTCGGCGGTTTCATCGCACTGAAATTGCTGCTCGATTCGAAATCGCTACGCCACACCTTGTTTTCGATGCTGAAGGTGCTGCTAGTGGTCAGCGCCGCGCTGGTGCTGATCTACAGCGTGCCGGACCTGATCGTGATCAATGGCATCGAACTCGCCACCTACATCAACAACCGGATCTTCGGATTCGTCGCCCGCGCAGGCGACGAAAATTTCAGCTTGTCACCGCTGGTCATCGTGCAAGGGGTTGAACTTGCAACTCTCTCGCTCATATCCAGCTCCGGTCTCGGCGTTGGCCTTGGGAACATGGGCATCAACGAAGCGATCTATTCGCAGAGCCCGACCCGCGACATCCTGATCGCCGTCACCGCTGACTTCGAAAGTCTGAATCTGCGCGACGGCGGCATCTTGTTGAACAAGCTCGCGGCCGAGCTCGGCTTTATGGTGCTGCCTTTCCTCTGGCTGCTGGCGCGGGCAGCGATGCGGATCCGCACGATGCCGCACTCGCATGCGCGACATGTTCACATCGTTCTCGGCGGGTTGGCGCTGGCGCTGCTGTTGGTACGGGCGCTGCCGTATTTCGCGGCGCCGACCTGCCTGGTCATTCTGTCGCTGGCGTCACTCACTCATCTTGGACCCAAGCGGCGCAAGCGCAAAAGCCGGACGCGGGCCCAGCGGCGAAGTGCGCCGCAACTGGCGGCGCAGATGTGATGGAGGAGCGAATCGACAACCCCCGTTCGCGCTACGGCATTGCGCAGTCGATCTGGCTCGCCGGCTGCCTGTTGGTGACCAAACTGTTCTTCCGGCCCTGTCGGTTGATCCGCTTTCCGATCTTTCTGCGGGGCAAATCCAAGATCCGATTCGGCAAGCGCTTCGTGTCGGGCTACCTGGCGCGGCTCGACGCGCTCGGCGGGCCAGGTTGCATCGAATTTGGCGACGACGTGCAGATCAACGACTTCGTCCACATCGGCGCGATCAACAAGGTCAGCATTGGCAACCAGGTGCTGATCGCAAGTCGGGTCTTCATCAGCGACCACGACCACGGCATCTACGGAACCGAACACGGCACGGCAAGCTCGCCAGAGCAGCCACCGGCCGAACGCATCGTCACCGGTCGGCCGGTAGAGATCGGTGACCGCGTCTGGATCGGCGAAAATGTGTCGATTCTTTCCGGCGTGACAATCGGCAGCGGATCGGTCATCGGCGCCGGCGCGGTGGTCCGCGGCGACATTCCCGCCAATAGCATCGCAGTGGGCGTTCCAGCCCGTGTCGTGCGCAGATTCGATTTCGAGAAACAGATTTGGATACCAGTCGCCACCGGCCTTGCCTCGTCATCTCGGCCGTGAACTTCACCGAGGGCGGGCCGTTGACGATCCTGCGCGAGGTCGTCGGCGTGGCAGCGCGCGATTTCGCCCACTGGCGCATCTGCGTGATCGTCCATCGCACCGGCCTGCTGAACGTCCCCGGCATCGAGGAGATCGTCTACCCCCAGGCCAAGCGCTCATGGCTGCGCCGCATGTGGTGTGAGTGGGTCGAACTCGGACAGATTTCGCGCCGCCTGCAGCCCGACGTCTGGTTGTCGCTGCACGACATGACACCCCGCGTACGGGCCCGACGCCGCTACGTGTATTGCCACAATCCGGCACCATTTTCTTCGTTGCCTCTTCGCCGACGCCTGCTTGACCGCAGCTTTTTTCTGTTCAGCCTTTTTTATGGCGGTCTGTACCGCTTGAATATCCATGCCAATAGCGGCGTCATCGTGCAGCAGCAGTGGCTGCGCGAGGAATTCGTCCGGCGCTATGGCGTGAAGCGAGTGATCGTCGCGCATCCGACCGTCAGCGTCTCGCCCGAAGCCAGTGCAGTGGCTCCCGCTCGTCGCGTGCCGCCGCAGCGTTTCGTCTTTCCGTGTTTTCCGCGCATTTTCAAGAACATCGAACTACTCGGTCAGTGTGCGGCAATCCTCGATCGCGAGCCGCGCTGGACTGGCCGCATCA
The DNA here is from genome assembly GCF_048320135.1 of Pseudideonella sakaiensis. GTDB lineage: Bacteria > Pseudomonadota > Gammaproteobacteria > Burkholderiales > Burkholderiaceae_C > Ideonella_A > Ideonella_A sakaiensis_A. The sequence goes on from NZ_CP182947.1 coordinate 1,322,121, forward strand.
TAGTGACGATTGATGGCTCCGAGTCGTCATATGCGCGGTCGCTGGTCGACACCTACGGCGGCTCGCACAGTATCGAATTCGTCGGTTTGCAGGCGCCATCGGCAATGGTCGATCTCTACGCCCGAAGTGATGCACTGCTGTTTCCTTCGCTGCTCGAAACCTGGGGTCTGCCGCTCACAGAAGCGAAACAGCGCGGCCTGCCGATCGTGGCCGCCGATTTGCCGTACGCCCGTGAATCGATCGGCAATTCGGATGCCGTTGCGTTTTTTGATCCGCATGATGCAACGGCGCTGGCCGAATTGCTGCTCGGCTTGTCGGAAGGGCGCATTACTTTCGGCACGGCCCGGCACGCCGATCCGGACCAGCCATTTGCCCGCGGCTGGACCGAATTGCTGAACATCCTGCTGGTCGATGATGAGGCCCTCGGCAACGACGCGCGGGCCACGCTGCCGACGGCGACCAAACTGGCACGGAGATGACAATGCATTTGCCCCGGATTGCCATCCTGCTGGCAACCTACAACGGCCGCGCCTGGATTGAGGCGCAGGTCGCGTCGATCATTGCGCAGCAAGGTGTCGCCTGGACGCTGTTTGTCGCTGACGACGGCTCGAACGATGGAACGCGCGAATACATCGAATCGCTCGCGGCGCAGCGCAGCGACATCGTGCTGCTGCCGCCGGCCCCGCCGAGCGGCTCATCGGCAGCCAATTTTTCGCGGCTGTTGCGAACCGTCGATATCAGCGGCTTCGATCACGTTGCCCTCGCCGATCAGGACGATATCTGGCTGCCCGGCAAGCTGGCGCGCGCGTGCCTGCTGATGCGCAGGAAGCTCGTCGACGGCTATTCGGCCAGCGTCGAAGCGTTGTTCGCCGACGGCCGCCGCTCGATGGTTGCGAAGGCCTCGCCGCAACACCGCCACGATCATTATTTCGAGAGCCCGGGGCCGGGATGTTCGTTCGTGTTGAGCCGTCGCCTCGTCGAGCAGCTGATACCGGTGCTCGAGGAAATCTCGACCCATGGTGACCGCATTTTCGCCTACCACGACTGGTTCATCTACGCCTTTGCTCGGCGCGCTGGCTTCCGCTGGCACATCGATCCGACGCCGATGATGTTGTACCGCCAGCATGCCAACAACGTGCTCGGCGCCAATATCGGGCTGATCCCGCGAATGCGCCGGATCCAGCGAATCCGCTCGGGCTGGTATTTCGACGAAGTGCGTTGGCAGCACCACACGCTCGAATCGCTGGCCGCGCTGATGCCGGCCGGCAAGACGACGCTCGAGCCGCGGCTGCTCGACATCGCCGGATTGCGCGCGCGGCTGCGCTTTTGCCTGAAGGTCGTGCCACATGCCCGGCGCCGGCTGCGCGACCGGCTGTGGTTGTGGGTCGGCGTTTCCAGCGGCGTGATGCGCTGAGGTCGACCATGTCCGGCACCCACAGCGCGCTCGACGAGCAGCAGGCCTTCAGCAACTATTACGAAGCGGCCCGCAACGGCCTGCTCGAATTGCTGGCCGGCGAACCCGCGCCACGCCGCGTGCTCGAGATCGGCTGCGGCGGCGGCGCCAACCTGGCTGAACTGAAGCGCCGATTCAACAACATCCACACCATCGGCGTCGAAAAGCTGCCGCAGGCCGCGGCAGCGGCGCGCAACGCCGGTCGCGTCGACGAGATGATCGTCGGCGACGTGCTCGATGCCGAAGCGGTGTCTTTCGAGACGGCCACATTTGACCTGATCGTGCTGAGCCACGTGCTCGAACATCTGGCGCAGCCCGAGCAGGTGCTCGAACGATGCAAACAATGGCTGCGGCCAGAAGGCCGGATGCTGATCGCGTTGCCCAATCTGCGCCATTTCAGCGTCTTGAAGGAACTGCTGGTCAACGGTGATTTCCGTTACCGCGACGATGGCATCCTCGACCGCACCCACCTTCGTTTTTATACCCGGCGCAGCGCCGAGCGCCTGTTTGCCGCGCACGGCCTGGCGGTCGTCAAGCGGCGCGGCGACATCGCCGGTCGCCGCTCCCGCACGCTCGACCTGCTGAGCCTCGGGCTGGCGCGCGAGTTCACTGCCTTCGCCTTCAATTTCCTGGTGGTCAGAACGTGAAGCTTCCCCAGGACCAGGATCTCGTGACGAATTCCCATCCGCCCGGCGAAACCGCGCCGACCGTGCTGCTGCCGCTGCACATCGGCAAATTCGTGCCACCGCCGTTCGCCGGCATCGAAAGCCATGTCGACACGCTGCTGCGCTCGCTGACGCCGCAGGTCGATGCGACGCTGGTCGCGAGCGAACTGCCGACCCGCAGCCCGGTGCCGCGCGAGCCGACGCCATATCGGCTGCTGGCCTGTCCGTCGTATGGCACCGTCGCATCGGTCGCCGTCAGCCCCAGCCTGCGCGGCGTGGTCAAGCGCGAGTTCAACGAAGGCCGCGCCAACCTGTTGCATGTGCATGCGCCCAATCCCTGGGGCGACCTCGCCGCGCTCGATTCGCACATCGACACCCCGGTCGTGATGACATGGCACAGCGACGTCGTGCGCAAGCCGGCGTTGTTCAAGCTGTATTCGCGGATCCAGCAGAAGGCCCTGCGACGGGTTGATCGGGTCGTGATCTTCACACCGAAACATTTCGAGAGTTCGGCGCAATTGCACGTGGCCGACGTCGAGCACAAGCTGGTCGAGATCTCGATCGGCATCGATTTCGGCCGCCTCGACTCGACCGCCAGCGTGCCGGAGGTCGAGGCCTCGCTGGACCAATGGGCGCAGGGCAGGCCGATCGCATTGAGCGTGGGCCGGCAGGTGCCGTACAAGGGTTACCGCCATCTGATCCGTGCGATGTCGATGTTGCGCGGCGATGCAGTGCTGCTGATGATCGGCACCGGCCCGCTCGGCAGCGCGCTGAAGCGCGAGGCCGCCGAACTCGGGCTCGGTGACCGTGTGCGTTTCCTCGGCGAGGTCGACCTGCCGACGCTGGTCACCGCGCTGCGCCGCTGCGATATCTTCTGCCTGCCGTCGATCGAGCGGTCGGAGTCGTTCGGCATCGCCAGCGCCGAGGCGATGGCCTATGGCAAGCCGACCGTCGTCTGCGAATTGAACAACGGCGTCAATTATCTGAACCGGCACCGAGAGACCAGTCTCGTTACGCCCCCGCGCGACGAGCGTGCGCTGGCCGACGCGATCGACCAACTGGTCGACAATGCGGCGCTGCGCCGGCAGTTCGGCGAAGCGGCGCGCGCCTGGGTCCGGACGACATTTTCGGTCGAGCAGATGCGCGACGACACGCTGGCGATGTACCGGTCATTGATGTGAGCAAGAGGAAATCGATGAACACAGAGGACAGGCCCGCCCGTTTCGCCGGCGGCCCGAGTGCAGCGGCGGCAGCCTCTGCGTCGCGCACAGCCAACCGTACTCGCCGTCTGTCGCTGATGATTGGCGCATCGGCGTTGCTGGCTTCAGTTGCCGGCTGCGGCGGCGGCAGCACCACCATACCGGAGGGAAGCACCCCGAGCGCGCCTGCTGCGACAACCTCACGCGACTGCGTTGCCAAGCGCAACGTCGCCGGACACGACGTCGTGCTGCTGATAGGCCAGTCAAACATGGCTGGTTACGGCGCCTATCTGGTGCCCGCCTTCGACAACCCCGATCCGCGGGTCAGGCAATGGACCCGCGGGGGCACGATTGCCGAAGCGACCGAACCGCTGGACCATCCGCAGATTCCGTTCAACAACGGCCGGATCGGCCCCGGCCTTGCGTTTGGCAAGGCGTATATCGCCGATCTGCCAGCCAGCCGCAGCGTGCTGCTGGTGCCCGGAGCTTGGGGCGGAACCGGCTTTTCGAGCGGCTCGTGGAACCCTGGCGATTCGCTCTACGAACAGGCGGTGCAGCGCACCAAGGCCGCGTTGGCACTGAACCCGGCCGGCAACTGCCTGGCCGGCATCCTGTGGAGCCAGGGTGAAACCGACGCGCTGAACCAGATGCCGGAGGCGAGTTACCGCAGCGCCTTGCGCACGATGATCTCGTCGATGCGTTCCGCGCTGGCCAGCGGCAGCGTCGTGCCGAACGACATTCCGTTCGTGCTCGGCCAGTTTTCGCCCGACTGGATCGCGCCCGCGCCAACGGCCGCACAGCAGGCGATCCTGAACGTGATCAATGAAACGCCGGGCGCCGTGTCGACGACTGCAATCGCGTCGACCGGCGGCCTGACCAGCAACCTGACGCAGGGGCTCGAGAACGGTTCGATCCACCTCGATGCCGCTTCGCAGCGCACCTACGGCAGCCGTTATCGCGAGGCACTGAAGGCGGCCGTTGCCAACAGCCGCTGACGGCCCAGGCCGGTAATGACGTCGAGACTGCTTTCGCTGGCGTTTTATCTGCCGCAGTTCCATCCGATTCCGGAAAACGACGAATGGTGGGGCAGCGGCTTCACCGAATGGACCGCGATGGAGCGCGCCCAGGCCTGGTACCCGGGCCACCGGGTGCGGCAACCGGTGCCGCCGCTCGGCCGCTATGACCTGCTCGATCCGGCAGTCATCCAGGCCCAGCATGCCTTGGCCCGTTCGCACGGCATCGACGGATTTCTGATCTGGAACTACTGGTTCGGCGGAGGCCGGCAATTGCTGGAGCGGCCGCTGCAGATGGTTCTCGAGCAGCGGCTGCAGTGCGACTATGCGCTGGCCTGGGCCAATCACGACTGGGTCGACAAGCGCAACAAGCGCGTGCTGATGAAGCAGTCGTATCCGGGGCGACGCGATATCGAGGCCTATTTCCACCATTGCCTGCCGCACTTCAGGTCGGACCATTACATCCGGGTCGACGGCAAACCGTTCTTCTTCATCTACCGCCCCCAAGCGCTGCCCGATCTGCCGTTGTTCCTGTCGACCTGGCGCACATTGGCAGCCGAGCACGGGCTGCCGGGGCTTTTTTTTGCTGCCGACCTGCTGCAGCAGCAAGACCGCCCGCCGCCCGGGCTCGATGCCTGGAGCTGTTCGGCCGGTTTCTGGCAGGCGCACAAATGGCGGAACCCCGGCTTCTTGCGCCAGAGCCTTGCACGCCGGCTCGGCCTGCCCAGCCTGCCGCCACGTTTCGATTTCAGCACGCTGCTGCGCAATGCCATCCCCGCCAGCGCAGACGAGCAATTTCTGCCCACCGTCTTCACCGGCTGGGATACCACCCCGCGGCACGGCCGCGACGGGATGATCGTCGATGGACTGACACCGGCCAGTTTCCGTGGCCATCTCGAACAGGTGAAGGCGCAGTTGCTGCGCCAGCATGGCACAACCCGCATCGTGCTCGTCAAATCCTGGAATGAGTGGGCCGAAGGCAACCTTCTCGAGCCCGACAGCATCCACGGGGAATCGCTGCTGCACGAATACCGGCGTTTCGTCGAAAACTGCCGCGCCGCGCTGGCGGCGGAAACCGTCGCCACTGCAGAGCTGGCGGTGCGCCGCTGATGCCTGTCCGTTATGCCAGCTACAGCGCCCCGCTGAAACGGGTGTTGCGCATCGTCGATGGCCTGCTGGCACTGCGCAGCTGGCGCCGCGAGCGGCCTCCGGCCGACCAACCGGTACGCCGCATCCTTCTTGCCAACCAGGCCCATCTCGGCGACGCCATCCTGGCCACCGCGGTGATTGCACCGCTGCGCCGGCATTTTCCGCAGGCCCGTTTCGGCTTTCTGGTTCATCCAGGCTCGCGGCAGGTCGTCGAGCCACACCCCGCCATCGACTGGGTCCATCAGGTCGAACACTGGCATCTGAACCGCGCGGAGCGCTCGCCGTGGCGGCGCTGGCAGCGGCACCGTGCATCCTCAACCGCCGCGCTGGCGGCGATTCGCGCGGTCGACTACCAGCTGGCGATTGACCTGCATCCGCATTTTCCGAACAGCATTCCATTGCTCCGGCGCAGCGGCATTGCGCGGCTGGTCGGCTGGACCAGCGGTGGGTTCGGACCGCTGCTCGACGACGCGGTGAGCGACGACACCGACCTGCCGGTCAACATGCTGCAGCGGCACGCCCGGTTGCTGCAATCGCTCGGGCTGACCGTTGATGCCGCCCAGCTTCGGCCCGCGCCGGCGCTGTCCGACGCCGCCAGGCAGGCCTGGCGCGCAATTGCGAGCCGCGAGCGAATCAGCGAAGGCTTTGTTGCGCTGCATGTCGGCGCGCATGCCGCACATCGCCGCTGGCCGGCTTCGCAATGGGCCGATGTGACAGCCGAACTTGCCCGCAGTGGAACGACTGTCGTGCTGCTTGGCCACGGTGAGCAGGAAGTCGAACTCGGCCGGTCGATTGCCAAAGCCTGCCCGGGCGCGATCGACCTGACCGGCCAGCTCGGCTGGGGCGAACTGGTGGCGGCGATTGCTGACTGCACACTGTTGATTTCGCACGATTCGGCTGCCGCCCACCTGGCGGCCGGCTTCGACAAGCCCCGCATCTGCATCGCGACCGGCATCCATGATCTGCGAGTCTGGCTGCGTGCCGGCGAGCGCAGCATCGTGCTGTCGAAACCGGTACCGTGTGCACCGTGCGGGCGGATTGCCGGATGCTCTACGATGGAATGCATCCGTGGTGTATCGACGGCAAGCGTCGTCGACGCCGCCACGACGCTCACCGATCGGGCCGACAACCGCCCGCTGCAACCGCGTGATCCATCGCGATGAGTTCCACCACCGCCGAATTCGAGTCGATACGTGCGCTGCGCGGCGTGGCCGCGCTGCTTGTCGCCGTTTCGCACCTCGCGCCGTTCCTGCCGAGCGCAGGCCATGGCTGGGCGGCGTTTCCCTTTGCGCTCGGCAAGGTCGGCGTCGACATCTTTTTTGTCATCAGCGGCTTCGTGATGGCGCTGGCCACCGCATCGTTGCCGGCGGGCCGCAGTGGTGCGCTGGGCTTTCTGTGGCGGCGCATCGCCCGCATCGTTCCGCTGTACTGGATCGTCACGCTGGCGCTGGTTGCCGCAATCGCGCTCGACATGAATCTCGGTGCGCAGCGCAGCGTCGACATCGAGCGGCTGCTGCGCTCGCTGCTGTTTTTTCCAGTCCATACCGAAGAAGGCGGCATCCGACCGATCATCGCGGTCGGCTGGTCGCTCGACTACGAGATGTATTTCTATTTGTGCATGACTGCCGTGTTGTGCCTGACGCACCGCCACCGGCTGCTCGGCACCGCCGCATTGATCGCGATCATCTATCTGCTGGCCCGCCCTGCACTCGACCCGGGCGTCGATTGGGTCGTCAATTCCGGGCTGGTCGCGGAATTCCTGTTCGGCTATCTCGCCGCGGTCTGCTACCGCAACCGCCGCGCGACCGGGCTTTTGCTCGCTGCGGCGGTGGCCGCGTGTCTGTATTCATGGTCGCTGATCCTGCAGTTGCACCCGTATGGCGCCGGCTTCGACCGCAGTTTTTCCTGGGGGGCGGTTGCGCTGATCGTCGTCGCCGGGCTGGCGGCACTCGAACACCGCGTTCCGATCGGCCGAATCCCGCTGCTCGCCGGGATCGGCGACGCGTCGTATGCGCTGTACCTGATCCACGTGCCGGTATTCGCGATCGTCCATCGCCTGATCGCCGGCCTGGCGTTGCAGATGCCGCCAGTCGTGTTGTTCGCGACGATGCTGCTGGCTGCGACGCTCGCGAGCGTTGCGATGCACCGGCTGATCGAACGTCCATTGACGGTCGGGCTGCAGCGGCGCTCGCCGTTCGCCGCCGGCCGCGCAGCCCCGCCGCGTCCGGCGGGCCACTCGTTGTAACGGAGCCGACCATTTCGATCTTCAGCGAACAATTCGAGGACTCGCGATTCGGCGCAGCAATGCGCAAGCTGGCGTCGATCCCGGTGCGCGCCCGTCAGCTGCAGCTCGAGGCGATGGGTGTCAACAAGGGGACGCAGCTGCTGCTTGGCCAGAGCTGGCGCGAGTCGTTCCGCGTTGAGCAGCGGGCCCGGCCGTTCGAGGACGTCGAATTCCGCAGCTATTCACAAAATGGCGAAGACGGCATCCTGCACTACATCTTTTCACTGATCGGCGCAGGCAGCCGGCGTTGCGTCGAAATCTGCGCCGGCAGCGGCATCCAGTGCAACTCGACCAATCTGATCATCAACCACGGCTGGAATGGTCTGCTGTTCGACGGCAACAGCCAGCTGATCGCCAAGGGCCGGCGCTTCTTCTCGATCCATCCCGATACCAGCGCCTTTCCGCCGCAACTGGTCAATGCCTGGATCACCAGCGACAACATCAACGAACTGATCTCGGCGGCCGGCGTGCAAGGCGAGGTCGACCTGTTGTCGCTCGACATGGACGGCATCGACTGGTGGGTCTGGGACCGCATCGACGTGATCCGGCCGCGCGTCGTCGTTGCCGAGGTGCAGATCATCCTCGGCCCCGACGCCTCACTCACGGTGCCGAACGACCCGAGCTTTCGCGCCGAGTTTGCCGACGGCTGCGGCATCTATTGCGGTGCGTCGATCGCCGCTTTCGTCAAGCTCGCGAGACGCAAGGGCTACCGGCTGGTCGGTTGCCAGCGATACGGCTTCAATGCGTTTTTTCTGCGCGACGACGTCGGTGCCGAGATCTTCCCGGAGGTACCGGCAGCCAACTGCTTCCGACACCCCTTTGCGCAGTGGGCGCAGGACCGCTTCTACCCGCGCGTCAAGGACAGGCCGTGGGTCGAGGTCTGAGCCCCGCTCAGTCGGTGCCGACCTTCACCGCAACCCGGCCGGTGTAGTCCGTGTAGTTCAGCAGCGGGCGCCGCACCGCGCCGCTGAAATATTCGTCGGTCGCCTTCTGCGCACCCTGGAAGTGGCCGTAATCGTCGATCAGCAGCGCGCCGCCGACCGACAGCCGTGGATACAGCACCTGCAGTTCCTTCAGCGTCGATTCGTACCAGTCGGTATCGAGTCGCAGTACGGCGATCTGCTCGGGCAGCAGCGGCTGCGCCAGCGTCTGCAGCACGTCGCCTTGCACGAAGACGACCTTGTCGTCGAGCAGGCCGGCGGCTTCGAAATGCGACTTGACCTGATCGATCGGGCAATAGACCCAGTCGTTGTGGTCGCCGCGGTCCATGCTTGCATAGTGGCGCAGCGCATCCTCGCCGGTGCCGGTATCGACGTCGACCGGCAACGGCTTGGTCATGCCGAGAAAGGTATCGAACAGCCAGACCCGACGCTCAACACCGGCGGCGTCGAACAGCATTTTCGCGAGGATCGCGTTGCCGCCCTTGTAAACGCCGCATTCGACAAAATCGCCCGGAATGCCCTGCTCGATCACATGTTTGCAGGCGAGGATGGTTGCAAACAGCCGCTCGTCGGACACCATCGACAGGTTGTGGGCGCGCACATGGTCGAAGGCCTTCTTTTCGGCGGCGCCGAATTCGACCGGATAGCGGTGCGCCGGCGATACCCGCTGCAGGTCATAACCGAAGGAACGCAGACCGGAACGGATCGTTTTTTTCAGGGACGGCATGGATGGAGAGTCAGGCTGGCGCCCAGGGCGCAGCGGAAGATTGCGGCTGAAGCCGCTGATACGTTAAAACCTTGAATCTATCGGCTGTCGGAGTTCATCCGGTCGAGCGGATCAACTCGGCGACCGTCGTCGTGCCGGCAGCAACATGGCCGAGCCCGGCCTGCAGCAAGCCGTCGTCTTCCTCACGATCCAGGCGTTTCAGCAGATCGTGCTCGCCGACACCTTTCGCGATCAGGCTGGCCATCGTCGAATCGATCTCGATCAGGTCGTAGATCGCGATGCGGCCGAAATATCCGGTCGACGAACATTGCGGGCAGCCGACCGGCCGCATCAGCCGGACCGGCTGGCCGGGATGGCGCGCCGCCCAGCCGTCGATCAGCGTTCGCGTTGCGGCGTCCTCGCTATCGGACGGCTGCGCGCAGACCGGGCACAACTTGCGGACCAGCCGCTGTGCCATCAGACCGCGAACGCTGGCCGAGATCAGGAAGGGCTCGATGCCCATGTCGGTCAGGCGCGTCACCGCGCCGATCGCGCTGTTGGTGTGCAGCGTCGAGAAAACCAGGTGGCCGGTCAGCGACGACTGGATCGAGATCCGCGCCGTTTCCTCGTCGCGAATCTCGCCGACCAGGATCACGTCCGGGTCGTGGCGCAGCACCGAACGCAATGCGCTTGCGAATGTGAAGCCGATTTCCGGATTGACCTGCAGCTGCGTGATGCCGCCGATCTTGTATTCGACCGGGTCCTCGACGGTGATGATCTTTTTTGTCTGGTCGTTGGCCAGCTCGAGCGCGGTATACAGCGTCGTGCTCTTGCCGGATCCGGTCGGCCCGGTGACCAGCACGATGCCGTTCGGAAACTGTGACCAGGCCTCGAACACCGCCGCCTGCGCGGCGCTCATGCCGAGGTCCTGCAGCCGGGTCGGCTTGCGCTCCTGCCGCAGCAGGCGCAGCACGATCGACTCGCCGGCCGAACCAGGCAGCACAGACACCCGGATATCGAAGGCTTCGCCATTGACCCGGGCGTTGATTCGCCCGTCCTGCGGCAGCCGTCGCTCGGCGATATCGAGGTTGGACAGGATCTTGATGCGGCAGACCACCGCATCGAAGCGGTCGCGTGGCTGCCGCTCCTGCAGCAGCATCTCGCCGTCGACGCGCACCCTGACGCTGAAATCGACATCACTCGGTTCGACGTGGACGTCCGACGCGCGCCGTGTCACCGCCTTCGACAGGATGGCGTTGACCAGTTCGATCGTCGGCCCCTCCTCGGCCAGTTCGCGCAAGGCGCGCAGGTCGTCGCCGGCAGCGGTGAAGGTCTGCTGAGCGGTTTGCAGGCTTGGCGACAGCCGTTCGAACAGCGACGGCGTGATCAGCGTCAGCCGCAGTTCCTGGCCGCGCAGCCGCGCCTTGCGCTGCATCAGCTGCAGCACATCGGCTTCGACTTCCTCGCGGAAGGCGATCCAGCTCGCGCCGTCGCTGTCGAACGGCAGGATGCCTTTCAAAACCAGCCACGAGGTCGACAGGCCGAGTTGCCCGGTCGCGTCATGCACCGATCGAGCGAGCTGCTCCACGTCGCTGTTGTCGGCGTTCAGCAGCGGCAGTGCGACAAAACCGGCATAAAACTGGTACAGCGGCGCTTCGGCGATCGCGTTCAGCCGGCGCAGGCCGGAGACGACGTGCACGCCGGTCTGCTCGAGCAGGGCCGCCGACCGCTGCGAGGATTCGAGCGAGATCAACCCCTGCGCGACCATTTCATCGAGCAGGCGCTGCTGGTCTTGACGTGACAACTGGACCGTCGGCTCCCGGCGCGGGTTTGACACGCCAGCCGGCGGCTGGCCGGTGTCGGAGGTAACGGTCGGCGGACGTTCCGCCTCAGCCGTGCTGCGGTTCAACATGTGAATGCTGGCCAGCACCGCGAACGGGCCGGCTGGATTGGATCAATCAATATCATCTGCAGGAAAAGCGGCAATGGACAGCCCGGGATCAATCGGCAGCGGAGCCGATTTTCACCTGCCGCGTCGCATAAAACCACTGGCCGCGAAACTGCGCCATCAGCACCAGATTCGTTGTCGTCGCAGCATCGAATTCAGCCTGCAGTTGCGCCTTTTCTCCAGGCGCGATCTGGGCCGCGGCGACCAGCACCTTCTCGGGCGGAGATTGCGCAGCACCGACCGCTTTCAGGGAAGTTTTCAGCAAGACGATCTGCGAGGTGCCGGGCAACTGGCTTTCGGCATAGACGCGAATCTTTCCGGGCAAGGCGACATCCGGCGCATCAATCAGCAGGTAACCGCTGAGCTCCGGTCTGGCAGCTCCGAGCGCAGTTGCCGCAGCTTGCGTCGAGGTTGCATTGCGCAGCGCGTCCGGCGGATATGCCGGTTGCGAGTGCGCGTTTGCACTGACCACACCTATGGCCAAACCGCATGCGGCCTCACGGAGCCAATGCAAAGCCTGACCTCCCGCTCCAGACCGTGAGCATCCGTTTTTACCCGTCGCTTCCATTCACTCCGTTCCGATCATAAAAAAAGCAGGGAAGGCGAGCCTTCCCTGCTTTGCATGGATCCGGCAGAAACCCGCCAATTACCCGGCGGAGTTTACTGCCGATGACGCGACGATGATCAGGGCACCGCCGGGAACGGGCCGGTGTTCCGGTTCGCGTTCGTGATCGCCGCCTTCGGCACCGTGCCAAGACGCTGAGTCAACGTGCCGCCGTCCTTCACGATGTTGAACTGCGCGTCCTGATCGATGTGATCGCGGTTCGACGAGCCGATGTTCATGAAGTCTGCACCCTGGGTGCTGGAAATCTCGGTCAGCGCCTTGGTGTCGAGGTTGAATGCATAGTTCTGGACACGGATCGTGCCACCGGTGCCTTCGACACGCAGGCGCACGGTCTGGGTCGTCGGCATCGCGTTGTTGACTTCTGCGGTCGGGTTGGTGACCGGAATCGTCAACGCAGCTTGCACTGCCGTGTCGACCACATAACGTGCCGCACGCGGCGCCCAGGTGCCCAGCGGACCCCACATACCGTACTTGCCGTCTTCGTGGATGTACTGCGCCTCGACGTGCATCTCATCACGCTCGCTGTTGTTGATGATGCGCAGGATACCGCGCCACTTCTTGTCTTCAGCGGTGCCCGCCACGGCCTGGTGCATCAGGAAGTTGCGAACATCGACCGTCACGCCACCATAGATGCTCGCCAGTTCAGCTGTGCAGCTCTTCAACGGCTGTTCGGTTACATCGTCCTTCAGCAGCGTGACCATCACGTTGTTGATCGCGGTTGCCGGGATCGGTGTCTCGCCGTTGACGCGGTAGCAGACCGACCAGTCGCCGAGCAAGGTATTGGTTCCCGATTCGGCTTGCAGATCCGCGCGCGTGAATCGCCAGTAGTACTGACCATTGCCGGCGTTCAGCAAGTTGCCGGACAGGCCTGGCCCTGCAGTGGCGCAGTTGAACGCGGCGCCGCCGCGATGCAGGCTCAGCGCGTTGGCGGTGGCAAATCCACCCGGGGCGACGAACTGGATCACCAGCGCACCCGACAGCGGGGTCGCGGTGATGGGAGCGCCGCTGACATCGACACCACCCATCAGGTTACCGTCAGTCGGGATCACCGGGGCGACCCCTACGCTGAAATCGCCATACTGAGGCGCCGCCGAAGGTGCGAAGGACTGGGCGGGAGGCAGCGGACCAACTTCGGGCTTGAACGAATAGATGTCGAGATCAAGCAGACGATCCAGCGCATTGCCCAGATTGCTGAAATTCAGCACGCCGAGTTTTGCACCGAGTTCGTCGCCGGTGGTGCCGCGCTCGGGGAAGGTGGCCTTGGCATTCATGCTCGCGTTGTTCGGCCCGTTTAGATCATCGTCCTCGTTGATCCAGCCGTTCTGATTGCCTCCATAAATGATCGCCTGCACCTCGCGGCTCGGCTTGAAGGTGTAGCGGCCGCCGCCGATGCCACCGATGCCATTGACCGGGGTGGTGCCCGATGTCTTGCCGAAGCTGTTCGTCACCTGGACCAGGCGATCGCCCGACTTGGTCAGCGTGACGGCAGTGCCGCGGGCAAACAGCAGGTAGTTGCCGACTTCGCGGAAATTGCCGCCGTTGCCGACGGTATCTTCCTGCGACAGCACGGCCGGATGGTTGTTGCCGGAAATTGCTTGCAGCTTGACCGCGCCATTCGGGTTGGCACAGGGATTGACGTTGGTATTGACCGTGTAATTGGCGAGGCTGTAAATCGGCGGATAGTCCGCCAGGCTCGTGGTCGCGCTGTCAGGAGCCGACAACGGGTGCATCATGCCACCCGCCGCCTTGAACGAGCTAAAGGTCAGTGTCAGGAATCGCAGATCGACCGATGCCTGCGCCGAATTGTTGACGAGTTCGAACACATAAGTGACGACCGATTCGCCGTTCGTCGCAAACTGCGCCGGCGCGCCCGCGATCGTGTTGCCAGCCTCGACTCTGAGCAGCTTGATCGCGACAAAACCCGCCGCCGGATCCGGATCAGTACCCGGGATCACCGCAAATCGCCCGCCGACACCGTTCACGGTGGCTTCAGCCGAAATCGTCCGGGCCAGGTTCTGGCTTGCCCCGGCCGTGATGCTTGTCAGCACACTCGGATCGGTCAGACGGCGGGGGTTGGACGTCATCACCCAATCGGCACCGACCAGATTGGTCGCGATCTTGAATGTCTGGCGAGATTGAGCGTTGACGCCACCTTCATAGGCATACGAAAACGCGGGTGCCTTCACTTTGGTGTCGTTTCCGAGCGGCGTGGTCGGAAAAACCGTTTCGGCTGCGATCGTCGCGCCGGACGAGTTGAGGTTTGCCGCGGTGGCCACCCCGCTGGCCGCGAACAGGCTTGCTGCGGCGGCGGCAATTTGCAGTTTTTCCATCGTCTTCATTAGGATCACCTTTGCTTGGTTTGTACCCACGGCGCTCATCCAGGAATGGATGAGAGACACTCCGCCGCATCTCCACAACCTCTGACTGCAACCCGCATGGGTATGCACAGTTCGGGGGGCTGTTGCAACTTAGTGTAAGCCACAGAATTCGGCATGGGCAACAAGACTTTCGCTGCCTGCCTAATCGTTTTCGTGAACTACCCCGCATCAAGGGGGCGGTTTGCACCAATTTGTTGCTGTCGTCCAACGTTTGCGCAGGCCAACTTACAATTGATTCGTCCGATCGAGTCGATACGGCAACCCGCCTGTCTCTCTCGTTCATTTCCTCTCCCGCTTCGAATGCCCGAGTTCACCTACACCGCGGTTGATGCCGGCGGCGGACGCCAGCGCGGGACAATTGCCGCCGATGATTCCGTCGCTGCTTCGCAACTGCTCCATGAGCGGCGGCTGCAACCGATCTCGCTGGTCGAGACGATACGGCGGAGCCCCCAGTCGCGATCGTCCGGCAAGCGGCAAACCGACGATGCGGTGGCGTTGCTGATCGGCGAGGTCGCGACGCTGCTCGAAGCCGGTGTGCCGTTGGCCGAGGCGATCGCAACGCTGGCCGATGCCCATGAAGACGGTCACCCGCTGAAACAGGTGCTGAAGTCGATCCGCGGCGGCAGCAGCTTTTCCGACGCACTCGGCAGCAGCGGGCTGAAACTGCCGGTATTTGTTTCGCAGTTGGTGCGCGCCGGCGAATCGACCGGCAAACTCGGCGCCGCACTGCGGGCGGCGGCCACCCACCTGGAAGCCGAAGTGCAATTTGCCCAGGAAGCGCGCAATGCATTGCTGTATCCGATCGTGCTGATCGGCAGCGGCTTGCTGGCGACGCTGGTGATGTTCGTCTTTGTCGTGCCGCGTTTCGCGACCGTGCTCGACAACCCGAAGGCCGATCTGCCGTGGATCAGCAAGATGGTGCTCGGGCTCGGTTTGTGGCTGACCCAGCACCAGGTGGTCGTCGGCGCCGTATTGGCGCTGCTGGTTGTATTTCTGGTCTGGGCTTCGCGCCGGGCCGACGTCCGGCAGGCGGCATGGGAGCTTGCCGCCCGCTTGCCGGTGCTCGGTCCGTGGACCCGCCATGCCGAGGTGGCGCGCTGGGCCTCGTTGTTTGCGGTATTGCTGAACAGCCGCGTGCCGCTGCTGGCAGCGCTGGCGCAGGCCAACGAGACGCTGCGCCGCCGCCGGCTGCGTGCCGATGCCGGCGCGGCGCTGGCCGAGGTGCGCGGCGGCAAGGGATTGAGCCAGGCGCTCGGCGACGCCGCGCTGCTCGACGCCGCCGGCCTGAACCTGATCCGCGTCGGCGAACGGGCCGGCTCGCTCGGCCAGACCGTCGCGTCGCTGGCGCGCATGCATGCGACCCAGAGCCAGCTTCGCCTGAAGCGCTTCCTGGTGCTGCTCGAGCCAATGGCCATCCTGATGATCTCGCTGGTGCTCGGCGGTATCATGATTTCGGTGATGCTGGCGATCACCAGCCTCACCAACGTCCTGTAGAAGCAGCCGCGGCCCGACAGGTACCGATCGGGCCTGCAGCCGCTCGGCTTCGCAGCCATCCGCGCACCCAATTCAACCTTGCCGCACAGGCACCCATGGTCACCTTCCAGCAACTGTTTCACCCTCGCCTGCTCGACATGCGGCGCAGCCGTCCAGCCAAGCGTGCAATCCCATCGAGTCCCGGCCGCTCACGGCGTGCGGCCAGCCTGGGCTTCACGCTGCTCGAGATGCTCGTCGTGATGGTGATCATCGGCCTGCTCGCCGGCCTCGTCGGCCCGCGGATGTTCGGCAAGGTCGATTCGTCGAAAGTGCAGACCGCGCAGACGCAGATCAAGATGCTGCGCAGCGCGGTCGGCATATTGCAACTCGACATCGGCGTCGCGCCTCCCCAGGAGCAGGGGCTTAAATGGTTGACCGAACCGCCGGCCGACGAAAAGCTGCGCGCGCTATGGAAGGGCCCCTATATCGATGGCAAGCTGCCGCTGGATCCGTGGTCGAATCCTTTCGTATACAAGGTGCCGGGGCTGAATGGCCAGCCGTTCTCGATCATTTCCCATGGCCTCGACGGCAAGGAAGGCGGCGAGGGCCTGGCGGCGGACTTGACGAACTGATCAGGCTCGGCATGAGCAGCACCGGTCCGACCCTGCCGGGAGCGGCGAGCGCCCTGTCGCGCAGCCACGCGGCGGGCTTCACGCTGATCGAGATGATCGTCGTGATGGTGCTGCTCGGGCTGGTGACGACACTGGCGTTGCCGTCGATGCAACGCTGGTACGACGCGGTGCAGGCCAAGACGCAGACGATGGAGATCGTCGAGGCACTCCGTGGTGCGATATTTGCCGCCGGCGTCAACCGCCGCGAAATCGTGATGGACGAACGCAGCTTTGCCAGCCGGCAGGAACTGCCACCTGCTGCGGCAGATCCGGCCAGCGCTGCAGGCGCGTCGCCTGCAGCCGCTCGGCGAGGCGACCTGCCCGCGTCAGCGCCGCCACGTCCGCCATCGGACAAGTTTGTCCGGGTGGCGCTGCCAGCGGGCTGGCAACTCGAACGGGTCGAGCCCGCGGCATTTCTGCCGAGCGGCTTGTGCCGCGCCGGATCCGCCGACCTGAAAACCGGCGGCGGTGCCGTCGTCGTGATCGAGGTGCAGGGGCCGCTGTGCGCCGTGGTTGTGAAGGACAAGTCGTGAAGCGCAGCCGTGGATTCAGCCTCGTCGAGGTGCTGGCGGCGATGGTGATCTTCAGCGCCGGCGCGGTGGTTCTGTTCAGCTGGATCACGCAGACCGCCGACCGGCTGGGCCAGCTGACGCTCGAGCAGCGGCGTCTGTTCGGCGACCTGACGGCACTCGAATATGCCCGCGGCCTGAACCCGATGCGCCGGCCATCGGGCGCGCTGACGATAAGCGACGTCGATGTCAGCTGGAATGCCGTGCCGGTCGGCGAGGAGCGGCCGGTCCGCTCCGGCGACGCACCCGGTCAGTATGTGGTGCAGCTGTATCAGGTCGATCTGCAAAGTCAGGTCGAACGCGATCCGGTATCTGCAAGGACGGTCTACCTTGCGGGCTGGCGGCGGACCGCGCAGGCGGCTGCCGCAAACCCATTCAGCAACCTGTTCGAGAAGCCGCCTGCCGCTGCCGATGCGCAACGCTGATATGGTAGCCAAGCCGTTCGAGCCTATTCCGCAGCGCGCCCGGCTCAGCCAGCGGCTGCAAACCGCCCCCGGCTCCGCGCAGTCCGGCCTGACGCTGGTCGAACTGCTGGTCTCGATGGTGATCCTCGGCTTCGTGCTGGCACTGGTCTCGGAGGCGGTTTTCCAGGTCTCGCAGGTGACGCGCTCGGCGCAGGCGGCAACCGCCTCGCTGACCAGCCGCTGGTCGGCCGGCTGGGCGGCCGGCCCGATGCTGGCCAACCTGGTTGCTCCTCCCGAGGCGGCCGTGCGCAAGGCGTTCGAGGGTTCGGCCAACGAGCTGAGCGCTTATACGACACTGCCGGTCGATGGCGGCCAGACCGGGATCCAGCGCTTCACGATGTCGCTGCGGCCAGGCGACAGTGGCGCGACGCAAACCGAACTGCGCGTCGCGGTGCCGACGGCCGATGCACGCACCAGTGAGCCGGCGGCCATCGGCCGATTCGACGGCCGCGCCGAATTTGCCTACCTCGACGAGGCCGGCGCGATCGTGCCGGTCTGGCCGCCGATGGGCGTCGGCGTCGCCACCAGCGATCCGCCCGCCGACCTGCCGCGCGCGGTGATCGTCCGCCGGCCTTTCAGCGACGAACTGCTGATGTGGTATCCGTACCCTGGCGAAACCCGCAAACCGGTACCGCCGTCGCTGCCGTTCGAAAGCAAACCATGACACGACGCGGGCCCCGGCGATCCCCTGCCCGGACGCATCCGGAAGGATGCTGTCGCCGGCCCGCGCGCTGCGGGGGTTTTGCGCTGGTGATCGTGTTGTGGGTTCTGGCCGGCCTGACCGTCGTGGCGGTCGCGGTGGCATCGTCGGCCCAGCTCAGTGCCAGCAGTGTCAAGCTGCTGCGCGACCGGGTGCAGGCCGAGGCTGGTTTTCTCAGCGCGAGCGCGCGCATCGCGGTGATTGCCGCAACAGGGTTGCCGACCGCCAATTTCATTGACGGGCCGGCGGGCAGGTTGTATGTCGACGGGCGGCTGACCGATACCGGCGGCGGCACCACCGCCACGCTGCAGGACCTGCGCGGCCTGGTCAATCTGAACCGCAGTGCGTCGGAGACAATCGCCAAGCTGCTTGTCCAGTGCGGCGCAAGCGAACAGGCCGCGGCGACATTGACCGATACGCTGGCTGACTATATCGATGAGGACCGGTTGAGACGGTTGAACGGCGCCGAGGCATTCGACTACCGCGCTTCCGGCGATCTGCCCGAACCGCGCAATGCGCCGTTGCTTAGCCGCGAGGAGCTGTGGCGGATCAAGGGATGGCCTGAGTTGAAAAGCGCCTGGCAGGCCGCCGGCTGCGACGAGCACATCACGGTCAATGGCGATTCGCGGCTGAACCGCAATACCGCCACGGTACCGGTACTGGTGGCCAACGGCTTTGAGAAGGCGATCGCCGAAGGACTGGTTGCGGCGCGCCAAGCGGGCGCAGATGACGCGGTGCCGGTGGCGGTGCGCGCCGGCATCCCGACCTCGGCTGCGGAATTCGGCATTCAGATCGGCGGCGCGTCGGCGGGCAAGGCCTTGCGGATCCGACAGCATGCGCCGTTGCTAGAATGGCAATCCGAATTCGAGCTCGAACTGACCCCGGGTCGCCCCGGCGGGCCCTGGCGAATGCTCGAAGTTCGCGTTCTCCCCCATTCGCCCAGCGCAGAGCAACGGCGTGCGCTTGCGCAGCTTCCCGCGGTGGATTTCCGTCAGGCGGAGCAAGATCGACCCTCATATGCTCAACCCAGTCTACCGTTTGGCAAGTGATGCGCAGAAGAGACTGCAACTGAGCCCGACCAGCCGCCGCGCGTTTGGCACGACCGTCGTCGTGCCACGGGAGGTCTCCATTTTCGAGCACCTGCCAGGCAGCGGTGTCGCGCTGCATGAACGCAGTGGTTTTGCGCGGCTGCAGGCCTTGCGCCTGTCGCCGTTCGCGAACACCGGCGGCAGTGCGGCGATGCGCAACAAGATATTGATGTTGTGGCTGTGGGACGACCGCGAGATCGACGAAGCGATCGCCGCCGGCGGTCTCGATCCGGCACGTGTAACGAAGATTGCCGAGCCGCTGATGTTGCCGCTGCCGACGACGAGTGGCACGGCCGCACTGCGCTGTGCCGGCGGCGTCGACCATCTGCAACTGGCCGGCGGCGCGATCACCGCGTCACGCTGGCAGCCCGACACCGCATTGCGCGATCTTCCGCCGGAACTGGCTGCGCGCCCGTGGGCCCGCGACCTGTTGCGCAGCGGCAGCCTGATCGGAAACTGGAGCGAAGCCAGCTTCAAGCGCACGTTTGCATTCTCGGCCTGGACATTGGCGATCGGCTGTGCCGCGTATCTGGCGTATTGGGAAGCGACGACGCGGGGGCTGGAAGCCCGCCGCGCCGCGGTCGCCGCCCAGACGTCGACGACCGACCTGCTGCTCGGCCGGATGACGGAACTGAAGCAGGCCTACCAACGCGATCAGGCCTGGCTCGACGATTTCAATCGGCTGAGCAGCGGCATCCGCATCGATCCGCTGCTCGATGCCTTGCAGCGGGTGGTCGAAGCAAATCGCCTTGTCGTCAAGGAACTCGATCTGCGCAACGACGACCTGCGGATCACCGTGGTATCGGTCGGCGGTGTGCTGGACCTGCCCGCGGTGCTGCGGTCGATCGCCGGCGTGCCGGGCTTTGCTTCGGTGCAACTGCGGCAAAGCGAAAATACGCAGCAGGCCAGCTTCAGTGTGCAGGTGACCGGCTTTCGCACGGTATCAACGATGCCAAGCGTGATGGAGCGACCGTGATGGCTGGCAATGCGGCGCTCGAATCGCGCGGGGACGCGGGTGTCGGCGGTTCCTACCTGCCCGGGCTGATCGGCATCGCGGCGGCGCTCGCGATCTGGATGCTGGCGCAGCCGGTGGTGGACGAGGCGCATTCGCTGCGGCAGCAGATCGGCATCGCCGGTTCGACACGGTCGCTTTCCGGCGACGAGGCACTGCTCGACCTCGAAGCCTTGGCCCGGGAGGCAGCCGGCCGGCGGGCGGCCATCGAGGCGCGGCTGCAGACCGTCGACCCGCCGGCGATTGCCCATGCGAAGGTGCTGCACGACCTGCGGCAGCGCTGCGCGGCCGCTGGCATCCAGAACTGCGCGGTCAAATATGTCGACGATGCCGTCCAGACCGGCACGCAACGTCCGTCGGCCCAGCCGGCCAACGCCGATGGCTCGGCTGCGCCGACGACGCTGGTTTCGCTGGGTCTGGCCCGATCGAAGGCGGTGATCAGCGGCCAGTTCCAGGACGTCGAATTCAGGAATCTGGTCAACGACCTGGAACGGCAGGACAACGTGGTGTGGCGGCTCACCGGGCTGACCGTGCGGGCCAACCGCTTCGATCTCGACGCTGAATTGATCACCCGTGGGCAGCCGGCCACAGCCGGTGGTGTCCGCTGATGGCAGGGCAAGCCGTGTCATCCGCGTCGACGAGCCTTCGTCGCCAGGCCCTGTGGACGGTTTTTGTGATTTTCGGAATCGCCATCGTGCTGGGCGCAGGCTGGCTCGGTTACCAGCGCGGTTTCGACGGCGAGTTGCCGACGCCGCAGGTGGTCAGCATCGCCGATCCGCGAGCCACGCAGGATGCCGCCGAGCCGCCGCCGGTGCCCGCCGCAGGCGGTGCTGCCACCGGCCAGCAGCGGCCTGCACCGGATGCCGAACAGCAACTGCGCTGGCCGCTGTGGGAGTTCCAGCTTGCCCAGCCGATTCCGCCGCGCAACCCACCGTTGACGCCGCCAGGCTGGCGGCTGCTCGGCGCGACGATGACCAGCGACGGCTGGAAAGTGGCGGTCCTGAAGCAGGACACCAGACAGACTGAATTCTTCGGTCTCGGGGCGACCTTGCCCGGAGGTTATGTCATCAAGGCGATCAGCGACGAAGACGTCACGCTCGTCGTCGACAAACGCGAAGTGGTCCTTTCCTTCACAGGTTCCAGATGAATCTTGCTATCGCCAAGCGGTCAGTTTGCCAGCTGACCATGATTGCCCTTCTCGCGGGCTGCGCGAGCCCGCCAATGACCTTGCCCGGACCCATCAGCTATACGCGAACCCCTGCCGAGCGTGGCGGCACGCTGGTCGATCCGATCACTTCCCAGGCGCCGACCTCGACCCAGGTGACAAAGATGCCGTCGGCGCCAATCAGCGCGACGACCAACGCACCGCAAACGCGCCGCGCAACCCCCGCCGACGCCGCGTCTGGCGAGGAAATGGTGTCGATGGCGCTGGAGCAGACGCCGCTGCCGCTGTTCATCCAGATCCTGTACGGCAATGTGCTGAAACAGCCTTACTCGATGGATACGGCCATCAACGCCCGCACCGACCTCGTGACGTTCAAGACTTCGGCGCCGATCCGACGCAGCCGCCTCGCCGAACTCGGCGTTGCGCTGCTGCGCAGTTACGGATTGTCGGTGCAGGAGTACGACGGTCTCGTGCGCATCGTTCCGGACAATGCACCTTCTGCTGCTCCGTCTCCGATCCTCCGCCTCGGACGCACGCTTCCCGAAACCCCTGAAGCGCTCCGGACGGCCTTCCAGTATGTTGAACTTGATATCGTCCGGACCACCGACATCATGCAAAGTCTGAGGCAAGTCCTCGGCACCCGGATCACCGTGCTCGAGGATTCCGGTCGCAATTCGCTGTTGCTTTCGGGTACGCAGAATGATCTTCGCACCGCGCTCGATTTGATTCGCGTACTGGACCAACCGCGGATGCGTGGCAACGTGGCTCGGCGCATCAATCCGGCCTATATGCCGGCCCAGGAATTTGCGTCGCGTCTGGTCGAGATATTGACTGGCCAAGGTTATTCAGTTTCCACGAGCGCAACCGGGGGCACCCCGATCTTGTTGATCCCGATTCCAACCATCGGTGCAGTGATGGCCTTTGCTAACTCCGAACAGGTGATGGAACAGGTTGTCCGCTGGGCGGCAGAGCTCGACAAGCCGGTTGCAGTGAGAACCCAGAACGGTCTGTATACCTACCCGGTCCAGTTTGCCGATGCCGAGGCGCTGGCAAGAACACTCGGCGAGATCATGGGCGGCCTGCCGGCCGCACCAGCCGTGACTCCGGGGGCAGCACCGCCTGCTGCAGCGGCTCCATCATCGCCTCGTTCGAGCCGGGTCGTCGTCAACAGCGCAACGAACACATTGATATTCCGCGGCACCACCGCCGACGAATACCAACAGATCATGGCGCTGATGCGCGAACTCGACAGGCCGGTCAAATCGGCGCTGATCGAGGTCGTGGTCGCCGAGATGCGGCTCGGCGGCAGCCAGGCGCTCGGCATCGAATGGAATGTGCCACCGCAGCTGATCAACAGCGGGCAGAACCAGATCACCGCTGGCACCCAAGGGCGGTTGGGAATCGGCTCATCCGGCTTTACGGTGTCGATCGGCAACAGGGCCGGTACGCTGCTCGCCCAACTCAACACGCTGGCAAGCAACAACCAGGCGCGCATCCTGTCGAATCCGAAGGTGCTGGCGCGCAACGGCGAAACGGCATCGATTCAGGTTGGTTCGGAAGTGCCGGTCATCACCAGCCAGCAATCTGGCTCAACGACCGGAGGTCTGTTCGGCGGCACCGGCGTGCTGCAGCAGATCTCGTACCGGTCCACCGGCGTGATCCTGCGCGTCAGGCCGGTCATCAACTCCGGCAACCGGCTGGACCTTGACGTCTCGCAGGAGGTCAGCTCGGCGGCCGAGACACGTACCGGCGTCGCAGCGTCGCCGACGATCTCGACCCGCCGCATCGACACCAAGCTGTCGCTTCGCGACGGCTCGACGGTGCTGCTCGGCGGCCTGATCTCGCGCAACAGCAGCGATGCAAACACCGGCATTCCGTACCTGAAGGACATTCCGGGACTCGGCGCACTGTTTCGCACTGAGAGCAACAGCAACGACCAGACCGAATTGCTGATCATGATCACGCCTTACGTGGTCAGCGACGATTTCGAGTCCGAATCGATCACCGCAGCGATCCAGAAAAGTTTTGGCAGCTGGGCACAGGATCTGAAACCGGCGCGGGTGATGGAGGAGCCGCCGGCACGTCCGCTTGCTCCGGTTCCGGCGCCACAACCGCTCAGTTCAGCGGCAGACCGGCCGGTGCAGCCAGTAGTCGAATCCAGCCCCCCTTCGGCAGTGCCGGGCCCCGGCGCGGTGGCGCCACAACCGGAACCTGCAAGACCCACGGCCGCGCCGGACACCGACGCCGGCGTCACGATGAGCAAGCCGCCGGCAGCGGCAGGCCCGCCAGGCAAAGATGCTGCAGCCGACAAGCCGGCGGAGAAACCTGCCGGCCCCCCGTCGGCTGCGAAACCGCCGGCATCACTACCGCAGGGATCGCGCCAAGTGGAAGATCAGAAGATCAAGGAAGAGATCGAGAAACTGCTGAAAGGGAAATGACCCACCAGCGGGCGCAGCGGCCAGCCGGAGCGCCTCGCCAGTTTTCCCGTCTAACCTCGACCGAATGAACGCCCTCATCTTCAGTTTTCTCGGCGCGCTGGCCTGCACGCTGTTGATCATCAAGTCCAGCCGCAGCCACGGGGCGTTTTCCGCCGACCACGACTTGCAAGGCCCGCAGAAATTCCACAGCCAGCCGGTACCGCGGATTGGCGGAGTCTCGCTGCTGTTCGCGATGGTTGCCGGTCTCGCTGCGCTGGATGTCGGAATGGACGGCGCATCGACCGCATCGATCTGGCTTTTGCTGCTGTGTGCGCTGCCGGCATTTATCGGCGGGCTCGCCGAGGACCTGACCAAACGCGTGTCGCCGACCTGGCGGATGGTCTTCACCGCGGTCTCGGCCGCATTGGCAATCTGGCTGCTCGGTGGCGTGGTGACCCGTGTCGACCTGCCGGGCGTCGATTTCCTGCTCGGCTTCTGGCCGATCGCGCTGCTGGCGACGGTATTTGCCGTCACCGGCATTGCCAATTCGGTCAACATCATCGATGGCTTCAACGGCCTGGCGTCGATGTGCGTGATGATGATCCTGGCGGCGCTCGCCTATGTCGCCTTCCAGGTCGGCGACCGCTTCGTCGCGATCGCCGCGCTGCTGACGATCGGTGCGGTGCTCGGCTTCTTCGTCTGGAATTTTCCGGCCGGGCTGATCTTCCTCGGCGACGGCGGCGCCTACCTGCTCGGTTTTCTGGTGGCCGAACTGAGCGTGCTGCTGCTCGCCCGCAACCCATCCGTCTCCGGCCTGTTCCCATTGCTGCTGCTGGCCTATCCGATCTTCGAGACGGTGTTCTCGATCTACCGCAAGAAGTTCCTGCGCGGCGTCTCGCCGGGCATTCCGGACGGCGTGCACCTGCACATGCTGGTCTACAAGCGGCTGATGCGCTGGACACTTGGCGGCACCGGGCGGCACAAGACGGCACGCAATTCGATGACGTCACCGTATCTGTGGGTGTTGTGCATGCTGTCGGTGATTCCGGCGGTGCTGTTCTGGAACAACACGCTGGTGCTTGGCGGCTTCTGCCTGCTGTTCATGGTGTCGTATGTGCTGCTGTACTGGCGCATCGTGCGCTTCAAGGCACCACGCTGGATGGTCGTGCGGCGTTGAGCGCGCACCCTGCCCACCTACAATCGTCTCCCCCTCCCTGGCGGCCACCGCCGCAACGCAGCTCGATTCCATGGACCTCCCTGCCCCAGACGACAACCAGTTGATCGCCGAACGGCGCGAAAAGCTGAAGGCGATCCGCGCCGCGGGGATTGCCTTCCCGAACGATTTCAAGCCGACGCACCACGCGCTCGACCTGCTGCATCGCCACGGCTCCTTGTCGAACGAGGACCTCGAGCCGCAGGCGATTGCGGTCCGGCTGGCCGGCCGGATGATGCTGAAACGGGTGATGGGCAAGGCGAGTTTCTGCACGCTGCAGGACGGCAGCGGGCGGATCCAGCTGTTCGTCACGCGCGATGCGCTCGGCGAAGAGGCCTACGAACGGTTCAAGCACCTCGACCTCGGCGACATCATCGGCGCGAGCGGCACGCTGTTCAAGACCAAGACCGGCGAACTGTCGGTGCGCGTCGGCGAACTGCGCCTGTTGACGAAAAGCCTGCGGCCCCTGCCCGACAAGTTCCACGGCATGACCGACCAGGAACAGAAATACCGGCAGCGGTATGTCGACCTGATCACCGACGACGAGGCGCGCACCCGTTTCGCCGCGCGCAGCAAGGCGATTGCGTCGATCCGCCAGTTCATGGTCGAACACGGTTTTCTCGAGGTCGAGACACCGATGCTGCATCCGATACCCGGTGGCGCGAATGCGAAACCGTTTGCCACCCACCACAATGCGCTCGATCAGCAGATGTTCCTGCGCATCGCGCCCGAGCTGTATCTGAAGCGATTGGTCGTCGGCGGCTTCGAGCGGGTGTTCGAGATCAACCGCAATTTCCGCAACGAAGGCATCAGCGTCCGGCACAACCCGGAATTCACGATGATGGAGTTCTATGCGGCGTACTGGAACCACCACGACCTGATGGATTTCACCGAGCAGGTGCTGCGCCATGCGGCGCGTGCGGCCACAGGCTCGGCGTCGATCACCTACGCCGGCAAACCGGTCCATCTCGACGAGCCGTTTGCGCGGCTGTCGGTGCGCGAGTCGCTGGTCGTCCATGCCGGGCTGACCGACGCCGAAGCCGGCGACCCGAAGGCACTGCACGATCGGCTGAAGGCGCTTGGCGAGGAGCCGCCTGCCCACTGGACACTGGCCGAACTTCAGTTTGGCTTGTTCGAGGCGGTGGTCGAGGAAAAGCTCTGGCAACCGACCTTCATCATCGACTATCCGGTCGAGGTCAGCCCGCTGGCGCGGGCGTCGGACACCAATCCGGCGGTGACCGAGCGATTCGAGCTGTTCATCACCGGCCGTGAATATGCAAACGGCTTCTCCGAGCTGAACGACGCCGAGGACCAGGCGGCGCGTTTTCTGGCCCAGGTCGCGAACAAGGACGCCGGCGACGAGGAGGCGATGTATTACGACGCCGATTTTATCCGTGCACTGGAGTACGGCATGCCGCCGACCGGCGGCTGCGGCATCGGCATCGACCGGCTGATCATGCTGATCACCGACAGCCCGAGCATCCGCGACGTGATCCTTTTTCCATCGCTGCGCAAAGAGCAATGACCCCCCCGAAGCGCCTTCGGCCGCTTGATCCATAGGAACCCTGGATGTCGGAGCTTGGTGAGATCGAAGCAGCCATCTGGCGCGAGTTGGTCGCGGCGGTCGACGACCGGGACCATGAATGGCATACACCAGTGCTGGCCAGTGCGGCGATCGGCGGTGAAGGCGAGGTCAGCCCGGACGCACGCACCGTCGTGCTTCGCGCGGCCGATCCACAGGCGCAGCAGCTGATCGTCTATACCGATTCGCGCTCGCCGAAGGTCAGCCAGTTGCAGGCGACGCCCGTTGCGACGCTGGTCTTCTGGTCGCGCCGCCTCAGCTGGCAGCTGCGCTGCCAATTGCACTGCGACGTCGCCGAGGAAGGCCTCGCGGTCTCGTCGCACTGGGCACGAATCAAGCTGACACGCGCGGCGCAGGACTACCTGTCGCCGCTGCCACCCGGCGCGCCGATCGGCAGCGCGCCGCCAGCGGCGCAAAACCGCGAACACTTTGCGCTGCTGAATGGCCAGGTGCTGGCGATCGACTGGCTTGAACTGGCAGGCGACGGCCACCGGCGTGCACGCTTCGCCGACGGCATGGCCGACTGGCTGCAACCCTGAACGGCGCGCCGCCCGCCGGGCGCGCCGGATCCGCTCAACGCTGCTTGAACTGCGGCTTGCGCTTGTTGACGAAGGCGTCCATGCCTTCCTTCTGGTCTTCGGTTGCAAACGCCGAATGGAACATCCGGCGCTCGAACAGGATGCCTTCGGCAAGCGGGCCTTCGTAGGCGCGATTCACGCATTCCTTGGCCATCATCACGGTCGGTCCGCTGAATTCGCAGATGGTCTGCGCCGCGGCCAGCGTCACCTCCATCAGTTCGGACGCCGCCACGACGCGCGATACCAGCCCGGCCCGCTCGGCTTCGGACGCGTCCATCATCCGGCTGGTCAGCACCATGTCCATCGCCTTGGCTTTCGAGATCGCCCGCGGCAGGCGCTGCGTGCCGCCGGCGCCCGGAATGATGCCGAGCTTGATTTCGGGCTGGCCGAATTTCGCGGTATCGGCGGCAATGATGAAGTCGCACATCATCGCCAGCTCGCAGCCGCCACCGAGCGCAAAACCGGAGACTGCGGCGATCACCGGCTTGCGGATGCTGCGCAGCGTCTCCCAGTTGCGGGTGATGTAGTCGTTCTTGTAGACGTCCATGTAGTTCCACCTGGACATCGCGCCGATATCGGCGCCGGCGGCAAAGGCCTTCTCGCTGCCGGTGATGACGATGCAGCCGATGCAGTCGTCATGGTCGAATTCGAGCATCGCCTCGCCCAGTTCGTCCATCAGCCCGTCGTTCAACGCATTCAGCTGCTTCGGCCGGTTCAGCGTGATCAGGCCGGTTTTCAATGCGGATTCACCGCGCACTTCGGTCAGGATGTATTCACGGGTCATGGTGTCGCCTGTCGCAGGAGGTTGGAGGAACAGGCTCGCACTATAAAGACCCGGGCTGCGCGCCAGCCGTCATCGCATCGCGATCTCGGGTTTTTCCTTGATCATCAGATCGAGGTAGACATCGGTGTCCTGCTCGATCCGGATGCGCACCGGCAGGTAGGCGAGTTGCGGCGCAAACCATGCTTCGGCAAGCAAGTCACGGCGGCGATCGGTGCCGGCTGCGGTAAAGACACGGTAGGCCTCGAGCGTGCCGAAGCGTGTGTAAAGCGTCTGCGCCTGCCCGACCTCGTAGCGCCAGTCGGCGACCCGTCCCGGCAAGGCGAGCGGGAAGGCGATCGTCGTTCCCGGCGCCAGCAGCTGCGGCTGCGTCGTGAACAACCACGTCAGCTGCACGAACTGGCTGGCGCTGTCCTGCAACGAGGTCCGGAAATCGCCGCTGTGCATCCCATCGCGCGGCGCGCCGGCTGGCGGCAGTGGCAGCGGCCGGCCATCGGCGGTCGACACCTGGCGCTCGCGAAAACGCAGGCTGGTCGCACGCGGATCCTGGAATGCCATCTTGCTGCGCTGGTCGTAGCGCTGCGGCTGCAGGCCATCGGGACCGAGCATGCCGTCGCTGCGCATCTGCCGGTTCAGCAACGGCGCAAACGGCATGCCGATCGTCACGTCGAGGTTGACCTGGTATCGCGGCTCGGCGTTGATCCACTCGACCTGCGCGGATCCATGAACCTCGCCGCGGTAGTTGCCGGTCAGCACGTAGCTCAGGCGCGTCGACGGTGGCCAGACGAATGCGGGTGCGGTCGGCGCATCGTCCGTCGGTTCGGATTGTCGAGACAGCACATCCGGGTCGACTGCCGCCAGCGGCGGCTCCGGGGTCGACTCGTCGGCTGCCAGCGCCGGCGGCGGCGGTGCCGGTGCAGGCTCCGACGGCAGCTGCTCGGCGCCGTATTCGAGCGGCTCGGATACCGCCTCGGGTTGCGATGCCGCAGCGACTGGAGGCAATGCGCTTGGCGCACGGTTCGGCGGAGCGACAGCAGCTGCCACTGCGGCCGGTGGAGCAGCAGGCGCAACCCGAGGTGGCTCGACGAGATCGAGCCGGCGCAGATAAACCGTGGTCAACCGCGGCGCCATCGCCGAGTCGATCGCTTGCAACGCCAAGTGATCGACAACCGAATCGAGAACCAGCCAGTGGCCGAGCAGCGCACCGGCGACGAGCAGGCCACAGGGGCCCGGTCGCAGTGTCAGCCGGCCAACCATGCTTTCTGCAACGCCGCCGCCGGTTTCGCCGGCGACGTCTGCGCGTCGAGCTTGACCGCGGCCGGTGCGGCTGCCGATTCATCGGGCATCACGAATGGCAGCCGCAGCAGGCGCTGGTCGCGCGACACCAGCCATTGTCCTGACTGCCCCGGGCTCAGCAGGCGCAAGGCATCGTCGAGCCGGCGCAGCCGCCAGTCGTCGACGCCGAGCAGTTCGTCGCCGGGCGCCAGGCCGCTGGCTTCGCCGACGCCACCACGCCAGACCTGCGTCAGCCGCACACCGGTCAGCGCGCTTTCGCTGACCTTCAGGCCAAGACGTTCGGCCAGCGTTGCCGCTTCGTGCTGCATCGTGATCCCGAAACGCTCGAGCAGCTCGAGCAGCGGCAGGTCGTCGGTGCCATGCACCCAGGCGGCGAGTTCCTCGGCGAACGATCTGCCGGACACCTGTTGCAGCGCCTGCGCGATGTCGGCCTCGCTGATCGGGCCGCCGGTGCTGCGCTGCCACAGGGCACGCATCACCTGGTCGAGCGAGCCCCGCTTTTCGCTGCGCAGCGTCAGGTCGATCGCCAGCGCGACCAGCGCGCCCTTGGTGTAGTAGCTGATCGTCGCGTTCGGGGTATTTTCGTCCTGCCGGTAATATTTGACCCAGGCGTCGAAGCTGCTTTGCGCAACCGACTGCAGCTTGCGCCCCGGTGCGGCGAGCACGCCGCCGATGGTTTTTCCGACCAGCCGCATATAGGTCGCGCGGTCGATCAGGCCGCTGCGCAGCAGCAGCAGATCGTCGTAATACGACGTGAAGCCTTCGAAGAACCACAACAGCTCGGTGTAGTTCTCGCTGCGGTAGTCATAACGTTCGAATTCGGCCGGACGCAGCCGCTTGACGTTCCAGGTGTGGAAATATTCGTGGCTGATCAGGCCGAGCAACTTGACGTGGCCTTCGCTGGCGGCGGCCCGGCCGCGCTGCGGCAGATCGCGCCGGTTCGCGATCAATGCGGTGCTGGCGCGGTGCTCCAGCCCGCCATAGCCGTCCTCGACGGCATTCAGCAGGAACAGGTAACGCTGGAACGGCGGCTTGCGGTCGGCATGCCAGAACTCGATTTCGGCCTCGCAGATGCGTTGCGTTTCCTGCAGCAGCCGCTCGCCGTCGAAATCGGGCAACGCGCCACGGACAACAAATTCATGCTCGATGCCATGGGCAACGAAATGGCCGCGCCAGAAATCGCCAAGCTCGACCGGGTGATCGACCAGTTCGTCGTAGTCGTCGGCGAGATAACGGCCGCGGCCGCGGGCATCGATCTTGGCCGGACGCATCGCGGTCGCGACTTGCCAGCCCTTCGGCAGCTCGCGCAGCACCATCTCGTGCGGCTGCTGTTCGCAACCATCGACGCGCAGGAACAGGCTGGTGCCGTTGAAAAAGCCGCGCCCACGGTCGAGCCAGGCGGCCCGAACCGACGAATCGTAGGCATACACGAGGTAGACGAGTTCGAGTGCGCCGTCGGCGGTGCAATCGACCTGCCAGTTCGCCTTGTCGAGTTGCCGCACGCCGACCGCGCGGCCGCCCTGCGTGGCCTGCAGCGACGACAGGTGGCGGGCGAACTCGCGCACCAGATAACTGCCGGGAATCCAGACCGGCAGGCCGACCCGCTGCCCGGGAGACGGATCGGGAATCGACAGGTTGACGCGGTACAGATGGGCTTCGGGCCGGAACAACTCGACGCGGTAGGAAATCATGGGTCCGATGGCAGTGGAATTCAGATCCCGGCAGCGCCGAGAAAACATGACAGTGAGGCGACGGCGGTGAGGCGGAAGCGCAGCGTCAGCCAGCCCGCGGCCTGGTGGCGCGGATAGACCTTGCGGTCGACGAGGTAGCAGGCAATCAGCGTGACGCCGTGCACGACCAGCCCGGCATGCGGCGGCATCAGCACCGCGGGCCAGGCAATCAGCGACGGCACGATGGCCCAGACAAAACGGCCGCTGTCGGCCTGCGGGCGGCGGATGCCGAAGCCCCAGTGGATGCCGCCGAGAAACGAGACGATGACGCCGGCATAGGCCGACAGGCCAAGGCTGACGTGGCCCTGCACGTCGCGGCGGACGATCCAGATCAGCAAGGCGCCAATCACAAATGGCAACAGCCCGGCATAGGCAAGCCACTGGGCTTGCCTGCCGGGCCGGCTGTCGACGTGGCTGGTCGACGGCGAAGATTCATTCAGACTCAAATCAATCTCCTCGCTCCGCGTCGGTGGCGACGCGGTTCACGCACCGGCGCATGCTGCGCCGGGATACCGCTCAGCGGTTGCCGAAACCGCTGCTGCGCGGACGCTGCGGCTTGCCGAAACCACCCTTGCCGGCCGGACGGCCTTCCGGGCGCGGCTGGAAGCGGGCCGGCCGATCCGATGCGCCGCGGTCGAAGGCACCACGCGCTGCGCCGGGTGCTGCGCCACGGGGGACGAATGCCGCATTCGGCTCACGGCGATCGTCGCTGCGCTGGAAGGGGCTGGTGCTGCGCGAATGCGGCGCCGGGCGCTCTTCACGCCGGCCACCGGCACCAGCGCCACCGAACGGCTTCTTGCCGTAGCTTTTCGCAAACGGCTTGGGAGCGCCGAAGTCGCCTTGCGGACGGCTTGCAAACATCTTCGGCTGCGGGCTTTTCGGCTCCAGACCGGCGATCGACGCGACCGGAATATCCTGCGTCGTGAACTGCTGGATGCGACGGATCATGCTGACGTCCATCCGCTCGGCCAGCGTCACCGCGAGGCCGTTGCGACCGGCGCGGCCGGTACGGCCGATGCGGTGCACATAGTCCTCGGCCTTCATCGGCAGGCCATAGTTGATCACGTGGCTGATCGATGGCACGTCGATGCCGCGCGCAGCGACGTCAGTGGCGATCAGGATCTTCAGCTGCTTGTTGCGCAGGCCTTGCAGCACGCGGTTGCGCCGCCCTTGCGGATGGCCGCCATGCAGCGAAGCGACGTGGTGACCCATGTCGGCGAGGCGATCGGCGAGCCAGTCGGCGTCGCGCTGCGTGCTGGTGAAGACGACCGCCTGCTCCATTTCGCGCTGCGTCAGGATGTGGTCGAGCATCGCATTCTTGTGCGACGAGTTGTCGGCCCAGTGCAGGCGCTGCTCGATGTTGGCGTGGGTGTCGGTGTGCGACGCGACGTCGATGCGCTGCGGATCACGCAGCAGGTTCTGCGCGAGGCGGCCGACATTGCCGGCGAAGGTTGCGCTGTACATCACCGTCTGGCGCGCGGCCGGCACATGGTCGGCGATCGTCGAGATATCGTCGATGAAACCCATGTCGAGCATGCGATCGGCCTCGTCGAGCACCAGCATCTCGACATTCTCGAGCACCGCACGGCCACTTTGCAGGTGGTCGATCAGGCGGCCCGGGGTCGAGATCAGGATGTCGAGCGGACCACGCAGTGCGGCGATCTGCGCCGGATACGGCACGCCGCCGACGACGGTGGCCACGCGCAGGCCCTGCACATGACGGCCGTAGGTCGTTGCTGCCTTGGCGACCTGCATTGCCAGTTCGCGCGTCGGTGCCAGCACCAGCACGCGCGGCCCATAAACGACGCCCTTCTCGCGCCGCTTCGTGTTGTCGCCGCGGGCGGCGAGCACGCGCTCGAGCGCCGGCAGGATGAACGATGCGGTCTTGCCGCTGCCGGTGCTCGCCGACACCATCAGGTCCTTGCCGGCCAGCGCCGGCGGAATCGCCTGCTGCTGGACTTCGGTCGCGGTGGTGTAGCCGGAATCGACGACCGAACGGAGGAGGGCCTCATGCAGGCCGATGTTGCTGAAACTCATGGTCTTCACTTCTTCTCAAACGCGGCACCGGGCGCTCCCATCGTCGGGACGCGCCAGAGCGCCTGAAGCCCGTCAACGGACGAGGCTTCGATCAGTCGCAATACAGAAGGTCCGAACCAGCCCACGGCGACGCCGGGGAGGTGCTGGTGCTCGGGAACAGTCAATGCGACGGCATCGCCGCCGACCCTGTCCAAAAGCACGAAGCCCTGGGGTTCGGTCTAGCCGCACGGAAAGAACCGCGGGAAGACCAGATGAGGTCAGAGGGGATGAACGAAACGCCACGGTTGCCAGTTGGCTCATCCGGGCGAAGCTCGCATTCTACATCAGATTCGGGTTTCCCCGCAAACCGATGCGTCGTTGGACGGTCAGACCGCCAGCAGATGCTGCCGGTAATAAACCAGCTCGTCGATCGACTCGTGGATGTCGGCCAGCGCGGTGTGCGCTTGCGCCTTCTTGAAACCAGCCATCAGCTCCGGTTTCCAGCGCCGCGCCAGTTCCTTCAGCGTGCTGACATCGACGTTGCGGTAGTGGAAAAACGCCTCCAGCGCCGGCATGCCACGGGCCATGAAGCGGCGGTCCTGGCAGATGCTGTTGCCGCACATCGGCGATTTGCCTTTTGGCACGAACTTGGCAAGAAATTCGATCACCGCCGCCTCGGCCGCCG
Source organism: Pseudideonella sakaiensis (assembly GCF_048320135.1). Classification (GTDB taxonomy): domain Bacteria; phylum Pseudomonadota; class Gammaproteobacteria; order Burkholderiales; family Burkholderiaceae_C; genus Ideonella_A; species Ideonella_A sakaiensis_A. The sequence goes on from NZ_CP182947.1 coordinate 1,355,922, forward strand.
CCTCGTCGACGGTCGATGCCTTGACCCGGTCGATCAGGCCGCTGCGGCCATGGGTGCCCTTGTTCCAGGCATCCATGCCGTCGAGCACCGCATCGCTCTGATGGATTGCGAATACCGGCCCCTCGACGCGCACCGTCAGTTGCGGGTCGGTGACGACGACGGCAATTTCGATGATCCGGTCGCTGTCGGGCAGCAGGCCGGTCATCTCGAGGTCGATCCAGACCAGGTTGTGTTCGCTGATGGCGAGTTCGCTTTGCATGGTATTGGCGGCAATGGAATACCGGGCGATTCTCGCAGCCCTACACTTGCGCCCCATGCAGATTCATCATTTGACGTGGCTGTTCGTGCTCGCACTGGTTGCGTCCTTTCTCGGCCGATGCTGGCTGGCCAGCCGGCAGATTCGCCATGTCGCGCGGCACCGCAACGAGGTGCCGGCGGCCTTCGCCGATTCGGTCAGCCTCGCGGCGCATCAGAAGGCAGCCGACTACAGCATCGAGAAGCTGAGGCTCGGCCTGCTCAGTGCCGCGGTCGGCAGCGCGGTGCTGCTCGGCTGGACGCTGCTCGGCGGACTCGAACTGCTGAACGGGCTGCTGCTCGAGTCGGTGCAGCCGCTGCTGCCCGGTGCCTGGGGCGACATGGCCTACCAGCTGAGCCTGCTGCTCGCCTTCGTCGTGATCGGCGGCCTGATCGAACTGCCGTTCGAGCTGTACAGCACCTTCGGCATCGAGCAGCGCTTCGGCTTCAACCGGATGAGCTGGCGCATGTACCTCGCCGACAGCGTCAAGTCGGCAGCGGTCGGCATGTTGATCGGCCTGCCGATTGCCGCATTGATCCTGTGGCTGATGGGTGCGGCCGGCGCGATGTGGTGGCTGTGGGCCTGGGCGGCGTGGGTCGGCTTCAACCTGCTGATCCTGGTGCTGTATCCGACCGTGATCGCGCCGCTGTTCAACCGCTTCGAACCGCTCGCCGATGAAAGCCTGAAGAGCCGGGTACAGGCTCTGATGCAACGCTGCGGCTTTGCCGCAAAGGGTCTGTTCGTGATGGACGGCAGCCGCCGCTCGGCGCATGCCAATGCCTATTTCACCGGCCTCGGCGCGGCCAAGCGGGTGGTCTTTTTCGACACGCTGCTCAGCAAGCTGACACCGGGCGAAGTCGAGGCCGTGCTGGCCCATGAACTCGGCCATTTCAAGCACAAACATGTGCGCAACCGCATCATCATGATGTTCGGCTTCAGCCTTGCCGGCTTTGCGCTGCTCGGCTGGTGTTCGTCCCAGCTCGCCTTTTATGCATCGCTCGGCGTGCGGCCATCGCCGGCGGCGCCGAACGATGCGCTGGCGCTGCTGTTGTTCCTGCTGGTGATTCCGGTGTTCGGCTTCTTCTTTTCGCCGCTGCTCGCCGGCCTGTCGCGCCGCGACGAATTCCAGGCCGACGCCTATGCCTGCGCGCAGGCCGACGGCAGCGCCCTCGCCAGTGCACTGCTGAAGCTGCATGAGGACAACGCGACGACCCTGACGCCGGACCCGGTTTACGCGCGCTTCTATTACTCGCATCCGCCAGCGGTCGAGCGTCTGGCCGCGCTGCCGGCCGCACGCCCGGCCGGCGCGAACGCAGCGGGTCTGGCTTCGGCGGGCGCTTGAGCAGCCAGGCTTCAGCGGCAACTGCCGCAGCACGTGGGGCCGGCGGCCGCAATGATGGCGCCGTCGACACCTTCTCCGGGCTGGTCGTCGCTGGCCATGGCCGCCATTACATCGTCGAGACGCCGGATGGCGGACGGCTGATCTGCCATCCACGCGGCAAGAAGAGCGACTGCGTCGTCGGCGACCGCGTCTGCTGGCGGCCGACCACCGACAGCGGCGAGGAAGGCGTGATCGAATCGCTGCAGCCGCGGCGCAATCTGCTGTTCCGGCAGGATGAGTGGAAAACCAAGGCCTTTGCCGCCAACCTCGACCAGATCCTGGTGATGGTGGCCAGCGAGCCAGTGTTCAGCGAGTCGCAGTTGACCCGGGCGCTGATTGCCGCGGCCAGTGCAGGCATCGATGCGAGCATCCTGCTGAACAAGGCCGACAAGCCGGCGATTGCCGAAGCGCGCGAGCGGCTGCAGCCGTACCGCAAACTCGGCGCATCGGTGATCGAAGTCAGCCTGAAGGCTGCGCCGGACGAGGCCAGGGCCGTGCTCGATCCGTTGCTCGCCGGCAAGGCCAGCCTCGTGCTCGGGCCGAGCGGAACCGGCAAGAGCACGCTGATCAACCTGCTGGTGCCGGGGGCCACGGTGCAGGTCGGCGAGATCTCGCAGGCGCTGAATTCCGGCCGCCACACGACGACCCACACGCAATGGCACTGGATCGACCGTGCGGGTGGTACTGCATTGATCGATTCACCCGGCTTCCAGGAATTCGGCCTGCGCCAGATCGACGCCCAGGAACTGCCGCGGCTGATGCCGGACCTCGCGGCGTTTTCTGGCGAGTGCCGTTTCTACAACTGCAGCCACCAGCACGAACCCGGCTGCGGTGTGCTGGCCGCACTCAAACGCGGCGAGATCAGCCCGTCGCGGCACCGCATCTACGGCGAGATCCTGCGCGAAATCAGTTGACCACCCCCGTTGCGGCTGACCGGCGGAGCCGGATCCGCGGTTGCTGCTTGATTGGGGACGCCCAGCGGCGCGTTATCCGATCAGGTTCGCAAGCGACAGCAGCGCGAGCAGCAGCATCCACAACACCATCGAGCGCCAGACCAGGCCGACGATGCTGCGCAGGTGGTCTTGCGTTGGTGCGTCGCCCGGTGTGGATCCGGCCGATTCGACCTCGTCACCGAGCGTGCCGCTGGCAAAGGTCTTCGAGCGGTCCGGAGTCACGCCCGGTGCAGCATTGCCGCCGAGGCGAACACCGACCGCGCCGGCAGCGGCTGCGAGGATGATGCCTTCGTTCGGATGTTTCCACAGCCCGGCGTCGCGGCGCCAGCCGTTGACCGATTCCTCGAAATTGCCGACCACCGCAAAACCGAACGCCGTCAGCCTCGCCGGCAGATGGTCGATCAGGCTGAACATGCGCTGCGACAAGGCCATCAGCCGCTCGTTCGACGGCTCACCGATGGTCTGGTTCTTGAAACCCCAGTAGCGGCTTGCAAATTCCGCCATCCGGTAGAAAACCGCGCCGGCGGGCCCGAGGCCGATCGTCGAGAAGACGACGAAGCAGAAAAAGACACCGAAGACATGGCGGTGCGCGGCGAGCAGCGAATGCTCGATGACATGGCGCAGCAGCTCGGTGCGCGGCAGTTCACTCGCATCGAGGTGCCGCCATTCGGTCAGCAGCCGGCGGGCCGAGGTCTCGTCGCCGCGGTCGAGGGCATCGCGGATGTCGGTGAAATAGTGGCTGAACTGGCGAAAACCGAGCGTCAGATACAGCACCGCGACCGACCAGACCAGCGCCAGCAGCACGCTGAACTGCGCGATAAGCAGATGGATGCCGAAGATCAGCAGCGCCGGTACCAGCACGGTGATCGCCCAGACGATGCCGGCATGGTGCGACTTGCCAGCGTCGAAGTTGCGCGCGGTCCAGCGCATCCATGCGGTCAGCCCCTCGTGGACCGGGTTGCCGTGGGGCAAGGGCTTGAGCTGTTCGAGCAGCAGTGCCAGCAGGACGGAGAAGAAACTCATGCCGGGCAATCATAGCCGTGCATCGGCGCCGACGGCCGTCGGCAGCGAGGCTTCAATGGAACGAAACGTACCGGCTCAGGCGCTCAGAAACCGATAGAAATTGCGCAGCATCGCAGCGGTCGCGCCCCAGATGAAAAACCGCTGCTGGCGCCCGTCATTGCCGGGGCCGTCCCACGGCATCGACAGGAATTCGCGCTGCACACCGCCGAATTCGACCCTGTGCCAGCGGTGATGCGCGGGCGTCATCAGAAACGACAGCGGCACCTCGAACACATCGGCCACCTCGAAAGCGTCGAGCGCCAGTGTGAAGTCGGGCTCGACCAGTCCGACCACCGGCGTGACGACAAAACCCGATCCGGTCGTGTAGGTCGGCATCTGGCCGATCACCTGCACATGACGCGAATGCAGACCGATCTCCTCGAGCGATTCACGCAGTGCCGTATCGACGACATCGCGGTCGCCCGGGTCGACGCGGCCGCCCGGAAAACTGACCTGCCCCGGGTGGTCGTGCAGATGGTCGGTGCGCTGCGTCAGCAGCACCGTCAGTTCATCGCGCTGCACCAGCGGCAGCAGCACCGCGGCCTGCGCAGCGGCACGCTCGACGAAACGCCGCTCGACGGCAATTTCCGGCAGCCATTGCGGCGGCGTACGGAAGCGCTTGACGATGTGCCCGGCGTTCAGACGGTCGGAGGCAACCGGCGGCAGGTGCGCATCCACCGATGCGACCGGGAGATCCTCGACCTTGAAATTCAGTGCCATCGGCTCAAAAACGACGAAGCCGCCTCGACGGCGGCTTCAGCAAGCAGCTTCGCCGCATAGGCGAAGGCCCGGCGATCAGGCCAGCTTTTCCTTGATGCGCGCCGACTTGCCGCTGCGGTCACGCAGGTAGTACAGCTTGGCACGACGGACATCGCCACGGCGCTTGACGACGATCGATGCGATCAGCGGGCTGTACAGTTGGAAAGTGCGCTCGACGCCCTCACCGCTGGAGATCTTGCGGACGATGAAGCTGCTGTTCAGGCCGCGGTTGCGCTTGGCAATCACGACACCCTCATAGGCCTGCAGACGCTTGCGCGTCCCTTCGACGACCTTCACGCTGACAATCACCGTATCGCCGGGGGCGAACTCGGGGATGGTCGGGTTCAGGCGGGTCATTTCTTCCTGCTCGAGGGTCTGGAGCAGGTCCATTCCCTTCTGCGCGCGATTTGCTGCGACGTTTGACATTGGGTTCTCCGAGTGATCGTACCGAGGCCTGTTGAAGGTGTAGGAATGCCTGGCAGAGGATCGAAAAGCCTTTGATTATAGCCCAAGCTTGCGAAGATACTGCTCGTCGCTGTCGCTCAGCCGCCCGTCGGCGCGCGCCTTCTCGATCAGGTCGGGCCGACGGCGCGCACTGAGCAGCAGCGACTGCTCACGCCGCCAGCGGGCAATTTCGCGGTGGTTGCCGCTGCTCAGCACGGCCGGCACCCCCGCCTCCGGGAATCCCTCGGCGGCGGGCAACACCTCGGGCCGGCTGAAATGCGGGCAGTCGAGCAAGCCGTCGGAAAAACTGTCCTGCAGATGGGACTGCTGGTCGCCCAGCACACCCGGCTGCAGCCGCGCAACCGCATCAAGCAGCGCCAGCGCCGGCAGTTCGCCACCGGACAGCACGAAGTCGCCGAGGCTCAGTTCGACGTCGACATGGCGATCGAGAAAACGCTGGTCGATGCCCTCGTAGCGGCCACACAACAGGATCGCGCCCGGACCATTCGCCCACTGCCGTACCAGCGCCTGATCGATGACGCGCCCGGTCGGCGAGAAATGCACCACCGGCCCCGCGCTTTCGCCTGCTGCCGCCCGCTGCTGCCTGACCTTCGCCAGCGCGCGTTCGAGCGGTTCGGCGAGCATCAACATGCCAGGCCCGCCGCCATAAGGGCGGTCGTCGACGCGGCGGTAGTTGTTGTCGGCGAAATCGCGCAGCTGCCAGAGATGGACCCCGACCTGACCCGATTCGAAGGCGCGCCGCGTGATGCCGTGCGCCAGATGCGGCGCGAACAATTCGGGGAACAGCGTGACGATGTCGAAACGCAGTCCGGCGTCGGTTGCCATCACCGGCCTCAGTAGTCCGCGCCCCAGTCGACACTGATGCGGCGCTCGTCGAGGCTGACGCCATCGACGTAGGCTGCGACAAAGGGGATCAACACCTCGTCGGCTGCAACCACCGGCTGGTCGGCCGGCCCGACCCGGAGCACCGCATGCGGGCCGGTATCGATCAGACCGAGCACCTGGCCGAGCCGTTCGCCTTGCCGGTTCACGACATCGAGGCCGATCAGGTCGACCCAGTAATACTCGTCGTCGTCGGCGGTCGGAAAACTCGACCGCGCGATGCAGATCACCGCGCCGCGCAACGCCTCGGCGCCAGCGCGGTCATCGATCTCCTGCGCATGCGCGACGATGCCATCGGCATGCGTCTTTGCCTCGATGATCTTCAGCAGCGGCGGCAGCGCGGCCATCGCCGCTGCGCCACCGGGCCGCTTGACAGCGCCGGCGGGCGGCGCCTTCAGATACCAGCGCTTGCTCGAAAACAGCGCCTGCGGGTCGGCCGCGAAAGCCTGCACCCGGAACCAGCCCTTGATGCCCCACGCCTCGCCGATCCGGCCGACCTCGATTGCATCGGTGGGCATCTGCGGCGCGTCGGCGCCGCCGTCAGCGGGCTTCATTGCTGCTGGCCCGCAGACAATGCCGGTATCAGGCCGCGGCCTTGGCCTGGCCGACCAGACGTGCCACCGTCGGCGACAACTGAGCGCCCTTGCTGGCCCAGTATTCGACGCGGTCGAAGGCAACGCGCAGCGGCTGCTCGGCACCCGAGGCGACCGGGTTGTAGAAACCGACGCGCTCGATGAAGCGGCCGTCACGGCGGATCCGCGAATCGGCAACGACGATGTTGTAGAAGGGACGGCGCTTGGCGCCACCACGGGAGAGTCGAATCACGACCATGATTGTTCCTTGAAAGATGAAATCGTCCACCGCACCAGGAGACACTCAGGGCGAGCAGAGCATGTACCGGCCAGACCCTGGCGCCGCAGCACACCGCGGCATCAGGACCCAGGCCCCCTTTGTTCGACGTCGTAGATACGCCGGAGCCCTGCCTTGCAGGTTGACCCCGACCGCCACCGAAACCGCGCATTATAAACTGACCGGCTTTGCCCGCAGCATTCCGATGACGAAAACCGATCCAGCCCCGCCCGCCGCATCGCCGCTGCTGATCCGCCCGTCGCAGCCAGGCGACCTCGACGCGATGGCGGCGATCTACGGCTGGCATGTCGCGAACAGCAGCGGCACCTTCGAGACCACCGCGCCGTCGGCCGAGGAATTCTCGCGCCGGCGCGACGACGTGATCGGCAAGGGCCTGCCTTGGCTGGCCGCCGAACGCGACGGCACTGTGCTCGGTTATGCCTATGCCAATCCGTTCCGGCCGCGGCTGGCCTACCGATACTGTCTCGAGGATTCGATTTATGTCGCCGCCGACGCAGGCGGCCAGGGCATCGGGCGGCTGCTGCTGGCCGAACTGCTCGCGCGCTGCGAAGCCTGGGGCGGGCGGCAGATGATCGCGGTGATCGGTGATTCCGCCAACGCCGCGTCGATTGCGCTGCATCGCTCGCTCGGCTTTACCGACTGTGGCCGGATGGCCGCTGCCGGCTGGAAATTCGACCGCTGGCTCGATGTCGTGCTGATGCAGCGGCGGCTCGGCCTCGGCGACACCGCTGCGGCCGACCCCCGATGATCAGCTCTCCCCCGACGTCAAGCTGCCGGCAACGCGGCACGACCCGATGAAGCACGGCAAATCAAAAACCCTCGCGACCTGGATCGCGCTCGTCGGCGGCGCGCTCGGGCTGCACCGCTTCTATCTGGCCGGCGCACGCGACATCTGGGGCTGGCTGTATCCATTGCCGACCTTGCTCGGGCTGTACGGCGTTTTCCGGATGCGCGAGTTCGGCCTCGACGACCAACTGGCCTGGCTGCTGATCCCGCTGCTCGGGCTGGCGCTGTCGGCAGCGATGCTCAGCGCAATCGTCTACGGGCTGACCAGCGACGAGGTCTGGCAGCAGCGCCACAACCCGGACCGCACGCCGGCCGCGCCGAGCGGCTGGCTGGCCGTGATCGGCGTCATCGTCGCGCTGCTGATCGGCGCCAGCGTGCTGATGGCGACGATTGCCTTCAGCAGCCAGCGCTTCTTCGAGTACCAGGTCGATCAGGCGCGCCAACTCAGCCGCTGAGACCGGCCGCTCCGCGCTGCTCAGGCGGGCAGCCGCTCGACATCCTGGTCGGCGACCTCGGCAAGCCAGTGTTCGGCGATGCCGAGACCGGGAATGTGGACCAGCGGCGCGATCTCGACCAGTGGCTTCAGCACGAAGGCCCGCTGGTGCATCCGCGGATGCGGCACCGTCAGCCCGGGCAGGTCGATGATCTGCTGGTCGTACAACAGCAGATCGAGGTCGAGCGTGCGCGGCGCGTTGACATAGGGCCGCTCGCGACCATGCCGTGCCTCGATGCGCTGCAGTTCGGCCAGCAGCAGCCTGGGCGTCAGGCCGGTCTTCGCGGCGAGCACCGCATTCAGGTAGTCGGCGCCGGATGAATCGATCGGTGCACTGCGGTACAGCGACGATGTCGCGGTCACCCTCGTGTCAGGCATCGCGCGGCAATCCTCGATCGCGGCGAGCACCGTTGCGTGCGCGTCGCCGAGGTTTGCTCCTATGCCGATGAAGACCTCGATCATCACCCCGCCCCAGCGCCTCCGTCAGGCGCCTATCCTGCCGAATTGTCGGCCGGTCGGGCGGCTGTCGCACCCCCTTCGGAGGCAGCTGTTGCCGGCTTGCGACGCCTGCGGCGCCGTTTGCGCTCCGGCGCAGCCGCCTCTTCGGCATGCGGGACGTCGGCGCCGTTGCCATCGACAGCCTGACCCGGGTCGGCCGGACGGCGCGCACGTTTCGGCTGCTGCTTGCGCAGGTCTTCGATCAAGGCACGGCGCGCATCGTCGTCCTCCTGCGAAAAATCCTCCCACCACTCGGCCAACCCGGCATCGCCTTCGCCGGCGTCGGCGCGCAGCCGCAGGAAGTCGAAGCCGGCACGAAAACGCGGCTGCTCGATCAATGACAGCGGTCCGTTGCCGACACGGCGTTCGAAACGCGGCTGCATCAGCCAGATTTCGCGCATGTCGGCGCCGAGCTTGCCGCGCCCGCTGATTTCGCCAACACGCGCATCGAAGACCGCGTCGATCGCCTGCTGCAGCGCCGGATGCGGCGCCTCGCCCGCCGCCTTCAGGCGATCCCAGCCCTGCAGCACGTCATGCCAGAGCAGGCAGGCGAGCAGAAAACTCGGCGCGACCGGCTTGCCCTCACCGACCCGGCGATCGGTATCGGCCAGCGCCAGCTCGACGAAGCGCCGCCGCGCCGCCTGTTGCGGCGCGTCCGACAGCACCGCATCGAGCAGCGGAAAGACACCCTGGTGCAGCCCCTGCTTGCGCAATTCGGCCAAGCTTGCGAGCGAGTGGCCGGTCTGCAGCAGCTTGAACATCTCGTCGAACAGCCGCGACGGCGGCACGCTGGCAAGCAGCGCGGCCATCTCTCGTATCGGCGCGCGTGTCTTCGGCTCGATCTCGAAGCCGAGCTTGGCGGCAAAACGCACGACGCGGATGATGCGAACAGGATCCTCGCGATAGCGGGTCGCCGGATCGCCGATCATCCGCAGCAGCTTGCGCCGCGCATCCTTCAACCCGCCGTGGTAGTCGACCACGATTTGCCGCTGCGGGTCGAAATAAAGCGCATTGACGGTGAAATCACGCCGCGCCGCATCCTCGATCTGTGGCCCCCAGACGTTGTCGCGCAATACCCGACCGGCCGCATCGACGACCCGCGTTGTCGACACGTCGGCGCCGCGCTTGAAATTCTTCTCGTTGCCGTCGACCTGTTCGGCCGCCGCCGGGTCCATCACCGCACGGAAGGTCGAGACCTCGATCACCTCGTGTTCGCGGCCGCGCCCGAACACGACATGGACGATGCGAAAACGCCGGCCGATGATGAAGGCGCGACGAAACAGCGACTTCACCTGCTCCGGCGTCGCATTGGTCGCGACATCGAAATCCTTCGGCCGCAGCCCCAGCAGCAGGTCGCGCACCGCGCCGCCGACGATGTAGGCCTCGTAGCCGGCGTCGGCGAGCGTCTGCACGACCTTCACCGCGCGATCGTCGAGCAGCGACAGATTGATGCCATGTTCGGCCGGCCCGATCTCCAGCCGTTTGCCGAGCGGCGGGCCGCTGGTCGATGCGGCCGGCTTGCCGAGCAGCTTGTCGAGAAATTTCTTGATCATTTGAACAATTCGAGTATGCGCCAGCCGCGCTCGCGCGCCAGTTGGGCCAGATCGGGGGACGGATTGGTGGCGACCGGGTCGGTGGCCCGTTCGAGCAGCGGCAGGTCGTTCATCGAGTCGCTGTAGACGCTGATGCGTTCGAAATCGGCCCAGCTGCAGCCGAGTTCGCGCAGCCATTCGTCGACCCGTGCGGTCTTGCCGGCGCGGAAGGTCGGAATGCCGCGGATCCGGCCATTCGGACGGCCATCGTCGTTCTGCTCCAACTGCACCGCGAGCAAGGTGTCGATGCCGAACGCGCGCGCAATCGGTGCGGTGATGAAGTCATTGGTCGCGGTGACGAGTGCCACCCGGTCGCCTGCGGCCTGGTGGCTGCGCACCAGCTCGCGCGCCTGCGGCGTGATCGCCGGCTCGATCACCTGCGCCATGAACTGCGCCTGCGCGGCTGCGCATTCGGCCGCGCTGTAGCGGCGCAGCGCGGCAGTGGCGAAGTCGATGTAGGCGTGGATGTCGAGCGTGCCGGCCTGGTAATGCGCATAGAAGTCGTCATTGGTGCGGCGGAATCCGGCTTCGTCGACCCAGCCGAGGCCGATGATGAACTCGCCCCAGGCATGGTCCGAGTCGAGCGGCAGCAAGGTGTGGTCGAGATCGAACAGGCAAAGCGATGTCATCGGTCGGCAACTCCGGCAGCCTGCTGCTCCTGCAGCATCTGCCTGATCAGCGGAATCGTCAGCGCCCGCTGCTGGCTGAGCGCAAATTCGTCGGCGCGGTCGAGCAAGGTCATCAGGCTTTTCAGGTCGCGCGCAAAATGGCTCAGCACATAGGCACCGACGTCTGCCGGCAACTGCAGCCCGCGCCGCCGCGCCTCGTTGTCCAGCACGGTCTTGACGTCCGCCTCGCCAAGCGGCTGCAGCGCCAGCACATCGCCCCAGCCGAGCCGGCTGCGCAGGTCGTCGCGCAGCGGCAGATCGACAGGCGGCAGCCGCCCTGCCGCTGCAACCAGCGCACCGCGCGCCACCGCATCGACAAACAGCGCAAACGCTGCCTGCTGGCGGTCGGCATCGAAGCCGTCGCAATCGTCGAGAACGACCAGCTCGCGGCGTTCATCGAGCGGCCACGGCAACGGCGTTTGCGGATCGAAAAAACCGACCTCGGCGCCGCGCGCCTGCCAGCGGCCGGCGAGCGCGCCAAGCAGATGGCTCTTGCCGCAGCCGGCCGGGCCCCACAGATAAACCGCCGGCAGCGGCAGCGCTGCAGCGGCCGGATGGGCAGCCAGTTCGAGCAGCTGTGCCACCGCCAGCACATTCGGCCCGGCGACGAAGGTGTCGAAGGCAGGCGGCCGCGTCCGGCCGATCGGCAGCGTCAGCTGGCGCATCGGCGGGGCGGAAGGCAAGGGCTCGGGCTGGCCGACCACGGACGGCGCGGCCACGGTCAATGCAGGCGCGGCCGCCCGCCGGAGGCGCGCAGATCGTTCAACCGCTGATCGATCGCATCGCGGTCCACCGCATCCGGGCGGGCATCGAGGTAGGCCGACAGGTCCTGCACCGCCGACTCGAACTGGCCCAGCTCGGCCCACGTCAGGCCGCGGTCGCGCAATTCCTCGTAACCGTCGGGCAGCAGGATCACCAGCCGGTGCAGCACCGACAGCAGCCGCGGCCAGTCTTCCTCGCTGCGGTGGATCTCTTTCAGATTGCGCAGCATCCGCGCCAGCACCTCGCGCGCCGGCGCCTCCTGCAGGAACAGGCCTAGCGGCATGTCGAAGTCGCCGATCAGCCCGTGGCTGCGCTTGTAGGGCAGCAGCATCTCGTCGAGCTGTTCGCGCGACAGCGAATGGCCGTTCATCGGGTCGATCACGACCTCGCCGGACTGGATACCGCCCTGCACCCTCAGCTTGACGAGAAAATGGCCCGGAAACGAGACACCGCGCGCATGCAGGCCGATCTGGCCGGCAAACTCGATGTACAGCACGGCCAGGCTGATCGGGATGCCGCGGCGCGTCGCCAGCACCTGCGGCAGGTAGCTGTTCGCCGGGTCGTAGTAGTTGTTCAGGTTGCCGGCGAAGCCGAGTTCCTGGAAAAAATAGCGGTTCAGCAGGCGCAGCCGGTGCAGCGACGGCGCATCGGCCGGGATGCGGCGCGCCAGCCGCCCGGCCAGCGCATCGATGTCGGACAACACCGCCTGCACATCGAGGCGCGCATCGTCCTGCTGGGCAATCGCCAGCGCCGCCTCGGTCAACGGGATGCTGGCGTCGTCGGCCACCAGCGCGCTGAAATAACTCAGCGCGGTCGGTGGGTCGAACAGCTTGTAGGTCGGCATGGATAAAGTGTAGAGCTTCGCCAGTGGGCACTGACATCAGCCGCGCCGCAGGAATGTCCGCCAGCGGATGCCGGCCAGTTGCAGCGACCCGAAATAGAGGATAGCCGCTGTGACCAGGCAGGCCGTCAGCCACAGCACCTGCAAGCCCTTGCTCGCGGCCAGCGCGACCCACGGCAGGCGGTGGTCGGCCCAGGCCAGTGCCGCACCCATGATCGCGCAGGCGAGGCCGACCCGCAACAGAAAACCCGGCCAGCCCGGCGCTGGTCGATAGACGCCGAGCCGGATCAGCCCGGTCAGCAGCCAGCCGGCATTGATCAGCGCGGCGACGCCGATCGACAGCGCCAGCCCGGCATGCGCAAACTGCGGCACGAAGACGAGGTTCATCAGCTGCGTCAGGATCAGCACGACAACCGCGATCCTGACCGGCGTGCGCAGGTCCTGCCGCGCATAAAAGCCCGGCGCCAGCACCTTGACGCCGATCAGCCCGATCAGCCCGACGCCATAACCCATCAGCGCCAGCACCGTCTGCTGGACGTCGACCGCGGTGAAGGCGCCGAACTGGAACAACACGCTGACCAGCGGGGTCGGAAAAACGATCAGCGCGACGGCACACGGCAGCGCCAGCAGCAGGCTCAGGCGCAGGCCCCAGTCGAGCAGATCGGTATAGGTTGCGGTGTCGTCGCGCGCTCTGGCGGCGGTCAGCTGCGGCAGCAGCACGACGCCGAGCGCGACGCCGAGCAGCGCGGTCGGAAATTCCATCAGGCGGTCGGCATAACCAAGCCAAGAGACCGAACCGACCGCCTGGTACGACGCGATCTGGGTATTGATCAGCAGCGAGATCTGCGCCACCGACACGCCGACCAGCGCCGGCGCCATCTGCTTCAGCACCCGCTTGACGCCCGGATGGCGCCACGCCGCACGCAAGGCGCCAGGGCGCCAGCCGAAGCGCGGCACGCGGGCAACGCGGCGCAATGCCGGCCATTGCGCGGCGAGCTGCAGCATGCCGCCGACCATCACGCCTCCGGCCAGCGCGTAGATCGGCTCGATGCCGCGTTCTCCGAGCAGCGGCGCAACGAACCAGGCAGCGATGATCATCGCGACATTGAGCAGCAGCGGTGTCGCTGCCGGCACCGCGAAGTGTTTCCAGGTGTTGAGGATGCCGGCCGACAACGCGACCAGCGACATGAAGCCGATATACGGAAACATCAGCCGCGTCATCACGACCGCCTCGTCGTGACGCGACAGGCCGGAGGCGATCAGCCAGACCAGCGCCGGCGCGGCGACCACGCCGACGATGCAGGTCGCGAGCAGCACCCAGAACAGCACGGTGGCGACCGAATCGATCAATGCGCCGGTTGCCTGGTCACCTTCACGAGCGCGCGCATCGGCGAGGATCGGCACGAAGGCCTGCGAAAATGCACCTTCGGCGAACAGCCGCCGCAGCAGGTTCGGGATGCGGAACGCGACATTGAAGGCATCGGTCAGCGCCGAGGCGCCGAAACTCGCCGCGATGAACTGGTCCCGCACCATGCCGGTGATGCGCGAGGCCAGCGTGAACAGCGATACCAGCGAGGCGGCCCGCAGAAGATTCATGAAAACGGTGGGCGCGATGTCTCGCCGGCAGCAAAAGTGCGCGCATTATCGCAATGCCGCATCGCCCGCCGACGGGCTGATGCGCCACACCGAGCGCCCCGCTGCCCGGGTCGGACAACCCCGAAGCCCTCGACCATGGTATAGTCGAGGGCTCTGTTCCAACCAGACCAAACACTTTATGGCCACCTCCGCCAAAGCAAAGAAAAAGACGGTCCGCATTGCGTCGGGCCTGAAGCGCTCGCGTCAGAACGTCAAGCTGAACGCCGCCAATACCGCGCTGCGCTCGAGATTCCGCACCGTCATCAAGAACGTGCAAAAGGCCGTCCAGGCCGGTGACAAGGCGAAAGCCGCCGAGCTGTTCAACACCGCGCAGCCGGTCATCGATTCGGTTGCCGACAAGGGTCTGTTCCACAAGAACAAGGCTGCTCGCCACAAGAGCCGCCTGTCTGCGAAGATCAAGGCGCTCGACGCCCAGGCTGCCGCCTGATTGGGTTCAGGCTGGAACAGAGAGTCAAGGGCTTGCATCTGCAAGCCCTTTTCATTTGTGCGCTCGCTATTCGCCGATCAGGCAGGCCTGCACGACCTGCAACTGGTTGTCGCGGGCGAAATTCATCACGAAGTCCCACGCCATCGGCTCGATCTCGCGCAGCGTCTCGCTGACGATCACGCACTTGATGCCGTTGATCACGCGTGGCACGCAATACGGCGAATAGCCGAAGCGGACTGCCCGACCCTGCCCGCCGGGCCGGAACGACGACATCGCGCCGGCCAGCCGTTCGGCCCAGTCGCTGGGCCTGAATGTCCTGCCGTCGAGCGTGATGCCCTGGATGAAAAATTCGTTCGCGGGGGGTGTGGCCATGAAGCGCTGTCTGCAATCAGACGCTATTGTGCAGCGAACATGCTGCGCCGCAACATGAAAGGGCTCCGGCCCGGCCGCCTGCAGGCCGCGTCTTAGAATCGGCGCCAATGGAGATCGCCGGGGCTGGTCCCGCCGGATCCACCGAGGAGCCCCGATGAACGCCACCGCACAGACGCCCGCGATCGCCGAACCCCACGTGATGTCGACCTACGGCCGACTGCCGATCGCGTTGTCGCACGGCAAGGGCTGCTGGGTCTGGGATACCGAAGGGCGCAAATACCTCGACGGGCTCGGCGGCATCGCGGTCAATACGCTGGGCCATGCCCATCCGCAGCTGGTGCCGGCGCTGCAGGACCAGATCGGCAAGCTGATCCACACCTCGAACTACTACCACATCCCGCTGCAGGAACAGCTCGCCGCGAAGCTGTGCGAGGTCTCCGGCCTCGACAAGGTCTTTTTCTGCAACAGCGGTCTCGAGGCCAACGAGGCAGCGCTGAAGATCGCCCGCAAATTCGGCCATGACCGCGGCATCGAGCGCCCGGAGGTGATCGTCTACGAGAAGGCCTTCCACGGCCGCTCGATCGCGACGCTGTCGGCAACCGGCAATCCGAAGATCCAGGCCGGCTTCGGCCCGCTGGTCGAAGGCTTCATCCGCGTGCCGTTGAACGATATCGCCGCGATCGAGGAAGTCGCCAATACCCGCCCGAATGTGACCGCGGTCTTTCTCGAGGTGATCCAGGGCGAAGGCGGCATCAACGAGGCGACCGTTTCGTACCTGCAGGCGGTGCGCCGCCTCTGCGACGAACATGACTGGCTGCTGATGCTCGACGAGGTGCAGTGCGGCATCGGCCGCACCGGCAAATGGTTTGCGCACCAATGGGCCGGCATCAAGCCCGATGTGATGCCGCTGGCCAAGGGGCTCGGATCCGGCGTGCCGATCGGCGCACTGGTCTGCGGCCCGCGGGCGGCCAACGTATTCGGGCCCGGCAACCACGGCACGACCTTCGGCGGCAATCCGCTGGCGATGCGTGCCGGCGTCGAGACGCTGAAGATCATCGAAAGCGAAGGCCTGCTCGAGCGCGCCGCCGATGTCGGCAAGGCGCTGCGCAGCGCGCTGGCGAGCCAGCTCGACGGCGTCGATGGCGTCGTCGATATTCGCGGCGCCGGACTGATGATCGGCATCGAACTGGCCCGCCCCTGCGGTGCCCTGCTCGGCCGCGCCGCCGAGGCCGGCTTGCTGCTGTCGGTGACCGCAGACAAGGTGATCCGGCTGGTGCCGCCGCTGATCCTCAGCGATGCCGAGGCGGAGCAGATCGCCGCGATCCTTTGTCCATTGATCAAGGCCTTCCTGGCCGAGAAGCCCGACTGAAGCGCCCGCGACCATGAAGCCCGGCATGAGCCTGATCAAGCACTATCTGCAATTCAAGGACCTGCGTGCGGAGGAGTACGCCTACCTGTTCGCTCGCGCGGCGACGATCAAGCAGCGATTCAAGAACTACGAGAAATACACGCCGCTGGTCGACCGCACGCTGGCGATGATCTTCGAGAAGGCGAGCACCCGCACCCGCGTCAGCTTCGAGGCCGGCATGTACCAGATGGGCGGTTCGGTCGTCAATCTGACCACCGGCGACAGCCAGCTCGGCCGTGCCGAACCGGTCGAGGACAGCGCGCGGGTGATCAGCCGGATGGTCGACATGGTGATGATCCGCACCTACGAGCAAAGCAAGCTGGAGGCCTTTGCCGCCAACTCGCGGGTGCCGGTGATCAACGGGCTGACCAACGAATACCACCCGTGCCAGATCCTGGCCGACGTGTTCACCTTCATCGAGCACCGCGGCTCGATCCAGGGCAAGGTCGTTGCCTGGGTCGGCGACGGCAACAACATGGCGAACACCTGGCTGCAGGCGGCCGACATCCTCGGCTTCACGCTGCACGTCAGCACACCGAGCGGCTACGAGATCGATGCCGCGGTGGCCGGCGTCAGCAACAAGAACTGCCTGAAGATCTTCAAGAATCCGCTCGATGCCTGCCGCGGCGCCCACCTGGTGACGACCGACGTCTGGACCAGCATGGGTTACGAGGCCGAAAACGAGGCCCGGATGAAGGCCTTTGCCGACTGGTGCGTCGACGCCGAGATGATGGCCGCCGCGCAGCCCGACGCCCTCTTCATGCACTGCCTGCCGGCGCACCGCGGCGAGGAGGTCACCGCGGAAGTGATCGATGGCCCGCAGTCGGTCGTCTGGGACGAGGCCGAAAACCGCATGCACGTGCAGAAGGCGCTGATGGAATATCTGCTGATCGGGCGGATCGGCTGAGCGCGCGATCCGCGCGCGGCCCCGCTCGATCAGCGATAGACCGATTTCATCGCAAGCGCACCGGGGTTAGGCACCCCGACCGACAGCACATCGATCCAGCTGCCAGGGGCCGCAGCGACCGGGCCGCCGTTGACAGCCGTCAGCCGCACCGATCCATCACCCATTGCAAATGCGACCTGCCCCTGCTGTTTGAGCGCGCCCGACAGAATCCGCAGATCGGCCGATGAACCGGCCGCCATCTTCTGCACCGCCGGCAGCAGCAGGCCGATCAATATCGCGATGATGCCGTTTGCGCCGACGGCAACGTGGTAACCCGGCACCTTGCGCAGCCCGATCAGGATGCCGTCGACACCCTGCGGATGCGACTGGTGGACGCTGCGCGCGAGCTGGTCCGCGCCCGGATACAAGGTCCAGACAACCTTCTGGTAGGCACCCTTGGTGCCCACGCCTCCGTCGAAGTGGATGAACTCGCCGTCGATCTGGTCCCACTTCGCGAAAGCAGCCATGTTCCTCCCCAGTGGTTTCGGTCAGCGGGCTGAACCACATGTCCCGGACTACGGCGCCTGGTCAACGCGCCTCTACGGCGATCTTCGCGCAATTCTGTTTGGGCCGAAAGGGGTGCAGGCAGGCGATGACTGTTCACAATCTCACGTTCCTCCGCGTCAGAACCCGCCGCCGGACCGCCACGATGCCGCGACGCTCCGGCGGACCGGATCAGCGACACTGCTGAGCGGAACCCGGCAGCAAGCCAGATCCAATACCGCCATGTCGACTGACCGAACGCACAACGGACCCGGCCCCGGGCAAAAAACCTCCGGGGCATCGGTGCAGCGCCCGCGCCGCATCTGGGATATCTCACCGCCGCTGCACGCGGCGACACCACCGTTTCCCGGCGATACCGCATACCAGCAGCAATGGGCGGCGCGGATCGGCCCCGGCTGCCCGGTCAATGTCAGCGCGATCACGATGTCGCCGCACCTCGGTGCCCATGCCGATGCGCCGCTGCACTATGCCGACAGTGCGGCGGCGATCGGCGCCGTCGATCTGCTGCCCTACCTCGGCCGCTGCCGGGTCATCCACGCGATCGATGTCGGCCCACTGATCCGGCCCGAGCATCTTGCCGATGCCGCCGACGACCTGCCGCCGCGGGTGCTGGTGCGCAGTTGCCGCACCGCACCGCTGGTCTGGTCGGACGAATTCAGCGCCTTCGCCGCCGAAACCATCGACTGGCTGGCCGACCGCGGCGTATTGCTGGTCGGCATCGACAGCCAGTCGGTCGATCCGGCCGCGAGCAAGGACCTGCCGAGCCACCATCGCCTGCTCGCGCGCGACATGCGGGTGCTGGAAAACCTGGTGCTCGACGAGGTACAAGCCGGCGACTATGAACTGATTGCGCTGCCGTTGAAGCTGGTCGAGGCCGATGCATCACCGGTCAGGGCGGTGTTACGCGAGCTTTGAACCGGGCCAGGCTTTTCAGAACTGCCAACTCAGCTGCAGGTGTACGCCGTCGTCCTGCAGATTCGAACCCTGATTGCGGGCCAGCGCGGGCGCATCGATGCGCCGGGCCAGCACCAGGTCGACGCTCAGCGCCTTCCACCGCAGGCGCGTCGCCAAGCCGACGGACCGCAGCGTCGTTCCGGTCTGCCCGTGATTGCGCCCGCGACCGATGTCGTAGAACGGCACCAGCGCGAGCCGCAGGCCGATCTCCGGCCGCACGATCGCCGGCCATTCGAATTCCAGATTCAGCAACACGCCCTCGTCGCGCACCAGCTGGTTCTCGCGATAACCGCGCACGGAACTGGCGCCGCCGAGCGCGATGCCGTCCAGCGCGAGCAGCCGGTCCGGACTGTGCTGCACCGTTGCGCGGGCGACCAGTTGCGCGCCCTTGCTGCCGATGCGACGCGCGTATTGGGCTTGGCCGAGCCAGATCCGGTAGTTCGACGGCGGCCGGTTCTGCACCGGCAAGCCGGCCACGTCCTGCAGATTGTTGCGGCCCCAGCTGAAGGTCGAGCGCAGCGCCAGCACCTGGGTCTGCGAACGCAGCACCAGCTCCTGCCAGAAGCGGGCAATGTCTTCGCGGACGATGCCGTCCGGCTCGCCAGGATTGAAGGAAAACGGCCGGCCGAGCAGCCAGGTGCGGTTTTCGCGGTGCACCACGGCCACACCCAGACTCAGCCTGCGATCCAGCGACTCGGTGACGACACGGCTCAGTCCCAGTTCGACGCTGCTCAACCGGCTGCTGATGTCCAGCGAACGAACCGATTGTTCGACGACCGACGACTCGCCATGATCGAGCGACAGCGACAAATGCGTGCCTCGGTAATCGAGCGGCATGCGCCAGGCCACGCTGCCGCGCAGGTCGCCGCCGCCTTCGGCCGGTGACTGCAGCGTCGCCTCGAGCACGTCGCCGCGCCCGGTGCCGTTGCGCAGCACGCCGGCGATTCCGAGCGTTGCCGCACCGATCGATACCGGACGATGGTTGTTTGCGAACAGCCGCAGCTCGTAGGGCCTGGCGCGGCGCACGTCGATCGCCAGCACCGCTTCGCCGGGCGAGTCGCCCGGCAGCAGGCGTGCATTGAGCCGCTCGAACAGCGGATCGGCCAGCAGCAGCTGGAAGCGCTCGCGCAGCCGGTCCAGGTTCAGTGGTCCGTCATTGGCCGAATGCAGCTGCGCAGTGATGTAGGCATCGTCGAGCCCGTCCATCCCCTGCAGCTCGATCGCCTGCAGGCGGCCTTCGATGACGTTGAATGACAACACACCATTCGCCGCGTCGATGCCTGCCACGCGCAGTCCGGAATTGACGAAACCGCGGTCGACATAGAGGCGGGTCAGCTCGATCCGCAACGCCTCGATCTCGCCCGCGGCCAGGCTGCGGCCAATGTGAGGCGCAACCAGCGCATCCAGCTCAGCCGTCGGGATCGCCGTATTGCCGGCAAATCGGACCGCCTTCAATTCGAGCGCGACCGGTTCATTCGCAGACCTTGGAGGCAGCGCGACACCGGGCAGCGGCGGCAATTGGAAAACACCGGCAGGCGGCCGTGCCGCGGGCTGGCCCGGCGCTGCCTGGGCCAGCAGACTGCCGGTTTCGGCAGCCCCTGCCGCCACCGCCAGCGGCAGCATCAGGCAGGCCGCCAGCCCTGCTCGCGAGCGCTTCACCGGCATACCCCATCGCGCAGCGGTGATCCGGCAAGCGGCATCGGCGTGCCTGTCGTTGGTGACGCACCGGACCAGTCGACAGCGTTCGTGGACGGCGGCTCGGCGCGCAACAGTCCGCCGGCGTCGGGCGGCATGCCGCCACGGCCGACGAGGGCCAGAGCGCTGCCGCCGGTGATCTGACACAGGCTGCGGCCCAACCCGCCGGCATCCACCGTTGCCGCCCGCAGTTCACGCAGGCTTCCCGTCACATCGAGCACCGGATTGGACAGCTGGACGTCACCGCTGACACCGGTCGGCGCAGCGGCCTGGATCACGTTGAAACCGAAGATTCCGCGCCGTGCGGTGAACGGTGTATTGCCGCCGAGGAACAGCTTGCTGCCGCTGGTCACCAGCGAGCCGGCAGCGATCCGCACCCGTCCGCCGGAGGCCTGCGCCGCCGCGGTATTCGCCTGGACGAATCCGCTGTCGAGCACGAGGATGCCGGCATTCAGATCGATGTCGCCGCCGTCTCCGGCGGGCCCGAACACCGAGGTTCGGATCACCGAATCGCGCAGCAGCGCGATGCCCGCGGTCGATGCCGTGATCGAGCCGCCGTCGCCGGCATTGGCGCTGGTGGATATCGCGCTGCCGTCGAGCGTCAGGCCACGCGGTGCATCGATCACGATGTCGCTTGCCCCGACATTGCCGCTCGCCTCCGCCGAAACGACCGCCAGCCCGCGCAGCATGATCAGCGGCGCGATCAAGCGCACTGTCGTCGGCTGCCGCGTCGACGGATCGGCGACCGTGGCCTGGTTCTCGATCGATACCACGCCGCCGTCGAGCAGGTCGATCGATTCGCCCGCCTGGACCAGGATGCTGCCGGCCTGGCCCGCCGATGCGGCGCCGGCGAGTGCGCTGATGCCGCCGGCCGAGCCTTCGATCACGACACGGGCAGCATGCACCTCGACGCGCCCCGCTGCACCGGCTGCATCGGTCGACGACGACAGACCGCCATTGCGGATACGCATCTCGCCGGCGGCCTGCACCGTGATGCTGCCGGCCGGCCCGCTGCTGCCGGGTTGCGCAAAGCTGACGATGCCGGCGCCCGGCCCGTCGATCAGGATACTGGCCGCACGGATGCGGATCTCGCCGCCGCGGCCGGTGGCGAATGTGCTGGTCGAGATCTGTGGCGACAACCCCAGCTCGGCGCTCGGATTGAGCAGCAGCAGATCACCCTCGACCAGCAGTTCGACGAGGCCGGCATCGCCGCGGCTGCCGTTGCCGGCAACGCTGCTGATCCGTGATCCGGATTCCAGCAACAGCCGGCCCGCACGCAGCGTCACCTGGCCGGCGTTGCCGAGACCCTGGGTGTCGGAATTGATGAACGAGTTGCCGCGGAGCTGCAAGCTGTCGCTTGCCTGCACGTCGACCCGCCCCGCATTGCCGCTGCTGCCTGCAGTTGTCGAGGTGCTGACGAACGAGCGATCGTCGAGCGTCGCCGCGGCGCTGCTCAGCCGCACGCTGCCGGCGTTGCCGCTGCCGGCCGTATTGGCTGCAATCGTTGCCTGGCCGCGCAGCGCCAGCTCCTCGGCCGCGGTGACGACGATGTTGCCGCCGATGCCGCTGCTGCCGGTTGCCGCGGTGCTCGTGATCCGCGAGCCGGATTCGATGAGCAGCGACTTCGCGACGATCCGCACTTCCCCCGCATTGCCGGCGGTCGAGGTGCTGGTCGACAAGGTCGAATCGGCCTGCAGATGCAAGCGGCCCGAAGCCTGCAGATCGATCGCCCCGGCCGATCCGGTGCTGTCGAGCGCGCTGCTGGCAATCCGGCTGTCGCCGCTGAGCACGATGTCGCGGGCGCGCAGCACGATGGTGCCGGCATTGCCTCGCGACAGGGTGCTGGAATCGATCGCGCCGCCGTTGCGCAGCAGCAGGTCGCCGCTCAGGCGCAATTCGACATTGCCCGACGCGCCGGTCAAGCCGACGGCGTTGCTGTTGATGCGGGCATTGTCGAGCAGCAGATTGCCTGCCTGCAGGCGGATCGGCGATGCATCGCCGGCGGAGGCCGAACTCGCGATCAGGCTCGCCGTGCTGCCAAGACGTGCGTCGCCGGCAACGATGACGTCGACCAGTCCGGCTGCGCCCGTCCCTCCGGGCAGCGCCAGGCTGCCGGCAAAGCTTGCGCTCGACATCGTCAGCGACCCTGCACGTATCGTCACCGCACCGGCGTCGGCCCCGGCCAAGGTTCCGCTGACGACGCGGGAGCGATCCGCCATTGAAAGTTCTCCGGCCACCTCGAGCACGACACCGCCGGACGGCCGTGCCGACAAGGCATCGACCTGCACGAAGGATTGACGGCCGAGGTGCATGCTGCCGGCCTGCAGGCGGATGCCGCCGCCCTGACCCGAACCGGCGGTCGCCGCCGAAATGCTCGCGCCGCTGTCGAGGCGCAACCCCTGCCCAACGACGACGTCGATGGCGCCGGCAGCGCCGCTGCTGCCGGCCGATGAACTGCTGTAGAGATAGCCGCCGGCATCGAGCAGCACGTCATCGGCACGCACGCGAATCACGCCGGCAGCGCCGGCGCCGTCGGTACCGGTGCTGACATTGCCGCCGGCGCCGAGATGCAGGCTGTCGCGTGCCCGGATGTCGATCGCGCCGCCGTTGCCGGCATCGGCCAGGCTGAAGACGTTGGCATCGCCGGTGATCGCGATCCGGCCGCCCTGCAGCGCAATCGATGCGCCGTTGCCGGCGCCGGCCGCCAGCGAAAAGACCGAGGCGCTGCGCGTCATCGTCAAGTTGCCGCCGACTTCCGGCAAAACCCCGCCGAACGGAAATTGCCCCGCCTGCGTACCGGCCGCGGTGAGCCGGATGCTGCCCCCACCCGCACCGACGGTCGCGCCATCGAGCAACAAATCGCCGCCGACCAGGCTGATCGCGGGACCTCGCGGCGATATCAGCTGCGCGCCATCGCGAAGTTGCAGCGCGGAACGGCTGCCGCCGAGAAAACCGAAGGCCTGCGGCGGCGCGCTCGAAAAACTGCTCGCCTGATTCAGGTCGGCATGGAAGCGCCCGTCGGGAAAAGCAACGAAGTCGGCGGTGCCGACATGGAACGCGCCGGGCACGTCGATCGTGGCACCGGCACCGAAGGTGATGCCGGCCGGATTGATGAAGAAGAAGCCGGGTGCGCCGTCTGCTGCAGAAAGCGCGAGGCGGCCATTGATCTGCGACGACGTGCCGCCGGTGACACGGCTGATCACATTGGCGATGCCGGGCGTCGTCGTCGAGAACGTCGCCGACTCGCCGGCGCCGATGTCGAAGCGCTGGAAGCTGTGGAACAGGTTGTCGCCGGACAGGCGGCCGAGACTCTGCGCGATGCCATACGCCGGCCCGGTCAGTGCCCGCGCCGGCTGGCCGAGGCTCGCATCGGTGACGATCTGGGCCGCAGCCGGCCATGCCGCGATCGCGATCGACGCGCCGATTGCCAGCGGCAACCTATGCCTGCGCGGATGATGGGGTCTGCTGATGTCTGACACTGCGGGACGTTCAGAACCAGTTGCCGATCAGGATGAACGGCGCCCAGAAAAACGGATGTGCATAGTCGGGGTTGCGCAGCAACGCGATCTGCGATTGCTGCAAGGCCTGCGCCTTGCCGGCGCGTTGTTCGAGCAGCCGGCGATAAAAGCCGGCCATCAGATCGACCGCCGCATCGTCGGAGACCGGCCACAGCGAACCCATCACAGCCCGGGCGCGGGCCTTGATCGCGGCACCCGAGATGCCGAGCGGCGAACGGTCGTCGCCTTCGGCGGTTTCGCAGGCCGACAGGCTCAGCAATTCGATCGGCCGGCGCCGGAATGCATCCGATGTCAGCAGCGACTGCAGGTCGTCGAGCGTCAGCAACTGGTCGTATGTCAGCAGATAGGTCGCCTCGCGGCTGCCGCCGAAGACGCCGTGCGACGCCAGATGGATCACGCTGAACCGTCCCGACTCGGCTTGACGGCGAAAATTGTCCAGCGTGAACGCCTCGTCGAGCAACCGCTCGCCGCCCGCGACCTGGTCGATCGCGGCGACTTCGCGTCGCACGCCGGGCAGCGACAAGGCTTCGCGCAATGCAAGCTGCCGGGAGTCGGCGTCGCCGGGCGCCGCATCCGACAACGGCACCCCGGCGCCCCGCATGCTGCGCAGCCCGCGGTTCTCGACAGCCGCCGCGCCGCTGAAGCGGTTTGCTGCCTGCGGCCCGAGCAACTGTGCGATCGCCCGCCGATCGAGCTTGTCGACGACGGGCCCCGGTTCGGCCAGGCCGGCCAGCAATACGCCGTCGATCGGCGTGTCGCGGGCGGTATTGGTCATGCTGAGGCCGGTCGCGGTGGCGATCGCATATTTTTCGATCGCATAGCGTTGACCATCGTGGAATGCGCCAACCGCGACCAATCGCAGCGCGCCGTCCGGCACCATCACCAGCGTCGTCACCTGCTGCTGTTGCAGCGCCGATTCGACCGGGCGAAGGACGCCGTCGTAGAGGCGGCGCGCCTGGTCGAGATAATCCGCCTGCCCGAAACGCAGCGTCGCCGCGAAACGCAGCGCCATTTCGCGAAGCACCCGAGGCGCCAGCGGCGAGCGATGCCTGCTGAGGCCAGTGCTGGTTTCCAGCAGCAGTTCGACGCGGTCGTCGAGCACGACCGGATACAGCACGGCGTGCCCCGGCGGCAGCACCGTTGCGGTTCCGCCCTTGACGGCATCGACCTCGCAACGGTCGCCGAGGTAATCCTGCAGTTCGGACTGGCGCAGCAGTTCGACGGTTTCGATGACCTGGCGCAATGCCGCGGCGCGCGGCGCCGGCGCTGCATCACCGGCGCTGCGCAGCAACTGGTCGACGAGTCCGAGATAGATCGGCTGCAGCATCGTCCGATAGGTCGAGCGGCCGGATTCATCGTCGATCGGCAGATCCTGGCGCAGCCGCTCGACATGCTGCACCGCACGCTGGTAGGCGGCAAGCGCGTTCGCCGAGCGTCCCTGCTGGCGGTCGATGCGGGCCTGCCGCCACTCGAGGCGGACGTTCAGGTCGCCGACAGAGCCGGCGCTCAAGCCGGCGGCCGCGGCCAAACCGCGCCGGCTGGCCTGCATCGCGTCGTCGAGCCGACCTTGTCCCTCATACAACTGTCCCAACGCATCCAGCGATTCGGCCAACAGCAGCGATTCGCCTGCTGCCGCCGCCGAGCGGACGACATCGGCGAGGATGCGCCAGGCTGGCGCGATGCCAGCCTCGCCGCTTTCGGCAAACTGACGGCCGAGATTGATCTGCCAGCGCCACTTCTGTGCAGACGCGGGCTGCCCGGCCAGATCGCGTTCGAGCTGCTCGAGCAAGGCCATCGCGCCCGCGCCATCGCTTGCACGGGCAAGGTTCAGGCGCGCCGGCATGTCGATGCCCGGATCGCCGTCTGCGAGCTGACGGGCCTGCCGATAGTGGTCGCGCGCCTGCTCGGGGCGCCCGCGCAGCAACGCGAGGTTGCCGAGATCCAGCGCCACACGGGCCCGCTGCCGCCCCTGCAAGCCTGCATGAGCGCGCTGCAAGGTCTCGGCGGCTTCATCGAGCCGGCGCGCCTGCAGCAGCGATGCGCCGAGTTCACCATGGATCAGCATGCGCGACGCCTCGTCGGGCGCCAGCGTGCAGGCACGACGCAACTCATCGACCGAGCGGCTGATCTGGCCCTGCTGGCGCAATTCGACGCCGCGTTCGAATGCCCGCTTCGCCGGTGGCACATCGGCCGCCGCCGCCGAGCCGACACAGGAAGCAGCCAGCGCACAGCCGATCACATTGTGGAACCAGCGCCGCCGCATGCCGCATGGCCGCAGACAGCGCGTGCGCCGATGATCCGTCAGGTCCCCCGCTTGCCCGTCCAAGAAGCGCACCTCCGCTCCGGCTTGCCCAGTGCGGGCCATTTTGCTTGCCTCGGCCTGGTGCGACAAGTGTCCAGCCCGGATGTCGGCCACAAGGCGCCCCGTCGAGCCGCAACCAATGCTAAGTTCGCGGCAAGCGCAACCACCGATGAGCAATGCCCCGATGGATCCGATCCTGACCCGCGCCGACTGCGAACAACACGACCGCGCCGACCCGCTCGCGCCGTTGCGCGAACAATTCGATCTGCCTGACGGCACGATCTACCTCGACGGCAATTCGCTCGGTGTGTTGCCGAAGGCGACCGCCGCGCGGGTCCAGCAACTGATCAGCGAGGAATGGGGGCGCGACCTGATCAAGAGCTGGAATAGCGCCGGCTGGATCGACCTGCCGCAGCGCGTGGGCAACAAGATTGCGCGGCTGGTCGGCGCCGGCGAGAACGAGCTTGTGGTGGCCGATTCGACATCGGTCAATCTGTTCAAGGTGCTCAGCGCGGCGATCGCGGTGGTGCAGGAGCGGCCGCCGATGCGCAAGCTGATCGTCTCCGAGCGCCGCAATTTCCCGACCGATCTGTACATCGCGCAAAGCCTTGCCAGCCAGCACGGCATGCATTTGCTGCTCGCCGAAGCCGAGGACATCCCGGAACTGCTGGCCGACCGGCCGGCAATCCTGATGCTGACGCAGGTCGATTACCGCAGCGGCCGCCAGCACGACATGGCGGCGCTGACCCGCGCCGCCCACGATCACGGCGTGCTGACGATCTGGGACCTTGCGCACAGCGCCGGCGCGCTGCCGGTCGACCTGAACGGCTGCGACGCCGATTTTGCGGTTGGCTGCGGCTACAAATACCTGAACGGTGGTCCGGGAGCGCCGGCTTTCGTCTGGGCCCATGCGCGCCATGTCGACAACTTCCGTCAGCCGCTGTCGGGCTGGATGGGCCATGCCGCACCATTCGAATTCAGCCCGGACTATCGGCCGGCCGGCGGCATCGACCGCTACCTGTGCGGCACGCCACCGCTGTTGTCGCTGGCCGCGCTCGAATGCGGCGTCGACACCGTGCTGGCGGCCGAGGCCCATGGCGGGATCGCTGCATTGCGGAACAAGTCGGTCGCATTGTGCGAACTGTTCATTGCCCGCGTCGAGGCCTGCTGCGCCGGCCACGGTCTCGAGCTGAAATCGCCGCGCGACCCGGCAGTGCGCGGCAGCCAGGTCAGTTTTTCGCATGCCGATGCCTATCCGGTGATGCAGGCGTTGATTGCGCGCGGCGTGATCGGCGACTTCCGCGCGCCGGACATCCTGCGCTTCGGATTCACGCCGTTGTATACGCGCTTCGTCGATGTCTGGGACGCGGTCGAGCAGCTGGTCGAGGTGCTGCACGGCGGCGAATGGCGCGAGCCGCGCTTCCAGCAGCGGGCAGCGGTGACCTGACGAGGCCCTAGACTCGGCAGGATGCCTGCAACCGATACCCCACCACGCAGCCTGCAGCTGCCGAATCCACGCCACCGCCAGCGGTTGCCGCCCCAGCTCGAACCGGAGCAGATCGAACGGGTCCGCCAGGCGGCCTATCTGCTGCCGCAGGTCGTCGCGCCGGCCGATTTCACCATCGACGGCGCGCCGGCCACCGACGAGCAACTCGATCAGCGCGGCATGGTGCTGTTGCAGAAGGCCGCTGCCGGCGCCCGGCCGAGCCGCTGGATCGCGCCGCAGCTGTTCGACCAGGCATTGCGCCACCTCGATGCGGTCGGCAGCGGACGCGGCGTGCGCGCACGCCTGCTCGAGCGTCACGCGGCGCTCGACACGCTGGGCCTGCGTCGCAACGGCGATCACTGGGAGCGGCTGTGCAGCGACGTCGTCGTGCTCGGCTCCGGACATGGCAAGGCTCCGTGGCAGGTCCAGGTCAGCCATCTGGTCGAGGTCGATGCGGATCCGGTCTGGCAGTTTTTCCGCGATGGCGACCAGCAGCAACTGCTGGCGGCGCTTGGCCCGCCACCCGGCTATCTGCTCGCCGACGCACTGCGCGAACAGCTCGACAAGCTGGTCGATCAGGCCAGCGCGGTCAATCCGCAGCGGATGGAGTCGCTGCTGCCCGGCTTGCAGGCCGAATGTTCGCTGCCGCGGCCGTTTGTCGAACTGGAGGCCGGCTGCGAACGCGCCTTCAGCCGCTGGGCGAACCGCGTCAACGAGCTCGATACGCTCGAGGACCTGACGATCGAGCTGCGCTTCCAGGGTTATCCGGACAGTTTTCCGCTGGCGCGCCGGCTCGGCCGCAAGGTCACGCTGTTTGTCGGCCCGCCGAACAGCGGCAAGACCCATGCGGCATTCGAACGCCTCGCGGCGGCCGACGGCGGCTGCTACCTCGCGCCGCTGCGGCTGCTTGCGCTCGAAGGACGCGACCGCCTGCAGGCGCGCGGCGTCGCCTGCTCGCTGCTGACCGGCGAGGAAAAGGTGGCGGTCGAAGGCGCCCGGCTGGTCTCGAGCACGATCGAGATGCTGGCCACCCGCAGCGAGGTGCAGGTCGCGGTGATCGACGAGGCGCAGATGATCTTCGACCCGTCGCGCGGCTGGGCCTGGACGCAGGCGATCGTCGGCGTGCCGGCCAAGGAGCTGCTGATCATCTGCTCGGTGCATGCGGTGCCGGCGATCGAGAATCTGCTGCGGCTGTGCGGCGAGCAACCGGAGATCCGCCATTTCGAGCGCAAGCAGGCGGTCAAATTGCTGCCGGCGCCGGTGCCGATGGGCGGGCTGCGCAGTGGCGATGCGTTGGTGGCGTTCAGCCGCCGCGACGTGTTGATGCTGCGCGATCAGGTCGCCGCCGAGGGGCACAGCGTCTCGGTGATCTACGGCGCGCTGCCGCCGGAGGTCAGGCGCCGCGAGGCCGAACGCTTTGCGCAGGGCCATGCGGCGATCCTGGTCGCCACCGATGCGATCGGCATGGGGCTGAACCTGCCGATCCGCCGCGTGCTGTTCAGCACGCTGACCAAGTTCGACGGTGTCGGCGATCGCGAACTCGACGAATCGGAAGTGCACCAGATCGCCGGCCGGGCCGGCCGCTATGGCCTGCAGGAAGAAGGTTTTGCCGGCGTGATGGTCGATGCCGAACCGTCGGCGGCGAAACAGCTGCGCGAGCTGCTGGCGACCGCGCCGCGTGCGCCCCGCGATTTCAAGGCCGCGGTCGCGCCGAACTGGTGGCATGTCGACACGATCGCAAGCCGCCTCGGCAAGGATCGACTCGGCGCCGTGCTCGGCGTCTTCATGGCCCAGCTGCAGCTCGACGATGCGCATTTCGAGGTCGCCGAACTGGATCAGATGGTCGCAATCGCCGAACACCTCGACGAACGGGCGAGCCGGCTGCCGCTGCGCGAACGCTTCACCTATTCGCAGGCGCCGGTCGATTCGCGCAGCGACGAACAGTTGCAGCATTTTCTCGGCTGGGCCGAGGCGCATGCCTTTGCCGGGCAGGTCGAAGACCCGTGGTTTCTCGACGAGGTCGACGAACACAGCCGGCTCGACCGGATGGAACAGGCGCTGCGCGCCTGCACGCTGTGGTTGTGGCTGGACCTGCGTTTTCCCGGGATTTACGGGCAGCTCGATGCGGTGATCGATCTGCGCTCGCGCCTGAACGACGGCATCGAGCGCCATCTGAAAGGCAAGAAGCCGTTGTGGCGCGCCCGCGGACGGCGGCGCTGAGAAACCTCGGGCCGGCGCCGGTTCAGCGGCCGCGCAGCAGCCGCTCGAATTCGGCGGCCGGCACCGGCCGTGAATACAGGAAGCCCTGCGCGAAATCGCAGCCGGCTGCGGCCAGCAGGTCGCGTTGTTCGGCCGTCTCGACGCCTTCCGCGATCACCTTCATGTCCAGCTCGTGCGCCATCACGATGATTGCCTTGCACAGCGCCAGGTTCTTCGATCCGGCGCTGAGGTGGAAAACAAAACTCTTGTCGATCTTCAGATAGTCGATGTCGTAGCGCTGCAGATACGACAGCGAAGAAAAACCGGTGCCGAAATCGTCGAGCGAGACGCCGACGCCGGCTCTGCTCAGTTCGAGCAGCTGTTCGTTGATGCCCGACGCCGGATCGAGCAGCAGGCCCTCGGTGATCTCCAGCACCAGGCTCTGGCCCGGCAAGCCGAGTTCGCGCAGCAGTTCGAACCAGCGCTGCTGGCTGCCGCGGCCGTGGACGAACTGCACCGGCGACTTGTTGACGCTGATCTGGAAACCGGCGTCGAATTCGGCCCGCCAGCGCACCGCCTGCTCGGCCGCCTGGCGAAAGACCCAATCGCCGATATCGACGATCAGCCCGGTCGATTCGGCAATCGGTATGAAATCGGCCGGTCCGATCGCGCCGCGCAGCGGATGCTGCCAGCGGATCAGCGCCTCGGCCTTGAAGATGCGGCCGCTCGCCATCTCGACGATCGGCTGGTAGGCGACGCTGAACTGCTCGCCCTGCAGCGCGACACGCAAATCGTTGGCGAGGATGCGCCGCGTCTGCGCAGCAGCCTCGAGTGACGGCGTGAAATGGCTGACCCGATTGCGGCCACGTTCCTTTGCGACGTACAGCGCCTGGTCGGCATGTTTGAACAGCTCGTCGATCTCGGTCGCATCGTCGGGGTACAGCGTGATGCCGATGCTCGCCGAGACAAACGCCATCTCGCTGCCGAGGCGAAATCCTTCCGACAACGACTGCACGATCTTCTGCGCGATCTGCCCGGCCCGCTCGGGGTCGGTCAGCTCGGACAAGACGACGGTGAACTCGTCGCCGCCAAGGCGCGCGACGGTATCGACGCCACGCACGCAGCCGCGGATCCGCTCGGCAGCCTGCACCAGCAGCTGGTCGCCCATCTCGTGGCCGACGCTGTCGTTGACCTGCTTGAAGTGGTCGAGGTCGATGAACAGCAATGCGAGCTGCAATGCAGCGCGGTCGGTTTTCTTGATGTGCTGTTCGAGCCGGTCGCGCAGCATGCGGCGGTTCGGCAGTCCGGTCAGCGAATCGAAATTTGCCTGCTGCCAGATCAGCGCCTCCGACATCTTGCGCTCGCTGATATCGGTGTGGGTGCCGATCATCCGGGTCGGCCGGCCGAGCGCATCACGCTCGATCACCATGCCACGGGCAAGAATCCACTTCCAGCTGCCATCGCGGCAGCGGACGCGGTGTTCATTGACATAAGCCGGCGTATGGCCGTCCAGATGCGCCTGGCGATCGCGCAGCATCTGTTCGAGGTCGTCGGGATGGGTGCGCTGGTCGAACTGCGCCGCCTCGACCGTGAAATCGTGGCCGCCGAAGCCGTACATCTCGCTGAAGCGCTGCGAGAAACTCTCGACCCCGGTGGCAATATCCCAGTCCCACAAGCCGTCGCCGGTGCTCTCGAGCGCGAGTTTCCACAGGTTGTCGCGCTCGCGCAATGCGGCCTCGGCTTCAGTGCGGGCACTGACGTCGAACATCACGCCGACCCGCACCGATTCACCATCCGTTCGTTCAACCGCCGATGAATTGAGGTGGACCCATTTGCGCGTGCCGTCGGCGAGCACGATGCGAAAGACCAGGTCGAGCGGTTCGCCGGCATCGTAGGCGGCCTTCATCTGCGGGCCGAGCCGCCGCATGTCGCCGCGATGCCGCATCCGCAGCAGCGCGGCGGCGTCGGCGAGCACCTGCTCGGGCGTCAGGCCGAACAGGCCGCGCACGCCATCGCTGACGAAGTCGTAGCGCAGCCGGCCGTCGGCGGCCACCCGTAGCCGGTACAGGACGCCGGGCACCTGCGAGGTCAGCCGGCGGAAATCCTCTTCGCTGCGCCGCACGGATTCCGCTGCATTGACCCGATCGGTGATCTCCTCGACGGTGCCTTCGTAGAAGACGACCCGCCCGTCGGCATCGCGCACCGCATGGGCGTTTTCACTGATCCAGATCCGCTCGCCGGTGGCGTGCCGGCGCACTTCCGCGACGAAACCGCTGACATGGCCGTCGCGTTCGATGCTGCGGATGAACTGCTCGCGCCGGCGCGGATCGACATACCACTCGCGGCCGATATCGCCAACCGCTGTCAGCAATTCGGCCTCGGTCGAATAACCGTTCAGCCGCACCAGTGCCTGGTTGGCGCGCAGCTGCTGGCCATCGGGGGACGAGCGGTAGGCGCCGATCGGCAGAAATTCGAACAGCGAGTTGAAATCGGACCAGATGCGTTGCGCATCGGCGGCGGTCGCTTGCGCCGGGGTCAAGGGCACGATCGGCAGCGATTGGTCGTGCGCCACGCGTCACCCGCCGCTCAGCCGGAATGGTCCGGTCGTTCAGCCGGGCGCGATGGCAGCGCCTGCGGTGCGGCAGCCACCGACTGATGGGCGGCGGTTGCCGCCTCCGCGGTGCCATCACTCGTCGCATTGCCCAGGTGTTGGCTCGACGTGATGCCCATCGAGACATAGATGCTGGTCACCGCCTCGGCGCCGAGATTGGCCGGGGTGACCCACTCCTGCGGCACATACAGCAGGCCGCCGCCGACCGGCACCGGTGCGGTCGGCACCAGCACCGCAAGATAGGCGCGGCCGTCGACATTGACCGGCTGCGGGGTCGACAGCAGGCCGAGCACGGCGGCGCCGCCGGGGCCGCCGAAATGGCACCAGACCGGGCTCATCGAGCGGGTCTGCGAGCTGTCGCGCTGGGCCAATAAATCAACGAACTTTTTTGCCAGGTCGTAGATCTTGCCGACCAGCGGGATGCGATCCATGATCCCGTTCAGCGCTCGCGCAAGCACGATGCGCAGCCGAGTCTGCACCAGGATGCCGAGCGAAAAGATCAGCAGCAGCACGGTCAGCATGCCGACCAGATAGGCGGCAAATTCGGTGCCGGCGTTGCCCAGCCCGATCGCCACCAGGATGCGGCCGAAATAGCTGCCGGGGCCGAACCACGCAACCAGCAGGCGGATTGCCCAGACGCAGACGGCAACCGTCGCGATCAGCGGCAGTGCCGCCAGCAGGCCGGTCAGGAAAGTCCTGAGAACCTGGCGCGTCGAGTTCGTCATCACGACCCCATCGGGTGGCGTTGCACGGCGCGGCGTGATATTGCGGTTGCTGCACTCATCTCGTCTCGATCCGATCGTTGTCTGTCAGGCGCCGCCCGTAGACGGCGTGCGCCGACATGCGTGCGACCGGCGGGCACCGCCGGCCTGCGGCGCAGGCGCGCATGCAAGTGTGGCATGTCTGGTCGCCGCCACCGCGGCATCCACACCGGTCGGCAACGACGCCAACATGTCGGAGCCAGCCGGGCTCAGGCGGTGGCAGTCGCGCTGGGGGCCGAGCTTGCCGCGCGTCGTGCCTGACGCTGGATCAGGTTGTTGACCTGGTTCAACGACACCAGATGGGCATGGATCACGCCGAGTGCGCCGCTGCGATGCAGTTCGAGCACCTTTGCGTCGGGCAACTCGGCCAGCTTGGCTTCGTCGATGATCATGAAACCCTCGATCGTCAAGGTCTCGCCGTCCGGCAGTTTCACATCGGCCTTCATCGGGGTGAACAGCTCCATCTCGTTCAGCCGCGCACAGATCTGGCTCGTCCGCTTCGCTTCCTCGTCGAAGGATTTCAAAAACTCGATCGCCTGGCTCAGTGCCGGCGCCTGCTCCCCCTCGGGTGTGAACAGCGGTTCGCCATCGGTGTCGTTGAGGCCCGGCCACTGCATGTCGATGTAGACGCCGATCTGGTCGGTGCCCGGCAACGGCGCGGTCAGATACGGCAGGCGGCGGAAAAACGCCGGCACATACGATGCGTCCCAGCGGCCATCCTCGACGAACAGGTTCTGTTTCGCGACCAGCCCGAGCATCGCCATCGGCGTGACCTGCGGCTGCGCCGTGGTTGGCGGCACGAAAATGATCGGAAACGACTGCGCTGCCGGTGCGAACTCGACGACGTTGAGGTAGACGGCATTGATGCTGCCGAGCAGCGAGTGGTCCTCAAGCGGCTTCAGCCGCTTGTGGCGGTGCAGCTGGGCATTGAGTTGGACGGGTTCGCGGTAGATCGGTGAGGACTGGTTGGTCATGGGTTCGACGTGTCTGTCGCCTGTTCATCGGAATTGTTCTCGTCGATCGCGGTGGCAAAGACGCGGTCGACGCGTTTGCCTTCCATCTCGACGACCTGGAAGCGCCAATTCTCCCAGTCAACGGTATCGCCGGTCATCGGCAGCCGGCCGAGCAGCAGCATGATCATGCCGGCCAGCGTGTTGTAGCGGCCGCGGTCTTCTTCCGGCAGCTCCTTCAGATCGAGCCGGTCCTTCAACTCGTGGACCGGAATCAGCCCGTCGAAGATCCAGCCGCCCTCGCCCTGCGACACCGCCCAGGCATCGTCGTCGGTCGGCGTCGTGAATTCGCCGGCGATCGCCTCCAGCACGTCGCGCACGGTGATCATCCCCTGCACTTCGCCGTATTCGTCGACGACCATCACCAACTGGGCGCCGGAGGCGCGAAACTGCTCGAGCAACTCCATGCCCGACAGCGTCTCCGGCACGAAGACACAAGGCTGCAGGCCTTCGGACAGTTTCGACAAGGCCAGCGGCAGGCCCTGCACCGCCTGGCGCAGCAGCGTCTGCGCCGAAATCACGCCGACGACGTCGGACAGCCCGTTGCGGCAGACCGGGTAGCGCGAATGCTCCTCGGTCGAGACGATCTGCATGATCTCCTCGGCCGACTGGTTGACGTCGAGCCAGACGATTTCCGAACGCGGGATCATCATCGAGCCGACCTGCCGGTCGTCGAGGCGAAAGACATTGCGCACCATCTGGTGCTCGTGCGCCTCGATGACGCCGGACTCCAGCCCCTCTTCGAGCTGAGCGGCGATTTCCTCCTCGGTGACGCTGCGGCTCGGCCCGCCCTTGATGCCCAGCAGCGCCAGCGTGCCGACGGTCGAAAAGGCCAGCAGCTTGACGAACGGGCTGGCCAGGATCGACAGCCAGTCCATCGGCTTCGCGACCAGCCGGGCGACGCTTTCCGGATACATCTGGCCGAGCCGCTTCGGCACCAGCTCGCCGAAGATGATCGTCGCGAAGGTGATCGTCACGACGATCATGCCGGTCGCGGTGATGTCGGAGGCTCCCTGCTGCATGCCGAAGGTGTCGCGCAGCCAGGCGGCAAACGGCGCCGAGAAGGCGGCCTCGCCGACGATGCCGTTCAGGATGCCGATCGAGGTGATGCCGATCTGCACCACCGACAGAAACCGCGTCGGATCGTCGTGCAGCGCCATCGCGGCCTTGGCGCCGGAGTCGCCGGTCTCGACCATCACCTGCAGCCGCGCCTTGCGGCTCGCCGTCAAGGCCATCTCCGACATCGCGAAGATGCCGTTCAGAAGAATCAGGAAAACCAGCAGCGCGACGTCCATGCGACGGGCACCCCGCGGGTGCGCAATTCGATAGTGGCG
This sequence comes from Pseudideonella sakaiensis, assembly GCF_048320135.1. Lineage (GTDB taxonomy): Bacteria > Pseudomonadota > Gammaproteobacteria > Burkholderiales > Burkholderiaceae_C > Ideonella_A > Ideonella_A sakaiensis_A. The sequence goes on from NZ_CP182947.1 coordinate 1,391,412, forward strand.
GCGAGGGTAGCAGAATCGGGGCCATGCACTATCTGATCGGCGACGTACAGGGCTGTTGCGGCGCACTGCAGCGGCTGCTCGAAAAAATCGATTTCTCGGCCTCCCGCGACCGGCTGTTCGTGCTCGGCGACATGGTCAACCGCGGGCCGCAGAGCCTGGCGACGTTGCGTTTGCTGCGCGGGCTCGGCGACGCAGCGAGCTGCCTGCTCGGCAACCACGACCTGCACCTGTTGGCGGCTGCACACGGCGTACGCAAGGTCCACCGCAGCGACACGCTCGACGACATCCTCACCGCCGACGACCGCGAAGCCTGGATCGACTGGGTGCGCTGGCGGCCGCTGGCGATCTTCGACGACGGCTGGCTGATGGTGCACGCCGGTGTCGTGCCGCAGTGGGACCGCGAACAGACGATGCGCCTGGCCGCCGAGGTTGAGACGCGGCTGCGCGGCCCGGACCTGACCGCCTTCCTGCAGGTGATGTACGGCAACCAGCCGGCGCGCTGGGACGACGCCCTCGACGGCGACGACCGCCTGCGCCTGGTCATCAATGCGCTGACGCGCACCCGCTTCCTGCTGCCCGACGGCTCGCTCGACTTCACGACCAAGGAGGGGGTCGACGAGGCCCCGCCCGGCCTGACGCCGTGGTTCGACGCACCGGGCCGCCGCACCGCCGGCCAGCCGATCGCCTTTGGTCACTGGTCACGGCTCGGCCTGATCAACCGCCCCAACCTCGTCGCGCTCGATACCGGTTGCGTCTGGGGCGGCGCGCTCAGCGCGTTGCGCATCGACGGCGGCCGCCGCGAGCTGATCCAGGTCGACTGCGCCGCCAGCGCCACGCCGAACCTCAACTGACGGCGCAGCAGGCGCCGCCTCTACAATGGCGGGCGCGGAAGGCTGGCCGAGTGGTTTAAGGCAGCAGTCTTGAAAACTGCCGAGGGTTTGCGCCCTCCGTGGGTTCGAATCCCACGCCTTCCACCAGGCAGCTGATAAATCAGGGCCTTCACGGCCCTTTTTGTCGGTTACCCATTAACGCACCCATCAAGAACCTCGGCGGCCGTGTCGCAGCTGTTTCTTCTCGCGCCTGTTCGGATGGTCATCGTTGATCGTCGCTAAACAATCGCGTCCTATCAAGAACATCCGCAGGCGGGCATGAGCGCAACGCATTCTTCCTCGGTTGCCGTGGCCGGCAGCATTGCGTCAATCCGCAAAGTTGGCCTGCTCGGCCTTGGCATCATGGGCTCGGCGATGTCAGCCAATCTGGTGCGCGCCGGTTTCGAGGTGCGGGGCTACGATCCGGTGCCCGTGGCTGGCCAAGCCTTGTCAGAGTGCGGCGGCCAGTCCTTGGGAGATGCCGAGTCGGTGATCAGGGATTCAGAGGTCCTGCTGCTGAGCCTGCCTGGGGAAGCAGCTTTGAAGCAGACTGTCATGCTGATCGCAGCACATGGCCTTGCCGGGCAGATCGTTGCCGAAACCAGCACCTTCTCGATTGAGGCCAAGCAGGTTGCACACGACCTGCTCGCTGCTCGCGGCATCGTGATGCTTGATTGCCCGCTGTCGGGTACCGGGGCCCAGGCGCGCACCCGCGATCTGGCCGTGTACGCCAGTGGTGACAGCGACGCGATTTCACGCATGTCGCCGGTGTTCGACGGCTTTGCGCGTGTCACCTATCCGATTGGCGTTTTTGGCAACGGCATGCGCATGAAGCTGATGGCCAATCTGCTGGTGGCCATCCACAATGTATCGGCCGCGGAGGCGTTGCTGATGGGTTCGCGCATGGGCATCGACATGGAGCTTGCCGTCAAGGTGCTTTCCGATGGCGCAGGCGGATCGCGCATGCTGCAGGTGCGCGGCCCGATGATGGTGAACCAGGGCTGGACCGATGCGACGATGAAGGTGCAGACTTGGCAGAAGGACATGTCGCTGATTGCCGCCGAACTGGCAGCCGCCAACGTGCCTGCGCCGTTGTTCAATGCCTGTGTCCCGGTCTACAACGCGGCGATGGGAATGGGGCATGCAAAGGACGATACGGCCGCCGTTTTCGACGTCCTCGAGCGCATGTCTGCGCCAGCTCGGAACTGATCAGGGCGACGCTGATTCAGCGTTGCCTCAGGACGCAGCGCGCGCTGGCGGCTGAATCCAGCGGTGCCTTGCGGCGCCGCTTCAGGACCGCATCGCGGTGACCGCGTCGAACAGGCCGCGGATTGCCGTCTCCGCGATGCCTCGCGTGATGAAGACGATGCGGGTGTCGGTATCGTCGCTCGGCCAGCGATCGAGTGTCACCGGCGGATGCATCACATGCTGCACGCCCTGCACGACCACTGCAGCACCGTCGACATTGACGATGCCTTTGACCCGCAGCAGATCGGGTCCGCGCAGGTTGATCAGCATGTCGAGCGCCGCGCTGAAGGTTTCCCAGCTGAACGGCCGCTCGAAGCGCAGCGACATGGTCTGCACCCGCGGATCGTGGCGTGCCGGCAGGCGCTGGCCGAGATAACCGCCATCTGCTTCAGCGGAGCCCGTCTCGAGTTCGCCAAGAAAACGCAGTGTCGATTCGCCACCCTTCGCACTGCTCAAGCCAAGATTGGTGAGTTCGGCAGGATCGATGCGTCCGTCGCGCAGCACATCAATGGCGGCGCGCGGGTTCAGCGCCCGCAGTTCCGTCGACAGCGCTTCGAGTTGCGCCGTGTCGACAAGATCGGTCTTGGTGATGAACAGGCGGTCCGCCAGCGCCACCTGCTTGTGCGCTTCGGGCTGAGATGTCAGCTGACCCGAGCCGTTGACCGCATCGACCAGGGTGACCACACCATCGAGCCGGTAATGCGCGCCGAGCATGGTGTCGCTGGCCAGGGTCTGCACGATCGGCGCCGGATCGGCCAGACCGGTGGTCTCGATGACGACCCGATCGAAGTCGATGATCTCGCCGGCCCGACGCTGGCCGAACAGTTCGCGCAGCGTCTCCTGCAGGTCGGTGCGCACCACGCAGCACAGGCAGCCATTGGCGAGCAGACTGACGTTTTCGCTGACCATCGTCACCAGGTCGTTGTCGATGCCGATCTCGCCGACCTCATTGATCACGACGGCGACCCGGTTCATCGCCGGATGGCGCAGCAGTTCGCGCAGCAGCGTGGTCTTGCCGCTGCCGAGGAAACCGGTGATCAGCGTCACCGGCAGCCGCCCCGCAACCGGGTCGCGTGTGCGCATCAGATGTTCATCTCGAGGATATAGAGACCGCCGCCGAAGCGGTCGATCGTATAGACGATCTGCTTCTCGTCGACGAAGACGTCATTGAGCTGCACCGCACCGACCGGTGACAGCCGCGGAGCGCCGGGAACGAAATAGGCGATCTCCTCGACCCGGTATGGGTTGCTGGTGTCGTAGACGCGCACACCGCCATTAAAGAAGGTGCCGATGATGATGGTGTCGGAGCAGAACGACCCCGGCACCGGCAGGTTCTCGTGCAGGTTGTGAGCGCCGAAGCGGCCGCCGCGCTTGGCGAATACCTCCGGCGGCGGCATCGGAAAGGTGCCGATCGGCAGCGGGTGGGCTTCCGAGCGTGCGTCGACGACCCAGACCAGTTTCGGCCAGTCCTTGCCGTCGTCCTGCACACACTCGTCACTGACGATCCACAGGTCGCGGCTGAACAGCGGCAGCACGGTGTGGGTGAAGCCGTTGAACGGTGGTGAATGGTTCCAGGTCGACACCACCTTGATGTCAGCCGGGTTGGCGATGTCGAGCACCACGGCACCGCCGTCGATATATCCGACATAGGCGCGGTCAGGGCGGTCGGGAAATACATTGGTGTTGTGGGCACGAAATCCGGTGTCGAATTGCGGCGGCAGCCGGGCCGGTTGCGGTTCACTGTCGCCGACCCGCGTTCCAGGCATCCACCACCGGCCGGCTTCGACCGGGCGCGTCGGCTCGCTGACGTCGATGATTCGGTAGAACTGGTGGTCCCGCGGGTTGTGTGGCTGGAAGTCCGGTGCCCCTGCGGCGATGTGCACGGTCTTGCCATCGACGAACCACAAGGCGTGCACACCGCGCGAGAACGGTCCCGAGCAGTCGAAATGGGAGATCAGCTCCGGCCGTTCGGGCACGCTGATATTCCACAGGTCGAAGCCGGCAGGCTTCAGCCCTGCGGTCTGGGTCTGGTAGGCAACCGCCATCAGGTTTCCGCTGACGTCGAGCGAATTGGAGCGAACCTTCATGTGTGGCAGTTCGGTCTGCACCAGCACCTTCGGCCGGCGCGGGTCGGTGACTTCGACAGCGGTGAAATTCTTCGGCGCAGATTCGTGTGCCATCCACAACACGCGGCGACCGTCATCGGTCAGCTGCATTGCAATGCCTTCACCCATGCCCCCGAAGCCCTCGAGCTCGTGATGCGCGAGCAGGGTCATGTTATGGGCCAGCGTCTGATGCGCGCGACTTGCCGGTGCGACCGGAGCTAGGGAATCCATGGGGGTCTCCTGGGTGTTAATTTATCGATCGATAGCAAAAGCGGATGCACTGCCGGCCTGTGAAGATCGGTCAGTCGAGGGCGATATTTGCCTGCTTCAGCAGAGTGGTCCATTCGCCCAGTTCCTTGTTGATGCGATCGGCCATCTCCTTCGGGCTCGTTCCCAGCGGCTCGACCCCGCGCTCCTGGATGCGCTTCTGCATCTCCGGCATCTGCACCACCTTGACCATCGCGGCATTCAGGCGCTGCACGATCGCAGCCGGCGTCCCCGCCGGCGCCCAGATGCCCTGCCAGCCGACGATTTCGTAACCCGGCACCGTTTCCGCGACGCTGGGCACATCGGGTAACACGGCCAGCCTTTTTCTTGAACTGACGGCCAGCACCTTGACCTTGCCGCCTTTGACCAGTTCGATCGACGCCGGGATCGGGTCCAGCTTGAGCTGCACCACGCCGGCGATTAGGTCGGTGTTGGTGTTGCTGCGATACGGCACATGGGTCATCTGCGTACCTGTCATGCGCTCCAGCAGCAGACCTCCCAGGTGCGCGGCAGACCCCGGCCCGGTCGACGCGTAATTCACCTGACCCGGTTTGGCGCGGTTGTGGCGGATCAGCTCGTCGATTGTGTTGGGCTCGAAATCCTTGGGCGCGATCCACATGTAGCTGAGGTTCAGCGTCAGCCCGATCGGCGCAAGGTCGCGTTCGGGGTGATATGGCAGCTTCTTGTACAGCGGCGGATTCATTGTCGCCACCTGATTGAAGCCATAAAGCAGCGTGTAGCCGTCGGCCGGCGACTTCGCGACCTTGTCGGTGCCGATGATGCCGGCGGCACCGGGAATCGTTTCGACGACCATCGGCTGACCGAGTTCTTCGCTCATCGCTGCGGTGATCATCCGCGCCATCACATCGGGGCTGCCGCCGGGAGAACTGGGCACGATCACCCGGATCGGCTTGGTCGGGTAGGTCTGGGCATGGCTTGTTACTGCCATCAATCCCAGAGCGGTGGCGGCAGCGACCGCCAGGCAGTGGCGTTTGCTGATATTCATGGGCTCATCCTCTGTTCTGCGAGACAGCCCGGCAGAGCCGGGCAGCTGGTGTGGACAAATGCCGACGCTACGGCGGCGGGCGGGGCCCGGCGAGCGCCGGTATGATGCGGGCGCCAGGATAATCAATCAATTGATTTAATCAAATGGGTGATTGCCCTATCCCGAGCCCGGCGCAACGACCGCTTGAACGAGTCAGCACTTCGATTTTTCGCGCTCTTCAGGCCGCTTGCGCTCCTGCTCGACCAGTCGCGGGAGACCTCGCGGGCACCCGTCAGAAAGGCCTCGACGGCAAAACGCACTTTTTGCTCAATGGCAACGGCCATTGGCAGGCGATACACGGCTTCACGGATCGCGGTATAGAAGATGCCATCGTGCAAGGTCCAGAAAAATTCGATTTCCTGTCCGACACCGGCGCGGAGTCCTTGATACCACAGTGGCGGCGCAATTGCCGGCAGCATGGCACCAGCAGATCGGACTTGACGCGTTTCAGATAACGCCGATTCAAGTCGCCGCCTTCCAGTCCGGCAAACAGGTAGATGCGGATCCACTCGGGCCGGTAGGTGGCGCTTGAATAGGTGCCGTAGAAATCGACCAGCCGCTCGCCGAGCGGCCGCGACTCGTCTTCGAGCAGTTCGAGCCAGTGCGGCTGCAAGCGTCCCATGAACACATGCAGGTAGACCTGGTCGATCAGGTCCTGCTTGGATTTGAAATAGCTGTAGAGCAGCGGCTGCGTGATACCGAGCCGGCGCGACAGCTCTCGCGTATGGCCGGCGAATCCGGCCTCGGCGAAATAGTGGATCGCACCATGCAGGATCTGCTGATGGCGCTCATCAGCGCGCAGCCGTGTGCGTTTGCGCGCGACCGGACGATCTTCGGGGACGGAGGCTGCGGGCATGGTCTGTGCGGCCACATGCGTTGCGGTGGCCGGCTCGCCGGCGTCAGGCAACCGGATCGCCTGTCTCCGCCACCACACCGACTGTCTTGGCCGCCGTGAGGATGCAGACTTCGTCGTTGTCCGAGGTATCACCCGAGATGCCGATGGCACCCATCAACGTGCCGTCGGCGCTGCACAGCAATGCGCCACCGGCAACCGGCACCATGCGGCCCTCGGAGGCAATGTCGATGGCGGTGAAGAAATGCGGCACCGCCTGCGCCCGGCGCGCCAGTTCGCGACCGCCGAAACCCATGCCGAGTGCCCCCCAGGCCTTGCCGATGGCAATTTGCGGCCGCAAGATGCCTGCACCCTCCTCACGCTTGAGCACCTTTAAATGGCCACCGGTGTCGAGGATGGCAACCGTGAGCGGAGCGAATGCTTTTTGCCGGCCGACCTTGAGGGCCTCGTCGGCCAGTTGGTCGGCTTGCGCAAGTGTGATGCTGGACATGGGATATGGTCGGTGTCAGTTGGGAGAAAAATCGGTCGGACGAAGGATCTGCGACTGCTGGTCGATAACGACGTCGAGCGCAGCGAACGCGCGCCGGTATTCTGCCCATGCGGGGTCGGCGTCAAGGGCCGCGCGGCGCTTCTCACGATCGCCCAGGTTGTCGTAGCGCCACATGTGCACGACCTGGTTCATCGCCCCGATCTCGGATACATAGAAGCCGATCAGCCCGCCGAGGTGGCGGTTCTGCAGTGGCGGTAGAGATTGACGAAGTCGCCCGTTCGGCCGGGTTTCATCGTGTAAGTGCGCAATTCGACGATCATGGTTGGGTTCACGCCGCGGCGGTGAGTTGGATTCCGTCGGTGTAGCGGCTCAGAGCCCCAGTGTGCCGGCGATGATGTTCTTTTGGACTTCCGACGTGCCGCCGCCGATGGTCGCCAGCCGGGAGTCGCGGAAGAAGCGCTGCATCGGATACTCCATGCAGTAGCCATAGCCGCCCAGGATCTGCAGGCAGATGTCCGAGATCGTCTTGTACGACTCAGCAACGTAGTACTTGAGCACTGCGGCATCGGCGCGCTCGGCCTGGTTGTTCTCCATCAGCCAGGCGTAGCGACGAACCATCGTCTGCGAGGTGTCGAGCATCACCTTCATGTCGGCGAACTTGTGCTGGGTAACCTGGAAGCTGCCGATCGGCTTGCCGAATTGGTGGCGTGTCTTGGCGTAGTCCAGCGCGAAGTCGAAAGCGCGCCGCGCGGCGCCGATGCGCGCCGCCGACAGGCAAAGCCGTTCGTAGCGCAAGGTGTCTTCGCAGACGTTCCAGCCGTGGTCGAGTTCGCCGAGCAGCGCGCTGCGTGGTACACGAACATTGGTGTAGGTGACTTCGGTCGTGCCGATCGCGTTCTGACCGAGCGTCAGGATCTTGCGCACCTCGATACCCGGCAGCCGCGTATCGACCAGCAAGGTGCTGATGCCGAGCTGCTTCTTGCCGAGGTCGTTGGTGCGACAGGCGAGCAGCACATAGTCGGATATGTCCATGCCCGATGTGAACTGCTTGCGCCCGTTGACGACGAAGTGGTCGCCGTCGAGCACTGCACGGGTGCGCAGTGCGGCTGCGTCGGAGCCCGAGTCGGGCTCGGTGAGTGCAAATGCGAAGCTCAGCTCACCCTTGACGGTGCCCGGAACGATGCGCTGCTTTTGCTCCTCGGTACCGTGCTTGAGGATCGCATAACAACCGAAGGTGAAGCTGCGGAACAGCCACAGTCCCAGTTCCTCGAAATGGTTGCCGGTCTCTTCGAGCAGCAGCGCCAGGTCGGTTGGCGTGCCGCCGGCGCCGCCGTAATCCTCGGGTGCAATCAGGCCGAGCCAGCCGTTGCGTGCGATCGCATTGAACGCCTCTCGAGGCGGCGTGCGGGTCTCGTCGCATCGCGCTGCGTATTCCATGCTGCAGACATCGTCGAGCAGCGTGCGCACATGGTGGACCATGGCTTGCTGGTCACTGGTGAGGCCGAAGTTCATCGAGGGACTTCCTTGGTTGGCTGGAGCGGGACACAGGGATTGTATCAATCGATTTAAGCAATCGATTGAATCATACGATCGATTCCTGCCGATCGTCAATCGCGCAGAAATGTCCTCGCATCGGACGCAGGCGCGATTGGCTGCCCGGCCAGTCGCCGCGCCAGCGTCAACGCATGATCGAGCGGGTCTCCATCGACGACCTCGGTGACGAGGCCCCAGCTGCGCCCCTGTTCCACATCGAACGGCCGCCCCGTCAGCGCGGCGAACGCCAGCCCGCGCCGGCTCATCGCCGTACCGGCTGACTTCAGGATCTGCCCACCCGGCACGAAGCCGAAGTTGATCTCGGGCAGGCCGAAACGTGTATCGCGGCCGGCCAGCACGATGTCCGAACTGGCTAGGATCGGCAGCGCGGTACCAAGACAGTAACCCTGGACCGCCGCGATCTTGATCTGCGGCAACTGGCACAGCAGACGCGTCCGCCAGCGCTCGGTGGCGGCGCGGGCGCGGCGCAGCAGTTCGGGCGAACGGGTCGAACTGTCGAAAAAATCCTTCATGTCCATGCCGGCCGAAAAATGGCCGCCGATGCCGTGGAAGACGACGACGCGCAGGTCGCGGTCCTGCACGGTGCGCGCAAGAATGCCTTCGAGCGCCAGCGTCAGCTCGACACCGATGGCATTACGTTTGGCGGCGCGATCCAGCCCGATGCAGCGGATGCCGCCGTCGAGGTCCTCGATCTTCAGCATCGCGTCAGCCACCGAGTCCGGGTTTGCTCTTGCCGGCAAGAAAACTTTCCACAGCGGCTGCCCGCGTCGACGGTCGACCGGCCTGCAGCGCCTTCAGTTCGGCGAACTTGGCGGCGGTGAAGCTGAGCACCGCGTCCCAGCTCATCGAGCCGACATGGCGCAGTGTTTCCTTCGTGAACTGCAGTGCGGTTGCATCCTTTGCCGCGAGTTCGCGCGCCAGTGCGCAGCTTTCGCGCTCGAGATCAGCCGCCGGCAGGCTGCGGCTGATGAGTCCGTCGCGTTCGGCGCGCACGCTGTCGAACCGGTCACCGGTCAGCGCGTAATACCGAGCCGCGCGCGGTGTCATCAGATCCGAGATCGCACACGCGGTACGACCGTCCGGGAAGCTGCCTTCGTCAACCTGGGGCAGCGAGAACGCGGTGTCGTCGGCCGCCAATACGATGTCACAGCCATCGAGGACCGCAAACGCCGCACCACTGCAGCTGCCGGTGACGATCGCGACGACCGGTTGCGGCAGTTGGGCCAGACCGCGCGGATACCAGCATTCCGCTGTGTCGCCGGGATCCGGTGCGGACAGACCGGCGCAGAAACCCTGGTCGGCGCCGCGCAAGACGACGACGCGCACCGCAGCGTCGGCGGCCACGTCCTGCAGCAGCCGCTGCATTGCCTGGTCGAACGCCGGATTTTCGGCATCGGCTTGCGACGGGTCGAGCTTGACGCTCAGCACACCATCATCGAGCCACGCGTCGATGCCCTGCGGCAGACCGGGTGATGCTGCGGATCCCGCGTAGGGGAGCGATCCGGACGGGATGCTCATGGCGCGCGAAAGCCGGCAGCGACGAAACGGACCATCTGTTCAAGCCCGGCGTCGGCATCGTAGGTGTCGAACGAGTCGTGGGTCAGGGCCTCGATCCGGCCCGGCCGGGCCATGGTGTAGACCATCGTGCCGAGCATGAAATGGAAGCGCCAGTACAACTCGGTGGGCGCCAGCTTGGGCAGCGCCTTGGCCAGCGCCTGCAGCGCCATCTCGTTGGTGCGATCGAAGGATTTGCCCATCACCTGCCGACGCACCTCCTCGCGCTCGAAGACCATCCGCGCGCGCAGCCTGGTGAAAGCCACACCTTCGGGCGTTTTCAGCAAATCAAGCGCCGGTTTCAGGAAGGCACGCAGCACGTCCTCGAGCTGGGGAGTCCCTTGGCGATTGAGCTTCAAAGCGCCGAGCATCTGCTCGCGTTGCCGCGCGATCGGCTCAGCCCGCCGCGTGAAGAGTTCTTCCAGCACGGCATCTTTCGAACCGAAGTGATAGTGCGCAGCTGCGCTGTTCACGCCGGCGGCAGTGGTGATCTCACGCAGGCTCACGTCGCCGATGCCACGTTCGCTGAACAGCCGCTCTGCGGCCTGAAGAATGCGCTCCGGGGTACTGAGTTCTGGCTCGACCAGATCGGTTGTTGCTTCGGCCATCGACGGTCCCTTTACGTTTGCCAGGCGCTGATTCTAGGGGATCTACCGAGATTTCAAACAAGCACTTGCTTAACTCAAATGCTTGATATATCCTGACCACAATGTTCTTGCAGGGCGCTGCGGCGGGCCTGCACACAAGGTGCGGAAAGGTTTTTCCTGCCTCGCGGAAGCGCACATCAGCATCAACACTGCCCCCATGACAACGCCAACCCCTGAAACCATCACCGTAACGGTGCACGGCCGCGTAGCGGTGATTGCGCTGAATCGGCCGCAGGCGATGAACGCAATCAGCATGCAGATGCGTGCAGATCTGCGTGCCGCCTTCGATGCGGCGCGGTGCGAGTCGACGGTCGGTGCCGTGGTCGTCACGGGCAGCGGCGACAAGGCGTTCTCGGCTGGCATGGACCTGCGCGAATTCGCCAAGTCCAGCGCCGAAACACCGATTTCTGAGATGAAGCGCTTCCGCTGGGAACAGGGCGAGGGGCTCGCGAATTTCGACAAGCCGGTGATCGCTGCGGTCAATGGCCTGGCAATCGGTGGCGGAGTCGAACTTGCATTGCAATGCGACCTGGTATTTGCTGCCGACAGCGCCAGTTTTGCCTTCGGCGAGGTCAAGCGCGGCCTGATGCCCGGCAATGGCGGAACGCAGCGCCTGTCGCGGCGAATCGGCAACGCGCGTGCACTGGAGATGATCCTGACCGGGCGTACCGTCCCGGCCGATGAGGCGCTTGCCATCGGCCTGGTCGAGTACGTGGTTCCGCTGGCCGAACTGCAGCAACGCGCTGTCGCACTGGCCGAACAGATGGCCGGCAATGCGCCGGTTGCGGTGCGGCTGGCCCGTAACGCAGTGAATCGCGGTGCCGAGATGTCGCTGCAAGACGGGCTGCGACTCGAACAGGACCTGGCTTCGTTTCTCTACACCACGGAAGACGCGAAGGAGGGCCCGAAAGCCTTTCTCGAGAAGCGCCCCCCGGTATGGCAGGGCCGCTGAGCCGCGCGGGCAATTTTCAGAATTCAAGTAGAGGACGTTTTCCATGGCCGCCACTGACGCTGTCAGACTCTTTCGTACGCTGCTGTTCGCTCCGGGCAGCCGGCCCGAACTGCTGGCCAAGGCGCAGACCGGTCAGGCCGACGCGTTGATCTTCGACCTCGAGGATTCGGTGCCGGCCAATGCCAAGGGCCAGGCTCGCCGCAACATCAGCGAGGCCCTGGCCGCCGGTTTGCGCAAGCCGGTCTACCTGCGCATCAACCATCCGCGCGCCGGCGACTGGCGGAGCGATCTGGCCGTGCTGCAGCAAGCTGCGAATCTGGACAAGGTGATGGGCGTGATCTTGCCCAAGGCGGATGAAACGGCCGAAATCGAGAGCATTGCCTCCGCACTGCGCTCGCTGGAGTCAGAGTCCGGCCTCGCCGAGGGCCGGCTGGCGATCGTGCCGCTGATCGAGACATGCCTTGGCCTGCGCAATACCTTCGACCTGTGCCGTGCATCGCCCCGGGTTGGCGGCGTGGCAATGGCCAGTGCCGAGGAGGGGGATTTCATCGTCGACCTGGGCGGCCGCTGGACGCCGCGCAGCATGGCACTGGCCTATCCGCGAAGCAAGATGGTGGTCGATGCCCGCGCCGCCGGCATCCAATGGATCGTCGACGGTGTATTCATGAACCTGAAGGACCTCGACGCGTTGCGCACCGAATGTCAGCTCGCACGCGAGCTCGGCTGCACCGCCAAGATGGCGATCCATCCGACCCAGGTCGACGTGATGCACGAGGTGTTTTCGCCGAGCGGCGAGGAGATCGAATATGCCAGCGGCCTGCTGGCGGCCTTCCGCGAAGGCGAGGCGCGAGGTGTAGGCGCGGTGCAGTACCGCGGCATGATGGTCGACTACGCCAACGTCCGGTTGGCCGAACGCACACTGGCCCTGGGAGGTGCACGGTGAAGCCGGTGCCCGCAGCGCTGCTGCAGCCTGAAGGCACCGTCACGCTGCCGGAGATCGGCCCCGACGGCAGTGTGCCGCGCCATCGCCAACCGCCGCTGCGCCATATCGCCGACATTGAAGCGATCGAAGCGGTGCCGCTGGACCAGCGGATCACGCGTTGGGACTTCGCGCTCAACCTGCTCGACGGCTGCCGTCACCAGCCGCTGCGCGCCGCGCTGCATGTCACCAACAACGGCAACATCGATGGAGAGATCCTGACCTGGAGCTTCGCCGATCTCGAACGCCGCACCTTGCAGGTCGCCAATCTGCTGCGCGCCAGCGGCGTCGGCGCGGACGATGCGGTGGCCATCGTCAGCCCGACCGTTCCCGGCCTGTTCGCCTCGATGCTTGGCGGACTGCTGGCTGCCCGGCCGTTTCCGATCAACTGGATGCTCGATGCCCAGGCGCTCGGCGACCTGATCGCCCGATCGGGCGCCCGCGTTGTCATCGCGCTGGGCCCGACGCCGGGTTTCGCGATCTGGGAGAACGTCAGCGCAGCACTTGCGGCAATGGAGAAGCCGCCGCAGTTGTTCACCCTGCACGACCCATTCGCGCCTGCTCACCCTGGTGATCTGTTGACTGCGGCCGGCACGCAGCCGGGCGACCGCCTGGCTTTCGAGCGGCCGACGGCGCAGCGTGATTCGATTGCCTGCTATGTGCACTCCGGTGGCACCACCGGGCATCCGAAGATCGTTCGCATCACCCATGGCGGCATGGTGTTCCGCCAGTGGGCTGCCAACCTGTGCCTGGCGTTTACACCTGACGACGTCGTGCTGTCCGATACCCCGCTGTTCCACATCGGCGGGCTGCTGGTGCGCGGGCTGGTATCGACCGCCGACGGCCACACCACCATCGTGCCGAGCATGCACGGCGCGCGCGACAAAAACTATATCGCGAGCTACTGGCGTTATGTCGAGCGTTTCGGCATCACGCAGATCTCCGGTGTGCCGACAACCCTGTCGGTGCTGGCGAAGAACCCGCCGACCACGGAGAACATCACCACGCTGCGACCCTATTTCGCGACCGGCTCGACGGCGATGGCCCCGTCGGTACAGGAGCGCATCCATTCGATCACCGGCGCACGCACGCTGCAGACCTATGGCCTGACCGAAAACACCAGCCATGTGGCAGTCGATCCGCGCGACGGCGAGATCCGGCGCGGCTGCTCAGGGCTTCGCGTGCCATACACGACCGTACGGATCGCCCAGGTCGACGAGCAAGGTCAGGTGCTGCGTGAATGCGGCGTCGGCGAGATCGGCATGGTGATGGTGCGAAGCCCCGGCGTCGCTGCCGGCTACCTCGATCAGGCGCAGAACCGCGGCATATTCCTGGCCGACGGCTTTCTGGTCACCGGCGATCTCGGCAGCGTCGATGCCGACGGTTATGTCCGCATCAGCGGGCGGCTCAAAGACATCATCATCCGCAGCGGCCACAACATCGAGCCGGGCATCATCGAGGACGCCTTGCTGCAGTCGCCATGGGTGGCGCAGGCGGCGGCTGTCGGCAAGCCCGATGCGCACGCAGGCGAACTGCCAATCGCCTATGTCGAACTGCATGCCGGCGCCACGGTCACGGCCGATGAGCTGCTGCGTTATGCGGCCGAACGCATTCCCGAACGGCCCGCCGTTCCGAAGGAGATCGTCTTCGTCGACAAGCTGCCGCTGACGGCAGTGGGCAAGCCGCTCAAGCACCTGTTGCAGATCGATGCAGCCAGGCGCGTATTCACCGAACTGCTGCAGCCGATGCGCTGCCATTGGGATCTCGATATCGCCCATACCGGCGGCAGCGGGATGAAGCTGAAGCTGCGGCTGCACGACGGCGATGCCAACGCACGCGCGCAGGCCGAGGCGCTGCTCTCGGCATATTCGACGCCGTACGAAATCCTGCTCGCAACGGCATGACGCTGCGCATGCCGATACCTCACGCCGGCCCGCCGGATCACTGACCCGACGCCCAGTAGTCGTTTCGCCATCCTGCCGAAACGTGTTCACCACCAGAAGGAGACAACATGAACTTCAAACTCGTGCGCAAGACCATCGCCGGCGTGATGGTCTGTCTGAGCGCAGCCGGTGCGGCAATGGCTGCCGACCCTTATCCCGAGCGGACGCTGCGTTTCGTCGTCAATTTCCCGCCGGGCGGTGCATCGGACAGTCTGGCGCGAGTTTTCGGCCAGGAGCTGTCGAGGATCATGGGGCAGAACGTACTCATCGACAACAAGCCGGGCGCGGGCGGCGCAATCGGCATGGTTTTCGCGTCGCGGGAGCCGGCCGACGGCTACACCTTCACGATGGGCACGCTCGGTTCGGCGATCGTTCAACCGCTGATCCGCAAGACGCCTTACGACATGGCCAAGGACTTCCAGCCGGTATCGCTGATTGCGACCGGGCCGGCAGTGCTGGTGGTCAACGCCGAGTCGCCGTACAAGTCGCTGGCCGACATCGTCTCGGCTGCCAAGGCGCGACCTGACGCGCTCAATTTTGGCTCCGGCGGTGTAGGCACCTTTGCCCACCTGACCGGCGCGATGCTGAACCAGGCGGCTGGCATCAAGATGACCCATGTGCCCTACCGGGGCGGCGTGAAGGCGCTCAATGACGTGCTGGCCAACCAGCTGCAAATGATCGCGGTCGATCCGCCCAGCGCGCTGCCGCAGATCCGAGCCGGCAAACTGCGCGCGATTGCCTACACGGGAGCCAAGCGCAGCACGCTACTGCCCGACGTGCCGACCTTTGCCGAGAGCGGATACCCCGAACTGGTCGGCGCCAACTCGTGGAGCATCTGGCTGCCGGCGGGCGTGCCGAAGGATGTCGCCGACAATTTCCATAAGGCGCTGAGCAAGGCCATGCAGAGCCCCGCATTGCGCGAGAAGTTCGCGGAATTTGGCGCGGAACCGGTCTCCACCTCGCCGCAGGAGTTGCGCGCTTTCGTCGACGCCGAGACGGCCCGTTTCACGAAGATCGTCAAGGAACAGGGCATTCGCGGCGATTGACGGCCAGCGCGCGGGGCGGGCGGTATATGAATCAGCCGTTCGCCCACCTCCTGGCAGGAATCCCTGGGAATATCCGCACCAGCGGGAATCCACGATAGTCTTTACAAGTCGTTCTTTTCAGTCGTCAGCAACAGGGCTGCGTTTCAGGTTGTGTCTGTCAAGTGGTACAAAGGGGTAGATCAAGGCTGAGGTCGGCGACGGTTGTCAGGCAGCAATCTTCATTGTTGCCTTCACTGAGCGCTGCGCCTTGTAGGCCGGCGAATCGACCACAGAGAAGGGGAGCGCTATGAATTGGCCGGGGTCGCGACTACTGGCACCACGGCGTTGCCTGGACCGGCTCATCGGTCAAACCCCTGGGGTCATCCGCGCGCACGAGTGCAGCGCCTCAAGCGCGGGTCGCTAGTTGACCCGGCAACCGCCAAGTTCGTGAGGCTTGACCTCGAGCGCCTTGACGGCCCCTCCGGCGGTCGGCATCTCCCGGGTTCGAAGCGATCGCAGGCGCGGCGACGGCCGATTGGGGCTGTCCTGCCTGCGAACAAGCCGCCGAGGGTGAGTTGCGAGATCCGCGATGACCATCCCATACATGCCGCTTGACATCCGTCGCGCCGCGCGATCGGCTGTCTTGGCGTCTTGTCCTGTGCGCGCGACCCGCAGCGCCCCGGACGGAAGTGAGTGCGATCGCGGCCGGCCTTGTGCGCGAATGCGTCCGGGCATGCATCAGGAACCCGGCACTTCGATACGCCGCCGATCGGCGGCGGTGAGATGCACACACAAGGACCGCAGCATGCCCAGATCCGTCAGCAGTCGCTCGCCGATCCAAGCGCGCTGATCGGCATCGGCGGTTGCGTATTCCGCAAAGCGCAGCAGGTCCAGCATCGCGCCGGCCATGATGGCCGCCGGCAGGCCCGCGCGCAGCGACTGCTCGTCGGCATACGCCGCAGCGGCCAGCGTATCGACATAACGCGCCATCAATTGCCGATGCCTATCGTACGCCGAGCAGTCGTCGACTGCCGGCTGCAAAGCCTCGAGCGCCGGCAGCACACCGCCGAACACGCGGTGCAGCGACAAGCCGGCCGGGCCGCGTCTTGCCGATGTCCAGTTGAACAACACGATCTGGCCGTCCGGGGTTCTTGCCGCATGCGAGGGCTGCAGATCGCCGTGGTCGACGGTGGCTGGCAGCGACGAGGCGGCAGCCAGCTGGCGGGCCAGCTGCGGCGCGGCCTGCTGCAGCTCATCATAAAACGCCTGCGCTTCTGCAGCGCCGATGAAATACGCCGCACCGACCCGCTGCCGGGCGTCCGCTGTCGTCCAGTCGGGGCGCAGGAAGTCGATCAGTTCGGTCAGGCACTGGGTCACGCGCGCTGCAGGCAGGCAGTCCAGCATTTCCTGGTTCGACACCATTGCAGCCTGCAGTCGGGCGAAGGTCTCGACCATCGCAAGCAGATCGTCGATCGGCGCATCGCGATCGAGCGCGGTGCCGCCGTGGTCGTGCGTCAGCAACCAGCCGTGCCGACGGTCGTCGCAGGCGATCACCTGCGGCAGATGGGCGGGAAATCCGGCCGCCAGCAGGACCGCGGCCCGCAGCACGCCGGCATGCGCTTCCGGCACGATCTTCAGCCAGGCGATCGACCCGTCATCCTTGCGCAGGCGGTAGGTCTTCGCCCACGGCCGATCGGCAACCAGCTCGCGCTGATCGAATTGCGCGAGATCGAACGATGCCGCTTCGCCATCGGCCGCAGGCGGCGCTGCGGCAACAGCTTCCTCGGCTGCAGGCCCTGCTGCCGGCATCGCGCCAGCGCCACGGCCAACCGGCATCGGATAGGGATCGCCCCAGACCCACCAGAGCGCCTTGTCCGGCGACCACGACGGGCGGAAATACAGCATCGATGCCGCCAGCCGCCAGCCGACCCGGCCCATCGTGACCGACGAGCGCTCGTTGTCGGCGCGAACCAGCGTATAGGCGACGCGATAGCCCTGCTGCCGGGCATATTCGAGCATCGTCTGGTTCAGCGCCGGGTGGATGCCCTGGCCCCGCCATTCGTGAGCAGTATAGGCGTCGGTCGTGTAGATCTCGTCGTCGCCGAAATGCATCCGCATCTGGTCAACGCCGACCGCGGTCTTCACGCGGATCCAGTTCGACGCGACGATTGCGCCGTCGATGCGGGCAACAAAACAGAGGCTGCCGCCGCGCAGCCGATCGCGGTAGATGTGCGCCCGCGCTGCCGCCTTGCGCGGTTGATACGGGTAGACCAGCGCCGCCAGCGTGTCCATCTCGGCGTCTTCGGCAAGTCCGATATCGATCGCGATCTTGGCGTGGTAGGGCGTCAGCGGCTCGTCCAGCTCCTTGCGGTACATCAGCCAGACATAGGCCGAGCCCAGAGGGGACAGCGCGGATGCCATTGCGCGGAAAACCGCCAACGAGGCGCTGCCAAGCGGCTTGAACGGACGCACCGGCGCCTGCGTCACGCGGCCGCTCCGAGAAATATCCGGCCGATCGCCGGATCCGCGCGCAACTCGGCTCCGCTGCCGATCTTCACCACCTGGCCGTCGACCAGCAAACAGCCGCGGTCGGCAAAGGCCAGGCCCTGACGCACGTTCTGCTCGACCAGCAGGATCGCCAGGCCGTCGCGCTGCAGGCCGTGCAGCGTCTCGAACACCTGCGTCACCGCGCGCGGCTCGAGGCCGATCGACGGCTCGTCGATCAGCAGCAGCCGCGGCTTCATCATCAGCGCGCGCGCGATCTCGAGCAAGCGGCGCTCGCCGCCGGACAAGGCGGCGGCCGGTTCGAAGCGGCGCTGCGCGAGCTTCGGATAGCGATCGAGGATCGCCTCGACCGATTGCCGAAGCTGCGCAGCATCGCGCATCAGATAGCCACCGAGGCGCAGGTTTTGTTCGACGCTGAGGTCCGGAAAGATCGAACTGTCCTGCAGCACATAGGCGATGCCGGCGCGGCCGAGACGCTCGGCGGCGCCGAGCCGCCGCTGCAGCGGCAGGCCATCGATCGAGATCGTTCCGGCATGGATGTCGGCCAGGCCGAACACCGCATTCAGCACCGTCGACTTGCCGGCGCCATTCGGCCCGATCAGGCACAGCGACTCGCCGACACCGAGCTGCAGATCGATGCCGTGCAGCACGTCGGAGCGGCCGTAGCCGGCATGGAGGCCGTCGATCTGCAGCCGCGGCATGGTTGGTGCGCGAGGCTGCGTCATGCGGCGCCGAGATAGGCTTCGATGACCCGATCGTCAGCCCGTATCTCGGCCGGCGTGCCGCGTGCGAGCACCCGCCCGCGCGCCAGGCAGACCACCTGCTGCGCGAGATCGACGACAACCTGCATGTTGTGTTCGACAAACAGCAGCGTGATGCCAAGCTCGGCATTGGCGCGGCGCAGCCGGTCGACCAGCTGCGGCACCATCGCCGGGCTGACACCGGCGGTCGGCTCGTCGAGCAGCAGCATCCGCGGCTCGCCCATCAAGGCCATCGCAAACTCGAGCAGCTTGCGCTGGCCATACGACAGTTCGCCGGCCGGCTGCTCGCGCTGCGCGGCCAGGCCGACGAAGTCGAGCCACTGCATCGCCCGCTCGGCCGTTGCACGGTCGCCGCGCTGCCACAGCGCTGGCAATCGCTCGCCGGCGCGCGGCCGGCTCGCCAGCATGTTCTGCAATACGCTGATGCCGCCGAAGATGCCGGCATCCTGGAAGGTGCGCAGCAGGCCGAGGCGCGCGGTCGCCGCGCTGCCCAGCTTGGCCAACACTCTGCCGTCGAAGACGACGGTCCCGGCGTCCGGCGGCGCCAGCCCGGCAATCGCATTCAGCAGCGTCGTCTTGCCGGAGCCATTCGGTCCGATCAGCCCGACCAGCGCGCCGCGCGGCACATCGAACGAGATGCCGTCGTTGGCCAGCACGCCGCCAAAGCGTTTGCTGACATCATGCAGCCGCAGCAGCACGTCAGCGCGCGATTGCCCGGCCTCATTCAAGAGGCGCCTCCGGTGAGCATGGCATTGGCGTCGTACGCTGTAGCGGCGCGGATCATCAGATTGTGCTGTCGCAAATGCGCCGACTTTAAGCGCTGGCGACGCAGCAAAAGCTGGTCAACACAATTGATGATCGGTTACCGTCGCATCCGGTTTCAATCTCTTTTCCGTCCAACTGGGGATATCGCCATGCATCGACCATCTGATTCCGTCCGCCTGCGCCGCCGTGTTGTCTCGGCCATCGCCGCGGCCGCCGCCACGACGCTGTTCGGCCTGCCCGCGCAGGCGCAGCAGGACACGATCACCTTCGGTGCCGCGCTGTCGCTGACCGGCAAGGTCTCGACCGAGGGCCGGCTCGCGAAGGAAGGCTACGACATCTATGTCGAGGAGATCAACAAGCGCGGCGGCATCAAGGTCGGCGGCAAGAGCTACAAGGTCGCGATCAAGTATTACGACGACCAGAGCGATGCCAGCACCTCGGTCAAGCTGTACGAGAAGCTGATCAATGAAGACGGCATCAAGCTGCTGCTCGGCCCGTATTCGAGCGGCATCACATTCGCCGCCAGTGCCGTCACCGAAAAATACCAGCTGCCGATGGTCGCCGCCCATGCCGCGGCGACCAATGTCTACAGCCGCGGCTTCAAATACCTGTTTGCGACACTGACGCCGGTCGACCAGTACACCGGCAACTTCATCAAGATGGCAGCGGCGGCCAACCCGCGTGCACAACGCGTTGCGTTGATCCACGAAAACGCGCTGTTCCCGCAAGCCAGCATCGATGCCGCCGAGCGGCAGGCGAAGGAAGCCGGTCTCGAGGTCGTCTACAAGGCGGCCTATCCGAGCGGCACCAAGGATTTCGCGGCGATGGTCGAGGCTGTGAAGGCGGCCCGCCCCGATGCGCTGATCGCGGCCGGCTATACCGGCGACCTGATCGTCGTCGCCCGCCAGACGTCGGAGCAGAAGGTGCCGCTGAAGATGATCGGCTTCACGCTCGGCCCGACGCTGCCCGGCTTCGTCGAGGCGCTCGGCAGCCGCGCCGAGCACATCCTCGAGCCGGTGCAGTGGACCTCCGACCTGGCGTGGAAGGACGAGATTTTCGGCTGGACCGCAAAGGACTATGCCGACCTGTGCAAGGCCAGGCTCGGCCATGAGTGCGATTACCACCCGCCGCAATCGACCGCCGCGCTCGAGGTCTATCAGCGCGCGATCGAGAAGGCCGGCTCGCTCGATCCGCAGAAGGTGCGCGATGCGCTCGCGCAGACCAACATCATGACGGCCTATGGCCCGGTGCGCTTCAACGAACGT
Organism: Pseudideonella sakaiensis; assembly: GCF_048320135.1. GTDB lineage: Bacteria > Pseudomonadota > Gammaproteobacteria > Burkholderiales > Burkholderiaceae_C > Ideonella_A > Ideonella_A sakaiensis_A. The sequence goes on from NZ_CP182947.1 coordinate 1,412,239, forward strand.
GGCCAGAATATCGCGAAGGGCATGTCGGTCGTGCAGTTGCAGAACGGCAAGCCGGTCGTCGTCTTTCCGCTCGAAGGCGCGAAGGCCAAGTTCATCTATCCGATGGCGCCGCGGTGACACTGCGGCTGTCGGTGGCGCGGCGCAGCCGCAGCAGGCGGGCGCCGCCGTGAACCAGCGCATGGCGACGACGCCACCGGCGCTGCCGCCATGCTGACGCTGCAGGTCGTGTTGTCCGGCATCCTGCTGGGCGGCCTGTATGCGTGCATGGCGATCGGGTTTTCGGTGATCTGGGGCGTCACCGGGCTGATCAACCTCGCGCACGGCTCGATGATCCTGACCGGCGCCTACCTGACCTGGTGGCTGCATGTGCACACCGGCATCGACCCGTTCCTGACCTTGCCGGCTGCTGCCGCGCTGCTGTTTGTTCTCGGCGCGCTGCTGCAGCGTTTTCTGATCGAGCGGGTGATCCACCGTTCGATGTTCATGACGCTGGTGCTGACCTTCGGCGTCAACATGGTCGTCATCAACATCCTGCTGCAGCTGTTCAGCGCCGACATCCGCGCGGTGACGATGCCTTATGCCAGCGCCGCGCTGCAGATCGGCCCGATCCGGCTGCCGTGGACGCGGATCGCGGTATTCGTGCTCGCACTCGGACTGACCGGGCTGCTGTACCTGTTCATGAGCCGCTCGCGGCTCGGCAACGCGATCCATGCAGTGGCGCAGAATCCGCGCGGCGCGGCGACACTCGGCATCGACGTGCGCCGCGTGCGCATGCTGGCCTTCGGCATCGGCGCCGCATTGGCCGGCGCATCGGGTTCGCTGATGGCCGCGCTGTATGCGTTTTCACCGATCGCCGGCGACAGCTTCACGCTGAAATCCTTCGTCATCGTGCTGCTCGGTGGTCTGGGCAGCATGACCGGCGCCATCGTCGCGGCGATCGTGCTCGGTGTCGCCGAAAACCTGGTCTCCGGCCTCGGCGCGCCGGGGCTGCGCGATGCGGTCAGCTTCTTCCTGCTGCTGGCGATCCTGCTGCTGCGCCCGCGCGGCCTGTTCGGCACCCGCACCGGCGGAGATGCCCGTGTCCGCTAGCGCCGCCAGCAATCACGCCGACCAGCGCCGGCTCAGCCGCTGGCTGCCGCTGCTGTGTGCGCTCGCGGTGCTGCTGCTCGCGGTGGCACCGTTCTGGCTCAACGCCTACTGGATGCGCGTGTTGTCGGCGGTATTCACGATGGCGGTGATTGCGCAGGGCATCAACCTGATGGCCGGCTATACCGGCTACCCGGCATTCGGCAACATCGTCTTCTTCGGCCTCGGCGCCTATGCCACTGCGATCCTGATGGGCACCGCAGGCTGGTCGTTTGCACCCGCAGCGCTCGTCGCAACACTGTTCTGCGCGACGCTGGCGCTGGCGATCGGGCCGCCGTTGCTGCGGCTGAAAGGCCATTATTTCGCGATCGCGACACTTGGCCTGAACGAGGCCGTGCGCGAGGTGGTTGCCAATTGGTCGGCGCTGACCGGCGGCGGCATGGGCCTGTCGCTGCCGCTGCCTGACGGCGGCCCGCTGTTCAATGCCCGGCGCTTCTATTTCCTGCTGCTGGCAGCGCTGCTGCTGGCGACCTGGATCACCTGGGAATTCGATCGCCGCCGGCTCGGGCTCGGCTGCCGGGCGATCCGCGACAACGAGACCAAGGCCGAGGCCTGCGGCCTGCACACGACACGCTACAAGACCGCGGCCTGGATGATCAGCGCCGCAATGACCGGCGCGGTTGGTGCGATCCAGGCCTGGTGGCTGACCTACATCGATCCGCCGTCGATGTTCGACATGGGGCTGGCGGTGAAGGCCTTCGTGATCCTGCTGCTCGGCGGCGCCGGCACGGTATTCGGCCCGGTTGCCGGCGCGTTCGCCGTCGAGCTGCTGGCCAACTTCACCTGGAGCAAGCTGCTGAACTGGCACCTCGGCGCAATGGGCATGATCATCATCGGCGTGATCCTGCTGTTTCCTGACGGCTTCCAGGCGGCATTGCGCCCGGGCGGCTGGATCGGCCACCGGCTGGCATCATGGCGAGCGCATCGCCGCGGAGAAAATTCTTGATCGCAATCCAACTCGCCGTGCAGGCCGAACGCCGTCCGGCTGCCACTGCGCTGGTTTATGGCCAACGCCGCACCAGCTACGCAGAGCTGCACGCCCGTTCCTGCCGGGTCGCGCGCGAACTGGCAGCGAGCGGCATCCGGCGCGGTGACCGGGTAGCGCTGCTGGCCCACAACTGCCCGCAGTTCTTCGAGCTGATGTTCGGTTGCGCGATGCTCGGTGCGATCTTCGTGCCGATCAATTTCCGCCTGGTCAGCGCAGAGATCGGGCGCATCCTGGCATCGTGTTCGCCGGAACTGATGATTGCCGGCGAATCGTTCTCGAGCACGCTTGCACCGCTGCAGGACGAGCCCGGCTACCCCGCGCAGTTGCTGTGGCTCGACGACCGGCCCGAGCCGGCCGCGCCTGCCGGCGCCAGCTACGAGCGCTGGCTGCGCGCCGGGCCGGCCAACGAGCAACAACCGGCACCGGCCGCCGACACCGTGCTGATGCTGATGTTTTCATCGGGCACGACCGGTGCGCCGAAGGGCGTGATCTACACCCATGCCGGCGCATATGCCTCGTCGAGCGCGAAGATCATCGATTTCGGCCTGTCCGAGCGTGACACCACCGTCGTCTTCGGGCCGCTGTTCCATGCCGGCCCGTTGATGGACCTGGCGCTGCCGCTGCTGCTGCGCGGCGGCACCGTGGTGATCGGCGCCTCGCGCGGCTTCGACCCGCGGCTGCTGCTGGCCACCATATCCGAGCAGCGCGGTACCGTCGTGCCGATCTATCCGACGATGCTGCGCAGGTTGCTTGCCGCGCGCGTCGACCCGCGACTCGACCTGAGCTGCCTGCGGCTGATCATCACCGGCGGCGAGGCCGCGCCGCTGCAGGTGATCCGCGGCACGCAGGCGCTGTTCCCGCAGGCCGAATTCATCAACAACTACGGCAGCACCGAGGGCGGCCCGGTGACCTGTTTCCTGCCGGCGGCAGACGGCGTGCGCAAGATCGGCTCGGTCGGACGCGCCGCCTTCGGCGTGCAGATCCGCATCGACGACGCGGACGGCCAGCCGCTCGGCCCCGGCGCCGTCGGCGAAATCGTCGTGCGCAGCCCATTTGTCTGCGCCGGCTACTGGATGCAGCCGGTCGAGACCGCGACCCGCATCCGCAACGGCTGGTGGCGAACCGGCGACCTCGCCTGGCGCGACGACGAAGGCTTCCTGTGGATCGCCGGGCGCAATTCCGACATGGTCAAGACAGGCACCGAAGTCGTTTATCCGATCGAGGTCGAGCAGGCCATCGCCGGGCTTGGCGACGTGATCGAAGTCGGCGTGATCGGCGTGCCCGATTCACGTTGGGGCGAATCGCTGGTCGCCTACATCGTCACGACAGCCGACAGTTCATTGACCGCCGAGGAGGTGATCGACCATTGCCGCGGCCGGCTCGCCGGCTACAAGAAACCGCGCCACGTGCGCTTCGTCGACGCGCTGCCGCGCGGCACCACAAGCAAGGTCGACAAGCGGCGGCTGCGGGAATGGTGGGAGAACCCGCCGCCGAATCTGCCGCCGGCAATCCGCGGCTGAATCGCGCGCTGGCGGTCAGGCCGCCGGATGGGCGCGCGCAGCCACCGCGCCGCCGAGCACCACATCGGCGCCCTCGTTGGCGCGGGCTATCCACGGCGCCTTTTTCGGCAGCACGGTCTGCTGCAGCCAGGCATCGATGGCATCGGGCAGCTGCGGCCGGCTGAACAGGAAGCCCTGCATCACCGTGCAGCCGAGCCGATGCAGCACCTCCATCTGGCGCAGGTTCTCGACCCCTTCGGCCACCACACGCAAGCCGAGCGAACGCGCCAGCGCGATGATCGCGGTGACCACCGCCGAACTCTGCGGCGTCATGCCGAGGTCGCGCACGAAGCTGCGGTCGATCTTCAGTTCGCTGATCGGCAGCGTCGTCAGGTAGGCGAGCGACGAATAACCGGTGCCGAAGTCGTCGATCGAGATCTCGACGCCGATCTCGTTGAGCCGGTGCAGCGAAGGGATCACGTTCTGCAGATCGCGCATCAGCCCCGTCTCGGTGATCTCGAGCTCGATCGAATGGTGCGGTACGCCGTAGTGCGAAACCGCCTCATGGATGTGGTCGACAAGGTCGGTTCGCTCGAACAGCCGGTTCGGCAGGTTGACGGCGATCGACTCGGCAAAACCGAAACTGTCGCGCCAGATCCGGACCTGGCGGGCGGCCTCGCGGATCGCCCATTCGCTCATCGGAATGATCAGCCCGGTTTCCTCGGCCAGCGGTATGAAATCGCCCGGCGGCACCAGCACCGATCCACGCTGCCAGCGCATCAGCGCCTCGGCGCCGACCATCCGGGCGGCGCGCACATCGATCTTCGGCTGGTAGTGCAGCACCAGTTCGTTGCGTTCGATCGCCTTGTGCAGCGCGCTTTCGAGCTCGAGTTTTTCGCGCCCCTTGCCGGCCAGTGCAGGCCGGTACAGCGACAGGTTGTTGCGGCCCTGCGACTTGACCGAATACATCGCCATGTCCGAGTTGCGGATCAGGTCGGCGACCGTCGCACCATCACGCGGGTACAGCGCAATGCCGACGCTGGCGGTGACAAAACATTCCTGACCACCGACAAAGATCGGCTCGCGCATCAGGTCGAGCACGCGCATCGCGACCCGTTCGGCATCCATCTCGTCGACCACCTCGGGCAGCAGCGCGACGAATTCATCGCCGCCGAGCCGGCCAACCGCCTCCAGCGTGCGGTGGGACCGCGATGCCATGCTCTCGAGCGAGCTTTCCATCACCTGGTCGGAATGGCGAACGCACGAGCGCAGCCGCCGCGCGACCTCGGTCAGCAGATCGTCGCCGGCGCCGTGGCCGAGCGTGTCGTTGATGACCTTGAAACGGTCGAGGTCGATCAGCAACAGGCCGACCTGGTGGTTCAGCCGCTTCGCATGCTCGAGCGCGCGCTCGGCGCGCCAGATCAACTGGCGGCGGTTCGGCAGGCCGGTCAGCGCATCGAAATTGGCCAGATGGCGAATCTTGTCCTCGGCCATCCGCCGGTCGGTGACGTCCTGCACGATGCCGGTATAGCCGATCAGCATGCCGTGTTCGTTGAACTCCGGCTCGGCCTCGGTATGGATGATGCGCATCCGCCCGTCGTCGAGCGTCATCGGGATGTCGGTCGCGATCACCGAGTTGTGGCGGAAGATCTCGTGCAACACGCTGAGCAGGCCGCCGCGGTCTTCGTACGACAACATCCGCAGCAGTTTGCGGAAGCCCACCGGCTGGTCGGTCAGGAAGCCGAGCACACGCAGCCCTTCGGCCGACAGGTTCAGGCTGCTCTGCTGGCGCCGCCAGTCGAAACTGCCCATCCGTGCCAGATCCTGCGCGCGGGCCAGCTTGGCCTTGCTGCGTTCCAGTTCCTGCCGGGTGCGAGACGAACGCAGCAGATAACGCAGCCGGCCGGCGAGCAGGCTCCACTGGGTCGACTTGACAAAGAAGTCGGTCGCGCCGGCCTCGTAGGCGCGGTTGATCGATGCGTCGTCGTCGAGGCCGGTCAGCATCAGCACCGGCAGCGATTCGAATCCGGGCAGGTCGCGCAGCAGGCGGCAGGTCTCGAAGCCGTCGAGACCCGGCATCACCGCATCGAGCACGGCAACGTCGGGGGCCATCTTGCCAAGCAGCCGCAGCGCGTGTTCGCCGCTGGTCGCCTCGGTCACCGCAAAGCCGCGTTCGCGCAGCGCCTGCGACGTCAGCAGCAGGTTGACCTCGTCATCGTCGACGAGCAGGACCTTGGGCTGCGCCATTGCGTCGTTGTCGACCCGGTGCCCGTCATGGTTCATTGCGCAGCGTCCTTCAAGCCATCAAGCGCTTGTATCACGACCGCGATTTCGGTGCCAATCTGTTCGACCTGCCGATCGAGGCCGACGACGGCGTTGTCGCGAATCTGCTGCTCCAGATCGGCACAAAGTCGCGACAACTGCAACGCACCGAGGCTGGCCGACGATGATTTGAGCGTGTGCGCCACATGACGGACGCCGCCCAGATTGGCGGCGGCAGCGGCCTCGCGCAGTTGCGGCAGCAGCCTGGCGGTCGAGCTGCAAAAGGCGTCGATCACCTTTTCAAGCAGACGGGCGTCGCCGCGCGGATCGAGTTCGCGCAGACGCTGCAACGACTCCGGATCGAGAATGGCGCCCCGCTCGCTGCCGGACGCGCCCGCACCCGCATCGCCGGCGTTTCCGGCGCTGGCGGCTGCCTTCGGGCGTCGAGAAAACGGCATCGGTTCGGCTTGTTCGGAACGGTTCGAATCGGTCATCGGATTGCGCGGTCCGACGGCCGATTCGAGCGCCCCGGACCCCTTTTTAATCATCAGATCACAGCGCGATAGTGTGCCGCATCCGCCGCCGACCCGCGGCCACAGGCCGCCTATCGGCTGCGTTTGGCGCCTCGTCGCTGTGGCGCTGCCACGACTCTTCATCGGCCGACAGCGGTAAAACTTGACGACCGTGCTTGCGGCCGGACGGGCGCGCGCCCTCCTTACAATGATTCAAATGGCAACGGCGCCCCTGCATTGCAACTCCGAGCACCCGTCAGCGCGCCGGCCGGGTGCTGCCCCTCGCTGCGGCGAGGGGCGACTGTATCGGCGGCTTGTTGCAGCACCTCTGCTGATGCTCGCCTCGGCGGCGCATGCCCAGCAGCAGATCGGCGACCACGCGATGCCGGCCTGGGTCTGGCCGGCGCTGCTGGCACTGCTGTTGCTGGCGATGCTGGTGATGGCGATGCTCTGCCTGACGCTGTTGCGGCGCGAACAGCAGCTGCGCCAGCGGCTCGACTCGATCGAGCAACGGCGGACCGAGGGCCAATCGGCGCTCGCCGGCGCTGCCGCGCCCACAGCGGCCGCTGCTGCAGCAGCCCCGGCCAACACCGCACCCGAGGATCAGGAATCGTTCAGCTATACCGTCTCGCACGACCTGCGCGCACCGATTCGCGTCGTCGAAGGTTTTACGCGGATCCTGAAGGAGGACTACGGCCGCGTCCTCGACCGCGTCGGCAACGACCACCTCGACCGCGTGCTCGGCGCCGCAGCACGGATGAACAGCATGATCGACGCGATGCTCGCGTTGTCGCGCCTGTCGAGCCAGCCGCTGGCGCGCCAGCCGGTCAACCTGTCGCAACTGGCGAACTATGTCGCCGACGATCTGCGCCGGCAGTCTCCCGATCGCCAGGTGCAGTTGCACATCGAGGACGGCATGCAGGTGGTCGGCGACCCGGTGCTGCTGCGCGTCGTGATCGAGAACCTGCTCGGCAACGCGTGGAAATACACTGGCAAATGCGAACAGGCCGAGATCAGCTTCGGCCGCCATCCGCGCGACGAACAGACCTTCAGCATCTGCGACAACGGCGCCGGCTTCGACATGCGTTTTGCCGATCGGCTGTTCGGCGTCTTCCAGCGCCTGCACAGCGCCAATGATTTCCAGGGCACCGGCATCGGCCTGGCGTCGGTACGCCGCGTGATCCGTCGCCACAACGGCGAGATCTGGGCCGAATCGGAAGTCAATCGCGGCGCGCGCTTCCACTTCTCGATCCGCCCGGACTGAGTCGCTCGGCCGCCGCCCCGGCGGCGCGCGCGGAAAGCGCGCTCAGCGTTCGCCGGAAGACGACAGCAGTTCGACCGCCTCGAGCAGCCGCTCGGCCTGCTCGGCCAGCGGCCTGCCCTCGCTGTCGGCGATGCGCTGCAGCCGCTGCAACGCGGCCGTGCGCGACAGCGAATAACGGTGCATCAATACGCCGGCGGCCATGGCTACCGCCGGCAGCATCGCAGCCTGCTCATTGGCCGCGCGCCCGGCAGTCGGCTGCGGCCGCGCAGCAACGGCGCCGCGCTCGATGTTGGCAAATGCGGCCTCGACCGCGGGCACGATCTGCTGGATATCCAGCGGCTTGACCAGATAGGCCACCGCGCCGAGCTGCTTCACATGGTTGACCGTCGCATCGTCCGAGAAGGCTGACAGGAACATGAAGGGCATCTGGCAATAGTCGCGCAGATAGGTGGCGACGTCGAAGCCGCTCTTGCCTTCCATCCGGATATCGAGCAGCGCCAGGTCGGGGCGGTGTTCGCGCGCGAGCAGGATCGCATCGTCGCCGTTGTCGGTATCGATGACGTCGTATCCGGCCTGCGACAGGCCGTGCGCCAGCGTGGCCAGCACCAGCCGGTCATCATCCACCACCAGGATCTTGCCCTTGTTCGCCATTCGACCTTTGCCAATACGCAGAAAGTAGCCGCTTCGCCGGTCCATCGCCGAGCGGCCGCAACGCATTGTTGCAAAAAGCCACAGGGCTGAACAGCCGAGCAGTCCTGCACCACTGCCGTTCGGGCGTGCTAGTCGAGCCGGGTCACCCCCGGCGGCACCAGCGCCACCGTCGCGCGCACCTCGTCGCGGTGCTGCTCGAGCGTGAATACCGCGCTGCGCCGCGGCAGCAATGCACGCACCAGCCCGAGGCCGGACACACCTCCCGGGAAGCGGCTGAGCTGGAAACCCTCGGGCAAGCGCCCGAGGTTGGAGATGACGATCCTCACCTCGCCCTCGCCGGCCTCGAGCCGGCAGTCGACGCGGGCCAGACCGGCGCTGTGCTTGACGGCATTGGTCAGCAGTTCGTTGATCGTCAACGCGACCGGGATCGACTCCGCCTCCGGCAGCGCCCAGCTCTGCGGCGAATCGCCGACGATCGCCAGCTCCATCTGGCAGCCGAAGGTGCGCTGCACCGAGGCGGTGATCGATTCGACCAGCGCCTTCACCCGCAGCGGCCCGCTGACCCCGACCTGCAGCCCGTAGACCTGTGCGATCGCCTGCACCTGCGCGACCACCTCGGAGATGGCCGGCGCGACTTCCGGCTTGCGCTGCGCGATCTGCTGCAGCAGGCCGGCGACGCCCTGCAGATTGTTCTTGATCCGGTGGTGCACTTCCTTGACCAGCATCTCGCGCTGGCTGATCGCCGCATCGAATTTCGCCTGTTGCGCCGCGCGCTGCTCGGTGACGTCGGTCGCGACCATCAGCAGCTGGCTCGGCGCCTGGCCGGCCACCGTTGCCAGCGGCAGATAACGCGCGTCCCAGACCTGCGCCTCGCCGGCACGTTCGACGCGGTATTCGCGTTGCGTGACTTCGGCCGATCCGAGTGCCTGCACCATGTCGGCCCGCCGCTGCGCCGCGATCGTCGGCGGGAAGATCTGTTCCGGCTCGAGACCGATCAGCTCGTTCGGACTGCGACCGACGCTCAGTGCAGCGGTCTGGTTGACCTGCAGGATCTTCAGCGTGCGGGCGTCGCGCAGGCTGATCGCCAACGGCGCCGCCTCGATCACGCGCTGCAGCGACGCCTGCGCCTGCGACATCCGCGCCTCGGCCATGCGGCGTCGCTCGACGTCGAGCAGGGCGTAGGTCAGCTGCCGGCCGGTCGCATCGCGGCCGGTCGCGACGACATTGCCGACGATCCAGAACTGGCGGCCGTCGCGCGCCTTGACCTGGCATTCGAAGGTCTCCGCCTCGCCTTCGACCAGTTCGTTCAGATAGTGTGTCTGGCGGAACGGATGGTCCGGGTCGGGCGTCGCGACGGTGGCGATCGACTGGTTCAGAAAATCGACCAGGTCGCCGCCGAACATCCGGCGCGCCGAGCGGTTCATCCATTCGATGCCGCGCGGGCCGACGGTGACGATGCCGACCAGCACCGAATCGAGGATCGCCCGCGTGCGTTCGGCCTGCAGCGCAACGACCTGTTCGGCGCGGTGCCGGTCGTCGACATTGACGTAGGCGGCGATCATGCCGCTGCCGGGATCGCCTTCGCGAACCAGCCGCAGGCTGACCTGGACCCAGATCAGACGCCCGTCGACGCGGCGCAACTGGCGCTCACCGACCCAGCGTCCATGCTGGCGCAACGCCGCCTGCTCGACGCCGGACTCACGCTGGTAGGCAGCCGAGTCGGCGAACAGGATCTCCAGCGGCGACAGCAGCAGTTCCTCGACGGTTCGGCCGGTCAGCTGCGCGAGCGCCTGGTTGGCGCGCTGGATGCAGCCATGGCGGACGAAGGCGATGCCGACCTCGGACAGGCTGAACATCAGCTCGCGGTCCCGGGCCAGTCGCTCGAGCTCGGCCTGCTGCGTCTTCAGCCGCGTGATGTCGGACAGCACCGCGATCACTTCGGTCTGCTCGCCAGGCGCGCCGGTGCGCCGCACCGACAGCGCATACCACTTGCGCGGCAGGCGTTCGTGTTCCGGCGCGACCTCGAATTCGGTCTCGAAGCGCTTGCCGGCGGCCAGCGCCTTCATCGTGTCCTCGAGAATGCGCCGCGCCTGCGGCTGGCGGGCGAAGATGTCGTGCACGCTGCTGCCGGCGATCCGGCCGCGGCGCAGGCCGAGCATCGCCTCGAAGCGGCGGTTGCAGCGCACCAGCACCGCGCCGCGCACATAGGCGATGCCGGCGGCGCTGCTCTCGAGGATGGTGCTGACCTCGCGCAGCAGCTGCTCGCTGCGCGCGAGTGTCAACTGCTGCTCGGTGATGTCGAGCGTGACGACCGACGTCGTGCGCTTGCCGGAGGCCAGCGTCGCCGGCTCGACGCGGGTCAGCAGCCAGCGGTTGCCGAGTTCCGGATGGCGGATCGCATACCGAACCTCGGCCTGCTGCGCATGGCGCAGCGCATGCTGCAGCCGCTCGTATTCGGGCAGCGATTCAGGCAGCACGATGTCGCGGTTGATCGACTGCAGCGCCGCCGACAGTGGTTTGGCCGCCTTGCCGGCGCTGGCGCCGCCGCCCGGCGCCGCCCGCGAAGGCCGGGCACGCTGCCGCACCCATCCCGACGATTCCTGGAAAGTCGCCAGCCCGACACCTGCGGTATCCATCAGCGCACCGATCTGCACCTGCGCCAGGTCTCGTTCCTCCTCAGCGCTGCGGTCTTCGACGACCGCCATGAAGCGCTGTTCTCCGTCGAAGGTGCGGTAGCAGCGCACCGTCGCGCGCAGATGGCGCTGGCTGCCATCGCCCAATGCGAGCCAGCCCTGGCTGACCAGCGGCGGCCCGCCCGGCTGCAGCTCCGGCAGGCGCTGCCGACCCTTGCCCGGCCGGATCCTGTCGTCCCACGCCAGCAGATGCTGCAGGCTGGCCGGCGCATCGTCGAGCGTCATCGGCAACTGGCCGATCAACTGCTCGAAGGCCGGATTGGTGCGTACCAGCAGGCCGGCCTCGTCGTACAAGACCATGCCGAACGGGCTCAGCACGAACCAGTCATCGAGTTCGCGCGCCGAACGGTCGGCGCGCTCGCGGGCGACATGTTCGGCGGTGGTGTCCTGCAGCATCGACAGGTAGAACACCTGGCCGGCATCGTCGTGCAGCGACCGGCACGAGATCCGCGCCCAGCGTTCGCGGCCCTGCGCATCGAGCATCCGCTGCTCGACCAGTTGCGCCACCGCGTCGCCGGCGGTTTCCTCGGCCTGCCGCTTGCGGGCAGCCCGGATCTGGGCGTGGTCCTCGGGCGGCTGGAAATCGACCGGATCGCGGCCGATCAACCGCTCGCGCGGGAAACCGAGAAAAGCCAGCAATGCCGGATTGACATCGACGAGGCGGAAGCGGTGGTCCTGCAGCCAGGCCGGAAATGGCGACTGCCACTGCAGCCGGATGAGTTCGTTGACGGCAGCGCCGGTCACCTCAGCGGTCGCGGTTTCCGGCATCTCCCTGGTGCCCGCCATCAGCCGAGCTGGATCGCGGTGCCGAGCGAACGCAGCACCGCGCGGTTGATTTCGGTCACGCTCATCAGCAGGCCGTCCGCCGCCTCGAGGTAGTCGGTTCGAGACTCCGATTCGATCGCCTTCACCAGTTCGAGGAACGGCTGGTACGGACCACTCTGCTCGAGCAGCGCCTGGCTGATCCGCTCGCTGACCGGCAGCGATTTCAGCAGCACATCGAACGGCTGGCGGAACATGCAGTCGAGCAGCGAAAAAACGCCGCAGATGAAGATCTCGTTGCGCATCGCCTCGTCCGACGTCGCCCGCGTCAGTTCCTCCATCAGCATGCCGCGGCGCACCGCGGCAAACATCACCGGCTGCATGTCGGCATCCTTGCTTGCGGTGGCCAGCAGCAGCGCCAGCCAGCGCTTCAGCCGCTGGTAGCCGAGCAGCATGATCGCATGCCGGAAAGAGCCGATCTCGACCTGGAAGCCGAACGCCGCCGAATTGATGTAGCGCATCAGCTTGAAGGCCAGCGACGGGTCGCGCTTCAGTGTCTGCTCGAGGCGTTCGATCGGTTCCTCGTGGTCGACCTGGTTGATCAGTTCGACGATGACCTGCAGGTCGGGGTGGATCGTCGAACGGGTCGATGCCGCCTGGCCGCTCAGGTCGTCGAACGGCCAGCCGAGCACCGCGACGGCGCCGCGCTTGAAACTCTCGTCCATCGCGCCGACGCTGCGCACGCCCGACTGCACATGCGAAATGCTGCGCGTCACGCCGGCCGGCACCGGCCGCGGGTCGGCGAGCCGGCGGTCATCGACGACGTCGATGATCGAATATTTGAAACACGGCAGGATCTCGCGCGGCAGTTCGGTCAGCGGCCGGCCCTTGATCAGCAACTGGATGCCGTCGCGGTGCAGGCGACGGATCGATTCGACATTGGCTTCGTCGGCGGCCATGAAGGCCGGCACCTCGACCATCACATTGGTCGGCAAGCCGGAGCCGAGCAGGTCACGCAGCAGCGACTCGGACGTCACGTTCAGCGAGACCCGGGCGCCGCCGGCCGGCCAGACGCCGGCGACCGCATGCAGCAGTTCCGCGGCGTCGAGCGCCAGTTCCGGGCGCAGCGAAAAAATCGTCAGCCGCGTTGCGGTGACATTGCGGCTGCGGTCGATGAACGGCGAATAGCCAAGCGCCACCTGACCGAGGATTGCAATGTCGAACACTGGATGGCTCCCTGCCTTGCACCGCCTGCGCGGGCACCGGTAGGGACACCCGTCGACAGGTTCAAACGTTGAGGTACTGGAACAGCGACATGCGCTGGACCATCGAATACGATTTCAGCGCTGCATCGTAGCCGGTTTGCTTGCTCTCGAACTCCGAGATCGCCGCGACCATGTCCAGGTCCTCGGCGCTTGCGCGTTCGGTCTGGTGGTGCAGCTTTTCGCTGGCCAGCTGGTTCGACGCGCTGTCGATCCGCGACAAGGCCTCGCCGGCCCGTGACCGCGCCGCCTGCAGCCCGCCCATCGCGGCATCGAGGTTGCGCAGATTGTCGAAAACCGACTGGTTCAGCGCCGCGCCACCGGCGCCATTTGAAAGGTCCGCCACCGCCTTGTCGAGCGCGCCGAAGACGCTCAGATTGGCGGTCGACGGCACGATGCGGTAGGTCTCGCCGTCGAGCGGCGTGCCGTTCAGCGTCAGTTCGATGCCGTCGAACTCGATCGCCTGGCCGGCGACGAACGGCCGCGAACCGACCACCGCGCCGGTGTCGGTGTTGGTGATGGCCACCGATTGCGTCGCTGCGTCGTAGGCGACGTCGTAGTTGTTGCCGGTGATCGAGCCAGGCGCAATGACGCGCGCCGTTTCGACCCATGCGCCCTGGCCGCCGGTTGGCGGACGGACGTCGAAGACGCCGTTGCCGGTTCGCGCCGACAGCCAGATCGCCGCGCCGTCGAGCGCCAGCGGCAGGTTGCTGCCCGGTTCGGTCATCGCAACGCCGGCGCTGCCGACATAGGTGGCGCCGGTCTGCTCGGGCACGACACCGGCTTGCGGGCGCGAATCGACGAACGGCTGCACGCTGGCACCCTGACCGCCGAACAGGAAGCTGCCGGCGCCGTCGGAGCGGTTCGCGATCGCCATCAGCTGGTCGCGGATCTGCCCGAGCTGCACCGCCATCGACTTGCGCTCGGCTGCGCCGTAGCTCGCATTGCCCGAATTGACGATGATCTCGCGTGCCTGCTGCATCAGTTCGCCGGCTTCGCCGAGTGCACCTTCGGCCTGCATCATCATCGAGCGGCTGTTTTCGACACTGCGTTCGCTGGCGCGAACCCGTGCCTCGCCGGCGAGCGCCCGTTCGGCCCTGGCCGCGGCGACCGGATCGTCGCTGGCGCGGGTCACCCGCTTGCCGCTGGTCAGCCGCTCCTGCGCATCGGTCAGTTCGGTCTGCCGCCGCTGCAAGGTAACGACGCCGGCGTCATAGCTGTTTGCGGTACTGATTCTCATCGCCTGTCTCCGTTACCGCGATGCCGCCTGCAGCAGCGAATCGAACACCGCCTGGGCGACCTGCAGCATCTTTGCCGCTGCCTGGTAGCTCTGCTGGAACTGGATCATCCGCGCCGCCTCCTCGTCGAGGTTGACGCCTGAATTGTTGGCAGCCTGCGTCTGTGCCGCCTCGGCAACCGCTGCGGATTGCTTGGCCACCGCCTTCACGGTCTGCACACGGACGCCGAAATCGGCCAGCAGGTTGGCCCAGGCATCGCCAAAGCTGCTGGCCGCGGACCTGACGCCGCCGGACTGGTTGTCGACGTCGGCGCCGATCATTCCCAGATCGCGCAGGCCGAGCAGCGCATTGGCATTGCCGTTGTTGTTCGCCGCCAGCGCGGTCGGCTGGATCCGCACACTGTCGCCAATCGCCGGCGTGCCGCGCAGGCTCAGGCGCCACTGCGGGTCGGCAGCGCCGACCGGGAAAACAATCGGCTGGCCGGGAAGCAATGTCTCTGGCGTCGGCGAAAACGTCGCGCCGCCGTCGGTGCTCCAGGTATAGGTCGTCGCCTGGGTCACCGGGTCGCGGTCGAAACGCAACACGACGTCGGCCACCGGCGCGGCAATCGGCGTCAGCACCGTCAACCGGTCGATGCCCATCGTGCCGGTATTCGCTGCAGCGGTCGACGCGCTGACCGGAGAAGCCGCTGCAATGCCGCGTGGATGGTCCATCGCCAGCGCGATGTCGCGAGCGGCAGCGGCCAGCGGCCGGATCAGGAAACGGTCGCCGTTCGCTGGTTCGGCGGCACCGGCCAGCTGGATCGTGATGCCGTCGACACGGAAACCGGCACTCAGCACGCCAGGTGTCAATGCCGGCAGTTCGGGCGGGCTGAACACATGGTTGTCACTGAGCCGGCGCAGCGAATACGAGGCGGCGGAGTCGCGGACCAGCTCGTAGTCGCTGGCGCGAAGCTGCGAGCTGTCGGCAACCGTCAATGCAATCGATGCATTGCCGCTGTTGTTGTTGGCCGGCAGCACCTGCGCAGCGCCAACCTGCAGCAGCGCACCGCCGGGCTGGCCGTTCAGATCGATGCCCAGGCCCTGCTGCCTGTTCAGCTGATCGGCAACGCCGGCAGCCAGCTGGCCGAGCCGGTTCTGCGCATCGACGAGGTCGCGGTTCTGGAACAGCATCAGGCCGCTGATCGAGCCGCCGCCCAGCATGTTGGCCGGCACCTCGAGTTCGGCATTGCCCTGGCGGATGCCGAGCTGCAGTTTCGCCGGGTCGAAGGGGTCGGCGACCGTCGTCAGCGCGACCGTCTGGGTGCCGAGCACCAGGTTCATGCCACCGGCGAGAAAGACATTGACGCTGCCATCGTCGGCAGCCACCGTATTGATCTGCAGCAGCTCGCTGAGCTTCGACAGCGTCGAGTCGCGCAGATCGAGCAGGTCGTTCGGCGCATGGCCACTGCCCCGCGCCAGCGAGATCTGCTGGTTCAGATCGGCGATCTGCCGGGTCAGGCCGTTGGCAGCGGCGACCGACGTCTTCAGCTCCTGATTGATACCGCTCTGCAGCGTATCGAGCTGCGTCTGCGCGGTGCGGAAACGGCCCGCCGTCTCGTCGATCCGACCCAGCGCGACCTGGCGCGCCGACAGGTCCATCGGTTTCGCGGCGACATCCGCGAATGCGTTGAACAATTCGCCGACTGCATGACCGATGCCCATCTCGCCGGTCTGGAACACCCGCTCGAGCTGCTGCAGCTGCCGGTTCAGCGCCGCATCGGAGGCTGCCGCCGAACGGCTGGCCGCCGCCTCGCGGGTCAGAAACTGGTTGTGCAGCCGGGTCACCGTCGTCACGTCGACGCCGCGGCCGAAGAAGCCCGACGGGCTGCCCTGCGCCATCGCGGTCGACAGTTCGACCTGCTGACGCGAATAGCCGGCGGTATGGGCATTCGCGATGTTGTTGCCGGTCGTCTGCAATGCCGCGTAGTTGGCATGCATTGCCTGCGCGCCAAGCGCCATCAACGGGCTGACCGGCATCGTGGCTCCTTCGCGCCGGCCGTCAGGTCAATACGCGCTGCAGCCGCAGCGTCGTATTGATGACCTGGGTCAGCTTTGCGGCGTAGGCCGGGTCGGTCGCATAACCGGCGCGCTGCAGGCCTTGCGCGAAGCCCTGCGCGGTGCTGGCATTGGCCACGACCTGGCTGTAGCGCGGGCTGTTCTTCATCAGCTTCGCGTAGTCCTTGAACGCTTCCTCGTACGAGTTGTACGAGCGGAAGCTCGCAACCTGCTTGCGCGGCCGGCCATTGACATATTCGGTCGTCATCACCTCGGCGGTCTTGCCGGTCCAGCTGCCGCCGGCCTTGATGCCGAACACGTTGAACGAGGTGCTGCCGTCGGCATTCCTGATTTCGCGTTTGCCCCAGCCCGATTCATGCGCCGCCTGCGCGACCATGAAGCTGGCCGGGATGCCGGTCGCCGCCTCGGCGGCTTCCGCGGCATCGTTGTGCTGGCTGACGAAATCGGCCTGCTTGGTGCCGGTGCCGGCCGCAGCGGCAGCGCGCGCGATCTCCTCCGGCGTTGCGATGTCGCTGCTGCCAGCCAGCTTGCCGTTCGGCGGCTCGGTCGGCTGCGCCGTGCCGCCGCCCATCTGCCGTTCGAGCTGGCGGGCGATCGCCGCTGCCAGCCCGCCGGGCATGCCGGTCATCTGGGTCGCGAACTGCTGGTCGAGCATCTCGGTGCCCATCCGGCTGGCGTCGTTGTCGAGCATGCCGGTGGCCAGCGTCGCCTTGCGCATGCTTTTCATCAGTTCCTGCATGAACAGCGCCTCGAACTGCTTGGCCGCGTCCTTGATCGCTTCCTTCGGATTGCGCGCGGCCTTGGCCTTCAGCGCATCGGTGCTGCGCGAATCGCCGGCAAGGGCCAGATCGGCGGTCCGCGCCGAACCGCCGCGGATCGCCATCGGGCTGTCTGGCAGCGAGAGTTTCATCAAATCACCTCCAGATCGGCATTCAGCGCGCCTGCCGATTTGATCGCCTGCAATATCGCCAGCAGATCCTGCGGCGTCGCGCCCAGCGAATTCAGTGCCTTGACCACGTCGGCCAGACTCGTTCCGGCCGCGAGCGCGATCAGCGCTCCCGGCTCCTGCTTGATCGTGATGTCGGATTTCTCGACCACCGCGGTCTGGCCGCCGGCCAGCGCATTCGGCTGGCTGACCTGCGGCGTCGTCGCGATCGTCACCGACAGGCTGCCGTGCGCCACCGCGCAGGCGGCCAGCGTCACCGCCTGGTTCATCACCACCGAGCCAGTGCGCGCATTGATCACGACCTTGGCCGACGGAATCGAGCGCTCGACCTCGAGGTTCTCGATATCGGCCATGAAGGCCACCCGCGACGCCTCCGGCGGCAGGTTGACCCTGACGACGCGGCCATCGATCGCTTGCGCGACGTCGGAACCGATCTTCTTGTTGATCGCATTGGCGACCCGGCGGGCGGTGTTGAAATCACTCGCATTGAGATCGAGCTGCAGCGTTTTGCCGTCGTTCAGCGGCGTCGGCACCGCACGCTCGACGCTCGCGCCATCGGGAATCCGGCCTGCGCTCAGGTGGTTGATCTGCACCTGGCTGCCGCCGGCGGCGGCACCTGCGCCGCTGACGATCAGGTTGCCCTGGGCGACCGCGTAGACCTGCCCGTCGGCGCCTTTCAGCGGCGTCACGATCAGCGTGCCGCCGCGCAGGCTTTTTGCATTGCCGAGCGACGAGACATTGACGTCGATCGTCTGGCCCGGTTGCGCAAATGCCGGCAGCTGTGCGGTGACCAGCACCGATGCGACGTTCTTCAGCTGCATCGTCGTGCCGGCCGGCACCGTGACACCCATCTGCTGCAGCATCGCATTGATGCTCTGCGTCGTGAACGGCGCCGACGTGCTCTGATCGCCGGTGCCGTCGAGACCGACAACGATGCCGTAGCCGACCAGCTGGTTGCTGCGTACGCCCTGCACCGACGCAACCTCCTTGATCCGTGCCGCTTCGGCCGGCGCCGGCCACCACAAGGCGGCGCTGGCCGCCAGCAGCGCCAGCACGACCAGCAGCCTGACCAATCGGTCAGGGCTGGTTCCGGTGGACGGCGTGTGCTCGGGTGGGGTCGGGGTGTTCATGGCAACAGCTGAAGTGGCTGTTGCCCATTCTCGGCAAACTTAAATCGGCAGAACGCTCAAAAAGAAGCGCGACAACCACGCTATTCCCTGGGCATCGGCCTGTGCACCACGCCCGCGGTTCTCGATCCGCACATTGGCGATCTGCGCCGAGGCAACGACATTGCCGGGCTGGATCGCGCGCGGGTCGACCTGGCCGGTAAAGCGCAGGATGTCGACATTGTGGTTGACGCCGACCTGTTTCTCGCCGGCGATCAGCAGATGGCCGTTCGGCAGCACGTCGGTGACGAGCGCGGTGATCGTGCCGGAGAAGTCGTTGCTGTTCTCGGTGCTGCCCTTGCCTTCGAAGCTGTTCGCCGACGAACCGGTCGCACTCGCGCGATTGAACGAATTGGCCGAAAAGAACGGAATCGCGCTGATGCCGGCCTTGACGCTGCCCTTCTTGTCGACCGAGCTGACGCTCGACTGCGTCGCCGAGACCTTCTCGGCAATCCGCACCGTCAATGCATCGCCGACCATCCGCGCGCGGTGGTCCTCGAACAGCGGCCGGTATTGCGCATGCTGGAAGATCGCGCCATTGTTGATCGGCGCCACCGCAACAACCGGCAGCGGCCGCACCACCGTCGGTGCCAGATCGACCTTCGGACGCCGGTTGACGGTCTCGCAGCCGACCAGTGCCAGGCACAGCGCAGCGCCGCCGAAGACGGCTGCAGGCCGCGCAAGATTCGAAAACTTGGCTCGCGTCATCACATCTGGCTCAGTTTCGCGAGCATCTGGTCGGTGGTCTGGATCGCCTTCGAATTGAGCTCATAGGCGCGCTGGGTCTGGATCATCGCGACCAGTTCCTCGACGACATTGACGTTCGAGGTCTCGACAAAACCCTGGCGCAGCCCGCCGAGTCCGTTCTGGCCTGGCGTTCCGACCGTCGGATTGCCGGAGGCGGCGGTTTCGGTGAACAGGTTCTGGCCCTTCGGCTCGAGGCCGGCCGGATTGACGAAACTCGCAAGCTGGATCTGGCCGACCGCCTGTGCGCCGGCCTGCCCCGGCAAGGTCACGCTGACGGTGCCGTCGCTGCCGACGCTGATGCTTTGCGCATTCGGCGGGATCGTGATGCCCGGCGTCACGGTATAGCCGTTGTTGGTGACCAGCTGGCCCTGCGAATTGACCTGGAACGAGCCGTCGCGGGTATAGCCGGCGGTGCCGTCGGGCATCTGCACCTCGAAAAATCCCTGGCCGAGCACCGCCATGTCGAGCGGATTGCTGGTCTGCTGCAGATTGCCCTGGCTGAACTGCCGGGCGGTCGCCACCGCGCGGGTGCCGAGGCCGACCTGCAGCCCGGTCGGCAGCGTCGACTCGCCGGCGTTGTTGCTGCCGGCCTGCCGCAGGTTCTGGTACATCAGGTCCTCGAACACCGCATGCGAACGCTTGAAGCCGTTGCTGCTGACGTTGGCGAGGTTGTGCGCGATCGTGTCGAGCTGCAACTGCTGGGCTTCCATGCCCGTCTTGGAAATCGATAGGGATCGGATCATCGCGGCACTCCTGTGCTTGTCATGGTTGTCGCTTGCACGGCATCGGTACGGCTCAGCCGACCGACAACAACTGGGCGGCTGCCTTCTCGTCGCTCTCGGCGGTCTGCAGCAGCTTCATCTGGGATTCGAACTGGCGCGACGCCGCGATCATCGCGACCATGCCGCCAACCGGGCTGACGTTCGAGCCTTCGAGCGCGCCACCTTGCAGCTTGGCTTCCGGATCGGCCGGCAGTGCGGCGGCATCGCGGGTGCGGAACAGGCCATCGGCGCCGCGCTGGAACGGTTCTGCCGGCGTCACCAGCTTCAGCTTGCCGACGACAACCGCCGGCGCATTGCCTTTCACGGCACTGACGGTGCCGTCGGAGGCGATGCTGATCTCGCTGTCCGCCGGCACCTGGATCGGCCCGTTGGCGCCGAGCGCGACCAGCCCGCTGTGGTTGACGAGCGTGCGGTCCTCGCGCACCGTCAACGCGCCGGCCCGCGTATACGCCTCGGTGCCGTTCAGCGACTGCAGCGCCAGCCAGGCATTGCCCTTCATCGCAACATCGAGGTTGCGGCCGGTCGGAATCGTCGGCCCCTCGCTTGGGTCGTAACCAACCGAGGTCTCGAGCGCGAAGACGCGTGTGCTGGCGCCGTCGCCTTCGACCGGCACCGCACGGAATGCGCTCAGTTCGGCGCGGAATCCGGTCGTCGAGACATTGGCGAGGTTGTTCGCCAGCACCGCCTGGCGGTCGAGCATCGCCCGCGCGCCCGACATCGACAGGTAGATCATCCGATCCATCGCATCGCTCCGTTTCGACGATCAGTGCAACTGCACCGGATTCACGACGACGTTGCCGTCGTCATTTCAGGTTGACCAGCGTCTGCAGCACCTGGTCCTGCGTCTTGATCGTCTGCGCATTGGCCTGGTAGATCCGCTGCGCGGTGATCATGCTGACCAGTTCGCCGGTCAGGTCGACGTTCGATTCCTCGAGCGCGCCGGCACGCAGTGCGCCGAGGCCGCCGTCGCCGGGAATGCCGAGCACCGGGTCACCCGAGGTCACGCTGCGCGTCCAGGTATTGCCGCCCTGCGGGTTCAGGCCCTGCGGATTGCGGAAGTTCGCCAGTTCGATCTGGCCACCCGGCTTCGACTGGCCGTTCGAATAACGGGCCAGCACGATGCCGTTGCCCTCGATCGAGATGCCACTCAATTGGCCGGGCGCATAGCCGTCCTGCGTGATGTCGGTGACGCTGAATTTCGCACCGTACTGGGTCACGCCGGTGAAGCCGAGCGCGACGCCGGTGATCGGCAGCGTCGGTGCGCCATTGACATTCGTCGACGCCGGGATATCGACCACCGGCAGAGAGGCTGGGGGCACCGCTGCCGGCGTGAAGTCCGGCGAGCCGCCGTTCGGCGCAAACTGGATCTCGAGCGACGGCTGCGGTGCACCCGGCGTACCGCTGATCGGTTCGCCATTTGCGGTGACGTAGACATTCCAGTGGTCATCCCGCGGGCTTGCCGACTTCTGGAAATAGTAGGTCAGCGCGACATCCTGGCCCTTCGCATCGAACACCGTCACCGACGTCGAATTGTTGTACGTCTTCGGATCGGAGAAGACGATCGCCGGCAGGCCGGCGGGCTGCTCGGTCGCGGCGGCGCGCGAGTCCAGGTTCAGCTCCATCTTGATGCCTTCGGTCGCCCGCGGCGCGATGCCGGCGGTCGGGAGCTGCAGCGGCTTCGCCTGGCCCGGCTGGATCACGCCCTGGCCGTCGGCCTGGTAGCCGATCAGCTTCATCTGCTGGTTGTTGATGATGAAGCCGTCCTTGTCGATCTTGAACTGGCCGTTGCGGCTGTAGACCGCCGGGTTCTGGCCATCGGTCATCTGGAAGAAGCCCGAGCCGCTGATCGCCAGGTCCATCGAATTGGCGGTGGTCGTGATGCTGCCCTGCGTGAACTGCTGCGAGACAGCCGCCAGGTTGACACCGGTTCCGATGCTGGTTGCGGTGGTGCCGCTCAGCGATGCGGTGTAGACATCGGCGAACTCGGCCCGCGCGGCCTTCGCGCCGAAGGTGTTGGCATTGGCGATGTTGTTGCCGATGACGTCCAGGCTCTTGCTGGTGGCATTGAGACCGGAGAGGCCTTGTTGGAAACTCATGGCGGGGTCCTTGTGATGACGGGGTGGCGATCTGCCGGGCGGATCGTTCGGGAAAAAATCAGTTGAATGCCTTGATGTCGGCGTAGGCGACGGTCCTGCCGCCGGCCAGTTCGAGCTGCAGGCTGTTGCCGCTGGTGCTGACCGAGGTGACCGGCGCCTTCATCAGCGCGGTCGAGCTGGTTTCGACGCCGCCGCTGACCGAACGCACGCGAAAACTCAGTCCGCTGGAGGCATCGGCATTGCCGGCCGGCCAGTTGAAACTGTGTTTGCCGGCGCTGTGTGCACCGAGCTGCAGCGTATCGACGACCTGGCCGCCGGGCGACAGGATCTCGACGCTGACCGAGTCGGCCGGCCCGCCCAGTTCGAAGCCGCCCTGGCCGATGCCCGACGTCAATGACAGCTGGTTGCCGGCGATCACGACATCGCGGCCGACCAGCGAGGCGCCCTGCAGCGCCTGCATCTGCATGAACTGGCCGGACAAGCCCTGCACCGTGCTGTTCAGCTTTTCGATGCCGTTGACGGTATTGATCTGCGCGAGCTGGCTGGTCACCTGCGCGTTGTCGAGCGGGTTCAGCGGATCCTGGTTCTGCATCTGCGTGACCAGCAGCTTCAGAAAGCGGTCGGCACTGGCCGCGTCGCTTTTCGACGAGCTGGCGGCCGGCGAATCGCCGAGCAGCGCGGTATTCAGGTTGTTGGTGACGGTGGTCATCGGGGCTTCCGGATCGTTTCAGGAGTTCGAGGCCGTGTGGGCTTATTGGCCCATCTGCAGCGTCTTCATCAACAGCGTCTTCGCGGTATTCATCACCTCGACGTTGTTCTGGTACGACCGCGATGCCGAGATCATGTTGACCATCTCGTTGACCGGATCGACGTTGCTGTAGGTCACATAGCCGTCGGCATCGGCATTCGGATGGGTCGGGTTGTGCAGCCGCTTGCCGGGGCTGTCGTCCTCGCGGATCGTCGATACCCGCACGCCGGCGGCTGCCGGATCCTCCGGCGAGGCGCCGAGCAGCTGGGTCTGGAATTCGACCATCCGCGCCTTGTAGGCCTTGCCGTCGGGCCCGGCGACAGTATCGGCGTTGGCGAGGTTCGATGCGACGACGTTCAGCCGCTGGCTTTGCGCGCTGATTGCGCTGCCCGAGACATTGAAGATGGTGGCCAGGCTCATGGTTTGCCTCCCTGTGCTGCCGATGCGGATTCAGTCGTTCTCACGATTGCCCCTTGATCGCGTCGAGCATGGTCCGCACGTTGCCGTTGATGAAGCGCAGGCTGGCTTCGTACTTGACCGCGTTGTCGGCAAAACTCGCGCGCTCGCGGTCCATGTCGACGGTATTGCCGTCGAGGTTGGTCTGTGCCGGACGTGCATACAGGAAGCGGTCACCGGCCAGCCCTGCGGTCGACGCCAGCGCCGGTCCGGCGGTGATGTGGCCGCGGCTGCTCGTTGCCAGCATCGCACCGCGGCCGGCAGCGCCGGCGCCGGGCTGAGCGGTGGCATCGCGCAATGCGGTCTTGAAATCGAGTTCACGCGCCTGGTAGTTCGGCGTATCGACGTTGGCGATGTTGCTGGCCAGCAGTTGCTGCCGCTGCGACCGCAACGCGAGCGCATCGCCATGGAAATTCAGCGCATCGGTGAGACGGTTCAGCATCGGCTGCTCCTGCGGATTCGACGGTGGGGGCTGGACCCGGTGCGATGTGCAGCACATCGGCATCGGCCATTCCCCGGATGTGAAGGATTCTGAGCAGCCACCGTCAAAACATTAGCGGGATAAGCGGGGCCAACCGGGCGCAATTCGCGGCGATGGCAGACGGCGGCGGAAACTACAGTCTCGGCATGAAGACGCAGACCCACCGTGCCCTGGACCACTCGCCCCGCAGCGGATTGCGCGGACTGCGGCTGCGCGATGCCCGGCGCGTCGCGATCGCCGCGGCGCTGCTCGGCGGCCTGACGGCTGCCGCATCGGCGGCCACCGTCAGCCCGCTGGTGATTGGTGACCCGGGCGCCGGCGCGGCCGCTGGCGGTGCCGCCGCTGCGCCGAACGCGCTGCCGGCCGAACTCGAGCAGTCGCTGCAGATGCAACTGGAGAAGCTGGCGCTGAACAGCAGCCAGCAGGCGGTTGCCGGTGTCAACCGCGTCGAGATCGAAGTCGGCCGGCTCGATCCACGTCTCAAGCTCGCGCCATGCGAACGGGTCGAACCCTATCTGCCGACCGCCACCCGGCTGTGGGGCAAGGCACGCATCGGACTGCGCTGCACGCAGGGCCCGACGCCATGGAATGTCTATCTTCCGATCACCGTGAAGGTATTCGGTCCGGCCTGGGTGGCCGCAGGTTCACTGGCCCAGGGCGCGGTGATCGGTGCCGACGATCTGATTCAAGGCGAGATCGATCTGGCCGAAGAAGCATCACCGATCATTGCCGATCCGGATCAGGCCACTGGCCGGGTGCTGCTGCGCCGCATCCAGGCCGGCCAGGCGGTTCGCGCCGTCGACCTGCGGCCGCGCCAGTGGTTTGCCGCCGGCGATGTCGTGAAGGTTGTCGCCAACGGCCCGGGATTCTCGATCAGCGCCAAGGGCGAGGCGCTGTCGCATGGCATCGAGGGCCGGGCGGTGCGGGTGCGCACCGACGCCGGCAAGATCATCAGCGGCTATGCCGCTGGCGAACGACGCGTCGAGGTGCGACCATGACAGCGACTGCCGCAAGCCAGCCCGGTGCAAAAGACTCCACAATTACCCTAAAGTCGATCGACAACCGGTCGATAACAGTGTCAATGGACCCGCGTGAACCCGGCACAGCCCCTTCGACGGCAATGCCTTTCAGGAGTATGTGATGAAAATCGGCAACCCAATCGACAAGCCCGGTCTGCAACCGGTTGCGACCCCGCGTGGCAAGGCGGCCGATGCGGAGCGTACAACGGCCGCGGGCAGCACCGGCAGCGCCAAGGTTGAACTGTCGAATGCCGCGACCACGCTGCTCGATGGCGCCGACGCGGATTTCGATGCGGCCAAGGTCGAGCGCATCTCGAATGCGATCAGCCAGGGTCAATTCAAGGTCAATCCGGAAGCGATTGCCGACAAGCTGCTGGCCAACGCCAGGGAATTGCTGAGCCGGCCGCACTGACGCGCCTGTTGCGATACCGAGCCGGCCGCACCAGCGGTCCGGCCGCCGCTTCCTTTCGACCCCCCTCACCGGTGAGCAGACAAGCATGAACGTTCCGAGCGCAGCCAACGCAGCGTCGATTCCGGGCCAACCGCAGAGCGACCTCGACCAGGCAAGCAATGCAGGCCTCGAACTGAGCCTGAGCGCTGTCGAGACACGGCTCGCGGCACTCGGCGAGGCGCTGCTGCAGCGCGACCTGCCGGCCATCGAGCGCGAATCGGCCGAACTGCAGCGCTCGCTGGCCAGCGCGATCGACGATTTTTCGCGCGCCGCCCGCAATGCACCGATCCCGCCGGCGCTGCGTCGCCGGCTGGCGAATACCGGCGGCCATGTCGCCGCGCAACGCGAATCCTTTGCCCGCGCCACCGCGGCGCTCGATCGGGCGATCGACGTGCTGCTGCCGCGCGAAGTGCCGGCGATCTACCGCCCGAACGGCGGCCATTCCAGAGCCAGGATCGGCGCCGTCCTCGAGGCCTGACGCGATCACGCTGCGCGGCGCCACTGCGCCGCACTGCCAGCCCGGATATCTCACCGGGTAGCGATGAAGCCTACAGGGACTTGTGGTCGGTGGCCGCGAAACGCAGCATCCATGCAGCGTTTCAAGCGCCTTTCAGCGACCTGGTGAATATTCGGGCTAGGCTAGCGGCTGTTGCCGCCCCAGCCGATGAACCGCCGCCTGATCGCCCACCTCGACATGGACGCCTTTTATGCGTCCGTCGACCTGCTCCGCTACCCCGAACTGAAAGGCCTGCCGGTTGTCATCGGCGGCGGCCGCCAGCATGCGCCGCAGATCCGTCCGGACGGCAGCCGGCGATTTGCGCGGCTGCGCGACTACGCCGGCCGCGGCGTGATCACCACCGCGACCTATGCGGCACGCGCCTTCGGCGTCTCGTCCGGCATGGGCGTGATGAAGGCGGCACGGCTGGCACCGGACGCGGTGCTGCTGCCGGTCGATTTCGACCAGTACCGTCATTTCTCCCGTCTGTTCAAGGCCGCGGTGCGCGAGATTGCGCCGCAGGTCGAGGATCGTGGCATCGACGAGATCTATATCGACCTCAGCGACCTGCCCGGTGCGCAGGATGATGCCGGCAAGGCGCTTGCGTCACGGTTGAAGGCCGCGGTGACGGCGGCGACCGGCCTGCATTGCTCGATCGGCGTCGCGCCGAACAAGCTGCTGGCGAAAATCTGCTCCGATCTGGACAAGCCCGACGGCCTGACGCTGCTGGCGGCCGACGAGATCGCCGACCGGATCTGGCCGTTGCCGGCAGCGAAGATCAACGGCATCGGCCCGAAGGCGAGCCTGCGGCTGGCTGGTTTCGGCATCCACACGATCGGCGACCTCGCGGCCGCCGAACCGAACTGGCTGTGCGAGACCTTCGGCCGCAGCTATGGCGCCTGGCTGCACGCCGCGGCGCACGGCCGCGACGAACGGCCGCTGGTGACCCACAGCGAGCCGGTCTCGATCAGCCGCGAGACGACCTTCGATCGGGATCTGCATGCGGTGCGAGACCGCGATGCGCTGGCCGCGATCCTGAACCGGCTGTGTGCCCAGCTCGCCGCCGACCTCGAGCGCAAGGCCTACGCGACACGCAATATCGCGGTCAAGCTGCGTTTCGACGATTTCCGCATCGTCAGCCGGGCGATGACGCTGCCCGACCATGTTGCCGATGCCGCGGCGATCCGCCGTGCCGCCGGCCAGTGCCTGAAGCGCGTCGACCTGAGTCGGCGCTTGCGCCTGCTCGGCGTGCGCGCCGGCGCGTTGCTGCCGGTTTCGCAGCTTGGCG
Source organism: Pseudideonella sakaiensis (assembly GCF_048320135.1). Taxonomy (GTDB): domain Bacteria; phylum Pseudomonadota; class Gammaproteobacteria; order Burkholderiales; family Burkholderiaceae_C; genus Ideonella_A; species Ideonella_A sakaiensis_A. The sequence goes on from NZ_CP182947.1 coordinate 1,439,249, forward strand.
AAGGCGGTGCCGGGGCCGCGATCCGGCGCGGCGAGACTCTGCCGCTGTTCTGACTCGCCGCCACGCACAGCGACGGCTGCGCCGGTGAACCGAATTCGGCTCCAAAACAGCTTCTGTTCGGCGCATTGCGGCGCAGCGAGCGACGCGACACTCGGGCCGACTGCAACCCATTGCGCGTCAGCACCGCCGATCGTCGACGGCGCCGATGCGAAGCCTCGCGGAGTTTTCGATGAAGAACCTGTTGATCGCCCTCCCCGCTGTGCGCGCTGTGCAACGCCGATCGGCCTGGATCGGCCTCGCACTGCTCGGCGTCGCGACGTTCTTCGCCGCGCCGGCGGTGGCTGCACCGGGTGGAACAATCGCATTGGCCATCGACACCTCGCTGCGAGCGCATGGTGAAGGCCTGGTGTGGCGCGATCGCGTCGTTGCGCGCACAGCCACCACGTGGCTGGAGCAGCGCGGCAAGAGGGCCGAGGCAACGCGGCGTGTCGCTGCAGTTGACGGCGCACTGGCGACGCTCGATGCCGGCCACCGGGCAGAGGCCTTCCATTTCAGTGCAGCCAGCGCCTTTGCCGAAAACCGCGTGATCCTCCGCACCCGGTTGCATCTGACGCGCCAGGCGCACGGCGTCGCGCTCGGCCTGTCGCAGCCCAATCCCTACCAGGCCTTCCCCGAGCTGGCGTTGGCGCTGCGCCTGACCCACGATTTCTCGCTCGGCGCCGAATACCGCTTCACGCCCGACAACCGCAATCCGGCCGGCCCGTTTGGCGCTTACGCGCGCGATGGCGCCTGGAAGGATGTCTACCTCGCCTGGACGCCGAACCGCCACTTTTCGCTGACCGCGTCGTATGTCGACCTCGGCCGGCTCGGCGGATATGCCAATGGCGGCGTGAGGCAGAGCGGGCATTATCTGGCGGCGGAATTCTGGTACTAGATGGGCTCCCCCCCGGAGCGCCTTCGGCGCACCCCCCCAGGGGGGCCGAGCCCGGACACAAAAGGTCCGGTGGACCTTTTGTGCCTGGCGAGGGGCCGGGCCACTGTGCCCGGCGCGGCCTGCAAGGCCACTGGCGGACCGGCAGAGCCGGATCCGCGGTGGCCGCTTGATGGGGCGCCTCGTTCCTCGCGCGGCGCGCAGCCCGTCCCCGAATGGTGTGTCAGATGACGGCGGCGCTGCGCTGATAAAGCCAATCCGCTGTCGCCGGTTGATGGGCGCATCGTTCCCGCGCGCCACGCTGGTAGGGCGCGTTCAGCTGATCAGCGGTCTCAGGCCCTCGGCAGCGTGACGCCGCGCTGGCCCTGGTATTTGCCGGCGCGGTCCTTGTAGCTGGTTTCGCAGACTTCGTCGCTTTCGAAAAACAGCACCTGCGCACAGCCTTCGCCGGCATAGATCTTCGCCGGCAACGGGGTCGTGTTGCTGAACTCGAGCGTCACGTAGCCTTCCCATTCGGGCTCGAACGGCGTCACGTTGACGATGATGCCGCAGCGCGCATAGGTACTCTTGCCGAGGCAGATCGTCAGCACATTGCGCGGGATGCGGAAATATTCGAGCGTGCGCGCCAGCGCGAAGCTGTTCGGCGGGATCACGCAGACGTCGCTGTTGATGTCGACGAAGCTTTTTTCGTCGAAATTCTTCGGATCGACGACGGTGCTGTAGATGTTCGTGAAGACCTTGAATTCAGGCGCGCAGCGGATGTCGTAGCCATAACTGCTGGTGCCGTAGCTGACGATTTTCTGTCCGTCGGCCGATTCCCTGACCTGGCCGGGCTCGAACGGCTCGATCATGCCGTGCTGTTCGGCCATCCGCCGTATCCACTTGTCGCTCTTGATGCTCATGGTCGTGTCGATGCGCGGCTGGGCGCTTCCTCTGCGCACGATTCTAAGTGGGGCCACCCGGGCGGCCGGCAGCCGGCCGCCAATGCGGGCGCGTCGAGCTCAGGAGGCTGCCGGCACCACGCGCTTCGGTTCCGGCGCGGCATCGAAGCGTGCGGTGCCGCAATAACAGATGAAATGGCGGTTTGTCGCGCGGCCGAACAACGCGAGGCCGAGCCGCTCGGCGACCTGATGGCCCATCTGCGTGATGCCGCTGCGCGAGACGATCACCGGCACACCCATCTGCGCCGCCTTGATCACCATCTCGCTGGTCAGCCGGCCCGTTGTGTAGAAGATCTTGTCGCCGCCGGTCATGCCACGCAATGCCATCCAGCCGGCGATCGTGTCGATCGCATTGTGTCGCCCGACATCCTCGACGAAATAGAGCAGCTCGGCCTGCCTGAACAATGCGCAGCCATGCACCGAGCCGGCCGACTTGTAGGTGCTCTCCTGCTGGCGGATCGCATCGAGCAGGCCATACAGCGTGGCCTGGCTGATCCGCGCCGATGGATCGTCCGGCGAAGGCAGCTCGACGGTATCGAGCGCACCCATCAGTTCGCCGAAGACGGTGCCTTGCCCGCAGCCGGTCGTGACGACACGTTTTGCGGTCTTTTCCTCGAACTGCGCGATGCCGTGGCGGGTCTTGACCGCCGCAGCGCCGACATCCCAGTCGACGGTGACCGAATCGATCTCGTCGATCGACGCGACCAGCCGCTGGTTGCACAGGTAGCCGAGCACCAGCAGCTCGGGCGCGGCACCGAGCGTCATCAGCGTGACCAGTTCGCGCTTGTCGACGAAGACGGTCAGCGAGCGTTCGGCGGGGATCGCGATGCGGCGCTGCTGGCCGAATTCATCGACGACATCGATCTGTTGCGTCAGTTCGGCACTGGCGCTGGTCAGGCGGGGTTGCTGCATCATCCTGCAACGCTAGCGCATTTGCGGCCGCGCGGCAGCGCCCGGCCCATGCGCCGCAGCGCGGCAGCGGCCTGTTGTCAGGACTTCGGTGCCGATGCCGACGCTGCAGCCGGTGCCGCCGGGGTCGGCCCCGGCGCCGAATGGGCGCCAGCCTTCTCGAGGTTCGGTGCGGCAGCAAACGGGCCAGGATCGGTGCATGGCGGCGTCTCGACCGGCGGCTTGACTTCGGCGCCGGCCATCATCCGCTTGGCGCGATAGGTCGACGCCACCCGGTCCTGCGCGACGCACAGCTGGTAGGCAGCGACCTTGCTGCTCCACGCCGCCTTTGCAGCAGCTTCGGCGGCCTTGGCCTGCGCCTCCTCGGAAAGCGGTGGCAACTTCGCCAAGGCGACCTGCGAGGTCAATGCGGCACATGCCAGCAGCAGCATCAGACGGGAGGATTTGTGCATGGATGCGGTCCTTCAGGGCGGATCGAGTCGACGGTTCGGCGATGGACAATCAGCGCGGCACGGCGGCCGGCGCCGGATCGGCCGCGGCCGGCGGCTCGGAGCGCTGGGCCGGGATCTTGCCGGCCTTGATGTCCTCGTACCAGAGTTCGTGGTGCTCCTTTGCCCAGTCCTCGTTGACATGACCGTCGCGCATCGCCCGGTAGGCGCCGCGCATGCCGATCGTGCCGATATAGATGTGGCCGAGGAACATCGTCATCATCAGCACCGTCGAGACGGCGTGGATCATGTGCGCGATCTGCATGTCGCCGCGCTCGTAGGCCATGCCCGGGATCACCTTGTCGAGGTAGAGGCCGGAGCCGGCGACGATCGCGCCGAGAAACAGCACACCGCCCCAGAAGACGATCTTTTCACCGGCATTGAAGCGGTGCGAAGGCACCTCCTTGCCGGACAACATGCCACCGGCCGTCTTCAACCAGCGCAGGTCGTAGCTTTTTGGCCAGTTGTCCTTCAGGAAGGTGAAGAAGACGACGATCAGCGAGACGACAAACAGCGGGCCGACGAAGTTGTGCACGGTTTTCAGCGCATAGGTCAGCCAGCCGAACAAGGTGCCGCCGATGATCGGCAGCAAGAAGAACTTGCCGAAGGCCATCACCAGCCCGGAGATCGCCAACACGACGAAGGCGATTGCATTCGACCAGTGGGCGGCGCGCTCGAAAGGCGTGAAGCGCTCGATGCTGCGCCGGCCGGAGACGGCGTCGGCATGCCCGAGCGGGCCCTTCGTGAAATAGAAGATCGCGATCGCCAGCAACACGATCACGAACAACGATCCGCCGTAGGGAATGATCCAGTGGTTGCGGACCTGGCGCCAGGCCTCGCCGGCGGTCGTGAACGCCGATCCGGGATATTGGACGAAGCGCTGGATCAGCACCCCCTTCTCGTCGCCAGGCAGATTGACGGTGCCCTCCTGCACGCCCGATTCACGGACCTGCCGCCAGAACGGCGCATTGTTGTAGGGCTGCGAGCGCGCCCGTTCGGCACTGCTTTCATCGGGTTTCGGATCGGCCGGCGCGATGAACGGCGTCGCCGGCGCTGCACTCGGCACTGCCAGTGGCGTCATCGGCGCAACGTCGAGCGCCGGGGCGCTGGCCATTTCGGCGGGCACCGCGGCCTGCTGGGCAACCGCCGGCAGCCCCAACGAGGCGAGCCCGCCCGCGAGCAAGGCCGCGGCCATCCACTTGTGCATCAGCTGCATCGGAAATCGCATTGCCGCTCCCGGTATCGCAACACGTCAGCGCGTGGCCGACGTGCGGTTGTACTCGTTCTGCCCGTGTTGCGTGCGGTCCTGGATCTGCTGCTGCCAGCTGGACTCGTCACCGATTTTCCAGCCCGGCGCGACATAAGCCGACGGCCCGCTGTGATGCTGCCAGACCTTGGTCGCGTTTTTTCGCGCCCCCGCTTCCAGCTTCTGATCGGGCTCGCCGCAGGCCGCCAGCAGAGCGCCGGCCGCCACCACCGCACACACGGTCAATGTCTTCATGACTTCTTCGGCTCCGTCGTTGCCGGCGCAGCGCCGGTCGGGCGGCCGTAGGCGGTGCCCCAGCCCCAGACCTCGCTGCCCTTGCCGCGCACCAGCACACGGTTGCGGAAGATGTCGGCGACCACATCGCCGTCGCCGCCGAGCAGCGCCTTCGTCGAGCACATCTCGGCACAGGCCGGCAACTTGCCCTCGGCAAGCCGGTTGCGGCCGTATTTCTCGAACTCGGCATGGGAACCGTTTTCTTCCGGGCCGCCAGCGCAGAAGGTGCACTTGTCCATCTTGCCGCGCAGGCCGAAGGTGCCGTTGGTCGGAAACTGCGGCGCGCCGAACGGGCAGGCATAACTGCAGTAGCCGCAGCCGATGCAGATGTCCTTGTCGTGCAGCACGACGCCCTGATCGGTACGGTAGAAGCAGTCGACCGGGCAGACCGCCATGCAGGGCGCGTCGCTGCAGTGCATGCAGGCGACCGAGATGCTTTTCTCGCCCGGAATGCCGTCGTTCATCGTGACGACCCGACGCCGATTGACACCCCACGGGACATCGTGTTCGGCCTTGCAGGCGACGACACAACTGTTGCACTCGATGCAACGGTCGGCGTCGCAGATGAATTTCATTCTTGCCATGGATACGCTCCTGGAGTCTGCTGTAACGGGCTGCCTCAGACGGCCTTCTCGATCTGGCAGACGGTGGTCTTGCTTTCCTGCATCATCGTGACGCTGTCGTAGCCATAGGTGGTCGCGGTATTGACCGCCTCACCACGGACCACCGGGTAGGCGCCTTCCGGGTAGTAGGGCTTCAGATCGACACCCTGCCATTTGCCGGAGAAGTGGAACGGCAGGAATACCGTCTCGCGGTTGACCCGTTCGGTGACCAGCGCCTCGACGAGGATGCGCGCGCCGGTCGGCGTCGTCACCCAGACCTTGTCACGCGGGCGGATGCCCCGATCGTTGGCGGTCGCCGGGTTCAGCTCGACGAACATCTCCTGCTGCAGTTCGGCCAGCCACGGATTCGAACGCGTTTCCTCGCCGCCGCCTTCGTACTCGACCAGTCGGCCCGAGGTCATGATCAGCGGGAACTTGGCCGCGATGTCGGCATTTTTTTCCTGCACGCTCTTGTACAGCGTCGGCAAACGCCAGAACGCCTTCTTGTCGTCGTGGGTCGGGTATTTGGCGACCAGGTCCGGACGGTTCGAATACAGCGGTTCACGGTGCTGCGGAATCGGATCCGGGAAATTCCAGACCACCGCCCTCGCCTTCGCATTGCCGAACGGATGGCAGCCGTGGTTCTGCATCACGATGCGCTGGATGCCGCCGGACAGGTCGGTTTTCCAGTTCTTGCCTTCGGCGGCTGCCTTCTCGACATCGGTCAGCTCATTCCACCAGCCGAGCTTCTTCAGCAGCACATGGTCGAACTCGGGATAACCGGTCGTGATGTCGGCGCCTTTCGAGTGCGAACCGTCGCCGGCCAGCAGCGATTCACCGTCGCGCTCGACACCAAAATTGGCGCGGAAGTTGCCGCCGCCGTCCATCACGTGCTTGGTGGTGTCGTACAGATTCGGCGAGCCCGGGTGTTTCAGCTCGGGGGTGCCGAAACACGGCCACGGCAGGCCGAAATATTCACCGTCGAGCTTGTGGCCGGTCTCCTTGTCGATGCCGCCCTTGGCCTTCAGCGTCTTCACGTCGAAGACATGCATGTTGCGCATGTGCGCCTTCAACCGCTCCGGGCTCTGGCCGGTGTAGCCGATCGTCCACACGCCGCGATTGATCTCGCGCAACGTGTCCTCGATGTCCGGTTCGGGCATGCCGCCCTTGCCCGGCACCAGCTTGATCTTCGCGCCGACCAGTTCCTTGTCGAAACCGAGCTTCTGCGCCAGCTGGTACATGATCATGTGATCGGTGCGGCTCTCCCACAGCGGCTCGATGACCTGCTCGCGCCACTGGATCGAACGGTTCGACGCGGTGCACGAGCCGCGGGTCTCGAACTGCGTCGAGGCCGGCAGCAGATAGACGGCCCGGTTCGGATTCTGGTCCTCGGGTTTGCCGGGCATTGCCGCCATCGCGGCGGTTGCCGACGGGAAGGGATCGACGACGACCAGCAGATCGAGCTTGTCCATCGCCTTCTTCATCTCGAGACCGCGGGTCTGCGAGTTCGGCGCATGGCCCCAGAAGAACAGGCCACGCAGATTGCTTTCCTGGTCGATCAGCTCGTTGTTCTCGAGCACGCCGTCGATCCAGCGCGACACCGTCATGCCGCTCTTGGTCATCATGCCCGGTGCATAACGCGACTTGATCCAGTCGAAATCGACGCCCCAGACCGCCGCGAAGTGTTTCCACGAACCTTCGGCAAGACCGTAGTAGCCGGGCAGCGAATCGGGGTTCGGGCCGACGTCGGTCGCGCCCTGCACGTTGTCGTGGCCGCGGAAGATGTTCGCCCCGCCGCCGGACACGCCGATGTTGCCGAGCGCCAGCTGCAGCAGGCACGACGCACGGACGATGGCATTGCCGATCGTGTGCTGGGTCTGGCCCATGCACCAGACGATCGTGCCGGGCCGGTTGTCGGCCATCATCTTCGCGATCTTGAAGGTGGTCGCCTCGTCGACGCCGCAGGCCTCCTCGACCTTGTCCGGCGTCCACTTCGCGAGGATGTCCTCGCGGACCTTTTCCATTCCGTAAACGCGGTCGGCGATGTACTGCTTGTCTTCCCAGCCGTTCTTGAAGATGTGGTACATCACGCCGAACAGGAACGGAATGTCCGAACCCGAGCGGATTCGCACATATTCGTCGGCCTTCGCGGCGGTGCGCGTGAAGCGCGGATCGACGACGATCATCTTGCAGCCGGTTTCCTTGGCGTGCAGCATGTGCAGCATCGATACCGGGTGCGCTTCAGCGGCATTCGAGCCGATGTAGATCGCGACCTTCGAATTCTGCATGTCGTTGTAGGAGTTGGTCATCGCGCCATACCCCCAGGTATTGGCGACGCCTGCAACGGTGGTCGAGTGGCAGATCCGCGCCTGGTGGTCGCAGTTGTTGCTGCCCCACAGGCTGACCCACTTGCGCATCAGATAGGCCTGCTCGTTGTTGTGCTTCGACGAGCCGACGATGAAGATCGAATCGGGCCCGCTCTGCTGGCGCAGCTCGAGCATCTTCGCGCTGATCTCGTTCAGCGCGACATCCCACGAGATGCGCTGGTATTTGCCGCCGACCAGCTTCATCGGATATTTGAGACGGTATTCACCGTGGCCATGCTCGCGCACCGAGGCCCCCTTCGCGCAGTGCGCGCCAAGGTTGATCGGCGAATCGAATACCGGCTCCTGGCGCACCCAGACGCCGTTCTGCACCACCGCATCGATTGCGCAGCCGACCGAGCAGTGGCCGCAGACTGTGCGCTTGACCTCGATGCGGTTTTCGCCCTCGGCGGCCGGCTTGACCGGCTCGAAGGCCTTCGCCTTGCGCACCAGCGTCAGCTGCGACGCAGCGACACCGACGCCGACACCGAGCCCGGAGCGGCGCAGGAAGGCGCGGCGGTCCATCGTCGGGATGGCACGCGAAATGCCGCGCTGCAGGCTGTTGATCAGCCCTGACGATGGCGACGCGGTGGTGACGGAAGAAGTTTTACGTGTGAGCAACATCGCTGTTCCTTGCGCGAAGGAGTCGGATCAGACGCGGGCAGTGCGGTAGTACTGCTTGACGTGTTCGGTCAGCTGATAGCCGCCGGCCTGGCGGTCGTCGCTGGCGACCTTTGGCGCGGCCGGTTCGTCATCGGCCTTGACCATCGGCACGGCGACGGCCACTGCGGCCAGCGCGCCGACGGCACCGGCTCCGGCAAAGACCTTGCGGCGGGACAACTTGGCATCGGATTCGGTCATCGCGGTCTCCCAGTTCAGCAACTTCAACAGCAGAGCGAGCTTGTGCAAGCCCTTACATATGTTAGCCCGCACCCACGGGGCACAGAGGCCGCGGAAGCCCGCGATTACCCTCGAAAAGCGCCCGCAAAGACAGCTCGGAAGCCGATTGCGACAACTTGTCGCAAGACCCGGGATGGCTCGGGGCCTGCTCTGACCGCAGAAACCCGACAGGCTGACGCAACGCAGAGAGCGGTTCGCGACAAACTGTCGGAGCGGCCGTTGGCAGCACCCTAGGGAAACCACCTATGAGAATGCGGGCGCAAAAGCGACGCTCAACGGTTCAGCGTGCGGCGCGCGACATAAGACAACGCATCAACCGCACCGACCAGCGCAATCATCGCGAGCAACACGGTGCAGGTCTCGCGCATGTGAAACAGGCCGAGGTGGTAATAAAGCATCTGGCCTAGGCCGCCGGCACCGACAACACCAAGCACCGCCGCCGCCCGGATGTTGTTTTCCCAGCGGTACAGCGCATACGAAATCAGCTGCGGCGTGATCTGCGGCAGGGTTGCATACAGGAAGACGCGCAGCCCGCCGACACCGCGCACCTGCAGCGCGGTGGCCGGCGCCGGATCGGCGTTCTCGATATTTTCTGCATACAGGCGGCCGAGCACACCGGTGGTGTGCAAGGCGAGCGCGAGCGTGCCGGGAAACGGCCCGAGGCCGGCAGCGATCAGCAGCAGCGAGGCCCAGACCAGTTCCGGAATCGAGCGCAGCACGTTGAGCAGGCCTCGTGCCGGCGCGCGCAGCAAGCGACTCGACGCACTGGCCGGCAGCGCCAGCACGAGACCGAAAACCACCGCCAGCAGCGTGCCGAGCAGCGACATCGCCAGCGTCTCGGCGCTGGCCTGCCAGATCTTGTCGAGGAAGGGCGCACTCAGCTGCGGCGGGAAAAAGCTGTGGCCGAAGCGCGCCATCTGCAGCATCGCATCGAGCGACAGGAATTCCGACCAGCGGGTATCGAGGGTCAGAAAACTGACCAGCACCAGCGCGGCAATCGCCAGACCGATCAGCCTGGCCTGCCAGCGCGGCGCGGGCGCGGGCGGCATCGGGGTGACGGCAGGCGTCAGCATCCTTGTCAGCCCAGTGCGCGCCGCAGCGCCAGGCTGATGCGGTCGGAGACCGTCACCAGCAAGACGAAGACGATCAGGATCGCGCTGACCTCGCTGCCGGCAAACATCTTCGCCGAGCCATCGAGCAACTGGCCGAGCCCGCCGGCGCCGACCAGGCCGAGCACGACCGACGAGCGGATCGCGCATTCCCAGCGGTAGACGGTATAGCTGACCAGTTCATTCGCGCACTGCGGCATCGCGCCATACAGCAGCGCCTGCAGCCGGCCACTGCCGTTGCGCAGCAGCGCCTGCGTTGGCGCCGCATCGGTGCTTTCGAGGATTTCGGCATACACCTTGCCGAGCATGCCGCCATAGGCGATGCCGATCGCCAGCACGCCGGCAGTCGGTCCGAGGCCGACGACACGCACAAAAACCAGTGCCCAGACCAGTTCCGGAATCGAGCGCAGGATGACCATCGCCCAGCGCAACAGCTGGCGCACCAGCAGCGGCCAGCCGGCCATCCGTCCGGTCAACGCACTGATCGACAACCGGGCAGTCGCACCGAGCGCAAGCGGCACGGCAAACAGCAGTGCAATCGTCATCCCCGCGGTGGCAATGGCAATCGTCCGCCAGGTTTCCTTTGCCAGCAGCAGCAGGAACCCCGGGTCGGCACGCGGCGGAACAAATTCGGACAGGAATTTCCAGGTCGACGCGAGGCTGCGCGGCTCGATCAGATTGGCGGGCTTGAATTCGGTCCAGACCAGCAGTGGCCAGATCAGCACCGCAACCAGCAGCAGCGTCGCCCAGCGGCGCAGCCAGGTCGGGTCGCGGCCGATCTGCTGCTGCAGCTGGTCATTGCCGGCCTGACCCGCAAGCGGACGTGCCTCTGCCATCGTCACTCAGCGGCAGACCACCGGCGACACCAGCGGCTTGATCGCAAGATCGGCAAACGGCTGCTCGGCCGGGCCGGTCAGCGCTTCCTGCCCATAAAGATCGCGCACCATCGCATCGTCGAGTTGCTCGACCGGGCCGTCGAATGCGACCTCGCCATCGCGCAACGCGACGATGCGCGCAAAGCACTGGCGGGCGACATCGACCTGGTGCAGGCTGCAGACCAGCGTGCTGCCGGCCTCGCGCGCCGCGGTGACGATTCTTCGGATCGCCTGCTCGGCACGCGCCGGATCGAGCGCCGACAGCGGCTCGTCGACCAGCCACAGTTCGGCTTCTGCCAGCAGCAGCCGGGCAAGCCCGACGCGCTGCCGTTCGCCGCCGGACAGGCGGTCGACGCGTTCCCACAGCTTGTCGCCGACATCGAGCGACGCCAGCGCCGCGTGGGCGCGCTGCGGATCGAGCGGGCTCCACAGGTTGCGCATGCTCTGCAGCAGCGACATCTCAGGCAGTGCGCCAGCGAGCACCGCGGTGACGACACGCTGGCGCGGCGGCAGTGGCGGCACCTGCGGCGCCAGGCACAGCCGCGAGCGCAGACGCTGGCGGCTGCGCGCACCGATCGACCACGGGTCCTCGCCGAACAGCGACACCGTGCCTTCGAGCGGGCGCACCGCGCAGGCCAGCACGTTCAGCAGCGTCGACTTGCCGGCGCCCGATGCACCGATCACCGCGACCTGTTCACCGCTTTGCAGATGCAGGTCGACACCGCGCAGCACCGGCGTCGGCGACAGCGGCGCAGCCGCGGCGAATACGCCGGACACGCCAACCGCCGACCCGGCAGCATTCACTTCAGCAGCCCGGCATTCTCTGCAGCAGCACGGATGCCGTTGTAGTTGTCGGCCTTGGTCGCGACAAACTTGCTGGCGCGCTGCAGTTCGAGGATGTCCTTGCCCTGCGGCGTATTCGGGTCGAGCGTCAGGAACGCCTGCTGCAGCTTGTTGCGCAGGTCGGCAGGCATGTCGCCATGGACCGTCCAGTTGTAGTCGTAATACGGCGGCGTCGTGTAGAAGACCTTGACGACGGCCGGATCGACCTTCTTCTCGTTGAGAAATTTTTCCCACACCGAGATGTTCAGCGCGCCGGCATCGACCTTGCCGCTGGCGACCGCGGCGATCGTCGCATCATGGGCGCCGGAGAAGCTGACGCGCTTCAGATCGACATCCGGGTTGACCTTGGCCGCGAGCAGGAAGCTGCGCGGCATCAGGTGGCCGGAGGTGCTCGACTGCGAGCCGAAGCTGAGCGTCTTGCCTTTCAGATCCTCGAGCTTGTTGATGCCGCTTTTTGCATCGGCAATGAAGACCGATCGGAATTTTTCGTCCTCGGCGCGCTGCACCAGCGGCACGACCTTGCCGCCCGAGCGCACATGCGCCTGCACGAAGGTGAAACCGCCGAACCAGGCCAGGTCGACCTTCTTGTTGACCAGCGCCTCGACCGCGGCCGCATAGTCGGTGACCGGCGTCCATTCGACCTTCATGCCGGTCTGCTTCTCCAGATAGCGGCCGAGCGGCTCGAACTTGCGCGCCAGTTCGGTCGGCGATTCGTCGGGGATCGCGGTCACGCGCAGCACGCCCTGGGCATGGGCGGCGGCGCCTGCCAGCGTCACCAGCGCAGCCGTTGCAAGGCGGGCCGCATAGGATGAAAAAAGCGATCTGCAAAATGACATCGGAAACTCCCCGGTGGAACGATCACGCAAGAAAAACAGGCGGCAACACCAACCGGTGCGCCGCTGCAGCGGGTATCACCCCGGCACGATAGCCGAAGTGGCTGAGACCCACCGCGAGCACTCGAGGAATGCGACAGAATCGGCCGGTCATCGAAAACCGCTTCGCTGCCGCCCGCCCGATATCGGCGCGGCGCTGCCGCCGACCACCCTGCCCTTGTCCGAATCCGCCGCCTCCGCCGCCCGCGACTGGCCCCATGTCGCGATCCTTGTCGTCGATGATGAGCGCGGCATGCGCAGCTTTCTGCAGAAGGCGCTGGCGCCGCGCTGCGAAGTGGTGCGCTGCGTTGCCGATGCCGAACAGGCCGATGAGCTGGTGCGGCTGCACCGTTTCGACCTGGTGATCCTCGACATCACGCTGCCCGGCAAATCGGGCATCGAATGGCTGCGCGAATTGCGCGAACAGGGCTTTGCCGGCGAGGTGATCCTGGTCACCGCATTCGCCGACCTGAATACAGCGATCGAGGCGCTGCGCGCCGGCGCCTCCGATTTCATCCTGAAGCCGTTCCGGCTGACGCAGATCCTCAATGCGGTGCGCCACGGGGTCGAACGCTCTCAGCTGAAACGCGAGAACTGGGTGCTGCGCCACAGCCTGTCGCGCCATGATGCGGTGGCCGACACGCTGATCGGCGACTCGAACGAAATCCAGGACGTCCGCCAGGCGCTGCAGCGCAGCGCGGCGGTATCGAGCACGGTGCTGCTGTGTGGCGAATCAGGGACCGGCAAGGAACTTGCCGCGCAGGCGCTGCACCGGTGGAGTGCACGCGCGGCCGGTCCGTTCGTGCCGGTCAACTGCGCCAGCCTGTCGCCCGAATCGGTCGAAAGCGAGTTTTTTGGCCATGCCGGCGATGCCTCGCGCAATACGCCGGGCCGCGACGGCCTGTTCTATTACGCCAGGGGCGGTACGCTGTTCCTCGACGAGGTGGCGGCGCTGCCGCTGGCGCTGCAGGCGAACCTGTTGCGCGTGCTCGACGATCGCCGGATCCGGCCGATCGGCAGCGAGCAGCAGATTCCGGTCGATGTGCGCATCGTCGCGGCGACGAACCGCGACCTCGCTGCCGAAGTCGCCGCCGGGCGGTTTCGCAACGACCTCTACTACCGGCTGCAGGTCGTCGAGATCACGCTGCCGCCTTTGCGCACCCACAAACGCGACATCGCACAGCTGGTGCACCATTTCATCTCGACGCTGGCGCCGCCGCTCGGGGTCGCACCGCTCGAGATCAGCGACGACGACATCGCTTATCTGTGCCAGTACGACTGGCCGGGCAATGTGCGTGAACTGCGCAACCTGATCGAACGTTCGCTGATCCTCGGCGAGCTGAACCTGTCGGCGCTTTATCCGCGGGTTGCGGCGGCGACCGCTGCTGACCGCCCGACCGACCTGCACCTGCTCGAGAAGCAGCACATTCTCGCGGTGCTCGATTCGGTCGGCGGCGACAAGACCGAAGCGGCGCGGCTGCTCGGCATTTCCAGGCGCACGCTCGAGCGGCGGGTCGCCGAATGGGGATGACGCGGGACAACGCCCTGCACCGGTGATGCCGCTGCAACAATTCCGCCAGTGGTCGATCCGCGCCAAGCTGCTGGCGATGGTGCTGCTGCCGTTGCTGGTGGTGCTGCCGCTGCTCGGCCTGATCCTGCTGCTGTGGGGCAATGCGGCGCTCGACCGCATGCTGATCACCAAGGTGCGCAGCGATCTGGCGGTTGCGAACGGCTATTTCGAGCGGGTGCTCGGCGAGGTGCGCAGCAGCGCGGCGGCGATTGCCGATTCGCATGCGCTGCATCGCACGATCAATCGCGTCGGCAGTGGCGACGCCGCAGCCGACGACCTGGTGCGCCTGCTGCAGGGCTACAAGGCGCGCGAACGCGTCGACTTCATCAACCTGCGTCGCGTCGACGGCGAATTGCTGGTCACCGACAGCGGTGTCGCAACGGCTTCGGACCGCGGCTCGGCCGCATTTGCTGCGGCTGTCAACCGCGGCGGCAGCGCCGGCATCGAGATCCTGCAGCCGGCCGAACTCGCGCTGCTGGCACCGGCATTTCAGTCGACCGTTTCGGTCGACCTGCTGCCCACGCGCAATGCAGCGCCGACCGAGCGCAGCCGCGAGGACCGCGCGATGGTGCTGCTGGCCAGCGAAGCCATCGTCGATGCCGACGGCGAAGTCGTCGGTCAGGTGCAGGCCGGGCTGCTGCTGAACCGCAACCTGCCGTTCATCGACCACATCAACGAGATCGTCTATCCCGACGGCTCGTTGCCGTTCGGCAGCCGCGGCACCGCGACGCTGTTTCTCGACGACGTCAGGATCAGCACCAATGTGCGGCTGTTCGGCACCGACCCGAGCAACCCGCTGAATCCGGCCAGCCGCGCGATCGGCACCCGCGTCTCGCAGAACGTGCGCGACGCGGTGCTGGGCCGCGGCGCCACCTGGCTGGACCGCGCCTTCGTCGTCAACGACTGGTATGTATCGGCCTACCAGCCGCTGACCGACGGCAGCGGCGAACGCGTCGGCATGTTGTATGTCGGCTACCTCGAGCGGCCGTTCAGCTGGCTCAAATATGCGGTGCTGGCGAGCATCGGCGTCGTCTTCTTCATCGTGATGATCGGTGCCGCGGTGGTATCGATGCGCGGCGCGCGTGCCATCTTCAAGCCGCTCGAACAGATGGCCGAGACGATGCGCCGTGTCGGCAGCGGCGAACTCGGCGCCCGCGTCGGCCCGGTCGAACAACGCGACGAAATCGGCCAGCTGGCTGGCCACCTCGATCAACTGCTCGACACGATCCGCGACAAGACCGAGGCGCTGCAGCGGCTGAACAGCGAACTCGACGCCAAGGTCGCGCAGCGCACCGCAGCGCTCGAGGCCGCGCAAGGCCAGCTGCTGCGCTCGGAGAAGCTGGCGGCCGTCGGCCAGCTGACGGCCAGCATCGCGCACGAGGTCAACAACCCGATCGCGGTGATCCAGGGCAACCTCGACCTGATCAACGAGTTGCTCGATGCCGACAGCGCGGCGCGCATCCGAACCGAACTGGAGCTGATGAACGAGCAGGTCGAGCGGATGCGGCTGCTCGTGACGAAGCTGCTGCAATTTGCGCGGCCGACCGAATATGCCGGGTATGTCGAGCCGATCGACCTCGGCGAAACGGTCGACGATTGCCTGGTGCTGGTCGGCCATCTGATGGCGACGACGCGGATCGAATTGCAGCGCGATTTCCGCGCCACCGAGCGGGTCGCGATCAACCGGCAGGAACTGCAGCAGGTGATCGTCAACCTGCTCGTCAATGCCATCCAGGCAATGCCGGCCGGCGGCACGCTGCGGCTCGTCACCCGGGACTGGGGTTCGCCGCCGCTTGGCGCCGAATTCGAGATCACCGACGACGGGCCCGGGCTGGACCCGGATCTGCTGACGCAACTGTTCCAGGCCTTCGTCACCCGACGGCGCGATGGCACCGGCCTCGGGCTGTGGATCAGCCACAGCATCGTCGAGCGTTATGGCGGGCAGATCGAGGCCGCCAATCGTGACGACGGCCAGCGCGGCGCGGTCTTTCGCGTGCGCCTGCGCAGCGAGCCGGAGGCGGCGGCATGAATCGCCGCCGGCGTTGCCCTCACTCGATCATGTCGAAGGCCTGGGTCTCGATCAGCAGAAAGGCCTCGGTCAGGCCGGCGACCGCGCGGTACAGCCTGGCGCGCGGATGGGCGGCAACCGCGTCGCACATCGCGCCGACCCAGGGTTGCAGATGGGCGCGGAAAAACCGCCGCTGCTGTTCGAGGTTGCAGACCGCGACATCGTCGCCGGCGATCAGATAACGCATCACCTCGAACAAATGGGCGATGTGGTCCTCGGTCTCCGGACGGCTCTCGTCGCGGCCAAGGCCGAGTGTCGCCAGATCTCCGCGCAGGTTGGCCAGCGGTTGTTCATTCAGAAAACCGGCCAGATAAAACGACGCATACAGCATCACCTCCGAGCGGCCCATGCCGAGGAACAAGGCGTCGTATTCATCTGCGGCGTCGGCGACCGAGGTGGCGCGCATCGCGCCGACCAGCGCCGTCCACGGTGCCTCGAGAAAACCGCCGGCCTGCGGTGCCTGCGTCACGACATGCTCGAATTGATCGGCCAGCGGCTGATCGGGCGGCGCGATCCACAGCCGCGCCAGCAGCCCATACAACTCGGCGCGCGCCAGTTCCTCGGCGGCATCGGCCGATTGCAGTTCGATGCTGTCGCTGGCGGCGTCGTGGTCGGTATCGGAAGTCATTGCTGGGTCCATCGCAGGGCGCGCCGCAGCGCTGCCGGGTCGTTGCCAGAAGGCCGGGTCAGAGGTCGGTGATCCTGACCTCGTCGGGATTGGTGTGCAGGTCGATCACGCGGCAGTCGGCGCACATCTTCAGCCGCTCGGCCGCGGCGCCCTGGAACATCGAATGGCCGGCCAGCTTGCCGATCATCGCCTCGATCGCCTGCACGGTGCCGAAGGGCTTGCCGCAGCGGATGCAGCCATAGGGCTTGGCCTCGTTGAGCACCCGCGGCGCACTGCGCGCCTTGCCGCCGTCAGCGAGCAGCAGCCGCGGTTGCAGCGTGATCGCCTGTTCCGGACAGGTCGACGCACACAGGCCGCACTGAACGCAGTTTTTCTCGATGAAGCGCAGCTGCGGCTTGTCGGGGTTGTCGGCCAGCGCGGCCTCCGGACAGGCGCCGACGCAGCTCAGGCACATCGTGCAGCGTTGCGCATCAACCACGAGGCTGCCGAACGGGCTGCCTGCGGCGGGCAGCGCGATTGCGTCGGGCCGGCTCTGCGCCTGATTCAGCAGATGGTCGATCGCCAGATCGAGCGTTGCGCGCTTGTCGGCCTGCACGCTGAACGCTGCCGGCGTCGCGACCGTCTGCGCGGTCGGCCGGCGCAACGCGGCATCGAGCTCGGCCGGCGCCAGCGCATCGACGATGCGCAGGTGCTCGCCGCCGAAGCCGACGCCTTGCAGGATGGCCTCGGCCACCGCCATCTGCTCCTGCAGCGCGGCGCGGTATTGCGGCGCCTCCTCATCGCTCATCAGCACCCAGACCTGCGCTGCGCCATGGGCGATCGCCGACAGCCACAGGTCGATGCCGACCGATGCGGTATGGACGAGGTCGAGCGGCAGTACCCGCAGCGGCACACCGCGCGGGCCCTGGCCGGCACGCGCGGCGCGACCGAGCGCCTCGATCGCGGCAGTGCCGGCACCCTGGCTGTGCAGCAACAGCACCGGCTGCGTGCCGCCGGCGCGCAGGTAGGTCGACAGCAGCGTGCGGATGCGCCGCCCCTGCTCGTCGGCGCGCGGCGTTGCATAGGTGATCGCACCGCTCGGGCAGACCGTCGTGCAGGCGCCGCAGCCGACACACAGGTGCGGGTCGACGACGATGCCGCCCGGTGTGTCGCCGGCCGCGCGGCCGCGCCCGCCGGCCTTGCCCTTCATCGACGCATCGCTGCGGATCGCCTGCGCCGAACAGACGTCGATGCAGGCGGTGCAGCCGATGCGCTCATTGCGGCTGTGTGCACACAGCTTGGCCTTGTACTGGAAAAATTTCGGCTTCTCGAATTCGCCGACCCATTCCCGCAGCTTCAGCGCCGCATCGAACAGCGCCTGCTCGGATGCCGTCGGCGCAACATGCAGGTAACCCTGTGGCTGCTGGTGGCGCGCCGACATCGGTGCATCGCGCAGATCGAGCACGAGGTCGAACGATTCGCTCTGCCGTTGCGGCGGCCGCTCGAAATCGATCGCGGCAGCCGCCGAACAGGCGGCGACGCAATCGCGGTGGCTCTTGCACAGGCTCAGATCGATCTGGTAGCTGAAATCGATCGCGTTTTCCGGGCAGACATCGATGCAGGCATTGCAGCGCGTGCACAGATCGGCATCGATCGGATTGCCGCTGCTCCAGCTGACCTCGAACTGGCCGAGCCAGCCGTCGATCGCCTCGACACGGCCGGTGTGCACCGCGATGTTGCGCTGCTGCGCGAGCCGGCCGCCGGGTTGCGGCAGCAACAGCGCCACCTCGAGCTTGTCGGCCAGCAATCCGGCCGCGCGTTCGGCACGGTCCGCGTCGCCGATCACCAGCACGCGTCCCGCCGAGCGGTAGCTGACGGTCGGCACCGGCTCGGCATCCGGCAACTGCGCCATCGCGATCAATGCCGCCAGTTTCGGCGTCAGCTTCTGCGCAGAGGTTGGCTCGCCTGGCAAGACATCGCGGTTCCAGCCGCCGGTTTCACGGATATTGACGAAGCGGATCGGCCGCTCGGCCGGACCCGGCGCGCCTTCGGTCTGCTCGTTCAGCTCGAGAAACAGCCGGCTTTCCTGCGTGCAGGCGACGAGCAGGTCGTCGCCCTGCTTGGCAGCACGCTGGAATGCGCCGGCCTCGCGCCGGCACAGCGTCGTGTGCAGCGTCTCCAGACCATCGGCGGCGTCAGGATTCTGTCTTGTCGTCAGTGCCCGGGCCAGCGCCGGCGCGTCGATCGCCATCGTCTGGTTGCAGTTGCAGATCAGGGTCTTCATCGTCGGGCGTCTCGGTTGCGGGCGGCTGCACGGCCGCGTCTCGTGGTGCGTCGGCTGGCTGCGGCCCTGCCTGCGCCAGCCGCTCGCCCGGGGCTTGCGGCGCCGCGGAGCCGGCCGCCGCAGCGTCCTTCTCTTTCTCGTCGTCGAACAGTCCGAGCGCGTGCGATTGCGCCATCTTGCGCAGCATCGCAAGCGGAATCGGGTCGGGCTTGCCGTAGTCGTCGATATAGATGTCGAGCCCGTCCATCACGTTGTAATGCGGATCGGAAAACAGCTTCTTCATCGCGGCATTTCGCACATCCGGATCGACGTCGCGGGCAACGAAGCGGGCGAAGCTGTCGTCGCGCGTCAGCGATTCGACATCGGCCAGCGTCGGCTTCGGCGGCGCGGTTTCGGCCGGTTCGGCGATGCCCGCGCGGGGCGGCTCTGCCTTGTTTTGCGTCGCCGGTGCAGCGGGGGCCGGCGCGGGTGCGACCGCGGCCGGCGGTCGCTGCGCGGGCGGTTGCGCGGCCTCGGGCAATACCGGCTCGGCGACAGGCCTGGTCTTGACCTCGACCTTGCGCCGCGACCAGCGCGACAGAAACCCTTCGTCGCCGCCGCCGGGTCGATCCGGCTTCGAACGCGCCGTCATGAGGTCGGCCGCTCGCCGGGAGCGAGGAAGGAAACCGGCCGCTTGCGCTTGCGCGGCTCGGGCCGATAGTGGGCATCGGTATAGGCCTGCAGCCAGCCGATCAGTTCCGGCTGCAGCGGCACATTGTCGACCCGCTCCTGCGCATCGAGCCAGCGGCCGGCCTCGTTGTACGACAGGCTGACCGCCTCCGGGCGGGCATTCGACGGATCGGCATCGTCGACCCGCCACATCACGAACCAGACCGGATTGCCGGAGCTGAGGTTCAGGTAATAACCCTCGCCTTCATCGGCAAACAACTCGAGCCGGAATCCGGGATAAATGGTCCTCGCCAGGCGGCCGTCATCGCGCAAACACTTCGGCTCGGTGCCGAAGGCCGGCTGGTCGGCAACGACGTCGATCAGCCGGTGCCGCCAATCCTCCCATTGATTGGGCGCGGTTTCGCGCTCCATCACGACGGCCACGTCGACCGCAGGCCGTGCTGGGGCAGCAGTGTCAGCAGTGGCGGAGTTCGCAGTCACGGCCGCTCAGGTGTCCTTCGAGATGTTGATGGTCGGGAATTTCGACGAATAGTCCTTCGCCCGCTGCGAAATCTTCACCGCCAGCTGCCGCGCCACCGATTTGTAGAGTGCGGCGATCTCGCCGTCCGGGTCGCTGACGACGGTCGGCCGCCCGCCGTCGGTCTGCACACGGATCGACAGGTTCAGCGGCAGCGCGCCGAGGTAGTCCATCTCGTATTCGGCGGCCATCTTCTTGCCGCCATCGGCGCCGAAGATGTGCTCGACATGGCCACACTTCTCGCAGACGTGCACTGCCATGTTCTCGACGATGCCGAGGATCGGAACGCCGACCTTCTCGAACATCTTGATGCCCTTGCGCGCATCGAGCAGCGCGATGTCCTGCGGCGTCGTGACGATCACCGCGCCGGTCAGCGGCACGCGCTGGCTCAGCGTCAGCTGGATGTCGCCGGTACCCGGCGGCATGTCGACGATCAGGTAGTCGAGCTCGCCCCAGTTGGTCTGGCGCAGCAGCTGCTCGAGCGCCTGCGTGGCCATCGGACCGCGCCAGATCATCGCCTGGTCGGCATCGATCAGAAAACCGATCGAGATCACCTGGACGCCGTAGTTTTCCATCGGCTCCATCGTCTTGCCGTCGACCGACTCGGGCCGGCCCTCGATGCCCATCATCATCGGCTGGCTCGGGCCATAGATATCGGCATCGAGAATGCCGACCGTCGCGCCTTCGGCCGCCAGCGCGAGCGCCAGGTTGACGGCGGTCGTGCTCTTGCCGACGCCGCCCTTGCCCGACGCAACGGCAACGATGTTTTTCACCTTCGGCAGCAATTGCACGCCGCGCTGCACCGCATGGGCGATGATCTTGCTGCTCAGGTTGGCGCTGACATTCTCGACGCCCGGCACACTGCGGGCCGCCGCGATCAGCGCCTTGCGCAGCGAGGCGATCTGGCTTTTTGCCGGGTAGCCGAGTTCGACGTCGAATGCGACATCGCCGCCGTCGACCCGGAGGTTCTTCAACTGGCGTGTCGAGACGAAATCGCGGCCGGTATTGGGGTCGATGACCGCCTTGAGCGCTTCGGTCAGGTTCTGTTCACTGGGGGCCATGGTGTCGCGATGTCTGTTGCCGGAGCGGAATTTCGAAGTTTAGCGGGATGACCGCATCTCGGGCCTGGAAGGGGCAAAAGAGCGCGTGCCGATGCGCAGTCGCCACCTCGGCGCACTCCGTATTTGCCACATGGGCTTGCGGCCCATCGGCCTGTATGGTGGGCCGACGTTCTTCAACCGCCCTGCAAAGGAGATAGTCCCATGATCATTCGCAAACTCGTCGTTGCCGCCGCGATGGCCGCCATCGGCTCGGCCGCGATGGCCCAGCCGATCGTCATCAAATACAGCCACGTCGTCGCGGACGCCACGCCAAAGGGTCAGGCGGCGCTGAAGTTCAAGGAACTCGCGGAGAAGAAGCTGCCGGGCAAGGTCGAGGTCCAGGTATTCCCGAACAGCCAGTTGTTCGGCGATGGCAAGGAGATGGAAGCGCTGCTGCTTGGTGACGTGCAGATCATCGCGCCGTCGTTGTCGAAATTCTCCAAATACACGCCGAAGCTGCAGGTGTTCGACCTGCCCTTCCTGTTCGACGACATCGAGGCGATCGACCGCTTCCAGCAAAGCCCGAAGGGCCAGGAATTGCTGAACTCGATGAGCAAGAAGGGCATCGCCGGGCTGGGCTTCCTGCACAACGGCATGAAGCAGATGTCGGCCAACAAGGTGTTGCGCACGCCGGCCGATGCGAAAGGCCTGAAATTCCGCATCCAGACATCCGATGTGCTCGAGGCGCAGTTCAAGGCGGTTGGCGCCAACCCGCAAAAGCTGTCGTTCGGCGAGGTCTACCAGGCCTTGCAATCGGGTGTGGTCGACGGTCAGGAAAATACCTGGTCGAACATCTACACGCAGAAATTCCACGAGGTGCAGAAGACGATTGCCGAGACCAACCACGGTGTGATCGACTACATGGTGATCGCCAACTCGGCCTGGTGGGACAAGTTGCCGGCCGATATCAAGAAGGGTTTGTCGGAAGCGATGGCTGAATCGATCAAGATCGGCAACAAGATCGCCTACGACGAAGGCGAGTCCTTCAAGAAGAAGATCATGGACGACAAGAAGGCCGAGATCCTGAAGCTGAGCAAGGAGGAAGTCGCTCAGTGGCGCGCGGCGATGAAGCCGGTGTGGGCCAAGTTCGAGGGCGAGATCGGCAAGGATCTGATCGAGGCAGCGCAGAAGTCCAACAAGTGATCACGGCCGGCGCGCAAGCGCCGGCATCTGCGGAGGCATACCCTGATTGTCAGCCTCCCATTCGGGGGCTGACAATTTTTTGCATTCGCGACACCAATGCGCCAACGCTCGGCGCCGGCGGGGATCCGCAATGAAAATACTCGATCGCCTCGAGGAATGGATCGTCATCCTGATGCTGACGGCGATGACGTTGCTGACCTTCATCCAGGTCGTGCTGCGTTATGTCTTCAACTCCGGATTCACCTGGGCGCTGGAGATGACGACGATCTTCTTTGCCGCGATGATCTTCGTCGGCATCTCGTATGGCGTGCGCGTCGGCGCCCACATCGGCGTCGATGCGATCGTCAGCAGGCTGCCGCCGCCAATCCGCCGTGCAACCTCGATCGTCGTCGTGCTGCTGTGCCTGGTGTATGCCGGCATCATCCTCTACGGCTCGTTCGGTTATGTCTCGAAGATGTATTCGGTCCACGTCGAGATGGAGGACCTGCCGATCGAGGTCTGGATGGTGCGCGCCATCCTGCCGCTCGGTTATGTGCTGCTGACCTTCCGTTTCATCCAGGTGCTGTGGTCGCTGATCACCGGCAAGTCCGACAGCCTGCACCTCGGCGATGAAGCCGCCGATGCGATGAAACTGAAAAGCGAGGAGTCGCAGTGAATACCCTCATCCTCTTCACGACGCTGTTCATCTTCATGGCGATGGGCATGCCGGTGGCGATCTGCCTCGGCCTGTCGAGCCTGTTGACGATCATGTTCTTCGGCCAGGATTCGCTGGCCAGCCTGTCGATCAAGTTGTACGAGACCAGCGAACACTACACGCTGATGTCGATCCCGTTCTTCATCCTGGCCGGCGCGATGATGAGCACCGGCGGGGTGGCCAAACGGATGGTCCGCTTCGCGATCGCCGCAGTCGGCCACATGCGCGGCGGGTTGGCAATCGCCAGCGTGCTGGCCTGCACGCTGTTTGCCGCGGTGTCGGGATCCAGCCCGGCCACCGTGGTGGCGATCGGCTCGATCGTGATCGCCGGCATGGTCAAGAACGGCTATACGAAGGAATTTGCCGCCGGCGTGATCTGCAATGCCGGCACGCTGGGCATCCTGATTCCGCCATCGATCGTGATGGTCGTCTATGCCGCGGTGACCAATGTATCGGTTGGCCGCATGTTCATGGCCGGCGTCATCCCGGGCATCCTGCTGGCAGGCATGCTCGCGACGGCGGTCTGGTGGCGCGCCGGCAAGCTGACGCTGACCAAGGGCGAGAAGGCGAGTCCACGCGAAGTGCTGGTCGCTTTCAAGGACTCGGTCTGGGGCCTGGCGCTGCTCGCGATCATCATGGGCGGCATCTACGGCGGCATCTTCACGCCGACCGAGGCGGCGGCGGTGGCAGCGGTCTATGCGACCTTCGTTGCCGTTGCGATCTACCGCGACATCAAGCCTAAGGATCTGCCGCATGTGCTGATGGATGCCGGCAAGACGACGGTGATGCTGATGTTCATCATCGCCAACGCGCTGCTGTTCGCCCACGTGCTGACAACCGAGCGGATTCCGCAGACCATCGCGGCGGCGATCGTCGGCGCCGGCATGGAGCCGTGGATGTTCCTGCTGGTCGTCAACGTCATCCTGCTGGTCGCCGGGAATTTCATGGAGCCGACCGGCATCATCCTGATCCTGGCACCGATCTTTTTCCCGATCGCCACCGAACTGGGCATCGATCCAGTGCATCTGGGCATCATCATGGTGGTCAACATGGAGATCGGAATGATCACGCCACCGGTCGGGCTCAACCTGTTCGTCACCAGCGGGATAACAGGAATGAGTCTGGTGCAGGTGACCAAGGCTGCGTTGCCATGGCTGTCGGTGCTGCTGATCTTCCTGGTGATGGTCACCTACATTCCGCAGATCAGCCTGTTCTTGCCGAACCTGCTGTTCAATTGACCCACCCCCGGAGCGGCTTCGCCGCCCACGCACTCGCAGAGTTCGTGCGGTTCACGAGGCGTTCGGGCCTGCGCAGGCAGGCCCTCTCGTCCCCGTTCACCCCCCTCGCGGGGGCCGAGCCCGGACATGAAGGGTCCAGTGGACCCTTCATGCCTGGCGAGGAGCCGGGCCTCTGCGCCCGGCGCGGCCTGCAAGGCACGCTGGCGGACCGGCAGAGCCGGAACCGCGGCGGCCGCTTGATCGAAACGATCGAGTGTCCCGCACCGCTTGCGCGCAATGCGCCGACGAACATCTGCCGGTGCAGCGCAGCACCTAGAATCATCGACCGGCCACGAGCCGGTCGATTCCATTCCAGAGCCCACCGCGCCGCGGCGCACGTCGGAACACCATGAGCCGCCAGATCTTCGTCACCACCGCCCTGCCCTACGCCAACGCGCCGTTCCACATCGGCCACATGATGGAGTACATCCAGGCCGACATCTGGGTGCGCTTCCAGCGGATGTCGGGGAACCAGGTGTTCTTCGTCTGCGCCGACGATGCGCATGGCGCGCCGATCATGATTGCGGCCGAAAAGGTCGGCAAGACGCCGCAGGAATTTGTCGCCGAGATTGCGGCCGGCCGCAAGGCCTATCTCGACGGCTTCCATATCGCGTTCGACAACTGGCATTCGACCGACGCGCCGGAAAATCACCAGCTGGCGCAGGACATCTATTGTTCGCTGCGTCGCGAGGGCCTGATCTCGGAACGCACGATCGAGCAGTTTTTCGATCCGGTCAAATCGATGTTCCTGCCGGATCGATACATCAAGGGCGAGTGCCCGCGCTGCGGCGCGAAAGACCAGTATGGCGACTCCTGCGAGGTCTGCGGCGCAGTCTATTCGCCGACCGAACTGAAGAACCCCTATTCGGCACTGAGCGGGGCGACGCCGGTGCTGAAGAGCAGCGCCCATCATTTCTTCCTGCTCAGTTCGCGCCGCTGCATCGACTTCCTCGAGCAATGGGTGCATACCGCCGGCAGGTTGCAACCCGAGGTGCTGAACAAGATCAAGGAATGGTTCAGCGTCGACGACCACGGGCATGGCGGGCTTGCCGACTGGGATATCAGCCGCGATGCGCCGTATTTCGGCATCCGCATTCCGGATACCGACGACAAATATTTCTACGTCTGGCTCGACGCGCCGGTCGGTTATCTGGCATCGCTGAAGAACCTGTGCGACCGCGAGGGCCGCGACTTCGATGCCTTCATGGCCGACCCGAAAACCGAGCAGGTGCACTTCATCGGCAAGGACATCACCTATTTCCACACGCTGTTCTGGCCGGCGATGCTGCATTTCAGCGGCCGCAAGACGCCCGACCATGTGTTCGTGCACGGCTTCATCACGGTCAGAGGCGAGAAGATGAGCAAGAGCCGCGGCACCGGCATCTCGCCGCTGAAATACCTCGAGCTCGGCATGAATGCCGAATGGCTGCGTTACTACATCGCGGCGAAACTGAACGCGCGCGTCGAGGACATCGATTTCAATCCGGATGACTTTGTCGCACGCGTCAACAGCGACCTGGTCGGCAAATACATCAATATCGCAAGCCGCGCCGCCGGTTTCCTCGCGAAGCGATTCGGCGGCAGGCTTTGCGCCGAGACCGGCGACGACGGGCGTGCGCTGCTCGACGGCCTGAGCGCGCATGCGGTGACGATCGGCGAGCTCTACGAACAGCGTGAATTCGGCAAGGCGCTGCGCGAGGTGATGCTGCTGGCAGACCGGGTCAATGAATATGTCGACCAGAACAAGCCCTGGGAACTGGCGAAAAAGCCCGAACAGGAAGCGAGGTTGCACGATGTCTGCAGCGTCTGCATCGAGGCCTTCCGTTTGCTGACGATCTATCTGAAGCCGGTCGTCCCGGCACTGGCCGGGCAGGTCGAGGTTTTTCTGCGGGTCGAGCCGATGCAGTTTGCCGACGCCGAACGCAGGCTAGGCGCACATACGATCGGCGCGTACCAGCACCTGATGCAGCGCGTCGATCCGAAACTGCTCGATGCACTGCTCGAAGCGCCGGCCGAGGTCAAGGCGGCACCCGGCGGCGAGGACCTGGCGCCGGAGATCAAGATCGACGATTTCGGCAAGGTCGACCTGCGGATCGCAAAAATCGTCGATTGCGAAGCGGTCGAAGGCTCCGACAAGCTGCTGCGGTTGACGCTCGACGTTGGCGAAGGCCGCATGCGCAATGTCTTCTCCGGCATCAAGAGCGCCTACCAGCCGCAGCAGCTGGTCGGCAAGCTGACCGTGATGGTCGCCAATCTGGCGCCGCGCAAGATGAAATTCGGGATCAGCGAAGGCATGGTGCTGGCGGCCAGCCATGCCGACGAGAAGGCGAAGCCGGGCATCTTCATCCTCGAGCCCTGGCCAGGCGCCGAGCCGGGCATGCGCGTACGCTGAGATCGACACGGGCGAACGATGACACCGCATCGTTTCCGCCCGCGGTTGCTCGACTCGCTGAAGGACTACCGGCGCGAGACCTTCGTCGCCGATCTGTCGGCCGGCATCACCGTCGGCATCGTCGCGCTGCCTTTGGCAATGGCGTTTGCGATCGCATCGGGCGTCAAGCCTGAGCAAGGCATCTTCACCGCGATCGTCGCCGGCCTGCTGATCTCCGCACTCGGCGGCTCGAATGTGCAGATCGGCGGGCCGGCCGGCGCATTCATCGTCATCGTTTACGGGATCGTCGAGCGTTATGGCCTGACCAACCTGCTGATCTCGACCGCTCTGGCCGGCGGACTGCTGTTCGTTTTCGGTGCGCTGAAGCTCGGCGCGCTGGTCCGCTACATACCGGTGACGATCATCATCGGCTTCACCAACGGCATTGCGGTGCTGATTGCGCTGTCGCAGGTGAAGGACCTGCTCGGCCTGCAGATCGACAAGCTGCCGGCCGACTTCTTCACGCAGATCGGCACGCTGGCCAGCCATCTCGGCAGCTTCAACCCATGGGCGCTGCTGGTCGGGCTGGCCTGCCTTGCGCTGGTCGTCGCCTGGCCGAAGGCCTATGCAGCGCCGCAACTCGCCGACGGACCACTGACGCCGCACCAGCAGGCACGCCGGCTCGCCGCCAAAGTGCCCGGAACCATCGTCGCGCTGGTGCTGGCCACACTCGCCACGGTGCTGCTGAAGCTGCCGCTGGAAACGATTGGCTCGCGCTTCGGCGGCATTCCGCAGGGCCTGCCGGAGCTCGCGTTGCCGCCGTTCAGTTGGGAAAGCGCGAAGCAGCTGCTGATCCCGACGATCACGATCGCGCTGCTCGGCGCCATCGAATCGCTGCTGTGTGCGCGCGTGGCCGACAACCTTGTCGACGCCCCACGCCACGATCCGAACCAGGAACTGATGGCCCAGGGTGTTGCCAACATGGTGGTGCCGCTGTTCGGTGGCATACCGGCGACCGGAACCATCGCCCGCACCGTCACCAATGTCCGCTCCGGCGCGCGCACGCCGGTGTCCGGCATCGTGCATGCGGCGACGCTGCTGCTGATCGTGCTGGTGGCCGCACCGCTGGCCGAACATGTGCCGCTCGCCGCGCTGGCCGGCATCCTGTTGTTCGTCGCGTGGAACATGGGCGAATGGCGCGAATTCGTCCGCCTGCGCAAATTTTCGTTCGCCTACCGGACGGTGCTGGTCGGCACGTTTTTGCTGACGGTGATCTTCGATCTGACGGTTGCGGTGCAGGTCGGGCTGATCCTCGCCTGCGTATTCTTCATCTACCGGATGAGCACGCTGTTCCGCATCGAGCCGGTTGTCGGCTCAGGCGCGGCAACCGGTATCCATGTGCTGCGGCTGTACGGTGCACTGTTCTTCGGCGCAGTCGCAAAGGCCGAGGCGGTTGCCGAGCAGTTGCCGGCCGGATGCCGGGTGCTGATCCTCGAGATGCACCGCCTCGTGTTGATGGACGCATCGGGCATCGACGCACTCGAGCAGCTGCACCGCAGCCTGGCCCGCCAGGATGTGCGGCTGCTGTTGTGTGACCTGAATGAGCAGCCGCTCGGACTGGTCAGACGGTCCGGCCTGGCCGAGCAGGTCGGCGCCGACAACCTGCATCCGGATCTGCCGGCGGCGCTGCGCGCGGCCGGTAGTTGAGCGGATCCGCGTTCAACGCCGGCCGGCCTTGGAGCGACGCTTCCAAAGCCGCTGGCGAGTGTCGACTTGCTGCAGCAGCGATGCGATTTCAGCCAGCAAGGCCTGCCGCCGTGCCGACATCCAGCCGATCGCAAACCAGTCGATGCCATTTGTGCCCGCGATCGCGTCGCGCCCGCCGGCCAGGTCATTCAGTTCGCCGAGGCATTCCTGCAGCGGCTTCAACGACGCCATCAGCCGGCGCATCGGCTTGCGCTTGAACAGTCGCGAAGCAAAGCCGGCGCCATAAACCAGGCGCTTCAGCCGCTTGCGCAGGCGATGCCGGCCGGCGTCGTCGAGCTGCTCGAATGCAGCGGCATCGCGCAGCACGGCGGCGTGCCATTTCGACAGCCGGCGCGCCAGCAGATCAGTCGTGCGGCGCTGCTTCGGCAGCTTTTTGGCCTGCCGATCGGTCGCCGGCTGCGCAGGCAAGCCGACCTCGATCAGGTCGAGCAGCAGCAGCTGGTTTTCGGGATCCCGCAGCAACGCCGCAGGCGCCGCCGGCAGCGGGCGGCTCGTCCATTGCGGCAGCTGATCTGCCTGCCCTGCATCACGCCACGCCGCGGCAATCGACGCCGACAACGGCCCGGCAAGCACCGCGCGGTCGCGCGCCGGGCCGAGGGCCCTGAACAGACGTGCGGCCGGCTCAGCCAGCCGGCCGGCGATTGTCGCGGCGTCGGGCTCGCTGTCGAACAGCCGCAATGCGGTTCGCAAGCGGCGCAGACCGACCCGAAGCTGATGCACATGTTCGGCCTCGTAAAGGCCGCTGGCGACCTGCGACGCATTGGCGAAGATCTGCGCGCGGCAATCGGCGACCACGGTCTGCAGCGACACGAGGGCACTGGCGCCGCCGTCGAGCCTCACGTTGCCGGCCTTGCGCGCCTGCGCGACGTCGACGCCACGCGCCAGCATGTCGCCGCGCTCGGCCTTGCTGCGCACATCGAGCCAGAGGCCGAATCGCAGCGCCCAGCGGCGCGCGACGTCGAGCACCGCGCGCGGGTCGCCGCTCAGCAGTTCGATCTCGAGCTCGCACAACGGCTGGCGGCGGTCGCCGGCCTCGAGAAAACCTTCGTCGAACGCCAGTTCGACCTTGCCGAAACGTGTCGACAGTTCGCGCAGCGTGCGCCGCACATCGGTGCGAAATCGGCAGCCGAGTTCACCGCCGGAGTCGCCCGCGAGCAGATCGATCAAGCAATCGCCGATATCGACACCGGCGTGGCGCGACGGGTCGACCTGCGGTGCCGCAAAATCGATCAAGCCGGCGTCGAGCGGCACGTTGTGCTCCTTGCGGGCGGTGCCATCGCCACCACCGCCCTTCAGCGTCTGCACCCAGCCGTCGCCTTCGCGGCGCAGGCGCAGCGCGATGGCGTGCCGGGCCAGCAGCCGATCGGGCGTGTCGAAATAGGCCGCCTGCAGCTGCACTTCCCGGCTGCGCTGCGCGCCGCGCCCGACGACGAACGATCTGACAGCGCGCCGCCGCTGCCGCGGCAGCTGGAATTTCAGTTCGAATTCGATCACCCGCCGATGATGCCCTGTCCGGGCATTGGCCGGGGTGCGTCGTGCGCAAGCGAGCAAAACGCCTGCAGCGATTAAAATCGCGTCAACCAACCTGCCCTGCACCCGCGCGGGCGACCAAATCCCATGCCGCTGTTCTGGAAACACTACAAATCCGACGTCACCTCGTTTCTCGAGGAGCTGAAAGCACGCCGGCCGTCCCTTGAGGAAGAGCAACGCCAGGGCCGTGCGCTGCTGTGGGACAAGCGGGTCGACCTCGATGCCCAGGCCGCCGCCGCCGAGGCGCGGGTGCCGCAGCAGCCCTACGTCTACCAGACCCGGCCGAACGAGACCGGGCATTGAACGGCCGATCAGCAGCTTGGCCGGCATGAGCCAGAGCGGGATCGAAGCGTTGGCGCTGGCCGACGATGTCGACGCGGCGATCGGGCCGAACGTCGTCGACAGTGTTGCGGTCGCCCGCCTGTACGGCGAGCCGCTGTTTGCGATGCCGCAGGACCTGTACATCCCGCCCGATGCGCTGGAGGTTTTTCTCGAGGCCTTCGAGGGGCCGCTGGACCTGCTGCTCTACCTGATCCGCAAGCAGAATTTCAACATCCTCGACATTCCGCTGGCCGACGTGACGCGCCAGTACCTCGCCTATGTCGACGAGATCCGCAAGACCAACCTCGAACTCGCCAGCGACTACCTGCTGATGGCGGCGATGCTGATCGAGATCAAGTCGCGGATGCTGCTGCCGCCGAAGAAGACCGCCGACGGCGTCGAAGCCGAGGATCCACGCGCCGAACTGGTGCGGCGGCTGATCGAATACGAGCAGATCAAGCTGGCCGCGGCCCGGCTTGACGCGCTGCCGGTGCACGGCCGCGACTTTCTGCGCGCGCAGGTCCACATCGAACAATCGCTGACGCCGCGGCTGCCCGAGGTCGAGGTCGACGACCTGCGCGCCGCCTGGGCCGATCTGATGAAGCGGGCGCGGCTGAACCAGCACCATACGATCAGCCGCGAGCAACTCAGCGTGCGCGAGCACATGAGCATCGTGCTGCGCCGGCTGCAAGGGCGCAGGTTCGTCGAGTTCGAGGACTTGTTCGATGTGCAGCGCGGCCCGGCGGTGCTGGTCGTGACCTTCATCGCGATGCTCGAGCTGGCGCGCGAACACCTGCTCGAGGTGACACAGGCCGAAGCCTACGCGCCGATCTACGTGCGCCTTGCCTACCAGCCCGCCTGACCGAAGGGCGCAGCGGCGCTTGCCGCGCCGCCGCGTTCAGCGCTGCCGCACGCCGAGCTTGAACGCAATCATCGCGCGCAGCTTGTTCGGCACCACCGGCTTGATCAGCACGTGGAAATCCTCGTCGTGGGCTTCGTTTTCATGCCCGGTCATCGTGCTGCCGGTGACGACGATCGCCGGCACCGCGACCCCGAAGCGCTGCCGCAGGAAACGCAGCGCATCGACACCGGTCAGCCCCTGTTCGAGCCGATAGTCGACGATCAGCAGATCGACGGTCGTTGCCGGATCCTGGGAGCCTGCCCATGTGGTGACGGCAGCAACGCTGTCGAAGCTGGCGACAGCAGCACCCCACTCCTTCAGCAGCACCTCGAGTCCGGCCCGCACCGTCGGCTCGTCCTCGACAACGACGATGGTCCGGCCGTGCAGCGTCACGCTTGTGCCGGCGACCGGCGTCGGCCGAGGCATCGGTTCGCGGACGATCCGGCCGAGCGGCAATGTCAGCGAAAACACCGTGCCGCGGCCAGGCTGCGAGCGCAGATCGAGCTGCGCGCCGATCAGGTCGGTCAGCCGCCTGACGATCGCCAGTCCGAGGCCGAGCCCCTTGCGCTGCTGGCCGGCATCGGCCGAATCGGCGGCCGCGATCTGGTAGAACTCCTCGAAGATGCGCTGCTGCTCCTCTTCGGCAATGCCCGGGCCGGTGTCCCAGACCTGAACCAGCACCTTGTCGCCGCGCCGCCGTGCGCTGACGAGCACGGTGCCGTCGGCACAGTAGCGGATCGCATTCGAGACGAGGTTGCGCAGGATGCGCTCGACCAGCAGCGGATCGGCGTGAATGCCATGCCGGCCGCCGCGCAGACGCAGCGCCAGGCCTTTCTCGAATGCAACCGGTTCGAAATGCAGCCGCAGCCGGCGCAGGATGTCGTCGAATTCGAATGGCTGCGGATTGACGCTGACGCCGCCGCTGTCGATGCGGGTGATGTCGAGCAGTTCGGAGAACAGCGACTCGAGCGCATCGACCGAATCGTTGATGCTGTTGACCAGCTTGACGACCTCGTCGTCATGCGCCTTGTGGCGCAGCGCCTCGGCAAACAGGCCCATCGCATGCAGCGGCTGCCGCAGGTCGTGGCTGACGGCTGAAAAGAACTGCGTCTTCGCCCGATTCGCCACCTCTGCCTGCCGCCTCGCGTCCTCGGCCAGTTGCTTTTCGCCGCGCAATTGCTGCAGCAGCCGGTCGGCCTGCACCTTCAGCTCGATCGCCCGCTGCAGCGCCTGTCGATAGTTGCGTGCAAGCAGTGCAGTCATGCTGAAGATCAGCAGCAGGATCGCCGCCAGCTGCGCACCATAGTGATCGCCAACCAGGGCGACACGTGCCGCCATCGGCACGAAGCACATCGCGGCATACAGCAGGTAGACGCGCGGTTGCGTCGCCAGAACCGGCACCGCGGCCACACAGAAGGTATAGACGACGATGATCAGTGCGGTCTGCTGGTTGCTGTCGCCCAACGGGTAGAACAGCCACGCACTGAAACCCCACAACGCGCCAGAGGCCAGGATGCCGATGTTCCACAACAGGCGCCAGCGCTGCCAATCGGTGATGGATGCAGGGCTGGCATGCTGGAAGCTGCGGAACAACCAGATCCGCCAGGCCCAGACGCTGAGCGACGGCAGCAGCCACGCCAGCAGTGTCGGCAGCGACGCTGCGGGCGAAAACAGCAGCGTCAGCACCGAGATGCCGGCCAGGTTGCCGGCAAGAATCGCCGGCATGTAGTCGAAGGCGCTGCGAATATCCTCGGACAGCGCCGCCGGTGGCTCGTCAGCCGCTGACCCGGCCGTGCCCGCTGCAGCGGCGAGCGGGCTGCCAAGCTGATGGGTCGTGGCGGCCATCTCAGTCGCGCCCGGCTGCTTCAAGCCGCGGAGTTGCCCGTGCCGTGGGCAGCGGGCTGGGTGAGCGCGGGGGCTGCTTCATGTCAGCCGCGCCCGAGTTGCCTGCCGTAGCGAGCGCCGAGGCCGCCCGGCGCCTGCGACATCTGGCTGACCGCCAGCACGGCCTGCGTGCGTGAATTGACGTCGAGCGCGCGCAGCACCGCAGCGACATGGTCCTTCACCGTTTCGACCGACAGATTCAGTTCGCGAGCGATCAGCTTGTTCGGCTTGGCCTGCAGCAACTGCGCCAGCACCTCGGTCTGGCGCGGCGTCAAGCCGAGCGCCTCGAGGCCCGCCGGCGCGCGCTGGAAGTCGCTGCGCCAGGCCGCGCCGTGCAATGCGTTGCGGCTGGGAACCTCGGGCAACGGACGATGCTGGCTCGCGGCCGCGGCATGGCTGCCCATGCTCATCGGTGGCACATAGATGCCGCCCGACATCACCATGTGCAGGGCCTCGAACAGCGTGTCGTTGCTGGCGCGTTTCGGCACAAATCCCATCGCGCCAAGATCGATCGAGCGGATCACGTCGCTGCTGCGATCGGATGCCGACAACACGACCACCGGGATCGCCGGGTAGTTGTTGCGGAATTCGCTCAAGACGTCGAAGCCGTCGGCATCGCCAAGCTGCAGATCGAGCAGCACCAGGTCGAATTCGGCGTCCTTCTGCAGGATCTCGCGGGCCGAGCGGGCGCCGCTGGCGCCGATCACTGTGAGGTGGTCGCCGAGGCCTTGTATGACCTGCTGCAACGCGACCAGGATCAGCGGATGGTCATCGATCAGCAGCACTTTCATCGGGCGACTCCCGAAGCCGTTTGCAGCCATCGTATGCGGGCAATCCGCCCCTTGCATCCCCCCGGGTAGGGGAGTCGGATGTCACGCTTTCAGGTGAATCGGCGGGTGATCGATTCGGCGATGCAGGCCGGCTTGTCCGAACCCTCGCGCGCGATCGTCGCCTCGACAACCAGCTGCGCGCCGCCGGCAATCGGCTCGAAGGCCAGCAGCTTGAAGCTGCCGCGCAGCCTGCTGCCAACCGGCACCGGCGCGGTGAAGCGGACCCGGTTCAGTCCGTAGTTGACGCCCATCCGGACATCGGCGACCTCGAATGCCGCCGCGGTCATCTCCGGCAGCAGGCTCAGCGTCAGAAACCCATGCGCAATCGTTGCGCCGAACGGCCCGGCAGCCGCGCGTTGCGGATCGACGTGGATCCACTGGTGGTCACCGGTGGCCTGGGCAAACAGATCGATGCGCTGCTGGTCGATCGTGATCCAGTCGCTGTCGCCGAGATGCTCGCCGACGAGCGCCTGCAGATCATTCAAGTGGGCGTAACTTTGCATCGTATGGAGGGGTAGGTGGATGAAGGTTCAGCCGGCATCGAGCCAGTCGGTGATCGGCTGCCATTGTGCAAGGTCGCGTTCGACACGATGCGAAGCGATATCCCACAACGTCAGCCCGCGCGCCGACAGCTGCACATAGTTTTGCGTATCGCGCAGCTCGCCGATGACCGGCAGCGGCAACAGCGCGAGAAATTGCCGCAGCTGATCGGCCGAGATCGTATGTTCGCGGACCCGCATCGCCACCAGGCCGATTCGCATCCGGTCGGCGC
Source organism: Pseudideonella sakaiensis (assembly GCF_048320135.1). Classification (GTDB taxonomy): domain Bacteria; phylum Pseudomonadota; class Gammaproteobacteria; order Burkholderiales; family Burkholderiaceae_C; genus Ideonella_A; species Ideonella_A sakaiensis_A. The sequence goes on from NZ_CP182947.1 coordinate 1,473,927, forward strand.
GCTTGTGCGCGGTCAGCTGCTCGATGAACGGATGGGTGGCCTGGATGTCGAACAGGCTGGGCTGCAGCGGCACCAGCACGCGGTCGGCCAGCTTCAGCACCGCGTCGAGCCGTTTGCCATGCAAGGCCGCCGGCGTATCGAGCACGACATGGCTGGTGCCCTTCGGCGGCTTCACGATGTCACCGTGGTCGACTTCCCAGCTGCGGATCGGCGCCAGCTCTGGCGGTCTGAGTGCCAGCCACTGCCGGGCCGAATGCTGGCGATCGACATCGCCGAGCATCACCGCATGGCCGCGCGATGCGAGATAGCCGGCGATCTGCGTTGCCAGCGTGCTCTTGCCGACACCGCCCTTGGGATTCGCGACCACGATCACCGGCATCTCGTCCCCTCGTCTGGTTGTGCGTCATTTCGACCATCGGCACGCTGCCTGCAGCGGCGAATCGCCGGCTTGCCAACAATGGTAGCGCCGAGTCCGCCGGTGCCAAGCCCGGCCAGCTGCTGCCGAAGCAGCACCGGCAAGCGCGACGCGACTACGTGCAAACCCTTTTGATGCAAACGCAAATGCATTTGCATTAAGATTCGCCGATGGAGCGCCATACCCGTCAACGCCAGGCCGTGCTCGACTCGTTGTCGGCAAGTGGCCGCACGCTGAGCCCGCCCGAGATCCTCGAGATCGCGCGCCAGCATGCGCCGGGCCTGAACCTGTCGACGGTTTACCGTCAGGTCAAGGCGCTGGAGTCCGATGGCCAACTGGTGAAAGTCGAGCTGCCCGGTCAGCCAGCGCGTTTCGAGGCGCGTTGCCGCCACGGCGCTGGCGGCGACGAGAGCTGCTCGAGCCGATCGGCCGTTGGCGCCGCCGCGCTGCCGCACCACCACCACCATTTCCATTGCGTCGTCTGCAATGCGGTCGTGCCAATCCACGGCTGTCCCGGCGCGATGCAGGAACTGGCGCCGCGGGGTTATCTCGTCGAGAGCCACGACCTCGTGCTGCACGGTCGTTGCGCACAGTGCGCGCAGGAGCCGGCACGATGAAACGCAACAGTCTGCTGATGAGTTCGGCGCTGCTGCGGCTGCTGGCTGCGCTGGCACTGGTTGCCGGGCTTTGGCTCGCGGTGGCCTGGGCCATCGCCGGCAGTGGAGGCTGAAGCAATGGCTGCAATCCCCGCCGTCCCGGCACTGCGCGCCGTGCCAACCGCCGATGCGGCGCCCGGCGAACCACCTGCCGCGGCGGTTCTGATCGACAACCTGACGGTCAGCTACCGGCAGCATCCCGCAGTGCATCACGTCAGCTGCCGCTTCGATACCGGCTCGCTGACGGCAATCGTCGGTCCGAACGGCGCCGGCAAGAGTTCGCTGCTCGATGCGCTGGTCGGTCGCATCGCGCCGACGACCGGACGTATCCAGCTTGCGGTGCCGGGGCGATCGCGGATCGCCTATCTGCCGCAGCAGAACCAGATCGACCGCACATTTCCGCTGCGGGTCGCCGATGTCGTGATGCTTGGCGCCTGGCCATCGCTCGGGCTGTTCGGTGGCGCGTCGGCGGCAATGCGTGAGCGGGCCGCCAGCGCACTGCACCAGGTTGGCCTCGACGGGCTCGGCCACCGTCAGGTCGGCGAATTGTCGGTCGGGCAATTCCAGCGCGTGTTGTTCGCCCGCGTGCTGCTGCAGCAGGCGCCGCTGATCCTGCTCGACGAACCGTTCAATGCCATCGACAACCGCACCACCGCGGACCTGCTGCAACTGGTCCACCGCTGGCACGCCGAAGGGCGCACCGTGGTTGCGGTGCTGCACGACCTCGACCAGGTTCGCGCCCATTTCCCGGACACCGTGCTGCTGGCGCGTGAGGTGATTGCAGCTGGTCCGAGCAGCGAGGTGCTGACACCGGCCAACCTGCAGCGCGCGCGCGAGATGGCCGAGCGCTGGGACGATGCGGCAGCCTGGTGTCACCGCAATGAAAGCGGCGAGCCGCCCGGCTTGACGATCGTCAACGCCGCCGGGCATCTGCATTCGCACGCCCACGGCACGGCCGGCGCCCACACCCACGCACACGGCCCAGCCGACCAGGCCACGCGATGACCTTGACCACCCTGCTGATCCAGCCGTTTGCCGAGTTCGGCTTCATGCGGCGGGCACTGGTTGCGACGCTGGCGCTGGGCCTGAGTTGCGGCCCGATGGGCACGCTGCTGGTGCTGCGCCGCATGAGCCTGGTCGGCGATGCGATCGCGCACGCGCTGCTGCCGGGCGCGGCGCTGGCCTTCATCGCATTCGGTTTTTCGTTGTGGGCGATGAGCATCGGCGGCTTCATCGCGGCGATGCTGGTTGCCGGCATGGCCGGCCTGGTGTCGCGCCTGACCCCGCAACGCGAGGACGCCAGTTTTGCCGCGTTCTACCTGATCGCACTGGCCGCCGGCGTGATGATCATCTCGACCCGGGGCAGCAGTGTCGATCTGATGCATGTGCTGTTCGGCAGCGTGCTCGCGGTCGACGATGCGTCGCTGTACCTGATCGCCGGCATCTCCAGCGTCAGCCTGCTGTTGCTGGCGCTGGTCTATCGGCCGCTGGTCGTCGAGTGTTTTGATCCCGGCTTCCTGCGCTCGCTCGGCCGCGCCGGTGGCTGGGTTCACGGCCTGTTCCTGGTGCTGCTGGTGCTGAACCTGGTCGGCGGTTTCCAGGCACTGGGCACGCTGATGGCGGTCGGCCTGATGATGCTGCCAGCCACGGCCGCCCGCTTCTGGGCCAGCGAGGTCTGGAGCCTGGCTGCGGTGGCCAGCCTGATCGCAGTCGTCAGCGGCTGGGGCGGCCTGCTCCTGTCGTTCCACATGCAGTGGCCTTCGGGGCCGGCAATCGTGCTGCTGGCCGGCGCCGCCTATCTGTTGTCGCTGCTGGTCGGCCGGCGCGACAGCCTGCTGAGCCGACTGCGCGGCCGGCGCGCCCACAGGGAGTTGTGACGATGGCGATTTCCAGACGGCGGCTGCTGCAAACCGCCGTGACCCTCACCTTGGCCAGCTCCATGCTGCCGGCAACCGCGATCACCCGGCCGCCGTTGCAGGTGGTCGCCAGCTTTTCGATCCTCGCCGACATCACCCGCGCAATCGGCGGCGAAGCGGTCGACGTCAAGAGCCTGGTGCCGCCGGGCGCCGACGCCCATGTCTTCAGTCCCAGCCCCGCCGATGCGCAGGCCGTCGCAAAGGCAGACCTGCTGATAATCAATGGCTTGCGCCACGAGGGCTGGATCAGCAGGCTGATCAAGGCGGTCGGCTACAAGCGGCCGGTGGTGGTCGCCACCGATGGCATCAAGCCGCGACAGACCAAGGGCGGCGCCGATCCGCATGCCTGGCAGAGCCTGGCCAATGTGCTGGTGTATGTCGACAACATCCGTGCGGCATTGGTCGCCGCAAGGCCCGAGCAGGCGGCCGCGATCAATGCCCGCGCCGCAGGGTATCGCAGGCAGGTCGTCGAACTCGAGCGCGAAACGATCGAACGGCTGGCGCGTTTCCCGGCGGCGCAGCGCAGGGTCGTCACCGGCCACGACGCCTTCGGCTATTTCGCCGATGCCTATGGTGTCGAGTTCATCGCGCCACGCGGCTGGTCGACCGACAGCGAGCCTTCGGCGGAGGCGGTCGCGCGCATCGTCCGCCAGCTGCGCGAGCAGCGTGCCCGGGTGCTGCTGGCGGAAAGCCGCAGCGACCCGCGGCTGCTCGATCGCATCGCCAAAGAGGCCGGCGTCACGATCGGCGGCAGCCTGCATGCCGACACCTTGTCGCCGCCGGGCGGCGAGGCCGACACCTTTCTGCGCCTGTTTCGCCACAATGTCGACACGCTCGTCGACGCCCTGAGCCGCGCCGGCAGCTGACGGAAATACGACGATGTTCTCCCCATCCCAGCACGACGTCCGCAGTTTTTTCTGCACCACGTTCCGCAAGCAGCGCGAAGGCCAGGTGCTTACGCCGCTGGAGGCGGTTGCTGCCGACTGGATCGCCGAGCATCCCGAATACCACGCCGAACTTGCGGACCTCGAGCAGGCACTGCAAACGGTCTACGACGCCGAAGCCGGCCGCACCAATCCCTTCCTGCACCTGTCGATGCACTTGTCGATTGCCGAGCAGGTCGGCATCGACCAGCCGCGTGGCATCAAGCAGGCCTTCGAGCTGCTGCGCGCAAAACGTGGCTCGGCGCACGACGCACAACACGAGGTGATGGAATGCCTCGGCAAGATGTTGTGGGAATCTCAGCGCAGCGGCAAGCCGCCGGACGGCGACAGTTATATCGACTGCGTGCGGCGACGCGCGACACGCGACCACGCCTGACACGCGGCGGGCCGCGCTCGCCAAACCGCGCCCCATCGGCAACAATGGCCTGCACCACAGCCACAGGAGTTTCCGATGGCAGCATGGGCCTACGAATGCCATCCGGCCGGCGCCGGTGTCGAGACTTGCCTGGTCGATTGCATGGCGGTTGATTCGATGCCGGGCAAGCCGACGATCGTGCGCGTGCGGATCGACTCGGACTGGATCTGCGCAACCGTCGACCGCACGCAGCGGCTCGATGTACAGGCCAGCCTGCTGCGCGACGTGATCGCGTCCGACGCCATCGATTGCCCCGAATGCGCGGAGCCGGCGGATCAGGCAGCGCAGCCGGCACCCGTGACCGCCGCAGCAGCGCCCACCACCCCGTCACGCCAGCTGCAGGCGGCGGCGATCTCGATGCTCGGGCACCGCTTCGTCGTCGTGCTGGTCGGGCTCGATCTGGTCAACAGCCCGGGCGAAGCGGAGATGGCGATCGCCGACCTGCGGCCACGTTTTGGTGGCGTCGACATCGTATTGATGGGCCAGCACGAAGACGGCACGCCTCAATACCATGGCGACCCGGCGCTGCGCGATCTGTTGTCGGAAATGCCGCTCGACAAGATGCCGTGGAAGTCGTATCCGCTCGGCTGAGGGCGTATTCCTCGCACCGGCCCTCCGGCATCTCTCAGTTGTTTCGGTGCGGGCTTGCGCTGCGCTGCCGCAGCCGCATCCGCGTCGCGCCGTGGAACGACAACAACAGGCTGCGCTCCCTGCCGTAATCGTCGAACAGGCGCAGCGCTGCCCGCTCCTCTGCAGGCCACGGATAAACATAGATCAGGTCGAATGCGGTCGGCGAAAAGCCGAGCTTTTCATCGAGACGGCTTGCATCGACGGTTTCGGTAAACAGCCCATCGGGCTGGTAGCTGCCTTCGACAAAGCGAGCCGCCGGCGCAAACTCCGCGGCGAATCGGCGAGCTCCTTCGACCAGCCGCGGTTCGATCTCGATGCCAAGCGCATCGAAGCCGAGCCGCGACGCCAGGCAGGTGACGATGCCCATGCCGCTGCCCCATTCGCAGAACAGCGGACCAGCGGCGAGCCGCTGTTCGGCGAGCCGGCGCAATGCCTGGTAGACAACCCGGTAGTTGCTGCCGACGAAACCCGGCACGCGTGTGCTGCCGGGCTCGCCGACGAGTTGCTGCTGGCGTGATTCGGCCTGACCGATCAACTCCTCGATGTCGTCGGGCACCTCGTGGCCGATGCCTGCCTCGAGTTCAACACCAAGCAATTCGAAGCCATTCAATGGCGTCTCCAATGCCGGCGCGTCTCAAAACGCATAACTGAACTCGCCGTCCGCCACATCGACCGAAACCCGCTCGATCGGCTGGCCTTCCATCATCCGCGTCAGGAATTCGCGCGAGATCTCCGGCAGCATCGTATTGGTCAGGATCGCATCGATCATCCGGCCGCCCGATTCGCTTTCGGTGCAGCGCGAAACCACCAGCTTGACGACGTCGTCGCTGTAGCTGAAAGGAATCTTGTAGCGTGCCTCGACCCGCTTCTTGACCCGGTTCAACTGCAGCATCACGATCTTGCCGAGCACATCGTCGGACAGCGGATAGTACGGAATCGTGACCAGGCGGCCAAGCAGCGCCGGCGGGAAGATCTTCAGCAGCGGCTCGCGCAACGCCTTCGCCATTCCTTCCGGATCAGGCATCAGGTCCGGATCCTTGCACAGGCTTGCGATCAGCTCGGTACCGGCATTCGTCGTCAGCAGGATCAACGTATTCTTGAAGTCGATCGACCGACCTTCGCCGTCTTCCATCACGCCCTTGTCGAAGACCTGGAAGAAGATCTCGTGCACGTCCGGGTGCGCCTTCTCGACCTCGTCGAGCAGCACCACCGAGTACGGCTTGCGCCGCACCGCCTCGGTCAACACGCCGCCTTCACCGTAGCCCACATAACCCGGTGGGGCGCCCTTCAGCGAGGACACCGTGTGGGCTTCCTGGAACTCGCTCATGTTGATGACGATCAGGTTCTGCTCGCCACCGTACAAGGCCTCGGCCAGCGCGATCGCGGTTTCGGTCTTGCCGACGCCGGAGGTGCCGGCGAGCATGAAGACGCCGATCGGCTTCTGCGGATTGTCGAGACCTGCGCGTGAGGTCTGGATCCGCTTGGCGATCATCTCCATCGCATGGTCCTGGCCGATCACGCGTTGGGCCAGCAGATGCGGCAGCTTCAGGATGGTATCGATTTCGTTGCGCGCCATCCGGCCGACCGGAATGCCGGTCCAGTCACCGACGACGCTGGCCACCGCCTGGTAATCGACGGTTGGCAGGATCAACGGGTTTTCGCCCTGCAATTGCGTCAGCCGGCTCTGCACGTCGCGCAGCTTGTCCATCGCCTCGGCGCGCTCGCCGTCCGACATGGCAGCGTCGGCCTGCGGTGCCGCCTTCGTCGCAGCCGCTTCGTTGGCATGGGTTTCGAGTTTGCTGCCGGTACCTTCGACCGGCATCTTGCCGTCGCGCAACTTCGCGCGCAGCGCGAGCAGTTCGTCGACCAGAGCCTTCTCATCGCCCCAGCGTTTTTCCAGGCCGGCCAGGCGCTCGCGCTCGCTGCCCAGCATCTCCTTGACGTGCTCCTCGCGCTCCTTGACGTCAATGCCGATCGCCTTTTCGCGACCGATGATGCCCTCCTCCGTTTCCAGCGAATCGATGCGCTTGCGGCAGTCGTCGACTTCGGCCGGTGTCGCATGCAGGCTGACCGCGACGCGTGCGCAGGCGGTATCGAGCAGGCTGACCGACTTGTCCGGCAACTGGCGCGCCGGGATATAGCGGTGCGACAGCTTGACCGCCGCCTCGAGCGCCTCGTCGAGGATCTGCGCCTTGTGGTGCTTCTCCATCGTCGACGCGACGCCACGCATCATCAGGATCGCCTTCACCTCGTCGGGTTCGTCGACGGTGACGCTCTGGAAGCGCCTCGTCAATGCCGGATCCTTCTCGATGTGCTTCTTGTATTCGGCAAAGGTCGTTGCGCCGATCGTGCGCAAGGTGCCGCGTGCCAGTGCCGGCTTCAACAGGTTGGCCGCATCACCGGTGCCGGCAGCACCGCCCGCGCCAACCAGCGTGTGTGTCTCGTCGATGAACAGGATGATCGGCTTCGGGCTCGCCTGGACTTCGTCGATGACGCTGCGCAGCCGCTGCTCGAATTCACCCTTCATGCTCGCACCGGCCTGCAGCAGGCCGACATCGAGCGCACGCAGCTCGACCTCCTTCATGCTCGGCGGCACGTCACCGCGGGCGATGCGCTGTGCAAAGCCCTCGACGACGGCCGTCTTGCCGACACCAGCCTCGCCGATCAGGATCGGGTTGTTCTGCCGGCGTCGCATCAGGATGTCGACCACCTGGCGGATCTCGTCATCGCGGCCGACGATCGGGTCCATCTTGCCGCTGCGCGCCTGTTCGGTCAGATCGACGGTAAATTTCTTCAGCGCCTCCTGCTTGCCCATCTGAGCCGGCGCAACTGCGCCGCTGGCCTCGCCCGGCGCCGCACCGCCGCCGACACCTGAACCATCGCGCGCACCGAGGGAGTCCTCGGGCGAGCCCTGGACGACCTTCGCGAAGTTGTCTCCCAGGTCCTCGGCCTTGACCTTTCGGAACTCGCCGCTGATGGAATACAGCAGGTTGCGCAAATTCTGCGTCTTGACGGCACCGAACACAAGATGCCCGGTCCGCACCGCACCTTCGCCGAACATCAGCGTTCCATACACCCAGCCGCGCTCCACTGCGTCCATGATCAACGGCGAAAAATCGGAGATCGCCGTCGCACCGCGGGGCAATGCATCGAGCGCAACCGTCAAGTCCGCCGCCAGTTTCGACGCGTCGACGTCGTAGTGCTTCAGGATGCGGTGCAGGTCGGTATCCGGCACCTGGATCAGCTGGTGCAGCCAGTGCACCAGCTCGACATAGGGATTGCCCCGCAGCTTGCAGAAGACCGTGGCACCTTCCACCGCCTTGTAGGCGACCGAATTGAGTTTGCCGAACAGGGCGACGCGACTGATTTCACTCACGCTGGTTCTCCTTCGAGGCTGGCTCTAGCGGGCGACCACAAGCGGCCGCAATGCACATGGATGCTGTGACCGGGGAGTACCCTTGCACTGTAGGGAAGGTTGGCCGATGCGGCAACCACCACGATCGCAGTTTCTGCTTGCCTGCCGGCAGAATCAGAGGATCCGCAGCACCAGTTCGTCGGCGTCGTCGGCGTGGGCCGCCGCCGGCCGCTCGCCGACCCAGCTGGTCCAACCGAGTTGCCCGGCCTTGCCAAGCACAACCGCCGGAACCTCGGGCCGGCGCAACAGCAACTGCAATTCGCACGACAGTTCGTCGCCCGAATAGTTGCGCACCCACGCCTTCAGGCGCTGCAGGCTGTCCTGGCCCGGCAGGAAGCGCTTGAACTGTTCGAGGCCGAGCGGGCCGAGCACGATGCGAAAACGGCTCTGGCAGTCCCAGACCTTGCCACCAGCCACCGATGTGACACCCAATTGCGCTGCCGGCCCGCCGAGCCGGGTCAGCGAATCGGCCGGCAGCACCATCCAGTGGGGCTGCCACTGCTCGACCCGCGCGGCGACGCGGAAGAAGTTGCCGATGATTCTTGCCAGCCCGTCGGCATTGCGCACCGAATTCGCGAGCAGCCCGGTGTGCGCACGTTTCGCAAAGTCAGGCGCCGCATCGCGCTCCTGCATCGTCGGGCCGCCATAACCGGCCAGGCAGGCCAGGCGGTCGCCGAAAGGATCCTGATCGGGACGGTCAAGGCTGACCGTCGGCTGCGCATCGGCCCAGGCACGGTAGAACATGCCGAAGATCCGATGGTGGAAGGTATCGATGAAGCGCAGGATCGTCCGGTCACCATGGTTGCGCAGGCGGTCCCGCGCAAACTCGGTCAGGTGCAGCGGCAGCGGACCGTTCGGGCCGGTCAGCCCGGTAAAACAGACCGACAACCGCGGCGGGCTTTCATCGGAGAATTTCAGCGAAGCCACCGTCGACAGCGCAAAGGCCAGCGTCGCCTCCTGCGAGAAACGCACCGGATCGTCGCGCAGCCGGCGCGATGTGCCGATCCGCGGCAGATCGGAAAAATGGCACTCGATCAGCCGCGTCGCATGGAAGAAGCCGTAGGCGGTCGGCTCTTCCGCGATCGCCCTGAACAGGCTCAGGTGATCGCGCGCTGGCCGATCCGGGGCTTCCATCGTTTGAGTTCTCCACGGGTCTGCGACACCACCGTCAATTGGGTGAAGCTGTTCAGGCTGGCGTAGCGGGCAAAAAAGTGTTCGAGCACGGTCGACAGCACCATCGCGCCGCTGCCTTCGAAGGCCCGCTCGTCGACCGTCAGCGTGATGTCGGTGCCACGCCCGAATGCAATCGGCCCCGGCACCGGCACGCGCGAGATCGCCTGCTTGCTGGCGACCGATGCGATGCCGTCGATGTGCTTGTGCAGCCGCGAACGCGAATCCATGCCGTACAGCGACAGAATCTCGCGCAACGCTGCCGCGCCCTGGCGGGCATCGGCGTCACACAGCGACAGGTAGTTCAGTGACAGATGGCTCAGCAGCCGCCACGGCGTCTGCCCCTCGAGCACCGGCGCGACCGGCCGCGTCGGCCCCTTGATGCAGCGCACGCCGAGCACCGGCGCGTTGTCCTCGAACGTGAAGTCATCCTTGCTGCCGACCGACATCAGCAGCGGCAGGTCGCGGTTCGAGCTGATGATCTGCACCGCCAGCTGCGTGATGCTGCTCGAATACGGCGCATCGTCGGCATCGACCAGAGACAGGTACAGCTCGGTGCCGACATAACCGGCTCGTGGCCCGCGCTGCCGCTGTGCCTCGGACAGCAGGCGCGGCACCCGGCGCACGCTGTAGAAGCCGCGGCCGGATTGCACGACGCTGTCGAACTGGTCGTACAACGGATGAAACGGATGCTCCTCGGATTCGGCCGCCTCGTCGAAGCCGGTGACCGATGTGATGCCGAACACCTCGTAGTCCATCGGCCGCGCGCGATCGGCGACGACATGCAGTTCGTGGTCGCGCCGGTTGATCTCGATGCGGTCGGCCCGTTTCGGAAACAGGTTGACCGCCGGCGTGCAGTGCAGCACGAAGCTGCTCGCGTCGAGCGTCTTCTCCAGAACCTGGTCGACCCGGTCGAGCACGAACACCAGTTCGAATTCGTCGGTTTCCAGCCGTTTCAATGCGCGGTTCAGGCCGTTGACGCTGAAGAACAGGAAGCGCTCGGGAAAGGCCGCATATTCCTTGATCAACCGGTAACCGGCAAATGACCGCGGCGAAACCGGCAGCAGCGCCTCATCGTCGGCAAAGCCGCCAGGCTGGACTGCAGTGGCCGGCAGCACCTCGAATTTCGGATTGCGCCTGGCAATCGTCTGCACGACGACCGAACAGCAGTTCGCGAACAGCTGCTCGTAGATGCGATGGGCGACGCCTTCGTCGCCACCGAGGTGGACGACCAGCCGGTCGAGCTGCAGCTGTTCGCTTTTCTGCGCAGCGGTGATCTTGAACCGAACCCGCATGTTGGCCCGAGGCTTGCCCGCCGCCTGGCTCAGCGCCGGCCCCGGTACGTCGGTGACGTGGGCCTGGTAACGCGCCTCGGTCACCTGCAACGGCCACAGCCTGACATCCTGGCTGGTTGCAAAGCGGCAGCTGGTACGTTCACCCGGCTGCAGCCGCGCGTTCATCAGGTTGCCACGCGCGACCGTCGGTCCGGTTGCGAGCATCGCATCATTCAGATCGGGCTCGAGCTGGACGATCAGCATTGACGGCGTCGGCGCCAGAAAGCCCGGGTAGACCATCTCGAGCAGATGCTGCGTCAGGCGCGGGTATTCGGCATCCTGGCGGATCTGCACCCGCGCTGTCAGGAACGCAAAACCCTCGATCAGCCGCTCGACGTAGGGGTCGATGCATTCGCCCTGAGCCGTCGTCGACTCAAGCGCGAGACGAGCCGCGATCTTCGGATGCTCGCGCGCGAATTCGGCCGCACCCTCGCGGATGTGCAGCAACTCCTGTCGATAATATTCAAGCAGGCGGGGATCCATGATCGATCGGTTCTTGTTCTTCTGTTGCAAGCTCCGGCCGCTGGTGGCGCCGGATTGACACCGTCACCGCTCGTTCGACTCGACGACGCGGGTCTGGCCGCTTTCGAGGTCCATGTCGGTGCGCATGAAAATCTCGAGCGGGATCGGCTGGGCCCACAGCTGCGCCTCCATCTTGAACGTGACGACGTTGTGCGAGGACTTCTTGTCGGCCTCGACATGTACACGCACGGTGTGCGGTATCAGCCTGGGCTCGAAGAAGATCAAGGCCTCGCGCAATGCGCGGGCCAGATCGACAAGGCGCAAACTCGATGCCGGCCGGCCCGACACCGCGGGCAGACCGAAATTCAGCACCGACTTGCGCACTTCCGGATAGGCCTCGAGGTCGTCGCTGCTCTGCGTGCAATTGAACAGCCAGTTCATGTCGCGCAGCACCGACTCGCGCAGCCGTGCGGTCGAGAACGCCCGGTTGTCGCGCGGCTCGACCGCCTTTGTCGGGTCTTCGTCGATCAGCCGGTCGAGCAGCGACGGGTAGAGACGGTCACGGGCCAGCGTTTCAGCCACCGGCGGCCACCTCGTCGAACCTCAGGTCGCGCAACTCGAGCAACGCGATGTCGGCATCGTTGGTCGCGAACATCCGCTGGCCGACACCGGCATACGAATCGGCAGCCATCGCCTTCCATTCGGTCGCCCGCGCCATCCGCAGCGCGGTGTTGTCGACCGCCTCGGTGCCGGAATAGCGGGTCGGGATCAGCGCCACATTGGTGCCGCCATTCGCCAGCGTGACCGTCGCGCCGGTCCACACGAAATCGCGCAGATCGGAAGGCGCCTCCATCTCGAGGCGTGACAGACGGTGCATCGGCACCCAGTAATACTTGCCGTTCATGATCATCTCGAGCAGCGGCCCGAGGCGCGAATCGGCATCGGCGATCCATTCGAAATCCTTGCCGTCGGCCTTGCCCGGTGTGGCCGGCGCCTCCTCCAGCGCCTTGCTCCGCAGCGACACCGCCTGCTCGTGTTTGCCGGCCGCATCGAGCTTGACCGCCTCCAGCATCAGCGCCACCCAGTTTTGCGGATCGCCGAGAACCAGTGGCACGCGCTGGCCTGCAAACACCTCGCGCCGGTAGACCTCGCAGCGAACCGCCTCGCGGTAGGTCTGCACCATCGACTCGGCTTCCTTGTCGAGTTCCTCGATCGCATTGAGCTGGTTGGCGGCCTTGCCCCAGTCGCCGGTCAGGCAATAGAGCTGGAACAGGAAGATCCGCAGATCCGAGCGCTGCGGGTTTTTGCGAATCTGGTCCTGCAGTTCCTTCAGATGCCCGATCGGATCGGACGAGGTGAACGTGAGATTCAGATTTGACATCGGAATACCTCAGGGCAGAAAGGCCCGTCCAAATGAATACAGCCCTGCTCTCTGCTTCCAGACAACAGGGCTGACAGCACGCGATGCGCGCGCCCACCAAGAGTCTTGATGGACGACGGCGCCGGCATCAGGACGGTGCGTTGGCCGCGATGTCCCACTTGAATTCCGGCTTCGCGCCTTCGCCGCCGTCGGGCTTCTGCTCGACATATTTGACGTGCACTTCGGCGAAATTGAGCGAGACGTTTTCGGTCAGCCTGTCTTCGCCGCCAGAGCCGCCGGTGCTGACGGATGTGACGAGCACCTTCTTCATCTCGATGACCAGGTATTCGAGCGGTGTCTTGCCGGCCTTGCGCACGGTCAGTTTTGCACTGGCGAAGTGGTCGCCGTTGGAGCAATACAGCATCAGGATCGGCGACGATTTGTCGATATATTTCGTGACCGAAATATCCTGAAAGTTGGCCTTGCCGGCACCGCCGCCGCCACCGAGGTGGAAAGAACCCGATTGCGACACCCCCCAACTCCATGCGAGAACGTCGATCTCGTCCTTGTGCTTCTTGTCCTGCGATTCACCCGCGATCTCACCCGCGATGTCCAAGAACATGTCCAATGCCATGATGCTCTCCTGTAAGTTTCAGTCAGATCAGCCAAAGACCTGGCAGTGCTGCAACACCGCCGTGCCCGTCATGCCCCCTTGCTGGAAGGCATCTTCGAAACCAGCCTGAGCGAAATATTCATTCCCTCGAGCTGATAGTGAGGACGCAGGAAGAATTTCGACGTGTACATGCCCGGATTTCCCTCTACCTCCTCGACGATCACCTCCGCACCGGCCAAAGGCTTGCGCGCCTTGGTTGCATCCGAAGATGAATCGGGGTTGGCGTCGACAAAGTTGCCGATCCAGTTGTTCAATTCAGTCTGCATCGACTTGGCTGTGGCGAATGAACCAACCTTGTCCCGAACCATACACTTCAAATAGTGCGCGAAGCGGCAACTGGCGAACAAATACGGCAAACGTGCGGCAAGGTTGGCATTTGCCGTGGCATCGGGGTCGTCGTACTCGGCAGGTTTCTGCAGTGACTGCGCGCCGATGAAGGCAGCGAAGTCGCTGTTCTTGCGGTGCACCAGCGGCATGAAGCCGTTTTTCGCGAGCTCGGCTTCGCGCCGGTCCGAGATCGCGATTTCGGTCGGGCACTTCATGTCGACGCCGCCATCGTCGGTCGGGAAGCTGTGCACCGGCAGGTTGGCAACCGCACCGCCGGATTCGACGCCGCGGATCGTCGTCGTCCAGCCGTAGAGCTTGAACGCTCTGGTGATGTTGGTTGCCATCGCATAGGCCGAATTGGCCCAGACATAGCGGTTGTGGTCGGTCCCCTCGACCTCCTCCTCGAAGTCGAAGGCTTCCACTGGGTTGGTCTTTGCGCCATACGGCAGACGGGCCAGGAAACGCGGCATGGCCAATCCGATATAACGCGAATCGTCCGACTCGCGCAGTGACCGCCAGGCGGCGTATTCGGCGCTCTGGAAGATCTTCGTCAGGTCGCGCGGATTGGCCAGTTCGCCCCACGACTCCATCTGCATCGTCGTCGGCGACGCGCCGGCGATGAACGGCGCATGGGCGGCGGCACAGACCTTCGCCATTTCGCCGAGCAGTTCGACATCCGGCGGGCTGTGGTCGAAGTGGTAATCACCGACCAGGCAGCCGAACGGGCTGCCGCCGAGCTGACCGAACTCCTCCTCGTAGACCTTCTTGAAGATCGGGCTCTGATCCCAGGCCGTGCCCTTGTAGCGCTTCAGCGTCTTGTGCAGGTCCTTCTTCGAGATGTTCATGACCCTGATCTTCAGGGTCTCGTCGGTCTCGGTGTTGTTGACGAGATGGTGCAGGCCACGCCACGCGCCCTCGAGCTTCGTGAAATCCTCGTGGTGCATGATCAGGTTGACCTGCTCGCTCAACTTCTTGTCGATCGCGGCGATGATCCCCTCGATCGTCTTGAAGACGTCGTTGCCGATCAGCTTGGTATCGGCAAGCGCTTGCTGCGCCAGTGTGTGAACGGCCGTTTCGACGGCCGACTTGGCGTGTTCGGTCTTCGGCTTGAATTCCTTTTGCAGCAGCGCGGCAAAATCGTCGAGTTCGGCGGTTGCGCCGGCAGGTTGGGCTGACTCTTGTTCGGTCGACATGCTTGGTTCCTTCCAATACGTTGCGACGGATCGCGATCAGGCGGCGGGCGGCGCTTCTTCGTCGTCCTTCTTCGGCTGCACGGCCAGCGACTTCAGCAGGGCCGGATCGTTGAGCACCTTGCTGAGCAACTCCTCCGCACCGACCTTGCCATCCATGTAGCTCAGCAGGTCCTTCAACTGATTGCGCGCCTCGAGCATGTTGTTCAGCGCGCCGACCTTCTTCGCAACCGCTTCCGGCGTGAAGTCGTCCATGCTCTCGAAGGTGATGTCGACGCTCATGTTGCCTTCGCCGGTCAGCGTATTCGGCACCGCGAATGCAACCCGCGGCTTCATCGACTTCAGCCGATCGTCGAAGTTGTCGACATCGATCTCGAGGAACTTGCGATCGGCCACCGGAGCCAGCGGCTCGGCTGGTTTGCCCGACAGATCGGCCATCACGCCCATGACGAACGGAATCTGGATCTTCTTCTTCGAGCCGTACAACTCGACGTCGTATTCGATCTGGACCCGAGGCGCCCGGTTGCGGGCGATGAATTTCTGACTGCTGCTTGCCATGGTCGTGCACTCCAGCTAAAGGTTAGGTTCAGTCAATCTCCCAGCTGCCAGGGCTAGGGGCGATCAGGCCTCCGGCTCATCCAGCGAGATGCCTCCCAACAGTTCGATGTGCGCCTTCGAATCGGGCATCAACTCCCTGACGATCGTCGCAAAGTCGGATTTCAGGATCTTGACCGCCCGGTCTATGAACATCGGCGCCGGGCTGCTTGGTTCTGACTTGCGGACATAAACCGCAACCTGTTCCAGGACTTTGATGGCATCTGCTCTTGATCCTATCGCTCCTCCGGCTTTTATGCCACCCCCAGTTCCTGCGACGGCGCCGCCGCCCTCGGCGAGCGCTTCACCCTCCTCCTCCGATTCGCCGCTGCCATCGTCGGCGACCTCGTCGTAGAACGTCTTCACCCGCTTCAGATAGTCACGCATCGTGTCGATGTTCGGCGAGTCGTTGGTCTTGTCGCGGAACAGCGTGATCAGTTCGTTGCAGGCAGTCAGTGCGTTCTCGACCGCGGCGCGGCGGGCCGCGTTGGCTTCGGGGTCACCGGTCTGCCATGCAATCGCCATCAGTGCGATCGTCGGTGCCTCCTTGCCCTCCTCGGCGCTGATGCGGCCGAGCGCGAGGTCGAGGTCGCGCACCGTATACGCCCCTGCTTCGCGCGACTCGACGATTCGCGTCGCACGCAAGGTCTTGATCATCGCCTCGGCATCGTCGAGGTTGGCCAGTGCATTGAGTCGCTCGATCGGATCGCTGTCGTCCGGATCGAGCCCCGGGTGCACGGTGTCCCAGAACTGTTCACACATCCTGCCGATCAGCTGCAGGCCCTGGCCGAGGCCGGGCAGGCCTTCGAGCGACAGCAGCGCACGGGTCAGGATCACGGCAACCCGCAGATCCTTGGTCTGGGCAAAGATCGAAATTCCCAGGTCCCTGACCTTGCGCCAATCGGGCTCCTCGCCGCCGACCATCTCGCGCGTTTCCGGGTCGAGCTTGCCCGGCGTGCCCGCGGCCTGGCGCTCCAGTTCGGCGACCTCGCTGTATTCGAGATTTTCGCCAGCGGGAATGTCGTCGCTGATCGGTGCGAGCAGAGCGTCGATGTCGATGGCCATGGCGTGTGATTCGTTGTTGGAATTGCGGATGCAGGTGCAGCCTCAGGGCCAGCGACCGTCGATAAAACCTCGGAAGGCAGACGCGTCGGCGAGACCGTCGCAGCGATAGAGCAGCGGCGGATGCTGCTCGTTGCCCCAGGTAAAGAAGCAGCAGCGCGCCGGCCCGGCGGCCTCGGCAGCGGCAAGCACGGTGCGCGCATCGGCGTCGGTCGCAAATTGCTGCGCTGGGCCGGTCGACTGCCGCTCATTTGCCGCCGGCTGCAATTCGACGACCTGCGCAACCGCCGCCGGCGCTGCAGCCGCTTCGGCGAGCAGACTGAAGCCGTCGAAGGAGCGGTCGAACGCGTCGAAGCCGAGCCGCGGATCGAGGCCGCGCAACGCGACATCCTCGACCGCAAAAAAGGCCTCGTCGTGTTCGATCAGCAGATAACGCTTGCTGCGTACCGGCGGCAACGGCTCGACCAGCGCAAGCGGAAACTGCCGGCCGACGCGGTCGACACTGGCAAACCAGAAGCCTATCCAGGCGCCGCTGCCGATCACGCCCGGCGCCAGCTGGAATCGCCACAGCGGCGCGGTCAGATAGGCGTCGTTCCAGCTGCTGCCGAGCGCCGATCGCGCGCTCGAGATGCCGGCCTGCAGCCAGTCGTCCCAGACGCTGGTGAACTCCCACGGCAGGCGGCGGCTGACGAAGTCGCCCTGGCTTGGCAGTTTGCCGAACAGACCGATCGGCACGGCGCTCAGGACGGGCAGCGCAGCTGCGCGATCTCGGGCAACTGCAAGGGGTTACGGACACTCGGCGAGCGCAGCTCGAAGGTGGCCTTCTTGCCGGCGAAATTGAAGGAAATCGCCATCCGTTCGGCCGACCCGCCTTCGCGCTTCGCGGCATCGACCATGCGGAACAGCGCCCATTGGCCATCGAAGGCATATTCAGGCGGTGCAACCAGCCGCTCGCCGACCATCCCGGCCAGGCGAATGCTTGCCGCCGGGCTGATGCTCGGCCAGTTCAGCCGGATCGCCGAGCCGCCGCCGCCAGTCATCCGCGTGACCTGGCCATCAACGGTGATCTGGACCTCGCTCAAGCCGTCTTCCAGACGGCTCAGCACCAGATCGGCGGTGACGCTCGGGTTCGGTCCTCCGGTCGGGAAAAACGCCTCGCGGATCACCGACGCGCGCTGGAACTGCGTCACCGTCGACTGCGGAAAACTCTCGACATTGCCGGCGAGCTTGATCGGTTTCCACTGCGAACCGGACGGGTCGTACAGCCCCTGCATCTTGTTTTTCAGGAAACTGTCGAAGGTGCCGTTCGGCGCAAACAGCCGCGCAAAGTCGGCCGGCGGCACTTCACGGGACTGGTTTTTCGCGAACGGATACCGCCCTTCGATGACCTGCGAACACGCGGACCCGACCTCGGCAGCGAGCTGCTTCTGGATGCTCTCCTGGGTGCCCGACGCGACCTGGCCGGAACTGCTGGAAATCAGGCCGGCGAGCAGCGTGTTGAGCGGCGGCGGCATGCGGTCGGCTTCGCCCTTGATGCGGGCGACGACCATCGCATCCGACGGCGGCGGCGCACCGCGCTTGATCGCATCCTCGGTCGCACGCAGCTGCAGCTCGTATTCACGCAGCACCTGCAGCGCGGCATCGAGCGGCGTCGCCGTGCCCGGTTGGGGCGGCAGCACCGCGCGGTGCAACTGTTCGAAATAGCGGTCGACCTGTGCTTCGGGTCGGTCCAGCGCGGTCGGTATCCGTGCACTGCCCGACTCGCCGAGCAGCCGGTCGACGGTATTCTTCACCGAGGTCGTCACGCGGTCGATCGCCTTTGACGCGGTCGCCTCGGCGGAGCGGTTTTCGCTGGTCGCCAGCTTGGTTTCGCGGGCAATCGCCGACAGCAGCGTCTTCAGCGGCGAATCGGGCGCCGACAGCAGCGTGATCGACTGGATGCTTTCCTGCAGATCGCGCGAGGGTTTCAGCATCAGGTCGCGCAGCAGCTCGTCCCAGACCTTGATGTAGGCGGCGAGGTAGAGGCGCTGCACTTCGGCCAGCGCGGTGACGGAGCGGTCGGCGCCCTGGTTGGCATATTTCGGACCAAGCACCCAGGCTTCCTCGTCGGCAAGCTGCTTGACCATCGCCGGTGCCTGCGCACGGAAGGTCTTGTCGTATCCGGCGATCGTGAACATCGCAGGCACCGGCTTGGTCAGCGGCGTGCCGCTGCGCCGGGCCAGCACCAGCGCGCCGGATGGCCCGGCCGCATGGTGGACCTGGAAATCGGGCACTGCCGCGCCGGGACCGAACAGCTGCAAGCGGGCAAAGGCGCGTTGCGCGAGCGACGCGCTGGCGAGCTGCGCGCGTACCGACTCGACCAGCGTCTTGTCGAGCGGCAGCGCCATCTCGACCGGTTGTTCGAGGGCCGTGCGCAGGTGAGCGCGCAGCGCCGCGCGGTCGGTCTCCTGCACCTCACGCGGGAAATTGCGCTCCCAGTCGGCCTCGACCAGCGCCAGCACCTCCTCGATGTTCAGGTGCTTCGGGTCGTACAGCATGATGTAGGTCTTCAGCACCTCGTAGCGGGCCTCCGGCGACGGCGCCTCACGCAGCAATCGCTCCAGACGCAACGCAACCCGCGGCATGAAGGCGTCGCGCAACAGATCGAGGTAGGACTGCCGGGCCGGCACGCCGAGCTTGTCGCCCTGGTACAGGCCCAGCCCCATCGTCAACGGCACATCGTCGTCGCGATGCGAATAACCGGTCGGCATCTCGCGCAGACCGTTCAGCGCCGCCAACGGCACCAGCACATCGCCCTGCAGCGGCTTCGGCAAGCTGGCGACCTGCTTGTTCAACTCAGCCGCACTCTGGCTGACCTCCGATATCAGCGCCTTGTTGCGCACGAAGCTGACGGTCCAGCCGGCGACCAGCAGCACCGCGAGCAGACCCATCGCCGCATAACCGGCAAACATCATCCGCGCGCGCCGGCGCTCGATCACCGCACTGCGCCCGCCGATGTCCGACTCGGCAAAAACCACCTCGCGCATCAGCCGGGTCAGGAAATAGCTGCGCCCCGATGCAGCGGCCGGCGGCAGCATCTGCCGCTCGAGGCCGTAGTTGCGCGAGATGTTGCCGAGCACGCGGTCGAACGGACTGCCTTCCTGCGTGCCGCTGGTGAAATAGACGCCACGCAGCATCGCCTCCTCGGCAAACGCCGTGCTCTGGAAGACCTCGTCGAGGAAGGATTTGACCAGGCTTTTCAAGCCGGCGAACTGCTGCGGGAACGTGAAGATGATCGAGCGCTTCTGCGGGTCGCGTTCCTCTTCCATCCGCGCGATCTGCCGCTCGTTGAGCCGCTGCACGAGCAGGTCGAATTCCGGCTCGAACTGGGCCAGCGCGGCCTGGCCGGCGCCTTGCGCCTGATACGGGAAGGTCATTCCCCAGGTCTGCGCCCTTGCCTCGCGGCCGAGGTCATTGAAAAATTCGGTGAAGCCGGCCAGCAAGTCGGCCTTCGTGACGACGATGTAGAGCGGGAAACGAACGCCGAGCGTCTGGTACAGCTCCTGGATCCGGGTGCGCACCGAACGCGCATATTCGGCACGCTCCTCCGGCGTCTGCACGAACAGGTCGGACACACTCAGCGTGATGATCGCGCCGTTCAGCGGCAGCTGCGGCCGGAACTTCTTCAGCAGGTTGAGAAACCCCTTCCACGCCGTCGCATCGACTTCGCGGTTGCTGCTCTGCGTCGTATAGCGGCCGGCGGTATCGAGCAGCACCGCTTCGTCGGTAAACCACCAATCGCAGTTGCGGGTGCCGCCGACACCTTTCACGGCGTCCTTGCCGAGCGATTCGGCAAGCGGGAATTTCAAGCCGGAGTTGATCAGCGCGGTCGTCTTGCCGGAGCCGGGCGCGCCGATGAACATGTACCACGGCAGCTGGTACAGGTAGTTGCGGCCGCCGCCGGCCTTGTCGTTGAAGCGCGCCTTGCGCAGCACGCTCATCGCCTGGTCGAAACGCTGCTTCAGCTCGGCAACCTCGCGTTGCGACATCGCGGCGGTCTCGGCCTCGCTGCCGCTGATCGCGTTCAGCATCTGCTTGTTGGCGCGCCAGGCCCGGTAGTACTTGATGCCTTCCCAGAGGGCGAAGCAGAAGATGATGAACAGGATCAGCCCGATCCGGGCCGCCGCCGACTCCAGCGGGCGGTAGTCGTAGAACGCGATCGCGTTGCCGGCAAACCAGATCAGCAGGCCGAGGATCAGCAGGCCGAGTACCGACAGTACCCAGCGGTTGGTAAAGAACCTTTTCAACTTAGCCCACATCGCTGGCGTCCTGGACAGGGTTGTTCGTCATCATGGAGCGACCGTCTTGCGCAGGAAGATCTCGACCCGACGGTTGCGCGAACGCCCTTCTGCGGTCGTGTTCGGCACCAGCGGCCGCGAATCGGCCACGCCCTCGACCTTGACCCGGCTCGGGTCCTTCACCGTCAGCAGCAGGCGGTCGGCCACCCCTCGAGCCCGCGCCACCGACAACTCGTAGTTCGACGGGAAACGCAGCCCGGTGGTCGGGACGTTGTCGGTATGGCCGGTCACGGTGACGAACCCCGGCACGTTGTTCAGTTCGTCGGCAATGCGCTCGAGCACCGGATTGAGCTTGGCATCGACGACGGCGCTGCCGCTGGCGAAGATGCTGTCGCCGCGCAGCACCACCTTCGCTTCCTTCGCATCCTCGAAAACCTCGAGCAGCCCTTGCTGGATCTCGGTCAGCAGCAGCGGCCGCAGCCGCGGGATGAACGGCGGCGGCGGTTCCAGCGGGCCGGCATTGGCGCGCTCCATGTTGCCGGGATCTGCGCGGATCGATGCGACGCTCGCGAACACCGGGTCGGAGGTCTTTGCCAGCAGCACGACATAAACGAAATAGAACACGAAGACGAACAGCGCCAGCAGCGCCAGCACGATCCACGGCGGAATGCGCCGCACCAAAGGCTTGGCCTTCTTCTGCAGGCCGAGCCAGTGCGGCGACAGGTCGCGGTCGAATTCACCACGCTCGCGCCGGATCACGTTGTATACGCGGTCGCGCAGTGCCTCGAGCTGCGACCGGCCGTTGTCGATCACGCGATAACGGCCCTCGAAGCCGAGCGCGATGCAGGTGTACATCAGCTCGATCAGATCGAGGTTGCGGCGCGGATCCTCGAGCGCCTTCTCGAGCAGCAGGAAAAACTTCTCGCCGCCGAAGCCTTCCTTGTGCAGCGTGATCAGCAGGCTCTGGTGCGACCAGCCGGAGTTCGCACCCCACGGCATCACCATCACCGTCTCGTCGATCATCGTGCACAGCGCATAACGCGCGATCAGGATGTGTTCGGCACTGCAGTTGGCGCGCCGCGCCGAGGCCTCGAATTCGGCCATTGCGCGCAGCAGGTAGTCGCGCAACGCCATCGGATTCTGGTGGTTCAGCGTGCGGCGGATCGTCGGCACCACGCTGAGCAGCACCGACGCGCTGGCGACCAGCGGATTGACGCCCACCTGCGGCGGCGCCTCGCCTGCCGGCGGCGCATACGCCTGCGCCGGCGGTGGCGGCACTGCCCCTGCCGGAGGCGGTGCGCCGGGCCGCCGCCCGCCCGGGCGCGGAATCATGATCGTCGAGTCGGCGTCTGGATCGGGAAAGAGCGGATCGGACATCGTTGCTCAGCCTTCGGCGCGGTTCACGCGCGGATTGCCCACAGTTCCATGTGCAGGCCGGGGAAATCCCCCGCGATATGCAGCGCCAGCAGCTTGCTCACCTCGAGCATCTTCCAGAATTCGCTGCGGCGATCGAGTTCGAAATAGGTGTAGCCGGCGTAGAACGGCAGCGCCGGGGGCGCCATCGGCAGCGGCTGCACGACGATGCCGGGCAGATGCGACATCACCATGTCGCGGATCTTTTCCGCCGGACCGATCTTGACCTCGCGCGGCAGGCGCTGCCGGATCGCCTCGCTGTTGATCTGTGCGTTGACGACGATGATGAACGACGCGGTGCGGATCAGTTCGAGATCCGGGATCGTTCCGGTATACAGGCCCTTCGCACGCTCCTGCAGCGGGATATTGATCGCATTCGGATTGATGACCTCGGTCAGCATGTCGCGGATGTCGATCAGCAAGGGCTCGAAGCTGCCGCGCAGATCGTCGTGACGATAGGCCGCATAGTCGGTGGCGCGTCGCTTGCGCCGCGCGGAGAAGGTCGCCAGTTCACCGGCGAGTTGCAGCAGTGCCGTGTACAGCGCTTCCGGATGCAGGGTTTCGCGCCGCGCCAGATGGGCCAGCCACGGATCGAAGCGGTTGGCGATCTGCAGCATCAGGAATTCGGAGATCTCGCCGACACCTTTCTGGGTCGACTGGTTCAGCCGGCCGGACAGGGTGTCGGCACGGTGCCGCACCAGGTTGCGCGACTCATCGAGAAAATCGCGCAGGTGCCGGTTCGTGCTGCACTCGAGCATCGGCGGGATGTAGGCATCGTCGAGCACGACCAGACCGGTGCTGCGCCGCTCGACGACCTTCGTCAGGCCCATCGTGCAGAAGGCGTCGCGCGGATCGCCTTCGACGACGTAGCGCAGGTTGATGCGGCCGAGTCGCATTGCAGCCGACTCCTGGGAACCGAGCACCGCATCGGTGACTTCATGGTCGGCACCGACATAACGCGCCAGCACCGACTGGCTGCTGGCTTCGACGGCAAATTCAGGCATGCCGTTGCGCCAGGCCGGCAGTGCCAGGTAGACGAATGCATCCTTCAGGTCGCTCGGCACCTCCAGCGGCGGCGGCGCCGGCGACTCCTGCGGAATCGAGAACGGCGTGCCATCGGGCAACACACCGGCGGCCTCCTTGATCGAGACACGGCCGATCTTCAAGGCCTCGTCGTCGAGCACCAGGCGGCTGAAGCCCCACGGATGTGCCATCGCGCCGGCAGTACGCGCCTGCACCAGCAATTCGACCGAGCGCTCCATCTGCTGGAAGTGCTGCGGACGGAGGAACAGACCCTCTGACCAAATGACGCGATTTCTGCTCATGCTCGTGATGGAAAGACCTTCAACGGATCAGCGAACGGCACGGACCGGCTTGCCATCCAGCGTGGCAAGCGGGCGGGGGACGAACTCACTCTAACACCGCGATGCCAGCCATCCAAGCCCGAGAATCGCGGCCGGCGGCGATTTCCGAAGCACCGCGGCAGCCTGCCGATCAAGGGCTTCGACCACCCCAGCGCGCCTTCAGCTGCGGCTCCTTCGAAGCAATGCTGCGCCAGGTCGCCAGCCTCGCGTGCGGCAGGCCGCGGTGGCTGACCAACGGCATCACACCGGACGCCGCGACCGCCTGTGCCTGCGCTTCGCTGATGAACAGTTCGGCGACCGCCTGCAGCCGCGGACTGTCGCCGCTGCGGTCGATGAATGCCGGCAGGTCTTGCAGTTCGACCGCCGACTCTTCTTGCAGTTGCCAGCCCGCTTCGCCATAAGCACTCGCCAGCAGCCCGGCAAGATCGAGCGCGGCAAGCCGCCATGGCAGTTGCGGCGCGGCCGCACCACCTGCGACCTCTTCGAACTCGAATGCCGACACCGGCTGCGACTTCGCACCATAAGGCAGACGTGACAGAACCGACGGCCAGACCAGACCGATGTGAGCGGCCACCCAGCTTGACCGCATGGCCTGCCACCGCGCCTGCGCGGCGCTGTCGACGTCGAGCGGATAAACGCCCTGCCACGCAGTCGGCGCATCGACCAGCGCCAACGTCGGCGCAGCCGATCCGAGCAGCACGGCACCTTCGCGTGCGGCCAGCGCACCGAGGCCGGCCAGCAGCGCCAGTTCGGCGGCGCTGGTGCCGAACTCGTACAGTGCGACCACCACCGCGTAACCCTCCGGCTGGCCTTCATGCATGCGGCGTGAGGCCAGGCTGCGGGCCAGCGGCGTGCTGCCGGCGTCACCCTGCACGGCGGCCAGGCTGCCGAGCATGTCGGCAGCGCTGGCATCCACCAGTTCGAGCAACACCTGGCCGTCCATCTCGACGCCGTGGATGAAGCGATCAACCGCCCGCCAATTGCCTTCCAGCGAGCGCCAGAACGGATCGCGCAGGATCGCACGCATCGTCTCGCCGATCGCCCGATCGACCGAATCGATCATTGGTTGCTGCAAATGCGAGGTAGCCGGCACGACAAATGGCGCGACGATGCCGCGCAGCAAGCGTTCGACGACCGCATCGGCCGACCCGGCAGGCGGAGCCTGCGTTGTTGGCACGGCATCCGGTGCTCTGCCGAGCAGCCGTTCCAGCGTCGCCGAATCGTCTTCGGCCGCTGGCCGCGCCGCTGCGCCACCGGCTGCCGCTGGTGCCGGCGCATTCGCCGCATCGTCGGCGCGCAGTTCGGCGGCAGCCTGTTCGAAGGTCGACGGGTCGGCCAGACGCCGGCGCAGATCACGCAACCTGGCAAACAGCGGCAAGCGCGCAAACAGCCGATCCGGCTCGAAGTCATCGAGGTCGTCAAAACCGATGCGGATCGGCGCGGCCGCGCCGCCGGGCAGCGTCAGGCGCAGTGCCGGCGCCAGGTGCCGCATCACGCCGTCGAAGCTGTCCAGATCGACCGCCCTCGGAACAAAGGTTGGTGCGGCCAGCTCATCGTCGCGCCGCGACGCGCGGCCGGAAAAATCGCCGACGACGAGGATGCGGAACAGCTGCCCGGATTCAACCGGTTGCGGCGACGAGCCGTCGGGCCGAGGCTTGCCGAAGTCGAAACTCATCTCGATGCCAGTCATGCGTTTGCTCCTGAATGCGGACCCGCTACGGACGCGCTGGCAACCGGCGGGCTCAACTCGCTTCGATGACCTCCGTCACCAATTGACCATCCGCGCGCGCGTAGATCCGGGCGCCTGCTCCGCCTTCGTTTTCGGCGACGAACATCTCGACCGGCCCGAAGAAGTCGGCCAGTTGCGGGCCCTGGCAGGTCGGCAGAAAGGCGTGCAGCACACGCGGGTCGTAATAGCGGAAATAGAGCCGACTGCGGTCGGGACCGTAGACCCGGACATGCTGGCGCAGGTGCCGCCACGCGTCGCCGAGGTCACCGGCGGTGATCACGAAGATGCCCCAGTTGTGTCCCCATCCCTGCTCGAACAGCCACTTCGTGAACGCTTCGCCCTCGTGCAGTTCGACCAGATAAGGCGCGACTTCGGCCATGTCCGGCTCGAGCCGCTGCGTGAACAGGCATTCGTATTCGAGGTCCGGATGGTCATCGAAGACGTCGAGCAGGTTCTCGTTCTGCGCGCCGTCGAGGATGACATAGAGGTGCTTGTCGGCCGCCTCGCGCCACAGTTTCGAACGTACGGATTCGGGAGTCATGGATTCGACGTTGCAGATGCCCGTTCGGAATGACAAGACATGCCCATCACGCAGCCCTAGGCGATGAGGTCGAACGATCGTACTGCCAAGCCGGCGATACGCAAAGGACGGACAAGGCGGCGCGCCTCAACAGTTGCACTCCTCGACGAACGGCCCGCCGCCGCCGGCGGCGACCTTGAATGCAGTGGCCTGGCCGCTGTAGGCAACGGGTTTGGTGCGCTTCTTCGGCGGCGGTGACTTTTCGCCACCGACGCTGGTCAGTGCAATCGCAGGGAGTTTGGGATCGGGAAGCGGGGTCGCCGGCACGGCATTGGCGGCTGTCGCCGACCCTCCGGAATTGATATTGACCATCGGCCCCTTGATGTCGACACCTCCGGGGTGAATCGAGACAAAGCTGCCGCCGACCTTCAGATCTATTTTCTGGGACCCGGTAAGGAAAATCTTTCCAGCTTTCAGCTGGATACTGTCACTTCCCTCAAGAAAAATGAGCGACGATTTGAGCGTGATCTGATCCGGCGCCTCGAGGAACATCGCCGCCTCGCTCACGACTGCGATATCCTGCTTGGCGCCAACCTCAATCATTCCGTCCTTCGATATCAGACGCATATCACCCTTGGATGTCAGGTGATATTCCTTGTCGGTGTAGGTATGGATATTTCCGCAGACGTGACTGTTGAAGACGCCGCCGATCCACTCCTTGTAGTTGTGCTTGACGCGGATATCCATCCACTTCTGCGCCTGGAAGAAGATCTGCTCCGACCCCTTGGTATCGTCGAAGCGCAGTTCGTTGAACTCGTCGGTGCCGCCGTTCGGATAACTGCGGGTCTTCATGCCGGTATACATCTTCTTCGACGGCATGTCGTACGGCGTCTGGTTGTCGCCGTTGTAGACGCGGCCGGTGACGATCGGCCGATCCGGGTCACCCTCCATGAATTCGACGATCACCTCCTGGCCGACCCTGGGAATGTTGATCGCGCCCCAGCCCTTGCCGGCCAGCGGGTTCGAGACGCGCACCCAGCATGAATCCTGGTCGGTGCCGGTGCTGTAGCGGTCCCAGTGGAATTGCAGCTTGACCCGGCCGAGCTGGTCGGTATAGATCTCCTCGCCGGCGGGGCCGACGACGATCGCGGTCTGCGGCCCGGCAATCGACGGCAGCGGCGTGATGCGCGGCGGCCGGAACTGCGTCGCCGCCGGGATCACGGTAAAGCTGCACTCGAATTCGCTGTGATGGCTGCCGCCGGTATCGACGAGGTTGTTGACGCCGGTGAAGTTGTGGGCAATGACGAGGTATTCCTTGTTCAGCTCATCCACCGGGTGATCGACGAGCTTGAACTTGAACCCCGGACGGATATTCCGGTCGACGCCGCCGCCGCGGCACAGCTCGTACTGGCAGTGCATCTCCTCCATGCGGATCGCGGCATATTTCTCGCCCCACGACGGCTCTTCGTATTCCCCCGGATAGTCGTAGATCTCGAAGCCGGCATTCTTGTGCGGCCGTTCCTTCGGCGAAACCTTCAGCAGACGCGTACCCGGTTTGTTGTAGTCGAAATCGTCGATCGCATAGGCGCCAGACTGGATTTCGGTATTCAGCACCCAGTTGCGCAGCGTTGCATCCTGCGCGCTTTCGGCAGAAAACCGCAGATTGGAGCGGCCCGGCGTCAACGGGTGCGAATTCGGCGTATCGATCAGCACCAGCTTGTGCTTGCCATCCTCGTGGGTGAAGTAGTAATAGATTCCGGCCTGCTCCATCAGGCGGTTGACGAAATTGAAGTCGGTTTCCCGGTATTGCACGTTGTAGTCGCGCGTTTCGCTTTCACCGGATACCTTGATCTCGACCGATTTGAGTTCCGACACCCGGTCGAATATCTCCTGGATCACGTCGAGAATCTTCTTCTGCTGGAAGATCGCACAGGTCGAGGTCCGGTTCAGAAACCACATCCAAGGGCTCAGCGTCAGCTGGTATTTGAAGCCGACGCCGGACTTGTAAGCCGCAGTACGCACCTGGCCCTGGAACGAGAACCGCGTCACATAGCCGTTGAAATAACGCGCATCGACGCCGCCGGGCAATTCCATCCCGACCGTGGCATTGGTACCGAGAATGTCCTTCGCCTTGTAGTCGCCGTGTTCGGATACCAGATCGAGGCGGTATTCGAACAGCCGCGAAAGTTCTTCCTTGCCGACGATGCGCTCGACGACAAATGCGTCCTTGCCCTTGACGGTGCCGATGCTCAGGAATCTGCTCATGGTGTGCTCCTCGCGGGAACTTCAGATGCGCTGCCCGCGGCGCCGGGCACGCGCACCGCGGTGACGATCCAGCCGGCGACCGGTACGTCGAGTTCGCTGCGCAGCGCCGTGTTCTGCAACGCGGCGACCGCAAAGCCGTGCCGACGCAATAGCCCGATGACATGGTCCCGGCCGTGTTTGTAGCGGCCGTTGATCTGCAGCTGGTAGCTGGTGTCGTGCTCGCTCGCGGCCTCGACGCTGAAGATCAGGTAGCCGTGCTCGCGCAGCGCCAGCCGGGCGGCGGCAAAAACATCGGCGAGGGCGCCGAAATAACACAGCGTATCGGCGCTGATGACGATGTCGCAGCTGGCCTCGGCATCGCGCAGGTAGGCGGTCAGTTCGGCCTGCACGAGTTCGTCGTAGATCTGCAGCGCCTTCGCCTTGCCGAGCATGCCCTGCGACAGGTCGATGCCGACCAGCCGGCCCACCATCGGCTTGACCAGCGGACCGCACAGCCCGGTGCCGCAGCCGGCGTCGAGCACATCGGGCGCACGCCCGAAGACAGGCGCCACCGCGGCGAGTGCATTGGCAACCAATTGCGGCGCACGGTAGTTGAGCATCGACAGCTTGCGATCGAAGCTGTCGGCGAACTCGTCGAAAACCTCGGCGACATAGTCGTCTGCCGCGCGCTCCGGCGTTGCCAGCGCGCCAACCGCACCGAGCAGATGCCGGACCTCGGGATCGTCCGGATCCTTCTCGTGCCAATCGCGCAGCGCCTGCGCGGCATGTTCGAGTTCACCGAGTTCGTAATAGCAGAAGCACAGGCTTTGCCGGGCCAGCGACAAATCAGGATCGATCTCGAGTGCCCGCAAAGAATGCTCGACCGACTCCTGGCGGCGGCCGTCGAGTCGCAGCATGCGCGCATAGTTCTGGTGCAGGTCGGCACGTTGAGGAGCGATGGCCAAGCCGCGGCGGAAGATCGCATCGCTTTCTTCCACCCGGTCGCAGTGCAGGTAGGCCAGACCCAGGTTGTTGCAGGCGTCGGCCGATGCCGGATCGAGCTCGATTGCATGCAGCAGCGGCGCAATCGCCTGCTGGTGGCGATCATTTTCGATCAGGATGTTGCCCAGGTTCAGCCACGGCTCGGGTGCGCCTGGCAGCAGCTCGGTGATGCGGCGGAGGATGTCGATCGCCTCCGAACTGCGGCCCTGCCGGTGGCGCAGCATGCTCAGCAGATTCAGCGTATTCGGTTCATCGGGCTTCTGGCGAAGAATCTGCATCAACACCGTCTCGACGGCGTCGAGCCGGCCTTCGCGCAGCCACGCAACCGATTGTTCGAGCGCCTGCTGAACCGTCATCCGGACTTCATCGGCTGTTGTGCCCGCGTCGCTGTCGATCGATCCCGCCATCGGTTTCTCCTTCGCTGATGCTGGGCCGCGCCGCTACACGCGCCCGTCGTCTCCCTGCTCCACCGGTTCGCTGGATTGCGCGGTCACGATCCAGCCGTGCACCGGCAGCTCGTTTTCATTGCGCAGCACCTGCCGGTCGAGCGCAAGAATGTCAAAGCCGCTGCTTGCCACTACCCGCTCGACATAGGCGCGCGAGTGGCTGTAGCGCCCGTGGGGGTGCAGCAGGTACGGCGAAGCGCCGTCGTCCAGGGCCTCGAGCGAAAAAAGCAGCAGGCCACGCCTGCCCAGCGCATCCCGCGCAGCCAGCAGCACCTGCTCGAGGGCGCCGAAATAACAAAGCGTGTCAGCGCTGACGATGGCATCGAAACCCGCCGGCGAACGGCGCAGGAAGGCAGTCAATTCGTCGCGTTCGAGCCGGTCATAGTCGCCGCGTGCGGCGGCCTTGTCGAGCATGGCCTGCGACAGGTCGACGCCGACCAGCCGGCCACGGTATCTGTGCAGGAACTCAGCACACAGGCCGGTGCCGCAGCCAGCATCGAGCATCGTCGGCTGTTCCGGCAGCCGCGTCGCAACCGCTTCGAGCGCGCGCTGCAGATGCTGCGGCGCCCGGTAGTCGAGTGTCCGCAGCTTTTGCTCGAAGCTGGCGGCAAAGTCGTCGAACACCTCACGGACATAGTCGTCGGAAGCCCGTTCCGGCGTCGCCGCGACACCAAGACCGGCCAGCAGGTGCGCCGGCCGCGCGGTATGCGGATCGATCGCCTGCCATTGCTGCAGGTTGGCCACCGCGGCGTCACGATCACCGAGCGCGAGATGGCACGAGGTGATCATTTCCCGCATCGGGGCCAGCGCCGGCTCGGCGGCGATCACCAGCGCGCAGTGAACCAGCGACTCTTCATGGCGGCGCTGCAGGAACAGCATCCGCGCGAAGTTGTAGTGCAGATCCCGGTTGTCGCCGTCGATCGCCAGTCCGGCGCGGAAGGCCGACTCGCTGTCGCTGAAGCGCGCCAGCTTCATTGCCGCCAGGCCGAGCTTGTTGTAGACGGCGGCGCTGTGGTGGCCGAGCTGAAGCAGGGCCCGGCAGGCCGCCGCCAACTGCTCGAAACGTTCGAGCTCGAACAACACCTGGGCCAGGCTGAGGCGACGCTGCGGATCCTGCGGCTCGGCCACGATCGCCCGTTCCAGCCAGCCAACCGCTTCGTCGAACCGGCGCTGTTGCTGGCGAACCAGGCCCTGGTTGTACAGCAGTTGGCCGTCGTGCGGCGCGATCTCCAGGCCGCTGCGCAATGCCGAGTCGGCATCGTCCAGCCTGCCCGAGCGCAGGCCGAGCACCGCGAGGCTGTTCCAGCCGGCGACCGACCCGCGGTCGAGCTCGAGCGCACGGCGCAATGATGTCGCCGCGTCGTCGAATTGCCCGGCTTCGATCTGGATCGTTGCGAGATCGGTCCAGGCGCCGGCCTGCGCCGGCAGCAATTCGGTCAGGCGGGCGAATACCGGCACCGCCTGATCGCTGCGGCCCTGGCCGTGCAGGGCCATGCCGAGCAATTGCAGCACGTGGGGCTCGTCCGGAATCTGGCCGAGGATGCTGCTGCACAGATCCTGCGCCTGCCCGAACTGCTGTGCGGCCAGCAGTTGCCGGACATGCCCGATCGCCTGCGCGAGCGACACCTGGGGCTGCGCTTGCGGCCGGTCGCGGGTCGGCAGATCGGTCTGCATCAAGTTGTCCCTCCGGCTGGCTCGTCGCCCGGCGAACCGCCGACCGCCTGGATCTTGCGCACCAGCCGCGACGCCCAGCCCTCGCGGGCGACCGCCGCGCGCATCAGGATCACCGACACGTTGTCCTTGCCGCCGTTCTGATTGGCGCGGCTGATCAAGGTCGCGCACTTGCCCGACAGATCGCCGTCGCCTTTCAGCAGGCCTTCGATCTCGGCATCGTCGAGCATGTCGCTCAGGCCGTCAGAGCAGAGCAGGAACAGGTCGCCGGGCGCCACGTCGTGGTCGTGCACCTCGAGGTCGATCTCGTCGTCGATGCCGAGCGCGCGGGTGACGATATTCTTGAACCGCGTGTCGAGCAGCGCGTCGATCTGCAGCGAGCCCTGCGCGATCTGCTCGTCGACCCAGCAGTGGTCGCGCGTCAGCTGCTCGAGCCGGCCGTCGCGGAACCGATAGGCACGCGAATCACCGAGGTGGCCGACGAAGATCCGGCCGGCCGTCATCACCGCCAGCACCAGCGTCGCCCCCATGCCTTCCTGGTCCGGTTCGCGCTTGGCCGACTTCAGGATGCTCGCATTGGCCCGCTGCGCGGCAAACCTCATGTCCTCGGTCAGCGACGGGCCGCTGCTTTGCGGCGCATTCATGTCCAGGTGCGGCAGCGCCGATTCGAGTTCGGCACGGATTTCGTCGATCGCCAGCCGGCTCGCAACCTCGCCGGCCGCATAACCTCCCATGCCGTCGGCGAGCACGGCAAAACCCATTGCCGGATCGGCGTAGACGGCGTCCTCGTTGCCCGAACGAACCATGCCCTTGTCGGTGGCGCAGACGATTTCGCAACGGTCCATCATCCGCCCCCGGCGCAGGCAGGCGCAAACAGACGGTGCCGGGCGGCGGCAGGTTTGCCCATCACGAACCGTCGCGGTCCGGCCAACATGCCTGGGTGCCTCATTCCTGTCCCTCCTCGGCAGCTTGACGTTGCTAGTTTGGTAGAAGACGCGCGTTCCGATGCACCGGCAGGCGCTCGAATCGATCAATCGTGTCGACTAATACCGTTGCGGCTCGCTTCCTCGTGGCGCGGTCAGCGCTTCTTCTTCAATTTCTTGCTCTGATCGGAGTAGGCCCGCGAAAACTCCTGGTTCAGCAGGCGATCGAAATGGTCTTCGGCTTCGTGCTGCAGCTGCGCATACATGTCGAGGAAGCGCTCCCACAAACGCGACTTGTGCAGCGCCGGCAGCACGTTCTCGAGCGCTCCGGTCTTCTTGATCCGGCCTTCGATGACTTCCGGTGAAAACATCTTCAGCGCCGCCAGCAGCGCCGCCCGGGTGCCGGCCATCACCGCCATCTCGTGCGCACAGATGTCCCAGATCGTGTCCTCGACCGCCTTTGTCGGCGGCATGAACAGCCGGTTGCCGTGTTGACGCCGATCGACCAGATAGGCGATCGCGTCGCGCGGCGTATCGGCGTGTTTCAGCGGATTGTTCTCGCGCGACGCGATCATCGTGCGGTCCTCGATGTGCAGTTCGCTTTTCAATTGCGAACGCATCTCGAGCATGCGGAACAGGCCGTCGGTCGACATCCGAAGCAACTCACCGACCAGGCGGATCGTCTGCTCCGGGTCGGCATTGTCGAGATCTCCCGGCTGCAGCCCGAGCCCGTCGGCCAGCGCCTGCATCAGTTGCTGCGTTTGCAGCTGCGACGCTGCTCCCGCCGCCGGTGGCAACACGGCAGCGGCAGGCAGCGGCGCGGCCATCGGCGGCACGGCCGGCGTCTGTGCTGCCGCGCCCGGCGGCAGTTGCCGCGCCGCCTGGCCCGGATCCGGCACCGGCCCTGGCTGGCCGGCTGCGGCCGGCGCCAGCGGTGCAATCGGCGCGATCGGGACCCCCGAGGCCGGCACGACCGGCGGCGCGATCGGCGCACCGGGCGGTGCAATCGGAGCAACCGGCGCTGCGATTGGCGCTGCCGGCGGTGGTGGCGGCTGGACCGGCGGTTCGGGCTTCGGCGGCACCACGGCCGGCGGCGGCGGTGGCGCGCCGAACTCCTGCTCGAGCGCCTTGAAGATGTCGTCGTCGGGAAATTGCGGTGGCGCCGGTTGCGGTGCGGCAGCCGGTGTCGGGCTCGGCGCTGGCGGACGCGTCGCCGGTGTCAGCGGGATGTCGAGCGGCGACGCCCGGTACAGATCGGCGCCCGCATCGCCCAGCGGATCGGTCGCCGGGGCCGGGTCGGTCGTGCCGCCGAGCCCGAGAAAATCGTCGAGCCGGTGGTCAACCGGCGCGGACGTCGACTGCGCCGGTGCTGGCGGCGGCGCGGCCGGCTTGTTGTCCTTCAGCAATTCGTTGAACGACGAGTTTTCCGGCGTCGGATTGAAGAAGTCGTCGAGCTCCGAAGCGCCGCCTTGCGGCGCCGGCGCGGCCGCAGGAGCGGGGCTCTGGAACCAGTCCGGTACCGCTGGCGGCGGCGGCGCTGCCTTGACTGCATTGGCGCTCAGGCTGTCGAAGACATCGAAGGGATTGGCCGTTGGCGACGCCGATGCCGGCTCGGCGAACGGCGACGGCGCAGCGGCATCAGCAGCGCCAGCCGTGATGTCGGCCTGCAACAGGTATTCGCCGATCAGGATCTGGTCCCCGTCCTTCAGATTGACCGCCTCGCCGGGGCCGACGACGGCATCGTTAACGAGCAGGCTGTTGACCTTGGAGACGACCTTGATCGCAAAGGCATCGTTGCGCAGCCGGATCTCGGCATGCTCACGGGAGATGTGCCGATTCGGATCCGGCAGGATCAGCTTGCACGGCGGGCTGCGCCCGATGCGTCCACCAGCGGCGTCGAACTGCGCATGAATATTCTGCGGATTGTCGGGTGGCGGACAGCTCAGGGTTCGGATCGTCAGCAGCATCGGAGTCCAGGGCGATATGAAAAATCATTATCAGCCGAGTGGCCTACCGTGTCATGTTTTGGCTGTCGGCGTCAAGTCGGCGCGGTCTGACAGGCGCCAACTCGCCGTATGTCACATGCAAAGCGGCAATGCCCCCAGGCATGGCCCGCCGACGGCGCCCCGAGGCAGCTCGCCATAGAATATCGGGTTGCCCCGATCGGGCCCCACAGCCACTGGATCTACACCATGTACCGCTGTTTCGCGATCGCAGCCACCGTCTTGTGTCTGCATGCGCCTTCGCTGGCCCAGGTCCAGCGCCTTTTTCCGCCTGATGCGCTGCGTGGCGAGATCGTCGTCCAGGCGCCGCCGGCTGTCCTGTTGAACGGCAACGAGGCCCGGCTTGCGCCGGGCGCCCGCATCCGCGGCGAAGACAACCTGCTGAAGATGTCGACGACGCTGATCGGCAGCCGGTTGACGGTCAACTACACGATCGATACCTACGGGCTGGTTCGCGATGTCTGGATCCTGCGGCCCGAGGAAGTCCGCAAGCGGCCGTGGCCACGCACGATGGCCGAGGCCAGAGCCTGGCAGTTCAACCCCACCGAGCAGAGCTGGAGCAAGCCATGAGCGGGCCGACGACGGACAACCCGAAAAAGGTCTTCATCAAGACATTTGGCTGCCAGATGAACGAGTACGACTCCGACAAGATGGTGGACGTACTGCATGCGGCGGATGGCTACGAGATCACGACCGACGTCGAGCAGGCCGATCTGGTGCTGTTCAACACCTGCTCGGTGCGCGAAAAGGCGCAGGAGAAGGTTTTCAGCGACCTCGGCCGCGTCAAGCACCTGAAGGACAAGGGCGTGCTGATCGGCGTCGGCGGCTGCGTCGCCAGCCAGGAGGGCGCAGCGATCGTCTCGCGCGCGCCATATGTCGACGTCGTGTTCGGCCCGCAGACGCTGCACCGGCTGCCCGAGCTGATCCACCGCCGGCGTCTCGAGCAGCGCCCGCAGGTCGACATCAGCTTTCCGGAGATCGAGAAATTCGACCACCTGCCGCCGGCGCGCAAGCAGGGTGCGAGCGCATTTGTCTCGATCATGGAAGGCTGCTCCAAATACTGCAGCTACTGCGTCGTGCCGTATACCCGCGGCGAGGAAGTCTCGCGGCCGTTCGACGACGTGCTGGTCGAGGTGGCCGAGCTCGCCGAGCAGGGCGTCAAGGAAGTCACGCTGCTTGGCCAGAACGTCAACGGCTACCGCGGCACGATGGGCGACAGCGCCGAGATTGCCGACTTCGCGCTGCTGCTCGACTATGTCGCCGAGATTCCGGGGATCGAGCGCATCCGCTACACCACCAGCCATCCGAACGAATTCGGCCAGCGGCTGATCGATGCCTACGCGCGGCTGCCGAAGCTCGTCAACCATGTGCACCTGCCGGTCCAGCATGGCAGCGATCGCATCCTGATGGCGATGAAGCGTGGTTATTCGGTGATGGAGTTCAAGAGCACGATCCGCAAGCTGCGCCAGATCCGGCCGGACATCAGCGTGTCGAGCGATTTCATCGTCGGCTTTCCCGGCGAGACCGATGCCGATTTCGCGAAGCTGATGCAGCTCGTCGACGAGATCGGCTTCGACAACAGCTTCAGCTTCGTGTTCAGTGCACGGCCCGGCACGCCGGCGGCTTCGCTGGCCGACGAGACGCCGCAGCAAGTCAAGCTGCAGCGGCTGCAGCAGCTGCAGGCGACGATTGACGCCAACGCGCAGCAGATCAGCCGCTCGATGGTCGGTTCGGTGCAGCGCATCCTCGTCGAAGGGCCGTCGCGCAAGGTCAATGGCGACATCGCCGAGCTGATGGGCCGCACCGAAAACAACCGCATCGTCAATTTCCCGGCCGGCGCACTGTCGGCGCGGCTGACCGGGCAGCTGATCGATGTTCAAATCACCGAAGCGCGCCCGCACTCGATGCGCGGCGAACTGATCGTCGACCGGGAACTGGTCGCATGAGTGCGCGCGCTGCCGCGCGCAGCCGCTGACCGGCGATGCCGGCGTTGCGCAATCTGCTGCTCGCACCGTGGTGGGTGCTGCAGATCTTCAGCTCGGCCAAGTCGTTTTTGGACAATCCGCTGCTTGGCTCTCCTCGGCTGAACCGCCTCGGCCTGCACCGCTGGCGTCTGCGGCTTGCCCATGCGATGACGTGGCGGCGGCGCCGCCGCCTGGCACGCCTGGTCGGCGCGGCCGACCGGCAGGCCTTCGAGCGGGATGGGTTTGTTGTCGTTCACGGGCTGCTGCCGGCGGCAACGTTCGCGACATTGCGCAGCCGCCTGCTGGCGCAGCCGGCAGCGACGCGCGAGATGGTGCAAGGCGACACGATCACCCGCCGGATCGCTGTCGACAGCGCGCTGCTGCGTCAGGTTCCGGAACTGCAGGCGCTGATCGGCCATCCGCGCTGGGCCGGGCTGACCCGCTATGTTGCCGGTTATGCCCGCGCGCCGTGGCTTTATCTGCAGACGATCCTGAACCAGGTCGTCGCGGGCCAGCCCGATCCGCAGACCCGGCTGCACGCCGATACCTTCCATCCGACGATGAAGGCCTGGTTTTTTTTGACCGACGTCGCCGCCGACGAGGGCGCCTTCTGTTATGTGCCAGGCTCGCATCGGCTGTCAGCCGAGCGGCTGGCGTGGGAAGAGCGGCTCAGCTTGCAGGCGCGTGACCACGCCGACCGGCTGACGGCACGCGGTTCGTTCCGCATCGATGAAAGCGAACTGCCGGCGCTCGGCCTGCCGCCACCGCGCCGCTTCGCGGTGCCGGCCAATACGCTGGTGGTCGCCGATACCTTCGGCTTTCACGCCCGCGGTCCGAGTGAGCGGCCGTCGGTGCGGATCGAGCTGTGGGCCTACGATCGGCGCAATCCGTATTTCCCGGCCACCACCGATGGCCTGCTTGCGATGGCCGGCCAGACACAGCAGCGGGCGCCGCTGTACTGGCGGATGCTTGACCGCCTCGAACGCTGGAAACTCGGCCGCAATCCGTGGCGCGATCGCGGCATCAAGACCGCCGGCGCGCCGGCGTCACCGGACGGCAGCGCTTGAGCGCCGACGCTGCCTCGCATGGCGCGCGTTCAGTGCCTGCCGCGGAACAGCCCGGCCAGCCACAGGCCGAGCGCGGCAGCGACGGCCATCGCCACGTAGGTGATCATCATCCCGTCACGTCCGGTGATCACGAGCCCGACGACCGCGACGACCAGCGTCGGGATCAGCGCCCACAGCAGCAGACTGCGCCAGCGCACCGCACGCCATTCCCGTCGCCAGAGCAATTTGGCCACCGATGCCGTGAACACCGCGAGAAAAACCGCCGGAGCGAAAAAGTTGAGCAGGTGCCAGATGGCGTCGAGTGGGCTCACGGAGTGCGGAAGATGGCAGGGAAAAGGGCCGGCGCAGCAGATCATTGCCCGCCTTGGATCAACAACCCCGGGCCGGACGGGCAGCGGGGCGCAAATTTATAATAAGTGATGAGTGTCATCGCGCTCGGACTGAACCATCAATCGGCCCCGCTGGACCTGCGCGGCCGGTTTGCGTTTGCGCCCGAACAAATCGGCGGCAACCTGCAGGGTTTCCGACAGCGGCTGCAGCGGTCGGCGGAGCTCGCGATCGTCTCGACCTGCAACCGCACCGAACTCTATGTCGGCGACAGCCCGGATCGCCTCGGTGAACTGGTTGAGCCGGCGGTCGACTGGCTGGCCGGCATCGGCGGGGTCGGCTCCGGCGTGCTGCGCCAGCATGCCTATGTGCTCGAAGGCCGGGCGGCGGCCCGCCATGCCTTCCGCGTTGCCAGCGGCCTCGATTCGATGGTGCTCGGCGAGCCGCAGATCCTCGGCCAGATGAAGCAGGCGATGCGCGAGGCAGAGAATGCCGGCACGCTCGGGACGACGCTGCACCAGATGTTCCAGCGCTCGTTCGCGGTGGCCAAGGAGGTGCGCAGCAGCACCGAAATCGGCAGCCATTCGATCAGCATGGCCGCCGCATCGGTTCGGCTGGCCAGCCAGCTGTTCGAGGACCTGCGCGAACTGAAGGTGTTGTTCATCGGTGCCGGCGAGATGATCGACCTCGTCAGCACCCACTTTGCGGCGAAGACGCCACGCGCGATGGTCGTCGCAAACCGCACCCTCGAACGCGGCGAACGGCTGGCCAGCCGGCTCGGCGGCAGCACGATGCGGCTGGCCGACCTGCCGCAGCGGCTGGCCGAATTCGATGTCGTGATCTCGTGCACCGCCAGCTCGGTGCCGATCGTCGGCCTGGGCGCCGTCGAGCGCGCGCTGAAGCTGCGCAAGCACCGGCCGATCTTCATGGTCGACCTTGCGGTGCCGCGCGATATCGAGCCCGAGGTCGCCCAGCTGTCGGATATCTATCTGTATACCGTCGACGATCTGTCGTCGATGGTGCAGACTGCCGGCGAGAAGCGCCAGGCGGCGGTCGCGCAGGCCGAGGCGATCATCGAGACCGGCGTCGAGGGCTTTGTGCATTGGCTGGGTCAGCGCAATACCGTGCCGCTGATCCAGGCCATTCAGGCGCAGGCCGGCGACTGGCGGGCCGCCGAACTGGCACGCGCGCGCAGGCTGCTGGCCAGAGGCGAGGATGTCGATGCGGTGCTGGAGAGCCTGTCGCGCGGTCTGACGCAGAAGATGATGCACGGTGTGATGGTCGAACTGCAGAACAGCGACCAGCTGAACCGCGACCAGGTCGCACAGACCGTGTCGCGGATCTTTCTGCGCGGCAAGCTCGGCAACCCGCCAGGCTCGAACTAGCTGCGCCGTCGCGCGCCCCATTCCGATGGCGCGTCGGTGCCGCCGCAGGCGGCTTCGCCTCGCCGCTGACCATCTCCAATGAAACCCAGCCTCAGACAACAATTCGAGCGCCTTGCGCTTCGGCTCAGCGAACTCGACGCCAGCCTCGGCGACGCCGGCGTCGCCGCCGACATGAACCGCTACCGCGCGCTGTCGCGCGAACATGCCGAAATCAGCGGCGTGCTGTCGCTGTACAACGCCTATCTGAAGCGCGAGCGCGAACTCGCCGACGCCAGCGAGATGCTCGCGACCGCTGCCGGCGATGCCGAACTGGCGACCCTCGCCGAAGAGGAATGCGAACAGGCGCGCATCGACCTCGAACAGCTGGATCGGCAACTGCAGGCCGAATTGCTGCCGCGCGATCCGGACGACGAGCGCAATGCCTTCATCGAGATCCGCGCCGGCACCGGCGGCGATGAATCGGCGCTGTTCGCCGCCGATCTGGCGCGGATGTACCTGCGCCACGCCGAGCGCCATGGCTGGCGCACCGAAATCATGTCGGAAAGCGCATCCGACCTTGGTGGCTACAAGGAACTGGTGATCCGCGTCGAAGGGCAAGGCGCCTTCAAGGGACTGAAATTCGAATCCGGCGGACACCGCGTGCAACGCATTCCGGTCACCGAGACGCAAGGTCGCATCCACACCAGCGCCTGCACGGTGGCCGTGCTGGCCGAACCGGATGCCGCGCAGGAGATCCAGCTGAACCCGGCCGAACTGCGGATCGACACCTTCCGCGCCAGCGGCGCCGGCGGACAACACGTCAACAAGACCGACAGCGCGATCCGCATCACCCACCTGCCGACCGGCATCGTCGCCGAATGCCAGGACGACCGCTCGCAGCACCGCAACAAGGCGAAGGCGATGGCAGTGCTGGCGGCCCGGTTGCGCGACAAGGAACAAGGCGAACGTGCGGCGAAGGAAGCGGCGCACCGCAAGGGGCTGATCGGCAGCGGCGACCGCAGCGACCGCATCCGCACCTACAACTTTCCACAGGGCCGGCTGACCGACCACCGAATCAACCTGACGCTGTACAAGCTGCAGGCCGTGCTCGATGGCGATCTTGACGAAGTGGTCGCCGCACTGGCGGCCGCGCGTGCTGCCCAGCAACTCCAATTGCTCGAAAGCGGCGAGTCGTGAGCGATGCCTCGCCGCAGCCGGCCACGGTGGCCGACGCGCTGCGCCAGGCGCGGCAAGCCGGTCTGTCGCGGCTCGACGGCCAGTTGCTGCTGGCCGAACTGCTCGGCCAGAGCCGGACCTGGCTGATCGGCCACGATGCCGACCGGCTGGAGCGCGATCAAATCGCGGCATGGCAGGTGCTCGTGCAGCGCCGCGCGGCCGGCGAGCCGATTGCCTATCTGCTGCAGCGCAAGGAATTTTTCGGGCTGATGCTCGAGGTCGACCGCTCGGTGCTGGTGCCGCGTCCGGATACCGAGACACTGGTCAGCTGGGCGCTGGAGATTTTGCAGCCTTCGCCCTGCGAACTTGGCCGGCCGCGTTGCCTGGTCGATCTCGGCTGCGGCAGCGGCGCCATCGCGCTGGCGATCAAGCACAGCTGCGGCGCCGATCTCGCCGTCACCGCGACCGATGCGAGCGCCGACGCATTGGCGGTCGCCGCGGCGAATGGCCGACGGCTTGGGCTGGCGGTCGACTGGCGGGCCGGTGACTGGTGGCAGGCGGTCGGTGGCCGGTGCTTCGACATTGCGGTCTCGAACCCGCCCTATATCGCGGCCGATGACCCGCATCTGCACGAACTTGCGCACGAGCCGCAACAGGCGCTGGTCGCCGCGGAGAATGGTCTGGCGGCGCTGCGGATCATCATCGCAGGCGCCGGCCAGCACCTGGCTGCGGGCGGCTGGTTGCTGCTCGAACACGGTTTCGAGCAGGCGGCCGATGTCAACCGGCTGCTCACCGAGGCCGGATTTGTCGCCGTTCGAACCCGCCACGACCTCGCTGGACAGCCGCGCTGCACCGGCGGCCAATGGCCGGGCGGCGCTGGGGCAAACAACTAGACCACAAACATCGATAGTCGGCGTAATATGGACCGGCACCAATCCGCAGGTCGCCGGGCCCCGCCCGGCAGCACCCGGTCTTGCAGTCACCGAAAGGAGATGTCCATGCCTTCGTTTCGACGCAGATTGACAAGGATGCTGGCGCTGACCAGCGTGTTGCTGTGCGCCAACGCGAGCGCCGAGGGCCTCGGCCTGCG
This sequence comes from Pseudideonella sakaiensis, assembly GCF_048320135.1. Taxonomy (GTDB): domain Bacteria; phylum Pseudomonadota; class Gammaproteobacteria; order Burkholderiales; family Burkholderiaceae_C; genus Ideonella_A; species Ideonella_A sakaiensis_A. The sequence continues at coordinate 1,515,070 of NZ_CP182947.1, forward strand.
TGCGCCGGCTGGCGACGACCTGTGGCCGCGATGGCAGGCCCGGGTGCTGACGGCACCGTCGTTTTCGCTGTGGCGCCATGCGGCGCTCGAACGCACGGAGAACGGCCGCCTGCAGCCGGATTCGCTGAGCCTGCTCGGTGACTACTATTTCGGCTCGCAGCCGACCAGCCGTGAGCCGGCGTCCGGCTTTCGTGCAACCAGCGGGCTGATTTTCGGCCCGCTCGGCAGCGGTGCGCTGTCGACATTCGGCGACCCGCTGCGCAGCCGTACCAGGCCCGGCGGCGCTTATGCGACAAGCATCGAACCGCGCGGGTTGATGCCGAGCTTCGATTCCGCGCCCTACCTCGGCATCGGCTATACCGCAGCGCCGGCGCGCTCCGGCTGGGGTTTCAGCGCCGATATCGGCGTCGCCGCCCGCAACAGCAGCTCGGCGGCCCGCTTCGGCCGGGTCTTTCTCGGCTCGCAGTCGCTCGACGACATGTTGCGTGACATGCGGCTGACGCCGTTGCTCAACGTCGGCGTGTCGTATTCGTTCTAGGCCCGCCAGCTCGCGGTGACGCGCACTGCCGCTGCGCAGCGCGGCAGTGCGTGCATGATGTCAGCAGCGACGGCGCGGGATTGCGCTCGCCGGCGGGCCGAAAATGGAAATTCCCGTATAAACGCGCATCCAATCGATTCAATCTCCCCACAGAACATCCATGAGCAACGTCCAGCAACGCATCGACGAACTCGTCAAATCCAACCGCGTCGTGCTTTTCATGAAAGGCACGGCCCAGTTTCCGATGTGCGGTTTTTCCGGCCGTGCGATCCAGATCCTGAAGGCGGCCGGGGCCACCAATGTGACGACCGTCAATGTGCTCGAGGACGAGGAAGTCCGCCAGGGCATCAAGGAATATGCCAACTGGCCAACCATTCCGCAGCTCTACATCGACGGCGAATTCGTCGGCGGCTCGGACATCCTGATGGAGATGCACGAGGCGGGCGAACTGCAGCAGTTGCTCGGCGGCAAGCACTGAGCGGGCCGACGTGGCCCAGCGCGTCGTCGTCGGCATCAGCGGCGCCAGCGGGTCGATCTACGGCGTGCGCCTGCTGCAGCGGCTGAAACAGGCCGGTGCCGAAGTCCATCTGGTCGTCAGCCCGGCCGGCGTCATCAACGTCCACCACGAACTGGGGCTGGATCGCCGCGATCTCGAGTCGCTCGCCGACGTTGCCTATTCACCATCCGATATCGGTGCGGCAATCGCCAGCGGTTCGTTTGCCACGCATGCGATGGTTGTGGCCCCATGCTCGATGCGCACGCTGGCGGCGATTGCCCACGGCTTGTGCGACAACCTGCTGACCCGCGCTGCCGATGTCACGCTGAAGGAGCGGCGCCGGCTGGTGCTGATGGCACGCGAGACGCCGCTCAATCTGGCGCATTTGCGCAACATGGTGGCCGTGACCGAAATGGGTGCGGTCGTCTTTCCGCCGTTGCCGGCCTTCTACCACCGCCCGGACAGCATCGACGCGATGGTCGACGAGACGATCGAGCGGGTGCTGGCGACGCTGGCGATCGACGCCGCTGCACCCCGGCCCTGGACCGGTTTGTAGCCGCCGACCGCAGCCGGCGCTGACCTCAGGCGCGCGACGCGCTTTCCCAGCGCCGCTGGGCAGCAAATACCAGATCGGGATATTCGGCCCGTCCGCGGCTGCCGTTGTATCGGCCGAGCGCCATGAACAGATCGCCGCGCTCGATGTCGAGGTAGTGGCGCAGGATCACGCAGCCGAAACGCAGATTGGTCTGCAGGTGGAACAGGCGGGAAGGCTCGCCGTCACCGATCAGCCGGCTCCAGAACGGCATCACCTGCATGTAGCCACGCGCACCAGCGATGCTGATCGCATATTTGCGAAAGGCGCTTTCGACCTGAACCACACCGAGCACCATGGCCGGCTCGAGCCCGGCACGCTTGCTCTCGTACCACAGCGTCTCGAGAAATTCGATCCGCGTCAGCGCATTCGGCTTCCAGCGCTCGAGGCGCTCGCTCATCTCGCGGATCCAGACCTGGTATTGCTGACGGCTCTGGTCGCTGACAAAAATCGGCTTCGGTGGCGCGGTATTGGCGATCGACGCCGACAATGCCGAGCGCACCGAGTCGATCAGCGGCTCCTCGATCTGCCCACCGGCCGTCGCCAGGCGCGGCAAGCCGGCCAGGCACAGCCCGCCGCCGGCAAGCAGCAGGCGGCGCCGACTCGGTGCGGGGATCGGGCACTCCTTGCTCATTGCGACAGACGGCTCCGCAAGGTGTCCGCGACCTCGGCCACCGGCATGGTCGAGGCCTGGGCATCGGTGCGGCCCTGGACCTCGACCAGGCCGTCTTTCAGTCCGCGGTCCGACAATACGATCCGGCACGGAATGCCGATCAGTTCCCAATCGGCGAACATCGCACCGGGGCGTTCACCACGGTCGTCGAGCAGCACGTCGATGCCGTCTTCGAGCAGTTGCCGGTACAGCGAATCGGCTGCCTCGCGCACCGCATCGGACCGGTCGTAGCCGATCGGGCAGATCACCGCGGTGAACGGCGCCAGCGGCTGCGGCCAGACGATGCCGCGCTGGTCGTGGTTCTGTTCGATCGCCGCACCGAGAATGCGGGTCACGCCGATGCCGTAGCAGCCCATTTCCATCAGCTGCGGCTTGCCCTGCTCGTCGAGGTAGGTGGCATTCATCGCCTTGCTGTAGTAGCTGCCGAGCAGAAAGACATGACCGACCTCGATGCCGCGCTGGATTTCGAGCGAGCCACGACCATCGGGCGACGGATCACCGGCATGCACATTGCGGATATCGGCAACCAGATCGGGTTCCGGCAGGTCACGGCCCCAATTGACGCCGGTGTAATGGAAATCGACATCGTTGGCGCCGCAGATGAAATCGTGCATCGCGGCGACGCTGCGGTCGGCGACAACCTTGACGGGTTGCTGCATGCCGAGCGGGCCGATATAACCGGCCCGGCAACCAAAATGGGCGTCGATCTCCGGGCCGGTGGCAAAGCGGAATCCGCGGTCGAGGCCCGGCACCTTGCTCGCCTTGACCTCGTTCAGCGAATGGTCACCGCGCACCAGCAGCAGCCACACCGTCGTCGAGGTGACGTCGCCGGCCGGGCTCTTTTCGTCGGTCGCTAGAACCAGCGATTTGACGGTGGTCTGCAGCGGCACGCCGAGCAGTTCGGCAACGTCCTCGCAGGTCGCCTTGCCAGGCGTCGGTGTCTTCTGCAGTTCCGTGCCCGGCGCCTGGCGCGGCGCAGCAGGCGCTAGCGCCTCGGCCATCTCGATATTCGCCGCGTAATCGGAATCGGGGCAGTAGACGATCGCGTCCTCGCCGGTCTCGGCGATCACCTGGAATTCGTGCGAACGCACGCCGCCAATCGCGCCGTTGTCGGCAGCAACCGCCCGGAAACGCAAGCCCATGCGGGTGAAGATGCGTTCGTAGGCGGCATACATCGCGTCGTAGCTCTTGCGCGCCGCGTCGAGATCGCGGTCGAAGGAATAGGCATCCTTCATCGTGAACTCGCGCCCGCGCATCACGCCGAAACGCGGCCGCCGCTCATCGCGGAATTTGGTCTGGATGTGATAGAAATTGCGCGGCAACGCGCGGTAGCTGCGCAATTCCTGCCGGGCGATGTCGGTGATCACCTCCTCCGAAGTCGGCTGGATCACGAAATCGCGGTCATGGCGGTCCTTGACCCGCAACAGTTCCGGGCCCATCTTGTCGAAGCGGCCGGTCTCCTGCCACAGTTCGGCCGGCTGCACGACCGGCATCAGCAACTCGACCGCGCCGGCGCGGTTCATTTCTTCGCGAATGATTGCCTCGACCTTGCGGATCACCCGCAGGCCCATTGGCATGTAGCTGTAGATGCCGGCACCCAGGCGCTTGATCATGCCGGCCCGCATCATCAGTTTGTGGCTGGTGACTTCGGCGTCGGCAGGTGCTTCCTTGAGCGTGGAAATGAAGAACTGGGAGGCTTTCATGAGGGTCGTGAAAGTGGGTTCACGCGCCTTGGCCTGCCTTGTCCGACATACCAACCAAGGGGAAATCCACGGGGTTGCGTCGCGTCATCCCGGTGTAATAATCGTTTCAACGCGAATTTTGGGGTTGATTATGCTCGACCGTGAAGGGTTCAGGCCCAACGTCGGCATCATCCTGCTCAACCAACGAGGCCAGGTGTTCTGGGGAAAACGGATAAGAACCCACTCCTGGCAGTTCCCGCAAGGGGGCATCAAGTACGGCGAAACGCCCGAGCAGGCGATGTTCCGCGAGCTGACCGAGGAGGTCGGGTTGCTGCCCGACCATGTACGAATCATTGCGCGCACCCGCGACTGGCTGCGCTACGAGGTGCCCGACCACTTCATCCGGCGTGACGCCCGCGGCCACTACCGAGGCCAGAAGCAGATCTGGTTTCTGCTGCAGCTGATCGGCCGCGACTGCGACATGAACCTGCGCGCAACCGACCATCCGGAGTTCGATGCCTGGCGCTGGAACGAATACTGGGTGCCGCTCGAGGTGGTGATCGAGTTCAAGCGCAATGTCTACCAGATGGCGCTGACCGAACTCGCCCGCTACCTGCCGCGCAGCAACCATCACAACCGCTATCTGCGCTCGGGCATGCGGCCGCACCATCGCGACGAACCGCCGCACGGCTATTGCGAGCCGAGGAAAAAGCAGCCGCCGCTGGAGGTCAATCCGCCGCCGGCGGGTGGTGCCACCGCGCCACGCCGGCGCGATTGACGTTCTGCTGACGGCAGCCGCCGGCGCCGTCAGCTGAGCACCAGGTTGTCGCGGTGGATCATCTCCGGCTCGGCGACAAAGCCGAGCAGCCGCTCGAATTCGCTCGACGGCTTGCGCGCGATCAGCCGGGCCTCGCCGCTGCCGTAGTTGGCCAGGCCGCGGCCGACCTCGAGCCCGGCGGTGCTGCGCACCGCAATCACATCACCGCGGTGGAAATCGCCAACGACGCTGACGATGCCGACCGGCAGCAGGCTCTTGCCGGCCTCGCGCAGCTTGGCGACCGCGCCATCATCGATCACGACCGCCCCGGGCAACTGCAGGTGGTTCGACATCCACTGCTTGCGCGCAGCCTGCTTCTGCGTCGGCGCGATCAGTGCGGTGCCGATTGCCTCGCCGCCTACCAGCCGCACCAGCACATCCGGTTCGCGGCCCCAGGCGATCACCGTGCTGGCGCCGCCGCGGGCAGCACGCTTGGCGGCCAGGATCTTCGTGATCATGCCGCCGCGGGCAATCGTGCTGCCGGCGCCGCCGGCCATCTTCTCGAGCTCGGGTGCGCCGGCCTGCGCCTCGTGGATGAAGGTCGCATCCGGGTCGCGCCGCGGATCGGCCGAATACAAACCCTGCTGGTCGGTCAGGATCACCAGCGCATCGGCGTCGACCAGGTTGGCGACCAGTGCACCGAGCGTATCGTTGTCGCCGAACTTGATCTCGTCGTTGACGACGGTGTCGTTCTCGTTGATCACCGGAATCACCCGCAGCCGCAGCAGCGTCAGCAGCGTCGAGCGGGCATTCAGGTAGCGCTCGCGGTCGGCCAGGTCGGCATGGGTCAGCAGCACCTGCGCACTGCCCATGCCGTGTTCACCGAGCTTGGACGCATAGATCTGCGCCAGCCCCATCTGGCCGACGGCGGCGGCAGCCTGCAGCTCGTGCAATTCCTTCGGCCGGATCGGCCAGCCAAGGCGCTTCATGCCCTCGGCAATCGCGCCGCTCGAGACCATCATCACTTCGCGGCCGTCGGCTGCCAGCCGCGCCAATTGCGAGCACCAGTTGCCGATGGCATCGGCATCGAGGCCACGGCCTTCGTCGGTGACGAGGCTGGAGCCGACCTTGACGACGATCCGACGCGCCGCCCGGAGCACCGCAGTCATTTGTCGCGCACCGGCAGGTCGCGTGGGTCGGCCGGATCGGCGGATTCGAAGCGCGGATCGGGATCGTCCGGGACCACGTTCTTCAGCTTGGATACATGCCCGTAGACGGCTTGCATCAGCGGCTCGCAGCCTTCGCGTGTCAGTGCCGAGACCTCGAAGACCGGCCCCTTCCACTTGAAGCGCTTGATGAAATCCTTGACCCGCTTCTCGCGCTCGTCGACCGGGATCATGTCGATCTTGTTCAGCACCAGCCAGCGCGGCTTGGCATGCAGTTCGGGATCGTATTTCTTCAGTTCGGCGACGATCGCCTTCGCCTGCGCGACCGGATCGACCGCCTCGTCGAACGGTGCCATGTCGACCAGGTGCAGCAGCAGGTGGGTGCGTTGCAGGTGGCGCAGGAAGCGGTGACCGAGCCCGGCACCTTCGGCCGCGCCTTCGATCAGGCCCGGTACGTCGGCGATCACGAAACTCTGCTCGGCCGCGACCCGCACCACGCCGAGGTTCGGGTGCAGCGTCGTGAACGGATAGTCGGCGATCTTCGGCCTGGCGTTCGACACCGCGGAGATCAGCGTCGACTTGCCGGCGTTGGGCATGCCGAGCAGGCCGACGTCGGCGAGCACGCGCAGTTCGAGCTTCAGCTTCTTCTGCTCGCCTGGCCAACCCGGCGTTTTCTGCCGCGGCGCGCGGTTGGTGCTGGTCTTGAAATGCAGGTTGCCGAAGCCGCCGTCGCCGCCCTTGACCAGCAGCACCGGCTCGTCGGGCACCAGCAGTTCGGCCAGCACCTCGTCGGTTTCGGCGTCGCGGATGATCGTGCCCATCGGCATGCGCAGCACGATGTCGTCGGCCGCCGCACCGTACTGGTCGGAGCCGCGGCCGGCCTCGCCATTGCGCGCCTCATGGCGGCGCGCATAACGGTAATCGATCAGCGTATTGAGGTTGCGGCTGCCAACGGCATAGACGCTGCCGCCACGACCGCCGTCACCACCGTTCGGACCACCGAACGGGATGAATTTCTCGCGGCGAAAGCTCATGCAGCCATTGCCGCCGTTGCCGGCGATCACGTCGATGGTCGCTTCGTCAACAAATTTCATCGGAATTCCCTGCGGATCCGATCGTCACCGCCACAAATGGCAAGCCCCGGATAAACCGGGGCTTGACCGAGGAAGCGGATCGATCGCGGATCCTTTATTGCGCCTTCACGTTGACGGTGCGCCGGTTCTTCTCGCCCTTGACGGTGAAGTTCACCTCGCCGTCGACCAGTGCGAACAGGGTATGGTCGCGACCGATGCCGACATTGGTGCCAGGATGGAACTGGGTACCGCGCTGGCGCACGATGATCGATCCGGCGGGAATCTGCTCACCGCCGAAGACCTTGACGCCGAGCATCTTCGGTTTCGAATCGCGGCCGTTGCGGGTTGAGCCGCCGCCCTTTTTCTGTGCCATGGTGGATTGCTCCTGTAGCTGTGGGTTGGAGGGTCGGGATCAGGCGTTGACGGCGCTGATTTCCAGTTCGGTGAAGGTCTGACGATGACCTTGCCGCTTCTGGTAATGCTTGCGGCGACGCATCTTGAAGATGCGCACCTTGTCATGCTTGCCCTGCGCCACGACCGTGGCAACGACACTTGCACCCGCGACCAAGGGGGACCCCACCACCAGATCGGCGCCGTTTCCGACAGCCAGCACCTGGTCGATCGTGATCTCTTGGCCAACGTCCGCAGCAATCTGTTCTATTTTGATCTTTTCGCCGGCAGCGACCTTGTATTGCTTGCCACCGGTTTTTATGACCGCGTACATATCAGCCCTTTCGTGAATATCCTGCTCCCCGCCGCCCCGCCCCGGCCGATGGACGGCGCGGGCACGACAAGGATCTCCGCCGAAAATGCGAAGCCCGCGATCATAGCAGCTTTTGCCAAATGGCGCTTCGGCGCGCGCGTCAGGAAGCCACAACGGCCAGCCCGCCGGCGATCGAGGCGCCGCCGCGCCGTCAGCGCCGCCGCGCTTCCTATAATCAATGCACCCTTTCGGACATCCTCGAGATCAGCGTGCAGACGGCGTCTCCCCCCACCATGGCGTTGTCCTCCGACGCGATGCTCAAAATGAAGTCCGACATGGACCAGGTCGATGCCGTCATCAAGCGACGGCTGGCGTCGAATGTCGCGTTGATCGACCAGATCGGCCGCTACATCATCGAGGCCGGTGGCAAGCGGATCCGCCCGCGGCTGGTGTTGCTGTTTTCCAGCGCACTCGGCTTCGAAGGCCCGGAGCGCCATGAACTCGCCGCCACCGTCGAGTTCATCCACACCGCGACGCTGCTGCACGACGACGTCGTCGACGAATCGGCATTGCGCAGGGGGCGCGAGACCGCCAATGCAATGTTCGGCAATGCCGCCAGCGTGCTGGTCGGCGATTTCGTCTATTCGCGCGCCTTCCAGATGATGGTGTCGCTGAATCGGATGCGTGTGCTCGAGGTCCTCGCCGACGCGACCAACGTGATCGCCGAGGGCGAGGTGCTGCAGCTGATGAACATGCACGACCCGGATCTCGCGGTCGACGACTATCTGCGCGTGATCCGCTTCAAGACCGCCAAGCTGTTCGAGGCCAGCGCGCGGCTCGGCGCCATCCTTGCCGAGGCTTCGCCGGAGATCGAGGAGGCCTGCGCGGATTACGGTCGCTGCCTCGGCACCGCATTCCAGCTGATCGACGACGTGCTCGACTACGAAGGCGCGACCACCGAACTCGGCAAGAACGTCGGTGACGACCTGCGTGAAGGCAAAACCACGCTGCCGCTGCTGCTCGCGATGTCGCGCGGCACGGATTCCGAGCGTTCGATGATCCGCCATGCGATCGAGCATGGCGAGGTGGCGCGCCTCGAGGAAATCGTCGGCATCGTCAGGCGCACCGGTGCGATCGAGGCGACCCGCGAGTCGGCGCGGACCGAAACCGAGAAGGCCCGGCAGTGCCTCGACATACTGCCTGCGTCGGATGCTCGAGAAGCTCTGCTAGAATTATGTTTTCGCTCAGTGGACAGGTCGAAATGACCATCCAGTGGCTGTTGCTGCAACGGTAACGGTACGCGAAATCGGGGTGTAGCTTAGCCTGGTAGAGCGCTACGTTCGGGACGTAGAGGCCGGAGGTTCGAATCCTCTCACCCCGACCATCTGGTTTATTCTGTCTGGTCCGCTGCGCGGGCCGCCGTGGTTGATTCGGCGGTCCGCGCGAGCGTGTGCCGGTCCGATTTACAGCATTCGCCGAATCGGCGATCATCTGCGGAACCATGGACATCATTTCCGTTCGATCGCCCTTGCGCCTGCCGAATTGCAGTTCTCTCCCGACCTCCGCCGCAACCACCGTCGCCTTCGCCTTCGCCTTCGCCAGCCGATCGGACACCAATGGCTGAAATGGATACGCTGACCGAATCAGCAGCTTCAGCCTTGTCCGGTGCTGCCCGGGTTCTCGTTCATGCCGGCAAGCTCGCACCCCGGGTCGCCGAGGAGATATCGAGAAAGGCGAAGGAACATAAATCGAGCTTCGTCGGCGAAGTGATCGCTGCCGGCGCGCTGACGCCGGGCGAACTCGCGCACACGCTGTCGAGCGCGCTGGCGCTGCCCTTGCTCGATCTGTCGACGATCAGTGCCGAGCGACTGCCGCGCAACATCATCGACAGCCGGATGGCGCAGCAGTACCAGGTCGTCGTGCTCGGCAAGCGCGGCAACCGCCTGTTCATCGGCGGCGCCGACCCGACTGATTCAGAGGCCGCCGAGCGGATCAAGTTCGCGACGCAGCTGACGCCGGAGTGGGTGCTGGTCGAGCACGACAAGCTGAGCCGCCTGGTCGAGTCGCAGACCGGCACGGCGGCCGAAGCGCTCGAAATCCTGACCTCGGGCGAATTCGAGTTCGACGTCACCGAAGAAGCGCCCGCGCAGGAAGCCGAAGCAACGACAACCGAGGTCGAAGACGCACCGGTGGTCCGCTTTCTGCAGAAGATGCTGATCGACGCGATCAATGCGCGTGCGTCCGACCTGCACTTCGAACCGTACGAATACCACTACCGCGTCCGGTTCCGGATCGACGGCCAGTTGCGCGAGATCACGCAGCCGCCGATCGCGATCAAGGACAAGCTCGCATCGCGGATCAAGGTGATCTCCCGGCTCGACATCTCCGAAAAACGGGTTCCGCAAGACGGCCGGATGAAGCTGAAGTTCGGCAGCAAGGCGATCGATTTCCGGGTCAGCACGCTGCCGACGCTGTTCGGCGAGAAGATCGTGATCCGTATCCTCGATCCCTCGAGCGCCAAGCTCGGCATCGATGCGCTCGGCTACGAGAAGATCGAGAAGGAGCGGCTGCTGACTGCGGTCGCACGGCCCTACGGCATGATCCTCGTCACCGGGCCGACCGGCTCGGGCAAGACGGTGTCGCTGTACACCTGCCTGAATATCCTGAACCAACCGGGCGTCAACATCGCGACCGTCGAGGATCCGGCCGAAATCAACCTGCCAGGCATCAACCAGGTCAATGTCAACGAGAAGGCAGGCCTGAGCTTCGCCACCGCGCTGCGCGCATTCCTGCGGCAGGATCCGGACATCATCATGGTCGGCGAAATCCGCGACCTCGAAACCGCCGACATCGCGATCAAGGCCGCACAGACCGGACACCTGGTGTTGTCGACGCTGCACACCAACGATGCACCGACGACGCTGACGCGGCTGATGAACATGGGCGTGCCGCCGTTCAACATCGCGTCGAGCGTGTTGCTGATTTCCGCGCAGCGGCTGGCCCGCAAGCTGTGTGAAAACTGCAAGGCGGTGGTCGAATATCCGCGCGAGGCGATGATCAAGGCCGGTTTCACCGAAGCCGAACTCGACGGCAGCTGGCAGCCCTACAGGGCCGTCGGCTGCTCGGCGTGCACCAATGGATACAAGGGCCGCGTCGGCATCTATCAAGTTATGCCGATCAGCGACGAAATCCAGAAGATCATCCTCAGTGAAGGGACCGCACTCGACATCGCGGATCAGGCGCGGCGCGAAGGCGTCCGCGACCTTCGGCAATCCGGCCTGATCAAGGTAAAAGGCGGGGTCACGACGCTCGAGGAAGTGATTTCCGTGACCAACGAATGAGGATCCGCGCCGAGACCGCGACCGTCCGCCGACAACGTGTCGGCGAATGGCGTCAATTGAGCCGACAATCGTCATTCATCGTCCGGTAGCGGCATTGCCGTTGGCCGGAATTCAGTCAAGAACACTGACCGACAAGACCATGGCGACTGCAGCGGCCGCACGCAACATCAAGGAAATTGTCTTCGAGTGGGAAGGCAAGGACAAGAACGGCAAGATCGTTCGCGGCGAGATGCGCGCCGGCGGCGAGGCCGTCGTCAGCGCCAGCCTGCGCCGGCAGGGCATTCTGGTCAGCAAGCTGAAGAAGCGCCGCATGAGCGGCGGCAGCGCGATCAAGCAGAAGGACATCGCGATCTTCACCCGCCAGCTGTCGACGATGATGCGCGCCGGCGTGCCGCTGATCCAGTCGTTCGACATCGTCGCCCGCGGCAGCACGAATCCGCGGATGACGCGGCTGCTGAACGATATCCGCAGCGATGTCGAGACCGGCACCAGCCTTTCCGCGGCATTTCGCAAGCATCCGCTGTATTTCGACGCGCTGTACTGCAACCTGGTCGAAGCCGGTGAAGCCGGCGGCATCCTCGAGACCCTGCTCGATCGCCTGGCGATCTATCAGGAAAAGACGATGGCGATCAAGAACAAGATCAAGTCGGCGCTGATCTACCCGATCGCGGTGCTGGTCGTCGCCTTCGTCGTGCTGTCGGTGATCATGATCTTCGTGATCCCGGCGTTCAAGGAGGTCTTCAGCTCGTTCGGCGCCGACCTGCCGACACCGACGCTGATCGTGATCAGCATGTCCGAATTCTTCGTCGCCTATTGGTGGGCGATCTTCGGCGTGCTCGGCGGCGGCGTCTATTTCTTCTTCCAGTCGTGGAAACGGTCGGAGAAGATGCAGAAGGCGATGGACCGGCTGCTGCTGCGCGTGCCGGTATTCGGCGACCTGGTCAAGAAGTCTGCGGTGGCGCGCTGGACGCGAACCTTGTCGACGATGTTCGCCGCCGGTGTGCCACTGGTCGAGGCCCTCGATTCGGTCGGCGGCGCCTCCGGCAATGCCGTCTTCGCCGAGGCGACCGAAAAGATCCAGCGCGATGTGTCGACCGGCGCTGCGCTGACGACGGCAATGCAGACGACCGGTGTGTTCCCGACGATGGTGCTGCAGATGTGTGCGATCGGCGAGGAATCCGGCGCGCTCGACGGCATGCTCGCGAAGGCGGCCGAGTTTTATGAGGACGAGGTCGACGAGGCGGTCAAAGGCCTGTCGAGCCTGATGGAGCCGTTCATCATCGTGATCCTCGGCACACTGATCGGCGGCATCGTCGTCGCAATGTACCTGCCCATCTTCAAGCTGGGACAGGTGGTGTGAACCCGGCAGACTGGATGCCGCCACCGGAGTGGTTGTATTCGCCGTGGCTGCTGGCCGTGCTCGGCCTGGCGATCGGCAGTTTTCTGAATGTCGTGATCCACCGCCTGCCGCTGATCCTCGAGCGGCAGTGGAAGGCCGACAGTGCCGACATGCTCGGCCTGCCCGCGCCGTCCGACGACACCGACCGGCCGATGACGCTGTCGCGGCCGCGGTCGCACTGCCCGGCGTGCAAGCAGCCGATTCCGTGGACCAGCAATATTCCACTGATCAGCTACCTCGTCTTGCGCGGCCGTTGTGGCGCCTGTGGCGTCTCGATCCCATTGCGTTATCCGCTGGTCGAGGTGTTGTGCGCGCTGCTGTTCGCACTGGTTGCCTGGCGCTTCGGCGCGCAACCGGTGGCGCTGCTGTGGTGCGGCTTTGTCGCCGCACTGGTTGCGCTGGCGGGCATCGACTGGGATACGACGCTGCTGCCCGACGACATCACGCTGCCGCTGCTGTGGGCCGGGCTGATCGCCGCCGCGCTCGGCTGGACGATCCCGCTGTCGCAGGCGCTGTGGGGCGCGGTCGCCGGCTACCTCTCGTTGTGGTCGGTGTACTGGCTGTTCAAGCTCGCAACGGGCAAGGAAGGCATGGGTTACGGCGACTTCAAGCTGCTGGCCGCGCTTGGCGCCTGGCTCGGCGCATCGATGATCGTGCCAATCGTGCTCGCCGCATCGGTGTTCGGCGCGGTGGTCGGTATCGGGATGAAGTTCGCCAATTCGCTTCGCGAGGGCCGCTATGTGCCGTTCGGCCCGTTTCTCGCCGCCGCAGGCATCGCGATCGTGTTGCTCGGGGAACCGCGGGTGCTCGGCTGGCTCGGATGGGCATGAGGTTGGCCGATTGACGACGCAGTCGACCCTGCAACCGCTGCGCATCGGACTGACCGGCGGAATCGGCAGCGGCAAGAGCACGGTGGCGTCGCTGCTGGCCGGTCACGGCGCCGCGGTGATCGACAGCGATGCGATCGCGCGCCGCCTGACCGAGCCCGGCGGCGCGGCGATCGATGCGCTGCGTTCGGCCTTCGGTCCGCAGTTCATCGATGACTCGGGCGCCCTCGACCGCGACCGCATGCGTGCGCTCGTCTTTTCCGACACATCCGCGAAGCAACGGCTGGAGCAGATCCTGCACCCGCTGATCTTCGAACAGACCGAACAGCAAAGCCGGCTCAGCGCGGAATCGGTCAAGGTCTTCGATGTGCCGTTGCTGGTCGAGTCGAAACATTGGCGCAAACGGGTCGACCGCGTCTGGGTCGTCGACTGCCTCGAGCAGACGCAGGTCGAACGCGTGGTCAGCCGCTCCGGCTGGACGACCGACGCGGTGCATGCGGTGCTCGGCCGGCAGGCCAGCCGTGCACAGCGGCGCGCCGCTGCCGACGATGTCATCTTCAACGACGGCATCGGGCTCGACCAGCTGGCGCGGCAGGTCGAGCAGCTGTGGCGCCGTCTGTGCACCCGCTGATCGGGCCGCGCTGCGGCTGAGCCGCGCCGCCCTGTGGAACAATCGACCTTTGCGTGCATCCGATGCACGCAGTGACCTGCAAGGAAAGTCGCTTTGGTTCGCTACGAATACCCGTTCAACGAGAGCATCCGCACGATGCTCAGGGTCGAGCACCTGTTTGATCGACTGGCGCAACTGATGCCGCGCGACGCCGCGGTCGACCATCATTTTGCGCTCGTGACGCTGTTCGAAATCATGGACGTCGCATCGCGCGCCGACCTCAAATCCGACGTGCTGAAGGAGCTCGAACGCTGCCGGATCGGCCTGACCGGCTTTCGCGGCAACCCGTCGATTTCGGAACAGTCGCTCGATGCAGTGATCGCCCGCCTCGACCACGCCTACGAAGGGCTGAACCAGTCTTCCGGCAAGGCCGGCCAGGCCTTGACGGCCAACGAGTGGCTGATGAGCATCCGCAGCCGTGTCAGCATCCCCGGCGGCACCTGTGAGTTCGATTTGCCGGCGTATTACGCCTGGCAACAGCAGGACGGCTCGCGCCGACGCAGCGACCTGCTGAACTGGACCGGCTCGATGATGCCGCTTGCGGAAGCGCTGAGCCTGCTGCTGTCGCTGATCCGCGACTCGGGCGTGCCGCACAAGGTCGCGGCACCCGGCGGCCATTTCCAGCAGAGCCTGCCGACCGGCCGCAGCTTCAACCTGCTTCGTCTGCGCGTCGACGGCGATCTCGGCGTGGTGCCGGAAATCACCGTGCACCGTCTGCTGGTGTCTGTTCGCTGGTTGAAACAGGATCAGGAAGGCCGGCTCCGGCCCAGCCAGCAGGACGTTGCGTTCGAGCTGGCGCTGTGCAGCTGAGCGGGGGCAGGCGGATGGATAAAGGCATTCCGGTGCGCATCGTCACCTGCCCGTGCTGCAAGGGGCCGAGTCGTTATGCGAGCGACAACCCCTATCGGCCATTTTGCAGTGAACGCTGCCGCAAGGTCGACCTGGGCGCCTGGGCGAGCGAGCGTTTCCGCGTCGGCGCCGAACCGGCAGAAGGCGCCGACGACGGCGCCGACAGTCCGCCGCAGCCGCCGCACCACTGATCGGCGTTGCCGGCGGCGGCGGGCGCCGCCTTATTGTTCGGCGAAAGCCCGCTCGATCACGAAGTGGCCGGGCTTCGAGGTATTGCCTTCGAGGAACGCGCGCTGCTCGAGCAGGTGCTTCAGATCACGCAACATTGCCGGGCTGCCGCAGATCATCACCCGGTCATTCGCCACATCGAGTTTCGGAATGGCGAGATCATCGAACAGCTTGCCGTTGTCGATCAGCTCGGTGATACGGCCCATGTTTCGGTATGACTCACGGGTGACCGTCGGGTAGTACAGCAGCTGGCTTTTCACCAGATCGCCGATCAGCTCATGCGCCGGCAGGTGTTCGGTCAGCAGGTCGTGATAGGCCAGTTCGTCGGCCTGCCGAACGCCATGGACCAACACGATCTGCTCGAATTTTTCGTAGGTTTCCGGATCGCGGATGATGCTCATGAACGGCGCCAGCCCGGTGCCCGTCGACAGCAGATACAGGCGTTTGCCCGGCAGCAGGTAGTCGATCACCAGCGTGCCGGTCGGCTTGCGGCCGACGATCACGGTATCTCCGACCTTGATGTGCTGCAGCCGCGAGGTCAGCGGACCATCGGGTACCTTGATGCTGAGGAATTCGAGGTGATCCTCGTAATTCGCACTGACGATGCTGTAGGCCCGCAGCAGCGGCTTGCCATCGACACGCAGGCCGATCATCGTGAAATGGCCATTGCTGAACCGCAGCGCCTGGTCGCGCGTCGTTGTGAACGTGAACAGCTTGTTGGTCCAGTGATGCACGCTCAGCACGCGCTCTTCATTGAATGCACTCATTTGTCGAGGAAGGGCTTCTCAGGGTAAGCCCCTGATGATGCCACTCATCAGAAAGCCATCAAAGTTTTAAAAAGTTGGCTGTTTATTACTTTTGCGTCTGAACAGTCGGCAATGTTCGCAGCGTCAGACACCGTCGCCCCCTTGAAACCTGTTTTCTCGACCCTATAATTGCTTTGCTAGCACTCGTCGACCATGAGTGCTAACGGCTCCGGCCTCGAATCGAATCGCGCTGCCTGTTGGCCGACGTGGTGGATTCCGGCCCTCTCAAACAAGCTCTACCGAACCATCCCTAGGAGATGTCATGAAACTTCGTCCTCTGCACGATCGCGTGATCGTCAAGCGCCTGGAACAGGAAACCAAGACCGCTTCCGGCATCGTGATCCCGGACAACGCCGCAGAGAAGCCCGACCAGGGCGAAGTCCTGGCCGTCGGCCCGGGCAAGCGCAGCGAGAAGTCTGGTGACTTCATTGCGCTGAACATCAAGGTCGGCGACCGCGTCCTGTTCGGCAAATACAGCGGCCAGACCGTCAAGGTCGACGGCGACGAACTGCTGGTGATGCGCGAGGAAGACCTCTTCGCCGTCGTCGAGTAAGCAGCACAAACCAAGGCTCGGCGCTTTGCGCTGTGGCGCCCGCACAGGCGGGCAGCCAGTGTGAACTGCGCCTTTCCCATCAAGAATTCGGAGAATACAAATGGCAGCTAAAGACGTTATTTTCGGCGGTGATGCCCGCGCTCGCATGGTCGAAGGCGTCAACATCCTGGCCAATGCGGTCAAGGTGACGCTCGGCCCGAAGGGTCGCAACGTGGTGCTCGAGCGCTCGTTTGGCGCCCCGACCGTGACCAAGGACGGTGTCTCGGTCGCGAAGGAAATCGAACTGAAGGACAAGCTCCAGAACATGGGCGCGCAAATGGTCAAGGAAGTCGCTTCCAAGACCAGCGACAACGCCGGTGACGGCACCACCACCGCCACCGTGCTGGCCCAGGCGATCGTCCGCGAAGGCATGAAATATGTCGCCGCCGGCATGAACCCGATGGACCTGAAGCGTGGCATCGACAAGGCCGTCACCGCGCTGACCGAAGAACTGCGCAAGGCTTCGAAGCCGACGACGACCAGCAAGGAAATCAGCCAGGTCGGTTCGATCTCGGCGAACAGCGACGAGTCGATCGGCGAGATCATCGCGAAGGCGATGGACAAGGTCGGCAAGGAAGGCGTGATCACCGTCGAAGACGGCAAGTCGCTCGACAACGAGCTCGAGATCGTCGAAGGCATGCAGTTCGACCGCGGCTACCTGTCGCCGTACTTCATCAACAATCCGGAAAAGCAGTCGGCCAGCCTGGACAACCCGTTCGTGCTGCTGTTCGACAAGAAGATCAGCAACATCCGTGACCTGCTGCCGACGCTCGAGCAAGTCGCGAAGGCCGGCCGTCCGCTGCTGATCATCGCCGAGGAAGTCGAAGGCGAAGCACTGGCGACCCTGGTCGTCAACACGATCCGCGGCATCCTGAAGGTTGTTGCCGTCAAGGCCCCGGGCTTCGGCGACCGCCGCAAGGCGATGCTGGAAGACATCGCGATCCTGACCGGCGGCAAGGTGATTTCGGAAGAAGTCGGCCTGACGCTCGAGAAGGTCACGCTGGCTGATCTGGGCCAGGCCAAGCGCGTCGAAGTGGGCAAGGAAAACACCACGATCATCGACGGCAACGGCGCCGCCGAGGACATCGAGGCCCGCGTCAAGCAGGTCCGCGTCCAGATCGAGGAAGCGACCAGCGACTACGACCGTGAGAAGCTGCAAGAGCGCGTGGCCAAGCTGGCCGGCGGTGTTGCGCTGATCAAGGTTGGCGCCGCGACCGAAGTCGAGATGAAGGAGAAGAAGGCCCGCGTCGAAGACGCACTGCACGCAACCCGTGCGGCCGTCGAGGAAGGCATCGTTGCCGGCGGTGGCGTTGCGCTGCTGCGCGCCAAGCAGGCTGCTGGCCAGATCAAGGGCGACAACCCCGATCAGGACGCCGGCATCAAGCTGATCCTGCGCGCGATCGAAGAGCCGATCCGCATCATCGTGCAGAACGCCGGTGGCGAAGCCAGCGTCGTCGTCAATGCAGTGCTGGCCGGCAAGGGCAACCACGGCTACAACGCTGCCAACGACACCTACGGCGACATGATCGAGATGGGCATTCTCGACCCGACCAAGGTGACCCGCACCGCGCTGCAGAACGCCGCTTCGGTGGCATCGCTGATGCTGACGACCGAGGCGATGGTTGCCGAGGCACCGAAGGAAGAGTCCCCGGCCGGTGGCATGCCTGGTGGCATGGGCGGCATGGGTGGCATGGGCGGCATGGACATGTAAAATCCGCCGCGGTCCGGCTTCGGCCGGACCCGGCTCGGCACCGGTCGATTCGACGGTTGCCACGCCTGCAAGACGAGGGCCGCAGCGATGCGGCCCTTTTTTCGTTTGCTGATCAGCCGGCGGCGAAATTGCCGATCAACTCGGCAATGCGGTCGGGCTGCTCGTGGATCACCCAATGGCTGGCGTGCGCAATGCGTTCGATGTGCAGCGACGGCACCCAGCGCTCGAGGCCATCGAGCAGCGATGGCGGCAACGCACGGTCGGCTTCGCCCCAGATCACCAGCGTCGGCAGCGTCACGGTCACATCGCGGTCGGCAAATTCGATGCGGTTGACGGCCGAATCGCTTGCGGTCGGCGGCCGCAACGGTGTCGCCCGGTAATAATTCAGCGGCCCGTCGAGGCCTTGTTGCCACAGCGCCCGATATCGAGCGCGCGTCGGTTCGTCGAGCCAATCGCAGCCGGGTGATTCCCCGAGGGCTTCGAAAAAACGCCACAGCCGCTCGAAGTCGTTTTCCGCGAGCAATCGGCCGGCATCCGGACGAACCAGAAAATTCATGTATGCGCTCGCCGCCTGTTGCTGCGGGTTGTCGCGCAACTCGCGCAGGAACGTTGCCGGATGCGGCGCATTGATGATCACCAGCCGGCGCAGACCGGCAGGCTGCCGCGCCGCCAGATTCCACGCCACCGCACCACCCCAGTCGTGGGCCACCAGCACTGCGTCACCGCCGAGCCGTTCGACCAGCGCCGCGATGTCGCCCACCAGGTGGGCGGGCCGATAGGACTCGACCTCGCTCGGCACCGACGACGGCGCATAACCGCGCAGGTTCGGTGCGACACAGCGAAACCGGTCGGCGAGTCTGGTGATCACCTCATCCCAGACAAAGGCCGCTTCCGGAAACCCGTGCAGCAGGACCAGCAGCGGTGCGTCAGCATCGCCAGCCGCTCGGCAGGCGATGCGGATGCCGTGTGGCAGCTCGACGTCAAACGTCTCGATCATCGTCCCCGCCGGGCGTCGCCGCAGCGCCATGCACCCATTGATGCAGCGTCAATGCGGCATCGCCTATGCCCTGCTTCTTCAATGCGGAAAACAGCGTCACGCCGAGATCGGCCTGGTCGGTCGCGACCTCGGCGAGCAGCGCCTGCGCCGATGCCAGCGCCGTGCTGGCCTGCTGCCGGTTCAGCTTGTCGGCCTTGGTCAGCAGTACCAGCAACCTGACCGTGCCATTGGCCAGCCGGCCGGAAACGAAATCGAGCAGCTGACGATCGAGGTCGGTGAAGCCATGCCGGGAATCGACCATCAGCACGACGCCGCTGAGGCTGCGCCGAACCGACAAATAATCGGCCATCACCTGCTGCCAGCGCAATTTGGCGCCGCGCGCCACCGCCGCATAACCGTAGCCCGGCAAGTCGGCGAACAAGGCATCGGGCCTGTCTTTCGGACCGAGCTCGAACAGGTTGATGTGCTGGGTGCGCCCCGGCGTCTTCGATGCAAAGGCCAGCCGTCCCTGCTGCGTCAGCGTGTTGATCGCGGTGCTCTTGCCGGCATTCGAGCGACCGACGAAGGCGATCTCGGGCAGCTCGGTGATCGGCAACTGGTCGAGCTGGCTGGCCGTTGTCAGGAAGCGGGCGGTGTGGGCCCAGGCCAAGGCGCGCTTCTCTGGCGAAGGGGCGGCCACCGTGGGCGCTGATGAAGCTCGCCTGCCGACGGCGTTCTCGGTACGGGTAGCGGAGGATGGGCTTTTCATTGGCGTGGCGTGCTCTGTTCGTCGGGTCAACACCACGGCAGCGCCGCTGGCAGCGGCACCATGAATCTCCACGGCTCGGCCCATTGTAAAATCTTGTGGTTTGACCCGACGCATCCGTGACTCAACCGGCCAATTTCATGAAGTCTTCCGACCGCTCGCTGTTCACCAACGCCACCCGCCTGTCTTTCGTCGGCTTCATTCTGGCTGGCGCAGTCTCGACGGCGATGGCGGCGGACGCACCCGCTGCCGTCATCAAGGCCGATCCTGCAAAGGGCGAGGCAACGGCCACTTCGGTGTGCGCGGCCTGCCACTCGGTCGACGGTTCCCGCGGCAGCCCGGCCAATCCGATCATCCAGGGCCAGCATCCGCAATACCTGACCAAGCAGTTGATCGAATTCAAGAGCGGCAAGCGCAACAACCCGATCATGAAGGGTTTTGCCAGCGCGCTGAGCGAGGACGACATGAAGAATGTCTCCGCGTTCTACGCGACAAAGATGGCCAAACCCGGTGCCGCGAAGGACAAGGACCTGGTGGCATTGGGCCAGAAGATCTACCGCGGCGGCATTCCCGATCGGAGCATCCCGGCCTGCTCGGGCTGCCACAGCCCGTCGGGCGGTGGCATCCCGGCCCAGTATCCGCGTCTGGCCGGTCAGCATGCGGATTATTCGGCCGCGCAGCTGATCGCCTTCCGCGACGGCATCCGGCAGAACAGCCCGCAGATGACGGCCATCGCCGCCAAACTGAATGATCGCGAGATCAAGGCGCTGGCCGAATATACGGCCGGCCTGCAATAAGCAGACGGCGTCCCGGCACAAAAAGGCCCGGCACCACCGGGCTGTTCCGGCGATCGGCATGGCGGCTGGCGGCTTATAGTCGCCCCACCCTTTTCGGACACGTCCGCCATGCCCTACGTTTCACGCAATGCCCAGGGGCAGATCGAGAGTCTGCACCGAACCGCCAGCGCGACCGCGGGTGAATTCGTCGACGACCGGCACCCCGATGTGCTCGAGTTCCTCGGTTCGATCGACGATGACGACACCTTCTCGCAACTCGATGCCGGCTTCGTGCGGGTCATCGAAGACCTGGTCGACGTGTTGCTGGCAAAAAATATCCTGAACATCACCGACCTGCCGGCCGAGGCGCAGGCCAAGCTGTTCCAGCGCAAGGGTTTCCGCGACAGGATATCGTCGAACTCCTTGCAGCTGTTCGACATCAATTCGAGCGACGTGATCTGACACGCCGCCGGGCGGAACGGACGCCGCAAGGCGGACCGTCACGCTGCTGCCCCTTATCGGTAAGAAAGCGCGCGATGCGTCCGACTGCCTTGTTCAGCCGGAGAAGATGCTCATGCGTTCACGATTCGACCGCGGGTTCCAGCACCGCCAGACCAGTGAGATCACCCCGATCCAGATCTTTGCGCAGCGCCGTGACTGGCTGCAGCGGATGGCACTCGGCTGCGCCGGTGCCAGCCTCGCGCTGTGGGCATCGCGCGATGCGAGGGCCCAGATCGGCAGTGCCCGGCCCGGCAAACTGGCCCCGCTGCCGGCCAGCCGTTCGAATGTCGCCGGCGCTCTGACGATGGAGCCGCTGACGACCTATGCGGACGTCACCAGCTACAACAATTTCTACGAATTCGGCACCGACAAGGCCGATCCTGCACGCCACGCCCACAGTCTGAAGACGCGGCCGTGGACGATTGCCGTGGAAGGCGAAGTCAGGAAGCCGAAGGTCTTCGACATCGACGAACTGCTCAAGCTCAGTACACAGGAAGAGCGCATCTACCGTTTGCGTTGCGTCGAAGGCTGGTCGATGGTCGTGCCGTGGATCGGCTACTCGTTGTCCGAGCTGATCAAGCGGGTCGAGCCGACCGGCAATGCCCGCTATCTCGAGTTCGTCACCGAGGCCGATTCGAAAACCATGCCCAATCTGCGTTCGTCGGTGCTCGACTGGCCGTATGTTGAAGGGCTGCGCCTCGACGAGGCGATGCATCCGCTGACGCTGCTGACATTCGGTCTTTATGGCGAGATCCTGCCGAACCAGAACGGCGCGCCGGTGCGCCTGACCGTGCCATGGAAATATGGCTTCAAGAGCGGCAAGTCGATCGTCAAGATCCGCTTCACCGAAAAGCAGCCACTGACCAGTTGGAACAAGGCCGCGCCGCAGGAGTACGGCTTTTATTCGAACGTCAACCCGAATGTCGATCATCCGCGCTGGAGCCAGTCGTCCGAACGCCGCATCGGCGAGGATGGCCTGTTCAAGAAGCGGCGGCCGACGCTGATGTTCAACGGCTACGAGGCCCAGGTCGGACAGCTTTATGCCGGCATGGACCTGAAAAAATTCTTCTGACCAGGCGTCGATGAAGCCAGCAGTCCGGACCGTCGGCGCAGACGCCGCGACACGGCGGCGCAGCAGCGGCAACCGGGTCTCGCGCTGGCTGATGAGCCCACTGGCCAAGCCGCTGCTGTTTGTCTTGTGCCTGCTGCCGTTTGTCTCGCTGTTCCATGCAGCCTGGACCGACTCACTTGGTGCCAACCCGGCCGAGGCGCTGATCCGCAGCCTCGGCGACTGGACCCTGCGCCTGCTCTGTCTCACATTGACAGTGACGCCGCTGCGACAGCTGAGCGGCCAGCCGGCGCTGGCGCGATTCCGGCGCATGCTCGGCCTGTTCACCTTTTTCTACGCCTGCCTGCACTTCCTCTCCTACGGCTGGCTCGACATGGGGCTCGACGTCAACGAGATCCTGCGCGATATCGCAAAACGCCCGTTCATCCTGGTCGGCGCACTGGCACTGCTGCTGATGACGGCGCTCGCTGCGACCTCGTTCAACCGCGCGGTCAGATGGCTGGGCGCACAGCGCTGGCAGTGGTTGCACCGCACGATCTATCTGATCGCGATGCTCGCGCTGCTGCACTTTTTCTGGATGCGGGCCGGCAAGAACGACTTCGCCGAAGTGGCGGTTTATGCCGCCATCATCGCCGTGCTGTTCGGCTGGCGGATCGTGCAGGCGCTGCTGCGCCGCCGCGTCGCGCTGCGCGGCGAACGCAGGCCGTGATCGCTCATTCGCGCCACGGCAGCATCATCGTCAACATCAGCAGCTTGTCGAACTCCGGCTCGAAGCGGTCGACGACCGCCTGCGGATCGGGGCACAGCCGGCGGTCGGTGATCAAGCCGAACTGCACGCCGCCGCCATACGACAACACACTGACACCGACACCGATATCGCCCGATTGCGGCACCCAGAACATCGTCTGGCGCAGCGTCGATCCGCAGAAAGTCAACGCTTCAGCGGGGCCCGGGACATTCGTCATCACCGCAGTGGCCTTCTTGGCAAACAGGCCAAGCAGCGAGTCCTGCAGCGGCTTGATCAGCAGGCCGGCCATCGCCAGCAGGCCGAATGCCAGCAGCGGCTGGAAACTGCCTTTCAAGCCGTTCATCCGGGCACGCACCGCGTAGACACGCTGCACCGGATTGGCCAGACCGATCGGCAACACCAGCGGCACCAGTCCGAAGCGGTTGCCGAGTTGCCAGGCCTCGTCGAGCGGGCGCAGGTTGACCGGCACCATCACGCGGATCTCCTTGCCGTCCGGATCGTCGCCAATGCTGTGCAGATAGCTGCCGAATGCGCCGGCGACACAGGCCAGCAGCACATCGTTGACCGAGCAGCCGAGCGCCTTGCCAACCGCCTTCACGCGCTCGAGCGGAAGCGGCTCGCCCCAGGCGACCAGCTTCCTGCCACCCGGCTTGCCTTTCAGCCGGGTCGGTGAATCGTCTTCCATCAACGCCAGCGCAGCAACGTCGCCGACCATTTGCTGCACGCCGCGCGCCAGTTGCAGCGATTCGAGCAGCGGCCGGTGCGGGTCGGCGAGTGCCTGCGCCGCCTTGCCGAGGCCGCGTTCATAGACCTCGAAGGCCTTCGCGGCGATCTCGCCGAGCGGTTTGAGCAGTTCGTCGAACAGACCCGGATCGCTTGCCCCGGCAGCCGAATGGCCGCCACCGCGCCTCGACCGCGGCGGATCGGCGCCTTCGTCGGTGATCGACAACATCACCGAGATCAGCGCGATGCCGTCGCCGATGCAGTGGTGTATCCGTGCGATCAGCGCGCTGCCGCCTTCGTAGCCGTCGACCAGATGCAGTTGCCACAATGGTCGCGTCGGGTCCAGCGGCGTGACCGCCAGCTTGCCGATCAGAGCCTGCAGCGCAGCCCGCTCCGACTGGCCGCGGCGGCGCGGCAGCCGGGTCTGCACCACATGCTGCTCGATGTCGAACGACGCGTCGTTGCGCCAGATCGGCCCGACCGGATCGTCGACGACGGATTGCCTGAATCGCGGGTACAGCAGCAGCCTGGAGGCGAGCCGCTCGATCAACGCAGCGCGGCTGATCGCCGGGCTGAGCAGCCAGACGCCGACAATCATCATCAGGTTGACGTCGCTGTCCATCCGCAGCCATGCGGTATCGACGCGCGACATCCGCTGCTCGACGGCGCCACGGGCCGTATCCTGGTTGCCGGCCGCCCGTGTCCGCCTTTTCGCTGCCGCGGCAGCTCGCACCATTGCTCTTGCTCCTTGGTCTGCGCCACCGTTGCTGACGACGATGCTTGTTAGCATGCGAACCGTCAATCGACACTTTCACCCACCAGCCAGGAGTATCCATGTCACTGGACCAGAAGTTCGAGCAAGCCGTCGCCGAATCGAAAACATTGCCCGAAAAGCCGGACAACGCGACCTTGCTGAAGATCTATGCCTTGTACAAGCAGGCAACAAGCGGCGACGTCGACGGCAAGCGGCCCGGCTTTTCCGATCTGGTCGGCCGCGCGAAGTGGGACGCCTGGAACGAGCAGAAGGGCAAATCGAGCGACGAAGCGAAACAGGAATATATCGACCTGATCGAGTCGCTGAAATAAGCTCGGTGCCCGCACCATGCGGGCGAAGCGGAGCGCGCCCGGTCAGCCGGCCTTGCGCGTCTTTTTTGCTGCCGTCTTCGCAGCCGGCGCGCGCTTTTTAGGCGTTGCCGGCTTGGCCGTCGTCGGCGTCCCGCTGTCCGCGAGCAGGTCGTCGAGGTTTTTCTCGATTTCGGTTTCGATGCGCTTGCTGAATGCGCCGAGCAGAAAGCCGAGCTTGGCATCGAGATCGAAATGATCGTCGGCGACGATCAACTGGCCGCTGACGCCGGTGCGCTCGAAATTGACGACGTCGCTGAACTCGCCTTCGACGACGGTGCATTCCATGTCGAATTTCTGTTCGACTTCCTCGGCCCACCGCCAGGCGATCTTGCGTGCCTTTTCCAGCCCGAGCTGGTGTTCGCGGTGGATGTGAATCTGCGCCATCACGGCCTCCGATCGTTTGATGTCAATTCGATTCTGCGGCAAAAAGCGCCTTGCGCTCGGCGTCGGGCAATCGGGAGATGCGCTTGACCTCGGCGTAGAACGCATCGAAGTTGCTGCCGCTGCGTTCGAAGATCGCTTCGAATTCGGGCACCTTCGAGTTGTAGGCGGCGATCAGGCCGAGCGACGCATTGTTGGCAGCAGCGATCCAGCCGTCGTAACCAGAAAAGCCATCCCAGCGCTGTTCCTTCAACAGCCGGTAGCGCTCTCGCATCGACGCCATCACCCGGTCGCGCGCGGCCCGTTTGTCCTGAGCACTGCCGTCGCCGTCGTAGACCGCCTCGAGCTCGCGTCGCGTCTGCCGCGTCAGCTCGCGAAAATCCTGCTGCCGGCTCTGCTGGCGCTCATATTCCTGCCGCGCCGCTTCGCTGCCGCGCTGGCTCAGCCAGCGCCGCGCGCCGATGCGTTCGACCGCGGTCGCAAATGATTCGTTGAAACCGGTGTCGCCTGCCAGATAAACGACCTGGTGGCTCAGCTCATGGAAGATCAGGCCGGCGAGCTGTCCCTCCGGATAGTGGATGAAGGTATTCAGCAGCGGATCGGCAAAATACTCGCCCGGAATCTTGCCGAGTGTCGAATAGGCCGGCACCGCATACACCAGCACGTCGAGGCCCTCGTCGCGCAACGGCGCCACGGCGCGATCGGCATCGGCGCGGTCGTAATAACCGCGGTAGCCGACGCAGCCGACGACCGGATAGCACCAGGTCTTCAGTCTGAGGCTCAGCTCCGGCGCAGCGACGACATTCCAGACCGCGGCGCGGCGGCCGATGTCGGCATAACGGCGGTAACTCGCGTTGTCGGGCAGCTTCAGTTCGCTGACCGCAAAATCGCGGATCCGCTGCGACAGCAGCAACCGATCGCGCAAGGCGGGCGGCGTCGCGTCGTCGGCCAGCCAGTCGGGCACTGGCCGGGCCGCGGCAACCAGCTGCAGATGGCCGCCGACCGACTGCGCCAGATAACCGAGCGGTGCGCAGCCCGCGAGCAGCATGCTGCAGGCCAATACAAGCAACCAGCCGGCCGGACCGGCAGAGCGGCGCGACACTTTCGATTGCGCCGTCACTCGCCCTCGTTCGCCGGACCGGCCGCCTCGACCTCGACCAGGCAGTCGTAGAAGGTCGGCGCGCGGCCGAGATCGGTCAGCGCCTGGCTGGTCAGCTGGTTGACGTTGGTGCCGTCTTCTCCGAACTTTCGCCACCAGATTCCGAGCCCGTGGACAACGCCCAGCTTCGCGCGCTGGTTGATGCGCAAGTGGCAACGGTGGCTGCCGCGGTCATTGAAGACCCGCACCAGCTGGCCGTCGGCGAGGCCGCGTGCAGCGGCATCGTCGGCATGCATCTCGAGCAGCGGGCGTCCTTCGATCGCACGCAGGCTCTTCATGTTGACGAAGCTCGAATTGAGAAAATTGCGCGCCGGCGGCGAAATCATCGCCAGCGGATAACGTTGCGCCAGCGCAGGCGCAGAGCGGGCGGATTCGAAATTGGGCAGGTAGTCGGCGCCGCCAAAGATCGGGGAGCTGATCCGGCAGCGGCCATCGGCGGTCGGAAACCCACCGTCGGCAAACGGCGCATCCGCGAGGTCGAGCTTGACCCAGCCGTCCCGCCGCAGGGCCTGGGGATCGACCGTCGGCCCGAAAGCGGTCTGCGCAAGCGCCTCGTCACTGTCCAGGAAGCAGGCGTCGTCGAACCCCATCCGCGCAGCCAGATCGCGAAAGATCTGCGTATTCGGCCGTGCTTCACCGACCGGCATGATCGCCGGCTCGTTGCGCAGCACATAGGTGTGGCCGTAGCTGCCGTGGACATCGAGGTGCTCGAGTTGCGTCGTCGCCGGCAGCACATAGTCGGCCAGATCGGCGGTATCGGTCATGAAATGTTCGAGCACGACGGTGAACAGGTCGGACCTCTCGAAACCGCGCACGACCTTTGCCGAGTCGGGTGCGACGGCTACCGGATTGCTGTTGTAGACGACAAGCGCCTCGATGCGCGGGCCGAAGCGGCTGCCGTCCGGCAGCGCCTCGCCGGTCTGGCGCAACAGGTCGTCGCCGATCTTCACCATGTTCAGCGTGCGCGGCTGGCGGCCGGCCAGCAGATCGGGACGCTCCATCGCGGCGACGTTGAACGGGAACCAGCCGGACGCCGACAGCAGCATGCCGCCGGCGGCGTCGCGCCAGGCACCGGTCAGGCATGGCAGCAACGCGATCAACCTGACCGCATTGCCACCGCCGCGAACCCGCTGCATGCCGTAGTTCAGCCGGATCGCCGCCGGCGCCAGCGTCCCATAATCCCGGGCCAGGCCGCGCACCTCGTCGACGCTGATGCCGCATTCGGCTGCAGTGCGCTCCGGCGGCCACGCCAACGCCCGCTCGCGCAACGCCGCCCAGCCTTCCGGTCCGTTCTCGACATGGGCGTCGATATAGGCCTGGTCGAGCCAGCCGTTGCGGATCAGCTCGTGCATCATCCCGAGCGCCAGTGCACCGTCGGTGCCCGGCAGCAGTGCGATGTGCTGGTGGCATTTGTCGGCGGTTTCGGTGCGCCGCGGGTCGATGCAGATCAACTTGGCCCCGGCGCGCTTCGCGGCCTGCGCAAAAGTCCAGAAATGCAGGTTCGATGCGATCGAATTGCTGCCCCAGATCAGGATCAGCTTGCTGTTTGCGTAGTGCTCGAGGTGCATCCCGAGCTTGCCGCCATAGGTTGCACCGAGCGCCGCCGCACCGGCACTGGCACAGATCGTCCGATCGAGCAGCGATGCGCCGAGGCGGTGGAAAAAGCGCCGGTCCATGCTCGATCCCTGCAGCAGGCCCATCGTTCCGGCATAGCTGTACGGCAGGATCGCTTCCGGATCGCGGGCGGCAATCTCGCGAAGCCGGCGGGCGATGTCGTCGAGCGCGTCGTCCCAGCTGACCGGCTCGAACTGCGGCGCGACACCGGCCTGCTTCGGGCCGACCCTGCGCAGTGGGTGCAGCACCCGCTCCGGATGGTAGGTGCGCTCGGTATAACGCGAGACCTTGGTGCACAAGGCGCCATGGGTCGGCGGATGGTCCGGATCCCCCTGCAACTTGATCGCGATGCCGTTGCGCACGGTGACGCGGATCGCGCAGGTATCGGGGCAGTCGTGCGGGCAGGCCGCACGGACGACGACGTCGGTCTCCGGCGCTGCCGATTCGAGGGTGGTCTCGCTCATGCTGAACTATTGCACAGGGTGGCTACCGGCTGCGCAACGGCCGGCCGGCGGGTAAACTGATTTTCCCGCGGCGGCGAGCAGACCGCAGCGCGGTATCCGGGAGTCCCCATGCGCCTGATTGAATCCATCCTCGCCGACGCGGCCGCCATCGCCACCGTGCGGCGCGATATCCACGCCCACCCCGAACTGTGTTTCGAGGAAAACCGCACCTCGGACCTGATCGCCCAGCAGCTGACCGAATGGGGCATTCCGATCCACCGCGGCCTCGGCAAGACCGGTGTCGTCGGCATCGTGAAAAACGGCAGCAGTTCGCGCGCGGTCGGGCTGCGCGCCGACATCGATGCGCTGCCGATGAGCGAACACAACACCTTCGCCCATGCCAGCCGCCACCCCGGCAAGATGCACGCCTGCGGCCACGACGGCCATACCGCGATGCTGCTGGCGGCAGCCCGGCACCTGGCGAAAAACCGCAACTTCGACGGCACCGTCTATCTGATCTTCCAGCCGGCCGAGGAAGGCGGCGGTGGTGCACGCGAGATGATGAACGACGGGCTGTTCGACAAATTTCCGATGGAGGCGATCTTCGGCGCACACAACTGGCCGGGCATGCAGGTCGGCCAGTTCGCAGTAAAGAACGGCCCGTGTTTTGCCAGCAGCAACGAATTCCGCATCACGATCCGCGGCAAGGGCGCCCATGCCGCGATGCCGCACAACGGCATCGACCCGGTGCCGATCGCCTGCCAGATGGTGCAGGCCTTCCAGACCATCATCACTCGCAACAAGCGGCCGATCGATGCCGGCGTGATTTCGGTGACGATGATCAATGCCGGCGAAGCGACCAACGTGATCCCCGACGCCTGCGAGATGCGCGGCACGGTGCGCACCTTCACGCTCGAGGTGCTCGATCTGATCGAGCGGCGGATGCAGGAAATTGCCGAGCACACCTGCGCCGCATTCGGTGCGACTTGCGAATTCGAGTTCAAGCGCAACTACCCGCCGACGATCAACCATCCGGCCGAAACCGCCTTCGCCCGCACGGTGATGGGCGAAGTCGTCGGCGCCGACAACGTGCTCGAATTCGAGCCGACGATGGGCGCCGAGGATTTCAGCTTTTTCCTGCAGCAGTTGCCCGGCTGCTATTTCCTGATCGGCAATGGCGACGGCAGCCACCGCGAAGGCGGCCACGGCATGGGGCCGTGCATGCTGCACAACCCGAGTTACGACTTCAACGACGAGCTGATTCCGCTCGGCGCGACGCTGTGGGTGCGGATGGCTGAAGCCTGGCTGGCCCGGGCGCGCGGCTGACCCGCCGTCGATGGACGCGCTGTTCTCCACCAGTTATGCCGAGGCGCGCGGCAAATTTGTCGCTGCGGCGCAGGCGGCGGGACTGGCGGTGCAGGCCCATCAGCATCCGCTGGTTGGCCGCGACGGCGAGACACTGTCACTCGATGTCGTCGTCGACGGCCCCGCCGATGCACCGCGCCGGCTGCTGATCAGCAGCGGTTGCCACGGCATCGAGGGTTATTGCGGCTCGGCGGTGCAGACGATGCTGCTCGGCGATGCCGCATTGCGCGCCGCCTGCCGCGGCGTCGGCGTCAGCGTGATCCACCTGCATGCGTTGAACCCGTGGGGCTTTTCGTGGTGGCGCCGCACCACCCACGAGAACGTCGACCTGAACCGCAATTTCCACGATTTCAGCCAGCCATTGCCGGACAACCCCGGTTACGACGAACTGGCTGAGTTGCTGGTGCCCGAGCAGTGGCCACCGAGTGACGACGTCAAGGCGGCACTCGGCAGCTTCATCGAACGCCACGGCATCGGCGCCCTGCAGGCGGCGATCTCCAGTGGCCAGTATTGCCATCCGGACGGGCTGTTTTATGGCGGCCAGGCGCCGAGTTGGAGCAATCTGGCATTGCGCCGCATATTGCGCGAGGTGCTGCCCGGCGCCAACCGCATCGGCTGGATCGACGTGCACACCGGGCTCGGCCCCTGTGGCGTCGGTGAGCGGATCTCCGCCGCACGCGATGATCCGGAGACGTTGGCGCGGGCGCGCCGCTGGTGGGGTCCGCAGGTGACCTCGATCGTCGAGGGCAATTCGAGTTCGGCGCGGCTCGACGGCCTGATGTGGCAGGTCATCGAGCAGGAAAATTTCGGCGCCGAATATACCGGCATCGCACTCGAATTCGGCACCGTGCCGCTGATGGCGGTATTCGACGCCTTGCGCGCCGATCAATGGCTGCAAAACCATCCCGACGCGCCGCCAGCAACGGCCGCGGCAATCAAGCAGCAGATCCGCGCGGCATTTTTTGTCGATACCGACGAATGGAAGCAGGCGGTGCTCGAGCAGGCGCTGCAGGCAACGATGCAGGCGGTCGCCGGCCTGTCCGCCGACCAGTCGGCCGCCTGAATCCGGTACCTGCTACTGCTTCTCGGCAAGCGCTTCACCAGCCGGCAACAGGCCGGCCTCGACCAGATCGCTTCGCGCGCCGTCGGCATCAACAAACAACCGCGCCTGCCAGCCGAGCCGCGCCGCCGCGTCGACGTTGACCGGGTTGTCGTCGAAAAACAGCAGTTCATCCGCGGCGCTGCCGAAGTGTCGCTCGGCCAGCTGAAAGATCGCGCTTTCCGGTTTGACGATGCCGACCTCGGACGAAAAGATGCCGCCGTCGAAGGCGCCATCGATGCGCGCGAGTTGCTGCTGCACATGGTCGACATACGTCGCCGGCATGTTCGACAGGTAGACCAGGCGGTGGCCGGCGCGGTGCAGTTCGGCCAGCAGCGCAGCGGTGTCCGGACGCAACTGCAGGTGTGCAGGGATCGCGTCCATCACGCGCTCGACCTCGGCGTGTGACAGACCGCTCGCCCCATCGGCGATGCGCCGTGCCACCTCCGTCGCACTGAGGCTGCCGCGGTCAAATTCGGCCCAGGCGCCGCCGGGGCGGAACGATTCAAAAAACGAAGTGGCGAGCACGGAGGCGGCTTCGTCTGAATCGATCCGCTGCGCCAGGCAGTGGCGCAGCAACTCGGCCGGCTGCCAGTGCAGCACGACGCCTCCGAGGTCGAAAACCAGCGTCGTCGCCATCAGCCGCGCAGCCGGGCCAGCAGCCCGGCGGTCGATGCGTCGAGGCCGCTGACATCGCCGCTGGCAAAGCGCGGCACCAGCTGTTTGCACAAGGCCTTGCCAAGTTCGACGCCCCACTGGTCGAAACTGTTGATCTGCCACAGCGCACCGCTGGTGAATACGCGGTGCTCGTACAACGCGATCAATGCACCGAGGCTGGCCGGCGTCAGCTGGTCGAGCAGCAGCGTCGTGCTCGGCCGGTTGCCGGGGAAGCTGCGGTGCCTGGCGAGCAGTTGCGGGTCGATGCTGTCCGATGCGGTCGGCGGCTTCTCCTTCGCTGCCTCGTCGGCGGTCTTGCCGACCATCAGCGCCTGCGCCTGGGCGAGGCCGTTGGCGAGCAGCAGCTCGTGCATCTGCTGCAGCCCGTGGGTCGGTTTGCGGACCAGGATGAATTCGACCGGGATCGTTTCGGTGCCCTGGTGCAGCATCTGGAAATAGGCATGTTGGCCATTGGTGCCGGGCTCGCCCCAGACGACCGGGCTGGTCGCATACGGCAACGGCCTGCCGGCCAGGTCGACCCGCTTGCCGTTGCTTTCCATCTCGAGCTGCTGCAGGTAGGCCGGCAGCCGCGCCAGCCCCTGGTGGTAGGGCGCGACGCTGCGGCTGCCGAACTGATGGAAATTGCGGTACCAGACGTCGAGCAGGCCGAGCAGCATCGGCAGGTTGCGCTCGACCGGTGCCTGCGCAAAATGCCGGTCCATCCGGTGTGCGCCGGCAAGCAGCGCGCGGAAATGTTCACTGCCGATCGCGATCGCGATCGGCAATCCGATCGCACCCCACAGCGAATAACGCCCGCCGACCCAGTCCCAGAAGCCGAAGGTCGTCGTGATGCCGAATTCGGCGGCAGCCTCGACATTGGTCGTTGCGGCAACAAAGTGTTTGCCGATGTCCTTGCCACCTTCGCCGAGAAACCAGTTTTTCGCAACGGCCGCATTGGCCATCGTCTCCTGTGTCGTGAAGGTCTTGCTGGCAATGATGAACAGCGTCTCGCGCGGCTTCAGCCGACGCAGCACCGGCGTGATGTCGTGGCCATCGACATTCGAGACGAAATGCATCTGGATGCCGGGATGGGCAAAGGCATCGAGTGCACGCACGACCATCTGCGGCCCGAGGTCGCTGCCGCCGATGCCGATGTTGACGACATGGCGGATGCCGCTGCCGGCGGTGTCGCGCACCTGCTCGGCATAGGCCAGCAGCGCATCGAGGGTGTGGTGCACCTCGTCGCTGAACGGCCCCTTGCCATCACCCGAGCGCGGTGCCCGCAGCGCGGTGTGCAGCGCCGCCCTGCCCTCGGTCGTATTGATCGGCTCGCCGGCCAGCAGCGCATCGCGGCGCTGCTCGATCCGGCATTCGGCGGCAAGCTCGTGCAGAAATTTGAGGCCGGCGACGTCGATCAGGTTTTTCGACAGATCGGCAAAGATTTCCGGCGCCTCGACGCTGAAGTGGTTGAAGCGGTCCGGGTCGTGTTGGAAGGCGTCGCGCAGATCGAAATCGCGGCCATGGGCCTCGTAATGCCCGGCCAGTGCGGCCCAGGCCGGCGTCTCGTCGCAGCGTGGAGTCGTCATCGTCAAACCTCCCCCGGCGTTGCGCTCGCCTTGCCGCTGCGTGCCGCCTCAATCAGGCCTTCCAGCCGCAGCGCATCGGCGGCGAACGCTCGGATGCCTTCGGCGAGTTTTTCGGTCGCCATCGCATCCTGGTTCAGCGCATAGCGGAAACCGGGCTCGCTGAAAACCACCGCATGAAGCGGCGAGTCCTTGGCCTGCTGCGGGTCGAGCCGGCGCTGCAGCGGCTCGTCGCTGGCCTGCAGTTCGGCCAGCAGTTCCGGGCTGATCGTCAGCAGGTCGCAGCCGGCGAGTGCGCGGATCTGGCCGAGGTTGCGAAAACTCGCGCCCATCACCTCGGTCGGGATGTCGAACTTCTTGTAATACGTGTAGATCTGCGACACCGATGACACGCCGGGATCGTTGCTGCCGGCATTCGCCGCCTCGTCCCACGATGAACCTGCCGCCTTCTTGTACCAGTCGTAGATGCGACCGACAAACGGCGAGATCAGCGTGACACCGGCCTCGCCGCAGGCGACCGCCTGGCAGAACGAGAACAGCAGCGTCAGGTTGCAGTGGATGCCCTCGTGTTCGAGGATGCGCGCGGCCTGAATGCCTTCCCAGGTCGATGCGATCTTGATCAGCACCCGCTCGCGTTCGACGCCGGCCTGCTCGTACAGTGCGATCAGGCTGTGTGCCCGCGCAACCGTCGCCGCGGTATCGAAGGACAGCCGTGCATCGACCTCGGTCGACACGCGACCGGGAATGGTCTTCAGGATTTCCTGACCGAAGCGGACCAGCACGTTGTCGACGATCTGGTCGACCGCGCGATCCGGCATCGCGGCGACGCACTCGGCCAGCAGCGGCGCATATTCCGGTTGTTGCACGGCTTTCAGGATCAGCGACGGATTGGTCGTCGCATCGCGTGGCGCAAACGCGGCCAGCTGCTTGAAATTGCCGGTATCGGCGACAACGGTCGTGAACCGCTTCAGTTGATCAAGTTGATTCATGGCATTTCGAGGATACGGGAGAGCGCGGGATTCGCCCGCGGATTGACCGCGAGCGCCGAAATGGGCATCATGCGTGTAACTAAATTACATCCGCTCGATTGTTGCGGATTCGAAGCACGCTGTCATGTCTTTTGATCTCGTATTTTTTGGTGGAACCGGCGACCTGACATGGCGCAAGCTGATGCCTGCATTGTTTCAGGCGTTCCGTCACGGCAAGCTGCCGGCCGACGGCCGCATTCTCGCGGTCGCCCGCGAGGAGCAGGACGACCAACGATACCGCCAGTGGCTCGGCGAGCGGCTGCAACGGGTCGAGGATGCAAAACGGCCGAGCGAACAGGAGTTTGCACAGTTCGCCGAGCTGGTGCACTACCGCCGGATGGACCTGTCCCGCCCGGACGACTACAGCGGGCTGAAGGCCTGGCTCGACGAACGAAGCGCCGACACGGCAGTGCTTTATCTGGCCACCAGCCCGCACCTGTTTCCGCAGATCTGCGAACAACTCGGCGCGGTCGGGCTGAACCGGCCGAATGTGCGGGTCGTGCTCGAAAAGCCGCTCGGCCACGACCTGGCGAGCGCGCAGCGGATCAATCGCATCGTCGGCTCGGTCTTTGGCGAGGAACAGGCGTTGCGGATCGACCACTACCTCGGCAAACCGGCGGTGCAGAACCTGATGGCGCTGCGCTTCGGCAATGCCTTGTTCGAGCCACTGTGGCGGCGCGACAGCATCGCGAACATCCAGATCACGCTGGCCGAAAGCATCGGTGTCGGCTCGCGCGGCGATTTCTACGACGGCACCGGCGCGCTGCGCGACATGATCCAGAACCATGCACTGCAGTTGCTGACGATGGTCGCGATGGAGCCGCCGTCGAGCCACGATGCCGATGCGATCCGCGACGAAAAGCTGAAGGTGCTGCGCTCGCTGAAGCCGTTCGACGAGCAAAGCGTGCTGCGCGATGTCGTGCGCGGCCAGTACCGCAAGGGCATGGCGGAGGACGGTGTCGTCATCGGCTACCTCGACGAGGAACGGGTTCCGCCGAACAGCCACTGCGAAACCTTCGTCGCGTTGCGCACCGAGGTGCAGAACTGGCGCTGGGCAGGGGTGCCGTTCTACCTGCGCACCGGCAAGCGGCTGGCCGAGCGAGATGCGCAAATCGTCGTCAATTTCCGGCCGACGCCGCACAGCATCTTCCCCGGCGCGAGCCAGCCGAACAAGCTGGTGATCAAGCTGCAGCCGGAAGACGGCCTCGAGTTGCACCTGCTCGCCGCCAAAGGCAATGTGCAGGGCGAATCGCTGGTTCCGGTCTCGCTCGATCTCGATTTCGACAAGGCCTTTGCC
This sequence comes from Pseudideonella sakaiensis, assembly GCF_048320135.1. GTDB lineage: Bacteria > Pseudomonadota > Gammaproteobacteria > Burkholderiales > Burkholderiaceae_C > Ideonella_A > Ideonella_A sakaiensis_A. The sequence continues at coordinate 1,550,483 of NZ_CP182947.1, forward strand.
GAAAACCGCGTCGGTGCCTACGAGCGGCTGCTGCTCGAGGCGATTGCCGGGCGCTTGAACCTGTTCGTGCGCAGCGACGAGCAGGAACAGGCCTGGCGCTGGGTCGAACCGATCCTGCAGACCTGGCAGCGCAGCGACGGCGCGGCTGGCGGGCCGCGGCCGTATGCCGCCGGCACCTGGGGGCCGGCAGCGGCGAGCGCACTGGTTGCGCGCGACGGTTTCAGCTGGGCCGAAGAGCAGTGAGCAACGCCGAGAAATCCACACCATGAGCATGTTGACCCGCATCGAGGCGTCGCGGCTGGCGCTGCCCCCTGCCGAGCAGCGGGTCGCCGCAGTGCTGATGGCCGACCCCGCCGGCTTCGTCGAGTCCCCGGTCACCGTGCTCGCCGAGCGCGCCGGCGTCAGCAAGCCGACCGTCGTCCGCTTCTGCCGCAGCGTCGGCTACGACGGGCTGGCCGATTTCAAGCGCAAGCTGGCCGGCATCGTCAACGAGGGCGTGCCGTTCGTCCACCGCGCCGTCGACGAGGACGACCAGCCACGCGACATCCACATCAAGCTGATCGACAACACGATTGCCGCACTGCTCAAATACCGCGAGCAGGCCAGCGGCGAAGCCTATGAACGTGCGATCGATGCGCTGGCGCAGGCCGCGGTGAGCGGCCGGCGGATCGAGTTCTACGGCGTCGGCAATTCCGGCATCGTCGCGCAGGATGCGCAGCACAAGTTTTTTCGCCTCGGCGTCTTTTCCGAGGCAATCAGCGACGGCCATGTGCAGGTGATGAGCGCGACGATGCTGCGCGACGGCGATTGCGCCGTGATCATCAGCAATTCAGGGCGCAGCCGCGGCCTGCTCGATGTCGCCGAGATCGCCAGCGGCAATGGCGCAACGACGATCCTGATCACCGCCAGCGGTTCGCCGCTGGCGCGGCTGGCCCGGCCGACCGGCGCCGACCGGCAGATCCTGCTCGCCGTCGACCATCCGGAAGACCACGAGCGTTACAGCCCGATGGTTTCGCGGCAGTTGCACCTGATGGTGATCGACATCCTGACCACCGCGGTGGCGCTGCGCCTGCCCGACGACCGCCGCGCGGTGCTGCAGCAGATCAAGCAGAACCTCGGCAGCAGGCTCTACGTCACTCAGCGCTGACAGCCGGCGCGCGCTCGCTCATCTCGAGCAGTTCGGCCAGGCCGTACAGCCCGGCGAGCTGACCGAGCTTGGCCGGCGGATGATCGACACGGATCGTCCGGCCCAGCGACTGCGCGACGCGGCGGCATTCAAGCAGCACCGCGAGCGCGGACGAGTCGAACAAGCGCAATTCCGATGCATCGACCGCCCACGGGCCCGACGCCGCGGGCGCAGATTCGCCCCGCAGCGCCTTTGTCATCGCCCGCGCCACCTCGGGCGCTTCGGCATGGGTCAGCTTCGCCGGCAAGCGTGCCATCGACGCCTCAGGACTTGGCCGCGGCCTTGTTGCGCTCAGCCAGCTTGCCGATCAGGCCATCAACGCCGTTGCTGCCGATTTCCTGCGCAAAGCTGTTGCGGTAGTTCTGCACCAGCCAGACGCCAAGAATGTTGACGTCGTAGATCTTCCAGCCGTCGGCGGTCTTTTCGAGCCGGTAGTCGAGCTGGATCGGATCGCCGCTGCCGATCACCTCGGTGCGGACCGTCACTTCGGTGTCGCCGGCTTTCGAGCGCATCGGCTTCAACTCGACGGTCTGGTCCTTGACCTGCGACAGCGCGCCCGAATAAGTGCGCACCAGCAGAATCTTGAATTCATCCTGCAGCCGCTGCTGCTGTTCCGGCGAGGCCTGGCGCCAGTATCGGCCGACCGCCGATGCAGTCATGCGGCGGAAATCGACGTGCGGCATCACCTTCGCATCGACCAGTGCGATCACCTTGTTGGTGTCGCCGGCCTGGATGCCCTTGTCGGCCTTGACCGCATTCAGCACTTCAGTCGAGATGCGCTCGATCAGCGCCTGCGGCGGTTCGGCCGCGTTCACTGCAGCGGCAACCAAACCGGCTGCGAAAAAGGCAAAAATCCGTTTCAACAACATTCACTTGTCTCCTTGAGGGCGTTGGCGGCGTCGGCTGCCGCCATCTTCACCTGATTGAGAGTCGATCGAGACCCCTTGGTTCACCTTTGACACATCCCGCAACATCAAATGCAGCGGCCCGCACTGGCCAGCGGGTCATTTCTTCTTTGCCGGCTCCTCGGGATCGGCATAGTCGAAATTTTCGTCCGGATAGTCGTCGTCGCCGAGCAGGCGGGTGCCGCGGCGTTGCAGATAGGCGTCGCGGACGAAGGTGTATTTGTCGAGCACGATGCCATCGAGCATCCGGCCGGCCGACAGGAAGTTGGCCCGCGAATTGATGATCTGCAGCGCGGTGATGCTGACATTGGCGGCGCCATCGTTGATCACCATCGACGGCGATGCGCCGCGATCGAGCGGCAGCGCGACCGAATCCCGGACCGTCGACGGGCCGTACAGCGGCCAGACGATGTAGGCACCGGCACCGACGCCCCAATGCGCAAGCGTCTTGCCGAAATCCTCGGTATTGCGCTCCAGACCCATCTCGGTGGCCGGATCCAGCAGACCGCCGAGGCCGAACAGCGTATTGGTGCCGACCCGCATCACGCTGTGCATGCCGGCGCCCCACTTGAACTGCAGGAAATTGTTGACCGCCGACCAGGCGTCAGCGGCATTCCAGAAAAAGTTGTCGACGCCCTTGCGGACCCGATGCGGCACGACATTGCTGTAGGCCGTCGCGACCGGCTCGAGCACCTTTTCATCAAGCTTCTCGTTGAAACCGAATACCTTGCGGTTCCAGTTTTCCCACGGGTCGAGTTTTTCTGCCGGGGTCTTCGCGGTCGGGCTGGTTGCGCAGCCGCCGAGCAGCAGCGCCGTCATCAGCACGGCGGCTGCGCTCGCCAGTCGCCTGCCAATTGCCATCGATCCTCCGGTCGTCATTTGGAAGCCTCGTCGCTGCCGCTGCTGCTGCCGGCTTCGGCGGCCTTGTTGAACAGGAACTGGCTGATCAGGTTCTCCAGCACGACCGCCGACTGGGTCTGCGTGATCACGTCATCGGGTGCCAGATTGCGCTCGTCGCCGCCGACCTCGAGCCCGATGTACTGCTCGCCGAGCAGGCCTGCGGTCAGAATCTTCGCCGCGGTGTCCTTCGGGAAGACATATTGCTTCTCGAGGTCGAGCCGCACGCTGGCCTGGAAGGTCTTGGTATCGAATCTGATCGATTCGACCCGCCCGACAACGACACCGGCACTCTTGACCGCGGCATTGACTTTCAATCCGCCGATGTTGTCGAAGCGCGCGGTGACCGGATAGGTCTCGGCAAAACTCAGGTTCAGCAGGTTGCCGGCCTTCAGCGCCAGAAACAGCAGGGCAGCGGCGCCGATCATCACGAACAGGCCGACCCACACATCATGTCGCGATTGTTGCATCGCAGTTCCTTCAGATCGAAAACATCATCGCGGTCAGCACGAAGTCGAGTGCCAGCACCGACAGCGAGGCCATCACGACGGTCCGCGTCGTCGCGTGCGAAACACCCTCCGGCGTCGGCTTGCAGGCAAACCCCTGCAGCAGCGCGATGAAGGTGACGGTAACGCCGAATACCACGCTCTTGATCACGCCGTTGCCGATGTCCGCCCAGACGTCGACGCCACCCTGCATCTGCGACCAGAACGAACCCGAATCGATGCCGAGCAGCGGCACCGCCACCGCCCAGCCGCCGAGCACGCCGACGGCACTGAATACCGCGGCCAGCGCGGGCATCGCGATGATGCCGGCCCAGAACCGCGGACCAAGCACCCGCAGTACCGGATCGACCGCCATCATCTCCATCGCAGCCAGCTGTTCGCCGGCTTTCATCAGTCCGATCTCGGCGGTCAACGAGGTTCCGGCGCGACCGGCGAACAGCAGCGCGGTGACGACCGGCCCGAGTTCACGCACCAGGCTCAATGCAACCAGCAGGCCGACCGCCTCCGACGAGCCGTAACGCTGCAGCGTGTAGTAACCCTGCAGCGCGAGCACGAAGCCGACGAACAGTCCGGAAACCGCGATGATCGACAACGACCGGTTGCCGACAAAAAACAGCTGGTCGACGACCAGCCGCACCCGGCGCAGCGTCGCGAAGCTCAACCAGACCAGGCGCAGGAACAGGCGCACGCCGGCGCCCCAGTCGGCGAGCTTGCTGCGCACGGCAAATCCGATCGCCGCGGGCTTGAACATCGACAACATCAGCGGCGCCCTCCCTGGACACCGTAATCCTGCTCGACCGCAGGCGCCGGATAGTGGAAATGCACCGGCCCTTCCGGCTCGGCATTGAAGAACTGATGGACCAGCGGGTCCTTGCTCTGCCGCATCGACTCCGGGCTGCCTTCGGCGACCAGCCCGCCATTGGCGATGAAGACGATGTGGTCGGCGATCGCAAAGGTCTCGTCGACATCGTGCGACACGACGATGCTGCTGACACCCAACGCATCGTTGAGTTCGCGGATCAGCCGCGCCGCCATGCCGAGCGAAATCGGATCGAGCCCGGCGAACGGCTCGTCGTACATGATCAATTCCGGGTCGAGCGAAATGGCACGCGCCAGCGCGATCCGCCGCGCCATGCCGCCAGACACCTGACTCGGCATCAGGTCGCGCGCACCGCGCAGGCCGACCGCATTCAACTTCATCAGCACCAGATCGCGGATCATCGCCGCGCTGAGATTGGTATGTTCGCGCAGCGGAAACGCGACATTGTCGAAAACCGACAGGTCGGTGAACAAGGCGCCGAACTGGAACAACATGCCCATGCGCCGACGCACCGCATACAGGCCGGCCCGATCGAGTGTGGCCAGATCGACGCCGTCGAACAGCACCTGCCCCTGCCACGGCGCGAGTTGCCCGCTGATCAGGCGCAGGATCGTCGTCTTGCCACCGCCGGACGTTCCCATCAACCCGGTGACCTGGCCGCGCGGCAGCTTCAGGTCGACATCGCGCAGAATCACCTTGTCGCCGTAGCCGCAAGTCACCCGGCGCAGTTCGACGAGGGGCGTCGCTGCGCTGGCGGCTTCACTGGCGGGAGAGGCGGATGCGGGGGACATGGGGGCCGGGACGCGGCGCGCGCCGTGTCTGAAAGCGCACGATCATAGGGGATAACGCGAATAGCACCCGCGGCCGCCGCAGCGGCGCGCGGTAAAGAAGCGTGTCCGCCGCGTCAGCGCGGCAGATCGCTGCTGCCCATCAGCGCCTGGTCGATCGCACGAGCGGCCTGCCGGCCTTCGCGGATCGCCCAGACCACCAGCGACTGGCCGCGCCGCATGTCGCCGGCAACAAACACCTTCTCGACATTGGTGCGGTAGGCGTCGCCGTCATCGGTGCTCGCGCGTGCATTGCCGCGGCCGTCCTTGTCGACGCCGAAGCTGTCGAGGATGGTCGCCACCGGATGGACAAATCCCATCGCCAGCAGCACCAGATCGGCCGGCAGAATCTGTTCGCTTCCGGCGACCTCGACCATCTTGCCGTCCTTCCATTCGACACGGACCGCCTTCAGCGCCCTCACGCGGTTTTTCTCCTTGCCCTCGCCGGCGATGAATTCCTTGGTTGCGATCGCAAACTCGCGTTCGCAGCCTTCTTCGTGGCTGGAACTGGTGCGCAATTTGATCGGCCAGTACGGCCAGACCAGCGGCTTGTTCTCCTGCTCGGGCGGCATCGGCAGCAGCTCGAACTGGGTCACGCTGGCCGCGCCATGGCGGTTGCTGGTGCCCACACAGTCGCTGCCGGTATCGCCACCGCCGATCACGATCACGTGTTTGCCATCGGCACGGATCTGGCCCTTCACCTTGTCGCCGGCGTTGACGCGGTTCTGCTGCGGCAGGAATTCCATCGCGAAATGCACGCCCTCCAGATCGCGCCCCGGAACCGGCAGGTCTCGCGACTGTTCGGAGCCACCGGCCAGCAACACGGCGTCGAACTCGGACTTCAACTGCTCCGGGCTGATCGTCTGCTTCGCAAGGTTGGTGACCTTGCTGTCATCGGGCCACTGGCCGATCAGCACGCCGGCGCGAAAGCTCACGCCTTCGGCCTCCATCTGCGCGATGCGCCGGTCGATGTGGTCCTTCTCCATCTTGAAATCGGGGATGCCGTAGCGCAGCAGGCCACCGATGCGGTCGTTTTTCTCGAACACCGTGACCGCATGTCCCGCGCGCGCGAGCTGCTGGGCGGCCGCAAGCCCAGCCGGGCCCGAGCCGATCACCGCCACCGTCTTGCCGGTCTTCTGCTTCGGCGGCCGGGGCTCGACCCAGCCCTCGGCCCAGGCCCGATCGATGATCGCGTGCTCGATGCTCTTGATGCCCACCGGATCGTCGTTGACGTTCAAGGTGCATGCGGCTTCACACGGCGCCGGACAGATGCGGCCGGTGAACTCAGGGAAATTGTTCGTCGAGTGCAGCACCTCGATCGCGTTTTTCCAGTCGTCGCGGTAAACGAGGTCGTTGAAATCCGGAATGATGTTGTTGACCGGGCAGCCGCTGTTGCAGAACGGCGTTCCGCAATCCATGCAGCGCGCGCCCTGGATCTTCGCTTCATCGGCCTTCAGCCCGATCACGAACTCCTTGTAGTTCTTCAGCCGCGCGGGAACCGGGCGATAGCCCTCTTCGACCCGCTCGTACTCCATGAATCCGGTTACTTTTCCCATGATGCGTGTTGGTTGATCCTGTGATCGATGATGGTCGCGGCGACGTCAGCCGTCACTTGACGACCACTGGCCCGATTTTCTGGTCGGCCTGGCGGGCCTTTGCGATCGACTCGCCGGCCTCGCGGCCAGCGTGCAGTTCGCCGAGTGCACGCTTGTATTCGGACGGGAAGACCTTGACGAATTTGCCCCTGGCCTGTTGCCAGTGGTCGAGGATGTCGCGCGCCCGCAGGCTGCCGGTCCACTTGTGGTGGTCCTCGATCAAGGCCTTCAGCTGGGTCTCGTCGGCAAGCCCGCGGTGCCAGACCGACTTGTCGATCTGGCTGGTCTGCTCGGCGACGCTGAGCACGCGTTCGAGCGCGACCATCGAGGTGTTGCAGCGTTCGGCAAAGCGGCCGTCCTCATCGTAGACGTAGGCAATGCCGCCACTCATGCCGGCGGCGAAATTGCGGCCGGTCTGGCCGAGCACGACGACGGTGCCGCCGGTCATGTATTCGCAGCCGTGGTCGCCGGTACCTTCGACAACCGCAGTGGCACCCGACAGCCGCACCGCGAAGCGTTCGCCGGCGACGCCGCGGAAGAAGGCCTCGCCGCTGGTCGCGCCGTACAACACGGTGTTGCCGACGACGATGTTGCGCGTCGCGTCACCACGGAACTCGATGCTCGGCCGGATCGAGATCCGGCCGCCGCTCAAGCCCTTGCCGGTGTAGTCGTTGGCGTCGCCGATCAGGTACAGCGTGATGCCCTTCGCGAGGAAGGCGCCGAAACTCTGGCCGCCGGTGCCTTCCATCTGGATGAAGATCGTGTGATCGGGCAGGCCCTCCGGATGCCGGCGAACCAGCTCGCCCGACAGCATCGCGCCAACGGTGCGGTTGACGTTGCGCGCCTCCTCGATGAACTGGACCCGTTCGCCGCGCTCGAGCGCCGGCATCGCCTTCTCGATCAACTTGACGTCGAGTGCACGGGCGAGGCCGTGGTCCTGCTCCTCGACCTGGCGGCGCGGCACATCGTCGGCAATCGGCGGCTGGTAGAAGACGCGGCTGAAGTCGAGGCCCCTTGCCTTCCAGTGCGAGATGCCCTTGCGAGTATCGAGCAGATCGGCGCGACCGATCAGTTCGTCGACAGTGCGCACGCCAAGCTGCGCCATGATCTGCCGCGCTTCCTCGGCAACGAAGAAGAAATAGTTGACGACGTGCTCGGGCCGGCCCTGGAACTTGGCGCGCAGCACCGGGTCCTGCGTCGCGACACCAACCGGGCAGGTGTTCAGATGGCACTTGCGCATCATGATGCAGCCTTCGGCCACCAGCGGCGCGGTTGCGAAGCCGAATTCATCGGCGCCGAGCAGCGCGCCGATCACGACGTCGCGGCCGGTCTTCATCTGGCCGTCGGCCTGCACGCGGATCCGCGAACGCAGCCGGTTCATCACCAGCGTCTGCTGGGTCTCGGCCAGGCCGAGCTCCCACGGCGTGCCGGCATGCTTGATCGACGACCACGGCGAGGCGCCGGTGCCGCCGTCGTGGCCGGCGATCACGACATGGTCGGCCTTCGCCTTCGCAACGCCGGCGGCAATCGTGCCGACCCCGACCTCGCTGACCAGCTTGACGCTGATGCTGGCGCGCTGATTGGCATTCTTCAGGTCGTGGATCAGCTGCGCGAGGTCTTCGATCGAATAGATATCGTGGTGCGGCGGCGGCGAGATCAGGCCGACACCGGGCACCGAATAACGCAGGAAGCCGATGTATTCCGACACCTTGCCGCCCGGCAACTGGCCGCCTTCACCGGGCTTTGCGCCCTGGGCCATCTTGATCTGGATCTGGTCGGCGCTCGACAGGTATTCGGTGGTGACACCGAAACGGCCCGACGCGACCTGCTTGATCTTGCTGCGCAGCGAATCGCCGGCCTGCAGTTCGTAGTCGGCGACGACGACCTTCGAGCCGACGACGTCGCTGACCTTCGTGCCGGCGGTGATCGGAATGCCCTTCAACTCGTTGCGATAGCGTGCCGGATCCTCGCCGCCTTCACCGGTATTGCTCTTGCCGCCGATGCGGTTCATCGCAACCGCAAGCGTCGCATGGGCCTCGGTGCTGATCGAACCGAGCGACATCGCGCCGGTGGCGAAACGCTTGACGATCTCGGATGCCGGCTCGACTTCGCTGAGCGGGATCGCCTTCGCCGGATCGAGCTTGAACTCGAACAAGCCACGCAGCGTCATGTGGCGGCGCGACTGGTCATTGATGATCTGTGCGTATTCCTTGTAGGTGTCGAACTGGTTCGAGCGCGCACTGTGCTGCAGCTTGGCGATCGCGTCCGGCGTCCACATGTGCTCCTCGCCACGCACCCGCCAGGCGTATTCGCCGCCGGCATCGAGCATGCCGGCGAGCACCGGGTCGTTGCCGAAGGCCGCTCGGTGCATGCGGATCGCCTCCTCGGCGACATTGAAGATGTTCAGCCCGCCGACCTGCGACGCGGTGCCGCGGAAATATTTGTCGACCAACGCCTTTTCGAGCCCGATCGCCTCAAACAGCTGGGCGCCGCAGTACGACATGTAGGTCGACACGCCCATCTTCGACATGATCTTCGACAGACCCTTGCCGATCGCCTTGATGTAATTGGCGATCGCCTTCTCCGGCGACAACGCGCCGGACAGGTCCTTGTGCAATGCGGCCAGCGTTTCCATCGCCAGATAGGGATGGACCGCTTCGGCGCCGTAGCCGGCGAGTACCGCAAAGTGGTGGACTTCGCGCGCCGATCCGGTCTCGACGACGAGGCCGGCGGTCGTGCGCAGGCCGACCCGGATCAGGTGCTGGTGCACCGCCGACAAGGCCAGCAGCGCGGGGATCGCGACATGGTCGCTGTCGAGCTTGCGGTCGCTGATGATCAGGATGTTGTGGCCACCCTGGATTGCATCGATCGCCTCGGCGCCGAGCGACGCGAGCTTGGCCTCGACGCCTTCGTTGCCCCACTCGAGCGGGTAGGTGATGTCGAGCAGATAGCTCTTGAACTTGCCGTGTGAATGCTGCTCGATGTGGCGCAGCCGCGCCATCGCCTCGAAATCGAGGATGGGCTGCGGCACCTCGAGGCGCATCGGCGGATTGACCGCATTGATGTCGAGCAGGTTCGGTTTCGGCCCGATGAACGAGACCAGCGACATCACGATGTTTTCGCGGATCGGATCGATCGGCGGGTTCGTGACCTGTGCGAACAACTGCTTGAAATAGTTGTACAGCGGCTTGTTCTTGTCCGACAACACCGCCAGCGGCGAGTCGTTGCCCATCGAGCCTGTGCCTTCCTCGCCGGCCTGCGCCATCGGGCTGAGCAGGAATTTCAGGTCTTCCTGCGTATAGCCGAAGGCCTGCTGGCGGTCGAGCAGGGTTTCGGTGAACGCGAGGCGCTCGCTGCTGCCCGGCAGATCCTCGAGCTTGATGCGCACGCTCTCGATCCACTGCCGGTACGGCTTGGCCGATGCAAACTGGTTTTTCAGCTCCTCGTCCTCGACGATGCGGCCCTGGTCGAAATCGATCAGGAACATCTTGCCCGGCTGCAGACGCCACTTCTTGACGATCTTGTTCTGCGGAATCGGCAGCACGCCGGACTCCGAACCCATCACGACCAGGTCGTCGTCGGTGACGAGGTAACGCGCCGGCCGCAGGCCGTTGCGGTCCAGCGTCGCGCCGATCTGGCGGCCGTCGGTGAAGACCATCGCCGCCGGGCCGTCCCACGGCTCGAGCATTGCCGCGTGGTACTCATAGAACGCACGGCGGCGCTCGTCCATCGTGCTGTGCTGCTCCCAGGCCTCGGGAATCATCATCATCGCGGCCTGCGCCAGCGGGTAACCGGCCATCGTCAGCAGTTCGAGCGCATTGTCGAACGACGCGGTATCGCTCTGGTGCTCGAAGCTGATCGGATACAGCTTCTGCAGATCGTCGCCGAGCACCGGCGACTTCATCACGCCTTCGCGCGCGCGCATCCAGTTGAAGTTGCCCTTGACGGTATTGATCTCGCCGTTGTGCGCGACCATCCGGTACGGGTGAGCGAGCGGCCATTCCGGGAAGGTATTGGTCGAGAACCGCTGGTGCACCAGCGCCAGCGCCGAGGTCGCGCGCTCGTCGGCGAGGTCGCGGTAATACTTGCCGACCTGGTCGGCCAGCAGCAGGCCCTTGTAGATCACCGTGCGGCAGCTCATGCTCGGCACGTAGTACTCGTGGCTGTGCGTCAGCTGCAGGCGCTGGATCGCCGACGACGCCGTCTTGCGGATCACGTACAGCTTGCGCTCGAGCGCATCCGGAACGATCAGGTCGGCGCCGCGGCCGATGAAGATCTGCCGGATGATCGGCTCCTTCAGCCGCACCGTCGGCGACATCGGCATCTCGCGGTCGACCGGCACATCGCGCCAGCCGAGCAGCACCTGGCCTTCGGCAACCACCGCCCGCTCGAGCGCCTTCTCGCAAGCGAGCCGCGACGCACTCTCCTTCGGCAGGAAGATCATGCCGACGCCATATTCACCCGGCGGCGGCAGCTCGACGCCCTGTGCGGCCATGTCGGCGCGGTACAACTCGTCGGGAATCTGGATCAGGATCCCGGCGCCGTCGCCCATCAGCGGGTCGGCACCAACCGCGCCGCGGTGGTCGAGGTTCTCGAGGATCTTCAGGCCCTGCTCGATGATCGCGTGCGCCTTGACGCCCTTGATGTGAGCCACAAAACCGACACCGCAGGCGTCGTGTTCGGCCTGGCTGTACAGCCCATTTGCTGCCGCATCCGCACGTTCGGCGAGCGATGGCGTGGTGGCAGACATTGGCGTGGCGGAATGCGTCATGGAATTTCCAGAAAATTCGGGCGGAGCGGGAGAATACTGCACTGCAGCATCCTGATCAAGCCGAGAAACGTTCACTCTGACCCTTTAAAGACGGCGACACCCCGAAACAAGCCAATCAAATGGGGTCAGAGAGGTATCCGGCATCGACGGGCTTGCGCCGCCGTCCCCTTGTCAGCGGTTGCAAGCGGCGTGCCTGGCGACCTTCGAGCATCTCGAGAAAATCAGCATCGCCGATGGCCCAGCCCTGTTCGGTCGCCCGTTCGATTTCACCGGCCGCTGCCAGCGCCGACGCGGCCGGGTCAAGCAGGCGTTGCCGGTATCGGCTCTCGCGCTCGAACGGCGTATTGCCGAGCGACCAGAACAGCGGATGGTCAGTGATCAGCGGATCGTGACGGCGGCCGAGGTGATGCGCCGCGCTCGACGCGACCCATTGCTCGGGAGCCGCAACCAGCCCGGCGCCGACAGCCGCCATTTCGACATGCGCCATCGCGTCGAGCAGATAACGCGATGCCTGCAGCACGCCGGTGCGGTAACGGCCTGCCCATGGCGATCCGCTGCGGCCGTGCCGCTTGTTGAAGCTGACGACGAAACGCCGGCCGACCCGCTGCATCAGCGATGCCAGCTCCGCACCGCGCCGCGGCGTCAGCAACAGGTGCAACCGGTCGGGCAGCAGCGCATAGGCGTGGATCGCGACACCGGCGTCGCGCGACACCTCGAGCAAGGCGCCGATCAGGTCGAGGCGGTCCTCGTCGACCAGGCAGACCGCCGTACCAGGCGCTGCGCGGTGGACGAGGTGATGCAGTTGATGATCGATCGCCAGGCGAGGCAGGCGGGCCATTGGATACTCGGGTTGCGGGCGCCGCGGGCGGGTGGCACCGGTCTCAGAGGATGCGCTCCGCGACGATGGTCGGGGCCGCAGCGTCAGAAGGCCGATTGTCGAACACGACCTCGATCCGGATCAGCGACTTGACCGGCCTGCCGTCACGCTGGCCGGGATCGAAGCGGGCCGCCATGAACGTGCGGCGGGCCGTCTCCTCGAGCACCGGCGCCAATGTCGGCCCGTCGGGTTCGAATCGCCGGACGATGCCCGACTCGTCGACAAACATCCAGAACGTCGCGACCTGGCGCTCGAGCGTGTAGATGCCGCGGGGCCAATGCAGCTCGATATCGCCGATCGGCAACGGCGGCTGCGACAGATCCGACCGTGGCAGATATCCATCGACGCCGATCGCTGCACCCCGCTGCGTATCGACATGGTCGCTCGGCTGCTGCGGCTGCGCCATGGCCACCGCGCTGTCGGCAACGGGCTCCGGTGCAGAAAGCGGCCCGGCGTCGTTGACGCTGGTGAACGGTCGAGCCGGATCCTCGGTATCGGCGGCACCGCTGTGCGTTGCGCGCTCGTTGCCGGTCGGCGGCGCAGCGGCCACCCTGAGCAGCAGTCTGCTGGAAGGCGCGACCACGTGCGCTGGCGCCGACGAACCGGCAAAGACATCGGCAAAGCCGAACAATGCGGCGTGGGCTGCAGCCGAGACAGCGATCGCAGCAAGCAGCCCAGGAGCGGCGCGCCTCCTGTGGCGCACCGACGAAACCGTCGCCGCAGAGCCGGCTGGCATCAGTTGATCAACTCCCGCCATGAGGTGCGCCGCGGATCACCGGTACCGGCCGGTGTACTTTCGCCGGTATCGAACTGCTTGGTTTCGCCCTTGCTGTTGCGCACGTACATGCGGCCGCCGCCGCCCGAAAGGCGGGCAAAGGTCTGGCCGACGATCAACGAGTCGGTACTGAACAACATGCCGATCGGGTCCATCGACAGCCCCGACGTGATGTCGATCCTGTACAGCCACGACGATCCACCGGAGGTGCAAGCGTCGCCGCTCGGCACGGCCGACGGAATGAACAGCGTGCCAGACGACAGTGACATGCCCGAAACGATGCGCTCGCCGCTGTTCGGCAGATCGAACCACCAACCGTTGTTGACGTTCCAGTCGATCGGCTCGGTCGAACTCGTCACGCTGGATCCAGTCCTCGTCAGCGTGTGCTTGACGAGGCTGGGGTTGGTTCTCACCACGCCATGGCCGGAATTGGTCAGCGTGTCCTTCACGATATAGACCGATTGCTGCTTCGAATCGGTGATGTCGGTGTCGCCGAGATAACGACCGGTACCGACGACAACAACCGGATACAGCTTCGAGACCAGCATCACCTCCGGCTTGACCGTGACCGGCTGCGGCGCCCCGGTCGGCGTCTGCAACTGACCAAGCAGTTGCGCGGACTTGTACGGCAGCACCAGGTCATCGATATCGAAGCGCCACAGGTTGCCGAGCATGTCGCCACCGTAGAAGCGTTTCGCGGTGTTGTTGGTCGACACATCGATCCAGGCGTTGATCTTTGCCAGACCGCTCGGCGTGCCGGGGGAACCGGCCGGCGTGACGATGTCGAGCAGCTTGGCTCCGGTTGCGATGTCGACGACATACAAATGGCCCTTGCCATCGGCGTTGTTGTAGCCGGATGCGAACACCACCACCCAGCTGCCATTGGCCCGTTTCGTGATGATCGGGTTGCCGTAGGTCAGGCCGAGGTTGGGATCGGTGAATTCCCACAGCGCCTTCGGATCCAGCGGATCGGTGATGTCGAGCGCGTAATAGGCCTTGCCGCCGAGCCCGAGCCCACCGACCAGGATCGTTTTCCACGAACCGCCGAAGAAGGCATCGCCGACCACCGGTTCGGCATCGACGAACGACTGGTGGTTATTGCCATAAGCGGTATCGGCAAGCCGGAACATCTTCGACATGCCGACGGTCGGGATGAATGCCCACATCTCGACACCGGTTTTGGCCGAGAACGCATGCAGCATGCCGTCGTTGCCGCCGGCATACACCATCGGCTCGCGGTTGGCGCGCGAGGAGGCATAACTGGCATAGCCGGCATCGGTGTAGATGAACGGCGGCTTGCCGACAAAAACCGGCGCGCCGTGAATGATGTCGCCAAGCACACTGGCGCGGGCACGGAACAGTGGGCTTGCCGGGTTGTTGGTGTTGTTGGTCCGATCGCCCGCCAAGTAATTGACGAGGTTGATGCCATCGTCCGCGGCTGTTTTCAATGCCTGGTTCGGAGGGGAGAAGTTGGCGCATTGCGCCGGCATCGGCACCTTGCTGCAGAAATTGCTGAAATTGCCGCCCAGGCCGTCCGCATTCAGATTGGCATACGTGAAGCTGCGCAGTGCGGTGCCGCTCGGCTGGCGGTAGTAGATCTTGCGATTGGTCCAGGCCATCGCATCGAGCTTTTCCTTCGCAGACCACAGCGGGCTCGAACCCAACACCCCGTCCTCGCCCTTGACCGAATACGCCAACAGATCGCCGGTCCAGGCGAATGCGGTATAGCCGGCCTGGAAAACCTGGTTGGCCAGGCCCGGGACGAAGGTCAGCGAATTGAACGAGGCCGCCGCGCCGGCACCGGTGACCTCCTTGATCGTGTTGATGACACTGGAAATGGCCTCGCTCAATGCGTTGGCATCACTGGCCGAGTAGTACTGGCCACGGCCGTTGACCGCGGCATGCCAGAGGTCGTCGATGTTGCGCGCATCGCCGGAACTGCCGCTCAGCACCGTCGTCGTCGCCGGCCAGTTCAACACCGGCCCGGATCCGTCCGGCTTTCGGTAGTGGCCGCTCAGCAGCGCGAACTCGCATCCGGTAGCCGGAGGCGCCAGCTTGTTGTCACACCGGAGAAGTGAGGTCTGTTGCAGATAGTTCTTGTCGAAGCCGATCGTGCCGCCGGTGCCGAGACCAAGCGTGAAGGTCGTCAGATGCTGGGCGGTGTTGGTATCGCGGCCGGCTGCCGGCACCTTGTTGGCGCAGACGTCACGTGACTGGCCCGAGGTCGACGAGGTGCAGTTGCCGAGCGCCGGGGTGCGGAGGTCGGTTGCATAGAAATACTGCGCCACGTCAGCCAGCGTGTCGCTGGTGCCGCCGCTCGACGAAAAGCTCGTCGTCGTCTGACCGTCGGTCGGGCCCTCGACGCTCAGCACCGTGCTCGATTGCGAACTGCTGTTCTGAGTCGTATTCGTCACCGGCCCATAACCCGCCGGCTGGACGTCGCTCGCCTTCTTGCAACTTTGCGTCTTCGCTCGCGTGCCCTTGGTCCAGCCGGTGTCGCTGCCCGGCTGCGAGACCGGCGAGCCGGTGCTCTCGGTGCTCGTCGTCGTCGTTGTCGTCGAGGTCGTGTCGGAGGTCACCGTGCCATTCGTCGTGACGATGGTGCGCGTCTTCGTGGCCGTATCGCGCACCACCGATGGCGTCTGCGTATTGGTCACGACGACCCGTGTCTCGGGTGTCGTCCACTCGTTGAACCTGTCCTTGCCGCAACCGACGGTATCGATCTCGATCAGATTGCGCTTCGAAGTCGTCGTGACCTTGTCGGTCGTGGCGACCTGCCGGCGCGTGATCGTCGTGATCGGCGTCTTTTCGGTCTTGATGCTGTCGCCGCCGTCGTACATCGGACGCACTTCGGTGACGTCCTGATTGCCGACTGCATTGCCGTCGAGACCATAGGGGCCATAGGTCGAGTTTTCAGCGACCGTGCCGCCGCCGGAGTTCCAGTAGCCGTCGGTCGACAGCAGCGCATAGTTGCGCTGGCATTCGTACTCGACCGGATCGTAGCTCTGGCCGGTGATCTTTTTCGCGAAATAGCGGCCGACCTTCGACAACGCTCCACGCAACGGCGTGCCGCCGGATGGCGGTGCGGCATACAGGCTTGCGTAGAAATTGGTGCGCTGTGTGGCATCGAAGGCTTTCGTGTCCCGGAAATCGATGCCGTCGGTGACTGTTGTGCTGTTGATGCGGCTGAAGCCGACCCGGTATTTGTCGTCGAGGTTGTTCACCGCCAAACCGACCGAGGTACGCATCATCAGCATCCGCGTGCGGTAATACGACCACCAGTTGGCATATTTCTGCGCATCGGGCGAGCCTGCATTCACGGTGACCGCGATAAACTTGGTGTTGCCCGGGCTGTTGCCGATCGTGCTGGTGCACTCCTTATAGAAGGTGCTGCTGGTGATCTCGTTGCCCGAAGAATCGTAGGTCCAGCCCATTTTCGGCTGCGTGCCGGTATAGACGTAGTAGGTCTGGCCCCCGAGGTTGCGCGACGTCGACGTCGCGGAATAGCCGTCGTCCTTGGCGTTCGTGAAGCTCGCGTTCGGGTACGAGGCGCCGTTGGCATAAACCGGCGGCGTGTAAGGCAGGGATGGGTCGAATGCCACCCCATTGCACTGCGCCGACAGATAACCGTAGCTGCCTGTGGCCGACATCTCGTCGGGCATGTAGGCCCTGGCCATCGATCCCGAATCGTCGAGGATGAACATCAGGTTCGGTTTCGCGCTGACCGTCTGCCGGTTGATCACCGGTTCGGCGGCGATGTCGGTCAACTGGGCAACGGACTGGCCGGCGACGATCAGCAGCAGCACCGCCAGGGCGCTGCGCGGCACCGAATGGGCGCTGAAGGAAGTGCTGAAATTGGGCATGAGAAACCTCTCTGGATGATCTTCGGCGCGGTGGTCGTCCGTCAGAAATGGACAATCGTCTCGGTGATGCTGACCGCATTGCGGGCGCCGACGCTGCGCACGATGACCCGGTAATAAGGTCCGCCCTCGATCACATCGGCCGGGCGGCCGCCCGGGTATGCCAGCGAGCCCTTTTCGCCACTTTCGGTCAGCGACGCCCTGACCGGTTTGGCGCAGGAGTTCGCCGCGTCGTTGTCCGGCAATGGCTGGGTGCACAGACGGGTGATCGTGTAGCGGGTCTGGTTGCCGCTCGGCCCGCTCACCGACTTCCACGATTGCAGACAGACACCGAAACTGCCTGCTTCGTAGCCGGTGGCACAGGCATCGCCGGCCCAGTCGACGACCGCGCGGGTCGGGTCACCGGTCGGTCTGCGGTTGGCCGGATCGAGGTTTTCATGCGCCGTTGCGTAATAGGCGGAATCCGGAATGTCGAGAAAAAGCGCGCCGGTTTTCTTGTTGAGGTTCAGAAAGTCGATTGCTTCCTCGGCAGCCTGCGATGCATAGGCGATCGAATCCTGCTTGAAACCGAGGTTGCCGACGATCAGGCTCGATGTATTGACTGAACGCACCAGCGCCACCGCGGCGAGCGACAACGCCACCAGCGTGATCAATGCAAACAGCAGCGACACGCCGCGTTGCATCCGGTGGGGGGAGAACTTCTGGCTCTTCACGCTGCCTCCTCAGGACCGCCAGACGACGTTGCGCAACGGGATCACGGTGTCGTAGACCTTGTAGCGGTAATGCTTCCACTCGTCCTTCGCGCTGAGGTCGCCGTCAACCTTCAGCGTGATGCATTTGCCGCTACCGGATCCGCAGTTTTTTGCCCCCGCAGCGGTGACTGCCGGTGCCGTGCCGAGGTCCCACTCGGGCTCGGCAGTCGTCACTTCGTCGCTTTCGTACTGGTTGCTGCGCACGACAATCGCGATGCGGATCGCGATCACCCGCGCCCAGCCATCGGCCGTCGTCGGTTGCACGTCGTCGTAGACGTCGATCGAGCCGTCCGGCGTCGCCGACGTGTCCTTGCCGTACAGCGCACGCAGGTTGACGACTTGCGGAAAAATCTCGACCGCTGTCGGTGTACCGCTGCTTGCACGGTTGAAGTCGGTCATCACGAGGTTGCCCTTGACGACCGAATAGGAACGGTCGATGTAGCTCTGCCCGAGGTTGATCAGATAACTGGTGGCCGGATAGCCAGCCGGCGGGAACAGTGTCGAGACGACGGTCTGCGACGATCCCGACCCACTGCCGTTCCACGCCAGCGGGTCGCCGCCCGAAGCATGCGCGATGCTCTTGCCCGGCGTCGTGCCGACGCCTGTCGAGCGGAAGATCGTGCAGGTATTGGTGGCATCGGGCGCCGGCGGCACCGCGATCATCAAATCACCCGCCGCAACGCCTACGATGTTGTTGACGGCAAACTCGGTGACGCCGACCGCGCCGCTCTTCGGATGGTCGTTGGTGACCAGCGTCGGCACCGAAAAACTTTGCTTCGAACTGGCCAGGATGCGCACGGTATCCGGGTCACCGGTCTTCGCTCCAGGCGTGATCTGCGCCGGCACCAGCAGCCGCGTGCTGCCACCGTTGGCGGTCGTGAACGGCAGCGCGCGGATCGTGCAGCCGAGCCCGATCTGGCTCGCGCTGAGGCCATAGCCGGTCATCTCGAGGTCGCGCTGCAGCGTGAACAGCGCCAGCGCGCCGGTCAGCTGCGCATCCGAACCCGACGTCGTCGCGCGCTTCTGCCCTTCAGCGGCGAGCAGCACCTGCGAAATCACCAGCACCGCGATCAGACCGATCACCATGCCGACCATCAGCTCGACCAGCGTGACGCCGCGGGCAACGGCTGCGTGCGACAGCGAGGCGCCGCCACGGCTGCGCAGCGACATTGGCGGTGGGTTGACGGGATTGAACATCGGGTTCAGGTCCGGATCGCGGTGGAGGTGGTGTAGATGTGCGTCGTCTCGGCCGGTGGCGTCCAGCTGATCGTGATCGTCAGCAGGCCGGGCGACGGTTGTTCGACCACCAGCTGTCCGGCGGGCAGCATCGCGGCGATCTTCTGCTGGATCGCGAAACATTTCGGATGCGCGGTGCAGTTGCCGTCGCCGGCCGGCTTCGTGTATTTGTCGAGGTTCGGAATGTCCGACCACATGTTGCCGATCAGTTCCTGCGCCAGATAGGCCGCATCGCCGCGGAATTTCGCCGACGTCTGCGCCTTCGTCATCGCCGCCTGCAGGCCGACGACGCCGAGTACGCCGAAGGCGAAGATCAACAGAGCGACCAGGACTTCAAGCAGGACAAAGCCTGCTGCGCCGCGGCGCCGCTGTCGAGTCGAAAGGATCGATGGCTGGAAATGGTTCATGCTGGTGGGCATCGGCGCGGGTCTTCGGACGTCTGGCTGACCTTGGTATCGCACATGCGAACACCGCCGACCGGGCTGACATCGACCCGGTAGCTGCGGTACTCGGTCGGTGAGTTGGCGCTGCTCATCACGATGCGGCCAAGCTGGGTCGCATCCTTCGGGCGGCCAAAACCGTTGAAGATGATTTCCCTGGCGGGGGTCGCCCCATCGGCCTGTGTCGCGACGACCTTGGCCATCACATTGCCGTCGGCGGCGCTGTGCACGGCAAGAATCCGCGGCGCTGTCGATTCACTGGCCGGCGTTGCACAGTTGCCGACCGGGTCGTCCAGACTGACGACCCAGCTGCCGGCACTGGACGACAACACGCAGTCGTCGCTCAAGTCACTGACCAGCGAGAAACGAACGTCCTGGTTGCGGCGGATCGCCTCGCTGCGCGCGCGCTGCAGGCCGGCGATCATCGAATCGGCGGCATTGCGAATCTGCGCATTGCGCAACTGGGTGGTGATCTCTGGCGCCACCGCGACCAGCAGGATGCCGATGATGCTGACGACCGTCAGCACCTCGATCATCGAGACGCCACGCTGCCGGTTCGAGATCCTCATGGCAGGGCTCCGCGAATCAGCAATCGGACGCCTTGACCGCCCAGCAGGCCTTGCTGCCGCTGACGCCAGGAAACTTGGTCGTCGCCTTCGCGCCGGCGTGGTCGATCGTATATTCGTGACCCTGCGTGCGCGGTGCTTTTCCGGTCGCCCTCAGCGTGAAGCCCTGGCCACCATTGGTCA
This sequence comes from Pseudideonella sakaiensis, assembly GCF_048320135.1. Classification (GTDB taxonomy): domain Bacteria; phylum Pseudomonadota; class Gammaproteobacteria; order Burkholderiales; family Burkholderiaceae_C; genus Ideonella_A; species Ideonella_A sakaiensis_A. Next base: position 1,570,679 of record NZ_CP182947.1, read on the forward strand.
GCGTGCAACCGAAATCGAAATATTTCCTGCCAACCGGTGCAAAGTTCCAGTTCGTGCCGGCGGCGTTGGCGCAGGTGTTGCTGGTGCCGTAATTGCGGTTGTCCTGGTAATACTGCTCCATCTTCACGCGCATGTCGGACAGATGGGTGAAGGCTTCCGGAATCTGCCCGCGGCGCAGATAGTCGGTATAGGCGGGAAACGCGATCGTGGCGAGGATCGCGACGATCGCGACGACGATCATCAACTCGATCAGGGTAAACCCGCGATTCAGAACGGCTTTCATGCGATGGCTGCCTGTTGGCTCGGCAGGCCCGCGATGGGCCTACTCGACCTTCGCAGTGTCGGCCGATCCCGGCACAAACTGGAGACCGCACCGCCGAACGGTCGAAACCGGCGGACGAACGGCAACAATCAGTCGAACGGACGGCGCCCGGTGATCCGTCGGTACTCGCGTGAAGCCAGGCGGTCGGTCATGCCGGCCAGATAGTCGGCGATCGAGCGCACCGAGCGGCGGTCGCCATCAAAGCCTTCCGGCAACGATGCCGGGTCACTGGTGTAGGCGGCAAACAGCACTGCGACGATCTGCCGCGCCTGCTCGGTCGTTGACAACACCTGCGGATGACGGTACAGCCGTTCGCCGAGAAAGCGCTTGATCTCGACCACCTCGGCGGCCATTGCCGGGCTGAAACGCACCAGCACCGGCAGGCGTCGCACCTCATCGGCCGATGCCGGGGCAGCGTCGCGCAGCGCCTGCCCGGTGGTTGCGATGACGTCGTGGATCTGCGTCGACAGGATGCGTCGCGTGATCTCGAATACCAGCCGGCGGCCGCTGAGCGCCGGGAAATCGCGCTGCACGGCGGCGTGGAAACGGTCGAACAGTCCTACTTCACGCAATGCATCGATGTCGAGCAGCCCGGAGCGCAGGCCATCATCGATATCGTGCGCGTTGTAGGCAATCTCATCGGCGAGGTTGCACAGTTGAGCTTCCAGGCTCGGCCGGGTGGCGTCGAGAAAACGGCGGCCGACGCCACCCGGCTCGGCCTCCTCGAGTCGCCGCGCATTGGCGCGCGAACAATGTTTCAGGATGCCTTCTCGGGTCTCGAATGTCAGGTTCAGGCCGTCGAAGTCCGGATACTGCTGTTCGAGGTGGTCGACGACGCGCAGGCTCTGCAGGTTGTGCTCGAAGCCCTGGCCTTGCGGATCGAGTTCGCGCAGCGCATGGTTCAGCGCATCCTGGCCGGCATGGCCGAACGGCGTGTGGCCGAGGTCATGGGCGAGCGAGATCGCCTCGACAAGGTCTTCGTGCAGGCCGAGTCCGCGGGCGATCGAGCGCCCGACCTGTGCCACCTCCAGCGAGTGGGTCAACCGGGTGCGGAACAGGTCGCCTTCATGATTCAGGAATACCTGCGTCTTGTAGACAAGGCGCCGGAAAGCGGTGCTGTGGACGATGCGGTCACGGTCGCGCTGATACGCATTGCGCAGTGCGTCTTCCGCCTCTGGCCGCCGGCGGCCGCGGCCGCGCGCCGGATTGCTGGCCCAGGCCGCGCACGGCGGCATCGAGACATCGCCCACCGGCGCCCCCGCGTCAGGCGCAGTGTGCATCGATGACATCGGCCAGCAGCCGCTCGTCGGCGCCATGGACGCCGGCACGGCCGGGTGCCTCGATCAACACGAACTGCAGCTTGCCGGCATCGGCCTTCTTGTCGACCCGCATCAGTTCGATGTAGGTCGAGGCGCCGAGTGCCGGCGCCTTTGTCGGCAGGCCGGCGCGTTCGACCAGGTTCGCGATGCGTTCCATATACGCCCGGTCGATCATCCCGAGGCGGTGCGACAGGTCGGCCGCCATCACCATGCCGCAGCCGACCGCCTCGCCGTGCAGCCACTGTCCATAACCGAGTGCGGCCTCGATCGCATGACCGAAGGTATGGCCGAAATTGAGGATGGCGCGCAGCCCCGATTCGCGCTCATCCTGGCCGACCACCCAGGCCTTGATCTCGCACGAGCGGCGCACCGCATGCGCGAGCGCCGGGCGGTCGCGACGCAGCAATGCGTCGAGATGCTCCTCGATCCAGTCGAGAAAGGCGTCGTCGGCGATCGGTCCGTATTTGATGACTTCGGCCAGCCCGGCAGCCAGTTCCCGCTCCGGCAGGCTGGCCAGCGTGTCCAGGTCGGCGACCACCAGCCTTGGCTGGTAGAAGGCACCGATCATGTTCTTGCCGGCCGGATGGTTGATGGCGGTCTTGCCGCCGACCGACGAATCGACCTGCGCGAGCAGCGTCGTCGGCACCTGCACATACGGCACGCCGCGCATGTAGCAGGCGGCGGCAAAACCGGTCATGTCGCCGATCACGCCGCCACCGAGTGCATAAAGCACGGTCTTGCGGTCGCAGGCCTGCGCAAGCAGCCGGTCGAAGATCAGGTTCAGCGTCTCCCAGTTCTTGTGCGCTTCGCCGTCAGGCAGCACCAGTTGCAGCACTTCGCCGTGGATCTTGCCGAGCGTGGTGGCCAGCTGCTGCGCATACAGCGGTGCGACGGTGGTGTTGCTGACGATCAGCGCGGTCCGGCTGCGCGGCACGGCGTCGAAGCTTGCGGTGCTGCCGAGCAATCCGCCGCCGATCAGGATGTCGTAGCGCCGGTCGGCAAGCTCGATCGCAATCTGGTGAGAGGTAGTCGACATGGGGCAAATTCTAGGGCGGCCGTGTTCTCGGCCTGCAAGCGCACGGTCAGCCCGCGGTTCGCCGTTGTCGGCAGTCGATGGTTTCAGCGGCGCTGCCGGCCGACATCGGCGCGTCCGTCGCCCTGCCGCGCATGGCCAATCGACGACGGTGCGGCATCGGCACCGATCAGCCCGGCGAGTTCGAGTTGCATCAGGATCATGTTGACCAGCGTGTGAATCGACGGTCGGCCGGTCTCGATGATGAAATGCGCGGTCCGTTCATACAGCGGGCCACGCTGGGCATGCAGATCGCGCAGCCGGCCGAGCGGATTGGCCACCTGCAGCAGCGGCCGGTTCATATCGTGGCGCAGCCGCCGAAACAGTTCCTCCGGCGCCGAACGCAGATAAACAACGGTGCAGCCATCGCGCAGCGCATCGCGGTTCGCGGCACGCAGCACCGCGCCACCACCGGTCGCCAGCACACCACTGCGCTGCGCGACGGCATCGGCGATCACCGATTGCTCGACATCGCGAAAGGCATCCTCGCCTTGTTGCTCGAAAAACTGGCGGATCGAGGTGCCGATCCGCCGCTCGATCAGGTCGTCGGTGTCGGCAAAGTCCCAGCGCAGCCGGCGTGCCAGTTGGCGCCCGACGGTCGATTTGCCGCCGCCGGGCATCCCGACCAGCGCAATCAGGGGCAAGTGCTGCTTCCGGCCGGTGCCGAGGCTCGGGATATGAACATCGTTGCACTCGACACCACGCCGCTCGGCGATGTGAAGGCCACCGTGATGTTGCCGCTGCTCGTCACGTCGTCGAAGCCGAAGTTGATGCTGACGAAGCTCGCAATCAAGGTGCTCGGCACCGGCGATCCGCCGGCCACCGACGCCGACAATCCCGTCGTCGCCGACACCGAGATGACGGTACCGGCGGCCATCGGATTCAGCCGAACCGAATTCGCATCGGCAACGATGAACGACAACACGCCGGTCTTGCCGAGATCGTAGCGGGCGCTGTTCTGCACCGGATTGAAGCTGGAGATCAACAGCGTGCCGGCTGCGTCGTAGCCGATGCCGAGGCTGACCGGGCTGCAGCTGCCCGATGAATAGATGCCGCCGGCGCCCGAGGCCCAAAGTGGCCGGCCAACCGAGGTCGAGAACACCGTCTCGACCGCGCGACGCACATAGGCGCGACCCCAGGTCGCGTCGCAGGTCGACGGCTGTGACGGAATGTCGACCGAACCTGCCAGCAACGGCGATGCCGGCGTCGCACAGGCCTGGGTGCCAGCGGCTGTGCCAGGCAACGACAACGCGATGAACTGGTCGTTGGCCGGGTCGTACAGACCGTCGTACTTGCGATTCAGGAAGATGTTGCCGAGGTCCTGGAACTGCTCGCCCGCGGTAAAGACGTTGTTGCCGTCGGTATCGAGGAAGGACTCTTCGCCGAGCGCATAGGCGACGACGGTGACCCGCCCGTCTGCCGGTCGCGGCGCCGACGTGACGAAGTTCGCGCTGGTGCGTGCCAGGCCGCCCGACAGCTCGGTCATCTTGTTCGACTCGATCTGCCCGCCTTCGGCGACGAAGTTGACCGCGGTGCCAGCTGGCACCGGGTTGCCGAGGCGGTCCGACGCGATGATCGAATAGGTATTCGCGGTGCCATCGATGTTGAAGCCTTCGATATTGATCGTCTGCTGCGACAGCGAGAAATTCAGCTGCGACGGCAGACCGACAGCGATCGACAGCCCGCTCGAGACGGTAGAAATCGACGAGCTGGCGAGTGTCGCCTTCACGCGAACCGGTGTCGGCACGGTGCCCGAATTGATCAGCACGCTGACGTTGCCGAGGCTGTCGCTGAGCTTGGTGACCGCCTGGCTGCCGCCATCGATCGTCAGGCCGCCGGTCAATGTCGTCGGCTCGATGCGAACGCTCTGGTTCGGCAGGCCGTTGCCTGCCGTGTCGAGCACGCGGAAGACGACCGACGAGGTTTCGGTCAGCCCCGAGCCACGCAAGAAGATCGTCGACGGGCTTGCCGACGCAAACGTGATGCTGGCGACGGTCGGCGATGTCAGTTGCAACGTCAGCGAGCTGCTCGCCGAGCTGCCGGCGATGCTGGCCTGGATCGAGTCACTGGTGTCGGTTGCGCCACAGCCGCCATCGCGGTAAGTGAAGGTCGCGGTGCCGGTGGTGGTGGTCACCGACGAAGGTGTCAGCGTTGCCCGGCCCTTGGCAACGCAGGTCGACGTCAGCGCGATCGTCACCGGCGTACCGGCGGTGGTGCCACTGACGGCGACGCTGAGGTTGGTCTGCCCATAAGCGCTGAGCCTGCCGCCACCAAGATCGGATGTGAACGATGAAATCGAGACCGTCGGGGCAGTCAGCTGGAAACCTTGCCGCGCGGTCACTTCGGTGCCATTGATCGTCGTCGTCGCGATCACCTGATCGGCGCCACTGCCGCTCGACGATGCCGACAAGCCGACGCTCGCCTTGCCGCTTGCATCGGTCAGCGCGGATGCCACCGTGAAGGTGCCGAGGCCATCGGCGGTCGAGAATTTGACGACCTGACCGGCCACCGCCGCGCCGGTGCCATCCCTGACGGTTGCCGTGGCTGTCGCCGGCGACAGCGCAGTGACGACGGTCGACGACAACGCCAGCGAAATCGACGGCGCGGCACTGCCGGTCGAACCGCCGCCGCTGCTGCCGCCACCGCTGCCGCCTCCCGAGCCGCCGCCGCCGGTGGTGCCGCCAAAAGGCGCCGAGCCGCCGCCGCCGCCGCACGCCGCCAGCAATACAACCGTCAACAAGGCAATCCAGTTTCTGATCAATGAAGTCATCACGCCGCTCATGAAAAATCGTGCTTGAAGGACCGGAATCAGCGCGTGGCCGACCGATCGCCTATGACCTTGGGTGTGATGAAGATCAGCAGTTCGGTCTTGGTCGAGGTCTTGTTGCGGGTCTTGAACAGGTTGCCCAGGTAGGGCACGTCGCCGAGCCAAGGCACCTTGGTGACATCGTCGCGGTCGACCTGTTCGAAGATGCCGCCGATCACGACGGTGCCGCCATTCTCGACCAGCACCTGGGTCTTGACGTGCTTCTTGTCGATCGCCAGACCGGCGGCGGTGACCCGGCCAACGCTGTCCTTGTTGACGTCGACATCGAGGATCACGTTGCCCTCGGGCGTGATCTGTGGCGTCACCTCGAGCTTCAGCGTCGCCTGGCGGAACTGGATCGCGGTGGCGCCGCTCGACGTCGCGGTCTGGAACGGCAACTCCTCGCCCTGCTCGATCAGCGCCTTCACCTGGTCGGTCGTGATGACGCGCGGGCTCGATACGACCTTGCCCTTGCCGTCGGCTTCCAGTGCCGACAGTTCGAGGTTCAGGAAGCGGTTCGCCGATGCGCCGAACAGCGACAGCGCAAAGCTCGCCGCGTTGTAGTCGTTCTGGCCGACTGCCGGCAGATTGACGAACTGGCTGTTCGAAAAATCGGTCGCGCCGGTCTGGCCGGTCTGCGCGGCGATCGCATTCATGTTGCCGCCGATCGAGATCCGGTTGCTGCCGCCGACGCCGCGCGAATCGTTGACGCCGAGCTTGACGCCGAGCGAGCGGCCGAACTTGTCGTCGGCGATGACGATCCGCGCCTCGATCAGTACCTGGCGCACCGCGATGTCGATCTTCGCGATCAGTGACTGGATTTCCTCGAGCTTGGCAGGCGTGTCGCTGACGAACAGCTGGTTGGTCCGGCTTTCGTACAGCACGCTGCCGCGGTTCGACAGGATTCGTGTCGCGGTACCGGCGCCGCCGCCGCTGCCCTGCGCCGAAGTCTGGCCGGTCAGCCCGCGGGCGACCTCCTCGGCCTTCGTGTAGTTGAGCTGGAAGGCCTGGGTGCGCAACGGCTCGAGTTGCGCGATCTGCGCCTTCGCCTCGAGCTCGAGTTTTTCCTTCGCGGCCAGTTCGTCCTTCGGCGCGATCAGGATCACGTTGCCGGTGCGCCGGGTACCGAGATTTTTCGCCTCGAGGATGATGTCGAGCGCCTGGTCCCAGGGTACGTCCTTCAGCCGCAGCGTGACGTTGCCGGTGACCGAATCGCTGGTCACGATATTGAAGTTCGTGAAGTCGGCGATCACCTGCAGCAGCGCGCGGACCTCGATGTTCTGGAAATTAAGCGACAACTTGTCGCCGGAATATTTCGGGCCCTTGACAAGGCGGTTCGGATCGAGTTTTTCCGGCCGCACCTCGAGCACGAACTGGTTGTCGCTCTGGTAGGCAGAATGTTCCCAGTTGCCGGTCGGCGTGACGACCATGCGCACGCGGTCGCCGTTCTGGAAGGTCGAGATCGTCTGCACCGGCGTACCGAAATCGGTCACGTCGAGACGGCGTTTCATGCTGTCGGGCACCGTCGAGCGCAGAAATTCGACCACCAGCGTGCGTCCCTGCTGCCGGATGTCGACGCCGACCTGCGGGCTCGGCAGATCAACGATGATCCGCCCGGCGCCATCGGTGCCGCGACGGAAATCGATGTTCTGCAGCGATTGCGACGAGCGTGTTTCGGAGAACGGAACCACCGCGGCGCCACCGGGGGTAGGCGTCACCGGCGTCGTCACGGCCGGCGCAGTCGCGGCAACCAGCGGCGCGCTGCGCACCGGCGGTGGCGGCACCGGCGCCGGCACTGGTGCCGGCATCGGCGTGGCAATCGGCGTCGGCGCCTCGGCGGCAAACACCGGCCGCACCGCGTCGGGCCGCTCGACGACCAGCAGCAAGGCATTGCCTTGCAGTTCGGCGCGGTAGTTCGCCGCCTGCTTCAGGTTCAGCACCAGGCGGGTGCGCTCCTGCCCCTGCGCGACATTGACCGAGCGGATATTGCCCTGATTGACGTCGATCAGCGATTTGCCCATCGCGTTTCCGATCCCCGGCAGGTCGACCGCGACCCGGGGCGGCGACTGGATCGAGAAACCGCGCGGCACTTCGCGCAGCGGCTGGGAAAGTTCGATCCGGACCACATCACCACTGCCCTGCGGGCTGCTGCTGATGCCCTGGATCGCGTTTTGAGCCCATGCCGGCAACGCGCCGCACATCAGCATCGCAGTCACCGCGAGCAGGCGTCCGCAGCGACGGTTGAGGAGCTTCGTGAAGCCCGGTTCGGCAGTCTTGTTCATTTCGCTTTTTCCTGGAGCAGGAGCGAGCCGGGACGCTCGATCCATTCACCCGTGGCATCCTGAACGATCTCTCTCAGGGTGATTTCTTCTTCGGTGATCTTCGTGATCTTGCCGAAGTTCTGACCAAGGTAGTCCCCCTCCTTGACCTGGTACAAAAGCTTGTCGACGCGCAGCAGCGCAAACGGCCGACCGCCGCGACGCAGGAAGCCGACCATCTCCATGCTGTCGAGCGGAAAGGCTTCCAGCGGCTCCTTGCGGCGGTTCAGTTCGGCAGTGAACAGCGAGCTCGGTGCGCGTGCATCCTGCTGGCGCAGACCGACGGTCAGTTTCTGCGCGCTGAACGGCTCGACGCCGTCGAAGGCCAGATAGGCCTGCGGCCGGAACTGCTTCGGTTCGGACAGCGGCGTGACATTCGGCTTGACCTCGCGCTTCTGCTGATCCATCCAGGCCTGCAGTTCCTCCTGCTCGACCGCACAGGCGGCAAGCAGCAGCGGCACGCAGGCCAACCAGGCGAAGCGCGACAAACGACGGACGCTGCTCATTTCGGCGCCTTCGCAGTGGCCGCCGCGTTGGCCTGGCGGACCTGTTCGATTTCACCCTGGTCGAGATAGCGATAGGTGCGTGCCGTCGCTTCCATCGACAAGGCTCCACTCGGATCGGTGCGGACACCGACGATGTTCATGTTGTGCAAGGTGACGATTCGCGACAGATTCGCGATATCGGCGGCAAAGGCACCCATGTCGTGGTAGCGGCCGCTGACCTTGATCGCAATCGGCAACTCGGCGTAATAGTCGCGAACGACGACCTGGCCCGGGCGGAACAGCTCGAACTGCAGACCACGGCCGATGCCGGCCTGGTTGATGTCCGACAACAGCGCGGCCATCTCGGCCTTGCCCGGCAGCTGTTTTTCGAGCTGCAGCACATATTCCTCGACCTGGCGCTTCTGCTTCAGCAATTCCTCGAGGTTGACGGCCTGCGTCAGCTTGCTGCGGTATTCGGCCTTCAGCGTCGGTTCCTTCGCGCGTTCGGCCTCCAGTTCGTCCTGCGCGTCCGACAGCAGCAGAAACCAGCCGCCGACGACGACCGCAACGGCAACCAGCGACCAGACGAGCACCCTGGGCAGGATCGGCCACTGGCCAGGCTGGTTCGGATTGAGGTCACGGAACTGGTCGCGCGCACCAGCAAGGGCGGCGCCAATGTCCATCCGGGACGGTGCACGTTTCTTGGTCGTCGCCATGGGATCGGTATCTGGTAGGCGCTAGCGGGCCGCGACGGCTGGCGCCGGTGCGCTGGCTGCCTCGGCTGCTGGTGGTGACTGGTCCTGCTGACGCTTGACGCTCAGACGGACCGAGAAGTCGAACAGCCGCGGCAGGTTGCGATTCGCCCCCGGCTGCTGATTGGCAAGCTTGATCTCGATCAGCTCGGGCTTGGTCAACCAGGCCGAGTTGTTGCCGGTGTTGCGCAAGAACTCGGACATCCTCTCGTTGGTCTGCGACACACCGGTGATGTTCAGCACCTGGCCATCCTGCCGGACCGACGTGAAATAGACGCCCTCCGGCGTATGGCGCACCAGTTCGTTGAGGATGTGCACTGGCACATTGCGGTCGAGTTGCAGGTTCTCGACCGCCGCCTGACGCGCCTTCAGCGCCTCGATCTCGGCGCGCAGCGTCGCAATGTCCTTGATCTGCGCCTCGAGCTTGCGAATCTCGGCCGACAGGAAATTGTTGCGACCCTGCTGGTTCGAGATCATCTGCTGCAGCACGCCGAACCACAATGCGACGACGCCGGCGCCAATCACCGCGGCCAGACCGAGCCCGGCATAAAACGCAGCCTTGCGCCGTTGACGCTTTTCCTCCCGATGCGGCAGCAGGTTGATGAGGATCATTGGACAAATCTCCGCATCGCCAGGCCACAGGCCGTCAGGTAACTCGCCGCTTCGCGGCGCAGCTTGCTTTCACGCACCGCCGGACCGAGCTTCATCTTCTCGAACGGATTGACGATCATCGACGCGAAGCCGGTCAGCGTCGTCACCCTGTCCTTCAGGCCGGCAAGCGTTGCGGTGCCGCCGGACAACATCACGTAGTGAACCTTGTGGTGCGGCGTGCTGGTGAAGAAATATTGCAGCGCGCGGCCGATCTCCTGCGCCAGGCTGTCGACAAACGGCGTCAGGATCGCGGTTTCGTAGTCGTCGGGCAGGTCGCCTGCGAGCTTCTTCTGTTCGGCCTCCTCGAACGAGAAGCCGTACTGGCGCGAAATCAGCTGCGTCAGCTGCGAACCACCAAACGCCTGATCACGGTCGTACAGCATTTCATCGTTGCGAAGCACCTTCAGGCTGGTGGTGTCGGCGCCGATCTCGAACAACGCGACCAGCGAATCCTTGCCGTGGTTCGGCAGCGCCTCGACCAGGCGGCTCATCGCCAGCCGAGATGCATGCGACTCGATGTCGAGCACGACCGGCTTCAATCCGGCCGCCTCCGCCAGGCCCTGGCGATCCTGCACGCGGTCCTTGCGCGACGCTGCGATCAGCACGTCGACGTCGCCGGGCGACGATGCGCTCGGCCCGATCACATAGAAATCGAGGCTGACCTCGTCGAGCGAAAATGGAATGTACTGGTTGGCCTCGGCCTCGACCTGCACCTCGAGCTGCTCTTCGCGCAAGCCGGCCGGCAGCATGATCTTTTTCGTGATCACCGCAGATTGCGGCATTGCCATCACGACCTGCTTGGTCTTGGATCCGCTTTTCTGCACCAGCCGCCGAACGGCGTCGGCAACCTCATCGAATTTCTCGATATGGCCGTCGGTGATCCAGCCGCGCTCGAAATGTTCGGAAGCGAATCGCTCGAGAACAAAATTGCCGCCAGCATCCCGCGCCAGTTCCACCAGCTTGACACTGGTAGAGCAGATATCGAGCCCCAACATCGGTGGGGGCTGCTTTCCCAGTAGTCCATCCAGGAAACTCAAGGTGCAATCTCCATTGGCGGCAAAGGGCTCGTGGATGCTAATAAACCACTTCAATGCTAGCAGTAAAGCCCTTGTCGAACCTAGTTATTCGGCATGCTGACAGTGGCCACGCGTTGCAAAAACGTCGACGCGGGCAAAGCGCCAAAGCAGTCTAACGGCTTGCCGGGCCGCCAAACGCCGGATTTGCACCGACAAGAAGCGCTTCAACCGCGGCCGGGAAAGGCGATGACGCCCTTCTTATAATTGCGAATTACCCAACTTGGAACCCCAAGAGTGATCTTCAGCGCCTGGCTGATGATGCCTCCGGCGCGCCGATGTCGAAAGCGAAACCGTCAAAACTTCCACCCTGGTCCGGCTGGATCGGCAAGATCGCCGGTGGCCTGCTGGTGGTCGGCGTCGGTGGTGCCGCGGTGGTGTTGCTCGCCGTCGGCATTGCGTTGGCGGTCGCATTTCCGAATCTGCCCGATCTTGACGGCCTGACCGAATACCGGCCGAAACTGCCGCTGCGCGTGTACTCGGCCGATGCGGTGTTGATCGGCGAATTCGGCGAGGAGCGGCGCAGCTTCACGCCGATCGACGAGATCCCGAAGGTCGTCCAGGATGCGGTGCTGGCGATCGAGGATGCGCGTTTCTACGAACACGGCGGTGTCGACTACCTTGGCGTCGTGCGCGCCGGGTTGGCCAATTTTGTCGAGTCACGAAGCCAGGGCGCATCGACGATCACGATGCAGCTGGCGCGCAATTTCTACCTGTCGACCGAAAAGACCTTCACCCGCAAGATCTACGAGATCCTGCTGGCGCTGAAGATCGAGAGCCGGCTGAGCAAGCCGAAGATCCTCGAGATCTACATGAACCAGATCTACCTCGGCCAGCGCGCCTACGGGTTCGCGGCTGCCAGCGAGACCTATTTCGGCAAGCCGCTGAAGGAGATCTCGATTGCCGAGGCGGCGATGCTGGCCGGCCTGCCGAAGGCGCCGTCTGCCTACAACCCGATCGCCAATCCGAAACGGGCGACGATCAGGCAGCTTCACATCATTGACCGGATGCTGGAGAACGGCTACATCACCGAAGCCCAGCGCAATGAGGCGCGCGCGCAGCCGCTCAAATACCGCACACCGGCCAGCGTCTCGGTGCATGCCGAATATGTCGCCGAGGCGGCGCGCCAGCTGATCTACGCCCATTACGGCGACGATGCCTACAGCCGCGGACTGAATGTCTACCTGACGCTCGATTCGAAGGAGCAGGCCGCGGCCTACCGCGCGCTGCGCAAGGGCATCCTCGACTACGAGCGGCGGCAGGTCTACCGCGGCCCGGAGGACTTCACCGAACTGCCGGCGCAGGCCGCAGAACTCGACGCCCGGATCGCCGAGGCACTGGTCGACCATCCGGACAACGATGAGCTGAAGGCCGCGGTGGTGCTGCAGGCGAGCCCGTCCAAGGTCGTTGCGGCACTGCAGAGCGGCGAAACGGTGACGATCACCGGTGACGGCCTGAAGCCTGCGACATCCGGCCTGGCCGCCAACGCCAGCCCGAAGGTGCAGGTCAGGCGCGGCGCGATCGTGCGCGTCGTCAAGGGTGCAAAGGGCGACTGGACGATCACCCAGTTGCCGGAGGTCGAAGGCGCCTTTGTTGCGCTCGACCCGCGCACCGGCGCCGTCCGCGCGCTGGTTGGCGGGTTCGACTATTCAAAGAACAAGTTCAACCACGTCACACAGGCATGGCGGCAACCGGGTTCGAGTTTCAAGCCGTTCATCTATTCGGCGGCGCTCGAAAAAGGCTTCACGCCGTCGACGGTGATCAACGACTCGCCGCTGTTTTTCGATGCCGGCGATACCGGCAGCCAGCCATGGGAGCCGAAAAACTACGACGGGCAGTTCGACGGCCCGATGTCGCTGCGCAAGGGCCTGGCCAAATCGAAGAACATGGTGTCGATCCGCATCCTGCAGTCGATCGGCCCGGGTTATGCGCAGAAATTCATCACGCGTTTCGGCTTCGATGCCGAAAAACACCCGGCCTATCTGACGATGGCGCTCGGCGCCGGCGCGGTGACGCCGATGCAGATGGCGTCGGCCTACGCGGTATTCGCGAACGGCGGCTACCGTCTGAACCCGTTCCTGATCCAGAAGGTCGTCGACTCGAAGGGCAAGGTGCTGACCGAAATCCAGCCGCCGCAGCTCGACGAATCGTTGCGCACGATCGATGCCCGCAATGCCTTCCTGATGACCAGCCTGCTGCAGGAGGTGACGCGCGCCGGCACCGCGGCCAAGGCCCAGGCCCAGCTGAAGCGGCCGGACATCTATGGCAAGACCGGCACCACCAACGATTCACTCGATGCCTGGTTTGCCGGCTGGCAGAAGGACGTCGTCGCGGTCGTCTGGATGGGTTACGACACGCCGCGCAAGCTCGGCGAGCGTGAAACCGGCGGCGGTCTTGCGTTGCCGGTCTGGATCGACTACATGGGCCAGGCGCTGCGCGGCGTGCCGGTCGACGACCCGGCGGTTCCGCCGGGGATCTCGTACATCGGCGGCGAGTGGTACTACGACGAATATGCGCATCGGGCCGGCGTCACCAGCCTGGGTCTGGAAGACCGACTGCCGCCGCCACCGCCAACCGAGGAGGAGCGGCGCAGCATCCTCGATCTGTTCAAGCGCTGAGCCGGTGCCGGTCGGCGCGCGGCCTCAGGCGGCGGCTTCGAAGCGCAACGATTGGCCGGCCAGTTCGCTGGCACAACGCGACAACGTCTCGAAAAAGTCGCCGCCATCTCTTGTGTCGGCCCAATGGCCGCCGTCGAAGCGGAAATGGAAGCCGCCGGAACGTGCCGCCAGCCACAGTTCGTGCAGCGGCGGCTGGGTATTGACGACGATCTTGCCGCCGTTCGGAAACTCCAACTCGAGCAGACCGCCGGTGCGGCTGCTGTCGATGTCGATGACGTCGTCCTGCAGCCAGCGGTCGACCGTTTTTTCGATCCCGGCCAGCACCGCATCGGTGCGGGCAAGGTATTCCGAATCGGACAGGCCGTCGTTGGCGAGGGTGCCCGATGGGCCGCTGCTCTGGGTCATGGTCGATAGAATCCCGGGGATGCACATCCAGCCACACAGTGTAGCGAGGCAAGCGATCAACGGTCTCGCCAGTGGCCGTGCCGGCGGTGAGGTCGCAGGCCGATGGCTGCGCCGCATTGCTGCCACGTGCTGCAGTGCGCTGCTGATCGCCTGCGGACAAAAAGGTCCGCTGACGATGCCTCAACCGATCTCCCCACCCGGCGGCGCCGCCGCCGCAAGCGCCGCAAGCGCCGCGAGCGCACCGGCAGCAGCCGCCAATCGCTGATTCCATGAATCTCCTTCCCGGATCTCCGCACGTCGCCTATATCGGCGACTCCTTGCACGTCGAGCAATGTGCACTCGACCAGCTTGCTGCCGAACACGGCACGCCGCTGTATGTCTATTCGCGCACCGCAATGCTCGAGGCGCTGGCCGGCTACCAGCGCGCGCTGGCCGGGCGCGACCATCTGATCTGCTACGCGATGAAGGCGAATCCGAACCTCGCGGTGCTGCAGACCTTTGCCGCCGCCGGATGCGGTTTCGACATCGTCTCGATCGGCGAACTCGAACGTGTACTGGCCGCGGGTGGGGATCCGGCGAAAACCGTTTTTTCCGGTGTCGGCAAGACCGCCGACGAGATGCGTCAGGCGCTGCATGCCGGCGTCTTCTGCTTCAACGTCGAAAGCGAAGCCGAACTCGAACGTCTGTCGGACGTCGCGAACCGCATCGGCAAGCTCGCTCGGGTGAGCCTGCGCGTCAACCCGGACGTCGATGCACGCACCCATCCGTATATCTCGACCGGGCTGAAGGCGAACAAGTTCGGCGTCGCCCACGACCGCGCCGTCGCGACCTACCTGAAGGCGGCCGACCTGCCCGGCCTCGAGGTGGTCGGCATCGACTGCCACATCGGCTCGCAGATCACCGCGGTCGAGCCTTATCTGGATGCGCTCGACAAGCTGCTCGATCTGGTCGAGGCGGTCGAGGCGCGCGGTCTGTCGTTGCACCACATCGATCTCGGCGGCGGGCTCGGTATCACCTATTCGGACGAGCAGCCGCCGGCAACCGACGAACTGGTCGGCCGACTGCTGCAGCGCATCGATGAACGCGGTCACGGGCATCGCAAGATCCTGTTCGAGCCGGGCCGTTCATTGGTCGGCAATGCCGGCGTGCTGGTCAGCGAGGTGCTGTATCTGAAGCCGGCCTGCGGCGCCAGCGATGGCGCATCGTCGGACGGCAAGAATTTCTGCATCGTCGATGCCGGCATGAACGACCTGATGCGCCCGGCGATGTACGAGGCCTGGATGGCGATCGTGCCGTGCCAGCGGCGCGACGAAGCGGCCCAGCAATACGACGTCGTCGGGCCGGTCTGCGAATCGGGCGACTGGCTGGGCCGTGACCGTGCGCTGGCGGTGCGCGAAGGCGACCGCGTTGCGGTGTTGTCGGCCGGCGCCTATGGCATGAGCATGGCGAGCAACTACAACAGCCGCGGCCGCGCCGCCGAGGTGATGGTCAGCGGCGGCCAGGCCTGGCTGGTGCGCCGCCGCGAGCTGGCGGCCGAACTGTTCGCGCACGACCAGCTGCTGCCGGCCCGCTGAGCGCGCGGCCGCCTGCCTTGTCAGGCGACGCCGATCCGGCCCTCGGCGACCGCATGGCATGCGACGCGCACGCCAGCGCTGTCGATCAGCGCCGGCTGCTCGACCTTGCAGCGCTCGTTCGCATGCGGGCACCGCGGATGGAACGAACAGCCGGGCGGCGGCTTCAGCGGATTCGGTACCTCGCCCTGCACCGGCGTGCGATCCAGACCGGTCCTGCGGATGTCCGGAATCGCATCGAGCAGCATCCGCGTATACGGGTGGCGCGGCCGCTCGAACAGCTCGTGCTTGTCGGCGAGCTCGACGATGCGGCCCAGGTACATCACGCCGACGCGGTCGCTGACATGGCGGACGACGGCGAGGTTGTGCGAGATGAACAGGTAGGTCAGGCCGCGGCTGCGCTGCAGGTCCTTCATCAGGTTCAGCACCTGGGCCTGCACCGACACATCGAGCGCCGAGGTCGGTTCGTCGCAGACCAGAAATTCCGGCTCGGTGGCAAGCGCCCGCGCAATCGAGATGCGCTGCCGCTGGCCGCCAGAGAACTGGTGCGGAAAACGCTGCATATCGCCGCTGCCGAGGCCGACCGACTGCAACAGTTCGCCGACCCGCTGCGCCAGTTCGGCTGACGATTTGGCGAGGCCGTGTTCGAGCAACGGTTCGCCGACGATGTCGAGCACCTTCCAGCGCGGGTTCAGGCTCGCATACGGATCCTGAAAGATCATCTGCATGCGCCGCCGCAGTGCCGGTGCATCGGCACTGCGCAGCGTGCGCGCGATGTCGCGGCCGTCGAAGCGAACCGATCCGGCGCTCGGCGGCAACAGGCCGACCAGCAGCTTTGCGACCGTGCTCTTGCCGCAGCCGGATTCGCCGACCAGCGCCAGCGTGCGGCCGCGTTCGATCGCAAAGTCGACGCCGTCGACGGCGTGGACATATTGCCGCGATCGCCTCTCCAGCACCCGGTTCAGCCATGGCGGCGAGACGTCGAAGGTCCGGCTCAGGCCTCGCGCCTCGACCAGCGGCATCGCGTCGGTCGGCTTCATCGGGCGGCCCCGTCCGGTGCATGCAGCCAGCAGGCAGCCTGCGTGGTGCCGGCATCCAGCAATTCCGGGCGCTCGATCGAACAGCGCGCGAAAGCCTGCGGACAACGCGGATGGTAGGCGCAGCCGCTCGGTATCGCATTCAGCCGCGGCATCGAGCCGTCGATCTGCAGCAGCCGCTCGCGGGATTCGCCCATCACCGGAATCGAGCCCATCAGCCCGACCGTGTACGGATGGGCCGGCCGGTGGATCACCTGCTCGACCGGACCGATCTCGGCGATGCGGCCGGCATACATCACGACGACACGGTCGCAGGTTTCGGCAATCACTCCCATGTCGTGCGTCACCAGCATCACCGCGGCGCCATGCTCCCTGCACAGCCGCTTCAGCAGCAGGATGATCTGCGCCTGGATCGAGACGTCGAGTGCGGTCGTTGGTTCGTCAGCGACGATCAGCTTCGGTTCCGCAGCCAGCGCCAGCGCGATCACGACGCGTTGCCGCATGCCACCGGAAAACTGGTGCGGGTACTGGTCGAGCCGTTGCTCGGCGGCCTGGATGCCGGTTTCCTCGAGCAGGCTGACCGCGCGCCGGCGCGCATCGGCGGCCGACAGCGGCAGATGCGTCTGGATCGTCTCGATCAGCTGCCGGCCGATCGTGTACAGCGGGTTCAGCGAGGTCAGCGGGTCCTGGAAGATCGCGCCGATGCTGCGGCCGCGGATCCGGCGCATCTGCTCGTGCGGCAGATTGTCGATGCGCCGCCCCTCGAAGCGGATCTGGCCGCCGGCGATGCGGCCGGGCGGATCGAGCAGGCCGATGATCGCCGAGCCGGTCAGCGATTTGCCGGCACCCGATTCGCCGACGACGCCGAGGATCTCGCCGGCGGCGATGTCGAAACTGATGCCGTCGAGGGCTCTGAGCGTGCCATGGCGGCCCGGAAATTCCACCCGCAGCCGATCGACTTCCAGCAGCGGTGCACTCATCGTGTCGTCATCGCAGACGTGGGTTCAGCGCGTCGCGCAGCCAGTCGCCGAGCAGGTTGACGCTCAGCGCGATCAGCACCAGCATGATCCCAGGGAACAGCGTGATCCACCATTCTCCGGACAGCAGGAAGTCGTTGCCGATCCGGATCAACGTGCCGAGCGACGGCGAGGTCGGCGGCACGCCAACGCCGAGGAACGACAAGGTGGCCTCGATGATGATCGCGGTGGCGATCTGTATCGTCGCGAGCACCAGCACCGGCCCCATCACATTCGGCAGCACGTGGCGGCGCATGATGCGAAGCGGCGTGACGCCGATCAGCCGCGCCGCCTGCACATACTCCTTCTGCCGCTCGACCATCGTCGAGCCGCGCACGGTGCGCGCATATTGAACCCAGCCGGTCAGCGAGATCGCGACGATCAGCACCGCAAAGGCCAGCACCTCGTTGGCGCCCGGAAACAGCGCGCGGCCGACGCCGTCGATCAGCAAGGCGATCAGGATCGCCGGAAACGACAACATCACGTCGCAGATCCGCATGATGAAGGCATCGAGCCGACCGCCGACGAATCCGGACAGCAGACCGAGCGAAACGCCGACGACCACCGACACGAACACCGACGCGGCGCCGACCAGCAGCGAGATCCGCGAGCCGTACATCAGCGCCGACAGGATGTCGCGTCCCTGGTCGTCGGTGCCGAGCAGGTAGGTGCTTTTGCCTTCGCTCATCCAGGCTGGCGGCAGGCGGGAATCGGCCAGTTCGAGGCTGGCCAGGTCGAATGGATCGTGCGGCGCGATCAGGTCGGCAAAGATGGCCGAGAAGATGCAGACGAAGGCGATGAATGCCGCCAGCATCGCCAGCGGCGAATGCCTGAAGTCGTACCAGAGATCGCCGGCAAAAAACCGGCCGAGGCGGCCGACGGGCGGCGCGGCATCCACGCTGGACGCCGCCGTCGCGCCGTCGATCACTTGACCGTGACCCACTTGTACGGCATCTGGTTGTCCGGCAATTGAACGACGCTGACCGACTTCTTCATCCCCCAGGCCAGCGCCTGCTGGTGCAGCGGGATGTGGCCGATGTCGGCGGCATGCACGTCGAAGGCCTCGCGGATCATTGCATTGCGCTTGTTCTGGTCGATCTCGCTTTGCACCGCGAGCGTCAGCTGGTCGATCTTCGGATTGCTGTATGAGCCGAGGTTGAACTGCCCCTGGCCCTTGTCGGTCGGCGTTGCCAGCAGCGACGACAACACGTTGTGCGAATCGTAGGTGCCCGGCGTCCAGCCCAGCAGGTAGAAGCTGGTATCGCGGCGCAGGATCTTCGGAAAATAGGTTGCCTTCGATTCGGTCTGCAGGTTGACCTTGACGCCGATGCGCGCGAGGTTGGCGGCGATCGCCTGGCAGATCGCGGCGTCGTTGACATAACGGTCGTTCGGGCAGTTCATGCCGACCTCGAAGCCGTTCGGATAACCGGCATCGGCAAGCAGCTTGCGGGCCGCATCGGCATCATGCGGCAGGCGCTTGTTCAATTCCGGCACGAAACCCTTGATGCCCGGCGCGACCATCAGGCCGGTCGGAACTGCGGCATTGCGCATCACGCGGCTCTTGATCGTCTCGATATCGATCGCCTGGTAGAAGGCCTGGCGAACTCGCTTATCCTTGAACGGGTTTTTTCCCTTCACGCTCGAGTACAGCAGTTCGTCGCGTTTCTGGTCCATGCCGAGAAAAATCGTTCGCAGTTCCGGGCCCTGCAGCACGGTATAGGCCGGGTTGGCCTGGATGCGGTCGATATCCTGCAGCGGCACCGGCTCCATCAAGTCGACTTCGCCGGACAGCAGCGCAGCAACGCGAGTCGCGGCATTGCCGATCGGCGTGAAGATCACCTCGGTGACATTGCCCTCGACCTTGTCCCAGTAGTTCATGTTGCGCACAAGCACGGTCCGCGCGCTCGGCTGGCGCTCCTTCAGCCGATACGGACCGGTGCCGTTCGCCTTGAACGAGGCGGTGTTCTCGATGCCCTTGCGCTTGTCGACCGGCACCGCCGCATTGTTTTCCTCGGCCCACTTCTTGTTCATCACGAAGACCAGCGTGATGACGTCGGGGAGGATCGGAAACGGCGTCAGCGTCTCGATCTCGACGACATGGTCGTTGACCTTGCGAACCTCCTTGAACGACGAGGTATAGCCCTTCATGTCGGAGCCGTCACCGGCCGCGCGCCGGAACGAGAAGACGACGTCGTCGGCGGTCATCTCGCTGCCGTCGTGGAATTTGACGCCCTTGCGCAGCTCGAAACGCCACACGGTTGGCGATGTCTGGCTCCATTTGGTCGCCAGCCCCGGCACCAGTCCAAGCTTCTTGTCGCGCGATACCAGCGGCTCGTAGATGTTGTTGGTGAAGGTCAGCTGCAGCGACTCGTTCAGCGAATGCGGATCCATCGATGTCGCATCGCCCTGATTTGCCACACGCAATGTCACCGCATGGGCCGTGCCGGCGAGCAGCAGCATCGCAGCGGCAGCAAACAGTCTGGGCTTGAAGGTCATCTGGCGACTCCTTGGGTTGTGGCAGGCTGGAAATGGCGGTGCGCACTCACGATGCAGCATCCGCGCGCTCGACGCGAAGCCGTGGATCGACGGCAAGATACAACAGATCGACGGCCAGGTTGATCAACACGAAGATCAGCGAAATCAGGCACAGATAGGCTGCCATCACCGGGATGTCGGCAAAGCCGACCGCCTGGATGAACAGAAGCCCCATTCCCGGCCACTGGAAGACGCTTTCGGTAATGATCGCGAAGGCGATCAGCGAGCCGAGTTGGAGCCCGGTGATCGTGATCACCGGAACCAGCGTATTTTTCAGCGCGTGGCCGAAATAAATCGATCGGTCCGGCAAGCCGCGGGCACGTGCAAAGCGGATGTAGTCGGTACGCAACACCTCGAGCATCTCCGAGCGCACCAGCCGGATGATCAGCGTCAGCTGGAAGATCGCCAGCGTCACCGACGGCAGGATCAGGTGCCGCAGGCCGTCGGCGGTGAACAGGCCCGACGTCCAGGCACCGATCGCAACGACCTCGCCGCGGCCGAAACTCGGCAGCCATTTCAGCATCACCGCGAAGACGAGGATCAGCAGGATGCCGATCAGGAAGGTCGGCAGCGAGACGCCGAGCAGCGACACCGTCATCATCAGATGAGACAGCGGGCTGCGCCGACGCAGCGCCGCATAAACGCCCATCGGCAGGCCGAACAGCAGCGCAATCAGCGCCGCAACCATCGCCAGTTCGAGGGTCGCCGGCAGGCGTTCGACGATCAACGCCGACACCTTGCGCCCTTGCCGCAGGCTGAGACCGAATTCTCCCTGGACCGCATTGCCGACAAAACGGGCGAACTGGACCGGGAACGGCTTGTCGAGGCCGAGATCGCTGCGCAACTGCTCACGTTGCGCCGGCGTCGCATCCTGGCCGAGCAGGTTGGTGACGGGATCGCCGACATACTGGAACAGCATGAAGGCGATGAACGCCACCGTCAGCATGACGATCACCGATTGCAGCAGGCGGCGCAGGATGAAGGCGAGCATTCAGACCGGGTGGCGGTTCGGCGCCTTGGCGGCGCATTGCACAGATATGGTCAGCTGGGACAGCGGATTATCAGGGTCAATTCGCACCGTCGGTGCCGGTGATTGCGAGCAGCCCACCCTCACCGGAATTCGGCGGCACGCAAAAAAAAGGCCGCCCGAAGGCGGCCATTCTCGGTGCTCAGGAGAGCAGTCGATCAGAACAGGTGCTTGACGCCGAACTGGTAGGTCGTGTTGCGGCTGAACGTCTGGCCAGCTGCATTGCGGCCGTCCTGGTTGCCGACGCCGAGGTCAGCATACAGGTTGGTACGCTTGCTCAGCGGGTAGTCGTAGCCGAGGCCGAACTTCTTCTGCTTGTTGTTCGCGCCGTTCGGATCGAGGATCGCGTAAGCGGTCTTCAGCTTGCCGCCAGCCAGGTTGACCGTCGCAGCGACGTTCCAGAACTTGTTGGTCAGCCTGCCGCCACCGACCTTTGCCTGTGCGTAGTTCAGCGCGACTTCGGCCACGCCGAGGTCATAGGCGCCGGTAACCGTGATCAGGCGGTTGTCGTTGACAGTAGCCGGGCCACCATTGACTTGCGCCATGCCGACACCGACGAACACCGGGCCACCCTTGTAGATGACGTTGAAGCTGTCGTTGCGGCCAGCTTGCGTGGCTTCCGACAGGCCGGTCTGGGCTTCGAAGCTCAGGCCGCCGAAGTTCGCGCTCTTGAACGTGACGGCGTTGGCCGTACGGATCGAGCTGCCGCCGCCAGCGGCGCCGCTGTTGACTGCTGCGAAACCAGCGTTCTGCATGCTGCCGATCTGGCCAACACCGTCCCAGCCGAACGGATCAGCCTTCAGCTGGACCCAGAACGTCGGCAGGTACTGGCGGCCGAGGTTGACCGAACCAACACCAGCCATCGTCAGCTGAACCCACGAGCGGCCAGCCCACATCACGCCCGACTGAGCGCCGTCGTCCGGGGTGAAGCGGTGCTCGATCTGGAACTGGGCCGACAGGCCGCCGCCCAGGTCTTCATTGCCACGCAGGCCGAAGCGCGACGAGGCAGCCTGCTGCAGGCGCCACGACTTGTCGAGACCGTTGCCACCGACGTTGGCAGCGGTGCCGCCATTGCCCTTGGCGATGCCCTGGTCGACGAGACCATACAGGGTGACCGACGACTGCGCGAAGGCAGCTCCGCCGAACGATGCGAGGACGGCCAGAGCGACCAGAGATTTTTTCATTTCGTGTATCTCCTAAGTTGAATAAAGAGGTTCCAACCGATTCGCCCCCATCGGGCCGATCAGACCAACCCCCTCAGCGGAAGTTGTCCGTATTGCACCAGACACCCTCGGCGCTTGCAAAGCTTTGCTCGGACTCTGGGGACATTGTGTTGTCCCCTTACAACGTCGAGCTGCCACCGTGTCGGCGACTTCGAACGGCCGGTCGGTCGACAGCGCACCCGGGCAACCGGTTCCGGTAAGCAGGCACCAACCTGCGTGAGATCGGCGTGTAAGATCATTTCCATCCGCAAACAACCACCGGTCTCTGATGCTGGATCTGATGCTTTCGTCCGTCGACAACGCCTTGCGCACCCTGGGCGGATCGGTGACGGCTGCACGCCCCTGCCCGCAGCCGAAGCCGCGTGGCGACCAGGCATCACTGACTCCCGAGCAGCGCAGGGAGTCGGGTGCGCTGATGCGCGTCAACCACGTCGGCGAGGTCTGCGCCCAGGCGATGTACCAGGCGCAGGCGCTGACGACGCGCAGCCCGGCGCTGCGGGCCCGCCTGATCGAGGCCGCGCGCGAGGAAGGCGATCACCTCGCGTGGACACGCCAGCGGATGAACCAGCTCGGCGCACGGCCGAGCCTGCTGAACCCGTTCTGGTATGCCGGCGCATTTTCGTTCGGGCTGCTCGCCGGGCGCGCCGGCGACCCGACCAGCCTCGGCTTCGTCGTCGAGACAGAACGCCAGGTGGAGCGCCATCTGCAGGGCCACCTCGAGCGGCTGCCGGAGGCCGACCACGCGTCGAAGGCGATCGTTGAACAGATGAAGTCCGACGAGATCCACCACGCCGAACTGGCCCGCTCGGCCGGCGCGCGCCAACTGCCGTTGCCTGTCAGGCTGGCGATGCGCGCTGCGGCCAAGGTGATGACGACCACTGCCCACTACATCTGATCAGCCAGACGAGGCGCCGGTCAGATCGCGCGGATCTCGTGGCTCGTCGTGATGTCGGCGGTTTTGGCGAGCATGATGCTGGCCGAACAATATTTGTCGTGCGACAACTCGATCGCCCGGGCGACCGCAGCCTCGCTCAGCCCGCGCCCGCGGACGGTGAAATGCATGTGGATGCGGGTGAAGACCTTCGGATCGGTCGGCGCCCGCTCGGTCGTCAGCTTGACCGAGCAGCCGGTCACGTCGTGGCGGCCGCGCTTCAGGATCAGCACGACGTCGTAGGCGGCGCAGCCGCCGGTACCGGCGAGCACCGTCTCCATCGGCCGCGGCGCGAGGTTGCGGCCACCGCCGTCCGGCGCACCATCCATGTTCAGCAGATGGCCGCTGCCGGTCTCTGCGGTGAAGGCCATGCCCGCATCGGGCTGCCAAAAAACGGTGCATTCCATGTCGAATCCTGTTGCCGGGGCGATGGGATCGATTGTGCAATCGGCTGCGCCATCGTCCGAAAAACGCATGGCCCAGATGCAACGTGGATATTGCAGCGCAACATGGGAGCGTATAAACTGCGTTTACCGGAGGTCGATTCGACCTTCGACCGATTGTCTCCTCCACCTCCTCCAATGGTGGATTCAACCCAAGGCAGCAATGCCTTGGGTTTTTTTCATTGCGGCGGGGCGCTCGCGATGCGCGGCGCCGGTGATTGCACGATCCAGGATTTTTCATGGCCGGCCCATCGACCACACGACGTTCGACCAAGACCCCCACCACCACCCGGCGCGTCGCTGCCCGGCGCCCGAAGGCGCAGGTTCAGCCACTGTCCGAAACCGACTACCTGAAGAAGATCCTGACCGCCCGCGTCTATGACGTGGCCCAGGAGACGCCGCTCGACCGGGCGCCGCGGCTGTCGGCGCGCTGCGGCAACGAGGTGCTGCTCAAGCGCGAGGACACCCAGCCGGTCTTCAGCTTCAAGCTGCGCGGCGCGTACAACAAGATGAGCCTGCTGAGCGCCGAGCAGCGCGAGCGGGGCGTGATCTGCGCATCGGCAGGCAACCATGCCCAGGGCGTTGCGCTGGCCGCGCGGCGGCTCGGCTGCCGGGCGCTGATCGTGATGCCGGTGACGACGCCGACACTGAAGATCGACGCGGTGAAGGCCCTTGGCGGAACCGTCGTGCTGCACGGCGAAAGTTTTACCGACGCATTCCTGCACGCGCAGCAGCTGGAGCAGCAGCAGGGCCTGAGCTTCGTCCATCCGTTCGACGATCCGGACGTGATCGCCGGCCAGGGCACGGTCGCGATGGAGATCCTGCGCCAGCACCAGGGCCCGATCGATGCGGTTTTTGTCGCGATCGGCGGCGGCGGGCTGATCAGCGGCGTTGCCGCCTACATCAAGGCGGTGCGGCCGGAGATCAAGGTGATCGGCGTGCAGACCACCGATTCCGATGCAATGGTCCGCTCGGTTTCCGCCGGCAAGCGGGTGCAGCTGCACGATGTCGGGCTGTTTTCCGACGGTACCGCGGTCAAGCTGGTCGGCGGCGAAACCTTCCGGCTGGCCCGCGAACTGGTCGACGAATTCGTGCTTGTCGACACCGACGAGACCTGCGCCGCGATCAAGGACGTGTTCGAGGATACGCGCAGCATCCTCGAGCCGGCCGGCGCGCTCAGCGTGGCCGGGCTGAAGCAGTATGTGCAGACGAATGGGCTGAGCGGCCGCACCTTCGTTGCGATCGCCTGCGGCGCCAACATCAACTTCGACCGCCTGCGCTTCGTCGCCGAGCGCGCCGAGATCGGCGAGGCACGCGAGGCGCTGTTCGCGGTGACGATTCCGGAGGAGCGCGGCAGTTTCAAGCGTTTCTGCTCGCTGATCGGTCCGCGCTCGGTCACCGAATTCAACTACCGCATTTCCGACGCCGCCGAGGCCCACGTCTTCGTCGGCCTGACGACCAGCAAGCGCGACGAATCGACCGCACTGGCCGACATGTTCAAGGGCCACGGCTTCGCGACGCTGGACCTGACCCATGACGAACTGGCCAAGCAGCACCTGCGCCATCTGGTCGGCGGCCGCAGCGACCTGGCTGCCGATGAGCGGCTGTTTCGCTTCGTCTTTCCTGAGCGTCCGGGCGCGCTGATGCGGTTCTTGTCGTCGATGCACCCGGACTGGAACATCAGCCTGTTCCATTACCGCAACCAGGGCGCCGACTACGGCCGCATCCTGGTGGGCATCCAGGTGCCGCGCGGCGACCGCAAGGCGCTGCGACAGTTTCTCGACGAACTCGGCTACGCCTGGCAGGACGAAACCGACAACCCCGCCTATCGGCTGTTTCTGCGCTGACGGCCGGCGCTGCCGCGCCGCGGCAGTTCGATCGTCACTGCCGCAACAGACGCGACTGCGGATCGTTGCCCGCCGGTCCGGAGGCCGGTGGAGGCGGCATGCCCAGCGGCATTCCCTGCGGCTGGAAACCCGGCGGGAACTGTGGCGGTGGCGTGCCGATATTCGGCGGCGCAGCCGGTTGCTCGACCGGCATCGGCATCGGTGTCGGCGGCGGGCCGGACGGCGGCGGCCCACCGAAAGGCATCGACACACCGGCCTGCAGCGTGCCGGTGGCTGCAGGCACCGGCGGTGGCAACTCGAGCACGAAGGCAACTGCGCCGGCGCTCGAGCGATCGGCGATGCTCGCGCTGCGCAACGCGACCGAATGCAGCGCCAGATTGGAGTCGATCAGATCGCCGACCCGATAGGCCTTCGGCGGCGCGCCGTCGACCGAAATCAGCGCGATGCCCGGCGCTGTCGTCGATGCCTGCTGGCGCCGGCTCTGCGACGTAGCGACGACGCCTGTCAATTTGAATCGGCTGGCCGACGGCGGCGCCGCGACAGCGACCGATTGAACCGCAGCGGTCGACGCGCTGCCGAGCAAGGGCGACAGGTCGCCGCTGCTCGCAAACCGTGCACTTGCCAATGCTGCGCCATCGGGCACCGGTTTTGGCGAGCCGGTCAAACGCAACGCCCAGAACACCACCGAAGCCGCAACCAGGCCCCAGACGATCCATGCACCAAGCCGCGCGCTCATCGGCCGATTATCATGGATGGACAAGGCCGCCGCGCCCGATCCCAGCCCCTCCATGAACCCAATCCCAATCCATGCCACGCGCCGGCGGCCGAGCCGCGGCTTCACGCTGATCGAACTGATGGTCGTGCTGGTCATCATCGGCGTGCTCGCGGCGCTGATCGTTCCGAACGTGCTGAACCGCGCCGAGGATGCACGCGTCACCGCGGCCCGCACCGACGTCAACAACCTGATGCAGGCGCTGAAGCTGTACCGGCTCGACAACCAGCGTTATCCGACCGCCGAGCAGGGCTTGCAGGCGCTGGTCGTGCGGCCGACCAGCGGTCCGCAGCCGATGAACTGGAAGCCTTACCTCGACAAGCTGCCGGCCGACCCCTGGGGCCAGCCCTACCAGTATGTCAATCCGGGCGTGAAGGGTGAAATCGACGTCTTCAGCTACGGCGCCGACGGCGCGGTAGGCGGTGAAGGCAACAATGCGGATATCGGCTCCTGGCAGTGAACATGGGCAATGGCGGCTGCCAGCCAGCGGCCGCGCAGCTGCCGCCGGATTCACGCTGGTCGAGCTGATCGTCGTCATTGCGATCATTGCGCTGGCAGCCGGCGTGCTCAGCCTGGCACTGCGCAATCCGGCCGATACCCAGCTGGAGCGCGAGGCCGCGCGGCTGTCGGCGCTGCTCGAGGCGGCGCGGACCGAGGCTCGCAGCCTCGGTGCGCCGGTCGTCTGGTATCCGGTCGACTCGAGATCGGCGACCGGCAATCGCGCCGAGACCGCGCATTTCCGTTTCGAGGGGCTGCCCGAGGACGAGGATCTGCCGAACCGCTGGCTCGACCCGGCGACCACGGCCGACATCACGCAGGGCAATGCGATCGTGCTCGGGCCTGAGCCGTTGATCGGCGCGCAGCGCATCGTGCTGCGGCTCGAGCAGCGGCGCATCGTGCTCGATACCGACGGGCTAGGCCCGTTCATCGTCCGCGGGATCGATGATGCCGATCGTGCGACGCCTCGTTTCTGAGCGCGCGCGCTGGCGGCCGCGGCCGCGCCGCCGCCGCGACCGTGGCTTCACGCTGATCGAGGTGATGGTCGCGTTGGCGATCGTCGCGATCACGCTCGGTGCCGGGCTGCAGGCGGCCGGCGCGTTGACCCGCAATGCCGAACGTTTTGCCGCGGTATCCGAAGCGCAGTGGTGCGCCGACAACCACCTGGCGGGGCTGCGGCTGTCGCGGCAGTTTCCGGGGATCGGCGATTTCGAGTTCGAATGCCGGCAGCTCGGCCGCCTCTATCTCGGCAAGGTGGTGGTGCGGCCGACGCCGAATCCGAATTTCCGCCGTGTCGATGCGTCGGTCAGCGACGCGCAGGCGCAGCCGCTGCTGACGGTATCGACCGTGCTCGGGCGCTTCTGATGCCAGGCAGCGCGATCCGCTTCCCGCAGCACCGGCACAGCGCCGCCGGTTTTACGCTGGTCGAGGTGCTGGTTGCGCTGCTGATCATGGCCATCCTCGCCGGAATGGCCTGGCAGGGCGTCGCCGTCATCGTGCGCAGCCGCGACAACAGCCAGGCCGAGTTGCAGCGCAGCCTGCTGCTGAACACCTTGCTCGCGCAATGGGAGCAGGACCTGGCGTCGCTGCAGGAGACGCCGGTCGTTCCGGCGCTGCTGTTCGACGGCGCGTCGCTGCGGCTGACGCGGCGCGCGCCCGGCGGCATGCAGGTGGTCGTCTGGGCGCTGCATTCGGCGAGCGTGTTGCAGACCGAGCCAGGCGCCGAACCTCCGCGCGAGATGGTCTGGCAGCGCTGGGCCGGGCCGGTCGTCACGCTGCGCAGCGAGTTGCAGGAAAGCTGGCTGCGCAGCCAGCAGCTGCAAGGCAACGAAACCGGCCAGCTGCGGCTGATCGATGGCCTGGCCAGCTGGCAGCTCTATTTCTATCGTGGCAACGAATGGAGCAATGCCCAGTCCAGCGGCGACCGCCGGGCCGGCACCACCTTTGTGCCGACGCGGGTCGAGATGCCCAGCGGCGTGCGGCTGCTGCTTGAATTCGCACCCGGTCAGCCGCGCCAGGGCAGCCTGACCCGCGACATCATGCTCGGGGCGCGGCCATGACGGCGGCAGACCGCCGGCTCGGGCGGCCGCCGCGCACCGCCCAGCGCGGCGCCGCGCTGCTGCTCGCGATGCTGATCGTCACGCTGGTGGCAACGCTCGCTGCCGCGATGGTCTGGCAGCAATGGCGCGCGACCCGCGTCGAGGCCGCCGAACGCGCGCGCAGCCAGTCGGCCTGGATCCTCGCCGGCGCGCTCGACTGGGCGCGGCTGATCCTGCGTGAAGACAACCCGAACGTCGACCACCTCGGAGAGCCGTGGGCGGTGCCGCTGGCCGAGGCGAGGCTGTCGAGTTTTCTGGCCGCCGAGGGCGACAGCAATCTTGATGATGGGCCGCAGGCCTTTTTGTCGGGCAGCGTCACCGATGCCCAGGCGCGCTACAACCTGAACAACCTGGTCGTCGGCAGCGAGGTCGTTGCTGCCGAACTGGCGACGCTCGAGCGCTTGTTCGGCAGCCTCGGCGTGCCGGTGGCGAGCGCGGCGACGATTGCCAACGGGCTGGCCGACGCCGACCCGGACGGCAGGTCCGGAGCCGCGCCGGTACCGGTGGCCGCGAGTGGAGCCAGTGCCGCGGGCTTCGTGCAACGGCAGCAAAACCCGAATCCGCCGCTGCGCCCGCAGTCGCTGGAGCAGCTGGCATGGTTCGGCATCGACCGCGAAGCGCTGCAGCTGATGCGACCGCATGTTGCGCTGCTGCCGGCGCTGACGCCGATCAATCTGAATACCGCAACAGCCGAGGTGATGGTTGCGGTGATCGACAAGCTCGACGCGGCCGGAGCGCAGCGGCTGGTGCAGACCCGCGAGCGGCGACCATTCGACAATATCGCCAGCGTGCAGGCACTGCTGGGCGAATCGATCACACTCGATGAACGGCGGGTTGCCGTCGCATCGGGCTTTTTCGAGGTGCGCGGCCGGCTGCGGCTCGGCGAGCGCGCCCTCGAGGAGCGCTCGCTGGTTCAACGGGTGCAGCGCCAGGTGACGGTGCTGACGCGTGAACGGGTCGGCGCGGTACCGTGAGCCCGACCGATCCTGCACCGACCAGCTGGCGCACTGGCCTGTTGCGCCAACTCAACAGAGCCGCCGGCAACGTTCGGCAACATCGGCGCCGCGGCGCCTACCTACAATCAAGTGCCGGTATGCGCGTGGCCGTCGGCATCGGTTGCGCATTGCACGGTCTCCTGCGTCCCCTGCGGCTTATTTCCACCGGCCCCGATTGATGTCCCTGCTGGTTATCCAGATTCCCACCAAGCCGCGCCAGCGCGCGCGCCTGTTGCGCCACGAAGGCGACGGCACCAGCGCGTCGTCCGCGAGTTCCGAGTTCGAATTTGTCTGGAGTGCCGACGGGTCGGCATGTGACAAGACCGGCCGCTCGGCGCCGGCGTTGATGCCGAAAGCCGACCGCGTCGTCGCCGCACTGGCCGATACCGATGTCAGCTGGCACAAGCTGCTGATTCCGAAGGCGCCGGCAAACCGGATGCCGGCAGCACTGGCCGGCCTGCTCGAGGAAGCACTGCTCGAGGATCCGGCCACCACCCACTTCGCGCTGGCAGCGCAGGCCAGGCCGGGAGCGATCGATTTTGTTGCGGTGACCGACCGGCGCTGGCTGCAGCGTGAACTCGCCGCGATCGAACAATCCCATCTGTCGGTCGACCGCATCGTGCCGATGGCCTGGCCGGTCGATCCGCCGCTCGGCCACTTTTCGACGACCGGCGCCACCGCCGGCGGCACCGAGGCGGTTGCGCTCAGTTGGGCCGATGCGAATGGCGTGGCGATCGTCGGGCTGGACGGCAGCCTGGCGCGCGCGCTGCTGCCGACCGAGCCCGCAGCCGGCACGCGTTTTTCCGCGAGCCCGGCGGCGGCGGCAGCCGCAGAAGGCTGGCTCGGCGCACCGGTCGACTTGTTGACCGATCCGCAGCGGCTGCTGCAGGCGGCGCAGTCGCCGTGGAACCTGCGCCAGTTCGAGCTGGCCCGGCGGCACAAGGGCAGCCGGGCGTTGCGCGACGCCTGGCGCGGCCTGCTCGGTCCGGCCTGGCGGCCGGTGCGGATCGGCCTGGTCGCGCTGCTGGTGGTGCAGCTGGTCGGCCTGAATGCCTGGGCGGCGCAGCTGCGTGGCGACATCGGCGCGAAACGCGCCGAGATGGTCAACCTGTTGCGCGGCAGTTTTCCGCAGATCACCGGCATCCTCGATGCACCGCTGCAGATGCGGCGCGAGGTCGAGACGCTGCGCGCTGCCGCTGGCAAGCCGGGCGGCTCGGATCTCGAACCGCTGCTGCTGGCCGCCGCCGCAGCCTGGCCGGCCGGCAAGGCGCCGGCGCAAAACCTGCGCTTCGAGCCGGGCCGGCTGAGCATCGCCGCCGACGACTGGCTGCCGCCGGAAATCGACCGCTTCAGCGCCCGGCTGCGGGCCAGCGGCTACAACGTCGCACTCGCCGAAGGCCGTCTGCAGATCGGTCCGGCGCCGGCGCGGGGCGCTCGATGAACGCGGCCAGCAACCCGGTCGTCACCGGTCTTTCGGCTCGCTGGCTGGCCTGGCGGGCCGCCGCCGGGCAACGCTGGCGAGCGCTCGCCGTGCGCGAACGCCGCGCCGTCATCGCCGCGGCGCTGTTCATCGGCGTGCTTCTTGTCTGGCTGCTTGCGTTGCAGCCGGCGCTGCGCACGCTGCGCGAAGCACCGGCGCAGATCGCGACACTCGATCTGCAACTGCAGGAAATGCGTGCGCTTGCCGCCGAAGCGGCAACGCTGCGCGGCGCGACGCCGATATCGCCGAACCAGGCGGCGGCCGCTCTCGAGGCGGCTACTCGTCAGCTCGGTGCAAAGGGCCGGCTCGTGGTGCAGGGCGACCGGGCCACGCTGCATGTCGACGGCATCGATGCGGCATCGCTGCAGCAGTGGCTGGAGGCGGCGCGCGGCGCGGCGCGTGCCCGTCCGATCGAGTTGCAAGTGGTTCGTGGTGCCACCGGCTATTCCGGTTCGCTGGTCGTCGGTCTCGGAGCCGGCAGATGATGCGGCGGCGTGAGATGGCCGCAGCGGATGCGACAGCGCGCAGCCGCAACTGGCGCTGGGCAGTGTTCGGCGGGCTGGTCGGCGCAGTACTGGCCACCGTCATCTGGGCACCGGCGCGCTGGCTGGCGAGTGCGGTCGAATCGGCCAGCAACGGCCGGCTGCTGCTCGCCGAGTCGCGCGGCAGCATCTGGGATGGCAATGCGATCGTCGTATTGACAGGCGGACCGGAAAGCCGGGCCGCCAGCGCCCTGCCCGGCCGCCTGCATTGGCGGCTGCGTCCGCGGCTGCTGGACGGCGCTGCGCTGGCGATCGAGCTCGAACAGGCATGCTGCATCAACCAGCAGGCGACGCTGCTGCTCAAACCCGGTCTCGGCCGGGTCGGCTTGCGGCTGCAGCCGGCTTCCGACTGGATCGCCCGTTGGCCTGCCAGCTGGCTGGCCGGACTCGGCACGCCGTGGAATACGCTCGATCTCGGCGGGCAGCTGGTATTGCGCTCGAACGGGCTGACGATCGAAGAGGTCGAAGGGCGATGGCGGATCGGCGGCGGCGCCGAACTCGAATTGCTCGATCTGTCGTCCCGGCTGTCGACACTGCCCAGCCTCGGCAGCTACCGCCTCGGGCTGCGCGCCGACCCGGCCGGCGCCGGTGGCGCACTGCTGCTGTCGACGATCGACGGCGCGTTGCGCCTGCGTGCCGATGGCCGCTGGGACGGCGCCGGGCTGCGGCTGCGCGGCGAGGCCAGCGCGGCCACCCCAGGCGACGAAGCGGTGCTGGGCAACCTGCTGAATATCATCGGCCGACGCCAAGGGGCGCGGTCAGTCATTTCGATCGGATGAACATGGACAAGCTCGGGCCTCTGGCACACAGCGTGATCGCCGCGATGCTGCTGACTTCGCCGGCACTGCTGCTGGCACAAACCGAGGCCGGCACGGCGGCCGCGGCGGCGCCGCGTTTTCGCGGCGAACCGGTGACGCTGAATTTCGTCAACGCCGAGATCGATGCAGTCAGCCGTGCGATGGCGGTGATCCTGCGCCGGCAGATCCTCGTCGACCCGCGCGTCAAGGGCACGATCACGCTGTACAGCGAACAGGCGGTGCGGCCGGCCGAGGCCTATCGCAACTACCTGGCGGCACTGCGTGGCCTCGGCTTCACCGTCGTCGAAGTCGGCGACCTGTTGAAGGTGGTGCCGGAAGCGGATGCCAAGCTGCAGACCGGCACCGTCTCGATCGGCGACAGCGTGTCGCGGCGCGGCGACCAGGTGCTGACGCAGATTTTCAAGCTCGATCACGAAAACGCGAACAACCTGGTGCCGGTGCTGCGCCCGCTGATCAGCCCGAACAATACGATCAACGCGACGGCTGCCAGCAACACGCTGGTGATCACCGACTACGCCGACAACCTGCAGCGGATCGCGAAAATCATCGCCGCGATGGATACGCCGGGCACCGGCGATGTCGAGGTGATTCCGCTGCAGCATGCGGTGGCTGCCGATATCGCGCCGCTGGTGCAGCGGCTTGGCGATACCACGGCGACACCCGGCGTGCCCGGCGCCGGCGGCGGCGCGCTGCAAGTGCTGGTCGAGCCGCGCAGCAACTCGCTGCTCGTGAAGGCGCCGACCGGCGCCAGGATGGCCAATGTGCGCTCGCTGGTGGCGCAGCTCGACCGCCCGTTGCAGGGAGCAGGCGCGCAGGGCAATGTCTGGGTGGTCCATCTGCGCAATGCCGACGCCACCAAACTGGCGACGGTGCTGCGGGCAGCCTTCAGCGGCAGCGGCGGCAGTGGCGGCGGCGCGAGCGGCGGCACGATGTCGTCGCCGACCGCGTCGCCACTCGGCGCGCAGACCGGCCAGCCGGGCAGCCAGATCGGCGGCGCGAGCGCGGCCGCGACGACGCCGGTCAGCGCGTCGCCGTCGCCGTCCACCGGCGGCTTCGTGCAGGCCGACCCGGCGACCAATTCGCTGATCATCACCGCGCCCGAGCCGCTGTATCGACAGATCCGCTCGATGATCGAACAGCTCGATTCGCGGCGCGCGCAGATCTATATCGAAAGCATGATCGTCGAGGTGTCGGGCGACAACAGCGCCGATTTCGGCTTCCAGTGGCAGGGTCTGATCGGCAACAAGGGCGACAGTACTGGTCTGGTCGGTGGCACCAATTTCGGCAGCATCGGCAACCTCGCGACGATCACCGCTGCCGGCGCGACCGGCACCGCCGGGCTTGCGAACATCAAGCTCGGCGAAGGGCTGAACTTCGGCGTGATCCGCGATTTCGCCGGCGCCTACGGGCTGGCGGCAATCGCCCGCATCCTGCAGAGCCAGACCAGCACCAACATCATCTCGACGCCGAATCTGGTCACGCTCGACAACGAAGAGGCGAAGATCATCGTCGGCAGCAACGTGCCGTTCATCACCGGCCAGTTCACCAATACCGGCACCTCGACGACCAGCCCGTTCCAGACCATCGAGCGCAAGGATGTCGGCATCACGCTGCGCATCCGACCCCAGGTCGGCGAAGGCGGCACGGTGCGGATGACGCTGTTCCAGGAATCGTCGAGCCTGTCGAGCACCACCGCGCCGGGCACCAGCAATGCCGGCCCGTCGACCGACAAGCGCTCGATCGAATCGACCGTCGTCGTCGACGACGGCCAGATCCTCGTGCTCGGCGGCCTGATCGAGGACAAATATACCGACACCTCGTCGAAGGTGCCGCTGCTCGGCGACCTGCCGTATGTCGGCGCGCTGTTCCGCAGCGAAAGCCGCAGCAAGAAGCGGACGAACCTGATGGTCTTCCTGCGCCCGATCGTGATGCGCGACGGCCAGACCGCCGACCGGATGACGCTCGACCGCTACGACCTGATCCGCGCCAGCCAGCAGGATCGGCAGCCGAAGCCGAGCCCGCTGCTGTCGATCGACGCGGCGCCGGTGCTGCCGCCGATGTACGGGCCGCCGGACGGACCGACGACGTCACCGCTGCGGCCGCCACCGGTCGCGCCGGCCCCGCTGGCGCCGTCCGACGTGCCGCCGGCGACGTCGGCACCGCGCTGACGGCCCGAGCGGACGGCGGCAACTGATGGCAACACGACACCCCCTGCCCTACGGCTTCGCCCGGGCCCATTCGCTGCTGCTCGAGGACGAGGGTGACCGGCTGGTGTTGTGGGTCGCCGCGGCGGCGGCGACGCCGGCCTTGTCCGAAGTGCTGCGAAATTTCGAGGTCGACCGGATCGAACATGAGCCGGCAGCGACGCTCGGCCAGCGCATCGCGGTGGCCTATGCCGGCAGCGAGTCGAGCGCGGCGACGGTGATCGGCGAAGTCGAGAGCGCGGTCGACCTTACGCGGATGATGCAGGAGCTGCCGGCGGTCGAGGATCTGCTCGAGGCCGCCAACGATGCACCGATCATCCGCATGCTCAACGCGCTGCTGACGCAGGCGGCGAAGGACGGCGCCAGCGACATCCACATCGAGCCCTATGAACGCAGCAGCGCGGTGCGGTTTCGCGTCGACGGCAAGCTGCGCGAGGTCGTGCAGCCGAACAAGGCGCTGCATGCGGCGCTGATCTCGCGCTTGAAGATCATGGCCGAGCTCGACATCGCCGAGAAGCGCCTGCCGCAGGATGGCCGGATCTCGCTGCGCATCGGCGGCCGTGCGGTCGACGTGCGGGTCTCGACGCTGCCGTCGGCGCATGGCGAACGCGCGGTGCTGCGCCTGCTCGACAAGGGCGAAGCCCGCTTCACGCTGGAAAGCCTCGGCATGAGTGGCGAGGTGCTGCGCCGCTTCGACCGGCTGATCCAGCAGCCGCACGGCATCGTGCTGGTGACCGGGCCGACCGGCTCCGGCAAGACGACCACGCTGTATGCCTCGCTTGGCCGCATCGATACCGGCTCGGTCAATGTGCTGACAGTCGAGGACCCGGTCGAATACGAACTGCCCGGGATCGGCCAGACACAGGTGAATCCGAAAATCGAACTGACGTTCGCAAAGGCGCTGCGCGCGATCCTGCGTCAGGACCCGGATGTCATCATGATCGGTGAGATCCGCGACTATGAAACCGCGCAGATCGCGATCCAGGCCTCGCTGACCGGCCACCTGGTGCTGGCAACGCTGCACACCAATGATGCGCCGAGCGCGGTGACGCGGCTGATCGACATGGGCGTCGAGCCTTTTCTGCTCAGCTCGAGCCTGCTCGGCGTGCTCGCGCAACGGCTGGTTCGCAAGTTGTGCCCGGCCTGCCGCCGGCAGGACGAACATGGCGAATTCCATCCGGTCGGCTGCGCCGAGTGTGGCCACGGCGGCTACAAGGGGCGCACCGGCGTTTATGAACTGATGGTCGCCGACGATCACGTGCGCAGCCTGATCCATGGCCAGGCAGCCGAAGCCGATCTGATCGCCGCCGCGCGCGCTGGCGGCATGCTGTCGATGCGCGAAGACGGCGAGCGGCTGGTGCGCACCGGCATCACCTCGGCCGAAGAGGTCGTGCGGGTGACCCGCGAATAAACGAAGCGGACGACGATGCCCGCCTACCGCTACGAGGCACTCGACGCCGCCGGCAAGACGCTGACCGGGCTGCTCGAGGCCGACAATCCGCGCGCCGCGCGTTCGCAGCTGCGCGCGCAGTCGCTGGTGCCGATGGCGGTGTCGCAGGTCGCCTCGGCCGGCACCGGGCCGAGCGGCCTGCAGCTGACGCGCAAGGTCTTCAATTCGACCGGGCTGACGGTCTGGACCCGGCAACTGGCCGGCCTGGTCGGCAGCGGCCTGCCGCTCGAACGCGCGCTGACCGCGCTCGCCGAGGAAGCCGACGACGAACGGCAGCGCGAACTGGTTGCCCACCTGCGCGCCGAGGTGAATGGCGGCTCGACCTTCGCGCGGGCGCTCGGCAGCGCGCCGCGCGAATTCGACGAGGTTTATCGCGGCGTCGTCGCGGCCGGTGAGCAAAGCGGTGCCCTCGGCGAGGTGCTCGAGCGCATGGCCGACGATCTCGAGGCGCGACAAGCCTTGCGCGCGAAGCTGATCGGCGCGACGCTGTATCCGGCGATCGTCTCGCTGATCGCCGTCGTCATCGTCGTTTTCCTCGTCACCTATGTCGTGCCGCAGGTGGCGTCGGTGTTCAGCAGCTCGAAACGCGCGCTGCCGACGCTGACGGTGGCGATGCTCGGCGTCAGCAGCATGCTGCGCAACCACGGCTGGCTGATCGTGCTCGGCCTCGTCGGCGGCGGCGCGGCGCTGATGGTGATGTTGCGCAATCCGGCATTCCGGCTGCGTTTCGACGCCGCCTGGCTGCGGCTGCCGCTGATCGGCCGGCTGTCCCGCGGCTACAACGCGGCGCGTTTTGCCGGCACGCTGGCGATGCTGGCCGGCGCCGGCGTGCCGATCCTGAAGGCGCTGCAGGCGGCGGCCGAAACCCTGTCGAACCGCGCGATGCGCGCCGATGCGATGGACGCGCTGGTGCTGGTGCGAGAAGGCGCGCCGCTGGCCGCCGCACTGGCCGGCAAGAAGCGGTTTCCGGGGCTGCTCGCGATGTTTTCTCGGCTCGGCGAACAGACCGGGCAGCTGCCGCGCATGCTCGAGCGCGCGGCGAATCAGCTGTCGGCCGAGGTGCAGCGCCGTGCGATGCAGATGGCGACGATCCTCGAGCCGCTGCTGATCGTCGCGATGGGCGGCGTCGTGATGCTGATCGTGCTGGCGGTGCTGTTGCCGATCATTCAGCTCAATACCTGGGTGAAGTAGGGCCCCCCAGTCGCTTCGCTCCTGCCCCCAAGGGGCGTCGTCCGGCTTGGGGCGGCCCGGCGCCGGACAGGGCCCCCCAGTCGCTATCGCTCCTGCCCCCG
This sequence comes from Pseudideonella sakaiensis, assembly GCF_048320135.1. GTDB lineage: Bacteria > Pseudomonadota > Gammaproteobacteria > Burkholderiales > Burkholderiaceae_C > Ideonella_A > Ideonella_A sakaiensis_A. The sequence continues at coordinate 1,607,779 of NZ_CP182947.1, forward strand.
AGGGGCCGAGCCCGGACATGGACGGTCCGGTGGACCGTCCATGCCTGGCGAGGAGTCGGGCCACTGGCCCGACGCGGCCTGCAAGGCCCATCCGGCGGACCGGCAGAGCCGGATCCGCGGATGTGGCTTGATGGCTGCTTCGCCTGCGGCTCGCAGTTCCGGCAGGTCTTGCACCCGCAGGCTACGCTCAGTCGTCTACGTCTTCCGCTTTGCTGCGCAGCACGGCGTTGATTTCGGCGCCGAAGATCAGGGTGGCGGCGCTGATGTAGAGGAAGACGAGGGTGGCGACGGCGCCGGCGAAGCCGCCGTAGACGAGCAGCAGCTTGCCGGCGCTGCGCAGGGTCTGCGACAGCACGGCGGCGGCGAAGACCCACATTGCGGCGCCGATCATTGCGCCGGGCAGGACCGTCGACAGCCGCTGCGGGATGTCGGGCAGCCAGCCATACAGCAGCGCATACATCATGCTGAGCACCCCGAATGCCGAGGCGTAGCGGATGACGTCGCGCAGCAGCTCGGCATGGGCGCCGGCGTTGTCGTCGAGCAGTTGCCAGACATAGGGCGCGATCACGATCGTGCTGAACGCGGGAACGATGCCGGAGCCGACGATCGCGGTGAACAGCGTCACCTTCAGCCGCGCCTTCCAGAACGACAAGCTCTGCTCGACACCATAGGCCCGGTTCAGCGCGGTGCGGATCGCCTGCACGCCCGACGATGCCGTCCACAGCGTCACGACGAGGCCGAACGCGAGCAAGGCCTCGCTGCGGTGTCGCAGCACCTGGTCGACGACCGGCTGCAGCGACGCCTGGACGACCGGCGGCGTATAGCCGATCACCCGCTCGGCGAGGGTTGCCGCATCGCCCGGATGGCCGATGAAGGCCGCGGCGGCCGAGATCAGGATCAGCAGCGGAAACATCGCCAGCACCGACGAGAAGGCGACGCTGCCGGCCTGGTTGGCGCTCTGGTGGCGGATATAGCGCTGCACCGCGCGCGCAAATACGCGGATCACCGGCGTGCCGAAGACCAGCCTGCGCCACCATGACGGCCTTGCCGACTCGCGGGTCACGATCGAGCTCCGAGGTGGTGGTGATTGGCGCGACGCGCCGGGAGGGGTGCGCCTGGCTGCCGCCTCCGCGGTCGCGCCGGTTGATCCTGGCATGGCTTGTGCAAACCCGGAAATGTCAACGCAAATGCCGGCATTTTTGTTGTTTGGTAAAAGGCAATCGTTGTTCAATCGAAGTGCGGAATCAGCAATTGGAGGTTCAATGGCTCATTCACCCGGTGACCGTTCGGCGAGAAAACGCAAGCATGTCTGCAGGAGCGATCAGGGAGTTGTGCCATGCCGATAACACTTGCCGCCTACCACGAGATCTACAAGACCGCGAACGTCGAGCGCGCCCTCGGCCAGTTGCCCGAGGACTCGCGCGCGCTGGCGCGGCTGTACGAGAAAATGATTGAACGCGGCGGCGAACGCTTCGTCAGCAAGCCATCGGCTGTACCTGATGTCAGCGAATGGCGCGCGCAATCGCCGAATTTCGGCGATGTGATCGACGAGGTGCTGCGCGAAATCGCGCTGGTCGTCGATACCGACGATCCGCTCGAACTGACGCCGATCCTGCTGGTCGGCGATCCCGGCGTCGGCAAGACCCGCTTTGCGCGCGGGCTGGCGGCAATCCTCGGCACCGGCAATGCCACGATCAGCCTCGCGCAGACCACCGCCGGCTGGGTCGTCGGCGGTTCGGCCGCAACCTGGCAAGGCGCAAAACCCGGCAAGGTATTCGAGACGCTGCTGCACGGCGAAACGTCGAACCCGGTCGTCACGATCGACGAGATCGACAAGGCGTCGAGCGGCCAGTACGACCCGCTCGGCGCGTTCTATGCGCTGCTCGAGCGCGATACCGCGGCCGAATTCGTCGATGAATATGTCGATCTGCCGGTCGACGCATCGCGCATCCTGTGGATCGCGACCGCCAACGATACGCGGTCGGTGCCGGAGCCTATCCTCAGCCGGATGCGGGTGATCGAGGTCCGCCCGCCGACCCGCGAGGAGGCCAGGGTGATTGCTGCGGCGATGTACCGCGAACAGCGCGCCGCGCACCGCTGGGGCGACTTTTTTGCTGCCGAACCGGCCGACGCGGTGCTCGATGCACTCGAAGGCGTCTCGCCGCGCGAACTCGGCCACTTGCTGCGCTCGGCATTTGGTGCGGCAAAAATGGCTGGCCGCAGCGAGCTGACGGTCGACGACCTCGGCACCCAAAAGCAGCGCCGCCCGCGGATGGGTTTCTAAGCAGCGGCCAGCGCAGCCGGATCAGGGTGCGAAATCGTCGACCTGGATGACCTTGTCCGCTGCTTCAAGATAGGCCAGTGCAGCGGCCGGGTCGCTGGCTCCGGCGGCAGCGTCCTGCAATGAGCGGGTGCGGCGCAGCGCGCGGTTCAGCTCGGGCACTTCGTCGGCGATCGGCTGCGCCAGTTCGAGTGCACGCATCAGGTCGAGCAGGCCGCCACCCTTCGGCACGCCGAGGTCGGGGCACAGCCGCTTGACCAGCGCGGGGTCGGTGCGCAGCGATTCGGCCAGCGTCAGCAGTTCGCGATCGTCGAGCGGCTGCAGCTTGCGGGCACCGCCGCGCAGCGCCGGCGCCAGCAGCCTGACCGGCCAGCCCGGCAACTCGCGGTGCAGCCCGTGCAGCGTGGCCGCCGCCAGTGCCAGCTGCCTGCTGATCGCGGCGCGGGCCAATGGCAGCATCTCCGGCGCCGCATCGACCTGATACCGCCAGAGACAACCCGCAGCCAGATAAAGCGCAGACAACACGTCGCCAAGGCGGGCCGACAACAATTCCATCCGCTTCAGCCGGCCGCCGAGCAGGCCCATTGCCAGATCAGCGGTCAGCGCAAACTGCGCCGACAGCCGCGCGATGCCGGCGGCCTCGGCCCGCAATTCGTCCGGCACCTGGCCGATCACCGGTGCGCCGAACAGCCCGCGGCGCAGATTGGCAAATACATGGCCCAGGTGCCCGAGCAAGGCCTTGCCGAGCGCCTCGGCATCACCGGCCTCGACCGCCGCCATCTCGTCGAGCACATGCGGATGGCAACGCACCGCACCCTGGCCGAAGATGATCAGCGCACGCGTCAGCAGGTTGGCGCCTTCGACGGTGATCGCGATCGGCGCATGCCGGTAGGCAACGCCAAGCAGGTTGCCCGGCCCGCGGCTGATGCCCTTGCCGCCGAGGACATCCATGCCGTCGGTGACCGAGCGCCGCCCGGCCTCGGTCAGCTGCACCTTCAGGACCGCGCTGGCAACACTCGGTTGCTCCCCGGCATCGAGCGCGGCCGCGGTATAGCGGCGGGCGGCGTCGCTGGCATACAAGTCGAGCGCCATCCGCGCAATGATCGCGGCAATGATGTGAAAGCGCCCGATCGGCAAGCCGAACTGCTCGCGGACCTGCGAATAGCCGTTGACGACGAAGAGGCTGGTCTGCTGCATCGCTGCGCCGAGCGCCGGCAGCGAAATCGCACGCCCGGCCGCCAGGCTCTCCATCAGCATCCGCCAGCCCTGGCCGACCCTGGCTTCGCCGCCGATCACCCAGTCCATCGGCACGAAGACATCGGTGCCGCGAATCGGCCCGTTCATGAACGCCGAATTCATCGGCCGATGGCGGCGGCCGATCTCCATGCCTTCGGTCGGCACCGGTATCAACGCGCAAGTGATGCCGAGCAACTGCTCGCCTTCGGGCCGCGTCGGGTCGCAAGCCTGGAAGGCCAGCCCGACCACGGTCGCCACCGGCGCCAGCGTGATGTATCGCTTGTCGAAATTGACGACGAAGCCACGCACGCGCCGGCCGTCGATCTCGCGTTCGGTCAATACGCCGAGATCGGGAATCGATGCCGCATCGGATCCGGCATACGGCGAGGTCAGGCCGAAACACGGCAATTCGCGGCCGTCGGCGAGCCGCGGCAGATAGTGGTCCTTCTGTTCGGCCGTGCCATAACGCAGCAGGAGTTCGGCCGGGCCGAGCGAGTTCGGCACCATCACGGTGACGGCGGCAGCGACATTGACCGTCGCGATCTTCGTGACGACCGCGGCATGGGCAAAATGGCCGAAGCCGAGGCCGCCATGTTCAGGCGGAATGATCATCCCGAAAAAGCGCCGCTCGCGCAGCCATTGCCAGACTTCGGGCGGCAGATCGCCGGCCTCGTCGATCTCGTGATCGTTCAGCATCGCATTGAGCAACACGACCTCATGATCGAGGAAATGCTGCTCCTGCCCGGTCAGGCGGTTCGGGCCGCGCGCCAGCAAGGCGTCGAAATCGGGCCGGCCGGCAAACAATTCACCTTCGAAGCCGACGCTGCCGGCCTCCAGCGCGGCGCGTTCGGTGTCTCCCATGCTCGGCAAGGCGCTGGCAAACGGCTTCAATGCGGCCCGGCCGATCATTGCGGCAAAACTCATGACTGCTCCTCCGCCCCGTCATGGGACCGGCCCGGCCAGCGTGCACCGATCAGTGGCCGTTGGCAAGCCGCGGCCGAGGCGTCAGACCGTTGGCGCACTGTTGGCCGGCGGGCAGCCGACCGCCGTGCCGGAGCCGGCAGCGGCGCGCAACGAGGCGCCGATCTGGTCGGCCAGACGGGCCACCGATCGCCGGTAGGCGGCGGCGATCGGCACCGTCCCGCTGCCCTGAACCGGCTCGACGATGCGTGTGCTGCATGGCTGGGCCGCGGCACCGCGTTGTGGCGGCAGCAGCGACCAGCGCGCGTCGAGCAGTGTGTTGCTGCCCGGCCGCGCATCGATGCGCTGTACATCGACAACGAGGCGCCATGCCGGCCGATCATCAGCTTCGGCCTGGCGCGGCAACGAACCATCGACGACACCCCAGCGCGCGGCGAGGCGCGACTGCAGCGCGGCGCGCAGTTCGTCGGCGAGCGGTGCAGCCCAGCGATCCTGCTCGAGCATCTGCAGCGTATCGTCTGCGCGGCGCACCAGCCACTGCGGCTGATCGACCGCCGGCGGAATGCCGACCGGCGCGACGACCAGCCGCAGCGGTGCGCCCACCGCAGCAACCTCGCTGGTCACGACGGGCCCGGCGTCCGAACCGAGCAGGCTGTGGAAACGCACTGCCGGCGGCGAGGACGCACAGCCGACCGCGAGCAACGCGGTGCCACACAGCAGCGCCAGAGCGGACCGACGGCTCGATGGCGTCGGCATCGAGTCCTCAAACGGCCGCAGCGCGGGCGACATTGGCAGAAAAATCTTCATCGCGGCGGGGCCGACGGGTCGGCGGTTGGCATCGGCGGGCGGGTCAACGAGCTTGGCAGGCGCGGCGCGGACGTCGACAGGGGTTCGTCGGCCGGCTTGCCGCGGATCAGCGACTGCGGATTGCGCTGCAGGTAGTCGGCCAGCACGCGCAGCGATTGCGCCGCGCGTTGCACCTCGGCCAGCGCCTGCTCGGTCTGCCGCTGCAGCGGCGCGGTCTCGTTGAGCAGGTTGCGGTCGAGGTTGTCGATCGACTGCTGCGCCTTGCCGAGCGTGGCCTGCAATTCCTCGACCGCCTTCATCGCCTCCGGCGTCAACCGGGTCACCGCGCGGTCGGCATTGCCGAGCGTCGATTTCGCGCTGCTGAAGGTCTCCTGCACATCGCGGCCGATCGCATCGAACGGTATGCGGCTGATCTTCTCGACGATCTGCGCCAGTTGGGGCTGGATTTCGCTCAATGTGCCCGGCACGGTCGGCAGCGTGATCACGCCTTCGGCCGCCGCCTGCTGTTCGGCCAGTGCCAGCCGCGCCTCGCGCTCGGCGCGCCGCTGTTCGCGTGTCTTTCGTTTGCCCGAGACGGCCGCGGTTTTCTGCCGGCCATCGGCGCCCGTCGCCGTACTGCCGTCGCGGAAGAAGTCGAGCGCGATGTAGAGCTGCCCGGTCAGCAGATTGCCGGTGCGCATCTGCGCCTTCAGGCCCTGCGCAACCAGTTTCTGCACCGCACGGGTGCTGTTGTCGCGGCCCTCGACATCACCGATCACCGCGCCGGCCGGTGGCGGCGGCAACGCATCGGCAGGCCCGAGCAAGGCGTCGCGCAGCTTGCCCAGGCGCAGCGGGAACAGATCCACCGTCACCTCGACCGGAAAGCGCCGGCGGCGGACATCGCGCATCAACTCGATCGTCTTCACCTTGCCGATCTCGACACCGAGAAAATCGACCGGCGCACCGATCACGAGCCCGCGCACCGAATGGTCGAACACCATCCTGGCCTGCACCGGCTCGCCATCGGGCGGCGCCAGCGCCGCCTTGCGATCGTTGAACAGCTTGAAGCGGCTGCCATCGGCGGCGGGCGGCTCGGGCAGCGCGGTCGGCAGCCGTTCGAAGGCAATGCCGCCGGCCAGCACCGACGACAGCGTCTGCGTGTCCAGCGTCAGGCCGTTCGCATTCAACGTCAGGTCGACGCCGCTGGCATTCCAGAACCGCGTCTGCGGCGTCACCAGTTGGTGGTAGGGCGCATCGATGAAGATCTTCACCGTCAGCTCATCCTGTTTCGGATCGAGCGAATGGCCGACGACGCGGCCGACCTTGGCCCGGCGGTAGTACACCGGCGAGCCGACATCGAGCGAACCGAGGTCGTCGGCGACCAGTGCAAAACTGGCTCCGGGCTCGCCACGCAGGATGAACGGCGGCGACTCGAGACCGACAAAACGGCGCCGCGACACATCGGAAACACCGGCGTCGACGCCGATATAGACGCCGGAGAACAAGGTGCCCAGCCCGCTGATGCCGGCGGTGCCGATGCGCGGGCGCACGACCCAGAACTGGGTGTCCTCGACGGCCATCGACGCTGCCGAGCGGTCCAGTTGCACCGTCGCGACGACGCGTTTGCGGTCGTCGCGCAGCGACACCTTCTCGACCCGGCCGACCACCACCTCCTTGAAGCGGACTTCGGTCTTGCCTTCCTCGAGCCCTTCAGCGGTGTTGAATTCGATCTGGATTCGCGGGCCGGTCTCGAGGTAGTTGCGCAGCAGCAGCGACGCACCGAGCAGGATCGCGACGATCGGCACCAGCCAGACCAGCGACAGGTGGAAACGGTTGGCCCTGGTCACTGTCGGCGTCGGCAGCGCCGGGTCGGCGGCAGGCCGCGGCTGATCGGTCGGGCGTTCGGTCATGCGGACATTCCGGGACTGCGGTTGCCGGTCGAGCGCCGGCGCGAGGGGCGAGATTGCCAGATCCAGCGCGGATCGAAATCATGGGTGGCCAGCATCGTCAATACGACGACTGCTGCAAACGCCAGCAGGCCGGGGCCCGACGACGCACTTGCCAGGTTGCCGAAACGTACCATGCCGACCAGCAGCACGACGACATAGACATCGAGCATCGACCAATGGCCGACCGCCTCGATCAGCCGGTACAGACGTGCCCGCTCGACGCGCCGCCACTGCGAGGCATGGTTGACGCTCCAGGCCAGCACCGCCAGCGCGCCGATCTTCACCAGCGGCACGACGATGCTGGCGACAAATACCAGCACCGCCAGGCCGATCGCACCGGCATGCCACAGCTCGACGATGCCGCCGATCAGCGTGTGCGGCGTCTCGCGCAGCGCCTGTGTCGTGCTCATCATCGGCATCAGGTTGGCGGGAATGAACAACACCAGCGCGGCAAACAGCAGCGCCCAGGTGCGTTGCAGGCCGAGTTGACGTGAATGCTCGATCGGATGACCGCAGCGTGGGCAGGACACCGGCGGCCCGGTCTCGTCGGCAACCGTGCCAACCCAACCGCAGCATTCGCAGCCCAGCCAACGGCGGCTGCCGGCTGAAACCTCAATCGGCCGCGGCGGTTCCTGCTCGGCCCAGAGATGGCGCAGCCCGGCGGACTCGATCGCAGCGAGCAGGATCGCCAGGCCGCCGAGCGCGACCAGCCCGGCACCGGCCGACGCCTGCGCCAGATCGGCGATCCGCACCAGCGACAACAAGGCGCCGATGGCCAGCACCGAGACGGTATTCCAGCGGCCGCTGGCATGCAGCAGCCGCATCGTCAAACCCATCCATGGCGGCACCCGGCGCTGCACGACCAGCGGCACCAGCACCAGCAAGCGAAGCGCGATGAAGGCTGCCGGCGCAATCACCGCGGTGATTGCGGCCAGCACCGCGACCAGCCGGGCGTCATCGCGCCACGCCGCGGCAATCGCCATCGGCACCGTTGTCGACACGTCGGCGCCGCGCAGGCTGATCGTGATCAGGTTGGCGCTGTTGGCGATCAGAAAGACGATCAGCGCTGCCACCGTCAGCGCCAGCAGCGCCTGGGCGTCGAGCCGGTGCCCGCGCGCAACGACCGCGTCGCAGCGGCTGCACCGGGCGAGTCGGCTCGGCGCCAGATCGACCCAGCGATGCGGCTGCGCGCACTCGGTGCAGACCAGCAGCGAAGGTGGTGTCACCGCATCGCGTGGTCCATCCTCGGCGGCGGGGTCGGCAGTGGCTGGTGCGGGAGACACTGATCCTGGATGCGGTCCTGCGAGAAGGCTTACTCGCGAGCGACCTGGCCGATCACGAGGCCGTCGATTTTCGCATTGCCGCTCGAGCCACACCGCTCATCGGCGTACGACGACGAAGCACAGGCAAGCGGCTGCTGCACCGCATTGGCCCAATGCAGGTGCGAGCGTGCGACCGCCTGTTGTGTCACGTTGTAGAAACTGGTCAGGAGAATCGCTGCCAGCAGCAGCGCTGCGGCGCCCCAAAGCCATTGCACGGTCGGGTGCGGTGTACGCGACACGGCATTTGCGTAGTCGCCCAGATTGTCCGAATGGCTGATCTCCCTCATCGCTTTCTCCCCATGCATCATCACCGGGGTCAGCTTATCGAGAGAGGTGTCGTCAGACATTCGGCCAACTGCGCTGCCGCACGTCGGATAGCACCTACCCGACGCACCTCGAGGTCGAGGTTACTGCCGAGTGCGCGCGTCGCCAGCGCCGCATCAACGATCTCAGCCGGCTTCATCGGCCGCCGCGCCGGTCAGCCGCCACGCAGCTGGTCCTCTCGCAGCTTGATGCATTGCGGATGGTTCTTGAAGCGGGCTCCGGCACATTGTTCGTGCATGCAGAACGGCCGCGCGAGCAGCCGCTGGTCGGCACAGGCTTCCTGCGGGCTGTTGGCCAGCGCCGCCGGCGGCTTCGACGGCTCGGCCTCTGCCGCTGGCGGTGTGTAGGCCGGCGCGGCAGGCCGCGGTGCCGGCTTCGGCGCAACCGCCTGCCGCGGCGGCGGCGTCACCGGCGCGGCCGGCGGCGGCTCGACTGGCCGCGGCGTTTGCGCAACCGGCGGCGGCGGCAGGCTGGACGGCGGCGGCGTCGCCTGCTCGATGGTCGGCGGCGTGGCCGGCATCGGCTGCGCCGGCACTTCAGCCGGCCGCTCGGCAGTCGTCGGCAGGCTTGGCAAGCCGGTTGGCGACTGTGCCGGCGTGTCGGCTGCTCCAGCGGTCGACGGCGCTGTGGTGGGCTGCGCATCAGGCGGCGTCGCCGCGGTCGGCGCCGGCGTGCTTTCGCCTGGCGGCGTCGCCGTCGCGGCCGGCGGCGCGGTCGCGTCGTCGCCGCTGGTGAACCAGTAGCCGCCGCCAATGACCAGCAGCAAGACGACCGCCAGGCCGGCCCAGATCAGCTTGCGCGAAGAGCCGCCGTCGTCGGCTGTTGCGCTGGCGGCCATCGCCTCAGCGGATTCACGCGCTTCGATCGCCGGCGCCGCGGCAGCGGGTGGCGGCGGTGGTGGGTATGCGGCAGCTCCTGTCGCCGGCGCAGGCTCACCGAGCAGGTCGAGCAGCGATGAATCCGATGGGGCCGGCATCGCCTGGGGTGCCGGTTCGGGCATCGGCGGCACTGCGCCGGCCATGCCGCCGGCCGCCGCCGCTGGCGTTGCCGTCGGCGGTCGCGGCGGCACCCGCATCATCACCGTGGCATCGCTGTCGTCGTCATCCGGCGGCGGCGCATCGGCCGACGTGCGGTTGCCCGAATTCAGCAGGCCAGAGCCACCGGCCGCCGGCGCAAACGGCGTGCCGCACAGCTTGCAGACCTTGGCAGCGTCGGTATTTTCCGTATCGCAGCGACTACAGACTTTCGTCATCGATTCCTCCAGCTGCCTGTCGAGGCGGATGGCCTTTGACGCGGCCCGGCATCCGCTCCAGCACGGCGCATGCGGCCGATCAGCGCCGCATCACGCGGAGCGCTTCGAGCATAACCCGACGCTGCAGCGCCGACGCCGAACTCGGCGCCGCGCTCGCGCGTCATGCAACACTTTCACGTTTTGCCGCTCGCCGGCCGCCTCCGGCCTGTGCTACAAGGATTTTTCTCGCCTCGCGCCATACCGATGCCAGTCTCGTTCGACGGCCAGCTCGTCGTAGCCATTTCGTCGCGTGCCCTGTTCGATTTCGAGGAGGAGAACCTGCTGTTCGAATCGCAGGACGACCGCGCCTACATGCAGCTGCAGCTCGACCGGCTCGATGTGACGGCAAAGCCGGGCGTCGCGTTTTCGCTGGTCAACAAGCTGCTGGCATTCAATGTCGACAAACCGCTGGTCGAGGTCGTGATCCTGTCGCGCAACGATCCGGTCTCCGGCATGCGGGTGTTCCGTTCGGCCCAGCACTACGGGATGCCGATACAGCGCGGTGTGTTCACCCGTGGCGGATCGCCTTGGCGATATCTGCGGCCGCTGAACGCCAACCTCTTTCTGTCGGCCAACGAGGACGACGTCCGCTCGGCATTGCGGTGCGCGGTGCCGGCGGCGCGGGTCTTTCCGCACAGCAAGCGCGCCTCCGACGCCCATCCGGACGAAGTGAGGATTGCCTTCGACGGCGATGCGGTGCTGTTCTCGGACGAATCCGAGCAGGTATTCCAGCGCGGCGGGCTCGACGCCTTCCAGGCCCACGAGCGCGACCACGCGACCCATCCGCTGGCCGCCGGGCCGTTCAAGCCGGTGCTGCTTGCGCTGCAGCGGCTGCAGCACCGCCCGGCCGGCGGCATGCGCATCCGCACCGCGCTCGTCACCGCGCGCAGCGCGCCGGCCCACGAGCGGGCGATCCGCACGCTGATGGACTGGAATATCGAGGTCGACGAGGCGATGTTCCTCGGTGGGTTGCCGAAAGGCGAGTTCCTGCGCGAGTTCGAACCCGACTTCTTCTTCGACGACCAGACCGGGCACATCGAGAATGCCGCGCTGCACGTGCCGTCGGGGCACGTTGCCGCCGGTATCTCCAATCCGTGAGGCGATTCCGCCCCATCGCTCAAGGCTGGCGGTAGGCGCGCAAGGCCTGCAGGTCGAGCACGCGGACGCCGCCGTATTCGATGCGGATCACGCCTGCCTCCTGCATCCGCTGCAGCGCCTCGTTGACGCGCTGACGTGACAGGCCGACGAGGTAGCCGAGCTCGAGCTGGGTGATGCGCAGGATCTCGCCGACGCCCGGATAAAGCACCGGGTGGAACAGCGCCGCGAGGCTGCGCGCAACCCGGGCATCGGGGTCGCTCATGCGGTCGATCTCGCGTGCGGCAATGAACTGGCCGAGCCGCTCGTTGAGCTGCTGGGTGATGAAGCGGTTGAACGGGATGCTGCGGTCGACCAGCCAGTGGAAGGTATCGACGCCGAGGCCGGCGACCAGGCTGCGCCGCAGCGCCTCGATGTTGTAGCGGTAGGGCTCGCGCTTGAGCACCGTGCCCTCGCCGAACCAGCCGCCCGGCGGAATGCCGGTGAAGGTGATCGGGATGCCCTGCAACGAATCGTTGCTCATTTTCAGCAGGCCGTCGATGACGCCGAACCAGAAGGTCGCCGGCCGGCCGACCCTGCACAGGACTTCGCCGGGATCGATCTCGACCACTTGCAGGTCGGCGGTCACGCGATTGCGCTCATCGGCCTGCAGCGAAGCCAGCCACGGGATGCCGGCCAGTTCGTCGCGCCCGGCCAGTCGCGCGCGGGTGAGCAAGGGCGGCGCCTTGCCATCGATGGAATTGCTTGAGGCGGAGCCCTCTACGGACCGATGGCCAACATGCTGATCAGGGCGCATTGCGGGAAAGACCTCTGCGGACAGACCCTAGGATTGTCGTCAGAACGACAGCATGGCGTCAAACCTGGCCCTACAGTGCGCTTGCGGTTGGTGCAGCAAGCGCCACGCGAACAACCCATAACCAGGAGACCGCGGTGCAGATGGATTTTCCGCGACTGCTGCTGAAACATGCCGAAGAACGACCGGACGCACCGGCGATGCGTGAAAAGGTCTACGGCATCTGGCAGACGATGAGCTGGTCGGCACTGGCAACGCTGGTGCGTGAAATCGCCGGCGGGCTGGCCGCCGCCGGGCTGAAGCGCGACGACCACATCGTCGTCGTCGGCGACAACCGGCCTCGCCTTTATGCGTCGATGCTGGCCGCGCAATCGCTCGGCGCGGTGCCGATCCCGCTGTACCAGGATGCGGCGGCCGCCGAATTCGCCTTCCCGATCAACAACGCCGACGTCGCGATGGCGATCGTCGAGGATCAGGAGCAGGTCGACAAGATGCTCGAGCTGCGCGACTCGTGCCCGCAACTCGCCCGCATCTGGTACGACGATGGCCGCGGCATGCGCAATTACGACGAGCCGGGGCTGGCCTCGCTCGATGCGCTGATCGAGGCCGGCCGCGCCCACGCCGCTGCCCATTCCGGCTTTTTCGAAGCCGAGATCGCAAAGGTCAAGGCAGACGACGTCGCGGCGATGTTTTTCACCTCGGGCACCACTGGCAATCCGAAAGGGGTCGTCCACACCCATACCAGCCTGCTCGATCGCGCCCGCGCCGGCGCCGAGTTCGACAAGCTGAGCCATGACGAGGAGGTGCTGGCCTATCTGCCGCCGGCCTGGATCGGCCAGAACATCTTCAGCTATGCGCAGTGGCTGGTATGCGGTTATGTCGTCAACTGCCCGGAGTCGGCCGAGACGGTGATGATCGACCTGAAGGAAATCGGCCCGACCTACTATTTCGCGCCGCCGCGGGTCTTCGAAGGGCTGCTCACCAGCGTGATGATCCGGATGGAGGACGCCGCGGCGATCAAGCGCCGGCTGTTCGAACATTTCATGGAGGTGGCCAAACGCATCGGCCCGGCGCTGATGGACGGCAAGTCGGTCGCCAGCGACGGCAAGCCGATCGGCGCGGCCGACCGGCTGCAGTACGCGCTCGGCAACATCCTTGTTTACGGGCCGCTGCGCAATACGCTCGGCCTGAACCGCGTGCGCGTCGCCTACACCGCCGGCGAGGCGATCGGGCCGGACCTGTTCACGTTCTACCGCTCGATCGGCATCAATCTGAAACAGCTCTACGGCTCGACAGAAACCGCGGTTTTTGTCTGCCTGCAGCCCGACAACGAGGCGCGGGCCGACACCGTGGGCGTGCCGATTTCCGGCGTCGAGGTGCGCGTCGAAGCCAATGGCGAGATCATGATCAAGTCGCCGGGGCTGCTGAAGGAGTACTACAAGAATCCCGAGGCGACGCGTGAAGTGCTGAGCGCCGACGGCTGGTACCACACCGGTGATGCCGGCTTCCTCGATGCCGGCGGCCACCTGAAGATCATCGACCGCGCAAAGGATGTCGGCCGACTTGCGGGCGGGCCGAACGACGGCGCGATGTTCGCGCCGAAATATGTCGAGAACAAGCTGAAATTCTTCCCGCACATCAAGGAAGTTGTCGCCTACGGCGACAAGCGCAGCACGGTGTGCGTCTTCATCAACATCGACTTCGAAGCAGTCGGCAACTGGGCCGAGAAGCGCAACCTGCCGTATGCCGGCTATACCGATCTGGCGCAGAAGCCCGAGGTCTACGAACTGGTTCGCGAATGCGTCGAGAAGGTCAACGCCGATCTTGCTGCCGACCAGATGCTTGCCGGCAGCCAGGTCAGCCGCTTCCTGATCCTGCACAAGGAACTCGATGCCGACGACGGTGAACTGACCCGCACCCGCAAGGTCCGCCGCGGCTTCATCGCCGATCGCTATCAGGAACTGGTCGATGCGCTGTATGGCGGCAAGACCGAGCAATATATCGAGACCGCGGTCAAGTTCGAGGATGGCCGCACCGGCAAGGTGTCTGCGACGCTGAAGATCCAGGACGTCAAGACCTTCGCACCGATGGGGAAGGCAGCATGAACGGTGGCCGCAAGATCGGCGAGGTCATCCTCGACATCCAGAACATCAGCCTGAGCTTCGGCGGTGTGAAGGCATTGAGCAACATCAGCTTCAATGTCCGCGAGCACGAGATCCGCGCGATCATCGGGCCGAACGGCGCCGGCAAGAGTTCGATGCTGAACTGCATCAATGGCGTCTATACGCCGCAGGAAGGAAGCATCACCTTCCGCGGCAAGACCTTCAGCCACATGAACAGCCGGCAGGTTGCCGAACTGGGTGTCGCACGCACCTTCCAGAATCTGGCGCTGTTCAAGGGCATGAACGTCATCGACAACATCATGACCGGCCGCAACCTGAAGATGAAGACCAACCTCTTCCTGCAGGCGCTGCACCTCGGTCCGGCCGCGCGCGAGGAAGCCGAGCACCGCGATTTTGTCGAACGGATCATCGACTTTCTCGAGATCCAGGCCTACCGCAAGACGCCGGTCGGCCGACTGCCCTATGGCTTGCAGAAGCGCGTCGACCTCGGCCGAGCGCTGGCGATGGAGCCGCAGGTGCTGCTGCTCGACGAGCCTATGGCCGGCATGAACGTCGAGGAAAAGCAGGACATGAGCCGCTTCATCCTCGACGTCAACGACGAATTCGGCACGACGATCGTGCTGATCGAACACGACATGAGCGTCGTGATGGACATCTCGGACCGCGTCGTCGTGCTCGATTACGGCAAGAAGATCGGCGACGGCACACCCGACGAGGTGCGCAACAACGAGGAAGTCATCAGCGCCTACCTCGGCACAACCCACTGACGGAAGCGGCCCATGGGATTTTTCATTGAAACCCTGATCGGCGGCCTGATGGCCGGGATGCTGTATTCGCTGATCGCACTCGGCTTCGTGCTGATCTTCAAGGCGAGCGGCGTGTTCAATTTCGCGCAAGGCGCAATGGTGCTGTTCGCGGCGCTGGCGATGGCGCGTTTTGCCGAGTGGATTCCGTCCTGGCTCGGCTTCGAGAGCCAGGTCATCGGCAACATCCTCGGCTTCCTGGCGGCGATGGTCGTGATGATCATCGCGGCCTGGCTGATCGAA
The DNA here is from genome assembly GCF_048320135.1 of Pseudideonella sakaiensis. Lineage (GTDB taxonomy): Bacteria > Pseudomonadota > Gammaproteobacteria > Burkholderiales > Burkholderiaceae_C > Ideonella_A > Ideonella_A sakaiensis_A. The sequence continues at coordinate 1,622,946 of NZ_CP182947.1, forward strand.
AAGCTGGTGCTCGGCAAACTCGTCAACCAGGAAGGCATCACGCTGCTGATGGCCACGTTGGGCATCACCTATTTTCTCGACGGCTTCGGCCAGACGCTGTTCGGCAGCGACATCTACAAGATCGACATCGGCCTGCCGAAGGAACCGACCTTCCTGTTCCAGGACACCTTCCAGGGCGGCATCCTGCTCAGCAAGGAAGACCTCTATGCAGCGTTGATCGCCGCCGCGCTGGTCGCCGTGTTGTCGCTGTTTTTCCAGAAGACCAAGACCGGCCGCGCGCTGCGTGCGGTGGCCGACGACCACCAGGCGGCGCAGTCGATCGGCATTCCGCTGTCGCGGATCTGGATCATCGTCTGGAGCGTCGCCGGCTTCGTCGCGCTGGTCGCCGGAATGATCTGGGGCAGCAAGCTCGGCGTGCAGTTTTCGCTGTCGCTGGTGGCGCTGAAGGCATTGCCGGTGGTGATCCTCGGCGGGCTGACCAGCGTGCCCGGCGCGATCATCGGCGGGCTGATCATCGGCGTCGGCGAAAAGCTGTCGGAGATCTACCTCGGCCCCTTCCTCGGCGGCGGCATCGAGATCTGGTTCGCCTATGTATTGGCGCTCGTTTTCCTGCTGGTGCGGCCGCAGGGCCTGTTCGGCGAGAAGATCATTGACCGCGTATGAATAGGCTCCCCCCCGAAGCGCCTTCGGCGCCTCCCCCCCAGGGGGGCGTCGCCAGCGGACCGGCAAAGCCGGATCCGCGGCGACTGCTTGATCGTGTTCGGTGCAGCGCCGAATTTGGTGACGTGGATGACCTGAAACCTTTCAAGTGCCCTCGGGGGCCCCTACTCGAGGCTTAAGAACATGCTTTATCGCGAAAACGGCCAGTTCAAGACCAGCTACGCTGCCGACCAGCAGATCTTCCCGATCCGCCAGGACCGGGTGATGATCGCGCTGCTGCTGATCTTCGCAGCGGTCATCGTGCCGCTGACGGCGTCGGAATACCTGTTCCGCGCCATCCTGATCCCGTTCCTGATCCTGTCGCTGGCCGCGCTCGGGCTGAACATCCTGGTCGGCTACTGCGGCCAGATCTCGCTCGGCACCGGCGCCTTCATGGCGGTCGGCGCCTATGCCGCGTACAACTTCATGGTCCGCATCCAGGGCATGCCGCTGGTACCGGCGCTGCTGCTCGGCGGCCTGTGCGCGACCATCGTCGGCGTGTTGTTCGGCATACCGTCGCTGCGCATCAAGGGGCTGTATCTGGCGGTCGCGACACTGGCCGCGCAGTTCTTCACCGACTGGGCTTTTCTGCGCATCAACTGGTTCACCAACAATTCGGCGTCCGGCTCGGTGTCGGTCGCCGGGCTGAATGCCTTCGGCTGGACGATCAATACGCCAGTCGAGAAATACCTGTTCTGCCTCGGCTTCCTGATCGTTTTCGGTCTGATCGCGAAAAACCTGGTGCGCAGCCACATCGGCCGCGAATGGATGGCGATCCGCGACATGGACGTCGCCGCAGCGGTGATCGGCATCCGTCCGGTCTACGCGAAGCTGACCGCATTCGCGATCAGCTCGTTCATCGTCGGCGTCGCCGGAGCCTTGTGGGGCTTCGTTCATCTGGGTTCGTGGGAGCCGGCGGCATTCAACATCGACCGCTCGTTCCAGCTGCTGTTCATGGTCATCATCGGCGGGCTCGGCTCGATCATGGGCAGCTTCTTCGGCGCCGCCTTCATCGTGATCCTGCCGATCGCGCTCGACATCCTCGGCGTGCAGGTCGGCTTCGATACCGCGCTGGCTTCGCACCTGACCTTCATGGTCTTCGGCGCGCTGATCGTCTTCTTCCTGATCGTCGAGCCGCACGGACTCGCGCGGCTGTGGTCGATCGGCAAGGAGAAGCTGCGCCTGTGGCCGTTCCCGCATTGAGCAAGCTCCGTTTTCACCACGCACTGACGAGTGCACTTTTCCAACCAACCACTCCAGGAGACAGACAATGAAATTCAAGTCCATCGTCATGGCGGCTGCCGTGACCGCGACCGGATTGGCCGGCATCGCGACCGAGGCGTTGGCGCAGGCCAAGGAACAGTTCTTCCCGGCGCTGGTTTATCGCACCGGCGCCTATGCACCGAACGGCGTGCCGTTCGCCAACGGCTATATCGACTACCTGAAGCTCGTCAATGCCAAGGGCGGCATCAACGGCGTCAAGGTGATATGGGAGGAATGCGAAACCGGTTATGCGACCGACAAGGGCGTCGAATGTTATGAACGCCTGAAGGGCAAGAACGGCGGCGCGACCGTCTTCCAGCCGCTGTCGACAGGCATCACTTTCGCGTTGACCGAAAAGGCGCCGATCGACAAGATTCCGCTGATCACTTCCGGCTACGGCCGCAGCGAGAGCCAGGATGGCGGCGTCTTCAAATGGAATTTCCCGCTGGTCGGCACCTACTGGGTCGCCGCCGACGTGCTGGTGCAGCACATCGGCGCGAAGGAAGGCGGACTCGACAAGCTGAAGGGCAAGAAGATCGCGCTGGTCTACCACGACAGCCCGTACGGCAAGGAGCCGATCCCGCTGCTCGAGGAGCGCAGCAAGATGCACGGCTTCGAGCTGCAGCTGCTGCCGGTGACCCATCCGGGTGTCGAGCAGAAGGCGACCTGGCTGCAGATCCGCCAGAACCGCCCCGACTATGTGCTGCTGTGGGGCTGGGGCGTGATGAACTCGACGGCGCTGAAGGAGGCCGTCGCGACCGGGTATCCGCGCGAGAAGATGTACGGCGTCTGGTGGTCGGGTGCCGAGCCTGACGTAAAGGACGTCGGCGCCGGCGCCAAGGGCTACAACGCGTTGGCGCTGCAGCATGGCGCCGAGCCGAACTCCAAGGTTGCCCAGGACGTGCTGAAGATGGTGCACGACAAGGGCCAGGGCACCGGCCCGCGTGACGAGGTCGGGCAGGTGCTGTACATGCGTGGCCTGACCGCGGCGATGCTCGCCGTCGAAGGTGTCGCCCGTGCCCAGGAGCGCTTCGGCAAAGGCAAGGTGATGACCAGCGAGCAGGCACGCTGGGGTTACGAAAACCTCGCACTTGACCAGAAGAAGCTCGACGCGCTCGGCTTTGCCGGCGTGATGCGCCCGGTCTCGACCTCGTGTGTCGACCACATGGGTGCGTCGTGGGCCCGCATCCACACCTGGGACGGTTCGAAGTGGAACTTCACCAGCGACTGGCTGCAGGCCGATTCGCAGATCCTGAAGCCGATGGTCAAGAACGCTGCCGACAAATATGCAGCCGACAAGAAGCTGACCCGCCGCACGCCGGAAGACTGCCAGGCTTGAGCGGGCACGCCCGCTCAAGCCTGGCAGCAGGCTGAGTGGGCTCCCACCCCTTCCCCTCCCTCCGTGAGGGAGGGGTGGATGGCACCCCCGGCCCCGCCATGCGGGGGCGGGCCCTGACGGGCCCTTTTCGATGTGCCGCTGGCGGCCCATCGAAAAGTTTGAGGACCACTGATGAGCAACATACTCCTGAACGTCAACGGCATCGAGGTCATCTACAACCACGTGATCCTGGTGCTGAAGGGCGTCTCGCTGCAGGTGCCGGAGGGCCGCGTCGTTGCGCTGCTCGGCGGCAACGGCGCCGGCAAGACGACGACGCTGCGCGCGGTCAGCAACCTTCTGGCCGGCGAACGCGGCGAGGTGACCAAGGGTTCGATCGAACTGCGCGGCGAACGGATCGAGAAGTTGACGACCTCCGAGATGGTCAACCGCGGCGTGGTCCAGGTGATGGAAGGCCGGCATTGCTTCGCCCACCTGACGATCGAGGAAAACCTGCTGACCGGCGCCTACACGCGCAAGGACGGCAATGCAGCGATCAAGGCGACGCTGGAGAAGGTCTATACCTATTTCCCGCGCCTGAAGACACGGCGCAGTTCGCAGGCCGCGTACACCTCCGGCGGCGAGCAGCAGATGTGCGCGATCGGCCGCGCGCTGATGGCCAATCCGAAGATGGTGCTGCTCGACGAGCCGTCGATGGGGCTGGCACCGCAACTGGTCGAGGAGGTGTTCGAGATCGTCAAGGACCTGAACACCAAGGAGAAGGTCACCTTCCTGCTTGCCGAACAGAATACGAACATCGCGCTGCGCTATTCCGATTACGGCTACATCCTCGAGAACGGCCGCATCGTGATGGACGGCGAGGCGAAGTCGCTGCGCGAAAACGAGGACGTCAAGGAGTTCTACCTCGGCATGGGTGGCGCAGGTTCCGAGCGCAAGAGTTTCCGCGACGTCAAGAGCTACAAGCGGCGCAAGCGCTGGCTGGCCTGAACCGACGCTGCCGCGGCAACACCGTCCACTGCCGCGGCCATCGAGGACGATTTCAATGAGCGACGAGACATTCGGCTTCGCGCCACCCCCATTCAAACCCGACGAGGCACTGCAGCGGCTGCGCCGCGAATTGCGTGGCCTCGGCCTCGAGGAGCGCGAAGGCGCATTCGAACGCCGCGGCCTGCGGATGGCGCGCGCGGCGCTTGCCGACGGCGAGCTGGTGGCCGCTGTCGCCAGACAGCCGGCGCGCTCGCCGGAGTGGCAGCAGCGGCGCATCGCCAGCAGCGCCGACCTGAGGGACTTTGTCGCCGATCTGAAAAAGCGGATCGCCGGCTGGAGTGAACGTGACGAATAAGACCACCCCCACGGCGACGGACTCGCCGTTCTACGACCAGCTGGAAATCCGCGATCCGCAGCAGCGCGAGCGCGAGCTGTTTGCTGCGCTGCCTGAGCGCATTGCCCACGCACGGACGCAGACGCCCGCCTTCGGCGAGATCATGGCCGCCATCGACCCGGCCGCGATCAACAGCCGCGAGGCCTTGTCCCGGTTGCCGGTGACCCGCAAGCAGCAGCTGTTCGAGCGCCAGCGCTCGGCCGACACCGACGTCTTCGGCGGCTTTTCGGCGGTCGGCTGGCGCGGCCTGCGGGCGGCAGGCGGCGCACGGCGCGTCTTCCAGTCGCCGGGGCCGATCTACGAACCCGAGGGTTCCGCCGCTGACTACTGGCGCACGGCGCGGGCGATCCATGCCGCCGGCTTCCGCCGCGGCGATCTGCTGCACAACAGCTTCAGCTACCACTTGACGCCGGCCGGCTCGATGATGGAATGCGGAGCCCAGGCGGTCGGCTGCACGGTATTTCCCGGCGGTGTCGGCAATACCGAGCTGCAGCTGCAGGCGATCGCCGAATTGCGAACCGACGGTTATGTCGGCACACCGAGCTTCCTGAAGATCCTGATCGAGAAGGCCGAGCAGAGCGGCCTGTCGATCGATTCGCTGAAGAAGGCGCTGGTCAGTGGCGAGGCCTTTCCGCCGTCGCTGCGCGACTGGCTCGGCGAACGCGGCATTGCGGCCTACCAGTGTTATGCCTCTGCCGACCTCGGCCTGATCGCCTACGAGACCTCGGCCCGCGAAGGCCTGGTGGTCGATGAAGGCGTGATCGTCGAGATTGTCCGCCCCGGCACCGGCATCCCGGTGCCCGACGGTGAGGTCGGCGAACTGGTCGTCACGACGCTGAACCCGGACTATCCGCTGATCCGGTTCGGCACCGGCGATCTGTCGGCGGTGCTGCCCGGCCAGTGTCCGACCGGCCGCACCAATCGACGCATCAAGGGCTGGATGGGTCGAGCCGACCAGACCGCGAAGGTGCGGGGCATGTTCGTCCACCCGGAGCAGATCGCCGAGATCCTGCGCCGCCATCCGGAGATCGGCAAGGGGCGGCTGGTGATCAGCGGCGAGATGGCCAACGACCAGATGCGCCTGCGGGTCGAAATCAACGAGTCTGCCGAAGGCATGGCGACGCAGATCGAGGACACGATGCGCGACGTCACGAAGCTGCGTGGCGAGGTCGAGTTGTGCCGTCCGGGCAGCCTGCCGAACGACGGCAAGGTGATCGAGGACGCCAGAAGCTACGACTGAGGCGCCGGGCAGGCCCTAGTCAGCATACTGGCCGGCGGCCTTGATCACCTCGGCCCATTTGCGAAGCTGCGTCGCGACAAAGCGCTTGTGCTCGGCCGGCTCGAGCCGGTTGTCACTGATGACGACGGCGCCGAGCGCCTCCTGCCGGCGGACGAACTCCGGATCCTGCAGTGCCTGCCTCAACACGTCGTTCAGCTTGGCGAGCACCGGCGCCGGCGTCTCCTTCGGCGCGTAAAGGCCGTGCCAGATGCTGACGTTGAAACCTTTCAGCCCTGCTTCGTCGAGCGTTGGCAGCCCGGCCAGAGACGGTGCAACCAGCCGGCGCGCTGTGGTCACGCCATAGACCTTGACGCGGCCGGCCTCGATCTGGCCGCTGGTATTGGTGGTCTGGTCACACAGCAGATCGACGTGGCCGGCCAGCAGATCGGCGAGCGCCGGCGCCGTCCCCTTGTACGAAACCGTATTCATGTTGACGCCGACGCTCTGCTGGAATATCAGGCCGCACAGATGTGATGCGGCGCCGAGCCCGGCATTGGCGAGATTGACCCTGCCCTTGTTCTGGCTCAGCCAGGTGCGCAGTTCGGCGAAATCCTCGGCCGGCAGCGTCGGCCGGCCGATCAGCGTCATCGGCACCTCGACGATCATGCCGAGGTATGCGAAGTCGTTCAGCGTGTCGTACGGCAGACTCCGGTACAACGCGGGTGCGGTCGACAGGCCGATATGGGCCAGCAGCAACGTGTAACCGTCGTTGCCGGCCCTGGCAACCCGGGTCGCGGCCAGCGTGCCGCCGGCGCCGGCGACATTTTCGATCGTGATCGAGACCGCTCCCATTGCCCGGCGCATCGCGTCGGCGAGGTCGCGCGCGACCCGGTCGGTCGGTCCACCGGCGGCAAACGGCACCACCAGCGTGATCGGCCGGGCCGGATAGTCGGCACCGGCGGCCAGCGGCAAGGCAAGTGCCGCCGTCAGCAGCAGCCTGGAGATGCCGGCGATCGCGAACATGGTCGGGACCGTGGCAGCAGGCCGGCTCAGGCCAGCGTCACGCGGACAAACCTGCGCTTGCCAACCTGCAACACGAAGCTGCCGGCAACCAGCTTCAGCGCCTTGTCGCTGACGACGCTGCCGTCGATGCGCACGCCGCCGCCGTCGATCAGGCGGTTTGCCTCGCTGGTCGACGGCGCGAGCCCCGTCTGCTTCAGCAGCGCGCCGATGCCGAGCGGGGCACCCTGCAGCGTCAGCTCGGCGATATCCTGCGGGATGCCGCCGCGGGCACGCAGTTCGAAATCCTCCGCCGCGGCCTCGGCGGCGCCGGCACTGTGGAAGCGGGTCGTGATCTCGCGTGCCAGCTCGACCTTGATCTCCTTCGGATTGCGGCCTTCGGCGATCTCGCGCCGGAAACCTTCGATCTCGGCCTCCGAGCGCATGCTCAGCAGCGCGAAATAGCGCCACATCAGCGTATCGCTGATCGACAGCAGCTTGGCGAACATCGTATTCGCCGGCTCGGTGATGCCGATGTAGTTGCCCTTGCTCTTCGACATCTTCTCGACGCCGTCGAGCCCCTCGAGCAGCGGCATCGTCAGGATGCACTGCGGCTCCTGGCCATATTCGGCCTGCAGGACGCGGCCGACCAGCAGGTTGAATTTCTGGTCGGTGCCGCCGAGTTCGAGGTCGCTTTTCAGCGCCACCGAGTCATAACCCTGCATCAGCGGATACAGCAGTTCGTGCACCGAAATCGGGTTGCCGGCCTTGTAGCGCTCGGCAAAATCGTTGCGCTCCATCATCCGCGCCAGCGTATAGCGCGACGCGAGCTGGATCATCCCGCGCGCCCCGAGCTGGTCGCTCCATTCGGAGTTGTAACGGATCTCGGTGCGCGCCGGATCGAGCACCAGGCTGGCCTGGCGATAGTAGGTCTGGGCATTGGCCTCGATCTGCTCGCGCGTCAGCGGCGGGCGGGTCGTGTTGCGTCCCGAAGGATCCCCGATCGTCGACGTGAAGTCGCCGATCAGGAAGATCACCTGGTGGCCCAGATCTTGCAGCTGGCGCATCTTGTTCAGCACGACGGTGTGGCCGATGTGGATATCGGGCGCTGTCGGATCGAGCCCGAGCTTGATCCGCAGCGGCTGGCCGGTGGCTTCCGAGCGTGCCAGCTTGTTCAACCACTCGTCCTGCGGCAGCAGTTCGTCACAATGGCGACGCGAAATCTCCAGCGCCTCGAGCGCCTTGTAGGAAATCGGGAAGGGCTGCGCGGGATGTCCGCTGATGGTCTGGCTGGAGGTCATCGTGTAGGGCTTTGGGTTTCCCCGATCGTTTTTACGGGTGCGCCAGATATAATTTCGTGCAAATGCTGCGGTCAGCCCGCAGTGATACAGGAATCAGCGGGCTTCGCATCTCGGCTCGTCGCGATTCTAGAAGACACGACCATCCGTCCACCCGGCCTGCCCCACCCGACCCCGGTGGCGCCTGCGCCTCAGCCGAGCTTACCGCTCCTGCCTGAATTGATTTCGTCAGAATCCCTCGATCGAGCTTTATCTTCGGTGGCCCGCCGGACCGGCCACCACGCCACCACCTTCCTCGGCAACCACTCGCGCAGCATCACCGCTGCAGTGGTGGTTGTGCTCGCCGGCTTCGGCGCCACCGCATTCGGCATTGCGCCGATGGTCGCGCAGGAACCGGTCGACCTGACGACCCGCATCATCAGCGAAAACGTCGTGCCCGACGACATCTCGAGCCAGCTCGAGGCGCTGGCCGCGCACCGGGTTTCGCTGTACCGCAGCGAGCTGACCCGCAGCGGCGACACCGTCGACAGCCTGTTGAAGCGGCTCGGCATCGTTGATGCCGAAGCAGCCGCCTTCCTGCGCGACGACGCCACCGCGCGCCAGATGTTCACCGGCCGCACCGGCAAGATGGTTCAGGCACGGATCGACGAACAGGGTCGGTTCGAGGAACTGGTGGTGCGTTATGCACCCGAAGACAGCGCGCTGATCGGCAGCCACTTCACGCGGCTGACGGTGAGCCGGGTTGCCGAGCAGCCGGCGCAGTTCGAGACCAAGGTCGAGGTTGCCGAGCTGCAGATCCGGCAGCGGCTGGGCAGCGGCACGATTCGCCATTCGCTGTTTGCCGCCGCCGATGACGCACGGGTGCCCGATGTCGTCGCCAGCCAGATCGCCGAGATCTTTTCTGCCGACATCGACTTCCGGCGCCAGCTGCGCCGCGGCGATACCTTCAGCGTCGTCTATGAAGCCCTGCTCGCCGACGGCGAGCTGATCAACTGGAATCAGGGCGCCGGCCGGGTGCTGGCTGCCGAGTTCGTCAACGACGGCACGGTGCACAGCGCGGTCTGGTTTGCCGATCCGGCAGCCAGCGGCAGCGCCGCACGTGGCGCCTATTACGACATGAACGGGCAGAACAAGCGCCGCTCGTTCCTTGCCAGCCCGCTCGAATTCTCGCGGGTCACATCCGGATTCTCGATGCGCCTGCATCCGATCCTGCGCACCTGGCGGCAGCACAAGGGTGTCGACTACGGCGCGCCGACCGGCACCCCCGTCCGTACCGTCGGCGACGGCGTGATCGAGTTCGCCGGCAGCCAGGGCGGCTACGGCAATGTCGTGAAGGTCCGGCACACCAACAACCGCGTCACCGTCTACGCGCACCTGAGCCGCGTCAATGTTCGCCGCGGCGAGCGCGTCGAGCAGGGCGACACGATCGGTGCGGTCGGCTCGACCGGCTGGGCGACCGGACCGCATCTGCACTTCGAGTTCATCGTCGGCGGCGACCACATCGACCCGATGATTGTTGCCCGCTCGTCGGAAACCAACGAGATCACGGCCAGGACCCGTCCGGTCTTCGACCGGCTGATCAGCGGCATCCGCACCCAGCTGACGCTGGCGCAGACGGCGTCACGCCAGACCGAATACGCAGAGTGAGCGCCGCGCGTGTCGGGCCCGGCAACGGGCCGACCCGGCGGCGCCAACGCCCGTCCTGACCCACCCAGCGCATGGCGGAGTTGTTCATCGGCCTGATGTCGGGCACCTCGCTGGACGGCATGGACGGCGTGCTGGTCGACCTCGGCGACTGCGATGCCGGCCGGCTGCAGGTGCTGGCCCATGCGCATCTCCCATATGCCGACGTGCTCGGCGAAGAACTGCTGGCACTCAACGCCAGCGGCAGCAATGAGATGCACCGGACCGCATTGGCCGGCAATGCCGTCGCTAGAGTCTGTGCCGAGGTCGCCCGCGCGCTGCTCGAAACATCGGCGACCACCGCATCCGCAGTGCGTGCGATCGGCGCTCATGGCCAGACGGTACGGCATCGGCCCGGCGAATTCGACGGCATCGGCTATACGGTGCAGATCAACAATGCGGCCCTGCTGGCCGAACTGACCGGCATCGACACCGTCGCCGATTTCCGTTCCCGCGATGTCGCTGCCGGCGGCCAGGGAGCGCCGCTGGTTCCGGCCTTCCACCGGGCGGTATTCGGCCGCCCAGGACGCTGCGATGCGGTGCTCAACATCGGCGGCATGAGCAACATCACGGTGCTTCGGCGCGACGGCTCGACGACCGGTTTCGACTGCGGGCCGGGCAATGCCCTGCTCGATCTGTGGTGCCAGCGCCATCTCGACACTGCCTACGATGAAAACGGCCAGTGGGCGGCCGGCGGCAGGCCTGATGCCGACCTGCTGGCACGGCTGCTGGCGGATCCGTTCTTTTCCGCAAGCCCGCCGAAGAGCACCGGTCGTGACCATTTCAATGCGCAGTGGCTCGATGGCCATCTGGCAGCGTCGAGCGGCGCGGCAGCCACCTCAGCGCAGGACATACAGGCGACGCTGACCGAACTGACCGCGGCGGTGTGTGCGGCCGAGATGCTGCGCCACGCGCCGGACGCCGAACGCCTGCTGGTCTGTGGCGGCGGCGCGTTGAATGCCGAACTGATGCGCAGGCTGGCGGCCAAACTGCCAAGCGTGGAGGTCGTGGCCAGCGACGAAGCCGGCCTGCCGGCCAATCAGGTCGAGGCGGTGGCGTTTGCCTGGCTGGCCCGCGCCTGCCTGCTGCGCCGGCCGGGCAACCTGCAGGAAGTCACCGGCGCGCAGGGACCGCGCATCCTCGGCGCCGTTTATCCGGGCCGCTGAAGCAGCCGTCGGATGGCCAAAACAAAGGCCGCCCGCAGGCGGCCTTGCACTGGCAGGAAACGCAGATCAGACCGAGAAGCTCGAGCCGCAGCCACAAGTGGTCGTCGCGTTCGGATTCTTGATCACGAACTGAGCACCCTGCAGGTCGTCCTTGTAGTCGATCTCGGCGCCGGCCAGGTACTGCAGGCTCATCGCGTCGATCAGCAGCGTGACGCCGTTCTTGTTCATCTGCGTATCGTCTTCATTGACCATCTCGTCGAAGGTGAAGCCGTACTGGAAACCGGAGCAGCCGCCACCCTGCACGAAGACGCGCAGTTTCAGGTCGGGATTGCCTTCCTCGTCGACCAGTTCCTTGACCTTCGACGCGGCGCTGTCGGTAAAGACCAGCGGCACCGGTGGTGCATCGAGATCGGTCGCGGGATTGTTCTGTTCTGCTACTGCGTTCATGACTGGCACTCCTTCGAATCGGAACTTGCTTGCTGCAATTATCCCTGATTGGACGTTGCAAGCTTCAAGGGGGGTTTCTCGTCAGCCACTGCATCGCCACGCAGCGGCCGCAGTTCACCATCGATCTCGGCGCCCTGGTGCATCTCCAGGCGCTCGTACTTCACATCGCCGCTGATCACCGCCTTCGGTTGCAGTTCGAGCAGCTCGGTCGAGATCACCGGCCCCATCACGGTGCCGTTGACGATCACATGACCGGCATGCACCGTGCCTTCGACCTTGGCCTTTTCGCTGATCACGAGGATATTGCGGCCACCGCCGCTGGCGACCACATCGCCGATCACCTGGCCATCGATGCGCAGGCCATCGCTGAAATGCAGTTCACCACGGATCACGGTTCCTTCGCCGATCAGCGTGCGGATCGGAGCTTGCTGCTTCTTGCCGAACATGGGGTCACCTTATTGCGGATGGGCTCGTGCGAGCGGTGCGGCAAAGGCCGGGCGAGGCTCGGGCTCAGAGCGCTGCAGACTGGGAGGCCCTGACGGCTCCCGCTTGATCGGTCAGCTTGACCTGAACTGTTTTTACCACGGCATTCGGCGGCAGGTCGATATTGCCTTCGATCCGTGCATATTGTTTCAACTGGAAGGCCTGCGGTCCGCCGGGCACCGGGTAAACCCATGGCTTGCCGTTCTGCACGCCATGCAGCGTGAAGGCGTAATGGCCGTGAAACTCGGACTGACCCTTTGGCCCGGCCTGCATCACCAGCAGCTGGAAGCGCAACTGGGCGTTGTCCTGCATCTGCACCTGCAGGCCGCGGATGCTCAGGCCCTGCTCGGCGCCGGTCGGCAGCAGACGCTCGAAGAAACCGAGGTCGGCCTTCAGCGACAGGTTTTCGGCCTCGATCTGGCGCAGTTGCTGGGCCAGCCGGTCGAGCGCGGCCTTCTCGGCGGTCAGCAGGCTTTCAGCGGTATTGGCGACCGAAACCGCCTGCTCCCGGTCCTTCTTCAGCTGCTCGACCTCGCTGCGCAGTTGCATCAGCTCGAGCTTGGCATCGCGGTCGAGCCCGGCAATGTCCTTGCCGACCTCGAACGCCCACAACGCGAGTGCGGCGGAAAAGCCGAGCACCAGCGCCGCGACAACCCAACGCAACGGCCATGGCATGTGGCTGCGCACGATCATCCGCGGAGCACTGATCGACAGCCGTCGCCGGAGGAGTCTCAATCGCATGCGTCAGGTCAGGCAGGTTGCTGCAGAAACGAACGAAGCCGCACAAGGCGGCTTCGGAGCGGACGCACCCGGCACGACGGCCGAGCGGTCCGGCGGCGCTGCAGATGTCTGGATGACATCCGCCACCGGGATCAGCGCTTGCTGAACTGCTTTCTGCGGCGTGCGCCGTGCAGACCGACCTTCTTGCGCTCGACCTCGCGGGCGTCGCGCGTGACGAAGCCGGCCCGGCTCAGATCGGGCTTCAAGGCCGCGTCATAGTCGATCAGCGCGCGGGTGATGCCGTGGCGCACCGCGCCGGCCTGACCCGACTCACCACCGCCGTGCACATTGACCTTGATGTCGAATGCAGCGTCGTTGGCGGTCAGCACCAGCGGCTGGCGCACGACCATGATCGAGGTCTGACGACCAAAATATTCGTCGACGGCACGGCCGTTGACGATGATCTGGCCGCTGCCCTTCTTGATGAAGACGCGGGCGACAGACGATTTGCGACGGCCGGTGCCGTAATTCCAGTTTCCGATCATCAGCGTTCCTCAGATCTCGAGTGTCTTGGGTTGCTGGGCGGCGTGCGGATGCGTTGCACCGGCATAAACCTTCAGCTTCTTGACCATCGCATATCCCAGCGGGCCCTTCGGCAGCATGCCCTTCACAGCCTTCTCGAGCGCGCGGCCCGGATGCTTGGCTTGCATGTCCTTGAAGCTGGTGCCGTAGATGCCACCGGGATGACCGGTATGACGGTAATAGATCTTGTCGGTGGCCTTGTTGCCGGTGACACGGATCTTGTCGGCATTGACGACGACGATGAAATCGCCGGTATCGACGTGGGGCGTGTAAATGGCTTTGTGTTTTCCGCGCAGTCGGAGGGCAACTTCACTGGCCACCCTGCCGAGGACCTTGTCGGTCGCGTCGATCACAAACCACTCATGCACCACTTCGGCCGGTTTGGCGCTGAAGGTTTTCATTTGAGTGTTCAATCTAAGGTCTAGCTCCAGACGCTACGAGGCTGACGCCACCGTCCGACCCATCCCTCGGAACCGCTTCTTTGCTTGGCGGCCTCTCGGGCTGGACCGCTCGCCACCGGAAAGCTTCCCGGCCACGAACAGGTTTTGCGTCTCGTGCGCAGGCATCAATCCTTCGATGGATGCCCTCTTCCCAGGGAGCTGCACCGGGAAAAGCCTGCGAGGATACCACGACCCTCGGCTTGATGTCGAGACGGGCCTGGCAACTTTTAGAGGGACGGTACGGAATTTAGCTGCGCGGATTCGATCATACTGCGGGTTAACCCTAGACATCGGAGATCCCATGTCGACCCCTACAGAACAAGACCAGAACCAGAACCAGATGTCACCCGCAGCCGAATCGGCGATCATCGCCGCGTCCGAGGCGGGTCGAACGGCGTCGACCCTGTCCCGCTCCGGCCGCGCGCAGGCCACCAGTGAATTCGGCCACGGCTGGGTGCCGGTGCGTTCGCTGGCGGCCCACCATCGCCCGCGATTTGTGGAGCATCTGCTGGGCCTCGATGAGGACGACCGCCGGCTGCGATTCGGCTATCCGGCCACCGACGCCCAGATCGCCCGTTATGTCGACGGCATCGACTTCGAGCGCGACGAGTTGTTCGGCATCTTCAACCGCAAGGTCGAACTGATCGCCGCCGCCCACCTCGCCTACGCACCGCCGCCGCAGATCGATGGCGTGCCGGCGATGGCCGAATTCGGCGTTTCGGTGCTGCCCCATGCACGCGGCCGCGGCTTCGGTGCACGCTTGTTCGATCATGCGATCCTGCATGCGCGCAACCGCGGTATCGGCAAGCTGTTCATCCACGCGTTGAGCGAAAACACCGCGATGCTGCGGATCGTCCAGAAGGCGGGTGCAACGGTGGTTCGCGATGGCAGCGAATCCGAAGCCTGGCTGAAGCTGCCGCCGGAGACGATTGCCAGCCGCTTCGACGAGGTCGTCGGCCAGCATGCGGCGGAAATCGACTACCAGTTCAAATGGCACGCCCACCGGGTCCACGACCTGTGGGACCTGCTGTCGACCGGTCGGAATCCGTTTGCCGCTGCCAACCCGGCCGCCAACGACTGACGCACCAGCCGCCACCGCCGCAGCAGCAAGCGGTGGCGGTTAGCATGTGCCGTGAATCAAGCGCAGACTCAACGACAACAAGATCCGAACTCGGCCGGTGGCGACAAGCCGCCAATCGCCCCGCCCTTCACCGGCCTGACCCCGGATACCGTGCTCGACGCGCTCGATGCCGTCGGCCTGCGCGGGGACGGCCGGCTGATCCAGCTCAATTCCTACGAAAACCGGGTGTTCCAGGTCTTTCTCGAGGACGGCCGGGTCGTCGTCGCAAAGTTCTACCGCCCCGGCCGCTGGAGCGATGCGCAAATCCTCGAAGAGCATGCCTTTGCGGCCGAGCTGATGGCAGACGAATGCCCTGTCGTCGCGCCCTGGCCACTGCACTTGCAACCCGACGCGATCTTGCGCGGGCGCTTGTGCACAGCGGCGAGCGACGAGGCCGCAGCGGAGCAACGACCCGCGTCCAGCACGCTGGTCGAGGTCGAGACGACCGGCGGACCGTACCGGTTTGCCGTCGTCGAGCGCCGCGCCGGCCGCGCGCCCGAACTGGAGACGCCCGGCCGCCTCGAATGGATCGGGCGCCTGCTTGGCAGGATGCACAGGGTCGGTGCGCGCCGCGCTTTTGCCGCGCGAACCCGACTGAGCGTCGACGGCATGGGCCGCGACTCGCGCAACTGGCTGGCCAACTCCGACATCGTTCCGCCCGATGTGCTGCCCGGCTGGCTTACGGCGGCCGACCGCGTGATCGATGGTGTGCAACAGGCATTCGATCGCGTCGAGCCGATTGCCGGCCTGCGGCTGCACGGGGACTGCCATGTCGGCAACATCCTGTGGACCGATGCCGGGCCGCATTTTGTCGATCTCGACGACTGCATGACCGGACCGGCCGTGCAGGACCTGTGGATGCTGTTGTCCGGCGATGCGACGGTCGCCCGCCGCGAGTTGAATGCGCTGCTGTCGGGTTATGAACAGTTCATGGATTTCGACGACCGCGAACTGGCGCTGATCGAACCGCTGCGCAGCCTGCGGATGATCCACCACAGCGCCTGGCTGGCCCGGCGCTGGGACGATCCGGCTTTCAAGGCTGGCTTTCCATGGTTCGATCAGGCCGGCTACTGGGCGCAGCGGACGACTGAGCTGCATGAGCAGGCGGAGGTGATGGCCCACCCACGTAGCGGCTGACGCCGCACCCCCTCAAGGGGGCCACACTGGTGGACCGGCGGAGCCGGATCCACGGTGTGTGCTTGACAGGTGGTGCCACGCTTGAGCCGGCGCAGGCAGGCCCTGATGTCCACCCTCACCCCCCTCGAGGGGGCTGCCTCGCTCAGGCCATCAACATCGCATTGACGCGCTTGACGTAGGCGGCGGGGTCTTCCAACTGGCCGCCTTCGGCGAGCAGCGCCTGGTCGAACAGGATGTTCGCCAGATCGTCGAAATGCGCGCTGCCGTCGAGGCGCTTGACGAGCGCATGCTCGGCATTGACTTCGAGGATCGGCTGCGAAGCCGGTGCGCTCTGGCCGGCCTGCTTCAGCATCCGCGCCAGGTGGCCGCTGATATCGCCTTCCTCGACGACCAGGCAGGCCGGTGAATCGACCAGCCGGGTGGTCACGCGCACATCCTTGGCACGGTCCTTCAGCGTCTCCTTCAGGCGCTCGAGCACCGGCTTGAAGGCCTCGGCGGCCTGCTCGGCCTGCTTCTTCTCTTCCTCGTCCTGCAATTTGCCGAGGTCGACCGCACCCTTCGCGACGCTCTGCAGCGGCTTGCCGTCGAATTCATGGACATGGCTCAGCATCCACTCGTCGACGCGGTCGGTCAGCAGCAGCACCTCGATGCCTTTCTTGCGGAAGATCTCGAGCTGCGGGCCGTTCTTTGCCGCGGCCAGGCTGTCGGCGGTGACGACGTAGATCGCGTCCTGACCTTCCTTCATCCGCTTGACATAGTCGGCGAGCGAGACACCCTCGTCGGCGTGGGTCGACGCGAAGCGGAACAGCTTGACCAGGCGCTCCTGGTTCGCGAAGTCCTCGCCGACGCCTTCCTTCAGCACGACGCCGAAATCCTTCCAGAAGGCCGCATATTTCGCGCGTTCGGCTTCGTCCTCGCTGTCGGCCAGGCTCTCCAGCATGCCGAGCACGCGTTTGGTCGAGCCTTCGCGGATCGCCTTCACGTCGCGGCTTTCCTGCAGCAGTTCGCGGCTGACGTTCAGCGGCAGGTCGGAGCTGTCGATCACGCCCTTCACGAAACGCAGGTAGACCGGCATCAGCGCCTCGGCATCGTCCATGATGAAGACGCGCTTGACGTAGAGCTTGACGCCGCCGCGCTTGTCGCGGTTCCACAGGTCGAACGGAGCCTTCGACGGGATATACAGCAGCTGCGTATATTCGCTGCGGCCCTCGACCCGGTTGTGCGTATAGGCCAGCGGCGCCTCGGTGTCGTAGCTCAGCTGCTTGTAGAACTCCTCGTACTGCTCCTGCGTGATCTCGTTCTTGTTGCGCGTCCACAGCGCGGCGGCCTTGTTGATCGGCAGCCATTCGTCGCGCTTGACCTGCTTCTTCGCCTCGGCATCCCACTCCTCCTTGCGCATCAGGATCGGCAGCGAGATGTGGTCGGAATATTTGCCGATGATCGACTTCAGCTTCCAGTGGCTGAGGTATTCCTCCTCGCCGTCGCGCAGGTGCAGCGTCACGCTGGTGCCGCGCGCATCGCGGGTGATCGGCTCGATCTCGAAGTCGCCGGTGCCCTCCGAGCTCCAGCGCATGCCCTGGTCGTGCGGCAGGCCGGCGCGGCGCGATTCGACGGTAATCTTGTCGGCAACGATGAAGCCGCTGTAGAAACCGACGCCGAACTGGCCGATCAGCTGCGCATCCTTCTTCTGATCGCCTTCGAGCGCGGCCATGAATTCGCGCGTGCCGCTTTTCGCGATCGTGCCGAGGTTGGCAACCGCCTCCTCTGCCGACAGGCCGATGCCGTTGTCGGTGATCGTGATCGTCTTCGCGTCGGCGTCGAATGCGACCCGTACGTCCAGATTCGGCTGGTCCTCGAACAGCGACGGATTGTTCAGCGCCTCGAAACGCAACTTGTCACAGGCGTCGGAGGCATTCGAGATCAGCTCGCGCAGGAAGATTTCCTTGTTCGAATACAGCGAGTGGGTGACGAGGTGCAGGATCTGCTTGACTTCGGCCTGAAATGACAGCGTTTGCTTTTCCATGATCGTTTGGTTTTCCAGAAAGGGCACGGTCCCGATGCCGGGCAGGATTTCTTCGCAGGCGAGGATGTGGGGCCGCGCCGCGCCATTTCAAGGGCGCGAGCCTCCGATCATGAAAAAAGCCCGGTGGCGTTTGCGCCACCGGGCCTTTCAGCTTGCGCTGAATCAGCGGCGGACCGAACCTTCGGCCGAACCGCCGACGCCAACCGACGCCCGGCCGTTGCCAGCCTCGGCCGAGCCGCCGGCGCCGGCCGCGGCGCCCGAGCGTCCGGCCTGGCCTTGCGCGCCGGCCTGCGAATCCGCCTGCACCTCGGTGGCAGCTGCGCGCTGGGCCGTCGAATCAGCCGTTGCGCCGAGCGTACCTGCTGCCGAACCGGCCGCATTGCGCGCTGCGTCGCCGGTCGCTGCACCCTGCGCCTGGGCTGCAGCCGCTTTCTCGGCGCCGAGGCCGAGCGCCGAGCCAGCCGTTGCGGCAGCGCTGCCTTGCGCAGCGCCGGTGATCTGTGCACGGCGGGCCGCGGCCGAGTCGGTGGCGTCGATCAGGCGACGCGTCGGCAGCGAACCGGCAGCCGAACCCTCGGCACGACCGGTGGCTGCAGCGCCACCATCGACTTCGACATGGCGACGGATTGCGCTGCCGGTCATTGCGCCACCCGCACCGCCGGTGATCTGGCCAGCGCCCACCGCGCCACCCATCGAGCCGAGGGAACCGCCCACCGCACCACCAACCGCGCCAACGGCGCCGCCGCCGAGCAGTCCGGCATGGGCGGGCAAGGTGATCACCGCGGCGCAAGCAAGCGCTGCACCGATGCCGGCACGGGAGAATGTTTGACGAATCGACATTTTTCGCTTCCTTTGTCTTGTTGGCAGACCCGGTCCATCCGGGCCTTTCAATCTGGACAACGAGCGCCGCGGCCGGATTCTTCCTCGCCTTTACAACTGGTTGCCATCGCCGCGGCAGCGGCGCGCCGGCAGCTCAGTGCGTCTTGCCGAGCAGCAACTGCAGACGGCGCGGGTCGACCCGCATCGGCTCGGCGACCAGCCCGACGCCGAAAACCGGGTCGCGGCCTGGCGCACCGAGATCGATCGCCTCTCGCTGCAGCGCGGCAACGGCGGCTCGGGCTGCAGCCGGGTCCGGATCGCGCAGGCGCGCAGCCAGCAGTCCGGCGACCAGCGGCGCGGCAAACGAGGTGCCGCGCGCAGCGACATAGTCGCTGGTCGACAACTGCGCAACCGCCAGTTCGGCACCCGGCGCGGCGAGCATCACATGAGCACCTTGTGCCGCCTCGGGCAGCACTGCGCGGCGCCGGTCGACGCCGGTGACGCCGACGACACCGGGAAAGGCCGCCGGATACAGCAGCGGCGCTGCCGGCCCGTCGTTGCCGACCGCGGCAACGACGATGTGGCCGCGCTCGATGACCGCAGCAACCGCCCGTGCGAGCAGCTTGTTCGGCGGCCCGACCAGGCTGACATTGACGACCGCAACCCGTTCACGCGCCATCCAGCCGAGTGCGGTGGCCACTGCCTCTGCAGTGCCGCCGTCGGGGCGGCCGCAATAGATGTCGGCGGCATACAGCATCGCGCCCGGCGCCGCGCCGGCAAAAGCGCCATCGCGGCCGGCCAGCAACGATGCGACGGCCGTGCCATGCGCGCTTGGCACCGCCTTGCCGTCGCAGCCAGACACGCGCTGCGTGGCGCCGCGCAAGGCCGGGTGGGCCGCATCGATGCCGCCGTCGATCAGGCCAATCCTGGTTGTCGTAGCAAGTACCCGCGCGGCCGTCACAGACGCTGGCGGGCGCTCGTCGACGCTGCCGCTGCGCAGATACAGGTGGTTGAAATCGGCCTCGATCGACGGATCGATCGCCCGCAGCCGGGCCATCGCATCGACCGTCGCCAGCCCCGGCGGCGGTTGCAGCACGACATGACGCAGACCCAGCTCCGGCATCGACTGCTCGCGCAGCACGACAAAACCGCCGGCCTGCGCAGCCGCCAGCTGCGCCTCGGTCGGCGCCAGCAGCAGCAGTTCGGCGCGAACGACCGGCTCGCCGGCCGGATCGCGCTCGACAACCTCACGATGGCGGCTCAGCAGATCGTCGATCGTGCGCCGGCGCAGCTCGCGCAGCGGCAGCGCAGAAGCCACCGAATCGACCGGCCTGGACTCCTGCAGCGAGCGGATCTGACCACCGACCGGGCCGGTGATGCCGCCGAGACCCGGCAGGGCGACGCCACCACCGCCGGGCAGGCCGAGCTGTGCGGCAGCCGGCGCCGCGGCGCACGCGAGCAGCCATCCGGCCAGCCACACCGCACCGCGCAGCCGGCGGACTTGCCGCGGCGGAAATGAAACGAAGTCCATCATGTGAAGCATAACGAACGGGACGTGGAAGAAAATCCCGCCGCCATCCGTTGTCACAACATGTCATGAGCATTACGACCGAGAACCTGCGCCGGGAGATCGTCGCGTTGCTGCCTCGCCTGCGCCGTTTTGGTCGCAGCGTGACGCGCCATCGCGAGGATGCCGACGACCTGGTGCAGCTGGCGGTCGAACGTGCCTTGATGCGCTCGGAGCAATGGCAGGCCGGCACGCGGCTGGACAGCTGGTTGTTCCGGATCATGCAGAACGCCTGGATCGATGAACTCCGCTCCCGTCACCGCCACGACCAGACATTCCTGCCGGAAGAGGCAGCCGAACATGTCGGCAGCTCGCCGACACTGGCGCAGGACGATGCGATGGCGATCGAGCAGGCAATGAAGCAATTGAGTGAGGAGCAACGCGTCGTGGTCAGTCTGGTGCTGGTCGAAGGCCTGTCCTACAAGGAGGCGGCACAGGTGCTCGGCATTCCGATCGGCACATTGACCAGCCGGTTGGCACGCGCCCGCGATGCCCTGCAGAGCTTGCTGGGCGGCCCCGAGGAAAAGAGATGAAACCGATCGATGACGAGCAGTTGATGGCCTACGCCGACGGCGAACTCGACGCCGCGAGTTCGCGCGAAGTGGCGGCCGCGATTGCGGCCGATCCCGAGCTGGCCCGGCGCGTCGCCGAGCACCGCGCGCTGCGCGACCGCCTGCAGGCCGCCTACCGGCCGATGCTCGACGAGCCGGTCCCGCCTCGGCTCGTCGAAGCCGCCGAAGAGGCGCCGGCAACCGCGCCGGTGATCGATCTGGCAACGCGCCGCGCTGCTCGTCCGGCGCCGCCGCCGAGCGAGCTGCCGCCGCAGCGCTCGCGCAGCTGGGCCGCCTGGGGCGGCCTGGCCGCCAGCGTGCTGGTCGGTGTGCTGATCGGCAAGCTGGCTGGCGACGGCAGCGCCGTCGACGAGCCGTTTGCCAACACCCCGCGCGGGCTGGTCGCCCGCGGTGCGGTTGCCGATGCCTTGTCGACGCGGCCGGCCGGTCCGGCGACCGATGGCCAGATTGCCCTGCAGATCAGCTTTGTCGACGCCAACGGCCGTTATTGCCGCACCTTCACGACGCCGGCGCTGGCCGGCCTCGCCTGCCGCGACGGCGACGACTGGGCGGTGCAGTCGCTGCTGCAAAGCAGCGACCAGCCGCAGTCCGAAATGCGTCAGGCTGCCAGCGCGCTGCCACAGGAACTGCTGGAAATCGTCGACCGGCGGATGCGCGGTGCTGCGCTCGACGCCGCCGCCGAGCAGGCCGCATTGCAACGCGGCTGGCAGCGCTGACGCCCGAAGCCGGTCAGCCTTTGCCGGCCGGTGTCTCGCGGTAACTCAGCCGCAGTTCGCGCTTCAACACCTTGCCGATTGCGCTGCGCGGCAGTTCGTCGATCAGCCGCAGGTCGGCGAGCCGCTGCGTCTTGCCGACCTGCTGGTTGAACCAATCCTTCAGCGAGTCGGCCGTATCGGTCGCGTCGGCGGCAAGCACCACATAGGCCACCGGCGTTTCGCCCCACTGCTCGGACGGCACGCCGACAACCGCGGCATCGGCAACCGACGGGTGCTGGCGCAGCTGCGCCTCGAGGTCACTCGGATAGATGTTGAAGCCGCCGCTGATGATCATGTCCTTGCGGCGATCGAACAGCGTCAGGAAACCGTCGGCGTCGAAGCGGCCGACATCGCCGGTGCGGATGAAGCGCTTGCCATCCGGCGCGAACCATTCGGCGTCGCGCGTCTTCTCCGGCTGGCGGTGGTAGCCGGTCATCATTCCGCTCGAATGGCCGACCACCTCGCCGGCTTCCCCTGGACCGACCTCGCGGCCGGCCTCGTCGATCAGCCGGATATCGTGGCCTTCGGCCGGCCGGCCGACGGTGTGCAGCTTGTCCGGATGGCGGTGCGCCTCGAGGATGCAGGTGCCGCCGCCTTCGGTCATGCCGTAGAACTCGGTCAGGCCGCCCGGCCAGCGGCGCAGCACGTCGGCCTTCAGCGCCGCGCCAAATGGCGCACTGGTGCTGAATTTCATCCGGAAGCTCGACAGGTCGTGGCGGTCGAAATCGGGCCGCGCCATCAGCCGCTGGTATTGAACCGGCACCAGCATCGTGTGGGTCACGCGCAGCTTTTCCGCCAGTTTCAGATAGTCCGCCGCGTCGAACTTGGGCATCAGCACGACGGTGCCGCCATAGGCCAGCGCGGGGAAAAAGACCACCAGCGTCGTGTTCGAATACAGCGGCGTCGCCAGCAGCGCGATCGTATCGGGGCCGTAGCCGTAGGCGACTCCGCGCCGCACATGCGACCAGCGCATGCCATGCGGCTGCACGATGCCTTTCGGCTCGCCGGTGGTTCCTGACGAATAGATGATGTTGAACGGGCTGTCGGAGCCCACCTCGACCGGTGCCGGCTGCGCCGCAGCATCGGCGATCAGCCATTGCTGCAGCGTCGATTCCGCCGCGCCCGCGGCGACCGCATCGTCGAGCGCGATCCGCGGTCGGCCGGCATCGGCAGCAAAGTCGCCGGCAGTGCCGGCATCGACAAAGATCAGCCGCGCATCGGCATCGCTGACCATCCGCGCCAGGCTGGCTGCGGTCGATCCCGGCGCCAGCGGTGCAACGACGACGCCGGCGCGCAGCGCACCGAGAAATACCGTCGCATAGTCGATCGAAGCGGTGGCGCAAACGGCGATGCTGTCGCCAGCGCGCAGGCCGTCGCGCTGCAGCGACGCAGCGACGCGGTCGACCGCCTGATCGAGCGCGGCATAGCCGAGCCGATTGCCGCCGCAGATCAATGCAGCCTGGCCGGGCCGCGCCGCGGCCGACTGCCGCAGCGTATCGCTGATCAGCCCGAACTCGGGCAATTGCGTGGTTTCCATTGGCCTTTCCATCCGTTGAGCAGGGTGCGCTCAAAAAGCGCCGTAGACGAGATTCTTGAACATTGCCCAGCAGGCCTGGCGTTGCTCGGGCGCCTGCATCAGCCAGATCGCGATCAGTTCCTCGGCCGGGTCGATCCAGAAATAGGTTCCGGCCATCCCGCTCCAGTGGTGGTCGCCAATGCTGCCCGGCACGCCGGCCTCGCCGGCCGCGATGCGCACCGCAAAACCGAGCCCGAAGCCATATCCCGGCCCCGGCAGATAACCGTTGCTTGCACCGGGCACGCGGCTGGCGCGGATCAGGTCGGCGCCGAGATGGTCGCTGGTCATCAGCTCGACTGTCTTGCGCGACAGCAGCCGCTTGCCGGCCAACGTGCCGCCGCCGAGCACCATCCGTGCAAACCGCAGATAGTCGGCCGCGGTCGAAACCAGACCGCCGCCGCCGGATTCGAAGACCGGCGGCTTCGCGACATTGATCAGCCGGATCGGCTCGCCGCTTTGCGGATCGTTGGCAAACGGCTGCGCGACGCGGTGCAGCTTGTCCGGCGGCACCGAAAAGCCGGTATCGACCATGCGCAGCGGCTCGAAGATGCGCTGCTGCAGAAATTCGCCGAGTGTCTGCCCGCTGATCCGCTCGATCAGCGCGCCGATCAGATCGGTCGCGCGGCTGTATTCCCAGACCGTGCCGGGCGCATACGCCAGCGGCAGTTCGGCCAGCCGCGCGGCAAACTGCTGGTTCGACATCCGGCCCGACTCGACGCCGGCACTGACATAGGCCGACTTGACCCGCGAAGTGCCGAAGATGCCGTAGGTCAGCCCGGCGGTATGTCGCAGCAGGTCGTGGACCAGCGGCACCGTCGGCGTCGACGGCGTGGTCGGTGGCAGCGCGACGCGGCGCAGGCTTTCGCGGCCGCGCGAGTCGCGCCAGACGACGCCGAGTTTCAGGTCGGCAAATTCGGCCATGTGCTGCGCGAGCGGATCGCGCAGCCGCAGCCGCCCCTCCTCGACCAGCATCATCAAGGCGACCGAGACGATCGGCTTGGTCATCGAATAGATGCGGAAGATCGCGTCGTCGCGCATCGCCTGATGGCGCGACGGATCCTGTTCGCCGAGTGCGGCCGCGTGCACGGTGCGGCCGCGGTGCTGGACCAGCAGCACCGCACCCGGGATCAGTCCGGCATCGATCTCGCGGCGCACCGCCGCATCGATCCGCTTCAGTCCGGCAGCGAGCATCGCGTGATCGACCTTGTGCGGCAGCCGCCGTCAGACCGCATAACCCGGCATCTGGCGATCGAGCCGGCGCAGCAGACCGGGCCAGACCAGACGCGGCCCGAGGCCCTTGCTGACTTCGAGCGATTGCGCCGGCATGCCGTCGATGATCTCCGGCGCGACCCGTGTCAGCCGGCTGCCGCCGGCCTGGGCGGCGATCTGCACCTCGCAGGCGCGCTGCAGCCGGTACATCGACAACAAGGCCTCGGCGACCGAGCGGCCGCAGGTCAGCAGGCCGTGGTTGCGCAGGATCAGGTAGTTGGCGTGTCCGAGGTCGTCGACCAGCCTGGCTTTCTCCGCATCGCGCAGCGCCAGCCCCTCGTAGCCGTGGTAGGCCAGGCTGCTCAGCGGAAAACACGCCTGCTGCGAGATCGGCAGCAAGCCTTCCTCCTGGGCCGACACCGCGACGCCGGCGATCGTGTGGGTGTGGGCAACGCAGACGACATCGTCGCGCGCCTCGTGGACTGCGCTGTGGATCACGAATCCGGCCGGGTTGACCGGATACGGCGAATCCATCAGCGGCCGCCCCTCGGCATCGACCTTGACCAGGCTCGATGCGGTGATCTCCTCGAAAAAGAGGCCATACGGATTGATCAGGAAGGCGTGGCCGCCGTGGCCATCGTCACCGGGCACACGCGCCGACAAATGGGTGAAGACGAGGTCGTCCCAGCCGAACATCGCGACCAGCCGGTAGGCGGCGGCGAGGTCGACGCGAATCTGCCATTCTTCGTCCGACACCTGCTCGCGCATCGACGGGATCTCGGTCATCTGGTTCATTTTTTCTCCTTGGGTGGCTGTTCAGTGGTGGCGGTGCCTGGCAGCGCGCGGGCCGCCTCGGCGGCCTGCAGTTCGCGCCACAACACCTTGCCGGATGCCGATTTCGGCAGCCGGTCGACAAATTCGACGAAACGCGGACATTTGTAGGCGGCCATCTGGCTGCGCGCCCAGGTGATGATGTCGCCTTCCGCAATCTGCCCGACCGACGCCGGATCGAGCACGACCAGCGCCTTCACCGTCTCGCCGCGACGCTCGTCGTGGGCGGCGATCACGCAGGCCTCGCGGATCGCCGGATGGTGGTACATGATCGCCTCGACCTCGGCCGGCCAGACCTTGTAGCCCGATGCATTGATCATCCGCTTCAGCCGGTCGACCATGAAGAAATAGCCGTCCTCGTCGATGCGCGCCAGGTCGCCGGTGCGCAGAAAACGCCGGCCGTCGATCTCGATGAAGGTTTCGGCATTCGCCGCATCGTTGTTCCAGTAGCCGAGCATCACCTGCGGCGCATCGATGACGATTTCGCCGACCTCGCCATCGGGCAGCTGCTGCAAGGACAGCGGATCAACGATCCGCGCATCGACGTCGAAGACCGGAATGCCCAGGCATTGCGGCTTCGGCCGGTGCCCCGGGTTGATGTGGGTCGCGGCCAGCGTCTCGGACATGCCGTAACCCTCGCAATAGTCGAGGCCGGTCAGCGCCTTCAGCCGGGCGACGATCGCCGCCGGCATCGCGGCACCGCCGCCGCGCAGCACCTGCAGGCTGCTCAGGTCGACATCGGCGAGCCGCGGATTGGCCAGGAAGTCGATCATCATCGTCGAGATCAGTTGCCAGACGGTGACCCGCTCGTGCGCGATGCACCAGGCCGCGGCCTCGCGGTCCCAGCGCGGCAGGATCACGATCGTCGCACCCAGATAAATCGGCCCGTTCATGCCGCCGGACATTCCGGTCACGTGGAAAAATGGCAGCGCCGACAGGAATACCGCATCCTGCGTGCGGCCGAACCACAAGGCACCACCGACCAGCGTGCTCATCGCTGTGCGATGCGTGTGTTTGCAGCCTTTCGGCCGGCCGGTCGTGCCGGAGGTATACGGCATCACGCACAGCGAATCGGGCCCGACCGACGGCGCCGGCGGCGGATGGCCAGCCGCCAGCACCTCTCGCCACGCGGTGACGCCGGGCTTGTCGACATGGCGGCGTGGCTCGGCGACGAATGCCGGCACCGGCAGCCCGGCCGGTGCTTGCTGCAATCCATCGCTGTAGGTCGCGACGATCAGGTGGCGCAGACCACCTGCTTCGTTGAGCAGCGGCAGCATGTGGTCGGCCAGATCCTGTGCGGCGAATGCGGTCGTCGCGCCGCTGTCGGCAACGTAGTGGCGCAATTCCTCGCCGAGGTTCATCGGATTGACCGGCACCACCACCGCATTGGCGCGCAGGATGCCGTAATAGGCGGCGACCCACTGCGGGCTGTTCTGCATGTAGAGCAGCACGCGGTCGCCGGCAGCCACGCCGCATTGGCTCTGCAGAAAACCGGCAATCGCCTCGGTCTGCGCAAGCAGTTCGCGGTAGCTGGTCGAGTTGCCGTAGAAGCGGATTGCCGCCTTGTCCGGATAACGCGCCGCCGATACCTCGAGGTTGTGGCTGAGGCTGGTCTGCGGCAACGTCAGGTGCAGTGGCAGCCCCGGCGGCCAGGACGCGCGATGGCGCAGGGAAGCATTCATCTGCTGCGCTGCGCGATCACGGGTGCTTCAGATGCCGCGCCAGTTCCTCCTTAGCGATCGCATTGCGGTGCACCTCGTCGGGGCCGTCAGCAAAACGCAGCGTGCGCGAGCTGGCATAGGCCTTGGCCAGGCCGAAGTCATCGCTGACCGCGCCGCCGCCGTGCACCTGCATCGCCCAGTCGATGACCTGGCAGGCCATGTTCGGCGCTGCGACCTTGATCATTGCGATCTCCTGCCGCGCATGCTTGTTGCCGACGGTATCCATCTTGTACGCGGCATGCAGCACCAGCAGCCGCGCCTGGTTGATCAGGATGCGCGAATTGGCGATGCGCTCGCGGGTCACGCCCTGGTCGGCAATCTTGCGGCCGAATGCGGTGCGCGACAACGCCCGCTGGCACATCATCTCGAGTGCCCGCTCGGCGCGGCCGATCAGCCGCATGCAGTGGTGAATGCGGCCCGGGCCGAGCCGGCCCTGCGCGATCTCGAAGCCGCGACCCTCGCCGAGCAGCACGTTCGATACCGGCACCCGCACATCCTTGAAATCGACTTCGGCATGGCCGTGCGGCGCATCGTCGTAGCCGAAGACCGGCAGGTGGCGCAGCACCTTGACACCCGGCGTATCCATCGGCACCAGCACCATCGACTGCTGCTGGTGCCGGTTCTGGTGCTGCGGGTCGGTCTTGCCCATGAAGATCAGGATCTTGCAACGCGGATCGTTGGCGCCCGAGGTCCACCACTTGCGGCCGTTGATCACGTAGTCGTCGCCGTCGCGCTCGATGCGCGCCTCGATGTTGGTCGCGTCACTCGACGCGACATCCGGCTCGGTCATCGCGAAGGCCGAGCGGATCTCGCCTTCGAGCAGCGGCTT
Source organism: Pseudideonella sakaiensis (assembly GCF_048320135.1). Taxonomy (GTDB): domain Bacteria; phylum Pseudomonadota; class Gammaproteobacteria; order Burkholderiales; family Burkholderiaceae_C; genus Ideonella_A; species Ideonella_A sakaiensis_A. The sequence continues at coordinate 1,650,821 of NZ_CP182947.1, forward strand.
CAGCCAGCGCTCCTGCTGTTCGGGCGTTGCATAGCGGACCAGCGTTTCCATGTTGCCGGTATCCGGTGCCGAGCAGTTGAACGGCTCGGCACCGATCGCCGAGCGGCCCATGATCTCGCACAGCGGCGCATATTCGAGGTTGGTCAGCCCGGCGCCATATTTCGATTCGGGCAGGAACAGGTTCCACAGTCCGGCGTCGCGCGCCTTCTGCTTCAGTTCCTCCATCACCGGCGCCGGCTGCCACGGGTTGCCGGCTGCGCGTGCGGCACCCATCTCGGCCTCGAAACGCGCCTCGGCCGGGTAGACATGTTCGTCCATGAATGCGCTGACCCGCGCCTGCAGGTCCAGCACCTTGTCGCTGTAAGCAAAATCCATCGTGGTTCCTTGGCTGAAGATCGGTGGTGAGGCGCTGGTTCAGGACGCAATCTGCTGCGCCAGCGCCCAGGCCTGCTCGGCCAGCGGCCGGGCACGCCGGCCGGCATCGCGGGCGCGGCTGTTCGACGCATTGCCCTGCTGCGCGCGCGCAGCGACGCCCTGCAGGATGCCGACCAGCCTGAACATGTTGAAGACCATGTAGTAGGCCCATGTTGCATCGGAAATGCTGTCGCCGAGGCGACCATCGAGTTCATGCGACGCCTGCCGCACGCGCTGCAGATAACGCTGCAGATAGTCCGCTTCCGACGGAATGCCGAGCGCGCCGAGGTCGACGCCGGCCAGCCCGCGGCTGCCCTCGCCGCTCATCCGCCAGGTCATGCAGTGGTATGCGAAATCGGCCAGCGGATCGCCGAGCGTCGACAGCTCCCAGTCGAGCACCGCGATGATGCGCAGCTGGGTCGGATGAAAAATGACGTTGTCGAGCCGGTAGTCGCCGTGGACGATGCGCGAGCGCGACGGATCGTCGTCGGACGCCGGCAGATGGCGCGGCAGCCAGTCGATCAGCCGGTCGGCGGCTTCGATCGGCTCAGTCTCGGCGGCGCGGTATTGCCGCGTCCAGCGCGCAACCTGACGTTCCATGTAATTGCCCGGCTTGCCATAGTCGGCCAGCCCGATTTGCACCGGATCGATGCTGTGCAACGCCGCGATCACGCGGTTCATCTCGTCGAAGATCGCCGCCCGCTCGGCCCGGTTCTGGCCCGGCAGCGTCGGATCCCAGAAGATCCTGCCGTCGACGTTGTCCATGATGTAGAACGGCGAGCCGATCACCGACGCGTCTTCGCACAACGCATGGGCGCGGGCCACCGGTACCTCGGTGCCGGACAACGCACGGATCACGCGGTACTCGCGCTCGACGGCGTGCGCCGACGGCAGCAGCACACCCGGCGGCTTGCGGCGCAACACGAAGGCCCGCCCGCCGGTGCTCAAGCGGAACGTCGGATTCGACTGGCCGCCCTTGAACTGCTCGACCTGCATCTCTTCACCGATGCCGTCGATGCGCCCACGCATCCAGTCGAGCAGCGCGGCCTCGTCGAAAGCGTGGCGCTCGGCAACCGGCTGGGTGCCGCTGAACTGGGCTTGCACGTCGACGGGAGCAGCGGTTTGCGGAAGCTCGTTCTGCGTGGTGGAATCTTTGTTCATCCTCGTGATCGTAGCCGCCCAGCGGTGCGGGCGCTACAGGTCATTCCCGTCAACACGCCGTTGCTCATCGCAACAGCGTCGATTCAAGCCGCTGCGTCAGGTCGATCAGCCGTGGCCTGACCTCGTCGAGCAGAAAGGCCTGCGACAGGTTGAACGACGGCCCGCCGCAGTTCAGTGCCATCGGCGGCATGCCCGGCCCGGGGCGGAATGCACGGGCGATGCCATTGACATCCTTCTGCCAGTCGCCGAACGAGCAGGTCACGCCGAGCCGGGCATGGTCCTCGAGCGCCTGATCGATGCCGGCGCGGATCGCCGGCCACGACAGATCGTCGATCTCGCGCACCCGCTCGATGAAATCGGCGCGCTCGCGTTGGTCGACCGCGGCCAGCCAGGCGCGGCCGATCGCCGAGGTCGACACCGGGATCCGCGAGCCGACATCGAGGCTCAATGTCAGCGCCGCGCTGCTGCGGCAGTTCTCGACGTAGATCATCGAAAACCGGTCGCGGGTGCCGAGCGACACCATCGCACGCGAAAAGTCGGCCAGTTCCTGCATCAGCGGCCGCGCGATCTGCCGCACGTCCATCCGCGCCAGCATTGCGCTGCCGAGCGACAGCGTCGCGGTGCCAAGGCGGTATTTGCCGGTGTCCTCGACCTGCACCAGATAACCGAGTCGGGTCAGCGTGAAGGTCAGCCGCGAGACCGTCGATTTCGGCAATTTGCAGCGCTCGGCGATCTCCTGGTTGCCGAGCGCCTTGTCGGCGGAGCGGTAACACGCGAGCACCTCGAGGCCACGCGCCAGCGCGGTGACGAAATGGCGGTCTTCCTTCTGGCGCGACATGGTGGTGGAGAGCGGTCCGTCGCCTCAGGCCGGGTGGCCCTGCAATTGACGGGGCGTGGCCCCGGCGCGGACAATGGGGGTATCAAACATGCAGAACATTGTTCTGCAGTGCAGTCGGCCGGTCAAGCTGCCGACCCATCCCGTTTCGAGACGCCATCACCGAAGGAGCAAGCCATGTCCCGCACCACCACCAAAGCGAGTTTCCACTGGGACGACCCGCTGCTGCTCGAAACCCAGCTCAGCGACGAGGAGCGGATGGTCAGGGATTCGGCGCGCAGCTATTGCCAGGAACGGCTTGCACCGCGGGTGCTCGAGGCCTTTCGCCACGAGAAGATGGATGCCGGCATCTTCCGCGAGATGGGTGAACTCGGCCTGCTCGGCCCGACGATTCCGGAAGCCTACGGTGGCTCGGGGCTGAATTACGTCTGCTACGGCCTCGTCGCGCGCGAGGTCGAGCGGGTCGACTCCGGCTACCGCTCGATGATGAGTGTGCAGAGCTCGCTGGTGATGGTGCCGATCAATGAATTCGGCACCGAGCAGCAGAAACAGAAATTTCTGCCGAAACTCGCGACCGGCGAATGGATCGGCTGCTTCGGCCTGACCGAGCCGAACCACGGCTCCGACCCGGGCAGCATGGTCACCCGCGCGCGCAAGGTCGACGGCGGCTACAGCCTGAGCGGCTCGAAGATGTGGATCACCAACAGTCCGATCGCCGATGTCTTCGTCGTCTGGGCGAAGGACGACGAGGGTGCGATCCGCGGCTTCATCCTCGAAAAGGGCATGAAGGAGCTGACTGCGCCGGCCGTGCACGGCAAGGTCGGCCTGCGCTCGTCGGTGACCGGCGAAATCGTGATGGACGGTGTGTTCTGCCCGGAGGAAAACGCGTTCCCGGAAGTGCGCGGCTTGAAGGGGCCGTTCACCTGCCTCAATTCGGCGCGTTACGGCATCGCCTGGGGCGCGCTCGGCGCGGCGGAGGACTGCTTCCATACCGCACGCCAGTACACGCTGGATCGCAAGCAGTTCGGCAAGCCGCTGGCCGCGAATCAGCTGGTGCAGAAAAAACTCGCCGACATGGAAACCGAGATCGCGCTCGGCCTGCAGGGCTGTTTGCGGCTCGGCCGGATGAAGGACGAGGCCATTGCATCACCCGAGGTGACAAGCATCCTGAAGCGCAACAGCTGCGGCAAGGCGCTCGACATCGCCCGCACCGCGCGCGACATGCTCGGCGGCAACGGCATCAGCGATGAATTCGGCGTCGCCCGCCACCTCGTCAACCTTGAGGTCGTCAATACCTATGAAGGGACGCACGACATCCATGCACTGATCCTCGGCCGCGCGATTACCGGAATAGCGGCTTTCTGAGGTCTGCCGGGCAGGATTTCACGATGTGGCACTCTGTTACAAGGGTCGTCGGGCAAAACGCCCCCTTTTGTGTGCAAATGTGTCACCATCTCAATTGCAAACCGCTGCAGCAGACGCTGCGTGCGCAACAGGATCGACCGGCTGACTGGAGCCAGATCATCGGCACCGACCAGCACCGAATGGGAGTAAAGCCATGCGAATATTGACAATCGAAGAACTGATGCAGGTCAGCGGTGGTGGCCTGACCAAGGCGCAAAAAGAGCAGGTCAAGGCATTGAAGAAGATCAACAAGGATGCCGCGAAAGCCTTGAAGAAGGAATTCAAGGCGCTCAATTCGGCGGCCAAATGCACGAAGTCCGGCTCCGGCAAGGGTTCCAGCAAGGGAACCTGCGGCCCGGTCCTGAGTTGAGACAAGGCTGACAACGGCCCGGCATTTGCCGGTCCGGACCCGCAGGCCGCTGACGCGGCCTTGCGGGTTTTTTTATGCCTCAGTCCGGCACCCGCAGCGTCTCGATGCTGACCGAGATCAACACCTGCTTGCGGGTGCGTTGCAGCTTCAGCCGGGTCGTCAGTTGCGGATCGAAAAAATCCCTGAACAGCGGCGGCCTGGGCATTTCGAACAGCTGGTCGAAATTGTCGATCAGCGACGAACCGCCGGCATAGGCCAGTTCGCTCGTGTGGCTGATTGCCTGGATCACGCACGGCACATGGGTAAAGCCCGCTTCGCGCAGCGCATAGGCGCGGTGGTAACCGTTGTTCAATACCATCCGGCCGGCGAGGCGGACCACATTCAGGTGCCTGGCGCCAAAACCGATCGGCACCGCAATGCCGGCCTGGGCGTGGCCATTCGACGTCAGCAAGGTGCGCGCGGTCGCGTCGCTGATCAGCCGCGGCGAAAAAGCCCGCAGGTCGGCGAGGTCGGACTGGAAGACATATTTCCCGCTGCCGGCATTGCAACTGACCACCGGCGGCGGATCCGCCTCGAGCGGCAGGCAGATGCCGAACAAGGCATCCTCGCGCGCGCGATCGTTGTCGGCAGCGGCGATGGCCCGGCTGAATCGCGCCGCATGGTCGAGTGACACCCGTTGCTGGAAGACAACGAGCCGGTCGAGCTCGACCATGCCGAACGCGACCGGAATGCTGCCGAAACCCTCTTCGAAATCGGGCGCGGCGGTGATGTTGTCTATATGCGGCTGTCGATCGGCTGCGATCGGCTCGATCGTGGCGCATTCAGCCTCTCCCGCCTCGCGGACGGCAATCTCTTCATAGTGCCGGGCGGCCGCACGCCATTGATCGATCAGGCGGCCCTCGGGCAGCGCATCCCCTCCGATCACGCGACGGCGGACATGCCCGATGTACTGGGTCATCGGCGGGACGCCCAGCAGGTGGAGCTCGTTGACGTGGGCATCTCTCGAGGCATCCGGATTCGCGATCAAGGCTTTCTCCTGTACGGCATCCAACGAGCTTAGCGCGGTCAGCGCACGGCCCGACGATGCGCCCTCGAATGACTTGCAAACCGCAGGCACGATGCGGACCCGCCCGTCAGTCGGGGGCGCGCAGCGTCTCGACGGTCACGGTGATCTGCACCTGTTTGCGGGACGGCAGCAGATCGAGCTGGGTCGTCAGCCGGGGATCGAAAAAGTCCTTCAGCATCGGCGGGCGCGCCGAGTTGAACAGCGCATCGAAGTCCTCGATCAGCGATGAACTACCTGCAAATGCCAGTTCCTCCGGGTGTGCGACGGCCTGCACGATGCACGGGATGCGCGTCACACCTGCGCGGCGCAGCGCATAGGCGCGGTGATAACCGTTATTGAGCACGAGGCGGCCGCCGAACCGTACGACATTCAGGTGCGGCACGCCGAAACCGACCGGAATTGTCACGCCACCTCGCGCCGGGCCATCCGATGTGATCACGGAGCGCGCGATCTCCTCGTCGAGCAGCCGGGCGTGGAAGGCGCGAAGGTCCGCCAGTTCCGACTGGAAGACGAACTTGCCTTCAGCCACCTGCAAGGCCCGCAACGCAGGCGGCTGCATCGACCTCGGAAAGCAGATCTCGAATACCGCCTCGTCGCGCGACGTCGTCTCGCCAAGCGCGCGCTCAAAGCTCGCTGCATGCGCCAGCGAGACATGCTGCTGGCACACCACCAGGCGGTCGAGTTCGACGAGGCCGAAGCCGACCGGAAGGCGCGAAAAGGCGTGCCCGGCGCCGACGTCGGCAGTGATCTCGCCGATCCGGCTCGCCAGGCTCGCTGGCAGCGCCTCGATCACCGCGCCATCGGCAGCGCCGGCCTCGGTCTGCTCCAGCTCCCGGTACCGAGCCGCGGCAGCCCGCCACTGGTCAATCAACGCGGCCTCGTCGGCTGCGCCGCCTGCCGTGCGCTGGGTGACGCGCGCGACAAACCCGGTCAGTGGCGACACGCCGAGCAGATGTATCTCCGGTTGGGGCGACCCGTGTGTCGGATCACTGAGTCTTGCGGCAGTCGGCATGTGTTTTTGGTCCGGATGGTGCGTAGCGGGTGGATTGGACACCAGCAATTGGCGACATCGGTCCCACCGCCAAGGTCGCATTCACTAAGCGGGAGACATGTGTATCGAAACGTGTCATTTCGCACGAAAATTTTCCCATTTTCCTACGGCACAAATGGTTGCATTTCGCTTAACCTTGCCCCGCCCGGGCCGGCGTGCGCCCATTACCAGAAGGAGTCCATCCCATGCGTGTTCTGACACTTGAGGAAGTCGATGCGGTATCGGGGGCGAAGTTTTCGTTCTCCTTTTCAAAGAAATACCAGATGAAGTCTTCCACCAGCAGCGGCAGCGGCAGTGGTGGCAGCAAGACCAAGACGTCGGTCAAGAAGTCATGCAAGATCAAGCTGAAGAGCGACACGCCGGTCGATCCGACGCCGTTCCTCGCTGCATGCGGCTGCGGCACGCCGATGATCAGCTGATTCGTCTGCCAATGGGTCCCCGGCGCGACCTGCGGGGACCCCCTTGCCGCAGTGACGCCCTGACGTGACAGCGGCAGGGCCACTGGTTCAGTCCATTTCCGCACCCCGGTCGCGCCGCCTGCGCAAATCAAAAGCTGTGACGGCTCGAGAATGCTTCCCGCGCACCGATAGTATCTGCACATGAAGGATTCCCGACCGCAGCCGACCTCCCGAACCGCCCCCGCGGTGGCCGGCGGCTGCTCAGCGCAGTGAACGATCCGCACCGCGATGCGGCCATCGACGAGCGGTTTCGAGCTTCAGCCGATCCGCAACCCGGGCCACCGGTCGCCGGGAACAACACCAACGTGCCGTCACTCGCGGCCGATACACCGCCGCCGGCCCCTCTGACCGAACGGGACGCGCCCGACCAGCCGCTGTTCCGCCTCGAAGCCCTCGAAGCACGGCGTACGCAGTACCTGGGGCCGGTACTGTTGCTGCCGCATCGCTCGCACACGCTGTTTGCGCTGCTGGCGCTTGCCGCGGTCGCCGGTCTGTTCGCCCTGCTCTTTTTCGGCGAGTACACGCGCAAGGCGCAATTGAATGGCTGGCTGGTGCCCGAGCGCGGTCTCGTGCAGGTCTATGCGCCGCAGGGCGGTGTCATCACGAAGCTGGAAGTTTCCGAAGGCGCGACGGTGCGCGAGGGCGACCCGCTGTTCGTGATCTCGGCCGAGCGTCGCAGCACGGCGATCGGCGGCGGCACCGAAGCCGAGATCGCCCGCCTGCTCGGGCTGCGGCGCGACAGCCTGGAAAGCGAACTGCAGCAGCAGCAGCAATTGCTCGCGCAGCAACGGGCGGGCCTCGCACGCCGGCTGGCGGCGATCCGCAACGAAATCTCCCAGTTCGACAGCGAGATCGCGGTGCAGGAGGCGCGCCGTGACCTGGCGATCACCGCGACCGAGCGGATGCGCGGGCTGCAGCGGCAGGGATTTGCCTCGCAGATGCAGTTGCAGAAGGAGGAGGAAAACGAACTCGACCAGCGCGCCCGACTGCGTGCGCTGCAGCGCACGCGCGCCGAGCGTCAGCGCGAACTGGCCGCGCTGCAGGCCGAATACGACGACCTGCCGCTGCGCGCCAAGTCGCAGGCCTCCGCGGTCGAGCGCAGCATCTCCGAACTGGAACAGGAAGCGGCGGTCTCCGAGTCGCGGCGCACCGTCGTCGTCACCGCACCGCAAAGCGGCACGGTGACGGCATTGCTGGCCAACATCGGCGCCAATGCGAGCACCGCAACGCCGCTGGCGAGCATCGTTCCGGAGGGTTCGAAGCTCGAGGCCCACCTGTATACGCCGAGCCGCTCGATCGGCTTCATCCAGCCTGGCCAGCAGGTGCTGCTGCGCTATCAGGCCTTTCCATATCAGAAGTTCGGCCACCACACCGGCACCGTCGTCGCGGTCTCGACCTCCGCGTTGTCGCCATCCGAATTGCCGGTTCAGCAGGCCGGGCTGACGAGCCTGGTCGGTACCGGCGAACCGGTCTACCGCATCACGGTCGCGATCGACCAGCAGCAGATCGTGGCTTACGGTGAGCCGCGCGCGCTGCAACCGGGCATGCAGCTGCAGTCGGACATATTGCTCGAACGCCGCAAGCTGTACGAGTGGCTGCTCGAGCCGCTGTACACGCTGACAGGAAAATTGTGATGAGCGAACTGCTCGGCAGGGTCAATTTCGGTTTCGGATCGCGGCTGCCGGTGGTGCTGCAGACCGAAGCCTCCGAATGCGGATTGGCATGCATGGCGATGATCAGCGGCTTTCATCGCGGCAATGCCGATCTCGCGTCGCTGAGGCGCAGCTTCGGGCTTTCGATCAAGGGCGTGCGGCTGTCGGACCTGACGCGGATTGCCGATCTGATGGGATTCGCAACGCGCCCGTTGCGCCTCGAACTCGACGAGCTCGACCAGCTGCAACTGCCGTGCATCCTGCACTGGGATCTGAACCACTTCGTCGTGCTGCGCGAGGTGCACCTGAACGACATCGTGATCCACGACCCGGCGATCGGCGTGCGCCGCATTCCGATGCGCGCGGTTTCCGAGCACTTCTCGGGCGTCGCGCTCGAACTGACGCCAACCCATACCTTCAGGCCGAAGGCCGCACCGCCGCGCCTGCGGCTGATCGACGCGATCGGTCCGATCGTCGGATTGCGCAGCGCCCTCGGCAAGTTGTTCGCAATGGCGCTTGCGCTCGAAGCCTTCTTCCTGCTGCAGCCGTTCTTCATCCAGCTGGTGGTCGACAACGCCCTGGTCAGCGCCGACCGCGATCTGCTGCTGACGCTGGCGATCGCGTTCGCCTTCCTGATGTTGTTGCAGGTCTCGTTCACGGCAATGCGCGGCTGGATGGTGATGGTGCTGGGCGCATCGCTGAAGGTGCAGGGCAGCGGCAGCCTGTTCACCCACCTGCAGAAGTTGCCGTCGGCTTTTTTCGAGGCGAGGCACCTTGGCGACATCGTCTCGCGCTTCGGTTCGATGGAGACGATCCAGCGCGCGCTGACGCTCAGTCTCGTCGAGGCGCTGCTCGACGGCCTGTTCGCGATCGCCACGCTGGCGATCATGTACCTGCTGAGCCCGATGCTCGCGACGATGGTGCTTCTCGCGGCGGTGCTCTACGGGCTGATCCGCTGGGCCTTCTACACGCCGCTTCGCGAGGCCTCGCTCGAGACCATCGTCTGGGACGCTCGCGCCGACTCGCACTTTCTGGAAAGCATGCGTGCAATCCGCACGATCAAATTGATGGTCGGCCAGAATTCCCGGCGCGCACAGTGGCTGAACCTGCTCGTCGAGACCGTCAACCGCGACCTTGTGGCGCAAAAGCTGCGCCTGTTGTTCCGCGCAGCCAACGGGCTGCTGATCGGCAGCCTGATGATTCTGGTCGTCTGGCGCGCATCCGTGCTGGTGCTCGACAACGTCTTCTCGGTGGGCATGATGCTCGCCTTCCTTGCCTACCAGGGCCAATTCGTATCCCGGATCAGCGCGCTGATCGATACCGTGGTCGACCTGCGGATGCTGCGCTTGCACAGCGAGCGGCTGGCCGACATCGTGCTGACGCCACCGGAAGATACGAGCGCACGCCGTGACGCATCCACGCTCGAGCCATCGATCGAATTGCGCGGCCTGCGATTCCGCTACGGCGAGCAGGAGCCGTGGGTGCTCGACGGCATCGATCTCAGGATCGAGCCGCAGGAGTCGGTGGCCATCGTCGGCGCGTCGGGTTGCGGCAAGACCACGCTGCTGAAGATCCTGTCGAGTCTGCTGCAACCGACCTCGGGCGAGGTCCTGATCGGCGGCGAGCCGTTGACCCACATCGGCGCCGATGCCTATCGATCGATCATCGGCGTCGTGATGCAGGACGACCAGTTGCTCGCCGGATCGATCGCCGACAACATCTGCTTCTTCTCCGATCGGCCCGACCGCGAGCGCATCATCGCCTGTGCCCGGATGGCCGCGATCGATGGCGACATCAGGGCGATGCCAATGGGTTACGAGACGCTGATCGGCGACATGGGATCGTCGGTGTCCGGCGGGCAGAAGCAGCGCATCCTGCTCGCGCGGGCGCTGTATCTGCAGCCGCGAATCCTGCTGCTCGACGAGGCGACGAGCCATCTCGACGTGGCGCTGGAGCGCCAGGTCAACGAGGCCTTGTCGCAGATGCCGATCACGCGGATCGTCATCGCACATCGGCCGGAGACGATCCGTTCGGCCGAACGGATCATCACCCTCGAAAACGGCCGCATCGTCGGTGACAGCCGCCGCAGCCCCGCCGACGAGCCAGGGCCGCAACGCCTCGAAGGCCAGGCGATGGCCGCGCTGGCGCCGATATCCGTTGACGGCGACGGCGGGCCGGGCTGGCAGGACACCCAGCCCTGATGCCGGCGCCGGCGGCAGCCCGCCTCAGCGGTTGCCGGGGTCCGGCAGCTCGATCTTCACCTCGAGCACCTCGAGGTCGTCCTGGCGCTCCAGGCTGACCTTGATGTCTTCGGCGTTGACCGCGACATATTTCGAGATCACCGCAACCAGTTCGCGCTGCAGCGCCGGCAGATAGTCGGGCTGGCCAGCGCGCGAACCGCTGCGCTCGTGCGCGAGGATGATCTGCAGCCGATCCTTCGCGATACTGGCCGACTTCTTCTTCTCACCAAGCAGGAATGAAAGCAGCGACATCCGCTTACCTCCCGCCGAACATGCGCTTGAAGAAGCCGGTCCTGACTGGCTCCGTAAAACGCATCGGCTTGTCTTCGCCGAGAAAACGCGAGACGACGTCCTTGTAGGCCTCGGACACGTCGGTGCCGTCCTGGTGGATCGCCGGCACGCCGTGGTTCGACGCCTGCAGCACCGTTTCCGACTCCGGAATCACGCCGATCAGCGGTATGCGCAGGATTTCCTGGATGTCCGACAGCGACAGCATGTGCCCGTCCTCGACCCGGCCCGGGTTGTAGCGGGTGATCAGCAGGTGCTCCTTGATCGGCTCCTCGCGGTTGATCGCACGGCGCGTCTTCGACGCCAGCATGCCGAGGATGCGGTCCGAGTCGCGCACGCTGGAGACTTCCGGATTCGTCACGACCAGTGCCTCGTCGGCGAAATGCATCGCCAGCAACGCGCCCGATTCGATGCCGGCCGGCGAGTCGCAGACGATATATTCGAAATCCATTGCCGCCAGGTCGTTCAGCACCTTCTCGACACCGTCCTTGGTCAACGCATCCTTGTCGCGCGTCTGCGAGGCCGGCAGCACGTACAGCTTGTCGACCTGCTTGTCCTTGATCAGCGTCTGGTTCAGGTTCGCTTCGCCATTGATCACGTTGATCAGATCGTAGACGACCCGCCGCTCGCAACCCATGATCAGGTCGAGGTTGCGCAGGCCGACATCGAAATCGATGACCGCGGTTTTTGCACCGCGCAGCGCCAGGCCGGATGCAAAACTGGCGCTGGTCGTGGTCTTGCCGACCCCTCCCTTGCCGGAAGTCACGACGATGATTCGAGCCATCTAGATAAGTCCTTTCAAAAATTGCGCAGCGTGCAGCCGCTCCGAGCGCCGCTGCCGACAGGCAAAGGCGAAGTCGGCGCTCACAGTTTCATTGCCTCGATGACCAGCTTGTCGTCGACGAGCCGGATCAGCGCCGGCTTGCCGCGCACCTCGGCGGGCAGCGGGTTCTCGGCGGTGCGGTAGGTACCCGCGATCGAGATCAGTTCGGCCTCGAGGCAGGTGGCATAGATTCGTGCATCGACATTGCCGCGCGCGCCGGCAATCGCCTTGCCGCGCAGCGGCGCATAGACGTGGATGCTGCCGTCGGCGATCAGTTCGGCGCCGAAATTGACGACCGACAACACGACCAGATCGCCGCCCTTCGCATAAACCTGCTGGCCCGAGCGCAGCGGCCGGTCGACGACCAGCGCCGGCACCGGCGTCGGCACTTCCTTGATCACCTCGCGGACGACCTCGCGGGCCGGCTCACGGCTGGCCGCCGGACGCGCCGCGGGACGACCGGATTCGGGCGCCACCGCTTCGGCGGAAGATTCGACGAGCCCGGCTTCCTGTGCCGCCTGATGCTGGGCCGCGCTGCCGCCGCGCACCGCGACCGGGTTCATCCGGTGCTCGCGAAGCAGCTCGATCAGCGCGGAAAAATCGATTTCAGGCGTGTCGACATCGCGCACCGCCGCGAGATCGATCAATACCGGATCGTGGCTGAAGAACTGCGGGGTATCGCCCAGGCGGCCTTGCAACGCGGAGCGCAATTCATCGAGGTCGGCGGTCTTCAGCACCAGCGCGACCAGCGACAGGCTTGCACTCTTGAAGTCAAAGATCGGCGGGGCACTCCCCTTGGGGGCAAGGGCCATGAGACGCTTCAGCGGTGAAAAGACGGATTCTACGTGGCCGCCCCGGCCGCGATCGTCGCGGCCCGGGCAAAAGCGGCGCAGCGCAGCGTCAGTTCAGCACCTCGATCAGCTCGACCTCGAACTGCAGCGTCGCATTCGGCGGGATCAGGCCGTTGCCGGCACCGCGCTCGCCGTAGGCGATCGCCGCCGGGCAGGTCAGCTTCGCCTTGCCACCCGGCTTCATCTTCTGCACGCCTTCGGTCCAGCACGGGATCACGCGGTTCAGCGGAAACTCCGCTGGCTGCCCGCGTTTGTGCGAACTGTCGAATTCCTTGCCGTCGAGCAGCGTGCCGCGGTAATGGACCTTGACCCGGTCCGTTGCGGTCGGGCTCTTGCCGGCGCCTTCCTTCAGGCTTTGATAAACCAGACCACTGCTGGTGGTGACCGGCGCGTTGGCCTGCGCAGCGGCCGCGATCGCGATCAGGCTGCCGAGCAGCAGCGCACCGCGCCACGCGGACCAGCTGCTGGCGCGGACGAACGGTGTCGGGATGGCGGCGGATTGAAGGCGCAAAAATGTCATCGTCGGCAGTCTGAAGAGGAATCGGGGCCGCGATCATGCCCGAATGCACCGGCCTCGCCAAGCGCGCCGCCAGCGGCGGCACTGCTAGAGTGCGGCTGTTGTCGCCGCGCCAGGAGTACCCATCAATACCGATCCAACGTCCGCTGCCCGCGCCGGCCAGCAGCCACCCGCCGACCAATCAGCGACAGGCTTCAGCCTTGCGATCGAGCAGGAACACATCGCCCGGGCAATGCGCCACGGCGCGCCGGCGCCAGTTGACGGGCAGTTGCCCGACCAGGTGCTGCAGAGTTATTGCGACGCATTGACCTCGCTGGCGCCGCGCATCGCGCTGGCGTGGATCTGGTTCGGCGAACCCGACGCCACCTTGGTGCAACCACAGATCGTCTCCGGCCGCGCTGCCGCCTACGCCCGCGATCTGCGCATCGAGCGCAACTGGCTGACGGCACGGGGCCCGGTCTTTCGCGCGATCGACGGCCGCCGTTCGCAGATCTTTCGGATCTCGCCGCAATCGGTCTGGCGGCCATGGCGCGAGGTGGCGCGCCAATACGGCATCAGCAGCGTGATCGCGTTGCAGCTGCAGTCGACCACCGACCAGCGGCGCGGCCTGCTGGTGCTTTATTCGGATACCGAACAGTATTTCGATTTTCTCGGCGCCAGCGTGTTCCGCTCGATGGCCGACCTGTTCAGCGTCGTGTTGTCGAAGCAGGCCCGCTGACGCTGCCGGCGCTCAGGCCGTGGCCGGGCTGGTGTCGAGAAAACTCTGTCGCGCGAACAGCTTGGTCGCCAGTTTGGCGAGGTTCGGATGCTCGGTGCGCCAATCGATCTGCGGAAAACGGAAATCGAGGTAACCAAGCGCGCAACCGACCGCGATATCGGCCAGCGACATGTGGATGCCGGTGCACCAGGGCTTTGCGGCAAGCCCGCGCGCCATCGCGGCAACCGCCGCATCGACCCGGCTCAGCTGCCGGTCGACCCAGGCCTGGCTGCGCTGGCCTTCGCTGCGGCCATTCCAGGTCTGCTCGAGCCGCGCCAGGATCGCCGCATCGAGCACACCGTCGGCGAGCGCTTCCCAGGTGCGCACCTCGGCGCGTTCGCGGCCCCGCTCGGGCATCAGCTTGCCGACCGGCGACAGCGTGTCGATATATTCGACGATCACCCTCGAGTCGAACAAGGCCTCGCCGCCTTCCATCACCAGGCACGGTACCTTGCCGAGCGGATTCGATTGCAGGATCGCATCGCTGCCCCAGACATCTTCGAGGACCAGCTCGAAATCCAGCTTCTTCTCGGCCATCACGATGCGCACCTTGCGCACATAAGGGCTGGTCAACGAACCAATCAGTTTCATGGGGTAGCCGGATATTGCATCTGGCGACGATTCTAGGGCCTCGACTCCGCTGCCGACTTCAGCGCTGCAGTGTCCAGTCGACCGTCGACGGACGACCCGGCAAATCGAGGCTCGCGGTGGCCGCCGGCGTGCGCGCGACGATGCGGCCGCGTCGCATCACCCACAGCCGGCTCGCGCGCAACCGGATCGCCTCGACCGGATCGCGCGCCTGCAGCAGCACCAGGTCTGCATCGCAGCCGACCGCAAGGCCGTGCCTGTCGAGCCCCATCAGCGCCGCCGCATTGGCGGTCACCGCATCGAAACAGCGCCGCATCTGCGCCTGCGAGGTCATCTGCGCGACATGCAGGCCCATCTGCGCGACCTCGAGCATGTCGGCGCTGCCCATCGAATACCACGGGTCCAACACGCAGTCATGGCCGAATCCGACATTGACGCCGGCGGCCATCAGCTCCGGCACGCGGGTCATGCCGCGGCGTTTCGGATAGGTGTCGTGGCGGCCCTGCAGCGTGATGTTGATCAGCGGGTTGGCGACGACATGGACACCGGCTTCGGCAATCAGCGGCAGCAGCTTCGACACATAGTAGTTGTCCATGCTGTGCATCGACGTCACATGCGAAGCCGTGACGCGGCCGTGCAGGCCGAGCCGCTGGGTGTGGAAGGCCAGCGTCTCGATGTGCCGCGACATCGGGTCGTCGGTTTCGTCGCAGTGCATGTCGACGCGCAGGCCGCGTTCGGCAGCCAGCTCGCACAGCAGCCGCACCGATTCGGCGCCTTCTGCCATCGTCCGCTCGAAATGCGGGATGCCGCCGACGACATCGACGCCCATGTCGAGCGCGCGCTGCAGATTGGCCAGCGCATTCGGCGAGCGCAACACGCCGTCCTGCGGAAAAGCGACCAGCTGCAGGTCGAGGTAGGGCGCCACCCGCTTGCGCACCTCGAGCAAGGCCTCGACCGCCAGCAGCCGGTCGTCGCAGACATCGACATGGCTGCGGATCGCCAGCAGCCCCTTGCCGACCGCCCAGTCGCAGTAGGCCATTGCGCGATCGACCAGCGCCTGCTGCGTCAGCTGCGGCTTCAGTTCGCCCCACAGGGCAATGCCCTCGAGCAATGTGCCGCTGTCGTTGACCCGCGGCAGTCCGAAACTGAGCGCCGCGTCGAGGTGGAAATGCGGATCGACGAACGAAGCGCTGAGCAGCCAGCCGCCGGCATCGACGCGGCTGCAGTCGGCCGGCGCCGCCAGTGACGGTCCGATGTCGGCGATCCGGCCGTCGACGACCAGCAGCTGCTGGCCGCTGCGCCCGTCGGGCAGCGTCGCGTTGTCGATCAGCAGCGACGGCATCACGGTGCGCTGCCGCCGGCTCAGCCGGCGGCGGCCTTCTTCGCCGCGCTTTTCTTCGCGGCCGGCCGCGCCGCACGCGGCTCGAATTCGAAGCCGACCTTGCCGTCCTTCTTGTCGTAGACGAGGAAGGCCTTGAATTTGCGCCGCGTCTTGTTCGAGACAAAATTCTCCAGCAGGTCGGTCTTGCCGGTCGTCAGCAGCTTGTGCATCTGCTCGCGGGTGATCGGCTGCTGCAGGATGATCTTGCCGCTCTTGAAGTCGCAGGTGGAGTTAGGGCCGGTCGACTTCTCGCAGACATAGCTGCTGCCATGCTCGAACACATGGCTCTGGCACTTCGGGCACGGGCCGACGCTTTGCTGCTCGGAAAAATCGACCGCCTCGTTCGATTCGGCCGCCTTCGCGTCCTCGCCGAAATCGAATTCGAGTTTCCAGTTCTTCAGCTCGTCGTCGAAGCTCAGTTTCAGCTCGGCGGTGAACGGCCAACCGGCCTTCGAACGGAAACCTTCGAGCGGACCGATCTTCTTGTCGGTCAGCAGCTTCTCGACCTCGTGCAGCTCGAAGCTGCGGCTGCCGGGGATCTTGCTGATCGAAAAACCGCAGCCTTCGCCGCCTTCGCTCTTGCCGCCGCAGGTGAAGCGGCGGTAGTTTTCCTTGACGACGCCGCCGCAGTTCGGGCACGGCGTCTTCAGCGTCGCATAGTCGCCCGGGATCGTGTCGCGGTCGTATTCCTTGGCCTTCGCGACGACGCGTTCGGTCATCGCGGCGATCTCGGCCATGAACTTTTCGCGGCTCAACCGCCCCTTCTCCATTTCGGCGAGCTGGTATTCCCAGTTGCCGGTCAGTTCGGGCTTGGTCAGTTCCTCGACCTGCAGGCCGCGCAGCAGCGTCATCAGCTGGAAGGCCTTCGCAGTCGGCACCAGTTCGCGCCCTTCGCGCAGCATGTATTTCTCGAAGATCAGCCCTTCGATCGTCTGCGCCCGCGTCGCTGGCGTGCCCAGGCCCTTCTCGGCCATCGCCTCGCGCAGTTCGTCGTCGTCGATCAGCTTGCCGGCGCCTTCCATTGCCGACAGCAGCGTCGCTTCGGTATAACGCGCCGGCGGCTTGGTTTTCAGCGCATTGACGTCGACGGTTTCGGTCAGCACCTGCTCGCCGGGCTTGACCGCCACCAGCGTCGCATCGTCCTGCTCGAGTTCACGGCCATAAACCGCCAGCCAGCCCGGCTTGACCATCACCTTGCCGTTGGTCTGGAACTTGTGTTCCTTGCCGGCCGCCTGCACCGTCGAGATGCGCGTCGTGACCATGAACTCGGCCGCTGGATAGAACACCGCGATGAAGCGCTTGACGACCATGTCGTACAGCTTGGCCTCGATCTCGCTGAGGCTTTTCGGCGGCTGCAGCGTCGGGATGATCGCGAAGTGGTCCGACACCTTCGCGTTGTCGAACACCTTCTTGTTCGGCTTCAGGTACGACTCCGAAATCGCCTTTGCCGCATGCGGCGCGAGCGCGCGCAGCGGGCCCGGCATGTCTTCCTCGGCAATCATCCCCATCGTCTGCTTGACGACCGCCAGATAGTCCTCCGGCAGATGCCGGCTGTCGGTCCGCGGGTAGGTCAGCACCTTGTGTTTTTCGTACAAGGCCTGCGCCAGGCTCAGCGTGGTCTTGGCCGAGAAGCCGAAACGCGAGTTGGCCTCGCGCTGCAGCGTCGTCAGGTCGTACAGCCCCGGCGAATTCTGGCTGCTCGGCTTGGCTTCCTCGCTGACACTGGCCGGCTGGCCGCGCACCGCGTCGGCGACCGCCTGTGCATCGGCCTCGTTCCAGATCCGGTCGGCGCGTTGCTCCGGATCATCCGGATTCTTTTTCCACGCCGGATCGAACCACTTGCCTTCGTACTCGCCGGCCTCGGCGGCAAAACCCGCCTTGATCTCCCAGTACGGCCGGGCAACGTGCTTGCGGATCTTCTCCTCGCGCTCGACGACGATCGACAGTGTCGGCGTCTGCACCCGGCCGACGGTGGTCAGGAAGAAGCCGCCATCGCGCGAGTTGAACGCCGTCATCGCACGGGTGCCGTTGATGCCAACCAGCCAGTCGGCCTCGCTGCGGCTGCGGGCGGCGTCCGACAGGCCCTGCAGTTCCTGGTCGCTGCGCAACTGGGCAAAACCGTCGCGGATCGCCTGCGGCGTCATGCTCTGCAGCCACAGCCGGCGGATCGGCTTGTCGATGCCCTTCTTCGCACCACCCGCGTACTGCACGATCAGCCGGAAGATCAGTTCGCCTTCGCGTCCGGCGTCGCAGGCATTGATCAGTTCGGTCACGTCCTTGCGCTTGACCAGCCTGACCACCGCATTCAGGCGCGTCTTCGCCTTGTCGATCGGCGCCAGATCGAAATGCGGCGGGATCACCGGCAGGTGGTTGAAGCTCCATTTGCCGCGCTTGACGTCGTATTCCTCGGGCGCCTTGATCTCGACCAGGTGGCCGACCGCACTGGTCACCAGATAGGTCTCGTTCTCGAAATAGTCATCGTGTTTCTCGAACTTGCCCACCTGCGGCGTCAGCGCGCGCACGATGTCCTGGGCCACGCTGGGCTTTTCCGCAATGATCAGTGTCTTGCTCATGTTCAGCTTGTTGTCATCCTGGTGTCTATCCCGAACCTCGATGGATGCCACCAACGATACAGGTCCATACAATCCGTCTTCTCGCGCGAGCGCACGTGCACGCGCGCGCCCACCAATTCAATGTAACCAAAGATCACGATGAAGCAAGCGGCGGCTCGGGGCAGGTCTGGCGGCAGTCAGCAGCGGCGCATACAGATGCGCCGCAGCGCGGTTCACGGGAAGGGGGTCTATGCGCTGACGTCGTTCGAGCCCGAGCAGCGCGTGATCGAATATGTTGGTGAGGTGATCAGTTGGAAGGAGGCGCTGCGCCGCCATCCGCATGATCCGCAAGACCCGAACCATACCTTCTATTTCCACATCGACGATTCGAAGGTCATCGATGGCGGCGTCGGCGGCAATCTGTCGCGCTGGATCAACCATGGTTGCGACCCGAACTGCGATACCGAAGTCGTCGATGGCCGCGTCTTCGTGAAGGCGGTGCGTCCGATCGAGGCCGGCGAGGAGTTGTTCTACGATTACAACCTGGTGATCGACGAACGACACACACCTTCGCTGAAGAAGCAGTTCGCCTGCCGTTGCGGAGCCGCGAGCTGCCGCGGTACGATGCTCGCACCGAAACGCCCGAGCCGGAAGAATGGCAAGAATGGCCATGGCTGATACCCGGCTGCAGTGGGGTGCGGAAGCGCTGTGGGAACAGCTGCACAGCCTGCTGCCCGGCCTCAGCGTCGAGATCGCCGCCAGCCTGCCGTCGACCAACAGCACGCTGCTCGAACGTGCCCGGGTCGGCTCGGCAGTGAGCGATCCGACCGCCGGGCCGACGCCTGCGGCGGTCAGGCGCAGCGTCGAAAGCAGCGCCTTCGGCCGCCGCGCGGCCGACTGGCAGCCGTGCCTGCTGGTGGCCGAGGAGCAGACCGCCGGGCGAGGCCGCATGGGCCGCGACTGGTATTCCGAGCCGCTCGCATCGCTGACCTTCTCGCTCGCGATTCCGCTGGCGCCGCGAGACTGGTCGGGGCTTTCGCTGGCGATCGGCGTGATGCTCGCCAACGCGCTCGATCCGCCGACCGCAGGCGGCAAGCAACGCATCGGCATCAAATGGCCGAACGATCTCTGGCTGATCGATCCGGCCGGCCATGCCGGGGTCGGCCGCAAGCTTGGCGGCATCCTGATCGAAACCGTCTCCAGCGGCTCGAAACGGCTGGCAGTGATCGGCATCGGCCTCAATGTGACAAAGCCGTCGCCGGTGCACACGATCCCGGGCAGCAGCGGTTTTGCCTGCGTCAGCGAAATCGAGCCGTCGCTCGATGCGCCGCAGGCTTTGGCCAGGGTCGCACTGCCGCTGGTCGAAGGCCTGCTGGTCTTCGAGAAAGCCGGTTATGCCGCATTTGCCGAGCGCTTCGCCGCGCGTGACCTGCTGCTCGATCGCCCGGTCGTGACGACCCGCGACGATGTGCCGCACGGCACCGCCCGCGGCGTTGCTGCCGACGGCAGCCTGTTCGTCGACACCGACAGCGGCCGCATCCAGTTGCACAGTGGCGAGGTCAGCGTGCGGCCGCGGCCGCGGCCGACACCGGCAGGGCCGGCATGTTGAGGCTCGTCGCGCTGGCGCTGCTGCTGGCCAATCTGCTGTATTTCACGTGGACACTCGGCTGGCTCGATGCGGTGGTCGGCGTGCCGGCACGCGGTGACCGCGAACCGCAACGGATGCAGCGCCAACTGAATCCGGAGATCGTGCAACTGACGCCGGTCGATGCAGGCGCCGCCGCCGGCACGGTGACCGCGGCGATGCCGCCGCCTGCCGCGCCAGCCGCATCCGAGGTGGTCGCCGCGGCGTCGAAGCCGGCCAGTGCCGCGCCGGCGCTGCAGGTCGCCGCAGCGGCGTCGACGCCGCCTTCGGCATCGGCAGCTGCGACCAAGGCAGCTTCGGCAGCGGCACGCGCATCGGCTCCGGCTCCGGCTCCCGCTCTCGCCCAGGCATCGGCGCCGTCGCCAGCGTCCGCGCCGGCAAAGGCGGAGGCAGCGGCCAGCGCGGTGCCGGCCGTCAAGCTCGCCTGCGTCGAGGCCGGGCCGTTCGACGCCACCGCGCTCGCTGCAGCAGAAACCGCGTTGCGCTCAGCATCGCTGCCGCCAGCCAGCTGGGCGCAACGGCGCGTCAGCGGCAATGGCGAATGGATGATCTACATGGGGCCCTACCCGGACGACGCGTGGATCGAGCGCAAGAAAGCCGAACTGTCGCGCATTCGCGGCGGGTTGGACTACAACGTTGTCGGGCCGACGTCGCAATACGGCCGCGGCATCTCGCTCGGCCGCTTCGGATCGCAGGCCGAGGCCGACAAACGCCTCGACGAACTGCGCCCGCGCGGCATCCGCACCGCGCGCGTGATCCAGTCGGGCGAAGGTCCGGCCAAGACCGCCTTGCGTTTTGCGAAGGCCGATCCGGCGCTGCTCGAACGGCTGGCTGCCGTCCAGTGGCCTGAGGGCCAGAACGGTCTGACCCCCTGCGCGGCGACGCGCTGAGCGCGCCGACCGCTGGCGTCAGGCGGTACGCGGGCGGCGTGTCCTGCCGAGCGCAACAACGGCCGCGAGCAGACCGAGCAGCCATGGCCAGCCGAGCGCACCGCCACCGCCGCCACCGGATGGCGCAGGCGTCGGCGTCGGTGTCGGTGTCGGTATCGGGGCAGACGGCGTCGGCGCCAGACCTGCCGCAGCCCTGACCGCCGCCGACGCATCGAGCATGCCGGCGCCGCAGGTGGTTGTTGTGCAATAACACTGCAACTGGTCGATCGGCTTGCCGCTGCTGTCGGTTCCTGGCGGCTGGCATTGCGGCACGACGCTGCCGTCGCCGTTGTCGCCGCCGGTGGTCGGGAACGGCCGTGCACTCTGCTGCAGCAGCAGGCGGATCTCGGCCGGCGTCGATGCCGGCCGCACCGACAACATCAGCGCCGCAGTGCCCGAAACCATCGGCGCAGCAAAACTGGTGCCTACCGTGATCTGGAAACTGTCCGAAAACGCCGAGCTGCCGGCGACCGGCACGGTCGTGCCTGCATTGCGTGCGGTCAGGATCGGAAAGCGGCAGGCCGCGCCCGGGCTGATGTCGACGCAGTTGCCACCCGGCGCGCTGAGCGCGATCTCCGGGCCGAGGTCGGAAAAGCCGACCTTGGTGCCGACATGCCGGGTCGCCGCAACACCGATCGCGCCCGGGCAGTTGGCCGGCTCGCTGACCGCATGCCCGGCCGAATTGCCGGCCGACGCAATGACGATGCTGCCCTGCGCATTGACCTCGGCGATCGTGCTGCTGTACAGCGACGAGCAGCTGCCTTCGGCGCCAAGGCTCAGGTTGATGATGCGCGCCGGCGTCGGATTGGGTGGTACACCGGGCACCGCAAGACCGGCAGCCCAGCGCATCGCCGCGAGGATGTCGGAATCGAAGCCGCCGCACTTGCCGAGCACGCGGATCGGCAAGACCCGGACATTGCGGCCGATGCTGGCCATGCCGAAGCCGTTGTCGGTGGCCGCGCCGATCAGTGCAATCACCTCGGTGCCATGCCAGCTGCTGTTGCTGACGCCGCAATTGGCAAACGGCCCGCCGGAATTTTCAGCGGCGGTGATCCAGTCACCCGGGTCGGTCGGGTCTGCATCGCGGCCGTCGCCGTCGTTGCCGGTGGCCGCATCGCTGATGAAGTCGTATCCCGACAGGATGTTGCCGCCGACCGCAACCGGCCGCAGGTCGGCATGGTCGAAGCGAATGCCGGTATCGAGCACCGCAACGACGACATTGCTGCTGCCGAGCGTGACGTCCCAGGCCGACTCGGCATTGATCGCCGCCGGTGTCGTCGCGGTTGGCGGACGCAGATACCACTGCCCTGCCGCCGGCCCGTTGACGCCGCCGGCAAGGTACAGCGGATCGTTCGGAATCGCCAACGCGCGACGCCGGCGGTCGACCACCGCCAGTTCGACGTCGGGCTGGCTGGCCAGCCGCGCCGCCAGCGCCGCCGAATCGATGCCGCTGGCATGGATCACCTGGCTGCGCTCGCCGATGCTGCCGCCGGCGCGCAACGCCAGGCCGAGCCGTTGTGCCATCAGCTGGGCGCGCTCCGGCGCCGCATCGCCGCTGGCCGACAAGGCGCGCATCCGGGTCAATGCCGAATCGGCCTTGAAGCGGACGATCACCCGCGCGTTGTCGCTGGCCGCGGCATGCGCCGGCAGCAGCGGCACGGCAACTACGGTGAGCAGCGCGGCAGCGAGAGAATGACGGGTGAGCGACCCGAGGCGACTGGCATGCTTGAGCAAGGACATCGACCAACCCGTGCAGGAAGTGGGCATCGAACGCGCGGGGCCCGGCACCTGGACCGGCCTGCGTTCGATTGATCGCGCAGTGTAGGCGCTCCGCCAACCGGCCGGTCCGGGCGCAAGGCATGAAAAAGCGCCCCTCGGGGCGCCTTGTTCCGCGGTTGCAAGCGCTTATTTGGCGCCCATCAGCGCCACCGTCGTATCGAGCATGCGGTTGCTGAAACCCCACTCGTTGTCGTACCAGCTGCTGACCTTGACCAGCCGGCCGCTGACCTTGGTCAGCGTCGCGTCGAATACGCTCGACGCCGGGTTGTGGTTGAAGTCGACGCTGACCAGCGGGCCGTCGCTGTATTCGAGGATGCCCTTCAGCGCGCCGTCGGCGGAGGCCTTCTTCATGATCTGGTTGACTTCGTCGACCGTCGTGTCGCGCGCCGCGATGAAGCTCAGGTCGACGATCGAGACGTTGATCGTCGGCACCCGCATCGCATAACCGTCGAGGCGGCCGTTCAGCTCGGGCATCACCAGGCCGACCGCCGATGCGGCGCCGGTCTTGGTCGGGATCATGCTCGAGGTCGCGCTGCGCGCACGGCGCAGGTCCTCGTGGTAGACGTCGGTCAGCACCTGGTCGTTGGTGTACGAGTGGATCGTCGTCATCAGGCCGGTCTCGAGGCCGATCGCCTTGTGCAGCGGCTGCACCAGCGGCGCCAGGCAGTTGGTCGTGCACGAGGCATTGCTGATCACGGTATCGGCCGCCTTCAGCACGCCGTGGTTGACGCCGTAGACGATCGTCGCATCGACATCCTTGCCGCCCGGCGCCGAGATGATCACCTTCTTCGCGCCGCCCTGCAGGTGGGCCGATGCCTTTTCCTTGCTGGTGAAGAAGCCGGTGCACTCGAGCACGACGTCGACGCCGAGGTCCTTCCACGGCAGCTCGGCCGGGTTGCGGATCGCCAGCACGCGGATCTTGTCGCCATTGACGACCATGTGGTCACCGTCGACCGAGACGCTGCCGGGGAACGGTCCGTGCGCGGTGTCGTATTTGGTCAGGTGGGCATTGGTCTCGGGTTTGCCGAGGTCGTTGATCGCGACGATCTCGATGTCGTGTTTTTTCCCGCCCTCGTAGTGGGCACGCAGGACGTTGCGGCCGATGCGGCCATAACCGTTGATGGCGACTTTGATGGTCATGTTGGCTTCCTTGGTTGCGAAAGAGGAGGGAAATCGGGAATCGAGCGGCTCAGCTGCTGCTCGCGCAGACGACATAAACCGTCGTGAAGGGGAACTTGTCGGGCACTGTGAACGCGCCACTGACGTCGAAGCTGAGCGTCGCCGGCACCGCCTCGGTCAGCACGATCGGCAGCTTCGGGTCGCCGGTCGAGCGCTGCACCGTGACGCTGCCCGGCACGACCTGCCCGGTCTTGTCGATCATCACGCGGACGCGGGCGCCGCTGACGATGTTGCGCTCGGTCAGCAGGCCGTTCGGAACGATGATCGGCGTGCGGATCTTCAGCCCCATCCTGCGCAGGTGCGGGCCGGTTTCGGCCTGCGGGATGCCCTGCGACAGTTCGTCGAGCGCCGCGGTGCATTCGGGCGGCGGGCCGGCCTCCTGCGCCGCGGGCGCGGCGGCTTTCGGCGCGTCGGCCGCGAACGCCACAGCGGTGCAGACGGCCAATACGGCGCCGGCAAGCGCCGTGGTCAGACTGGAAGTGGCCTGGTTCATCATTTCTTGCCGAGTACCTTCAATACGGTTGCCGCGACATTCTCCGCGGTAAAGCCGAAAAACTTGAACAGCGCCGGCGCCGGCGCCGATTCGCCAAAGCTGTCGATGCCGACGACCGCGGCGCACTGGTATTTCCACCAGCCGTCGGTCGCACCCATCTCGACCGCGATGCGCGGCAGTGCATCGGGCAGCACCGCGCGCTTGTAGGCAAGGCTCTGGCGATCGAAGACGGTCGTGCTCGGCATCGAGACGACACGCACCGCGATCTTGCGCGCCGCCAGCAGCTGCTGCGCATGCAACGCCAGCTGCACTTCCGAGCCGGTCGCGATGATCACCGCCTGCGCGCGCCGGCGCAGCCCGACCTCGCTCGGCTCGGCGAGCACATAGGCGCCCTTCGAGATGTCGTCGAGGCCGGATTTCGGCGCATACGGCAGGTTCTGCCGCGACAGCAGCAAGGCGCTGGGCCGCTGTGCGCTCTGCAGCGCACAGGCCCAGGCAACCACCGTCTCGGCGGTATCGGCCGGCCGCCAGACGTCGAGGCCCGGAATCAGCCGCAGCGACGCCGCATGTTCGATCGACTGGTGGGTCGGTCCGTCCTCGCCGAGGCCGATGCTGTCGTGCGTGAAGACATGGATCACCCGCTGCTTCATCAGCGCGGCCATGCGGATCGCATTGCGGCTGTAGTCGCTGAAGGTCAGGAAGGTGCCGCCGTAGGGAATGAAGCCGCCATGCAGCGCAACGCCGTTCATCACCGCGGCCATGCCGAATTCGCGCACGCCGTAGTTGATGTGGCGGCCCGGGCGGTTGTCGTCGCCGAGCACCGGCGATGCATCGCCGGCGAAACGCAGCGGCGGCGTGTGGCTGGTATTGGTCAGGTTCGAGCCGGTCAGGTCGGCGCTGCCGCCGAGCATCTCGGGCAGTGCTGCGGTGAAGGCCTCGAGCGCGAGCTGGCTGGCCTTGCGGCTGGCGGCGGTGGCCGCCTGCTGGTGCGCCGCGACCGCGGCATCGACCGCAACCTGCGCAAAATTGTCGGGCAGCCGGCCCTCGACGCGGCGGATGAATTCGACCGCCAGCTCCGGATACTGCTGGCTGTAGGCCTCGAAGGCCAGCACCCATCTCGTCTCGGCGGCCAGACCGGCATCGCCCGCATCCCAGGCCTCGTAGACCGGTTCCGGGATCACGAACGGCTCGTGGCTCCAGCCGAGCGCCTCGCGGGTCAGGCGGATTTCGTCGCCGCCGAGCGCCTCGCCGTGTGCCTTCGCGGTGCCAGCGCGGTTCGGCGCGCCCTTGCCGATCACCGTCTTGCAGCAGATCAGCGTCGGCCGGTCGACGGCCTCGCGCGCCTGCGCGATCGCCGCATCGACGGCGTCGACATCATGGCCGTCGATGCCGTCGATGACATTCCAGCCGAGCGCGCGGAAACGCTGCGCCGTATCGTCGATGAACCACGGCTCGACCTTGCCGTCGATCGAGATGCCGTTGTCGTCGTAGACCGCGATCAGCTTGTTCAGCTTCCACGCCGCCGCCAGGGCGGCCGCCTCGTGGCTGATGCCCTCCATCAGGCAGCCGTCGCCGAGGAAGACATAGGTGTTGTGGTCGACGATCGCGTGGCCGGGCCGGTTGAAGGTCGCGGCCAGCAGCTTTTCGGCCAGCGCCATGCCGACCGCATTGGCCACGCCCTGGCCGAGCGGGCCGGTCGTCGTCTCGACGCCGGGCGTCAGGCCGAATTCCGGATGGCCCGGCGTCTTGCTGTGCAGCTGGCGGAAATTGCGCAGCTCGCTCATCGGCAGGTCGTAGCCGCTCAGGTGCAGCAACGCATACAGCAGCATCGAGCCATGGCCGTTCGACAGGACGAACCGATCACGGTCGGCCCAGGCCGGATTGCGCGGGTTGTGCTTAAGGTGGCGGCCCCACAATGCAACGGCGATTTCGGCCATGCCCATCGGCGCGCCCGGATGGCCGGAATTGGCCTGCTGCACGGCGTCCATCGCCAGCGCGCGGATGGCATTGGCCATCAACGAGGTATTCGAATTGTTTGCGTCGGCGGCCATGCAATGCCCTGGGCTGTAAAAACTGAAGAACCGGCGATTTTAGGCGACCCGCCCCGACCGACCCGGCCGCCCTGGATAATCGCGCGATGGACGGACTGCACCTGACCGCTGACTTGTCCGGCTGCCCGGCCGGCTTGGCCGCGATGAGCGATCCGCAGGCGTTGCAAGGCGCCTGCCTGCAGGCCGTGCGCGACGCCGGCTTGCAGCCGGTCGCCGAGTTGTTCCATCGGTTCGCAGCCGGTGCAGCGGCCGCCGACGGCAAACCACCGGCCGGCATCACCGGCGTCGTGCTGCTCGCCGAATCGCACCTTGCGGTCCACACCTGGCCGGAATTCGGCAGCGTGACGCTCGACGTCTATGTCTGCAATGTCGGCGTCGACAACCGGGACCGGGCGCGGCAGCTGATCGATGCACTGTGCGCGGTTTTTGCACCACAGGACGTGGTGCACAACAGCCTGCAGCGCGGCCGCGTCGATCTGCCGCTGGCCGCCGCATGAAACCACCGAAGGCGATGCTGCTGGCGGCCGGCCGCGGCGAACGGATGCGGCCGCTGACCGACACGACGCCGAAACCGCTGCTGAAGATCGGCGGCAGGCCGATGATCGAATGGCATCTCGATGCGCTGGCGCGCGCCGGCATCCGCGAGGTCGTGATCAACACCGCCTGGCTCGAGCAGCAGTTTGCGGCCGCACTCGGCGACGGCGCGCGCTGGAACCTGCGAATCCGCTATTCGATGGAAGGCCGCGACCATGGCGGCGCGCTGGAGACCGCAGGCGGCATCGCGACCGCGCTGCGCTGGCTGGTCGACGATGCGGACGATCCGTTCTGGGTCGCCTCGGCAGACATTCACGCACCGGAGTTCGTTTTCGACGCCGCCGCGGTGCAGATGATGCGCGACGATCCGCAGCGCCTGGCCCACCTCTGGCTGGTCGAGAACCCGCCGTTCCATCCGGCCGGCGATTTCGGCATCGACGCCGGCGGCCGCGGCCTCGCCGATGACGCCGGCCCGGACGGGCGCCGCTGGACGTATTCGAATTTCGGTCTGCTGCGCGCCGCACTGCTCGACGGCATCGAAGCCGGCAGCCGGGCAGCGCTCGGGCCGCTGCTGAAGGCCGGCATGCGGCAGCGGCGAATCAGCGCCGAGGTCTACCGCGGCCGCTGGCACAACGTCGGCACGCCGGAACAACTGGCCGAGCTGAACCGCTGACGCGGCGCCTTATTCGCCGGCCGTCGGGCAGCGGTTGACCTCGAGCGACAGGTGGACCAGCTGCGGATAGATGCGCAGCCGTTCCCGATACACCGACGGCGCGAGCGGCCGGTCGGCAACCAGGACGGCGATCGCGGCAAATTTTTCCCTGCCGACCCGCCAGACGTGCAGGTCGGCGACCTTCGCGTCGCCGTCGGATTCGAGCGTGCGCCGCACCTGCTGCGTCAGCGGCAGGTCCATCTCGCGGTCGAGCAGGATCACCGACGACTCGCGCATCAGGCCGATCGCCCAGACCGCGATCACGACCGCGCCGAGCAAACCGACCAGCGGATCGAGCCACCACCAGCCGAGCCACAGTGCCGCGCCGAGCGCGATGATCGCCAGCACCGAGGTCAGTGCATCGGTCAGCACGTGGACATAGGCGGCCTGCAGATTGACGTCGCGCGCACCGTGGCCGTGGGCGCCGCCAAGCGGGTGGCCGTGGTCATGTCCATGATGATGGCCGTGACCGTGGCCGTGGTGATCGTCGGCATGGCCATGGCCGCCGTGCAGCAGCCATGCCGACAGCAGGTTGACGACCAGCCCGATCACCGCGACCTGCAACGCGATGCCGGCCTCGATCGACTGCACCGCCCACAGCCGCTGCAGCGATTCGAAGCCGATGCCGGCGGCGACCAGCAGCAGCGCCAGTGCGCTCGAATAGCCGCCGAGCACCTCGATTTTCCAGGTGCCGAAGCTGTAGCGGTGATCGGCACGGTGGCGGCGCGCCAGCCCATACGCGAGCGCGGCGACGCCGAGCGCCAGCGCGTGCGTGCCCATGTGCCAGCCATCGGCCAGCAAGGCCATCGAGCCGGTCCACCAGCCGGCGCCTATTTCGGCCACCATCGTCACAAGCGTCAGCAGCAGCACCCAGCGGGTACGGCCTTCGCCGCGCCGGTTGCCGGAATCGAAGGCGTGGCTGTGCTGCCAGCGGCTCAGATCGTGATGGTGTCCTGCCATCGTGTAAGGCGTGCCCCTTGTGCTTACCTGTGGCGCGCCCGCGCCGATATAGTCCGTTCATGAGCATAACGCCGCCTTCCCTGCACTGCGCCGATCGCCGTGCCGCCCTCGCCGCCGCGATGCAAGCCGCCGGTGGCGGGATTGCGCTGATCCCGACGGCGCCGCAGCGCCAGCGCAATGGCGACAGCGAGCACCCCTACCGGCATGACAGCCATTTCCACCACCTGACCGGCTTCAACGAGCCCGAAGCCTGGCTGGTGCTGTCAAGCGACGGCGTCAGCACGATTTTTTTGCGCGAGAAGGACATCGAGCGCGAAATCTGGGACGGCCTGCGCCTTGGCGTCGATGCCGCGAAGCAGACCCTCGGTGTCGACCGTGCGCTGCCGATCGGCGAGCTCGACCGCACCCTGCCCGATCTGCTCGACGGCCAGCCGGCCGTCTGGTGGCCGTTCGGTGTGCACGAGGGCATCGAAAACCGGGTCGAGCACTGGCTCGGTGTGCTGCGCGGCCGGGCGCGGCTCGGCGTCGAGGTGCCGACGACGCTGCGCGACCTCGGGCCGCTGCTGGCCGAGATGCGGCTGCACAAGGATGGGGTCGAACTCGAGCTGATGCGCCGCGCGGCGACGATCTCGGCCGGCGCGCATCGGCGGGCGATGGCCTTTTGCGCGGCCCGCTTCCGTGCCGGCGCCAGCGCGGTCCATGAATACGAGATCGAGGCCGAGCTGCTGCACGAATTCCGCCGCCACGGCGCGAGCGGCCCGGCCTACACGCCGATCGTCGCCGCCGGCGCCAATGCCTGCGTGCTGCACTATGCCGCCGGCGATGCGGCCTGCGGCGATGCGCTGCTGACTCCGGGCGAGCTCTGCCTGATCGATGCCGGCTGCGAATTTGCCGGTTACGCCAGCGACATCACCCGAACTTTTCCGGGCGGCGGCCGTTTCAGCGGGCCGCAGCGCGAGCTCTACCTGCTGGTGCTCGCCGCCCACGACGCGGCGGTCGCCGAAACGCGGCCCGGTGCGCGCCAGCGCGACGCCCACCATGCGGCGGTGCGGGTGCTGGCGCAGGGCATGCTCGACCTCGGCCTGCTCGACCGCAACCGCGACGGAGACCTCGATGCGGTGATCGACAGCGCCGCCTACCGCCGCTTCTACATGCACGGCACCGGCCACTGGCTCGGGCGCGATGTGCACGATGTCGGCGAATACCTGTCGCTCGACGAAGCGCCGTTCGAGCAGAGCGACGGCATCGGCGGGCGATGCGTTCGCAAGCCGTCGCGGCGACTCGCGCCGGGCATGGTTGTCACGATCGAGCCCGGCATCTATGTCCGGCCGGCCGAAGGCATCGACGAAAAATGGTGGCACATCGGCATCCGGATCGAGGATGATGCGGTGATCACCGCCGGCGGCTGCGAACTGATCACGCGCGGCGTGCCGGTTGCTCCCGACGAGATCGAGGCGCTGATGCGCGACAGCTGAGCCGCTGACCCAACCGGATACGACGATGAAAGCACGCGAACCCGAACTGGCCAGCGAACTCGACGGCAGCTCGATGTTCGAGCTGGCGCCGGTCTCGTTGTGGATCGAGGATTACCACGCGCTGCGCGAACTGTTCGAGCGCTGGCGCGCCGACGGTGTCGTCGATCTGCGCGACTGGCTGCGCGGCGACCCGCAGCGCATCGCCGAATGCTGGGCCAGCATCGAACTGGTCAAGGTGAACCGCCGCACGCTGGAGCTGTACGGCGCGGCCGATCTCGCCGAACTGCAGGCCGGTCTCGGCAGCGTCTTCCGCGACGACATGCGCGAAGGCCACATCGAGGAACTGGTCCGGCTGTGGAATGGCGAAACCACCTTCGGCGGGCCGACCGTCAATTACACGCTGCAGGGCAAGCGGCTCGACATCGTGCTCGACGCGACCGTGATGCCAGGCCACGAGGCGACCTGGAACCGCGTGCTGCTCGCGGTCGAGGACGTCACCGAGCGCAGCATCGCACAGCGCGCGCTGCTGCACAGCGAAGCCTATGCGCGCGGGCTGTTCGAGCATTCGCCGGTCTCGTTGTGGGTCGAGGATTTCAGCGCGGTGAAGGCGCTGCTCGAGGAGGTGCGCGACGCCGGCGTCAGCGATTTCCGTACCTTCACCGATGTCCATCCGGAATTCGTCGAGCGCTGCATGCAGGAGATCCGCGTCATCGACGTCAACCAGCAGACGCTGAAGATGTTCGCGGCACCCGACAAGGAGACGCTGCTGCGCAATCTGCACGAGGTGTTTCGGGACGCGATGAACCTGCACTTCAAGGAGCAGCTGATCGACCTGTGGAACGGCAAGACCTTCCAGCAGCGCGAAGCGATCAACTATGCGCTGACCGGCGAACGCGTCGACGTCTACCTGCAGTTCTCGATCCTGTCGGGCCATGAGGCATCCTGGGACCTGGTGCTGATCTCGCTGACCGACATCACGGCGCGCAAGAAGGCCGAGGCCTACCTCGAATTTCTCGGCAAGCACGACTCGCTGACCAAGTTGCGCAACCGTTCCTATTTCACCGACGAGTTGGCGCGGCTGGAGCGGCGCGGGCCGTGGCCGGTGACGGTGATGATGCTGGATCTGAACGGCCTGAAAGGCGTCAACGACGAACTGGGGCATGTCGGCGGCGATGCGCTGCTGCGGCGCGCCGGCGAGGCGCTGGCGAAGGCCGTCGACAAGACGAGTTGTGCCGCGCGCATCGGCGGCGATGAATTTGCGCTGCTGCTGCCGGCCAGCGACGAACAGGCCGGCGAGCGGATGACCGAGCGCATCAACGAACTGACCGAGCTGAACAACACCTTCTACGGCGGCAGCGTGCTGAGTTTTTCGATCGGCAGCGCCACCTGCCAGAAAGGCGAGCGGCTCGAACAGGCGCTGCACCTGGCCGACCAGCGCATGTATCAGAGCAAGACGGCCTATTACGAGAGCGCCGGCATCAACCGCCGCCGCAGCGACTGATGGGCCAGCAGATTCTTGCCGCAATCGGGCTGGCGGTCTGCGTGCTGCTGGTCGTGCGGCTGCTGCTGAGCCCGCCGCGTCGCCACCGTTTCGATGCCACGGCACAGCAGGGATGGATCCGCCTGAAAAGCGGCGCGATCGCGATCTGGCACTGGCGGCGCAATCGCCGCGAGGCCGAGCGCGCTGCGCGCGATGCGATCAATCGCGCCGCCGGGCGCAAGGACGGCGGCAACTGGGACGGCAACGTCTACCAGGCGAAATCGTTCCGCAAGCCGCGCAAGCCGCATTGAGCGCCGGCCGGCTGCAGGTCAAAAACTCGAGCCGGGCTGCTGCAGGAATTCGATTTCCTCCGGCGTCGATGGCCGGCCGAGGATGGCATTGCGGTGCGGATAACGGCCGAAGCGCTCGATGATCTCGCGATGGCGGCGCGCCGAATCGAGGTTGTCGGCGCGGCCGAGCGTCTCGAACAGGCCGAGGCCGATCGCGTGGATTGCCGCCGATTCGCTGTGCATGAACGGCATGTAGAGAAAGCTGCGCTCGGCTTCGTCCAGCTCACCGTCGGCGCCGGCTTCGACCGCCGTCTGCGCCAGCGCCAGTGCCAGCGGGTCGCTGGCAAAGGCCTGCGGCTGGCCGCGGAACATGTTGCGTGAAAACTGGTCGAGCACGATCACCTCGGCCAGCCGGCCGCGCGGGCTGGCGCGCCAGCCGAACAGCTCGCAGGCCGCGGCGCGGCGCTGCAGTGGTGCAAATCGCTCGACGATTTGCCGGTCGACGGCGTCGTCCTTTTTCCACCACTGCGCCGGCGCCAGTTCGTCGAACCAGAAATGCAGCACCTCGTCAATCGGATCCATCGGCCGATTGTGCCCATTCCGGGCCCGGTGCCGGAAGCGGTCCGCTAGACTGCGCGTCCCCGCTGCGGCACATGCCTCGCCGCGACCACCCGAAGAGCACCACCGATTTTCCCCAGATGCTGAAGAACATGACCGTCTACCGGATCGGATCCGGTTGGCAACCCGACCTTTCTGCCCTCGACGAGGCCTTGTCGAAACAGCGCTTCGTGCCCTGCAGCGCGACCCAGCCGGCGGCAATCGGCTGGGTCGAGCCGCGCGGCGAGGCAAACGGCCCGATGGTCGAGTCGGTCGCCGGGCAGTGGCTGCTGAAGCTGCAGATCGAGAAGAAGCTGCTGCCGTCGTCGGTCGTCAAGCGCCGCATCGACGAACGCGCGAAGGCGATCGAGGAAGGGACGGGCCGCAAACCCGGCAAGCGCGAGCGCAGCGACCTGAAGGACGAGGTGGTGCTCGAGCTGCTGCCGATGGCCTTTACGAAGCAGACGTCGACGCTGGTCTGGATCGATCCGAAACACCAGTTGCTGATCGTCGACGCCGGCAGCCAGACACGTGCCGACGAGGTCGTCAGCAGCCTCGTGAAGGTGGCGGACGGACTGTCGGTGATGTTGCTGCAGTCGACCGTCTCGCCGGCGGTCGCGATGGCCGGCTGGCTCGGCAGCGGAGAAGCGCCGGCCGGCTTCACGATCGACCGGGAATGCGAGCTGAAATCGGCCGACGAGATGAAATCGGTGGTCCGTTATGCGCGCCACGGCCTCGACGGCGACGACGTGCGCCAGCACATCGGTGCAGGCAAGATGCCGACCCGGCTGGCGATGAGCTGGAACGACCGCGTCTCGTTCGTGCTGACCGACGGCCTGCAACTGAAGAAGATCGCCTTCCTCGACGGCGTCTTCGACGACAACAGCAGTCCGGACGACCGTTTCGAGGCCGATTCGGCGATCGCGACCGGCGAACTGCGGCAATTGATTCCGGACCTGATCGACGCGCTCGGCGGCGAACTCGACGTGATGGCGGTGCAGCCGGTGGTCGTCGAGCCGCAGCCGCTGCTTGCCGCCTGACCCGCTGTTGCCGCGACCGATAATCGGGCCGATGGACGAATCCGGCGACAGCGGCTTTCATTTCTACGAACCGGCGCAGGGCCACGGCCTGCCGCACGATCCCTTCAATTCGATCGTCGGCCCGCGGCCGATCGGCTGGATCTCGTCGCGCGCTGCCGACGGCACGCTGAACCTCGCGCCGTACAGCTTTTTCAACGGCTTCAACTACACGCCGCCGATCGTCGGCTTCGCCAGCATCGGCGCGAAGGACACGCTGGCCAATGTGCGCGCCGGCGGCGAATTCGGCTGGAATCTCGCGACCCGGCCGCTGGCCGACGCGATGAATGCGAGTTGTGCCATGGTGCCGCCGGAGATCGACGAATTCGAGCTCGCCGGACTGACGCCGGTCGCATCCCGGGTGATCGGCGTGCCCCGCGTCGCCGAAAGCCCGGTCTCGTTCGAATGCCGACTCACGCAGATCGTGCAGTTGCAGCGCGCCGACGGCGTCGCGGTCGAGACCTGGCTTGTGCTTGGCGAGGTGGTCGGCGTGCACATTGCACGCCAGTTGCTGCGCGATGGCATCTACCAGACCGCCGACGCCCGACCGATCCTGCGCGCTGGCGGGCCGGCCGACTATTTCGAGCTGGGTGAGAAATTCCAGATGCGGCGGCCAAAGGCGGCTCCCCCCCGGAGCGCCTGACGGGGAGACCTGGGGATTGCATTCGCACGCAGTTTCGATGACGCTGCGCCCATGGTCGAATCCTTGCACCCGCTGCTGAAGACGAAATACCCGCTGATCCAGGCGCCGATGGCGGGGTCGCAGGGGGCGCGGCTGGCGGTGGCGGTGAGCGAGGCCGGCGCAATGGGCTCGCTGCCGTGTGCGATGTTGTCGCCGCAGGCGCTGCGCAGCGAGCTCGAGGTGCTGCGCAGCCAGACCAGCCGGCCGTGGAACCTCAACTTTTTCGCCCACAGCAATCCGCCGCCCGATCCGCAGCGTGAAGCGGCCTGGCGCGAGTTGCTCGCGCCTTATCACCGCGAATTCGGCACCGAGCCGGCGCCGCCGGGCGGCGCGCGATCACCGTTCAGCGACGAACTTGCCGATATCGTCGAGGAAGGTGCGGAGCGCGGCCTGCCGGCGGTCGTCAGTTTCCATTTCGGCCTGCCCGAACCGCGGCTGCTGGCGCGGGTTCGGATCTGGGGGTCGAAGGTGATCGCATCGGCAACCACCGTCGCCGAAGCCCGCTGGCTCGAGGACCATGGCGTCGATGCGGTGATCGCCCAGGGGCTGGAGGCCGGCGGCCACCGAGGGCATTTTCTGCCGCATGCGAAAGGCGACGATCCGGCCGATCCGGCCGCGCTGCTTGGCCAGGCCGGCAGCTTCGCGCTGCTGCCGCAGATCGTCGATGCGGTGCTGGTGCCGGTGATTGCCGCCGGCGGCATCTGCACCGCGCAAGGCGTTGCCGCAGCGCGCGCGCTCGGCGCCAGCGCGGTGCAGATCGGCACCGCCTTCCTGCTCTGCCCGGAGGCCGATACCTCGCCGTTGCACCGGGCAGCGCTGCGCGCGGCGCGCGACGACCGCGCCGGACGGCCGACCGCATTGACCAATTTGTTCACCGGCCGGCCGGCGCGCGGGCTGGTGAACCGGCTGATGGCCGAACTCGGGCCGATCAACGGCAACACACCGCCGTTCCCGCTGGCCGGCGCTGCGCTCGCACCACTGCGCGCCGAAGCGGAGCGCCGCGGCAACAGCGACTTTTCACCGTTGTGGGCAGGACAGAACGTCAGCGGCTGCAGCGAGGACGGTGCCGCCGAAGTCACACGCCGGCTGGCTGCCGGCTGGTGACGCAGGGGCGCCGACATCGCGGCGACGCGGCCACGTCCGACTCAAGCCGGCCGCCGGTCGGCCGATAGAGACTTGTCTCCTGGTGGCATGCCGATGCCACCACGACTTCGCAACAACGAAAGAGGTGCAATGTCCTTTGTCGACCTGGCCGTCGTCCAGCAGCGTGTAACGGTGGGCATCCCGCTGCCGTTCGATGTTTATGACGCCGACGAGACGCTGTTGCTCGCCCGCGGCCATGTGCTCGAGACCGATGACCAGCTCGACCAGTTGCTGCAACGCGGCGCGCGGGTTGGCCTTGCCGATGCCGCGCCGACCGCGGCGACGGTGCAGGCGGCGCGCCCGGAAGAGTTGCCGGGGCTGCTGCGCTCGGCGATGGCGCTGGCCTGCGAAACGCTCGGCAAGGCACCGACCGAGGGTTATGAAGCGGTCGTTGACGCGGTCGCCGAGCCGCTGATGGCGATCGTCGAGGCCGACCCGGACCTGGCGATCTTCCAGATCATCCGGCAGGAAGGCAATTACCTGACGCAATACGGCGTCACCCATTCGATCCATTGCGCATTCACCGCCTTCCTGGTCGCGACGCGTTTTGGCTGGAGCGAGGCCGACGTGCGGCGCGCATTCAATTCGGCATTGACGATGAATGTCTCGATGCTCGAACTGCAGGGCCAGCTCGCAATCCAGGGTTTTCCGATGACCGCGGCGCAGCGCGCGCTGATCGACAGCCACCCGCGGCGCAGCAGCCTGATGCTCGAAGCGGTCGGCATCTCCGACCTCGACTGGCTGGCAGCCGTGCGCCAGCACCACGATACCGAACCCTGCATCGATTCCTCGACGACGGTCAACGAGCTGGCATCGCTGCTGCGCAGCGCCGATACCTATACCGCGAAGCTGAGCCCGCGGCGCAACCGCGAGGCGCTCAGTGCCGACGTCGCGGCGCGGCTGATGTTTGCCGCCAATCGCGGCGATCCGGCGACCGCCGCGCTGGTCAAGGAATTCGGCCTGTATCCGCCAGGCTGCCATGTCCGGCTCACCTGCGGTGAAACCGGCATCGTCGTCCGCCGTGGCGAACTCGCGCACATCCCGTGGGTCGCGGTCACCAATGACGCGCATGGCCGCCCGTTGCCGGAGCCGATCCGCCGCAACACCGCACAACCGGATTACAAGGTCGCCGCGGTCGTCAGCAGCGGCCCGGCCCGGATGCGTTTTTCAGCCGAGACGCTGCAGCGCGTCGCCTGGGCGCCGAGCACTCACTGAGCGGCGGCGACCGGCGCGCTGCGCATCAGGTGGTCGAAGGCGCCAAGCGCCGCCTTCGCACCATCGCCGGTTGCGATGATGATCTGCTTGAACGGCACCGTCGTCACGTCGCCGGCGGCAAAGACGCCGGGCAGCGAGGTCTGGCCCTTCGCGTCGACGATGATTTCGCCATGCCGCGACAGTTCAAGCGTGCCCTTCAGCCACTCGGTATTCGGCACCAGCCCGATCTGCACGAAGACGCCTTCCAGCTCGAGATGCCGTGATTCGCCGCTGACGCGGTCGGTATAACTCAGCCCGTTGACGCGGTTGCCGTCGCCGGTGATCTCGGTCGTTTGCGCATTGGTGTGGATCTGCACGTTCGACAGGCTCTTCAGCTTGTTGACGAGCACCGCATCAGCACGCAACTGGTCGGCAAACTCGATCAGCGTCACGTGGCCGACGACATTGGCGAGGTCGATCGCCGCTTCGACGCCCGAATTGCCGCCGCCGATCACCGCGACGCGTTTGCCCTTGAACAGCGGGCCGTCGCAATGCGGGCAATAGGCGACACCGTGGTTGCGGTACTGCTTCTCGCCCGGCACATTGACCTCGCGCCAGCGCGCACCGGTGCTGAGGATCACGGTGCGGCTCTTCAGCGAGCCGCCATTGGCGAGCCTGACCTCGACCAGGCCACCCGGCTCGGCGGCCGGAATCAGCTGCTCGGCGCGCTGCAGGTTCATCACGTCGACGTCGTAGGTCTTCACATGCGCCTCGAGCGCGGCTGCGAATTTCGGGCCGTCGGTCTCGAGCACCGAGATGTAGTTCTCGATCGCCAGCGTATCGAGCGTCTGGCCACCAAAACGTGCGGCGACGACGCCGGTGCGGATGCCCTTGCGCGCGGCATAGATCGCTGCCGCTGCACCGGCCGGGCCGCCACCGACGATCAGCATTTCGTACGGCGCCTTCGCGCTCAGCTTGCCGGCATCGCGCACCGCCGCGCCGGTATCGAGTTTCGCGACGATTTCCTCGACGCCCATGCGGCCGCTGCCGAACACCTGGCCATTCAGATAAACCGTCGGCACCGCCATGATCTCGCGCTGCTCGACCTCCTGCTGGAACAACGCGCCGTCGATCGTCGTGTTGCGGATGCGCGGATTGAGCACCGCCATCAGGTTCAGCGCCTGCACGACGTCCGGGCAGTTGTGGCAGCTCAGCGACATGTAGGTCTCGAACACGAAGTCGCCGTCGAGCGCCTGGATCTGCTCGATCAGCTCGGCCTCGATCTTCGGCGGATGACCACCAACCTGCAGCAGCGCCAGCACCAGTGACGTGAATTCGTGGCCGAGCGGAATCGCAGCAAATTCGATCCGCGGCGACGCGTCACCGGCACGCTGCAGCGCAAAACTCGGCTTGCGCTGCGCCTGGCCATCGCTGCGCAAGCTGATCAGCGGGCTCAGCCCGGCGATCTGTTCGAGCAGGCTGCGCATCTCGGCCGAAGCCTCACCGTCGTCGAGCGACGCGATGATGTCGAACGGCAGGCGAACCCGCTCCAGGTAGGCGGACAGTTGGGCGGTCAGGTTGGCGTCGAGCATGGCGAGGGTCCTTTCGAGTTGTCGTCAGGAAAAAACGGGCGACAGCAGGCCGCGCCGCGCCGGATCCGGCAGCGGCGGGTCGTTTTCAATTAAAAAATGCCGAACCGCCTGACGCCCGCCGCTCGGTTGGCAGCGGGCCGGTTCGGCGTGGTCAGCGATCGATCAGATCTTGCCGACGAGGTCGAGCGACGGGGTCAGCGTCTTCGCGCCCTGATCCCACTTGGCCGGGCAGACCTGGCCCGGGTTCTTCGCGACATATTGCGCGGCCTTCAGCTTGCGCAGCGTTTCCTTGACGTCACGCGCGATGCTGTTGTCGTGGATCTCGGCGGTCTTCACGACGCCGTCCGGGTTCACGACAAAGGTACCGCGCAGTGCCATGCCGTCTTCCGGAATGTGCACGCCGAACATGTTGGTCAGCACATGGGTCGGGTCGCCGACCAGCGGGAACTTCGCCTTGCCGACTGCCGGCGAGGTTTCGTGCCAGACCTTGTGCGCGAAATGCGAGTCGGTCGTGACGATATAGACCTCGGACTCGAGCTTCTGGAACTCGGCGTAGTTGTCGGCCGCGTCTTCGACTTCGGTCGGGCAGTTGAACGTGAAAGCCGCCGGCATGAAGATCAGCACCGACCACTTGCCTTTCAGGCTCTGCTCGGTCACCTCGACGAATTTGCCATTGTGGAAAGCCTGGGCCTTGAACGGTTGGACTTGGGTGTTGATCACGGACATGAAATCTCCTTGGTTTCGGTTTGCGTGTTGACCGCCCGGTAGAAGGCGATCAGGGTTTCTACGGACCAGACTTTAGCGATTGCGATCCATTGATGCAATCGACTGTGTCTTACAGTGCGATTGTACAAATCAATGACCTTGATTTGCCGGCACTGAGACCGAGGGCAAACCGGCCGGCCCGAACCGGCTGATGACTGCTCGCGTTACCCTGTTGCAAGGGCAACGGCATGAAGCGCTTCTTCCATTCCGTCACGCTGGCGGCAGCCGTTTTCAGCGGCGCTGCCGCATCGGCGCCGGCCATCGATCCGTTCGGTGGCCTCGGTTACCGCGAGCGGCTGTTGATCCATTTCGACCACCTGCCGGTACCCCGCCTCGAGGCCCAGGTGCTCGCCTGTGATCGCTCGTCCCGAATCCGGATGATGGGGTTCGAGGAAGGCGCGTTGTGCGCGATGGCATGGGACGCGCTGCTGAAACGCCACTTCGGCGGCGATGTCAATGCGTTGCTGGCGTGGTGGCGGACCGAAAGCCTCCGTACCGGAGGCGACTGATCAGCGGTCGACGCCGTCGATCGGTCCGGCAACCCCGCCCTGCCCGCTGATGCGGCGCCAATACGAGTCGTGGGCGTCGCTGCCGGGCGGCCATGCGGCGCAGAAATCCCGCCGCCAGCGCGCATCGTCGTAGCCGATTGCCAGCAGATCGATGCAGATGCCGTCGGGTCGACACAATCCGGCGCGACTTTGCCGGCCATCGATCGGCGCCGTGGTGGCAATTCGCGTCAGCAGGCCGGCCGCCTCGCCGGCCAGGTTCGGCATGCCGGCCGCGCCGTTGTTGACCAATATCTGCTGCCCATTGCTGCCCCAGCGGTGCAGCACCGGCGAGCAGGTGTGTGTCGACGCGAAGACATCAACCTGCGCGGCGTCGAAATCCGCGGGCAGGCGCGCGCGGTGCGCCGGGTCCGCCAACGCTTCTGGCGCGAAGTCCCAGCCGGCCAGCGAATGGGCGTCGCCATGGACGACGCCGACCCGGCAGTTGCCGACCAGCACCTTCAGCCACATCGGCAATCGCCGCAATTGTTCGCAACTGCCTGGAAAAGCCTGCGCAGTGGCCCTCAACCGCCGGA
The DNA here is from genome assembly GCF_048320135.1 of Pseudideonella sakaiensis. GTDB lineage: Bacteria > Pseudomonadota > Gammaproteobacteria > Burkholderiales > Burkholderiaceae_C > Ideonella_A > Ideonella_A sakaiensis_A. The sequence continues at coordinate 1,690,886 of NZ_CP182947.1, forward strand.
TGATGCGGTTCGAGCGCTCGACGACGCCATCGCCAACCCAGTCCGGATAGCCACAACCACAGCCGGCCGAATCATCGGCCAGCGGATCGGCGATCTCGGTCTCGACATTGCCACGAATTGCGTCGAAGCGAGCCACTTCGCCGTTGATGCGCTCAAAAGACGACCGATCAACGTCGAACCAGTGGAAATCGCCGTTGAAGACGAGGCGCTTGTTCAGCGCAGGCTCGGCGTCGAACAGTTCGAGCACCGTATCCAGTGCCCGCACATTGCCGTACAGGCCACCGACGACGTACAAGGTGTCGCAGCTGAAGGCTGGCGGCTGCGCGGCCAGATCAGTGGGACGGTAGCGGTAATGAAGCGGGCATGCACGGCCTGCGACGGCGGAGCCGGTATCGAGAATCATGTTCTGGAGTAGTCCTGTCCGGCGGCAAATTCTGACATTCGACGAGCGCTGCTGGGAAGTTCACAGTTTCGCGAGCCGCTGCTCCTACCCCGAACAGGGGGGTCCATGCAAGTCGCGGTGTCACCAGGGCCGCGTCCCAATAGAACTACAGGCTTTGTCATGTCCGATCCAACACTTTTGCGCTGACGAATAAGCCGCTGCAAGCTCCCTGAGCCTGAACGATCGTCAATGTCGATCATTCCAGTAGCCGGGTTTGCGGCGATGGCTGGCTACCGCAATGACCCGAAGCTGGCCGCCGCCGACGCGATAAATCAGCGAAACATGGAACCGGCGCAATGGCCAGGCCCGAGTACCATGACCAGACGGTGATCCGAGACCGGGCAAGTCAGCGAGCAAGCTCAAGGCCCGAGCCATTTCGCGCTGCAGACCGATGGCCGCGTCGATGGCATTGTGGGCAACATACCAATCGATGGCCTGTCGAACATCGGCCATCGCATCGGCGCTGACACTGACGATCACTTGGACGGGCGTGCCTTGTCAAGGTATGCAGCCAGCTCCTCCATCGCCGCATCCGCTGGAACGAAGCGTGTGCGACCCGCGTCCATTTCCGCCACCCGCCGGGCAATCTCGGCATCCCATTCGGTTGGCAATGCGGGCGCAGGGCTCAACGTGGCGGCCAGCTTTTCGATGAGTGCGACGCGCTCTTCCTCGGAGAGCTTCAACGCTTGCGCTTCGACTGATTCAAGGGAACTCGACATCAGCAACTCCTTCATCGAATCGACGTAGTTTAGTCCGGTCATTGCCCATGGAAGAACTGGACCCGATCCCCCTGAGCGCCATGCAAGCCGTCGCGGCGCAACCTCAATCGGTCGACGGGCGAATACTGGTGCGCCAGAAATTGTCGGATTGCATGTTGTCAGGAGCGGATCGCAACACGTCTGGCCGCGCACGGTACAAGTCGTCCAGCAACTGACTGTCGACCTGGTTGACCAGTAGATCAAATTTGATCCGACCATCCCTCAGCCCGATCACCCGGTCCGCCAGCTGCGGCAGCAGCGCCGGGCTGTGCACGACGGTGATCAGCGTCGCGCTGCCGGCCGCATCGACGAGCAGGCTGCAGATCTCGGTGGCGGCCTGCGGGTCGAGGCTGGCGGTCGGCTCGTCGGCGAGGATCAGCCGCGGCCGCTGCAGCAGCATCCGCGCGACCGCGAGTTTCTGCCGCTCGCCACCGGACAGGCGGTCGGCCCGGGTTGCCGCCAGCGCCAGCAGGCCGACCCGCTGCAGCGCTGCCTCGGCCGCGGCGATGTCGGCCGGCGGGTAAATCCGCGCCCAGCTGCGCCAGCCCGGCACGCGGTGCAGCGCGCCGATCAGCACGTTCTCCAGTGCACTGAGCCGCGCAACCAGGTGCAGGCCCTGCATCACATGGCCGATTTCCGACCGCAGCGCCCGCAACGCCGCGCCGCGCAACGCGCCGAGCGGCCGGCCGAGCACCTGCAGTTCGCCTTCTTCGGCACGGCCGAGCCCGTTCAGGCAGCGCAGCAGCGTCGACTTGCCAGCGCCGTTCGGCCCGATCAGGCCGACCCGCTCGCCGGCGGTGATTTGGAGCTCATCGATGGCCAGCGTCTCGCGGCCGCCGCGCCGGCAGCGCAATCCGCTGATCGCCACCGCGGGCTGGTCGGTCGGCGCAGTCACAGCAGCGCCCGCCTGATCCTGCCGCTGATCGCGTCGAAGACCATCACCATCGCGATCACGACGATCAATATCGTTGCCAGCCGGCCCCACTGGAACAGCGCAGTCGCCTCGGAGATCAGCAGGCCGAGGCCGCCGGCGCCGATCAGGCCGAGGATCGTCGAATCGCGGATGTTGTATTCCCAGATATAGAGGTGGCTGGAGACAAATTGCGGCAACACCGCCGGCCAGATCGCCTGGAAAAAGACCTGTACCGGGCCGGCGCCGACCGCCTGCACCGCCTCGACCGCAGCCATGTCGAGTGTCTCGATCGATTCGGCGTACAGCTTGCCGTAGGTGCCCATCGAATGCAGCGCAATTGCCAGGATGCCGGCGGTCGGCCCGAGCCCGACGATGCCGACCAGCACCAGCCCGAACACCAGCGTGTGCACCGCGCGGGTCACGTTCAGCACGCCACGCGCGAGCCAGGCCAGCGGCGGTGGCGCGCGCAGGTTGCGCGCCGCGAGCACGCCGAACGGCAATGCCAGCAGCGCCGCCAGCAGCGAACCGAGGGTTGCGATCTGCAGCGTCGTCCAGCTCGCCCGGCCGAGCGCAGCAAGAAAGTTGCGCTCCGATTCGCGGCGGTCCTCGACGCGCAGCAGCGTGCCGTCGTCGCTGCGGAATTCGAGCTGCGGGTCACCGAACCAGACATCGACAAAACTCGGCCGCGAAAATTCGCCGACCGATTTGACGAGGTTGGCCCAGGGGTTGCGCCCGATCGACAACTCGCCGGCGCTCCACAGCGTTGCAAAACAGAGGCCGACCAGCAGCGCATAGGCGGCGGCCAGCGCCAGAAAACGCAGCCGGCCGGGCAGCGCCGGCAGCCGATACGCAAGCGCGCCGATCATCGATTGGCCCCGCTGCCGCCGCGCGGCAAGCGGTTCATTGCGGCACCAGCTTGCCGGTCGCCAGCCCCGCGTCGCGGATCGGCTTGTAATAGCTGTTGTCCTTGTCGACAAAGCCGGTGTAGTTCGGCGGCAGCAGATCGGGCCGCGTCTTCAGCAATGGGCCGATGTCGGCCAGCGCCGAACGCAGCTTCGCGACCAGCGCGGCATCCTGCGCCAGCTGCTTGCCGAGGGCAAAGGCATCGTTCGGCAGCGGCGGCGAGGTCCAGATGATCTTCGACTGTTCCGGCTTCAGCAGCCCCTGCGCAATCATCGCGTCGCGGTTGCGGTTGTAGTCGGCGCCGGCATCGAGCACGCCGGCTGCCACCTGGGTCTCGATCGCCTGGTGCTTGGTGTGCAGCACCTTGCCGAAGAATCGCTCCGGGTCGATGCCCTGCTGCTGGAAATGGTGCAGCGGAATCAGGTAGCCGGAGGTCGATCCCTTGTCGCCGAAGGCGAAGGTCTTGCCTTTCAGGTCGGCGACGCTGCGGATGCCGGAAGTCGGATGGGTGACGATGATCGCGACATATTCCGGCTTGCCCTGGTACAGGATCGTCGAGACGACTTGCGCGCCGGCCGCATGGTTGGCCAGCACATAACCCCACGGGCCCATCAACGCCATGTCGGTTTCGCCATTCGCCAGCGATTTCGCGAGGCCCTCCCAGCTGTCGACGGTGCGCAGCTGCACCGGGCGGCCGAGCCGCTCGGCCAGGTAGGCGGCCAGCGGACGGTAGGTCGCATCGTTGCGCTCCTTGTCGGGCTGGAACAGGCCGACGCCGAATTTCAACGGTTCAACGGCAAAAACGGCACCGGCGCCCAGCGTCAGACAGGCGGCAAGCAGCAACGAGCGCAACATCAACTTCATCCCAGGCTCCAGGACAGATGGAAAAGACAACGGAAGGCCGGCGCGGCCATGCCGCTTGGTCGCGCGCCGGCGCGGATTCTTTCAGAACCGCCGGCAGGGCCGGTCAGCGGCGCAATGGGTGCGCGCCAAGCCCGTGCGCGATCCGCTCGGCAGCGTCGCGAACCGCCAGCGCGGTCGGCGAATCCCAGTCTGCCGAGACCTGGTCCTGGTGGCCGAGCGCGGTGATCACGATCGCCGGCACGCCCTCGTGGTCGAGTGCGGCGGCGCTGAAGGCATTGACGCCGGGCATCGGCCGGCCGGCGGCGCGGCAGACGCCGTGGGCGCGCATCTCGGCGACGATCTCGCGCAATTCGGCGTCATCGGCAGCCAATGATCGCGCCGGCGCCGCGCCGGGCGGATCACCGAGCGCAGCACCCATCGCCTGCTCGAGCTGGTGCCGCGGCAACCAGGCGGCAAACGCGCGGCCGGTTGCCGTGCCGAGGATCGACATCACGGTGCCGGCGCGCATGCTGACGTGCAGCGGCTGCCGGGCATCGATCATCCGGACCACCGTCGGGCCGAAATTGCCCCACACCGCCAATGCCACCGCCAGGCCGCTGGAGTTGGCCAGTTGCTCGGCGATCGGCAATGCCACCTTCAGCGGGTCGAGCTGCACCAGGCAGGTCAGGCCCAGTTGCAAAGCAGCCGGACCCAGTGCGTAATGGCCACTGGTGGCGTCCTGCTCGATCAGGCGCAGCCGGCCGAAACTGACCAGATAAGGATGGGCCCGCGATGCCGACAACCCGGCCTCGGCCGCCAGGTCCTTCAGGCTCATCGGCAGCCGGCTGGCAGCCAATGCAAGCAGCAGCCGGCCGCCGACCTCGATCGACTGCACCGCCCGCTGCCCCTTGTCCTCTTTATCGTGCTGTTCGCTGTCCACGCCGATCGCCTCCGCCACCAGTTTGCCCCACACAAATCGATTTGACAATGGCAAATCACGTTTGTATCATGCAAATAAGTTTGGATTAAACGAATCCAGTCGCTGGCCTTCTTCAGGCACGCGCTTCACCACTCCACCGGGACAACACGCCATGAGCAAAGCCTTTGCATCGCAAGCCGACCTCGAGGTCAAGCAGGTCAGCTTCACGAAGCTGTCCGACAACGCCTATGCCTATACCGCCGAAGGCGATCCGAATACCGGCGTGATCATCGGCGACGACGCGGTGATGGTGATCGACACCCAGGCGACGCCGGTGATGGCGCAGGACGTGATCCGCCGCATTCGCGAAGTGACCGACAAGCCGATCAAATATGTCGTGCTGAGCCACTACCACGCAGTGCGCGTACTCGGCGCCAGCGCCTACCAGCCGCAGCAGATCATCTCCAGCCAGGACACCTGGGAGCTGATCGTCGAGCGCGGCGAGCAGGACAAGGCGAGCGAAATCGGCCGCTTCCCGCGCCTTTTCAACGCGGTCGAGTCGGTGCCTCCCGGCATGACCTGGCCGACGATGACCTTCGTCGGCAAGATGACGGTCTGGCTCGGCAAGCTCGAGGTGCAGCTGCTGCAGCTTGGCCGCGGCCACACGAAGGGCGATACCGTCGCCTGGCTGCCCGAGCAGAAGATCCTGTTCAGCGGCGACCTGGTCGAATTCGACGCGACGCCGTATGCCGGCGATGCCTATTTCAAGGACTGGCCGGCAACGCTGGATCGGCTTTCGGAACTGAAGCCGAAAGCGCTGGTACCGGGCCGCGGCCCGGCGCTGACGACACCGGAGTCGGTGGCGCAGGGCCTGGCCGGCACCCGCGACTTCATCGCCGCGGTGCACGACAGCGTGCAGCAGGGTGTCGCCGCCGGCAAGGACCTGAACCTCGTCTACAAGGAGACGATGGCGCGGCTGAAGCCGAAATTCGGCCACTGGGTCATCTTCGACCACTGCATGCCGTTCGACGTGACACGCTGCTACGACGAGGTCTCGGGTTATCCGGATCCGCGGATCTGGACCGCCGAACGCGACATCGAGATGTGGAAGACGCTGGAAAGCTGACAGGAGGCGCCCCGTGGCCGCTGCGATCGACTACCAGCAACTCGTCTTCGAATACCGGCATTGCGCCGACCAGGATGCGGCCAGGCCGGTGCGCCATCCGGTGGTTGTCGTCGGCGCAGGCCCGGTCGGCCTGAGCCTGGCGATCGACCTCGCGCAGCAGGGCATCCGCGTGCTGCTGCTCGACAACGACGACCGGCTGTCGACCGGATCGCGCGCAATCTGTTTTGCCAAGCGCACGCTGGAGATCTTCGACCGCCTCGGCTGCGGCGACGTGATGGTCGACAAGGGCGTGTCGTGGAATGTCGGCAAGGTATTTTTCCGCGACGAGCTGATCTTCCCGTTCAACCTGCTGCCCGAGCCGGGGCACGAGCGCCCGGCCTTCATCAACCTGCAGCAGTATTACGTCGAGGGTTATCTTGCCGAACGCGCGGCGCAGCTGCCGAATATCGAGATCCGCTGGAAAAATGCCGTCGTCGGCATCGAGCAGCACGACGACCACGCGCTGCTCGAGGTCGAGACGCCGGACGGCAACTACCGCATCGAGGCTGGCTACGTCGCCGCCTGCGACGGCGCACGTTCGGCGCTGCGCCGCCTGCTCGGCCAGGAAAGCCACGGCCGCAGCTTCAAGGACCGCTTCCTGATCGCCGACGTCAAGATGAAGGCGCCGTTTCCAGCCGAGCGCTGGTTCTGGTTCGACCCGCCGTTCCACCGCAACCAGAGCGTGCTGCTGCACATGCAGCCCGACGATGTCTGGCGCATCGATTTCCAGCTCGGCTGGGATGCCGATCCGGACGAGGCAAAAAAACCCGAGAACATCGTCCCGCGGGTGCGTGCGCTGCTCGGTGAGGATGCCCGTTTCGAACTCGAATGGGCCAGCGTCTATACCTTCTCGTGCCTGCGGATGGACTCGTTCTGCCACGGCCGGGTGCTGTTTGCCGGCGATTCGGCGCATGGCGTCTCGCCGTTCGGCGCACGCGGCGCGAATTCCGGCGTGCAGGATGCCGAGAACCTGGCCTGGAAGCTCGCTTTGGTGCTGCGCGGCAAGGCGCCGCAGCGGCTGCTTGCGAGTTATGGCAGCGAGCGCGAATATGCGGCCGACGAAAATATCCTGAATTCGACCCGCGCGACCGATTTCATCTCGCCGAAAAGCGAGATCAGCCGGCTGTTCCGCGATGCGACGCTCGACCTGGCGCGCGATTTCGCCTTTGCCCGCGCGCTCGTCAACAGCGGCCGGCTGTCGGTACCGGCGACGCTGCGCGAGTCGCCGCTGAATACGCCGGATACCGACGACTTCGCCGGCCGCATGGTCCCCGGCGCGCCGGCCGCCGATGCGCCGCTCGACGGCGAGCCGCGCTGGCTGCTGCGCCGCCTGCCGTGTGACGGCCGCTTCAGCGTGCTGCTGTTCGACGGTGCCGACAGCGCAGCGCTGCGCCGCGAGATCGAGGCCGGTGCCGAAGGGCTGGCCGAGGTCGAGGTGGTTATCGTGCCGGCCGACGGCGTGCTCGCCGAACGTTACGACGCCCGCCCCGGCACCGCCTACCTGCTGCGGCCGGACCACCATGTCTGTGCACGCTGGCGCCAGCCGAAAGCCGCGCTGCTTGCCGCCGCGCTGCGCCGCGCACTGGCGCTCTGACATGAACAGCAAGCGATGCAAATTTTGTGGGAGGGGCTTCAGCCCCGATTCGGACAGCGCCGCACCGCAAATCGGGGCTGAAGCCCCTCCTACATGCGCCTTGAAAGACCCCGCGCCATGCCCCTGATCACGACACCGAATATCGAACGCCCCGACGATTTCTACGAGGCGCTGATCGATGCCCACCGCGACCTCGGCACCGAACAAAGCCATGCGATGAACGCCCGGCTGGTGCTGCTGCTGGCCAACCACATCGGCGACCTCGCGGTGCTGCGCGAGGCGCTGGCGGCAGCACGTGCCAGCGACACATCCAACGCGACGACTTCCTGAGACAAGACACCACCATGACCGAAAAAACCCAGACAAGCGAACGCGCCCCACTCGTCGGCTTCGGCAACCATTTCGCGAGCGAGGCGATTCCCGGCGCGCTGCCGGCCGGTCGCAACAGCCCGCAGCGGGCGCCGTTCGAGCTCTATGCCGAACTCGTTTCGGGCACCGCCTTCACCGCGCCGCGCGCCGAAAACCGCCGCTCGTGGTTGTACCGCCGGCAGCCGTCGGTCGTCACCGGCAGCTACCAGCCGTTCGAGCTGCCCGGCTGGACCACCGGCGCGCATGGCGGAGGCAACAGCAGCGGCGCGCCGCTGATCCCGCCCGATCCACTGCGCTGGAACCCGTTTCCGATTCCGGACCAACCGACCGATTTCGTCGAAGGCCTGCACACCGTCGTCGCGAATGGCGATGTCGAGGCGCAAACCGGCATCGCCGCGCTGGTTTATGCCGCAAACCGCTCGATGGGCCGGCGCGCGCTGGTCAATGCCGACGGCGAGATGCTGCTGGTGCCGCAGCAGGGGCGGCTGGTCATCACCACCGAAATGGGTGTGCTCGACGTGAAGCCGGGAGAAATCGCGCTGCTGCCACGCGGCGTCGCGTTCAAGGTCGAACTGCCCGACGGCCCGTCGCGCGGTTATGTCTGCGAAAACTATGGCGCGATGTTCCACCTGCCCGAACTCGGGCCGATCGGCTCGAATGGCCTGGCCAATGCGCGCGACTTCATCGCGCCGCATGCTGCATACGAGCAGGCCGGCGGCGGCAGCTACGAGCTGATCAAGAAATTCGGCGGGCGGCTCTGGCGCAATGAGCAAAAGGACACGCCGTTCAATGTCGTCGCCTGGCACGGCAACCTCGCGCCGCTGCAATACGACACCGCCAATTTCATGGTGATCGGCTCGATCAGCTTCGACCATCCGGACCCGTCGATCTTCACGGTGCTGACCTCGCCGTCGGATACGCCGGGCACCGCGAACTGCGATTTCGTGATCTTCCCGCCGCGCTGGATGGTCGCCGAGGACACCTTCCGCCCGCCCTGGTACCACCGCAACCTGATGAGCGAATTCATGGGTCTGGTCTACGGCCAATACGATGCGAAACCGGAAGGTTTCAGGCCCGGCGGCGCCTCGCTGCACAACTGCATGGTGCCGCATGGCCCCGATGCCGAAGCGTTCGAGAAGGCGTCGACCGTGCCGCTCGCGCCGCACAAGCTCGACAACACCTTGGCCTTCATGTTCGAAAGCCGTTACCGTCTGGTGCCGACCGCCTACGCGATGCGCGACAGCGGCGCCCTCGATCCCGCCTATGCGCAATGCTGGGCCCAACTGCAGGACAAGTTCAAGCCATGACACTCGACGCCACCCATGACACCGCATTGCGCAGCTGGGTCGAGTCCGCCAACCTTGCGGACAGCGACTTCCCGATCCAGAACCTGCCGTATGGCCGCTTTCGCCGCGCATCGAGCAACGAGGCATGGCGGATCGGCGTTGCGATCGGCGGCCACATCCTCGACCTGAATCTGGCCGCCGAAAAAGGCAGCTGGCCGCAGAAGATCGCCGCGCTGCTCGCGCCGCTGGCCGAGGGCCGGCTCAATCCGTTGATGGGCGGCCCGGTCGCCGACCGCCAGGCCTTGCGCGAAGCGCTGTCGCAGGCGCTCGCCGAAGGCAGCGCACAGCAATCGGCGCTGCAACCGTGCCTGCTGCCGATGGCCGACGCCGAATTGAGCGTGCCGTGCGAAATCGGCGACTACACCGATTTCTATACCGGCATCCACCACGCGACCGCAGTCGGCAAACTGTTCCGGCCCGACAACCCGCTGCTGCCGAACTACAAGTGGGTGCCGATCGGCTACCACGGCCGAGGCTCGTCGATCGGCGTCAGCGGCCAGTCTTTCCCACGGCCACTCGGCCAGACCGCCGGCGAAGCCGGCAAGCCGCCGAATTTCGGCCCGAGCCAGCGCCTCGATTACGAACTCGAACTCGGCTTCCTCGTCGGCCAGGCCAATGCGCTCGGCGAGCGGCTGTCGATGGATGAAGCCGAAGACCATCTGTTCGGCGTCACGCTGCTCAACGACTGGTCGGCACGCGACCTGCAGGCCTGGGAATATGTGCCGCTCGGCCCCTTCCTCGCAAAAAATTTCGCGACGACGGTCTCGCCCTGGGTCGTCACGATGGAGGCGCTTGCCCCGTTCCGCAGCCCGTTCAAGCGCGCCGAAGGCGACCCGCAGCCGCTGCCCTACCTCGACAGCAAGACCAACCGCGAACGCGGCGGCGTCGACATCGAACTCGAGGTCTGGCTGCAGACCAAAAAGATGCGCGACGCCGGCCAGGATGCGGTGCGGCTGTCGCGTTCCGGCACTGCCGGCGCCGCCTACTGGACCCCGGCGCAGCTGCTCGCCCACCACACCGTCAACGGCTGCAACCTGCAACCTGGCGACCTGCTCGGCTCCGGCACGCTGTCCGGCCCGGAACCGGACCAGGCCGGCTCGCTGCTCGAACTGACGCAAGGCGGCAAGCAGGCGATCACATTGCCGAACGGCGAGACACGCAAATTCCTCGAAGACGGCGACACGCTGATCCTGCGTGGTCATTGCCAGCGCGAAGGTGCGCGGCGGATCGGTTTCGGCGATTGCGCGGGGACGGTGCTGGCGGCGCGGTGACCCGCTCGCCGTGCAAGCGGTGGCTGAGATTGCAGGGACCGGTGACGGCCCGGAGCGGCCGTCAACTCGCAGGCTGCGCCGACTTTTGTAGGAGAGGCTTCAGCCCCGATTCGGGATCTTGGCCGCGCGCATGCCCTTCGAATTGCATGCCAAGGCCAAGCGGCGCGGCAGGCGGCACCCGGTCGTGGCTCATGATGCGGCGGTCCTCGCTGGCGCTCGGGCTGCGCTGCGATGCTCGGTCCAGGGTCGCGCGGCGGAACTCGCTACGTTCGCTGCGCTCACTGCGCTCGGACAACCGCCGCGAGCATGTTGATGCTCGCTGCGCTCGCCGACCCTGAACCTCCGCTTCTCGCCGCCGCATAAATCGCCCCGCCCGGGAACCGCCTGCCGCGCTGCAACGTTGGTGCGCTTCGTCGAAGTCCTCGGTGCTGCCGCAAAGGCGTGGGCGGGTGGCTGCTGGCGCGCATATGCGCAGCCGAGAAGCACAGGGCTTGTGGCCCGCGAGCGCAGCGAGCATCAACAACTGGCTTGTCGCGGACTGTCTGAGCGGAACGAGCGAAGCGAGTGCAGCGAGTTTCCGCGACGGGCCACAAGACCGAGCATCGCAGGGGACCCGAGCGCCCGGCGCGAGGGCAAGCATCTAAGCGCAAGCGGCCGCCCGACCGCGCCTTTGCTCTCTCGGGTGATGGGAAGTAATGAGTCGGAACGGTCTGCCGCGCCGCTGCGTCCTGCCATGTGGCATAAGCCCGAATCGGGGCTGAAGCCCCTCCCACAATAGTCACCACCGCCAAGCGACCAACGGCCGCTCCAGGCCGCCCGCAGCAAGCGCGAGCGCAAAAAAACGCGGCGGGCTCGCAAGCCCGCCGCGTGTCGAGGCGCTGCGGTTCAGCGGCCGTCGGCGAAGATGTCCTTGTCCTTGTTTTCCGGCACGAACAGCAGGCCGATCACGAAGGCGCCGAGCGCGATGACGATCGGGTACCAGAGGCCGTAATACGGGTCGCCGGTCTGCGCGATCATCGCGAATGCGGTCGCCGGCATCAGCCCGCCGAACCAGCCGTTGCCGATGTGATACGGCAGCGACATGCCGGTATAGCGGATGCGGGTCGGGAACAGTTCTACCAGCGCGGCAGCGATCGGCCCGTACACCATCGTCACCAGCAGCACCAGGTAGGTCAGGATCAGCACCAGCGGGAAGGCCTGCGCATTGAAGATGTCGAAGAACCCGTTCAGCTTGATGATGCCGGGCGCCGGCTTGCCGGGCGCCGGGTAGCCGGCCGCGGCCAGCGTCTCGTTGACCTGCTTGCTGAAGTCTGCCGGCGTCGCTTTCACCGCATCGCCGTTCAGCTTCCTGCCCTCGTAGGCAACGATCTCCTTGTCGCCGATCACGACCTTGGCCGGGATCGCACCTGGCTGGTATTGCACCGAATAATTGACCGAGCTGCGCGCCAGCAGCGCCTTGCTGACGTCACATGAGCTGGTGAATTTCGCGGTGCCGGTCGGATTGAACTGGAACGAGCAGTCGCCCGGGTCGGCAACGATCGTCACCTTGGTGCTCTGCTGGGCCTGGTCGAGCGCCGGATTGGCCAGCGAGGTGATCGCCTTGAAGACCGGGAAATAGGTCAGCGCGGCGAGCAGGCAGCCGGCGAGGATGATCTTCTTGCGGCCGATGCGGTCGGACAGGCTGCCGAACAGCACGAAGCCGCCGGTGCCGAGCACCAGTGCCCAGGCGATCAGCACGTTGGCCGAGAACATGTCGACGCGCAGGATGCTCTGCAGGAAAAACAGCGCATAGAACTGGCCCGTGTACCAGACGACGGCCTGGCCGGCGACGAGGCCGAGCAGCGCGATCAGCGCGAACTTGCCGTTTTTCCAGTTGCCGAAGGCCTCCGAGATCGGCGCCTTCGACTGCGTGCCTTCGGCCTTCATCTTCTTGAACGCCGGCGACTCCTCCATCTGCATCCGGATCCACACCGAGATGCCGAGCAGGAAGATCGACAGCAGGAACGGGATGCGCCATCCCCACTCCTTGAATGCATCTTCGCCAACGAAGGTGCGCACGCCGAGGATCACCATCAGCGACAGCAGCAGGCCGAGCGTCGCGGTGGTCTGGATCCAGCTGGTGAAATAGCCGCGCCGGCCATGCGGCGCATGTTCGGCAACATAGACCACCGCGCCACCATATTCGCCGCCGAGCGCGAGGCCCTGCAGCATGCGCAGCGCGATCAGCACGACCGGCGCGACCCAGCCGATCGTCTCGTAGCTCGGCAGCAGGCCGACGACGAAGGTCGACACACCCATGATCAGGATCGTCATCAGGAAGGTGTGCTTGCGGCCGATCAGGTCGCCGAGCCGGCCGAAGAACAGCGCGCCGAACGGTCGCACAAGGAAGCCGGCGGCAAACGCCAGCAGCGCGAACACATTGCGCGTCGCCTCCGGGAACGACGAGAAGAACTGCGCGCCGATGATCGCGGCGAGCGAGCCGTACAGATAGAAGTCGTACCACTCGAAAATCGTGCCGGCCGACGATGCGAGGATGACCTTGCGCTCCTCGCGCGTCATCGGCCGCTTGCGGTCGATCGGTATCGCTGTGCCGGCGCTGCCGACGGTGCTGGTATTCATGCTGGGCTGCCTCGGGTTGATGGTTGAAGCGACTGGCGCCAGCGGGCAAGCCGTGGCCGAGGCAGTCTAGGAAGCAGCCCGTAAAAAACGCGTAAACAGCCGCCTCGGGGAAGGCCCCAGGGCAGTTTGTCAGGATCGTGAAAGCCCGTTGTGGGCGGCAGGCTCGATGCGGCTCAAGCGCCCGGCGCCTGCTCCTGCACATACCTGGCCAGCACCCCGGCGAGCCGCGACAGGTCGCGCTGCACGTTGGCGAAACCGTCGTTTGTCTCGCGCGTCGTCTCGTCCATGTACAGCGGGCGGCGGATTTCGATCTGCAGGCTGTGGCGGCGCTGCGCCGGCCGGCCGATCGATGCGATCAGCTGCACACCCTTGAACGGATCGTTGCGCGCAACCGTATAGCCACACTGACGCAACTCGCGTTCGACCAGGTCGACGAAGGCCGGCTCGCAGGTGCTGCCGTCGCGGTCGCCGAGCACGAAATCGGCCAGCGGGTGCGGGCTCGTGATGCCCAGCCGCTGGTAGGAGTCGTTCGGCATCGAATGCAGGTTCAGGTGCCAGACCGCGCCAAAACGGGCGTGGCAGGATTCGATCGCCGATGCCAGCGCCGCGTGGTACGGGCGGTAGTAGTGGTCGATGCGGTGCCGCACCTCGGCCACCGGCAGCGGCCGGTCATAAATCGGCACGCCGTCGCGGACCTTGCTCCACACCAGGCCGACGCCGAGGCGTGTCTTTTCACTCGGCGCCAGCGGCTCCGGCCACGGGCTGTCGAGCAGCTCCGGGTCGAGGTCGTCGACGGTGCGGTTCGGATCGATGTAGGTGCGCGGGAAATGCGCCGCCAGCAGCGTGCCACCGACGTCGGGCACGGCCTGCCACAAGGCCTCGACATGGGTGTCCTCGCCGCGGCGCAGCAATTGGCGCGGCACCACGTGCCGGTAGTCGGCCGGGTAGCGGGTGCCGCTGTGCGGCGAATCGCAGACCAGCGCGACCGCTGCGGCGCCTGGGGTGAACAGTGTGAACGGCTCGAATTCGGCTGCCATCGCGATGCTCAGTTCTTGTGGTGCGGCTGATCCGCTGCGCCGCGGCGCTGTTCGCGCAACATGTACAGATAAAGGCTTTCGACCTTCTCGCGTGCCCACGGCGTCTTGCGCAGGAATTTGAGACTGGAGGCGACGCTCGGGTCGCTGCTGAAGCAGCGGATCGCGATCCGCTCGGCGAGGCCTTCCCAGCCGTAATGCGCGACAAGCGCCTCGACGATCGCCTGCAGCGTGATGCCGTGCAGCGGATTGCGCGCTTGTGGTGCCGGCCGTTCCTGATCGGTCATCGCAGACACGCGCCGCTGTCAGTCCGGACGGCCGCCGCCGCGTTGCCGGCGTGGTGGACCAGCGGGGCGGCCTTCACCACGCGGTGGTCGCCGCTGGCCTTCGGTCGGCGCGGTGCGCTGCTGGCGCGGCTGTTGCTGCTGCGGCGGCGGCTTCGGCGCCTGCTCGCGTTCCTGCCGGGCCAGCGCAAGTGTCGTGTCGAGCTGCTCCTGCGTCAGCCCCTTCAGCGCGCAGAAATTGGCCGGCGTCAGCGTCGAGCTCTCGAATGCACGCAGCAGCCCGGCGCGATCGCGACGCGCTTCGTTCTGCGCGGCAAATTCCTGCATCGCCTTCTGCTGCGCGTCACGCTGCTGCTGCCGCTGCGTTTCGCGCTCGGCGGCGCGGCGGCTTTCGAAGGTTGCGCGGCGGCGCTCGAGTTCGGTCCGCGCCGCCTCGCGGTGTTCGTCGGCGACGTCACCGGCCGGCGCGCCGTCGAGGTCGAAGCGGGTCGGGCTGTTCGTCAGCGCCTTCAGGTAGGCGGTCGACGTCGTGTGGCGATGCAGAAAGATCGACAAGGATTTGCGGGTGAAGATGCCCGGCGCGCGGGCCTGGATATCGGCCTGGATGCGCAGCTTCAACGGCTTCGCCGCACCGGCGGTGAACACCGCCGGAAACAGTTCGGCCAGCCTTGCCGCACAGGCATTCGGCGACAGCTCGGCAATCGCCGGCTTGGCCGCAGGCGCTGGCGCTGCAGTCGACCCTGCAGGCTCGGCTGCAGCATCTGGGGGCGTTGGTTCAACAGCTGCTGCAGTCGCTTGTTCTGCGGGCGGATTCGCTTCGGCAGGTGCGGTCGAGTCGGGTTGGTCGGTGGGGGTCGGATCGATATCGGGCACGGCAAGACGCGGACTGCGCAGGCGAACTGAAAAGCCGATTGTCGTCGCAAGCGCGTCCGCCTCCGACCGGCGCGCTGTAGGAGCGCCCGCACAGCAGAAATCGGCGGCCACCGATGGGCAGGCGAATGGGCTGCAATGACGATCGTGTCATCTCCACTACCGGGCGTTGCCATGGGCCTCTCGACCATTCTGCTGATAGTCCTGTTGCTGTTGCTGATCGGCGCGATTCCGGCCTGGCCACACAGCCGCAGCTGGGGTTACGGGCCGAGCGGCGGTCTCGGCCTGGTGCTGGTGATCGTGCTGGTGCTGCTGCTGATGGGCGTGATATGACGCGATGCCGGCGCAGCAACCCCTGCGCAGCGGTTTGCTGACTCGCGGCCTGTTCGGCCTGGCCATCGCCGCCAGCCTGATCGGCTGCGGCGATACCGCCAAGCTGCCGGTCGCAGCAGGCAGCGGCCCGCAGCCGCGGCTGCCGGCGCCGCAGAAGTCGCTGATCCCGACCGTCAACATCGCGCCGGCAACCGGCTGGTCTGCTGACGGCTTGCCGCAAGCCGCGGCCGGGCTGGCGGTCGGCGCCTTCGCGCGCGGCCTCGACCACCCGCGCTGGCTCCATGTGCTGCCGAACGGCGACGTGCTGGTCGCCGAAAGCAATGCGCCGGAAAAACCGGTCCGCGGCATCAAGGACGTCGTGATGCGCCTGGTCAAGAAAGTGGCAGGCGCTGCGACGCCGAGCGCCGACCGCATCACGCTGCTGCGCGACAGCAATGGCGACGGCGTCGCCGATGTCCGCTCGGTGCTGCTGAAAGACCTGCATTCGCCGTTCGGCATCGCGCTGGTCGACGGCGCGCTGTATGTCGCAAATACCGACGCAGTGCTGCGTTTTCCGTACCGCGACGGCGATCTGCGCATCGATGCGCCCGGCGAACGGATCGTCGAACTGCCGGCCGGGCCGATCAACGGCCACTGGACCCGCAACCTGCTGGCCGCCCCGGGCGGCGACAAGCTGTATGTCGCGGTCGGCTCGACCGGCAACATCGCCGAGAACGGCCTTGCCGCGGAGCAAGGTCGCGCCGCGATCTGGGAAATCGACCTGCGCAGCGGCAGCGACCGCATCTTTGCCTCTGGCCTGCGCAATCCTGTCGGCATGGCCTGGGGGCCGGATGGCCGCTTGTGGACCGTCGTCAACGAGCGTGACGAACTCGGCAGCGACGTGCCGCCCGACTACCTGACCTCGGTCCGCGACGGCGGCTTCTACGGCTGGCCGTGGTCTTATTTCGGCAGCCACGTCGACCAGCGCGTGCAGCCGCAGCGCGAGGACATGGTCGCCCGCGCGATCGTGCCCGACTATGCGCTGGGCCCGCACACCGCATCTTTGGGCCTCGCCTTCTCGGCCGGCAGCAGCCTGCCGGCGCCTTATGCGCACGGCATGTTCATCGGCCAGCACGGCTCGTGGAACCGGCGGCCGCACAGCGGCTACAAGGTGGTCTTCGTTCCGTTCGACGGCGCGGCGCCGTCGGGCGCATTGCCGCTCGACGTGCTGAGCGGTTTTCTCGACAGCGACGGCCGTGCGCTCGGCCGGCCGGTCGGTGTCGCGATCGACCGCAGCGGCGCGCTGCTGGTCGCCGACGATGTCGGCAACGTGATCTGGCGCGTCAGCGCCGCGCGCCGCTGACGCCGCCGTTCAGACGTCGATGTCTTCGGTGACGAGCAGCGGCGAGCGCTCGCGCACCAGCGCGATGAACAACTGGTTCGGCAGCGGCTTGCTGAACAGATAACCCTGGAAGGTGTCGCAGCCGAGGCTGCGCAGACAGTTCTGCTGGCCGTCGGTTTCGACACCCTCGGCGGTGACCGACATGCCGAGGCTTTGCCCGAGCTTGACGATCGTGCTGACGATCGCCTTGTCGGCGAGTTGCCCAGGCAGGTCCTTGATGAACGAGCGGTCGATCTTCAGTTCGTCGAGCGGGAAATTCTTCAGGTAGCTCAGCGACGAATAACCGGTACCGAAGTCGTCGATCGACAGCGTCAGCCCGAGCGCCTTCAGTTCGTGCATCTGCGCAAGGCCGGCATCGGCATCGTCCATCAGCATGCTTTCGGTCAGTTCGACGACCAGTTGCCGCGGCGGCAGCCCGGCCGCGTGCATCGCGTGGCGCAGATTGGCGCGCAGGTTGCCGGAGGCAAACTGCAGCTTCGCAACGTTGATCGCGACCTTCAGCTCGCCGAGGCCGTCGCGCATCCAGCTGGCGGCATCGGCACAGGCGCGCTCCATCACCCATTGGCCGATGTTCGAGATCAGCCCGAGTTCCTCGGCCAGCGGGATGAACTGCAGCGGCGGCACGAGACCGAACTCCGGATGCTGCCAGCGCACCAGCGCCTCGGCGCCGGTCACGCGGCCGGTCACCAGGTCGACCTTCGGCTGGTAATGCAGCACCAGTTCACCGCGTGCGGCGGCACCGCGCAACTGCGAGCCGAGCGTGACCCGCTCGATCGACTTCGCATTCAGATCGGCCGATGCAAAACGGTAGTGGCCGGGCCCGGTCTGCGCCGCTGCACTGGCGGCGAGGTCGGCATTCTTGCGCAACTCGACGGCGGCCTTGCCGTCGGTCGGCGCGACCGCGATGCCGAAGCTTGCGCTCGGCGCGACCTCGTGGCCGTTGATCACCAGCGGCTCGGAGATCGTGCTGATCAGCCGCTTGGCGATCGGCTCGACCGATTCGATGCGCAGCATCGATTCGAGCGCGAGGCCGAATTGCTCGCCGCCGAGCCGCGCCACGCGCGGCGCCCGCTCGACAGCGGTCGCCCAGCTGCCCGACGGGCTTTCATGCAATGCAAACCGATCGAGCCGGCCGGCGATCGAGCGCGCCAGCTGGTCCGCCATCTCGGGGCCGAAACTTTCGCGCAACTGCTTGCACTCCGGCACCGTGATGCTGAAGTGCACGACCATGCCATCGGTCTGGTCGCGGCGCTTCAGCATCTCGTCGATGCCGGGGTCGAACATGCGTGCGTTCGGCAGCCCGGTCACCGCGTCGAAATTGATCATCCGGTTGTGGTATTCGTGGAAGGCCAGCGTATTGCGCAGCCGCAGCCCGAGTTCGCTCGGATCGACCGGCTTCGACAGAAAGTCGGTGGCGCCGAGCTGCAGCGCGCGCAGCCGCGATTTCGCATCGGTCGACGCGGTCAGCACGATCACCGGCAGGTAGCGGAATTCACGCTCGGCGCGGATCAGCTCGAGCACCTCGAAACCCGACAGGTTCGGCATCATCAGGTCGAGCAGCAGCACGCGCGGCCGCTCGCTGTGCAGCAGCTCCATCGCATTGCGCGGATCGTTGCTGACGACAAAATTCGCGTAACCCTCCTCCTCGAGGTAGGCCTGCACGAGCTCGGTCATCAACGGCTCGTCATCGACCATCATCACCTTCGCGTCGAGCAGCGGCGAGCGTGCGCTGGCATTCAGGCCCATCAGGTCGCTCGGTTCGCCGGGCTGCGTATCGGCCCAGATGTCGGTCTTCATGCGCTCATCTCCTCGACTTCAGGCGCCCGCAGGCCCCGGTTGATGCGTTGTGACAATCGGTGCAGTTCGGCCAGCGGCGCGTCGATCGCGAATCGATCGGCATTGCGCGCCGCCATCTCGAGCGCCTTCGACGGCTCGAACAGGTCGTCGTAACCCATGCTGCCGCCCGCGCCTTTCAGCCAGTGCGCAAGCGCGGCCAGCGATTCGAAATCGCCGACATGCGCTGCCGCATCGACCTCGGCCAGCTTGCCCGGCAGCTGTACCGCAAACCGCTCGGCGATCTTGCCAAGCCGTGCATGGTTCGCGAGCCGCGAGGTCAGCGGCGCAAACGCCGTCGTATCCTGCTCGTTCGTGATGTCGAGATCGAAGTCGATATCGACCAGCATCGGCGCGGCCTCGATCGGCGGCGTTGCAATCGCATCGTCGGCCTCGGCAACCGGCTGGCCACCAAGGCGCGCCGCGAGGTCGCGCAGCAACGCGTCGACGTCGATCGGCTTGGTCTGGTAGCCGTCGAAACCGGCTGCTTCCAGTTCGGACTCGAAACCCTTCATCGCATTGGCGGTCAGCGCAACGACCGGCAGCTTGAAGCCGCAGTCGCGCAGCCGCCTGGTGGCGGTCATGCCGTCCATCACCGGCATCTGCATGTCCATCAGCACCAGGTCGAAATCTTCCTCGGCGATGCGGTCGAGCGCGATCTGGCCGTTTTCCGCCTCCTCGACCTGCAGCCCGACCTCCTCGAGCAGCACGCGCACCAGCTGCCGGTTCTCGACACCATCGTCGACGACCAGCACGCGGCGCGCCGGGAAGGCCCAGCGGGTCGCCTGCACCTGCGGTGCGGCAGCGGTGATGCTGGCGCGCAGCAGCGCCGGGTCGAGCATCTCGACGCCGACCAGTTCGCCGGCCGGCAGCGAGACGCTGAACGTCGTGCCCTTGCCGTAGACGCTGCTGGCGACGATGTCGCCGCCCATCGCGCGGGCAAAGCCGCGGCTGATCGTCAGGCCCAGGCCGGTGCCGCCGAAGCGACGCGTCGTCGACGACTCGGCCTGCACGAACGGCTCGAAGACCGATTCGAGCTTGTCGGCCGGGATGCCGATGCCGCTGTCCTTGACATCGAGGCGGTACAGCGGCGGCTGCTGCGAGCTGTCGAGCCACAGCGTCAGCGTGACGCCACCGCGCTCGGTGAACTTGATCGCATTGCCGACCAGGTTGGTCAGGATCTGCCGCAGCCGCGCCGGATCGAGCTGGATCGTCGCAGGCAACGAGGCGGGGAAGTCGAGCTTCAGCTGCAGGCCCTTGTCGTCGGCGCGTTCCTGCAGCGTCTGCACGACCTCGAGCGCGACGCGGTGCGGCGCCGCATCGACCATCTCGGCCTGCAGCCGGCCGGCCTCGACCTTCGACAAGTCGAGGATGTCGTTGATCAGGTTCAGCAGGTGCTTGCCGCTCGAATGGATGATGTCGAGGTGCTTCGCGGCGTCGTTCGAGCTGCGCAGGCCGTTGCGCCGCAGCACCTCGGTGAAGCCGAGGATCGCATTCATCGGCGTGCGGATCTCGTGGCTCATGTTGGCGAGAAACTGGCTCTTCGCCTGGTTCGCCGCATCGGCCTGTTCCTTTGCCGCCTGCAGCGCCATGCCGCGCTGCTCGAGTTCGGTCACGTCCTGGAAGCTGACGACGAGTGCCTGCAGCTGGCCGCGGTCGTCGCGGATTGGCGAGCAGTTCGCGCGCAGCGAAAAGCGCACACCGAGTGCGTTCTCGAGCGTCATGTGGACGTCGCGCTGCGCTTCGCCGGTCGTCAGCGCGCGCTGCCACGGCTGTTCGTCGGCGGCCACTGCCTCGCCTTCGCCACGGCTCCAGCCGAATTCGGTCGGCGAGCGCGCGACCAGCGACGATTCGGCAACGCCGAGCATCTGCGCGGTCGACTTGTTCGCGAGCACGATGCTGCCGGAGCGGTCGAGAACGACCAGGCCTTCGGTCAGCGTGTCGTAGGCGGCACGCACCCGCTGCGGCACCGCCCGCGACGGATCGAGTTCGCGCAGCATTCGGCGCAGGTAGAGCAGAAACATCACGACGCAGACCGCGAACACGAAGCCCGACAGCTTCAGGCTCGGGTCCTGCGCATAACCGATCCAGCCGGCCGAGCGCAGCGGCTGGTAACGCATCTCGACCGTGCCCCACGGCGCGCCGTCCTGCCACAACGGCACGACGATCTCGGCATCGCTCGACTGCAGCCGCTCGCCGGGTGTCCAGTGCGCCGCGTGGTCGGCAACCTCGATCAGCAGCTGGCCGGCCTGCGAACGCACGCCGACCGAGAGCAGGTCGGGCGTGCGCTTGCGCACCAGTTCGAGCGTCTGCCGCAGCACATCGGGCTGGGTCTCGTCGAGCAGCACCGACGCCAGCAGCGCGGTCGATTCGGACAATGCGGCGCGGTGCTGGCGCGTCATCGCCTCGCCGTCCGGAATCAGCCCGATGTACGAGGACCCGAGAACAACGCCAACCGTCAGCGCAGCCAGCCCGAGCGCGAGGTGCACCCGGCTCGACAGGAAACGCAGGAATGAAAGGTATTTCATGACCGGACCTCGGTGCCATGGGTGGCCGCCGGCGTCGTTGCGGACGCGGTGACCGGCGCCGGCGGAATCGAATCCCTGGCCTGCGCATCAAACAGTTTTTCGACATCGCGGTCGTCGGTGTCGACATCGCGTCCGCCAAACCAGCGCTTGCCGCCCTTGGTCTTCGCGGCGCCGGCTGCGGCCAGCACCGGCATCGGGTCGATCATCTGCCAGGCCGGCAGCGCCGACAGCATCGAACTGAGCAGCACGCCGCCGCGCACCAGCCAGACCACATAACCGAGCGACAGGCCGCTGCTGATCGCCAGGCTCGACGCGATCATCTGCCGCTGCTGTTCGCCGATATCCTGCATCTGGTGTTTCAGGTCATCGAACTTGCGCAGCAGATCCTCGCTGGTGAGCAGTTGCGACATCGAATGGACGGTCAGCGCATTGAACTGCGCGACCGGCAGCGCGGCGAGGATCTCGTCGCTGCGGCTGCCGCTGCCCGATGGCACGACCGGTTCGGCGAGATTGACGACGATGCCGCTGCCGGAAACGTTGAGCAGGCCAGCGCCGGCGAGCACGTCGTCGCCGTTGCTGCCGGCGGACTGCGGCGCCGCGGGCGCATCCGTCGCGACGAGGGTTTTCTCGACCGCGGCCGCTTCAGCCTGCTGCTCGGTCGGCACCAGCACCGGCGGCGGAGAGTCGACGACGGCACCGGTCTGCGGCTCGGGCGCGCGCAGCACCGTCAGCACAAAAATGCTCTGCGCAGCGGCGCCGTTGCCGTCGGTCGCGATCACCCGGATGGTCATGCTGCCGATATCGGCAGATTCCGGGCTGCCCTTGAAGGTCAACGTCGCCGGGTCGAATTTCAACCAAGCCGGCAGCGGCGAACCGTTCAGCAGCGTTGCGCGGTAAGTCAGCACGTCGCCGGCGTCGCTGTCGACAAAAGTCGCCGGCGGCAGCGTGAATTGCCAGCTGCGTGCCTCGACCGCGGCCTGGTCGGTGATGGCCTTGGCTTCCGGCGCATGGTTGACGTGGACGACGGTGACGCCAGCGCGCACGGCCTGGCTGCTGAATGCGCTGCTGCCGCCATGGACACGCACGTCGGCGGTCTGGCCGGCACTGCCGCTGCTCTGGTCCCAGCCGCGCAGCGTCAGCCCGTCGGCGACGCGGCCGAACCAGCGCTCGTTCGGCACGAAACGGATCGCGGTCGTCGCGTCGGCAGCCAGCAGCCGGGCGGTCTGCTCGTTGACCGGGCCGAAATCGGTCCAGTTTTTGCCGTCGAGCGTGAATTGCCAGCTGCCGTGGCTTGCGTCGAGTGCGGTCACCGCGATGCCACGGCCCGATACAGCGTCGACGTCGGAAAAATGGCCGGCAATCAGGTCGGCGACCAGCGTGCCCGGGTGGTTGCGCGAATCCTCCAGCACCGATGCGAGGTCATTGACGCCGCTCAGCGACGGCGCATCGTTGACATTGATCACGTCGAGCCGGAAATCCCCGCTGGCGCTGGCGCCGGCCCGGTCGGTCGCGGTGATGCGGATCACGAGGCTGCCGACGTCGCCATTGCCCGGCGTGCCGGCAAAGCGCCCCGTCGACGGATCGAAGACCAGCCAGGCCGGCAGCGCGGCGCCGGAGGCGAGTGTCGCGTGCAGGCTCAGCAGATCGCCGGCGTCGATGTCGACGAAGGTATCGGCCGGGATCGCGAAGGCAAACGGCTGGCCTTCGGTCGCGATGCGGTCCGTCAATGCGGCCGTACGGACCGGCGCATCGTTGACGTTGTCGACCGTCAGCCGGAAATCGATGAATGCCGACTCGCCTGCGTCATCGGTTGCAATGATGCGAATCGTCAGTTCGCCGACATCGGCATTGCCCGGCGTGCCGCTGAAGCTGCGGTTCGCCGGGTCGAAGACCAGCCAGCTGGGCAAGGCGGCACCGGAGGCCAATGCAGCGCTGAAACGCAGCGAATCGCCGACATCGGGATCGCTGAAGCTGTCGGCATCGACCGTCAGCGCAAACGGCCGGTCCTGCTCGACGCGCTGGTCGGCGATCGCACGCACCGCGGTCGGCGCATCGTTGATGTTCAGCACGACGAGCCTGAATTCGTTCGCCGCCTCGGCGCCGACGAGGTCGCGTGCGGTCAACCGGATCTGCAGCGCGCCGACGTCGCCATTCGCCGGCGTGCCGCTGAAGGTCTGCGTCGCCGGATCGAAGCTCAGCCAGGCCGGCCATGCCGCGCCGGATGCCAGCGCGGCCTCGATCGTCAGCTCGTCGTCGACATCGCTGTCGCTGAAGGTCGACGCCGGCACATTCCAGTGCCACGCGCTGCCCTCCTGAACCGCCTGATCGGCAATCGGATTGGCGAGCTGCGGTGCGACATTCGTCAACACGACGTCGAAGCGGAAGAGATCGGATGCCGTCGCGCCGGCGAGGTCGGTGGCGCTGGCGCGCAGCATCATCGCGCCGAGGTCGGCGCGTGCCGGCGTGCCCGACAGCGTGCGGGTCGTCGGGTCGAACACCAGCCAGGCCGGCAGCGGGTCACCGCTGGCCGTCGTCACCGACCAGGCCAGTACCTCGCCCGGATCGACATCGGTGAAGGTATCGGCCGGCAAGGTCTTGCTGAACGTGGTGCCGACGATCGCGCGCTGGTCGGCGATCGGCCGGTTCAGCTGCGGCGCATCGTTGACATTGGCTACTGGCGCGGTCGATGCGCTGGTCAGCGACTCGGCGGTGCCGTGGCCGTCAACATAGCTGATGCGCACGCTGATCCGCGCACCGACATCGGCATCGCCGAGCAGCAGCGTGCTGCCGGTCGCGCCAGCGATCGCCACGCCGTCGCGTTGCCACTGGACGCTGAACAGGCCGAGGCCATCATCGTCGCTGATGCCGCTGGTGTCGACCGACAGCGTCTGGTCCTCGGTGACGCTGCCGACGATCAGCGGCAGGCCGACCGGCACATCGTTGACGTTGGCGACCTTCGCGGTCTGCGCGCTGGTCAATGCTTCCGCGGTGCCATGGCCGTCGATCCAGCTGACCCGCACGCTGATCCGCTTGCCGACATCGGCATCGCCGAGCACGTGGCTGCTGCCGGTTGCGCCGCCGATCGCGATACCGTCGCGTTGCCACTGGTAGCTGAAGATGCCGAGGCCGTCGGCGTCGGCGATTGCCGCGACATTGGCCGTCAGCGTCTGGTCCTCGACCGCGCTGCCGTTGATCACCGGCGCGCCGGTCGGCATGTCGTTGATGTTCACCACCGGCGCGGTCGGCGCGCTGGTCAGCGCCTCGGCAGTGCCGTGGCCGTCGATCCAGCTGACGCGCACGCTGATCTGCCTGCCGACATCGGCATCGCCGAGCAGCAGGCTGGTTCCGGTTGCGCCGGCAATTGCGACGCCGTTGCGTTGCCACTGGTAGCTGAAGGCGCCGAGGCCGTCGGCATCGGCGATGCTGCCGGTCACGACGCTGAGCACTGCGTCCTCGACCGCGCTGCCGACGATCAGCGGCGCGCCGGTCGGCACATCGTTGACGTTGACGACCGGCGCGGTCTGCGCGCTGGTCAGCGTCTCCAGCGTGCCGCCGCCATCGAGCCAGCTGACGCGCACGCTGATCAGCTTGCCGACGTCGGCATCGCCGAGCAGCAGCGTCGATGCGGTCGCGCCGCCGATCGCGACACCGTTGCGCAGCCACTGGTAGCTGAAGCTGCCGAGGCCGTCGGCGTCGGCGATGCCGCTGGTGACGACGCTCAGCAGCTGGTCCTCAATCGCGCTGCCGCTGACGAGCGGCAGGCCGGTCGGCAGGTCGTTGACCGGCGTCACGGTGATGCGGCTGCTGGCGGTCGCGCTGCCGAATGCGGTCTGCCCGCCGTTGCTGCGCACATCGGCTGTGCCGCCGGCGCTGCCGCTGCTGCGGTCCCAGGCGCGGACCGTCAGGCCCGCAACGACGCTGCCGTTCCAGTCCGGATTCGGCACGAAGCGCACCCGCGTCAGTGAATCGCTGGCTAGCAGCCGCGCCGAGCTGTCGCTGACCGCGCCGAAGGCGGTCCATGACACGCCGCCGTTGCTCGAGTATTGCCAGCTGCCGTTACCGTCGTCTACGCCGATCACCGCGATGCCGCTGGTGCCCGCCGGATCAGGATCGCTGATCCTGCCGGCGAGCAGATCCGACACCAGCATGCCCGGGTTGCTGAGCGGATCCTCGCCGATCGTCGGCAGGTTGTTGATGCCGCTGAGCAGCGGTGCGGTATTCAGGCTGCCGTACTGGCGCAGCATCACCTCGTCGTCGAGCGAGCCGTCGGCATCGCTGGTCCACACGACGACAAAATTGTTCAGGTCGAGCATCGCGACCGAGGCCCGGTCCTGGTCGTCCTTCGTCGTCTGGTTGATGCGGAACTCGCCACCGACCCGGACTCCGGCGGCAGTGAATTTCTGGCCGAATACGCCGCTGTCGTCGCCAGGCCCGCGGCCCTCCCAGACGACGATGAAATTGCCCGATCCGTCGACAGCGACCGACGGGTCGGTCTGGTCGCCGCTTGTTGTCGTATTGACGACGATCGTGCTGCCGATCGTCGCGCCAGCACTTGAATAGCGCTGCAGGTAGACGCCCTTGTCGGCAACGATATCGCGCCAGACGACGATCGCGGTGCCGTCGTCGGCCAGTGCCACCGCAGCATCGCGTGCATCGGAGCCACTGGCCACGCCGATCTGGCCGGTCAGCGGCGTACCGGTGGCGCTGTACAGGCGCAGCTGCACGCCGGTGCTGTTGTCCCAGACAACGGCAAACGCGCCGCTGGCATTCATCGCGACGCTGGCGTCGGTTTGCGAACGCGTCAGGTCGGTATTGATGCGGAATTCATTCGCGTCGATCGCACTGCCGTCGGCGGCAAAACGGCGGCCGAAGATGCCGTCGCTGTCGCCCGGGCCATTGCCCTGCCAGACGACGATGACGTTGCCGTTCGCATCGATCGCGATGCTGGCGTTGTCCTGGTAAGCCGAAGTGGTCGTATTGACGCGCAGTTCGCCGCCGAGTGCGCTGCCGTCAGCGGCATAGCGGCGGATCATCACATCGCGGTCGCCGCTGCTGACGGTATTCGTCCAGGCGACGACAAAATTGCCGTCGAGGTCGTTGACGACGCTGGCCCAGCGCTGGTCACCGCTGGTCGTCTGGTTGATGCGGAATTCGCCGCCGAGCGCGGCACCCGACAGATCGAAGCGCTGGCCGTAGACGCCCCAGCCGCTGCCGTCCTGGTCCTTGCTCGACCAGACGACAACGTAATTGCCGTTCGGCGCGATCGCGACCGCCCGGTGGCTGCCGCGGTTGTCGGCCGAGGTCCGCTGGTCGTTCGACAGGCTGCTGTTGACACGTTGCTCGAAGCTGTTCTGGATTGCCTCCTGCACATCGAGCACGCTGATCGCAAGCGCCTGCGTTGCTGCCGCAACACCGTCGCTGACGCGCACCGTCACGTTGAAGACATTGTCGGCACCGACATCGGCCGGCAGCTCGAAATTCGGCGGCACGACAAAACTCAGCACGCCGGTCGCCGCGTCGATGCGGAAACGCGCGGCATCGGCACCGCCGATGATCGAGTAGACCAGCGTGTCGAGGTCGGCATCGGTTGCCTGCACCGTCGTCACGGTGCTGCGGTTCTCCTGGATCGCGAGCGCCGCGGTCGCGCCGCCGCCGTCGCTGGTGATCACCGGCGCCTTGTTCAGCACATCGAAGGTCAGCGTGCGCTGCACCGGATCGAGGTCGACGCCGCCATTGGCGGTGCCGCCATCGTCGCGGACCTGGAACTTCAGCGTCGCATAGGCATTGCCACTGCCGCCGAAAGCCGGTGCATAAACGACGTCGCCGGCATCGAGCTGTGCCCGTGTCACTTCGGTCGCCGCGCCGAGCACGGTACCGCCCAGCCGCAGCGTGCCGGCGCTCGGCAGTTGCAGCAGCACCGACTTGAAGGCATTGCTTTCACCGGCGAAATCGGCAAAACCGAAATCGGCGACCGTCAGCGTGCGGCTGCCGTTGCGATTGACGCTGAGCGTCGCATCGCTGCCGCGCGGCGCATCGTTGATATTCTGGATCGGGCCGACCGCGGCGCTGGTCAGCGTCTCGAGCGTGCCGTTGCCATCGACATAACTGACGCGCACGCTGATCGTCTGGCCGACATCGGCATCGCCGAGCAGCAGCGTCGTTGCGGTTGCGCCGGCTATGACGCCGCCGTTGCGCAGCCACTGGTAGCTGAAAACGCCGAGGCCATCGCCATCGGCGATGGCGGAAACGTCCGCCGTCAGCAGCCGGTCCTCGACCGCGCTGCCGCTGATCACCGGCAGCCCGGTCGGCGCATTGTTGACGTTGGTTATCGGATCGGTCACCGCACTGGTGACCGTCTCGAGCGTGCCGTGGCCGTCGGTGTAGCTGACCCGCACGCTGATCGTCTTGCCGACATCGGCATTGCCGAGCAGCCAGCTGGTGCCGGTGGCGCCGGCGATCGGGCTGCCGTTGCGCAGCCACTGGACGCTGAAAGCGCCGAGGCCGTCGAGGTCGCCGATGCCGCTGGCGTCCGCAACCAGCGTCTGGCCTTCAAGCGCGCTGCCACTGATCGTCGGCACGCCGGTCGGTGCATCGTTGACATTGGCGACCGGACCGACCGCCGCACTGTTCAATGTCTCGAGCGTCCCGAAACCATCGACATAGCTGACGCGCAAGCTGATCGTCTTGCCGATGTCGGCGCTGCCGAGCAGCAATGTCGAGCCGGTCGCGCCGGCAATGTCGCTGCCGTTGCGTAACCACTGGTAGCTGAAGCTGCCGAGACCGTCGTTGTCGGCGATCGCCGAGACATTCGCGCTCAGCGTCTGGTATTCGGCGGCGCTGCCGCCAATCGTCGGCAGCCCGGTCGGCGCATCGTTGACATTGGCGACCAGGCCGGTCGCCGCACTGGTCAAGGTCTCGAGCGTGCCGAAACCATCGACATAGCTGATGCGCACGCTGATCGCCTTGCCGATATCGGCATTGCCGAGCAGCAGGCTCGATCCGGTTGCACCGGCAATGTCACTGCCGTCGCGTTGCCACTGGTAGCTGAAGGCGCCGAGGCCGTCGCCATCGGCGATGCCGGAAACGTCGGCTGTCAATGTCTGGTGTTCGACCGCGCTGCCGCTGATCACCGGCAGGCCGGTCGGGTCGTCGTTGACATTGGCGACCGGGTCGGTCAGCGCGCTGGTGACGGATTCGAGCGTCCCGAAACCATCGACATAGCTGACGCGCACGGTGATGATCTTGCCGACATCGGCATTGCCGAGCAGCAGGCTGCTGCCGGTCGCACCGGCGATGTCGCTGCCGTTGCGTTGCCACTGGACGCTGAAGGCCCCAAGGCCGTCATCGTCGACGATGCCGCTGGCGTCCGCGGTCAGCGTCTGGCCCTCGACGACGCTGCCGCCGATCACCGGCAGGCCGGTCGGATCGTCGTTGACATTGGCGACCGGGCCGGTCGCCGTGCTGGTCAGCGTCTCCAGCGTGCCGTGGCCGTCGGTATAGCCGACGCGCACGCTGATCGTGTTGCCGACATCGGCATCGCCGAGCAGCAGCGTCGAGCCGGTTGCGCCGGCGATGTCGCTGCCGTTGCGTTGCCACTGGTAGCTGAAGGCGCCAAGGCCGTCGGCATCGGCGATGCCGGAAACCACCGCGGTCAGCAGCTGGTCCTCGACCGCACTGCCGCTGATTGTCGGCAGGCCGGTCGGCGCATCATTGATGTTGGCGACCGGCGCGGTGGCCGCGCTGGTCTGCGTCTCGAGCGTGCCGCCGCCATCGGTATAACTGACGCGCACAGTGATCGTCTTGCCGACATCGGCATCGCCGAGCAGCAGCGTCGTTGCGGTCGCGCCGGCAATCGCGCTGCCGTTGCGCAACCACTGGTAGCTGAAGGCGCCGAGGCCGTCGACATCGGCGATGCCGCTGACGTCAGCGCTCAGCAGCTGGTCTTCGGTCGCGCTGCCGCTGATCAGCGGCAGGCCGGTCGGCGCATCGTTGACCGGCGTCACGGTGATGCCCGCGACGGCGGTCGCGGTGCTGAATGCGCTGGTGCCGCCGGTGACCGTGATGTTCGCGGTGCCGCCGGCGCTGCCGCTGGTCTGGTCCCAGGCGCGGAACTGGATCGTCGACGCGCCGTTCCAGTTCGCATTCGGAACGAAGCGGATCCGCGTCGAGGCGTCGCTGGCCAGCAGCCGCGCGGTGCCTGCACTGACGCTGCCGAACGGGTTCCAGCTCGATCCGCCGTTGGTCGAGTACTGCCAGGCGCCGTTCGCATTGTCGACCGCGATCACCGCGATGCCGCTGAGCGCAGCGGCGTCGACGTCGCTGACGTGGCCGGGCAGCAGCGAGGTCACGCTGGCGCCGGGGTTGGTCGCAGGGTCCTCGCCGATCGCCGGCAGGTTTTCGCTGCCGTCGAGCACCGGCGCATCGTTGACGTTGTCGATCGTCAACGTGAAGTCCGAGGTCGCCTTCGCGCCGCTGGGATCGGTCGCGGTAACGCGCAGCTGCAGGCTGCCGACTTCGCCGTTGGTCGGTGTGCCGCTGAAGCTGCGGGTGCCGGCGTTGAACGCCAGCCAGCCCGGCAGCGCCGCGCCATTGAGCAGCGTTGCCGAATAACTCAGCACATCGCCGGCATCGGCATCGGCGAAGGTATTGGCGGCAAAGGTGAAGCTGTACAGCGCGTCTTCGTTGGTCGAATGGCTGGCGATCGGATTGGCCACCGTCGGCGCGCTGTTCGTCACATTGCCGGCAATCACCGTGAAGCCGTTCAGCTCCGCCGTCACGCCGAGGTCGGACCCGTCGAACAGCATCTGGCCGTTGCCGATCGTGCCGCCGTTCTGTTCGGTGCGTGTGAAGCTCAACGCAACGATGTCGACCGCGGTCTGCGCGACGCCGCCGATCACATGGCTGCCGCCGTCGACTGCCATCAGCAGCGTGCCGGCCGGCAGCACCGCATCGTTGAATGCGGTCGGCGCCGACAGCAGGTGCAGGCCGCTGATCTTGTCGCTGGTGACGCCGATCTTGCTGCCGTCGATCAGCAGCGAGGTATTGCTGGTCGACGTCGTCAGCGAGCCGGTGCTCGACGCGGTGAAGGTGTAGACGTTGGCATGCAGCGCCGGCGTCGAATGCGCGACCACGAAGGTGCCTGCCGGCAGCAGCACGCCGCCGACCATCGTATCGGTCTCGACCAGCGTCAGCCCGTGCACGTTGTAGCTGGTCAGGCCATTCTTCACGCCGTCGTTCAGCAGCATCGAATAAGTGCCGCTCGCATAGTTGCCGGCAACGGTCGGCCGGAAAACGACGATGTCCTTGCGGTCGACGATCAGCGCACCGAGGTTCAGCGAGACGCTGGGATCCGGAGACGGGTCGAGCACCAGCAGCAGGTCGCCCGGGCTGAGGTTGAACTTGACGCCGAGCCCGCTGCCGATCGTGATCGCGGTCTGAACATAGTGCATGCCACGCACCGTCTTCGGCGCGACGAAGCCGGGCAGCAGGTCGACGGTGCCGGTCGTCAGCCCGCCATCGAGGTCGAAACGGTCGCCGAGGTTGCCGTATTGCAGCAGGTCGGTCGTCGTCCAGGTCTTGCCGCCGGCCGCCGGGCTTTGCGCCGATGCGGTCGAGAACATCAAGGTAGCGGTCGCGGCACCCGGCGCACCGAGCACGTCGGTGACGGTGACGGCAATTGCCTGCGTCACGACGCCGCCGGCCGGATCGGCCGCGCGCACCGTCACGTTGTAGACATTGTCGGCGCCGACATCGGTCGGCAGCTCGAAATTCGGCGCGCTGACGAAGCGCAGTTCGCCGGTCGTGCCGTTGATCGAGAAGCGCGCCGCATCGGCGCCGCCGGCGATGCTGTAGAGGATCGCGTCGCCGTCGGCATCGGTCGCGGTCACCGTCGTCACCGCGGTGCTGTTTTCCGGCACCGCGAGCGCCGCGCTGGCGCCGCCGCCATTGCTGGTGATCACCGGTGCGGCATTGATCACGTCGACGGTCAGCGTGCGCTGCACCGGATCGAGGTCGATGCCGCCGTTGGCGGTGCCACCGTCGTCGCGCACCTGGAAACCGATCGTCGCGTAGCCATTGCCGGCCGCGCCGGGCACTGGCGAATAGACCAGCGCGCCGGCATCGAGCTGGGCGACCGTCACTTCGGTCGCACCTGTCAGCGTGGTACCGCCGAGCTTCAGCGTACCGGCGCTCGGCAGCTGAACCAGCACCGAGGTGAAATTGTTCGCCTCGCCGGCCGCATCGGCAAAGCCGAAATCGGCTCGCACCAGCACCCGGCTGCCGTTTTTCGCGACAGCGATCGTTGCATTGGTGCCGGATGGCGCATCGTTGACCGCGCTGACCGCGATGCTGCGCAGCGCCGGCGCATTGCTCAGCGAGCCGTCGTTGACGACGAAGGACACGCTGCGCTGCAGGGTCGACGGGTTCTCGCTCGAATTGGCGAAGGTGACGCTGCGCAGCGCGATCTGGTAGCTGGCGACGCTGGCGCTGCCGGAGAGGCTCAACACACCGGTCGCCGCATCCCAGCTGCCGCTGATGCCGAGCTGGTCGACAAAGCCGAGCACGTCCTGGCCGGCGATGTAGTTGGCCGAGATCGACACCGTTGCGCTGACCAGGTTCGCCGAGTCGGCATCGCTGACGGCGAGCGCGGCGTCGACCGGCGTCGGCGCGGCATTTTCAAGATAGGCCAGCGTGCTGCTGCTCGTCACGACGACCGGCGGCGCGGCAACGGTCAATGCGACCGTATCGGTGGCGGTCGAGAAGGCCGTGGCCCCGCCGTTGACGGTGGTGTCTGCCGTCGTGCCGGCTGTGCCGCTGCTGCGGTCCCAGGCGCGGATCGTCAATGCGCTGCCGAGCGTGCCGGTGAAAACAGGATTCGGCCGGTAATAGATCCGCGTCTGCGTATCGGCTGCCAGCAGCAGGCCGGCGCTCGGCGAGACGCTGCCGAATGCGGTCCAGGTCGCGCCGTCGTCGGTCGACCAGAATGCGCTGCCGTTGGTCGTATCGATGCCGATCACCGCGAGGCCGGTCAGCGCGCCGAGATCGGCGTCGGTCACGTTGTCGAGACCGCCCGCCGGGTTCGTCAGGTCGACCAGCGCCGACACCAGCGTGCCGACCGCGCCGACCGGCGCCGGCGCATTGGCGGCTATCGTCGCCAGCACCGGGCTCTTCGCCGCATCGAGCACCGGCGCCGAATTCGCGGCGCCGCCGAACTCGTAGGCGCCGATGTCGGCGACGCCGACGCGCACCGAGCCGCGCTGGTCGGTCGAAGGCGCCGACGCGTTGTCGCCGGCATTGATCGCCGCGCTGCCGGCCAGCAGCGGCCGGGTCCGTGTGAAGCCGCCCCAGTTGCCGAGCGCGCCGAGGTTGGCAACCGCATTTTTCTTGTCGCTGGCATGGCTGAGTTCCGGGCTGTTGCCGGTGCTCAGGTTGTTGCCGAGCGAGGTCACCGCGACGAGGTTGCTGTCGTCCTTGCCGAGATGGCCGCCGGTATTGTTCGCAAACAAGGTATTGCGAATCGTGATCGACCCGGCGGGCAGCAAGCTGTCGAAATCGAGGCCACCGCCCTGCGTCGACCAGTTGTCGGCAATCGTCACGTTCAACAACGTCGCGGTGCCGCCATAGAGCGCCAGGCCGCCGCCCTTGTTGGTGCCGGTGTTGTTGCTGACCGTGACATTGGTCATCGACAGGGTTCCGGCGGCCGTCTGCAGGCCACCACCCTTCGCACCAGTGTTGTTGGCCAGCGTGACCCGGTTCAGCGTCAGCGTGCCACCGGCCTGAAAGATGCCGCCGCCGTCCTTGCTGGTGCTGTTGTCGCGCACCTCGACATCGGTCAACGTCGTCGTGCCGGAAGTCGTGATGCTGCCGCCGTTGTCGCTGCTGCTGTTGTTGCGCACGATGGCCTGGCTCATGTTCAACGTCGCGCCGGCATTGATCGTGATGCCGCTGCCCGTCGTGCTGCTCCAGCCGTCGGCGAGCGTCACGCCGCTGATCGTTGCGGTGCCGCTGATCACCTGCAGCACCGCATGCGAGCCGCCACCGCTGATCACAGTGGTTGCTGCGCCGGCGCCGGCGATGCGCACGCTGTCGCGCAGATCGAGGTCGCCGGCCGCAGCGAAATCCTCGATGCCGGGCAGGCTCAGCGAATAGGTGCCTGCCGGCAGCACGATGTCGTCGATGCCGACGGTATTGTTCGCGGCGATCACCGCCTCGCGCAGCGAGATCCTGCCGTCGGCGCCGCGGTTGCCGAGCAGCGCGTCGATCGAGCCCGTCGCGCCGTCGACGATGTCGCTGAAGGTATCGACGACGAGGCTGTTGCGCTCGTAGGCGCCGATATCGTTGACGACACGGGCAAAGCCGCGCGCATCGACGCCCGGCGCACCGGTGGTGGTGCCGCCGTCGATCGCCGCGCTGCCGGCGCCGATCGCCATCGTCTTGATCTGCCCGCTGTTGAACTGCAGCGCGCCGAGCAGCGGATTGGTATTGATGCGGTCGCCGGTGCCGGTCAACCCGGCGGTATTGCCACTGTCGATGTTGTAGCCGAGCGAGGTCAGTGTGCCGCTCGCATTGCCGCCGGTATTGTTTGCGAGGATGGTGTTAAGCAGCGTCACCGTGCCCTGTGCGCGGTCGATGCCGCCGGCGCCGGGCCCGGTGTTGCCGGCCACCGTCGAATTGACGAGATTGACCGTGCCGCGCGATGAGATCGCGCCACCGCCGCGGTTCGCGGTATTCGCATTCAGCGTCACGTTGGTCAGCGTCGCCGTCGAACCGGCCGTGACATACAGAC
Source organism: Pseudideonella sakaiensis (assembly GCF_048320135.1). Taxonomy (GTDB): domain Bacteria; phylum Pseudomonadota; class Gammaproteobacteria; order Burkholderiales; family Burkholderiaceae_C; genus Ideonella_A; species Ideonella_A sakaiensis_A. Next base: position 1,725,075 of record NZ_CP182947.1, read on the forward strand.
CGCCGCCGCCATCGGTGCCGGTGCCGCCGTTGGCCGCGTTGCCGTCGATCGTCACGCGGTCGAGCATCAATGTGCCGGTCAGGTGGATACCGCCGCCGCTGCCGCCCGCGGTGCTCGAGCTGATTGCCGAATCGCGCAGCGTCAGCGATGCGCCGCCACCGGAAACCAGGAAAGCGCCACCATCGCCGCCGGTGCTGCCGGTCACCGTGACACCGCTGATCGTCACCGCCGCGCCGCGGATGTCGAACGCGCGGTCGATTCCGTTGCTGACCGTCGTCGTCCGCGCACCGGCGCCGATGATCGTCAGCGCATCGGTGATGTCGAGGTCGCCCGCGGCGGCGGTGTTGTCGTTTCCGGCGATCGTAAGCACATAGCTGCCGCCGGGCAGCGTGATCACGTCGGCGCCCGGCGTATTGTTCGCCGCGATGATCGCCTCGCGCAGCGAGATCCGGCCGTCGGCTCCCATGTTCGCGAGCAGCGCCGAAATCGACGAGGTCGCGCCGTCGACGACATCGTTGGTCGTCGTGACGATCAGCTTGCCGTCGGCCTCGAACGCGCCGACATCGGGCGTGCCGATGCGGCCGATGCCGCGCTGGTCGGTCGCTGCCGCGCCGGGGTTGCCGGTATTGATCGCGACCGAGCCGTTCAGCAGCATGTGCGTCTTCGTGAAGCCGCCGTAGTCGGCGAGCAGCCCGAGCTTCAGCGCGGCCGCGGTGACGACGCGGTTGGTGCCGCCGTTGACGATCGCACTGCCGTCGGTATCGATGTTCCAGCCGGCGCTGGTCTGCTGGAAACTGGCGTTGCCGCCGGTATTCGATGCGACGATGGTGTTCTTCAGCGTCGCGATGCCGTTGCCGATGCCGGCGCCACTGACGCCGGAGTTGTTCGCGATCGTGCTGTCGGTGAACGAATAGCTGCCGACGTTGATGTAGATGCCGCCTCCAAGGCCGCTGGCGGTATTGCCCGACAGCGTCAAATTGGTGGCAGCCAGGCCGCCGTTGCTGGCGTAGATGCCGGCTCCGACGTTGGCTGTGTTGCCGCTGATCGTCGCCCGGTCGATCGTGACATTGGTACCGGCGCTAAAGAGGTAGAGGCCGCCGCCGGAGGTGCCGGAATTGCCGCTGATCTCGACGTCGTTCAGGCTGGTGATGCCGCGCACCACGACACCGCCGCCGATGCCGGTGGCAGTATTGGCGGTGATGCGGGTCTCGCTCATCGTCAACGAGCCGAATGCGTAGATGCCGCCGCCGTTGTTGCCGGAGTTTCCGCTGACGACGACGTTGTTCAATGTCAGGCTGGTGAAGTTCGATGTCGAGATGCCACCGCCCTGCTGGCCACCGCTGCCGCCGCTGACCGTCAGGTTCGACAGCGTCGCATCGCCTAACAGCAAGGCGAACACCCGGTCGCTGACGGTGCTGCGGACTACCGTGTCGGCCGCATTGGCACTTCCGCCGACAATGGTCACGGTGTCGCGGATGTCGAGGTCGCCGCTGACGTTGAAATCTTCCCCGGCGCCGACGAGCGTCAGCGTGTGGGTGCCGGCGAGCAGGTAGATGGTATCGGCGCCGGCATTCGCATTCGCCTGGCTGAGCGCCCAGCGCAATGAGCCGACCGCGCCGTCGGCCTTGGTTGGGTCGGCGATGTAGGTCGCGAGCACGCCGTACCAGTTGCTTGCGATCCAGCCATCGGCGATGCCGGCGGCCTCGATGCGGCCGGTCTGTTTTTCGAGCGTCCAGTTGCCGCCGAGCGCGGCCGCGCCGGTCAGGTCGGCGCTGGCCGCGACGTCGGCGCCGGTCAGCAGCGCGAGGTCGCGGACGAAGGCTTCGCCGAGCGCGGTCTGCGCGACATCGCAGCCGTACAGCAGCAGGTCGGCATCGGCGGTCAGCGCGCTGCCCCAGCCGCCGATTTCGGCGGCACGGCTCAGCAGGCTGGTTTCATCGAGGCGGCTGCTGCCGAGTTGCAGCACGCCGTCGCTGCCGTGCGCGAGCACATGCACCGCGCCTATGTCGCTTCGGCCGGCCAGCGTCTGCGAGATCAGCGCAATGCCGTCCTGCTCGGCGCCGATCAGCACGATCTCGATCGGCCGGCCCGCACTGCGCTGCGTCTGCAGATCGAGCAGCAACTGGTCGATGCCCGACAGGTCGCTGTCGACGAAGACGATTTCCTGCGTATGGCGCGCTGCCGAACTCGATTCGGCGAGCAGCGACTGATGATGCTGCACCGGCTCGCCAGCCGCCAATGGCAGCAGCGACAGCGGCGACAGATCGGCCGAATGGAGGATGCGCTCCTCCATCGCTTCGGCGATCGGGCGGCGCAGCAGCAATGCTTCCGGACGCATCATCCAACGTCTTCCTGTCCGGGCAGCATTGCCCGTTTTATCTACATCTGCCGGGGAGCGCTGCGCTTGCGGTCGGCTTCGGCCACGGCCGGCGCTGACGCGGCGGCCGGCACGACGGCCGCCTGCTGGCCCGGCAGGTCGGCCTTGCAGCGCAACCCGGCCGGCAGCTTGTTGTTCGGATTCGGCAACGTCAGCCGGACGCGGAAGCTGTTGCTCGCGGCATCGAGCACGCGGTCGACGAACTTGACGGTTGCAACCACCGATTCGACGCCGGGCAATTCGGGCCGAACCGTCACCTTGTCGCCAACCGACAGGCTGCCGAATTGCGCGGTCGGCACCATCAGCTCGACGCGCAGCGGATCGATCACCGCGACCCGCACCAGCGGCCGCTCCTCGACGCGCTCGCCGATATTGACGAAGCGGTCGACGACGACGCCGTCGAACGGGCTTTTTACCGAGCGCAGGCCGAGCTGGGCGTCGGCAACGCGGCGCTCCTCGACCCAGATCTGCTTCTGCGCGCGCACCTGGGCCAGCTTCTGCCGCGCCAGTTCCAGCTCGCCAGCGGCCTGCTCGACCGCCTGGTGGGAAACAAAATTCTGTTTGACGAGCGCCTCGGCGCGGGTCATTTTCTGCTCGGCGAGCAACAGGCTGGCCCTGGCGGCGAGCACATCCGAGTCGACCTGGGCACGCGTTGCCGCCACGCTGGCATTGGCCTTTTCGACCTCGGCGCGCATCTGCAGCAGCAACTGGCCCTTGGTGACCATCTGGCCGCGTTCGACACTCACCGTCTCGACCAGGCCGACGACCTGCGAGCCGACATCGGCGATGCGGTCAGGCTCGATCAGGCAGCCGAGCGGTTTGGCGGCCGGCGGCGCGGCGACGGCCAGCGGCGACGCGATCGTCGCGGCCAGGCCGAGCAGCAGCAAGCCGGCGAACATCGCCCGCGTTCGCGGCATCCGCCTGGAATGGGCCTTGCGCCTGGTCTGCGGCATCTGCCGAGCTTGGAGGTGGAGTCTGGATTCCATGGCAGGAGGTTAGCTGGGGTGGATGCCGACGCAGGTCGAGAAAAAATACCGAAATACCGTGCTTCTGCGCTGTCAGCAGCTCGCCGCACGGGGGCTTGCCATCGGTTATCGGCAGCCTGGCCGTAGCACTTGAGCGTGGGGGTTCAGGCCGGCCCGACCCGCTCGCGCCGGCGCTCAGTCCGTGGTGGGAACCGGCTGCGGCGGCTTCTTGCTGCCCTTGCGCTCGAACAGCTTTTCGACCTCGTCACCGTCGGCGGTGTCGGCGCCGCCGAACCAGCGGCCGCCGCGCGTGCGCGCGCCGGCGCCGCCGGCGGCGAGCACCGGCATCGGGTCGATCAGCTGCCACGCCGGCAGTGCCGACAGCATCGAGCTGACCAGCACGCCGCCACGGATCAGCCAGACCACATAACCGAGCGACAGGCCGCTGCTGATCGCCAGGCTCGACGCCAGCATCCGGCGCTGCTGCTCGCCAAGATCCTGCATCTGGTGATGCAGGTCGTCGAAACGGCCGAGCAGATCGTCGCTGAGCAGCAGCCGCGACATCGAATGCACCTGCAGTTCGTCGAACTGCGCCGCTGGCAGCGCGGCCAGGATGGCATCGCTGCGGCTGCCGGTACGCATCGACTCGTCGCCGGCCGCCACCTTGCGCTCGACCGCCAGCGAGCGGAATTCCGCGACGGTTCCAGCCAGCAGCGAGGTTTTTTCGGCTGCGGCGGCGCGGCCGGCGGCGTCTGCCGGTGCGGCAACGAGCCCGCGCGCCGCCGGCGGCGCGGCTGGCGGCTCGGAAATGGCTGCGCGCGATGCAGCGCGCGCCGAATTCTGCTCGGGCTCGAGAAAAACGGGCTGGAAGGCTTCCGGCAATGCGCGCACATCGGCCACATCGACAACAAATACCGCCTGGGCCAAGGCACCGGCCGCATCGGTCGCGATGATGCGAACGGCGAGCCGCCCGACATCGGCGCGCGCCGGCTGGCCGCTGAAGCTCAATTCGACCGGGTCGAAGCGCAGCCAGCGCGGCAGCGCCGAGCCATCGAGCAGCGTCGCGCGATAAACCAGCACGTCGCCGGCATCCGGATCGACAAACGTTGCCGGTGGCAGCTTCATCAGCAGGCGCTCGTTCGCGGTGACCTTCTGCCCGTCGATCGGCAGCGCCAGCCGCGGCGCATGGTTGATGCCGAGCACCTGCAGCTGGAAGCGGCTGGCGACCGAGGCGCCGGCGGCATCGGCCGCGATGACGTCGATCGCCCAGGTGGCGCCACCGTCCTCAATGCCCGGCGTGCCGCTGAAGCGCAGCGTCGCAGCATCGAAGCGCAGCCAGCCGGGAAGCGCCGAGCCATCGGCCAGCGTCGCGCTGAAGACCAGGCGGTCGCCGGCGTCGATATCGGCAAATGCGTCCCGATCGATGGTGATTGCAAACGGCTGATCCTCGGTCGCGATCTGGTCGGGCAGCGGCGCCAGCAGGATCGGCGCATCGTTGACGTTGGCCACGGTCAGCTTGAAATCGCCGGAGGCGCTGGCCAGCGCGGCGTCGGTGACGGTCACACGAATGGCGAGCGTGCCGACATCGGCATTGCCCGGTGTGCCGCTGAAGCTGCGTGTCGCGGCGTCGAAGAGCAACCAGGCCGGCAGCGCCAAACCGTCGGCCAGCGTCGCCGACCAGACCAGCGTATCGCCGGCGTCGATGTCGGCGAAGGTCGCCATCGGCACCGTGAAGGCAAATGGCAGATCCTGCGTCGCCGATTGATCGGCCAGCGGCTGAACCAGCGTCGGCGCATCGTTGACATTCGCGACCGTCAACGTGAAATCGCCGAAGGCGCTTGCCAGCGCGGCGTCGCTGACGGTCACACGAACGGTGAGCGTGCCGACATCGGCATTGCCCGGTGTGCCACTGAAGCTGCGTGTCGCAGCGTCGAAGAGCAACCAGGCCGGCAGCGCCGAGCCGTCGGCCAGCGTCGCCGACCAGGCCAGCGTATCGCCGGCGTCGATGTCGGTGAAGGTTCCGACCGGCACGACATGCACGAACGGCAGATCCTGCGTCGCCGACTGGTCGGCCAGCGGCGACACCCGAACCGGTGCATCGTTGACATTGGCAACGGTCAGCAAGAAGTCGTCGAAAACCGACGCGCCGGCATGGTTGGTCGCGGTCACGCGCAGCGCAAGGACACCGACATCGGCATTGCCCGGCGTGCCGCTGAAGCTGCGCGTCGCGGCGTCAAATACCAGCCAGCCCGGCAACGCACTGCCGTTGCTGCGCGTCGCGGAAAGCAACAGCGTGTCGAACAGATCCGGGTCGGTGAAGGTTCCGGCCGGCACCGTGAAGGCAAACGGCATGTCCTCGGTTGCCGATGCATCGGCCAGCGGAACTGCCAGCACCGGCGGCGCATTGACCGCGGCGACGTCGAGCGAAAAGTCGGCGTTGACGGCAGTCCCCGCGATGTCGGTTGCGGTGATTCGCAGGCCGACAGTCCCGACGTCGGACGCAGCGGGCGTGCCGCTGAGCGTTCGTGTCGCCGCATCGAATAACAGCCAGCCGGGCAACGCGGCGCCGGACGATAGGGTCGCTGAATAGATCAGCAGATCCCCGGCATCGACGTCGGCGAAGATATCGCCAGCAAACGTGAAGGCAAACGGCACACCCTTCGTCGCGCGCTGGTCGGGGATCGGGCGTGTCAGCGTCGGCGCGTCATTGACATTCGCGACGGTCAGCGTCAAGTCGCCGAAGGCGCTTGCCAGTGCGGCATCGGTCACCGTGATGCGCACAGTGAAGAGGCCGACATCGGCATTGCCCGGCATGCCGCTGAAAGTCCGGCTCGCCGCATTGAAGCCGAGCCACGCCGGCAGCGCCGATCCATTCGACAGCGTTGCGGACCAGGTCAGCACATCGCCGGCATCGATGTCGGCGAAGCTGGCTGCTGGCACCGTGTAGACAAACGGCAAATCCTGCGTCGCGGCCTGGTCCGTCAGCGGCTGGACCAGCGTCGGCGCATCGTTGACATTGGCCACCGTCAACTTAAAGTCTCCGGAGGCGCTTGCCAATGCGAGGTCGGTCACGGTGACGCGCACGGAGACGATGCCGACATCGGAATTGCCTGGCGTGCCGGCGAAGGTCCGGGTTGCGGCATCGAAACTCAGCCACGCCGGCAGCGCCGCGCCGTTCGACAGCGTTGCGGACCAGGTCAGCACGTCGCCGACATCGATGTCGGTGAAGCTGGCCGACGGCACCGTGAAGGCAAACGGCAGGTCCTGCGTCGCAGCCTGATCCGCCAGCGGCTGAGCCAGCACCGGCGCATCGTTGACATTCGCGACGGTCAGCGTGAAGTCTCCGGAGGCGCTCGCCAATGCGAGATCGGTCGCGGTGACGCGAACGGTGAGAACGCCGACATCGCCATTCGCCGGCGTGCCGCTGAAGGTTCGCGTCGCCGCATCAAAGCTGAGCCAGATCGGCAGCGCCGATCCATTCGACAACGTTGCGGACCAGGTCAGCACATCGCCGGCATCGATGTCGGCGAAGGACGTGACCGGAACCGTGTAGCTGAAAGGCAGATCCTGCGTCGCAGCCTGATCCGCCAGCGGCTGAGCCAGCACCGGCGCATCGTTGACATTCGCAATGCTCAGTGTGAAGTCGCCGAAGGCGCTTGCCAGCGCGAGGTCGGTTACCGTGACGCGCACGGAGACGATGCCGACATCGCCATTCGCCGGCGTGCCGCTGAAGGTCTTGGTCGCGGCATCAAAGCTCAGCCACGCCGGCAGCGCCGCGCCGTTCGCCAGCGTTGCGGACCAGGTCAGCATATCGCCGGCATCGATATCGGCGAAGCTGGCTGCTGGCACCGTGTAGACAAACGGCAAATCCTGCGCCGCGGCCTGGTCCGCCAACGGCTGGACCAGCGTCGGCGCATCGTTGACATTCGCAATGCTCAGTGTGAAGTCGCCGAAGGCGCTTGCCAGCGCTAAGTCGGTCACGGTGACGCGCACGGAGACGATGCCGACATCGGCATTGCCTGGCGTGCCGGCGAAGGTCCGAGTCGCGGCATCAAAGCTCAACCACGCCGGCAGCGCCGCGCCGTTCGCCAACGTTGCGGACCAAGTCAGCACGTCGCCGGCATCGATGTCGGTGAAGCTGGCCGACGGCACCGTAGAGGCAAACGGCAGATCCTGCGTTGCCGACTGGTTGGCCAGCGGCGTCACCAGCACCGGCGCGTCGTTGACATTCGCCACCGTCAGCAAAAAATCGTCGGCGATCGACGCCCCTGCCCCATCGGTTGCGGTCACCCGCAGCGACACGACACCGACATCGCCGTTGCCCGGCGTGCCGCTGAAAGTCCGGCTCGCGGCATCGAAGGACAGCCACGACGGCATCGCGTTGCCATTGCTCTGGCTGGCGCTGTAGAACAAGCCGTCGCCGGCGTCGATGTCGACGAAGCTTGCCGCATCGACGCTGTAGACAAATGGCGAGCCCTGGCTGGCGGCCTGGTCGGGCAGCGGCAAAACCAGCGTCGGCGCATCGTTGACGTTCGATACCGTCAGCACAAATTCGTCGAAGGCGTTGGCAAGCGAGCCGTCGGTCACGGTGACGCGCACAGTCAGCACACCGACCTCGGCATTGGTCGGCGTGCCGCTGAAGGTCCGCGTTGCAGCGTCGAAGCCCAGCCACGCCGGCAGCGCCGCGCCGCTGGCCAGCGTTGCCGACCAGACCAGCGTATCGCCGGCGTCGATATCGCTAAACGACGCCAGCGGCACCACATAGGCAAACGGCAGATCCTGCGTTGCCGACTGGTCGACCAGCGGCTGGTCCAGCGTCGGCGCATCGTTGACGTTGGCGACCGTCAGCGTGAAATCGTCGAACACCGACGCGCCGCCGTTGTCGGTGGCCTCGACGCGAACTGAAATCGTGCCGACATCGCTGTTGGCGGGCGTGCCGCTGAAGGTCCGCGTCGCCGCGTCGAAGACCAGCCAGGCCGGCAAGGCGCTGCCGTCGGTCCGGGTCGCGTCGAAACTCAGGCTGTCGAGCAGGTCCGGATCGGAGAAGGTGTCGGCCGGTACCGTGAAGCTGAAAACCACAGCTTGCGTCGCGAACTTGTCGGCCAACGGATTGACAAGCACCGGCTGCGAATTGAGCGGCACGACCGTCAACGTGAAATCGGCATCGACGCTGGCGCCTGCGAGGTCGGTCGCGGTGAAACGCAGGTTGACCGGCCCGAGATCGAGCACACCGGGCGTTCCGCTGAGGGTCCGCGTCGACGCATCGAAGCTGAGCCAGCCCGGCAATGCGGCGCCCGACGTCTGCTTCGCGGCGAGCGTCAGCACGTCGCCGGCATCGACATCGGCAAAGCTGTCGGCCGGCAAGGTGAAGACGAACGGCACGCCGAGCGTCGCACCCTTGTTGGCGATCGGCCGGGCCAGCGTCGGCGCATCGTTGACATTGGCGACCGTCAGCACGAAGTCGCCATGCACCGACGCCAGCGATGAATCGGTTGCGGTGACGCGCACCGTGATGCTGCCAACGTCGGCGTTGCGCGGCGTGCCGCTGAAGCTGCGTGTCGCCGCATCGAAGCTCAGCCACGACGGCAGAGCCGCGCCGCTGGCCTGGGTTGCGGTGATGCTCAACACATCGTCGGCATCGATGTCGACGAAGGTTCCGGCGCCGACCGTGAAGGCGAAAGCGACATCCTGCGTGGCGGCCTGATCGGGCAGCGGCGCACTCAGCATCGGCGCATCGTTAACGTTGTCGACGGTGATCAGAAAGTCGTCGAAGACGCTGGCGCCAGCGAGGTCGGTTGCAGTCACCCGCACCGTCCATACACCGACATCGGCATTGAGCGGCGTGCCGCTGAAACGCAGCGTTGCCGCGTCGAAGCTCAGCCACGCGGGCAGCGCGGCGCCGCCGGCCAGCGATGCGGAGAACGTCAGCACGTCGCCGGCATCGGCATCGGCATCGGCAAAGCTGGCAGCGTCTATCACCAGGCTGAACGGCAGGTTCTCGACCGCGCTTGCATCGGGCAGCGGCGTGACCAGCGTCGGCGCGTCGTTGACAGCAGCAACTGTCAGCAAGAAGTCGTCGAAGACGCTCGCGCCGGCCAGATCGGTGGCCGTCACGCGGATGGTGATCGCTCCGACATCGGCATTGCCCGGCGTGCCACTGAAGCTGCGTGTCGCGGCATCGAAGGCGAGCCAGTCCGGCAAGGCGCCGCCGCCGGCCAATGTCGCAGTAAATCCGAGCACATCGCCGGCATCGATATCGACAAAATGGCCACCGCCGATGCTGTAGTTGAATGGGCTGCCTTCCGGAGCAGACTGGTCGGGCAGCGGCGTTGCGAGAATCGGCGCGTCGTTGACATCGGCGACGACGATCGCAAATTCGCCGAAGGCGCTACGCGCGGTGGTATCGGTCGCGGTGACGCGCACGGTGATCGTGCCGACATCGGCGTTGCGCGGTGTGCCGGTAAAACGCAGCGTCGCCGGATCGAAGCCGAGCCAGCCCGGCAGCGGGCCGCCGCCGGACAAGCTCGCCGACCAGGTCAACATGTCGCCCGGATCGGCATCGGTGAAGCTCGATGGATCGAGGCTGACATCAAACAGCAGATCCTGCGTCGCGGCGCGGTCGGGCAAGGCCGATTGCAGCACCGGCGCATCGGGCACCGCCGCGATCGTGATCGTCAGCCAGCGGACCGTCGGGTCGGTATCGATGCCGCCGTTGTCGGTGCCACCGTCGTCGCGGACCTGGAAACCGATTGCGACACTGCCGCTGGCATCGGCTGCCGGCCGGTAGACGAGGCCGCCGGCGTCGATGTCGGCAATGTCGATGAAGCTGCCGGCGGCGACAACGGCGCCGTACAGCCGCAGCGTGCCGTCGGCCGGAACCGCGTCGATCAGCACACCGGCCATCGCATTCGGCGGCGAATCGCCGGTGTCGCTGAAGCCGAAATCCGCCCGCGTGATCGTCAGCACACCGTCTTCGAGCATCGCGAGGCCGGTATCGGCGCCGCTCGGCGCGGCATTGACGGCGTTGACGCTGATCGACACCGCGGTCACCGCCGAGTCGGCCAGCCCGTCGTTGGCACGGTAGCTGAATCCGTCGCTGCCGCTGAAGCCGGCATTCGGCGTATAGCTGAACGAGCCGTCGGCATTCAGCGTCAGCGCACCGTTTGCCGCTGTCGAAACGAGCACCGCGGTCAGCCGGTCGCCGTCGGCATCGCTGTCGTTGGCGAGCACACCGTCGGCGCCAACCACCGACAGGCTGCCGTTTTTCTGCACCGCGTAGGCGTCGGCCCTGCCGACCGGCTCGATATTGGCGCCGGCATAACGCAGCGTCGTCGTGCCGATGTTCGAGTCGCCGCTGCCGTCCCAGGCAACAAAGGTGATGAGCCGCGGCGTCGTCGTCGGCGTCGCCGCGGTGTTGTTGTAGGTGACGGTGCGCAGCACCTTCTGATAGTTCGCGACCGAATTGCTGCCGGTCAGCAGCAGCGTGCCGGTGGCTGCGTTGTAGTTCGCGATGATCGCGGTGCCGGCAATGTTGGCGGCCAGCACTTCGGCAGCGCCGTCAAGCTGGTTGGTGATCCTGACGGTCAGCCGCTGCAGGTTGGCGCTGTTCGGATCGGTGATCGTCGCATCGAGGTCGGCGATCAGCACCGGGCCGAGGCCGGTGCGGAAATTGGCCTTGTAGTCGGCGCCGGTCGCGCCGGAACTGTCGTTCACGTCGAGATCGAGCAGCGGCGCATTGCCGACGACGATGTCGACGCCGTCGCTGCCGCTCATCGGCCCGCCGCTGCCGGTGGCGCCGAGATCCTCGACCGTCAGCGACACGCGAGCGACGCCGATGAAGCCGAGGTTCGGCTTGAAAACCAACCCGTCGAGCGCGGCATTGATGTCGGCCAGCGTGCCGGTAAAAACCATCACCGCATCGTCGACGCCGTCGCCACTCGTGAAAACGAGCGGCGACTGGCGCTGCATCGTCTGCAGGCCGATGCCCGATTTGTCGCCGTCGAGGTTGTCGGTCGAATAGGCGATGCGGAAGACGCCGTTCGCCGCCAGGCCGATCGCCGGCGCAAGCTGGTCGCCGGCGGTGGCGATATTGACGCGCTGCTCGAGGCCGCCGACGCCGCCGGCAGAGAAACTGCGGCTGAATATGCCCTGGCCATTGCCGCCGCCGCCGTCGGACGACTGCCAGGCAAAAGCCAGCGCACCGCTGTCGTTGATCGCGACGGTCGGCGCCGTCTGCTGCCCGGCGGTGGTCAGGTTGACGAGAAATTCGCTGCCGAGCGGATTGCCGGCTGCATCGAAGCGGCGCGCCACGATGCCGTTGTTGTCGGAATCTCGCCCCTGCCAGACAGCAACCCATTGCCCGGCCGCATTCATCGCCAGCCGCGGCGCGACCTGCGAATCGACAACGTTCGAATTGACGACAAATTCGCCGCCGAGTGCATTGCCCGCCGCATCGAAGCGCCTTGCGAGGATGCCGCTGCCGTCGGCATCGCGGCCCTGCCAGGCGACGACAAAATTGCCGCTGCCATCCATCGCGACGACCGGCACCGTCTGGTCGTTGGCGGTCACGACGTTGACCAGCGTTTCGTCGCCCGCCTGCTGGCCATTGGCGTCGAAGCGTTGCATGTAGATGCCTTCGCCGCTGGCGTCGGCCGACTGCCAGACGACGACGAAGGCGCCGCTCGCGGTCAGCGCGACGCCCGGCGCCACCTGGTCGCCGGAGATCGTCGTGTTGACCCGCGTTTCGACGCCGATCTTCTGGCCGGCCAGATCGAGGCGCTGTACATAAATGCCGCGGCCGCTGCCATCCTGGTTGTCGCTGACCCAGGCGACCACATAACCGGCGGCAGGATCGGCGGCGACAACCGGCGCCAACTGGTCGGCCGGGATCCAGGTATTGACGCCGATCTGCCCGCCGAGCCGCGCGCCGCTGGCATCGAAACGCTGCGCGAAGATGCCGCGCCCCAACGCACCGCCGGCATTGCTGGTCCAGACGACAAGGTGGCTGCCGTCGGGCAGCATCGCGATGCGCGCCTCGTTCTGCTCACCGAGCGTCGTCGTATTGGCGATTGCGGTCGTGCCGAGCCGGCCGTCGAGTGTTGCCGTGCCGTTGCTGACCGTCAGCGTCACGCGCACCGGGCTGTTGCCGGAATCGTCGATCACCGTCAAGAGATTCGGCGCCGCCGTGCTGAGGATCAGCGCTGTATCGACGGCGGTGCGCTGCGGCGCCGGCACGACGACCTTCGGCGCCGCATTGACCGCGCCCGGCACGACGGTGAGCAGCACGACCGCGTTGTCGCGCAATGCGCCGCCGGTGCCGACGTTGCCCTGGTCGTCGACGCTGATCTCGATTGCCGCATCACCGGTGAACTGCGTCGGCATCTGCAGCGAAAGGCCGTTCAACGCATTGTTCAGCTGCACCAGCGTCGCGGTGAAGGTCATGGTTGCATCGGCGGTACCGTCGCCGAGAGTGAACTGCAGGCCCTGCAGCGTGCCGAGCGTCACCAGGCCCTGCTGCGAACGGATCGTCACCAGCAGCTTCTTCGTGTCGGCGTCCGGATCAGCGACCGTGATCGCGCGGCCGGCGGCGGTCGAAAAGACGATCGGCGCATCCTCGCCGAAGACCTGCCGCGGCGGCACCTTGATCACCGGCGGGTCGTTGACAGCGGTCACGTTGATCGTCAGTTTGGTCGTCGAAACCTTCGCGCCGCCGGTCCCGGTCCTGCCGAGGTCGTCGACCGTGATCGTCAGCGTCGCCTTGTCGGCAAAATCCTTTGCCGGCGTATAGATCAGGCCGTCGAGCACGTCGTTGATCTGATCGATCGTCGCGAGGAAGACCATCGTCGCATCGTCGCTGCCGTCGCCGACCAGGAAATTCAGGCTGCGCGCATCGATGTAGCGCTGGCCGAAGATGCCGCGGCCGGAGCCATCCTGCTTGTCGCTGGTCCAGGTGATCAGCAACTGGCCGTCGTCGGACATGCCGAGTGCCGGCGCGGTCTGCGCTTCGACAACCGTCGTGTTGACGCGGAACTCGCCACCTTCGCGTGAACCATTGGCGAGGTAGCGCTGCGCATAGATGCCGGCATCGTCGTCGCGGCTGTCCTGGTTTTTCGACTGCCAGGCGATCGCGAAGTCGCCCGCCTTGTTCATCGTCACCGCCGCGGCGGTCTGCTCGTTCGGCGTTCGGGTATTGACGAGGAATTGCACGCCACGCTGCGAGCCATCGGCGGCGAAACGCTGCGCATAGATGCCGAATTTGCCGTCGTTGTAGTCGACATCCTTGCTCTGCCAGGCGATCACGAAATTGCCGGCCGCATCGGCGGCAATCGCTGGCGCCATCTGGTCCTTGTAGGTCACCGTCGCGACCGCAAACTCGCTGCCCGCCGCGGCGCCTGCGGCGTCGAAGCGCTGCGCATAAATCATCCAGTCGTCGGCTCCGGGCCGCTTGCCCTGCCAGGTGACGATGAAGGCACCGCCGTCGGCCATCGCGATGGCTGGCGCCGACTGGTCTTTCGTGGTGGTGGTGTTGACGCGGAATTCGCCGCCGAGCGGCGTTCCATTGGCCGCGACGCGACGGGCGTAGATACCGAGGCCGTCGCCATCCTGGTCCTTGCTCTGCCATGTGACGACAAAATTGCCGACCGCATCGATCGCGACCGACGGCGCCGCGATGCTGCCGGTCCAGCTGCTGACGCGGGTCTCGCCGCCGATCCGGCTGCCGTCGGCGGCAAAGCGTTGTGAATAGACGCCGTTCGCCGGGCTGTTGCCGTTGACGCTCGCCCAGACGACGACGAAGCTGCCATCCCGCGCAATCGCGACGCTCGGCGCCATCTGGTCACCAAGCGTCGTCGCATTGACGCGGGTCTCCAGCCCGACCAGCAGCCCTTCCTTCGAATAGCGCTGCAGGTAGATGCCCTGGCCGCTGCCATCCTGGTCCTTGCTCTGCCAGACGACGACGCGTTCGCCGGTCGGCGCCATCGCGACGTCGGTGGCCTGCTGGTCGCTGGCGGTCGTCGAATTGACGACGAATTCGCCGCCGGTGCTGGTGCCCAGCGTCAGCGTCCCCGAACTGACCGTCAGCGTGACCTTGATCGGCAGCCCGTCGGCATCGTCAGCAACGCTGAGCGGATTGCCGGTCGCGGTCGAAAAAACCAGTGGGGTTTCCTCGACGGTGACCTGGTTGCCCGGGTCGGTGATGACCGGCGCGTCGTTGCGCGAGTCCGGCACGACATGGACCGCGATCAGATCGCGGTCGACCAGCGCGCCGCCGGAACCGCTGCCGGCGAGGTCGTTGCTCAGGATCTCGATGAAAGCCGGGCCGGCATAGTCGTCGAGAGGCGTGAACTCCAGACCGTCGAGCGCGATGTTCACGTTCGCCAGCGTGCCGCGGAAGCTGATGCGGTCCTCGCCGCCTCTGCCGCTGCCGAAGATGAAGCTGAGGTTGTTCGTGCGGGCCAGCTTCAGCGTACCCATCGTCGAGCTCAACGTGACCTCGACGTTGCCGCTGCCGACATCGACGTCGGTGATGCGGACCACGTTGCCGTTGGCGGTCGAGAAGACCAGCGTACTGCCTTCGATCACGCTGGCGGTTGCCGGCGCGACGTTGACCGGCGCATCGTTGACCGAACTGATCGTCAGCGCGACGCTGCCACTGGCGCTGAGCGGGCCGCCGACTGTGCTGTGGCCGAGGTCGTCGACGATCACCGTCAGCGTCGCGGCGCCGAAATAGTCGGCAGCGGGTTGCAGCAGCAGGCCGTCGAGCGCGGCATTCAGGTCGGCGAGGCGGCCCTGCACGACCACTGTTGCTGCGCCGTTGGCGCCTCCGACGATCGACAGCCCGGCCATCGAGGCCAGCGTCACGCTGCCGTTGGTGGCCGACAACGTCAGTTGCAACGGCAACGGGTCGGCGTCGACATCGGCAACGACGATGGCATTGCCGTTTGCCGCCGAAAAAACCACCGCGGTGTCCTCGGCCGTCGCCTGTGCCGGCGGCAGCATCAGCGTCGGCGCCGCATTGACCTTCTGCACGTCGATCGGCACCGAAAAACTCGCGGTCGTGACGCCACTGCCGAGATCGGTCGCCGTGACGGCGAGGTTGGCCGCACCGCGAAAACCCGGCGTCGGCAAGAAACGCAGCGTATCGAGCGCCTGGTTGATGTCGGCCACGCTGCCTGTGACGACGATCCGCGCATCGGCCAGACCGTCGCCGACCAGGTAGCGCAGAGCGCCCGGCTGCAGAAAGCGCTGGCCATGGACGCCATAGCCGTTGCCGTCCTGCAATCGGCTGTGCCAGACCGCAACCATCCGGCCGTCTGCCGCGATGCCAAGCGAGGGTGCAGCCTGCTCATCGACGGTGACCGAATTGACGAGGATCTCGAGGCTTATCGGGCTGCCGTCGGCGGCGAAGCTGCGCAGATAGACGCCCTGCTTGCCGTCGGCATGGTCCTGCGCGGTGCTGGTCCAGGCGACCGCGAAGCGGCCGTCGTCGGCGAGCACGATGCTGGGGTCGAACTGGTCGTTGGCGGTGGTCGAATTGACGAGCACCTCGCCGGTCAGCGGATTGCCTGCCGCATCGAAGCGGCGGGCAATCACGCCGAGCCCGCTGCTGTCCTGGTTGGCGCTTTCCCAGGCGACGACGAACTCGCCGGCGGTATTGGTCGCGATCGACGGCGTTTTCTGATCGCCGACGGTCGTCAGGTTGACGCGGAATTCGCCACCGAGCCTGACGCCGGCGCTGTCGTAGCGCTGCGCGTAGATGCCGTTGCCGCTGCCGTCCTGGCCCGCACTCTGCCAGGCGACGACAAAGCCGCCGGCGTGGCTGGCCACCGTTGCCAGTGTCTGCACACCGACGGTGGTCGTATTGACGATGAATTCGGGCGCGATCGTCGCCAGCGTGATGGTCGACGTGCGGGCGTAGATGCCGTCCTTGTCCGAATTCTTTTCATCGCCCTTGCCGCTGTAGACGATCACGACATTGCCGGCGGCATCGATCGCGACCGACGGCGCGATCTGGTCGCCGTCGTTGCTGGTGATGCGTTTCTGCGCCGAGATCGGCGCGCCATTGGCATCGAAGCTGCGCGCGTAGATGTCGTAGGTCAGCTTGCCGGCGTCATAACTCTGCCACGCGACAACGAATCGGCCGCTGCCATCGATCGCGACGGCCGGCGCATTCTGGGCGTCGTTGGTCGTCGTATTGACCGCTATCTCGCCGCTGCGGGCGCTGCCGTCGGCGTTGTAGACACGCGCGTAGACGCCATCCTTGCTGCCGTCCTGGCCGTCGCTGACCCAGACGACGACATAGTGGCCATCGGCGGCAACCGCAATTGCCGGTGTGCGCTGATCCTTGAGGGTCGTCGTGTTGACCTGGAATTCGGGTCCGAGCGTCTGCGCCAGATCGAGCGTGCCGTTCGTCACCTCGAGTTCGAGCCGCACCGCATCATTGGCCGCACCGGGGACGGTGACCGTGTAGCCGCTGCCGGCGTTGAAGAAGATCGAGCCGTTCTGCGCAACGATCGCGGTCGCTTCGAACGCGCCGGCATCGGCCGCGCCGGCGCGCGCCGCGCCGCGCTGGTCGATCAGCGATACGCTGGTGGCGCCGCGGTCGATCGCGACCGAGCCGCCGAGCAGCGCATGGGTTTTTGTCAGGCCGCCGTTGGCCGCAAGCGCGCCGAGCCGCAGCGCATCGGCGCTGGTCAGCAGGTCGCTGCCGGTGCCGGCGAATGCGCTGCCGTCGGTGGCGACGTTGAAGCCGGCCGAGCTCTGCAGCTGGTTCGCGTTGCCGCCGATATTGCTCGCGAGGATGGTGTTGCGCAGGCTGGCCGCGCTGCCGGCGGCCGACCAGATGCCACCACCGCTGGCTGCGCTGTTCGACGCGATCGTCGCGCTGGTCAGCGAATAGCCGTTTCCGTTGACGAGCAGGCCGCCGCCACTGCCGCTTGCGGTATTGCCGCTGATCGTCAGGTTGCTGCCGCTGAAGCTGCTGCCGGCGGCGCCGAAGATGCCGGCGCCGCTGGTCGCGGTATTGCCGCTGATTGCCGACGCGGTGATCGTTGCGCTGCCTGCGTTGTACAGGCCGCCGCCCTGTGTCGCGCTGTTGCCCGCGAGCGTGACCTGCTCGAGCGTCAGCAGGCCGGCGTTGTGGATCGCGCCGCCGGTGCTGCCGCTGTTGCCGCTGAAAACGACATTGACGAGCGTCGCACTCGCGCCGGCAGCAATGTTCAGGCCACCGCCCTGCTGGGCGCCACCGCCGCCGCTGATCGTCAGGTTGCTGAATGACGCGGTACCGGCGAGCAGGTCGAACACCCGGTGCGGCACCTGGCTCTGGATCACGGTATCGGCGGCATTCTGCGTCGCGCCGATGAAGACGATGTCGCCGGTGATGTCGAGGTCGCCGAGAAGATTGGTGTTGTCGATGCCGTTCAGCGTCAGCCGGTGCGTGCCGGCGAGCAGCCGGACCGTGTCGATGCCTGGGTTGGCGTTGGCCTGCGTGATCGCCCAGCGCAGCGAGCCGGTGCTGCCGTCGGTCTTGGCCGGGTCGGCGATGTAGGTCGCGAGCAACCCCTGCCAGCGGCCCTGTTGCTGCAGGCTCAGCGCCTGGCCGGCCTCGATCGCGCCGCTGCGGACCTCGAGTTGCCAGTTGCCGCCGAGTGCGGCGGCACCGGTCAGGTCACTGCTGGCGGCAACATCGGCGCCGGTCAGCATCGCCAGATCCTTCACGAAACCGACCCCGAGCTCGCTGCCGGCGACCTCGCAGCCGTACAGCAGCAGGTCGGCGTCGGCGGTCAGCGCGACAGCCCAGCGCGCGATCTCGTCGGCACGCTGCAGCAGCGCCAGTCCGTCGAGCTTTACCGCGCCGAGCCGGACCGCGCCGTCGCTGCCATGCACCAGCAGATGGACCGCGCCGATATCGCTGCGCCCGGCCAGCACCTCGCCGATCAGCGCAATGCCGTCGGCGTCGGCAGCGATCTCGACGACGTCGATGACTCGGCCTGCATCACGCTGCGCGAGCAGGTCGGCGATCAATTGCTGCGCATCGGGCAGCGAGGCGTCGACGAAGGCGATCTCGCGCGTGTGCGCAAGCGGGTCGGCAGACTCGGCGGCCGCGGCGTGCTGCTGCAGATAGCTGTCGACGGCGGCCGCCTGCGGCGTCAACTGCAGCGGCGACAGGTCGGCCGAATGCAGCACGCGCTCTTCCATCGCCTCGACGATCGGGCGACGCAGCAGGCGTGATGCGGCTTTCAGCATGCGCGAAGCGGTGCGGAGTGCGCGGGCTCAGCGCAACACGGCCCCCGCGTGGCAGACACGCGCGGCCGTGCAGGCCCGGAAAACAGGGCCGTTCAGGACAGGGGATTGCATTCGGTCAGCTTAGCGAGGGGTAGCGGGCGCCAGCCGCAGAAAAGCGGGCGATATCCGGCGTTGCCGGCACGCTGGACGCCGCCCCATTTCCGCTGCTCGCCGTCGGATATCGGCCGACCCGGGATGGACTTGACATGGCGATCGCCGGCCTCGCGGAGCGGCTCGCAGCTCCGATCCACGCCCAGGAATCGGGGCTGAAGCCCCTCCTACAAAGTCCGCCACGACCGCGGACGCGACGATCGGCGAGGCTTGTTGCATGGCTGTGGGAGGGGCTTCAGCCCCGATTTCGGGCTGTCGAAAAACTCGCCGTCAGCTCGACCCGGCAAATGCCAGCCGTTTTTCCCAGTGCAGGTCCTGCTCGAGCAGGTTGCGGCGCAGCAGGCTGCGCCGCTGCTCCTCGCGCCACTGGGCGATTTGTGTCGGCAGCCGCAGCAGCCAGCCGCTGCGCGGCGCGGCCGCTTTCGCCGGCAGGTCATCGGCCGTTTCGGCGACCACCCCGCCGTGCACGAACCAGGCCTCGGCGCTGCCCGGGTCGCCGTGGCGGGCAGCGCGGCCGGCGAGCTGGCGGTCGAGCCGGCGCGACGGGTTGTGCTGGCAGTTCAGCACATGCAGGCCGCCGGCGGCGCGCGCGGCATTGTCGAGTTCG
The DNA here is from genome assembly GCF_048320135.1 of Pseudideonella sakaiensis. Taxonomy (GTDB): domain Bacteria; phylum Pseudomonadota; class Gammaproteobacteria; order Burkholderiales; family Burkholderiaceae_C; genus Ideonella_A; species Ideonella_A sakaiensis_A. The sequence goes on from NZ_CP182947.1 coordinate 1,744,417, forward strand.
ATGTCGGTGCCGCGGCCGGCCATCCGGGTCGCGACGGTGACTGCGCCGGCACGGCCGGCGTCGGCGACGATCGCCGCCTCGTCGGCATCGTGCAGCGCATTGAGCACGCGGTGGCCGATGCCAAGCCGGTCGAGGTGGGCGGCGAGCAACTGCGAATCGTCGACGCTGTCGGTGCCGACCAGCACCGGCCGGCCGGCGGCATGGAATTCAGCGACGCGTTTCGCGGCGGCAGCAAAAAGCGACGCACGGTCAGCGAAACGACGCGGCGGCAGCGTGCGGCGGCGCCCCGGCTGATGCAGCGGCACCGGCAGCACCGTCGAGCCATAAACCGCCTTCAGTTCGGCGCGCGCCTCGCGCAGCGTGCCGCTGATGCCGGCCAGCCGCCAGTAACGCTGGAAAAAGCGCTGGAAGGTGGTCTGCGCGACGGTTTCGGTTTCGGCCGGCGGCTTCAGCCCCTCCTTCAGCGCGACGACGGTGTGCAAGCCGCGCGACCAGACGCGGCCGACCGCAACCCGGCCGGTCACCTCGTCGAGCAGCTCGATGGAATCATCGCGCACCAGGTAGTGCTGGTTGCGGTGCAGCGCATGCAGGCCGGCCAGCGCGACATTGACCGCCTCGCGCCGGTAACGCGGCCGTTGCCATGGACCGCCGAGGCCGGCCGCGAGCTGCGCCAGTTTTTCGTCGCCGGCCGGCGTCAGCACCGCGCTGCGGTCGGCCGCGATGACGCGGAAATCGCGGCCCGCCTCGAGCTTGCGCGCCAGCGCCAGCGCCTGCCACATGAAGGCGCGCCGTGCGCCATGCGAGACGGTGCGCGACAGGATCAGCGGCACGTCGGCCTCGTCGAGCAGGATGCTGTCGGCCTCGTCGAGGATCGCCAGGCACAGGCCGCGCATCAGCAGCTGCGGCGGCGCGGCGCCACCGAGCACTGCTGCGGCCTGCTGGTACGGATGCGCTCCGGCGGTGGTCTGGCGGTCGCGCAGAAAGTCGAACGCGAGGTCCTTCGCGGTGGCATAAACGATGTCGCGGCGGTAGATCGTGCGTTTGGCATCGTCCTGGTCGGTACCGGACAAGGCACCGACCTCGAGACCGAACGCGGCAAAAAAAGGCGCCAGGCGCTGCGCGTCGCGCTGTGCGAGGTAGTTGTTGGCGGTCGCCACATGGACCGGCAGGCCGGCCAGCCCGGCGACCGCCGCGGCCAGGCCGATCGCCAGCGTCTTGCCTTCGCCGGTCGCCATCTCGGCCATCCGGTTGTCGAGCAGCACCGCGGAAGCCAGCAGCTGCGTCGGCCGCGGCGTCTGGCCGAGTGTGCGTTCGGCGGCGTCGACTGCGGCGGCCAACGTCTCGGCAATCAGTTCCGGCAGCAGCCCGCGCCGGCGCAGGTCCAGCCGCAAGGCTTGCAGATCGGCCGCCCAGTTCTCATCGTCCTTGCCCTGCCAGGCCTGCGCCAGTGTCTCGGCCCGCCGCGCAATCCGCCGGCACGCACCGATTGCAGGACGCGGCAGCAGACCCCGCCACGGCGGCGCCATCTCGCTCGCCGGCCGCACCGGATACGGGCCCCAGACCGGACCGGGCAGCGGCAGGATGTCGGTGAGCTTCAGCAGGCCGGTGGTCATCTTGTTGCAGGAGGAGCTTCAGCCCCGATTCGGGGCTTGAGGCATGCTGACAAATCGGGTCTGAAGCCCCTCCCACAGATGCCTCGGGCCAGGCACATCCGATCGGGTGCTATTTGTAGGAGGGGCTTCAGCCCCGATTGGGACCGAGAAATGCGAAGGAATCGGGGCTGCAGCCCCTCCTACAGATGTCAGGCTTATCCGATAGGGGGCTCTTTGTAGGAGGGGCTTCAGCCCCGATCCGGGCTCCCGGCATGCAGAAAAATCGGGGCTGAAGCGCCTCCTACAGATGCCAGGCTCAACCGACAGGGGGTTTTTTGTGGGAGGGGCTTCAGCCCCGATTCCGGGCTCGCGGCCTGCGGAAAAATCGGGGCTGAAGCCCCTCCTACAAATGGGTTCGGAGGAGTTCATCAGAACTGCGGGTTGAAGCGCTGCTGGATGTGCCGCCGCAAGCCCTGCGCCCATTGCCAGGCCAGCGGCGAAAAACCGGCGTCGAAGCGGACCGCGGCGCGTTCGCCGATGCGCTCGCTGCTGCGCGCCGCGCCGGCGGCGAGCACGACGTCGAGCAGCACGACCGGGTGCAGCGGAGTCAGGTCGGTCTTGTCGGACGGGTCGGTGACGACCTGGCCGCCATGGCGCTCGCTGAGCGCCGCACTCGGCAATTGCAGCACCGCGCCGCCGCTGTCGCGCAGCAGGCTGGCCGGGTGCGCGGTATCGCGCGAGGCGGCAAGCCGCACGCTGACCTCGCCACGCCCGCGTTGCAGGTCGGCCGCGGCCGACTCCGGCACCGCGACGCGGACGATCGTCGCATCGTCGGTCAGCACCTGGCCGATCAGGTTGCCGCGGGCGACATACTGGCCTTGCAGGTCCGAGCTGCGCGGCAGCACCAGACGACCGTCGGCATGGGCCCGCACCGCGAGCGAGCGCTCGCGTTCGATAAGCCGCTCCAGCGCCGCCTGCGCGGCGCTCAGGTCGGCGCGGGCGTCGCCGGCCTTGCCGTCGGCAGAGAGGTTGCCGTCGACCGGCATCGCATCGAACAAAGCCGCCTCGAGTGCGCCGACACGCGCGCTCTGGCGCGCGAGTTCGGCCTGCAGATCCGCATTGCGCAACTGCAGCACGAGCTCGCCGGCACGCACGGTGTCGCCATCGTGCTTGACGATCTCGGTGACGATGCCTTGTTCGTCGGCGCGAAGCTGGGCCTTTTCAGCCGGCCAGACGACACCCTGCACCAGCGTGCGTTGCGGCGCCGGCAGCAGCAGCACTGCGGCCAGCGCGAGGCTGCCGCCGAATGCAAGACCGCGCCAGCGGCCGGCGCCGGCGGTCTGGGCGAGCGCCGCATTGCGCAGCTGGCGCAGGTGGTTGACGACCGGGCGCAGCATCATCTGCCAGCCGAGGATCGCGGCGCAGGCCAGGCCGAGCGCGAGCGAGACGCTGCCGAGCCAAAGCGTCGCGACGGTCGCGATCGTCAGCCCATACAGCCACGACAGCGGTGCATACAGCGCCAGCCAGGTCGTTTCACCGCGCGCGACCGGCATCGTCTCGGCGCCAGGCAGGCGAAGCAGCCGGCGGCGCAGCGTCTGCTGCCACCAGTTGCGGCTGCGCGGCCCGAGGTTGGGCAGTTCGAGCGCATCGGTGAAGATGTAATAGCCGTCGAGGCGCTGCAGCGGGTTGCCGTTGAACAGCAGCGTCGACGCGCCAGCAACAACCAGCGTGACGAAGGCGGCGTCGCGCAGCCAGCCGTCGGCGAGCAGCAGCCACAGCGGCAAGGCAACCGCGGCGAACGACAGCTCGGTGATGATGCCGGCGGCGCTGACGATGATGCGATGCCGGCGTTGTTCGAAGCCGGTCGCTGCCGATGCGTCGACATAAGGCACCGGCATCAGCATCATCAGCGTGACACCGGCCTCGCGCACCTGGCCACCCCAGCGGCGCACCGCCAGGCCGTGCGCGATCTCGTGCGCCAGCTTGATTGGCAGATACAGCAGCAGCGCCAGCAGCGCAAAACGTGGCGTCGCCATCCACTGGCCGGCGTGTGCCCACAGCGTCGGCGCATGCTGCAGGCCGAGCACCAGCAGCATCGCCATCGCGAGCAACCAGAGCGCGAATGCAAGCCGGTTGAACAGCAGCCGGCCGAGCCAGTCGAGCCGCTCGAGCAGCCGCGACGGATTGGCCAGCGGAATGCGCCAGGCAATCAGCGTCTTGCGGCCCTTCGGCTTGCGCAGCGTATCGAGGTGCGGCAGCAGCAGGTCGAAATCGGCGCTGCGGTCGAACTGGATCAGCCCGGCCTCGCGCAGCTGCGCGAGCAGGTCGATCACTTCGTCCTGCGTCGCGACATCGTCGTCGCGTTCGAGCGCGGCATCCCATAAATTCTGTACCGAGCGGCGGCCGTCGAAACGGCCGACCAGCGCATGGGCCGCAGCATTCAATCGCACGCTGCGGCCGCTGATCTGGTCGTCGAGCAGCACCCAGGTCTCGCCGCGGATATGCTGCCGCCGCACCCGCAAGTGCGGGCTCAGCCGCGGCTTCAGCGAAGCGACGCGGTGCCAGCGGGAGCTGTGGACGGTGGTCATGGGTCAGCGAACGGGAATCGGGGCTGAAGCCCCTCCTACAAAAGCCAATCCGTTGGCATGCCCTGTGGGAGCGGCTTCAGCCGCGATTTCTTCCCGGGCCAACAACCCGAATCGGGGCTGAAAGCCCCTCCCACAGAATTTTCGGCGGGCCATCATCCGAAAAAATTCCACCAGGCGAGGCGCATCCTGTCCGCCGCATGGCCGAGCCAGGCCCACAGCGGCGGGCGGCGGCCGACGACGACCTCGGCGCGGCCGAGCAGGCCGGGCCGCAATTCGGCCGGCGGCTCGAGCAGCCGGGCCTCGACCTCGAAGATGTTGCGGCCGTCGACCGCCTTCGCGAGCGGCGCGACACGCGTCACCTCGATCGCATGCTGGTCCCACGGCAGCGACGACAACGCGAGGCTGCCGCCCTGCCCGACCGCGACCCGGCCGATATCAATTTCGTCGATATCGGCGATCACGCGAAAGCTGTCGGTGGTCGCCAGCGTCATCATCTTGTCGCCCTGGCGAACCGGTGCGCCGATCGACTGGCTGAGGTCGCCGTCGATCACCATCGCGTCGAACGGCGCAGTGATGCGGCCGCGCGTCAGCTGTTCGCCGATCAGCGCGAGTTGCGCCTGCGCCTCGGCGATTCGCGCCATGCTGGTCGCCGCGCCGACGCGGTCGGAACGCGCCATCGACGAGGCATAGGCGTTTTCATGTTGTGCGAGTTGGCTCGACCAGCGTTCCTGCTCGAGCCGCAGGTCCTGCTCGAGCAGGTCGATCAGCGGCGCGCCGGCCTTGACGCGGTCGCCGGGCCGTACATGGGCGGTCTTCACGAAGCCGTCGGTTGGCGCGGAAAGCAGCCGTTGTTCTGCGCCTTCGATGCGGGCGCGCCCGCCGACCTCGAACTGCAGCGGCGCCAGCGCCAGAAACGCCAGCAGCACCGCGCCGGCGCCGAGCAGCCGCCGCGTCGTGCGTTTGCCCGGCTGGCGCAGAGCCTGGCAGCCGGCCAGCAGTTCGCGCCACGCGCGGCGGAACCAGCGCTGCGTGCCCTGCTGCATCCAGCGCATTGCCGGTGCGGTCAGCATCAGCGTGCGTTCGAGCCGGGCGAATTCGGCGGCGTCGAAACCGGCGTCGCCGTCGCGCTCGAGGCAGACGACCGCGAGCACCTGGCCGTCGATGCCGAGCGGCAGGCACAGCACCGCGCCGCCGACCAGCCGCTGCAGCGCCTGGTGTTCGATGCGGATGTGGTCGGCGATGCGGCCGTCGGCGCCGACGACCGGCGGCAGCGCGACGCTGCAGCGCTGGTCGAGCGCCTCGTTCATCGCGCCGAGCAGGCGTTGTGGCAGTTCGGCCTGCGGATTGCCGAGGTCGAGGTTGCTGCTGGCGAGCAGCCGGGTGCGGCCGTTCTCGTGCAAGGCAATCGACGCGCGGCGGATACTCGGCTCGCTGGCCAGCGCAGCGACCAGCGCATGGGCGCCGGCTTCGAGCGTGCTGGCGGCGAGCAGCCGGGCATACAGGCCAAGCGCGGCGGCAGCGCCGTTGTCGGCTGGCGCGGGCGGCATCGCAGCAACCGGCGGCGGCGCGGTGAAGCTGACCAGCGGCGAGACCAGCCGGCCGGCGGCGGGATCCGCTTCGGCCAGTGCCTGCGGCGCGCGCTCACCCATGACGGGCGGGCCGGCGGCGGCGGCGCGGAAGTTGGCGGCTGGCGATCGACATCATCGGTACGGGCCGGAACGGCAGGTTCGGAAAATCGGGGCAGCGCGGCGCCGGCGCGCGACATTCCGCCGCCCGACCCGCGATCTGCGCTTGTTGCGATCTTCAGGCCGCGGCGGCCCGCCCGGTCCGTCGAGGAAGGCGGCAAATCGCCGCCAGTTCAACCGGTAGGAGGCCGGCGCTTACCTGACCACTTCGACCGCCGCGTCGAACAGGTAGCCGGCGCCGCGTTCGGTGCGGATGAAGCGAGGGTGTGCCGGGTCGGCCTCGATCTTGCGGCGCAGGCGCAGGATCTGCACGTCGATCGAGCGGTCGTAGACCTCGGCGTTGTGCAGCCGTGACAGCTCGAGCAGCTGGTCTCGCGACAGGATGCGTTGCGGCGACGAGACAAAGGCCGCGAGCAGGCTGAATTCGCCATTCGTCAGGTCGACGCTGGCGCCGTCGGCCGATTTCAGCTTGCGCAGGCCGACATTCAATTCCCAGCCACCGAAGCGGTAGGCGCGCACTTTCGCGATTGCATCGGCAACCGTCGCCTGCGCGCGCGCCCTGCGCAGCAGCGCGCGGATGCGCGCCAGCAGTTCGCGCGGGCTGAACGGCTTGGTCAAATAATCATCGGCGCCGAGTTCGAGGCCCATCACGCGGTCGGCCTCCTCGGCCAGCCCGGTCAGCATCAGGATCGGAATCGTCGACGATTCGCGCAGCCGGCGGGCGATCTGCATGCCGTCCTCGCCGTTCAGCCGCAGGTCGAGCACCAGCAGGTCGATCGTCTCGCGCGCCATCACCGCGGCCAGTTCACGGCCGCTGGCCACCGTCGTGACACGCAGCTCGTTGCTGCCGAGGTAGTCGCTGACCAGCTGGCGGATCGCCGGGTCGTCGTCGAGCGCAAGGATGTGCGGCTGCAGCGTCGGGTCGGCGGACATCGGTTCTCCAGGCAGGGTGGCGGCCCACGGCGCACCGCGGACCGGCGCACCACTGCCCGGATGATGATCGAAGCGCGCGCTGGCCGCCACCTTGTCAGCTCCAGCGGTGAAGTTCATGCCTGGCCCAGACCTGCCAGATCGGCATGTTGACCGCCTGTTCGACGTCGGTACGGGTCAGCCCGATGTCCTTCAGCATGCGGTCGTCGAGCGTCAGCAGTTCGCGGCGCATCCGGCCGTGGTAACGCCAGCGCTGCAATGCGATGAACAGCCGGGTCAGCAGCGACTGCGACAGCGCCTCGTTGCGGCCGGCTGCGAGCAGCGTCGGCAGCGGTGTCGGGTGGCAGAGTTGGTTCGCTTGGGTCATCGTCGGCCTCACTGGATCGGATCGAGGCCTTCAGTTGACGGCGGGCGCATTGCAAGCGGATGTCGCTGCGCCGCCATTCCGGTTTCGTCTGTAACGCGGCCCAATCACGACGACCAGCCGCCGCCAAGCGCGCGGATCAGCCCGGCCGTTGCCAGCGCCCGCTCGCGCTCGACCGCCAGTGCCGCGCGCTGCGACGCCAGCACGGTGCGTTCGGCGTCGATCTGCTCGAGCTGGCTGACCATGCCGTTGCGGTAGCGGCTGGCCGACAGCTGCGCTGCGCGGCGCGCCGATTCGACCGCGCTGGCCTGCTGCGCGGCCTGCTCGGCAAGCAGCCGCAGCGCGGCCAGCTGGTCCTCGACCTCGCGCAGCGCCTGCAGCACCGTCTGCCGGTAGCCGGCAGCCGCCTCGTCGTGGGCGGCAATCGCCGCCGCATGCTGGGCGCGGTTGCGGCCGCCGTCGAAGATCGGCAGGCTCAGCGCCAGCGGGCCGAGCGCCCAGCTGCGGCTGTTCCAGCGCAGCAGGTCGCCGGCCTCGCCGGCGTCGAAGCCGAAGCCGGCGCCGAGCGTGACCCGCGGGAAAAAGGCCGCCCGCGCGGCGCCGATGCGGGCATTGGCGGCCGCGACGGCGCGCGCGGCGGCCGCGATGTCGGGCCGGCGCTCGAGCAGCGTCGACGGCAGCCCGGCCGGAATAGAAATGGGCGCAAACTGCAACGGTGCGGCTGCCAGCGTCAGCTGCGCCGGCGCCTTGCCGAGCAGCACCGCCAACGCATGTTCGAGTTCGGCGCGGCGGCGCGTCACCGCGATCGCGTCGGCACGCGCGATCGCCAATTCGGTGCGCGCCCGCGCGACGTCGACCTCGCTGGTTTCGCCGGCACGAAAGCGCCGCTCAACCAGTGTCAGTTCGTCCTGCCGCAGTGCGGCGGCGCGCTCGAGCAGCGCCGCCTCGGCATCGAGCGAGCGGATCGCGAAATGCAATTGCACGACGTCGGCCTGCAGCACCAGCAACTGCGATTGCAGCAGCGCCTCGGCCTGGCCAGCGTCGGCCTCGGCCGCGGCGATCGTTGCGGCGACGCGGCCGAACAGGTCGATCTCCCAGCTGGCGCCAAGCCCGGCATGCAGCGCCGTCCGCGGCGCCGGATCGGCGCTGGCCGGCAGGCCGAGCGCCTGCGGCGATGGGCGGTGGCGCGACGCCGCAGCACCGGCATCGAGCTGCGGCGCGCGTTCTGCCTCGCTGGCGCCGAGCAGCGCGCGGGCCCGTGCCAACCGCGCATGCGCGGCCTGCAGCGAGGCATTGGCGCGTGTTGCCTCGTCGACCAGCGCGTCGAGCTGCGGGTCGCCGAAAACTTTCCACCAGGCGCCGCGCGGCAGGGTCTCGGCTGGTTCGGCCGGTTTCCAGGCGGCCGCGAACTGCGGCGGGATCGCTTGCTTGAATGCAGCCGGCAACGGCACAACCTGCGGCGAGCGGTGTGGCGGCGGCACCGCGCAGCCGGCCAATGCGGCGGTCAGCGCCAGCGAGATACCGGCGGCGCGCCAGCGAACAAGGTGGGCGTTCATCGTTGCGGCTCCGGTTGGCCGGCGGGCTGCGGATCGGGCAGCAGCGGCACGGCCGGCCCGCGCTGCAGGCGCTGCGCCAGCGTGCGCAGCAGGACATAGAACAGCGGCGTCAGCAGCAGGCCGAACAGCGTCACGCCGAGCATGCCGCTGAACACCGCGATGCCGATCGCGCGCCGCATCTCGGCGCCGGCGCCGCTGGCCAGCACCAGCGGCACGACACCCATGATGAAGGCGAACGAGGTCATCAGGATCGGCCGCAGGCGCAGCCGGCTGGCCTCGATCGCCGCCTGCGCGATGCTGCGGCCGCGGCGCTCGAGCTCGAGCGCAAACTCGACGATCAGGATCGAATTCTTCGCCGCCAGGCCGACCAGCACCACGAGCGAAATCTGCGTGAAGATGTTGTTGTCGCCGCCGGCCAGCCAGACGCCGGTGATCGCCGACAACAAGGCCATCGGCACGATCAGGATCACCGCCAGCGGCAGCGTCCAGCTTTCGTACAGCGCGGCGAGCACGAGGAAAACCAGCAGCACCGCGAGCGGAAAGACCAGCCAGCCGCTGTCGCCGGCGAGTTGTTCCTGGTAGGTCAGCTCGGTCCATTCCCAGGCAACGCCCTTCGGCAGCGTCTCGGCGGCGATGCGTTCGACCGCGGCCCGCGCCTGGCCGCTGCTGACGCCGGGCGCCGGCCCGCCATTGATATCGGCCGACGTGTGGTTGTTGTAGCGGGTGACGCGGTCCGGGCCGAAACTCGGCTCGACGCGCAGCAGCGCGGCCAGCGGCACCATCTCGCCACGCGAATTGCGGGTGCGCAGCCGCAGCACGTCTTCGGCATCGCTGCGGAACGGCGCATCTGCCTGCACCTTGACCTGGTAGGTGCGGCCGAAGCGGTTGAAATCATTGACATACAGCGAGCCGAGGTAGATCTGCATCGTCTCGAAGACATCGCTGACCGGCACGCCGAGCTGGCGCGCCTTCACGCGATCGACATCGGCAAACAGCTGCGGCACGTTGATCTGGTAGCTGGAGAACACGCCGGCCAGCTCGGGCGTCGCCCAGGCCTTGTTCAGGAAGGCCTGGCGCGCCTCGTACAACGCCTCGTAGCCGAGCGCGCCGCGGTCCTCGAGCTGCAGCTTGAAGCCGCCGATCGTGCCGAGGCCGAGCACCGGCGGCGGCGGGAAGACCGCGACGAAGGCCTCCTCGATCGCCATCATCTCCCCGTTCAGCGCCTGCGCAATCGCGTCGCCGCTGAGCGCCGGCTTGCCGCGCTTGTCGAACGGGTCGAGCGTGATGAAGACGACCGCGGCATTGCTGCTGTTCGTGAAGCCGTTGATCGACAGGCCGGGGAAAGCCACCGCCGATTCGACACCAGGCTGCGCCATCGCGATCGTCGACATCGCCCGCACGACCGACTCGGTGCGGTCGAGCGATGCGCCGTCGGGCAGCTGCGCCATCGCAACCAGGTACTGCTTGTCCTGCGCCGGGATGAAACCTTTCGGCACGGTCTGGAAGCCGGCCCAGGTCAGCGCTGCCAGTGCGCCGTACAACGCAACGATCACCAGCTTGCGGCCGAGCACGAAGCCGACGGTCGTCCCATAAACCGCGCCGGCGCGGGCGAAGCCGCGGTTGAAGCGGCGGAAGAACCAGCCGAACAGCGTATCGATGATGCGGCTCAGGCGGTCCTTCGGAGCGTCGTGGCCACGCAGCAGCAGCGCTGCCAGCGCCGGCGACAGCGTCAGCGAATTGAAGGCCGAGATCACCGTCGAGATCGAGATCGTCAATGCAAACTGGCGGTAGAACTCGCCGGTCAGCCCGGGCACGAAGGCCATCGGCACGAAGACCGCGACCAGCACCAACGCGATCGCGACGATCGGCCCGCTGACCTCGCGCATCGCCTGGTAGCTGGCGTCACGCGGCGACAACCCGGCGGCGATGTTGCGCTCGACGTTCTCGACGACGACGATTGCATCGTCGACGACGATACCGATCGCCAGCACCAGCCCGAACAGGCTCAGCGCATTGATCGAGAAGCCGAAGGCGAGCATCAGCGCGAAGGTGCCGACGATCGACACCGGCACCGCGAGCAGCGGGATGATCGACGCCCGCCAGCTCTGCAGGAAAACGATCACCACCAGCACGACCAGCGCCAGCGCCTCGAGCAGCGTCTTCACGACCGACTCGATCGATGCGCGGACAAACCGCGTCGTGTCGTAGACGATCGCATGGCTGACGCCGGCCGGCATGTCGGCGCGCAATTCCTCCATCAGCCGGTGCACCTCGTTGGCGACGGCGATCGCATTCGAGCCGGGCGCCTGGAAGATGCCGATTGCGACCGCCGGCTTGTTGTCGAGCAGGCTGCGCAGCGAATACTGGCTGGCGCCGAGTTCGATCCGTGCTACGTCCGCCAGCCGGGTGACGGCACCGCCGGCAGTCTGGCGGATCACGATCTCGGCAAATTCCTGCTCGGTCGCGAGCCGGCCTTTTGCATGGATCGCGAGTTCGAGGTCGGTGCCGGCACGCGCCGGCGCCCCACCGACAACGCCGCCGGCGGCATTCGCGTTCTGCTCGCGGATCGCATGGACGACGTCGCTGGCGGTCAGGCCGCGCGCGGCGACCTTGTCCGGATCGAGCCAGATCCGCATCGCATAGTCGCCGGCGCCCCAGGTCTCGACCTGGCCGACGCCGTCGATGCGCGCCAGCCTGTCCTTCACATGCAGCGCGGCATAGTTGCGAAGGTAGGTCATGTCGTAGCGCTCGTCGGGCGAGGTCAGGTGCACGACCAGCGTCAGGTCCGACGAACTCTTGGTCGTCGTCACGCCGAGCCGGCGCACCTCCTCCGGCAGCCGCGGCTGCGCCTGCGCAACCCGGTTCTGCACCAGCTGCTGCGCGCGGTCCGGGTCGGTGCCGAGCCTGAAGGTCACCGTCAGCGTCATCACGCCGTCGAGCGTCGCCTGCGACGCCATGTACAACATGTCGTCGACGCCGTTGATCGCCTCCTCGAGCGGCAGCGCGACCGATTCGGCGATCACCTTCGGGTTCGCGCCCGGATAGACCGCGCGCACGACGACCGCCGGCGGCACGACTTCCGGATATTCGGAAACCGGCATCTTCCAGATCGAGATCGCGCCGGCGAGAAAGATCAGGATCGACAACACCGCCGCGAGGATCGGGCGGTCGACAAAAAGGCGTGCAAAGCGCATGGTCAGTCCCCGGTCGCGGAATCAGGACGCCCGTCGGCCAGGCCGGGCCATCGCGAGGCGCACCGTCGCATTGGCGCGGGCGTCCATCGGCGTCGTCGTCGGCGCGACCAGCACGCCGGGACGAACCCGCTGCACGCCGTTGACGACGATGGTTTCGCCGGCCTTCAGGCCGCTGCGGACGACGCGCAGGCCGTCGACCAGCGGGCCGAGCGTGACCTCGCGGTAGGCAACGCGCTGCTGCGCATCGACGACCCAGACGAATTTCTTCGACTGGTCGGTGCCGACCGCGCGCTCGTCGATCAGCAGCGCGTTGCGCTCGCCGCCCGCAGCCAGCCGGATCCGCGCGAACATGCCTGGCGTCAGCCGGCCGTCGCGGTTGTCGAACAGCGCGCGCATGCGGATCGTGCCGCTCGACGGATCGATCGCGTTGTCGACGAAGTCGATCCGCCCTTCGCGCGGAAAGCCGTCCTCGTTGGCCAGCGCCATCCGCACCGGCAGCCCCGGCATGCCGCCGGCCCGCGAAGCCGCCAACGCCTTCAGATACGTCTGCTCATCGGCCTCGAAACTCGCATGGACCGACGCGGTCGAGACAATCGTCGTCAGCGGCGCGCTGCCGGCGCCGGCGGCGACCAGGTTGCCGGCGGTCAGCTCGGCGCGGCCGACGCGGCCGGCGATCGGCGCGGTGATGCGGGTATGCGCGAGGTCGAGGCGGGCGATCTCGACCGCCGCCTCGGCAGCCCGGACGGCCGCCTGCGCATCGTCACGGGCATTCTGCCGCTGCTCGAATTCACGACGCGAGATCGCCTGGTCGGCGAGCAGGCTGGCCGCGCGCGCCAGTTCGGTGTCGGTCAGCGCCAAGCGCGAACGGGCAGCGACCAGCGCCGCCTCGGCGCGAGCCATCTCGGCGGCAAATGGCCGCGCATCGATCGTGAACAGCGTCGCGCCTTTGTCGACCAGCGCGCCGGCCTTGAAATTGACCGATTCGATGTGGCCGGAAACGCGGGCGCGCACCTCGACGCGCTCGACCGCCTCGAGCCGGCCTGAAAACTCATCCCATTCAATGACGGGCCGCGACAGCACCGCGGCAACGGTGACCGGTGTCGCCGGCGGCACAGCGGGCACGGCCTGCGGTGCCGATGCCTGCGCCGGCGTCTGCAGATGGAACCAGCCGGCCAGCGTCGCGAGGCCGGCAACGGCGACAACAAGCGCGATGCCGGTGCGGCGCAACCGCGGCGGCGTGCGGGTCGGTGTGATCTTCATCATGGTGTCGAACGCGAAGCGGCAGCAGTGCCGGGAGCCGCGATCGTCGGCCGCAGGCCTTGCAAATCGATTGCAAGCGCCGGCGACGTCGTTTCAGTTGAAACGCTGCTGCAGCGGGCCGATCACGCGCCGCATCGGCAGCGCCGACGGAAGCTTCGGTGCGGATCTGAGAAAATCATTGCCATGTTGAAACTCACCGCGAGCCAGGAAGCCGAAATCTCCAGCAGGCTGCTCAAACACTGGCATCAGGCGGTTCCGAACGATCGGATGGCGCACCTCGTGAAGGACGTCGCACGGAGTTTTCTCCGCTCGTTGCAGGTGCGTCTGGCGGCTCACGACGTCACGCTCGGCCACTGGACATTTCTGCGCATCCTCTGGGAGCGCGACGGCCTGACGCAGCGCGAACTCAGCAACGAAGCCGGCGTGATGGAGCCGACCACGCTGATCGCATTGCGCGGCATGGAATCCCTCGGCTACATCACGCGCGAGCGCATGGCCGGCAACCGGAAGAACCTCTACGTCTTCCTGACTCCGGCGGGCAAGGCGCTGAAGAAGAAGCTCGTGCCGCTGGCCGAGGAAGTCAATGCCGTTGCAATGAAAGGGCTCGAGGCGAGCGACATCGCGGCGGTGCGGCGCAGCCTCTTGGTGATGCTCGACAACCTGGCGGGCGACACCGCCACGCGCGACGGCGCCGCCGAGGCCGAAGCGCTTTAGCAGGCCGGCAGATCAGGCCAGCACGCGCATCGAGAGATCGACCGCGCGCACGTCCTTCGTCAGCTTGCCGATCGAGATGCGGTCGATGCCGGTGGCCGCGATCTCGCGCACCTTCTGCAGGTCGACGCCGCCGGACACCTCGAGCAGCGCCCGGCCGTTGTTCAGCGCCACCGCCTGCTTCATCTGTTCGAGAGTGAAGTCGTCGATCAACACGTTGCCGGCGCCGCCGTCGAGCGCCTGCGCCAGTTCATCGAGCGTCTCGACCTCGATCTGGATGTCGATGCCGGCGTCGAGCCCTCTTGCCGCTTCGAGTGCCGCGCGGATGCTGCCGGCAGCGGCAATGTGGTTTTCCTTGATCAGGATGCCGTCCCACAACGCCATCCGGTGGTTGTGCCCGCCGCCGATGCGCACTGCGTATTTCTGCGCCTGGCGCAATCCCGGCAAGGTCTTGCGGGTGTCGAGCACCCGGCAGCCACGCGGATTCGGCGACACGCCGGCGATCGCATCGACGTAGCTTCGCGTCACGGTCGCCACACCCGAGAGCATCTGCAGGAAGTTCAATGCCGGCCGTTCCGCGCTGAGCAGCGCCCGCGCGTTCGCCTCAATGCGGCAGACCTCGCTGCCGGCCTCGACCGCGTCGCCGTCGGAAGCAAGCCACGACACGCGCGCAGCCGGATCGAGCGTCTCGACGCACCGATCGAACCACTGCCGCCCGCAGACGACCGCCGCCTCCTTCGCGATCACGTGCGCCTGCACGCGGCGGTCGGCCGGTACCAGCTGCGCGGTCCAGTCGCCGCGCCCGATATCTTCCATCAGCGCGTCGCGCACATTGCGCTGCAGCGCGAGTTCGAGGCTTTCGTTGTGTTCGAAGTTCATCGTCATTCATCCGCTCGAAGGGCGGTCATTTGAGCAACAAGGCGAGCGCTTGCGCGACGCCGGCATGGACAGCCGAGCTGCGGCCAAGCATACCGCGCGTGCGGCGCGGCACCGCCGTGCCATCCGCCGCTGCATCAGCCGCCGATCGGCAACGCGATGTCGCGCCGTTCGGCCGCCGATCTCAGCAACGCCAGGCAAACCTCGAGGGTCGAGCGCGCCCAGCGGCCGTCGTGCTGTGCAGGCTTGCCGCCGAGCACCGCCGCATGCAGTTCGTCGACCACCTCGTAGCGTGGCACCGCCGGTGCGGGCAGGCGAACCAGTTCCTGCCGGGCGTTGCGGTAGATCTGCACGCCGTCCGGCAGCGGCCGCAGATCGGCGTACTCGCACGACACGATGACCGGACCGAAATGCTGGTGGTGCGGCGGATTCTGCAGCGCCGCGGGGTTGTAGGCCGGGCCGCCATAGGTGCGCGCGGCTTTCAGGCGCGCTTCCTCGGCCGGGTCGTGCAGTTCGGTCAGGCGCCTGCGGGCCAAGCCGTAGTCGGCCGGGTTCTTGTCGGTGCCCAGTTCGCCGACCCAGCCGCACCACTCGTCCGAATCGAAGCGCCCGTAGCCGCTGTAGGTGATGCTCGCGAAGGCGCCGCCTTCGAACCACAGCAGCGCCGTGTAGGCACCTTCGGTCGGCCGGTCCGGGTCCCAGGCGCCGGTCACTGCGCGCACGCTGGTGACCGGGCTGCCGGCGAGCATGCGGACGATGTCGACCTGGTGCGCGGCCTGGCTGAACACGACACCGCCGCCGGCCTCGGTCTGCAACTCCTCGGGGCGGCGCGGGCGGTACAGGAAATCGGTGTAGTTGGTGGCCTGGATCATCCGCACGCGACCGAGCTCGCCGCCGTCGATGATCTGCCGTGCCCTGGCATAGGGCGCGTCGAAGCTGTGGCAGTGCCCGACGATCAACTGCACGCCTGCCGCGTCGCAATCGGCGATCATCGCGTCGCATTCGGCCAGCGTGATCGCCATCGGCTTTTCGACCAGCACATGTTTGCCGTGGGCGGCAGCAATCCGCGTGTGCTGCGCATGAAACTGGTGCGGGCTCGCGACATAGATCGCCTCGACCGATGCGTCCCGCGCCAGTGCGTCGACATCCTGATAGACAGGAGCGTCGAAATCGCGCGCAAATTGCGCCCGGGCGCCGTCGCGCGGGTCGCAGGCCGCGACCAGCCGGATCCGCGGATCCTGCATGAAGGTCGGCAGCATCAATGTGAACGCGCGACCAAGGCCGGCGACGCCGAGCCGGATCGGACGCCCGGCGTTCACAGGTCGAGCACCAGTTCGGGTGATTTCGCGCGCGATACGCAGATCATGATCTGGTCGGCCATTTCCTCCGGCATCAGCACCATGTCGCGATGATCGGCCTCGCCGTCGAGCAGCTTGGTCCGGCAGGTGCCGCAAGTGCCGCTCTCGCACGACGACGGCGCATTGCAGCCATGCTCGCGCAGCGCCGCCAGAATCGACTTGCCGACCGGCACCTCGAACCGTCGGTTCGAGCGCGCGAGGCGAACCTCGAACGGACGATCGTCGGGCTTCGCCGCGCCGCCCTCGGCAAAACTCTCGAAGTGCACATTGCCGGGCGACCAGTGACCGACCATGTCGCGCACCGACTCCATCAGGCCGCGCGGCCCGCAGCAGTAGATGTGCCCGGAATTGGGCTTCTCGAGTGCCGGCCACAGGTCGAACGAATTGGCCGGGTCGCCGTGGTCGTGGTGGATCTTCACGTTGCGGCGCAGCTCCGGAGCCGACAGTTCGTCGAGGAAGGCGGTGGTCTCCGGCGATCGCGTCAGGTAGTAGAGCTTCCACGGCGCCGGTGGCAGCTCGCCGAACGAACGGATCATCGACAGGATCGGCGTGATGCCGATGCCCCCTGCGATGAAGATCGACGCGCGCGCGTTTTCCGCCATCGGGAACGCGTTGTCCGGCAGCGAGGTCGGCAAGGTGTCGCCCTCGTGCGCGTCGTCGTGCATGCTGACCGAGCCGCCCTGGCCGTGGTCGTCGCGCTTGACGGCGATCACATAGCGGTGCCGCTCGGCCGGGTCGTTGCACAGCGAGTACTTGCGTATCGCCCCGTTCGGCGCCTGCACCTTGACATGCGAGCCCGGCGTGAAGGGCGGCAGCTCGGTGCCGTCGGGCAGCACCAGCTCGAAGCTGCGGATGCCCTCGGCGACGTCGTACGCGCGGGCGATGCGCAGCGGCATCTGCGTATCGGCGTGCGTCTGCGGATCCATCTCTGGCGCCATCACTGCGGCTTCAGATTCGCGTGCCGTGCCGCAGCGGTGATGCGCTTGGCTTCTTCCTGCAGCGCCTTCGACAGCTGCTCCGGCGTGCCGCCGATCGGGTCGACACCAGCCATCTGCAGCTGCTGCGCGACATCGGGCTGGCGGACGATCCGCGCGATCTCGCTGCTGATCTTGTCGATCGCCTCGCGCGGCGTGCCTGCTCGCGCGATCACCGGCAGCGTGAATGCGAAATCGAAGCCGGGCAGCTTTTCGCCGAGCGTCGGCACATCGGGTGCGAGCGGCGAGCGCTTGGCCGAGTTGACGGCCAGCAGCTTGGCCTGGCCACTCTTCACGAAACCCATCAGCGACGGCGGCGAGGCAAAGACCATGTCGACCTGGGCGCCGATCATCGCCGGCACCGATACGCCCGATCCCTTGAACGGAATGTGCGCGACATCGACGCCGAAGCCCGCCTTCATCGCCTCGGCGGTCAGGTGGTGGATGCTGCCATTGCCTGCCGATCCATAGTTCAGCGTGCCGGGCTTGGCCTTCGCCAGCGCAATCAGCTCGTCGAGCGTGTTTGCCTTCACATTGGCATTGACGGCGAGGAACAGCGGCGCGGTGCCGATCAGCGAGACCGGAGCGAAATCCTTCTCGGGGTCGTAGGGCAGCTTGGTGAGCAGCACCGGTGCGATCGCGAGCGACGCACCGTCCGAGATCAAAAAGGTATAGCCGTCGGCCGGCGCCTGCACCAGCGCCGCCGCCGCGATCGAACCATTGGCGCCGGCCTTGTTGTCGATGACGAACGGCTGGCCGGTTGCGGCCTGCAGGTTCGCGCCAAGCAGGCGTGCGACGGTATCGGGCAGGCCGCCGGGCGAAAACGGCACGATGAACTTGACCGGCTTCGACGGGTAGGTCTGCGCCTGCAGCGGACCGGTCAGCGACAGCGCAACGGCCAGTGTGGCGAGCTTGATGAAGGTGATGCGTTTCAAGGTTGTCTCCTCAGATGCTGTAGGTTTCGTAGGTGGCGGGGTGGAACAGCTCTTCGACCGGGACCAGTTGCGACGACAGGCCTTGCGAATGGTGGTGACGCACGAATGTCTCGAGCGTCTTGCGGGCAGGTGCAACGCCATAGGACCAGTAGTCCTCGCCCATCGCGTCGCGGGCGGCCTTCAGCTGCTCCTCGACGAAAGGCAGCGTCACCTTGGTCGCCGAGGTATCGGCCAGCAACTCCAGTGCGGCGGCCTTCGCCTGCGTGAAGGCTTTCATCACCGCCCCGGGCAACCAGCGGTGCTGTTCGACCAGTTCCTTGCGGATGCCGACGACGTGCATGATCGGAAAGACGCCGGTGCGGCCGTAGTAGTCCTTCGCGACCGCGGTCGGATCGTCGAACAGCCAGCCGATGTTCGGGTTTTTCAGAGCCTGCCGGTTCGGCGGGCGCGGCCCGATGAAACCGTCGATGTCGCCGCGGTCGAGCAGTTCGGAGATCGTCGTGCCGGCCGGCGCCTCCTCGATGCGCACGCCGTCCGGCAGCTTCAGCTTGACCTTCTCGGGCCGCCCCGGCGTGTCGATGCCGCCACGCACCCAGTGCACATCCTCCGGCCGCACGCCGTGGTCATCCTGCAGGATCGCGCGCGCCCAGACATTGGCGGTCAACTGGTATTCGGGCAGGCCGACGCGCTTGCCTTTCAGATCCTCCGGCCGCTTGATGCGGTCCTTGCGGACGTAGATCGAGGTGTGGCGAAACGCGCGCGACAGGAATACCGGCACCGCGACATACGGGCATTCGCCACGCGAATGCTTGACGAGGTAGCTCGAGAACGACAGCTCGGCGATGTCGAAATCCTGGCTGCGCATCGCGCGGAAGAACATCTCCTCCGGATTCATCAGCATGTAGACCGGATCCACACCGTCGATCTGCACGCGACCGTCGAACAGCGCCCGGGTGCGGTCGTAGTCGCCCATCGCGACCGAGAGTTGCAGCTTGCTCATGGTGTCAGGCCTTCACGAGGTAGGAGGGCTCGATTTCCGGGTGTTCCTGCCCGTCGGGCCAGGTGATCCGGGCTTCGTAGCTGCGCCAGTCGGTCGTCTTCGGGACGATCGCCTGGAACGCGCAGACCGTCGATGGAATGGCCGCATCGCCGGTCCCGATCGCGGGAGCACCTTCTGCATGGGCGCGGACCGCATCGAGCATCTGGCGGCGGAACTCGACGATCGCGAGGTCGCTCGCACCGAGGCGCTCCCGGCTGCGGTCGGCGATCGGGCCCATCGTCACCCACATCGCGACGTCCTGGTTCGGGAAGCCGCTGATGCCTGTGAAATTGCCGGCCTTCATCGCCTGGCGGTCCTGCCAGAAGCGGTTGTCGACGTTGCGCAGCGGCCGATAAGTCTCGTCGAGATCGACGCCGACCGTCTGGCGCAGAAATTTGCGCCAGGTGTCGGTCTCCGGTGTCTGCGCCGGGTGCCCCCAGGCGATGAAATAGAACGCCGTGTTGGTATCGTCCATCGGCACGTTGACGTTGGCGACGTTGTAGAGGTTGTTCGGCGGGATCAGCACGGTGGCCGGCGCGACGAATACCGTCGAGCGCACATAGTCGTTGGCGGCCGCGTTCTGGATCGGCCGGCGCAATGCGGCATAGCGAAAGCCGTAGCCGCCGCGCTGCACCTGCATCCGCGGCGCCTTGTCGGTCGATGGCCGCAGCCAGGTCTTGTCGGTGGCTTTCGCGCTGTCGACGCGTGCCGGCACCATGTCCGACGAATGCAGGCTCGAGCTGTGCGCCGAGTCGATCGCGCCTTCGAGCACCTGCGCCCAGTTGCAGGGCAGCAAGGTCTTCGCGATGCTGACCCGCACGTCCGCCGTCGGCGCCCAGGCCGGTGGCCGGAACTCGGCAACGCGATCGGCGGCACCGAACCACGACCAGACCATGCCGCCCCATTCGCGGGTCGGGTAGGCCTTGTGCTTGATCTTCTCGGCCATGCCGCTGGCGGCCGGCTCCGAGGCCATCTCGAGCACGTTGCCGTCGACGTCCATCTTCCAGCCGTGATAGAGGCAGCGCAGGCCGCCTTCCTCGTTGCGGCCGAGCACCAGCGACGGGCCGCGGTGCGGGCAGTCCTCGGCCAGCACGCCGACGCGGCCGTCGGTATCGCGGAAGACGACGAGGTTCTCGCCGAAGACGCGCGCCTTGACCGGCGCGCCATCGGGCTCGCTGACCTCTTCGAGCAGACAGACCGGCGTCCAGTGCTCGCGCATCAACCGGCCCATCGGCGCGTCGCCTTCGACGCGGCACAGCAATTCGTTTTCTTCGGTGGTCAGCATGGTGTCTTCCAATACGGGGGTGGTGCGAGCTCAGCGGACGGCCGGCAGCGCAGACAAGTCGAGATGGCGGCGCAGCACGACGGGCTTGCCGCCGAGGCGGCGCTTGCACAGCCATTGGGCGAGCGCCGAATCGAGGTAATCGGCGTGCGCCGGGAACCAGTCGGCGAGTGCGTCGGCAAGCCGTCGCGCCGCCGGCACATCGCCTTCGGCGACGCGGCGCCGCACGCCGGTGATCGACGCCATCACCGCGGTGTGCTCCGCGATGTGGCAGTCGCGGGCCGGAAAGTCGGACTCGACCATCCAGCCGTCCTCCGCATCGAAGTGCTGCTGCGCACTGTCGGCCAGCGCATCGAGGACCGCCGCAACGCCGTCGTCGGGCGTGGTCCGCAGCGCCGCGACGAGTTCGACGAACTCTTCGTGCACGTCGTCCATCGGCGAATGGCCGAGCAGGAAACCGTCATGCCAGCCGAAGGGTCGCGTCGCTGCGGAGTTCATCGAGGCCTCGCAATATCATTAGAAGCCTAAGTATATTGACGCACCTCAAACGAAGCAAGATTAGATTGCTAAGGAAAACCCTGACGACTCCCAACTGCGCGGCGGGATCGGTGGACCGGGCCATTGCAGGCGACGGGCAGACATGCACCGCGGCCGGTGCGATCGGGCGACGCGATGTTTCAGCTCAGCGTCGTCTCGCTGCCTTGGCGCTGCAGCGCATTGGCCAGGCTGCGTGCGATGTCGCGCGAGACCAGCGGCTTCGCCAGCACCTCGGCGACGCCGGACTTGCGGGCGCGGGCGGCCAGCGCTGCGGTGACGTAGCCGCTCATCAGCACGATCGGGATGTCCGGGCGGATGCGGCGGATTTCGGCGACCAGTTCGGAGCCGGTCATCTCCGGCATCGCCTCATCGGACAACACCGCATGGAAACGGTCCGGGTCGGCGCGGAAGGTCGCCAGCGCCTCGACACTCGACGTGAAGCCGACCGGCTCGTAGCCGAGCATCGCGACCATCTCCTCGCCGAGCCGCACCAGAGGCTCCTCGTCGTCGACCAGCAGGACGGTTTCGCCATTGCCGTTCGGCACCGCGGCCTCGGCAAGTGCCGGCGCCGGTGCGATGTCGCGCTGCCACGGCAACAGCACCGTGAAGCTCGAGCCCTCGCCGACGACACTGTCGACACAGATGCCGCCGCCGAGGTCGGTGACGATGCCGTGCACCAGCGACAGCCCGAGCCCGGTGCCGACGCCGACCTCCTTGGTCGTGAAAAACGGATCGAAGATGCGTTCGAGCAGCGGCGCGGCGATGCCGCCGCCGGTATCGCCGACGCGCAGCGCGACATAGTGGCCGCCGGCCAGCGTCACGCTGGTCGTGCAGCATGGTTCGGTCAGCTCGATGCGCTCGAGCGAGACGGTCAGCTTGCCGCTGCTTTTCATCGCCTGCACCGCATTCGCGCACAGGTTCATCACGACCTGGTGCACCTGGGTCGGGTCGCCGAGCACCGCGGCATCGCCAGCGGCGAGCCGGCGCTCGAGCGCGATGCCCGCCGGCAGCGACGCGGCGACGACATCGAGCGCCTCGACGACGACCGACTGCACATGAACCGGCGAACGTTCACCCATGCCGCTGCGGCTGAACGCGAGGATGCGCTCGACCAGCGATTTCGCGCGCAGCCCGGCGCTCATCGCGGCCTCGATGTTGCGCTGCTGCGCGCTGCCTTCTGCCGCATCCTTCAGCGCCATCTCGCCATAACCGAGGATGGCCGCAAGGATGTTGTTGAAATCGTGCGCGATGCCACCGGCCAGCGTGCCAATCGCCTCGAGTTTCTGCGCCTGGCGCAGCTGCACCTCGAGCCGCTCGCGTTCGGCTTCCGACTGCTTGCGCTCGGTGATGTCCTCCATCGAGCCGGCCATCCGCGTCGGCCGGCCGTCGGCATCGCGCACCGCAATGCCGCGCTGGCGGTACCAGCGCCACTCGCCGTTGCGGCGGCGGACCCGGTATTCGACCTTGAAATGCTGCGTCCGGCCGTGCAGGTGCGCGGCGATCGCCTCACGGACCAGCCCGATGTCGTCCGGGTGGTAGTCGGTGATCGTTATCCATTCGCGGCGCGGCCGCTGCGGCGGCCCGGCCTGCTGCCACAACAGCTCCTGCGCGCGCGGCGACAGGAACAGGCTGTCGCTCGCGAGGTCCCAGTCCCACAGCCCCTCGTTCGATCCGGCCACCGCAAGCTGGTAACGCTCGTCGGAGCGGCGCAGCGCCTCCTCGGCGCGTTTGCGCGAATCGATGTCGCTGACCGAACCGGCCATCCGGCACGGCTGGCCGGCGTCGTCGCGGATGCACAGCGCCCGCACGCGGATCCAGCGGTATTCGCCGTCGTCGTGCAGGACTCGGTATTCGCATTCATAGGCCGCTGTCTCGCCGGCGAGGTGGGCGCGAATCCCTTCGGCGCGCCGCGCCGCGTCGTCTGGATGGACACGCAAGGAATCGAGCAGCAGCGGCAGCGGCTGTTCCTCCGGCCCCGGTGGCAGGCCCTGCAGCTCGCGCGCGCGCGCCGACTCGAACGCGATGCCGGCGACGAAGTCCCAGTCCCAGACGCCGTCGTCGGAGCCGGCGACCGCCAGCGCGAAACGCTCCTTGCTCAGCCGCAGCGCCTCGTCGGCCTGCTTGCGCGCGGTGATGTCGGTCACCGAGCCGGCAATGCGCACCGGCTTGCCGTCGGCATCACGGAAGCAGCGGCCGCGGCTCTGCACCCAGCGGACGCCGCCTTCGGGCGGCATGATCCGGTATTCGACATCCATCTGCGTCGTCACGCCGGCCAACAGGTCGTCGATCGCCTGGCGGACCCGTGTTTCGTCATCCGCCGGCCGCGGCAGCAGTGCGATCCGCTCGGCATGTTTGGTCAGCTGCGGCGCTTCCGGCAGGCCCATGATCTCGTTCAGCTTGGCCGAGGCGAAGAAGTCGTCGCTGGCAAGGTCCCAGACATAGTGGCCCTCGTTCGAGCCGGTCATCGCCATCGCATATTGCTGCTCGGATTCGCGCAGCGCGGCCTCGACCTTCTTGTACGGGTCGATGTCGCTGACCGAGCCGGCCAGCCGCAGCGGCCGGCCTTGCGCATCGCGCACGCACAGGTTGCGCAGCCGCACCCAGCGGCAGCTGCCGTCGCGGTGGATGATCCGGTATTCGCCTTCGCGCAGCGCCTCGTCGCTGGCCAGGAAACGCTGCAGCTCGTCGGCATGGCGCCGCTTGTCGTCGGGGTGAATATTCAGCAGCGCCAGCCATTCGGCGCGGCTGCGCACCGTCACGGTCGAATCGACGCCGAGCATCTCCATCGTCCGCTCGGAGGTGTACATGCGGTCGTTGACGATGTCCCAGTCGACGATGCCGTCGTTCGATCCGGCAACCGCCAGCGCAAAACGCTCCTCGCTCAGGCGCAGCGCCTGCTCGGTGCGTTTGCGGTCGTCGATGTCGGTCACCGAGCCGGCCATCCGCAGCGGTTCGCCGGCGGCATTGCGCACGCACAGGCCACGCACCCGCACCCAGCGGTACTGCCCGTCGCGGCCGAGCACGCGGTATTCGCCGGCGTAGACCGCGGCATCGCCGGCGAGGTGGGCCTGCATCGCTTCGCGCCGGCCGGGCACATCGTCCGGATGCAGCCGCACCTGCTCGAACCACTGGTCGCGCGACTGCACGTCCGGGCCCGGATCCAGGCCAAAGATCTCGCGCGCGCGCGCCGATGCATAAACGCGGTCGCCGACGACGTCCCAGTCCCAGATGCCTTCGTCGGAGCCGGCGGCGGCGAGCGCAAACCGTTCGCGCGACACCTCCAGCGAATGCCGGGTCTGGTCCAGCCGCCTGAACTGGCGCCGCACCAGCCACAGCAGCAGCAACGACATCACGCCGAGCAGCAGCGTGTGGACCAGCGTCGCCGCCGCCTGCTCGCGCCATGGCAGCAGCGCCAGCGACGCATCGCGGCTCACCGCAACGATCAACGGATAGTCGGGCACCGCGCGCGCGACGCCGAAGCGGTCGATGCCGTCGACCGGGCTCTTGCCGCGCAGCGAGTGCGTCGGTGCCGCGCGCTGTGCGGCGAGCAGTTCATCGAAATGGGCGACCCGCTGGCCGACCGCCGCCGGCTGCGGCGGATGGCGCGCGAGCAGGCTGCCGTCGGGCTTCAGCAGTGCGATCGACGCGCCCGAATCGAGCTGCATGTCGTTGTAGAACTGCTGGAAATAGTCGACCCGGGCGCCGGCATAGACGACGCCGGCAAATCGCCCGCCGGTGCTCTCGACGCGCCGCATGATCGGGAATACCAGCGCGCCGTCGCTGAACCAGGCGGCCCGTGCATCACCGATCAGCGGCCGGCTGCCGCGTTCGGTGCGCAGCCGGGCGAACAACGGATCGGACGAGATGTCGAGCGGCGGCGGATCGGCGCGCCGTGAATTGGCGAGCAGCCGGCCGTCGGCATCGAAGACCGCCAGCGCCTCGACCTGGATCAGGCCGACCGTCTGGTCCTTCAGATAGTCGTGCAGGCCGGCCGCGTTGCCAGCGCGGGTGTGTTGCGCGAGGTGGCGCAACACCAGGTCGATCGCCTGCACGCTGCGCGTGGTCTGCTCGGCAACGACGCGGGCCTGTGTCTCGATCCTGCGTTCGGTATCGCTGACCGCGGCACGGTGGGTCTTCACGAGGTCGACCGCGGCGAAGGCGGTCAGTGCGGCGACCAGCGCCGCGCCGATCCAGGCCATGTTGCGCCACCACCAGCGCTGCCGCGGTGTCGGGTCGAACTGGGTCGGTGGCGCCATCGTCAGTCAATCAGCGGCAGCGCTGTCGGTCGCTGCGTCGCCGGCGTCGTGCCGCCGCGCCAGCAGATGAACGGCTCATGCCAGCTGCGGCAGGATGCGCCGCGTCGCCTGCAGCAGCGCGTCGCGCGACACCGGATTCGGCAATACGCCGTCGACGCCAAGCGCCTTCGCGACCTGGCCGCAGCAATCGATGCCGGCGAGAAAGGTCGACGACAGGACCAGGATCGGCACCCCCGGATGCTGATTCGCGACATGGCGTATCGAGTCTACGCCGCCCTGCCGCGGAAAGGCCAGTTCGATGACGATCAGATCGAGCGCCGCGCCGTCCTCGTCGTCGCGCTGCGACACGGTGCAGGCCGACGATTCGAACCAGGTCTGCAGCAGCCCGAACAGCGGGCCATCGGCGCCGACGATCTTCACCCGCGGCCTGCGGCCGCCCGGCCATGCGGCGGCCACTGCAGGCCGCTGCTGCACCGGCTCATTCACCGCCAGCATCGGCAAGGATCCCGCGCAGCAGGCCGGATTCGGCGCCGGCATCGAGTTCGTCGAGGGTCCAGCTGTCGATTGCGGCATCGAACTCATCGGCATTCTCGGCAAGCGCCGGCATTTCGGCGATCGGATCGGGGCTAAGGTAGGCGGCCATCAGGTTCTCCTGTTCGGCTACGAATGCCGCAGCTTCGAATGCGGTGGCTACCGCGCCGTTACCGATCGCTGCAGATCACATTTCAATTGAAACCGGAGCCATGCGGCGACCCATCGTTGCATCTGCAACGGACAGCCGGCCGACTGAAATACCCACGCCATCGGCGCCGGCAACGATGCCTCCATCACCGAAGCGAGGAGCGCTGCGATGGACAACGTGATGCTGAAACGATGGCTGGTACCGGTCACGCCGTCGACCGACGCCACGACAACCGGGCCGCTGCCGCAGACCGTTCTCGCCCGCGACCGCCGCAGCGTGCTGCTGCGCCACATCGTGCCTGGCGACGAAACGCTGCTCGATGAGTTTTTTGCCGGTCTGACGCCGGCGGCGCGCCGGCTGCGCTTTCACGGCGGTGTGCGCACCGTCTCGCGCCAGGTGCTGCAACGGATGACCCACTGGGACGCGCAGCGCGAACTGGCGCTGCTCGCACTGGCAGAGACGGCAGACGGACCGCGCTGCATCGCCGAGGCGCGTTATGCGCTTGCCGACGATGCGGTCGACGAGCGCGAATTTGCGCTGGTCGTCGACGACAACTGGCAAGGTGTCGGCATCGGCGGCGCGCTGCTGCAGCGGCTGATCGCCTCGGCCGAGCGCCAGCAGGTCGGCCGGCTGATCGGTGATGTCGTGGCCGACAACGACGCGATGATCAGCCTCGCGCGGCGCCACGAATTTCAACTGCGCAGCCATCCTGGCGATGCCCGGCTGCGGCTGCTGAGCCGCACGCTGCAGCAGCAGCCGGTCGAGCAGCCGCAACGGCTGCCGCTCACGACGCCGATGCCGCGCTGGGTGCCGGCCCACTGAATCCATGCCGCGGCGCATCGCCGAACTGCCGCAGCGCGGCGTCGACGATCGCATCGACATCGGGCACCGCGGCCCGCTCGAGCGCTGCCGATGCGGCGGCCGGCGCATCCGGGCCGGTCAACCGCACGAGCGGTGCACGCAGCGCATCGAAGGCCAACTCGCCGGCGATCGCCGCGATCTCGGCACCGATGCCGCAGCAGCGCGCCGCCTCGTGGACGATCAGCAGCCGGCCGGTCTTGCGCACCGAGCCGAGCAGCGCCGCCTCGTCGAGCGGCTTCAGCGTACGCAGGTCGATCACCTCGGCAGAAACGCCGTGCGCGGCGAGGCGTTCGGCGGCCTGCAGGCAACGGCCGACGGTTTTGGCGTGGGCGACCAGCGTCAGGTCGCTGCCGCGACGAAGCACCGCGGCGCGGCCGAGCGGCAGCAGCGCGGCATCGCCGGCCGGCCATCCGTCAGCGCCCTCCGACAAGCCCATGTCGATGAAGAACAGCACCGGGTTGTCGTCGCGGATCGCCGCCTTCAGCAGGCCCTTGAAATCGGCCGGCGCCGACGGCATCACGACCTTCAACCCCGGCGCATGGGCAAACATCGCCTCCAGGTTGTGGTTGTGGCGGCCGCCGATCGCGCAGCCGGAGCCGGTTTGCGCCAGCACGACCAGCGGAATCGAGAACTGGCCCGCCGACAGGAAATGCAGCTTGCCGGCGCTGTTGACGATCGCGTCCATCGCCAGCATCAGCAGCGGCGCGTACAACAGGTCGATGACCGGGCGCAGCCCCATCGCCGCCGCGCCGGTGGCGGCGCCGGCGATCACCGCCTCGGCCAGCGGCGTGTTGCGGACCCGTGTCGGGCCGAATTCGGCAAGCAGATCGGGCCGCTGCGCCGCGACGCCTTCGCCGAATACCACGACCCGCGGGTCGCGGCGCATCTCCTCGGCCAGCGCATCGGCGATCGCCCGCTCGACGCTGGCCGAGCGCCGTGCCGGAGCGCAGCGGCAAACCGTTTTGTCAGGCGTAGACATCGGCATCGACCTCGCGCGGGCCTGGCCACGGTGACGAACGGGCAAACGCGGTCGCGACCGCGACCTCGGCTTCGGCGCGCTGCTGCAGGCAGGCCAGCTCGGCTGGCTGCAGCAGCGCATCGGCGAGCAGGCGCTCGCTCATCAGCCGGATCGGGTCGCGCCGCTTCCACGCGTTCAGTTCGGCGGCATCGACATAGGCCTGGTCGTCGGGCTCGCGGTCGCCGCGCTGGCGGTAGGTGACGAGTTCGAGCAGCCGCGGCCGGCCGCTGGCGCGAATGTGGCCGACCGCCTCGCGGGTCGCGCTGCGCACCGCCTCGACATCGTTGCCGTCGACGCTGGCGGCGACGATGCCGTGGCCGCGCACCCAGTCGGCAACGTGCGACCCCGGCATCACCTCGTCGCGGCGGACCATGCCCTGCCACTGGTTGTTTTCGCAGACATAGAGGATCGGCAGCCGCCAGCTGACCGCCAGATTGACCGCCTCGTGGAAAACGCCCTCGCAGGCCGCGCCATCGCCGAAGAAGACCGCGGTCAGCGGCTCGCCCATTTCGGCGGCCACCGAGCCGTCGCCGCGGCCCGGTGCCGCGCCGAGCTTCTGCGCCAGCGCAACGCCGGTGGCCAGCGGCAGGCCGGCGCCGACGACGGCCGAGGTCAGCACGACGCCGAGCGATGCCGCCGAGACCTGCAGCGAGCCGCTGCGGCCGCGGCAATAACCGTCGACCCGGCCCATCACCTCGGCCATCAGCCGTCCGGGATCGGCGCCGCGCGCGAGCAGATGGCCGGCGCTGCGGTGGTTGGTGACGATCAGGTCGTCGCCGCGCAGCACGCTGACGACGCCGACCGCCACCGCCTCCTGGCCGACCGCGGTGCAGGTGCCGGGGATTTCCGCGCCGGCCAGCGCCGCGAGCTGCTGCTCGTAGGCGCGGATCAGCATCATCTTCTCGAGCAGCGCAATCCGCCTCGCGGCATCGCTGGCGGCTCGCGAACGCGCCGGCGGCCTGCCGGTCTGGCCATCTAGTTGCAGATCCATCGTCGTCGACCCCTTCTGCTGGCTGCTGGCAAATCGGTACTGCTGTCGACTCTAGGCAGCAACGGCGGACTGGTGAATGACCCGGAGGAGCCAACGCCGGCCCGAAGACGGGCCATCCGGGAAGCGCCGGCTAAACTGCCGCGGCGTCGACATCCACCATGGCCAAACCAGTCCCCCGATTAACTGAAGCGCAAATCGCCAGCGTGATTGCCACTGCCTGGGACGATCGCCCGCCATTTCGCGCGGTGCTGCTGAAACATGGCCTCAGCGAAGGCCAGCTGGTGCAGCTGCTGAAACGCGAACTGACGCCGAATGCCTACAAGCTGTGGAAGACGCGCAGCGGCTCCGGCGGCGCGCCGGCGAAGCCGCGCAAGCCCGGGCGCTGAGGCGCCGCAGTTGCGGCGGGCCTGAACGGGCGCCGCCGTCAGCGCCGCCAGCGCGCCGCCGCTTCGCCGCGGCTGCGTGCGTCGAGCTTGTCGAGGATATTCGCGACGTGGCGCTTCACGGTATGCGGGCTCAGGTCGAAGCGGCGCGCAATCAGCTTGTTGCTGTCGCCGGCGGCCATCCGTTCGAGGACCTCGAGTTCACGCGCACTGAGCGTTGCCAGCAGCGGGTCGTCGCGGACCACCGGCGGCCGCGACGCGTCGCTGGCCGGCATCGCATGCGGCCGGCGCGGCGGGAAGGTCGCGGCCAGCCGATCCAGCAGCCGGCAATCGGCCGCGTCGAGCCGATCGCGCCAGTCGGCATCGGCCAGCGCGCGCAGCACCGCCGGCCCGCACAGCAGCGCGCCGCCGATGTCGCCGCCGGCCCGCGCGGCCGCCAGCCACGGCCGCAGGCTGGCCGCCGCCGCATCGATGCGGCCGAGCCGGCATTCGACAAAAGCCAGCGTCAACCGGGCCTGTGTCGCCGGGTAGAAACACGAGCGCTCGACATCGAGCTCGAGCGTGGCCAGCAGATCGCGGGCATCGACGAGGCGGCCGTCGAGGATCGCGACCAGCGCGCGGCTGAACTGGCGGTCGTCGTCGGCGGCCATCCATTCGTAGTCGTTGCCGAGGCGCGCCAGCGCCGACTCGCGTTCGCGCAGCATGGCGTCCTCGCCGAGGATCCAGCAGGCCCGGATGTGGGTGAAGATCTCCTCGTATTCATGGGACAGGCGGTTCGCCGGCAGCGCCTTCTGCTCCAGATCATGGCGGTTCTGCTGCGCCGCCTCGAGGCTGCGCTCACGGTCGCCGCGAATCGCATCGATGATCGTGTGCGCCATCCAGTTTTCGGTCATCAGGATGCGCGGCCGGCCGAGCCAGCGGCAGTCGTCGTCGGCGCGGGCCAGAAACTGCGCCGCGCCGTCGAGATCGGCCTGCGAAAACGCGAGCCAGGCTTTCGTGTGCATCGCGCCGGCGCGCAACTGGCTGGGCCGGTCGGCGGTCAGCCGCATCGCACCATGGGCGAAGCGTTCGAGCTGCGCGCGCATGCCCGGCAGGCCAGTCATCAGGCTGAGGAAGAAGCAGCGGTCCCAGACCTGCGGATCGCGTTGCTGCTCGAGTGCGTCGAGCATTGCCCCGACATGGCCGGCGACCAGCTCGGTGCGCGCCTGCGCATAGTTGCCCCAGGCGCTGGCAAAACAGACGAAGGCGAGGTCGGCCGGGTCGATCTCGCGTTCGCGCAGCACCGCCAGCCCGGCCAGTGCCTCGTCGAGGCGGCCGGTATTTTCGAGGCCGATGCAGGCATAGGCCTGCGCCAGCGCCGCGGCCTGGTCGCGCCCCTGGCCGATGAAGCCGGCACTGGCCGCCTGCATCGAGACGACCAGCTGATCGAAATCGAGGCTGGTGAAGGCCGCCAGACCACGCGCCAGGTGCAGGCCGGGCCGGGCCTCGAATTCGGCGGCCGGAAACTGCGCCAGCATCTGTTCGAGTTCGGGTGCGGCGCCGCGCATCAGCAGCGCCTGCGCCTGCGCCTCGAGCAGCCGGCCGGCCTCGTCCCAGGCGCCGGCACGGATCAGGCACGAGACCGCGCGCACCAGGTCCGGCTCGTTGTCGGCCGCGCGGCGCAGCAGCTGCGGCCATTCGTCGGGGTATTCGCGCTGCAGCCGGTCTTCCAGAAAATCGCGGAACAGGTCGTGCAGCCGCAATGTCAGCTCGGCGGCATCGAGCACGCTGACGAACAGACCGCGCCGTTCGACCTCGTCGAGCAGCAGCGCCGCCTGCGGCATCTGACTGACATGCGCGCAGCGCGATGCGGTCAGCTCGGGCAGCACCGAGCAGCGCAGTAGAAATCGGCGCAGGTCGGCCGGCATGTCGTCGAGCACCTCGCTGGCCATGTAGTCGAACAGGTGGCGTTGCGTCGCGATGCCGGCCCCAGGCAGGCGCCGGTCGGCGGCCGCTGCGGTCAGGCTCAGCCGCAAGCCGGCTGCCCAGCCGTCGGTGCGCTGCAGCAGCTGCTGCGACGACAGGCCGGCGGCAGCGCCACCGACGTGGTCGATCAGCGCATCGACCTCGTTTTCGCTGAACCGCAGGTCGAACTGGCGGAACTCGGCCAGTTCGCCGCCGGCGCGCCAGCGCGCCAGCGACGGCAGCGGCGGTTCGTTGCGGCTGGCGATCGCAACGCCCCAGGGTTCGGGCAGCCGTGCCAGCACCGCCTGCAGCAGCTCGAAGATCGCCGGGTCGGTGATGCGGTGCGCATCGTCGACGATGATCAACCCGCGCCTGACCTGCGCGAGCGCCAGCGCATTGACGATTTCGTCGGCAACCGCTCGCACGCCACCGCTGGCCAGCGCCAGCGTGCCCAGCGCCTGCGGCGAGACCCGCCACGGCAGATCGAAGGGCTGCAGCGCCATCGTCAGGCAGCCGAGAAAACGTTGCAGCTGGTCGTCCTCGTCGGCGCTGATCCAGGCCAGCGCGCAATCGTCGGCGAGCAATTCGATCTGCCGCGTCAGCGCCGCCGTCTTGCCGTAGCCGGCCGGCGCGATCAGCAAGGTCAGCCGGTTCTGCTGCAGCGCGCGCTGCAGCGACTGCTCGAGCGCCGGGCGTTCGATCAGCCCCTGGCGCAGCCGGGGAGGCTGGATCTTCGCAAGCGCGAACACGGCCGTCGGGGTCGACATCTGCATGGCGGAATTCTGCGCCAGACGCGTGCCGGCGGGGCGGCAGAAATCGTCACCAGAAGGGTCGATTGACGCTGCGCCGCCGCCGCGCAGCCGAGTACTTTGCCCAGCGCCCGCCAAATCTGGCAGACTGGGGCGACGACAACCACTGTGGAGCCCACCCGATGCGTCTTACGTCGTTTTGCAGAACCACCCTGATCGCCGGCGCCGCCGCCGGCCTGCTCGCCGGCTGCGCCGGCATGATGGGCCAGAAGTCGGACATGGGCTTCTTCATCACCAGCCGCAACCCAGGCAACGGCGCCAATTTCGGCGGCCTCGCCGGCGCCGACCGGCATTGCCAGGCATTGGCGAGCGCCGCCGGCGCTGGCCACCGCACCTGGCGCGCCTACCTGAGCCAGCAGGAGGTGCCCGGTCAGCCGGGCATCAATGCCCGCGACCGCATCGGCAAGGGCCCCTGGCGCAATGCGAAAGGCGAGGTGATTGCGACCAGCGTCGCCCACCTGCACAGCGGCAGCAACAACATCAGCAAGCAGACTGCGCTGACCGAAACCGGCGCGATCGTCAACGGCCGCGGCGATACGCCGAACCGCCACGACATCCTGACCGGCTCGCAGCCCGACGGCAGTTTCATCGCCGGCAACGTCAACACGACCTGCGGCAACTGGACGCAGAACAGCGCCGACGGCTCGGCGATGGTCGGCCACCACGACAAGATGGGCCTCGACAACAGCGTGCCCGCGAAATCGTGGAACTCGTCGCACCAGAGCCGCGGCTGCACGCTGCCGCTGCTGCGCGCAAGCGGCGGCGAAGGCCTGCTGTACTGCTTCGCGGCAGACTGAGCGCGCCGGCTGGCCCGGACCCAGTGAGCAGCGACACCGACGCGGTGCTGCCGGGTGTGCTGCGCACGCCCGAGCAGCGCTTCGCCGACCTGCCCGGCTTCGACTGCGAGCCGCACTACCGCAGTGATCTGCCCGGCTTCGAAGGGCTGCGCGTGCACTGGATCGACGAGGGCCCGGCCGATGCCGAGGTCACGGTGTTGTGCCTGCACGGCCAGCCGACCTGGAGTTATCTTTACCGCAAGATGCTGCCGGTTTTCGTTGCCGCCGGCCAGCGCGTCGTCGCGCCCGACCTGTTCGGTTTCGGCCGCTCCGACAAACCCGAGGACGAGGCCTTCTACACCTTCAGCCGGCACCGCGCGATGCTGGTCGCCTTCGTCGAGGCGCTGGCGCTGAAAAACGTCACGCTGGTCGTGCAGGACTGGGGCGGGCTGCTCGGGCTGACTTTGCCGCTGGCCGTGCCCGGCGTGATCCGCCGGCTGATCGTGATGAATACCGCGTTCGGCACCGGCGACATCCCTCTCGGCAAAGGCTTTCTCGAGTGGCGCGACTATGCGAACAGCCGGCCCGATCTCGATATCGCCGCGCTGATGACGCGCTCGATCAATGAGATCACCCCGGCCGAGGCCGAAGCCTATGCGGCACCTTTCCCCGATGCCCGCTACAAGGCCGGCGTGCGCCGCTTTCCGAACCTGGTTCCCGACCATCCGGATGCCGACGGCGCCGAGTTGTCGCGACGTGCGCGCGACTGGTGGAGCACGGAATGGGACGGCGCCAGCTTCATGGCCGTCGGCATGCTCGACCCGGTGCTCGGCCCGGCGCCGATGCGGATGCTGCGCAAATACATTCGCGGCTGCCCGGAGGCCTTCGAGCTGCCTGACACCGGGCATTTCGTGCAGGAGTCCGGCGAGGCGGTGGCGCTCGAGGCGCTGGCGCATTTCGACCGCGAGGAGGCGTGAAGCGGCAGGATCGCAGCGAATGGCAGCCCTCAGCGGTCGTCGACCGCTTGCTGGTGCAGCCATTTGTGGGAGGGGCTTCAGCCCCGATTCGGGCTTGCGCATGTTGTGCAAGTTGCGTGAGGACGAGGCCGTCGGGCACCACTGAGGCTTTCGTCGAGTCCCATCGCGCTGCACGAGGTGCCGCTCGTCGAAGTTCTCGGTGCTGCCGCAAAGGCGCGGGCGGGAGGCTGCTGGCGCGCATATGCGCAGCCGAGAAGCACAGGGCTTGTGGCCCGCGAGCGCAGCGAGCTTCAACAACTGACTTGTCGCGGACTGTTTGAGCGTAACGAGCGAAGCGAGTGCAGCGAGTTTCCGCGACGGGCCACAAGACCGAGCATCGCAGGGAACCCGAGCGCCCGGCGCGAGGGCAAGCATCTAAGCGCAAGCGGCCGCCCGACCGCGCCTTTGCTCTTGGTCCTCGGAAGGCATCGCCTGTGCCATCACCCCAAATCGGGGCTGAAGCCCCTCCCACAAAGTCTGGCACGGCACAGACCAAACGGATGTCCGCTCCGGGCCGAGGCTGTGTGGAAACTCTTCGGCACCAGTTGTGTCATATCTCCAGTAGCGACGACAGGAGTGATCGATGGGGCGATACGTCGAAGGCCAAGACCGAACGCAGAGCGTCCTCTTCCCCGAGCAACTGGATGACTGGATTCATGAGGACAACACGGTTCGCGTCATCGATGTCTTCGTCGACGAACTAGATCTGAGGAAGCTGGGCTTCGATCGTGCCAATCCTGCAGAGACGGGTCGGCCGGGGTACAGCCCGGCGACGCTGCTCAAGATCTATGTCTACGGCTACCTCAACCGTGTGCAGTCGAGCCGACGCCTGGAGACCGAAGCACAGCGCAATCTCGAACTCATCTGGCTGACCGGGCGCTTGGCGCCGGACTTCAAGACCATCGCCGACTTCCGCCGTGACAACGGTGATGCCATCGGCAAAGTCTGCAAGGAGTTCGTTCTGCTTTGCCGCCGGATGAAGCTCTTCACCGACGGCGTCGTCGCCATTGATGGCAGCAAGTTCAAAGCGGTCAACAGCCGCGACAAGAACTTCACCGACCGCAAGCTTCAGGCGCGAATCGAACAACTCGAAAGCAGCATCAAGCGCTACCTGGTTGAGCTCGACCGCGCCGACCGTGATGCCACGGCCGTTCTGCCTGGCCGAGTTGCGCACCTCAAGGAGAAGATCACCAAGGTCAAGCAGCAGATGAAGGCGCTGGAGGCGATCGGTGAGCAAATGAAGGTGTCCGAGGACGGGCAGATCTCGTTGACCGATCCGGATGCACGCTCGATGGCCACCAGCGGCCGAGGCACTGGCGTGGTGGGCTACAACGTCCAGACGGTCGTGGATGCCAAGCACCACCTGATCGTGGCCCACGAGGTCACCAACGTTGGCCATGACAGGGACCAACTGGCGAACATGGCCAAGCTTGCCAAGGCAGCCACCGGCGAGGACAAGCTGATTGCGCTGGCCGATCGCGGGTATTACGAAGGCTACGAGATCCTGGAGTGCGAGCGCTCGGGTGTGGCCGCAGTCGTTCCCAAGCCGATGACTTCGAACAACCTGGCCGACGGGCTCTTCGACAAGCGGGATTTCGTCTACGACGGCGAGAAAGACGAATACCGGTGCCCGGCCGGGCGGATTGCCATCCACAGGTTTACATCCGAGGAGAGGGGCAAGATCCTGCACAAGTATTGGTCGTCAGACTGCCCACAGTGCCCGATGAAGCCACAGTGCACGACGAGCAAGAATCGCCGTATCGCCCGCTGGGAGCACGACGACATCCTAGATGTCGTTCAAGAACGGCTGGAGCGCGCGCCCGAAGCCATGAAGCAACGAAGGCAGACCGTCGAGCATGTGTTCGGAACGCTCAAGGCCTGGATGGGATCGAGTCATTTCCTGAGCCGTACGCTGCCTCGCGTGAAAACCGAGATGAGCTTGCAGGTTCTGGCCTACAACCTAAAGCGGATGATCAAGATCCTCGGCACTGGGCCGCTGATCGCAGCGATGAGGGCATAGGGCGCCCGCCCTCACCTAAAAGTTCTTCGCGCGGGGCAAGTTCAGAGATTGCCGCCTGGCCATCGCGTTGGTCTGCTCAGGTGATCGGAAAACCGAGTTTCCACACGGCCTCGGCCGCTTGCCGACACTGCAAAGCTGGACACCCGGCGATGCAGCGGCCACCATGCAGACTGGAGGCCTGATGATGACCGCAAACTTGAAAACCGTCGAATTCTTCTTCGACTTCGGCAGCCCGACGAGTTATCTCGCGCACACGCAATTGCCGACGATCGCGCGCGAGGCCGGTGCGCGGCTGATCCACCGGCCGATGCTGCTGGGCGGCGTATTCAAGGCGACCGGCAATGCGAGCCCGGTGTCGGTTGCGGCAAAGGCGCGCTGGATGGCGTCCGACCTTGCGTTATGGGCGAAGCACTACGGTGTGCCGTTTTTGTTCAATCCGCACTTCCCGATCAATACACTGAGTCTGATGCGCGCGGCGGCCGGTGTGCAGATGGAAGAAGCGGAGGATTTCGAGCAGTTTGTCGATGTCGTCTTCCGCGCGATGTGGGTCGATGGCCGCAATCTCGCCGATCCCGAAGTCTTTGCCGAGGTGATGGGCAAGGCCGGCTTCAATGTGTCGGCGCTGCTCGACCTGAGCCTGTCGCCGGAAGTCAAGCAGCGGCTGCTGCTGCATACCGAAGAAGCGGTTGCGCGCGGCGTCTTCGGCGCGCCGACGATGTTCGTCGGCGAGCAGATGTTTTTCGGCCAGGACCGGCTGCCGTTCGTGCGGCAGGCGCTGCAGGCGGGTTGACCGCCCGCAGCGCAACTCAGCCGAGCGTCGGCTCAACCGCCGGCAGGCTCGGAGTGATCCGTTTCTCGCGATGCCGCTCGCGGCGCCGGCGCAGCAGCAGATAAACCGCCGGAACCACCAGCATCGACAGCAGCGGCGCGCTGATCATGCCGCCGACCATCGGCGCGGCGATGCGCTGCATCACTTCCGAGCCGGTGCCGCTGCCGATCATGATCGGCAGCAGGCCGGCGAGGATCACCGCGACGGTCATCGCCTTCGGCCGCACCCGCAGCACCGCGCCTTCGCGGATCGCATCGAGCAGGTCGGCATCGGTCGTCCGGCCGGCCTCGATGCGCGCGGTCCACGCCTGCTTCAGATACAGCAGCATGATCACGCCGAACTCGGCGGCGACGCCGGCCAGCGCGATGAAGCCGACCGCGGCGGCCACCGACAGGTTGTAGCCGAGCAGATAGAGCAGCCAGATGCCGCCGATCAGTGCGAGCGGCAGCGTCGCCATGATCAGCAGCGCCTCGTCGAGCCGGCCGAAGGTCAGGTACAGCAGCACGAAGATGATCAGCAGCGTGAACGGCACGACCAGCTTCAGCTTCGCGGTGGCGCGCTCGAGAAATTCGAACTGGCCCGACCACGAGATCGAATATCCCGGCGGCAGCTCTACCTTCGCGGCGACGACGCGCTGCATCTCCTGCACCGCCGAGCGCAGGTCACGGCCGCGGATGTCGACATAGACCCATCCCGACAGCCGCGCATTTTCGCTGCGCAGCATCGGCGGCCCATCGGTCACGGTGATCGCCGCGACATCCGACAACACCAGCCGCGCACCGCTGGCGGTGACGATCGGCAACACGCGCAGTTGCTGCAGCGAATCGCGGATCTCGCGCGGATAACGCAGGTTGATCGGAAAGCGCTGCAGGCCTTCCACCGTTTCGCCGATCGTCTCGCCGCCGACCGCCGATGCAATCACCGACTGCACGTCGGCGATGTTCATGCCGTACCGGGCCGCCGCATCGCGGTCGATGCGCACGTCGATATAGCGGCCGCCGGTCAGCCGCTCGGCCAATGCGCTGCCGACGCCGGGCACATCCTTCAGCGCACGCTCGATGTCGCCAGTCACGCGGTCGATGGTCTTCAGGTCGGCGCCGGCGACCTTGACGCCGACCGGGCTCTTGATGCCGGTCGCGAGCATGTCGATGCGGTTGCGGATCGGCGGCACCCAGATGTTCGCCAGCCCCGGCACCTTGACGATGCGGTCGAGCTCGTCGACCAGCTTGTCCGGTGTCATGCCGGGGCGCCACTGGTCGCGCGGCTTGAACTGGATCGTCGTCTCGAACATCTCGAGCGGCGCCGGGTCGGTCGCGGTTTCGGCCCGGCCGGCCTTTCCATAAACCGTCGCGACCTCGGGCAGCGTCTTGATCAGCCGGTCGGTCTGCTGCAGCAATTCCGCGGCCTTGCCGGCCGACAGCCCCGGCAGCGCCGACGGCATGTACAACAGATCGCCCTCGTCGAGCCGCGGCATGAATTCGCCGCCGACATGCTGCAGCGGCCACAGGCTGCCGAGCAATGCGACCGCCGCGACCAGCAGCGTCGCCTTCGGCCAACGCAGCACCGCCTCGAGCAGCGGCCGGTAGACCGCGATCAGCGCGCGGTTCAGCGGGTTGCTTTTTTCCTCCGGTATCCGGCCGCGGATCAGGTAGCCCATCAGCACCGGAATCAGCGTCGCCGCCAGGCCGGCGGCGGCGGCCATCGCATAGGTTTTCGTGAAGGCCAGCGGCGCGAACAGCCGCCCCTCCTGCGCTTCCAGCGTGAAGACCGGGATGAACGACAACGTGATGATCAGCAGCGAAAAGAACAGCGCCGGCCCGACCTCGACCGCGGCATCGCCGATCACCCGCCAGCGCGCCTCGCCGTGCAAGCTCTCGCCGGGATGCTCGTGGCTCCAGCGCTCGAGGTGCTTGTGGGCATTCTCGATCATCACGACCGCGGCATCGACCATCGCGCCGATCGCGATCGCGATGCCGCCGAGCGACATGATGTTGGCATTGACGCCCTGCTGCTGCATCACAATGAACGACACCAGGATGCCGAGCGGCAGCGAGACGATCGCGACCAGCGCCGAACGCAGGTGGAACAGGAAGACGAAGCAGACCAGCGCGACGACGAGAAATTCCTCGACCAGCTTGCGGCCGAGGTTCTCGACCGCGCGTTCGATCAGCGCCGAACGGTCGTAGACCGGCACGATCTCGACGCCGCGCGGCAGGCTCGCCTGCAGTTCGGCGAGCTTGGCCTTCACCGCGTTGATCGTCTGCAGCGCATTGCGGTCGGAGCGCATCACGATGATGCCGCCGGCGGCTTCGCCCTCGCCGTCGAGTTCGCCGATGCCGCGGCGCATCTCGGGGCCGATCTGCACCCGCGCGACATCGCCGAGGCGGACCGAAACGCCGGCCTCGGTCGTCATCAACGGCACCTTGCGGAAGTCGTCGAGCTCGCTCAGATAACCCGATGCGCGGACCATGTATTCGGCTTCGCCGAGTTCGAGCACCGAGCCGCCGGTCTCCTGGTTCGCGCGGCCGAGCGCCTCGACGACCCGCGAGTGCGGGATGCGATAGGCGGCCAGCTTGTCCGGATCGAGGACGATCTGGTATTGCCGCACCATGCCGCCGACCGACGCGACTTCTGCGACATCGGGCACCGATTTCAGTTCGAACTTCAGAAACCAGTCCTGCAGCGCGCGCAGCTGCGACACATCCTGCGTGCCGCTGCGATCGACCAGCGCGTATTGGTAGATCCAGCCGACGCCGGTCGCGTCGGGCCCGAGCTGCGTCTTCGCGCCGGCCGGCAGCCGCGCCTGCACCTGGTTCAGGTATTCGAGCACGCGGGAGCGCGCCCAGTACAGGTCGGTGCCATCGTCGAACAGCACATAGACGAAGCTGTCGCCGAAAAACGAATAACCACGCACCGTCTTCGCGCCGGGCACCGACAACATCGTCGTCGTCAGCGGATAGGTGACCTGGTTCTCGACGATCTGCGGCGCCTGGCCCGGAAAGGTCGTGCGGATGATGACCTGCACGTCGGACAGGTCGGGCAGCGCATCGAGCGGCGTCTTCAGCAGCGAGACGACGCCCCAGGCGGTGATGATGACGGTCGCCAGCAGCACCAGGAAGCGGTTGCCTATCGACCAGCGGATCAGTTTCGCGATCATCGCGCGCCACCCGTTGCCTGTTGCGGCGCCGGCGGCAGCACGGTCAACCGCGTCAGCTGCGGCCCGTCGTTGCCGAGAAAAAATTCGAAACCGACGCGGTCGCCGACCTTCAGGCCCATTGGCGCGCCGTCCTTCGGCAGCAGGAAGTCCATCGTCATCGCACCCATCTGCAGCGAGGCGATCGGGCCATGCTTCAGCGCGACATCGTCACGGCCGATCCGCTCGACGCGGGCTTCGGCGCTGTGCCGTGGCTCAGCCGGCGGCGCAGCAGCCGCTGCGCTGGTCGAGGGCGCAGACGGTGCGGCATCCGGCGGCTGGTTCAGCCGCGCCTCGACGCCGCGCAGCGTCGCTTCCGAATCGATCAGGAACTGCGACGAGACGACGACGCGCTGGCCGGCCGAGAGGCCACTGCGGATCTCGGTCCGGCCGTCGACCTCGATGCCGGTCGTGACGTCGACCGGCCGGAAGCGGCCGTCGGCCTCGGCGAGCAGCACGACGCTGCGCCGGCCCGTCTGAATCACCGCTTCGGTCGGCACGACCAGCGCCTTGCCGGCGCGCGGCTCGCTGAACACCATCTGCACGAACATCCCCGGCACCAGCCGGCCGCCGCGGTTCGCGAGTTCGAGCCTGGCCTTCAGCGTGCGGGTCGCGGCGCTGACCTCGGGCAGCAAGGCCTGCACCTTGCCGCTGAAGCTTTCTCCGGGCAGCGCCGGCGTCGTCGCGACGACGCGTGCACCGGGCCGCAGCAATGCGGCCTGGCTTTCCGGCACTTCGGCATGGGCCCAGACCGTGCCGAGGCCGTTGATGCGGAACAGCGTCGTGCCGGCCATCACCGTCATGCCTTCACGGACCATCAATTCGGTGACCACGCCGCCGATCGGCGCGGTGACGACCGTGCGCGGCTGCGTCGCGCCGCTGCGTTCGACCGATTCGATCTGCGTCTCGCTCATCCCGGCCTGGCGCATCCGCTGGCGTGCCGCATCGACCAGCGGTGCGAGGTCGCTGCCCTGCATCCGGCGCAGCGACAGGAATTCCTCCTGCGCGGCAACCCAGGCCGGCACATACAACTCGGCCAGCGGCTGGCCGCTTTTCACCGGGTCGAGCGTCGCGCGAACATGCAGTTTTTCGACAAAACCGGTCGTGCGCGCCTGCACGACGGCCTGGTCGCGCTCGTTGAACGCGATGCTGCCGACCGCATGGATCTGCGGCGCCAGCACCGCCTCGACGACCTCGGCGGTGCGCACGCCGAGGTTCTGCTGGGTGCGCGGGCTGACGCTGACCTGGCTGCCGTCGTCGCCGTTGGCACCGGCATAGACCGGCACCAGCATCATGTCCATGAACGGCGATTTGGCCGGCTGGTCGAAGCGGTTGCCCGGCACCATCGGGTCGTGGTAGTAGAGGACGCGGTGGCCGTTGGCCGGATCGATGTCGCCGGCCTTGATGCCGCTGCGGATGTGGCGGCGCGTTGCATCCTCGCCCTGTGCGATGCCCTGCGGCAGCGGTTCGAGACCGGCCGGCGCGGGGCTGCCGGCATCGGCCGCTGGCGGCGTCGAGGCCAGCTGGCCCATGTCCATGCCGCGCTGCATGCCGACGGCATACAGGCCATAGCCGGCTGCGCCGATCGCTGCAGCCGCAGCGATACCGACGATCATGTGTTTGCCGTTCATTTCAACGCTCCTTCGTTTCCGCGACGGTCGGGTCTTCGTCGGGGATCAGGTAATTGAGCCGCGCCCACAGCCGGGCGCGTTCGGTTTCCAGCCGCAGCCGTTCGATGCGCAGATCGATCAGCCCGCGGCGCGCGCCGAGCACCGCCGCGAGCGGCCCGTTGCCGGCGCGGTAATCGGTCAGCGCCGCTTCGACGCGCGAGGCGGCCAGCGGCTGCAACGAACGGTCATGCAGCGCGAGCCGCTCGTTCAGGTGGTGCAGGCCGAGCAGCATCAGCCGGGTCTGCGCAACGATGTCGCGCAGCGCCTCGTCGCGTTCGGCCTGCGCGGCGTCGACGCGGGCGAGCGCGGCAGCGACTTCGCGGTCCTGCCGATTCGGCTGGTCCCATTGCAGCGGCACCGATACCGTCAACGACATCAGGTTCGAATGCGCCGGCCCGCGCTGGCTCAGCATCAGTTCGGCCGACCAGTCGGGCTGCTTGTTGCGTTGCGCCAGTTCGACCTCCGCCTCGGCGGCGGCGAGCTGGCGGCTCAGCAGCAGATATTGCGGATGGCGCTCGAGTTGCCGCTCGAGCATCGTCTCGTTCAGCCGTGCCGCGATCAATGGCGGCGGCGCGGCCAGCGGCCGGTTCGCGCTGTCGCCGAGCCAGCGCAGCAGGCGGATGCGTGCGCTGCCGCTGTCGAGCAAGGCCTGTTCGATGCGGTCGTCGATCTCGGCCACCGCGCTGCGCGCGGCAAACAGATCGGCCTGCGAGCCGGCGCCACCCCGGTACACCGCCTCGGCGGCATCGACCTGCAGCGCGGCTTCGGCGCGCTGTTCGCGAAGCAGTTCGACCTGCCGGTCGAGCAGATGGCGCTCGAGCCAGGCGGTCGCCGCCTCCTGCTGCAACTGCGCGAGCGCAACCAGCGCGCCGGCGCGGGCGATTTCGGCGGCTCGGTCGAAACGGGCGCCGCGCGCCTGCCGCTTCGCTTCGGCGGTGAATTCCTGGCGGATGCCGATCGAACGCATCGTCATGCCGCTGCGCGTCAGGCTGAAGCGCTCGTCGCCGTCGATCGGCAGGTTGCTGATGCCGAACTGCAGCATCGGATCGGGCCGTTGCGCAGCGGCAATCGCCATCTCGCGGGCGGCCGCGGCAG
Source organism: Pseudideonella sakaiensis (assembly GCF_048320135.1). Taxonomy (GTDB): domain Bacteria; phylum Pseudomonadota; class Gammaproteobacteria; order Burkholderiales; family Burkholderiaceae_C; genus Ideonella_A; species Ideonella_A sakaiensis_A. The sequence goes on from NZ_CP182947.1 coordinate 1,786,841, forward strand.
CGGCATCCTGCGCCTGCAACTGGCGCGAGCGCTGCTGCGCGGCGAGCAGTGCGTCGCTGAGTGTCAGCGGCGTGTCTGCCGCAGCGGCGCCGGCTGCAAGCGCCATTCCGAGCAGCATGGCCAGCAAGGCGCTGCGCACCGGCAGTGGGCGACGCGGCCGCGGCGCGCGTCGAGCGGGGGGGTTGGACATGCCATCTCCAAACGTGAACACCGGTTCGCGACCACGGTCCGCGGAGCGCGGCGAGTCGGGCTCGCCACGGCGGTCGGTCGCGTTCTCTGGCCGAGGCGGGTCGCCTCAGCGTCGTTCGCGCGGGAGAGGATTCAGGTTCGGCGCACGCAGTGCAGGATCGCGTGCGGAGGCGCACCGGCGACCAGCGCACTCGGGCTCGCGGCGGCCGGCCGCTCGAGCCAGCCGAGCAGTAGCGGCGGCGCAAGCTCGTACAGCGGCACCGGGATTGCCGGCGGCACCGCCACGCTTGCACTGTGGCTGCTCTGCTGATCGGCTTCGCAATGCGCCGCGCACAGGTTCGGCAGCAGCGGATCGACGGCACCGAGCACGTCGCCGCAGTCGGCCATCGCCGGCATCTCAATCATCGCGGCGGCAGGTTCGTCGCCAGCAGACGACGTGGCCTGCGCCAGCGCTGGGCACGCATAGGCGGCGACGGCGAACTGCACGCCGAGCAACGCGGCGATCAGCCATCGCGCAATCGTTCGCAGCAGTGTCCGGTTCATCGTGTTGCGTTCAGCGCAGGCAGGTCGGGAAGAGCGCGATTGTCTGCCAGAACGGGGCCGCCTGCGTGGCAGTGGTCATCGGGCGGCTGCCGGGCGCTCAGCGGCGCGGTTCGAGCGGGTAGGCGGGGTCGTTGTAGCCCGGCGTCGACGGGTGGCCGGGCGCGACCAGCGAATCGACCAGCGCCTCATCGGCGGCATCGATCTGGCAATCGAGTGCGGCGAAATAGTCCTGCCATTGCGCGAGTGTGCGCGGCCCGGCGATCACCGCACTGACCGCCTTGTGCGCGAGCACCCAGGCGGTCGCGAAATGCGACAGCGCAACAGCCTTGCCTTCGCAATGGCGCTTCAACTGCTGCGCGATCAGCAGCGACTCCTCGCGGAATTCGGTCTGCATCATCCGCTTGTCGGCGCGGCCGGCGCGGCTTTCCGCGGCCGGTTTCCCGCCGGGCACATATTTGCCCGACAGCACGCCGCGTGCGATCGGGCTGTACGGCACGACGCCGATGCCGTGGTGATGGCAGGCCGGCAGCACCTCGGCCTCGGGCTGCCGGTTCAGCAGGTTGTAGTACGGCTGGCAAACGACCGGCGCCGGCATGTTCAGCTGCCGCGCCAGATGGACCATCTCGCCGATCCGCCAGCCGCGGAAGTTCGATACCCCCCAGTAGCGGATCTTGCCGTCGCGCAGCAGCGCCTCGATCGCGCGCAGCGGCTCCTCGAGGTTCATGCCGTTGTAGTCGCGGTGCAGGTAGTAGATGTCGATGTGGTCGGTGGCCAGCCGCTGCAGGCTGTCTTCGCAGGCGCGCATCATCCAGTTGCGCGAATAACGCAACTGGTTCGGCCGCTCGCCCATCTTGTTGCCGAGCTTGGTCGCGAGGATCCAGTCGCGGCGGTTCGGCGCGATCAACTCGCCAACCATCTTCTCGGATCCGCCGAGCGAATAGACATCGGCGGTGTCGATGAAATTGACGCCCTGCCCGTGTGCATGGGCGACGATCTCGCGTGCTTCGTCGATGCCGGTCTGGTCGGCAAACATCATCGTGCCCAGGCACAGGGCGGAAACCTCGAGCTGACTGTTGCCCAGGCGGTGATAACGCATCGTCGTGCTCCGTCGTCGGCGCCGCATGTTGCGGTCGGCGGCCATCGTATCGGCTTTTCCGCCAACTGTCGGAACCGTCCGACGGGTCAAGGCTGTGGCGACCCACATGCGGAACTGATGCCGGCCGGGTGACCGCGCGGCCGTTTTGCAACACGATGAAACCACGCTTCGAGTCGCGGTTGCCTGCAGCCAGGGCTCGACCCAATGTCAAGGCCGCTTGCCGGCTTTCACCCAAAAAGGGGAACCATCATGCTGCATTACGCCATTGTCTTTCTCGTCATCGCGCTGATCGCCGCACTGTTCGGCTTCGGCGGCATTGCTGCCGGTGCCGCAGGCATCGCGAAAATCCTGTTCCTGGTCTTCATCGTGCTGGCCGTCGCGACCTTCTTCTTCGGCCGCGGCAGGGGATGATCAAGTGACCAGGTTCACCGGGCGGGCCCGCTACGGGCCTGCCTACGGCACATGCGGGTCCGGCCTGTTCAAGATCGCTTTCCTGATCCTGGTCGTGCTGGGCCTCGCCAATTTCTTCTTCGGCCGCAAGGGCTGATTCCGCGATCGCCGACGCAACTCGGCGCTCGCGGAATCGGCCCTTCTGCTGCCCGGCCGGCCTCTGATCCGGGCGACAAATCGGTCGTCAAACGACTGATCCCATCCGCACCACCTCCGTTTGAGGCGCTCACGCGCCTAGTACAACAACGGATGCGAATTCCGTCTGACTTCGTTCAGCATCGGGCATCGACCACGAATGGAGGCACGATGCGGCAGATCAGCGGCAAGATCTTGATGGTGGCCTTGGCGGCCGGCCTCGGCGCGGCGGCCGGGCCGGTGCACGCGGCCGGCGGTGCCGGTGCAGATCGCGCTCAACTGCTGGCGGCCGGTTGCACCGGCTGCCACGGCACGAACGGGCATGCGCAAAGCGGCGGCCTGGTGCTCGCAGGCATGGACCGCGCCTATTTCATCGCGCAGATGAAGGCCTTCAAGTCGGGCCAGCGGCCGGCAACGGTGATGCACCAACTCGCCAAGGGTTATGGCGATGCCGAGATCGAAACAATGGCCAGCTTTTTCGCGAGCCAGCGCCGCCAGGGAGGTGGATCATGAACGGCCGTCGCGATCTGTTGAAGCTGGTTGGCGCCGGCGCTGCACTGGCATCGCTCGGCGGCTGCGCCGCGGTTGGCGGCCGGGCGCGGCCGAAGGTCGTCGTGATCGGCGCCGGCTTCGGCGGCGCAACCGCTGCGCGTTATCTGCGGATGTGGAGCAACGGCAGGGTCGATGTCGATCTGGTCGAACGCGGTGACCGTTTCATCTCCTGCCCGCTGAGCAACCTCGTGCTCGGCGGCAGCCGGCAGATTGCCGATATCAGCACCGGCTACGACGCCTTGCGCAGCCGCCATGGCGTGCGGCTGATCCGCGACGAGGCGGTTGCGGTCGATGCCGCGAAACGCCAGGTGCGGCTTGCCGGCGGCACCACGCTCGGCTACGACCGGCTGATCGTCTCGCCCGGCATCGATTTCATGTACCAGGGCATCCCGGGGCTGTCGACCGAGGCCGCTCGCGAGGCGATTCCGCATGCCTGGAAGGCTGGCCCGCAGACGCTGGCATTGCGATCGCAGTTGCAGGCGATGGCCGATGGCGGCGTCTTCGCGATGCACATTCCGCGCGCACCGTACCGCTGCCCGCCCGGCCCCTACGAGCGGGTCTGCCAGGTCGCGAGTTATCTGAAGAAGGTCAAGCCACGCTCGAAGATCCTGGTCCTCGATGCGAATGCCGACATCCAGTCGAAGAAGGGTTTGTTCACGAAGGCCTGGGACAACCTGTATCCGGGAATGATCGAATACCGGCCGAACAGCGAATTGATGGACGTCGATGTCCGGACCCGCACCGCGAAGCTGACCTTCTCGGATGTGCGCGCCGACGTGCTGAACGTGATACCGCCGCAGAAGGCGGCCGCGATCGCGACGCCGTTCATCACCGCCAACGACCGCTGGTGCGAAACCGACTGGCTGAGTTGCGAATCGAAGGCGGCCGCGGGCGTGCACATCATCGGCGACGCGACGCAGTCGGCGCCGGCGATGCCGAAGTCCGGCCACATGGCGAATCAGCATGGCCACCTGGCCGCCGCCGCGGTGATCGCACTGCTCGATGGCCGGCAGCCGTCGGCCGGCGCAATGATCACCAATACCTGCTACAGCTTCGTCTCCGATGCGCAGGCGGTGCACGTCGCTTCCGTCCACCACTACGACGCCGCAAAGAAGACCTATGTGTCGGTCGAAGGCAGCGGCGGCGTCTCGCCGGACCTGAGCGAACCCGAGGCGACCTACGCCCATGCCTGGGCGCGCAACATCTGGTCCGACGTGCTCGGTTGACCATCGTGCGATCACACGGCAGGCCGGTGCCCGAGGCCCGGCCTGAACCCGCTATGCTCGGCCGATGAACGACAAAGACGAAAGCTATACGACGATGGTCGTCGGCTTGCTGACGACCTACGGGCTGAACGTGCTCGGCGCGATCGTCACGCTGATCATCGGTTTTCTGCTTGCCGGCTGGCTGTCGCGGCTGACCGACAAGGCGATGGCGCGCTCGCAGAAGATCGATCCGGTCTTCCACTCGCTGCCCGGCAAGGTCGTTCGCATCGGCATCATCGTCTTCACGCTGATCGCGGTATTGAACCGCTTCGGCGTCGAGACGACGAGCCTGATTGCGCTGCTCGGCGCGGCCGGCTTGGCGGTCGGCCTGGCGCTGCAGGGCACGCTGAGCAATGTCGCATCGGGCGTGATGATCCTGGCCTTCCGGCCGTTCAAGATCGGCGATGCGGTGAAGGTCGCCGGCGACGTCTACATCATCGACCAGCTCGGCTTCTTCATCTGCAAGGCACACCTGCCCGACGGGCCGTGCGCCTACCTGCCGAATTCGAAGATCTGGGGCCAGACGATCATCAACCTGTCGGTGACCGACAAGGACATCCGCCGCATCGACGAGACCTACGGCATTGCCTATGGTGACGACATCAACCGCGCGCTCGAGATCCTGCGCCAGATTGCCGATGAAGAGGAGCGCATCCTCGACGACCCGGCGCCGCTGATCAAGGTCTCTTCGCTCGGCGACAGCTCGGTCAATATCCTGTTCCGCGTCTGGACCGCGCGTGCCGACTGGTGGGGCACCAAACTCGACCTGGTGCAGCGCTGCAAGGAGGCGCTCGAGGCCGGCGGCATCTCGATCCCGTTCCCGCAGCGCGATGTCAATCTGTTCGTGCAGCGCGGCGAAGATGCGCAGGCGCTGCCGTTGCAGGCAGCCGACCAGAAGGCTGTCGGCTCGTCCTGACGGCGAGCCAGCCAGTGCACGCACCGGTGCGTGGCGGGCGCGCGCCACCCGTGCTCAGCGCTGCGGCATTCCGGTTGAATGCTGCCGCTCGGGTGGCTGATCGAGCATCGATGCAATCAGGCTGCTCAGCGCGGTGAAATCGACCGGCTTGACCAGGTGGCCGTCGAAGCCGGCATCGCGGCTCGCCTGCCGGTCCTCGTCCTGCCCCCAGCCGGTCAGCGCCAGCAGGATCGCGCGGCTGCCCCAACCGGGCTGCGCGCGGATCTGCTGCGCAAGTTCGAAGCCGTTGATGCCGGGCAGACCGATGTCGAGCAGCAGCAGATCGGGTTGCAGCTCGATCGCAGCCTGCAGCCCGGATGGCCCGTCGAATGCCATGTGGGTCTGATGGCCTTCGAACTCGAGCAGCATCGCGAGCGACTCCGCAGAATCGCGGTTGTCGTCGACGATCAGGATGCAACGGGCGTCGGCAGCTTTTGGCGGTTCGTCCGAAGCCGGCTCCGTGGCCTGCTGTGCCGCAGCCTGCAGCGGCAGCCGGACGACAAATTCGCAGCCCTTGCCAGGCCCGTCGCTGTGCACCTCGACCGCGCCACCGTGCATCTCGACCAGCTGGCGCACCAACGTCAGTCCGATGCCGAGTCCGCTCGACGAACGCTCGAGCGAGGTATCGACCTGCACGAACAGATCGAAGATGCAGTCGAGGTGGTCGCCGTGCAGGCCGATGCCGTCATCGATGATCCGTACCCAGGCCTCGCTGCCGTGCTGATCGACAGCCAGCCTGACCGCGCCGCCGACCGGCGTGAACTTGCTGGCGTTGTGCAACAGGTTGCCGATCACCTGGGCGATCCGCGCCGGGTCGGCATCGAGCGACAGACGCTGCTCGGGCATCTCGACGCTGAACCTCTGCTCCTTCGCGGCAAACAGATCGCGCGCCGATTCGACCGCCTGTTCGACGACCGACGCCAGATTGATCGCCTGCCGGCGCAATTCGATCCTGCCGCGGTCGATGCGGCTGACATCGAGCAGATCGTCGACCAGCCGCACCAGCTGCCCGATCTGCCGCTCGATCATTGCCGATGCCGATACGACTGCGTCGCGCCGTCCGTCGACATGGCGCAGCATCTGGGCGGCATTGCGAATCGGCGCCAGCGGGTTGCGCAGTTCATGCGCCAGCATCGCGAGAAATTCGTTCTTCCGCCGGTCGGTCTGTGACAGTTCGTCGGCAAGGCGGCGCAGCTCGTTTTCCATCTCGCGCTGCTGCGTGATGTCGGTATTGGTGCCGAAGATGCGCACCACCGCCCCGCTGTCGTCGCGGATCACGCGCATCCGCGACAGGAACCACCGGTATTCGCCATCGTGGCGGCGCAGCAAAAAGGTGTCTTCCCAGTCGATGCACTCACGGACGTGCTGCGAGAATTTCTCGATCACGCGCGGCGCATGATCGGGATGCAAGACCTGCCGCCAGCCACTGCCACACGCCTGTTCATGGGTCGTGCCGGTGAAGTCGAACCAGTTGCGGTTGAACCAGCTGACCTGGCCGTCGGATCCGGGGTCGGCAATCCACGCGAGTTGAGGGATGTTGTCGGCGAGGTCGCGGAAACGTTCCTCGCTGGCTCGCAATGCGGCCTCGACCGCGGCGCGCTCGGTGACGTCGCGAACGATCGCCTGCATGCGACCGCCGGGCAACTGCCGCGCGACGAGTTCGCCGATGAAGGTCGAACCGTCCTTGCGGCGGAAGCGCCAGCTGCTCGACGCCACCGCGCCGCCGTCGAGGCGGGCGATCTCGCCGTCCAGGCGTGCAATCTCGTCGGCGGCGATCACGTCGACGATCGTCAGCTCGCGCAATTCCTGCTGCGAATAACCGAGCATGCTGCAGCCGGCGGCATTGACGTCGACATAGCGGCCATGCGAATCGGCGACGAAGATGCCGTCGACCGCTTGCTCGAACAGCAGCCGGAAATGTTGTTCGCTGTCGCGCAGCGCGCGTTCGGTGCGATGGCGTTCGATCGCGATCGCCGCGGTGCGCGTGACCATCTCGACCAGTTCAAGGTCTTCTGCCGGCGGTTCGCGGGCCTCCGGGTAATACATCGCAAAGGTGCCGAGGACATCGCCGCCACTGGCAACGATCGGCGTCGACCAACAGGCACCAAGGCCATGCAACAAGGCCAGGTCGCGGAAATTGGCCCACAGCGGGTCGTTCGCGATATCGGAAACGTAGATCGGCCGGTTCAGGTAGGCCGCGGTGCCACAGGAGCCCACTGTCGGGCCGATCTCGAGGCCGTCGATCGCAGCGTTGTAGTCCGCAGGCAGGCTCGGTGCGGCGCCGAGCAGCAGATGGCGGCCGCTGTCGTCGAGCAGCAGCACCGAGCCGATCAGGCCGCTGACCGACTGATGCTCGATCGTGCCGACCAGCGTGTCGAGCACATCGCGCAGCGGCGCACCACGCGCCATCAGCTGCAGCACACGGGTCAGATCGAGGTGCAGCACTTCCTGCTGCGCCTGCTGGGTGAGTCGCTGGCAATGGACCGTCAGACCGCCGTCGACGGTCGGCTCGACCCGCATCGCATAACGTCGGCCACTGACGCTGTCGCGAGCGACAAAGCCGATGCCATGGCGCTCGGTCATCGCGCGCTGCCAATGCGCCGCGATGTCGGTGCCGACCAGATCGGGCCAGGCCTCCCAGACATTGCGGCCAAGCGCCGCCTCGTCGAGGTGGGCGCAGTAGTGGGCGAAGCCGCTCGTCATCGACGTGATGCGCCACTCCCGGTCGAGCAGCAACAGCCCGCCCGACGGCGTATCGAAAGCCGTCTCGGCGGGCTGCGTAACGACCAGTCCGGAATACTCCGTGGGCAAGGCTGCAACCATAGCTGAGCACCCTATCACGCGGGTCACGTCCTCCGACAGGCAATCCGCATTTTCCTACGCGGCGGTGGCCAGGTTTCCTACAAATTCGACACCGACTGTATCAACGCGCCAACGGCAATACGCTGGTGCACTTGATCTCCGACAGGCACACGCTCGAGCGCATGCCGTTGACGCCAGGCAGCCTGATCAGCCGGTCCATCAGAAAGCGCGACAGCGATTGCAGGTCGCTCGCGACGACCTTGATCACATAGTCGAAATCACCTGTCACCGAATAACACTCGAGCACTTCGGGCAGTTCGACGATCGCTTCGGTGAAGCGCGACAGATCGCGGATATGGCCCTTTTCCATCGCGACGTGGATGAAGGCGACGACACCGAGGTCGAGCCGTGCGGCGTCGAGGCGGGCTTCGTAGCGCAGCAGATAGCCGGCCTCCTCGAGCCGCCGGTGCCGCCGATGGCTCTGCGCCGGCGACAGCCCGACCGCCTGCGCGAGTTCGAGATTGGACGCGCGGCCATTGCGCTGCAGGAAGTCGAGAATCTTGCGGTCGATTCGGTCGAGGTCTGGTTCTGTCAAAGATATCTCCTGGAACGAACGAAATGCGCAATCATCTTTCATCTTCCAGCGTTCTACCGGATGCCAATTGAAAGCACATTGCGCGCCGCACGCGGCAAACTAGCCGATTCTGCCCAGCAGCTTGTCCACAACGGCAGGACACACAAGCTCAGGCAGCCACACACCGTGCGGCCGTTCTGTTGCATGCTGTCAACATCACCGAGAAGGAAACGAGATGACCGACCTGTACGAAAACCCGATGGGCCTGATGGGCTTCGAATTCGTCGAATTTGCATCGCCGACGCCAAATGTGCTCGAGCCGGTCTTCGAGAAGATGGGCTTCAGCAAGGTCGCGGTGCACCGCTCGAAGGACGTCGTGTTGTACCGCCAGGGCGACATCAATTTCATCGTCAACAACGAGCCGCGCAGCGCAGCGGCCTATTTCGCCGCCGAGCACGGCCCGTCGGCGTGCGGCATGGCATTCCGCGTGCGCAACGCGCACCAGGCCTATGCCCGTGCGCTCGAGCTCGGCGCACAGCCGATCGAGATCCCGACCGGACCGATGGAACTGCGGCTGCCGGCGATCAGGGGCATCGGCGGCGCGCCGCTGTACCTGATCGACCGCTTCGAGGACGGCAAGTCGATCTACGACATCGATTTCGAGTGGATCGATGGCGCCGACCGCCATCCTGAAGGCTGCGGGCTGAAGCTGATCGACCACCTGACGCACAACGTCTACCGCGGCCGCATGGCCTACTGGGCCAATTTCTACGAGAAGCTGTTCAATTTCCGCGAGATCCGCTATTTCGACATCAAGGGCCAGAAGACCGGGCTGACCAGCAAGGCGATGACCGCGCCCGACGGCAAGATCCGCATCCCGTTGAATGAGGAATCGTCGCAGGGGTCGGGGCAGATCGAGGAATACCTGATGCAGTACAACGGCGAGGGCATCCAGCACATCGCGCTCTACTCCGACAACCTGATCGAGACCATCGACCAGCTGTCGATGAACGGCGTGCCGCTGATGAGCGCGCCGAACGACATCTACTACGAGATGCTCGAGCAGCGCCTGCCCGGCCACGGCGAGCCGGTCGCCGAACTGCAGACCCGTGGCATCCTGCTCGACGGCAGCACCGAAGGCGGCAACAAGCGGCTGCTGCTGCAGATCTTCTCGCAGACCCAGCTCGGCCCGGTCTTTTTCGAATTCATCCAGCGCAAGGGCGACGACGGCTTTGGCGAAGGCAATTTCAAGGCACTGTTCGAATCGATCGAGCGCGACCAGATCCGGCGCGGTGTGCTGAAGGACGATTGACGGTTCAGCGACGCGCAGCAAGCAACGGAGACCCAAGCCATGTCGAAACTGCAAGCCAACGAGGCCCGCGAAGCGCTGGCCAGACTCGCCGAATGGCAACACGATCCGCAGCGCGATGCGATCACGCGCGAGTTCCGCTTCGCCGATTTTGCCGAGGCATTCGGCTTCATGAGCCAGCTCGCGCTGCTGTCGGAGCGGAGCAACCACCACCCCGAGTGGTTGAATGTCTACAACCAGGTGCGCATCACGCTGACGACGCACGATGCCGGCGGCCTGTCGCAGCGCGACATCGACTGGGCGCAGCATGCCGACCGGCTGTACCAGCGGCTTGCCGCGGCCGGTCAGCAGGCCAGCCGCTGAGCGCCGCGGCGCCCATGCACCTTCGGAACGAGTCATGCAAACCGAACTAAAAAAACCCGAGCTGCACGGCCTGGCCGCCGGCACTGCGCCGGAACGGCCCGACTGGACGATCGACCAGGGCTGGGACAACTACAGCGCCGCCGAACACGCAACCTGGAAGACGCTGTTCGAGCGCCAGACCAAGCTGCTGCCGGGGCGCGCCTGCGACGAGTTCGTCGCCGGCATGCGCGACCTGCCGATCGGTCCGGAGCAGATTCCGGATTTCCGCCAGCTCAGCGAGGTGTTGATGCAGCGCACCGGCTGGCAGGTCGTCGCGGTGCCAGGGCTGGTTCCGGACGAGGTCTTTTTCGACCATCTGGCAAACCGGCGTTTCCCGGCCGGCCAGTTCATCCGCAAGCCCGAGCAGCTCGACTATCTCGAAGAGCCCGACGTCTTCCACGACGTCTTCGGCCACGTGCCGATGCTGATGAACCCGTCGCTGGCCGACTATATCCAGGCCTATGGCGTCGGCGGGCTGCGCGCACAGCAGCTCGGCAAACTCGGCAACCTCGCGCGGGTCTACTGGTATACGGTCGAATTCGGCCTGATCCGGCAGGCCGACGGCATCCGCATCTATGGCGCCGGCATCGCCTCGTCGTATACCGAAAGCGTCTTTTCGCTCGACGATGCATCGCCGAACCGGATCCGCTTCGACCTCGAACGCGTGATGCGCACGCGGTACCGGATCGACGATTTCCAGGAAAGCTATTTCGTGATCGACAGCCTCGACGACCTGCTGCAGCTGGCGGCGATCGACTTCGGCCCGATCTACCAGGCGATCGACGGCAAACCCGAGTTCGAGCCCGGCACGGTGCTCGACAGCGATACCGTGCTGCACCGCGGCAGCGGCCGTTATCACGCGGCGAAGCGGCAAGGCCGCTGATTGCCAACGCGCTGTGCCCCAGTGCAGCGTCAAGTCATCGGGCAGACCGCCACGTCGCGCATCGCGGCGGCGCAGGTCGAGCGTACGAGATTCGGCCGCCAAGGTTCAGCGGTAGCCGATCAGCCGGCCGGCGGCGATCACCGCCAGCCACAGCGCGATCGACAACAGACCGGCGAGCCGCCACGACAGGCGCAGCGGCTCGTGTATTGGATCGGACGTCAGCCGCCAGTGCGCCGAACGATGCAGCAATGCGGCGTTCAGCAGCGCGCAGCCGATCAGCAGCAGCTTGATGCCGAACAACGGCTCGCCGATGTAGTCGAGCGGCCGGGTCACGAACAGCAGCGTCCCGGTCGAAGCCGCGAGCAGCAACCCGATCAGCGCGACCGGGATCAGCGTGCGCGCCAATTGATCGAGCGGATCGACCCGTCGGCGGCCGAGCAGCCGCAAGTCGAGCGGAACAATCGCGCCGAACAACAGCGCGATGCCGACCACGTGGCCGGTATTGACCAGCGGGTAGAGCCAGATCGACGCACGCAGCGTCTGCGCCAGCGCGCTGGCATCGATCGCGGCGGCAGCGGCCTCGAACGGCAACGGCCGGCCTGCGCTCAGTTGCGGTCGGGGTAGAGATCGAAGCGGCGGCCGTTGATCTGCACCCGCTCGGCCTTGAACAGCTTCTTGTTCGGATCGGCCGCGCGGTGGCCGGTCACTGTCAGCTTGACGCCCTTCACGAGCATCTCGTCCTTCAACCCGGCACGCTGGTTGCGCCAAGGCTGGCCGACCTCGACGATCCATTCGGCGCCGCCGACGTCGACCGTCAGTTCGCCGTGCGGATTGCCGAGTTTCGCGGCAACGATCACGCCGCTCAGTTCGGAATTGCCGTCTTCGGCCCAGGCCCAGCCGTGGTGGGCCGCCGCCGGTGCGGCCAGCGCCGCGGCCAGCAATACGCCGACCGCCGCTGCAAACAGGCGGCGCCCGCTGAAGATCTGATTCGATGGCATCTGTGCATCCTCCTGGCTCGAACCGGGCCGCGCAACCACACCGGGCCCGCTGCCATCCTAACGCGCGGCAGCGGTCGGTGCGCGCTCCGTATCATCGGCCCGGCCTGACGCGCCGCAATCACCAACCGATGCCCGAATCCGAAACCGAATCCGCACGTTTCCGCGCCGCGCTGCGCCGTCTCGGCAGCGACGTGCTGCAGGCCTACTGGAACCTGCTGAAGCTGATGGTGCCGACGCTGCTGATCGTCAAGCTGCTCGACATGGCCGGCGCAACGCAGTGGATCGGCTTGCTGCTGGCGCCGATGATGGCCCTGGTCGGCCTGCCCGAGCCGACCGGCATCGTGCTGGCGTCGATCGTGCTGACCAACCTGTACACCGGGCTGGCGCTTTTTTTCGTGATGCTGCCGCAGATGGATCTGACCGTCGCGCAGGTCACGGTGCTCGGCACGCTGATGCTGATGGCGCATTCGCTGCCGGTCGAGGGTGCGATCGCGAAGGCGGCCGGCATTCCTTGGCGGGCCACGCTGGCGCTGCGCGTCGGCGGCTCATTCCTGCTCGGAGCGATGCTCGACCGGGTCTACCGCGCCGGTGGCTGGTTGCAGCAGCGCTTCGAGCCGGCCTGGCAACCCGATGCGCCGGCCGGCGATCTGGCCGGATGGGCGATCGACCAGGCGACGATGCTGGTGACGATCTTCGTCGTGCTGGCCGGGCTGATGGTGATGCTGAAGCTGATGCGCTTGATCGGCATTGAGCGCCTCGTCCATCAGGCGATGTTTCCGCTGCTGCGGCTGACCGGCATCAGCCGCCAGGCAGCCAATGTCACGGTGATCGGCGTCACGCTCGGCATCACCTTCGGCGCCGGCCTGCTGTTGCGCGACGTCCGGTCCGGCACGCTGAGCCGCCGCGACATCTGGCTGTCGATCGGTTTTCTCGGCCTCGCGCACAGCCTGATCGAGGATACGCTGCTGATCCTGCTGATCGGCGCAGACCTGTCGGGAATTTTATGGGCGCGGCTGCTGTTCGCGATCGCGCTGATCGGGCTGCTCGCCCGCCTGCCGGCGATGCGCCGCGTGCTCGATGGCGATGCCGCGGTTCAGCGGTAGAAGGCCTCGACCTCGCCCTTCAGCTTTATCGTCATCGGCTGGCCGCGGCGGTTCACCGCCTTGCCGGCAGCGACGCGGATCCAGCCCTCGCTGATGCAGTACTCCTCGACATCGGAACGCTCCTTGCCATTGAAGCGGATGCCCACCGGATGCTCGAAGACCTCGGCCACATGGTGCGGGCTGGCCGGATCGGTCGACAGGCGATCGGGCAACGGAGGACGGTTGGTGGTGTCGTTCATGGGCGCGGGCGAAAGGGACATATTTTCAGGCGGATCGCTATCGTAGCGGCTGGCAGGGCAGCAAAAAGTCGACTCGGCGTGCAGGCAATCGCCGACACGGGATCACGCCCGCTTCCGACAGCCTTGGCCCGGATGCTTGCCCAGAATGGGAACCGTCAATTCACAGTCCAAGGAGACTCAAGATGCGTAACAGCAAATTCCTCATCGGCGGACTCGCTGCCGCCGCTTCGCTGGTCCTCGCCGGCTGCGATGTCGAGAAAACCCAGGAAGGCAACGTGACCCTGCCGAAATACGAAGTCGAGAAGACGCAGGAGGGCAGCGTGACGGTGCCGAAGTACGACGTGACCACGCCTGACGTGGTGGTTGGCACGACGAAGAAGGAAGTCGAAGTGCCTACCGTGACGACCGAAACGAAGGTGCTCGACGTGCCGACGGTCGGTATCGTGACGGCCGAAGAGAAGAAGAAGCAAGAAGAACTCGCGCAGAAGAAGTGATGATTGCGGGCGGCGCGGCACACAGTGCTGCCCGCTCTGCCAACCAAGCTTTGTGCATGGCCGGGCCGATCGCCCGGCTTTGCCCGTTTGAACAGACGATCATTGCGCAATGAACGCTGAACCCAGCCTGCTCCAGGGTGCACTGCTGCTGTTTGCCGCTCTGGTGGTGGTGCTGGTGATCGTCATCTGGTCGATCCGGCGGCATCGTGATCCGAAGCTGAAGATCGAGTCGGAGTCACCGATCGACGCGCTGCTGCCGTCGCTGGCAGGCTTGACGCTGAGCACCGCGGTGCCCGGCAATTCGGTCGAGATCCATGAAAACGGCGCGTTTTTCGACGTGCTGGTCGAGCGCATCGCGGCGGCGCAGGAGTCGGTTCATTTCGAGACCTTCCTGTGGAAACCCGGGCAACTCGGCCAGCGGATTGCCAACAGCCTCTGCGAACGTGCGCGGGCCGGCCTGCAGGTACGCGTGCTGCTCGATGCCCAGGGTTGCCGCACGATGGAAAAACAGATGCGCGAGCAGTTGCGGGATGCAGGCTGCCAATTGGTCTTCTTCCACAAGCGCAAGCTGCGCAACCTCGGCGTTCTGAACGACCGCGACCACCGCAAGCTGGTCGTCATCGACGGCCGCGAGGCCTTTGTCGGCGGCCATTGCATCACCGACAACTGGCTCGGCGACGCCCACGATGGCGAGCATTTCGCCGATCTCAGCGTGCATCTGCGCGGGCCGATCGTCAACAACCTGCAGTCAGTGTTCAGCGAAAACTGGGCCGGCGAAACCGGCGAGCTGTTTGTCGGCGACGACGTCTTTCCGAATCTCGAGCCGGCCGGCGACGTGACGATGCACGCTGCCTATCTGAAACCCGAAGGTTCGGCGCCGGCCGTCAAGATCCTGCACCACACCGCGATCTGCCTGGCGCGCAAGCGGATCTGGATCCAGAACCCGTATTTCATTCCGGAGCCGGAGGCGATCGACGCCTTCGGCACCGCGGTCGCGCGGGGTGCCGACGTGCGCGTGATCACGCCGTCGACCGGCGGCAGCGATGCACCGATGGTGCAGCATGCGGCGCACCGCAATTACGAAAAGCTGCTGCGCTGCGGTGTGCGGATCTTCGAATACCCGCACACGATGCTGCACCAGAAGGTGATGACGATCGACGGTGTCTGGAGCGCGATCGGATCGAGCAACTTCGACGACCGCTCGTTCGAGACCAACGACGAGATCACGATCGGCATCTGCTGCGCCGAGACGACGCGCCGGCTCGACGCGATCTTCGAGAAATACGCCGCCGAAGCCACCGAGATCAAGCTCGACGAATGGAAGAAGCGCGGCTGGTTGCACAAGCTGAGGGACAACTTCTATTACCTGGGCAACGAGTTGCTGTGACCGCTTGTGGCGCGCTCGGCACGCCACCCATTCCGAGCAGTTGTCCGACAGCGACCAGTCGACGGACTTCTTATGCTCGGCTGCAGGACAGCTTTCCAGAAGAGGCAGCATGGCGACCGATCTGATCACCCAATTGAAGGAATACGACGAAGCCCGCGAAGGGATTCCCGGCGAGCACTGGATGGTGCTGGCCGCGGGCCTGGGCGTCTGGTACTGGTCGGCGAAACACCCGTCGGCGATCGTCAAGCTGCTTGGCGTTGCCGCGGCAACCGCGCTGATCGGACGGGCCGCCAGTGGTCGTGACGGCTTGACGAAGCTGTTCCGCTATACCCCGGTCGGCGGCGCGCTGCGCCATGCACCGGCCCACCGCCAGGCCAGGCAGCCCAGCGACGGCGCCTCAGAACGCCTGCATCAGCACCGGCAGGAAGATCACCAGCGCGCCCGCCCCGATCTGCAATAGGCGGATCGCCAGCGCCGCCGGCGCGATCAAACCGAACGAGATCAGGCTCAGGCCGATCATCATCTGCACGAACGCGATGCCAGCCTCGACCGGGCTCGACATCAGCAACAGCAGTGCCGGATTCGCGATCATGCCGAGCGGAATCAGGTACAGGCCGACGCCGAGCGCCATCGACGTCAGCGCGACCTTCAGCCAGTTTTCCTCGACCATGCCGGCGGCGATATAGACCGCACCGCAGACCGGCGGCGTGATCGTCGACAGCAGCGCAAACCAGAAAACGAACAGGTGCGCCTGCAGCGGCTCGAGGCCGAGCTTGGTCAGTGCCGGGCCGGCCACCGAGACGCAGATCACGTAGGCGGCGGTGGTCGGCACCTCCATCCCGAGCACCAGGCAGGCCAGCGCGGTCAGCGCCAGCGAGGGCCACAACAGGCCGCCGGAGCCGGACAGGATCAGCGAGGTGATCTTGACGCCGAGGCCGGTGATTGACAACACGCCGATGATGATCGATGCACACAGGATGATCGCCGCGATCATCGCGACCTGCGCACCCGACGAGATCAACGCGCCGCGCAGGCGCTCGCCGGTGCGCTGCCAGTCGAAGCTCAGCCGCGCATCGACCAGCAGCATCACCGCGCCGGCGATGATCGCCAGCGAAGCCGCATATTGCGGCGTCAGTTCGGCGATGAACATGCCCCACATCAGCACCAGGAACGGCACCATGAAGAACAGCGAGGTGATGATCACGTCGCGCATTGCCGGTTTGTCCTCGTCGGCAATGCCTTTCAGGTCGAGGCGGCGGCAATAGGCGTTGACGCCGATCCACACCGCGATGAAATACAGCAGCGCCGGCAGGATTGCCGCGGCCATGATGCCGGTATAGGGCACGCCGGTCAGCTCGACCATCACGAATGCACCGGCGCCCATCAGCGGCGGCATGATCTGGCCGCCCGACGACGCGACCGCCTCGACCGCGGCGGCGAGGCGCTTCGGATAGCCGAGCCTGGTCATCGCCGGCAGCGTGATCGCGCCGGTCGATGCGACGTTGGCCGAGGCCGAGCCGGAGATCGATCCGAACAGCGCCGACGACAGCACCGATACCTTGGCCGCGCCGCCTTTCAGCCGCCCTGCAGCAGCGGCGGCGATGTTCATGAAGCCCTGGCCGGCCTCGCCGGCATTGAGCACCGCACCGAAGATCACGAAGATCGCGACGACGCCGACCGAGATGCCGGTCAGGCTGCCCCAGATGCCGCCTTCGGCAATCGTCAGCGTGCCGAGAAAACTGTTCAGCGGTGTGCCGGAGTGGCCGAATTCACCCGGCAGGTGCTGGCCGAACAGGCCGTACAGCAGCGTGATCAACGCGAGCAGCGGCAGCGGCAGGCCGATCGCGCGCCGCGCACCTTCGAGCACGACGACCAGCAGCACGATGGCGATCACCAGTTGCAGCTTGTTTTCGAGAAAGCCGTACTGGTCGGCCAGCATGTTGTGGTTCAACGCGACCCACAGCGCACAGGCGACGCCGGCGATCGTGAACAGCCAGCCCGACCCGCGGGCGGCCGGCGTGCGCGCGGCAAAGACGAAGATCCACGGCAGCGCCAGCGCCATGTGCAGCGGCCGTGCAACGAGGTTCGGAATCAGGCCGTAGAAGATCTGCCCGAGGTGGAAAGCGACGCTGAGGGCGCCGAAGACGGCCCACAACAAGCCGTTGATCGGCTGACCCATGAGTGAAAGGATTCCGGGGAGGTATCAAAGACAAGACGGCGCGGTGCCATCACGACGCCGCGCCGTCGGCGCATCAGCAGCGGCTGATCACATCTGCGACGGATTCAGCTTGAAGCCGGCTTCCTTGTAATAGCGCAGCGCGCCCGGATGGATCTTGCCGGTGATCGCCGGCATCAGCGACTGGTCGACGCCGTTCCACCACGCCGCACCGGAACTCATCGCCGCCTTCTGCTGCCAGAAGGTCTTCGTCAGCGCATAGGCGACATCGTCCTTCATCGCCGTCGTTGCATAGGCGACGACGGGAAGCGACGTCGTCTGGATCGGCGCCTTCTGCCCGGCATAGGTGCCGGCCGGGATCGTCAGCTTCTCGCGTCCGGTCTCCTTGACCTGCGCATCGGTCAGCGAGATCACCGTAACGCCGGTCGATGCCGCGGCCTCGATCACGTTCGGCGCCGGCCACGATCCGGCGGTGACGAAGGCATCGATCTGGCCGTTCTTCAACGCGCCGACCGCATTCGACAGTTCGGCGTCGGCCAGCTTGACCTTGCCTTCGAGGCCGAAGAGTTTCAGGTATTTTTCTCCTTCGGTCGCGCCGAAGGTGCCCTTGCCGAGCAGCACCGTCTTGCCGGCGAGGTCGGCCATCGAATTGATGCCCTTGTCGCCACGGGCGACAAAATGCATCGTCAGCGACGGGATCGGGAACAGTGCACGGATCTCAGTGAATTTCGGATCGACCTTGTCCTTGAACGGTCCGCTGCCCGATTGTGCCGATTCGACCAGCGGCGGCGGTGCGGTGAAGACATAGTCGCCGCCGCGGGCGCGGACTTCCATCACGTTCTGCGTCGAGCCCTGGCTTTCCTCGAGCGTCACGATGATGTCGCCCTTGGTGCCGGCCTTCATCGCCTCGGCGATCTGCACACCCATCTGGTAATACGAGGTCTCGGTTTTTGCCGATTTGTAGGTCACGCGGTTCTGCGCGCTGGCCGGGCCGGCATGGAGCAGTCCCAGCGCGGCGCTGATCGCGACGACTTGCAGCATCTTTCTCATGGTTTCCCCTAGTCGAAGTCCGTCCGCCTGCGTTGGCGGATTGATGCTGTTTGTACCAGAGCGATGGCGGGACCGACACGGCGCCGCAGAAAGTCGCCGAATGCAGGATTCTTCTGACACGGCTGCTTACAGGCACGGCAGATAATTTGTCTTTCACGCGAATACGGAGATGCCGATGTCCATGCGTTCGCACTCGGCACTGTGCCGCCTTGCCGACAGCACCGCCGCAGGCCTTGCGCTAGGCCGCGAAATTCGCGACGCGATCGGTGCCGCCGACGCGATCATCGTCTTCGCATCGTCGCAGCACGACTACCAACGCCTGCTCGAGGGGCTGCGCGAGGCAAGCGGCTGCGCGACCCTGGTCGGCTCGTCGTCGGCCGGTGAATTCAACAACAGCGGCCGCGGTGTCGGCTGGGCGTCGGCAATGGCGCTCAGTTCGCCATCGATGAAATTTGCCCTCGGCGTCGGCCGCGACCTGAGCCGCGATCCGCAACGTGCCGCGACCGAACTGATCAGCGACTTCGGCGGCCTCGGCGACCGGCCGCTGCCCTATCGGTGCGCGCTGGTGATGACCGATGCACTGGCCGGCCATACCGACCAGCTGCTCGAACATCTGACCGTCGCGACCCGTGGCAGCTACAACTTCGTCGGCGGCGGCGCCGGCGATGATGGCCATTTCGCACGCACCCACGTCTTCGCCGGCACGCAGGCGCTGACCGATGCGGTGGTCGCGCTGGAAATCCAGTCGATGCAGCCGGTGGGCATCGGCGTCGCGCACGGTTGGACGCCGGCCGGCCCGCCACTGCGCGTCACCGAGGCCGATGGCCCGCTGCTGATCGGGCTGAACGGTGCGCCGGCAGCGGCTGCATTCGAAGACCATGCCGAAGCCAGCGGCCAGACCATCGACCGCGACAACGCGCTGCCCTTCCTGCTGCACAACGTGCTCGGCATCGAAAACGGCAACGGCTACCGGCTGCGCGTGCCGCTCAGCCTGAATCCGGACGGCAGCGTCTCGTGCGCCGCCGCGGTGCCGGTCGGCAGCATCGTCCACATCATGAAGACCAGCACCGAATCGGCGGTGGAAGCGGCGTCGAGCGCGGCCCGATCGGCGGTCGAGGCGCTCGGCGGCAGGCAGCCGAAGGCGGCGCTGGTATTCGACTGTGTCGCCACAAGGCTGCGTCTCGGCGACGCCTTCCAGAACGAACTCGATGCCTGTTCCGACATCCTGAAACCGGCCAGCTTCACCGGCTGCAATACCTACGGCCAGATCGCACGCGCCGCCGGGCAGTTCGGTGGTTTTCACAACTGCACCGCGGTCGTTTGCGTCTTCCCGGAATGACGGCGGACGATTCGGCCACGCTGGACCTGATGATCGAGCTGGCCAGGCCCGAGCGCAGGGTCGAGGCCTGCCGACGGCTTGCCGAACATCTCGGCGCCGACGAGGTCGTGCTGCTGGTCAACGACCCGACGCTCGGCCAGCCGATTCCGGCGCTCGGCACGCCACAGACGATCCGTGGCGGGCGCGCCTGGCGGCGTTTTGTCCTGCAGTGCTCGGCAGACGGCGAGTACCAGGCGATGGTCGATCTGGCCGGCGATGCGCCGCGCCCGGCAACCGCCTGCTGCCGCGCCGGCGCGGCGATCGTGCTGATCGGCGGGCCAGCCGATTCACAGGCGCTGGTGGTGGTGCGCCGACAACTGCCGCTGCTGGCGGCGCTGCTCTGCGCCGAACAGCAGCACCGGATGCTCGGCGCCGAGGTCGAGATCGCGAAAGAAGCGGCCGCGCGCGCCCAGATTGTCTCGGCAGCGCTCGAGGCTGCCCGTGCCGATGCGACCCGCTTGAACGGCCAACTGGCCGAGGAGCACGCGCGCAAGGACGAATTCCTGTCGATGCTGGCGCATGAACTGCGCAATCCGCTGTCCGGCGTGCTCGCCGCCGCGCAGTTGCTGCGCCTGAAGGGCACCGGCGCGCCGGCCGGCGACCGCGCGGTTGCGGTCGTCGAGCGGCAGGCCCGGCAGTTGGCCCGGCTGGTCGACGATCTGACCGACGTCGCCCGCGTCAACCAGGGCCGCATCGAACTGAAACTGGAGCGGATCGATCTGCGGCAGGCAATCGAGAATGCTGTCGAGGCGAACCGCCACGCCTTCGATGCAAAAAACAATCTGCTGGACATTCAGCTCGGCGATCAGCCGCTGCTGGTGCGCGGCGATTCGGCGCGGCTGACCCAGGTGTTCTCGAACCTGCTGCACAACGCGTCGAAATATACCGATCCGGGTGGCCGGATCACGGTCGAGCTAAGACAGGAAGGCCAGACAGCGGTGGTCCGCGTCGCCGACAACGGCATCGGCATCAGCGAAGACATGCTGCCGCTGGTGTTCGAAATGTTCAAGCAGGCACCGGTTGCGATCGCCCGTTCGCAGGGCGGTCTCGGCATGGGGCTGACGCTGGTGCGCAAGCTGCTCGCGATGCACAACGGCAGCGTCGAGGCCCACAGCGACGGCAAGGGCCGTGGCAGCTGCTTCACGGTGCGGTTGCCGCTCGATCTGAACGCCGCTGAAGAGTCGCCGAGCGAGGCATCCGGCACGGGCCCGCAGCAACGCCCACTGCGCGTGATGGTCGTCGACGACAACCACGATGCCGCCGATTCGGTGGCCGAACTGATCGTCGCGATGGGCCATCAGGTCGAGGTCGCCCACAGCGGCAACGAGGCACTCGACGTACTCGGTTATCAGCCGCTCGATCTGCTGATCCTCGACCTCGGGCTGCCCGACATCGACGGCTTTTCGCTCGCCCGTACCGCGCGCAGCAGACGCGGCGACACGCTGCGGATCGTTGCCTTGACCGGCTACGACGGCAGCGAGATCCGCCGCGCCTCGGCGGATGCCGGCTTCGATGCCCACTTCGTGAAGCCTTGTTCGCGGGCCACGCTCGATGCCATCGTCGGTTCGGCGGCGCCCGGCTGATTCAACGCGTCGACCAGAAGCGGCGCTGCATCTCGATCGTCTCGGCGGCCAGTTCAGTGACCGGACCGATCAGATCGACCGGCTTCTGGCAATGGTCGAAGACATGGCGCGCCGGCACGCTCATCGTCGGGTTTTCCGCATGGCGGCCGGTCTCGGCGAGCAGTTCGGCCTCGCTCATCGCATAGACGATGCGGCCGATATTGGCCCAGTAGGCGGTGCCGGCGCACATGCAGCACGGTTCGACCGCGGTATAGAGCGTGCACTGCCAGAGAAACTCGGCCGTGTAATTGGTCGCGGCAATCCGCGCCAGCGTCGACTCGGCATGGTTGACGGTATCGATGTTGCATTGCTCGAGCAGCACCGTTTCGTGGTCGGGGCCGACCAGCACCGCGCCGAACGGATGGTGGCCGAGCGTGAGCGCACGTTGCGCCACCTCGTTCGAGCGGCGCAGATGGCGCAGCATCTGCTCGCGGGTCGGGCGCGGGCCTTGCGACGGTTCGTGCGGCGGCGGCGACTGGTCCATGGCGCGGGTCTCCTGTCGGGTCGAGCAGCGAGCATATCCGCAGCGTCGCGCTAAGCTCGCACTGATGACAGCCCACCGGACCCTCTTCGTCACCTGCGCGGTGCTGCTTGCGCTGCTCGGCGGCTGCGCGGTGGTCGACCAGCCTGTGCAGCGCAGGCAGCAGTCGCCAAGCGAGGTGCGTGCGCAGATCGTCGCGCTGATCCCGTCCAATACCCGCGACCGCGAAGGCTGGGCGACCGACATCCAGGCGGCGTTTGCGGTGCTGCGCATCGAGCCGAGCCAGAGCAACATCTGCTCGGTGCTGGCGATCGTCGAGCAGGAATCGACCTACCGCGTCGATCCGTCGGTTCCGGGCCTCGGCAAGATTGCCTGGGCCGAGATCGAGCGCAAGGCCGAGCGCGCCGGCATTCCCTTCTTTCTGGTGCGTACCGCATTGCAGATCAAGTCGTCCGAAGGCCGCAGCTATGCCGAGCGGATCGACGCCGCACGGACCGAAAAGCAGCTGAGCGAGCTGTTCGACGAGTTCATCGGCATGGTGCCGCTCGGCAGGCGGCTGTTTGCCGGCTACAACCCGGTTCGCACCGGCGGGCCGATGCAGGTCGCGATCGCGTTTGCCGAACGGCACGCCAGCCAGAAGCCCTATCCGTATCCGGTCGACGGCAGCATCCGCGACGAGGTGTTCACGCGCCGCGGCGGCATGTATTTCGGCATCGCCCACCTGCTCGACTATCCGGCGCGTTACGAGCAGCCGATCTACCGCTATGCCGATTTCAACGCCGGCCATTACGCCAGCCGCAATGCGGCATTCCAGCGCGCGGTCAGCCTGGCGTCCGGGATTCCGCTCGAACTCGACGGCGACCTGGTGCGCGAGAACGGTGATCCTGACAAGCCGGGCCAGACCGAGCTCGCGGTGCGCACGCTCGCCGAGCAGATCGGACTCGACAACCGCGAGATCCGGCGCATGCTCGAACTCGGCGACAAGCCGGAATTCGACGAATCGCGGCTGCATCAGCGCGTCTTCGAACTGGCCGAGCAGTACGAGGGCCGACCGCTGCCACGGGCGCTGATCCCGCGCATCAAGCTGGTCAGTCCGAAGATCACCCGCAACCTGACGACCGAATGGTTTGCGACCAGGGTCGCCGCGCGGCACAAGCGCTGCCTGGCCCGCGACGGTTGACAGCGAGCGGCGCGCCGCTCACGGATTCAGCAGGTGATCGGCAAGCCGGTCGGCCATCGACAGAAATGGCGAGTGGCCGGACGGCAGCGTGTGGAACTGCTCGCAGCGCAGCCGGCCGTACATCATCCGCTGGGTGTCGATCGAGATCGCCCGGTCGTGCACGCATTCGATATAGACACGCGGCACCCTGCCCCAGTTGGCGGCGCTGGTGTGCAGCGGCGTCGACAGCGGCGCGGCCGGCTGCGGCACCAGCAGGCTGCGCGCCAGCGCGACATCGGCCTCGTCGCAGTCGGCGTAGAAGGTCTCGACGATCGCCGCGTCGCGAACGGTCGCCGAGCGGCGATCGTCGCTGAATACCAGGTTCGGCAGCACCGTGGCCCGCTCGTCGGCTTGTGCGACATCGAGCAGCGTCTGGCCATCGGCGAGCAGAAATGCCGACAGATAGACGAGTTTGGCCACCTTGTCGGGTCGCGCCTCGGCGGCCTGCGAGATCACGACACCACCCATGCTGTGGCCGACCAGGATCACCGGCTCATGACAGGCGTCGAGCACTTCGCAGACGCGGTCGACATAGGCTTGCAGATCGACCGACCCGGTCGGCGTCCGGTCGACGCCGTGCGACGGCAGATCGGGCGCGACGACCCGGTTGCCCGACCGTTCCAGCAACGGGATCACCTTGAACCAGCACCAGGCGCCATGCCACGCACCGTGAACCAGCACATACGTCGACATCGTCTCCTCCTGCGATGCGGCGTTGCGGCCGGCTGCCGCCGGTGCCGCCGCTTCTGCGGTATTTGACCGAAGGCGGCGCCGACCGTCAAACCGGGCACTGCCGCTACAGCGCCGGCTTGATCACCATCAGCGCGAGGCCGGCCAGCGGCGTCAGCAGCGCCAGTGCACCCCACAGCTCCCAGCGGACCGCCAGCGCCCGATAGCCTGGCCAGTCGAAGTTGCCGTGCAACACGCCGGACTGCGCCATCGTGCGCAGCTGCCGCTGCAGCGGCGCGACGCGCAGCGCGAAAACGATGCCCGAGACCGCGAACAAGGCCAGGGTCCACGCGATCCAGCCGGTGCGCAGCACCGGACCCGCCGATCGAGGCGACCGCGAAGCCGCTGGCGAAAATCGCGACGACGGCAGGCGTCGTGAACCAGCGGTCGCTGCGAATCACGCCATCCATCGCATGCGCCAGCAACCGCGGGTCGCGCGTTCTGGCCGCATGGCTGTGCCAGAACAGCCCGGTGATGATGTTGCCGAGGAACAGCACGACGGCCAGCACATGGACCAGCTTCAGCAGTGCATAAGCCGTCATCCGGGCGACCCCGGCCGGTCGCCGCCGGTGGCACCCGTCTTGCTGCGCCGGCGCTCTTCGCCGCCCGCTCCCGGGTCCGCTCGCGATCGCCGCCTCATTGGCCCGCAGGCGGCTGCCACAGTTCGACACGGTTGCCTTCCGGATCCATCACCCAGCCGAACTTGCCGTATTCGGACGACTCGACCTTGTCGTCGACGGCGCAGCCCTCGGAGCGCAGCGCGGCGAGCAGTGCGTCGAGGTCGTCGACGCGGTAGTTGATCATGAACGGCGCTTCGCTCGGTGCGAAATAGCTGGTCGAGTCGTCGAACGGGCTCCAGATCGTCGTGCCGGTGCCGTCGGGATTGCCGTTGCCGGCCCATCTGAACGCGACGCCGCCCCAATCCTCGACCGCCATGCCGAGGTGGTCGCGGTACCACGCCCGCAAACGCGCCGGATCCTTCGCCTTGAAGAAGACGCCGCCAATGCCGGTGACTCGTTTCATGTCGGCCCCGCGGTCGTGTCGATGGGAACGAGTCTTGCCCAGCTCGCCGATCAATGCAAGCGCCCCCTTACCAATGGCCCGGCAGGCGGCGCAACAGCAGCCAGTGGCCGTCCGGGTCGGCTTCGATGTAGCCGCCGCGCTCGAGGTCCTTCAGCAGGCGGCTGACCATTTCGCGCGAACAGCCGACACGGGCCGCGATCGCGCCATGGGTCAGCCGTTCGCTGACGCGCCGGCTGCCGTCGGGCAAGGGCTGCGCCAGCGACTCGAGCAGATGGACAACCCGGCCGTAGACATCGAGCAACGCCATGTTGCGCGCGCTGGCGGTGGCCATCCGGGCGCGGGCGATCACCCGCGACAGCAGTTCGAATGCAAATTGCGGATGCTCGGCAATGTGCTGCTCGAGCATTCGGCGCGGAATCAGCACGCAGCTGCCCGACTCGATCATCGCGACGCTGGCCGAACGGGGCCCGCCATCGAGGCTCATCTCGCCGAACCAGTCGCCCGGCCCATAAGTCCCGTAGATGATCTCGCGGTCGCGCTCGTCGACCGAATAGGCCTTCACCTTGCCGCTCAGCACGATGTACAGCGTGTCGCCGAAATCGCCCTCGTGGATCAACACCGCGCCCTTGCGGTAGCGCCTCGGCTCACCCTTCTCCGCGAGGGCGCGCAGGCTTTCCGGCAATCCATCGAGTGACGAAGGCGTTGGCTCGGGCATCGGTGGTCGGACGCATCAGTTGATGAAGCGGCCGATGCGTCGATGCTACGTCAGCCGGTCGGCTCGAAACCCGACGGACTGCCGCGCGCGGTGCAGACATGGGGCCGCAGCACCTCCATCAATGGCGGCAATGTGGCGATCTGCGCGATCAGCTCGCGGATGCTGGCCGCGCCGGTCTTTGCCCGGATGCTGCCGATCTGGGTGCGTATCGTCGAGATCGCGACGCCGTGCCGTTCGGCCAGTTCGGCCGGCGTGCTGCCGGAGACCAGTGCGCACAACACCCGCGTCTCGCTGCAGCTCAGACCCTGCGACCGGGCGAAGGCCTCGATCGCGAGCACGCCGCCGAGCCGGCGCTTGCCGAGCAGCACCAGCACCTGCGATCCAGCGCCGTGTGCCGCATCGTGCCGGGAGCCGTGCATCGGCACGACCGACACGCTGACCATCGCGGCGGCACCGTCCAGCCGCATGCTGAGCAGGCGACGCAGGCCGCGGCGTGCGGCCGCGTCGATCGCCGCCTGCAGATCGGCTGCATCGGCAGGCCGGCGTGCGCGCAACTGGCCTCCGCTGAGTTGCAGCGGATGCTGCTCGTCGAGCTCGATGCGGGCAGCGACGTTGCTCGCCAGCACCTGCGCCTGCGGACCGAGCAGCAACATGCCGTAGTCGATTTCGTCGAAGGCGGCATGTGGCCAGCCGGTGGCGCCGTGGCCGGCGACGCAGGCGAGCGGCGCAAGCGCCCCCGCCTGCTGCTCGCGTTGCCGGGTTTCCGCGAGGTCGCTGCGTGAGAAGTCGAGCATGGCCGTCTCCTGCATGCGGTTGTTCAGCGGGCCGGTTGGCGAGCAGCTGCGGCAGCGGCCGGCGCCGGCGTGTCGGAGACCGCCAGCACGTCGCCGTCGCGCGAACGATGGCCGGTGACGACCACCCGCGGCAGCTCGTAGACCGGCATCACCGCCGCCGGTGCAACCGTCGCCGGCACGGTGGCGACTGCCGCTGGCTTCGCGCTGGCCAGCGCCGCCTCGCGCGGCGTGTCGATCGCGGCGCCGACAAACACGGCGGCAATCACGGCACTGACGCCGATCAGCGTCGTGGCATTCAATACATCGTCGTACATGGTGTTTCTCCCCTTCTTGCGTGTCGCAAGGCAGCGATCCGGCTGCCTGCTTCGGCAGCGGTTCGTTGACCGCTTTGCCGGAGGTCAGCTTAGGCAGCGGAGGGGAAGACAGGGGGTGATGAAATGCCGGCGCAGCTTGTGAGAAATTCACAACGCGACGGCAATACGGCCGGCGATGCCGGGGCTGGCGATTCAGCCAGGGCTGGACAGTTTCAGCCCGACGATGCCGGCGACGATCAGGCCGAGGCTGAGCAGCCGCCCGATATCCGACGATTCATTGAACAACACGATGCCGAGGATCGCGGTGCCGACCGCACCGACACCGACCCAGACTGCATACGAGGTACCGACCGGCAGCGATTTCATCGCCATCCCGAGCAGGACGACGCTGACCAACATCGCGAGCAGCGTGCCCACCGATGGCCAGAAGCGGCTGAAGCCGTCGGTATATTTGAGGCCGATCGCCCAGGCGACCTCGAACAGGCCGGCGATCAGCAACACGGTCCAGGCGGTCGACGCTTTCATCGCCCGCTCAGCCGCCGGCGGTAAACCGCTCGAACCAGCCGAAGCGCCATGCAAACAGCGCGGCGACCGCCAGCAGCAGCACCAGCAGCCAGAAGATCCGGCTGCCATCGTTGCCTTGATGCGGGTCGCTCATCCGGCGTTCGGCGCCGGCGGGCAGTTCGGCGATCTGCGTCAGCGACGCACCCAGCGGCACATTGATGCGCATGCGGCCGTTGATCGCCCAGCCGCTGGCATCGAGCAGCGGGCCGAGGCTGCGCTGGCGCAGCTTCAGCCACGCGATCAGCATGCTCGGCCCGGAGATCGCCATCATGATGCCGAACAGCCCGGCCGGCAGCCACCAGCCGAGTTCGATGAAGCGCGAAAAGACCGCGACGATCACCGTGCTGATGCTGCCGAGCGCGACGCCCAATGCGGCGACCGTGCCGACGTCGATCTTCGGGCCGGCATCCTTTGCGGCCGCCGCCGCCGCGCCAGCGCCAGCCTTGCCCGCCTGGTCGGCATGGGCGGCGCGCGACGCGACATTGCCGAGCGCACTCTGCGACCGCTTTTCGCTTTCCGCGGCCCGCTTCGCAACCTGTTCCTCGATCATCCGCACGAACTTCTTGTACGGCGAGAAAAACGCCTGGCGGATGCTCATCGGGTTTTCGATCACCTTGGTGATCGTTGCATCCCAGTCGCGGCCGGCGCGGTCGTAGAACACGCCATTGCGGCCCTCGAACAGGAAGTCGATGTCGCCGTTCGTGAACGCGGCGACGATCTTTTTCTTCTCGCCATCGCGGGTGCAATCGCAATAGGCCAGATAGGCCTTTGCAAGGCCGGCCAGCTTGGCATGGCGCGCCGGGTCGGTGACCTCGATCGCCAGTTCGCAACTCCGCGCGTCGAGGTAGAGCAGGCCGGCTTCGAAGATCGCGCCCTGGCGGCTGTAGAACTCGGCGAACGACACGAAATTGTTCAGCAGGTGGACCAGGTCGCGCTGGAAGCGGACCAGCTTCTCGAGCTCGATCATCGCCTTGTTGCTCGGACCGGCCGCCTCGTCGCGCGCAATCAGCGCAGTCAACCGCTGCTCGGCGGTGCCGTCGATCAGCTTGTCGAGCGCAGCCGGTGCGAGGCTGTCGAGCTTGGTCTGTGGCCGCTCGGCGAGCCAGCCGCTGCACGGCCCGAGGCGCCGCTTCAGCTCGATCCATTCATCCTCGGTCAATTCATCGAGCGAGCGGCCGAGCAGCGGCTCGGCCGTCTTCACGCGCAGCGCCTCGATGCGCGCCGCCCACGCCGGATTCAGCCGTTCGCGCAACGGCAGCGGCCGATCGGGCGCCGCAGTGGCCAATGGCATCTTCTCGATTTCGGCGGTGCTGCGGGCGAGCAGCGACTGATGCAGCGCACGGTAATCGTCGGTCGACGGGTTCAGCGGCGCCGCCGCAGCCGGATCGTAGGCGGCAACCCGGCAGCGGACAAAATAGTCGTCGACCTTCTCGCGCACCGCGATCAGTGCCTCGGCAGCGCTGCGCGATTCGTCGCCGAGTGGGCGCAGCGCCTCGTCGGCAGCCGCCTTCGCGCGCCAGCCGTGCAGCGCCCTCGCCTGCTCGAAAAACTGCTTCGCATGGGCCGCGTCGACGCCGAGCTTGCCGTTGCGGTCGGCCACGCCGCCGACGGCGTCGATGATCTTGCCGATCAGCTCGGCCACTTCCGGATCGTCGGCGGCGGATTCCGGCACCACGCCGTCGCCGTTGAAGCCGCGATCTGACAACACCTTGGTGCGCTGCTGCAGATCGGTGAGGCTGATCGCTTCGGCGTCGGCCTTGCCGACGACGCCGAGCACCTCGCGGGCATGGGCGTGCATCGCCGCGCCCCCGTCGGTATCGGTTCGGATCGCCGACAGCGGCACGCTGTCGCCACCCTTCATCAGCAGGTCAGGATCGGCAAAATGGTCGCGCACCCAGTGGCTGACCGCGATCAGTTCCGGCGGCCGGATGCGCCCGTCGTTGTTGGCGTCGATCAGGTCGAGCGTGCGCGGATCGAATTCGATGCCGCGTGTCGGGCAGGCCAGTGCGACCCACAGCTTCTGATCAAGCTGGTCGAGGTTGACGATGTCGGCGCCGCTGCGAATGACCACCTGGTCGATGCCGCCGGAACGGATGAATTTCCAGCGGTGGTCACTGCTTGCCATCGGATGCGCCTTTCTTGTCTGCGTTCGGGGATGGAGTTGCCGCCTTCGCCGGCAGCGGTACCCAGTTTGTAACCGAGATGCGGCGTGACCGCCGTCAGCCGGCGTCGGGCTGGTTGGCCGGAGCCGCGCGGCGGAATGCTTCGAGCTGGCTGCAGGCGGCGTCAACCGCTGCGATCAGCGGCCAGCGGCCGAGGTCGACCTTGAAACGGCGCGAGCTCTCGACCTGCGGCACCAGGTAGACATCGGCCAGCGTCGGCTTGTCGCCGAAACAGAAATCGCCGCGCCGCTTGTCGGCCGCGAGCATCGCCTCGATCGCGTCGAAGCCGGCACTGATCCAGGTGCCGCACCATTCGTTGATCACCGCGGTATCGGCGGCAAAATCCTTGCGCAGCTTGTCGAGTACGCGCTTGTTGTTCAGCGGATGGATGTCGCAGCCGACGATCGCTGCCAGCGCCCGCACGTGTGCACGGGCCAGCGGGTCGGCCGGCAGCAGCGGCGGCGACGGAAAACGCTCCTCCAGCCACTCGATGATTGCCGGCGACTGGATCAGCACCCGACCGTCGGCCTCCAGCGCCGGCACCAGCGCCTGCGGATTGAGCGCGCGAAATTCCGCCTGCAGATGGTGTTCGTTGCGCAGGTCGACCGCGACATAGTCGGCTTCGAGGCCCTTCAGGTTCAGCGCGATGCGCAGCCGGTGCGATGTGCCGCTGCGGAAATAGTTGTGCAGTTTCATGTTCATGGCCAAGACCCTCGTCGGTTCAGAGACGGCTGCAGCCGTCATCGTTTGCATGCTGATCATCAGCACAACGATATCATTCGGCATCTTTCCCTCGGCGCCAGCCGATGCTGCCATTCGATGACGCCCACCTCCGCTGCCGGAATCCATCTCGACGATCTGCCCGGCCACTATATCCGCCGGCTGCAGCAGATCGCGGTGGCGATCTTCATGCAGGAGACCGCAAGCTGGTCGGTGACGCCGGTGCAGTTTGCCGCGCTGCAGACGGTTGCCAACTCGCCGGGCATCGACCAGCGCACGCTGGCGCGGCGGATCGGTTTCGACACCTCGACGATCGCCGGCGTGATCGACCGGCTCGAGGCGCGGGGACTGATGTCGCGCGGCCCGTCGCCCGACGACCGCCGGGTGCGGCTGCTGACACTGACCGATGCCGGCCGGCAGCTGCTGCACGAGGTCGTGCCGTCGATGCTGAAGACGCAGCAGCGCATCCTCGAACCGCTTCCGCCGGCCGAGCGCGATGAATTTGTCCGCATGCTGCGGGTGCTCGTCGACGCCAACAACGAATTGAGCCGCGCGCCGAGCGACGCCTGAGCCACGACTCAGCGGTTCGGCGCGATCTGGCCCAGCAGGCGCGGCTCGCCACCCGGACGCAGTTCGAACAAGGCACCGGCGCCGGCCGCGATGCCTTCACCGGTGAAGGCGGTGATCGTCACCTGGTGCGTCACCAGCACCACCGGCGGCCCGTCGGCAGGCAAGGTCGCAAGAAACTGCCGCAATGCGGCGACCCGCGGTTCGCGCTGCTCGCTGCGGCCAAAAAACGAATTCAGCGCCGGCAGTTCGACCGGCTCGCCGAGCCCGAGCAGGCGCGCGGTCTCGAGGCAGCGGCACCATTGGCTGGACCACAGGCGCGCCTGCGTCACCCCTGCAGCCGCCAGCCGCTTGCCGAGCGCGACCGCCTGCGCCCGGCCGGCGGCATCGAGCTGGCGTTGCGTCGAGCAGTCGCCGAGGCGGAACTCCGGCGGGTCGCCGAAGCCGGGGGCATTCGCATGGCGCAGCATCAGCAGCCGCCCGGGCTTTGCCAGTTCGCTGAGCGGCAGCGTATCGGCGGCAAATGCGGGCGCGGTGATCAGCGCCAGCAACGCGCAGAAAACAGCCAGCCAGCGAATCGAGACGGCAGAAGCGGACATCGCAACAGTGTCGCAGACAGTGCCGCTACAGTGAAGCCTGCCACGCCGGCTGCTGCCTCGATGAAACTGCACATCCTGTCGGACCTGCACCTCGACTTCGCTGCACTCGAGCCGCCGCGCACCGATGCCGACGTCGTCGTGCTGGCGGGCGATATCGGCCGGCCACGCGATGCGGTTGCATGGGCCAGCGGCTTCGGCAAGCCGGTGCTGATGGTCGCCGGCAACCACGAGTTCTACGGCAGCAGCCTCGGCGCCGCGGCTGCCGAGCTGGCGCGCGCCGCAGAAGGCAGCCCGGTCCATCTGCTCGACCAGCGTGAGCTGGTGCTCGGCGGCGTGCGTTTTCTCGGCACGACGCTGTGGACCGACTACGGGCTGTTTGCCGATCCGGCGCTGCGCGCGGCGGCCATCGACGAGGCCCGCCGGCGCTTGCGCGACTTCAGCCGGATCCGGCTCGACGATGCCGATCCGACGCCGTTCAACCCCGAACACGCAATCGCGTTGTTCCGGCAACAGTCGGCCTGGCTGGCCAGCCGGCTGGCGCAGCGCCATCCCGGCCCGACCGTGGTCGTCACCCACCACGCACCGTCGCCGCGCAGCATCCATCCGCGGTTTGCAGGATCGCTGCTGAATGCCGGCTTCGCATCCGATACCCGCGGTCTGCTCGGTGCGCAACGCGTCGCCTTGTGGATCCACGGCCATACCCACGACAGCTTCGACTACCGTGCCGACGGCACGCGGGTCGTATGCAACCCGCGCGGCTACCACCGCGCCGGCGTGGACGAAAACCCGGCGTTCGACCCGCAGCTGGTGATCGACATCGGCAAGGCGCCGGTTCCGGCCATCGCTTGATCTGGCTCAAGACGGTGCGCACTGCGCTGCGCGATGCTCGGTGTCATCGAACCGACACGCCGGGATTGACCATGGCCGCAACGCTGATCCGCATCCTGAAAGACGAACACCAGGCGCTGGCTGCGATGTTGCGCTCGATGCTGCTGATGCTGTCGAGCGCACGCAACCATGGCCGCCTGCCGGACTTTGCCGCGCTGCGCGCGATGATCTTCTACGTCGATGAATTTCCGGAGCAGCGGCACCACCGCAAGGAATCGGAGCTGCTGTTCCCGAAGCTGCGCGAACGCTCGCTGCGGGTCCGCGACGTGCTCGACCGCCTCGACGCCGAACATGAAGCCGGGCACCGCAAGATCCGTGAACTCGAGCATGCGCTGCTTGCGTTCGAGATGCTCGGCGAAGCCCGCCGCGACAGCTTCGAGCGAGCCGCCCAGGCCTATGTCGACTTCTACCTGGCCCACATGGCGGTCGAGGAGAAGGAGATCCTGCCGCTGGCCGAGCAGGTGTTGACTGCGGACGAGTTGCGCGAGCTCGACGCCGCCTTTGCCGCCAACCGCGATCCGCTGACCGGGCACCCGCCGGAGCCGGACTATGCGGCGCTGTTCAGCCGGATCGTCAATCTGGTGCCGGCGCCATACGGTCTGGGACCTGAGCGCTGAAGGCCGACGCGGGGGAACCGCCGCGCGGCGCGCCCGGATTGGCCAGCGCAGCGACGACGTCGGTCTGCGTGATGATGCCGACCAGCCGGTCGTCGCCATCGATGATCGGTATGTGGTGGTGACCGGTGCTGCCGAACAGCGGAATCAGTTCGGCCAGATGGCGGTTCACGCTGGCAACCCGGACCTTGCGGGTCATGATCTCGCCGACCGCCTGCGGCACCGGGCCGCTGCGCAGCGCCGGATCGGCGGCGCGCATGAAATCGGCCGGCGTCACGATGCCGACGATGCCACCGGCCTTGTCGACCACCGGCAGCGCCTTGATGCGGTGCTCGCCGAACAGCGCGCGCGCAGTCGCCAGCGGCGTCCGGATATCGACGGTGATCAGGTTGCGCGACATGATGTCGCCGCAGCGCAAGCTGCTCAACTGGCGCTGGTAGCCGCGCAGCTGGGTGTCCTCGAGCAGCGCCTTCAGGTCATCGCGGCTGATGTCGAGGACCTGGTTGTAACGGGCGAGCACCGCATCGAGGTCGGCATCGAAGGCTTCCGCATCGTGGTCGCGGGCCGCCGGCTCGCCGCCGGCGACGGCGGGCAATTGCATGTGCGGATAGGCGCGGCCGGTGGCATGGTTGTAGGCGATGCCGGCGGCCGTCAGCAGCAGCGAATTGACCAGCACCGGATAAAACGCGAACAGCGGATCGGCGACGCCGGCCATCACCGCCAGCAGCGCCGAAGCGCCGCCCGGCGGGTGCAGGCAGCGCAAGACGAACATCAATGCGATCGCCAGGCCGACAGCCAGCCCGGCGGTCCAGGGACTGCTGCCGAATGCCGCGACACAGCTGATGCCGACCAGCGCCGACAAGGTGTTGCCGCCGACCACTGCCCAGGGTTGCGCCAACGGGCTGGCCGGCACGCCGAAGACCAGCACCGCGCTGGCGCCGAGCGGTGCGACCAGCCAGGGCCAGGCTGCGCCGGCAGAGGGGCCGGCGGCGGCATGCGACAGCAGCCCGGCCAGCGTGATGCCAAGGGCAGCACCAACAACGACCCGCAGCCGCTCGCGCCAATCGGCACCGACCGGCGCCGGCAGGAAGGCGCGCCACCATTGCGGCAGGCTCGCCAGCGGTAATCGATTCGGTTCGGAAGACTCGGCCAACGGGGCAGTTTTTTTTTGACAAACGGAGGCCGGATCTTATGAGCATGCCGGCAGCGCGAGAGATGACCGCGGTCAACAATGCACGGATGGAAAAAGATCCGATTCCTCGCGATGTCCGATCGCCGCGCCGGGCTGCGGCCAGGTCACCAGCGTCGGAGGCCGTCCGGTGCACTGGTTGACGGCCCATCGCGGCACGATCCTGCTGGCGACTGCTGCGATGGCCGTTGCCGCGCTGCTGCTGCACGGCCCGATCGCGCAGGAGGCGATATACCACCGATTCGCCGATCAGCGAACGCTGTTCGGCATGCCGAATGGCTGGAACGTCGCGACCAATCTGCCCTTCCTGCTGGTCGGCTGCCACGGTCTGCTGTTGCTGGCCCGCAAGCCAGGCTGCGGCCTGCTGCAGCAACTGCGTGCGGCCTACCTGGTGGTCTTTGCCGGCCTGATCGTGCTCGCGCCGGCGTCGGCCTGGTACCACCTCGATCCCCGCGACACCACCTTGTTGTGGGACCGGCTGCCGATCACGCTGGTCTTCATGGCCTTGTTCGCGGCGATCCTCGGTGAACACGTCGGGGCTGCGTTTGGCCGGCGCAGCCTGCCGGTGCTGCTGCTGCTCGGGCTGGCCTCGCTCTTCTGGTGGCGCGCCACTGGCGACCTGCGGCTGTATGTGCTGGTGCAGTTTCTGCCGTTGCTGCTGCTGCCGCTGATCCTGCTGCTCTACGGATCACCGTGGCCGGGGCGTGGCTGCCTGTGGTTGATGCTCGGCATCTATGCGCTTGCGAAGCTGGCCGAAGGCCTCGACGCGGTGATCTACCAGGCGATCGGCTTCAGCGGCCATTCGATCAAGCACCTGCTCGCGGCGCTCGCCGCCTGGATGATTGCGCTGCGTGTGCGCGCGCAGCCTGCTCAGTAATACGGCGCCGTCAGCCCCTCGGCCTCGAAGACCGCCTGGGCCGCCGGCCGGTCCGCGATGCGCGCCAGAAAGTTGCCGATGTGCGGCAGCGTGCGCGCCGGGCGCTGCATGCCGCGGGTCCAGCGGCACAACATGAAGGTGTAGGGATCGAGCGCGCTGAATTCGGCGCCGCCGATCCAGCCGCCGGTCGCCGCAAGCCGCGCCTCGATCTGGTCGATGCCGAATGCGATCTTCGCCTCGGCCGCTGCCTTGACCTCGGCCGCCGCGGCCGCATTGCCCGGCGCGACCATCCGGTCGCTGTAGAAATAATGCGGCGCCATCGCCTGCATCGAGCTGCTCAGCCACATCAGCCATTTGTAGAACTCGGCGCGTTGCGGCGTGCCGAGCGGCGGCGCCAGGCCGGCATCGGCATGGGTGTCGACCAGGTGCAGCACGATCGCCGGTGTCTCGTACAACACCAGATCGCCATCCTCCAGCACCGGAATCAGCCCGTTCGGATTGAGCTTCAGGTAGTCGGGCGACTTCTGCGCATTGACCGCCCGGTCGACCTTCACCAGTTCGAACGGCACGTCGAGCTCGCGCAGCAGCAGGTGCGGCGTCATGCTGGCATTGCCGGGGAAATAGTGCAGTCGGATCATCGCGGGCTCCTTCGGTTGCGCCGAACGATAGTGCAAAACATGCTGCCGGTAGGAGCCCACCTACTGCGAGTCAACGGGATGTCCGATTCCCCGGAGTTGCACGGAAACATAGCATCCGGCCGAACCAACTTCGGGAGACGAACATGTCCTTCGCGCTGTACATGACCGGGCTGATCATCCTGCTGATCGGCGTCGGCTGGGGCTTGATGACCGCCGGGCTGGCGCCGACCTATATCGCGATCGCCTGCGTGATCATTGCCGGCATCGGCATCATGATGGCGGTTTCGCGCACCCGCGCGAAGGATCCGCCGGTCGATTGACTGACGCCCGCGCCCTTCAGCGCAGATCGCGTGCCAAGCGCAGCCCCGAAAACTGCCAACGCGCCTCGGGCGGGAAAAAATTTCGGTAGCTGGCACGAATGTGCTTCGACGGCGTGACGCATGATCCGCCGCGCAGCACATACTGCCCGCTCATGAATTTGCCGTTGTATTCACCGACTGCGCCGCTGGCGCAGCGGAAGCCTGGATAAGGCGAGTAGTCGCTGCGCGTCCATTCCCAGACATCGCCAAACAGCTGTGCCAGCTCGCCGGCGGGCTGGACGGCGCGCGGTGCGAGCGGGTGCAACGCGCCGCTTTCCAGATGGTTGCCGGCGGTCGATGTGCCGTGCGCGGCGACTTCCCACTCGGCCTCGGTCGGCAGTCGGGCGCCGGCCCAGCGGGCAAATGCGTCGGCCTCGTAGAAGCTCAGGTGACAGATCGGTGTGTTCGGATCGACCGGCACCGCCCCATGCAAGGTGAACGATCGCCAGCCAACGCCGTCGTCGACCGGCTCCCAGTACAGCGGTGCGCGCCAGCGCTGCGCCGTTACCAGGTCCCAGCCGGCGGCCAGCCACAACTCCGGCCGGCGATAGCCACCGTCGTCGATGAATTCGAGCAGATCGCCGTGCGTCACCGGATGCGTCGCGATCTCGAAGGCATCGAGCCAGACCTGGTGGCGCGGCATCTCGTTGTCGAAACAGAACGCCGAGCCGTCGTGGCCGATCCGGCGCAGCCCCTCGTCGAAGGCGACCCAGCCGCGAGCCGGCGCACCGATCGCCGTCAGCGGCCACTGTTTCTGATAGGCAGGGCGCAGCGGGCTGCATGACAGCAGGTGCTTGACATCGGTCAGGATCAGTTCCTGATGTTGCTGTTCGTGGTTCAGCCCCAGTTCGATCAGGTCGGCAAGCTCTGCCGACAGCGGTTCCGCCCGATCGAGCAACGCCAGCATCGCCGCATCCACAGCCGCCCGATACCCCAACACCTGGTCGAGTCCGGGCCGCGTCAGCAGACCCCGCTGCGGTCGCGGGTGCCGCTCGCCGACGCCGTGGTAGTAGGAATTGAACAGGACGCGAAACGATGGTTCGAACAACCGATAGCCCGGCTGGTGCGGCGCCAGCACGAAGGTCTCGAAAAACCAGGTCGTGTGCGCCAGATGCCATTTGACCGGGCTGGCGTCCGGCATCGATTGAACGGTGCAATCCTCGGCCGACAGCGGCTCTGCGAGCGCAGCGGTCTGCCGGCGCACCGCCTGGAAGCGCGCGGCCATGCTGCGGTGGGATGCGGGGCTGTCGGAGAAGGCGTTGTTCTGCGGCTTCGTGTCCATCGCGGCTCTCCAGCTGTGCTGTCATCGAGGGAGTGGCGGCGTGCCGGCAAGTTCCACCAGCCGCCGCGCTGGCCGACAGCGCCATGTCAGCCGCGCAGCTGCAGCAGATTCAGCTGGTTACCCGCCGGATCGGCAAACGTCGCCATGATGCCGCCCCATGGTTGGCGCTTCGGCGGGGCGGAAAAAAACACCTCGCGGGCCAGCAGTGCGCGATGCATCGCCGCGATGTTGTCGACGTAGAAGGACAGGCCGGTGACGCGGCCGACCATCGCATGGTCGTCTTCCTTCGCATCCGGCGCGACAGCGCCGACGACCAGTTCGGTTCGGCCGGCGTCGTAGACGAGATAGCCGAAGCGCGCATTGCTGGTTTTCAGCCGCAGACCCAGTTTGCCGGAATAAAAGGCATGCGCCGCAGCGAGGTCGTAGACAAAGACCCGGGCGGCGCCGAGTTTCAACACCTGCTGCGACAACTGCGGCTCATCCACCACGGCTTCCCCGAAATCGGCTTCGAGTTTGCCACGAAGCGCAGCATGGCGATGCCGCTGGCGCCGGCTTCGATCCGCCGCTGCCAAGCGGCCGGTGGCACGCCGCATCGAATCGGCATTTTCCCGCCGCAAATCCACCTTCCGTCCGACAGCCGGCGCGCTGTGGGCAGGCCGAGACTCGCCGTCAACACCGCAGCTTCCGGCTTCGTCGACCGTCTGCTCCGCGCCGGCTGCTTGTGGACATGCAAAACCAGATGTGTGAAGGAGTGGCCATGAACGTCTTCAAACGCGTCAGCTGGTCGCCGTATGTGGTCGGTGCGCTGATCGGTGTGTTGAGCTGGTTCACATTCGCCAGCGTCGACCGCCCGCTCGGGATCACGACGGCATTCGAGTACACCGCGGCGCTCGCGGTGCAATCCGCCGCCCCGGCGATCGAGGCGTCGCATGCCTGGTTCGCCGAGCCCGACAAGGACCCGAAGATCGACTGGGAATGGATGCTGGTCGTCGGCGTCTTTCTCGGCGCATGGCTCAGCGCGCGGCTGTCCGGCGACCGGCCTGAGCGGCCGCAGGTCCCGGCACTGTGGGCCGAGCGCTTCGGCGATGGCAAGGGGCGGCGCTATGCCGCGGCATTTGTCGGCGGCATGCTGCTGATGCTCGGCGCCCGCTTCGCGCAGGGCTGCACCAGCGGCCACGGCATCAGCGGCACGCTGCAGCTGGCGGTATCGAGTTTCATCTTTGTCGCGGTGTTTGCTGCCGCAAGCATCGCAGCCGCATCGGCCATCTATCGCCACGGAGGCGACCATGTTTGATTCACCTGAAAAGCTGCTGCTCGGCCTCGTCAGCGGCGTCGTATTCGGCTTTCTGCTGCACAAGGGCCGCGTCGCGCGATTCGACGTGATCGTCGCGCAGCTGCTGCTGAAGGACTGGACGGTCGTGAAGATCATGGCGACCGCGGTCGCGGTCGGCGCTGTCGGCGTTCACCTGCTGGTCGCCGCCGGCATCGCGACGCTGCACGTCAAGCCGGCGCTGCTCGGCGGATTGATCGTCGGCGGCCTGTTGTTCGGCCTCGGCCTGGCGCTGTACGGCTACTGCCCCGGCACCGGTGTCGCCGCCAGCGGTGCGGGCCACCGCGACGCCGCCGTCGGTGTCGCCGGCATGTTGTCCGGTGCGCTGCTGTTCGTTCTCGGCTATCCGCTGTGGAAGCCGGTCATCGAGTCGGTTGCCGACTGGGGCGAACTGACGCTGCCCGAGGCCAGCTCGAGCTCGACCTGGCTCTGGGTCGCGATCGTCACCGGCGCGCTGTCGCTGCTGCTGCTGTGGCTGCGCAAGCGCCAATCCGCGCTGCCATCGCCGGCCGCCGGCTGATACCAATCTGCACTCGACAACCATCAGGAGAGACCATGTTCTTCCAACGCGTCAAGACCAAGGGGCTCGGGCACAACGCCTATCTGCTCGGCTGTGGTGAGGGGCAGGCGGTCGTGATCGACCCGCGCCGCGACATTTCCGAATACCTGCAGATCGCCCGCGACAACAACCTCAGCATCGCCTGCATCTTCGAAACCCACCGGCAGGAGGATTTCGAATTCGGATCGCGCGCGCTGGCCGACGCGACCGGTGCGAAGATCGTCACCGGTTGCCACCCGCTGTTCGGCGAATCGGACGTCAAGCTTGCGGACGAGCAGGAGTTCAAGGTCGGGACAACCCGTTTCGTCGCGCTCGAAACGCCGGGGCACACGCCGGAGAGCATGTGTTATGCGGTCTACCCGAGCGATACCGGCGACAAATGCTGGGGCGTCTTCACCGGCGACACGCTGTTCGTCGGCGATACCGGCCGCACCGACTTGAGCGATGAGGACAAGACGGCCGAAAATGCCGGCATCCTGTACGACTCGGTGCACCGCAAGCTGCCGCCGCTCGGCGACCAGGCGCTGGTGCTGCCGGCGCACGGCGCCGGTTCGGCCTGCGGCGGCAACATTTCCGACCGCGACGATACGACGCTCGGCATCGAGAAAAAGACCAACAAGGTCTTCACGAAAAGCCGCAAGGAATTCGTCGATGCGAAGCTCGAGGAGAAGCTGCCGCGGCCGCCATATTTCCGCCACATGGAGGAAGTCAACCTGCACGGCGGCCGGCCGTTGCAGATGGCGCCGGAGCAGCTCGAGGTGCTGCAGCCGCGCCAACTGCAGCAGCGGATGAAGGAAGGGCTGCTGATCGATACCCGTTCGCCGGAGGCTTTTGCCGGCGCACACATCGCCGGCGCCTACAACATCTGGCTCGACGGCATGTCGAGCTTCGGCGGCTGGATGGCCAACCACAAGACCCGCATCTTCCTGATCGTCGAACAGCCCGAACACACCCAGCAGGCGGTGAAGGCGCTGGCGCGCATCGGCATCGACAGCGTCGCCGGCGTGATGCTGAAGGGCGTCGAGAAGTGGCGCGAGGAGGGCCTGCCGATCGACCACTTCGCGACCACCAGCGCCCAGCAATGTGCCGAATGGCTGCAGGCCGGCAAGGTCGAGGTGCTCGACATGCGCGACGACATGGAGTGGGAAGAAAAACACATTCCGGGCGCGATGCACACCTTCGTCGGCTACCTCGAGGAGCAGCCGCCGAAGCTGCCGAAGGACACGCCGATCGTCGTCCACTGCAGCGTCGGACACCGCTCGGCGCTCGCCTGCAGCATCCTGAAGCGCCAGGGGTTCAGCCGCATCCACAACATGCTCGGCGGGCTGACGGCCTGGGAAAACCTCGATCTGCCGCTCGAGAAGAAATCTTCGTAGTACCGCCAACACACTCGCCGGCTTGCGCCGCGATCACAGGAGAACAAGATGCAGGAAGACGGGGGAGCCTGGTCGGCCTATCTGGTCGGGGCGCTGATCGGCGTATTGTCGATGGCGACCTTTTATTTCTCGAACAAGCCGCTCGGCGTGTCGACCGCCTATCTGCGGGTGGCCGGCATGATTTCACGGCTGATCTCGAAGAGCCACACCGACTCGCTGAAGCAGTACCAGGACACGCCGCCGAAGATCGAATGGGAAGTGATGCTGATGGTCGGCATCGTGCTCGGCGCGCTGCTCGCGGCCTTCACCGGTGGTGAGGTCACCGGCAGCTGGGTGCCGGACTTGTGGGCCGAGCGTTTCGGCGATTCGTTCGGCTTTCGCCAGCTGGTTGCCTTCATTGGCGGCGCGGTGATGGTGTTCGGTGCGCGGCTGGCCGGCGGCTGCACCAGCGGCCACGGCATCAGCGGCACGTTGCAGCTGTCGGTCGGCTCGTGGATCGCGGTGATCTGTTTCTTCGTCGGCGGCGCAGCCGTCGCGATGCTGATGTTCGGAGTCGGAGGTGTGCGATGAGCAGCGTGCTGCCGCCGATCGTCGCGAAACCGCAGCCGGCCGCCGGCGACAAGGCCGAGAGCAAACCCGACTCGGCGCAGCAACTTGTGCTGGGGCTCGGCTTCGGCATCGTGTTCGGCTTCCTGCTGCAAAAAGGCGGCGTCGCCAAATACGAGGTGCTGATGGGCTCGCTGCTGCTGACCGATTTCACGGTGTTCAAGATCATGCTGACCGCGATTGCCGTCGGTGCGGTCGGCATCTTCGGCATGCACGCGCTCGGCCTGGTGAAGCTGCACGTGAAAAAGACCCAGTACGCCGCCAACATCATCGGTGGCCTGACTTTCGGCGCCGGATTTGCGTTGCTCGGCTATTGCCCGGGCACCGGCGCCGCCGCACTCGGCCAGGGCAACCTCGACGCGATCGCCGGCATCATCGGCATGATGGCCGGAAGCCACCTGTTTGCGGAGTTCTCGCACCCGCTGTCGCGCTTGCAGACCGTCGGCAGCCGCGGCGGCATCATGCTGAACGAACTGGTCGGCCTGCCGTTGCGGGTATTTCTGCCGATTTTCGTTGCGGCGCTGGCGCTTGCGCTGGTGCTGATCGAACGCCTCGCCGGCTGACGCCGCCGGTCCGGCGAAGGCATGCGCTGCGGCACGCCGGCGGCGCAACCGAATTGCAGCACCGGGCCTGGAACAAGCGCACCGCGCACGGGCTTGATCTCGGTCA
Source organism: Pseudideonella sakaiensis (assembly GCF_048320135.1). Lineage (GTDB taxonomy): Bacteria > Pseudomonadota > Gammaproteobacteria > Burkholderiales > Burkholderiaceae_C > Ideonella_A > Ideonella_A sakaiensis_A. The sequence continues at coordinate 1,828,717 of NZ_CP182947.1, forward strand.
GGCCCGCGGGCGTGGCGACTGCCTAAGATGCGATCAGGGAGCAGGCTTGCACCGGATGGCAAGCTTGGCGACGGCGCTCGCTGCGACCAGCGGTCGCGCTCCCGCGTCGGTGCAGAAACCCGGAGAACACGGTGACCATCAGCCACTCGATCAACACGTTTGCCAACACCCTAGCAGCGCCCGCCAGCGCCTGCCGCGACAGACACTGAGCCCCGGGCACGAGCCGCGGCATGGCGCGCTGGGCGACGATTCTGCTGACTGCCGCCGATCTGGGCGCAGTGGCGCTCTGGACGATGCGCCGGCGCCAGCAGCGGCAGTCGGCATCACTGGTTGCCGAGTTGCGGCAATCGGCGGCGATTGCCGCGATCGATCCAGGCGCAGGCCAAGCCGACCTGCCCGCACCGGTGGCCCGATACCTCGCGCATGTCCTGCCCGCCGATCGAAGGCCGATCAAGACCGCAGCCTATCGGCAGGTCGGACGCCTGCGGAGCGATCCGCGCAGCCAACGCTGGTTGGCTTTCACGGCATGCCAGTTGATCGCACCCGCGGCCGTCGGCTTTGTCTGGGAGGCCGCAGTGTCGCTGCTGCCGTTCGTCCGTCTGCAGGTTCGTGATTCGCTGCATTGCGGCCGCGGCGCCGGTGCTGTGCGATTGTGGTCGGCGGTCCCGGTCGGCAGCGCCGGCGGCAACCCGGAAATGAATTCAGGCGCGTTGCACCGCTTTCTCGCCGAGGCGGTCTGGTTTCCGACGGCGCTGCTGCCGAGCCGATTTCTGCGCTGGGAGCCGATCGACGACCTGCGTGCGATGGCAACCCTCGAGCAGGGCGACGTCTGCGTCTCGCTCGAGTTCCGGTTCGATCACCACAACGAGGTCGTCGGCATCTTCACCCCTGGCCGTTGGGGATCGTTCGACGGCGGCTATCGCAAGTTGGCGTGGGAGGGTCGCTTCAGCGACTATCGCAGGCGCGGCGGCATGCTCGTTCCCGACCGGGGCGAGGTCGGCTGGTATATCGACGGCCGCTGGGAAAAGGTCTGGCAAGGCCGAGTGGTCGACGCGGAGTTCGAGTTCGCGTGACCGGGCCCGGCGGCGTCAACGCCCGAGCATCGTCCCCGGCAGCCACAGCGCGATCTGCGGCCAGGCCATCACCGCGCCGAGCACCGCGATCATCAACACGACATAGGGCGCGGCGCCGCGCACGATCGGGCCGAGCGGCGATTTCGTGATCGCCTTGATCGTGAACAGGTTCATGCCGACCGGCGGCGTGATCTGTGCCAGCTCGAGGTTGATCACCAGCAGGATGCCGTACCAGATCGGGTTGATCTGCAGGTGGATCATCGCCGGCAGGATCACCGGCGTCGTGATCAGGATGATCGCGATCGACTCGAGGAACATGCCGAGGATGAAGATCAGCGCCATCATCACCAGCAGGAATCCTGTGACGCCAATGTCGGTGGCGATCACCGCCTCGACGATCTGCTGCGGAATGCGCAGCTTGGTCATCACGTGGCCGAAGACCGATGCGCCGGCGAGGATCATGAACAGCATCGCCGAGATCCGGCAGGCGTCGATCGCCGATTCCCAGATTGCGCGCAGGCCGAGGTTGCGGTAGACCAGCGCGGCAATCAGCAGCGCCAGCCATGATCCGGCGGCGGCCGCTTCGGTCGCGGTGAAGATGCCGGCATACATGCCGCCGAGCACGAAGACCGGCAGCGAGATCGCCCACACCGACTTGCGGATCGCGCTCAGCGCCTCGCGCCAGCTGGCGCGCGGCTCGCGGGCGATGTGCTTGTGCGAGATCGCGGTGCTGAGCATGCTCCAGCCGACGAAGACGCCGGCCATCAGCAGGCCGGGGACGATGCCGGCCATGAAGAGGCCGCCGATCGAGGTGTCGGTGGTGACGCCGTACAGCACCATCGGGCCCGACGGCGGGATCAGGATGCCGAGCGTGCCGCCGGCCGCGACCAGACCGTATGCAGCGCGAGGTTCGTAGCCGAACTTGATCATCTGCGGGATCGCGACCGCGCCGATCGTCAGCGCGGTCGCGACGCTGGAGCCGGAGATCGCCGCGAAGATCGTGCAGGCGGCGATCGTCGCGATGCCGAGACCGCCAGGCAGGTGGCGGGTCAGCGTATAGGCGGTGTCGTAGAGGTCGTCGACGATCTTGCCGCGGATCATGATGTGCGCCATGAAGGCGAACAGCGGGATCGCGACCAGCAGGTAGCGGTTGACCTCGCCAAAGATCACCTCGGTGACCGAGCCGAGTTCGCCTTGCGTGACCAGTTGCAGCGTGCCGCCGAACAGCGCCAGCCCGGCGAAGATCGGCAGCCCGGTGAACAGCAGCAGCAACAGCGCGATGAACAGCAGCGCGATCGTCATTGCGCGTCCTTCTCGCCGTGGGCCGGAGCGGCCAGCGGCGGCAGGCCGATCGCGGCGCGCCACGCGGCCTCGATCGCCGCGAGCAGCAGCAGGCTGCCGCCGATCGGCATCAGCAGCATCAGCCACCAGGTCGGCCACTCGAGCGAGCCTTCGGTAACCAGGCCGAGCATCTTCGCGAGGCTCGCGGTGCCCCAGCCGTTGATGATCAGCACGCCGGCAACGATGCCCACCGCAATCGCCGCCCAGATGCGGGCCCAGCGGCTCGCGGCGTCAGACAAGCGCGCCGTCAGCAGGTCGACGCCGATGTGCTCACCACGGCGCAGCGTCTGCGCAGCGGCCAGCATCACGATCGCGACCAGCGCAAAGCCGACCACCTCGTCGACCCAGACCGGCGCGGCATTGAAGACATAACGCATCACGACCGCCCAGCCGATCAGCGCAAAAGACGCCAGCAGGCAGAACGCCGCGACGCCCATCGCGACCGCCGACAACACGCCGACGACGCGGCCCAGCGCCTCGAGCGCCGGGCCCGGTTTCGCTACCTTCATTGAATCGCTCAAGAGTTGGATTTTCGCGGACAGAGGCCAAGCGGCCACCGCGGATCCGGCTCCGCCGGTCCGCCAGTGGGCTTCACAGGCCGCGCCGGGCCCAGCGGCCCGGCTCCTCGAGGGCGTGGAGCGCCGCAACCGCTCCGGCGGTGCTCACAACTTGTCCAATGCCTCGATCAGGCGAACACCGTCCGGCGCCGTCTGGCGCAGGAATTCCTTCTTCACCGCCGGTTGCATCGCATCGGCCATCACCTGCTCCTGCGCCTTCGTCAGCGCGATCGCCTTCATGCCGTTGTCGTTCAGGATCTTGATGTTCTCGGCCGGGATGCCGTCGCTCTTGCGGATCGAGCGCGCAACGGCCTGGTCGGCGGCCTTCTGGATCGCCGCGCGCACATCGTTCGGCAGGCCCTTCCACCAGGCCGGATTGACGACCAGGTTGTCGAACGCGAGGATGATGTTCGACGCGACGCCGAATTTCTGCACTTCGTAGAACTTGCGGCTGTGTGCGGCCTCGACGCCGGTGAAGCCGGCATCGATGACGCCGGTCTGCAGCGCCTGGTAGACCTCGGAGCCCGGCATCGCCGACGGCGAAGCGCCCATCGCGACCAGGCCTTCGTCGAACAGCTTGTTCAGGCCGCGGATCTTCACGCCGGCAAAGTCGGCCGGCTTGACCAGCGGCTTGCCGTTCGACGTGAAGATGCCGTCGTTGGTGTCGACGATCCACGCGATGTTGGTGACGCCCTTCTCGGCCATCTTCGCATCGAGCAGCTTGGCGGCATCGGACTTGATGAAGGCCTTCTGCTTCGCGACCGAGGTCATCAGGTAGGGAATGATCGTCACGCTCATCTCGGGGATGGTTCCGCCCCACTGGAAGCTCAGGATCAGCGCGGCCTCGACCTTGCCGCTGGCCACCGCCGGGTGGTTCTGGTTCGGCTTGAACAGCTGCGCGGCGCCGAAGGTCTGCACCTCGACCCGGCCCTTCGTCAGCTCGGCGACTTCCTTCTTGAACTGCTCCATGTTGACCGCCGAATGGTGGGTCGGCGGAAACTGGTGGCTGATGCGCATCGTGTAGTCGGCGGCAGCGGCCTGGCCAGCCAGGCACAGCGCGGCGGCACTGGCCAGCGCGATGCGGGCAAACGGGGTGCGGAACGGATTCATCGTTGTCTCCTTCTGGTTGATGTCGGATTGTCGGTTGTTGCTCACGCAACCACGTGCTGCTCGCGCAAATCGTCGATCTGCTGCGCCGTATAACCAACGCCGGCGAGCAGTTCGCGTGTATGTTCGCCAAGCCGCGGCGGCTGCAGGCGCACGCCGAGGCGCGAACCGTCCATCGCGATCGGGAACAGTGTTGTCTTCACCGTCTGGCCGGCCTTCTCGCCGTCCGGGACGACAATGTCGGCGAGGCCGCCGGTGGCGCTCAGGTGCGGGTCGTCGTACAAATCCTCGGGCTTGCGGATCGGCGCAAACGGCAGGCCGGCAGCCTCGAAGATCGCGGCCAGTTCATCGGCCGAATGGCTGGCCAGCCGCTCGCGCAGCGTCGCCAGCAATTGCGGCCGTGCCAGCACCCGCTGGTTGTTGGTCGCCAGCGCCGGATCGGACTGCAGGTCGGCATAACCCATCGCCGAGCAAAAAGCCTTGAACTGCGCATCGCTGACTGCGGCGAGAAAGATCTGCTCGCCATTGCGGACCGTAAACACGTCGTAGATTGCCCACGGGCTTTCACGCGCCGGCATCGGTGCGGCCGCGCGGCCGGTCACCGCATATTGCAGCATGTGCTGTCCCATCAGAAAGACATTGTTCTCGAACAGCGCCGACTGCACCTCCATGCCGCGGCCGGTGATGCCGCGCTGGATCAGCGCACCCATCGCGCCGATTGCGCCGAACATGCCGCCCATGATGTCGTTGACGCTGGTGCCGGCACGCAGCGGATCGCCGGGCCGGCCGGTCATGTAGGCAAGGCCGCCCATCATCTGCACCACTTCGTCGAGTGCGGTGCGGTGCTCGTACGGGCCGGGCAGAAAACCCTTGTGGCTGACGTAGATCAGCCGCTCGTTCAGCGCAGACAGTGTCTTGTAGTCGAGCCCGAACTTGACCAGCGTGCCGGGCTTGAAATTCTCGGCGACGACGTCGGCACTGGCCCCCAGCCGCCGCGCGGCTTCGGCACCCTCGGGGCGCCGCAAGTCGATCGCAACGCTTTTCTTGTTGCGGTTGAACATCGGAAAAAACCCGGCGCCGGCGCCGAGCAGCCGGCGCGTGCCTTCGCCGTCGATCGGCTCGATCTTGATCACTTCGGCGCCGAGGTCGGCCAGCACCATGCCGCAGGTCGGGCCCATCACCATGTGCGTCAGCTCGACAACGCGCAGCCCCTGCAGCGGCTGCGGCACCAGGCGCTCGCCGGCGGCCGTCATGCCAGCGCCTCCCGCATCGTCTTCGGCAGGCCGGCACGCGCAATGCTGCCGTGCAGCGTCTCGCCGTCGAGCCAGCCGGCCAGCCGGCCGCGCAGTTCGAGCAGCGCGTCGAAATCGATCCCGGTAGGTTGGCCCATGCTGGCAAACAGATAGGCGAGGTCCTCGGTCGCGACATTGCCGCTCGCGCCCGGCGCATGCGGGCAGCCGCCGATGCCGCCGAGGCAGGCGTCGAAACGCGTGACACCGGCCTGCCATGCCGCCATCACATTGGCGATGCCGAGGCCACGCGTATCGTGGAAATGGGCGCAGCCGAGCTTGTCGCCGACGACGTCGCGCGCACGGAGGAACAGTTCGCCAACCATCTGCGGGTCAGCATAACCGACGGTATCGGCAAGCCCGACACGGTCGACGCCAACTGCGGTCACTGCGGCGAGCAGCCGCAGCACCTCTGCCGGCTCGACCCTGCCCTGGATCGTGCAACCGAATGCGGTGCTGATGCCGACCTCGACCAGGCAAGCCGATCCGGCTTCGTCGCGCAGCCTGCAGATCTCGGCAATTTCCTCGACCACGGCATCCGGCGTCTTGCGCAGGTTGGCGATGCTGTGCGCATGGCTGGCGGACAGCGGCAGCAGCATTGAATCGGCGCCACTGTCGAGCGCGCGTTGCGCACCTTTCAGGTTCGGCACCAGCACCGATGCGACGAGACCGGGCAGCGATTTCGCCTCGGCAACCAGTTCGGCGGTGTCCGCGAGCTGCGGCAGCAGCCATGGCGGGACGAACGAGCCAACCTCGAGTTCGCGCAGGCCGGCGGCATGCGCAACACGAATCCACTCGATCTTCTGCGCGGTCGGCAACGCCTGGCCAATGCTTTGCAGCCCATCGCGCAGACCAACCTCGCGGATCACGATGCCGGCAGGATCTGGATTTTTCATCGCCGTGACTCTAGACGTTCCGTAAGGCGACGAAAGCGTTATTTTGGAACTGATGTCGTTCCATTTCGGCAGGGCACAATCAGACGATGACGACCATGCGTTCGGCAGCGCCCCACCGACATTTCGACCCGCTTTCGCTGCGCCTGTTTGTCGCGGTCTGCGAGGAGCGCAACATCGCGCGTGCCGCGGCCCGCGAGGCGCTGGTTGCGTCGGCGGTCAGCAAACGGATCGCCGCGATCGAGCAGGAGGTCGGCGCTGCGCTGCTGATCCGCGGCCGCCGCGGTATCGAGCCGACGGCTGCCGGCGAAGCGCTGCTGCGCCAGGCGCGCGACATGCTCGGCACGATGGAACGCATGTATGCGGAGTTGAGCGAATTCACCAGCGGCGTGCAGGGCAGCGTGCGGGTGATCGCCAGCGTATCGGCACTGGCCGAAAAGCTGCCGGACGATATCGCCGGCTTTCTGGCCCGCTACCAGGCGGTCCGCGTGACCCTCGACGAAGCGGTCAGCCGCCACATCGTCGACGCGGTGCATGCCGGCGCGGCCGACCTCGGGGTCTTGTGGGACGTCGCCGACCTGACCGGGCTGCAGGCCAGGACCTACCGCAGCGACCAGCTGTGTGCGGTGCTGCCGCCGAAGCATCCGCTGGCCGGCCGGGCAACACTGCTGTTCGCCGAGACGCTGGACCATCCGTCGATCGGCGTCGCGCCGGGCAGTGTGATGGAAGGCATTCTGCGCCGCGAGGCGGCGCTGGCCGGCCAGCAGCTGGTGCGCCGCGTCCAGGTGTCGAGCCTCGATGCGGCCTGCCGCATCGTTGCCGCCGGGCTCGGGCTGGCGATCCTGCCGCGCGAATCGGTGGCCGCTCAGGCCGCGGTCGCCGGGCTGGTGATGGTGCCGCTCGGCGACGACTGGGCGCGCCGGCGCTTCGTCATCTGCGCGCGGCCGGACAAGCTGCTGTCGGCGACCGCACGGCTGCTGATCGACCACCTCGGCGCGTTGGCCGACCGATCGGTCTGACCACAGTCTCCGCGCAGATTAGGATGGCCGCCTGACGAAGACGGAGGTGCGACGATGGACGAGGATCTGTTCGACAAGGGCTTGCAGACGCGGCGCGAGGTGCTCGGCGCCGCCTATGTCGATGCATCGATCAGCAATGCCGACGACTTCAACCGGCCGATGCAGGAACTGGTCACGCAGTACTGCTGGGGTGATGTCTGGAACCGGCCCGGCCTCGACCGGCGCACCCGCAGCCTGTTGAACCTGGCGATGCTGACGGCGCTGAACCGGCCGCATGAATTCCGGCTGCATGTGCGCGGCGCATTGAACAACGGCGTGACGCGCGAGGAAATCCGCGAGGTGCTGCTGCAGACCGCGATCTATTGCGGCGTGCCGGCGGCGATCGACGGCTTCCGCAATGCGCGCGAGGTATTCAACGAAGTGGACGCCGCATCATGAGCGGCGCCGAACGCAAGGTCTGCGTCGTCACCGGATCGTCGTCGGGAATCGGTGCGGCGACCGCACGGCTGTATGCGCAGCGCGGCTGGAATGTCGTGATCAACTATTCGCGCCATCCCGATCCGGCGCACCAGGTCGCCGACGAGTGCCGCGCCTTCGGCGTCGAGGTGCTGGTCGCGAAGGCCGACGTTGCCGACGACGATGCCTGCCGGCGGATGGCCGCCGAGGTCGATGCGAAGTGGCAACGCGCCGATGTGCTGGTCAACAATGCCGGCACGACCAAGTTTGTTGCGGCAAAGGATCTCGACGGCCTCGACGCCGCCGATTTCGAACGCATCATGGCGGTCAACGTGACCGGCAGCTTCCAGGTCACGCGCGCCTTCGTGCCGCTGCTGAAGCGCCATCCGGGGTCCGCGGTCGTCAATCTGTCGTCGATCGCGTCGAAAAAGGGCACCGGTTCATCGCTTGCCTACATGGCGTCGAAAGGCGCTGTCAATGCAATGACCTTTGGTCTGGCGCGTGCGCTGGCGCCGGAGATCCGCGTCAATGCGGTGGCGCCGGGCATGGTCGACTCGACGTGGTTGCGCGAAGGCATGGGCGCCGCCGGTTTTGCCGCGCGCGCCGAGGCCTATCGGCAGCGCGCCGTGCTCGGCGAACTGGTGCTGCCGGAGGATGTCGCGCGTGCGATCTGGTGGCTCGGCGTCGACGCGGTGAAGACTTCCGGCGAGGTCGTGATGGTCGACGGCGGCCTGCTGTGACCCGGCGCAACGGCGCTGCAATGGCTTGAAGCCGGATGCCGCTTATTCGGCCGTCAGGCAGCCGCCGGCGGCGGGTACGTGGCGAACCGGGCCATACCAGGCCTTCGCCTCCGAGCGGGTGTTGTCGGTGTCGGTCATGATCGCGATCGACAGCAGCCGGCCCGGAGATTCACCGAAGGCTTTCCGGAAATCGGCACAGACGTCGCGTTCGTAGCTGAGCCAGCGGCCGACATTGTCGGCGCCGCGCTCGACGACCAGCTTGCGGATGCGGCTGGTGCGCGGATTGACGAGCACCGACTCGGCCGCCTGGTCATTGCTCCAGACATACATCAGCGTCGCATACGGCATCGGCTCGCCGGTCAGCGTCTCGGCCAGTTCGGACTTCATTGCATCCTTCGCGGAGAACTTGCTGCGGTCGCCGTCGAATGCCAGCACGACCCGCACCGGCGAGTCTTCACGGTCGTGGCGCGTCATGTCGGCGCTGGCAATCACCTCCGGCACCAGCCACGAAAAACGCAGCCTGCCGAGTTCACCCGGTTCGATGCGAACCCGCCGCCGCACCATGCTCGCCGACGAACTGGCGCGCACCATCACGGTATCGCGGCCATCCTTGCGCTGCGGCCGGTAGTGGCTGGCGCGTTTGCCGGGAAAAGTCTGGTGGGCCCAGGCCGATTCGGCGCGCTGCGCATCCGACGCGCTTGCCCATGGACTGGCCGCCACCTCGTCACCCTCGCGCAGCTGCGGTGCGATCGCGCACGCCGACAGCGCAGCGGCCAGGCACACGATGGACAAGTTGCTGATCGATCTGTTCGCCAACGATGTAAACATCCGCCTGCTTCCGCCAAGACCCTCGTTGTTGCCAAGCCACCGCCACCACGCGCTGACCGCGCCCGGCACGCGCCACAATGGTGCCATATGGCGTCCATCTCCGATTCGGCCTGGCTGGCCCGTGCGATCTCGCTGCTTGAAGCCGATGTGCAGCGCAGCGCCGATACCCACCTGATCGCGTTGTCGCTGCCGGCGCTGCACGCCGACGGCATCGACCTGTATCTGAAGGATGAATCGACGCACCCGAGCGGCAGCCTGAAGCACCGGCTGGCGCGCTCGCTGTTCCTCTATGCCTTGTGCAACGGCTGGGTGCACGAAGGAACGACCATCGTCGAGGCATCGAGCGGCTCGACCGCGGTCAGCGAAGCGTATTTTGCGCGGCTGCTCGAGCTGCCCTTCGTCGCGGTGATGCCGCGCACCACGTCGGCACAGAAGATCGCGCAGATCACGTTTTATGGCGGCCGCTGCCACTTCGTCGACCGCGCCGACGAGGTCTACGACGAGGCGGCGCAGCTCGCGCGCCAGTGCAATGGCCACTACATGGACCAGTTCACCTTCGCCGAGCGGGCAACCGACTGGCGCGGCAACAACAACATCGCCGACAGCATGTTTTCGCAGATGGCACACGAGCGTTTTGCGGTGCCGAGCTGGATCGTCGTCGGCGCCGGCACCGGCGGCACCAGCGCGACGATCGGCCGCTACCTGCGTTACCGCAAATACCCGACCCGGCTGTGCGTGCCCGATCCGGTCGGCTCGGTATTTGCCGAATACCATCGCAGCGGCGACGCCGGCCTGCGCGGGCCCGGGTCGCGGATCGAGGGGATTGGCAGGCCGCGCGTCGAGCCGAGTTTTCTGCCGACGCTGGTCGACCGGATGATCGAGGTGCCGGATCGGCAGTCGATCGCCGCGATGCAGCTGCTGTCGGAGCTGCTCGGCCGGCGCGTCGGTCCGTCGACCGGCACCAACCTGGTCGGCATGCTGCAGATCGCCGCCGAAATGCGCAGCGCCGGCGAGCGCGGCTCGGTGCTGTCGCTGCTGTGTGATGCCGGTGAACGTTATCTGGCGACCTACCACGACGCACAATGGGTCGAGCAGACCTTTGGCGACTGCAGCGCCGAACGGCAACAACTCGATGCGCTGCTGCACCGGTGATCGGCCAGGAGACCCACACGATGGACAGGAACCTCGATCTGATCGTCTTCGGCGCCACCGGCTTCACCGGTCGGCTGGTCGCCGAATACCTGCAGCAGACGCATGGCGCGCAATCTTCGTTGTCGTGGGCAATCGCCGGGCGCAGCAAGGACAAGCTCGAACAGGTGCGCGACGCGATCGGCGCACCCGCCACCTTGCCGCTGCTGGTCGCCGATGCCACCGATGCAGTCGCAGTCAGGCGGCTGGTCGGCCGCAGCCGTGCGGTGATCACGACGGTCGGCCCCTACCAGCGCCACGGCGAGCCGCTGGTCAGGGCCTGCGCCGAGGCGGGCACCGACTACCTCGACCTGTGCGGCGAGCCGGCCTGGATGGCGAAGATGATCCCGCAGCTCGAACCGCTGGCGCACGCCAGCGGCGCACGCATCGTCTTCTCGTGTGGTTTCGATTCGATCCCGTTCGATCTCGGCGTCGTCTACCTGCAGCACGAGGCGGTGCGCCGCTTCGGCGAACCGATGCGTTTTGTCCACGGCCGGGTGCGCTCGATCAAGGGCGGGATGTCGGGCGGCACCGTCGCCAGTGCGCTGGCGAGCTTCGAGCAGATCGCCGAGGACCCGACGCTTGCGCGGACGATGGCCGACCCGTTTGCACTGACGCCGGGTTTTCGCGGCCCGCGCCAGCCCGATGGCCAGTCGGCCGATTACGACAAGCTGGCCGGCGCCTGGTCCGGGCCGTTCATGATGGCGCCGATCAATACCAAGAACGTGCACCGCACGAATGCGCTGCGCGGCCATCCGTGGGGAATCGATTTCGAATACGACGAGAAGATGATGACCGGGCGCGGCGCGAAGGGGCAGTGGCGCGCGCGGCTGCTCGCCGCCGGCGGCAAGGTGCAGGCGGCGATGCTGACGATCGGCCCGAGCCGGCGCCTGCTGCAGCGTTATGCATTGCCGAAGCCGGGCGAAGGGCCGGGCCGCGAGGCGCGCGAACGAGGCCGCTACGACCTGCGCTTTTTTGGCCAGACCGCCGATCGACAGCACACGCTGGTCGCGTCGGTCAAGGGCGACCGCGATCCCGGTTACGGGTCGACGTCGAAGATGATTGCCGAGGCCGCGTTGTGCCTGATCGAGGACATCGGCCGCGACGCGACCGCCGGTGGCGTCTGGACGCCGGGCGCCGCGATGGGGCTGGCGCTGGCACGCCGGCTGCAGCAAAACGCCGGCCTGCGATTTGCGATCGAGGACGACCAGGGCTGAAATGACACGACCCGCACGTTCAAGCTTCCCGCTGCTGCAGAAGGCAGCGCCATCGCGGCTGCGGACGGCGGGGCACCGCTGAGATGCAGCTGGCGCGGCTGATGGGCATGTTGCTGGTCGCGGTGACGCGGCTGATCACCGGCGCTCAGGGGCACTGGCGCGGCTGCCCACCGGAAGCGACCCAACGCATCTATTTCGCGAACCACCAGAGCCACCTCGACTGGCTGCTGATCTGGGCCGCGCTGCCACACGAGCTGCGCGCACGGACCCGGCCGATCGCCGCGCGCGACTACTGGACCTCGAGCCCGTTCCGCCAGTGGCTGACAAGCCAGGTATTCCATGCCGTTTATGTCAGCCGCCAGCGCACCGACGACCAGGATCCGCTCGAGCCGCTGGTCGATGCGCTGGCCCACGGCGATTCGCTGGTGATCTTTCCGGAAGGAACCCGCAGCAGCAAGGGTCTGCCGCTGCCGTTCAAGAGCGGGCTGTACCACCTCGCACAGCAGTTCCCCGATGTGCAGTTGGTGCCGGCCTGGATAGACAACGTGCAGCGGGTGATGCCGAAGGGCGAGGTGGTGCCGGTGCCGGTGTTGTGCAGCGCGATCTTCGGCAAGCCGATGCAGTTGCTCGACGGCGAATCGAAGGCGCAGTTTCTCGAACGGGCCCGTGCCGCGGTGGTCGCGCTGCGGCCGATCACCTCATGAGATACCGCCAATGAACGTGCTGCGCGCGCTCGATGTCGGCCAGCAGGTGGCGTTGCTGTTCCTGTTCGTATTCGGGCTGCTGGTGCTGGCGACCGTCTTCGCCTATGTCTGGTCGTCGCGCGCGACGGCCAGCCTGCAGCAGCAGGAACGACTGACACGGGATCTGCGGACCTTGTGGATCGGCAGCATCGTCTTCTGGCTGGCCTGGATATCCGGCCCGGTCGGCGCGACGCTGTTGTTCGGCGTGATCTCGTTCCTCGCGCTGCGCGAGATCATCACGCTCGCGCCGACGCGGCGCGGCGACCACCGCAGCCTGATCCTGGCGTTTTTTGTCGTGCTGCCGCTGCAATATGTGCTGGTCGCGAACCGCAGCTCGGAGATCTTCAGCGTCTTCATCCCGGTTTATGTCTTTTTTGCGATACCGGTGATCAGCGCACTGGCCGGCGACCCGCACCGCTTTCTCGAACGCAATGCGAAGATCCAGTGGGCGATCATGGTCTGCGTGTTCGGCCTCAGCCACGCGCCGGCGCTGCTGCTGCTCGAATTCGAAGGCTTCGAAGGGCGCGGCGCCTTCCTGCTGTTTTTCCTGGTCGTCGTCGTCACCGCGGCACAGATTGCCCAGCAGCTGGCGAGCCGCTGGCTGCGCCGGCGGCCGGTTGCGCGGCGCATCGACCGCTGGTTCTCGCTGCGCGGCTGGCTGATCGGCGCCGGCTCGGCGGCGCTGGTCGGCGCGGCGCTGTTCTGGGTCACGCCGCTGAAGCCGTCGCAGGCGCTGGCATTGGCCTTCATCGCCGGCGGCGCCGGCACGCTCGGCGCATTCGTATTGAAAGCGCTGAAGCGCGATGCCGGCGTCCACCCGTGGGGCGAACTGAGCGCGGTCACCGGCGCAGTCGGCCTGCTCGACCGGCTGGCGCCGCTGTGTTTTGCGGCGCCGGTCTTTTTCCACTCGGTGCGCTGGTACTTCGATCTCAGGGTCTGACCGGAGGGGCGCCGCGGTTAGCATCGCGCCCCATGCAAATCAACCGACGCCAGGCGCTTGCCGCCACCGCCCTGCCGCTGCTGGGCTCCGCCACCACCGTCCACACGGCCACCGCAGTGGCCGACAAACCGACGGCGGCGTCGCGGGCGCTGCATGCGCTGTTCGACCGCTATTGGCAGGAGTCGGCCCGGCGCTCGCCGGAGTGGGCGACGATGCGCGGCGATCACCGCTTCGGCGACCGCTGGAGTGATTTATCGGCCGCCGGCATCGCCGAGCGCGATGCGATGAATGCCCGCTGGCTCGCCGAAGCGAAGGCGATACCGGCCGACGGCTTGTCGCTGACCGACCGGCGCTCGCGCGAGCTGTTCATTTTTGGTCGCGAATCGGATGTCCGCGAGGCCGCGCTGGAAGGCTGGCGGACGATGCGCATCGGTTCGCTGCGCGGCACGCAGACCTCGTTGTCGAACCTGCTGCGCTCGGTGCCGGTCGACAACGAGCAGCAGGTCGAGCAGTTGCTGGCCCGCCTCGACCGCTATCCGACGCGGCTCGCGCAGGAGATCGACTCGATGGCGCGCGGCATCGCACTCGGCTGGGTGCCGGCGCGTCCGGTGCTCGAGCGCGCACTGGCCCAGCTCGACGGCCAGCTGCGGGCCGATCTGCGGCAAGGGCCGTTTTTCGAACCGTTCCGCAAGCTCGGGCCGGGCATTGCGCAGGCGCGCCGCGAGCAGCTGCGCGCCCATGGCGAGGCGGTGCTGACCAGCCGGGTGCTGCCGGCGCTGCAGCAGCTGCGCAGCTTCATCGTCGAGCGTTACCTGCCGGCCGCGCCGGCGGCCGGCGGCCTGCTGCGTTATCGCGGCGGTGATGCGGTTTATGCCGAACGCGTGCGCGACCAGACGACAACGGCGTTGACGCCGGCGCAGATTCATCAGATGGGCCGCGACGAACTGGCGCGCCTGCGCGGCGAGATCAACAAGGTGATGGCCGAGCTGAAATTCAGCGGCAGCTTCCAGCAGTTTGTTGCCCATCTGCGCCAGCCGGAGCATTTTTATCCGAATGCCGAAGCGCTGTTCGACGCGTATCGGATTGCCGCAAAACGGCTCGATCCGGAAATGCCGCGGCTGTTTGCCGAATTGCCGCGTGCGCCTTACGGCATCCGGCCGATGCCGGCCCACCTCGGCGCCGGCGCCGCCGACAACTACAACCGGCCAGCCGACGATGGCAGCGGGCCCGGCTGGTACAACGCCAACGTGCTCGCCTTCCAGCGCCGCCCGCGCTGGGCGGTGGCGACGCTGGTCGCCCACGAGACGGTGCCCGGCCACCACCTGCAGGGCGCGCGTGCACTCGAGCTCGGCGACCTGCCGGCATTCCGCCGCAATGCCTTCCACACCGCGTTCGGCGAGGGTTGGGCGCTGTATGCCGAAACCCTGTGCGACGAGATCGGCCTGTTCGAGACGCCGCAGGAGCGTTATGGCCATCTGCAGGCGCAGGCCTTCCGCGCGTCACGTCTGGTCGTCGATACCGGCCTGCATGCGCTCGGCTGGAGCCGCCAGCAGGCGATCGACAGCATGATCGAGGATGTCGGCGAAAGCCGCGTCTACATCGAATCCGAAGTCGACCGCTACCTGTCGAATCCGGGCCAGGCGCTGGCCTACATGGTCGGCAAGCAGCACATCCTCGCGCAACGCGACAAGGCGCGCAGCAGACTGGGGCCGCAGTTCGACCTGCGCCGGTTCAACAATGCGGTGATCGATCAGGGCGCATTGCCGCTCGAGGTGCTGACGACACAGATCGACGAATGGGTCGCCGCCATGGGTTGAAAGACCGGCCCGCGCGCAAACACCAACTGCACGCCGCAACGAATGCGGCATCATCGGGCGCATGACACCCCCTCGCGCCGCGGCGGCTCCCGATCCATCCCCCGCGGCAGCGGCACCGGCCGCGCGGTCGAAGCGCCGGGCCGCGGGAAGCAAGCCGACACTGACCGGCGCGCGCACCGAACTCGGTCGGCTGATGGCAACGCAACGTTGCCCCGGCCGGGTCCATTTCAACCTGGCACTGCAGCAGGCCAATACGCTGCTGCACGACGGCCATGCCTGGACCGGTTTTGCGCGCGCAGCACTCGGCGATACGCGGCGCGCGCTGCGCAGCGGCAGCGATCTGCTGGTCCATGCCAGCTGTTCGTTCATCCGTGGCGAACCGGCGCTCGATCCGCTGCGCTCGATCGCCCAGGTGATTGCCGAATGCGAACACATGGTGTTGTCGAGTTCGCGCGGCGGCATCGTCGTCCGCCTCGGCTACCTGTATGGGCCGACCAGCCAGGATCTGCAGGCCTATCGGCGCGCGTTCCGGCTCGGCCGGCCATACTGGGCCGGGCCGCGTGATGCGTTGCAGGACCACCTGCACCACGACGATGCGATCGCTGCGCTGCTTGCTGCTGCACGGCCACAGCATCTTGGCCAGACTTTCTATGCGACCGATGGCAGGCCGCTGCCGTTCATCGAATTCATGGATGGTTTTGCGCACCGGATCGGCCGCGCATGCCCGATGCATGTACCGCGACTGGCGTCGCCGCTGATGCGGATGATCGTGCACGAGGAACACATGCAGCAGACCGCGCTGTCGATGCCCGCCACGCCGCCGCAACCGATGGTGCCCGACTGGTCGCCGCGATTCAGCGACTACCGCGAAGGCCTCGACCAGGTGGTCGCCAGCTGGGACGATTGAGCCGGCAGCGCCGGTGGCACGGAGTCGCTGTCGGTAGCTCCGCTCAGCGGGCCGCCAGCGAAGCCGACAGGATGTCCCGATGGGTCGGGACATGTTCGATGAACGCACTGCGCATGGCTTCGTCGCCGATCGCGGCAGCACATGCCTGCAGCCTGGCCTGCGCACGCTGCAGGCAGGCGCCGGCGCGATCGTCGCCGGCGGCGGCCAGCACCTGGAAACAGCTCAGCTCGATCCGGCTCTGGTCCTCGGCGCCATCGAAAGTGCCGCCGCTGGCGAGTTCTCCGAGCAGCTCGTCGATCAACGTCAGGGCCTGGCCGAGCTGTCCGGCCGCGAGTGCCACGCTGGCAAGCCCGGCGGTGGCATCGTGGCGAACCGGGTCATCGATCGCAACTGCCAGTTCGAGCGACGCCTGGTAGGCCTGCGCCGCCGCCTCGAGTTGATTCGCCGCCAGCCGCGCATTGCCGAGTTTGCCGAGCGCAATCGCCTGCGTCGCGCGGGCCTGCACGGCGCCGGCGATGTCGATCGCAGCCTCGGCACGCGCCGCTGCGCCGGCGGTATCGCCCTCGCGCAGCGCGACGGTCGACAAGCTGCACAGCGTCGCCGCTTCGGCCGGACGGTCGCCATTGGCGCGCAGCAGGCGCAGGCTTTCCTCGAGCGCCGCGGCAGCCTCGTGATGCTGGCCGAGGTCGACCAGCGCGCAACCGACCGAACTCAGGCCGACCGCCTCGCCACGGCGGTTGCCGATGCGGCGGTTGACCGCCAGGTCCTGCCGCGACCAGTCGAGCACGGCAACCGGATCGCGCTGCATGCCGGCAATCACCGCCATCGAATTGAGGCAGAACGACTGCACCGAATCGAGCCCGCGCTGCCGCGCCTGCTGCAACGCATCGCGGATCACGGCGGCGCCGCTCGCCAGATCACCGGGCCTGAGCAGCGAGCGGCCGAGCAGGCGCATTGCCAGCAACCGGAGTTCGTCGGCGCCGGCCTCGGTCGCCAGCGCGATCGCCTGCCGGGCCGCCTGTTCGCAGGCCGGCCAGTCGGCGATGCGCTGCGCCATCACGCTGCGCCGCCAGGCCGCATGGGCGCGCCGTTTCGGATCAGCCAGATCAGCGGCAAGCCGCTCCAGCGCATCGATGTCGGCGGCCTGCGCCAGCCGGTCGCCCTGCAATTCGAGCGAACGTTCGCGCACATCGAGCAGCCGCCAGCGCAGCCCCCGGCTGTCAGCATCTGTTGACTCGTCGAGCAGCAGCAGCCCACGCCCGACATGAAAACCGACCGCATCATGGGCCAGGCATGAGCCGGCATATTCGGCCGCCCGCGCATGGAATTCGGCCGCCTCTGCCGGGTTTCCCGCAAGCTCGAAATGCAAGGCGGTGACAGCGAGCGAATCATTGGCGCGCAGGCCGGTCTGCGCGGCCAGCCAGCGCGCCAGCCTGCCGTGTTGTTCGCGCCGGGTTCGCTTCAGCACGGTCGCATAGGTCGCCTGGTGCAGCATCTGGTGCCTGAAGGCATATTCGCCAGCGTCGCCATCGTCAGCGTCCGGCACGTCGTGCCGCGGCAGCGCGAGTTCACGCCGCACCAGCGCCGGCAGCGCCGCCGGCGCGGTCTCGTCGACGGCGGCCAGTGCCGCGTCCCGGAAAACCGCTCCGACGATGCTGGCCTGCTGCAGGCCCAGCCGCTCGGCTGCCGGCAGGCCGTCGAGCCGGGCCTGCAGCACGCCGGTCAAGGTCGGCGGCAAGCGGGCGACCGACATCCGATCGGTGTCGAGCCGCCAGCACTGTTCAGCCGATTCGTCGACGAGGATCGCGCGCTGATCGATCAGCATGTTGACCAGCTCCTCCATGTAGTACGGATTGCCGCCGGCATCGCCGCTGATGCGCTGTCGCAGCGCATCGGGTATTTCCGGCAGCCTGCGCAGCAGCTGGTCGGCCATCGCGATGCTGGCAGCATCGTCGAGCGGCGCGAGGTCGATGCGCTGGTGGTCGTGCACCGCGCGAAGCCAGTCGGGGCGGCGCTCGAACAGCGTGCCCCGGTACAACGCGATCACCAGCAACGGCAGGTCGCGGCCGACATCGAACAGGTAGTCGAGAAAATCGAGGCTGTCGTTGTCGGCCCAGTGCAGATCGTCGAGCTCGACGACGATCGGCGCGCCGTCGATCGCCGACAGCTTGCGCAGACTCTGCGCAGCCGCATGCAGCGCGCGGTTGCGGATCTGCCGCGGGTCGTCGAGGATGCCGCGCAGGTGCACGCTGTCGCGCCAGTCGATGCCGATCAGGTGGCCGAGCAGATGGGCGTGGCCTTCGGCGACGTCGATGCCATCGTCGCCGACAAACAGCGGCACGATGGCCTGCTCGAATTTTTGCCTCGCGGTGGCGATGTCGTCGTCATCGGCGATCGCAAAACATGTCGCCAGCAGGTCGCGCAGCAGACCGAACGGCTGGTTCTCGGTCTGCGGCGTGGCCCGACCCCGCAGCAGTCGGGTCGGCGCGGACTGCCCGCTGCGCCGCCAGTGTTCGAATTCCTGCAGCAATCGGCTCTTGCCGATGCCAGGCTCGGCAACGATGCTGATCACCGCGAGCCGGCGGCGCAGCACAAGCTGCGTGCAGGCTTGCTGCAGGATGCCAAGCTCGGCGTCGCGGCCGATCATCCGGGTCGGCAGTCCTTCGACGCCGCGGCCGCTGGCGACCGCCGAATGGGGCAGCGCGCGCACCACCCGGTAGCTGCGCATCGGCTCGCTGAAGCCTTTCATCTGCAACGCCGGCTGCGCCTCGAGATCGAAGCGGCCGCGCACCAGCAGCTGGGTGTCATGGCTGATGCGCACGCTGCCGACTGCAGCGGCTTGTTCCATACGGGCCGCGAGATTGACGGTGCTGCCCATTGCCGTCGAGCCGCCTTCGATGCCGCCGCCGAGTGCGACCTGCCCGCTGTGGATGCCGACACGGATCGAGAAGACGAAGCCCGGCCAGCGCTCGCGCCAGCGGTCGGCGAGGCGCCCTGCTTCAGCCTGCAGCGCCAGCCCGCAGGCTACGGCGCGTTCGGCGTCGTCCTCGTGCACGGCATCGGCGCCGAATACCGCCTTCAGCCCGTCACCGGTATAACGCAGCACGCGTCCGCCATGGGCGTCGACAACCGCCGACAGGCACGCCAAGGCATCGCTGCTGAGCTCGAGCATGTCCTCGGCATCGACCTGTTGCGCGATCTGCGTCGAGCCGACGATGTCGGTGAACAACACCGTGACGAGGCGCAGCGCCTCCGCCGCCTGCCCTGGCGCCGGCGCTGAAGCACCCGAGGCGGCCAGTTCGGCAAGCCGCGAACGCATCGGACCGAGTGCCGCGTCGACGACGGCATCGCCAAGCAGCACGCGTTGCGCTTCGAGCCCTTCGATCGCGGCCACGAGTTGTTGCTGCTCGGTCGATGTCATCACGCTCTTCTCAGCCGCTGCTGCTGCGCCACGCGGCCGCGGCGGCGCGCAGCCGTTCCGACAGGTGGCGGGCAATGTTGCGATACAGCCTGGAACACAGCAGCGGATCCTGCCGGTCCAGCTCGTCGAGCGAGCGCCGGCTCAGCGACAACACGACCGACGGCAGGTCGGCGACGGCGTCTGCAGTGCGGCCGCCACCGTCGAGCATCGCCGTCTCGCCGAGCATCATGCCGGGCGAAAAACTGACATAACGCTGCCTCGGCAGCGCCGGCCTGGCTGGCGCCGGATCGCTTGCCGACACCGCAGCGGCGCTGACGACGCTGACCGACCCTGACAGCAGCACATACAGCCGATCGCCGCTTTCGCCCTGGCGGAACAGCAGCTCGCCGGCGGTCAGTTCGCGTCGCTCCAGCAACGCGGCCAGCCGGCCGAGCTGCGCCGCATCGAGGCCGTCGGCAAGGCTGCACGCCGACAGTTCGACAGCGCCCGACTTGGACCGAGATCCCGTATCGTGTTCAGCGAGAAGCTGGGCCTCGGCCGCCTCGATCGCCTGGTCGACATCGGCAAACCAGTGATCCGGCGACAGCGCCGCAGCGGCGAATTCATGCAGGGCCTGGCCGTGGCGGTTGCCGCTCGCGACCGCTGCCAGCCGCATCACGACGCCGCGCGCCTGCAGGCGTTGGCCGATCTGCGCCAGCACCACCGCGCCAGAGGCGTCGATCAGCGTGATGCGCTTGAAATCGAGCACGATGCAGCGGCAGCTGCGCGGCAGCGCCTCGACCTCGTCGGCGAGGCGGTCGGCGCTGCCGAAAAACAGCGCGCCTTCGAGCTCGAGAACGACGATGCGCTGGCGCAGCCGGCGCAGCAGCGCTTCGTGGTCTGGCGGGTAGATGCGCCGTGATGGCAATGCCGTCGCGTCGTAGCGGTTGCGCAGCAGCGAGCGGTTCATGCTGCGCACGAACATCACGATCGCCAGCAAGGCGCCGATCGCCACGCCGGCGAGCAGGCCGAACACCAGCGTGCAGACCGCGACGACGGCTACCACCGCGAGATTGAGTTGCAGGTCCGGCGTGCGCAGACCATGCCACCACTGCGCGATCAGCTGGTGTGTCCACTGATCGGCGAGTGACCAGGCGATCATCACCATGATCGCGGCCATCACGACCTTCGGGATCATCGCCAGCATCGGCCCGCCGGCCAGCGCCAGCACCGCGAACAGCGCGGTTCCCAGAATCAGTGCCTGGGGTGCGCGGCCGCCTTCGCTGGTGATCGCCAGCGCCCGGGTGCGGTGCAGCAACACCGGCAGACCGGCGAAGCAGCCGCTGGCGATGTTGGCTGCGCCGAGCGCCAGCAATTCACGTCTTGCATCGGTCCGCGCGCCCAGCGCCTGGTCGAGGGCAAGGCCGTCGAGCACCATCGTCAGGGTGCCGATCACCGCCAGCAGCGCTGCCGTCGTCAGCGCGGCCAGCGCATGGCGCTGCAGCAGCACATGCTGGTCGGGACCGAACCACGGCGCCAGCAGATCGGCGCGCGGCAGCGCCTGCGGCAGGCTGCCGGTCAGCGGGCCGAGCGCAAGCGATGGCAGCAGGCGCTCGATCGCGAACCAGGCAACGATGCCGACCAGCAGGCCGACAAAACTGGCCGGCACGCGGCGCGTGATCCGCGGCGCGAAGTGGATCGCGGCAATCGTCAGCAACGCAACCAGCAACGTGCCGGTCTGGATGCCACCGATCGCAGACCAGCCCTGCATCGCCCACGACCCGTCCGGCCAGCCGAGCAGCAGCGGCAGTTGCGTCAGCACGATCAGCAGCGCGACGCCATTCATGAAACCGGCGAGCACCGGTTGCGGAACGAACTTGGCCAGCTTGACGAGGCCAACCGCTGCGATCAGCAACTGCACGATGCCCATGCCGACCACGGTTGCGGCGGTCAACGCGAGCAGGCTGGCGACCGCCGCGACATCGTGCACGTCGAAAGCCGGATCGGCGACGACCTGCGCAACCAGCCCGGCGAGTATCAGCACCGGCGCCGCGGTCGGTGCGCCGGCAGGCATCGGGCCGCGCCCGAGCAGGCCGAAGACGATGCCGCCAACCACGATCGAGACGAATGCGGCCGGGATGCCGATCGCCGGGCCCGCTGCCGCCAGCGCAGCATAGGCCAGCAGGCCCTGCGTCAGCACGCTGGGCAGTGCGGCGAGCGTTCCGCTGGCAGCGGCAACGGCATCGCGGCGCCAGCCGGCGACCGGCTGCGTCGCAATCACCGCCGGCGCATCGGACAAGCGATCAGGCATCGTCCTAGTGTCGCAGCCGATGCCGGCTCATGGAAGTGCGGTTTGTCGACGCTGCCGTGAGGCGGATCGGCGCTGCGCGCCGCGTTTGACCAGGAACAAGGCGCATCGGTCGATGCGGTGTATCGTCAGAAGGCGTCGTCATACGCCGGCGCCAACCCGTTCCCAAGGATCAAGGCATGAGCTTCTTCAAATCAATACTCGGCAAACTCGGTATCGGCGACAAGGAGGAAGAGAAGCAACCCACCGTTGCCCCATCCAGAGTGCCCGAGCAGAGCCGATCGATGGACGCGCCTGCGCCAGTGGCGCCACCGGTAGCACCACCTGCAGCGCCGGTGGCGCCGGTGGACATGGTCGCCAAGCTCGATGCGATGGCCGCGGCCAATCCACAGAAGCTCAACTGGCGAACCTCGATCGTCGATCTGCTGAAGCTGCTCGGTCTGGACAGCAGCCTCGACAAGCGCAAGGAACTGGCCGCCGAACTCGGCTGCCCGCCGGAGAAGATGGGCGATTCGGCAGCGATGAACATCTGGCTGCACAAGGCCGTGATGCAGAAGCTCGCGGCGAACGGCGGCAATATCCCGCGAGAACTGCTCGACTGAACCATCTGCCGGCCGCCTGCGGCGCCACCGATCGCCGCGTCTGACGCAAAAACGCCCGCCGGAGAAATCTCCGGCGGGCAGTTCGGCTGTTTGCTCAGCCGGCGATGATCAGCTCTTGACCTTCAGCTCGTCGCGGCGGCGGCGCACCTCGTCGTGGTTGCGCTTGACGCCCTGGTATTGCTGGTCGACCAGCGTGCGCGCTTCAGGCGTCAGATGATCGTCCTTCAACGCGTCGCGGTAGGTCTCGAGTGCGGCATCCTCGCCCCGCTCGGCTTCCTCGAGCACGGCCAGATCGTCATAGCTCGACAGCTTGGCCTTCACGGATACCCAGCCGCGGTGCATCGCGCCGAGCATGCTGCCGTCGTCCTCGGCCTTGCCGCCCATGCGGGTGACGAGCGCCTGCAGTTGTTGCGCAGCCATCCGGCACTCGCTGGCGCGCGATGCCAGCATCGACTTCAGCTCGTGCGATTTCGCCTGCTCCGAGCAGGCCTTGAAACCATATTCGCCGTCCTTGCACGTCTCGATCAGTTCATTCAGGGTTTTGATCGTCTTGTCTGTCATGTTCGTTTTCCTCGCAAGAAGTGAATGTGTCAGCCATCGTAGAAAGAGGTGCGGCTGCAATCTGTAGGAACGGCTCCCCTTCGCGGGTCGGAATCGGCGATGCACAGCGGTGGCGATCGAGTGGGCCTTGCCGCTCGGCGGCCGCTTGCATCATCTCGAGGCGTCGTCCTACAGCCGGGCAATGGGCTGCCGAGTGGAATCTCGTTGCCGGGATTTCCGGCTTGAGGAGAACCCCATGAAACAGTCATTGATCGCGTTGTCAGTGGCCGCCCTGGCCGGCCTGACCAGCCTGACGGTATCGGCCGCATCCCACGGGGGCGCCGCCCCGATGACCCCGGGCGCGTCGGCACCGGCGCCGATGGCCACGCCGCCGGCTGCACCGATGGCGTCGACGACGGCAACCGCTTCGGCGAGCGGCAGCGTCAGCTTTTCGGGCAGCAAGGAAGAAGCCAAGGCAATGGAAAAGCAGGCCGACGCCGAATACAAGACCGCGAAGAAGCAGTGCAAGGAGATGAAGGGCGACGCCGAAAAGAGCTGCATGAAGCAGGCCAAGGCCACGCGTGACAAGGCAAAGGCGCATGCCGAAGGCATCGAGGCGATGGCAAAGGCGAAAACCGATGCCGATCGCGCCAAGGTGACCGCGAAATACGAGAAGAAGATGGCCGAGGCCGACCTGAAGGCGTCGAAATAAGCCAGCATCCGGCCGCGCTCGACGCGGCAGCGGTGGCGGTTTCATTTCGTGTCCGCCGCCGGTTTCCGGCCCGCGATGGCATTGCCGTCGCGGGCTTTTTCCGTTTCTGGCCCTGCGCGCCCGCTGGATATAGGGTTGCGAAGAACCGCCGTCCGGGCAGGGATTGGCAGTCGATGCGATGATCGACCTGTTGTGCAGACGGCGCGCCCGCCTGCACCAGCCCCTGCAACCCCAGACGAGGAAGACCATGAGCTCAGAAACGACCTATTCCGACACCCGACTGCTGATCGCCGGAGAGTGGTGCGACGCTGCCAGCGGCAAGACGATCGATGTCGTCAATCCGGCCACCGGCAAGGTGATCGGCAAGGTTGCACATGCCGGAATCCCTGACCTCGACCGCGCGCTGGCCGCTGCGCAAAGCGGCTTCGAGGCCTGGCGCAAGATTCCCGCCAATGAACGCGCCGCAACGATGCGCAAGGCCGCTGCACTGGTGCGCGAACGCGCCGCCGCGATCGGCCGGCTGCTGACCCAGGAACAGGGCAAGCCGTTTGTCGAGGCCCGCGGCGAGGTGCTGGCCGCCGCCGACATCCTCGAGTGGTTTGCCGACGAAGGCCGCCGTGTTTACGGCCGCATCGTGCCGTCGCGCAACATCAATGCGCAGCAGCTGGTGATGAAGGAGCCGGTCGGCCCGGTCGCTGCGTTCACGCCGTGGAATTTCCCGGTCAACCAGATCGTCCGCAAGATCGGCGCCGCGCTCGGCAGCGGCTGCTCGTTCCTCGTCAAGGCGCCGGAAGAGACACCGGCGTCGCCGGCCGCCTTCCTGCAGTGTTTCATCGACGCCGGCGTGCCGGCTGGCACCGTCGGGCTGGTCTTCGGCGATCCGGCCGAGATTTCCGGCTACCTGATTCCGCACCCGGTGATCCGCAAGGTCACGTTCACCGGCTCGACGCCGGTCGGCAAGCAGCTCGCCGCACTCGCCGGCCAGCACATGAAGCGTTCGACGATGGAGCTCGGCGGCCACGCACCGGTGATCGTCGCCGAGGACGCCGATGTCGCGCTGGCGGTCAAGTGCGCCGGCGGCGCCAAATTCCGCAATGCCGGACAGGTCTGCATCTCGCCGACGCGTTTTCTCGTTCACAACAGCCTGCGCGAGGAATTTGCCGCGGCACTGGTCAAGCATGCGCAGGGCCTGAAGCTCGGTGACGGCCTGGCCGAAGGCACGACGCTCGGCCCGCTGGCCAACGAGCGCCGCCTCGCCGCGATGGCCAAGGTGATGGACGACGCGGTGAAGACCGGCGCGAAGATCGCGACCGGCGGCGAACGTGTCGGCAATTCCGGCAACTTCTTTGCGCCGACGGTGCTGACCGATGTCTCGCTCGACGCCGACATCTTCAACAACGAGCCGTTCGGCCCGGTCGCCGCGATCCGCGGCTTCGACACGCTCGACGAGGCGATCGCCGAATCGAACCGGCTGCCGTTCGGCCTGGCCGGTTATGCGTTCACGAAGTCGATCAAGAATGCGCACCAGCTGGCGCAACGGCTCGAAGTCGGCATGTTGTGGATCAACCAGCCGGCAGCACCGGTGGCCGAACTGCCGTTCGGCGGCGTCAAGGAGTCGGGTTATGGCTCCGAAGGCGGACCGGAGGCGATGGAAGCCTATGTCGTGACGAAACACGTTTCGGTAATGGCCGCCTGACCGAAGCAGCCTGTCGATGGACGCGGCGAGCGCCGAAGCCGAGCGCAAGGCCCGGCTGACCGGCTTGTTGTGGGGCTTGCTCGCCGCGTCGATCTGGGCCGTTTATACGGTGGTCGCGCGGCTCGGCGTGAAAGCCGGGCTGAGCCCGGGTGACCTGACGCTGCTGCGTTTTGCGCCCGGCGCGCTGTTGATGGCGCCGCTGATCTGGCGCTGGGGCTGGCGCGACCTGGCCGGCATCGGCTGGCGGCGCGGCATGATCCTGACGCTGCTCGCCGGCCCCGGTTTCAGCCTGTTGTTCATGACCGGCTTCACGTTTGCGCCGCTGGCCCACGGCGCGGTGATTGCGCCGGCCTGCCAGCTGCTGGTCGGCATCGGCGTGTCGGCGCTGATTGCGCACCAGGGGCTGACGCGCGACAACACGATCGGGGCCGCCTTCGTCGTCCTCGGCCTGATTTTCATGGGTGGCGACAGCCTGCTGCACGGTGAGGGCGGGCTGACGCTGCTCGGCGACCTGTTGTTTGCCGCCGCCGGCTGCTGCTGGGGGCTGTTCGGCGCGCTGTCGCGGCGCTGGCAGGTCGACCCGCTGCGCGTCACGTCGGTGGTCGTCGTGCTGGCGTTCCTGTTGTTCGTGCCGTTCTTTTTTGCGTTGTCCGACCTCGGCCGCCTGGCCAGCGCCGGCGTGCCGATGCTGGTGCTGCAGGTGTTTGCGCAGGGCCTCGGCGCCGGGCTGGTTGCGGTGCTGGCGTTCAGCCGCGCCGTCGCCTACCTCGGGTCGGCGCGCGCCGCATTTTTCGGCGCGATGGTGCCGGGCGCCGCATCGCTGCTGGCGATTCCGGTGCTCGGCGAGGTGCCGGGCACGCTGCAGATCCTCGGCATCGCCGCGGTGGTCTCGGGGCTGCTGATCGCGTTCGGCGCGGTGCGCATGCTGCTGCTGCGTGCGCAGCAGGCCTGACCGGGGCCCGCTCAGCTCGCTTGCTGCTGCGGCTGCGCCAGCTGGCGCAGCGCCTGCTCGATCACCTCCGGCGGCTGCCCACCCTGGATCAGGTGGCGGTCGTTGATGATCATCGACGGCACCGCACTGATGCCGAGTTGCTGCCAGTGGCGCTCGAGCGCGCGCACCTCGTTCGCATACTCATCCGACTCGAGAATCTGCCGCGCGCGCTCGACATCGAGGCCGACCTCGCCGGCCAGTCGCAGCAGCACATCGGTCGCACCGGGGTTTTCGGCATCGCCGTGGTAGGCCTTCAGCAGCGCATGTTTCAGCTCGCGCTGCTTGCCTTCGAGGCCGGCCCAGTGCAGCATGCGGTGCGCATCGAAGGTATTCCAGACCCATGGCCGCTCGCCGAAGCTGAAGCCGACTTCTGCGCCACGCTGGCGGATCGCCTCGCGGTTCTGCGCCACCCGTTCCGGCGTCGAGCCATATTTCTCGACCAGATAGGCGACCGTTTCGCGGCCTTCCGGCGCCAATGTCGGATTCAGCTCGAACGGCTGGAAATGCAGTTCGACATCGACATCGTCGCCGAGCCGGCGCAACGCGGCTTCCAGCGAATACAGGCCGACCGCGCACCATGGGCAGGCGACGTCGGAGACAAAATCGATCTTCATCTGGCTATCCCATTGGGTGGATGTCGAATGATCGTAACAGCCGCACCGTTCGGCTGCAGTGCTCGCCGACTGCTGGCGGGGCCATGGCAGACTGTGGCCACGACGCCGCTCGGCGGCTTTCCTCAAGCCAGCATCCCGCACCGTGTACCAGCCCGTGAACCCGACCCTCGCCCCGCATCGGCGCCGATATGCACGCTGGCTGCCAGCGATCGCGCTGCTGGCCGCGAGCGGTCTGCCGGCGCCTGCGGCGGCGCAGCCCGACCGTGCCGCGTCGGCGGCGGCAACGGCTGCGGCCAGCGTCGACGTGGCCCGCCTCGACACGGTCTGGCTGCAGCCGGAGCGCGAGGCGCCGGCCGTCGTCGTCGCGCGCAACGAAGCGAAACTGGCCGCCGAGGCGTCCGGCGTGCTGTTGCGCTGGACGGCCGATGTCGGCGCGCAGGTCGACAAGGGTGATCTGCTCGCGCAGATCGACCCGCGTGATGCCGAACTTGCGCTGCAACGGGCCCGCGCCGCATTGCAGGCGGCCAGTGCCAGGCTCGAGTTGGCGCAGGCGCAATTGAGCCGCGCCCGCGAGCTGGTCGCACAGGGATTTTTTTCGCAGGAGGCGCTCGCGCAGCGAGAAACCGAGGTCGCGCTGCTGCGCAGCGAACGCAGCAGCCAGCAGGCGCAGCTCGCGCTGGCGCAGCGCCAGCTCGACAAGACCAGCCTGCGCGCGCCGTTTGCCGGCACGATCCGGCAGCGCCTCGCGCAGACCGGCGAGACGGTCGCGCCGGGCAGCGTGCTGTTTGTTCTGACCGAAACCGGCGCCGCCGAGGTCGAGGCCACGCTGAGCCCGGCCGACGCCGCCGGCCTGCGCCGCGCCGAGGAACCACGCTTCGAGTCGCCAGCCGGCAGTTTTGCGCTGCAGCTGCTGCGCATCAGCCCGCTGCTCAGTGCGCCGGCACGCACCCGCACCGCGCGACTGGTTTTCCGTGACGCCGATGGCGCCCCGGCGCCCGGCAGCAGCGGCAGCCTGCGCTGGATCGAGCGGCAACCCCATCTGCCGCCGGACCTGCTGGTGCGCCGTGCCGGCCAGCTCGGTGTCTATGTCGAGGAGCGCAGCGGCGGCATCACCGTGGCGCGTTTTGTCGCGCTGCCCGGTGCGCAGGAAGGACGCGCCAGTGCGGTGCCCGACACACTCGGCCCGACTACCCGCATCGTCGTGCGTGGCCAGGCCGGGCTGCGCGACGGCCAGCCGATCAGCTCACAGCCACGCTGAAGGCAGCCGATGCAGTTTCTGCGCGCGCTGATCAACAACCATCCGCTGGCCAACATCGGCTTCGTCGTCGTGCTGCTGCTCGGCCTGTTCAGCTACCTGACGATGCCGCGCGAGCAGGATCCGGAAATCAATTTCAACTGGGTCAGCATCACGACGGTGCTGCCCGGCGCCAGCGCCGAGGAGGTCGAGCGGCTGGTCACCAATCCGCTCGAGGATGCGATCAAGGGCGTCGCCGATGTGCGCTTCGTGATCTCGACCTCGCGCGAGAACATCGCCAGCATGCTGGTGCGTTTCCGCGAGATCAGCGAACGCAGCTTCGACAAGCGGATGGCCGACCTGCGGCGCGAGATCCAGAACAAGGCGGCGAGCGAACTGCCCGCCACTGCGAAGGAACCGGTGATCCTCGAGATCACGACCAGCAACGGCTTTCCGACCGCCTCGCTGATGCTGCTCGGCCAGGCCGACGACGAAACGCTGCGCATCAATGCGCGCCGCATCAAGGACGATCTGGAACGGATGGCCGGCGTCGACCAGGTTTATGCGTCGGGGCTGCGCGAACCGGAAATCCTGATCAGCCCCGATTCGCAGGCGCTGGCCGCACGCGGCCTGCTCGCCACCGATGTCGCCGACAGCGTCGCCGCCTGGTGGCGCGACACCTCCGGCGGCAGCCTGCGCACGCAGGGTGGCAGCTGGTCGATCAGCGTCAAGGGCATCGCCACCGATCCGTCGCAACTGGTCGACCTGCCGGTGTTTTCGTCGACGCGGCCCGGCCTGTCCGCGAGGCTCGGCGACGTCGCGCGGATCGAGCGCGCACGGGCCCCGGCATCGCAATATGCGGCGACCGACGGCCGGCTCGCCGTGTCGCTCGCGGTGACGAAAAAATCCGGCACCAACACGCTCGAACTGGTCGACCGGCTGAAAACCTACATCGACGAGCAGAACCTCACGCTGGCGCGCTCCGGCCTCGACCTCGTGCTCAGCGACGACCAGACGGTGCCGACCCGCGATGCGATCGGCGTGATGCAGACCAATGCGCTGGTCGGCATCACGATGGTGCTGGCGGTGTGCTGGCTGTTTCTCGGCTGGCGGATCGGCCTGCTGGTGTCGCTGGGCATTCCGTTTTCGCTGTTCGGCGCGTTTGCCGTGCTCAATGCGCTCGGCCACACCGTCAATGTCTCGGTGTTGCTCGGCGTCGTGATTGCGCTGGGCATGCTGGTCGACGATGCGGTCGTCGTCGTCGAGGCGATCTTCTACCGCATGCAGCGCGGCCAGCAGGCGCTGGCTGCCAGCCTCGATGCGATCGCCGAGGTCTGGAAGCCGGTGCTCGCATCGGTCGCGACGACGATGGCCGCTTTTCTGCCGCTGATGCTGCTGCCCGGCATCATGGGCAAGTTCATGTTCATCATCCCGTTTGTCGTCACGGTGGCGCTGCTGATCTCGCTGCTCGAGGCGTTCTGGATGATGCCGGTGCATGTCGGCGCGATCGGTGTGCGGTTTGACCCGAACTCGCGCGTGCAGGCCTGGCGGGCGCGTTTCAACCGCGGCATCCGGCTGCGTTACGGCCAGGCGCTGGCCTATGTGCTGCGGCGGCCGAAACGCTTTGCGGTGGTCGGCGCGGCGGCGGTCGCCGCGGCGGTTGCGCTGCTCGCAACCGGCGTGATCCGGGTGCAGTTTTTTTCGTTCGACCCGATCCGCGCGTTCTACGTCAATGTCGACATGCCACCGACCGCGGCGCTCGAAGATACGTTGGCGGCAACGCAATTGGTCGAGCAGGCGGTGCGCGGCCAGTTGCGCGGCGTCGGCCCGGCTGGCGAGGCACGTGCGGTGACCAGCACCGCCGGCCTGAAGTTCACCGAAACCGAACCGGTCTACGGCGAGCTTTATGGCCAGGTGTTCGTTTCGCTGAACCCGCGCAGCGACGATTCACGCACCGTCAGCGAGGTTGTCGAGCAGATGCGCAACACGATCGAGAACCTGCCCGGCCCGGGGCGCAAGAGTTTTACCGTGTTGTCGGGCGGCCCGCCGGCCGGCAAGGCGATCAGCGTGAAAGTGCGTGGCGACGATTTCGAGCGCATCCAGCGCGCCGCCGATGCGCTGAAACAGATCACCGCAACGATCCCGGGCGCAAAGGACGTGCAGGACGACAACCTGCCCGGCCGGATGCAGTTCGAGTTGCGGCTCGACCGCGATGCGGTGCGTGATGCCGGCCTGCATCCGGCGCAGGTGGCGCGGCTGGTGCGGCTGGCGGTTGATGGCGAGGTGGTCGCCTTCACCCGCGACGAAGGCGACAAGATCGAGCTGCGGATCCGCTCCGACGAGGCGCTGCGCGGCGCCGGCGACCTGCGCGCCGACCCGGCCGCGCTGCTCGCCGAACCGATTGCCTTGCCGAACGGCCAGACGACCCGGCTCGGCGCGCTGGTCGAAGCCGAAGTGCAGCCGGGCCGCGGCTTCATCCGCCACTACAACCTGCGCCGCACCGTCACCGTCGAAGCCAATCTCGACAAGGAGGTCACCGATACCAAGGCGGCCAACGACATCATCAAGGCCGGCTGGGAAAGGATCCGCGCCGAGCATCCGGGCATCGACCTCGATTTTTCCGGCGAACTCGAGGACATCGAGGAGAGCCTGGACGCGATGCAGAGCCTGTTCATGCTCGGTGTCGGGCTGATCTACCTGATCCTCGCGGCGCAGTTCAGGAGCTATTTCCAGCCGATGATGATCCTGGTCACGGTGCCATCGGCCTTCACCGGCGTCGCCTTCGGACTGGCGATCTCGAACAACCCGTTGTCGCTGTATACGCTGTATGGCGTGATCGCGCTGACCGGCATCGCTGTCAATTCGGCGATCGTGCTGATCGATGCGGCAAACGACCGCATGCAGCGCGGCATGAGCACGATCCACGCGATCATCCAGGCTGCGCGGCGTCGCGTCGTGCCGATCCTGATCACGACGACGACGACGATCGGCGGGCTGTTTTCGCTCGCCTTCGGGCTCGGCGGCCACAGCCTGTTGTGGGGGCCGGTGGCGGCCAGTATTGTCTGGGGTCTGGCATTCTCGACGCTGCTGACGCTGTTTGTTGTGCCATTGCTGTATCTCGCATTCATGCGCGGCCACGACCACGCGGGGACGCGCCGACGCTGGTGGCAGCGCCGGCGGATCCTGCCCGCTTGAAGCCGCTCGCGATGCTGGAACTGCGCGCGCCGGGACGACACAAACATCGTTACTGACAAAACCAGAACCAACAAGACATGATCGAACGACACATCGATATCCCGACTGCCGATGGCGGGATGAACAGCTTCGTGGTCCATCCGGAGGAAGACGGACCTTTCCCGGTCGTCCTCTTCTACATGGATGCACCGGGCAAACGGGAGGAACTGCACGACATGGCGCGGCGCATCGCCGCCGTCGGCTATTACGTCGTATTGCCGAATCTGTACTACCGGCGATCGCGCGACTACCAGCTGGAGGAGCGCACCGAGACCGCATTGGCCGCGATGTATGAGCACATGGACTCGCTCGACGTGACGACCACCGAATGCGACACGCTGGCGATGCTGGCGTTCGTCGACGGCGAGCCGGAAGCCGACGAATCGCGGATCGGCGCAGTCGGTTATTGCATGAGCGGCCCGTTCGTGATGTGGGCCGCTGCCGCCTTTCCTGACCGCTTGCGCTGCATTGCGTCGATCCACGGCGCACGCATGGTCACCGACCAGACCGACTCGCCGCACCTGGCGGCACCGAAGATCCGCTGCGAAAGTTATTTCGCCTGCGCCGAATTCGACAAATGGGCATCGAAGGCGGACGTCATGAAACTGCAGTCCGCACTCGAGGTCGCCGGCACGCCGCACCGCGTCGAGTGGTATGCCGGCGCCGAGCACGGCTTCGTTTTCCCGCAACGCAACGGCGTCTACAAGCGTGATGCCGCCGAACGGCACTGGGAGCGGTTGTTCAGCCTGTTCGACCGCAACCTGCGGCAGCTGCGCTGAGCCGCAACGAGGCATCACGATGACACCGCCCGAAGATTCGGTCACCCGCGCGCGGCAGCTGGTCGACGCCGCGCGGCGCATCGTCGTGCTGACCGGTGCCGGCATCTCGACCGAATCGGGGATTCCGGATTTCCGCGGGCCGAAAGGTGTCTGGACAAAAAATCCAGCAGCCGAGAAACAGTCGACGCTGCAGAACTACCTGGCCGATGGCGAGGTGCGGCGCGCTGCCTGGCAAAGCCGCATCAACCATCCGGCCTGGCATGCCGGGCCGAACAGCGGCCACCGCGCGGTATTCGAGCTCGAGCGCCGCGGCCTGCTGCACGGCCTGATCACGCAGAATATCGACGGCCTGCACCAGCTGGCCGGCCATGCCGAGAACCGCGTCGTCGAGGTCCATGGCACGATGCGCCGGGTGATGTGCTGGGGCTGCGGCAAGCGGCTGCCGATGCCCGAGGTGCTGCAGCGGGTCCGCGCCGGCGAGGCCGATCCACATTGCCTGGAGTGCGGCGGCATCCTGAAAAGCGACACGATCTCGTTCGGCCAGGCGCTGGTGCCGGAGGTGATCGAACGGGCGATGGCGCTGGCCGCCGAAGCCGATCTGCTGCTGGCGATCGGCACGACGCTGCAGGTTTATCCGGTGGCGTCGGTGGTGCCGCTGGCCGGCGAGGCCGGTGCACGGATCATCATCGTCAACGACCAGCCGACGCCGATGGATGCGCTGGCCGACGTGTTGCTGCGCCAGCCGATCGGCGAGGTATTGCCACGGATCTGCGCCGGCTGAGCCGCACCAGCGGCGCCGCCGTCACTGGATCTGCCGGTAGATCGCCTCGCTGAGAGCCAGCAGGCTCTCGCGCGGCAACTCGCCGACCAACGCATAACCGGCGCCGTCTTCGACCCAGTAGAACATCCCGACATCGCCGTGTTGCTCATGGCGGAACGCCGCGTCAGTGCCCTGCTCCGGCTTGCGCAGATAGACGGTGACGCGCCGCTGCTGGCCGTCCTGGTACATCAGCTGCGCGCTCTTGCCGGGACCGTCGGGCAGCAAGCGGCCGCCGACCAGCTCGAAGCCTTGCTCGCGCAGGTCGAACAGCTTGACTGGCACGTCGATGCGCCGCGTCAACCAGCGCGCCAGATGTTCCTCCTGCGCCTTGACCTCGACCGCATGCCGCGGCTCGGCCACATAGACGCTGTGCGCCAGTGCAGCGCGCTGCGCCCAGCCATCGGCGCTGCCGGCGGCCAGGGCCTCGCGCAGTTCGGCCAGCCGCGCCTGCTGCTCGACCTGTTGCCACTGCCAGACGAAGCCGCCGCCGGCCGCCGCACCGACCAACAGCAGCCCTGCCGCAGCGGCAGCGGCAAGCCAGCGGCGCTGCGTCCCGTCGCCCCGCCAGACCGCCGCACGCAGGCGGCGCGGCACCGGTCGGCCCGCGAGCCTGGCGCCGAGCGCTGCGATCGCCGCACGGTCGGCTGCCCATTGCTTCACCCGCTCGGCATCGTCCGGATGCCGTTGCAGCCAGGCGTCGACACGCTCGCGATCCGGCCCGTCGAGTTCGCCGTCGACCCAGGCGCTGAGTTGTTGATCGGAAATCCGGTCGTCTTCCATCATCAGACCACCCGCCGCAGCGCGGGTGCGGTGCCAGCCGTGGCCGGTCCCCGACGACCCTCGCCGGCCAGAAAGGCGCGCAACAGCACACGAGCCCGGTGCACCCGCGACAGCACCGTGCCGACTGGCAGGTTCAGCACCTGCGCCGCTTCGGCATAACTCAACTGCTCCATGCAGACCAGCAGCAACGGCTCGCACATGTCGGCTGGCAGCGATGCCAGCGCGCTCTGCAGATCGAGTCGCAGGCCGGGGTCCGGCGCTTCGCGGTGCGTTCCGGTGTCGTCGTCATCAACGCCATCGGCTGGGCGCGATCGCAAGCGGCTCTCGCGGCGCATCGCATCCATGAAGGCATTGTGGGCGATCGCCAGCAGCCAGACGACGATGTCGCGTTGCGGATCGAATTGTTGCCAGTGCAGCAGCGCCCGTTCGAGCGACTGCTGCACCAGGTCGTCGCAGGCATCGTCGTCGTGCTCGAGCGAGCGCGCATAACGGCGCAGCCGCGGCATCGCGTCGAGCAGGCGGCGGCGAAAGGCGGCTGGCGCGTGCATCAGGCAGCCGGGTCCGGACCTATCGGACCCGCCAGATGCCGCACGCCGGCCGCATCACCACCAGCTCACTGCACCGCGATCTGGCCGCGGATCTCGCCGGCCGGGAAAGTCGTGCTGTGGACGTTGAAGTAGGTCCTGCCGGCGAGGAAATCGGTGACGTTCTGTGCCGTCAGGCTCGCCGCTGCCGGGCTGGTGAACCGGCCGGTATTGGCATTCAGCGTCATCACGTCGGCCGGCCCGCTGACACCGCTTGCGCCGGTGTGGATGTGGGCGACGGTCGGGCTCGCGACGGTGTGCGTGGCATAGGCAATGATGACCTGCCGGGTGTTCGAGTCGAACACGATCGTGCCGCGGCCGCTCGCTGCCGTCGTCACCGGCGGCACCTCCTGCGCGCCGGTCAGCGTGGCCAACCCGGCGCTCAGGTTCGCGCGCTGGTTCAGCTGGCCACGGATCTCCCCGCCCGGATGCGCTGCGGTGTGGATATTCATGTACAGCTCGCCGGCGACCAATGCGGCATATTGCGCATCGGTCAGCACCGTATTCGCCGGCACCGTCAGCGTGCGGCCGTCGGAAGCCAGCAGCAGGCCGATGATCACCGGGCCGTTGCCTGTCGGGTTGCCGGCCGGCGCCTGGTGGATGTGGTGGCCGCCGGCGCTCGGCGTCAGCCCGGTGATCGTCGCGCCACCGGTGATTTCCT
This sequence comes from Pseudideonella sakaiensis, assembly GCF_048320135.1. Taxonomy (GTDB): domain Bacteria; phylum Pseudomonadota; class Gammaproteobacteria; order Burkholderiales; family Burkholderiaceae_C; genus Ideonella_A; species Ideonella_A sakaiensis_A. The sequence goes on from NZ_CP182947.1 coordinate 1,863,787, forward strand.
TCGTTGTCGGGTTGACGACGATCGCACCGCGGCCGGTCGCCGTGGTCGTGACCGGCGGATTTTCACTGGCGCCGGACAAGGTCGCCGAGCGGACGACGGTGGTGCAGGTGATCGTGACATTGCTGATGTTGCTCAGCACGACGGTGCCGAAGGCATTCGTCACATTGCAGTTCTGAGCGCCGTCGGCTGTGACGAGATACGAGGATCCGGTACTGAGACGGGTCGGAAACGTGAACGAACCGGGACTCGACAAGGTGACGTTGTTGCCGCCATTGAGCGAGACGACGACCGGACCGACCGAACCAGCCAGCGTGCCGCTGACCGTATAGGTATCCGGGCTGCCGTCGCCACCACATGAGGCGAGGCCGATCACCGCCACCGATGCCAGCAGACGGGCCCACTTCGAACGCAGATTCATCACGATCTCCAGTTGGTTCACGAGAACGGTATACGTCGGCAACGGCCGGAATATTGCATTGCAGGCGACTTTTCGGAAGGTGACGACTTTGACTTAGGTCTTCCGTTATGCGCGATAGGCGTCCATGATGGCGCGAACCGGGCGCTTCTGTGCGTCGCAACAGGAAGGAGGTGCCATGCCCCGGCCAGCTGCCGCAGCCCGCCATCCGGCGCAGGCCTTGTCGCTGCACATCGGTGTCAACCGTGTCGATCCGGCCCACTATGCAGGCTGGGACGGCCCGCTCGAAGCCTGCGAATTCGACGCCGAGGACATGGCCGCACTGGCGCGTGACCAGCAGATGAAGCCGACGCTGCTGCTGACGAAGCAGGCCACGCGTGCGCGCGTGCTGGCTGCGATCCGGCGCGCGGCGCGTGCGCTGCAGGCCGGCGACCTGTTGCTGCTGACTTATGCCGGCCACGGCGGCCAGGTGCGCGATGTCGACGGCGACGAGGTCGATGGGCAGGACGAGACCTGGTGTTTGTTCGATGGCCAGCTGGTCGACGACGAGCTGTATTACGAACTGAGCCGCTTTGCCGCCGGCACCCGCATCGTCGTGGTGTCGGACAGCTGCCACAGCGGCACCGTCACCCGCGATGTGGTGCCCAGACCACCGCCACCGGGGCTGCGGCCGCGGCTGATGCCACCGGCGGTCGCGCGGCGCGTCTACGACCGCCACCAGGCTTTCTACGACAAGGTGCAGCAGCGGGTCGTCGAGCAGGCGAACAAGGCCCGCGTCGATCCCGATACCGCACTTGCGCAGGTCGGCGCCGCCGGCCATGCGACGCAGGTGGTCGGCCGCTTCCAGCCGGCGGTGCTGCTGATCGCCGGCTGCCAGGACAACCAGACCGCGATGGACGGCGAGCAGAACGGTGTCTTTACCGGCGAGTTGCTGCGGATCTGGAACCGCGGCGCGTTCGCGGGTGATTACCTGCGCCTGCATGCGCAGGTCCGCGCCGCGTTGCCGCCGAGCCAGTCGCCGAACCTGTTCACGCTCGGTGACGCACGCTCGTTGCTGGTCCAGCGCCCGTTTTCGATCTGACCGCTTCGGCTGAGGCAGCACGACAAGACAGGAGACTTCGATGGCAGACACCCCGACCAAGGTCGGCTTGCAGTTGACCGGCCGCGAGACCGAAGAGGAATTGCCCGCCATCCTGATGGGCGCAACGCGCGCGGCCGATGGCCGCGACGACGGGTTTCTGCCGGCCGGTTATCTGCAACGGGTGCGCTCCTTCGACGTCGGGCCGACCGCGCGCAGCAGCGTCGGTGGTACCAGCCAGCAGAGCCACGAAGCGGCGCCGGACGAGATCATCGTGCTCGAACTGGCCGACGGCAGCACGCTGATCACCAGTGCCGAGCGGCTGCGCGAGACGCTGCGTCGCACCCATCCGGAGATGCTCGATGGCGACACCATCCTGCTCGAGAAGCTGCGCAATGAAGGCGCGGCGGCCGGACGCGGACTCGGCGAGGCCGTCGGCGGCCTGATCAGCAAGGTCTTCACGCTGGCGGTCGGGGCCGCGCCCGATCTGATCATCGAAGCCGCGCTCGACAAATTGCAGGACAAGGCCGAACTCGGCGTCAGCTGGCTCGGCACCAAGGTGCTGATGGAGGCGATCGAAAGCCGCCTTGCCCACCAGCCCGGCCTCTACCACTGGATCGGCACCAGCGGCACCGAGGCCGATCTGCAGCCGGCCATGCTGGTCGGTGTCGACGACATGCCGCTGGTCGATCCGCAGAACCGCAAGATGCTGGTCTTCGTCCACGGCACCGGATCGAGCACGCTCGGCAGCTTCGGCGAACTGCGCACCGGCGACCGCGATCTGTGGGGCATGCTGGAGGCGCGATATCCCGGCGGCATCTTCGGCTTCGAGCATCGCACCTTGTCGGAGAGCCCGATCGAGAATGCGATCCAGCTCGTCAAGGCGCTGCCGCGTGGCGCCCATGTCTCGCTGGCCTCGCATTCGCGCGGCGGCCTGGTCGCCGACCTGCTGTGCCTCGGCAATTTCGATCCGCTGATCGATTCCTACTGTTATGGCTTCCCGCGCACCGGCGACGCCGATGCCGATGAATCGGCGCGCGTGCTGGCCGAACTCGAAGCCGCCCATGCCGAGCAGCGCAAGCAGTTGCGCCGGCTGGCCCGGTTGCTGCGCGAGCGGCGCATCGTCGTCGACCGTTATGTGCGAACCGCCGGACCGGCCAACGGCACGCTGCTGGCCAGCGGCAATTTCGATGTCTTCCTGTCGGGGATGTTGACGCTGATCGGTGCGGTGCCGTTTTTCTTCGGCAATCCGCTGTATTCGGCATTCAAGCGCGTGGTCGTCGAGGTCGCGAAGAACAGAACCAATCCGCATCTGGTTCCGGGCATCGAGGCGATGCTGCCGGATTCGCCGATGGCGCGGCTGATGCGCGATGCGCCGCTGCGCGGCGAGATCAGCATGGCGGTGATCGCCGGCGACATCGAAGGCGGCAATCTGCTGAAGCGCCTCGGTGTGCTGCTGACCGATTTCCTGTTGTTCGACAAGGAGGACAACGACCTGGTCGTCAATACGCCGTCGATGCTCGCCGGCATTGCACCGAAGGCGAAATCGCGGGTGCTGTTCGACCGCGGCGCCGATGTCTCGCACTTCCGCTATTTCAGCAACATCGATACGCGCAGCGCATTGCGCGACTGGCTGGTGTCGCCGGAGCCCGATCAGCTGCCGGCCTTCCGCGAGCTGCCGAGCGGCGATGAATACGACGCTGCGCTGGCGAGTGCCGAACGCAGCCGCGCGGTGGGCGGCGACGACAAGCGCCCGATCGTCGTCGTGCTGCCCGGCGTGATGGGTTCGCATCTGCTGGCGAACCGCCACGACCGCGTCTGGTTCGATCCGCTCGACATCGCCACCGGCGGTCTCGAAAAGATCGCCTGGGGCCGACCGGGCGTCGAGGCCGACGAGCTGTTCGCGATGTCGTATGGCAAGGTCTGCGAATACCTGTCGAGCAGCCACCGCGTCGAGCGCTTTCCGTACGACTGGCGGCAGCCGATCGACGTACTCGCCGAGCGGCTCGGCGAATACCTCGACCAGCTGATGAAGAAGACCGACGCGCCGATCCGGCTGCTCGCCCACAGCATGGGCGGGCTGGTCGTTCGCGCCTGCATCTACAAGCGGCGCACCGTGATGGACGCGCTGATGGCGCGCGACGGCGCCCGGCTGGTGATGTGCGGCACGCCGAACCAGGGTGCGCATTCGATGGTTGCCAACCTGATCGGCAAGGGCGATACGCTGCGCACGCTGGTGCGGCTCGACCTGAAGCACGACATGCAGGGCGTGCTCGACATCGTCGCGAACTTCCGCGGCGCCTTGCAGCTGCTGCCGAAACCCGGCTTCATCGACACCTTCCAGGGCCAGCCGGACGGCGGCGGCTTCTACGACTACCAGGATGCCCGCAGCTGGACCGCGCTGCGCGCGAAGGTCAGCGATTTCTGGTTCGGCGACAAGAAGGCCGGCACACCAGGGCAGCAGGTGCTCGATGCCGGCAGCTGGCTGTGGCAGCAGGACGGCGCCGCCCGCCCGCAACTGCCGGCGGCCTACGAGCGCAACAGCATCTACGTCTTCGGTGTCGCACGCAATACGCCGTGCGGGCTGCACGAGCAGAGCGACGGCAAGGGAGGCTGGCGGGTCAAGCTGGTCGGCACGACCCGCGGCGACGGCACGGTGACCTGGGATTCGGGCCGCATCGGCGGCATCGGCCGCTATTACTACCAGCCGGCACAACACGGCGATCTGCTGTCGACGCCGGAACATTTTCCGGCGCTGACCGAGTTGCTGACCTCCGGCGAAACCTCGCTGCTGGGCATGCAGCCGCCGGCGACGCGCGCGATCGAGCAGCCACAACCGGTGGTCTACGATGCCGGCCCGCCGACCGCCGACGACCCCGACGCGATGCAGCGCAGCCTGCTCGGCGGCTCGCTGCGCAACCGCGTCGCCGCGCGGCCGCGGCGCCGGCTCGAGGTCGTCGTGAAGGCGATGGACCTGCGCTTCCTGAAGAGTCCGATCCTGGTCGGCCACTACGAGCAGGATCCGATCTCCGGCGCGGAGTCGCTGGTCGACCGCGAACTGCTCGCCGGCGACCTGACCGAGCGTCATACGCTCGGCCTGTACGCCGGCCCGCGCGGCACCGCGACCGTCGTGCTGCGGATACCGAACGAATTCGAGCGCGAACGCGGCAGCCTGACCGGCGCGATCGTCACCGGACTCGGCCGCTACGAAGGATCGCTGAGCCCGTCCGAACTGACCGGCGCGGTGCGCGCCGGCACGCTGCGCTACCTGCTGCAGATCATCGACGTGCTCGGCAAGGCCGATCGCGAGGTGCCGCTGGCAACGCTGCTGATCGGCTTCAATTCATCGGCGAACCTGACCGTCGGCGCATCGGTCGAGGCGATCATCAATGGCGTGATGGAAGCCAATGCGCGATTTTTCGAGACGACGCGGCTGAATATCCGGATCTCGCGGCTCGACATCATCGAGCTGTATGTCGACACCGCGATCACCGCGGTTTATGCGCTGCGCCAGCTGACCGAACGGCTGGCCTCGCAGGCCGAGCGGCACGGCGCGACGCTGGTGCCACGCGGCGAACTGGTGCGCGGCGAAGGCGCGCGCCAGCGCCTGTTCGACGACCGCAACTCGAGCTACTGGCCGCGGCTGCTGATCACCGATGCCGACCGCAACGAGGAGGACTGCCCGCCGGAAAGCCCGCATGGCGCAACCGGCCCGGCGCCGCGCAACGGACCGCGGTCCGATGTCACGCTGGTCGCCGACCGGCTGCGTTTTCTGTATGTCGGCCAGCGCGCCCGCGCCGAATCGGTGGTGCAGCAGCGCCAGCCCGGGCTGATCGAGGCGCTGGTCGCGCAGCAGATCCGCGATCCGAGATGGAACGAGGATTTCGGCCGCATGCTGTTCCAGTTGATGGTGCCGCATGATTTCAAGGATGCGGCGCGCCAGCTCGACCGGGTCGTGCTCGTCGTCGACAGCCAGACCGCCAATCTGCCATGGGAGTTGATGCTGGCGGACGACCCGTCGCGGCGCAGCGATCCGTCGCGCGGGCCGGAAGATTCGCGTCCGCTGTCGCTGCGTGCGGCGGTGGTGCGGCAGCTGTCGGCATCGCGTTATCGGCAGCAGGTCAGGCAGGCGATCGCGCGCACCGCGCTGGTCATCGGCAACCCATCGGTGAAGGGCTTTGGCCCGGCATTTCCGACCACCTCGGTCGTCACCTCGGCAGCCGGCGGCAGCGCATCGATGGTCGTTGCGACGGCCGACGATCCACCACCATTGCCCGGCGCCGAAGCCGAGGCGGTCGCGACCGCCGGCATCCTCGCCAGCATGGGTTATGCGGTCAAGTCGGTGATCGGCGCCGAGCAGTCGGCCAGCACGGTCTTCGCGATGCTGTACCAGCAACCGTGGCGCGTGCTGCACATCTCGGCGCATGGCGTGTTCAACCTGCGTCACGTCGACGGCCGCCAGCGCAGCGGCGTGCTGCTGTCCGACGGCCTGCTGATCACCGCCGCCGAAGTCGGCGCGATGGAACTGGTGCCGGACCTGGTATTCCTGAACTGCTGCCACCTCGGCCAGATCGACGGCGGCCGCAATGGCAACAAGCTGGCGGCCAGCGTCGCCAGCGAACTGATACAGATCGGCGTGCGCTGCGTGATCGTTGCCGGCTGGGCGGTCGACGACCGATCCGCCAAACTGTTCGGCCAGGTGTTCTATGAAGAGCTGCTGCTGCGCCGGCAGAGCTTCGGCGACGCGGTTTTCCACGCCAGGCTGCGCACCTGGGAAAACAATCCGACCGACATCACCTGGGGCGCATTCCAGGCCTATGGCGACCCCGGCTGGGTCGCCGAACCGCGGGCCGTCGAAGCGCACAGCGGCGGCCGTCGGCCGTTGTATGTATCGCCCGACGAACTGCTCGACGATCTGGCCCGGGCACGCGCCGAACTGTCGCGGCGCCGCGGCATGATGAGCGAACGCGAAACCCGCGCCCGCGCCGACGAAGTGACGGCGATGGTCAAGCAGCGCTGTCCGCCCGGCTGGTCGGGCCTGCCGCAGCTGCATTCGGCGCTCGGCGTGACCTGGCTCGAATTGAACCAGCTCGACAAGGCGCGGGAAAGCTTTCTCGCGGCGATCCGCGCCGAGGATGCGCAGGGCGTCGTGCCGATCCGCGACATCGAACGGCTGGCCAATGTCGAGGCCAGGCTCGGCGAGCGGCTGGCCGAAGAGGAGATCGCATCAGCGGTGGCACTCGGCCGGGTGTCGGTCGACCATGCGGAAGGATTGATCGACCTCGCATTGAAGCGGCTCGACGGACTCGATGCGCTGGTCAGCGCGTCGGCCGATCCAACGCAAGCGGCCTCGGCCAGCGCCGAAGTCAACTCGCTGCGCAGCGCGCTGCGCGGCAGCGCGTGGAAACGCAAGGCGAGCCTGCAGGCGCGCCGTCTGCTCAGCGGGCGGCTGTCTCATGCCGAGGCCGACGAGGCGCGCGCGGCAATGAACAATCATTTGCAGCAGTCGATCGAGGCCTACCGCAGTGCCGAAGGCAGCCCCGGCAGCAGCCGCTTCTTTCCGTACCTGGCACTGAACCGGCTGGCCCTCGATTCGCTGACCTCCTGGTCGAGTCCGGCCAGCAAGGACGCGGCAATCGCACTTGCCCAGCAATGCCGGCAGAACGCCGAACAGGGGTTTGCCGACGATCGTGGCCCATGGGGCGCGGTGATCCCGCCGGAATCGCTGCTGGTCGAGCATCTGATCAAGGGCAGCCTTGGACGCAACGACGATACCGGCCGGCTGGTCTTCGATTCGATCGTCAAGGCCTATGCCGACGCGACCAGCAACATCAGCGTCAAGCCGTCGGAAGTCGATTCGATCGTCAGCCACCTCGATCTGATCTCGCGATTCTGCGATGCCTTGTCGCTCGGCCCGGCCGGTGATCCGGCGATGGCAACGACGGCCGACCGGCTGATCGACCTGGCGCGTCGCGTCCAGCCTGGCCGGCCACCACGCAGTGACCGGCCGCCCGGCGCCGCAGCGCCGGAACACGCGGCGTATCGCGACAAACCTGCTGCAACGGCAACCGGCAGCGCCAAACCCGGACCACGCCGGCGCAAGACGAGCGCCGGCGCGGCGCAGCAGGGCACGAAGGCAGCGGCGTCAAAAGCGCCGGCCAAACCACGCAGCCGCAAGCCGGCTGCCAAACGCAACAAGTGATCACTGCGCAGCGGACGCCGGCCGCACAGTGGCGCGGTCAGGCGACGCTGCGCAGCAGGCGCGGCATGTGGCGCAGCAGCGTCATGGTCCGCGCCGCATAGCTGACATGCAACGCCGCCCACAAGCCGTGGTTGCCCCAGGGCTGCAGCAGCCACCAGCCGAGCAGGAACAGCACCAGCGACTGCAGCATCGCATTGCGCATCTCGGCCGAGCGGGTTGCGCCGATGAAGATGCCGTCGAGCTGGAAGCTGGCGACACCGGCCAGCGGCGCCAGGCCAGCCCACCACAGGTGTTCGCGGGCCGACTGGCGGACCGCCGGGTCGACGGTCAGCGCGTCGATCAGCGTCGGGCCGAGACCGATGAAGACGAGGCTTGCAAGCGCCGCCAGCACAAGCGCCCAGCCGCTGGTCAAGCGAACGACGGCGCCGAGTTGCCGCCGCCGACGCGCGCCGACCGCGCGGCCGACCAGCGCTTCGGTCGCGAATGCGATGCCATCGAGAAAATAGGCGGCGACGCTGACAAACTGCATCAGCACCGCATTGGCGGCCAGCAGCACGTCGCCCTGCCGCGCGCCCTGCGCCATGAACCAGACGAACACTGCCAGCAGCGCCAGCGTGCGGACCATGATGTCGCGGTTGACGGCCAACGCGCGCGCCAGCCCGGCCTTGTCGAGCAGGCCGGCGAGCGACCAGCCGGTCGAGCCGAGCCGGCGCCGGGCGATCGACAGGCCGACGCAGGCTGCGATCACGTCGGCGATCAGCGTGCCGGCTGCGACGCCTTCGACGCCCATCTCGAACTGCAGCACGAACAGCGCATCGAGCAGCATGTTGGTCAGGTTCAGCACCAGCTGCAGCAGCAGCGCAATGCGCGCCTGGCCGAGGCCGATGAACCAGCCGAGCAAGGCATAGTTGGCAAGCGTGGCCGGCGCGGCCCAGATCCGGATATCGAAATAGCTGCGCGCCAGCGCCTCGACCTTGTCGCTGCCGTCGAGCAACACAAAGGCGAGCTCGGCGATCGGCCACTGCAGGGCGATCAGCCCGGCACCAACCACGGCCGCGATCAGCAGCGCGCGACCGAGCGCGGCGCTTTGCTCGGCCTGGTCATCGGCACCGAGCGCCTGCGCGGTCAGCCCGGTCGTGCCCATGCGCAGAAAACCGAAGCCCCAGAACAGGAAACTGAAGACGACGGCGCCGAGCGCCACCGCGCCGAGATAGGCCGGGTCCGGCAGGCGGCCGATCACCGCGATGTCGACGACGCCGAGCAGCGGCGTCGAGACATTCGAGACGATGATCGGCAGCGCAATGCCGAGCACCGTGCGGTGGCTGACGGTGGCGCCGTCGTCGGGGGGTCGCATCTGGCTGAGAGGGTGGCGGCACGGGGGCCGGGTCGTCCGGCAGGCCCACGATGATGCCTGCCGGCGGCGAGCAGGCAGAATCCGCGGCAGTTTCGAACAATCCGAATGACCGTCCAGCACATCCCGCCGATCCAATGCCTGGTCACCTTCGAGGCGGTGGCCCGGCTGCGCAGCATCGGCCGTGCCGCCGACGAACTGTCGGTGACGCCGAGTGCGATCAGCCACCGGCTGCGCCAGCTCGAATCGCACGTCGGCATCAAGCTGTTCGGCCGCAACGATTTTTCGCTGACCGGCGACGGCGCCGCCTACCTGGCCCATGTGCGAACCGGGCTCGCGGCGCTGCAGCAGATGCCGCAACGCCGCGCGCCGGGCGGCCCGACGCGGCTGAAACTGGCGGTCACGCCGACCTTTGCACGGCAGTTCCTGATGCCGCGGCTCGAGCTGTTCCGCAACGACTGGCCCGATATCGAACTGGTGCTGCAGGTGTCGATCCCGCTGCTCGACGTCACCGCCGAAACCGCCGATATCGAGATCCGTTACGGCGCCGGCGGATATGCCGACATCGAGCACCGGCTGCTGCTCGCCGAGCAGGTGACGCCGGCGTGCAGCCCGGCCTATCTGAACGAATTCGGCCCGTTCGACGGTTTTGCCAGCGAGGCCGACATCCAGCGGGTGCGGCTGCTCAGAAGCCCGCTCGAGCCGTGGAGCACCTGGTTTGCCGCCTGCGGACTGACGCGGCCGGAGCCGCAGGCCGGCGGCCAGTTCAACGACCTCGGCCTGGTCTATGACGCGGCGGCCAGCGGCTTCGGCGTCGCACTGGTCAGGCTGCAGATGGCCGCGTCCTGGCTCGAGGCCGGCCGGCTGGTGCGGCTGTCGCCGCTGGCCACGCCATCGCCGATGGGCCACTACATCTGCTGGCAACCCGGCGCACTCGAACGCTGGGAATGTGCCGCCTTTGTCGACTGGCTGAAGCTCTGAGCCTCCGCGGAGCGCGCCGCCGTCGGGTTCCGGCCCCGGCCGACAAAATTTTCTCCCCCAGCCGGCAAAAAACGATCAACCTGTCGGTCGGCATCTTGCCCTAGAGTTGGACCCATCGGATCCACGCATCGGAACAGTGCCATGACCACGACGATCGACGCACCTCCTGCCGCCGCCACCGACCGCCGCGCCCGGTCGGCCGAGGTGGTTGCGGCGCTGGCGAAGCTGCTGCCGCGCCATGCCATCCTGTCGTCGCATGAGGAAACGACGCCTTATGAATGCGACGGCCTGACCGCCTACCGGCAACGCCCGCTCGCGGTCGCGCTGCCGGAGACCGAGGCGCAGGTGCAGGCGGTGCTGCGCAGCTGCCATGCGCTCGGCGTGCCGGTTGTCTCGCGCGGCGCCGGTACCGGCCTGTCCGGCGGCGCGATGCCGAATGCCGAAGGCGTCACCTTGTCGATGGCGAAATTCAGCAAGATTCTGCGCATCGACCCGGTCGGCCGCACCGCCACCGTGCAATGCGGCGTGCGCAACCTCGCGATCAGCGAGGCCGCCGCGCCCTACCATCTGTATTACGCACCCGATCCATCGAGCCAGATCGCCTGCACGATCGGCGGCAATGTCGCCGAGAACTCCGGCGGCGTGCACTGCCTGAAATACGGGCTGACGCTGCACAACGTGTTGCGGGTGCGTGGCTTCACCGCCGAGGGCGAGCCGGTCGAATTCGGCAGCGAGGCGCTCGATGCGGCCGGCCTCGACCTGCTGCCGCTGGTGATCGGCAGCGAAGGCATGCTGGCGGTGACGACGGAAGTGACCGTCAAGCTGCTGCCGAAGCCGCAACTGGCGCGCTGCATCATGGCCAGCTTCGACGACGTCCGCAACGCGGGTGATGCGGTTGCCGCGGTGATTGCCGCCGGCATCATCCCGGCCGGCCTCGAGATGCTCGACAAGCCGATGGCTGCGGCGGTCGAGGATTTTGTCCATGCCGGCTACGACCTCGATGCGGCGGCGATCCTGCTCTGCGAATCGGACGGCACGCCGGAGGAAGTCGAGGAGGAGATCGGCCGCATGACCGAGGTGCTGCGCGGCTGCGGCGCAACCGCGATTGCGGTCAGCCGCGACGAGGCCGAGCGGTTGAAGTTCTGGAGCGGCCGCAAGAACGCCTTCCCGGCGTCGGGCCGCATCAGCCCCGACTACATGTGCCTGGATTCGACGATCCCGCGCAAGCGGCTGGCCGACATCCTGCTCGCGATTCAGCAGATGGAGAAAAAGTACAACCTGCGCTGCTGCAACGTCTTCCACGCTGGCGACGGCAACCTGCATCCGCTGGTGCTGTTCGATGCCAACGATCCGGACGAATTGCACCGCTGCGAGCTGTTCGGCGCCGATATCCTCGAGACCAGCGTCGCGATGGGCGGCACGGTGACCGGCGAACACGGCGTCGGCATCGAGAAGATCAACAGCATGTGCGTGCAGTTCACCGCCGCCGAAAACGAGCAGATGTTCGGCGTCAAGCGCGCCTTCGACCCGGCCGGGCTGCTGAACCCGGGCAAGGTGATCCCGACGCTGCAGCGCTGCGCCGAATACGGCAAGGAGGTGGTCCGTGGCGGCCGCCTCGCCCATCCCGATCTGCCGAGGTTCTGACATGGCAAGACCGATCGAGACCAGCGGCTTTCAGCCCGATCCAGAGTCCTGAGATGACCGAGACCTCTACCCCGGCGATCGACCGCATCCGCGAACGCATCCGCGCAGCTGCCGCCGACAAGACCTTGTTGTCGATCCGTGGCGGCGCAACCAAGGATTTCTACGGCCAGCCGCCGCAGGGCGAACCGTTGCCGACCACCGAGCTGAACGGCATCGTCAGCTACGAGCCGAGCGAACTGGTCGTCACGGTGCAGGCCGGCACGCCGCTGACCGAACTCGAGGCGGCGCTCGCCGAGAAGGGCCAGCACCTCGCCTTCGAGCCACCGCGCTTCGGCGCCGCATCGACGATCGGCGGCGTCGTTGCGGCCGGTCTCAGCGGACCGTCGCGCGCCAGTGCCGGCGGGCTGCGCGACCACGTGCTCGGTGCCCGGCTGATCAATGGCCGCGCCGATCACCTGACCTTTGGCGGCCAGGTGATCAAGAACGTCGCCGGTTACGACGTGTCGCGGGTGCTTGCCGGTTCGCTCGGCGTTTTCGGGATGATCAGCGAAGTCAGCCTGAAGGTGCTGCCGGTTGCGCCGGCCGAGGCGACACTGGTGTTCGACTGCAGCCAGGCCGACGCACTGCGCATGCTCAATCAATGGGGCGGCCAGCCGCTGCCGCTGAATGCCAGCCGCTGGCAGGCCGTCGACGGCAACGAAGGCCGCTTGTGGCTGCGGCTGCGCGGCGCGGTAGCGGCGGTCGAAGCCGCCTGCGCACGCCTCGGCGGCACGCGGCACGACGCGGCCGAAGCCGCCGCCGACTGGCAGGCGACGCGTGACCTGAAGCTGCCGTGGTTCGAAGGCCGCGGCGATCGCGACCTGTGGCGGCTGTCGGTGCCGCAAACCGCGCCGGTGCTCGCGTTCGACGGCGCGCCATTGATCGAATGGCACGGCGGCCAGCGCTGGTATCTGGCCGGCGAACGCGACGGCTCGCGGCTGCGCTCGGCGGCAGCCGGCGCCGGTGGCCATGCAACGCTGTTTGTCGCGGCGAATCCGACGACGGCGACGCTCGGCCGCTTCGATACCTTGAGCGCGCCGCTGGCCCGCATCCACCGCGCGCTGATCAACGAATTCGACCCGCACGCCGTCTTCCACCGCGCCCGCCTCTACCCCGCTGACTGAGCCCGACGATGCAAACCAATCTCGCGCCGGAATTTGCCGGCACCGCGGACGGCCAGGAGGCAGAGGCCATCCTGCGCAAATGTGTGCATTGCGGCTTCTGCACCGCGACCTGCCCGACCTACCAGCTGCTCGGCGACGAGCTCGACGGGCCGCGCGGCCGCATCTATCTGATCAAGCAGGTGCTCGAAGGCAAAGAGCCGACCCGCTCGACGCAGCTTCACCTGGACCGCTGCCTGACCTGCCGCAACTGCGAAAGCACCTGCCCGAGCGGCGTGCAGTACGGCCACCTGGTCGACATCGGCCGCAAGGTCGTGGACCAGAAAGTGCCACGGCCACCGGCCGAAAGCGCGCTGCGCTGGACGCTGAAGGAAGGGCTGCCGTCGCCGCTGTTTGCGCCGGCAATGAAGATCGGCCAGGCGGTGCGCGGGCTGCTGCCGGCGGCGCTGAAGGCCAAGGTGCCCGAAGCGCGGCCCTCCGGCACGTGGCCGAAGCGCAGCCATCCGCGCAAGATGCTGATGCTGGCCGGCTGCGTGCAGCCGGCGATGGCGCCGAATATCAACTCCGCCACCGCACGGGTGCTCGATGCCGCCGGCATCGAGACCGTCGTCGCGCCGAGCGCCGGCTGCTGCGGCGCGGTCAGGTTCCATCTGAACGACCAGGACGGCGGCAAGGCGCAGATGCGCAACAACATCGACGCCTGGTGGCCACTGGTCGAGCGCGGCGACGTCGAGGCGATCGTGATGAATGCGTCGGGCTGCGGCGTCACGGTGCGCGAATACGGCCACATCCTGCGCCACGAGCCGGCCTATGCGGAAAAGGCCGCGCGCATCAGCGCGCTGACCCGCGACCTCAGCGAGCTGCTGCCGGAACTGGTCGGCGCGCTGAAGGGCCGCGTCAAGCCGGCCGCGCAGACGATCGCCTTCCACCCGCCGTGCACGCTGCAGCATGGCCAGCAGTTGCGCGGCGGCGTCGAGAGCGGGCTGCGCGAACTCGGCTTCGACATCCGCGTCGCACCGAACGAGGCCCATCTGTGCTGCGGCTCGGCCGGCACCTATTCGGTGCTGCAACCCGAGCTGGCCTATGCGCTGCGCGACCGCAAGCTCGGCAACCTCGCGCCGCTGCAGCCGGCGGCGATCGCGTCGGCCAACATCGGTTGCATCACCCATTTGCAAAGCGGCACGACGACGCCGGTCAAGCACTGGGTCGAACTGCTCGACGAGGCGCTGAGCGGCTGAACCTGCGGCAGCGCCCGCAAAGACTTTGCCGGGCCCGCCGATCATCGACAATAGCCGGCCCGCAACCCCTCGCCGAGCCGGCACGGCTGCTTCAGCCGCGGCGCCAGTGGCGAAACCGCGCAGCGACCGACCGCAGCCTCGATGATCAAGATTCCGATGCCCACCACCGGCGACGTCAATGCAGGCGTGCTGGTGGCGCTGGTCGGCATTCCGCAATGCCTCGCGTATGCGATGTTGTCGGGGCTGCCGCCGATGTACGGACTGGTCACCGCGGCCATCCCCGGCATCGTCGCCGCGCTGCTCGGCCGCAGCGCGCATGTGACGGTCGGGCCGACCAATACCACCGGGCTGGTGATCCTGACCAGCCTGGCGCCGTGGGCCGGCCAGCCGGAGCAGCTGCTGACCGCGATGGCGACACTGACGGTGATGGCCGGCCTGGCGCGGCTGGCGATCGTCGCCTTCAAGGCCGAGCGCATCTTCGACTTCGTTCCGGAAGCGGTGATGCTCGGTTTTTCGACCGGTGCCGCGCTGATCATCGCGCTGATGCAGCTCGACGAGTTTCTCGGCGTGCCGTTCGCCGATATCCGCAATGTCGTCGACGAGATCAGCCGGCTCGCGAACCTCGATCCGACGACGATCCGGCCGGCCAGCATCGCGCTGGCCGTCGTCGCGCTGCTGTCGGTCGTGCTCGGTCGGCGCTACGCGCCGCGCTGGCCGATCCCGCTGTTGACGCTGATCGCCAGCGTCGCGCTGGTCTGGTCCGATCTCGGTGGCCTGGGCACCGCCTGGATCACGCTCGGTGCGAGCACGACGATCAGCGACGGCTGGCCGCTGCTGGCAAGCCGCCTGCCGTCGTGGGCGATGGTGCAGGCGCTGGTGATACCGGGTTTTGCGGTCGCCTTCATCGGCTCGCTGGAGCTGATCGTCACGCTGCGCAATCGCGGTGAGCAACGCTGGCTGAGCCCCGAGCTGCGCAGCCAGGGCGTCGCGAATCTGGTCGGCAGCGTGGTCGGCTCGTTTCCGGCCAGCACCTCGCTGACGCGCTCGGTGCTGCTCGACCTCGGCGGCGCGAGCAGCCGCTGGGCGCCGCTGATCGCCGGTGTCGTGCTGCTGCCGATCATCTGGTTCGGCGCCGAGATGATCCGCGCGATTCCGCAGCCGGTGATCGCCGGTCTGCTCGTTGCCACCGCGATCAGCATGCTGAAACCGAAGGCGATCCGCAGCATGCTCGGCGCCGGCAACGAGACGCGGACGCTGTTCGTCGTGACGACCGCGGCGACGCTGATCATCAGCTTCCACGAAGCGATCCTGCTCGGCGCCGGCATCGGCATCGCGATGTTCCTGATGCAGACCAGCCAGCCGCAGATCCGCTGTCTGGAACTGGCTGCCGACGGCTGGCTGGTCGACAAGCCGGGGGAAACCTGCAATTGCTTCGTGCTGCAGGTTTCCGGCGACCTCTATTTCGCGGCGGCGCGGCAACTGCCGGAGCGGCTCGATGCGGCGCTGCCGTCGCGCGCGAAGCAGGTCACGATCGACCTGAACAATGCCCACCATGCGCGGGTCGCCGCGGTGCAGGCACTGCAGCGGTTTGTCGCGCTGGCGCGGGCGCGCGATGTCGAGGTGCGGATCTGCGGCCACACCGCAAGCCTGGCGAGGTTGGCCGGCGTGCTCGGCATCGGCCTGCCTTGGCTCGATGCCCGCGTCGCCGAACAACTGGTCGTCAACGAAGCCGAGGAGCCGGCGGCCTGAAGCCGCGACGCGCCGGACCGGACCGGCTCAGACCGGCTTCGACAACGCGCCGTCCGGCAATGCAATCAATGCATGCATCGGTCCCGCGCCACCATGGAAGCCGCGGCTCGTCAGTTCGGCGAGGCCGATGCCGATCACGACCGCCAGCAGCGTCGCGACGCCGCGCGCCGCGAGCGCCGGCCGGTGCCTGGCAAGGCTGCCGAGCAGCGCACGCCAGCGTGCCGCGAGACCGGCCGGCGCACTGATGCGCACGCCGGTGCGGCCGATCGCCGCCGCGACGACACGGCCGCGGCGGCTGATCTGCCAGGCCTGCCCGCCCTCGATGAATTGGTCCGCGCGAGGGTTTTCCTCGGTCAGCCAGACGCCACCGAACACGACCTCGACACGGCTGCCGCGGCGGTCGCTCAGCACCAGCAGCTGGTCGTGGTCGAGGTTGATGAAACTGGCTTGCGGGTTGTGGATCGTCGATGCCATCTCGGGCTCCTGCGTGGTTGTTCGATGGCGCCATTTGAAAACTGCGGCGCGCTGCCGACAAACGAAAAGATCGCAGTTGATGCATGCGCTCCACGCATGTATGGTCTCGCAATGCCCGACAAACCCCACCCATCTGCCTCGGCGCAGCGCCGCAACCGCCGGCCGATCCAGCTCGCCGCGTTGCGCGGTTTCGAGCTGGCCGCGCGCCGCCTGTCGTTCACGCAGGCCGCCGACGAGCTGGCGCTGACCCAGTCGTCGATCAGCCGGCAGATCGCGTCGCTCGAGCGGCAGGTCGGCGAACCGCTGTTTGTCCGCAAGACACGGGCGCTGGAACTGACGCCGGCCGGTGCGCGGCTGCTGGCGGCGGCGACGCAGGCACTGGCCGGCATCGACCGTTGCGTCGACGAAATCCGCGGCGCCGCCGACGCGCCACGCGTCAGCCTGACCACTTATGCGTCGTTTGCCTCGCTGTGGCTGGTGCCACGTCTGGCCGCGTTCCAGTCCGAGCATCCGCAGATCGAGATCCGCATCGATGCCAGCGACCGCCAGGTCGACCTGCGTGCCGACGGCATCGATCTGGCGATTCGCCGCTGCCGGCCGCAGCAGATCGCAGGCATCGCCGGCGTGACGCCGCTGTGGGAGGAGATGCTGACGCCGGCGCTGAGCCCGCATCTGCTCGAGCGCAGCGGCATCGCGCTGCAGGCGCCAGCGGATCTGGCGAAGCTGCCGCTGATCGTGCTCGACGACGAGTGGGGCCCGGCCCAGGCCGGCGCCTGGCCGCGCTGGTTTGCCTTCGCCGGCGCGCCGGAGCCGACACCGTCGGCCGGGCGGCTGGTCTTCGGTTTCATCGACCAGGCGGTGCAGGCCGCGGTGCGCGGCCAGGGTGCAGTGCTCGGCCTGTCACCGCTGATCGAGGAGGTGGTCGCCAACGGCCACCTGACGACACCGTTTGCCGAGCTGAAGATGGCAACCGGCTACCGCTATTACCTGATCGTCAATGAAGACCATGCGATGCGGCCCGAGGTCGGCCAGTTCGTCGCCTGGCTGCTGGCGGCCGCGGCCGGCGGTCCGCTGCGGTCGACCTGATGCGGCGGCTCAGGCCTCCTTCGGCTTCATCGCCTCGCAGACCTCTTCCAGGTCGGTCATCGTGCCCTCCAGCGCATCGTGGAAGGCGTTCTGCTGCGTCAGCAAGGTCTCGACCTTTTTCGCGATGTCCTTCTGTTTCAGCTCATCGTCGAGCTGCAGCCAGAAGGCGGTCAGCTTCTCGATATTGGCCCGCGAATAGTGCTCCATCTCCTTCATCTGCGTGATGATGTCGCGGCACTTGTCCAGCGGTGTTTTCTCGACGAACTCTTCGTCAGCCATGAGGGTCTCCGGTGGTCATCCGTCGAGCGGATCTGCCTGCACTCTAGGCCTTGTCGGCCGGCGCGGCAATCCGGAGCTTGCCCCCTCCCAGCGGCCATGCCTTGGCTTCGCTGTGCGGCAGTGCCGTCGGCACCGCGATGTCGGCGAGCGTCGCCGCGTCGAGCTGCTCGAAGAAGGCGCGCAGCGCCGCGCCGAAGACGCCTTTCAGGCGGCAACCCGGTGTCAGCGTGCAGGCATCGGTCTGCTGGTCGAAACATTCGACGAGGCGAAAGTCGGTCTCGCATCGACGCACGACGTCGCCGATGCGGATCTGCTGCGGATCCTGCAGCAGCCTGAGCCCGCCGCCCCGACCGCGCAGCGTCTCGATGACGTCTTGCCGGGCCAGGTCATTGACGATCTTCATCAGGTGGTTTTTCGACAGGCAGAGCTGTTCGGCCAGTTCGGCAACCGTCACGAGGCGGTTGCGATTGGCCGCGCAGTACATCAACACCCGCAGTGTGAAATCGGTGTATTCGGCCAGTCGCATCGGCTACTCCCTGCAGCGAACATTGCTTGGGGTCGCTGGACGATAACATGCATATACTGTGCATGTTAAAAATCCACGGCCCGCTTCGGCAGCCCCGTGTCGCAGATCCGCCATGGACAACAAGACCCTGCCCCTGATGCCACCGGCTGCCGCCTTGCCACAGCCGAGCGGCTGGCCGCTGTTGCGGCTGGGGTTTCGCCCGTTCTACCTCGGCGCCGCCCTGTTCACCGTGCTGGCGATGCCGTTGTGGCTGGCGATGCTGCTCGGCGTCGTGAACCTGCAGTTGCCGACCAGTCCGGTGCTGTGGCACGGCCACGAGATGCTGTTCGGTTTTGCGGTCGCCGTGATCGTCGGTTTTCTGCTGACCGCCGGCAAGGCATGGACCGGCCTGGCGACGCCACGCGGCACGGTGCTCGGCGGTCTCGCGGCGCTCTGGCTTGCGGCGCGGATCGCGGCGATTGCTGCGCCATATGCGGTTTACGCCGCCGTCGATATCCTGCTGCTGCCGATCGTCGCCGCGGTTTTTGCGGCGGTGCTGCTGCGAGCGGGCAACCGGCGCAATCTGCCGCTGGTCGCGATCCTGGCGCTGCTGGCGTCGGCCAATCTCGTTTTTCATCTGGCGGTGCTCGGCGTCGTCGATCTGCCACCGGCGCGTGCGCTGCATGCGGCGCTGGCGCTGATCGTGATGATCGAGTGCGTGATCGCCGGGCGGGTGGTTCCGGCATTCACGAGCAGCGCAACGCCCGGACTGCGGCTGACGATCAACCCTCGTCTCGAGTCGGCAACATTGGCAATCACCGCGATCGCGCTGGTCTGGTGGGCAGTCGCAAGCCCCGGCCCGCTCGGTGCGGTTTTCCTGGCCCTCGCCGCTGCCTGCCACCTGTTCCGCCAGTGGCAATGGCGCCCATGGGTGAGCCGAAGCCGTCCGATCCTGTGGATCCTGCACCTCGCCTATGCCTGGCTGGCGGTGGGTTTTGCACTGCTCTCGCTGGCGCAGCTCGGCCTGGTCGCCGCCTCGCCTGGCATCCATGCGCTGGCGGTCGGTGCCACCGGCGGGTTGATCATCGGCATGGTGACGCGCACCGCCCGCGGCCATACCGGCCGCCCGCTGCAAGCCTCGAGGCTCGAGGTGCTGGCGTATGCGCTGGTGATGCTGGCGGCGCTTGCACGCGTCTTCGCGCCGGTGATCGCGCCGCAATGGCTGATTTTTTCGTTGTTGGTGGCAGCGCTGGCCTGGAGCGCCGCGTTCGCGATCTATCTGTTCGTTTTCGCACCGTGGCTGCTGACCACCCGCGCCGACGGCAAGGACGGATGATGCGAGGCTCGGACTCCACGCCCGCCCCCGCGACTCTCTTTGTGGGGCCGCAGGCATGACCTTCGTTGTGACCGAAGCGTGCATCCGCTGCAAATACACCGACTGCGTCGACGTCTGCCCGGTCGATGCATTCCGCGAGGGACCGAACTGCCTGGCAATCGATCCGGACGACTGCATCGACTGCGCCGTCTGCGTTCCGGAATGCCCGGTCGACGCGATTTATGCCGACGACGACGTTCCGGCCGAACAGCGCGATTTCATCGCCCTCAACGCCGAACTGGCCGTTGCCTGGAAAACCATCACCCGCAGCAAGCCGCCATTGCCCGACGCCGACGAATGGGCGAAGGTCGAGCACAAGCGCGATCTGCTCGAACGCTGAAAATCCATCCATCAACCGCAGCCAACCAAGGGAACACACATGAGCACAGGCAGTGATCTGGACCAGGCCATCGTCGAGCAGATGGCCGAAGCGCTGATCTATTCGAACCGCGACGGCACGATCGAGCGCTGGAATGCCGCCGCGGCGTCGATCTTCGGCTTCTCCGCCGACGAGACGATTGGCCAGAACCTCGACCTGATCATCCCGGAGCACCTGCGCAAGGCGCACTGGCGCGGTTTCGAGGCGGCAATGAGCAGCGGCAAGACGCGGCTGAACGGCCGCGCGACGATGACGCGCGGCTTGCACAAGAGCGGCCAGAAGCTTTACCTCGAGATGAGCTTCGGCATGGTGGTTGGCGCCGATGGCGGCGCGATCGGCTCGGTGGCGGTTGCCCGCGACGTCACCGAACGGGTCGAGCGCGAAAAGGCCGCTGCGGCCGGCGCCGCGAAACCCGCGGCCTGAAGGCGGCGCGGGCCGGGCGGTGCCGGCCCGGCCCCTGTCGGGCATGGTTGCTGCTTGGCCAGGCGGATCGGGCTTGCGGAAAAACCGCGAACGGCCGGCCGTTGTTCGGCCGACGCCCGTGCCCGGCAGGCGACATCGCCGATACTTGAGGGTTCCCCAAGGACCGATCCATCGTGTCGGCCGCACGAGCAAGCCCGGCCAAACCATTTTTCGAGAGGACCCAGATGGCTGAAGCCAAATCCCGAATCATCTATACGCTGACCGACGAGGCGCCCTATCTGGCGACCGCTTCCTTCCTGCCGATCGTGCGCAGCTTTGCCGGCGCCGCCGGCATCGAGGTCGAGGAAGCCGACATCTCGGTGGCCGCGCGCATCCTGGCCGAATTCCCGGAGCACCTCGACGACTCGCAGAAGGTGCCCGATACGCTGGGCGAACTCGGCCGGCTGACGCTGCAGCCCGATACCAACATCATCAAGCTGCCCAATATCAGCGCCTCGGTGCACCAGCTGGTGTCGGCGATCAAGGAACTGCAGGCACAGGGCTACAAGCTGCCGGACTATCCGGAGGATCCGAAAACCGACGCCGACAAGGCGATCCGCGCGCGTTATTCGAAATGCCTCGGCAGCGCCGTCAACCCGGTGCTGCGCGAAGGCAATTCGGACCGCCGCGCACCGCCGGCGGTCAAGCGTTATGCACGCAAGCACCCGCATTCGATGGGTGAATGGAGCCAGGCCTCGCGCACCCACGTCGCGACGATGAAACACGGCGACTTCTATCACGGCGAGAAGTCGATGACGCTCGACAAGGCGCGCGACGTGCGGATGGAACTCGTCACCAAGGGTGGCAAGACCATCGTGCTGAAGCCGAAGGTCGCGTTGCAGGACGGCGAGATCATCGACAGCATGTTCATGAGCAAGAAGGCGCTGTGCGACTTCTACGAGCAGCAGATGGAAGACGCCCGCAAGACCGGCGTGATGTTCTCGCTGCACGTGAAGGCGACGATGATGAAGGTCTCGCATCCGATCGTCTTCGGCCATGCGGTGCGCATCTTCTACAAGGAGGCGTTCGAGAAACACGCGAAGCTGTTCGAGGACCTCGGCGTCAATGTCAACAACGGCCTCGTCAATCTGTACGACAAGCTGGCGACGCTGCCGAATTCGCTGCGCGAGGAGGTGATGCGCGACATGCACGCCTGTCACGAGCACCGGCCCGAACTGGCGATGGTCGATTCGGCGAAGGGCATCTCGAACCTGCATGCGCCGAACGACGTGATCGTCGATGCGTCGATGCCGGCGATGATCCGGCTGGGCGGCAAGATGTGGGGCGCCGACGGTCGTCCGAAGGACACCAAGGCGGTGATCCCGGAGAGCACCTTCGCCCGCATCTACCAGGAGATGATCAATTTCTGCAAGACCAACGGCAACTTCGACCCGCGCACGATGGGCACGGTGCCGAACGTCGGCCTGATGGCGCAGCAGGCCGAGGAATACGGCTCGCACGACAAGACCTTCGAGGTGGCGGAAGACGGCACCGCGAACATCGTCGACATCGCGACCGGTGAGGTGCTGCTGTCGCAGAACGTCGAGCAGGGCGACATCTGGCGCATGTGCCAGGTCAAGGATGCGCCGATCCGCGACTGGGTCAAGCTCGCGGTGACGCGGGCACGCAATTCGGGAATGCCGGTGCTGTTCTGGCTCGACCCTTACCGCCCGCACGAGGCCGAGCTGATCAAGAAGGTCAAGCTCTACCTGAAGGACCACGACACCAGCGGCCTCGACATCCAGATCATGTCGCAGGTGCGGGCGATGCGCTATACGCTCGAGCGCGTCGTGCGTGGCCAGGACACGATCTCGGCGACCGGCAACATCCTGCGCGACTACCTGACCGACCTGTTCCCGATCATGGAACTCGGCACCAGCGCGAAGATGCTGTCGATCGTGCCGCTGATGGCCGGTGGCGGCATGTACGAGACCGGCGCCGGCGGTTCGGCACCGAAACACGTCAAGCAGCTGGTCGAGGAAAACCACCTGCGCTGGGATTCGCTCGGCGAATTCCTCGCGCTGGCGGTTTCGCTCGAGGACCTGGGCATCAAGGAAAACAACGCGAAGGCGAAGATCCTCGCCCGCACGCTCGACGAGGCGACCGGCAAGCTGCTCGACAACAACAAGTCGCCGTCGCCGCGCACCGGCGAGCTCGACAACCGCGGCAGCCAGTTCTACCTCGCGATGTACTGGGCACAGGCGCTGGCCGCGCAGACCGACGACAAGCAACTGGCGGCGCACTTCGCACCGCTGGCGCGCCAGCTGGCCGAAAACGAGCAGAAGATCATCGACGAGCTGGCTGCGGTGCAGGGCCAGGCGGTCGATATCGGCGGCTACTACCGGCCCGATCCGTCGAAATGCGCAGCGGTGATGCGGCCAAGCAAGACCTTCAACCAGGCGCTCGAGGCCGTCGCGGCCTGAGCAGGCTTTGCGGGCGCAGCGTGGATACGTTGCGCCTGCTCGCGTCAGCCGCTGACCGCCACGCCGCGGTCAGCTGCGCTGCACTTCCATCACGCCCTGCGTGGTCGCCGACAGGTAGGTCGATTCATGCCGGCTCGTCAGGTGCAGCAGGATCTTGTCGGCCTGCCAGCGCACCGCCCGCCTGAGCAACACGCCGACCGCGACCAGCAACGCACCGGTCCACACATGGCCGGCCAGCGCGGTCGCGATGCCGATGCCGATGATCGCGATCGCCAGCGGCGTCGCGTGGGTGCGCTGCGCAACGAAGCGCCGCGCCAGCACCGGATTGACGATCACCCGGAAGCGTCCGAACGGCAAGCCGTTGCGGAATTCCTCGAACGGGATGTATTCGGCGGTTTCTTCGCCGCCACCGGGCGGGATCGGATCGGTCATCGTCGCAGCAGCTGAGCTTCAAAAGCTCGAGCGTAGCCGCAAATCGGCGACCGGTTCGCCGGTCGCCCCGCCTGCTGCGCGATCAGCGGTGCTTCTTGTCCTTGTGCTTGTGCTCGCCACCGCTCTCCATCAGCTGGCCGCGGATTGCGCCGGTCGGATGAACGGCGTTGTGCACGTTGACGTAGAACATCGACGGATTGTTCAGGATGCGCTGCACGATGCCGACTTCGCCGGTGGGAAATTTGCCCATCTCGCCTTCGGTCAGGCAGTCGCCGGCCTGCCCGTCCTGCGGCCAGGCCAGATTGGCCACGACGCCGCCATTCGATCCGCGTGCTCCTTCGTGAATGTGTGCGGCGCGACCGTTGCCCGGCGCGAGTTCGAGTTCATCGACCTTTTTCAATTCGACGAGGATGTAGCACAGCGTCAACGGATCGCCATCGATGCCGAACACATAGGCCTTGCCGCGGCCGTTGGGATCGCCGGCCTTTTTCTGCCCCTCGGCCGGCACTTCCTCGCGGCCATCGAGTTCGGCCTCGAGCACCGGGTTCAGATGGCCGGCATGGGCATGCGGCGCCCAGGCGGCGAGCCCGAGCAGCGTGGCGGCGGCGATCGACGGGATCTTGTTGAACATCTTCATGGTTGTTCCTTTTTTCGACAGGCAAGTGACGGACCGACGCCGGATGGCGGCAGCATCTGGACAGCAGCCCGTGCAACACGCTGTTGCAGCGCTGCTGCCGATCCCTACGCAAGCACCGGCCAAACAGATGCAGCAGGCGCAGAATCGGTGCAAACAACCGTCACCGACCACCGAGCGGCAAGGAGAAACCGATGTCACTGCCTCCGATCGTCCTCGTCCACGGCGCCTGGGGCGGCGCATGGATCTGGCGCAGAGTCCTCGGGCCGCTGCGCGCCGCCGGCCACGAGGTCCATGCGGTGACGCTGACCGGCGACGGCGAACGGGCCCATCTGCGCCATCCCGGCATCACGCTGCAGACCCACATCGCCGATGTCGTCGGCCTGGTCGAGGCGGAAGAACTCGACGACATCGTGCTGGTCGGCCACAGCTATGGCGGCATGGTGATCACCGGCGCGGCCGATCGGCTGCTCGGCCGCGGCACGGCTTCGCTGCGCCACCTCGTCTACGTCGATGCGATGGTGCCGCTGCCCGGCGAAGGCTGGGGCGACAAACACAGTGCCGAGGTCGTCGCCGCCCGCACCGAGGCAGCACGCGCGAACAACCATGCGTTGCCGCCGCCGGATCCGGCCGATTTCGGCCTTGCCGGCGCCGACAGCGACTGGCTGCAGCGCCGCCAGGTGCCGCATCCGTTCGGCCCCTACCGCGAGCCGCTCGATTTCGACGGCGCCCGCTGGGCAGCGATCCCGCGCAGCTTCATCGACTGCAACCAGCCCGCCTATCCGACGATCGACGCGATGCGCAAGCGGGTCCGCGAATTGCCGGGCTTCGACGTGGTCGAGATCGCCACCGGCCACTGCCCGATGGTCAGCGAGCCGCAGGCGCTGGTGCGGCATCTGCTGGCGATGGCGGCGCGCTGACGGCGTTGCGCGCCGCACCGCCGATCTGGTGCAACATCGGCGGATGAACCAGACCCCCCGCTTCGGCATCGGCATTCTCGGCACCGGCATCATGGGCCGGCGCATGGCGACGGCGCTGGCGGCCCATCCGCGCTTCGATGTCATTGCCATCTGGGACCCTTCGCCTGCGGCGCTCGATGCCGCGCAGCCCTTGTGTCCCATTGCCCGCCGCGCCACCGGCATCGCCGATCTGGTGGCCGATCCGGCGGTCGATCTGGTCTATGTCGCATCGCCGCCGGCACACCACCTGAACGCGGTGCAAGCCGCACTCGCCGCCAGCCGCGCGGTGTTGTGCGAAAAACCATTGGCCGCCGACACCACCCAGGCCGGGGCGCTGCGTGACGCGGCCGACGCGGCCTCGCGACCGACCGCAGTGCATTTTCCATTTGCCCGCTCGGCGGCAAGCCGGCGGCTGATCGAGCTGGTGCAT
The DNA here is from genome assembly GCF_048320135.1 of Pseudideonella sakaiensis. GTDB lineage: Bacteria > Pseudomonadota > Gammaproteobacteria > Burkholderiales > Burkholderiaceae_C > Ideonella_A > Ideonella_A sakaiensis_A. The sequence continues at coordinate 1,889,043 of NZ_CP182947.1, forward strand.
GGCGGCGAGCTCGGCGATGTCGTCGACGCCCGCATCACGCTGCGTTTTGCGCAGTGGCCACGGCCGTGGCAGGCGGCGGCCAGCGACTGGCTGGCCGGGCCCGACGAGGGCGGCTTCACGCGCGAGGTGCTGTCGCATTTCGTTTTTCTTGCGCAGCGGCTGTTCGGCCCGGCCGAGGTCGCCGATGTGTTGCTGAGCCGCGAGCCGGGCCAGACCGAAACCGCGCTGCGGGCGCAGCTGGTGCACAGACAAGGCAAGGTCAGCATCGATGCGGCGGTGGCCGGTGACATCGCGGACAGCAACCGCTTCGAGGTCCATGGCAGCCGCTCCAGTGCCGCGCTGGTCGACTGGGCAAGGCTCGACTACGGCGGCCAGATCAGCGAGCGCAGCGAATCGATGCCGGCGACGCTCGATGCGCTGGCCGCAATGCTCGAAGGCCGAACCGACCATGGTCTTGCGAGCTTCTCCGAAGCCGCTTCGGTGGTGCACAACATCGAGGCGATGCTGCAAGGCTGATCGGCTGTGCCAAGATCGACACCTGTCGATACCGGGAGCCACTCAGATGGAGCAGATCCAGCTTCGCAATCCGGCCGGCTTCGGCCAGCAGATCACCGCCCGCAGCCACCAATTCGTCTCCGACGAGCCCACCAGCAACGGTGGAGGGGACACCGGACCGGCGCCTTATGAACTGCTGCTGGCGGGCCTCGCGTCCTGCACCTCGTTGACGCTGCGGATGTATGCGCAGCGCAAGGGCTGGGAACTCGGCTCGATTTCGATCGATGCGCAGATCGCCAAGGATGCCGATGGCAACGAGGTGATCGAGCGGCGGATCTCGTTCGGTGCTGAATTGTCCGACGAGCAGCGTGGGCGGCTTGCCGAAATCGCCGACAAGACGCCGGTCACGCGAACCGTCCGCCGCGGCACGACGATCCACACGACGATCGATCCGGTACCAGCGCGATGAGCGGGCTGTCGATACTCGTCATCGCCGGCAGCGAACGCCAGGGCTCGTTGAATCAGCGGCTGGCACGCGCCGCATCGACGCGGTTGCAGGCGCTCGGCCACCAGACCACCGCATTCAGCCTGCGCGAGCTGCAACTGCCGATCTACGACGGCGACATCGAGGCGGCGTCGGGGATTCCGGACAGCGTCGACCGGATGCGTCAGGCGATGCTCGACAGCGATGCGGTGCTGGTCGTCACGCCGGAATACAACGGCTTTCCGACCCCGCTGGTGATCAATGCCTTCGACTGGTTGTCGCGGATCAAGGACAAGGCAGAGACGCCGGGCGGGCTCTCCGCGACGGCCGGCAAGCCGGTCGCACTGTTGTCGGCGGCGCCCGGTCCGCTCGGCGGATTGCGCTCGATGAATTTTCTGCGCCAGTATCTGCAGATGGCGTTTGCAATGGTCGTCGTGCCCCAGCAGTTTGCGCTCGGCCGCGCTGGCGATGCCTTCGATGAAGCCGACGCCCTGAAGGACGAGACCGCAGCGAAATCGGTCGACCGGGTACTGCATGCGCTGGTCAAGCTCGCCACAGCTCTGCGAACGAGTTGATGCGACTGCACAGACTGTGAGATCCACGCACCCGCCCGATCAAGTGCCGCAGCGGAACAGGGCGACGCTGAATGAGTCCCCGCGAGTGAGCGCGCCTTGGTTTCGGATGGGCTGCAAGACGCAAACCACAGCCATAGCCCCTGCTATGGCGAGGATTTGCAACGCCGCAGACCGCCGAAAGCAAGGATGCGCTCGCCGTGAGGGACTTGTTCAGCGTTGCCCAAAGCTTTGCCGGGCCGCCAGCGGCGCCCCCCGGGGGCTGCGCCGAAGGCGCTCCGGGGGGACTGTCTATGGTCCGGCCAGATCCATCGTCCAGAAGGTGCGGTAACGGATCGGCTGCTCTGCCGGCATGCAGGCGGCACCGACATCGGTGAAATACGGATTCATCAGATTGGCGCAATGGCGCGGGCTGCGGTGCCAGCGGGCGACGATTTCCTCCGGGCTGCTGCCGCCGGCCGAGATGTTCTCGGCATATTCACCCCACTCGTAGCCGGCAGCCGCGATGCGCTGCGCCACCGTCATGCCGGTGCGCGAACTGGTGTGGTGGAAATGATGGGTGCTGGCCATCTCGGCGACATGGCCGTGCGCCGCGCTGGTCAGGCGTGCATTCCACCGCACCGGACTGGCCGGCCCGAAATTGCCATAGGCACCGCAGCTCGCGCCGACCGCACGCATGCGATTGATCAGTTCGAGGAAGCGGGCCTCGAAGCGGTCGATGCCGCAATTGGCAGGGCGTACCGCCCGTGTATCGCCGTGGAGGCGGAAGGCGTCGGTGTCGGCAGAGCGCGACCCCGAATCGGATGCCTGGGCGGGATGGAACAGCGCGAGCGCAAACAGCAGCGATGACGCGCGTAGAAAGGAAGACAGGAACACGCAGCAAACCCTTCGTCTGGGCGGTGTAGGACAACAACGAATGCGTGTGTAGGATTTTGCCGGCCAGTCGAGGCCGCCAATGCGCGGATAAGCCGGCTTTGTCGGGTGCTCACAACAGGATTGCGATCGCCAGCCAGGCCAGAGATGCCACGACGACCAATGGCGGCGCGGCTTTGCGCGTGATCGCCGCGAAGAGAAACAGGTTGTAAGGCAGCGTGCCGAAGTGCAGCAGCACGCCGGTCCACAGCGGCGCACCGTTGGCAACGACCAGCAACGCGCTCGTGCTGAACGACAGGTTGACGAGCGTTCCTACCAGCACCATGTCGCGCCAGAACAGCGTGCGCAGTTCGACCTCGCCACGCCAGCGCCGTGCAAAAAATCCCTGTTTCGGCCGTTCGCTCATCGAGCGGAATTCTGCGCGAAGCCGGCCGGTCAACGCACACCGGCGAGGCATACTTGGCGGCCACAGCGGCATGCAGGAGTGCGGGATGACAGCAGGTTTGAACTCGACCGTCGTCGTCGGCGCCGGCGCGGTCGGCGGGTTTTTTGGTGCGATGCTGGCGCGTGCCGGTCATCCGGTGACGCTGATCGGCCGCGCAGCGCATGTGCAGGCCATCGAGGCCAACGGTCTGCAGTTGCGCAAGGATGGCAAGGTCGAGGCGATCCGCACTGCGGCGACGACCGACATGAATGCGGTTGGTGATGCCGATCTGGTGCTGTTCTGCGTCAAATCGACCGATACCGAGACGGTCGCGCGGCAGATCGCACCACTGCTGAAGGACGATGCGCTGGTGCTGAGCCTGCAGAACGGTGTCGACAATGCCTCATCGATTGCCCGCCATGTCCGGCAGACCGTCGTGCCGACGGTGGTGTATGTCGCGACCTCGATGCCGGAGGCCGGCGTCGTCGCCCACCATGGGCGGGGCGACCTGGTGATCGGGCCGCTGGATGCCGCGGCGGTCGACGATGTGGCGCTGCGCCGTCGCCTCGATGCGGTTGTCGAGTTGTTTGCGAAGGCCTCGGTGCCGGTCGTGATCTCGGCCGACGTGATCGGCGAACTGTGGAGCAAGCTGCTCGTCAATTGCGTCTTCAACCCGATCTCGGCGATTGCCCAGCTGCCTTATGGCCGGATGGTTGCGCTGCCGGAAATCCGCCAGACGATGGACGCGGTGATTCGCGAGGTGGTCGCGGTGGCGCAGGCCGACGGCCAGAAACTGACCTTCGACGTCGCCAGCGCGGCGGTCGACAAGATCGCCGCAGGCATGCCGACTCAGATGTCGTCGACCGCACAGGACGTCGCGCGCGGCAAGCCGAGCGAGATCGACCACCTGAACGGCTTCATCGTCCGCCGCGGCGGCGAACTCGGCGTGCCGACGCCGGTCAACCAGGCGCTGCACGCGCTGGTCAAGCTGATCGAGTCCGGCCGCGCAGCCGTCTGACCGGCAGCGCCGTCAGCGCCGTCAGCGGCCGGTCGGGCGTTGCAGCCGCAGCAGCAGTTCGGCGCCGCTGCGCCACCAGGCCCAGGCCAGCACGAAAAAGAACAGCGTGAAGATCACGCCGCCCCACCATTCGGTGATGTTCTGCAGCGCATTGCGGGTCGCCTCGCCCGGCAGCGCGAGCGGCACGAACACGTGCAGCAGGCCAAGCAGTGGCAGCGCCAGGCACAGGCCAAGCAGCGCGTTGCCGACCCAGCGGTGATGGCGCTCGGCGCGGACCAGCCGCTGCACTTCGCCGCTGACGACCAGCATGCCGATGCAGGTGAAGCCGAAATAGAAGGCGACGCCATAGCGGCGCATCAGCCGGTAGCCCTCGCCGTCGGTGCCGAGAAAACTGCCATACAGGATCAGGCAGATGCCGGCGAACGTTCCGAGCCACGGCAACGCAGCCATCCAGCGCGTCGGCGCGGTCGCATCCAGGCTGCGCAGCCAGAGCGGAAACAACAGCCAGCAGAGGATCTGCAGCACCGCCGCCGGCAGCAGCAGCGCGCGAAACAGGATATTCGGCAGCCCATGGCGCGCCGCGCGGCTGATCGACACGCAGCCGTCGAACAGCGGGTTGCAGGCTGGCGCGAGCTCGAGCCGGATCGACAGGACATAGGCCAGAAGTGTCGCCAGCAGCGGCAGCGCCGCCGCGGCAAACGGCAGCAACCAGAGCCAGCGCAGCGGGTTCGAGATCGGCGTCACGGGTTCATGCATCCAGCGCAAGGTGCTACTGTGCCAGCCTGTTCCGTTCCAACCAATCAAACAAGGCACGACAATGAAACGACCCACGATGCGCTGCCTGCCGCTGCTGATGCTTGCTGCGTCGCTGCAGGCGAATGCGCAGCAGGACGGCACCTTCACGATCAAGGCCTTGACGCCCGATACCGCACTGCGCGCCGCGCAGGCCGCACTCGACAGCTGCCGCAAGGCCGGCTACCAGGTCACCGTCGCCGTGGTCGACCGCGCCGGGCTGCTGCAGGCGCTGCTGCGCGACCGCTTTGCCGGTGCGCACACGATCGAGGTGGCAACCAACAAGGCGTGGACGGCGGCCAGCTTCCGCACCAGCACCGCCGCGCTCGGCGAGGAAACGCAGCCCGGCAAGCCGATGAGCGGGCTGCGCACGCTGCCGCGTTTTCTCGCCGCCGGCGGCGGGCTGGTGATCGAAGGCGGCGGCAACACCTATGGCGCCATCGGTGTCTCCGGCGCGCCCGGCGGCGAAGCCGACGACGGCTGCGCGAAGGCCGGCATCAAGGCGATCGCCGACGCGATCGAGTTCTAGAGGGAACGCCAGCGATCGATCAGAGACGCGCCGCCAGCCGCGTCCCCTGGTCGATTGCCCGCTTCGCATCGAGCTCGAGTGCCTCGTCGGCACCGCCGATCAGATGCGTCGAAACGCCGGCCGCGCGCAGCGGTTCGAGCAGTTCGCGCAGCGGCTCCTGGCCGGCGCACAACACGACGGTGTCGCATTCGATCAGCTGGCCGTCCTGGCGTTGTTCGCCATAGGTGACGAACAGCCCCTGCTGCGTGATCCGTTCGTAGTTGACGCCGCCGATCATCTCGACCGCCTTCATCTGCAGTGCGGCGCGGTGGATCCAGCCGGTTGTCTTGCCAAGCCCCTTGCCGAGTTTGCCCGGCTTGCGCTGCAGCAGCGTGATCTGCCGCGCCGGCGGCGCCGGCTGCGGCCTGACGACGCCGCCGCGCACCTCGGCCGGGTCGGCAATGCCCCATTCGGCGAGCCATTCATGCGGGTTCAGCGTCGGCGACTCGCCGGGCGGCGTGACCAGAAATTCGGCGACATCGAAACCAATGCCGCCGGCGCCGATGATCGCGACCCGCTCGCCGACCGGCTTGCGGCCCAGCAACACGTCGATATAACTCAGCACATGTTCGCCATCGCCGCCGGCGATCTTCGGATCGCGCGGCGTCACGCCGGTCGCCAGCACGATCTCGTCGAAGCGCTGCGCGAGCAACTGCTCGGCGGTCGCACGGGTCTGCAGGTGCAGCTGCACGCCGCGGCGTGTGAGGAGGCCGTCGAAATACCGCAAGGTCTCGTTGAACTCCTCCTTGCCGGGGATCCGTTTGGCCAGATTGAACTGGCCACCGATCTGCGCCGCCGATTCGTACAGGTGGACTTGATGACCCCGTTCAGCCAGCGTCGTCGCGGCAGCGAGCCCGGCCGGCCCGGCGCCGATCACCGCGATCCGCTTCGCCGTGGCAACCGGCCGGAAGACGAGCTCGGTCTCATGCGCCGCGCGCGGATTGACCAGGCAGCTGGCGAGCCTGTTCTTGAACGCATGGTCGAGGCAGGCCTGGTTGCATGCGATGCAGGTATTGATCTCGTCGCTGCGGCCGGCAGCGGCCTTTGCGACGAAGTCGGGATCAGCAAGGAATGGTCGCGCCATGCTGACCATGTCGGCGCAGCCGTCGGCAAGCAACTGCTCGGCGGTTTCCGGCATGTTGATGCGGTTGCTGGTGACGAGCGGAATCGTCACGCCGTCGGCGCGCAGCCGCTCGCGCATCTTTCTGGTCACCCATGAAAACGCGCCGCGCGGCACGCTGGTAGCGATCGTCGGCACCCTCGCCTCGTGCCAGCCGATGCCGGTATTGATGATCGTCGCGCCGGCCTTCGTGACCTCCTTCGCCAGCATGACGACCTCCTCCCAGCTGCTGCCGTCCGGGATCAGGTCGAGCATCGACAGCCGGTAGATCAGGATGAAATCGGGGCCGACCGCCTCGCGCGTGCGTCCGACGATCTCGAGCGCCAGCCGCATCCGGTTTGCATAGTCGCCGCCCCAGTCGTCGCTGCGGTGGTTGGTATGCGTGACCAGAAACTGGTTGATCAGATAACCTTCGCTGCCCATCACCTCGACACCGTCGTAGCCGGCCTCGCGCGCCAGCGTCGCGCAGCGGACGAAGGCGCGGATCTGCCGCTCGATGCCGCGTGCGCTCAGCTCGCGCGGTGCAAACGGCGAGATCGGCGACTGGATGCGGGACGGCGCAACACAGAATGGCGAATAGCCATAGCGCCCGGTGTGCAGGATCTGCAGCGCGATCTTGCCGCCTTCGGCATGCACTGCATCGGTCACCAGCTTGTGGCGGCGCGCCGCGGCGCCGGTCGACAACGTGCCGGCAAACGGTTTTGCCCAGCCTTCGATGTTCGGCGCGAAGCCGCCGGTGACGATCAGCCCGACGCCGCCGCGGGCACGTTCGGCAAAAAACGCCGCCATCGCCGGAAAGTGTTTGCGCCCGTCTTCCAGCCCGGTATGCATGCTGCCCATCAGCACGCGGTTCTTCAGTGTCGTGAAGCCGAGGTCGAGCGGGGCGAGCAGGTTCGGGAAGGTGGTGTGCAAGACAGGGCTCCAGGCGTCGATGAGGGGCCACAGCGGCGGGCGTGGACCATCGTAGCCGCGCGACGCGGTGCGGCCGGCGCCGTTTCTGGAGTCGGCGCTCTACGGCGCGTGGGCGTCGACGACCGCGGCTTCGAGTTCGTCGAAGGCCTGCTCGACCAGTTCGGCGAGCCGGCCGAGCCGCGGCAACTCGTCGGTTGCGATCAACCCGAAGAAGAGCTGGCCGGCATAGCTGAACAGCGTGATGTTCAGCAGGTTGCTTGCCGGCAGCGTGCTGATCGGATGCATCTCGTCCATCCTCGCGCCCTGCAGGTAGAGCCAGTCCTTCGGCCCCGGCACATTCGATACCAGCGTATTGCCCATCGGCGGCAAGGTGTTGCTGAGCTTCATCAACTCGGCGATCTGCGCGACCAGGCCGGTGATGATCGTATACGACTCGATCGCTTCCGGCGCGACGCTGTCGATCATCGTGCGCACATTGCGCAGCGAGAAACCGATGTTGCGCAGCCGCACATAGGGGTCGTCGGTCGGCGCCGACAACTCGACCTGGATGATGCCGAGCTTGTTACCGCCGGCCTTCTCGCCGGCCGGCCGCAGATTGACCGGCATCTGGATCGTGATCGGCCGCTTCAGCTCGACACCCTGTTCGCTGAGGTAACTGCGCAGCGCGCCATCGAGACAGGTCAACGCGACATGGTTCAGCGTCGAACGGGTGCGGCTGCGGATGCGGCTGACGCGCTCCATCGTGACCCCGGCGGTCGCGAACTGCCGGCCGGCGGTGACCTGGCCGGTCAGCGGTGTCTTGGCGGTCGATACGAACGGCACCGCGATCGCATTCTTCGTCAGCTTGACGCTTTCGAGCAGCAGCATCGCCGCCAGCCGGCTGATGCCCAGCAGGCGCATCGCGGTGCTGCTGAAATTTTTCTGCACCGCGTCCATCAGCGCGCGGTTGCGACGCTTGATCAGCGCGCCGTGGCGGGCATGCTTGCGGGTCCAGATCGGCTCGAACGACATGTCGTCGGGGTCGGCCGCCAGCCCTTCGGCGGTCCAGCGCGCCATCGTGACGCCGTCGGCGCAGGCATGGTGCATCTTCTGGTACAGCGCAAATCGGCCGCTGCCGAAATCACCGCCGAGGCCGTCGATGACGTGCAGTTCCCACAACGGCCGGGTCCGATCGAGCACCGGCTCGTGCAGCGCGGAGACGAAGGCATACAGCGCGCGCCGGTCGTTTCCGCCCTTCGGCAGCTTGTGGAAGAAGACATGGCGTGACATGTCGACATCGTCGGCGGCGCGCCACTGCGGCAGGCCGCTGCGCATGAATTCGATCACCTGGTTGAACGGCGGCTGCACGTCGCTTGCCGCCAGATACTGGCGGTACAGCTTTTTCACGAACGCGGCAGTCGTTTTCGGCGGACGCTTGAAGATCAGCAGGCCGGCGACATGTTTCGGGCTGGCCTCGGTCTCGGCGATGAAAAAACCGAGATCGAGCAAGGACAGTTTGCTCATGTGCGCTCGCAGGTTCGGGGAACAGCACGATTCTGACAGGCCGTTTCAGCCGCCGCGATCGCGCAGCGCCGCCAGGCTGTCGAGCAACACCCGCACCCGCGGCGGCAGCAAGCGGCCGGACGGCATCACCGCGCTGACCGGCATTGGCGGCGGCTGGTGCGCGGGCAGCACCTCGAGCAGTTCGCCGCGCGCCAGTTCGTCACTGACGACATAGTCCGGCAGCTGGCACAGGCCGAAACCGAGCCGCGCCGCATCGGCGAGACCCTCGCTGTCGTTCAGCTGGATCACGAACGGCGGATGGAGCTCGACCACCCGCCGCCCCTGCCGCAGCTGCCATGGCCGGCTGCGGCCGCTGCCGTGCAGCCGGAAGACGACCGCGGTGTGCGCGGCCAGGTCCTCGATCCGCTGCGGCTGGCCGTGTGCTTGCAGATAGGCAGGGCTCGCGACCATGATCAGCTTCTGCTGGTCGATGCGCCGCGCAACCAGCGACGAATCGCCGAGTTCACCGATGCGCACTGCGAGGTCGATGCCGTCGCGCACCAGGTCGGCAAAACCGTCGTCCATCCGCACCTCGAACTGCAGCGCCGGATGGCGGCGGTGCAACTCGGCCAGCAGCGGCATCACGAAGCGCCGCCCATAAACAATCGGCACGTCGATGCGCAGCGTGCCACTCGGCGCGCTGCGGGTGCCCGACGCGTCGGACTGCAGATCGTCGAATTCGGCCAGCACCCGCTCGCAGCGGTGGAACAGCCGCTCGCCGTCGGCCGTCAGGCTGACCTGCCGTGTCGTGCGGTGGAACAGCTTGACGCCGAGCGAGTCTTCGAGCCGGGCAACGCTTTTCGCCAGCGCCGACGGCGAGCCGCCGAGGTCGCGTGCGGCTGCGGCAAAGCTGCCGCGGCGTGCGGTCTGGGCAAATGCGAGCAGCTGCTGGAGACCGTGCATGGCGATCCGATTGAAGAACTTTTGTCTTCAATGTTAGGCCACTGGCGCATCTTCCGGAATAGCGATCGGCCGCCGACACTGGCACTACCGAGGCCAAGGAACCGAACCAACCGCTTGACCGAATGGAGAGATGACGATGTTCGTGATTGAACAGACCCGCCCCGCGAGCAGCCCGATCCCGGGTGTCGCCCACGCCACCTGGGCCGGCCATGCCGACGGCCTGGACCAGCTGTCGATCTGGCGGCAGACGCTGCAACCCGGTGCAGCGACGCCACCGCACCGTCACGACTGCGACGAGGTCGTGTTGTGCCTCGACGGCTGGGGCGAACTGCACATCGGCGATACGGTGCAGCGCTTCGGTGCCGACTGCAGCCTGGTGCTGCCGAAAGGAAAGGACCACCAGTTTTTCAACACCGGCCCGCGGCCGATGGAGATCATCGGCATCTTCGGCAGTTCACCGGTCGTCACCCGGCTGCCCGACGGCAGCGTGCTCGACCTGCCCTGGCGCAGCTGAACGCGCTGCCGCCTTTGGCTGGTCCGCCAGCACCGGCTGCAGCCACTCGACCGCGGCATCGGTCGGCTCGAGCAGCCGCAGCCGCTGGTCCTGCCACAAGGTGTCGGCGAGTTCCTCGAGCTGGTCCGGATCGATGCTGGGCCACTGCCGCTGCAAGCGATGCGAGCAGGCGGCGATCCAGGTCTTGCGGGGCAGTGATGGCAGGGCCGACATGGCCCCATCATACTGTATGAAACCACAGTATTCCAGCCACCGATAATTGTTGCCGTTGGTGGCCCGTCCCGGGCCTCACGCCATGCGGCAGAAGCGATGACCGGTCCCGGCGCTGTCCGATTTCCGTCGATCGAAGGGCTGCGCGCCTTCGAGGCCGCAGCCCGGCTCGGCAGTTTCGAACGCGCCGCCGACGAACTGCACTTGAGCGCGAGCGCGGTCGGCAAGCGGATCGCGACCGTCGAGGAGCTGATCGGCAGCGTGCTGCTGCAGCGCGGCGGCAAGTTGCTGACGCTGACCGCCGCCGGCCGCGACTACCTCGCGCAGGTGACGCCGGCGCTCGGCATGCTGGCGGCGGTACCGCAGCACCGCCGCGAGACGCAGGCCGCGCCGAAGCTGCGCATCACGACGCCGCCGACCTTTGCGCGACAGATCCTGGTGCCGCAGCTCGACGGCTATACCGCCGAACACCCGGAGGTCGAGATCGAGGTCGTGTTGTCGATACCGTTTGCGGCCGGCAGTGGTACCGAAAGCGACGTCGAGATCCAGCATGGCGACGCCGTCGCGGCCGGCGGCAGCGTGCTGATGGACGACGTCGTCCTGCCGCTGGCCGCACCGTCGCTGCTGGATCGGCTGCCGCCGCTGCGCAAGCCGGTCGACCTTGCCGGCGCGCCGCTGCTGCGCACGCCGATCGAACCATGGACGCCCTGGTTTCGCGCCGCCGGGCTCGACTGGCCCGAACCCGTCAGCGGCCCGAAATTGGTCGATCTCGGGCTGACGCTGGAAGCCGCCGTCGCAGGCCAGGGCATCGTGCTCGCGCGGCCAACGCTGGCGCGGCCGTGGCTGCAGCGTGACAGCCTGCGGCCGCTGTTCGACCTGACGGCGCGGCCGGCGAGCCAGTATTTCGTGCTGCACGGCAGCGGCGAGCCGGCGGCCGGATTCGCGCGCTGGCTGGCTGAGCGCTGCGCCGCACTCGCCGCCGAAGCGCAGGCACTTCTTTCCGGCCGCGCCTGAAGATCTTTCCGCCCGCTGCCCGGCGGTCTCGCCTACGATGCCGGCCGAGGAGACAAACACCCATGACCGTCATCACCACGATCGAAGACCTGCGCGTTCTGGCCGAGAAACGCGTGCCGCGGATGTTCTACGACTATGCCGACAGCGGCAGCTGGACCGAATCGACCTACCGCGCGAACGAAAGCGATTTCCAGAAGATCAAGCTGCGCCAGCGCGTTGCGGTCAACATGGAAAACCGCAGCACCGCGGTGAAAATGGTCGGCGTCGACGCGAAGATGCCGGTGTCGATCGCGCCGGTCGGCCTGACCGGCATGCAGCATGCCGATGGCGAGATCCATGCGGCGCGCGCGGCGCATAAATTCGGCATCCCGTTCACGCTGAGCACGATGAGCATCTGCTCGATCGAGGACATCGCCGAAGCGACCGGCTCGCCGTTCTGGTTCCAGCTCTACATGATGCGCGACCGCGATGCGATGGCGCGGATGATCGACCGCTGCAAGGCCGCGAACTGCAGCGCGCTGGTGCTGACGCTGGACCTGCAGGTGATCGGCCAGCGCCACAAGGACCTGAAAAACGGCCTGACCGCACCACCGCGGCCGACGATCGGCAACATCATCAACCTGATGACGAAGCCGCGCTGGTGCCTCGGCATGGCCGGCACGAAGCGGCGCAGCTTCGGCAACCTGGTCGGCCATGTGAAGGGTGTCAGCGACATGAGTTCGCTCGCCGCGTGGACCAACGAGCAGTTCGACCCGCGGCTGTCGTGGCCCGACGTCGAGTGGGTCAAGAAGCAATGGGGCGGCAAGCTGATCCTGAAAGGCATCATGGAAGTCGAGGATGCGCGGCTCGCGGTGCAAAGCGGCGCCGATGCGATCGTCGTCAGCAACCACGGCGGCCGCCAGCTCGACGGCGCGCCGAGCAGCATCGAGGTGCTGCCGGAAATCGTCGCCGCGGTCGGCGACCAGACCGAGGTCTGGATGGACGGCGGCATCCGCAGCGGGCAGGACGTGCTGAAGGCCTGGGCGCTCGGCGCCCGCGGGACGATGATCGGCCGCGCGATGGCCTACGGCCTCGGCGCGATGGGCGAGCAAGGTGTCACGAAGGCGCTGCAGATCATCCACAAGGAACTCGACGTGACGATGGCTTTCTGCGGCCACACGAACATCCTCAACGTCGACCGCAGCATCCTGCGGGCGGGGACGTTCCCGACCTGAGCGCGACTGGCCGCTGCCGCGGGCAGCGATGTCAACGCGCCAGCCCCGGATCGAGCGCTTCGGCAAACACGATCAGGTTGCCGTCGGGGTCGGCAACCGACAGTGTCCTGACCTGATCGCTGCTGGTCAGCTGACCGACTTCGATGCCAAGTTGCTGCACATGCGCGGCGACCGCGTCGCGATCGTCGACAGCAAGCGTCAGGGAGCCCTTGCCTGCCCGGTCGGCCTGTTCAAAAATCTGCAGCCAGCCGCCACGCGGAAACCGCCACTCGGCGAGCTTCGGCATCGGCGTCGAGTCCGCCGCCCTGCCAAACAGCCGTTCGTACCAGCCTGTCGACGCCGCGAAATCGCTGACCGCCAAGCCAGCCAGCGCATTGACGATGTTCATCGCATGTCCTCCGAGGTTGTGCCACGACCGCAGCATCCACGAGTGCCTTCTGCGAGCCGCTGCCGGTTCGTACCGCAATTGCATTCCGGCTCGGCGCCAGCCGGCAGCGTTAGGAGCTTACCGCGCCGGCTGCCGCCTCATCGACAAACGTCCAGGTATTCGCGCCATCGAATCGCCTGACCCGCACCGCGGCGATCAGCGCCGGATCGAAATTGCCGAGATTCACGCCATGCTGCGATCCGGGCTTCGGCTCGAGCGGTTCCCAATGGGTGACGCAGCCGCAGCTGCGGCAATGGAAGGTCGTAAGCGTCCTGTCACCCCAGACATAGCCGGCCGTCGCTGCCGGATGACCGTCGATCCTCACCGTGCCGAATTCGAAATAGACCCACGGGCCGCCGATGCGGCGGCACAGCGAGCAATTGCAGTCGGTCGCCACCGTCGGCGTCGACGGCAGCGTCAGGCGGACGGCGCCGCAATGGCAGGATCCTTCGTGCATGTGGATTTCTCTGGCGATTCGCCGGCTTGGTTTGCCCGCGTCGCTGCTGTGCGCCACGGCGCCAGGCCAGCAGTCTTTTATAAACGAAGCCCGCGGATTGACGCCGCTGATGCGACCGCGGTGCCTTGACGCCTCGGCTCAGCCGGCTAAAGTCGTCGATCGCCGGTCTGCATTCCCGCAGCCCGCAGTCTTTCGAAAGGACGCGGCATGGCGCAATTTCTGATTCGCAGCTTCGACGGGCCGTCACCGTATGCGACGGCCGAATTTCCGACCGGATCGCTGCCGCGCAGCAGGGATGAGAGTTATGTGCCGTGGGCACTGACGGTCGGTGGCAAGGTCATCTATGCGGTGCACGGGCAGCACCGGTCGTGGCCGGGCAGTGCGGCGCATCAGGGCATCGGCACCAGCTCGGCCAACGCCGCCTACATCAAGCCCTACGACAGCCTGGTCAGCCAGAACCGGCGGCGGCTCGCCGAATCGGCGCTCGGGCTGCTGGCATTGCAGCATCCTGCCTTCACGAAGGGCGGTGTCGATGCGGTCAACAAGGGCATCCAGCAATACCTCGACATGATGTATGTCAGCCGGCGGCAGGAGCTGACCGATGCGATGTTTGCGCAGATCGGCCACTACTTCTATACCAACGGCGGCACCGGGTTCGGCCGGATCTCGACCAGCCACAAGAATGCGGTCGGCGCCGATGGCGTGCGCAAGGGCATCTTCGCGGCGCTGGCGCGCGGCCGGCTCGACCAGAAGCTGGCGATCCACGATGCGGTCGGCCGCAAGCTGCTGCCGGCACTCGGCGGCCCGCAGCTCGCCACCTACGACCACTGGATGTCGATCGTTCGCCAGGACTGGTTCGACAACGCGCAGATGCGTGGCCGCGCAAACGCGCCGACCCGGGCCCAGCCGACCAAGGTCGGAGGCATCACGAATACCCGGCTCGGCAATGTCGCGATCGCCCGCACCCGCGGCGTCGACAGCTACCAGCGCGACCTGCATCGCACCCGCCAGCCGCAGGCCGACGACTATTACGACGACCTCGATGCCCGCAACCTGCTGTTCGGTGCCGGCATCTCAGGCACCACCGGCACATTGCTGGCCGCCGCATTCGCCTTCGCAGGCGTGATGCGCGGCGAGCCGCTGAAGGAATATGTGCTGGCGATCATCGGCTACCTGGTCGGTGGCGGCATGCACAGCTACCACGAGTCGATGGCGGTCGCGCAGAAAGCCGGCCTGCCGTATACACCCGGCGCCTTCATCCCCAGCCTGCCGCAAGCCTTTCTCAATTCGATGCAGTTCCGCAACTGGCGCGCCGAGTACTACGATGTCGTCGAACTCGGCGCAACCCACTGGCGGCACAACGCCGGCGCGCTGCCGTCGCATCTGAATACGCAGCTGCGGCACTGAGCGCCAATCCGCGAGCCCCCCGCTCGCTCACCGCGGCTCGTTACCACCGGCCGGCGGCAGCTCAGCGACGCTGGGTCCTCCCGTCACCTCAGGCAATTTCGCGCGCAGCCCCGGTTGCCGCTCGATCAGCGCCATCAGTTCGAGGTGAGCCAGCACCAGCGCCTGCGTCGGCTCGACCGCAAGCGCCCGGTAGCCGACGCGTTCAGGCGTGCAGACATGCTGCTGGCCGAAGGCCTCGCCTTCGTGCAGGCTGGTCTGTGGCGGCAGCTCGGCGGCCGCCGCGACGGTTTGCGCCGCGCCGTCGGGATCGGCTTCTGCCGATGCAGTTTCGGCCGGCGCAAGCTCGAGCTGCACCTTGCCGCGTTCGATCACCCACAACGAGGCCTGCACATCGCCAGCCTCGAACAGGTGGTCGCCGGCGGCGAAGCGGCGCAGCCGGAATTCCTGCGCGAGCCGGCCACGTTCGGCATCGTCGAGGCGGCGGAACGCCGGGATGTGCACCAGCACCGACGCCAGGATGCGCGCGCGGTAGGCCTCGCGAACCGCCTTGTCGAGATCGGGGTGGCCGCTGGTCAGCTCGGTCAGGTCCTCGCGCGACAGCTCGAGCACTGCGCAGGGTTCGACTGCGCGGACGGTCGCGGTGCGCTTGACGCCGGCGAGCAGCGCGATCTCGCCGAAGAAATCGCCTTCGCCGAGCCGGCCCTGGCGGCGGATGCCGCCCGGTGCGGCCTCGTCCCTGGCCTCGACCTCGACGGTGCCGGTCGCGATCAGGTACATCGTGTCGCCGGCATCGCCTTCGTTGACGATCGCCTCGCCGGCAGGGAACGAGATCGGCCGCAGCACATTCGAGATTCGCGCCACGTCGGCCGGCGGCAGCTCTGAAAAGAATGGGATCCGCCGCACCAGTTCCTCCGGCCGGATCAGCCGGGCGCCGCCCTTTTGCAGGCTGCGCGCGCGGCCCATCGCATCGTGGATTTCGTCGACCGCCTCGGCCGCAACCTTCTCAGGCACGCGGCCGCGGTCGACCAGTTCGCGGATCACGTCTTCCTCGCTTTGCAGGCAGAAGCGTTCGGACAGCGACTCCTGCATCCGCGCCGTATGTTCGGGATAGATCCGTGCGGTCGACTCGAAGCGCCGCCGCACCGCATCGCGCTGGCCGGCATAGAAGTTCGACACCGCACGCAGCGAGGCATTGGAGATCGCGCCGGCCGTTTCGAGGTCCTTGATCTCGACCAGCGCCGCCTCGATCGACGACATCCGCGCCACCGCCAGCTGGTAGTCGCGGCCGACCAGGCTGGCGCGCAGCGCATCGGCGATGCGGCCGCGGCCGAGCAGGCGGCCGGACCAGCGGCGCAGCCGGTCGCCGAGCCGCGTGCCGCCGCCGCGCGCCAGTTCGTCGAGGTCGGGTTCATCGCCGCGTTTCAGCAGCTCGAGCTGGTTGTCGAGCGTGATGTGCAAGTCCTTCATCACCCACTCGGCGATTTCGCCGCGGTAGAACAGTTCGCGCAGCTGCACCGATTCGCCTGCAAAACAGTGGCCAAGCAGCATCCGCCGCTCGTCGTCGACGCCGAATTCGCTGGCATCGCCGCGGCGGATCGTCGCGAGGTCGCGGCGCAGCGCAGCCTCGGCGCGCACATAGCGGTCGGTCACCAGGTCGTAGACCTCGCGCGAGATCACACCGTCGTCGCGCAGGCCGAGCAGCCGCAGCCGCGCCTCGCGTTTCGCGAGCAGCCGGGCCTGCATCGCCGCGACACGGTCCTGCGCGGTGATGCGGCCTATGCCGAGCATGCGGATCAGCGGCGTCAGCGTCGGCGCATTGATCAGGATCGTGAAGAAGACGACGCCGAACGCAAGGTGCAGGATGTAGGGCTTCAGCGCCTGCCATTCGAGCCAGGCCGGCGCCTGCTCGGAGCCGCCGGCGGCCGCCAGCACCTGCTCGTCGAGTTGCGACAGCGACAGCGCGACGACCAGCACCAGCGCGCCGCGCATGCCGCCCCACCACATCACCGTCTGCACCGGCAGGTCGACCTTGTGTTCACTGACGCGGTTGACCAGCGGCATCAGCGTGAAGATGCCGCTGGCCCGCGCGATCAGCACTGCGACGATCGCCACCGCGATCGAATCGGCATAGGTGATCAGGCCCTCGGCGCGCAGGCTCAGGCCGACCAGCAGGAAAACGATCGAATTGGCAACGAATGCCAGATAGGCCCAGTAATGCTCGAGCGGGCCGATCACCTGTGGCGAGATCTTCGTGCGCCCGTAGTTCCCGACCGTCAACCCGGCGCCGATCACCGCCATCACATCGGAGACGCCGACCAGGCCGGCGGCGAGGAACGACGCGAATGCGCAGACCGTCGTCAATGTGATCTCGACCCGCGAGTCCTCGGCCAGTGCGAGCAGCCACGAGCAGACCAGCCCGACAGCCGCGCCGAAGACGAGCCCGCCGACGCCGAGCCAGAGGAAATCGGCAAAGCCGCGCGCCAGCAGCACCAGCACGCCATCGGCCGCTGCGGCCGGATCGACCATGATCTTCAGGATGATGCCGAAAAGCACCAGCGCGGTGCCGGTATTGAAGAGGGCCTCGCCTTCGGCCAGCATCGCGAGCCGCTTCGGCGCGCCGAGGTCGCGGAAGATCGCGACAACGGCCACCGCATCGGTGGTCGAGACCATCGCGCCGAACAGCAGCGCGGCAACCAGCACGCGGTGGTGCGGAATGTCGCCGAACAGGAACAGCAGCAATGCAACCACCGCGGTCGAGATCAGCACCGCCGGGATCGCCAGCGTCGCGATCGGCAGGATGTTGCGCAGCAGGCGCCGGCTTTCGATGTGGAAGGCCGCCTGGAAGATCAGGATCGGCAGCAGCACATAGAGCACGACCCCCGGCGTCAGCTCGAAGCCGTCGAGCCGGCTCTCGGCAATCAGGCCCTCGTCGACCGCCCGGCGCAGCAGTGTGGCCAGCGCCGCGCCGGTCAGCACCAGCGCCACCGCATACGGCAGCCGCACCCGCTTGACCGCACTGACGACGGCCGCCGCGAGGAACAGCAGCACCGTGACGACGAGCACGACCTGCTCGGCCATGGATTCTCCCCAGACGTTGCAGAAAGCCGTCGCCGGCCCGAGTCAGGCCGGCAGCAAGCCGCGAGTCGTGTCCTGCGGATGATCCTAAGCGGTGGTGGCGACGGCGTCCACCCGGGATCACGAGCGAACCGATGCGATCATCGGCAGGTGCAGCAGGCCGAGACCGACTCGAAGGATCGACGAGATGCAACTGTTTGATGCCGCGGCCACACGCGATGCGCTGCCGCTCGACCGGCTGATCGCCGCGCTGCGCGAGGCGTTCGCAGCCGACGACATCACGGTGCCGCTGCGCCACGTGCACGAAGTTGCAGGCGCCGCAGCGCAGCCACCGGCGTTCACGTCGCTGATCATGCCGGCATGGCAGGCGGGCCGCGCCTATGGCGTGAAGATCGTCAATATCGCGCCGGGCAATGCGGCACGCGGCCTGCCCGGCCTGCATGCAAGTTATCTGCTGCACGATGCCGCCACCGGCGTGCCGATCGCGCTGCTCGACGGCGACCAGATCACCGCCCGGCGCACCGCGGCCGCATCGGCACTGGCGGCGTCGTTTCTTGCCCGCGACGACGCCAGCAGGCTGCTCGTCGTCGGCGCCGGCCGCGTTGCCGGGCTTCTGCCCGCCGCCTACCGCTGCGTGCGCGGCATCGAGCGGGTCACGGTATGGGCACGGTCCGCCAAGGCAGCGACAGCGCTGGTCGACGATCTGCGCGCCGATGGCTTCGATGCGCATGCCGCGACCGACCTGCCGCAGGCGGCTGGCGCCGCCGATGTTGTCAGCTGCGCGACGCTCGCGTCGGCGCCAGTAATCTGCGGCCGCTGGCTGCGCGATGGATCGCACCTCGACCTGATCGGCAGCTTCACGCCGGCGATGCGCGAGGCCGACGACGACTGTTTTCGCGGCAGCCGATTGTTCGTCGATACCGACGAGGCGCTGGTCAAGAGCGGCGAACTGCTCGGCCCGATCGCACGCGGCGTGATCAGCGCGGCCGATGTGCAGGCGACGCTCGCCGACCTTTGCCGCGGCACGCAGCGCGGCCGGCAATCCACAACCGAACGCACGGTTTTCAAATCGGTCGGCAGCGCGCTCGAAGACCTGGTTGCGGCGATGCTGGTCGCCGGCGCCTGAGGAACCGGCCGCCGATCAGTCGAGCGGCCGCGTCAGATAAACCGCCTCGCGGCCGACGATCGGCTGCTGCGTCGGCATGAAGATCGTGCAGTTGTTGCACAACGCGCGGATTTCCTCGTCGCCATTGACTGCGATCAGCTCGCCTTCATCGAAGGTCTCGAAGCCGACCACCGGGCGGGTGAACGTGAAATCGGTCGATTTCACGAGGTGCGTCTTCAGCAGTTCGAAGCGGCGCGGTGCGGGTCGCTCGGCCGGCTTTGGTTCGACCGGATCGACAAGGCCGAAGTGGGCCAGAAAGTCGTAGGTCACCGCGGTCGCCAAGTCCGCGGCCGAGCGCTTGAAATGTTGTCCGCATTCGACGACCGCGGTGGTACCCGGTCCGTCGTCGGTGCCGTGGTGGCCATGGTGCGCCAGACCGACACCGGTGCGCAGCCCGCCGGGCATCACCAGATGCACGTCTGGCCGGCCGAGCGCGGTCAGCACCTCGGTATTGCGCTGAAATGGCGTATAGACCCAGAACGGCACGACATCGGTGCGTGTCGAGTGGATGTCGAGGATGTGGTCGGCCGCGGCGACGACCGGCCGCAGCTCGCGCGCACGGCGCAGCTCCGGGCTGTCTCCGCCGCCGTCGAGCATCTCGGCCGACCAGATGCGGTTCAGGTTGTGCACCAGCTGCCGGTTTTCGTAGGGACGCTCCGGATCGAAAGCCTCGTAGGCCTCAATGTTGGCAAAACTGACGGTGAGCACGCCGATCTTCGGCCGCACCTCGTTGTCGAGCAGATGCGTCGCGGCGACCATGCCGCAGATCTCGTTGCCGTGAGTCAGCGCATTGATCAGCACATGCGGGCCGGGTTTGCCCGAGTCAAAGCGGTGCACATAGTCGACCCCGGTATTGCCGCGCCTGTACGGCGACAGGTCGCGTTGTTCGACTTCGAAAACGGTGGTTCGTGTGGTCGTCATGGCAAGGCGCGGCGGCGGCCGCAAGTGGGCGGTCGCCGGATGCTAAGGCAACGCCGTCAGCAGTCGACGAAGCGCCCCAGCCGCACCGCGGTCAGTCCCTTCTCCAGCCGGCGTGACGGCATGATCAGCACGCAGTTGTCGTAGGGGGCGCGGATCTCTCGCTCGCCGTCGTGGCCGATCAGGTCGCCGGCCTTTGGCAGCACCTCCATGCCGACGAAGTCGCCGGCAAAGCGGAACTGGTCGGTCTCGATCGTCACCGGATCGGTGATCTCGATGATCTGCTGCGTGGCGGGTTCGCCGGCCAGCAGGTGGCTGCGCACGAAGGCCGGATCGATGATCTCGAAGTGCGAGAGAAAACGCAGCGTCATCTCCTTCGCGACGACCGCACTCGACGCTGCGAAATGCTGGCCGCATTCGACCAGCAGCGCATTGCGCGGGCTGGCCTCGTCGCCAAAATCCCGGTAGTCGCGCATCCGCCGCCCGGCTGCATGGCCCTGGTCGGCCATCACATACATCGGGTAGCCGATCGCGCGCGCCAGCTCGCGGCCCTTGCGGGTCGGCCCGCACAGCAGCAGCGGCGGCGTCGGGTGCTGCATCGAATGGATGTCGA
Source organism: Pseudideonella sakaiensis (assembly GCF_048320135.1). Taxonomy (GTDB): domain Bacteria; phylum Pseudomonadota; class Gammaproteobacteria; order Burkholderiales; family Burkholderiaceae_C; genus Ideonella_A; species Ideonella_A sakaiensis_A. The sequence goes on from NZ_CP182947.1 coordinate 1,909,760, forward strand.
GCAGGAAGTCGACGCCGTCGAGCAGGCTGCGCAGCGCCCGCGCTCGGGTCAACTCGCGGCTGGTGCGCTCGCCGTCGAGCGTCGCCGCGTCCCACACCCGGTTCATGTCCTCGTCGACGAAGCGGCTGTCGTCCGGCCGCGTCGGATCGAAGGCCTGGTAGGCCTCGACATTGATGAAGGCCAGCGTCAGCCTGCCACGGGTCGGCCGGACCTGCAGCCGCAGCAGCCAGTCGAGCACGACCGCGCCGCTCAGCTCGTTGCCGTGCACCAGCGCCGACACCATCACATGCGGCCCGGGCCGCCCGCTGTCGAAGCTGTGGACGAAGTCGATGCCGGCATTGCCGCTGCGCCAGATTTCGAGGTCCGGCGGGTCGATCTCGATCGGGTACTGAAGGCTGCTGTTGTCCATCGCGGTGAATGCCAACTGGCGTCGTGGAGTTGCGGCGATTGTCCGGCAGATGGCGCTCAATTCAGCGGCTCAGGCTGCGCAGGAATGCCGCCAGATCGGCCGCCTGCCGCGCATCCAGATTCAGCGGCCGCAGCAGCTGCACGCCGTCGGCATGCAGCCGGTCGAGGTCTATCCGGTCGTAGTGGCGCACGACATCCTCGATCGTCGCCAGGCCGCCGTCGTGCATGTACGGTGCGGTCGCGGCGAGCTGGCGCAGCCCCGGCACGCGGAATTCGCCGAAATGGCGGTGCTCGACGACAAGCTGGCGGGTCAGCAGCGCGGCCGGATCGACGTCGCCGGCATCGTTGTAAGGGCCGGTCCGGTTCATCGCACTGGCGCGCAGCGTGCGCAGGCCGCCGAAGCGCCCCGGATCGACGCCGCTGCTGACGAAAAACGGCCGGCCGATATCGGCAAACTCACCGTTCGTGAACAGCGGCCCGGCATGGCAGACATTGCAGCGGCCGTCGCCGACGAAGAGGCGCAAGCCACGTTGCGCGGCAAGCGGATAACGGCCGGCCACGGCGGTATCGCCGCGCAGCAGCGCATCGCGAAAATCGTCGAACGGCGTGCGTGGCGAGACCAGCGTCGCCTGGTAGGCGGCAAGTGCCTTTGCCAGATCGACCGCCAGCGCTTTATCGTCGGCCGGCATCGTTTTGCCGAAAGTCTGGCGATAGGCCGCGACCCAGGCCGGGCGCCGCCGCGCGACGGCGGCCAGGCGGTCGACCGATCCGGCCATCTCGCTGTCGGCGAGCAGTGGCGCCAGGCTCGCTGCCCACAACGAATCGTTGGCACCGTCCCAGCCGAACCAGCGCTGCTGTGCGACGTCGAGCAGCGTCGGCGTATTGCGCTGGCCTGCGCTGCGACCGAGTGCGGTCGGCCGGCCGTCCTGGAACGCGCGGTCGGGGCGATGGCAGCCGGCACACGACAGGCTGCCGTCGGCCGACAGCTGCTTGTCGAAAAACAGCAGCCGGCCGAAGCGGATTGCCGCCGGATTGCCGTCGACCCGGTTCGATGGGTCACGCCTGACCGGCGGTGGCCACGGCCCGTGCGAGGCGATCGATGCGCGCTCGCCGGCATTGAAATCGAGCACCGTCTGCGCCGCCAGCGGCGTCGCGAACAGCGCAGCCAGCCAGAGCAGGCCACTGCCGATCCGCATTGCCTTCACCGCAACAACACGCTGTCGCGCAGCTGCACGTCGCGCCCGCCGGCGCGCAGATCGAAGACCATTTCCCAGCGGCCCGGCATGTGCCACATCAGGCCCTCGACCCGCCAGCGGCCGTTGCCGAGCGGCTGCAGCAGCGGGCGGTAGTTCATGCCGTGGCGGTGCTCGGGCATCGTCGCGTCGATCCGCCGCAGCACGCTCTCGGCCGGGCAGACATCGATCAGCAGCACGAACGGCTGCGCGACGGCAATCGGTGCCGACTCGACTCGCCAGGCGATCCGCGTCTGGTCAGCTTCGACGACCGTCGCCAGCGGATCCGGCGGCGGGCATGGCGCAGCAGACAGGCCGGCCGACGCCAGCAGCAGTGCGCCGGGCAGCCAGCAGCCACGCAACGTCATTTCGCGGCACCACGCGGCGCCGTTGTCATCATCGACGCGAACAAGGCCTCGCCATTGCGCCAGGCGATCCGTTCGGCGACCGCCGGCGGCAGGTCGGCGAGCCAGCGGCGGGCCGATTCGGCATGTTCGACGACGTAATACCAGCGCTCCGGGGTGAAGGTATCGGTGCCGAGCAGAAAACGATCGGGAAAGGCGAGAAAGACCTCGCGCCACGCCGGGTCGACCTTGTTGCCGCGCGCGTGGTCGTTGCGAAATGCCAGGTCGCACCACAGGTTCTTGTATTTGCGCAGCATCTCTGCCACCTTGTCCGGCGCGTCGAAACCGGAATGCGCCCACAGGATCCGCGCAGCGGGATCCTGGCGGAACTGGCGCTCGATCGCATCGGCGTCGGAATGCGAATGCAGATACAGCTTGTGCTCGCGCGCCAGTTCGACGACGCGGCGCATCACCGGCAGGTCGGCGTCGGCGCCGAATACATGGTATTCACCGATCGCGACATAGCGGTGCCGCGAAAGCCGCGTCTCGAGGTGGCCGATCACGGTCTGGTCGTGCAGCCAGCTGCCGATTTCGCCGCGCGTGCGGTACGGCCGCAACACAGGCAACACGAGGTCGGGTGCAGCCGCATGAAGCATCTGCGTGCCGTCATCGCTGCTGCTCGAGACCATCGCATATTTGAGCCCGGCCTGCCGCAGCAGCGCCACTGCCTGCTGCGGCGGCAGCTTGTCCCAGGCATCGTGGCTGTAGTGCAAATGGGCGTCGAAGATCGGCAGGCGCTGCGGCTCGGCGGCCACCACCGGCAGCGCGCCGGCGCCCAACCCGACGAGCCACGCGGCAAGCACCATCCGCCTGCGCCAATTGCTGATGCCGTAACCAACCATCACCTGCCTCCTCGCCTGCATCGCTGACCGATCAGCCAGCCGTCAGCTGCGTTTTACCCGAGCTTTGTGAAGAAGCTCGTCGTCTTTGCAATTGAAATAACCATTTCATTATTCGTGCTGTATGCTACACAAACTATGTGGGCCATGCTGATCGTCACCCTGCCGACCCGACCGAATGCGGTGCGGCTGCGCATCTGGCGCAATCTGAAGGCGCTTGGCTGCGCGGCCTTGCGCGACGGCGCCTACCTGCTGCCGCAGGCGCATGCGGCGCAGTTCGAGCCGGTTGCCGCCGAAGTCCGTGAACATGCCGGCAGCGCGATGATCCTGACGATCGATGCGCGCGACGACGCGCAGCGTGCCGAGATCGAGGCCATGTTCGACCGCAGCGAAGCCCATGCGCAATTGCGACAGTCGGCGGCGGCGCTGGCAGCCGAATTCGCGGCGCTCGGCGAAACCGAAGCCCGGCGCCGCCTGCGCGCAGTTGCCGATGGCCTCGCCGCGCTGCAGCGCATCGATTACTACCCAGGTGCGGCCGCGCAGCAGTCGGAGGACGAACTGGCGGCATTGCGCGCGGCGTTCGATGCGCAGTTCGCCAAGGGCGAGCCGGTCGCGCAGCCCGCACACGGCATCGAGCGGCTGCCGCTTGCCCGATTCCAGCGCAAGCGCTGGGCGACGCGGGAACGGCCATGGGTCGACCGCCTGGCCTGCGCCTGGCTGATCCGCCGCTTCATCGACCAGCAGGCGCAAATTCTCTGGCTCGCCGATCCGGCCAAGGCACCCCGCGGCGCAATCGGCTTCGACTACGACGGCGCGCGTTTCACCCACGTTGGCAAGCGGGTCAGCTTCGAGGTGCTTGCCGCGAGTTTCGGCCTCGACAACGACGCTCGGCTGCAACGCATCGGCCGCGTCGTCCACTACCTCGACATCGGCGGACTGCCGGTCGCCGAAGCCGCCGGGCTTGAAGCGGTGCTCGGCGGGCTGCGCGAAGTTCATGCCGACGACGACCAGTTGCTGAAAGCCGCCGCGCAGGTCTTCGATGCGCTTTATGCCACCCCGATGCAGGGCCCGCGATGAACAACAGCAGCACGACCCCGATCGACAGCGTCGACGCCGTTACGGATCGCAGCAGAAAACCCGCACCGGTCGGCTTTGCCGAGGCCTTGCGCTTCTGGCTGAAGCTCGGCTTCATCAGTTTCGGCGGGCCGGCCGGGCAGATCGCGATCATGCACACCGAACTGGTCGAACGGCGGCGCTGGATCAGCGAGCGGCGGTTTCTGCATGCGCTGAACTACTGCATGCTGCTGCCGGGGCCGGAAGCGCAGCAGCTCGCCACCTACATCGGCTGGCTGATGCACCGGACCTGGGGCGGCATCGTCGCCGGCGCATTGTTCGTCTTGCCGTCGCTGTTCATCCTGATGGGCTTGTCGTGGATCTACCTGCGTTTCGGCGATGTGCCGGTGGTTGCCGGCATCTTCTACGGCATCAAGCCGGCGGTGACCGCGCTGGTGATCCATGCCGCACACCGGATCGGCACCCGCGCACTGAAAAACCGCTGGATGTGGGGCATCGCGGCAGCGGCGTTCGTCGCGATCTTCGTCTTCGGCGCGCCGTTTCCGGCGATCGTGCTGGCGGCCGGGCTGATCGGGTTTTTCGGCTCGCGCCGCTGGCCCGATGTCTTCTCGCTCGGCGGCGGCCACGGCGCGGCCGATCAAACTTACGGGCCGGCGCTGATCGACGACGACACGCCGACGCCGACGCACGCCCGCTTCTCGCGCCGCCGGCTGGCCCAGGTGCTGCTCGTCGGCCTCGGTTTGTGGCTGGCGGCGATGGGCCTGCTCGTCGCGAGCCAGGGCTGGCACGGCACGTTGACGCAGATGGGCTGGTTTTTCACGAAGGCCGCGCTGCTGACGATCGGCGGCGCCTATGCGGTGCTGCCTTATGTCTATCAGGGGGCGGTCGAACACCACCAGTGGCTGAGCGGCGTGCAGATGATCGACGGCCTCGCGCTCGGCGAGACGACGCCGGGCCCGCTGATCATCGTCGTCGCCTTCGTCGGCTTCGTCGGCGGCTGGCTCGAGCAGGTCTTCGGCGCCGACCGGCTGCTGCTCGGCGCGGCGGCCGCCGCCAGCGTCGTCACCTTCTTCACCTTCCTGCCGTCGTTCCTGTTCATCCTCGCCGGCGGCCCGGCGGTCGAATCGACCCACGGCAAGCTCGGCTTCACCGCACCGCTGAGCGCGATCACCGCCGCGGTGGTCGGCGTGGTGCTGAACCTGGCGCTGTTTTTTGCCTACCACGTGTTGTGGCCGCAGGGTTTCGGCGGCCGCTTCGATGTGGTCTCGGCCGCGATCGCGGTGGCCGCGACATTCGCGCTGTTCCGCTTCAAGGTCGGCGTGCTGCCGCTGCTTGGTGCCTGCGCAGCAGTCGGTCTGCTGGTGACCTGGGTCACCTGATCAACAAGGAGCAAGACGATGGCATCCCCGATCCGCCCCCTGCCCTTCGATCCGGCCACCGTTGCCGGCCTGTCCGAGCGGCTGCTGCTCAGCCACCACGCGAACAACTACGGCGGCGCGGTGCGGCGGCTCGACGCGATCCGCGCCGAACTGGCCGAGCTGCCGTTTGCCAGCAGCCCCGGCTACCGGATCAACGGGCTGAAACGCGAGGAATTGATGGCCCGCAACTCGGTGGCACTGCACGAGTTGTATTTCGCGAGCATCGCCGGCGGCTCGGAAGTCCCGCAAATCGGGCCGCCGATGGCGGTCGCGCTCGCCGCCGGCTTCGGCAGCGTCGACCGCTGGCGCGAGGAATTCGGCGCGATCGGCAAGGCGCTCGGCGGCGGCTCCGGCTGGGTGCTGCTGGTTTTCGATCCGCGCGAGGGAAAACTGGTCAACCAGTGGGCATCCGACCACAGCCAGGTGCTGGCCGGCAGCGCGCCGCTGCTCGCACTCGACATGTACGAACATGCCTACCACCTCGACTATGGCGCGGCCGCCGCTGCCTATGTCGACAGCTTCCTGACGCGCGTCGACTGGGCGCAGGTCCACCAGCGCTACCGTGCCTCGCTGCAGGCGGCAAGCGAGCCTTTCGGCATCGCGATCGACGGGCTGGCCGACACCGATGTCATCGACGTCCGGCGGGCCGGCGCCTACCAGGCGTCCGATTCGGTGATCCCCGGATCGGTCTGGCGCGACCCGACGGCAATCGCCGACTGGGGCAGCACGTTGGCGGCGAGCCGGCGCGTTGCCGTCTATTGCGTGCACGGCCACGACCTCAGCCAGGCCGCCGCGCTGCGGCTGCGCGCGGCCGGTGTCGACGCGCACTATCTGCGCGGCGGCATCGAGGCCTGGCAGGCGGCCGGCGCTCCGCTGCAGCGTCGGCCGGATTGAAGCAGGCACGCAACGCCCGCTGCACCGAGATGCCGTCGGCGTGTCAGACAACGCCGGATTTGCTGCCGACGGCCGTTCGGGCCGAAGTGGCGCTGTGTATGATCCCCGCAGATTCATAGCGATGAAGAGGGCTGGCGCATGGCGCTGTCGGCAAAAGCGGGCAAGTCGTCTGCCCAGAAGCGGTCCGAAGGACTGCAGAAGACGCCGACCGGCATTCGCGGGTTGGATGAAATCACCGGCGGCGGCTTGCCGACCGGTCGTTCGACGCTGGTCTGCGGCTCTGCCGGCTCCGGCAAGACGATGCTGGGGCTCGAATTCCTGTTGCGCGGCGCGACCGAGTTCGACGAGCCCGGCGTCTGCATGGTGTTCGAGGAAACGGCCGAGGAACTGGCCGCCAACATCCGCTCGCTCGGTTTCGACCTGAAGAAGCTGCAGGCGCAGAACCGGGTCGCGGTCGACTATGTGCACATCGAGCGCAGCGAAATCCACGAGACCGGCGAATACGACCTCGAGGCGCTGTTCATCCGGCTGCAGCATGCGATCGACACCGTCGGCGCCAAACGCGTCGTGCTCGACACGCTGGAGGCCCTGTTCGCCGGTCTGCCGAACGAAGGGGTGCTGCGCGCCGAGCTGCGGCGGCTGTTCCGCTGGCTGAAGGAACGCGGGCTGACCGCGGTCATCACAGGCGAACGCGGCGAGACGACGCTGACCCGCTTCGGCCTCGAGGAATATGTCGCCGACTGCGTGATCCTGCTCGACCACCGCATCGAACAGCAGACCTCGACGCGGCGGCTGCGCGTCGTCAAATACCGTGGCTCGGCGCACGGCACCAACGAATATCCGTTCCTGATCGGCGAGCGCGGGCTTTCCGTCTTGCCGATCACCTCGCTGCGCCTCGACCATGCGGCATCGACCCGGCGCATCAGCACCGGCATCCCGGCGCTCGACCAGATGCTCAGCGGCAAGGGTTTCTACCGCGGCTCGAGCATCCTGGTGTCGGGTGCGGCCGGCACCGGCAAGAGCATCGTCGGCGTCAGTTTTGCCAACGCGGCGTGCCAGCGCGGCGAACGCGCAATGATCTTCTGCTACGAGGAGTCGCCGGAACAGTTGCAGCGCAACATGCGATCGATCGGCATCGACCTGAAGCCCTGGCTGCAACAGGGCCTGCTGCGCATCAATGCGACCCGCCCGACGATGCAGGGCCTCGAGCAGCACCTGCTGCAGATGCAGGACGAGGTCAATGCATTCGCACCGGAAGTGGTCATTGTCGACCCGATCACCAACCTCAGTTATGCCGACGACGATGTGATGCTGAAGCCGGCGCTGATGCGGCTGATCGACTTTTTGAAGCACCGCAACGTCAGCGCGCTGTTCACCAACCTGAGCAAGGATGTCGCTGCCGTTACCGGTTTCACGCAGATGGGTGTCTCGTCGCTGATGGACAGCTGGATCATGATGAGCAACCTCGAGAACAACGGTGAGCGCACGCGCACGCTGCAGGTGATCAAGTCGCGCGGCATGTCGCATTCGAACAAGATCCGCGAATTTCTCATCAGCGATCAAGGCGTCGACCTGATCGACGTCTTTCTCGAGGGCGACCAGGTGCTGACCGGAACCGCACGCGTCGTCCACCAGCAGCGCGCGCCGGCCGCGTCGCCGAACAGCGGCGCGAACCAGGCGAAGCGCTCGCCGCGCCGAGCGGCAAGGAAGTCGTCATGAACCCGCCGTCGAAAAAGACCGCAGCGCCCGCATCGGAAGCGCCCTCGAAGACCCGACCCGAGTGGCAACTGCGGCTGTATGTGGCAGGGCAGACGGCCCGCTCCGCGGCCGCACTCGCGAACCTGAAAAAGCTCTGCGAGACGCACCTCGCCGGCCGCTACGAGATCGAGGTGATCGACCTGCTGGTCAATCCGAAACTGGCCGCCGGCGACCAGATCCTCGCGGTGCCGACGCTGGTGCGCACCTTGCCGGAGCCGATGAAGAAGATCATCGGCAACCTGTCCGACGTCGAGCGCGTGCTGGTCGGCCTCGATATCCATCCGCTGGGCTGATGCGATGACGCGAGCCGAGGCGATGCCTTACCAGCTGCAGCTGTTCGTCAGCGGCGGCGGCGCCCGTTCGGCAAGGGCCATCGTCAACGTGCGCCGGATCTGCGAACAGAACCTGCCCGGCCGCTACCATCTCGACGTGATCGATATCTCGAGCAACCCGGCGCGTGCGAAGAAGGAACAACTGATCGCGGTGCCGACCTTGATCCGCGTCCTGCCGAAGCCGGTGCGCCGCTTCATCGGAGACATGTCGCGCACGCAGACGATCGTCGAAGGCCTCGATCTGCCACCTCTGCCGGAGCCGCCGGCGACATCGGATTGATCTGATGCAGCGAGATTTGCCGGCCCGGCCACAGCAGGACTCAGCGGCAGGCCAGTCCGAAGCCGATCTTGCGTCCGAAAATGCCGAACTGCGGCGCCGCCTGCACGAGGCTGAAGATACGCTGCACGCGCTGCGCAATGGCGAGATCGACGCGATCATCGTCGGCGACGACATCTATACCCTCGAAGCCGCCGAAGCAGCGGCGAACCGCTTTCGCAGCGACGTGCTGGCGCAGATGGAAGATGCGGTGGTCGCAATGGACGCCGACCATCACGTGATCTATCTCAACCCGGCCGCCGAACGCCAGTACGGCTTCAGGACCTCCGAGGCGCTCGGGCTGCCGCGCGAGAAGCTGTTCACACTCGAGTGGCTGGCTCCGAATGACGAAGCCGAATCGCGGCGTTGCCTGGAGGAGGTTGGCCACTGGCGCGGCCGGCAGCGGCATCTGACGCGGGATGGCCGCTCGCCGCTGGTCGACGTCACCTGGAGCCGGCTGCAGGAACTGGGCATTGCCGATGCCGGCAGCCTGATGGTGATCCGCGACGTGTCGGTCCGGGCCGCCGCCGAAGCGGCGGCCCGCGACAGCCGGGTGCGGCTCGATTTTGCGCTCGAGTCGGCGCGCATCGGCGAGTGGGAGATCGACCTCGCGACCGATGCCGCGCGCCGATCGTTGCAGCACGACCAATGTTTCGGCTATACCGAACCGGTGGCCGAGTGGACGCCGGCAATCTTCCTGAGCCATGTGCACCGCGACGACCGCGACTGGGTTGCCGAAGTATTCCAGCGCACCCGCGAACAGCGCGGCCAGATGCATTTTGATTGCCGCGTCGTCTGGGCCGATGGCAGCATCCACTGGATCGAAGTCCACGGCAGCGTCTTCGACCAGGAGTTCGGGCCCGGCCGCATGCTTGGCACCGTTGCCGACATCAGCGAACGCAAACGCATCGAGGCGGCCTTGCGCGATGCGGATCGCCGCAAGGATGAATTCCTCGCGACGCTGGCGCACGAACTGCGCAACCCGCTGGCGCCGATCCGCAATTCGATCCACATCATGCGCCAGTCGAAGCAGGCCGAGGCGCACGAACGCGCGCAGGCGGTGATCGAACGCCAGCTCGACCAGCTGGTTCATCTGGTCGACGATCTGCTCGATGTCGGCCGCATCAGCCAGGGCAAGATCGAGCTGCGCCGCGAGCTGATCGATATCGCGACGCTGGTCGAGAATGCCGTCGATACCTGTGCGCCGCTGATCGACTCGCGCGGTCACCGGCTGAAGATCGAGCTGCCCGAACAGCCGATCACGATCGATGCCGACATGACGCGGATGACGCAGGTGGTGGCCAACCTGCTGAACAACGCGGCCAAATATACGCCGCCCGGCGGCGACATCACGTTGCGTGTCGCGCCCGAAGCGGCCGGCATGGTGGCGATCAGCGTCACCGATACCGGCATCGGCATTCCGGCCGAGATGCTGCCGCAGGTGTTCGAGATGTTCACCCAGGTCAATCGCACGCTCGACCGCTCGCAGGGCGGGCTCGGCATCGGCCTGGCGCTGGTCAAGCAGCTGGTGCTGATGCATGGCGGCAGCGTCGAGGGCCACAGCGAAGGCGAAAACCGCGGCGCCACCGTCACGGTGCGGCTGCCGGTCGTGATCCTGGCCGGCGGGTCGCCGGCGCAACCGGCGCCGCGTGAAACGGCATCGGCATCCGAGGCGGAGTCGAACACCCGCATCCTCGTCGTCGATGACAACAACGATGTCGCCGACAGCCTGGTCGAGTTGCTGCGGCTGGTCGGCTATACCGCTGAACTGGCGCGCGATGGCGAGCAGGCCCTCGAGGCCGCCGAGGCATGGCATCCGGATGTCGTGCTGCTCGATATCGGCCTGCCGACGATCAGCGGCCGCGAGGTCGCGAAGCGGCTGCGCGAACGGCCGTGGGCCGATGGCCTGCTGCTGATCGCGCTGACCGGCTGGGGCCAGTTCGAGGACCGGCGGCTGTCGCTCGAGGCCGGCTTCGACGACCACCTGGTCAAGCCGGTCGACCTGGACCGGCTGCTCGACGTGCTGCGCCGCTTCGACAAGTCGGCGACGGCGTGAATACCGCGTCGACGCCGGTCGACGCCGCCACTGCAGTGAAAACCCGGACGGATTGAGCGCGTTCGGAAGCCCGCCCGGCCGCCTGCAGCGAATATGATCTTCCGCTCGTCGAGCCGCCCCGGCAGCGCCGCGCGGCTCGAATCATCTCTCGATGCAATGCCGGATCGGCCCGTGCACCGTCCGCGGCGGACCGTCCCGCATGCCCTTACGGAGCAAGCCTGACGATGAATCTAGACGCATTGGTCGAACCCGACCGGGTTCACAAATCGGTTTATACCGATCAGCAGATCTTCGATGCCGAGATGGAGCGCATCTGGGAACGCATCTGGGTCTATTGCGGCCACGAATCCCAGGTGCCGAACCCCGGCGACTACCACGCGGTGACGATCGGCCGCCAGCCGATGGTGATGGTGCGCCACGGCGACGGCAGCGTGCGTGTACTCTACAACCGCTGCCCGCACCGCGGCGTGCAACTGGTCGGCAACCTGAAAGGCAATACCGGCAGCGCCTTCGTCTGCTCGTACCACGCGTGGAGCTTCCACCTCGACGGTGCGGTGCGCGCGATCCCGCTCGCCAAGGGATATGAGGGTACGCGGATGAACCGCGAGAATCCGGACTGCGGCATGAAGCGTGCACCGCGCGTCGACAGCTACCGCGGCTTCGTGTTCGCGAGCCTGGCCGACGACGGCCCGTCGCTGAGCGAGTTTCTCGGCGAGGCGAAGATCGCCTTCGACGACATGTGCGACCGCTCGCCGGTCGGCGAGGTCGAGGTGGTGCCGATCTGCCACCGCGTCGTGCAGCATTCGAACTGGAAATTCTTCATGGAGAACCAGCTCGACGCGCTGCACCCGTCGGTGACGCACCAGTCGACCGGCATCTCGGCCGGCCGGGTCGAGAAACGGCTGAAGAAGGAGAAGGGTTCGGCGCCGCTGTACTACCACTACCTGTCGACCTTCGCGTCGAGCTTCGAGCAGTGGGACTCGGTGCAGACGATCAATTTTCCGCATGGCCACGGCATCCTGAAGGCCTACATGGGGCTGCGCCCGCAGGACCCGGACACGCTCGAGCACGAGGCGATGCTGAAGAAGGCCTACGGCGAACAGAAGGCCGAGGAATATCTGTCGCGCAGCATCCACCATGTGCTGGTCTATCCGTATCTGTCGGTGCAGTCGCCGCTGCAGCAGCTGCGCTGCCTGCGGCCGATCAGCCCCGACAAGACGCTGTCGGAGATCTGGCACTTCCGGCTGAAGGGCGCGCCGGAAGCCATTTATCGGCGCAGCCTCTGGTACTACAACCTCGTCAATTCGCCGGCGACGATGATCAATGCCGACGACCTCGAGAACTGGACCAAGGGCCAGTGGGGACTGAAGAGCAACGGTGGCGACTGGGTCAGCTTCCACCGCCATTTCGGCGATGACCGCGAAGAGAACGGCATCATCTATTCGAACCACGGAACCTCCGAAGCGGTGATGCGCAACCAGTTCCGCGCCTGGACGCGCTACATGCGCGGCGACGAGCAGCAGGGAGCAGGCCAATGAGCAAGTCCGACAAAGCCGCAATCCCGAGCGCCGGCCCCGATTTCGAGCACCTGCTGGCGCAGCAGGTCGTCATCGAGGCGACCGAAGGCGACGACCGCACCGGCGCGCAGGTGATCGCGCCCGACCATTCGCCACGCGCGACGCTGAGCAATACCGCGCCGACCGCTGCCGCGCCGCGCGCCGGGCTGCGCGCTGCCGGCGGCGTCGACGCCGAACTGCAGCGCGAGGTCGAGCAGTTCCTGTATCTGCAGGCCGAGCTGCTCGACGCGAAGCAGTGGCAGGCCTGGATCGACCTGTTCGACGAGCAGGGTGTCTACTGGATGCCGGTGACGCCGGAGCAGACCGAATGGGAAGGCTCGCCGTCGATCTTCGCCGAGGACCGGCTGATGATGGAGATCCGCAAGGGCCGGGTCTCGCATCCGAACGCCTGGTCGCAGGCGCCGATGTGGGAGACCAATCACCTCGTCAGCCATGTCGCGATCGAATCGGTCGACGGCAAGCAGCTGCAGGTGCGATCCCGCTTCCACATGATGGAGCTGCGGCGCGACAACGTCCGACATTTCGGCGGCAGCTACCGGCACACGCTGGTGCGCGGCGACGACGGCGCGCTGCGCATCCGGCTGCAGCGGGTCGACCTGTTCAACGGGCAGGCGCCGTTCGACTATGTGTTGCAGATCTGGGTCTGACGGCCCCGCCATTCCGGCGGCGAGATAAAACCCTCGCGCTTGAATTTGCGGCGAGTGACTTTGAGCAGCGAAAGCCGGTGGTCGCAAAGGGCGAGTATCGGCCCGGAGCGGCCGCCGGCCGCTTGGTGGTGGAGACTTTCGTGGGAGGGGCTTCAGCCCCGATTCGGGATCTTGCACGACTGCGAATCGGCAGGCACAGAGGCGAGAGCAAAGGCGCGGTCGGGCGGCCGCTTGCGCTTAGATGCTTGCCCTCGCGCCGGGCGCTCGGGTCCCCTGCGATGCTCGGCCTTGTGGCCCGTCGCGGAAACTCGCTGCACTCGCTTCGCTCGTTGCGCTCAAACAGTCCGCGACAAGTCAGTTGTTGATGCTCGCTGCGCTCGCGGGCCACAAGCCCTGCGCTTCTCGGCTGTGCATATGCGCGCCAGCAGCCACCCGCCCACGCCTTTGCGGCAGCACCAAGGATTTCGGCGAAGTTCAACCGCGTCACTGCGCGGCAGGCGGTTCCCGGGCGGGGCGATTTATGCGGCGGCGAGAAGCGCAGGGCCAGGGTCGGCGAGCGCAGCGAGCATCAACAAACATGCTCGCGGCGGTTGTCCGAGCGCAGTGAGCGCAGCGAACGTAGCGAGTTCCGCCGCGCGACCCTGGACCGAGCATCGCAGCGCAGTCCGAGCGCCAGCGAGGACCGCCGCATCATGAGCCACGACCGGGTGCCGCCTGCCGCGCCGCTCGGTCTTGGCATGCGGTTTGAAGGGCATGCGCGCAGCCAAGATCCCGAATCGGGGCTGAAGCCCCTCCCACAATAGTCAGCGCCGCCTGCGAGCTCGATGGCCGCTCCGGGCCGAAAGCCGCCGGTCGGATACGAAGTGACGTTGTCCCCGCCGCTACACCACGCGCGCAGGGTCCACTTCGCGCAGCCGGTGGTCGATGTAGTAGCCGCCGAACTCGGTGTACTGCAGGAAGCCGCGTCCGCAGGCTGCGCAGGCCCAGACATCGCAGCGGTTGTAGGGGTACCAGTCCGGCGCCACCGGTGCGTGCGGCGAGCCGTATCGCGAGCCGTCGAGGTGCAGTTCCTGCACCGTCGGGTCTTCGTCGTCGGGGTTGCGCAGCGTGCCCAGCCGTCGCAGCAGTGGTTCGCGCAACTGGGCCGACACGCTTTCCCAGCCGGCGCAGCTCAGGTGCGCGCAGGCACAGTCGGGCGGCGTCAAGGCCGGCGCAGGCAGGCGCCGCAGATCGTCTGCGTACAGGCGCGGTGGCGCGTTCGTGGTCATTGGTCGACGGGGTCGCAGTGGCGGATCAGTCCGCCTTGATGTGGTTGTCCTTCACCACCTTGGCCCAGGTGTCCATCTGATTCTCGACGAAGGTTTGCGCTGCCGCCGGCGTACCGATGTTGACGACGATGCCCTGCGCGGCGAGCTTGGCTGCGACGTCGGGCAGTTGCAGGGCCTTGTTGATCTCGCTGTTCACGCGCGCGACGATCTCGGCCGGCGTCTTCGCAGGCGCAAGCACCGCCCACCAAGCCGGCGCATTGAAGCCGGCATAGCCGCTTTCGGCCAGCGTCGGCACGTCGGGCAATTGGGCGCTGCGCTTGTCGGTGGTGACGGCGAGCGGGCGAAGCCGCTTGCTGTCGATGTGCGGCTTGCTGACGAACACCGAGCCGATGGCCAGCGGCACATGGCCGGCGAGGGCGTCCTGCATCAGCGGCCCACCGCCCTTGTAGGGCACATGCGTGATGTCGACGGCGGCGCTCCTGGTCAGCAACGTCATCGCCAAATGGCCGAGGCTGCCGTTGCCGATCGTGCCGTAGCTCAGATTCTTGCCCGCCTTCGCGGCGGCCACGACGTCGGCAAACGTCTTGTAGGGCGTGTCGGCGTGCGTGGACACCACCATCGCACTGGTACCCAGCATCGCGACGGTGGTCAGGTCCTTGCGCGCGTCGTAGGGAAGGTTGGGGATCAGCGACGGGTTGACGCCGTGGGTGTCGAAAACCACCGCAAAGGTGTAGCCGTCGGGCGCCGCGGCCGCCACCTGCCCGGCGCCGATGCTGCCGGAGGCGCCGCCCTTGTTCTCGACGATCACGGTCTGCCCCAGCGCCTGCTGCAGCACCGGTTGCAGGATGCGCGAGACCTGATCGACCGAGCCGCCCGGCGGGAATACCGCCACCAGCTTGATGGGCTGCTTCGCAGGCCAGGCCTGGGCCTGGGCGGCCAGCGGCATGGTCAGACCGGCCAGCAACGCGACGCCGCCCAGGGCGGTCGAGAGCACGGCAGAGAGCTTCATGCGACGGTTCATGGCGGGCGTATCCGAGGCTGGCTCGGTGGTTGGGAAAGGTGCGCCGAGTATGCAAGTCGGCCTGCGCACCGCAGCCGTGGAAACTACGCATCGCGGGCAATCCCTAGGCGACGCGGCGCCAACCGGGGCCCCCCGCTTTTCGCCGCGCCGTCTCGGCATCCTGCCCCACTCCCGGGAGCACCGCGGGGAGCAACCCTGAGCGGTCGCAGATCCGAGCCCCGCGCATCTATCATCCGCGGCTTCGCCGTCCCTCCCGCCCTCGATGAAAACGACTTGCAGTACCTTCGCCGCCGCCGTGCTGATGTTCACCAGCCTCGGCGCCGTTGCTGTTGATCGTCCGCTGGCCTGCACCGATTTCTACGACTACGTCAATGCCGACTGGGAGGCACGCACCGAGTTGCCGGCCGACCGCGCGCGCATCGGCAGCTTCGACACGCTGCGCATCGCCAATGACCGCCTGCTGCAGCGCTCGCTGGAGCGGCTGGTTGCCGAACCCGCCCTTCAGGACTCGCCGGGACTGAAAAAGCTGTCGGCTTTTTACGCCAGCGCGATCGACCCGGCGCTCGCCGAGCAGGCCGGCTTGCGCTCGCTTGCGTCCTGGCTCGATCGGATCGCTGCGCTGCGAGATCCGGCGGCCGAACTGCCGGCGCTGCTGGGCGAATTGACGGCGCATGGCGTCGCGCTGCCGCTCAACGTGCGGGTCGGCCCTGACCTGAACGACGTGCGCCGACACGCGCTGTTCATCGGCCAGTCCGGGCTCGGCCTGCCGGACCGCGACGACTATCTGAACGACGATGCCACCTCGCGCCGGCTGCGCGATGCCTACCGCACGCATGCCGGCACGCTGCTGCGCAGCGCCGGCTTCGCCCAAGACGCTGCGACGCTCGACGCGCTGATGGGCCTGGAAACCGCGTTGGCAAAGGCGGCGATGAACCGCATCCAGCGCCGCGACCCGCAGGCCACTGCAAACCGGCGCACGCTGGCCGCACTGCGCGATGAAGCATCCGGCTTCGACTGGCCAACCTGGTTCGACGCGATCGGTGTCGCGCCCGGCGGCAGCCGCGAGTTCATCGTCGCGCAGCCTGAATTCGTGAAGGCAGTGGCGCGGCTGACTGCGACCGTTCCGGCATCGACCTGGCAGACCTATCTGCGCGTGCGCCTGCTCGACGAGATGGCGCCGTGGCTGGCGGCGCCCTATCGCAATGCCCACTTCGACTTCCACGAGCGCACCCTGCGCGGGCTGCAGACGCCGACGCCGCGCGGCGAAGAGCTGATCAGGCTGATTGGCGGCCGCACCGGTGGCGAGCCGATGGGACTGGCGTTGGGCGAACTGTTTGTCCGCGAGGCCTTCTCGCCGCGCGCGCAGCAGCGTGCACTGCTGATGATCGAGGACATCCGCAGCGCGATGCGCACACGCATCGAGAACCTCGACTGGATGAGCGCGGCAACCAAGGCGCGCGCACAGGCCAAGCTGGCAGCGATGGCGCCGCAGATCGGCGCGCCAACGCAGTGGCCCACATTCGACGGCTTGACGCTGGACCCGCGCGAGCCGGCGGGCAATGCGCTGCGCGTGGCCGCCTGGGGTTTCAGACGCGACATCGCCGACCTCGGCAAGCCGGTCGACCGCATGCGTTGGCAGACCTCGCCGCACATCGTCAACGCCTTTGCCGGCGGCCTGAACCGCATTGTGTTTCCGGCCGGCATCCTGCAGCCACCATTTTTCGATGCCGACGGCGACGATGCCGGCAACTACGGCGGCATCGGCATGGTGATCGGCCACGAAATCATCCACCACTTCGACGACCGCGGCCGGCAGTTCGACGCCGACGGCAATCTGGCCGACTGGTGGGCCGCTGCGGATGCCACGGCCTACCGCCAACGCGCCGACCGGGTCGTTGCGCTGTACGGCGGCTACGAGCCACTGCCAGGGCTGCGCATCAACGGCCGCCAGATGCTCGGCGAGAACATCTCCGACCTCGGCGGCATGCAGATCGCGTTCGACGCCTACAAGCTCGCGCTCGAGCGGCAGAAGCGTGAAGGCCGGCCCGCGCCGACCATCGACGGCCGCACGCCCGAACAGCGCTTCTTCATCGCCAACGCGGTGATCTGGCGCACCAAGCAGCGCGCCCAGGCGCTCGAGCAGCAGATCCGCACCGGTCAGCATTCGCCAGGGCCGTACCGCGTGCGCGGGCCGATGTCAAACATGCCGGCTTTCGCCGCGGCATTCGGCTGCCGCGCCGGCGATCCGATGGTGGCCGGCGATCCGGTCGCGGTGTGGTAACGGCGGATGCGGGCAACTGCTCGCGCCCCGACGTCAGCCGATGAATGCAAACCGCGGCTGCTGCCGGCCGTCGATCTCGACGGTTTCGAAAAACATCGCATGCGGCCGGACCCACCAGCCGCCCTCGCCGTACAACGGGCGATACACCACCAGCGGCTCGTGCGTCTCGCTGTGTCTCGCGACGGCGATGACTTCATAGTCGCCGCCCTTGTAGTGGCGGTAGCGCCCGGTGCGGATGGCGGGCAGTGGGGGCAGGTCGTCGTTCATCCCCGCAGCCTACCCGAGCTCGATCACCACGCTGCCCTTCTTGCGCCCGGTATCGACATGGGCGTGCGCATCGGCGATCCGCGCGAACGGGTAGCTGCGATCGATGACCGGCTTGAAGGCACCGCGCTCGGCAAGCTCGGCCAGCAGCAGCAAGTCCTCGCGGCGCACCGATGCAATGCCGCCCAGCACCTTCAGATCGCCGCGCGACGGGCGCAGCAGCGCACCGAGCATCTGCGGCAGATCCCCGACCACGAGCAGCAGCCGACCGCCTGGCGCGAGCACCCGCCGGCAGCGCGCGAACGAGCAGTTGCCGACCGCGTCGAGAATGACGTCGTAGCGCTCGCGGCCCGCTGTGAAGTCCTCCGCCGCATGGTCGATCACCTCGTCGGCACCGAGCGAGCGCACGAGCGCTGCGTTGCCCGCGCTGCAGACGCCCGTCACGATGGCGCCGAAGTGTCTGGCAAGTTGCACCGCCGCGGAGCCGACCGTGCCCGACGCGCCGTTCACCAGCACCCGCGCGCCCGGCTGCACGCGGGCCTTGTCGCGCAGGAAAAGCAGGGCTGTCAAACCGCCGAAAGTGAGGGCCGCCGCCGTCGCGAAGCTCAGGCCGGACGGCATCAGCGCTGCGGCGTCCTCCGGCACCGCGACATATTCCGCATGGCAACCGATCAGCGAGGCAAATACCCTGTTGCCGCGCGAAAAACGGGTGACGGACCGGCCGACGTCGACGACCTCGCCCGCCAGCTCGGCGCCGAGCACCGGATGGCGAGGCCCGGAGATGCCAAAACCCAGCCGCAGCAGCAACCCGAAGCCGCGCGGCACGCGGGCACTGCGCAGGCGTACGTCGCCGGCGCTCACCGTGGTCGCCCGCACCCGGACGAGCACCTGCCTTGCGCCAGGCCTGGGCACCGGCAAATCGCCAATGGTCACGACGTCCGGCGGACCGTAACGCCGGCAGATGGCCGCTTTCATCACAGCACGATCAATGCCCATCGCCATCACCTCTCCCAGGATCCGCCGAAGGCGCCTGTGCTGCCCGCTCAGCCCTTGCCCTGCCCCACTGACCGCCGATCGCCGCCGCGCGAGCCGAACATCGCGACCAGCAACGTGACGATCGTCAGCGGCACGACGAAGCTCATCATCACGACGGAAAATTCGGGCAGCGCGTCGTGGTCTTTCGCGGCCAGCACCAGATAGGTGACGTAGGCGACGTAGTAGCCGACGAACACCGCGCCCTCCCAGCGTGCGATCTCGCGCCCGGTCATGAACACCGGCAGGCAGGCCAGCGCGACGGCCAGCATCACCCACAAGTCGAAATTCAGCACCGACGGCGCAATGCCGAGCCCGGCCGCGCCCGAGACCAGCCCCGACAGCCCGACGCAGCCGAGGATGTTGAAGACGTTGCTGCCGACGACATTGCCGACCGCGATGTCGCGCTCGCCCTTGACGGCAGCGGCCAGGCTCGCGGCGACCTCGGGCAGGCTTGTGCCGGCGGAAACGATGGTCAGGCCGATGATGAGGTCGCTGACGCCGATGGCCTTCGCGAAGCTGACGGCCGCCTGCACCAGCAGGTCGGAGCCGCCGACGAGCGCGGCAAGGCCGACGGCAATCAGCAGCAGTTGCACCGGCAGCCGCGAGTCCCAGCCGCCAGCTTCGGCGGGCACGGTCTCGCCGCCGGACTCGGACCGCGCCGCGGCCGACTCGCGACGCGACTGGACGATCAGGAACACGGTATAGCCGAGCAGCAGCGCGAACAGCAGCCCTCCCTCGATCATCGACACGCTGCCGTCCAGCGCCAGCGCCGCCAACAGCAGGCTGGCGCCGAGCATGATCGGCACCTCCTGCCGGATCAGTTGCCGATTGACCGCCAACGGCGTGATCAACGCGCTGACGCCGAGGATGAACAACACATTGAAGACGTTGCTGCCGACGACGTTGCCGACCGCGATATCGGTGCGGCCGTCGAGCACGGCGCCGACGCTGACGGCCATCTCGGGCGCGCTGGTGCCGAAGGCGACGATGGTCAGCCCGACCACCAGCGGGCTGATGCCGAACGACAGCGCCAGATTCGATGCGCCGCGAACCAGCGCGTTGGCGCCGAGGACCAGAAGCACCAGGCCAGCGAGGAACATCAACAGGTTCATCGATGCCTATGATGCCGCAGAGTGCCGGCAGGCCCGGCAATGCCTGACGAGCGCGCGCAGACCATCGACGCCGCAGTTCCCGCCGGCCCTCACCCCAGCAGCGCCTTCGGCAGCCCCAGCACGGTGCCGGGGAACACCCACATCAGCGCAATGCAGAGCACGAAGGCGAGCAGGAAATAGGCAACGCCGCGGAAGATCGTCGGTATGTCGATGTCGGGCGCAAGCCCATGGACGATGAAGACATTGACGCCGACCGGCGGGGTGATCGCGCCCATCGTCGTGACGACGGTCAGCACGATCGTGTACCAGATCGGGTCGTAGCCGAGCGCCGCGGCGAGCGGGAAGAAGATCGGCAACGTGACGACGAGAAAGCCGAGCGCATCCATCAGCGCGCCGCCGACCAGGTAGATCAGCAGCACGACGACGAGGATCGCCGCTGGCGGCACCGGCAGCGCGGCCGCCCAGTCGGCCAGTTCGAACGGCAGCCGCGAGACGGTCAGGAAGCGGCCGAACAGCACCGCGCCGGTGATCAGCAGCACGACCATCGCCGAGATGCGCACGCTTTCAACGATCGACAGTTGAATCGTCGCCCAGGTCAGCTTGCGCCGCACCAGCCCGATCGCCAGTGCACCGAAGGCGCCGGCCGCGCCAGCCTCGGTCGGCGTGAACCAGCCAAGGTAGAGGCCGCCGATCACCAGCGCGAACAGCAGCAGCGCCTCGATCACGCCCGACAGGGCCCTGATCTTTTCCGCCAGGCTGGTGACCGGGCCGAGCGGGCCGAGCTTCGGGTCGCGCAGGCACAGCAGCACGATCGTCAGCAGGAACAGCGCGGTCAGGATCAGCCCCGGCACGATGCCGGCGAGGAACAGCCGCAGCAGCGACTGCTCGGTCTGCACCGCGATCACGATCATCACGACACTCGGCGGAATCACGACGCCGAGCGTGCCGCCGACCGCGATCGCGCCGCTGCTCAGCGCGCGGTCGTAGCCATAGCGGCGCATCTCGGGCAATGCGATCGTCCCCATCGTCGCAGTGGTCGCTGAATTGGATCCGCAGATCGCCGAAAAGCCGGCGCAGGCGGCGACCGTCGTGCCGGCGAGGCCGCCCGGATACTGGCCGACCCATTTGTAGGCCGCCTGGTACAGCCGCTCGGTCATGCCGGCGCGATAGGCAAACTGGCCCATCAGCACGAACAGCGGGATCACGCTCAGGCCGTACGACGAAAACTGCTCCCAGACATTGGTCGACAGCAGGTGGGTCGCTGCCGGCACCGACAGCAGGTAGGCATTGCCGAGCACGCCGGCAAGCAGCATCGCGAATGCGATCGGCATGCCCAGCAGCATGAATAGAAACATCACGGCGAGGCCGATCACCGCGGCGGTCAATGGATCCATCGGATGTTGTTGCTGTTGTGGTGGATGGCTGCCGCCGGTCAGGCGTGACGCTGCAGCAGTGACAAGAAGGAGCCCGCGGCACGCAGAAAGTCGGCCAGCAGCGCCAGCGTCAGCCCGGCCGCGCCGGCGGCGACGACGTAGACCCACGGATAGACGACCGCGCGCAGCGTCTCCGACAACGAGCCGGTCTCCTGCAGCGTGAAGCCGTAGGCCGTCAGGTACCAGGACGTCGCGGCAAACAGCAGCAGCGCCAGCAGGCTCATCAGCAGGTCGACCGCCGAACGAAGTTTCGGGCCGAGCCGGTCGATGACCAGCTCGATGCCGACGTGGCCGCGCTGCTGCTGCACCGCACCGAGCGCCAGCGCCATCGCCGCGGCCGACAACCAGCCGATCACCTCATAGGACCCGGCCATCGTGATGCCGAAGCGGCGCAGCACCATGTCGGCGACGGCGACCAGCATCATCGCGGCCAGCGCAATCCCGGCCAGAAAGACCAGCGCGCGGTTGATCACGCGGATCAGCCGGTCGAGCGGCGGCAGCGGCCCGTCAGGCGGCAGGCCGGCCTCGGCCGTCCGGGGCGTTGCCGCCCCGGTGGTCGATTGCGACGCCGGCACCGCTATTTCTTCGAGAACTGGTCGCGCAGCTCACGCATGCGCTTCATATATTGAGCCGCCGGCAGGCCCTTGGCGGTCATCTCGGCAACCCACTCGTCTTCCATCGGCTTCAGCTTCGCATCCCAGCGCGCCTTTTCGTCGGGCGCCAGCTTCAGCACCTGCAGCTTGTGCTGGTCGGCCGCCCACTTCATTGCCGCGCCGACATTCTGGTTGTCGTGGTAGTTGCCGGTCCAGGTTGCCATTTCGGGCGCAAGTTCGTCGATCACCTTCTGCACGTCGGCTGGCAGCTTGTCCCAGCGCTTCTTGTCCATCACCGCGGCAAATGTCACGACGACGGTCGGGTAGTCGGTGACATATTTCAGCGTCTCGGCGAGCTTGAAGTCCTGCAGCACCTCGCGCGATGTCATCGTGCCGTCGATGACGCCGGTCTGCACCGACTGCGGCACCTCGGGCATCGGCATGCCGATCGGCGCGGCGCCGAGCGCCTTCAGCACCGGCACGCCGGTACCGGCGGCGCGCAGCTTCATGCCGTTCAGGTCGGCTGCATTGGCAACCGGCTTGCGCGACTGGATATAGCCGGGCTCGGTGGTGAACATCGCGATCACCTTGAACTCCTCGAATTCCTTCGGCTTGAATTCCTTCGTCAGCTCCCACAGCGTGCGGCTGGCAACGGTGGCATTGGCAAAGCCGACCGGCAGCGAGACGCCGGAAGTCAACGGGAAGCGCCCCGGGTCGTAGGAGGGTGCGCCGAGTCCGATGTCGGCGACACCTTTCGTGACGCCGTCGTACATCTCCTTCGCGCCGAGCAGCGTGCCGCCCGGGAAGGTCTTCACCGCGACCTTGCCATTGGTGCGCTTGTTGACCTGCTCGGCCCAGTGCGCCATCTGCTTGGCCGGGAAGGTACCGGCCGGTGCGAAGAAGGCATAGGTCAGCGTGATGTCGGCTGCGTTGGCCGTGAGCGGGCTGCTCAGCATCGCCAGTCCGGCAGCCATCGATGTAACGAGCCGGGTGATCGTTCGGGTTGGGTTCATCGTTGTGCCTCGGGTTCGGTAACGTTGAATCAATCGTCGACCTCGCAAAGCGAGAAGAAGGCGCATTTTGCGTTTCGTGCCGGCGCGGCGCCATATGGGTCTTCACCCATCTGGTGCATGCGGAAGCGGGAAGCCGACGCCGGAATCCTTATCATCAAGAACTGTGCCGGTGCGATGCTGCAGCGGGCTTCCGATCCAATCGAGGGAATTCAGGCGATGGGGAAACACCGGGTGGTCACGCAGTTCGGCATGGGGACATCGATCCGCAGCCGCAACTACACCGAAGCGGCGGCGCGCGCGATCCGTGACGCGTTGTGGCACAACGCGCTGAATGTCGCCGATGCCTTCGGCTTCCCGAAGGAGGCAATGATCATCGACGTCGAGGTCGGCGTGCAGCAGCCCGAGGCGGTCGACCGGGAAGTGCTGCTGAAGGTTTTTCCTTATGGCCAGCCAACGGTCAAGGTCGTCAAGGGCGGGCTCGACATCCCGACACCGGACGGCAGCGGGCTCAGCGTGGTCGCCAATGCCGCGGTGATGGTGGCCTTCGAGATGGAGCGCAGCCATGGCTGAACGGCGACCGCAGGAGAAACGCATCATCCTCGAGATGGGCAGCGGCAACGACCTGTATGGCGGCGACTACACGAAGGCGGCGATCCGCGCGGTGCACGATGCGCTGCACCATTCGTCGATCGGCCTGTTCCAGTCGCTCGGCTACGACCACCGCGAGATGCGGGTGCAGGTGACGATCGGCGTGCAGCAGCCCGACCAGGTCGATACCGCGGCGGTCGCCGCCGAACTGCCGCGTGGCCGCGCCGAAGT
Organism: Pseudideonella sakaiensis; assembly: GCF_048320135.1. Classification (GTDB taxonomy): domain Bacteria; phylum Pseudomonadota; class Gammaproteobacteria; order Burkholderiales; family Burkholderiaceae_C; genus Ideonella_A; species Ideonella_A sakaiensis_A. The sequence goes on from NZ_CP182947.1 coordinate 1,933,554, forward strand.
CAAGGCGGTATTCGGCGGGCTCGACGTCGTCGACACCGCGCAACAGACGACGCATGTGATCGCGACGGCCGCGGTCGAGGCCTTCTTGCCGATCGACGCGGCGGATTGGCGGCTCGGCAGCAGCTAGAGTCCATCGCGTGGCGGCTTGAGCCAGGTCAAGCGTTTTTTTGCCGACCCTGCGGCACACTGGCCGCCAACCTCGCTTCGATGCCGGCCGTGCGCGGCTGCCAATCTGGTCATGATGGAAATACGCAGACTGCGGGTCGGCCAGCCGGTCACCCCCGAAGAATTCGAATGGCTCGACGACGAGCAGCTGGCGCGGATCGTGCCAAAGGCCTATCGCGAGTTTTTCCCCGGCAAGGATTTCTGCGCCGACGGCAGCTTCTACCTGCACGACGGCACCGCCTGGAGCTTCTTCAAGGCCGGCTTCGTCGACGAGTGAACGTGGACAATCGCGCAGCGCCGGGCAAGCCGCCCGTGCAGCAGCATGTCCCAGCCTGGAGATCTTGATGAAAGTTGCTTTGGTCGGCTCGCGCTATTTCGCGGCCACCGTGTTCGAAGCCCTGCGCAACGAAGAAGGCCTGCAGTTCAGCAGCATCGTCGCGCCCGCCGATGACGACCGGCTGGCGCTGGCGGCGCGCGCCGCCGGCCTGGAAGTCCATGTGCTGGCCAATCCGAAGATCGTGCCGGCCGAGGCGATCGCCGAAGGCACCGATCTGATCATCGCCGCGCACACCCACGCGCGCGTCAGCAACGAGGCGCTGGCCCGCTCGCGGCTTGGCGGCGTCGGTTACCACCCGTCGCTGCTGCCGCGGCACCGCGGCATCGCTGCGGTCGAATGGACCATCCTCGAAGGCGACCCGATCGCCGGCGGTTCGGTCTACCACCTGGCCGACGGCTGGGATGCCGGCGCGATCGCCGCGCAGGACTGGTGTTTTGTCGCCAAGGGCGAATCGGCGCGTGAATTGTGGGAGCGCGAACTGGCGCCGATGGGATTGCGGCTGCTGACGCAGGTGGTGCGCGATGCCGCCCGCGACGGCCGGTTGCGCGCCGATACGCAGGACCCGCGTTTCGCGACGCGCGCGCCGATGACGCGCAAGCCGGTGCTGCAGACCGACCCGCAGATCGCGGCCAATGTGTCGCTGGTCGTCACGGTGATGGGCCAGGACCGCCCCGGCATCGTCCGCCTGATTTCCGACAAGGCGCAGCGCTTCGGCGCCAACTGGACCGACAGCCGGATGGCGCGTATGGCCGGTGAATTTGCCGGCATGGTGCATTTCGAGGTGCCGCGCGAGCAGGCCGATGCGCTGTCGGCCGCGCTGCGCGGCCTCGAGTCATCCGGGCTGCGGGTCGCGATCGCGCAAAGCGAATTCGACCGGCTGCACGGCGGCGCACGCGGCGTCTCGTTCGAGCTGGTCGGCGACGACAAGCCCGGCATCATTGCCAACCTGACGCGGATGCTGGCCGAGCGCAACATCAGCATCGAACACCTGCACACCGAACTGATCGGCAGCGATGCCGGCACGCAGCAGCGCTTCAAGGTCGTCGCACACCTGCGGCTGCCGCCGCAGATCACGCGCGAGGCGCTGCGCGCCGACCTCGCGGTGCTGGCCGCCGACATGCTGGTCGACATCGCGCTCGACGAGGAGCCGGAGCCGGTTCGCCAGGCCGCCTGAGCGGCGCAGACGCGGCCGGCGCGCAATGCGCCGACCGCGCTTCGTGACAAATTGCCGCTTCCGCACGCCAACAGCGCCGCCGGCACTCAAGCAGCTAGACCCTGCGCCGATAGCCGCGAACGGGGGATCGCATGCTCGTTGTGCGCATCCCGATGTCGGAGCATCGGTGGACACCTATTCGATCAAGGCCCGCGCGGGCGGCAGCATCTTCTGGAACCGGCTTCACGGCGCGGCTGGAAGCCGCACGCCGGTTGTCGCCGGCGCGGCGGAAGCAGCCCGGAGCGCGACGGCTGCGCGTGATCTGCTGCTTTCTTCATATGCTGATATCGGCCGGTCGATGCGTTTGTTGAGCGCCGAGCAGACACCCGAATTTGCCCGCACCCTCGTCTCGACCGATCCGACACCGGCCGCACTGACCGGCCAGGCCGCTCGCCTGCAACCGGTGGTCAGCAGCCATGCGGTATTGCAGGCCAGCCAGGCGATCAATACGCGGCTGTCGACGGTGCAGCGGTCGACATTCGACCTCGGTCTCGATCTGTCGACCTCTGCCCCGTCACGCCTGCGATCGTCGGCCGATCTCGGCCTCGACCTCGCCTCTCCGCAGGCGCCGTCGCGGTTGCGCTCGGCCGCAGCGCTCGGCCTCGACACCACCCGGCCCGAATCGGCATCGCGCCTGCTGTCGTCGCACGAACTGGCGCTCGACGTCGATTCCGCAGAAGCCGCGTCGCGCCTGTCGTCGACCGCACTCGGCCTCGACGTGACGTCGCCGCAGGCGGCCTCGCAGCTGCGCTCCGATGCGGCGCTGGGCCTCGATGTTGCCTCCACGCAGCGCGCGTCGACGATCACGTCGACCGCCGAAATCAATACCGCAGCAACGTCCTATGGCTCACGGCAGCTCAGCTTCAGCGGCAGCGGCGCGGCATCGACCAGCAGCGCCAGCCTGAGCGGGCTGTATACCGGCAACAATGCGGCGGCCGACGCCAGTGCGCTGTCGGTGGTGCTGCGCCGCGATGTCGCGGCGATGAACAGCGTCACGCCCGGCCTCGTCAAGTTCGACGTCGTCAACCAGCACGGCGCGACGCTGTTTGCCTTCGACGGCCTGCTGCGCGCCGGCGAACAGGTCTTTCTGGGCAACGACATCGGGCTGACGCTGACGTTTTCGGCCGGATCGCTGACGGCGTCGCACAGCGCGACAACGACGGTCTCGAAAACGCCGACCGACGTCAACCCGAATGCCACCTTCAACCATGCCGATCCGAACCAGCGGCCGCGCTTCGACAACAACGCCCAGGTCAGCGCCGGCTCGTTCAAGGTCAACGGCAGCAGCATCGCGGTGTTTGCGAACGACTCGATCAACAGCGTGCTGGCGCGCATCAATTCGACCGTCCCGGGCATCAGCGCCAGCTTCGCCAATGACAAGCTGGTGCTCGGCAGCAACGGATTTTCCGAGGACGACATCGTGTTGTCCGGCGACACCTCCGGCTTCCTCGCCGCGGTCAAGCTGGCCGGTGCGACCGCGGTGCGCGGCAATGTCCGCGACGACTTGCAGGTGCTGGCAAAAACCTCGCAATTTGCAGGTGTCGCTTCCGGATCGTTCACCATCAACGGCGTCGCGATTTCGGTCGACAGGCAAACCGACACGCTCGATGCGATCGCCGCGCGCATCGGCAACGCCGGCGCAGGCGTCACTGCGCGCTACGACGCTGCGCTCGACCGGCTGGTACTCAGCGGCACGACGAACAGCGCCGAGCTGATCGAGGTCGGCAACGACAGCAGCGGTTTCCTGTCGGCCGCCCGCCTGCAGACCAGCAATACCGTTCGCGGCCACCGCGCCGAGGACGATGTGGCGCTCGGCAAGCTGTCGCGGTTCGCGACGGTCGACGACGGCTCGTTCGTCATCGACGGCCAGACGATCGCGGTCAGCCGCAGCGACACGATCCGCGCGATCGTCGCGCGGATCAACGACTCCGGCGCACGCGTGCACGCCGCTTTCAACGCGCAGACGAATCGCCTCGACCTGACGACACTCGAGAATACGGAAGACCAGATCGCGATCGGTGGCGACAACTCGGGTTTTCTGGCGGCTGCCGGCATCAACAGCGCAAATACCGTGCGCGGCAATCTGCGCGACGACCGCCAACTGCTCGCAAAAACCAGCCAGTTTGCCGGCGTCGCATCCGGTTCGTTCCGAATCAATGGCGTCGCCATCAGCGTCGACCGCGAGGCCGATTCGCTCGAGTCCGTGCTTGCCCGCATCAATGCCGCCGGCGCCGGCGTCAGCGCCGCCTACGACGATGCGCTCGACAAGCTGGTGCTGACCGCCGCCGGCAACGGCGCCGATCCGATCGAGGTCGACGGCGACGACAGCGGCTTCCTCGCCGCCGCCGGGCTGCAGACCGAGCAGACGATCCGCGGCCACCGCGCCGAGGACCAGGTTGCGCTCGCGAAACTGGCGCAGTTCGCAACCGTCGCCAACGGCTCGTTCCTCGTCGACGGGCGGGCCATCGCGGTCGACATCGCGGCCGATACCGTGGCGTCGCTGATCGGCCGGATCAATGCCTCCGGCGCGCGGGTCGCCGCCAGCTACGACGCGCAGGCCGACCGGATCAGCTTGCAGACGCTGGACCCCAGCGACGACCTGCTGGCGATCGGCAGCGACAGTTCGGGTTTTCTTGCCGCGGCGCAGCTAGATGCGGTCAATACCGAGACCGGCGACATCCGCGACGATCTGCAGCGCTTGTCGCGAACGGCGGCATTTGGCGCGGTGACGAACGGCTCGTTCGACATCAATGGTCGGTCGATCGACATCGACGTCGAGCGGGATTCGCTGGTGGCGATCATCGACCGGATCAACAGCGCCGGTGCGGGCGTGACTGCCCGTTTCGACGCGTTGGCAGGCCGCGTCGAACTCGTCAGCCATGCGCCGGGCGATCAACTGATCGTCGTCGACAACGACTCAAGCGGATTCCTCGCTGCGGCCTCGCTCGCGTCCGACAACACGTTGCGCGGCCAGTTGCCTGACGACCAGCAGCTGTTGTCGCGCACCTCGGCATTCGCCGGCGTCAACAGCGGCAGCTTCGGCATCAACGGTGTCGGCATTGCGGTCGACGCCGACCGGGACACCCTGCAAGACCTCATTGAACGCATCCACGCCGCCGGCGCAGGTGTCGACGCCGCCTACGACGCCAGCAGCGGCAGGCTGGTGATCACGCCGCAGGTCGACGGCACGCCACTGGTGATCGATGCCGACAGCAGCGGTTTCCTCGCCGCAGCCGGCATCGCGACCGGCGCATTCCACACCCGCTTCAATCCCGATGCGGCCTTCGATGCCCGTGGCTCCGCTTCGCCATATTTCGATGATGGGCTGGAGGTGCGCGACGGCTCGTTCAGCGTCAATGGCGTCGAGATTGCGGTGGCCGCCGACGATACGGTGCGCCGCGTGTTGGCCCGCATCAGCGGCTCGGCGGCCGGCGTGACCGCGAGTCTCGACGAGGCATCCGGCACGGTGAAGCTGGCCCGCAGCGACGGATCGACCGCGGTCATCGAACTCGGCGACGATGCCTCGGGTTTTCTTGCGGCCGTCAAGCTCGATGCCAGCGCGCTGCACCAGACCGGCTCGGGCACGCAGGCCGCAGCAGATGCCGCACTCGGCCGGATCGGTGAATATGCCGCTGTCCGCGCCGGCCGCATCACGCTGAATGGCCAGGCCATCGAGGTCGACCCGCGATCGACGACGCTGCGCGGGCTGGTCACGGCGTTCGACGGCATCGATGGCATCCGCGCCAGCCTAGACGACGCGAACGGACGGATCAGCCTCGCGGCGCGCCGGCTCGGCGATTCGATCGACATATCCGACACCTCGGGCGTGCTGAGCGCGCTCGGGATTGCCACCGGCAAGCACAGCGGCAGCCCCGGCGCGGCGCGGCTGGTCGAGACACTGGTGCGCAAGACGACGGCGTCGAATGCCGGCGAGGTCGGCGACCGCATCGCGCGGGCGGTGGCCGACATCAACCGCGCGCTGCCCGAAGTGGCGAGCGGCCGCGTCGACGCGGTGCTGCGGTCGGCACTGGCGATCTTCGCCGACGCCGGAATCGATGCAATCACGCTGGACCGCAGCGCCAACCTGTCGCGCCTGCAGCTCGACCGCGACGAACTGGCCGCGGCACTCGGCCGGCTTGCCGTCGGCCCGTCGCGCCCGGGCGCGGCGGCCGCCGACGCGCTCGGCCGGCTCGGCGGGCCACTCGAGGCGGCGGTGGCACCGGCGGCAGCGGCGCCTGCAACCTCCACTGTCGAACGCCCGCAGGTTCGTCAACGGCTGAAAGAGGTTTTCAGGCCCGGCCCGGTCAACCAGACCTGGATGCTCGAACTCGTCCGGTCGGCCGCGCTGCCGATGGCATCACCGGCCGCGTCGAAGCAGGCCGCCGACAGCTATGCCAGCGTGGCCGGCGCATCGAAGCCGACGATGAACCGCCAGCGAGCCGGCTTCGGCATCGGGCAGTCGGCTGTGCCGGCCCCGCCCGGAGCAGCTTCCTACGCGGCAAGGCCCGGACCGCTGGCCGATGGCGGAGTGGCGCGCGCTGCGGCGCAGGCAGGACGCCTGTAAGGCTGCCGGCTCAGCGCCAACCCACCGGCAAGGCCTGCCGACCGGCATACACCGCGGCCGCGCCGAGCTCGGCCTCGATGCGCAGCGCCTCGTTCCATTTCGCCATCCGTTCCGAGCGGGCGAACGAGCCGACCTTCAGCTGGCCGGCATTCCAGCCGATTGCAAGATGGACGATCGCGACGTCTTCGGTTTCACCGGAGCGCGCCGACACCACCATGCCCCAGCCGGCTTCGCGTGCGGCGAGCATCGCGGCGCGGGTTTCGCTGACGGTGCCGGCCTGGTTCGGCTTCAGCAGCACCGCATTGCAGCAGCCGGCAGACGCCGCGTTGCGCACCAGCGCGGCATTGGTGACGAGGTAGTCGTCGCCGATCACCTGGATGCGATCGCCGAACGCCTCAGTGAAGGCGCGCATGCCGGCATCGTCGTCCTCGGCAACCGGGTCCTCGACCGACAGGATCGGATAACGGTCGATCCAGCCGCGCAACACCTCGAGCCATTCGCCGCTGTCGTAGCTGCGCTGCTCGAGGCCGAGCACATAGCGGCCGTCGCGCCTGAATTCGGACGCCGCGATGTCGAGCGAGATCGCGACCTCGTCATGGCGGTAGCCGGCCGCATCGATCGCGCGCGTCAGCATCTCGAGCGCATCTTCGTTCGATGCGAAATCGGGCCACCAGCCGCCCTCGTCGGCAACACCGGCGCGCCGCCCGGCCTTCGCCATCAACTCGCCGGCATGGCGGTAGACCTCGGCCGTCATCACCATCGCCTCGTCGAAGCTGGCCGCGCCGATCGGCATGATCAGGAAATCCTGGATATCGACGCGGCGACCGGCATGCGCACCGCCGCCGAAGATCTGGATTTCCGGCAGTGGCAGCCGCACCGGCGAATCGCCGGCCAGATGGCGCCACAGCGGCAGGCCGGCGCTGGCCGCCGCGGCATGCAGCACCGCCAGCGAGGTCGCGATCGTTGCATTGCCGCCGAGCGCCGATTTGGTCGGCGTGCCGTCGAGCGCGACCAGTGCGTCGTCGACCGCCTGCTGGTCCATCGCATCGAGGCCGAGGATGCGAGCGGCGATCGGCCCGTTGACATGGGCCAGTGCCTGCGCAACCCCGAAACCGCCGAGCGCATTGCCGCCATCGCGCAGGTCGACCGCCTCGCGGCTGCCGCGCGAGGCACCGGCCGGTGCGATGCCGCGGCCGCGTGCGCCATCGGCCAGAACGACGTCGACCTCGACGGTCGGACGGCCGCGTGAATCCCAGATGCGGCGGGCTGTCAGCTGACGGATCGATGTGTTCATGCGGTTGTTTTCCAGTGTTCGATGAGATCGGACAGCGACGTCACCGGTGCCAGCAGCAGCGGCACCGCGGCCCGGCGAACCCGCTCCCGGTAGGTATCCGTCGTGATGTATTCGACCGGCGACTTGCCGTCGATGCGGGCCAGCAGCAGGCCGCCGATCAACGCAGCGCAGCGCCGTTCGAAGCCTGCGGTGGCTTCCCAGCCGACAGCCGGCAGGTAGGCATCGCGCATTGCCTCGATGCAGCGCAGGTAGGCTTCCGTTGCAGACGGGCGGAATACCGACTTCAGCAACAGGTGGTTGATGCAGAACGCGAGGTCGAATGCCGGATCGCCATACCAGGCGCATTCGGCATCGAGCAGCACCGGCCCGCGCGGCCCGAGCAGGATGTTTTTCGGGCTGACGTCGCCATGCACCAGCGCCAGCCGGGTGCCAGCGGTGCTCTCGACCAGCCGGTGCAAGGCGTCGGCGCATTGCGGATGGCGGGCCGCCGCCGCATTGAAATACGGGTCGAGCCGAAGCGCGAAGAAATCGGCATCGGTGGCGAAGGTGCGGGCGCAGTCGGCATCGCCGGCGGTTGCGGCATGGATCGCCGCCAGCAGGCCGCCGACCGCCGCAGCCATCGGTGGTTCGGCCTGGCCGGCCAGCAATCGGGTCTTCCACAAGGGATGGTCGGACGGGTCGAGAAAAGCCATCGCGAAGGCGTTGCCATCGGCGTCGTCGCCAAGCAGGCGCGGTACCGCATCGGGAACGATGCGGCTGGCGACCCGCATCCAGGCCACTTCGGCGCGATTGCGCTCGACCGGCGCCTGCCACAGCGCAGCAACCTTCAACTGCGGCAGGGCCCGCTTCAGGCACAAGGGCCCGGCCGCCGTGTCGACGCGAACGATCAGCGACGAAACACCGCCGGCAAGCGGCGTGAGCGGCGGCTGTTCGCCGGGCCGCAGCAGGCCCATGCGTTCGAGCGCGGCATGGACCGCGCGGCGTTCTTCGGGTTGCAGCTCGCTCATCGACGCATTGTCGCCAACAAAAGGAAGTCGGATAGCGCGCTGCTACCGGCACAAGCTGTTCGAAGCGCCGCCGATCCAGCTAGGGGTTGCCCGCAGCCACCGATGATCACAGACTGGACCTCCAATCGAGCGACGGAGCATCCGATGGCCATCACCCAGCACCATATCCAGGCAACCCATGACCTGCTGATTGCCTATGCCTACAACGAACTGGCCGGCAACCTGAGCGCGAAGGCCCAGCTCGAAACCGTCTGCCTGGACCTCGCGACCTATTGCCTAGACGGCAAGTGGGATGCCCTCGATGCCAATTACCGGGCCGCCTGGGCCGGCGAGATCATGCGGCGGATCGAGCGCATCGTGCCGGATGCGCAGACCGTGATGCATCAGGGCAAGAAGCGCACGGTCACGCAGGGCAAGGTGCTCGACGCGATCGCCGACGGCTCGGCTCAGGTATTGCGCCTGATGTTCAGCCAGTTCACGATCAACCGGCATTTCCAGGGCCAGTACGAAGGGCAGCCCGACTGGTTGTCGGGCAAGGAAATCATCGACGTCGCGAAGACGCTGCGGCAAAGCCCCGGCAAGAGCAACGATCTGCGGATCCGTGCGCATTACCACGGCGGGCAGTGGGTGGCGTTGAACAACCGCGGCTTCGCGCTGCATTGCCTGGCCAACGTGGTGCCGCAGCGCATCGTCTTCGACACCGCACTGAGCAGCGACGAGCAGGAGCGGCTGGGTCGCAATATCGCTGATTTCAATCTCAACCTGCGCGATTCGATTCCCGCAACGCGCCGCCGCAAGCAGGACTGGGAAGCGACCATCCCCACCAGCGTCACCGCTGTGCCGGAAACGCGCAACAGCAACCAGGTCGTCTACACCATCAAGGCGATCCGGATGACGCCGAATGCCGCGGCCGATCACGGCAACGAAATCGTCTACAACAGCGCGAACTGAATGCGGCTGGACTCGCGCCGCAATCAGCCCCGACACGCTGCAGGCGCGTCTCAGCGGAAGCGGGTCCGCACCACCGGGTTGCCCGGCAGCCCCTGGTAGACCACCTCGACGGCGAGCCCGGGCTTCGGCGGCAGCAGCTTGGAAAACGAGCCCAGGCTCAGCAGGTCGCCCTTCTTCAGCGCAATACCCTGTGTGGCCAGGTCCTGCGCCAGCCAGACCACCGCATTGAGCGGATGGTCGAGTACGTCGCTGCCCTTGCCGCGGTCGAGCTCGGCGCCGTCGGCGCGGACGATGACGACCATGTCGCGCAATGCATCGGCGAACGCCGTGCTGCGCTGCACCGCAATCGGCGTTCCCATCACGCCGAGGCGGGCGCCGACATTGATCGCGGCAATCGCCGCGCCGTTCAGCTTCGGCGGCGCCTGCACGACGAGGTCGGGCAGTTCGATGAACGGGATCAGCTGATCGATGTGGGCCAGCACCTGTTCGGGGGTGCGCGCACGGTTGATCGCGGCGCTGGAGACCCGCACCAGCATGTCGGCCTCGAACAGCGGCCGCGCGCCGAAGCGGGCGTCGACCACCGCACCGTCGGCCAGCAGCATCGGTGCATACAGCAGGCCCCAGACCGGCGCGCTCGCACCGAAGCGCTGCTGCACCGCCGGATTCGTCAGACCGGCCTTGTAGCCGACGACCGGCGCACCGAGCTGCTGCGCGAGGAAACGGTTCACCTTCTCGCGCGAGCATGCGCCGTCGGCAGTCGACAAACCTTCCGGATTGGCCGCCGGCGTCTTCGCCAGGTAGTTGGCGACCAGCGCGGCCGCATCGAGGTCGCTGAGACAGGCCGCCCGCGCCGGCGCCGCAGACAGCGCGCCGCTCAGGATCGACAGGGCCAGCAGGCATTTCTGGATCGACCGCATCGCGCTTCTCCGATCGGGTGGCTCGAAACGCGAGTATCGCCGTTGACCGGCCGGGCCGGTCGCTTCGAAATGCGGGATTGACGGCACTGGCAAGCCGGTTCAATGGTGGCGTCACCAATCAGCGGAGCCTGCCATGGATTTCAAGATCTACTATGCAACCAACCGGGGACACGAAGGTGCAGACCGGTTCAGTCCCGACCGTTACGGCGAGCGCTTCTCCAGCGACGGCATGGAAAACCTGCGCTTCGGCCGCGTCACCTTCACCGCCGACGAACAACGCGTCAACGAACTGCTGAACCAGGACCGGCCGCTGACCGGCCCCGGCGACGGCGAGGCGCTGCAGGACTATTTCGCCGCCTGCGCGAAGGCGACGCAGCGCATCGAGGCCTACGAGGAGTCGATACCCGACCCGCGGCTCAGCGACACCGCTCAGCCGACCCGGCTCGGCTCGAAGGCGATGTTTGCCGACCTGCAGCAGGACATGTGCGTCGGCCGCGACATGCTGGTGCTGATCCACGGCTACAACGTCGATTGGGAGGAGGCCGTCGGTACCGCCGCGGCGCTCGAGGCCACCCTGAACCGGCCGGATCCGGCGCCGAGTGGCTCGTCCGACCACAGCGTCGCGCCGACCCAGCCGGTGCGGGTGGTGTTGTTCACCTGGCCGTCGAATGGCCAGGCGCTGCCATTCGTCAGCTACAAGAGCGACCGCAGCGATGCCGCCGCCTCCGCCGGTGCGGTCGGCCGCGGCCTGCTGAAGGTGCGCGACTTTCTGCACGAGCTCGGGCGCGAACTGCGCAAGAGCAATGTCGAGGCGGCGGCGCTGCGCGTGCAGCTCGAGTCACAGGGCGTGCGGCCGAGCGAGGTGCATCGCGCGATCGCGCAGCTCGAGGCCATGCGCATCTGTGGCCAGAATATCCACCTGCTGGCGCACTCGATGGGCAACTACGTGCTGCAGCATGCACTGGCAAGGGTCTGCGAATTCACGCCCGGCGATACGATGCCGCGGCTGTTCGACCGCGTGTTTTTATGTGCCGCCGATGTCGACGACGACGTGCTCGAGCCCGGCAAACCGATGGAGCCGGTGCACCAGATCGCCAATCTGGTCGCGATCTATCACAACCCGAACGACAACGCCCTGCGCGTGTCCGACTACACCAAAGGCAATCCGGACCGGCTCGGCCACCGCGGCGCGGCACGTCCGCAGTCGCTGCACCACAAGATGATGCAGGTCGACTGCAATGCGCTGGTCACCGGCTGGACCCAGCACAGCTATTACACGAATGGCCGCATCGCGCGCGACATCAGGTTGTCGCTGCAAGGCATCGCGCCCGACGATCCGGCGCGGCGTCTGACACGGGTCGCCGGCAGCGCGGCGAATGCCTGGCGCTTCTGAAGCAACAGGCCGGCCGGCCCGGCGCGTTTGACAAGGCCCGTGATCGGCTGCACATTGGCCTGCAGTCGGTGCCGCATCAAACAGACTGACCGGCCGTTGCCCTTCGTCGCCAACGGGCTCAGGCACCGAGCGGCCACGAACCGGGAACGGCAACGCGCATGAGCCAGAACGGGGAAGGCGGGCGCGGCCAGGCGACGCCGCACGGTCCGCTGCTGTCGACCACACACATCGTGATGGGCCGGCGCCGGCCGGCGGGGCGCATCGCCACGCTGCTGGCGCTGATCGGGCTCGCGTGGTCGGTGTTCCAGCTGTGGGTCGCATCTCCGCTGCCCGAAATGCTCGGTCTGTTCATGACCGAGGCAAGGCTGCGCTCGCTGCACCTGGCGTTCGCGGTGCTGCTCGCCTTTCTGGCCCATCCGGCACGCTTGCGCGGGCCGGTTGAAAAGATCCCGCACCACGACCTGCTGCTGGCGCTGCTGGCGGCCGGCAGCGCCGGCTATCTGGCGCTGTTCTATGTTTCGGTCAGTGCCCACACCGGCGCACCGACGCTGCTCGAGGTCAGCGTCGCCAGTCTCGGCCTGGTGTTGCTGCTCGAGGCGACCCGGCGGGTGCTCGGTCCGGCGATGGTTGCGCTGGCGCTGCTGCTGCTCGGCTATATCTTTTTTGGTCCGCACATGCCGGAACTGATCGCCCACAAGGGCGCGTCGATCACGAAGGCGATGAACCACCTGTGGTTGAGCACTGAGGGCGTATTCGGCATTGCGCTGGGCATCTCGGCCGGATTGATCTTCCTGTTCGTGCTGTTCGGCGCGCTGCTCGAGACCGCCGGCGCGGGCAGCTATTTCATCCGCAGCGCGGTCGCATTGATCGGCCACCGCCGCGGTGGGCCGGCGAAGGCGGCGGTGCTCGCATCGGCGGCGACCGGGCTGATTTCCGGCTCGTCGATCACCAATGTCGTGACGACCGGGCCACTGACGATTCCGCTGATCAAGCGGGTCGGTTATCCGCCCGAGAAGGCGGCGGCGATCGAGGCGACCGCATCGGTCAACGGACAGATGATGCCGCCGGTGATGGGCGCTGCCGCCTTCCTGATGGTCGAATATGTCGGCGTACCCTACATCCAGGTGCTCAAGCATGCGCTGATCTCGGCGCTGGTCTCCTACCTCGGGCTGCTCTACATCGTGCACCTGGAGGCGGTGAAGGCCGATCTGCATGGCCTGCCGCGGCGCAATCCGCCGCGCTGGCAGCAGGCCATCGGCAATGCCGCATTCGCCGGCGTCGTCGTCGCATCGGTCGTTGCGCTGGTCGCCTTCGTCGGTGCGGTGCTGCACATGCTGATGCCGCGGCTGTCCTTTGTCGTCGTCGCTGCGCTGCTGCTGATTGCCTACCTGGTGCTGCTGCGCATCAGCGCGCCGCATGCGGCAGAGATCGGCGCAGCGGCCGACAAACCCTTGACCAGCCTGCCGCCAGCCGGGCCGACATTGCGCAGCGGCCTGCACTTCCTGCTGCCGGTTGGTGCCCTGGTGTGGAACCTGGTGATCGAGCAGATGGCGCCGACCCGCGCCGCCTTCTGGGCGATCGTGCTGCTCGCGATCATCGTATTGACGCAGCGCCCGCTGCTGTTGTGGTTTCGCGGCGAGCCGGGCATCGCCGCCGCGGCACGGCGCGGCGCGCAGGACCTGCTCGACGGGCTGACCGCCGGTGCACGCAACATGGTGACGGTCGCGATTGCGACCGCAACCGCCGGCATCATCGTCGGCACCGTCACGCTGACCGGCATCGGGCTGGTGATGACCGACCTGGTGACCGCGCTGTCGGGCGGCAACATCGTACTGATGCTGGCGCTGGTCGCGATGATCTGCCTGGTGCTCGGCATGGGCCTGCCGACAACCGCCAACTACATTGTCGTCTCGACGCTGATGGCGCCGGTGATCGTCACGATCGGTGCGCAAAACGGCCTGCCGGTGCCATTGATCGCGGCGCACCTGTTCGTCTTCTACTTCGGTCTGATGTCCGACATCACGCCACCGGTCGGGCTGGCGTCATACGCAGCAGCCAGCATTGCGCTGGCCAATCCGATCCGAAGCTGCATCGTCGCATTCCGCTATTCGATGCGAATGGCGCTGCTGCCGTTCATGTTCGTCTTCAATCCGCAGCTGCTGCTGATCGGCGTCAGCGGCTTTGCGCAGACGCTGCTTACGCTGGCCAGCGCGACGCTTGCGGGATTTGCCTTCATCTCGGTCAACCAGGCCTGGCTGATCGTGCGCAGCACCACCGTCGAACGGCTGGTGATGCTGCTGGCGGTGTTGATGCTGTTCCATCCGGGCCTGTTCATGGACAGGCTGGTCACGCCCTACCGGCAACTGCGCGGCGCTGCCGCGGAAACCGCGATCGCCAATGCGCCGCGGCAGGCGCAGATGCGCATCTTCTTCAGCGGCACCAGCATCGAAGGCGATGTGTTCGAGCGCGTCGTGCTGCTGCCGCTCGGCGAGCGAGCCGCCGATGCGCGGCGCCGCCTCGCGGCTGCCGGCGTCGAGAGCCGACGCAGCGCCGAGGGTTTCAGCGTCGTCGGTGTCGGCTTCGGCAGCACCGCGGCACGGCTCGGCATCGCGCCCGGCCAGCTCATCACCGCAGTCGAGGTCGACGAACAACGTGTCGCCCGGCAGTGGATGTTCGTGCCGGCACTCGCGTTGCTTGCATGGGTCGTGCGGCGGCAGCGACAGAGGAGCCGCACGGCGCATCCCGCCGTCACCGGGCAGGATGCGCCGACCTGACGCAGGCGACCGCTCAGTCGTGGTACTTCGCGTAGCTCAGATCGAAGCGATCGGCATTCATCACCTTGGTCCATGCGGCGACGAAATCCTTGACGAACTTCTGCTCGCCGCCCTTTTGCGCATAGACCTCGCCGACCGCGCGCAGTTCGGAGTTGGAGCCGAAGACCAGATCGGCCCGCGTCGCGCGCCAGGTTTCCTTGCCGTCCTTGCGGTCGGTGGCCGTGTATTCCTGGTCGTCCGAGCCGTCGACCGCCTTCCAGACATTTGTCATGTCGTACAGGTTGACGAAGAAGTCGTTGGTCAGCTGGCCGGAGCGCTTCGTGAAGTGGCCGTGGCCGCGCTCGCCGTGGTTGGCGCCCAGCACGCGCAGGCCGCCGACCAGCACGATCATCTCGGGCAAAGACAGGCCGAGCAGGCTCGCCTTGTCGAACATCATCTCCTCGACCTTCAGCGCCAGCTTCTTCTTGCCAACGTAGTTGCGGAAGGCGTCCGCCTCGGGCTCCATCACGGCGAAGCTCTCGACGTCGGTCTGCTCTTGCGTTGCATCGCCGCGGCCGCCGGTAAATGGCACGTCGCACGCTGCGCCGGCGTCGCGAATCGCCTTCTCGAGGCCGACCACGCCGCCGAGCACGATCGCATCGGCCAGGCTCATCGAGCCGCGCAAGCCGTTCAGCGTATCGATCACCTTGGCGAGCACAGCCGGCTCGTTGACGTCCCAGTCCTTTTGCGGAGCGAGCGCGACGCGGGCGCCGTTGGCGCCGCCGCGGAAATCCGACTTGCGGTAGGTCGATGCCGACGCCCATGCGGTCTTCACCAGCTGGCTGACGGTCAGGCCGCTGTCGGCGATCTTCTTCTTGACCGCCGCGACCTCGCTGTCCGATGGCTGCTTGCCGGCCGGAATCGGGTCCTGCCAGATCAGGTCTTCGTTTGGCACTTCCGGGCCGAGGTAGCGCACCTTCGGCCCCATGTCGCGATGCGTCAGCTTGAACCAGGCCCGCGCGAATGCGTCCTTGAATGCCGCATGGTCGTTGCGGAACTTCTCCGAGATCTTGCGATAGGCAGGGTCGCGCTTGAGCTGCATGTCGGCGGTCGTCATGATCGTCGGCACCTTGATCGACGGATCCCAGGCCGCCGGGGCCATGTCCTCCGGCTTCGGGTTGATCGGCGTCCACTGGTGCGCGCCGGCCGGGCTTTTCGTCAGCTCGTAGTCGTAGTCGAGCAGCAGCCGGAAGTAGTTCTCGGTCCACTTGTCGGGCGTGTTGGTCCACGCGCCCTCGATGCCGCTCGTCACGGTGTGCTCGCCGATGCCGCCATGCTCCAGCGTCGAGACCCAGCCGAATCCTTGCGCGGCGAGGTCCGCACCCGCCGGCGCCGTGCCGAGCGATGATGGGTCGCCGTTGCCGTGGCATTTGCCGAAGGTGTGGCCGCCGGCGGTCAGCGCAACGGTTTCCTCGTCGTCCATCGCCATCCGCTTGAAGGTTTCCCTCATGTCGCGCGCCATGCCGGCATCGTCATTCGGATTGCCCCCCGGGCCTTCCGGATTGACGTAGATCAGGCCCATCTGGATCGCGGCGAGCGGACCCTCGATCTCGTGCAGGCCATGTTCCGGCGCGATCCGCGTCTGCACGCCCTGATTCACCCACTTGTCTTCCGAGCCCCAGTAGATGTCGCGCTCCGGCTCGAAAACGTCGGCGCGGCCGCCGCCGAAGCCGAACACCGGGCCGCCCATGCTCTCGATCGCGACGTTGCCGGCGAGGATGAACAGATCCGCCCAGCTGACCTGCTGGCCATATTTCTGCTTGATCGGCCACAGCAGGCGCCGCGCCTTGTCGAGGTTGCCGTTGTCGGGCCAGCTGTCGAGCGGCGCGAAACGCTGCTGCCCGCTGTTGGCGCCGCCGCGACCGTCGGCGGTGCGGTAGGTGCCCGCCGCGTGCCAGGCCATGCGAATGAAGAACGGACCGTAGTGCCCGTAGTCGGCCGGCCACCACGGCTGGCTGTCGGTCATCAATGCCGTCAGGTCGGCTTTCAGCGCCTGGTAGTCGAGCTGCTTGAAAGCCGCCGCATAGTCGAAATCCGCGCCGAGCGGATTGCTGATGCCATTCGGAGTCAGGATCTCGGTGGCCAGCATCTCCGGCCACCAGTCCTTGTTGGTCCGGCCCAGCAGCGCCCTGGGTTTGTCGTGGCCCATCGGGCAACCGCCGCCGAGTGTTCCGGTCTTCGCATCCATCGGTTTATCTCCTACGTTTTCCATGACAGAACGCTAGCTTGACGCCAAGTGGCGAATGCCGCAAATCTGGAATCTTCATGCCGATCATTGGCGCTGCCTATCCACCCCGCACCGCGGGCAGGGCCTTGCTTCCCGCTCGGAACTTCGACCGACGGGAGGATTTTTTCCGCATGCGGCTCGGCCAGTCAGAGCGGCCGGTCCGGCGTCGTCTGCACCTCGGCCGGCGGGAAATCCTCGAGCGGGCCGAGCGCCTTGCGGTCGCGGTGGAACAGCGGCTGGCTCGCCATCTGCGCGGCGAGCAGCCGCGCCAGCGACATCAGCGAATCCTCGTGCGTGCGTTCCCAGCCGTGCGACGCGTCGCAGGCAAAACACAGCAGCGCGGTGCGGATGTCGTTGCCGGCTTCCAGCGCCGATGCGGCGTCGCTGCGGTAGTAGCGGTAGACGTCGCGCGCATGTTCGATGTTGTGCTCGCGGCAGAGGTCGAGCAGATGCCGCGTCAGGTGCCAGTCGAACGGCCCGGCGCTGTCCATCATCGCGACGGTGACGCCGAAGTCGCTCGAATTCTGGCCCTCGGCATTGGTCGCGTTGTCGACCGAAATCATCTCGGCGACATCGTTGCCGTGCAGGATGTGCGACGCGCCGACACCAACCTCTTCGGAGATCGTGAACAGCAGCAGCACATCGAGCGGCAGCTTCGTGCCCTTGCGCTTGATCGATTCGGCAGCGGCGAGCAGCGATGCGACGCCTGCCTTGTCGTCGAGGTAACGCGAGGTGATGTAGCCGTTCGGCCCGAATTCAGTGCCGGGGTCGACGGCGATGGTGTCGCCGACACGCACGCCGAGCCGCATCAGGTCCGCCACGCTCGCGCAGCGTTCGTCGAGCCGCAGCTCGACCTGCTTCCAGTCGACCGGCTGGGTATCGATCTCCTTGTTGAAGGTATGGCCCGACGCCTTCAGTGGCAGGCCGGTGCCGCGGTAGTTGCCGTTGTCGCTGTAGACGGTCATCCGCGCGCCTTCGGCAAACCGGCTCGACCAGAAGCCGATCGGCACGATCTCGAGCCGGCCATTCGGCTTCAGCGCCTTGACCATCGCGCCGAGCGTATCGATGTGCGCGGCAATCGCGCGTTTCGGGCTGTCGGCTTCACCCGGCAGCGAGGCACGGATCGCGCCGCGCCGGGTCAGCTTGTACTCGATGCCGATCTCGTCGAGGATCTCGCAGACCAGCCGCACGACGGCGTCGGTCATGCCCGACGGGCTCGGTGTCTCGAGCAGGCGTTTCAGCGTCTTCAGCAGAAATTCCTTGTCGATCATCCTTTCCTTTCTTTCGAGTTGGCTGCGCGGCAGGTCTGTGGGAACAGCAGATCGACGAATCGTTCCACCGTCGGCTGCGGCTGGTGATTGGCCAGGCCCGGCCGTTCATTGGCCTCGATCACCGCATAGTCGGCGCCGTCGACCGCAGGCACCATCAGGTCGAGGCCGACGACGGGCATGTCGAGCAGCCGGGAGGCCTTTTCGGCAATGCTGCGCAGGTGCGGATGCAGTTCGGCGGTGACGTCGTGGATCGTGCCGCCGGTGTGCAGGTTCGCGGTCTTGCGCACCGTCAGCGTCTTGCCTTCGGGCAGCACGCTGTCGTAGTCGAAACCGGCCGCATCGATGCAGCGGGCGGTCTCGTCGTCGATCGGGATCGTGCTTTCGCCATGGGTCGCCGCGGCGCGGCGCCGGCTCTGCCGTTCGATCAGCGTCTTCAGAGCGGTCTTGCCGTCGCCGACGACCTGCGCCGGCCGGCGGGTTGCCGCGGCAACGACCTCATGGTCGATCACGACGATGCGCAGATCCTCGCCGGCGGCGAGTTCCTCGATGATGACGTCGTCGCAATACCGCTTCGCGACCTCGATCGCTGCGCGCACCGCTTCCTCGCCGCGCACGTCGACGGTGATGCCATGGCCCTGCTCGCCACGCGCCGGCTTCACGACGACCCGCGGATGCCGCTCGAGAAAGCTGCGCAGCGCCTCGTCGTCGCCGACGGTCATCTGCTCCGGCGTGTGCACACCGCCGGCCTCGAGCACGCGGCGCGTCACGCGCTTGTCGTCGCAGCGGCTCATCGCGACCGCCGTCGTCAGCTCGGACAGCGATTCACGGCAGATGATCTGGCGGCCGCCGAACGACAGCCGGAAATAGCCGTATTCGGCATCGATCACTTCGGCGAGGATGCCGCGGCGGCGCGCCTCGTCGACGATGATCTGCGCATAGACATTGAGTTTTTCTTCCAGGCTCGGGCCGACATACAGCTTCTCGTTGATCGGATTGCGGTTTTTCACGCAATACACCGGCACCCGCTCGAAACCCATCTTCTGGTACAGATTGATCGCCTCGACGTTGTCGTGCATCACCGACAGGTCGAGGTAGCGGCGGCCGCGGTCGCGGAAACGTTTGGCCAGCTCGGTCGCCAGCGCATAACCGATGCCATGACGCAGGCATTGCGCATCGACCGCAAGCGACCACAGGCTGCTGCCGCCTTCGGCATCGCCGCAGGCCTTGACATGGTCGACACCGGTGACGACGCCGACGACGTTGTCGCTTTCAGCCTCCTGCGCGACCAGCAGCACCAGCCGCTCGTCGCTCGCGCCGCGCTCGAGAAAACCGGGCGCGACCGGCACCATGTTGCGCGACTGCAGGATGCGGTTGATCGCCTCCTCGTCGTCGGGCTGCGCGGTGCGGACGAACCAGTCGATGTGCTGCTGGTCGGCCAAGGTCGCACGCTGCAGCGGCAGCCGGAAGGTATGCGACGGGTCGAGGAACAGCCGCTGCGGCGAGCGGGCGACGATCACATGCGGGTCGCGCACATAGATCGCGACATCGCGCTGCTGCTCCGACTCGTCCTCCAGCGCCTTCACCAGTTGCTCCGGATTCGTGAAGGTCTGGCCGAGCAGCAGCCGGCCCCAGCCGCAGTCGACGATCACCGGGCCGGCGCCGGCTTCGTGCGCCTGCCAGTGGCGCAAGGTCGGCATCAATCGGGGATCGAGCGGATTCTGGTCGGCGCTGGAATCGGATTGGTCGGCCATCAAAACGTCCTCAAATTCCATGCCGCTGCAACCACAGTTCGAGCAAGGCAACCTGCCACAGCTTCGATCCACGCAGCGGCGTCAGGTGTTCGGCCGGCTCGGCGAGCAGGCGGTCGACTTCGGCGCGGTTGAAGATGCCGCGTTCGCGTGCGGCCTGGTTGCCCATCGTCTGGCGGATCATCTCGAGCACCGGCCCGTCGATGTACTTCAGGATCGGCACCGGGAAATAGCCTTTCGGCCGATCGACCACCTCGCGCGGCAGCAGGCGGCGCGCGATCCGCTTCAGCACGCCCTTGCCCTCCTCGGCCAGCTTGTCGTCGGCCGGCAGCCGGCCGGCGAGTTCGACCAGCTCGTGGTCGAGAAACGGCACCCGCGCCTCGAGCCCCCAGGCCATCGTCATGCTGTCGACGCGCTTGACCGGGTCGTCGACCAGCATCACCGTGGTGTCGATGTGCAGCGCCTTCTCGACCGGCGAGCTGCGCGCCAGGCCGTCGAAGTGGCGTTGCAGCAGCTCCTGGCTGGCGTCGCCGGACAACATGCCCGGCGCCAGCATCTGCGCCATCTCGTCGGGCGTGCGGTCGAAAAACGCCGCGCGGTAGGCAGCGACCGCATCGGCCGGATTCGCCTGCGCGAGTTTCGGATACCAGTGGTAGCCGGCAAACACCTCGTCGGCGCCCTGCCCACTCTGCACGACCTTGGTCTTTTTCGCGACCTCGCGCGACAGCAGGTAGAACGCGACGTTGTCGTAGCTGACCATCGGCTCGTGCATCGCCGCGATCGTGCCGGGCAGCGCATCCATCAACTCGGCGGTCGGGATGTGGATCTGGTGGTGGTCGGTGTCGTAGCGTTTTGCGACCAGATCGGAATAGCGGAATTCGTCACCGGCCTCGCCGCCGGCCGCATCGAAGCCGATCGAAAACGTCTGCAGGTGCTGCTGGCCGGCCTCGGCAAGCAGCCCGACGATCAGGCTCGAGTCGACGCCGCCGGACAGCAGCACGCCGACCGGCACGTCGGCAACCATGCGCCGCTCGACGGCGACACGCAGCGCCTGCTCGACCATCGCCTCGCGCTCGGCTGCCGGCAGTTTCACGAGTTCGGCATCGGCGGCGACATCGAGCGTCCACCAGGTGCGGCTGGTCTGCTCGCCATCGGCGTCGATGTGGACGATCGTCGCCGGCGCCAGCTTGCGCACGCCGCGCAGGATGGTCCGCGGCGGCGGCACGACGGCGTGCCACGACATGTAGTGGTTCAGTGCATCGACGTCGATCGACGTATCGATGTCACCACCGGCCAGCAGGGCCGGCAGCGTCGACGCGAAGCGCAACCCGCCGGCCACCGGCGCGGTATACAGCGGCTTGATGCCGAAGCGGTCGCGCACCATCGTCACCCGGCCGCTGTCGCGCTCATGGATCACGAACGCGAACATGCCGTGGAAACGCTGCATGCAGTCGTCGCCCCAGGCGTGAAAGGCTTTCAGCACGACTTCGGTATCGCCGGTCGACGCGAAGCGGTAGCCGAGGCCCTCGAGTTCGCTGCGCAGCTGCTTGTAGTTGTAGATGCAGCCGTTGAAGACGATCGTCATGCCGAGGTCGCGGTCGACCATCGGCTGCTCGGCATGGTTGCTCAGGTCGATGATCTTCAGCCGGCGATGCCCGACCGCATAACGGCCCTGGTGGAACAGGCCTTGCGCATCCGGCCCGCGGGGCGCGATCACCTCCGACATCCGCTGCACGGCGCCGACATCGGCGCTGCGCTGATCGAATCGTATTTCTCCTGCAAATCCGCACATCGTTCGCGGCTGCCTTTCTGCTCGCAGAGCATGGCGGCGGCGGCAAATCGCGGCATCGCGCACGGGAGAAGGCGCCGCCGATTGATCGACGGTGCGGCAGCATCGCGCTGCCGAAGGGATCCCGTAATTGTATAGCCTCAAATATTGTCGGCCAGCTGCCCGCTGGCCGCGCCGGCCTGTCGGACAACGCCGACTCGCCCCTCCAGCAGATACAGTGCTGCCGGCGTCCGACATGCGCCGACGCCCTCCCCTTCTGCTGCCCGCGACCACCATGGACTACGCCACCCTGATCCGTTTTGCCGAACTCGCCGGCGTCTGCGTCTTCTCGATCACCGGCGCGCTGGCTGCGCAAGGCAAGCGCATGGACATCCTCGGCGTCGTCGTGCTGGCGATCGTCACCGCACTCGGCGGCGGCACGATCCGCGACATCACGCTGAATGCACACCCGATCGGCTGGGTCGTCGACAACGTCTATTTATGGACCGCGATCATCTCGGCGGTCACCGCCTTCATCGCCTGCCGCCACGTGGCCTACCCGCGGCGCACGATGCTGGTGCTCGATGCGGCCGGCCTCGCGCTGTTCGCGATCCTCGGCGCCGAGAAGGCGCAGGCAATCGGCGCCAGCCCCGGCATCGTCGTGATGATGGCCTGCATCACCGGCTGCGCCGGCGGCATGATCCGCGACCTGCTGACGCGCGAGATCCCGATGATCCTGCACCGCGACGGCGAGTTGTATGCCACCTGCGCGCTGGTCGGTGCGGTGTTCTACGTCGTCTTCTTCGGGCTGATCGACGAGCGCCTGCTGGCGGCCGCGTCGATGCTGATCATCTTCATCTGCCGGCTTGCCGCGATCTTCGGCAAGCTGCACCTGCCTGAATTCGTCGTCGCCGGCCACCGGCTGGAGTCGGCCGACGAAGCCCGCGATCGATGACGACACGCATGCCGGCCTCGCTCGACCATCTTCCGCGGAACCAATGATCGGCGGCCTGTTCTCACCA
Source organism: Pseudideonella sakaiensis (assembly GCF_048320135.1). Lineage (GTDB taxonomy): Bacteria > Pseudomonadota > Gammaproteobacteria > Burkholderiales > Burkholderiaceae_C > Ideonella_A > Ideonella_A sakaiensis_A. Next base: position 1,956,244 of record NZ_CP182947.1, read on the forward strand.
CCGGGAGGGATCGTGTCGAATCCAGCACAGCAAGCCATCGGCCGCAACAGCGGCTGTCCACATGACAGGCCGGTCGGATGATGATCCTGCGCTGGCTGGCTCCGCTGTGTGCAGGTCTGGTGATCATCTGGACTCTGCTGCCCTTGCTGCGCAGCGATGCCTGGTATGTGCGGATCTTCGAATTTCCGCGCGTGCAGATCGCGATCATCGGTGCGGTCACGCTGTTCTGCTACCTCGCCTTTCTCGGTCTGCGTGGTCCGCTCGACTGGTTGCTGGTCGCCGGGCTGGCCGCCAGCATGGTGTTCCAGCTGATCCGCATCGCGCCGTATACGCCGCTGTATCAGAAACAGGTGCACACCGCCGGCGGGCCCGCCGACGACGAGACGCTGCACCTGATGGTATCGAACGTGCTGACGACCAATCGCAATGCCGACGCGCTGCTGAAACTGGTCCGCGAGCGCAAGCCCGACCTGCTGCTGACGGTCGAGACCGACCGCTGGTGGGAGGAGCGTCTCGACACGCTGGCAGCCGACTACCCGTTTTCGGTCAAGCATCCGCTCGACAACCTGTACGGCATGCACCTGTATTCGCGGCTGGAGCTGATCGACCCGGAGCTGCATTTTCTGGTCGAGGACGACAAGCCGTCGATCCAGACCCAGGTGCGGCTGCGCTCAGGCCGGGTCATCGATCTGCATTGCCTGCATCCGGCGCCGCCGAGCCCGACCGAAAATCCGACCTCCGCCGAACGCGATGGCGAATTGCTGGTGGTCGCCGAGTCGATCGACAAGCCGGCCCGCTCGGTGATCGTGATGGGCGACCTGAACGACGTCGCCTGGTCGGAGACGACCCGCCATTTCCAGAATATCAGCGGCCTGCTCGACCCACGGATCGGCCGCGGCACCTTCAATACCTTCAATGCGCGTTATCCGTTCGCGCGCTGGCCGCTCGACCATGTGTTCTGTTCACCGGACTTCAAGCTGGTCGAGATCGCCCGGCTGCCCGATATCGGTTCCGACCACTTCCCGATCGCGGCGGTGCTGCACCTCGATCCCGCCGCTGTGCGCGAACACGAGAAGCTGAAGCCCGATGCCGAAGACCGCGAGGTCGCCGAGGAAAAGATCGAGAAGGTCGATGCCGATCGGGAGGCCTTGTCGTAGTTCGTATGCCCATTGCGCCGCTGCCACCCCGTTGTCGGCGGGCGCCGGCGATCGCGGCCGCGGTCTGTCTGCTGGCCCCTGCCGTGCAGGCGCAGCCGTCGCCAGTCACGCCGGCCGTGCCGACCTTGCAGACCATCGAGGTGCGTTCGGCGATCGGCACGGTCGACCTGCAGCAACTGCCGGCCGCCGCCAGTGTGATCGACGCCAGCCAGCTGCAGGACCGTCAACTGCAGGTCGACCTGTCGGCCGGGCTGGCCGGCGTGCCGGGGCTGCTGGTCAACAACCGCAACAACTTCGCGCAGGACCTGCAGTTGACGGTGCGCGGCTACGGCACCCGCTCGACCTTCGGCGTACGCGGCATGCGGCTGATCGTCGACGGCATACCGGCGACGATGCCCGACGGCCAGGGCCAGACCTCGCACATCGACATCGGCACCCTCGATCGCGTCGAGGTGATCCGCGGCCCGTATTCGGCGCTGTACGGCAATGCCTCGGGCGGTGTCGTCAGCTTCTATACCGAGACGCCGGTTAGCGGCGAATACAAGGCGCACGGCGCGCTGATGGCCGGCAGCGATGGCCAACAGCGGCTGGCGCTGAAGTCGAGCGGCCAGCCGATCGGCGGCATCGGCCATCTGCTGAGTGTCAGCCGCTACCGCAGCGACGGATTCCGCGTCCATTCGGCGGCCGACCGCACGATCGCCAATGCCCGGCTGCTGCTGCCGCTGGCCGACGGCGGCCTGTCGATCGTTGCGAACAGCGTGGATTCGGACGCGCTCGATCCGCAGGGGCTGACCTGGGAGCAGTGGCAACGCGATCCCGAACAGGCGTCCGAAGTCGCCGAGCGCTTCAATACCCGCAAGACGATCAGCCAGCAGCAACTCGGCGCGACGATCGAGCGGCGCATCGATGCCCGCCATGCCGTCTCGGCAACCGTGTATCACGGGCGGCGCCGGTTGCTGCAGTTCCTGTCGATCCCGCCGCAGTTCCAGGCCAATCCGCGCCATGCCGGCGGCGTCATCGAGCTGGCGCGGCAGCACAGCGGCATCCGTCTGCTGTGGAGCGGCCGCTTCGACGATGCGGCGCTGCCGCTGCGGCTGAGCGCCGGGCTCGACATCGAACACCTCGACGAAGACCGCCGCGGCTTCGAGAATTTCGACGGCGCTGCGCTCGGTGTAAAGGGCCGGCTGCGCCGCGACGAAAACAACCGCGTCACCGCCACCGATCCGTTCATGCAGGCGAGCTGGACGCTGGCCAGCGGCTGGACACTCGATACCGGGTTGCGTCACAGCCGGGTCTCGTTCCGCACCCGCGACGATTTTGTCAGCGCCGGCAATCCGGACGACAGCAGCCGCCAGCGCTTCACGCAATGGCTGCCGGTGGCATCGCTGCGCCATTCGCCGTCGCCCGACACCACCATCCATGCCAGCGCCGGCCGCGGTTTCGAGACGCCGACGCTGACCGAGTTGTCGTACAGCCCCGACGGCGACGGCTTCAACCGCGGGCTGCGGCCGGCGCGCAGCACGCAGTTCGAGCTCGGCTGGCGCCAGCAGGCCGACCGGCCCGGCCTGCAGGGGCACTGGAGCTTGGTGCTGTTCCGCTCCGATGGCAGCGACGAAATCGTCAGCAGCGGCACCCGCAATGGCCGCACCACCTACCGCAATGCCGGCGATACCCGGCGCAGCGGCGTCGAGCTGGAAGCCGCGTTGCGCATCGAACGCCGCTGGAACGTGCGCGCGGCCTGGACCTGGCTCGACAGCCGTTTCGTCACGCCGTCCGGCGATGCATCGGCCGGCAACCGGCTGCCCGGCCAGCCGCGGCATGCGGCCTACATTGGCGTCGAACGCAGATTGGGCGCGGCGTGGACGCTCGGCGCCGCGGTCGAGCACCGCTCGAAGATGTTTGCCGACGATGCGAACAGCGCCGCCGCACCGGGCTTCACGACCGCGTCGCTGAGCCTCGGCTACCGCCGCGACATCGGCCGCTGGCAGATCGGCGGTTTCGGCCGCATCGACAACCTGTTCGACCGCCGGTATATCGGCTCGGTGATCGTCAACGATTTCAACGGCCGCTTCTTCGAAAGCGCGCGCGGCCGCAACTGGGCGCTTGGCGTGCAACTCGGCCACCGTTTCTGAAGCCCTTGTCGCCGGGTCCGGCCCGACGTTCTAAGGCGACGCTGAATAAGTCCTCGCGAGTGAGCGCGCCTTGGTTTCGGATGGGCTGCAAGGCGCAAACCACAGCCATAGCCCAAGCTATGGCGAGGATTTGCAACGCCGCAGACCGCCGAAAGCAAGGATGCGCTCGCCGTGCGGGACTTTTTCAGCGTTGCCCTAAACTGCCCCGGGGCCACGAGCCCGAACCGTCAATCCACCGCACCACGAGTGCAGCAGCCATGACCCTCTCATCCGAATCTTCATCCGAACTGATCCACGCGCTGCGCAGCGACCCGGCCACGCTGCCGACATCGCTGTTCGGCCTCCCAGGCGAGCCGCCGCATGAACGGGTGCTGCTGGTTGCCGACGAGCAGACCGGCCTGAAGGCCTTCATCGCGGTGCACAGCACCGCGCGCGGTCCGGCCTTCGGCGGCTGCCGCTTCTGGCGCTACGACAACGAGCTGGCGGCGCTGAACGATGCGCTGCGGCTGTCGCAGGGCATGAGCCTGAAGAATGCATTGGCCGACCTGCCGTTCGGCGGCGGCAAGGCGGTGATCATCAAGCCGGCCGGTGAATTCGACCGCCCGGCGCTGTTCTCGGCCTTCGGCCGCGCGGTGCAATCGCTGAGCGGCGTCTACATCACCGCCGAGGATGTCGGCACGACCACCGACGACATGCTCGGCATGCGCGAGCACACCGCCTTCGTCAGCGGCATTCCGCGCGACGGCAGCTTCGGCGGCGATCCGAGCCCGAAAACCGCATGGGGCGTCTTTGTCGCGATCAAGGCTGGCGTGCGTGCGCACCTGCAGCGTGACTCGCTCGACGGCGTCCGCGTCGGTCTGCAAGGCCTCGGCGCGGTCGGCTGGCACCTCGCCGGCTTTCTGCACCTGGAGGGCGCGAAGCTGGTTGTAGCCGATGTCGATGCCGGCCGCGTCAAGCGGGCACAAGAGGTTTTCAACGCCGACGCGGTTCCTGCCGACGAGATCATCGGCGCCGATGTCGACGTGCTGGCGCCATGTGCACTCGGCGCGGTCTTCGACGAGCGCAGCGTGCCGAAAGTCCGCGCGCGGCTGATCGGCGGCGCGGCCAACAACCAGCTGGCCAAACCGGACGACGGCGATGCGCTGCACCAGCGCGGCATCCTCTATCTGCCCGACTACCTGATCAATGCCGGCGGCATCGTCAGCGTCGCCCGCGAATACCGCAACGAAGGCGACGAACAGATGGTGATGGCCGAGGTCACGCGGATCGGCGAGCGGGTCGACGAACTGCTGCAGCGCGCCGCGTCAAGCGGCCTGCCACCGGCCCGCGAGGCCGACGCCTGGGCCCGCTCGAAGCTGGTCAGGCCGGACTGAACGCCGTGCGGCTCAGCCGCCCTCGGTGCGCTCGGCGCGCTGCCGTTCGTGCTGGTCGAGCAGGTTGTAGGCGATCTGGTATTTGTGGATGTCGGCCACGTACTTGACCGTCTCGCGGCCGACCAGCCGGCCTGCCGCAACCTCGACATTGCCCCACCAGCGGTTCGGATCGAGCCCCATCTTCTCGGCCAGCCTGCGCATCTGCGAGACACGCCCGGGGCCGGCGTTGTAAGCCGCCCAGACGAAGGCCATCTGCTCGTCGGCGGGGATATCGTCGGTCGAGAAATAGCGGTCGCGCAGGTAGGCCATGTATTTGGCGCCGGCATGCACGTTGTTCTCGATGCTGCTGATATTCGGTATGCCGACCGCCGGATCGCGCGCAGTGCTCGGCAACAGCTGCATCATGCCGACCGCGCCGCGCGAGCTGCGCCGGCTCTGGTCGAGGCCCGACTCGTGGTAGGCCTGTGCCAGCAGCGCCAGCGGGTCGAACTCATACCGTTTGGCATAACGCTCGAACAGCGAACGCACCGCATCGAGCTTGCGGCGGTCTTCCGGGCTGGTCGGGTCGGAAATCGATTCGCTGCGGCCGAGAAACTGCGCGTTGAGCATGTTGCCGAGCAGCGTGCCCTGCCTGACCTTGCGCAGGAACTGCTGCAGGCTGGCCTGCAGTTCGGGGTTGCCCTTGCGCACCGCCCAGCCGACGTGCCCGCCTTCGGAAAGCCGCACATCGTTGTGGATCACGATGTCGGTATAGACCTTGGCCCACAGCCTGGCCTTGAAATCGTCGACGACGGTCAGGTCGACGACACCGGCATTGACCAGCTCGAGCATGTCCTCGCCGATCAATGTCGAATCGGCCTCGTGGATCTCGACCGGATCCAGCCCCTGCTCGTCGAACACCTCGTTCAGCTCGCGCAGGTGCTCGGCATAACTGCTGCCACGCACGACGTGAACCTCGCGGCCTGCCAGGTCCTCGATGCTGCGTACTGGCTCGCTGCCACGGTGGGTGACGACCACCTCGTTGACCGGCATCGCCTTTGCCGAGATCATTGCAACACGCCGCTCGCGCTCGGGCGTCAGCGTCAGCATGGCCGCGGCGATGTCGCCGTGGCCGGCCTCGAGTTCGGGAATCAGCCGGTCGAAGGTGACCGGCAGAAACTGCACCCGCACCCTGTCCTCGGCGCGGCGGATGCCGCGGTTCAGCTGCTTCTCGAATTCGAGCAGCAACCGCGCCTGCAGGCCTTCGATTCGCGCACCGGACAGGAAGAAGTCGCTGTTGCTCGGCACCACCAGCGCACGAAGCACGCGGCGCTCGCGGATTTCGCCGAGGTCGCCGACGAAGCGTTCGGTCGGCAACGCCGCGACGCGTTTCGCGCCGTCGTCGGCCGGTTTCAGCAGGACAGCGGTCAGTCCCCAGACGACAAGCAGCAGCGCGGCAGCAAATACCAGCACTGCACTGATCCGGTTGCGGGGCACATGCCGGACGAACGATTTCCAGAAGGAAGGCATAACGGCCGCTGATGGTGACACCGCAGGCCGATCCGATCAACCGCAGCCGATAAAGCCCTTTGCCGGCCGGCCGCGGGCCGGCGTGCTCAGCGTGGCAAGCCCGACTCGGTGCGGTCGTCCATGCCGAGCCGGCCGACAAACGGCAAACGCAGCGCAGGGCGGTTCAGATCGATGCCGAAATTCAGGCCGAGCAGGTTGAGTTCCAGCCCTTCCTGCAGCCCGACGCTGACGCCGAGCAGGCCGAGCAGCGTCAGCTGCAGCCCGGAACCGGTCGGCGATACGCCGACCACGTGGCCAAGATCGCGGTAGTCCTTGCCGATCGCATTGGCCGGCAGATCCAGCCCGAGCGCCGGCACCTCGCGGCCGATGTGCGCGAGGAAGGTGTTGCTGTTCGGCCCCGGCCAGCTGCGGTACTGGCCGTAATAGGGATAGGAGGCAATTGCCGCCTCGATGTCGTCGATCATCGCCGCGGCGGATGCACCGCGATGGTCGACCAGCAGCCGCGGCTCGGCGCCGTACCAGAAGCCATCGGGCAGCGCAAAATTGCGCCGCACCACCTGCGGCGCATACCAGCCGACGACATCGTGGCGCAGATAGTCGGTGTCGCCGGCGCGCTTGTAGATGATCCACGGATGCAGCGCAAATGCGCCGCGCCAGCCGAAGGTGCGGGCAACGAAGACCTGCACGATCGCGGTATCGGCAAACTGCTGCGGATCGGGCGCGATGCCGGCCGAATGGCGTGGCGCATCGCGCCAGCTGCGCTGCACGCCGTCGCCGGCGAGCACCTGCGCCAGGCTCAGTGCAAACGACAGGCCGAGCACCAGCAACGTCGTCGCGAGCAGGCCGAGGCGGCGTTTCGGAGAAGTCATTGCTGCAACTTTGGCATATTCCGCCTGATGCTGCGCCAAGCCTCCACCATTCTCGACATCGACACCCGCGGGCGCGGGCTGGTCGAGATCACCCGCAAGGTCGCGGCATGGACCGACGGCGCCGGTTTCGACAGCGGCCTGCTGACGCTGTTCGTCCGCCACACCTCGGCCAGCCTGCTGGTGCAGGAGAACGCCGATCCCGACGTGCGCGGGGATCTTGACCGCTTTTTCGCCCGCCTGGTGCCCGACGGCGATCCGCTGTTCCGCCACCGCGACGAAGGCGACGACGACATGCCGGCGCACATCCGCAGTGCGCTGACCGCAGTGCAGTTGTCGATCCCGGTCAGCAACGGCCGCCTCGTGCTCGGCACCTGGCAGGGCATCTACCTGTGGGAACACCGGGTATCGCCGCACCGCCGGCAGATTGCACTGCATCTCCTCGGCGAGTGAGCGCACGCTCGCCGCGCCGCCGGCACCGCCTGACCGTCAGCCAAGTCCTACCGCGGCAAGCGTTGGCTGCCGATGGTGCGCGCCCGGGGCACCCATAAGCTCATCGCGACAACCCTGCGTCGGCTGTCGAGCCGACTGGACCGAGACCCGCTTCGGCGGCTTCACCGGCAGGCGCCCGGTTGGGACGGGCCGGCTGTCGGCACGTCCGGTTTCCAAGGAATACACCATGTCGACCAGGTCCAGTTTTTCACTCGCGCTGCTGGCGGCCGCCAGCATCCTGTTTGTGCCGACCGCCGGCTGGGCGCAGGCGTCGGCGCCGATTGCCGCGCCCGAAGCCAAGCTGCGGCCATTGCCGGGCCAGTTGCCGCCGCATTGCGAAACCTGCGGCACGGTGGTCGCGATCAACAGCGTCGAGACCGACGAGCTGCCGCCGACGATCACGGAAACGTCGGCCAAGCCGCAGAAAAAACTCCCGCGCACCGTCTACGAAGTCGTCGTACGCCTGAATGCCGGCACGCAGCAGATCGTCACCGTCGACCGCTATCCGGACAAGCTGACGATCGGGCAGCGCGTGCGCATCACCGACGGCGTCGTCGTGCCCGACCTCGGCTGAAAAACCGCGCAGGAAAAAACCTACCGGTCGGCGCGAACAACACCGATTGGCCGCCGGCGGACGCCGCGAGAGGATGGACTCATCGGCCGACACAGGCCTTTCTCAACGGATCGAGAACACCATGAGCAACTCTCCAATCCTGGGCGGCACCGCCGCGCCAACCGAGGCACCCGGCACCGACATCGACCGGCTCGGCCCGAGCGACAGTTCGGATACCGGCAGCGACATCCAGGGTGAACGGCCGATGGCCACGTCGCCGGACAATCCGGCCGAATGGGGCGGCATCCCGTCGGACGCCGACAGCGACAGCGATGCGCTCGGCACCGGTGAACGAGGCGCCGCCGCGGGCCGCGACCCGCAGCCGGCCGCGGACATCATGCCCGACCGCATCATCGGTCGCGACGACCCGGTCGGCACCGACATCGACCCGGAAGTGCGCGATGTGCTGGACCAGCTGGCGGACGATCCGCGCGAGGGTTATCGGGATCAGCCCGACAGCGAACAGCAGACAGCGACCGACACCGGCAGCCGGCCGCAAGGCACGGCGCGCCAGCGCTGATGGCCCGCGCCCGTGAGCGGGTCAGCGACGCGACGCTGCGACAGGCATTACGCAAGACATTCGGATTGAAGGCGCTGCGGCCCGGCCAGCAGCGCGTGATCGATCGCGTGATTGCCGGCCTGCCGACCCTCGCGTTGATGCCCACCGGCGCCGGCAAGTCGCTGTGTTACCAGCTGCCGGCCTCGCTGAGCGAACGGCGCACCGTCGTCGTCTCGCCGCTGATCGCGCTGATGAAGGACCAGTGCGACGGCCTGAACGACCTCGGCATTGCCGCGGTGCAGGCGCACAGCGGTTTGAATGCCGCCCAGCGCGACCAGGCCGAGCAGGCAATCGCCGACGGCAGCGCGCAGATCGTCTTCACGACACCCGAGCAGCTGGCGCGCGCGGAATTCGTCGCCGCCTTGCAGTCGCGCGAAGTCGGCCTGCTGGTCGTCGACGAGGCACACTGCATCTCGCAATGGGGTTTCGATTTCCGGCCCGCATTCCTTGCCGTCGGCGCTGCGATCGAGGCGCTCGGCAAGCCGAATGTGCTGGCGCTGACCGCCACAGCGACGCAGCAGGTGATCGACGACGTGACGCAGCTGCTGAAGATTCCGCAGGCCGGCGTGATCGGCACCGACCTGTTCCGCGAAAACCTGCACTACCGCGCCGAACATTTCTCGCGGATGCAGGACAAGCTGCCGCGGCTGGTCGAGCTGGTCGGCGCAACCACCGGCTCGGGCATCGTCTATGTCGCGACGATCAAGGCCGCCGAGGAGGTTCATGCGGCGCTGGTCAAGGATGGCCAGAGCGCAGCGCTCTACCACGGCCGCCTGCCGTCGGCCAAGCGCCGCCAGAACCAGGACGACTTCATGGAAGACCGGGTGCGGGTGATGGTCGCGACCAATGCCTTCGGTCTCGGCATCGACAAGCCCGACATCCGCTTCGTCGTGCACTACCAGATGCCCGGCGGGCTCGACGCCTATTACCAGGAGTCGGGCCGCGCCGGCCGAGATGGCGAGCCGGCGGTCTGCACGCTGATGTTCGTCGATGCCGACCGCTCGGTGCAGAAATTCTTCCTCGCCGGCCGCTACCCCGACCACGACGACTTCCGCCATGTCGTGCAGACGCTGGCATCGCCCGCGCCGCCGGAATCGGTCGGCTGGACGATCGACGCGCTGTGCGAAGGCAACAGCAAACGGCAACGCAAGATCGCGGTGGCGCTGAACGTGTTGCGCAACGAAGGGCTGGCCGAGGTCGACCTGAAGGGCGCATGGCGGCTGCACCCGGACCACGAACGGCATTTGCTGGCGCTCGACGACCACCTCGTCAGCAGCCTCGTCGTGCGTTGCCGGCAGAAGGCCGAGCGCGACCAGGCGATGCTCGAACGGATGGTCGCCTATGCGCAGGGCGGGCGTTGCCGCTGGAGCCAGCTGCTCGAGCACCTGGAAGACGAAGGCCCGGTGACCGAGAGCTGCGGCACCTGCGACAACTGCCTGCGGCTGGCAGAACACGAGGCCTTCATGGCGCAGACCGGCGATGCCGCGGCTCGCCAGCAGCCGCGGGAAACCGCGGTGCCGACCGCCAATGCGATCGTCGTCAAGCCGGAGGTGCGATTCGAAGTCGGCCAGCGCGTGAAGACGCGCCGTCACGGCGCGGCCGAGGTCGTCAAGGCCGACGCGCTCAGCATCACGGTGCTGCTCGGCAACGGCGAGACTCGCTCGTTCCAGCCGGAATTCCTGCAGCCACTGCGCACGCGGCGAACTGCCGGCGGGTCGATGGACGCGCGCTGATCGCGCCAGCCGACCCGCTGACATGCCGGGCAGAATGGTCCTCCGTTACCCGGCGAGATCCGCCACGGAGGACCAACGGCATGTCCCAGCTCACCCCGACCGCCCTCGCGCTGACCGGCTTCATCGCATGGACGCTGGCGCTGCTGATCGTGATGGAGGCCAACCGGACCCGGCTGGTGATCGCCGGCAAGGTCGCGGCCAACGGCTTCACACCCGACAACGCGAACCTGTCGCCGTTCATGCAGCGGCTGGCGCGCGCACATGCCAACTGCATCGAGAGCCTGCCGATCTTCGGCGGCCTGATGCTGGTTGCGCTGCTGACCGGGCGCAGCGCGGTGACCGATCCGCTGGCCTATGCCTTCCTCGCCGCCCGGGTCGTGCAGTCGAGCATCCACCTCGCGTCGCTCAGTGCGGCGGCGGTATCGGCGCGATTCACCGCGTTTGCGGTGCAGATGGTGATCGGCGTCGTCTGGGTGGTTGGCCTGCTGATGTCCGCAGGCAGCTGACACGGCCGACGGGCTTGCCGCGGCGGCGGTTTCGGATCAAGCTGCACCCACCGATGCTCGAGAACGCGGCCCGCTCTCCCGCCGCGTCAGCAGATTGCCATGTCGAACCGCCGCTTTTTCATCACCCGCGCAATCGTCGGCCCGACGGTCGGCTTCGGCCTCACATCGCTGTCGTTCGGCAACAGTGCCGGGCATCCGGACCGGCGCTGGTACGACGTGGCGGCACAGATGCTCGAGCGGGCGCGCTCCTGGAACGACCAGCCGTATGGCGCGGTGCTGGTCGCCGGCGGCGCAGTGATCGGCGAAGGTCCGAGCCGCGTCGTCAGGGACGGCAATCCCGATGCCCATGCCGAGCGGGTCGCGATCGCCGATGCGCAGCGTCGGCTCGGGCGCACCGATCTGGCCGGCAGCGTGCTGTATTCGACCAGCCGGCCCTGCGCGGCCTGTGAAGCCGCGGCCTATCGGGCCGGTGTCAGCAGGATGTATGTCGGCGCGGCGCTCGACGATGCCGGGCGCCCGGGCGTTGCCGGACGCTGGTCACGATGACCGCCAGGGCCTGATGACCCGTCTCCAGTCCGAAATCTCCAGCGGCGGCGCCGGCACGGCGGTCGGTGCGATCGATACCGCCAGCCGCCGCGCTTCCAGCAACGCCATCACCCGCAGCGCCAGCGTCTGCAATTCGGTGCGTTGTGCATCGCTGAGCCCGGCAGGTCGTGCCACCGTGTCGAGCACGCAGATCATGCCGAGCGGCCGGCCATCGGTATCGAGCAGTGGTGCGCCGGCGTAGAAAGCGATGTGCGGGTCGCCGTAGACCATCGGATTCGAATTGACACGCGGGTCCACGCTTGCGTCGGGAACGACGAAGATGCCGTCGTGGTCGATCGCCTTCGCGCAGATCGAGCGCTCGATCGTCGTCTCCGACTGATCAATTCCGATGCGTGCCTTGAACCACTGGCGTTGCCGGTCGACCAGCGTGATCAATGCCATCGGTGCCTGGCAAGACGCTGCAGCGCGGGCGACGAGTTCGTCGAACGCCGGCTCGGCAGGCGTATCGAGGATGCCGCAGCGGCGCAGCGATTCGAGGCGCGCCGGATCTGCAAGCCGCGGCGAGCGATGGGTTGCCTGGTCCGGAAGATTGCACTGCATGGCCATCGATCCTCTTGCTGCGCCGTTGACGCACCATCGGACGCCAGTCGGAAAAGTTGAGGAACAGTCGGCAGCGTCCGTGAAGCACGTCACGCCGATGTCAAGCAGTCCTCGATGGCGGCCCCGATGCTGGCGCGACGGCGCAGCGCGGTGGATCGGCCGGCATCCGGGGGCGGCCCGGTCCTACGGCAAAAGGCCTCGGCGGTGTTTATGGTGGTTCTTCAAGGGAGACTGCATGCCGAACGACCACCGAGACCAAGCCACCATCAGCAAAGGCCTGCTCGCTGGCCTCGCTGCGACTGCCGTGTTGTCGGCGCTGATGTGGGTGAAAGCGATGATGGGCGTGATGCCTGAACTCGACCTGCCCGGCATGCTGGCATCGATGATGGGCGCACCCGACACGCCGGCACTCGGCTGGGCAGCGCATTTGATGATCGGCATCGTCGGCTACGGCCTGCTGATCAGCAAAGCCGGCCTGCTCGCGACCGGCAGCCCGATCACCAACGGAATCGTGCTCGCCGCAGTCGGCTGGCTGGTGATGATGGTGGTGCTGATGCCGCTGGCGGGCGCCGGCCTGTTTGCACTGTCGCTGGGCCTGATGGCGCCGCTGATGACGCTGATGCTGCACCTGATCTTCGGCGCCGTGCTTGGCTGGGCCTTCGGCAGGCTGGTCAGTGATGCCCGGGCAATGGGCGGGCATCATCGGCCAGGGCAGCCAAGACACGTCTGAACCCGTTCCGCGGACGGGCCGCCGAGGCCGCTCGCCGCGATGCGATCGGAGCCGCCCGCCGAAGCGGTCCGGCTGCTGAGGTCCTGCGTCAGCCCGCCTCGCCGTCCCGCCACGCCCGCTCGGCGGTATCCCAGGCGCCGAGCGCCTGCAGATCGGGCACCCAGGCGAGGCCTGACTTCGCATCCGACGATGCCGCTTCCGGCGTCACCAGCACGTCGAGCAGCGCCGGGCGGTTTGCCATTGCGCGCTCGATTGCTGCCGGCAGGTCCTCGGCGCGCTCGACGCGTTCGGCATGCAGGCCGAAGCCGCGCGCCATCGCCGCATGGTCGGCAAACTGCAGCCGCGTGCCGACGACCTTGCCGTGGGTTTCCTGCTGGTCGCGCACCTCGATCGCCCACGATCCGTTGTTCGCGACGACGATCAGCACCGGCGCCTTGTGGCGCGCCGCGGTATCGATTTCCATCGCATTGAAGCCGAACGAGCCGTCGCCGGTCGCGACCACAACCGTCTGGTCCAGCCGCGCCAGGCTGGCGGCGATGCCGAACGGTGTGCCGATGCCGATGCAGCCGAGCGAGCCGGGGTCGAGGTAGGTCTGAGCCGGCAGGCCGACACGGGCAAAACTGAGGAAATCGCCACCGTCGGCGACCACCACCGCATCGCGCGGCAGCGCATCGCGCAGCGCGGCGAGCAGCTTGTTCGGATGCATCAGGCCGTCGCTGCCGGGTGCGGCGTTGGCCATCGACTGGATCAACTTGTCGGCGCGCACCTGGTGCTTGCTGCGAACACCGTCGGCCCAGCCCCGGTCGGTGGCCGGCTTGCGGTCACCGGCCGCGGCGAGCATCGCCTCGAGCGCGGCCGACACCGTTGCCAGCACCTCGGCAGCGCCGCGGCGGTTGTCGCGCAATTCGGCAGCACAGTCGGCGATGCGGACGAACTTGGCATCGCCGAAGATCGCCGGCGAGCCGTAGGCGAGCTGGAAATCGAGCCGGCGGCCGAGCGTGACGATGACGTCGGCCTCGCCCATCACCGAGCCGCGCATTGCGGCGACCACCGACGGGTGGTCGTCGCCGACCAGGCCGCGGCTCTCGCCGGTATCGAGATACAGCGCGCCGGTGCGGTCGAGCAGCTCACGCAACGGACCGGCGGCGCCACGCGCGCCACGGCCCGAAATCACCAGCGGCCGCTTCGCCGACCACAGCAGCTCGACCGCCTGCGCAACCGACTCCGGATCGGGCAGCACGCGGCGCACCTGCCGCGGCGCCATCAGCTCGGGCAGTTGCACCGCCGCCGAGACCGGTGCGCGCAACGTGTCGACCGGGAAGTCGAGGTAGGCCGGGCCAGGTTCGCCGCCGTGGCCGAGCGCGCGGGCAACCGCCTCGTCGAGCTCCTGCAGCGCAAGGTCGGGCTCGCGCACGGTGCGCGCATAACGGGTCAGCGGCCGGACGAATTCGGTGTGGATCATGTCCTGCAGCGCGCCGCGGTTCTCCTGCGCGCGCGGCGGCGTGCCGGACAGCACCAGCACCGGTGCGCGGGCCACGTGGGCATTCGCGATGCCAGTCATCGCATTGGTCACGCCTGGGCCGGCCGTGACCATTGCCACGCCGAGGCCGCCCGTCAGTTCGGCATGGGCATGCGCCATGTAGACGGCAGCGCGCTCGTCGCGAACGTCGACGATGCGGATGCCTTCGGCGTCGAGGCGCATCCAGATCGGCATGATGTGGCCGCCGCACAAGGCAAACACCCGGTCGACGCCGCGCGCCTTCAGAAAGCGCGCGATCAGCGCTGCGGTGCTCTGCTCGGTGACGTGGGGGGTGCTCATCGATCGGTCTCCTCTGGTGGACGGTCCGGCAATGGTATTCTGAATTCAGAGTTCGAAAATAAGGGGAATCCCTGGTTGAACTCTGAATTCAGAGTGCGATGATGCAGGCCTCAGCTTCGAGGATAGACCGATGAACCACCTGCTCACCGTTGCCGATGCCGTTGCCACCCACGCCCGGCTGACGCCGAACAAGCTCGGCGCCCGCGACTCGCGCCGTTCGCTCAGCTTCGCCGAATGGAACAACCGCGCCTGCCGGCTCGCCAACGGCCTGCTCGGCCTCGGCCTGGCGAAGGGCGACCGCGTCGCGCTGCTCGCCTACAACTGCGTCGAGTGGATGGAGATCTATGTCGCGCTGGCGCGCGCCGGGCTGGTTGCGGTGCCGATCAATTTCCGGCTGACCGCGCCGGAGATCGCCTATATCGCTGCCAACTGCCGCGCCCGCGCCTTCATCGTGCAGGACGAGCTGCTCGACCGTGTCGAGCCGATCCGTGCCGAATTGACGATCGAGCCACATTGCTGGGTCGCATTCGGCCATGGCGCGACGGCGCCGGGTTATACGAATTACGAGGATCTGATCGCGCTCGCGTCGGACGCCGCGCCAAAGGTCGACGTGCGGCCGACCGATACCTGCGCGCTGATGTACACCTCGGGCACGACTGGCCGGCCGAAAGGCGCGATCCGCAGCCACGAGGGCAATACGCTGATTGCGTTTGCGACCGCGCTCGAGATGGGCTTCAAGCGCGACGACACCGCGCTGCTGGTGATGCCGATGTGCCACGCGAACTCGCTCTATTTCAGCCACACCTTCGTCCACCTCGGCGCCACCTGCGTGATCGACGACCGCAAGAGTTTCGATGCCCAGGCGCTGCTGGCGACGCTGGCGCAGCAGAAGGTCACGTTCACGTCGCTGGTGCCGACCCACTACATCATGATGCTGGCGCTGCCGTCGCAGACGAAGGCGCGCTACGACGTCAGCGCGGTCGAGAAGCTGATGATCTCGTCGGCCCCGGCACGCAAGGACACCAAGCTCGCGATCCTCGAGTTCTTCCGCAACGGCCAGCTGTACGAGCTGTATGGCTCGACCGAGGCCGGCTGGGTGACGCTGCTGCGCCCCGACGAGCAGATCGACAAGCTCGGTTCGGTCGGCCGCGAGTGGGCCGGTTCCGGAGCGATCCGCATCCTCGACCCGGCCGGCAACGAGGTGCCCGACGGCGAGGTCGGCGAGTTGTATTCGCGCACGCCGTATGTCTTCGACGGCTACTGGGAGAACCCGGACAAGACCGCCGAGGCGATGAACGGCGACTGGTGCTCGGTCGGCGACATGGCGCGCCGCGACAGCGAGGGCTATATCCACCTCGTCGACCGCAAGAGCAACATGATCATCAGCGGCGGTGAAAACGTCTACCCGTCGGAGGTCGAAAGCATCCTCGGCGCGCACCCGAAGATCAAGGACATCGCGGTCGTCGGCGTGCCGCACGACAAATGGGGCGAGGCGGTGCAGGCGGTCGCGGTGCTGCACGAACCGGCCACCGAGGCCGAGATCCTCGACTGGTGCCGCAGCCGGATGGCCGGCTACAAGCGGCCGCAGGCAATCCTGTTCGTCGACGAGGCCGAGATGCCGCGCACCGCGACCGGCAAGATCCTGCACCGCGTGCTGCGCGAGCAACTGGTCAGCCGCTGATTCGCCACGCTTCCTGCCACCTGCAACAATCACCCAATGAAGGCACTGGCCACCGCACCCAATCTGGTCGAACAGGTTCGAGACGCACTGCTCGACGAAATCGCCGCCGGCAAGCTCGCGCCCGGCGACCGCATCATCCAGGAGCAGATCGCGCAGGCGCTCGGCGTCTCGCGGCAGCCGGTGCAGCAGGCGCTGGCGCTGCTGCGCAACCAGGGCGTACTGCACGACGCACCGGGCCGCGGCCTGATCGTCGCCCGGCTCGACCCGGAACATGTGCAGCACATGTACGACATGCGCGCGGTGATCGAGGGCCTGGCCTGCCGGCGCGCCGCCGAGACGAATGCCGACAAGGCCGCGAAGCTCGGCCCGGCGCTGATCGACGCCGGCCGCCGCGCGGTTGCCAGCGGCTCGGTCGCGAAGATGATCGCCGCCGACATCCGCTTCCATGAATTCATTTACGGCCTGTCCGGCAACCCGCTGGTCGGGCCGGCACTGGCCACCCACCTGACCTATACGCAACGCGTGATGGGCGAGGTGCTGATCAACAACGAGAAGCCGCGCGACATCTGGGACCAGCATGTCGAGATCCTCGACGCGATCGCCCGCGGCGACGGCGCCCGCGCCGAGGCGCTGGCCCGCGAACACATCACGCAGGCAGCGGTCTTCATGATCGAGCGGTTGAAGGCGCCACAGGTGGAGGGCTTGGCGGTCTGACGAAAACGGGCTTTTGACCTGCCAACGCGGCAGGCAGGACCGTGGGCCCCTTCAGCGATCCGTCATCTCGAAATATTTCTCGAACAGATTGGCATCGTCGAAGTGGCGGCGGCCGACGAAGGCGGTCGCGTGGCGGCCCCATTGGCGCATCGCGCCGGGTTCGGGCACACCCATCGGCCAGAACAGATAACGCTCGCCGCGTTCGGTGCCGGGCACGATGCCGTCGGGGCGAAATGCGCTGCGGCGGGCCGGGCCGGCTTCGAGCGAGCGCAGCGTGTCGTCCTCGGCAAATGCGTAGCTGGCCTCGCGCGCAGCAAGGCCAGCCGCGCTGCCGACGACGACCCGCTGCAGGTAATGCGTGTGCGACGCCAGCAGCAGCGAGATCGGCGTGCCCGCATCGAGCGCCGGCAGCCGTTGCGGCACGAAGGCCGTTTCGTCGAGCGTCACCGGCTGCGGCTTCAAGCGGGCACGCGCGGTCGGAAAAAACAGGTGATAACAACCGCAGTGGTGCATCGAGTCGTAGACGAAGGGCTTGCCGCCCGGTGTCAGCGTGACCCGCCACAACACCGCGTCGAGGTGGCCGCCGAGCAGATCCCAGGCGGCTTCGAGCGGCCGCTCGGGAAACCAGATTGCATAGTTCAGCTGCAGCAGCACCTGCCCCTCAAACCGTGTATGTGAAATGCGCCGGTAGACCGTTGCCGGCCCGCGCGGATCGACAACCGGCGCGTCGCCACCGCGCCAGACCAGCGCGCCAGGACGATCCGCTGCACTGGCGACATCGACGACGAACGCCGGCGCAAAGAGGCGGAACAGCGCGTCGCGGTCTGCGCCTTGCGGATCCGGAATGCCGAGCGGGCTGGCGGATGCCGCACGCGCCAGCAGTGCCGCGACATCGTCGACAGGCGCTGCCGGCGGCGGCGCAAAGCGCACCCGTTCGCCATCGACAGGCAACAGGTGCATGGGCCGATCGAACACCGCCTGCGTGCGCGCATGCCACTGCCGCACGCCATGCGCAAACGGCAGCCGCGTCAGCCAGTACAGGCCGGCCACCCGCTGCCAGGTCTTGTAGTCGTCCGGTACACGCACCGCCTCGCGCAAGGCCGCGATGCGTTCGGGCGACGCCTTGTCGGCCCGCGCCAGCAAACCGGTGCAATGGGCCAGCGCGGTGCGCGCCGATGGCTGCGCGGTCAGCGTGTGCGCAGCGGCGTCGAGCTGCTGCTGCGTCGCGGCAGGCAGGTTCGCGACTTCGACCGCATGGCCCTCCTCGCCCAGCCGCGCCAGGCGGTCGATCCACTCATCGAGCGCACGCGGCCCGAGCGCATCGCCGGCATGACTGGCGAGGAAGCGGCTTGCACGAAGGTGCGGAAACCCGGGCACACGCGCCGCCATCGCATCGCCGACACCGGCGGCGGCGACCACTGCATCGGCCTGCCGCAAAAATTCTGCACATGGCGCGAGACCGTCGCGCGCCGGGTAAAACGCCGCCGTCTGCTGACGCGACCCGAGCTGCGAACAACCGCTGATCGCGACGGCCAGGCCGACAGCGATCAGGCGAGCAATCGAGTCAATGGACATCTGACGATCACGATACACGCCCGAACCACAGCACCGACAGCCCCGCGGCGGCAGCCAGCAGCAGCGCCGCTGCCAGCACCAGCAGCGCCGACAGCTCGGTATCGACCTTGCGCATCTGCAGTTGCGAGCCAAGGCCCTGGTAGACGCTGCGCAGCGCCTCGGCGGTCGCCGCATGGTGGTATTCGCCGCCGGTCATCTGCGCCACCTCGCGCAACGTCGGCTCGTCGAGTTGCAGGTAGATCGCCATCCCGTCCCCCATCGTCGCATGGCCGTCGGGTGTGCCGAGGCCGACGACATGGATTCGCACGCCGCGATCGGCGGCCATCCGGGCGGCCTGCAGCGTATCGATGCCGGTCGTGCGGCGGCCGTCGCTGAGCAGGATGATCGCGGCCGCTTCATATGAGCCGGGCTTGACCGGGGCAAATGCCTTCGGCGCAGGTCTTGCCGCCTTGCCGGCGCGGTCGTCGGTGCCTCGCGTCGAGACATCGCGCCGCGGGCCGAAGGTCATCTCGTCGAGGTCGATGTGATGGTCCGGGAACAGTTCGGCCAGGCAGATCACGATCGCATTGCCGACCGCGGTGCCGTACTGCATCTGCACCGCATCGATCGCGCTGACCAGCGAACCGCGGTCCATCGTTGCCCGCTGTGCGACCTGCGCGCTGCCGGCGAAAGTCACCAGACCGACGTCGATGCGGGTCGGCACCTCGACGAGGAAGGCCTTCGCCGCCTCCTGTGCAGCGACCATCCGCGATGGCTTGACATCCTGCACCCTCATGCTGCGCGAGATGTCGATCGCCAGCAGGATCGTCGTCCGTGCCCATGGCAGCGTCACCGGCGCCGTCGGCCGCGCGAGCGACAACAGCAGCAGCGCCAGCGCCAGCCACAGCAGCACCGGCGGCACATGCCGCCGCCATGTGTGGTGCCCGGCAGCACGCACCAGCTGCAGGCTGGAAAACCTGAGCGCCGCCTTGCCGCGCCGGCGCAGCAGCCACAGGTAGAGCAGCGGCAGCAATGGCAGCACCAGCATCCACCACAGGTTGTGAGGCCACAGGAAATGCAGCATCGGATCCACCCGGCGTGACGCGCCGACACCACCCCGGCAGCGCCAATCACAGCCGAGGGGCGGGCAACGCCATCGATTCTGAGGGAGGGATCAAAAGAGCGCCATCGGCAGGCACGCGAGGCCGGGTCGATCAGAATGCCGGCAAGGTCGGACGATTCGCGTGTCGGTCGGATCTGCCGACAGACCCGAGTCACACGCATTCGATCAAGCATTGGTGCCGAGGACAACAAGCGTTGAAATCCCACTTCCGCCGCCATCCCTGGCTCGTGTCGGCGCTCGCGCTGGCATGTGTGCTGGCGCTTTTTTTCGCGGTCCGGTTTACCGCTGGCGTCGTCTACTGGAACCTGCACCGCGAAGAGCCCGTGCGGGCCTGGATGACGGTGCGTTATGTCGGCAAGAGCTGGAAGCTGCCGCCGCGCGAGGTCGCCACCGCGGCCGGGCTGCCGGAACCGGTACGCGGCCAGCCGCTGACACTGGCCGAGATCGCGCGGCAACGCGGCGTGCCGGTCGAACAGGTGATCCTCGACGTGGAAACCGCGGTCGCCAGGCTGCAGGCGGGCCAGCGGTGACCGACTGGCTGCTGGCGCTGGTGCCGCAGTACGGGATCTGGCTGCTCGGCGCATGCACCTTCCTGTCCTGCCTCGCATTGCCGGTGCCGGCCTCGATCCTGATGCTGGCCGCGGGCGGCTTCGTCGCGTCGGACGATCTGTCGTTGACCGGCAGCGTCGCCGCGGCACTGACCGGCGCCATCGCCGGCGACCAGGTGGGTTATTTCGGCGGCCGCTGGGGCGGCACCCGGCTGATCGAGCGGCTCGGCTCGCGCGTTGCATTGCTGGGCAAGGCGATGGCCTTGCTGGCGGCGCGCGGCGGGCTCGCGGTTTATCTGTCGCGCTGGCTGGTGTCGGCACTCGGGCCCTACGTCAACCTGGCCGCCGGCGCGGCACGGCAGCGGTGGGCCAGCTTCACGTTGTGGGCGATCGCCGGTGAGGCGACCTGGGTCGGCATCTATATCGGCCTCGGTTATGTTTTCACCGGCAATATCGCGGCGGCATCGTCAATGGCGCTGGAGGTGCTGGGCTTTTTCGCAGCCGGGGCGGTGGCCCTTGGCCTGGCTGTCTGGCTGACATTGACGGTGAAGGAGGAACGGGCGCGCGCGCGGCAGGCCGACTGACGGCGATGACGGCCTCGACCTTCGCTCACGCAAGCAATTCACGGCGCCGGCACGCCCGCTTTTGCCACGCCTGCATCAGCAAGTGACAATGAATCGCATCCCCTGCCAGCGCCGACACCAACACCGGCTGGACGCTTGAAGCAAACTCCAAAAACCGTCAGCAACGGGCACCACGGCGCAGACCGTCTTTCGGCATTGCGCCCGCTGCGCGCCTTCTGCGGGCTCGTCGGCGAGGCCGCGCAGACGCAGTTCCGCAAGCTGTTCGAACTGGCCGCAGTGGTTGCCGGCGTGCTGACCGCTGCGGCTCAGCCAGGAACCTGGCGGCCGGCACTGCGCAGGTCGCTTGCGCGCCAGATCATCTCGTCGGGTGTCGAGGCCAGCGCGTTGATCGCCTTTCTCGCGGTCGCGTTCGGCATCCTGCTGGTTGCGCAATACCAGCTCTGGCTCGGTGGCGTCGTGCAGTCGCGCTGGCTCGGCCCGGTGCTCAATGCGGTGCTCGTGCGCGAGCTGGGGCCGGTGCTCGTCAACCTGATCCTGATCGCCAGAAGCGGCAGCACGATGGCCTCCGAGCTGGCGCTGGTGCATGTATCCGGCGAGGATCGCGTCGCCGAAGGCCAGGGGCTCGACCCGGTCGGCTATTTCGTCGTCCCGCGTGTGCTTGCGCTGGTGATTTCGGCGATCTGCCTGACGACGCTGCTGGTCGCGTTTTCCTTCCTCACCGTCTACATCGTCGGCCGCTGGGTCAGCGTCAATACCGGCAGCTTCCAGGAATTCGCCCACCTCACATTGAGCGCCCTGACCGCGGCCGATGTCGTCAGCCTGCTGCTGAAAACGACGATCCCGCCGCTGCTGACCGGCTGCATCTGCTGCCTGGAGGGTTTCGGCGCCGAGGACACCCACGCCGGTGTGCCGCGTGCCGCGCGCATCGCGGTGCAGCGCTCGGTGGTCGCATCGTTCGCGGTGATCTCCGGCATCTCGATCTGGGCCTACCTGTAGGCGCTGCATGCCGATGAGCGAAACCATCCTCGAATTCCGGCAGCTCGCGGCAGCAGGCGGGCACCTCTACGACACTGCCCTCTGGCAGATCAATCTGCGTCTCGCGCGCGGCGAGCTCGCGCTGGTGCATCTGGAGAGCGGGCACCTGCGGACACCGCTGGCCGATGCGGCGCAGGGGCTCGTCGAGCCGCTCGAGGGCGACGTGAGGTTTTTCGGCGAATCGTGGAGCGGCATGTCGTTCAGCGACCGGCTCGCTGCGCGTTCACGGATCGGGCGCGTCTTCGAGGAACCCGGCTGGATCAGCGAACTCGACATGGACGAGAACATCACGCTGGCGCAGCAGCACCACCATCCGGACCGGTCGCTGGCGAGCATCCGTGACGAAGCGGCCGAGCTGGCGCGCCGCTTCTCGCTGCCGGGGCTGCCGCTCGGCAAGCCGTCGGCGATGCGCGCGCCGGATCTGCGCCGGGCGGCATGCGTGCGCGCCTTCCTCGGCAAGCCGGAGCTGCTGATCCTCGAGCGGCCGACCACTGGCATCCATCCGGAGATCATGCCGGCGCTGATCGCCAGCGTGCGTGCCGCGCGGGAACGCGGCGCGGCGGTGCTGTGGACCACCGACAACCCGGCCGAGTTGCACGATCCCGCCATCAGGGCGACCATCGTCTGCACGATGACCGGCTCGCAGATGAGCAGCCGAACCGCGGAAGGATGAGCGATGCCGAAACCATTGAAAGTGACACGGGCCAACGAGATCGTCGGGCTGTTCATCCTGCTGGCCGTTGCGATCGGCATCGCCGGGCTGGTCCTCGGCCCGCAGACGCAGCGCTGGTTCACGACCACCCGCACGATCGCGATCCAGCTGCCGCCGGAAGGTTCGCTCGGCCTGCGCCGCGGCGGCGAGGTGCAGATCCTCGGTTCGGTGGTCGGCAGCGTCGACGACATCTTCGTCACCGATGCCGGCGAGATGGAGGCCCGAGTCAGCATCCAGGGCGACTTCATCCGCTTCGTGCGCAGCGATTCGCGGGCGATCATCAGCAAACCGCTCGGCATCGGCGACGCCGAGATCGAGATCACCCGCGGCACTGGCGAACCACTGCCGCCGGTCGGCGCGGTGCTGCAAGGCGCGGCCGACAAGGCGCCGACCGCGATGATGGAGGAGACGCTGGCGGTGGTCCGCGAAGAGGCCTTGCCGACGATCCGCGAACTGCGCGGTGCGGTGGCCGAATTCACGAAGCTCGCCGCGGACCTGCGCGGCCAGCAGGCCGGCATCGCGCAGGCGCTGAACCACGTCAACCGCGTCGGCGCCCAACTCGAACGCGGCGACGGCCTGGCCGCGATGCTGATCAGCGACCCGAAGCCGGCCGCCGAACTGCGCGCAGCGCTGCCGAAGCTGAACCGTGCACTCGATGAATTGCGCACGACGCTGGCCGGCGCATGCAGCAGGTGATGCGAAATGCCCGCCTCGCATCGGCCGACGCCCGGCGGCTGATGGCATCGCTGCCCGAGCTCGAACACTCCGCGCGGCGGGCCTTCGATGCGGCGCCCGGCGTGCTGCTGCAAAGCCAGCAGACGCTGCACGAGATCGAGCGGCTGACCGAAGGTGTGCAGCGCCACTGGCTGGTGCGCGACCACATCGATGCGCCACCATCCGGCCATCGGCTGAGCAGCGGGCGGGTCGGGACCGAGCGATGAGCACCTGCGCCGCGCAGTGCGCGCGACGGGTCCTGCTCGCATTGCTCGCCGGCATCAGCGTCTCCTGCGCCGGCCCACCGCAGCAGCGGGCCAGGCCACCGGCCGTTGAATCTCAGGTGACGCAGGCCTTCGAGGTCGCAAGACGGGCCTACCAGCAGGGCGACTTCGCGCAGGCGCAGCTGCTCTACCGTCAGGCGCTGCAACGCGCCCGCGAGATCGACCATGCGGCACTCGCCGCCGACGCGGCCTACAACCTTGCGGTCAGCGAGATCGCGCTGCAGAACTACGCTGCTGCCGTCCAGTTGCTGCGCGAAGCCGGCTACGACGCGGCGCGCGCGGGCACCGACACGTTCGAGCCACTGCTGTTGCGGGCAAAGGTCGCGCTGCTGCGTCAACGGCCGGCGGAAGCGATCGCACTCGCCGATCAGGTGATCGCGGCGCCGGCTGCGGCACCAGCGCTGCGCCAGCAGGCGATGCTGCTGCGCGGGCAGGTCCATGCCGAAGCCGGCGAGCTTGCGGCGGCGCGTGCCGACTTGCGTGCGGTCGCGCTGCCGGCCGATGCGCCGGCGCTGGCCGCCGATGCAAAAAAGCTCGAAGGCACGATTGCAAGCCACAGTGGCGACCACGCCGCCGCGGCGCGGCTGTTCGATGCCGAAGCCGAGTTGCTGCGCGCCGCACTTCGCTACCGCGACATGGCACACGCCTACGCCCGCGCCGCCGACGCCCACCTCGCAGCGGGCCATCCAGCGCTGGCCGCCGACCGCTTTTACCTCGCCGCGCGCAGCCAACATGCATCAGGCAACGCGGCCGCGGCAAACCGGCATCTGGCAGCGAGCCTGGCCGCGGCGGCGCAGGCCGGCGACGCCGCCGCGAGCGCGCGGGCGCGGGCGCTGCTCGACGAGATCAATGCCGCCAATCAGCCGGCGCGCCGGCCCCTCAGCAGGTAGGTCGTCACCTCGCCCTGGCCGCGCACATAGAACTCGCCGCGCGGCTCGAACAGATAGTTGTCCTCGAGCAGCGCATGGCTTGCCTCGCTGACCTGGATGCCGCCCGGCACGCCGAGCGCTTCCATCTGGCAGGCCGTATCGACCGCCGGCCCCCACAGGTCGTAGGCCAGCTTGTGGATGCCGACGACGCCGGCAATCGTCGCGCCCGAATGCACACCGATGCGCACGCTGAACGGCTTGCGCGAACCGGTGGCAATCGTCGCGATCTCGCGCTGCATCGCCAGCGCGAGATCGGCGACGGCCTCGGCGTGATCGGCCCGCGGCTCCGGCAGCCCGCATGCCGCCAGGTAGGCATTGCTGATCGTCTTGATCTTTTGCACGCCCGCCTGTTCGGCGAGCCGGTCGAACAGCGAGAACACCTCGTTCAGCAGCTCGATGATTTCGCTCGGCGGCCGCCCGCCGACCACCTCCCAGAAATCGTCGACGCTGCACAACATGATGCTGGCCTCCGGATATTCCTCGACGATCGTCGCCTGCGGATCGGCGCGCAGCCGGTCGGCAACCGGCTTCGGAAACAGGCTCATCAGCAGCCGCTCGGCCTCGGCCTTCGCGCGGCGCAACGACAGCAGCGCCTCGACCTGCCGGCCGAGCGCGCGCAGCGCCTCGCGCTGCCCATCGTCGAGCGTGCGCGGCACGCGGTCGATCACGCACAAGGTGCCCATCGCATGGCCCGCCGGCGTGATCAGCGGCGTGCCGGCATAGAAGCGGATATTCGGATCCGACTTGACCAGCGGGTTGTCGGCAAACCGTTCGTCGGCCGCCGCGTCGTTGACGACCATCAGCTCGGGCTTCAGGATCGCATGCGCACAAAACGCCACGTCACGCGGCGTCTCCGATGCCGCCAGCCCGACCCGCGCCTTGAAATACTGGCGGTTCTCATCGACCAGCGACACCAGCGCAATCGGCGTGCCGCAGATCTTCGACGCCAGAAAGACGAGGTCGTCGTACTCGGATTCGGCGAGGGTGTCGAGGATCTCGAACCGGTGCAGTTCGTCGAGGCGCTCCTGCTCGTCCGGGGGGAGGGGGGCGCTGGGCATTGGCTGCTCCATCAATGGGGTGATGGCTGTTGCGACTCATTCTATGGCGTGCCAACATTGTTCCCGTACCACGGTGCGGCAGGCACCCGAGACGCGAGATGCACCCATGCATGTCAAGCGACCGCAGACGATTCCCCGCTGTGCCGACACGAGCACAGCCGCAAGGCGCCCTTCCTGGAACCTGTACCCATTCACGCCAGAGGCGATGGATGAATACCTGGCCTTCCTGGAAACCGCATTCGACGGGCCTGCGGCCGACTCGATCGCCGCCGTCAGCCGTCGCTTGCAAGGCACCCGATCGCGGGCCCAACTTGCGCTGGAAGGCCGCCTGCAGCCGAGTGATGCCGCAGCGCCGTTCGCATTCATCGGTCAACGTGACCTACCCCAAGGCAAGCCACCCTACCGGACACTGCGACCATTCGACGGTCGGCCTCCCCGGCTACTGCCCGACCACTGCAACGGGCAGTTTCCGCTGGCGACCGCAGAAACACTCGCCGCGCTCTCCGACCAGGTCTACGATCCCTTGGCTTCGGTCGCGCACCGGCTGCGAAAAAATCCCTTCGTTTCACATGTGCGCGTGTTCGACAGGCTGGGGGCGGAAGCCATCGGGCTTGTTTACGACGGTCGCCCGGTGCTCGTTTTCCGCGGCACCGAACCCGCGTCACTCCGCGACTGGCTGCAAGACCTGATGGTCTGGTTCAAGCCTGTCGACAACGACCGGCCAGAGCTGCGGATCCATTCAGGATTTCTCGACTACCTTCAATTGTTGTGGCCAGCGATCGAGGCATGGCGGATGTCCTTGCCAGAGCGATCGACCGGATGGCTGCTGACCGGCCACAGCCTCGGAGGTGCGATGGCCAAGCTGGCCGCCTGGCGATTGCACGACAGCGGCGAGAGGATCGAAGCCGTTGTTTCCTTCGGGGCGCCAGCAATTGGCAATCGGGCGTTCCAGGCGTGGTGCGAGTCGCAGGATCTGGCTGCACGCATATGGCGGGTCGTCTCGGGCCCGGACATCGTCCCAGTGGTCCTGCCGAGCGAGATTGGCTACGCGCATGTCGGTACGCAGATTTCGCTCAGCGAAGATTGGCACAGCGATGAAACGTTCTGGGCGCAGTGGCTTGGCTCGGTGAACGCACCCGGCTGGACGTTTGCTGCAGCCAGCTTGAAGCAGGCCTGGCCAACAGCGGCGGCGGCCGCCCTGCTGTTGGGACCGGCCGCCTTCAGCGCCGCAAGGGGAACAGTCGCACACATGCGCGAGTTCGGGTATGCGCAGTCGCTGTCGCGGGCAATGGCCTTGTACGCGCTTGCTGCACTTGCGCAAAGGTCTCCCCGCCGCGAGCGGCAGGCCTCGGACCTCGAACTCGTCAAGCGCCACACCGATCTCGCAGCGCTTCGGATCGCCGCTCGAATCTGACCGTCAGCCCGACCGCCTCGATGGGCCGCATTGCCATACTTCGGCCCAGACCGAAGCACCGCGCACCGTTTCTGTTGCACATTGGCGTCTCGAACCGACCGACCATGAGGCGAACCGATGACGATCACCTGTTTCATCCGCTACCAGATCGACCCCTTCCAGCGTGAGGCGTTCAAGCGTTATGCGCAAAGCTGGGGCCGCATCATTCCGCGCTGCGGCGGCACGCTGGTCGGCTACTTCCTGCCGCATGAGGGCAGCAACGATGTGGCCTGGGGGCTGATCGGCTTCGACGACATGGCAGCCTACGAGCGCTACCGTGCGACGCTGAAGACCGACGCCGAAGGCCGCGCCAACTTCGAGTTCGCGCAGGACAAGCGATTCATCCTGCGCGAAGAGCGCAGCCGGCTCGAGGATGTCGACGGCACCCGCAATCTGGCGCGGACGGTGGCGCCATGATCGCGGTGATCTTCGAGGTCGAACCGGGGCACGCTGCGGCGTCGCGCTATTTCGAGATCGCCGCCGCATTGAAGGGCGATCTGGAAACGATCGACGGCTTCATTTCGGTCGAGCGCTTCGAAAGCATTGCCCGTCCGGGGCATTACCTGTCATTGAGCTTCTGGCGCGACGAGGCCGCGGTTCGCGAATGGCGCTGCCATGCGATGCACCGCCAGGCGCAGCACGAGGGCCGCGACGGCATGCTCGCAGGCTACCGCTTGCGGGTTGCGACCGTCGTGCGCGACTACGGCATGTTCGAGCGCGAGCAGGCGCCTGCCGACTCGCGATCAGCGCACGAACGGGCGGCATGAGCACGCAGCCGCACGAGCCCCGCCTCGCGCGGGTCGCCGCCGTGATGGCCGACCCGGCACGTTCGCGGATGCTGGCCTATCTGCTGTCGGGCGAATATGCAAGCGCCAGTGAACTGGCGAAGGCGGCGTCGGTCACCGCGGCCACCGCCAGTGGCCACCTGGCGAAGCTGCTCGATGCCCGGTTCGTCGTTTGCGAGCCAAGGGGCCGCCACCGCTACTACCGGCTCGCCGATCCCGAAGTGGCGCATGCGCTGGAAGCGCTGGCGCTGGTTGCCGAGCGCGACGGGCACGACCTTGCCTGGGCCCATCCCGAGCGCAAGCGGCTGCGCTATGCGCGCTGCTGCTACGGCCACCTGGCGGGGCAACTGGCAGTCCGGCTGTTCGATGCGCTGCAGCGCGAAGAGCGCCTGGCATCCACCGCCGACGGCTATGCGCTGACCGACGCCGGGCGGCAGTGGCTGCAGGCGCTGGGCATGACGCCCGGCCCGCCGAGCCGGCGCCGCCGCTTTGCCTACCGCTGCCTCGACTGGTCCGAACGACGCGACCACCTCGCAGGCCAGCTGGCCGACGAGATCTACCAGCATTTCACGCAAGCCGGATGGCTGCGCCGCAGCGCCGGTCGCGCCGTCGAGATCACGCCGACTGGACGCCAGGAGCTGCTGCCGCGGCTGGGTTCCGACGCGCTCCGATGACCTGGCTGGGAACACACCGAATCGACGAGCGCCCTTGAAACCATCCGTCGCGGAGCGTAAGGTCGGACACCCTTGCCTTCGCGATCGGTTGGATCCGCATCCGAAGGCGACCCGAGGCCTGCGGGCTGATACGGAAGAGGGATACGCAATGTTCAAGACACTGGGGGAGCAGCCCGGGAGTGCCATTCGCCTGGCCCAGCTCGGCATCCGGGCCAACTACAAATCGAACGCCGGCATCGTTCTTCGCAGCTTCACGAACACCTGGAAGATGGTCGAGAAAGAAATCTTTCTCTTCTGCAAAGGTTATGACTACCGGATCCAGGAAGGTCCGTTGGCCGGCAGCTATGTGCATCTGTCCGACCCGGCGGACCGCGCGGTGCTCATCGAGACCTACTACTTCCTCTACACGCACGAGTTCGGCAAATACATGAAGCGCGCGCTGACGGCCGCAAAGGTCGTCAACGTCGTTGCCACCGTCGCCTTGAAGGCGCACCTCGCGGGCCTGAGCGACCCGGCCGGCTCGAGCACGTCGATCGCCAACTTCATGACCAATTTCACCTCCGAAGCCACCGGTACGGCATTGGGTGGCCCGGGCACAGGGCCTGACGCGGATCGCATCGCCGACTCCATTGCCGGCGTCGACGACGTGCCGTCGGCGGGCGCGGCGGCGTACAACGTGGCCTATGCGCTCGATTCGCTGGCCAATGTCACAACGGGCGGCGAGCCGCTCGCTGCCGCCATTGTCGAATCGGGCAGCTCGACCGAGGCCGAGGCAAAGCTGACGCAGGACATCCGCGCGATCCTGTCCGGCAAATACCGCTGCCTGGCGGTGCAGCAGAAGACCCCGCTGCTGGCGCGCGAGTCACCGGGCGGACGGTCCTGGTATTTTTCCGCGTCCGACACCAGCGAGATCCTGATCGGCGAAACCAGCCTTGGCGTCATCAATCGCGTGATGAACGAACGCGCCGTCGGCCCGAAGGCGGTGTATGTCGTCAATCCATGGGCCGAGAAAGCGTATTTGCCGAGTGCCACCGACTGCGCCAACGCCGCGCTGCGAACGGGCAGCGCGTCGTTTTCATACCTGCGTTCAGCCAACCAGGTCGACCTCGAAGACCGGCCGGACCTGACCGAAACCGACGCCGGCACGATCTGGAACCCGCTGACCTGGCAGTGGAAAACGGCGTCGTCGAGGGAGCGGCTGATGCAGGGCAAGTTCTCGTAGCACCCGCACCGGGGGCGATCAAGCAGCCTTTTTCTTCGCGGCAGCCCGCCCGGCCGACTTCTTCGCCGCCGTCTTCTTCGCCGCCTTCTTTGCCGGCGCCGCGGCCTTGCTTTTTGCGCCCTTGCCTTTCGAGCCCAGGCTCTGGCGCAGCAGGTCGCTGAGGTCGATCACGTTCGAGCTGCCGATGTCCGGCGCCTCTTCGAGTGGCTCGACGGTGGCCTTGTCGCCGGCTTCGACCTTCTTGTCGATCAGCGCGCGGATCGCGCTGGTGAAATCGTCCTTGTATTGCGTCGGGTCCCAGCGCGACGTCATCTGCTTGATCAGCTGCTGCGCCATCTGCAGTTCGGTCGGCTTCGGGCTGACCGCGGAGGCGCCCTGCTTCGGCAGGTCGAGGCCGTCCGGCGAGCGCAGCTCGTCGGCCCAGCGCAGCGTGCCGAGCATCAGCGCCGGGCCGGCCGGAATCAGTGCCGCCAGGTGCTCCTTGTTGTGCAGCACGAAACGCGCGATGCCGATCACGCCGGCCTTGCCCATCGCCTCGCGCAGCAGCACATAGACGCGCTCGGCCTTTTCCTCGGGCACCAGGTAATACGGCTTCTCGGCATAGAAGAAAGACACCTCGGTCGCCTTCGTGAAGGTCTCGATCGCGATCGTCCGCGTGCGCTTCGGGTAGGCCGCCTTGATCTCGTCGTCCGACAGCACGACATAGTCGTCGTCTTCGAGCTTGACGCCCTTCACGATGTGATCCTTGTCGATCTCCTTGCCGGTGCGCTTGTTGATGCGCCGGTAACCGACCCGGTCCATCGTCCGCTTGTCGAGCCAGTCGAAATCGATGTCCTGCTCCTGCGTCGCCGAATGCAGCGCCACCGGTACATGGACGAGGCCGAACGAGATCGCGCCTTTCCAGATCGCGCGCGTTGCCGAAGCTGATTTTTTCTTGCGTGCCACTGGTGTGTCTCCTAGCTTGCTGC
Organism: Pseudideonella sakaiensis; assembly: GCF_048320135.1. Lineage (GTDB taxonomy): Bacteria > Pseudomonadota > Gammaproteobacteria > Burkholderiales > Burkholderiaceae_C > Ideonella_A > Ideonella_A sakaiensis_A. The sequence continues at coordinate 1,986,917 of NZ_CP182947.1, forward strand.
CCGCTTGCGTTTGACCGCGATCTCCGCCCAGACCGGCGCGTGGTCGCTCGCACCTTCCCGGCCGCGTTCGTCGCGGTCGACGCCGGCGCGTTTCACGTTGATGCCTGCGCTGACGAGGATGTGGTCGATGCGCAGCCCGGCGTCGCGTTCCCAGCGCCGGCGCCGGTAGTCCCAGAAGGTGAACGGCACCTGGCCGGGATGCGTCGCCTTGATCGCGTCGGTCCAGCCCTGCTGCAGGATCGATTCGAATGCCGCCCGCGGTTCGGGTTGCAGCAGCGCGTCGCCGCGCCAGCTGTCGGGTTTATAGATGTCGCTGTCGGTCGGCACGACGTTCCAGTCGCCGAGCAGCACGACCGGTATGCCGGAGCGCCACAGCGCGTCGGCGCGTTTGCGCATCCGCTCGAACCAGCGCAGCTTGATGTCGAATTTCGGCCCCGGCTGCGGGTTGCCGTTCGGCAGATACAGGCAGCCGAACAACACACCGCCAATCGCCGCCTCGAGATAACGTGCGTCGCGATCCGCCGGGTCACCGGGCAGCTTGCTCAGCACCGCCACCGGTTCGGTGCGGCTGAGCAGCGCAACACCGTTCCAGGTTTTCTGGCCAACGACCATCGCGTGGTAACCCGCCGCTCGCAAGGCATCGGTCGGGAAGGCCTCGGTCGGCGTCTTCAGCTCCTGCAGTGCAACGACGTCGGGGCGAGTCCGCGCCAGCCAGTCGAGCAGCAGGTCGAGCCGGCGGACGATGTTGTTGATGTTCCAGGTCGCGACCCGCACGTTGGCATGCTCCTGCAGAAGCATCGATCGTCGCGCGCCGCCCGGCAGGCGACTGTCGGACAACGTCGCGATCTGCCGCAGGAACGGCGTGGCGCGCCAGCCGCCGGGCGCCGCCACGGCCCGTGATAGGCTGCGCGGCGAGCCGCCAGGCAAGCGCTGGCGGCGCGGCAATGACAGGAGGCGGCAGCGGTGGTGGACATGAAAAAAGGCGTGTTGAGCTTCGGCTCGATGACGCTGGTCGTCGGCGGCCTCGCGCTCGTCGGCCTGTTGTACTGGGGCTGGAAAACCGGCCAGGAACTGCCGCTGTGGCCGGCGCTGCTGGTCGCTGCGGTCAATGTGTTTGGCGCGGTCCGATTGGTGATCGAGACGAAAGCCAAACGCGCCGCGGCCGCCGAAGCGGCGCACCAGGCTGCCGCCAACAATGCGGCCCGGCAGTCGCAGCGCAAAGGCAAGCGATGACTCGATGGCGGCCACTCACGCTTGCCGCGCTGGTGCTGTTTGCAATCGGCGGTGCCGGGTGCAGCGACAAGAACGAACACGACCCGTTCGCGCTGATGGAAGGCGAGGCGATCTACAAGGCCGAATGCGCGTCGTGCCACGGCGCCAAACTCGAAGGCCAGCCGGACTGGCGGACCCGCAGGGCCGACGGCAAGATGCCGGCACCGCCGCACGATGCGAGCGGCCATACCTGGCATCACCCGCGCGAGCAACTGGCCGCGATCGTCAAGCATGGCCTGGTGCCGCCGAATGCGCCGGCCGGCTACGTCTCCGACATGCCGGCCTATGCCGGCAAGCTCAGCGACAAGCAGATCGACAACGTGCTGGCCTGGATCGAGAGTCAGTGGCCGGCGGAGATCCGGCAGCAGCGCGCCGAGATGCTGCAGCAGCGCCAATGAGCAACACCATCAACCCACCGGACACCGCATCATGAAGTGGCGCCGCCTCTGGCAGCCGCGCAGCGGCATGTTCTGGCTGATGATCGTCTTCAATGTGCTGTCATCGCTGTGCGCGTGGGCGCTGCGCACGTTGCCGCTGACCGATGGCGCGAAACTGGTGCTCGCACTCGTCGCACTGATGAATGTCGGCTTCGGCCTGCTCGCCGCCTGGCAGCTGCTGCGCAGCGAACCACCCGGCTGACGGCGCGCGCGCTCTCGGGCCGACAAACCGTCGGCGATACTGGACACGTCACGCTCGTCCATCGGACGCGATTCGGAAAGTCAACAAACCATGAAGCAACGCCTCGCGCGCAGTGAAGTCCCCGTCGAGACCACCTGGGATCTCGGCGACCTGTTTGTCGACCAGCCGGCCTGGGAGGCCGAATGCGAGGCGGTCGAAACCGCGCGCCAGCAGCTCGACGGCTACCGCGGCCAGCTCGGCAACGATGCCGCGACGCTGCTCGCCTGCCTGAATGCCGTCGAACAGCTGCTGCAGCGGATGGTGCGCGTCGGCACCTTCGCGCGGCTGCGCCATGCGCAGGACGGCAGCAACCCGCAGTCGCAGGCCGGCGTCGCCCGTGTCGCGGCGTTGCAGGCGCGGGTCGAGGCAAGCGCCAGCGTCGTCGATTCGGAAATCCTCGAGCTGCCGGACGGCCAGCTCGAACGCTTCATCGCCGCCGAGCCCGGGCTGGCCGGATTCCGGATCTATTTGAACGACCTGCTCGAGCAGCGCCCGCACCGCCTCGGCGCCGAAACCGAACGCGTGCTGGCCGCGCTCGGCGAGGTGCTCGAAGCACCGTACATGATCTACAACCGTTCGAAATTCGGCGACGTGTTTTTCGAGCCGTTCACCGATTCGGACAACAAGCTTCACGCCAATTCGATCAACGGCTTCGAATCCGATTTCGAGACGCACAGCGACCCGGTCGTGCGCCGCAATGCCTGGGCATCGTTCAGCGCCGGGCTGAAGGCCTACAACCAGACCTGGTCGGGCACCTTCGCGACCGAGGTCAACAAGAATGTCGCGATCGCACGGCTGCGCGGCTACCCGAGCACCGAGGCCTACCTGCTGCAGCCGCACCAGGTTCCGCGCGCCGTCTACAGCAACATCGTCGAGATCATCCAGGCCGAGCTGGCGCCGCACATGCAGCGCTACGCGCGGCTGCGGCAACGCGTGCTCGGGCTCGACAAGCTGCTCTACTGCGACCTGAAGGCGCCGCTCGATGCCGAGTTCAACCCTGCCGTTTCATACGAGGAAGGCTGCGCGCTGATCCTCGATTCGCTGGCGGTGATGGGGCCGGAGTATGTCGGCTTCGCCCGCCAGACGCTCGAGCAGCGCTGGGTCGACCGCGCCGACAACATCGGCAAGTCGTCCGGCGCGTTCTGCGCATCGCCGTATGGCGTGCACCCGTACATTCTGATGACCTGGTCGAACACGATGCGCAACGTGTTCACGCTGACGCACGAACTCGGCCATGGCGGCCACTTCGGCCTCGCGATGCGCAAGCAGCGTTTCGTCGACATGCGCCCGGCGATGCCCTTCGTCGAGGCGCCGTCGACGATGAACGAGATGCTGCTCGCGCAGCACCTGCTGGCCGGCAACCGCGAGCCGCGGCTGCGCCGCTCGGTCATCATGCAGGTGCTCGGCACCTACCACCACAATTTCGTCACCCACCTGCTGGAGGCCGAACTGCAGCGGCAGGTCTATGCGGTCGCCGAAAAAGGCGGCGCGATCACCGCGGCGCTGCTGAACGACACCAAGGGCCGCATCCTCGCAAACTTCTGGGGCGACACGCTCGAAGTCGACGACGGCGCGCGGATGACCTGGATGCGCCAGCCGCACTACTACATGGGGCTGTACCCGTATACCTATTCGGTCGGCCTGGTCGCATCGACGGCGATGTCGCTGCGCATCGCCGACGAAGGCGAGCCGGCGGTGAAGCGCTGGCTGCAGGTGCTGGAAGCCGGCGGCACGCGCCGGCCGCTCGAGCTGATGCAGCTGGCCGGCATCGACATGTACTCGCCGCAGCCGATCCACGATGCGGTGGCCCATGTCGGGCGGCTGATCGACGAGCTGGAACAGTCGTTTAACGCCGAGCGCTGCGAGCAACACCGCCGCCGCGCATGATCCTGATCGTCTACGCCCACCCGCACCCCGGCCACTCCGAGGCGAACCGCGTGCTGCTCGATGCGGTGAGCGATGTGCCCGAGGTGAAGGTGCATTCGCTGTACCACCAGTATCCGGATTTCGCCATCGACGTGCCGGCCGAGCAGGCGCTGCTCGAGCAGGCGCGGCTCGTCGTCTGGCAGCACCCGATCTACTGGTACAGCGTGCCATCGTTGCTGAAGCTGTGGTTCGAATCGGTGCTGGTGCGCGACTGGGCCTATGGCGACACGACCGCGCTGGCCGGCAAGGACTGCCTGTGGGTGACGACCACCGGCGCGGCCGAAGCGGCCTATTCGATGAGTGGCAAACATGCGCACCCGTTCGCGGCATTCACGCCGGCGGTCGAGCAGACGGCGCGCTTTTGCGCGATGAACTGGCTCGAACCGTTCACCGTTCACGGCGCCCACAAGATCGGCGACGCGGCGCTCGCCGAACAGGGCCAGCGCTACCGCGAGCGCCTTCTTACCTGGCTGGCAGACCATGGCAGCAGCTGAAGTCTCGATCCTGCGCGACGCCGTCATCTACCTCGGCGCAGCCGTCGTCTGCGTGCCGATCGCGACCCGGCTCGGGCTCGGCTCGGTGCTCGGCTACCTGATCGCCGGCTGCGCGATCGGGCCGTGGGGGCTGGCCTTCATCTCCGACGTCGAATCGATATTGCACTTCTCCGAATTCGGCGTCGTGCTGATGCTGTTCCTGATCGGGCTCGAGCTCGACCCGAAACGGCTGTGGTCGATGCGCCGGCCGGTCTTCGGCGGCGGCGGGCTGCAGATGCTGACCTGCGGCGCGGCGCTCAGCGGCGCGTTGTATTACCTCGGCCTGCCGTGGCAGGGCGCGATTGCCGCCGGCATGGCGCTGGCGCTGTCGTCGACGGCGATTGCGGTGCAGACGATGGCCGAGCGCAATTTGCTCGCCGCGCCGGTCGGCCGCAGCGGCTTCTCGGTGCTGCTGTTCCAGGATATCGCGGCGATCCCGCTGATCGCGCTGATTCCGCTGCTCGGCGTCGTCGAAGACAGCGGCGAGCCGCTCTGGGTCGGCGCGGGCAAGGTGATCGGCGCGATCGCCGCGGTGATCGTGATCGGCGTGCTGATCACGCCGCGGCTCATGCGGCTGATCGCGCTGTCGCGGGTGCGCGAGATCTTCACCGCCTTCGCGCTGCTGCTGGTGATCGGCATCGCGCAGCTGATGTCGCTGGCCGGGCTGTCGATGGCGCTCGGCGCGTTTCTTGCCGGCGTGCTGCTCGCCAGCTCCGAATACCGCCATGCGCTGGAAACCGACATCGCGCCGTTCAAGGGCCTGCTGCTCGGCCTGTTCTTCATCGCGGTCGGCATGTCGATCGACTTCGGCCTCGTCTTCGCGCAGCCGCAGATGCTCGCGATCCTCGTCGTCGGCCTGGTCACGATCAAGGCGCTGCTGCTGGCGCTGATCGCACCGGTGCTCGATGTGGCCAAGCAGCAGCGCTGGCTGTTTGCCGCGCTGCTCGCGCAGGCCGGCGAATTTGCCTTCGTGATCTTCGGCGTTGCGCGCCAGGCGCGCGTGCTGCCGGGCGACTGGGAGGCGCTGCTGACCGCGGCGGTCGCGATCTCGATGGCGATCACGCCGCTGATGGTGCTGGCGCACGAGAAGCTGGCGGCGCGGCGCGCATCGAAGCAGTCGCGCGAGTACGACAAGATCGACGACAGCGACGGCGCCTCGGTGATCATCATCGGCTTCGGCCGCTACGGCCAGATCGTCGGCCGGCTGCTCTTCGCGCAGGGCATTACCGCGACCGTGCTGGATCACGACCCGGACCAGATCGACATGCTGCGCCGCTTCGGCTTCAAGGTCTTCTACGGCGACGCAACGCGCATCGACATGCTCGAGGCCGCCGGCGCCGCAAAAGCCAAACTCGCGGTCGTCACCGTCGACAGCCTCGCCGACAGCCTGGCTGTCGTCGACGTGCTGCAGAAGGAATTCCCGCACCTGAAGATCGTCGCCTGCGCACGCAACGTGCGCCACTGGTTCGAGCTCGTTGAACGCGGCCTCGACAAGGTCGAACGCGAAACCTTCGAATCAGCGCTGCGCACCGGCCGCCAGGCCCTCGAAGCACTCGGCGTCGAACCCTACGAGGCCCGCGAAGTGGCCGACCTGTTCAGGCGCCACAACCTCGCCGCGCTGCAGGAACTGCGGCCGCACTTCCACGACGAGGCGAAAACCGTTGCGCTGGAAAAAAGCGGGCAGAGGCAGCTGGAGGAGAACCTGCGGCGGGATCGGGAGATGCGGGAGGCGAGGAGGAAGGCGGAGGGGTGGCATTGAGGGTTGCGCGGCCTTGCGGGGTAGGCTGTAGGTGCAGCGGAAATATTGATGGTCGGCCCTGAGTGCCCTCGTGCTTCGAAGCCGCCGGAAGAGCGGAAGCGGACGTGATTTAGGAAGACCGAAATCATTCCTCATCGGGGAGTTCTAGGTCGAGTTGCTCTGTGCCGTCAGCCAGCCGCTCTGAATTGAGCTCCGGCAAAGGCGCTTCGAGTTGGTCGCTAACCATTGTCGGCAAGTCCTTGTGAAAGTGCTTATGCACGCGGACAACGGCGTAGGAGTTTGATGCGATTTCCCCGGCCTCATCTTCTTTTGGCTGCACTTCGATGTCGCATATAAGCGTAGTGCCGCTTTGAAACTTGATTTCGCGGTTAGCGACGCTAGTCAGGAACGATTCGTCGAGAATTTTGAAGGAGATGACCTTCTTACCGAAAATACCCCGCCACTTGTAGTTGCCGCGCCGCAATACCGGAGAAACGATCTCCAAGGGTTCCATGGTCATATGATGGGAAGGAATCTCGTCCAGGGTAACCACATAGTTGGCAAACTGCGGGCGCTTAACGATCACTTCTTGGCCCGGCTGCGGGTGATGCGCAGGCGCAAATCCGACTTGGGAGACTCTGTCGTACGTTAAAAGTAGCTCATAGAACTTCGAGCGATGACGCACAATTCGTCGCTGGGCGATCAGTACGGGGATCAGATCCACCGGCCTAGGGGTGGGCTCAAGCGGGAGCGACCGGCTGGCGTCTGTTGCCGGCATAGTTGGTGCCGCTTGCGATCCCTCTTGTTCGAGCTTCTTCAGCTCAATTCTTGCTTTTTTGAGGTTAAGTTCGTTTTGCTCGTACTGTTGCGCGGCAAAGAGCCTGTCGCGCTCGAGCTCGAACTTATTTTTGTCGATCTGTTGTTGTTGGAGCGGTGCCTTGTAGAGGTGCCAGTCAATCGCTGTGCAGATACCTACGATGACCCCCCCGACTACAGTGAGAGATACTCCATGCGCCTTGATCAGCTTGAGCAAAATGCTAAAACCGCCTTCGGCGTAGGCTTGCACCTCGACTTCAAACGAAATATCTAGTTGCCGGCCGATCTCCTTCAACAGTGACAAGAACTCGGCCTCGCACTGATTAAGCAAGTAAGCGTCGATTTCGTGGCTACCGCCCGGAAGGTAAAAATGAACCAATAACTCGCCTGCCCGACCGTTATCGCCCATTTTCATTCGCTCCTTGAGTTACCGCGACGGGCAGTCGCCGTGGAATGAGGTGATGCATTCGCAAGTGCTGACACTCAGCGACCCACAAACTCCCGCCGCGTCCGGCGAACTGCCCGCGCATAGGCTCAATGGCTTCGCGGGTCTGCCGCTCAGTCAGCGTCGCGGGGAAGTAGCGCATCACCTCCGGTTCTGCATGCATCGCGGCGAATGGCGCGATGTGCCGCTCGTCCCAAATGGTCAGGCGCAGACGCTCGGTGTCGGTTTCGATCAGCTCGGGCACAGCGGATCGTCGGTGGCATGCCCGGCCACCGCAACCCCTTGATCATGGGGTGGCTCGGACCGTGATCGGTCTCGCGACGGCGCGCTGAAGCGCGCGCAGGCCACCAGGCCTTCGAGGCACTCGGCGTCGAACACTACGAAGCGCGCGAAGTGGCCGACCTGTTCAAGCGCCACGAGCTCGCAGACTGCAGGAACTGCACTGCCACGACGAGGCGAAAACCGTCGCACTGGAAGAGAGCGGGCAAGGGCAGTTGGACGAGAACCTACGGCGGAATCGGGAGATGCGGGAGGCGAGGAGGAAGGGGGAGGGGTGGCGTTGAGTCCGGCCACCGCATTAAAGCAGGCGGTCGGTCACGCATTGCCTGCAAAAGGCGACTCGAGCCGCAAAGCGGCACCTGATGATGCTTTGAGGTGTTCTCATGAGGGAGCGTCGGTCAACGTTCTGTAATTACGGCTGCGATACTGGCACTACTCGCACAGGGTCGCAATATCGCACGGGCATGTTGACAAAATTCTTACGCCACTTTTCGACCGTTGCGGGCAATGTGTCGCGGGCATCTGGAACATTGGTGAAGTAACGTACGCAGTCCGCCTTTGAATCTATGTACGCGGCCCACATTTGCCCAGACTGATCGAACATGACAACGCTTTCCATTTGGGTGTAAAGGCCTGCCACACCGCCCCAAACAACTGTGATCCTGTCCCCATCGGCGCTTTCGCCCAAGCCAATATCGGATGTGCATGCCCGCATAGCATTCATGTGCTCGCCGACAAGTTGGTAGAGGCGCGCCAGTTCCAACTCGTTCATTAGACCGCGCTCGAACCAGGGCTCCGACTCATGGGTATAGCGCCCGCCGAAATGAGCTCGCATGCCGCCCCAGTAGTGGCAGCGACCCGTCTCCTCGATCTCAATCGACCGTCCAGCCTCACTGTGCTTGCGCCGGAAGACGAGTTCACCAGCCGTTTCGCCTGGGCCGTTCGCCACTCTGGCGTAGGCTAGGTCGTGTGAGAGAAGCCTCGCATAAGAAGTTATGTGCCCTAGGTGCGCGCCGTTGAACACAGTGAGATCGAAGAGGAATCCACGCGGGCCAACCTCTCTAATTAACAAATTTCCGCCAGCCGCTTCGTTCCATCGTGATGCCCAACGCCCCCACCAGATCGGCGCACTAGCTCCAGAGGGAAGGTTGCCCACCTCATCGGTAGTGAGTGCGCTGCGGAGGGCCGTTTCAAGCCGACCTTGCAACAAGGCACGCGCCTCAGCCCGGTCGCCCGTCTCAGCCTTGTGATACACAACCGTTCGGCGACCCCGGAGGTCAAACGGTAACAACTCAGGTCCGCCGTAGGCGCCGTTTTGTACAAGGATGGTGTTCTCCCATCCGAGCTCCGCGACTGCATAGCCTAGTTCTACTAGGACGTTCGGGTTCGGACTCGGACGAGCTGCGCCAGCGTTCAAGATGCTCACGTCGGCAATGAAGACATCACTCACCGCGATTTTTGCCAAGATGCTACTTGCGATGTCAGGAGACCCGGCGAGGTTGGCAGTGTCACGGTCAAGCACTGCTTGTATCCCGGCATCTCGGTCGCGGCCTAATGCCCGAATCGCGCGCTCAAGACTCTCTTGAATGAGATTACGGTTGCCAGCTGCAGGCAGATCTGATTGCCATGAGTAGAAGACGATTCGCTGCATCGTGTGCTCAGAGACGGCGATGAACCTGTGATCGTAGCCCCCGGGAGGTTGCGGAGGCTCCGGAGTCATTAAAGGTCGTCGATCGACGACTACGACCAATCTCTGACGGACCTTTTGACGTCCCACCTGACCCGCAGAGCCGGCGCCACACTGTTCAGCGCCTCCCACCCCTCCACTCCTCCCTCCCAATCACATAAAGACAATGCCTTCGCACCGCACTCCCCTCCGGCACCGCCGGATGATCGAAGTCGCGGCCGGTGTCGTGCATGCCGATCCGCTCCATCACCCTTCGCGACGGCCGGTTGTCGAGTGCGGTGAACGAGACGATTTCATCGAGACCGAGTTGCTCGAAGCCGACGGCCAGTGATGCCCTCGCGCCTTCGGTTGCATAGCCGTTGCCCCAGTAGCGGCGCGCGAGGCGCCAGCCGATCTCGACGCAAGGCATGCAGGGCAGAGGGTGGCGCGGCACCATCAGGCCGATGAAGCCGATGAACTCGCCGGTGTGCTTCAGCTCCGTGGCCCAGAAGCCCCAGCCGCGTTCGGCAAACTGCCCGCGCTGGCGTTCGACGGCGTCGCGGGTCTGCTGCTCGGTCATCGTGGCCGGGAAGTAGCGCATCACCTCCGGGTCGGCATTCATCGCGGCAAACGGCGCGACGTGCCGCTCGTGCCAGGCGGTCAGGCGCAGACGCTCGGTTTCGGTTTCGATCAGCTCGGGCACAGCGGATCGTCGGTGGCATGCCCGGCCACCGCAACCCCTTGATCAAGGGGGACCCGAAGAAGCCGCGGCCGCACTCGACGAGCAGCTGCTGCTGCGGACTGCGCGGCACTCTCGCGCGGCAATCACGGCGATTCCGTGATCCATGCCCCATGTCTTGCCTTGCAGGGCCGTATGCGCTTGCCTCGATGGTTGATGGGGCGCTTAATGGATGCGCCATCGCCGTTGATCGGGTTGCTCGTCGCCAGGAGCCGACACAACTGTTCACGGCGATTCGAGGCCGATGCCAGCGCCCCGGCGCCGCGCCTCCCCATCCTGCGAGGAGCCCCGAATTGATACCCGACCCATACGCCAAGATGTCGTCGCCGATCACCCTTCGCGGCTGGTTCTGGCAACAGGCGAAGCTTCTCGATCAGACGACCGACCTCACGGACTTTGTTCCCTGGTTCACCGAGTCGAAAGCGGGAAGCATCGGCGGCGTGATCCCGTCACTGGACGCCGCCCTCGAGGCCTGCCACCGTGAAGGAGGCCGTTCGCGCGCACTCGATGGCGCGCTGCGTGGCCTGATCCAGCGCGGCTACAGCAAGATCAGGCCCATCAAGCCATTGCTCGTCAGCCTGGCCTACGAGATCGACCGGCGCTTCCCGGTGCCACTGCCAGCCGTGCCGGGAGGGATTCGCGATCTGTTGCCAGCCTCCGAGCAAACGACGAGCCTGCTGAACTCGATGGTGCGATTCGGGGCGCTGAACGTCACCTCGTTCAGCGATACGGCCCCTGCTGGGCGACTGACGGACATCAAGAACCGGTCATGGGCCATCCTGCAGGACCCTGCGCTCGCGGGCAGCATTGCAAAGGCCAGCGCGCCGGTCACTTCCAGGTGCAGCAAGGGGCAGTTGAAGGAAATGGCCGAGGGCGTGCTGGCGGCCAAGGGCGGGGTTTGCACCACGTTCGCCGCGGCGGCAGTGCACCTGCTGCTCAAGGACGGCCCGTTGATGGCCACAGGGCCTCGCATCGAGTTCGTGTCAGGACCGAAGCACTGCCTGTGCCTGGTCAATCGTGCAGCCCATGCAAGCGATGTCGAACCGAGCGCCGGGAAGCCGAAGGGCACCATCGTCAGCTTCGACTTCTGGAACGACGACGTTGTCATCATCGACCCGTGGGCAGGCTCGATGGGCTTCCACGTGATCTCATCGAAGATCACCTACCCTTCGAAACTGAAGGCGATGGTGGGGCTGCAGGTGGACAAGTATTTCGATACCGCCTGGGAGTGACGCAAGGATGCGGGCCCGGCCGGAAGGCGCGGCCGTCGGCCGTTCTTGCCGCAGGGAATGCCCTTCGGGTGATTCGGGTAGCCTATGTGGGCGCGCTCGCGTCCCCAGTTCGCTGTCTCTGCGGGCCGATGGCGGGGCGCCCCGCCTGCCCTGCCCGCCGCTTGCCGTTCCACGTCCGAGATATGAGCCCTGTTCACTTCACTACCCGAACGCGCCTGTCGTTCGCCCCTCTCGCACTGGTCGTGGCTGCCGCCGCCTTGTCGCTTGCGCTCGCGATGCCCCATGCAGCCCAGGCGCAGGCCGATGCAGGCGCGGCACTGCGTGCGCGCCAGGCCAGCCTGACCCCACAGTTCAGCGCCAGCCCGTTCAAGCGCCCCCTGCTGCTCACCTCGTCGGAAGCCGACGGCAAGTTGCGGGGCGACGTCGATGCGCTGATGGAATCTCCCTACGAGCGCGTGAAGTCCACGCTTTCCCGCGCTGCGGGCTGGTGCGACGTGCTGATCCTTCAGCCCACGGTCAAGTCGTGCCGGGCCGAGGGGAACGGCTCCCGCCAGCAGCTGGTGGTGCACATCGGAAGGTCGTTCGACGCGCCCATCGAAGATGCGCAGGTCATGCGCTTCGACTATCGGCTGGTCTCTGCCTCGCCCGACTACCTGAACGTGCGGTTGACCGCTGCCGAAGGCCCGGTGGGCACGCAAGACTACGACATGGCGCTCGAGGCCGCGCCGCTCGACGACGGCCGCACGGCGATGCACTTTGCCTACAGCTATGGCTACGGCACCCTCGCCAGGATCGCGATGCAGGCCTACCTGGCCACATCGGGGCGCGACAAGATCGGCTTCAGCACCGAGGGCTCCAAGCCGGTCGGCGGCATGCGCGGCGCGCTTGAACGCAATACCATGCGCTATCAGCTCGCGATCGAGGCCGTGCTTGCTGCGCCCGCCCCCGACCGGGGGCAGGCGCGCCTGCAGCACTGGATGGGCGCGATCTCGAAGCACCCCAGGCAGCTGGAGGAGGAGGACCGCAGCGCCTTCGCGGTTGCGAAGCTGCGCGACATCCAGCGGATGAGGAACTGACTCCGAGGGCGACAGCCACCTTCATTGAGGAACTGTGACCGCCGCATCGCCTCCATCGGGTTTTGGAGGACCGCCCTATCAACAGATTCCACACCTTGTCAGCGGCCGGATTCGCCGCCACCGCCATCAGTTTCGGGCCGGCGCGGATGGGCTTCGGCCTGTTCGTCCCTGAATTCAAGTCGTCGTTCGAGATGTCGACCCCGGCCGTCGGCTACGTGTCGAGCCTCGGCTTTTTCGGCCTGCTGGTCGGGTTGCTGATTGCGCAGTTTCTGCTCAACCACCGCGGGCCGCGGCTGCCGGTGCTGGCCGGGCTGGCCGCGGCGACCACCGGCCTCGCGATCGTCGCGGCGGCGCCGAACCTGCCGGTGCTGGCGCTCGGCGTCTTCCTCGCCGCATCGAGCGCCGGCTTTGCGTGGACGCCGTTCAACGACGCGGTGCACCGCAAGATCCGCGATGTCGACCGGCCGGCAGCGCTGTCGGAGATCAGCAGCGGCACCGCCATCGGCATCGCGGCAGCCGGCGTCGCTGCGCTAGGCATGGCCGTGTCCGGCGTCTCGTGGCGGCTGTGCTGGGCGCTTTTTGCATTGGCAAGCGCCGCCGCGCTGCTTGCCAACTGGGCCGCGTTGCGCGGCGTCGGCAAGGCGGCCGGTGCCGCATCGGCAACGCGTTGGCGCGATGTGCTGCGTGCCGAGGCGATGCCGCTGTTCGTCACCGCATTCGTCTACGGAACGACGTCGGCGGTGTTCATCTCGTTTGCGCCGGACCATCTGCGCAGCAATGCTGAACTACCGGGCGTGCCGAGCGACTATCTGCCCGCGCTCGTCTTCATCTGCGTCGGCGTTTTCGGGCTGGCAGGGCTGCTGACCGGCCGTGCAAAAGAGGCGATCGGCATCGTATGGCTGGTGCGCCTGCTGATGCTCGCCGCTGCGGCGTCGGTGGCGCTGGTGGCGCTTCTGCCCGGCAGCTGGGCCGGGCTGATCGGATCGTCGGCGCTGCAAGGCCTCAGCATCATGATGACGAGTGCGCTGCTGGCACTCTGGTCCGAGAAGCTGTTTCCGTCGCTGCCGTCGCTCAGCCTGACGGCCGCGCTGCTCGCGACGGCGTCGGGCAGCGTGCTCGGGTCTGCCGTGGCCGGAGCGCTGTCCGACGCCGCCGGGGCGCGAACGATGTTCCTCGCCGCAGCGGCGCTGCCGGTACTCGTTGTCGTTATGCTGCGCGCGCGCCATCTGCGTGAGTTGCCACCGCAGCAGCCTGCAGGCATGCAGGCCGTCGGTGAGGCAGCAGTGCGTTGACGGTCCGGGGCGCCGGCGCCAGAGGGCGCGGCTCGGCGTGCCACGCCCACGGGCTTGGCGGTTTCCAGGGCGGCCTGTTCTACGACACGACAGGCGGCTACACCGTGACCTACGCGAATGCCGCAATGGCAGGGCTGCTGAACCTGGCGATCGTCGGGGGTTTGCTGCTGACGTTGCGGCGGCGGGCGCTGGTTGAGCCGGGGACGGTGGCGGGGGCGTGAACTGATCCGCAGAGGCCGGCGCACCATTTGCGAGATGGCATGCCCTGTCTGAAGCGATGCTTGATCGGGGCAGTGAACAGTGAGAACATCCAGCGGGCCCTTTGGAAGGTGTTGTGGGTCAAACCACCGTAGCGGTATCCGCAGAAATTTTCTCGAGCTTGACTGCCGTCTGCATGCAGTACGAGTTTCGATAATGTGCCTGCAGGCTATCGCTTGGCGCGTCATATTCGGGAGGATGCGATGGCACGGACCAACCAGGAACGCTTCGACGAGGCGGTGAAATATATAAAGGACAAGATTGATGCCGGCCTTGCTGCCGAGGTTCAACAGAAAATCACGGCGCAGCCAGGTGTTACCAAGGATTTGGCCGGCGCCGAGCTCTCATTGAAGGGACATGGCTTTCATTTCTCGTCCAATGATAAGAATATGGCGCTGCGAGGATTGATGTTATGCCAGATGGCCTACTTTCGACCGCCTCATGCACAGTTCAACTATTGCGACAATGACGTACTCGATGCGACGCGCCTCGCCTGCAAGGGCAAGACAGAGGCTTTGATACAGGCGGATATCCGCCTTTATCTGAAAAAGCCGATACGTCATCTTGCCGACGTAGCCGATGCCGCCAAGCGGGTAAAAAAGGTCGAAGGTGTGGTCGACGCCGTCCACCGTCAGATAGCCGATGACAATGTGAGCAAGGCGCCGGTGTGTTATCACGGCGTCTCGGCATGGCTGTTTGCGGCGGGGATGGTCTCGAAGCGCTGGTATGCCCGCGAGGGGCTGAAGATCGATGGCAACACCGCAAACCAGCAGCTTGGGCAGGGCGTCACCGTCAAGGAGTCTGACTGGGGCGCAATCCCCGAGGGGTATGTCTGGAACATTCACCGGACCAACGATCCGACGACCTGTCACTGGGGCGTATCACTTGGCAACGGAATTGCGGCGGCGTGCAACAACACCGACAGCTCGCCGGGATTGCCGCCGCTCAATTACATCGTGGGAAACACAGCATATGGACAATTCAACTTCGTTGAATTGTGCAATATCCTGAACGCCAATGCGAAGTATGGCGGCTCGACGGCAAAGAATACGGGGAACATCGTCGTGAAAAAAATCAATCCGATGAACGAGGCGGCCCTCTACTAGATTGCGCATCGGCGGCGCCAACATCAGCAACAAGCTCGACGCCATATCGGCTGACTGGATTGCGTTCGCGCGCGAGCAGCTGCCGGCGCCGGCAGCATGACTTCCAGTGCGGTCTGGGCAGCATCTTCGAAAGGCGCCGCGCGATCAGCGGCAAGATGGCGGCGCCGAAACGGCCGTCCATCGCATCGCTGCGCCCCCACGATTGGCTGCCGGGCACGTGCCGCTGTGACTTGCCGCCATGCGGGCTCCGCTTTCGGGCGCCACTGCTTGCGCTCGCAAAAATGGTCGAAGAGCTCCGGCTCATTGCCCTCGCCCATTCCGGAAGCGATGGCCGGGCGCTAGATTCCCGACAGTACCGTGTCCAAGGCTGATGCCAATGCGCTTGATTGCGCGGCCACGTTGTCCACCGGACTCTTCAAGGCCTTCGCCGGCAAGGCTGCCGTGAAGTGCGCCAGCGCGTGCAGACGCTGCCCATTGACCATCACGACTGGACACAGTGCAGTCGGCACCTTGGTCGCGGCATCGAGCACGGCAAGCGGCATCGTCAAGCGAGTCGCCAGCGCATCGAGCAGGTCGCTCTGGATCACGACAACGAAGGGGATACCGTCGGCGGCGCTGCTGCTCGGGTTGATGAAAACGTCGTACTGGGCCATCAGCCTCACCAGGGGCGCAAGTCGGCGCCAGGAATACCGTGGGCTTCGAAACGGGCATTCTGGTCGGCAATCCAGTCACCGAATTCGGCCTCGAACGCCTTCTTGCGAGTGGCACGACTGGCCTTCTTTTGTTTCTCCTGCAGGGCCTCGTAGTGTTCGACAGAGAGGATCACGGTATCGATTTGCCCCGCCTTTTCCACAAAGATCGGCTCGCGCTTGGCTTGGGCGCAAAGGCTGCCAAAACGATTCTTGGCCTCTGTGGCGGTAACGCGCATCGGATTCTCCTCGTTGATTGGCCATTTTAGCCATTCGTCCGGAGTGAGGCTCCCGAGGCAGAATGGGTGATGCGGCTTTCAACCTTCATCAGCGAAAACCTCGACGCCATATTGGCCGACTGGGTCGCGTTCGCGCGGGAGCAGCTGCCTGCGGCAGCCAACCTGGACGAAGTCGCGTTGCTCGACCATGGCCGCCTGATTCTCGAAGAGATTGCCGCCGACATGCAGCGCCCCCAATGCGACGACGAACGCCAGGCGAAGTCGGAGGGCAACAGTGCCAGCGCGTCGCAGTCGGAAGGCGTGCCGTCGCGCAGCCATGCGCGCCAGCGGGAGCGGCAGGGCTTCGAGGTCGAGCAACTCGTCGCCGAATACCGGGCGCTGCGCGCGACGGTGCTGCGCCTGTGGGCAGCGGCCGCGCACGATGCACATGTGCAGGATCTGGAAGATGTCACCCGCTTCAACGAGGCTGTCGACCAGGCGATTGCCGAGTCGCTGAAGGTCTTCGTCGCCGAGGTCAACCGGTCGCGCGATCTGTTTCTCGGCATCCTGGGGCACGACCTGCGCGGGCCCCTGAGTGCGATCTCGGCGTGCGTGGCCGTCGAGATGCGTACCCGCCCGAACGGTTCACCGCAGTCGGCGATCATTCTGCGCAGCGTCGCGCAGATGAAATCGCTGCTCGACGACATGGTCGAGTACACCCGGCACCGGCTCGGCTCCGAGATTGCAATCGACCCGTCGGCGCTGCAGTTCGATCAGTTCGCCCGCAATACGCTGGACGAGATCGAGGCCATCAGCCGTGGGCATCAGTTCGAGCTGGAAGTGCGCGGCGACATGCACGGCGAATGGGACGCCCGGCGCCTGCACCAGGCGCTGTCGAACCTCGTCTTCAACGCGATGAAGTACGGTGCCAGCGGCACGCGGATTCACGTCGTGGCGGACGGCACCAGCAAGGATGAACTGGTGCTCGGCGTGCAGAACTCCGGCAGGCCGATTCCTGCCCATCTGATGGCGCGGCTTTTCGACCCGATGGTTCGCCACGCCGGCGGCGAGACGGATTCGGAATCACAGCTTGCCGGCGCCAACCTCGGCCTTGGCCTGTATGTCGTGCGGGAAATCGCAAAGGCGCATCGCGGCAACGTCACGGTGACCTCTGACGACTCCTGCACGCGCTTCGAACTGCGGCTGCCTCGGATCGCCGTGCGTCGCGGCGCATAGCAGGCCGAGCGTGCTGATTGCAACGGCCGCGGCCGTGCACTACGGCTTCTCGCGCTTGCGGAACCAGTCGAAGATCTCGGGCACATTGCCGTCGCCCATGCCGGCATCGATCGCGGCCTGCAGATTCGACGAAGTGCCCTCGGCAATCTCGGCCCGCGTGCCCAGGTCGTCGACCATCTGCAGGAAATAGCCGAGGTCCTTGCCGGCATTGGCGATCGAGAAGCCGAGGTCGCTGACGCCGTCGACGGCGTAGTTCTTGCAGAACTTCATGAATGGCGAATTCGACGGGCCGGCCGACATGATGTCGAACAGCTGCTGGCGGTCGACGCCGGCACGCTCGGCCACCGCGAATGCCTGCGACATCGCACAGACGGTCGTCATGCCCATGAAGTTGTTGATCAGCTTGGTCGTGTGGCCGGCGCCAAGCGCACCGAGATAGAAGACGTTTTCGCCGAGCACGTCGAGCACTGACTTGACCTTGTCGAAAGTCTCGCGGTCGCCGGCGGCCATGATGTTGAGCAGCCCGTCCCGGGCATGCGCGGGCGTGCGGCCAAGCGGCGCGTCGATCATGCCGGCGCCTTTCTTGGCCAGGTCGGCGCCGATCCGGCGGGTCGAGGCCGGAACCGAGGTGCCGAAATCGATCAGCACCGCGCCCGGCTTGATGCCGGCCAGGATGCCGTTTTCGCGATAGACCAGATCTTCGACAACGGCCGATGTGGTGACGCACAGCATCACGATGTCGCTGGCCGCGGCCAGTTCGGCGGGGGTCTTCGCGACGGTCGCCGGGCCGCGGGCGACGACGGCATCAATGGCCTGCTGGTTGCGGGCCATCACGATCGGCTCGAAGCCGTTCTTCTGAAGGCACTCGACCATGTTGCTGCCCATCAGGCCGAGGCCGATGAAACCGACTGCGGGTTTTGACATTCACGACTCCTCGATGCGTTGCGGGGTATCGTCGGACTGTAGAAGAAAGAAGCCGCGGGCGGGCAGGACGGCCCCGGCGGCAGGCTCACCGGCCGACCAGTTCGGCGATCAGCCGGACCAGTTCGGCGGTGTCGAACGGCTTCGCGAGATGCGCCTGGAAACCCGCTGCCAGTGCGCGATCGCGGTCGTCTGCGCGGGCAAATGCGGTCAGCGCCAGCGCCGGAATGCGGTCGCCAGCGGACTCGCCGGCACGCAGCGCCCGGATCATCTGGTAGCCGTCCATGCCGGGCATGCCGATGTCGCTGACGATGACGGCCGGCCTCGAGGTTGCGATCACCGCCAGCGCCTCTTCGGCGGCGCCGAAGCTCACCACCGTTGCGCCTTGTTCGGTCAGCACCAGCTCGAGGATCTCGCGGGCGTCAGGCTCGTCGTCGACGATCGCGGCGTGCACGCCGTGCAGCCTCGGCGGCAGCGGGCCTTGCGCGTCCGACGCACCCGCACCCGGCCCGCCCTCGCCCGGTTCGACGACCGCCTCGACCGAGACCGGCAGATCGACAAAAAACGTCGCGCCCTGGCCTTCGCCCGGGCTCTCGACGCGGATCGTCCCGCCGTGCAGCTCGACCAGGTGCTTGCAGATCGCAAGCCCGAGCCCGAGGCCTCCGTGTGCCCGGCTGGTCGAACTGTCGCGCTGCCAGAAGCGCTCGAACACCTGTGAAATGAAGCTGTCCGGTATGCCGACGCCGGTATCTGCCACGCTCAGTTCGACGTGCGGCTCGACCCGGTTCAGCAGCACCCGGATCTGCCCGCCTGCGGGCGTGAACTTGATCGCGTTGGTCAGCAGGTTCCACACCACCTGCTGCAGCCGGCTGCTGTCGCCGCTCACCGGCATCGCGGTGGTACCGAATTCGTTCTGCAGGCTGATGCCCTTTGCCATCGCTTCAGGCGCCACCGCGTCGATTGCGCACTGCACGACCTCTCGCATCGAGATCTGCTGCATCTCGAGCCGGATCTTGCCGGTCAGGATCCGGTTCATGTCGAGCATTTCGTCGATCAACCGGACCTGCGCCCGCGCGTTGCGGGCAATGACGTCGATGCCCCGGCGCTGGTCGGCGCTGAGGGCCTGGCCCCTGGCCAGGATCTGCGTCCAGCCGAGGATCGCACTGAGCGGGGTGCGCAGTTCATGCGACAGCGTGGCAAGGAATTCGTCCTTGATGCGCGTGGCACGCTGCGCTTCGATCCGCGCGCTGCGCTCGGCCTCGAGCAGCGCCTCGCGTTCCAGGCTGGCGATCTCGATTGCCTGCGCGCGCTTGCTGTCGGTCAGGTCACGGGTGAGCTTGGCGAAGCCGATCAGCTTGCCGCTTTCGTCGCGCAGCGCCGTGATCGTCACGTTGGCCCAGAACATCGTGCCGTCCTTGCGCACGCGCCAGCCGGTATCGATGAAACGGCCCGTCTCGGCTGCAACCTGCAGCTCGTGCTCCGGCCAGCCGCTGTCGCGCACATCCTGCGGATAAAACACCGAGAAGTGCCGGCCGATGATCTCGTCGGGCCTGTAGCCCTTGATGCGCTGTGCGCCGACGTTCCAGGTCGCGATCCGGCCGTTGACGTCGAGCATGAAGATTGCATATTCGGCCACACCCTCGACCAGCAGCCGGAAACGCTCCTCGCTCTGGCGCAAGGCCTCCTCGTGGCTGCGCCGCTGCGTCAGGTCGCGCGTGACCTTGGCGAAGCCGACCAGTTCGCCGTCGGGGTCGCGCATCGCGGTGATCACGACATTCGCCCAAAACAACGAGCCGTCCTTGCGCACACGCCAGCCCTCGTCCTCGAACGAGCCGTCGCGCGCAGCGATTTCCAGCTCCTGCTCGGGCAGCCCGCGGGCCAGCGCCGCGGAAGGGTAGAAGCGCGAAAAATGCTGGCCGATGATCTCTTCGGCCTGGTAGCCCTTGAAACGCTCGGCGCCTGCATTCCAGGTCAGCACATGGCCCGACGGGTCGAGCATGAAGATCGCGTAGTCGCGGACGCTGTCGACCAGCAGACGGAAACGCTCCTCGCTCTGCCGGAGATGCGATTGGGCGGGTGTGAAGTCGGCAGTCATTGTTCGCCCTGGAGCGCGGCCTCCATTGTTGGCGCAGGGTTTGTTTTACCCCATCTCGGGGTGCCGAAGTCACGAGCGCAGCGGCAAGCAGCCCGGCGACCCGGCGCGCGTGGCCAACCGCGACAGTGGCGCCAACGCCGGCCATCCTGGCCACGGCCGCGATTGAAGAGTAGAAAGAAGGCCATGCGCCCCGTGCGTCGGCGTGTGGATCGCGCGCGGCAGCATTCCCTGACCATCCACACACGGAGGGGACCATGACCGATAGCTACCGCCCATGCAAGACCTGCCAAGCCGACACGTCGACGCATCGGATCGATTCAGCATCCGGCGAAGAAAAGACGCTGACGGTGACCGTACGCAACCTGACCGTGCTGACCTGCCCGAACGGGCACAGGCAGTTCATCGAAGCGGAGTTCCCGCAGCGGCTCCTCGACCACCTCGTGCAGGAAGACGAAGCGAAATTGCCGGCCGGTGACGAAAAGGGCGTGCTGATGTTCAAGCATTTCCACTGCCACGACTGCGGCCGCGAACTCGAACCCAAGCCCGACCACCGGCATACCTTCACCGTCAGACCAGGCATGCCCGATCAACCCGGCCTCGAGATCGACCTGGCGATGCCGGTCTACCACTGCACCGGATGCGGCAAGGAGCAACTGCACTCGCTCACCGAGCTGCGCAAGCTCACGCCGGCAGCACTGGCGCATGCGTTCAAGGCTGCGGACATGCACGGCGGCTGAGCGGGAGCTGAAATCCGCGAACAACGTACACATGGCCGAGTGAGGAAGCTCTCTCGGCATTTGAGGAGAACCGTATGCAAGTTGATCTATTGCTGCGACGCCTTGACGCCAGCTTTTTTCCCCAGCTCGATCGCGATTCGAAGACGCTGGGATCGGACGAATTCGCGCACAACGCGGCGCAGTTGAAGCAGAGCTTCGACAACGTACAGGAGGGAATCGCGCGCATCTGCGCCAAAGGCGACCGGCGTCTGATCGGCGAGATGGAAGCGCGCTTCGAAGTCGTCGAACAGTATCTGTCCAGGGCCAAGGAGATGGCGCCAGCGGGACGCATGCCCAGCGCGGCGCAAATGGCCGGGCTGAATTCGGCGGTCACCTCCTTGACGAGCAAGACCCTGTCGCCGGTTTTCGATCAGACCAGCATGGCGCAAGCTGGCGGTGCCGCCGCGGTATTCGCCGCAGTCGATCAGGTCATCAGGAACATCCCTGATCCCGAGATCGCGCAGCCTGGCATGGTGCTCGGGTATGCCGTGGCTGCGACCCTGGTGATCGGAGGCGCCTACCTGATCGTCTTCGACGAGAAACCCACGCTCGGCGCTGCTGCCGTCGGCGCCGGCATCGGCGTTGCGGTCGGCATCGCAGTGGCTGGGGTGGTGAGTGCACCGGCGGTCGGGCTGGCAGTTGCAGGTGCAGCAATCGGATCTGCCATCGGAGCCGCCATCAGCTATTTCGGCTGGTTCTGACTGCGGGCGCTCGCGCTCCGGATCGGCCGGCCGCAGTGCCGGCCGACAGTCCGCAGGCGTCTCCCATGCGGCAACCGGGTCCGATGAAATCATGTTCCGGATGGCAATGATCGGCATGCCATGTCTGCGCTGACGCGCTTCTCTTGCACGCCGGCCCGCCTGCACCCGACGCAGCCAGATGGTTCGAGGAGGCGATGCGCAGCGAGCAGGGACAGCGCTGACCGGATGACGCCCCGACGGTTTTGGTGCACGATGATTTCCCCGGAGGAGGCAGACATGATCACATCGGTTTTCGAGACAGGTTCGATCGTCACCGACGCAAACGATTTCTCGAAGGAGACGACCGCCGCCGAGAAGACAGAAGTCTCCTTCGGTGTCAAGGAGATCGATCTGGACGCGTCGCGGCATCGCTTCCTGCGGGGCACCAAGACCACGAGGGGATCTTGCGTCTACCTGCCGTATGCACCAGGGGCCATCAACTGGGTCATTCCACAGGGCAAGGCCGTACTCAGCTCGAATTTCAGCGGTTGCTGGTTCGCCAAATACAAGCTCGACGGGGCAATCCGCGTGGCCCATGTCGGCACGCCCCAATGCAACGATTTATGGGCCGAGATCAAGACGCGGCAGGGGTTCCAGCTGATCTGCGAATTCAAGCCGACCGACGCCGTCGACACGAAGAAGCAATTCGAGTTGCTCAGCGGCCGCGAGGGAGCCGGCGGAATCATCATCGGCCTGATCACCAGCGACGACAAGTGCTTTATGGGATTTGGCGCCTACAAGCTCGACCAGAAACTGGGCAAATCGGTTTACACGGCGCTGATGTGGAAAAAGATGAACTGAGCGCACCCTCGCAATCGGAGAATTGCAAGCGCCGGCCGCTGGCAGGTGCGCCGCTGCGGGCGGCGCACAACCAGGCGGCTTCCGAGCTCAGCCCAAGTGGCATTCACTGGGAAGCGCTCGACGAAGACATCCCGCTCTATGTCCCTTCCCTGTGCATGTCCCAGTTTCCGATCGCCGAAGACAGGAAGGATTGCAGGGGCGTGGACATGGCGTGATCCTGCATCGGCCACTCAAATAACGCCACGGTGCGACACCCGAGCAATAGCCGGACCCGTATGCGCCAGCCCGGATGCCGGCACCAGGCCAGCCGTAGGCCTTGGACGACATCAGAATGCGCCGGACGGCAGAGGCATGAGGGACCTGATGCCTCAAGATCGGGCGCCGAACCGAACAAGGAAACCGATGCGCAATCCCTGGACCACCAAGAACCCGTTCATGAGCATGTGGCTCAGTTCGGCGAACCGCGTCGCCGGCTCCGCACGCGGCCAGGCCGCAGCCGCGATGAAGCGCCAGACAAAAGCCGTGCAGGCCGATGCTGCGAAGCAGATGATCGACTTCTGGACCGGCCATGCGGCGCCCGCACCTGCGCGCAAGACGAGGAAGAAGGCCCGCTGACCAGCGGTGCAGGCGCCGTCACGTACTCCGACGCAACTCCGAGTGCAGCTTCAGGACCTTGTCGCCGTCGTCCTGTTCGATCAGATAGGCCGGGTCCTGGTCGCTGCCGTTCCTCGTCACCTTGCTGCCCTTGAGGACCTCGCTCACCTTTTCCCTGAAGACCCCGCGAACGTAGCCTTCTCCGGTTCCTCCGCCCCAGTCCCATTGCACCTTGGTATTCGTCGGGTATGCGTCAGCCATGGCGTTGCTCCGTGATGTGCCGGTGAAGATTGGTTGCCGCCGCGATCAGCGCGGGCCCGGCTGCCCGCGCAGGATCTGCTCGAACCCGCCCTGCTCGCGCAGCTCGTCGTACCACAGCCGGTAGCCGGCCGCGCTCGGATGCAGGCCATCGGCCGCATTCAATTCGGGCTGCTGCGCAAACGGGTCGTTGTCACGCTCCTCGAACAGCCTGACGTAGCGGGCGTTCGGCGCGGCCTCGACCGCACTGCGAACCACCGCATGCAGCATGCGCGCGCGTTCGGTCATCCACCATGAAAACGGCGGAAAGAAAAACGGCGCATTGCCGACGTTGCCGGGCGGCTGCACGATCAGTTGATCGGCCAGCGTGGCTGCCTGGCCGATGGACTTATCAACCGCGCGGCGCAAGGCTTCCTCGTCGGTCAGCCTGATCACGTCGTTGCCGCCGGCGAGCACCAGCACGAGGTCGTAGCGCTGGCCTTCCGCTTGCTGCAACTGGCTGACGACATCTGCAAAACGTGCACCATCGCGCGAGCGGTTGTCGATCAGCAGCGCCGGATGGTCGTTCGCGATCAGCCCGGCGATGCTGGCCTGCGGCGACCCTGCACCGGTGCCGACACCCGTGCTGTCGCCGACGATCAGCAGCCGGTTCGCCGGCTCGGCCGGTGTCTGCTGCAGCGGCTCGCTGGCCCGCGCCAGATCGACCGACTTCTTCAACCGCCAGCCAGCCTGGCCGATCGGAATCGAAAGGGCAACAACCACGAGGACGGTGATCAGGGTGGACATCGGTGCGTAATCGGCATGGGCGGCCCTGTTCGACGGCCGGCAGGCGATTTGGTTCGCCTGCGGCGCGCAGTTGAAGGGGCGGCCACCGGTTGGCGCGCCGAGGTTGCCGCGTCGATACCGCTGCGGTGGGCGCGCGCCATCGGCCGTGCCGATGCAGTCATCGGCAGCCCGATTCAGCCAGACAAGTGCAAGGGTCTCGACCCGCGTCAATCGAGGGTATCGGAGCGGCAATCCCTGCGACCAGGCGCCTAAGCTGTATTTGCCTCCGCAGTGGTCACCAGACAACTGTCCGGTCCGCCGGAGCAATGGAGAATCGATATGTCCAGTATCAAGTCCATCGTATCAATCGCCTGCTGCAGTATCGCGCTGCTCTTTCTGACGTCCGTCGTGCGCGCGGCGCCGATGGATCCGTCTGGCGGCCAATGCAGCGGGCTCGATCCCGCGAGCGGTCTGTTTCCAACCTGCATCCAGGCCCACAGCGCACGCAACCGGATTGCCCACCTGTCCAGCACCAGGGCAAACGCAAAGGCGGTGACGCAGGCGCAGAATTCCCTTGCTGCCCTGCTCGCGCAATATGTGTCGCAGGGCGGCGGCGTGATTCCGGGATTCGAGCCGAACACGGCATGCCCGTGCTGGAGCGCTGCCGAACTGGCGACGATCGATGGCGTCAGTTCGGCGGGAGGAACCGGAACGAATCTGATATGTGTCGTCAGTCCATATGAAGCAGTCCTCGGCGAAACCGGCGCCACGCTGAATGACTTGGGGCAAACCTTCGCTGAGATCAACAACGACCAGCGGTATTGCAGGTTCAATGCGAGCGACAGCGGCGGCACTTCGTTGATCTCCACATTCTTCGACAACCTGCCAGATGCCGAGGTCGATGCATGCCGATCACAAGTCATCGCCAGGAGCGTCATATTGGGAACTGCCTGCGCGAGCGGCAGCTGACTTCCGCTGCCTCGTGCAGCAGAGATGGCCGGACTGGAATTCCCGGCAACTTCAGCGGCGATAACGGCGGGAGTGTGTCGATCGGCAGGTGCTGCTGACAGACTCGATCGGCAAACCGCGCGCGAAGGACAAAGCCCGGTTTCGGCTTTCCGCACACCGGTCACTGCAGACCGCGGAGAGCCGATTCGCGCGTGTTCAAGGGCGCCTGCGTTCGGACCGACTGACAAGATGCCCAGATGGCCCGTGCCGACCGGCTGTCGCTTCGCGTCGTGCCGGTCCGGTTCGACGCCGGGCCGCCGCACAACCGCGCTGCGGTTGACGATCGAGCACGGGGTTAGGATCCAACCCGGTGACGACATGACGTCGATATCGTCACGCCTCGTGGAACTTGTGCACCAGTCGAAAAGCTCAGGAATCGGATCGCTGCGCAAGCTGCATCATGCGCAGCGACCGGCTGCCTGCCAGCGCAGCCAGCTATGGCAACATCGTCGCCGCTCGAACTCCAGGAACGACGATGACGATCGACCGCAACGCCGCAAACGAAGCCGCCCGCATGCTCTGGACCTGCCGTGAGCGGGGCACGGTGATCGATGCCTTGCCCGACGCGCTGCGCCCGCAGGACAACGCCAGCGGCTATGCGATCCAGGCAGCGCTGCCCGACGTCGCCGGCCGGCCGGTGGTCGGCTGGAAGATCGCCGCAACCAGCGCCGCCGGGCAGGCGCACATCCAGGTCGACAGCCCGCTGCCGGGGCGCATCCTCGACAGCTTTGTCCACCCGATCGGCTCGACGCTGTCGCTGGCCGGCAACCGGATGCGGGTTGCCGAGCCCGAATTTGCATTCCGCATGCGGGCCGATCTGCCGCCGCGTGCGTCGCCGTACAGCGCGGACGAGGTGCTGGCCGCGGTGGGCTCGCTGCACCCGGCCTTCGAGGCGCCCGATTCGCGTTTTGCCGCGTTTGCCAGCGCCGGCAAGGCACAGCTGCTTGCCGACGATGCCTGCTGCGGCCAGTTCGCCTTCGGCCCGGCGGCGCCGGAATCGTGGCGCGAGCTCGATCTGGCGGCGCATCCGGTGGCGGCCACCGTCAGCGGCGCCGATGGCGCGGTGCGCTACACACGCGACGGCGAAGGCCGCGCGCTGCTCGGCGCACCGCTGGTTGCGCTGACCTGGCTGGCCAACGAGTTGTCGTCGCTCGGCATCGGCCTGCGCGCCGGCGACTGGGCCTCGTGCGGCACCTGCATGGTGCCGCTGGAAGTCAAGCCAGGCGACCGCGTCGTCGCCGACTACGGGGTGCTCGGCAAGATCGAGATCGGGCTGGCGGAGTAGCGCGGCGCGCCCGTCGCGGAACCCTCGGCCTCGGAGACATCTATCCGACCGACCACTTGCGACTGCTCGCCGGCATCGAGGCACTGCACGGCTTTCTGCTGATCACCTGCTCCGGTGCGTTCATCTACCGGCTGATGGTGCGGGTGACGCCGGGGTCGTGAGGGCAGTTCATCGGCGGAGGCCAGCGCCAACCCTTTCCAGGGGCGAGCACAGGATCCCGCTCGATGACGGAGCAGGTAGGCCAATCGTTCATGATGGTGGACCGCAGCCGCCGGGGGCCACGCCCAGGTGGTCGCATTCCCCTGTCCGCCATCCCCCGCCCCACCGCGTTCAACACTGATGCATACCAACCCCACGCCGACCGACGACTCGCGCGGTGCCGTCACCGACAGCGAACTGATCATCCAGGCGCTGGCCGCAGGGCGCAACAAGCGGGTGCGCAAGCTGATGACACGGCTGCACCCGGCGAAGATCGCCGCGCTGATCGAGCGGCTCGACGACGAGCGGCGCGATGCCTTGTGGCAGCAGGTCGCTCCGGAGCGAGAGACGGCGATCCTGCACCACCTGCGGCCCGGACTGCGCGAGCGGCTCCGCCGGCAGGCCGCCGAAGATGCGGCGAACGAACCGCGCGAACCGCAGCACGACGAGCCGAAGGGGCATCGCGGCAAGGCGAAGCAGAACGCGAACCACCTGCAGGATGTGCGCGATGCGCTGGCCGACGGCAAGCTCAAACGCGTCGGCAAGCTGCTGCAGCAGACGCACCCGGCAAAGGTCGCCGGCCTGCTCGAGGCGCTGCCGCCGGAGGAACGGACTGTTGTCTGGAGCATGGTCGAGACCGAACGCGCCGGCAAGGTGCTGACCTATCTGCACGAGGATGTCTGTGCGTCGCTGGCGCGCGACCTCGACCCGGATGAACTGGTCGCATCGGTGCAGACGCTGGAACTCGACGATCTGGTCGACCTGATCCAGGACCTGCCGCACGAGCTCGGCGCGCAGCTGCGCGCGGCCGCCGGCGCCAGCCGCCGAAAACAGCTCGACGAGCTGCTGTCGTATCCGGAAGACTCGGCCGGCGGCCTGATGAATGCCGACGTGATCGAGGTGCGCGCCAAGCTGCGCATCGGCACCGTGATGCGTTATCTGCGTCTGCTCGAAACGCTGCCACCGCAGACCGACATGCTGATGGTGGTCGACCGCCAAGGCATCTACCAGGGCGTGTTGCGGCTGAGCGCATTGGTGACGACCGACTTCTCGGCCCGCGTGTCCGACGTGATGCACACCGATGTGCGGCCGATCCCGGTGCAGACACCGGACGTCGACGTCGCGCGGCAGTTCGAGGACCACGACCTGCTGTCGGCGCCGGTGATCGACGACGAGGGCCGGCTGCTCGGGCGGATCACCGTCGACGACGTGGTCGACCTGATCCGCGAGGATTCGGAACGCGCGGTGATGAACATGGCCGGCCTGGACCAGGAGGCCGACATGTTCGCGCCGGTGTTGACCAGCTCGCGGCGGCGCGCGGTGTGGCTGGGCATCAACCTCGCGACCGCCTTTCTCGCGGCCTGGGTGATCGGGCTGTTCCAGGCGACGCTGCAGCAGGTGGTCGCGCTGGCGGTGCTGATGCCGATCGTCGCCAGCATGGGCGGCATCGCCGGCAGCCAGACGCTGACGCTGGTGATCCGCGGCCTCGCGCTCGGCCAGATCCAGCCCGGCAACGTGCGGCTGCTGCTGACGCGCGAGCTCGGCATCTCGGCGCTGAACGGCGTGTTGTGGGCGATCGTGATCGCGCTGCTGGCGGTCGTCTGGTTCGACAGCTGGACGCTCGGCATCATCCTCGGCGCGGCGATCCTGATCAACCTGCTGTCGGCCGCCTTCGCCGGCCTGTCGATCCCGCTGCTGCTGCACCGCGCCGGCATCGACCCGGCACTGGCCGGCAGCGTCGTGCTGACGACGGTCACCGACGTCGTCGGATTCTTTGCGTTTCTCGGGCTGGCGACGTTGTGGCTGGTGTGAGGCACCTGTTCGGCGCTGTCAAAGCCCGAGCTCGTCGAGCCCCGGATGGTCGTCCGGCCGCCGGCCGGCCGGCCAGTGAAACTGCCGGTCGGATACGGCAATCGGCAGATCGTTGATGCTGGCGTGGCGTCGCCGCATCAACCCCGCATCGTCGAACTCCCAGTTCTCGTTGCCGTAGCTGCGATACCACTGGCCCGAGTCGTCGCGCCATTCGTAGGCGAAGCGCACCGCGATTCTCGGCCCGCCCCAGCTCCACAACGACTTGATCAGCCGGTAGTCGAGCTCACGCGCCCATTTGCGCTGCAGGAAGCTGCGCACCTGCTCGCGCCCGAGCGGAAATTCGGCGCGGTTGCGCCAGCGGGTGTCTTCGGTATAGACCGCGGCGACGCGGTCCGGGTCGCGGGTGTTCCAGGCGTCTTCCGCCAACCGGACCTTCAGGCGCGCGCTGTCTTCGTCGAACGGCGGAAGTGGAGGTCGCGACATCGTGCGCCGAGAACCGCGGGTCAGTAGGTCTTGTAAGGCAGGAATTTGCCCGACATCTGGATGCTGACGCGATCGCCGGCCGGATTCGCCTCGCGCTTCAGGTCCATCCTGAAGTCGATCGCGCTCATGATGCCGTCACCGAACTCCTCGTGGATCAGTTCCTTGAAGGTGGTGCCGTAGACACTGACGAGTTCGTAGAAGCGGTAGATCAGCGGATCCGTCGGCACGCTGGTCGGCAAGCTGCCCTTGTACGGCGTGACCATCAGCCACTTCTTGTCTTCGTCGGTCAGGTCGAAAACGCTGGCGATCACGCCGGCCTGTTCAGCGTTCAGCGTCATCTGGCCGAGGCAGGCGGCGGTGACCCACTCCTTCGACAGGCCGACCTTCTCGGCAACTTCGGACCATTTGAGGCCCTTGCTCACCTTCGCGGTGACGATTTTTTCGGTGACGTCGATGCGGCTCATGCAATTCTCCTCAGAGGGACGGGTTGGAAAGTGGGTTGGTCGTGGTCGGGCAGACCGGAGGGCGGCCGCGGCTCGGGATCGAGCCCTGGGCTGACCTCGAGCGGCTGCGCCGGCGCCCGGCCGTGCGACAGTTCGGCGCTGCGCGCGACGAGGAAGTCGACCAGGTGGTTGCGAATGCGGTAGTACTGCGGATCGTGGTGCAGCGTTGCGCGCTGGCGGTCACGCGGCATCGTGTTGCGCACGATCTCGGCGACGCGCGCCTGCGGCCCGTTGCTCATCAGCAGAATGCGGTCGGCGAGCAGGATCGACTCATCGACATCGTGCGTGATCATGAACACGGTCTGGTGCGTCTCGGCGCAGATGCGCAGCAGCTCGTCCTGGATCGTGCCGCGGGTCAATGCATCGAGCGCGCCGAACGGCTCGTCGAGCAGCAGCATGCGCGGCTGGATCGCGAACGCGCGTGCGATGCCGACGCGCTGCTTCATGCCCCCGGACAGCGCAGACGGTTTCTTGTCGATTGCCGCCGACAGGCCAACCATGTCGACGTAGCGCTCGACGTGCTCGCGGACCTGCGCCTTGCTCCAGCCCGGCCACTTGCTGCGCACCGCGAAGGCGATGTTTTCGCGCACCGTCAGCCACGGCATCAGGGCATGACCCTGGAAGACGACACCACGCTCGAGGCTGGGCCCGGCGACCTCACGGCCGTCCATGAAGACATGGCCGCTGCTTGCCGACTCGAGCCCGGCCAGCACATTCAGGATCGTCGTCTTGCCGCAACCGCTGTGGCCGATGATGCAGACGAACTCACCCTGCTCGATGCCGAAGTTGACGCCGTCGAATACCGGCTCGGCGGCTCCGGGATAGGCCTTGGCCAGGCGCTCGACCTTCAGGAATTCATTCGGCATAGGTCACCAGCTTCTGCAGACGGGAGAACATCAGATCGAGCAGCATCCCGACGAAGCCGATCATCAGGATCGCAAAGATCACGTTCGGCAGGCTCAGGTTGTTCCACTCGTTCCAGACGAAATAGCCGATGCCGGTGCCGCCGACGAGCATCTCGGCTGCGACGATCACCAGCCATGCGATGCTCATGCTGATGCGCATGCCGGTCAGGATGGTCGGCGCGGCGGCCGGCAGGATCACCTCGAAGGCCTTGCGCAGTGGCCGCACTTCCAGCGTGCGTGCCACATTGAGCCATTCGCGCCGCACGTTGGCGACGCCGAATGCGGTGTTGATCAGCATCGGCCAGACCGAGCAGATGAAGATCACGAAGATGCCGGAGATCGACGAATCCTTGATCGTGTAGAGCGCGATCGGCATCCATGCCAGCGGCGAGATCGGCTTCAGCAGCTGGATGAACGGATCGAGCGCCCGGTAGATCAACGGGCTCATGCCGATCACGAAGCCGAGCGGCACCGCCAGCAGCGCCGCGAGCGCGAAGCCGAGCGCCACCCGCATCAGCGAATGGCCGAGCTGGATGCCGATGCCCCGGTCGTTCGGCCCGTTGTCGTAGAACGGTTCGGACAGGTGCCGGACCATCGCCTCGCCCATCTGGCCGAGCGTCGGGAAGCCGCCCGCCTTGGTCTCGCCCGGGTCCTTGCCGAGCAGCTTCTGGTACTCGATCTGATCGGGCGTCAGCTTGGCGGCAACACCGGCCTCGGGCAGCGTGGCCACGTGCCAGATCGCGAGCAAGCCGAGCAGCAGCAGCAGCGACAGCGCGGCCGACTGCAGGTTGCGCCGGCTCGGCAGCGTGAGCTTCGCCATCACACGGCCGCCTTGCTGATCGCAAAGCTGTTGGCGTAGGCCTCGGCCTTGGCGGGGTCGAACTCCTTGCCCATCACGATATGTTTGCGCCAGGCGCCATCCGGCACCTTCTGGCCGAGCGCCTTCATCTGCTGTTTAGCGTCGGTCAGCAGGAAGACCTGTTCGGCAAGCTGCTTGTAGTTGACGTCGCCCTTGATGTAGCCCCAGCGCTTCATCTGGGTCAGCATCCAGACCGCCATGCTCTGCCACGGCACCGGGTCGAAGTCGGCGCGGTCGGGTACGTTGCGAATATTGCCGAGGCCGTCGGCGAATTTGCCGGTCAGCACCTGATTCACCACCGTCTCTGGCTGATTAAGGTACTGCGTCGGGCTGATCACCTTGGCGATCAACTCGCGGTTCTTCGGATCGCGCGCCATCTCGGCGGACTTCAGCACTGCGCGGTACAGCGCCGCAAAGGTGTTCGGGTTCTGCTGGATGAAGGCCTCGCTGACGCCGAAGGCGCAGCACGGATGGCCGTCCCAGATTTCCTTCGACAGGATGTGGATGAAGCCGACCTCGTCGTAGACCGCGCGCTGGTTGAACGGATCCGGGCCGAGGTAGCCGTCGATGTTGCCGGCACGCAGGTTCGCGACCATCTCCGGCGGCGGCACGACGCGGATCTGCACGTCGGTGTCGGGGTTCAGGCCGCCGGCCTCGGCCAGGTAGTAGCGCAGCAGAAAGTTGTGCATCGAATATTCGAACGGCACCGCGAACTTGAAGCCCTTCCAGCCTTTCGGATCGCGGTTGTTCCTGTGCTTGTTGGCGAGCGTGATCGCCTGGCCGTTGATGTTCTGTACCGTCGCCACACGCATCGGCTGCGCCACCGATCCCGCGCCCATGCTGATCGCCAGCGGCATCGGCGACAGGAAGTGCGACGCCTCGTACTCCTTGTTCAGCATCTTGTCGCGGATCAACGCCCAGCCCGCGGTCTTGTTGAGCTGGACGCTCAGGCCTTCCTTGCGGTAGAAGCCGAGTGGGTCGGCCATGATCAGCGGCGTGGCGCAGGTGATCGCGATGAAGCCGACCTTCAGCTCCTTGCGTTCGAGCGCCTTGCCACCCTCCTGCGCCATTGCCTCGAGCGCACCGAGCGGCAGCAACGAGGCAATCGCGGCGCGTGCCGTGTTGGCACCCACCGCCTGCAGGAAGCGACGACGCTGCGCTTCGTTCGGCAGCAGTGCCTTGACGAGCGAGGCTTCGATGAAATCGCGCGAATACGAGCGATCGTCGTCGCTGCGGCCGCCCGCTGTGACAACCGGCGTGATCGACGCGTCATGATCTGCCGCCGCGTGGTCCGCGCCACAGTGGCAGCGCATCATCAATGGGCGGTCGGTGTCGTAGGGGCGGAAGCGGTTGCGGTCGGTCATGCCTGATCTCCTGTATGGGAAGCAAGCGTATCGACCGCGCCGTTCGGCGACCATCGACGTGGCGTGGATCTTCGTGTAGTGCTGCGACTACAGGCCGCCGATGCGGCTGTGCCTCCGGCGATTAACCGGCCGTGCGTCTCTCGCGCCCCAGGTCGGGCATCAGGTCTGCCCGCACTGCATACAGCGCGAGCTCGACATCGTTGCGCGCGCCGGTCTTTTCCAGGATGCGGGTGCGGTAGGTGCTGACGGTATTCGGCGACAGCGACAGCTCGATCGCGATCTCGCCGACGCTGCGCCCGCCCGACAGCATCTGGAAAACCTGGTATTCACGGTTCGACAGCCGTTCGTGCGCCGCCGTCTCGGCCATGTCGCTGTGGCCTGCGCCGAGTGCGGTGGCAAGTTGCTCTGCCACCGACGGTGTGATGAACAAGCCCCCGCTGACGACCTTGCGGATCGCCAGCGTCATCTGTTCGCTGTCGATGCTCTTGTTCAGGTACCCGGCGGCGCCGAGCTTCATGCTGCGCACCGCATACTGCTTGTCGGGATAGGTGCTGAGCATCAGGACCGGCGTCCTCGGAAACTCCTTGCGCAACTGGCGCAGCACGTCGAGGCCGTCGCGGTGTGGCATCGCGATGTCCATCAGCACCACATTGATCGGGTTGCCCGCCGCATGCAGCTCGCGCACCACGCGCACCGCCTCGGGACCGTTCTCGGCCTCGGCAGCCATCACGATGTCGGATGCATCGGCAAGGATCTGGCGGATCCCCTGGCGCACGATGAAGTGGTCGTCGCAGATCAGGACGCGGATCATGTCGCTTCCGCGGGCGGCAATGGCATCACGAGCCGCACGGCTGTTCCATGGCCCGGCACGCCGTTGATGCGCAGCGTGCCACCGAAGTGCGCTGCACGTTCGCGCATGCCCATCACGCCATGGCGGCGTCGATCGTCGAGCGCCTCGGGCAATGCGCCGACGCCGTCGTCGGTCACCTCGAGGTGCAGCACCGGCTCGGGCGGCCCGTCGACATAAAGCCGGATCCTCACGCCTTGTGCGCGCGCGTGTTTCGCGACATTGCTGAGCATCTCCTGGAAGATGCGGAACACCGCGATTGCCCAGCGCTCGCCATCGAGACCTTGAGGCACCGCGACGCCATGACTGATGTGTACCTGCAGATCGCTTTTCAGCTCCGAGGAATCGAGAAACTCCTGCGCCTGCCATTCGAGCGCAGCCCACAGCCCCTGGTGGTCGAGGATGCTCGGTCGCAGGTCGGTCATGATGCGACCGACGTTGTCGACGGCGGTATCGATCAGCCGGCCCATACCGCGGCATTTGGCACCGAGTTCCGGCTGCCCGGTTACGCGCGCGCCGAGCCAGTTGACGTCCATCTTCAGCGCCACCAGCAGCGAACCGAGCTCGTCGTGGATCTCGCGAGCAATGCGGGTGCGTTCCTCCTCGCGAACGGTTTCCAGGTGTGCAGAAAGCTCCCGCATCTGGCCGAGCGCACTGCGCAGCTCGGCCGTGCGCTCTTCCACTCGACGCTCCAGCTCTTCGTGGGCCTGCTGCAGCAGTTGCTCGCCGCGCTTGCGTTCGGTGATGTCGATCAGCGTGACCACTGCGCCCTGCACGACGCCATCATCGATGATCGGATACGACGAATATTCGGCGGCGAACGAACTGCCGTCGGCGCGCCAAAGCACCTCGCTGTCGATGCGGCACGGCAGCCCGCGCCGGAAGGCGTTGAAGATCGGGCAATCGCCCTCCGGGTAGTGGCTGCCGTCGGCATGCGTGTGGTGTATCAACGCATGCATGTTGCGGCCGAGCAGCTCATTGACGCGCCAGCCGAGCATCTCGCATGCCGCGCGATTGGCGAAGGTGCAGCCTCCGGCGTTGTCGATGCCGAAGATGCCGTCGCCCGTGGATTCGAGCATCAGGGCGAGCTGCCGGCTCCACGGATCGCCAGGGTGTTGCAGCGCTCGGCCGGATGCCGGGCAGCAATTGCCGGTCGTGCAGTCATCGGTGATCGGTTGGTCCATCTCGGGGCATGAATCGCTGCAATCGCGACATGCTGCAAGCCCCGTGCCATGCATCTCACCTCCGGAGCACCAGATCGGTGCGTCGGGTGCGCCTCAACCCTCCACCCGCCACGGCGGATTGCGCCGGTTCTCGCCGGCCCAGAACAGGCACAACTCGTTGCCGCCCGGATCGCGCAGCCGCGCCTCGCGCCACAACCAGCGCTGGTCGCGCGGCAGTTGCGTGAATTGATACCCTGCCGAGAGCAGCCGCTCGACCTCGGCATCGAGCTGCGGTGTCTCGAAATAGACGACGACGTGGCTGTGCGGCAGCGGCTGGGCGACGCGGTGCAGCGAAAACGTTGCATCGCCGCTCGTGCATTCGAAGCGCGCATAGTCGGGCGATGCGACGATCTGCGTGAAACCCATCCGGCGGTAGAAATCGACCGAGCGCTCGAGGTCTGCGGCGGGCAAGGTCACCTGGTTCAGGTTCATCGTTCGGCCCTCATTTCGTCAGATCGAACTCGCGCAGCCCTTCGTGATGCTGGGTCGCGCGGCACCACTCGGGATGCGCGGTCGTGCGTTGCACATCACCGAGGCCGGCCTGCCACAGCTCGTTGACCGTCGCGCGCGAGAACTCGTAGTCCTTGAAGCTCGATGACCGCGTGTCGTGGCGGTTGATCACCTGCACCAGCGAGATCTCGGTGCGCTGGCTGGCGTCGGCGAGCAACGCGACGTCGGGGTCATTGCGCAACTTGGCCGGCAGCTTGTCGAGCAGCCTGCGGAAGGCCGCCTTCAGCGCCATCCGCTGGCGCAGCTGCTCGCTGTTGAAACGCGTCTTGCTCGAATACTGGATGTCCTTGTGGCGCTCCTGCACCTGGTCGAGATCGGTGGGCAGTGCGCCGCGCGCGCTGAACAGGTCGACCTGCAGGATCAGCGCATCGATGATCGGCGCCTCGTCGAGCACGTACCACAGCGGCGAGTTCGAGACGATGCCGCCATCCCAGAACAACTCGCCGTCGATCTCGACCGGCGGGAAGCCGGGCGGCAGCGCGCCACTGGCCATCACATGCTCGACGCCGAGCTGCCGCCGGGTGTTGTCGAAATAGACCGAGTTGCCGGTGCGCACATTGACGGCGCCGACCGCCAGCCGCACGGCGCCGCTGTTCAGCAGTTCGAAGTCGACCAGCTCGAGCAGCGTGTCGCGCAATGGCGTGGTGTCGTAAATGCCGAGCGCGCCGATCGCCTCGTGCGGCAGCCGCGGCCGGAAGAAACCGGGCACGCCGAACAGCGTCGCCGATGCGGCGGCAAAGCGGTTGAACCACGGCCGCACCGGTTGCAGCGGCGCGGGGTCGGCCGATGGCGACCAGGCCGAGACACGGCTCCAGAACTCGCGCAACGCGGCGACACGACGCTCCGGCGGATTGCCGGCGATCAACGCGCCATTGATCGAGCCGATCGAGACGCCGGCGATCCAGTCCGGCGATGCGCCGGCGGCGGCAAAACCTTCGAAGGCGCCGGCTTGATAAGCACCGAGCGCCCCGCCGCCTTGCAGCACGAGGACGGTGTGTTCGTGTTCGGGTGGAGCCACGGCCGGAACGGCAGGCGAGGTATCGGGGGGAAAGGCCATCATCGTTTCGCGGCGGGTCGGAACGCCGAGTGTCGCAGCCCGGACCTGCTGCCGCCAGCGGCGCCCGGCAAGCGGCTTCGTGTCAGCGCCGCCTGCCAACCATTCCGATCAGCGCCGAGCGGCCGCTGTGGCCCTCGCCCTCGTTGACGACGGCATCGTATTCGCGCAGCGTCGTGATCTCGAGTTCGTCCTCGAAGGCTTCGCGCAGCAGCTGCCGCGTATACATGTGGGTGGCGAATGGCGGGCCGCCGGTGCCGTAGTCGAGCTGGTGCGGCGTATAGCCCTGCAGGACCAGCGTGCCACCAAGCTTCAGGCTCTGCACGATACGATTGAACATTCGTTCGCGCAATGCGGGGTGCGCGAACTGCACGAAGATTGCCGCGACGCCGTCGTACGCTTCGCGCGGCCACGCAAAGCCGTCGACATCGGTGACGCTGAAATTGACCTCGACGCCCTGCTCGGCTGCCAGCCGGCGTGCCTTATCGACGCCGACTTCGGAGATGTCGAAAGCGTCGATGAGCAAGCCGCGTTTGGCCAGCCAGACGCTGTTGCGGCCTTCGCCATCGGCGACACACAAGACGCGGTCGCCCGGCTGCCAGACGCTGGCATGTTCGACCAGCCATTCATTCGGCGCGGTGCCGAACAGGTAGTCGGGCCGCGAGAAACGGCCATTCCAGGTGCCGGCCGGGTCGGCAAACGGTGAGGTTTCCGGCGGTGTGGCTGCGCTCATGCAGCGAGTATCAACCAGCGACCTGCTGGCCCTTGCGATACAGCGCCTCGGCACGGTTGCCGGTGCGGCAGAACGCGTAGATCGGCTTCGTCAGCGTGTTGACGTGCTCGAACATCTGGCGTGCATCGTCATCGGCCTGGTCTTTCGGCGGCACCGGCAAATGGCGGTACTCGAGACCGGCAGCACGCGCAGCGCTTTCGAGCTCGGCGCTGCTCGGCTGGTCGGCGCCGCCTTCGTTGTCGGGCCGGTTGTTGATGATGCTGTTGAAACCGGCGGCCTTCAGCGCCTCGAGCTGCTCGGGCATCGGCTGCGGGCCGACGAACAGTTCCACGGTTACCTTGCGGGCCGGCAGGCCCTCGACGGTCACATTCTGGTTCGTCATCGGGTACTCCTTGTCGATGTGCAACACAAAGTCTGTACCTCCGAGGAGCGCATTGGTGTCGGACAGCGTCGCAAATGGCTGCCCGACGGGGCAGCGAATGCCGGCCTGCGCACGGCCGCCGTTGACGCGGCGAGCGCTGCGCCGATTGATCGGCGGCGACAGCCGCGCGGGATGCCCGGTCAGCGACCGTTTCGATCCGACTTGTCGGATTTGTCGACATAGTGCTTGAACACCTTCCACGCAGCGATTGCCATGAAGACGCCGAACAGGATCCAGTTGAGCAGTTCCATATGACGAGTGGTTCAGCGCGCCTTCACGACATCACCGCCGCGCGCAAAGTTGCCACCGCCAAGGTGGTGGATGGTGTGCAGCGCGGCATTGTCGGGTCCGACATGCCAACGCCCGTTCGAGAAGATGCGCGCGTCGGCTGCCGCAGCAACGACCTCACAGAAACAGGTGTCGTAGGTATCCTGCGCATGCGGTTCGCTGATCAGCCGGCATTCGAGCCAGGCCGAGCAGCCGGCCTCGATCACCGGCACGCCGAGCACCGGGCCGGGCCGCGCATCGATCCGGTGGCGTTCGAACTTGTCGCCGACCTCGCTGCCGCTCTCACTGCCGACCGCATGCGTGAGGTCGACCAGCCCGGCACCGGGAATGCAGATGCCGAACACGCCGCTGGCGATCACCAGCTCGCGGGTAAAGGTTTTCTTGTCGATCACGATCGCGATCCGCGGCGGCGTGAACTCAACCGGCATCGACCACGCCGCGGCCATCACATTGCGCTGCCCATCGGCGCCGATGCTGGTGATCAGCACCGTCGGCCCGTGGTTGATCAGGCGACTGGCGTGTTCGAGGGCGACGGGCTGGAAGTGGGAGGGCATGGGGTCCTTTGATGGAATAACGGCCCCATTGTGTTAGAGATGGCTGCAGCGCCCGTCGAAGCAAAAAAATCGGGGCCGAAGCCCCTCCCACAGACATTGCGCGTGGGACGGGCTTCAGCCCCGATTCGGGCTGGTGCCATGCAAAGTGATCGCGGCTGAAGCCGCTCCTACGGGATGGGTGCTCAGCCCTTCGCCAGCGCCCGCTCGCGGATCGCGTCGAAATCGGCCGGCCGCGGGTGCAGGTCGAGCCGTTGGCCGGCCTTGACGATCTGGCTCGGGATGTCGTGGCCGATCAGGCCGGGCAGCAGCTTCGATGCGGCGACCAGCTTCGCCAGATCGACGCCGGTGTCGTAGCCCATCAGCTCGAGCGCGTGGACGATCTCTTCGCTGCAGACATTGCCGGTTGCGCCCGGTGCATACGGGCAGCCGCCGATGCCGCCGAGCGATGCGTCGAAGCGGTCGGCGCCGGCGTCGATCGCGGCCAGCACGTTGGCCAGGCCCATGCCGCGGGTATTGTGGAAATGCAGCGTCAGTTCGGTGCCGGGCCAGCGCGCGCGGAAGGCCGCGGTCAGCTCGGCCACCTGCGTCGGGTAGGCCATGCCGGTGGTGTCGCACAGCGTGATGCCGGTGGCGCCGGTCTCGTCGACATGGCGGGCGCACCAGTCGAGCACGGTCTGCACCGGCACGTCGCCCTCCATCGGGCAGCCGAAGGCGCACGACAGCGAGACGTTGACCGCGGCGTTCGCATTGCGCGCGATCGCCGCCACCTCGACCAGTCCGTTGAACGACTGCTCGCGCGTCATCCGCAGGTTCGCCAGGTTGTGGCTTTCGGTCGCCGACATCACCAGGTTGAATTCGTCGGTGCAGGCATCGACGGCGCGCTCGGCGCCGCGCACATTCGGCACCAGCGCGCTGTAGACGACACCTTCGACGCGGTCGATCTCGCGCAGCACCTGCTCGCCGTCGCGCAGCGCAGGAATCGCCTTCGGCGAGACGAACGCGGTGACCTCGATCTTCGCCATGCCGGCACGCGACAGCGCATTGACCAGCGCGATCTTGTCTTCGGTCGGCACGAAGGCCTGTTCGACCTGCAGGCCGTCGCGGGTGCCGACTTCCTGCATGAAGATGCGCTTGCGCGCACCGTTCCACACGTTTGACGCGCTCATGCGACCACCTTTCTGCCGCGCAGCGCGGCGATGTCGTTGCCGGAGAAGCCGATCTCGCCGAGCACCGCATCGGTATCGTCGCCGAGCTTCGGCGCCGACGAACGGACCGTGCCGGGCGTGCCGAGCAGCTTCGGCACGATGCCGGGCACCTCGACTTCGTAGCCGTCGCGGGTCTGCTGTTTCAGGATCATCTCGCGGGCGCGGTAGTGCGGATCCTCGACGATGTCCTTCGCGGTATAGGCGCGCCCGGCCGGCACCTTGGCCTCGCCGAGCACCGCCAGCACCTTGTCGGCGCTGTGCTGGCGCGTCCAGGCCTCGATCGCCGCGTCAAGTTCCTCGACGCGCTTGACGCGCCCGGCGTTGTCGGCCAGCGCCGGATCGGTGCCGAGGTCGTCGCGGCCGATCGCCGTCATCAGGCGCCGGAAGATGCTGTCGCCGTTGCCGGCGATCAGCACGACGGCCTCGTCGCCGCAACGGTAGGCATTCGACGGCGCGATTCCCGGCAGTGCCGAACCGGCCGGCTCGCGCACCACGCCGAAGGCGCTGTATTCGGGGATCAGGCTTTCCATCACGTTGAACACCGCTTCGTGCAGCGCAACGTCGATCACCTGGCCCTTGCCGCCGTTGACCTTGCGGTGATACAGCGCGGTCAGCACGCCGATCGTGCCGTGCAGCGCGGCCAGCGTATCGCCGATCGAGATGCCGCAGCGCACCGGCACGCGGCCCGGTTCACCGGTCAGGTGGCGCAGCCCGCCCATCGCCTCGCCGATCGAGCCGAAGCCCGGCAGGTCGCGGTACGGGCCGGTCTGGCCATAACCGCTGATGCGCAGCATGATCAGGCCCGGGTTGAGCTTCGACAGTTCCTCGTAGCTCATGCCCCAGCCCTCGAGCGTGCCGGGCCGGAAATTCTCGATCAGCACGTCGGCTTCGGCGATCAGCTTCTTCGCGATGCCCTGGCCTTCGCTGCCACGCAGGTCGATCGCGATCGACCGCTTGTTGCGCGACTGCACCTGCCACCAGACCGAAGTGCCTTCCTTGATCAGCCGCCAGTTGCGCAGCGGATCGCCGGCGCCGGGAGCCTCGATCTTGATCACGTCGGCGCCGAATTCGGCCAGTGTCTTGCCGGCGAACGGGCCGGCGATCAACTGGCCCATCTCGACCACGCGCAGGCCTTGCAGCGCGGCGGGTGTCATCGATTCGGTCATGATGGTCTTCTCCTGATGAAAGAACTATCAGTCGATCGTGGCGCCGGAATCCTTGACGATCTTTGCCCACTTCGGCAGGTCTTCCTTGATCATCGCGGCGAATTTCTCCGGCGAGCTGTGCATCGGCTCGCTGCCGACCGCGGCCAGCTTGGCCTTGACGTCAGGGTTCTCGAGCGCCTTCGCGAGTTCGGCATTCAGCTGGGCGATGATCGCCTTCGGCGTGCCGGCCGGCGCAAACAGGCCGTACCACGGGGTCGAGCCGAAGCCCTTGATCGACTCGCCGACCGTCGGCACGTCAGGCAGCGCAGCAACGCGGTTCTCGTTGGTGACACCGAGCACCTTCAGCTTGCCGGACTTGATGAACGAGATCGACGACGGCAGGCTCTGCACCGACACCTGCACCTGGCCACCGACCAGATCCTGGATCGACGCGGCAGCGCCCTTGTACGGCACGTGCAGCATCTCGGTGCCGGTGGCCTTCTGGAACATTTCGCCGATCAGGTGGTTCAGCGTGCCGTTGCCGGCCGAGGCCATCGTGATCTTGCCCGGCTCCTTCTTCGCGGCGGCGATCAGCTCGCCGAGGTTGTTCGGCGCGAACGAGGTGTTCGCCACCAGCACATAGCCGGCATTGGCGACCGGTGCGATCGGCTCGAAATCCTTCACCGGATCGAAGCCGGTGCTCTTGTACAGCGACGGGTTGATCACGTGCGCGCTGTTGACGGTCAGCAGCAGCGTATAGCCGTCAGGCTTGGCCTTCGCGGCAGCGGCGGTGCCGAGGTTGCCGCCGGCGCCGGGCCGGTTGTCGATCAGGAACTGCTGGCCGGTCTGCTCATAGAGCTTCTGGCCGATGATGCGCGCGATCGTGTCGTTTGCGCCGCCCGGTGCCTGCGGCACGACGACGGTGACGGTGCGGGCCGGGTACTTGTCCTGTGCGACGGCGGTGCCGGCGAGGCCCGCGATCATCAGCGCGGCGAGGGATTTGGTGAACTTCATGTCTGTCTCCGTGCAAAGCAATGGATGGAACGGGTGAATGGGGCCATGACCCACTGGTGTGCGGCGTCGCCGGCTGGCGGTGCTGCAGACTTCACGATCGCCGTCTTGCTTGCGGCGTTGCATGTGGCATCCCTGGCGAAGCGAATTCTGGGCAATCCGGCCCCGGCACGGAATGACAATGACGCGTCGCCAGCTTTCGCGAAATGGGAAAGCGAGGTGGTGATAACCCCGAATCGTCCGGCGCAGGCCGCCTTGTCGGCAAGCGGAAATGCCGCAGCGGTGACCGGCTGTCAGCCGGCCACCGCAGTGTCAGGAAATGGCTTGGTGCGCGCCGCTGCGGCGCGCCGTTCCCTACCGAGGCAGTGACAGCCGCGGCAAGCGGGGCTTCCGGCCTCAGCCGAACAGCCAGGGCTCGGCGGCGCGCCGGCGGCTTTCGTAGTCGCGGATGCGATCGGCGCGCTGCAGCGTCAGGCCGATGTCGTCGAGGCCGTTCAGCAGCCGGTGCTTGCGCGCGGCATCGATCTCGAAGCCGATCGCCTCGCCGCCGTCCGGCGTCAATGTCTGCGCCGGCAGGTCGATGTGCAGCTGCAGGCCCGGCGTCGATTCGACGAGCGCGAACAGCCGCTCGACGGTGGCCGCATCGAGCACGATCGGCAGCATGCCGTTCTTGAAGCAGTTGCCGTGGAAGATGTCGGCAAAACTCGGGGCGACGAGCGCGCGGATGCCGAAATCGCGCAGCGCCCAGGCTGCATGTTCGCGGCTCGAGCCGCAGCCGAAATTCTCCCGCGTCAGCACGATCTGCGCGCCGGCATAACGCGGCTGGTTCAGCGCGAAATCCGGATTGCGCGGCCGCGATGCAACGTCCTGGCCAGGCTCGCCGCGGTCCAGATAACGCCACTCGTCGAACAGGTTGTCGCCGAAGCCGGTGCGCCGGATCGACTTCATGAACTGTTTCGGAATGATCGCGTCGGTATCGACATTGACGCGGTCGATCGGCGCCGCCAGTGCGGTCAGTTCGGTAAACGGCTGCATCACGTGTTCTCGCTGCTGATGTCGACGAAGTGGCCGGCGATCGCGGCGGCGGCGGCCATCGCCGGGCTGACCAGGTGGCTGCGCCCGCCGGCGCCCTGGCGGCCCTCGAAATTGCGGTTTGATGTCGATGCAC
This sequence comes from Pseudideonella sakaiensis, assembly GCF_048320135.1. GTDB lineage: Bacteria > Pseudomonadota > Gammaproteobacteria > Burkholderiales > Burkholderiaceae_C > Ideonella_A > Ideonella_A sakaiensis_A. The sequence goes on from NZ_CP182947.1 coordinate 2,029,642, forward strand.
AGCGCTCGCCGGCGCCGAGCCGGTCGTCGTTCATGCCGAGGCACATCGAGCAACCCGGCTCGCGCCACTCGAAACCGGCGGCGCTGAAGATGTGGTGCAGGCCCTCGGCCTCGGCCTGCGCCTTCACGAGTCCGGAACCCGGCACCACCAGCGCCTGGCGGATGCTGGCGGCGATGCGCTTGCCGTCGACGACCTTTGCGGCGGCGCGCAGGTCCTCGATGCGCGCATTCGTGCACGAGCCGATGAAGACCTTGTCGGGACGGATCCCGGTCATCGGCGTGCCCGGCTCGAGGCCCATGTACTCGAGCGCGCGCAGCATGCCGGCACGGCGCACCGGATCGGCCTCGGCGGCCGGATCGGGCACGCGGCCGTCGACCGGCACCACCATCTCGGGCGATGTACCCCAGCTGACCATCGGCCGCAACGTTGTTGCATCGATCGTCAATGTGCGATCGAAATGCGCGCCAGGGTCGCTTTGCAGCGTGCGCCAGTAGGCGACTGCGGCATCCCAGTGCGCGTCCGACGGCGCATACGGCCGGCCCTTCAGATAGGCGATCGTTTTCTCGTCGACCGCAACCAGGCCGACCCGCGCGCCGGCCTCGATCGCCATGTTGCACAAGGTCATCCGGCCTTCGACCGACAGCGCGCGGATCGTGCTGCCGGCGAATTCGATCGCACAGGCGGTCGCGCCGGCGGTGCCGATGCGACCGATGATCGTGAGGATCAGGTCCTTCGCGGTGACGCCGGCCGGCAGCTCGCCGTCGACCTGCACCAGCATCGGCGCCATCGGGCGCAGCGCGAGGCATTGCGTCGCCAGCACATGTTCGACGTCGGAGGTGCCGACGCCGAACGCCAGCGCACCGAAGGCGCCATGCGTGCTGGTGTGCGAATCGCCGGCAACAACCGTCATGCCGGGCAGCGTTGCGCCCTGCTCCGGGCCGATCACGTGGATGATGCCCTGGCGCTGGTTGCCGATGCCGAACTGGGTGATGCCGAATTCGCGGCTGTTGGTATCGAGCTGTTGCACCTGCATCCGCGACAGCGGATCGGCAATGCTGTCGATGCTGATGCGTTCGGCGGCAAGCGTCGGAATGTTGTGATCGACCGTCGCCAGCACCGTCTCGCGGCGCCACGGCTGGCGGCCGGCCATCCGCAGCCCTTCGAAGGCCTGCGGGCTGGTTACCTCGTAGACGAGGTGGCGGTCGACATACAGCAGCGTTTCGCCATCGTCGGTTTCGTCGACGACATGGCTGCGCCACAACTTCTCGAACAAGGTGCGCGGCTGCCGCTCGAGCGTCTGCGAATCCATCGTGTCAGGTCTCCGTCGGTGCTGCCGGCGCGGCGCAAGGTATGCGGCGCCGATGGGGGTTGCCGGCCGATTGTCGGCAGGAGAAGCGCACTGCGGAATGACAATGGCGCGTGGCCAGCTTTGCCGAAACGCGAAACCGCGCCCGGACAAACCCCGATCCGTCGCCAGATGCGGCGCGGCCCGGACGGCGGCGGCCTCAGCCCTTCTGTGCTTCGCAGAGATGGTCGATCAGCTGCCGCACGTGGCGCGGCACCGCATTCGGATCGCGCAAGCCGATCAGCAGGTGGCGCTGCGCCCAGGCATCGTCGAGCGGAATCTGCTTCAGCTGCAGCGCGCGCAGCTGATGGCGCACCGCCTCGGCCGGCAGCACCGCGACGCCGAGGCCGGCAGCGACCATCCGGCACATCGCATCGAAGCTGCGCACCTGGATGCGGATGCGCAGCGAACGGCCGATCGACGACGTCTCCGACAACATCCGCTGCGCCAGCGAGGTGTTTTTCGACAGACAGACGAAGTCCTCGTCGACCGCCTCGGCGAAATGCAGCGAGCGGCGCCGCGCCAGTTCGTGGCTGCTCGGCACGACCAGCACCAGCCGGTCGTCGCGGTAGCGCATCACGTGCAGGCCGAGCGTCGGCGTGCGGTCGGCAAAGATGCCGACGTCGGCGCGGCCGTCGAGCACCGCGAGCACGATCGCGCCGCTGTCCTCTTCCTCGAGCTCGATGCGCACCCCCGGATGCGCGCCGGTAAAACTGGCAATGTCGCCGGGCAGGAACTGCGTCACCGCCGAGGTATTGGCCCACAGCCGCACCGCGCCGACCAGGCCGGCGGCATGGTCCGACAGATCGGCGGCAAGCCGGTCGACGTCGCTCAGGATGCGCTGCGCATGCTGCTGCAGGGCCTGCCCGGCAACGGTCAATGTGACGCCGCGCGAATGGCGGTCGAACAGTTCGCTGCCGACCGCGGCCTCCAGATCGGTCAGCCGCCGGCTCGCCGCGCCGATCGCCAGCGACGCCAGTTCCGCACCCTTGCTGATGCTGCCGCTGCGCGCGACGAGCACGAACAGCGACAGCGAAAACAGGTCGAGGCGGTGCAGGTTCATGGGCGGCGGTGCGGAAACTTGTCTTGCGGCCCATTCTGCCTGCGCCCCGGTGCGGAAAGCCGAGAATCCCACTGCGGGAAATTGCCCTGGAAGCAGTACCCGCGACGGCCTAAAGTCATCGGTCCGCGAGAGACGGATCACCCCCAACGAATTCGAGGACACCAGATGAGCTACACGAAGCATTCCCCGCTGCGCAGAATCCTGCTCGCAGCCGCAGCCGCGACGCTGCTGAGCAGCCCGGTCGCCGCGCAGGAAGGCACGATCAAGATCGTCGTCGGTTATCCGGCCGGCGCGACGTCGGACGCGCTCGCACGCGTGGTCGGCGAGGCGATGGCGCAGCGGCTGAAGCAGACGGTGATCGTCGAGAACAAGTCCGGCGCCGGCGGGCGCATCGGCAACGAGGTCGTGAAGGCGGCAACGCCCGACGGCACGACGCTGCTGATGACGCCGGTCGCGACGATGTCGATCTTCCCGCACTCCTTCCCCGGCGAACTGCGCTACGACCCGTTCACGGATTTCGTGCCGGTCGCGCACCTGAGCAATTTCCAGCTCGGCCTTGGCGTCGCGACCAAGGTGCCGGCGAAAACCCTGGCCGAATATGTGGCCTGGGTGAAGGCCGATACAAACCAGAACGGTTTCTACGGATCTGCGGCGGCCGGCAGCCTGCCGCACTTCTTCGGCGTGATGTTTGCCAAATCGGCCGGACTGACGCTGACCCATGTGCCATATCGCGGCACCGCAGCGGCGATGCAGGCGATCGGTGGCGGCGAGATCGCGGCCTTGTCGACCGTTGCGGCCGACCTGCAGTCGCTGGTGCAGGCCGACCGCGCCCGCCTGCTTGCGGTGGCCGGCGAAAAGCGCAGCCCGGCCTTTCCGAATGTGCCGACCTTCCGGGAGTTGGGCTACGACCTTGTCGCCAACCCTTGGTATGCGCTGTTTGCACCGGCCGGCACGCCGCCGGCAACCGTGCAGCGGCTCGCCAAGGCGGCGATCGACTCGATCAACGATCCGGCGGTCCAGCAGCGCCTGTCCGAGATGGGCCTGGAGCCGACCGGCCTCGGCCCGGACAAGCTCGCCGCGATCATGAAGGCCGACTACGAACGCTGGGGGCCGGTGATCAAGGCATCGGGGTTCAAGCCGGGGAAGTGAGCGGCGCGGTGAGCGGGATTGTGCGGGCCCGGCTGGTCAGCCGCGGCTCGCGAAAATCAGCGCGACGATCAGCGCACACATCGTCGCATTGCTCAGATTGACGAGCACGGCACGGCCGAGGCGCCGGCCGCCCTGCTCATAAAGCCACGCGGCCATCGTCAGGTTGCTGCCGAGCCAGGTGATCCAGGTCAATACCGAGTGCTGGCTCGAGTCACCACTGGCATGGATGACCCAGATCGTCGGCAGATAGGCGAGGATCCGCGCCGAGCTGAAAAACGTGAAGCTCCACGTCAGCACGGTGAGATAACAAACCCCGCGCGCTGATCGCGTCGAGGTGCCGGATTGCGCGGTCGATTCATCGATCGGCGCGACGTCTGCACCAGCCGAAACGAAACCGGCCGCACGGCGCGGCCGCCCACGCCTTCCGGGGCGCTGGCGCCCGCGGCGTGACGCCTGATCGACCGAGCACGCGGGCATCTGCGATCGCCCCACCGACTTGTTGACCCAACGCCGCGGATCAGCCCGAGCGGCTGCAGCGGCAGCCGCCGCGAGCGCTGCAATGCGCCGAACCGGCGGATGTCGATGCAATTGTCTTCATGAACCACCTGACGCGAGAGCCATGCTGCAGCGATGATTCGTCGCCATTCGCCAGCCTGCATCATCCGAATGGATGATGGCTGGCGCCTCGGGGGCGGACCGGCTTGCGGTCTGCACCTGAGCGCAACGACTCACATCAGCAGCGCCTTCACCAGGTCGAGCTGACGATCGGGCTTGCCCTGGTCGAGGTTCAGGCTCGCCTCGACGCGGTTCAGGTGCGCAACCATCTCGGCGACCGCCGCATCGGCATTGCCGCTGCGGCAGACATCGAGAAAGCGCGCATGTTCGTCGGACGAGCAATGCGGGTCGTTGTGGCTCTGGTACAGCATCGCGATCAGCGAGCTGCGCGCGACCAGTTCGGTGACCAGTTCGGTCAGCACCGTGTGGCCGCTCGCCTCGGCGAGCGCGACGTGGAAGTCGCCAAGCAGTTTTTCTCGCACGACGCCGGCGGCCGGTGCCTTCAGCGTCGAGCGCTCGACCTTCACATGCTGGTCGAGGCGGTCGTAGTCGCCGGCAGACGCATTCGCGACGACCAGCCGCACGACCTCGCTCTCGATCAGCCGGCGCACCGAAAAGACTTCCCTCGCTTCCTGCACGCTCGGCTGGCTGACGAAGCTGCCCTTGTCCGGGACGGTCTGCACCAGCTTGTCCTTCGCGAGCGTCAGCAGCGCGGCGCGGATCTTGGTGCGGCTGACCGCATAGACACGGCCGAGCGCCTCCTCGCGCAGCCAGGTGCCGGGCGGGAGGCGCTTCTCGACGATTGCGGTGGCGATGTCCTGCGCGATCGTCTCGACGCTGGCGCCCTTCTCGGCCGCGCCATCGGCCGCCTCAGCGGCCTCTGGCGACGGGTTCGGATTCACGGTGGTTCGGGCGCTGCGTGGCATCCACCGATTCTAGGGACGGGCGACCCGCGTCATTCCGGCCGGTTCGGCCGCGGCAGCACTCTCCTGCCCGTCGAGAAAGCGGCGTGCCGGCGCCCAGTGTTTCATCAGCCAGTAGTAGGTGAGGCCGGCCGGCAGCAGGCTGGCATACCAGCTGATCGACGAGAAACTCAGCGCAACTGCCGCACCGACGACGACTGCGGCGAAACCGGCCCAGTTGACGCCGCGGAAGGCGCCGTTCGGGTCGTAGTACTGCGCGATGTTCAGCTCGCGGCGGCGCAGCAGGTAGTAGTCGACGACCAGCACCGCGAAGATCGGACCGAGGAAGGCCGAGTAGGTCTGCACGAACATCTGCAGGCCGGCGGCCGATTCATCCTTCACCAGCACCCACGGGAAGGTTGCGAAGGCGAGCAGGCCGACCAGCACCGCGCTTTTCTTGAACGACAGCTTGAACAGGTCCATCAGCACATAGGCCGGCGGAACGACGTTGTTCAGCACATTGGTCGTGACCTGTGCGAAGGCGATGAACAGCAGCGTCGTCACCAGCAGCGGGGTGTTGTCGACCGCGCTCGAGAACACCTTGATCGGGTCGGCGGTGCCGGTCGCGCCGGAGACCATCAGGCCGATCAGCCCCATGAACAGCGTCGCCGGCAGGATGCTCATCGAATAGATCGTCGTCAGCACGCCGGGCTTGACGTCCTTGTGCAGCTCGCGCGAATAGTCGCTGACGTTCAGCATCATCGTGCTGTAGATGCCGAGGAACAGCATTGTCGCACCCCAGAACGGCATGCCCCAGGTGCCTTCGATCGACGTGATGTTGGCATCGATCTCGCCGCCGAACTTCGTGATCACGGCGTAGAACATGTAGCCGAGCGCGCCGATGATGAAGACGCTGCCGACGTTTTCAAGCCACTTGATGCCCTTGAAGCCGTAGACCGACAACGCGATCTGCAGCAGCTGGAAGATCACGAACCAGGCGACCAGGTTGTCCCAGCCGAGCAGCGCTGCCGAGACCGCATTCAGCGCGCCGGCGCCGATCCAGCTCTGGAAGCCGTACCAGACGACCGCCGGCACCGCGCGCACCAGCCCCGGCAGCCGGGTGCCGGCAAAACCGAAGGCACCGCGCGCCTGGACCATGAACGGGATGCCATATTTGTGGCCGGCGGCGCCGTTGATCGCGAGTGCGACGCCGATCACGAAGCAGCCGATCGCAATCGCCACCACCGCCTGCAGCATGTTGAGCTGGCCGACCAGGCTCGAGCCCATTGCAAAGGTGCCGATCGATACACAGCCGCCCAGCCAGGCGAGCAGGTAGGACCAGCGGTCCATGATCCGCGTCTGTTGCGGCGCCAGCGACTCGTCGCCGGCCCTCTTGTCTTGCGTGTCGTTGCTCATCGCAATGTCTCCTTGCATTGTGCGATTGAATGGATTCGGCGTCATGCGCCGAGATGGGCAAAGCGGCCGGTGAACGCCTTCGGCCGAGGGAAATCGAGGTCGCCGAATTTGCTCGTCGCAAGGCGCAGCGTCACCAGCGACTCGACCAGCTTGACCGCGGCGGTCACGCCTTCGACGACCGGCAGGCCAACCGCATCGCTGAGCGCATCGCTGAGGTCGGCCATGCCGCCGCAGCCGAGCACGATCGCGCCGATGCCGTCCTCGGCCTTGGCGCGCCGCGCCTCGTCGACGATGCGGTTGAACGCCGCATTCGGGTCGTGCTCGAGGTCGAGCACCGGAATCTCGGCCGCGCGGACCCGCCGGCAATGGCCGGCAAAACCGTAGGCCTGCAGCAGGTGTTCGGCGATGCCGATCGTGCGGCCGAGCGTCGTGACGACCGAGAACTTCGTTGCGACCAGCGTCGCGAGGTGGAAAGCCGCCTCGGCGATGCCGACGACCGGGGCGCGCGTCAGTTCGCGCGCGGCGAGCAGGCCGGGGTCGCCGAAGCAGGCGATCACATAGCCGTCGGCGCGCTCGCGTTCGCCGGCGCGCACTTCCTCGAGGACGCCGACCGCGGCAATCGCCTCGTCGAAGTGGCTCTCGATCGAGACCGGCCCGCTGTCGGGCTGGGTCGCGACGATGCGCGTACCGGGGCTCGCAACCCGCCGTGCGGCGACGGCGATCGTTTCGGTCATTGCGGCCGTTGTATTCGGATTGATCACGCGGATGTGCATTGCTGCTCCTGGCTGGACTCGTTTAACGTACCCTAAGTTTGTACACAATCTTCGAGTACGACAAGTGCCGACAACTGGAAAACAGTCGGTGTTTTCCCGCAGCGGCGGTCGTTTGACGGGTGACGCAGGCGCAAAAAAGCCGCCCGTGGGCGGCTGGGATCGACACCGAACCGGAATCAGCCGTTCGCCAGCCGGGCGGTCAGCGCATCACCGACGTCGTGCATGAAGGCGCGCACGCGGGCGGTCTGGCGCAGGTCGGGATGGGTCAGCATCCAGATCGGCGCGGCCAGTTCCGGAATCGGGTCGGAGACCGCGATCAGTCCCGGATGATTCGGCTCCATGAAGGTCGGCAGCACGCCGACACCGATGCCGGTGTGCAGCATCGCGGCGACTGCATTGAAGAGGTCGACGCGCAGCCGCACCTTCGCCTTCTCGATCTGCGTCTGCATCCAGCGGTCGTAGATGCGGCCCTGCTGGTCGTGCTCGAATGCGACCCACGGCGCGTCGCGGACCAGCTCGGCCAGCGGCGTCACCGACTGCGGCAAGGTCGTCGAGCCGCGGCACGCATAGACCCGGCATTGCGTCATCCCGAGATCGCGCCCGACCAGGTGTTCGGCGACCTGGCGCGACAGGCGCATCGCGACATCGGCCTCGCGCTGCGCGAGGGCCTGCCCCGGCACCTCGGCGCGGCGGCGCGACAGGTCGACGAGGAAGGCGTTTTCGACGACCTCGACCTCGATGCCCGGATAGGCGCTGGCAAAGGCGGCCAGCGGCTCCGGCAACAGGTGCTCCATCACGACAAAGGCCGTTGTCACCCGCAGCAGACCGGTCAGTTCGCGGTCGCGGCCAAGCACTTCGCGCTCGATCTCGTGGACGCGATCGGCCATGTGCCGGGCATGCGCCAGCACCGCCTCGCCGGCGTCGGTCGGCCGATAGCCTCCGCGCTTGCGTTCGAACAGCCGCGCGCCGAGCCGGCTTTCGAGGGCGTCGAGGCGGCGCAGAACCGTCGTGTGGTTGACGCCAAGCCCGCGCGCAGCACCGGCCAGCGAGCCGGCTTCGGCCACCGCGAGCGCGTGGCGCAGATCGCCCCAGTCGAGTTCATTCATTCAAGCGACTCTAGCCAGACTTTGCAAAAACGCAAACATGGACGGCAAAAAACTGCGTTGTGTGCGAAATAGAACGGTTGTAGAGTCAGGACATCGGTAAAAACCCTGATCGAAGGACTTGCAATGAACACCACGACAAACTCGAACCGCCCCTCCGGCACGTCCTCGTCGAACGCGCAATTGGCGAAACATGCCTCATTGATCGAACGCCTTGCCGCATGGGCCGACCGTCAGCCGCCGCGCCAGCACCCGGCAGGGCGCTGGATGAGCCTGCGACCGAGCGATGCCAACCGTTGAGCGCGTCTTGCCGGGTCAAGCCCACGTCGGGACCGGATGCCGGCGGCGCTCGCTCTTCGCGAAATTGCAGGTCAGGCCGGTCCAGGAATAGGCCTTGACGTCCTTGTTGACCCGGTCCGCGGCCGCGACCCCCTGAGCGGCCTGCTGGTTCTTCATTTGTGTCAGTTTCGTTTTCATCGGGGCGTCGAAATAGAGACTGGGCGCCCAGCCCGGATCGCTGTCGTCGGGATACATCGTCACCAGCTTCCAAGCGCTGTGCGTGTGCGAAGCAGACAGGTGCGTTCGGCGGAAGATCAGCTTCGCGGCCTTCTGCCAGACCGGCGTGATGCCGAAGAAGTCGCACATCGAATCCATCGTGATCTTCTTGTTCTTCTGCAGCGCCAGCACATGGAAACCCGGCAGGGCGGCCGAGTTGTTGCGGCACTGGTCCGGCAGGGTCTCGAGCCAGGTGCGCCCGCGCAGAAAGCCGTCGATGACGCCGACCACCAGTTCGCGGGTGTGATGGGGATGCGGCTTGTTGCTTGTTCGTGAAAAACCGATGCCGTACGGAGCTCCGGCTGCCAACGGTGGCACGACGACCACGATGCTCGTCATCGGCACGAGGATCTTCGTCGTCGTTGTCCTGAATTGCCACTGGCTTGCATAGAAAACGGGTGTGTTCATGCCGTTCGCAATCGCCTCGCCCTGACGCCGTGCAGTCTGTTGCGCTTCGGGCGTCGTGAAGCCGCCGGCGATCCGCCCTGCCCCTGTCCCGTAGTCGCCTTCTTCCGGCACAAAACAGCTTTCATCGAACAAATCGACGAGGCCGAGATCGCCGTCGGCGTCGGTTGTCATGACGCGGTTCCAGCGCCGAATCGTCGGATTGACACCGCGCGGATCAAAAGCCTGGTCGGGCGTGATGCCGGTGACGGCGCGGATCAGCTGGGCCTCCCATCCGGTCTGGTAACCGTGCCGGCCGTATCCGTGGCTGCCATCATGGGCAGTGACCTCGGCGAGCGCCTTCTGCTCGTGGTGGGTCAACCCGGCGCTTTTGTGCGCGAACAGATTGGCGACTGACACACCTCTGTCGCCCCAGTCCCGTGTTCGAACCTGAACCATTGTCGTGCTGTCTTCCGGCCGCAGCCATCGCTCGGTGGATCATCCGCCGGCCCGCTGCCCGCCACTGCGTTGCTCGACTGCCAACGGTTCGGCTTGTTGCCGCTTCATTTGACGCCCCATCGACGCGTTGGTCAACCCGGCGGGCCTGGCGGGCTCAGCCCTCATTTCAAACCCCCAGCCGGACCGCGGCGGCGCCCAGGCCGAGCGCGCCGAGCAGCACCAGCAGGCGCCAGATCAGCCGGCGCAGCGCCGCATCGTCGAGGCGCGAATACCCGTGCTGGCCGATCCAGATGCCGGCCAGCGCAAACGGTGCGGCAACGATGATCAACTGCCAGCCGACTTCCGCGAGCAGACCCGAGCCACCGGCGAGCAGCAGCACATAGGTATTGGTCAGCAGGAAAAACGCGATGATCGTCGCCCGGCCGACCGCCGCCGCGGTGGTCGCGAAATAGAACACGATCGCCGGCGGCCCGCCGATGCCGGCGGCGCCATTCAGTACCCCTGACGCGGCGCCGACCAGCAAGGAGCCGAGCGCGCCCGGCGCGCTGCGCGGCGCAAGGCGCGCGGCGAGCCCGCTGAGCATGAACAGCGCGATGGCCAGCAGGCAGGCCGAGACGATCAGCCGCATCAGGTCGACATCGAGGCGCGCCAGCAGCCCCACACCGAGCGGCGTCGCCAGCACCGAACCGCCAACCACCCAGCGCAGCGAGCGCCAGTTGACATGGCGCCAGACGCTCGGCAACAGGTTCAGCGAGGTCACCAGTTCGAGCGCGAGGTAGGTCGGCACGACCTGCGCCGGCGGCAGCACCGTGCTCAGCGCCCCGACGCCGATCAGCGACGACCCGAAACCCGACAGCCCGCGCACGATGAATGCCGCCAGCGTGACGATGGCAATCATCAACAGGGTCGGGAAATCGAATCCGAACATCGAGCATCGTCGGGGGTGGCCGGATCATCATAGGTGGCCACCAGTGGTTGGCCGCGCTTGGCGCATGGGCCTGATCGGTCGCGAAAGATGCAGCGCATGAATCGGCGGTCTGCCACTGCGGCGCCGCTTCGCCATCGCCGCCTGGCCTGACTTATATTGCACCGCGGGGCATCAGCCGGTCGGCCGGCGTGGTGCGCAACATCGGGAGCGCAAGACGAGATGAACAGCCGTGACGACCCGACGGCGCGGGACCAGCACGATGTCTGCGGATGGTCCGGCTTCGGCGAGATGGGCGCGCGCATCGCCGGCCACGATTGGGCGGCGACGCCGCTCGGGCCGATCGCCAGCTGGTCGCAGCCGCTGCCGAGCCTGGTGTCGCTGATGTTGTCGGCCGCGCAGCCGATGTTCATGGCCTGGGGCAACGGTCTGACCTGGCTCTACAACGATGCCTTCATACCCGTGCTCGGCGTCAAGCACCCGGATGCCCTCGGTCGCCCGGCCAACGAGGTCTGGGCCGAGGCATGGCAGGACCTCGAGCCGCTGTTCGGTCAGGTGTTTGCCGGCACGCCGGTTCACATGGACGACATCTGTCTGCAACTCGACCGGCGTGGTCAGCTCGAAGAGGCGCATTTTTCGTTTTCATACACGCCGGCGCGCGATCTCGATGGCCGCGTCGCCGGCCTGTTCGGCGTCTGCAGCGAAACGACCGAGCAGGTGCAGGCGTCGCGGCTGGCACGCGAATCCGACATCCGGCTGCAGCTCGCCTTGTCGGCCGGCGGCGGGATCGGCACCTGGGACTGGGACATCGTCAACAACCGCGTCTATTCCGATGAACGCTTTGCGCGGCTGTACGGCGTCGATCCGGAACGGGCGCGCGCCGGTGCGCCGATCACCGAATTTTTTACCGCGATCCATCCCGACGACCTGGAGGGCGTCCAGCGCACGATCCGGCACAGCCTGGCCAGTGGCGAGCCATTCAGTGCCGAATACCGGCTTTGCCAGCCGGACGGCGGCGTTCGCTGGGTGCTGGCCCAAGGGCAATGCCTGTTCGGCAGCGACGGCAAGCCGCAGCGGTTTCCTGGCGTCTCGTTCGACATCAGCGCGCGCAAGGCCGCGGCGCAGAAACGCGAATCGCTGGCCGCATTGACGCACCTGGTTCGCACTTCCGACGATGCGGGCGAACTGGCCTATGCCGCTGCCCGCATGCTCGGCGAGATCTTGAATGCCAGCCGGGTCGGCTACGGCACGATCGACGCCGACCGCGACACCTTGCATGTCGATCGCGACTGGACCGCGCCGGGCGTCGACAGCCTTGCCGGCGTGACGCCGCTGCGCGAATACGGCTCGTTCATCGACAGCCTGAAGCGCGACGAATTCATCCACATACCCGATGTGCGCGAGGACCCGCGCACCGCTTCGGCGGCCGCTGCACTGGAAGCGCGTTTTGCCCGTGCCTTCATCAATGTGCCGGTGGTCGAGCATGGTCGGCTGGTGGCGGTGCTGTTCGTCAATTTTGCGCAGGTCAACCATGCCAGCGACGACGACCTCGCGCTGGTCCGCGAGGTCGCCGAACGCACCCGGATGGCCGTCGAGCGCGCGCGCACCAGCGCAGCGCTGCGCGACCGCGAGGCAAGGCTGCGCATGCTGATCGCCGATCTGGCGCGGCAGGTCGAGGAGAAAGCGGCCGACCGCGACCGCCTGTGGCGCAACTCGCAGGACCTGATCGTCGTCATCAGCCCGCAGGGCATCATCCAGGCCGCCAATCCGGCCTGGAAAACCATCCTCGGCTGGACGGAAGAAGAGGTCGTCGGGCGCAACCATCTGCACTTCAACCATCCTGACGACCGCCCCGGCAGCGAAGCCGCACTCGTGGTCTCGACGCACGAGCACCTGCCGGCATACGAATGCCGGATCCTGCACAAGGACGGCAGCTACCGCTGGATATCCTGGGTCGCGGCGTCCGAGGGCGGCCTTGTTTATGCCAGCGGCCGCCATGTCACCGAGGAACACGAGGCGCGCGAAGCGCTGGTTCGCGCCGAAGACGCGCTGCGCCAGTCGCAGAAGATGGAAGCCGTCGGCCAGTTGACCGGCGGCATCGCACACGATTTCAACAACCTGCTGGCGGCAATCAGCGGCAGTCTCGAGGTCGTCAGCCGCAGCCTCGCGCTCGGCCGCGGCGATCAGGTCGAGCGTTTCATGGGTACTGCCCAGGGTGCGGTCAAGCGGGCCGCGGCGCTGACCCATCGATTGCTGGCGTTTTCGCGCCGCCAGGCGCTCGATCCGCGGCTCACCGACACACAGCGGCTGATCGTCGAGATGCAGGCGCTGATCCGGCAGACGGTCGGCCCGTCGATCGAGGTCGAGGTGGTCGCCGAGGAAGGCGTCTGGCCGATCTTCGTCGATGCGAACCAGCTCGAGAATGCGCTGCTCAACCTGTGCATCAATGCGCGCGATGCGATGCCGGACGGTGGACGGCTGACGGTGGGCTGCGACAACCAGTGGCTCGATGAACGCACCGCGCAGGAGTTCGACATGCCGGCCGGGCCGTATGTCTGCCTGCGCGTATCCGACACCGGCACCGGCATGGACAGCGCCGCGATCGCCCGCGCCTTCGAGCCGTTTTATACGACCAAGCCGCTCGGCCAGGGCACCGGGCTCGGCTTGTCGATGACCTATGGCTTTGTCCGGCAGTCGGGCGGCAATGTGCGGATCGATTCGGCGCCCGGGCAGGGCACGACGGTCAGCATCCATCTGCCACGCCACGAACAGGAAAGCGGGCCCGACGACGACGCCGATACCCGGCTGCTCGACAAGCCGCGTGGCGCCGGTGAAGTCGTGCTGGTGATCGAGGATGAGCCGACGGTTCGGCTGCTGGTCGTCAATCTGCTGCAAGAAGCAGGCTACAGGGCATTGGAAGCGGCTGATGGCACAAGCGGCCTCGGTGCGCTGCGCGCGGCGGCGCCGATCGACCTGCTGGTCACCGACATCGGATTGCCGGGCATCAACGGGCGCCAGGTGGCCGAGGCTGCACGTGCGCTGCAGCCGGGCCTGAAGGTCTTGTTCATCACCGGATATGCCGAAAGCTCGGCAATCGGCAACGCGCCGCTGCCACGCGGCATGAGCCTGATGACCAAGCCGTTCACGATGGAGACGATGGCGCTGAAGATCCGCGCCATGCTCGACGGCTGAACGGCCGCGGCAGCCGCCGATCACCACACTAGGGATTGCGTTAACGACCGGGTCTTCTACGCTGGCTGCGTGCGCCGCTCGACGGCAACGACCGCCAGCTGGCGCCGCAGAAGGAGCCAACATGAACCGCGTCGTCGTCGGAATCCTGTTCGTTGCTGCATCGGTCGCGATCTTTGCAGCTGCCAGCGGCCAGTCCCTGTTATCGCGAGACGCTGCCGCGGTCCGCGTCGCCCAGGCCGCAGCAGCGGCAAGCGGGCAGGTGTCGGCGCCTTCCGCATCGACCGGCGCGGGCGCCGGCGCCGCCGCCCTGCCCGACAACCCCGGCTTCTACCTCGGTGAAGCCGGCTTGACACCGTCGGAACGCGCCGGCCGCGAGATCTGGTACAAGGCCACCGCCGGCAACGCGCGCTTCCACACCTATGTGTTCCAGCAGCGCGTCGGCATCCTCGTCGACTGGTTCCGCGCGCTGCGCGCCGATGAGCGCGGCGACCGCTTCGCCGCCTATGGCCTGATCAACGATCCCGGCTGCTGCGTGCCGGGATCGGCGAACTGCCCGGCCAAGTCGCTCGACGAGACCTATGGCCTCGAATGGTGCCCCGGTGACGAGGAACTGCTGAAATTCGTCGGCAAGAAGGGTTATCGCGACCCGGCCTGCGATTTCCGCGATGCGCCGCCGGCTGCCGACGATATCCACCACAACAAGACCGACCAGCGGCAGTCGGCCTGCGACCTCGCATTCGGCACCTCGACCGGCGCACTCGGTTACCGCAAATTCCCGAATCCGCGCTTCGACAAGGAACGCTGGATCAAGGTCAACGGCAGCCTGGCAAGCTGGGACGGTTTCCGCAAGGTGGTGTCCGACGACCCGAAATCCGCCGACTCGCGCGTGCGGCGGCTGGCCGACGGCTCGATCGAGCCGCCATTCCTGATCGGCACCTCGTGCGGCTCGTGCCACATCGCATTCGACCCGCTGAATCCGCCGGCCGACCCGGCCAATCCGAAATGGGAAAACATCAAGGGCCTGCAGGGCAACCAGTATCTGCGGATCTCCGAGTTGCTCGGCTCCGGCATGCCCTACGACTCGATGGAATACCAGATGTTTTCGCATGCGCGGCCCGGTACCTCTGACACCTCGGCGATACCGAACGACCAGGTCAGCAATCCGGGAACGATCAACGCGATCATCAATGCGCACCAGCGCCCGGTGTTCGAGAACGAAGACGTCATCAAGTGGCACAAGGTCAATGCCTGCACCGCAAAGGCCGATGCGGCAAACCCGTGCTGGTGCGAGCCGGGCCGCGACGGCAAATGCTGGGAGCGCAAGCGCAGCAAGGAAACGGTGCACCACATCCTGAAGGGCGGCGAGGACTCGATCGGTGCGCTCGAGGCGATCCAGCGCGTCTATTTCAACATCGGCTCGTGTTCCGAACAGGCATGGCTGAACCACCTGACCGACCTGCGCCAGCTCGATCCGCAGGGCCGCAACTACGGCCAGACACCGTTCGATATCGGCCAGGCGCGGCGCGACTGCCCGAATTTCCGCGCGATCGAGGACCGGCTGCTCAACCTGAAGGATTTCCTGTTTTCGGCCGAAGCCGATGCAACCGATCTGGCCGTCGCGCGCGAGAACATGCTGAAGCGCAGCAACCCGGTGGCGCGTTATTCGCACGACGACCTGGTGGCCGATCTGGAACGCCAGTTCGGCGCCGGCGCGGTCGAGCGCGGCCGCGTCGTATTCGGCGACAACTGCGCGCGTTGCCATTCGAGCATCAGCGAAGCCGACGGCGGCGCATTCCGAAACCGCGATTTCCGCGCGGTCGATGCGAAGACCGGGCAGCGCCGCGACTGGCTCGGCAACGACCAGGCGACGCTGGTCTCGGAAGTCGGCACCTACCGCTGCCGCGCGCTGCACTCGAACCACATGAAGGGCCGCATCTTCGAGGAATACGGCTCCGAGACGCTGCGCGCCCGCGCCGGTGATGCGGCGCTGAAGGAGGAAGGCGACGGCGGCCGCGGCCACTACCGCAATGTGTCGCTGCTGTCGCTGTGGGCGCATGCACCGCTGCTGCACAACAACGCGCTCGGCCCTGAAATCTGCGGCCAGCCGAAAAACCGTGACAACTTCTTCTACCGCTCGAGTTTTGTCGACCGCAAGACCGGCGAGCTGCTGGCCGACGACAAGGCGCCAGCCTGCTGGCCGTATGACCCGAGTGTCGATGGCCGCTTCAAGCTGTATGTCGCATCGATGCAGGACCTGCTGAATCCATCGCAGCGGATCCCGAAGATCACCAAGTTCGATGTCGACGTGCCGCTGCCGATCGGCCTGCGCACCGTCGAAGGCAACGAGGAGAAGCAGATCACCGGCCTGACCATCGTGTTGCCGAAGGGCAGCAACTCGGCCGGCCTGGTCAATTTCCGCCACAAGCTGTTTGCCAACGACCTGGTCGAACTGAAACGGCGGCCCGAGGAACTGGAAAAACGGCTGGTCAATGAACTCGGCGAGCAGGAGGCAAAAGCCATCGTTGCCGAACTGCGCACCGCCGGCTCGGCGCTGCTGTCGGACCCGTCGAAGCCGGTCGAGACGCTGCGCCGGCATCCGAAGCTGATCGCGTTCTACAGCACCTGCACCGCGGATGTCGAGAACGACGGCCACCCGTTCGGCCAGGATTTGCCGGAGGCCGACAAGAAGGCGCTGATCGCCTTCCTGGCAACGGTGTAGGAGGCTCAGATGACACGACAACGTACGACGATGCTGCTGGCCCTTGCCGCGGGTCTGTTCCTGCTGACCGGCTGCGACGCGATCGACAAGTGGCGGCACCCGCCACCCGACATCGGTTTTGTTGCCGCCGGCAAAGGTTATGCCGAGAAGCCGGACTTCGCGAAGGTGGAACACGAGCTGCCGCTGAAGATGGAGGACCTGGACCGGATGACGCCGCGCAACCTGCGCAATTTCAGCCAGGAGCAGCTTGACCAGATCTACGCGCGGCTGACCGCCGGACCGATTCCCGACGGCCCGTTCGATGGCGACCTGATCTTCCCGAAAAACGAGGACAACGACCGCCGGCTGTCCGAGATCGTCGGCGGGCTGCCTGGCGTGGCCGTCGAGGTGAAGCTGCACCGCGTCGAGGAACTCGGCCGGGCACTGTGGAAAGGCAAGGTCTTCTACCGCGACCAGCGGCTGCTGCGCAACCGGATCGAGGACATCGTGCTGCTGAAGCCGATCATCGACGGCGAGTTGTCGACGATCGAGAAGATCGTCGTCGACGGCAAGGACCAGTGGCTGCTGTTTCCAGCGCGGCTTTATTGCGGGCAGAGCCTGCTCGACTCGCGCCGCGAATCGATCATCATCGACTATTTCTTCTCCGACGAGCTGCCCGGTTACCGCGAGAAGCCCGACTTCCTGGCCGGGCGCAACGGGCTGAAGGTGCGCGACGAGATCCGCATGATCCGGCCCGGTTTCTACCTCGGCCGCGCCTATGTCAACCGGGTCTTCCTGTTGAACTTCTTCCTCTACAACGAGGAGATCGCGAAGCGCGACGGCGAGGCCTTCCGCAAGACCGGCAGCGTCGACGAGGATTGCTGGCCCGGCACGCAGCAGCGCGCCAAACTGGTGGCGGCGAACTAGCCGGATGAAATGCTGGCCTTCGCGCTGCTGCTGCTCGCACTGGCGCTCGATGTTCGGGCCGACACCTCCGTTGCCGCGCCGGTCTGGGCGGTCGACCCGGCCGAGCCGGGCCCCGACCTGCCGCCGCGCGGGCGCTCGCTGTTCGACTTCGTCGCCACGACGCCCGCTGCCGACGGCAGCCGTCAGCTCGATCTGCCGTTTCCGTTTGCCGCGCTGGTGGCCCGCATCGAAACCCGTGCCGGCTGCACCTCCCCCTGCGCGAAACAGGTACTGATTCCGCTCGGCCGCTCGCTGCAGCGCACCGCGGCGGCACCCGACTTCTTCCGCGATCCGCGCGTCGTCGTCGCGATCGATGCCGAACCGGCGCCGCGCGGTGCGCTGCTGAAAGACCGCATCTACCTCGGCTACCAGCGCCAGGCCGACCTGATCGAGGTGATCAGCTACAACGAGGCGGCCGCGCGGTTCGAATTCCAGGTGGTTCGCGACTATCGGCCCGGCGGCACGCCGCGGCTCAGCTATGCGCGGCGTGCCTTGTGTGTCTCATGCCACCAGAACCATGCGGCGATCTTCTCGCGCCAGCTGTGGGACGAGACCAATGCCAATCCGCGGATCGCTGCACGGCTCGAGCGCGAACATGCCGACTACCAGGGCGTGCGGGTGCGACGCGGTGTTGATGTGCCGAATGCGATCGACGATGCCAGCGACCGCGCCAATCTGTTCGGCGTCTGGCAGCTGCTGTGGCGCCGGGGATGCGGCGACGGCAACGACGGCTCGCGCTGCCGGGCCGCCTTGTGGCTGGCGGCGCTGCAATACCGCCTGAGCGACGGCCGCGACTTCGACCGCGGCGCTGCGCAATGGCAGCAGGCGTTCGTGCCGCGGTTCGAGCGCCAGTGGAGAGCCCTCTGGCCCGGCGGGCTGGCGGTCGCCAATCCGGATGTGCCGAACCGCGATCCACTCACGGCACTGCGTGGCTCGGCGGCAGCCGCGCACGATCTTGTCCATGTGCCGACGGCACTCGAACCGCTGGCGCCGCGGCCGCCGCTCGAGGTGCTGATGCCGACTGCGCAGACCGCCAGCCGGCTGGTCGCCGGACTGGCGCAGTTTCTGGCCACCGCCGACGTCGCCGCGATCGATGCCGGGCTGGCGCGGCTCGGCGGCGCTGTCAGCACGCTGCGCGCGCCGTGCACGGTCGAAGCGACGCCGCAATGGTTGCGCTTCGACTGCAATGGCAACGATGCCGACGCGCTGCAGCTGAGCGGCCGCATCGACCTCGATGGCCGGCGCATCCGCAGCGGCAAACTGCGCCGGCTCGCGGTTGCCGGCAGCGAGCCGCTGGCGCAACTCGATCTTGCCGGCAGTGCGGCGGCAGGCCGCTTCGACCTGCTGCCGGCCAGCGGCGCGCTCAATGCGCGGCTGGTCGATGGCCGGCGCATCGCGGCGATTTCGCTGCAGCTGCCTGGCCAGCTGTCGGCCGTGCGAAGCGAAAGCCGCGGGCAGGCTGAAGTGCGAATCGTCGACGAAACCGAACCGTTGCGACAAGCCGCCGCCGAGCTGGCTGCAGGTCGCCTCGCCGATGCCGACCAGCCGTTCATGCGCACGGCGCTGATCGAGCCACTGCTGCAGCGGCTCGGCGCCACCGGGCGCATCGACTGCTGCACCGATATCGCCGCAATGCCACCGCCGCAGACCGAGGCGCCGCCGCCGAAGCCGCCGACCGACGGACCGGCACAGCCGTTCGCAGCCTTCTATCCCGCCTGTGCAGCCTGCCACGCAGGCGTCGATGCCGCGCCGCCGAACTTCCTCGCCGGCACGGCCGAACGCGTCGCCGCGAGCATCCGGCAGTGTGCTGCGCGCATCCATGTGCGGCTGGCGCAATGGCAGCTCGATCCGGCAGCGCGCAGCAAGACGCCGATGCCGCCGGCCGCCGGCCGCAGCGATCGCGGCAGCGTACCGCCACCGATCGAGATCGCCGGACTGCAGCGCCTGACGGCCGCGCTGCTGCAGCGCGAGAGCGGCGCCGTGCCCGATCTCGGCCGCCTGCTCGCGGCCGGTTATGAGGCCTTGCCGCCGTGTCTGGCCGACGCCGGGAGCCACAAGCAATGAACGACAAGACGCCGGCCCCTGCGGGCAGACGACGCGGCCGCTGGCTGCTCTGGCTGGCCGTGCTGCCGACACTGCTGCTGATCGCACTCGGCATCTATCTGGTCGTGCTGCTGAACGACGACGAACCGGTCGTGTTTGCCGACATCGTCGAGCACTTCAAATACGGCTCGACCGGCGGCGAGCGCGCGGCGGGCTTCCCGTACTGGATCTTCCAGGCGCTGCCGCAGGTCTGCAGCGAGCATCTGCCCGGCAAGGGTTATGCGTCGCTCGGCCTGATCTACGAAGACGGCAAGGACCTGCCGGTCGGCATGTCGAAGCGGCGGCTGATGGGCGTCGACCGCACCTTCATGAACTGCGCGGTCTGCCATGTCAGCACGGTGCGCGAGACAGCCGATGCACAGCCGCGGCTGGTCGTCGGCATGCCGGCCAATACCTTCAACCTGTTCGGCTTTCAGAAGTTCTTCTTCGACTGCGTGCGCGATCCGAAATTCTCGACCGAATTCATCGTGCCGGAGATCGCGCGGCTGCAGCGCGAGCAGGGCGACAAGCTCGGCCTGCTCGACCGCTACGCGATCTACCCGTTGGCGACCTGGATCATGCGCGAGCGGCTGTTGACGCTGGCCGGCCGCTTCGGGCCGATGCTCGAGCACACCGAATGGGGGCCGGGCCGCACCGATACCTTCAACCCGAACAAGGCGCTGTTCAACTTTCCGCTTGATCGCCTGCCTGAACGCGAGAAACACGCGGCGGTCGATTTCCCGTCGATCTGGCTGCAGCAGCCGCGCCAGGGCATGCAGCTGCACTGGGACGGCAACAACGTGATGGCCGAGGAGCGCAACAAGAATGCGGCATTCGGCACCGGCACGACGCCGCCGACCATCGATCTGGCGGCGATTGCACGCCTGGAGAACTGGATGCTGAGCGTCGAGCCGCCGGCCTATCCGCTGCCGGTCGAGGCGGCGAAGGCAGAACGTGGCGCGAAGCTCTATGCCGACTACTGCGCCGGCTGCCACGGCAGCAACGGCCGCGATTTTGCGGCGCCGGCTGGCAATACCGCGCGCGAGTGCCTGGACAGCGGCCCGTCGGATGCCGAGTTGTACCGGCCGCAGGTCGGCCGCATCACGCCGATCGACGAGATCGGCACCGACCGCCATCGCCTCGATTCCTATTCCTGGGAGCTGGCGGTGCAGCTCGGCACGATCTATGCCGGTTATCCGCACCGCTATTGCCACTACCGCAAGACCTACGGCTACGCCAACATGCCGCTCGACGGTCTGTGGCTGCGTGCGCCCTATCTGCACAACGGCTCGGTGCCGACGCTGCGCGATCTGCTCGAGCCGGCGAGCGCGCGGCCACAGCGCTTCTACCGCGGCAACGACACGCTCGACGCCGCGCGGGTCGGCTTCGTCAGCACCGTGCCAGCTGCCGGCGGCCGCAGCTTCTTCCTCTATGACACCAGCTTGCCAGGCAATTCGAATGCCGGACATGAAGGCGCCGCCTACGGCACCGAACTGGCGCCGGACGACAAGGACGCGCTGGTCGAACACCTGAAGACATTCTGAGGACCGACGATGGCCGACGATGCAAGGAAGACAAGTGGTTTCTGGCGCAGGCTGAAGTGGATCGGGCTGGGCTTGCTCGTATTCGGACTGGTCGCCGGCGCCTACGGCTACTACCGGCTGATGTACGAACACCGCGAGCCGCTGATCAGCGACCCGGACGAGCGCTTCAAATACGGCTCGATCGGCGCCGAACACGATGCCGGCATCCCGTACTGGATCTTCTATGTGCTGCCGCGGATGTTTCCCGAAAAACTGCCGGGCCCGAATGGCCTGGCGTCGTTCGGCGTCGCCTGGGAGCAGGGCCGCGAACTGCCGATCGGCTTCACGAAAAAGAAGATCGGCTTCGACCGCGTCGCCAACAACTGCGCGTCGTGCCACACATCGAGCTACCGGACCAAGGTCGACGAGAACCCGAGCTTCGTCGTTCCGGGTGCCAACCACCGGCTCGACCTGCAGGCCTTTTTCCGCTTCCTTGTCGACGCCGCAAAAGACCCGCGGTTCAATGCCGACAACCTGATGCGTGAGATCGCGACGGTGACCGAACTCGACTGGTTCGACCGCCTCGCCTACCGCTTCCTGATCATCCCGATCACGAAGAAACGGCTGCTCGAACGCGAGGCACAGTTCGCATGGATCTACCACGAGCCGTTTCCGCAGTGGGGCCGCGGCCGCGACGATGCGATGAACCTGACCAAATATTTCATGATCGGCGCGCCGATGGACAACAGCTTCGGGCCGACCGACATGCCGGCGATCTGGAACCTGAAAAAATACGATGCCCCGGGCACGACGATGAACTGGGCCGGCGACAGCCACGATGCCTATTCGGTGATCATCGATTCGGCGCTCGGCCTGCTCGGCGCGGCGCCGAAGGACAGCGACGAGTTTCTCGGCCACGTGATCTGGCTGCAGGATTACCTGGGCCAGAAGCCACCGCCGAAATATCCGTTCGCGATCGACGCCGCGCTGGCCGATGCCGGCAAGGCGGTCTTCGATGCCAACTGCGCGTCGTGCCATGCCAGCGACAAGACCGGCCGGCGAATGGCACTGGCCGCGGTGGCCACCGACGGCGAACGAATCGCGACGTGGACCAAAGCCAACGCCATCGCGGCGAACAAAGCGGTGCAGGAATTCGGCATCGAGCGCAAAGGCCTCGTCGAGGCGCCGCTCGAAGGCTACAACCCGCCCTTCCTCGACGGCATCTGGCTGCGCGCGCCCTACCTGCACCACGGCGCGGTGCCGACGCTGCGCGACCTGCTGACGCCGCCGGCCGAGCGGCCGAAGGTCTTCTGGCGCGGCTACGACCTCTACGACCCGGTCAATGTCGGCTTCGTCAGCGACGGCGCAGAAGCGCAACGCGTCGGCTCGAAATTCGACGTCTCCGAACGCGCCAGCGGCAACCAGGGCCATGAGTTCGGCACCACGCTGCCGCCGGGTGAGAAGGATGCGTTGCTCGAGTATCTGAAGACGCTGTAGCGCTCGTCGAGCACAGGCTCAGATACGGTAGCTTGGCTCGGCAAGCCCGTGGCTATTCCAGCGCGGTCTCGACGGCCGCCAGCAGCAGCAGAATGGCCATCAGCCCAAGCAGCGTCCAGGCCCACCAGGGCAGGCCCTTGTCGTCATGACCAGTCATTGCCGGTCGGTCACGCAGCACGAAACGTTGCAGATAGTCCTGCGCCCTTGCCTCGCCGGCCGAATCGCCGAGCGCCTGGAACAGCGCGGCTGCCTGCTCGGCCGAGCGCCTGGCATCGTCGTCGCGCTTCAGTGCGGACTGGACCCGAACCAGGTTCAGCAGTGCGGTGGCCTGCCCGCGCTTGTCGTCGGCCTCTCGCTTGGCGGCCAGGCTCGCGACAAACGCCTCTTCGGCAGCGGCGAAGTCCAGATGCTCGAGGCGTGCCAGTCCGAGGTTGTTCAGCACGATCGCCGCACGCAATGCATCGCCATCGCGGCGCAGCCGCGCCAGCGCAGCCTCGAAGGATCCGATCGCGTGATCGACGTCGCCGAGTTTCAGCTGCGCGGTGCCGAGGCTGTCGAGGAGGCCGGCGAGATCGGCCGAATCATCGAGCTCGGCGTCCTTCAATGCCGCGGTCAGCGTCGCGACGGACTCGACCGCACAGCCCTGATCGCGCTGGTTCTCGCCGAGCTCACGCAACGCCCGCCGGCGCAGGCTGCCAGCCTGCGGCGCCTGCTCGGCGCGCCGCAGTGTCGCTTCGAGCACCTTTGCGGCTTCATCGGGCCGGCCGAGGACGCGCAGCACATGAGCGATGCGGATCTCGGCCTTGCATTGCAGCACGTGCTCCACCGCGGGATCTGCAGCCACCTGCTGCAACAGAGGCAGCGCCTGCTCCCAGTTGTGCTGATCCCCGGCGAGCTTGCCCTCGTGGTAACGCAGCATCGCCAGTTCGGCAGCCGACAACAGCGGGTCGTATTCATGCACCAGGCTCAACAGCAGGCAGCACTCGGACAAGCGCCGGCGATGACGCGCCGTGCGGAACAGTTGCTCGAAAGCGGCCAGACCGTCGGCGCGGCGGCAGCCGATCAGGTGGAACATGCGCCGGCGCGCCGCCGGATCCTCGCCGCTCGGATCGGCCGGCACGGTGAACCATTCGACGAGCCGCTCGCTGACCGCGCTGAACTGCTCCCGCTGTGCATCGGCGAGCCACCAACGCCACAACGGTTTGCGCCAGCGCTCGTGCACGCTCAGCGAGTCGTCGTTGATCTGCACGATCGCCAGCTCGGTGAACTGCACATACCGCTCCTCGGCGGCGTCGGCGTCGAGTTCACCCAGCCAGGCCAGCAACGGCGGATCGAACTCGTGTGGCACCGCACAGCGCCGCAGCAGTCGGCCGGCCTCGGCACCGAGCAGACGGTCGGTCATCTGGACCGGGCGATCGGCCGCGGTCTTTTCGTCCGACGCGGCCTCGAGCAGGCGTCTGAATGCAGCCAGCGACTGCGCTTCGCCTGCGGGGAGGGCGTGCGATGCGTTCACGTTGCCGACCGGCTCTTCAAATAAAGCTCGACCGCGGCAGCCACGTCGGCCGGCCGGCCGCGCGTCATCGCCGACAACATCGCCGCCAGTTCACGCCGCGTCTCGGCGCTGATTTCGGCGACGCCGGCAGCGCGTTTCTCGATGTAGGCGTCGATGTCCTCTGCGCACAGCGGCTGCAGCTGCACGCGCGCCATCAACGCCGCCAGATCGGCATCGTCCGGCGGTGGCCGCTGCCCAAGCAGCACAGCCCTCACCCGCGGCAGCGCGCCATCGACGATCGGCCTGAGAAACCGGCCCCACAGCCACTGGTGGGTGGCGTCGGACATCTTTTCGGTTGCATTGAAGAACAGCACCACCAGCTGCGACGCGGACAGCTGGGCAAGACCTTCGAGAAACCGCTTCGTCAGCTGCTGACGCCGCACCTCGTCGGGTACCGCGAGGTCGCTGCGTTGAACCATGAAGTTGTTGTCGCGCAGCACGACGCCGGCGACGTCGCCGATGCTCGAATTGCTGATGCTGGCGCCACCTGCCACCTGCAGATTGCCGCCCACCAGGTTGACATTGATCTCGAGCCGAGGCGTGTAGCTGAGGTCGGTGTAGTAGTTGGCGAGGTCGGTGAACGCGGCAAACGAATCGACGCCGAGTGCATCGCGCAGGCTGCGCAACACCGACAGTTCGTCGAGCACGTGGACGCTGCTCCACTCGACCTCGGCCTTCGGCAGATGGCGCAATGCGCATTCATGAACCATCCGCATCAGCAGCGACGACTTGCCCATCCCCGACTCGGCGGTGACCACCATTACCGGCAATTCGTCGGTATCGAGCACCTGTTGGAACAACGCCATCTCGGCCGATCGATCGACGAACTGCGTCAGCAGCTGTTCGCGCCGTTGGCGCCTGACACGGTCGAACCGGCTTTCGATGACTTCAGTCACGGCTCACGCTGCGACGGTGGCTTGATCTCGACGCCGGTGATCTCGCCGATCTTGACGTCGGTCAGCGAGGCATTGTTCAGCACGTCGACGCCAGCGGCCGGCATGGCGCCCCGTGCGCCGGTGACTCGGCCGACCTCGCCACCTTGCATTTGCAGTCCGGCGCCGACGCTGACGCCACCGCTTGCAGGCTGCTGCGTATCCGATGGCGGGCGCCGCCGCAGCGGCGTCGCCTGCCCGAGCGCATCGAACAGCCGGTCGCGGTCGTATTCCCAGCGCTGGTCACTCAGTTCGAACGCATTCAAGCGTGCAAGACGATGCAGGCGCTCGGGCAGCGTCGCTGCGCCCGGCATCGCGACACCGCCGAGCAGAACCGGGATCACCGGCACATCGAGCGTCAGCGCATGGGCCACCTCGGCTGCCACCACATCGGCCGGGTCGTCGAGCCGGCGGCTGCCGTCGGCGCGCGCTGCCGACAACCATCCCGGACCGATCAGCACCAGCACCGCGTCGGCGGCAGCCAGCCGTCGCTCGATCTCGCGCAGGAAGTCGGTTCCCGGCGGGATCGAGTGCAGGTCGAAAAAGCGCGCGACGTCGCCGAAGGCGGCCGCCAGATCGGCTGCAAGCCGGCCGGCCCAGCCCTGCGCATCGGTGCGACGGTAACTGATGAAGATGCCGCTCATCGCATCAAATCCTCCGACAAGACCTGTGCATCGTAGGCTTCACGGCGCACCCGCTGGTCGTAATAGAGCAGCACCAGTGCAATGCCGAGCACCGGCGTGACGAGGCCGAACCCGAGCGACGACAGCCCCATCATCAGCGGCGTGTCGGCCGGCTCGTCCGCAACCGGGCCCGCGCCGAGCAATTCGGCACCGAACATCAGGCCAACTCCGAACAGAAGAACCGCGATATAGGCGAGCAGCAGCGGCAGCAACGCAAGGCCTGCGACGCGCCATGCCTGCCCCTTGGTCAGATCGAAGCTGCGGCGGATGGCGCCGGTATTCCTTTTCGCCTCGAGCACGACGATGATCGATGTGAACAGGCCGCGCGCACCCAGCCACACACCGGGAATGATCAACAGGATCAACCCAAGACCGATTCCCAGGTACAGGACGGACATTGTCGTCAGCAGGTACCACCATCGGCGATGGGAGAGGACGCGCGCAAACGAGCGCCGCACCCTCGGCCGGTTGCCGATGCAGATGTCCGAGATTGCGACCGTCAACGCGCCCGAACTCAGGAACAACGCCAGCAGGTAGATCGGAAACGTGATCAGCATCAGCGGATCCTGCCTGGCGGCCAATATCTCATGGGCAACCAGGATGGGCAGCACGGGCAATACGCCGCATGCCTGCAGCACCCAGAAATGCTTGCAGAGCACGTGCATGATGTTGCGCAGCAAGCTCGAAGCCGTCTGCTCACCGAGCACCGTCGGGGCGTCCGGTGACGTTCGGGCCGCGATCGTTGTTCCGGTTGCGGTCATGGGCAACCCTCCCTCTGCAACTTGCGGACCCCTATCACACCCCGATCCGGCAAAGAATGCAATCCCCAAGCGCAGCGATGTTGCGGGAGGGCGAGTGGCGCGCTTGCTCGATGCTAGGCGGTGTCCTGCGCCTGCGGCACAGGCTCATTGGTCCGCGAGCCGTGCGCGTGTGCATAGACCCAGGTGAACTCCGCGCCGAGCAGGAAGATCTGCGCCGAGTAATAGATCCAGACCAGCAATGCGACCAGCGAGCCCGCAGCGCCGAAGCCGGAGCCGATGCCGCTGCTGCCGATGTAGAAGCTGATCAGCCACTTGCCGATCGAGAACAGCACCGCGGTCGTCACCGCGCCGAGCATCACGTCGCGCCACTC
Source organism: Pseudideonella sakaiensis (assembly GCF_048320135.1). Taxonomy (GTDB): domain Bacteria; phylum Pseudomonadota; class Gammaproteobacteria; order Burkholderiales; family Burkholderiaceae_C; genus Ideonella_A; species Ideonella_A sakaiensis_A. The sequence continues at coordinate 2,056,528 of NZ_CP182947.1, forward strand.
GATGCGCGCGCGCGGCATCAGCTTGTAGATCATCGCGAACATCACGGTGACCAGCGCAAAGCTCAAGACCTGATTGACGGCTGCGAGCAGCATTTCCCAGCCCGGCAGCTGCGGCGAGGCCCAGTTCTCGACCGCGGTCAGCACCGCGCTGACGACCAGCGACACGATCATCAGAAAGCCGATGCCGAGGATCAGGCCGAACGACAGCAGCCGCGTGCGCAACAGGTTGAAGATGCCGCTGCTCCTGCTCGGCGGCACGCGCCAGATGCGGTCGAGCGCATTCTGCAATTCGCCGAACACCGTCGTCGCACCGATCAGCATCAGCACGACACCGAACAGCGTCGCGGCAATGCCGCCGGCAGGCTTGTTGACGCTTTCGAGCAGCGACTGGATAGCCGCCGCGCCATCGGCGCCGACCAGCCCTTGCAGCTGGCCGAAGATCTCGCCGCGCGCGGCGTCGTCGCCGAACCAGATGCCGGCGATCGAGATCACGATCAGCAGCAGCGGCGCCAGCGAAAACAGCGTGTAGTAGGCGAGCGCCGCGCCCATGCTCGGCGCGCGGTCGTCGACCCAGGCCTTGACCGCCGCGCGGCCGATGGCCATCGCCTTGCGGTAGCTCGGCAATCCGTGCAGGTCGAGTCCGGTCCGCGGGGCCAGCGCGCCGCTGCGCAGCCCGTCATGCGTTGCGATCCGCTCACCGCGTCCCATCGGGCCTCCTTGCTGCTGGTTGGCTGAGGGCATTCATTCCCCTGTTTTTAGCGGCGACCCGGTGGACACGATGTAGGGCAGCTCTTTTGTCCGCTGTCGGACGTTGCCCCCTCTGCCGCGCGCGGCAGCTTCCTACAGCAAGAAGGCACGGCAGACGCTACGCCGGCAGGGCGCGCGGCGGCAAACTTGCCGTCGGCATTGGCCCCCGGCCCTGCCGTATCCACATCCGACTCGAAGGCAGTTTCCGATGGTCGACACGATCGCGCTGGTCCAGTTTCAAATCACTCCGTTCGATCCGGCAGGCAATCTTGCGCGGATGGAGGCACATGTCGCCGAAGCTGCTGCCGCCGGCGCGCAGATCGTCGTCTTTCCGGAAGATGCGGTGACCGGGCCGCTCGATGCGCAGGCCGCCTATGTCGATCACGCGGCCGAGTACCTGGCCTTCTTCCAGCGGCTGGCTGCCCGCCACTGCATCGACATCGTGCCCGGCAGCTGGACGACGCGCGAAGCAGCGGCGCTGTTCAACACCACGCACTACATCAACAGCGACGGCGGCGTTGCCGGCAGCTACCGCAAGATCAACCTGTGGCCGACCGAAAAAGCGTTGTTGACGCCGGGCAACGCGGTGTCGGTTTTTCCGACCGCCCATGGCCTGGTCGGGCTGGTGATCTGCTGGGACCTGTCGTTTGCGCCACTGTTCACCGAGATGAAGCGCCAGGGCGCCGGGCTGGTGATCGCTCCGGCCTACTGGTCGTTCACGCCGCAGGCGATTGCCGATCCGACGCTGCAGGCAGACGAACTGCAACTGATCGATTCGCTGTGCACCGTGCGCGCATTCGAGAACGATCTCGTCGTCGCCTACTGCAATGCTGCCGGCGTGCTCGGTGCCGGCACTGCCACGTCGGTGCTGTCGGGCCGCTCTCAGATCTGCCATCCGCTGCTGAAGACCTTGTGCAAGGCGCAGAACAATGCCGAGCAGATGCTGATCGGCCAGCTCGCCGGCGCTGCTGTTGCCGCATAACCAGCGCGATCGCGCGGCCCGCCAACCGCACGAACCGACCGCTTCTTGATGGACGTCAATGCCGCGCGACGGCATCGGCCGATGATGGCTTCGAGCCCATCATCAGGAGAGGCCGATGGCCATCGCGAACGATTCCGTCCATGCCCGGCTGCTGCGCAAGCCGGCGCAACCGGATGTCAAACCGAATCTGGTCGACTACCAGGCCGCCCGCGACACCTTCAGCTGGCAGGCGGCTGAACGCGAACTCGACGGCTTGCCCGACGGCAAGGGCCTGAACATCGCCCATGAAGCGGTCGACCGGCATCTGGCACATGGCCGCGGCGACCGGGTCGCAATCCGCTGGATCGGCAAGACCGGCGCGCGCCGCGAATTCCGCTACCGCGACCTCGCAGCGGAGACCAACCGCTTCGCCAATGCACTGAGCGAGCTCGGCGTCGCGGCTGGCGAGCGGGTCTTCGTGATGATGGGCCGCCAACCCGAGCTGTACATCGCGATGCTTGGCGCACTGAAGGCGCGCTGCGCCGTCTCGCCGCTGTTCTCGGCCTTCGGGCCGGAGCCGATCGCGACGCGTTGCGAGCTCGGTGATGCCCGCGTGCTGGTGACGACGCCGGAGTTGTACCAGCGCAAGATCCGCGACCTGCGCGGCCGTCTCGGCGGCCTGAAACATGTCATCGTCGTCGGCGCGGTGCCGGCCGACGAGCCCGGTGTGCAGTCGTGGTCGGCACTGGTCGATACGGCCTCGGACGAATACCGGATCGCGCCGACCGATCCGCAATCGATGAGCCTGCTGCATTTCACCAGCGGCACGACCGGCCGGCCGAAAGGCGCGGTGCATGTGCACCAGGCCGTCGTCGCCCATGCGGCGACCGGCCGCTTCGCGCTCGACCTGCACGACGACGACATCTTCTGGTGCACGGCCGACCCCGGCTGGGTCACCGGCACCAGCTACGGCATCATTGCGCCGCTGGTCTGCGGCGTCACCAGCATCGTGCTCGAGGCCGAATTCGACGCGCAGCTGTGGATCGATACGCTGGAACGCGAACGCGTCAGCGTCTGGTACACCGCGCCAACTGCGATCCGCATGATGATGCGCCAGGGCAGCGACTGGCTGGCCGGGCGCGACCTGTCGGCGCTGCGTTTCATGGCCAGCGTCGGCGAGCCGCTGAATCCGGAAGCGGTGCGCTGGGGCGTGACGGCATTCGGCCAGCCGTTCCACGACAACTGGTGGCAGACCGAGACCGGCGGCATCATGATCGCGAATTTCGCCGCGCTCGACGTCAAGCCGGGCTCGATGGGCCGCCCGCTGCCCGGCATCGACGCGGCGATCGCGCGGCGCCGCGACGACGGCGGCATCGACCTCGTCGACGATGCCGATGTCGAAGGCGAACTGGTGCTGAAGACGCCATGGCCATCGATGATGCGCGGCTACCTGAACGAGGACGAGCGTTATCGGAAATGTTTTGTCGACGGCTGGTATCTGAGCGGCGACCTCGCGAAACGTGATGCCGACGGCTGCTTCTGGTTCGTCGGCCGCGCCGACGACGTGATCAAGTCGGCCGGCCACCTGATCGGCCCGTTCGAGGTCGAGAGTGTCTTGATGGAACACCCGGCGGTGGCCGAGGCCGGCGTGATCGGCATCCCGGACCCGACGGTCGGCGAAGTCGTCAAGGCCTTCGTCTCGCTGAAGCCGGGCTTCGAGCCGGATTCGGCCATGCAGCGCGACCTGCTCGGCCATTCCCGCAAGCGCCTCGGCGCGGCGGTGGCGCCGAAGGAAATCGAGTTCCGCAGCAACCTGCCGAAGACGCGCAGCGGCAAGATCATGCGCCGGCTGCTGAAGGCGCGAGAGCTCGGGCTCCCCGAAGGCGACCTGTCGACGCTGGAAAGCGACGAGAAGAAGTGAGCCGATGACCACCAGGAAACTCCACCTCGACCCGGCCCATCTGCAGCGCCTGCTGCGCGAGATGCTGCGCATCCGCCGCTTCGAGGCGAAATGCGTCGAGCTCTACCAGGCCCAGAAGATCCGCGGCTTCCTGCACTTGTACGACGGCGAGGAGCCGATCGCCGTCGGCGTGATGCAGGCCTTGCAGCCGCAGGATGCCGTTGTCGCGACCTATCGCGAACACGGCCATGCGCTGGCCCGCGGCATCGGCATGGACGTGCTGTTTGCCGAGATGCTCGGCAAGCAGGAAGGCTGCAGCCGCGGCCGCGGTGGCTCGATGCATTTGTTCGATGCCGAGAGCCGTTTTTATGGCGGCAATGCCATCGTCGGCGGCGGCCTGCCGCTGGCTGCCGGCATCGCGATGGCCGACCAGCGGCTCGGCCGCAACGCCGTCACGGTCTGCTTCTTCGGCGAAGGCGCGGTCGGCGAAGGGGCCTTCCACGAAACGATGAACCTCGCCGAACTGTGGAAACTGCCGGTGCTGTTCGTCTGCGAAAACAACCTGTATGCGATGGGCGTACCGCTGGCCGATGCCGAATCGGAAACCGACATCTGGCGCAAGGCCCAGGCCTACCGCATGCCCGCTGAGGCGGTTGCGGCGATCGATCCGATCGAGGTCGAGGCGGCCGCGCAGCGCGCGGTCGAGCATGTGCGCAGTGGCGCCGGGCCCTATTTCCTCGAATGCCGGACCTACCGCTTCCGCGCCCACTCGATGTTCGATACCCAGGCCTACCGCGAGCGCGGCGAGATCGACGACTGGAAGCAACGCGACCCGATCGAACGGCTGCGCCACTGGCTGGTCGACAACCAGCGGCTGAGCGCCGACGAACTGACGCGCATCGATCTCGAGATTGCCGCCGAGATCGAGGTCGCCGTCGCATTCGCCGAGGCCGGCACGCTCGAGCCGGTCAGCGAACTCGAACGCTTCGTGCTGATGGACCAGGTGCCGCAGGAGCTTGCACGATGAGCGACGCCAACGCAATCACCTACCGCGAAGGCTGCCGGCAGGCGATCCGCGCCGCGTTGCTGGCCGACGACCGCTGCTTCGTGATGGGCGAGGACGTCGGCAAATATGGCGGCTGTTATGCGGTGACGAAAGGGCTGCTCGAGGAATTCGGGCCGAACCGGATCATCGATACGCCGCTGGCCGAAAACGGCTTCGTCGGCATCGGCATCGGCGCGGCAACGGCAGGCCTGCGGCCGATCGTCGAGATCATGACCTGCAATTTCAGCCTGCTCGCTCTCGACCAGATCGTCAACAACGCGGCGACGCTGGCGCACATGTCGGGTGGCCAGTTCGCGGTGCCGGTCGTGATCCGCATGGCCACCGGTGGCGGCCGCCAGCTCGCCGCGCAGCACTCGCACAGTTTCGAGGGCTGGTATGCGCACATACCGGGGCTGAAGGTGCTGGCGCCGGCAACGGTAGAGGACGCGCGGCACATGCTGGCAGCAGCTGTTGCCGACCCGAACCCGGTGCTGATCTTCGAGCATGTCGTGCTCTACAACGAGGAGGCGCCGCTCGACCCGGCGGTGACCGAAGTCGACATCGACAAGGCGCGTTGCCATCGGACCGGCAAGGACCTGAGCATCGTGACCTACGGGATGGGCCTGAAGAAGTCGCTCGCCGCGGCCGAGCAGCTGGCTGCCGACGGCATCGATGCCGAAGTGATCGACCTGCGCGTGCTGCGCCCGCTCGACGACGCAACGATCGTCGAATCGGTGCGCCGCACGCACCGCTGCGTGATCGTCGACGAAGGCTGGAAAAGCGGCTCGCTGTCGGCCGAGATCAGCGCACGGCTGGTCGAGCAGGCCTTCCACGATCTCGATGCGCCGATCGCCCGCGTCTGCAGCCGCGAGGTGCCGGTGCCGTATGCGGCCCACCTCGAGGAAGCGACGCTGCCGCAGGTTTCCGACATCGTCGCTGCCGCGCGCCGGCTGGTGCAGGGCTCATGACCACAGACCGCACGACCGGCACCGCACGATGAGCAGCAGCAGCGACTTCCTGATGCCCTCGCTCGGCGCCGACATGGAGGCCGGCAAGGTCGTCGAGTGGCATGTGCACGAGGGCGACCACGTGCGGTCCGGCGACATCGTCTGCGTCGTCGAGACACACAAGGGTGCGATCGATGTCGAATGTTTTCTCGACGGCGTGATCGGCGACCTCGCGCCACTCGGCAAATCGATGCTGGTCGGCGATGTGCTGGCCCATGTGCAGGCCGAAGGCGCAGCGCCGGCCGCGCCGCCGCAGACGCCAGCGCCGGCGCCGGCCCGGCAGCCAGATGCCGAGCCCGAAGCACCGCCGCAGCCGATCGCCGCGGCACGGCCTGCTCCGCCGCCGCCAGTGGCCGCAGCGGGCAGCCGCCGCGTCAGGGCGAGCCCGGCGGCACGCAGGCTGGCGGAAGAACTCGGCGTCGCCCTCGACGGGCTGGTCGGCCACGGCGTCGATGGCGGCCTGACGCTGGCCGACATCCGCGCTTTGGCCACTGCCGGCCAGGCCGCTGCCGTCCGCCCGGCGCGCGGCTTCGACCCGGCGCAGATGCGCCAGGCGATCGGGTCGGCGATGGCCAAGGCGAAACGCGAGATCCCGCACTATTACCTCGCGAGCACTGTCGACTTCGGCGCCGCCGCCGACTGGGTCGAGGCCTACAACGCCGACCGCGATCCGGCCGAGCGGCTGTTGCCGGCGGTGCTGCTGCTGAAAGCCTCCGCCCGGGCGCTGGCCGAGGTGCCGCAGTTGAACGGCAGCTGGGTCAATGGCGGCTTCGTGCCAGGTCCGGGTGTCCATCTCGGCTGGGCGGTTTCATTGCGCGGTGGCGGGCTGATCGCGCCGGCGATCCACGACGCCGATCGGCAACCGCTGCCGGCACTGATGACGGCGCTGCGCGACCTCGTGCAGCGCGCGCGCAGCGGCGGCCTGCGCAGTTCGGAGATGAGTGATGCCACCGCCACCGTAACCAGCCTCGGCGACCGCGGCGCCGACAACGTATTCGGCGTGATCGTGCCGCCGCAGGTTGCGCTGATCGGTTTCGGCCGCATCGTGCAGCGGCCCTGGGTCGTCGACGGCCGGATCGCCGCCCGGCCCGTGGTGCAGGTCAGCCTCGCCGGCGACCACCGCGCGAGCGACGGCCATCTCGGCGGCCGCTTGCTGGCCGCCATCGACGCCGCGCTGCAGCAACCTGACCGACTCGACGACCAGTGAGGCAAACAAGATGAATGAAACCGATATCCGCAAGATGGCCGCCGACGTGCTCGCCGGCATCGCGCCCGAAGCCGATCTGTCGACCGTCGGTGACGACGAAGACCTGCGCGAGGCACTCGACCTCGATTCGATGGACTTCCTCAATTTCCTGATCGGCATCAGCGAACGCAGCGGGCGCAAGATCCCGGAAGCCGACGCACCGAGGCTGCAGACGATGCGCGGCCTGATCGGTTATCTGCAAGGCGCCAACGCCAACGCCTGACGCGGCCGGGCTGACAGGTCCGGCAGGGCGACCGGCGCTGCCACCGCTGCCTGCCGCCGTGGCGGATCGGCGACGATGTCGTGCGGCCGACGCCCGCAGCAGCGAATCCGGGCGAAGATGACGCATGCTCGAGGCACTGACCCTGTTGCTGCTGTTCCAGTTGCTTGGCGAAGCCATTGCCTATCTGCTGCAGCTGCCGCTGCCCGGCCCGGTGATCGGCATGCTCGGCCTGTTCCTGTGCTGGCCGATGCTCGGGCGCTGGAAGGAGCGGGTCGAGACGCTCGGCGTCGGGCTGTTGAGCCACCTCGGGCTGCTGTTCGTGCCGGCCGGCGTCGGCGTGATGCTGCACCTCGATCTGCTCGCCGCCTGGTGGGGCCCGCTGTTGTTCGTGCTGGTCGCGAGCACCGCACTGACGATGGCGCTGACAGTGTGGATCTTCAGCCGGCTGCAGGCGTGGCGAAGCCGGAAGCCATGACGGCGCAGACCGCGATAGCCGATCCGGCCGCGCTTGCCGCGCCGATCGGCCGCCTCTGGGTCTATCTCGGCACGACGCCGCTGCTGTGGCTGCTGCTGACGGTCGGCGCCTATGCGCTGGCGGTTCGGCTGCAGCAGCGGCTGCGTGGCAGCCCGTTCGTCAATCCGGTGCTGATCGCAGTGCTGGTCGTCGTGGCGCTGCTGACGCTCAGCGACACGCCGTACGAGGTCTATTTTAACGGCGCGCAGTTTGTCCACTTCCTGCTCGGCACCGCGACGGTGGCGCTGGCGATCCCGCTGCGCCGCCAATGGCCGGCGGTGCGCGCGGCATTGACGCCGCTGACGCTGGCATTGCTGGTCGGCAACATGGTCGGCGCGTTGAGCGCGATGTGGATGCTGAAGCTGTTCGGTGCGCCGTCCGAGCTGGTGTTGTCGATCGCGCCGAAGTCGGTCACCGCGCCGGTTGCGATGGGCATTGCCGACAAGATCGGCGGCGTGCCCGAGCTGACCGCGGTGCTGGTCGTGCTGACCGGCATGCTCGGCGCGACGATGGCCACGCCGCTGCTGAATGCGCTGCGCATCGACGATCCGGCGGCGCGCGGGCTGGCGGTCGGCATCGCGGCGCACGGCATCGGCACCGCGCGCGCGTTCCAGGTCAGTGAGGTCGCCGGCACCTTCGCCGGCATCGGCATGGCGGCGTCGACGATTGCCGCTTCGCTGCTGGTGCCGCTGGCGATCCGGCTGGTGTGACCGCTCAGCGTGCCATCACGTCGCGAACGAGCGCCGATCACTGAACGGCGCCCGCGGCATCTGCAGGAAGCAAGCAATGGTCGACACCACACCCCGCCACCCCGTCCCGCCCGAGCAACCGGCCGACCCGCAGCGCCGCCGCGAACCCCTGCCGTGGCAATGCCCGAAGGCCACCAAGGACGATCCCGAAGCCCTGCGCCGCGTGCAGGCGATCATGGAGAGTGCGAGTTACCGGCCGGCCGACCAGGACATGGACTTCCTGCAGGACGACGAGTCACGCGGCATGCGGCTGCAACTCGACTTCTTCAAGGCCGAAGACCAGTTGCGAAACCATGGTGTCGAACGCACGGTGGTCATCTTCGGCAGCACCCGCACCTGGGAGCCGGCGGCCGCGCAGCGCCAGTTGCAGACGTGCCGCGAGGCCGCCGCGGCCAACCCGACCGACCCGGCATTGCAGGCCCGCGTCGCGAAGGCCCGCCGGATCGAGGCCAGGAGCCGTTATTACGAAACCAGCCGTGAACTTGGCCGGCTGATCGCGAGTGCCGGAGATGGCCCGGCCGACAACCGGGTGATGGTGGCGACCGGGGGTGGGCCCGGCATCATGGAGGCGGCCAATCGGGGCGCATTCGACGTCGGCGCGGAATCGATCGGCCTGAACATCACGCTGCCGCACGAACAGTATCCGAATCCCTATGTCACGCCGGGACTGTGTTTCCGGTTCCGCTACTTTGCGATGCGCAAGCTGCATTTCGTCAAGCGGGCATGCGCGCTGGTGGCCTTCCCCGGCGGCTACGGCACGCTCGACGAACTGTTCGAGACGCTGACGCTGATCCAGACCCGCAAGATCAGCCCGGTACCGGTGGTGCTGGTCGGCGAAGGTTACTGGCGCCGGGCGATCGATATCGATTTTCTGGTCGAGGAAGGCGTCATCGAAGCCGAAGATCGCGAGTTGTTCTGGTACGCCGAAAGTGCTGCGCAGGCCTGGCAAGGCATCCTCGACTGGCACCGGGCAAACGGCACGCCGCTGTTCCCGGCTGGCGGGATCTGACGCGGCGCGAGCGGCACTGGCCGTTGCCGGCGCTAGCGCCCTGGATCGACCGCCTGCCCGCGCATCAGCCGCGCCGCCGGGCTGTCCGGCCAGACCAGCACCGCGCCGTCACTGAGCCGCTGGCGGCCGAAGACCAGCCAGGCATCGTCGACCGAACCGATGAATTCGTCGACGATGAAATGCGCCGGATCCTGCTGCGCGAGGTCGGCCCAGCTGATGCCGGCATCGAAGCGGCCATCGCGCAGACCGTCGGCGACTGCGCTGACGCTGGCGACGCTGATCGTCTGCGCCCAGCGTCCCGTATCCACATAGCCGCGCGTCGGCTCCATCAGCGCCAGTGCACACGGCTGCGCGGCGGCGCGACGGCGGACGACGGCGAGGTCGCGGCTTTTCGAGATGAAGCTGTCGACGAGGTACAGGCCTTGCCGGTACAAGGCGACAGTCGATGCCGCCTGCGGATGGACGGCACACAACACCAGATGGTCGGCCCGGCCGGCGATCACATCGGCAGCGCCCTGCCCGATGTCGTCGACGAGGTCGATGCGGGCTGCCGCGCCAAGGCCGAGCGCATCGATATAACGCCGGGTCGCGTATTCGTGGTTGCTGCCCTGCGGACCCCAGGTGAGGAAGGTGATCACGGGAATCGAATACGGCACGGTTTTCATGGCCGCCAACATGTCGATGACAGCCGGCGGTTTGCCGTGCAGTCTAAGGCGGCCCGGGCGCAGCGGTGTGGCTCAGCTCAATACGGTGACGAAGTCAGCGTGCCCGAGATCGCATCAACAAAGGCGGGCTCGACACCGCTCCACTGCGTCAGGTTGAAAACCTTTGCCGAATCGGCCAGCTTGCGGATCTCGACGGTTTTCATCGTCAGCGGCTTGCGCGACGCGCAGGTCGTCGGCGGGCTCAGCGGCCGCACGAACCAGACCGCGCTTTCGGTCAACGTCGATGGATTCGTGACGCGGCGCGCAAAAACATCGCTGGTGGCACTGCCTTCGACGAGCAGTGCGGCCTCGACGCCGACACCGATCGCGCGCGCCGTGCCGCTGCTGCTGTCACCGGCGGTGAGGATGCCGCCGGAGCAGCCGAAGCCGCTGCCCGGCTTGACCAGTCGGGCGGCAAACGCGATCAGCCGGCCCATGCGGTCGCGGGTATCGAGGTGCGAGTCGAGGATGGTGTTGGCCAGCGCCGGTGGCGTGAGGAAGCCGCCGGTCAACGCCAGCGGATTCGGATCGAAGCTCATGTATTTGTTGAACGGATCGCCGAGCGCCTGCGCGGACGTCACCGAACCGTTCAGCGCCGCGAAGTCGAACTGGCCGAGCACCGCCAGGCCGGCGCTGGTGCCGCCGACCGGCGCATGGCGGGCCATCAGGCCGCGCAGTGTCGCATCGAGCTGGGTGCCTTTCCAGTAGCGGATGTAGTCGCTCTGGTCGCCGCCGGCGATGAATACCGCATCGGCGCGGCTATTCCTTCAGCAGATCCCGCGGGTTCAGGCGGGCCAGCGCGCAGGCGCGCACATGCTGCACATAACTCTTGGTCAGCAGCGCCGGGCGTTTCTGCGCCGGCACCAGCACCGTGAAGGCGAGCCGCAGCACCGGCTCGAACGGGATGAAGCGGATGCCCTGGCCCTGGTATTCGGCTGCGGTGATCGCATCGACCAGTGCGACCGCCTCGCCGGCCTCGACAAAACTGCACAGGCCTTGCGAGACCTGCGTCTCGAAGCGCATCACGCGGCGCACGCCGTGCGCGGCAAACAGGCCGTCGATGTGCAAGCGGCTTTCGATCAGCCGCGGGAACGATGCAAACTGCTCGCCCTTCAGGTCGGTCGGCACGATCACGCTGTTGGCGGCCAGCCGATGCGCCACCGGCACGGCACAGACCATCCGGGTCGCGACCAGAGGCTCGGCGTGTGCACTCGGCGTATCGATGTCGAGGATCGCAAAGCCGACATCGCAGCGCTGGCCGACCGCCATGTCGACGATGTCCTGTGATGCGTACGACATCACGGTGATCTCGGTCTGCGGCCGCTGCTGCATGAATTGCGCAGTCACACGCGGCAAAAACGATAGCGCCAGCGCAGGCGCCGCAACGACCTGCAGTACGCCGCGTTGCAGATGGCGGATCTCGTTGGCCGAACGGGCAATCCGCTCGACGCCGATCAGCGACTGCTGCACCTCCTCGAACAGCGTCTGCGCCTCCGGCGTCGGATTGAGGCGGCCGCGCACCCGTTCGAACAACATGAAGCCGACGCTGTCCTCGAGGTCGGCGATCAGCCGCGACGCCGCCGGCTGCGAGATGCTGAGCATCTCCGCGGCACGGGTCACGGTCTGGCAAATCATCAGCGCACGGAACGCTTCGAGCTGGCGGAGGCGCATGCCGAAGTCTATGTGCAAATGTTATGGACGAACAAGAAACTTGTATTTAACAGCACGGCAGTTCTTCCCTAGACTCGACTTTGCGCTGGGAAAACACTTCAACCGGTGGCAAAAAAGTCCATAACCTTTAGGCATCATATTCGGGAAAACCCGAACCAATCTGGTGCAAACCGCCCCAAATCAAGGAGTCTCTGCATGAAACCGATCCGCCTCGCCGTCGCCATTGCGGCAGCCGTCGCCGCCCAGACCGCCGTTGCCCAGCAGCCCACGCTGTACCTCGGCGCCTACGGCGGCTCGACCGAGAAGCTGTTCAAGGAAAAGATCATTCCGGCGTTCGAAGCCAAACACGGCGTGAAGATCGTCTACGTCGCCGGCAACTCGACCGATACGCTGGCCAAGCTGCAGGCGCAGAAGAGCAAGCAGGAACTCGACCTCGTGCTGCTCGACGACGGCCCGATGCAGCAGGCGGTGCAGTTCGGCTTCTGTGACAACGTGAAGCCCGAAACGACGAAGGACCTCTATCCGCTCGCCAAGCTGAACGACAAGTCGGTCGGCGTCGGCGTCGTCGCGACCGGCCTGGCCTACAACACCGAAGCCTTCAAGAAGGCCGGCCTGCCGAAGCCGACGTCGTGGGAAGCACTGACCGACAAGACCTTCAAGCAGAAGATCGCGATCCCGCCGATCTCGAATACCTACGGCCTGCATTCGCTGCTGATGTTCGCGAAGCTGCGCAACGGCAGCGCAACCGCAATCGACCCGGGCTTCAATGCGCTGAAATCCGAAGTCGGCCCGAACGTGCTGGCCTGGGAGCCGTCGTCCGGCAAGATGACCGAGCTGTTCCAGAACGGCGACGTGACGCTGGCCGTCTGGGGCAGCGGCCGCGTCGAGGCGCTGAAGGACACCGGTTTTCCGATCGAGTTCGTCTATCCGAAGGAAGGCGCGCTGGCGCTGATGATCGCAGCCTGCCCGGTCGTGCAAAGCGACGTGCCGCAGCAATCCCAGGCGCTGCTGCAGTACCTGCTGACGCCCGAGGTGCAGGTGATGCTGGCCGAGAACCAGGGCTGGGGCCCGGTCAACCGCAATACCAAGCTGGCGCCGGCGTCCGCCGCGAAGGTGCCTTATGGCGAAGCGCAGGTCGGCAAGCTGATCCCGACCGACTGGACCGTCGTCAACGAGAAGCGTGGCGAGTGGACGGCGCGCTGGAACCGCACCGTCGAGCGCTGAGATAGAGGGGCCACTGTCATGTCTTTTCTGCAACTGAACGATCTCGCCAAGCACTTTGGCGATTTCACCGCGGTCGACGGCCTCTCGCTGTCGGTCGAAAAGGGTGAATTCCTGTCATTGCTGGGCCCGTCGGGTTGCGGCAAGACGACGACACTGCAGATGGTTGCAGGTTTCGTCGAGCCGAGCCGGGGCCGCATCGTCTGCGATGGCAAGGACATCACGCAGTTGCGTCCGGAAAAGCGCGGAATGGGCGTCGTCTTCCAGAGCTACGCGCTGTTCCCGCACATGACGGTGGCCGACAACCTCGGCTTCGGCCTCGAGATGCGCGGCGTGCCGCGCGCCGAACGCAAGCGCCGGGTCGGCGAGACGCTCGACCTGGTGCGCCTGACCGGGCTTGGTGACCGTTATCCGAAGGCCTTGTCGGGCGGCCAGCGCCAGCGTGTTGCGCTGGCCCGTGCGCTGGCAATCCGGCCCGAGGTGCTGCTGCTCGACGAGCCGATGTCCAACCTCGACGCCAAGCTGCGCGAGGAGATGCACATCGAACTTCGCGCGATCCAGCGCCAGCTCGGCATCACGACGATCCTGGTCACCCACGACCAGGTCGAGGCGATGACGATGAGCGACCGCGTCGCGGTGATGTACGGCGGGCGCATCGTGCAGCTCGACACGCCGTTCGAGGCCTACGAACGGCCGCAATCGGCATTCGCATCGACCTTCCTCGGCCGGACCAATACGGTGCCCGGCACCGTGGTCAAGGCCAATGGCCGCTGCTGCGAAGTCGATCTGGCAGGCGTGCGGATGAATGTCCCGCACCTGGGCAAGTCCTACGACGGCAAGGTCGACATCTATCTGCGGCCCGAACGCATCCGCGTCGTCGAGCCGGGCAGCGGCATTGCCGGACAGGTCGCGAACCGCGTCTTCCTCGGCAACCACTGGATGCTCGAGGTCGACAGCGTGCTCGGCCGGCTGCGTGTCAGCCAGCCGAACGGCGGCACCGTGCCGCCGGCGGAGGGCACGGCCGTCGGCCTGACCTGGGCCGACGACGACGTGCGGCTGCTGCACACGGAGGCTCCTCATGGCCGCTGATGCCTTGAAGCCGCGCAGCACGGCCGCTGCGCCGTGGCTGATGTCGGCACCGGCGCTGCTGCTCTTTCTGGGGCTGCTGCTGGTGCCGCTGACGATGACCGGCCTGCTGTCGTTCAACGCCTTCGACGGCAGCCGAGGCGTGCTGCCCGAGTACACGCTGGCCAACTATGCCGACGTGCTCGGCGACGAGTATTACCACGAGATCTTTCTGCGCACCGGTGGCATGGCGCTCGCCGTCACCTTCCTCTGCGTATTGTTCGGTGTGCCGGAGACGCTGATCCTGGCGCGCATGCGCAGCCCGTGGCGCTCGCTGTTCCTGGTCGTGATCCTCGGCCCGCTGCTGATCTCGGTGGTCGTTCGCACGCTCGGCTGGGCGATCCTGATGGGCAACAACGGGCTGATCAACGAGGCGCTGCTCGCGCTCGGCCTTGCCGATTCGCCGGTCAAGATGCTGTTCACGATGACCGGCGTCGTGATCGCGCTGACCCACGTGCTGATGCCGTTCATGGTGATCTCGGTCTGGGCCGCGCTGCTGAAGCTCGACCCGCAGATCGAGAATGCCGGCCTGTCGCTCGGCGCCAAGCCACTGACGGTATTCCGCCGCGTGATCCTGCCGCAGATCGTGCCCGGCGTGCTGTCGGGTTCGATCATCGTCTTTGCGCTCGCCGCATCGGCCTTCGCAACGCCGTCGATCCTCGGCGGGCGCCGCCTGAAGGTCGTCGCGACCACTGCCTACGACGAATTCCTCAGCACGCTGAACTGGCCGCTCGGCGCGACCATCGCGGTGCTGCTGCTGATCGCCAACGTCGTGATCATCCTCGGCTGCAACCGGCTGATCGAGCGCCGTTATTCCGCGGTCTTCGACCGCTGACAGGAGAACCATCATGAGAAAGAACGGCTGGCTCTCGCTGGTCTACCACGCCCTCTTCATCGGCTTCATCCTGGCGCCGCTGCTGGTCGTGATCGCGGTCTCGTTCACCAGCAAGGGCTATATCTCGATGCCCACCGAAGGTCTGTCGCTGCGCTGGTTCCGCGCCATCCTCGACGCGACCGAAATCGTCGACGCCTTCTGGCTGTCGTTGTGGCTGGGCCTCGCGTCGGCGACGATCGCGGTGGCGCTCGCGGTACCGGCCGCGCTGGCGATGGTGCGCCATCGTTTTGTCGGCCGCAATGCGCTGATGGCGTTTTTCCTGTCGCCGCTGATGATCCCGCACGTCGTGCTGGGTGTCGCCTTCCTGCGCTTTTTCTCGACGATGGGTTTTACCGGCTCGTTCGGCTGGCTGGCGATGACCCACGTGATCGTCGTGATGCCGTACGCGTTGCGGCTGGTGCTGTCGGCAGCGACCGGGCTCGACCAGGATGCAGAACGCGCCGCGTTGTCGCTCGGTGCGAGCCGCTTCACCGCGTTCAGGCGCATCGTGTTGCCGCTGATCCTGCCGGGTGTTGCCGGCGGCTGGATGTTGTCGTTCATCCAGAGTTTCGACGAGCTGACGATGACGGTGTTCGTTGCGACACCGGGCACGACGACGCTGCCGGTTGCGATGTACAACCAGATCGCGCACACGATCGACCCGCTGGTCGCTTCGGTGTCGACGGTGCTGATCGTCGGCACGCTGATCCTGATGCTGATCCTCGATCGACTGGTCGGCCTCGACCGCGTGCTGGTCGGCAAGGGCTGAAACAGTGGCCGCAACCGTTCGTGATCAGGCCGACGTCATCGTCGTCGGCGGCGGCCTCGTCGGTACCGCGGTCGCCTACGGCCTCGCGGCGCAGCAGGCGCGCGTGATCGTCGTCGACGAAGGCGACCAGGCCTTCCGCGCCTCACGTGGCAATTTCGGCCTGGTCTGGGTGCAGGGCAAGGGTTATGGCTACACGCCCTATGCGCGCTGGACGATGCAGTCGGCGCGGGCCTGGCCGCGACTCGCCGCCGAGCTGCGCGAGCAGACCGGTGTCGACGTGCAGCTGCGCCAGCCGGGTGGTTATGCCTTCTCGTTTTCCGACGCGGAGATGGCCGCCAGGAACGATCGCCTGCAGGCGATCCGCAACGATCTCGGCGGCAGCGCGGACGACTATCCGTTCGAGATGCTCGATCGCGCGGCTGTCCGCGACCGGGTGCCGCAGATCGGGCCGGATGTGGTCGGCGCGAGTTATACGCCGCTCGACGGCGACGTCAATCCGCTGAAGCTGCTGCGCGCCTTCCATGCGGCGATGCACCGTCACGATGTCGAGCTGCTCGGCGGCCGCTCGGTGCAGGCGATCGATTTTGCCGACGGCCGGTTCGCGGTGCGCACCGGCAGCGAGGTGCTGCAGGCGCCGCGCATCGTGCTGGCCGCCGGCCTCGGCAATGCCAAGCTGGCGCCGCTGGTCGGGCTGAACGCGCCGGTGCAGCCGAACCGCGGCCAGGTGCTGATCTGCGAACGCGCGGCACCGTTTCTCGATTTTCCGACGCTGAACGTGCGCCAGACCGATGAGGGCACGGTGCAGCTCGGTGACTCGATGGAGGATGTCGGTCTCGACGACCGCACGACGACCGAAGTCGTCACCGCAATCGCGCGGCGCGCGGTGCGCACCTTCCCGGCCTTGTCGCGGCTGAAGCTCGTCAGATCCTGGGCTGCGCTGCGCGTGATGAGCCCGGACGGCTTTCCGATCTACCAGCAGTCCGACCGCTGCCCCGGCGCATTTGTCGTCACCTGCCACAGCGGCGTCACGCTGGCGGCCAACCATGCCCAGCTGCTCGCGCCGTGGATTCTGGGCGGCGCCGCACCGGCCGGCATCGACTCGTTTTCCGGCGACCGCTTCGCGGACCCCAACCGTCAATATACCCATGGCCACTGAAATCCTGTTCCGGCAATTGCCGTCGGCGGCATCCGCCGCCACCGTCCAGATCCGCTTCAACGACCAGCCGCTGACGGTACCCGCCGGCAGCAGCGTCGCGGCGGCCCTGCTGCTCGCCGGTGTGCAGCGTTTTCGGGGCTCCGCGGTCAGCGGCGGCTCGCGGGCGCCCTACTGCATGATGGGTGTGTGTTTCGAGTGCCTGGTCGAGATCGACGGCGAGCCGTCGGTGCAATCGTGCCTGGTCACCGTGCGCGAAGGCATGTCGGTGCGCACGCAGGACCATGCGCCGACGGTCGCAGCGGCGGAGGTCGACCATGCAGCTTGAACAGGTTGATGTCGTCGTGATCGGCGCCGGACCCGCCGGCATGTCGGCGGCGATCGCCGCCAGCGACGCCGGTGCCTCGGTCGTGTTGCTCGACGAGCAGGCGACCCCGGGCGGCCAGATCTACCGTGCGGTGACCGAGTCCGATCCGCAGCGGCTGGCGCTGCTCGGCCCCGACTATGCGGCCGGCGGCGACCTGGCGAAGGCCTTCGCGGCCAGCGGCGCGCGTTACGAGCGTGGCGTCGCGGTCTGGGAAGTGACGCGCGAGCACCGGGTGAATGGGATGCAGAACGGCGGCGTACGCGCCTGGCAGGCCAAACGCGTGGTGCTGGCGACCGGCGCGATGGAGCGGCCGTTTCCGATTCCGGGCTGGACACTGCCCGGCGTGATGACGGCCGGCGCGGCGCAGATCCTGCTGAAGACGACGCAGGCAGTGCCGCAGGACGGGCTGGTGCTGGCCGGCTGCGGGCCGTTGCTTTATCTGCTCGGCTGGCAGTATCTCCGGGCCGGCGTGAAGATTCGCGCGATCGTCGATACCACCGAGCGCGCCGATTACCTTCGCGCGGCACGCCATGCCGGCGGTGCCTTGCGCGGCTGGCCGATGCTGGCCAAGGGCCTGAAGCTGATGGCGGCATTGCGTGCGGCGAAGATTCCGTTCCACAGCGGTGCCAGCGATCTGGCGGTCGAAGGCAGTGAGCGTGCGCAGGCATTGCGTTTCAAGATCGGTGGCCGCGAGCAGCGCATCGATGCCGATGTCGTGCTGCTGCACCAGGGCGTGGTGCCAAATACCCAGATCAGCTGGTCGCTGCGTGCCGAACACGACTGGGACGACGAGCAGCTCTGCTGGCGGCCGCAGACCAGCGCCTGGTACGAACTGAGCACACCCGGCATCTTCATTGCAGGCGACGGCGCCGGCATCGGCGGCGCATTGGCAGCGGCGACTCAAGGCCGGCTGGCCGGCCTGGAAGTGGCACGCCAGTGCGATCACATCGACGAGGCGCAACGTGATCGACTGGCCGCACCGCTGCGCCAGGAACTGAGCGGACAGCTCGCAATCAGGCCGTTCCTCGACGCCTTGTACCGGCCGAAACACCGCGTGCCGGCCGACTCGGTGACGGTATGCCGCTGCGAGGAAGTCACCGCCGGCGACATCCGCGCCCATGTCGACCTCGGCTGCAGCGGCCCGAACCAGGCCAAGGCTTTCGGCCGCTGCGGCATGGGCCCGTGCCAAGGCCGCATGTGCGGGCTGACGGTGACCGAGGTGATCGCCGATGCGCGCAAGGTGGCGCCGGCCGAGGTCGGTTATTACCGGATCCGGCCGCCGATCAAGCCGGTCACGCTCGGAGGCCTGGCCCGTGAAAGCTGATCCGACGACGGCCGGCGGCTCCGATGTGCTGATCATCGGCGGCGGGCTGCAGGGCTTGTCGAGCGCGCTGCAACTGGCGCGCCGCGGCTGCAGCGTGCGGCTGCTCGAAGCCGACTATTGCGGCCGCCATGCGTCCGGCGTCAATGCCGGCGGCGTGCGAACGGTATATCGACACATGGCCGAGGTGCCGCTTTCGGTTGCCGCGCGCACACTCTGGCACAACCTGGCCGACCTGGTCGGCGAGAACCCGGGCTTCGTCGCCAGCGGCCAGTTGAAACTGGCCGAGACCGAGGCCGAACTGGAGCGGCTGCGCCAGCGCGTCGAGCAACTCAATGCGCTCGGCTATACCCATGAGGAACTGGTCGGGCCCGAGGTCGTGCGCGAACTGGTGCCGGCACTGACGCCGAACATCAGCGGCGCGATCTGGGCCGCCGACGACGGTTATGCCTATCCGTATGGCGTCGTCACCGCCTTCCGCCACGCCTGCGAGCGCCTCGGCGTGATCATCCACGAAGGCACGCCGGCCGATCGCATCGAGCGTATCGGTGAACGCTGGCAGGTCGACACGCCGAGCCAACGCTTCGACGCCGACTTCCTCGTCAATACCGCCGGCGCGTGGGCCGGCGAGTTTGCGCGCCAGGTCGACGAACCGGTGCCGCTCGAGGCCGTCGGGCTGATGCTGATGGTGACGACGCGGGTTGCGCCCTTCGTCAAGCCGGTGCTCGGCGCAACCGGTCGCGCGCTGTCGTTCAAGCAATTTGCCAATGGCACGGTGGTGATCGGCGGCGGCCTGACCTGCGCGGCAGACCCGGTGGCAGGCCACGGCGAGGTCGACATGATGAAGCTGGCGACCAGCGCCCGCACCGTCACCGACCTGTTTCCACACCTGCGCGGCATCGCGATCAACCGCGCCTGGGCCGGCGTCGAGGGTTTCATGCCGGATCACATTCCGGTGATCAGTGCCAGTCGCACACGGCCCAATCTGGTTCATGCATTCGGCTTTTCGGCACATGGCTTCGAACTGAGCCCGATCGTCGGCCAGATCGTCGCCGAGTTGCTGCTCGACGGCCGCAGCACGCAGCCGATCGCGCCATTTGCGATCGACCGCTTCGCCGCCGCGCCCGCCGCGGCATCCCCCTCCTCCTCTCAAAGCCTCGCCGCATGACCACCGACATCCAACGCCATCAATCGAACCAGCGCCTGTCGCGCATCGTCGTCCACAACAACACCGTCTATCTGGCCGGCGTCACCGCCTCCGACCGCAGCGGCGACATCGGCGCGCAGACCGCCGATGTGCTCGCGAAGATCGACGGCTACCTGGAAAGTGTCGGCTCGAGCCGCTCGCGGCTGCTGTCGGCACAGATCTGGCTGCGCGACATCGAGCGCGACTTCGCCGGCATGAACGAAGCCTGGGCCGCCTGGATTCCGCAGGATGCGGTGCCGACCCGAGCGACCTGCGAAGCCAAGCTGGCCTCGGCCGAACTGCTGGTCGAGATCATCGTCGTCGCGGCCTGCTGAGGCCGCTGTCGAGCGTCAGGCGCGCTTTCGCTGCTCGCCTTCACGTGTCGCTCGCTCGACCGCGATGCCGGCGGTAAAGCCGTGGATCACCGTCGATGCGACGATCGTGAAGGCGACGGTCGCCCACAACGCGCCCTTGTCCGCCATCTCGATGTGGCTGGTCGCGTAGGCAACGTAATAGACCGAGCCGATCCCGCGGATGCCGTAGAAGGCCACAACCGCCTGTTCGCGCGGCGACGCGCTGGCCTCGCCGCGCAACGCCAGCCACGCACACAGCGGGCGAAAAACCAGGATCAGGCCGAGGCCGATCGCCACTGCGCTCCACGACAGGTGCGGCCACAGCTGGGGCAGCACCGCGCCGAGGGCAAGCAGCAGCAGCGCGGTCAGCACATGCTCGATCGATTGCACGAAGTCGTGCAGCTTGGCATGGAAGTGGTGGCGGGACTCCTGGCGGCGCAAGGTCAAGCCCGCGACAAAGGCGGCGATGAAGCCGTAGCCCTCGACCGCTTCGGTGACCCCGTAGACGATCAGCACGCCGGCAAAGGCGGTCAGCGCCGAATTTGTCTTCGCCAGTGCATTGCCGCCTGGCCAGTCGAACATGATCTTGCCGAGCAGCCAGCCCATTGCCGCGCCGGCCAGCGTACCGACGCTGATGCGGTAGCAGACATCCCACAGCAGCCAGTCACCGAGCAACGGCAGGTCGAGCTGTCCGGCCGCGGCGAATGCGACTGCGAGGTAGACGAACGGAAAGGCGAGCCCGTCGTTCAGCCCGGCCTCGGTGGTCAGCGTGAAGCGCACCGGATGCTCACCGCCCTCCAGCGGCGGGCCGACCTGGATATCCCCCGCCAGCACCGGATCGGTCGGCGCGAGCACCGCACCGAGCAGCAGCGCGCCGGCGAGCGTCATCGACCCGATGGCCCAGCCCGCGAGCGTCACCGCGGCGATGCACAGCGGCATCGCGATCAGCAACAGGCGGATCGTCGAACGCCATTGCGCACCAGCCCCCAGCTTGTCGATCCTGAGGCCGACGCCGAACAGGCCGACGATCACGCACAACTCGCTGACGATCTCCCAGGGTTTGGGCAGCGTGACCGGATCAATGCTCTCGCCGACCCCGAGCCCGCCGAGCGCCACCAGCCCGAGCCCGATCAACAACGCCGACGACGTCGGTTCGCGCCCCGAGACGAAGCGCGGCAGCCAGTACGACAGGATGACGATCAGCCCGATCGCGACGAGCAGCAGGTGATAGCCCGAAACATCGTAGGTCATGAGAGCCGGTTCGTGGCCGCGGCAATGGGATCAGCCGGCACGGCAACGGTACGATCCGG
Source organism: Pseudideonella sakaiensis (assembly GCF_048320135.1). Lineage (GTDB taxonomy): Bacteria > Pseudomonadota > Gammaproteobacteria > Burkholderiales > Burkholderiaceae_C > Ideonella_A > Ideonella_A sakaiensis_A. The sequence goes on from NZ_CP182947.1 coordinate 2,077,983, forward strand.
CCGGCCGGCGGGCTGTCGGACAACGCCCCGATTCCGCGAGAGACAGGCCGTTGCAGGGTTTTGTCGCCCGGGCCGGCTGAAGGAGGCGCCGCGGGTCTGCCTCAGGCCTCGCTCAGCGTCAACAGCATGTCGGCATACCAGGCGCAGTTCAGGCCCAGCGATTCGTCGACCACCTTGTCGCGGTTGCTCATGTCGAGCCGAGCCGAGTGCACGCCGAGCAGCTTCCACGGCAGCTCCGGGTCGGCAGACGCCGGGTCGTGCATCACGATCGGCGCGCCGCTGGTGCCGCGGTGGGTGCGCGCATCGGTCAGAAAATAACCCTGGCCCTGGAATCGCATGCCGAAGGCCGATGCAATCACCGCCTGCCTGACGACCGGCAGGTGGTGCAGCGTATCGTGGAAGCCGAGCGGGAAGCCGACCACGAGCAGCGAACTGCCGATCTGCACCGGCTGCTCCGAATCCTGCAGGTGCTCGGGCGTGAACGCCCGCAGTACCGTCGTCGCCGGCAGGGCGGCGCGTTCGAGTTCGATCATCGCGATGTCGATCTCGCCGCCGCTGTCGGTACCCTGGCGCCACTGGCTGCGGCCATTGCGGTACAGCGGCACCGAAAAGCCGATCGACCGGCCCATGTCGCGCTCGCGGGTATGCAGTTCGATCTCGATCCGGTTCGGGTGGTGGCCGCTCGGCTTGTCGAGCAGCACATGCCGGCTGGTGACCAGAAACAGCCGCTCGTCGCGGCGAAAGAAGAAGCCGCTCGCATTGGTCATCGAGCGCTGGTTCTCGTAGGTGACGATGCGCGCGGCGGTCAGCAGGATCGTGTCGATCATCACGGCCTCCGGGGGTGGTTGCCGTCGACGACGGTGCGGGCATCAAGCATCTGGACTCCTGTGGCTGCACAGGTTAGCACCTGGCAGCCAGCAGCGCCTCAGGCCGTCTCCGGCAGCGGCGTGCCGGCAACCGCAGGCGCCGCGCCGTCGTCGTCGCCGTCGGTCTTCGGCAGCGTGCGAATGCCGCGGATCAGCGGCGAGCGCCAGGCGGCGATCGCCAGCAGCAGCGCGCTGCCGCCGGCAAATGCCAGCGATGCGCGCAGCCCGACATGTTCACCGAGCCAGCCGCCGAGCAGCGCACCGGGGCCTGCCGGAATCAGGATCAGCCAGCGCATCGTGCTGGTCATCCGGCCGAGCAAAGCGTCCGGCGTCACCGCCTGGCGCAGCGCGAGGAAGTTGATGAAGACCAGCACCGCGCCGGCGGCAAACAGCATCAGCATCAGCGCGAACAGCGGCGCGCCCCAGGCATTGGCCGGGACAAACGACAGCAGCAGCCAGCCGGCGCCGCTGACCGCAAAGCCGAGCACCAGGCAAGGGCCGGGGCCGATGCGGCGGCTGATCCGGTTGCCGAACATGCTGGCGACCACGGTGCCGAGGCCCATGCCCATGTAACTCAGGCCGACCGCCTGCTCGCTCATGCCGAGCTTGCGGGTCGCGAACAATATCTGCACGACGATCGCCGCGTGGTGACACATCTGCCAGACGCCGACCGCGATCGCCAGCGCAACCAGCAGGCGGTTGCCGGCGACGAAGCGCAGCCCGGCGCGCAGGTCGTTCCAGAACCTTGCACCGGCAAGCTGGCGGCGCTGCTCGTTGATCTGGATGCCGCGCAGGATCGCCGCCGAGACGACCAGCAGCAGCGCGTCGACCAGCAGCGCGAGCGGCGCGCCGACCATCTTGATCAATGCACCGGCGAGACCCGGACCAGCGACTTCGGCGCCCGAGTGAGCCAGCGCATTTTTTGCATGCGCCTCGACCAGCCGGTCGCGCGAGACGACCTGCGTCAACACGATCTGCGCGGCGCTGCCGGCGACGGTGTAGACGGTGCCGATCACGAAGCCGGCCACATACAGCCAGTTCATCGACAACCAGCCCATCCACCAGGCGAGCGGCACACTCGCGACCACCGCGGCGAGCAGCAGTTCGCCAAAGATATAGACCGGCAGCTTGCGCACGCGGTCGAGCCAGACGCCGAACGGCAGCGAAAACAGCACGAACGGCGCGATTTCCATCGCCGTCAGCAGGCCCATCTGCGTCGGCGTGGCATGCAGCAGCACCGCAGCGGTCAGCGGCAAGGCGAGCATCGTCACCTGGCCGCCGAACGAGCTGATCAGGATCGACGTCCACAGCCGCCGGTAGATGGCATTGCGCAGCAGATCGCCGGCGGGCAGCGCAAACCGCGCGCGCAATTGGCGCAGCCATCGATCGTTCAATTCGAGAAGCGCCGTCTTCATCGCGGCCACCCCATTCTTCTTCTTGACGCGTTGCCTTGTGGGCACGCTGGCGGGTCGTTGGACCCAGGGCAGCGGAAGAAAAACTGCGCTTCTTCCGCTGGTCTCTCAGCGGAACTTCGGATCGAAGTCGGATGCCGGGAGGGCTAGAAACCGGTGCAAACCGGCGCGAACCAGATGTTCGCTGCGCCGATGGCCCGTCGCGACTGGCCGGCCGGCAGCGGGCCGCTGTTGGCGGCGTGCGTGATGCTGGCGTGGATGGCGTTCATCGGCGTTTTCCGGCGGGAGAGGTGAATCCTATCAGCCGGCTCTCGAAGCAGGCAAGGCGGTTTTCAGCCGGATGTGGCGCGCCGGCAACCGCAGGAACGAAAGCCGCGGACGTTCGAGCGACCGACGCTGGCAAGCGGCGTGAATCTGCCGCCGGCCTCGACGCCGCGTGGCAGATGACGGGACCTCCCGGCTTGATCGATCAATCAAGTCGACGTAGACTGACTTGAATGAGCGCTCAACCCAGCCAGCAGGAAACCCGCTCGCGCATCGTCGTTGCAGCGATGGAGCTGTTCTGGCAGAAGGGTTACCAGTCGACCAGCATTGCCGATCTGCTGCAGCGCGCCGGCGTGCACAGCGGCAGCCTGTATCACTTTTTCCCCGGCAAGCAGGATGTGCTGCTGGCGGTTCTCGATCTCTACCACGGTGGCATCGACGAGATGCTGCTGGCGCCGGCCTGGCACGGTATCGACGATCCGATCGAGCGCATCTTCGCGCTGCTGGCGGGTTACCGCGAGGCCTTGCTCGGCACGGACTGCAGCTATGGTTGCCCGATCGGCAGCATCGCGCTCGAGCTGCACGAACCCGACCCGCCGGTGCGTGCCGGCCTGATGGCCAATTTCACGGCCTGGACCGATGCCGTCGAGCACTGTCTTGTCGACGCCGGCCCGCGGCTGCCGGACCGGCTCGACCGGCGCGCACTCGCCTGCTTCGTGTTGACGACGATGGAAGGCGGCGTGATGCTCGCCCGCACCTACCGCGATGTCGCGCGATACGACATGGCGGTCGGCCAGTTGCGGCAATACCTCGACCAGTTGCTGCAGCAAGGCGATGCCGCAAGACCGCCACGCAAGACCCGAAGGAGTTGAACGATGAAAAAAGCCCTGTGGTTGACGCTCGCAATGCTGCCGGCGCTGGCAAACGCACAGAAGGCCAATCCGCCAGCGCATTTCGAACCGCTGGCATTCCTGGCCGGCAGTTGCTGGAAAGGCCAATTTGCCGATGGCAAACAGCTCGACGAACACTGCTTCGAGTGGGTCTACGGCGGGTTTTTCCTGCGCGACCGGCACACGGTTTCCGGCGGGCCCGCACCGTATGGCGGCGAGACGATCTACTACTTCGATGCGCCATCGAAGACGATGCACTACCTCTATATCAACGTGCTCGGCGGCAACAGCCGCGGCACCGTGACGGCGAACGGCGATGTGCTGCAGTTTCCGGAGGAACAGTACCGCGACGGCACCCAGCAGCTGACCTACCGCAGTTCATGGCGCCGCGACGGCAACGACGCCTACGTTGTGCTGACCGAATCGAAAACGCCGGACGGTTGGAAGGAGGCGTGGCGGGTGCGCATGGAGCGGCAGAAGAAGCCGTAGCGGGCCGCAACGATACGCAACATCACCGCAAACGAGGAGACAGCGATGGCCGATCCGCAAGCCGCAACGATCACGCAACTGAAAAATATCCAGGCCAAGACCGGCAAGACGATCGCCGAACTGCATGCCGCGGTGGCGGCCAGCGGCGCGGTCAAATACGGCGAGAAACGCAGCTGGCTGATGGAGCACTTCAAGCTCGGTTTTGGCGATGCGAATGCAGTCGTCCACTTCATCGACAAGCCGCTGCCCGACCTCGGCGGCGGCGCGCCGGCCGCGCCAGTGCCAGCGGATCAAGGCGACCCGCTCGACACGATCTATACCGGCGCGAAAGCGGAGCTGCGTCCGCTGCACGACGCGGTGATCGAGGTTGTGCGCGCCTTCGGCAGCTTCGAGGTCGCGCCGAAAAAGGCCTACGTGAGCCTGCGCCGCAACAAGCAGTTTGCGATGGTTGGGCCGGCGACAAGAACCGCGATCGAGATCGGCCTGAATGCGAAGGATCTGCCGCCCGATGAGCGGCTGAAGCAGCAGCCTTCCGGCAGCATGTGCCAGGCAACGACGCGGATCACCGACCGCTCGCAGATCGATGCGGCACTGGTCGGCTGGTTGAAGCGGGCCTACGACGCGGCCGGCTGACCCGCCACGGCGTCAGCGCTCAAGCCATCCGCAGCAGCCGCGCCTGTTCTTCTAGCCGCGCATCCTCGATCTCGCGCAACACCGCAGTCAGATCGACGGCACCGCGCCGTGGTTCGTAGCGGCCGGTCAGCACGGTCTCAGGTGTCAGCAGGCCGCTGGCAAACAGCGACCAGATTTCCGGACCATATTGCGTCGGCAGCAGCGACGGCGCATGCCGGCCGAAGAAATTGCGCAGGTTGTCGACATCGCGCATCAGCATCCGTGGCGCATGGTTGTTGCCGGCGGCATCGACAGCCTGCGGCAGATCGATGATCACCGGGCCGTCGGCGGCGAGCAGGATGTTGAACTCGGACAGGTCGCCATGGATCACGCCGGCACACAGCATGCGCACGACCTCGTCGAGCAGCGTCGCATGGTGCTGCAGCGCATCGGCCATGCTGAACGACGGCAGATCGTTCAGCCGCGGTGCGGCGTGGCCGTCGGCATCGGCCACCAGTTCCATCAGCAACACACCATCGTAGAAATTGATTGGCCGCGGCACCCGCACCCCAGCGGCGGCAAGCCGGTGCAGTGCATCGACCTCGGCGCTCTGCCATGCAGCCTCCTGCTGCTCGCGACCGAATCGCGTGCCCTTTGCCATTGCGCGGGCCTGGCGGCTGTTGCGCACCTTGCGGTTCTCGGTGTAATCGACCGCCTGTCGAAAGCTGCGCTGCTGGGCCTCCTTGTAGACCTTGGCGGCAAGCGTCTCGCCACCGCTGCGCACGACGAAGACATCGGCTTCCTTGCCGCTTTTCAGCTGGCGGACGACATCATCGATCAGCCCTTCGGCGATCAGGTTCTGCAAACGAGCGGGTGCTTTCATCGCCCGATTCTGAGGCTTGCCCGCCTTCCTCGCTGCCGATCAGCGATTGCCCACCAGGCCGACGAGCGCGGCACTACAGCGAGCGCATCAACCCGCCATCGACGCGGATATTCTGGCCGGTGATGTACGCGGCCTGATCCGACGCGAGGAAGGCAATCGTCGCGGCGACTTCGTCGCTGCGGCCATAACGCTGCATCGGCACCGCGTCGCGGCGCTCGTCCTTCTCCGGCAGGCTGTCGATCCAGCCCGGCAGCACGTTGTTCATCCGCACGCGCTTCGGTGCGTACTGATCGGCATACAGTTTCGTGAATGCGGCCAAGCCGGAGCGAAATACCGCAGAGGTCGGAAACAGCGGGCTCGGCTCGATCGCCCACGCCGACGAGATGTTGATGATCGCGCCACCGGTTTCCTGCCCGACCATCAGCGGCGTCACGAGGCGTGCGGCGCGGATCACGTTCAATAAATAAACCTCAAGGCCGGCGTGCCATTGCTCGTCGCTCAACTCGAGCACCGGCGCCTTCGGGCCGTGACCGGCGCCATTGACCAGCACATCGATGCGGCCCCACCGTTCGACGACAACATCGACGAGGCGGCGCAGATCGTCATTCGACTGGTTCGACCCGGTCACGCCGATGCCGCCAAGCTCGATGCCGAGCGCCTCACCCTTGCCCGACGACGACATCACCGCCACCTTGAAGCCGTCAAGCGCAAACCTTCGCGCCGCGGCTGCTCCCATGCCGCTGCCACCACCGACGATCACCGCAACCTTGTTTTCCATGCAAACTTCCCTGCCGTGAATCTGATGATTTCCATCATATGCGCGCCGGTAGCAGGGCGTCGTATGTCGGCAAGCGGCCTTTAGCGGTCGCTGATTTCGCTGGCTGGGCTGACTTTGTAGGAGGGGCTTCAGCCCCGATTCGGGCTCTTGCACGACTGCGAATCGGCTCGCACAGAGGCGAGAGCAAAGGCGCGGGCGGGCGGCCGCTTGCGCTTAGATGCTTGCCCTCGCGCCGGGCGCTCGGGTTCCCTGCGATGCTCGGTCTTGTGGCCCGTCGCGGAAACTCGCTGCACTCGCTTCGCTCGTTGCGCTCAAACAGTCCGCGACAAGCCAGTTGTTGATGCTCGCTGCGCTCGCGGGCCACAAGCCCTGCGCTTCTCGGCTGCGCATATGCGCGCCAGCAGCCACCCGCCCACGCCTTTGCGGCAGCACCGAGGATTTCGACGAAGTTCACCAGCGTCACTGCGCGGCAGGCGGTGCCCGGGCGGGGCGATTTATGCGGCGGCGAGAAGCGGAGGTTCAGGGTCGGCGAGCGCAGCGAGCATCAACAAACATGCTCGCGGCGGTTGTCCGAGCGCAGTGAGCGCAGCGAACGTAGCGAGTTCCGCCGCGCGACCCTGGGCCGAGCATCGCAGCGCAGTCCGAGCGCCAGCGAGGACCGCCGCATCATGAGCCACGACCGGGTGCCGCCTGCCGCGCCGCTCGGTCTTGGCATGCGATTCGAAGGGCATGCGCGCGGCCAAGACCCCGAATCGGGGCTGAAGCCCCTCCTACAAAGTTTGGCACGGCCCAGGCGCCAGATGTCCGCTCCGGGCGGCGAACTGACCCTCATCGCATCCCGTTCATACTTGCCGCGAAGAGGGACAACCGATGTCACCGATTGCCACAGCGACGACACGGCAGCCACCGGCCGCGAGCGCCGGCCCGCCGCTGCGTCGGATCGAGCAGTTGCCGGGGCCGCGAGGGAGGCTGCTGCCAGGCAGTTTGCCGTCGATCCATGCGCACGAGGGTCATGTGCAGCTGACGATAACCACAAGGGAGAACGGGTGAGCGCAAACAAGAGGCAAACCGCCGCCGGCAGCGGCCTGACTGCGCTGATCACCGGCGCCTCATCCGGCATCGGCGAAGCCCTGGCGCATCGGTTCGCGCGCGCCGGCTTCAATCTCGTGCTGGTTGCGCGCAGCGCCGACAAGCTGAAGGCGCTGGCCGCCGAACTTGCCGGACAACATCACGTCAAGGCCTGGGTCTGGGCGACCGATCTGGCCCAGCCCGGTGCGGCGCTGCAGCTGGCTGCGGCGATGGAGCGGGCGCGGCGGCCGATCGATCTGCTGGTCAACAATGCCGGCGTGCTCGAACATGGCGGCTTCATCGAGATGCGCGCCAGCCGGCATCGCGAGATGATCGACCTGAACGTCAACGCACTGAGCGAGATGCTGGCGCATTTTCTGCCGCCGATGGTCGCGCGCGGGCATGGTCGCGTGCTCAATGTCGCATCGATTGCCGCGTTCCAGCCGGTCCCGCAGCTCGCCACCTATGCGGCGACCAAGGCCTATGTGTTGTCGCTGACCGAATCGCTGGCCGAGGAATTGCACGGCACCGGCGTATCGATCACGGCGCTGTGCCCGGGCATCACCGCCACGGCGATGCTCGACAAGGCCAGAAAAAAAAGCGGCGAGCTCGGCGGGCTGCCGGCCCTCGTCGTCGGCAGCGCCGACGAAGTGGCGGAACAGGGCTACAAGGCATGCATGGCCGGCGAGGTGATCCGTGTGCCCGGCGCGCTGAATCAGGCCGCCAACCTCGCAAGCCGGGCCACGCCGCGCTGGTTGCTTCGCCGCGTCGGCGGCGCGCTGGTGCGCCGGCTGCGTCCGGCGAAATAAGAACGGTCAGGATCAGCGGCCGATCTGCGCCGGCAGCGCCCAGCAGCTGGCATCGACGCCAGGCAGTGCGGCCCACTCGAGCCCGGGCGGACACGACAACGTCAGCGGCCGGCCGTCGTCTGGATGCGGCAGCGTCAACTGCTGCGCATGCAGCCACAGCCGCATGTGGCCGACAAATTCGGCGACGGCCCGGTTCAGCGGCCCCTTGCCGTGGGTGCTGTCGCCGATCAGCGGGTGCGCCAGCGCCTTCAGATGGCGGCGAATCTGGTGCCGCCTGCCGGTGTGTGGCATCACTGCCAGCATCGCCAGCCGTGTCGTTGCGTGCCCGGGATGGGTTTGCAGCGGCCACTCGAGGCACTGCAGTCGCAGCCAATCGGTGCGCGACGGCAGCTGCGGTTGGCCGCTCGACGGCAGTTCCGGGTCGCGCGCCAACGGGCGGTCGATCGAGCCCTGCTCGGCCGGCCAGCCGCGAACCAGCGCCAGGTAACGCTTGCTGCAAGCTGCTGCGGCAAAAGCCAGGCCGAGCTGCCGCGCCGCATCGGCATCACGCGCGAGCAGCAGCAGGCCCGACGTGCCCTTGTCGAGCCGATGCACCGGCCACAACGGCTCGTCTGGCAACTCGGCGCGCAGCCGCGTCATCAGGTCGTCGGTCTCATGGGCATCGAGCGCAGTGCGGTGGACGAGCAGACCGGGCGGCTTGTCGACGGCGATCAGGCGGTTGTCCTGGTAAAGCAGGCGGATCGGTGGGTGCTCGCGCACGCTAGATCCAGCCCAGCGCGCCAGCCACTGCACCCGCCAACAGCAACCACAACAGGTGCATCCTGGTCTTCCATACCACCAGCACCGCGACCACACCCGCCAGCCAGTAGCGCCATGATGCGTCGGCGCCGATATTCGGCTCGAGCAGCAGCCAGGCGGTCGATGCCAGCAGCGCCACCACCAGCGGGGTCAGGCCGAGGCTGAAGGCGCGCACGGCGGGGCGCTGCCGATTGCGCCGCGCCCAGCGGGTTGCAAACAAGGTCAGCACCGAACTCGGCAACACGATGCCGACCAGGCACAGCGTCGCGCCGAGCAGCGCCCACAACACGCCACCACTGTTGATGCCGACATGCCAGCCGAGCAGCGCAACGAACAGTACGTTCGGGCCCGGTGCCATCTGGGCCAGTGCGATCGACGACGCGAACTGCGGATCGCTCAGCCAGCCATGTTCGGTGACCAGAAACCGGTGCATGCCCGGCACGACGCTGAAGCCACCGCCAACGGCGAGCAGCGACAAGGTCAGGAAATGTCCGAACAGTGCGAGCCAGTCGGACCAGTTCAAGACGATGTTCATGCGCGCACCCTGCTTGCCGCGGCCGTGCCCGCCATCAGGCAACGGTATGTCCACAGGCACGACACGCCACCAATCGACAGCAGCACCCAGAGCAGCGGCCACTTCAGCCAGACGACGCAGACCACCGTCGCCAGACCCGACAACACGCTGAAGGCCTGTCCGCCGGGATGGTGGCGCAAGGCCGGCACCAGCTTCAGCGCGGTGGCCAGGATCAGCGCTGACACCACCAGCGCGATGCCGCGCATCGCGCCCTGCATCGCCGGCAGATGGCTCAGGCTCTGGTAGCCGAACGCCAGCGCCAGCACGACCAGCAATGGCAGCGCGAACAGGCCGGCCAGAGCGGCCAATGCGCCGCGCATGCCGAGGTAGCGGTCACCGAGCATCACCGCGAGGTTGGCGACATTCGGCCCGGGCAGAACCTGCGCAACGGCCCAGTCCTCGAGAAATTCCTCGCGGGTCAGCCAGCGCTTGCGTTCGACCAGCTCGCGCTGCGTGATCGCCATCACGCCGCCGAAACCCTGCAACGCGAGCAGCGTGAACGAGCGGAACAGATCGAGCGGCGAATGCGGGCGGTTCGGCGGGGCTGGGACGGGTTCTGCGTCGTTCTCGGATTCACTCATGCGCGCGAGACTAATCGAGAATTCGCGCCGCCGCAGGGCTCAGGCACAAGCCCGGCAGCCGCTCACCGCTGCGCTGCATCGTCTGCAGCGGCGGTTCGATCGCCAACCGCCAGTTGCTCGCGCTGCAGTCCGCTGGCGATGCCGTGCAGGTACGACATCACCTCGCAGGTGATGCCGTTCTCGAGCGACTCGGCCAAGCGGGTCGGGCAGAACACGGTCACGCCGATGCGGTATTTGCCGAGCTCGGTGGTGCGCAGCGCAACCCGTACCCGGGCATCGCTCAGGTCCGCCTGCAGATGTCGCTCGACCCTGGCGCCGGCTTTCTCGGCGGCTTCCTTCAGCGGCTCGTAGTGCCGAAGCACGATCGCCTCGATCTCGGCACGGTGCGCAAAGACATCGACCAGCGGATCGAGCGTCAGCGAAAACGCGTGGTAGGTGTAGTCACGCATCAGGCGCTCGTTGCGCATCGGCTGGCCGAGGAAGACGCTGTTCGGCAGCACCACCGTGCGACCGGTGTAGCTGTGTGTCGACGGCTCGACCTCGTGGACCATCGTGACGAAGACATTGTGGTCGACGACCTCGCCGCGTGTGCCGGCAATCTCGATCAGATCGCCGACGCTGAACGAGCGCGACGATGCGCGGATGAACGATCCGGAAAAACACAGGATCAGTTCCTTAGTCGCGATGACGACGGCGACCGCGACCGCGGTCAGCGACAGCGCAAAGGTGCGCAGTTGCGGCGCCCAGATCATCATCAGTCCGAGCAGCGCGACGAACAGCAGCAGGTTTCTGACATTCGCCGACCAGCGGCGCTGCGTCTGCGGCGCGGCGTCGGTGCGCCTGCGGATCGCATGGCCGGCCGCGACGCGGATCAGCAGCAGGATCAGCACCAGCGCCAGCGATGCCGCGAAGTCGAGCAGCGGCAGCCTGGTGAAGTCGAATCCGAAATCGAGCCCGTTGATCATGCCGGCTGCACCCGGTCACGGCCATCATCCGCGGCTGCGACTGCGGCGGCGGAAGCACCGGGCGCGTGCCCGGTCGGTCCGGCGACAGATGCGCCGTGGTCTTGCAAAACGGTCGGTACAGGCCGACGATCAAGATGATTCAAATTGGGGGCTTCGGTGTGCGATACGTTGACGACGAGACGGGCGTCGCGACGACGCCCGGCAGCTTCCAGCTTACTGCATCAACACTGAACAAAGTCCTGGATCGGCGCTCACCGGCCGAGTGTCGCGACGGCGTCCATCGTCAACCAGCCATCGTGGTCCTGCGCCCACAGGCGGACACTGTTGCCATCATCCGACGGCTGGCCGTTGACCTGGAATGGGTGCAGATCGAAGGTCGGCCGCACTGCCTTGAAGCTGAAGCTCGCGACCTCGGCTTCCGGCGCGTTGCGGCGCAGCAGGTCGAGCAGCAGCGTCGCGATCAGCGGGCCGTGCACGATCAGGCCGGGATAGCCTTCAACCTCCGTCACGTACTTGCGGTCGTAATGGATGCGGTGGCCATTGAAGGTCAGCGCCGAGTAGCGGAACAGCAGCACCTCGTCCGGCACGATCGTTCGCCGCCACGCAGCGTCCTGTGCTGCCTGTTGCGGAGGCGGCTCGACATCGGTCGGCTGCTTCGCGTCGCGGTAGACGATGTCGTGAAACTCGACCAGCGCCAAATCGTCTGCGCCATTGCAGCGCAGTTCGTGGCGCACCTTGACGAATACCAGCTTGCCGCTGCGCCCATCCTTGCTCGTCACGTTGGCGATCGTCGAGCGCCGCTCGACGACATCGCCGACGCGGATCGGTGACCGGAACTCCAGCTGACTGCCGGCCCACATGCGGCGCGGCAGCGGGACCGGCGGCAGAAAGCCGCCGCGCCTGGCATGGCCATCGGTGCCGATCTCGCTTTGCTGGTGCAGCGGCAGGAAATAAAGCCAGTGCCACAGCGGGTGCAGCGGCGTGCCGTCGGGGACGTCGTGCAGCGGGTGATCGAGGGTCGCGTTCAGCGCCTTCACCGGCGTCGCAGCGATGTGGTCGGTGATGGTTTCGGTGCGGCCGATCCATGCGGCCAGATCGAGATCCTGGGTCATCGTATTCCTTCAATGGGCGGCTCGTCTTCATCGAGCTATTCAATCCAGCAACACATTCTCCACCTCTGCCAGTGCGCAGATGCGCGCCATGGGCAGGACGTTTTTTCCATGCAACCGTTGATGTCTTCGCTTGGAAGACAGCTTCATCGGTTTCATAGTGAAACCGGGTTCAGGCCTCGGCATCAACCATAGGGTCCGGACCCTGGCAAATGTTCAACCTGACGGATACCGACGATGAGAGTTCTCCACGCACACGAGATACAGGCCGTCTGTGGTGGCGGCAAGGGCTGGGGCAAGATCACCAACCCGAACAATCCGAAGAGTGAAGTCGCCATGGAACTTGCCGGCGCAGCGACCGATGCCGAAAGGGAGGCGATTGCCAAAGACTTCCTTGAGACCTATGGCGACATGCCCAACGGACACAGGAAGAAACTCGAGGCGATCGCCGGCTGCTGAGGCAGCGGCGTCAACAGCACGCAGGGCCGGTGCAATGCCGGCCCGTTTCGACGAGGGGTAACGAAGTTCACAACACCCGCCCGGCCAAGCATCCGGCGACAAAATCGACAAACGCCCGCACCTTCGGCAGCAGATTCCTGCGCGACAGATAGACGAGGTTGATCGAGAGCGCCTGCATGCCATGGCCGGGAAGCGCCTGCATCAGCCGCCCGTCGTCAAGTTCCTTCGCGACGAAGAAGCGCGGAAATACCGCCAGGCCCAGCCCGTCCAGTGCTGCCTGCTTCAGCACGAAGTCGCTGTTGCAGTACAGCGGACACTCCATGCGCACCGAGACCCAGCGGCCATTCGGCGCCTGCAGGCTCCATTCGTTCGGCATCCGCTCGATGCTGTAGCCGAGGCCGACGTGGTCCTTCAGTTCGGCGACGTTTTTCGGCGGCGGCCTGCGCTTGAAGTAGGCCGGCGAACCGACCACGACAAGCGTCGAGTCACCGACGCGGCGCGCGACGAGCCCCGGATCGACCTGCGGTGAGATGCGCACCGCGACGTCGAAGCGGTCCTTCACCAAGTCTGTGATGCGATCGTCCAGCTCCAGCTCAAGCCGGATCTCCGGGTAGCGCGCGATGAAGTCCCTCAGCAGCGGCGCCAGGATGATGCTGCCGAAATAGGTCGGCGCGGTGACGCGCAGCTGACCGCGCGGTGCGCCGGTCAGGTGTGCGACCAGCTTTTCTGCTTCGGCCAGTTCGGCAAGCGCACCTGCGCTTTTCGCATACAGCGCCTCTCCCGCCTCGGTCAGCGTCAGCCGCCGGGTCGTGCGCTGCAGCAGCCGCGCGCCGAGGCGGGATTCGAGGCGCGAGACATATTTGCTCACCACCGCCTTCGAGACATTCAACTGCTCGGCAGCGGCCGTGAAGCTGCCCGCATCGACCACCTGAACGAATACGGCGATGTCAGCAAGGTTCTCCATGGCCAGCCCCATTTGGCTATGAACGTGAACAATGTTATTCGATTGACCACCTTTATCGACAACATCGATTTCGGCACGATGCAGGCGTCGGGCGGGTGTTCCGCCCCTCACCCACTTTTTGAGGAAACGGAAATGGAAAACTACGATCTGCAACGTGCACAGGAGCACTTCGCCGCCCGCGTCGCCTATACCACCGGCGTGCATGAGCTCGAGGTGCTGATCAACCAGGCCAAGGTCGGCTTCCAGGTTGTCGATGTGCGCTACCCGCGCGATTTCGCTGCGGGCCACGCACCCGGCGCGGTCAACCTGCCGCCAGGCAAGTGGCAGAACCCGGCACTGAGCAAGGACCTGCCGGTCTACGTGTACTGCTACGACCAGACCTGCCACCTGGCGGCCGAGGCCTCGCTCGAACTCGTCAAGCAGGGCTTTCGCGTGATCGAAGTCGAAGGCGGCTGGGATCGGTGGATGCAGAAGGGTTTCCGCGTCGAATCCACCGTCGCAGCGGCGGCCTGAGGAGCATCGAGATGCCACGGCACATCGCATACGGCATCACGCTGCTGCGTGTCGGCCTGGGCGTGATGCTGATTGCACACAGCGTGTTGCTGAAATATTTTGTCTACACGCTGCCCGGCACGGCCCAGTACTTCGAATCGATCGGGCTTCCCGGACCCCTCGCCTATGTCGTCTTCTGGATGGAAGCCGTCGCGGGCGTGATGTTGCTGCTCGGCATCGGCACGCGCTGGGTGTCGCTGGCGATGATGCCGATCCTGCTCGGCGCGACCTGGGCGCACATCGGCAATGGCTGGGTCTTCTCGAACCCCAATGGTGGCTGGGAATATCCGCTGTACCTGACGGTGCTCGCCGGCGCGCAGGCGCTGCTCGGCAGCGGCGCATTTGCGCTGCGCTTTTCGCCGGAGGAGCGGCGCGAGGCGCTGCTGGCTGCATAACGGTGCGACGCGCAGCACGAGGCCGGGTGGCTATCCGTTCGGCCTCGGGTACCCCGCGAGGCCCGATTCGGCGCCGGGCGTAAGATTTGGCCGATGAGCAACACGATCGACGAAGAAGACAGCTCCGCCAGCATCGAGGAGCCCCGCCTGTGGCGTGACAACGGCTGGACCGCGCGGGTCATCAAGAACGACGATGACGATGGCTGGGCGGTCGAGATGACGATGCACGGCGAACCCGAACCGGCATTGGTCGGCCCATGGACGATGGGGCGCGACAAGAAGAATCCGAAGCCACTGGACAAGGCGGCGTTCATCACGCTGGTCAAGACCGCGAGCGAAGTCGTGCGCCGTCACGAGCAGCATCTGCATGCGCTGCTGCACAAGCGGGTCGAGGTCAATACCGCAACCGGCCGCATCAACGTCACGCTGGACATCGTTCCCGATGACGACGATCCGCATGCGGTGCTTTCCGCGACCGACAGTGATGGCGAGCAACAGGCACGATTGCGCGTGCCGGCGACGTTCAAGCTGAACGCCGCAAGTGCCGCCGCATGGATCGATGGCGGCTATCGCAGGCCGGGCTGATTCACAGACCCGCTCGACCGATCGGCCCACCCACAGCAGCAGCAATCCACCATGAGCACGCCCTCTTCACTCGTCCAGGAATTTGCACCGACCGGCAAGCTGCGTGCTTCGCTGAACCTCGGCAATCCGGTGCTGGCCCACAGCAAGACGGCAACGGAAAAACCGGCCGGCGTGACGATCGACCTGTCGCGCGAATTTGCGCGTGAACTCGGCGTCGACGTCGAACTGCTGCAGTTCGACACCGCCGCCCGCTCGGTGGCGGCACTGGCGAGCGGCGAGGCCGATATCGGATTCATGGCGATCGACCCGCTGCGCGCAGAGACGACCCATTTCACGCCGCCCTATGTGCAGATCGAGGGCTTTTATCTGGTGCGTGACGACTCGCCGATCAAGTCCAATTCGGACGTCGACCGCGCCGGCATCCGCATCGTGATGGGTGCGGGCAGCGCCTACGGGTTGTACCTGACGCGCCATGTCCGGCATGCCGAACTGGTGCAGGTTCCAACCTCGGAGGCGGTTGTCGATGCCATGCTCGAGCGCGGACTCGAGGTCGCTGCCGGCGTCAAGCAGGGGCTGCAAGCCGATGCAAGACGGGTTGGTGGCGTGCGTCTGCTGGACGAGCGGTTCATGGTCATCAACCAGGCGATGGCGATGCCGAAAACGCGCAGCAGGCAGGCAGCGGATTTTCTCGACGATTTTGTCGGCCGGATGACGCGCGGCGGTTTTGTCGCGGACGCGCTGGCACGGCATGCGATCGTCGGCGCGAAGGTGGCCGCGGACTGACAGGGCTTGCCCGCAGCAGATCCGGAGTGCAAAAAGTCGAGGGTGCGATGTCTTTTCCGGCAATGGCGCTCAGCCACTTCGAGTTGTACGTCCGCGACGTCGCGTCGATGGAGCGGTTCTATACCGACGAACTCGGCTTCGTCGTGACCGACCGCGGTGCCGGTGAAGCGGCGATGGTATTCCTCAGCCGCCATCCGGACGAACACCACCAGATCGTATTGAACCCGCGCCCGTCGGCACCGGCGATCGAAAGTCCGGTCGACCACCTCTCGTTTCGCGTCGCGTCACTCGCCGGTCTGCGCCAGTTCCGAGATGCGCTGGCGGCACGCGGCACAGCGGTCGATGCGGTCTCGCATGGCACCAGTTGGTCGATCTATTTCCGCGACCCGGAAGGAAATCGGCTGGAAATCTTTGTCGATACCCCCTGGCACGTGCCGCAGCCCTGCAGGTTCGACATCGATCTTGCATTGAGCGACGAGCAGCTGCTGGCCACAACCCTAGCCAGGGTCGCAGAGATGCCAGGCTTCTGCGACATCGCGCAGTGGCGCAAGGGACACCGATCCGCAGTCGGTTGATCGGGGCCCCGAAAACGCCCGGCCCCGGGCGGCGCAGCCCGCCCGACACGATCCCCGGCACGCCGCATTGCAGCTGCAATCTTTGCCCGCGCGCTCGCAATCGGCATGCAACCGGCGGCACTGACCATCCGATCCAGGCCACCACCACAGCGGGTTGATACCGGTGGCGGCACGGTTTCGTGCAGGGGATCAGATGCAAGCCAACCAGACCAGCAACATGCGCCGCACCCTGCTGATGGGTTTGTCTGCCGGCGCCTTCCTGAACGCCTGCGGCGGCGGCGCGGGGGACGACATCGGACTGCAGCCGCGGATCATCGATTTCGGCGCCGATCGCGCCAACGCCCTGGTCGGTGAGACGGTGCGGCTGACCGCAGTGTTTGCCAATGGCAGCGGGCGAATCGAGCCGATGATCGGCACGGTCAGCTCGGGCATTGCGGTGCAATCGCCGCCGCTCGCCGGGCCAACCCGCTTCCGGCTGATCGTGCGCAACGGCAATGCCCAGGTCGAACGCGAGCTGATGATGCCGGTCGGCTATCGCAACCGCTACCGTGTGCTGGCGCAGTCGTTCAACGTCGCACGCCACGCGGCGGTGGCACTCGGCGACGGCTCGGTGCTTGCGATCGGCGGCTCGCGCGGCAACTTCACGCTGTCGAACAAGCTCACCCGCTACGACCCGGCGACCGAACGCTTCAGCGACATCGGCCAACTCGCGTCGGGCCGCGAGTACCACAGCGCGACCGTGCTCGCCGACGGCCGCGTGCTGGTGGTCGGCGGCACGATCAGCCTGGCCGGTTTTGGCGCAAGCGAACTGATCGATCCACGCAGCGGTGCGGTCACCGCGACCGGCGCGCTGCAAAAACACCGGCAGGGGCATACCGCGACCCGCCTCAACGATGGCCGGGTGCTCGTGATTGGCGGCTGGGGGCCCGGCGGCGATGCCCTCGGCAAACATGCCAGTGCCGAGATCTGGGACCCGACGACCGGGCGCTTCCGGCTGCTGCCGGCGTTGATGCAGACGACGCGCGCCGGGCACACCGCAACGCTGCTGAACGACGGCCGCGTGCTGGTCGCCGGCGGTTTTTCCGGGATGGCGGCATACCGTTTCGCCGAGCGATTCGATCCGGCCACCGAAACCTTCACCGCGGTGGCCAGCGTGCATAACGAGGTGCGCGCGATGCACGGCGCCCACCGCCTGTCGGACGGCAGCGTGCTGCTGCTCGGCGGCGAAAATGCCAGCGGCTCGGCGGCGAGTTCGGCGGTGCTGCGTTATGTCCCGGCACAACAGCGGGTCGATTCGGCCGCGTCGCTGACGGCACCGCGCAGCATCGTCGCCAGCGTGCTCGGTGCCGGCGACCGGGTGCTGCTGTTCGGCGGCGCCGACATCAACCTGCTGGCAACGTCGACCGCCGAAAGCTGGCAGCCCGACAGCGGTGCCGCGCCGCTGGCCGCGATGCCGAGGACCCGCATCTGGCACAGCACGACGATGCTGGCCGACGGCCGGGTCCTGATCCTCGGCGGCGAGGACCATCAGCACCACTTTGTCGGCGACGCGCTGCTGTACGAGTGAGGCGAGGCGGTGCCCTCTGCCGCACGCGGGACAGGCCCGATCCGGGCATCGCGCCGAGTCAGCATAATCCCGCGTGCCGATTTTTCGTTCGTCCCTGCTTCCCGCCGCGATTGCCGCGCTGATCAATGCCACCGTCTGGGGCCTGGCGTGGCTGCCGTTGAAATGGCTGCAAGCCCATGGTGTCGCCAGCATGTGGGTGACGCTGTGCGTCTTCTCCGCCTGCACGATGGCCGTGCTGGCGGTTCGTCCGACGGCGCTGCTGCGCACCTTGAAGATGCCGCAGCTGCTGTGGCTGATGCTGGCGTCGGGCATGACCAACGTCTGCTTCAACGTGTCGCTGGCCACTGGCGACGTGGTGCGTTCGATCCTGCTGTTCTACCTGATGCCGATGTGGGTGGTCGTGCTGGCGCGCTGGTTGCTGCATGAGCCGATCACCGCAGCGGCGATCACGCGCATCGCACTGGCACTGCTCGGTGCGGTATTGGTGCTCGGCGAAGGCAGGCTGGTGTTGCCGCTGCCTTCATCGGTTGCCGACTGGCTGGCGGTGGTCGCCGGTTTCAGCTTCGGCCTGAACAACGTGCTGCTGCGCCGCTTCGCCGATCTGCCCGACGACGTGCGCAGCCTGGCGATGTTCTCAGGTGCGGTCGTGCTGTCGCCGATTGCGATCGGCGCGCTGTTCCTGTTCGGCGAAGCGCCGCAGTGGGCGCCACAGGACATGGCCTGGCTGGTGCTGCTGGCCTTTGCGCTGGCGGTGCTGGTCGGCAACCTGGCGCTGCAATACGGCGCGACGCGCTTGCGCGCCAATGTGCTGTCGGTGCTGATGCTGGCCGAGATCCTGGTGGCCAGCCTGTCGTCATGGTGGGCCGGCACCGCCGAACTGCCACCGTCGACACTGCTCGGCGGCCTGCTGATCATCAGCGCCAGCCTGCTGGCGATCACCGCGCGCGGGCCGGCGCCGCAGGCGGCGCATTGAAGCGAAGCAGCAGCGGCAGGCAAGATCAACCGGGGCGACGGCGGACAGCAACCGACCGGCATTGTCAGACCGACCGGCTGCGCGACGACCGCTCGGCCCGCGCCTGCTCGAGGCGGACCGCGACTTCGTGATGTTGCTGCGCGATGTCGTGCACATCGGCGCTGTTGATCCGCAACAAGGTGCACGGCGTGATGGCACGGACGTCGGCGGTGCGCACGCTGTCGCCGAGCAAGGCCATCTCGCCGAAAAAGTCGCCGGCGCCGAGTTCGCCCAACACTGTCTGGATCCCCTCGTGCGACACGCTGGCCTCGACGCGGCCGCGGGCAATCACATAGAGCGCGTCACCATCATCCCCGCAGCCGATGATGGTGTCGCCTTCGAGGTAGTTGATCGGCCTGGCGCGCGCGACGATCTTGCCGAGCGCCTCGTCGGGCAGACCGGCAAACAGGTGGACCAATTCGATCAGTTCGCGCGGCTGCAGGGCTGCCGCGCGCTGCCGGATCGGCGGGACGCGATCGATCGCGTCGGCGATCCGCTGCTCGAGATAGGCAAATACCTTGGTCGTGATGCTGCCACCCTCGTGCGCCTGTCTGACCCTGTGCTGCGCGGCGATCAGTGCCGATCGTGCGCCGATCATCAACTCGAAACGGTCGAAATAGTCGGGGAAAGCCTTGCGCACATCGGAGAGCTGCTGGCGATGGCCCGCGAGCCGCCGCGAACAGGCATGCCGAATACGGGATCGGCAAGCTGCGAAAAACGCCCGAGGCGAAGACGCCGGTCGCCAGCAAGGCCGTGACAAGCAGAACGGTTTCAGGGATGGGCATGCCGCCCCTTGCCGGAGCCGGTGATCTTTCTCATGGCTGATTCGTCGATCAGAACGGATTGTTGTCCTCGCCAGTGCAATCCACCTTGACATCGATCATGGTGTCGGAGGCGGCCAGATGTCATCTTCCGGTTGACGATGTTTGAATCAGCCAATCTCGAGCACCATGTGGGCAAGGCGCTTTATCGGCGCGAGGCCGCACAGTTGCGAGCCGACCTGCTCGATGCGCAATACGACCTGAAGGCCGCCGGCAGTTTTCCGGTGCTGATCCTGATCGCCGGCGTCGAGGGCGCCGGCAAGGGCGAAACCGTCAATCTGCTCAACGAGTGGATGGACCCGCGGCACATCCACACCAGCGCCTTCGCTGCGCCGTCGGACGAGGAGAGGGAACGGCCTGACCACTGGCGTTTCTGGCGGGCCTTGCCGCCAAAAGGCGACATCGGCATCTTTTTCGGCGCCTGGCACACGATGCCGATCGTTCGCCATGTGCTGGGCGATGTCGACAGCGACGACTTCGAGCGCTCCATCGTCGAGATCCAGCGCCTTGAACAGATGCTGTGCGATGAAGGCGTGCTGCTGCTCAAATTCTGGTTCCACCTGTCGAAGGACCAGCAGAGGAAGCGCCTCAAATCGCTGCAACGCGATCCGGCAACGCGCTGGCGGGTCAGCCGCAGGGACTGGGACTATTTCAAGCTCTACGAGCGCTTCGTCAGCGTCTGCGACCCCTTCCTGCGGCAGACCTCGACCGCACAGGCACCGTGGGTCGTCGTGCCGGGCGCCGATGCGCAATTCCGCGCGCTGACCGTCGGCCGCCAGCTATTGCAGGTGCTGCGCGCGCGGCTCGACGCGAAGCCGGCAGCAGTCCCGCCGGAGCCACCGCCGCTGCCCGCGCCGGCTGACGACCTCAACGCATTGACCGCGCTCGAACTCGAGCAGACGATGAGCAAGGTCCGCTACCGCAAGGAACTTGAAAAGTGGCAAGGCCGCTTGAACCTCGCGTCGCGCGATCCGCGCTTCAAGAAGCGGTCGGTGGTGGTTGTCTTCGAAGGCAATGACGGCGCCGGCAAGGGCGGGGCGATCCGCCGCGTCACAGGTGCGCTCGACGCCCGCTTCTACGACAACATACCGGTCGCCGCACCGACCGAGGAGGAGCGGGCCCAGCCTTATCTGTGGCGATTGTGGCGGCGCCTGCCCCGGCGCGGCCGCTTTGCATTGTTCGACCGCTCCTGGTATGGCCGCGTGCTGGTCGAACGCGTTGAGGGTTACTGCAGCAAGGCCGACTGGATGCGCGCCTATCGCGAAATCAATGCGTTCGAGGACGCGATGCACCGCCACGACATCGTCGTCGTCAAGTTCTGGCTGGCGATCAGCAAGGACGAGCAGTACCGGCGCTTCAAGGCACGCGAGCAGATTGCCTTCAAGCGCTTCAAGATCACCGACGAGGACTGGCGCAACCGCGAGAAGTGGGATGCCTACGAAACCGCGGTGTCCGAGATGGTCGACCGGACGTCGACGGCAACCGCGCCATGGACGCTGGTCGAGGCCGACAACAAATATTTCGCCCGCATCAAGGTTCTGAAGACATTGTGCAAGGCGGTCGAGCAGGCCCTCGAGGCGCGCCCCGGCAAACGTGGCGGCAGCAACGCGGCCCGATCCGGCAGCACGAAGAAGGCGAGGAAATAGCGCCGCCGTGATCGGCGCCGCGGGCTCCGCCCCGGTTCAGTCAAAGCGGCGGCCGCTGCCGCGCTGCGACACCGTTGACAAAGTGGCCGAAAGCGTCGAGCAGCGGTACACCATCGAATGACGCGCCCTCCAGCATCGCCAGCGCCTGCACGGTGGCTTCCAGCGTCGACACCTGGTCGGCTCGCCGCGCCGCCCGGATCGTGCGGTAATGCGTCGGCGCCGGCGTGTCCAGCGACAGCCGGGGCAGCGCGGCGAGCGCCGGATGTTCGAGCAGCATCCGCAGGCTCTTGCGCCATGTCGCGTCGATGACCACCAGCCGCAGCGGCGCGTTCGCGACGACCGGTGGTGCCGGTGGCGCCGGCGCGGCAGGCACGTCCGGATAAAGCAGCCATGTGTCCCGCCCAGCGCGCTGCAGCAGTTCGTCCAGCGCCGCCGCCGCAAAGCGTTCGCCGACCAGCACCTCGCAATGCGCCAGCGACAATCGCAGCAACGCGACGCTGTTTTTCGCCTGCCGCTGCTCCTGCGGGTGCTGCAGCACCAGCACCTCGGTGCGATGGGCAGTAGGCCGCACCAGCGCGCACAGGCAGGTGGCCTGCGGGCGCAGGCAACGCGGGCAGGCCGCGCGGCGCGGGATGGACGGACGGTTCATTCGGGAATGGTCGCATGCACGCGCTTGTGCGCGGACCGACCTGTCTTCGTGCGTCGCCACCCTCGCCCGCTCCGACCTTGTTCAAGGGATTGACGCATGGCCCGCGTGAAAGCTAGCTTGGCGTGGCATCGGATCGCACCCACGGAGCAACGGCATGCCGCTGATCGACAATGCGCTGCAGTACATGGCGGACTTCATCACCCGCTATGCGGTGACGCTGGCCGGGCTGGGCATCCTGACGATGGCCATCCTCGAGGCCGTGAAGAAGCTGTGCAAGTTGCGCCAGATATTCCAGCGCAATGCACTCGAAGCCTGGCTCGGTCAGTCGGAAAGCGGTCGCCAGGCGGCGCCGCTGTATTCGCCGCACGGCCCGCAAGCCGGCGAGCCGGCACACTACAACTGGCGCAAGGCCCACGCCGAACTGATGTGGCTTTGTACCGGCGTGCAGGCCGACCGCCAGCGCCAGAACAGCGGCGGGGGGCGGGTCGCATTCCACCGCAGCGTCGAATTCGCGCTGTTCGAACTCGAGTTGCCGAAGATGATGGGCCAGATCCAGGAAGCGGCCGATGCCGCATTGAACGCTCCGGATCGATTTCCGCACTGGTTTGCATTTCTCGCCCGCGGTTGCAACCCCGAAGATGTCGAGCGATGGCGCACCGGGATCGCGGCGGGTTCGCAGTCGAGCGACGCACAGCGCAAGGATCTCGCCGAGTTGTATGGGCGGATCCGACTGCTGGTGAAGCGCCAGCTCGATGCCTTCCAGACCATCACCGCCTATCGCTGGCGCGAATGGAACCAGCTCTATTCATGGTGGCTCGGTGCCGTGCTGATGTTCATCGCGCAGATCATCGCGTCGAATACCGGCGGCGCGAAGATTGAGAACTGGGCGATCGTCATCGGCATCTCGCTGCTCGGCGGCCTGCTCGCGCCGGTCGCGAAGGATCTGGTCGACGCGTTGTCCAAGCTGAAGAAGTGAACGATGTCCCGTCACATCGCCAGGCCGATCGCAGGCTATCAGCCCGTGCTGCGTATCGACATGCGCCAGCAGCCCGAGGGCGGCGCGCCGCGCATTCCGGCGGTCGAGCATTGGACCGCCGATCGGCCGCTGCGGCAATCGGAACTGCTGGTGCTGGTGCATGGCTACAACAACCACCTTCAGGAAGCGAGCGAGGCCTATGCCGCCACGCGCCGACGCCAGCGCGCGCGACTGCCGACCGATGCACTGCAGGCAGCGTTTGATCGACTGCTCGGCGATTCATTCTGGCCCGGAGACGCCGACTGGGCCGGGCTGATCGACAAGCTCGACTTCCTGTTCTATTCATCGGCGGTAGGGGTCGCTCGCGCAGTCGGCGCGGCACTGGCAGCACACCTGCGCGGACGCGGCGACGTGCTGGTCGTGCACTTCCTCGCTCATTCACTCGGCTGCCGGGTCGTGCTCGAATGCATCAGGCAATTGCAGCAGGAGGGCGGTCCATCGATCGGCAAGGTCTGCCTGATGGCCGCCGCGGTGCCGACCTACATGACCTGTCCCGGTGGCGGCCTCTATGGCGCATTGACCGCGCCGCAGGCCTTGCGCATCCTGTTCTCGCCGGCCGATCCGGTGCTGGGGGGCGCCTTCCCGCCGGGCCAGACGCTGGCTGGCGAAGGCCTGCTGCCGATCGCGGTCGGGCTGCATGGCGATATCCCGATCAGTCCGGGAGCGGTCGATCGCGACCACATTCCGGGTGCCCGCCACGGCGACTACTGGGGCGCTGCCGACAACCTTGCTTCGTCGTTCAGCGAGCAGTCGATTGCCGACTTCTTCCGATTCGATGGCATCGCCGAACGCAAGCTCGGATCGCGGCCGGCACCAGCCGCCCGGCCGGACCCGCCGTCACGCACGGTCGCGGGCACCGATTTTGTCGGCGGCTGAACCCTTGTTCCTGCCGGCCTCCAACCGCTGCTGGCAGCAATCCAACGATTCAGCCACACGGTCAGACGCGGACGTTTGCTGTCCTGGCGCACCGCGCTGCCAGATCCGCGACCCGCATCACCAGATCTGCCGGCTCGATCGGCTTGCTCAGGTACAGATCGAAACCGCTCTCCAGCGCCCTGCGGCGGTCTTCCGGTCGCGCGAACGCGGTCAGGGCAATCGCGCATACCTGCTCACCGGGACTCCTGAGTCGGCGAATCTCACGCAGCAACTGATAACCGTCCGTCTGCGGCATGCCGATGTCGGAGATCAGCAACTGCGGCCGATGGGTCTCGAATGCAGCCAGCGCGGTGGCGGCGTCCGGCGCCGCAACGACCTCTGCCCGGGCGTCCTGCAATACGCGGCCGAGCAGATCGAGCACATCGGGCTCATCGTCGACGACCAGCACCTTCAGGCCGGCCAGATCGACGTCGGCACTGTCCACATCGACGTGCGGCCGCCGCTGCGGGCTGCGCGCCGGCACCAGCCGCTCGGCCTGCAACGGCAGCATCACCGTGAAGGTGGCGCCCTGGCCCGGACCGGCGCTTGCGGCCTGCACCGAGCCGCCATGCATCTCGACCAGCCGGCGCACGATCGACAGGCCGAGGCCGAGCCCGCCGAAACGGCGCGTGATCGAGCCATCGGCCTGCCGGAAGCGATCGAAGACATGGGGCAGAAAATCCGCCGCGATGCCGACCCCGCGGTCGCTGACCGAGATCTGCGCGCTGCCCTCCCGCGTCGTCATGCCGACCTTCACCACACCGCCTTCGGTGCTGAACTTGACGGCATTGGCCAGCAGATTCCACATCACCTGCTGCAGCCGGCCGCTGTCGCCCTCGACGGTGAAAGCAACGTCTTCGAACTCGGTTTCGATCCGCACGCCGGCGGCCGTGGCCATCGGCTGCACCGCATCGACGGCAGCCTGCACGAAGCTCAGCGGAGCCACCGGCTGCTTGTCCAGCCGCAGCTTGCCGGACAGGATGCGGCTCATGTCGAGCAGATCCTCGATCAGCTGGGTCTGCACCCGCGTGCTGCGTTCGATCACCTCGACGCCCTTCAGCAAGGTCGTGTCGCCGCCATCGTATTTGCGGCGAAGGATATGGACCCAGCCCAGAATGGCGCTGAGCGGCGTGCGCAATTCATGCGACAGCGTGGCCAGGAATTCATCCTTCAGCGTGCTCGCCCGCTCGGCCTCGGTGCGCGCAGCGCGCTCGCTTTCCAGCAGCTGCTTGCGCTCGGCGGCCGAGCGCTGGGCCTGCGCATACAACTGTGCGTTGTCGATCGCCACTGCGGCCTGTGCGGCGATGCCGGTGGCCAGCCGCTCGGCGCGCTCGGTGAATACGCCCGGCTCGCGATGCCCGAACACGAGGCCGCCGATCACCTCACCGGTGCGCGACACCACCGATACCGCGAGGTAGCTGCGCAGCTGCAGCTCGTCGGTGGCCAGGCCATCGCGCAGCAAACCGCTGCCGGCGGACGAATGCTGCACCAGGTCCGCGATGCGCACCGGCGCAGCACCGTCGAAGCGGTGCTCGCGGACAGGCGTCGGGCGCGCGTCCATCCAGCGTTCGAAGGCTTCACGCGGCACGCCGCACAGCGCATGCAGCACGAATGCGCCCCCGTGGTCGTCGTCGCGCCGGGAGAAGAAGGCACCGAAGCGGGCCCCGGTCAGCTGGGTCGCCGCGTCGGTCACGCTCTGGATCAGCTTGTCGAGATCGAGCTCCGCGGCGAGCCTGGCGCCGGTCCGGTTCAGCAGGTCGAGCATCTCGGCCTCGACCCGGGCCCGCTCCTGCTCGCGCTTGCGTTCGGTGATGTCGACCGAAGAGCCGATCAGGCCGACCACCCGACCCTCGGCATCCCGCAGCGGTGCCTTGGTCGACAACCAATAGGCTGGCGCGCCGCCGGGCCGACGAACCTCTTCCTCGATCTGCTCGGTCTGGCCGGACGCCATGATGCGCCGGTCATTTGCCATCACCGCTGCGCCCTCGGCCGGGTCGGACAGGAATTCGGCATCGGTCTTGCCGAGAAATTCCTCCGGCGGCTTGCCGATCAATTCCGCGGTGCCGCGGTTGGCCACCAGCATCCGGCCCTCGGCATCCTTTGCATAAACCACCCCGGGCACCGCCTCGATGAAGGTGCGCAGCAGCGCCGTGGCGTGATCGCGTTCAGCCTCGACGCGGCGGCGCTCCTCGATGTCGAGCAGCACGCCTGGAAAACGCAGCGGCTCGCCCTGCGCGCTCAACTCGACATGGCCGTTCGCCTCGATCCAGCGGTAACCGCCCTCCTGCGGCCGGACCCGGTATTCACAACGATACTGGCCGCCTTGCGCGAGTGCCTCGCCGATCGCGGCGCCGACGCGCGGACGATCGTCGGGGTGGATCGATTCCATCACCCACTCGAGCGGCAGACCCGACTGGCACAACGCGCTGTCGAGGCCGAACGAGCGGGCAAAACGGGCGTCGGCAACGAATCGATTGCCCGGCAC
Source organism: Pseudideonella sakaiensis (assembly GCF_048320135.1). Lineage (GTDB taxonomy): Bacteria > Pseudomonadota > Gammaproteobacteria > Burkholderiales > Burkholderiaceae_C > Ideonella_A > Ideonella_A sakaiensis_A. Next base: position 2,104,525 of record NZ_CP182947.1, read on the forward strand.
ATCCCAGACCCAGGTGCCGACGATCGCACCGGCATCGAGTGCGAGTTGCAGCCTTTCGGCCGAGGCGGCCGCCAATTCGGCGATGCGCCGCCGCTCGCTGACGTCGCGGAAAAACACTGCCAGTCCGTCGCCGGTCGGATAGGCCCTTACCTCCAGCCAGGCATCCTTGCCGTTCGGCCACCGGTAGGGGAATTCCAGCACGCCGGCCTCCTGGTCTCGCAACACCCGGCGATACATCGCCCCGACCGGCGAGGATTCCAACCCGGGGTGCAGGTCCCACAGGCAGCGGCCGAGCATCTCGTCGAGGCCGCGGCCGTCCTGGCGCGCTGCTTCGCTGTTGACATCGACGATGCGGAAGTCGCGGTCGAACAGCGCGAAGCCTTCGTCCATGTTGCTCAGCACACCGCGCAAGCGGGACTCGCTGTCGCGCAGACGGCGCTCGGCCAGCACCTGGGCGGTGATTTCGGTGCAGGCGCAGAACAGGCCGTTGACCGTGCCCGAATCGTCGCGCACCGGCGAGTAGAAAAACGAGAAGTGGGTTTCCTCGGGAACACCATGCCGCCGCACGATCAGCTCGATATCGTCCATCTGCACCGGCTCGCCGCGGTAGGCCTGATCGACGATCGGCACGAGGTCGGCGCGGATCTCGTCCCAGACGGCAAGGAAGTCGCGCCCCATCGCGGCCGGATGCTTGCTGCCGAGGATGATCGAGTAGGCGTCGTTGTAGATCAACGTGCGCTGCGGGCCCCAGGCAAGAAACATCGGCTGGTTGGACACCAGCATCATCTCGACCAGCGTGCAGACCGCCGCGGGCCAGCTTTCCGGAGGGCCCAGCGGCGTGCGCGACCAGTCGAGCGCGCGCAGCAGGCCGGCGACCGCCCCAGCGGCAGCCAAAAATGGCGGTAAACGGCGGACGACGGAAGTCATTCGTGGCCCAGTCGAGTGCTGAACGCAAAAAGGCTGCCAGTGTCGCCGACAAATTTCAGTGCGCGTGTCGGACAAGATGCCGGAATTCGGTCCGGGCGCCCCGATGCGCCGTCGGCCCGATCACCCCCGCTCCGGCTCCTGCTTCTGCAACGGGCCGACGTTGAAATTCGGATTCAGCACCCGGACCTCGCGCTGCGGGAACGGGATCTCGAACCCGTGTTCGCGCAGCGCATTGAAGATCATCAGCAACAGGTCGCCGCCGACACGGTTCTTGCCGTCGTCGATGCCCTCCATCCAGAACTCGACGAACATGTTGACGCCGGAATCGCCGAAGCTGGCAATTTCACAATCGGGGCGGTATTCGATCGGCAGATCGTCGCCGCTCAGCACCTTCGGATGGGAGGCGACGACGCCCTTGATCAGCGCGACCAGCGCATCGATGTCGCTGCTGTACGCGACCGAAAAATCGACGCGGTAGCGCTGGCGCTTGTCCTTGTGGGTCCAGTTGATGAAGGTCTCGACGATGAACTTCTCGTTCGGCACGATCACGTCCTTGCCTTCGAAGGTCTCGAGCGTTGTAGAGCGCAGCGTCAGCTCGCGCACCGTGCCGGCGCGGCCGCCGTCGAACTCGACGTAGTCGCCGACCGTCACCGAACGATCGAACAGGATGATCAGCCCCGAGATGAAGTTCGACGCGATCGCCTGCAGGCCGAAACCGAGGCCGACGCCGAGCGCACCGCCGAATACCGCAAGCGCGGTCAGGTTGATGCCCATCACGTTCAGCAGCAGCAGAACGATGATCACGAAGGTCGCCACTTCGAGCAGCTTGGACGCCACTTCGCGGGTGCTCTGGTGCAGCTCGGTCTGCCGGTTCAGGATCTCGCGTCCGGTACGGTTCGAGATGCGACCAAGCCAGAACAGCAGCGAACCGAATATCGCGACGCGAACGATGCCGTAGGCCGAAATGTTGATGTTGCCGACATTCATCGAGATCGAGTCGAGGATCCGGACCAGGTCGTCGAGCAGGCCGAGCAGATGCAGCAGCAGCAGCGGAATGCCGATCAGCTTGAAGATCTGCCGCACCAGCGCACTGCCGATGAAATCGTTGACCGCCGAGACGAACAGCAGCAGCAAGGCAATCGTCAACGCGGTTCTGAGCAGCCAGTCCTGATCCAGCAGCGTGCTGCTGAGTTCGGCCGAAACGCGCAGCAACAAAATCGCGGTCAGCGGGAAGATCAGGTTGCCGCAGTTGGCGATGAAGCGCAGCACCGGGTGCGACGCATCGGTGATGCGGTCGTCGTCGAGGACTGGCGCGTATTTGCGGATGCGCTTCGCGACGAAGAAGGCGATCGCATAGATCACCACGATGATCGCGGCCTGGGTGTAGGTTTCGGGCTGCGTCAGGGCGGTCTGCGCCGCGTCGACGGACTGCTGCCAGGATCGGTTCAAGTCTTCCAGTTGCATCCACTGTCCCCGTCATCTGCGCGCAGTTCGATCGGCCGGCTGCGGAGCGATCGAAATCCGCACAGCCAACAACTGTCCTGCGATCCACACAAGGTGTCGCTCACGGACCGGAGTATGGCCTCTTCAGCGGGCGAGGCGAGCGCTGACCGGCCAACTGGAAGCAGCAGACGCGCCCGAGCGGCCCGCCTTATCGGACAACGGGCTCAGCCCGCGCCATCGATGGCGATCACCAGTTTGCCGATGAGCATCGCTGCGCTCAACGAGAGGGCCGGCAGTACCCGGTGACGACGATGAAGTTGCTGCACGCCTCGATGGTTGGGCGCGAGAGCGCCTTTCAGCGCGAGGCCGTTGCAATCGATGGCCGGAACGGTTTCGGCGGACCGCTTGCGCCAAGGGTCTTGCCGAAGACCTCGCGGCCGTACATCGAGTCGTCGGTATCGTGGAAGGCCTGGCGCGTGGCCTCGACGCTGCCTTTGTAGCGGGGATCCTGCGGACGCTCATGGCTGTTCATGTAGAGCGCAACGTCCCAGGCCTGCTGGTCGGTCAGTGTGCCGCCCAGGCCGAGCGGCATGTTGGCCCTGATGAAGGCAGCGGCATTGCTGATCCGACCCATGCCGGCGCCCCAGTTGAATGAATCCGGACCCCACAGCGGCGGGAATACCGCGCTGCCATCCGCGCCGCGCTGGCCCGCGCCATCCGCGCCGTGGCACACCGCGCAGTTTTCTGCGTAGACCTGTTTGCCGCGGCCATGGTCCGGAGCTTGTGCCGGTGCAGCAAGTTTGGGATAACCCCGGCCCGGCAGGTTGGGATCAAGCGTGGCGCCCGACGCCAGCCAGTAGGCATAACTCTCCAGAGCCGCCAGCTCCGGCGCGCCGAGCGGCGGCGCCTTGCCGTTCATGCTGTATTCGAAGCAACCTTGCAGGCGTTGCTGGAAACTGGACACGCTTCGCGTCTTGCTGCGGTACGCCGGGTAGCTGACATAGGCCGCCCACATCGGTGAAGAGTCCGCCAGCCGACCGGCATCGAGATGGCAGCTGACACAACGCAGGCTGTTGCCGACATAGCCCGCTGCGGCACGCGGCGTATCGACGAAGATCTCGCGGCCGCGGCGGATCACCTCACCGAAGTCGTCGTTCGGGATCTCGCTTTCCGGCGGCGGTTGAAACGCCGCACGGGCGCCTGCCAATCGCGCCGGCGCAGCGAGATCGGCCCGCGGCGGGTCGCCGACCAGGTCGCCAGCGTCCTGAGGCGCCGATGCGGCAGCCGCAGGTGCAGACTGTTTGACTTCAGCCACCCTGCGATCGGAGTAGGCCCGCATGCTCCAGTAATCGAACACCCTCGCCGACCAGAGCCCGAGCATGACGAGCGCCAGCATGACAGCGGCGCCGACGGCCCATTTCCGACGCGTGATCGTCATCGATTTGTCCTCGCGGGCAATGTGGCGTAGTACTCGGCCACCGCAGTGACTTCGGCCGCCGACAATTTTTTCGCGACCACGGCCATCAGCGACAACGGGCCGGCCGGTCGCGCGCCGGACTTGAATGCAGCCAGCTGCGCGGCGAGGTATGCCGAACTCTGCCCGACCAGCGCCGGAAACTCGGCGCCGACACCGGTGCCGCCGGGCCCATGGCATTGCTCGCAGGCCGGCAACTGGTCAGACCACCTGCCACGGGTCGCGAGCGTGGCGCCGAGGTTCGACGGCAAGGCATCGCTTGCAGCGGCAGTGCGAGCCGCGCCGGATCCGGGCGGTGCCGGGCGGGCGGGCGCCGCCGCCGAGGGCGCAGCCGGATAGGGCATTGCGGCGTAATACGCTGCGACTGCCGCCTGATCGGCCTTCGTCAGCGCCTTCGCGATCGGCAACATCACCGGGCTGACCCGCGAACCGTCCGCGAAGGCCGCGAGTTGTCGCTGCAGGTAGACCGCGCCCAGTCCGGCGAGTCGGGGGAAGCCGGCCTGTGCGACACCTTCACCCGCCACACCGTGGCAACCCTGGCAAGCCACCGCCGCTGCGGCGCCCTTCCGGGCGATCGCCGCGCCATCTGCGGCAGCCACCGCCATCACCGACATGCCCAGCAAGGCGACCACGGCGCGTTGCAGGCTCATCACGACGCTTGTCATATCGCAACCACCGTTCCGCGCCGCCGGCCGCTCACCGCATCGGTCTGCGCAAACCATTGCTGCAACGATTCGATCGCATCGACTTCCAGCTTCTGGCGCTGGCTGCCATATTTGGCAGGGACGCCTTGTTCGCCGAGCATCGCCGCACGGTATCTGCGGCCGGGCTGCACCGGCGCACCATCGACCAGCAGATCCTCGATGCGGTGGCCTTTCGGGTTTTCCATCTTGAAGTACATGTTGAGCCCGCGGCAACGCTTGACGAAACCACCCATCTGGCAATACGGATCCGGCGAGTAGGTGCGCTCGAGGTTGGCTTCCAGCATCGCCCGCAGTTCCTCGCCGGTCAGTTCGACGGTCGAGATCGGCGGATGCGTCGGCACGATGTTCCACAACTGCTCCATCGTCACGTCGCCGGGGAGAATCGGCGCGCCATAGCGCCAGCCGTTCGAAAAAGCCAGCCGGGTACCGGCCGCTGCCGCAATCGCGTCGAGCAGCACGTTGTCCATCGACGCCTCGAGCGATGTCGCGCGGTCGAGCGGGCTGCTGACCCGCCCGACCACCTGATCGAGAAATGCGCGGTGCGGCGCAAGCGTCTCCGCGACCCGCGTCGCCATCTCGGGATCGGCCTCGACCGCTTCGTCGACACGGATCAGTTCGTGCCGCACGTCGACGATCTTGCGATCGGCCACCGTCAGGTCAAGGCGTCCGACAAACGAACCGTGGCAGCCCGACTGGATGATCGGCGTGCTGCCGATCCACACCGGCTGGTACAGGCGGTTGTGGGTGTGGCCGCTGATCAGCGCATCGATGCCCGGCACCTCGCCGGCGAGCTTGGCGTCCTGCGCAAATCCGAGGTGCGACAGCACGACCACCAGGTCGACCTTGTCGACGCTGCGCAAGCGGTCGATGTGCCCGGGCAACTCGGTATTGCCGAGCGTGAAGCGCACGCCTTCGGAAAAACTCGGCGGCATGCTCTTGTCGACGATGTTCGATGCGATGCCGATGATGCCGATCCGCAGCCCGGCACGTTCGACCACCCGGCTCGGCGCAAAAACCAGCTCGCCCGAGGCCTTGTCGTAGATGTTGATCGCCAGCGTCGGATAGTCGAGTGCCGCAGCGAGCCGGCGCACGTGCGCCGGTCCGTAGGCGAATTCCCAGTGCAGCGTCATCGCATCGAATTCGAGTGCATTCATCAGCGGCAGCATCGCTTCGCCCTTCGACTGCACCGCGACATAGGTGCCGTGAAAGGTGTCGCCGTTGTCCAGCGCCAGCACTGCTCCAGGGCGTTCGGCACGAACGCGTTTGAAGATGCTGGCAATCCGCGCGAGCCCGCCACAGGTCCGGTAATCGAAACTTCCACTGCCGCGGAACACTTCGGGATGCGGCTCGAGGTAGCCGTGCAGGTCATTGACCTGCAGGATGGTCAGGCGGCGATCGTTCATCTTCGGTCTGGTACGCTGAGTCGAGCAGCCGCCAGCGTGCTGCCCGTCGATACACAAGAAAAGCAGCCGGAATCCAACCGCTGTGTAGGAACGCACCACGAGATGCTGCCGGTGGATCGAGGCACCGAGCACCTGCGTGCACGGTGACGGCGCGATCAGCAACTGATCGGCGAGCGCATCACGGTGGCAGGTCGCGCCGGCGTGCGTCGCCGCCGCGCGGCGCCGATCGCGCTGCGGCAGCCGGACGCCGAGAGCGTTTTCGAGCTCCCGCAGTGATTACGACAAGCGATGGGCCGAGATGATCAGTGCGAAACCAACCTCGCGACAACGCCCGGACGGCACCGGGCCGGAAGCGACTGGCGGCTTGCTTCGCACAAGGCCTTCGCCGGCGATTGCCTCTAGATCAGGCCGCTGTTGCGGATACCGTCGAAGATGAATTGAACGGCCAGCGCGCACAGAATGACGCCCATCACGCGCATGATCACATGCATGCCGGTGACGCCGAGCAGCGCATTGATGCGCCCGGCCAGCAGCAGCGAGACGAAGGTCAGCAGCAGAATCGCCAGCAGCGATGCCAACACGATCGCCTGACCGACGAAGTTGCCCTGCTGGTTCGCCATCAGCAGGATGGCCGCGCCCATTGCACCAGGCCCGGCGATCAGCGGTGTGGCCAGCGGGAACACCGCGATGTCGGCCTTGCCGGCCGCTTCGCGCTCCTCCTCCGCAGTCGTCGAGTTGGCGCCGGACGATCGCGCGAAAACCAGCTCGATCCCCATCAGCAGCAGCAGAATGCCGCCGGCGGTGCGCAGTGCCGGCAGCGTGATGCCCAGCGTTTTCAGCAGCGGCTCACCGACCAGCGCGAACGCGACGAGGATGGCGGCGCTGATCAGCGTGCCGCGAATCGCCAGTGAACGCCGCTGTTGCGGCGTCTGGTTCGCAGTCAGTCCCGCAAACACGGCGGCCACATCGAGCGGCCCGATGGTGGCGAAAAACGTGGCCAGGGCCAGACCGGCAGTTTCGAGCATCAGTCACCTACCTCCCACAGCGCCGGCTGCGCAGCGCCTCGTCATCCACGGGCAAGCAGGTACCACCATAGCAGCAGCACCGGCATGACGATCTCGATTCCGACGTTGATCCACCGCTTCAGCACCGAACCGTCCAGATGAGTGCCTTCAAACCATCGTTGGGGATGGCGGTCCGATCCATCGGGCCACTTGGCTTCAATTGATGTCTATTTCGGCGACATCGGGATGAGCGCCACGCGCTCGTTCGCACCGGCCGGCAACTGCCGCAGGGAGCGATCGGCGTCCTTGGCGGCGGCATCGGACCGAATTGAGTGGCAGCTCTCAGGCGCTATCGCGGTCGGCGTTTGTCGGCCATAACCGGACGCTGGTGATCCGCTCTGATGTTCCCGAATTGGCCCACCTTGGATGACTGCTTTATGGCGGCCAACTTCAAGTCTGCTTTGGCTCGTCCCGGCCAGGAGCGGCCGTTGATTTTGCGCGGGGCTGACTTTTGTAGGAGGGACTTCAGCCCCGATTCGGGGTGGTGGCACAGGCCGACACCGAGCGGGAGCGGCGGGCGACACCAGCGGTGGCGGAATGCCTCGCGCGACCGAGAGCAAAGGCGCGGTCGGGCGGCCGCTTGCGCTTAGATGCTTGCCCTCGCGCCGGGCGCTCGGGTTCCCTGCGATGCTCGGTCTTGTGGCCCGTCGCGGAAACTCGCTGCACTCGCTTCGCTCGTTGCGCTCAGACAGTCCGCGACAAGTCAGTTGTTGATGCTCGCTGCGCTCGCGGGCCACAAGCCCTGCGCTTCTCGGCTGCGCATATGCGCGCCAGCAGCCACCCGCCCACGCCTTTGCGGCAGCACCGAGGACTTCGACGAAGTTCACCAGCGTCACTGCGCGGCAGGCGGTGCCCGGGCGGGGCGATTTATGCGGCGGCGAGAAGCGGAGGTTCAGGGTCGGCGAGCGCAGCGAGCATCAACAAACATACTCGCGGCGGTTGTCCGAGCGCAGTGAGCGCAGCGAACGTAGCGAGTTCCGCCGCGCGACCCTGGACCGAGCATCGCAGCGCAGTCCGAGCGCCAGCGAGGACCGCCGCATCATGAGCCACGACCGGGTGCCGCCTGCCGCGCCGCTCGGTCTGCGGGTGAGAGCCGCCGAACACCACCATCCCGAATCGGGGCTGAAGCCCCTCCCACAAAAGTCAGCGCAGCCTGCGAGCTGGACGGCCGCTCCGGGTCGAGACCGCCAGTTCGGCGCATCAAATTGCGGAGCTAGGACAACCTCGATGCCCGTGGCCCCTGGCATCGACCATTTGAATCCGCCTCCCATGCCTCGGCGCGTGAATGGCATCATCGGCGAGCGCGTGCCGATGTGATCGTCCACTGCTTCGGCAAGCTAGAGTATGGGAGGCCCTCTGCCAGCCCACTGGCGGCCCATCGATTCCGCCCCTCCCCATGCACGCCACTGAAATTACCGCCTTGCTGGTGTTTTGCACCGCCATGAGCTTCTCGCCGGGGCCCAATACGATGTTGTCGACGGCGATGGCCGCCAATCACGGATTGCGCCGTACGCTGCGCTTCTGTCTGGCGGTGCCTACCGGCTGGACGCTGCTGATGCTGACGTGCGGGTTCGGCGTCGGTGCCATCGTGCTCGGAGTGCCGGCCCTGCGCTGGGCCGTCAAGCTGGTTGGCGTCGCCTACATGGTGTGGCTGGCCTGGCGCCTCAGTCAGGCCACGCGCCTGGCCACGGTCGACAATCAGAAACTGGAGATCAGCTTCTGGGGCGGCGTCAGCCTGCAGTTCGTGAACATCAAGGCCTGGATGCTGGCGCTGACGCTGACCGCCGGTTGGGTCGTCAATGCCGCCGGTGCACCCGCCCCCAACCCGGGCCAGCGCCTGGCCATCATTTGCGGCGTGATGGTGTTCTTCGCATTCGCCAGCAACTTCACCTATGCCGTGATGGGCTCGGTGCTGCGCCGCTGGCTGTCGCAAGGCCAGCGCCTGTTGTGGTTCAACCGTGCCATGGCGCTGATCCTTCTTGCCACCGCCGCCTGGATGGTGACGGTATGAAGGACAACACACGCGGGCTGCGGCTTGGCCTGCGCGTGGTGGAAACAGCCTTCCTACTCCACCGTCACGCTTTTCGCGAGGTTGCGTGGCTTGTCCACATCGGTGCCGCGTGCGACGGCCGTGTGATAAGCCAGCAGCTGCAGCGGCACGACGTGCAGGATTGGTGACAGCGAGCCGTAGTGCTCGGGCATGCGGATCACGTGCATGCCTTCGGTGCTGACGATGCGGGTGTCGCCGTCGGCGAAGACGAACAGTTCGCCGCCGCGGGCGCGCACTTCCTGCAGGTTGCTTTTCAGCTTCTCGAGCAGTTCGTCGTTCGGCGCGACGGTGACGACCGGCATCTCCGCGGTGACGAGCGCGAGCGGGCCGTGTTTCAGTTCGCCGGCCGGATAGGCCTCGGCGTGGATGTAGCTGATCTCCTTCAGCTTCAGCGCGCCTTCGAGCGCGATCGGGTAGTGCAGTCCGCGGCCGAGGAACAGCGCATTTTCCTTGCGCGCGAAGACGTCGGCCCAGGCCATCACCTGCGGCTCCAGCGCCAGCACCGCCTGCACCGCGACCGGCAGATGCCGCAGCGCCTTCAAATGCTCGGCCTCGCGCTCCTCGCTCAGGTGGCCGCGCGTCTGCGCCAGCGCCAGCGTCAGCAGAAACAGGCCGACCAGCTGGGTCGTGAAGGCTTTTGTCGATGCGACGCCGATCTCGGTGCCGGCGCGGGTGATGTAGGCGAGCTTGCACTCGCGCACCATCGCGCTCGTTTCGACGTTGCAGATCGTCATCGTGTGCGCCATGCCGAGCTTGCGCGCATGTTTCAGCGCCGCCAGCGTATCGGCGGTTTCGCCGCTTTGGCTGATCGTGACGACCAGCGTGCGCGGGTTCGGCACGCTCGAGCGGTAGCGGTATTCGCTGGCAATCTCGACGGTGGTCGGGATCTTCGCGATGCTTTCCAGCCAGTAACGCGCGACCGAACCGCTGTAGAAGCTGGTGCCGCAGGCGAGGATCAGCACCTGGTCGACTTCCTTGAAGATGCCGTAGGCGCCGTCGCCGAACAGTTCCGGCGAGATGCCCGGCACCGCATCGAGCGTGTCGGCGATCGCCTTCGGCTGCTCGAAGATCTCTTTCTGCATGTAGTGGCGGTACGGGCCGAGTTCGGCGGCACCGCTGTGCGCGACGACGGTGCGCACGTCGCGCTGCACCGGCCGGAAGCGGCCCGACTGCGTGCCTTCGACGATGTCGACGTGGCACGAGCTGATCCAGACCTTGCCGAGTTGCAGGTCGACGACGTCGCCATCCTCGAGGTAGCAGATCTGGTTCGTGACGCCGGCCAGCGCCATTGCATCAGACGCCAGGAAATGTTCGCCACCCGCTTCGCCGGTCGACGGGTCGGTGCCGACGCCAAGCACCAGCGGCGAACCCTCGCGCGCGCCGACGACGCGGAACGGCTCGTCGCGGCAGAACACCGCGATTGCGAAGGCACCCTTCAGCCGCTGCACCGCGGACTGCACCGCCTCGAGCAGGTCGCCCTCGTAGAACGAATCGACAAGGTGGGCGATCACCTCGGTATCGGTCTGGCTGGTGAAGTTGTAGTTCTTCTCGACCAGTTCGCTGCGCAACTCATCGTGGTTCTCGATGATGCCGTTGTGCACCAGCGCAATCCGCTTGCCGGAGAAGTGCGGATGGGCGTTGTGGACGAGCGGCGCGCCGTGGGTCGCCCAGCGGGTGTGGGCGATGCCGGTGCTGCCGGCAACGTTTTCGCTCGCGACATTGGCCTCGAGCTCGGCCACCCGCGACGTGCTGCGCGCGCGCCGCAGTTCGCCGGCCTGGTGGACGGCGACGCCACACGAGTCATAACCCCGGTATTCGAGCCGCTTCAGGCCCTCGATCAGGATCGGAACGATGTTGCGCGAACTGACGGCTGCGACGATGCCACACATGGGGATAGACCTGTTGGAAATTGTGTTGTGGCTAATGGTAGAGGGATGTCAACGAACGATGCGTTCGTTTTTCTGCGACATATGGTCTATTATTTCACTCATCACAGATGGTGGATTTTTATTCCAAAAATGCCAGCATGATGAACGAAGTAGTCACCCCTTCTTTCCCAATTGACACAACCGATCGCCGCATCCTTGCCCAGCTCCAGCAGGATGCATCACTGACCAACCACGCGCTCGCGGACCTCGTCGGCACCTCGCCGGCGACCTGCCTGCGCCGCGTCAAGCGGCTGGAGGATGCGGGGGTGATCGTGCGCCGGGTTGCGCTGCTCGACCACATGAAGATCGGCGCCGGGCTCAGCGTCTTTGCTGAAATCACGCTGGATCACCAGGGCGCCGAGCACCTGGCGGCGTTCGAGCAGCGCGCAGTGGCCGAGCCGGCGGTCCAGCAATGCCACCGTGTCAGCCCGGGGCCGGATTTCATGCTGCAGCTGCAGGTGCCCGACATGGCGGCCTGGCATGCGCTGGTGCAGCGGCTGTTCACGCAGGATGCCAATGTGCGCAACGTGAAAAGCTTTTTCAGCGTCCACCGGGCCAAGTTCGAAACCCGGATCAGCCTGCCGGCGGCAGACTGAACTGCCACTGTCGCCCGACGTCAGTTGCCGGGCCGCGAGCGGCGCCAGATCAGCAGCACAAAGCCGCCCGCGGCCACCAGCAAGCCGCCGGCCATGCCGGGGTGCACGGCATCGCGCAGCAGCTGAGCGGTATCGTGCAGCAGCCAGTCGCGAAACCAGCCCATCGCGGCGTCGCTGCCGGCCAGTGACTCGAACGGGATGCCGCCACGCAGCAGCGGCAGCGCCGCCACCTTGGCCTGCGCCCACCAGAAGCCGAGCACCTGCCAGACCAGCGTATGCCCGGTCAGCTGCTGCAGCAGCAGGCCGAGAATCACCAGCCCGGCGACCAGCGCCGGCACGCCCCAGCCTTTCAGCCAGGCCGATGCTGCCATCGCCAGCATGATCAATGGCGACAACCACAACACCGCGAACAGCAAACCGAGCAGCTGGCGCAACACGCCGGCCGCGCTGAAGATGACCCATTCGGTGGCCGTGAATTCGCCGAGCGCCTGCACGCCGAGCACATTGACGACCAGCAGCGGCGCGATCAGCTGCGCCGCCAGCACGCTGATCGCCAGCACCAGCAGCGGCATCAGCAGCAGGTGCATCAGCAGGGTTGCCGAGACGCTTTGCCAATGGCTGGTCGGCAGCGACAACCAGAATTCGATGCTGCGGTCCTGCTGATCGCGGCGCGCCATGCCCGGCGCCTGGATCAGCATCGCAGCCAGCGCCAGCGCGAGCAGCGCCATCAGGTAGATCGTGATGGCAATCGCTGCCAGCATCGGCGCGCCGACAAATCCTTCGATGCGAATCTGGCCGAACGGCACCGCGAGCAACGCGAGCACTGCGGGTATCACCGCCAGCAGCAGCCAGCCACGACGGTGCTGCATCCATTCGCGGTGCAGCAGGGTGGGAAAACGGTTCATCTCGATCTCCATGGCGGCGGTTCAGCCTTGCGACGGGTTCAGTTCGGGCCGGCGCGTCAATGCGACAAACAGGTCGACCAGGCTCGGCCGCAGCCGCTGGCCGAGCGCGGCGATGTCCGGCGGCGGCGCGCCGTCGAACAGCGCAGCCGACTGGCCATGCTGGCGGTAACGCAGCAGCGGGTGTGCGGCGGCGATGGCATCGGCCACCTGCGGCTCATGGCCGAGCGCGACAAAACGTTGTTCGATGTCGGCCAGGCTGATGTCGAGCACCAGCTTGCCGTCGTTGAGCATCAGCACATCGCTGAGCAGCGATTCGACCTCCTCGACCTGGTGGGTCGAGATCAGCACGGTGCGCTCGCCATCGCACCATTCGTCGATCAGCAGCTCGTAGAAGGCCTTGCGCGACAACACATCGAGGCCGAGCGTCGGCTCGTCGAGCACCATCAGCCGCGCGTCGATCGCCGCGGTCAGCGCCAGGTGCAGTTGCACGACCATGCCACGCGACAGGCTGCCAACCTTGTCGCGCGCGCCGATGCTGGTGCGTTGCAGCAGCGCGCGTGCCCGCTCGGCGGAAAAGCGTGGATGCAGGCCGGCGCACAGCGTGATCAGCTGGTCGACACGCGCCCAGCGCGGCAGCACCGCGACGTCGGGGATATAACAAAGCGATTCGAGCAACCGCACCCGGTCGCGCTGCGGCGCGAGGCCGAGCACCGTCAGCTCGCCCTGGTGCGATGCCAGGCCGACGATCGCCTTCAGCAGCGAGGTCTTGCCGGCGCCGTTGTGGCCGAGCAGGCCGACGACGCGGCCCTTGCCAATATTGAACGCAAGTTGGTCGAGCGCCACTTTCGCGCCATAACGCAGCGTCAGGTCCCGCGCGCTGATCAGCACATCGTCCGGTGATTTTGGTTCAGACAAGGTGGGTCACTCCCATTCAAGTTCGTCACGGCTGATGCCGAGGCGGCGCAGCCGTTGCCGCAGTTGCGGCCATTCGTCGTTCAGGAATCGCTCGCGCTCGGCGGCGAGCAATGCTGCCCGCGCGCCCGGGCGCACATACAGGCCGATGCCGCGGCGATTTTCCAGCAAGCCATCCTCGTTCAGCGCCTGCAGCGCCCTGCCGACGGTGATCGGGTTCAGCAGGTATTGCGCGGCCAATGTCCTGACCGACGGCATCGCCTCGCCCTCCGGCGGATCGCCGTCGAGCAGCGCGCCGGCCAGGCGATTTGCGAGCTGCCGGTAAAGCGGCAGCCTGTCGTCCCATTGCTGCATCGTCCAAGGGGGTGTGTTGCTGAGGTAGCACACTGTAGTGGTGCGCCTGCGCAACCGGCGCGTTTTTGCGACGGAATGCCGATCCGCGCGACAGGCCGCAGCCCGGCCGGAAGCGAAGCGCTGCCCGCTTACTGCACCGTCCAGTTGAAACCAGCCAGTTCCTGCAGAAACAGCGATGCCGCCGCGGTGCGCGGCCGGCCGCGCACCTCGACCGCATGCACGTCGCGGGCGACCGACGGCTCGGTCAGCATCCGCGACTGCGTGCCGGCCATCGTCACCGAATATTCGGGCAGGAAGGCGAAGCCGAGCCCGGCGGCGACCATCGTCTGCACCCAGTCCTCTCGTTCGCTGCGGTAGCGCGCATACAGCCTGATCGAGCGCTCGCCGACGACCTGCATCACCATCTCGCGCATCTCGCAGGCCAGCCGGTCGACATAGTCCTCGCCATCGAGGTCGGCCAGCCGCACCGTCTCGAGCTGCGCAAAGCGGTGGCCCGGCGGAAAAATCACCAGATAGGGTTCGCGGTACAGCAGCTGCTGGCGAAAGCGGTCGTCGATGCGGCCGGTCAGGTTGGCGATCGCGACGTCGATCGCGGCCTGTTCGAGCTGCTCGGTCAGCTGCCCGACCGAACCTTCGGAAACCGCCAGCTCGATACCCGGATGTTCATCGCGGAAGACGCGCAGGAAGCGGCCGATCCGCAGCGGCCCGATCGTCGGCAGGATGCCGATGCGCAACGGCGCCTGCGCCAGCAGCTTGTAGTTGCGCGCCACCGTCAGCACCGCATCCTGTTCGCCGGCGAGGCGCTGCAGATACGGCAGCAGCATCTGGCCGAGTTCCGACAGGACGAGGCGACGGCCTTCGCGGTGCAGCAGTTCGCCGCCGACCTCGGCCTCGAGCGCCTTGATCGCCTTCGTCAGCGCCGGCTGCGAGACGCCGCATTCGTCGGCGGCGCGCGAGAAGCTGTTGTGCCGGCAAACGGCCAGGAAATAGCTGATCCTGCGCAAGTCCATCGTCGCCCTCACGTCTGCACATTGCCGAATCAGTGTATGGGTTATCCATCGATAACCCAACCGGTCTTCCCCCGCCGACGCGTCCGGCCTAGGCTTGATCTACCCACCAACCAAGGAGGATCCGAGATGAGCATCTACATGGTCGAACGCTCGCTGAAAGGCATTCCGATGAGCGACCTGGCTGCCGCGCAGCAGGCAGCGATCGCCACCACCCGGCAGATGACCGCCGACGGCACGCCGGTGCGATATGTCCGCTCGACATTCGTGCCGGACAGCGGCTGCTGCATGTGCTTGTTCGAGGCCGGCGATGCAGCGGCGGTCGAGAAGGCAAACCGCAGCGCGAACATTCCGTTCGACCGCATCGTCGAGGCCTACGACCTGACGCCCCAGTGACGCCCCGGCCTGGCGCCGCGCGCCAGGCCATCGTCACCCTGACTGGAGCCTCCCGCCCGGAGGGAGGCTGGAGGGTGCCGTGGAACAAGCTGGAGCCCCTCCCGGAGGGGGCTGGGGGAGCCGTGCAAACGACCGAAGGTTGAAAGGCGCAGCCTTTCAACCCTTGCGGCGCGCCCGCGGATGGGCAGCGTCATAGACCTTGCTGAGGTGGCCGAAATCGAGCTTGGTATAGACCTGCGTCGTCGTGATGTTGGCGTGGCCGAGCAGCTCCTGCACCGCGCGCAGGTCGCCGCTCGACTGCAGCAGGTGCGTTGCGAATGAATGGCGCAGCATGTGCGGATGGACATGCGCCGGGATGCCGGCCTCGATCGCCTGCTGCTTCAGCCGATGCCGCAGCTGCGTATCGGTCAGCCGGCTGCCGCGCTGGCTGACGAACAGCGCCGGCTCGTCGGCATCGGCGAGTTGCTCGCGCACCGCGAGCCAAGCGCGCAACGCGCGCAGCGCATGTTCGCCAACCGGCACGCTGCGCCGCTTGCTGCCCTTGCCGACGACAAAGACGAGGCCGTCGGCCGCATCGATCCAGCCGCCGCCGTCTCGCCCGGCGCGCAGGTCGAGGCCGATCAGTTCGGCAACACGCAAGCCGCAGCCGTACAGCAGCTCGACGATCGCGCGGTCGCGGATGCCGAAGACCGGGTCCGATCGCTCCGGCACGCTGCCGCGGTGGTCGGCAAGCGCGACCGCCTGGTCGACCGCAAGCGCCTTCGGCAGAGGTTTGCCTGCCTTCGGCGCACGCACGCCGTCGACCGGGTTGGCGTCGATTGCGCCTTGGCGGCCGAGCCAGCGGTAATAACCCCGCCAGGCCGACAATGCGATCGCGATGCTGCGCGGCGCCAGCCCGAGCCGGTGCAGTTGCGCCGCCCAGCTGCGCACATGGTGGACCCTGACTTCGCGCAGCGCGACGCCGGCGGCGCCGGCAAAACGCTGCAGCCGGACGAAGGCCTCGCCGTACATCGCCAGCGTACGTTCGGCAAGCCGGCGCTCGACGCGCAGGTAGTTCAGGTGTTGTTGCAGCTCTTCGGCCAGCAATTCGCCGGCCAGCGGAAGCTCCGGAGCGCCATGTGACGATGCGGCAATGCCGCTCCGGGGCTGGCTCATTCCGGCGCCGGAAGCAGCCTCGACAACGCGGCGCTGGCGACCTCGCCGATGCGCTGCAGAAAATCGATGCCCATGTCGGCCGCATAGCGCGTCGGGTCCGGCGAACCGAGGACGAGCAGGCCGAAGGTCGCGTTGTCGCCGCTGCCGTGGCGCAGCGGGATCATCGACAACGACATCACGCTGCCCGGATCGCCGAACCAGGTCGCCGCCTCGAAGCCGCCGTTCAGCCCGCAATAGGGCATCGTCAGGCTGGCGGCAAAACTTTTCAGGTCGCTGCTGACCGGAGTCGCAAATTCCTGCTCGGGATGGGCTTCGGCCGCGCCCCAGACCCGGATCGCGCCCTGCGGAATCAGGAACTGCTCCTTCAGCTCGTCGACCAGCACCGCCGGCAGCCGCGCTTCATTCGCGGTCAGGAACAACACCCGCGTCCAGCGATGCAGCTTGTCGGCGATCGCGACATTTTCCTGGCTGTTGCGGATCATCTCGATGATCTTGCCTTCGAGGCCGCGGATCTTTTCGCGCAGCATCTCCATCTGCCGCTCCTGCAGCGACACCGCGCGCGAGCCGTGCGGGCTCGTCAGCTGGATCGTCGCAAGCAGTTCGGCCTGGCGCTCGAAGAAGCCGGGGGTATTGGCCAGGTAGTTGGCGATATCGGCTTCGGTAATGCCTTCGACGCTCACGGTTGTTTCCTTTTGCTGTCTTGCTGGGATGGGAAGTTTTCTGCCGCACGCGGCGCGGCTGCTACAGCTCGATTTCGCCTTCGAAGACGGTGGTTGCCGGCCCGCTCATCAGCACATGCGCCGACGATCCGTCGCCGTTGCGGCCTGGCCAGGCGATGCCGAGTTTGCCGCCGCGGGTCTCGACCTCGACTTCTTCGTCGAGCCAGCCGAGGCGGATGCCGGCGACCACCGCGGCGCAGGCGCCGGTGCCGCAGGCCAGCGTTTCGCCGGCGTCGCGCTCGAAGACGCGCAGCTTGACATGACCTCGGTCGACGATCTGCATGAAGCCGACATTGACTCGCCGCGGAAACCGCTCATGGGCCTCGACCTGCGGGCCGAGCAGTTCGACCGGCGCGCGCTCGACATCGTCGACCCGGCAGACCGCATGCGGATTGCCCATCGACAACACCGCAAACTCGGCACTGACGCCGTCACCGAGCTGCAGCGGCCACAACTCGAAATCGCCGACCGGGCGCGACTGCAGGCCGCTTGCGTCGAACGGCAGGCGGGCATGCTCGAACACCGGCGCATTCATGTCGACGGTGACCCGGCCGTCGGGCTGCAGCCGCAGTTCGAGCCGGTTGTTCAGCGTCTCGACCCGCAGCGTCGTGCGCTCGCTCAGGCCCTTGTCGTGCACATAACGTACAAAACAGCGTGCGCCGTTGCCGCAATGCTCGACTTCGTCACCACTGGCGGCATTGAAGATGCGGTAGCGGAAATCGACGCCCGGCGTCTGGCTGGCCTCGACGACGAGAATCTGGTCGGCGCCGATGCCGAAGCGCCGGTCGCCGAGCCGGCGCAGCTGTTCGGCCGTCAGGCCGAGCGGCGCGCGGGTCGCGTCGAGCACGACAAAATCGTTGCCGGCGCCGTGCATCTTCGTGAAGCGCAGTTTCATGGCTTCGATTATCCGCCGGGTGTTCGCCGCTGCGCGGTTCAGATTGAATCGGCTGAAGCCCCTCCCACAGAGGTTGCGCCTTGTAGGAGGGGCTTCAGCCCCGATTCCCGGCGTGCGGCGTTACCTCAATACAGCGACGCCTCCCCCTCCGGCCGCGTCTTGAACCGTTTGTGCACCCACAGGTACTGCGCCGGGTTGCGGCGGATCTCGGTCTCGATCCAGGCATTCATCGCCCGCGCGTCGGCCAGCGGAGCGTCGGTCGGCCAGTCCGGCCACGGCTCGAGAAAGCGCACCAGATAACCGTCGCCGCCGGGCAGCAGTTCGCCGACCACCGGCTGCACGACCATGTTCAACGAGCGCGCCATCTTCGACGGCGCCAGCAGCGTCGCGGCATCGACGCCGAAAAACGGCACGAAAGCCGCATCGCGCGCGCCGAAATCCATGTCCGGCAGGTTGAAGAAGGCATAACCGCGCTTGATCGCCCGCACCAGCGGCAGCGCCCGGTCGCTGCGCGGAAAGATCTCGCCGCCGTCGAAACGCAGCCGGCCGGCGCGCATCGCGGCGTCGAATACCGGATCGCTCTGCTGCTGGTAGATCGAACCGACCTTGCGCTTCTGGAAGATCTGGGTGGCCACGCCGGCGACGTCGAGGGCGAGAAAGTGCGGCACCAGCCACATCACCGGCCGCTCGCTGCGCTCAGCGAGGCCGACATCCCCTTCGACCCGGATCAGCGAGCGCAGCCGCTCGACCGGCGCATACCAGAGCAGGCCGCGCTCGAGCAGGCTGCGGCCGAGCCAGCAGAAATGTTCACGCGCCAGCGCCTCGCGCTCGGCTGGCGCCATCTCGGGCAGGCACAGCTCGAGGTTGCGCAATGCGACGCGCCGGCGCGAACGGCCGAACCACCAGAACATCCGGCCGAGGCCGCGGCCGAGCGCCGCCTGGACGCGCAGCGGCAACCTGGCGATCAGCCAGATCAAGCGCAGCAGCAGGCGTGACGCCAAGAGGTGTCCTCGTTCAGTTTGCAGACGTGCTGCCGGACGCAGCCAGTGTGCGCGGCGCCTTGTAGCGGTGGTAACCCCAGAGATACTGGCCGGGGCAGCGCAGGATCAGCTGCTGCATCGCCCGGTTGACCACTGCAGCCGATTCTGCCTGAGCATCGGCATCGGCCGGCAAGGCCTCGGGCAGCGGCTCGTAATGGACGACATAACCGGCGCCGTCGGGCAGCCGCTCACCCCAGGTCAGCAGCACCACGGCGCCGCTCTGCTGTGCCAGCCGCGCCGCCAGCGTCATCGTGTAGGCGTCGCGGCCGAAAAACGGTGCCCATACACCCATGCCTTCCGGCGGCACCTGGTCCGGCAGCAGCCCGACGCAGTCGCCGCGCTTCAGCGCCCGCATCATCTGCCGCACACCGCTCAGTTCGGCCGGTACCGCGGTCATGCCCGGCCGGTCGCGCGAGCCGGCCATCACGTCGCGCAGCCAGGCTTGCCGGGCCGGCCGGTACATCACGGTGATCGGGTGCTCGGCGCCGTGGTTGATCGCATAGACCTGGGCGGTGATCTCGAAGCAGCCGAGGTGCGGCGTCAGCAGCAGCAGGCCCTTGCCGTTGTCGAGCGCGGCGCGCACCAGTTCATCACCGACACAGCGCCACGGCACGCTCGCCGCGCCGCCCAGCCACAGCCGCGGCAGTTCGGCCACCATCCGGCCGGCAGAGGCCACCGCCGAGCGCGCCGCGGCCTTGCCGATGCCGACCTGCTCGACATGGGCGGCGAAGCGGCGCCGGTAGGTTGGCGACAAGCCGTAGGCCAGCCAGCCCAACGCCGTGCCCAGCGCGTGCAACCAGCGCAACGGCCAGCGCGACATCCAGCGGAAAAGTTTCAACATGCTTCGTATAATGCGGGCATCGCCGAGTTATTGAACTACTTGCGGGGCGATGCGGAAGCCGGTTGACCGGCCACCGCCGGATCGAGCGCCATGGCGCCTGGTTCAACAAATCCTGCTAAAGCGTTCGCCGCGGATCCCTGACAACAGAACCGGCAACGCAAGTTTGCAACCTGTTGTTTTTTCTGGAGATACCCGCGTGTCAAACGACTTCCTCTTCACTTCCGAATCGGTTTCCGAAGGCCACCCCGACAAGGTCGCCGACCAGATCTCGGACGCCATTCTCGATGCAATCTTCAAGCAGGACCCGCGCTCGCGCGTCGCTGCGGAGACGCTGACCAATACCGGCCTCGTCGTGCTGGCCGGTGAAATCACCACCAACGCCCACGTCGACTACATCCAGGTCGCGCGCGACACGATCAAGCGGATCGGCTACGACAATACCGAATACGGCATCGACTACAAGGGCTGTGCGGTGATGGTCTGCTACGACAAGCAGAGCAACGACATCGCGCAGGGCGTCGACCACGCCAGCGACGACCACCTGAATACCGGCGCCGGCGACCAGGGCCTGATGTTCGGCTACGCCTGCGACGAGACGCCGGAACTGATGCCGGCGCCGATCTACTACGCGCACCGCCTCGTCGAGCGCCAGGCGCAGCTGCGCAAGGACGGCCGGCTGCCGTTCCTGCGCCCGGATGCGAAGAGCCAGGTGACGATGCGATATGTCGACGGCAAGCCGCACAGCATCGACACCGTCGTGCTGAGTACGCAGCACAGCCCTGACCAGAGCGAAACCGCGCACAAGATGAAGGCCTCGTTCAACGAGGCCATCATCGAAGAGATCATCAAGCCGGTGCTGCCGGCCGAGTGGCTGAAGAACACCAAATACCTGATCAACCCGACTGGCCGCTTCGTCATCGGCGGCCCGCAGGGCGACTGCGGCCTGACCGGCCGCAAGATCATCGTCGACACCTACGGCGGCGCCTGCCCGCACGGCGGTGGCGCGTTCAGCGGCAAGGACCCGAGCAAGGTCGACCGCTCGGCCGCGTATGCCGCCCGTTATGTCGCGAAGAACATCGTCGCCGCCGGCCTGGCGCGCCAGTGCCAGATCCAGGTTGCCTATGCAATCGGTGTCGCGAAGCCGATGAACGTGACCGTCTATACCGAAGGCACCGGCGTGATCCCGGACAAGCAGATCGCCGAACTGGTGCAGGCCCACTTCGACCTGCGCCCGAAAGGCATCATCCAGATGCTCGACCTGCTGCGCCCGATCTACGAAAAAACCGCCGCCTACGGCCACTTCGGCCGCGACGAACCCGAGTTCAGCTGGGAAAGTACCGACAAGGCGCAGGCGCTGCGTGCAGCGGCCGGGCTGTAAGCCCGGCAGGCGCGAAGCGCCTCCTGCGCCTTGGGGCGACGCTCATATCCGCGCAGCGGATGTGAGCGGAGACCACAAAGCTGCTGCGCTGCGCGCAGCAGCCGGGCTGTAAGCCCGCCGCGCGCAAGCGCGGTGTCGGTGCTTGGGCGACGCTCATATCGCGAAGCGATGTGAGAGGAGACCAACAACTGATAAGGCTTAGATCCTTCGGGCAGCGGCTGGGCGGTAATCCCGGCGGACGCCAGTCCGGCAGCCTTGCAGCGCAGGCTCACATCGCGCCAGCGATGTGGAGAAAGGGGCCACTTGGCCCCTTTCGTTCGTCTGCAAGCCTCGCATCGGCAAGGCATGATCCGCACCAATGCCCTCTTCCAGGACGCCCACGCTCGACGATCTGCGCCGCCACGCCGTCGCGCGCAGCCTGTTCAGGCCGACCACCTTGCCGCAGGCGGTCAGGCGTCTCGGTTTCGTCCAGGCCGATCCGATCCGTGCACCGGCGCGGGCGCAGGACCTGATCCTGCGCCATCGGGTCGCCGACTACCAGGCCGGCGAACTCGAGCGGCGTTATCCGCGGCTCGACGTCGAGGAAGATTTCTTCATCAATTACGGCTTTCTGCCGCGCAGGATTGTCGACCTGATGCATCCGCGGACGCCGCCGCAGCCTTGGTCGACGCAGCGTTCGGCGCAGGCTGCGGCGGTGCTCGAGTTCGTCCGCGAACGCGGTGTGGTCCATCCGCGCGAGGTCGACCAGCACTTTGCCCACGGCAAGACGCGCAACTGGTTCGGCGGCACGTCGAATGCCAGCACCGAACTGCTCGACGCGATGCACTACCTCGGTCTGCTGCGCGTGGCCCGGCGCGATGGCGGAACGCGGGTGTTTGCGGTCCGGGCAATCGACGACGCTGCTGAACCGGTCGATGCGGCAACATCGCTCGACGCGCTGGTCGATGTCATCGTCGATCTTTATGCACCGCTGCCGGCACGCAGCCTGAGTGAAGTCGTCTCGCGGCTGCGTGCCGGCACGCCGCAGTGGGCGGGCGAAGTGCGCCCGGCGCTGCAGCGCGCGCTGCAGCGGCTGCCGAGCGCGCGCGTCAACGGCATCGACTGGTTCTGGCCGGCCGGCGAAGACCCGGCGTCGCGGCGCCACCAGGCCGACGACGCGGTGCGGCTGCTGGCGCCGTTCGATCCGATCGTCTGGGACCGCCGCCGCTTCGAGCTGCTGTGGGGCTGGGCTTATCGCTTCGAGGCCTATACACCGCCAGCACGCCGGCAGCGTGGCTATTACGCCTTGCCGATGTTGTGGGGAGAGCAGGTGATCGGCTGGACCAACCTCGCGGCGCGCGGAACAACGCTCGATGTCGCGAGCGGATTCGTCGCCGGCAGTGCACCGCCAAGCCGCGAATTTGCCACTGCATTCGACGAAGAGATCGAACGTCTCAGGCAATTTCTGATGCTTCAGGCAACCATCGGCTGAACGCGGCACCGCTTGCCGCCGCGAGGATCAACCGGCGCGCTGCTCCTCGAGCGCCGCCGCATGGCTCGCCAAACGCCGGCTCAGGCGGTCGAGGTCGACCGGCTTCACGAGATGATCGTCGAAGCCGGCATCGCGGCTCTCCTTCAGATCGGCGGCCGAGCCATAGCCGCTCAGCGCCAGCATCAGCAACGACCGCCCGCCGGCCAGCGGCCGGCAAACACGTGCCAGTTCGTGGCCGGACATGCCGGGCAGGCCGATATCGAACAGGCCGACGTCGGGCTGCCATTCGGGCCACAAGGCCAGCGCAGCCGGACCGTCGCCGACACACACCGCCTCGTGACCCCATTCGACGAGGATGTCGCGCATCGCTTCGGCGGCATCGGCGTTGTCCTCGACGACGAGCACCCGCATCTTCGCTGCTGTCGACCCGGCTTCGGATGCAGCCCCGACGGCCTGTTCCATGGCTGGCGGCGCGGCTGGCGGCGCGGCCGGCGGCTGCTCGTCAACCATCAGCGGCAGCCAGACCCGCAGCTCGGTGCCACAGCCCAGCCCGGCGCTTTCAGCCGCGACCCGGCCGCCATGCATCTCGACGATCGTCCGGACAACCGCGAGGCCGACACCGAGCCCGCCATGCAGGCGATCGAGCGAGCGATCGGCCTGCACGAACAGTTCGAACACCTGCGGCAGCAGTTCGGGGCTGATGCCGGCCCCATCGTCGCGCACCGAGACAACGATCTCACCGTCACTGCGCCTGCCGCCAATCGACACTTCGCCGCCGGGCCGGCTGAACTTGATCGCATTGCTCAGCAGGTTGCCGAAGACCTGGACCAGCCGCACCGCATCGCCGTCGATCCGCACCTGCAGCGTTTCGTTGTCGACCCGCAGATGCAGACCATGTTCCTCAGCTTTCGAGCGGAACATCTCGACCGCCTTGCCGACCACATCGTCGAGCTGCAGCGGCTGCTTGTGCAATTCGATCTTGCGGTGCGTCAGGCGCGCGACGTCGAGCAGATCGTCGACCAGTCGCTTCAGGTGACTGAGCTGGCGGCGCATCATGTCGGCGACACGCTCGATCTTCGGATGCTCGGCGCGCAGCGACTGCAGCAGGTCGACGCCGAGCGTCATCGGCGCCAGCGGATTGCGCAGTTCGTGCGCCAGCATCGCGAGGAATTCGTCCTTTCGAAGGCCGGCTTCCACGAGTTGCTGGCTGTAGATCTCGAGCTTGGCTTCGGCATCGCGACGTCGCGAGATCTCCTTCGACAGCTCATCGATGCGCTGGTTCAGCAACAGGAAGCGGCCGACCACTTCGTGTCGATCGAACAGGCGCAGCGAGACCCACGCCGGTTCGTCACCCTGGCGGGCCTTGATCGCGGCGAGCTCGACGCGGGTCGCGACCGGCCGGCCGGCGACAACCTGGAAATGCAGTGTGCCGAGCAGGCGCTGCGCGCTGCGCGACCCGAGACGCAGCAGATCGGCGACGACCGCATCGCTATCGTTGGTCAGCGACCCGAGCGTGCGGTTGACGAGTTCGGCAGGGCGGCAGCCGAGCAAACTGCCGGCGGCCCGGTTGGCAGTCAGCACGAGACCATTGCCGTCGACCAGCAACGTGGCCTCGGAAAGGATCTCGGAAAAACGGGCGAAGGTGTCCGGAGTCACGCCGAGCAGAAGCGAAGCCGGCCTACGATCCGAAATATTCGCGGCCGTCTGCGGCTGCAGCCTCGACCGACGGCTTCAGATAGACGACGACGCGGCATTCGCCATGCCCTTCGGCAATCGTCTTCTCGAGCGCGACCTTCGCATAACCGAGGTTCTCAGCGGCAATCACACCGAAGACGTTCGACGTCATCATGCACATCGCCGGCCTGCCGAGCACCTTCTCGGCAAACGGACAGTCACCGTTGCGCAACACGATGCGCTCGTCGTTTTCCTCGACGATGCTGAAGCTGCCCTTGATACGCCGCTTCAAATCGACCAGCACCTCGGCGACCTGGCTGCGCGACAGTTCCGGCAGCTGCAGCGCCGCCTTGTAGTCCTGGTTGATCTGGTCGCCGATGCGCTGTCCGACGACGCTGATGAAGCCGGAGGCCTCCTCGAGGCCGACCACATCCTGCAGCGTGCCGGACAACTCGCGGATCAAGTTGCGCAGGAAGACATCGCGGTCCAACGGGACCGACAATGCCGGGACGGGCGTGGTGTCATTGGCCATGTCTGCCTAGCCTCGTTCAATTGGTCGACCAATGGTAGCCGACGCGCCGGCGCGCCGTCGCCACCTGCCGGCGGAATCCCCATCGCCTGCAGCAGCACTTCAGGCCGCGCCGCGGCAGGCCAGCACGCGATCGGCCAGTTCGGCAAACCCGGCGCCGCGCTCACCACGCGTCAGGTAACGCGGCCAGACCGTCAGCTGGTCGGCAAACCGCAGCAGATTGGCAACGCCGACACTGAGCGGGATGCGCTCGAACATCTGCTGGTCGTTCGTCGAATCGCCGACATAGGCCCAGCGTTGCAGTTCGTCGTCGCCTTCCAACCCGAACAGCTCGCGCAGCATCCAGCGTGCGCCGCTCAGCTTGTCGTGGCTGCCGTACCAGCCGTTGATGTGGATCGAGCTGACCGTCGCGTTCATGCCGGCTGCGCGCATCAGCGCAACGACGCGGGCAATCGCCGTCTCGTCGAGGTGCTCGAATTCGCTGTGGTCGATCGCGATGTCGGTGACGCGCCCGGCGCTGTCGCGCGCCAGCGTCGCACCCGGCACCGACTCGACGATCTGCCGGGCGACCTGCGCCAGCCGCTTTGCATTGGCGACGCGGGTCGCCTCATCCTGGGCATAGTCGATCCGCACGCCGTCGGCCTCGTCGCGGAACAAGGCCACCGCACCGTTTTCGGCGACGATCGCGGCAATCGGCCATTCCCGTGCAAACGGCTGGCTCCAGCCCATCGGCCGGCCGGTGATCGCGATCACCGGAATGCCGGCCGCCGCGAGCCGCTGCAACGCGGCCAGCGCTTCCGGCGCGATCGCGCCATCGCTGGTCAGCGTGTCGTCGATATCGGTCAGGATGCCGCGCAGATGGCGCAGTTCGTCGTCGGTACAGTCGGCCAGGGGCAATGGGGAAACAGGCATAGGCTGGCAATGTAGCCGCAGTGCGCAGCGGGCCGAGGCGTTACTTCGTCGGCCGCACCACGGCGCGGCCTTGATACCGCCGCCCCGGCCGTTTGAGGAACGATCGAGAAGAGGTAATCTGGCATGTCCACCAACCGTCGAACTCAATAAGGGAGTTCCAATGAAAGTTCAGGTTGCCATCATCGGCGCAGGCCCGTCGGGCCTGCTGCTTGGCGCGATGCTGCACAAGGCCGGCATCGATGCGGTGATCATCGAGCAGCGCAGCGCCGACTATGTGCTCGGCCGCATCCGCGCCGGCGTGCTCGAGCAGGGCACCGTCGAGATGCTCGACCATGTCGGCGTCCGCGAACGGATGTTCAAGCAGGGCCTGTGGCACGACGGCTTCGAGATCGGCTATCGCAACAGCCACCACCGCATCGATTTGAAGACGCTGACCGGCGGAAAGCGGGTGATGGTCTACGGCCAGACCGAGGTCACCCATGATCTCATGGACGCGCGCAGCGCCGCCGGCGCGAAGACCGTCTACGAGGCCGAGGATGTCGCGGTCCACGATTTCGACACCGGCAAGCCGCGGGTCACCTGGCGCAAGGACGGTGCGGAGCACGAACTGAGCTGCGATTTCATCGCCGGCTGCGACGGCTTCCATGGCGTCAGCCGGCGCAGCGTCCCCGAAAACGCGATCCAGACCTACGAGAAGGTCTACCCGTTCGGCTGGCTCGGCGTGTTGAGCGATACGCCGCCGGTCTCGCACGAGTTGATCTATTCGAACCACGCGCGTGGCTTTGCCTTGTGCAGCATGCGCTCGATGACGCGCAGCCGCTACTACATCCAGTGCCCGCTCGACGACAAGGTCGAGAACTGGAGCGACGATGCATTCTTCGACGAACTGCGCCGCCGCCTGGATCCGGCCGCCGCCGAGGCGATGGTGACCGGCCCGTCGATCGAGAAAAGCATCGCGCCGCTGCGCAGCTTCGTTGCCGAGCCGATGCGCTTCAGCAGCCTGTTCCTCGCCGGCGACGCCGCCCACATCGTGCCGCCTACCGGCGCGAAGGGCCTCAATCTCGCGGCGTCCGACGTCCATTACCTCGCCAACGGGCTGATCGAGCACTACCAGGAAGGCAGCGCTGCCGGCCTCGACGCCTACTCCGAGCGCTGCCTGCGCCGGGTCTGGAAAGCAGTGCGCTTCTCGTGGTGGTTCACCTCGCTGATGCACAAGTTTCCGGACGACACCGGTTTCGGGCAGAAGATCCAGGAGGCCGAGATCGGCTACCTGCTCGGCTCGACCGCGGCATCGACCGCGCTGGCCGAGAACTACGTCGGATTGCCGCTCGAGGTCTGAGCGGCAGACGGCTCACCGATCGGCCCGGCCGCCTGCCGCGATGCCCTATCCTTGACGGTCCGGTATTCGCCGGATGCCGCGGGCCAGCGTCGGGACTTTTGATCTCTTGTCCGACCGTCATGCCCGGGCCCGTGCGGAATAGCCATCGATCCGACCACGAGGAGACCGTCAATGACCCACGCCTTCATCTGCGATGCGCAGCGCACACCCTTCGGCCGCTATGGCGGCGCCTTGTCGGGCGTGCGCACCGACGATCTCGGCGCAATCCCGCTCGCCGCGCTGATGGCGCGCAACCGCGAGGTCGACTGGGCGGCGGTCAGCGACGTGATTTTCGGCTGCGCGAACCAGGCCGGCGAGGACAACCGCAATGTCGCGCGGATGTCGAGCCTGCTCGCCGGACTGCCGATCGCGGTGCCTGGCGCGACGCTGAACCGCCTGTGCGGCTCCGGGATGGACGCGATCGGCACCGCAGCGCGGGCGATCAAGGCCGGGGAGGCGCAGCTGATGATCGCCGGCGGTGTCGAGAGCATGAGCCGTGCGCCGTTCGTGATGCCGAAGGCGGAAACCGCCTTCAGCCGCAACAACGCGGTCTACGACACGACGATCGGCTGGCGCTTCGTCAACAAGCTGATGAAGGCGCAATACGGCATCGATTCGATGCCGGAGACGGCCGAAAACGTCGCGACCGACTTCAAGATCGAGCGCGAGGCGCAGGACCGGATGGCACTGGCCAGCCAGCAGAAGGCGGTGGCGGCACAGAAGGCCGGCGTCTTCGATGCCGAGATCGCACCGGTGACGATCGCGCAGAAAAAAGGCGACCCGATCGTCGTCGACAAGGACGAACATCCGCGCGATACCAGCCTGGAGGTCCTTGCGAAACTGAAGCCGATCGTCAAGCCCGACGGCACGGTGACCGCCGGCAATGCATCCGGCGTCAACGACGGCGCCTGCGCACTGCTGCTGGCCAGCGAAGCTGCTGCAGCAAAAAACGGGCTGACGCCGCGGGCGCGCGTCGTCGGCATGGCCACCGCCGGGGTCGCCCCGCGCATCATGGGCATCGGCCCGGCACCGGCGACCCGCGCGGTGCTGGCGTTGACCAAGCTGTCGCTGGCAGAGATGGACGTGATCGAACTGAACGAGGCATTTGCCGCGCAGGGCCTTGCGGTGCTGCGCGACCTCGGGCTGCAGGACGACGATCCACGCGTCAATCCGAACGGCGGCGCGATCGCGCTCGGCCACCCGCTCGGCGCCAGCGGCGCCCGTCTCGTCACCACCGCGGTCAACCAGTTGCACCGCACTGGCGGCCGTTATGCGCTGTGCACAATGTGCATCGGCGTCGGCCAAGGGATCGCGCTGATCGTCGAGCGCGTCTAGGCATCGTGCGCATCGAGGATTGAGAGGCGCGGCAACTGCGGATTTACCGCGCTTTTCAGTCGATCAACCGTGCGGCGCAGTTCTAGACTGGTGCCGGCCCGCATGCTCAACCGGGCCGAGGAGTGCGTCTCATGTCTCCGAACCGCCGCCGCTTCGCCCGCATCGTCGTCGATCTGCCGGCGTGGATCGAATCCGGCAGGCACCGCTGGCCAGTGACGGTGATCGACCTGTCGTTCAAGGGCGCACTGGTAAAGATCCCTCCGGCATGCCAGATCAGCGCCGGCACGAACTGCGAACTCGGCCTGGTCAACACCGACGACATGGCCAGGGCCGACAAGGCATTCGTGCACATGGATTGCGAAGTCCGGCACAGCGACGGCTCGATGTTGCGCCTGGCCTGCCTGCAACTCGATGACGCCAGCCTCGAGCAGTTGCGCGAGATGTTCGCCTGCAGTCTTGGCGACCCGATGCTCGAGGAAGTTGTCTTCGACAGCTGAGCCTCGGGCCATCGGGACGGTTTTGACGCCGTTTGTTCGGCGTTGGAATCGAGGCTGGGCCGAATCTCATTCCGTGGGAGGGGCTTTAGCCCCGATTCGGGCTGGCGCCATCGCGCATGCTGCGTCCGAGCGAGGACGAGGCCGTCGGGCAGCCATCTGACTCCGTGTCCTCCGTCGCCTTCGGCTCCTCCCCCTTTACCTGCGTCAGACGGCCGCCCAACGTCCTCGCCTGCATCATCGAGCTCTTCATCGAATGACCGGCTGTGTCCACGCGGCAGGCGGTGCCCGGACGGGGCGATTTATGCGGCGGCGAGCAGCGGAGGGCTCGGGGCCCGCGCGCGCAGCGCGCATCAACAACAAACTTGTCGCAGACTGTTTGAACGGAGCGAACGCAGTGAGCGCAGTGAGTTTCTGCGACGGGCCCCGAGACCGAGCAGCACAACGCAGTCGGCGCGCCAGCGACGACCGCCGCATCATGAGCTACGGCCGGGTGCCGCCTGCCGCGCCGCTCGGCCAATGCAGGCAATTAGCCGCGATGCCACAAGCCCGAATCGGGACTGAAGCCCCTCCCACCAAGGCGCTGCAGAGGTCGGTGACCACGCCGAATCGGGGCTGCAGGCCCCTCCCACAAAGTCCGCCGATGCGGTCAACTCGCAGCGGAATCAGAACGCCAGAAACGTCACCCCTGCGCCGATGCTGGTCTGGCGGAAGTTGTAGTCGGTCAGCGTTTCGCCGTAGCCGCGGAACAGCTGGACATACCAGCGCAGGCCATTCGGCTGGTCGCGGTAGATCGGGTAGGTCCACTCGAACTCAAGCGCGCCGAAACTGACATTGCGCAGGCTGGAGCGGTAGGTCAGCGCCATCGTCGCCAGTTTCGATGTCCAGTCGAGCCTGAACTCACCACGGCCCCGAAAAGCCAGCAGGTCCGGGTTGTTGTCGCTCGAATAGGGTTCGTTGATTCGCTTGTTGACCCGCGCGGTGAACGCCAGGTTGCCGCGTTCGAAGCCGGCACCGAGGTAGTAGCGGTTCCAGCTGCGCGACAACGGGTCGGACTGGCCATTCGACTGGTGCGCAATCCCGAGCTGCGTATACCGCCAGCGCCAGCCGAACGGCAATTCCTGCAACGCATACGAGGTCGGCACGATGTAGATCGCCTCCGGCTCGTAGTCGCTGTTGCGGAAGGGTTTCGAATCCTGCGTATTCCAGATCTGCCAGAGCGCCTGCTGGGTGAATGCCAGCCACAGGTCGGCACCGGGCAGCAGCAGATCCTGGACGACCTTGGTGCGCAGCGACAGCTGGAATTTGGCTTCGACGACGCGGTAGTCAGGCAGGTTGACCACTTGCTGCGTCGGCGACTGCGGCGTGCGGTTGATGCGGCTGGTCAGGTGCAGCGGCAGCACGTAGTTGGGCCGGTAGCCGATGAAATTGAAGGTGCCGCGTTTGTCGGCATCCTCCAGTTCCCAGTACGCCGACATCAGGCTGCCGCTGCCACCGGGCTCCTGCGCAACGGCAACGGGCATGCCCCCTGGCGCAAGCAGCGTCGTCGGCGCCGTGTCAGCCGGCGTGACCGGCTCAGGCGGAGCTCGGCCGGCGAGCAGGTCATAGCAAGCCAGCCGATCGGCCGGCGCACCGATCGACGCACACTCGGCCAGACGCAGCGGTTCGATTTGCGGCAATGCCGGCGACTGGGCGCGGCTGCCGGCTGCGACGCCGCAAAGCGCCGCAGTCAATGCCGCGCCGCTGACGGCGCGCAGCGTTCGGCCGGCGGCAATCCGGGAAAAAGCGCTGCCCCTCACCAGGAGCCGGTGTTGGCCATCGATGCCCACGGCTCGGCCGGCGCCAATGCGTCACCGGCCTGCAGCAGTTCGATCGAGATGCCGTCCGGCGAGCGCACGAAGGCCATGCGGCCATCACGCGGCGGCCGGTTGATCGTCACGCCATGGTCCTGCAGCCGCTGGCAGGCGGCATAGATATCGTCGACCTGGTAGGCCAGATGGCCGAAATTGCGGCCGCCGGTATAGGTTTCCGGATCCCAGTTGTAGGTCAGCTCGACCTGCGCCGACGAGTCGCCCGGCGCAGCGAGAAAGGTCAGCGTGAAGCGGCCTTGCGGCACTTCGCGCGAGCGCAGCACCTCGAGGCCGAGCGCATCGCGGTAGAACTTCAGCGAAGCCTCGAGGTCGGTGACGCGCACCATCGTATGCAGGTATTTCATCTTGTCGGTCTGGTTTGGAGGCTGCCGATGGCGGCCGATCGCGGGAGGTACACAATGTCGATTCCGTCGAAAGGAATCCGAACATGATCCTTGAAGTTGCCGATCTTCGCATCAAGCCGGGCCAGCAGGCCGAATTCGAAACCGCGCTCGCCAAGGGGGTCGGCGAGGTGATCAGCAAGGCCGACGGTTATCTGTCGCACAAGGTGCAGAAATGCATCGAGACGCCAGAGCGCTATCTGCTGATGATCGAGTGGCAGACGCTCGAGCACCACACCGTGACATTCCGCGAAGGGCCGCTGTTCCCGCAATGGCGGGCGATCGTCGGGCCATTCTTCGCATCGGCGCCGGTGGTCGAGCACTTCAAGATGATTTGACCCCCGGAGCGGCCTTACGGCGCCTCCCGAGCGCAGTCAGCTTCCCCGACCCGTGGCCAGCAGCGGCGGCTCGCGCCGCAGCCAGTCGCCGATCGCGCTTTCGTAGGCCGCGGCAAATCGCAGCAACTGCCGTTCGCCGAGCGGCTGGCCGATCAGCTGCATGCCCATCGGCAGCCCCTGCGGACCGAACCCGACCGGCACCGACAGCGCCGGCAGGCCGGCCAGCGTCGCGTGGATCACGACCTCCATCCAGCGGTGGTAGGTATCCATCTCGACGCCGTTGATCGAACGCGGCCAGTCGATCTGCTTGTCGAACGGCCAGACCTGCGCTGACGGCAGCACCAGCAGGTCGACACGCGACAGCAGCTCCAGCATCTGCTGGTGGAAATGGCTGCGCGCCAGGCTCGCCGCGCAGACGTCCTCGGCGCTCATCGCGAGGCCTTGCTCGACCTCCCAGATCGCCTCCGGTTTCAGCAGTGTGCGCCGCTGCGGATCGCGGTAGAGCGCGACCAGCCGGCCGGTGACCAGCCAGCGGCGCCAGTCGAGCCAGGTCTGCCAGACCTCGGCCGGTGAAAAATTGGCGGTGAGTGGCTCGACGCGACAACCGATCGTTTCGAGCCGACGCAAGCCGGCTTCGCAGGCGTCGAGAATGCCCGGCTCGATCGGCAGGTGGCCGCCGAGATCGCCGAGCCAGCCGATCCGGCAGCCACGCAGTTCGGCATCGCTGGCGATGCCCGGCTCGGCCAGTTCGGACGCCGGCTCGGCAATCGACAGCGGCGCCCGGTGATCGCGCCCGGCCTGCACTGCGAGCAGGCGGGCGACATCGCGGACGCTGCGGCCCATCGGCCCCTCTGTGCTCAGCTGCTGGATGAAGAGGTCGGCCGGCGGGCCGCTCGGCACCCGCCCGGCGCTCGGCCGCAGGCCGAATACACGATTGAACGCGGCCGGATTGCGCAACGAACCCATCATGTCGCTGCCGTCGGCAACCGGCTGCAGCCGCAGCGCCAGGCTGACCGCTGCACCGCCGCTGGAGCCCCCGGCGCTGAGGGCCGGCTGCCAGGCATTGCCGGTGCGGCCAAAAACCGGGTTGTAGCTGTTCGATCCGAGGCCGAACTCGGGCACGTTGGTCTTGCCGATCACGATGCCGCCGGCCGCCTTCATCCGCGCGACCATCAGCGCGTCGGCGGTCGGCACATGGTCGGCGAACAGCGGCGAACCGAGCGTCGTGCGTACGCCGGCGGTTGCCGCCAGATCCTTGATCGCCATCGGGAAACCGTGCATCCAGCCGGTCGGCAGCCCTTGCGCCAGCTGCGCGTCGCGGGCGTCGGCCTCGGCCAGCAAGCATTCCGGCGGCTGCAGGCTGACGATGGCATTGACCTGCGGGTTGAAGGCGTCGATCCGCGCCAGATAGGCCGCCATCACCTCGCGGCAAGACACCTCGCGCTGGCGGATTGCCTGCGACAGCGCGCAGGCATCGAGGCGACTCAAGCTATCGGCATCCATGGAGGGTCGTCGTGTGTCATCCCGCCATCGATCGGGGCGCCGATTGTCCCTCAAATGAGGGGTGTATCGCGGCATCACGGGGACTGCGGAGACTTACGAGCGCACAATACGGGGTGTGCACGCGGGCTCCCTGCCCGCATTTCTCTCGGCACCGAGTCACAACCAGAATCATTATGGCCACTCGCAACTCCACCTCATCCACCGCCGCAGAACCTACCAAGCTGCGCCAGACGCAGGCAGAGTATTCGGCGGCACGCCCGATGGGCGAGCCCGGCATCAAGCCGATGCTGTCGAGCTCCAAGATGTATGTCTGCAGGCGCTGTCAGGCCAATTTCAAGACCGGTGATGGCAAACCCGACCCGCGACTGCGTGGCCTCGGCAAGTGCAATGCCTGCCTCGGGGTGGTACCGGCCGCCGCCTGAACCGATGATCTGACAGCGTCGACCAGGCGCTGAACCCGGGCCCGCCTGCGTCCAGGCGTCAGCGGGCCCTCGGCTTGATTGCGCCGCACTCGGCCGCGAGCCACTTGCCCTGCTGGGTCATCTGCATCCGCTCGGGTTTGCCGTCGACGACCGTATTGAGCGTGAACTCGCCGTCGTAGGCGGTCGGGCTGAGCATGCGGACGCTGCCTTCGCCGCTCGACGGCGGATTGCCCTTGCACTGGAACGATACCTGCCAGGTGTTGCCGCTGCGCTTGACGTTCTGTGTGCAACCCTCCTGCGGCGGCAGCGAATCGCGCTCGACGTCCTCCTTCGTCATGCAGACCTTGACGGTATTGCCGCTGGGGCCGATGCCGACACCCTTGTCGGCCATCATCTTCTCGATCATCTTGCGCTGATCGGCCGGCATCGTCGCCAGCTGTTGCTGCATCTGCGCCATCGCCGCGGCGACCTGGCCGCCGTCCTTCACCGTCATCCGGTGCTCCCACAGCCCCGGACGCAACTGCATGTTCTGCGCCGAGGCGCCCCCCGCGACCAGCAGACCGCAGGCGACGAGCGCAGCCATTCCGAATCGTTTCATTCCAGCCTCCGTGAAGCTTTGCAGACCCGCCGAATTTACTCCGGACCTTGAGCAGACCGTAACCGGCGCAGCCGCCGTCCGCCAGCGCAAAAAATCCGTGCTCGAAGCGCCGTCGGCGAATCCTCACCGAAGCACACGGCCGGCGGATGTGACTCTTTATATCAAGCAGCCACCGCGGATCCGGCTCCGCCGGTCCGCCGGTGGCGCCCCCCTGGGGGGGAGCGGCGACGCCGCAACGGGGGGGAGCCCTATTTCGTCCCGAACAGCCGGTCCCCCGCATCGCCGAGGCCAGGGACGATATAGCCGTGTTCGTTCAACTGCCGGTCGATCGCGGCGGTGAAGACCGGCACGTCGGAATGGGCGGCCTGGAAATTTTTCAGGCCTTCCGGTGCGGCCAGCAGGCAGACGAAGCGGATCGACTTCGGCCGCGTCTCCTTCAGCCGGTCGACCGCCGCGACTGCCGAATTGCCGGTCGCCAGCATCGGGTCGAGCACGATCGCATCGCGCTCGTGCATGTCCTGCGGCATCTTGAAGTAATACTCGACCGCGACCAGCGTCTTCGGGTCCCGGTACAGGCCGATGTGGCCGATCCGCGCGCCCGGCACGACATTCAGCATGCCGTCGAGAAAGCCGGCGCCAGCCCGCATGATGCTGACGAAGACGGTTTTCTTGCCGTCGATCACCGGCGCATGCATCGCCTCGAGCGGCGTCTCGATCTCGATCAGCTGCGTCGGCATGTCGCGGGTGACCTCGTAGGCCATCAACATGCTGATCTCGTTGAGCAAGCGGCGGAAACTGCTGGTGCTGCGGTTTTTTTCCCGCATCAACGTCAGCTTGTGCTGGATCAGCGGGTGGTCGACATGGGTCACTGGGGCAACAACGGTCATCGGCAGGCTCCGGCGGGTGGGTTGATTCAGAAAACGGTGCCGTCGCTGTCGATCAGCAGCGGCGGCGCGCCATCACGCAGCTGCCGCGCCAGTTCGCGGCCGGCCGCCCAGGTGCCGCCTTCGAGGATGCAGGCCAGCGGCAGCTGCTCGGCGCTGCGGTTCAGGCGCTGCCGCGCCAGCGGCGCCAGTTCGTCGAGCAGGCTCACCGTCAGCGCCCGCCATTCGACGATGAATTCCTGCTGCGGCAGCCAGCGCCGCTGCAGCTGGCGCGGATCGCGCGCGACGATGACGCCGCCGTCCAGCAGCAGCCCGCCGTTGCGGTACTCCGGCAGGCCGGTCAAGGCATCGAGCCGCTCGACCTCGAGGCCGGCCCAGCGCAACGGCTCGATCAGCGAATAACTCAGCCACTGGCTCAATTTGTGAAACGGCACCAGACCGTCGGTCGTGCCATGGCGGCCGGCCAGACCCGACTCACCACCTGCCCACGGATGGGGCCAGACGTCGCCGAGCGGCACGCCGTGCAGGATGCTGCCGTGGCGCCAGGCCGGCGCCATGATGTCGAGCACGGCGCGCAGCACCTGCTCGGCGCCGACGCTGCGTGCCGCGCCGGCGGCTTCGTCGAGCATCTCGTACAGGATTGCAGGACGCGCATCGGCCGAGCCGGCCGCTCGGGCGGCCAGCGCATCGCCGAGGCGGTTCAGCAGCGCGACCCGGCCCTCGAGGCCGACCAGCGGATTGTCCGGACGGACCTGGAAGGCCTGTTTCAGCGCGGCCACCTCGAGGCGTTGCAACGCGGCCGCATCGACCCGAAGCGGATCGTCGGCTGCCGCCGAAAACAGGCCCTCGGAAAACGCGTGCCAGCTGGCGACCGCAAGGCCTTCCGAACGACTGAAGGTCTGGCCGCTGTCGGCCTCGATATAGAACCAGCCGGGCCCGGCGCCGGCATCGAGCAGCACGCTGACAAATGTCAGATCGATGTGGGCGTGCGCCCTGCCTTCGATGCTGCGTTCGGCCAGCCGCGCATCGAGCTGCGACTTGCGATCGATGCCGCCGGCGCTGAAATGCCGCCAGCGGCTGTGCAGCGGAATCTGCAGATCGGGATAGGCCGCCAGCGTGACCGCGGCGACCCGCTCTGCCACCGCGTCGAGGCGGCTGCGGTCGATCCGGAAATGCGGCGACCTGTCTTCGCTGACCGCTGCCGTGATCGACGCGCAGCGCTCGCGGATCGTCGCTGCATCACGCAGCACGTCGATCGCATCGCGGCCGTGGCGCGGCGCGTCGCCGGCGTCGCTCGGGGTTTCACTCAAGGCCACGCCCCTTCGTCGATGCCAGATCGGCACCGGTCGGCACCGCGCCGTCGGTGAAATAGCCGGCGGCGATCTTCGCCTCGATCTCGACCTTGGCGTCGGCCGGAACCAGTTCGTCCGGAATCTTGACCCGCGTGCCGACCTCGATGCCACTGCCGGTGATCGCGTCGTATTTGTCGTTGCTCATGCTGACCAGTCGGTGAATCTTGCGGATGCCGAGCCAATGCAGCACATCGGGCATCAGTTCCTGAAAACGCATGTCCTGCACGCCGGCGACGCATTCGGTGCGCAGGAAATATTTGTCGGCACTGTCGCCGCCGAGCTGGCGCTTGCGCGCGTTGTAGACGAGAAATTTCGTCACTTCGCCGAGCGCGCGGCCCTCCTTGCGGCTGTACGAGATCAAGCCGACGCCCCCGTCCTGCGCGCCGCGGATGCATTCCTCGATCGCATGGGTCAGGTAGGGACGGCAGGTGCAGATGTCGGAGCCGAAGACATCCGACCCGTTGCATTCGTCGTGCACGCGTGCGGTCAACGTGACCGCCGGATCGGCCAGATCGCGCGGATTGCCGAAGATATACAGCGTCTGCCCGCCGATCGGCGGCAGGAAGATCTCGAGGTCGCTGCGCGTGACCAGCTCCGGGTACATGCCGCCGGTTTCCTCGAACAGCGCGCGGCGCAGACTGCCTTCGTCGACCTTGAATCGCTTCGCGACGCCGGGCAGCCACCAGACCGGCTCGACGGCGATTTTTGTGACGGCCGCCGAGCTGTCCTCGAGCAGGATGCGGCCATCGACCTGCAAGCGCTGGAAGGCCAGCGCCTGCTTGATCTCGGGCAGGTGGATGTGCGCCTTCGTGACGGCGATCGTCGGCCGCACGTCGTAACCCTGCGCCAGGAAGTCGGCGAAGACGTTCTGCACCGATGCGCCCCAGGGGTCGATAGAGACGATCTTCTCGGCGTCGCACCATTGCGGGTGCGGGCCGATCAGGTCGGTCGGCGCGGTATCGGTCAGGTCGGCGCGATGCCCCTTGACGAGGCTGCCGGCGGCCACCGCGAGCGCGCGGTAGACGCCATAACTGCCGCTGTGGCTGCCGATCACATTGCGCTGGCTGCGATTGGTCGTCGTGCCGACCACCGGGCCGCGCTCGGCCGCACTCGGCGCACCCCAGACGATCGCCGGCGCGCCGCCGCTGCCCTGCTGGCCGGGATGCGAGGTCAGCCGGATATGTTTGCTTGGAACGGATTCAGACGCCATGTACAGACTCGTATTCGAAGCGAAGCACCAACTGTAGGCCTTTGCGAGCGTCCGCGTGGATCATCGTTCACCCTTGCGATAGGGTTTCATCAAGGCCTGCGGATATGAGGCGCGGCGCGCGACGAGGATCAGCGCCAGGATGCTCAGTGCATACGGCAGCATCAGATAGATCTGATACGGCAGCTCGATCCCGAATACACCGGTGCCGGACTGCTGCAGCCGCAATTGCAGCGCGTCGAAAAATGCGAACAGCATCGCGCCGAGCAAGGCCTTGCCGGGCCGCCACGATGCAAAGACGACCAGCGCGACGCAGATCCAGCCGCGCCCGTTGACCATGTTGAAGTAGAAGGCATTGAATGCGGCGAGCGTCAGAAAGGCGCCGGCGACCCCCATCAACGCGCTGCCGGCGGCAATCGCACCGGTGCGCACCGCCGCGACATGGATGCCCTGCCCCTCGGCGGCGAGCGGGTTTTCGCCGACCATGCGCACCGCCAGGCCGATCGGTGTGTGGTTCATCACCCAGGCCAGCAGCGGCACCAGCAGCAGCGCGAGCAAGGTCAATGGCGTCTGCGCATCGAGCACCGGCAGCGGCAGCCAGTCCATTTCGGCAAACGGCTCGATCGTCGGCGGGCTGTCGACCTTGGGGAAACCGACCCGGTAGGCATAACTGGCAAGGCTGGTCGCGAGCAGCGTGATGCCCAGGCCGGCAACATGCTGCGACAGCGACAACGCGACGGTCAACCCGGCATGCAGCAGGCCGAACAGCAGGCCGGTCAGCGCCGCGACCAGCACACCGGTCCACAGGCCGGCACCAAGGTAGACGGCGAGCCAGCCGCTGAATGCGCCGGCCACCATGATGCCTTCGATGCCGAGGTTCAGCACGCCGGCACGTTCGCACAACAGCACGCCGAGCGTGCCGAGGATCAGCGGCGTCGCGATGCGCAGCACCGCGACCCAGAACGGCGCGCTGGCGATCATCTCGGCAACTTCAGCGAGCATGCCTTGGGCCTCGCAGCACGATGCGGTAGTGGGCGAACAACGAGGCGACCAGCATGCTGAGCAGCGACACCGCAACGATCACGTCGGCGATGTAGGTCGGCACATTGACGGCGCGGCTCATGTCGTCGGCGCCAACCAAAATGCCGGCAATGAAGATTGCCGCGGCGACGACACCGAGCGGGTTCAGCGCCGCCAGCATCGCGATCACGATGCCGCTGTAGCCATAACCGGGCGACATGTCGAGCGTCAGATAACTGGCACGTCCGGCGACCTCGATTGCACCGGCCAGGCCGGCGAGCCCGCCGGACAGCAGCGCGACGACGACGGTGGTGCGCAGCACCGGCACGCCGGCAAAACCGGCCGCCCGCGGATTGGCGCCGACCGCCCGGATCTCGAAGCCGACCGTCGTGCGGTTCAGCAGCAGCCACAGCAGCACCGCCGACGCCAGTGCCCACAGCAGGCCGCTGTGCAGCCGGCTGCGCGGCACCAGCTTGTCGAGCAGCAGATCGCCCTGCAGTTCGACGCTCTGCGGCCAGCCCATCGCCGCCGGATCCTTCATCGGCCCGTCGAGCATCAACGACACCAGCAGCAGCACGATGAAATTGAGCAGCAGCGTCGTCACGACCTCGTCGACACCGAGCCTGGCCTTCATCAGCGCCGGGCCGAGCAGCAGCAGCGCGCCGGCGGCCGCAGCTGCCAGCATCATCAACACGAACAGCAACCACGGCGCAAGCGCAAAACCGGCACCGTCGTTGACGCCGGCATGTGCGCCACCGACCGCGACGGCCGCCAGCGCGCCCGCATACAGCTGGCCCTCGGCGCCGATATTGAACAGCCGCGCGCGAAAGGCGACCGCGACCGCCAGGCCGGTCAGGATCAGCGGCGTTGCGCGGGTCAGCGTCTCGGTCCAGGCAAACCGCGAACCGAATCCGCCTTCGAGCAGCGTCGCATAGGCGCGGCCGACCGGCGCGCCGGCCCAGACGACCAGCAAGGCGGTGACCAGCAGCGTAAAACCTACCGCGATCAGCGGTGCTGCCCATTGCAGCGGCCGCGAAGTGCTGGCGCGCCGCTCAAGAAACATCAGCCGCCTCCGTCGCAGGATGGCCACCAGCCATTGCCATGCCGATCTCGCTCAGTGTCCATTGCGCGCGCGGCCGCGCCGGCACCAGCCGGCCCTTGTGCATCACCGCAATGCGATCGGCAATCGCGAAGATCTCCTCGAGGTCCTCGCAGATCAGCAGCACCGCCGCACCCTGCGCGCAGGCATCGAGCAGGCGTTGATGGACATAGGCCACGGCGCCGACATCGAGCCCCCAGGTCGGCTGGTCGGCGACGACGAGCACCGGTGCTCTCGTGTCGCTTGCGTCGGCGCCATGCGGCGCCATCAGCACCCGGCCGAGGATCAGCTTCTGCATGTTGCCGCCCGACAGGCTGCGTGTCGGCGTCGCGACACCCTGGCCTTCGGTGCCACGGACGTCGAAATCGGCGACGATGCGGCGAGCATGGGCCTGCGCCGCGCGCCGCCGGACCCAACCGGCGCGTGCAAAACCGGCACCACGGTAACGCTCGAGGATGGCGTTTTCCCACAGCGGCAGGTCGCCGACGACACCGGTCGACTGGCGGTCTTCGGGGATTCGTGCGACGCCTGCAGCGACCCAGTCGGCCGGGCGCGCCGGCATGCTGCGGCCGCACAGACGCACCTCGCCGGCGTCGAGTCTGCGCAGGCCGAACAGCACTTCGGCCAGCGCCTGCTGGCCATTGCCGGACACGCCGGCGATTGCCAGCACCTCGCCGCTGCGCAGCGTCAGGTCGACGCCGTCGAGCAGCAGCCGCCCGCTGGCGCCCCGGACCTGCGCCGCGCGCAGCTCGCAGACCACGGTGCCGGCAACCGCGCTGCGCCGCTGCGCCGGCGCCACCGCGCGCCCGACCATCAGTTCGGCAAGCTGCTGCTTGTCGGCCCGGTCTACCGCAACGCAAGCCACCAGCCGCCCGGCGCGCAGCACCGCAATGCGGTGCGAAATGCGCAGCACCTCGTCGAGCTTGTGGCTGATGAAGATCAGGCTCAGGCCTTGCGCGACCAGCTTGCGCAGCGTCTCGAACAGCGATTCGACCTCGCCCGGCGTCAGCACCGCAGTCGGTTCATCGAGGATCAGGATGCGTGTGCCCTGCCGGCCGCCGGCCGACTCGCCGCCTGCCATCAGGGCCTTCAGGATCTCGACGCGTTGCCGCTCGCCGACCGACATGCTGCCGATCAGCGCATCCGGATCGACCTGCAGCCCGAAGCGGCCTGCCGTCTCGAGCAGCCGCGCACGCGCCGCGCGCTTGCGCGAGAACGGTTGCCACAGCGGCTCGCTGCCCAGCATCACGTTGTCGAGCACGCTCAGGTTGTCGGCCAGCGTGAAATGCTGGTGCACCATGCCGATGCCGGCGGCCAGCGCCGCCTGTGCCTGGCCCGGCCGCAGCCGTTCGCCGAATACCTCGATCTGGCCGGCGTCAGCCCGGTAGTGGCCGAACAGGATCGATACCAGCGTGCTTTTGCCGGCGCCGTTTTCACCGAGCAGCGCGAGCACCTCGCCGCGCCCGAGTTCGAGCGAGATATCGTCGTTGGCGACCAGTTCGCCGAACCGCTTGCTGATGCCGGACAGGCGCAGCGCGGGAGGCTGCCGCGGCTGCTCGGCCGGCACTTATTTGCCGCCTGTCTTCGGCTGCGAATCGTCGACCTTGACGGTGAACTTGCCGTCGAGAATCTCCTGCTCGCGCCGCTTGACCTTGATCATCAGATCGGCCGGCACCTTGCCGGCAAAGGTGCCGAGCGGCGCCAGTTCGCTGCCCTTGTATTTCATCATCGAATATTTGCCGTAGTCCTCGGCCTTGAACTGGCCGGCCTTGACGTTCTTGATCGCCAGGTCGATCGTCGGCTCCATGTTCCACAGCGCCGATGCAACGACGGTTTCCGGATATTTGTCCTGCGTGTCGATGACGTTGCCGATCGCGAGCTTGCCGCGCTCCTTTGCCGCATCGCTGACGCCGAAGCGCTCCGCGTACATGATGTCGGCGCCCTTGTCGATCATCGCGAACGCCGCCTCCTTGGCCTTCGGCGGGTCGAACCAGCTGTTGATGAAGCTGACGGTGAACTCGACCTTCGGATTGACTTCCTTCGCGCCGGCCATGAAGGCATGCATCAGCCGGTTCACTTCCGGAATCGGATAACCGCCGACCATGCCGATCTTGTTCGTCTTCGTCATGCCGCCGGCGATCATGCCGGTCAGGTAGGCAGGCTCCTGGATATAGTTGTCGAAGACGCTGAAATTCGGCGCCTGCGGCTTGCCCGAACTGCCCATCAGAAAGCTCAGCTTCGGATAATCCTTCGCGACCTTGCGCGCCGCCGACTCGACGGCAAACGATTCGCCGACGATCAGCCGATGCCCGGCCTCGGCATAACCGCGCATCACGCGTTCATAGTCGGCATTGCTGACGTTTTCGCTGAATACATACTCGATCTCGCCCCGCGCGACCGCCGCCTTCAGCGCCTTGTCGATGCGGCTGACCCACTGCTGCTCGACCGGCACGGTATAGATCGCGGCAACCTTCAACTTGTTCTGCGCCAATGCGGCAGGCGCAAGCAGCGACGCAGCAAGCGCCGCGGCTGCGGTCAACACGACGGTCGTGCGGCGAGACGTGATCATGGCAACTCCTGTTCAATGTCTGGGTGGCAGGGTGGAACGGGACTACAGCGCGAGCGACGACTGTAGCGGCTG
Organism: Pseudideonella sakaiensis; assembly: GCF_048320135.1. Lineage (GTDB taxonomy): Bacteria > Pseudomonadota > Gammaproteobacteria > Burkholderiales > Burkholderiaceae_C > Ideonella_A > Ideonella_A sakaiensis_A. Next base: position 2,146,824 of record NZ_CP182947.1, read on the forward strand.
CATCGGCGCTTGCAAGAGGCGGGCCCGGTGTTCTGGATGGCTCCGGTCGAGAACCGAGCGGCGTGACAGTGGCGCTCTTCGAAGAAGACCTCGGTGGCGGCGACGAGGACGTTGGGCGGCCGCCGGACGCAGGTAAAGGAGGAGCCGGCAGCCGTCAGGCTGCCGACGGGGGACACGGAGTCAGATGGCTGCCCGCGGCCTCGTCCACGCGCGGCTTTCGCAAGCAAGTGGCGCTGACCGGAGCCAGCAGAGGCGACCCCACTAAAATCGACGCCCAACCCCCACCCGCGAAGACCATGTCCGATCCCACCTCGTCAGCGCTGTCGCCGCTGACCGCCCTCAGCCCGCTCGACGGACGTTATGCCGCCAAACTTGCTGCGCTGCGGCCGTTGCTGAGCGAATTCGGGCTGATGCAGCGCCGGGTCGAGGTCGAGGTCGAATGGTTCATTGCGTTGTCGGATGCCGGCTTTGCCGAGTTCAAGCCGCTTTCGAAAACCTCCCGCGAGATGCTGCGCGGCAAGGTCGCTGCGTTTTCGCAGGCCGATGCACAGGCGATCAAGGACATCGAGAAGACCACCAACCATGACGTGAAGGCGGTCGAATACTGGCTGAAGCGCCAGTTCGAAGGGCATGCCGATCTGCTCGCCGCAGCAGAGTTCGTCCACTTTGCCTGCACCAGCGAAGACATCAACAACACCAGCCATGGCCTGATGCTGAAGGCCGCGCGCGAGCAGGTCGTGCTGCCGGCGCTGGACCGGCTGGTCGACAAGCTGACACAGATGGCCGAGGCGATGGCCGACGTGCCGATGCTGAGCCGAACCCATGGCCAGACGGCGAGCCCGACGACCGTCGGCAAGGAGATCGCCAACGTCGTTGCGCGGCTGGCTGCTGCCCGGCAGCGGATCGCCGGCGTCGCACTGCTGGCGAAGATGAACGGCGCGGTCGGCAACTACAACGCGCACCTGTCGGCCTATCCGGATTTCGACTGGGAGTCGTTCAGCCGAGGTGTCGTCGAGCAGCAGCTCGGCCTGAGCTTCAACCCGTACACGATCCAGATCGAGCCGCACGACTACATGGCCGAGTTGTTCGATGCGGTGACGCGTGCCAATACGATCCTGATCGACTGGTCGCGCGATGTCTGGGGCTATATCAGCCTCGGCTTTTTCAAGCAGCGCACGAAGGCCGGCGAGGTCGGATCGTCGACCATGCCGCACAAGGTCAATCCGATCGATTTCGAGAATGCTGAAGGCAATTTCGGCCTCGCCAATGCGCTGCTGACGCACCTGAGCCAGAAGCTGCCGATCAGCCGCTGGCAACGCGACCTGACCGATTCGACGGTGCTGCGCAACATGGGTGTCGCGCTCGGTTATGCGGTGCTCGGCTACGACAGCCTGGCGCGCGGCCTCGACAAGCTCGAGCTGAACGAGGCCAACCTCGCCGACGACCTCGACGGTGCCTGGGAAGTGCTGGCCGAACCGATCCAGACGGTGATGCGCCGCTACGGCCTGCCCGAGCCCTATGAACAACTGAAGGCCTTCACCCGCGGCCAGCCGATGACGCGCGAGCTGATGCAGGGGTTTGTCGAGAAGCTGGCGCTGCCGGAGCAGGAGAAGCAACGGCTGCTGGCACTGACGCCGGCCAGCTATATCGGCAAGGCAGCCGAGCTGGCGCGGCGCGTGCGCAGCGACAGCCGCAACTGAATCAGCGGCCGAAACCGAGGGATCGCATGACTTTCATCGAACAACTGGCAAAGGCGGAAACCATCAACCAGTCGCTGCTGTGCGTCGGGCTCGACCCGGACCCGGCGCGTTTTCCCGGTGCCTGGCAACACGATGCCAACCGCATCTTCGATTTCTGCGCGACGATCGTCGATGCAACCCGCGACCTGGTGCTGGCGTTCAAGCCGCAGATTGCCCACTTTGCCGCGCACCGCGCCGAGGAGCAGCTGGAGCGCTTGATCGCCCACATGCACCGCGTCGCGCCCGACGTGCCGGTGATCCTCGATGCCAAGCGCGGCGATATCGGCAGCACCGCCGAGCAGTATGCGGTCGAGGCCTTCGAGCGTTACCAGGCCGATGCAGTGACGCTGTCGCCATTCCTCGGCTTCGATTCGATCGAGCCCTATCTGCGCCACGAAGGCAAGGGCGTCTTCGTGTTGTGCCGCACCTCGAACCCTGGTGGTGACGATCTGCAGGCACGCAGGCTGGCCGGTGCAGGCGATGGCGACGGCGAGATGCTTTACGAGCTGATCGCCCGGCTGGCGTCCAGCGAGTGGAACCGAAATGGCCAGCTCGGTCTGGTCGTCGGTGCGACCTATCCGGCGGAGATCGCGCGGGTCCGTGAGCTGGCGCCGCAACTGCCGCTGCTGATTCCGGGCGTCGGCGCGCAGGGTGGTGATGCCTTGTCAACGGTGCGCTCCGGCTGGCGCGGCGATGCGGGCCGCACGACGGCGCCGATCGTCGTCAATTCATCGCGCGCGATCCTCTATGCCAGCCGCGGCAACGAATTTGCCGAAGCGGCGCGTGCCGCTGCGATCGCGACCCGCGATACGCTGAACGCCGCACGCCGCTGAGGAGATGGGCAAGCCGCTCCGCGGCTGGGTAGCTCACGCCAGCGGCAGGTCGCGTATGCGGCGCCCGGTCAGCACGAACAAGGCATTCGCGACCGCCGGCGCAATCGGCGGTGTCGCGATCTCACCGACGCCGGCAGGCGGCCGCTCGCTGGCGATCAGATGCGTCTCGATGACCGGCGTCGCGGCGAGCCCGAGCAGCGGATGTTCAGGAAAATTGCGCTGCTGCACGACGCCGTCGACGACATCGATGCGGCCGAACAGCGCCGCGCTGAGGCCGAAGATCACGCCACCCTCGAACTGCTGGGCAACGATCTCCGGATTGACGACGGTGCCGATATCGGCGGCAACGACGACCCGATGGACGCGCGGCAGCTTGTCCTGCAACGACACCTCGGCGACCTGCGCGACGATGCTGCCGTAACTTTCGTGCAGCGCAACGCCGAGCGCATGGCCGCTCGGCAGCTTGCGCTGAGCGGTACCGATGCCGGGCCAGCCGGCGCGGTCGGCCGCCAGCCGCAGCACCGCCGCATGACGCGGCGCCTGGCTCAACAATGTCAATCGATACTGCACCGGGTCGTCGCCGGCCGCGGCCGCCAGTTCGTCGATGAAACATTCATTGAAAAAGGCGTTGTGCGAATGGCCGACCGAGCGCCAATAACCGACCGGGATACCGCTGCGTGTTGCGACATGCGTGACACGGTGGTGGGCAATCTCGTACGGGCTGTTGATCAGGCCCTTGCTGCTGGTCTGGTCGGGCAGCTCGAAACGGGTCGCCAGCGCCGGCAGATTGCGCTCGATCCAGCGCGGCGTGATCGCATCCCCGGCGCTCGTCATCCGCACCGCCATCGGCATGCCGTCGGCATCGAGATCGGCCTGCATCACCGCCACCGTGGCCGGCCGATAGACATCGTGGCGGAAGTCCTCCTCGCGCGGCCAGATCAGCTGCACCGGCGCGCCACCGCAGTCCATCGCGACGCGAACGGCCTGGCCGACCACCTCGGTATCGAGCCGGCGACCGAAGCCGCCGCCGAGAAAGCTGACGTGCAATCTGACCGCCGACTCATCGACACCGGCGACCCGCGCCGCCAGTGCGCGCGCCAGCCCCGGCACCTGCGTCGGCGCCCAGACCTCGACGCGTCCATTGGCAACCCGCGCGGTCGCATTGACCGGCTCGAGCGCGGCGTGGGCAAGATAGGGCGTTCGATAAATCGCGAGCAGACGGCGCGCACCGGTGGCGGCGACCGAGTCGACATCGCCGCGGTCCAGCCAGACCTGGCCTTCACCGCTGGCCGCAGCGCCGACCGCGCTGAATTCGAGCGTGCGCAGGATCTCCTGTGAATCGGGCTTGCCGATCGTTGGCGCCTGCCATTCGATCGCCAGTGCCTGCGCACCACGCAGCGCGTGCCAGTGGCTGATACCGACAACGGCGATCGCCGGCGGCGCGCCGGCGATCGGCCCGAGCCTGACGACACGAACGACGCCTGGGCGTCGCAGTGCCGCATCGGCATCGATTGCGCCAGGGCTGCCACCGAACATCGGCGCATGGCTGACGACCGCGAACAACTGGCCGGGCTGGCGTTCGTCGATGCCGAATACCGCGCGGCCGTTGGCCTTGATCGCCGCATCGGTGCGCGGTGCCGGCGTGCCGATCAGCTTCCACTGCGAACGGTGTTTCAGTTCGACGCTGCCGGTCGGCGTGATCGGCGCGACCTGGGCAAATGCCTGGTAGGGCGCGTTCTGACCGGAACGGTGCCGGATCACGCCGTCGACGACGCTGAATTCGGAGACCGGCAGACGCCACTCGAGCGCAGCCGCATTCAGCAACTGGCTGCGCGCGGTCGCCGCGGCAAGCCGCAACACATCCCAGGCATCGGCCACACTCGACGATCCGCCGGTCAGGTTGATGCCGATCTCGCGCGACAGCTTGGTTGCGAGGTGGCGCCGCAGCCGAACCGTCAGGCCTTGCTGACCCGGCTCGCGCGCTTCCCCGGACAACATGCCGGCCACAAAGGCGGCGACATTGCCATAGATGGCATCGTGGCCGGCCGGTATCAGCCGCACCCGATGCAGCGGCACGTCGAGTTCGTCGGCAACCAGCATCGCCAGTGCGGTGTGCACGCCCTGCCCCATCTCGCTGCGATTCATCGCCAGCAGCACATTGCCGTCACGATCGAGTTTCAGCCATCCGTTCAGCGCGACAGCATCACCGGGCGAGGCAAGCAATGCCGGCGAGCCGAGTCGATTGCGCGGTGGCAGCACCGACCAGCCGACCAGCATTGCGCCGCCGGCAGCCAGCCCACTGAGCAGCCAGATGCGACGGTTCATGTCGTGACCACGTTGCCGCCGCCGCCGGCGCGCGGCGCACGGTTGTTGTCCGGCGTCGACGCGCCGCGCATCAATGCCGATGCGCTGTGGATCGCGGCCCGCACCCGCGGATAGCTGCCGCAGCGGCACAGGTTGGTGATCGCGGCATCGATGTCGGCGTCGCTCGGACGCGGATTGCGCTTCAACAGCGCGGCCGCAGCCATCAGCATGCCGCTCTGGCAATAGCCGCATTGCGAGACCTGGTGCAGTTCCCATGCCCGCTGCAGAGGATGCGGCGAAGTCCGGCCGCCGAGCGCCTCGATCGTCATCACCGGCTGCCGGCCGACCGCCGACAGCGGTGTCACACAGGAACGAACGGCCTTGCCGTCGAGGTGCACGGTGCAGGCACCGCAGGCGCCGACGCCGCAACCGTATTTGGTGCCGGTCAATCCGAGCAGGTCACGCAGTGCCCACAGCAGCGGCAGGTCGGGCTCGGCCAGCCCTGCGGGCAGTTCGACCTTCTGGCCGTTGAGAAGAATGTCCATCGATCGAGTTCGGGGTTCGCCGGCGGCGGGCCGACACGGCCCGCCATCCGATCGCGAGGACCACGATAACGCCTATCGGCGGATCGCTGCGAGCCCTTTTGTGCGCGGCCGGTGCAACCGTGCCGTCAGTCCGTGGCTGCGGTTTCTGCGGCCAGCCGCAGTTCGGTCGCCACCGCGCCGGCGCGATCGGCGCGCGCGCGCAGCGTCAGCAGCGTGCCCGCCGGTGCGCGGACAATCCATTCGCAGACGGCGCGATCGGCAGTCACTTCGCGGCTTGGCAGGAATGCCTGCAGGCTGTGTTTGCCGCCATGGCCTTCGAGGTGCGGCCCCTGCTCGCGGCGCTTGCCACGCAGCAGTTCGACCGCGGGCTGGTCGGCCCAGTCGATTTCGAACAGCAGCCCCCGAACCACCTTGCGCGCCAGCGCATGTTTGCTGATATAGGCCGGCAGATAACCCGCATTGGCGACGACGAAGCGGATCTTCCAGGTATCGGGCCCGAGTGCCTCGACCTCGGTGCGCAGCAGTTCGAGTTTCGGCAGGCTCAGCGCGAGCTGCGTCATCCAGCCCGGAAAACGCGCGGCTTCGCGCTCGCGCAATTGCGGCGGCGGATTGCGCCAGAAATTCATCCGGTCCCAGCCGCCGATCTCGACCTTGCCGAGTTGCGGATGGTCGAACGGCTTCCAGTCGACATGGGCCTGGCCGCCGCAATGTTCATCGCTCCAGCGCAGCAGCTTCAGGTCGTCCTCGACCGGATGTTCGCGGTACCAGTGGATCCACGGGTAGTCGCTGATGCCGGCTTCCTTGTTCGGCGCCCACATCTCGACGACCCAGAACAGGGCGCCGAGGTGCTCGTAGACCCAGTCCTGCGTGCCGGTGATGATTTCCTTCGGGTGGTATTTGAATTCGTGCCAGATGCTGACGGTCGGATAACCGGTCAGCCTGGTTCCGATCTCGCTGAAGCGCTTGATCGACCACAGGTCCTCCGGGATCATGTCGTCATCGCTCATCGTGCCCATCGGCCGCAGGATCACGCCGCTGTGCGTGTGGTAGCTGATCGCCGCGCCGATGTTCGGATGCTTGACGAAGAAGTCGACCATCGCGCGCACTTCGGGCTCGCTCGCCGGATACGGGCCGGCGCCGACCTGCTCGGCCTCGTGCCGCCAGCCGGCCGGGAAATTGCGATTCAGGTCCAGGCCTTCGAGGTCCGGATTGACGCGGATCGTCACGCCATCGTCGTGCAGCAGCCGGCCCTCCGGGATCATCCGGTAATACTCGCCGCCGAATTCACCCGGATCCCGCGGGATCATCAGCCGCGGATCGGCCGGGCACTTCTTGTGGCTGCCGTGTGGATCGGGAATGCGCATCAGCAGGATGCGGCCGTCGCCGTCGATGTCCTCGACCACCAGGCCGTCGACCGGCTGCTCCTCGTACGGATAAGGCCGTGTCGACGAGCGGATATGCCGCGGCCGGTCGGCCAGCGCGAGCTCGGCGCCATCCGGATTGAGCCGCGGGCACAGGTAGATCGTGCGGGTATCGAGCAGCTGCGTGATGCGGCGCCCCTCGTCGTCGCTGCCGCCGTAATGCTGCAACAGATGATGCAGGTAGTAGAGGATCGCGGTGCTGGCAGTCAGCTCGGCGGCATGGATATTCCCGTCGGCCCAGAACGCCGGCTTGTCGGTATCTGCGCCGGTTGCACTCGAGGTCAAGGTGACGAGCCAGATCTCGCGGCCCTCGTGGCTGCGCCCGAGCGAACCGAGCTGCATCAGGCCGGGACGCGCCGCAGCAAAGTCCTGCAGCAGCCGGCCCATCTCATCATGGCGGTAGAAGCGCGAAAAATCCGGCGTCGGCAGCGCGGGCAGGTCGACGTCGGTCTGGTCGGCAGTGGAGCTCATGGCAGTCGAGAGGTGGACGAAGCGGGCGATTGTCGCGCCACCGCGGTCATCGCGCCGCCGAATGCCGCGCCTCGGCTGTTCAGCGGCTCATCCGCCGCTTGCCATCGGCGAACTGCGGCTGGAAAAAGCGCGAGACCTGCAGCAGCTTCTGCCGCTCGCGCAGCGAGACGACCATCGTTTCACTGTCGAGCCGGCGTGCATCGGCGATGTGCCGCTGGTTGACAACGGCAAAGCGGTTGATCTGCACGAACTGCGCCGGATCGAGCTGCACGACCAGTTCCTTCAACGGCATCTTCAGCAGCGACTCGCCCTCATCGGAAACGACCCGCGTGCCGCGCGAGTCGGCCTCGAGGTAGACGACCTCATCGACCGGCAGCACGCCATGGCTGGTCTCGATCGCCCGCACCGGTGACGGCCGGCGCAGCTGATTGGCCAGCTTGTCGAGCAACTGGTGCAGCGACGGCAACCCGGCCTGCTGCTGCGGCGACAGCATGGCCTGCACGCGCGTGACGATCTCGGCAATCCGGCTCGCATCGAGCGGCTTCAGCAGGTACAACACATCGCCTGCGTCGAAGGTCGCCAATGCACGATCGTTTGACTCGGCGAGGAAGACGATGCGCGTGCGGTCGCCGATCCGTCGTGCCAGCTCGATGCCGGTCAGACCGGGCATGCGCATGTCGAGGAAACAGACCGCTGGTTCGTATTCGAGGAAGGCGTCCCAGGCATCGACGCCGTCAGCGGCCTCGATGACCTCGAGCTCGGGCCAGATTGCAGCCAATGCACGCACCAGCCGCCGTTTGACGGTACGGTCGTCGTCAGCGACAACGGCCCTGATCAGCTGCTTCCCGTTGCTTGTCGTCATGTGCGATGCGACGTCATGCCGATACGTTCAACGTATCGGCAGTGCGGTCGATGTCGGCGCTAGAAGCTTGCGTCCGGCGCAGTCTCGCACTCAAGACAACGGCAGCGGCGCACCTGAAACAAAGACTTTCAATTCAGACGGTTTGAAAGCAGTCCATGCCTCGTTGCTGGTAAGCGGTTCGGTCGCGATCACCGCGACGCAATCCGATGGCCGCGTCTGCTCGGCGAAATTGATGCTGAGGTCTTCGTCCTGCAATTGGGCCTGGCCGAACGGTTGCGTGCGCACCAGGTAATGCAGATGGGTCGTCGCATGCGCCCACAAGGCCTGGCCATTGCTGAGCAGGAAATTGAAGGTGCCGTGTGCTGCGGCCTGCGGCACCAGTTCGCGCAGCGTCATCGTCAGCTCTTCGATCGTCGGCACGCTGGCGTGTGCCTTTGCAAGTTCCTGCATCAGCCAGCAGAAGGCGCGTTCGCTGTCGGTATCACCGACGGGCCGGAACGAAGCGTGCAGGCGCGGTGCATAGTCGACCAGATTGCCGTTGTGTGCGAAGACCCAGTACCGCCCCCACAGTTCGCGGATGAACGGATGGGTGTTCTCCAGCGAAACCGTGCCCTGCGTCGCCTTGCGGATGTGGCTGATGATGTTGTCGGAGCGGATCGGATAACGCCTGACCATGTCGGCCACCGGCGAGCCGATGGCGCTGGCCGGGTCGACGAACAGCCGCACGCCGCGCTGCTCGAAGAACGCGATGCCGAAGCCGTCCTTGTGCTCTTCGGCGCGGGTCGAGAAGCCGGTCAGGCTGAACACCAGGTCGGTGGGCGTATTCGCATTCAGACCGAGCAACTGGCACATCGAATCTTCTCCGTCTTGGAACGGCCGCTCAGCCGCGCTCGAAAAACAGCCGCATCAGGCTGCCGACATTGATCAGGTTGTCGGGCATGTAGGTCTCGTCGAGGACACCGGCCATCCGCTGCAGACGCGACGGGCTGCGCCGGGCGCTCCAGACCAGCAGATCGACCAGCCACGGATGGCGGTTGACGACATTGGCACGATCGTAGACCTGGTACAGCGGTTGCAGCGCACGCACCTGCTGCTCGTAGCGGGCGCGGATGGTTTCATCGTCGGTTGGCGCCTCGGCCGCATCGATCAGCGTGCGCGCGGCGAGCATGCCGGTCTCCAGCGCCTTGCCGATGCCCTCGCCGGTGAAAGCAAAGGTGCTGCCGGCCGCTTCTCCGGCAACCAGCAGCCCGGGTCGTGAAAGATCCGCACCGGCCAGCGAACAGCGCAACGGTGCGCCCTTCAGCTCACCGACCCAGCTGCCGCTGCCGATCAATTCTCCGGCCGGCGGATAGGCATCGGCGAAGCTGCGCAACATTGCGCGCAGGTCGATGCCGGCCATCGCGGTCGGGCTGCCACCAATGTTGTCGTCGCGTTGACCATGGCTGTGCGCAACACCGACGCCGATGTTGAACAGGCCGTCGCCACACGGAAAGATCCAGCCATAACCGCCGCGCAGGCTCGGGTGCCAGGCCACTTCGAGTGCATCGACGCGGTCGGCCAGCGCCGGGTTGTGCAGATAGCCGCGGATCGCGACCGCCGACGGCGCGCGCCGCCGGCACATGCCGACTGCCTGCAGTGCCTGCGGCACCGCGCCGGTCGCGAGAATGGTCCATCTGGCGCGGATCTCGCGCTGCATGCCGTTCGCGTCGACACGGGCGCCGACGACGCGCTGGCCGGCGTGATCGTTGCCATGGATCGCGGCGCTGAAGCGCAGCGGCGCAAACATCCTCGCGCCGGCAGCGGTTGCGGCGCGGCACAGGATCAGGTCGAGTTGCTTTCGCGGCAGCACCGCGAGCTGGCCAGGCACATCGATGCGCCCGCCCCGCGGGCCGATCGCCGCGACATGATTCGCACGGCGGCCAGCCAGCAGCACCTCGTCGAGCACGCCGAGCCGGCGCAGCGCGCGGTGCGCATCGGGAATCAATCCGTCACCACAGACCTTGTCGCGCGGAAAGGCCTGCCTGTCGATCATCACGACATCGAAGCCGGCGCGCGCCAGCAACTGGGCTGCCGCGCTGCCCGCCGGGCCGGCACCGACGACCAGCACATCGCAGTGCGACGGCAGCTCGTCGAGCGGCCGGTTCAACCGGCCGGCATCGGCGTTGGCGGATTCAGGGGTCATCAACACGCAGTGCACCACCCGGCGCGAACAGCAGACAAGCCGGCGAGCATAAGGCAAGGCTGATCATCGGTGGCACGCCGCCGAGCCACCGCCGTGGTGCGTTCGATGCCGCACCACGGCGGCGGATCAGGATGCCGCCTTGACCTTCAGACGCCAGCCGTGCAGCAGCGGCTCGGTATAACCGTTCGGCTGTTGCTTGCCCTTGAAGACGAGGTCGCAGGCCGCGCGGTAGGCATACGAGGTGTCGAAATGGCCGGCCATCGGCTTGTACAGGGGGTCGCCGGCATTCTGCTTGTCGACCACCGCGGCCATCCGTTCGAAGGTCTCGCGCACCTGGGCTTCGCTGACGACACCATGGTGCAGCCAGTTCGCGATGTGCTGGCTCGAGATGCGCAGCGTCGCACGGTCCTCCATCAGGCCGACGTTGTGGATGTCGGGCACCTTCGAGCAGCCGACGCCCTGGTCGATCCAGCGCACCACGTAGCCGAGGATGCCCTGCGCATTGTTGTCGAGTTCCTGCTGCTTGTCCTGCGCGCTCCAGTTCGGGTCGGCAGCGACCGGCACCTGCAGCAGCTTGTCGAGGATCTCGTCGCGCTGTGCATCGGCGTCGGTCTTTTCCATCTCGCGCTGGACGGCGGCGACGTCGACCTCGTGGTAATGCAGCGCATGCAGCGTCGCCGCGGTCGGCGACGGCACCCAGGCCGTATTTGCGCCGGCCTTCGGATGGCCGATCTTCTGCTCGAGCATCGCGGCCATCAGGTCCGGCATCGCCCACATGCCCTTGCCGATCTGCGCGCGGCCGCGCAAGCCGCAGCCGAGGCCGACCAGCACGTTGTTGCGTTCGTAGGCGGCGATCCAGGCGCTGCTCTTCATGTCGCCCTTGCGGATCATCGGGCCGGCCAGCATCGCGGTGTGCATCTCATCGCCGGTGCGGTCGAGGAAGCCGGTATTGATGAAGGCGACGCGCTGTGCCGCTTCGGCGATGCAGGCCTTCAGGTTGACGCTGGTGCGCCGCTCCTCGTCCATGATGCCGAGCTTGACGGTATTCGCAGGCAGGCCGAGCAACTGCTCGACGCGGCTGAACAGCTCGCAGGCAAACGCAACTTCGGCCGGGCCGTGCATCTTCGGCTTGACGATATAGACCGAGCCGGCGCGTGAGTTGCGGATCTCCTTGTTGCCGAGCTGCTTCAGGTCGTGCACCGCGATCGTCACCGTGACGATGGCGTCGAGAATGCCCTCCGGGATTTCCTTGCCGCCGTCGTACAACACCGCGGGGTTGGTCATCAGGTGGCCGACATTGCGCACGAACATCAGCGAGCGACCGTGCAACACGACCTCGCCCTTGCCGGCCGGCGCGGTATAGACGCGGTCCTTCTCGAGCCGGCGCGTGAAGCGCTTGCCGCCCTTCTCGACCTCCTCGGTCAGCGTGCCACGCTGGATGCCGAGCCAGTTGCCATAAGCCAGCACCTTGTCGGCGGCGTCGACGACCGCAACCGAATCCTCGAGGTCGAGGATGGTCGACAACGCCGATTCCATCACGACGTCGCTGATGCCGGCAGCGTCGGTCTTGCCGATCGTCGTGCTGCGGTCGATGCGAATGTCGATGTGGATGCCGTTGTGCACCAGCAGCACCGCGCTCGGCTCATCGGCCTTGCCCTGGAAGCCGGCAAACTGGCTGGCGTCGGCAAGCGTCGTGCTGCTGCCATTGCCGAGCTTGACGACCAGTTTGCCGCCCTCGACGACATAGGCCTCGGCATCGCGGTGCGATCCGTTTTCCAGCGGTGCGCTGCGGTCGAGCACATTGCGCACATAGGCGATCACCTTGCCGCCGCGCACCGGGTTGTAGCCCTTGCCCTTGTCGGCGCCGTCGGTCTCGGGGATCACGTCGGTGCCGTACAGCGCGTCGTACAGCGAACCCCAGCGCGCATTCGCGGCATTCAGCGAATAACGCGCATTGAGGATCGGCACCACCAGCTGCGGGCCGGCCTGCACGGCGAGCTCGGCATCGACATTGCTGGTCGTCGCCCGCGCGTCGGCCGGCGGCTTGACCAGATAGCCGATCTTCTCGAGGAAGCCGCGGTAGGCTGCCATGTCCTTGATCGGGCCGGGATGGGCCTTGTGCCACTGGTCGAGTTCGCGCTGCAGGCGGTCGCGCTCGGCCAGCAATTCGGCATTTTTCGGCGACAGATCGTGGACGATCTGGTCGAAGCCGCGCCAGAACGCAGCCTCGTCGACACCGGTGCCGGGCAGCACGAGTTCGTTGATGAAATGGTGCAGTTCGGTCGCGACCTGCAGGCCATGGACGGTGGTTCGGTCGTTGCTGTTGCTCATCGTGGTGCTCCTCGCTCAGTCGGCGATTCGGGAAAATTCGGAAATGTTCAGGCTGCCGGGAAAAAACCCAGCACGTCGCGCAGGCTGCTGCCGATGCGGGTCGGCTCGGTGCCCAGCCGTTCGAGCGGCTGGCCGGCCCGGTTGACCCACAGCGTCGTGTAGCCGAACCAGGTCGCGCCGATCGCGTCCCAGCAGTTGCTCGAGACGAACAGGATCTCGTTGGCCGGCTTGCCGAAGGCTTCGGTGCCGAGTGAGTAGGTGGCCGGGTCGGTCTTGTAGCGGCGCGTTGCATGGACGCTCAGCACCGGATCGAGCAGCTCGGCAAAACCGGCGCTTTTCACCGCAACGGCGAGCATGTCGGGGTCGCCGTTCGACAGGATGCCGGCGCGAATGCCACGTTGCTTCAGCTCCTGCAGCACCTCCAGATTTTCCGGGAATGCCGACAGGTGGCGGTACTGGTTCATCAGCCGGTCTTCGGCCTGCTGCGTCAGCTCGAGCCCGAGCTTTTCGCAGGCGAACTGCAGCGCTGCGCGCGTCAGCTGCCAGAACGGCTGGTAGTGCTGGCCGTTGCCGCCGCTCATCGAGACCAGCCGGGTGTATTCGATTTGCCGCTCGCGCCACAGCAGCGCAATCCGTTCGCCGAATCCGGGGAACAGCTGCTCGGTCAGCAGGCCGACGCTGTAGACGTCGAACAGCGTGCCATAGGCATCGAACAACACGGCGCCAGGTGCCGGCCGCGCGCCGTTGCGGGTCTTGGTGGTATCCATGCCGCCACTGTATTGCAATCGGCGGCAACCATTAATAAACAGAAATGGCTTTTATTAATGACTTGAACAGCATAATCGGTGCAGCATGGACAAGCTGAAGCAGATCGAATCATTCGTTTCGGTCGCCGCCCGCGGCAGTCTGACGGCCGCGGCCGCAGCCGAAGGGGTTGCGCCGGCAGTGATCGGCCGGCGCATCGATGCGCTCGAACAGCGGCTCGGCGTCAAGCTGATGCTGCGCACGACGCGGCGGCTGACGCTGACCCACGAAGGCAGCGCCTTCCTCGAGGACTGCCAGCGCCTGCTGGCCGACCTCGCCGACGCCGAAGCCAGCGTCAGCGCCGGCGGCGTCAAGGCGAGCGGCTATCTGCGCACCACTGCGCCGGCCGGCTTCGGCAGGCGCCATGTCGCGCCGCTGGTGCCGCGTTTCCTGGCCCAGCATCCGGATGTCAACGTGTCACTGAACCTCAGCGACCGCGTGATCGACATCGTCAGCGAGGGTTATGACTGTGCGGTTCGGGTTGGCGACCTGACCGATTCCAGCCTGGTCAGCGTGCGGCTGGCCGACAACCGGCGGCTGTACGTCGCGACACCGGCCTATCTGCAGCGCGCCGGCGTGCCGAGCCATCCGGCCGAACTGGCGCGTCATCAGTGCCTCGTGTTGTCGGGTGACGCCAGCCAGAGCCGCGGCTGGGCGTTCAAGATCGACGGCGAACTGACCCATTTGCGGCCGAGCGGGCGGGTCGACTGCAGCGATGGCCAGGTGTTGCACGACTGGTGCCTGGCCGGGCTCGGCATCGCATGGCGGTCGACCTGGGAGGTCGAGGCGCAGGTCGCGCGCGGCGAGTTGCAGACGGTGCTCGACGACTTTGCGGCGCCGCCGAATGGCATCTATGCGGTTTTTCCACAGCGCAAGCACCTGCCGCTGCGGGTCAGGCTGTGGATCGACTTTCTGAAACACAGCTACGGCGACCCGTCGTACTGGAAACGCTGAGCCGGCCCGGCGCCTGCGCCGGGCCGCGTCAAAGGATGCGCCGCGGATGCGCCAGTGCCTCGTGGGCGGCGTGCAGGCGGCGCACCAGCACGCGGATGAAGGCTTCGTCGAACAGATGGCGGCAGTTCGGGCTCAGCTGCGCCATGCTGTCGGGTGTGAAGCTGATCGTCGTCGTCGACTCGGTGATGACCAGATCGGCGCTGTGGCGGCGCAGATCGGGGCTCGGCGCCAGATAGGCCATCTCGCCGACCGAGGTGCCGCCGCCGAGATGGGCCACCTTGTCGCCGTCCCGAAAGACGTCGACGCCGCCATTGGCGAGGATGTGGAAGCTCTGCCCCAGATCGCCCTTGCGGTACAGCCGGTGGCCGAAGCCGAAACGCTCCCAGCGCGCACGCCGCACGACTTCCCACAACTCGACATCGCCGAAGTTCGCAAAAAACTCGAGCGCGCGCAGCAGCGTGAAGCGTTCCGAATCGAGCACCGCCTGCAACTGGCCGCGTGGCACATGGTCGTCGGCGATCAATGCCGACAGTGCGGCGGCAAATTCATCCCAGCCCGGGTAGCGCTCGGCCGGCAGCTTGGCCAGCGCCCGCTGGACGACGGCGTCGACCGCCGGCGCCAGGCCGGCGCGCATGCCGGTCAATGGCGGCGGCGGCTGGTGGTAGATCTGGTGCATCAATGCCGCCTGCGATGCCGCCTCGAATGGCGGCCGGCCGGCGATCAGGTGGTAGATCACCGCAGCCAGCGAATACATGTCGGCGCGGGCATCGAGTTCGCCGCCTTCGAGCTGCTCCGGCGACATGTAGGCGAGCGAGCCGACCCGGTGCACCTGGGTCATGTCGGAGCCCATGTTCAGCACGCTGCCGAAATCGCTGACCTTGACGTCGCCGACCCGGCCGTCCGGCTCGAGCACCGTCAGCAGATTGGCCGGTTTCACATCGCGATGGATCAGCCCCTGTCGAAACACATAACTCAAGGCCATCGAGCATTTGAACGACAGGTCGATGACCTGGTCGAGCGACAGCAGGTTGTCCGGGCGGCAGAAGTCGCGCAAGGTGCCGCCGGGCACATATTCCATCACCAGATACGGCAGCGCCAGGTCGGCCACCGCGTCATAGATCTGCACGACGTTCGGATGATGCAGCCGGCCGACCAGTGCCGCCTCGGCGGCGAAGAAGCGCTCGCTGAAACGGGCGCCGCGCTGGTCGCCATCGGCGCGATGGACCCGCTTGATCGCGACATCGCGGCGCATGAAATCGTCATGGCACAGGAAGACGTCGCTGGTCGCGCCATCGCCGAGATGACGCAGCACCCGGTATTTGCCGATCGCCGACGGCAGGCCTGGCGGCTGCTCGGCAGCCGCCCGATCCGGGCTGCTCGCGTCGGGCGACGAAGGTGGGATGCTCATCGATGGTCAGGGGCGGGACCCCATTCTTGCACCTGACCCTGGACAACGGCGGAAATGGCGCGAACCTTAGAATCGCTGGATGATTGAAGTCAAACAATCGCTGCTCGGCGCCCTCGGCGCAGCGATCCGTGCGGTCAGCCCGGAAACGCCGTTGCTGCCCGTCTTCGAGACGCCGAAACAGGCGGCTCACGGCGATCTCGCGATCACCGCGGCAATGATGCTGGCGAAGGCGCTGAAGCGCAATCCGCGCGACGTCGCGCAGGCGCTGGTCGAGGCGCTGCGTGCGCAGCAGGCCGTCACCGACTGGGTCGCGTCGCTCGAGATCGCCGGCCCCGGGTTCATCAACCTGCACCTGAAGCCGGCCGCCAAGCAGGCGGTGATCACCGAAATCCTGCGCGAAGGCGAATGTTTCGGCAAGCAATTGCCGCAGGCCGAGCCGGTGCTGGTCGAATTTGTCTCGGCCAATCCGACCGGGCCGCTGCATGTCGGCCACGGACGGCAGGCCGCGCTCGGCGACGCCTTGTGCCGGCTGTTCGAATCGCAGGGCCGCAAGGTCACGCGCGAGTTCTATTACAACGATGCCGGCGTGCAGATCGCGACGCTGGCCCAATCGACGCAGGCGAGGATCCGCGGCTTCAAGCCCGGCGACCCGCAGTGGCCGGAGTCGGCCTACAACGGCGACTACATCGCCGACATCGCCGCCGACTACATGGCCGGCAAGACCGTCCGCGCCGACGACCGCAGCTTCACCGCATCGGCCGACCCGGACGACCTCGATGCGATCCGCCAGTTTGCGGTCGCCTATCTGCGCCACGAGCAGGACCTCGACCTGCGCGCCTTCGGCGTTCGCTTCGACAACTATTTCCTCGAGTCGAGCCTGTATACCAGCGGCCGGGTCGAGCAGACCGTGCAGCGGCTGGTCGACGCCGGCAAGACCTTCGAGGACGGCGGCGCGCTGTGGCTGCGCACCACCGACTATGGCGACGACAAGGACCGCGTGATGCGCAAGTCCGACGGCAGCTATACCTATTTCCTGCCGGACGTCGCCTATCACATCGCGAAATGGGAGCGTGGCTTCCACAAGGCGATCAATGTGCAGGGCAGCGACCACCACGGCACGATTGCCCGGGTGCGCGCCGGCTTGCAGGCTGCCGGCGTCGGCATCCCGAGCGGCTACCCTGACTATGTGCTGCACAAGATGGTGACGGTGATGAAGGGCGGCGAGGAGGTGAAGATCTCCAAGCGCGCCGGCAGCTATGTCACGCTGCGCGACCTGATCGACTGGACCAGCAAGGATGCAGTGCGCTTCTTCCTGGTCAGCCGCAAGGCCGATACCGAATTCGTCTTCGACGTCGACCTGGCGCTGAAGCAGAACGACGAAAACCCGGTTTTTTATGTGCAGTATGCGCACGCACGCATCTGCTCGGTGCTGCAGCAGCATGCCCAGCGCAACGCCGCCGGCGGCGATGCCGAAGGCCACCTGCTGCTGGCGCTGCTGACCGCGCCAACCGAACTGGCGCTGATGCTGAAGCTGGCCGAATTTCCGGCGATGCTGACCCGCGCCGCCGAGGATCTGGCACCGCATGATGTCGCGTTCTATCTGCGCGACCTGGCGGCCGCCTTCCACAGCTACTACGGTGCCGAGCGCATCCTCGGCGCCGATCCGGCGCTGACGCGGGCCCGTCTCGCGTTGCTGCAGGCGACCCGGCAGGTCATCGCCAACGGCCTGGCGATCATCGGCGTCGGCGCACCCGAACAGATGCACCGCGAGGCCCCCGAAGCGGCCGGCGCATCCCCGAACACCCCTGGAGTAGAGCGGCAATGAAGAAGAGACAAGGTGGCGGCTTCGTCATCGGCCTGATCGTCGGCCTGCTGACCGGACTGGCGATCGCGCTGGCGGTTGCGCTGTACGTCACGAAGGTGCCGATCCCGTTCGTCAACAAGGTGCCGCAGCGCGCCAGCGATGCCGCCGAAAGCGAGCGCAACCGCAACTGGGATCCGAATGCGCCGCTGCACGGCAGCAACCCGGCCAAACCGGCGACGCCGGCACCCGCGACTGCGGCGGCCACGTCGCCGTCAACAGCACCGGCCGCCGCCGCCACCGAGCGGCCGGCCGAGGCTGCCGTTGCCGAGCCGGCAACCGCGCCGCGGCCGCCGGCGGTTGCGGCGACGCCACCGGCCGCTGCACCTGCTGCCGAGCCGCCAGCGCCAACCACCACCAATCGGCAGGCTGCCGCGATCTTCTCCGATCGTCCGGCGCCAAGTCCGGCCGAGCCGGCCTTGTCGGCCAGATCGCGTGATGATCCGTTCATATATTTCGTGCAGGCCGGCGCCTACGGACGTCCCGAAGACGCCGAACAGCAACGTGCCAAACTGGCCATGCTCGGGGTCGAGTCACGCATCACCGAACGCGAACAGGCCGGCCGGACGGTTTACCGGGTCCGGGTCGGGCCATTCGACAAACGTGAACGTGCCGACGAGACCAAGGCCAGGCTGGCAGCCGCGTCGATGGACGGCGTGCTGGTGCGGGTGCAGAAATGACGCCAGCGGCGCCGGTCGCTGGCTGCTGCATCAGGCGCATGGCATGGCAAATGCAACTTTAGGTCCGGCCGGCGCTCTGACGCCGGGATCCACCAATCTGAACCAAGGAAACAATCGATGAACCGCCGTGATTTTTCAGCCTCGATCGCCGGACTCGGCCTCGCCGGCTCGACGCTGTCGCTGCCCGCCTTTGCGCAGGCCAAGCCGGTCGAAGGCAAGGACTATGTCCGGCTGGCGCAGCCCCAGCCGGTGCCGCCGGGCAAGATCGAGGTGATCGAATTCTTCTGGTACGGCTGCCCGCATTGCAATGCCTTCGAACCGCTGATCGAGGCGTGGGTCAAGAAACTGCCTGCCGATGTCGATTTCCGCCGCATTCCGGTCGCCTGGCGTGAGGAGCCGTTCGTCGCGCACCAGAAGCTCTACTACGCACTCGAAGGGCTCGGCCTGCTCGATTCGATGCACCGCAAGGTGTTCTACGCGATGCACAACGACCGCATGCGCCTCGACAAGGCCGCCGACATCATCGCCTTTGTCGCGAAGCACGGTGTCGATCAGGCGAAGTTCACCGAGATGTACAACTCGTTCTCGGTGCAGACCAAGGCAACCCAGGCGCGCAAGCTCGCCGAGGCCTACCGGATCGACGGCGTGCCGGCGATGGGCATCCACGGCCGCTATTTCACGTCCGGCACACTGGCCGGTTCTGCCGAACGTGCATTGCTGGTGACCGACTACCTGATCCAGACGATCCGCAAGTCCTGATCGCGTTCTCCGCGGGCTGCCGCGGAGTATTGTTGCAATGCAACAAAGTACATGGAGAGGCCAGAACTCTGGCTAGAATGGTCTGCAAGTTCCATGCCCTCCATGTCACTGATTCGCCCACCCTTTTCGCTGCTGGCGGCGCCACTGCTGCTGCTGGTCGGACTGGCCAGCACGCCGGCCAGCGCCGAGCGCGCCGACCGCGGCAAGCCGCTCGAGGTCGTTGCCGACACGCAGGGCAGCATCGATGTGCTGAAGCAGGTGGTCGCGTTCAGCGGCAACGTCGTGATCACGAAGGGCACGCTGACGATCAAGGCCGACCGGGTCGAGGTTCGCGAAGGGCCGAACGGTTTCCGCACCGCGATCGCGATCGGCAGCACGCAGCCGGCGACCTTCAGGCAGAAACGTGACGGCGTTGATGAATATATCGAAGGCAATGCCGCCCGGCTCGAATACGACGAGCGTGGCGAGGTCGTCCGCTTCATCAACAATGCCTCGGTACGCCGGCTGCAGGGCCGCAGCGTCGCCGAAGAGATCACCGGCGAGCTGATCACCTACGACGGCACGAGCGAGGTCTTCACCGTCTCCGGCGGCACTTCGCGCAACGCCGCTGGTGGCAATGGCGGCCGCGTCCGCGCAGTGCTGACGCCGCGGCCCGGCAGCGAGGCGGCCGCTGCGGCGGCCAATGACGGTGCCGCGCCCAGGCCCGACAGTGGAGCCCGGCGGTGACGACCGCAAGCAGCACCGAATCTCCTGCCCCGGGCCGCATCGACACACGACACCGACTCGAGGCCGAAGGCCTGCAAAAGACCTACGGCATGCGCCAGGTCGTCAAGGATGTCCATCTCGCCGTTGCGAGCGGCGAAGTTGTCGGTCTGCTCGGACCGAACGGCGCCGGCAAGACGACCAGTTTCTACATGATCGTCGGCCTGGTGCGCGCCGATGCCGGCGAGATCACGATCGAGGGCCAACGCGTCGAGCGGTTGCCCATCCACCGCCGCTCGCGGCTCGGCCTGTCGTATCTGCCGCAGGAGGCGTCGATCTTCCGCAGGCTGACGGTCGAGGAGAACATCCGTGCCGTTCTCGAACTGCAGACCGACGACAACGGCAAGCCGCTGAAAACCGCGCTGATCGACGAGTTGCTGGCCGGCCTGCTGCACGACCTCGGGCTGGAAAAGCTGCACGATACGCCGGCGCCTGCACTGTCCGGCGGCGAGCGGCGCCGGGTCGAGATTGCCCGCGCATTGGCGACGCAGCCACGTTTCATCCTGCTCGACGAACCGTTTGCCGGCGTCGACCCGATCGCGGTGATCGAGATCCAGCGGATCATCGTTTTTCTGAAGAACCGCGGCATCGGCGTGCTGATCACCGATCACAACGTGCGTGAAACGCTCGGCATCTGCGACCGCGCCTACATCATCAACGAGGGGCGGGTGCTCGCAGAAGGCACGCCTGCAGACATCATCGAAAACGCGGATGTTCGCAAGGTCTATCTTGGCGAGCACTTCCGGATGTAGTGGAGGGTAAATGAAACCCTCGTTGCAGGTCCGGCTGTCGCAGCACCTGGCGCTGACGCCGCAGTTGCAGCAGTCGATCCGGCTGCTGCAGTTGTCGACGCTCGAGTTGCACCAGGAAGTCGAGCAGATGCTCGAGCAGAATCCCTTCCTCGAGATGGAAGAGGAGTCGGTGTCGCTCGCCGAGCCACTCGCCGAACGATTGAGCGCGGCTGAACGTGCCGGCGAACGTGAATCGGAGCGGGCTGGCGAATCCGGCGCCGATGCGGCCGACGACGCGCCGGCGATCGATGGTGCCGAATTCGGCGCGACCGAGCGCGACGACTGGGAAAACGGCACCGAACGCGACGATTTCGACGGCATCCGCGAAACGCCGTCGCTGAACTCGCCCGGCAGCGGAAGCGGCGACGACAGCGACTTCGAGGCGCAGGACCGTGACCAGTTCGACATCAGCCTGGCCGAACATCTGCGCCGGCAGCTGCTCGGCATGCGCCTGTCGGCCGAAGATGCGGCGGCCATCCATGTGCTGATCGAATCGCTGAGCGAAGACGGTTATCTGGCCGATTCGCTGGAGGAGATTGCCGCCGGGCTGGTCGACGATCCCGAGCAGCGCGAGGAACTGGTCGATCGCCTGCGATGTGCGCTGATCTGGCTGCAGGGCATGGAACCGGCCGGTGTCGGCGCCCGCGACCTAGGCGAATGCCTGTGCCTGCAGTTGCGCCAGCTGCCGCGCAGCCAGGCGCAGGCAATCGCGATCATCGTCTGCCGCAACCACCTCGAACTGCTCGCTCGCCGCGACATCAAGCGGCTGATGTCGGCCACCGGTGCCGACGAGGAGCTGCTGCGCGAGGCACAGGCGCTGATCGTCGCGCTCGAGCCGAAACCGGGCCGGGCCTTCAGCCGCGCCGAAGCGAACATCATCATCCCCGATGTGATCGTGCAGAAATCGGGCCGCGGCTGGAAGGTGGTGCTCAATCCCGACGTGATGCCGAAATTGCGCATCAATGACCTTTATGCGCAGGCGATCCGCCAGCAACGCGGCGGACGCGGCGGCGGCGGCCTGAACGGCAGCCACGCAGGCCTCAGCTCGCGGCTGCAGGAAGCGCGCTGGTTCATGAAAAATATCCTGCAGCGCTTCGACACCATCCAGCGGGTTTCGCAGGCGATCGTCGAGCGCCAGAAAGCCTTCTTCAGCCACGGCGAGATCGCGATGAAGCCGCTGGTGCTGCGCGAAATCGCCGACGAACTCGGCCTGCACGAATCGACGATCTCGCGGGTGACGACGGCCAAATACATGACGACGCCGTTCGGCACCTTCGAGCTGAAATATTTTTTCGGCTCGTCGCTGAATACCGACGTTGGTGGCAATGCGTCGAGCACCGCGGTGCGCGCGTTGATCAAGCAGTTCGTCGCCGCCGAGAATGCCACCAAGCCGCTGTCGGACAGTCAGCTGTCGACGATGCTCGAGGAGCAGGGCATCAAGGTCGCGCGGCGCACCGTCGCAAAATACCGCGAGGCGCTGAAGATTGCGCCGGCCAATCTGCGCAAGGCAATGTAATGACTACCCGGAGCGCCTTCGGCGCACCCCCCAGCGGGCGTCGCCCGTGGACCGGCAGAGCCGGATCCACGGCGGCTGCTTGATCGGTCCGACCCCCTGCAAACGATTGCCTTGTCGAGAAACTGAATGAGTCTTCCGCTGTTTCTGCCCTGTGCCGCCGGCGTCGAGGACTGGCTTGCCGAGGAAGTGGCGACCATCGTGCCGGAGGCTGCTGCGCTGCAAAAGCGGCGCGGCGGCGTCGCGCTGGAGGGCGGCCCGCACGAGGTGATGAAGCTGAACCTCGAATGCCGCCTCGCGCAACGCGTGCTGATCGAGGTCGCCGAAGGCCCCTATGCGGTCGAGGACGACATTTATGCGCTCGGCCGCGCGGTCGACTGGACGCAGTGGATCACGCCCGGCCACACCTTGCGGGTCGACACGACGGCCACGCGCAGCCCGCTGCGCAGCCTCAATTTCGTCGCGTTGCGGATCAAGGATGCGGTCTGCGATGCCCTGCGCGAGGCTGCCGGCGAGCGGCCGAGTGTCGATACCCGCCACCCGGATCTGCCGTTGCTGCTGCATCTCGGCCCGCAGCGCGCCTCGCTGTATGTCGACAGTTCAGGCGAGCCGCTGTTCAAGCGCGGCTGGCGCGAGGACAAGGGTGACGCACCGCTGAAGGAGACGCTGGCCGCGGCAATGCTCGCAGCGGCTGGATGGAAAGGCAGCGCTGCCGAAGGTGGCGCACTGCACGACCCGTGTTGCGGCTCCGGGACGATCGCGATCGAGGCCGCGCAGATCGCCTGCGGCATCGCGCCAGGCCTGAAGCGCCGTTTTGCCTTCGAACGCCTGCTGCCGTTCAGCGATGCCGACAGCCGTGCCGCATGGCAACGAATGAAAAGCCATGCGCAATCGCGCATCCACCCGTCGGCGGTGCCGATCCACGCCAGCGATATTTCCTTCCGGATGGTCGATTTTGCGCGCCGCAACGCGCAGCGCGCCGGTGTCGAGGCAGCAATCACCTTCCACGGTGGCGATGCGCTCGAGCGGCCACCACCGCCGCTCGACGATTCGATGCCTGGCACGCTGATCCTCAATCCGCCATATGGCGAGCGCATCGAGGTCGGCGGCAAGGCCGCACGTCGCGAGATCGAACCGGCCGCCGATGCGAATCGCGCGCTGCCGCAGGACTTTTTTGCCCGCCTCGCCAGCCACTGGAAGCAGGCCTATACCCGCCATCCGGCCGGCTGGACCGCCCACGTGCTGAGCCCGGACATGAAGCTACCGGGCGCGATGCGGCTGAAGGAAACGCGCCGCATTCCGATGTGGAACGGCCCGATCGAATGCCGGCTTTACCGCTTCGACCTCGTTGCCGGGTCGATGCGCAAGCCGGCGGAAACCAGCGGCCCGACCTGAAACGGGCCGCGGACCGACAGCAGATCAGCCGAAACGGCCGAGCAGCGAGCCGATCTCGCCGAAACCGCCACCTTCGGGCACCTGCCCGTTCGGCGTCATCTGGTCGACGACTTCCGGCAGCGATTCGGCCAGTTCCGCACTCGCGGTCTGTGGCGAGATGCCGAGCTTGGCCGCGACCTGGCCGATCAGGTCGGAGCCGAGAACGCTCTGCAACTGGTCCGGCGAAATCGCCTTGTTCGGCCCGTTCGATATCCACGAATTGACGATATCGCCGAGCCCGCTGCTCTGGAATTTGCTGATCAGCCCGGACAGGCCACCGCCAGTCGAACTGTCGTTGCCGAGCATCTGCAAGACCATCTGGATCAGCGCCGCCTTGCCGACGCCACCGCTGCCGCCGCCCTGCAAGCCACCACCCAGCGCGCCGGTGACCGAATCAAGTATTCCCATCGTGCTCTCCCGAAGTGGAACGGTCCATTCTGAACCATCCCGGCCGAGCGGCCAAAGCCGCAGCAGCGCCGTCGGTCGTTCACGCCGCGTCGGCAAGCAGGCCGATCCACGCCAGCGCGGCCAGCGGCGCGGTATCGGCGCGCAGTACGCGCGGCCCGAGGCCGACGGCATCGAAGCCGCTGTCCCGGGCAAGGTTTTCTTCCGCGTCGCTCAGGCCGCCTTCCGGGCCGTTCAGAAACAGCAGCCGCTGCGGCAACGGTGACGCGGCATTGAGCCAACGGCCGAGCGGCCGTGCATCGCTGCGCAGGCTCAGCAGGCCACGATAGCCGGCGGCCGGCGCGCGCTGTTCACCCGTTGTGGCAAGGCCGGCCAGCCACGCCGGCAGGCTGCGGATCGGTGCGATCAGCGGCACCGTCGCGCGGCCGCTTTGTTCACTGGCCGACACCGCAACCGCCTGCCAATGGGCGCGCTTCCTGTCGGCCCGCTCGCCGTTCAGACGCAGCACCGAGCGTTCACAGATCAATGGCTGGATCGCGGCGACGCCGAGTTCGGTCGCCTTCTCGACCAGCGCATCCATCCGTTCATTGGCCGGCATGCCGACCGCGAGCGTCACTGCGCAAGGCAGTTCCGGCAGCGGCTCGTGCGCCGCCAAGATCTTCACCTCGACCGTGCTGCGGCCCATTGCGACGACCTGCGCGGCCCATTCATGTCCGCTGCCATCGAACACTTGCAACGGGTCGCCGGGTTGCATCCGCAACACCTGCAGATGGCGGGCAGCCGATGGCGGCAGCGGCAACGACTGGCCAGGGAACAATGGCAGATCGACGTGGAAACGGGCAGGCATGGGGGACGGCTGATGCGGACCCCGCTGATTGTGCCGCGCGGGCCGCGGCGCCGCGGCAGCGGCGAACGCTCAGGCCGCCTTGTCGCGCAGTTCGCGGCGCAGGATCTTGCCGACCGGCGTCTTCGGCAGTTCGCTGCGGAATTCGATCAGCTTCGGCCGCTTGTAGCCGGTCAGGTTGGTTTCGCAATACGCCTTGACGTCGGCTTCGCTGAGATTCGCATCGCGCCTGACGATCACCAGCTTGACCGCCTCGCCGGCCTTTGCATCGGCCACGCCGACCGCTGCGCATTCGAGCACGCCGGGCATCTGGCTGACCACTTCCTCGACCTCGTTCGGGTAGACGTTGAAACCGCTGACCAGGATCATGTCCTTCTTGCGGTCGACAATTCTGAAATAGCCACGCTCGTCGACGGTGCCGATGTCGCCGGTGCGGAAGAAGCCATCGGCGGTCATCACCTTCGCGGTTTCATCGGGCCGCTGCCAATAACCGGCCATCACCTGCGGACCGCGGATCGCGATTTCTCCGGCCGCACCGTCACCCACCTCGTTGCCATCGTCGTCGAGCAGTTTCAGCTCGGTATTGGGCATCGGCAGACCAATATTGCCGCTGTAGGTGGTGCTGTCGACCGGGTTGCAGGTCGCCGATGGCGAGGTCTCGGACAGGCCGTAGCCTTCGATGATCGGGCAGCCGGTTTTCTCGAGCCAGGCCTTTGCCGTCGCACTGAGGACCGACATGCCGCCACCGATCGAGATCTTCAGATGGCTCCAGTCGACGCTGCCGAAATCGGGATGGTTGACCATCGCCTGGAACAGCGTATTGACCGCCGGAAAGCTGTGGAAACGCTCCTTCGCCAGCACCTTGAACAGCGCCGGCAGGTCGCGCGGATTGGCGATCAGCAGGTTGCAGCCGCCCATCCGCATGCTCAACATCAGGTTCGCGGTGAAGCCGAAGATGTGATAGACGGGCAAAGCGCAGACGGTGACGATCTGCTCACCGGCCGGTATCAGTTTCAATGCCGGCTGGTACCAGGCTTCGCTCTGCAGCACATTGGCAACCAGGTTGCGGTGCAGCAGCACCGCGCCCTTGCTGACGCCGGTGGTGCCGCCGGTATATTGCAGCACCGCGATGTCGTCCGCGCCCGATGGGACGGCGGTAAACGTCTTGCCGCTGCCCTGCGCGATCACCTCGCGCCAGCCGACCGCCCCGGGCAGCTCGTAGGCCGGGACCATCTTCTTCACGTTGCGCACGACATAGTTGACGATCGTGCTTTTCGGAAATCCGAGCATGTCGCCGAGCCCGGTCACGACGACCTTCCTGGTCGGCACCGCGGCGATCACCTTCTGCAGAACCGACGCAAAATTCTCGACGATGATGATCAGCTTCGCGCCCGAGTCCTTCAGCTGGTGCTCGAGTTCACGCGGCGTATACAGCGGATTGACATTGACGACGACCAGCCCGGCGCGCAGCACCGCGGCAATCGCAACCGGATATTGCGGCAGGTTCGGCATCATCAATGCGACCCGGTCGCCCTTCGCCAGACCCTGCTGCTGCAGCCAGGCGGCCAGCGCGCGCGAGGCTTCGTCGACCTGTCGGAAGCTGAAACTGCAGCCCATGAACTTGTAGGCAGGCAGATCGGCGTATTTGCTGAAGCTTTCCTCGATCAGCGCCGTCAGCGAGGCATATTGCGCGACATCGATCTCGGCAGGAACGCCTTGCGGATAATGCTTCAGCCAGGTCTTTTCCATTGTCTGCTCCGAATCGTGCAGCGATTCTGACCGATGACCATGGGCCGGCCATTGGGGGATTCGATAGCGACAAATCCGCCTTTGGAAATGGCAACGCGCGCCGGAAGAAGACCTTCCGAACGCGCGTTGCGAAGTTCAGATGACGGCCGCCGCGATCCGCGCCGGCCGCTGCCCGGTACCTACTCGACCGCCTTCACCATGTCCTCGACGACCTTCTTCGCGTCGCCGAACACCATCATCGTCTTGTCCATGTAGAACAGTTCGTTGTCGAGGCCGGCATAACCCGCCGCCATCGAGCGCTTGTTGACGATCACCGTCTTCGCCTTGTAGGCCTCGAGGATCGGCATGCCGTAGATTGGGCTTCCCTTGGTCAGCGCAGCCGGGTTCACGACGTCGTTGGCGCCGAGGATGATCGCGACATCGGCCTGTGCAAATTCGCCGTTGATGTCTTCCATCTCGAACACCTGGTCGTACGGTACCTCGGCCTCGGCGAGCAGCACGTTCATGTGGCCCGGCATGCGGCCGGCTACCGGGTGGATCGCATATTTGACGTTGACGCCCATGTGGGTCAGCTTCTCGGCCAGCTCCATCACCGCATGCTGCGCCCGCGCCACCGCGAGGCCGTAACCCGGAACGATGATCACCGTCTCGGCGTTCGACAACATGTAGGCCGCATCGTCGGCGCTGCCGCTCTTGACCGACCGTGCCTCGCCGCCGCCAGCGCCGGCGGTTGCCGTCTCGCCGCCGAAGCCGCCGAGGATCACGTTGAAGAACGAGCGGTTCATCGCCTTGCACATGATGTAGCTGAGGATCGCACCCGAAGATCCCACCAGCGAGCCGGCAACGATCAGCATCGCGTTGTTCAGGCTGAAGCCGATGCCCGCGGCGGCCCAGCCCGAATAGCTGTTCAGCATCGACACGACCACCGGCATGTCGGCGCCACCGATCGGGATGATGATCAGCACGCCCATCACGAAGGCCAGTGCCAGCATCGCGTAGAACGCGGCCCAGTTCTCGGTGAACGTGAAGACCAGTCCGAGACCGACCATCGCCAGGCCGAGCACGAGGTTCAGCTTGTGCTGCCCGGTGAACTGCACCGGCGCGCCCTGGAACAGCCGGAACTTGTATTTGCCGGAAAGCTTGCCGAAGGCGATCACCGAACCGCTGAAGGTGATCGCACCGATCGCCGCACCGAGGAACAACTCGAGCCGGTTGCCGGTCGGGATCAGGTCGCCCTTGGCAACGATGCCGAAGGCATACGGTTCAGCGACCGCGGCGATCGCGATGAAGACCGCAGCCAGGCCGATCATGCTGTGCATGAACGCGACCAATTCCGGCATCTTCGTCATCTCGACGCGTTTGGCCATGATCGTGCCGATGCTGCCGCCGACCAGCAGGCCGATGAAGACCAGCACCATGCCGTTCGCGCTCGGCTGGCCGGCGAGGCCGGACAACTCGACGATCAGCGCGGCGGTGGTCAGCACGGCGATCGCCATGCCGACCATGCCGAAGATGTTGCCGCGGATCGAGGTGGTCGGATGGCTCAGGCCCTTCAGCGCCTGGATGAAGCAGATGCTGGCGACCAGGTAGAGCAGCGTGACGAGGTTCAGGCTCATTTGGCCGCCCCTTCAGCCGCCGGTGCAGCCGCCTTGCGTTCCTTTTTCTTGAACATCTCGAGCATGCGCCTGGTCACCAGGAAGCCGCCGAAGACGTTGACCGCGGCCAATGCCACCGCCAGCAGACCCATGCTCTGGCCGAGCAGGGTTTCGGTCAGCGCCGCCGCCAGCATCGCACCGACGATGACGATCGCCGAGATCGCATTGGTGACCGCCATCAGCGGCGTATGCAGCGCCGGCGTGACGGTCCAGACGACGTGGTAGCCGACATAGATCGCCAGCACGAAGATGATCAGGTTGGTGATCGTGGGGGAAACGAAGTCCATGGGAGTTCCTGTCGGTTCTGCTTATTTGCGCTTGACTTCACCGGCCTGCGTCATCAGGCAGGCGGCAACGATGTCGTCTTCCATGTTGACCAGGAACTTGCCGTCCTTGTCGATCACCAGCTTCAGGAAGTCGAGCAGGTTGCGCGCATACAGCGCGCTGGAATCGGCCGCGACCAGCGCCGGCAGGTTGGTTTCGCCGACGATCGTGATGTTGTGCTTGATCACCGTCTTGTCGGCCTCGCTCAACGGGCAGTTGCCGCCGATGCCGTCGGCGCCCTTGCCGGCGGCAATGTCGACGATCACCGAACCCGGTTTCATCGCCTTGACCATCTCCTCGGTGATCAGCACCGGTGCGGCGCGCCCCGGGATCAGCGCGGTGCTGATCACGACGTCGGCCGCGGCGATCCGTTTCGCGACCTCGACCTTCTGCCGATCGAGCCAGCTCTGCGGCATCGGCCGGGCATAACCACCGACGCCTTCGGCGGCCTCCTTCTCCTCGGCGGTTTCATAAGGCACCTCGATGAACTTCGCACCGAGCGATTCGACCTGCTCCTTCACGCTCGGCCGAACGTCGCTGGCCTCGATCACCGCGCCAAGCCGCTTGGCGGTCGCGATCGCCTGCAGGCCGGCAACGCCGACACCGAGGATCACGACGCGCGCGGCCTTCACGGTGCCGGCCGCCGTCATCAGCATCGGAAAGAAACGCTGGTATTTGTCGGCAGCGATCATCACCGCCTTGTAGCCGGCGATGTTGGCCTGGCTCGACAACACATCCATGCTCTGTGCACGGCTGGTCCGCGGCGCCGCCTCGAGCGCAAAGCTGGTCAACCCGGCGGACGCCAGCCGCTGCAGGCCCTCGGCATCGAAGGGGTTGAGCATGCCGATCAGTGCCGCGCCGCTTTTCATCATCCCCAACTCGTCGGCATCCGGCGCGCGCACCTTCAGCACGATCTCGGCGCCCAGCGCAGCGGCGCGGTCGACGATCTCTGCACCGGCGGCGCTGTAGGCTGCGTCGGTGACGCTGGCGCTGATGCCGGCGCCCGACTCGACGATCACCGTTCGCCCCTGGCCCTTCAGCTTCTTGACGGTCTCTGGCGTGGCTGCTACGCGCGTTTCCCCAGCCGCGGTTTCTCGCGGAACTCCGATCTGCATTAGGGCCTCCTCCGGCGCTTGGATTTTGGGTGATTTTGCAGCAGCTTACACAATGCGCACTTGACCGGCGTCATCGGCGCAACCCGAGACCCCTGGCCGGCAGCCGAAAACGCGGCCGAGCTAGACTCGACTGATGGAAACCCGCTGGAAGCCGAGCGTCACCGTCGCCGCGATCGTTGCGAGCCAGATCGACGGCCAGACCCGCTACCTGCTGGTCGAGGAAGATACGCCCGAAGGGCTGATGCTGAACAACCCGGCCGGCCACCTCGACCCGGCAGAGTCGCCGGTGCAAGGCGTCGTCCGCGAGGCGCTGGAGGAGACGGCGCGCGACTTTGCCCCGGAGTATCTGGTCGGCCTGTACATGTCGCGTTTCCAGCGCATGGCGCGCGACGGCAGCGAGCCACGGGTCGTCGACGATGTGACCTATCTGCGCTTCGCCTATGCCGGCAGCGTCGGCGAGCCGGATCCGCAGCGGGCGCTCGACGTCGGCATCGTGCGCACCTTGTGGATGAGCCTCGACGAGGTGCGCGCCAGCCGCAGCCGGCATCGCAGCGCGCTGGTGCTGCGCTGCATCGAGGACCATGCGGCAGGCCGGCGCTACCCGCTCGATCTGCTGAACGTCGACGCCAGCATTCATTCACCCGAGATCAAGGCGCCGTCATGAGCGCATTGCATCGCATCGTCGTCGGCCTGTCCGGAGGGGTCGATTCGGCCGTCAGCGCGCATCTGCTGAAGCAGCAAGGCCACGAGGTGGTCGGCATCTTCATGAAGAACTGGGAAGACGACGACGACAACGAATACTGCTCGTCGAACATCGACTTCGTCGACGCCGCCGCAGTCGCCGACGTGCTCGGCATCGAGATCGAGCACGTCAATTTTGCGGCCGACTACAAGGACCGCGTCTTCGCCGAGTTCCTGCGCGAGTACCAGGCCGGCCGGACGCCGAATCCCGACGTGTTGTGCAATGCGGAGATCAAGTTCAAGGCCTTTCTCGACCATGCGATGCGGCTCGGCGCCGACCGCATCGCGACCGGCCATTACGCGCGGGTCCGGCACGACCCGCAATGCGTCGAGTTCCAGTTGCTGAAGGGCCTCGACCGGAGCAAGGACCAGAGCTATTTCCTGCACCGGCTGCGCCAGGATCAGCTGGCACGCAGCCTGTTTCCGGTCGGTGAGCTGCCGAAAACCGAGGTCCGGCGGATCGCTGCCGAGATCGGTCTGCCGAATGCCGCGAAAAAGGATTCGACCGGCATCTGCTTCATCGGCGAACGGCCGTTCCGAGAATTCCTGAACCGTTATCTCGCGAACCAGCCGGGGCCGATTCTCGACGACCGCGGCCGGCAGATCGGCGAACACGTCGGCCTGAGTTTTTATACGCTCGGCCAGCGCAAGGGCATCGGCATCGGCGGGCTGCGCGAAGCCGGTGCGCGCCGCGGCGGCAGCGAGCATGCGCCATGGTTTGTCGCGCGCAAGGACATCGAGCACAACCGGCTCTACGTCGTGCAGGGGCACGATCACCCGTGGCTGCTGTCGCATCGCCTGCGCGCGACCGACGTCAGCTGGGTCGCCGGCAGTGCGCCGGCGAAGCGTGGCAGCGGCGCCCTGCTTGCGGCGAAGACGCGTTACCGCCAGGAAGATGCCGCCTGCCGTTATGCCGGTCTTGCCGACGGCAGCGGCTTCGAGCTCGAATTCGAGCAGCCGCAATGGGCGGTCACGCCGGGCCAGTCGGCGGTCGTCTACGATGGTGAAATCTGCCTGGGCGGCGCCGTGATCGATGCCGCGATCAGCGAGCGGAGGACCGACGATGTATCAGCCCAGACATTTTGAGGAACGACGCCCCGAGGTGCTGCACCGGCTGATGGTCGACCATCCGCTCGCGCTGCTGATCCACCACGGGCCCGACGGCCTCGCCGCCAATCCGCTGCCGCTGCTCCACGATGCCGACGGCGGCGAATTCGGCTGCCTGCGCGGCCATGTCGCGCGTGCCAATCCGCTGTGGCAGCAGGTGCAGGACAGTCCCGAGGTGCTGGTCGTCTTCCAGGGGCCGCAGGCCTATGTGTCGCCGAACTGGTATCCGGCAAAGGCCGAACACGGCAAGGTCGTGCCGACCTGGAACTACTGCATCGTGCAGGCGCGCGGCCGGCTGCGCTGCATCGACGACAAGGGCTGGCTGCGCACGCTGGTGCAGCGGCTGACCGATCGGCACGAGGTGTCGCTGCCGCAGCCCTGGGCGGTCGACGATGCGCCGGAGATCTTCGTCGACCATATGCTCGGCGCGATCGTCGGCATCGAGTTGCCGATCGAGCAGCTGGTCGGCAAATGGAAGGTCAGCCAGAACCGCTCTGCCGCCGACCGCGCCGGCGTCGTCGACGGGCTGCTCGGCCGACCCGGCGATGATGCAAGGGCAATGGCCAGCCAGGTCGCCGATCCGGGTGGCTGAGCCGGCGCTGCCGACATTGCTGCGGCGTCTGCTGGCTGCCGCAGCCGGATTGCTGTGTCTGCAGTTTGCGCCAGCCGCAAGCGCTGCGCCGTTCGAGGATTCGATGGCGCAGCGGGTGCTCGCGTGCACCGGCTGCCATGGCGCGCAGGGCCGCAGCGCGCCGGACGGCTACTACCCGCGCATTGCCGGAAAACCGGCCGGCTATCTGTTGCAGCAGCTGCAGCATTTCCGCGATGGCCGACGCCGTTACCAGCCGATGCAGCGGCTGCTCGGCAACCTCGACGACCACTATCTGGCGCAGATCGCCGAGCATTTCGCCGCGCTCGACCTGCCTTATCCGGGCCTGGTCGTCGCGCACGATACGCCGCCGCAGCAACTCGCGGCCGGTCGGCAACTGGTCGAGGACGGCGATGCGGCGCGCCAGATTCCGGCCTGCACCGCCTGCCACGGCGAGCAGCTCGGCGGCGTTGCACCGGCGATCCCCGGGCTGCTCGGCCTGCCGGTCGACTATCTGAATGGCCAGCTCGGCGCCTGGCGCAGTGGCAGCCGGCGCGCCGCCGAGCCGGATTGCATGGCGGCAATCACCCGGCGGCTGACGGCGGCCGATATTGCGGCGGTCTCGCGCTGGCTGGCGGCGCAGCCGGTGCCGGCGCGCTACAAACCGCTGGCTTCGGCCGACGGTTTGCCAACGGGGCTGCCGATCGACTGCGGCAGCACGGCGGCGCAGCTGCCGGATGGGGTGCGGCAATGAAGCGGTCCGCAGGCATCAAGCTGTGGCGCCTGCTGGCGATCGGCGGAGGCACGCTCGTCGGCGCGGTGCTGCTGTTCGTTGCTGCTGCGCTCTGGCAGACGATCGGCGAGCCCGATCCCGGTGCTGCCGATCCGGCCACCGATGCGGCGCAGATCGAGCGCGGCCGCTATCTGGCGCAGATCGGCAATTGCCAGGGCTGCCACACCGAAGTCGGCGGCGCTGCCTATGCAGGAGGCCGTGCAATTGCAACACCGTTCGGAAAGATCTACGCATCGAATCTGACGCCGGACGTCGAGACCGGCATCGGTGCCTGGTCGAGGCAGGCCTTCTGGCGCGCGATGCACGACGGCCGCTCGCGCGACGGCAGACTGCTGTATCCGGCCTTTCCGTATCCGAATACCAGCCTGCTGAGCCGCGAAGACAGCGATGCCCTGCACGCCTATCTGCTGAGCCTGCAGCCGGTGCGGCAGCCGAACCGGGGCCACGAGTTGCGTTTTCCGTATGACACGCAGCTGGCGTTGGCCAGCTGGCGGCTGCTGTTTTTCCGTGGCCCGAGCGCATTGCCGCAGCCACCGGCGTCGATCAACGACGCGGCCGTACGCGCGTCTTGGCAGCGCGGTGCCTATCTGGTCAACGGCCTTGCCCATTGCAGCGCCTGTCATGGCAAACGCAATGCACTCGGCGGCAGCAACGACGCCTTGCGCGCCGACGGTGGCCTGATGCCGGGCGAGCATTGGTATGCGCCGTCGCTGTTCGACAACCGCGAAGCCGGCGTCGGCGACTGGACCGAGCAGCAGGTGGTCGAGCTGTTGATGCACGGCCGGTCGGAGCGCGGCAGCGTGCAGGGCCCGATGGCCGAGGTCGTGTTCAACAGCACCCGCCATCTGCGGCCCGCCGACGCGGCCGCGATGGCGGTTTATCTGCGGACGATGGCACCGGCCGCTGCCCCCGCGACCGTCGCCGCACCAGCCGACGAGGCATCGGCCCCCTCGGCTGCGGCGCTCGGCCTGCGGCGCCGCGGCGCCGACTTGTACGCCGAGCATTGTTCCGACTGCCACGGCGACAACGGCGAAGGGGTGGCGGGCGCCTATCCGGCGCTGGCCGGCAACCGCGCGGTGCTGCTCGAGCCGGCCGTCAATCCGGTGCAGGTGATCGTGCAGGGCGGCTTCGGGCCGACCACCGCCGGCAATCCGCGGCCGTTCGGCATGCCGCCCTACGGCATCGAACTAAGCCAGGCCGATATCGCGGCGCTGGCCAGCTTCATCCGCGGCGCCTGGGGCAACCAGGCCGCGGCGGTGACGCCGCGCGATGTGCAGCGCTGGCTGGAGGGCGCAGCGCAGTAGGCAACGCCTTGGGCGTCAGAACGGGATGTCGTCGTCCATGTCGTCGAAACCGGTCGACGAGCCGCCCCCGGACTTCGCCTGCGGCCGGCTCGGCGCCGGGCGTGCCGATGGCGCGCTGCGCTGCTGCGGCTCGCCGCGATGGTCATCGTCACCGGAACCGCCACGGCCACCGCCACGCGAGTAGGAGCCGCCGTCGTCACCGCCACCGCCGCCCTCGCGGCCGCCGAGCAGCTGCATGTTTTCGGCGATCACCTCGGTGGTGTAGTTGTCCTTGCCTTCCTTGTCCTGCCACTTGCGCGTCTTCAGCCGGCCTTCGACATAAACCGGCCGACCCTTCTTCAGGTATTCACCGGCGATCTCGGCCAGCCGGTCGTAGAAGACGACGCGGTGCCATTCGGTCTCCTCGACCTTGTCGCCGCTGGATTTGTCCTTCCAGTTGCGCGTCGTCGCGACGCTGATGTTGCACACGGCATTGCCGTTGGCGGTATAGCGGACTTCCGGGTCGCGACCCAGGTTGCCGATGAGGATGACTTTGTTGATCGAGGCCATGGCGCGGCTCCTTTGGTATTTGGGCGGAAATCGGAATCTCGGGGCCGGTGCGGCCACCCTGCCGGGCAACACACGAGGGCCGAGCCGGAATTATGCGGCGAAGGTCAGTCCCATCCATCGCACCGATGAGGGGGGCCGCCGGATCGCCGTCAGTGCGGCTCCAGATCGAGGCTGGGCAACAGCGAGCGCAGCCGCTGCAGCGCAGCCGTCCCTTCGAGCCCGGAAAAGCCGCACAACGCCTGCAGTTGCGGGTCGACCACGTGGAATGCGAGTTGCCAGTCCGGGAACAGCGGCGCCGCGTCCCAGGTCTGCAACATCAGGATATCGAGTTTGCCGTGTCGCCGGTCGGCACGCAGGCGGCCGAGCAAGGCCTCGATCGCAGGAGTCGGGCCCTCAACCCATTGAAGGAACAAGGCGCCATCGAAGACCAGCAAACCGGTGACGCCGTCGCGCAGGTTGTTGCGGCGGGCCGAGCGGGTGATCGGCGCCACAACCTCGGCGCCGACGTCCGGCGCCAGCGCGCTGATATAGAGAAGACAGGAATTCACGGTCGCGGCTGCCACGCTGCAGCGAGGACGGCGAACCGCCGATCAGCAGATATTTCGTACAAGCAGACATTTTAGCGAAGCGGCGACCGGCCCGTTCAAGCCGGTCCCGGTCGCGCCGATAAGACGTCAGGGCGCGATCAAGACGGGATCGTGCGGCAACCACGATGGCGCGCAACGGGCGCGACAACCTCGACGAAAGTTTTCCGATGGCCAAAGCAGCCGACAAGACGAGTGCCGTCGGGCGTGATGGCTGGCCGAGCCGCCTGCGCGCGTTGTTGCCGGGGCGCTTGCGCCAGCGCAAACAGCCGATCGAGGCGGTCGGACCGACCTGTGATCATCGCTTCGAGCAACTGTTCGAACATGCCGGCGAGGCCTTGCTGCTGTGCAGCCGCAACGGCACCGTGCTCGCCTGCAATCCGCCAGCGGCGCGCCTGTGCGGACGGCCAGCTGCGGCGGTTGTCGGCCGCAACATGCTGCAATTCCTGAAGACCGGCAATTCGCAGAGCGCCGCCGGCCAACCGGAGACCCTGCCCGGCGAGTCGCTGCTGAAAGGCGGCACCGATGTCTGGCAGCGGGTCAAGGTCAAGGTCACGCCGATGCTGCACGACGGCACCGCGCAGCGCCTGCTGCACCTGCTGCCGGTTGCCGCCGAGCCGTCCCGCGCGAACTCGCAACTGCACCAGCTGGCAAATTTCGACAGCCTGACCGGTCTGGCCAACCGCGCCCTGTTCCGCGACCGCCTGTCGCAGGCGATGGCGCGCGCGAAACGCAGCGGCGAGCCGATGGCGCTGATGTTCCTCGATCTGGATCGCTTCAAGATCGTCAACGACAGCCTCGGCCACGAGGTCGGCGACCAGTTGCTGGTGCATGTGGCCAACCAGCTGAAGCACTGCCTGCGCACCGTCGACTCGGTCCTGCGCTGCGGCGGCGACGACCAGTTGTCGACTCTGTCGCGCCTCGGCGGCGACGAGTTCACGGTGATTGCCGAAGCGGTCGGCAATGCCGAACGGGCCGGTCTGGTCGCGCAGCGCCTGCTCGAGGCGCTGGCCATACCCTTCGTCTGCGGCGAGGAGGAAATCGTGATCGGCGCCTCGGTCGGCATCTCGCTGTACCCGACCGACGACGTCGACCTCGACGGGTTGATCCGCCATACCGACATGGCGATGTACCGCTCGAAATCGCTCGGCCGCGGCATCTTCACCTTCTACAGCGACGACCTCAACGAGGCGGTGGCCACAAGGCTGTCATTCGAAGGCAGCCTGCGCCATGCCGTCGAGCGCAAGGAATTTCTGCTCCACTACCAGCCGAAGGTCGACCTGCACAGCGGCAAGGTGACCGGCGTCGAGGCGCTGCTGCGCTGGAACTGTCCGATGAAGGGCATGATCCGGCCCGACCGCTTCATCACCGTGCTCGAAGAGACCGGCATGATCGTGCCGGTCGGCGCCTGGGTGATCCGCGCAGCCTGTGCGGAGATGGCACGCTGGGACCGGCTCGGCCTGCCGCCGCTGCGGATGGCGGTCAACATGTCGGCACGCCAGTTCAGGCACCAGCACCTCATCAAGCTGATCGAGGATACGTTGCGCGAGCACGAGATCGAACCGGGTCGACTCGAGATCGAACTGACCGAAACGCTGCTGATGGAAGACAACGAGGCCAACCGCAACATGTTCGCCAATTTCGCCCGCATCGGCGTGCGGCTGGCGATCGACGATTTCGGCACCGGCCATTCGTCGCTGGCCTACCTGAAGCGCTTCAACATCGACACGCTGAAGATCGACCGATCCTTCATCAGTGCACTGCCCGACGATGCCGACGATGCCGCGATCGCCCGCGCCGTCATCGCGATGGGCCACAGCATGCGCATGAGCGTGGTCGCCGAAGGCGTCGAGACGCAGGCCCAGGCCGATTTCCTGCGCGGTCTGGGCTGCGACGAAATCCAGGGGTATCTGCTGAGCCGGCCGCTACCGGGACCGGAACTGGTCGACTGGCTGCGCGCGCATGAAACGGTGCGGGCGAAAGCTCAGCGTGCGGTCGGCGGCAACAGCGCGCCGATGCCGCTGATGACCTTGTGGGAGTCGAAGGCCGCGGCCTGACGAAGGCTCGGACGACCCGCCGGCTCACGGCACGATGTCGAAACTGGCGGCGGTCGCCCAGAATTCGTCGAGGCAAGGCTGCCGCGGCGGACAACGCGGCTGGCCGAGGTAGAGCGGCCGACCAGCCCCGCCGAGTTGCAGATCGAGCAGCGCAGCTTCCGGGCCGGTCGGATAACGCGGATAGATCGCCTCGCGCCGCGTACCGAGCAGGCTGAAATCGCGTGGATGGCGTGACACCAGCACCAGCAGATTGCCGCGTCCCGGCGGATCGGTCAGCACCAGCCCGGCGTGGACCTGTTTGCTGGCCGGGTCCGTCACCGTGCGCGGCACCGCCTGCACGGTCCGCTTGCGGATGAAATTGTCCGGACTCAGCGCATTGGGAAAATACTGCAGCAGCACGCCGTCCGGTGTGTGCGCCAGCACATACAGGTAACCGTCGTCGCTCGACGTGATGTCCATCGCCAGCAGGTCCTGGCTGGCAATGCCGAAGACGCCACGCGACTTCAGTTGCAGCGCAACCCAGCGCCCCGGCGCACTTTGCGCCTGGATGCGCTCGAACTGATCAGCGACGTCGAATGGCGGCAATGCCGAAGACGGCGTTGCGACCGGTGCGGTCGTGATCGCGCTGCCGGCAGGCCTTGTGTCAGGCGGCGCGGATCGCGTTGGCGGCAAAGCCGGCAGCGCTGGCGGTGAGGCTGCCACCGTCGGAGCGGCCGTTGCCGGTGCCGGCCGCGACGGCGGCACAGCGGTCGATGTCCAGGCCCACCAGAAACCGCCGAGCAGCAGCGCCGCAGCTGCGGAACCGACCGCACCGAGCATCCAGCCGAGACGGCGCGAGTCAGGGCGCACGGCGTCCGTTGTTGCCGGCGCTGCGGCCTCCACTGGCGGCATTGGCGGCATTGGCGGCACTGGCGGCGCTGCCTGGCGCGCCTGGCTCGGCTCAGGCCGTTGCACGGTCTGCTCGCCGGCATCGTCCGGGCGCGCCATGCGTACTCCGGCGGGCTGCTCGGCAACGACCAGCCTGCCGGCGCCGTCGCGCTGCAGTGGGGGCAGACCGAGGTCGGCGCGCAATGCCGCCATGTCGGGCGTCCGCTCGTCGGGCCGGACGATCAATGCGCGGTCGATGGCGGCCAGAAAACGTGTGCTGTAGTGACCGGCGGCGCGGCTGACCAGCGGCACGCAGGCGTCGCCGGCGAGCCGGGCGATCGCCGCCGGCGGCTTTTCACCGGTGATCGCGAGGTGCAGCACCGCCGCCAGCGCATAGACGTCAGACCACGGCCCCTGCTTCAGATCGATGTCCGAATATTGCTCGATCGGCGCATAGCCGGGCTTGACGATGGCGGTCGGCGCCTTCTGCGACGCATCGTTGATGACCTTTCTCGCCGCGCCGAAATCGAGCAGCACCGGCCGGCCGCTGCCTTCGAGCAGCACGATGTTGTCGGGCGCGATGTCGCGGTGGTAGATGTCGGCATCGTGGATCACCGCCAGCGCATGCGTCAGCGGATCGAGCAGGCGGCGCAGCCAGGCTTCATCGGCCGGGCCGCGCAGTCGGCGCAGTTCGTCGTGCAGCGTCGGGCCTTCGTAGAACGGCATCACCATGTAGGCGGTGCCATTGGCCTCCCAGAAACGGTAAACCTTCAGCAGCGACGGGTGGTCGAAGCGCGCGAGGATCTTTGCCTCGGTGATGAAGCTGAGCAGGCCGCGCCGGAACAGCGGTTCGTCGTCGGCCGACAGGCAGGCGAGCTGCTGGCGCGCGTCGCGCTCGGCCAGGTCGGCCGGCATATATTCCTTGATCGCGACGACACGCTCGAGCGCGCGGTCCGTCGCCAGATAGACGATGCCGAAGCCGCCTTCGCCGATCACCCCGGTCAGCTCGTATTCGCCGAGCAGCGTACCGAGCGGCAGCGCATTGCCGACCACCGGGCCGGTTCCGGGCTGCATCGTCACCACGCCGGCCGGCCGGATCACGGTGGCATCGTCGGCGGCGCGATCTGCGGGCTTGTTCATCGTATGGTGGCTATCGGCGGCAGCCCCGAACGGCAGCAAGGCTCCCGGAAGCGGTGGCTTACCATCCAAGGCTCGCCCGAATGCCCATGCCCGTCAACGACCCCATCCTTTATCCCTCCGCCAGCGCAGGCACCCGGTCATTGTGCAATGCCATCCTGCACGAAGTTTTCGGCTATGACCAGTTCCGCGGCGCGCAGGCGGAAATCATCGAACATGTCAGCAACGGCGCCGATGCGCTGGTGCTGATGCCCACCGGTGGCGGCAAGAGCCTGTGTTACCAGATACCGGCGATTGCCCGGCACCGCCGCGAACAAGGTCTTTGTGTCGTCGTCAGCCCGCTGATCGCGCTGATGCACGACCAGGTTGGTGCGCTCGAGGAGGCCGGCGTGCATGCCGCCTTCCTCAATTCGTCGCTCAGCATCGACGAGGCCCAGCGCATCGAACGCGAGATGATGAGCGGTCGGCTGGTGCTTGTTTATGCAGCGCCGGAGCGGCTGGCGACGCCGCGGTTCCTGGCCCAGCTCGATTCGTTGCACGAACGCGGCCTGCTCGGCATGTTCGCGATCGACGAGGCGCACTGCGTCAGTCAATGGGGACATGATTTCCGCGAGGACTATCTCGGCCTCGACGTGCTGCACCGGCGCTATCCGGGTGTGCCGCGGATCGCGCTGACCGCGACCGCCGACGATCTGACCCGCGCCGACATCGTCGAGCGGCTGCAGCTGCAGGATGCGCGGATCTTCATCAGCAGCTTCGACCGGCCGAATATCCGCTACGGCATCGTCGAGAAGGACAATGCGCGCGCCCAGCTGCTGCGCTTCATCAACGACGAACACGAGGGCGATGCCGGCATCGTCTATTGCCAGTCGCGCAAGAAGGTCGATGAGACCGCCGCCTGGCTGGAAACCGAAGGCATCGATGCGCTGCCCTACCACGCCGGCCTCGATGCGGCGGTGCGCCGCCATCACCAGAACCGTTTCTTGCGCGAGGACGGCATCGTGATGGTTGCGACGATCGCCTTCGGCATGGGCATCGACAAGCCGGACGTGCGTTTCGTCGCCCACCTCGACCTGCCGAAGAATATCGAGGCCTATTACCAGGAAACCGGCCGCGCCGGCCGCGACGGCTTGCCTGCCGATGCCTGGATGGCCTATGGCCTCGCCGATGTCGTGAACCAGCGGCGGATGATCGACGACAGCCCGGCCGGCGACGAATTCAAGCAGGTGCAGCGCGGCAAGCTCGATGCGCTGCTGGCGCTCGCCGAAGCCCACGACTGCCGGCGGGTTCGGCTGCTTGCCTATTTCGGCGAGGCGAGCCAGCCGTGCGCTGACCATCAGCATGCCTGCGACAACTGCGCCAATCCGCCGGCGACCTGGGATGCAACGGAAGCGGCGCGCAAGGCGCTGAGCTGCATCTACCGCTTCCACCAGCATGGCGGCCAGCGCTTCGGTGCCGGACACCTGATCGACGTGCTGCGCGGCAAGGTGACCGACAAGGTCAATCAGCACAACCACCAGCAGCTGTCGACCTTCGGCATCGGCGCCGACCTCAGCGAATCGCAGTGGCGCAGCGTGCTGCGGCAGCTGATCGCGCTCGGCCACCTGCGCACCGAGGGCGACTACAACACGCTGGAACTGACCGCCAGCGCGCGCGAAGTGCTGCGCGACCAGGTGCAACTGCTGCTGCGGGTGCCGACCAAGACGACCGAGCGTGGCAGCAGGCGCCGCAGCAGCAGCGGCCGCGGCGGCGCGGTCGCGAAGGCGCCGCCGGTGCCGCTCGACGCCGAGGCGACCGAACGCTTCAATGCGCTGAAGGCGTGGCGCGCCGAAGTGGCCCGGGAGCACAACCTGCCGGCCTACATCGTCTTTCACGATGCGGCGCTCGCCGAGATGGCCCGGCAGATGCCGGGCAGCCTCGACGAACTCGGCCGGATCAATGGGGTCGGCGCGAAGAAGCTCGACGCCTACGGCGAACAGATCCTGCGCGCGTTGCACGCCGCCTGAGCTGCGGTCACGCGTTCAGCGAATCGCGATCTCGACCACCGTGCTGTCGGCGCGGTTGCCGACATTGTCGATCGCCCGTGCGAAGACCCGCAGCACACTTCGCCCGTCGGCCGGCGCGGTGATGCTCAGCTGGTACGGCGGCCGGGCGATCGTGCCGAGCGGAAACTGCACGCCCGGGTCGAGCCTGTAGAACGCGACGACATCGATGCCGTTGGCGTCGGCCGCAGCCGCTGTCAACAACACACTCTGCCCGGGCGCCACCGTGCCGGACGACGCGACCATGCTGACCGATGGCGGCCCGTCGTCGAAGAAGTCACCGCTGCCGAAACCGATCGTGACACCGCCGCCGCAGCCGACCAGGGCCGCAGCCAGCATCGCGGCAACCGCTTTCGACCGGTATCGGATCCAACGCATGGGCATGGCGGAAATCATAGGCTTGCACGCCCCGCGGTGTCGATCCGGGGGCATCGACCAGGCGGACCCGGCCGGATTGCGCTGCATCGTTATCATGTCCGGTTGCCCGTATCCCGCCACATGCCCAGCATTTCCCCCCAGATCAGGAGCCCCGCCAGCAAGATGTCGGACACCGTGCCTGAAGCCTCGATCGAGGCCGATACGATCCGCATCCGCGGCGCCCGTACGCACAACCTGAAAAATATCGACCTCGACATCCCGCGCAACCAGCTGGTCGTGATCACCGGCCTGAGCGGCTCGGGCAAGTCGAGCCTGGCCTTCGACACGCTGTATGCGGAAGGCCAGCGGCGTTATGTCGAGAGCCTGTCGGCCTATGCGCGGCAGTTCCTGCAGCTGATGGACAAGCCCGATGTCGATGTCATCGAGGGCCTGAGCCCGGCGATCAGCATCGAGCAGAAGGCGACCAGCCACAACCCGCGCTCGACGGTCGGCACGATCACCGAAATCCATGACTACATCCGGCTGCTTTATGCACGCGCCGGCACGCCGTTCTGCCCCGAGCATGCGGTCGCGCTCGAGGCACAAAGCGTCAGCCAGATGGTCGACACGACGCTGGCGCTGCCGGCCGATACCCGGCTGATGGTGCTGGCGCCCGTGGTGCGCGATCGCAAGGGCGAATTCGGCGAACTGTTCGCCGACATGCTCGGCCAGGGTTATGTGCGTTTTCGCGTCGACGGCAAGACCTTCGAATCGAGCGATCTGCCGAAACTGAAGAAGACCGAGAAACACGATATCGACGTCGTGATCGACCGCGTGAAGATCAGCCACGATCCGGCGGCCGGCCTGCAGCAGCGTCTGGCCGAGAGTTTCGAGGCTGCATTGCGGATTGCCGACGGCCGCGCGCTCGCGCTCGAGATGGACAACGAGGCCGAGCACCTGTTCTCCAGCAAGTTCGCCTGCCCGATCTGCGGCTATTCGCTGAGCGAACTCGAGCCGCGGCTGTTCTCGTTCAATTCACCGGTCGGCGCCTGCACCAGCTGCGACGGCCTCGGCAGCGTCACGGTATTCGATCCGGAGCGGGTGGTCGCGTTTCCGACGCTGAGCCTGGCCAGCGGCGCCGTCAAGGGCTGGGACAGGCGCAACGGCTATACGTTCTCGATGCTCGAAAGCGTCTCGCGGCATTACGGTTTCGACATCGATCTGCCATTCGAGCAGTTGCCGGAACAGGCGCGCCAGGTGCTGCTGTTCGGCTCCGGCGACGACGAGATTGAGTTCGTCTATGAAACGGAAGGCGCGAAGGGCCGCTCGCGCAGCGTCAAGCGCAAGCATCCGTTCGAAGGCATCCTGCCGAACCTGACGCGCCGCTTCAAGGAGACCGACTCGTCAGCGGTGCGCGAAGACCTGGCCCGTTACCAAAGCGCGAAACCCTGCCCGGCCTGCGACGGCACCCGCCTGCGCACCGAGGCGCGCCATGTTTTCCTGCAATCGGAGACCGACAATACAGAAGGCCGGCAAGGCGAGCCGATTTTCCGCGTCGAGCATTTCACGCTGCGACAGTGCCTCAGCTATTTCGAGGACCTGAAGCTGAAAGGCGCGAAGGCCGAGATCGCCGACAAGGTGATCCGCGAAATCCGCTCGCGGCTGCGCTTTCTGAACGATGTCGGCCTGAACTACCTGAGCCTGGATCGCAGCGCCGATACGCTG
Organism: Pseudideonella sakaiensis; assembly: GCF_048320135.1. Taxonomy (GTDB): domain Bacteria; phylum Pseudomonadota; class Gammaproteobacteria; order Burkholderiales; family Burkholderiaceae_C; genus Ideonella_A; species Ideonella_A sakaiensis_A. The sequence continues at coordinate 2,190,422 of NZ_CP182947.1, forward strand.
TCCGGCGGTGAAGCGCAGCGCATCCGGCTGGCATCGCAGATCGGCTCTGGGCTGACCGGCGTGATGTATGTGCTCGACGAACCGAGCATCGGCCTGCACCAGCGCGACAACGACCGGCTGATTGCGACGCTGCGCCATCTGCGCGACCTCGGCAACAGCGTGCTCGTCGTCGAACACGACGAGGATGCGATCCGCGCCGCCGACCATGTGATCGACATGGGACCGGGCGCCGGCATTCACGGCGGCCGGGTGATGGCGCAGGGCAGCGCCGACGATGTGGCAGCGAATCCGCAATCGCTGACCGGCCGCTATCTGGCGCGCAAGCTGCGGATCGAGGTGCCGGGGCAGCGCCGCACCCCCGATCCAGAGGCGATGCTGAAGATCCACAATGCGCGCGGCAACAACCTGCAAGGGGTCAGCGTCAACCTGCCGGTGGGCATGCTGACTTGCGTCACCGGTGTCTCCGGCTCCGGCAAGAGCACGCTGGTCAACGACACGCTGTATGCGGCGGTCGCACGCAAGCTCTACAACAGCCACCTCGAGGCGCAGCCGCACGACAGCATCGACGGTCTCGACGCCTTCGACAAGGTGATCAACGTCGACCAGAGCCCGATCGGCCGCACGCCGCGCAGCAATCCGGCGACCTATACCGGGTTGTTCACGCCGATCCGCGAGCTGTTCGCCGAAATGAATACCGCTCGCGAACGCGGCTACGGGCCCGGCCGCTTCAGCTTCAACGTCGCCGGCGGCCGCTGCGAGGCCTGCCAGGGTGACGGCGTGCTGAAGGTCGAGATGCACTTCCTGCCCGATGTCTATGTGCCTTGCGACGTCTGCCACGGCAAACGCTACAACCGCGAGACGCTGGAAGTGCAGTACAAGGGCAAGAACATCACCGAGGTGCTGGCGATGACGGTCGAGGATGCCCACGCCTATTTCAGTGCGGTGCCGGCGATCGCCCGCAAGCTGCAGACGCTGCTCGATGTCGGCCTCGGTTATATCCACCTCGGCCAGAGTGCGACGACGCTGTCAGGCGGCGAGGCGCAACGCGTCAAGCTGGCGCTCGAACTGAGCAAGCGCGATACCGGCCGCACGCTGTACATCCTCGACGAGCCGACGACCGGCCTGCATTTCGCCGACATCGACCTGCTGCTGAAGGTGCTGCACCAGTTGCGCGACGCGGGCAATACGATCGTCGTGATCGAGCACAACCTCGACGTCATCAAGACCGCCGACTGGCTGATCGACATGGGACCGGAAGGTGGATCCGGTGGCGGCACCGTGGTGGCCCAGGGAACACCCGAACAGGTGGCGGCGAATCCGGCCAGTTTTACCGGCCAGTATCTGAAGACGATGCTCGAGCCGCTCGCGATTGCTGCGACAGCCAGCGCATCGGCGGCCGGCTGACTACACTGCAACGCATTTCTCGACTCAGGAGTTTCGCCATGCCGACCCGCATCGATTACTACATGGTGCCGCAATCACCATTCGTCTACCTCGGCCACCAGCGATTGATGCAGATCGCCAGCAAGGCTGGCGCGCAAGTGCGCTTGCTGCCGTTCGACCTCGGCAAGGTGTTCACGGTATCGGGCGGCCTGCCGCTCGGCCAGCGTGCACCGCAGCGCCGCGCCTACCGGCTGCTCGAACTGCGGCGCTTCTCCGAAGCGCTGGGGCTGCCGATGCACATCGAGCCGGCGTTTTTTCCGGTCGCCGGGGATGATGCGGCGCGGCTGCTGATCGCGGTTGATGCGGCCGATGGCACCGAAGCCGCGCTGCGGCTTGCCCGCGCGGTCACGCGCGCGGTGTGGGAAGAGCAACGCAACATCGCCGACGTCGCAACGCTTGGCGAACTGCTCGCCGCCGAAAACCTGCCGGCATCACGCATCGAAGAATCGAAATCCGCGCAGGTGCAGCAGACCTACGACGCGAATACGCAGCAAGCGATCGACACCGGCATCTTCGGCGCGCCGAGCTTCGTGATCGATGGGGAGTTGTTCTGGGGCCAGGATCGGCTCGATTTCGTCGAGCGCAAGCTGCCCGGCAGCCGATAGACGGTCAACAAGAAAAAAGGCCGGTGCAAATGCACCGGCCCTTGTTCAACAAACGCCCGGATCAGCTGAGGTGGGCGTTGACCAGCTTGGTCATCTCGAACATCGAGACCTGCGGCTTCTTGAAGATCTCCTTGAGCTTCGCGTCGGCGTTGATCATCGTCTTCTTCTGGGGGTCCTGCAGCTTGTTGGCCTTGATGTACTCCCAGATCTTCTTCGTCACCTCGGTCCGCGGCATCGGCTTCGAGCCGATCACCGCAGCCAGCTGCGGACTCGGCTTCATTTCCTTCATGAACGCCGCATTCGGGGTGCGCTTCTTCGCCGGAGCGGCCTTCTTGGCAGCAGCCGCCTTGACCGGTGCCGCCTTGGTGGCCGGAGCGGCCTTTTTCGCAGTTGCCATCTGAAATTTTCTCCATCACAAAGTTGTTGATGTGCCCGGGCGGGGTGAGCATCGCGTGAACGCTCTTTCTCTCTCGCACCGCGCGACGCGAATGGTACTGCGCACCTGGGGTATTGAGAAGCCGTTTTCAGAGGAGAAACGAACAATGTGCAACATCAATCGTCGATTTGTCGCCGCCTTGCATCATTCGCGCGTGCATCGCGACGATTTGCGCCTGCCGATCGGCTGAACGCTTGCTGCAAAGACTCGCGTCGATGCGCATCGACGGATGCATCAATCGCCGAGCGCCAGGCCTTCGCGGCGCGGATCAACGCCGCCGACGAGCGCCTTCGATTGACCAGCAGTGCCGCGAACGATGGTGGCGGTGCCGCTCGACTGCGCAGCGACGCTGACCTGATGTCCGAGCGCACGCAGTCCCTTGACCAGGCTGTCATTGGCGCCACTGGCGGCCGCATCGACATTCGGATGCTCGCCACCGAGCGTTGTCGTTGCGGTATTGCTGCTGCCGAAATTGACCATCGCGGTCGCCTGCTGCGCATCGAGCCCCCAGTCGAGCACACCGATCAATGTCTTGCTGACGAACTGGATGATGCTGGCGCCCCCGGGTGATCCGGTCGCCATCACCAGCGGGCCGCGCGAACCGTCGGCCGCCTTTGCGAATACCAGCGTCGGCGCCATCGAACTGCGCGGCCGCTTGCCAGGACCGACACGGTTGGCGATCGGGCCGTCGGCATCGGAAGGCGCGATCGAGAAGTCGGTCAGCTCGTTGTTCAGCAGGAAGCCGTTGGTCATCCGGTACGAGCCCATCGAACCTTCGATGCTGCTGGTCAATGCGACGGCATTGCCGTAGCGGTCGACGATGCTGACATGGGTGGTGCCGACGCCTTCGGCATCGCTGCGGCCTTGGGCGGTCCAGCCGGCAAACTTCCCGGCAGGCGCGACGCCGATGCTGCGGTCTGGACGGATCAGCCTGGCCCGCTCGCGCAGATAGTCCTTGTCGAGAAGTGCAGCCGGACTGCCGCCGGGCAATGGCACGAAATCGGTATCGGCGACATAACGTGCGCGGTCGGCATAGGCCAGGCGTTGTGCCTCGCTGATCAGGTGCACTGCCATCGGCGCCGGCTTGCCACCATTGGCATCGATCGACTGCGGTGGGTATTCGGCCAATCGATGGTTTTCCAGGATGCCGAGGATCTGCGCCACCGCAATGCCGCCCGACGACGGCGGCGGCATGCCACAGACCCAATGCTTGCGGTAGCTGCTGCAGACCGGCTCGCGTCTGATCGCCCGGTAGTTCGCAAGATCGGCCAATGTCGTCAGTCCCGGAGTCAGCGCAACTGCGTTTGGTCCGCTGCCGACGGTTGCACCGATCTTGTCGACGATGGCACGGGCGATCGGCCCGCGGTGCAGCGCATCGGCGCCGCCATCGGCGATCGCGCGCAGCGTTTCTCGATAGGCCGGGTTCTTCATCAGCGTGCCGAGCGGCTTCGCTGCGTGATCGGGCGAAGGGCCATAGAAATAAGCGGTCGCTTCGGCATCGGCAAGCAGGTTGGCTCGGCTTGCGGCGATGGCATCGGCGAGCCGACCGCTGATCCTGAAACCGTCGGTCGCCAGCCGGCCGGCATCGGCGAACAGCTCGCGCCACGGCAGTTTGCCGTTGTCGCGATGCGCCAGCTCGAGCATGCGCACGATGCCCGGCGTGCCGATCGAGCGGCCGCTGGCACGCACGCCGGAGAAGATCACACGCGGGTCGCTGGCACCCGGCGGTGTCGGCAGCGGGTATGCCGTATTGCCGTTGCCGATCTGTCGCAGGTAGTTGCCGTCGGCCGCCGCCGGCGCCTGTTCACGCCCGTCGTAGGCGACCACCCGGCCGCTGGCTGCGTCGAAGTGCAGCAGAAAACCACCGCCGCCCAGTCCGGACGATTGCGGCTCGACCAGTCCGAGGACGGCCTGCACGGCAACGGCTGCATCAACCGCGGTGCCGCCGCGCCGCAACACGTCGCATCCCGCCTGGCTGGCCAATGGATTTGCGCTGACGACCAGGTAGTCGCGCGCAACGACAGGTTGGATGCCGAGCCGGAAACCCGACGACGGTTCGGGCAGCGCCGGATCCCCGGCAACACCGGATCCGACGACGACACCGGCTGCGCCCGGTGCGTTGCACGATCCGTCGGCCACCGGTGCTGCGGGCGGCATCGCGCAAGCCGACAGCAGCAGACCGAGCATTGCCGCGACCAGCGGCCGTTGCCATCGCCAGCGCCTGATGGCGGCGGGCAAGCGCTGGCGGGAGCAAATCCTTGCATCAACGGCAGAAGTTGTCGGCATGGTGCGAGTCGGCTGGTGGCGGATCGGCGGCGCTGTATGACGGCGCACTATAGGGGCCGGAAACGCCGCAGTCACGTTATGCTGGCGGCATGAAACTGATTGTTCGATGGCTGTTGCTCGCGGCGGCGCTGTTGATGGTCGCCTATCTGTACAGCGGCGTCGCGGTGACGAGTTTTGTCAGCGCGATGATTGCTGCGCTGGTGCTCGGTCTGTTCAACACGCTGCTGCGGCCGATCCTGATCCTGCTGACGCTGCCGGCGACGCTGCTGACGCTCGGCCTGTTCCTGTTCGTGATCAATGCGGCGATGTTCTATCTGGCCGCACGGGTGCTCGACGGATTCAGCGTCACCGGATTTGGCGCCGCGCTGATCGGCTCGCTGATCTACAGCGCGTGCGGCATGGTGATCGATGCCGCGATGGAGCGGATCTTTCCGACGCCCGGCTGAAACCGGCGCTGCTCAACCGCCGCGGCGTTGCTGCTCGCGCTCGAGCATTTCGAGGCGCCGTTCGGCCTCGATCGTGCGCAGACGCGCATCGATCACCGAGGCATCGATGAAGTCGACCGGTCCGCCGGCGCGCGCCAGCGTCTGGCCGGCACGCAGCCGGTCGATCGCACCGGTCAGGTCACCGATCGCATAACGGCCCTCGGCTTCGGCGCGCATCGAGCGCAGCGGAAAGTCGAGCCTGCTCCAGACCTGCGACAACACCAGCCACGCGGTCGCATCCTGCGGATGGTCGGCGACCCAGGTCTGCAGCCGGCCGGCTTGCTGGCGCAGCGCCGGATCGGCGGCATTGCCGAGCATCGCGATCCGTGCCGCCAGGAGCACTACCGGACGCCGGGAGGCGTGGGCCGCCGGCAGGGCCGCCAGCGCAGCCGCTGCGGCTGCCGCATCGCCGCGCTCGAGCCGCGATTCGGCGACCAGCATCGTCAGATTGGCTTCGGCGCGGCCACCCTGTTCGGCACCTGCAGCGCGCAGCAAGCGCGCCGCCTGCGCCAGCGCGGCATCGGCACGGGGCCAGTCGCGCAACAAGGTCGAGGCAAATGCGCTCGATATCGCCGCGGACAATGCATCGCTGATCGCCTGCCTGTCGTTGCGCCGCAGCGGCACCGCATCCTGGTCGGATGTCTGCAGGCGTTGCAAGGCCTGCACCCGCGTATCCATCAGCACCCTGGCACGGGCCTGCGCGAGCACATGTTCGAGCTGGCCAACCGGCGCTGCGACATCGGCAGTGCCGAGCCGCGCGCGGGCAGCGCCGATGCGCTCGGTGGTCAGCGGATGGCTGCGCAGGTACGGAAAGCCGCCGCTGTCGTTGAGCCGCGAGCCTTGGTCGAGTTTCTCGAACATCGCAGCCATGCCGCTCGATGAAAAACCGGCACTGGTCAGCAGGCTGAAGCCGATGCGATCGGCCTCGCGCTCCATGTCGCGCGAAAAATTGAGCTGTCCCTGGATGCTCGCCGCCTGGCCGCCGGTGATCACCGCATTGGCCGCATCTCCGCGGTTGCTGCGACTGGCCGCCAGCAAGCCGACGATCATCGCGGCGGCACTGAGCAGCGACTGCCGTTTGCTGTTGACGATGCCGCGTGCGATGTGGCGCTGCGTCACGTGCGACAACTCGTGGGCCAGCACCGACGCCAGTTCGTCGGCCGACGAGGTCATTGCGATCAGCCCGAGGTGGATGCCGACGAAGCCGCCCGGCAATGCAAATGCGTTGACGCTGCGGTCGCGGACCAGAAACGCCTCCCATGCGAAACGCTGGCTGGATTCGGCGGAGATTTCACCGTGTTTGCGTGCGGCGGTGACCAGCGGCTGCCAGATCGACTGCATGTAGTCGAACAGCAGCGGGTCGTCGATGTAGTCGGGGTCGCGCCGGATCTCGCGCATGATCTCGTCGCCGATCTTGCGCTCGAAGCCGACCTCGAAATCGGCCGATACCGAGTCACCGAGCGCCGGCAACTGGTTCTGCGCTTGCGCCGGTGCAACGATTGCGCTGCCGGCCACTGCACCGGCACATACAAGAGCGACGGCCCGCCGCCAGCCGGAATACAAGGACTGAGGTCTGGAAGGCATCAAGGGCTGCAGCCTTGCGGCTGGATGAAGGGCCGGCGGAACAGGCCCGCGCATGCTGCGGTTGCGGGCCGGCGTCGCGGCCGGATGCCGCAACGCATCGTTATCATGCGCCACGAACATTTCCCGACTGTTTCCAGGTCTCTTCGATGACGTCAGCCGCTCCCGCACCGCAACCGTCGCCGCACGACCAGCCGTCCGGCGGCCTGACCCATTTCGACGCGCAGGGCCAGGCACAGATGGTCGATGTATCGGCCAAGAACGAAACGCACCGGATCGCCCGCGCCAACGGTCGGATCCGGATGCTGCCGGCAACGCTGGAACTGATCAGGTCGGGCAGCGCAAAAAAGGGCGACGTGATCGGTGTGGCGCGGATTGCGGCAATCCAGGCCGCCAAGCGGACCGCCGACCTGATCCCGTTGTGCCATCCGCTGCCGATCACGCGCGTCACCGTCGAATTCGAGCTCGACGCAGCGGACAATGCCGTCGTCTGCACCGCGCAGGTCGAGACGCTCGGCCGCACCGGGGTCGAGATGGAAGCACTGACCGCGGTGCAGATCGGCTTGCTGACCGTCTACGACATGTGCAAGGCGGTCGATCGCGGCATGGTGATCGACGCGGTGCGGGTGCTCGAAAAACACGGCGGCAAGTCGGGCAGCTGGAGCGCCGCCGGCTGACACGGCAAACCGCTCAGCGAAATGCAGCCGCGTCGAGCGGCGCGCTGGCCGGACGACACTGGAATGGCAACTGCTCGGCCGGCTGCGCGCCATCGCAGACGGCCAAAAAGGCCTGCGAACCCGGATTGCCGAATTCACGCAGCCGATCGGCCAGATGGCGGGCGCGGCGTTGGTCGCCAAGTTCGTCGAATGCCTTGGCCCAGGCCATCATCAGGCGGGTATCGAGCAGAAAATGGCTCGCATGCTCGAAGGCCGGCAGCTCCTGCGACGGCCGTTCGGCCGTGGTCGCCTGCGCGTAATGGGCATGGTGGGCAAAAAAGACGCTGCGCTTGCCGTCGGCAATCCGCTGCCCAAGCGGTGCCGCATCGGCAGGCGGCGAAAAGATCACGACGATCTTGCGGTAGTCGTGCACCGCGAAAGCGGTTCCGGCCAGCATCACCACCGCGGCGAGCCGCAGCGTCTGATTTCCATGGCCGGCCCGTTCTGCCTCCGGTGGCGCCGCCGCAGACGACGGCGCCAGGCAGATGCCGATCGCAAACATCGTCGGCAGCAGAAAATGCAGGTACCACAACGGGTATTCGAGCAGGCTGTGCAACAGGATCAGCAGGATCAGCAGCAGCGGCGCACGAGCCGCTGGCCGTGCACTGTCGGCGCGCCAGCAGCGCCAAATGCTCAGTGCAGCAGCGGCGAGCAGCAGCATGCCGAGCGGAATGCCGAGTTCGACCAGCCACTGCAACACGAGGTTGTGGCTGTGGTCGTAGAACTGCGTCGGGCGGCCCGGAAACGGCGTCAGCGTCCAGACCAGGTTGAATTCGCCGAATCCGACGCCGAACAGCGGATGGCTGCGGATCAACTCGACGGTATTCGACCAGATCGCGAAACGCGCGCTCGACACATCGCCGCCGCTGGCGATGCGGTCGACCGCATCGGCGCTGCCGAGCGACGCGGCGGCCCACCATTTGAACAACCACCAGCCGACGGCATAGGCCACCGGCAGCAGCCACAACAGCCGCCGTGACGACGACGACAGGCTGCGGTCGACGACACCCCAGCCGGCCAGCAGCACGATGCCGAGCGCGCCGGTGCGCGAGCCGGTCAATACGACGGCGGCAACCAGCAGCAGCGCCGACAGCCAGAGCGCCAAGCGGGGCAGCGCGGACGTTTCCCGCAGCCAGATCACGCCGACGATGGCCCACAACGCGAGTGAACTGAGGTGATTCGGCTGACGCAGATTGGCCGATGCACGCCCGACGTATGAACTACCACTGATCAATGCGTTGCCGGTCCACTCGGGCTGGAAAATCTGCACTGCGGCAAACAGTGCACTGAGCAGGCCGGCCGCCACCAGCGGAAAAAACAGCAACCGCAATGCGTCTGCAGCAAACGGCCCGGCGCCGAAAGTCGCGCCTGCGAGCAGCAGCAGCACCGCGCCGGCCAGACAGGCCACCGCCGACCAGGCCAGGCTGGCTGGCAGGCCATGCACCGCCACTGACGCGGCCGCGGCCGCGATCAGGCAGAGCAGGATCAGCAGCATCGGCGCCACGGCGGCAATCACGCGGCGCAGCGGCGGCAGCGTCACAGCGGCGCGCTGCGACAGCATCACGACCAGCAGCGCCCACGCGGCCCAGGCGGCGATCTGGTTGACGAAGGTCGATGTCGGCGGCAGGCTGTAGGTCAGCAGCCAGGGCAGGCTCAGGGCCAGCAGCAGCACGCCAGCATTGGCCGACGGCAGCAGGCGTGATGGTTCGGGGGCAGGATGGGATCGCATCAGCCGGAAGTGTCGGCGATTCCGGATCCTCAGGAGCCGCGCGGTGAGGGAGTTGGCGACTGGGCGCATCGCGCGCGGCCGCTGCATCTCATCGTCAGCGCAGCAAAGACAAAGGGGCGGCTTGCGCCGCCCCTCGGTGTATCAGGTCAGGACCGGATATCAGCCGCGGCACGAACCCGGCAGATACTTCTTCTCGATGTTGGTGCCGGTGCCACCGCAGACCCACTTCGTGATGTTGACACCAACATCGGTCGCGGTCAGCGGCGTCGACTCGTCCTTGTACGGGATCAGCGTCAGCGCGTTGTTGGTGCCCAGCGCCTTGATGCCGGCGTCCGTGCCATCGGCGGTCACCGTGATCGTACCGGCGTTGGAAACTTCGACCTTGCTGACATATTTGGAGCTCTTCGTCGCCGGATCGGTATTGCAGGCGAACAGCGTGGCCGTCATCGGCGTGGTCGTCGTCGACTGCACGGTCTCGGTAACCGTGGTGCGGCACGACGAAGCGGCCAGCACGACTTCAGACACCTTGGCGCGGACCGTGTAGTCCTGGTAAGCCGGCAGCGCGACCGCGGCGAGGATGCCGATGATCGCGACAACGATCATCAGTTCGATCAGGGTAAAACCTTGTTGAACGCGTTTCATGAGAATCTCCTGGAAGGGGTGGGAATGCCCAATGCCATGTGCACGCCGCGTGCCAGCCAGGGCTCGCCTGGAAACTCGCAATATCGGGTTCCATATTGACAAATTTCGTCGCGTCTCGCGATTTGCGGCAGGCGCAATTTGTCGCCGCTGACAGGATTTGTCATCAACCGTCCCAGCGGCTGCTATGGTCACGCAATGGCCGAATCCGGCCTAGTCCGGCTGGACGCAAAAAGGGCGGCTTGCGCCGCCCTTTTTTCTGTCAGATCTGCAAATCAGCCGCGGCACGAACCCGGCAGATATTTCTTCTCGATCGTGGTGCCGGTGCCTCCGCAGACCCACTTGCTGATGTTGACACCGACGTCGGTGGCGGTCAGCGGAGTCGTATCGTCCTTGAAAGGAACCAGCGTCAGCTTGTTATTCGTGTCCAGCGCCTTGATGCCGCTCGCCGTGCCATCGGCGGTGACGGTAATCGCACCAGCGTTCGAGACCTCGATCGTGTTGACGTACTTGGAGCTCTTCGTCGCGGGATCCGAATTGCAGGCGAACAGGGCCGATGTCATCGGCGTGGTCGTCGTCGACTGGACCGTCTCGGTGACCGTGGTGCGGCACGACGAAGCGGCCAGCACGACTTCAGACACCTTGGCGCGGACCGTGTAGTCCTGGTAGGCCGGCAGCGCGACGGCGGCGAGGATGCCGATGATCGCGACAACGATCATCAGTTCGATCAGGGTAAAACCTTGTTGAACGCGTTTCATGGGGACTCCTCGGGGTGGATGGGATGCTCCGAAGATCGCATGCGCCGTGCCAGGGCATCTGAGGCCTGATCGACCGCAAAAAGCGCCGAAAAGTGACCAGAAACGTCACATTTGCCGGCACGCCCTGCGTTCTGTGTCACAGCTGACAAGAATTGTCACTTGCGGCGGGGGCCGGCCGGCACGACCTCGACCGGCGGCTCAGCCGAAATTCATCACCTGCCCGATCTGCAAGGCATCGAGCCGCTGGTCGACCGCCAACTCGGCAAGCTCGGCCATCACGGTCGTCCGTTCGCCCGGCTTGATGTGGGTGACATAGACCAGAACACCGGGCGCCAGTGACGCCAGTTCGATCTGCAGTTGAGAAGGGCACAGGTGACCGCTGACCTGCGCCAGTTCGAGATCATCGTTGCCGAATGCCGTCTCGATCACCAGAAAATGGACGTCCAGACCGGCCAGACGTTTCCACAACGCCGGATTCGGACCGGTATCGCCGGTGAAGACCCAATAGCCCTGCTTACCGCGGATCGCAAAACCGACCGCCGGCACCGTATGTGCCGCCGGCAGCACCTCGATCTCGCGACCGCACAGTTGCAGCCGGTCGCCGACCTCGAACGGCGCGAAGTCGAGCACCGGTTGCTCGGTGCTCGGCAGGCGGGTGAAATCGGGCCAGATGATGCCGTTGAAGATGTGGTCCCGCAGCGCAGCAATCGTTGCCGGCAGCGCATGCACGGTGACCGGGCCGCGCCCGGCGGCGCCGCGGATATTCATCACCGCATCGGCGAGCAGCGCGATCGAAACCACGTGGTCGAGATGGGAATGGCTGATGCAGATGTGTTCGATGCGCGCCAGCTGGCCCAGTGTCAGGTCGCCGACGCCGGTGCCGGCATCGATCAATACGCCTTCGTCGAGCAGAAAGGCCGTGGTCCGGCAACCGGCCGCAATCGCGCCGGAGCAGCCGAGCACGCGGATGCTCATGGTGTCTGACCTCGGACGGCGGCGGATGGCAGCAGCATCGGCGGAGTGCCCGGCGGCGGGTGGTGCCCGGACGGCGCAGGCCGGCCCGCTCGGGCATGAAGTGATCACGGAAACGATGGCCTATCGTGGCAGCAATGTCAGGCGTCGCACCGGAACGGCACAGGCAATCCGCTGCCGTCCGTGAGATCGGTCACGAACGCAGAACCTCGCTGCTGCTGCCCATTCTGAACCGATTCAGCCCGGACCGGCGGATTCGCCGGCGCGGAGGACGGCTGTCAGGCCTGCACGAACTGCATCTGTGTACCGGCCAGTTCGATCACGTCGCCGTTTTTCAACGGCGCGGTTTCGCCGACCAGCGGCTGGCCGTTGACGAGCGGCCGGTTCGCGCCGTCGACATGGGCAAACAGGTAGCCGTTTGGCCGCTTGGTGATCGATGCAACCTGCACGCCGGGTTTGCCGACGGTCGTCACGACCTTGGTCAGCACCATTTCGCGCCCGGCTGCAGCGCCGTTCAAGACCTTGATCGACGCCGGTGCAACCGAGCCGGACAGGTTGCCGAGCCCGGACGGATTGAAACTCGAATGGGCACCGGTGGCGCTGGCGTCGGCCCGGAACACCTGTGTCTTCTCGTAGCCGCCGCCGTCGTCGACGAGGTATTTGATCTTGTATTTACCGATCTCGACCGAATCGTTGTGGCTGAGCAGCTGCTTCTTGACCGCCTTGCCGTTGATGTAGGTGCCGTTGGTGCTGTTCAGATCCTCGATGAAGACGTCATTGCCGGCTTTCTGCAACACCGCATGTTCGCCGCTGACCGCGAGGTTGTCGATCACGATGTCGTTGTACGGGCGCCGGCCAAGGGTGGTTTTCTCCTTGGTCAACTCGACTTCCTTGATCACCACACCTTCCAGAGAAACGATCAGTTTTCCCATCTTCAACCTCGAGGTCTCTTAACGCCGGAATTGCCACCAGGGCCTGGCGCTGGTCGCTGCGCTGGCTCTTACGAGTATCACCGAAATGTTGTCCCTGCCGCCTGCGGCATTGGCGGCAGCCAGCAGCGCCTGGCCGCTGGCCTGAAGCGAGTCTCCATCTTTCAGCAGCCGCTCGATCAACGGACGATCGACCATGTCCGTCAGGCCGTCGGAACAGAACAGATAGACATCGCCGGCAAGCACATCGTGGCCGTGCAGTTCGAGCTGGACTTCCGACTCGACGCCGACGGCACGGGTCACCAGATTCTTGTTCGCCGCCGAGGCTGCCTGTTCGGCGGTGATCAGCCCGGCGTCGATCTGCTCCTGCAGCAGCGAATGGTCGCGGGTGATCTGGCGCAGCGTGCCATCGCGCAGTCGATAGGCGCGCGAGTCGCCGATGTGGCCGAGCAGCAACCGCGCATCGCGGAAAACTCCGGTGACCAGCGTCGTACCCATGCCGGCGTGGCGCGCATCGGTATTGGCGGAACTGAAGATCGCCTGGTTGACGTTGTCGACGCACAGCGTCATTGCACGCCGCACCTCGCCATCGGTGGCCGACGCAGCGGCTTCCGACAGCCAGCGACCGAGATCGCCGACCAGAATCGAGGTCGCCATGCTGCTCGCGACTTCGCCCGCGTTGTAGCCCCCCATCCCATCGGCCAGCACGACGAGGCGGTTCTTTTCGTCGACCGCGATCGAATCCTCGTTGTTGCTGCGCGAGCGGCCGGTGTCGGTGATGCTGAAGAACTCGAATTCCATGGTGAAAGCGCGCCGGCTTGATCGCAGGTGAAGATCACCCGCCCGTTCCTCAGAGGGCTGATGGTCCGGAATTGTGCATTGTCGCTCGTCTGTTCAGCGCTGTTGGCGAATCGTCGCCGCATAGGGATCGGTCGTCGGCTCTGCTGCCGGCGGCGCGGCTGCTGCGCCCGCCATCGCCGGTCCGGCCCAGGCGGCCGCCGGCTGGCTCAGATCGACCTGGCGCAGCTCGGCTGCCATCTGGTTGCCATCGGCATGGCGGTCGGCCGGATTTTTCTGCAGCGCGCGCGCGAGCACGCGCGCCAGCGACTCCGGCAGCTCCGGCCGCACCGAACGGACATCAGGCGCGACGTCGTTGGCGATGCGGAACATCAGCTTGGCCATCGAATCGGCCTGGAACGGCAACTGGCCGGCGACCAGCTGATACAGCATCACCGCCAGCGAATAGAGGTCGGAACGTCCGTCGATGCGCTGCCCGGCCAGATGTTCCGGCGACATGAAACTCGGTGTGCCGAGCACGGTGCCGGTGCGCGTGCGGCTGGCGTCGGTGACGCGCGCAATGCCGAAATCGGTGACCTTGATCGCGCCGGTCGGCAGGTGCAGCATCACGTTAGCCGGCTTGACATCGCGGTGGACGACGCCGCGCGAGTGGGCATAGGCCAGCGCCTCGGCAACCCGGACGCCGACGCGCACGACCACCGGCACCGGCAGCAGCTTGCCGGCGCCGGTGTAGCGCTGCAGATCCTGGCCTTTCAGGAATTCCATCGCGATATAGGCCAGTTCCTGCTCTTCGCCGACGTCGTAGATCGTCACGATGTCGCGGTGCTGCAGCCGGCCGGCTGTCTCGGCTTCGCGGAAGAAACGTTGCCTTGCCTCGTCGAGTTCCGCGCCATCGAACTCGCGGCCGAGCGCCATCGTCTTGATCGCGACCTGGCGGCCGAGCATCGTGTCGAAACCCTGATAGACGACACCCATCGAACCGCGGCCGATCACGCGGTCGATGCGGTAGCGCCCGAGGCTGGTCCGCGACAGGTCGGACATTGCGACCCCGCCACGAGCGATGCCTTGCGGCGGCCTTGCGACCGCCGGCGCGGGCGCGCGCGCCTCGACAACCTGCGTGGGTGCGGATGCGCGCCGGTGCGGCGGCACCGCCTGCTCAGGCGGCAAACGCAGTGTGACGCTGGCCAGGCTCGGTCCGACCGCCTCCGGTTTCGGCGCCTGGGTGGTTGCTGGCTCGGCAAATTGGCTCGTCTGGGGATCGGGGTCCCGATCGGCCGACATTGCGGACGCGCTGCGTCTGCCGATCCACCAGCCCAGATGCCCGGCAAGCAAAGAGGCACCTGCAATCGCGGCCGCCAGCGGATCGAGCGGAATACCCAGCTGCGGCGACAGCAGCAGCAACGGTGCAACGAGCAGGCTGAACGCCAGCGCCTGCCGGTCGGACAAGCGGCTCAATCCGAAGCGCAGATAGACACCGACGAGCAGCAGTGCCGACAGCAGACCGAGCCAGAAGTTCACATCGATGGATCCTGGACTAGCGGCAGTTCGGGCCGACCGACCAGCGGTCGAGCGACGGAAAGTCAGGGCGCCGCAGGATCAGGCGGCGCCCGCACCGCCCGACTGCCGACCCGGCGAGCTTACAGCAGGCCCTTCAGCAGCTTGCCCATTTCGGACGGGTTGCGGGTGACGGTAAACCCGCACTCCTCCATCACCTGCAGCTTGGCATCGGCAGTGTCCGCCCCACCCGAGATCAGTGCGCCGGCATGGCCCATCCGTTTGCCTGGAGGCGCGGTGACGCCAGCGATGAAGCCGACGATCGGCTTTTTCATGTTGGCCTGGCACCAGCGCGCCGCTTCGGCCTCGTCCGGACCGCCGATCTCGCCGATCATGATCACCGCGTCGGTATCCGGATCGTCGTTGAACAGCTTCATCACGTCGATGTGCTTCAGCCCGTTGATCGGGTCGCCGCCGATGCCGACCGCGCTCGACTGGCCGATGCCGAGTTCGGTCAGCTGGGCGACCGCCTCATAGGTCAGCGTGCCGGAACGGGAAACGACACCAACCCGGCCTGCCTTGTGGATGTGGCCGGGCATGATGCCGATCTTGATCTCGTCGGGCGTGATCAGACCCGGGCAGTTCGGACCCAGCAGCAGCGTCTTCTTGCCGCCCTTGGCTTCCTTGACCTTCATCCGGTTGCGCACTTCGAGCATGTCGCGCACCGGGATGCCTTCGGTGATGCAGATCGCCAGGTCGAGGTCGGCCTCGACGGCCTCCCAGATCGCGGCCGCGGCACCAGCCGGCGGCACATAGATCACGCTGACCGTCGCGCCGGTCGCCTTGGCAGCGTCCTTCACGTTGGCGTAGATCGGGATGCCTTCGAAATCCTCGCCGGCCTTCTTCGGATTGACGCCGGCGACGAAGCAGTTCTTGCCATTCGCATAGTCACGGCACATGCGGGTATGGAACTGGCCCGTCTTGCCGGTGATGCCTTGCGTGATGACCTTGGTGTCTTTGTTGATCAGGATGCTCATGGTGTGTCTTCGCTGTGCTCGGGCCGGTTATTTCTGCAGTGCAGCCATCACCGCTTTGGCGGCGTCGGCCATCGATTCGGCGGTGATGATCGGCAAGCCTGAATCCTTCAGCATCTTCTTGCCCAGTTCCTCGTTGGTGCCCTTCATGCGCACCACCAGCGGCACCTTCAGGTTGACCGCCTTGCAGGCCGCGATCACGCCTTCGGCGATGGTGTCGCAACGCATGATGCCGCCGAAGATGTTGACCAGGATGGCCTCGACCTTCGGGTTGCCGAGCATGATCTTGAATGCTTCGGTGACCTTCTCCGCGGTGGCGCCGCCGCCAACGTCGAGGAAGTTGGCCGGCTCGCCGCCGAACAGCTTGATCGTGTCCATCGTCGCCATCGCCAGGCCGGCGCCATTGACCAGGCAGCCGATGTTGCCGTCGAGCTGGATATAGGCCAGATCGAACTTGCTGGCCTCGATCTCCGCCGGATCCTCTTCATCGAGGTCGCGGTAGGCGGTGATCTCGGGATGGCGGAACAAGGCATTGCTGTCGAAGTTGAACTTCGCGTCGAGCGCCTTGATGTTGCCGTTGCCTTCGAGAATCAGCGGATTGATCTCGGCCAGCGAGCAATCGGTCTCCATGTAGCAGCGGTAGAGGTTCTTGAATACCTCGATTGCCTGCGCATGCGAGGCTTCCGGAATTCCGATGCCGGCGGCCAGTTCCTTGCCCTGGGCATCGGTCAGGCCGGTTGCCGGATCGACAAACACCTTCAGGATCTTCTCCGGCGTCGCATGGGCGACTTCCTCGATGTCCATGCCGCCTTCGCTCGACGCCATCAACGCGACCTGCTGCGAAGCGCGGTCGGTCACCGCGGCGAGGTAATACTCGTGCTTGATGTCGGCACCTTCCTCGATCAGCAGGCGACGGACCTTCTGCCCCTCCGGTCCGGTCTGGTGGGTTTTCAGCTGCATGCCGAGGATCTCGCCGGCGAGCTTCTGAACTTCGTCCAGCGAGCGCGCCAGCTTGACGCCGCCACCCTTGCCGCGCCCACCGGCATGGATCTGCGCCTTCACGACCCAGACCGGCCCGCCGAGTTTCTGCGCAGCCTCAAATGCCTCCTGCACGCTGAATGCGGGATAGCCGCGCGGTACGGGAACGCCGAACTGGTTCAGGATTTCCTTACCTTGGTATTCATGGATTTTCATGGGCAGTTCTCTTGCGGGGAAAAAACGGGGTGGGCGGCGATTGGCTGATCATTCGGCAAGCGACGAGGAAGTTGCCTCCTCGTCCTCTGACCGGCGGTACCACCGCGGATAAAAAAGCTTGACGGCCGCGCCGTCTGAACGCAATGCATGGCACCGGTCGAGCTGGAACGGCGGCTCGCCGGACGGCCCCGGGGCATGGGTGTCGATCACCTCGCCGGCAAATGCCTGCACGACAGCCGTCGGCAGCACCCGGCACAACTCGGACAGGTGGGTACAGCCCTTGACGCCGCCGAGCCGGTCTTCGACGCCGCGCCGGAAACCCCTCAACAGGTTCAGTCCGACCAGACGCGAATAGACATCGGCCTGCGCATCACAGAATCCGACATACGGCATCCAGTCCAGTTCGGACCCGGCTTGCAGCACATTGGCCTGCTCGTCGATGACCAGACGCAGCAGCATGTCGTGCACCGGTGTGCCGGCCGGACGGACCTTGCCGGCCAGTTCGACGTCGTTGGTCTTCACATCGAGCAGCCGCGCGTCGATTTCCCACAATCCGTCGCCGCGCGCAAACAGCTGCACGTCGATGCTGCGACGGTGCTTCAACTGGCGGTCGGAGGCGGCAGGCGGCAATGCCATGGAATGGCTCGCAGATTCGGGAGAAACGGGGCGGCGAAAGCGATCTTGGTCGACACAACGGGCAGCATAGCGCGGCGAACCAAGGGCCGCACCGCGCCAGCAAACCGGCAATGTAGCATGCTGCAATGCACAAACGCCGAGCCGCCGGCGGCTTGGCAGTGCCCACCGCCGCTCAAAACGACGTGTAGCCGATCAGCAGCCGCCGTCCCGGGATTGGCCCTCGAGACGCGCCGCGCGCAGGATGCGCCCGACGACCTCGGCAGAAAAACCGCGTCCGGCGAGGAAGCGTGCCTGCCGCGCGGCGCCGCGCGCATCGGCGGCCGGTTCACCGAATCGGCGCTGCCAGATCGCAAGCGCCCGATCGAATTCGCTGTCGCGCAATTCCCTGGCGGTATCGGCGGGCATTGCGACGCCGTGGCGCGACAGTTCGCTGCTGATGCGCGCCAGCCCATGGCCGGCCGCGCGCACATGAACCCGCGACGCGACGAAGCGCGCCTCGTCGAGGTAGCCGCTCGCAAGCAGCCAGCTGATCACGTCGTCGACCTCGCGCTGGTCGGAGGCCGAGCCGTCATTGCGGACCGAGGTCCGCTCAACCGCGTCCGTCGTTGCGCCGTCGCGCGCCAGCGCCGCAGCCCTGCTTTGCAGGCGGCGCAGCAGCTTGCGCCGCATCTCATCGATGCTGTATTCGCGCTGCGCCAGCCAGCCGACCGCCAGCGCGCGCAGCGAGAACGGCCTGCGTTCAGCCATCGGCGGCTGCTCAGTCCTTCGCGGCCTTGGCTGCCTTGCCACCGGCTGCCGGCGCTGGCGCGGCGGCTGCGCCATCGGCCGCCGTCGCCGACGGCAACTGCGGAATGCCCATCTCGACGCGGACCTTGTTTTCGATTTCCATCGCCAGCGCCGGGTTCTCGCGCAGAAACTCGCGCGAGTTGTCCTTGCCCTGGCCGATCTTTTCGCCCTGGTAGGAGTACCAGGCACCGCTTTTCTCGAGCACCTTGGCCTCGACCCCCATGTCGATGATCTCGCCTTCGCGGCTGATGCCCTCGCCGTACAGGATGTCGAACTCGGCGGTCTTGAACGGCGGCGCGACCTTGTTCTTGACCACCTTGACCTTGGTCTCGTTGCCGATCACCTCCTCACCGCGCTTGATGCTGCCGATGCGGCGGATATCGAGGCGCACCGAGGCATAGAACTTCAGCGCATTGCCGCCGGTCGTGGTTTCCGGCGAGCCGAACATCACGCCGATCTTCATGCGGATCTGGTTGATGAAGATGACCATCGTATTGGTCTTCTTGATCGTGCCGGTCAGCTTGCGCAGCGCCTGGCTCATCAGTCGTGCCTGCAGACCGGGCAGTGAATCGCCCATTTCGCCTTCGATTTCAGCCTTTGGTGTCAGTGCCGCGACCGAATCGACGACGACGAGGTCGACCGAACCCGAACGCACCAGCGCATCGACGATCTCCAGCGCCTGTTCGCCGGTATCGGGCTGGCTGATCAGCAGTTCCTGCAGGTTGACGCCAAGCTTTTGCGCATAGGCGGTATCGAGTGCATGTTCGGCGTCGATGAAGGCGCAGGTGCCGCCGAGCGCCTGCATTTCGGCAACCACCTGCAGCGTCAGCGTGGTCTTGCCGCTCGATTCGGGCCCATAAATTTCGACCACCCGGCCGCGCGGCAGACCGCCGACACCGAGCGCGATGTCCAGCCCGAGCGAGCCCGTCGACACGACTTCGATGTCGTCGATCACCTCGCCCTCGCCGAGGCGCATGATCGAACCCTTGCCGAACTGCTTCTCGATCTGCATCAGGGCGGCCTGCAAGGCCTTGGCTTTTTCAGTATTCAATGCTTTGACGGGTGCGTCCATGGTGATCTCCGGAAGTTGGCGGCATTATCGCAAAGACTGGATATTTGTACAGTTTTTTGCAGATTTTCGCCGCCCCCTTTCGGGGGATCAGAAGCGCTCATTCTGGCCGACGCGGCCAGCCGACTCCGCGTCGCATGCCCGACGCGCGCCACTAGAATGGTTTGCGGGACCTTCCGGCCAGCGACTGCAACGGAGACCGAGATGCGCATCCTGATCGCCGAAGATGACCAAGTGCTGGCCGACGGCCTCCTTCGATCTCTGCGCAGCGCTGGTTATGCTGCCGACCATGTCGCGAGCGGCAGCGAAGCCGACGCCGCGCTGGCCCACCATCAGTTCGATCTGCTGATCCTCGATCTCGGTCTGCCGAAGCTGCATGGCCTCGATGTGTTGCGCAGGTTGCGCGGCCGCGGCGACTCGACGCCGGTGCTGATCCTGACCGCCGCCGACGGCATCGAGCAGCGGGTTCAGGGCCTCGATCTCGGCGCCGACGACTACATGGCCAAGCCGTTTTCGCTGCAGGAGCTCGAGGCGCGGGTACGTGCGCTGACGCGGCGCGGTCTCGGCAGCGCGTCGACGGTGATCCGGCATGGTCCGCTCAGTTTCGATTCGGTCGGCCGGGTCGCCTACATGAACGACCAGATGATCGAATTGTCGGCGCGCGAACTGAGCCTGCTCGAGGTCCTGTTGCAGCGCACCGGCCGGCTGGTCAGCAAGGATCAGCTGGTCGAGCGGCTCTGCGAATGGGGCGAAGAGGTCAGCAACAACGCGATCGAGGTCTATATCCATCGCTTGCGCAAGAAGATCGAGCAGGGGCCGGTGCGCATCGCGACGGTGCGGGGCCTCGGCTACTGCCTCGAGAAGATCGTCGACCGCGTTGCCTGACATCCTGCCGAAGCGCAAACGCGAACAGCAGGTCTCGCTGTTCGGCGAGATCCTCGACTGGATGCTCGCGCCTCTGCTGCTGCTGTGGCCGATGAGCGTATTGCTGACCTGGCTGGTCGCGCAGGGCATCGCGAACAAGCCCTTCGATCGTGAACTCGGCGAAGCCGTGGCGTTGCTGGCACGCCAGATCATTGCCGACTCGGCCGCTGCAGCGGCCCCCGCCGCACCGATCGGTCTGCCGCCGGGGGCAGCCGAAATCCTGCGCGGCGATGGCGAACAGCGGCTGTATTTCCAGGTGCAGGCGGCCGGCGGGCGTTATCTCGCCGGCGAGCGCTCGCTGCAGTTGCCGAACGACGAGCAGCCGCCACCGCCTGGCGAACTGCGTTTTCGAGACGATACCTTCCGCTCGGAGGCGGTCCGCGTCGCCTACATGTGGGTCGACGTACCGGTTGCGAACGGCCGCATGCTGACGCTGGTGCAGGTTGCCGAAACCCTCGGCCGGCGCTCTCGGCTGGCGACCGAGATCATCAAGGGCGTGATCGTTCCGCAGTTCGTGATCCTGCCGATCGCGGTGCTGCTGGTCTGGCTCGCGTTGGCGCGCGGCATCGCGCCGTTGAACGATCTGCAGCAGCGCATCCGCCGCCGCGACAGCAGCGACCTCAGCCCGATCGACGAACGCGAGGCGCCCGAGGAAGTTTCGCCGCTGGTGCGGGCGATCAACGATCTGCTGGCCCGCCTCGACCAGTCGATCCGCTCGCAGAAGCAGTTCATCGCCGATGCAGCGCACCAGCTGAAGACGCCGCTGGCCGGCCTGCATACCCAGGCCGAACTGGCGCAGCGCGGCCTCGACGCGGCCGACCCGGACATCCGCCAGCTGCGCAGTTCGCTGCGCCACATCTCGGCGTCCAGCCATCGCGCGGCGCACATGGTGAATCAGTTGCTGGCGATGGCCCGGGCCGAGAACAAGAAGCAGCATGCCGGCAATGAGGCAATCGACCTGTCGCAACTGGCCCGCGAGACGGTGCAGCATTTCGTGCCGCAGGCAATGGAAAAGCGGATCGACCTCGGCTATGAGGGGCCGCAGTCGCGTGATACCGCGGCGCTGGCGGTCTCCGGCCACCGCGTGCTGCTGCGCGAACTGATCGGCAACCTGGTCGACAACGCGCTCGCCTACACACCACCTGGCGGCGTCGTCACGGTACGCATCACCGAGGATCCGTTCGGCCAGGTCGTCGTGCTGCAGGTCGAGGATTCGGGCCCCGGCATTGCGGCGGCCGATCGCGAGCAGGTATTCCAGCCGTTTTTCCGCGCGCTCGACACCGGCGTCGAAGGCTCCGGGCTGGGCTTGGCGATCGTGCGTGAAATCGCCGAGCAGCACGGCGTCGACGTCGAGCTGGAAGACGCCAATCCGCGTTACCGCAGCGGCGTGACCGACCAGGCCGGCGCGGCATTCGGACCCGGCGCGCTGTTCACGCTGCGCTTCCGGACAATCGCCAACCAGGCCGGCGGATGAGGCCCCCAGGCGCTCCCTGTCGTATCTGGATGCGCGGCACGAAGTGCCCGCGCCATTCAAGCCACGCCCGAGGGTCCGGCTCCGCCGGCCCGAAGGGTGGCGCCCCTTGGGGGCCGAGCCCGGACATGAACAGTCCGGGGGACTGTTCATGCCTGACGAGGAGATGGGCCACTGGCCCGTCGCGGCCTGCAGGGCGGAGCGAAGCGACTGGGGGGCTAACTTTGCACCAGCCGCCGGCTCTTCGCAATCGACATCAGCATGCCGAGGCTGAGCCCGAGCGTGATCATTGCGGTGCCGCCGTAGCTGATGAACGGCAATGGCACGCCGACCACCGGCAGGATGCCGCTGACCATTCCCATGTTGACGAAGGCATAGGTAAACAGGCTCAGCGTGATCGAGCCGGCCAGCAGGCGGGTAAAGACGGTTGGCGCATCCGATGCGATGACCAGGCCGCGGAAGATCAGGAACAGGAAGACTGCCAGCAGCGCGAGGCAGCCGATCAGGCCGAATTCCTCGGCAAATGCGGCGAATACGAAGTCGGTCGTTCGCTCGGGGATGAACTCGAGGTGGGTCTGCGTTCCCTTCATGAAACCCTTGCCGTCGATGCCGCCGCTGCCGATCGCGATCATCCCCTGGATGATGTGGAAGCCCTTGCCGAGCGGGTCGCTGGTCGGGTCGAGCAGCGTGCAGACGCGGTTCTTCTGGTAGCCGCGCAAAAGCGGCCATTCGACATCGGGCTGGCATATGCGGTCGCCGGTCACCACCAGCGCAATGATCGCCACCGCGGCTGCGAGCAGCAGCGGGCCGATCAGCCGCCAGCTCAGCCCGGCAAAAAACATCACATACAGACCGGTCGACAGCACCAGCAATGCGGTGCCGAGATCGGGCTGCTTGACGATCAGCGCAACCGGCAATGCCAGCAGCACCAGCGCGACGACAAAATCGGGCACCTGCAGCTGGCCCTCGCGGCGCTGGAACCACCAGGCCAGCATCAGCGGCGTCGCGATCTTCAGGATCTCGCTCGGCTGGATCACCGTGACGCTCAGATCGAGCCAGCGTGTCGCGCCTTTCTTCGTCAGCCCGAAGATCGCGGTGATCACCAGCAGCGTCAGCCCGATCGTGTACAGCGGCACCGCCAACGTCATCAGCCGCTGTGGCGGGATCTGCGCAACGATGAACAGCACCAGCCCGGCCAGCAGCATGTTGCGACCATGGTCGACGAAGCGGGTGCCATGGTCGAAACCGACCGAATACATCGTCACCAGCCCGGCGATGCTGAGCAGTACCAGACCGACCAGCAACGGCCCGTCGAAGCCGCTGAAGATCGGCTTGACGCGCTGGAACAGCGAGGGCTTCTCGAACGCGATGTTCATTGCGCGGCCCTGGCCCCGTTGGCCGAAGCCAGCGGCGCGGCATCGGCCGCCGTGCCGTCGGCGAGCGGCTCCTCGGGCAATACCAGCGGCACGATCTGCTGCCCGGCATTCGGCGTCCGGAGGATGACCGTCGCGCCCGGCAGCGGCACCATTTCGGCCGGCCGGGGTGTGCCGACTGGCGCGCCGGCCTTGCCGATGCGCACCAGCGCCATGTCTTCCTCGCTCGGGTAAAGGCCGAGCTGCAGGTAATCGAAGACGCGGCGGGCAATCGGCGCCGCCGCATCGGAGCCGAAGCCGGCGTTCTCGACCACCACCGCGAGCGCGACGGTTGGTGCGTCGACCGGCGCAAACGCGATGTACAGCGAATGGTCGCGCTTGTGCTCCTCGATCTTCGAGGCATTGTATTTTTCGTTCTGCCGCAGGCCGACCGCCTGCGCAGTACCGGTCTTGCCGCCGCTCTGGTAGTTCGCACCCATGAAGATGCGCGCCGACGTGCCCTCCTGGGTCACCAGGTAAAGCGCACGGCGCAGCAACTGGACGTGTTTCGGCTGCAGCGGCAGCGGCTGCAGCGCGTCATTGGCGACGGTGCGCCGGGCGCGAGTCACCACATCCTCGATCTCGCGCACCAGCCGCGGCCGGTAGCGCTCGCCCCCGCTGACCAGCGTCGCCGTTGCACTGGCAAGCTGCAGCATCGTGAAATTGTTGTAGCCCTGGCCGATTCCCAGCGAAATCGTCTCGCCGGCATACCACTTCTTCTGCTCCGGGCGCTTGTAGGCGCGGCGTTTCCAGGCCGTCGACGGCAACAGCCCGGTGACTTCGCTTTGCAGGTCGATGCCGGTGCGCCGGCCGAAGCCGAACGGCTCGAGCTGGTCGTGCATCAGATCGACGCCCATCTCGTTGGCCAGCGAGTAGTAATAGACGTTGCTCGACTTGACGATGCTGCGCGTCATGTCGACCGGCCCGAGCCCGCCGTCGCCGTGGCTGCGGAAGGTGTGGTTGCCGAACTGGAAGGTACCGCCGTCGTAGATCGTCTGTGTCGCGCTGCGTTTGCCGGTATTCAGCGCCGCCATCGCCATGAACGGCTTGAACGTCGAGCCCGGCGGGTAGGTGCCGCGCAAGGCGCGGTTCAGCAGCGGCTTGTCGATCGATTCGTTCAGTTCGCGCCAGGATTCGACGTCGATGCCGTCGACGAACAGGTTCGGGTCGAAGGTCGGCTTGCTGACGAAGGCGAGGATCTCGCCGTTGCGCGGATCGAGCGCCACCAGCGCGCCGCGCCGGTCACCGAACATCTTCTCGATCATCGCCTGCAGCCGGATATCGATCGACATCACCAGGGTGTTGCCGGGCGTCGCCGGATTGCTCTTCAGCCGTCGCACCGCGCGGCCACCGGCGCTGGTCTCGACCTCCTCGAACCCGGTCGTGCCATGCAGGTCGCGCTCGTAGCTCTGCTCGACGCCAAGTTTGCCGATGTAGTCGGTGCCGCGGTAATTGGCCTGGTCCTCGGATTCCTCGAGCGCCTCCTTCTCGGCCGGGTTGATTCGTCCGATATAGCCGATCAGGTGGCTGCCGACCTCGCCGAGCGGGTAGTTACGGAACAGCCGTGCCTTGATCTCGACCGCCGGGAAGCGGTAGCGCTGCGCGGTGAAACGGGCTACCTCCTCGTCGGTCAGCTTGGTGCGGATCGGCAGCGACTCGAAACTCTTGCTTTCGTCGACCAGCCGCTTGAAGCGCTTGCGGTCGCGCGGCTGGATCTCGACCAGTTCAGCCAGCGCATCGATCGTCGCATCGAGGTCGTCGGCCTTCGACGGCGTGATCTCGAGCGTGAACGCCGAATAGTTGTTGGCCAGCACGATGCCGTTGCGGTCGACGATCAGGCCGCGGTTCGGCACGATCGGAACGACCGCAATGCGGTTGTTGTCGGCCCGGGTTGCCAGTTCCTCGTGTTTGTGGACCTGCAGATAGACCAGCCGTGCTGTCAGCAGGCCGAAGCCGATCAGAACGAAGACGACCGCCGCCAGCAAGCGGGCGCGGAAGCGCCCGAGCTCGAGTTCGATGTCCTTCAGTTCGGTCATCACAGCGGTCGGTTCTCGTCGCGGTCAGGTGTCCTGCGCTGCGGCGCGAGCAACAACCAGGTCACCAGCGGCCACAACATCGCCTCCGCCAGCGGCGCCAGCATCAGCGACCAGCCGGGCAACATGCCACCGGCCATCATGCGCACGGTAAACGACACCGCGTGCGCGAGCGCAAACAGCGGCAGCACCTGGACCGCCTGCGCAGGTACACCGAACCACAATAGCCGACGATGCATGCTGATGGCGAAATAACTGAGCAGGGTATACGCCAATGCATGCTGGCCCAGCATGGCGCCGTCGTGCACGTCGATCAGCAGGCCGAACAGAAAGGCGGTTCCGACGCCGATCCGCCGCGGCTGATGCACGTTCCAGAAGACCAGCGTGACCGCCAGCAGGTCGGGCATCGCCGCGAAGCGGCCGAACTGGATGGTATCGAGCGCCAGCGCGACAAACAGCGTGAATCCGATGAAGACCGGATTGGCTGGCAGCAGCAATT
Organism: Pseudideonella sakaiensis; assembly: GCF_048320135.1. Taxonomy (GTDB): domain Bacteria; phylum Pseudomonadota; class Gammaproteobacteria; order Burkholderiales; family Burkholderiaceae_C; genus Ideonella_A; species Ideonella_A sakaiensis_A. Next base: position 2,216,351 of record NZ_CP182947.1, read on the forward strand.
GATCGCGCGACATCGGCGGGCAATCAGTGCAAAAAGCGGCTTGGCGAACCGATTGGACGAGCGGCCATTATCGCCCTCCCTTGCGCTTCGCGGCGGATGCCGCCGCCGGCGCATCGGCCGGTGCATCGGCCGGGGCGTCGCCCGGTCGAGGTGGCATCTGCTCGCGCATCGGCTCGAGCACCAGCACATGGCGAACAGCGTCGGCCGACGCGACCGGTTTCAGGCCGATACGGGCAAACCCGGAGTCGGCAACCCGCTCGACCGAGGTCACCGTCGCGACCGCCAGGCCCGGCGGATAGACACCGTCGACGCCCGAGGTCGTCAACACGTCACCGACCTGCACATCGGCATTGCCGGCCATGAAGCGCAGTTCCAGGCCCTGGCCGATCCCGCCGACGCCGCCGAATGCCGCGCTGCGCGCCTGGGTGCGCGAATTGAGCACCGGTATCGCCGCATCCTTGTCGGTCAGCAGCGTCACCTCCGAGCTCAGCGGGTAGACACGCGTCACCTGGCCGAGCACGCCGGTCTCGTTGATCACCGGCGAGCCGGCGACGATGCCCTGGCGCTGGCCGCGGTCGATGATGACCTTGCGTGAGTACGGATCGGCCGCCTCGTAGAGAATTTCGGCGGCCTGCGAGCGCACGACCAGCGCCGGGCGCAGTTCGAGCAGCGAGCGCAGCCGGTTGTTTTCCATCGTCAGCTGTTCGACCCGGCTGGCCCGTTCGGCCAGCGCCGCCAGCTTGCGGCTGGCCTCGGCCTCGGACTCCAGCGCCTGCTGCAGCCCGGTCATGTATTCGCGGCCGCTGTCCCAGGCCTGCACCGGCACGCTCAGCGCGCGTTCGATCGGCAGCAGCACCGTCGCGATCACCGCACGCAGCGGCTCGGTGATCTTGAACCGCACATCGGCCACCATCAGCAGGATCGCCAAGGCGGAGAACATGCTCAGCTTGGTCAGCGCCGACGTCCCCTGCCGGAAAAACGGAGGGGGCGTGCGGTCGAGTAATCCCAGCGAAGTGGCCACTGCAGGTCGATCAGGCCCGGTCGATCAGCTCGGCACGGAGGGCTTGCTGCGATGCAGGCAAGCCGACCGACCGCCGCGCGTCATTCCGATGTAAAGATGGATCCGAGGCGCTCCATGCGTTCGAGCGCCATCCCGCAACCGCGCACGACGCAGGTCAGCGGGTCTTCGGCGACCAGCACCGGCAGGCCGGTCTCCTCGGCGAGAAGGCGATCGAGGTCGCGCAGCAGCGCGCCGCCGCCGGTCAGCATCATGCCGCGCTCGGCGATGTCGGCGCCGAGTTCCGGCGGCGTCTGCTCGAGCGCATTTTTCACCGCCGAGACCATCTGGTTCAGCGGATCGGTCAGCGCCTCGAGGATCTCGTTGCTGCTGATCGTGAACGAACGCGGCACGCCTTCGCTCAGGTTGCGGCCCTTGACCTCGATCTCCTTGACCTCGGAGCCCGGGAAGGCGCTGCCGATGTTCTTCTTGATCGCCTCGGCCGTCGGCTCGCCGATCAACATGCCGTAGTTGCGGCGGATGTAGTTGATGATCGATTCATCGAACTTGTCGCCGCCGACCCGGATGCTGCCCTTGTAGACCATGCCGCCGAGGCTGATCACGCCAACCTCGGTGGTGCCACCGCCGATGTCGACGACCATCGAGCCTTCGGCTTCCGACACCGGCAGTCCGGCGCCGATCGCGGCAGCCATCGGCTCCTCGATCAGGTAGACCTCGCTGGCTCCGGCGCCAAGCGCCGATTCGCGGATCGCCCGGCGCTCGACCTGGGTCGATCCGCAAGGCACGCAGATGATGATGCGCGGGCTCGGACGCAGCACCGAGCGCGGATGCACCATCTTGATGAACTGCTTGAGCATCTGCTCGGTGACCGTGAAGTCGGCGATCACGCCGTCCTTCATCGGCCGGATGGCCTCGATGTTGCCCGGCACCTTGCCGAGCATCGCCTTGGCTTCCTTGCCGACGGCCTGGATGGTTTTTTTGCCGTTCGGTCCGCCTTCGTGGCGGATCGAGACGACCGATGGCTCGTCGAGCACGATTCCCTTGCCGCGCACGTAGATCAACGTGTTGGCGGTGCCGAGGTCGATGGCGAGGTCCGTCGAGAAATAGCGACGAAAAGATCCGAACATGTTCGATGAGATGCATGACGCAGCGCCGCACACGGCTGATCGTGCTGGCGGCCCGGGGCGGGCGCTGCGAAAACGCGGATTCCGTTGAAGTGACGACGATGGGGCCGGATCACCGTTGGTGAACGGCCCCGCGAAGGTCGATCGCACCCGGATTGCGGCGCGGTCGAAGATGATATGGATAACCGAGGATAATAACCGATCCCTATTGATCTACCCCGCTGCAAGCGCACTTGCAGCCACGTGAACGAGCACCGACCAGATGGCCTTGACGAGACAGGACGTCAGCCGCATTGCCCAGTTGGCAAGGCTGGAACTTCATGAAGACGAACAGCAGGCGATGCTGGGCCAACTGAACGGCTTCTTTTCGATCGTCGACCAGATGAGCGTCGTCGACACGCGCGGCGTCGAGCCGTTGTACACGCCGCTGTCGGCGGTCAGCCCGGTCGAGTTGCGGCTGCGCGACGACATCGTGACCGAAAGCAACGACCGCGAGCGCAACCAGCTGAGCGCGCCGGCCGTCGAAGATGGCCTGTATCTGGTGCCGAAGGTGATCGAATGAGCGGCCCGGCAGAAGATCTGCACGACTGGGGCGTCGCCGAACTGTCGCGTCAGCTTGCCGAGCGCACCGTCTCGTCGGTCGAGGCGACCCGCCACCTGCTGCAGCGCGCACAGTCGCAGCACGATCTCGGCGCCTGGCTGTGCATCGACGCCGACCGTGCGCTGGCCCAGGCCGAGGCGGCCGACGCCAGGCGCCAGGCCGGCGAGTCCTCGCCGCTGCTCGGCGTGCCGATTGCACACAAGGACATCTTTGTTACGCGCGATCTGCCGACCACCGCCGGCTCGAAGATGCTCGAGGGCTACCGCAGTCCGTTCGATGCGACAGTCGCCAGCCGACTCAGCGCGGCCGGCACGGTCACGCTCGGCAAGCTCAACTGCGACGAATATGCAATGGGCTCGGCGAATGAGAATTCCGCCTACGGTCTGGCCCACAACCCCTGGGACCGCAAACGCGTTCCCGGCGGCTCGTCGGGCGGCTCGGCCGCCGCGGTTGCGGCGCGGCACATCCCTGCGGCGACCGGCACCGACACCGGCGGATCGATCCGCCAGCCGGCCAGTTTCTGCGGCATCACCGGCATCAAGCCGACCTACGGCGTCTGCTCACGCTACGGGATGATCGCGTTCGCCTCCAGCCTCGACCAGGCCGGGCCGATGGCGCGCAGCGCCGAAGACTGCGCGCTGCTGCTGTCGGCAATGAGCGGTTTCGATGAACGCGACGCCACCAGCGCCCAGCGCCCGCCGCAGGATTTTCTTGCCGCGATGACGGCGCGCCGCGACGGCGCTGATGCAGCGCGCCCGCTGGCCGGCCTGCGGATCGGCCTGCCGAAGGAGTTTTTTCCGGCCGCCCTGGCGGCCGATGTCGACGGTGCGGTGCGCCGTGCGCTGGCCGAACTGGAAAAACTCGGCGCGACGCTGGTCGACGTCAGCCTGCCGCGCACCGAGTTGTCGATCCCGGTCTACTACATCATCGCGCCGGCCGAGGCGAGTTCGAACCTGAGCCGCTTCGACGGCGTCCGGTTCGGCCATCGTGCCGAGCACTACACCGATCTGCTCGACATGTACCGCAAGAGCCGGGCCGAAGGCTTCGGCGCCGAGGTCAAGCGGCGGATCATGATCGGCACCTATGTGCTGTCGCACGGTTACTACGATGCGTATTACCTGCAGGCGCAGAAGCTGCGGCGGATGATCGCCGATGACTTCCAGTCCTGTTTCGGCAACTGCGACCTGATCGCCGGCCCGGTGGCACCGACGGTGGCCTGGCCGATCGGCGACCAGGACGACGATCCGGTGAAGGCCTATCTGGCCGACATCTTCACGCTGCCGGCGAGTCTTGCCGGGCTGCCCGGCATGAGCCTGCCGGCCGGTTTTGGCGAACACGGCATGCCGGTCGGGCTGCAATTGATCGGCAATTATTTCAACGAGGGTCTGCTGCTGCAGACGGCACACGTTTTCCAGCAGGCGACCGACTGGCATCAGCGTGCACCGGCGATGGAGCAATCGGCATGAGCACGCCTGCGCTGATTCGTGGCTACGAGGTGGTGATCGGCATCGAGACCCACGCACAGTTGTCGACCCAGTCGAAGATCTTCAGCGGCTCGCCGACCCGTTTCGGCGCCGAACCGAATACCCAGGCTTCGGTGGTCGATCTGGCGCTGCCCGGCACGCTGCCGGTGATGAACCGCGGCGCGGTCGAACGCGCGATATGTTTTGGCCTCGCGGTCGATGCGCGGGTCGCGAAGCAGTCGATCTTCGCGCGCAAGAACTATTTCTATCCCGACCTTCCGAAGGGCTATCAGATCAGCCAGTACGAGACGCCGGTCGTGCAGGGCGGACACATCGACTTCTTCATCGGCGATGAGCCACGGCGGGTCAATCTGACGCGCGCCCACCTCGAGGAGGATGCCGGCAAGTCGCTGCACGAGGACTATGCCGGCCAGACCGGCATCGACCTGAACCGCGCCGGCACGCCGCTGCTCGAGATCGTTACCGAACCCGACATGCGCTCAAGCGTCGAGGCGGCCGAATATGCCAAGGCCTTGCACAGCCTGGTTGTCTGGCTCGGCATTTGCGACGGCAATATGCAGGAAGGCAGCTTCCGCTGTGATGCCAATGTCTCGGTGCGCAAGCCCGGCGAGCCGCTGGGTACACGGCGCGAAATCAAGAACCTGAACAGTTTCAAATTCCTGCAGCAGGCGATCGACTACGAGATCCAGTGGCAGATCGACCTGATCGAGGACGGCGGAACGGTGCAGCAGGCCACCGTGCTGTTCAATCCGGACAGCGGCGAGACGCGGGCAATGCGCAGCAAGGAAGACGCCCACGACTACCGCTATTTCCCCGACCCGGACCTGCCGCCGCTGGTGATCTCCGACGACTGGGTCGGGCAGGTGCGCGAAGCGATGCCGGAATTGCCGCGCGCAATGGCCGAGCGCTTCCAGCGCGACTATGCGCTGCCGCCGTACGACGCGTCGATGATGACGCAGAGCAAGGCCATGGCCGCCTTTTTCGAGGCGGCGGCAAAGGCCTGCGGCGCGCCGAAGCTGGTTGCCAACTGGCTGATGGGAGAGGTGTCGCGGCGGCTGAATGCGCAGGCGGCGGAAATCGACCAGAGCCCGGTCGACCCGCAGGCGCTGGCGTTGCTGATCGGCCGGATCGTCGACTCGACGGTGTCGAACAACGGCGCACGGCAGATCTTCGATGCGATGTGGCAGGGCGACCCGCGCCCGGTCGACGAATTGATCGAAAGCCTCGGCCTGCGCCAGATGAACGACAGCGGTGAGCTCGATCGCATCGTCGACGAGGTGATCGCCGCCAATCAGAAATCGGTCGACGAATACCGCGCCGGCAAGGACAAGGCCTTCAATGCGCTGGTCGGTCAGGTGATGAAGGCCAGCCGCGGCAAGGCCAATCCGGGCCAGGTCAACGAAACGCTGAAACGCAAGCTCGGTTGAGCCGCACCGGCCGGCGGCCGGTCCCGGCGACGAGCTTCAGGGCTCGGTCTTCCACATCGGCCGCAGCCGTTCGGCTTCCTTGTCGAACACCGCATTGATGCGTGCGACCTCAAGGTTCTGGTTCTGCACCAGCGACTGCTGAGCCTTCAGCATCGCGTCATTGGCATTGAGCTTCTGCTTCAGGTCACCCGGCAACGGCTTGCCGGCAAAGGTTGCGGCCGTTTCTTCGAGCGGCTTGCGGGCCTGCTGCAGCTCCTCGACGCGGCGCTGCGTCAGTTGAACCGCATCGTGTACCAGACGCAGGGCTTCGGCGCGGGCTTGCTCATGGGAAGCCGGCGTCGGATAGCGGCGCAGCAACAGGCGGTCGCGCTTGATCGCCTCGTCGCGCGCCATCCGCTCGCGCGCGGCTTCGCGCTCGCGCCGCTCGGCGTCGATCCGTTCGCGCGGCGACATCGCGGCCGGCACGATGCGCTGCAAGCTGCCGTCGGGATTGAGCACACGCTGATCAACCTCGAGGCAAGCCTCGATCGGTCGGTCTGCGGTGTGTTTGCGCCCGTTCTTGTCGGTGCAGGTATAGATCGCTGCAGAGGCTGGGTGCGCAAGCAGCACCAGCATGCTGGCAATGATCAGGGGATGCGACATGGAACCGGCAATCGGTGGGACTGGGTTCCGATTGTCATGCGCCGTAGCGATCCCGATAGGCTGAAACTGCCGGCAAAAAGGCGGCCTGTTGCGGATCTGACTGCTGCTGCAGATAACGCAGCAGATCGGCCAGCGTCGCGACCGCGACGACCGGCAGGCCGAGTTCGCGTTCGACATGCTGTACCGCAGAAAAGCTCGAGTCGACACCCCGCTCGCTGGCCTTTTCCTGGCGGTCCAGCGCGATGGCCACGCCCGCCGGTTCGGCACCTGCGCTGCGGATCAGCGCGATCGATTCGCGCACCGAGGTGCCGGCCGAAATCACGTCGTCGACGATCAGCACCCGTCCGCGCAACGGCGCGCCGACCAGGCTGCCACCCTCGCCGTGGTCCTTTGCTTCCTTGCGGTTGTAGGCATACGGCACGTTGCGGCCGCGGCGCGCCAGTTCGATGGCGATCGCAGCGGCCAGCGTGATGCCCTTGTAGGCCGGGCCGAAGATCATGTCGAAGTCGAGATCGGAGGCGAGCAGGCGGCGTGCGTAGAATTCGGCCAGACGACCGAGCTTGTTGCCGTCGTCGAACAGACCGGCATTGAAAAAATACGGCGACAGCCGTCCTGCCTTGGTCTTGAACTCCCCGAAACGCAAAACCCCGGCATCGACCGAGAAACGGACGAATTCCAGCGCCAGCGCGTCCGCTGCGGACGGCTGAGAGGCCGGATGATTGGCGGGGGAAATCGAAGGCATCTGCGTGTTCCGTCTTACCTCGTTGAATCTGAATGGCATCCGCTCGGCGGCCAACAAGGGCCTGCTGCCATGGGCCGAAAGCATGCAAATCGATTGTATGGGCGTGCAGGAACTGAAGGCCCAGGCCGGCGACCTCGAAGGCCGCTTCGAGCAGATCGCCGGCATGCATGGCCACTTTCACTGCGCGCAGAAGAAGGGTTATTCCGGCGTCGGCATCTACAGCCGGCACAAGCCGACCGCGGTCAACTTCGGTTTCGGCCACCCCGAATTCGACGACGAAGGGCGTTATGTCGAAGCCCGCTTCGACCGACCCGGCCACAAGACGCTGCCCCGGCTGAGCATCATCAGCTGCTATTTCCCGAGCGGCTCGAGCGGCGAGGAGCGGCAACAGGCCAAATTCCGGTTTCTCGAGCTGTTCTATCCGCACCTGAGCAAGCTGCGCGACGAACGCGAATTCATCCTGATCGGCGACATCAACATCGCCCACCAGCAGATCGATCTGAAAAACTGGCGCAGCAACCAGAAAAACAGCGGCTTCCTGCCCGAGGAACGCGCCTGGATGACGCGGGCAATCGACGAACTCGGCCTGGTCGACGTGCACCGCCGGCTGCGCCCGCACGACGGCGGTGAGGCCTACACCTGGTGGAGCAACCGCGGCCAGGCCTGGGCCAACAATGTCGGCTGGCGGCTCGACTACCAACTGGCCACGCCCGGCATCGCCGCGCATGCAAAAACCGTCTCGGTCTACAAGGAACAGCGCTTTTCGGACCATGCGCCACTGACGATCGATTACGACTTCACGCTCTGAAGCATCGCCTTTCGACCGATTGCATGCGGCCGCAGACCCGCCACATTGCCGCTCTGTCATGATCGGGCCAGCGCAGACGTCGCGATGCGCATGCTTGTCACCGCACTGGGGCTTCCATGTTTCTTGATTTCATTCCGGAATCGGCTCGCGCCTCCGGGCTTCGGGTGTTGATGAAGGGCGCCGGCAAGGTGACCCGCCTGCTGCCGATTCCGCAACCGACGCTGCTGGTCGGACCAGGATCGAGCGGTCGGCTCGGCCAGGCGGTGGCGGGTTTCGGCCATGCAAAGCTGCTGATCGTGACCGACAAGGTCGTCTCCGGTCTCGGCCTGCTGAAGGACCTGAGCGATGCGCTGACCGCCGGCGGCGCCGACCACGTCGTGTTCGACGAGATCACGCCGGATGCACCGATCCCGCTGGTCGAACGCGGTATCGCGTTTTACCGTGAGCACGGCTGCGACGCGATCATCGCCTTCGGCGGCGGCTCGTCGATGGATGCGGCAAAGGCGATCGCGGTGTCGATCGCCAATCCGGGCAAATCGCTGCGCGCACTGGCGGGTTATTTCAAGGGCCTGCACAGCCCGGTGCCGATCTACGCCGTTCCGACCACCGCCGGCACCGGCTCGGAAGTGACCGTCGCAGCCGTCATCTCCGACCCGGAGCGGCAAAGCAAACTGGTCATCGTCGATACCCGGATCGTGCCGAAGATGGCAGCGCTGGATGCCAATCTGATGACGGGCCTGCCGCCGCACGTGACGGCAGCCACCGGCATCGATGCGCTGACCCACGCGGTCGAGGCCTTCCTCGGCAACTGGCATTCACCCGCCACGGACGGCATGGCATTGACCGCGGTCGGACTGATCTTCGCCAACCTGAGAACCGCCTACAGCAACGGCACGGATCTGCAGGCCCGCGAAAACATGTCGCTGGCATCGACCTACGCCGGCATCGCCTTCACGAGAGCCAATGTCGGCTATGTGCATGCGATCGCACACCAGTTCGGCGGCAGATACCACACGCCGCACGGACTGGCCAATGCGATGGTGTTGCCTCATGTGCTGCGGTATTCTGCTCCCGCGGTGACGAATCGGCTGGCGAGGCTGGCGGTGCGCGCAAGACTCGGCGCCGACGGTGAGGATGAAGATTCACTGGCGCGGAAGTTCCTCGACGGCATCGACCAACTGAACCGCGATCTCGCGATTCCGACCCACCTGGAGGCGTTGCGCAAGGACGATATTCCGGCGCTGGCCGAAGCCGCCTGCCAGGAGGCACACACCGGTTACCCGGTGCCGCGCTACATGAACCAGGCGCAATGCGAGCAGATCATCGGCCGGCTGCTGCCACCCGAATCGGCCACCGCGCCAGCGGCAAGGGCCTCTACGCGCGCGCGCAAGAAGGTCGGGCCGACCGCGTTGAAGTCGGCTGCAGGACAGACGCGGAAGACCGCTCCGAATGCAGCGACCAAGCGGTCGACGAAGACCGGCTCCAGCGGCAAGGCCGCCGCTTCGGACTGAAATCTGCCGCGGGCGGCGACGGTGCCGACCGGCTTGACCAGCACCGCGATCGGTTCGAGCAGTTCAGCATCCGGGCCAGCGGCGCGAGCCCACGCGACACGCGTCGAGTCGGGGCTCACGCCGGATTCGCGGCAAGCTTCTCGCAACGCGCCGCGTCGATCGGATGGCCGGCGGCTCTGAAGCGCCCGGCCGCCTCAGTGAACAGCGCGATCGTTTCGTTCGGATCGGACTGCCGGGCGATACCGAGATGCGCCCGCACCTCATCGTGCGCCGCATGCCAGGCCGGCAGCCGCATCACGACATCGGCCAGGTAGGCGCATTGCTTCTCATGGCGCTCGGCGATCTCGACTTCGCCGGCGCGCGCCGCAGCGATCGCTGCCGGAACCGCAAACGTGATGCGGCAGCCGGGGCAGGTTTCCAGCGGCCCGCGCACAGAGGCTTCGGCATCGTGCATCGCCTGCAGTGCCGCATCGCGGTCGTCGGCACGCTGGGCGATGCGTGTGCCATAAATCCTGTCGAGCAGGTGAAATCCGATGTCGGTCTGCCGCGCGAGGTCGAGCGCCTCGTCGAGCAGCGCGCGGGCATCGGTGCGCCGACCTTCGAAATGGGACAGTTCCGACAGCCGCTGCAGCGACAAGGCCTCACCAACGGCGCCGCCGATCGCGTGGTGCAGCCGCGCCCCTTCGCGCAGATGCTGGCGCGCCGCAGCGAGGTCACCGGCCAGCCACTCGGCCTCGCCGCGCAGCGTGGTGCCGAAGGCATGACCCCGCGCGGCGCCGAGCCGCCGCGCTTCAGTCGCCAGTGATTCTGCAAAGGCAATGACGTCGGCATAAGGCCGCGCGCCATAAAGAAACCGCTGCGTGATGCACAGATGGCCATCGAACACACGCACCGCCAGCTGCGGCATTGCACTCGTCTCGTGCAGATCGGCCCAGACGCTTTCGCGCAGTTCGCCGCGTGCATGGGCAGCAGCCGCCTGCGCCCATGATGCAACGACGATCGATGCGGTATCGCCGGTCTGCAACGCGAGCCTGCGCGCAATCGCGGCCTTCTCGGTTCCCATCGCAGGGTCGGTCGCGCCTAGAGCCGCCGCCCCGCTGAAGGCCAGCGCTTCGCACAGCCGGCCCTCGACGCTGGTCGGCTGCAGACCCTGCAGCAGGACCAGTGCACCTTTTGGATCGCCCTGCTTGACCTGTGCCAGCGCAGCCTTCGCGAGCAGATCGTGTGAACCCGGTTGGCCGGCGGCATCGGCGGCTGCAGCGGCCGTTCGGTATGCCGCAAGCGCAGCCGGGTCGCCGATCGCATCGAGTGCTTCGGCACGCAGCCGCAGCCCTTGCAGGTCGCCGGGATCGATGTCGAGCAGCTGTTCCAGATGCCGCAGCGAATCGCTGAAGGCAGCCAGCCGCACGGCGTCGCGCGCGGCGGCCAGCAGCCACGGTGCGGCATCGCGCCCGCCACCTGCGGCAAGCCAGTGGCGTGCCACCTCTGCAGGCGGTGCATCCTGCTCGGCGAGCAGGCGCGCCATCTCGCGATGCATCGTCACGCGGTGATGCGGCGCGAGGTGCTCGACCAGCATCTCGCGCACGAGGTCGTGGCGGAAGCGGTAGAAGACACCCGAAGGCACCAGCACACCGGCCATCAGGCAGGCGTCGAGCGCGGCCATCGGCGCCGCATTCGTGCACGCTGCGACAGCCTCGACGGTCGCGACATTGAAGCGGTCGCCACACAAGGCGAGCCACTTCAGCAGGGTCAATGCCTCATCGGGGACATCGCACAGTCGCTCGAGGATCGCGTCGGCAACGCTCGCCGGCAGCCCCTGGCCACTGGCAGACGCCGCGCAGCGTGTCATCTCGATCGCGGCAAACGGATTGCCCTCGGCGGCACGCAAGACCCGCTCGACGATGGCGGGTTCCAGCGGCACCGTCGTGCTGCGCAGCACCAGGCGTCGGCATTCGTCGTCATCCAATGGCTCCAGATCCAGCAGCTGCAATCCGCCGGCCCGGTGTTGTCGCGCGATGCCGCGTGCCAGCGTCGTGCCCGATGCTGGCGGACGCGCAGCAAACAATACACAGACCGGCGCGCCAGCCGCCGCCACCTGCAGCAATACATCGACATCGGCATCGTCGGCGAGGTGCACGTCATCGACCTGCAGCAGCAGGTCGGCGCCTCCCGCATAGGCCATCAACAGGCGGCGGATCGCGCCGACGACCTGGTGCCGGCCGAGCGGCCCGGGCAGCGGGTCGGCTGGCGCAGCCAGCGGGTTCAGCAGCGCCAGCACATTGCGCGCACCGGGGCCGATGCGATCGAGCAGCCCACGGTCGATGAGCAGCAACGTTTCGGCGATCGCCGCAATCGCTGCATAGGCCAGCCCGGTACGCGCCACCTCGATGTGCAGCACCTTCCAGTGCTGCGCGCGCAACTGCACGCCGATTTCGCGGCACAGCGCCGTCTTGCCGATACCGCCCGGGCCGAGCAGCGCGACGCCACCAGTCCGTTGCTCGGGTGCGGCCCCCAGCCAGGACAGGACCTTCGCAAGTGGCGCGGCGCGGCCGACAAACGTCGGCGTGTCGTCTCTGAGGTCCGCCAGGCAGCGCTCATACAGCAGATCGGTTTGCGGATCGGGCGCAACACCCAGCGTCTGCTGCAGCGCGCCGCGGAGACTGCCATACCAGCGGATCGCCGCGGCCCGATTGCCCGCCTCGAGTTCACGCTGCATCAGCGCACGATGGGCGGGTTCGTCGGTCGGTTCGAGCCGGACCAGTTTTTCCCACTGCGCACTGATGCGCAGCAGCTCGACCAAACGGGCATGCAGGCGTTCCCTCGCTGCCTCGGTCCATGGCTCGTATTGCGAACCTGGCAACAGCAAACCCGGGTAGGCACGCGCCGCTTCTGCGCATTCGGCGCTGTCGCGGCGGGCCAGCGCGGCGTCGGCCTGGCGCTCGAACAACTCGGCATCAACCGCCACCGGCCGGCCTGGCCACAACTCGATTTCCCCGCGCTGCGCGACGATCGCGTCGTGGCGGCCGAGTGCCTGCCGCGCATGGTGCAGGGCCTTGCGCAGATTGGCGGCCCCGGCATCGGGATCGAGCTTCGGCCACAACGCGTCGATGATCTGGTCGCGCGTCATCCGCCGCAGTGGCTGCAGGCTCAGCAACTGCACCAGATGGGTCGCGCGCAGGCTGGGCCAGCGCTCGGCCGGCAATTCGCTGCCGTCAACGCTGGCCGCGAAGCGGCCGAGCAGGTGGACGGCCAGCTGCGGCGACGAATCACCGGACGCCCAGGACGGTGTGGAAGTCATGAAGCGAGTGTGGGCGGGAGAACGCGCTGATGCAACCGTCGTTGGCCAGGAACGGCTCAGGAACGCTGGATCGGCATCCTGATGGCACGCCGAATCAAACGGCGGGTTTCAACAGGAGAGATCTGCATGAACCACCAACAACCAACGCCAGCCAGACCCGGCAGTTCTGCCGCCACCCCAATCGCTGAACCCACGCTGGTTCGCCAATCCACGACGCCACGCCATTTTTCCTCGATCGATCAACAGCAGCGAGCTGACGAGCAGGGGCTGGTCGAGTACGCATCGTGGCTGGTGCTGCTGCGCAAGCGCGTAGCGTGAACCAAGCTTGACCAACCGGTCATCCGACAGTCGACAAGGAGCTACAGATGAACCAGACCCAGACCTCGCTGTATGAACGCCTCGGCGGCCACGAGGGCATTGCCCGCATCACCCGCACGCTGATCGAAAATCACATGGCCAATCCGATCGTCAAGACACGGTACGCAAACAGCGAAAACCTGGAACGCGTCGAGCGCCGGGTGGTCGAATTCTTCTGCGCCGGTGCCGGCGGGCCCGAGACCTACAGCGGGGAAGACATGCTGACCACGCACCGCGGCATGAACGTCAGCGAGCAGGAATTCGTCAGCGTCATCGACGATGCGATGGCGGCACTCGACACCCACGGCATCGCACCCGATGCCCGCAACGAAGTGCTGGCGATCCTCTGGTCGCTGAAGGGCGAGGTGATCCGCGTCTGAGCCGGAAGCCGCGCTACGTCATTCGGTGCGCAGCGCGTCGACCGGGTCGAGCCTCGACGCGCCGCGCGCCGGCAACACGCCGGCGAGCAGGCCGATCAATGCGCTGCTCGCCACCGCGAGCACGACATAGAGCAGCGGTGTGGCCACTGGCAGCGCAGGCAGCAGCAGCCTGATCAGCAGCGCGAGGCCATAACCGATCGCGACGCCGAGCAGGCTGCCAAGCACCGCGAGCACGACCGCCTCGCCGAGGAACAGCCACAGGATGGTCTGGCGGCGGCCGCCGAGCGCAATCATCAGACCGATCTCGTGGCTGCGTTCGGCCACCGCGATCGTCATGATCGTGACGATGCCGACCGATCCGACCAGCAGCGAGATGCTGCCGAGCGCGGCCACTGCCATCGTCAGGATGTCGAGGATGTTCGACAGCGTTGCCAGCATCTCCTGCTGCGTCGTCACGGTGAAATCGGCGCGGCCGTGGCGCGCCGCCAGCACCGCTTCGGCGCCGGCCGCGACCGCCTGGTCGGATGCACCAGCCGCATAGGTCAGGTTGATTTCGGTCAGCCCGTCGCGGTTGAACAGTTCGAGCGCGCGCGCGGCCGGAATGAAGGCGGTATCGTCGAGGTCGATGCCGAGAAACTGCCCCTTCGGCTGCAGCACGCCGATGATACGGAAGCTTTGCCCGGCAATGCGCAGTCGCTCGCCGAGCGCGTTGTCTGCGCCGAACAGTTCCTGCTTCAGCTTCGGACCGAGCACGACAAAACTGCGTGCCTGCTCGTCGGCATCGGCGGGCAGAAACTGGCCGACCGCGATCTGCATGTTGAAGACTTCGAGCGCCGCCGCACCGACGCCGTAGATCGTCGTTCGCCTGACCCGGCCGCGGGCCTGCGCCTCGGCATTGCCCCAGGCGGTCGGCACGACGCCGCTGACGCCGGGCACGCGTTCCAGCGCGCGGGCATCGTCGAGTGTCAGCGGACGCACCGATGTCGGCAGTCCGGAAGGCGGGCCGCCGCGGGTGCCGATGCGGCCTGGCGCGATGCCGATCACATTGGTGCCGAATTGCGAGAACTCGCTGAGCACGAAGCGATGGATGCCTTCGCCGATCGAGGTCAGCAGGATCACCGCGGCAATGCCGACCGCGATGCCGGCCAGCGTCAGAAAGCTGCGCAGCCGGTGCGCAGTGATCGCGCGCCAGGCGAAGCGGACGCTGTCGGCGGCGATCATCGGCGGGCCAGCGCCAGCACCGGGTCGAGCCGGGCGGCATTGCGTGCCGGCAGCACGCCGAACACGATGCCGGTGATCAACGCGGTACCGAGCCCGGCGACCACCGCCCAGTCGGGCGGATAGGCCGGAAAAACCGGGTACAGCGCGCGGATCGCCGCGGCGCCGGCCAACCCGCCGAGGTAGCCGAATACCGCGCCGGCCGCCGACAACAAGGCGGCCTCGGCCAGGAAGGCGCTGCGGATCGTCGCCGGCGTCGCACCGAGCGCCTTCAGCAGGCCGATCTCGCTGCGCCGCTGCGCCACCGAGACCAGCATCACGTTCATCACCAGGATGCCGGCCACCGCCAGGCTGATCGCCGCAATACCGGCGACGCCCAGCGTCAGCGTGCCGATCAGGCGGTCGAAAGTCGCCAGCAAGGCATCCTGCGTGATCACCGTGACATCCTGCTCGCCATCGTGGCGCGCCTGCACGATCTCGGCGATCTGACGCTTCGCGGCGTCGATCGTTTCGCGACTGCGCGCCTCGACGAGGACGCGGAACAGGCTGTTGGTATTGAACATCGCCAGCGCGCTCGCCACCGGAACGATCGCCATCTCGTCGGTATTCATGCCGAGCCCGCTGCCGGTCGACGCCAGCACGCCGATGACCCGGAAGCGCCGGTCGCCGACGCGAATGAAGTTGCCGAGCGCCGGCTGCTTGCCGAACAAATCGGCGCCGACCTTCGCGCCGATCACCATCACCGGCGAGCCGCGCTCCCAGTCCTCGCGCGGCAGAAAGCGGCCTTGCGCGATCTGCAACTGGCGCACCTCGATGAATTCGGCGGTCGAGCCGATCACCATGCCCTCGCGCAAGCGTCCGCCAACCGACAATTCGGATGTGCCGACCGCCAGCGGCGCGACGCGCCGCACGCTCGGTGCGCGCAGCATCGCCTGCGCATCGGCAATCGTCAGGTCGCGCGGCGTGCCGCTGATGAAGCTGCCGGGATTGACGCCGCCGGTTTCGGTGCGCCCGGGCAGCACGATCACCAGGTTGCTGCCGATCGCGCTGAATTCGCGGACGACATAGCGGCGCGCGCCGTCACCGAGCGCGGTCAGCGTGACCACAGCGGCAACGCCGATCGCCATTGCCAGCATCAGCAGCACGGTGCGCAGCGGGCTGCCGCGGGCCGCGGCAACGGCAAAGCCGGCAAGATCAGTCGTGCGCATTGCTGCTGGCGGGGACCGCGGGCTGCTGCCGTTCATCGTGGCGGATCGCACCGTCCTCCATCAGCAGCCGGCGCTGCGCCCGTGCGCCAAGCGCGGCATCGTGGGTCACGACGATCAACGTGACGCCGCCGGCATTGAGCTGTTCGAGCAGGCGCAGCACCTCCTCGCCGGTATGGCGATCGAGGTTGCCGGTCGGCTCGTCGGCCAGCAGCATCGCCGGCTGCATGATCGTCGCGCGGGCGATCGCGACGCGTTGCCGCTGCCCGCCAGACAACTGATCCGGCCGATGGTCGGCGCGATCGGTCAGGCCAACGCCGGCCAGCGCATCACGCACACGCGATTGACGTTGCGGGCCGCTGATGCCGGCCAGCACCATCGGCAGCGCGATGTTTTCGGCGGCGGTCAGCCGCGGCACCAGGTGGAAGCTCTGAAAGATGAAGCCGATGCGCCGGCTGCGCACCGCCGCCTGCTCGTTGGCCGACAACGTCGTCACGTCGCGGCCCTCGAGCCGGTAGTGGCCGGCGTCGGGCCGATCGAGCAGGCCCAGCACATTCAGCAGCGTCGACTTGCCGGAGCCTGACGGCCCCATCACCGCAATATATTCACCGGCGGCGATCCGCAGGTCAACGCGATCGAGCGCACGCACGACGCTGTCGCCGAGATGGAAGATGCGTTCGATCTGCGCCAGCTCGATCTGCGTGGCGCTCGTTGCTGCATCGTTGCCAGCCATGCCCGTCACCGCTTCGCGCTGCTGTCCTCGACCGCCGCTGCGCCGGGCTTCACGCCGTCGCGGTCGAGCGAGGTGACGATGCGGTCGCCGGCATTCAGGCCGTCGGTGATCTCGGTGTATTCCCAGTTGGCCAGACCGGTCTTGACCGTTCGTTCGATCAATTGCCCGCCTTCGAGCAGCAGCACCCGGCCGCCTTGCAGCAAGGCCGAGGTCGGCACCCGCAGCACGTTCTCGCGCAGATCGAGGATCACTTCGATGTCGGCGCTGTAGCCGATCAGCAGCCGGCCGGCAGCCTTTGGATCGTCGAACACCGCCTCGACCTCGACCGTTCTCGCCTGCTTCTCGACCGCCGTCACATAGGGCGCAATGCGGCGCACCGTGCCGGGAAACGACTGCCCCGGCAAGGCATCGAGCGAAATGCGCACCGACTGCCCCGGGCGGATCTTCGGCGCGTCGACTTCATCCATCGGCGCCTGGATATACAGGCACGAGTCGTCGATCAGGTCGATCGCCGGCGGTGTCGGCACACCCGGAGGCGATGGCGTCGAATATTCGCCGACCTCGCCGACGATCTTCGCGATCGTGCCGTCGAACGGCGCGACCAGCATGCTGCGCTGCTCGGCGACGCCGACGACCTCGACCCGGGCCTGCGCCTGCGCGACATCGGCCTTTGCGGTCGCGCAACCGGCCGCGCGGGCCTTGGCCTCGGCATTTGCGGTATCGAGCCGGCCGGTCGAGACAAACCCCTGCTCGAACAACTCCTGCTGCCGACGCGCCTCGCGGCGCGCGAGATCGGCCATCGTGCAGGCCTCGTTGACGCGGCTGCGCGAGGTGGCGAGCTGCGCCCGTGCAAAAGCCTGTTCGGCTTTCAGGTCGTCGTTCCACAGCCGCATCAGCAACTGGCCCTTGCTGACGCGGTCGCCTTCCTTGACTGCCAGCACCTCGATGCGACCACCGGCGATCGTCGACAGCCGGGTCCGCTGGCAGGCCTCGACGGTGCCGGCACGGGTATTGGCGACGCTGGCTTCAACGATGCCGCGGCCGACCGGACTGACCAGCACCACGACTGGCTCGGGGCGGGTCAGCCACCAGCCCAGCGCGACCAGCGCGCCGACTGCGAGCAGGAGGATGATTCCCCGGCGTAGCCAATTCCTCGCGGCGGTGTCAGCCATTCATTGACGATCGTGCGCAGTGGAATGCCAGCTTAGCCGACGAAGCGGGCGCGTGGCGTTTGTGCAGCAGGTGCATTGGCCGAGCATCGGCCAAATCGCCGGCAGCGGCTTGCGTCAGGTCAATACCGAGGCGGGCTGCGTTGGCATGCAGGGGATGCCTCGGGGGCCAGATGGCGCGATACTGGCCGCATGACAGCGGACGACCGCCTGCGTGGGCAAATGGTCGATCAGGACATCGCGGCCCGTGGGGTACGTGATCCACGCGTTCTCGATGCAATGCGCAAGGTGCCGCGCGAGGCCTTCGTGCCGGCGGAATTGCGCGATGCCGCCTTCAGCGACCACCCGTTGCCGATCGGCCTGCGGCAGACGATCTCGCAGCCCTACATCGTCGCGCTGATGTGCGAGGCGCTGCAGTTGCGCGGCAATGAACATGTGCTCGAGATCGGCACCGGTTCAGGTTATGCCGCGGCGGTGCTCGGCGAGCTGGCGGCCGAAGTCGAAACGGTCGAGCGCATCGCCGAACTGGCCAGCCGCGCAGCCAACCAGCTGGCCGCATTGGGCTGCACCAACGTCCATGTCCACATTGGCGACGGCACCCTCGGTTGGCCGGCCGCCGGCCCTTATCACGCGATCGTCGTCACCGCCGGCGGGCCCAGCGTGCCGCAGGCGCTGCTCGACCAACTGGCGCCGGCCGGTCGGCTGGTGATGCCGGTCGCGAACAGCATGGGCTGGCAGGATCTGGTGCGCCTGACGCGGCTGGGCGCTGATGGCTTCCACCGCGAACTGCTTTGCGACGTCGCCTTCGTGCCGTTGATCGGTGTCGAGGGCTGGCCGGAGCGTTGACGGCACGCTTTCCGCAGACGGCCCGACTCAGCCGGGAAGCAGGAACAGCGTCGCCAGCGGCGGAATCGTCAGGCTGACCGAACGTGATCGGCCATGGGCAGGCTGGTCGTCGACCGCAATCTCGCCGCTGCCGTTGCCGAGGTTTGAGCCGCCATAGAACGACGAATCGGTATTCAGCGCCTCGCGCCAGCGGTCGACACCGTCGGGCGCGCCGATGCGGAAACCCTCGCGCGGGACCGGCGTGAAATTGCTGACCACCATCACGGCGTTGCCGTCGCCATCGCGGCGCAGCCACGCAAAAACCGAATGGTCGGCATCGTGCGACGAGATCCATTCGAAACCTGCGCCGTCGCAGTCGAGCTTGTGCAGCGCCGGCTGCGACTTGTACAGCGCATTGAGGTCGCGCACCAGTCGCAGCACACCGCCGTGGCGCTCGTCGCCGAGCAGATGCCACGGCAGCTCGACATCGTGGTTCCATTCGGTCGGTTGCGCAAATTCCTGGCCCATGAACAGCAGCTTCTTGCCCGGGTGGCCCCACATGAAACCGTAATAGGCGCGCAGGTTGGCAAAGCGCTGCCAGTCGTCGCCGCGCATCTTGCCGAGGATCGAGCCCTTGCCGTGCACGACTTCGTCGTGCGACAGCGGCAACACGAAATTCTCGCTGAATGCATAGACAAGGCCGAAACTCATCTTGTCGTGGTGCCACTTGCGGTGCACCGCGTCCTGCTCCATGTATTTCAGCGTGTCGTGCATCCAGCCCATGTTCCACTTGAAGTGGAAACCGAGCCCGCCGTGGTAGGTCGGCGCGGAGACGCCTGGAAACGCCGTCGACTCCTCGGCGACGGTCATCGCGCCGGGGCATTCGACGCCGACGACCTCGTTGGTGCGGCGCAGGAAGGCAATCGCCTCGAGGTTCTCGCGGCCGCCTTCGACATTCGGCACCCATTCGCCGGGGTTGCGCGAATAGTCGCGGTACAGCATCGATGCAACCGCATCGACGCGCAGACCGTCGATGCCTTGCCGCTCGATCCAGTACAAGGCGCTGCCGACCAGGAAATTGCGAACCTCGTGGCGGCTGAAGTTGTAGATCAGCGTATTCCAGTCCTTGTGGAAACCTTCGCGCGGATCGGCATATTCGTACAGCGCGGTGCCGTCGAACTGTGCGAGGCCGACCGGGTCGGACGGAAAGTGGGCCGGCACCCAGTCGAGCAGCACGCCGATGCCAGCCGCACGGCAGGCGTCCATGAAGCGGGCAAAACCTTCCGGCGGGCCGAAACGCGCGGTCGGCGCATACATGCCGAGCGTCTGGTAGCCCCAGGAGCCATCGAACGGGTGTTCGGTGATCGGCAACAGCTCGATGTGCGTGAAGCCGAGGTCGGCGACATAGGTCGGCAGAGCCGCCGCGAGGTCGTCCCAGCTGTGGAAACTGCCATCGGGATGGCGCCGCCACGAGCCGAGGTGGACTTCATAGATCGAGATCGGCGCATGCCGGCTGTTCGCATCGGCACGCCCTTCGGGCAATGGCGCTGCCGGCGGCATTGCGGCGACGATGCTGGCGGTGGCCGGGCGCATCTCGGCGGCGCGCGCATACGGATCCGCCTTCAGCGGCAGCATCGAACCCGAACGATCGAGCAATTCGAACTTGTAGGCGTCACCGATCATCGCGTGCGGCACGAAGATCTCCCAGATGCCGCTGCCGTGGCGCAGCCGCATCATGTGGCGCCGCCCGTCCCATGAATTGAAGGAGCCGACCACGCTGACGCGGCGTGCATTCGGCGCCCACAGTGCGAAGCGGATGCCGTCGATCTCGCCGACCCGCATCGCATGCGCGCCGAGGCTCTCGAACGGCCGCAGGTGCGAACCTTCACCAAGGTAATACAACTCGTCGTCGGTCAGCTGCGGGCCGAAGCTGTAGGCGTCGACATACATTGACTCCGGCGTATCGGCCGGGTCGCTGGCCCAGCGCACCGCCAGCCGGTAATCGAAACGCTGCTTGCGGCGCGGGATCTTGCCTTCCCACAGCGCACCACCGTCGCGCAGCGTCAAGTCGACCAGGCGGCGCTCGTTTTCGGCGTCGACCACCGCGACGCTGCTGGCTCCGGGCAGCATGGTGCGCACCCACAGACTGCCACCGTCGTCGGTGTGCAGCCCGAGCACCGCGAACGGATCGTGGTGGTTGGCGTGGTTCAGGGCCTGGAGGTCTTGGTTGCTGAGCATGTCGGTTCGACTCGATTCTTGTAAATGGTTCGGTGCGGGATCAACGTTGCAGACCGGCGTCGGCCAGCGTCTTGACGACGGCGGCGCCGATCACACGGTAACCCTCATCGTCGGGATGCAGGCCGTCGCGGGTCAATTCGGCGCGGATCCGATGCGGTGCAGCCGGGTCGCGCAGCGCCGCGTCGAGGTCGACGACGGCATCGAATACCCCGGCCGAGCGGATCCAGCGGTTCAGCTGCTGGCGCCCGGCCTCGACTTCGACCCGACCATAAACCCCGCCTTGCGCTGGCGTCAATGTGGCGCCGACCACCTTCAGCCCGCGTTCGCGTGCGCGGCGGGCCAGCTCGGTCTGCCCGTCGATCAGCCGCTGCACGGTAGCGGGCATGTCTTCGGCGTCGGCCGTGCCGGCGAGGTCGTTGATGCCGATCAGGATCACGACACCGCGCACGCCGTCGAGCGCCAGCACGTCGCGATCGAAGCGCTGCAGCCCACTTGGACCAACCTCGGCCGACAGCAGCCGGTTACCGCTCATTCCCGCATTCAGCATGCCGACCGGCGGCCCGCTTCGTCCCTGCCGCCAGCGCTGGCTGACTTGCCCGGGCCAGCTCGCGTCGGCGTCCAGGCGATGGCCATTGCCGTCGGTGATCGAATCCCCGAAGCCGACCCAGGTGGCAGCCGCTTCATCGGCCAGCACCTCGACGCCGGCAATGAAAAACAGGCTGCGGCTCATCTCGGCCTGTGGCAGCACGGTCGACTCGATGTGGTTGCCGGGCGGCGAGCGGTAGCTGCTGCGGCTGCCGACCAGGTGCCAGCTGGCGCGCGGCGTCGGCTGATTCAGATAAAAACTGACTGCCAGATCGGTGTCCGGCGCCACCGCAGGCAGTTCGACCGGGTCACTGAGCACGGTCCGGCCCGGCTCCAGCGTCACCGTCGGCTGGCCAGTGAAGCGCAGCGGCCGGGCGCTGCCCGGGCGGATGGCCGCGCCGCCGACCGGCGCCCGCCATGCCAACTGCGCGGCAGCTATCCGCAGCGGGCCGTCGCCGAATTGATTGCTGAGCCGCAGCCTGACCGTATTGCCGGGCAAGGCCAGTGGCACGAATTGCCGCAGGCTGAGATCGGCAAAACGCAGCGACCGGTCGTCGTAAGGAGGGGCCTCGTCGAGCGGGCCGTGCAATGCGGCGACGAAGGCCTGCCGCCAGGCAAGCCGCTCCGCCACCGGCGGCGCCGGCTGGTTGACGCTGAGCAGCAACAGCGCCGTGCCAAGCAGCAGCACCAGGCCGATGGCCCAGCTGCGAGCCCGCCCGCGCAGTTGCTGCGGTTTCAGGCCCATCGATGGCCAATTGCCGGCGGACTCAGCCGAGCACCTTCAGCAGCCACTTGTTCAGATCGGCCAGTTCCGGGCCACAGACCGAATGCTCCATCGGGTATTGATGCCACTGCACCGGCTGGCCGCTGGCCTGCAGCGCATCGCGGCTGGCGATCGCGCGCGCGATCGGGATCACCGGGTCGTAGGCGCCGTGGGCAAGAAAAACCGGCGTCGCCGCATTCGCCGGGTGGCGTTCGGCGGCGAACCGGTCGGCCAACGGCAGATAGCCGGACAGGCCGACCAGGCCGCCGAGTGTTTCGGCATGACGAAGCCCAGTCATCAGCGTCATCGCACAACCTTGCGAAAAACCCATCAGCACGATCCGGGAGGCATCGATGCCGCGGCTGCGCTCCTTCGCGATCAGCTGCTCGACCTCGGCCATCGACGCTCGCAGCCCCTGCTCGTCCTCGCGGCGGTCGACGCCATCGCCGAGCGACAGGATGTCGTACCAGGCGCGCATCACCATGCCGGCATTGATCGTCACGCGCTGCATCGGCGCATGCGGAAACACGAAGCGCACCGGCCCGACCGATGCGAGATCGAGCTCGTTGCACAGTGGGACAAAGTCGTTGCCGTCGGCGCCAAGGCCGTGCAGCACGATCAGCGAGGCGGTCGGTTGGTCGCCGGTTTGGCGTTCGATGGTTTCAAGGCTCATTGGCGGGCTCGTTGCAGGATCAGCACCGGATGCTACAGAAAGCGCCGGCCGGGCCCCGGCCGGCGGCGTCTTGCCCGTCAGATGCGCCGCGCGGCGCCAGCCCAGTAGGGTTCGCGCAACTTGCGCTTGAAGATCTTGCCGGTATCTTCACGAGGCATCTCGGCATGGAAATCGACGACCGCCGGCACCTTGTAGCCGGCCAGTCGCTGCCGCAGATAGGCCTGAACCGCCGCTGCATCGAGTTGCGCCCCGGCGGCCGGCATCACCGCCGCCGCCAGCGCCTCGCCGAACTCGGCATCGGGAATGCCGAATACCGCACAGTCGGCAACGCCGGGCATCAGTTGCAACACCGCTTCGATTTCGGCCGGATAGATGTTGACGCCGCCCGAGATCACCATGTCGGCGGCACGATCGACGATGAACAGGAAGCCGTCGTCATCGAGGTAGCCGATGTCGCCCATCGTCAGAAAGCCGTCGCGCTCCATCGCCGCGCGCGCCGCCTGGCCCTGGTTGTAGCTGAAGTCGGCCAGCAGCTCGGGTTTGACGTAGATCATCCCGGCGCTGCCGCGCGTCATCGGACTGCCATCGGCATCGAGGATGCGGATCTCGACGCCTGCCAGTGGCAGCCCGGCCGATCCGGGCTTGCGCAAGGCCTGCTCGCTGTCGAGCAGCGTCATGTAGCCGAGCTCGCTGGAACCATAGGCTTCGTGGATCACCGGCCCCCACCATTCGATCATCGCCCGCTTGACTTCAGGCGGACAGGGTGAGCCGGTCGAGCTGACAAAACGCAGCGAGCTGAGGTCGTGACGGCGACGGACTTGTTCCGGCAGCCGCAGCAGCCGCACATACATCGTCGGTACCAGATAGGCATGGGTGATCGCATGCCGCTCGATCAGCGCCAACGTCTGCTCGGCATCGAACCGATCCTCGAGCACCAGCAGGCCGTCGTGCTGGGCGACCGCCATCGCAAACGAATTCGGCGCGCTGTGGTACATCGGCGCGCTGAGCAGCGCCCGCATGCCGGCTTCGCAGCCGATCACCTGGCGCAGCCGCTCGAGGCTGCGCGCCGCCTGCTCGGGCGTCGACGGCTGGCGGCGGATGCCTTTGGGCTGCCCGGTGGTTCCCGATGTGTAGAGCATTGCGCCGCGAGGTGGCGCGTCGGGGCCGCGATCCGGCGCTGCCGCATCGCGCAGCGTCGGCCATGTCGGCGTGTCCGGCCCGGTCGCAGCGCCGGAAAACAGCACCGGCAGCCCGTGCGGTGCCGCGTCGCTGCGCTCGGCCCACAGCGGGGCATCGATGACCAGCAGACTGGCGCCGCTGTCGCGCAGGATGTGGCGCAGTTCGTCGGACTTGAAATGCCAGTTGATCGGACACCAGTAGGCGCCGAGTGCCCGCGCGGCCACCATCAGCTCGAGCAGTTCAGGGCTGTTGCGCATCATCAGCGCGAGCACGTCGCCATCGCGCAGGCCCAGTGTTCGCAGCGCGCCGATCGCGCGGCGGACGCGGTCGTCAAATACCTCATCCGGAATCTGCTGCTGCTGGAAAAAGACGGTGGTCATTGCTTCGTGCGGGTTTCCGGCAGGCCGCTCGGCCGGGTGCCGTTCCGATGATGCCTGAACGTCAAGCCTGCAACAAACGGCGGGTGCAGACAAACCCGAATCGCGCGGGGAGCTGAGGGTACAGCGGGTGAAAGGCCCGATATCTGCGATGGGCGATTGCGGTTACAAGTCTGCATTGGTTCGTTTCAAGAAACCGTGCCCTGGCGACGACCGTCTGCGGCACATGCCTTCATTCCACAGGAGCTCCCGAACATGTCGAAGACCAGTCCCGATCTGCTGGCCCTGCAGCGCCTATACCACTGGGAGCGCACCGCCGCCGACCGCGTCGTGTTGACCCAGCCAATGGGCAATGGCGAAATCTCCGAGATGACCTGGGCGCAGGTTGGTGACCAGGTTCGACGGATGGCGAGCCACCTGAAGGCGCAGGGTTGGGAGCCGGGATCGAAGGTCGCGATCCTGTCGAAAAACTGCAGCTGGTGGTTGCTCAGCGACCTGGCGATCTGGATGGCAGGATATGTCTCGGTACCGCTTTACCCGACGCTGGCCGCCGAGACGGTGCGGCAGATCCTTGAACACAGCGAATCCAAGGCCTGCTTTGTCGGCAAGCTCGATGGCTGGGAAAGCATGAAACCGGGCATACCGGCCGACATGCCGTGCATCAGCTATCCGCTGTCGCCGGCCGATGCGGTGAAGTCGTATCCCGGCTGGGAGGCGATCTGCCAGAAGAACGAACCGATGACCGGCCAGCCGCTGCGCGACGCCGACGATCTCGCGACCTTGATCTATACCTCCGGCACGACCGGCATGCCGAAGGGGGTGATGCACACCTTCGGCAATTTCGCCTGGGCCGTCGACGCCGGCATCAAGCGGACCAAGATGAACAGCGACGACCGCATGTTGTCGTATCTGCCGCTCGCCCACGTGGTGGAGCGGGTGCTGGTCGAACACGGCTGGCTGCATACCGGCTTCCACGTCTATTTCGCAGAATCGCTGGATACCTTCGCTGCCGACCTGCAGCGGGCACGGCCGACGATCTTCTTCTCGGTGCCTCGCCTGTGGGTCAAGTTCCAGCAAGGCATCCACAACAAGCTGCCACCGAGCAAGCTCAACCTGCTGCTGTCGATTCCGATCATCAACGGCGTGATCAAGAAGAAGGTGCTGACCGGGCTCGGCCTCAATGAATGCCGTTTTGCGGCAGGCGGCGCCGCGCCGATGCCGACCCCGTTGCTCGGCTGGTACCGGCAGCTCGGGCTGCCGATCAACGAGGGATACGGCATGACCGAAAATCTTGCCGTATCGCACCTGACGATCTCCGGCAAGAACCAGGAAGGCACGGTCGGCCCGCAATACGACGGCGTCGAAACGCGCATCGACAAGGACTCGGGTGAGGTGCAGATGCGCAGCCCGGCGCTGATGAAGGGCTACTACAAGGCCGAGCAGCAGACCCGCGACGCCTTCACCGAGGACGGCTGGCTGCGCACCGGCGACAAGGGCAGCATCGACGCCGACGGCAACCTGCGGATCACCGGCCGGGTCAAGGACCTGTTCAAGACCAGCAAGGGCAAATACGTGTCGCCGGCGCCAATCGAGGAAAAACTCGGCATGCACGATGCCGTCGAAGCCTGTGTCGTCACCGGCGCCAACCTCGGCCAGCCGCTGGGCATCGTGATGCTGAACGAGGCGGCTGCGCAGCGCATCAGCGACCCGTCGGAGAAGTCCTCGCTCGAGTCCTCGCTGGCCGATCACCTCGCCGGCATCAATGAAAAACTCGATCCGCACGAACGGCTCGCCTGCGTCGTTGTCGTGACCAAACCGTGGACCGTCGAAAGCGGCGTGATCACGCCGACCTTCAAGATCAAGCGGAATCGCATCGAGGAGCTTTATGCGGTGCATTTCGCGAACTGGGAATCGTCCGGCAAGAAGGTGATCTGGGACCAGTCCTGACCGTTCAAGCTGGCGCGGCCGCTTCGGCTTAGCCGAAGCTGGCCCGCGAGGTTCCTGTTGTCGCAGCCTCCGACGCGTTCAACAAACGCAGGCGAAAAAAATCCCGCCGCACGTTGCCGTGCGGCGGGACTTGGATCTTTGGTTGCGGGGGCAGGATTTGAACCTACGACCTTTGGGTTATGAGCCCAACGAGCTACCAGACTGCTCCACCCCGCGACTGAATCCAGCAGTTTATCACAACTGGCTGCCCCTCGAGGGAAAACCAGAGTGAAATCTGCGATTTATTCTTCGGCGGCCTCTGCCGGCTCGGCAGCAACTTCCGGCCGGTCGACCAGTTCGACAAAAGCCATCGGCGCGTTGTCGCCAACACGGAAACCCATCTTCAGGATGCGCGTGTAGCCGCCCGGGCGGGCCTTGTAGCGCGGGCCGAGTTCGCCGAACAGCTTGGCGACGACATCACGGTCACGGGTGCGGTTGAAGGCCATGCGGCGATTGGCCAGCGTGGCGTCCTTGGCCAGCGTGATCAGCGGCTCGACGACGCGGCGCAGTTCCTTGGCTTTCGGTACCGTGGTCTTGATCGCCTCGTGCGTGATCAGGGAATTGCACATGTTGCGCAGCATCGCCTGGCGATGCTCCGAGGTGCGGTTGAGTTTGCGAAGTCCGTGACGGTGGCGCATTTGCGTTCCTTTCCTTGTTGATGCCGCCAGCCGTATCAGGTACTGGCGGTTGCGGTGGGCGGCCGCTGATGGTTGATGCCCGTTTCTCAACCGCGCGAACGCGGTTGGTTCTTACCTTTTATCGAGGCCTTGCGGCGGCCAGTTCTCGAGCCGCGCGCCGAGCGTCAGCCCGCGCGAAGCCAGCACTTCCTTGATCTCGTTGAGCGACTTGCGGCCGAGGTTCGGCGTCTTCAACAGTTCGGTTTCGGTGCGCTGGATCAGGTCGCCGATGTAATAGATGTTCTCGGCCTTCAGGCAGTTCGCCGAACGCACCGTCAGCTCGAGCTCGTCGACCGGACGCAGCAGCAGCGGGTCGATCGTCGACTGCGAGTCGCGCGACTTGCCCGGCAGATTGTTCAGGTCGATCTCGTGCTCGAGGCCGACGAAGATCATCAGCTGCTCGACCAGGATCTTCGCCGATGCGCGGATCGCTTCCTCGGGCGTGATCGCGCCGTTGGTGACGATTTCCATCACCAGCTTGTCGAGGTCGGTACGCTGTTCGACACGAGCGCTTTCGACGGTATAGCTGACGCGTGCAACCGGCGAGAACGAGGCATCGAGAACGATGCGGCCGATCGACTTGGTCGGCTCGTCGCCGTAGCGGCGCAGGTTGCCCGGCACATAACCACGGCCCTTCTCGACCTTGATCTGCATGTCGAGCTTGCCGCCTTGCGACAGGTTGGCGATCACATGCTCGGGATTGATGATCTCGACATCGTGCGGCACCTGGATGTCGGCCGCGGTGACCGGGCCCTCGCCTTCCTTGCGGACGACCAGCGTGACCTCGTCACGGTTGTGCAGGCGAAATACCACGCCCTTCAGGTTCAGCATGATGTGCACGACGTCTTCCTGCACACCGTCGATTGCCGAATACTCATGCAGCACGCCGGCGATCGTCACTTCGGTCGGTGCATAACCGACCATTGACGACAGCAGCACGCGCCGCAGCGCGTTGCCCAGCGTGTGCCCATATCCTCGCTCGAAAGGCTCGAGCGTCACCTTGGCCCGGTCGTTGCCGAGCGGTTCTACTTGAATGGCTTTGGGTTTGAGCAAATTCGTTTGCATGAGGTCTTTCTTTCAATACCCTCGGTTCGTTACACCGATAAGGCTGAGGGACCAGCCGGACAAGACACTTCTCGTGTTCCTGTCCGGACGACCATAAACAGAACCTTTGGCAGCCGGCCGCGAGTTTTCGCAGCCGGTGCAAGACAGCGACAGATCAGCGCGAGTACAACTCGACGATCAGCGCTTCCTTGATGTCGCTGCCGAATTCATCGCGATCCGGCGTCTTCTTGAACACACCTTCGAGCTTCGACGCATCGACCTGGATCCAGCCCGGCAGGCCGATCGATTCGGCCAGCTTGACGGCGTCGACGATGCGCAGCTGCTTCTTCGACTTCTCGCGCACGGCAACCGTGTCGCCAGCCTTGACCAGGTAGGAAGCGATGTTGACGACCTTGCCGTTCACCTCGATCGCCTTGTGCGACACCAGCTGGCGCGCTTCGGCGCGGGTCGAGCCGAATCCCATGCGGTAGACGACGTTGTCCAGACGCGACTCGAGCAGCGTCAGCAGGTTCGCACCGGTATTGCCACGACGGCGCTCGGCCTCGGCGAAATAGCGGCGGAACTGGCGCTCGAGGACGCCGTACATGCGCTTGACCTTCTGCTTTTCACGCAGCTGCAGACCGAAGTCCGAGGTGCGCGAGCCCGAGGTGCGGCCATGCTGGCCCGGCTTGCTGTCGAATTTCGCCTTGTCGCCGATCGGGCGGCGCGCGCTCTTCAGGAAAAGGTCGGTGCCTTCACGGCGGGAAAGTTTGGCCTTGGGGCCGAGATAACGTGCCACGTTGCTTCCTTGTTCAATCTGACGCAGGCCGCTGGCTTGCGCGAGTCTGGCGAGTGTTGTTGTGGGCGCTCAGACGGTGGGCTTAAGACAAAGCCGGCCGATCCCGCAGGACCAAAATGCCATGGCCGGCTTCAACACAAATGCCGACGGCGCCCGCAAAGGCATCCGTCGACACGGGGAAAAGCGGGAAAAACGTTGCTGCAATCAGATGCGGCGACGCTTCTGCGGCCGGCAACCGTTGTGCGGCACCGGCGTCACGTCGGAAATGACGTTGATCCGGATGCCCAGCGATGCCAGCGCACGAACCGACGACTCGCGACCAGGGCCCGGGCCCTTGATCCGCACGTCGAGGTTCTTGATACCTTGTTCCTGGGCAGCGCGGCCGGCCGACTCGGCTGCCACCTGGGCAGCGAACGGCGTGCTCTTGCGCGAGCCCTTGAAGCCCTGGCCGCCGCTGGACGCCCACGACAAGGCACCACCCTGGCGATCGGTGATCGTGATGATGGTGTTGTTGAACGATGCATGAACGTGCGCAATGCCGTCCGCAATGTTCTTGCGGGCCTTCTTGCGGACACGTTGTGCGGCGGTATTCGGTGCTTTTGCCATTTGAAACCTTCTCTCGAACTGGGCGTCGTTTGCGCCACGTGCCGGTCAACCGGTCACGCAGCGGCGAATGCGCTTATTTCTTCACCAGCGCACCGGACTTGCGCGGGCCCTTGCGGGTGCGGGCATTGGTCTTGGTGCGTTGACCGCGCACCGGCAGGCCACGGCGGTGGCGGAACCCGCGGTAGCAGCCCAGGTCCATCAGCCGCTTGATGTTGATCGACATCTCGCGACGCAGGTCGCCCTCGATCGTCATGCGGCCGATTTCTTCACGGATCTTCTCGAGATCGGCGTCGGTCAGGTCCTTGATCTTGCGATCGAGCGGAACACCTGCGTTGTTGCAGATCTTCTGCGCGGTCGTACGGCCAATGCCGTAGATCGACGTCAAGCCGATCTCGGTGTGCTTGTGGGGCGGAATGTTGATGCCAGCGATGCGTGCCATGTGCGTCCTCTAATTTCTTCGTCGACGGCCAGGCCTCAGCCTTGGCGCTGCTTGTGACGCGGGTCGGTGCAAATGATCCGAACCACACCCTTGCGACGGATCACCTTGCAATGCCGGCACATCTTCTTCACCGATGCTGCAACCTTCATGCTCTTCTCCAAGGCCCCGCAGGACCGGTTATCACTCTTAATTCGCCGAACCGGGTGCGGGCACCCGTTGCGGGATCTGTTCAGCCAGTCGACGTCGGATTGTCAGGCCTGGCTCGTTGACGGCTGGTGCCGGATCACCGACACCCTGCTCATCAACTGGTCTTGAAATTTGCCTTCTTCAACAACGACTCGTATTGCTGGCTCATCACATAACTCTGCACCTGGGCCCAGAAGTCCATCGTCACGACGACGATGATCAGCAACGAGGTGCCACCGAAATAGAACGGCACGTTGTATTTGAGGACCAGGAACTCCGGCAGCAGACAGACGCCGGTGATGTAGATCGCTCCGACCAGCGTCAGCCGAGACAGGATGCGGTCGATGTGACGAGCCGTCTGGTCACCCGGCCGGATGCCCGGAATGAACGCACCGCTCTTCTTCAGGTTGTCTGCCGTCTCGCGGCTGTTGAACACCAGCGCGGTATAGAAGAAGCAGAAGAAGATGATCGCCGCCGCATACATGATCACGTAAATCGGCTGGCCCGGCGACAACAGCGCGGCCAGGTCACGCAGCCAGCGGAAACCGTCACCGGTCGCGAACCAGCCGACGGCGGTAGCTGGCAGCAGGATGATCGACGACGCGAAGATCGGCGGGATCACGCCCGACATGTTCAGCTTCAGCGGCAGGTGCGACGACTGGCCACCATAGACCTTGTTGCCGACCTGGCGCTTCGCGTAATTGACCAGTATCTTTCTCTGACCACGCTCGACGAAGACCACCAGATAGGTCACCGCAGCAACAACGGCCAGGATGAAGATCGCGACGATGATGCTCATCGCACCGGTGCGGATCAGTTCGAACAGGCCACCAATCGCGCCTGGCAGACCGGCAACGATGCCAGCGAAGATCAGGATCGAGATGCCATTGCCAAGACCGCGCTCGGTGATCTGCTCACCAAGCCACATCAGGAACATCGTGCCGGCAACCAGGCTGACGACCGCGGTCAGGCGGAAGCCCATGCCCGGGCTGATCACCAGACCTTGCGAACCTTCGAGCGCCAGCGCGATGCCGAGCGACTGGAACAGCGCCAGGCCGAGCGTGCCGTAACGCGTGTACTGCGTGATCTTGCGACGGCCGGACTCGCCTTCCTTCTTGATCGCCTCCAGCGTCGGCACGACGTAGGTCATCAACTGCATGATGATCGACGCCGAGATGTACGGCATGATCCCCAGCGCGAACACCGTGAAGCGCGACAACGCGCCACCGGAGAACATGTTGAACAGGCTCAGGATGCCGCCCGACTGCCCCTTGAACAGCTGCGCCAGCTGGTTCGGGTCGATGCCCGGCACCGGAATGTGCGCGCCGATTCGGTAAACCACCAGCGCCAGCAACAGGAAGACCAGCCGGCGACGAAGGTCGCCGAACTTGCCGCTCTTTGCCAGCTGATTTGCGTTGGTTGCCACTGAGACCTGTTTCCTGCGCTGCTATCAGGCGACGCTGCCGCCGGCTGCTTCGATCGCCGCTTTTGCACCAGCGGTCGCGCCGATGCCCTTCAAGGCAACCTTGCGGCTCAGTTCGCCGGACTTGATGACCTTGACGACCTTGATCATCTGGCCAACCAGACCGGCCTGCTTCAGCGCCAGCATGTCGACCTCGTCGAGGCCCAGCTGCTCGAGCTTGGTCAGCGTGATTTCGGCGTTGTACTTCAGCGAAGCCGACTTGAAGCCGCGCTTCGGCAGACGACGCTGCATCGGCATCTGGCCGCCTTCGAAGCCGACCTTGTGGAAGCCGCCCGAACGCGACTTCTGGCCCTTGTGGCCACGACCCGCGGTCTTGCCGAGGCCCGAGCCGATGCCGCGACCGACACGGCGGCGATCGCGCTTGGAGCCTTCTGCCGGCTTGATGCTGTTCAGTTCCATTTTGTTCTCCAGATCTTCAGCTGATCACGGGTGATCAAAGCACCTTCACAAGGTACGAGACCTTGTTGATCATGCCGCGCACGGCCGGCGTATCTTCCAGCGTCGATTCGCTGTTCAGCTTGCGCAGGCCGAGGCCACGCACGGTGGCACGGTGGCTTTCACGCGTACCGGCGATGCTGCGAACCAGCTTCACCGTGACGCTGCCCTTGTCTGTCTTGTTGTCGCTCATGTCGCTTCTCCTGACTCGCTCAGCCGACGATTTCTTCAACCGTCAGGCCGCGCTTCGCGGCGATCTCGGCCGGCGTGCTGGTGCGCTTCAACGCATCGAGCGTGGCGCGTACCAGGTTGTACGGATTGGTCGAACCGAGGCTCTTGGCGACGATGTCGGTGACACCCATCACCTCGAACACCGCACGCATCGGGCCGCCAGCAATGATGCCCGCGCCAGCCGGAGCCGGCGCCATCAGCACCCGTGAAGCGCCGTGCTCGCCGGTCACCTTGTGGTGGATCGAGCCGTTCTTCAGCGAGACCTTGTGCATGTTGCGGCGCGCCGCTTCCATTGCCTTCTGGATCGCGACCGGCACTTCCTTGGCCTTGCCTTTGCCCATGCCGATCTTGCCGTCACCGTCGCCGACCACGGTCAATGCGGCGAAACCGAGAATCCGGCCGCCCTTGACCACCTTGGTCACGCGGTTGACCGCGATCATCTTTTCCTTCAGTCCGTCGTCACTGCCTTCTTGCGGCGCACGGGGTTGGAACTTTGCCATTATCGAAATCCTTGGTCGCTAGATGCAACAGAGTCGCGCAGCAATCTCGCAGCGCCGACCGATTAGAACTGCAGGCCGGCTTCGCGAGCCGCTTCCGCCAGGGCCTTGACACGGCCGTGGTAGGCAAAGCCTGCACGGTCGAATGCCACCTTCTCGACGCCGGCAGCCTTTGCCTTTTCGGCAATCCGCTTGCCGATCAGGGTTGCGGCGGCGACGTTGCCACCCTTGCCGGCAGCGCCGAGTTCCTTGCGGACTTCGGCTTCGGCGGTCGAGGCGGTCGCCAGCACGCGCGATCCGTCGTCGGAGATCACCGACGCATAGATGTGCAGGTTGCTGCGGAACACCGTCAGCCGGGCCGCCCGCTGGTTCGCGATGCGCGCACGGGTCTGGCGGGAGCGACGAATACGCTGATCTTTTTTGTTCAACATGTTGTCTTCGCTCCTTACTTCTTCTTGGTCTCTTTGATCGTGACCTTCTCGTCGCTGTAGCGAATGCCCTTGCCCTTGTAGGGCTCGGGCGGACGCAGTGCGCGAATCTCGGCCGCGATCTGGCCGACGACCTGACGGTCGGCACCCTTGATCACGATTTCGGTCTGGGTCGGGCAGGCCACCTGGATGCCTTCGGGCATCTCCTTGGCAACCGGATGCGAATAACCGACCTGCAGGTTCAGCTTGCTGCCCGAAGCCTGAGCCCGGAAGCCGACGCCGACCAGATTGAGCTTCTTCTCGAAGCCCTTGCTGACGCCGTTGACCATATTGGCCACCAGCGCACGCATCGTGCCGGACATTGCATTGGCCTCGACCGACTCATCGGCCGGGGCGAACAGCAGCGTGTCGTTTTCGCTCTTGACCGACACCAGCGGGTTCAGCGGGCGCACCATCGTGCCGAGCGAACCCTTGACGCTGATCTGCTGTGCGTTGATCGCCACGTCCACACCCTTCGGGACGGCGATCGGCATTTTTCCTACGCGGGACATCGTTGCGCTCCCTTTCTTACGAGACGTAGCAGAGGACTTCGCCGCCGATACCGGCCTGGCGAGCCTTGCGGTCCGTCATCACGCCTTTCGGCGTCGTCACGATTGCCACGCCGAGACCGTTCATCACGTTCGGAATGTCGTGCCGGCCCTTGTAGATGCGCAGACCGGGGCGGCTGACGCGCTCGATCTTCTCGATCACCGGACGGCCGGCGTAATACTTCAGCGCGATCTCGAGTTGCGGCTTGGCGGTCTCGCCCTTGACGGCGAAATCCTCGATATAACCTTCGTCCTTCAGGACTTGGGCAATGGCCACCTTCAATTTTGACGACGGCATTGCAACGGCAGTCTTGTCGACCATCTGCGCGTTGCGAATGCGGGTCAGCATATCGGCGATGGGGTCACTCATGCTCATAGGGAAATCTCCTGATCAGGCCCGTTTGCCGCTTACCAGCTGGCCTTGATGACGCCGGGGATGTCACCCTTGAACGCCAATTCGCGAATCTTGTTGCGGCCGAGTCCGAACTTGCGGAACGTGCCGCGCGGACGGCCCGTCAGCTCGCAGCGGTTGCGCTGCCGCGTCGGATAGGCATTGCGCGGCAACTGCTGCAGCGCCAGACGGGCGGCATAACGCTCCTCGTCCGACTTCTTCGCATCGTTGGCCGTGCTCTTCAGCTCTTCGTACTTCTTCGCGTATTTGGCGACCAGGGCGGCCCGCTTGAGTTCACGCTGGATAAGGGAAACTTTAGCCACGGACCACCTCAGTTCTTGAACGGAAACTTGAATGCGGCGAGCAAGGCCTTGGCCTCCTCGTCATTCTTGGCGGTCGTCGTGATGCTGATGTTCAGCCCTCGCAGCGCATCCACCTTGTCGTAGTCGACTTCAGGGAAAATGATCTGTTCCTTGACGCCGATGTTGTAGTTGCCACGGCCGTCGAAAGAGCGGCCGGAGATGCCGCGGAAGTCGCGGACACGCGGCAACGCGATCGTCACGAAGCGGTCGAGGAATTCGTACATGCGAACGCCACGCAGCGTGACCATGCAGCCGATCGGCACGTTGTCACGGATCTTGAAGCCGGCAATCGCCTTCTTCGACTTCGTGACGACAGGCTTCTGGCCGGCGATCTTGGTCAGGTCGCTGACGGCATGCTCCATCACCTTCTTGTCGGCCACGGCCTCGCTCACACCCATGTTGAGCGTGATCTTGGTCAGGCGCGGCACTTCCATCGCCGACTTGTAATGGAACTTCTCGATCAGCTCGGGAGCGATCTTTTCGCGGTAGACAGCCTGCAGGCGGGGAATGATTTGCTCTGACATGGTCGCTTCCTCAGGCCTTGATCTCTTCGCCGCTGGACTTGAAGACGCGCAATTTCTTGCCGTCGTCCTGCAGCTTGATGCCAACGCGATCGGCCTTGCCGGTGGCGGCATTGAAAATCGCCACGTTGGACTGGTGGATCGGCATGGTCTTGTCGATCACGCCACCGGTCGTACCCCTCATCGGGTTCGGCTTGACGTGTTTCTTGACCACATTGATGCCGTCGACGAGCACATGCTCGGCGTCGACACGTTGCGCGACGGTGCCGCGCTTGCCCTTGTCGCGACCGGTCAGGACAATGACCTGGTCGCCTTTTCTAATCTTGTTCATGGCTGCCCTTTGAGCGGGGTTCAGAGCACTTCAGGTGCCAGCGAGACGATCTTCATGAAGCGCTCGGTACGCAGTTCACGCGTCACCGGGCCGAAGATGCGGGTACCGATCGGCTCGAGCTTGGCGTTCAGCAGGACGGCAGCATTGCCATCGAACTTGACCAGCGAGCCATCCTGGCGGCGCACGCCCTTGGCGGTGCGAACGACGACGGCACTGTAGACCTCGCCCTTCTTCACGCGACCACGCGGCGCAGCTTCCTTGATGCTGACCTTGATCACGTCACCAATGCCGGCGTAGCGGCGCTTCGAGCCGCCGAGCACCTTGATGCACATGACGGACTTGGCACCCGTGTTGTCCGCGACCTGAAGCCGCGACTGCATTTGAATCATGTTCTATGTCCCCAACTTGAACCGCTTGCCTGCCATGCCCACGATGGTCCAGCGCGCGATCAGTCTTGGGCCCGTCACTGCCTTCGACCTTGCCGGCCGCTGGCACTGCTTGGGCGGAACCGAACCCGTTTGCCCCATGGTCTCACGAGGCGCGTATGTTCAGCGAAGTCGTCGATTATCTACCGGTTTTCACCTACTCGTCAAGCGGCTGTGCAACTTTTTTTGCAAGACAGCCGCCCCGAGCGTCAAGCCTTGGCCGACTTGGCCTGTTCGAGCATCGTCTGCGCATCGCTGACCTCGAACTTGCCAGGGGCCTCGACATTCAAGGTCTTCACGACGCCGTCGACCACCAGCATCGAATAACGCTGCGAACGCAGGCCCATGCCGCGGGCATTCAGATCGAGTGTCAGGCCGGTGGCCTGCGTGAATTCGGCGCTGCCGTCGGCGAGCATGCGAACCTTGCCGTCGGTCTTCTGGTCGCGTGCCCACGCACCCATCACGAATGCATCGTTGACCGACACGCACCAGATCTCGTCGACACCGGCATCATGCAGCGCCTTCGCCTGCTCGATGAAGCCAGGCACATGCTTGGCCGAGCAGGTCGGCGTGAACGCGCCAGGCAACGCGAAGATCGCAATCGTCTTGCCAGCCGCGGCCTTGGCGACATCGACCGGATTCGGCCCGATCGAGCAGCCATTGCCCTCGACCTCTACATATTCCTGCAGCGTCGCGGCGGGCAGCTTGTCTCCGACTTTCAACATGTCATCTCCTGCGCGTTAATGAGCCTCGAAAGGCCAAAAGAAGAAAGCCGGCCGCCGAAAATCGGCGCACCGGCTCGTCGGGAGCAGGCGAATCATCTTCACCTGCGCCAAGACCGATCAGACCTCGCGCGAGGCCTGGACCAGGCGCGTCACGACCCAGGCCTTGGTCTTCGAGATCGGCCGGCATTCGGCGATCTCGACCATGTCGCCCATCTTGTACTCGCCCTTTTCATCGTGGGCGTGGTACTTGCTGGTGCGTGCGACGATCTTGCCGTACAGCTCATGCTTGGTACGGCGCTCGATCAGCACGGTCACGGTCTTGTTGCGCTTGTCGCTGACGACTTTGCCGACCAGCGTGCGCGTATTCTTGACGGCCGGCGCTGCTGCGTCGTTGGTCGTCTCGGCGGCTTGACTGTTCATTTGGCAGCCCCTTCCTTCTGCTTCTGCGCCAGGATGGTCTTGGCGCGTGCGATGTCGCGGCGGGTGTTGCGCAACTGCTGATGATTCGTCAATTGCTGCGTTGCCTTTTGCATGCGCAGGCCGAAATGGGCCTTCAGCAGGTCGCTGACCTCTTTCTCGAGGCCGGCCACATCCTTGGCGCGGAGTTCAGATGCTTTCATGGTTTGCTCCTCAGGCGCCGACCTGGCGCGCGACGAAGGTGCACTTCAGCGGCAGTTTTGCTGCGGCCAACGTGAACGCCTCGCGCGCCAGCTGTTCAGCGACGCCATTGATTTCGTAGAGCACCTTGCCGGGCTGGATCTCGGCGACGTAGTACTCCGGATTGCCCTTGCCGTTGCCCATGCGGACTTCGGCCGGCTTCTGCGAGATCGGCTTGTCAGGGAAGATGCGGATCCAGATCCGGCCGCCACGCTTGACGTGACGCGAGATCGCGCGGCGAGCCGCCTCGATCTGACGCGCCGTCAGGCGACCGCGCTCGGTGGCCTTCAGGCCGAAATCACCGAACGAGACATTGGCACCACGGGTGGCGACACCGGTGTTGCGACCCTTTTGTTCCTTGCGGAATTTTCTGCGTGCGGGTTGCAGCATGTTTTATTCTCCTTTGGGCTCGGTGGCACCAGGTGCGGCGGCCTTGCGCACGCGCTTGACCGCCGGCGTGCGGGCGCCGTCACCGGCTTCAGCCGGCTTGTCGGCACCTTCGCCAGCGCGGGGGAAACGGTCACCCGACGGGCCGCCAGGACGACCACGGCCGGCCGGGGCGCCCGGACGGGCGCCGCGACGCGGGCGACGATCGTCTTCGCCACCTTCGGGCTTGGTGATGCCAGGGGCTTCGCCATTGGCCAGACGGTCACCGCGATAGACCCAGCACTTGACGCCGATGACGCCGTAGGTGGTCTTGGCTTCCGAAAAACCGTAGTCGATGTCGGCCTTCAGCGTGTGCAGCGGCACGCGACCTTCGCGGTACCACTCGCAGCGCGCGATTTCGATGCCGTTCAAGCGGCCCGACGACATGATCTTGATGCCCTGCGCACCGAGGCGCATCGCGTTCTGCATCGCGCGCTTCATCGCACGACGGAACATGATCCGCTTCTCGAGCTGCTGGGTGATGCTGTCGGCGATCAGCTGCGCATCGATCTCGGGCTTGCGCACTTCTTCGATGTTGACAGCCACCGGCACGCCAAGACGGCGCGTCAGTTCAGCCTTCAGGTTCTCGATGTCCTCCCCCTTCTTGCCGATCACGACGCCCGGACGTGCCGAGAAGATCGTGATGCGGGCATTCTTGGCCGGACGCTCGATCAGGATGCGCGAGACCGCCGCGCTCTTCAGGCGGGCCTTCAGGTAGTCACGAACCTTCAGGTCTTCGGCCAGCATCGTGGCGAAGTTCTGATTGTTCGCGTACCAGCGTGAGGCCCAGTTCCGCGTCACAGGCAGACGGAAACCGGTCGGATGGATTTTTTGTCCCATGGTGTTCCTGGTCTCTCAGTTGCCGACGGTGACGTAGATGTGGCAGGTCGGCTTGCTGATGCGGTTGCCGCGGCCCTTGGCCCGTGCGGAAAAACGCTTCAGCGTTGCACCCTGTTCGACGAAGATCGTCTTGACCTTCAGCTCGTCGATGTCGGCACCGTCGTTGTGCTCGGCATTGGCGATCGCCGATTCCAGCGCCTTGCGGATGATGCCGGCCGCCTTCTTCGGCGTGAACGTCAGGATGTTCAGCGCCTGGTCGACCTTCTTGCCGCGGATCATGTCAGCGACGAGGCGACCCTTGTCGGCCGACAGTCGAACGCCGCGAACGATTGAATTGGTTTCCATCGTGCGTCCTTATTTCTTGGCTTTCTTGTCGGCCGGGTGCCCCTTGAACGTGCGCGTCAGCGCAAATTCACCGAGCTTGTGGCCAACCATCTGGTCCGTGACATACACCGGCACGTGCTGCTTGCCGTTGTGCACGGCAATCGTCACGCCGATGAAATCGGGCAGGATGGTCGAACGACGCGACCAGGTCTTGATCGGCTTCTTGTCCTTCGTCGCGACCGCCTTCTCCACCTTCAATTGCAGGTGGTTGTCGACGAAAGGACCTTTTTTCAGTGAACGGGTCATCGTGCTGCCCCTTCCTTACTTCTTGCGACGCGAGACGATCATCGTCTGCGTACGCTTGTTGCTGCGAGTGCGATAGCCCTTGGTCATCGTGTTCCACGGCGAAACCGGGACCTGGCCTTCGCCGGTGCGGCCTTCGCCACCACCGTGCGGGTGATCGACCGGGTTCATCGCGACACCACGAACGGTCGGACGCTTGCCCTTCCAGCGGATCGCACCGGCCTTGCCGTACTGGCGCAGGCTGTGCTCCTCGTTGGAGACTTCGCCGATCGTCGCGCGGCAGTCGATGTGGATCTTGCGAACCTCACCGGAGCGCAGGCGCAGCTGGGCATAGATGCCCTCGCGCGCCAGCAGCGTCACCGAGGTACCCGCCGAACGGGCGATCTGCGCACCCTTGCCGGGCAGCATCTCGATGCAGTGGATCGTCGAACCGACCGGGATGTTGCGGATCGGCAGCGTGTTGCCGGCCTTGATCGGCGCTTCCGCACCGCTCATGATCGTTGCACCCACTTCCAGACCACGCGGCGCGATGATGTAGCGACGCTCGCCGTCCGCATAGCAGACCAGCGCAATGTGCGCGGTGCGGTTCGGGTCGTATTCGATGCGCTCGACCTTCGCCGGGATCGCGTCCTTGTTGCGGACGAAATCGACCACGCGGTAGTGGTGCTTGTGCCCACCGCCACGATGCCGGATCGTGATGTGGCCGTTGTGGTTGCGGCCGGCATTCTGCATCTGCGGCTCGAGCAGCGACGCTTCCGGCTTGCCCTTGTGCAGGTGCGAATGCACCACCTTGACCATGCCACGACGGCCTGGCGAGGTTGGCTTGACTTTGATGACGGCCATTACGAAGCCTCCCCGGAGAAGTTGAGTTCCTGACCCGCCTTCAGTGCCACATAGGCCTTCTTGACGTGGTCACGGCGACCCATCGAGCGGCCGAATTTCTTGGCCTTGCCCTTTTGCACGACGGTCTGGACCGAATCAACCTCGACCTTGAACAGCAGCTCGACGGCCGCCTTGATCTCGGGCTTGGTTGCATCGCGCAGAACCTTGAACAGCACCTGGTTGTGCTTCTCGGCGGCCATCGTTCCCTTTTCGGAAATGATCGGCGCGACCAGCACCTGGGCCAGGCGGTTTTCAGCGAATTTCACGGTGCTCATGCCAGCATCTCCTTGAGTTGCTCGATGGCAGCCTTGGTCACCAGCACCTTCTTGTAGTGCACCAGCGACAGCGGATCGGCATAACGCGGCTCGACCACCAGCACATTGGCCAGGTTGCGCGACGCGAGGAACAGGTTCTCGTCGACCTGGTCGGCGATCACCAGCACCGAGTCGAGGCCCATCGCCTTGAACTTGGCAGCCAGCAGCTTGGTCTTCGGCGCATCGACGCCGAAGCTGTCGACGACGGCCAGACGGCCTTCACGGGCCAGCTGCGAGAAGATCGCGGCCATGCCGGCGCGGTACATCTTCTTGTTGACCTTGTGGGTGAAGTTTTCTTCCGGACGATTCGGGAAGATCCGGCCGCCTCCGCGCCACAGCGGCGACGAGGTCATGCCGGCGCGGGCACGGCCGGTGCCCTTCTGGCGCCACGGCTTCTTCGTCGAGTGCTTGACTTCGGCGCGGTCGAGCTGGGCAC
Organism: Pseudideonella sakaiensis; assembly: GCF_048320135.1. Classification (GTDB taxonomy): domain Bacteria; phylum Pseudomonadota; class Gammaproteobacteria; order Burkholderiales; family Burkholderiaceae_C; genus Ideonella_A; species Ideonella_A sakaiensis_A. The sequence continues at coordinate 2,257,043 of NZ_CP182947.1, forward strand.
GGGTGCCCTGGCGCGCATTCGCCTGGAAGGCGACAACGATCTGGTGAACCAGCGCTTCGTTGTAGTCACGTCCGAAGACGGCATCGGGAGCGTCGACCTTGGAAGACGACTGCCCCTGATCATTGAGGAGCTCGAGCTGCATCAGTTGGCTCCTTTCTTGATCTTCGCCTTGATCGCCGGGCGGACGACCACGTGGCCGTTTTTCGCGCCAGGCACCGCGCCGCGAACCAGGATCAGCTGGCGCGCTTCGTCGATGCGGACGATGTCGAGGTTCTGGGTGGTCTTGGTCACGTCGCCGAGCTGGCCGGACATCTTCTTGCCCGGAAACACGCGGCCCGGATCCTGCGCCATCGAGATCGAGCCCGGCACGTTGTGCGAACGGCTGTTGCCGTGCGATGCGCGCTGCGACTTGAAGTTGTGACGCTTGATGGTTCCGGTGAAACCCTTGCCGATCGAGGTGCCTTGCACGTCGACCAGTTGGCCAACCGCAAACATGCCGATGCCAACCTGGGCACCCGGCTTGTATTCGGCGGCCACTTCGGCCGGGACGCGGAATTCCTTCAGGACCTCGCCGGCCTCGACACCCGCCTTCGCGAGGTGCCCGGCTTCGGGCTTGTTGACACGGGAAGCCTTGCGCTCACCGAATGCGACCTGAACAGCGGCATAGCCGTCGGTCTCGGTCGTCTTGACTTGAGCCACGCGGTTGTTCGACACGTCGAGCACGGTCACGGGAATGGCGTCGCCATCGTCCGTGAAGATGCGCATCATGCCCACCTTGCGGCCCAGCAATCCCAGGCGATGGCCCGGATTAGTGGTCGTCATGTTTTTCTCCAGCCCCCATCACCACGCCAAGGCGCAGCTCGAAGAGCCTTTGTTTCAGGGACCCGACATCGATTGGCCGGGTTGACTATTGGATCAGCTGCGACAAATGCCGCAGCCAATTCCGGGAAAGCCCGCGAGTATATCAGCGAATCACAGATTCGCCAAACGGGATGATGAGCCCCCCAGTCGCTGCGCTCCTGCCCCGAGGGGCGCCACCCATCGGGCCGGCAGAGCCGGACCCTCGGGTGTGGCTTGATGTTGCGAGGCGCTTCGCGCTCGCACATGGGAGACTTCGACCGAGAGGCAGGCGACCGAGGTCGCCTTCGGGTTATTGCAACTTGATCTCGACGTCGACGCCAGCGGGCAAGTCCAGCTTCATCAGCGCGTCGACCGTCTTGTCGGTCGGGTCGACGATGTCCATCAGGCGCTGGTGGGTGCGGATCTCGAACTGGTCACGCGAGGTCTTGTTGACGTGCGGCGAACGCAGGATGTCGAAACGCTGCATGCGGGTCGGCAGGGGCACCGGGCCCTTGACGATCGCGCCGGTGCGCTTCGCGGTATCAACGATCTCGAGTGCAGACTGGTCGATCAGCTTGTAATCGAAAGCCTTCAGGCGGATGCGGATCTTCTGTTTCGTGGACATGGTCTTTACTCCATGATCTTCGCAACGACGCCGGCACCAACGGTGCGGCCGCCTTCACGAATCGCGAAACGCAGACCTTCTTCCATCGCGATCGGCGCAATCAGCTTGACCGTGATGCTGACGTTGTCGCCCGGCATCACCATTTCCTTGTCCTTCGGCAGCTCGACCGCACCGGTCACGTCGGTCGTGCGGAAGTAGAACTGCGGCCGGTAGTTGTTGAAGAACGGCGTGTGACGGCCACCTTCTTCCTTGCTCAGCACGTAGATCTCGGCCGTGAAGTGGGTGTGCGGCTTGACCGAACCCGGCTTGCACAGCACCTGGCCGCGCTGCACGTCTTCACGCTTGGTGCCGCGCAGCAGGATACCGACGTTGTCGCCAGCCTGGCCCTGGTCCAGCAGCTTGCGGAACATCTCGACGCCCGTGCAGGTCGTCTTCTGCGTCGGGTTGATGCCGACGATCTCGATTTCCTCGCCGACCTTGATGATGCCGCGCTCGACCCGGCCCGTCACCACGGTGCCGCGACCCGAGATCGAGAACACGTCCTCGACCGGCATCAGGAATGCGCCGTCAACCGCACGCTCGGGCGTCGGGATGTAGCTGTCGAGTGCCTCGGCCAGCTTCATGATCGCGCCTTCGCCGAGCTCGCCCTTGTCGCCCTCGATCGCCAGCTTCGCGCTGCCGTGAACGATCGGCGTCGTGTCGCCCGGGAAATCGTATTTGTCGAGCAGCTCGCGCACTTCCATCTCGACCAGCTCGAGCAGCTCGGCGTCGTCGACCATGTCGCACTTGTTCAGGAACACGATGATGTACGGCACACCGACCTGGCGGGCCAGCAGGATGTGCTCACGCGTTTGCGGCATCGGGCCGTCAGCGGCCGAGCAGACCAGGATCGCGCCGTCCATCTGCGCAGCACCGGTGATCATGTTCTTCACATAGTCGGCGTGCCCCGGGCAGTCGACGTGCGCATAGTGGCGGTTCGCCGTCTCGTACTCGACGTGTGCGGTATTGATCGTGATGCCGCGCGCCTTCTCTTCCGGCGCCGCGTCGATCTGGTCGTAGCCTTTGGCCTCGCCACCGAACTTCGCCGCCAGGATCGTCGTGATCGCCGCCGTCAGCGTCGTCTTGCCGTGGTCGACGTGGCCGATCGTGCCAACGTTCACGTGCGGCTTGGTCCGCTCGAATTTACCTTTTGCCATTCTTCAACTCCAAAAGAACACTCGCCCGTGCCTGTTTAAGGTTTCCGGCCCTGGCTCGCCACGGGCAGCAAGCCAACCACGTCTTGCGTGGCGCCGAAGACCAACTGATGTCCCACCCCCGGAGCGGCTCACGCCGCTCCCCCTCAAGGGGGCGCCGCTGGCGGACCGGCAAAGCCGGATCCGCGGCGGCCGCTTGATCGGCCGAGAGCTTCGACCGACCGAGCTTATTTGCCCCTGGAGGTGATGATCGCGTCAGCGACGTTTTTCGGAGCTTCGCTGTAGTGCTTGAACTCCATCGTGTACGTCGCGCGGCCCTGCGACATCGAACGCAGCGTCGTCGAATAACCGAACATTTCCGACAGCGGCACTTCGGCCTTGATGATCTTGCCGCCGCCCGGGATGTCGTCCATGCCCTGCACCATGCCGCGACGTGACGACAGGTCGCCCATCACGTTGCCGGCGTAGTCTTCCGGGGTCTCGACCTCGACCGCCATCATCGGCTCGAGGATGACCGGCGTTGCCTTGCGGCAGCCGTCCTTGAAGCCCATCGACGCGGCCATCTTGAACGCGTTTTCGTTCGAGTCGACCTCGTGGTACGAACCGAAGGTCAGCGTGACCTTGACGTCGACGACCGGGTAACCGGCCAGCACGCCGTTCGGCAGCGTGTCCTCGATGCCCTTCTTGACCGCGGGGATGAATTCACGCGGCACCACACCGCCCTTGATCGCGTCGACAAACTCGAAGCCCTTGCCCGGCTCCTGCGGCTCGATCGACAGCACGACGTGGCCGTATTGGCCCTTGCCGCCCGACTGGCGGACGAACTTGCCTTCGACATCGCTGACCGACTTGCGGATCGTCTCGCGGTAGGCCACCTGCGGCTTGCCGACGTTGGCCTCGACGCCGAATTCACGCTTCATGCGGTCGACCAGGATCTCGAGGTGCAACTCGCCCATGCCCGAGATGATGGTCTGGCCCGACTCTTCGTCGGTCTTGACGCGGAACGACGGATCTTCCTGGGCCAGGCGGCCCAGTGCGATGCCCATCTTCTCCTGGTCGGCCTTGGTCTTCGGCTCGACGGCCTGCGAGATCACCGGCTCCGGGAAGATCATCTTCTCGAGCGTGATGATCGATTCCGGATCGCACAGCGTCTCGCCGGTCGTGACTTCCTTCAGACCGACGCAGGCGGCGATGTCACCGGCCAGGATTTCCTTGATCTCTTCACGCTGGTTGGCGTGCATCTGCAGGATCCGGCCGATGCGCTCCTTCTTGCCGCGGATCGGGTTGTAGACCGAGTCGCCCGACTTCAGCACGCCCGAATAGACGCGCACGAATGTCAGCTGGCCGACATACGGGTCGGTCATCAGCTTGAATGCCAGCGCAGCGAACTTCTCGTTGTCGTCGGCCTTGCGCGAGGTCTCCTTGTCGTTGTCGTCGGTGCCCGGAACCGGCGGGATGTCGATCGGCGACGGCATGAACTCGATCACCGCGTCGAGCATGCGCTGCACGCCCTTGTTCTTGAAGGCGGTGCCGCACAGCATCGGCTGGATCTCGGTCGCGATCGTGCGGGTGCGGATGCCCTGCTTGATCTCGGCCTCGCTCAGCTCGCCGGTCTCGAGGTACTTGTTCATCAGTTCCTCGGACGATTCGGCAGCCGCCTCGACCATGTTCTCGCGCCACTTCTGAGCGTCGGCCAGCAGATCGGCCGGAATCTCGTGGTATTCGAACTTCATGCCCTGGGACGCCTCGTCCCACAGGATGGCCTTCATCTTGATCAGGTCGATCACGCCCTTGAAGTTTTCCTCGGCGCCGATCGGCAGAACGATGGGCACCGGGTTCGCGCGCAGGCGCGTCTTCATCTGGTCATAGACCTTGAAGAAGTTCGCACCGGTACGGTCCATCTTGTTGACGAACGCAAGACGCGGCACCTTGTACTTGTTGGCCTGGCGCCAGACGGTCTCGGACTGCGGCTGCACGCCACCGACCGCGCAGTACACCATGCACGCGCCGTCGAGCACGCGCATCGAGCGCTCGACCTCGATCGTGAAGTCGACGTGCCCGGGGGTGTCGATGATGTTGATGCGGTGCTCCGGATGCGACAGGTCCATGCCCTTCCAGAAGCAGGTGGTCGCGGCCGAGGTGATCGTGATGCCACGTTCCTGCTCCTGCGCCATCCAGTCCATGGTCGCAGCGCCGTCGTGCACTTCGCCGATCTTGTGGTTCACACCGGTGTAGAACAGGATGCGCTCGGTCGTCGTGGTTTTGCCAGCGTCGATGTGCGCCGAGATACCGATGTTGCGGTAGCGCTCGATGGGGGTCTTGCGAGCCATGGTCTCACTCCAAATACGAAGGGCCGCCCCGGGTTGGTACTAACCCTAGGCGGCCGAAAAGGAACAGAAAATCAGAAGCGGAAGTGCGAGAACGCCTTGTTGGCCTCGGCCATGCGGTGCACTTCGTCACGCTTCTTCATCGCGCCGCCGCGGCCTTCGACGGCCTCCAGCAGTTCATTGGCCAGCCTCTGCGCCATCGACTTCTCGCCGCGCTTGCGGGCCGACTCCTTCAGCCAGCGCATCGCCAGTGCGACGCGGCGGACGGGACGAACTTCCACGGGAACTTGGTAGTTCGCTCCGCCGACACGGCGCGACTTGACTTCGACCATCGGCTTGATGTTGTTCAGCGCGATCGTGAACACTTCCATCGGATCCTTGCCGGCCTTCTTCTCGACCTGGTCGAGGGCGCCATAGATGATGCGCTCGGCAACAGCCTTCTTGCCCGATTCCATGATGACGTTCATGAACTTCGACAGATCGACCGAACCGAATTTCGGATCAGGCAGGATTTCCCGTTTGGGAACTTCGCGACGACGTGGCATTTCACTCTTCCTTTTGCTTCAGTTGGCTCGGGCTCTTGCCCTCGCCTCGGGCGCCACCGGTATTGGGGCCACCCACTTACTCGACGAGCCCGCAGGCCCACCGAAAAACTTGCCGGCCTAAACCGACGCTTGCCGCTGACGCGGCCTCAGGCCTTCTTCGGCCGCTTGGCACCGTACTTCGAACGGGCCTGCTTGCGGTCCTTGACCCCTTGCAGGTCGAGCGAGCCGCGGACGATGTGGTAACGCACACCCGGCAGGTCCTTGACGCGGCCGCCGCGAACCAGCACGACGCTGTGTTCCTGCAGGTTGTGGCCTTCGCCGCCGATGTAGGAAATCACTTCGAAGCCGTTCGTCAGGCGCACCTTGGCGACCTTGCGAAGCGCCGAGTTCGGCTTCTTCGGCGTCGTCGTGTAGACGCGGGTGCAAACGCCACGGCGCTGCGGACCGCCCTGCAGAGCAGGCGATTTTGATTTCGTGACCTCGGTCTCACGACCGTGACTCACGAGCTGGTTGATCGTTGGCATTTGTAACTTGTTCCCGTTTGAAGTCACATTCAGAAAAGACGGGGCGGCCGGGGCGGCTGGTATCGCAGCGCTGGACGCTCCCCGAGCTTCGACGCAAATAAAGCACTCCGTGATGACAGGCAAGCCGGTGTCAGAGTTGACTCCGAAAGGGCCGCCCGCCAGGAAGCACAGCGAAATCCGCCGAAAAGCCCTCGATTATATTCGGGTTGGCCCGCATCCGCAAGCAGCTTCACCGAAACGTCCGTCATGCCGTCGTCCACCACCCCAGGCATCGTGCTCGATACCAATGTCGTGCTCGACTGGCTGGTCTTTCGCGATCCGGCCTGCCAAGCGTTGGCAGCGGCGATCGAATCCGGCGCGGTCCGCTGGCTGGCGGCCGGCGCGCTGCGCGACGAACTGGACGATGTGCTCGGGCGCGGCGTCGGCGCCGAACGGCAACCGGATCGCGCCGCGATCGAAGCCGCCTGGCTGCGCCACGCGGTGATCCATCCAGCGGCCGTACCGGCCGCCGCGATGGCGCGCCGCTGCCGCTGCAGCGATCCGGACGACCAGAAATTCATCGATCTGGCGCTGGCCCACGGCGCCAGATGGCTGCTCAGCCGCGACCGCGCGGTGCTGAAAGTGGCGCGCGAGGCCCGACTGTTCGGCCTCGAGATCGTTGCGCCATCCAACTGGACGCCGCCGTCGCCCGACGCCAGCGCCGTCGAGGCATGAAAAAGGGCGGCCGCAGCCGCCCTCGACTTCACGATGGGTCCAGGCCGATCGGCCCGGACACCACCGCAACGATCACTCCTCGACTTCGCCACCGGCTGCGTCGACCGCCGCCATCTGCGCGGCAGCCAGTTCCTCGGCCTCCTGCTGGGCGATGGCACGGCGCTCGGCGTCGTCCATCTCTTCCTTCGCCTTGCGCGCCTGGTGGAAGGCCATGCCGGTACCTGCCGGGATCAGCCGGCCGACGATGACGTTTTCCTTCAGGCCGCGCAATTCGTCGCGTTTGCCCATGATCGCGGCTTCGGTCAGCACGCGGGTGGTTTCCTGGAACGATGCCGCCGAGATGAAGCTGTCGGTCGACAACGACGCCTTCGTGATGCCCAGCAGCACGTCGGCATGGGTCGCGATCATCTTGCCTTCGGCCATCATCTTGTCGTTGGTATCGAGCAGTTCCGAACGCTCGACCTGCTCGCCGGCGATGTAGGTCGTGTCGCCAGGGTTGACGATCTGCACCCGACGCAGCATCTGGCGAACGATCACCTCGATGTGCTTGTCGTTGATCTTCACACCCTGCAGACGGTAGACGTCCTGCACCTCGTCGACGATATAGCGCGCCAGGTCCTCGATGCCCAGCAGACGCAGGATGTCCTGCGGATCGGCCGGACCGTCGACGATGTTCTCGCCCTTGTTGACCACCTGGCCCTCGTGGACCACGATGTTCTTTTCCTTCGGCACGAGTTCTTCGTAGACGTTGCCTTCCGGATCGGTGATCTGCAGGCGAACCTTGCCCTTGGTCTCCTTGCCGAACGACACCGTGCCGGTGATCTCGGCGAGCGTGCCCTTGTCCTTCGGCGTGCGCGCCTCGAACAGTTCGGCAACCCGCGGCAGACCGCCGGTGATGTCCCGCGTCTTCTGGCCTTCGACCGGAATACGCGCCAGCACCTCACCAGGCAGCAGGTCCTGTCCGTCGCGGATCTGCACCAGCGAGCCGACCGGGAAACCGATCGTCACCGAGTGGTCGGTGCCGGGGATCTTCACTTCATTGCCGGCCGGGTCGAGCAGCTTGACCTGCGGACGAACCACCTTGGCGACGCCGCGGCGCTTCGAGTCGATGACGACCAGCGTCGACAGGCCGGTGACCTCGTCGACCTGCTTGGCCACGGTGACGCCTTCCTCGACATTCTCGAACTTCGCCTTGCCGGCGAATTCGGTGATGATTGGTCGGGTCAGCGGGTCCCAGTTCGCCAGCACGGTGCCGGCCTTGACCTGCTGGTCGGGCTTGACCGACAACAGCGCGCCATACGGCAGCTTGTGGCGCTCGCGCTCGCGACCATGCTGGTCGGAGATCAGGATTTCGCCGGAACGCGAAATCACGACCAGGTCGCCCTTGCTGTTGGTCACGTAGCGCATCGTCGCATTGAAGCCGACCATGCCGTCCGACTTGGCGTCGACGCTCGACGCAATCGCCGCACGGGATGCCGCACCACCGATGTGGAAGGTCCGCATCGTCAGCTGGGTACCCGGCTCACCGATCGACTGCGCAGCAATCACGCCGATCGCTTCGCCCTGGTTGACCAGGCCGCCACGGCCGAGGTCACGGCCGTAGCACTTGGCGCAGATGCCGAAACGCGTGTCGCAGGTCAGCGCAGTGCGCACCTTGACCTCGTCGACGCCGGCCGCCTCGAGATCGTCGAGCTGGTCTTCGTCGAGCAGCGTGCCCGGCTCCAGCAGCATCTGCTGGGACTCCGGATGCAGCACCTCGACCGCGGTGACACGGCCGAGGATGCGGTCGCGAAGGCTCTCGATGACTTCGCCGCCTTCGACCAGCGCGCGCATCGCCATGCCGTTCTGCGTGCCGCAGTCGTCCTCGATCACCACCAGATCCTGCGTCACGTCGACCAGTCGACGCGTCAGGTAGCCGGAGTTGGCGGTCTTCAGCGCGGTGTCGGCCAGGCCCTTCCGAGCGCCGTGGGTCGAGATGAAGTACTGCAGGACGTTCAGACCCTCGCGGAAGTTCGCGGTGATCGGCGTCTCGATGATCGAGCCGTCAGGCTTGGCCATCAGGCCCCGCATGCCGGCGAGCTGGCGAATCTGCGCCGCAGAACCGCGCGCGCCCGAGTCGGCCATCATGTAGATCGAGTTGAACGACTCCTGCGCCACTTCGTTGCCGTGGCGGTCGGTCGTCTTCTCCTTCGACAGCTGGCTCATCATGACCTTGCCGACTTCGTCGCCGGTCTTGCCCCAGATGTCGACCACCTTGTTGTAGCGCTCGCCGGAGGTCACCAGGCCCGAGACATACTGCTGCTCGATTTCCTTGACTTCCTTTTCGGCACGCTCGATCAGGCCCGGCTTCTCCTTCGGCACCAGCATGTCGTCGATGGCGATCGAGATGCCGGCACGGGTGGCCAGCCGGAAGCCGCTTTGCAGCAGCTTGTCGGCGAAGACGACGGTTTCCTTCAGACCGCACTTGCGGAACGAGGTGTTGATCAGCCGCGAGATTTCCTTCTTCTTCAGCGCCTTGTTGATGTTGCTGAACGGCAGGCCCTTCGGCAGGATCTCGCTGAGCAGCGCACGACCGACGGTCGTGTCGACCAGCTTCGAATTCGGCACGAACTCGCCGTCCGCACCCTTCGTGTACTCGGTCAGGCGCAGGCTGATCTTTGCGGTGATTTCGACTTCGCCGTTGTCCAGCGCGCGATGCACTTCGGAGACGTCGGAGAAGATGATGCCTTCGCCCTTGCCGTTGATGCGCTCGCGGGTGGCGTAATACAGGCCGAGCACGACGTCCTGCGACGGCACGATCGACGGTTCGCCGTTGGCCGGGAACAGGATGTTGTTCGACGCCAGCATCAGCGTGCGCGCTTCCATCTGCGCCTCGATCGACAGCGGCACGTGGACGGCCATCTGGTCGCCGTCGAAGTCGGCGTTGAACGCCGAGCAGACCAACGGATGCAGCTGGATCGCCTTGCCTTCGATCAGCACCGGCTCGAATGCCTGGATGCCGAGACGGTGCAGCGTCGGCGCACGGTTCAGCATCACCGGATGTTCCTTGATGACTTCCTCGAGGATGTCCCAGACCACCGGCGTGCCGGATTCGACTTCCTTCTTCGCCGCCTTGATCGTCGTCGCGATGCCCATGGCTTCGAGACGCGAGAAGATGAACGGCTTGAACAGCTCGAGCGCCATCAGTTTCGGCAGGCCGCACTGGTGCAGCTTCAGCGTCGGGCCGACCACAATGACCGAACGGCCCGAATAGTCGACGCGTTTGCCCAGCAGGTTCTGCCGGAAACGACCGCTCTTGCCCTTGATCATGTCGGCGAGCGACTTCAGCGCACGCTTGTTGGCGCCGGTCATCGCCTTGCCGCGACGGCCGTTGTCGAGCAGCGAGTCGACCGCTTCCTGCAGCATCCGCTTCTCGTTGCGGACGATGATCTCCGGCGCCTTCAGTTCGAGCAGGCGGGCCAGACGGTTGTTGCGGTTGATGACGCGGCGATACAGGTCGTTCAGGTCGGAGGTCGCGAAGCGGCCACCGTCCAGCGGCACCAGCGGACGCAGGTCCGGCGGCAGCACCGGCAGCACGTCCATCACCATCCACTGCGGCTTGATGCCCGACTTCTTGAAGGCTTCCATCACCTTCAGGCGCTTCGAGTTCTTCTTGACCTTCAGCTCGGAGCCGGTCATGTCGCCGCGCAGCTTCTCGATCTCGAGATCGAGATCGATCTCCTCGAGCAGCTTCTTGACGCCCTCGGCGCCCATCAGCGCGATGAATTCGTCGCCGAATTCGGTGCGCTTCGCGTCATAGTCGTCCTCGGTCATGATGCTGAACTTCTTCAGCGGCGTCATGCCCGGGTCGACGACGACATAAGCTTCGAAATACAGCACGCGCTCGATGTCGCGCAGCGTCATGTCGAGCACCAGGCCCAGACGCGACGGCAGCGACTTCAGGAACCAGATGTGCGCGCACGGCGCAGCCAGGTCGATGTGACCCATGCGGTCGCGCCGCACCTTGGTCTGCGTGACCTCGACGCCGCACTTCTCGCAGATCACGCCGCGGTGCTTCAGTCGCTTGTATTTGCCGCACAGGCACTCGTAGTCCTTGATCGGACCGAAGATCTTGGCGCAGAACAGGCCATCACGTTCCGGCTTGAAGGTCCGGTAGTTGATGGTTTCCGGCTTCTTGACTTCACCGAACGACCAGCTGCGGATCTTCTCCGGCGAAGCGAGGCCGATCTTGATGGCATCGAAATGCTCATCCGGGGTGAATTGCTTGAAAAGGTCGAGCAAGCCCTTCATGGGTTTTCTCCTAAGAATTCAGAACGCAACTTGAACGAGAAGTGACGGGATCAAAGGCGCGTCAGGCAAGGCGAGAGGGAGGGCCGCATAGCAGCGCTATGCAACCGACCGAACAACGCAGCATGGCGCGGCTTTGGCACGTCAATTCCGTTCAAGTTCGATGTCGATGCCAAGCGAGCGGATCTCCTTGACCAGCACGTTGAACGATTCCGGCATGCCGGCCTCGATCGCGTGCTCGCCCTTGACGATCGACTCGTACACCTTGGTACGGCCGTTGACGTCGTCGGACTTGACGGTCAGCATTTCCTGCAACACATAGCTCGCACCGTAGGCCTCGAGCGCCCACACTTCCATCTCGCCGAAACGCTGGCCACCGAACTGCGCCTTGCCGCCCAGCGGCTGCTGGGTCACCAGGCTGTACGGGCCGGTCGAACGCGCGTGCATCTTGTCGTCGACCAGGTGGTGCAGCTTCAGCACGTGCATGTAGCCCACCGTCACCGGACGCTCGAAAGCGTCGCCGGTGCGGCCGTCGTGCAGGATGGCCTGCGTGCGTGTCGGGGTCAGCCCCTTCGCCTTCGCGATCTCGTCCGGATAGGCCAGCTTCAGCATGCCGCGGATTTCTTCTTCCGCAGCGCCGTCGAAGACCGGCGTCGCGAACGGCACACCCTTGACGAGGTTGCTCGCCATCTCGATGACGTTTTCGTCGCTGAGGCTGTCCAGCTTCTCGGTCTTGCCGCCCGACTTGTTGTAAAGCTCGTCGAGGAACTTGCGCAGTTCGCTCGCCTTCGCGTGCTGCTGCAGCATGTCGCCGATGCGCTGGCCGATGCCCTTGCCGGCCCAGCCGAGGTGAACCTCGAGCACCTGGCCGACGTTCATCCGCGACGGCACGCCGAGCGGGTTCAGCACGATGTCGCACGGCGTGCCATCGGCCATGTAGGGCATGTCCTCGATCGGAACGATCTTCGACACCACACCCTTGTTGCCGTGGCGGCCGGCCATCTTGTCGCCAGGCTGCAGGCGGCGCTTGACGGCCAGGTAGACCTTGACCATCTTCAGCACGCCGGCCGGCAGCTCGTCGCCCTGCGTCAGCTTCTTGCGCTTCTCTTCGAACGCGAGGTCGAAGCTGTGACGGGTCTGCTCGAGCGAATTCTTGATCGATTCGAGCTGGTTCGCGACATCGTCTTCGGCCGGACGGATGTCGAACCAGTGGTATTTCTCGACGCCGACCAGATAGGCCTTGTCGATCACCGTTCCCTTGGCGATCTTCTGCGGGCCGCCGTTGGCAGCCTTGCCGATCAGCAGCTTCTCGATCCGGTCGAAGGCGTCGGCCTCGACGATTCGCAGCTGGTCGTTCAGGTCGAGACGGAAGCGCTTCAGCTCGTCGTCGATGATCTGCTGGGCCCGCTTGTCGCGCTGGATTCCTTCACGGGTGAAGACCTGCACGTCGATGACAGTGCCGCTGGTGCCCTGGTCGACACGCAGCGAGGTGTCCTTCACGTCGGACGCCTTCTCGCCGAAGATCGCGCGCAGCAGCTTCTCTTCCGGCGTCAGCGTCGTTTCGCCCTTCGGCGTGACCTTGCCGACCAGCGTATCGCCCGGATTGACCTCGGCACCGACATAGACGATGCCCGATTCGTCGAGGCGAGCCAGTTGCTGTTCGGAGAGGTTCGGGATGTCGCGGGTGATTTCCTCGGAACCGAGCTTGGTGTCGCGCGCCATCACGACCAGTTCCTCGATGTGGATCGAGGTGTAGCGATCTTCGGCAACCACGCGCTCCGAGATCAGGATCGAGTCCTCGAAGTTGTAGCCGTTCCACGGCATGAACGCGACCAGCATGTTCTGGCCGAGTGCCAGCTCACCGATGTCGGTCGAGGCGCCGTCGGCAATGATGTCCTCGGCCGAGACGACATCACCCCGCTTGACAATCGGGCGCTGGTGGATGTTCGTATTCTGGTTCGAACGCTGGTACTTGATCAGGTTGTAGATGTCGACACCGACTTCGCCCGCCACCGTCTCCTTGTCGTTGACGCGGATCACGATGCGGTTGGTATCGACATAGTCGACGACGCCACCACGGCGGGCAGCGACGACGGTGCCCGAGTCTTTCGCGGCGACCCGCTCGACACCGGTACCGACCAGCGCCTTCTCGGGGCGCAACGTCGGCACGGCCTGGCGCTGCATGTTCGCGCCCATCAGTGCGCGGTTCGCATCGTCGTGCTCGAGGAACGGCACCAGCGACGCGGCCACCGAGACGATCTGGGTCGGCGCGACGTCCATGTACTGGATGCGCTCGGCCATCGTCAGGATCGATTCGCCGTTGTCACGCGCGCTGACCAGCTCGTCGATCAAGCGACCCTTCTCGTCGAGCGTCGCGCTCGCCTGCGCGATCACATATTTGCCTTCCTCGATCGCCGACAGGTAGTCGATCTGGTCGGTCACCTGGCCGTTCTCGACGCGGCGGTACGGCGTCTCGAGGAAGCCGTATTCGTTCAGCTGCGCATACAGCGCCAGCGAGTTGATCAGGCCGATGTTCGGACCTTCCGGCGTCTCGATCGGGCAGACCCGGCCGTAGTGCGTCGGGTGCACGTCGCGGACTTCGAAGCCGGCACGTTCGCGGGTCAGGCCACCCGGGCCGAGGGCCGAGACGCGACGCTTGTGCGTGATCTCGGACAGCGGGTTGGTCTGGTCCATGAACTGCGACAGCTGCGACGCGCCGAAGAATTCCTTCAGCGCGGCCGAGATCGGCTTGCTGTTGATCAGGTCGTGCGGCATCAGGGCTTCGGTCTCGGCCTGGCCGAGACGCTCCTTGACCGCCTTCTCGATCCGCGCCAGGCCCGAGCGGTACTGGTTCTCGGCCAGCTCGCCGACGCAACGCACACGGCGATTGCCGAGGTGGTCGATGTCGTCGACCTCGCCGCGGCCGTTGCGCAGCTCGACCAGGATCTTGACGACATCGAGGATGTCGTCGTTCGACAGCGTCATCGGGCCTTCCGGCGTATCGCGGCCGACCCGGGCATTGAACTTCATCCGGCCGACGCGCGACAGGTCGTAGGTATCGGCGTTGTAGAACAGGCGGTTGAACAGCGCCTCGACCGCATCTTCGGTCGGCGGCTCGCCGGGACGCATCATGCGGTAGATCGCGACGCGCGCGGCCAGCTGGTCGGCGGTCTCGTCGGCGGCCAGCGTCTGCGAGATGTAGGCGCCTTCGTCGAGCTCGTTCGTGTACAGCGCCTGGAACTCCTTGATGCCGGCGGTGCGCAGCTTCTTCAGCACCGCTTCGGTCAGCTCGTCGTTGGCCTTCGCGATGATCTCGCCGGTATCCTCGTCGACGATGTTGCGGGCCAGCATGCGGCCGGCGAGGAAGTCTTCCGGCACGCTCAGGAACTGCGTCTCCGACTTCTCGAGCTCGCGCGTGTGGCGCGCGGTGATGCGCTTGTCCTTCTCGACGATCACCTTGCCGTTCTTGTCGGTGATGTCGAAGCGGGCGATTTCGCCGCGCAGACGGTCAGCAACGAATTCGAGCTGGGCGCCCGAGTCCATCAGACGGAAATTGTCGAAGACGAAGAAGTGGGCGAGGATCTGCTCGGGATTCAGGCCGATCGCCTTCAGCAGGATCGTCACCGGCATCTTGCGGCGGCGGTCGACGCGGAAATACAGCGCATCCTTCGGGTCGAACTCGAAATCGAGCCACGAACCGCGATAGGGGATGATGCGCGCCGAGAACAGCAGCTTGCCCGAGCTGTGGGTCTTGCCCTTGTCGTGCTCGAAGAAGACGCCCGGCGAGCGGTGCAGCTGCGAGACGATGACGCGCTCGGTGCCGTTGACGATGAACGAGCCGTAGTCGGTCATCAGCGGCACTTCGCCCATGTAGACCTCCTGCTCCTTGATCTCCTTGACGGTTTTCGCCTGCGGCGACTCCCGGTCATAGATGATCATCTGCAGCTTCGCGCGCACGGCGGCGGCGTAGGTCAGTCCACGCTGGCGGCACTCCCGCGTATCGAACGCGGGTTTGGCCATGTTGAATTCGATGAATTTCATCTCGACGAACCCGTTGTGCGAAACAATCGGGAATGCCGAGAGGAATGCAGCCTGCAGTCCCTCGGGTTTGCGTTTCTGTGGCGGCACGTCCTTTTGCAGGAACGCGACGTAGGACTCCTTCTGCATCGTCAGCAGATAAGGAACGTTGAGAACGCTCTCACGCTTGCCGAAACTCTTGCGGATACGCTTGCGTTCGGTATAGGTGTAGGGGGTTGTTTGCTGCGCCATAGGTGATTTCTCACTCCGTCTCAGGGGACTGGCCCGGCCCTGGCCTCATCCCCGTCGGCGACTGTCGTATCGAGCGACCCCGAGATCCGCGAGCGGACTTCGCCTCCCCTGCGGGGATACGTGGTCGCGGCGGAACGGCCCGCCGGCGACCCCGGGTCTGGCACTCGAAGCTTGGTGGCTGGCCACTACCAGCCGCTGGCGGACAACCCCGGCATTGCACCGGAGTCCGACCAAACCCGTTCTCTGCAGTCGGATCAGAGAACACTTGGAAAACCCTCGATTGTCGGCTCGAGGGCTTTCCAGCTGCTCTCCTAGGGTTATCTCTGTAGACAACCCAGGAATTCCGCGCCAAAGCGACGCGAAAAGAACAAAGGGCCAGGAGCCTTTGGCACCCGGCCCGCAACACGGATGTCGCTTACTTGATCTCGGCCTTGGCGCCGGCTTCGACCAGCTTCTTCAGCGCAGCTTCTGCGTCGGCCTTGGCAACGGCTTCCTTCACGTTCTTCGGAGCGCCGTCGACGAGGTCCTTGGCTTCCTTCAGGCCCAGGCCGGTCAGCTCGCGAACCGCCTTGATGACCGACACCTTGTTCGCGCCGGCTTCTTGCAGCACGACGTTGAACTCGGTCTGCTCTTCGGCGACAGCAGCTGCTGCACCACCACCCGCGCCGGCCGGAGCGGCCATTGCAGCGGCGGACACGCCGAATTTCTCTTCAATGGCCTTGACCAGGTCATTGAGTTCCATCACCGACATGCTGTCGAGTGCGCTCAGGAATGCGTCTTTATCGAATGCCATTTTGATTTCCTAACTCTTGAATTGAATAAACGAAGATTGATCGTGCGATCAGGCAGCGGCCGGGGCTTCGGCGGCAGGCGCATCGCCTGCCGGCGCAGCGCCTTCGCCACGCTGTTCAGCCAATGCAGCCAGCACCCGCGCCATGCGCGAGACCGGGCTTTGCATCAGGCCGAGCAGCTGGGACAGCAGCACTTCCTTGCTCGGGATCGCCGCCAGCGCCTTCACGCCGTCAGCATTGAGGGCCTTGCCTGCATAGGCGCCGCCCATCACGATCAGCTTGTCGTTGCCCTTGGCGAAGTCCGACAGGACCTTTGCCGCGGCGACTGCATCTTCGGAAAAACCATAGATCAGCGGGCCGACCATGCTCTCCGAGGCCACCTCGAACGGTGTGCCGGCAACGGCGCGACGAGCCAGCGAATTCTTCAGCACGTGAAGATAAACGCCGCTTTCGCGCGCCGTGCGGCGCAACGTGTCCAGGTGTGCCACGGTGAGGCCACGGTATTCAGCCAGCGCGAGCGTCTGCGAGCGAGCCGCCTGGGCTGCCACATCCGTCACCACGGTCTGCTTTTCGTTGCGGTTGAGACTCAAGGTCTACTCCTCACATCTGTGCGGTTTGGCTTTGCAGCCGCCCCACACGCCACGTTTCAGCGACCATCCGATCCGGAAAATTCAATCCTTCACGGCGGGACCGCCATCTGCGCTGGCGATTAAGCCGACCTTGCGGTCGACACCAGCGGTCTTGGATGACCTGCCGCCTCCGGGGAGGCGACAACCCACCAAACTCTGCAAACGGTCACGGCGCCAGACTCGCGCCGCAACCGGTTTTCAATCAGGCCTGTGCCGACGCGGCATTGATCGACGCGATGTCGACGCGGGCACCGATGCCCATCGTCGACGAGACGGCGACCTTGCGCAGGTAGACACCCTTGCTGGTGGCCGGCTTGGCCTTGTTCAGCGCCTCGATCAGCGCGCGCAGGTTGCCCATCAGCTTGTCGGTCTCGAACGAGCGCAGACCGATCGTGCCGTGCACGATGCCGGCCTTGTCGACACGGAACTGCACCTGGCCGGCCTTGGCGTTTTTCACCGCGGTGGCGACATCGGGCGTCACGGTGCCGACCTTCGGGTTCGGCATCAGGCCGCGCGGGCCGAGAATCTGGCCCAGCGTACCGACGATGCGCATCGTGTCGGGCGACGCGATGACGACGTCGAAGTCCATCTGGCCGGCCTTGATCTTCTCGGCCAGGTCTTCCATGCCGACGATGTCGGCGCCGGCGGCTTTCGCCTCCTCGGCCTTCGCGCCCTGCGCAAAGACGGCGACGCGCTTGGTCTTGCCGGTGCCATTGGGCATCACGACAGCGCCGCGAACCACCTGGTCCGACTTCTTCGCATCGATGCCGAGCTGCACAGCGACGTCGATCGACTCATCGAATTTCGCGGTCGCGCATTCCTTGACGAGCGCGAGCGCGCCGTCGAGCGGGTACAGCTTGGTCGAATCGACCTTGCCGGCGAGTGCCTTCTGGCGTTTGGTCAGTTTGGCCATGATCAGACGACTCCTTCCACGGTGACGCCCATCGAGCGGGCCGAACCGGCGATCGTGCGGACGGCAGCGTCCAGATCGGCCGCGCTCAGGTCCTTCATCTTGGTTTTTGCAATTTCCTCGATCTGCGCACGGGTCATCTTGCCGACCTTCTGCGCATTCGGCTTCGGCGAGCCCTTGTCGAGCTTCAGCGATTTCTTGATCAGCACGGTTGCCGGCGGCGTCTTCAGCACGAAGGTGAAGGACTTGTCCGCAAACGCAGTGATCACCACCGGCAACACGAGGCCGGGCTCCATGCTGGAGGTCTGCGCGTTGAACGCCTTGCAGAACTCCATGATGTTCAGGCCACGCTGGCCGAGTGCCGGGCCGATCGGGGGCGACGGATTGGCTTTGCCTGCAGGGACCTGCAGCTTGATGAAGCCGACTATTTTCTTTGCCATTTCTTACCACTTTCGAATAAGGAACCACTGCCATTGCGGCGACGGTTCCCGAGTGCAAGCGCCGAAGGACTGGTTACCTCGGCTCCTCCTGGGGACGTCACGTCGTCCCCGGCTACGGACCGGTTCGGCCGGCATTGCTGCCGACAACGAGCCCGGTCAGGCTCGTTTTGCTGCCGTCAGACCTTCTCGACCTGCCCGAAATCGAGTTCGACCGGCGTCGCACGGCCGAAAATCGTCACCGAGACACGCACCTTCGACTTGTCGTAGTTGACGTCCTCGACTGCGCCGTTGAAATCGGTGAACGGGCCTTCCTTGACACGGACCATCTCGCCGACCGACCACTCGACCTTCGGCCGCGGCTTCTCGACACCTTCCTGCATCTGGTTGACGATCTTCGCCACTTCTGCTTCGGAAATCGGCGACGGCCGGTTCTTCGCGCCGCCGACAAAGCCGGTGACCTTGCTGGTGTGCTTGACGAGGTGCCAGCTGTCGTCGGCCATCTCCATCTCGACCAGCACATAGCCGGGGAAGAAGCGACGCTCGGTGACCGACTTCTTGCCGTTTTTCAGCTCGACAACTTCTTCCATCGGCACCAGGATGCGGCCGAACTTGTCCTGCATGCCGGAGCGGTCGATGCGCTCGCGCAGATTGCGCTCGACGGCCTTTTCCATGCCGGAGTAGGCATGAACCACATACCAGCGCAGGTTCGGGCGCGACGGCGCGGCCATCGGCGCCGCAGCCTCGCCAGCGGCGTCGCCCGTCACCAGGTTCGCCAGATTTTCATTCGGGTCGCTCATTGGTAGATCCTCAACGCTTCCAACCCAACACCAGGTCGTACAGCACCCATTCCAGCGTCTTGTCGGTCAACCACAGAAACAAGGCCATCACGAATACGAAGGCAAAGACATAACCGGTCATCTGCAGCGCTTCCTTGCGCGTCGGCCAGACGACCTTGCGCACCTCCTTGATGGAGTCGCGCCCATAAGCAACAAGCTGCTTGCCGGGTTCGGAGGTAAAAAAGACAGCGATCGCGACCACCATCAGGCCGAGCAGCGCGAGCACGCGCAGCCAAAGCTCCTGCGTGCCGAGCGCATAAAACGCGACGATCGCGCCGACTGCCAGCACGGCGGCCGCAGCCAGCTTCGCCTTGTCAGCGCCGGTTGTTACGGTTTCGACGGTTGGATTCGACATGCTGTCATTCAGTTCAATTCAGGGCCGCTGGCAGCCGCCGGGTTCGGCAAACTGCAACGGCAAAGCCCGCAAGCACCAAGTGCTGTGCGGGCCGGAGCGAGGATGGAAGTTTTCAGTTTGCCGATTCGGTCCGTTGTAAGTCTTGGCACCGAGTGGCAGGGGCGGAGGGCATCGAACCCCCAACCTCTGGTTTTGGAGACCAGCGCTCTGCCAATTGAGCTACGCCCCTGCAGTCTGAATTCCTCGCTGTCGTCGACCCAAGCTTATTCCATGATCTTCGCGACGACGCCGGCACCAACGGTGCGGCCGCCTTCACGAATCGCGAAACGCAGACCTTCTTCCATCGCGATCGGCGCAATCAGCTTGACCGTGATGCTGACGTTGTCGCCCGGCATCACCATTTCCTTGTCCTTCGGCAGCTCGACCGCACCGGTCACGTCCGTCGTACGGAAATAGAACTGCGGCCGGTAGTTGTTGAAGAACGGCGTGTGACGGCCACCTTCTTCCTTGCTCAGCACGTAGATCTCGGCCGTGAAGTGGGTGTGCGGCTTGACCGAACCCGGCTTGCACAGCACCTGGCCACGCTGCACGTCTTCACGCTTGGTGCCGCGCAGCAGGATACCGACGTTGTCGCCAGCCTGGCCCTGGTCCAGCAGCTTGCGGAACATCTCGACGCCGGTGCAGGTCGTCTTCTGCGTCGGGTTGATGCCGACGATCTCGATTTCCTCGCCGACCTTGATGATGCCGCGCTCGACCCGGCCCGTCACGACGGTGCCGCGACCCGAGATCGAGAAAACGTCCTCGACCGGCATCAGGAATGCGCCGTCAACCGCGCGCTCGGGCGTCGGGATGTAGCTGTCGAGTGCCTCGGCCAGCTTCATGATCGCGCCTTCGCCGAGCTCGCCCTTGTCGCCCTCGATCGCCAGCTTCGCGCTGCCGTGAACGATCGGCGTCGTGTCGCCCGGGAAGTCGTATTTGTCGAGCAGCTCGCGCACTTCCATCTCGACCAGCTCGAGCAGCTCGGCGTCGTCGACCATGTCGCACTTGTTCAGGAACACGATGATGTACGGCACACCGACCTGGCGGGCCAGCAGGATGTGCTCACGCGTCTGCGGCATCGGGCCGTCAGCGGCCGAGCACACCAGGATCGCGCCGTCCATCTGCGCCGCGCCGGTGATCATGTTCTTCACGTAGTCGGCGTGCCCCGGGCAGTCGACGTGTGCATAGTGGCGGTTCGCCGTCTCGTACTCGACGTGTGCGGTATTGATCGTGATGCCGCGCGCCTTCTCTTCCGGCGCCGCGTCGATCTGGTCGTAGCCCTTGGCCTCGCCACCGAACTTCGCCGCCAGGATCGTCGTGATCGCCGCCGTCAGCGTCGTCTTGCCGTGGTCCACGTGACCGATCGTGCCAACGTTCACGTGCGGCTTGGTCCGCTCGAATTTACCTTTTGCCATCTTGTTTTCTCCGTCAAAGAGATGGGTTTGCCGAGCAAACGCGCCATCCTGCTAACAAACGAATCGTGGTGCCCATGGCGCGGATCGAACGCGCGACCTCTCCCTTACCAAGGGAGTGCTCTACCACTGAGCCACATGGGCAGTCAATCTTGCCGGTCGACACAGGCATGGAAACGCGCGTTCACCATGCCTCTGACGACCAACCACTCACTCACACATACCGCACAAACCGACCGACAGCGATCAGAAAACTGGAGCGGGAGACGGGAATCGAACCCGCGTGATCAGCTTGGAAGGCTGGAGTTCTACCATTGAACTACTCCCGCTTTGAAGCCTGCGAGCCCGCCGCGACAGCGAAGCCCGGAAAACCGCCAAAAAACCGCTTGCTGTCTGGATCTTGCCTTTCACTGGTGGAGGAGGTTGGATTCGAACCAACGTAGGCGTAAGCCAACAGATTTACAGTCTGCCCCCTTTAGCCACTCGGGCACCCCTCCGGTGAACCCGGGACTATAACACAGCTGGCGCCGTTTTCCCCGATTGCGGGCCGGCCTCGTTTCCAGCGTCAGCTTCGGCAATCTGCGCGAGCACCAGATCGACCCAGCGGGCGATCCGCTGCGGCGTATCGCTGCCGCCCGGAATCATGTTGACCGAGCGCTGGCTGAGGTGTCGCGCATAGGCAACCCGCAGTTCCGGCCGCCGCAGCGAAATCGCCCGCAGCGCCGCATGCGCCTGCGCGCCACAGGCGACGACGGTCTGCAGCTGCGCGATCTCGGCGGCCAGCCGGTCCAGATTGGCCGGCGCCAGCACTTCGGCCTCGCTCGGCACCGAGCGGCCGGTCAGCGCCGGGTATTCAACCGTCGACCAGGCGTTGGTGACCAGGTAGTCACTGCGCTGCGGCGAGCGGAAGACCTCCGGCGCGCGCCGGTTCAGCTCGACCAGCGCGCGCGCCAGGTTGGCGCCGGTACCTGCCGCACACGGATAACCGCGATTGGCCTCGAACCGCCCCGGGCAGATGAAGACAAAACCGACCGTCGCGCCGGCGCAGGGCTGGCAATGGACCGTCGTCATCGCATCGGCGCTCATCCGAACAGCCGGGCCAGCGCGGCCCCGGGATCATCGGCGCGCATGAAGGCCTCGCCGACCAGAAAGCCGTGGACGCCGGCGGAGCGCATCCGCTCGACGTCCGCCGCATCGAGGATGCCGCTTTCGGTGACCAGCAGCCGGTCGGCTGGAATCGCCGGCAGCAGGCCGAGCGTGGTCGCCAGATCGACCTCGAAACTGCGCAGATTGCGGTTGTTGATGCCGATCAGCGGCGTTTGCAGGCGCAACGCGCGGTCGAGTTCCGCGCCATCGTGCGCCTCGACCAGCACCGCCATGCCGAGTTCGACCGCCTGTGCCTCGAGTTCGGCCATCAAGTCCTGATCGAGGCAGGCGACGATCAGCAGAATGCAGTCGGCACCCATTTCCCGCGCCTCGTAGACCTGGTACGGATCGACCAGAAAATCCTTGCGGATCACCGGCAGCGCGCAGGCCGTGCGGGCCTCCTGCAGGTATTGCGCGCTGCCCTGGAAAAACTGCCGATCGGTCAGCACGCTGAGGCATGCGGCGCCACCACCGGCATAGCTGGCAGCGATATCGGCCGGACGAAAATCGGCGCGCAGCACACCCTTGCTCGGGCTTGCCTTCTTGATTTCGGCAATCACCGCGGCACGCCCGGCGTCGATCTTCGTGCGCATCGCCGCGGCAAAATCACGCACGCCGCCGAGCGCCTCGGCATCGCGGCGCAGCGACGGCAGATCGCGGGCCCGTTTCGCGGCGGCAACCTCGTCGCGCTTGACGGCGACGATCTTCTCGAGGATGTCGCTCACGATTCGGTGGCCAGCGCGCGGGTGCGCTCGACAAACTGGTTCATCCGCGCCTTGGCCGCACCGCTGGCAAGCGTCTCGCTGGCCAGCGCAACGCCGTCGGCCATCGACGGCACGACATTCGCCGCATACAACGCGACACCGGCATTGAGCGCAACGATGTCGCGCGGTGCGCCGGGCTCGTTGTCGAGCACGCCGAGCAGCATCGCCTTCGATTCCTCGGGTGTCTCGACGCGCAGGTTGCGGCTGCTCGACATCGTCAGCCCGAAATCCTCCGGATGGATCTCGTATTCGTTGATCGCTCCGTCCTTGTATTCGCCGACCATCGTCGCGGCACCAAGCGACACCTCGTCCAGCCCGTCGCGGCCATAAACGACCACCGCATGTTCGGCGCCGAGCCGCTGCAGCGCGCGGACCTGGATGCCGACCAGGTCGGGGTGGAAAACGCCCATCAGGATATTCGGCGCGTCGGCCGGATTGGTCAGCGGGCCCAGGATATTGAAGATCGTTCGCACGCCAAGCTCCTTGCGCACCGGGCCGACATTTTTCATCGCCGGATGATGGGCCGGCGCGAACATGAAACCGATGCCGGTATCGGCGATGCAGCGGGCGATCGCCGCAGGCGTCAGGTTCAAGGACACGCCGAGCGACTCGAGCACGTCGGCACTGCCCGATTTGCTCGACACGCTGCGGTTGCCGTGTTTGCTGACCCGGGCGCCGGCCGCGGCGGCAACGAACATGCTGCAGGTCGAGATGTTGAAGGTGTGCGAGCCATCACCGCCGGTGCCGACGATGTCGACCAGATGCTTGCGGTCGGCGACGACGACGCGGGTCGAGAATTCGCGCATCACCTGCGCAGCTGCGGTGATCTCGCCGATCGTCTCCTTCTTGACGCGCAGGCCGATCAGCATCGCGGCCATCATCACCGGCGACATTTCGCCGCTCATGATGCGGCGCACGATCGCCAGCATCTCGTCGTGGAAGATCTCGCGGTGCTCGATGGTGCGCGTCAGCGCTTCGGTATCGGTGATCGGCATGGTGCCTCCTAAAGGTTGCTGCGCAGGATCCGGATGGCCTGCGCGATATCGTCGGCAGAAAGGTCGAGGTGGGTTACCAGCCGCAGCCGGTACAGCCCGGTGCACAACAGGCCGGCAGCGCGCAGCCGCTCGACCGCACCGGCCGCCCGCTCGGGCGTCAGGTCGATGAAGAGCATGTTGGTCTGCGGCGTCTCGACGGCAACGCCATCGAGCCCGTGCAGGCCGTCGGCGAGCAGCCTGGCATGGTGGTGGTCTTCGGCGAGCCGGTCGACATGGTGGTCAAGCGCAAACAGCGCCGCTGCCGCCAGCACGCCGGCCTGGCGCATGCCGCCACCCAGCATCTTGCGCAGCCGCCGGGCGCGCGCGATCAGCTCGGTCGAACCGCACAGCGCCGAGCCGACCGGCGCGCCCAACCCCTTGCTGAAGCAGATCGATACGCTGTCGAACGGCTCGGCCAGCCGCCGCGCCTGCGCCGCGGCATCGCCTGCTGCAGCCACTGCGGCATTGAACAGCCGCGCGCCGTCGAGGTGGGTGGCCAGGCCGCGCCGGTGCGCCAGCTCGCAAGCCTGTTCGACATAGGCCTGCGGCAGTACTTTGCCGCCCCAGGTGTTCTCCAGCGCAAGCAGCCGGGTGCGCGCGAAATGCGAGTCGTCGGGCTTGATCTGCGACTCGATCTCGTCGAGCGACATCGTGCCGTCGGAGCGCTGCGCCAGCGGCTGCGGCTGGATGCTGCCGAGCACCGCCGCACCGCCGGCCTCCCAGCGGTAGCAATGCGCCATCTGCCCAACCAGATATTCGTCGCCACGCTGGCAATGCGCCATCAGCGCACACAGGTTGCTCTGCGTGCCGCTCGGCACGAACAGCGCTGCCTGCTTGCCGAGTAGTGCGGCAATGCGCTGCTGCAGCGCATCAACGGTCGGGTCGTCGCCGAAGACATCGTCACCGACCTCGGCCGCCATCATCGCGTCGCGCATCGCCGGCGTCGGCCGGGTCACGGTATCGCTGCGCAGGTCGATCATCATGCTGCGTGCCGCGACAGCTCGAGAAAATTCTTCAGCATTGCATGGCCATGTTCGGAGAGGATCGATTCCGGATGGAATTGCACGCCTTCGAGCGGCGTTTTCGTCGCCGCCAGCGCACTGTGGCGAACGCCCATGATTTCGCCATCGGCGGTGCTCGAGGTGATTTCGAGCTCGGCCGGCAGGCTCGCCTTGTCGATCGCCAGCGAGTGGTAGCGGATCACGGAAAACCGCTCCGGCAGCCCGCTGTAGACACCCTGGCCGTCGTTCGCGATGTCGCTCGCCTTGCCGTGCATTTGAACCTGCGCGCGCACGATCTTGCCGCCGAGCGCCGCGCCGATCGCCTGGTGGCCGAGGCAGACGCCGAGGATCGGCAGCTTGCCGATGAAGGTCTTGATCGCATCGATGCAGATGCCGGCCTCGGCCGGTGAACACGGGCCCGGCGACAGCACCAGTTGATCGGGCTTCAGCTCCGCGATGCCGTCGAGCGTGATCTCGTCGTTGCGGAAGACGCGCACGTCCTCGCCGAGCTCGCCGAAATATTGCACCAGGTTGAAGGTGAAGCTGTCGTAGTTGTCGATCATCAACAGCATGTCAGAAGCCCTCCTCGACCAGTTCGGCAGCGCGGATAAGCGCACGCGCCTTCGCTTCGGTCTCCTTCCATTCGAGTTCGGGCACCGAATCGGCAACCACGCCGGCGGCCGCCTGCACATACAGCGTCTGATCCTTGACGATGCCGGTGCGGATCGCGATCGCGACGTCCATGTCGCCGGCAAAACTCAGATAGCCGCAGGCGCCGCCGTAGATGCCGCGCTTGACCGGCTCGAGTTCGTCGATGATTTCCATCGCCCGCACCTTCGGCGCGCCACTCAGCGTGCCGGCCGGGAAAGTCGCGCGCAGCACGTCGAGGCTGGTCGTGCCTGGTTTCAGCAGGCCCTCGACATTGCTGACGATGTGCATCACATGCGAATAACGCTCGACCGCAAATGCTTCGGTGACCTTGACGCTGCCGATCTGCGCGATGCGACCGATATCGTTGCGCGCCAGGTCGATCAGCATCAGGTGCTCGGCGCGCTCCTTCGGGTCGGCCGACAGCTCGGTCTCGAGCGCCTTGTCCTGCTCCGGCGTCGCGCCGCGCGGCCGGGTGCCGGCCAGCGGCCGGATCGTCACCTTGTCGCCATCGGGCGTCTGCTCCTGACGGACCAGGATTTCAGGTGAGGCGCCGACGATCTGGAAATCGCCCATGTCGTAGAAATACATGTACGGAGACGGATTCAGCGAACGCAGCGCGCGGTACAGGCTCAGCGGGCTTTCGGTATAGCGCTTCTTCAGCCGCTGGCCGATCTGCACCTGCATCATGTCGCCGGCGGCGATGTACTCCTTCGCTTTCAGCACCGCGGCGATGTAGTCACCCTTTGCAAAATCGCGCTCGACGCCATGCGACTGGCCGCGCCGGACGGCCGGCGCGGTGACGCTGTATTTCAGCTTGTCGCCGAGTTCGGCGAGCCGTCGCTTCGCATTGAAGAAGGCCTCGGGCTGCTGCGGGTCGGCATAGACGATCAGGTACAGCCGGCCCGACAGGTTGTCGATGACCGCCAGTTCCTCGCACTGCAGCAGCATGATGTCCGGCGTATCGATGCCGCCGTCCTTGTGCGTCGCGGCCAGCTTCGGCTCGATGTAGCGTACCGCGTCGTAGCCGAAATAACCGGCCAGCCCGCCGCAGAAACGCGGCATGCCGGGGCGCAACGCAACCTTGAAGCGCGCCTGGTAGCGGGCGATGAAATCGAGCGGGTTGCCCTCGTCGGTCTCGACGACTTGGCCGTCGGTGACGACTTCGGTGCGCATGCCGGTCGACCGCAGCATCGTGCGCGCCGGCAGCCCGATGAAGGAGTAGCGGCCGAAACGTTCGCCGCCGACGACCGATTCGAGCAGAAAGCTGTTTTTTCCTTCGCCGCTGCCGTAGGCGAGCTTCAGATACAGCGACAGCGGCGTTTCCAGATCGGCGAAGGCCTCGGCGATCAGCGGGATGCGGTTGTGGCCTTGTGCGGCCAGGCTCTTGAATTCGAGTTCGGTGATCACGATTGCGGGCCCTCCACGGCCCACCCGCAGCGCAAAGGCGTGCGCGGGAAACAAGTCATCCGGGGTGTTCCAGACGGATCGATGGGCAGGACCCACCGGTGGAGCCGACGGTGCAACGCGATCGATTGGTTCATCACGCGCCCATTGCGGCAAGCAGACATCGGTCAGGCGGACCGGACGCGAACCAGGCGCGCCCGGCGCTCAGGCCGCAGCGAATCGGCGTCGCCAGGGCCAGGCTCCCCGGTCGGCTGACCTGCGAATGTGCTTGCGGGCGGTGAACATCGAAAAAGTGTATCAGGCTGGCCGCTGAGCGCGGCTTGTCACAAGCCGCGGCAGCTGGTCGAGGCGGTCGACGATGCCGTCGCAGTCGACGTCGGCAACCGGCTCGCCATGGTTGTAGCCGTAGGAAACCAGCCAGACCGGGCAGCCGGCGGCGCGGGCGGCGCGTGCATCGTTGCTGCTGTCGCCAATCATCAGTGTCTGCGCGGGGTCGGTCGCCAATGCCTCGCAGGTCTTCAGCAGCGGCAGCGGGTCGGGCTTCTTGCGCGCAAAGGCATCGCCGCCGTTGACCACCTCGAAAAAACCGGCCAGCCCCTTTGCATCGAGCAACTCACGGGCAAAGACACCCGGCTTGTTGGTCAGGCAGGCCAGTTTCCAGCCGCGGTCGCGCAACTGCTCGAGCCCTTCGCGAACACCCGGATAAATCTCCGAATGCCGGCCGTTGATGCGCCGGTAGTGGGCCTGATAGCCGGCCCAGGCGTCGTCGTAGCGGGCGGCGTCGGCGCCGATCGCCTCGAGCACGCGGCGGATCAGGTATTCGGAGCCCTTGCCGACGGTTTGGGTGATGAATGCGCGGTCGATCGCCGGCAGCGCCAGATCGGCAAGCATCGCATTCAGCGCGACATCGAAATCGCCGACCGTATCGACCATCGTGCCGTCGAGGTCGACGATCGCGGCGCGCACGCCGGCGCCATCGTCCTGCGCCAGCGCGCTCACCGCGCGAGCTCCGCGCGCATCGCGGCAATCACCTTCGCATAGTCGGGTTGGCCAAAGATCGCACTGCCGGCGACGAAGGTGTCGGCGCCGGCGTCGGCGATGCGCCGGATGTTGTCGACCTTGACGCCGCCGTCGATTTCGAGCCGGATCTCGCGGCCGGTCGCTGCATGGTGAGCATCGATGCGTTGCCTCACCTGCTCGAGCTTGCGCAGCGCCGCGTCGATGAAGCTCTGCCCGCCGAAGCCAGGGTTGACGCTCATGATCAGCACCAGATCGACCTTGTCGATAACCCAGTCGAGCACATCGAGCGGCGTCGCCGGATTGAAGACCAGGCCGGCCTGGCAGCCTTCGGCCTTGATCACCTGCAGGCTGCGATCGACATGCGCCGACGCCTCCGGATGAAAGCTGACGAGGTCGGCGCCGGCCCGGCAGAACGCCTGCGCGAGCGCATCGACCGGCTGCACCATCAGGTGCACATCGATCGGCACCTTGGCGCCGGCCGATGTCACCGCATGTTTGCGCAAGGCCTCGCAGACCATCGGTCCGAAGGTCAGGTTCGGCACGTAATGGTTGTCCATCACGTCGAAGTGGATCCAGTCGGCACCGGCCGCAATGACATCGCGGACCTCGTCGCCTAGGCGGGCAAAGTCGGCCGACAACAGGCTGGGCGCGATGCGATGGATCGGCGCGGAGGCTGCGCCACGGCTTGAATCGGTGCTGGTCATCGGCGAATTCTAGATTCGAGGTCGGCAACGCGCCGTCGCCCCGCTGCTTGCCCCGGGCGCAGCGCCTAGAATCCGCCGATGGCCAATCCGCAATTTACCTGCACGGTCGCCGTGCGCCATCTGCCCGAGCAGTCCGACCCGGCAGCGCAGCGGTTTGCCTTCGCGTACACGGTGACGATCCGCAACTCCGGCGACGTGACCGCGCAGCTGGTCGCGCGGCACTGGGTCATCACCGATGCACGCAACCATGTCGAGGAGGTGCGCGGGCTGGCGGTGGTGGGTCATCAGCCGGTGCTCAAACCCGGCGAGACCTTCGACTACACCAGCTGGGCGCAGATCGGCACCCCGCAGGGAACGATGCGCGGAACCTTTTTCTGCATGACGGAGGATGCGTGGCCGTTCGACGCCGAAGTGCCCGAATTCGGCCTGACGATCGCATCGGCACTGCATTGAGCGAATTGCGGATGCGGGATTTGCTGCGGGTTCAGGTCGCGTCGTCGTTGTCGTCCGATTCCTTGCGCTCGCCCTTGTTGCGGCCGGCAAACATCGTCCACCAGACGATCAGCACCAGCAGGCATCCGGCGGCCAGAGCTTCGAGCATGAGCAACAACATCGCGGATCTTTTCAGGAAGCTGGCGCGTTTGCGGCAGCGGCCAGGCGGCAATGTGACGTCGAGGCCTGCCAGCGCATCGGCAATACTGTTCATTCTAGGCATCGTCGCCGGTTGTGCGACGGCGCCGCCCGACGAGCCGCCGCAGCCCGCCCCGGCGCCGGTCGACGTGCCCGCTCCGCAGCCGAAGCCTGCGGCAGCCGCGCCGGCGGACATGCTGCTGCAGGCACATTCGCGCTGGATCGCCGCCGAATGGCATGAGTTGCCGGGTTGGCAGCTCGACCGGGTTGCCGAGATCTGGCCGGCACTGCGGCGCGGCTGTGAACGCCCGACGGCCGCGTGGGCACGGCTGTGTGCCGACGCCAGGAGCGCGCCGGCGATGAGCGATGAGCAGACCCGGCAGTGGCTGCAGCAGCGGCTGCGGCCTTACCGTGTCGAGAGCCACGACGGCGCTGCCAATGGCCTGTGCACCGGCTATTTCGAGCCGCTGATCGAGGCCAGCCGGTTGCCGCGCGGCGCGATGCGCGTGCCGTTGTACGGCGCACCGGCCGATCTGCTGAGCCGCAAGCCTTATTGGACACGGCAACAGATCGACAGCCTGCCGCTGGCGCAGGCCAGCCTGCGCGGCCGCGAACTGGCCTATGTTGCCGACCCGCTCGATGCGCTGATCCTGCAGATCCAGGGCTCGGGCCGGCTGGTGCTGACCGAGGCCGACGGCAGCCGCAAACTGGTGCGCGCCGCATTTGCCGGCCACAACGACCAGCCTTATCGCTCGGTTGGCCGCTGGCTGATCGACCAGCGCGAACTGCGCCCGGAACAGGCCTCGTGGCCCGGCATCAAGGCCTGGGCAAAAGCCAACCGCAACCGCATCAACGAGATGTTGTGGACCAATCCGCGCGTCGTCTTTTTCCGCGAGGAGCCGCTGCCGGACCCCGAACAAGGCCCGCGCGGTGCGCAGGGCGTACCGCTGACACCCGAACGATCGATCGCGGTCAATCCGCAGAGCATTCCCTACGGCACGCCGGTCTGGCTCGATACCACCGAGCCGCTCAGCAGCACGCCGCTGCGCCGGCTGGTGATGGCGCAGGATACCGGCAGCGCGATCACCGGCGCGGTGCGTGCCGACTATTTCTGGGGGTGGGGCGACGTCGCCGAGCAGCAGGCCGGGCGGATGAAACAGTCGCTGCGGATGTGGGTATTGTGGCCGCGGTGAATCGCCGTGACGTCGCGGCAATCACCGCGCGATGCGCAGCGGTATTGGCCGCGCTGCAGAATCGGTGCTGAAGTCGGATTGCGGCTGCCAACCCACTGGAGATACGCGATGCCTGTACCGATCCGTCTGCCCGGCACGTTGATCGCCGGGCTCGCACTGGTTGTTGCGGCCGGCATGCCGATCGATGCCTCGGCGCAGGTCCATGCCGGCGTCGTCATCCAGGCCCATCATGGCGGCGGCCATCACTGGCGTGGCCGTCATCACCACGGCCACCGTGGTCATGGCTGGGCCGGGCTGGCGCTCGGCATCGGGCTCGGCACGCTGATCCTCAGCCGCCCATGGGAGCCGGTCGTCGTCGAGCGGCCAGTGCCGGTCTACGTCGACCCGCCGATGCAGCCGCCCGACCACTTCGCCGAATCGAGACCGGTACCGCCGCGGCCCGCGGACCCGGTGGTCTATCCGAGCCACGGACAAAGCGCGCAGCAGCTGGAAGCCGATCGCCAGGCCTGCAACCGCTGGGCGACGACGCAACGCGATGCGATGGCCGATGCGAGCGTCTTCCATCGCGCGACATTGGCCTGTCTGGAAGGTCGCGGGTATACCGTCAGGTGACCGCCGACGCACGGCCGACGCTGTGCCGCCTCGACGGCAAGCGGATCCTGGTCACGCAGGCCGATATCTTCATGGGCCCTGTGTTGTGTGAGGTGTTCGCCCGCCTCGGCGCCGATGTGATTGCCGACAGCAGAACACTCGATGCCGATCCGCTGCTGCCGCAGGCCATCGTCGATGCGGCCGGCCGCGTCGATGTGCTGGTCGCCCATCTTGCGACACCGGCACCGACGACACGTGCCGACCAGGTCGAAGAAGACGAGTGGCGCATGGTATTCGCGCAGATGGTCGATCCGCTGCCGCGCCTGTTGCGTGCGGTCGTGCCGCAGATGCGTGAGCGAGGCCGCGGCAAGCTGCTGGTGATCGGCAGCGCGTCGGCATTGCGCGGCATCAGGCGGGCGTCGAGTTACAGCGCGGCGCGCGGCGCCCAGTTGGCCTGGGTGCAGGCTGTCGGCGTCGAACTGGCAGCGGACGGCATCCAGGTCAATGCAATCGCGCAGAATTTTGTCGACAACCCGACCTACTTCCCGCCCGAGGTTCAGGCCAACGAGGCCTTCCAGCAGCGATTGAAACGCGAGGTGCCACTCGGCAGGCTGGTCAGTGCCGAAGAGGATGCGCTGCTTGCGGCCTACCTGTGCAGCGATGCCGCAGACTGTTTTGTTGGCCAGGTCTTCCCGATCAGCGGCGGCTGGGCAACACGCTAGAACCCGCGAGCGCTCCGGCGGGCCCGGCTGCACGCCGTTTATTGGCTCCTGTGGTGGTATCCACTAACGACGGTCCAGGGTTCTTCACGTATATTTTTGAAGCCTGAGTAACAGGTTCGCCGTACGGCGTGCCTTGAGCAACGCGACACACTGCGTTGTGCTTCCCCCCGATCGGAATGCCCACCAGGAGATCTCAATGACCCGCCGCCCCCTCGCCACGATCGTTTCCGGCCTGCTGTTGGCAGCTTTGCCGTTTGCATCGGCAAATGCTGAAATCACCTTCAAGGCCTCGCATCAGTTCCCTGGCGGCAAAGGCGACGTGCGCGACGAGATGGTGCAGATGATCGCGAAGGAAGTCGCGGCGGCCAATGTCGGGCTGACGATCAAGGTCTTCCCCGGTTCCAGCCTCGTGAAGGCGCAGGAGCAGTGGAAGGCGATGATGACCGGCCAGATCGACATGACCGCATTCCCGCTCGATTACGCGTCGGGCTTCCATCCGCAATTCGGCGCGACGCTGATGCCGGGGCTGGTCAAGAGCCATGCCCATGCGCGACGCATCAACGACTCCGCCTTCATGAAGGAGATCAAGTCGATCATCGAACAGGGCGGCGCAAAGGTACTCGCCGATGCCTGGCTGGCCGGCGGCTTCGGTGGCAAGGACAAATGCATCCGCAAGCCCGATGACGTCAACGGCATGAAGGTCCGTTCGGCCGGTGCGACCTTTGCGCAGATGTGGGCCGGCGCCGGCGCATCGATCGTCTCGATCCCGTCGAGCGAGGTCTACAACGCATTGCAGCAGGGTGTCGCGCAGGGCACCGATACCTCGTCGGGCAGCTTCGTTTCGTTCCGCCTCTACGAGCAGCTGAAATGCCTGACCGCGCCGGGCGACAACGCCTTGTGGTTCATGTACGAGCCGGTGCTGATCTCGAAGAAGAGCTGGGACAAGCTGAACGATGCGCAGAAGAAGGCATTGACTGCGGCGTCGAAGAAGGCCGAGGATTATTTCGAGTCGGAGTCGAAGAAGCTCGACGACGAACTGGTCGATACCTTCAAGAAGAACAAGGTCGAGGTCATCACGCTGAGCGACGCCGAAGCCGACGCCTGGCGCGCCGTCGCGCAGAAGACCTCGTACAAGGTCTTCGCCGAGAAGGTACCCGGCGGCAAGGAGCTGATCGAGAAGGCATTGAGTGTCAAGTGAGGCAGCGCCCTTGCCCGCCTGGGTGAGGGCTGTCCACGCGGTCTCGCGGCTGTTCGGCGTCATTGCGGCGCTGATGATCCTGGTCTCGATCGGGGTCGTCTGCCACATGGTCTTCGTCCGCGCCGTGCTCGGCGAGTCGTCGATCTGGCAGACCGAATTCGTCACCTTTTCGCTGGTCGCGGCGACCTTTCTCGGCGCGCCCTACATCCTGCTGACCCGCGGCCATGTCGCGGTCGACCTCGTTCCGCTGATGTCGTCGATGGCAACGCGCCGCCGCCTGCATTTTTTCGGCAGCGTGATTGCGCTCGGGTTCTGCGCGATCTTTCTCTACGCGGCGATCCCGTGGTGGCATGAGACCTGGGTCAGCGGACAGACCACCCCGTCGATCTGGCGTGCACGGGTGTGGATTCCCTACCTGTCAGTGCCGGTCGGACTGGGCCTGTTGTGCTTGCAGTATCTGGCCGAGATCTGGCTGGTGCTGACACGCCGCGACAAGCCGTTCGGAATGGAACCGAAGGAACAAGCATGAGCGCCGTCCGGCGCCCGGCCATCCATCCGTTGCAGAACGCTGCCGGAGGCTGCCCATGAATCCGCTGATCATCGGAGCGCTGATCCTCGTCGTCACCGTCGCCGTGCTGGCGACCGGCTTGCCGATCGCCTTCGGCCTCGGTGCCGTCGCGCTGGCGTTCATGCTCTATTTCGACGGCTGGAACAGCGTGCATTTCGTGCCCGAAACGATCTTCGCCGGCCTCAGCGACTTCACGCTGGTCTCGCTGCCGATGTTCGTGATCATGGGTGCGGCGGTGGCGTCGTCGCGTGCCGGCAGCGATCTGTACGAGGCGCTGGCACGCTGGCTGCATCGGGTGCCCGGCTCGCTGGTGATCTCGAACATCGGCGCCTGCGCGCTGTTTTCGGCGCTGACCGGCTCGTCGCCGGCGACCTGCGCGGCGATCGGCAAGATGGGCATACCGGAGATGCGCAAGCGCGGCTACGACGCCGATCTCGCGACCGGCGCGATTGCCGCCGGCGGCACGCTGGGCATCCTGATCCCGCCGAGCATCACGATGATCCTCTACGGCATCGCGTCCGAAACCTCGATCGGACGGCTGTTCATCGCCGGCATCATCCCGGGCCTGCTGCTGGTCGCCCTGTTCATGATGTGGGCGCTGTTCCTGAGCTGGAAACGCGGCACCGTGCTGGTCGATGCCGACCGCATCTATTCGATGAAGGAAAAGCTCGAGCTGCTGCCGAAGCTGCTGCCCTTCATTGCGGTGATCGTCGGCGTCGTCTATGCGCTGTACGGCGGCATCGCGACACCGTCGGAGGCGGCCGGCGTCGGCGCCGCGCTGTGTCTGGTGATGGTGATCGTGATCTACCGCGTCTGGCGGCTGACCGACCTGTGGCACATCCTGCGCGACGGCCTGCGCGAATCGGGCATGCTGCTGATGATCATCGGCACCTCGATCCTGTTCGGCTACATGATGTCGTCGCTGCAGGTCACGCAGACGGTCGCGACGATGATCGGCGAGCTGCAGGTGAATCGCTGGATCATCCTTGCCGCAATCAACGTGATGCTGCTGCTCGCCGGCTGCTTCCTGCCGCCGGCGGCGATCATCCTGATGACCACGCCGATCCTGATGCCGGTGATCCTCGCCGCCGGTTTCGACCCGATCTGGTTCGGCGTGATCCTGACGATCAATATGGAGCTCGGGCTGATCACGCCGCCGGTCGGCCTGAACCTGTTCGTGATCAACGGCATCGTTCCGGACGTCAGCCTGCCGACGATCCTGAAGGGCGCCTTCCCGTTCATGATGTGCATGATCGTCGCGATCGTGATCCTGTGCATCTTCCCCGAACTGGCAACCTGGTTGCCGTCGACGGTGATGGGTTGATGGCCCGCCTGTTCGAGCCGCTGCAACTCGGCACGCTGCAGCTGGCGAACCGGATCGTCATCGCGCCGATGTGCCAGTACTCGGCGAGCGACGGCACGCCCGGCGACTGGCACCTGATCCACCTCGGCCAGCTGGCGTTGTCGGGCGCCGGCCTGTTGATCATCGAGGCAACGGCGGTATCGGCCGAGGGCCGCATTTCGCCGGCCGACCTCGGCCTGTATTCGGACGCCAACGAGGCTGGCCTGGCCCGCATCCTGGCGGCGGTTCGCCGGTTTTCGCAGATGCCGATCGCGATGCAGATCAGCCACGCCGGGCGCAAGGCGTCGAGCCGCGCCCCATGGGACGGTGGCAGCCAGATCACACCTGACGCCGGCGGCTGGCAGACGCTGGCGCCGTCGGCGCTGCCGCATGGTGCAGCCGAATTGCCGCCGATCGCACTCGATGCAGCCGGGCTGGCGAAGGTGCGGGCCGATTTTGTCGGTGCGGCACGACGCGCGGCCCGGCTCGGCATCGACGGCCTGGAGATCCATGCCGCACACGGTTATCTGCTGCACCAGTTCCTGTCGCCGCTTGCCAACCAGCGCGGCGATGCCTACGGCGGCAGCCTGGAAAACCGGATGCGCTTTCCGCTCGAGGTCTTCGATGCGGTGCGCGACGCCTTTCCGGCCGATCGACCGGTGTGGATGCGGATTTCAGCGACCGACTGGGTGCCCGAAGGCTGGGACATCGACGGCACGGTGGCGCTCGCGCAGCGCCTGAAGGCGCGCGGTTGCTCGGCGGTCCACATCACCAGTGGCGGCGTCTCGCCGCTGCAGTCCATCAAGCTCGGCCCGGGTTTCCAGGTGCCATTTGCCCGCCGGGTCAAGGCCGAAGTTGGTCTGCCAACGCTTGCCGTCGGTCTGATCACCGAGGCCGATCAGGCCGAGGCGATCATCGCCAACGGCGAGGCCGATGCGGTGTCACTGGCTCGCGCCATGCTCTACGACCCACGCTGGCCGTGGCATGCCGCGGCCAGACTCGGCGCCAGCGTCGATGCGCCGAAGCAGTATTGGCGTTCGCAGCCGCGCGAGTTGAAGGATCTGTTCGACGGCGCGGCATTCGGCCAGCGCTGACGCGCCGGCCGAGCGCATCACGGCAGCGAGACCAGCATCTCGTGCAGCCAGTCCGAGCGCTGGCCGACACCTTCGGTGACGAAGGCGACCACCGAGCGGCCCGTCAACGTGCAGCCGGCCTTCGGTTCGAGATCCTGCAGCGTCTGCGGCTCGAGCGCAGTGTCGAACAGACGCGACCACTTTGCACCTTCCGGCAGATCGGGCAACTGGAACTCGATCTCCTCGTGCCAGGCATTGAACAGCAGCAACACACTCGCATCGGTGCCCGGCTTCGGGATCGCCGACACCCGGGCCCGGCCGTCGAGCAGGATGCCGAAGCAACGGGTATGGGCATCGGCCCATTGCTCCTCGGTCATCTCGCCACCCTGCGCATTCAGCCAGGTGACGTCCTTGTAGCCGAGCCCTTCGCTATCGACGCCGGTCAGGAAGCGATTGCGCCGCAGCACCGGCAGCGCCTTGCGCAAGGTCAGCAGGCGTTTCGTGAAGGCAGTCAACGCGTGGCCGTGTTCGTCGATCGCTTCCCAGTCGACCCATGAGATCTCGTTGTCCTGGCAATAGGCATTGTTGTTGCCCTGCTGACTGCGGCCGAATTCGTCGCCGGCCAGCAGCATCGGCGTGCCCTGCGACAGCAGCAGCGTTGCCAGCATGTTGCGCTGCTGGCGACGGCGCAAGGCCAGCACATCCGGATCGTCGGTCGGCCCCTCGGCACCGCAGTTCCACGACAGGTTGTCGGAGTGGCCGTCACGGCCGTCCTCTCCATTCGCGTCGTTGTGCTTGTCGTTGTAGCTGACCAGATCGGCGAGCGTGAAGCCGTCGTGCGCGGTCAGGAAATTGACGCTTGCCCATGGCCGGCGGCCGCGGTGGTTGAACTGGTCGGCGCTGGCGGTCAGGCAGTTTGCGAGCACCGGCACCAGGCCTTCGTCGCCTTTCCAGAAGGCGCGCACGGTATCGCGGAACTTGTCGTTCCACTCGGCCCAGCCGGGCGGGAAACTGCTGACCTGGTAGCCGCCCGGCCCGCAGTCCCACGGTTCGGCGATCAGCTTGACGCTGGACAGCACCGGATCCTGCCGGCAGCTGTCGAGGAAGCCGCCACCTTCGTCGAAGCCATGCGGCTCGCGGGCGAGGATCGGCGCGAGGTCGAAGCGGAAGCCGTCGACATGCATCTCGGTGACCCAGTAGCGCAGGCTGTCGGTGACCATCTGCAGCACCCGCGGGTGGCTCAGGTTGACGGTATTGCCGGTGCCGGTATCGTTGATGTAGTAACGCGGCTGGTCGGGCATCAGCCGGTAATAACTCGCGTTGTCGATGCCCTTGAACGAGATCGTCGGGCCGAGTTCGTTGCCTTCCGGCGTGTGGTTGTAGACGACGTCGAGGATCACCTCGAGGCCATTCGCATGGAAGCGGTCGACCATGTGCTTGAACTCGTCGATCGACGGCTCGCATTGGTAACGCGGATCGAGCGCGAAGAAGCCGATCGTGTCGTAGCCCCAGAAATTGGTCAGCCCCTTCTCGAGCATGAACGACTGGTTCAGGAACATCTGCACTGGCAGCAGCTCGACGCTGGTCACACCGAGTTCGCGAATGTGGCGCAGCACCTCGTCGTGCGCCAGTCCGGCAAAGGTGCCGCGCAGGTGTTCGGGCAGCGCCGGATGCCGCTTCGTGAAGCCGCGAACATGGGTTTCGTAGAGCACCGTGCGGTCCCACGGCACCCGTACGTCACGCGGCTGCGTCCATTTGAAATGCGAGTCGACGACGACACATTTCGGCACCAGGTGAGCGCTGTCGCGCTTGTCGAAACTGAGGTCGCCATCGGCATGGCCGACCTCGTAACCGAACAGCTCCGGTCCCCACTTCAACTCGCCGACATGCGCCTTCGCATACGGATCGAGCAGCAGCTTGTTCGGATTGAAACGGTGCCCCTTTTCAGGCTCGTACGGTCCATGCACGCGGTAGCCGTAGCGGGTACCGGGCTTCAGCCCCGGGATGAATCCGTGCCAGACCTCGTCGGTATATTCCGGCAGCTTGACCCGGGCGATTTCACGTTCGCCGGCATCGTCGAAGATGCAGACCTCGACGCAGGTCGCATTCGCCGAAAACAGCGCGAAATTGACGCCGCCGTTCATCGGCGTGGCACCGCGCGTATGGGAGCTGCCTTCTTCCAGTGATTCCGGTTCGAACATGAGGTGGGCGGGTGGTTGGGGGAGCGTGCATTGTGCCGATTCGAATGGCCCCAGCGTTGACCCGGTTGCTGGGCGTTTGGTTCCGCCGCTGCAGCAGCTGCCGAAGCACGCTGTCAGCGGCGCAGGCCGGGCGTATGCTCGGTGCCATTGCGATCAGGAGCCAAGCCATGCCAACCGCAGAAGAAACCTTCGATGCAATCATCATCGGCGCCGGCCAGGCCGGGCCGTCGATCGCGGCGCGCTGCAGCAAGCAAGGCCTGCGCACCGCGGTGATCGAGCGCCATGATTTCGGCGGCACCTGCGTCAATGTCGGCTGCACGCCGACCAAGACCTGGGTCGCCAGTGCACGCGCGATCCACCTGGCCCGCCGCGGTGGCGAATTCGGCTTCGATGTCGGCAGCTTGCGCGTCGACATGGGACGCATCAAGGCGCGCAAGGACGACATCGTCGACAAGTCGCGGACCGGCGTCGAGTCCTGGATGCGCCAGCTCGACAATACCGAGGTGATCGTCGGCAATGCCAAGTTTGTCGCCCCTGGCGTGATCGAGGTCGCGGATCGGCGGCTGAAGGCGCCGAAGATCTTCCTCAATGTCGGCGGCCGCGCGGTGCGGCCCGACCTGCCCGGCATCGACGACGTCGAGACGCTGGACAACGTGTCGATCCTCAGGCTCGACGAGGTGCCGGAGCATCTGGCGATCGTCGGTGGCAGCTACATCGGGCTGGAATTCGCGCAGATGATGCGCCGCTTCGGCGCGGAGGTCACGGTGATCGAGCAGTCCGACCGCCTGCTCGGACGCGAGGATCAGGACATCTCGGACGGCATCCGCGAGATCCTCGAGGCCGAAGGCATTCGCTTCGAGCTTGGCGCCAAATGCCTGTCGCTGGCGCGCAAGGGCAAGCTGATCGAGGTCGGCGCGCAGTGTGGCGAGCAGGCGAAGCCGGTCGTCGCCAGCCACGTGCTGCTCGCCGTCGGCCGGCGTCCGAATACCGACGGCCTCGGGCTCGACAAGGCCGGCATCGAGACCGACGACAAGGGCTACATCACCGTCGACGACCAGTGCCGCACCAGCGCCGAAGGCGTCTGGGCGGTCGGTGATTGCAACGGCCGCGGCGCCTTCACCCACACCTCGTACAACGACCACGAAATCGTCGTCGCCAACCTGTTCGACAACGACCCGCGCCGGCTGTCGGACCGCATCCCCTGTTATGCGCTGTTCATCGATCCGCCACTCGGTCGGGTCGGCATCAACGAGGCGCAGGCACGCGACGGCGGCAAGAAGGTGTTGCAGGCGACGCTGCCGATGCAGCGCGTCGGCCGCGCCCGCGAAAAAAGCGAGACGCAGGGGATGATGAAAGTGCTGGTCGATGCCGACAGCAAGAAACTGCTTGGTGCGGCGATCCTCGGCCTGAACGGCGACGAGGTCGTGCATTCGCTGCTCGACGTGATGAATGCCGGCCGGCCGTACACCGCGATCTCGCGGGCGATGCACATCCATCCAACGGTCACCGAACTGGTGCCGACGCTGCTGCAGCAACTCGAGCCGCTCGGCGACTGACGATCCCCACGATGGCACTTTTTTCGGTTCTCGATCTCTCGCCGATCACTCAGGGCAGCACCGCTGCGCAGTCGTTCCGCAACTCGCTGGATCTCGCGCAGCATGTCGAGCGCTGGGGTTTCAACCGCTACTGGCTGGCCGAACACCATGGCATGCCCGGCATCGCCAGTGCGGCAACCGCGGTGCTGATCGGCCATGTGGCCGGCGGCACCTCGACGATCCGCGTCGGCGCCGGCGGCATCATGCTGCCGAACCATTCGCCGCTGGTAATTGCCGAGCAGTTCGGCACGCTCGAATCGTTGTATCCGGGCCGCATCGACCTCGGCCTCGGCCGCGCACCGGGTTCGGATCCGACCACCGCGCGGGCGTTGCGGCGCAACCTGACATCGGACACCGACGAATTTCCGCGCGACGTCGTCGAGCTGGCCGATTTTTTCTCCGACGAGCCGCGGCAGAGCGTTCGCGCGGTGCCGGGCACCGGCTTGAAGGTGCCGCTGTGGATCCTCGGATCGAGCCTGTTCGGCGCGCAACTGGCGGCGGCACTCGGCTTGCCGTTTGCGTTTGCATCGCACTTCGCGCCGCAGCAGATGATGCAGGCGATCGAGTTGTACCGGCAGCAGTTCCGGCCGTCGCGCGAACGCGCCAAGCCCTATGTGATGCTCGGCTTCAATGTCTTCGCCGCCGACAGCGACGACGAGGCCGCATTTCGCGCGACCTCATGGCAGCAGGCCTTCGTCAACCTGCGCAGCGGCCGGCCGTCGACACTGCCGCCACCGGTCGAGGGTTATCTCGACAGTGTCGGCCCGCAGCAGCGAATGCTGCTCGATTCGGTGCTGTCGTGTTCGGCAATCGGCGCCGCACCGGCGATCGACGCGGCCATCAGGCGGTTCATCGAGCGCACCGGCGCCGACGAACTGATGATCACCTCGCAGATCTTCGACCACGCGGCCCGGCTGCGCTCATACCAGATCGTTGCCGAGACGATGATCGCTGCGCGCCGTTAAGCCAGATCGAGCGTTGCGTGCAGCGGTGCGGCGGCGCCGACATCGGCCCATGAGGCCACGTCAAACCGCAGCTCGACGACCGCACAGGGCGGCAATGCGACGATGGTCCTCGACCAGCGGTGAGCGAGGTCGGTGAATTCCGGGTTGTGACCGAACAGCATCACCTGCTGCAATTCGGCGGACAAGCCTGCGATCACCGACAGCAACTGGCCGGTGCTGCTCGCATACAAAGGCTCCTCGGTGCGGATACGTTCCAGCGGATAGCCCAGTTCGCCGGCCATCAGCCTTGCCGTCGTCAATGCCCGCAAGGCCGGACTCGAGACGATCAGATCCGGTGTCACGCGGCGCGCCGCGAGTCGCGCGCCCATCGCCGAAGCATCGCGCTGACCCCGCTCGGTCAGCGGCCGCTCGCGGTCGGACGCCACCATGTCGCCATGCCCCGCCTGCGCATGCCGGATCAGAAAGAGTTTTTTCATCGCGAATGCTCCGTACGGCTGCGCCTCAACGGGCACGCCCCGGCAAATGACCGAGCGGCAGCGCCGCACCGGCCTTGACCTCGCCGAGCGAAAAGCTGGTGTGGATGTCCTTGACGTTCGGCAGGTTCAGCAAGGTCTTCACCGAAAACTGCGAAAACTGCTCCAGATCGGTCACCATCACCTGCAGTTCGAAGGTGCCGGCACCGGAAATGTAGTGACACGAGATCACCTCGGGCAAGGCGCGCAGCGCCTGTTCGAGGCCGCGGGTCGACTCGCCGTTGTTGCGGTCGGCATCGACGCGGACGAAGGCGAGCACGTCGAGGCCAAGCTTGCGCCGGTTCAGTTCGGCGCGGTAGCCGACGATGTAGCCCTGCGCTTCCAGCCAGCGCACGCGCCGCCAGGTCGGCGCAGCCGACAGGCCGATCCGCTGGGCGAGCTCGGCATTGCTCAGCCGCGCGTCGCGTTGCAGTTCCTCGAGGATCAGCACGTCGTAGCGGTCGAGGCCCGTGCCATGGCGAGCGGCTGTTGTGGTCTCGGCGTTGGTCAAGGGTTTACCCTTTGATTGGTCGATTCAGCAACATTTTATCCAGCAAGCGGTCTACCGACGAAAGAATCTTGCCGCAACGGCGTCTGGCAGCGCAAAGAAAGAAAAGACTCACTTCGTCGCTTTGCCTAAACTGTCTGCTCCCCCAGGAGACACAGCCCGATGAACGCACCGCTGCCAGAAGCCATCCGCAAAGCACTCGAATCGGTCACGATCGACGACAAATACAGCCTTGAACACGGTCGCGCATTCATGAGCGGCGTGCAAGCTCTGGTGCGCCTGCCGATGCTGCAGAAAAAGCGCGACGCGATTGCCGGGCTGGATACCGGCGGCTTCATCAGCGGCTACCGCGGTTCGCCGCTCGGGGGTTACGACCAGGCGCTGTGGCAGGCGAAAAAACACCTGGCGGCACAGAACATCGTGTTCCAGCCCGGCGTCAACGAGGAACTGGCCGCGACCGCCGTCTGGGGCACGCAGCAGCTCGATCTGTACCCGCAGAGCAAGAAGGTCGACGGCGTGTTCGGCATCTGGTACGGCAAGGGGCCCGGCGTCGACCGCTGCTCCGACGTCTTCAAACATGCCAACATGGCCGGCACAGCCAAGCACGGTGGCGTGATCGCGCTGGCCGGTGACGACCACATCGCGAAGAGCAGCACCGCAGCGCACCAGAGCGACCACATCTTCAAGGCCTGCGGGCTGCCGGTATTTTTCCCGTCGAGCGTGCAGGACATCCTCGACATGGGTTTGCATGCCTTTGCGATGAGCCGCTTTGCCGGCGTCTGGTCCGGCATGAAGACGATCCAGGAAATCGTCGAATCGGCAAGCAGCGTCTCGATCGATCCGGACCGCGTGCAGATCGTGTTGCCGGAGGACTTTGCGATGCCGGCCG
This sequence comes from Pseudideonella sakaiensis, assembly GCF_048320135.1. GTDB lineage: Bacteria > Pseudomonadota > Gammaproteobacteria > Burkholderiales > Burkholderiaceae_C > Ideonella_A > Ideonella_A sakaiensis_A. The sequence goes on from NZ_CP182947.1 coordinate 2,299,490, forward strand.
GTGGCCTGCACATCCGCTGGCCCGATGCGCCGCTCGAGCAGGAAGCGCGGCTGATGAACCACAAGTGGTATGCGGCGCTCGCCTATGTGCGCGCGAACAAGCTGAACCACAACGTGATCGCCGGGCCGAACGACCGCTTCGGCTTGATCGCCAGTGGCAAGGCCTACAACGATACGCGGCAGGCACTGCACGACCTCGGCCTCGACGACGATTCATGCCGGACGCTCGGTATCCGGCTGCACAAGGTCAATGTCGTCTGGCCGCTCGAGGCAACGATCACGCGCGACTTCGCCGCCGGGCTGCAGGAAATCCTCGTCGTCGAGGAAAAGCGCCAGGTGATCGAGTACCAGCTGAAGGAAGAGCTCTACAACTGGCGCGCCGACGTGCGGCCGACGGTGCTCGGCAAGTTCGACGAGGTCGAAGGCGACGAATCGGGCGGCGAGTGGTCGCAGCCGAATCCGAGCGGCAACTGGCTGCTGCGTGCGCAGGCCGACCTGACGCCGGCGCTGATCGCACGGGCGATCGCGAAGCGGCTGAAAAAGCTCGGTGTCGATGCCGATACCGCAGCGCGGATCGATGCGCGGATCGCCTTGCTCGACGCGAAGCAGCGCAGCTCGCAGACCTTGAACCTCGGCACCAACGCTGCAGCCGGCGAACGCACGCCGTGGTTCTGCAGCGGCTGCCCGCACAACACCAGCACCAAGGTGCCGGAAGGTTCACGCGCGGTGGCCGGCATCGGCTGCCACTACATGGCGGTCTGGATGGACCGCAGCACCGTCACCTTCAGCCAGATGGGCGGTGAAGGCGTCAGCTGGATCGGTCAGGCGCCGTTCACGACCGACCAGCACATCTTCGCGAACCTCGGCGACGGCACCTATTACCACTCGGGGCTGCTCGCGGTCCGGCAGAGCATCGCTGCCGGCGTCAACATCACCTACAAGATCCTGTTCAACGATGCGGTCGCGATGACCGGCGGCCAGCCGGTCGACGGCACGATGCGGGTGCCGGAGATGACCCGCGAACTCGATGCCGAAGGCGCAAAGAAGATCGTCGTCGTCACCGACGAGCCGGAAAAATACGACAGCGTCAAATCGCGCCTCGCCGCCGGCGTCACCATCCATCACCGCGACGACCTCGACGCGATCCAGAAGCAGCTGCGCGAATTGCCCGGCTGCAGCGTGATCATCTATGACCAGACCTGCGCGACCGAAAAGCGCCGTCGCCGCAAGCGGGGCACGATGGTCGAGCCGGCAAAACGGGTCGTCATCAACGAGCTGGTCTGCGAAGGCTGCGGCGACTGCTCCGAACAGAGCAATTGCCTGAGCGTCGAGCCGGTCGAGACCGAATTCGGCCGCAAACGGCAGATCAACCAGAACAGCTGCAACAAGGACTATTCCTGCCTGAAGGGTTTCTGCCCGAGCTTTGTCACCGTCGAGGGCGGCGAGCTGAAGACGAAGAACAAGAAGAAGGCCAGCGCCCGACCCGACCCGTTCAGCCTGCCGGCGATTGCCGAACCGACGCTGCCGCTGGCCGAAAAGCCCTGGGGCATCGTAGTCGCCGGCGTCGGCGGCACCGGCGTGATCACGATCGGCCAGTTGCTCGGCATGGCCGCGCACCTCGAAGGCAAGGGCATCGTCACACAGGACGCGGCCGGTCTGGCGCAAAAAGGCGGCGCCACCTGGAGCCACATCCAGATCGCGAACCGGCCCGATGCGATCCAGACCACCAAGGTCGGCACCGCCGAGGCCGACCTGGTGATCGCCTGCGACCCGATCGTTGCCGCGAATCCGGCGACGCTGGCGGTGATGCGTGAACAGCGCACCTACATCGCGCTGAACAGCCACAGCACGCCGACGGCGGCCTTCGTGCACAACCCCGACTGGCAATCTCCGGCCGGCGAATGTGAAAACCTGCTGAGCAGGGCGGTCGGCGCCGAGCATGTCGGCCGCTTCGACGCCGAACAGATCGCTGTCGCACTGCTCGGCGATTCGCTCTATACCAACCCATTGCTGCTCGGTTATGCGTGGCAGAAAGGCAAGCTGCCGCTGAGCCTGGCGGCGCTGATGCGCGCGATCGAGCTGAATGGCGTGCAGATCGACAACAACAAGGCGGCCTTCGCCTGGGGCCGCCGTGCCGCGATCGACCTTGCCGAGGTGCAGCAGCAGGCACGTGCCGCCGGCAGCACCGAGAAGGTCGTGCAGATCGTCCGCAAGCCGGGCCTCGAGCAGATGATCGCGACCCGGGTCGAATTCCTGACCGATTACCAGGATGCGGCATACGCAGCGAGCTACCGCAGCTTCGTCGACAAGGTGCGCGCCGCGGAGGCCCCACTTGGCAGCGACAAGCTGAGCGAGGCGGTGGCCCGTTACCTGTTCAAGCTGATGGCCTACAAGGATGAATACGAGGTCGCGCGGCTGCACACCGACCGCCGATTCGTCGAGCGCATCGCCGAGCAGTTCGACGGCGACTACAAACTCGTGCACCACCTCGCGCCGCCGCTGCTCGGCAAGACCAATGCGCAGGGCGAGCCGGTCAAGCAGGCGTTCGGCCCGTGGATGCGCAGTGCCTTCGGCGTGCTGGCGAAGATGAAAGGCCTGCGCGGCGGGCCGCTCGACATCTTCGGCCGCACCGAGGAGCGCCGCACCGAGCGGGCGCTGATCGACGAATACCGGCAGACGATCGACGAACTGCTGCAGTCGCTGGACGCGGCCAATCTGGCCGCCGCGCTCGAGATCGCGCGACTGCCGGAGCAGATCCGCGGTTACGGCCACGTGAAGGCGCGGCATCTGGCGGCGGTGCGGCCGAAATGGGCGGCGCTGATGCAGCAATGGCGGCAGCCGGCGCAGCAGCAGGCGGCTTGAGCATGGGTCGGCCCGGAGGCCGCCCATCTCCCCGCGTCGGTTGCAGATTTGGCCAGATGTAAGAATGGGTCGTTTTCCCCGACTTGACGGGGACCCCGTCCGCTTTACCTGATCCCGATGCATCCGACCCTGCCCCTGCTGGCCAAGACCGACTTCCCGCCGCTGCGCCGCCAGCACCTGCAGACGCTGCAGGTGAATCTGGGCTACAAGTGCAACCAGAGCTGCCTGCATTGCCACGTCAATGCGGGCCCGAACCGCACCGAGATGATGGACGGCGAGACGGTCGACACGGTGATCGAGGTGCTGCGTACGCGCCGCATCGAGACGCTCGACCTGACCGGCGGCGCACCCGAGCTGAACGAGCATTTCCGCCGCCTGGTCGTCGCCGCGCGTGCGCTCGGCATCCGCGTGATCGACCGCTGCAACCTGACGATCCTGTCCGAGCCGGGCCAGGACACGCTGGCGCAATTTCTGGCCGACAACGGCGTCGAAATCACCGCATCGTTGCCGTGCTACACCTTCGAGCGGGTCGACCGGCAGCGGGGCGACGGTGTCTTCGAGCGCAGCATCGCGGCACTGCAGCAGCTCAATGCACTCGGCTATGCCGATGCCGACGGCGAGCTGGTGCTGAACCTCGTCTACAACCCGCAAGGACCGGTGCTGCCGCCTGGCCAGGTCGAACTGGAGGCCGACTACAAGCGCGAGCTGGCCGCGCACTACGGCATCCGCTTCAACCAGCTGTATGTGCTCGCGAACATGCCGATCCAGCGCTTCGGCAGCACGCTGATCTCGAAGGGCGAGTTCAAGCCCTACATGCAGTTGCTGAAGGACGCCTACCGCGCCGACAACCTCGACACGGTGATGTGCCGCTCGATGGTCAGCGTCGACTGGCAGGGCCACCTCTACGACTGCGACTTCAATCAGATGCTCGCGCTGCCGATGCGGCTCGCGGGTTCGAGCCGGCCGCACCTGCGCGATCTGCTGCAGCATGAGACGACCGGCATGCCGATCCGCGTGGCCGACCATTGCTACGGCTGCACCGCCGGCCAGGGCAGCAGCTGCGGCGGCGCACTGAAGGCGGCCTGAGCACGCGACGCACGGCATTCGGCGGGGCTTCAGCACCGCGATCGAAACGCGGTGGACAATGGCGGCATGGCCAAAACCCCTCCCACGCCGATCCCTTCTTCATCGACCTCGACCGCCCGCGACCTCAGCGACGCGGAGTACGCCGAACTCGACGAGCTGCTCACCGCAACGCCGGAACCGCTGGAGCCGCTCGATGCGGTGATGCTCGACGGCTACCTGTGCGGCGTGCTGGTGCAGCCGCGCCTGATCGATGCCGACGAATGGATGCCGACCGTCTTCGATTTCGACGGCCGGCCATTGCCGGATGATGTCGACCCGGTCTGGCACGGCCGCTGTGTCGAGCTGATCCTGCGACGCCATGGCGCGCTGAACCGCGCGCTGGTCGAGGATGGCTGGTTCGACCCGCTGATCCTCGAGGTCGACAACAGCGCGGCGGCAGATGCGGTTGCCGCAGGCGACGTCGTCGCCGACGAGGCGGCCGATCCGTTTGCCGGCCTCGGCGAGATTTCGCAGTCTTTGATGCCGTGGGTGGCCGGTTTCCAGCATGCGACCGAATGTTTTCCGGACCTGCTCGAACGCCCGGAAGACGATGTCGCGCTGGCGATGGCCAGGCTGTTCCGCCATCTGCCGACGCAGACCGACGAGGAACGCGAAGTCGTTGCGACGCTGGACCGCGAATTTCCGCTGCAAACCCTCGACGATGCGATCGAGGAGCTGGTCGTCACGGTTGCCGACCTCGCCGACCTGACGCGAGACGAGCGCTACCGGGTCGAGACCGTGCAGCGCGCCAGCCCGAAACTCGGCCGCAACGATCCCTGCCACTGCGGCAGCGGCAAGAAGTTCAAGCACTGCCACGGCGCCTGAGCGCCGGCGGAGGCAAGCAACAAGCAGGCGCCGGGAGATGCGGATCCAGTTGTTGTCGGACCTGCACATGGAGACCGAGCCGTTCGATCCGCAGCCGGCGCCGGGCGCGGAATTGCTGGTGCTGGCCGGCGACATCTGCAGCCGCTGGGAAGCCTACCGCTGCTTTGCCGACTGGCCGGTGCCGGTGCTGGCGATCGCCGGCAACCATGAGTACGACCGCCGCGAACTGCGCGAGGCACTGCCTGCCCTGCGCGCGCATTGCGCCGGCTTCGGCATACAGCTGCTCGAACGCCAGTCGGTCGTGCTGCCCGATGACCGCGGCCGCCGGATCCGCTTCCTCGGCACGGTGCGCTGGAGCGATTTCGACCTGTTCGGTCCGGAAGACCGTGCGCGCGCGATCAGGGCCGCGACCTATTACGTCCGGATCATGCAGGCGACCCGCGACGGCGAGGTATTCGACGCCGCCGCGGTGCGTGACGAATCGCTGGCCTGCCGCGCCTGGCTGGAACAGGAACTGGCCGGCGCGCCAGCCGCGGACGCGCACTGGGACGCCACCGTCGTGATCACCCACTATGCGCCGAGCCTGCGCAGCGCCGACCCACGTTATGGCGCGCAACCCGGCACCGCGAGTTTCTGCAATGCAGACGATGAGCTGCTGCCGGCTGCCGATCTATGGATCCATGGCCACCTGCATTGTCGGCACGACTACCGCGTCGCCCATGCCGGTGGCGAAACCCGCGTGCTCAGCAATGCGCGCGGCCACCGGCACCGCGGCGAGACCGACGGATTCGACCCCTTGCTCGTCGTCGAGGTCTGATCACGATCGACCGCAGAATTTGTCCTGCTCTTGCGCTGGAGCAAGTCCGGCGGCGATCAGTCATGTCAAACTGGAGGCTCGAAAAACCGGCGGAGACAGACAATGAAAATCCTGGTTGCGGTTGACGGCAGCGAATTCACGAAGCACATGCTCGCCTACCTTGCTGCGCATGACGAGATGTTTGGATCGGATCACCAGTTCACGGTGCTGACGGTGTCCGCGCCGCTGCCACCGCGAGCGACGGCCGTGCTCGACAAGCAGCTGATGCACGACTACCACGTCGACGAATGCGAGCGGGTCTTCAAGCCGATCCGCGAATTTTTCGACAAGCAGGGCATCAAGGCCGAGTACAGGACCGAAGTCGGACACGCCGGCGATACGATCGCAAAGATCGCCGACCATGACAAGTTCGACATGGTGATGATGGGCTCGCACGGCCATGGTTCGCTGGCCAACCTCGTGATGGGGTCGGTCACCAACAAGGTGCTCGCGCACTGCAAGACGCCGGTGCTGCTGATCCGCTGACCGTTGCGCCCGGCCTGCGCGGCCGGCTTCAGCTGCCGCGCAGTCCTTCGAAACAGGTTTTCGTCAGCATCGAGACGATCTGCTCGGGCTGGTACTGGCCACTGGCCTTCAACAGGCCAAGCACCGGGTCGCAGGCCCGTGCGAACAGCGTGTACATGATCACCTCGACCGGCAGGCTCTTGTCGAGCGCGCCGACCGACTGCGCCGATTCGATCCAGCGGCCGAGTTTTTCACTGACCTCCATCAGCCGATCGAGGTAACTCCTGTTTTCCATCAGCTCGGCGCGCAAGGTCGAGTTCTGCGCCGGAAGGGATGGCATCTCGCCGGCCAGCTGCACCTGCATCGTCCAGCGCGCCACCGCCTTCAGTTGCTCCACCGCATGGGCGGGGTCGGCATTGCGTGGGTCTGCCTCGAGCTCGCCGATCATCGCCAGCGTGCGATCGAGGACGCGGATCATCGCCGCCGCGGCGAGCGCCTCCTTCGACGCGAAATGCTTGTACAGGCTGGCTTTCGCAACACCGACGTCGGCGGCGACCTCGTCGACCGTCATCGCCTCGAAGCCTTTTTCGGCGAGCAGCCGATTGACCGACGAGACGATCGCATCCTCTCTCACCTGCAGGATCTGTTCACGGAAAGATTTTTTCGCCATCGAGGCATTGTAGACGCTTCACATACTTTTTGTACGGAAGAGTCACAAAGCTACCGATTGGTAGCTGGTCGTTGCACAGGCTGGGCTCGCGCGGCCAGGCCCGGCGCCGAGGCCGACTGTTCAATCGGGATGATGCGGCGGGAAACGTTGATCGGTGCCCAGGGGCGATGGCCTGGATGCCACTGCGCCGCGCGGCGCCGCAAAATCGAGCAGCGGGGGCAGTACCGAATCGAGGCTGGCATCGAGCCCGATCTCGACGCCCATGTCGGCACGATCATCTGGCGGCGCCGGTTCGACGGATCGATTCGCCTTGAACCACAGCCAGCTTGCACGCCACATGATTGCCCCCGTTTGGTGCAGGACCCGTGCGGTTCCTGTACCTCTTTTTCGACCATTTTTGGTCGCACTGGAGCAGTGTCGTGTACATACCACGACGAATCTGTGACGATTTGAAAGGGCGTTGTGCGGCGTTGCCGTCGCGCAACGCCCACGGTCAACGCGCTGTCGGCATCACGAATTCGGCACCCTTGCCAATCGTCGACGGCCAGCGCTGCATCACGCTTTTCTGCTTGGTATAGAAACGCACGCCTTCCTCGCCATAGGCGTGCATGTCGCCGAACAGGCTCTTTTTCCAGCCGCCAAAACCGTGCCAGGCCATCGGCACCGGAATCGGCACATTGATGCCGACCATGCCGACCTGCACCCGACGCGAAAACTCCCGCGCGACATTGCCGTCGCTGGTGAAGCAGGCCACGCCGTTGCCGAATTCGTTCGCATTGACGAGCTCGAGCGCGGCCGCGAAATCGGCAACGCGCAGGCAGGCCAGCACCGGGCCGAAGATCTCGTTGCGGTAGATGCTCATCTCCGGCGTCACCCGGTCGAACAGGCTGCCGCCGGTAAAAAAGCCGTTTTCATGGCCCGGCACCTTGAAAGACTCGCCGGTTTGCGGATCGCGGCGACCATCAACGACGAGTTCGGCGCCTTCCTCGACCCCTTGCGCGATATAGCCCTCGATCCGCTCGAGTGCCTGGCGGGTGACGATCGGCCCCATCTCGGCGTCGAGCTCCATGCCGTTTTTCACCTTCAGCGCCTTCGCGCGCTCGGCGAGTTTCGGCACGACCTTGTCTGCCACGTCGCCGACCAGCACCGCAACGCTGATCGCCATGCAGCGCTCGCCTGCCGAGCCGTAGGCGGCGCCGATCAGCGCGTCGACCGCCTGCTCGATGTCGGCATCCGGCATCACGACCATGTGGTTTTTCGCGCCGCCGAGCGCCTGCACCCGTTTGCCGTGGTGCGCGCCGGTCTCGTAGATGTACTGGGCAATCGGCGTCGAGCCGACAAAACTGAGCGCCATCACGTCGGGATGCGCCAGCAAGGCGTCGACAGCCACCTTGTCGCCCTGCACGACATTGAATACGCCGTCGGGCAGCCCGGCCTGCTTCAGCAGTTCGGCCATGAACAGGCTCGGCGACGGATCACGCTCGCTCGGCTTCAGGATGAAGGCATTGCCGGTTGCGAGGGCGACCGGAAACATCCAGCACGGCACCATGCACGGGAAATTGAACGGCGTGATGCCGGCGACGACGCCGAGCGGTTGGCGCAGCGTCCAGTTGTCGATGCCGGTTGAGACCTGGTCGGTGTAGTCGCCCTTCAGCAGTTGCGGCACGCCGCAGGCGAATTCGATGATGTCGATGCCGCGCGTGACCTCGCCTTGCGCATCGGTGAATACCTTGCCATGTTCGGCGGTGATCATCGCGGCCAGCGTGTCCTTGTGCTGGTTCATCAGTTCGAGAAACTTGTTCAGCACCCGGGCGCGGCGGATCGGCGGTGTATCGCCCCACGCCGGTTGCGCCGCCTTCGCAGCGGCCACCGCAGCGCCGACCTCATCGGTGGTCGCCAATGCCACCTGCCGGGCGACCTCGCCGCTGGCCGGGTGGTAGACCGGCTGGCGCCGCCCACTGTCGCTGGCGACGACACGACCATTGATGAAATGACCGACTTCGGTCGTCGCGGTAAAGGCTTCGGGAGCGCCCATCTTTGTCTCCTGGAAAAAATCTGCGGCTGCGCGGCGCCGCAGCCGGCTTTCCGGCCGGACTGGACACCAGCCGCCATTGTCGAACGATTCCAGCATCCCCGGCCGAGCCGGGGCCTGGAGCTGCACCAGACTGGCCTCAGGCCAGCGCGCGCTCGATCTCGGAAAAGCTCTGCGCGATATCGGAGATCGGAACGTTCAGGCCGGTCTGGCGCTCTATCTGCGTGCGCGAGACGACGCCGCGGATGCGCGCCGGCACCAAGTCGTGTTTCTGCTCGACGACCAGCAGGTGGTTGCGCCCGAGCTTTTGCAGCGTTGCGATCAGGTTGCCGATCGTCGCCCGCTGCAACTGGTCGAAATCGACCGCGTCGAGCGACAGCAGCGGCGTCATCACGTCGGCCACGCTCAGTTCGTCGAAATGCACATTGCGTTCATGCACCAGCCGCATCGGCTTGTCGCCGGCAACATCGTTGCTGGTGACCAGGCCCTCGATCGACGGCATGTCGGTGACGACAAACAGCATCCGCACACCCTGGTGGATCATCACCTGCTCGGCCTGGCGCAGGCCGGTGCGCGGCGAGGTGGTGGCCGCGCGGATCCTGCTCAGGTCGGTCATCACGTCGAGCGCCGGCGAATCGATCGTCAGCGTCGGCCTTGCCTCGGGCAAGGTCTGGGCGATCGACATGCCGCTGCTGAGGTGGAAGGTGGCCAGCGCAGCTTGTGGGTTCACGACGTCCTCCTGTCTCGTGATGCGGTTCTGTCGGGTCGTTCAGACCTTACGCCGAATCACGCCGCGATGCCAGAGTTGCACGCCCTCGCCGCGGATTTCCAGGCGATCTGCCGGCGGCGCGACAATGCCGGCCTATGCAGATCGACGATATCCGCCGCCGGCTGAACGCCTGCGGCGCCAAGCCGCCGCACGTGCAGCGGATCCTGCGCCTGTGGGCGATGGCGCTGCCGCAGGACAGCGGCCGGCGCAAACCGGTCGATTTCCTGCCGGCCAGCGTGCGCGCCGAACTGCCGGCGTTGTGCGCCGAGTTGCAGCGCCTGGCCACACTCGACGGGCAATTTGCCGATGCCGACGGCTCGTCGCGCCTGCTCGCGAGGCTGGCCGACGGCCAGCTGGTCGAAAGCGTGCTGCTGCCGCGCGACGGTGTCTGCGTGTCGAGCCAGCTCGGTTGTGCGGTCGGCTGCGTCTTCTGCATGACCGGGCGCAGCGGGCTGCTGCGCCAGCTCGGCAGCGCCGAGATCGTCGCCCAGGTCGTGCTGGCGCGCACGCTGCGGTCGGTCCGCAAGGTCGTCTTCATGGGCATGGGCGAGCCGGCGCACAACCTCGACAACGTGCTCGATGGGATCGAGCTGCTCGGCACCTCGGGTGGCATCGCACACAAGAACCTGGTGTTCTCGACGGTCGGCGACCGGCGCGTCTTCGACCGCCTGCTGGCCTTGCCGGTCGGCCGGGTGCGGCCGGCGCTGGCGCTGTCGCTGCACACGACCGATGCCGCGTTGCGCCACCGGCTGCTGCCGAAGGCGCCGCCGATCGCGATCGACGAGATGGTCGAGCTGGCGGAACGTTATGCGCGCGCCAGCGGCTACCCGACCCAGTACCAGTGGACGCTGCTCGAAGGCATCAACGACGGCGATGCCGAAATCGACGGCATCGTCCGGCTGCTCGCCGGCCGCTATGCGATCCTGAATCTGATCCCGTACAACGCGGTCGATGACCTGCCGTACCGGCGGCCGGCGTGGTCGAGCTGCGAGGCAATCGCCAGCCGCCTGCAGCGACGCGGCATCCTGACGACGCTGCGCCAGTCGGCGGCGCAGTCGGTCGACGGCGGCTGCGGACAGCTGCGTGCGCGAAGCCTGGCCGGTGCCGATGCAGCACCGCATACGTCCCACCCGATCCACGTCCACCGCGCGAAAGCCACGACAGGAACCATCCATGCTTAGACCCGACGTCACGATCGCCAGCCTGCACGAACGCCAGCAGGGCACGCTGCCCGGCCTGTTCGGCCTGACAGTCACCGAACTGGCCGAGGGGCGGCTGCTAGCCGAATTCAAGCTGCAGGACTGGATGCGCGCGCCGAACGGCTTCCTGCATGCGGCCAGCGTCATCACGCTGGCCGACAGCTGCTGCGGTTATGCCTGCCGCGCACACCTGCCCGACGGCGCCAAAGGTTTCACGACGATCGAGCTGAAAAGCAACTTCCTCGGCACCGCGCTCGACGGCACGATCCGCTGCATCGCCGAGGCCGAACATCTGGGCCGAACGACACAGGTCTGGTCGGCCGTCGTGACCGGCCCGGCCGAACAGGGCAGCCGCAAGATGGCCTTGTTCCGCTGTACGCAGATGGTGTTGTGGTGAAGCCGGCAACAGGCAGCGGCGGAACAGCACCGCCGTTCAGCGACGCCGAGCTGGACCGGCTGCAGCAGCTGCTCGATCGGGTACCGGCGCCGTTCGAGGCGCTCGATGTCAGCATGCTCGACGGTTTTCTGTGCGGCGTGCTGGTTCAACCAACCCGGATCGCCGAGGCGCAGTGGCTGCCGCTGATCACCGATGTCGAGGGCCGGCCGCTGCCGAAGGGCTTCGATGCAGCGCCGCTGCACCAGCTGGCGCGCCGCCGCCACCGCGAGCTCGATGCGGCGATAGGCGCCCGCCGCTGGTTCGATCCCTGGGTCTTCGAGCTCGACCTCGACGCCGCCGCGGACGAGCCCGGTAGCGACGACAGTGACCCGGATGAAGCGCCGCCCGAAGTCAACGCGGTTTATCCATGGGTTGCCGGCTTCGTCACCGCGCTCGATGTCTTTCCGGGCCTGATGGCCAGGTCCGGACCGGCGCTCGACGATGCACTGATCCTGCTGTACCGCCACCTCGACCCGGACGACTTCGAGGATGCCGACGAGATGCTGCTCGCGATCGAGGCGCTCGAGCCGGCGCAGAACCTGACGGTGGCGGTCGAGGAACTGGTGCGGGCAACGCTGCTGCTGGCCGATATCGGCCGCCCGCTGGCCGCGCCTCGCGCGGGCCGGCCGGCGAATCGACCGCGACCCGGCGCCGCGGGCAAAGGCAGACCTCGCCGCTAGCGGCGGCCGGTATCCCCCGCATCGCCGGCAAAGCATCGCTGCGCATAGAGGCCAAGCCCGCTGACGACGCTGGCAAAGCGGTGGCCGCGGATCGTCCGCGCCTCCGGAAACGCCGCACCGATCCGCTGCGCGAGCAGCCGCAGCCCGGTCGAGCCGCCGGTAAAAAACAGGCTGCCGATCTGCTGCGGCTGCAAGCCGGCCTGGCGCACCGTCTCGCGCGCCGCATCGACGATCGCCTCGATATCGGCCTCGATCGCCGCCACTGCGAGCGATTCGGCCAGGTCGACCGCGAGCCCTGCCTCGACCAGGTCGAGGTCGATGCCGGTCTGCCCGCCTTCGGATACCGCGATCTTCGCCGCCTCGGCACGCGCGACCAGTTCGTGGCCGAGCCGCTCGTCGACCACCGTCATCAGCCGGCGGTGTTGCACCGGATCGGCATAGAAGCGGCGCATCGCGCGCAATTCGGCGACCCGCTGCGGACCGTAGACGGTATTGATCAGGTGCCAGGTCGCGAGGTCGAAATAGACGCCGCTCGGCACCTCGCGCGGCGGCGCATCGCCACGGCTCGGGCCAAGGCCGCGGTAACCGAGCAGCGGCAGGATCGCAGCCAGCTCGATGCGCCGGTCGAAATCGGTGCCGGCGACATGCACGCCGTGATTGGCCAGCACATCGTCGCGGCGGTCGATGCGGCCGGCGCGTTGCGGGCCGACCCGCACCAGCGAAAAGTCCGAGGTGCCGCCGCCGATGTCGGCGACCAGCACGACTTCTTCGCGGTCGACGCTGCTCTCGTGGTCGAAGGCCGCGGCGATCGGCTCGTACTGGAAACGCACCTCGGCAAATCCGACCCGGCGCGCCGCCGCCTCGAGCGAGGCCTGGGCCTGCGCGTCGCGCTGCGGATCGTCGTCGACAAAAAAGACCGGCCGGCCGAGCACGGCCCGGTCGAGCGGCGCGCCGAGTTGCCGTTCGGCGGTTTTTTTCAGGTGCAGCAGATAACCGGAGATCACGTCGAGGTAACGCACGCCGCGGCCGCCGCCGGCATCTGTCGTCTGCTCGACCAGCGGCGAGCCGAGGATGCTTTTCATCGAGCGCATCAACCGGCCGTCGATGCCGTCGACATAGGCGGCAATCGCGGCGCGGCCGAAGGCCCGCGGCGGCCCGTCGTCCTCCGGGCCTTCGACGAAATAGAACACCGCGGTCGGCATCGTCGGCTCGCCGGCCTCGAGCGTGACGAGCTCCATGCCGGCGCGATCCGGCGCGGCAATCGCGATCGCGGAATTCGAGGTGCCGAAATCGATCGCGCAGAAAGACTTGCGTTCCGGGGCTGTCGGCATGGCTCGGCGGCTGGCTGGCGGTGGGGGCGGGATTGTAGGCGGCCCCGCAAACACTCAGCTGCCGATCACGCCACCGTCGTCGCGGCGGATCACCACCGTCGCCGAGCGCGGCCTGTCGCCGGGCCGGCCGCTCGGCCAGCTCGAAAAACGCGACGGATCGTCGGGGTCGTTGCGGCCGCGCACCGCCTCGCCCGGGTGCTGCACATTGATGAACATCGTGCTGCCGTCCGGCGTGATCGTCGCGCCGGTGATCTCGCAGTTGTTCGGCCCGGTCAGAAACCGCCGCACCTCGCCGCTGCGCGGGTCACAGGCCAGCATCTGGTTGTTGCCGATGTTCTGCAGGTCACCGCCATCGATGCGCGCCGCCGACATGTCGGTCTGAATCCAGAGGACGCCGCGCTGGTCGAGCATCAGCCCGTCGGGATTGGCAAACGCGTCGCCGTTGACCGTGCCCTTCGCCTGCGGCCGCGGATCGGCCGGGTCGCCGGCCAGCATCAGATGGCTCCAGCGCAGCGTCTCGCCGTCGAAATCGCCGTCCTCGCGCCAGCGGATGATCTGGCCCATCACGTTGGCGGCGCGCGGGTTGGCGGCATCCGCGCCGGGCATGCCGGGCGCGCCGCGCTGGCTGTTGCTGGTCAGCGTGCAATAGACATCGCGGGTCGCCTGGTTGATCGCGACCCATTCGGGCCGGTCCATCTTCGTCGCGCCGAGCAGGTCGCTGGCCTGCCGCGTCTTCACCAGCACCTCGCCCTGGTCGGCAAAACCGTTCGCCGCCGTCAGAGGCCCTTCGCCATGGCGCAGCGGCAGCCAGCGCCCGCTGCCGTCGGCATCGAAACGTGCGACATACAGCGTGCCGTGGTCGAGCAGTTCGCGGTTTGCCGCCGCGGCCGAGATACCTGGCCGGGCCGGCGCAATGCGGTCGCGGCTGACGAAGCGGTAGATATATTCGAATGCGGCATCCTCGCCCGAATAAATGACGGCGCGGCCGTCCCGGGTCACGGCCACCCACGCGCCTTCATGCGCGGCGCGGCCAAGCGCGGTACGCTTGACCGGCGTCGATGCCGGGTCCATCGGATCGACCTCGACGATCCAGCCGAAGCGGTTCGGCTCGTTCGGATGGCGCGCGGCGTCAAACCGCTGGTCGAAGCGGGCCCAGCCGTACCAGCCGGTTTTTGGCAGCCCCCAACGCCGCTGGTGCGCGTCGGGCGTGTCGCCGGCGTCGAAATAGCCGTTGAAATTTTCCTCGCCCGACAGGTAGGTGCCCCACGGCGTCTGGCCACTGGCGCAGTTGTTGAAGGTGCCAAGCACGATCTCGCCGGACGGGTCGGCTTCGGTGCGCAGCAGCCGATGGCCGCCGGCAGGTCCGCCGAGCCGGCATGGCGTCGTCGCGGTGATGCGGCGGGCAAACCGCGACGGCCGCACCAGCTGCCAGTTGCCGGCTGCGTCGGCTGCAACCTCGGACACCGAGATGCCATGCGCGGCCTGCGATTTCGCGACCTTCTCGGCCGACCAGCTGCGCAGGCCATCCTCGTGCAGCAGGCCGTCGTCGACATATTCATGGTTCATCACCAGCAGACCACGCCGCGAACCGTCGAGCGAGATATAGTGGATGCCGTCGTGGTGCATGCCGAACTGCAGCGCCTGCTCGGCGGCGCTGTTGCGTGCATCGGGGTCGAATGCCGGCATCTGGCCGGCGATGCCGACCGGATCGCCCCACGCCGCGATCACCGTCGCGCGATAACCGTCGGGAACGATCACCCGGTCGACGCGGCTCGACGGAACCGGTTTGAACCCGAGCAGCGGCCGAGCCGCCAGCGGCCAGCTGCCGGTCGCCGGCGGCACCGTCGTGCAGCCCGACAGCGCCGTAGGCAGCAGGCCGGCCAGCAGTGCCGAGAGGCCGCCGGACAACCAGGTCCGCCGCGCCGGGTCAGTCAGCTGGTGAATGTTCGGATTGGGCGAACGGTTGCTGTCTTCTAGGCTCGAAAAATCCTTGGCCATCGGTCCTTTTGGCGGGCCTCTGCGGGCCACTTCGTCACAGTGTTTCGAATTTCCTGAGCGCGCCTGCCATGTCACCTGCGGCCGCTCGATCCCGCCGACCGCGCGACGGCAATCATCAGGACGGTCATTTCCACATCCATTGTGCCGTGTCGAATCGGCACAATCGCGACGATGAGCACCGGTGTCGGCCCATGTCGCGGATCATCCAGACAACGCTGATTGCGGGATCGGTCGCTGCCGTTGCGATCTACGCATTCGTCGCGAAGAACAGCGACCCCGGCGAATGGGTCCAGATTGCCGCTCGACAAGACATTGCAGAGCGATTGCCTCCAAGCATCCCGGTCCCTGCCCTCGAACCGTCGATCGAAACTTCCCCCCGCGCCGCAGCGACGATCGAGGAGCGGCGACTCGACAGGCAATCGATCGGTGCCGCATTGACGGCCATCGAGCCGCCGGCGAAACCGTTTCCCGACATCCTCGCAGCATTTCGCAATGCTGCGCTGCCTTCGGACGAGGCCAAACTGCAACTTCTCTCGGCGCTGTCTTATTGCAGCAATGCCAGACACAGCGCGGAAATTGCGCGCAATCAACGAGCGGCAGGGAATACGGCCGGCCAGGATGAACTGATGATCGAGTCGCTGGACAAGCAGCACATTGCACAAGCCAGATACTGCTTTTCCGTTTCCCAAGCCGACTACCTCATTCGTCTGCAGATCCTGCAGACAGCTGCAGAAGCCGGCAACAAGGATGCGATGCTGTTCTTCTACGAGGTCGGACCAGCGGGTACCTGGGACGAAGCCGAGGTCAACGCACGGGGCGAAGATCGCCTGGCAGCCTGGCATGCAACGGCTGCAGCTTTCCTGCGCACTGCCGCACAAGCAGACAAGGCATCGGCCCGAACGACCGACGCACTCAACACGCTGGTTCTGCTTTTTCGGACTCCGGAATGTTGTGTTGACCCGCAAGACGGCACGGCCGATCCTTTCGCTCGCCAAAGAGACGATGCGAAGGCCTATGCCTATGCGCTCGCCTGGGCGGAGCTGCTCCGGCTCCGGCACCCGAAGCGATACGAGTTCTACATCGAGCAAACGCTGCGACCCATTGCAAAGAACATTTCCTCCGCGGATCAGGAAACCGCAGCGCGGCGGGCGCGTGAACTTCTGCAACAGTTTGGCGCCAACCCATGACGCGGCGCCATCGGCGAGGGTCGGTGTGCCAATAAGCGGCATCGCTCGGCCGCTCGACACGGCACAATCGCAGCGATGAAAACCGTACTGATCACCGGTGGCAGCCGCGGCATCGGCGCGGCCTGTGTCGATGCCTGCGCGGCGCGTGGCTGGGCCGTTGCGGTCAACTACAGCCGCGATGCCGCTGCGGCGCAGACGGTGGCTGTGCGCGCGCGTGCGGCCGGCGTGCCGGCGCTCGAGGTGATGGCCGATGTATCGGACGAGCAGCAGGTGCTGGCGATGTTCGCACGCATCGACGCCGAGCTGCCGCCGCTGTTCGGCCTCGTCAACAACGCCGGCGTCGTCGACGTGCAGACCCGCGTCGATCAACTGAGCGTCGCGCGCATCCAGCGGATGTTCGGCATCAATGTGCTCGGCAGCATGTTGTGCGCCCGCGAAACGGTGAAGCGGATCAGCACCGCGCACGGCGGCAACGGCGGCAGCATCGTCAACCTGTCGTCGGTCGCGGCGACGCTTGGCGCACCGGGCTGGTATGTCGACTATGCAGCAAGCAAGGGCGCGATCGACAGCTTCACGGTCGGGCTGGCGCGCGAGGTCGCGACCGAGGGCGTGCGGGTCAATGCGGTGCGCCCGGGCATCATCGATACCGAGATCCATGCATCGGGCGGCCAGCCCGAGCGGGCTCAGCAATCGATCGGGCTGATCCCGATGCGCCGGGTCGGCCGCGCCGACGAGATTGCCGCGGCGATCTGCTGGCTGCTCGGCGACGACGCAAGTTATACGACCGGCGCGATCATCGACGTCAGCGGCGGCCGCTGAACGAGATCGCCCTCAGCGGCGTTCGACGATCACCGGCACCAGCTGCAGCGATTCGCGCAGCCGCTCGGCCACCGCAGCCGCCTGGTCGCGGTCGGCATACGGACCGGCCTGCAGCCGGTGCAAATCGGCATCGCTTCGCAGCTTCAGCTGCGGCGCGATCCAGCCGAGATCATCGACGACCTGGCGCTGGAAAAATTCTGCACCGTCGCGATGCCTGAACGCGCCGAGCTGCACCCACCACGACTGCACTGCGGCAGCCGGCATCGGGTCGCCGCTGGAGATCGACAACGGTGTCGTGCTGATCGGCGCCGGGCTGGCAACCGGCAGCGGTGTCGCAACCGTTGCCGGCCGAGATGTCGACACCGCGGCGATGTCGTTGGCGGTCGCGGCGATCGGCTGCAATGGAGGCGGGGACGGCATGTCGCGGGGCGCAGGCACCTGGACCGCGGCGACCTGCGGCATCCGGTCGCCGCCCGGTTCGCGGCGCCAGCTGCCGGCCAGGATTTCGCTGCCGGTGATGCGTTCGATCTCGACCGGCGCGACGCCGCGCAGCAGATCGAGTTTCCATGCCGCGACATAACTGAGGTCGATGATGCGGCCCGGATGGAAGGGCCCGCGGTCGTTGACGCGGACGACGATCTCGCGCTGGTTGGCCGGGTTGCGCACCCGGACATAACTCGGCAGCGGCAGCGTCGGGTGCGCAGCCGTCATCGCAAACATGTCGTAGGGCTCGCCGATCGCGGTCGGCCGGCCATGGAACTTGCGGCCGTACCACGAGGCGAGGCCGCGCTCGTTGAACGGCGCATCCTCGGTGATTGGCCGATAGCTGCGGCCGAGCACCTCGTAGGGGCGCAAGGTGCCGCTGCGAAACGGCTCGAGCATCGGCACCGCATCGGGAACACTGGCCAGATCGGCCGGCACCGATGACGGCGGGCCGTCGCGTTCCCAGCTCGGCGCCGGCCCGGGCCGCTTGCCGGCCTGGCGCTGCGCGCCGCCGGATGCGCAGGCGACCAGCACCACACTGATGCCGAGCACACCAAGCAACCGCAGTGAACGGACGGCCGCCGCAATCGGGGCCGCTGAGCGGGCCGGCATCGGCGGCGCGAGGTCGGGAGTCGGCATGGCCGACACCCTAACCGAAACCACTGCGCCGGCCAACCGGCGAGGCCGCCCAGCCAGCCTCAGTTTGCGCCGACCAGCCCCTCGGCCAGTTCGCCGCCGGCCATTGCCCGCACCGCGCAGAACTTGAACTCCGGGATCTTGCCGAACGGATCGAGCTTCGGATTGGTCAGCCGGTTGATCGCCGCTTCGGCATAACAGAACGGCACGAACACGGTTCCGGGTGGCGAGCCTTCATCGGCGCGTGCATACAACACGACCTGGCCGCGGCGCGATTGCAGCGTGACGACCTCGCCGGGCAGGATGCCGAGCCGCTGCAGGTCCTGCGGATGCATCAGCGCGACCGGATCCGGCTCGATCGCGTCGAGCGCGGCGGAGCGCCGCGTCATGCTGCCGGTATGCCAATGCTCGAGCTGGCGGCCGGTGATCAGCACCAGCGGGTAGTCGGTATCGGGCTGCTCGTCGGCTCGGATGATGCCGGCCGGAACAAACCGCGCCTTGCCGGTCGGCGTCGGGAAGCGGTTGACGAACTCGACGCGGTCCCCCGGATCGCCTTCCTTCATGCACGGATAGGTCACCGCACCGTCGTGCTGCAGCCGTTGCCAGGTGATGCCGGCGATGCTCGGCATGCTGCGCCGCATCTCGTCGAACACCTCGCCGACATCGGCATAGTTCCAGTCGAGGCCGATCCGTTGCGCCAACTGCTGGATGATCCACAGGTCCTGCCGCGCATCACCCGGCGGCTTGACCGCGGCCTGGCCGAGCTGCACCAGCCGGTCGGTATTCGTGAAGCTGCCGGTCTTTTCGGCAAATGCGCTGGCCGGCAACACGACATCGGCAAATGCCGCGGTTTCGGTCAGGAAGATGTCCTGCACGACCAGGTGGTCGAGTCTTGCCAATGCGGCACGTGCGTGGTTCGCATCCGGATCACTCATCGCCGGGTTTTCGCCCATGACATATAGGCCGCGCACCTCGCCGGCATAAGCCGCATCCATCACCTCGACAACGGTCAGGCCCGGCGTCGGATCGAGCGGCATGCCCCACAACTTCTCGAACTTCGCGCGCGCATCGGCGTTGTCGACACGCTGGTAGTCCGGGTACATCATCGGGATCAGCCCGGCATCACTCGCGCCCTGCACATTGTTCTGGCCACGCAGCGGATGCAGGCCGGTGCCCGGGCGGGCGATCTGGCCGGTCATCAGCGACAGCGCAATCAGGCAGCGCGCGTTGTCGGTGCCGTGCACGTGCTGGCTGACGCCCATGCCCCACAGGATCATCGACGCCTTCGATGTCGCATACAGCCGCGCGACTTCGCGGATCGTCGCCGCATCGATGCCGCAGACCGGCGCCATCTCCTCCGGCGAATAACGCGCCAGATTGGCCTTCAGCTCGTCGAAGCCGATCGTCCGCGCGGCGATGAAATCGGGCGCGGTCAGCCCTTCCTCGACGATCACGTGCATCATCGCGTTCAGCAAGGCGACGTCGGTATCGGGCTTGAATGCCAGGTGGCGCCACGCCAGCCGCGCCAGATCGCCGCGCCGCGGGTCGAGCACGATCAGCTTGGTGCCATTCTTCACCGCATTCTTGATGAAGCTCGACGCCACCGGATGGTTCACGCTCGGATTGGCGCCGATGATGATCACGACCTCGGCAAATTCGACATCCCGCACCGGATTCGACACCGCGCCGGAGCCGATGCCTTCGAGCAGCGCGGATACCGACGACGCATGGCACAGCCGCGTGCAGTGGTCGACGTTGTTGCTGCGGAAACCGGTGCGCACCAGCTTCTGGAACAGGTAGGCCTCCTCGTTGCTGCCCTTGGCCGAGCCGAAGCCGACCAGCGCCTTCGGGCCGATCTCGTCGCGGATGCGCTTCAGGCCGTTGGCCGCGACATCGAGCGCCTCTTCCCAGGTCGCTTCACGGAAAACTTCGCGCCAGTTGTCGGCGTCGAGGATGATGTCCTCGGTCTTCGGCGCATCGGCGCGGCGGATCAATGGCGTCGTCAGCCGCTGCGGGTGGTGCGCATAGTCGAAGCCGTAGCGGCCCTTCACGCACAGCCGGCCATCGTTGGCCGGGCCGTCGCGGCCTTCGACGTGGATGATCTTGTCGTCCTTCACGTGGTACGTGACCTGGCAGCCGACACCGCAGAACGGGCACAAGGAATCGACGACCTTGTCGGCGACCATGTCCGGCGCGACGACCGCAGCGCCGGCCGCATCGCGGCTGGCCTTCGGGATCACCGACGACAAGGCGCCGGTCGGGCAGGCCTGCACACATTCGCCGCAGGCGACGCAGGTCGACTGGCCCATGACATCGCCCTGATCGAAAACGATCTGCGCATGGGCGCCGCGGAAAGCCAGGCCGATCACATCGTTGACCTGCTCGTCGCGGCAGGCACGCAGGCAGCGCGTGCACTGGATGCAGGCATCCAGATTCACCGCAATCGCCGGATGCGACAAGTCCTGCGCCGGCTGCGCGCGTTCTGCAAAGCGTGGCGCGCCGACACCCATCACACCGGCCCAGCCGCTCAGTTCACCGAAATCACGCTCGCCGAGCTGCTCGCGCGGCATGTCGGACATCAACAGTTCGAGCACCAGTTTCTGCGACGCGACCGCGCGCTCGCTGCTGCTCTTGACGTTCATGCCGGCGCTCGGCGCACGGCAGCACGAGGCGGCAAGCACCCGCTCGCCATCGACCTCGACCATGCAGCTGCGGCAGTTGCCGACCGGCTCGAGGCCGTCCTTGTAGCAAAGGTGCGGGATCTTCACGCCTTCGCGCTTCGCGACCTGCAGGATGGTTTCGCCGGGGATCGCGCTGACCGGTTTGCCGTCGAGGTGGAATTCGATCGTCTGCACGGTCGCTGCCGTGCGGTTCGGTTTGTCGAGTACAGCGCTCATGACGACAGTCCCAGTTCTTCAGGAAAATATTTGATGACGCAGTCGACCGGATTCGGCGCCGCCTGGCCGAGGCCGCAGATCGATGCATCACGCATCACCAGCGACAGCTCGGCGAGCAGCCCGGTATCCCAGTTGTCGCCGGCGATCAGCGCGCGGGCCTTGCTGGTGCCGCTGCGGCACGGCGTGCACTGGCCGCAGCTTTCGTCCTCGAAGAAGTGCATCAGGTTGCGCGCCGCATCGGTCGCACGGTCCCAGTGGTCCTTGCTGCGTGTCAGCACCATCACCGCGGCCGATCCGATGAAACAGCCATACGGCTGCAGCGTGTCGAAATCGAGCGGGATATCGGCAAGGCGTTCGGGCAGGATGCCGCCGGACGCGCCGCCGGGCAGATAGGCATAAAGCTCGTGCCCTTCGGGCAGCCCGCCGCCATATTCATCGACCAGCTCACGCAGCGTGATGCCGGCCGGCGCCAGGTGCACGCCGGGCTTGTTGACGCGGCCCGACAGCGAATACGAACGCAGGCCTTTGCGGCCATGGCGGCCCTGCGACGAGAACCACTCGGCGCCGCGCTCGATGATCTCGCGCACCCAGTACAGCGTCTCCATGTTGTGCTCGAGCGTCGGCCGGTCGAACAGGCCCTTCTGCGCAACATACGGCGGGCGCAGTCGCGGCATGCCGCGTTTGCCTTCGATCGACTCGATCATTGCCGACTCTTCGCCGCAGATGTAGGCGCCGGCGCCGCGCCGCAATTCGATCGGAGGCAGGCGATCCAGCGGGATGCCGGCGGCAGCCAGTTTCGCCGGCAATTCGGCCAGCTCGGCCTCGAGCAGTGCCCGGATGCCGTGGTATTCGTCGCGCAAATAGATATAGATCGCGTCGATCTCGACCGCCCAGGCGGCGATCAGCATGCCTTCGAGGAAACGGTGCGGGTCGCGCTCGAGGTAGACGCGGTCCTTGAAGGTGCCGGGTTCGCCTTCGTCGATATTGACCGCCATCAGCCGCGGACCGGGCTCGGAGCGGACGATGCCCCATTTGCGGCCGGCCGGGAATCCGGCGCCGCCGAGGCCGCGCAGGCCGGACTCAGACATCAGCTTGATGACGTCTTCGATCTTGCGCTTGCCGGCAAGGCAGTCGGCAAGCAGCGAATAACCGCCGCCGGCCCGGTAATCCTCGAAGCGCAGCGCATCGGCCGGCGCCTCGTCGCTTGTCTGCTCGGCTGTGACAGCGAGCACGACCTCGGCGCTGCGCGCACGGATCACCGGCTTCTGGCCGACAACAACGACCGGGGCCTGTTCGCAGCGGCCGACACAGGGCGCCGCGATCACGCGGACATCGGCCTGCAGCAGATCGGGCAGCTTGGCCAGCAGATTCTTCGCGCCAGCGAGTTCACACGACAGGCCGTCGCAGACACGCACCGTCAATTTCGGCGGCTGCGGCAGCGTGCCGGCGGCATCCTCGCGGACGACGTCGAAGTGGTGGTAGAAGCTCGCGACTTCGAAGACCTCGGTCTGCGCGAGCTTCATCCATTTCGCGAGCGCGGCGATGTGCGGCGTCGCGAGCTGGCCGAATTCGTCGTTCAGCACATGCAGGTATTCGATCAGCAGATCGCGCCGCGGCTCGGCATCGCCGAAGCGGGTCGCGAGCAGGCCGATCACTTCGACCAGGGCGTCGCCGTCGACGCGCCGGCCCTTGGGCTGCTGACGCTGGCGCTGGCGCTGGCTCGGCAGTTGGTCGCTCAACTGCTTCAGGGAGATGCTGGTGGTATTCATGGCCGCGAGCGTAGACAGCCGGCGTCGATTGGTTATGCTCGGCGCTTCATATCTGCCCAGCAGCTGACGCGCCCGGGACTTCCCATGCTGCACATCCGCATTCGCCCGCAATGGCAACTCGGCCCCGGCGGCCCCGACGAGGAAACCCGGGCCGTCGACAGCAGCGCTTTGCTGGCCCTGCTGACCGCGGTGCAGGAAACCGGCTCGCTGGCACAGGCCGCGCGCAGCCTCGGCAGTTCCTACCGACATGCCTGGGGCCAGGTGCAGCGCGCGCAATCGGCATTCGGCCAGCCGCTGATCGAAGGCGGCCGCGGCCGCAACTCCAGCCTGACGCCACTGGCGCAGAAACTGATCTGGGCCGACAAGCGTGTTGCCGCGCGGCTGTCGCCGCTGCTCGATTCGCTGGCATCGGAGCTGGAAGGCGAGCTGGCACGCGACAGCAGCCGGCTGCAGGCGTTGCGCCTGTATGCCAGCCACGGCTTTGCGGTCGCTGCGCTGGTCGAGCGGCTGGAGGCGCTCGCGCTGCCGGTCGAAGTGCGCTACCGCAACAGCCTCGAATCGGTCGCCGCGTTGTCGCGCGGCGAGTGCGACCTGGCCGGCTTTCATGTGCCGATCGGCGAATTTGCCGACGCGGCGGCGCAGCGTTACCGGCCGCTGCTGAATGCGAAGGCGCACCGGCTGGTTCACCTCGCGGTGCGCCGGCAGGGGCTGATCGTCGCGATGGGCAATCCGAAGCGCATCAGCGGTCTGGCCGACCTCGGCCGCCCGGAGGTGCGTTTTGTCAATCGGCCGCAGGGATCCGGCACCCGCGCATTGACCGAACTGCTGCTGCACAAGGCCGGCCTCGAACCGCGCCGGCTGAACGGCTGGGACGATACCGAGATCACCCACTCGGCAGTCGCCGCCTTCATCGCCAGCGGCATGGCCGATGCCGGCATCGGCGTGCAGACCGCAGCCCAGCGTTTCGGGCTGCCCTTCATTCCGCTGCTGCGCGAGCGTTATTACTTCGCGGTGCCGGCGGTGGCGCTGAACGAGGAGCCTGTCGCGAGCGCGCTGCGCATCATCGGCGCGCCGGCACTGCGCTCACGGATTGCGGCGCTGGTCGGTTACGAAGCGGGGGAAACGGGGAAGCTGCTAACGCTGGGCGAAGCCTTCGATTGAGGGCGTCGATCCTTCGTCGGGCATCGCGCGAATGCGGGATGCTGGTGCGACCGGCAGGAATCGAACCTGCGCCTAAGCCTTCGGAGGGCCCAATGATATCCACTTCACCACGGTCGCCGCGTAGCACGACATTCTAGCCTGCCGGGCCCGGTCACGATGCCGGCCCGCGGTATCGGCGCGACAGCACAGCCGGCGCACCGAGGGTTTTGCAGTATGCCCACACCTATAATGCGGGGTTTGACATCATTCGGCACGGTCGGGCGAGGGGCGCCCGGGTTGTATCGGTGGCGTCGCCTGTCGTCGCGGCCATCGGGCTGGTCGGCAAACACCGCAGTCATTCAAAAGCTTCGAGGATTTCATGAGCGACGCCCATTCCCACCACGACGACAGCAGCCCGCACGAAGGTCCGATCAAGACGCCCAAGCAGCTGATCATTGCGGTGTTTTTCTCGTTCCTGATTCCGATCATCGCGATCATCCTGCTCGCCACCTACGTCACCGCCGACAAGCGGCCGGCGGCCGGCAGCGACGGCATGGGCGCCGAGGCGGTGGCCCAGCGCATCCAGCCGGTCGGCCGGGTCGTCGTGAAGGACCCGACCGATCTCGCGTCGATGAAAACCGGTGAGCAGGTATATGCCGCGCAATGTGCGGCCTGCCACACCGCTGGCGTTGCCGGCGCGCCGAAGCTTGGCGATCAGTCGGCCTGGGCGGCGCGGATCGCAACCGGCTACGAGGCGCTGCTGACGGCGGCGCTGAAGGGCAAAGGCGCGATGGCAGCGCAAGGCGGCGGCGACCACAGCGACCTCGAGATCGGCCGTGCCGTCGTCTACATGGCGAACAAGGCTGGCGCCAATTTTGCCGATCCGAAACCGCCCACCGCAACCACCGCAGCCGCGCCGGCTGCTGCAGAAACGACTGCACCGGCCACCGCCGCGGCACCGGCCGCACCGGCGACCCCGGCACCGACTGCCGCGCCGGCCGCCGCCGAGACGAAGACTGCAGCTGCCGCGGCGCCGCCTCCGCTGTACGGTCAGGTCTGCGCCGCCTGTCACGTGGCCGGGGTCGCCGGCGCGCCGAAACTCGGCGACAAGGCGGCATGGGCGCCGCGTCTGGCCGCCGGCATCGATGGCCTGACCGCCAGCGTGATCAAGGGCAAGGGCGCGATGCCGCCGCGCGGCGGATCCACCGCCACCGATGCAGAGATCAAGAGCCTCGTCGAATACATGGTCAGTACCGTCAAATAAGACGGCGCCTTGCACTCACCGAGCCGGCTTCCGCCGGCTCTTTTTTTGCCTGCTTCAGCCGCGCGGTGCGGCGGCAAGCGGGCTGACGACGAAGCCTTGCTGCCGCGGCAGCTGCGCGGCCACGACATCGGCCGTTTTCCAGCGCCCGGCCTCGATCTGCTCGGCGGCGAGGTTCATGTCGAGGCTGTGCACCAGTCCGCAGCCGAGGTCGGTGACAAGAAACAGCCGGCCATTTTCGTCGAGCAGCGCTTCGCGGTAGCGGGCCTGACTGCCGGTATGGCTGGTGATCGACACCGCGCCATCCGGCGCCGCGGCCAGCCGCCAGACAAACGGAGCAGCCTCGAGTTCGACATAAACCCGTTGCGGGCCGTTCTGGAAAAACCAAGCGCCGTCGTCATCGGCCGCGTAGTTGCGCTCGATGAACTCGCGCAGCTTGGCGTGTTCGATCCGGCTGCCCTTGGCCTGCGGAAACGGACCGGCCGCTTGTACCTGGTCGTCGCGCAGATACCAGTCGCCGCGCGCATCAAGCGCGAGCCAGCCTCGGCAATGCGGAACATTCGGCCATTTCTGCAACGCGGCCTTGACGATATCGTCCATCTGCAAACTCCTGTGCACGACGCGAACAGCCGCGGTCGACAGCGAATCAGCCCAGATCGGGCGCGGCCAGCCAGGCCATCACCTGCTGCGGCATCGTCAGCAGATGGCCGGGCGGCGGGCCGGCCGGAAAACCGACATGGCCGCCTTCGGCAGGCTGCCACAGGCGGACATGATCGCCGACTTCATCGGCGCGCGGCAATGACCGCGCCGGCACGAAGGGATCGTTCAGCGCATTCAGCAGCAGTGCCGGTATCCGGATGTCGCGCAGATGCGGCTTCGACGAGCCGCGCGACCAGTAGTCGTCGACGCCGCGAAAGCCGTGCAGCGGCGCGGTGAAGACATCGTCGAACTGGTACAGGTCGCGCGCCGCGAGCAGCCGCTCGCGGTCGAACAACCCCGGATGCTGGGCCAGTTTCGCAAGCGCCTTCGGCACCATGCTGCGCAGAAACATCCGCGTATAGACCTGCCGGTTGAATCCGCGGCCGATCGCATGACCGCCGGCTGCGAGGTCGACCGGCGACGAGACCGCGGCAACCGCCTGCACGGTGGCTGCGGCCGACTGGCCAGCCTCCTCGGCCCAGCGCAGCAGCGCATTGCCGCCGAGCGAGACACCAACCGCGCGCATCGGTCCGCGGCTGGCGGGATGGGCCCGCCGCAGGCGGTCGAGGATCCAGCCGATTTCCTCGTAGTCGCCCGAGTGGTAGGCGCGCGGCGCGTGGTTCAGTTCGCCGGAGCAGCCGCGGAAATGCGGCACGACAAAATCCCAGCCACAATGCGCGGCATGCGCGGCAAAGGCCTGCGCATAGGGGCTTGCCGACGAGCCTTCGAGGCCGTGAAACAGCACCAGCAGGCAATGCTCGCCGGCAGGCGCGGCCGCAGGCTGGCGCTGCCAGTCGACATCGATGAAGTCGCCATCCGGGCTGGTCCAGCGCTCGCGCTGGAATGCCGCCGGCCTGCCGATGTGGCGGCGCGAGAACAGTGCCGGCCAGACGGTCTGCAGATTGCCGCCCCAGCTGCCCGATCCGGCCAACCAACGCGGCGCCTGGAATGCCTCCATCCCTGCGATCAGTGCAGCACCGACGCGACCCCTGCATCGGCAACGTCGCGCGCGGAACCGGGGCTCGCATGGTGGGCCACCATCCGCCAGCCGAGGCCGGTCTTGATATAGACATTGGTTGCCAGCACCCAGGCGGTCTGCGGCCCGTCACTGCCGGCAACGCGGACCGCCTCGACGACGCTGTGCACCGCGGTCGAGTGGGTGCGCACGCGGCGCACCTGCTGCGGCTGGACGTCGATCACGCCGTTCGCGAACATGCCGTCGAAGCTGGCGCGGATCGCCAATGCGCCGACCAGCCGCGGGCCGCCCGGATGGACGCAGCTGATCTCTTCCTCGTCGGCCCAGATCGACATCAGCCGCTCGATGTCGCCATGTCGCAGCGCGTCGTAGAACTGCTGCTCCATCTCGTCGGGCGACGCCAGATGGGCGACCGATGGCTTGGTCGTGGCAGTCATCGCGTCGGGCCGGCGGATCCGCCGGTAGTGGGAGGAGCAGGCGGCATCGGCATCGTGCGCCGATTGTACGGAGGCCGCCGACCCTAGAATCCGGCCGATGGCTAGCCCTCGCACCGAATGGTCCACCCGCAGCGAAGAGCTTGCACAGCTGCTGGCACGAGCCGGCCTCGGCGACCGCGCCGCCTTCGCGACGCTGTACCAGCGCAGCAGTGCGCATCTGTTTGCGGTGATCCTGCGTATCAACCGGGACAAGGCCCAGGCCGAGGACATCTTGCAAGAGGTATTCGTCAACGTCTGGCGCGCCGCTGCGGGCTTCGATTCGGCGCAAAGCCAGCCGATGACCTGGCTGACCAGCATCGCCCGCAACCGGGCGATCGACAGCCTGCGCCGCACCCAGACCCAACCGCAGCTGCACAGCAGCCACCGCGGGCCAGACGACGAGGAACACGATGTGTACGAGACCACGGCCGACGACTCCCCGGGACCGCTCGATTTGCTGAATCGATCGGCGCTCGCGCGTGGCCTCGAGCGCTGCCTGGAAGGGCTCGCCGCGCCGCAGCGGCAGAGCCTCGCGCTGGCCTATTTCGACGGCTTGAGCCACGGCGAGATCGCCGCGCGGATGGCGCAGCCGCTCGGCACCGTGAAAAGCTGGGTACGCCGCGGCCTGCAGGCGCTGAAACCCTGTCTCGACGATGCCGGTTTCGGACGCGAGGACTGAGCGATGGACTACAGCCGCCCCGACCTCGCCGACCGCCTCGCCGCCGACTATGTGTCGGGCACGTTGCGCGGCGCAGCGCGGCGCCGCCTCGAACGCCTGCTGCCAGCGCACCCGGCGCTGCGCGAGGCGGTGCATGCGTGGCAGGACCGGCTGGCGCCGCTGACCGCGTCGATCGAGCCGCGCGACCCGCCGCCAGCGGTATGGCATGGCATCGAGAGCCGGCTCGGCTTCAGCACGGAGCGCGCCGCGCCGGCGCGGCGCTCCGGCTGGTGGCAGCGGCTTGCGTTCTGGCGCGGCATGACGGCCTTCGCCAGCGTCGCCGCGCTCAGCGCGATGCTGTTGCTGGCGCAACCGGGCAGCGTCGAGCCACCGATCATCGTCGTGCTGAATGCGACCGGCGCGCCGGCGGCCGACGGCGCGGTCGTCCCGGCAAGTTTTGTCGCCAGCATCAGCGGTGATGGCCGCGCGGTGGTGACGAGGCCGTTGACCGACGTCGCGCTGCAGGCCGACCGCGCACTCGAACTGTGGGCGGTGCCGCCGGAAGGCGCGCCGCGCTCGCTCGGCCTGATCAATGCAAAGGCGGCGACCGTGGTCCGCCGCGAGCGCCTGCTCGACGGCACGGCAGCGCTCGCCGTCAGCCTCGAGCCGCCGGGCGGATCGCCGACCGGCGCACCGACCGGGCCGGTGCTTTACGTCGGCAAACTCGGCACCTGAAAAGCGCAGCAACGGGCCTGCCTGCGCAGCAGTTCCGGCTCACGGCCGTGGCGGGTTACGCTACGCAGGCCCTTCCGACGCCGGAAACACACTGCAATGAGCCCCCCGATCACGCGCTCGCAGGTCCTCCATCGCATTTTTCCATTCATGCGCTGGTGGCCGATGGTGAATCGGTCGACGCTGAAAGACGACCTGCTGGCTGGCGCCACCGGCTGCATCCTCGGGCTGCCGCAGGGGGTCGCGTTCGCGATCCTCGCCGGCCTGCCGCCGCAATACGGGCTGTATGCCGCGATGCTGCCGCCGGCGCTGGCGGCGCTGTTCGGCTCGAGCTGGCAGATGATCTGCGGCCCGACCAATGCGATCGCGATCCTGCTGTTCGCCAGCCTTGGCCACCTCGCCGCGCCGGGCAGCAGCGAATTCATCGGCCTGGTGCTGACCGTCACCTTCCTGACCGGCCTGATCCAGTTCACGATGGGGCTGGCGCGACTCGGCACGCTGGTCAATTTCATCTCGCACACGGTGATCGTCGGCTTCAGCGCCGGCGCGGCGATCCTGATCGCGGCGCAGCAGCTGAAAAGTTTTCTCGGCATCCCGATGGCGTCCGACGCGTCGTTCCTGCAGACGCTGCGCCAGACGCTGTCGAATCTCGGCGACATCAACCCGTGGATCACCGGCGTCGGCATCTTCACGATCGTCTCCGGGCTGCTGGCCAGGCGTTATCTGAAGCAGATCCCGTTCATGATCACCGCGACGGTCGCCGGCAGCCTTGCGGCGGTGGCGCTCGACGCGCTGTTCGGCGCCGAGGTGACCGGCATCCGCACGGTCGGTGCGCTGCCGGCGCAGTTGCCGCCGATCACGATGCCCGACCTGTCGATCGATACGCTCGGCAAGGTGGCACCGACGGCACTGGCGACGACCATCCTCAGCCTGACGCTGGGTGTCAGCGTCGGCCGCACGCTCGGCATCCGCACCGGCCAGCGCATCGACGCGAATCAGGAATTCATCGGCCAGGGGATATCGAACCTGGCCGGCAGCTTCTTCTCGTCGTTCACGTCGGCCGGATCGTTCAACCGCAGCGCGGCCAATCTCGAGGCCGGCGCGAAGACGCCGCTGGCGGCGGTGTTCTCGTCGCTGCTGCTGGTTGCGATCGTGCTGCTGGTTGCACCGCTGGCCGCCTACCTGCCGCTGGCGACGGTGGCCGCGATCCTGTTCCTGATCGCCTGGGGCCTGATCGACATCAAGCGGATGAGGTCCATCCTCGCCACCAGCCGCACCGAATCGGCAGTGATGCTGGTGACCTTGTTTGCCGCGCTGTTCCTCGGCCTGCAGACCGCGATCTACGCCGGCGTGCTGCTGTCGCTGCTGCTGTTCCTGAAGCAGGCCGCGCAGCCCGGCATCCGCGACGTCAAGCCGGAATTCCGCGGCGGCCACTACCACTTCGACGCCGATACCGGGCTGCCCGACTGCCCGCAGCTGAAGATGCTGCGCATCAACGGCTCGATCTTCTTCGGCGCGTCCGAACATGTCGAGGATGCCTTCCACCGCGTCGACCTCGAGCGGCCGGAACAGAAACACCTGCTGATTGCCGCCAGCGGCATCAACGTCGTCGACATCTCCGGCGCCGAACTGCTGAGCCGCGAGGCGGCGCGGCGGCAGAAGGCGGGCGGTGGCCTGTACTTCTGGTTCATGAAGGATGCCGTCCACGAGATGCTCGAACGCGGTGGCTATCTGCGCGTGATCGGCGAACACAACATCCTGCCGCATGGCACCGATTCGATCGCCGTGTTGTATCCGCGGCTCGATCCGGAGATCTGCCGCCACTGCACCGCACGCATCTTTCCGCAATGCCACCAGGTCTTGCCGAACGGCGAGCCGCGTGTCGACGAGCCGGCAGATGCGGTTCAGCGTCCAGCCGACGATCAGAAGCCGGGGTCGCAATGAAACTGACCGACTGCAGCGCCGACGAACAAGAGCAGCTCGCGATGCTGGAGCCGCGCATCGGGCGACTGCACCTGCGCCAGCGGCTCGGCCTCGAAGGCGAACACGAGGCCCGGGTCGTGCGGCGGCGCACGCACTTTTTCCACCTCGAAAACTGGTATTCGATTCATGGCCTGATCCGCGGCAGCCTGACCGTGACCGGTCTGCGCGGTCGCGGCCAGCGCAATGTGCTCGACATCAGGGTGCGGCACAACACGGTGCGGCTGCGTAAACTTCCATCAGCTCTCGACGGCTATACGCTGCTGCAACTGAGCGACCTGCACCTCGACATGAGTGCGGCGCACCGCGACAGGCTGATCGAGGTCGTCAGCGGCGTGCAGTTCGATGCCTGCGTGCTGACCGGCGACTACCGCTTCCAGACCTTCGGCCCCTACCAGCCGGCGCTCGATGCGCTGGCGCGCCTGCGCCCGCACCTCGGCGCCTCGGTCTACGCGGTGCTCGGCAACCACGACACGATCCGGATGGTGCCCGGCATCGAGGCGATGGACATGACGGTGCTGCTCAACGAATCGGCGCGCATCGAGCGTGATGGCCAGGCATTCAACCTGGTCGGCATCGACGACGCGCATTATTTCCGCACCCACAGCTTCCAGAAGGCGGCTGCCGGCCTCGATCTCGACGAATGCGCGATCCTGCTGTCGCACACGCCGGAGCCGTTCCGCCATGCGGCGCACGCCGGCTTCTGCCTGATGTTGAGCGGCCATACCCATGGCGGCCAGATCTGCCTGCCCGGCGGCATTCCGATCCTGACCGACTGCGACGCACCACGTGCGTTTGCGCGCGGCGCCTGGCGCTATGAGGAGATGGCCGGCTACACCTCGGTCGGCTGCGGCGCCTCGATCGTCGACGTGCGGCTGAACTGCCCGGCCGAGATCACGCTGCACCGGCTTCGCCGCGCCTGATCTGACCGTTCAGTGCGGGCGATCGCGCAGCCGCAGCCGGGCCAGCAATTTGGACAGTGGCACGTGCAGCACGAAAAAGACCAGCGTGATCGTGACCAGTTGCGGCCAGCTCAGCCCGAGCGCGTTGCGCAGCACCAGCAGCGGCAGCGCGGCCTCGACGAGTTGATCGAGGCCTGGGGCCCGCCCGCTCGGCGCAATGCCGAGCCGACGTTTGACAAAACTCGCCAGCGCATCACCGGCCATCG
Organism: Pseudideonella sakaiensis; assembly: GCF_048320135.1. GTDB lineage: Bacteria > Pseudomonadota > Gammaproteobacteria > Burkholderiales > Burkholderiaceae_C > Ideonella_A > Ideonella_A sakaiensis_A. The sequence goes on from NZ_CP182947.1 coordinate 2,331,618, forward strand.
ACAACGCGCCGAATTGAGCGGCAAGCAGGGCCGGAAAGCCCATCAACATGCCCACGATGGTCGTCGCGACGACAGCGGCCAACACACCGCGGATGGTTTTTGACGGGCCGAGCAACGGCCGGCCGTCGAAAAAAGCAAGCCCGCCGTCGAGTGGCGCTGCCAGGCGTTGCCCGATCAGCCGCTTGACGAGGATCGGCGCGAGGTTGGCGACGCCGAGCAGCACCAGCAGCTGCAGCACGAGGTGCAGATCAGCCATGCGCTGCGCAGCGGTGCTGCACGGAGGTCGTTGTCATGCGCCATCGTCTCACGACTGGCGCAGTGATGCCGGCGCCGCCGCGCCAGGCACCGCGCGCACCATCAATGCGCGGCTGACGAGGTATAGGCCGGTGCCGGCTGCGTGAAATACGCGTGCAGGATCTGGTAGACCATCCGATAGTTCTTCTGCTGGAAACTCGCGTGGCTGATGCCGTTCATCACGGTGAACTGCTTGTCCGGTGACGGCAGGCGCTTGAAGAACTCGATCAGGTCGTCCATCGCGGCGATGCCGTCGAACTGGCCGCGCAGCAGCACCGTCGGCACCGTGATCTGCTCCGGATCGACGACCGGCAGCTTGCTGCACATGTCGATGTAGGTGCCGTTCGGCATGCTGTCGTCGAGCGCGAGGATGGCGTCGGCAAAGGCCTCGACGACCGCCGGCTCGGCGCAATCGGCATGGTCGCGGGCGAAGATCGAGCGCACGAAGTCACGGTCGATCGGCCGCCGCTTGTGCTCGATGAACTGCGGCAGCTTCTTGCGCCGCTGCGCCAGCGTCGGCGCGCCCTCGCCGGTCCAGACGAAGGCGTCGAGCGCGAGCCGCGAGACGCGCTCCGGATGGCGCTGTGCAAACAGCGCGGCGCGCAGCGCGCCGGAGCTGATGCCGTAGGTCAGGAACTGCACCGGGCCGCCGATCGATGCGATGTGGTCGGTCGCGGCTTTCAGGTCGTCGGCGCCATTCGCGATGTCGCAATAGATGTCGCGCTGCTTGTCGCTGCGGCCGTAACCTTCCATGTCGACGCACCAGCAGTCGAAACCGCGCTCGGCGAACCAGTCCATCACCGACGAGTCGGGACGGCCTGGCACCGTCAGGTCAAAGGTCGGCTGGCTCGCCATCGACGAGCCGTGCACCCACAGGATCGCCGGCTTGCCGTCGGGGCTGCCTTCGAACTTGCGCCAGATGAACAGGCGCACGTCGCCATCGGCGGTCTTTTTCTGGGCCCAGTGCTCCTGGGCCGTGATGTTGCTCATCGATTCTCTCTTGGTTGCGGTGGGTAAAGTGCCGGGGCTCAGTCGACCCTGGCACCGGTTTCGCGAACGATGCGCGCCCAGCGGTCGCGCTCTTCACGGAAATAGCTGTTCATTTCGGCCGGCGTCGAGCCGACCATTTCAATGCCCGCGTCGTTCAGGTAGCCCTGGACTTCGGGCGTCGCGAGCACGGCCTTCACCTCCCGGTGCAGCTTGTCGACGATCGGCTGCGGCGTGCCCTTCGGCGCGAGCAGACCCATCCAGACATAGGCCGAATAGCTCGGAAAACCGCTTTCGGCCAGCGTCGGCACGTCGGGCAACTGCTTCGCACGGGTCGTGCCCGTGGTTGCCAGCGCGCGCAGCTTGCCGGACTTGACGTGTTTGGCCATCGCATTCGTGCCTGGTATCGCCATGTGCACGACGCCGGCGAGCAGGTCGGTGGTCGCCTGGCCACTGCCGCGGTACGGCACGTGGACCAGCTCGATGCCGGCCATCGACGCAAACATCGCGGTGAACAGGTGCTGACCGCTGCCGTTGCCCGACGATGCGTAATTGATCTCCTTCGGCTTGGCCTTCGCCTGCGCAATCAGTTCGGCAACGCTGGTCGCGGAAAAGCTCGGATGCACGACCAGCACGCCGGGCTCGCGGCCAATCAGCGAGATGCCGACGAAATCGTCGATCGGGTGGAAGCTGAGCTTGCTGTAGAGCGTGGCACTGATCGCGTTGGTCTGCGAGGCCAGCAGCAGCGTATAGCCGTCGGCGGGCGCCTTCGCGACGCTTTCGCTGCCGATCGTTGCGCCGGCGCCCGGCTTGTTCTCGACGATCACCTGTTGGCCGAGGCGGCGGCCGAGCTGTTCGGCGATTGCGCGCATCGGGCCGTCGACGGCACCTCCTGCCGAGAACGGCACGATGACCTTGATCGGCCGGTTTGGAAAGTCGCTGGCGGCCTGCTGGGCAGACACGCCGACAGCAGCGCAGGCAAATGCGGCGGCAACTGCCAACCGGCGGGTGATGGGGTTCAGCATCGAGTTGTCTCCGGGTTGTCGGTGTGTCCGCCCGCAGCCCTTTGGCTGCAATTGGTTTTGAAAAACGAACACTTGGGCCGGAAAATGTATCGAATTGGTTTGATGCGGTCAACCAGGGTCTGTGCCGAGTCGGCAACGCCGGCCGATCGCCTGACCGCCGATCAGTAGCCGAGCATGTTGGTGCGCACGTGCAGCAAGTGCGCCAGGCACAGCGCCCGCGCGCGGGTTGCGTCGCGCTGCTTCAGCGCAGCCACCAGCGCGCGGTGCTCGTCCTGGTATTCGAGCCGGCGCTCCGGCGTCGCGCTGCGCCGCTTCAGCACCCCCCATTCGCCTTGCGAACGGACCTGGTTCATCATGCTGAAGACGCCACTGATGAAGCCGTTGTGCGCCGCTGCGGCGATCGCCTCGTGCAGCGCGCCGTCCCAGTGCTCGAAGTCCTCCAGCGTGATCGCCGCCTCGGCATTGCGGTTGCATTCGTCCATGCGCGCAAAGTCGGCCGCAGTGGCATTGCCGATCACCATCTCGATGATTGCCGGCTCGAGCACCAGCCGCGCTGCCATCAGCTCGGCCGGGCTGACCGCATCGGCGTCGGCGACGCCGGCCGGCGCAGGCTGCTCCGGTTCGGCCACATAGGTACCGCTGCCGACCGTCTGCGTGATCAGCCGCTGCTGCTTCAGTTCCTGCAGCACGCGCCGCACCGCGGAGCGGCTGATGCCGAACTGCTCGCCGAGCGCACGCTCGGTCGGCAGCCGCTGGCCCGGGCGCCAGGTCTGCTCGGCCAGCTTGTCGAGGATCGAACGCTTCAGGGCGTCGGCGGTGTCCATGGTTCGGAATTGCAGCACGAAAGATGATTGGGTGTGAATGGTATCATTTGGGCGAACCATTGCCGAACCAAGGAGATCCCCGTGCGCATCGCAACTTTCCAGTATCAGGGCCGTCGCCATGTCGGCCAGGTCGCAGCCGATGGCTCGACCGTCACACCTTTCCAGCTCGACGCCGAAGCGGCAAGCCGCGGTGCCCAGCCGCTCGTTGAAGCTGCTGCCGCCGGCCAGGCGTGGCCCGACCTTGCGGACACTGCATTGCCGCTGTCGGCAGTCAAACTCGAGGCGCCATTGCCGCAGCCGCGGCGCAATCTCTGGTGTGTCGGCCGCAACTACCACGCCCACGCAACCGAACTGAAGGACTCGGTCTTCAAGGACAGCCCGAAAGCCACCGACCAGTGGCCGATCGTCTTCACGAAGGTGCCGGAAAGCGTGACCGGGCCCGACCACGCGGTGCAGTTGCCGGGTGAAGCGATCTCGACGCAGATCGACTACGAGGCGGAACTGACGATCGTGATTGGCCGCGGCGGGCGCAACATCTCGCGCGCCCAGGCGATGGACCACATCTTCGGCTGGACGATCATCAACGACGTCACCGCGCGCGACGTGCAGATCCGCCACAACCAGTGGGACCTCGGCAAAAGTTTCGACACCTTCTGCCCGATGGGTCCGTGGATCGTCACCGCCGACGAATTCGACGGCCGCGACACCCGCGTGCGCTGCTGGGTCAACGACGAACTGCGCCAGGATGCACGCACCACCGACCTGATCTTCGACATCCCGACGCTGATCGAGACCGTGTCGCGCGGCATCACGCTGCTGCCCGGTGACATCATCGCGACCGGTTCGCCGGCCGGTGTCGGCATGGGGATGAATCCGCCGCGCTGGCTGGCCTCTGGCGACGTCGTGCGCATCGAGATCGACGGTCTCGGAACGCTGGTCAACCGGTTCGAATGAGCAACGGCAGGAGAACCACCATGCGAACAAGCATCAAATTGCTCGGCGCGATGCTGCTGGCCGCTGCCGGCCTGGCTCATGCCGACTATCCCGAACGCACGGTCACGATGGTCGTGCCATTCCCGCCCGGCGGCGTTGCCGATACCGTGGCGCGTCCGGTCGCCGAGGCGCTCGGCAAGGAGCTCGGGCAAAGCGTCGTCGTCGAGAACCGCGCAGGCGCCGGCGGCGCCACCGGCATCGGCGTTGTCGGCCGCGCCGCCCCCGACGGCCATACGCTGCTGATGAGCCTGTCGTCGATCTCGATCCTGCCCGAAGCCGACCGCATCCTCGAGCGCAAGCCGCAGTTCACGCTCGACCAGTTCAAGCCGATTGCCCGCTTCACCGCCGATCCGACCGTGCTCGTCGTCCGCGCCGACTCGCCGTGGCAGAACTTCGCCGAATTCGCCGCCGATGTCGGCAAGAACCCCGGCAAATACAACTACGGCAGTTCGGGCAACTACGGCACGATGCACGTGCCGATGGAGATGCTGAAGAACAGCGCCCGTCTGCGACTTGTCCACATCCCGTATACCGGCGCTGGGCCGGCGGTCGTCGCGCTGCTCGGCGGACAGGTCAATGCCCTGTCGACCGGGCCGGCGAGTGTGCTCGCGCACATCAAGGCCGGCAAGCTGCGGGCGCTGGCGCATTGGGGCGACAAGCCGCTGGCTTCGCTGCCCGATGTGCCGAGCCTGAAGAGCCTCGGCCATCCGGTGCAGTTTGCGCAGTGGTCGGCGATGTTCGTTCCTGCGGCGACGCCGGAGCCGGTCGTGCAGAAGCTGCGCGCAGCTGCAAAAAAGGTCGCGATGGACCCGGCGGTGGCCCAGGTGATCAACCGCGCCGGCAGCCCGATCGAGTACCTCGATGCGCCTGAATTCCAGGCTTACTGGAATACCGACGCGAAGACGATGACCGACGCGGTGCGCCAGATCGGCCGCATCGATTGACGGCGGCAGCGGCGGACTGAGCCGCCGCACGACGGCACCGGCCGGATCAGTCCCGGCCGGTTTGCGCAACCATCATCCGCTGCAGCCCCTCGTCTGCACGCTGCGGCGTGATTTCGGTCAGGCAGCGCGTGTGGCCGAATCGGCAGACACGGTCGAAGCACGGCTGGCAGTCGAGCTGCAGTTCGTCCTTCAACCACAGCACCGCAGCACGCGGGTTCAGCGGCGGCGTATGTTCCGGGCTGGTCGAGCCGAACATCGCGACCTGCGGGATGCCGAATGCGGCGGCAACGTGCATCAGGCCCGAATCGTTGCTCGCGACGCCGCGTGCGGCGGCGACCAGCGCCATCGCATCGAGCAGCGAGACCGTGCCACAAACCACCTTGCAGGCTCCAGGCGAGACCGCATCGGCCGCAGCGGCAATCCGTTCGCAGGCGTCACGTTCCTTGGCCGAACCGAGCAACACCACCGGCTGCCGATGGCGCTGGTGCAATGTGGCCGCGAGGCTCGCGTAGTGTTCGCCAGGCCAGCATTTGGCCGGGCCGTATTCGGCGCCCGGTGCAAAAACGAAAAATTCACCGACGCGCAGACCCTGCGCCGCGGACACAGTATCTAGCTTCGTGCGCGGCAGGCTCAGCTGCGGCCTGGCAGCGGCCTCGGCGTCCGACGGCGGGCCGGCCAGTGCGCTGTAGAAGGCGACCATCGGCGGCCGTCCGTCGGGATTCGGCAGCCGCTTGGTCAGCAGGCCATAACGCGATTCGCCGTGGTAGCCGATGCGCTGCGGAATCCGCGCCAGCCAGGGCAGCAATGCCGATTTCAGCGAATTCGGCAACACATAGGCGATATCGAAGCGGCCGCGCCACTCGGCAGCCAGCCGGCGGCGTGCCGCGAGGTCGAGCCGGCGGTGGGCAAACGGCAGTTCGACCACCTCGTCAATGCCGTCGATCGCGCGGTAGACCGGCGCGACCCACGGCAATGCGGCGACCGTCAGCCGTTCTCCACGGCCGGCGAGCCGCGCCAGCAGCGGCTGGCTCATCACCGCATCGCCGATCCACTGCGGTGCGATCAGCAGGCTGTTGGTCACCTGCCGCGCGCGCGCAGGCCGGCCTCAATGTGCATGGATGCGTTCGCCGGCCTTCAGGCGGTAGACGGTGCCGCAATACGGGCACTTGGTTTCACCGGTCGTGCCGACATCGAGGAAGACCTTCGGATGCGCACTCCACAGCGTCATTTTCGGATTCGGACAGAACACCGCGCCCGGGCCGACCATGTCCTTCGCACCGACCTCGACCACCGCGGCCGGCTGTTGCAAGCCGGGAGCCACCGGCTGATTCGGATTTGCTGTCATCTCAGATCTCCACCACGCCTTGTCAGCCCGCCGTCGTTGCTCAGACCTTGCTGAGCCACTCGAGGTATTTCGAATTGCGGCCGTTGACGATGTCGAAGAACGCCGTCTGGATCTTCTCGGTGATCGGGCCGCGCGAGCCACTGCCGAGCGTGACCCGGTCAAGTTCGCGGATCGGCGTCACTTCGGCGGCGGTGCCGGTGAAGAAGGCCTCGTCGGAGATATAGACCTCGTCGCGGGTGATCCGCTTCTCGACCAGCTTCAGGCCGAGGTCGTTGCAGATCGCGAGGATGGTGTCGCGGGTGATGCCGTTCAGCGCACCGGCCGACAGGTCCGGCGTATAAACCACGCCCTTCTTGATGATGAAGATGTTCTCGCCCGCACCCTCGCTGACGAAGCCGGCGGCGTCGAGCAGCAGCGCCTCGTCATAACCATCGTCGAGCGCCTCCATGTTGGCGAGGATCGAGTTGGTGTAGTTGCTGACCGACTTGGCCTGCGTCATCGTGATGTTCACGTGATGGCGCGTATAGCTGCTGGTCTTCACGCGGATGCCGCGCTTCATGCCGTCTTCGCCGAGGTAGGCGCCCCACGGCCAGGCGGCGACCATCAGGTGCACGGTATTGGCCTTCGGGCTGACACCGAGTTTTTCGTCGCCGATCCAGATCAGCGGCCGCAGGTAGCAGCTGGCGAGCTTGTTGACGCGAACCACCTCGCGCTGCGCGTCCATCACCTGCTCGAGGCTGAACGGGATCTTCATGCGCAGGATCTTCGCGCTGTTGAACAGCCGCTCGGTATGTTCGCGCAGCCGGAAGATCGCGGTGCCCTGCGCGGTGTCGTAGGCGCGCACGCCCTCGAATGCGCCACAGCCGTAGTGCAGCGTATGGGTCAGCACATGGATCTTGGCATCGCGCCACTCGACCAGCTGGCCGTCCATCCAGATCTTGCCGTCGCGGTCCGACATCGACATGATTTGCCTCTGAAACGTAAGAGATGCTCGATTCTAGAGGCCCCGGCCCGGCAGCGGCCGGCGTCAGGGGTCGGTGCAGCCAGCGGCACCCGACCCTGCGAGCCGCACCAAGCCACTCACACGGTGCGCTTGCGCAAGGCATCGACGCTCCATGCGCCGCCACCGGCAGCCGCCAGATACAGGAAGACAAAACAGTACAGCGCCGCCAGTTCACCGCCGTTGGCGATCGGCCAGAAGCCGCGCGGCGCGTGGGCGATGAAATAGGCAAACGCCATCAGGCCGGACAGCGCGAAGGCCGTCGGACGGGTCGCCAGACCGATCAGCAGCAGCACGCCGCCGAACAACTCGAGCACGCCGGCGACACCGGACAGCGACATCATCTCGAATCCGGCCCGCGGCGGAATCGGGAATCCCAGCAGCTTCTGCGTGCCGTGCAGCAAAAACAGGAATGCCGAGACGATGCGCAGCACACTCAGCAGGCGCGGGGTCCAGATTGCCAACATCGATTCCATCCGATTGCTCCTTCAACGGGTTGTCAATTCAATCGCCTGATCCGATCCAGCGACGGCGGTGCAAGGCCCGGGTTTTCGCGCAGATGGCGTTCGAGCGCATCGACGTCCATCATGCCGGTGCGGCGGTCGCTGCCTTGTTTCAGGACTTGAAAACCATCGCCGCCGGCGGCCAGATAGCCGTTGACGGTGACACGGTAGGCGGCAGCCGGATCGAGCGGCGCGCCGGCGATGCGCACGCTGTCGCGGACGATACGCTGCCCGGGCGGCCTGGCCGCATCCCATGCATAAACCAGGCCGCGCGAGACCTGCAGCACGCGGGACCGCCGCGTCGTCCATTGCGATTCGAGCAGCTTCAGCAACTGTTCGCCGCTCAGCGTCATCGTCACCAGCGGGTTCGAGAACGGCTGCACCAGGAACAGGTCCTGGTAGCGGACCAGACCATCGGCGGGTATCGGGAGCGGCGCGCGGATGCCGCCCGGGTTCATCAGCGCAATCTGCGCGCCGGCGTCGCGCGTCGCCGCCAGTTGCGCATCGGCGATCAGCTGGCCGAGCGTGCTGGCGCCGGCGGCGTCGATGTCGCGCGACAGCGGCGCGGCGATGCGGCCGACGACGCGTTGCGCCAGTGGCGCGGCGAGACGCTCGTAGGCCTCGATCAGCGCGCTGAGCCGCGGATCCTTCGGCAGGTCGGTATGGACGATGGTGTTGTCGGCCACCGCACTCGTGATGTCACGCGTCGCCGGATCGAGCGTCACATCGATCGCGGTGACGATGCGCCCGTAGCTGTCGCCGCTGGTGACGAGCCGGCCGTCGATGCGGCAGTTGTAGGCGCGGTGGGTGTGGCCGCTGATCACGAGATCGACCGCCTTGTCGAGGCGATTGACGATGTCGACGATCGGCCCGCTGATGCCCGGGCACTCATTGTGGCCGCCGGTCGGCAGGCCGCCTTCGTGGATCAGCACGACGATCGCCTCGATGCCTTGCGCACGCAGCTCGGGGACCAGCGCATTGACGGTTTTTGCCTCGTCGCGGAAGCTCAGGCCGGCGACACCGTCCGGAACGACGATGCGCGGCGTGCCTTCGAGCGTCAGCCCGATGAAGGCGACCGCAATCCCGTCGAAGCGCTTGACGACATAGGGCGGCAGCAGCGGCTTGCCGGTCGACTTGACGATCGTGCTCGCGGCGAGGTATTGAAATTCGGCGCCGGTGAACGGTTTGGGCCCGCGGCAGCCATCGATCGGGTGGCAACCGCCGCGCTGCTGCCGCAGCAGTTCATCGGCGCCCTTGTCGAATTCATGGTTGCCGACCGCCGACGCGTCGAGCCGCATCAGGTTCAGCGCCTCGATCGTCGGCTCGTCGTGGAACAGCGCCGACAGCAATGGCGACGCGCCGATCAGGTCGCCGGCGGCAACGAAGACATGGTGGCGCTGCCCGGCGCGCAGGCGCTCGAGCTGCGTCGCGAGGTGTTCGGCGCCGCCGGCCGGCACCGTGATCGTTTTGGCCGGATCGGCGGCATCGCGCGTGCGCAGCCCGTCAGGCGGCGGCTTCAGATGTCCATGGAAATCGTTGATCGCAAGGATGCGAAGCCTGACCGGTGCGGCCGTCGGCGCCGGCAGCGTGCAGCCGGCCAGCCACGCAGCGGCGAGCAGCGTGATCGCGAGCCGGACGCGACCGATCAGCACCGCGATCAGCCCGGTCGGCCGGTATCCGCTTCGTTCGCGCCTGCCGAGGGTTCCTGCACGACGCGCTCTGGTTCGGCCTGCGGCCGGTCCAGCGTCCAGCGCTGGCAGCGGCCGTGGCGCAGTTCGACCTCGACCGACGAGCCGCTGTCGTCGCTCCAGCGGAATATGTCGACCGCCGGATCGTCGCCAGCGGGTTGGCGCTGGCCGAGGCTGCCGGTCAGGTGCAGGATCTGCGGCAGCCGCATCCCCGGCCGCAAGCGTGCATTGAGCATCACCGCGCTGCCGACGCTGCCGACCGGCGCACGCGCGGCGGCCTGCATCGCCCGCATCGCGCGGCTGAACTGCAGCAGCACGACGAAGACACCAGCGCTGAAGACCAGCACCGCACCCTGCCAGCCAAAGCGCAGATAAGACGCGACCATCGCCGCGCCGAAGATCAGCCAGATCCACCCATGAGCCATTTCACAATCCTCGCATCAGTTCAATCGCCTGCTCGATCCGGTCGACCGCATGGATCGTCAAGCCTTCGATCGGCTTCTTCGGCGCATTCGCAGTCGGTACCAGCGCGACGCTGAAGCCGAGCTTGGCCGCCTCCTTCAGCCGCTCCTGGCCACGCGGCGCCGGCCGCACCTCGCCGGCCAGGCCGACCTCGCCGAACGCGAGGAATCCGCGCGGCAGCGGCTTGCCGCGCAGCGAGCTCTGGATCGCCAACATCACCGCAAGGTCGGCCGCCGGCTCGCTGATGCGAACGCCGCCGACGGCATTGACAAACACGTCCTGGTCCATGCAGGCAATCCCCGCATGGCGGTGCAGCACCGCGAGCATCATCGCCAGCCGATCCCGGTCCAGGCCGACGCTGAGCCGGCGCGGGCTCGGCCCGCCGGAATCGACCAGCGCCTGGATCTCGACCAGCATCGGCCGCGTGCCTTCGAGCGTGACCAGCACACAGGCGCCGGGCACCGGGTCGCCATGGGTCGACAAAAAGATCGCGCTCGGGTTGCTGACGCCTTTCAACCCACGCTCGGTCATCGCGAAGACGCCGATCTCGTTGACCGCGCCATAGCGGTTCTTGATCGCGCGCACCAGCCGGAAGCTGCTGTGGGTGTCGCCTTCGAAATAGAGCACGGTATCGACGATGTGCTCGAGCACGCGCGGCCCGGCCAGGCTGCCGTCCTTCGTCACATGGCCGACCAGCACCATCGTCGCGCCGCCGGTCTTCGCGCTGCGCGTCAGCTGCGCGGCACATTCCCGCACCTGCGCGACCGATCCCGGCGCCGACGTCAGCTGCTCCGAATACAGCGTCTGGATCGAGTCGATGACGCAGAACGCCGGTTGCTCGGCGGCGATCGTCGACTGGATCTTCTCCAGGTTGATCTCGGCCAGCACGCGCACGCCGCTGCCGTCGAGACCGAGCCGGCGCGCCCGCAACGCGACCTGCGCCGCGCTTTCCTCGCCGGTCACGTACAAGACCTTCATCTGCTTCGACAAGGCATCGACCGCCTGCAGCAGCAGCGTGCTCTTGCCGATGCCCGGGTCGCCGCCGATCAGCACGACGCCGCCGGCGACGATGCCGCCGCCGAGCACGCGGTCGAGTTCTTCCTGGCCGGTTGGCGTGCGTGCGATGTCGGCAGCGTCGATTTCGCTCAGCGTCGCGACCGGCTGGCTGCGCGCCAGCGACTGGTAACGGTGCTTGGCGCCGCCGCTCGGTTCGGCGATGCCCTCCTCCAGCGTATTCCAGGCCTGGCAATGCGGGCACTTGCCAAGCCAGCGCGGGCTGGTGCCGCCGCATTCGCTGCAGGTATAGACGGATTTTTCCTTGGCCATGGCCGATTGTCGCCGGCCGATCGGCGGTCTCGGCGGGCGGCGCCATGTTAGGGTCGCCGCCGCCCAGGCCTTCCGCCAACAGGAGTTCCGATGCCTTTCGTCCGATCAGCAAGCCGTCCGCAATCGTCAGCCAGCCGCAGCAGTCGCCGGCCGGCCACGCAACGCGCGGCCATGCTGCTGCTCGGAAGCCTGCTCGTGATGCCGGCGGCAGCGCAGACCGGCGGCAGCGCGCCGGCTACCGACGGCGGCCGCAGCCTGCCGCTGAACTGGCGAATCGGCATCGAGCAATTGAAGCTGCCTGATGGTGAACAGATCGGCCTGGTCGGCGCGTCGGCGCTGGTCGGCGTCGGCAACGGCTGGTTTGCCGGCCCGATCGTCTTCGGCGCCGCATCGGGACAACGCGGCGGACTGTTCGTGATCGGCGGCGAAGCGCTGTGGCGCACCGCCGGCCCGGCCGGCAGCCGGATCGAGGCCGGGCTGGCGATCGGCGGCGGCGGCGGTGCGGCCGCGCCGGTCGGCTCCGGCCTGATGCTGCGGCCGCACCTCGACTGGTCCTGGCCGGTTGGTCCCGGCTGGCTCGGCATCACCGCGTCGCGGGTCGATTTTCCGCGTGGCGCGATTGCGTCGAACCAGATCGGCCTGGTCTACAGCGTCGACGACATCTTCCGCTACCAGCGCGCCGGATCGGCCCGGTCAGCCGGCAGCGGGCAGCGCAGCGGCTTCGGCTTCGACCGCTTCTGGCTGCTGGCCGGGCAATACCGGAGCAAAAGCGGCAACCACGGTTATGGCGGCTTGCGCGCCGACCATCTGCTGGGCAATGGCTTCCATGTCGGCATCGAAGCCGCCGGCGCGGCGCAAGGTGGTGCCGACGGGTATGCCGAAATCCTCGGCAGCATCGGCAAGGAGTGGTCGCTGAAGACCGGACCGGGGCCGTCGGCACTGCCGGCTGTCGGGATACGGGCCGCCGCCGGACTCGGCGGCGGCGGCGCGGTCGATACCGGCGGCGGCCCGTTGCTGAAACTGGCGGCGACGCTGCATTGGGACCTGCCACATGACCTCGCGCTCGGCGTCGAAGCCGGGCGGACGATGGCGCCGGACGGCAGCTTCCGCGCCAACCACCTGCATCTGGCACTCGGGTTGAACCTGGATCGCCGCGCTGCTGGCGGCCGCGCGGCTGCCGCGCCAGCCGACTTGCGCGCCGACACCGTCGAATGGGCAGCGACGCTCGGCCACTTCCCGCAGATGGACTATCGCAACGGCAGCAGCGATGCCGTGCAGACCGTCGGCATGCGGCTGAGCCGGCGCCTCAGCCCGGCACTCGATGAACACCTGCAACTGACCGGCGGCATCCATTTCGCCGCCGGCGGCCGTGCCGGCGCCTATGGTGCCGGCCTGATCGGGCTGGCGCTGGCAACGCCGTTGCAGCAGCAGGGTCTGCACCTGGGCGCCGAGATGCTTGCCGGGGCGGCCGGTGGCGGCGGCATCGATACCCGCGGCGGCGCGGTCGTGCAGCCGATGCTGCGCGCCGGCTGGGCCGACGGCAGCCAGCGCTGGCGGATCGGCGTCGGCCAGATCAGGTCGCTGCGCGGCGACCTCAGAAGCCCGGTGGTCGAGCTGAGCTACGGCGCCGCAATCGGGTTATAGGAACCACCCCCGGAGCGGCTCACGCCGCACCCCCTCAAGGGGGCGCCGCCAGCGGACCGGCAGAGCCGGATCCGCGGCGGCCGCTTGATCGGTGGGGAGGCAAGGAACCGGAGGATTTGTGCGCCCGTCCGCAGCCTGCCCGGCAAAGACCTAGTCGGCCACCTTGCCGCGGCCGGCCTTGATCGCCGAACGCTGGCTTTTCGATTCGAGCCGGCGCAGTTTCGAGCCGAATGTCGGCCGGGTCGCGCGGCGCACCCGCGGCGCCGAGGCATGCGCAGCGACCAGTTCGAACAGGCGCTGCAGCGCATCGGCCAGATTGGCTTCGCGGCTGCGCGACGACTGGGCCTTGATCACGACGATGCCGTCGGCATTGATGCGCTGGTCTGACACGGCACGCAGCCGCTCCTTCCAGTCGTCGGGCAACGACGATGCGCCGATGTCGAAGCGCAAGTGGATTGCACTCGACACCTTGTTGACATTCTGGCCGCCGGGGCCTTGTGCACGCACCGCGCTGACGGTCGATTCGGCCGCCAGCAGCGCCCGCAACCGCTGCTCGGCCGCCGGCGACATCAGCGAGGCGCCTTGTCGCCGAGCCGGGCCGCAGCACGACACGTCGCCCAGGCGATCGCTGCAGTGATCGCGCTTCCCCAGGCGATGTCGACGAAAACAATCGGCAACGGCCAGTCGCGCAGCGTCGCCAGGTTGGTCAGGTCGTAGGTTGCATAGGCAAAAAACCCGAGTGCCGCGCCGAGCCACGCCGCGCGGGCCGCTCCGCCGGCAGCCAGCGCCGGTCTGACCGCAAACAGCAACACGCCGGCCGGGTACATCAGATAGAAAGCGAGCGCCGCATCGAGGCGCGGCGATTCGGCCATCAGATGAGCGAGCCGCGACTGGTAGAAATCGGCGGCGACGATACCGAGCCACAGCGCATCGAGCAGCGCCAGCAGCAGCACACCGACGCCATAGGCGATCGCGAGCCGCTTCATGAAGGATCGTCGATGCGCACCGGCACCCGCTGCGCCAGCCCGCACATCACCTCGTAGCCGATCGTGCCGGCCGCCTGCGCGATCTCGTCGATGCCGAGCACCGCGCCGCTGCTGCTGCAGCCCCACAACGTGACCTCGGAGCCGACGTCGGCCGCCAGCACCGGCGCCAGATCGACCGCCAGCATGTCCATCGAGACCCGGCCGGTCAATTCGCAGCGCACGCCGTCGACCAGCACCGGCGTGCCACTCGGCACGACGCGCGGATAACCGTCGGCATATCCGCAGGCGACGATGCCGATGCGCATCGGCGCGGCCGCGGTGAAGGTGCTGCCGTAGCCGACGGTGTCGCCAGGCTCGAGTGTCTGCGTCGCGATCAGCTGGCTGCGCAGGCTCATCGTCGGCAGCAGGTCCCAGTCGGCACTGCGGTGCAGCGGGTGATCCGGCGCCGAGCCGTACAACATGATGCCGGCGCGGATCCAGTCCGATTCGGGCGGCGCGCCAAAGCGCAGGCTGGCAGCGCTGTTGTGCAGCGAGCGTTCACCCGGCAGGTCGGCGGTCGCGGCGGCAAAAACCTCGACCTGACGGGCAATGCCGGCGCCGCCGTCGGCATCGGCAAAATGGGTCATCAGCGTGATCTCGTCGACCTGCGTCAGCCCGGACAGGCGCTGCCAGGCGGCGCGGAATGCGGCCGGCTTGAAGCCGAGCCGGTTCATCCCGCTGTTCATCTTCAGGAAAACCCGCTGCGGGTGGTGCGTCTTGTGCGCGGCCAGCCAGTCGATCTGCGCTTCGTGGTGGACCGTATGCCACAGGCCGAGGCGCGAACAGGCCTCGAGGTCGCGCGGCTCGAAGCAGCCCTCCAGCAGCAGGATCGGCCCGCGCCAGCCGAGCGCGCGCAGCCGCTCGGCCTCGGCGATGTCGAGCAATGCAAAACCGTCGGCACCGTGCAGGCCGGGGTAGACGCGCTCGATGCCGTGGCCGTAGGCATTGGCCTTGACGACGGCCCAGACGCGGGCCTCCGGCACGCAGGCACGCGCACGCTTCAGGTTATGGCGCAACGCGTCGATATGGATGAGCGCTTCGATCGGACGGGGCATCGGCCCATTCTGCCGCAGCCGCCGCGCTGCGGGGCGAGCGCCCACTTGCGTGCTATAAACCGCGCCCTAGGAGACGACGGGCGTCAAGACCCGGAGAGCGACCCTGCGCAGCCGACACGCGCCGCCTGAAAGGCAAGTTTCAGCGAATGAAAAAAGGTTTCTACACCATCATGTCGGCGCAGTTCTTCAGCTCGCTGGCTGACAACGCGCTGCTGGTCGCTGCGATCGAACTGCTCAGGACATCGCAGGCGCCGGCTTGGCAGATCCCGGCGCTGACGCCGATGTTCGCGTTGTTCTACGTCGTGCTGGCGCCGTTTGTCGGCGCCTTTGCCGATGCGGTGCCGAAAGGCAAGGTGATGTTCTATTCGAACAGCATCAAGGTGGTCGGCTGCCTGATGATGCTGTTCGGCGCGCATCCGCTGCTCGCCTATGCGGTCGTCGGGCTCGGCGCCGCCGCCTATTCGCCGGCCAAATACGGCATCCTGACCGAACTGCTGCCGCCGTCGCAGCTGGTGCGCGCGAATGGCTGGATCGAGGGCCTGACGATTGCATCGATCATCCTCGGCATCCTGCTCGGCGGCCAGCTGGTCGGCCCGCAGCTCGCGCCGTGGCTGCTCAGCTTCGACCTGCCGCTGATCGATACCGCGATCGATACACCGCCGGAGTCGGCGATCGCGTCGATGGTTTTCGTCTACATCATCGCGGCGATCTTCAATCTGCGCATCCCGCGCACCGAGGCGCCGCTGCAGCACCTGACGTCGAGCCCGCTGGTGCTGCTGCGCGACTTCTCGCACTGCAATGCGCGGCTGTGGTCGGACAAGCTCGGCCAGATCTCGCTGGCGACGACGACGATGTTCTGGGGCGTCGGCGGCAACCTGCGCATCATCGTCTTCCCGTGGGCGGCAGTCGCACTCGGCTATACGACGACGCAGGCCTCGTCGCTGGCCGGCGTTGTCTCGATCGGCGTCGCTGCCGGCGCGGTGCTGGCGTCGGTGAAGATGCGGCTCGACAAGGCGACCTCGGTGATTCCGCTCGGCATCGCGATGGGCATCCTGGTGATCGGCTTGAACGTGATCCGCGATGTCTGGATTGCAGTGCCGTTCCTGATGCTGCTCGGCCTGGCCGGCGGCTTCCTGGTCGTGCCGATGAACGCGCTGCTGCAGCACCGCGGCCACAACCTGATGGGCGCTGGCCGCTCGATCGCGGTGCAGAATTTCAACGAGCAGGCCTGCATCCTCGGGCTCGGCGCGTTTTATACCGGGATGACCAAGCTCGGCCTGTCAGCCTTCACCGCGATTGCGCTGTTCGGCCTGGTCGTTGCCGGCGTGATGGAAGTGATCCGCCGCTGGCACCGCAGCAACTGCATCCACCACACCGCCGAGGTCGAGCGACTGCTGGCGATTGCGCGGATCGACAAGCACTAGCATGGCCGTGGGAGGGGCTTCAGCCCCGATTCCTTTCGACGCCATCAGGCTGAATCGGGGCTGAAGCCCCTCCCACACAGATCGCCGATCACCGATCATTGGTTACCAGCCACCAATCAAGGAAAAGCGATGACCGCCCAAGCCAGCAGCATCTACGACTTCGAGGCCTTGTCGATCGACGGCAAGCCGGCGCATCTGTCGACGCAGCGCGGCAAGGTGCTGTTGATCGTCAATACCGCCAGCGCCTGCGGCTTCACGCCGCAATTTGCCGGCCTGGAAGAATTGGCGAAGGACTACGCCGAGCGCGGCCTGGTGGTGATCGGATTTCCGTGCAACCAGTTCGGCGCCCAGGATGCCGGCAGCAACGAGGAGATCGCGAGCTTCTGCCAGAAAAACTACGGCGTCAGCTTTCCGATGATGGCGAAGGTCGACGTCAACGGCGACGATGCCCATCCGCTGTGGAAATGGCTGACGAAGCAGGCGCCGGGTCTGCTCGGCAGCACCTCGGTCAAATGGAATTTCACGAAATTCCTGATCGGCCGCGCCGGCCAGCCGATCAAGCGTTATGCGCCGACCGACAAGCCGGAGTCGCTGCGCGCCGACATCGAGCAGGCGCTGGCTGCGTGAGCGGCCCGGCACACCGCTGCGCGGAGCGGGCGGGATAATCGGGCCACCACCACCGCGAACAGGCCACCGATGTTCCACCATGTCGATCCCTATCCCGGCGACCCGATCCTGTCGCTGAACGAAGCCTTCCAGAAGGATCCGCGCACCGACAAGATCAACCTGTCGATCGGCATCTATTTCGACGATGCCGGCAAGATTCCGATGCTGGCGTCGGTTCGCGAGGCCGAGCAACGCGTCGTCGCCGCAGCCGGTGCGCGGCCCTATCTGCCGATGGAAGGTGCCGCCAATTTCCGCAGCGCGGTGCAGCAACTGCTGTTCGGCGCCGATTCGGCGGTGCTGCGCGAGCAACGCGTCGCGACGATCCAGTCGGTCGGCTCGAGCGGCGGCCTGAAGGTCGGTGCCGATTTCATCAAGCGCTGGTTCCCCGACAGCAGCGTCCACGTCAGCGAACCGACCTGGGACAACCACAAGGCGGTTTTTGCCGGCGCCGGCCTGGCGGTCAGCAGCTATCCGTATTACGACCCGGCCACCGGCGGGCTGCGCTTCGATGCGATGCGCGATGCGCTGCGCACGCTGGCGCCGCGCAGTGTCGTGCTGCTGCACGCCTGCTGTCACAACCCGACCGGCGTGGACCTGAATCGCGAGCAGTGGCAGGCGCTGCTGCCGGTGCTGCGCGAACACGAGCTGATCCCCTTCCTCGACCTCGCCTACCAGGGTTATGGCGAGGGCCTGGAGGCCGACGCCTGGCCAATTCGCTTGTTCGCCGAAGCCGGTCTCAGCTTCTTCGTTGCCAATTCGTTCTCGAAGAACATGAGCCTGTACGGCGAGCGCTGCGGCGCGCTCAGCGTCGTCTGCCCGAACCATGGCCAGGCCGACCATGTGCTGGGCCAGCTGAAGGCGACGATCCGCAGCAATTATTCGAACCCGCCGATGCATGGCGGGCAGATCGTCGCGCGCGTGCTGCAGGATGCCGATCTGCGCGCGCAGTGGCAGGGCGAGGTCGATGCGATGCGCGAACGCATCCTCGAGATGCGCAAGAGCCTGCACGCGGTGCTGAGTGCGAAGCTGCCGGGCCGCAATTTCGACTATTTTCTGCAGCAGCGCGGCATGTTCAGCTATACCGGGCTGAGCGCGGCGCAGTGCGACCGTCTGAAGGAATACGGCGTCTATCTGGTGCGCTCCGGCCGACTGTGCATCGCAGGGCTCAATACCGGCAATGTCGAGGCGACCGCGGTGGCGATCGCGGCGGTTCTGGCAGCTCAATGAGCGGCTTTAGCGGCGCGCCCGGCAGCAGCGCCCTGCCGATGCGGCACGGCCGACGCGGCATGGCCGCGATGCGCCGCTGAATGGCCGGCCCGCTGCAGCCGACCGCCGCTGCGACGGCAGAACCGGCACCGACCAATGGCGAGGTGGCGAGCGCTTTTGCCAGGCTCGATGACGATCAGCAACTGGTGCTGCTCGCCCATGCACTGGGCTGGACACCGAAATCGCGGGCCTGGATCATCAATCTGCTCGCCGCGCTCGGCGCGGTCGATGCAAAAGGTCGGCGCTTTGGCGGTGAGCACGTGCAGATGCTGGTGCGTGGCCTCGCGCAAGCCGGCTGGCTGGTCGATGCACCAAACCGCATCGGCGGCTGGCAGCTCGTGCCGCAGCTTCGCAGCGCGCTGTACCTGCAGCTGATCGACCGGCACGGTCTGCCGCGGCTGCGCCAGGCGCTGGCGGCGACCTTGCGGCTCGACGACTCGACGCCGAGCAGCTGGGCCCATTTCAGCGATACCGACAGCGCGGCGGCGATGGTCCGGCTCGAACTGTTCGGCGGCCTGCCGTTCGAGCGGGTGCTGCGGCTGAAGGAATACTGCCGTTTCGGCGTCGTCTGGAACGACGTCTTTGCCGCTGCGGTGCTGGCCGACCTCGATGCCGCGCTGTTCGCCCGGCTCGAGCCGCTGCTGCAGACGCAGATCCTCGAACGTTCGCTGCAGCGCCAGCTCGACGAGTGGGTCCCGGCGTCGCTGCCGGCGGTCGAGCTTGCGCAGCAGCTGCTGCAGCAGCCCGCCGCAGCGGCTTCGGGGGACGGATTGCGCCAGCTGCTGGTGATCCACCAGCTGTGGTCGGCCGATCCGCAACGCCTGTTGGCGCTGCTGCCACCGGCTGGCGGCGCTGTCGTCTGGGCCGATGCGGCGCGCGCGGCGCTGCTCGCGCGGCAGGGTAGATGGGACGAGGCCGAGCAGGCCTACGAACGCCTGCTGGCCGATGCCAGGCCGACCGGCGGCAAACGCAAGGGCTTGCTGCCCGAATTGCTCGCATTGCCTTACGTGCTGGCGCTGCTTGCGCAGGGTTCGCCGGTCCATCTGGAACGGGCGCTGAAATTCTGTCTCGTCGAAAGCGGCCGGCGGCAAGGCTCGGCCGACAGTGGCTGGGGGCTGATTGCGCTGGCGATCCAGATCCGGCGCGGCGACAGCCGCCTCGATCTCGGCAGTTTCAAGCCGCTCAGCGACCGCCACGCGGTCTACCGGCTCGATTTCTGGCGCTGGCTGATGCGGGCCTGGCTGAAGACCGGCAGCGATGGCACTGAGCTGCACCCGCGCGAAGAGGATGCCGCGATCCGGCTGCGTGAACATCTGCTCGGGCTCGGGCTCGAGGGTCTGGCCGGGCAGCTCGATGGTGCGCTGGCCAAGCTGCGCGGCGAGCCGGCGGCGGCGGAGTTTTTTGGCGCCGCGAACCAGGAGGCCTGGCGGCTGGCGCTGGCCGAGCTGGCAACGCTCGGCGTGGCCGATGCAGGCGCCGAAGCCGACCGCACGACCCGCCTGCTGTGGGTGCTCGACGTCGATGAGCGCGGCCGGATTGTCGACCTGCTGCCGTTCGAGCAGAAACGCGGCCCGCGCGGCTGGGGCAAGCCGCGCGACGTGCCATTGACCCGGCTCGCGAAAGCCGAAGGCCTGGCACCCCACGACGCCGCGGTCGCGATGGCGCTGCGCCCGCTGCCGTACAACCAGCGTGGTTTCCGTTTCGACCTGGCGGCCGCCGCGGCCGCGTTGGTCGACCATCCGGCGCTCGAACTGAAGGAGGCGCCGGGCATCGCCGTCAAGCTGATCGAGGCGCAGGCCGAGCTCGACGTCAGCCAGGCGGGTGCGTCGCTGTGTCTGCGGCTGCTGCCGCCGCTGCGCACCGACGAGGCGGAAAGCGCCGCACCGTGGGCCTTGTCGGCCGCCGAGCTGAAGGAGCAGGAGGCGCTGCGCCAGATCACCGTGCTGCGCGACGGCGCCCACCGCGCCCGGCTGATTCGCCTGACAGCGGCGCAGAAGCGCGCCGCCCAACTGATCGGCGAACAGCTGCTGGTGCCGCAGTCGGCACTGCCGCAGCTGCAGACGGTCTTGCAGCGCCTGGGCAGCCACTTTGCGGTCCATGCCGATGTCGAACAGGCCGAGGAAAAAGTCCGCGATGTCGCTGCCGACAGCCGACTCCGCGCCGAGCTGTCGCCGCGCGGCGAGGCGCTCCATCTGCGGCTGGTCGTCGCCCCGCTCGGCGCGGCCGGGCCGCGGCTGGCACCCGGCCACGGCCGCAATCGGCTGCTCGCGAAGGTCGGCGACGAGACGCTTGGCGCGCAGCGTGACCTGGCGCTCGAGCGGCAGCACCTCGAGACCGTGCTCGACGCCTGCACGATGCTGACGCCGCCGGCCGACGGCCGCGCCGAATGGCAACTCGACAGCGCCGACGATGCGCTGGCACTGCTCGAGCAATTGCCGACGCTCGATGCGCTGGCCGGCATCGACTGGCCGCAGGGCAAGCCGGTGCGCGTCGAAACGGCGGCGATCGGCCAGCTGCGGGTGCGGCTGCGCAGCGGCCGCGACTGGCTTGCATTGCAGGGCGGGGTCGCGCTCGACGAGACCGAGGTGATCGGCCTCGACGCGCTGCTCGACTGGTCGCGCAGCGGCGGCAGCCGTTTTGTCCCGCTTGGCGATGGCCGCTACCTCGCGCTGACCCGGGAGTTGCGGAGTCGCCTCGATGAACTGGCGGCGGTGGCCGAACCGATTGCAGCGCGCCAGCGGCGCGACAGTGCCGAAACGCTGCAGGTGCCGACGCTGGCATCGGGCTGGCTCGATGCGACACTGGCCGGCAGCCGCTTCGAGCCGGATACGACGTTTGTTTCGCGGATCGAGCGCCTGCTCGAGACCCAGGCGCTGCAGCCGGCTTTGCCCGGTGCGCTGCAGGCCGAGCTGCGGCCCTACCAGCGCGAAGGCTATGAATGGGCGATGCGGCTGGCGGCGGCCGGTTTTGGCGCGATCCTGGCCGACGACATGGGGCTCGGCAAGACCTTGCAGGCGCTGGCGCTGCTGCTCGCCCGCGCCAGCGGTGGCGCGGCGCTGGTGGTCGCGCCGACATCGCTCGGCGGGAATTGGCTCGCCGAAGGACGGCGTTTTGCGCCGGGCCTGCAGCTGAGCGTGTTCGGTGATGGCGACCGCCGTGCGCTGATCGACGGCGCTACCGCCGGCGACGTGATCGTCGTCTCCTACCAGCTGCTGCAGCAGCATGCCGAGGATTTCGGCCGCCGCAGCTGGCACACGCTGGTCGTCGACGAGGCGCAGGCGATCAAGAATGCCGGCGCCAAACGCAGCCAGGCGGCGTTCGAGCTGCAGGCCGATTTCCGCATCGCGCTGTCCGGCACGCCGATCGAGAACCGGCTGGCCGAGTTGTGGTCGATCATGAAGCTGTGCAACCCGGGGCTGCTCGGCAGCGCGAAGCAGTTCAACGACCGGTTTGCCGTTCCAATTGAACGCGACGGCAACCGCATCGCGCAGCGCAACCTGCGGCGGCTGATCGCGCCGTTCGTGTTGCGCCGGACCAAGGCCGAAGTGCTCGACGACCTGCCGCCGCGCACCGAGACGACGCTTGCGGTCGACGCCGGGCCGGCCGAACGCGCGTTCTACGAGATCCTGCGCCAGCAGGCCCTGGCCGCGGCGGAAGCGTCCGCTGCATCCGACAAGCCCGGCCAGGCGCAGTTCAACATCCTCGCCCAGCTGACCCGGCTGCGCCGCGCGGCCTGCGACCCGCGGCTGGTCAACCCGGCCTTCGGCGCGCCCGGCGCCAAGGTCGCCGCCTTCGCCGAACTGGCGACCGAGCTGCGCGCAAACGGCCACAAGGCGCTGGTCTTCAGCCAGTTCGTCGATTTTCTTGCCCTGCTGCGCGAGCCGCTCGATGCGGCCGGCATCAACTACCAGTACCTCGACGGCTCGACGCCGGCGGCCGAACGCACGCGCCGCGTCGCCGCCTTCCAGTCCGGTGAAGGCGACCTGTTCCTGATCAGCCTGAAGGCCGGCGGTTTCGGCCTGAACCTGACCGTCGCCGACTACGTGATCATTGCCGACCCATGGTGGAATCCGGCCGCCGAAGACCAGGCGAGCGGCCGCGCGCACCGGATCGGCCAGCAACGGCCGGTGACGGTCTATCGGCTGGTCAATCAGGGCACGCTGGAAAACCGCATCGTTGCGCTGCACCAGCACAAACGCGAACTGGCCGACAGCGTGCTCGAGCAGGGCGAGGCCGGCGGCACGCTGAAAACCGACGAGCTGCTGGCATTGATGCGCGGCGACAGCGGCGGCGAACCTTGAGCAGCAAGAACAAGCATACGGAGCAGCACAGATGAGCGGATCGCTTCACGAACTCGACGCCGTCGCGATGGTCGCGGCCTACCGCAGCCGAGCCTTGTCACCGGTCGAGGTCGTGCGCGACACGCTGGCCCGGATCGAGACATGGGAGCCGCAGCTGCAGGCAACCTATGCGCTCGATGCGCAGGCGGCGCTGCGCCAGGCTGAGGCATCACAGGCTCGCTGGCTGGCCGGCGAGCCGCTCGGGCCGCTCGACGGCGTGCCGGTGACGATCAAGGAAAACATCGCGACCGCCGGCATCCCGACACCGCTGGGCACCGCGGCGACCGAACTGGCGCCGGCGCCGCGCGATGCGCCACCGGCCGCAAGGCTGCGCGAGACCGGCGCGGTGCTGCTCGCGAAGACGACAATGCCCGACTACGGCATGTTGTCGTCCGGCCTGTCGAGTTTTCACCCGCTGACGCGCAACCCGTGGCAACTCGACTGCAACCCCGGCGGCAGCAGCGCCGGCGCCGCTGCCGCCGCGGCCGCGGGTTACGGGCCGCTGCACCTCGGCACCGACATCGGCGGATCGATCCGGCTGCCGGCCGGCTGGTGCGGCGTGTTCGGCTTCAAGCCCAGCCTCGGCCGGATTCCGATCCATCCGCCGTATGCCGGCCGGGTCGCCGGGCCGCTGACCCGCAACGTTGCCGACGCGGCGCTCGCGATGGGCCCGTTGTCGCGGCCCGACCTGCGCGACACGATGAGCCTGCCGTGGCAGGAGATCGCCTGGCAGCGCCTCGAGCGCGATCCGAAAGGTCTGAAGATCGGCCTCTGGCTCGACGCCGGTTTCGGGCTGCCGCTCGATGCCGAGGTGCGTGCCGCGGTCGAGACGGCGGCGCGGCTGTTCGAGGGCGCCGGCGCCCACGTCGAGCTGATGCCGAGTTTTGTCCAGCGCCCGATGCTCGAAGGCATGGATGATTTCTGGCGCACCCGCAGCTGGATCGACATCTCAGCACTCGACGAGGCGCGCCGCGCGCGGGTGCTGCCGTTCATCGTCGAATGGGCGCGCGGTGGCGCCGGCCTCAGTGGCGAACGGGTGTTCAAGGGTTACAGCCAGATGGCGGTGCTGCGCGACGCTGCGGTCGCCGCCTGCGCGCCCTTCGATATCGTGTTGTCGCCGACCGCGCCGGTCGCCGCGTTCGACGCGACGTTGCCCTGCCCGACCAACGACCCGACGCGGCCGTTCGAGCACATCGTCTACACGCTGCCGTTCAACATGAGCGAACAGCCGGCGGCGAGCATCAATTGCGGCTGGACCGGATCCGGGCTGCCGATCGGCCTGCAGATCATCGGCGCCCGCCACGACGACCTCGGCGTATTGCAGGCGGCCCGCGCATGGGAGCAGATCAGGCCGACACAGCGACGCTGGCCCGAGCCACCCGCCGCCTGAGGGTTCATCTTGCGATGCAGTCTGTCGCCAATGGCTGCCGCTGGGCGACCCGCCGTTGCAGCCCGTCGGAATCTGCTGGCCGCAGCCGCCGGGCTATCCCTAAAGTGGGCGCGATGGTGATTCTTCATGTGATCGGGCGGCACCGGTGAGCCGCTGGCAGACCTTCTCGGCAGCGGCAGTCCGCAGCTTCCGGGCCTATGCGGGCTGGCTGGTCGGCATCAGCTGGAAACGCTTCGTCGTGCTCGCGCTGCTACTGATCATCGCGGTCGAGGTGATCAGCGAACTGCCGCCATTCACCTGGACGATCCACGAACAGGTCGAGATCACGACGCCGCGGCCAAAGAAAAAAATCGTCGACAAGCCGGCCAAGCCGCCGGTCGGCTACGAGGTCACGATCGACGACCACGGCGTGCGGATCACGCCGAAACAACCCGCCGCGCCGGCCTCGGCCGCATCAGCAGCCTCGTCCACGCCGGCCAGACCCGGGCGCCCGACCGCGCCCGAGCCACCACCGCCGCCACCGCTGCCGCCGTCGGCGCCGTCTTTCCAGTTCAAGCTGCCGAAAGGCACCGATACCGACGAGGTCCGCCAGGCGATCGAAGATGCCCGGCGCGACATCGAGCAGGCTATAGCCGACGCCCGACAGGCTGCAGCCGATGCCGCGGAGGTGGTGGCCGAGAGCAGCGTGCCGAACCGCAGGGTGCGCGTGACCCGGCTCAAGCTCGGCGACTTTCTGAACAACCTCGCCTGGCTGTTCGTGATCGCGTCGGCGATCATCAAGTTTGCCTACAAGGGCCGCATCCAGGCCGAAACCAAGGCCGCGCAGGCAACCGAAACCGCCGAAAGCGAAGCACTGAAACGCCAGGTCGTCGAAGCGCGGATGGCGGCAATGCAGGCGCAGGTCGAACCGCATTTCCTGTTCAACACGCTGGCCAGCATCGACCACCTGATCGAGACCGATCCGAAGCGGGCCTCGCAGATGCAGAAAAACCTGATTGCGTTGCTGCGTGCCAGCATGCCGTCGATGCGCGACGTCAACGGCGGCAGCACGAACCCCCGCGATCTCGGCCGCGAGCTGGCGGTGATCAGACCGTACCTGGAGATCCTGAAGGTGCGGATGGAGGAGCGGCTGAGCACCGAGATCAGGGTCAGCGACGGCCTGCTGTCGGCCGAATTCCCGCCGATGATGCTGCAAAGCCTGGTCGAGAATGCGATCAAGCACGGGCTGGAGCCGAAGGCCGACGGCGGCCGGCTGACCGTCAGCGCCGAAATCGTCCATGGCAAGCTGGCGGTGACGGTGGCCGATACCGGGCTCGGTTTCGGCAAGTCGGCGACCGCAGGCACCGGCATCGGGCTGTCGAATATCCGCGAGCGGCTGCAGCTGCTGTACGGCAGCAAGGCGGCGCTGAAAATTGCCGAAAATCCCGGTGGCGGTACCGCGGTGACGATCACCGTGCCCTACCAGTCGACCTCGGAGACAGGAGCCTCGACGTGAACATTCTCGACAACGGTGGTGGACGACAGGAGCGCCGCCGATGACCCGCGCACTGATCGCCGACGATGAACGGCTGATGCGCGAGCAGATCCGCGGCCGGCTGGCCGAGGTCTGGCCCGAGCTCGAGATCGTTGCCGAGGCGCGCAACGGCCTCGAGGCGGTCGAGCTGACTGCGCAACATCACCCGGACATCGTTTTCCTCGACATCCGGATGCCAGGTCAGAACGGCGTCGCCGCGGCGCGCCAGATCGCGCAGTTGCCAACCCACGACGAGTCGCCGAACGGCGACAACTGGCCCGGCTGCGAAATCGTCTTCATCACCGCCTACGACCAGTATGCGGTCGAGGCCTTCGAGCAGGGCGTCGTCGACTATGTGCTGAAGCCGGCCGACCCGGAGCGGCTGCGCCGCACCGTCGAGCGCATCCGCCAGCGGATCGGCGCCCGCGACGCGGCCGATGCCGCAGCCGCCCCGCTGCCGACCCATACGCCGGACATGCAAGGCCTGCTGCAGAAACTTGCGGCCCAGTTGAACCCGGCGCCGCCGACCCGGCTGCAGTGGATACAGGCCAGCGTCGGCCAGAGCATCCAGATGATCCCGGTCGACGAGGTGCTGTTTTTCATCTCCGACGAAAAATATACCCGCGTGCAGACGGCCAGCGTCGAGGCGCTGATCCGCAAGCCGATCAAGGAACTGCTCGAGGAACTCGACCCCGAGATGTTCTGGCAGATCCACCGCAGCACGCTGGTCAACGCGCGGGCGATCGCCAGCGTGACCCGCGACCTGCGTGGCCGGCAGATCGTCAGCGTCAAGGGCCACCCGCAAAAACTCGAGGTCAGCCGCAGTTTCAGCGGCCTGTTCAAGGGTATGTAGGCGAGCACCGCCGTCACTGATAATGAATCGGTGACGTGGGCATTTCGCCTGCGCGTAGCGGATCGGCCATCACCATGCGCAAGGATGTCGAGCGGATATGGGAACGGCTCGCGGCTGCAGCCACCGCATGCGGCCTGCTGCTCGTGCTGGCGTTCGGCTGGCAGCCGGCGCGGGCCGCCGACGACGCGCTGGCGATCCTGACGATCGTCGATGGTCCGGCGCAGCTGCTGCGCGGCGACAAGCGGCTGCGCGCCGAAGAGGGTCTGCGCCTGCTGAGCCAGGACATCATCGAGACCACGGCCGATGCGCGGGTCACGCGGATCGAATATCCGGACGGCGCCGCGTTCAACCTCGGCCCGTCGACGCGGGTGCTGATCGACCCGCAGTTCTACGGCGAGCGCGGCCGTTTTGCGCGGCTGTACCTGCTCGCCGGCTGGATCAAGATGAAAGCGGTCGGCGCCGGCACCGATGCCGCCGGCCGTTCGATTCCGCTGCTGGCGTCGCCGGCGATCGACGTGATCGATGCCGACGGCAGCCTGGTGGTGCAGGTCGACGACGCCGCGGTGGCGCTGTTCATCGAATCGGGCAGCGCCACGTTCCACGAACGGCGCGATGCAAAACCGGTCGGCGAACACCGACGCCTCGCCGCCGGCCAGTTTCTGGGCCGCCCGCAGCAGGGCAAGTCGACGCTCGGCGGCCGGGCGGCGCCTGAATTCATCGCCGCCTTGCCGCGCAGCTTCCTCGATACGCTGCCTGACCGCGCCGCACTGTTCGCGAGCCGCAAGCCGGTGGCGAAGGAAATCGGCGACATCGGCTACGACGACGCGCGCGACTGGCTGGCGGTCGAGTGGACGCTGCGCCGGCCGGCGATGAAGCGCTGGCAGCCGTTGACCCGCGATGCCGAATTCCGCAACGCGCTGATCGCCAACATGAAGGCGCATCCCGAATGGGCGCGGGTGCTTTCCCGGGGCAGATGACGGCAGCCGCGCCGACCGGCGCTGCGGGCTTGCACAGTTGAACCAGCCCGCTAAGCTGGTGTCGCGTCCCCTGACTGACCGCATCCACCAAGGACTGTCATGAAACTGCTGCTGAAGTTCAACCTCGCCTTCCTGCTCGTCTTCATCGTCGGGCTGGCGATTGCCGGCTTCATTGCGCGCAGCCTGCTGCAGCGCGATGCCGAGGCCGAGGTGATCGACCGCGCCCGGCTGCTGATGGAAAAGGCGCGTGTCGTCAGCTACTACACGGCAAACCAGATCGCGCCGCTGCTCGAGACGCAGATGAAATACAACTTTCTGCCGCAGTCGGTGCCGGCCTATTCGTCGACCGAGGTGCTCAATGCACTGCAGCAGACCTATCCCGACTACAGCTACAAGGCGGCGATGCTGAATCCGACCAACCCGCGCGACCGCGCAGTGGCCTGGGAGGAAGACGTCATCAACCAGTTCAAGAAGCAGTCGAGCAGCGGCGAATTCATTGGCAAGCGCGAGACGGCAACCGGCCCGGCGCTGTACATCGCGAAGCCGATCGTGATCACCAACGAACGCTGCCTGGCCTGCCACAGCACGCCCGCCGCCGCGCCGAAACCGCTGGTCGACAAATACGGCCCCGGCAACGGCTTCGGCTGGACGCTGAACGAAACGCTCGGCGCGCAGTTCGTCTCGGTACCGATGGCGCTGCCGCTGGAACGCGCCGACCGCGCATTCGGTGTCGTGATGGCGATGCTGGCCGGGGTCTTTCTGCTGATCGGCGTGACACTGAACCTGATGCTCTACAAACTCGTGATCCAGCCGGTCAGCCGGCTGTCGGCGCTGTCGGACCGCGTCAGCATGGGCGAGCTCGATGCGCCGGAATTCACCGTCGGGTCGAACGACGAGATCGGCGTACTCGCCGAGTCGTTCGGCCGCATGCGCAAGAGTCTGGTGCATGCGATGAAGATGCTGGAATCATGACCCCCCCCCGGAGCGGCTTCGCCGTGCCACGCCCTCGCAGAGCTCGGGCGGTTCGCGAGGCGCGCGTGCCTGCGCAGGCAGGCACGCACGTCCGCGCTCACCCCCCCCAGGGGGGCGCCGCTGGCGGACCGGCGGAGCCGGATCCGCGGCGGCTGCTTGATCAGGGCGGGGTGCTCGCTTGCCGCGGATCGTGCACCACGCGAGATATCCATGACGCCGCGCGAGGCGCAGCCGGGAGCCGCTGAATGGAGCACCCGACTCAACTCGGCAAATATCCGATCAAGGGGGTGATCGGCGAGGGGGCGATGGGGGTGGTCTATCGGGCCTTCGATCCGGGGATCGGGCGCGAGGTGGCGCTGAAGACGGTGCATGCGAAGCTGCTCGAGGGCGAGGAAGGCAGCCTGGAGCAGGCGGCCGACGGGATGGCGGCGCGGTTTCGCAACGAGGCGCGGGCGGTTGGCCGGCTGTCGCATCCGGGCATCGTCGCGATCTACGAATATGGCGAGGACCGCGGCACCGCCTTCATCGCGATGGAATATGTCGAGGGCAAATCGCTGGCGCAGCTGCTGCGCAGCAATCCGCCGCTGCCCGAAGCGGAAATCCTGCGTCTGATGGATCAGCTGCTCGATGCGCTCGGCTGCGCCCATGAACACGGTGTCTGGCACCGCGACATCAAGCCGGCAAACCTGCTGGTCACCTCGAGCGGGCGCATCAAGGTGACCGACTTCGGCATCGCGCGGATCGAGAATGCCGGGCTGACGCTGATCAATTCGCAGATCGGCACGCCGGGCTACATGGCGCCGGAGCAATATACCGGCGAGGGGGTCGACCACCGCTCCGACCTTTATGCCGCTGGCGTGTTGCTGTACCGGCTGCTGACCGGCCGCAAACCGTTCGAAGGCGGCGCGGCGTCGGTGATGTTCAAGGTGATGAACGAGGCACCGGAACCGCCGAGCCGTGTCGTCGTCGGCACCCGGGTCGACGGTTATGACGAGATCATCGCGCGGGCGCTGGCACGCGATCCGGCCAGCCGTTTCGCCAGCGCAGCCGAATTCCGCGCGGCATTGGCCAAACGGCTCGAGCCGACGCTGGCGCCGGGTGCCACGGTCACCGACATCCCGACGCTGGTACAGCGGATTCCGGCCGTCGAGGCGAGCCGTCCGGCGGCTGCGGACATCCCGGCCACCGGCAGCGGTTCGCAGGCCCCGACCAGCGCGGGTTCGGGCGCCGGATCCGGTTCGACCGCGCTGGCGCCGACCGGCTGGGATGCCGACTTGCTGGCGCCGATCGAGCGGGCGCTGGCCAGCGTCGTCGGACCGATGGCGCGGGTGATGGTGCGCCGCGCGGCGCGGCAGGCCCAGGACCTGGCCGGCGTCTGCGAAACGCTGGCCGCACAGATCGACAATCCGGCCGACCGGGCACGTTTCCTGTCGCGCCTGGAAGGTGGCACGACGCTGACAACCCGGCCGACAACGCTCGACGCGGCTCGCCAGCCGGGCGACCCGACACAGGCGCGCCGCGAGATCGCCGACGACGTCAAGGCCCATGCAATCCGGGTGCTGACGCCGCATGTCGGCCCGATTGCCCGCATCCTCGTGAAGCGTGCGGCTGCCGGAGCAATCGACGAGCAGCATTTCTACGAATCGCTGGCCGACCTCGCCGACAGCGTCGACCGCGCGCGCCTGCTCGGCGAATTGCAGGCGCCGCGCTGAGCGGCGACGCCCGCGCTCAAGTCGACCGGTCCAGCGGTCGATAACGAACGACCGGAGCCGCGGCAACGGCCTGGTTCACTTCACGTCTGGCATGAATACATTCCCGCGCATGCGGAAGTCGCTGCTCGCAGCATCCGCGTCGCTGAAATACCGCATCACGGCCGGCGCCCTGGCGGCGCTGGTGCTCGGCATCGTGCTGACGACACTGGTGCTGGTGCGCCAGACCGAACGCGACACGCTGGCGGCCGCCCGCGACCGCGAATTGCACGAGGCCTCGCGCGACGCCGCCGCGTTGTCGCGCCGGATCATCGAACTTCAGCAGGCGTTGAAGATCGGCGCCGAGCGCTTCAATGCCGGCCGGATCGGCGACCAGCGTGCGGTCGACGATTTCCTGCATTCGCTGCCGATCCTGCGCACGATGTTCAGCTCGGTCTTCGTCGTCGACGCCAGCGGCCGGATGCGCGCGTTGATCGACGCCAACGGCCTGCAGCACCCGACCCTCGATCTGCGCGATCGCCCCTATTTCCAGCAGGCGCTGAACGAGATGCGGCCGATCATCTCGCGCGCGGTGCCGTCACGCCGGCATGGCGAGCCGATCGTGATCTTTGCCCAGCCGCTGGTCGACCGCAATGGCGTGCAAGGCGTGCTGGCCGGCAGCCTGAACCTCGGTCAGCGCAATCTGCTGGTCGATCTGGTCGACCGCGGCGACGAGACCGACGGTGCGCTGAGTGTCATCACCGACGCGCAGGGACGCATCCTGGCCCATCCCGATCCGGCGCTGGTGCTGTCCCCGTTGTCGGTCGAGCCGCGGCTGGCCACGGCGGCGCAGCGCTGGCAGGGCGGCGGCAACCCGGTCGAGCCGAGCGGGCTGACGATCGTCGGCGCGACCGGCCTGGTCACTGCCGGCGGCGTGCCCGGTCCGGACTGGGTGATCTGGCGTGCGGTCGACGACCAGCAGCTGTTTGCCGCGCTGCATGCCGCGCGCCGCGCCGCACTGACCTGGGCGGCGGTGCTGATCGTGTTGTGCAGCGCGCTGATGCTGCTCGGCCTGCGCTGGCTGTTGCGGCCGCTGCGCCAGGTGCAGGAACGGGCACGCCGGATGTTCGAGGACAAGCTCGACCCGCACGAGGGCTGGCCGCAGGTCGGCGGCGAAATCGGCAGCCTGGCAGCGGTGCTGCGCCATATCGGCGTCGAACGGGCCCGGCTGGAAGCGTCGAACAGCCATCTGCTGCAGCAGCTCAGTTCGGTGATGAGCAATGCCCCGGTCGGACTGGCATTTACCCGCGACCGCCGCTTCGAACTGGTCAGCACCGAGTTCTGCCGCCTGCTCGGCCGCAGCGAGGCCGACCTGCTCGGCCAGCCGGCGGTATCAATTTATGACTCGCAGGCCGATTACGACGCGCTTGCACCGGCGGTGGCTGCGGCATTCGCGAACGGTGAGGCCTATGTCGGCGACGTGCGGATGCGGCGTGCCGATGGCAGCCGCTTCTGGTCGCATCTGCGCGGCCGCCCGGTCGATGCGGCAAACAGCCGCGCCGGAACGATCTGGACGATCACCGACATCACCGACGAGGTGGTCGCGCGCAACGAGCTCGAATGGGCGGCGAACCACGACGCGTTGACCGGCCTGGCGAATCGGCAGGCGCTGGAAAACCGGCTGCAGAACGCCTTCGACGCGCAGCCGCAGTCGCTGCCGGCCAGCCTGCTGATGATCGACCTCGACCATTTCAAGCAGATCAACGACAGCGCCGGCCATGCCGCCGGCGATACCGTGTTGTGCGCGGTGGCCAGCACGCTGCTGGCACGCCTGCGCAGCCGCGACCTGGCCGCCCGCGCCGGTGGCGATGAATTTGTCGTGCTGCTCGACCATTGCGCGGAGGATGCGGCGCTGAAGCTGGCCGCCGAACTGTGCGCCGCGATCGCGTCGATCACGCTGCCGTTCGAGCAGCAGGCGCTGCGTTTCGGTGCCAGCATCGGCGTTGCCGAACTGAGCCCCGGCCATGCCGATGTCGACGCCTGGATGATGGCGGCCGACCGCGCCTGTTACGACGCGAAGGAAGCCGGCCGCAACCGCGCGACCGCCTGGTCGCGGCGCGCCGCGTTGCGCATCGTCGCCGCCTGATCGGGCGGTCGTTCAGGCCGCTGTCGGGCCGGCTGTTGCAGCCGCCCGCGCGGCCGCGGCGGCACGCAGGGCTTTCAGCTTCTCGCGCGGGTCGACCTTCGCGCCGGCCTCGTTCAACTTCATCTCGGCGATGAAGCGGCTCGGCGCGGCCGGGACGGTATCGCGCCCCTTCTTGCGCCGGCGCAGCACGCCGACCGCCAGGTTGAGGCGAGCCCGGGTGATGCCGACATACATCAGCCGCCGCTCCTCCTCGAGCCGCTGCGGCGTCATCTCCTCGTCGTCGCTGCGAAACGGCAGCAGGCCCTCGTTGACGCCGGCGAGCAGCACATGCGGCCACTCCAGCCCTTTTGCCGCATGCAGCGTGCTCAGCGTGATGACGTCCTGCTCGTCGCCACGTTCGGCCAGGCTGATGATCACGCTGATCGACTGGGCGACGTCGAGCACGCTTTTTTTCTCGGTCTCGACGGTGATGCCGCCATCGTTCTCGATCTCGCCGCCGCAGCGCTTGGCGACCCAGTCGACAAAATCGAGCACATTGCTCCAACGCGCGGCGGCGACCTTCTCGTTTTCCTCGCCGTCGTGCAGGTGGCGTTCGTAACCGATGTCGGTCAGCCAGCCGGTCAGCAGCGCCTTTGCATCCTCGCGGCCGACGGTCTGGCGGGCGCGGTATTGCAGGTCGTTGACGCAGCGGCCGAACTCGTGCAGCGAGCCGATCGCCCGCGCCGGCAGCGCAGCGGCCAGGCTGTCGGCGAACAAGGCCTCGAACAGGCTGGTTTTCCAGCGTGCGGCAAATTCGCCGAGCGAGCCGAGCGTCTGGTGGCCGATGCCGCGTTTCGGCGTCGTCACCGCGCGCAGGAAAGCCGGGTCATCGTCGTTGTTGACGAGCAGGCGCAGCCAGGCGCAGAGGTCGCGGATCTCGGCCCGGTCAAAAAAGCTCTGCCCGCCGGACACCTTGTACGGCAGGTTGGCGCGACGCAGCGCCTGCTCGAATACCCGCGCCTGGTGGTTGGCGCGGTAGAGGATTGCGAAGTCGCGCAGCGCGACGCCGCCCATTCCGCCTGCACCGCCGGTGCTGCCGGAGCGCGCGCGTTCGGCCTGGATGAAGGCGACCGCGCGTTCGGCCTGATGCTCCTCGCCGTCGCATTCGATCAGCCGCACCGGCTCGCCGTCGCCGAAATCGCTCCACAGCTTTTTCTCGAACAGCTTCGGATTGTTGCCGATCACCGCATTGGCGGCGCGCAGGATGTGGCCGGTCGAGCGGTAGTTCTGCTCCAGCGGGATCACCTTCAGCCGCGGAAAATCCTGCGGCAGCCGGCGCAGGTTCTCGATCGTCGCGCCGCGCCAGCCGTAGATGCTCTGGTCGTCGTCGCCGACCGCGGTGAACAAGGCCTGGCGCTCGCCGTCGTCCTCGCCGACCAGCGACTTCAGCAACTCGTACTGCACCGCATTGGTATCCTGGTATTCGTCGACCAGCACATGGCGCAGCGTGTTCTGCCAGCGGGTGCGGACCTCGGCATCGGTGCGCAGCAGCTTTTCCGGCAGGCCGATCAGGTCGTCGAAATCGACCGCCTGATACGCCGCCAGCCGTTCCTCGTAGCGCAGCATCACCCGCGCGGCGACACGTTCGTCGTCGTTGCTCGCGGCCGCTTCGGCCTGCGCGCCGTTCAGGCCCTGGTTTTTCCAGCCGCTGATCGTCCATTGCCAGCGGCGGGCGAGCGCGATATCGGTGGTCGAGCCGGCATCCTTCAGGATGCCGAGCACGTCGTCGCTGTCGAGAATGCTGAACTGCGGCTTCAGCCCGAGCCGTTCGCCGTCGCTTCGCAGCATCCGCACGCCGAGCGAGTGGAAGGTGCTGATCACGAGGTTTTTCGCCGCCCGCGCGCCGACCAGCGCCTTCGCGCGTTCGCGCATCTCGGCCGCCGCCTTGTTCGTGAAGGTGATTGCGGCAATCTGGCCCGGCGCCAGCCCGGCGTCGAGCAGGCGGGCGATCTTGTGCGTGATCACCCGCGTCTTGCCGGAACCCGCACCGGCAAGCACGAGGCAGGGGCCGGACAGGTAGTGCACCGCCTCCATCTGGGCGGGATTCAGGGTAGCGGGGGCATTCACGGGGTCAAGCTGCGGCGCCGACGGCAGACGGCGGCGAAAGGGCTGGATCATAGCGGGCCGACTCGCCCGGGCTGGCCATGCAGCGCGATCAGGCGTAAGGTGATCGGCGCCACAACGATCGACACGGAGGCCACACGGTCCGAGCATCGCCATGGACATCGAAAACGTACCGGGTCAAGTCTGGGACCTGCTGGCGGCGCAGGCACGACAGGCCGCAGCCGCCAACCAACCGGTCCTCGGCACGGTCGACGACTATTTCTACGACCACATCTACCGCCGCTGGACTGCTGACTTCAACCCGATCAACTACCAGTCCAACCAACAAGGCGTGATCGATGTCGGCTGGGCAGACCTTGCGAGGCAGTGGGCGCCGGGATCATCGGCAAAAGCCGGCCCGGGTGATCAGAGCAAGGGCCTGCAGGCAATGCAGGCCGACGCCGGAGACCCGAGCCATCGCGGAACCCGGCTCGGCGAGAAATACAGCAACCAGCCGACAGTCTCGCGATTCCAGTTCCTCGTCGGCTCCGGGGGCGGCATCGTCCTGCTGAACCGGATGCGCCGAGCCTGTCAGCTCTACATCGCGCAGCACAGAGGCACTGTGGTGCAGTGGTGGAAGGTATTCGGAGAAAGCTTTGCCGAGCAGGGACAAAGCGATGCCTGCGTGGTCTACCTGCTGAAGCCGTACGACGACCCCCTCGTCCTCGAATTCATCGACGGCTATTTGTGGCCGAACATACGCGACATCGTCAATGACCGCTTCGTTCCGGTCGGCCTGGTCAGGATTGGCGGTCGGCCGCTGTGGGCAACCTGGATTCCGAGCCGCAGCAAATGGTCGAACGTGTTCGGCGCCGGCACCCTCAATACCCACTACGGTTCGGCCGGCGGACTGATGGGGCTGGTATTCGGCAATGCATTTGCCCGGGCCGTCCGGACACGCACTGCGCTGGACAACGTCTCCAACGCGGTACTGATCACCGCGGCGAAGATCGAGGCGCGCAGGATCATTCGTTCCCTGGAGTGATTTGCGGCCCGCGGCGACCGTGTGCTGTGCCTCATCACGGCGCCGAGGACTTGATCGCGCACGTCGCGAACACGCCGACTTCCGCAACGCTCCCGTGAAGCTCCGCGGTTCGCCGCCCCGGCGATACTCGCGCCTTCATGTTCCTGATCCTGTCGGTCACCCTGCCGTTTTTCGGCCTCGTGTTGTGCGGCTATCTGGCGGCGCGGCAGCGCGTGTTGCCGGAGGCGGCGATACCGGGACTGAATACCTTCGTGCTGTATTTCGCGCTGCCGGCGATGCTGTTCCGATTTGGCTCCGGCATGCCATTTCGCGAACTGATCGACATTGCGCTGGTGCTGATCTATCTGGTCAGTGCCTTGCTGATGGTCTTCGTCACGATTGCCGTGACCTGGGGCGCGGGGGCAAAAGGCGTCGACCTGCGCGACGCCGCATTCGGCGCACTGGTCGCCGCCTTTCCGAATACCGGCTTCATGGGCGTGCCGCTGCTGGTGGCGCTGATGGGATCACAGGCCGCCGGCCCGGCGATCGGCACCATCCTGGTCGACCTGATCGTCACCAGCACGCTGTGCATCTCGCTGGCCCAGGTCCAGGCCCAGCCGGCCGGTTTGCCGGGCGCGAGTTCCGGTGCGGTGGTGGCCGGGCTGCGCGCGCTGCGTGGCGCACTGACCAACCCGCTGCCGTGGTCGATTGCACTCGGCGCGCTGGCTGCCGCGGTCGGCCTGGTGCTGCCGGGGCCGATCGACCAGATCATCAAGATGCTCGCCGATGCGGCAACGCCGGTGGCGCTGTTCACGATCGGCGCGGTGTTGTGGCGCGCCGGGCAGCACGCCCATACGCGCACGCCGGTCGGCAAATACCTGCCGGTTGCATCGATCAAGCTGCTGGTCCATCCGGCGCTGGTGCTGAGCCTCGGCGTGCTGGCGAGTTTTTTCGGCATCGACGTGCCGGCCGCCGGCCTGACCGTGATGGTGCTGGTCGCGGCGCTGCCGAGCGCGAGCAGCGTCTCGCTGCTGGCCGAACGCTTCGGCGCCGACAACGGGCGGGTGGCGCGGATCATCATGGCCAGCACGGTGCTGGCCTTCGCGACGTTCTCGATCCTCGCCTGGGCGTTCGGCGTCTCGGCGGGCTGAGGCGCCGCGCCAATAAAGTCGTCAGATCGCCATCGGATCGACGTCGACCGCCCAGCGGAGGATGCGCTCGTCGGCGCGCGTGCGTTCGCGGCGCAGCTGGTGCAGCGCCGGCAGCCAGGCCGTCAGCAAACGCTGCAGCTGCGCCCGCGACGAACTCTCGACCAGCATCTGCATCCGCTCGACATTGGCGACCCGCGCAACTGCCATCGGCACCGGCGGATAAACCAGCACCGCCGACGCCTCGGGCAACTCGCCGGCGAGTTCGGCGGCCGCATGCAGGAATGATTCGGCTGCTGCAACACTGCGCGCATCGGCGCGCAGCAGCGCCAGATGGGCATACGGCGGCAGGCCGGCGGACTTGCGCTCGGCCAGCTGGCTCTCGGCGAACGCCTCGAAGTCGTGGCTGCGCAGCGCCGCATACAGCGGATGGCCGGGGTGCCAGGTCTGCACCCACATCTCGCTGCCGCCGGCCTGTCCGGCATCCCGGCCGGCCCGCCCTGCCGCCTGCATCAGCAGCGCAAACAGGCGTTCCGGCGCGCGGAAATCGCTGCTGAACAGGCCGCTGTCCGGATTGACCGCGGCGACCAACGTGACGCGCCGAAAATCATGGCCCTTGGTGATCATCTGCGTGCCGATCAGCACGTCGACCGCACCGCCATGGACCGCGCCGAGCCGGCTCTGCAGTTCACCCTGGGCCCGTGTGCTGTCGGCATCGATGCGCGAGATCCGCGCCGGTGGCCCGTCGTGTTCGGCGAGCGCGGCCGCGAGCTGCTCCTCGAGCCGCTCGGTGCCGCGGCCGATCGGCTGGATGTCGAGATTGCCGCAGTCGGGGCAGGCGCGCGGCACCCGTTCGGTGAAGCCGCAGTGGTGGCAGCGCAGCGTGCGGTCGAGCTTGTGGAAGACACGCCAGGCGCTGCAGAACGGGCATCCGCTCTGCCAGCCGCACTCGAGGCACTGCAGCACCGGCGCATAACCGCGGCGGTTCAGGAACAGCAGGCTTTGTTCGCCGCGCGCGATGCGCTGGCGCAGCGCCGCCAGCAGCGGCGGCGACAGGATCTCGCCGCTGCGCCGGCCCGGCTGCTGGGTCATGTCGACCAGATGGACCCGCGGCAGCGCGGCGCCGCCGATCCGCTCCGGCATCGAAAGCCGCAGGTAGCGGCCCTCCTTCGCGCGCTGCCAGCTTTCCAGCGACGGCGTGGCCGAGCCGAGCAGCACCGGTATCTTCTCCAGACGGCCGCGGTAGACCGCCAGATCACGGGCCGAATAGCGGGCCCCCTCCTGCTGCTTGTACGACGGGTCGTGTTCCTCGTCGACGACGATCAAGCCGAGCCGCGGCAGCGATGCAAAAACCGCCAGCCGGGTGCCGAGCACCAGGTCGGACTGGCCGAGGTGGGCGGCCAGCCAGTTGCGCAGCCGCTGCGCCGGCGTCAGCCCGCTGTGCAGCGAGACGATTACCCGGCCGGCGAAACGTTCGGCGAAGCGGGACTCGAGCTGCGGCGTCAGGTTGATCTCCGGCACCAGCACCAGCGCCTGCTGCCCGCGCGCCAGCGCATCGGCCGCGGCGCGCAGATAGACCTCGGTCTTGCCGCTGCCGGTGCTGCCATGCAGCAGCACCGTCGGCGCGACCGCGGACGGATCGGCAACGACGGCGGCAATGCGATCGAGCACCTGCTGCTGCTGCGCGCTCAGTGACGGCGGCGGCGAGGCATCGGCGTCCGGCGGCGTCGCGGCAATTCGCTGCGCGATCTTGCCGATGCGCCGGCGCAGTTGCTGGTCGTCGAGCTTGCGCAATTCCGGCGGCAAGACCGACAACGCAACCTCGCCGACGCTGCGCTGGTAGTAGCCGGCAGTGAATTCGACCAGCCTGCGCCAGCTCGGCAGCAGCGGCGGCAGGCTGTCGAGCACGGCGGCGATCGGCTTCAACCGCCGCTGGTCGCCGATCTCGACCAACTCGGCGCTGTCGCTCCAGACGATGCCGGCAACCTCGCGCGTGCCGAGCGGCACCCGCACCAGCGCGCCGCCGGGCAGCGGCTGTGCAAAAAGGTAGTCGAGCGGTGTCGTCAGCCCGCTGTGCTGCGGCGCCTCGACGACGACCGCCACCTGCTGAACGGGCACTGCTGGGGCAGCGGCAGAGTTGAAGGCCACTTTACCGGCGAAATCTCACCACGGACTTACAAAGCGGCGCTAAGTTCATGATTGATATCGGCTTTTCGACCTCTCCACGCAATCTGTGGATAACTTTGTGGGCAAACTGCCCGCAGTGCAGCTAAATGCTTGATCCAGCATGCCCCTGCCTGATTTGCCCACTTTCGCAGCAGCCTGGAACTTTCAATTAAATCAACAACTTGCGACACGGCTCCGGATTGGTGCTGCTGCATTGCAGCAGCTGAAGTGCTAGCACACCGCGGAGCGGCATTTGGGGATAAGTCAAGACCGGAGTCGCGAAATTGACGCATTTTTTCCGCTTGACAATTGCCTCGAGCGGCGCTCCGCGGCTTTTTTCGAGCCCAACGGAACGCGACCCGGACAAACCCTGAGCGTCAACCGGATTGCACAGCCGCACCCGCACGCATCCGCCGCGACTGCGCATGCACCGCCTCGACGAGGCTGGCGACGTGATCTGGCGGCGTGTGCTGGCTGATGCCGTGGCCGAGGTTGAAGATGTGGCCGTCCCGGCCGCCCATCTCGGCGTCGGCCGACGCAAAGTCCTGCAGCACCTTCGTCACCTCGGATTCGATCACCGCCGGCGGCGCAAACAACACGTTCGGATCCAGGTTGCCCTGCAGCGCGACCCGGTCGCCGACCCGTCGCCGCGCGGCCGCGAGGTTGGCGGTCCAGTCGAGGCCGAGCACATCGGTCTCGAGGCCGGCCATCTCCTCAAGCCACGGCGCGCCACCTTTCGTGAAGACGATGCGCGGAATGCGCTGGCCATCGTGCTGCGGCGTCAGCTGCTCCAGCACCCGCCGCGTATAGGCCAGGCTGAAGCGCTGGAAAACGCCATCGGCGAGCACCCCGCCCCAGCTGTCGAAAATCATCACCGCCTGCGCGCCGGCGGCGATCTGCGCGTTCAGATACTGCGCAACCGCGTCGGCGTTGATCTCGAGGATGCGGTGCATCAGATCAGGACGGCTGTACAGCATGCTCTTGACGAGCCGGTAGTCGTCCGAGCCTGCCCCTTCGACCATGTAGCAGGCGAGCGTCCAGGGACTGCCGGAAAAGCCGATCAGCGGCACCCGGCCATCGAGCGCGTGGCGGATCGACGTCACCGCATCGAAGACATAACGCAAGCGCTCCATGTCGGGCACCGCAAGGGCATCGACGGCAGCTTCGTCACGGACCGGAGTGGCAAAACGCGGGCCCTCGCCGATCGCAAAACTGAGGCCGAGGCCCATCGCATCAGGCACCGTCAGGATGTCGCTGAACAGGATCGCGGCGTCGAGCGGATAACGCTCGAGCGGCTGCAGCGTGACCTCGGTGGCCAGCTCCGGATTGGTTGCCAGCGCCATGAAGCTGCCGGCCTTGGCCCGCGTTGCCCGGTATTCGGGCAGATAACGCCCGGCCTGGCGCATCAGCCAGACAGGGGTGTGCTCGGTCGGTTCGCGCCGGCAGGCGCGCAGGAAGGTGTCGTTCTGGAGGGGCGCAAACATCGCCGAATTATCACGCTCATAATCTGACGCACCCATCACCGGAGCAAACATGCGCGTCGACAATATCCTGCAGACCATCGGCAACACGCCGCATGTGCGCATCCAGCGCCTGTTCGGATCGTCGGCGAACGTCTATATCAAGAGCGAACGCAGCAACCCCGGCGGCTCGATCAAGGACCGGATCGCGCTGGCAATGGTCGAGGATGCAATCAAGTCGGGCGCGCTGAAGCCGGGTGGCACGATCGTCGAGCCGACCTCGGGCAATACCGGCGTCGGGCTGGCGATGGTCGCCGCGGTGCTCGGCCATCCGCTGGTGCTGGTGATGCCCGACAGCATGAGCGTCGAGCGGCGCCGGCTGATGCTCGCCTACGGCGCGCGTTTCGAACTGACGCCGCGCGACAAGGGCATGAAGGGCGCTATTGCCCGCGCCCAGGAGCTGCTGGCCGAACTGCCCGGCGCCTGGATGCCGCAGCAGTTCGACAACCCGGCCAATATCGAGGTCCATGCGCGCACCACCGCGGCCGAGATCGCCGCCGATTTTCCGGATGGCATCGATGCCTTGATCACCGGCGTCGGCACCGGCGGCCACATCACCGGCTGCGCGCGGGTGCTGAAGGCCCGCTGGCCGCAGCTGCAGGTCTTTGCGGTCGAGCCGTCGGCCAGCCCGGTGATCAGCGGCGGCACGCCGAGCCCGCACCCTATCCAGGGGATCGGCGCCGGCTTCATCCCGGCCAATCTGCACACCGACCTGCTCGACGGCGTGATCCAGGTCGATGCCGAACCGGCGCGCGAAATGGCGCGGCGCTGCGCCCGCGAGGAAGGCATGCTGGTCGGCATCTCGTCCGGGGCGACACTGGCGGCAATCGCCAGCAAGCTGGCCGACCTGCCGGCCGGGGCGACGGTACTCGGCTTCAACTACGACACCGGCGAGCGCTACCTGTCGATCGAGGGATTTCTGCCGGCCGAATAAAGACCGCGCGGCGGCGGCCGATAAGAAAAGGGATTCCCACCCCTCTCTGACCGGCCACCACCCCATGAGTGAGCAAAAATTCCGCCTCGTCACCCGCAGCGATTTCGACGGCCTCGTCTGCGCCGTGCTGCTGAAGGAACTGGACCTGATCGACGAGATCAAGTTTGTCCATCCGAAGGACATGCAGGACGGCAAGGTCGAGATCACCGACCGCGACATCACGACCAACCTGCCGTATGTGGCCGGCGCCCACCTGGTGTTCGACCACCACGCATCGGAGACGATCCGCAATACCGGTGACCGTGCCAACCACGTGATCGACGCCAATGCGCCGTCGGCGGCGCGGGTGGTCTACGACCACTACGGCGGCGCGAAGGCTTTCCCGCGGATCGCGCCCGACATGATGACGGCGGTCGACAAGGCCGACTCGGCCGCCTACAGCCGCGACGACATCCTCGATCCGAAAGGCTGGGTGCTGCTGAACTACCTGATGGATGCGCGCACCGGGCTCGGCCGCTTCCACGATTTCCGCATCAGCAACTATGCGCTGATGATGGACCTGATCGACTATTGCGCGACCCACGGCATCAACGACATCCTCGGCCTGCCCGACGTCAAGGAGCGCGTCGAGCTGTATTTCGAGCAGACCGGGCGTGCCCGCGAACAGATCCAGCGCTGCAGCACGGTGCACGGCAACCTGGTCGTGCTCGATCTGCGCAACGAGGAAACGATCTGGGCGACGAATCGCTTCATGATCTATGCGCTGTTCCCGCAGACCAACATCTCGATCCACGTGTTGTGGGGCGTCAAGAAGCAGAACACGGTGTTCGCGACCGGCAAGTCGATCCTGGACCGCAGCAGCCGCACCGATGTCGGCGCACTGATGCTGCAATACGGCGGCGGCGGCCACCACGCAGCCGGTACCTGCCAGGTCGGCAACGACGATGCACAACGCGTGCTCGGCGAGTTGATCGGCCGCATCAACGCCGACGGCTGAGTTCAGCGGCTGGCGCCGGCAGGCAGCCGGGCCAACAACCGTTAGCATCGCGGCTTCCCCTCTCTGGAGTGCCGCAATGCTTCGACGCCCCTGGCTTCTGATCCTCACGCTGGCCGCGACGCTCGGCCTCGGCGGCTGCGGATACAACGATTTCCAGCGCCTCGACGAGGAGGTGAAGGCCGCGTGGTCGGAGGTGCTGAACC
Organism: Pseudideonella sakaiensis; assembly: GCF_048320135.1. Lineage (GTDB taxonomy): Bacteria > Pseudomonadota > Gammaproteobacteria > Burkholderiales > Burkholderiaceae_C > Ideonella_A > Ideonella_A sakaiensis_A. The sequence continues at coordinate 2,374,042 of NZ_CP182947.1, forward strand.
AGTACCAGCGCCGCGCCGATCTGATTCCGAACATCGTCGCGACGGTCAAGGGCGAGGCCGATTTCGAGCAGGAAACGCTGACCAAGGTGATCGAGGCGCGGGCCAAGGCCTCGTCGATCCAGGCCACACCCGAACTGGTCAATGACCCGGCGGCATTCAACCGCTTCCAGCAGGCGCAGGGTGAAGTGAGCAGCGCCCTGAGCCGGCTGCTGGTCGTCAGCGAGCAGTACCCAAGCCTGCGCGCCAACCAGGGCTTCCAGGATCTGCGGGTGCAGCTCGAAGGCACCGAGAACCGCATCACCGTCGCCCGCAACCGCTATATCAAGGCGATCAGCGCCTACAACGTGCTGGTGCGCAGCTTTCCGAGCAACCTGACCGCGATGGTCCTCAGCTACGACGTCAAGCCGACCTTCACGGTGCAGAACGAAGCACAGATTTCGGCCCCACCCAGCGTCGACTTCAGCAAGCCGGCACCGAAGTGATCTTATTCTTCGCCGCCGTCGCAGCCGCCTCGAGGCGGCGCGCGGCGCCGATGCGAACGACGATGCGGGCGCTCGCCGTCGCCTTGCTGTGGCTGCTGGCGACGGCGCTGCCAGTACAGGCCCAGGACCTGCAGCCGGTGCCGCCGCTCAGCGGCCGCGTGATCGACCGCAGCGCCACCCTCAGCGAGCCGCAGCAGCAGGCGCTGGCCGCCAAACTCGCTGCGCTGGAAGCCGAAACCGGCAGCCAGGTGGTGGTCCTGCTGGTCACGACGACGGCACCGGAAGATATCGCTGCCTATGCGCACCGGGTCGCCGACCAGTGGAAACTCGGTCGCCGCGAGGTCGGCGACGGCTTGCTGATCGTCAGCGCCCAAGCCGACCGGCGGATCCGGATCGAGGTCGCGAAGACGCTGGAAGGTGCGATTCCCGACCTCGCGGCAAAACGGATCATCGATGAGCGGATCACGCCGGCCTTCCGCGCCGGTGACTTCGCCGGCGGACTCAATGCCGGCATCGATGCGATCGGCACGCTGATCAGAGGCGAATCACTGCCACCGGTGAAGTCTTCGCGGGGACAAGCCGGCGGAGACGGCTTCGACCTCGAATCGCTGGCGATGATCTTCTTCATCGGCGTGCCGGTCGTCGGCGGGCTGCTCAGCGCGGTGATGGGTCGCACGCTCGGCTCGCTGACCACCGCCGGGGCGGTCGGCGGCATCGGCTGGTGGCTGACCAGCAGCCTGCTGCTCGCCGGCGTGGCATCGGTGCTGGCGGTGCTGCTGGTCGGCGTGCTCGGCGTCGGCGCGGCCGGTTCGCGCCGTGGCGTCGGCCCGATCATCTGGGGCGGCGGCCTCGGTGGTGGTGGCCGCGGCGGGTGGGGCGGCGGCGGCGGCTTCGGCTCGGGCGGCGGCGGCGATTTCGGCGGCGGCGGTGCTTCCGGCAACTGGTAGCTCAGGAGCAACGGACTCGACGATGAACAAATGGATGCGCCTGCTGCGCCACCGCTTCTACGATGAGCGATATGCACGTCGGGCCGTCGGCCGCGACGCGCTGGACCGCATCCACGCCGCGATCGCGCACAGCGAAGCCGGCCACAGTGGCGAGATCCGCGTCTGCATCGAGGGCGGGATGCCGCTGTCGTACCTGTGGCGCAACGCCGATGCCCGCGAACGTGCGGTGAACATGTTCGGCAAACTCGGCGTCTGGGATACCGAACAGAACAACGGCGTGCTGATCTACCTGTTGCTGGCCGACCACCGGATCGAGATCGTTGCCGACCGCGGCCTGAACCGCCACGTCGATGCCGCGCAGTGGCGGCAAATCGTCGATCACCTCGCCGCGGCGTGTCGCGCCCGCCAGTTCGAGGCCGGTTTGCTCGGTGCAATCGACGAGGTCGACGCGGTGCTGCGCCGCCTTTTTCCGCGCGAGGCCGGTCAGCCCGACATCAACGAGCTGCCGGATCGACCCGACGTGCGCTGAAGTGCGGTCGCCGCGTCAGCGGCGCGACCTGGCGATCGACAGTCCGGCGTAGACCGCGACGCCGAAAACGCCGACAAGCAGCACCCGGCGGATCGCCCGGCGCGCCAGCAGGCCACCGGCAATCGACAGCAGGATCGGGTAACGGCGCGCCACCAGCACCGCATGCAGCAGCTGATGGCTCAGGTTGCTGGCCGGGCTCTGCTGCTGGCCGCGCCCGCCACGCTCGTCGGATGAGCCAAAAAACATCCGCTCCAGGCTCGACGGCAGGACAGAACGCAGCGCATTCGACGCGATGTGACGCGGGTTGGCCGCGCTGCGCATTTCATCGACATCGACGATCCACTGCACCCGCTCATGGGCGATGCGGGTCAGCAGCAACTGCTTGCGGGCTTCTGCGTCCACTGGCGTCCTCCTGTCAGCCGTTTACCGCGCTCATCATTGATCGGGCCCGGCCGATGAACCGCGCAGCATCACCGCATCGCGGCGCAGTTCGGCATGCGTCATCTCGAGCAGCTGCGGATAGCCGCGCACCGTCTGCCTGAGCTTCATCAGCATCACGATGCCGACCAGCAGATAGACGACGCCCATGCCGGCCAGCGCCCAGACGCCGAACTCCGGCCAGAGCAGCCAGACCACACACAGCGACAGCGCGACGATGCCGCAGACCAGCAGCAGCACACCGAACAGGCCAACGGCAAGCGAGCTCAGGATGCGGCTTCTGGCCTCGCCGATTTCCAGCGTGGCCAGTTCGAGTCGGCTCTGGAAAATCGCCAGCGCGGTGCCCGCGAGACGGCGACCGGCATCGAACAAGCCCGGATCGCCGCTCATCGGGCCTCAGTCCGAAAAACCGCAGATTCGGCTGGACCTCGCATGCGCTCAGCGCCGGTTCAGCAGCAGACCGACAACGACACCGATCGCCGCAGCGGTGGCTATCGACTTCCACGGGTGATCGTGGACATAGTCGTCGGTTGCACGCGCAGCGGCCTTGCTCTTCATCACGACGGTGTCCTGGGCGTCGTGCAGCTTCTCGCGCACGACACGCAACTGCTCCATCGCGCGCTCCCGCAGTTCGGCGGCCTTTTCACCACCAACCGTCGCAGCCTGATGGAACATGTCCTCGGCGTTGCGGATCGCCTTCTGGACGCCATCGTTCGAGATCTGCTGGTTGCCAGCGGTGGTCGCGGTGGTGGGAGTGGAAGTCTCGTTCATGGTCACCTCTCTTGTCGTTGGATGGGGAAATAACGATCCCGGAACAGACGAGTCCGATCCGGGATCGACGGAAATGTTCCACACATTGTCGCCCAATTGCAAAACGGCCGAACAAGCGGCCGTTTGCGGGGGGCGATCGGTCCAGCGACGGGACCGCTGCGAGCTTATTTCTTGCGGAATCGGCGCAGCGCGGCGATCTGCGCGGCCATCGCCGCGAATTCGCTTTGTGCCTTTGCGAAGTCGATGTCGCTGGCGGCGTTTTTCATCGCCTCCTCGGCCATCTTCTTTGCTTCCGCAGCTTTCGCCTCGTCGAGGTCGTGACCGCGGATCGCGGTATCGGCCAGCACCGTTACGGTGCCCGGCTGGATCTCGAGAATGCCGCCGGCGACGAAGACGAACTCCTCCTCGCCGGTATCGGCACGCGTGATCCGCACCGCACCCGGACGGATGCGGGTGATCAGCGGCGTGTGCCGCGGATAGATGCCGAGCTCGCCCATCTCACCGGGCAGCGCGACAAACTTGGCCTCGCCCGAGAAAATCGATTCCTCGGCCGAGACAACGTCAACATGCAAGGTGGCTGCCATCTGTTGTCCTGTTCAGCGCGCGCTGGCGCTTCAGTTGATCTTCTTGGCCTTCTCGAAGGCCTCGTCGATGGTGCCGACCATGTAGAAGGCCTGCTCGGGCAGGTGGTCGCACTCGCCGCTGACGATCATCTTGAAGCCGCGGATGGTTTCCTTCAGCGGCACATACTTGCCCGGCGAGCCGGTGAAGACCTCGGCAACGTGGAACGGCTGCGACAGGAAACGCTGGATCTTCCGCGCGCGGGCCACCGCCAGCTTGTCTTCCGGCGCCAGTTCGTCCATGCCGAGAATCGCGATGATGTCGCGCAGTTCCTTGTAGCGCTGCAGCGTGCCCTGCACCGCACGGGCGGTCTGGTAGTGCTCCTCGCCGACGACGTTCGGATCCAGCTGGCGCGAGGTCGAGTCGAGCGGGTCGACCGCGGGGTAGATGCCCAGCGAGGCGATGTCACGCGACAACACGACGGTCGAGTCGAGGTGGGCAAAGGTGGTTGCCGGGGACGGGTCGGTCAGGTCGTCGGCCGGAACGTAGACGGCCTGGATCGACGTGATCGAGCCGACCTTGGTCGACGTGATCCGCTCTTGCAAGCGGCCCATTTCCTCGGCCAGCGTCGGCTGGTAACCCACCGCCGACGGCATCCGTCCCAGCAGCGCCGAGACTTCGGTTCCGGCCAGCGTGTAGCGGTAGATGTTGTCGACGAAGAACAGCACGTCCTTGCCTTCGTCGCGGAACGATTCGGCGATCGTCAGGCCGGTCAGCGCAACGCGCAGGCGGTTGCCCGGCGGCTCGTTCATCTGGCCGTAGACCATCGCGACCTTCGAGTCCTCGAGCTTCTCGAGGTTCACGACGCCGGAGTCCGACATCTCGTGATAGAAGTCGTTGCCCTCGCGGGTGCGCTCACCGACGCCGGCGAACACCGACAGGCCGCTGTGCGCCTTCGCGATGTTGTTGATCAGCTCCATCATGTTGACGGTCTTGCCGACGCCGGCGCCGCCGAACAGGCCGACCTTGCCGCCCTTGGCAAACGGGCAGACCAGGTCGATCACCTTGATGCCGGTCTCGAGCAGGTCCTGCGACGGGCTCAGCTCGTCATAGGCCGGCGGCTTGCGGTGGATCGAGGCGGTCAGATCCTGGCTGACCGGGCCGCGCTCGTCGATCGGACGGCCGAGCACGTCCATGATGCGGCCGAGCGTCGCGCGGCCGACCGGCACCGAGATCGGCTTTCCGGTGTTCTGCACGACCAGTCCGCGGCGCAGGCCGTCGGACGAGCCAAGGGCAATCGTGCGGACCACGCCGTCGCCGAGCTGCTGCTGCACCTCGAGCGTCAGCTCGCCGCCTTCCATCTTCAGCGCGTCATAGACCCGCGGCATCGATTCGCGCGGGAATTCGACGTCGACCACCGCACCGATGCACTGGACGATCTTGCCTGAGCTTGCAACTTCAGCCATTGTGTTTCCTTTGACCTTTAATCAGATTCTTGACGTGTCGGGCAATGCCCGATCAGACGGCGGCGGCGCCGGCGACGATTTCGGAGAGTTCCTTCGTGATCGCGGCCTGCCGGGTCTTGTTGTAGATGAGCTTCAGCTCGCCGATCACGTTGCCGGCGTTGTCGGTCGCCGACTTCATCGCGACCATCCGCGCCGACTGTTCGGAAGCCATGTTCTCGGCGACGGCCTGGAAGACCAGCGCCTCGCTGTAGCGCATCAGCAGTTCATTGATCACCGACGGTGCGTCCGGCTCGTACAGATAGTCCCAGCCATGTTTGCTGTCGGCAACCATGCTTTCGGCCGACAACGGCAGCAGCTGCTGGATCACCGGCTCCTGCTTCATCGTATTGATGAAACGCGTGTAGCAGAGGTAGACGGCATTCAGCCGGCCTTCCGCGTAGGCGTCGAACAGCACCTTGACCGGGCCGATCAGCGCATCGAGATGCGGCCTGTCGCCGAGGTGGGTGGCATGCGAGACGACCTTCGCGCCGATCCGGTTCAGGAAGCCGAAGCCCTTGTTGCCGATCGCGACCGCCTCGACCTTGTCGCCAGCCGCCTCGACCTCACGCAGCTTGGCGGTGGTCGCGCGCAGCAGGTTGGTATTGAGGCCGCCGCACAGACCCTTGTCGGTGGTCACGATGATGAAGCCGGCGGTTTTGGCCGACTCGTTGTGCACCATGAACGGATGCTTGTATTCCGGCGTGGCCTGCGCCAGGTTGGCAGCCAGGCTGCGAACCTTTTCCGCATACGGCCGGGCCGCGCGCATCCGCTCCTGCGCCTTGCGCATCTTCGACGCGGCGACCATCTCCATCGCCTTCGTGATCTTCTTGGTGTTCTCCACCGATTTGATCTTGCCGCGTATTTCCTTGCCTGCAGCCATCAGAGGACTCCCAATGAATTATCAAGCGGCCACCGCGGAGCCGGCTTTGCCGGTCCGCTGGAGGCGCCCCCCTGGAAGGGAGCGCCGGAGGCGCTACGGAGGAGGACCATGTTCAGGCGAATGACTTCTTGAACGCAGCGACGGCGGAAGACATTTCGGCCTCGGCATCCTTGTCGAGCTGCTTGCTGTCCTCGATCTTCTGCAGCAGCGCGGCATGGCTGGTCTTCAGGAAGGTGTGCAGCCCGGCTTCGAACGCCAGCACCTTCTTGACGTCGACGTCGTCCATGAAGCCCTTGTTGACCGAGAACAGCGACGCGGCCATCAGCGAGATCGGCAGCGGCGAATACTGGGCCTGCTTCAGCAGCTCGGTGACGCGCGCGCCACGGTCGAGCTGCTTGCGGGTCGCTTCGTCGAGGTCGGAGGCGAACTGCGCGAACGCGGCCAGTTCACGGTACTGCGCGAGGTCGGTACGGATACCGCCGGACAGGCCCTTGATGACCTTGGTCTGCGCCGACGAACCGACCCGCGACACCGAGATACCGGCGTTGATCGCGGGGCGGATACCGGCGTTGAACAGCGAGGTCTCGAGGAAGATCTGGCCGTCGGTGATCGAGATCACGTTGGTCGGAACGAATGCCGACACGTCGCCGGCCTGCGTCTCGATGATCGGCAGTGCGGTCAGCGAACCGGTCTTGCCCTTCACTTCACCGTTGGTGAAGGCTTCGACATAGTCGGCGTTCACGCGCGCGGCACGCTCGAGCAGACGCGAGTGCAGATAGAACACGTCGCCCGGATAGGCTTCGCGGCCCGGCGGGCGGCGCAGCAGCAGCGACACCTGGCGATAGGCGACGGCCTGCTTCGACAGGTCGTCATAGATGATCAGCGCGTCTTCGCCGCGGTCGCGGAAATATTCGCCCATCGTGCAGCCCGAGTAGGCCGACACATACTGCATCGCGGCCGATTCGGCAGCCGAAGCGGCAACGACGATCGTGAACTCCATTGCGCCGTTGGCCTCGAGCGCGCGCACCACGTTCTTGATCGACGACGCCTTCTGACCGATCGCGACGTAGATGCAGGTCATGTTCTGACCCTTCTGGTTGATGATCGTGTCGATCGCGACCGCGGTCTTGCCGGTCTGGCGGTCGCCGATGATCAGTTCGCGCTGGCCGCGGCCGATAGGCACCATCGAGTCGATCGACTTCAGGCCGGTCTGCATCGGCTGGTCGACCGATTTACGCGCAATCACGCCCGGTGCGATCTTCTCGATCGGCGCGGTCAGCTTCGCATTGATCGGGCCCTTGCCGTCGATCGGCTGGCCCAGTGCGTTGACGACCCGGCCCTTCAGCTCGGGACCGATCGGCACCTCGAGGATGCGGCCGGTGCACTTGACGGTATTGCCTTCGGAGATGTGCTCGTATTCACCCAAGATCACCGCGCCGACCGAGTCGCGCTCGAGGTTCAGCGCCAGGCCGAAGGTCGGCGAGCCGTCCGGTGCAGCCGGGAATTCGAGCATCTCGCCCTGCATCGCGTCGGACAGGCCGTGCACGCGGCAGATGCCGTCGGTCACCGAAACGACGGTGCCCTGGTTGCGGATGTCCGACGAGGCGCCGAGGCCTTCGATGCGGCTCTTGATCAGCTCGGAAATTTCTGCGGGATTCAATTGCATGGTCTATCTCCTGTCTTTGCGCTGCGCCGCATCGCGATGGCTGCCGGGAGCCTGTTGCGGTTCTGCTGGCGCGAGGGTCGAATGCCGGTATCTGGGAAGCGTCGCGACCCTCAGGCCGTCAGCGCCATTTTCATTTGCTGCAATCGCGCCTTGATCGAGGTATCCAGCACCTCGTCACCGACCACGACGCGGATGCCGCCGATCAATTCCGGCTCGATCTCGACGCGCCCCCGCAGCTTGCGGCCGAAGCTGCGCTCGAGTGCCGAGAGCACCTCGCCAAGCTGTGAGTCGTCCATCTCGAACGCGCTGTAGACGACCGCATCCGACACGCCCGAGCGCTGATTGGCCAGCGCCTGGAACTGCTCGGCAACCTCCGGCAAGGCCGACAGCCTGCCGTTGTCGATCATCGCCTTCAGCAGGTTGGTCGTGCTGTAGGACAGCGGACGCTTGACCACCGAGACGATCAGTTCCTGGATCTGCTCGACGGTACTGTTCGGGCTGTCGGCCAGCTGCAGCACCTGCGGGTCGGCAGCAACCGCAGCAACCGCCTTCAGCTCGTCTGCAGCCTGGTTCAGATCACCTTCACCGACGACCTTGAAATAGGCCTCGGCGTAGGGACGGGCAATGGTTGCGATCTCGGCCATCGCTCAGAGCTCGGTCTTCAGGCGACCCAACAGCTCGGCATGCACGCCGGCGTTGACTTCGCGGCGCAGGATCTGCTCTGCACCCTTGATCGCGAGCTGGGCAACCTCGTCACGCAGCGATTCGCGGGCCTTGATCGACTCCTGCTCGGCCTCGGCCTTTGCGGCGGCGACGATTTTTGCCGCCTCCTCGCTGGCACGCGACTTGGCTTCCTCGATCATGCTGTGCGCAAGACGCTCGGCGTCGGCCAGCCGCTGCGCAGCATCGGTCCGGGCGGCCGACAGCTGGGCTTCGACGCGCTCGTTGGCAGCACTCAACTCGGCCTTGGCCCGGTCGGCAGCCGACAAGCCTTCTGCGACCTTGGTCGCGCGTTCGTCGAGTGCCTTGGTGATCGGTGGCCACACGAATTTCATCGTGAACCAGACAAGGATCAGGAACACGATCAACTGGGCGATCAGCGTAGCGTTGATGCTCACGTTATTGCCTCTGCAACAAGAGTTTGGAAAGCGGCAGGTGTACCGCGTCGAAAGCGGCGCCTAGCAAGGCGCTTATTTCGGCAGGTTGGCGATCTGCGCCAGGAACGGGTTGGCAGTAGCGAACCACAGCGCGATACCGGTGCCGATGATGAACGCCGCGTCGATCAGACCGGCCAGCAGGAACATCTTGGTTTGCAGTTCGTTCATCAGTTCGGGCTGGCGGGCGGCCGACTCGAGGTACTTGCTGCCCATGATGCCGATGCCGATACACGCGCCGACGGCACCCAGACCGATGATGATGCCTGCGGCGAGCGCGACAAAGCTGATGACTTCCATGATGACTCCTTCTTGGGGGTTGGTATGAAAAACTGAAAGGGAAAACTCGGGGTGGAACAACCGGCCGCGGTCACGGCCGGCTACAACTCGGATCAGTGCGAATCGTGCGCCTGTCCGACGTAGACGAGGGTCAGCATCATGAAGATGAAGGCCTGCAACGTGATGATCAGGATGTGGAAGATTGCCCAGGCCGAGCCGGCAATGATGTGGCCGATGTACAGGCCGATGCCGGTTGCGGTCAGTGCAAACGCGCCACCCATCATCGCGATCAGCATGAAGATCAGCTCGCCGGCATACAGGTTGCCGAACAGTCGCATGCCGTGCGAGACGGTCTTCGCGACGAACTCGATCAGCTGCATCGCGAAGTTGACCGGATACAGGAACCACTTGTTGCCGAACGGCGCGGTGAACAGCTCGTGCACCCAGCCACCCGCACCCTTGATCTTGACGTTGTAGAACAGGCTGACCAGCAGCACGCCGATCGACATCGCCATCGTGATCGACAGGTCAGCGGTCGGCACGACGCGAAGATAGGAAATGCCGAACGCCTTGTCGGCGATCACCGGCAGCAGGTCGACCGGGATCAGGTCCATCGCATTGAGCAGGAAGATCCAGATGAACACCGTCAGCGCGAGCGGCGCGACGACCTTGCGGCTGTTGGCGTTGTGGATGATGCCCTTGGCCTGGCTGTCGACCATTTCGACGAGGACCTCGACCGCAGCCTGGAACCGCCCCGGCACGCCGGAAGTGGCCTTGCGTGCGGCAAGCCAGAGCACGAAACAGGTGAGGACGCCCAGCACGACCGAGAAAAACACCGAGTCGATGTTGATGACCGAAAAATCGACCACCGCTTGCTGTTTCTGGTTCTGCAGGTGCTGCAGGTGGTGGATGACATATTCACCTGCAGTTGGAGCGTGGCCTTCGGCTGCCATTCTTGATCCTGAATTCTTGATTCTTCAACGCCCGCGCCACAGCAGCGCGAACCAGTTCACCTTGATGCACACAACCATCGTCAGCAGCAACGCCGGCCAACTCAGATCAGGCACCACCCGCGCGGCAATCACCAACATCGCGATCGCCACGCCGATCTTCAACATTTCCCAGAACATGAATCCGGCAGCTGCCGAAACAGCCGACGAAACCCGCCTCGTCATGCCACGCGCCATCAAGGCACTCGGCAAGACCGTTGCCAACGCTCCGTAAAGCGCCGACCACACAACCGACGACTGGCCCGACCAGATCCATGCCAGCACGACGCACAACACACCGGCGACGAACTGGACCAGCACCACCCTCCAGGGCGACACCATCGTGAGCTCGCCACGAAGCCGATTCGCCTCCTGCGCACTCAGGCGCTTGAAAGCGCGATCATCTGCCTCATCTTCGAAGGACATCGGAATCGAAACCGGCCACAACCCGCAAGCCGCGCAAGACAACGCCGGATCGGCGAATGTTGCACGTCTATTGCCGGCGGGTGAAGCAGGCATGCTCAGCAAAGCCTCGGGATTATACGTGGAAACCCGCCCCGCCCCAAAAGGGGGATGTCGGATTTTTGCACTGCCGCCGGGCAGCGCCCCACCGTCTCAGACCAGCAGCCTTGTCGGCCGGTTGCTTCAGCCGGAAAAAAAGCAAGCCGGCAAACCCGGTACATCGACGCGCATGGCCAGCACCGAGCCGGCCCACGGCTGGGCAGCGAGTTCGGCCTCGGGCCGTTTGTGACTGGCGGTCGTGATGTACAGCGTGCGCAGGTCGGCGTCGCCGAAACAGACCATCGTCGGGCATTGGACCGGCAACCGGATCTCGCGGATCACGTCGCCCGCCGGCGACAGCCGCACGATGCGAGCACCCTCGAACATCGCCACCCAGTAGCAGCCTTCGCTGTCGACTGCCGCGCCGTCGGGCCGGCCACCATAGGCCTGCGGCGACCCGGCATCGCGCGGCGCAAAGCTGGCGAAGACGCGGCGCCGCGACAGGCTGCCGTCGGCAACGCCGAAATCGAAGGCATCAATACGGTGCGCCTTGGTATCACTCCAGTACATCGTCGCGCCGTCCGGGCTCCACGCCAGGCCATTCGACACGGTGATGCCGTCGGCGCGCCGGTCGAGCTGCTGCCCCGACAGGCAATACAGCGCAGCCAGCGGCGGGTCGCGCGGCTCGTAGATCGTGCCGACCCAGAAGCGGCCAGCCGGATCACATTTGGCGTCGTTGAAGCGCTCGACGGCCGGATCGTATGGCGGCGGCGCCAGGCGTTCGCGGTTGCCGCTGGCGAGATCAACACGCCACAGGCCGTCGCGCATCGCCAGCAGCATCGAACCGTCGCGCAGCGGCGCGCAGGCCGCGACATCGGTATCGAAATCCCAATGCGACTCGATACCCGTGGCCGGATTGAAGCGGTGCAGCCGATGGCCCGGGATGTCGCACCAATAGAGGCACTGTTGATCCGGATGCCACAGCGGCGACTCGCCGAGCAGGCATCGGGTGGGGCAGACCTGACGGACTGCTGGGTCTGCACTCACAACACCGCAACCTCGAGCTGCAGCGCAAGCTCGCAGCTTTCGCCGGGTTCGAGCGTGCGCATGCCGTGCGCGGCCGGATCGGCCATGTGGATCGCATTCGGCAAATGGCTGGCCGGCGCGATTGCGAAGTCCTGCTGATCCGGATGGCTGTGCAGCACCAGATAAGGTGTCGCGCAGCGCAGCTGCAGCGAAAACCGCTCGTCGCGAACCCGCGCCGGACCGCTCCAGCCTTCGAAGGCATGATCGAAATCGAGGTGCGACACATCGCCGTCGAGCCCCGGCTGGCTGAGCCGGCGGATCGGCAGCCCGTTGACGTCGTTCTCCCAGCGCTGGCCGACGTCGATGTGCAGCCGGCTGCGCGCCCGTTTCGGGAAATTGATCCAGCAGCCGAGCCCGACCGGTTGCGCTCGCGTGTCGGTATTGGTCAGCAGCAGCTGGATGCCGAGGGCATTCGGCGTCAGGTTCAGGTGCTCGATCGCCTCGAAGGCATAAGGCCAGTCGGCATCGGGCTGGTGGACCAGCCGCATCACCGCATCCTGCGCGGTATGCGATTCGAGTGTCCAGCGGCGCTGCCAGCCCACACCGTGCAGCGAATGGTCCGCGGCGTCGGCATTCGGCGCGGTCGTGTGATCGCGGCCCTTGAAACGAAAGCGGCGCTGGCCGAGCCGATGCGCATAAGGGAGCAGCGGAAAGCAGGCAGCCTCCGACACCGCATCGAGGGCGGCCGGATCCGCCGACCGCAAAACCGGCGTGCCACGATGCCACAGGCCGGCGACACAGGCGCCGAGGTCGGCGCGCAACGCCAGCCGCAATGCACCGGCATGGAGTTCGAAGCGCCCGGCAACGGCTTCGGCGGACGGAACAGCGGGAGTGATGGTTTCAGTCAAGGTCGGCCTTCAGGTAGTGGGCACCCGCGATCGGGTTGAAATAGTAGGGCGGGATCTCTTCGAACCCGAACGACGCATAAAGCCCGCGAGCCGCTTCCATCTCGTCGAGCGTATCGAGCAGCACCGACGAGTAACCGGCGCGGGTCGCCTCGTCGAGCAATGCCTGCACCAGCAGTCGGCCGATGCCGAAGCCGCGAAATGCCGGCCGGACATAGAGCCGCTTCATTTCGCAGGCATTGGCATAGTCGGAATCTGGCAGCGGACGCAGCGCACCGCAGCCGGCAACCACGCCTTCGACGACCGCCAGCAGCAAATGTCCGCGCGGCGGCGCATATTCACCAGGCAGCGCCGCGAGTTCGACCGCGAAATCCTGGAAACACAGGTCGATGTCGAGGCTCGCCGCATATTCGCGGAAGATGCGCGCGGTCTCGTCGAGCATTTCGGCGCCCGCCGGCTGCACCAGTTCGATGTCGGGTCGCCGGGCTTGATCCGGCTCGGGGTCGGGCGAATCAGCCACCGAAGCCTGTCGAACCGAGTTGCACCACAGCCGCCACCAGGCCGGCGCCGAGCCCGATCAGCAACAGCGCCAGCAGGCGCTGGCGCCAGCCATCGGCCGATGCCCGGACCGGCTCGGAAAGAATCTTGTCGCCGGTGATCATCGGCCTGATCAGGTTCTGCCGCATCCGCCAAAGATAGACCAGAACGGCGGTGATGTGCAGTCCGATCAGCCCGAGGATCAGCCACTGGCCCCAGCTCTTGTGCCAACTCGTCAGGCTGGAACTGGTGGCGCCGCTGACCAGCGCGACCAGCGGTCCGCTGTTGGCGATTTCGTCGTCGGCAAACAGGCCGCTGCCGACCTGCACCGCCAGCAGGGCCAGCATCGCGAACACCGACAACGCGCCAAGCGGGTTATGACCGACGCCCACGTCTGCCCCTGCCCCGTCACCACCACCGCCGCGCAGATAGGCCAACAAGCGCGCCGGGGTGACGAAGAAGCTGGCGAAACGTGACCAGTGTCCGCCGACCAACCCCCAGGCCAGCCGGAACGCCAGCAGCGCGAAGATGGCATAGCCGAAGCGGAAATGCCAGACCATCGCATTGCCGCCGAGCTTTGCACTGACCACCGAGCCGGTCACGCAGACGACAAGCGTCCAGTGAAACAGCCGCGTCGGCAGATCCCAGATCCGGACCGGCCTCTCGGTCTTGCCTGCTTGTGCTGCCGTCGACGCGCCAGTGCTTGCTGCCATGGGCATCGACGATACCGCAGCTTGTGCAGCAGCGATCCGGCGCCGGCCGACTCTGCGAACACTCCGCCTGACCTACACTTGGTGCGGCGCACCCCCGCAACGGTTTGCGCGGTCCCGGCCGCTCGGCGATCGGGAAGCCCTATTCGCCGACCCTTTGTCCTGGAGAACCTCAAATGAAGACCATGCTCTGTGCCTTGCTGTTCGGCGCCGTCGCGCTGCCCGCTTCAGCGCAATTCAGGAAGGCGGAGGACGCCATCAAATATCGCAAGGCCGCATTCACGGTGATGGGCAACCATTTCGGGCGAATCGGCGCGATGGTCAACAACCGGGCGCCCTACGACGCGAAGGCGGCTTCGGAAAATGCCGCGATCGTCGCCGCGTTGGCAACCTTGCCGTTCGACGCCTTCGATGCCGGCACCGAAAAAGGCTTCGACACGCGCGCGAAGGCTGCGCTCTGGGCCGAGAACGACAAATTTCGCGCCGCCGCGAAAAAGATGCAGGAAGAAACGGCAAAGCTGGCGTCGGTCGCGAAGGCCGGCAATCCCGACACGCTGAAGGCCGCCTTCGGCGATGCGGCCAAGTCCTGCAAGAACTGCCACGACAGCTACCGAGAGGAGTAATCCCTCACCCAGCGGCGCAGCCGGTCCGCTGGTTCCGGTACCATTGCGCCGCCCGTGATGCGCGCCGATGGTGCGGGTGATGCCCGCGCGTCGCGCCGGGCCTGTCCATGCCGTCGCCGCTGCCGGTGATGTCGAGCGCTGTCCGGCGACCGATTCTTTCGCGCTATTCCTACATGTACGTCCCGATGTCTGCTGTCCGAAGAGTACTGGCCTGTCTGCTGTTGCTGGGCAGCGCAGCGATGCACGGCGGTGTATCGGCGCAGACCAATCCCGGTTTCTTCAATGCGCCGGGTTATGTGCCGTCGCAGCCGAGCCGCGCGCAGACCCCACGGACGGCGCCGAATGCCGAGCAGTCCCGCGAGCGCGCCGGCGATGCCGAACGCGGCCGCCGCCCTGTTGACGAACGTGGCGCGCGCGACGCCGACGGCCGGCCTTTCGACGATCGGCTCGAGCCGGATCGGTCCCGGGCCTTGCCGCCGCCACCGCCGCGGCCGAGCGAATTCCAGAAATTTGTCGAACTGGCGACCGGACGTTTGCTGCAGCCGTTCGGCCATCGCTTCTTTGCCGACAGTGCCGAAGCCGAAATACCGGCGGACAACGTTCCGGTGTCTGCCGACTACATCGTCAGCCCGGGCGACGAGATCGTGCTGCGCGCCTGGGGTTCGCTCGATGTCGACTACCGCAGCAAGGTCGATCGCAACGGCCAGCTGAACCTGCCGCGGGTCGGCAGCTTCAATGTCGCCGGCGTCAAGGCCTCCGACCTGGAGGCGCACCTGCGGGCGCAGTTGAGCCGGCTGTATACCAATTTCAGCCTCAGCGTATCGCTCGGCCAGTTGCGCGCCGTCAAGGTCTTCGTCGTCGGTCCGGCGACGCGCCCCGGCGTCTACACCTTGCCGAGCCAGGCGACCCTGCTGTCGGCCGCGGTTGCGGCCGGCGGACCGGCCCCGAATGGTTCGATGCGCAGGTTGAGCCTGCGCCGCGACGGCAAGATCGTTTCCGAACTCGACATCTACGACTTCCTGGTCACCGGCAACAAGACCCGCGACCTGCAACTCGCCGCAGGCGACGTGATCGTCTTCCACAATGCCGGGCCGCAGGTTGCCCTTGCCGGCGCGACCGATTCGCCTGCGATCTACGAATTGCGCGACCAGACCGAACCGGTGGCCAATGTGTTGCGCTACGCCGGCGGGGCATCGGTGCTGGCGAATCCGAACCGCGCCCAACTCGAGCGCATCGATCCGAGTTCAGGCAAGGCGGCACGCTTCGTCGAGGCCTTCCAGCTCGATGTCGCCGGCATGCGCAAGCAGTTGCGCGATGGCGACATCCTGACGCTGCTCGCGATCTCGCCGCAATTTGCCAATGCGGTGACGCTGCAGGGCCACGTTGCACAGCCGCTGCGTTACCCGCACACACCGGGCATGCGGATTCGCGACCTGATCCCCGACCGCGATGCGCTGATCACGCCGGATTTCTACCGCCGCAAGAACATGCTGGTGCAGGTGCTCGAGGATCCGTATCCGGAAGCCGATTTCCGCGACGAACGCGGGCGCGGTCGTGACCGCGAGCGCAGCAACGAGCGGCGCGGCGATCGCGCCGTTGGTGCCGATCGCAACCGTTCAGACACTTCTGCAGGTGGCCGCGACCTGCCACGCGCGCGCAATACCGAGCGCGAAACCGACCTCGAGATCACCGAGCGGGCCAGAAAATCGCCGGCTGCATTGTTCGAGGAACTGAACTGGGACTATGCGGTGGTCGAGCGGCTCGACAAGTCCGACCTGACGACGAAGGTCATCTCGTTCAACCTCGGCAAGGCGGTGCTGCAGGGCGATCCGGAAAACAACATCGAACTGTTGCCGGGCGATGTCGTGACGATCTACAGCCAGAAGGACATCCGGGTTCCGGTCGGCCGGCAGACCCGGCTGGTGTCGGTCGAAGGCGAGGTCGGCGCGCCCGGCGTCTACCAGTTGAACCCAGGCGAGACGCTGAAGCAGCTGCTGCGCCGTGCCGGCGGCTTGACGCCGCAGTCCTACCTGTACGGTCTCGAATTCAGCCGCGAGGAGACGAGACTGCGCCAGAACGAGAACCTGAAGCAGGCGATGGCCCGGCTGCAGGCGCTGACGGCGACGCAGGCGGCCCGCGATACCGCGAACCGCCGCGACGATCCGACGATCGGCAACGTCAGCGCCGCGGCGACGCAGGCCCAGCTGGCGCGACTCGCCCAGGTGCAGCCGAACGGCCGCATCGCGCTCGAACTGACCGCCGAGGCCAAGACCATCGACGCGCTGCCCGACCTGCCGCTCGAACATGCCGATCGCATCGTCGTGCCGGCCAGGCCCGGCTTCGTCACCGTCGCCGGTGCTGTGGTCAACAACAACGCCTTCCTGTGGAAGCCGGGCCGAACCGCCGGTGACTATGTCAAGCTGGCCGGCCTCGATGAAGCGGCCGAGCCGTCGGCAATGTTCATCCTGCGCGCCGACGGCACCGTCAGCCATGCCAACGACTCGCGCGGGCTGTTCGGATACGGCGGCCTGAAGACGCAACCGCTGTACCCCGGCGATGCGGTCTTTGTGCCGAACCAGCTCGATTTCGAGACCTGGGGACGCGCCTTCGTCCGCAACCTGAAGGACTTCTCGCAGATCTTCGCGCAGTTCGGTCTCGGCGCTGCGGCGATCCAGACCCTGAAATGATGGCGCCGGTGACGACGACGATGAACGAAGCGAATCCGGCCACCGATTACGACGACGAGAACGACGGCCCGCAGGTCAGCGCAGTCGAGGTGCTGACCTGGCTCGGCGAAGGCAAGGGGCTGATCGCGCTGCTGACGGCGATCGCGATCGCAATCGCCGCCGCATTCGCGTTTCTGTGGCCTCCGAGTTTTACCGCTCATACGACGCTGCTGCCCCCTGGCGCGCAACAGCCGAGCGGTTCGGCGGCGGCGCTTGCATCGCTTGGTGTGCTCGGCGGGCTCGCCGGCGGCCTCGCGACGAAGACGCCCGAGGAGCTGTATGTCGCGCTGCTGCGCAGCGATACGCTGCTGCGTGCGCTCGACGAACGCTACCAGCTGCAGCAGCGCTATGACTACCGCAGCTTCGTGCACCTGCGCAAACGCGTCGGCAAATACATCAGCGTCGAAGCCGACAAGAAAAGCGGCGTCATCACGCTGCAGGTGACCGATCGCGACCCGGCTTTTGCCGCCGATCTGGCCAATGCCCATGTCGAAGAGATCAAGAAGATCCTCGATCGTCTGGCGGTCAGCGAAGCGCAGCAGCGGCGCATCTTCTTTGAGCAGCAGTTGCAGGCGACCAAGGACAAGCTGATCGCCGCCGAACAGGATCTGCGCAAGGTGCAGGAACGCTCCGGCGTGATCGTGCTGGACAAGCAGGCCGAAGCGCTGATCGAAGGCGCAGCCCAGCTGCGTGCGCAGATCGCCGAACGCGAGGTCCAGCTGAAGGTGCTGAAGACCGGCGCGACCGAGCGCAACCCGGACGTGATCCGGATGAATTCGGAACTCGCCGCTTTGCGCAGCGAACTGGCCCGCATCGAATCGAGACAGGGGCAGGGCAACTCGGCAAATCCGCTCGACATGCAGGTCGCACGGCTGCCCGAGGCGGCAATCGACTACATCCGCGCCCGCCGCGAACTGAAGCTGCAGGAAACGCTGCTCGAAAGCATGATTCGCCAGTTCGAGATCGCCAAGCTCGACGAGGCGAAGGAGGGTCAGTTGCTGCAGCAGATCGACAAGGCGGTGCCGCCCGACTACCGCTCGTTCCCGTCGCGACTCCTGTTCCTCGCCGCCGGTGCGGCTGCCGGCCTGCTGCTCGGTATCGGCTGGGTCGTTGCTCGGCGTTATGCCGCACTCGCCAGCTCGGAAGACAGCGCCGATGCAGATTCCTGGCGCGCGCTGGGCCGGGCCTGGCGGCTGCGCGGCTGAGTTTCGCGCAGCGCGTCAGCGGCCGCTGCGATCGTCGGCGGGGGGAAATCCGCCGCGCAGCGTGACGATGCCGCGTGGCGTCTGCAGAACCGCCTCGAGTGGTGGCTTCTCTGCCGGGTCAGCCGGCAGTTCGACGCTGTCGAGTCCGATCGCCTGCAGCGCCCGGCTCAACACCTTCCGTCGTGCCGAGCGGACGCGCAGCGCCAGCAGGCGCACCTCGGCATCCGGCATCGCGGCGGCCGGGTGCCGGCCCTGCCAGCCGATCAGCGCCGGCAAGGCGCCGCGGTGCTGCGGCAAGCCGTCATCACGAACGGTGATCTGCCAGCGCAACTCGCCGGCCGGCGTCGGTCGCGATGCAGCAACCGGCTGACCGACGTCCTCGCCGAGCGCAGCCAGCGCGGCGACGGCCCGCGGCAGATCGCCACTCTGCGCGACGAAATGGACCAGCCGCGGTTCGCGTTCGACCGCCTGTTGCAGCACCGGCTCGTCGATGCCGAACCAGCGCGCACGGCCGGCAGCTGGTGGACCGTCCGCATCCGGATCGACCGCAATGATTTCGAGGTAGGCATCGGGCCAGCCCGGACCGGCAATCTTCAGCAGGCGGTTGTGGGTGGCCATCAGCGTATGGCGGCCACCGGGGCCGGGCGACACGCCAAGGGTGTCACCGCACCATTGCACGCCTTGCTCGAGCGACTGCGCGACGATCACCAGGTGATCGATCGCGGCCACCAGGCCGGTCGAACTTGCGGGTGGCAGCGCGCTCACAACGCGAGGCTTCCGTCGATGACCGGCGTCACATCGCCGCCGACCCAGATCGTCGAGCCATCCTGCTCGATATGGACACGACCGGCGCGTTGCAGTGCGCTGCCCTGGCTCGCGACATAGGCCGTCGGCGCCCGGCCCGACGAGATCAGCCATTGCGCAAGACCGGCGTTCAGGCTGCCGGTGACCGGATCCTCGAAACCTGGCGTAAAACCGATGAAGGCACGCACCTCGAACTGTGCCGGCCCGTCCGGCCAGCGCGCAACGACACCGAGCTTGATGCCCGCCAGCTCGTTGTAGTCGGGCTGCAGCGCGAGCAGTCGCTCGCGGTCGTCGATCATCACCGCGACCCAGCCCGGTCCGTTGTCGATCCACTGTGAGGCCTCGATCGCTGCGCGCTCGATCCGCAAGCCGCGAGCGATGCGCGCCAGCAATTCTGGATCGACGTCGCCGCTGCGCCGCAACGGCGGCGCGGCAAATGCCAGCCTGCCTCCTTGCCGCCGGATGCGGACCAGCCCGACCGCGCACTGCTGGACGATTTCGTTGGCTGCCGGGCGGCCACCGGTGGCGAGCCAGACGTGGCAACTGCCGAGCGTCGGATGGCCGGCAAACGGCAATTCGCCGCCGGGTGTGAAGATGCGCAGCCGGTAGTCGGCGCCGGTTTCGGTCGGCGGCAGCAGAAAGGTGGTTTCGCTCAGGTTGGTCCAGCGCGCCAGACGGGCCATCGCCGCGTCGTCGAGGCCATCCCCATCGACAACGACGGCGAGCGGATTGCCGTACAGCGGCCGGTCGGAAAAGACATCGACCTGGTGGAATCGGCGGTTCGGCATCGCAGCAATCTCCTTCAAACGTCAGGCGGCGGCCCGCTGCAGCCGCCGTCCGGTGGTGGCCAGCGCTTCATCGATGACGCCGGCCAGCGCAGCAACGCCGGCTTCGATCTGTCCGGCATCAACCGTGACGAAGCTCAGCCGCAGGCAGTTTTTCTGCGGCTTGTCGGCAAAAAAGGCCTCGCCCGGCACATAGGCGACGCCCCGCTCGACAGCCCTTGGCAGCAGCGCCAATGCGTCACAGCCGGGCGGCAGCTCGATCCAGAAAAACATGCCGCCGCGCGGCGTCAGCCAGCGGCAGCCTGGTGGCATGTGCCGGGCCAGCGCAGCGCCCATCGCATCGCGACCGGCGCGGTAGCGCTCGCGAACCGACGGCAGGTGACGATCGAGCAGGCCGTCGCGGACCACCTGGTGGACGATCCGCTGGTTCAGGCTCGGCGTGTGCAGGTCGGCAGCCTGCTTGGCCTGCAGCAGCTTCGGATAAACCGCCGGTGGCGCGACCAGATAACCGACCCGCAGTCCCGGCGCCAGCACCTTCGAGAACGAACCGAGGTAAATCGTGCCCTGCGGCCAGCGGGCTGCCAGCGGAGCCGGCGGCGGCTCGTCGTACCACAGCTCGCCATACGGGTTGTCCTCGATCAGCGGCAGCCCGGCGCGCCGTGCGGCGGCAACAACCGCATCACGCCGCGGCTCATCGAGACAGCGTCCGCCCGGATTCTGGAAATTGGGCAACAGGTACAGGAAGCGGGCGCCGGCGGCTTCACCGAGCCGCTCGGCGATCGGTCCGCCCTCGTCGCAGGCGACGCTCGCAAAACACGGCTCGCCCGGCGCAAAGGCCTGCAGCGCGCCGAGGTAGGTCGGCGCCTCGACCGCGACAAGGCTGCCGGCATCGATCAGCACCTTGCCGAGCAGGTCCAGCCCCTGTTGCGAGCCGGTGGTGATCAGTACCTGCGACGGATCGATGCGCATGCCTTGCCGGCCGAGATCGGCGGCGACCCATTCGCGCAACGGGCCGAAGCCTTCGCTCGACGCATATTGCAGCGCCGCCTGCGGCGTATCGCGCAAGACCTGCGCGGTCGCCTCGCGCACCGCATCGATCGGGAAACTGTGCGGCGACGGCAGGCCGCCAGCCATCGAGATGAGGTCGGGCCGTTCGGCGAGCTTCAGGATCTCGCGGATCACCGACGCATTCATCCGCTCGGCCCGGCGCGCCAGACGAATCGGGTTGCTGGAATCGGAGTCGGTCATCGATGGCGCCTCGTCGTTGTGATGCGGGCAGCCGGCGATGGTGCCGGCTGACCAACGGCCATTTTCCGGCCGATAAAAACCGTCGCGATGACCGCCAATGCGCTGACGACGGTCAACAGATCAAGCTGCTCGCCAAGCACAGGCACCGCAAACAGCAAGGCAGCGAACGGCTGCAGCAGCTGCACCTGGCTGACCCGCACCGTGCCGCCAAGCGCAAGGCCGCGGTACCAGGCAAAAAACCCCAACCACATCGAGAACACCGTGACATAGGCAAAGCCGCCCCAGGCGGCAAGCGGCGCCGGCTGCTCGGGCCAGCTCGCGAGCATCACCGGCGCAGTCAACGGCAGGCTCAGCACCAGCACCCAGCAGATCACCTGTTCAGCGCGAACCGATGTCGATAACTGAGCACCGGCGACATAGCCGGTGGCGGCGCTGAATATCGCCAGCAGCAGCAGCCCATCGGCCGACGACAGCTGCCCGCCGCCTTGCAGCGCGGCAAAGCCGAGCACGATCAGGCACCCTGCCGTCGCGCTGAGCCAGAACCCGATGCTGGGCCGTTGCCGCAGGTGGACCGCAGCGAGCAGCGCGGTGGCCAGCGGCAACACGCCGGTGACGACGGCCGCATGCATGGCGTCGACTTCGCGCAGCGCCAGTGCAAGAAACAATGGAAATCCGACCACGGTGCCGGCCGCACAGACCGCCAGTGCCGGCAGGTGGCGGCGCTGCAGCAGCGGCGCACCGGTCAGCAGCAGCCAGGCCGCGCTGAGCAGGCCGGCCACCGCCGCACGGCCGGCCGTGACGAACAGCGGCGGCAGCGCCGGCGCGTCGGCAGGACCCACCGCCAGCCGCGTCATCGGCAGCGTCATCGCAAAGATCAGCACGCCGAGCACACCCAGCCACAACCCGCGCTCGACCGCCTGGCCTTGCGCGGCGGCGCTGGTCGCATCGGCGAACGGCGTCTTTTTCATCACCGCAGTTTATGGCAACGATCAGTACAGAAGCAGTACACTTTTCCGGCACAACCCGCAGTCTGTACCGACGCTTTTTCCGATACACCGCCTCCGATGAGCAGCGCAACATCGTCTCCGTGGCTGTCGCGTACTGCCAATGCAGCGCTCAGCGACCAGCTCGCCGCCCGCCTTGCCTTGCAGATCGACCAGGGCCTGCTCGCGCCGGGCAGCCGGCTGCCGTCGATACGCGCCTGCGCACAGCACCACGGCGTCAGTCCGAGCACGGTGGTCACCGCCTACGACAAGCTGCAGGCGCAGGGGCTGGCACAGGCCTTCCCGCAGCGCGGCTTTTTTGTCCGCGAAAGCGCTGGCCACCTGGCGGCCGGTTCGCGGCCGGAGCAGGCTCCCGCCGGCCCGCTGCCGCGTCGACCGCTGCCGATCAGCGCAACGACGCTGATGCGCGGCATGTTCCAGGCACCGGGCCAGCAGCCGATGCCCGGGCTGGGCACGTTGCCGATCGAGTGGCTCGATCTGCCGATGCTGTCGCAGGCGCTGAAAAAGGTCTGCAACGCAACCGGTCTGGCCGAACTGACGCTGCAATATGGCGAGCCGGCCGGTGACCTGCGGCTGCGCCGCGCGCTCGCGCTGCTGCTTGGCGAGCGCGGCGTGACGACTGTGCCAGAGCAGCTGGTCACCACCGTCGGCGCGACCCACGCACTCGACGTCGTCACGCGCAGCCTGCTGCGTGCGGGCGACACGGTGCTGGTCGACGAACCCGGCTGGTCGGTCGAATTTGCCCGGCTCCGCGCACTCGGCATGCGCCCGCTGGCGGTGCCGCGTCTCGACGACGGACCGGACCTCGAAGTGATGGGCCAGCTGATCGAGGCGCAACCGGCCGAGCACCGGCCGCGGCTTTATGTGACGGTTTCGGTGCTGCACAACCCGACCGGCGGCTCGATTTCGCTGCAAAAGGCCCACCGGCTGCTGCAATTCGCGCAGCAACATTCGCTGTTCATTCTCGAAGACGACAGTTATGCGCACCTGGCGCCGCCGCATCTGCCCCGGCTCGCCGCACTCGATGCGCTCGAGCGGACGATCCTGGTCGGCGGCTTCTCGAAAATCCTCGCGCCGAGCTTTCGAGTCGGTTTTATCGCCGCGCCGAAGTCGCTGGTCGACCGCTTCGTCGATACCAAGCTGCTCAGCACGCTGAGCTCGCCGGCGCTGACCGAGCAGGCGCTGGCCTCGTGCCTCGAGTCGGGCCGGCTGCGCCGCCATGCCGAGCGGATCCGCCAGAAACTCGACGCCGCCCGGGCGCGCAGCGTGCAGCTGGCCGAGGCTCACAACTGCCGCTTTGCCGCTCCGCCGCGCGGCCTGTTCGGCTGGCTCGATGTCGGCTGCGATACCGAACGGCTCGCGTTGCGGATGCACGACGACGGCTGGCTGCTCGCACCGGGCAGCCTGTTTTTTGCGACACCCCGGCCGGGCTCGCTGATGCGGATCAATTTCGCAACCACCCAGCAGCAGCGGTTCTGGCAGGCCCTGGTCGCCGCCCGGCGTGAACTGGCCGGCCAAACGGCTTCAAACGTGGGGGGGAGTGCCCGAACCTGACGCTTTTTGCGGCACTCCGATATAATCAGAGGCAAGGTGTCGATTCGATTTTTACGTTTCCACCTAGTTCAGGAGCCCCGTTTGGCCAAAGAAGAATTGATTGAAATGCAAGGCACCGTGACCGAGGTGCTGCCCGATTCCCGTTTTCGCGTCACGCTGGAAAATGGCCACCAATTGGTTGCCTATACGTCCGGCCGCATGAAAAAACACCATATCCGGATTCTCGCCGGAGATGCGGTTTCGCTCGAAATGTCGCCCTACGACCTGAGCAAGGGTCGCATCACCTTCCGCCACATCGAGCGGCAAGGCGGCGGTGCCCCCCCGGCACGCCGGCGCACGCACTGACACCGCGTCACGGCCGGCCCGAAGCTGGCCGCTGATGGGGGTCTGCCTCAGGCCCGCTGGCCGAGAGCCTCCCAACGCTCCAGCGCCGCCATCAGCAAATCATCGATCTCGGCACACCGCCGCTGCGCTTGCGCAACCCGCGCCGCATCCTTGACATAGATTTCCGGGTCGGCAAGCAATTCGCCGAGCGCCTTCTGCTCGGCTTCGAGTGATTCGATCCGGCCCGGCAGTTCATCGAGCTCGCGCTGCTCCTTGTAGCTGAGCTTGGCGCGTTTCGGCTCTGCAGCAGCGGCCGGCGGCTTCGCGGCCGGCTTCGCCTCCACGCTGTCACGGCCCTTCTCGGCGCGCGTTGCCTGCTCGCGCAATGTGAGCGCACGCTGTCGTTGCAGCGCCCAGTCTTCGTAGCCGCCTTCATATTCGCGCCACAAACCTGGGCGCCCGCCGTAAGCCGGATCACCTTCCCAGGCGATCGTGCTGGTGACGACATTGTCGAGAAATCGCCGGTCGTGGCTGACCAGGAATACCGTGCCGGCGTAGTTCTGCAGCAGTTCCTCGAGCAATTCCAGCGTATCGATATCGAGATCGTTGGTCGGCTCGTCGAGCACCAGCACATTGGCCGGCAGTGCAAACAGGCGCGCCAGCAGCACCCGGTTTCGTTCGCCGCCGCTCAGCGTGCGCACCGGCGAATTGGCGCGCTCCGGCGAAAACAGAAAATCGTTGAGGTAACTCATCACGTGTTTGCGCTGGCCCGCAAACTCGACCCATTCGCTGCCCGGGCTGATCGTGTCGGCGAGCGTCGCATCGAGGTTCAGGCTGGCCCGCATCTGGTCGAAATAGGCGACCTCGATCCGGGTTCCCTGGCGCACCGTGCCGCTGGTCGGTTGCAATTCACCGAGGATCAGTTTCAGCAACGTCGTCTTGCCGGCGCCGTTCGGCCCGATCAGGCCGACCTTGTCGCCGCGCAGGATGGTCGCGCTGAAGCCGTCAACGACGGTCTTGCGCTGCGCGCCGTCACCGAAGCTCATCACGACATCCTTCAGTTCGGCAACGATCTTGCCGCTGGGCACGCCGGAATCGACTTCCAGCCGGACCTGGCCGAGTGAATCGCGACGCGCCTGGCGCTGCGCACGCAGCACCTGCAGCCGTTCGATGCGGGCGACGCTGCGCGTGCGCCGCGCTTCGACGCCCTTGCGGATCCAGACCTCCTCCTGCGCCAGCAATTTGTCGGCGCGTGCATTGGCCAGCGCCTCGGAGGCGAGTTGCTCCTCCTTCAGCCGCTCATAGGCGCTGAAATTGCCCGGATAACTGCGCAAATGGCCGCGGTCGAGTTCGACGATGCGCGTCGCGACACCATCGAGGAAGGCGCGGTCGTGGGTGATCAGCATGACGCTGCCGGCAAAGCCGCGCAACAGTTCTTCCAGCCAGGCAATCGAATCGAGGTCGAGGTGGTTGGTTGGCTCATCGAGCAGCAGCACTTCGGGTACCGCGACCAGCGCCTGGGCCAGCGCGACGCGTTTTTTCATGCCACCGCTCAGCTCGCCGACCTGCCGGCTGCCGTCGAGATGCAGCCGGTCGAGTGTCGTCTCGACGCGTTGCTCCCAGTTCCATGCGTCGAGCGCCTCGATGCGCGTCTGCAAGGCATCGAGGTCGACGCCATCGGCGTGTTCCTCGTATCGCTGGCGCAGCATCTTCGCCTCGGCGACACCCTCGCTGACGACCTCGAATACGGTATGGCCGGCGTCGAAGACCGGCTCCTGCGGCACATAACGGATGCGCAGCCCCTGCGTCATCTGCAGCAGGCCGTCGTCGAGTTTTTCGAGGCCGGCCAGCACCTTCAGCAGCGACGACTTGCCGGCGCCATTGCGGCCGATCAGACCGAGCCGCTCACCGGTCTCCAGCGAAAAGGCGGCGTGGTCGAGCAGCGGCACATGGCCGAAGGCGAGCTGGGCATTGGAAAGCGATAACAGGGCCATGGAAGGTTTCGAGAACTGGGCCGGAGATTATCCGGCTTCATCGACGCCCGACCCGGCCCCGGTCATCAACCCCCTGCTGCCGCCTCCAGCGCGTCGATGAACACCTTCGCGACATCGAAGCCGGTCTGCTGGCTGATTTCCTGGAAACCGGTCGGGCTGGTCACATTGATCTCGGTGACAAAGTCGCCGATCACGTCGAGGCCGACCAGCAGCAGGCCGCGCTCGGCAAGCACCGGCCCGATCTGCTCGGCAATCTCTCGGTCGCGCGCCGACAACGGCTGGGCGACGCCCTTGCCGCCGACCGCCATGTTGCCGCGGATTTCGCTGCCCTGCGGAATGCGCGCCAGCGCATGCGGGATCGGCTTGCCGTCGATCAGCAGGATGCGCTTGTCGCCGGCGCTGATTTCCTTCAGATACCTTTGCACCATCACGCTTTGCGCGCCGTCGCGGTTCAGCGACTCGATGATGCTGCCGAGGTTCAGCCCGTCCGGACCGACGCGAAAAATGCCGGCGCCACCCATGCCGTCGAGCGGCTTGACGATGATGTCGCGGTGTTCGGCATGGAAGCGGCGGATCTCGGCGGCGTCACGCGTCACCAGCGTCTCGCCGGTCCACTGCGGAAATTCGAGGATCGCCAGCTTTTCCGGATGGTCGCGCAGCGCCTGCGGGCTGTTGAAGACGCGCGCGCCGCTGCGTTCGGCATGGCCGAGCAAATGCGTCGCGTAGAAATATTCGATGTCGAACGGCGGGTCGCTGCGCATCAGCACCGCATCGACATCGCGCAGTGCAAGCGGTGTTGCATCGCGCTCGGCAACCGGCTCGACGAACCAGTCGGCCACCGTCTCGCCGGCCGATGACTCGCGGGCGGCCTCGGTCAGCTCGATCCGCCGCACCGGCGCGCAGACCTCGCCGCCGTGTTGCCAGCGCAGATCGCGCGCCTGGCAGGCCAGCAACCGATGGCCACGGCGCGAAGCCTCGCGCATCATTGCAAAGGTGGTGTCCTTCGCGCTCTTGAATTTCTCGAGCGGATCGGCAACAAACAGCAGTTTCATGGTGGATCTCGAAGGGATGACGTCCGGCGCCCGCACTGTTGCACAGATTCGCCGCCGGCGCCGGCGGCCGCTCAGCGGCCGAACAGCTTGCGCCAGCCGTCGTGGCCGAGGCGGCGCAGGGTCTTGATATTGCGCCGGTAGATCTCGTCCGGATCAGCGACGCCGCGCAGCGCGCGTTCGACGCTGGCCTCGCGCAGCAGGTGCAGCATCGGATACGGCGAGCGGTTGCTGTAATTGTCGATGTCGTCAGGCTCACTGCCGTCGAAGCGGTAGTCGGGGTGGAAACTTGCAATCTGGATTTCGCCGTCGAGGCCGAGAGACTCGATGCAGGCATCGGCGATGCCGAGAAAGTCGTTGTAGTCGAAAAAATCGGCCAGCACGCCAGGATGGATCAGCAGTGTGGTTTCGATGTCTGCAGGGTCAGCCTTGGCCAGCAACTGCAGCTCGGCCTGCAATTCAGCGAGCAGATCGGCTTCGTCGCCTGCCCCGCTGCAGACAAAGCGGATCGAGCCGCTGCGCCGCACCGCGCCGGCAAACGGACACAGGTTCAGCCCGATCACCGCCTTGTCGAGCCATTGCTGCGTCGCCTCGATCACCTGTTGCGGATCGCTGTCGGCCACCTTCGTTGACTCCATCAGATCTCGACCTTCGAGCCGAGTTCGACGACGCGATTGGTCGGCAAGCTCAGAAAATCGGCAGCGGCCGCGGCATTGCGGTGCATGCTGGCGAACAGTTTTTCGCGCCACAGCGCCATGCCGTGGCCGAGGGTCGGGTTGACGATGTCGCGCGACAGGAAATAGCTGGTATCCATCGGATCGAGGTTGATTCTGCGCTCGGCGATGAGGTTCAGTGCGACCGGCAGGTCGGGATCGTTCTTGAAGCCGAAATGAACGACAACCTGCCAGCAGTCATGGCCGAGCGGCGAGATTTCGCACCGCTTGTTGAAGCCAATCCACGGCACCTCGTGCTGCCTGACGGTGACAAACAGGTTGGTGCGATGCAGAACCTTGTTGTGCTTCAGATTGTGCAGCAGCGCGTTCGGCGTCATGCCCGGCTCGCTGACCAGAAAAACCGCGGTGCCGGGTACACGCAGCGGCGGACTGATGAAGATCGATTCGAGAAAGCTGTCGAGGTCGATCGCCTCCTCGCGCAGCCGCTTGTTCATCAGCCGCCGCCCTTGCTTCCACGTGAGCATCAGTCCGAAGACGACGCCGCCGATCGCGACCGGAAACCAGCCGCCATCGAAGATCTTCACGATGTTCGCGGAGAAATAGGTCAGGTCGACGAGGAAAAAGAAGCCGGTTGCGGCAAACGACAACGACCAGCGGTAGTTCCAGCCGTAGCGGATCACGAAAAACGTCATCACCGTCGTGATCAGCATGTCGATCGTCACCGCGATGCCGTAGGCCGCAGCAAGCCGGCTGCTCGAACCGAAGATCACCACCGCCAGCACGATGCAGATATACAGGCTCCAGTTGATGAACGGCACATATATCTGGCCGGCCTCGCGGACCGAGGTGTGGGTGATCCGCAGCCGCGGCAGATAGCCGAGCTGGATCGCCTGCTTGGTGACCGAAAAGGCAGCCGTGATCAGCGCCTGCGAAGCAATCACCGTCGCGCAGGTGGCCAGGCCGATCAGCGGATACAGCGCCCACGCCGGCGCCATTTCGTAGAACGGATTGCGCACGTTTTCCGGGTGGGCGAGCAGCATCGCGCCCTGGCCGAAATAGTTGATGACCAGCGCCGGCATCACCAGCGCGAACCAGGCGAGCCGGATCGGCCGCTTGCCGAAATGCCCGAGGTCGGCATACAGCGCCTCGGCGCCAGTCACGCACAGGATGATCGAGCCGAGCGCGATGAATGCGACGCCGGGATGGAACAACACGAAACCCAGCGCATGGTGCGGGCTCAGTGCTGCGAGGATGGCCGGATTGCGCGCGATGTGGACGAGGCCCATCAGCAGCAGCACGACGAACCAGACCACGGTGATCGGGCCGAACAAGCGGCCGACACTGGCGGTGCCGAAACGCTGCATCACGAACAGGGCCGTCAGGATCACCAGCGTGACCGGGATGACGTAGCTGTGCAGCGCCGGCGCCGCGACCTCCAGCCCTTCGACCGCCGACAACACCGAGATCGCCGGCGTGATCACGCCGTCGCCGAAAAAGATTGCGGTGCCGAAAATGCCGAGCACGAGCAGTCGCGCGCGCAGCTTCGGGCGGCCCTTCACCGCCTGCGATGCCAGTGCCAGCATCGCGATCAGGCCGCCCTCGCCGTTGTTGTCGGCGCGCAGGATCAGCACGACATATTTCAGCGAGACGACGACGGTGATCGTCCAGAACATCAACGACAACACGCCGAAGATGTTGTCTGCCGTCAGCGGCACATGGCCGTGCGCAAACACTTCCTTGAAGGCATACAGCGGGCTGGTGCCGATGTCGCCGTAGACGATGCCGATGGCGCCCAGCGTCAGACTGGCCAGACTGGAAGCTCGGGAGCTTGAATTCACGAATCACGCGCCCGCAATGGACGCCGCACCGTCGAAGCCGGCATTCTGGACCTGCGCCGGGGTCGCCGCCGCTGCGCCGGCGAGTCAGTTGCTGCGCCGCAACAGGCGCTGGCTGGTCAGCCTGCCGGCTGCACGATCACTCGTAGACCTCGGCGTCAGGGTCGTTGGCCTCGAGCTCATAGGCCGCGGCGACCATCGCCAGCCGGGCAATCACGCCGTACATGTAGAAGCGGTTCGGCGGCGCCGCACCCTGCTTCGCGCCGAGTTTCGGAAACTGGCCCGATTCGGCCAGTGCCAGCGGCACATAGCTGCAACCCGGCGCGTTCAGGCTTTCGTCGGGGCCACGTTCCGGATGGATGCGGTAGAAGCCGCCAACAACGTAGCGGTCGATCATGTAGACGACCGGTTCGGCCGCCGCATCGTTGACCCGCTCGTAGGTCGGCACGCCCTCCTGCAGCAGCACCTCGCGGAACTGGCTGGCGGTCGAGCCATCGCGCCACTGCCGGCACAACTCGCCGATCTCCTTCACATCGCGCACCGTATGCACCGCCGAACCGGCCGGCCCGTCGGCCTTGACGATCACGAACGGCTTTTCCTGGATGCCGTATTCCTTGTATTTGCGCCGCACCTTCGCGAGCAGCGCCTCGCTGTTCGTCATCAGGCAGTCGGCTGCCGCATCGTCGGCAAAGTCGACCTCGCCACAACTGGCGTGCATCGGGTTGATCAGCCAGGGGTCCATGCCGAGCAGCTTGGCGAACTTCTTCGCCACCTCCTCATAGGCATGGACATGCTGGTTGCGCCGCCGCATCGTCCAGCCGGCGTGCAGCGGCGGCAGCAGGTACTGCTCATGGATGCCTTCGAGCACCTTCGGCACACCACCGGCCAACTGGGTGTTCAGCAGGATCGTGCACGGGTCGAAATGTTTCAGGCCGAGCCGGCCGCGCGTGCGCACCAGCGGTTCGAGCGTCAGCGTCGTGCCGTCCGGCAATTCGACCGGGGTCGGCCCGGCGATCGTTTCGTCAATCGAGCCGAGCCGCACATTCATCCCCGCCTGGTGGAAGATCCGCGTCAATTGCGCGACATTCATCAGCGCGTCGGTATCGGCGGAGCGCTCCGGGATCAGCAGCAGATTTTTCGCCTCCGGGCAGATCTTCTCGATCGCCGCCATCGCCGCCTGCACCGCCAGCGGCAACATGTCGTCGGTCAGCAGCTGGAAACAGCCCGGAAACAGGCTGGTATCGACCGGCGCCAGCTTGAAGCCGGCATTGCGCACATCGACCGAGGTGTAGAAGGCCGGCGTGTGCTCCATCCATTCGAGACGGAACCAGCGCTCGATCGCCGGCAGCGACTCGAGGATGCGCTGCTCGAGTTCATTGATCGGTCCGGACAGGGCGGTGATGAGATGAGGAACCATTGAACTGCCCGTGGTAATCACGAAGGAAAGGCGTGGGAGATTCTAGGCATGTGGGATCGCATGCCGGTTGCTCAAGTTCAATCAAAAAAACAGGGCCACGTTGCGGTGGCCCTGGTTCGGTGCCGGCAGCGCCTGTCGACGCCGCCGGCGAAGGCTTGCCAGCCTCAGTTGTGGTAGGCGGTTTCGCCGTGCGAGGTGATGTCAAGACCCTCGCGTTCCTCGTCTTCCGGCACCCGCAGACCGATCACCATGTCGATCAGCTTGTAGGCGATGAAGGCAACGACAGCCGACCAGACGATCGTGATCAACACGCCCTCGGCCTGTACCAGCACCTGGCCGACGATCGAGAAATCCTCGCCACCGGTTCCGCCCAGCGATGGTGCGGTGAATACGCCGGTCAGCAGCGCGCCGAGAATGCCGCCGACACCGTGGACGCCGAAGACGTCGAGCGAATCGTCCGCGCCGAGCATCTTCTTCAGCCCGTTGACACCCCACAGGCAGACGAAGCCGGCGAGCAGGCCGATGATGATCGAGCCCATCGGACCGACCGATCCACAGGCCGGCGTGATCGCGACCAGCCCGGCAACCGCGCCGGACGCCGCACCGAGCATCGACGCCTTGCCCTTCGCCAGCGCCTCACCGACCGACCATGACAACACAGCGGCGGCGGTGGCGAACAAGGTGTTGATGAAGGCCAGCGCGGCGCCGCTCGTCGCCTCGAGGTTGGAGCCGGCGTTGAAGCCGAACCAGCCGACCCACAGCATCGACGCACCGACCATCGTCAGCGTCAGCGAGTGCGGCGTCATCGACTCCTTGCCATAACCGATCCGGTTGCCGACCAGGTAGGCGCCGACCAGACCGGCAATGCCGGCATTGATGTGGACGACGGTACCGCCGGCGAAGTCGAGCGCACCCTTGTCGAGCAGGTAACCACCCGAGCCCCAGACCATGTGCGCGATCGGCAGGTAGCAGAACGTGAACCACAGCACCGTGAATGCGATCACCGCGGCGAATTTCATCCGCTCGGCAAACGAGCCGACGACCAGCGCGCAGGTGATGCCGGCAAACGTGGCCTGGAAGGCGATGAAGACATATTCGGGCAGCTTGACATCGGCGCTGAAGGTATCGGCCAGCGACGCCGTCGTGACACCCTTCAGGAAGATCTTGTCGAGCGAGCCGATGATTGCGCCTTCGCCGCCGAACGCAAGGCTGTAGCCATAGATCGCCCACAGCACCGCGGCCAGCGAAAACACGACCAGCACCTGCATCAGCACCGACAACATGTTCTTGCTGCGGACCAGTCCGCCGTAGAACAGCGCCAGCCCCGGAACGGCCATGAAGATGACGAGCAGCGTGGCCGTCATCATCCAGGCAACGTCACCCTTGTGAACCGCCGGCGCCGCCGCTGGTGCGGCCTCGACGGCGACTGCAACGACCGGTGCCGCCACCTCGACGACGGCCGCGGCCGCCTCCGGTGCCGACGCGGCCTGCGCCCATACTGCGCCCGAGATACCCAGGCCGAAAACGGCCAGCAGAATGCTTGCAAACAATTTTTTCATGACGTCTCTGTGTTGATCACTCAAAGGGCGTCCTTGCCCGTTTCGCCGGTCCGGATGCGAACGACCTGCTCCAGCGCGGAAACGAATATCTTGCCGTCGCCGATCTTGCCGGTGCGAGCGGAATTCTCGATCGCCTCGATTACCTGATCGACGATGGCATCATCGATCGCCGCCTCGATCTTCACCTTCGGCAGAAAATCGACGACATATTCGGCACCGCGGTACAACTCGGTATGACCCTTTTGCCGACCGAAACCCTTGACCTCGGTCACCGTGATACCCTGCACGCCAATCGTGCTGAGCGCTTCACGCACTTCATCGAGCTTGAACGGCTTGATGATCGCTGTCACCATCTTCATGAATATCTCCTGTGGTTTGCTGCGGCTCAGAATGTCTTGACGACAGACAGCACGAAAGCGTCCTTGCCGAGGTCCTTGCCGGATTGAGGGCCGACGGCGACGCGGTCGCGGTTGGTGCCGATGTACGAGGCACCGAGCACATATCCGCTCAGGTCATAGCTGACACCGACCTTGAAATCGGTGACGCGACCTGTCTGTGGCGGCGTATTGCGGATGCGCTGGTGGCCGACATGCGCATTGATGCCCAGGCCATTGCCCAGGTCCTGCGCAAAGGCGAGGTCGAAATAGCGGCTGCCCTTGGTATTCGGCGCGCTGAAGAAGTCGGACACCGCATGCGAATATTTGGCGCTCAGCGGACCGAACGTCGCACCGACATAAACCTCGGTGTTGTCGATCTTGCTGGCGCCGGCCTTGCCGCTGCCCGGGTAATAGTAATAAATCGCACCAACGTCGAAACCGACACCGCCAAACTCCCTGCGGTAGCCGCCATAAACGTCCATTTCCAGGTTGCTGCCGTTGTAGAACGCGCTGTCGATATTCGAATTCCAGTTGCCCAGATAAAGACCGGATGCGTGGCTGAGGTCGAAACCGCCCTGCAACGCGGGTTTGCGGTCGGTTTGCGAAATGCCGCGGAATCGGTAATCGCTGAACAAGCCGAGGTTGCCGCTGATGCTGACCGCCGGGGCGGCGGTCTGCGCGATCGTGTTGCTGGCCAGCAGTGCCAACACCATGCTCATCACCCAATTGCTCGTTTTCATCGGAAATCCTGTTGGTTGGAATTGACGGATGCCTGCTTCCTGCAGGTTCCGTGCCAATGCGCCAAGACAGTGAGCCTGCGCAACATCGGTTCACTGAGGCGGGCGCCTGTGCACCGCGCGCGCCTGCGTTGCACCAACGTGGTGCCGAAAGCGATCCTGGCGCTCGGATCCTCAGGGATTGCCCGCACAGGTACGCCCCATTGCCGCGCGCCCCGCCCGACGTGCTCCCTCTTCTGGTGGGGCCGGCGGCCCATCGCCGGATGGGAAGATCCTCGGCCATGTCGCTTGCCGTTCTCCACAGCCGCGCCCTGCTCGGCATCGACGCACCCGCCGTCACCGTCGAGGTGCACCTGGCGAACGGGCTGCCGGCGATCACGCTGGTCGGGCTGGCCGATACCGAGGTCAAGGAAGCGCGCGAGCGGGTCCGCGCGGCCTTGCAGAACAGCGGCCTCGTCTACCCGCACAACAAGAGGATCACCGTCAGCCTGGCGCCGGCCGACCTGCCGAAGGATTCGGGCCGCTTCGATCTGCCGATTGCGCTCGGCATCCTCGCCGCCAGCGGCCAGATCGATCCGCAGCGCCTGATCGGCCATGAATTTGCCGGCGAGTTGTCGCTGGCCGGCGAACTGCGGCCGGTGCGCGGCGCGCTTGCGATGGCATTGGCACTGCAGCGCGGCTCGCCAGGCCGCGCGCTGGTACTGCCGGCCGGCAGCGCCGAGGAAGCTGCGCTGGTCGACGGCCTGCGCTGCCTGCGCGCCGAGCACCTGCTCGACGTGGTGCGCGCGATGCGCCATGCCGGCGCCGACGCGCAAGCAGCCGACCCGTTGCCGCCGGCACGGCCGCTGTCCACATCGGCCGGCCCTTCGGTGCCGGATCTGCGCGACGTGCGCGGCCAGGCCGCTGCCAAGCGGGCGCTTGCCCTCGCTGCTGCCGGTGGCCACAGCCTGTTGCTGGTCGGCCCACCCGGCACCGGCAAATCGATGCTGGCGAGCCGCCTTCCGGGCCTGATGCCACCGTTGACCGAGCGCGAAGCGCTTGAATCGGCGGCGATCCTGAGCCTGGTCGGCCGATTCTCCGCATCATGCTGGCGGCAGCGGGTTTTCCGCGCGCCGCACCACAGCGCATCGGCAGCGGCACTGGTCGGCGGCGGGGCGCCGCCACGGCCCGGTGAAATC
Source organism: Pseudideonella sakaiensis (assembly GCF_048320135.1). Taxonomy (GTDB): domain Bacteria; phylum Pseudomonadota; class Gammaproteobacteria; order Burkholderiales; family Burkholderiaceae_C; genus Ideonella_A; species Ideonella_A sakaiensis_A. The sequence continues at coordinate 2,409,015 of NZ_CP182947.1, forward strand.
TCGCTCGCGCACGCCGGCATCCTGTTTCTCGACGAATTGCCGGAATATCCGCGGGCCGCGCTGGAGGCATTGCGCGAGCCGCTGGAGACCGGCCGGATCACGATCTCGCGGGCGATGTACCAGACCGAATTTCCGGCCCGCTTCCAACTCGTCGCGGCGATGAATCCGTGTCCCTGCGGCCAGCACGGCAGTGTGTCGGGCCGATGCCGCTGCACACCGGAGGCGATTGCCCGCTACCAGGGGCGGCTCAGCGGCCCGCTGCTCGACCGCATCGATCTGCAGGTTGAAGTGCCGCCGATTGCGCCGGCGACCCTGGCCGCACTGCCATCCGGCGAGCCGAGCGCGGCGGTGGCGGCCCGGGTGGCCGCAGCGCGGACGCGGCAATTCGATCGTCAGCAAGGGCTGAACTGCGGCTTGAACGGCGACGCGCTCGATCAGCATTGCCGGCTTGCGGCGCCGGCACGCGATTTTCTGCATGGCGCAGCGACCCGGCTCGCCTGGTCGGCGCGCAGCCACCACCGCGTTCTGCGCGTCGCACGCAGTGCCGCCGACCTCGCGGGCAGCGACGAAATCGGCATCGAGCACCTGGCCGAGGCAATCCAGTACCGGCGCGTGCTGAGCGGCGGCTGAGCCTTTGCAGGCACTGGGCGCCTCGACAGGCACAGGGAACTTTGCGCGGCGCGCGATCACTGACAGAGAGCCGGGCGCCGCAACGGCCCGAAAACAAACTCCGCACCGCAAACGCTTTCGAGAAAGGTTCCGCCATGCATGCAGATCGACGAAGCACGATTCGCAGCACCTCCAAGGGCAGCCAGTCAATGACTGCGCAGACGCGGCCGGCGACGACGGCTGCAGCGGCATTCGCCTTCGCTGGGGCACATCGTCTGGCGGCAGTGCTGGCTCTGTGCAGCGCCGCCACTGTCGCGGCCGCCGCCGGTCCTGCATCGGGAACGACTGCCGATTGCCGGATCGAGCCCGGCGCCTTGTGCATGGAAGCGCGGCTTGGCAGCGCCCGGCTCGCCGGCGCCAACCTGCGCTACGCCAATTTTCTGGCCGCTGATCTGCAGGGTGCCGATCTGAGCCAGTCCCATCTGATCGGCGCCAATTTCAAGGATGCCAGCCTGCGTTCGGCCGATCTGCGCGGCGCGCAGATGACCGAAGCCGACCTGACTCGCGCCGATCTGCGCACTGGCCGGCTGCAACGCGCCCACCTCGATCGCGCGAACCTGCTGAATGCCGATCTGCGCCGGGCCGACCTGCGCCGCGCCAGCCTGCGCCAGGCCAGGTTGCAGGGCGCCGAGATGAGCGGAGCCGATCTGCGCGATGCAGACCTCGCGCGCAGCAACCTGACCGCTGCGAACCTGACCAATGCCAATCTCGACGGCGCCGATCTGCGTGGCGCCAACCTCAGCGAGGCACGCATCAGCGCCGCACAGTTGGCACAGGCGCTTACCGATGCCAGTACCCGGCTCGACGATGCGGAAATCGTCCGCTATTGACGTCGGCAACCGAGCCGCACCACGAGGAGAACAACGATGAACAGCCGCCACGAGCCGATCGAACACGACCAGACAGCCTCCGCCACCAGCGAACGCCGCGAAGAAGCAGACCGCTTGCTGAACGGCATTGCCTGGGCCAGCATCGTGATCGGCGCGGCCGAGCTGGTGCTGCCGCGCCGCACACGCAATACCGTGTCGGTCGGCATCGGCGGCGTCTGGATGCGGCTGCGCGGCTTGCGCTCGATCGCCGGCGGCATCGCGTTGCTGGTGGCCGACGACAAGGAGCGCTGGCTGAACCGGCGCAGCATCGCCAATGCGCTCGATTGCGTAACGCTGGCCTGGCACCATCACGACGGCGATGCCGACGACCGCAAACGCAATGGCGTCGCGATCGGCGCGATCGGCCTGCTGACCGCGGTCGACATGACCGCGGCGCGGAAAATGGAACTGGCGTCGCGCCGCGCGGATGCCGGCGCGAGCTCCGCTCAGCCGGTCAACCGAGGCTGACCAGCGCGCGCTGCACGTCGGCCAGTTCGCGGCCGCTGCGCTCGGCCCAGTCGCGCAACTGGTCTTCGCCGAGCCGGCCGACGTTGAAATAGGTAGCGGCCGGATGGGCGAAATAAAAGCCGCTGACCGATGCAGCCGGCGACATCGCCCAGCTTTCGGTCAACGCCATGCCGATCTCGGCACAGTCGAGCACGCGGAACATCTCGCCTTTCACCGTGTGGTCCGGGCAGGCCGGATAACCCGGCGCCGGCCGGATGCCGCGGTATCTTTCCTTGATCAGCTCTTCGTTGCTCAGCGACTCCTCGCCGGCATAACCCCAGAAGTCGGTGCGCACCCGCTGGTGGAGACGCTCGGCAAAGGCCTCGGCGAGGCGGTCGGCGAGCGCCTTCAGCATGATCGCGCTGTAGTCGTCATGCTGTTCGAGAAACTGCTTTTCCTTCTTGTCGCAGCCAAGCCCTGCGGTGACCGCGAACAGCCCGATGTAGTCGGGGCCGTCGACCGCGCCTTTCGGCGCGATGAAATCGGCGAGGCAGCGGTTCGGCCGCGGCACGCCGTCGATCACCGGCCGCTCGGTCTGCATGCGCAGCCCGCGCCAGGTGAACAGCACCTCGGTGCATGACTCGTCGGCATAGATCTCGATGTCGTCGTCGCCGACGCGATGCGCCGGATAGAGACCGATCACGCCATTGGCGTTCAGCCAGCGGCCATCGATCAGCCGCTTCAGCATCTGCTGTCCGTCCTCGAAGACACGCCGCGCGGTGTCGCCGACCACCTCGTCGTCGAGGATCGCCGGATACGAACCGGCGAGGTCCCAGGTCTGGAAAAAAGGCGCCCAGTCGATGCACTGCGCAATCTGGGCGAGGTCGTAGTTGCGAAAGACACGGCGTCCGACAAATTTCGGTTTCGGCGGCTGGTAGGCCGCCCAGTCGATCGGCGTCTTGTTGGCGCGCGCATCGGCCAGGCTGACCAGCGGCGTCTGCTTCTTGTTCGCATGCTGCTGGCGCACCCGTTCGTAGTCGGCCTTGATCTCGTCGATATAGGCGGCCGCACGCTCATCGCTCAGCAGGTCGCTGCAGACATTGACGCTGCGGCTGGCATCGGGCACATAAACCACCGGGCCTTCGTAATGCGGCGAGATCTTCACCGCGGTGTGGACCCGGCTGCAGGTGGCGCCGCCGATCAGCAGCGGCAGCTTGCGTTCGCGGAAATAGTCGTCGCGCTGCATCTCGGCCGCGACATGCTGCATCTCCTCGAGGCTCGGCGTGATCAGGCCCGACAGGCCGATGATGTCGGCGCCCTCGGCCTTGGCGCGCGCCAGGATGTCCTGGCACGGCACCATCACGCCCATGTTGACGACCTCGAAATTGTTGCACTGCAGGACGACGGTGACTATGTTCTTGCCGATGTCGTGGACGTCGCCCTTGACGGTCGCGATGACGATCTTGCCTTTCGCCTTGGCCTCGCCGCCGGCGTCGACCAGCGCCTTTTTCTCGGCCTCAATATAAGGCAGCAGGTGCGCCACCGCCTGCTTCATCACCCGCGCACTTTTCACCACCTGCGGCAGGAACATCTTGCCCTGGCCGAACAGGTCGCCGACGATGTTCATGCCGTCCATCAGCGGGCCTTCGATCACGTTCAGCGGCCGGCCGCCGGCCGCAACGATCTGCTGGTAGACCTCCTCGGTATCGTCGACGATGAAATCGTTGATGCCATGCACCAGCGCATGACTGAGCCGCTCGGCGACCGGCTTGGCCCGCCACGCGAACTTGGCCGAATCGTCCTTCGCCTGGCCCTTCGCCGATTCGGCGACCTCTATCAGCCGCTCGCCGGCATCCGGGCGCCGGTTCAGCACCACGTCCTCGACCCGTTCGCGCAGCACCGGCTCGAGGTCGTCGTAGACGCCGACCATGCCGGCATTGACGATGCCCATGTCCATGCCGGCCTGGATCGCGTGGTACAGGAAGACGGTGTGGATCGCCTCGCGCACCGGGTCGTTGCCGCGGAAGCTGAAGCTGACGTTGCTGACGCCGCCGCTGACCTTGGCGCCCGGCAGGTTCTGCTTGATCCAGCGCGTCGCATTGATGAAATCGACCGCGTAGTTGTCGTGCTCCTCGATGCCGGTGGCAATCGCGAAGATGTTCGGGTCGAAGATGATGTCCTCGGGCGGGAAATCGATCTCGTCGACGAGGATGCGGTAGGCACGTTCGCAGATCGCGATCTTGCGTTCGTAGGTGTCGGCCTGGCCTTTTTCGTCGAAGGCCATCACGACGGTGGCTGCGCCGTAGCGGCGGATCAGTTTTGCCTGACGCCGGAACTCATCTTCGCCTTCCTTCAGCGAGATCGAGTTGACGATGCCCTTGCCCTGGATGCATTTGAGGCCCGCTTCGATGACCTCCCACTTCGAGCTGTCGATCATGATCGGCACGCGGGCGATTTCCGGCTCGCTGGCGACCAGCTTCAGGAAGCGCACCATCGCGGCCTTGCTGTCGAGCATCGCCTCGTCCATGTTGATGTCGATCACCTGCGCGCCGTTTTCGACCTGCTGGCGCGCCACCGCCAGCGCAGCCTCGAACTGGTCGTTCAGGATCAGCCGGGCGAAGGCCTTCGAGCCGGTGACGTTGGTGCGCTCGCCGATATTGACGAACAGCGAGCTGCTGTCGATCGATACCGGCTCGAGACCGGACAGCTTCATCGCGGCGACGCGCTCAGCCGGTTTGGCGGCATCGGCGGACGAGGGGGAAACGGGGGGATTCGACATGGCGGCGCTGATCTGGGGGCAGGCCGCGCAACTCACCACGGCCTGTTGGGTCGGGTGAGCGCTGTTGGGAAAGACACAGGGCCCAAGCCTGGCAGCAAGCCGACCGAATAGGTCGGCGCCGTCGCAACGCTCCTTGGACCGGCCGGAATTGTAATTGCTGCGGATCGCCTGCCGCTGAACCGGGCGGCGGCGCTCAGGCCGCCAGCAACTCGCTGAACAGGCCGTCGTGCCGGCAGCGCGGCTGGTAGCGGCCGACCCGTTTGGCGATCTCGGCGATGTGCCCCGGCGTCGTGCCGCAGCAGCCGCCGGCGATGTTCAGGAAACCGGACTTCGCGAATTCCTCGACCATCCGGCCGGTGATCTCCGGCGTCTCGTCGAAGCCGGTATCGCTCATCGGATTCGGCAGGCCGGCGTTCGGATAGCAGCTGATGAAGGTATCGCCGGCGACCTTTGCGAGCTCCTCGATGTAGGGCCGCATCAGTGCCGCGCCGAGCGCGCAGTTCAGGCCGACGGCAAGCGGCCGCGCATGGCGAACGCTGTGCCAGAACGCGCTGACCGTCTGGCCCGACAGGATGCGCCCGGAGGCATCGGTCACGGTGCCGGAGATGATCACCGGCAGCCGCTCGCCGCTTTCCTCCATCAACTCGTCGAGCGCAAAGATCGCCGCCTTCGCATTCAGCGTGTCGAAGATCGTCTCGACCAGAAACAGGTCGCAGCCGCCCTCGAGCAGGCCTTCGGCCTGTTCGCAGTAGGCGGCACGCAGCTGATCGAAATCGACATTGCGCGCCGCCGGATCGTTGACGTCTGGGCTGATGCTCGCGGTGCGCGGCGTCGGGCCGAGCGCGCCGGCAACAAAACAGCGCCGCCCGGTCGCGTCACAGGCGGCACGCGCGATGCGGGCGCCTTCGACGTTCATTTCACGGGCAACCGAGGCGAGGCCATAGTCTTCCTGCGCGACCGTCGTCGCCCCGAAGGTATTGGTCTCGACGATGTCGGCACCGGCCTGCAGATACTGGTCGTGGATCTCGCGGATCACGTCCGGCCGGGTCAGCTGCAACAGGTCGTTATTGCCTTTCAGGTCTTTCGGATGCGAGGCGAATCGTTCACCACGGAAATCCGCTTCGCCGAGCTTGTAGCGCTGGATCATCGTGCCCATTGCGCCATCGAGGATCGCGATGCGCTGTTCGAGCAGGGCCGGCAGGTCGGCGCCACGGGTATAGGCGATGGTTTTCATCGGCCGATTGTACGAAGTCGCACCCGGGCGCGAACGGCGCCGCGCGCCATGCCCGCACCGGCATCAGTGCAGTTCGGCCATCCGGGTGTCGATGTACAGCGACTCGCGGAAATCGATGTCCTTCGGCCCGATGTCGTTCATCGCCCACAGCGACAGCGCCCGCGCCGACATCGGCTTCGCGAACAAAAAGCCCTGCAGCTCATCGCAACCGAGCGAGCGCAGGATTGCATACTGCTGCTCGGTTTCGACGCCTTCGGCAACGACCTTCAGCTGCAGCGCCTGCGCCAGCTTGATCACCGCATCGACGACGCGTTCGGCGTCCTCGCTGCTGCCGAGGTCCTGCACGAAGCTGCGGTCGATCTTCAGCTCCTCCGCCGGCAGCCGGCGCAGATAGGACAGGCTCGAATAACCGGTGCCGAAATCGTCGATCGAGATGTGCACGCCTGCCTGCGCGAGGCCGTTGAAGATGTTCATCGTCTCGGCCGCATCCTCCATCGCGACCGATTCGGTGATCTCGCAGGTCAGCAGTTTCGGATTGATGCGGTGCCGCGCCAAGGCCGCGCTGATGCGGTCGGCGAGGTCGGCCTGGCGCAGCTGGTAGACCGACATGTTGATCGCAACGCGCATCCGCAGTCCCTGGTCGCGCCAGGCGCGGATCTGCCGGCAGGCTTCGTCGATCAACCAGTCGCCGAGGCCATTGATCAGGCCGAAACGTTCGGCGATCGGAATGAAAACGGATGGGCCGATCAGCCCGCGTTTCGGGTGATGCCAGCGCATCAACGCCTCGGCACCGGTGATCTCGCCGCTTGGCGCATGCACCTTCGGCTGGTAATACAACTCGAGCTGGCCGTTGCCGAGCGCCTTGCGCAGGTCGTGCAGCAGGTCGACCTGTTCGCGTGCGCCGGAACTCATGCGCGGCTCATAGAAGCAGTAGGTCGCGCCGCCGCCGGCCTTCGATGCCTGCATCGCCGCGTCGGCATGGGCGAGCAGTTTTGCGACGGTCGCATCACTCGGGTACATCGCGATGCCGACCGAACACGAGATCGACACCTCGCGTTCCTCGCGGCCCTCGACCTGGTAGGGCTGCTGCAGCAGATCGAGCAGTTCCGCGGCGCGCGCCGAAGCGTCGCCGGCGAGCGGCTGGTCCTGCATCAGCAGCAGAAACTCGTCGGCACCGAGCCTGGCGACCACATCGTTCGGGCCGGCCAGGCTGCCGAGTCGGCGCGCCACGCCGCGCAACACCGCATCGCCGACCGGGTGGCCGAAGGATTCGTTGATCGGCTTGAAGCCGTCGAGGTCGATGAACAGCAGCGCCAGTCCGGACTGGTTTTCATCGGCGACGCGTGCCGCGGCGGCGAGCCGCTGCTCGAACATCTCGCGGTTCGGCAACTGGGTCAACGCATCGAGCGTCGCTTGGTGCCGCAACTCGGTTTTTACCCGTGACAGCGATTCACGGGTATGTTCCTCGAGCCGCGACGAGACCAGGATCGCCAGCACGAACATCAGGCTGCCGACCGAAGCCAGCGCCGTGATCGACGTTGCCGGCAACACCTCGCGAAAAACCGATGCCTGCTGTGCGCCAAGGCCGGTCGCATTGATGGCCACGACTTCGCCGATCACGATGCCCACGCCCATCGAGACGGCGGCGATCAGATTCCACGGCACGCGGCTGTCCGGATGCGAACGGCCGATGTACCAGATGCCGAGGCCGAGCGTCGAGCCGCCGACGCCGGCGAGCAGCGCAATCAGCAGCCCGGGCACATCCCAGCTCAGGCCAGGCTGCAGGCCCATCGACACGAAGACCAGCATCTGTGTGACGACGAGACCGGTGCCGATGCCCGACGCGGCAGCGAGCACACCGCGGAGGCTGGCCTTGCGGCTGCCGATCATGCTGAACCCGGCCATGCCGACGCCCACAGCGGCGAGCCAGGCGGCAAAAATGCCGACCGGGTGGAAACCGACGTCGAAACCGAGTTGCTCGAAATTGATGCTCAGCACCTGCACCGACCAGACGCCGGTTCCCCAGGCCAGCCCGGAGCCGAGCAGCCATTGCCGGCCTTCGGCCTGCTCTGTCGACTGCATCCGCTTGCCGAGGTCGAGCGCGGCATAAACCGACAGGCTGGCGATGCAGCCGGTCAGCAGCAGCCACGGGGCCAGCAGAACCAGATTCGATGCCATCGTGTCCTGTTCAGGGCCGCGGCGGATGGTGTCGCCGGCGGCGGCCGGGCAACACCGGCACACGGATGCCCAGCGGTTCGGGGATGTTCATGGCCACTTATCGGCCCGCGCGGACATTCGCTTGAGGCATCAGTTGACAAAACCCATGCCGCGGCGATGCCGGACCTCGGGTTTGACCCGATGCTCCGATTCGAGCTGCGACAGGAATTCGTCAGCGCTGAAGGCCTCGGCCAGGATGTCGACCTGCCGCCTGACCGCGGCAAAATCGCCGGCGGTCAGCACATCGAGCTTGCGCAGCCGTTCGCGGTGTTCGTCGGTCAACTGGTCGTCCGCGCCGGCGAGCGCCTCGGCAATGAACATCCGCTCGCGCTGCGCCGGCGTCAGCGGGAAAAAGCGGATCTTGAACGTGAAGCGGCGCAGCGCCGCCTCGTCGAGTTCGTCGAACAGATTCGTCGTGCAGATGAACAGGCCGGCAAATCGCTCCATGCCCTGCAGCATCTCGTTGACCTCGCTGATCTCGTAGCTGCGTTCGGCGAGTCGCCGGTTGCGCAGGAAGCTGTCGGCCTCGTCGAGCAGCAGCACCGCCTGCTCGGCTTCGGCTTCGGCAAACATCCGCGCCATGTTCTGCTCGGTTTCGCCGACATATTTGCTGGCGATTTCGCTGGCCTGGCGGATCATCAGCGGCTTGTCCAGCGATTTGGCGATGTGTTCGGCCAGCGCGGTCTTGCCGGTGCCGGGCGGGCCGTGGAAACACAGGGTGCCGTGGCCGCTGCGCCGCAGCGCGTCGATGATGCGCGGCAGCGCGAACCGCGACTCGGTATTGAGCAGTCCGAGGTCGTAATTCGTCACCGGATCGCGCATCCGGTCGGCCCGGTTGGTCGTGCCCAGCGCCAGGTCGGCATGGCCGAGCTGACGCTCGATCAGCTCCTCGATCACGGCACCGTCGGTTCCGGCAAGCAAGGCAAAACGCACCGCGGTGCGGACCTGCGCTGGCGTCAACCCCTTGCGTTCTGCAAGCGATTTGGCAAAGCGGTCACTCACTTCAACGGCACCGAGCGCGCGCCGCACCAGTGCCTCGCGGGCACCGGGCGGCGGGCATTTCAACTCCAGGTGGTACTGGAAGCGGCGCCGGAACGCGGGGTCGATCTGCTCGATCCGGTTGGTCGCCCAGACCACCGGCACCGGATTCGTCTCCAGGATCTGATTGACCCAGGCCTTGCCGCTGACGCTGCTGTTGCCGCTGAGCGCACCATCGCCGCTCTCGATGCGCGCCATGATCTGCGCCGCATCTGTCGATATCGGCGGAAAGACATCCTCGACCTCGTCGAACAGCAGCGCAACCTGCGTGCTGGCCTTCAGAAAGACCTGGCTGATCTGCAGCGAGCGGTAGCGGTCGCGGCCGGACAGCGAATTGCCGTCGCGGTCGGCATATTCGACTTCATACAAGGCCAGCCCGGCCGCCTGCGCCGCGACTTTTGCAAGTTCGGTCTTGCCGGTACCCGGCGGGCCATAAAGCAGGACATTGACGCCGGGCTCCTTGCGCTGCACTGCGTTGCGCAGCAGCGCCGTCAACACATTGAGGTCGTCTTCCACATAGTGGAAATCGGACGGACCGAGTTCGCTGCGCGATGCGGGCCTGGTGAATACCGCCATCAGGTCCGACGGCCCCTCGTAATGGCGCATCAGCACCGGCGGCAGCTGCTCGCTGACCTTCATCAGGTCGGACAAGTCGGTGATGTTGTGCTCCGAGATCAGGTTTTCGACCATCCCGGTGCGCTCGAGCCGCGAGCCGGCGCGCAGCGCTTCGGCCACTTCGGACTCATTGACGCCGGCGACTGCGGCGATCGCCGCATAGGCTTCCTGCGCATTGGCGACCTTGAACTCGACCAGCAGGCCGCGCAGGTCACGCTGGTACCGCGCCAAGGTGCCGTAGAGCAGCAGCGCCCGCTCGGCCGGGTTCAGTTGCAGCAGCCCGGCCAGCGCATCGATGTTCTTTTCGACGCGCGTCGATTCCTTCTTCAGATTCCGGTTCAGCCAGTGTTCTGTCGCGCCGAGCACTGCCAGCAGGTCCTTCGGCGCATCCTTGATGAATTCGTCGATGTAGAAAAACAGCGTCGCTTCTTCATACGGCCCCTGCCAGGCGCCGTGACGGTTGATGAAGGCCTCGTGGCCCAGCGCTTCGTGACCGCGCCAGGCATCGTTGTTGCGGCAACGCAGCGCGAGGAACTCGCGCAGCCGCTGCAGCACCGGTACCGGCCAGACCAGATGGCGTCCGGTCAGCGACAACAGGCTGTTCCAGTCGCGGCGCAAATTGAATCGACCGGGCTGGCGCATCGTCAGCGACAGCACGAAGCGCGAACACATCTGGTCGAGCACCGGCGCATCGCGCAAACCGGGCGACAGGATCATCCGCGCTTCTTCAATCGACTTGCCCATCGGCAACACCTCCCGCGACCGGGATGTCAATCCCTCAGGCCCTGGCCGCGGGAGCATCTTGTCGCAGGCAGGTGCCAGAGGCAAGGGTGAAGACGGAATTTCCTCGGCTGCCCCCCCGGCGCTCGACGTCGGCGGGCAGCAAAACGGCCCGGCAAGCCGGGCCGCAGCAGGCGGCGGTTGTCCGTGGACCGCCGTGTCAATCTCAGTGCAGCACGACCGGCTGCTGCATCAGCGAGGTGTAGCGGGCGATGTAATCGTCCATTTCGTCCTCGGACGGGCCGGTCTCGATCAACGCATCGACGCCGGCCTTGAAGCTTTGCGCCATGTCTCCGCTGATGAAGATTTCCTTGCGGGCAAACTTGTCGACGATTTCGTAACCGCCACGCGAGGATGGCGAGGTATTTGCCGGTGCGTCGCCGCTGGCGGCCGCATCGAATTGCACCACCACGAAATTGTCCGAGTTGTAGAGCATATGCATGACAGTCTCTCCTGGAGCAGAGATGAGGCGATGTCAGCAAAAATCAAGCCACTGACGGCGTTTGCCTAATCGATGCGTCTCAGTTCGAGCATCGCACCCTCCTCCGGGTTCCCCAGCCTCGCGCGCAGCGGCAGAAAATCACGCGCCGGATCGAGCCAGACCTCGGCCTTGGTGTCGAATTCCTTGCGCGGCTGGCGCGAAAACTTGACCGTCTGCACCTCGCCGGATCTCGTCGCCAGGCGCTCGCTGCCCTCGAAGCGGAAATCCCACACGGACGCATCGCCACGCGCGCCAACGACATACAGCGTGATCTTCTGGCCTGCCGACGCCAGCCGCGGATTGGCGGCAAGAATCGCCGGCACCTGCATCATCCAGCTCAAGCGGTCCTGCACGCCGCGGACCATCGGATATTCGGTCGACGGGCCGGAAAACGTGATCAGCTGGCGTTTGCGCTGGAAATTGGCGGCCCGCGCAGCGCTGCGCAGCCGCTGATCGGTAAAACGCACCGGCGCCAGCCCCGCCTTGTCGAATCCGCCCTTGCTGAGCTGCGTCAGGATCGTCAGGCCGCTGATTCGCGCCAGCAGCTGCAGTTCGTAGGCCGTGCCGTCGTGGCGCCAGTTCAATTCGCCGGTGCCGCTGACGACGCCGCGCTGCAGGTCGTAGCGCAGCGTCTGCGACGGAGGAAAGCGGGTCGAGTAGATCGGGATCGGATCGCCATCGGCCATATCGAGGCCGATCACGTCGTCGAGCGGCAGCGGCGGCTCGTTGCCGAGCGCCGCCAGCTGCAAGGGCTCGTCTGCCGGCGGGGCAGCTTCGGCAACCAGCAGCGGCTCGGCAGGCGGCAATGGCGGCTCGGCGGCTGCCGGCGCGGCGACTTCTTCGTCAGCAGGCTGCATCAGCGGCGGCTCGGCGAGCTCGACCGCGGCGATGACCGGTGCTGCTGCAACCAGGACGTTGGCGGCCGCAGCCTGTGTTTTCGCTGGCGCCGGGGGCGGCGCCGGTGCGACGACCGGCAGCGGCGCCGCTCCCGCGGCCACCGGGGCGATCGCACGCACCCGCATCGGCTGCGGCATTGTCTTGTCGCCAGCGTAGGCGGTCATCGCCGGCAGCCTGCCCAGCACGAGACCGTGCAGCAGCAGTGCGAGCAGCGCAGCGAGCGCGAAGACGCGCAGCGTCGGACGCGGCCGACGCGATGTCGGCGTGGAGAGCGATTGCGGAGACTTGCCAGGGAGCATCGACAATAGGGCAGGATGCCGGCGCGGGCCACGGTGGCTTGCCAGCTGCACCTGAATTTCTCCGCGCCATGAAAATTGCAACATTGAAGGACGGTTCGCGCGATGGCCAGTTGGTCGTCGTGTCGCGCGATCTGTCGCTGGCCCATTATGCGTCGGGGGTCGTCGGCCGCATGCAGCAACTGCTCGACGACTGGAATTTTCTGTCGCCGCAGCTCGAGGAGCTGTCGCAGACGCTGAACCACGGCAAGGCCCGCCATGCCTTTGCCTTCGATCCGGCCATGTGTCTGGCGCCATTGCCACGCGCAGCCTGCGTCGCGATGGTCGATCCGCCGGTGATGCAGCGCGAGCGGCATCCGCTGCAGCTCGCGGTCTTGCGCGGCGATGCCCTGCTCGGCGCGCGCGAAACGCCACCGGTCGCAGCGCGGAACGATGGCGCCGCCGAACTGCCGGAGCCGCCGGTCGGGCTCGATTTCTGCGGCCAGCTTGCGCTGATCACCGGCGAACTCGCCGCTGGCTCGGCGGCCGACGATGCACTGGCAGCGATCCGCCTGGTGATGCTGGCATGCAGCTGGCATCGGCCTGAGGCCGACGAGGCGATGCGGGCATCCCCGTGGGCAAGCATCAGTTTTGCGCCGGTCGCGGTGACGCCGGACGAACTCGGCGCCGCCTGGAGCAATGGCCGAATCGAGCTGCCGATCGACGTGATGCGCGGCAACAAGCGCTTCGGCCGCTGCCCGAGTGCCGGCGACACCGGCTGGTCGATCGGCGAACTGCTGGCGGCCGGCGCAAGCCACGACGGCCTGCGCAACGGCACGCTGCTCGGCCTCGGCACGCCGGCTGGCGACGGCAGCGTCGGCGATATCGCGATCGCAAGCCGCCGGCAACGCGAGCGCGAGCTCGACGGCGCCCCACGCACGCCCTACCTCGAGCCTGGCGAGGCCTTGCGCATCGATGCGATCGGCCGCGACGGCAGCAGCGTCTTCGGTGCGATCGAGCCGGCAACGGCCGCTCACGCCTGACCGGGCCATCCGCAGTGCACGATCTGCCACGCAGCTTCAAGCTGGCCACGATCTGGCTGCTGCTCGGGCTGGCGCTGTTTCTGGCGGTGCAGGCCTGGCAACACCGGCAGGCGCAGACCCGGTTCATGTCGACCGGCGGGATGATCGAGATCGTCCGCGCGCCGGATGGCCATTACCACTGGCCGGGGCGGATCAACGGTCGCGATGTCGAATTCCTGATCGATACCGGCGCCACCGGCACCGCGATGTCGCTCGACATGGCACGCGAACTCGGCCTGCCCGAACTCGGAAACGTCCGCTCGACGACCGCCGGCGGCCTGGTCACCGGGACGGTGGTCCGCGCCGATGTGGAGCTGCAAGGCGGCGTCGCTGCCCAGGGCTTGCGCATCGTCGCGCTGCCCGGGCTCGGCGACAAGCCGCTGCTCGGCATGGATGTGCTCGGCCGGCTGCGCTGGAGCCAGGACCGCGGCGTGCTGAAGATCGATTCCCGCAACGCCGCGCGCTGACAGAGCGGCGCTGGACTTGGCCCTTCGTCGATGCACAATGGGCCAGACATCCCGAGATGCCGGCCACACGCCACAACGATGGAGACAACCCGATGAACACCAGCAGCGACTTCGGCAAGATGATGCCGGGATTCGACTTTCTGCAAGGCCTGGTCAAGAACGCCGGCGCCGCGCTGCCCGGCGTCGGCCAGTGGGTGGCGCCGACGCTCGATCCGGCCGAGCTGGAAAAACGCATCGATGAATTGCGCACGGTGCAGTTCTGGCTCGAGCAGAACGCGCGGATGTTGGCGACGACGATCCAGGCGCTCGAAGTCCAGCGGATGACGCTGTCGACGCTGCAGACGATGAATGTGCAGATGAACGATCTGCAGGAATCGCTGAAGATCAAGCCGAAAGAAGCGGCCGAGCCGAAGGCTGCAGCCGCCCCGCCGGCAGAAAAACCTGCGCAGGCAGCGAAGCAGGCCACGCCCGCAGAGGGCAATGACCAGACGTCCGGCGAGCCGCCGAAAGCCGCGCCGGCGGTCGACCCGATGTTGTGGTGGAGCGCGTTGACCAAGCAGTTCGGCGAGATTGCCGCCAATGCCGTGCAGCAGGGCGCAGGCAAGGGGCTGGCCGCATCGATGGGGCGGCAAAGCGTCGACGGCGTTGCCGACGACAAGCCGGCCCGCAAGACCTCGGCGACGGCAAAAAAGCCCGCCCGCAAGTCTGCTGCATCGAAGGCAGACAACAAGTCCGCTGCCGACAAGGCCGGCAACAAGTGATGACCCGGCACCACGCGACGCAGCCGGTTGCTTGCCGATGAAACTGTTCCTGCATGGTCATGCCAGCGATCCTGACTGGCGGGTTGCGCTGAACCTCGCGGCGGCGCAGGTCGATGCGCAGCGCCAGGCCGAGCACCATGCGACGCAGCTGACGCTCGGCTGGGTTTATCTGACCGACCACCATGCGGCCTCGGCCGACGCCTTGCTGGCCGAACTCGGCGAACGCTGGCCCGGCGTCGCCTGGGTCGGCGCGGTCGGTGTCGGCGTCGCCGCAAACGGCGTCGAATATTTCGACGAGCCGGGATTGGTGCTGATGCTGGGCGACATTCCGGCCGAGGATTTCCGCATCTATTCAGGTGCCGAACCGCTGTCCGGCGGTGGGACTGCCGACTTCGAGGCGGCGACCGCACAAATCCACGCCGACCCTGCGACACCCGACCTCGATGAATTGATCACCGAGATGGCCGACCGCACGGCGACCGGATATCTGTTCGGTGGGCTCGCCAGTTCGCGCGGCCGCCATCTGCACATCGCCAACGGCGTATTCGAAGGCGGCCTGTCGGGCGTCGCGTTCAGCCGCAAGGTCGCGTTGCTGTCGCGGGTGACGCAGGGCTGCCAGCCGGCGGGGCCGGTGCGGCGGATTTCAGCCGCCGAGCGCAACCTGGTGATCGCGCTCGATGGCGAGCCGGCACTCGACTGCCTGCTGCGCGATCTGCAGATCGAAGGTGCCGAGCCGCGCGAGGCGCTGCCGCGGCTGCGTGGCACGCTGGTCGGCATCAGCGACCGCAGCGACGACGTCGTGATCCGGCCCGGACAATTCGGCACCGATACGCGGGTCCGCCATCTGATCGGCATCGACCCGAACCGGCGCGCGATCGCGATCGGCGACAACGCCGAGGTCGACATGCAGCTGGCCTTCTGCAGCCGCAATACCGAGGCCGCGCGCCGCGACCTGGTGCGCATCTGCAGCGAGATCCGCGAGGAGCTCGAACCGGAGGAACTGCCGCTGGAAACCGCGCTGGCGCTGCAGGCCAGTGATGGCGAACGCGGCCTGCACCCGGCGCGGCGGATTGCCGGCGCGATCTACGTCAGCTGTTCGGGGCGTGGCGGGCCACATTTTGGTGCGCCGTCGGCCGAGCTCGCGGTGGTGCGCCACGCGCTCGGCGACGTGCCGCTGGTCGGCTTTTTTGCCGCCGGCGAAATCGCCCGCCACCACCTGTACGGTTATACCGGCGTGCTGACCGTTTTCACCTGCTGAGCCGCAAACCGCCGGCAAGCCATCGTTTATCGTTGGCAGCGTTTCGCCTGCCAACCGCCATGCCGCCGCTCGCACCGTGAATTCAAGCCTGTCCCAGCCGTCCCGGCTGTCGCTGTACCTGAACCTGATCCGCTGGGATCGCCCCGCCGGCAGCTACCTGTTGCTGTGGCCCAGCCTGTCGGCGCTGTGGCTCGCCGCCGGTGGTTTTCCGGGCTGGAAGCTGCTGCTGATCTTCATCGTCGGCACCTTTCTGATGCGCAGCGCCGGCTGCGCGGTCAACGACGTCGCCGACCGCGAATTCGACCGCCACGTCAAGCGCACCGCGCAGCGGCCGGTGACCAGCGGCCAGCTCGCGGCACGCAATGCCTTGTGGCTCGGCGCCGCGCTGGCGGCGATCGCCTTCGTGCTGGTGTTGACGATCAACCTCGCAACCGTCGTCTGGAGCTTCGCCGCGCTGGCGATCAGCATCGCCTACCCGTATGCGAAACGCGTCGTCTCGATGCCGCAGGCGGTGCTCGGCATCGCCTTCAGTTTCGGCATTCCGATGGCCTTCGCCGCGGTCAATGGCGGCGACAGCTGGCGCTGGGAGTCGGTTCCCGGCGCGGTGCCGCCGCTGGCCGGCTGGCTGCTGCTCGGCAACCTGTTCTGGGTGCTGGCCTACGACACCGAATATGCGATGGTCGACCGCGACGACGATCTGAAGATCGGCATCAAGACATCGGCGATCACGCTCGGCCGCTTCGATGTTGCCGCGGTGATGGGCTTTTATGCCGCATTCCTGCTGATCTGGGCCGCGATCGGCGCCGGCCTCGGCCTGGCATGGCCGTTTTTTGCCGGCCTGCTGGTCGCCGCGGCAATCGCCGGCTGGCATTTCACGCTGATCCGCGACCGCAGCCGAGACGGCTGCTTCAAGGCCTTCCGGCTGAACCACTGGCTCGGTTTTGCGGTATTCGCAGGTGTCGTGTTCGCGCTGCAGGTGGCCTGACCCAGTTCAGGCGCCGAATTCATCGCCCAGTTGCGACGCCCTGTGCCGGGCCGCTTCGAGCGCCTCGACAAAACTCGCCTTGACGCCGGCGGCCTCGAGCACCTCGAGCGCCGCAAAGGTCGTGCCGCCTTTCGACGTCACCTGCTGGCGCAGAGTTGCCGGCGGCTGATCCGACCCGGCAGCCAGCGCGGTGGCGCCGGCCATCGTCGCCAACGCGAGTTGCCGGCCCTGCTCGGCGCTCAGTCCCATCTGCTGAGCCGAATCGATCAGGGCCTCGAGCAGGTAGAACACATAGGCCGGGCCGGATCCCGACACCGCGGTGACGGCATCGAGGTCGGCCTCGCGATCGACCCACAGGGTGCGGCCGGTCGGCGCCAGCACAGCCTCGACCTCGGTGCGTTCGTCCGCGGTCACCTGCGGCCGTGCAAACAGGCCGGCAATGCCCTGGCCGATCAACGCCGGCGTATTCGGCATCGCACGGACCACCCGTTCGGTGCCGCAGGCACGGGCGATCGTGTCGCTGCGGATGCCGGCCATCACGCTCAACTGCAACGCCGCACCGATGTGCGGCGCACACGGCGCCGATGCGACGCCGAACAGCTGCGGCTTGACGGCCCAGACGACCAGCGCCGCGTCAGCGAGTTCAGGGCCTGCAGCGGCCAGCGTCGTGATGCCGAAATCGGACTGCAGTGCGCTGCGCTGCGCGTCGCCCGGGTCGACGACGAGCACGCTGGAAGCAGGCCGGCCGCTGCCGAGCAGGCCGCCGATGATCGCGCGGGCCATGTTGCCGCCGCCAATGAAAACAAGCTTGTTCATCGCGCCAGTTTAGGCCGGTGGCCGAGCGCCGAAGATCGCGGTGCCGATGCGCACCATCGTTGCACCTTCGAGGATTGCCGCATCGAGGTCGTCGCTCATGCCGATCGACAAGGTATCGAATCGATGGCCGAGGCGGTGGCCGGCACCGGTCAGCGTGTTCATCAGTTCGCGCAACCGGCGATGCGGCTCGCGCTGTGCCTCGAGCCCGACCGCCGGCGCCGGTATCGCCATCAGCCCGCGCAGCTCGAGCCGCGGCATCGCGGCCACCGCGGCTGCCACCGCGGCGACCTCGGCCGGCGGCAGGCCGCTCTTGCTTGCCTCGCCACTGATATTGACCTGCAGGCAGATCTGCAACGGCGGCAGATCGGGCGGACGGTGTTCATTCAGCCGCTCGGCGATCTTCAGCCGATCGACCGAATCGACCCAGTCGAACGCCGCGGCGACCGCCCGCGTCTTGTTGCTCTGCAGCGGCCCGATCAGGTGCCAGACGATGCGGCTGCGCAGGTCGGCCAGCGCGGCGATCTTGTCGAGCCCTTCCTGCACATAGTTTTCGCCGAACAGTCGCTCGCCGGCATCGAATGCCGCCCTGATCTCGTCGGCGCTGCGCGTCTTGCCGACACAAACCAGTTCGACCGAGTCGGCCGGGCGTTGCGCGGCGGCGCAGGCTTCGGCGATGCGCCGGCGCACGTGTTGTATGTTGTCGAGGATCGTCGCCATAATGCCGCGAGCGTATCCTCTCCCGGCGCCGCCCGGCGCACCCGCGTCCGCCCCACCCAACAAGACCCGTCCATGGACATCACCCAACTGCTGGCTTTTTCGGTCAAGAACAAGGCTTCGGACCTGCACCTGTCCGCCGGCCTGCCGCCGATGATCCGCGTCCATGGCGACGTGCGCCGCATCAATGTCGACCCGTTGGAGCACAAGGATGTGCACAACATGGTCTACGACATCATGAACGACACGCACCGCAAGGTGTACGAGGAATCGCTGGAATGCGACTTCTCGTTCGAGATCCAGGGGCTGGCGCGGTTCCGGGTCAATGCGTTCAACCAGAACCGCGGTGCCGGCGCGGTATTCCGCACCATCCCGAGCAAGATCCTGACGCTCGAGCAGCTGAATACGCCGAAGGTTTTTGCCGAACTGGCGCTGAAGCCGCGTGGCCTGGTGCTGGTGACCGGGCCGACCGGTTCCGGCAAATCGACGACGCTGGCGGCGATGGTCAATCATCTGAACGAAGCCGAATACGGCCACATCCTGACGGTCGAGGATCCGATCGAATTTGTCCACGAAAGCAAGAAGTGCCTGGTCAACCAGCGCGAGGTCGGCCCGCACACGCTGTCGTTCAGCAATGCATTGCGTTCGGCACTGCGCGAGGACCCGGATGCGATCTTGGTCGGCGAGATGCGCGACCTCGAGACGATCCGCCTTGCGCTGACCGCCGCCGAAACCGGCCACCTGGTATTCGGCACGCTGCACACCAGTTCGGCTGCAAAGACGATCGACCGCATCGTCGACGTCTTTCCGGCCGCTGAAAAGGAGATGGTGCGGGCGATGCTGTCGGAATCGCTGGTCGCGGTGATCTCGCAGACGCTGTGCAAGCTGAAGGATGGCAGCGGCCGCGTTGCCGCCCACGAGATCATGCTCGGCACACCGGCGATCCGCAACCTGATCCGCGAAGCGAAGATCGCGCAGATGTATTCGTCGATCCAGACCGGCAACAGCATGGGCATGCAGACGCTCGACCAGAACCTCGCCGACCTCGTCCGCAAAGGTGTCATTTCGCCGGCCGAGGCCCGGTCGAAGGCCAAGCTGCCGGAGAATTTCCCCGGTTGATCCGGCGATTGCCGGCGGCCACTGCTGATCAAATGCTGCTGCTTTGCTGCACTGAAGGACAAGCAAATGGAACGTGACCAGGCATCCAAATTCGTCAATGACCTGCTGCGCCTGATGGTCAGCCGCAACGGCTCCGACCTGTTCCTGACCGCCGATTTTCCGCCGGCGATCAAGGTCGACGGCAAGGTGACGAAGGTCTCGCCGCAGCCGCTGACCGGGCAGCACACGCTGGCACTCGCGCGCGCGGTGATGAACGACAAGCAGGCGGCCGAATTCGAGCGCACGAAGGAGTGCAATTTCGCGATCTCGCCGCAGGGCATCGGCCGCTTCCGCTGCAATGCCTTCGTGCAGCAGGCGCATGTGGGCATCGTGATGCGGACGATCCCGCAGACGCTGCCGACGATCGACACGCTGAAGCTGCCCGAGGTGCTGAAGGAAATCGCGATGACCAAACGCGGGCTGGTCATCTTCGTCGGCGCCACCGGCTCCGGCAAGAGCACCTCGCTGGCGGCGATGGTCAACTACCGCAACGAGAATTCGCACGGCCACATCATCACGCTCGAAGACCCGGTCGAATTCGTCCACCCGCACAAGAACTGCATCATCACGCAGCGCGAGGTCGGCATCGATACAGAAGGCTGGGAGCCGGCGCTGAAAAATGCGCTGCGCCAGGCGCCCGACGTGATCCTGATGGGCGAGATCCGCGACCGCGAGTCGATGGACCATGCGGTGGCTTTTGCCGAGACTGGCCACCTCTGCATGGCAACGATGCACGCAAACAGCGCCAACCAGGCGCTCGACCGCATCATCAACTTCTTCCCCGAGGAGCGGCGCGCGCAGCTGCTGATGGACTTGTCGCTGAACCTGAAGGGCCTGGTCTCGCAACGGCTGCTGCCGCTGCAGGAGGGCAAGGGCCGGGTTGCCGCCGTCGAGGTGATGCTCAATTCGCCGCTGATCTCGGACCTGATCTTCAAGGGCGACGTCACCGAGATCAAGGAGATCATGAAGCGCTCGCGCGAACTCGGCATGCAGACCTTCGACCAGAGCCTGTTCGACCTCTACGAAGCGAACCAGATCACGCTCGAGGATGCGCTGCGCAATGCCGACTCGCTGAACGACCTGCGGCTGAACATCAAGCTGAACAGCAAGCGGGCGAAGAATACCGACCTGTCGGCCGGTACCGAACACCTGGCGATCATGTGACGAGGCGGCGCAACGGATGACGGGCAAAGACTACGGCAAGATCGATTCGCAACGCGTTGCCTTCATTGGCCTCGGCGTGATGGGTTATCCGATGGCAGGCCACCTCGCGGGCGCCGGTCATCAGGTCACGGTCTACAACCGCAATCCCAAGCGCGCGGCCGCCTGGGTCGAGGAATTCGGCGGCAAGTCCGCACCGTCACCACGCGCCGCGAGCGAGCAGGCGGCACTCGTCTTCTGCTGCGTCGGCAACGACGACGACCTGCGCTCGGTCGTGCTCGGCGACAGCGGCGCTTTTGCCGGCATGGCGCCGGGCGCCACCTTCGTCGACCACACGACCGCTTCGGCCGACGTTGCGCGCGAGCTGGCGCAGCAGGCCAGCGAGCGCGGCCTGTTCTTCATCGATGCGCCGGTCTCCGGCGGCAATGTCGGCGCAATCAACGGCGCATTGACGGTGATGTGCGGCGGCGACGAACAGGCATTTTCTCGGATGCAGCCGGTCGCGATGGCGTTTGCGAAAGCCGTGACCCGGCTCGGCGACAGCGGCGCCGGACAGCTGGCGAAGATGGTGAACCAGATTGCGGTGGCCGGGCTGGTGCAGGGCCTGGCCGAGGCGATCGCCTTCGGCCAGAAGGCCGGCCTCGACATGAAGGCCGTGCTCGACGTGATCGGCAAGGGCGCAGCGCAGAGCTGGCAGATGGACAACCGCGGCCCGACGATGATCGACAACCAGTTCGACTTCGGCTTTGCCGTCGACCTGATGCGCAAGGACCTCGGCCTGGTGCTCGACGAGGCGCGCAACAACGGCGCCCGGTTGCCGGTGACGGCGCTGGTCGACCAGTTTTATGCCGACATTCAGGCAAGCGGTGGGAACCGCTTGGATACGTCGAGTCTGATCACGCGGCTGAAATAACGCGGTGCGCGGCGGCGCACGAGTGGTCGCTTGTCGCGGCGACCGACACCGCTTCGGCCACTGCGCCGCCCGCTCCTGCGCAAGAGGGCCCTCCCGCGGCCACCCCAAGTGGGGATAACGCGCCGGAATTCGCTGCATAGACTGGATCGCAATCGCAACGACGGACAGTGCGGCGATCCGGCTCTTCGATTCGAAGTGCAGGAACAGTTGGCTGTCAATTGCCGTGACTGCCAGCCATATCCTGCCTGCCGGACCAGGAATCTTCTCTGCCGACGATCCACCGCGCGCCGCGCCTGCACCGGCGCGGGGCGATCGATCGGGCTGGCACGCGTTGTGCCTGCTTGCCCGCCTGCACCAGACCGCCGCCGACCCAGACCAGCTGCGGCATCAGCTTGCGCATCCGGCGGATGCGCCGGTCACGCTCGATGATCTGCTGCTCGGCGTGCGGCAGCTTGGCCTGAAAGGGCGCTGCTGCACCTCATCGACCGAACGGCTGCAGCACATCGGATTGCCGGCGATCGCCGCAATGCGCGACGGCAGTTTTGCGCTGCTCGCGCAATGCGATGGCCAGCGCGTGCTGCTGCAGGAGTTCTGCGAAACCGAGCACAGCCGGCCAAAGATCGAGCCGCTCGACAGTTTTGCCCAGCGCTGGAGCGGCCGCCTGCTGCTCGTCACCAGCCGCGCGTCGCTGGTCGGCGAGATGGCGCGATTCGATTTCAGCTGGTTTGTGCCGGCGATCGTCAAATACCGCCGGCTGTTCGGCGAGGTGCTGGTCGTCTCGCTGTTCCTGCAGTTGTTTGCGCTGGTATCGCCGCTGTTTTTCCAGGTCGTGATGGACAAGGTGCTGGTGCACCACGGACTGACGACACTCGATGTGCTGGTGATCGGCCTGCTCGTTGTCGTCACCTTCGAAAGCGTGCTGACCGGCCTGCGCAGCTACCTGTTCAGCCATACCAGCAGCCGCATCGATGTCGAGCTGGGCGCGCGCTTGTTCCGCCACCTGCTGAATCTGCCGCTGGCATGGTTCGAGGCGCGCCGGGTCGGCGACTCGGTTGCCCGCGTCCGCGAGCTCGAGAACATCCGCAGTTTTCTGACCGGCCAGTCGATCTCGCTGCTGCTCGACCTGCTGTTCTCGGTGATCTTCATCGCGGTGATGTTTGCCTACAGCACGCCGTTGACCTTGATCGTGCTCGCCAGCCTGCCGCTGTATGTCGCGCTGAGCCTGATGATCGTGCCGGTGCTGCGCGGCCGGCTGAACGTCAAGTTTGCACGGGGTGCGGAAAACCAGGCCTTGCTGGTCGAGACGGTCAGCGGCATCCAGACGGTCAAGGCCGGCGCACTCGAGCCGGCGCTGGCCAGGCGCTGGGACCAGCAGCTGGCTGCCTATGTCTCGGCCAGTTTCAGAACACAGACGCTGGCGACTTGCGGCCATGAAGGCGTCGCGCTGGTCGGCAAGCTGACCAGCGCGGTGATGCTCTGGTACGGCGCCAGGCTGGTGATGGAACAGCAGCTCAGCGTCGGCCAGTTCGTCGCGTTCAGCATGTTTGCGCAGCGCGTTGCGCAACCGATCCTGCGAATGGCGCAGACCTGGACCGACTTCCAGCAGGTCGGCATTTCGATGGCAAGGCTCGGCGACATCCTCGACACGCGCACCGAAGTGCCGAGCCGGGCCTCCGGTCAGCTGGCGCCGATCCGCGGACAGGTCCGCTTCGATGCGGTCAGCTTCCGTTATCGGCCGCAGTCGCCGCTGGTGCTGCATGGGCTGGATCTGGCGGTAGAAGCCGGCCAGGTGATCGGCATCGTCGGACGGTCCGGCTCCGGCAAAAGCACGCTGACCAAACTGGTGCAGCGGCTTTACTCCCCGGAACACGGCAGGGTGCTGATCGACGGCATCGACATCGCGGCAATCGACGCGACGCAGCTGCGCCGGCAGATCGGCGTCGTGCTGCAGGAAAACCTGCTGTTCAACCGCAGCGTGCGAGAAAACATCGCGATCGCGGATCCGGCCGCGCCGATCGAACTGGTGGTGCAGGTGGCACGGCTGGCCGGCGCCCACGATTTCATCTGCCAGCTGCCCGACGGCTACGACACGGTCGTCGGCGAGCAGGGCACTGGACTGTCCGGTGGCCAGCGCCAGCGCATCGCGATCGCGCGCGCCTTGTTCACCGATCCACGCATCCTGATCCTCGACGAGGCAACCAGCGCACTTGATTACGAAAGCGAGGCCGCGTTGCAGGCCAACATGGCGGCCATCTGCGCCGGCCGCACGGTGATCGTGATCGCGCACCGCTTGAGCTCGGTGCGGCATGCGCATCGGATCGTCGTGCTCGATCAGGGCCGAATTGCAGAGTCGGGAACCCATGACGAACTGCTGCGCACGCATGGCCTGTACGCCCATCTGTGGGCGATGCAGGCGGGAGTACGGTGATGAGCGGCGCAGCACAGCAGCATCCGGCCATTGAATTGCTCGCGCGCTACCGGGCGGTTTTCGCCGCCGCCTGGGCCGCACGCCTCGAGCTGGCCGGCCCGCGCCGCCTCGCCAGCGAGCTGGCCTTTCTTCCGGCCGCACTCAGCCTGCAGGAGACACCGGCGCATCCTGCGCCGCGGCGGGTGGCCGGCGTCAACTATCCTGACCGCTCGACGACAACTATCTTGGCCGGTGGAACGTGGGCGTAGTTGTCGTTGATCGGTGCCTTGGTTTTGGTTTTGTTGATCTCCTTCGTCGTCGAGCGGTGGGCAAGTCACGGACCCCGCAGGGGCTGTCCACAGGCTTGTCCTGTGGGCAGGTGACTTGTCCACCGCGGCTTCCCCGCGCTCAGGTTGCGTGGTCGGTCGCTGTAGTTGTCGTCGGTCTCGCGTTGGTCCTTCTCCCGCTGGGCTGTGCCGCGTGCGCCGCCCGTCGGCGATAGCTCTCCACATTCATTTCCAAGATCGTCGAGTGATGCACGAGCCGGTCGACTGCGGCCAGGGTCATCGCCGGGTCGACGAACACGTCGCTCCACTGCGAGAACGGCGTGTTGGCGGTGATCGCAAGGCTCTTGCGTTCGTATCGCTCGGCGATCAACTCGAACAGCACCGAGGTCTCGGCCTGATCGCGACGAACGTAGCTCAGATCGTCCAGGATCAGCAGGTCGAAGCGGTCGAGCCTGGCCAGTTCCTGCGGCAGCCGCAGGTCGCGCCGGGCCGCCTGCAGGCGCTGTACAAGGTCACTGCACCGGGTGAACAGCACCCGGCGCCCGGCATCGACGAGTGCGTGACCGAGCCCGCTCACCAGATGGCTCTTGCCGACGCCCGGCGGGCCGAACAGCAGCACATTGGCGCCGCGGTCGATCCACTCATGACCTTCGGCCAACGCCATCACCTGAGCCTTGGAGACGCTCGGTACCGCCGCGAAGTCGAAGCTCGACAATCGCTTGTCCGGCGTCAGGCAGGATTCGGCGCGGTGGCGGTCGATGCGGCGGAACTCGCGCTCGGCGATCTCATGCTCCATCAGCGCTTCCAGCAGCCGATGTCCGGGCCAGCCCTCACGGTCGGACTGCGCGCACAGGTCGTCGGCCAGTCGCTTGATCGTGGGCAGTCGCAGTTCGGTGAGCATCAGCGCCAGGCGCCCGGATGGCAGCGTCGTCGCACTCATGGCGACACCTCGATCAGTACGTCGTAGTCCTGCAGCGGCGGCAACTGCACCGACACCGCCGGCAATTCGACGATGGGCGGTTTCAGTAGCGCGCTCAGCGCATTCAGATCGGGCAATTGGTCGAGCTCGATCAGCTGCTCAAGTTCCTCGGCGAGTTGTGCCTCATGGCCGTCGGCGGCCAACGAGAGCAGGCCCACGATCGTCTTGCAGGCTTCGCGCTCTGCAAGTGCTGCTGACAGGCGTTCCCAGGTGCGGCGGTAGATGTCGCGGGGGAATACCGCATCGCGCAGCACCCAGCGGGCGAAGGCGCCGGGCTTGCGCCTGAGCGCGGCCACCAGGTGCCTATAGTCGATGTTGCGCGGGTGCCGCTGGCCGTCGCGGTGGGTCGCGCGGCTGCGCTCGAGCACGCATTGGCCGCCCAGCCAGCACTCGATGTGCTGCGCATACTGGCGAACCGTCAGGCGGTGTCCGATCAGTTGGCTTGGCGCGCTGTACTGCACGCCCTTGACGGTGAAGATGGCGTATTTGCTGACCCGCGCCGGGAACTCCTCGTACTCAGCCGTGCGGCGCGCCGGCAGCGGCCGTAGCATGGTCCGCTCGACGGCCAGCCGGGTGACGGCGCGGGCATTGAATCGCTGCACGATGGTCTCGACGAAGGCCTCGTAGTCGGCGCGCTCGTCGAAGCGACGGGTACCGCGCAACCGCAACGCCTGGTCGAGCGCGGTCTTGAGCGAATCGTGTCGCGACTCGATGGAGCCGTTCTCATGCGACTGGCTCGGATTGCAGCGGCTCGCGCGCATGCCGTAGTGCTGGCACAGACCCTCGTACCGGCGGGTCAGCTCCTGCGCCTCGGCCAGGTTGTTGAACGCCGCCGACAGGCTGTCGGTGCGATGCTCCTCCGGCACCCCGCCCAGCCGCCACAGCGCGGCCTGTAGTCCGCCGGACAACGCGGCGAAGCTCTCGCCTTCAGTGAGAACGACGGCGTGCCGCCATCCCGAATGCGCGAGCGCGAACTGGTACAGCCGGTGATCGAAAGCGACCCCGTCGATCTTCACCTGCAGGTCGTCGGCGACGGTGAAGTCGGACAGTCCCAGTCTGCCTGGCGGATGCTCCTGGGCGAAGTAAACGTCGCGTTCGGCGCCATGCACGGCGCGCCACTGGCGGACGCGGCGCTGCAGCGTACGAAGCACGGCACCTCCGTACTGGCCAGGATGCCGGCGCTGCAGTTCCTCCAGCAGCGTCACGGCGTTGAGTTGCGCGTCCGCCCGCAGCAGCGGGACGACTTCAGCCTCCCACACCTCGGCCAGTGGATCCGATCGGGTCCGCCAGCTCCTGGCTGGCCGTTGCGAAGGCAGTTGACCGGCATCTTCGATGCGTCGCGCACTGCGTTCGCTGATTCCCGCCTTGGCGGCGGCCGCCACCTGCGGGAGTTTGTTGCGATGTTGTTTGTACTTGAGCACTTGGTGGTCCGTGATTCTCTTGCCGGGCATTTCCGGGGTCTCGACGTGTTCGATGACCCCACGGTAAGCCCCGCGTCCCGGACCTGCCGGCTTCGGCCTCAACCGGCCAAGATAGTTGTCGTCAGCCGGCCAAGATCATTGTCGCCAACCAGGCGGGTGGCCATCACCATCTGCAGCCTGTTCCTGATTGCGGTCTTGTGGGCCGTATTCGGCCAGATCGACATCGTTGCGGTGGCGCCCGGCCGCAT
This sequence comes from Pseudideonella sakaiensis, assembly GCF_048320135.1. Lineage (GTDB taxonomy): Bacteria > Pseudomonadota > Gammaproteobacteria > Burkholderiales > Burkholderiaceae_C > Ideonella_A > Ideonella_A sakaiensis_A. Next base: position 2,435,973 of record NZ_CP182947.1, read on the forward strand.
CGTCGTCAGCGACAACACGAAGACGCTGCAACCGCTCGAAGCCGGTGTCGTGCGGCGGGTTCTGGTGAAGGACGGCGACCTCGTCAGCGCAGGCCAGCTGCTGGTCGAACTCGACTCGACCCAGGCGGACGCCGATGGCGCGAGCATCGCCGAACAACTGGCTGCGGCGTCGTCGGAGCGGCGGCGCAGCGATGCCTTGATCGATGCGCTTGCCGACAACCGCGCGCCGGTTCTCCGTCGATCCGACGCGGGTAACGGCGGCGATGCGATGGACGGTGCGCGACTCGCCGCCGAATGGGGCGAAATCAATGCGAAGCGCGCGCGGCTCGACGCAGAGGTTGCGCGACGCCAGGCCGAACTCGTGACATTGCGCGAAGCGATCCGCAAGCTCGAGACGACTTTGCCACTCGCCAGGCGGCGCGAGGCTGACTTCAGCACCCTTGCGGCGCAAGGATTTCTCTCCGGCCACGCGGGCCAGGACCGGACACGAGAGCGGGTCGAGCTGGAGGCCGACCTGGCGACCCAGCGCGCCCGACTCAATGAAGTGCAAGCGGCGCTGAAGGAAGCGGTGCAGGCCGGCTCCGCCTTTCTGGCCGAGACCCGGCGCGTACTGAGCGAGCGCCATGCGGCGGCGTTGTCGAAGCAGGTGCAGCTGACGCAGGAGAAAAACAAGACCGAACGCCGCTCACGGCTCGCATCGCTGCGCGCGCCGGTCGACGGCACCGTGCAACAGGTGGCGGTGCACACAGAAGGCGGTGTCGTCACGCCGGCGCAGGTCTTGATGGTCATCGTGCCAAAAGATGCCCCGCTGACCGCCAAGGTGATCATCGACAACAAGGACATCGGCTTCGTCCATGTCGGACAGGCGGCACAGATCAAGCTGGAGACGTTTCCATTCACCCGCTACGGCACCGTGCCCGCGGTCGTGAGCAGCCTGGCCGCTGACGCAGTGCACGACGACAAGCGTGGTGCCTTGTTCCCGGCAACGCTTGCGCTGCAAAACGCCCACATCGATGTCGACGGCAAGCGGATCGCGCTCGGCGCGGGGATGACCTTGAGCGCCGAACTGAAGACCGGCAAGCGTCGGGTGATCGACTATCTGCTGAGTCCGGTTCGCCGCACGATCGATGAAAGCCTGGGAGAACGCTGATGCGGCTGCTTGTCGTTCACCAGAACTTCCCGGGCCAGTTCGGCTATTTCGTGCGGGAATGGGCACGGCGCCCCGGGTGGGATGTCCGCGGCCTCGGCCGCGACACCGCGCCAGGCCTGCCTGGCTTCGATGGCTTGATCCTCCGCTACCGGCTGGCGCGCCAGATCCGCGCCGATCAGCACCTGTACCTGCGTCAGACCGAGGCGTCGACGCTGCATGGACAGGCGGCCGCCCGCGCAATGATCGAATTGCGGCGAAGCGGCTTCATCCCCGACGCCATCCTGGCGCATCCGGGTTGGGGCGAAACCCTGTTCGCAAAGGATGTGTTCCCCGATGCCCGACTGGTCCATTTCTGCGAATGGTTCTACTCCGCCGAAGGCGCCGACCTGGGCTTCGATCCGGAATTTCCGCTGCGCTTCGACGACCGGGCGCGGTTGCGGATCTGGAATGCGCAACACGCGCTCGATCTGATCCACTGCGATGCGGCGGTCAGTCCGACACAGTGGCAGCGCAGCCGCTACCCGGAGGTGCTGCAGCACAAGGTCATCGTCCAGCACGAAGGCATCGACGCAGACGGTCTCGGCCCGGATGACGCAGCCAGTCTTGTGTTGCCGAGTGGGCAGGTGCTGCGAGCCGGCGACCCGGTGATCACCTACGTCGCGCGCAACCTCGAACCCTATCGCGGCTTTCACGTCTTCATGCGCGCGCTCGAATGTATCCAGCAGGCCGACCGGCAGTGCCACGCGGTGATCGTCGGCGGCGACGAGGTCAGCTACGGCGGCCGCCCTGAAGGCTTTCGATGCTGGCGCGACAAGATGCTGTCCGAAGTGAAGCTCGACCCACTGCGCACCCACTTCGTCGGCAGGGTCCCGAAAGCCCAGTATGTGCGACTGCTGCAGGTTTCTGCCGCCCACGTCTACCTGACCTATCCCTTCGTGTTGAGCTGGTCGTTGCTCGAAGCGATGGCCTGCGGAGCGCCGATCGTCGCATCCTCGACTGCACCGGTGCTCGAGGCAATCCGCGACGGCATCAATGGACGGCTCGTCGACTTCAGCAACCCTTCCGACATCGCCCGCGGCGTGCTGGAAACCTTGCATGACGACCCAGCTGCCAAGGCAACCCGCTGCGCTGCTGCACGGCGCGATGCCTGCACACAGTGGCGACAGGCCGATGCACTGCCCCGATATGAGGGATTGCTGCGCCCGGCCACCAGCGCCACGCTAGCGAAAACGATCGATACCCGCGATACCCGTGAATTGCCCGGCGCGATCCAGCATCGGCTGGCCAGCCTTGCCGATGAACGGCGACGGGAAGCGAGGTTGAGAGAGGTGTTGATGGCACGTTGAAATTGTCAGCTGATCAGATCCAAATGGCTCAGGACCCGATGACTCAAACGGAGGAAATAATGAACCCGCATATCGACTACCGCTTTCAACCTGTTTTCGTAAGCATGACGGCTCGAATCTGGGATTCTCGTATTGCGGCGATGGCTCCGCCTATGCGGCGGCGAGTGTGACGCGTACTGCCGATTCCCTCCTCCGATCCAGCACAAAACATGATTGGACTTCTTACCCTAGTTGTTGTTAGTTTGTGGATCCTGCTCGCCGCGACCTTCTCCCGGTGGGCTACCGAGAAAATCTCTCCGACGTGGAAACGTCGCACCTTGAGGCTGGGCGCATTTGTTCTCATCTTTCTTTTTCCTATCACCGACGACATCGTCGGGGGCATGCAGTTCAGGACTCTTTGTGACCAGCATGCATCCTCATTCAGGCTGGGCGTGCAAAATCCTGAGGGCCGGGTAACTAGGTATGTGAGCGATGCGCCAAACCAAAAGGTGCCGTGGATGGCCCTTCCCATTTACCACACTAGGATTAGATATATCGATGTCCAGACAGGTGAATTGGTTGTCGAATTCGACAGGTATACCGCAGGCCCCGGAATCCTTGTGAGTGCAATCTGGCCTTTCGATGGAGGACGGCCGATTACAGTCCAGAGCCACTGCTCGCCCGAGAGTGCCCATCATAAAGCCGCTCCGGGGGTATTGAAGTTTCAGTCGATTAACTGAAAGATCGCCATGCCTACAATTGCGGATATTTATATCACTGCTCTACTAGCGAATGCCGCTTACGTAGATGGATTGGATGACGCCCAAACAGGTAATAGCCTGAAGCATCTTCTGGACAAGGTGATGGCGCCGCCTCTCGCACAATACATTTCCGACAATTTCCGAGTCATCACGAGCACTCCCCGCGGTGGAATGCTTGGATCAGGCTTGGACGCTGTCGTATGGCGCGGACTGCCAAGTACTCCGTTTGAAGGGCAGGTATTTGTGTCGTGCCGCGGAACAGATGGTTCTGATGTCGGCGATTACTTGGCAGATCTCCAACTTACAGTCACTGGCAACGCTGGTCAACAAGTTGCGGACTTGGTAAATTGGTGGCTCCGGATCACGACACCCGCCGGTCAGTTGGCTCCTCAGATTGGCAACCCATCGGCGCCCGGTACAGGACTGATTTCACAGCAGGATCTCGCTGGCGGCGTCATCGTCAATGGCCATAGCCTCGGCGGTTTTCTGGCCGCTGCATTCACGAGACTGCTGGGCACGCATGCCAATGCCCAGTCCACAGTGACGTTCAACAGCCCCGGTTTCAGGTCAGGTAGCGAAGCGGCTTTTCATGATTTCGGCTCCTCCATCGGCTTTGACCTAGGCCGGTCGAGTCTGCCGAGACCTGGCGATCCTGCGCACCTCAACATCTTCGGGTCCCGCGGCGTCAACGTGACAAGTAACGTTTTCTACTTCGATCAGGTCGGCAAACGGATCAGCGTCTTCAATGAAGAAAGCGTTATGCCTCTGCCGAACCATTCCATGTACAAGCTGACTGACACGCTCGCTGTGGCGGCCGCGCTGGAGGCACTCGACCCAGGGATCACGATTCCGCGTGTCAACTCATTGTTCGAGTTCGGGGCCAATCAGGTTTCCGCATCTCTCGAGGGCGTGCTCGACGGATTGCGGTCCTTTCTCGATCCAACCTCACCGCCCACTCAAATTGGCGATTCCGCCGATAGCGCGCTTTCCCGCATCTCGCTCCATCAAAACATCGCTTCAATGATGGAGAGAGTGGACTTTGCGACGCTGAGAGGCAAACTGGCCATCAATCCGAGTGCAGGCACATTGCAATATGCCGCGCGCAATGACTTCGCAGCCTTCGTCGCCCTTGCGGGCTTGTCCCCGCTCCATATCACCAGCAACGGACTGGATGACTCGGCACTCCAGCACTTCTGGCAGTCATCGCATTGGCAGAGTTGGCACGGAAACTGGCTGTCCGACCGGAACCGCACCTCGAGCGAAATGGCCACCGGCACCGCAAATTACAGCGATCGCTGGATCGCCGACAGGGCGGCCTTTCTGGAGGCTGTGCTCCGCTACAACAAGCTCGATGCTGGCGGAGATGTCGTTAACTCTCCCCGACCATCGGCATATCAGATTGTGTTCGCCGACTTGGACCTGAATCGGACTCTTGCCGTCAGGACGAACGGGAGCCAGCCCGCTGAACATGTCAAATTCGGCGGTGCTGCGGCGGAGGCCATTTACGGGGGCGGTCTCGACGACCGCATATACGGAGGCGGGGGCTCGGACACCCTCTACGGCCAGGCCGGCAACGACTACCTAGAAGGCAACGCCGGCAACGATCTCTTGTCCGGCGGTGCAGACAACGACACGCTGCTCGGCGGCATCGGCAACGACACGTTGAACGGCGGTTCCGGTACCGACCTGCTGCTCGGGGGGGCGGATTTCGACACCTACCAATTCGACGTTGGCTGGGGCAGCGACACCATCGTTGACAGCGACGGCATGGGCGTCATCAACGTCGCCGGGATCGGCAACCTCACTGCCACCGGTGCGAAAAAGATCGCCGACAGCGCCTGGCAGTCTGCCGACAAGCGGTTCAACTTCGCCGTCGTGCCCGTCGACTCGGGACGCAGCGATCTGTTCATCACCTTCAGTGACCGTACCGATGTCATCCGGGTGCAGAACTGGAAGTCGGGCAATCTCGGCATCACGCTCGGCACGACGCCCCCCACTCCACAGCCAAGCAACAGCTTTGTCGGCGATTTCATCAAGGCCACCTCCGGTAGCCAGTTCCTGATCGGCGCAGACGGCAACTATGTCAACGCCGGCTCGCAGCCGGGCGCAGCCGATCTGATCACGGGCACGTCGGGCGCAGACAGCATCTTCGGCCACGCAGGCGACGACGCCCTGCTCGGACAGGGCGGAGACGACTACATCGACGGCGGCCCCGGCAACGATGTGCTGCAGGGCGGACTCGGAGCGGATACGCTGCTCGGCGGCGCCGGCAACGACATCATTTACGGATCGAGCAACGGCCAGCTGAGCTATCCCACCAGTACCACGTTTCAGCCACCGACCACAAGCCACCCGATCGTGCTTGGCCGTGGCTTCAATTGGGTGATGTCGTCGCCGGGCACGGACTCCGACGGCATCCAGCGGGCGTTCCTGAGCTTCTCGATCCAGCGTGACCAGCAGGAAGGCGACGCAGGCAATTTCATCGATGCGGGTCCAGGTCAGGACTTCGTGATTGCAGGCACCGGCAACGACACGGTCTACGGCGGCGACGACATCGACGAGATCTTCGGCCTAGCGGGCAACGACGTCCTGCACGGTGACGGCGGCAACGACCGGATCTACGGCGACGGCAGCAACCAGGTGGCTGGAGGACTCGAACACACGCTGGCTGCGCAACACGGCTCCGACATCATCGTCGGCGGCGCCGGCAACGACACATTGATTGGACAGGGCGGCGAAGACTTCATCTACGGCGGCATCGGCGACGATAAGTTGTGGGGCGATGATCGAAGTGCCATCGATACACCTGCGTCGGTGCATGGCAGCGACTTTCTCGACGGCGGCGACGGCAACGACGAGCTGGTCGGCGGCGGGCGTGGCGATGTGCTCTACGGCGGAGCCGGCAACGACATGTTGTGGGGTGACGGCGGCGGCGCCGATTCGCTGGCACCGTCGTACACCGACCCTTCGCTGCACGGCGCAGACCATCTCGACGGTGGCGATGGAGACGACTATTTGATGGGCGAAGGCGGCGCCGACAAATTGTTCGGCGGGGCAGGCAACGACATGCTGCTCGGCGACAACACCGAGGAACTGCTGCCGATCGCCTTCCATGGCGACGATCTGCTGGACGGCGGCGACGGCCATGACACGCTTGCTGGACAGGGCGGAAACGACACGCTGTTTGGCGGCGCAGGCAACGACTTTCTCTATGGCGACGGCCTCGGTGTGTCGCTCGCCAATCACGGCCATGACTGGCTCGACGGCGGCGATGGCAATGACTGGCTCGAAGGCGGCGGCGGGTCGGACACGTTGATCGGCGGAACGGGCAACGACCAGCTGTTCGGTGGCGATGGCGACGATATCCTGAATGGCGGACCAGAAGCCGACGTGCTGGTTGGCGGCCCCGGCGACGACACCTATGTCGTCGTCGCCGGTGAGGCGTCGGAGGGGAATGTCAGCGACCGCATCATCGATGACGAAGGTTCTGGTGCGGTGCAGCTGCGCGGCGTCGACCTGAACGCCATCCAGCTGTACCTCGTCGAAGATGGCGCGGTGGTGATGGCCTGGGCCGCCGGTCAGGCCGTGGCGATCGACCGTGGGCTCGTTTCGAGCGTCCGCCGGGTCGACACCGACACCGGTGGCATGTCATTCGAAAAGCTGATCGGCTCACGCCTCAGGACGCCGATCGCGATGGAGGCCGTCAATCCGGAAGGCCAGTTGCTTGGCGGGGCGATGGACGACCAGCTGACCAGTTCGCAACGCGGCACCATCTTCCACGGCGGTCAGGGCAACGACGACATCAGCATCACGACCGGCGCCGGTGCGACGATATCGATGTCTCTCGGTGATGGCGTCGACAAACTGGTTGCAGTGGCAAGGCAGGCTCCGGAGTCCGGCAAGCCGCCCGCGCAAAATGCTCTGGTTCTCGACGAAGGTTTCGATTCCAGCGACCTGAAGCTGTTCAGATCTGGTACCGGCGTCTTTCTGCTTTCACTGAACGATCTCGGTGACGGCATCCGCTTCGACGCACCTGCCGACGCCGGAGGCCGACCGCTGCCCGGAACGCAGCCGATCGACCTGATCAGGATGGCAGACGGTAGCGTGCTGAGCTGGCAGCAGGTGGTCGATCGGGGCATCGAGGTCCTGCCGTCTGCCACCGGTGGCAACGACGTTCTCGTGCTGACGCCGTTGGCCGACCTGATCGACGGCCAAGGCGGCGACGACCACATCGACGGCCTCGCTGGCAACGACACGATTTACGGCGGCGCCGGCAACGACACATTGATCGGAGGCCTTGGCAACGACGTGCTGTATGCGGGCCGTGGCATCGATTCGGTGATCGGCGGCGCTGGGGACGACCATCTGGTCGGCGGCGACTTTGCGTCGCACGATTTTCTGTCGGGCGGCGAGGGCAACGACGAATACCACTTCACCTTCGGCTACTACACCGGCGTATCGGGCACCGCAATCGATACCTCGCGTTCATCGAACGACGTCTACCACGTGCGTGACACCGGTTATATCGGCGGCGGGGAATACCAGACCTGGACCATCGACGACTTCGGCGGGAGCGCCGACCGGCTTCATTTCTATTCGTCGAACATCACGCCGGCGACGACCCGCGTCACATCCGACGGCAGTGGGCTGCAGCTGAGGACGTGGAACCTGATCGTCGATATCCGAAATGCAATCGATGAGCAGGGCAATGCCGGCGCAGGCAGCATCGAGTCGATCAGTTTCAGGGATGGCACGCTCTGGAATTTCCAGCAGCTGCGCAGCCTGAGCTTGCAGGCCACCGCCGGGAGTGACCGCATTTACGGCACCGGCGCGGGCGAGCTGATCGACGGGCTCGCCGGCAACGACAGTCTGTATGGCCGCGGTGGCAACGACACGCTGCGCGGCGCCAGTGGCTATGACTTCCTGTCCGGCGGCACCGGCAACGATGTGCTCGACGTCGGTGCGGACGGCGGCTGGATGATCGGCGGGCCCGGCGACGACGTCTACCAGGTCAAGGCCGGCGATGGCAACGTCCGGATCGGCAGCGGGTTTCGTGCCAACGCCGAGGACGAAGGTTTCGATGTGCTGCAGCTTGCCGCCAACCAGGCGGATGTGACGGTCAGCTTCGTGGCTGCGACGTCGAACTGGGGAAATATTGTCGACCAGACCGATCAGGTGGTCGTGCGCTGGAAGGATGGCTCGACGACGGTCACGTTCGAGGCCTTCGGCACCCGGCCGGGCGTCTGCGACGTTGTCGAACAGATCCGCTTTGCCAATGGATCGACGATCGACGTCGGCAGCTTCGTCGCATCGCAAGTACCTGCGCCGACCACCGGCCCCGACTCGATCCGGTTGACGTCACTCGACACCTCGATCAATGGCGGGAATGGCAACGATACGATCCTCGGCCGGGCCGGCAACGACACAATTCTTGGTGGCGCTGGCAATGACCTGCTCGACGGCGGCTACGGCGACGATTCGCTCGACGGTGGGGCCGGTGACGACACGTTGATTGTTGGCGCAGGTCGCAATATCGTTGTCTTCGGCACTGGGTCCGGGCGTGACACGATGAGCGGCGGAAGCGCGACCACGGTGCAACTCGGAAGTGGTGTCACCGGATCGACTCTCCGCTATGCCTGGCGGGATATCCAGCGCGAATCGGCTTATGACAGTCAGGGCAAGTGGTACTGGCCGCAGGTCTCCAGAGCCACATTGAGGATCTCGCTGTCCAGCGGCGCCGACTGGCTCGATTCGATCGTCGATGGTGTCCATGAAAACGGCACCGTGCTCGGCTCCCTGCGCTTTACCGACGGCGCGGCATGGGACCTGCACACTGTCCTCGCAATGGCCAATGCCGGCACGCCTGGCAGCGATCTGTTGTTCGATATCGGGCGTCAATCCATGCTCGCCGGTGGCGACGGCAACGACACCTTGTACGCCTCGATGCACGGCAGCATCCTGCGCGGCGACAACGGCAACGACGAACTGCATGGCGGGGATGGCGACGACCGTCTGATCGGTGGAACGGGTGACGACACGCTGTACGGCGGCGCCGGGCTGAACACGCTCGTCTATTCGCGTGGAGATGGCAACGACGAAAACGATACGGCCAACGGTGGCCGTACCGCGATCGAATTCGGCGCCGGCGTTTTTCCTGGCGAGGTCAGTCTGCGCCGCGCCGATTTCTCGACCATTCAGGCCGAAATTGCCGGCGGCGGATCGATCCGGAATCTTCGGGTCGACCGTCGCACACGGGCGCCGATCGAGATCCGCTTTGCCGACGGAACCGTTTGGTCCTCGGAACAGATCCTCGCGTCCATACTCGGCGGAACGACGGGGCACGACACGATCTACGGCTTCGATGAAGATGACCTGATCACCGGCGGCGCGGGCAACGACGAACTGCTTGGCTTGCGCGGATCCGACACGCTGGACGGTGGTGCGGGAGACGACACCCTTTACGGCTTCGGCATGTGGGGATCGGGTCCGACGACCGACCACGATGTATTCATCGGCGGCGCAGGAAACGATCGGATTTACGGTGGCAGCGGAACCAATACCTACAAGTTCGAACGCGGCTTCGGCCAGGACATCGTTGACAACCCGGCAACCCCGGGCGGCGCCATCGTCGAGTTCGGCGCCGGCATTCTTGCCAGCGACATCGTCTGCTCGAGAAGCTTCGGAGGACAGGTCCTGCTCCGCCAGTCCGGCACCAACGACATCGTGCAGATCCGATTGAATGCAAACGACTTGATCCGCTTTGCCGACGGAACGACATGGGCGGCTGCCGACGTGCAGGCGAGGCTCGTCAGCGTGGCCAGCGCGGGGGCCGATTACATCATCGGCTCCGCGGGCGCCGACACCATCGATGCCCTGGGCGGCGACGACCTGGTCGAAGCCGGCGCCGGCAACGATCTGGTATTCGGCGGCAGTGGCAATGACACCCTGTACGGCGAAGCCGGCAACGACACCTTGACCGGCGGCGCCGGCAACGACCTGCTGGTCGATTCCCAGGGGGACGATCGCTATCGCTTCAATGCAGGCGATGGCGACGACGTCATCATCGACGAAGCGGGCAACAACGACGTGCTCGAACTCGGCCCGGAAATCCTGCCGTCAACCACCCGGATCCTCGCCGATACCGCAGGCGCCAACGCAGGCCGCTACCGGCTGAATTTCAACGGCTCGAACGACCAGATCACGATGACCGGGATCGACTCGGTGCTGTTCCACGATGGCACCGTCTGGAGCCGGCAATATATCGACAGCCAGGCAAGGGTTGCGGTTGGCACCGCCGGCAACGACGTGTTGAACGGCACCCCCGGGCCCGACATCCTGAACGGCCTGCAGGGCAACGACAAACTCTACGGCTTTGCCGGCAACGACCGGCTCGACGGCGGGCCCGGCGTCGACTCGATGTATGGCGGCACTGGCGACGACGTCTATTTTGTAGACCACTCCCAGGACGCCGTGTACGAGAACGCCAATGAAGGAAACGACAGCATCTTCGCCAGCGTCACCTACACATTGCTGACGAACGTCGAATACCTCGAACTGACCGGCATGCTGCCCATCGACGGCAAGGGTAATTCGCTTGCCAACACGTTGATCGGCAACGATGCGGCAAACCTGCTGAATGGTATGGCTGGCGCGGACAAGATGGTCGGCCGAAAAGGCAACGACACCTATATTGTCGACCATATCGAGGACCAGGTGGTGGAAGAGCCGGGCGAGGGGATCGATACCGTTCAGAGTTCGATCAGCTACACGCTCGGAGCAAATCTCGAATACCTGACGTTGATTGGCAGCAGCGGGATATCGGGCACCGGCAACGAACTCGGCAACCACATCATCGGCAACAGCGGCAACAACAAGCTGTACGGTCTGGCCGGCAGCGACACCCTCGACGGCGGCGCCGGAGGCGACACGATGGAAGGCGGCACCGGCAACGACTGGTATGTCGTCGACAACAGCAAGGATCGCATCATCGAACATCCAGGCCAGGGACTCGATACGGTGCTCTCGAAGATCACCTGGACCCTTGGCGACAACCTCGAGAACCTGACGCTGATTGGCAGTTCGTCGATCAGCGGAACCGGCAATGCGCTGGATAACCTGATGATCGGCAACGCCGCGGCCAATACGCTGAATGGCGGCGACGGCAACGATACGCTGGACGGCGGTGCAGGCAACGACAAGCTGATTGGTGCCCCAGGTGACGACCTCTATATCGTCGATGCCGCCGGAGACGTCATCACCGAATACGCCGGTCAAGGCAACGATACGGTGATGGCGAGCGTCACCTACACGCTGCCCAACCATGTCGAAAATCTGACGCTGACCGGCAGTGCAGCGAACGGAACCGGCAACGCGCTGGGCAATCTGCTGATCGGCAACGCGGCAGCCAACAACCTTACCGGCGGGGCCGGCAACGATACGCTCGATGGCGGCGCCGGCAACGACATCCTGGTCGGCGGAACCGGCGCTGACACCTACCGCTTCGGCTACGGCAGCGGTCTCGATACGATCCAGGAGAACGACGCCACTGCAGGCGCGAAGGACAGAGTCGAGTTCCTCGGCAACATCCGGCAATCCGATATCCAGTTCAAGCAGATCGGCAACAACCTCGAATTGCTGCTCAGCGCTGGCAACGACAAGCTGGTGATTCGAGACTGGTATCTCGGCAGCGCCTATCGCGTCGAGGAATTTGCCTTCAGCGACGGCACGCTGCTCGTCGAATCACAGGTGCAGAACCTGGTATCGGCGATGGCGGGCTTCAATGCGGGCAGTGCAGGCTCGACCAGCACCATGTCAGCGCAGACCAGGCATCATATGGTCGCAGAGGACCTGTTGACACCGGCGATGGCTTGAAACCCAGACTCCCGAACGATGATCGCCTGGAACTGGGTGCAGGTGAAAGGTGATTGGTTCGGCACGGCTCGCTCGGGCTACAGCACCAAAGGACCCGTTCCGGCGTGGAGGTATTCAGCGACGGTAGCCGGGTCGGATTACGGCCCATCTCCACTTACCGCCCGAAACGCAAAAAACTCGCGCCGCGTGCGCGGGCCGTAAGTCTCGAAGCTCGGGTTCGGATCGTTCAGATAGTCGAGCCGGCTCTTTTGCACCCGGTCCTTGCCCAGCTTGCGGCGCAGCTGGATCGTGTCCAGCCCATACACCTTCGTGGCATTCAGGCCGAAGATCTTGCGCTTGATCGCCGGCGTCAAAGCCGGGTAGCCGAAGCGCTGCTGGAATTCGCTGCTGATCTGGAATGCGCGGAAGGCCTGGATCTGGTCTTGCGGGCTGCCGTACCAGATCGAGTCGGTTCCCCACAGGATGCGGTCTTCGCCGAAGTCCAGCAACAGCTTGCCGAGCAGGTGTGCGGCCTGGTCGGGGTCGCGCATCAGGAATCGCCAGGTACTGCCGAGTTCGGCATAGACATTGGCCGGGTTGCCCGCCTCGCGCACCGAGCGGATGAGCGCATCGACGCCATAGTCGGCCTTCTGGTCGTAGGGGCCTTCGTTGCGCGAGGTGTCGAAGCCGGAGTGGTAGACGAGGAAGTTGATATCGGGGTGGCGCTTCGCGGCCGGGCCGAGGTCGCGGCTCGACGAATATTGGTAGCCGCGCTGGCCGAATGCGAGGCCCTTGTGCACCGCGATGTTGTGCACACCGAGCTTGCGCGCGCGTTCGATGAACGGCGCGCCGAAGCGCTCGTCGTCGAGGAAAAACCCCTCCGCCCCATCCCTCGGCCCGAACTGGGTGTAGGTCTTGAACGCCGAGATGCGGCCGCGCGCGCCTTCGACCTGCGCATCCATGCCATCGAGTTCGCCGGGCAGCGTCGGCATGCAGCGGCCGTGCAGCAGCAGCCGCTCGCTGCCGTCGAGCGCATTGGCGGCGAGTCGCGTCGCGCCGGCGGCCTCGAAGTCGAGCGGGTTGGTATCGGCGCCGCCGGGCACATGCGACAACACGCCCATTGCGGTGTCGCTGTCATGGAACACATCCTTCAGCAGCGCATCGGCCGAAAAACACTCGATGTGGTCGGCCTTGCCGCAATTCGAATTCGGCATGCCGCGGAAGGCATTCGGGCTTGCCTTCGCGCGCCATGCGCCGCGCGGGTTCACATGGTGCAGCTGCACATCGAAGATGAATTCGTCGTCGGCGCCGCCAATCGCCTCTTTCGCGGCAGCGTGCTCGAAGCGGGCTTCTGCCGCCAGTTCGTAGTGGCCGCCGCGTTGGCCCGCAGCGGCAAACGCCTGGTTGAAGGCGGACAAGGTCGCCGCGGCACCGAGCATCGATTGCAGGTAGCGCCGCCGCGGCATCGCCAGCTGGCGCGCCGAACCGCTGATCGCATCGAGTGCCAGCGCGCGCGCGTGGCGCGCGGCAGCCGGCAGCGGCACCGGTGCAAATTCGCCGTTGGAGGTGCTGTCGAGCTTGATCGGCAGCGCTTTGGGTGCAGGGTCGGCATCGCGTGTCATGGGCGCACGATATGACTGGCGCCGGGCTTTGCCAAGCCCGCAGCAGCCTTTCTCCGCCACCGCGCTGCGGCGCAGTGGCAGCGGGCCAAACCGCCCAGCCAGCGCCCGCTCTCCCGCCGGTCGTCAGCCACGACAGGACGCGACGATGCGCCCTGGTCCGACACCCCGGCTTGCAGTGACGGGAGATACTCGCGTCAATGCAACCAGGAGCCGCGATGCCGTTGACCGCCCGCTATTCCGCCGATGCACCGTCCCGTGCCGACGTCGATGCGCTGCCGGGCCCGACCGTGCTCGAATTCGGCACCGAATGGTGCGGCTGGTGCCAGGGTGCGCAGGCGGCGATTGCCGACGCGTTCGAGCAGCACCCGGAGATCCGCCACCTGAAGGTCGAGGATGGCCGCGGCCGGCCGCTCGGCCGATCGTATGGCGTGAAGCTTTGGCCGACGCTGGTATTCCTGAAGGACGGCCACGAGGTCGATCGACTGGTGCGGCCGCAGGCGGCCGGGCCGATCGCCGATGCGATGGCGCGGATCGCAGGCTGACGCTGCAGCCGGCTCGCCCCTCAACCCACCGCCATCAAACTCGCATTGCCACCGGCCGCTGCGGTATTGACGCTCAGCGAGCGTTCGATCAGCAGCCGCTCGAGTGCGATGTCGGCATCGCCCGGGGCCAGCCGCTGCAACGTCACGATCGGCCCTTCGCGCTCGGCCAGGCGCTGACAGGCGCTGCGCAGCGCGGCCTCGCTGCCGTGCAGCAGCGCGGCATCGAATTCGACATTGGCAAACGTCCAGTCCTGCGCGATCGCAACCACCTCCTGCACCGCCAGCGGCAACTGTTCAGCCAGGTTTTCGGCGGCAGCCGGCCAGACCGCGCGGCTGCCGACCGCCAGCACCGCAGCGAGCTGGACCAGGCGATCGTCGGCCTGGTCGTCGGCATCGGCACCCGGTGATTCGCTGGCCTGCAGATCGGCTTCGGTCAGGCACAACACCGCATTGCGCGGCAGCAGCGTATACAGGTTGTGCTCGCCAGTCGGCCCCGGCAGCGAGCGCATCACGCCAACACGCGAGGCCTTGGCGAATCGTTTGCAGGTTTCGGCCAGCGTATCGCGGCCGTTGCGGCTGGCCCATTGCTGCAGCGCGCGCAGCGTCGGGCTGATCGTGCTCGCGCCGCCAGCCTTGGCCATGCCCGGCTTCGCGGAAGGCGCAGCATCGTCGGCTTCGTCGCTGGTCGTCATCACCTCGGCCACCGCCTCGTCGGGCCGGCGCGAAAGCAGGCGGTACAGGTAGAGCGGACCGCCGGCCTTCGGGCCGGTGCCCGAAAGGCCTTCGCCGCCGAACGGCTGCACGCCGACCACCGCGCCGACCATGTTGCGGTTGACGTAGATGTTGCCGCAATGGCCCATCGCGCAGACGCGGCCTATCGTCTCGTCGATGCGGGTGTGCACGCCGAGCGTCAGGCCGTAGCCGGTCGCATTGATGCGGTCGATCAGCGCTTCGAGTTCGTCGCGCTCGTAACGCACGACGTGCAACACCGGGCCGAACACTTCACGCTGCAGCTCGGCGATGCTGTTGAGCTCGATCAGTGTCGGCGCCACGAAATAGCCGCCATCGGCGGCAGCCGATTTGTCGTGGCACAGCTGCAGAACGCGGCGGCCCTTCTGCCGCATCGCCTCGATGTGATTGACGATATTGGCCTTGGCCTCGGCGTCGATCACCGGGCCGACGTCCGTCGAGAGCCTGCCCGGATTGCCCATCCGCAGCTCGGCCATCGCGCCGCGCAGCATCTCGATCACGCGGTCGGCTGCCTCGCGCTGCAGGCACAACACGCGCAGCGCCGAGCAGCGTTGGCCGGCGCTGTCGAATGCCGATGCGAGGATGTCCTGCACCACCTGCTCGACCAGCGCGGACGAGTCGACGATCATCGCGTTCTGCCCGCCGGTCTCGGCGATCAACGTGATCGCCCGGCCGGCCTTGTCGACGCGGCCGGCGACGCTGCGTTGCAGGATACGGGCCACCTCGGTCGAGCCGGTGAACATCACGCCCATCGTCCGCGCGTCGCCGACCAGCTGCGCGCCAACGGTTTCTCCACGGCCGGGCAGCAGTTGCAGCGCGGCGCGCGGCACACCGGCGGCGTGCAGCACACGCACCGCCTCGGCGGCGACCAGCGGCGTCTGTTCGGCCGGCTTTGCGAGCACGGTATTGCCGGCAGCCAGCGCAGCGGCCACCTGGCCGGTGAAGATCGCCAGCGGAAAATTCCACGGGCTGATGCAGACCACCGGGCCGAGCGGCTGGTGGTTGTCTGGCGTCAGTTCGCTGCGCGCCTGCTGCGCATAAAAACGCAGGAAGTCGACCGCCTCGCGCACCTCGGCGATCGCATTGGCCGCCGTCTTGCCGGCCTCGCGCATCAGCAGGCCGATCAGCCGCGGTTGAGCAGCCTCGAGTTCCGCTGCCGCGGCATCGAGCGCCTTCGCGCGGCTGGCCGGGCTGGTGGCTGCCCACTCGGCGGCAAAACCCTCGGCGGCGGCGAGTGCCGATTCGACTTCGTCGGCGCGCGCCTCGCGCACGCGGCCAACCTGGTCGGCCGGATCCGACGGGTTCAGTGCCGGCTGCCAGCTGCTGTCGTCGTCGGCCGTTTCGCCGCCAGCCGCGAGCAGCGGCCCGGCCTGCCATTGCCGTGTTGCGTCTTCGGCGAGCTGCCGATCCAACTCGGCCAGGCGTTGTTCGTTCGCCAGGTCGATGCCGGCCGAATTGGCGCGTGACTTGCCGTACAGCTTCACCGGCAGAGGGATCGACGGATGCGGCAGGCCGGCCTTGCCTTCGCGGCGCGCCAGCTGCGTGACGGTGTCAATCGGGTCGCGTACCAGTTCGTCGATCGAGATCGTGCGGTCGGCGATGCGGTTGACGAACGAGGTGTTGGCGCCGTTTTCCAGCAGCCGGCGCACCAGGTAGGCGAGCAGCGTCTCGTGCGTGCCGACCGGCGCATAAATCCGGCACGGCCGGCCGAGCTTGCCGTCCTCGACGGGGCCGACCACCTGTTCGTACAGCGGCTCACCCATGCCGTGCAGGCACTGGAATTCGTATTGCCCCGGCTGCCAGCGCGCCGGGTCGGCCATTTGATAGATCGCGGCCAGCGAATGCGCGTTGTGGGTTGCGAATTGCGGATAGACGGCGTCCGGCGCCTCGAGCAGCTTGCGAGCGCAGGCGAGGTAGGAGACATCGGTATAGGCCTTGCGCGTGAAGACCGGGTAGCCGTCCAGGCCATCGACCTGCGCGCGCTTGATTTCGCTGTCCCAATACGCCCCCTTGACCAGCCGCACCATCAGGCGGTGGCCGCTGCGCCGTGCCAGGTCGATCACGAAATCGATGACATATGGGCAGCGCTTCTGATAGGCCTGGATCACGAAGCCGATGCCGTGCCAGCCGGCGAGGCCCGGCTCGTGGCAAAGGCGCTCGAGCAGGTCGAGCGACAGTTCGAGCCTATCGGCCTCCTCGGCGTCGATATTCAGGCCGATGTCGTATTGGCGGGCCAGCAGCGTCAGCTCGAGCAGCACCGGGTACAGCTCGGTCATCACGCGGTCGCGCTGGGCGCGGAAATAACGCGGGTGCAGCGCCGACAACTTGATCGAGATGCCGGGGCCGTCGATCACGCCGCGGCCGGCCGAGGCCTTGCCGATCGCATGGATCGCCGCCTCGTACGACTTGCGATAACGCTGCGCATCGTGTTCGGTCAGCGCCGCTTCGCCGAGCATGTCATACGAATAACGGAAGCCCTCGGCCTCGAGCTCGCGGGAGTTGGCCAGCGCCTCGCCAATCGTCTCGCCGGTGACGAACTGCTCGCCCATCATGCGCATCGCCATGTCGACGCCCTTGCGGATCAGCGGTTCGCCGCCCTTGCCGATCAGCCGCGTCAGCGTGCGCGACAGGCCGGCCTCGCTGTGGGTGGCGACCAGCTTGCCGGTCAGCAGCAGGCCCCAGGTCGCGGCATTGACGAAGACCGACGAGCTGCGCCCGGCATGCGCCTGCCACTGGCCGTTGGCGATCTTGTCGCGGATCAGCGCGTCGCGTGTTGCTGAATCCGGGATGCGCAGCAGCGCCTCGGCCAGGCACATCAGCGCGACGCCTTCCTGCGACGACAAGGCATATTCCTGCAGCAGGCCCTGCACAAGCCCGGCCCGGCCGCCCGATTTCCTGCGGTTGCGCAAGCGGGTCGCGATCTGCTTGGCCAGCTCGTTCGCCGCCTTCGCTGTTGCCGGCTCCATCCGCGCCGCATCAAGCAGCGGCGGCATTGCCTCCGGTTCCGGCCGGCGATAGGCGGCGGTGATCTGCGCACGCAGCGGCGAGGCATTGCTGGCGGTCGAATCGGCGAACGTCGGGTTGCTGGAGTTGGACATTGATGGCCTCGATCTAGTGAGTTGCTCAATAATGCCAAGTTGCTGGACAAATGTTTGTTCGAATTTTCGTCGCCATGCCGAACAAATCACTATCAGCCGCTGAACGCCTGACCGATCTCGACCGCATCGACCTGCGCATCCTGAAAGCGCTGCAGCAGGACGGCCGGATCACCAACCTGAAGCTGGCCGAAAGCATCGGCCTGTCGGCGACCGCGGTGCTGGCGCGGGTGCAACGGCTGACCCGCGACGCCTACATCCTCGGCTACGAGGCGCGGCTGAACCCGCAGCAGCTCGGCGCCGGCATGCTGGTGTTCGTCGAGGTGATGCTCGACCGCACGACACCGAACGTGTTCGAGGAATTCAAGGTCGCGGTGCAGCTGCAGCCGGCCATCCTCGAATGCCACATGGTCGCCGGCGGCTTCGACTACCTGCTGAAGACTCGCAGCGCCGACATGGAGGATTACCGCCGCTTCGCCGGCACCGTGTTGTGGCAACTGCCCGGCGTTCGCGAGACGCGCACCTATGCGGTGATGGAGGAGGTGAAGAATTCGACGCAGCTGCATTTGCCTTGAGCGCCGGCCGCGCATCGGCGCGAAAGCTTGCATGTCTGCAGGAGCGGCTCGATCGGTGGCATTGCTGTGGGAGGGGCTTTAGCCCCGATTTCTTTGCATGCCACCGGCGCCAATCGGGGCTGAAGCCCCTCCCACAAAGCGCGCCGCGATTTCTTCGCATGCCCCCAATGGCGATCACCGCAAGAAATATTTGATCAGCCCCTTCGCGGCAAAGCCGAGCAATCCGAAGCCCAGCACCAGCAGCAGCACGAAGGTGCCGAAGCGGCCGGCCTTTGATTCGCGCGCGAGCTGCACGATGATGAAGACCATGTACAGCATGAAGGCGCCGACACCGAAGGTCAGCCCGAACTGGGCGATCTGCTCCTCGTTGTAGCCGAACATCAGGCGGCCCTCGCGCCGTCGTCGGGGCCGACGAGGTCGCGGTAGGCATGCCAGCTGGCGTGCGCCAGCCACGGCAGCAGCACGATCAGGCCGAGCATCAGGCTGGCCATGCCGAGCATCGTCAATGCAAGGATCAGCGTCGCCCACAGTGCCAGTGCGACCGGGCTTGCCAGCGTTGCGGCAACACTGGTTGCCACCGCGTCGAGCACGCTGTCGCCACGATCGAGCAGCAACGGGATCGCGACCACGCTGGAGACGAAGATCGGCGCGGCAAGGATCGCGCCGAGCACCAGCCAGGCCTCGAACAGATGGCGATCGTCGTCGGCCAGCACGACGACGCGCAGGAAGTCGGCCGGGCTGTTGACCACCGAGCCGGCGAATGTCGTGATCAGCGCCGCCGAGGTCAGCACCCAGCCGGTGCCGGCCAGCGCCAGCAGCAGACCGAAGATCACCAGCCGCGAATCGCGCGGGCGCCAGGCGGCAAATGCCGTCGCCAGATCCGGCCGCTGGCCGAGCTCCAGGCTGCGGCTGATCGCATAGAGGCCGGTGGCGACCAGCGGCGCGACGATCAGAAAGCCGCTGAATGCGCCGGCCAACAGCCAGAAGCTGTCGCCGGCGAGCAGCAGCAGGGCGCCGCCGAAGACGACGGCAGCCAGTCCATGCAGCAGGCCCGGCAGCGGGCAGCGCATCAGATCGGCCCAACCCAGGCGCAACCAGTGCAGCGGGCGCGCCGGCGACACGGCGCGGACTTGCGGGCGGCGGTCGCGGCCTTCGGAAACAGGTTCTGGTCTCACACACCATTGTCGACAGCGGCCCGGGATCGGGCTTGATCTCCATCAAGCCGGTCGAGTCGGCTCACCGGCCGGTCGAGTGCCGTGTAGTCCTCGGCTGACCGACGGTCGCGCCGTCGCCCGAGCGACAAGCGGCGAACATCGATCGAGGATTGACTGACGATTCAAACCCCTCTTGTCAGCCGTGCCAGCAACCGATTTTCCGCCGCCGTCGAACCCGCAACCGCCTGCCGGAAAGCGCCAACGCGACCCGTGGATCGGTCGCGCATTTGCCACCGTCGGCCTGGTGATGCTGACCGGCACCGCTGCGCTCGGCACCTGGCTGTGGTTCGAGACGCCCGACGTGCGCGCGGTCGAAACCCGGGTCACCGCCAAACCGAGCCGCATCGTCTCGTCCGACGGTGTGGTTCTCGATTCGATCGGCGCCAACCAGCACCGGCCGGTGGCGCTCGACAAGGTCTCGCCGGCCATCGTCCACGCCTTGCTCGCAACCGAGGATCGCCGCTTCCACGAACACGGCGCCGTCGATCTGCGGCGGATGGTCGCCGCAGTCGGTTATTCACTGCAGGGTGATGTGCAGGGCGCATCGACGCTGACCCAGCAGCTCGCCCGCAACCTGTTCCCGGAGCGTGTCGGCAACGACCGGACGGTGCTGCGCAAGCTGCGCGAGATCGTCGTCGCAATGAAGATCGAGCGCGCGTACAGCAAGGAGCAGATCCTGACGATGTACCTGAACCAGGTGCCGTATCTGTACGACGTGGTCGGTGTCGAGATGGCCGCACGCACCTATTTCTCGAAGCCGGCGTCGGAAATCGAGCCGCACGAGGCGGCGCTGCTGGTCGCGATGCTGAAGGGGCCGAACTATTACGATCCGGGCCGGCAGCCGGAACGCGCCCGTGAGCGACGCAACCTCGTGCTGCGGCTGATGGCGCGCGAAGGGTTTCTCGACCAGGCCAGCCACGACGAAGCGCGTGCGCGGCCACTCGATGTGCGCCTTTCGCGCCACGACACCTCGCCGCCGCTGGCGCCGCATTTCGTGCGGCTGGTGAAGAAACAGGTGGTGGATTGGGCCGCGGCGCGCGGCCTCGATCCGAAACGCGACGGGCTGACGATCCATGTCGGCCTCGACAGCCGGCTGCAGAAACTGGCCGAACAGGCCGTCGAACGACAGGGCGAACTGCTGCAGTCGGTGGCGGCCAGCGAATGGTCGAATGCCACGTTGCGCGCCGGCCCGCCGGCCAAAGGCACAAAAGTGCGCGAATTTGCCTACTTCTGGCAGACCAATCCGGCCTTGCGCGCCGAAGTGGCGCGCCAGACGGCAGCCTACCGCGAGGCGCGCGAAGGCGGTGCCGACGATTCCGCTGCGCTGCGCGCCGCCGAGCGCGATCCCGAGTTGCCGAAGCTGCTCGCCGCGAAGACGCGGCTCGAGGCCGGCTTCATCGCGCTCGATCCACGCAGCGGCCGCGTGCTCACCTGGGTCGGCAGCCGCGACTGGCAACACGACCGCTTCGACCACGTCGCGCAGGCGCGGCGCCAGCCCGGCTCGACCTTCAAGCCCTTCGTCTACGGCGCCGCACTGGCCGCCGGCATTCCGCAGTACCGCATCTTTGTCGACGCGCCGGTGACGTTGATGACCGCAGACGGCCAGGCCTGGCGGCCCGGCGACGTCGGCGGCTCGAGCGGCCAGCCGATGCTGATGCGCACCGGCCTGTCGCGCTCGCGCAATACGATCACCGCACAGGTGATGCAGCAGGTCGGCCCGCAGGCGGTCGCGCGTTTTGCGAAGCAGCTCGGCGTCGAGCAGTCTCCGCTCGATCCGGTGCTGTCGCTCGCGCTCGGCACCAGCCCGGTCACGCTGCTGGAAATGGCCGGTGCCTATGGCAGTTTCGCGTCGCTCGGCATCCGCCGCGACCCGGTGCTGATCGAACGAATCGACGACAGCGAAGGCCGCATGCTCGCGAGCTTCGGCAGTTCGCCGCGGCGGGTGCTCGAGCCCGACCAGGCGGCGCTGCTGGTCGATATCCTGCGTGAAGCGGTCGAAAGCGGCACCGGCACGCAGCTGCGCAGCCGCTTCGGCCTGCAGGCCGACATCGCCGGCAAGACCGGCACGACGCAGCGCAACTCGGACGGCTGGTTTCTGTCGCTGCAGCCCGAACTCGTCGTCGGCGCCTGGGTCGGCTTCAACGACCAGCGCGTGACGATGCGCAGCAACCGCTGGGGGCAGGGCGGGCACAGTGCCTTGCTGCTGGTCGGCGATTTCCTGCGCGAAGGCGCGAAGGACAAGCTGATCGACATGGAGGCGCGTTTTCCGACCGTGCAGCGGCCGGCGCCGCCGGTGATCTGGACCCAGGATCCGGTCGAGCAGGAAGGGCTGACATGGGACAGCGTCGCTTCCGCCGACGGCAGCTCTGATGGCCCGCCGAGCCTGCCGGTACGGTCGGAGCGGTTCCGCTTCGACGAGCCGTCGCCATCGGTTGCGGTTGCGGCGATGCCCGAGCCGCCACCGCCGATCCGGCCGCGTCCGGCACCTGTTGCTGCCCCGCAGGTGGTGATCGAGCCGGTCGTCGCGCCACCGGTGCCGATTCCGGTCGAACCGGCAACGCCGCGCGTCGTTGCGCAGCCGGTCGAACGGGTGACGCCGCCGCCGCCGACGCCGCTGCCCGTCCCGCGACCGATCGAAGTGCCGGCGCCGCCGGTGTGGACGCAACCGGTCGAGCGCCCGCCGCAACCGGTGGCGGTGGTCGATCGGCCGTCGGCCGTGCCGGTCGGAAGGTCGATCGGTCAACCGGTTGGCCAGCCTGTCGAGCGGCCGGTACCGGCGCCGCTAGGCCGCCCGATCATCGCGCCGCCGTCCGCCGACGTCCTGCCGCCGACCGGCGTGCCGATCGGTACGCCCTACGAACGCGACCAGCGTTGACCGACGGAGACAGCGGATGGACAAGGAATCTGTCGACAGCTCACCCAGCGCCGCCAACGACGGCGTGACCGACTCGGTCGACGCCGCGGAAGCGGCCGGCTTGCGGTATGTCAGCGACGAACGCCCGGGAATCTCGCGGCGACGCAGCGGCAGCGGCTTCAGCTACCGGCGTGCCAACGGGCAGCCGGTCGACGACGATGCGACGCTTGCGCGCATCCGCAAGCTGGCGATCCCGCCGGCGTGGACCGAGGTGTGGATCTGCCCGCATGCCAACGGCCACCTGCAGGCGACCGGTCGCGATGCCCGCGGGCGCAAGCAATACCGTTACCACGAACGTTTCCGCGAAGTCCGTGAAAGCACGAAATACGAACACATGCTCGAATTTGCGCGCTCGTTGCCGGCGCTGCGCGCACGCGTCGCGAAGGACATGGCCAGGCGCGGCCTGCCGCGCGAGAAGGTGCTCGCGACGATCGTCCATCTGCTGGAGACGACGCTGATCCGCGTCGGCAACGACGACTACGCGCGCAGCAACCGCAGTTATGGCCTGACGACGCTGCGCCATTCGCACGTCAAGGTCGACGGCTCCGAACTGCGCTTCCAGTTCAAGGGCAAGAGCGGCAAACTCTGGAAACTGCGGATCGGCAACCGGCGCGTCGCGAAGATCGTCCGCGCATGCCAGGAGCTGCCCGGCCAGGAACTGTTCCAGTATCTCGATGAAGACGGCGAAGTCCGCGATGTCGGCTCGGCAGAGGTCAACGACTATCTGCGCGAGATCACCGGCAGCGACATCACCGCAAAGGATTTCCGCACCTGGGCCGGCACCGTGATGGCCGCACTCGCACTGCAGGAGTTCGAGCGTTTCGACAGCGAAGCGGCAGCGAAGAAGAACCTGCGCGATGCGATCGAACGCGTCGCCGCGCGGCTCGGCAATACGCCGACGATCTGCCGCAAATGCTATGTCCATCCCGAGATCCTGTCGGCGTATGCCGATGGCGAACTGTTGCTCGAGATGCGCGACGAGGTGCGAGCCGAACTGCGCGACGACCTGCCGCAGCTGTCGCCCGAGGAGGCGGCGGTGCTGTCGCTGCTGCAGGCGCGTCTGAACCGCACGCTCGAAGACAATCTGAAAGCCAGTCTCGCCGCCGCGCGGCGGCGGACTTCGCGCCGCAGCACCGAAACGCGCGCCAGCCTCTGACCACCCGCGTCAACGCGCGCCGGCAGCGCGCAGGATGCGCGCGACCTCTGGCTGGCCGCGCCGCTCGGCATGCTGCAGCGGCCTGGTGCCATCGCGATCGGGCCGGTTCACATCGCTGCCGGCGTCGACCAGCAGCCTGACGATTTCGCGGTGCGCAGGGCCATCCTCACCGAGGGCGATCGCTTCCTGCAGCGCGGTCCAGCCGAGCTGGTTCACATGGTGCACGTCGATCACGGTTGCGAGCAGCACGCGGACCGTCTCGACATGCCCCCGGTATGCCGGGCCCATCAATGCGGTGCTGCCGAAGCGGTTCAGCGCCTTCAGGTCGGCACCGGCGGCAATTGCCGCACGCACCAGTTCAGCATGCCCATTGCGGGCGGCAAGCAGGAATGCCGAATTCTGCTGCGCATCGCGGGCATTGACGTCCGCACCTCGCTCGAGCAGCGCGCGGAAGCCGGCAAGGTCGTTGCGTTGCGCAGCCAGCCGCAGTTCGGCATCGATCGGCCGTTCCGCTGCCGTTGCACGACCGAACACAAGCGCCGCGACGGCGCCGAGCAGCGCCCGGCGAGAGGTCAACGTAAACATGACAGACCAGTAACGTCTTGTCGCATTGTGCTGGCGTTGCCGCGCAATGAAGCCTAGAGTGGGTTCGAGCCGCTCCGACCATGCGGTGCGGCCCGAAAGGAGCCCGTCATGATTGATCGGACCTTCATGCTTGCGTTGACTTTCCTGATGCTGCTGGGCAGCCTGATCGCATTTACCGCAGACATCGTGTCGCCCCGTCATGCGAACCAACGCGGCGACGTGGTGCTGAATCTGCCGCGCGTCGTGATCACCGGCGATGTGACGACCGCTGATCGGCCCGTTGCGGCAAGGTTTGCTTGAGCGCCGCGGTCCACGCACTGAGCGCCCCCGGCGGCTCAGTCGGAATAGATATGTGTCTGCGCCTTGCCATCGGCGCGTATCACGCCGCGGTACATGCCTTCGGTATTGAAGGCAAAACTGATTTCACCGTCTGCCGATAACGCAATCAGGCCGCCCTGGCCGTTGCGCGCGTCGAGCGCATCGGCAACCGTCTGGCGCGCCGCCTCGCCGACTGAAATCCCGCAATAACGCATCCTCGCCGCGACATCGTGGGCCACCAGGCCGCGGATGAAAAATTCGCCGCTGCCGGTACACGACACCGCGGCGGTCGCATTGTCTGCATAGGTGCCGGCGCCGATCAGTGGTGAATCGCCGACCCGCCCATACAGCTTGTTCGTCACGCCGCCGGTCGATGTCGCCGCGGCAAGGTTGCCGTGCTGGTCGAGCGCGACCGCGCCGACCGTGCCGAATTTGTCGTCGACATGCGCCGGCGCGCTGCGTCCCGATGCTGCTGCGCTCGGCGCGCCATCGGCCCGCGGCTTGCCGTCGTGATCGAGCACGACCTGCCCGCCCGCCTTCGCCTTCTGCAGCTGGTCCCAGCGGTGCTGGGTGAAGAAATAAGACGGTTCGACGATCGCCAGTTGCTGGTCGGCGGCAAAGCGCTCGGCACCGGCACCAATCAGCATCACATGCGCGGTTTTTTCCATCACCGCGCGTGCCGCGATCACCGGGTTGCGGACTGTCGTGACGCCGGCGACCGCCCCGGCCATGCCGCTGCGCCCGTCCATCACCGATGCGTCGAGTTCGTTGCGGCCGTCCGCAGTAAATACCGCGCCCTTGCCGGCATTGAACAGCGGGTCGTCCTCGAGCGCGACGACCGCAGCGACCACCGCATCGAGCGCCGAGCCGCCGCCGGCCAGCACCGCATGGCCGGCGCGCAATGCGGTTTCGAGCCCGTCGCGGTACTGCCGCTCGATCCGCGGCGTGATCGTCTGCCGGGTGATCGTTCCGGCGCCGCCATGAATCAGCAGCGTGATGCGCTGCGGGTCTGCTGCGGCCGGCGCATCGGCCGGCAGCGCGGCGCCGGCGAGCGCCGCGATCTCGGCCGTCGAAGCAGGCCGGCAAGCTTTGGTGGTCATCGTGTGTCGTTGCGCAACCGGCCCGCGGCCGGCTCTGCTGCGCCGATCGAGTCTAGCCGGAACCGTCGCTGACTTGACGCCGCCGCTCCCGCCCCCATCTTCAACAGCAACGAAGCGTCTCGGCATGGCGCAGCGCGTGTCGTGTCGAGCGTGCTGAATGAAAGGAGATGCCATGAAGATGCAACAAGCGATCAAGGAAGGTTTTGACTCGGTCCGCGAGTCGCTGGCCGAAGGCTGGGAACGCTTGCGTCAATCGACGGCCGGTGCGCTGACGCGCTTCAAGCCGTCGGAGCGTTCGAATCCGCCGGCGCACACCGAGATCGATGATTCGAACTGGTTGCCCGGCCCGCGCTGGGCCTTGATGGGTGGCGACGTGTTCGAGGACGACGACCGACTGATCGTCCGGCTCGAGGTACCAGGCATGGAGCGCAGCGACTTCGACATCGAGGTGCGCGACCAGCGGCTGATCGTCCGCGGCGAGAAGCGCTTCGAGCGCGAGCAGAGCAATGGCCGCTGGCGCACGCTGCAGTGCGCCTATGGCCGCTTCCAGCGCAGCGTGCCGCTGCCGAAATCGATCGTCGTCGACGACGCCAATGCGACATACCGCCGCGGCGTATTGCGCATCGAGTTGCCGAAGGCGCGCGATGTGCAGCCGCAGCGGCGCATCGTGCCGGTGGTCGGCTGACGGCCCGCGGACGCGACTCAGGGCCGGGCGATCTGGCCGGCGCCGCGCTCGTCCGGCGCCGGACCGGCTGGCGCCGCGGCATGACGGAGCATGTCCGGCACATTCGCGGCGTCATCGAGGCTTTGCATCGCGGCGATGCGGAGCCCGCCCCCCGCACCGACAACCGCTACCGCCTGCGCCTTTTTCGGGCACAGCCCGAGGCAGGTCGACAGGATGATGCGCGGCCTCGGTCTGACGTCCTTCGATGTCCGCCGCGCTTCGCCGGCGAAGGATTTCGCAGTAAAACCCTTCGGGCCCTTGCTGCGCTTCGCGCAGGCCCGGCAGACGATCACCAGCGACTGCCACGTCGGCTCGGTGCCGAGCCGATGCTGCTTGTTTTTCGTCATCCGGCCAGCGTAGCGCCGCCGCGCCGGCATTGGCGTAGGACATCGCCCAGGCCTTGCCGGCGCTGCGGGCCGCAGGCGCCGCGGTCAGCCAGCGGGGCCGGCCTGCCCGCACAACGAGGATTGGGGCCAGCCGGGCGAAACGGCAACGGCAGCTGCTTCTCCCTGTTGCATCGCCTGCTGCAACAGCGCGACCTTCACCTTTGCGTCACCATCGATCGCCCGCACCACACAGACACCGTCGACACCCACTTCCGCCGCCGCCTGCACGCGTTCCGGCGACAGGATGCCGCCGATCGCCACCACCGGCGCGCCGGCCATTCGTTGCCACCAGCGCAGATTGACGAGCCCCTGCGGCCGCCACGGCATCGCCTTCGTCAGCGTCGGCCAGACCGGCCCGCAGGCGATATAGCGCGGCGCCAGCGAACGCGCGCGGCACAGCTCCCACAGGCTGTGCGTGCTGATGCCGAGCGCCAGCCCGCTGGCCGCCAGCTCGGCCCGGCCTGCTTCGCCGAGCGCAAGCAGATCCTCCTGGCCGAGGTGCACCGCGCCGGCACCAAGTTCGCGCGCCAGCTGCCAGTGGTCGTTGATGAACAGTTCGGCGCCGGCTTCGCGGCAGGCGGTGATGGCCTGTTGCAGCGAACTGCGCAAACCCGTCGTCCACGCGGCGTCGACGTCCGGCGGCGTCTTGATGCGCAGCTGCACCGTGCGCACGCCGGCCGCCAGCACCTGCTGCAGCCGTTCGCTGCTGTCGACGATCGCATACAGGCCGAGCGGCCGCGCGGCCGCTTGCGCCACGGCCTCGAAGCGCGGTTCTTCGCCCCATGACAGGCGCGGCAGCAGCGAAGGCTCGGTGATGAACGCTGGCTCCGCACGGACCGGCCCTGGGCCGCTGCCGGCGGCACAGGCGGCGCGCAAGGCGCCGCCGGTTGCCATCTTCGCGATCACCGCGGCATCGGCCGCGACGAAGCCGCGCGCCAGCGCCGCCGCGAGGCTGGTGGCAAATGTGCAACCGGTTCCGTGTTGGTGCGCGGTCGCGATCCGCGGCGAGGCGAGCCAGCCGCTGGCGTGTTCACTCGCCAGCCAGTCGAGCACATCACCATCGCGGTCGGCGCTGTCGCCGCCGGTGATGCAGACGGCAGCTGCGCCGGCTTCGCGCAGCGCAGCCGCGAGCAGCGGCAATTCGGCCGCATCGTCGTCGCGGCCGTGGTGGCCGAGCAATGCCCGCGCCTCGCGACGGTTCGGCGTCAGAACACTGGCCCGTGGCAGCAGTTCATCTCGGTAGGCCTGCAGCGTCGCTGCATCGGCAAACGAGCCGCCGCTGCTTGCGCCGAGCACC
This sequence comes from Pseudideonella sakaiensis, assembly GCF_048320135.1. GTDB lineage: Bacteria > Pseudomonadota > Gammaproteobacteria > Burkholderiales > Burkholderiaceae_C > Ideonella_A > Ideonella_A sakaiensis_A. The sequence continues at coordinate 2,464,337 of NZ_CP182947.1, forward strand.
GGATCGACGACCAGCGCCACGTCCCCATCCTGGCGCAGACGGTCGATCCAGCGCGCGACCAGGCGCACCTGTTCGGCGCCGCCGAGCAGGCCGGTTTTCACGACACGCGGCGGCATGTCCTCGGCGAGCGCCGACAGCTGCGCGTCGATCAGGTCGACCGGCATCGCCTCGACCCGCCTCACCGCCAGCGAATGCTGCGCGGTCACCGCGGCGACGACCGGACACAGGTGAACGCTGCAGGCATCGGCGGCGCGCTGGTCGGCGCTCAGGCCAGCGCCGCCGCCGCTGTCGGTGCCGGCGATGCTCCAGACGATGGGTGGCGCGGCCATCATGCGAACCCCGCCGACGGTGCCTCGCCGAGCAGCACCGGCTCGCCGCCGACCGGCGTGCTGGCCACCGCAAAATCCTGCGCCGCCATCACACCGGCGCGCCAAGCCGCGCGGCCACCTTCGATCGCCAGCGAAAAGGCGCGCGCCATCGCGACCGGATCGCGCGCATGCGCGACCGCCGAATTGAGCAGCACCGCATCGAAGCCGAGCTCCAGCGCCTGCGCGGCATGCGACGGCGCGCCGATGCCGGCATCGATGATCAGCGTCGCATCGGGCAGCCGCTCGCGCAGCGTGCGCAGCGCAAACGGATTCAGCAGACCCTGGCCGGAACCGATCGGCGCACCCCACGGCATCAGCAGTGGGCAGCCGGCATCGAGCAGGCGACGGCACAACACCAGGTCGTCGGTGCAATACGGAAAGACGACAAAGCCGTCGCGCACCAGTTCGTTCGCCGCGGCCAGCAGTTCGAACGGATCGGGTTGCAGCGTATGTTCGTCGCCGACGACCTCGAGCTTGATCCACGGCGTGTCGTACAGCTCGCGCGCCATCCGCGCCAGCTGCACCGCCTCGCGGGCGCTGCGGCAGCCGGCGGTATTCGGCAGCAGCCGCGCGCCGCGTTCGCGCAGCACCGCGCCGATCATCGCGATGAAACCGTTGTCGCCGGCCGCTGCCAACGTGCGTTTCAGGCCGACCGTGACGACCTCGGTGCCGGCCGCGACGATCGCATCGTGCAGCACCTGCGGCGATGGATAAGCGGCGGTGCCGAGCAGGAAGCGGCTGTGCAGCGTGACATCGCCGACCTGCCAGGGGTCGTTCGGCGTCGTGGAACGGGATTGGTTGGACATCATGGCTTCAATGGGTCGGGTCGAGGCTCAGCCACCGACGATCGGCTGGAACAGCAGTACCGCGTCGCCTTCGCGCAGCGGCTGTGTCTCACGCTGGCTGCGCGCGATGAACTGGCCGTTCAGTGCGGTCGCGACGGCATTCGGCGCATGGCCGAGCGACTCGACCAGCGCCGCCAGCGAGCTGCCGTCGGCAATGCACTGCGGCTTGCCATCGAGCTGGATCGTGATCGCGTGAACGGTTTCCATCAGGCGGTCTCCGGTACGGGGATATCGAGTTGCAGTTCGCAGGCGCGCAGCACATCGTCGACCAGCGCCGGCGCCAGCAGCCAGCCGTGGCGGAACAGGCCGTTGATCCGGACCAGCCCCGGCTCGACCGAGCTCAACGGTTCGTTGTCCGGCAGGGCCGGCCGCAGGTTGACGTCGAGCCGCGCGATGCGTGCTTCGGCGAGCGCCGGCATCACGCTGTGCGCCGCACTCATCAGTTCGACCGCCGAGCGCAGCGACATCGGCGAGCGGTCTTCGCTTTCGATCTCGCTCGCGCCGACCAGCAGGGTGTCGGCCGATCGCGGTACCAGGTAGATGCGGTGCCGCGGGTGCAGCAGCCGCAGCGGCCGCGTCAGCCCGTGGCGCGGCGCATCGAGCCAGACCATCTCGCCGCGCACGCCGCGCACCGGCAACTCGGGGCGGGCGCCGGTTCCGCGCACGTCGAAGACGACATCGAAGCGCCGTGCCGAGCCATCAGCAAGCCGCAATTCTCCGGCGCGCAGCTGCTGCACCGGCCGTTGCCAGTGCCATGAGACATCCGGCGCTTCGGCGAACAAAGCCTGCAGCGTGGCGACCGCATCGATCTGCCCTTCGCCGGGCAGCAGCCAGCTGTTTGCGGTCGGTTGCAGCGCCGGTTCCAGTTCGGCGAGCTGCGTGGCCGACAGCTCCTCGGCGCGGGGCATCGGCTGCGGCGCCGCGGCCAGCCGCGCCAGCACACGCCGCGCCGCGCCGGCGTCGCCGCGGTGCGCCAGCAGCAGGCTGCCGCGCACCGAGAATGCCGGCCGGCCGGCCAGCTCGGCGGTGATGCCGCGCCACCGATCGATTGAGCGCCAGCCGAGCGAAGCGACGTCGACCGAGCTGTTGTCGAGTTCGGCCAGCGGACTCAGCATGCCGGCCGCGCTGAATCCCGCCGGTTGCCGGCCGTCGAAGGTCGGCGCCGGCCCGGCCGCCGGGTCGAAGACGCAGACCGCATGGCCGGCCCGGCTCAGCCGCCACGCCAGCAAGCGGCCGAGCAGGCCGGCGCCGGCAATGCCGATGCGCTTGCTCATGTCAGCGCTCCGTGGGAGGGGCTTCAGCCCCGATTCGATGGTGTGGCGCGAGCCCGAAGCGGGGCTGAAGCCCCTCCCACAATGTTGGGGTCGAGCGTAGTCTCATGTCAGGCCCCGGGCTGGATCGGGATATAGAACTCGCCGCCGGCGGCCTTGAACTGCGCCGATTTCTCGGCCATGCCTTCGGTCAGCGCGGCGGCCTCGGCGACGCCCTTCGCGGCGGCATAGTCGCGCACATCCTGCGTGATCTTCATCGAGCAGAATTTCGGCCCGCACATGCTGCAGAAATGCGCGACCTTGCTGCTGTCCTTCGGCAGCGTCTCGTCGTGGAAATCGCGCGCGGTGTCCGGGTCGAGGCCGAGGTTGAACTGGTCGGTCCAGCGGAATTCGAAACGCGCCTTCGACAGCGCCTCGTCGCGCGCCCGCGCGCCCGGATGGCCTTTCGCGACATCGGCCGCATGGGCGGCGATCTTGTAGGCGATGATGCCCTGCTTGACGTCGTCGCGATCGGGCAGGCCGAGGTGCTCCTTCGGCGTCACGTAGCACAGCATCGCGGTGCCCATCCAGCCGATCATCGCGGCGCCGATCGCGCTGGCGATGTGGTCGTAGCCGGGCGCGATGTCGATCGTCAGCGGCCCGAGCGTATAAAACGGCGCTTCGTGGCAGGTCCTCAGCTGCTCGTCCATGTTGGCCTGGATCATGTGCATCGGCACATGGCCCGGGCCCTCGATCATCGTCTGCACATCGTGCTGCCACGCGACCCGGGTCAGCTCGCCGAGCGTGCGCAGTTCGGCGAACTGCGCCTCGTCATTGGCATCGGCGCCGGAGCCCGGGCGCAGCCCGTCGCCGAGCGAGAAGCTGACGTCGTAGGCCTTCATGATCTCGCAGATCTCTTCGAAATGCGTGTACAGAAAACTTTCCTTGTGGTGCGTGATGCACCACTTCGCCATGATCGAGCCGCCACGGCTGACGATGCCGGTACGACGGTTTGCGGTCAGGTGGATGAACGGCAGGCGCAGCCCGGCGTGGATCGTGAAATAGTCGACGCCCTGCTCGGCCTGCTCGATCAGCGTGTCGCGGTAAATCTCCCAGGTCAGGTCCTCGGCGACGCCGCCGACCTTCTCCAGCGCCTGGTAGATCGGCACCGTGCCGATCGGCACCGGGCTGTTGCGGACGATCCAGTCGCGCGTCGTGTGGATATTGCGGCCCGTGCTCAGGTCCATCACGTTGTCGGCGCCCCAGCGGATCGCCCAGACCAGCTTCTCGACCTCCTCCTCGATGCTCGAGGTGACCGCCGAATTGCCGATGTTCGCGTTGATCTTGACCTTGAAATTGCGGCCGATCGCCATCGGCTCGACTTCGGGGTGGTTGATGTTCGCCGGGATGATCGCGCGGCCGCGCGCGACCTCGTCGCGGACGAATTCCGGCGTGATGATGGTCGGGATCGCCGCACCCATCGAATTGCCGCGCAGCCGCTGCTCGCGGCCCTGGTCGGCGAGGTATTCGGCCATCCATTCGCGCTTGCCGTTCTCGCGCAGCGCGACATATTCCATCTCCGGCGTGACGATGCCGCGCCGTGCATAGTGCATCTGCGTGACGTTGCCGCCGGCCTTCGCGCGGCGCGGCGTGCGCTGCAGCGCGGCAGCGGCACGGCGCAGCGCGTCGATGCGCTCGGCGTCGATCGCATTGCGCATTTCGCCCTTGACGCCGTCGTCGAGCGTCTGGTGGGCGCGGCCGGCATAGGTCTCGGTATCGCCGCGGTCGGCGATCCACGCCGAACGGACGCCGGGCAGGCCACGCGTGACGTCGATCGTCGCGGTCGGATCGGTATAAGGGCCGGAGGTGTCGTACAGCGAGACGCGCTCGCCGTTGGTCAGCGTCACCTCCCGGTGCGGCACCTGGATATCGGGGCGCGAGCCCTCGATCAGGCTTTTCTGCGAGGCGGGAAACGGTTCGCGCGTCAGCGTCAGCAGCGCGTCGAGTCGGTCGGGGGCATTCATCGGGGCTCCTTCGGTCGTTGGATCGGTCAACGCTCCGAAGGTGGCCCGGCGGCCCGCACCCGTGGTGTGGGCGGATGGACCTGGGGCTACAACTCTCCTTTCGCCGGTACTAACCGGATCAAGTTCGCGGGTTTGGGTTCACCATCTCAGCACGCGTTTGCATGCACCCCGGAGCGAGCGCATTGTGGCCGATCCTGCAGAATCCGGTCAATGGCTGTTGCAATTTCAGCGAGGAAGCGATGTCCGATGCCAGCTTTCCGATTGCCATACGCGCGGGCGAGGTCGCACCGCGCAACCGGCCGTCGAACTACCCGCAACCGATTGCCGCTCGTTTGGCCGGCCGCGAGAAACGCGTGCTCGGGGACCTGTTCGGCCTGCGCAATTTCGGTGTCAACCTGACGCGACTCGCGCCCGGCGCGGTATCGGCCTTGCGTCATGCCCATGCATCGCAGGACGAGTTCATCTATGTGCTGCAGGGCCGTCCGGTATTGCGGACCGACGCCGGCGACACGCCGCTCGAACCGGGCATGTGCGCCGGTTTTCGCGCTGGCAGCGGCGATGCGCACCAGTTGACGAATCCGACCGACGCCGAGGTCGTCTTTCTCGAGATCGGCGATCGCAGTGCCGACGACAGCGTCAGTTATCCGGACGATGACCTGGTCGCTCGCGCCGGTGCCGGCGGCTGGCAATTCACCCACAAGAACGGTGACCCGTATCCGGGGCAGCAAGGATGAACCTCGCGCACTGGCTGCAGCGCCGCGCCAACATCGATCCGCATCGACCGGCGATCGCGCATGGCGAGACGGTCTGGGCCGACTATGCCGGCTTTGCCGCACGCGCTGCACGCACCGCGGGCTGGCTGCGTTCGCAGCGTGTCTCGGCCGGCGATCGGGTCGCGCTGTTTCTGCCAAACCGGCCCGAATACCTGCCGCTGTTGTGGGGCATCTGGTGGGCCGGCGCGGTTGCGGTGCCGGTCAATGCAAAGCTGCATGTGCGCGAGACCGCCTGGATCGCCGGGCACAGCGGCAGCCGCATCGTCTTCACCGATGCAGACCATCGCGATGCACTGGTCGGCGCGCTTCGCGAAGCCGGCTCGAACGCGCAGGTCGTCGGCGAGTTCGGTTTTCTCGACGATCGATCGATCCCGCTCGAGCCGATCACGGACCGGGCCGAAAACGATCCGGCCTGGCTGTTCTATACCAGCGGCACGACCGGCCGGCCGAAAGGCGTGACGCTGGCCGCGCGCCAGCTGCGCTGGTGCTCGATGGCCTACCTGGCCTCGGTGCAGCCGGTCGGGCCCGCAGACGTGATGCTGCACCCGGCGCCGCTGTCGCACGGCGGCGGTTTGTACCACCTGCCCTATGTGCTGAACGGCGGGCTCAACGTCGTGCCCGCATCGGGTGGTTTCGAGCCGGCCGAGGTGCTCGCGCTCGCCGCGCACTGGCGCAATGCGTCGTTTTTTGCCGCGCCGACGATCGTCCGCCGGCTCGTCGACGCAGCGCGCCACGCATGCCGCCAGCCGGAGGGCCTGGCGACGATCTGCTACGGCGGCGGCCCGATGTACCTCGCCGACATCGAGGATGCGCTCGACGTGATCGGCCCGCATTTCGCGCAGATCTACGGCCAGGGCGAATGCCCGATGACGATCAGCGTGCTGCCGCGCGCATTGATCAACGACCGCTCGCAGCCGCGCTGGCGCGAACGGCTGGCGTCGGTGGGTTATGCGCAATCGATGGTCGAGGTCACGGTGCGCGGCGACGATGGCGAAGCGCTGCCGGCCGGCAGCAGCGGCGAGGTCTGCGTACGCGGCGACGTCGTGATGGAGGGTTACTGGAACGATCCCGCGGCCACCGCAGCGACCCTGCGCGACGGCTGGTTGTGGACCGGCGATATTGGCCGCCTCGACGACGACGGCTTTCTGACGCTGCTCGACCGCAGCAAGGACCTGGTCGTCAGCGGCGGCAGCAACATCTATCCGCGCGAAGTCGAGGAGGCGCTGCTGATGCACCCCGGCGTCGCCGAGGTGTCGGTGATCGGCCGGCCCGATCCCGAATGGGGCGAGGTCATCGTCGCGTATGTCGTTCGCAGCGGCGCGGTCGATGCCGCGGCACTCGATGCGTTCTGCGTCGAGCACATCGCACGCTTCAAGCGGCCGAAACACTACCGCTTCGTCGACGAGTTGCCGAAGAACAATTACGGCAAGGTGCTGAAGACGGCGCTGCGCGAGATCGAAGCCGGCAAAGCCGCCGGCGGCGACGCGGCGCCGTCCGACTGAACGCGCGTTTGGCCGCGGGCAGAATCACCGCTTTCAGCAACCGGAGAAGTGCGATGCGCCTCAAAGCCAGTTGCGACATCACCGTGCGCGCAGCCGAACCCTGCCCGGTGATTGCGATGCTGCGCCCGATCAGCGGGCTCGCGCAGTGGTTGACCAGCGAAAGTTATCTGTTCGAGCCGGCGCTGCGGCCGACCGAATATGTCGATGCCTTCGGCAACCTCTGCCAGCGTTTTGTCGTGCCGCAGGGCCTGCTGCGCATCCGTGTCGAGTCGGTGGTCGAGACCGACGACCGCATCGCCGTCGATCCCGATGTCGCGCCGACACCGGTCGAGATGCTGCCGGATGCGACGCTGCAGTTCCTGCTGCAAAGCCGCTACTGCCCGTCGGACAAGATGGCCGATCGCGCCGAGCAGATCGCCGCCGGCAAGCGCCCCGGTTATGCGCAGGTGCAGGCGATCTGCGACTGGATCCACCAGAACATCGAATACCGCTACGGCGTCAGCGACGAAAGCACCGACGCGCTCGATTCGCTGTCCGACGGCGCCGGTGTCTGCCGCGACTTCTCGCACATCGGGATCGGCTTGTGCCGGGCCCTGCGCATTCCGGCCCGCATGGTCGTCGGCTACCTGTACCAGCTCGACCCGATGGATCTGCACGCCTGGTTCGAGGCCTATATCGGCGACCGCTGGTATACCTTCGATGCGACGCAGAACAAGCCGCGCGGTGGCCGCATCGTCGTCGCGTATGGGCGCGATGCCGCCGATGTCGCATTCCTGTCGAACTACGGCCCACTGGAAACCGCAGGGATGCAGGTTGCCGTCGAGCTGCAGCCGGATCCGCCGGCGCTGCCGCCGGCGAGTTATGCGGTGTGAACGCCCGCAGGCCTGCGCTCAGTAGCCGAACCAGGCCAGGTCGCGCGCGGAAATGGCGGCCTTCAATTCGCGCCGCCAGTGGCCGACACGCGCCAGTTCTGCCCGCTGCATGCCGGCGACGGCGTTCTGCTCAACCGAACCTGCGCAACGGTCCTGATCCGCGCAATTGAGCAGATACAGGATATCTGCCGACGTGCAATCGCGACCGAGATCGCATGAGACCTGTTCCAGCGCAGCATTCAGATAAACCGCCTCCGGCGATCGAATCGACAGATTCTTGCGCTCGAGAATTCGAGAGATCAAGTGGTATGCCAGATGATTAAGGGCCATCCAATCTTCCCGCTCCAGCACAACCATCAATCGGGTCGCGGTCGGCGGGCCGTTGAACATCCACGGAAATTGCAATCGATCGGATTCGATTGCCCTGTGACGCAATCGGCTGCGCAATTCATCGTTTGCCGACCGGTCATTGTCGAAAAAGCCACGGCATTTCTCGAGCAAGCGACTGGCAGCATCCATCTGCTGTGCAGATGCCGGGCCGGAAGCAGCACCGTTCGCCATCTGCTCGTACCGTTCCCTCGGGTGAACGGATGCCATGCAGGCAGTGACGGCGTGCCATCCGTCGCGTAGCCGCTCCGGACGGGCTGAAGCGAGCGCCTCGTTCGCCAGCGCGTAAAGATCGGGGGCGCCTGAGAAACTGAGCCGATTGTCTGGACCTGGTTCCGCCGCAAGGTCTGCGTCAGTGCGAACAGCCGGTCGCGCAATCGGGTCGACGACATGCGATGCAGCAGCGACCGGATTCGGCCAAGGATCAGGCCCGCGATCATCATCGGTATCTCCGACGACAGAGCCTGCCAGCGCGGCGATCAGCATCGCGCCTGCGCCGAGCGCGATCGAAGGCCAAACCCTGCCCACGAAGGTCATGCGTTCAGTCGAGCACCGGTGGCTTGAACAATCCGGCGTGGCGCAGCATGCCGAGCGTGCGGTCGAGCACGTCGAGGCGGTAGGCGGGAATGTCCTTGCCGGCGTAGTCGTAGAAACCGGCGCCGCTCTTCAGGCCGTTGCGGCCTTCGGCCATCATGCGGTCTACGACCGGCGGCGCGGTATAACGCTCGGCGCTGAGCGTGCGGCTCATGTAGCGGCTCGCGTGGTACAGGATGTCGTTGCCACCGAAGTCAATGAACTCGACGACGCCGATCGCCGCGAAGCGAAGCCCCAGGCCCTGGCGGGTCGCGATGTCGATGTCCTCGGCGGTCGCGACGCCTTCATCGACCATCCGCGCCGCCTCGTTCATGATCAGCGCCTGCAGCCGAGGCACGATGTAGCCGGGGGTCGGCCCACACATCACCGTCGTCTTGCCGATGCCGTGCAGCAGCGCGGCGAGCCGCTCGCGCACCTCGGTCGACGTGCCGTCGTGTGCGCTCAGTTCGACCAGCGGGATGATGTAGGCAGGGTTCAGCCAATGCGCGTTGATCAGGCGTTCGGGATGGTTGACCATCGGTATCAGGTCGGTCACCAGGATCGTCGACGTCGTCGATGCAATGATCGCGCCAGCGTCGGCCGCTGCGCAGACGCGGGCCAACGCCTCGCGTTTGGCCTCCAGCGTTTCCGGAACGCCTTCGAAGATCGTCTGCGCCGCGGCGAGTGCGGCATCGGCATCGTCGTTGCGCACGATCGATACACGGCTGGCGATGCGCTCGACCGCATCCGCCGGCACCGCCCCGAGTTTTGCCAGCGCCTGCAGGCTGGCGGTGATCTCGCCGATCGCATCGGCCGACAGACGCTGCCAGTCGGCGTCGCTGCGCGGCTTCAGATCGATCAGCGCGACCGGTTGGCCGGCATAGGCGAAGGCGATCGCGATGCCGCGGCCCATGCGGCCGGCGCCGACACAGGCGATGGCCGGCGCGTTCAAGCCTGCCCCCGCTGCAGCAGCGCCTGCAGATCGCCGCGGCTCAGTTCGGCCAGCCCCAGCGCCTCGAAGCTGCGCGGCCCTTCGCGCAGGTCGCGGCCGAGGATCGCGCCGGCGATCGCGAGCAGGCCATGCGCGACCGGCGCGTCGACTTGCGCATAACGCGCGACCGATGCCAGGAAGGCCAGCCCGAGCACGGTGTCCTCGAGCATGTAGCGGTGCGTGTGCAGGTCGATCTTCTCGCGCCAGTCGCCCGAGTCGGTCAGCTTCTTGTGTGCATCGCCGTACATCCAGCGGTCGCTGTTGTAGTGATCGGCGAGCGGGAAATGCGGCGCGCCGTAGCCGAGCGCCTCGCGCACCGCGACGCGTTCGGCATCGAGCGCATTCGTCACCGCGCGCACCGCCGGCTGCGTGCCTTCGTTGTGGATGTCCCAGCGGTCGAAGTGCTGCAGCGGCGCCGCATTCATCAGGATCAGCGGCGGGTGGATGATCGGGCCGGCATTCATCAGCGCGCCCGACAGCGCATCGCCGCAGTCCTCGATCACGCCCGGAAACGCCTTGGCGATCACCTCGAGCGCATGGCGGCTTTCGCTGGCCGGGTAGACGCCGGTCGGCAGGTGCACCGCGCGGATCGTGATCGCGACCTCGGCCGGGCCGTGCTTGCGCGCGAGCCACGGCAGCGTGCCGGTCTCGGCATAAACGACCTTCGCGGCATTGCCGCTGGCGCGGACGATGCGGTCCATCGTGAAGCTGCCGAAGGTGCCGGGCGGCAGATAAACCACCTGGCCATCGACCAGGTGCGGCGCCATCGCGCGGGCGATGTCGTCCTGTGCCAGTGCCGGCGACGGGATCAGCACCAGTTCGGCGCCGCGCAGCGCCTCGCCGATGTCGGCGGTCGCCAGTGGCACCGCCACCAGGCGCGTGCCGTCGATATCCTTGACGCGGATGCCGCCGCCTTGACGCACGGCTTCGAGCGCCGCGCCATCGCGACGCCACAGTCGGACCTCGTGGCCGGCTTCGCTCAGGTCGGCTGCGGCGGCATAACAGCCATGGCCGCCGCCCAATACGGCAATCTTCATTTGTTTCCCTTCACAAGACGAGGCTGCCGACGCTGGTGCCGCCGCAGACATAAAGCACCTGGCCGGTGATGAATCCGGCTTCGGCGCTGGCAAAAAACTTCACTGCATGGGCGACGTCGTCGGCCTGGCCGAGCCGCTTGACCGGGATGCCGGCGGCGATCTGCGCGACCTTCGGATCGCCGACCGGGATCACGCCGTGAAACATGTCGGTCTGGATCGGCCCCGGCGCGACGACGTTGACGGTGATGCCGGCGGGCGCCAGTTCGAGCGCCCAGGTGCGTGCCATGCCGAGCATGCCGGCCTTGGTCGCGGCATACGCGGTGCGCGTCGCGAGCCCCAACGCGCCGCGCGACGACAACAGCACGATGCGGCCGAAACCGGCGGCCTTCATCGCCGGCAGGCAAGCCTGCGCCAACGCGATCGCAGCGGACAGATGGATCTCGACCAGCTTGTCGAGATCTGCGAGTTTGACGTCTTCGAGCAGCGCCGGAAGGATCACGCCGGCGTTGTGGATCACGGTATCGGGCGCAAAACGCTGCGCGGCCTCGGCCGCCGCCTGCGTGGTTGCTGCGCGGTCGGCGAGGTCGACTTCGATCGAATGGAGGTGCTCGTGCGCGAATGTCGGCGCGCGCCGCGCCAGCGACACCACCTGCCAGCCATCGGCCAGCAACTGCCGGCAGATCGCCTCGCCGATGCCGGCGCTGCCGCCGGTGACGACGGCACAACGGGGTTTGTTCATTGCAGTGTTTGAGGTCATTGCCGTAGGAGGGGCTTCAGCCCCGATTGGATGTGTGGCAGTTGCCCGAATCGGGGCTGAAGCCCCTCCTACAAATGGATGGCATGGCGGTCATCCCGCGACCAGCGCCAGAACCCGCAACGGGCTGCCGCTGCCCTTCTCGATCTTCAGCGGCGGGCAGATCAGCAGCGTGCCGGTGGCCGGCAACTGGTCGAGGTTGCTGAGGCACTGCAGGCCGTAGCGGTTGGCGCCGTGCATGTAGTAGTGGCAAGGAAACGGCGGGCGCAGGTGGTAGCCCTGGCCGGCGTCGGTGCCGATCGATTCGCTGCCGAAACCGAGCACGTCGCGCTCTTCGACCAGAAACCGCGCGACCTCGGCATCGGGGCCCGGCGTGTGCTGGCCGGTTTCGTCGTAATTCTGGTAGGCCTCGGGGTCGCTGCGCTTGGACCAGTCGGTGCGCATCAGCACCCACGAGCGCGGCGGAATGCGGCCATGCTGCTTCTCCCATTCGAGCACCGCATCGACGGTCAGCAGGTGGTCGGGATCGGCGGCACTTTCGGCCGAGCAGTCGATCACCACCGCCGGTGCGACGAAATTTTCGACCGGGATCGTATCGACCGAATTGTTCGGCTGGTCGCGGCCGGAGATCCAGTGGATCGGCGCATCGAAATGGGTGCCGGTATGTTCGCCGCAGGAAAAATTGTTCCAGTACCAGCCCGGCCCGCGTTCGTCGTATTTCGAGACCTCCTCGATGCGGAACGGCCAGCACTGGCCGAATTCGGGCGGCAGCGAGATCTGCGGAAATTCCGGCGTCAGCGTTTGCGTCAGGTCGATCACGCGGATCTGGCCGCCGGCGAGTGCGCCGGCAAGGGCATTGAGGATGTCGTTCGGTTTCATGATCAGGTTCCACTTCCGGCAGCCAACTCGCGCTCCAGGACCTTCGGGTTCTCGCGCCAGCGGGTCAGCCACTCCTGAGCGACGTCGCCGGGATAGATGTCCTCGGTGCCCTCGCGCAGCGCCTTGACGATCGCGCGGGCGAGCGCTGCCGGCGCGACCTTCGGCGGCGGCATCAGCTGGTTCCACTCGTCGTCGATCGGCCCCGGAAAGGCATTGATCACGCGGATGCCAGCTTGACGCATTTCGGCGCGCAGGCATTGCGCGAGCGAATAGGCCGCGGCCTTCGATGCCGAATAGGTGCCGTGCGACGGGAAGTTGCTCAGCGCATAGATCGACAGCAGATTGACCCAGGCGATCGCATGGCTGACGCCGTCGGCGCCGCGGCCCTTCAGCGCCGGGCCGAATTCCTGCGCGAGGCGCAGCGCGCCGAAATAGTTGATGTCCATCTCGGCGCGCGCGACATCGGTGCCGCGCCGGTTCGCGACGCCGCTGGTGCGGTGCACCTCGGCGTTGTTGATCACGATATCGACCTTGCCGGCGATCGCGCCAGCCAGATCGGACACCGAGCGGCCGTTGGTCAGGTCGAGCGGCACCAGTGCGACCTGTGGCAGCTTCGTGATCTCGTCGAAGCCCGGAATCTTCTTCCACGGTTCGGCATGGCCGACCCAGATCAGGTCTGCGCCGGCCTTGGCAAGCGCTTGCACCAGCGCCTGGCCGACCGCCGACTTGCCGTCACTGACCAGTACCTTGCGGAATTTCGGGTCGCAGCCCATCTCGCGCAACATCGGATCGTCGTTCATGTTCGGGGTTTCCTCGGTCGGAAAAGCGATCAGCACCGCCTGGCCGGCGCGGTCGAGCCGCGCGCCGACCTTGACGCGGGTCGGCGCATCGGGCACATCGCCGTGCAGGTGCAGCATCAGCGTCGCGCCGGCATCGAGCCGCACCAGCCCGAGCCGCCACGGCAGCCGTTCGCGGAAAAACAGGTCGTTGCTGTGCGCCAGCGTGGTCTGGCTCAGCAATTCACCGGCGCCGTCCTGTTCGGTCCATTTCAGCCGCGATGACAGACAGGCATGGCATGCCTCGCGCGGCGGGTATTGCACGGCGCCGCAGTCCTGGCACACCTGCAATTCGAAGCGCCCTTCGGCCGCCGCCGCCGTCATCCCGAGCGCAACCCGGCCGCGCTGCCCCGGCGGCAGCGTCGGCAGCCGGGTGCGCAGCACCGGGTTCTTGCGCTTCGGGCGGATCAGGGGCATGGTCATCGGGCAAAGCTCCTCAAATATTTCGGACCTTCGCCAATCGGGGCTGAAGCCCCTCCCACAGGCATGCCGCCGCTGGCGCAATCGGGCAGCAGCCTGGGTCGACTTTGTGGGAGGGGCTTCAGCCCCGATTTGCTTGCCGTCATCAGGCCCTCGCCAGGATCAAGCCGCCGGTGCACAGGCAGCGGTCGTAGGTGATCATTCCGAAACCGCTGACGAGGCCGACCTGGGCATCGGGCACCGGTTTGCCGAGCGGGCTATCGCCCACAGGCATGCCGCCGCTGGCGCACACGGGCAGCAACCTGGGTCGACTTTGTGGGAGGGGCTTCAGCCCCGATTCGCTTGCCGTCATCAGGCCCTCGCCAGGATCAAGCCACCGGTACACAGGCAGCGGTCATAAGTGATCATCCCGAAACCGCTGACGAGGCCGACCTCGGCATCGGGCACCGGTTTGCCGAGCGGGCTATCGGTCAGCTGGCGAACCGCTTCGACGAGGCCGAGATAACCGCCGGCGGCGCCGGCCTGGCCCATCGACAGCTGGCCGCCGCTGGTATTGGTCGGCAGCGTGCCGTCGACGGTCAGCGTGTGGCTGCGCACGAAATCGACGCCCTCGCCTTCGCCGCACAGCCCGTGGCCTTCGTACTGCATCATCACGATCACCGGGTAGTCGTCGTAGAACTGCACGAAGTCGAGTGCCTCCGGCTTGATGCCGGCCATGCCGAACAATTCGTCGCGGTCGACTGCCCAGCCGCCGCGGAACATGATCGGGTCGTCGCGGTAGGCGTTGTGGCGCTCGGTGGCGGCCAGCACCTGCGAATATGGCAGGCCAAGGTCGCGCGCGCGCTGTTCGCTCATCACCAGCACGCCGTCGCCGCCGGCGCACGGCATCACGCAGTCGAACAGGTGGATCGGGTCGGCGATCACCCGCGCATTCATGTAGTCGTCGAGCGTCAGCGGCTTCCTGAACATTGCATGCGAAATGCCGAGCGCGTTGTCGCGCTGGGCGACGCAGATGCGGCCGAAGTCCTCGCGTTTCGCGCCGGTGGTTCGCATCTGGTGCGCGGTGATGAAGGCGAACATCGAATTCGGCCCGCCCGAGCCATAGGGCCAGGTTGCGTCGCGCGCGAAGCCGGAAAAACTGCCGAGCATCTGCCAGAACGAATCGACATGGTTGGTGTCGCCGGAAATGCAGGCAACGATATCGGCGTCGCCTGCCTGCACCGCACGCGCCGCCCGGCGCACCGCGACGACACCCGACGCGCCGCCCATCGGAATGTGATCGAGCCAGCGCGGGCTGACGCCGAGGTGCTGGGTCAGGCCGACCGCGGTATCCGGAGACAGCGAAAAACTCGAGACACAAAGCCCGTCGATATCGTCCTTCGCGATGCCGGCCTGCTTGACGAGCGCAGCGAGCACCTGGCCGAGAAACCATGGCGCACCCTGCGTCGAAAAACGCTGGTACGGGACGGTCACCGGGACCGCAACGGCAATGCCTTCGTAGCCGCGGCGGGTCATGACGACCTCTTCTTCAACGCCCGCGTATCGACACAGCGCGGCGTGCCGGGCAGCGTGGCGGCCAGCGCCTTCAACTGCGCGCGCTGCACCTTCTGCGACAGCGTCAGCGGCAAGGCGTCGACAAAGGCGACATAACCCGGCGCCTTGTAATAGGCGAGCTGCTGCAATGCATGGCGGGTCAGGTCTTCTGCAAGCTTGCGCAGCGCATCATCGGCATCGACCGGCTCGCGCAGCACGATGCAGGCCAGCACCTCGTCGCCGCGCACCGCGTCGGGCGTCGCCGCGACGCCGACCGCGCGCACCGCCGGATGCTGCGCGAGCACGCTTTCGACCTCGACCGCCGAGATGTTCTCGCCGCTGCGGCGAATCACGTTCTTGCGCCGATCGACGAAAAAGAGGTTGCCGTCGGCGTCGGCGCGGACAAGGTCGCCGGTGTGGAACCAGCCGCCCTGCCAGGCTTCGGCCGTCGCTTGTTCGTCCTTCAGGTATTCGCTGAAGAAGCCGCGCCGCGGGTCGGCGCCGGCGGCGCGCACCAGCAGTTCGCCATTGCTGCCGGTCGGCACATCGAGGCCTTCCTCGTCGACGAGCCGCCATTCGACCGCCGCTTCGGCGCGGCCGAAACAGGACTGTCCGACATGACGCGGCTCGCGATTCGCGATCACGACTGCGCCGGCGCCGGTTTCGGTCATCGCCCAGGCTTCGAGCAGCGGAAAGCCGAAGCGCTCTTCGAACGCCGCATGCTGGCGGCGGTCGACACCGGCGCCGAAACCGAAACGCACCCGGTGGGCCGCATCATCGGCCGATGGCGGCGCGCCGATCAGCATCGCCGGCATCACGCCGAGATAGTGGACGATCGTCGCGCGTGTATCGCGCACCGATTGCCACCAGCTGCCGGGATGGAAGCGGTCGAGCTGCACCAGGCAGCCGCCGGTTTTCACCATCGCCATTGCCGAATAGGCCATCGCATTCATGTGCGTCAGCGGCAGCGGCGTGATCAGCCGCTCGGCGCCGTCGCGCAGCGTGCACAGGCCGCCGATCCCGGCATACCACTGCCCTGCGAGCAGAAAATAGTCGTTGCTCAGCACGCAGCCCTTCGGCCGACCGGTGGTGCCCGACGTATACAGCAATGCACATTCGCTGGCATTGGTGATCGGCTCGCCGGCACGCGGCGCCGGCAGTGGCGGCGGCGCAACCGGCCCCGAATCGTCCGGCCGCAGCAGCACCGGCTCGCGCCCGGCGGCCGCGGCGGCGCGCAGGTCGCCGAAGCGCTGCTCGAGCCCGACCACGAGACACAGCTCGCTGTGCTCGAGCAGGTAGCCGAGTTCGACCGAACGCAGGTCGTTGTTGATCGGCACGACGCTGACGCCGAGCGCATTCAGCGCAAACCAGTGCAGAAAGAAGTCGGGCCGGTTCTCGAGCAGCAGACCGGCGCGGTGGCCATGGCCGTAGCCGGCCGCGGCATACCGTTCGCGCAGCGATTCGATGCTGGCCAGCGCATCGCCATAGGACAGCGTTGCGGCCTCGATGCCATAGGCGCCAGCAGTCACCGCCTCGGTGCAGAGGAAGTCGGCGTCGGGCCGGCGCTGCGCGCGCTCGACGAAGGCCTGGTACACGGTGTCTTCAGCCATGGGCATGTCAGCTCGCCTGTAGGAGGGGCTTCAGCCCCGATTCAATGGCGTGGCCACAGCCCGAATCGGGGCTGAAGCCCCTCCCACAAGACAAGCCCCTCCCACAGATGTTCTGCTGTTTCATATGAACAGCTGCACCGGCGGCAGCGCCGCGTCGCAGTTCAGCAGGTTGACACGCTTCAGCGTGATGCGCAGCGCGCCGTCGTCGACACGGAGGTGGTGGAACGCGGTGCCAACCAGCATCAGCATCTCGTCGCCGCTCGACTCGCTGTAGTGGAACTCGGTGCGGGTCACGAAATGGTTGGCAGCGGCATCGAGGGTTTCGACATGCGGCTGCTGCAGCAGGTGATGGCAGCGGCTCGGCGGCTGCTGCGAAAACGCGCGCGGGCTCTTGAAGCGCTCGATCCGCAGCTCGCGCAGCAGCTTGTCCTCGTACATGTGCGAGGTGTGCTCGAGTCCGGGCGGCTGGTCCGGCGTCAGCGGCACCCAGTAGATCGCATCGTCGGTGAACAGCTTGTTCCAGCTCTCGAAGTCGCGCGCATCGAGCAGCCGCGCTTCGCGGTAGACAAATTCGACGAGGTGTTCGGCAGTGACTTGGTCTGGTGTCATCTTTTCAAGCTCGGTCATCGCAAATGCTTGTGGAAGGGGGTTCAGCCCCGATTTCGTCGCATGGCATCAGCCCGAATCGCGGCTGAAGCCGCTCCCACGGAAAAATGTCACATGCTCATCGTCATGTATTTGGCCCATGCGCGATATTGGTTGCGCATCGAGATCTCGCTGGTGCCGTTGGCGGTGACATCGGCCTGGCCGATCTCTGCGGGGTCGAAATTGCGGTGCAGGCTGATCCAGTCGTTGCCGCTGGCATGCAGGCCCTGCTGGATACCGCGATAGGCGTGCAGGTCGTCGTGGCCGACCACCGAGAACGGCGAATTGATCAGCCGCGAATACATCGCGGTGCGCTCGAGCAACTGCTTCGGCGCGCCCTTCAGCCGGAAGGTCCAGCTTTCGATGATGGTCTTGTCGACGGCAACGGGCCTCACGACGCGTATCGCCTGGATCGCGCCCTTGATCGTCAGGTTCGGAAAATAGACGGTGTTGTGCCGCGTCAGGCCGAGGATCTCGTGCGCGCGCTCCTTGCCGTAGGCCTTGATCATCGCCTCCTCGTAGGCCGGCACACCTGAATATTTCGAGTGGATGCTGAACTTGACGCCGGAAAAACTGTGGCCGTTGTCGAAGACGCGCACGCCCATGTCGTCGAAGAACTTGTAGTCCGACATGAATGGCGCAAACTGCTCGATCGCCATCGGTTTCGGCTCGTCGGCCGGCTTGCCCATCCACATCTTGACCGCGGTGCCGGCCGACGACTCGTGCACGACCATCGGGTGCATCGTGTCGTTGAGGTTCTCGACGAACATCTTCCAGTTGCAGGCATGCGTATAGCGCAGGCAGCCGCCGGCGATCTCCAGCTCACCTTCCGGCGAGCGATCGGCCATGTTGTCGATCGAACTGAGCGATTCGCCGAAATAGCTTTCGAAATCGGGCCCGACATCGTTGATCCGCGCGAAGATGAAACCGCGGTAGACGCGCACGTTGTTGATCGCGACCAGTCCCTTTCCGCTTTCGCATTCGCGCACGTTCGTGCCTTCATAACCTTCGCGCACCGGCATGTTCAGCAGCGAGCCGTCGGTGCGGAAGGTCCAGGCGTGGTACGGGCAGCGCAACACCTTGCCGGTATTGCCGCACGGCGCGGTGACGAGGCGGGATCCCTTGTGCGCGCAGCGGTTCATCAGCACCTTGACCTCGCCGTCGGAGTGGCGCACGACGATCAGCGGCCGGCCGCCGATCTCGGCGGTCAGGTAGTCGCCGTTGTTCGGAATCTGGCTGCTGTGGCCGACATAGTTCCAGGTATTCGCAAAGAAGTGCTGCTGCTCGAGCGCGAAGATTTCCGGATTGATATACAGGTCGCGGTGCACGCGGTCCGGCTGCACCAGCGCGCCGACCCGCGCCTTCAGGTCTTCGGTGGGTCCGTTGTAGCGGTCCATCGTCGTGCTCCTTTCTCAGATGCCGGCCAGCGCCGCGTCGAGCGCATGGCCGTGTTCGTCGGCGAGCGCCGCATCGCGAAGACGGCGCAGCGCCGCGGCCGCTTCGGGTTTGCCGGCGAGGCGTTCGCAGGCGCCCATCAGCTTGTCGAAATTGCGCGTGCCGCGTTCATGGGTATCGCTGTAACCCTTGACCAGGCGCTGGCAGCGCGCGATCTCGAGCGCGAGCGCCGGGTCGGTCGATGCCGCGGCAGAAATTCTGGCCAGCCAATCCTCGATGCGCGCGTTCTCGACCTGGTAACGCAGGCTGCCGCGCCGCCAGCGGCGCAGCCCGGCCAGCGTGTACAGCAGCAGGAAGCCGCGCAGCGAACTGGTCTGCACGATGCGGCCGTGCTGCGTGAAGCGTTCGACGAGGCGGCGCGGCGCGCCCGATTGCAGCAACCAGCGGCCGAGCGCTGCCGGCAGCGTGTCGCAGATCTCCTGCAGCCGCGGATGCAGGAATTCATTGATCTGCAGCAGCTGCTGCTCACCGACCCGGGCTTCGCCACGCACCCGTTCGAAGCGCGTGGCACGCACCTTCAGTTCGGCGACGCGGACCGTATCCTCGTAACTCATCCACAACGCGAGATGGCGCGCAACCTCGGCGGTCAGTGCCGGATCGCCGTGGCGCTGGATCGCCGCGACGCGGTCGAGATAGAGGCCGGCATAGGCCGGATCCTGGTAATCGACCAGCCGCCGCACACCTTCACCGATCAGCGGCTGCTCGGCCGGCGCGAAGTCGCGCTGCAGCCGTTGCAGCAGTGCATCGACCTCGGGGTGGTCGTGGCGCTCCGGCAGCGGGCGCAGCGGTGCCGACGCCGGTTCGGCGATCGGCGGCGGCGTTTCGCTTGCACGCGCTGCGCCCTCGCCGAAGGCGCGCAGGCTGGCGGCGACACCGACGCCGCCGCGCTGGATCGTCGCCTCGAAGGCCTCGCGCGAGAACGGCAGCACCGCAGCACCGCACAGCGCGCCAAACATCACCGCGCTGATCACGCTGCCGGTCTGCTCGGTGACGGCCGCCATGTCGAAGCGCACGAAGGTTTTTGCCGCGTCGATGCAGGCGGCTTCGATCGTGCGGCTGTCGGCGACGCCGTTGCCCATCGCCGACTTTTCGGCGATTGCATAGACGCGGTGCGTCGATGCGATCAGCGTCGTGCGGTCCGGGGTGACGAGGCCGCGCTGCACCGCTCGGCCGGCCTCCATCAGCTCGGAGGCGATCAGCACGTCGACGTCGCCGGGCGTCGGAATCAGCGACAGCACCGGCTCCGCGCCGGCGGCTTCGGCCGCGGCGCGCGGAAACAACTCGAGGTAGTAGATCGTCGCGCCGGTGCGTTGCGCGACGCCGGCGACCGAGGTGCTCTGCGCGAGGTAGCCGTTGTGTTCGCCGAGGTCGACGATCCAGTCGGCGAGCACGCCGCCACCCTCGCCACCCATCGCAAGGATCGCGATCTTGATCGGTTGAACGCTGCCGTTGCTCATAGCGCGGTCGCGGCGATGCGCCGGCTGTTGCGCGCCTGCAGCGTGCCGATCACGCGCTCGCGCAGCCGTGACTTGAAACGATCCCAGCGACTCGGGTTGCTGATGATCTCGGCGCGGTAGAAAGAAGGGCACAACACCGCTGCATGCGAGACCTCGCCGCACATGCCGCAGCCGACGCAGCTGTCGAGCACGGTGGCGACCGGGTCGCTGCGCAGCGGATCCGGATTCGGCTTGATGCTCAGCGACGGGCAGCCGCTGATGCGGATGCACGAATGGTCGCCGGTGCAGGTATCGCTGTCGACGCCGAAACGTTCGCGGACCTGGCGTTTGCCGTCGGCGATCGCCTTGCGCACCAGCGGCTTCTCGCGCCGTTGCCGGTTCAGCATGCATTCGGACTGCGCAACGATGACCTTCGGCCCTGCCTGCTTGCTCGTCAATGCATCGCGGATTGCGTTTCGCATGCCGGCAACGTCGTAGGTGCGGCGGATCGTGCGCACCCAGTTCACGCCGACGCCGCGCACCGCCTGCTCGATCGCGTGGAAGGTGCTGCGGCTGCGGTTGTTCGCGCGCGACGACGGGATGTCCTGGCCGCCGGTCGCCGCGGTGTAGTTGTTGTCGATGATCAGCGTCAGGCCGTCGCTCTTGTTGAATACCGCATTCGCGATGCCACTGGTCAAACCGTTGTGCCAGAAGCCGCCGTCGCCCATGATGCTGATCGGGCGCCGGCCCGGCGTGCCATGGAAGGCCGCCGCGCCGGCCGCGCCAAGGCCGTAACCC
The DNA here is from genome assembly GCF_048320135.1 of Pseudideonella sakaiensis. Classification (GTDB taxonomy): domain Bacteria; phylum Pseudomonadota; class Gammaproteobacteria; order Burkholderiales; family Burkholderiaceae_C; genus Ideonella_A; species Ideonella_A sakaiensis_A. Next base: position 2,485,325 of record NZ_CP182947.1, read on the forward strand.
ATCGTCGTATTGCCGATGTGGAATGGCGGCAGGATCGAGAACAAATGGCAGCCGATATCGGCGCTGATGTGGTGTTCACCGAGCTCGCGCTGCACCAGCTTCAGCGCCGCGAAGACCGGCCGCTCCGGGCAGCCGGTGCACAGCCCCGGTGGCCGCGCATGAACCTGGCTGTCGATCGCCTTCAGCGGGATCACCTTCTGGCTGCCGGCAGGCGCCAGCTTCGCCTCGTTGAAGGTGGTCGGCAGCCACTGCGGCGCATGTTCGGCAAAAAACGCGCGCAGCCCCTTGCCGAGCGCCGCCGGCGTATATTCGCCGGCCGCGGGCAACACGCCCTTGCCGACCAGCCGGGTTTGCAGGTCGGCCTTGCGCAACACCGTCGTGATGCCCTGCTCGATGTAGTTCGGCTGGCCTTCCTCGACCAGCAGCACCGCCTTCTTGCCGCTGCAGAAACGCAGCAGTTCCGAATCGATCAGCGGATAGGCGACGTTCATCACGTACAGCGGCAGTTTCGGCCGCCCATAGACATCGGCGAGGCCCAGCCGCTCGAGGGCACGCAGCGTCGAGTTGTAGAGGCCGCCCTGAACGATGATGCCGACGTCGGATTCGCCTTCGCCAAAAAATTCGTTCAGGCCGCGCTCCTCGATGAAGCGCACCGCCGCCGGCCAGCGCTGCTCGATCTTCTCCTGCTCGTGCAGAAAACTTGCCGGCGGCAGCACGATGCGCTGCGCGTCGCGTTTCGGCTGATTGGCGGCATCGGCGAGCGTGAAGGCCGGCTTGCGGTTGTCCTTCGCGGTGAAATGCCCGTGCACATGGCAAGCGCGGATGCGCAGCTGCAGCATCACCGGCGTATGACTGGCCTCGGACAATTCGAAGCCGTCCTCGACCGCCTTGACGATCGACGGCAGGTTCGGCCGCGGATCGAGCAGCCACATCTGCGATTTCATCGCGAACGCATGGCTGCGCTCCTGCATGATGCTCGAGCCGTCGCCGTAATCCTCGCCGACGATCACCAGCGCACCGCCGGTGACGCCGCCGGAAGCGAGGTTGGCGAGCGCATCGGACGCGACATTGGTGCCGACGGTCGACTTGAACGTGACCGCACCGCGCAGCGGGTAGTTGACCGATGCCGCGAGCGTCGCCGCCGCAGTCGCTTCACTGGCGCTGGTCTCGAAATGCACACCCATCTCGGAAAGGATGTCCTGCGCATCGGCGAGCACGTCCATCAAGTGCGAGATCGGCGAGCCCTGGTAGCCGGCGACATAGGCCACGCCGGATTGCAGCAGCGCTTTCGTGACCGCGAGGATGCCCTCGCCGGCGAAGGTTTCGCCCTCGCCGAGCCGCAGCTTCTTCACCTCTTCGGCAAACGATCTTTCCGCCATCGCGTCCTCTGAATGCAGGCTTGTGCAGGCCGGCAGCCCGACCTATAGTTCAGATATGAACATATGCAAATGCATCTGTAAAGGGGTTGTTTCCCCGCCAGGAGGGTAACCGTGCCAAAGCCTGCCATGCAATCGGTGCGCGTTGCTGACATCGAACCGGCCGCCCAACCGGCCGCCTTCATCGACGACTATCTGGCCTACCTGCTGGCGCGCACCAGCCACCTTATCTCGGCCGAATTCCATGCCGTCGTGCAGCGCGCCCGCCTGCCGGTGCTGCAGTGGCGGGTACTGGCGACGCTGGCCGACGGCAGTGCGCGGACGATCGGCGAAGTCGCGACGATGGTGCTGATACCGCAGTCGACGCTGACGCGGATTGCCGAACGCATGGTGCAGGCCGGCCTGCTGCAGCGCGCGGCCGACAGCAGCGACCGCCGCTTCACGCGGATCCGGCTGACCGACGATGGCCTGGCGTTGGCCGACCGGCTGGTGCAGCAGGCGCGCGAGCATGAGGCGGCGGTTGTCGACGCGCTCGGCGCCGACGACGCACGCGCGCTGAAACGCATCCTGCACAAGCTGATCGAGCAGCATGCGGAGGGCGGGCCTGCCAACCCGCGCTGAAAATTCTTATGGAATGCGCCGCGCGCCGATGGCCAGCAACGCCGCGGCAACGACGACGACGCCGAGCGCAATCGTCAACGAGCTGGCATGGGCGATGCCACCGATCAGCGGCGGCCCGACCATGAAGCCGACATAACCGACCGACGAGGCCGACGCGATCGCCGCTGCCCGGCTGACACCGCGCACACGCGTCGCCGCGCTGAACAGGATCGGCACGACCGGCGCGAGCCCGGCACCAACCAGCGCGAAGCCGACCACCGACAGCAGCGGATGGCCGCTGACGAGAACGATGGCCATTGCGGTGGCCGCCACTGCTGCGCCAAAACCGAGCACACGCCGTTCCGCAAAGCGGCTGCGCAGCGCATCGCCGGCGAATCGGGTCGCCGCCATCGCCGCGGCAAATGCCGCATAACCGAGGCCGGCCTGCGCCTGCGACATCAACACCTGTTGCTCGAGGTAGAGCACCGACCAGTCGTACATCACGCCTTCTGCTGTCATGCCGCAAAAGACCAGCAGACCGATCACCAGCAGCTGGCCTCTCGGCCACGCGAAGTGGGCCTGCGGCAGCGAATCGTCGCGTGGATGCACTTCCAGCATCGAACGGGAGGCAACAACGATCAGCACCGCAACGGCACTGCCCACCAGCAGCAGTTGCAACAGCGGCGCAACGCCAGCGCGCAGCAGCAGCGACGTCAGGCCGGCGCCGGCCATGCCGCCGACGCTGAACATCGCGTGCAGGTTGCTCATCACCGAGCGCCCGCCCAGGCTTTCGAGCGCAGTGCCTTCGGCGTTGATCGCGACGTCGAACAGGCTCATGCCGGCGCCGAGCAGCAGCATCGTCAGCAGCAGCGGGACGATGCCGGCCCAGGCCAGCACAAGCATCAATGCCGCACAGACAGCGAGCCCGGCCATTGCGGCGCCACGCCGCGCACCGAAGCGCCCGATCGCCCTGCCGGCAACAAACAACATCGACACGGCACCGCAGCCCCCGGCCAGCAGCATCAGCGACAGATTGAATTCGTCGAGCTGGTAGTGCGCCTTCACCGATGGTATGTGGACGCCCCAGGCGCCGGCCAGCAGACCGAGCGCAGCAAACTGCGCGCGAGTCGCCCAACGTGCCCGTGCCAGTTGCTGCGGCGAGGGCGGCGCGTCGGCAACGGCATCGGCTGGCGGCAGAACAACCGGATCGGGATTCACTGCGCCGGCCCGCTCATGCCGACATCTGCAGCGGAATCGTCACCGGCCCGTCGTTGACCAGCGAGACCCGCATCGCCGCGCCGAATTCGCCGGTCTGCACGAGCGGATGCTGCGCCCGCGCACGCTCGACAAACAAGCGATAAAACCGTTCGCCTTCGTCGGGCGGCGCCGCCTGCGTGAAGCTCGGCCGGTTGCCGCTGCTGGCGTCGGCGGCCAGCGTGAACTGGCTGACGACGAGCAGGCCGCCGCCGATATCCTGCACGCTGCGGTTCATCTTGCCGGCGTCGTCGGCAAAGATGCGCAGCTTCAGGATCTTTGAAAGCATCCGCTCGGCCAGCGCATCGCTGTCGCCGCGTTCGGCGCACAACAGCACCAGCAGGCCGGCATCGATTGCGCCGACAGTGCGGCCGTCGATCTCGACACGGGCTTCGGTGACGCGTTGCAGCAGGGCTTTCATGGCGGGTGGGGAGCGAAGGATTGTTTAACGGACCTGGACAATCTGCGCGATAAGCGCGATTGCCAATGTTCGCGGGCCTGCATACAGTGTCCCAGACCCGCCGCGCGGATCGCAGCAACGCGACGGACGCCTGCAGATGCGCGAGGCCTCGACAAGGAGACAGCGATGACGAAGAAGATGATCATCGAGGCGCGCATCAACGAATATGCAATGCGCGACGACAACCCGCATGTGCCGTGGACCGCCGACGAGATCGCCGAGACCGCGGCCCGTTGCCGCGAGGAGGGCGCCAGCATCGTCCACTTCCATGCGCGCAACCCGGACGGCTCGCCGCTGCACGGCGTCGACGCCTATGCCGAGATCATCCGCAAGATCCGCAGCCGCAGCGACATCCTGGTGCACCCGACACTCGGCTGGTTCGCCAACGACGACGACCCGGCCGGCCGCATAGCCTGCGTGACGACGCTGGCGTGTGACCCGGCGACGCGCCCGGACTTCGCGCCGATCGATACCGGCAGCGTCAACCTCGAGAGCTACGACGCCGAATCGCGCAGCTTCCACCACGGCGAACGGGTCTATATCAACCGGACGACGACGCTCGAGCTGTATGCGCGGGACTTCAAGCGCAGCGGCATCAAGCCGCAGCTCGTGACCTGGGCGGTCGGCTTCACGCGCCGCGCCGCGGCGATGATCGAGATGGGACTGGTCGACGAGCCGGCCTGGTTTCTCGTCAACATGACCGAAGGCGCCTGCCTGACCGGGCATCCCGGCACCGCCGCCGGGCTCAAAGCCCACCTCGCGTTTCTGCCGGCGAACCGCAAGGTCGAATGGGCCAGCAATGTGGTCGGCGGCAACCTGCTCGAGCTGGCCGATACGACGGCCCGGCTCGGCGGCCATTTGGCCCCCGGCATCGGCGACCATCCGTACCTCGAACTGGGATGTCCGCGCAACGAGGAGGTTGTCCGGATGGCGGTACGCACCGCCCGCGCCGCCGGCCGCGAGATCGCATCGCCGCAGGAGACGCGGGAGATGCTCGGGTTGGCCTAGACGACGTCGAGACCAAGGATCGCGCCGCAGGACGCGCTGCTCAGGCAACGGCAAGCGACACCGACGGTCACAACACCTCGCACACCTCGTCGCAACCCAGCCGTGGCGGCCGCTCGCGCAGGCCGTTGCGGTCGCCGTGACCGAGATGCACAGGAGATTCGTGTGCACCGCAGTGCCTTCCCAGAACAAGGTATCTGCCTGCGCCGCATCGAAGCCAGACATCGGCCCGCAGTCGAGTCCGAGCCGCCTCGCCGCGGCAATCAGGCAGCCGCAGGCATTGCGAAGCTTGCGATGCTTGCGCCCGCCTATTCGTTCACGATGGCCTCGAAGCCACCGAAGATCACGCGTTTGCCGTCGAAGGGCATCGGGTTGTGCTCGGGCGACATGCGTGGATCGGCCATCACCTTCGCCATTCCCGCATCGCGGGTGGCCTTGTCGGGCCAGCTGATCCAGGAAAAAATGACCGTCTCGTCGGCCTCGCGCAGTACCGCGGTGTGCATCGAGTTGAGCTTGCCTTCGGGCACGTCGTCGCCCCAGCACTCGACGACCGACAGCGCGCCGCATTCCTTGAAGATGACCGCTGCATCCGCGGCGTGGCGGCGAAACGCCTCCTTGTTGGCGGTCGGGACGGCCGCCATGAATCCATCGACATACATGAGCTTGCTCCTTTGCGAACTGGGACAGGGAATCACTGGAACTCTTTCGGCGCACCGTTGATGCCCCAGCTGACGCCGAAGCGATCGGTCACCATGCCGAATATCTCGGCCCAGAACGTCGGCGCCAACGGCATCGTCACCTGGCCACCGTTCGACAGCGCATCGAATGCGGCCCGTGCCTGGTCGACCGTGTCGAACTGCAATGCGAGCATCACGCCCTTGATGCCGTCGTGCGGCATGCCGGGCGGCGTGTCGCCGGCGAACAGCATCGCGCCGCCGGGCAGCGCCAGGCACGCATGCATGATGCCGTCGCCGCTGGGTGGGCCTCCCTCGGCGCAGCCCTCGCCTGACGCTGCGGACGCCGGCATGTCGTCGTAGCGCATCATCTTTTCGATCTTCGCGCCGAGGGCTCGCTCGTAAAAGGCAAAAGCGTCTCTGGTCTTGCCGTCGAAGCTGAGATAGGGCGTCAACGTGGTGGACATTCGAATGCTCCTTTGATCAGGGTTGGGTTTGTCGGGCTCACCATGTGACGACGAACGAGCAGCGAACAAATCGACATCCCGCGCACGAGATCGCAAGAAATCAATGGGCGAGGCGTTGTGCACGGGCCAGCAGCAGTTCGCGCTCACGCGCGTTCTGCGTCAACCCGGCGGCGCGGCGCAGCGCGTCGCACGCTTCATCGGCGCGGCCGAGCTTGTCGAGCAGGTCGGCGCGCACCGCATGCATCAGGTGGTAGCGCTGCAGCAGCGGATCGCGGGCCAGGCTGTCGACCAGCGGAAGGGCAGCGCCTGCGCCCTCGGCCATTCCGACCGCGACCGCACGGTTGAGCTCGACCACCGGCGACGGCATGCATCGAAGCAGGGCATCGTATTGCGCGACGATCTGTGCCCAGTCCGTCTCCGCGGCGGTTCGCGCCCTCGCATGGCAGGCCGCGATGGCCGCCTGCAGTGCATAGGGGCCGGGCTCGGCGCCGCTGGCGGCGGCGATCGTTCTGGCCCGTTCGAGTGCCGCCAGACCGCGGCCGATCAGCACATGGTCCCAGCGGCCCCGGTCCTGATCCGGCAACAGGATGGGGCGCCCGGCCGCGTCGGTCCGGGCGCGCAGGCGCGATGCCTGGATTTCCATCAGCGCAACCAGGCCATGGACCTCGGCTTCGTCCGCCGCCAGCGCGGCAAGCACACGGCCCAGCCGCAGCGCTTCCTCGCACAGCGCCGGACGCAGCCAGTCTTCGCCCGCGGTGGCCGAGTAGCCCTCGTTGAAGATCAGATAGACCACTTCCAGCACTGCCGCCATCCGCTCGCGCAGCGCCTCGCCCTGCGGTACCTCGAACGGCACCCGCGCCGCCGACAGCGTACGTTTGGCGCGCACGATGCGCTGTGCAATCGTCGGCTCGGGCTGCAGGAAGGCGCGGGCGATCTCGGTGGTGGTGAGACCGCCCAGCAGACGCAGCGTCAGCGCGACCTGGACCGGCCTGGACAACACCGGGTGGCAGGCGGTGAACACCAGCCGCAGCAGGTCATCGCCGAAGCTGTCGCGCTCGTCCAGCGCATCGCTGAAGTCGGGTACGACATGGTCGCCGCGCGCCGCCGCATCGGCGCCCAACTCCTGCTGACGGCGCAGATGCAGCGCCTCCTGGCGCAGCCGGTCGAGCGCCCGGTTTCTGGCGGTGGTCATCAGCCAGGCTGCAGGATTGTCGGGAATGCCGTCGCGCGGCCAGTGTTCGATCGCGGCGACCAGCGCATCCTGCGCCAGCTCCTCGGCCAGCCCGACATCGCGCACGATCCGCGCAACCGCGCCGATGATCCTCGCGGCCTCGATGCGCCAGACGGCATCGATCGTCGCATGCAGGTCACGCGCCACGGCAGACTAGGTGCGCCGGGCTTCGATGTCGGCCCGCAGGCGATCTTCCTGTTCGCGCAACTCGGGCGTAAAGGCATCGCCGAAGTCGTCGGCTTCGAAAACAGGGCGGATCTCGACCTCGCAATCCTCAGCATGCGGGTTCGGGCAGCGCCGTGCCCACTCGATGGCCTCGTCCATCGATCGCACCTGCCACAGCCAGAATCCGGCAACCAGTTCCTTGGTCTCTGCAAACGGCCCGTCGATGACGCTGCGCTCGCTGCCCGAATAGCGAATACGAACGCCCTTGCGGCTGGGGTGCAGGCCCTCGCCGGCCAGCATGACACCCGCCTGAACCAATTCCTCGTTGAACTTGCCCATTGCGGCAAGCAACTCGCTGTCGGGCATCTCGCCGGCTTCCGAGGCCGACGACGCCTTGACCATCACCATCACGCGCATGAAGAATCTCCTTGTAGTGGGACGAGGGCCGCTGACACCTGGCTGGCGCAGACCATGCCTTCATCATCACGACGATCGACCGGCGTCGATCTCGACATCCCGGGCGCAGAATACACAGCGACGTTGATCGGGAGCCCTGACCTTGCAATATCTTCTGCTGGTGTACGTGGATGAAAAACTGCTCGGCGAATTGCCGCCGGAGGCCTTCGATGCCGAGATGAAGCAGTGCCTGCAGCACGCCGACGAAATGCAGGGCGTCGGCAAGCTCGTTTCCTTCCAGCAACTGGAGGCGCCGGCATCGGCCCGGTCAGTCAGGACGCGGGACGGCAAGACCACGGTGCTCGACGGCCCGTTTGCCGAAACCAAGGAAATGCTCGCCGGCTTCAATCTGATCGAGGCCGATTCGATCGACGATGCGGTTCGCATCGCGCAGGAATTTCCGTGGGTGCGCTACGGCTGCATCGAGGTGCGGCCGGTGCGCGATGTGCAGGCGGTGCGGAAGCGGGTCGGCGCCTGAGCTTGCGGTGGCGGCAAGGCGCGACAGGCGCTGGCGACCTGTTGCCGTCTTCCAAACACGCCTGCCAAACCCTCGCCTTGCAGCGGCGCGAGCGACAGGCGGATGATGATGCTGGTAGGCCGTGTTGGACTTGAACCAACGACCAAAGGATTATGAGTCCTCTGCTCTAACCAACTGAGCTAACGGCCCGTGAGCGGCGGATTGTAGAAGGCGGGCGCGCCAGCCTCGTGTTGCCCAGCAGGCTGCTGGTGTCGCAGCCGGATCAGGCAGCCGCCGATCTGGCGCGGTAGATGCGGCTCATCACGTGGTTGGCAACCTGGTTGCCCTGCTCGATCGCCGGCTGCTTGTCGAAGCTGAAATGCACGCCGAGGTAGATCCGGCTTTGGGCGTTTTCCTGTTCCGCGGCACTGAGACTGGCGAACGAGCGCGGCCAGTGCGGCCGGATGCGCCCGGCGCTGTCTCTGGTGGTGCCGTTGAATTCGTCGGAGACGAAGGTGAACGGCACATCATCGGTGCCGAAATAGTTCCTGAGCGTCTGGAAGGTCGCACCACCAAAACCGGCGTGGCCGGACGGATAGCTCGGGAACGGCGGCGTGAAATCGGCACGGCTGAGGTTCGACGCCGGTGAGCCGAGCGGTGTCCATCCGGCATCGCCGGCGGTGGCCGGATTGCCGTCGCCCTTGCCGGTCGGCCCGCTGCCCGGATCGGCCTCGCGGATCGCGGTGACCGGCCGCCAGTAGTCGTAGAAGAATTTCGATTCCCAGACGACGATGCCGGTATCGGCCAGCGCAACATTCGCAATCGCCAGCAGGCGTGCGATCTGGTCGAGCGGAAGATTCTTTTCGCGAACGATCGAAGCGAGGATCTGGTTGTACATCCTCGCCGGCGCACACAGGCTCGGTGTGCCGTCGTAGGCCCAGAACAGCGCGCTGTGCGTCTGCTCGGGGGTCCGCACGGTCGGCGTGATGATGCCGTCGCCACCAAACTGCTTCACATCGTCGAAGGCGTCGGCATAAGCCTGGCTCGTCAGCGCCGGCGGTGGCGGCGCCCGGAATACCGCCGCGGTCGGCACGACGAACGGGACGACACGTTTCCATTCGGCGCCGAGCACCTGCTGCTCCGGATTCAGCGGATCGGGCCGCCAGCGGCCCGGCTCTGCACTGCTGAGATAACTCGACGGCGCCGTCGGCAGGCTCAACTCGGAGCCATCGTTTGCCCTCGCATCGAGCACCACACGCGCTGACGCCGCGCCGAGCGCAAGACCGGATGCCTTCGCGTCGCCGTCCGCCAGCCTCGCCAATTCGGCTTCCAGAATCGCGAGCAGGCGCCGCTGCTGTGCCGGATACAGCACCGACAAGCAGTCGTAACTGGCCCGTGCGGCCGCGGCTTTCGCTGACGCAGCCGGTACCGAACCTCCATCAAAGATGAACGGCTGATAAGAGCCGTAGATCGAGGCCAGCGCATCGGCGACGGCGATCTGCGTGATCGCCAGCGCGCGCGATGTCCGCAGCGGTCCGAACTGCTCCGGCGTTGCCGATGCGTGATCGAGACCGCTGGTATTGATCGCGGTTTCGTTCCAGTGCAATACCCAGTTGTCGTCGGGCACAGCCGGCGCGGCAGAAGCCGGGCTGGGGCCCTGCGGCCCTGCTTCGCCCCCGCCTCCGCACGAAGCCAGATAAGGGACCAGAAACAGTGCGGAGCCGGCGAGAATTGTTCGTCTTGGTATCGGCTTCATCGGACACTCTGGGTCGGATTGGTCGGCAATGCCCGCAAAACCGGGCCATTGCTGGCTGCTGCCGCGTCGAGTTCAGGGCCAATGTAGCGACTTTGCGCCGCGAAGTGAATCGCTCCGGCAGGCCGGCAATGCGGCCTGCGGGTTTTCAGGGGGTCGGGGAAATGCCGCCCGCGACCGCGTTCATTTCGAACTCAGCGCATTGCTGACCAGCCGCGACGTGATGTCGACGATCTGGATCATGCGGTCGTAGGCCATGCGGGTCGGGCCGATCACGCCGAGCGTGCCGACGATCGTGCCGTCGACTTCGTACGGCGCCGAAACGACCGACAACTCCTCGAATGGCACGACCATGCTCTCGCCGCCGATATAGATGCGGATGCCTTCGGCGCGGCTGCTGACGTCGAGCAGCCGCATCAGCTGCGTCTTCTGCTCGAACAGGTCGAAAAGCCGGCGCAGGCTGTTCATGTCGCTGGAAAAATCCTGCACCGTCAGCAGGTTGCGTTCGCCGGAGATCACCACCTGCTCCTGGCTGTCGGCCACCGCCTCGCTGCTGGCCTGCACCGCCGCCTGCATCAGCGTCGAGATTTCGCGCTGCAAGGCATCAACCTCGCCTTTCAGCCGCTCGCGCACCTCGTCGAGCGTCAGCCCGGCATAGTGCGCGGTCAGGTAGTTGCTGGCCTCCTGCAGCTGCGCCGAGGTGTAGTCCTGCGCAGTGAAGATGACGCGGTTCTGCACATCGCCGTCGGGCGCGACCATGATCACCAGCACGCGTTTTTCCGACAGCCGCATGAATTCGATGTGGTGGAACACCGTCGCCTTGCGCGGCGCGGTGACGACGCCGACGAAGTTCGACAGGTTCGACAGCATCTGCGCCGCATTGGCGATCACGCGCTGCGGCTGGTCCGGCGGCAGCTTGGGCTCGACCGGCGTGAACGACTGCAGCTGGCGCGGTTGCGCGGTCAGCATCGCATCGACAAACAAGCGGTAGCCTTTGGCGGTCGGGATGCGGCCGGCGCTGGTGTGCGGGCTGGCGATCAGACCGAGTTCTTCGAGGTCGGCCATCACGTTGCGGATCGTTGCCGGCGACAGCTCGAGCCCGGATGCCTTCGACAGCGTGCGCGAGCCGACCGGCTGCCCGTCGGCGATATATCGCTCGACGAGTGTTTTCAGCAGGGTTTTGGCACGGTCGTCCATCGCAGTTTTCATTGTAGGGGTCGGGGGCCGAATGGGGCCGATTCAGCCGCGGTCACCGAGGGTGCTGTGGTGTAATCGCCCGCATGGTGAGCCGGTTCCGTCATGTTGCGTTGGTAGGTAAATACCAGGCCCAGGGAATCGGCGGCGTGCTGCTCGATATTGCGCATTTTTTCGACCGCCGCGGCATCGAGGTATCACTCGATGCCGATACCGCACTGGCTACCGGCATCACCGACTTTCCGGCGCTGAAGCCGGCGCAACTCGGCGAACGCTGCGACCTCGCGGTGGTTGTCGGCGGCGACGGCACGATGCTCGGCACCGCGCGGCAGTTTGCCGTCCACGGCGTGCCGCTGATCGGCATCAACCAGGGCCGGCTCGGCTTCATCACCGACATTTCGGTGAACCAGTTTGCGCAGGCGCTCGAGCCGATGATCGACGGCGATTTTGTCGAGGAGCGCCGCACGATGCTCGAAGGCAAGGTCTGGCGCGACGGCCGCTCGATCTTCGAGAGTTTTGCCGTCAACGACATCGTCGTCAGCCGTGGCGGCACCGCGAGCATGGTCGAGCTGAAGATCGACATCGGCGACGAATTTGTCGCCAACTTGCGCGCCGACGGCCTGATCCTCGGTTCACCGACCGGATCGACCGCCTATGCGCTGTCGGCCGGCGGGCCGATCCTGCATCCGAGCATCGCCGGCTGGGTGCTGGTGCCGATTGCGCCGCACGACCTGTCGAACCGGCCCATCGTCCTGCCCGACTCGGTCGACACGGTGATCGAGATCGTCGCCGGCCGCGAGATCAGCGTCAATTTCGACATGCAGACGCTGGCCAGCCTGCTGCACGGCGACCGCGTCGTGATCCGCCGTTCACCCCACGGCGTGCGCTTCCTCCACCCGCTTGGGTGGAGTTATTACGCGACATTGCGGCGCAAACTGCATTGGCATTCTGGAACCTCATGAACCAAGCTCGTCGCGGCAAGGAAGATTACGAATGTTGAGGCGGCTCGGGTTGCGGGACTTCGTCATCGTCAGCGAACTCGAGGTCGAGTTCGACGGCGGGTTTTCGGCGTTGACCGGTGAAACCGGGGCCGGCAAGTCGATCCTCGTCGATGCATTGCAGCTCGCGCTCGGCAGCCGGGGGGACGCTGGCGTCGTCCGCGAGGGTGCGAGCCGGGCCGATATCAGCGCCGAGTTCGACACGCCGGCCAGCCTGCAAAGCTGGCTCGACGACGCCGGCTTTGCGCTCGGTTCGCCCGACGACGAGCGGCTGCTGCTGCGCCGCAGCATCGACGCCCAGGGCAAGAGCCGGGCCTGGATCAACGGCGGCAGCGCCACCGTCGCGCAACTGCGCGAGGCGGCCGATCACCTGGTCGATATCCACGGCCAGCATGCCTGGCAGAGCCTGACCCGCGCGCCGGCGGTGCGTGCGCTGCTCGACGGTTTTGCCGGTGTCGACGCGGCGCCGCTGGCCGCGGCATTTGCAGGCTGGAAATCGGCCAGCGACACCTTGGCCGAGGCGCAGACCGGCCAGGCCGAGCTGCAGCGCGAGCGCGAGCGGCTGGCCTGGCAGATCGGTGAAATCGACAAGCTGGCGCCGGGCGCGGAGGAATGGGCCGAGCTCGACGCCGAACACCGCAAGCTGTCGAATGCACAGGCGCTGATCGACGCGGCCCGCGACGCGCTGGCGGCGATCAGCGAAAACGAACCGGCGGCCGACCAGCTGACGCAGCGTGCGATCGATGCGCTCGATTCGGCGGCCGGCATCGACGCGGCACTGGTCGACGTTGTCGAGGCGCTGCGTGGCGCGCAGGCGCAGCTGCAGGATGCCGCGCACAGCCTGTCGAGTTATCTGCACCACACCGAGCCGGAGCCGGATCGGCTGCAGGCGATCGACGAGCGGCTGTCTGCATGGATCGCGCTCGCGCGCCGCTACCGCCGCGCGCCGGAGGATCTGCCGGCGCTGCTCGCGCAATGGAAAGCCGAGGCGCAGGCGCTCGATGCCGCCAGCGACCTCGACGGGCTGCAGCAGGCCGCCGAGAAGGCGCGCGCGGCCTTCGAAGCGGAGGCAAAACGCGTCGGCGCGCTGCGCAGCAAGGCGGCGCCGAAACTGTCGGCGGCGATCACGCAGGCGATGCAGCAGCTCGGCATGGCCGGCGGCCGCTTCGAGGTCGCATTGGTCAAGCAGGACAAGCCGCAATCGTTCGGCCATGAATCGGCCGAATTTCTGGTGGCCGGGCACCAGGGCAGCACGCCAAGACCGATGGCCAAGGTCGCGTCGGGCGGCGAGTTGTCGCGGATTGCACTGGCGGTGGCCGTGACGACCAGCGCGATCAAGCCGGGCCGCTCCGAGCAGCTTGCCGGCACGCTGATCTTCGACGAGATCGATGCCGGCGTCGGCGGTGCGATCGCTGACACGGTCGGCCGCCTGATGAAGCAGCTTGGCAGCGACCGCCAGGTGCTCGCGGTCACGCACCTGCCGCAGGTTGCGGCCTGTGCCGACCACCATTTCGTCGTCGCGAAACAGGCTGCCGACGGCCGCACCGTCAGCCAGGTCAGCGCCGTCAGCGGCGAGGCGCGGGTTGCCGAAATCGCCCGCATGCTGGCCGGCGAACGGCTGTCGGGCACCAGCCTCGCCCATGCCGAGGAGATGCTGACGCATGGTTCGCGCTCGATTGCGGCAGCGGTCGCCGACGAGCCGGTACCGGCAGTCGCGGCACGCTCGGCGCGCAGGAATCCGTGATGGCGACAGCCGAAACCCCGCCACGGCAGCCCGCCGAGCAGAAAACCGGACCGGCCAGGCAGCAGATCGTCGTCGTGACCGGCATTTCCGGCTCCGGCAAATCGGTGGCCTTGCACGCCCTCGAGGATTCGGGTTTTTTCTGTGTCGACAACCTGCCGCCAGAACTGCTGCCGCAGTTCCTCGCGCTCGGCCAGGCGCGTTCGCAGCCGCGGATCGCGGTGGCGGTCGACGTCCGTGCCGTCGGTTCGCTGCCGGCATTGCTGCCGCAACTGGTCCGGATGCGCGCGGCCGACCTGCTGGTGCGCACCGTCTTTCTCGATTCGAGCACCGATGCGCTGGTGCGCCGGTTCTCCGAAACCCGGCGGCCGCATCCGCTGTCGCAAGGCATGCACCTCGGACGCGATATCGGCGACGGCCACCGGGCATTGATCGATGCGATCGAACTCGAACGCGAATTGCTCGCCGACCTGCGCGAGGTGTCGACCGTGATCGATACCAGCCAGTTGCAGCCGGCGCAGCTGCGGCTGTGGCTGCGCGACCTGGTCGACATCCGCGAACACCGCCTGACGCTGGTCTTCCAATCGTTCGCCTACAAACAAGGGGTACCGCTCGACGCCGACATGGTGTTCGATGTGCGGGTGTTGCCGAACCCCTTCTATGTGCATGAACTGCGCGCGCTGAACGGCCGCGACGCTGCAGTGGCCGACTATCTGCGCGTCGATGCCGACGTCGCCGAAATGCAGGACCAGATCGAATCCTTCCTCGACCGCTGGCTGCCGAGCTTCGAGGCCGATCACCGCAGTTATCTGACGGTCGCGATCGGCTGCACCGGCGGTCAGCACCGATCGGTCTACATGGCCGAAACGCTGGCCAGGCGCTTTGCCGGCCGCAATGCGACGCTGGTGCGACATCGCGAGCTCGATGAGCGCTGACCGGCAAGTCGGCGAGCAGGAGCGCGACTCGTTCGAGTTGCCGCTATTTCCGCTGCGCTCGGTGCTGTTTCCGGGCGGTCTGCTCGGATTGAAGGTGTTCGAGGTGCGTTATCTCGACCTGATTGGCGCCTGTCTGCGTTCCGCGACCGGCTTCGGCGTCGTCGCGCTGCGCCAGGGATCGGAAGTTCGCGTCGGCGAGGAACCGGTCGATCTGGAGACGATCGGCGTGGCTGCCGAGATCCTCGATGTCGACAGTCCGCAAAGCGGCATCCTGAATGTGCGTTGCCGCGGCAGCCGACGTTTTGCGACCAGCGCGGTGCGCCAGCAGGACGATGGCCTGTGGATCGCGCAGGCGCAATGGCTGCCCGACGATGAGCCGGCAGCCGTCGACGACAAGCTGCAGGCCAGCGCCAAGGCGCTGGTCAGCGCCGTCGATGCCCTCCACGCCCAGGGTGCCAGGCCATTTCTCGAACCGCTGCAATTCGACGACGCCGGCTGGGTCGCCAATCGCTGGTGCGAACTGCTGCCGATTCCACTGGCTGCGAAGCAGAAACTGATGGCACTCGACGACCCGCTGATCAGGCTCGGGCTGGTCGACGAGTTTCTACGCAAGAAGGGCGTGGTCTCCTGACCTCGCGCCGACCGGTACAGCCGTCACTGCCCCTGCAACGCCGGCAGTATCTTGCGCAGCGCGGCGGGCAGGCCGAGCGAAGCGACTTCATCGTGGGCAAACCAGCGGCCGCGGGCTGCGTCGGGCAACTGCCCGGTGATGCGGACGAGCTCGGGCTCGGTCAACGCGTCGGGCAGCAGGTGCTGCACCGGATGCAGCTGCCAGTCGAGGTGCGTCAATACATGCTTGAACGGCGGCAGCGCGCGACTGTCGCCGGGCCAGCCAGCGCCCACCCTGTCCAATGCGGCTGCATCCTCGAATTCGCTGAGGCTCCACAGGCTGGCCCAGATGCCCTGCGGCGGCCTTTGCACCAGCCACATCCGGCCGCGCCAGACCAGGCTCAGCCAATGGCTGCTGCGGCGGCTGCGTTTCAGCCGGCGCGTCTTCAGCGGAAAGCGTTCCGGCTCGCCCAGCTCGGCAGCGACGCAGTCGGCTCGCAGCGGGCACGCCGCGCAGTCGGGTGCGCGTTGGCTGCAAATGCCCGCGCCGAGGTCCATCAGCCCTTGCGTATAAGCGGCGATACCGGTCGCCGCACCGTTGTCGTACACGCCCGCAGGCGGCAGCAAGCGGGTTGCCGCGTCCCATAAAACCCGCTGCTGCGCCGCCTGCGCCAGATCGCCATCGAAGCCGAGGCAGCGGCTGAGCACCCGCTTGACGTTGCCGTCGAGGATGGCGACATGTTCGCCAAAACAGAAGGCAGCGATCGCCGCTGCGGTTGACTGGCCGATGCCGGGCAGTTCGGCCAGTTGTGCCGCATGGCGCGGAAATTCCCCGCCGTGTACTTCGACAACCACCGTCGCGCAGCGATGCAAATTGCGCGCCCTGCTGTAGTAGCCGAGGCCGCTCCACAGTGCGAGCACTTCATCGAGTGATGCCGCGGCAAGGCCACGCACGTCCGGAAAACGTGCCAGAAACCGCTCGTAATATCCGAGCACCGTCGCGACTTGTGTCTGCTGCAGCATGATCTCGGACAGCCAGACGCGGTAGGGATCGCGGCTTTGCTGCCATGGCAGGCTGTGTCGGCCGGCGCTGCGCTGCCAGTCGATGACCCGCTGCGCGATCGTCGCGCCGCCGGTACTCAGCGCCGCTGGCATGACGGGCAGAAAAAGGTCGAGCGCTGCGCCTGCACGATGCGCCGGATCGTCGTGCCACAGCTTGGACACGGTTCACCGGCGCGGCCATAAACAGCAGCTTGCAGCTGGAACTGGCCGGCCATGCCATGGGCATCACGGAAATCGCGCAGCGTCGAGCCGCCGAGGGCCAGCGCGCGCGCCAGCGTATCGCGCACCGCCGTGGCGAGCCGTTCGCTGCGCGGCCGGCTCAGGCGGTCGCTGCGCAGCCGCGGATTGATGCCGGCGGCAAACAGCGCTTCGCAGGCGTAGATGTTGCCGGCGCCGACGACGATGTCGCCGCCGAGCAGCGCCTGCTTGACGGCAACGCGGCGCCGCTGCAGCGCGGCATGCAGAAAAGCACCGGTGAATGCCGGGTCGAACGGTTCGAGCCCCAGCCCGGCCAGCAGCCGGGCCGCCGCACCGCTGCGCTGGTCGGCCGACCAGACGACCGCGCCGAAGCGGCGCGGATCGGTCAGCCGCAGGTGGCCGCGAGTCGTCGCGAGCTCGAAATGATCGTGTGTGCCCAGCGGCCCCAGCGACTGCAGGTCGCCAAAGGCAAGCGAGCCCGACATGCCGAGATGCATCAGCAGGCCGCCGGTTTCGAGGGGTAGCCAAAGGTATTTGCCACGGCGCTCTGCCTGGCCGACGGTTTTTTCAAGCAAGGCCTCCGCCGTGCAGCCGAGCGGCCAGCGCAGCGGCTTGCCGACGGTGACGCCGATGACCCGGGCGCCGGCGATGCGGTCGGCAAAACTCTGGCGGGTGATCTCGACTTCCGGCAGTTCAGGCATCGGCGGATTATCCCTGCGCATCTCTGCGCCAGACGCGCCTCGGCCTGTGGCCTTGCACGCCAATCCACTACTGGCACATGGGTCGGAAAGAGGCCTGTTTTAGAATCGGCAATCGCAACAGGAGCTGTCAATGGCTGGAATATTTGCCCGCCTGATGAGCCGTCGCAGCACTGCGGCAGGCGCCGCGGCGGGATTGGCGCTCGGCTTGCTCGCGGCGCCAGCGCAGGCCCAGCCGACGGCCAAGCCGAGCTCGCTGGCCCTCGCGGCAAGCGGCCCGCAGGTCGACAATTCGGCGCTCGATGCGCAGTTGTTCTATCAGCTGCTGATCGGCGAACTCGAATTGCGCGCCGGTGCGCCCGGCACTGCCTTCCAGATCATCCTTGACGCCGCGCGCAAGGAGCGCAACGAGCAGTTGTTCAAGCGGGCTGCCGATATTGCATTGCAGGCGCGCGCCGGCGAACAGTCGCTGATTGCCGCCCGAGCCTGGCGCAAGGCGCTGCCGAAATCGCTCGATGCGCACCGCTACGAAATCCAGCTGCTGGTGGCGCTGGGCCGGCCGATCGAGACCCAGGACCCGCTCAAATCGCTGATCCGGCTGACGCCGGCGGCGGAGCGCGCGGCGCTGATCAATTCGCTGCCGCGCTTTTTTGCCAATGCCAGCGACAAGAAGGCGATCCCGCCGCTGCTCGAGGAAGTGCTTACCGAATTTACCGAGGAGCCGGCAAGCCGGCTGGCGGCACTGCAGGCGCTGTCCGGTGCCTGGCTGATTGCCCAGGAGCCGGCAACCGCGCTGACCCTGGCGCGGCGCGCACAAGGTATCGACCCGGCGTCCGAGGCGACGCTGCTGCTTGCATTGCAGCTGCTGCCGACGGCACCGGAAGCGGAAAGCCTGGTCACCACCTTTTTCGAGGTGCAGCCCGACAACGTCAACATGCGCATGTTGTATGCGCGTGTGCTCAGCGGCGCGCAGCGTTTCACCGATGCGATTGCGCAGCTCGAACTGGTGACGCGCATCGCACCCGATCGGGCGAGCGCCTGGCTGACGCTTGGCGCACTGCAACTCGAGGTGAGGCATGCGCGCGAGGCGACGGCGTCGCTTGAAAAATTCCTGGCATTGAGCGACGCCGGCGGCGCAAGTCTGGCTGCCGACAACGACGACACCGGCGGCAACGTCGAGCAGGCGCGGATACAGGCCTGGCTGATGCTGGCCCAGGCCGCCGAACAGCGCGGCGAATACAAGGCCGCCGAAGACTGGCTGGCGCGGGTCGACAATCCGCAACGCGCGCTCGAGGTGCAGCAGCGCCGTGCCTCGCTGCTCGCCAAACAAGGCAAGATCGCCGAAGCCCGGGCACTGATCCAGAAGCTGCCCGACAAGGATGTCGAGGCGACGCGCTCGAAACTGTTTGCCGAATCGCAGCTGCTGCGCGACGCGAAGATGTGGAAGGAGGCCGATGCGGTGCTGTCGAAAGGCCTCGAGCGGTTCAAGGACGACGTCGACATCATGTACGAGAAGTCGATGCTCGCCGAGAAGCTCGACAACATGGCCGAGATGGAGCGGCTGTTGCGGCGCGTGATCGAGCTGAAGCCGAAGCACCACCATGCGCACAACGCCCTCGGCTATTCACTTGCCGAACGCAATATCCGCCTGCCCGAAGCCAAGCAGTTGATCGAGAAGGCACTCGAGCTGGCGCCCGGCGATCCGTTCATCACCGACAGCCTCGGCTGGGTCGAATACCGGCTTGGCAATATGAGCGAGGCGCTGCGGCTGCTGCGCAAGGCCTACCAGATGCGCCCGGATACCGAAATCGGCGCCCACCTCGGTGAGGTCTTGTGGGTCAGCGGCCAGACCGACGAGGCGCGCCGGATCTGGCGCGAAGCACGTGGCCGGGATGCCGGCAATGACGTGCTGCGCGAGACGCTGGCACGTCTGCGCGCCGATCTGTGAACGCGGCTGCGGCCGCCGTGCCCATCTTCTTTCGCTGGCTGGCAGCGAGCCTGCTGATTGCGCTGCTGGCCGGCTGTGCCAGTGCGCCGCCGGCCGACCCGGCCGAGCGGCTCAGCGGGCGCCTTGCGGTGCGCGTCGCCGGCGATGCGGCTGCGGCAGAACGGTCGATGACGGTCGCCTTCGAATTGCGCGGCGACCCGCAGCGCGGGCGGATCGAATTCAGCACGCCGCTCGGCAGCGTCGTCGCACGCGCGAGTTGGACGCCGGGTGAGGTGCTGCTGGTGACCGAACAGGGCGAGCAGCGCTTCGCCGATCTCGACCGGATGAGCCAGGAGGTGCTGGGCGAGGTGGTGCCGGTGGCCGCGCTGTTCGACTGGTTGCGCGGCCGGCCGTGGCCCGGTGCGCCGAGCCGCGTCGTCACCGGCGGTTTTGCACAGCTCGGCTGGACGGTCGACCTGACCCGTTTTGCCGACGCGTTGATCATTGCGCGCCGCGACGCTGCGCCGGTCGTGACGGTGAGAGCCATCGTCGACAGCCGCTGACGACAGCTCGTACCATGGGTCTGCGCAGCATCGTCGATGTGCCGGCACCGGCCAAGCTGAACCTTTTCCTGCATGTGATCGGCCGCCGCGCCGATGGCTACCACCTGCTGCAATCGGTGTTCGTGCTGATCGACTGGTGCGACACCCTGCACTTCGAGCGGCGCGACGATGGCGTGCTGCGCCGCCACGACCTCGCCGAGCCGCTGCCGGCCGACGACCTGTGCCTGCGTGCCGCACGCGCGTTGCAGCAGGCCGGCGGCTGCCGGCTCGGTGCCGATATCTCGATCGACAAGCAGCTGCCGAGCGGAGCCGGCATGGGCGGTGGCAGTTCCGACGCCGCGAGCACGCTGCTCGCGCTGAACCGGTTGTGGGGCCTCGATCTGCCACGCGCACGACTGCTTGAGATTGCATTGACGCTCGGTGCCGACGTGCCGTTTTTTGTCGGCGGACACAATGCCTGGGTCGAGGGCATCGGCGAGCGCCTGACGCCTGTCGAGGTGCCGGCGCAATGGCTCGCTGTTGTCAAACCGCCGACGAATATCCCGACCGCGGGGATTTTCAACAGCCCATTGCTGGTCAGGGACAGCGAAGCTGCTACAATCTTAGGCTTTCTTGCAAGCGATGGTCTGGCTCAGCTGGCTAGCGGCTTCGGTCGCAATGATCTGCAGAGTGCAGCCGAAGCGGTTTGTGGCGAAGTGGCTGAAGCGGGCCGGTGGTTGACGGCACGTTTCGGCAACAGCCGGATGACCGGATCGGGCAGTGCCGTGTTTGCAAGAGCTGGATTGAGGTTTGAGAACGCCGCGGTCGACCGTGGTGCTGAACGTCCACCCGAGGCGATGCTGCCGCAGGATCTTCCTGCGGGATGGGTTGGCAGGATGTGCCGCAGTCTGGCGCTTCACCCGCTAGCGGGTTGGGCGCATGACCGTGTTGCGTAGGTGCTGCCCAGGCAGCACCGAGGTTTCGGAGAACGGTTCCGCCGTTGTCCGTAGAGGGGAGTCGCCAAGTTGGTCAAGGCATCGGATTTTGATTCCGACATGCGAGGGTTCGAGTCCTTCCTCCCCTGCCAAGAATTCTGAAATCCCGGAGTTCGAGCGAAAGCGGTGAACCCTGACCGGGACGCCGCGATGCGACCGACGCCGGGGCTGTGACGAAAGGGAACCTGTGCTTCCCCAGAGCCTCGACGGAGGAAACGTGCTGTTCAATACCCTGCTGTTCACCGGCAACGCCAATCCCGAACTCGGTCGGGAGATCGCGGCCCAGCTCGGCATCGAACTCGGCAAGGCCAAGGTTGGCCGCTTCTCCGATGGCGAAGTCGACATCGAGATCCAGCAGAATGTCCGCGCCCGCGACATCTTCGTGCTGCAGCCGACCTGTGCGCCGACCAACGAGAACCTGATGGAGCTGTGCATCATGGTCGATGCACTGAAGCGCGCATCGGCCCGGCGTGTCACCGCGGTGATTCCGTATTTCGGTTATGCGCGCCAGGACCGCCGTCCGCGTTCGACGCGGGTGCCGATCAGCGCGAAGGTGGTTGCCAACATGCTCGAGGCGGTCGGCGTCGAGCGGCTGCTGACGATGGATCTGCACGCCGACCAGATCCAGGGCTTCTTCAATATCCCGGTCGACAACATCTATGCGTCCCCGGTGCTGCTGTCGGATCTGCACACCAAGCGCTACAAGGACCTGGTCGTCGTGTCGCCTGACGTCGGTGGCGTCGTTCGCGCCCGCGCGCTGGCCAAGCAGCTCGACTGCGACCTGGCGATCATCGACAAGCGGCGGCCGAAAGCCAACGTCTCCGAAGTGATGCACGTGATCGGCGAGATCGACGGCCGCAACTGCGTGATCATGGACGACATGATCGATACCGCCGGCACGCTGGTGAAGGCGGCCGAGGTGCTGAAGGAACGTGGCGCGAAAAGCGTCTATGCCTACTGCACGCACGCGGTGTTCTCCGGCCCGGCGATCGACCGCATCAATGCGTCGCAGCTTGACGAAGTGGTGATCACGAACACCATCCCGCTGAGCGACGTCGGCAAGGGCTGCGGCAAGGTCCGGCAGCTGTCGGTTGCATTCCTGTTCGCCGAAACGATCCGTCGCATTTCCGACGGCGAGTCGGTGACCTCGTTGTTTGCGGAGCAGAACAGCAATTTCTGATCCGCGGGCACGTTCCCGGCCACGTGGTCGGGGGCATCGAGGGGCCGGCAACGGCCCCGTTTACCGGCACCTGGTCGCGGGTGCCATGTTCCAATTGGAGATCACATGAAATTCACAGCTTACGAGCGCAGTCTGCAGGGGACCGGAGCGAGCCGCCGCCTGCGACTCGCCAACAAGGTGCCCGGCATCGTTTATGGTGGCGGCGATCCGACGATGATCGAGCTCGACCACAATGCATTGTTCTTCGCGCTGAAGAAGGAAGCCTTCCATTCGTCGATCCTCGAGATGGAATTGAACGGCAAGACCGAGCAGGTGCTGCTGCGTGACCAGCAGATGCACCCGTACAAGCCGATCGTGCTGCACGTCGACTTCCAGCGCGTCGGACCGACGACGAAGATCACGAAGAAGGTTCCGCTGCACTACTCCGGCGAAGAGAATTCCGACGCCGTCAAGATCGACAAGTGCCTGGTCAACCACGTGGTCAACGAGCTGCCGATCGCCTGCCTGGCGTCTGCGCTGCCGGAATTCCTCGAGGTCGACCTGAGCAACCTGAAGAAGGGTGACGCGCTGCACGTCAACGACATCAAGCTGCCGGACGGCATCAAGGTCGTCACGCAGGGCAAGCCGAATCCGGTGATCGTCACGGTCGTCAACCCGGCCGAAGAGGAAGAAGAAATCGCACCGGTCGTGGTTGCCGCTGCGCCTGAGAAGGGCAAGGCAAAGAAGAGCGAAAAGCAGAACAAGAAATGATGCCTGCTGCGCGCGGCCGATTCGATCGCGCCGCTGCAACTCTTTCAAACCCCACCTCGGTGGGGTTTTTTCTTGCCAGCTGCCATCGATAATCCGCGACATGATCCGACTGCTCGTTGGCCTCGGCAATCCGGGGCACGAATATGAAGCGACCCGTCACAACGCCGGTTTCTGGTTTGTCGACGAAGCGGCGCGGCATCTGAAGGTGCAACTGGCCGCGGACCGCAGCTATTTCGGCCATGTCGGCCGTCTGAATCGCCAGGAAGGTGCGTTGTGGCTGCTGCAGCCGATGACTTACATGAACCTGTCGGGCAAGGCGGTCGGCGCGCTGGCGCGCTTCTTCAAGATCGCGCCGGAAGAGATCCTCGTCGTCCACGATGAACTCGATCTGCTGCCCGGCCAGGTCAAGCTCAAGCGCGCCGGCAGCCATGCCGGCCACAACGGGCTGAAGGATATCCAGGCGCAGCTCGGCAGCGCCGATTTCTGGCGCCTGCGCATCGGCATCGGCCATCCCGGAACGCGCTCCGAGGTCGTCGACCATGTGCTGCGCAAGCCGCCGCTGGCCGAACGCCAGCTGATCGACGAGGCGATCACCGTGTCGATGAAGGCACTCGATCTGCTGCTTGCCGGGGACATGGAACGCGCGATGATGCGCATCCACGTGAAGCCGGCAAAGCCGAAGCCGGCCACGGCGCCCACGATCTCGGCAAAAACACCGGGGCCTGCGGAGGAATGACAGATGCAGCAGATCGTCGCCAACAGCATCGCGGCCGTTGTTCTTTCGATCAGCTTGTGTACTGCCGCCGCAGCGCAGACGGTCTACCGCTGCGGGCCCGCCGGCAACCAGTATTCGCAGCAGCCCTGCGCCGACGGCAAGGCCGTTGATGTCAGCGACCGGCGCAGCACGGAGCAGCTGGCCGATGCGCGCAAGGCGACCGCCGAGCAACGTCGCGTTGCGCTGCTGATGGCGCGCGAGCGGGTCGCCGCGGAGCGGGCCAATCCACCGGCTGCCGCCGGTTCAATCGGACCGAGGCCGACGGCGGATGAGCCGGAAAACGCCAGGCGGCCAGCTCCGGCCAAACGAACGACGCCGAAGAAGCCTGCGTCAGCGGCGCAAGACGACAGGCACTTCGCTGCCGTCGTGCCGGGCAGCGGCCGTCGCGGCCAGAAGAAGCAAGCTCAGCCCTGAGCCTGCAGGCGGCGGTATTTCGCCCACAGCGTTTCCTTGTCCTCGACATTGGCCGGATCGACCGGAATGCACTCGACCGGGCAGACCTGCACACATTGCGGCTCGTCGAAATGACCGACGCACTCGGTGCAGCGCTTCGGGTCGATCACATAGAAATCCTCACCCATCGAGATCGCCTGGTTCGGGCACTCGGGCTCGCAGACATCGCAATTGATGCATTCGTCGGTGATCGTCAGTGCCATTTCAGCCCGCCTCAGTCTTTCTGATTCTTCACCCGCTGTTGCAGCCGATGCAGAACGGACGGTGACACAAATTTGGAAACATCACCGTTCAAGGTGGCAATCTCGCGGACGAAGGTGCCGGAGACAAACTGGAACTGGTCACTCGGCGTCATGAAGACGGTTTCGACGTCCGGCATCAGCTGCCGGTTCATCCCGGCCATCTGGAATTCGTATTCGAAATCGCTGACCGCCCGCAGCCCGCGCACCACCACCTTGCCGTTGTTGGCAACCACGAAGTCGCTGAGCAGGCCACGGAAAAGAATCACCTCGACATTTGAATATTTGTTCGCAAGCTCGGTTGCGATCTCCATCCGTTCGTCGAGCGAAAACAGCGTGCGTTTGTGATGCCCGGCTGCCACCGCAACGATCAGCCGCTCGAACAAACGGCTGGCGCGACGCATCAGGTCTTCGTGGCCGAGTGTCATCGGATCGAAGGTGCCTGGGTAGACAGCGGTAAGTTGGGTGGCTGAAGTCAAGTGCACACTCCTGCTGGATGGCGGCCAACGGCAACGCCGGCCGATGAGTTTAGCTGCCTGCATCCCGGGCCCGGGCTGGCGCTGCAGCAACTGGAACCATACCCTGCCGGCCTTGGCCTGGCGAAACAATTGCAGGCCCATGGTCTCGACACCGACCGGATCGACCGGTCGATCGGATTCGATGTAGATGAATCCAGCGGGAACGACCAGCCGCAACGCTGCTTGCAATGCAACGGCGTCAAGGCCGGCGTCGAATGGCGGGTCGAGAAATATCAGCTCGAAGCGGTCGCTGGCGGCGCGCGCCATATAAGCCAGCGCATCGACCTGTTCGACGCGGATATTCGTCGCATGCAGCCGCTCAGCCGACTCGCGCAGCCGCCTCGCCTGCCCAGCATGGCGCTCGAGCAGCACCACCTCGGGGGCGCCGCGCGATGCCGCCTCGAAGCCCAGCGCACCGCTGCCGGCAAATGCGTCGAGGCAGCGCCAGCCGTCGAGTTGCTGACCCAGCCAGTTGAACAGCGTGACGCGGACCCGATCGGGCGTCGGCCGCAAGCCCGGCAGGTCGGCGACTGGCAGCTTGCTTCGTTTCCATTGGCCACCGATGATCCGGACCTCGGCCGCTGGCGGCTTTTCGCCGGCCGCTCGAATCGGCTTCACTGGCGGACCGCGATGCCGTCGCGGGCCAGCATCGCCTTCGCCTGGCCGACCGTGAATTCGCCGTAATGGAAGATGCTGGCGGCCAGCACCGCGTCGGCGCCGCCGATGCGGATGCCGTCCGACAGGTGCTCGAGCGCGCCGACGCCGCCCGACGCAATCACCGGCACCGGCACCGCATCGCTGACGGCGCGGGTCAGTTCGAGGTCGAAGCCGCTTTTTGTGCCGTCGCGGTCCATGCTGGTCAGCAGCAGTTCGCCTGCACCAACGGCCACCATCCGGCGCGCCCATTCGACCGCATCGAGGCCGGTATTTTTCCGTCCGCCGTGGCTGTAGACATCCCAGCCCGGTCCGCGGGCGTCGATTTCGCCATCGTGGCGGCGTTTGGCATCGATCGCGACGACGATGCACTGCGCGCCATAACGCGCCGAGGCCTCGTGGATCACCGACGGATTGGCGATCGCCGCCGAATTGAAGCTGACCTTGTCGGCACCGGCATTCAGCAGGCGGCGCACGTCGGCCACCGTGCGCACGCCGCCGCCGACGGTCAGCGGGATGAAGACCTGCGACGCGACCGCCTCGATGATGTGCAGGATCACATCGCGGTCGTCGCTGGTCGCGGTGATGTCGAGAAAGGTCAGTTCGTCGGCACCCTGCTCGTTGTAGCGGGCGGCGATCTCGACCGGGTCGCCGGCATCGCGCAGTTCGACAAAATTGACGCCCTTGACGACCCTGCCGCCGGTGACGTCGAGACAGGGAATGATCCGCTTGGCAAGCATCCGTGAACGATCTCAGGTCTGCGCGAGTTCGTCTGCGCGTTTCTGCGCAGCGGCGAAATCGAGGTCGCCGGTATAAATCGCGCGGCCGCAGATCACACCTTCGACACCTTGGTCCTCGACCGCGCACAGCTGCTCGATATCCTGCATGCCGCGCAGTCCGCCGGATGCGATCACCGGGATCGTCAGCGCCTGCGCCAGCTTCACGGTGGCGTCGACATTGATTCCGGTCAGCATGCCGTCGCGACCGATATCGGTATAGATCACGCCTTCGACGCCGTAGTCCTCGAATTTTTGCGCCAGGTCGATCACTTCATGGCCGGTCAGCTTGCTCCAGCCGTCGGTCGCCACCTTGCCGTCCTTCGCGTCGAGGCCGACGATGATGTGGCCGCCGAAGGCGCTGCAGGCATCGCGCAGAAAACCCGGGCTCTTGACCGCGGCGGTGCCGATGATGATGTAGCTGAGGCCGTCGTCGAGGTAGCGCTCGATCGTGTCGAGGTCGCGGATACCGCCGCCGAGCTGCACCGGAATCTCGTCGCCGACTTCGGCCAGGATCGCCTTGATCGCCGGTTCGTTGACCGGCTTGCCGGCGAAGGCGCCGTTCAGATCGACCAGGTGCAGGCGGCGCGCGCCGGCGTCGAGCCAGCGGCGCGCCATTGCGGCGGGATCGTCGCCGAATGCCGTCGAGTCGTTCATGTCGCCTTGCTTGAGGCGCACACATTTGCCGTCTTTGAGGTCGATCGCGGGTATCAGCAGCATGGCCGGAGCAGGCAGGTGTGGGAGGGGGAAGGGGACGTCACGGTGACCGGGGAGCCGCGGCACGGAGGACGTGCCTGCGCCTGAACGCTCTGTGCAAGTTCGATTCAGGGATTCCAGTGAAGGAAGTTGCGGTACAGCGCCAGACCGTGGTCGGCGCTTTTCTCCGGGTGGAACTGGGTCGCGAAAATATTATCTCGCGCCAGCGCGCAGGTAAAGCGCTGTCCATACTCGGTTTCACCAGCACTGTGGTGCCGGTCGGACGGCCGCGCATAAAAGCTGTGCACGAAATAGAACCAGGCGCCATCCGGCACGCCGGCCCAGACCGGGTGCGAAAACATCTGCCATACCTGGTTCCAGCCCATCTGCGGCACCTTGTAGCGGCTGCCATCGGGCTGCCGTTGGCCGTCGAGCTGGAAACGCACCACCTCGCCATCGATCAGCCCGAGGCCGTCGGTCGGGCCTTCCTCGCTGCGCGACAGCAGCATCTGCATGCCGACGCAGACACCCATCAGCGGTTTGCCGGCCGCCGCCTCGAGCACCGCCTCGCGCAATCCGGACTGCTGCAGCTCGCGCATGCAATCGGGCATCGCACCCTGGCCGGGCAGCACGATCCGCTCGGCGGCGCGCACTTCGGCCGGATCGGCGGTGACGACGACCTCGAGCCCGCTGCCCTCGGCCACATGCCTGACCGCCTGCGACACCGATCGCAGATTGCCCATGCCGTAGTCGACGACGGCGACGGTACGGCGTGTCATCTCAGTGGCGCCCGGCCGCCCGAAGCCACTGAGGCACCCCCTCGGGGGGCAGCAAGCAACGTGAGCGTGGGGGTTTCCATTTCAGAGTGAACCCTTGGTCGAGGGAATCAGATCGGCTGCGCGCGGGTCGATTTCCAGCGCCATTCGCAGCGCGCGGGCAAAGGCCTTGAAGATCGTTTCGCACTGGTGGTGCGCGTTGTCGCCGAACAGGTTGTCGATGTGCAGGCTGACGCCGGCATGGTTGACGAAGCCCTGGAAAAACTCGTAGACGAGCTGTGTATCGAGGCCGCCGATCATCCCGCTCTTGAACGCCACCCGCATGTGCAGCCCGGGCCGGCCGGAAAAATCGACGACGACGCGCGACAGCGCCTCGTCGAGCGGGATATAGGCATGGCCGTAGCGGCGCAGCCCCTTCTTGTCACCAACCGCCTGCGCCATCGCCTGGCCGAGCGTGATGCCGACATCCTCGACGGTGTGGTGGCCGTCGATGTGCAGGTCGCCCTTGGCCTCGATCTCCAGATCGATCAGCCCGTGGCGGGCGATCTGGTCGAGCATGTGGTCGAAAAAGCCGATTCCGGTCGACAGCTTCGCATCGCCGCTGCCGTCGAGGTTCAGGAAGACGCGGATCTGCGTTTCCTTGGTGTCGCGTTGGACGACGGCGGAGCGGGGTGTCACGTGGCTCATGGGGCGGATTCCAGCAATGCCGCTTCGAAGGCGGCCAGGCACAAGGTATTTTCTTCCGGTGTGCCGACGGTGATGCGCAGGCAGTTGGCGAGCAGCGGATGCAGCGCCGAGACATTCTTGATCAGCACCTTGCGCGCTTTCATGCCGTCGAAGACACGTTTCGCATCGGGCACCCGCACCAGCAGCATGTTGGCTTCGCTCGGATGGACGGTGACGCCGGCAAAGGCGCCGAGCGCCTCGAACATCCGGCCGCGCTCGGCCCGGATCGTCGCCGCCTGGCGGGCATATTCGTCGACATGTTCGAGCGCAAACAGCGCCGTCTCGCAATTCAGCACGCTGATGTTGAACGGCGGGCGCAGCTTGTCGATCTCGGTGATCAGCGCCGTGCGGCCGATCAGATAACCGATGCGCACACCGGCCAGCCCGAACTTGCTCATCGTGCGCATCAGCAGCACATGGTCGTGACGGGCGAGGCGGGCCAGTGAATCGCGGGCGGCAAAAGGCTGGTAGGCCTCATCCAAAACAACCAGACCGGGCGCGGCGTCGATGATCGCGTCGATCACCGCGTCGTCCCATAAATTGGCGGTCGGGTTGTTCGGATAGGCGAGGTAGACCAGCGCCGGCTGGTGCTTGTCGATGGCCGCCAGCATCGCCTCGGCATCGAGCTCGAAATCGGCCGTCAACGCCACGCCGACGAATGGCAGGCCATGCTGTTTCGCGCTCAGCTCGTACATCACGAAACCGGGCACCGGCGCAAGGATCACGTGGCCATTCGACTGACCGCCGGCGCCGCGCTCGGCGCAGGCCAGCGTCAGCAGGCTGATCAGCTCGTCGGAGCCGTTGCCGAGCATGATGTCGTTGCCGTCGGGCATCTGCGCATGACGCGCCAGCTCGGCGCGCAGCAGATCGCCGCGCTCGGCCGGATAACGGTTCAGCGCGACCGCGGCGAGCCGCTCGCCGAGCTGGCGGCGCAGATCCGGCGGCAGCAGGAACGGGTTTTCCATCGTGTCGAGCTTGACCATGCCGGCGCTCGGCTGCACCGCATAACCGTGCATGCCCTGCACATCGGATCTGAGAAAGCGCGCCATGCGCTGCGCAAGGGTGGCTGTCATCGGTGACCTTGGGTGATCTTCAGGGCTTGTCGAGCCGCATCTCGGCGGCCCGGGCGTGGGCCTGCAGCCCTTCGCCGTGCGCGAGTTCGGACGCGATCCGTCCGAGCGTCTGCGCGCCCGAACGGCTGACCTCGATCAGGCTGCTGCGTTTCTGGAAATCGTAAACGCCAAGCGGCGACGAAAAACGGGCGGTGCCCGAGGTCGGCAATACGTGGTTCGGCCCGGCGCAATAGTCGCCGAGGCTTTCGCTGGTGAAGGCGCCGAGGAAGATCGCGCCGGCATGCCTGAGCAGCGGCTCCCAGCGGTGCGGGTCGAGCGACGACACTTCGAGGTGTTCCGGCGCGATCCGGTTGCTGATGGCGCAGGCCTCGTCCATCGAACGGGTCAGGATCAGCGCACCACGCCCTTCGAGCGAAGCGCGGATCACGTCGCGCCGCGGCATCTCTGGCAGCAGCCGGTCGATCGCGCGCTGCACCTCGTCGATGTAGCCAGCGTCCGGGCACAGCAGGATGCTTTGCGCCAGCTCGTCGTGTTCGGCCTGGCTGAACAAATCCATCGCGACCCAGTCGGCCGGCGTGCTGCCGTCGGCGAGCACGAGGATCTCGCTCGGCCCGGCGATCATGTCGATGCCGACCTTGCCGAAGACGCGCCGCTTCGCGCTCGCGACATAGGCATTGCCCGGCCCGGTGATCTTGTCGACCGCAGGGATCGACGCGGTGCCGTAGGCCAGCGCCGCGACCGCCTGCGCGCCGCCGACCGTGAAGACGCGGTCAACGCCGGCCACCGCGGCAGCTGCCAGCACCAGCGGATTGCGCTCGCCGCGCGGCGTCGGCACCACCATCACGATCTCGCCGACGCCGGCCACCTTGGCCGGCAGCGCATTCATCAGTACGCTCGACGGATAGGCAGCCTTGCCGCCTGGCACATAAATGCCGACGCGGTCGAGCGGCGTGACCTTCTGGCCAAGCAGGCTGCCGTCGTCGTCACGATAGGTCCAGGAGCGGCCGCAGGCCTCGAGCTGACGCTCGTGGTAGCTGCGCACACGCTGCGCGGCCGACTGCAGCGCATCGCGTTGAGCAGTCGGCAGACCGGCGAGCGCTGCCTGCAACTCGGCCGCGTCGATTTTCAGTTCGCTGACCGCTGCGGCACCGACGCCGTCGAAGCGGCTGGTGTATTCGAGCACCGCGGCGTCGCCACGGCGGCGCACGTCGTCGATGATTTCGGCGACGCGTTGCTCGATCGCCTGGTCGGTCGCCTCGGACCAGTGCAGCACCTGCTCGAAGGCACTGTCGAAGCCGGCATCCGAGGTGACGAGTCGGCGGATCGCGACGCTCATGACGCCCGTCCCTCGATCGCCGCGGCAAAACAATCGATGATCGAGCGGATCGGCTCGCGCTTCAGTTTCAGCGCCGCCTGGTTGACGACCAGCCGTGCCGAGATGCGCATGATTTCCTCGACCTCGACCAGGTGGTTGGCTTTCAGCGTGCTGCCGGTCGAGACCAGGTCGACGATCGCATCGGCGAGGCCGGTCAGCGGCGCCAGTTCCATCGAGCCATACAGCTTGATCAGGTCGACGTGCACGCCCTTGTCGGAGAAATGTTCGCGCGCGATCTGCGTATATTTGGTTGCGACGCGGATCCGCGACCCCTGGCGCACCGCATTCGCATAGTCGAAATCGGCGCGCACCGCGACGCTCATCCGGCACTTCGCGATCTGCAGATCGAGCGGCTGGTACAGGCCTTCGCCGCCATGCTCGATCAGCGTGTCCTTGCCGGTCACGCCGAGGTCGGCGCCGCCGTGCTGGACATAGGTCGGCACGTCGCTGGCACGCACCAGCACGACGCGGACATCGGGGCGGCTGGTGCCGATGATCAGCTTGCGCGATTTTTCCGGGTCCTCCGACACCTCGATGCCGGCGGCAGCCAGCAGCGGCACCGTCTCGTCGAAGATCCGTCCCTTGGACAAGGCCAGCGTGATCATGGCGCGCGCCCGACGCGTTCGATCTGCGCGCCGATCGCGCGCAGCTTGCTTTCCATCCGGTCGTAGCCGCGATCGAGGTGGTAGATCCGGTCGACCAGTGTTTCGCCGTCGGCGACCAGCCCGCCGATCACCAGGCTGGCCGAGGCCCGCAGGTCGGTGGCCATCACCGTCGCGCCAGACAGCCGCTCGACGCCATGGACGATCGCGGTATGGCCGTCGACCTCGATCTGCGCACCAAGCCGCGTCAGTTCGTTGACGTGCATGAAGCGGTTCTCGAAGATCGTCTCGGTCACCCGCGAACTGCCCTCGGCGATGCAGTTCAGCGCCATGAACTGCGCCTGCATGTCGGTCGGGAACGACGGATATTCGCTGGTGCGGAAGCTCACCGCCTTCGGCCGGCCGCTGCCGCGCACGCGGATCCAGTCGTCACCCGACTCGATGTCGATGCCGGCCTCGCGCAATTTCTCGATCACCGTGGTCAGGTGGGCGGCATTGGCGCGGCGCAGCACGACATCACCACCGGTGGCCGCCACTGCGCACAGGAAGGTACCAGCCTCGATGCGATCCGGCACGATGTGGTGGCTCGCGCCGTGCAGCGACTCGACACCCTGCACCGTGATGCGGCGGGTTCCGTGGCCCTCGATGCGCGCACCCATCGCGATCAGCATTTCGGCGAGGTCGCTGACCTCCGGCTCCTGCGCCGCATTCTCGAGCACCGTCTCGCCTTCGGCCAGGCAGGCCGCCATCAGCAGGTTTTCGGTGCCGGTCACGGTGACCATGTCGGTCGTGATCCGCGCGCCCTGCAGCCGGCTGGCCTCGGCGACGATGTAGCCATGCTCGACGCGAATCTCCGCGCCCATCGCCTGCAGGCCCTTGATGTGCTGGTCGACCGGGCGCGAGCCGATCGCGCAGCCGCCGGGCAGCGAGACGCGGGCGCGCCCGAAACGGGCCAGCAGCGGGCCGAGCACGAGGATCGACGCGCGCATCGTCTTGACCAGCTCGTACGGCGCCTCGGTCAGCGTGACGCGGCTGGCATCGAGCACCAGCGCATCCTCGGTCGCGCCAGGCTCGGCGGCGACGCCCATGTTGCGCAGCAGCTTCAGCGTCGTCGAGACGTCCTGCAGACGCGGCACATTGGTCAGCGTCAGCGGTTCGGCGCTGAGTAGCGCGGCGCACAGTTCGGGCAGCGCGGCATTCTTCGCGCCGGAAATCGGCACTTCGCCGTTGAGCCGTTGGCCGCCGCGTATCAGGAGTTTGTCCATGGTGTCGGACAGCCGAGGATTGCCGAACCGCGATGCTGCTGGGTGCCGCACCGTCGGCCGCAGGCATCCCTGCAGCCGTTGTCAGTGGTGTTGGGAGGTGGCAGCCGCAGCCGGGCTCGACGCCCACTCGGCCGGTGTCAACGTCTTCATCGACAGCGCATGAATCTGTTCGCGCATGCGGTCCCCGAGGGCACGATAAACCCGCTGGTGCCGCGCGATCCGGCTCGCGCCTTCGAATTCGGATGAAACGATGGTCGCGAAAAAGTGCCGCCCGTCGCCCTCGACCGCGAGGTGTTCGCAGGCAAGGCCTTGCGCGATATAGCGCTCGACTTCGGCAGGTGTTGGATCAGCCATGATCGCTCGATTCTACCGGCTGGTGGATTGGCCCGCCCCCGGAGCGGATTTCGCTCAGTGGCGGATCTTGTAGCCGATGCGCAGCAGGTGCAGCGCAATGCCGCCGACCAGCGCAAAACTGGCGCCGACGACGAGCAGGCTGAGCCACGGCGAGACGTCGCTGACGCCGAAAAAGCCGCGGCGGAAGCCGTCGATCATGTAGAAAAACGGGTTCAGATGGCTGATCTGCTGCCAGAACGGCGGCA
The DNA here is from genome assembly GCF_048320135.1 of Pseudideonella sakaiensis. Taxonomy (GTDB): domain Bacteria; phylum Pseudomonadota; class Gammaproteobacteria; order Burkholderiales; family Burkholderiaceae_C; genus Ideonella_A; species Ideonella_A sakaiensis_A. The sequence goes on from NZ_CP182947.1 coordinate 2,518,579, forward strand.
GCGACTGCACCGAATAGAAGACGCCGGACAGGAAAGTCATCGGCATGATCACGAAATTCTGGAATGCCGCCATCTGGTCGAACTTGTCGGCCCATAAACCGGCGATCAGGCCGAGCGATGCCAGCATGCCCGAGCCGAGCAGCGCGAAGATCAGGATCCACCACGGCTCGGCCGCCTGCAGCGGCGCAAACCACAAAGTGACCAGCAGCACGCCACTGCCGACGACGACGCCGCGGACAACCGACGCGCCGACATAGGCGACAAACCAGGCCCAGTGCGACAGCGGCGCGACCAGCAGGAAGACCAGGTTGCCGGTGATCTTGCTCTGCACCAGCGACGAACTGCTGTTGGCGAACGAGTTCTGCAAGACGCTCATCATCACCAGGCCGGGAACCAGGAAGCTGGTGTAGCCGACCGAATCGAAGACCTTGACGTGGTCTTCGAGCGCATGGCCGAAGATCAGCAGATAGAGGATCGCGGTCAGCACCGGCGCGCCGACGGTCTGGAAACCGACCTTCCAGAACCGCAGCACTTCCTTGTAAAGCAGGGTGCGGGCGCCGGCCAGCACGCCAAAGGCTGCGCGCACCGGCGGGCCGGCAATTTCGGTCGTGGTGCTCATGTGGCGGTCCAGGTGACGTTGTCGCCCTGCATGATCTCGAGGAAGACATCCTCCAGATCGGCGCGGCCGATCTCCAGATCCTCGGGCATGATGCCGGCCTCGCGCAGCGTCGCGAGCATGCGTTCGACTTCAAATGCATCGTGGGCGGTCAGCTGCACGATGCGGCCGGTGATCCGCGCATGTTGGCGCAGGGCTTCAGGCAGAGGCGCATCGGTCTTGAAACGCAGCATCGTGCTGGCGGTGCCGGCGAGCAACGCCGAGGTGCGATCCAGCGCGACCACGCGGCCGAGCTTGAGCATCGCGATGCGGCCGCACAGCGCCTCGGCCTCCTCCAGATAATGCGTCGTCAGCAGCACGGTATGCCCCTCCTTGTTCAGGCGGGCGACAAACTGCCACAGGGTCTGGCGCAGTTCGACGTCGACACCGGCGGTCGGCTCATCGAGCACGATCACAGGCGGACGATGGACCAGCGCCTGCGCCACCAGCACGCGGCGCTTCATTCCGCCGGACAGCTGGCGCATGTTCGCGTTGGCCTTGTCGGCGAGGCCGAGTTCGGCCAGCAGTTCGTCGATCCAGTCGTCGTTGCGGTGGATGCCGAAATAGCCGCTCTGGATGCGCAGCGCCTCGCGCACGCTGAAGAACGGGTCGAAGACGAGTTCCTGCGGAACGATGCCAAGGCTGCGCCTGGCATGCGCAAAATCGGCCGCGACATCGTGACCCATCACCTCGACATGGCCGCTGCTGGCACGTGACAGCCCGGCAAGAATGCTGATCAGGCTGGTCTTGCCGGCACCGTTCGGCCCGAGCAGGCCGAAAAATTCGCCGGGCGCGATGTCGAAGCTGACATCCTCGAGCGCCTTGACGGGCCGGCGGCCGCCGGCGTAGGTCTTGCTGACGTTGCGAAACGAGATCGCGGCAGGATCGGATTGACTCGGCATGAGGCGCTGGATTGTAGGGATCGCGGCGTTTTGCCGCAGGACTCCGGGCAGTTGCCGATGGTTTGTTGCGGTCGCGGTGCTAGATTGAATCCATTCCGAACCGTCCGGGCGACGCCCGACAGCCATGGCCACCCCAGCGAAGAAGCCACGTCGCACCGCCGAGCGCATCCTCGAAGTCACTCTCGAACTGTTCAACCGCTTTGGCGAGCCGAACGTCTCGACGACGCTGATCTCGGCCGAACTGAACATCAGCCCCGGCAACCTCTATTACCACTACCCCGCGAAGGACGAACTGATCAACAGCCTGTTCGACCGTTACGAAAAAGCGCTGAACGAACTGCTGAAGGCCGCCGACGAGGTCAGCAATGTCGAGGACGCGTGGTTCTTCTTTCATACGCTGTTCGAGCTGATCTGGGCCTACCGATTCCTGTACCGCGACTTGAACGACCTGCTGTCGAACAACCGGCGGCTGGAAACGCATTTCCAGTTCGTGCTGCAGAACAAGTCGCGCGCGGTCAACAGCCTGCTCGGCGGGCTCGAACGCAGCAACGGGATCGCGATCGACAGCCGCGACCGTGAAGCGGTGGCAACCTCGATGGTTGTCGTGCTGACCTACTGGCTCAGTTATGAATATGTGCGCGACCCGCGGCGCGCCCTCGAGCCGGAAAGCGCCGGCGCGGCAATGATGCGCGGCGCCTTCCACGTGCTGAGCCTGCTGCTGCCCTATCTCGAGCCGGCCCAGAAGCAGCACCTGCTCGGGCTGGTCAGCCCGTATTCGATCGACGAGTGACGCGCAACAACATTCGAGGAGACGACAGAGATGGCCAAATGGACCGCATTCCCGCACGATGCCGCGCCGTACACCTACGATGCCGCGACGCTGAAGAAAAAATGGGCGCGCTTGCACCGCGGCGACGCCGAACCACTGCCGAAGGATGCCAAGGTGCTCGCTGCATGGGCGCTGTACCACGCAGGTGATTTCCAGGCTGCGCTCAGCGCCGGCGAGAAAGCCGGCGGGGCCGGCATCACGGTGGCGAACAAGGCGCAGGCGCTGTATGCGACCTACCTCGAAAAAAACGAGAAGACAAAGCTTGCAAGCTTCCAGGAAGTGGCCGAACGCGCCGAAGCGCAGGCCGAGGCCGAACCCGACAATGCCAATGCCCACTATCTGATGGCGTATGCGCTGGGCCGCTACAGCCAGGGCATCAGCGTCGCGAAGGCCTTGTCGCAAGGCCTCGGCGCCAAGGTCAAGGCGGCGCTCGAACGCACGATCGAACTGCAACCGAAACATGCCGACGCCCATGTTGCCCTCGGCGCCTTCCACGCGGAGGTGATCGACAAGGTCGGCTCGTTGCTCGGCCGCACCCAGGGCGCCAGCAAGTCCGCCGGGCTCGAGCACTTCAAGACCGCACTGAAGCTCAACCCCGATTCGGCGATCACGATGGTCGAATATGCAAACGGCCTGGTGATGCTCGAAGGCGACAAGAAGATGAAGGAAGCCACCAAGCTCTACGAACAGGCCGCCGCCTGCGAGCCGATGGACGCAGTCGAGAAACTCGACGTCGAGATGGCGAAGGCGGAGCTCGAGGAATAGCGCCCTTGGCGGGCCGCTTGGCGGTGGGTGACTTTTGTGGGAGGGGCTTCAGCCCCGATTCGGGGTCTTGGTCGTGCGCATGCCCTTCGAATTGCATGCCAAGACCGAGCGGCGCGGCAGGCGGCACCCGATCGTGGCTCATGATGCGGCGGTCCTCGCTGGCGCTCGGACTGCGCTGCGATGCTCGGTCCAGGGTCGCGCGGCGGAACTCGCTACGTTCGCTTCGCTCACTGCGCTCGAACAACCGCCGCGAGTATGTTTGTTGATGCTCGCTGCGCTCGCCGACCCTGAACCTCCGCTTCTCGCCGCCGCATAAATCGCCCCGCCCGGGCACCGCCTGCCGCGCAGTGACGCGGTTGAACTTCGTCGAAATCCTTGGTGCCGCCGCAAAGGCGTGGGCGGGTGGCTGCTGGCGCGCATATGCGCAGCCGAGAAGCGGAGGGCTTGTGGCCCGCGAGCGCAGCGAGCATCAACAACTGGCTTGGCGCGGACTGTCTGAGCGGAACGAGCGAAGCGAGTGCAGCGAGTTTCCGCGACGGGCCACAAGACCGAGCATCGCAGGGAACCCGAGCGCCCGGCGCGAGGGCAAGCATCTAAGCGCAAGCGGCCGCCCGACCGCGCCTTTGCTCTCGCCTCTGTGCCTGCCGATTCGCAATCGTGCAAGATCCCGAATCGGGGCTGAAGCCCCTCCCACAATAGTCAGCGCCGCCTGCGAGCTCGATGGCCGCTCTGGGCTGCGTGCCGCCGGCCACGCGAGCACCGATGTTCTGCGTACTCAAGCTTTCAAATAATCCGCCTTGACCCCCTGCCAGCGCGCCATATGCCGACGCGCGATGGCCGGATGGTGGTCGAGCAGCGTTTCCGCGGCGGAACGGGCGTGTTTGACGAGTTGCAGGTCTTCACCGAGATCGGCGAAGCGCAGCAGGGGTGCGCCTGACTGGCGGGCGCCCATGAATTCACCGGGGCCGCGTATCTCGAGGTCGCGGCGGGCGATCTCGAAGCCGTCGGCGGTTTCCGCCATCGCCTTCAGGCGCGCCTTGCCGGTCTCCGACAGTGGCGAGGTATAGAGCAGCACGCAGACACTGGCGACGGCGCCGCGGCCGACTCGGCCACGCAACTGGTGCAGCTGGCTGAGGCCGAAACGTTCGGCATGTTCGATCACCATCAGGCTCGCATTCGGCACGTCGACGCCGACCTCGATCACCGTCGTGCTGACCAGCAACGCCATCCGGCCGTCGCTGAACAGCGCCATCACCGCCGCCTTCTCGGCCGGCGGCATGCGCCCGTGCAGCAGGCCGACCATTGCATCGGGCAGGGCCTCCTTCAGCTGCTGGTGGGTCGCGGTCGCGTTCTGCAGATCGATGTGTTCGCTTTCCTCGATCAGCGGGCAGACCCAGTAGACCTGGCGGCCGCGCGCCACCTCGTCGGCGATTGTCCGGATCACCTCGTCGCGGCGGGCATCGCTGAAGACCTTCGTCAGCACCGGCGTACGGCCCGGCGGCAGTTCGTCGATGGTGCTGATGTCGAGGTCGGCAAACAGCGTCATCGCCAGCGTGCGCGGAATCGGCGTCGCGCTCATCATCAGCAGGTGCGGTTCGAGGCCGGCGCCGCCTGCCTGCTGCACCAGCTTGCGGCGCAGGCTCAGCCGCTGCTCGACGCCGAAGCGGTGCTGCTCATCGATGATCGCAAGGCCGAGCTTGGCAAAGCTGACGTCGTCCTGGATCACCGCGTGGGTGCCGACGACCAGCAGTGCTTCACCGGATGCGACCGCTTCAAGCATCTGTGCCCGCGCCTTGCCCTTGCGGCTGCCGGTCAGCCACGCAACCTGGATGCCGAGCGGTTCGAGCCAGCCGACCAGCTTGCGGAAATGCTGCTCGGCGAGGATTTCGGTCGGCGCCATCAGCGCACATTGCCAACCTTGCGCCATCACCAGTGCCGCGGCGAGCGCAGCGACCACCGTCTTGCCGGAGCCGACGTCGCCCTGCAGCAGCCTGTGCATCGGCACCGATTGTTCAAGGTTATCGCTCGCGCGGCGGGCGAGGTCCGAGGCGATTTCGTCGACGACGCGACGTTGCGCAGCGGTCAGGTCGAAGGGCAGTGCGGCGAGCAGCCGCTCGTGCAGGCCGTCGCGCTGCGCGGCAAAACGCGGCGCTCGCTGCAGTGCGCGCTCGCGGCGCGCCTGGCCCTGCGAAATCTGCTGGGCCAGCAGTTCGTCGAATTTCAGGCGCTGCCACGGTGGCTGGTGGTGGTCCTCGAGCAGGTGCAGCGACGCCTGCGGCGGCGGGTGGTGCAACCAGGCGAGGCTGTCACGCAGGCTCGGCAGGCCAGCCGGAATCAGCTCGGCCGGCAGGATTTCCGACAGGTCGGCACGTTGCAATGCGGAGCCGACGGCCTTGCGCAGATAGGCCTGCGGCAGCCCGGCGCTGGTCGGATAAACCGGCGTCAGCGAATCGGCCAGCGGCGTATCGCTGCTGACCGCACGGAAAACCGGATGAACCATCTCGAGGCCGAAAAAGCCGCCGCGCGCCTCGCCGCGCACGCGCAGCCGCTGGCCGGCGGCCAGGCTTTTCTGGTGGCTCGGATAGAAGTGGATGAAGCGCAGCACCAGTTCGCCGCTGCCGTCGCGAAGCCGCGCGACGAGCTGGCGCCGGCCGCGGCCCTCGACATGGCAACTGTGCACGATGCCTTCGACCTGCGCGGTCTGGCCGTCGCGCAATCCGGCAATCGGCGTCAGCCGCGTCTCGTCCTCGTAGCGCAGCGGCAGATGCAGCACCAGGTCGATGTCGCGCACCAGCCCCATTTTTTCCATTGCCCGCTGCGCGGCGGACTTGGTGGCGGCGGGTGGCTTGCCGGGCGATTTGCGCGCAACGGCGGGCGGTTCAGGCATGCGTCGATTTTGCCCCGCGCAAGCCGCTGCGCGGCCAGGGCCGTTGGATACGCACATCGCGCCGGCTTTGGCCGGGTGCGAATTTCAGGCATGCTCTGGCTCTTTGCAGGCGGGGGCCCGGCCCGAGCAACGCAGGATCGCTCCGTTGAATCAAGAATCGCCATCAAAAGTACCGCAGCCCGACCATGGCATCCCGCGCCCGCTCTGGCGCTGGCTGTTGCTGGCCAGCGGGCTGGCGGCGGTGGCGGCGCTGATGGCTGCGTTTGGTGCCGGAGTCCATGCGGCTGCGCCTGCCTTTGTCGCCGCAGTGATCGTCGGCTTCGCGGCGCTGCGCGCCAGGCGCAACGCGAACGCGGTCAGCGGGCTGGCTGCGCGGCTCGACGAAATCGCCTCAGGCCACCTGCATGACCAGCGACTGCCGCCGGTTGCCGATCCGGACGATGTCGACCTGGTGACGCCGATCAACCAGTTGCTCGATGACTGCGAACAGCTCGGTGCCGCGGTCGTCAACGCCGGCCGCGATGCCGATCGCCGCACCGCCGCCGATACCCGGGCACTGCAGGACGAACGCGACCAGGCCGAAGCGGCGTCGCTGGCGAAGACGCGGTTTCTCGCCAACATGAGCCATGAACTGCGCACGCCACTGAACGGCGTGATCGGCGCCGCGCAGCTGCTGCAGCTCGGCGGCCAGGGTGCGGAGGAGCAGGCGCATCTGATCGATGCGATCCGCGGCAGCGGAACCAACCTGCTCGGATTGATCGAGAACATCCTCGATCTGTCGCGGATCGAGACTGGCGCACTCGAGCTGACCCATGTCGACTTCAACCTCGTCGATTGCGTCGAAAGCGCGATCGCGACGACCGCGGTCGGCGCGCGGCTGAAGCGCCTGGGCATGGCCTGCATCGTCGACCCGGATCTGCCGGCCTGGCGCAACGGCGATTCGTCGCGCTTGCGGCAGATCCTGATGAACCTGCTCGGCAATGCCGTCAAGTTCACGCAGCGCGGCGATGTCGTGCTGAATGTCGACCGCGGGCGCACGGCCACCTCGGTGATCATCCGGGTCCGCGATTCCGGTCCCGGCATTGCCGAGCAGGCGCTGCAACATGTCTTCGAGCCGTTCCGTCAGGCCGATGACGGTGTCAACCGACGCCATGGCGGCAGCGGGCTCGGACTGACGATCACCCGCGAGCTGGTCGAGGCGATGGGCGGCAGCATCCGTGTCGACAGCGAAGTCGGCGCCGGCAGCTGCTTCGAGGTCGAGCTCGATATTCCGCTGGCGGCAACGACGGTGCCGGAGCCGCCACCGCTGCAATACCAGGTGCTGTTTTTTGAACCCCACGAGCCGAGCGCGCGCGCCATCGCCGCGCAGTTGGCGCGGCTGGGCTGCCGGACGATGCGCTGCCGCTCGGCCGACGACCTGCAGGCGTGGATCAGCCGCCAGCCCGATGACGCAGCCGAGCCATGGCTGCTGGTCGCTGCGGATGCCGAAGAGACCTGGCAGTTTCTCGAGGCGTCGATGCAGATGATCGACCCGCAGCGGGTGATCGGCATGACCCAGCTCGAGTCCTATGAAAGCGAGATCGCACGCGAACGTTTTCACCTGTCGCGCAGCGTCGTCAAGCCGGTGCTGCGCGCTTCGCTGGTCAGCCGGCTCGGCGCGGTGCCGCGGCCGGCGCCGAGCCCGCGCCATCTGCCTGCAAGCTCGCCATTGCCGACGCCGACCAGCCCTGGAACGCTCGGCGCCAAACATGTGCTGGTCGTCGAGGACGACAGGCTGAACCAGACCATCGTCTGCAGCATGCTGCACAACGCCGGTTATGCCACCACCGCGGCCGATACCGGCGAGCAGGCACTCGAGTTGATGGCGCGGCAGACCTTCGACCTGGTGCTGATGGACTGGCAGATGCCCGAGATGGACGGGCTCGAGGTGACGCGGCGGATCCGCGGCGGAGAAGCCGGCCGCTACGGTCGCATCGTGCCGATCGTCGCGTTGACCGCCAATGCATTTGCCGAGGACCGCGCGGCCTGCCTGGCTGCCGGAATGAACGACTTCCTGACCAAGCCGGTACTTGCAGCGAAGCTGATCGAGACCGCCAGCCGCTGGACCGCGCTGCCCGGCGGCGACGACGAAGCGTTTTCGCGCAGCAGCTTCGCCGACCTGTACTGAGTGAAGCTGCCGCAGGGGCGGGCGGCCGCGACGGGCATGGAACAATCACGTCCATGTCGCCATCCGAACCCGTCCTCAGCCTCGCCGATTTCGATTTCGACCTGCCGGACGAACTGATCGCGCAACATCCGGCGCCGCAACGCAGCGCCTCGCGGCTGCTCGACGGCCGGCGTCTGCCGGCCAGAGACCATGTGTTTCGTGAACTGCCCGGCCTGCTCGACCGCGGCGATCTGCTGGTCTTCAACAATACCCGCGTCATCAAGGCCCGGCTGCTCGGCCACAAGGCCAGCGGCGGCGCGGTCGAGGTGCTGATCGAACGATTGCTGCCAGGATCGGCACATGAGGCCTGGGCCCATGTGCGCGCGAGCAAGTCGCCACCGGCCGGAACCCGGCTGCTGTTCGAGGCGGCCGATGGCGATGCGGGTTTTGCCGTCGAGGTGCTCGGCCGCACCGGGCCAGCCGGCGACCTGTTCCACCTGCGTTTTCCGGACGACCCGCTGCCGCTGCTCGACCGCTTCGGCCATGTGCCGCTGCCGCCGTATATCGAACATCCCGACGATGCCGACGACGAGCGCCGCTACCAGACCGTCTTCGCCAGCCGGCCTGGCGCCGTCGCCGCGCCGACGGCGGCGCTGCATTTCGACCAGGCGCTGCTCGACGAACTGCCGACATTCGGACTGGAACGCGCCGAGGTGACGCTGCATGTCGGCGCCGGCACCTTCCTGCCGGTGCGCAGCGAATCGCTGGCCGAGCACAAGATGCACAGCGAATGGTTCGAGATTCCGGCCACCACCGTCGAGGCAATCGCGAGGACGCGCGCGCGCGGCGGCCGTGTCGTCGCGGTCGGCACGACGACGCTGCGCGCGCTCGAATCGGCCGCACGCGAAGACGGCGAGCTGCGCGCCGGCGCGCGCGAAACCGACATCTTCATCACACCGGGTTTCGATTTCCGCGTCGTCGACCGGCTGGTGACCAATTTCCACCTGCCAAAAAGCACGCTGATGATGCTGGTCAGCGCCTTTGCCGGGCATCGCCACATCATGGCGCTGTACCGCGAGGCGATCGAGCGGCGTTACCGCTTCTTCAGCTACGGCGACGCGATGCTGCTCGAGCGCAGCTGACCGGTCACAACTCGAAGATGATCGGCGCAACCGGCGCCCAGACGGTCAACGCGACGCCGTTCTCGGAATACGGCTGGAACCTGGCCTCGCGCATTGCCGCGATGGCCGCCTCGTCGAGCAGCGGGTGGCCGGACGATTTGACCAGCACGATCTGCCGCGGCAAGCCGGCGGCATCGACCAGCACCTGAAGGATGACGGTGCCGGTTTCACGCAAGCGGCGCGAGGCCAGCGGATAACGCGGCGCCGGCTTGACGAGATAACGGACGGCGGCGGCATCGACCTGCTTCGGCTCGGTGCTGGGCTGCGTTGGCGCGCTTGCGACTGCTGGCACCGGCGGGGCGGATACCGATGGCGTAGGCATCGCTGTTGACGCTGCCGGCGCTGCGGCCGCGACGGGCGTCGGCGCGCCGCGGCGCTCGGGTGCCGCCACCGTGACCGGCGCTGGCGGCGGCGCTGCAATGGCGACTTCGGGCACCGCGATCGGCAGCGGCAGCGGCGCCGGCAACAGTGGCGGTGCCGGCAGCGCAACCGGCGCAGACCGCGCCGTCGGCTGCTCGGCAACCAGGCGCACGCGGAGCGGCTCGGCTTCCAGCGTCACCGCGCGCAAAGGTGTCGCCTGCAGCACGGCCCACAGCAGCGCACCATGCACCGCAACGACGACGAGCAGCGTCGGCAAACGGCGGCGCTGGTGCGTCATGTGTCGGCCCACATCCGAAGCAGGTTGTGGTAACTGCCGGTCAACGCAACCGCCGGGCCGGATTCGCCACCACTGCTGCGCAAGTCGATCAGCGCGCGGTCCATCTCGAACAGCAGTTGCCGCTGTTCGCCGCTGCGCACCATGCTTTCGACCCAGAAGAAGCTGGCGAGCCGCGCACCGCGCGTCACCGGCTCGACGCGGTGCACGCTGGTGCCGGGATAGAGCAGCATGTCGCCGGCCGGCAGCTTGATGCGGCGATCGCCCGTGCCTTCGGCGATCACCAGCTCGCCGCCGTCGTAGCTGGCCGGATCGGCGAGAAACAGCGTTGCGCTGAGATCGGTGCGTACGCGCTGCTGGTGCTGGCCCGGCACGAACCGGATCGCATTGTCGACATGGTCGCCAAAGCGGTTGTGGTCGCCTGCATAGCGGTTGAACAGCGGTGGAAAAACCTTTTTCGGCAGCGCCGCCGAAAAGAAGGTCGCGTGGCGGTTCAGCCCGTCGAGGACGATCTGCTGCAGCGCCCGCGTCAGCGGATGCTGCTGCGGCAGCTGCTGGTTGCGCTTGACCGCCGCCGACTGCTCGCCGGCGGTGACGCGGCCATCGCACCAGGGTGCATCGGCGAGCAGCTCGGCCGCTCGCGCCAGTTCATCGGCATCGAGTACCGCCTGCAAGTGGAGCAGCATCGCGTGGCCTCAGAACGTGAAGGTGGTTGTCACCTGCACGCTGCGCGGCTTGCCCGGCACATAGTGGCCGCGGTAGACCTGATCGGCATGGCGCTGGTTGGTGACGTTGTTCAGGTTGACGCGCACCGCGACGTCATCGAAGCGGTATTCGGCCATCAGGTCGCCGGTGGCATGGGCAGGTGCGGTGAAGCTGGTGATGCCCACCGGGTAGACCTCGCTGCGGAACGTGACGCCGGCGCCGAACCGCCAATGGGTATCCGGCGCCCAGGTGGTCCAGACGCTGCCGCTGTGCCGCGGCGTCAGGCCGACCGGGTCGCCGGCGCGTTGACCCTGCGCCGACAACGGGCTCGCCGCGTCGATCTCGGCGTCCGGAATGAAGGCATACGACGCGAAGATCTCCCACTGCGGCGTCAACCTGCCGGCGAGGTCGATCTCGATGCCTGCGGCATGGCGCTTTCCCGACATCACGTAGTTGCAGGCGTTGGCCGTCAGCGAATCGGTGTTGCGTTCGTTGGTCTTGGTCGTGTGGAACAGCGCCAGCCGCGTCGAGAAGCGGCCATCGGCGCTGTCGAGCTTCGCACCGAGCTCGAGGTTGCGGCTGGCTTCCGGCGGCGCATCGACCGTGCCGGCGTCGTACTGGTAGCTGTCGCCGGATGTGTTGAATGAGGTGCCGTAGGACAGGTGGTAGCTCTCGAAAGGCGTCGGCTGGTACAAGACGCCGAGCCGTTGGCTCCACAACGAATCGCTGCGCCGGTATTCGCGGGCGACGACCGTCGTGCAGCCATTGCTGGCGGCTGGCGCCAGATGGCGCTGGTAGCGGCCCTCGACCTGGTCCCAGCGCAGCCCGGCCAGCAGCTTCCACGTTGGCGCGAGCTGGATCAGGTCCTGCGCAAAGACGCCGACCGTCTTGTTGACGAAGCTGCGGTCAGCGGTCACCGGCCGCAACGGTTCGGCGACCGAGGCGCCATCGTTGGGCGTGCCGATCGCCGTATCCGGCTTCACGAGCGCGCCACCGGCCGGCTGACCAGCCTGGAAATTGGTGAAATCCTCGTGCGCGATGTCGGCGCCTCCGCTCAGCTGATGGCGCAGGCCGGCAACATCGACGTTTTTGCTGACATCGCTCTGCAGGTTGACGGCACGCAGCTGCTGGACCTTGTTGTTGGTGCCGCGGCGCAGTGCGGTCGATGCATTCAGCGTCTCGGCGCTGGTCGTCGCATCGACAAAACGGATCGAGCTGGCGCGCAGGTCGCGGTCGTAGGCGGCCACACGCAAGCTGGTCCGCCACTCGCCGCCGCCGGCGATTTGCCGCACGTGGCGAAAGGTCGCCATGTCGACCTGGCTGTCCGAATGGTCGCTGGCCAGCCCGTAGAAATTGCCGGCCGCCACCGGCACCAGGCCGCGCTGCGTCGAGCCCTGGCTTGGCGCGAGCCATGGCATGCCGTAGTTGACGCCGTTGTGGTTGTCCAGGTGATACAGGTTGACGAGAAACTCGTCACGCAGACCGATGCCCCAGCGGTAACCGACGGCCAGTCCCTTCTTGTCGACACCAACGCCGTCCTGGTCGGCGGTATTGGCCATCACATTGATGCGCAGCGCCGCGCTGTTGCCGGTGACGAGATTCAGGTCCGCGGTGCCGCGCAGAAAGCGCCCGCTGCCGGCGGTCAGTGCAAGCTCGCGCCGCGTCAGCTGGGTCGTCGGCTCCTTGCTGATCTGGTTCGCCGCGCCACCGGTCGATCCGCGGCCGAACAGCATCGACGCCGAACCGCGCAACACCTCGAGCCGGTCCCAGTTGAACGAGTCGCGCTCGTAGAAGGCCGGGTCGCGGATGCCGTCGACGAAGATGTCGCCGGTCGACTGCAGCGAGAAGCCGCGCAGCCGGATGTCCTCCTCGCCGCCTTCGGCGGCCTGGAAGCTGATGCCCGCGGTCACCTTCAGCGCATCCTTCAGCGTATCGAGGTTGCGGTCGTCGATCAGCCGCTCGGTGACGACGGTGACCGACTGCGGCAGATCGCGCAGTTCCTGGCGCATCTTGCCGATGCGGGTTTCGGTCGCCTGGTAGCTGTCGCGGCCCGGCGTCGGATCGGCCTCGCCCTTGACCGTCACCGCGGGCAGGCTGGTCTGTTCGATGGCCGCCGGCACACCCTGCGCAATCGCCAGCGACATGAAGCCGAAACCGGCGGCAACCGCTCCGAGGGGCAATGGGCGGAATACGGAAGGGCGCGACATCGATAATTCCTTATTTGTAAACGCGAACGATTCGCATTCAGTATGCCACGGTCAATCCGGCACGATCGCATCGGCTGTCGCGAACCGACGACAATTCGCGCCATGTTGTCCTTCGAACTCCTCAAGAACGAGGGTCAGGCCAGGCGCGGCCGGCTGACCCTGAACCATGGCGTCGTCGAGACGCCGGTTTTCATGCCGGTCGGCACCTATGGCACGGTCAAGGGCGTATTGCCGCAGTCGCTGCACGAGATGGGCGCGCAGATCATCCTCGGCAATACCTTCCACCTGTGGCTGCGCCCGGGCACCGAGGTGCTGAAATCCTTCGGTGGCCTGCACCGCTTCGAGGGCTGGAACAAGCCGATCCTGACCGACAGCGGCGGCTTCCAGGTCTGGAGCCTGTCCGGCGCCGACGGCAAGGGCCGCAGCATCACCGAAGAGGGTGTGCGTTTTGCGTCCCCGGTCAACGGCGACAAGCTGTTGCTGACGCCGGAGATCAGCATGCAGATCCAGACCGTGCTGAATTCCGACATCGTGATGCAGTTCGATGAATGCACGCCGTACCAGACCGCGGGTCGGCTGACCAGCGAAGGCGAGGCGCGCAAATCGATGGAGCTGAGCCTGCGCTGGGCGGCGCGCAGCCGCGACGAATTTGCCCGCCTGCAAAACCCGAATGCGTTGTTCGGCATCGTGCAAGGGGGCATGTTCGAATCGCTGCGCGAAGAAAGCGCGGCTGCGCTGGCCGAACTCGATCTGCCGGGCTATGCGGTCGGCGGCGTCAGCGTTGGTGAACCGAAGGCCGACATGCTGCGGCTGATCGCGCACACGCCGCCGCTGCTGCCGGCCAACAAGCCGCGTTATCTGATGGGTGTCGGCACGCCGGAAGACCTGGTGGCCGGCGTCAGTTCGGGCATCGACATGTTCGACTGCGTGATGCCGACCCGCAATGCGCGCAACGGCCATCTGTTCACCCGCTTCGGCGACCTGAAGCTGCGCAACGCGCGACACAAGACCGACCAGCGGCCGCTCGACCCGACCTGCGGCTGCCATGCCTGCAAGGGCACGACGACGCCGGACGGCAGCGTCAGCGGCGGCTTCAGCCGCGCCTACCTGCACCACCTCGACCGTTGCGGCGAAATGCTCGGCCCGATGCTGGCGAGCATCCACAACCTGCATTACTACGTCAACCTGATGCGCGAGATTCGCGCCGCGCTTGACGCCGGCCGCTTCGGCGAATTTGTCGAGCAGTTCCGGGCCGATCGGGCGCGCGGGGTCGATTAGGCGCTTCAGGGCGCCGCGAGCAATCCGGCGACCCGCTCGCGCAGCAAGGCTGGCGTGACCTCCTGCGGCGGCAGTGCCGGCCCGGCGGTCAGCCGCACCCTGCTGCGCACGCCGCGGCGAAACGGCCGGCGCATCGCGGCGCCGTCGACGCGCGAGAAAAACGATCCCCACAGGCCGCTCAATGCCAGCGGCACGACCGGCACCTGGCGAGCGGCGAGCAGCTTCATCACGCCACCCTTGAATTCACCGAGGCTGCCGTCGGCGGTGATGCCACCTTCCGGGAAGATGCAGATCACCTCGTCATCCGCGAGCACCGCGGCGCCCGCTGCAAAGGCGCGCTCGTAGGTTGCCGGATCTTCACGTTGCGGCGCGATCGGTATCGCCTTCACGAGGCGGAATATCAAGCCGAGCACCGGCGTGCGAAAGATCCGGTGGTCCATGATGAAGCGGATCGGCCGCGGGCTGGCCGCCATCAGCAGCACCGCATCGACAAAGCTGACGTGGTTGCAGACCAGGATGGCCGCGCCCTTGACCGGTATGTGGTGATCGCCTTCGACCTTGAAGCGGTAGACGATGCGCGTCAGCACGAATGCGAAGAAACGCAGCAGGTATTCCGGAACCAGCAGGAAGATATACAGCGCAACCACCGCGTTGAGCAGCGCGGTGACCAGAAACACCTGCGGAATGCTGAAACCCGCGCCGATCAGCGCAGCAACACCGACCGCGCTGACCACCATGAACAGCGCATTTAGGATATTGTTGGCCGCGATGATGCGTGCGCGATGGCTTGGCTGCGCGCGCAGCTGGATCAGCGCATACATCGGCACGCTGTACAGACCGGCAGCAAAAGCCAGCAGGCCGAGGTCGAGCATCACGCGCCAGTGCGCCGGCGTCCACACGAAGGCCGCCAGCCCCAGGGCATCGGCCGGCGGCAGACTGTTCGATGCGAAATAAAGGTCTGCTGCGAACAGGCTCATGCCGATCGCGCCGAGAGGTACCAGGCCGATCTCGACATGGCGGCGGCTCAGTTTTTCGCAGATCAGCGATCCGGCGCCGATGCCGATCGAAAAGACGACCAGCAGCAGCGACGCGACCTGCTCGTCGCCATGCAGCACCTGCCTGGCAAACGACGGGAACTGCGACAGGAATACCGCGCCGAAAAACCACATCCACGAAATGCCGAGCAGCGAGCGGAAGACGACGAGGTTGCGGTGCGCCAGCACCAGGTTGCGCCAGGTCTCGCTGAACGGGTTCCAGTTGATGCGCAGCGCCGGGTCGGTCGATGGGCTCGCCGGCACCGGTTGCGCGGCGAGCCGGCCGACCACCGCCAGTGCTAGGCAGGCCCATGCGGTGGCGATGGCGCCGACCTGCGGCATCGCGATCAGCAAGCCGCCTGCGACGCTGCCGAGCAGGATCGCGACGAAGGTGCCCATCTCGACCATCCCGTTGCCGCCGGTCAGTTCGCGCTCGCTCAGGTGTTGCGGCAGGTAGGCATATTTGACCGGGCCGAACAGCGTCGATTGCAGGCCCATCATGAAGATGCAGGCCAGCAGCAGCGGCACATTGGCCTGATGGAAACCCCAGGCCGCGGCTGCCATGATCGCGACTTCGAGCGCCTTGATGTGGCGGATCAGCGTCGCCTTGTCGTATTTGTCAGCCAACTGGCCGCTGGTCGCCGAAAACAGCAGATAGGGCAGGATGAACAGCGCGCCGATCACGACGCCGGCCATCTCCGGCGGCAACCAGGCGACCTGCAGCTGGTAGGTCACCATCACCGTGAATGCGAACTTGAACAGGTTGTCGTTCGCCGCGCCGAGAAACTGCGTCCAGAAAAACGGCGCAAACCGGCGTTGCGACAGCAGCGCGAACTGGTTCGGATGAGCAGGCGCCGCACCGGCATCGAGCGGCGGCGGAGAGGTCAAGATGTCGGTCTGCTGCTTCATTCGCGCTGCTCCGAGGCTGCTCCATGGGGCATCAATGTAGTGGCTGGGCACGCGCTCCGACGGTGCGTCACTGAACGACCACCGGCCTTGCGCCCAGCCCGCTGCGCGTCAGCCAGCTGAACACGGAGTCGACGGTGACGGTCTCGATGCGGTTGCCGAATCGCTTCGAATCGGGGTGATCGTCGAAGGCGATGTGGGCGCTGCCGACACGTGCGCCAAGCCTGGTCAGCGGGCCGAGATTCAGGCTCGTCGGCTCGTAGCCCTGCAGCTTCAACCAAGCCTGCGCTCGTTCTCGATCGGTTGCCGCCGGCTCCTGGGCCATCGCCAAGGTCTCGATCGCCCACTGGTTCGACTGCTGGTATCGGCGAGCCCACGGGTAGGCGAGCATGTTGTAGGCCGGTTCATGCATTTGTGCGAGCCGGCCGTTGTCCTTCAGGATCGGCAGCAGCCGGGCCTGCAAGGCCGGGTCGAGCACGACGATGCCGACCTGGTACTCGAACAGATCGTCGAGCACGAATTCCGCCAGGCCCTGACGGAACAACATTGCCGTTGCGGCTGCGCACTGATTGAGTTTGTGCACCACCCGCCATCTGCCGGTCGCACCGTCGCGCCCGGCCGCGTCGTCGCGATAGGCCAAACCGAGGTGCGAATAACGCAGGCCGTATTCGCGCAGGTCCTGGCCGACCCTTGCCAGCACCACGACCTGCGCACCGCTGGCCTCAAGTGCTCGTGAGGTTGCGGCGGCCAGATCCATCGCCCGCTCGACATTGGCAGCGCGTGGCACCTGCGGGTCGCACTGCCGACCGGCCCAGGCGTTGCCGCCCGCAAGAAGTGCCAGCACGACGCCGAGCGGGCCGATCAGGCGGCGAAGTCGATGCGCCTTCATCGCGTCACCTGTTCGTTGTAGAGCAGAGCCTTGCCGACCTCGTTCGGGATGAATGCGAGCGCCTGGCCGGCAGCCGACAGCAACCAGCCGGCGCCGATCGCGCTGACCTCCAGCACGGTTCCGATTGCCATCGACAGGGTGCCGGCTGCAGCCGAGCCGATCAACACGCTCATCCTGGCGCCATCCGACATGCGCTCGAGGGTCCAGACCGTTCCCTGGGCCGAGGCCTCGACCGCGATGGCCGTCAGCCTGACTCCGCCGGAAAGCACAAGCGCCGGCGCGGCAACCGACACCGCGATCGGCAAGGCCGACAGCGCGCTCGCTTCGGACGCTGCGGGGCCGACGTTCGTGCCGAGCGAATGCCCAGGCAGCGCAGCGGTGAGGCAGGCCGCCGCCAGCATGGCTTGGGTCAGCCATCTCGACAGCCTTGTTGGTGCCGGTCTTGAAAGACCGGGCATGGGGGATGTTTTCGAGTCTTGCTCGAGATCACGGAGCGGGGCGTCGTGCATCTTCTGAACTCACATGTGGTTGGACTGGCCGCATGATCCCGAACTGAACGGACGGTATCAATGGCTCTTTTGGTAGTGTCAGGATGGAAGTCCGAAAGTATCGTTATGTGATACTTTCCAGGCCCACCACAGCCTTCACCCATGAGTGCCAGCCACGACATCGTCATCGCGCTGAAAATCGAGCTGAAAGCCGCGGGGATCACCTATGCCGAGCTGGCCAGGCAGCTCGGCCTTGCCGAAAGCAGCGTCAAGCGGATCTTTTCGCGGGCGGACATGCCGCTGTCCCGGATCGACGATGTGCTGCGCGTGCTGAACATCGACTTCGCCGAACTGGCGCAACGGATCGCCGATTCACAGCCGCTGCTCCACCAGCTGACGCTCGCCCAGGAGTCCGCGGTGGTGGCCGACCGCAAACTGTTGCTGATCGCGATCAGCTGCCTGAGCCACTGGACCTTCGACCAGATTGTCGCGACCTATACCTTCACCGTGGCCGAATGCCAGCTGCACATGGCGGCTCTCGACCGGCTGGGCATCATCGAACTGCGACCGATGAACCGCTATCGGCTGCGGCTGGCCAAGACCTTCCGCTGGCTGCCGGACGGGCCGGTGATGGCGTTTTTCCGCCAGCATGTGACAGCAGACTATTTCAACGCCGGCTTCGATGACGAAGGCGAGTTGCTGATGCTGGTCCACGGCCAGATCGGCACCAGCCTGGCCAACAGCTTCGTCGAACGGCTGCAACGGCTTGGCCAGGACTTCGCCCAGCAGCATCTGGCCGATCAACGCCTCCCGGCGGACAAGAAGAGGGCGTATACGCTGGTTGTCGGCATGCGATCCTGGCTTTTTGCAGCATTCGAGGATCTGAAGCGCCAGCCTTGATGGCACACCGGCCAGTCGGCCCGCCGGCGTGGGCCGCTCAGGCCGCGCGCTGCTCGAGCAGGTAATTCGCGCCGTCGTACTGGCCGAGCACGTCGGTCAGCCATGGCAGGATCTCGAGCAGCTGGTCGTGCATCGTGTACGGCGGATTGATGATGAAGACGCCGCTGCCGGCGAGCCCGAAGCCTTGTGAATCGGGCCGCTGCACCGTCAGCCGGGCGTGCAGCCAGCCGCGTGGCGCGACGCCTTCGAGGCGTTTCGGCAATTGCGCGGCCTCGAGTTTCTGCACCTGCGGATACCAGACCATGTAGACGCCGTCGGCAAACCGCTCGATCGCTTCGCGCAAGCTGCGCACGACCTTGCCGTAATCGGCATGGCCCTCGTAGCTCGGATCGATCAGCACCAGCGCCCGGCGCATCGACGGCGGCAGCTGCGATTTCAGACCTTCGAAGCCGTCGCTCATCAACACCTCGGCGCGCCGCCACGGCTCGAGGTAGGACGCAGCGATGCGGTGATCGGTCGGATGCAGCTCATAGCCGCGGAACTGGTCGGTCGGCCGCAGCAGCATCCTCGCAAACGCCGGCGAGCCCGGATATTGTTCGAGCCGCCCTTCCGGGTTGAACTCGCGCACCAGCTGCAGGTAGTCGGCAACTGCCGGCGGCAGGTCGTCGCGGTCCCACAGCCGGGCGATGCCCTGCAGGTATTCACCTTTCTTCTGCGCGTAATCGCCCTCCAGCGAATAGCCGCCGGCGCCGCAGTGCGTGTCGACCAGCCGGTAAGGCTTGTCCTTCTGGTTCATGTAGCGCAGCAGCAGGCACAGGCTGACGTGTTTCAGCACATCGGCGTGGTTGCCCGCATGGAAGGCGTGTCGGTAGGCGAGCATCTGGTTTTCCTGTATCCAGGCCGCACTGTAGCGCCGCCTTCGCGGCGCGCATGCGCAGGCTGACGGAACGCTTCGGCCGGTGGCCGGCCGCAAGCATGGCGGGAAAGGCATTGCGATCCGCAAGGCCGTCGAATTGAGCGGCAAAATCGATCGATTGCTGCGCCGCAGCATCTTTTCGGAAAACTCACAAGAATCGACATGAGCAGTACCTTGTTTGACCCTCTGAGCTTTGGCAGCATCGATGTCGCGAACCGGATCGCGATGGCACCGCTGACCCGCAACCGTGCCGACGCCGACCGGATTCCGACCGAATTGATGGTCCGCTACTACCGCCAGCGCGCCGATGCCGGACTGCTGATCACCGAAGCGAGCCAGATCAGCCCGGAAGGCCAGGGTTACAAGGACACGCCGGGGATCTACAGCGAGTCGCAGGTCGCCGCGTGGCGGGTCGTTACCGATGCGGTGCATGCCGAGGGCGGCAGGATCGTGATGCAGCTGTGGCACGTCGGCCGCATCTCGCACCAGTCGTTGCTGCCCGACGGCATGGCGCCGGTCTCCAGCACCAGCCGCCGTGCGCAGGCCCGCACCTTCACCGCGAACGGATTCGAGGATGTCTCGGTACCCCGCGCACTGCGCACCGACGAGATGCCGCGCATCGTCGCCGACTACCGAGCGGCTGCCGCCCATGCGATCCGCGCCGGCTTCGATGGCGTCGAGATCCATTCGGCAAACAACTACCTGCTCGAACAGTTTCTGCGCAGCAGCATCAATGACCGCAGCGACGCCTACGGCGGCTCGATCGAGAACCGGGCCCGCCTCGTCGTCGAGGTCGCCACTGCGGTGGCCGCCGAGATCGGAGCCGGCCGCACCGGCATCCGCCTGAGCCCGGTGACGCCGGTCAACGGTGGCGGCCAGGACACCGATGCCCAGGCCCTGTACCTGCACCTCGTCGAGCAGCTGGCGCAGCTGCAGCTGGCATTCATCCACGTGATCGAGGGGCAGACCGGCGGACCGCGCGATGTGGCGCCGTTCGACTACGAAGCGCTGCGCCGTTGCTACAAGACCGCTTTTCCGGGCGGCGCGTGGATCGTCAACAACGGCTATACGCGGCAGATGGCGCTCGATGCGGTGGCGTCGGGCCGGGCCGACATGGTCGCATTCGGCAAACCCTTCATCGCCAACCCCGACCTGGTGCGCCGGCTGCGTGAGAATGCGCCGCTGAACAGCGTCGACGCCAATACGCTTTATGGCGGCGGCGCCGAAGGTTATACCGACTACCCGACCTTGCAGACCGAACCCGCCTGACGGCAATGGCCCTGCAAAGGGCCGGGTCGACCGACCCCGGCCGAGCCGCCACTGCATGTCTGCCAGATCCACCTTCGCGAAACACCAGGCCCTGTCGCTGCTGATCGGATTGATCGGCGCGGTTGTCTGCCTGTGGGCCAATACCCCCCTGCCCTGGATGATCGGCCCGCTGGTCGCAACGGCGATTGCCGGCATGTCCGGGCTGCCGATGGTCGCAGCACCAGCATTGCGCAATGCCGGCCAATGGGCGATCGGCACTGCACTCGGCCTGTATTTCACGCCGCAGGTGATCGCGTTGGTCGCCAGCCAGTGGGCGGTGATCCTGATCGGCATCGTCTGGGCGCTCTGCCTCGGCGCCGCATTCGGAGGCTGGCTGGCGGTCACCAACCGTGGCCTGCCCGGGCTCGATCGGTCGACGACCTTTTTTGCCAGCGCGATCGGCGGCGCGTCGGAAATGACGGTGCTTGCCGAGCGTCATGGTGGCCGGGTCGAACTCGTCGTCAGCGCGCATTCGTTGCGCATTGTGCTGGTCGTGGTGCTGATCCCGTTTGCACTGCAATGGGCCGGTCTGCATGGCCTCGATCCGAGCACGCCGGGCCCGCAGGAAGTGCGGCCGCTCGGCCTGCTGGTGTTGTGCGGCGCCTGCCTGGGCGGCGCGATGCTGATGCAGCGCTTCGACCTGACCAACCCCTGGGTGCTCGGGCCGCTGGCGGTTGCGTTGCTGCTGACCGCCAATGGCATCGAGTTGTCGGCTTTGCCGCGCTGGATCACCAATTCGGGCCAGTTGCTGATCGGGGTCGCACTCGGCACGCGCTTCACGCGCAATTTCCTGCGCACCGCGCCGCGCTGGCTCGGGACGGTGGCCATCGGCACCATCGCGATGATCGTGTTGAGCGCCGCTTATGCCTGGCTGGTGGCCGATTTTGCCGATCTGCATCCGGCGACCGTGATGGTCGGCACCTCGCCGGGCGGGATAGCCGAGATGTGCCTGACCGCGAAGGCGCTGCAGCTCGGCGTACCGGTCGTCACCGCATTCCACGTGACGCGGATGGTCGCGGTCGTGCTGCTGGCCGGGCCGCTGTTCCGGTTGATGCCGGCGGCTCGCAGGACACCCTAGACCTTGCCGCGGGTTCGCGCCTCGAACAGTTCGCGGATGCCGACTTCGCGCGGCCCCGGCACCAGCTCGAATTCCTCGCCCGGCACGATCCGGCCCGGCACCCGGACCGCAAGATAGAAGCCGCACCAGGCGCTTTGCGTCATCAACCGGGCGGCGTGGTCGAAACCCATCGCCGCATTGAACTTGAAACACGGATAACGCGGCTCGCTGACGGCCAGGTCGCAATCGGCAAAACGCAGTACGTCGCCGATCCAGACCTGGTATTCGAGCAGGCCCGAGAGCGTCAGGTTTTCGCCAAGCGCGCCATGCGGCAGCGCCTCGCCCCAGCCACCGATACCGGCCTGCGCGCGCACCGTCTGCCAGAACGGGTAATGCTCGACCGGATAGGCATATACCGCCTTTGCCAGCCCGCCGTGCACGGTCAGGTCGGCCTGTTCGTCACCGGCCAGCCCGCCCGGGCCGGCGTCGACCGGCCCGCTCTGTGCGGTCTTGACGAACGCCGAACGGACCACGCGGTCGCCGGCGCGCAGGTCGGCGACCTGGCCGACATTGATGCTGAGCACATTTGCCATCGGCGCGATGATGCCCGAAGCGCCAATCCGGTCGCCCGATGGCCCCTCGTCCTGCTCGGGCAGCCGTCGGGGTCGCCGGTTACCTGCCGATTACACTCAGGACGAAGAGGTGTCCGCGACGGGCGCGCGCCGCCCGTCGCCCCGGAAGCGGGTGCCATTGCGGCACCGAGCCGGACCAGACCGTCTCTCGGTATGGGGCAAGCCCTGCCGCTGTCGACGCAGCAAACCCCGGTTCGCTGCCGCCGCCGGCTTGCAGGCTTTGCCCGATGCCGATTTTTCACTTCGACGACAAGGAAGCACGATGACCAACGCCGAGAACAACGAGCAGCCTGCCAACGCCCCGTCGCATGTCCGCCATCGGCGGCTGATCGCCTGGGTTGCCGAGATGGCAGCATTGACCCAGGCCCGTGACGTCTATTGGTGCGACGGCAGCGACGAGGAATACGACCGCCTGTGCGCGCAACTCGTTGCAGCCGGCACTTTCCGCAAACTGAATCCGGAACTGCGGCCGAACAGCTATCTTGCGTGGAGCAGCCCGAGCGACGTCGCGCGGGTCGAAGACCGCACCTTCATCTGCAGCGATACCCGCGAGGAAGCCGGACCGACCAACAACTGGATGGCGCCGGCCGAGATGCGCGAGCTGCTGCAGACCGGGGACAAGGCCTTGTTCAAGGGCGCGATGCGCGGCCGCACGATGTATGTCGTGCCGTTCAGCATGGGCCCGCTCGGCTCGCCGATCGCCCACATCGGCGTCGAGTTGTCCGACAGCCCCTATGTCGCGGTCAACATGAAGATCATGACGCGCATGGGCAAGGCGGTGCTCGATGTGCTCGGCGACGACGGCGCCTTCGTGCCCTGCATGCACACGGTCGGTGCACCGCTCGAGCCAGGCCAGAAGGATGTTGCCTGGCCATGCAATTCGACCAAATATATCGTCCACTATCCGCAGACGCAGGAGATCTGGAGTTACGGCTCGGGTTACGGCGGCAATGCGCTGCTCGGCAAGAAATGTTTTGCGCTGCGCATCGCGTCGATCATGGGCCGGCAGGCGGCACAGTCGTCCGAGGACAACCCCGGCTGGCTGGCCGAGCACATGCTGATCCTCGGCGTGACCTCGCCGCAAGGCAAGAAACACCATGTCGCGGCGGCGTTTCCGAGCGCCTGCGGCAAGACCAATTTCGCGATGCTGATTCCACCGGCCGGCTTCGAGGGCTGGAAGGTGACGACGATCGGCGACGACATCGCCTGGATCAAGCCGGGCGAAGGCGGCCGGTTGCATGCGATCAACCCGGAAGCGGGTTATTTCGGCGTCGCGCCGGGCACCAACGAGAAGACCAATGCCAACTGCATGGCGAGCCTGCAGCGTGATGCGATCTTCACCAACGTGGCGTTGACCGACGACGGCGATGTCTGGTGGGAAGGGATGACCGACGAGCCGCCGGCTCACCTGACCGACTGGCAGGGCAATGACTGGACGCCGGCAATCGCGCGCGAAACCGGCGCCAAGGCGGCGCATCCGAATGCACGTTTCACGGTGCCGGCAACCAACAATCCGGCGCTCGATCCCGACTGGAACAACCCGGCCGGCGTTCCGATCGACGCCTTCATCTTCGGTGGCCGCCGCTCGACGACGGTGCCGCTGGTGACCGAGGCGCGCGACTGGGTCGAGGGCGTCTACATGGCCGCGACGATGGGTTCGGAGACCACGGCCGCCGCCGGCGGCAAGCAGGGTGTCGTGCGGCGCGATCCATTCGCGATGCTGCCGTTTGCCGGCTACAACATGAGCGACTATTTCCAGCACTGGCTGGACATCGGCGCCAAGCTGCAGCAACGCGGCGCCAAGCTGCCGCGGATCTACTGCGTCAACTGGTTCCGCAAGGGCGCCGACGGCAAATTCGTCTGGCCCGGCTACGGCGAAAACATGCGGGTTCTGAAGTGGATGATCGACCGCATCGACGGCAAGGCCGACGGCGCGGAACATGCTTTCGGCATCAGCCCGCGGTACCAGGACCTGAACTGGCAAGGCACCGACTTCAGTGCCGACAGCTTCGCCAGCATCATCGATGCCAGTGCGGCCGAATGGCGCACCGAACTCGAGATGCACGACGAGTTGTTCAAGCAGCTCGAGCAGCACCTGCCGGAGGAACTGCCCGAAACCAAGGCGCGGATCGAGTCGCGTCTGGCGGCCTGAACGGGCTCACCGCCCGTCGCCGCCGACTGGTTCAGCGTGCGCTGTCGCGATCGTGCCGGTCGGCGGCAGCGTACAGGTCGGCGGCAAAACCGGGCGCCTGGCGCTGGTAGAACCGGGCCATCCGCCGCACCGCGGCGGCTTCGCGTGCGGCAATGTCGGGCTCGCCGCTGCGGACGCCCAGGCGGGCAACCGCAGTCTCGATGATCTTGTTGATGACGTCGACGAAGCCGAGTGGGCGACCGGTCCTGTCACGGCGGTTGTAGGTGATCGTGGTCATGTTTCCCTCCAGCG
Organism: Pseudideonella sakaiensis; assembly: GCF_048320135.1. Classification (GTDB taxonomy): domain Bacteria; phylum Pseudomonadota; class Gammaproteobacteria; order Burkholderiales; family Burkholderiaceae_C; genus Ideonella_A; species Ideonella_A sakaiensis_A. The sequence goes on from NZ_CP182947.1 coordinate 2,543,362, forward strand.
AACAGATTTATGTTGCAGTGCAGTATAGGGTAAACCCTTGTTCTTGTCCTGCGCTGGAGCAAATGCCCATGTCCTGCCCGCCACGCCAATGGAGACGACCCGATGGGTGCCGCTGAAGACGGCCCGGCGGCGCTGCGCGGCCTGACCGTTCTCGAGCGCGGCTGGCTGTCGTCGAACAACGTCGTGCTGCACCCGTCGGACGAGGACGCGGGCTTCACGCTGGTCGACAGTGGGCATTGCCTGCATGCGGCGCAGACGCTGGCGTTGCTCGACAAGGTGCTGGCCGGCCGGCCACTCGCCGCGGTCGTCAATACCCATCTGCACTCCGACCATTGCGGCGGCAATGCCGCGTTGCAACGGGCCCATCGCGTCGCGGTGACGGTTCCGGCCGCGTCATGGCGGGCGGTGCAGGACTGGGACGACGGCCAGCTCGGTTATGCCGAGGTCGGCCAGCGCATCGAGGCATTCACTGCGCAGCATGGCATCGACAACGGAGATCGTCTGCCGCTCGGTGACCGGGTCTGGGAAGTGATTGCTGCACCGGGCCACGATCCCGATGCGGTGATGTTGTTCGACGCCGCACACGGCGTGCTGATTTCCGGCGACGCGTTGTGGCAATCCGGCTTCGGCGTCGTTTTTCCGGAGCTCGAGGGCGAGCCGGCCTTCGACGATGTGGCGGCGGTGCTCGATCGGATCGCGGCGCTGCCGGTGCAGTGGGTGATCCCGGGCCATGGCGCGCCGTTCGACGATGTCGATGCGGCGCTGTCGCGGGCACGCTCGAGGCTCGCGGCATTTCGCGCCGAGCCGGCGCGCCATGTGCGCCATGCCGTGAAGGTGCTGATCAAATACCACCTGTTGGAAGAACAGCGCCAACCGGTCGAGGATTTTGTCGCCTGGGCCGAAGCCACCCCGCTGCTGCGCCGGATGTGGATCGACCAGCAGCGGCCCGACGGCAGCGTCGCCGCCTGGAGCCTGCGGGTGCTCGGCGAACTGGTCGACGGCGGGGTCGCAGGGCTCGCCGACGGCATCGCGAGCAATCGCTGAGCGCGCCGGCAAACGGCCGATGTGGACATCCACAACGGGTTAATCCCGGGTTGCGACCTCCTCCCCTGAGCAAGATAGTGTCCCCGCACGGTCTGCGGTCTTTCGGACTGCGACGGCGCTGACACAACTTCAGGAGACTCGCATGACGGAATCCCAACGACCATCGGCCACCTCGACGGATCAGCAAGTTCAGCCGGTTCGCAGGCGCTTCCTCGGCGCTGCACTGACCGGTGCGGCCGGTGCAGCGGCGCTTGCCGCACCGATGGTTTCGGTCGCGCAGTCGCCAGTGGTGCTGAAGATGCAGGGCGCCTGGGGCGCCAAGGACATCTTCAACGAGATGGCGGAAGAATATGTGAAGCGCGTCAACGAGATGTCCGGCGGACGGCTGCGCATCGACTATCTGGTCGGCGGCGCCGTCGTCAAGCCGTTCGAGGTGATGGATGCGACCAGCAAGGGCGTGCTCGATGCCTGCCACAGCGTGCCGGTCTACTGGTACGGCAAGAGCAAGGTCGCATCGCTGTTTGGTTCGGGCCCGATCAACGGCTGCGATGCGCCGCAGACGCTGGCCTGGATCTACCGTGGCGGCGGACTCGAGATGTACAACGAGCTGCTGAAGAAGCTCAATCTCGACGTCGTCGGTTATTTCGCGATGCCGATGCCGACCCAGCCGCTCGGCTGGTTCAGGAAGCAGATCAAGAGCGCCGACGATCTGAAAGGCCTGAAATACCGCACCGTCGGCCTCGCCGCCGACCTGATGCAGGAGATGGGGCTGAAAGTCACGCAGCTGCCCGGTGGCGAGATCGTGCCTGCGATGGACCGCGGCGTGATCGAGGCCTTCGAGTTCAACAACCCGACTTCCGACCGCCGCTTCGGCGCACAGGACGTCGCGAAGAACTACATGATGGGCAGCTTCCACCAGGCGATGGAATTCTTCGAGATCAATTTCAACAAGAAGAAGCACGATTCGCTGCCGAAGGATCTGCAGGCGATCCTGCGATACGCGGCCGAGGCGGCCTCGCAGTCGAACTGGTGGACCGCCATGGACAACTATTCACGCGACCTCGACGACCTGATCAGCAAGGACAAGGTCAATGTCTACCGCACGCCGAAGTCGGTCTTCGAAGCACAGATGAAGGCCTGGGACGTGATCACGAAGAAGCTGTCCGACGAGGATCCGTTCTTCAAGAAGGTCGTCGACAGCCAGAAGGCGTGGTCGAAGCGGGTCGCCAAATACATGTTCCTCAACGAGGCCGACTACCTGGTCGGCTACGAGCACATCCACGGCAAGATCCCGGGCCTGACGACCTGACCGCGATCGCCGAGCGGCCCGCCGCCGGCCGTGCTTGATCCACGAAGGGAGGCAGTCGCCTCCCTTCTTTGCGAGGAGCGACGATGATCCGCGCTGTCATCCGCACGATCGACATGTTGAGCAAGTCGGTGGGCCACGCATTCGCGTGGTGCATCGTGATCCTGACGCTGGGCATCAGCTACGAGGTCTTCGTGCGTTATGCGCTGCGCGATCCGACCAGCTGGGCCTTCGACCTCAGCTACATCCTGTACGGCGCGCTGTTCATCATGTGCGGCGCCTATACCTTGTCGCGCGGCGGCCATGTGCGGGCCGACATCCTGTCGCGCCGCTGGCGGCCACGGCGGCAGGCGATGCTCGAGTTCGTGCTCTATTTCCTGTTCTATTTCCCGGGCGTGCTGGCGCTCGTCATTGCCGGCTGGGGCTACGGCATGGAGTCGATGGCGATCCGGGAAGTCAGCGTCAACAGCCCGGTCGGGGTGCCGATCTGGCCGTTGAAGATGCTGATTCCGGCCGCCGGCGTGCTGCTGACCTTGCAGGGCGTTGCCGAAGTGCTGCGTTGCGTGTTGTGCATCAAGGAAGGCGAATGGCCGCCGCGCATGCATGACGTCGACGAACTCGAGGACCAGTTGAAGCAACTGCACACCAGCGAGCAAGCCAAAGGTATCCACTCATGAGCGATCCGAACCTTGCCCTGCTGATGCTGGGGCTGTTCATCTTCATCATCATGCTGGGCTTTCCGATCGCCTTCACGTTGATGGCGATGGGGGTGGCCTTCGGCTACTACGCCTATTTCACGCCCGACCAGTCGTTCTTCGACAACCGCGTCTTCTATCTGTTGTCGCAGAACACGTTCAGCGTGATGAACAGCGACATCCTGGTCGCGATACCGCTGTTCCTGTTCATGGGTTACATGATCGAGCGGTCGAATATCCTCGACAAGCTGTTCCTGAGCCTGCAGGTGGCATTCCGGCGCGTACCGGGTGCGATGGCAATCGCGGCGCTGGTGACCTGTGCGCTGTTCGCGACCGCGACCGGCATCGTCGGCGCGGTCGTCACGCTGATGGGCCTGCTCGCCTTCCCGGCGATGCTGAAGGCCAACTACGACCAGCGCATCTCGGCCGGCGTGATCTGCGCCGGCGGCACGCTCGGCATCCTGATTCCGCCGTCGATCATGTTGATCGTCTACGGCGCAACGGCCGGTGTCTCGGTCGTCAAGCTGTACGCGGCGGCGCTGATCCCCGGCTTTCTGCTCGCCGGCCTGTACATCGCCTATGTCGTGACGCTGGCGATCATGAAGCCCAAGCTGATGCCGAAGCTGCCGCGCGACCAGGCCGACATGCCGTTCGGCCAGGTCGTGCTGCTGCTGTTCAAGGCCTTCGTGCCGCTGGCGGTGTTGATCATGTCGGTGCTCGGCGCGATCCTGTTCGGCCTGGCGACGCCGAGCGAGGCAGCGGCAATCGGCGCGCTCGGGTCGGTGATCCTGGCGGCGGCCTATGGCGCGATGTCGTGGCCGAAACTGCGCGAGGCGGTTTATCTGACCGCGCGCACGACAGCGATGGTCTGTTACCTCTTCATCGGCTCGTGGCTGTTTTCGTCGATCTTCAGCTACCTCGGCGGCGAAAGCGTGATCAAGGAATTCGTGCTCAGCATGAACCTGAACACGATCACCTTCCTGCTGATGTCGCAGGTGATCATCTTCCTGCTCGGTTGGCCGCTCGAGTGGAGCGAGATCATCATCATCTTCGTGCCGATCTTCCTGCCGCTGCTGCCGCTGTTCGATGTCGACCCGCTGTTCTTCGGTATCCTCGTTGCGATGAACCTGCAGACCTCGTTCCTGACGCCGCCGATGGCGATGTCGGCGTATTACCTGAAAGGCGTCGCGCCGCCCCATGTGCTGCTTGCGTCGATCTTCAAGGGCTGTCTGCCATTCGTATCGATGGTGTTCGTCGCGATGGCTGCGATGTACATCTTTCCCGAAGTCGTCTACTGGCTGCCAGGCGTCCTGTACAGCCGCTGACCCATGAACCTCGACCCTTCCAGCGCGGCCGGCCTCAGTGCCGTCGCAGCCCGCAGCAAGATGGTCGCCGGCGAGATGTCGGCGACCGAATATGTCCAGGCCCTGCTGGCCCGGGTCGACGAGGTCGAGCCGCAGGTTCAAGCCTGGGAGTGCCTCGACCGGCGCTACCTGCTCGCGCAGGCCGAGGCCGCCGACGAGGCGCACGCCGCCGGCGAGCCCGAAGGCCCGTTGTTCGGGCTGCCGGTCGGCCTGAAGGACATCATCGACACCGCCGCATTGCCGACCGAGGACGGCACCGTGCTGCACGCCGGACGAATGCCGCACCGCGACGCCGTCGTCGTGCAACGGCTGATTGCTGCCGGCGGCCTCGTGATGGGCAAGACGGTGACGACCGAACTGGCGACCTATGCGCCGGGCAAGACCTGCAATCCGCACAATCCGGCGCATACCCCCGGCGGCTCTTCGAGCGGCTCGGCCGCGGCGGTCGCCGCCGGCATGGTGCCGCTGGCAATCGGCACGCAGACCAACGGCTCGATGATCCGCCCGGCCTCGTTCTGCGGCGTCTACGGTTTCAAGCCAAGCGCCGGCCTGATTCCGCGCACCGGCGTGCTGACGAAGTCGCCGGCATTCGATGCGGTCGGCGTCTTCGGCCGCACGCTCGACGATGTCGCGCTGCTCGCCGAGGCCCTGGTCGGCTACGACGAAGGCGATTCGACGACGCGATTGCAGGCGGCGCCACCGCTGACGCGAATGGCCTCGAGCGAGGCGCCGCTGCCACCGACACTGGCCTGGGTGCAGACACCGTTCTGGGACCGCGTCGATACCGACGCGCAGGCCGCTTTCGGCGAACTGCTCGAGTTGCTGACCGGACGCATCGCGCCGTTCGAACTGCCGGCCAGTTCCGAGCAGGCGATCGGCTGGCACAAGCTGGTGATGGAGGCCGAAATCGCCGGCTCGTTCGAACTCGAATACGAGCGTGGACGCGAAAAACTGTCGCCGTCGCTGCAGCAGCAGATCGAGCGCGGCCGCAAGGTCACGGCGGTTGAAGACCGCCGCGCGAAATCCCGCATCCCGCTGCTGCTGCAAAGCCTGGACAGCGTGTTCGAGCACTACGACGCGATCGTCACGCCGGCCGCGCTCGGCACCGCGCCGCGCGGGCTGCAGGCAACCGGCGATCCGGTGATGTGCACCTTGTGGTCATTTCTCGGCATGCCCAGCCTGAGCCTGCCATTGCTGCATGGTGAAAACGGCCTGCCGATCGGCGTCCAGCTGGTCGGGCGCAAGGGCAACGATGCGCGGCTGCTGCGCACTGCACGCTGGCTGGTGCAGCAGGTCGAGGCAGCGGCATGAGCGGCTCAACTGGGACGAACTGAAATGAAACTGCTGTTCGGTCTGATCGGCGCGGCGCTGATGGTCGCTTTTCTCGCCAGCTTCGTGATCAAGGTGCAGGAGCCGGCGATGATCATCGTGGTGCTGATCGGCATCGTGATGATGTTTGTCGACCTCTGGCAGGCGCGCAACGAGCCGGATACCTGAACGCGGCAGTGTGACGGCCGCGCGGCAATGGCACCCGGCGCCGGCTACTCGGCAACCGTCTGCCGCACCGCGTGCTCCCAGTCCGCCATCAGCTGCTGCGCGCGTTCACGCGGCATCTGCGGCGTGAAACGTCGTTCGGCCTGCCACTGCGCCGACAGCTGGTCGAGGTCGCGGAACAAGCCGCTGCTCAGGCCGGCAAGGTAGGCCGCACCGAGCGCAGTCGTCTCGATGACCTTCGGCCGCACGACCGGAATGCCGAGCAGGTCGGCCTGGAACTGCATCAGCATGTCGTTGACGCAGGCGCCGCCATCGACGCGCAGCTCGGTGACCGCTGCGCCGCCGGCCGCCTGCGCATCGCGGCTCATCGCCTGCAGCAGCGCCGCACTCTGGTAGGCGATGCTTTCGACCGCGGCGCGTGCGATGTGGGCCACCGTGCTGCCACGTGTCAGGCCGACGATGCTGCCGCGGGCATCGGGTTTCCAGTAAGGCGCGCCGAGGCCGGTGAATGCCGGCACGAACATCACGCCGCCGCTGTCGGCGACCGAGGTCGCGAGCGCCTCGACTTCGCCGCTGCTGCGGATCGCGCGCAGGCCGTCGCGCAGCCACTGGACCACCGCGCCGCCGATGAAGACGCCGCCCTCGAGCGCATATTCAGGCGTCGCACCGGTCTGCGCGGCGCTGGTCGTGATCAACCCGTTCTGGCTGGTCTGGAAAGTCTTGCCGGTATGCATCAGCGCGAAGCAGCCGGTGCCGTAGGTATTCTTGGCCAGCCCGGGCGTGAAACAGGCCTGGCCGAACAGCGCGCTCTGCTGATCGCCGGCGATGCCGCCGATCGGCAACGCGGCGCCGAGCAGCTCGGGCAGGCTGTGGCCGTAGACATGGCTCGACGGCAGCACCTGCGGCAGCATCGCACGCGGAATGCGCAGCAGCGACAGCAACTCGTCGTCCCATTCGTTGCGGTGCACATCGAGCAGCAGCGAGCGCGACGCATTGCTGACGTCGGTGGCGAAAACCGCCTGCGCGCGCGTGGCATCGTTGACGCCGCCGGTCAGGTGCCACAGCAGCCAGCTGTCGACGGTGCCGAAGGCCAGATGCCCGGCTTCGGCCAGTGCACGCGATCCGTCGACATGGTCGAGGATCCACTGCAGCTTGGTGCCGGAAAAATAGGCATCGATGATCAACCCGGTCTTGTTGCGGAACACTGGCTCCAGCCCCTTCTCGCGCAGTGCCGCGCAGATCGGCTCGGAGCGGCGGTCCTGCCAGACGATCGCGTTGTAGATCGGCTCGCCGGTGCGGCGGTCCCAGACGATGGTCGTCTCGCGCTGGTTGGTGATGCCTATCGATGCAATGTCACCGGCCTGCAGGCCGGCTTTCGCGAGCACCTCGCGTGCGGTTTCGAGCTGCGTCGCCCACAAGGCTTTCGGGTCGTGTTCGACCCAGCCGGCTTTCGGATAGATCTGTTCGAATTCGCGCTGCGCCATCGCGACGATTGCGCCGTCGCGGTCGAAGACGATGCTGCGCGAGCTCGATGTGCCCTGGTCGAGCGCGAGGATGTAGTTGGCTTTGCTCATGGCGTGGATCCGGTTCGGTCCTGACAGGTCATGCAGCTGACGCCGGCATCGGCGAGCAGCCTCGGAAACGGCGGCGGCGGTGGCAGGTCGGTGAACAGCCGGTCGACCTGGTCGAGCCGCGCCAGTTCGACCATCGCCGGCCGGTTGAACTTGCTGTGGTCGGCGGCCAGCCAGACCTCGCGCGACTGCGCCAGGATGGTCTGCGCGACCTTGACCTCGCGGTAGTCGAAATCGCGCAGGCTGCCATCGGCCTCGATCGCCGAGATGCCGATCAGCCCGATGTCGACCTTGAACTGCTGGATGAAGTCGACCGTCGCCTCGCCGACGATGCCGCGGTCGCGCGCGCGCACGACACCGCCGGCAACGATCACCTCGCAATCGGCATTGCCGCTGAGGATCGCCGCGACATTCAGGTTGTTCGTGATCACGCGCAGGCCACGGTGGTGCAGCAGTTCACGCGCGATCGCCTCGGTGGTGGTGCCGATGTTGATGATCAGCGAACTGCCGGACGGCACCTGCTCGGCGACGCATTCGGCAATGCGCTTCTTCGCCGCTTCGTTGAGCTGCTGGCGCTGCCGGTAGGCGAGGTTCTCGGTCGTCGAGCCGGGCATCCGCGCGCCGCCATGAAAACGCACCAGCAGCCCGGCGTCGGCCAGCATCGCGACATCGCGGCGCACCGTCTGCAGCGTGACGCCGAAGCGCTCGGCGAGCGCCTCGACGGTGACCGATCCATCGGCCCTGACCTGTTCGAGCAGGCGGGATTGACGCAGGTTGGGTGTCATCGGCGTGGCTTGTTCACCGCTCCAAGGTTAGCGGCAGCGCAAGGGCCGGCACTGATGGTTTTCGCGCTTGTCGCTTGCTCGTTTTTGCCTTAAAAGGAACAATTGCGAAAATAAACGCATCGAAACGCGCTTCGCCGGTGACTGCCGGTGGTGCGACCACCGGCTGATCCATGACCGAAACCTCCCCGAGCGGAACCCCTCCGACCGTCCAGAGCGACGACCCTGCCCGCGCATTTGCAAACGCGCCGGCCGCCTGCGATGTGCTGGTCGTCGGCGGCGGCATCAACGGTGCGGGCATTGCCCGCGACCTGGCCGGCCGTGGGCTGAGCGTCGTGTTGTGCGAGAAGGACGATCTGGCCGCGCACACCTCGTCGTCATCGACCAAATTGATCCACGGCGGGCTGCGCTACCTCGAGTATTACGAGTTCTCGCTCGTGCGCAAGGCCTTGGCCGAACGCGAGGTGCTGCTGAGAAGCGCGCCGCACATCATGTGGCCGCTGCGCTTCGTGATGCCGCACGATCCGAGCATGCGGCCGCAGTGGATGATCCGCGCCGGCCTGTTCCTCTACGACAACCTGGCCCGCCGCGAGGTGCTGCCGGGGTCGACGAGCATCGATCTTTCCCGCCATCCGACCGGTGCGCCGTTGAAGCCGGTCTTCAAGCGCGCGTTTGTCTATTCGGACGGCTGGGTCGACGATGCGCGCCTGGTGGTGCTGAATGCGGTCGACGCGGCGGCGCGCGGCGCGACGATCCTGACCCGAACGCGCTGCAGCGATGCCTTGCGCGGCGCCGGCGGCTGGACAGTCGAACTGCAGCAGGAGAACGGCCAGCGTCGCAGCCTGCAGGCGCGCGCGCTGGTCAATGCCGCCGGCCCGTGGGCGGCGCAGTTTCTGGCCGACTGCGCGCACGCACCGCGCGCGCGCAAGCTGCGGCTGGTCAAGGGCAGCCACATCGTCGTGCGCCGTCTGTTCGACCACGACCATGCCTATATCTTCCAGAACCCGGACAAGCGCATCATCTTCGCGATCCCGTATGAAGGCGACTACACGCTGATCGGCACCACCGACCATGAATACCAGGGCCCGGTCGGCAAGGCGCAGATCGATGACGGCGAGATTGCCTATCTGTGCGAGCAGGCGAGCCGCTATTTCGCGGCTCCGATCAAGCCGGCCGACGTCTGCTGGACCTATTCCGGCGTGCGGCCGCTGCTCGACGACGAGGCCGGCAACCCGTCGGCAATCACGCGCGACTATTACCTTGAACTGGATACATCGGCTGCGCCGCTGCTGTCGGTCTGGGGCGGCAAGATCACGACCTTCCGCAAGCTCGCCGAGGAGGCGGCCGACCTGCTCAGCGCGCCGCTGAAGCATTCGCGCGGCCCCTGGACCAAGGGCACGTTCCTGCCGGGCGGCGACCTGAGCGGCTGGATCGGCCGCGCCAACCAGCCCGACGCCGATTTCGAATTGTTCGTGCAGGCGCTGGCCAAGCGCCATCCGGATCTCGACGCGGCACTTGCCAGACGGCTGGCGCGCGCCTATGGTGCAGCGGTCGAGACGCTGCTGAAGGACGGGCTCGGTGCCGAGGTCGCACCCGGCCTGCACGAGGCCGAACTGGCCTATCTGCACCGTTTTGAATGGGCGCGTACCGCGGACGACGTGTTGTGGCGCCGCAGCAAGCTGGGGCTTCACATGGACGAACGTCAGCGGGAACAGGTTGCGGTGTGGTGCGGCCAGCATTGGGGAGCCCCCGGCGCGGTGGAGAACGCGCCGGCTGATGTGCCGGGAGCGGCAGCATGAAACTGGCGCTGCAGCGCGTCGAGCAGCGGGTCGGTGCCGATGTGCACCTGTATCCGATCGACCTCGAACTGGTGCCGAATGCGGTGACCGTGCTGCTCGGCGCCACGCAGGCCGGCAAGACGACGCTGATGCGGCTGATGGCCGGGCTCGACCGGGCAAGCAGGGGCCAGTTGTTCGTCGACGGTGTCGACGTGACCCACAAGACCGTCCGCGAGCGCAATGTCGCGATGGTCTACCAGCAGTTCATCAACTACCCTTCGATGACGGTATACGACAACATCGCATCGCCGCTGAAGCTGCAGCGCCGCAGTGGCGGCGGCGCACGCAGCAAGGCGGACATCGACGCGCGGGTTCAGGAACTGGCGGCAAAGCTGCACATCGAGCCGTTTCTGCAGCGGCTGCCGGCCGAATTGTCCGGCGGCCAGCAGCAACGTGTTGCACTGGCCCGCGCGCTGGCCAAGCAGGCGCCGCTGATGCTGCTCGACGAACCGCTGGTCAACCTCGACTACAAGCTGCGCGAGGAATTGCGCGAGGAGTTGTCGCAGCTGTTTGCCGCCGGCGAATCGACCGTCGTCTACGCCACCACCGAGCCGACCGAGGCGCTGCTGCTCGGCGGCCATACCGCGGTGCTCGACGCCGGCGAACTGCTGCAGTACGGCCCGACCGCCGAGGTATTCCACCACCCGCAGTCGCTGCGCGTCGCGCGCGCCTTCAGCGACCCGCCGATGAACCTCGTCGAAGGACGCGCCGGCGACGGCCGCATCAGCTGGACCGCAGCCGGCGAGTCGCTGCAGTTGCCGAGCCGCCTGCCGGCAGACCATGCCGGCAAGGTGACGGTCGGCTTCCGGGCAAATGCCTTGCGCCGCCAGATGCAGGCCAGTGATGTGCAGATCGACGGCCGGGTCGAACTGGCCGAGATCTCGGGCTCGAACACCTTCGTGCACATCGAGACCGCCTTCGGCGAGCTGGTCGCCGAGTTGACCGGCGTGCACAACTTCCAGCTTGGCGAAAACCTGAGCCTGGCGCTGAATCCGGCCCATGTCCACGTTTTCGATGCCGAGGACAGATTGTTGTTGTCACCGCAGCGGACGGAACACTGAGATGGCCCGGATCACGCTCGACCTGGCACACGCCTACCAGCCGAATCCGCAACGCGACGAGGATTACGCGCTGCTGCCGCTGAAGATGGAATTCGACGACGGCGGCGCCTATGCGCTGCTCGGCCCGTCGGGCTGCGGCAAGACGACGCTGCTGAACATCGTCTCCGGTCTGGTGACGCCATCGCAGGGCAGCGTCCGCTACGACGGCGTCGACGTCACCGCGCAATCGCCGCAGCAGCGCAACATCGCGCAGGTATTCCAGTTCCCGGTCATCTACGACACGATGACGGTGGCCGAGAACCTCGCCTTCCCGCTGAAAAATCGCGGCGCATCGGCGGCCAAGATCAAGGAGCGTGTCGGCAAGATCGCCGAGATGCTCGAGATGAGCGGCCAGCTCGACAGCCGCGCCGCTGGCCTGACAGCCGACGCAAAACAGAAGATCTCGCTCGGCCGTGGCCTGGTCCGCGAGGATGTCAGCGCAGTGTTGTTCGACGAACCGCTGACGGTGATCGATCCGCACCTGAAATGGCAGCTGCGGCGCAAGCTGAAGCAGATCCACCACGACCTGAAGCTGACGTTGATTTATGTGACCCACGACCAGATCGAGGCGCTGACCTTTGCCGACCAGGTCGTCGTGATGACACGCGGGCGGGCCGTGCAGATCGGCAGCGCGTCCGAACTGTTCGAGCGGCCGCGCCACACCTTCGTCGGCCATTTCATCGGCTCGCCGGGGATGAATTTTCTGCCGGCGCGCTGGAACGGCGAGGCCGGGGTCGTCGAGGCCGAAGGTCACCGGCTCGGCGCGGAACATGCGCCGGCCGCGCTGGCCGCAGCCGGCGAGTTCCAGCTCGGCGTGCGGCCCGAATATGTCGAGCTGGCGGCATCCGGCAGCGCCGGTGCGGCACCGGCCACCGTGCTGCGGCATCAGGATATCGGCACCTACCAGCTGTTGACGGCGCGATTCGGCGAGCAGATCGTGCGCGCGCGCCTCGCGCCCGAAGCGGTCGCGCCGGCGGTCGGCAGCGAGGTCTGGCTGCAGCTGATCGGGCCACACAGCTGCTATTACAGGAATGAGGAGCTGATCGCATGACTCGAATCCGTCGCGGCGCCTGTGGGCAGGGAGCGGTCAGATGAAGCCGGTCAACCAGAAAGCCTGGCTGCTGATCCTGCCGGTGGTGATCTGCGTCGCCTTCTCGGCGATCCTGCCGCTGATGACGGTTGTCAACTATTCGGTGCAGGACATCATCTCGCCGGAGCGGCGGGTGTTTGTCGGCACCGAATGGTTCAAGGCGGTGATGCGCGACGACGACCTGCATTCGGCGCTGTTCCGTCAGCTCGGTTTTTCATTTGCAGTGCTGGCATTCGAGATTCCGCTCGGCATCATGCTCGCGCTTTCGATGCCGGCAACCGGCTGGAAGGCCTCGCTGGTGCTGGTGCTTGTCGCGATCTCGCTGCTGATTCCGTGGAACGTCGTCGGCACGATCTGGCAGATCTACGGCCGCGCCGACATCGGGCTGCTCGGCGCCGCGCTGCAGGCGATGGGAATCGAATACAGCTATACCGGCAATGCCCGCGATGCCTGGATCACCGTGCTGGTGATGGACATCTGGCACTGGACGCCGCTGGTCGCGCTGCTCTGCTACGCCGGGCTGCGCAGCATCCCCGACGCCTACTACCAGGCCGCGCGCATCGACGGCGCGAGCAAGTTCGCGATCTTCCGCTACATCCAGCTGCCGAAACTGCGCGGCGTATTGATGATCGCGGTGCTGCTGCGCTTCATGGACAGCTTCATGATCTATACCGAGCCGTTCGTGCTGACCGGCGGCGGGCCCGGCAATGCGACGACCTTCCTCAGCCAGTACCTGACGCAGAAGGCGGTCGGCCAGTTCGACCTCGGACCAGCGGCGGCGTTTTCGCTGATCTATTTCCTGATCATCCTGCTGCTGTGTTTCATCCTCTACAACTGGATGCTGCGCGTCGGCACCGGTGACAAGACTGCGGGAGCCGGCCATGAATGACAAGCGCTTCCAGAAGCGGACGATCTTCCTGCTGCTGTACCTGGTGTTCGCCATCCTGCCGATCTACTGGATGGTCAACATGTCGTTCAAGACCAACCAGGAGATCCTGTCGACGTTCAGCCTGCTGCCGCAGCAGTTCACGCTGGCGAACTACCGGACGATCTTCACCGACCCGTCGTGGTATTCGGGCTATATCAACAGCCTGATCTATGTCGCGATCAATACGGTGATCTCGATCACCGTGGCATTGCCGGCGGCCTATGCGTTCTCGAGGTACCAGTTTCTCGGCGACAAACACGTCTTCTTCTGGCTGCTGACGAACCGGATGACGCCGCCGGCGGTCTTCCTGCTGCCGTTTTTCCAGCTGTACACGACGCTCGGGCTGATGGACACGCACATCGCGGTCGCACTGGCGCATCTGCTGTTCAACGTGCCGCTGGCGGTCTGGATCCTCGAAGGCTTCATGAGCGGGATTCCGCGCGAGATCGATGAAACCGCCTACATCGACGGCTACAGCTTCCCGCGCTTTTTCCTGACGATCTTCCTGCCGCTGATCAAGGCCGGTGTCGGGGTCGCGGCTTTCTTCTGTTTCATGTTCAGCTGGGTCGAACTGCTGATGGCGCGCACGCTGACGAGTGTCAATGCAAAGCCGATCGTCGCGACGATGACCAGAACCGTCAGCGCCTCCGGCATGGACTGGGCAACGCTCGCCGCCGCCGGCGTGTTGACGATCGTCCCCGGCGCGATCGTGATCTGGTTCGTCCGCCACTACATCGCCAAGGGCTTTGCCATGGGAAGAGTATGAGCGCCCCCCAGTCGCTTCGCTCCGCCTTGCTGGCCGCGATGGGCGCAGGCGCCCATCTTCTCGTCAGGCGCGGACAGCCCACTGGGCTGTCCACGTCCGGACTCGGCCCCCAAGGGGCGCCGCCTGGCGGACCGGCAAAGCCGGATCCGCTGGCGTGGCTTGATGTTGGCCAGTGGCTTCGCCCTGGCCATCGGAACAGCTTCGATGGGAGGCAAAGTCGTGTTTAACTGGATGGCGTGGACCTTGCCGGTGGCGGTGTTCTTCATCTCCATTGCGCTGATGCTGGTCGGCATGACGGTGTGGGAGATCAAGTCGCCGACGCGTTTGCGCAAGGGTTTTCTGCCGATCGCGACAACGCGCGGCGATCGATTGTTCATCGGCCTGCTGTGCGCGGCCTATCTCAACCTGGCGTTTGTCGGCCTGAGCCGGCAGATGGTCGACTGGTTCGGGCTCGAGCGCGAGCCGTCGATCTGGATCAGCTTCGTGGCATCGATGGCGCTGCTGGCGCTGGTGATGCGCAAGGGTTGATGCAAGGCGGTGAAGCGGCCCGGCTTTCCCCGGGGGCTGCCGACACCGGACAAAAAAACGGGGAACACCAGAGAACTCGAGGAGATCCACGATGAAACTGCGTACCACCGCGTTGGCCGCGGCAGTCGCGCTGGCCCTGATGGCCTGCGGCAAGAAAGAGGAGACGGCGCAAGCGCCGGCTGCTGCGCCTGCAACCGAGGCGGCCTCGGTGGCTGCCGCCCCCGCCGCCGACGATCCGGCCGTGAAATGGATCAATGAGGAATTCCAGCCCAGCACGCTGAGCAAGGATCAGCAGATCGAGGAGATGAAGTGGTTCAAGGAGGCCGCTGCCAAGCTGAAGGCGAAGGGCGTCAACGAGATCTCGGTCGTTTCGGAAACGATCACGACCCACGAATATGAAGCGAAGACGCTGGCCAAGGCCTTCACCGAAATCACCGGCATCAAGGTCAACCACGACCTGATCCAGGAAGGCGACGTCGTCGAGAAGCTGCAGACGTCGATGCAGTCGGGCCAGAGCATCTATGACGGCTGGATCAGCGACTCCGACCTGATCGGCACCCACTACCGCTACGGCAAGATCCTGAACCTGACCGACTACATGGAAGGCGCCGGCAAGGAATTCACGAATCCCGGCCTCGATCTGAAGGACTTCATCGGCACCAGCTTCACGACCGCGCCGGACGGCAAGCTGTACCAATTGCCCGATCAGCAGTTTGCCAACCTGTACTGGTTCCGCGCCGACCTGTTCGATCGCGATGATCTGAAGCAGAAATTCAAGGCCAAATACGGCTACGAACTCGGTGTGCCGCTGAACTGGAGCGCCTACGAGGACATCGCCGCCTTCTTCACCAACGACGTGAAGGAGATCGACGGCAAGCCGGTCTACGGCCACATGGACTACGGCAAGAAGGACCCGTCGCTCGGCTGGCGCTTCACCGACGCGTGGTTGAGCATGGCCGGTACCGCCGACATCGGCATTCCGAACGGCATGCCGGTCGATGAATGGGGCATCCGCGTTGCCGACGACAAATGCACGCCGGTCGGCGCATCGGTGGCACGCGGTGGCGCAACCAATTCACCGGCGGCCGTCTACGCACTGAGCAAATATGTCGACTGGATGAAGAAATACGCACCGAAGGAAGCCACCGGCATGACCTTCGGCGAAGCGGGTCCGGTTCCGGCACAGGGCCAGATCGCGCAGCAGATCTTCTGGTACACCGCGTTCACCGCCGACATGGTCAAGCCCGGCCTGCCGGTCGTCAATGCCGATGGCACGCCGAAGTGGCGGATGGCGCCTGGGCCGAACGGCCCGTACTGGAAGCAGGGCATGCAGAACGGTTACCAGGACGTCGGCTCATGGACCTTCTTCAAGGACCACAACCCCGACAAGGTCGCCGCTGCCTGGCTGTATGCGCAGTTCATCACCAGCAAGACGGTATCGCTGAAGAAGACCATCGTCGGTCTGACGCCGATCCGCGAAAGCGATATCCAGAGCCAGGCGATGACCGACATGGCGCCGAAGCTCGGTGGTCTGGTCGAGTTCTACCGCAGCCCGGCGCGTGTTGCGTGGACACCGACCGGCACCAACGTGCCCGACTATCCGAAACTTGCCCAGCTGTGGTGGAAAAACGTTGCGCAGGCGGTGACCGGCGAGAAGACACCGCAGAAGGCGATGGACTCGCTGGCCGAGGAGATGGACGACGTGATGGCTCGGCTGGAGCGTGCCGGCATGACCAACTGCCCGCCCAAGCTCAATCCCAAGGGTGACCCGAACAAATACCTGAGCGACAAGGGCGCACCGTGGAAGAAGCTTGCCAATGAGAAACCGAAGGGCGAGACGATTGCCTACGACACGCTGCTGACCGCCTGGAAGGAAGGTCGGGTGCGCTGATCACGATCGGGGCTGACCGCCCTGTCAGCCGCGCGTGGCAGTTTGCCCGCGCGGCTTTTTTCTTGCCGGCGACCGGGGGGCGGCCGCGCCGTGTCGCTCAATAACGGCGCAAGACCTCGCGGATTTCCCGATCTGCCTCCTGGCAGCGGATATCGTGGCAGAGGTGCTCGCGGTGATGCGCACGGTGCCGGTCGAAGCGGTCGGCGCGCATCGGCGCCGGCTCATGGTGGCGATCCGACCGCGCCGGGAAGGCATGGTCCGGCATGTCCTGGATCGGCAGGGAATGGCGGGATCGGTTCATCAAACAACTCCTTTGCACGCAGCGAAGTGGCGATGGGACGAAGGTCGGGTGGCGGCCGGATGGGGTGGACGTTTCAGGTGCGTGGTGCACTGCAGATCAATGTGCTCGACCGGCCGGGCAGTCCCTGTCGGCATCCTTTCCATGTTCTTGTAGGATTTTTCTGCCGTTCATCAGTTGGCGAAGGCGGCCGCCGCAGCGGTGCGCAACATGCCGCGATCGGCCGCATAACCACCGGCGGCGACTTCGGGTGCCGGTTGCTGCGGCGCGTCATCGCCGACCAGCAGATAAGGTGCGGACGGGCGCGGCCGATGGACAGGCGCCATGATGTGTCCTTCATCGCCGGCCACGTCGTCGCCATCGTCAGCGGAGAACGGTGCGGGTGCCGGTTGCCACAGCATCGGCGGCTTCGGCCGCGCCACTTGCGGAAACCGGAAATCCATCGCGAGCAGATCGCGGTCGCGCGCCTCGCGCAGGAAGTCGCCGACCAGCAGCAGCGCGCTCCTGCCGCCCTGCCCCCACTCGGTGCTGCGCATCGTGACCCGCTGGTCGTTGAAGCCGACCCAGGCACCGGTGACGAGATTCGGCTGCAGCGAGATGAACCAGCCATCCGCGTTTCGCTGCGAGGTGCCACTCTTGCCGGCGATATCGGCCTTGATGCCGAACTGGCTGCGCAAGCGCGTGCCGGTTCCGCGGTCGACCGCGTCGCGCAGGATGTCGACCATCGCAGCCGCATGCTCGTGTTCGAGCACCTGCTGCGGCTGGCTCTCGAAGCGCACGAGCAGCCGGCCATCGCGGGCGCTGATCGCCTCGATCAGCGTCGGATCGCGGCGCGTACCGAGGGCAGCCAGCGTGCCATAAGCGCCGGCCATCTCGAGCAGCGTCACCGGGCTGGTGCCCAGCGCCAGCGACGGCACCGGATCGAGCGGCGAGTGGCGGATGCCGACTGCACGCGCATACTGGATCACACGGTCGACGCCGACCTGGTGCATCACCTGTGCGGTGATGCTGTTGCGCGACTTCGACAGGCCCGCACGCATCATCATCCATTCGCCACTGCTCGAGCCGACGTCGCCCGGCGTCCAGGTCGCACCGTCGGCCAGCGTCATCGTGAACGGCCGGTCCGCAAACATCCGGTTCTGCGGCATGCCGCCGGCCAGTGCGGCGCCGTAGACAAAGGGCTTGAAGGTCGATCCCGGTTGGCGGCGTGCCTGGGCGACATGGTCGAAGCGATCGAGTTTCCAGGACCGGCTGCCGACGTAGGCCCGTACCGAGCCTGTCTGCGGATCGAGTGCGACAAACCCGGCTTCCAACCTCGTCTTCGCCGCTTTCAGTTCGGCCAGCGGGGCCGAGTCAGCCGAGGGCCGGCCTGCAGCAACTGGCTGCAGCCCGGGCGCCGGTTGCTGCAGTTCGGCCAGCAACGCCGGGTTGCTCTGCCAGAAATAGGCGAATGCCTGTTCGCCGGCCGGCTTCTTCGGCGGCCCGGCGCGCAGCGTGCGGCTCGACCATTCGCTGTCGGCCACCTGCTGGAGCAGTTCGGTCTGGCGCTCGACCGCGGCCTCGGCGATGCGCTGCAGGCGCGCATCGAGCCCGACCTGGATCCGCAAGCCGTCGCGCCGCGGGTCGATGCCATGCTGGCCCGCCCACTGCGCAACCTGCGCCCTGACGACCCGCAGATAGTGGGCTGCCAGCTGCGGCTCGAGATCGTGGCGTGTGATCTGCACGCCCAGCGGCTGCGCATGTGCGGCAGCCAATTCGGTCTGGCCAAGAACGCCTTCGCGCGCCATCAGCCGCAGCACCAGATCGCGCCGCGCACGGGCGCGCTCCGGACGGCGCTCCGGATCGTACTGGCTCGGCCCCTTCAACATCGCGACCAGCAGCGCCGCCTCATGCGCAGCGATCTCCGATGCCGGCTTTGCAAAATAGGTTCGCGCCGCCATCTCGATGCCGACCACGTCGTAGAGGAAGGGCACGTTGTTCAGATAAAGCGCGAGGATCTGCTGCTTGGTGTAGGCCTGCTCGATCTTCAGCGCGACGACCAGCTCGCGCAGCTTGCGCAGCAACGAACGTTCGTTGCCGATGCGTTTCGGAAACAGGTTGCGTGCCAGTTGCTGGGTCAGCGTCGAGGCACCCTGGATATCACCACGCAAGGTGTGGCCGGCGGCAGCAACGATGCGGCGCAGATCGATGCCGCCGTGTTGATGGAAGCGCCGGTCTTCCGTTGCCAGCAGCGCCTGCACGATCGCCGGCGCAACCTGGTCGAGCGCAACCGGCACCGACTGGTTGTTGCCGATCGTGTCGAGCAATTCACCGTCGGCCGACACAATCAGGCTCGGCTGGGCATTGACCCGCTCGACGATCGCACGCGCATCGGGGGTCGTATTCCACAACCACAGCAGACCGAGCGCCGCGCTTGCCAGCATCGCGGCTGCGGCCATGCCGCCACGCACCAGCCAACGGCTCAAACGTCCGCCGTCGCCTTGGTCTGGCGGCATGGCCTGAGGGTGCAGTTGCGGATCGATCGGCGGATTCACGGCGGCGGGGAAAACGATGCTCTGATGAGATCGGATGCTCCGCCTTGTCGAGCCCGCCGTCGTTCAGGCGGCCGCGCAAAATATCGTCAGTCGGCACCTACAGGCCCGGGCGCCGGCTTCAGCGGCGCGGTGCCGGCGGCATCCGGCCGGGTCAACCCGAGACGGCGCGCCAGCCAGCCCATCGACGGGCCCTGCAGCAGCAGCGATGCCAGCACAACGACGAAGGCGACATCGAAGAAGCGCTGCGCGCCGGCAAGTCCGGCGACGACGGGGTAGGCGGCGAGCACGATCGGCACCGCGCCGCGCAAGCCGACCCAGGCGACGAAGGTCTGCTCGCGCCAGCTGAAGCGCAGCGGCGCCAGGCACAACATCACCGCCAGCGGCCGCGCGACCAGCATCAACGCCGCGGCGACGAACAATGCCGGCCAGGCCATCTGCAGCAACTCATGGGGCGTCACCAGCAGGCCGAGCAGCAGGAACAGCCCCGCCTGCGCGAGCCAGGTATAGCCGTTCAATGCGGTCAGCGCCGGCTGCACGATCCGCTTCGCGCGGTTGCCGACGATCAGGCCGAACACGTAAACCGCGAGAAAGCCGGAGCCGTCGAGCAGGCCGACCAGCGCAAAGACGGTCAGACCGGCGGTGGCCAGCAGAAGCGCGCTGAGGCCATCGTGGTCCTTGGCGATCGGCAGCCGCAGCAGCCCACGGCTGACCAGTGCGCCCATGCCCCAGCCGATTGCAAGGCCCCAGGCAATCTGTTCGACGAACAGCATGCCGATCACTTCGGCCGCGCCGTCCGGTGCCTTGATCAACGTGATCATCGCCAAGGTCAGGAACATCGCGATCGGATCGTTGAGTCCGGATTCGACCTCGATCGTTGCATTCAGACGCGGCTTCAGGCGCACACCACTTTGCGACAGTTGCGCAAAGACCGCGGCCGCATCGGTCGACGCGATCACCGCGCCGAGCAGCAGGCCATGGCGCCAATCGATATCGAGCGCCCACCACGCGGCGAGACCGGCCAACGCACTCGTCAGCAAGACACCGATGGTTGCCAGCATGCTGGCTGGCCACAGGCCGAGCCGCACGCTGGCTTTCGGCGTGCGCAGCCCGCCATCGAGCAGGATGATCGCCAGCGCGACATTGCCGACCGCGGCAGCGAGCTGGTAGTCGGCAAACGGCAGCCCGAGCGGGCCGTCGACACCGGCGAGCATGCCGACGATCAGAAAGACAAGCAGGTGCGATACGCCGATCCGCCGCGAGTAGAGGCCGGCGACCAGGCCAAGCGAAACCAGGCAGCCGCCAAGGACCATCAGCAGGTAGAGGGTCTTCATCGGAAGCTGGGCATGGAAGGTTCAATCATTGACATGACACCCGATTCTGCGGGCTGCCGGCAGTGCAACGGCTTGGGTCGGGGCCGCGTCCTACAGTGGGCGCGCCGCTGTTCCGACGGGACGTCGGACTGAAGAAATCTCGGCGCCTTGATGCGCCGCAAAAAGCAATCGTAGGACCTTACCGACAGTTCACCGCGGGACCAGCCGATGGGTTGTCTTGCAGGCTTCAGGCACGATTGGACTCAAATGCAGCCCAGGAGTTTTCAGCGATGGACCGGCTTTCCGACGACACAGCACCAGCCCATGACGATTCGCGCCATGGCCGGATGCCGCCCGGCGGACACCCGGGAGCGGCCGGCCAGCAGGCGGGCGGCTTTCAGGACGCACACCGCGCCATGAACGAGAACCGCGATGCCGGTCGATCGGAGCCACCGTTGCTGAGCTGTTTTCTGGTCGAGGACAGCCCGGTGATCCGGCAGAACCTGATCTCCACGCTGGAGGAAATGCTGCCGGTCGAGGTGATCGCGTCCGCCGAGGACGAAGCCGAGGCGGTCGAATGGATGCGGCGCAGCGATACCCGCTGCGACCTGATGATCATCGACATCTTTCTGCGCTCCGGCACCGGCCTCGAGGTGCTGCGTCACGCGCGCCGGCTGAAGCCCGAGGCACGCCTCGTGGTGCTGTCGAACTATGCAACCGCCGACATGCGCACCCGCTGTGCGCAGCTGGGCGCCGATGCGGTCTTCGACAAATCGGCCGAGGTCGACGAGCTGATCGCCTATGGCGAGCAGCTGGCCAGCGGCCGCCTGAACTGAGCTTCGCCGCGCCGCGCGGCTACTGGATCAGCCCGTTTTTCATCGCGTAATACGTCAGGTCGCTGTTCGACGACAGCCGCATCTTCTCCATCACGCGGGTCCGGTAAGTGCTGACGGTCTTCACCGACAAGGCCATGCTGTCGGCCATGTGGCCGATTGCCTCGCCTTTTGCGAGCCGCAGGAAAACCTGGAATTCACGCTCGGAGAGCAACTCGTGCGGCAGCTTGTCGGTATCTCCGGACAGCCCGTCGGCGAGCATCTCGGCGACCGCCGGCGTGATGTATTTGCGGCCGCGGTAGACGGTGCGGATCGCCTTGACGATCTCTTCCGGATCGCATTCCTTGTTCAGATAGCCGCTGGCACCCTGCTTCAGCAGCGTCGTCGCGTAGTGCGCTTCCGGATAGCCGCTGAGGATCAGCACCGGCAGCCCGGGCTCGCGGGCCTTGATCGCGGCCAGCGCGTCGACGCCACTCTGGTCCGGCATCGACAGGTCCATCACGATGACATCGACTTCGCCCTTGCGCACCAGATCGAGCGCCTCGCGGCCATTGGCCGCCTCGCCGGTGACACGCAGATCGACCTGATCGGCGAAATACTGTTTCAGGCCGGCACGAACGACGGCGTGGTCATCAACAATCACGACTCTGATCATCGCAGTTCCAGTTCCAGTCAAATACCCGCGGCTTGCGGCCCGATCAGCCTTCGCTGCGCGGCAGGATCAATTCGAACAAGGTACCTTCGCGGTCGCGCGAGCGACCGACGAATGAACCGCCATGGGCACGGGCCACACGCTCGGTCGCGTGCAGCCCGGGGCCGACCTGGGACGGCGGCAGCCCCGGCACGGCCTGGCCACCACCGAACAGATGCTGACACGATGCGTCCGGCAGCACCGTGTCCATCTCGACACGCAGCACCAGCGAACGCCGCGAATGCCCGTCGGCATGGACCCGGACCGGTACCCCGGCACCGTGAATCGCGCACAGCAGCAGCAACTGATCGAGCGCCTCGCCGATCATCGCCGAATCGAACATGCCGCGGACGTCGCCATCGACCTGCAGTTTGACATCGACATCGGCGAGCATGAAACCGGTCGCGATATCGATCCGCGAACGCGCCAGTTCGGCCAGATCGGCTTCGGCAAGCACGGGACGCAAATCATCGCCAGGCAGGCTCGACAGGTTGACCAGGTGGTCGACCTGGCGGCCGAGTGTCGCGGTGGCAGCCTTGATGCGTTCGCCGGCCTGGCGCAGGCCCTGCGGCTCGGCGCGGCGGATCACCAGTTCGGCATTCAGCGCCAGAGCGGCCAGCGGGGTGCGGATATCGTGCGACAACGCGCCGATCATCAGCGCGTTGACCTTCGACAGGCGCTTCATGTCGTCGATGCGGTCGGCCATTTCACGGCGCTGCCGCTGCAATTCGATCAAGCCGTTGACCTTCGCGCGCAGCAGCCCCGGGTCCGGCGGGCTGTAGAGGAAATCGATGACGCCGCCGGCATCGGCCGAAAAATCGCGCCACGAGCCCGGCTTGCTGCTGATCAGCAGGATGATCGGTATGTGCCGACCCTTGTCGGTCTGATGGATGCGCCGGGCGAGATCGATGCCGTCCAGGCCGGGCAGTTCGAGATCGACCAGCGCGAGCGCCGGGTCGTGTTGTTCGAGCAATTCCAGCGCGGCTGCTGCCGACGCCGCGGTCAATACCGTCGAGCTGCCATCGTCGAGCGTTTCCAATACCGACTGGCGTATCGTCGATTTCTCGTCGATCACCACCAGCATCTGGCAAAGCTTCGAAGCCATCGTCTCCCTCCGCAAGACACACCAGAAGGTGGTCGGTTCAGTGAATGCGCCAAGCACGCGCTGCGGCAGCCGGCGGCTCGCAGGAACGTAACGGATTTTGCTCCGTCCGCGAAGACCTTGGTGTAGGCCGCTGCCTACAGAACGAGAAGGCCGATGCCGCTTATCGCTGCGACGACCCCGCAACACACTGTTTTTGCGCAGGCACGCTAAGCCGGGAGGAACGGTCCGGGCCCCTCGCCGCATGGTGCGATTTTGCCCCGCTGGTTTCCAGGAGAACCGTTTGTTCCGCATTCCCGCGTCCGTTGACAGCTCGATCGAGACGTTGTTCGAGATGCTTCCGAACCCCTACGTCGTGCTCGACCGTGAACTGCGCATCGTCGGCGTCAACCGGGCCTATCTGAGCGTCACCGGCCGCAACGCCGAATCGCTGCTCGGCGTCAAGCTGCTCGACGCCTTTCCGAGCGACCCCGACTCGCCGTCCGGCCGGCAACTGCGTCAATCGTTCGAGCGGGTGCTGAACGAGCGGTCGGTCAGCCACATCGCACGCATCCACTATCCGATCACCGGCCCCGACGGCGCCGTCGAGGATCGTTACTGGAGCACGACCCATGTGCCGGTGCTCGACCGGCAGGGTGAGGTCGAACTGATCCTGCAGCACACCGTCGACATCACTGAACTGGTTCAGTTGCGTGAATCTGCCGCTGCAGCGCCGATTGCGGTCGAGGCCAGCGTGATGCGGCGTGCCGAGGCGCTGCAGGCCGACTATGCGGCGCTTGGCGCCGAGCGCCAGTTCCTGCGCCAGCTGTTCGAGCAGGCGCCAGGCTTCATGGCGGTGTTGCGGGGCCCGGAGCATGTATTCGAACTCGTCAATGCGGCCTACCTGCAGTTGATCGGGCACCGCTCGGTGGTTGGCAAGGCAGTTCGCGACGCGCTGCCGGAGTTGCACGGCCAGGGCTTGTTCGAGATTGCCGATCAGGTGTACCGCAGCGGCGAGCCGTTTGTCGGGCGCGCGATGCCTGCCGAACTGCAGCGCGAACCCGATGCCGACTTGCAGAAGGTCTTCCTCGACTTCGTCGTGCAGCCGATCCGCGATCCCGCCGGCACCGTCGCCGGGCTCTTTGTGCAAGGCCACGACATCACCGAACAGCTGCAGGCCCAGCAGGCGGCAAGCGAGAGCGAGGAACGTTTCCGCACGCTGGCGCATTCGATGCCGAACCACGTCTGGACCGCGACGGCCGATGGGCGCATCGACTGGTGCAACGAGCAGACGCTCGAATATGCCGGCGTCGAGCTGGATGCGCTGAGTGGCGACCGCTGGGTCAGCATCGTCAATCCGGACGACGTGCCGGTGGCCGAGGCGGCGTGGCGGCGTTCGATTGCCCGCGGCGAACCATACCGGACCGAATTCCGGCTGCGCCGCCACGACGGCGTCGAGCGCTGGCACCTGGCGCGGGCAACCGCACTGCGCGACGCCGCCGGCCAGATCAAGCGCTGGATCGGTACCAATACCGACATCGACGACCAGAAGGCCAGCGCGGCGCTGCTGTCGGACCTGAACAATGTGCTGGCGCGGCGCGTCCAGGAGCGCACGCTCGAGCTGCAGAAGGTGCAGGACGTGCTGCGCCACAGCCAGAAGATGGAGGCGATCGGCAACCTCGCCGGCGGCATTGCGCACGACTTCAACAACCTGCTGCAGGTGATCGGCGGCAATCTGCAGCTGCTGTCGCGCGATGTCGTCGGCCAGCCGCGCGCCGAGGACCGCGTCAACAAGGCGCTCGGCGGTGTCGTGCGCGGCGCGAAGCTGGCCTCGCAGCTGCTCGCTTTCGGCCGCCGCCAGCCCCTGGCGCCGAGGGTCGTCAATGTCGGCCGGCTGATCCGCGAGATGGACGACATGTTGCGCGGCTCGCTCGGCGAGGCGATCGAGATCGACACGGTGATCGCCGCCGGCCTGTGGAATACGCTGGCCGACCCGGTGAATGTCGAGAACGCGCTGCTGAACCTGACGCTCAATTCGCGCGATGCGATGGGCGGTCACGGCAGGCTGACGATCGAGGCCGGCAATGCGTGGATCGACGATGCCTATGCAATGGCTCACGACGATGTCCAACCCGGGCAGTACGTGATGATCGCGGTCACCGATACCGGTTCGGGGATGACGCCCGAAACGGTGGCGCGGGCCTTCGATCCCTTCTTCACGACCAAGCCCGAAGGCAAGGGCACCGGCCTCGGCCTGTCGATGGTGTACGGCTTCGTCAAGCAGTCGGGCGGCCACATCAATGTCTACAGCGAGCCGGGCCAGGGAACGACGGTCAAGATATACCTGCCACGCAGCATCGGTGGCGAAGACCCGCCGGCCGAGCCGGTCGCAGAGCAGGTCGAGACCGGCAACGAGATGGTGCTGGTGGTCGAGGACGACGACGGCGTGCGCGAGACGGCGGTCGCCCTGCTGAGCGAACTCGGCTACCGCGTGCTGAAGGCGCGTGATGCCGATGCCGCACGGGCGATCATCGAAAGCGGTGTCGCGATCGATCTGCTGTTCACCGATGTCGTGATGCCCGGCCAGTTGCGCTCGACCGAACTGGTGCGGCTGGCGCGCCAGCGGCTGCCGGGGCTCGCGGTGCTGTTCACTTCCGGGTATCCGGAAAATTCGATCGTCCATGGCGGGCGCCTCGATCCTGGCGTCCACCTGCTTGGCAAGCCCTATACACGCGAAGCGCTGGCGCGCAAGGTGCGGCGGGTGCTGTCGGCGGCAAAGCTTTCCGACAACCGCGAACCAGCCAAACCCGGCACCGACGTCGAGCGGCTCGACGTGCTGTTGTGCGAGGACGATTTTGCAGTCCGGCAGACGATGGCCGAACTGCTCGAGTCGATGGGATGCCGCGTTGCCCAGGCAGGCAATGCGGCCGACGCCAGGGCGAGGATCGACGCCGGCCGCTGCGATCTGCTGATCACCGACCTCGGCCTGCCCGACGAAGACGGCCTCGACCTCGCGGCCTGGGCGCTCGACCGACGGCCCGGCCTGGTCATCGCGATTGCCAGCGGCATGGGCACCGCCCATGCCGCCCGCCTGCCCGGCGTGCTGACGCTTGGCAAGCCATTCGACGTCGACGACCTCGAAAAACTGCTCGGCGAGGCGCGCACCCGCCTGCGCCGTTCTGCGTCCTGCAGCTGACATCAGCGGGGTGGGTCGAATCCGCAACGGCGTGAACCGAAGCGCCGGCAGTGGTAGTCTTCCGTGGGTTTGTCGGCGCTGGGAAGGCCAGCGCAACAGGCCTGCCAGACTGGAACCGCCATGAATGCGCCGCTGCCCTCCCACCTGCTGCCCGAACTGAAACCCCGGCCGGTGCCGGCCGAGATGGTCGACCTGCTGCGCGAGCGATTCGGCGACCGCTGCTCGACCGCACTCGCGGTGCGCGAGCTGCACGGCCGCGATGAATCGCCGATCGATGCGCCGCCGCCGGAGGTCGTGGTCTTCTGCGAAAGCACCGAGGACGTGGCCGATGCGATCAAGCTCGCCGACCGCTTTGCGGTGCCGGTGATCCCGTACGGCGTCGGCTCGTCGCTGGAAGGCCATCTGCTCGCGGTGCAGGGCGGCATCAGCCTGGACCTCGGCCGGATGAACCGAATCATTTCGGTACAGGCCGAGGACCTGACGGTCACGGTGCAGGCCGGCGTCACGCGCAAGCAGCTGAATGACGAGATCCGCCACAGCGGGCTGTTCTTCCCGATCGATCCGGGCGCGGACGCCAGCATCGGCGGCATGTCGGCAACCCGCGCCAGTGGCACCAACGCCGTGCGCTACGGCACGATGCGCGAAAACGTGCTCGGCCTGAAGGTCGTCACCGCACAGGGCGAGGTGATCGAGACCGGCACCCGGGCACGAAAATCCTCGGCCGGCTACGACCTGACGCGGCTGATGATCGGCAGCGAAGGCACGCTCGGCGTGATGACCGAGATCACGCTGCGCCTTTATCCGCAGCCGGAGGCGATCCTCGCGGCGATCTGCAGTTTTCCGGATGTCGATTCGGCGGTGCGCACGACGATCCAGGTCATCCAGATGGGGGTTCCGATTGCGCGCTGCGAACTGCTCGACGCCCACTCGGTGCGCGCGGTCAATCGCCACGACAAGCTGTCGCTGCAGGAATCGCCGATGCTGCTGATGGAATTCCACGGCAGCAGCGCCGGCGTCGCCGAGCAGGCCGAGGTGGTGCAGGAAGTGGCGGCCGAGTTCGGCGGCCAGGGTTTTGTCTGGGCGACGACGCCGGAAGAACGCAACCGCCTGTGGACGGCACGCCACCATGCCTATTTCGCGGTGCTGCAGACCAAACCTGGCTGCCGCTGCGTGACCACCGATACCTGCGTGCCGATCTCGCGGCTTGCCGACTGCATCAATGAAAGCGTCGTCGAGGTCGAGGCCTCCGGCCTGCCGTATTTCATCGTCGGCCATGTCGGCGACGGCAATTTCCACCTCGGTTATCTGGTCGATCCGAAATTGCCTGAGGAACGTGAAACCGCCGAGCGGCTGAACCGCCAGCTGGTCGAGCGCGCATTGCGGATGGACGGCACCTGCACCGGCGAACACGGCATCGGCCTGCACAAGATGGACTTCCTCGTCAGCGAGGCAGGCGAGGAGGCGGTGGCGATGATGCGGCGGCTGAAGCAGGCGCTGGATCCGAAAAACATCATGAACCCGGGCAAGATCTTTGCGATGTGAACACCAGGCGGCAGCCGTGCTGCCGCGCCACCGGGCCCAGCCTTCGTGATCAACGATGCGCGGCATCTCGCTCCACGCGGCAGCGTTCGCGCCGCGGCATTCGTGCTAGCGGCATTCGCCCGGCCGACCACGGTGGGCGCGCTGCTGCCGTCGTCGCGCCACCTGGCGCTGGCGATGGCCGAAGCCGCGGCAGGTGCCGAACGGCTGATCGAACTCGGCGCCGGCACCGGCGCCATCACCGAGGCGCTGTGCCGCGAGCATCCGGGGATACCGACCACCGCGGTCGAACTCGAGCCGCGGCTCGCACAGCACCTGAGCCGGCGTTTTCCGGGCATCGAGGTGCGGGCTGCGGCGGCCGACGAGGTGCTGCGCGCGATGAGCAGCGGCCACGGTTCAACCGTGCTGGTGTCGTCATTGCCGTTCCGTTCGCTGCCGCCGTTCTGGCGCCAGCGCAGCCGGCAGGCGATCGAGGACTTTCTGCTGGCGCAACCGATGCGGCGGTTGATCCAGTTCACCTACCAGCCGCGCGTGCCATTTGATCTGCAGCACGTCCATGCGCTGCGCTGGCGACGGGTCGGCGTGATCTGGCGCAATGCGCCGCCGGCCTGGGTCTGGGAGCTCGGGCCGGTCGGCAACGGCCTGGTGTTGCCAGAACTCGCGCGCGCCGCCTGAAGGCGACGGCCGGGCCGACTTCGTCCGCATGGCGCGTTTGCTGCTAGCCTGGGAACTCGGCACCGGTTTCGGCCATGCGGCGCCTCTGGCGCAATTGGCCGAACGGCTGCTCGAGCGCGGCCACGATGTCGACCTGGCATGGCAGGACCTGTCGCTGTGCGCCGCGGTATTGCCCGGCCTGATCGGCCACCCCCGGCTGCACCAGTGGCAGGCGCCGATCTGCACAGGCAGCCGATCCGGGCTCGCCGATCCGGCCAGTTTTCCTGAAATGCTGTTGTGCAGCGGACTCGGCGATGTCGACCGGCTGCTCGAGAGCGCCCGTGGCTGGCGGCAGTTGTTCGACGCCATCCAGCCCGATCTGCTGGTTGCCGACCATGCGCCGACGGCATTGCTCGCCGCCCGCGGCAGGCCGATGCGCGTTGCGACCTTCGGCAACGCCTTTCTGATCCCGCCAGCGCTCGCGCCGATGCCGGTATTCCGCGACTGGGAAGCGGTCGATGCCGTGCGGCTGGCAGCGTCCGAGGCGCGCCTGCTGACCGCCTGCAATGTGGTGCTGGCCGCGCTCGGCGAGCCGCCGATGACGGCGGTGCGTGAGCTGCTGCGGGTCGACGAGCAATTTCTGCTTGGCTGGCCGGAGCTCGATCACTACCGGCCATTGCGCGAGAGCCCCCCGTCGCCCTGCTGGGGCTGGCCACCGCCGCCACGCGTCGCGGCGGCGCCGGCGTCATGGCCGGCCGACCATCCGGGCCGCCGGCTGCTCGTCTACCTGCGGCACGACCACCCGGCCATCGAGACGGTGCTGGCGGTGCTGCGCGCCGGGCCATGGGCGTCGCTGGTCCATCTGGTACGCGCCGACGACGCAGCCACATCACAGGTTGCGGCAGGCGGCGTCGTGATCGTCAACCGGCTGCTCGACCTGTCGTCAACGCTCGCCGACGCCGATCTGCTGGTCAGCCACGCGGGCAGCGGAACGGTCTACGCCGCATTGCAGGCCGGTGTGCCGACCCTGCTGCTGCCAACCCATGCCGAGCAGCTGATGCTGGCCAGACGGGTTGCGGCAACCGGTGCCGGCGTTCTGATGTGGCCCGACGAGGTCGGTACCCGCTTCGCCGGAGCGTTGTCGGCGATGCTCGGCTCACCGGGTTTCGCCGCTGCCGCGCGGGCGCTCGCAGCGCGCCAGGCGATTGCGCCTGCCGACGTGCTGCCGCGGATCGTCGAGCGCTGCGAGGCGCTCAGCGCGCAGGCGCGCTGACCGACCAGCGTTTCTGCACCTCGCCGGCGTTGTTGACGCTTTCGAGCTGGACGCCGAAGCCCCATAGCCGTGCGACGTGTTTCAGCATCTCCTGCGCGCTGTCGTGCAGCGGCCGGTCGTTGTGCTGGTTGTGGCGCAGCGTCAGCGAACGGTCGCCGCGCATGTTGACATTCCAGACCTGGATATTCGGCTCGCGCGCGCCGAGGTCGTACTGGTGCGACAACATCTGCCGGACTTCCCGATAACCCGCGTCGTCGTGGATCGCGGCGACCTCGAGCTCGGATTCCTTCTCGTCGTCACGGATCGCGAAGAAACGGAATTCGCGCATCAGCCGCGGCGACAGGAACTGGCCGATGAAGCTTTCGTCCTTGAAATTGCGCATCGCGTGGTCGAGCACCTCGAGCCAGTCGCCGCCGGCGATGTCCGGGAACCACTGGCGATCCTCTTCGGTCGGGTTCTCGCAGATCCGCTTGATGTCGGTGTACATCGCAAAACCGAGCGCATACGGATTGATGCCGCTGTAGCCGCGGTCGACGACACGCGGCTGGTAGACGACATTGGTATGCGACTTCAGCCACTCGATCATCGTGCCGTCGGTCAGATGGCCGTCGTCGTACATCGTATTGAGCAGCTTGTGATGCCAGAAGGTCGCCCAGCCTTCGTTCATCACCTGGGTCTGGCGCTGCGGGTAGAAATACTGCGCGATCTTGCGCACGATGCGCACCACCTCGCGCTGCCACGGCTCGAGCATCGGCGCATTCTTCTCGATGAAATACAGCAGGTTTTCCTGCGGCTCGTCGGGAAAACGCTTGTCATGGGATTCTTCCGGCGACTTGTCCGGCCTTGGCGGCAGCGTGCGCCACATATCGTTGATCTGCTGCTGCGCATAGGCCTCGCGTTCGGCGCTGCGCTGCGTCTCCTGCGCCAGGCTCAGCTTGCCGGGGCGCCGATAGCGGTCGACGCCGTGGTTCATCAGCGCATGGCAGCTGTCGAGCAGCTGTTCGACGGCATCGATGCCATGCCGCTCCTCGCACTTGCCGACGTAGTCCTTCGCATAGACCAGGTAGTCGATGATCGAACTCGCGTCGGTCCACATCTTGAAGAGGTAATTCCCCTTGAAGAAGCTGTTGTGGCCGTAGGCCGCGTGGGCAATCACCAGCGCCTGCATCGCCATCGTGTTCTCCTCCATCAGGTAGCTGATGCAGGGATTGCTGTTGATGACGATCTCGTAAGCCAGGCCCATGTGGCCGCGCCGGTAGTTCTTTTCGGTCGCGATGAATTCCTTGCCGTAGCTCCAGTGGCGGTAGTTGACCGGCATGCCGACCGACGCATAGGCGTCCATCATCTGTTCGGCGGTGATCACCTCGAGCTGGTTCGGGTAGGTGTCGAGGCCGAAACGCTCGGCGGTTGCGCGGATCACCTGGTGGTATTGCTCGATCAGCTCGAACGACCAGTCGCTCGGCGCCGGCAACGGTGCAGCCGCCTTCGGCGGCGTTACCAGATCGGCCGCGCGCATCGGCGGCGGCGGCGCGGCGATCGGCACCGGGTGCAGCGGCGACGGCGCCAGCACCGGACTGCTTTCGGTGATCGGGCGGTCGGTCACATCGTTGTTCATGCTGCGGCCCCTTCCTTCTTGAACAAGTCGCGGAATACCGGGTAGATCTGCGCCGGCTCGGTCGCCTTGCGCACCGCAAACGTCGGATGCTGCGCCGCCAGCGCGGCATATTCGTCCCACAGATTCTGCTCTTCCTCGGCGACCTGCACGTACGCGAAATAGCGGCACAGCGGCAGGATCGAGGTGGCGAGCAGCTCACGGCAACGCCCACTGTCGTGGTGCCAGTTGTCGCCGTCGCTGGCCTGCGCGCCGTAGATGTTCCACTCGCTGGTCGGATACCGCGTGCGGGCGATTTCCTCCATCAGCACCAGCGCGCTCGAGACGACGGTGCCGCCGGTTTCGGTCGAGTGGAAGAAGTTCTGCTCGTCGACTTCCTGCGCCTGCGTGTGGTGGCGGATGAAGACGATGTCGATGCGCTCGTAGTGGCGAGTCAGGAACAGGTAGAGCAGGATGAAGAAACGTTTCGCAAGGTCCTTGCGCGCCTCGTCCATCGAGCCCGAGACGTCCATCAGGCAGAACATCACAGCCTTCGCGGTCGGCACCGGCACCCGGACCCGGCTGCGAAACCGCAGGTCGATCGGGTCGAGGAAGGGGATCCGCTCGATGCGCTCGCGCAGTTCCTTGATTTCCTGTTCGAGCGCCGGGATCTCGACCTCGCGCGCTTTTGCGTCGCCCGAGGCCTTCAGCAGTGCCAGCCGCTCCTCGAGCTCGCGCAGCGTGCGCTTGGACTCGCTGCCCAGCGCCATCCGGCGGCCGATCGCGCCACGCATCGATCTGACGACGTGCAGGTTGTTCGGCGTGCCGTCGCTCGAATAGCCGGCGCGGTGGGTCTTGTATTCGGGCGTCTCGGCCAGCGTCGTGCGGGCCAGGTTCGGCAATGCCAGGTCGTCGAAAAAGACCTGCATGAACTCTTCCTTCGTCAGGTGGAAGACGAAGTCGTCTTCCCCTTCACCGGAATCGCTCGCCTGGCCGCCGCCACCACCGCCGGCGCCGCCCTTCGGGCGCTCGATGCGGTCGCCACGCACATAGTCCTGGTTGCCCGGATGGACCATCTCGCGTTTGCCGCCCTGTCCATGGCCGAATACCGGCTCGCTGATGTCGCGTTTCGGGATCGTGACGTCTTCGCCCTGCGCCAGATCACGGATGCCGCGCCCATCGACCGCACGTTTGACCGCCTCGCGGATCTGCTCCTTGTGGCGGCGCAAGAACCGCTCACGGTTGCCGATCGACTTGTTCTTGCCGGCCAGACGTCTGTCGATGATCTGCTGCATTCAGACGGCCCCCCGTTGCGCCTTCGGTGCTCCCC
Source organism: Pseudideonella sakaiensis (assembly GCF_048320135.1). GTDB lineage: Bacteria > Pseudomonadota > Gammaproteobacteria > Burkholderiales > Burkholderiaceae_C > Ideonella_A > Ideonella_A sakaiensis_A. The sequence goes on from NZ_CP182947.1 coordinate 2,576,089, forward strand.
CCCAGGGGCGCGACGCCAGCGGCCCGGCGGAGCCAGTTCCGCGGCGTCTGCTTGATCGGGTCCGGTATCTGCGCATGGTGAACTCCATCAGCTCGACTTGCGGACTCTGAGGTACCACTCGCAGACGAGCCGCACCTGCTTGGCGGTATAGCCCTTGTCGATCATCCGGGTCACGAAGTCCTCGTGTTTCTTCGCCTCGTCGGCGCTGGCCTTGGCGTTGAAGCTGATCACCGGCAGCAGTTCCTCGGTATTCGAGAACATCTTCTTCTCGATCACCGTGCGAAGCTTCTCGTAGCTGGTCCAGACCGGGTTGTTGCCGGCATTGTTGGCGCGTGCGCGCAGCACGAAATTGACGATCTCGTTGCGGAAGTCCTTCGGATTGGCAATGCCGGCCGGCTTCTCGATCTTCTCGAGTTCGGCATTCAGCGATGCGCGGTCGAACACCTCGCCGGTATCGGTATCGCGGTATTCGTGATCCTGGATCCAGTAGTCGGCGTAGGTGACGTAGCGGTCGAAGATGTTCTGGCCGTATTCGCTGTAGCTCTCGAGGTAGGCGGTCTGGATCTCCTTGCCGATGAACTCGGCATAACGCACCGACAGGTGCTCCTTGATGAACGCGAGGTATTTCTGCTCGAGTTCGGCCGGGAACTGCTCGCGCTCGATCTGCTGCTCGAGCACATACATCAGGTGCACCGGATTGGCGGCGACCTCGGAGCTGTCGAAATTGAAGACCTTCGACAGGATCTTGTAGGCAAAACGCGTGCTGATGCCGCTCATGCCTTCGTCGACGCCGGCATAGTCGCGGTATTCCTGGTAGCTCTTCGCGCGCGGGTCGGTGTCCTTCAGGTTCTGCCCGTCGTAGACCAGCATCTTCGAGAACAGGCTCGAATTCTCCGGCTCCTTCAGGCGGGTCAGGATCGCGAACTGGCTCATCATCTTCAGCGTGCCCGGCGCGCAGGTCGCGTTGGCCAGTGACGAACCCTTCAACAGCTTCTCGTAGATCTTGATTTCTTCCGATACCCGCAGGCAGTACGGAATCTTCACGATGTAGATGCGGTCGAGGAAAGCCTCGTTGTTCTTGTTGTTGCGGAAGGCCTTCCATTCGCTCTCGTTGCTGTGCGCGAGAACGACGCCGTCGAACGGAATCGCGCCGAAGCCTTCGGTGCCCTTGAAATTGCCTTCCTGGGTCGCGGTCAGCAGCGGGTGCAGCACCTTGATCGGCGCCTTGAACATCTCGACGAATTCGAGCAGGCCCTGGTTCGCCAGGCACAGGCCGCCGGAGAAGCTGTAGGCATCCGGATCGTCCTGGGCATATGTCTCGAGCTTGCGGATGTCGACCTTGCCGACCAGGCTGGAGATGTCCTGGTTGTTTTCGTCGCCCGGCTCGGTCTTCGCGATCGCGACCTGCTTCAGGATCGACGGATAACGCTTGACGACGCGGAACTGGCGGATGTCGCCGCCGAATTCATCGAGCCGCTTGACCGCCCACGGCGACAACACGCGGTTCAGATAACGCGTCGGGATGTTGAATTCCTTCTCGAGGATCGGGCCGTCCTCGATCGGATCGAACAGCCCGAGCGGCGACTCGTTGACCGGCGATCCCTTGATCGCATAGAAGGGGACTTCCTGCATCAGCGATTTCAGCCGTTCGGCGATCGAGCTCTTGCCGCCGCCGACCGGCCCGAGCAGATAGAGGATCTGCTTCTTTTCCTCCAGGCCTTGCGCGGCATGGCGGAAATACGAAACGACCTGCTCGATCGCATCCTCGAGCCCGTAGAACTCGGCGAAGGCCGGGTAGATCTTGATCAGCTTGTTCGCGAACAGCCGCGACATCCGCGGGTCGTTGCGGGTATCGATGGTCTGGGGTTCGCCGATCGCCTGCAGCATGCGTTCTGCTGCGGTGGCATACGCAACCGGGTTGCGTTTGCACTCCTCGAGATACTCTTCGAGTGAGAGTTCCTCTTCGCGCGTGCGCTCGTAGCGGGCGGCGAAATGGCTGATGACATCCATGCTGAGCTCCTTCAATGGAGGCGACATGGGCCTGGAGTTCGCCCATGTCGGGGGAAGTTCTGATGAAGTCCTCGACTTCAGGGCTTCATCAGAGCTTTCCTTCGCATCAGCTGGTGACGTATCTCAAGCTTGGTTCATGCGCAGTCACTTTGGTCTCCGGAATAGCCCGCAGACCACCGTGCTTCTGTTGCGAGAACTCTACGCAAATTGTGTGCCTTCGGATGCTTTCCACCGAAGCCGCTGCATCCGCTGCACCGGCTCCGTTGATGGTTTCGAGTCGTTGTCGGTTTGAAAGTTTCAGCATTGCCAGCTTACAACGCATCGTGTTCCGGATGGGACGACCGGGAAAATGATCGGGCGGATTTGTCATGCAATAAGCCCGATTCGTTGCATCCTTGCCGATGCAGCTACCGTCGATGGGTCTGGTTGCGCATCGGCTATCGTTGGGGACATGGCAATACTTCCCCGCCCCGACGCCGGATGCGCGGTCTTTTTCGATTTCGACGGCACGCTGGTTGATCTGGCCGCGCGCCCGGACCTGGTTCATGTACCGCAGGCACTGCCGCACCAGCTGGCGCGCCTGGCCGCGCAACTCGATGGTGCATTGGCACTGGTCTCGGGCCGTCCGGTAGCGCAGATCGACGGCTTTTTGCAGCCGGTCGTGCTGCCGGTTGCCGGTGTCCATGGTGCCGAGCGGCGCGCCCACGACGGCACGACCTCGAGGCTGCAACTGCCGGGGCTGGATGTCGTCGCCGATCGCCTGCAGGCCTGGTGCGACAGGCATCCGGAGCTGCTGCTCGAACGCAAGCCGGCGGCGATTGCGCTGCATTACCGCGGCGCCGACGAACTCGAGGAACAGTGTGTCGCCGCGATGACACAGGCCGCACGCGAATTGCCCGAGATGAGCCTGATGCACGGCAAGAAGGTGCTCGAACTGAAACCGAAGGCGGCCAACAAGGGCTCGGCATTGCGCGCCTTTCTCGCCGAGCCTCCGTTTGCAGATCGCAAGCCCTTCTTTTTTGGCGACGACGTCACCGACGAGGCCGGCTTCGAGGCGGTGCAGCAACTCGGCGGCGTCGCCGTCAAGGTCGGCGAGGGCGAGTCGCTGGCAAGTTACCGGCTTGCCGGACCGGCGGCGGTTCGGCAGTGGCTGCAAGCGCAGCTGGACGGCTGAGCTGGCGGGCCCGCAGGGACCCGGCCACCTGCTTTTCGTCTAGCGAGGCCGGTCCGATGAAGTGAGCGATTGCTCTCGCAAAAACCCTTTTGAAATGGAGAATCTCTGATGGCGAATCGTCTGGTGGTGGTATCGAACCGGGTCGCCGATCCACGCAAGACGGCGGCTGGCGGACTGGCCGTTGCGATGGGCGATGCGCTGGCCAGTTCGGGCGGAATGTGGTTCGGCTGGAGCGGGCAGGTCATCGATCCGAACAACCCGCCACCGTCGCCCGGCCCGTCGGGGGTCCATGTGCACAAGGCCGGCAATGTCACGCTGGCCACCGTCGACCTGACGGCCGACGATCACCAGGCCTACTACCTCGGCTACTCGAACGGCGTGTTGTGGCCGGTCTTCCACTACCGCCTCGACCTCGCCGATTTCGAGGCCGGTTATATCGACGGCTACCGCCGCGTCAACCGGATGTTTGCGCACAAGCTGCTGCCGCTGCTGCGCGACGATGACGTGATCTGGGTGCAGGACTATCACCTGATCCCGCTGGCGGCCGAACTGCGCGCGCTCGGCTGCAAGCAACGGATCGGCTTTTTTCTGCACATTCCGCTGCCGCCGCCGCAGATCCTGTCGGCGATCCCGGCGCATGAATGGTTGATGCGTGCGTTGTTCGCCTACGACCTGGTCGGCGTGCAAAGCCAGACCGACCTGAGCCACCTGCACCGCTACCTGGCCAGCGAAGCGCCCGCCGAGGAAGCTGCCGATGGCCGGCTGCTCGCCTATGGCCGCAGCCTGCTCGCCGCCTCGTTCCCGATCGGCATCGACGTCGATGAGTTCGTCGAGATCGGCAAGGGCGCCGAAGCGCGCGAGCTGTACGGGAAGATGCGCGAGCAGTTTGCCGGCAAGCAGCTGCTGGTCGGCGTCGATCGCCTCGATTATTCGAAGGGCTTGCCGCACCGCATCCGCGCCTTCCGCCACCTGCTCGAGCGTTATCCGGACAACCGCGGCAGCTCGACGCTGGTGCAGGTGGCGTCGCCGTCGCGCGAGGATGTCGAGGCGTATCACGAGATCCGCCGCGAGCTCGAAGGGCTGTGCGGCGCGATCAATGGCGACTATGGCGACATCGACTGGGTGCCGATCCACTATATCCACCGCACCGTCGCCCGCAAGCGGCTGCCGGGCCTGTTCCAGGCCGGCAGGGTGGCACTGGTGACGCCGCTGCGCGACGGCATGAACCTCGTCGCGAAGGAATTCATCGCCTCGCAGGATGCCGCCGATCCCGGGGTGCTGGTGCTGTCGCGTTTTGCCGGCGCGGCGGAACAGTTTGCCGATGCCCTGCCGGTCAATCCGTACGACACCCAGGCCACTGCCGAAGCGATCCAGGCGGCGCTCGCGATGCCGCTGGCCGAACGGCAGATCCGCCACCAGCGGATGCTCGAGCAGATCCGCCAATTCGACGTCCACTGGTGGCGCAAAAGCTTTCTCGAGACCTTGATGGAGAGTTGAGCGTGGACTTTGCAGAACTTGTCTCGCAATTCGGCCCTGGCATCAGGTCGGTCACGATGACCAGCCTGCGCATCGTGCTGATCGTCGTGCTGGCCTGGGTCGCCGCGACGCTGTTCTCGCGCACGATCCGCGCATTCCGGATCCGTGTCGCGAACCGGATGGGCGAAGACCGCGAGTCGGTCAAGCGGGCCGAGACGCTGGGCCGCGTATTCCGATATCTGGTCACCGTCGTGATCTCGCTGATCACCGCGATGCTGGTGCTCGGCGAACTCGGCATCTCGGTCGCGCCGATCCTCGGCGCCGCCGGCGTCGTCGGCCTGGCAGTCGGCTTCGGTGCACAAAGCCTGGTCAAGGACTATTTCACCGGCTTCTTCCTGCTGCTCGAAAACCAGATCCGCGAAGGCGATGTCGTGCGCATCGATTCGAACCATGCCGGGCTGGTCGAGGTCGTGACGCTGCGCCATGTGCAGCTGCGCGACTACGACGGCAACGTGCATTTCGTGCCGAACAGCCAGATCTCGACCGTCGTCAACATGTCGCGCGGATTTGCCAATGCGGTGATGGACATCGGCGTCGCCTACCGGGAAAACGTCGACGAGGTGATGGCGGTGATGCACGAGGTCGGGGAGGCCTTGCGCGAGGACGCCGAATTCGGCAAGCGCATCCTCGACAAGCTCGAGATGGCCGGCGTCGACCGCTGGGGCGATTCGGCGGTCGTGCTGCGTTGCCGGTTCCGGGTCAAGCCGCTCGAGCAATGGGCGGTGCGCCGCGAATACCTGCGCCGGCTGAAGGCGGCATTCGACGAACGCGGCATCGAGATCCCGTATCCGCACCTGACGGTTTATGCCGGCCAGGACAAGACCGGCGACGCGCCGATTTTCCCGCTGCGGCTGTCGCGCGGGCCGTCGGCTGCACAGTAGCTGAAGGGCCGGCTCAGCGGGCCGGCAGGCCCAGGCGCTCGAGCAGCCCGTTCAGCTCGTCGAGCGAACCGAAGCCGATCTTCAGCTCACCCTGTTCGCCGCGTTTGCCGCGTTTCTTGACCTGGATCTTCACCGGCGCGGTCAATACGTCCGACAGTTCCTGCTCGATGCGCTGGATATCGCGCGACGGTTCATGGCGCGCACGGATCAGCGGCTGCTGCCGCGCATGGCCGCTGAGCCGCGCGACCAGCTTCTCCGCCTCGCGCACGCTCAGCTTGCGTGCGGCGATCTCGGTCGCCTGCAGGATCTGCTGGGCGCCGTCGAGCGGCAGCAGCGCACGTGCATGGCCCATGTCGATGTCGCCAGCCATCAGCATCTGCTGCACCGGTTCGGCCAGATTGAGCAGGCGCAGCAGGTTGCTCGCCGCACTGCGTGAACGGCCGACCGCCTGCGCCGCCTGCTCGTGGGTCAGGCCGAACTCGTCGGTCAAGCGCTTCAGGCCCTGTGCCTCCTCGAGCGGATTCAGGTCCTCGCGCTGGATATTCTCGATCAGCGCCATTGCCGCGGCCGATTCATCGGGCACGTCCCGGACCAGCACCGGCACCTCGTCGAGCCCGGCGATGCCAGCGGCGCGGAAACGGCGTTCGCCGGCAATGATCTCGTAACGGCCGTCGGCCGCCGGGCCGACCGGCCGCACCAGGATCGGCTGCATCACGCCCTGCGCCTTGATGCTCTCGGCGAGTTCGTACAACGAGCCTTCGTCCATCCGCGTGCGCGGCTGGTATTTGCCGGCCTGCAGTGCCGACAGTTTCAGGCTGGCCGGCGTCGTGCCTTCGGCGGGCGACGGCGTCTCGCCGGCCTCCTTGACGCGTGGGCCGAGCAGTGCCTCGAGACCGAGGCCCAGACCTTTGGGTTTCTTCGTGACCATGGGTGATTGTCGGTGATTGCTGAGCCGGCTTCGTTCAACGCCGAGCACACGCGCGGCGCGTTGCCCTTATCCTTGAGGCCTGGATCAGCAAGGAGAATATTGGATGGCTTATCGAATCTTCGTCGACGGGCAGGAAGGCACGACCGGCCTGCGGATCCACGAATACCTTGCGCAGCGCAACGACGTCGAACTGTTGCGAATCGACGCCGACAAGCGAAAAGACCCGGCCGAACGTGCGCGCCTGCTGAATGCGGCAGACGTCGCATTCTTGTGTCTGCCGGATGCCGCGTCGCGCGAAGCGGCGGCGATGGTCGACAACCCGAACACCTGCCTGATCGATGCCAGCACCGCGCATCGCACGGCGTCCGACTGGGTATTCGGTCTGCCTGAATTGTCGCCGCAGCAGCGTGACCTGATCCGCTCGAGCAAGCGGATCTCGAATCCGGGCTGCCACGCCAGTTCGTTCATCCTGCTGCTGCGGCCGCTGGTCGATGCGGGGCTGATCCCTGACACGCTGACCGTCAGCGCGACGTCGATCACCGGGTATTCGGGTGGCGGCAAGAAGATGATCGAGCAGTACGAGGCGGGCGGCGACGCCCGCCTGCAGGCGCCGAGGCCGTACGGGCTCAGTCTTGCGCACAAGCACATTCCGGAAATGACGCGTCACACCGGGCTGGCGAAGCCGCCGATCTTCATGCCGATCGTCGGCCCGTTCTACAAGGGTCTGGCGGTGACGGTGCCACTGGCCCTTGCCGATCTGAAGGGTTCGCCGACGGGCAGCGATCTGCATCGCGTCTTTGCCGAGCGTTACCAGGGCGAGCGCTTCATCCGCGTGATGCCGCTGTCGGACCCCGCAACACTCGAATCCGGATTTTTCGACGTGCAGGCCAACAACGACAGCAACAACGTCGACATCTTCATTTTTGCCAATGACAGCCAGGCGCTGCTGATTGCCCGCCTCGACAACCTCGGCAAGGGGGCAAGCGGCGCAGCGGTGCAGGCGATGAATGTCCATCTCGGGCTCGACGAGGCGACCGGACTCTGAGCCGGTGCTGGCCGGCGGCCGCCTCAGAGCGGTCCGGCGGCGCTGTCGGTGGCCGCAGCCGGTCGGCTGCCGAGCGGGCGCAAGCGGTCGATCCGCTGCACCATCTCGGCGGCAAACTGGACAAAGGCCTGGGCGCCCTTCGATGACGGGTCGAAGACAACACCGGGCAAGCCATAACTCGGCGCTTCGGCCAGCCGGACATTGCGCGGGATCACCGAATCGAAAACCTTGTCGGCGAAATGCGCCTTCAACTGGTCGCTGACCTGCTGCTGCAGCGTGATCCGCGGATCGAACATCACCCGCAGCAGACCGATGATCTGCAGATCCGGGTTCAGGTTGGCATGCACCTGCTTGATCGTATTGACCAGATCGGACAACCCCTCGAGCGCAAAATATTCGCACTGCATCGGCACGATCACGCCGTGCGCGCCGCACAGGCCGTTCAGCGTCAGCAGACTCAGTGACGGCGGACAGTCGATCAACACGAAGTCGTAGGCATCGCCGACTTCTGCCAATGCTTGCTTCAGCCGCAGATTGCGTCGCTCGAGATCGACCAGTTCGACTTCGGCGCCGGCCAGTTCACGGTTGGCGCCGATCACGTCGTAACCGACCTTCGGATTGCGCTGGGTCGCTTCCGCGGCACTGCAGCTTTCGAGCAGCACGTCGTAGACGGTCAGTTGAAGGCTGCGCTTGTCGATGCCCGATCCCATCGTCGCATTGCCCTGCGGATCGAGGTCGACGACGAGCACGCGCTGGCCAATGCGGGCAAGCCCGGCGGCCAGGTTGACGGCCGTCGTGGTTTTGCCGACCCCGCCTTTCTGATTCGCGACACAGAAGATTCGAGCCATCGGGTTCCGGAGATAAAACAAGCTTCAAGCCCGGCTGCTCATTCGCGACCGGTCCGCAGCCGTATTATCGTCTGCCCCTGCTGGTCAGCCAGTCGGGCGCATCCAGACCAGGCAACGCTCCCCATCCAGGTCCGGCGGATGCAGGTGTTCCACGTGAAACACATCGACGGCCGCGGGGAGGGCTGCCAGTTCATCGTCCGGGCGCCGACCCTTCATCGCCATCCAGGTTCCACGGCCCTCGGACAAATGGGACCGAGTCAGCCGCGTGAAATCGTTGAGTGATGCAAAGGCACGCGAGGTGATCACATCCGCGGCCAGCGGAGACAGATCCTCGATCCGGGCATGCAAAGCACGGGCATTCTGGAGCCCAAGTTCGGCAATCACCTGCCGGATAAAGCCGACTTTCTTGCCGACGCTGTCCACACAAGTGACCTGGCACGCTGGCAAGGCAATCGCAATCGTCAGCCCGGGAAAACCGGCCCCACTGCCGACATCGACCAGCGTCGCACTTTCATCGCCGCTCGCCGCCTGCAGATGCCGGCGCAGCGGCGGCACGATCGCGAGACTGTCGACCAGGTGCTGGCGGACCATGTCCGCCGGGTCACGAACCGCGGTCAGGTTATAGGCCTTGTTCCATTTCGCCAGCAGATCGATGTGGCCAACAAGTTGCCCGATCTGCCTGCTGTCCAGCGAGATGCCGAGTTTGTCGGCCGCCTGCTCGAGCTGAGCAGCCGCGCTTTCAAGCGGCATGGCTGGTGGCGTCGTCGCCGGCGTTTGCGCTGGTTTCGGCCTGCGCCGCAGGCAAGTTGGCAAACCCCTTGAAGCGTCCCTTTTTCAGGTGCACCAGCAGCAACGAAACAGCGGCCGGCGTGATGCCCGACATCCGTGATGCCTGTCCCAGGGTTTCGGGGCGGGCACGGCCGAGCGTCTGCCGCGCCTCGAAACTGAGCGCCGACACACTGCTGTAGTCCAGATCCGGCGGCAGCTTCAGATGCTCGAATTGCGACGCGCGCAGCACATCTTCTTTCTGCTTGTCGATATAGCCGGCATATTTGATGCCGATCTCGAGCTGCTCGATCACGGTATCTGCAAGGCGTGTGCCGAGCTCCTCGACCAACGCAGATCGCGACAGGCCGGCATCCGGATTGGCAACCGCGGCAATCTGTTCGAGCTTCGAATAATCGACGCCGGGCCGCTTCAGCAACTCGGCGTGGCTGTATTCATGTTCGAGCGGGCGGCCGAGCAGCTGTTGCGCCTTCTCGGCGGGCAGCGTCTGCGGCCGTACCCACAAGCTCTTCAGCTTCGCTGTTTCACGTGAAACAGCGTCACGTTTTCGGCAAAAGGCATCCCAACGCACGTCATCGACCAATCCGAGTCGGCGACCGATTTTGGTCAGCCGCAAGTCGGCATTGTCCTCGCGCAGTTGCAGCCGAAATTCGGCGCGACTCGTGAACATCCGGTAGGGCTCGGTCACGCCCTTGGTGATCAAGTCGTCGACCAGCACGCCGAGATAAGCCTCGTCGCGCGCCGGTGTCCAAGGCTGTTCGCCCTTGACCTGCAATGCAGCATTCAGGCCGGCGAACAATCCCTGGGCAGCCGCCTCTTCATAACCGGTCGTGCCATTGATCTGGCCGGCAAAAAACAGGCCTTCGATCCCCTTGGTCTCGAAACTCGCTTTCAGCGAACGCGGGTCGAAATAGTCGTATTCAATGGCGTAGCCGGGGCGCAGGATGTGCGCTTGCTCGAGGCCCTTCATGCTTCGAACCGTTGCCAGCTGGATGTCGAACGGCAGGCTGGTCGAGATGCCGTTCGGGTAGTACTCGTTGGTATTCAGCCCCTCGGGTTCGAGGAAGATCTGATGCGAATCCTTATCGGCAAAGCGATTCACCTTGTCTTCGATGCTCGGGCAATAACGCGGCCCGACCCCTTCGATCACACCGGTGAACATCGGACTGCGGTCAAAACCGCTGCGGATGATCTCGTGAGTCCGCGCATTGGTGTGCGTGATCCAGCAGGGCAGCTGCGCCGGATGCTGCGACGGGTCGCCGAGAAAACTGAACACCGGCATCGGCACTGCCGGCGCGCTGCCGTCGATTCCGGGCGAACCGTCGCCGTCCTGCCGTTCCAGCACGCTGAAATCGATGCTGCGCCCGTCGATCCGCGGCGGGGTGCCAGTCTTCAGCCGCCCCTGCGGCAGCGCAAGTTCCTTCAATCGGGCCGACAGACGCTGCGCCGGCGGGTCTCCTGCGCGTCCGGCGGCATGGTTCTGCAGGCCGACATGGACGCGCCCGTCGAGGAAGGTGCCGGCAGTCAGCACAACCGTGCGCGCGGCAAAGTGCACACCCATCTGGGTGATTGCACCGGTGACCCGGCCACCCTCGACGCTCAAGTCGTCGCAGGCACCCTGGAACAGCCACAGGTTCGGCTGGTTTTCGAGCCGGTGACGGATTGCCGCGCGGTACAGCACGCGATCGGCCTGCGCACGGGTCGCGCGCACCGCTGGTCCCTTCGAACCGTTCAGGATCCGGAACTGGATACCGGCCTCGTCGGTCGCCGCAGCCATCGCACCACCAAGCGCGTCGATTTCCTTCACCAGGTGGCCCTTGCCGATGCCGCCGATCGACGGGTTGCAGCTCATCTGGCCGAGCGTCTCGATGTTGTGTGTCAGCAGCAGCGTCTTGCAACCCATCCGCGCGGCGGCGAGCGCCGCCTCGGTGCCGGCGTGGCCGCCGCCGACAACGATGACATCGAACTGGGTTGGGAACAACATGGAAGCCGCCTGGGTACTGAGCAAGCGGCAATTGTAGGCAGCGGGGTCTGCGGCGGTCGGTCAGCGGGCGCAATCCACCGCGGATCACAGGGGTGCGACGCGGTCAGGCAGAATCGGCCGATGTTTTGCCGTCCCGGATGCGGAGCCTGCTGCACCGCACCATCGATCTCGTCCGCCATTCCGGGGATGCCGAACGGCAAGCCGGCTGGGGTCCGCTGCGTGCAACTCGACGCCACCAACCGCTGCCGGATCTTCGGGCAACCGGAGCGGCCGAGCGTCTGCGCCTCGCTGCAGCCGTCGGCGGAGATGTGCGGCGATTCGCAGCGCGATGCAATGCGCTGGATCGCCGAACTCGAGCTGGCCAGCGCACCGGCTCATCAATAACGATGTTGCAGCCTCAGGTTCTTTCGGCAACAGTCGATATCTGACCGTTCGGCATGCTGTTGCGCCTGTTCAATGCCGGCCGCTGTCTCGCCAACCCGAGATCCGATCCACCCCAACCGGAGGGACCAACTTGAGCAATGCCCGTTTCGACGAACTGCAAGAACAGGACGACGTATTTTTTCTTCCTGCCCACGGCCTGTTTGCCGACTGGGAAACCGCGAAGGGCTGCGTGCGGCTGACCGACGACTTTGCCGAGACCTCCACGTTCGTCCAGATCAAGGTGCTCGGCGACTGGAAGCGCGATATCGCGGCGCAACAGGCGGCGGCATTTCTAACGCTGTTCCGCCATGTCGCGCCGGCGATGGGCAACCTGAGCCGGGCTGAGAAGATTGCGCAGTTCCGCCGCATCTGCGCCGATGAGGGCATCGACTGCGACGACGGCGTCGCCGAATTGCTGACCGAGGCCGACGACAAGCCGGCCGTCCAGCCCTGAGCGGCGACGCCGACGTGGTTCAAGCCAGCGCAGGTTCGGGGGTCGTTTCTGCCGGTGCCAGCCGTGCAGCGCGCTGCGTGGCAAACTCCGCCGGCCGGAACAGGTTGATGTCCGGGTGTGTCGTCTCGAATATGAAGGCGTACAACGCGTTGCCGGACGCCAGCCAGGTGCGTTCCGCGGTGACGACGTCGAACGCCAGGATGCGATGCGGTACACCGCCGGCATAGGTGAGGGGAATCATTCGCCGGTCTTCGTAGATATCGTCGAAGCCGAGTCGCTGGTATTGCCTGACCAGCGCCTCGCTGCGAGCGCCGATCACCATCCAGCGCGCCTGGGCGGCTTGGCAGTACAGATAGGACGCCTTCCAGAGTGCGAGTTTTACCAACGGATCCGCTCCACGCTTCGCCGAGAACCGCGCAATCTCCGCGCGATCCTGGGTTTGCAGCTTGGGAGGCACCGGCGCGCACTGTTCGATCAGCAGGCTGCCGGCGCGGGTGGTCTGGATTCGCGCAGTGCCGATCGCTGCACCAGTCGCCTTGTCGCGGCAAAGGAATATCGCGGTCTCCGGATCGAGATCGATCGCATCGGGTTTCCTCAGGGCGTCGAGCAGACCCGGCATGTGATGACCATAACTTTCGGAGCGCAGCAGGCAGACGTCACGCAAATCGTCGCCGCTGCGGGCCAAGGTGAGATTGAAGTCGAGGGTCTGGCGGGCCATTTTGGTTCCTGGAAACTGAAGGATGTTTGAATTGACAAAATCTCGGTCTGCGCGCACGGGCCGTTGGGACAACGGCGGCCGTCTGCGGCAGCCCGCCGCCAGTGGCGGGCTGCACTCAAGCATAGCGATGCAGCGGTGTTTTCGATGGTCCGGAAAGCCGGGTCGTCGGCCCGCAGATTCGGTCGATCCGCTGGGGAGTGGCCGGTGACGGGAAACCCCGCCTCGACCGACTCGCAGCGGCAGATCGCCGAGCAGATCTCGGCGCAGCAATTGCGCCTGCTGCTGCTGCATACCTCGGTCGGCACGATCGCGGCGACTGCGTTCGCGGTTTTTCTCGCCTACCACCTGCGCCAGGGCGCGCTCGGTGCGGCGATTCATCCCGAATATGTCGATGCCTGGATCCAGCTGAAGATCGGCACCGCGATCATCCGCATCGTCCATTCATTCGTCTACCGCCATTGCGAACATCCTGACCACCGCAAATGGTTGCGCGACACGACCACGCTGCTGGCGATCGACGGCGCGGTCTGGGGCATCGGCTGCACCGCATTGATCCACGAGGCGAGCGAACTCGCCACCTTCATCACCGCAGTGGCCTGCTGCGTCGCGTCGGTGGCGACCTTCGGCCTGCAGATCAGTTTCCGCGCGACCGCCGCCTATGTGGTGCCGATCATCGGCCCGATCGCCGTCGCCTACTTTCTCCGCGGCGACCAGGTCGGCCTGCTCGCCGGCGTCGGCATCTCGATTTTCCTGCTGCTGTTGCTGGCAACCGGCCGGCGCTCGGAAAAGCGGATGGCCGAGGTCTTCCGGCTGCGGATCGAAACCGAACGGATTTCGCAGGAACGCGCCGAAGCGCTCGAACTCGCGCGGATGCACAGTTCGGCGAAGGACCAGTTCCTCGCCGTCGTCAGCCATGAACTGCGCACGCCGTTGCACGGCATTCTCGGCCTGACCCGGCTGACGCAGAGCGAGGTGCCGCCATCCGACGTCACGCTGCATTTCCGGCTCGGCCTGATCGAGGAAGCGGGCGAGCACCTGCAGCGCATGGTCAATGACCTGCTCGACATTTCGATGATCAAGTCGGGGCGGCTCGACCTCGTCGTCGCGCCTTTCGACCTGCCGCGGCAACTCGATCTGTTGCGCGCCACCTACCAGACGCGGGCCAATGAATGCGGCGTGCAATTCCGCATCGCCACCTCGGGCGACGTGATCTCGCCGGTCGAGGGCGATGCAGTGCGCATTGCGCAGGTGCTGAACAATCTGCTCGGCAACGCCTTCAAATTCACGCCGCTCGGCGGCAAGGTGGCGTTGACGGTCGCACGCGCGCGCAAATCCGACATCGTCGAATTCGAGATCGAGGATACCGGCCCCGGCATCCCTGCCGAGGAAATGTCGCGTGTCTTCGAGATCTTCACGCAAGGCCACCATCGGCCGGTTGCGCGCCCCGAGGGCGTCGGGCTCGGGCTGGCAATCGCCCGCCAGCTCGCCAACGCGATGGGCGGCGACGTCACCTGCCGCAGCCAGGTCGGCAAGGGCTCGGTCTTCACGTTCAGCGTGCCGCTGCCACTGGCGAGCACACCACCGGTCGAGTCGACCACGGTCAGCCCGACGGCGAATCGCAGCCGCACGCTGTTCGGCACCGGCCATACCGTCGCGATTGCCGACGACGATTCGAACAGCAGCCTGGTCTGCGGCTCGGTGCTGCGCCGGATCGGCTGCAACGTCGAGGAATTCGCCAATGGCCGGGTGCTGCTCGACCGCATCCTGCGCCGCGGCGCGATGCCCGACCTGATCGTGATGGACTGGGACATGCCGCACATCGACGGCCCGACCGCGACGCAGCGGATCCGCGCCCACGAAAAGGCACATGGCCTGCAGCCAGTTCCGATCATCGGCATTTCCGCCAATGCATCGTCGGGTTCGGCCAAGCTTGCGCTCGAAGCCGGGATGAACTCGTTCATCGCCAAACCCTGCCCGCCGGACGAGATTGCACGCATCGTCGAATCGCTGCTGCCTCACGGCAAGGGCTGGCGCGGCCGGCCGGCGCCGCGGCTCGCCGAGCACAACCGCTTCGACGATCCGGCCAAACGCAGCGATACCAACGAAAACGAGCTGTGACCGGCGGCGGCGCTCAGTCCGCGCCGCGCAGCATCTCGATGTGCGGGATGCCGTCCTCCAGGTATTCGGCGCCGACGGCAACGAAGCCGAAGTCGGCATAGAAGACCTGCAGGTGCGCTTGCGCCGAGATGCGCAGCCGGCGGCCCGGATGGATGCGGCCCGCTTCGACAATCGCCCGCCGCATCAGTTCGCGGCCGAGGCCGCAGCGGCGCATCGCCAGGCTGGTCAACACCCTGCCGATCGACGGCTCCGAATAATTGATGCCGGGGTCGACGATGCGTGCATAGGCGGCGACCTCGCCATCGTGCTGCCACGCGACAAGATGCCATGACGCCGGATCAGCCGTGTCCGCATCGAGGTAGGGGCAGTTCTGCTCGACGACAAAAACCTGCTGGCGCGCCTGCATGATCCGATGCCAGACGGGCGCCGGCAACTGCTCGAGGCGCGACAGCTGCCAGTCCGGCACAGTGGGTTCCGTCGCCATCATTTGACCGCCGCGTGGCGCAACATGCGGCCGAGCAGCAGCAGGCCACCGATCGTCAGCGCCAGCGCAACGCCGCCCGGAATCAGCATCTGCTGCAGGTCGAGGCCTTCGCCTTTCAAGACCCGCGTCATCAGGTTGTGCTGCGCCAGCGCCGGCAGCCACAGGTGCCAGCCGGCTTCACCGGCCGGATTGAACACCGCAACCAGCGGCAGCACCGAAACCACCAGCACGACCAATGTGCTGTTCGCCTGCGCCTCCTTGAAGCTGCGGCAGCGGATCGCCACCGCCATCAGCACCGCCGACAACGCGGCCGCCAGCGGCAGCAGCACGACGAGAAACAGCAGCGCCTCGCGCAGGCCGTACTGGAACAGCGCCTGCAGCGATTCGCTGCGCAGCAGCCACTGCGCGGGTAGAAAACTCAGGCAACTGAGCACCGCGATCAGAAACGCCACGCTGGCGACCGCGCCCCATTTGCCGATCACCAGCGCCAGCTGCGGCGCCGGATTCATCAGCAGCGGCTCCAGCGAGCCGCGTTCGCGCTCGCCGGCGGTGGTGTCGAGCGCGGCATTCAGCGCGCCATACAAGACCGCGATGATCACGAAGAATGGCAACATGCCGGTGATCTGCAGCGCCCGCGTCTGCGGCCCGGCGAGATCGACCTCGTCGACGGCGACCACCTTGACCAGCGCCGGCGCGACGCCGCGCAAGGCCAGCGCCAGTGTTGCGCGTTCATGGTTGAAGGCGTCGATCAGCCGCGCCAGTTGCGGCGCGCCGGCATTGGCCCGCCGGTTCGCACTGTCGCTGACGATCGCGATCCGCGGCAGTTCGCCATCGCGCAGCCGCTGCTCGAAATCGGCATCGATGCGCAGCACCGGTTCGGCCAGGCTCGAATTGCGCAATTGCTGCTCGTATTCGGCCGGCGCCGCGTTGACCGTGAAGGTCTGGCGTTGCAGGAAATTGACCAGCGTCGGCGCATGCGCAACGCCATCGACCAGCACCAGCCGCTGCTCGGCACGCGCCTCGAAACCGGCGATCAGCGTCGACAACGCAATCAGCACCAGCGGTCCCATCAGCACACCGGACAGCAGCACGACCAGCAGCGTGCGCCTGTCGCGCAGCGCATCGACGATCTCCTTGCGCAGCACCTCGGCGGCGGTCTGCCACAGCCTCATGGCGCGCCACCGTCGAACGCGAGCTGCACGAAGGCATCCTCGAAATTGCTGTGCGAGGTGCGCTGCAGCAGCTCATCGACGCTGCCGGCGGCGACGCTGCGGCCACCGGCGACGACAACGACGTGGTCACACAGCTTCTCGACCTCCTGCATGATGTGGGTCGAGATCACGATGCATTTGTTGCCGCCTTCGGCGGTGCGCAGGCGCAGCAGGATGCGGCGCAGCGCGCGGGTCGCGAGCACGTCGAGGCCATTGGTCGGCTCGTCGAGCACGATGTGGCTGGGGTCGTGCGCAAGCGCGCGGGCCAGCGCGGTTTTCATCCGCTCGCCCTGGCTGAAGCCGGCGGTGCGCCGCTCGAGCAGCGGCTTCATCTCGAGCAGTTCGCCGAGCACGTCGGCGCGCTGCTCGGCCTGCTCGCGCGACAAGCCGTGCAGACGCGCGAAATAGACGATGTTCTCGCGCGCCGTCAGCCGCGGGTAGAGACCGCGTGCATCGGACAGGATGCCCATCCGCGCCAGCCCGGCCGCCGGCTGCGCGACGACGTCGATGCCGTCGACGTGGATCGTGCCGGCATCCGGCGAGATCAATCCGGCGAGGATGCGCAGCGTCGTCGTCTTGCCGGCGCCGTTCGGCCCGAGCAGGCCGGTGATGCGGCCGTTTTCGGCGGTGAAGCTGATGTCGCGCACCGCATGGACCGACGTGCGCCGCGCCGGCTGCCACCAGCGGCGCGGCGGCGCGCCAGGGCGGTTGGCCGATTCGGACTTGAACGACCGCGCGAGGTGCTCGATGCGGATCATTGCGACGCCTTCGGCGATGGCGGCAGAAAAACCGGCGGCCGCGGGATCGACTCGGCGCAGCCGCTGTCGACCGCCAGCGCCGCAGCGGCATCGTCGGCAGCGATGAAGCGGTAGACGACATTGCGCATGCAGCCGATGGCCAGCACGCCATGGCCGGCCTTGGCGATCACGCGGTGGCTGGCCATCGCGCCGAGCCGGGCGGCGACCCGCTCGCCGTGGCGCGGCGGCGTCGCCGGGTCGAGGCCACCGCTGAGCAGCAGCACTGGCGTGTCCACCGGCTCGATCCGGTAGAACGCCGGATCGATCGCGCCGCGCGGCCAGTCGGCGCAGATCCGCTGGTACAGCTGCCGCGTCTCGTTGCCGAAGTCGTTGCCGGCCGATGCGCTGTCGGGCTGCGGCAGCCGCGGCAGCCGCGGCAGATCTTCGCTGCAGACGACCGAAAAATGCATGCCGGCGGCAAGCCCGCCGCGCTTGTCGCGCGACGGGTCCGGCGCGACGATCGACGCCAGTGCAGCGAGCGGCTCGAAGCGGCCGGCGGCGGCTTCACCCAGCGCGGCCGGCAATGCCGCGGCGACGGCCGGCTGGTACAGCGCCGCCCGCACCGCGCCGAGCACGATCTCGCGGCTCAGCTGCAGCGTCTGCATGCGACCGCTGCGCGGGTCGCGCAACGATGTCGCCAGCGGCAGCCGCGACAGCAGCGCATGCCAGTCGGTTCGCAGTTGCGGATGGGCTTGGCTGCATGCGGTCTCGCGCTCGCACGCGGCAAACAGCGCGTCGAGGGCTCGCTGGTTGTCGGCAGACATGCTGGCCGGCAAGGCCATGTCGGGCGGTGCGACGCCGTCGAGCACGACCCGCCGCACCGAACCCGGAAACTGGCGCAGCATCTCGAGCGCAACCCGGCTTCCATAGGAAACGCCGATCAGGTTGACGCGTTCGATACCGAGCTGCCGCCGCACCGCATCGAGGTCGGCCACCGCAATCGGCGTCGTGAAAAAACGCAGTCCATCGAGGCCACCGAGCCAGGGCAGGCGCGCGAGTTGCCCGCGGCACTCGGCGAGCCACTGCTGCTGCAGCGCGGCGTCGAACGGCGTCGCAAACCCGGCATCGGGCGGCGGATCACAATCGAGTGGCGCCGAGCGGCCGGTGCCTCGCTGGTCGACGAACAGCAGGTCGCGCCGGTTGTTCAGCCGTTGCAGCAGCGGCAGCACCGCGCCGGCCAGCGACATCGCGCTTTGCCCGGGGCCGCCGGCGAGCAGCACGACCGGATCCGGCAGCTTGCGCCGCGCCAGCGCCGGCACCAGTGCATAAGCGACCTCGATCTGCGGCCCGTCCGGCCGCTGCGGGTCGAGGGGCCGCTGTACGCTGCCGCACCATACCTGGTGCTTCACGCCGGGCAGCCGGCATGGTGTCGGCTCGCCGGCGGCATCTGCCGCAGCGGCGCCGGCCGTCAGCGCCAGCAGGATCAGCAGCCAACGGCAACGAGGCATGGAAGAGGGTGGGATGCGGTGCGGACCATCAACGATGCCGCAAGTGTGCCTTGCAATCGACGGCCCGGCAGCTTGTCAGATCGATGCAGGCTGCGCCGACCAATCGCCATGAGCGCATCATCGACATCGCCTCAGGCCGGGAGCCGCCCATGATTCCCCTGCTTGCCATCGCCGTCGCGCAGACCGGCAGCGGCCGGCGCCTCTGCGCACCGCTGCTGCTCGCCGTGCTCGGCGCCTCCACGTTGCCGGCTTCTGCGGCAGGCTGTGAAGCCCGATCGGGACCGGACCGCAGCACCGTCGTCGAGTTGTATACGTCGGAGGGTTGCAGTTCGTGCCCGCCGGCCGACCGCTGGTTGTCCAGTCTGCGCAGCACGAACAACGGGCCGCAGCCGCTGCTGGCGCTCGCCTTCCACGTCAGCTACTGGGACCGCCTCGGCTGGGCCGACCGCTTTGCCAGCCCGGTCTACAGCGAACGGCAGCGCAGCGTCGTCGCGGCGCAGGGCGGCCGCGTCGTCTATACGCCGCAGGTGATTGTCAACGGCATCGACTGGCGCGGCTGGCCGCGCTTGCCGAAGGCCGGTGCGGCGCCCGTCGACGTGGAGCTGAGCCGCGACGGCAGCAGCGTCACCGCCCGCATCGCCGGCCGCCCGGGCGGCGCCGGCATGCCGATGCAGCTGAGCGGCTACTGGGTCGTGCTGGAGGATGGCCACCACACCGACGTGAGGGCCGGCGAAAACGCCGGTGCCAGCCTGCGCCACGACCATGTCGTCCGCGCCTACCAGCCGGTCGGCAACTGGCCGGCCGACCGCGAACAACACTGGCAATGGCGGCTGCCCGAGATCCCCGATGCCGGTCGCGGCGCGGCGACGACGCGCCGGGTCGCCTTTGTCGTCACCGACCCCACGACGCAGCGGCCGCTGCAGGCGCTGGCGCTGGCGTGCTGATCGGCGCAAGCGAACGGCCGCCAGCCGAAGCTCACTCGCCGAGCAGCCGGTTCAGTTCGCCGCTGGCAATCAGCCGGCCGAGGTCGTTCGAGCCGCCGATCAGCGTTCCTTTCACGAAGACCATCGGAAAAGTCGGCCAGCCGGTCCACATCTTCAGCGCATTGCGGGCCCGCCATTGGCCGAGGTAGCTGCCATAACTCAGGTACTGGTAGGTCTGTCCGGCCGCATCGAGCTGCTTGCGGGCCTTGCGGCAAAACGGGTTGCCAGCCATGCCGACGACCAGGATCGGATGCGACGCGGCGGCCGCCTGCACGTTGTGCACGATGTCGGCATGCAGGTTGGCGATCTTGTCGCGGATCGCCGGATGCTGGCGGGTTTCGTCGAGGATCTGGCGCGGCATGTCTTCTCCTGGAAACGGAATCGGGTTGGATGCAAGCCGGCCCGCTCAACGGGCCAGCTCGCCGCGCTGGAAATCGACCACCGCCTGCTGGATCTCGGCCTGGCTGTTCATCACGAACGGACCATATTGCGCAATCGGCTCGTTCAATGGCCGGCCGGCGACAAGCAAGACCTGCGCAGGCCCCGGCGCATCGGTGGCGACGCAAAAAACGACGCCATCGGCAGCGGGTTCGGTGGTCAGAATCGCCATCTGGCCCGCTTCGACGCGATCAGTCTCGGGCGATGCCGGCGCACCAACAACCACGGCGCCGCTGCGCAGATGCAAAAACGCATTGTGACCGTTCGGAATCGGCTGCTCGAACGACGAGCCGGGCGGCAACGTGATGTCGAGCAGCAGTGGCTCGGTGGTCGGCCGCTGCACCGCGCCGTCGACGCCGTGGCTGCTGCCGGCGATCACCCGCACGCGCACGCCACCCGCCAGCTCGAGCACCGGCACCTGCTGCGGCTCGATGTCGCGGTAGGCCGGCGGGCACAGCTTGTCTTTTGCCGCGAGGTTCACCCACAGCTGGTAACCGGCCATCCGGCCCTGCTGCTGCTCGGGCATCTCGCTGTGGATGATGCCGCGGCCGGCGGTCATCCACTGCACGCTGCCCGGCTCGAGCAAGCCGACATTGCCGACGCTGTCCCGATGGCGCATGCGGCCTTCGAGCATCAACGTGACGGTTTCGAAACCCCGGTGCGGATGGTCGGGAAAGCCGCCGATATAGTCGCTGGCAGCATCGCTGCCGAAGGCGTCGAGCATCAGGAACGGGTCGAGCCGGCGCTGCAGCGGCTGGGCCAGCAACCGGGTCAGCCGGACACCGGCGCCGTCGGAAGTCGGCTGGCCGCGCAGTTGCCGTTCGACGCGGCGCGACTGCGTGACGGTTGGCTGCGGCACGGTTTGAGGAGAGGTGGTCATCGTTGGACGCTGCGCAAAGGAGAAAGCGGATGTCTGTAGATGGTGGCGCGAAGCCGTTTTGCCAGGGGCTGACGGCGGCGGCGGCATCGGTCCGCCGTTTCAGTTGCAACAGGCGGCTGGTGCTGGCCGCGGCCCTCATCTTTCCGATCGCATCCGCCGCGGCCGAACCGCCTGCGCCGTCCGGTCTGATCAACGGGCGGATGTGCGTGCGTCCGCTCGATCCGCAGCGCGGCGCCGGTGATTGCGGGCCGGTCGACATCCTGTTGCTCGGCGCCCGCCATGCGCATGTCGGTTTCAGCGACATCGTCTACCGGCTCGAACTCGACGCCGGACGCATCGATGTGATCCTGATGCACGGCCCGATGCAGATCGATGGTTTCACGACCCGCTACGGATGGCATGGCACCAGGCTCGACTTCAGCGATCCGGAAAAGGGTGTGCGTTACCAGATCCATTTCGACGCCGCGGCATCCGACCTGCCGCGCTGATCAGCTCGCCTTGCCGGCCGCTGCCGGGCGCAGCAGCGCCTGGCAGGTGGTGCGGGCCGCATCGGCCGCCGGCAGTGCGCCGCAAATCGAATCGAGCTGCCGCTGCAGCCGGCCGAGCGCGGCGCGCGCCTTGGCCTGGTCTTGCGCCTCATCGGCCCAGGCCAGCAACTTGCTGCTGACCCGCTTCAGCGACCGCCCGCTGCGTTCATAAAAGGCATCGGGCTTGTCGGCCGCATCGTCGAGCACTTGGCTGGCGACCGCCTCGATCGTCGCGGCAGCCTGCGGCGCAAGGTCGATCAGCGCCGCCAAGTGGCTGGCGCCCCACTGCAGCCGCGTCGCCGAGCCAACGCTCCGCTGGTGCGCCTGTGCATACCAGCGCAGCGCGTCGGCGTTGTCGCCGCGCGCGCGCGCATTGCTCGCCAGCCCGCTCATCAGGTAATACGGCGAGTGGCTCTTCGCCAGATTGGCTTTCAGCAGCCGGTCCGATTCATCGAGCAGGCCGGCGCGCGCCAGCAGGTAGGCGGCGCTGGTGATCACCGCCTGCCGTTCATAGCCGTCGGTGATCTCGCGGTCGTCGCGTTCGACCTGCGCGCGCACCGCCGTCAGCAGCGACGCCGGCAGCTTCGGCGTCTGCCCCGAATCGAGGTCGAGTCGCAGCAGTTCGACACGTGCAAGGCGCGCGCCGAGGCGATCCGCCCGCGACAAGCTTGCATCGGTCGCCAGCCGGTCCAGCGCCAGTTCGAATCGTGCGATCAGCTGCTGGCGCTGCGGCGTCTGTTCGGCGCTCGTGGCCTTGACCAGCGCCACCGTGTCGTTGCCAAGCAGGTCCATCTGCGCCCTGGCACGCGCCGGATCGTCGAGCAGCCTGATCAGCCGATCGCGGTGCTCGGCAGACGGCGTCTTCGTCCGGCTGGCGGCCAGCGAGCGCAGCCACAGGCGATCGGCGGTTTCACGGTCGGCGTCCGGGGCGTTGGCGGCGAGCTGCTGCAGCAGCTGCGCGAGTTCGGCCTTTGGCACGATCTGCTGCTCGTCGGTGCCCCATGAATAAAACGACAACATCCGCCACTCGGCGGCGTCGACCGACTTGCTGCGCGCCGCATCGCGGGCGTCTGCAACCACCGCCTTCAGCGGCCGACGCGCCGCCATGCCGAGGCTCAATACCTCGGTATATTGCTGCGCGGCGACTTCGCCGGGCAGCCGGATCAGCTCGGCGCCATCCGCCGAAAACAGCACCATCGTCGGATAGCCGCGGACCTTGAAGCGCTCGCCGAGCCGCTGCGCGCCTGGCTTGTCGCCATCGACGTAGACCGGCACGAAGGCGCGTGAGCGGGCGATGAATTCCTGCCGGTTGAACAAGGTCGCCTGCACGTGGTTGCACGGCGGGCACCATTTCGCGCCCCAATAAAGAAACAGCGGCTTGCGCTCGGCCTTTGCGCGGGCGAAGGCCGCATCGACGTCGGCATCACGGCTGGCAACAAGCCAGTCGATGCCGACAGTGGCCGGCTGTGCTGCAGCGCTGGCGCCGGCCGGCGTGCCGGATGGCGCCGCTTGCGCTGCCAGCGCCAGCATCAACAGGCACGAGATTGCAATCGGACGAAAAGTCATCGCGACTCCTGGCGCCTCCGACGGTTGGAGGTTCAGGCCGATTGTCGATCAATGCAGGCCGCTTCGTCGGCGTCGGGGGCACAGGCCTCGAGCAGCGGCTGGTCGTCGTCGGGCCGCCAGGCCGGCAGCGCATTGGCGCGAGCCAGCGCAGTCCAGGTCGCCAGCCGCATCACGGTCGGCCGGCGCGGTGCCGGCCGGGCGACGTCGAGCGTGTCGCTGCGCGCGATCAGCACGCCGCACTCAGGCGGAATCTCGTCCGGCTCGGCAATGCCTTCGGCCAGCACATACCAGCATTCGCTGCTGACATGCAGATAGGCAGCGCGTTTGGCCGGGTTGCGCAAGTCGCTGAGCAGATCGGCGCGCCGCACCTTGATCTCGTGCACGGTCGGCGCGAGGTAGGCCTCGACGCTCGAGTTGCGGATCGAGAAGACATCGGGCATCGCGATCACCCACGGCCCGTCGGCGACCGGCTGCGCGCGCAGGCCGAGTCCGCACCAGGTGATGCGGCCGGCGCGCAGCATCTGCGTCGCAACGCGCTGCACGAGCGCCTCGTGTGCGTCGCGCAGCCGGCGGTTGCGCTGCAGTTCGCTCGCCAGCACCGTGACACCGGCATCGCTGACGCGAAGACTCTCACGGCCGCCGCCGTCGAGCCGCCGCTCGAGCCAGCCGGCGGCAATCATCTCGACCTCGAGCAGATCGTGGCACGGCCAGCCGGCGGAGCGCCAGATCGCACGCAGGCGGCGCCGGTGGGCGGCGGTCAGCGCCGGCACGGCGGGCGCCGCGCCGGCATTGGGGAAGCAGGACATCGTCATCGAAAGCGAACGATAACGCGTCGTCCACCCGACGACCGATCGGCCCGGACGAAAACCCGGGCCGGGAGGCAGGCTGGGTCAGGCAGCCGCGGCGGATGCCGGTGATGCCTTTGCCGACTTGCGCGTTGCCTTCTTTTTCGGCGCGGCTTTTGCCGAGGCCTTCACGGTGCTGGTCTTTTTCGGCGCTGCGGCCTTTTTTGCGACATCGGCCTTCTTCACCGTCGTCGCAGCCTTTTTCCTCGATGCCGTGCCGGCCGCGTTTTTCTTCGCGCTGCCGGCCGACTTCTTCGCGGCGCCGCTTTCCTTCTCCATCGCCTTCTTCAAGGCCTTGGCCTTGCGTTCAGCGCTGGCTTCGAGACTCGCCAGCTTCTTGCTGGTGCTGCGCTTGGTCTCCTCGAGCTTCTTTTCGGCTTTCTGGATCGTCTTGTGGGCAGCCTTGCTGGCCTTCTTGAATTCGGCTTGCGCCTTCTTCAATTGCGACTCGGCGAGCTTGACGAGGTTGTTGATCTGCCGCTTCGCCTGGTCGCGGCGCGCCACCGCCTTTTTCTTCGCCTCGGCGATGCCGGCGTTGACCGCCTCGCCCATCGCCTCGAGTTGGTGGCTCATCGCCGTGCCGACTTCACCGGCGGCGGCACTGAGGTTGGCACTCGCCTGAGCGAGTTCGGATTTTTTTGCTGCTTTGCGCGTGGCCATCGGGTCTCCTCCAAGATGTGAATGACACGTCAGCCGGCAATCTACGCCGAGCCGATCGTCTTGGCGTGATCTGGCGCAAAGCGCTGCGCAAATCCGCTGCCGATGCAGCGCCTTTGCAACACTGCAGCACCCGTTGCGGCAAGGCTCATTCGATCTTGACGCCTTTGCCGAATGCGACACGGCCCTTGATCTGCGCTGCGGCCTCGCTCGGCTCGGGGTAATACCAGACGGCGTTTTCGTTCAGGTCGCCGTCGACCATCAGGCTGTGATAGTAGGCCTGACCCTTCCACGGACAGCTGCTGCGGTGGTTGCTGAAGGTCAGGCATTTCTTGTCGAGACTTTCTTCCGGGAAATAGTGGTTGCCCTCGACGACCACCGTGTCGTCGCTTTCGGCGATCGTCACGCCCTTCCAGCTTGCTTTCATGATGTCCTCCTTCAGATAAAACTGCGCGTCGCCGAGGCTCACACATATTGCGCGGCGGCACGCGCCATCCGCTCGGCAATCGTGCGCACCAGCGCGGCGTCGCCAACCACCCGCACATTGTCGCCATGGCGCAGGATGTCCATCGCGATTTCGGTCGGATCGCTGTACGGCACCTGCAATTCGTAGCGGCCGTCGGGCAGCCAGCGCGACTTCTGCTGCGGGTGCCATTCCTCATGCGCCACCCACTGCGCGGCGTCGGGCTGGAAGATCAACGTCGCCCAGCGGATCTTCGCGCCGCCGCCATAGATGCCGTAACCGGCGTCGAGCCGGCTTTCCAGGTCCTTCAGCGCCACCGGCCTGGCGCGGCTGTCGAGCGGCCTCGCCTCGCGGATCGCATCGAGCGCAAAGCGCCGCAAGCCGTCGCTGGCATGACACCAGGCGTCGAGGTACCAGGTATTGCGGTAGTGCAGCAGCCGCTGCGGCGAGACCTCGCGGACGCTTTCGCTGCGGTCGCTGCGCTTGAAATAACGCAGCCAGACGCGCTGGCGGCGCATCAAAGCGCTGCCGAGCAGCTCGAAATAGCGGCTCGGCGCGCGCCGCCGCGCGGTGCCGACGACCTTGACCCGGCGCATCAACTCACGCGCCTCGCCGGCGTCGGCGCCGAGCATTGCCTGCAGCTTGTCCATCATCGGCGACAGGTGGCGCGCCAGCACGCCGTCGTCGTCGAGACCGGCCATCAGCTGGTGCATCGTCAGCAAGGCATGGATTTCGGCCTCGCTGAACCACAGGCCGGGCAGCTGGTGCGCAGCGCCGTTGCGGCCGCCGCCGCCCTGCGCAAAGCGGTAGGCGTTGTCGCCACGGTCGTAGACGATCGGCGCATCCATCCGGTCGCGCAGATATTGCAGATCGCGTTTCAGCGTTGCCGGCGAGACATCGAGCTCTTCGCGCAACACCTCGAAGCTGACCTGGCCGCGGTTGCGCAGCAGCAATTCGATCTTGTAGAAGCGTTCGGTTCGGTCCATCGGCAAGGCTCGCAATGACTGGCTCACCAGCTGAGCCTGCAGCCGAGAGCATACCCGCACCGCGCGGATTGTCAGAATGAGATGTCTGGCTCACGCCATGAGCTTGTGGGGGCGAACAATCGACTCATCGACGGCAAAGCGACCGCCGAACGCCCTTCCCCACGAGCAGGAGTCGAACATGAACCTCAGCAGCATCCGATCCGCCGAAGCAAGCCACGCCATCGGCCGCCCGACAGTCGACGACGCGACACCGACCAGCCATGAACATGTCGGCTTCGAACTCGGCTGGGACCACGCCCGGCACAAGCTCGAGCCACCGGCGCCGTATGACCAGCAGCACTCGTCGCTGCGCAACGGCCTGCTCGCCGGCCGCGCCGCGATGGGCGGGCGCTCGCTGCCGGCCACACCGGCGGTACGCAAATGGCTGCAGCTGCGGCTGCATGCCTGGCTACGCGGGCGCAGCTTCGAGCTGCTGCAGGTCACGCCGCGTTATCTGCAGCAGATCGATGCCCGGTTCTGCCCGGTCACGCGGATCGAACTCGACGAAACGGTCTCGGCAATCGACCGGGTGCGCAACGACGCCGGATATGCCGCCGGCAATCTGGCGGTGATCAGCGCACAGGCAAATCGGGCGAAAGGCGCACACGGCTTTGCCGATGCGATGCGCTGCGTGCGCCAGCTCGAGGACCGTCCGCTGCTCGAGATCGGCGGGCTCGGCGCGGCCGCGTGGCGGCGCATCGCGATCCTGTGCAGTTTCGTCGAGCCGATGCCGCATGCCGATGCATGTACCCTGCCGCTGCTGGTGCTGCCGCCACGCCGGCTGCACCTGTTGAACCCGGTGCAGGCGCTGCAGGCGATGATCAGCTGCCAGCTGCTGCAACCGGGCTGGTCGAAACGCAGCCGCAGCTTCGAGGCACTGCTGCACGGCCAGGCGCAGCGGCGCGCCTACCAGGCGTTTTTCCACGCTTACTTGCCCCGGGTGCTCGAAGCGGTGCCGCCGGCGGTGCGACAGGCACGCGGCGAACACGATCTGCAGCAGCTGCGCTGGGCGATCGAGGATGCCTGGAACCATCCGCCGGTGCTTCGCCACTGGACGGCATTTGCGCGTCTGCTCGATGCGGCCGGCTGCGAGCGGCTGATCGAGCGCTTCGATGCGCTGCGGCTCGGCCCGTTGCGCAGCGCCAGCTTCAGCGATGCGCAGGCGACCGAAGGCTGGAACCTCGAGTCGCGCGGCTATGTGCCGCATGCCGAACTGCGCCGGCGCAGCCCGCCGCGGCGCATGTCGGCGGCGATCCGCCAGAGCTGCCTGCCGCTTTGAAAGCGCGGCCGTCGTGCCGAGGCGGCGTCAGACCGGCACGACCAGTGGCCGCTCGGCCAGCCACTTGACGCCGGCATCGGCCGGCGCGCGGGCCAGGCGCAGCATGGCTGCTTCGCGCTCGTCGGCCGACATCTGCCGGAACAGGAAGTCACCGGCATTCGCCGGCTCGCCGTCGACGAACAGCTGCGAGGTGAATTCGCCAAAACTCGGATGACGCAGCCGGACGTGGATGTGCGGCGTGCGGCCCGGATATGGCGCCGGCTTGATCGTGCGGAAGCGGTAGCGGCCCTGCGCATCGGCAACGCTGCTGCCGAAGCCCTGGAAAGCCTCGTCGACACGCGCGCCGGCGCCGCGCGGGTGGCGATAGCTGCCGTGCACATCGCACTGCCAGATCTCGATCTCGGCGCGGTCGATGATGCGGCCCTGCCGATCAACCACCGTGCCGACCAGGTCGAGCCACTCGCCGGCCGCGCGGCCCGGGCCGGTGCCGACCCGCGTCAGATCGGCATCCCAGTCGAGCTGACGCGCCCGATATTCCGGCGATGGATAGAAGGGACCGGCGGTCATCGATGGCAGCCCGGCGGCGGCAAGCCAGCCGGGTACGGCCATCCCGGCAACACCGGTCGCCAGGCCGGTGATCAGCCGGCGGCGCTGCGCCAGCGGCTGGTTCGAGCGTGCTGAATCGTCGTGCATCGCGGACCTCCGATGGCGCTTCTTGCGGTCACTTGCGGCGCGCCTTCACCGCATCGCTCAACACCTGCAGCACGCCGGTCGAATCCTCCCAGGCGATGCAGGCGTCGGTGATGCTCTGACCATAGACGAGTTTGCCCGGATCGTCCTTGCCGGGGCTGAATTTCTGGGCGCCGCCGAGGATATGGCTCTCGACCATCACGCCGAAGATGCTGCGGCTGCCGCCGCTGATCTGCTCGGCGATGTCGCGGGCGACGTCGATCTGCCGCTGGTGCTGCTTGCTGCTGTTGGCGTGCGAGCAGTCGACCATCAGTTTCGACGGCAGCTTCGCGGCCTCGAGCTCCTTGCAGGCGGCCGCGACATCGGCCGCGCCGTAGTTCGGCGCCTTGCCGCCGCGCAGGATCAGGTGGCATTCCTTGTTGCCCTTGGTCTCGACGATCGCGACCTGGCCATTCTTGTGCACGCTGAGGAAGTGGTGCGGCCGCGCAGCCGCCTGGATCGCGTCGCTGGCAATCTTGATGTTGCCGTCGGTGCCGTTCTTGAAGCCGATCGGCGCACTGAGCCCCGACGACAGCTCGCGGTGCACCTGGCTTTCGGTCGTGCGCGCGCCGATCGCGCCCCACGAGATCAGGTCGCCGAGGTACTGCGGCGAAATCACGTCGAGAAATTCGCTACCCGCCGGCATGCCGAGCTGGTTGATCTCGAGCAGCAGCTGGCGGCCGATCCGCAGGCCTTCGTCGATGCGGTAGCTTTCGTCGAGGTAGGGATCGTTGATCAAGCCCTTCCAGCCGACCGTCGTGCGCGGCTTCTCGAAATAGACCCGCATCACGATCTCCAGCGTATCGGCATAGCGATCCCGCTGCACTTTCAGCCGCCGCGCATAGTCGATCGCCGCGGCCGGATCGTGGATCGAGCACGGGCCCATCACGACCAGCAGCCGATCGTCCTTGCCGGCAATGATCTGGCGGATATGTTTGCGGGTGCCGGCGACCAGCGTCTCGACCGAGGTGCCGCGGATCGGGAAGAAGCGGATCAGGTGTTCCGGCGGCGGCAGCGGCGTCACGTCGCGGATCCGTTCATCGTCGGTCTGGCTGGTTTTTTCCATGCTGGCATACCGGGGCTCCGCCAGGCTGGCATTTCGGTGCGGGGACATTGGTTTCTCTCCGGGATCGGGTTTCAGGGATGGGTCGGCAAACAACGGGCGAAAAAAAACCGCCGGGGGAGGCCCGGCGGTTTGGGGGATTTGGCGGCGCTTCAGGAACTCATGCGCTGGCCTCTCCTCCGCCGGGGCGGTGCGAGAACCAAAAATACGCAAAAAAGAAGTTCCGGGGCGACATCGCGGCGATGCTACCACGTCGGCTGGTGTTGCATCCAAGTTGCCTGCCAGACCTGGTGTGGGACCATTTGTGGGAGGGGCTTCAGCCCCGATTCCGGTCGGTGGCATGTTTGAGATCGGGGCTGAAGCCCGCCCTGCAGCGTGCTGAGATCAGGACGGCCGCTGGTAACCGCCTTCGACACCGTTCTTGCTCAGCACCCACTGCCACAACTGCAGGTCGCGGGCGCGGAAGGCGCCGGCGCACGACAGCAGGTAATAACGCCACATCCGGTAGAAACGCTCGCCGAGGCTGGTTTCGAACTGCGGCCACGAAGCCTCGAAATTGGCATGCCAGGCCATCAGCGTCGGGTCATAGTCGGCGCCGAAATTGTGCAGGTCCTCGACGACGAACAGCCGCTCGCAGGCACGGCCGATGCCGGCGATCGTCGGCAGCTGCCCGTTCGGGAAGATGTATTTGTCGACCCACGGATCGCAGCCGTGGGCATGCTCGTTGCGGCCGATCGTGTGCAGCAGAAACAGGCCGTCGTCGCGCAGCACGCGGTGCACCAGCTCCATGTAGGTTCGGTAGTTGCGTTCGCCGACATGTTCGAACATGCCGAGGCTGACCACCGCATCGAACTGCCCTTCGACACGCCGGTAGTCCTGCAGCCGGAATTCGACGGGCAGCCCCTTGCACAGCTCACGGCCGAGCGCGGTCTGCCGTTCCGACACCGTGACGCCGACACAGCTGACGCCGTAACGCTCGGCGGCAAATTTCATCAGGCTGCCCCAGCCGCAGCCGATATCGAGCACGCGCATGCCGCGGCGCAGCTGCAGCTTGCGGCAGACGAGGTCGAGCTTGTTTTCCTGCGCCTCGTCGAGCGTCTTTGCGCCCTTCCAGTAGCCGCAGGTATAGGTCATGCGCTTGTCGAGCATCGCGCGGTAGAAATCGTTGCCGAGGTCGTAGTGGTGTTGCCCGACCTGCCAGGCACGCCGCTCGGTCTGCCGGTTCAGCCAGCGGGCGCGCAGCACCTGCCACGACAGCCAGCCGGGTTTGACGTGGTCCTCGATGCGGGCCCGCAGCAGCCGCTCGAAAAACTGATCCAGCCGTTCGGCGGTCCACTGGCCGTCCATGTAGGCCTCGCCGAGGCCGACGCTTTGCTTGGCCAGCACCCGCTCGGGGACGCCTGGCTTGAGCAACCGGATGTCCCAGGGCCTGTCGCCCTGCACCCGGATATCCGCTTTCGCCAGCAAGCCTTCCATCCAATGCCAGGCGCGTGCTGGAGAAAATCCCGTTCCCTGGTCGGAAATATGAGTCGAGTGAGTGGCCATCACCGTTCCCGTTTTTTCGGATCACGAACACCGGCGCATCCGGCCACCGCCTCGCAGCGGGTTCGGCTGGTCGCGCCGGCTCAATCCTAGCAAGCGAGACGCCCGCGCGCAGCCCGGACCATGATGCATCCTTGATCAAGAGACCCGCGCTGCGCACCCGAGTTCCGCGGCCATTCGCCGCGCAGCAACGCGTTACGCAGTACCGCGACGCCCGCGGCTGCGTCGACGCCTGCTCAGGCGGTGCCGCCGACCGTCAGCCGGTCGATGCGCAGCGTCGGCTGGCCGACGCCGACCGGCACGCTCTGGCCTTCCTTGCCGCAGGTGCCGACACCGGTATCGAGTTTCATGTCGTTGCCGATTGCGCTGACGCGGGTCAAGGCATCGGGGCCGTTGCCGATCAGCGTCGCGCCCTTTACCGGATACTGGATCTTGCCGTTCTCGACCCAGAAGGCCTCGCTCGCCGAGAAGACGAATTTGCCGCTGGTGATGTCGACCTGGCCGCCGCCAAAATTGGTTGCATAAATCCCGCGCTTCAGGCCGGCGACGATTTCCTCGGCGGTCGTGCTGCCGCCGAGCATGTAGGTATTGGTCATCCGTGGCATCGGCACCGCGGCATAACTTTCGCGGCGGCCGTTGCCGGTCGGCTTGACCTTCATCAGCCGCGCATTCATCGAATCCTGGATATAGGCCTTCAGGATGCCGTCCTCGATCAGCACGTTGCGCTGGCTCGGGTTGCCTTCGTCGTCGACATTCAGCGAGCCGCGGCGGTCCGGAATCGTGCCGTCGTCGAGCACCGTGACGCCCTTCGCGGCGACGCGCTGGCCGATCCGGCCGGCAAATGCGCTCGAACCCTTGCGGTTGAAGTCGCCTTCCAGGCCGTGGCCGATTGCCTCGTGCAGCAGGATGCCGGGCCAGCCGGCGCCGAGCACGACACTCATCTCGCCAGCCGGCGCCGGGCGCGAATCGAGATTCGTCAGCGCCGCGCGCACCGCGTCGCCGACATATTGCTCGATCACCGGATCCTGGAAATAACCGAGGCCGAAACGGCCGCCGCCGCCGCCGCTGCCGCTTTCGCGACGCACCTCGCCGTCAATCGTCTGTTCGGCGATCACCGTCACCGACAGCCGCACCAGCGGCCGCACATCGGCAGCGATCGTGCCGTCGGCCCGGGCGATCAGCACGACGTCGTATTCACCGGCGACGCTGGCCATCACCTGCTTGATGCGCGGATCCTTCGCGCGGGCAAGTTTTTCGACCTTCTCGAGCAGCGCGACCTTCTGGCTGCTGTCGAGTGTGGCGATCGGGTCCATCGGCGCATACAGCTGGTGGCTGCGCGCCATCTTCTGTTTCGAGCCGCCGACCTTGACGCGGCGGCTCTGGCCGGCCGCGGCAATCGTCCGCACTGTCTGTGCCGCATCCATCAGCGCCGCTTCGGAGATGTCGTCCGAATAGGCGAAGGCGGTTTTCTCGCCAGCCACCGCACGCACCCCGACACCCTGGTCGATGCCGAAGCTGCCGCTTTTCACGATGCCTTCTTCCAGGCTCCAGCCCTCGCTGCGCGTGTACTGGAAATAGAGGTCGGCATCGTCGATGCGGTGCTGCGAGATCGTCGCCAGCGCCTTGGCCAGACTGGCCTCGCTGAGGCCGAATGGGTCGAGCAGCAGCGAGCGGGCAATGGCGAGGCGTTCGATGGTGGGTTCGCGGGCGATCATGCGGACCATTGTAGGAGCCGGACCATCGCCTTGTGCACGGCGGGATACACCGAGAAACGCCGCTTCAGCCAGCCGCCTTTTTCAGTGCCAGCGCCTGCTCGTACAAGGCATTGCGCGGCGCCCCGCTCAGTTCGGCACCGAGCGCCACCGCCTGTTTCAGCGGCAGTTCACGCATCAGCACACGCAGCAGACGCTCGTTCGCCGCGGCATCGGCGGCGACCGCCTGCGGCGCGCCATGCACGACGACGACAAATTCGCCGCGTTGCCGGTTCGCATCGGCAGACAACCAGCCGGGAAGTTCGGCGGCGGCCATTGTCGCGATCGTCTCGAACTGCTTCGTCAGCTCGCGGCACAGGGTGACGCGGCGCTGCGGCGCCAGCGCGGCGAGCGCATCGGCCAGCGCAACGATGCGGTGCGGCGCCTCGAACAGCACCTGCGTCGCCGTGGCATCCAGCGCCGCCTGCAACACGCTCTGCCGCTCGCCGGCGCGCGTCGGCAGGAATCCGACGAACCGGAAGCCGCTGCCGGCGGCATCGCCGGCGACGCTGACGGCAGCCAGCACGCTGCTCGCGCCCGGTATCGGCAAGGTCTGGTAACCGGCCGCCTGCACCGCGGCAACCAGCAGCGCACCCGGATCGCTGACCGCCGGCGTGCCGGCATCGCTGACATAGGCGATGCGCTGGCCCTGTGCAAGGCGCTGCAGCACACCCTGCGCGGCACCGGCCTCGTTGTGCTGATGCAGCGCAAGCAGCGGCTTGTCGATGCCGAGTTGCTGCAGCAGCACCGCGCTGTGGCGGGTATCTTCACAGGCCACCGCATCGACCAGCGACAACACATGGATCGCGCGCAATGTCAGATCGGCGAGGTTGCCGATCGGCGTTGCCACCAGATACAGCGCGGCGGCCGGAAAATGCTGGTGGCCGGCGGCCGCGGCGGCGGCCTGGAGCAGCAGGGGGGCGTTGGTTTTGGTCACGAAGAAGCAATTGGGCGACGAGGCGGAGGCAAGGGCCTTGCGGCATCTGCTCGACCATGGCCTCGTGCTCGAGCAGGCCAATTATCGGGTCGCCGGTGGCCCGTTCTCGCGCGGCGGCGAAATCGACCTGGTGATGCGCGAGCGCGATGGCACGCTGGTCTTCGTCGAGGTGCGCGCGCGAGCCGATGCCGCCCATGGCGGCGCCGCGGCCAGCATCGGCAGCGCGAAGCGGCGCCGCCTCGTCTACGCCGCGCAGTGTTATCTGATGCGGCTCGCCACGCCGCCGCCGTGCCGCTTCGATGTCGTGGTGTTCGACGGCGAACGTGTCGAGTGGTTGCGCGGCGCGTTCGATGCTGGGCCATGAAGGCAAGGTCACGGCCGGGCTGCGTCAACCTGGCCGTCAGGGCGTGATCAGCGCATACCGGGCCGAGAAGTTGGCCGACTCACCGCTGATCTTCAGCGTGGCTGGCTTGTCGCGCGCATAGTCGCATCGCGTGCAGGGATCGGCGACATAGGTGCCGGAAACCCCGTTGTCACCGGCCCGGCCATGCAACCGCCAGTCGAAGGTCGCGAGGTAGTAGAACGTTGACTCGAACATTCCCCTGTAACGGGCCGCGAGAGCAACGATGAAATCGACCTCGAGCGTCGCTACCGATGGCGTCGCGATGACCTGGCCATCCTGCGTCAGCTCGCGCGGATAGGTGAAGCTCGGCAGGTCGGTCGCGGTGATCGTCTGCCTGCCGTCTGCACCGTTGCGCGTCAACGTGACCGGCTTCTTGAAGAATGGAATGAAACCCTCAGTGAATTCGTCGGCCTGCTGCGAGCCGTCCAAGCACGGGATCGACGCCAGTGTCTCCTGCCATATGTCGCCGTTGCTGTAGACAGTGCACTTCGTCTGGCTGACGACGGTCTGGATGAAACCGATCTCGATCTTGTCGCGTTCGGCCGAATCGCTGCACTCCACGTAGACATCCGACGAATAGGTGATGCGCGCGTCGTCGGGTCCGAATGTGAAGGTTTTAACCGGATCCTCGATCTTTGCGAATTCCTTCCCGTAGGCCAGCACCTGATGCGGTATATCGTCGAGTTGCTGCAGCTTGCACTTCGGCTCGGCCGGGATCTCCGCCGCAATCGGGGTCGCAACGATGGTCGCGATCGTCTGCGACATATCGTCTCTGATCGCGACGCGAATCTCTGAACCGGGCATGGCGATATCCGTTGCAGCGCTGAGGCGGCTGCGCGTCGCCGTGACAGCAGCCGACAACTCGTTGTAGCTCGCCTGGGCGTGCAATGCAAGCCTCGCCGGCGGTGGCCGCGTCATCTCCGGTGCAGTGCGAC
Source organism: Pseudideonella sakaiensis (assembly GCF_048320135.1). Lineage (GTDB taxonomy): Bacteria > Pseudomonadota > Gammaproteobacteria > Burkholderiales > Burkholderiaceae_C > Ideonella_A > Ideonella_A sakaiensis_A. Next base: position 2,610,957 of record NZ_CP182947.1, read on the forward strand.
GATGCGCTCGCGCGCCGCCATCGTCGTCCGGTAGCCGATAGCGATGCTGTGCTCGCGGTAGTCGCGGGAGGTGCCTGCGTAATAACCGGTGTCCGGATGCAGCAGCAGATCGGCGAGTTCGGCATCCGGCCGGGTCAGCGCGCGTTTGCGCAGATCGCCGGCGCGCCACTTTTCGGTGCCGGCCGGCGCCCGGTCCTCGTAGGCCGAGGCGTCGACCGCCAGTACCTTGCCGGCACCGAACTGCCGCGCCAGGCGCACCGGCAGCGGCATCACCAGATCGGCATCGGCATAACGCTGGCCACGGATGTGGACCGGGACAAACCGGCCGACGATCGCACCGGCGGCCTGCACCGCGAGCCCGGCACGGCCGTGGTTGAAGCCGACCACCTCGCCGTCGGCGAGCCGCTGTGCGGCACAGACGGCCGGCAGCGGCAGCCGCTCGAGCAGCGGTTGGCCGACGCGTTCGCGAAGACAGTGGTCGACCAGATCGGCCAGCGGCTCGCCGCTGAACCATTGATCGCCGCCAATCGCCAGGCCAGCCAGCTCCCACGGTTGCAGGTCGAGGGCCAGCGTTTCCAGTTCGGCAATCGGCATCCCGCTGGCATACATCACCGCGACAAGTGCGCCGACCGACGCGCCGACGATCAGGTCCGGCTTCAGCTGCATCTCGGCCAGCGCCTTGACGACGCCGACGTGGACAAAACCGCGCGGTCCGCCCGAACTGAGCACCCAGGCCAGCGCCGGCGGCGGCTGCAGCGGCGCGCTGCGCGGCGCGTCGGCGCCGGAATGGTCGGCATCGGGATTGAATGTGCAGCCGCTCAGCCAGCCGGTGGCCGCGGCGGCGAGCAGTCGGCGGCGGGACAGTGCCGGCGCCGCGGCGCCGTCGGCCTCGCCCGCCGTGACGTCGGCCATCAGCTCCCTTTCGCCGCCCGCGCCTGCCTGACCAGTTCCGCCAGTTCGCCGCCGCTCTTGTAATGCGGCACGCGCCAGACCAGCCGTTTGCTGCGCTGCCAGAAACTGTGGCTGCCCTGCACCTCGTCGGCCCAGTATTTGTCGGCCAGCGCGATGTTGCCGGGTACGTCGAGCAGGAAGGCATCGCGCGACGCAGCGCCGCCGAAGATGAACAGCCTACCGTCGCGGATCATCCAGGTGTCCGGGTCGCCGCCCCACGGGATTGCATAGACGATGCCGTCGGCGCAGAAGCCGCCGTATTGAGGCACGTATTTCATCGGCTCGGCGTCGAACATCGCCTTGTGCCGCGCATTCGCGAAGCGGAAGGTCACACCTTCGTGAACGCTCTGGAATTCGGCCGAGCCGAGCGCATGGCGGCCCTCGGTGAAATACGCGACCACATCATGGCCGAACAACATCAGCCGCGCATCGTCGACCTTTACCGCATTGACCGGCTGCAGGGCTGACGACGGGTTCTGCGCCTGCATCGCCGAGCAGCCACCGAGCGCAACAACAGCCGACAACAGCAGGACGCGGCCAACGCGCGCGGGCGAACGGAATCTATTCATCATGATGTTCCTGGGACAACCGCGACGGACATGTCGCAGTCAAGGTGAGCGGTGGGATCCGGGGCGAGTTGATCGGCATACGGCGCAGTCCAGCCGAGCACCGCACTCGCCCGCAGTGTGCGCTCGCGCAGGTCGGCTTCGTCGCGGCCACCGAGGTGGACGATGCCCATCCGGTAACTGCCCAGCCATTTGAAGTCACGCGCCAGCGAATGGCCGGACTTCGGGTAGGTGAACAGCAGGCCATCCGGAAAGTCCGCGCTGAACTGCGCGCGCTGCCGTGCGGAAGGCATCGGCGCGGCGGCGCCCGGTGAAAACACGCGGTAGACCTGGCTCGCGGCGATCGCTGCGGTCGACACGCTGCGCGGCAGCGCGGCCGGGTCGTTGCCAAGCGCCATCGCGACCGACATCGCATGCGCATCGACACCGAGCACCCGCTGGTAGAGGTCCGCAAATTGCGAGGCCAGCCGAGGGTTGAATTCGATCACCGTCAGCCGGTCGGTCGCCGGGTCATGGAAAAACTCCATGTTGAAGAAGCCGTGCCGGTAGCCGATGGCTTCCAGAAAGCGGCGCGCGATGTCGAGGGCGCGTTGCTGCACCGCATCGGGCAGCCGGCTCGGAAACTCCCAGCGCATGAAGGCCTGCGTCCCCGGGTACATGATCGCGGCGACGACGCCGAGCGCATGGGTGCGGCCACCGAATACCCAGCCGTCGAGATTGAACTGCGCGGTGTGATGGGGGACCGGTTGCTCGAGCATCATCCGGTGTGCGCTGCCGGCTTGTGGCAGCCGGGCCCGCGCAATGCGCTCGAACGGCTCGACGAGGCGGCGGATCACCCACAGCTCACGGGCGCCGAAACGGGTGTGCGCAAACAATTCGTCGCGGTTGCGCACGCTGCGTGCGAGCACTGAAAACGCCGCCTTCACCGGTTTGACGAATTGCGGATAACTCAGCCCATCGGGCAGCGGGCCGCCATATTCGGCATCGAGTTCGGCAAATGGCAGATTGGCTTCGGGCGCCACTTGCTGCAGCACCCGGCGCGCATGGACCTTGTGCTGCGCGGCGAGCACCGACTCGGGTGTCGCGCCGGGCAGGCCGAGCCGCTCGGCAACGAGCGCGGCCGCCAGCGTGCCGAATTGCTCGTTGTGCGACACCACACCCTGCCAGCCGCGGCGTTTCCCCTTCGCCGCCTGCCTGGCGGCAAAACGCTCGAGGTCGAAGCCGATCAGCCGGGCATTGCTCGGGAACGAAAACAGATCGAATCCGGCGTGGTCGAACGAGGCCTGCCGGCGCAGCCGGTCGAAGCCGGCAACGTCCCAGTCATAGCCGAACAGCAGGCCCAAGCGGGGCAACGGGTGCGTCATCTCGTGCGGCGCCAGACGGCGCGGGTGATCGGGGGCAGCAGCGCCAGTGCGGCCAGCGCCGCCAGCAGCCCGGGGCTGAACAGGTCGCCGACGCTGCTCGCGCCGGCCAGCGCCGTGCCGGCATAGACATAGGCTGCGCTGCCGGCAGCCATGCCGAGCAGGCTGACGACAAAGAAGCGGTGTGTCGGCATCGCCGACAGGCCGAGCAGCGGATTAAGCAGGCCGAACGGAATCACCGGCGCGACGCGCAGAAAAAACAGGTAGTACGCGCCGTCGCGCGCGAGGCCCGCCTCGATGCCGGCCAGCCGATCGCCCCAGCGCTCACGCACGGCATCGCGCCACAGATGGCGGGCGGCCAGAAAGGCCAGCGTCGCGCCGACCGTCGAGCCGATCAGCACGATCAGCGTGCCTGCGGTGAAGCCGTACAACATGCCAGCGGCCAGCGCGACCAGGCTGCAGCCGGGCAGCGCGAATGCACACAGCAGCGTCATCAGTGCAAACAGACAGCAGCCGAGTTGCCAGGGCCCGGCCGCATGCAGCGCCCGCAATTCAGCCTGGCGGGCAGCGAGCCAGTCGACACCCGGCCAGCCCGACCAGCCAACGGCAAGCAGCCCGGCCAGCACCAGGATCGCCAGCGCCCAGCCGGCGATCCTGCGGATCGAGCGGCCTGTTGTTCGTGCCTCGGACGCGCAGGCCGGCGCAGCGGAAATCCCGGGATGTGCGGGGCGCCGAGCAAAAACTTCCTGGGATCGAGAGGCGTCTGGCATGGGAAGGGGCTTGGTCGGCGCAAGTGCTGGATTCTTACGCAGGACAAGTCGAACCGGATGCAGCAGCCACGCCCTGCTGCCCGACCGATGCCGTGTTGTGGATCGAGCGCTACAGATCGCGCGCGTTGCCAGCCAGCCGGTCGAGCATGAACAGCCAGTAAGGCGCGACGCAGCCGAGGTGGCTCGACGGCTGCGCGCCGCAGTCGATCAACGCGACCTGCGGGGCCGCGCGCGCCTGCATCGCATTCAGCGCCGACAGCGCGGCGGCATAGGGTACGGTCTCGTCGTCGCGGCCGTGGAACATCCACAGCGGTGCTTGCGGTCGCCAGTCGTGCACATTGCAGTCGCGCTCGATCGCCGCACGGTCGTCGGCCAGGAAATGGTCGATGAAGGTCGACTGGAAGCTGACGTCGGCGTCTTCCGGGATCAGTTCGCGCAACAGCGCCCGGCGCACCTCATTGCGCAATGACGACCCGAGGTTGCGCAGCAGGCCCGGGCTGACCAGCGCGGCCAGCACCGGATTGTCGCGGCGCACGCGACGCAGCAATTCATCGAGCGTGACGCCGACGTCGTAGGGGCCGGCGCCGGCAATGTTCATCACCAGCGCATCCGGGTCCGGACCCTGGCGCGCCTGCAGCTCGCGGTGCGCGGCCATCGTTGCATAGCCGCCTTCGGAATAGCCGAGCAGGAACAACTGACCATTGTCGGCAATGTGGTTCTGGCTGCGCCAGCTGCGCGCGGCGGTCAGCAGGTCGAGCACCGCGGCCGCAGTCGGCTTGGCCAGCAGATAGGGATGCTCCTCGCCCTGCGAATCGCCGTAACCGACATAGTCAGCGGCGACGACGACAAATCCCATCGACGCCAGCAGCACCGGCACCGTGCCGGCGCTGGCATCGACGCTCGGCGCCTCGGCGTTGTAGAAGATCGTCCCGTGCTGGTAGCTGATCACCGGGCTGGCCACGACGGGCGGTTTGTCAGGCACGCTGAGCAGACCCGACGCCGTCAGCTCGCGGCCGAAACCGTCGATCGTCCGGTAGCTCAGGCGGTAGTTGGTCACCGCATGCACCACCTTCGGCGGCGGCAGGTCGTCCTCCGAAGCTTCGGCGGCCAGCGCAATTTCGGCGGCCGTGAAGCGGTTCAAGCGGGTCGACGCGACCAGTCGGCCCGGGCCGGTGATCTCCGCCACCGGTGGTGAAGGGGCCGGTGCAGGTGCCGGTGCCGGTGCGGGTGCGGGTGCGGGTGCGGGTGCGGGTGCGGGTGCGGGTGCGGGTGCGGGTGCGGGTGCGGGTGCCGGTGCAGGTGCGGGTGCAGGTGCGGGCGCCGGAGCAGGGCCAGGCGCTGGAGCAGGTGCCGGGGCAGGCGCCGGAGCTGGTGCTGCTGCGGGCGGGGACTCGAGGGTCGCGGCCGTCAGCTGCGCGGTGTCACCCCCGCTGCCATCGCCGCCGCAACCAAGCAACAGCGAGACCAGCGTCATCGCCGAGCCGATGCGGGCGAGCCTGCGGTCTGTTGCCGCGCGTTCCGGACAAATCACGCAAACAGTTTAGTTCGCGTGTCGATGATGACCAAATCCAGCGGCCGTCGCGCCGAACGAAAACGGGTGCGAGGCCGCTCAGTCGTCGCCATCCGGCGCCCGCGCCGGCAGCGTCACGACAAACGTCGTTCCCTCGCTTGCCGATGAGGCCACGGTGACCTTGCCCGCATGGGCGCGGGCAATCTCGCGCACGATGAACAAGCCGAGTCCGACGCTTTGCGGCGAGGCGCCGCCACTGCCACTGCCGCGGGTCATGGCATCAAACAGCGTCGGCAGCTGTTCGGCAGGAATCGGTTTGCCGGTGTTGTGCACCAGCAGTTCACACAGGTCGCCATCGCCTCCGGACGTCACCGTCACCGGGGCAAAGGCATCTCCGTAATTGAGGGCATTGGTGACCAGATTGCCGACCAGCTGCGCCAACCGGTCCGCATCGGCCTTGCAGCGACCGCTGCCGCTGGTCCGGTGGTCGACCGTGCGATTCGGGTGGGCCAGCCGCAATTCGTCGACTGCCGCTGCCACCACCTGGTGCAAGTCGATTTCCGTTGCATAGATGCGCAGGCCATTGCCGATCCGCGCCCGGGTCAGGTCAAGCAGATCCTGGATCAACCGGTTGCTGCGCGTCACCGCGCGGCCGATCGCATCGGCAGCCCGGCGCTGCGCCCTGCCGAGCTCGCCGGCGCCGAGCAGCGTGGCGCTGGTCTGGATCGCCATCAGCGGATTGCGCAGGTCATGGCTGACGATGCCGATCATCTGCTCGGCAAAGGCGGCGCGGTCCTCGGCGACCGCGCGCTGTCGTTCCAGTTCCTGCTGCGCCGCGCTCAGCTGGCGCTGAGCCTCGCGTTCGCTGGCAAGAAGGGCTTCGGCGCGCTTGCGCGCGGCGATGAATTCGCGCTCGTAGCGATGCCGGTCCTCGGCGATGAACATCGCGATCTCGTGACGGATCGTCGGCGCGGTACCGCGCCGCACCGCATTCATGATCGCCGGCATCGCATGGCCGTCGCGGTGGATCAGCTCGAACTTCACTTCGGCGATGCTGCCCTGGATCTGCAGCAGCGGCGCCCAGTGGGTCTGGTGGAAGATGCGCCCGCCCATCGTCAGCAGATCCTGCAGCTTGCGCTGGCCGACCAGCTGCTCGGGACGGTAGTCGAGCCAGTGGCAAAGCGTTGCGTTGACGCGGCTGATGCGACCGTCGTCGTCGGTCACCATCAATCCACAGGCGGCGTGCTCGTAGAGTGCTTCGTACCCCGATTCGGTCGAGCCGTCCGCCATCACAGTCAGGTGTCGAGCGCGGCGATGAACTCGACCATCGCATCCGCGCAGGCGCCCGGCGAGCTGAGGTGCGGGCAGTGGCCGACGTTCTGGATCAGCCGCAGCGTGCCGTTCGGCAACTCGCGCTGCAGATATTCACCAACCGAGACCGGCGCGATCAAGTCATCGTGGCATTGCAAGATCAGCGTCGGCGCGGCCAGTTTCGGCACGTCGGCGCGGTTGTCGGACAGAAAGGTCACGCGGGCGAAGTGGGTCGCGATTTCCGGATCGGTGCGGCAAAAGCTGTTGGTCAGCTCGACCGCGAGTTCAGGCTGCTGCGTCGAGCCCATGATCGCCGGCGCCATGTTGCTGGCCCAGCCGAGGTAGTTGCCTTCCATCGTCTCGAGCAGCGATTCGATGTCGGCGCGCGAAAAGCCGCCGACATAGTCACCGTCGTTGATATAGCAAGGCGAAGGGCCGACCATCACATGTGCATCGATCCGCTCCGGCGACTTGATGCCGGCCAGCAGGCCGATCATCGCGCTGACCGAATGGCCGACGAAGATCACCGGTTTGTCGGCGGAGGTGGCGTCGATCACCTCGAGCACATCGTCGGCATAACCCTGCAACGAGCTGTATTTGTCGAAATCGTAGGCCGCCAGATCCGATTTGCCACTGCCGACGAGGTCGAACAGGACGACCCGGTGGCTTTCGGCAAACGACGGTGCAATCAGCCGCCACATGTTCTGGTCGCAGCCGAAACCATGGGCGAAGACCATCGTATCCGGCCCGTCCCCGATCACCCGCACATTGTTGCGCTGCAACACGCTCATCTTTCCGCCCTCTGAACCCTTTGCCCGATGGTCTCACATGTCGGCGGGTCGGCCGCTGATGGCGGTGGTGCCGGGGTGGCGATTTCAGCCCCTGCGCCGGCCGGGGCCACGGCATCGCGGGCTTCAATAGGTCATCAGCAGCTTGGCCGAAAATTGCGCCGGCTGGTCCGGCCAGTGGTCGTAGACGGTGAAGACATCGAGGTCGGGACGGGCGCGCCAGACATAGGTCAGGCGGTACGGGTTGCCGTAGTAGGCGTGGATGTAGCGGCCTGCAATGGTGTGCCGCGGGGTCAGGTCCCAGGTGCCGTTGAGCACGCTCTGCCGGAACGTGCCGAAGCTCTCCAGCCGTTCCGAACTGAGGCTGATCGATGTGCTGACCGTCGGCTTGGCCCAGCCATACGCGGTGGTATAGCGATAGTCACCGCCGCCTTGCTGCCCCGTCGCGTGGGTGGCGCCGTAACCGAATCGGCTGCTGCGGGTATTGAAATCCGCGCTCAGCTGCACATAGTGGTCGTCGAACACCCGTGCGCTCCAGCGCGCGGGCGCCGTGCCGACCGGGCGGTACGGGCCGCTCGAATAGGCGACGCCGAGACGGGTCTCGATCGCGCGCAGCTCGATCGCGCCGTCGAGATACCACTTGCGGCGCTGCAGCCGGCCGTCGCCGGTCTCGCGCTCGCCGAGGCTCAGGTTGGCGCTGACCTCGCGCAGTGCGCCCTCCGGCCGATCGCGGAAGTAGCTGACATAGGCATTGGCACCGCGGGTGTCCGGCAGGTCGCGCGCCAGCAGACCATTGGCGGGAAAGAACTCCGCGCTGTAGCGGTCGACACTGGCGCCGAGCGACCAGAAACCGCGCCCCCAGCCACCGCTGCCGCGCAGAAAGCTGCCGTCGCCCGGGGCAGGTGCGGTGCGGCTCGCCGCCGCCTCGAACGAATAACTGAGGCCTGACGGTTGGCGCCCTGAGCCGCGCAGCATATACAGCTGATTGCGCAGCTGCGGCCGATCGGTGCTGACCAGCAGCGCAGACAGCCGGTGCGTCGGGTCGAACTGCTGCTGCAACTGGCCGACCAGGTCTGTGCGCTGGCCTGCGGCCCGGGTCACCAGCGCGCCATACTGCAGCCCGTCGCCCGCCCGCCCGAATGCCTTTGCGCCGACTTCGAAATCGGGTAGGCGGTTCGAATAGAAATAGGGGCTGGTCGCCGATGGCTTGCCGCCGCCCTCGAGTTCGCCGAAGTAGGCCGCGCCTTCCTGGAAAAACGGCCGCCGGTCGGCGCGGAATTTCTCGTTGTAATTGAAATCGACGCTGTCGACCGCGCGTTCGATCTGGCTGAAATCCGGCAGCACCGAAATGACGGCCGTCAGATCCGGCCGTGGCTCGTAGCGGATATCGACGCCTGCAGTCACCAGCGATTCGCGGACCTTGCCGGAGCGGTCGGGAATGTTGCGGCCGACGACCACATGAGGCAGCAGCGTCCACGGCTTGTCCTTGGCGCCACCAGCCGGCCGCAGCCCGGTCAGCCGGCCCATCTCCTCGGGCAGCCAGCGCACCGTGATATCGGCCCAGCGGCTCCACTGCGCGGTGCGGTGGTGGTAGCGGAGAAAATTGATGCCGATCGTTTCGGTGCCTGCGGAGATATTCAGGATCTCGAACGGGATCGCCAACTCGGCCGACCAGCCGTATTCGGTGATCGTCACCGCGGCCTTCCAGTCGCCTTTCCAGGCCACCTGACGCGCCCGGCCGGCAGCGAATGAATCCGATTGCGTGCCGTGGGCATTGACCCGGAAGGTGGAAATCTCGCGGCGGTTGAGAAAAGGGTCCAGTTCGACCGCGACCTGGTCATCAAAGCCCAACCCGGCGTCGCGGCGCGTCTGCAACGCCTCGATCGCCCAAGGCTTGCTGTCGTGAACCCTGAAGCCGAGATACAGATGCGAGCTGTCCGCGGTGACCAGCACCTCGGTCTGCTCAGCCGGCCAGCGCTGCTGGTCCGAGATCCAGAAACGGTCTGCGAGCGCCGCCTGACGCCAGACGCTGTCGTCGAGGATGCCGTCGATGACGGGACGGGCGGGGGCCGGCGGGACGCTGAGGAGGCGCTGGTGGCCGGGCGGGGGGCGGGAGGCGGTGGGGTGAGGGGGTTGAGCCAATGCGCGTGGCGACAAGAGGAGGCTGACTGCGACGTTGATCAGCAGGACGACCACCGCTGATGATGCGCGCGCCCGGCCGCGTTGCCGCTGCCGCAAATCACTTTCGGCATGCCGTGCCCGCCCGCGGGAATGATGATGCGGATTCATTCCGCCTCGGCTTGAGGATTGGATCCGCCAGTGGCAGAGCCAACCAGCCGGCCGGGGTTCCCTCCGACAATGCCGCCGGGCGGAACCTCGAAGTCGACGACCGCGGCAGCACCGATGATCGCGCCATCACCGATTCTGGCCCCCCGCAGAACAATGGCCCCAGCACCGATCCAGACGTCGTGGCCGATCTCGATGTCGGGCTCCTGCCCAGCCTCGTCCGGACTGGCGCCGCCCGGCAAGTCGAACGGCGTGGCGCCAATCACCACTTCATGGGCGATGAAGCAGAAGTCGCCGATGTGAACCCGCCCGTTACCAGTGATGATGGCGCCGACCAGTGTGCAATGGTCGCCGATGGACACCTCTCCGTTCGGACCGATCTCGAAGAAGGATCCGTCGTAGACGCCGCAGCCTTTGCCGATGCGAACACCCGGTTTGCACAGGCTGCGAAAGTGCAGAAATGCGAACGCGCTGTAGAGCCAGCTGCCGTCCCCGATCTCGACATTGGCGGGAAGCGGTGTTGGATACCAGTCGTGCGGCAGCGCGATCGAGGCAGTCATCGTCCGGGAGCCTCGATCAATCGCCCCGGGTTGCCGGCCACGATGGCCCCCGGCGGGATGTCCCGGGTGACGACCGTACCCGCCATCACGCGGGCGCCGCGTCCGATCCGTGCGCCTTTCAGGATCAGCGCACCAATGCCGATCCATACATCGTCTTCGATGACGACGGGGGCCGTTTCGATTCTTGGCCGCAGCGACAGATCGCCCCCCGGCGCATTGGCGAGCGCGTCGAGTCGGCGGGCCTGCGGGTCCAGTGGGTGGAAGTCGCTGTCTGCAATCGTGACGTGATAGGACACCACGACACGCTCGCCGATCGAAATTCGTTGGGCACACATGAATACCGGGCCGACCAGCAATGAATCATTGCCTATCGATACGGTGCCGGCCGGCTCGATGTTGAACTCTGCCCACGTATAGGCACGTACCCTGTCACCGATATCGAGCCCGATCGACTGGGTGCTCCGGTAGCGGACAAAGCTGGCTTTTCTCTCCAGGAAGCAATCGCTTCCCAAACGCACGTTGCCAGGCAACGTCGTGTAGTCCCAGGTGCCGGTGATCTCGCGAATGTCCGTCATTGCCGAAAAGTGTCGTCAGTTGGCGGGGAGGCCGATGCGACGAAGCAGGTCGCCGAGGACGACGTCGGCGGAAAAATGCTTTGCGGCCATCTGGCGCGCTGCCGCCTGGTGCCGAGCGTAGTCGTGGTCGACCCGAGCAATCGCGTCTGCCGCCTCCTCGAGCGACGAAAATGTCATCAGCCCCTCGCCGCAAGGAATGATCTCGCTGAATCCGGTGTCCTGCACGACGACCGGCAAACCGGCGGCGAGGTAGCAGACTGAACGACAGCTGAACCATCCGGAGCGGGTCGCCACATAGACATTTTTTGCGACGCTGAACTCGCCGCGCGAGCGCTGGATATAGTCCCGGTAGGCCATCGCCGTTTGCGATACACCGTGAGAGTCGACCACCGACCAGCCGAGTGAACGCCACCGTGCCTGGATCGAATGGTCCGAGGTGTCGTTCCAGTCAATGCCACCGGCAGCAATCTCCAATGAAGCCGCAACAGCTTGCGGCAGCCGCTCGACTCGCTCGAACTCAATTTCCTTGGTGCCATATCGCACCCCCTGGTATTCGATGGCCTCGCTGAAGTTTTTCCAGGTCAGGACGGTGGTCCACCGGTCACCGCCGGCCTCACCACACCATTGGTCGAGGACGACAGGCGGTCGGGTCGGCAGCCAGTCGATTCCGCAAGATGGGAGCACACAATCGGCCGCCCCGATCCGTTCGGCATAGGTGAAGAAGAAATCGTGCGCCCGGTAGCCGTTGCCACCCCCCCAGCGCGGCTCGGAATCCAGCCGAGGGAAATTGCGAAAATGATTCCATCCGGGATCGGTGTCGATCATTACCTTGCAGCGACATTGCATATATTCGTCACGCAGCAGCGTACCGCCGGATACATTGAGCAGCAGGTCAGCGCGCGACACAACCTCGTTGAAGTCGTCCGCTTCCATTCCGAAGGTGCGGCCATCCATCGCGCGGAAATGCCATCGGCGGCGCATTGGCCCCGCCAGGCTTGTCAGCGCATCGTGAAGAAAGGCCACGCCGAATTCCGGGTTTTCGACATACTCGCGCAGCCTCGGGTCATACGTCATCCAGCCGGTATCTTCCAGATAGTAGACCTCCCAACCAAGGCGGTGCAGACCCAGCACATACTGGCCGTAATCCCAAACCACTCCGCCGAGCGGATAGGTGGCGATCATTCCAGTGACGACGGCAATCATGCGGTTTGTTGGCCGCCAATGTGGGGCCGATCCAGCAGGTCGAGAACACGGCGCGCGACGGCGCGGTTTTCGTGTCGCGATCGACGGACAAATTCGCTTGTCGTCGCTTGGCATTCGAGCATCGCAATCCGTGCCGGCAGGTCGGCGATCTTCTGGTGATCGAGCACCCAGTCTGCGAGACCGGCAGCCGCCATGAAGGACTCGATCTTGCGATCGCCCGATACTGCCAGCACCGGCCGGCCCATCGCAACAGCCAGGATGCAACCATGCAGCGCCGAGCTGACGACGAGGTCGGAATCCCGATACAAGCGCAGGCAGCGATCGAGCTCGTCGACTCTGTCCGCCTCGATTCGATGGTTGGTCCTACGGTATGGCCGCATGGTGGTATCGGCAAAGTCCTGGCAGACGCTGTGCATGACCTCGAAATTTCCGGCGCCGACGGTCGTGTAGTTGTCGACATGGAGGATGCCGTGGCCCAGGCTTCCCGGCTCCACTGACAGTAGGCTCGGACACGGCACCGGCGGAGGGAGATCGTCGATCTGCAGATATTGCCGAGTAAGCTCGTCACGGACCACACAGAGGCAACTCCTGCCAACGACATCTCGCAGCAGCTGCAGCGGCGGTTGGCTTGGCGTGGCTTTCAGGTCGCAATATCCAACTCCCCAGATGCAATACCTGACCCGTGCCAATAGCTCGGAAAACCCGCACCAGAACGGGTTGAAATAGTCCATGAAAAGGCCACCGCCGCCGATGACGACCAGATCGTCCGGTTTCACCTGGGCCAACTGCTGCAGCGTCTGCGGCACGAAGTTTTCGTCGCAGAGCAGTTCGACGAATGGCCGCGGCCGAAGCAACTGCTGGATCCCCTTTGCAGACAGCCAATCGCCAATATTCGATCGGTTGGCAAATACGTGATAAATCATGACTGCGGATTCGCAACGGCAAACACTTCGGCAAAGTCGCCGCCAGGCCAACTGTGCATCTCACCGCGATATCGATTCAGACCTGCCACGGCATCGTCAAAGCGCAGCACAGAACACTGGCTGGCATAGGCCCTGACTGCGAGCAGCTTCGTTTTCATCCACGGGCTCACATCGTGGATGCAATCAATCCGCGCCAATGGGGTCCAGATTTCCGAAAGGCGGGTTATCGGCTCAGGCTGATGCGCCGAGACGGCAAGCGCACGCGCAACGATTCGTGGCGCGGCTCGGTGATCGGGATGGGCTTCGCCGGCGTGGGTCGTATAAATCACTTCCGCCGGCCAGTCCATCAAAGCATCAGCAAGGCGTTTGACCAGCGCAGTAGACGCCTTGAGCCGGCCATCGGGCGCATGCCAGAATTCGAACTGCTGGACACCCAGGATTTCCGCCGCGGCCGCGGCTTCCGCTTCACGAATGCGAGAGGTCTCAGCCAACCCAAGGCCGTGCCCTCCCTGTTCACCCGAGGTCAGGAAAATCACGCGCACCTCGTCGCCTTCGGCAATATGTTTGCAGATCGTGCCGCCGCAGCCGATCGCTTCGTCGTCCGGGTGGGGGCTGAGAACCAGGATGCGCGCCATCGTTCAATGGTTCGGATACAAGCCCCAGGTCGTCACCCGCGGGATGCGGTCTGCGAATCGGCGCTTGAAGATTTCGTTGCCGAGACCGAAATCGAACACGTCCGCGCCCTCCTCCACGGCCGCGAGCAGCAGGTTGCGCAGCAACACCTCGCCAGGCGAGCGGGCAGACAGTTCGGACTCGAAAGTCGGCTTGTACCAGAGGAATCTGCCGCGGTGCGAGAAGCCGAAGTGGCATGCGATCGCCTCGCCTTGCCATTCAACGACGCTGAAGCGCAGCCACTCTTCCTGATCGGCAGCGCGCACCAATCGGCGGTAGAAGTCCCGGTGCACTCGGTCAACGAACAGGCTGGGGTATCCGGTCTCCCGCCAGCGCCGCACATGCTGGTCGAAAAATGCGTCGAGCCGGGGCAGCACGTCAGCAGCCCTGCGGTAGTGCCGGATCTGCATGTCACCGCTGCGGCGCAGCGCGTTTTCATGCCGGACCAGGCTCTTCTTGCGCGCAGCCTGCAGACCGGCCTTGCCGCCCGGTCCCAGGTCAAGTGCCGGTGCCTCGAGGCTGCCTTCGTCGACGAGTGCGAGGTCCAGCCACTCGGCCACCCGCTCCAGGCGACGCGCGGTGCGCGAGGATTGCGGCACGTGGTAGAGCCGCACGCCGAGCAGGCCAGGCGCATGCCGCATCAGCGCAGCGACGATGGATTCGAGTGCGCCCGGAATGCCCACGTCACCGATGAAGTCGAGGTAGTCCGAACCGCCGGAGCCGACCAGAAATGCCATCCCGCCGTCGATGAACAGCGGCGCCAGCAGCACCGGCCGGTTGTCAGCATGGACCGACGCGATGACGAGTTCACCGCGCCCGTAACATTCCCACCAGGTGCGCTGCCATGCGGGCTCCTGGAACACCGACCAGGTATCTCCTTGTGCAGCCACCGCACGCCACTGTCGATCGGAAACGGGCAGCGTCCGGAAGTTACCGTCGAGCCGGACGGCCCATGTCCAACGAACCGGCGCCGCAGTGGTCATCGGCGCGTCTCCACCACGCGCTGCAAAAAATGCGCGTACCGGGGGATGCACACGCGCCAGTCGGCTTCTGCAAGGGTATATGCCCGCGCGGCGTCGCCAAGGCGACGGCGGCCGGCCCCGTCATCCAGCAACTGAAACAGAACGGCCGCAAGCGCATCGGTATCGCCGGGCGGTACGAGCCGGCCCGTCTCTCCGTCTCGAATGACCTCCGCAGAGCCGCTCCCAGAACAACCGACGACAGGCAGACCGCATGCCATCGCTTCGAGGTAGACGAACCCGGGGCCGCCCTCGTATTGCGAAGGCGCCGCAAACAGATGGCCACGGCAAAGTTCCCGTGGCAGCGCTTCCCTGGTGACGAAACCGGCAAACTCAAGCAACTCGTCGTGGCCTGCGGCAGCGCTGCGGCGCAACAATTGCCGGCGCAGACCGTCGCCGACGCCCCCGATCAGGCGCAGCCGCAGCTCGGGCATTCTGTCGGCGACCTTGCATGCAGCGTCGACCAGCGTGTCGACGCCTTTGCTAAGCGCGACCCGTCCGACAAAGACGATCGTCGGCCGCGGATCCCGTGTCGCCAACCCGGGGCGGTACCTGTCGGTATCGATGCCGGTGTGGATGACCGGAATCGATTCAGCGTCGATGCCGCCGTGTTTGCCGGCCCACTGCGCCGAACAGCGGCTCGACGAGACGATGGCGTCGGCCAGGCGGAGACAGGTCGCCTCCATCATCAGTCCGGTCCGGCAGAGTTCGGATTCAGGCTCCGGCCAACCGATCGTTTCCGCCAGCATGATCAGCGGGCCGTGCAAGTGAAGCACGACTGGTGGCTGGCGCGGACTGCCACGATTCAGCAGATGCAAATAGCCCTCGCAGCCCCATTCCGGAAAATCGATGATGTCGATCGCGATCCGACGCTGCAAATCGGCAAGTTCGGCCGCGACCAGCAGGCTGTAGCTGATCCAGCGTGCGGCCTCGCTGTCGATCTGCATCCAGCTATCGAAGCCTGGAATCCGAACCACTTCTACCGGCCCGTCGTGGTGCAAGTGGCGCTGTCCATCGATGCTGTGCGAGATCACGAACACCTGATGGCCGAGCGCTGCCAGCCCGTGTGCCTTGGCATGGGTCTGGGTCGCGATTCCGCCCTGAGCAGTCTCAGGCGGATAGGCCTGCGATACGAGTGCGATGCGCATCATCCGGTCCCGTTGGCGAATGGCGCGGCGGCGCCTGCTGCGCTGACCAACTGGCTGGTGAACAGCGCCCGGTAAGTCATGCTGTTGGTGCTCAGCGTGTCGTGGCTGCCTGTCGCCGACACCCTGCCGTCGTCCAGAACGGCAATCCGATCGGCCATCCGCACCGTTGACAGGCGGTGCGCGATGATGATCGTCGTACGCCCCTCAGCGAGACGCCTTACCGCCCCGAGAACATGGTGCTCAGTGACGCTGTCCACTGCGCTGGTCGGCTCATCCATGATCAAAATCGGCGTGTCTTTCAACAGGGCCCGCGCGATCGCGATGCGCTGGCGCTGCCCACCGGACAGCGTGATTCCCCGCTCTCCGATGACCGTGTCATATCCCCGCGGCATCTGCTCGATGAATCCGTGCGCATCGGCCAAGTGCGCAGCTGCCTCGATTTCGCCGCGGCTCGCCGCAGGCCTTCCATAGGCGATGTTGTCTGCAACGCTCACCGGCAGCAGGAACGGATCCTGCAGCACGAACGCAACCTGCTGACGAACGCTGTCAAGCGTCGCACGGCGCAGATCCTGGCCGTCGATCGCGACCCGACCTTGCCACGGATCGTAGAGGCGGGGAATTAGCGAAACCAGCGTGCTTTTGCCTGCGCCGGATCGCCCAACCAGCGCAAGCGTTTCTCCAGCGCGGATTTGCAGCGACAGGTCATGCAGCACCGGGCGCTCAGACTGGTAGCCGAAGACAACTTGCTCGAAATCGATTCTTCCAGCCACATCGCGGCTGCACGGGCGTGTCAGTGCGACTGCGACCGGCATGTCGCAGACCATCTCGCTGCAATCAAGCACCTCGGCGACCCGGCGCGCACTTGCCGCAGCATTGGCCACTGTCGTCGCAAGGTAGGCGAAGGTCAACAGCGGCGCATACAAGGCCGTCAGATAACTGAGGAAAACCACCAGCGTGCCAACCGAAATCGTACCGCCAACCACCTTCAGGCCGCCGATCAGCATGATGGCCGCAATGCCGACAGCTTCGATGCCGTCGATGCCGACACGAAACTGCAGCTGCGATGAGACCGTCCGGATATAGGCCTTGATCGTCGACGCGGTGACGCCCTTGAAGCGCGAACCTTCCAGTTCCTCCCGGCCGAAGGCCTGAACCACTGGTATCGCCGTCAACGTCTGCTCAGCCACTGACCAGACAGCGCCTTCGGCTTGCTGGTGCTTGTATGCCCGCTCGGTCATTCGCGGCGCAAGCAGACGCATCAGCAGAGCCATTGGCAACGCGACAAATATGGCCAGCAACGCCAGCGTCCGATCAAGTTGCCACATGATCAAAAACAACACGGTCAACGACAGCAGCGATGTCAGGATCGGCAGAGCCACGTCGATGACCAGCGAAGGCAGGCAGTTGCTGTCACTGGTGACGCGCCGGATCAGATCGCCCTTCTGATGGCGTCGATGGTAGGTCAACGACAGCGCCTGCAGGCGTTCGAAGACCCGTGCGCCGACCGCCAGCCGCAGCCGCGCCGACAAGTCGGCCTGCAGCACACCTTTGACGAGCTGCATCGCCATGACGCCCGCCGAAAGCAACAGCAGCACCATCACCAACCACGCGAGCAGGCCGCCGGTCGATGCAGCGCCGGGCACCGAAGAAAACCAGGACAAGGTCGCCGGCATTGGCTGCCCGCCGAGCACCTGATCGATGATCAGCTTCAACGGCCACGGCAACAAGGCCTGCAGACCGACAGTGACGATCCCGATGCCGACCAGCCACGCCAGTCGGACCCTCTGGGCGTGGACGTCCGGCGCAAAGCGCCCCCACCGCCTGTTCATCCGCAGCCTCCGCCACCGACCAGTGTCGGGACGACCAGACTTGCATAAGGGCCACCGGCTGCGAGCAGTTCGGCGTGGCCGCCTATTTCGACGATTCGGCCCTGCTCGAGCACAGCGATGCGGTCGGCCATTCGCATCGTCGACGGTCGGTGCGCAATTAACAGCGTCGTTCGCCCTTCCATTAGCCGCGACAGCGCGGACATTACCTCGTGCTCAGACTCGGCATCGAGTGCCGAAGTCGGCTCGTCGAGAATCAATACCCGCGGATTCTTCAACAGTGCCCGCGCGATCGAGAGCCGCTGACGCTGGCCGCCAGACAGGTCAGCGCCCTGTTCACCAAGGATCGTGTCGTAGCCGTCGGGCAGTGCCCGTATGACGCCGTGCGCATTGGCCGCGGCCGCAGCGGCAACGATATCTTCGCGGTTCGCTCCAGGCCGGCCATAGGCGATGTTGTCGGCAACACTGATCGGCAGGATGAACGGCTCCTGCAGCACGAGCGCAAGTTCGGCGCGCAGGCTGGCCAGCGCAACGCGGCGCAGGTCGTTGCCGTCGAGCAGCACCCGGCCCGCTTGGGGGTCGAAAAACCGCGGCACCAGCGATGCGAGTGTCGACTTGCCAGCGCCACTCGCGCCGACAAGCGCCAGCGTCTCGCCGGGCCGGATGTCGAGCGAGAGCCCATGCAGGACAGGTCGCCCGGTGTCGTAACCGAAGCCGACCTGCTCGAAGACAAGGTGCCCAGCCGCTCCATGCGGCCTGGGCGGCAACGGCCGGGCACCGGGGATGTCGGCAACCATCTCGTTCGCATCCAGTACTTCCATTACCCGGTCGATGCTCGCTTCGGCGCCGCGCAATGAGGCATACGTCCGCAACAGGGTCCTGCATGCAGCCTCGAGCGCCCGGACGTAGGCGATGAAGACAAGCAGGCTGCCGAGCGACATCTGCTGCGCAAGAACCTGCAGGCTGCCGAAATAGACGACGACAGCGATGCCGACGGTCGCGGCGAGGCCGTTGACGACCTCGTAGGCATTGTTGACCAGCGCACTGGCACGCGAGGCCTGGATCGATTCGCCGGCCAACGTGCCGAACAGGCGCTGGTTTCGCCCGGCGGCAGCGAAAGCCTGGACGACCGGCATCGCGCCGAGCACCTGGTGCACGAAGGAGGTCAGGCGGGATGTGGTCTCCCGTTGGCGCCTTGCAACGGCCTTGAGCCGCTTGCCGAAATAGAACGCCGAACCAGCCAGTATCGGCACGGCAACCAGCATCAACAGCGTCAGTTGCGGACTGAGTTGCCAGGCAAGCAGGCTGACGGTGGCCACCACCATCAGCTGCCGAGCCGGAACGACCAGCAGGCTCTCTGTTACCGTCTGAACGCACCAGGTGTCCCCGGTCACGCGGCTCAACGAATCACCGACGTTGCCGCGTGCGTGAAAACTCAGGGACAGACGTTGCAGTTGCAGAAACAGCCTTTCAGCCAGCCCGTAGACCATCCGCATTCCGGCGCTCGACCAGGCCATCGTCAGCGCCGCATCGAGTGCCGCATGCAACGCAAAAATCGCGATACTGGCCAAGGCCGCGACAACGATCAGTAGCACCGGGGTCGTCTCGAGACCGAGTGCGCCGAGGAACTGCCGCAATGTCTCTGGCAGTGCTACATCGCCAAGTGCGGAGTCGACCAGAAACTTCAGAGGCCATGGCTGCAACGCCGCCAGAGCTGACGCGACGATCGACAGCAACACGATTGCCGACAGTGCCGGCCATTGCGGCAGTGCAAAGGCGATGATTCGGCGAAACCTGTCGAACTGGGTGAACACGCCAGTCAGCCTGATTCCGGTTGGGGCGCCCACGCCCCTTGCGCGACGGCGGCCCAGCAGCCCGACGACGCCGCGCAATCGCGTTGGATCGCGATCGCTATTGCGAAACCTGCTGCGGCAAGGGCCCCGGCGGCAACCCATCCCCCCTGCAATGCCGCTGCCGTGCCGGCCGCGAGGAGCACGACACCGGCTGCCGCGGCGATCGGGTTGAAATGGAAGCGCGTGGCGATCCTGACGAGCTGCCTGCCACCGCCATGTTCCTCGACGGCCAGCCGCAGCTCGAGGCCGCAGAAACCGCCACCGAGCAGCAGCAGATCCCATTCATCGCAGCTGTCGCCACGTCTGACAACTCCGCCCTGCTGCCGCAGGGCAGCTTCGAGCACCTCGATCCATTGCTCGGCAGGGCGCCATGTCTCGCTCCAGACCACCGTCGCATGGCTTGCTCGCAGTCGAGCTTTTGCCAAGCGGCCCCGCCTCCGCCACGGCGTCAACCCATGCTCCAACCGCCCGATCAACCTCGCCATCGGCTGCATCAGGTGCATCAGAAATGTCAGCCCCCAGCGCCGCATTCGTTCGCCAGTTGATCGCGCCGGAATCGGAAACCGCGCTTGTGTCGCCGCGATCGCGGCCTGCACCAGCGGCCCGGCAGCCGCCAGCGCGAGCAACGGCCATGCCCACAGCAGCGGCGGCCACGACAGCCCGAGCAGCAACAGTGCGGCGAGCCCGCCGATCACCAGATACCACTCCGGCATCAGCGGCAACTGCAGCAGCGTCAGCGGCGCGGGCTGGTACAGCGACTGGTAGGCCGCGCTGCCCCAGACGCCGCCGTAGACGCGCGACCGGCCGGACGGGATCGGCAGCGTGAAGCCGCGGCCGTAGAGCTGGCCGCGCCACGCGAGGTGGCCGGCGGCGTTGTAGCGCTCGGGCCATTTCTGCTCGAGCAGCGCCTCGGCCTTGCCATAGCCTTTCTGCTGCCGCCAGTACATCACGAGCGAGTTGCGTCGGTGGTGCCAGTCCATCGCGCCGGCGTGGAAGCCGATCCGGCCGCCAGCTTGCTGCAGCCGCCAGCAGATGTCGACGTCGTCGCCAGCGGTGCGGTAGCGCACGTCGAAGCCGTCGATCGCTGCCAGCGCATCGCGGCGGAACGCCATGTTGCAGCCCGGAATATGCTCGGCCTCGATGTCGGAGACCAACACATGCACCGGTCCGCCCGGTGCATTGGCGACGCAGTCGGCGATCGGCCCGTCGCCCGGCGGCGCGATATTCGGCCCGCCGACGCCGACCCAGTCGCCGGTGATGATCCGCCAGGCGAGGTAGTGCAGCCAGTGCGGATCGGGCCAGGCGTCGTCGTCGATGTAGGCGACGATTTCGCCACTGGCCTGCTGCCAGCCGGTATTGCGTGCCGCCGACAGGCCGCGGTTGTCGGTGCTGATCAGCCGCACGTCGTATTCGCCGGCGATTGCCGCAGTCGAATCGGTCGAGCCGTCGTCGACGACGATCACTTCGAAGTCCGGATAGGCCAGCCGCTGCAGCCCGTCCAGCGTATCGCGGATCGTGCGGCTGCCGTTGTAGCTGCAGACGACGACGGTGATGCGTGGCCAGCGGGTATTGGCCGGGAACGGCAGCTCGCTGTAAGCCCGGCGCACCGCGGCAAGCGCCGGCTTCGGCGTGCGATCGCGTGCCACCAGCCCGAAATCCCAATCGTCGATCGGAAAACCGCCGCGGTGCCACTCGTCGGTCCAGGCAAACACGAAGGTCCCGGCGCAGCCGGAAGCAAACGCACTGCGCACCTGCCACTCGAGGCTTTCGGCCTGTTTTTCCAGCCCGTTGCGCCGGCTGTCGAGGCCGATCTCGGCCATCAGCAGCGGTTTTTCGCCGGCCTGGTTCTGCAGCCGCGCCAGATAGGCTTCGAGCCGCTCGCGGTCTTCCAGGTAGACGTTGAAGCAGAACAGGTCGAGGAATGGCAGCTGCAGGTATTCGGTGGTCGGGAAATTGACATAGGTGACGAGCGCGGCCGGATCCTCCGCCTTCACCGCGCTGTACAGCCGTTCGATGAACCGCTCGATGCGGCGGCGGCCGTGCCAACGCACGATCGAGGCCGGAATCTCGTTGCCGACCGCATAACACAGCAGCGCCGGATGACCTGCGCAACGGCGCGCGTCTTCGCCAACCCGCTGCACGATGGCGTCGGCTCTGCCCGGTTCGTCGAGGAAGGCGATGTGCTGTTCCCAGGCCAGGCCGACCATCACGCGCAGACCGTGCTGCTGCGACCGGTCGAGCAGCCGCCGTGGCGGCAACGTGTAGCAGCGCAGTGCATTGATGCCGTTTGCGCGCATCGCCGCAAAGTCGGCGTCGAGCTGCGCTGCGGGCGGGTAGCCATCGCCGTCAGGTTGTTCGCCGAAGCTGCCGTAGGTGACACCGCGCACCCACAGCTTGGCATCGCCGGCGTAGAGAAATTTGCCAGACACTCGCGGCCTGTGCTCGAACGAGGCCTCGGGTTGCGGGGCCATCGCGTCGGCGACGGCGTCGCGTGGCGGCGCCAGTTCTTCGAGCACCGCGCTCACGGCCGTACCTCCTCGTGCTCCTGCGCGATGGAGGCGCTTGGCGCGCCTGCTCCGCACGCATCGCGCTGCGCACGCGCGACGTGCCATGCCAGCGCGGTGCGAACAATCTCGTCGAGCCCCGACCGGCTTGGCCGCCAACCGAGGATGTCGGCCGCGCGCGCCGGTGCCGCCACCAACGCCGGCGGATCACCTGCGCGTCGGCCCATCTCGCGGGTACGCACCGCTTGCCCACTGAGGCGCTCGACCGCCGCGACGACCTGACGTACCGAAAAACCGGTCCCGGTGCCGAGGTTCAGCGCCATCGATGCACCGCCGCGGTGCAGATCATCGAGGGCCAGCAGATGCGCCCGTGCCAGATCGCTGACATGCACATAGTCGCGCACCGCGGTGCCGTCTGCGGTCGGATAGTCGTTGCCCATCACCTGCAGCTCGGTCCGCCTGCCGAGCGCGGTCTCGATTGCCAGCGGAATCAGGTGCGTTTCCGGCTCGTGGTCTTCACCGATGCGGCCCTGCGGATCGGCGCCGGCGGCATTGAAATAACGCAGCGCCATCCATTGCAGCCCGTGCGCCTGCGCATGCCAGGCAATCGCGCGCTCGATGAACAGCTTCGATTCGCCATACGGATTGACCGGCTGTTGCGGATGGTCCTCGGTGATCGGAATCGCCTGCGGCAAGCCGTAGGTTGCACAGGTCGATGAAAAAACCAGCTTGCGCACGCCGGCCGCGTGCATCGCATCGAGCAACGCCAACGATCCGGCAACATTGTTCGAGAAATAGCGGCCCGGCTCGGCCATCGACTCGCCGACATAAGCCAATGCCGCGAAGTGGATCACCGCATCGATGCTGAATTCGCGCAATGCCGCGTCGATGGCACCCGGATCCCGCAGATCGGCTTCGACCAGCGGGCCCCAGCGAACCGCTGCGCGGTGGCCGCGGCTCAGGTTGTCGAAGGTGACCGGCAGATGCCCGGCTGCGGCCAGCTCACAGCAGGCATGGCTGCCGATATACCCCGCGCCGCCGGTGACCAGAATCCGCAATCCATTCATGCGCGCACTTCGCTGGCCCGCTCCTGCAGCGTCACCGCCGGTGCGGCAAACGGCTCGTCGGGATGCGACAGCAGCCACTCGAAATAGGCGATCGTCCGGCCGAGCCCCGTCTCGAGGGAGACCGTCGGCTGCCAGTTCAGTGTCTTGCGCGCCAGCGAGATATCCGGCTTGCGCCGCTTCGGATCGTCGGCCGGCAAATCCGCGAAGACCAGCTTCGAGCGCGACCCGGTCAGTTCGCGCACCAACTCGGCGATCTCGACCATCGTGTGTTCTTCCGGATTGCCGAGGTTGACCGGCCCGATCTGGTCGTCCGGCGTCTCCATCATCCGCAGGAAGCCGTCGATCAGGTCGTCGACATAACAGAACGAGCGCGTCTGCGAGCCGTCGCCGAAAATCGTGATCGGCTGCTCCTTCAGCGCCTGCAGGATGAAATTCGAGACGACGCGGCCATCGTCGGGCTGCATCCGCGGTCCGTAGGTATTGAAGATCCGGACGATCTTGACCGGCAACTGGTGGCGGCGGCGGTAGTCGAAATACAGCGATTCGGCGCTGCGCTTGCCCTCGTCGTAACACGAACGCAAACCGTGCGGATTGACGTTGCCCCAGTAGCTTTCCGGTTGCGGATGGACCAGCGGATCACCGTAGACCTCGCTGGTCGACGCCAGCAGGTTGCGCGCACCGGTGCGCCGCGACAGCCCGAGCGCATTGATCGCGCCGAGCACACTGGTCTTCATCGTGTGGATCGGATCGGCCTGGTAATACACCGGTGACGCCGGGCACGCCAGGTTGAAGATCTGGTCGACCTGCAGATACAGCGGCTCGGTGACGTCGTGGCGGATCATTTCGAATGCCGGGTCGCCGAGCAGGTGCGCGATGTTGGCCTTCGAGCCGGTGTGGAAATTGTCGACGCAGACAACTTCGTGCCCTTGTGCCCGCAACCGGTCGCACAGATGTGAGCCGAGAAAGCCGGCACCGCCGGTGACCAGAATCCGTTTCATCGTCGCTCCCAAGGTCGCGCCGGACGAACCACGAAGGCTCGCCTGCGCAGGTGCGCCGGGCGCCGGCAATGGACACACACGCTGGCCACCAAGCCAACGTGATTTCTGCCCTCGGCGCCACAATGGCGCGGTTTGTTTGCTTCTTTTCCGGGACTTAGGTTTTCCGATCGTCAGGCAAGGCGCGTACCAGTCCGACGCGCACGGCCAGAGCCGCATGCGTCATCTAGGGATTGCTAATCTGCTGCAACCTTGCCGTAACTGACGATTCATTCTGCACCGCCAATGCCGATCGGGGAAGCCTGTTTTCCGAGTCGGCCCCCGAGCCGCCGTGGCGCAAACATTCAGTGGAAGTTCACACGCGGGCGTCGTCGCGGCCATGATCCAGATCAAGCTGCAGAGTCGTCCGCGGTCGGGCATCGATGCAGCGACGCCCGGGAGCCGGATTCCGAAGGTGTATTCCTCTGCGGAACCGCCGCATCCGGGCGGTGTCATATCATCCGCCCATGCTCGAACAACGGATCCAGAAGCAATTCTTCGACAGCGCCGACCTGAAATATTCGGCTGCCGAGGTGTTGTCGAAGCCGATTGCCGATGCGGTTCATGCAATCGTCGGCTGCATCACTGCGGGCGGCAAGGTGCTGGCCTGCGGCAATGGCGGCTCGGCGGCCGATGCCCAGCATTTTGCAGCCGAGTTCATCGGCCGCTTCGAGCGCGAGCGGCCCGGGCTCGCGGCGATCGCGCTGACGACCGATTCGTCGATCATGACGGCGATCGGCAACGACTACGATTTCAACTCGGTCTTCAGCAAGCAGGTACAGGCGCTCGGCCAGCCGGGCGACGTGCTGCTGGCGATCAGCACCAGCGGCAATTCGGCCAATGTGCTTGCCGCGGTCGAGGCGGCACGGGCCAAGGACATGACGGTTGTCGCGATGACCGGCCGCAAGGGCGGCAAGATGAACGATCTGCTGACCGATACCGACGTCCATATCTGCGTTCCGCACGAGCGCACGGCGCGAATCCAGGAGGTGCACCTGCTCACCCTGCATTGCCTGTGCGATGCGGTGGACCTTCAATTGCTGGGTGAACAGGACAATCCATGACGTTTGATTCCCGGGCGCGTCTGCGCCGCACGCTGCTGGGCTCCGCGGTGGCAGCCGTAGCGCTGCCGATGCTGAGCGGCTGCG
Organism: Pseudideonella sakaiensis; assembly: GCF_048320135.1. Lineage (GTDB taxonomy): Bacteria > Pseudomonadota > Gammaproteobacteria > Burkholderiales > Burkholderiaceae_C > Ideonella_A > Ideonella_A sakaiensis_A. The sequence goes on from NZ_CP182947.1 coordinate 2,636,032, forward strand.
CGCCATTGCTGGTCGGTGGCGCGATGATCGGCGGCTCGCTGATGGTCTCAGACCGGCGCACTTCCGGCGCGCAGGTCGAGGACGAGGCGATCGAGCTGAAGGCGTTGCGCCGGCTGTCCGAGGCCTTTGGTGACAAGGCCCATGTCAATGTGACGAGCTACAACCGGGTCGTGCTGCTGACCGGCGAAGTGGCGACGGAGGCTGACAAGGCACGGGTCGAGCAACTGATGCAGCGCGTCGACAACGTGCGCAGCATCGTCAATGAAGTTGGCGTGATGCCGGTCTCGTCGTTTACCAGCCGTTCGAACGACAGCCTGCTGACCGGCCGCGTCAAGGCGTCGCTGGTCGAGGCCAAGGATCTGATGGCGCAGGCCTTCAAGGTCGTGACCGAACGCCGCACCGTCTATCTGATGGGTGTGGTCACCGAACGCGAGGCGGTGCGCGCTGCCGAGATCGCGAGCCGCGTCAGCGGCGTGCACAAGGTGGTCCGCGTGTTCGACATCGTCAGCGAAGCCGAACTCGCCGGCAAGGTGCCGAAGCAGCAGTGATGGCCTGACCGGCGTCGCCGGACTGGCGCCTCGCTGCTGCAGTCGCGGCCGGCCATCAGATGTCGAAGCGCTAACATCGCTCTCCCATCCACGGAGACAAGCCATGCACCGCCGTCTGTTACTCGCCGCCGCCGCCATTCTTGCCAGCAACGCCGTCTCGCTGCCCGCCGTGGCGCAGCAGAGCTGGCCGACCAAGCCGGTGCACATCGTCGTGCCGACCGGCCCGGGCAGCTCGCTCGACCTGATCGTGCGGCTGATGAGCGACAAGCTGGCCGCGAAATGGGGCCAGTCGGTGGTCGTCGACAACAAGCCGGGTGCCGGCGGCATGATCGGCGTCGACGTCGCGGCCAAGTCGACCGACAACCACACGATCGCGATCGGCTTCAACGGCCCGGTCGCCTATGCGCACTTCCTGTACAACAAGACGCCCTATGCGCCGCTGAAGGACCTGAAGCCGATCATCATGACGACGTCGCAGCCGAATGTGCTGGCGGTCAGCGTCGACAAGGTGCCGGCGAAAAACATGGCCGAGTTCATCGCCTGGGCGAAGGCTCAGGGCGACAAGATGAACTACAGCTCGCTCGGCAACGGCAGTTCGGCGCACCTGACAATGGAGCTGTTCCTGTCTGAAGCCGGGCTGAAGGCCACCCACATCCCGTACAACGGCTCGCCGCCGGCGGCGATGGCGGTCGCGCAGGGCAATGCCGATGCGACCTTCATGGTCGCGCCGGCGCTGCTCGCCCATGTGCAGAACAACAAGGTGCGGATGCTCGCTGTCAGCTCGGCGCAGCGGCCCGACAGCCTGAAATCGCTGCCGACGCTGGCCGAATCGGGTTATCCGAAGGTCGAGTCGCTGGCCTGGAACGGCCTGGTCGGGCCGGCATCGATGCCCGATGCGATCGTCGACAGGATCAATGCCGATGCCAACGAGGTGCTGAAGGATGAAGCGATCCAGGCTGCGATGGCAAAAAGCGGCCTGACGGTGGTCGGCGGCAGCCCGGCCGATTTCAAGCGGGTGATCGAGGCCGATGCGCAGCGTTGGGGGCCGATCATCACCAAGCTCGGCGTCAAGCTCGACTGAGCACCAGCGGGCAAGCACCGCGGCGCGTCCCGCCGCGGTTGCAAGCCCGGCACGCCGGCGGCACACTTGCCGGCACGATGACCGACAACAGCAACGACCGCCTCTCGAAACCGTTCACGATCACGCGCCAGTTCGGCGCGCCGCGTGAACTGGTATTCGACGCACTGACCAAGCGCGACCACCTGCAGCGCTGGATGAGCCCGGCCGGCCTCGAGCCGGTCGCCGGCCGGCTCGACCTGCGCGAGGGCGGCAGCTACCACTACGGCATGCGCCTGCCCGGCGGCGCAACGATGTGGGGCAAATGGACCTTCCGCGAGATCGCGCCGCCCGAGCGGCTGGTCACCGTCGTGCAGTTCTCCGACGAAGCCGGCGGGCTGACCCGCCATCCGATGGCGCCGCTGTGGCCGATGCACACGCTGTCGACGACCACCCTCACCGAGGCCGGCACCGGGCAGACGACGATGACGCTGCAATGGCAGGCGCTGAACGCCACCGAAGCCGAGATGCAGGTATTCGACGCCTCCCACCTGAGCATGGAAATGGGCTGGAAAGGCACGATGGACCAGCTCGCGGCACACCTCGACGAGGTGCAGCGCGGCGGCACGAAAGGCTGACCTGGCGCAAACCGCCGGCGCGGTCCGGCGGGCAAGATCGGCAAGGTCTTTGAAGTGGCAACCCCGGAGGGTCGGCAACCATGTCGCAAGTACAAGCCATCTCGCCGTGCCTGTGGTTCACATCGCTGGCCGAGGAAGCGGCCAACTTCTACGTGTCGGTATTTCCCGATTCGCGGATCGACGAGAGGGTCCGCTGGCCCGAGGGCTTTTTTGCGCCGGCCGGCAGCGTGCTGACGGTGCGCTTCACGCTTGCCGGGCAGGAATTCATCGCGCTGAACGGCGGCCAGGACTTCCCTTTCACCGAGGCCGTCTCGCTGTCGGTGCGCTGCGAAACCCAGCCCGAACTCGACTTCTTCTGGGACAGCCTCGGCGACGGCGGATCGACCGGCCAGTGCGGCTGGCTGAAGGACCGCTACGGCCTGTCGTGGCAGATCGTGCCGACCGCATTGACCGACATCCTCGGCGGCGCCGACCGCGACCGCGCGGCCCGCATCATGCAGGCGATGATGCCGATGACGAAGCTGGACATCGCGACGCTGCTGAAGGCGGCGGGGTGAAAACGCTTCAACCGACGCTTGACTGTCCCACCGATACGGCCGGCGCCTGACCAGCCCGTGATCGAAGCCGAACTGCCAATGCAACGAGCCACCTCCCGATTTCTTCTTCGCATCTCCTCGACCCTGCTTCTCGCCGCAGCCCTCTCCGGCTGCGGCGCAGCACTGACCTATTACGCGAGCCTGCCGCAAAACGATGCCGGCAACGACCTCAGCGAGCCGAGCCTGGCGTCCGATGTCTTCCTGACCGAGATGGCGCGTGAATTCGGGTTGATGGCCTTGTTTGCCGATGTCGTCTACCGCCGCGACATTCCGGCCGATCGGCGGATCGGCAGCGGCTGCAACTACCTCGGCGGCGACGACGCGAAGGTGCCGAGTTTCGGGATGCCGCACGGCGGACCGCAGGACGGGCGCTGGAAGCGCTGGAATCCGAAGATCGACGGTGTGCAGCCGTGTTTCGACGCATCGGGCCTGTATTACGAGACCTATGTGTTCGAGGATGGCGACGGCAAGCTCAGGCAGGCGGTGATCGCCTTTCGCGGCACCGAGAACCGCGGCAGCCAGTTTTTCTACGACTGGAGTTCGAACCTGACCGCCTTCCTCGGCTTCGAGCCGAACCAGTACACGCTGGTTCGCGAGCGGCTGCCGGCAATCCTCGCCGCGTTGTCGGCCCGCTTCCGCGCCGACGGCACCCCGCCGCTGATCCATGCGACCGGCCATTCACTCGGTGGCGGGCTGGCGCAGCAGGCGGGCTACATGTCGAAGGACGTCGCTGCGGTCTACACCTTCAATACCAGCCCGGTGACCAACTGGTCGCATTTGCGGCTCGATGGCGGGATCGGCAATGCCTATCCGATCTTCCACCGCGTCTATCACGGCGGCGAGATCCTCGAGAAGATCCGCTTCATCTCGACGAGCTTCACCGATGCACGTTACGGCCGCCACGACATCGGCCTGCAGCTGGCGCCGCGGCGCGCCTTCGGCGGCCATTCGATGAAGATCATCTCGTGTGAATTCGCCAACCTGATCGCGGCGCAGGATCCGCATCAGCCGGCAAGACACCACTATCCGCTGAGCTTCATCGAGCAGGTGGTGCTCAACCCCGCATCACCCGACGGTTGCGAGCGTCCGAAAGACGACGACTGACCATCGGCCGCCCGGCATCCGGCTGCAGCACAAAACGCTGGCGCCGACAATCCGGCGATGAGCCACCGCACCGCACTGATCTCCGGCACGCTGTTTGCGCTCGCCGCCGGCCTGATGTGGGGCCTCGTCTTTGTCGGCCCGCTGCTGCTGCGCGACTACCCGGCCGCACTGCACACCTTCGGCCGCTATCTTGCATTCGGCCTGATAGCGCTGCCGCTCGGCTGGCTCGACCGGCGCCGGCTGCTCGAGCTGACGCGTGCCGACTGGGTCGAGGCCGGCAAGCTCGCGCTGGTCGGCAACATCGTCTATTACCTGTTCCTGTCGAGCGCACTGCAACGCGCCGGCGGCCCGTTGCCGACGATGATCATCGGCACCTTGCCGGTCGTGATCGCGGTGACTGCCCGGCTGCGCGGCCAGCGCGTCGGCGTGCGCGTCGAGGCCAGTGTGCCGTGGTCACGGATGCTGCCATCGCTGGCGCTGATCGGCACCGGCATCCTGCTCGTCAATGGCGCGGAGCTGCAGCATCTGCGCACCGACCCGGCGGTCGATCTCGGCAGCTATGCGCTTGGCGGTTTGTTGGCCATCGGCGCAGTCGCCTGCTGGACCTGGTACCCGATCCGCAATGCCGAATGGCTGCGCGCCCATGCCGAGCGCAGCCCGCGCAGCTGGGCCACCGCGCAGGGGCTGGCGACGCTGCCGCTCGCGCTTGCCGGCTATATCGGCATGTGGCTCTGGTCGGCAGCCGGCGGCAGCGACTTTCCGATGCCGCTCGGCCCGCGCGCGGTCGACTTCGTGCTGCTGATGTTCACGATCGGCCTGTTGTCGTCTTGGCTCGGCACCCTGTGCTGGAACGAGGCGAGCCAGCGCCTGCCGCCGACGCTGAGTGGCCAGCTGATCGTCTTCGAGACGCTGGCAGCGCTGGCCTATGCATTTGTCTTGCGCGGCACCTGGCCGCCGGCGCAGACCGTCGCCGGCATCGCGCTGCTGGTTGCCGGCGTCGCGTGGGCACTGCGCGCCAGGCCGCAGCCGCAGCCGGTGTCGAACGGCGCAGGTGGTTGATCGCTGAAAACTGCCGCGCTCAGAAGATGTCGAGCGTCGGAAACTGGTCGTCCTCGGTGATGCAATTCCACAGCAGGCAGGCGACGCCGAGATCGCCGGTCCACAGGCTGTGCCGTCCGGCGCCATGCAACGCGCGATGCTGCTCGACCAGTTCGATGCTGTGCATCGCCAGCGCGCGGCCGCGGGCGAGCCAGATCGGGTCGTCGAAGCGGCGCCACAGCTTCAGGCAGGCCAGCGCGCTGCCCGGCGTGCCGTGGCACAGCGATGCACCCTTGGTCGACAACGGCCCGGCGCGCCAGACCAGTTCGCCGGCACCGCGCAGCAGCGCATCCCAGTCGGCGCTGCGCGGCGCATTCGCGAGCCGGCAAACCACACCCGGCGCGCCGTGGCAATCGTGGACCAGCGGCAGATGACCGGGCGCGACGCGCTCCGCATCGACCATCGGATGCCAGTTCAGACAATCGCCATCGTGCAACGCGGTCGCCTGCAGCGTCTCCAGCGCGCGGTGCTGCAGCACCGCGACCAGCGCCGGGTCGAGCAGATGGGCGGCGCGGAACGCCGGATAGACATTGCCGACGAAGCCGTGGCCGGCACCGAGCAGCCGGCGCTTTGCGCCATAAAGATCCTGCTCCCAGATCCAGGTGCCGGTATCGGGGTCGATCAGCATCTCGTCGAGCAACACCTGCATGCCTTGCTGCAGCAGCTCGGCCCAGCGCGCTTCGCCGCTGGCCTCGGCCATGTGGATCGCCGCGACCAGCGTGCCCGGGCTGCCCCACAGCGCTTCACGAGCCGGGTTGCGCAGGTTGCCGCGGACGACGTCGAACAAGGCGTCGGCGGTTGCTGCCTGGTGCGTCGCACGCCACTGCAGCAGCAAGGCGCCACTTTCGCCGAGCAGGTAGGAAGCCGAGCCGTGCTGCTCATGCGCCAAGGCATCGCGCGTTCGCCGCGGCAGCTGTTCGATCGCCGCGCTGAAATCGGTCTGCAGTTCGATCGCCTGCTGGTGCTGCAGATGGCGCAATGCCCAGATCACGCCGGCCGCGCCGAAGTAGAGGTGGTGTTGGGCGCCGGGCTGCTGCGCATCGTCGAGCGGATGGGTTTTCCAGCCGGCATCGGCGGCGTCGAATTCGGCCTCGGCTGCAGCGGCGATCCGCCGGACTGCCTGCCACGCGGCATCGGCATTCCACGCAGTGGTGGTCAGCGGCTGATGGCGCGCCGGGTCGAACAGCGCCGACCGGGCCGACGTCTTGCTGGCACCCATGGCGTGTACCGGAAATTCCTCAGCCGAAGCGCACCGCGTGGATCGGCGGCAGATTGGCCGACACCTGCTGCCAGTGGTCGCCGCCATCGGCGCTGGCCCACAGGTTGCCGGTGGTCGAACCCATCAGCAGGTGCTGACCGTCGTCGGAGACGGCAAGACCGTGGCGGTAGACCAGGTCATAACAGTGTTGCTGCGGCAAGCCGTTGCGTTGGCTGGCAAAACTTGCCGCGTCGTCGCTGGTGCGGTTGACGAACAGCGCCGCTTCCAGCGGCACCCGCCGCTCGTCGGACTGGGCCGGTGCAAACCAGGCGGTCGCCGGATCCTGCGGATGCACCGCAACGGCAAAACCGAATGACGAACCGGGCGCGCCGTCGATCGGCTGCCACGACGCCGCGTTGTCGGTCGAGCGCCAGATGCCGCAGTGATGCTGGCACCACAAGGTGTCGGGAGCGGCCGCACAGCGGACGATGCGGTGCGGATCCTGCGTATTGCCGTCTTCAGCCGCCTCGGGTGGCATGTAGCTGGCCTTCATGCCGCTGGCCTGCAGCGCCCAGCTTGCGCCGTCGTCGGTCGTGACCCAGACACCGCCGCAGCTGATGCCGACCAGCACTTCGCCGGGCCGCTGCGGATGCGGGCAGATCGAATGGATGCCCGGCACGTCGTAGCCACCGCCGAACCATGCCGTCCGTCCAGGTTGGTTCCACAGGCTTTCGACGAGCTGCCAGCTGCGCCCGAAATCGGCCGAGCGGAACAGGCCGCCGGGCAGCGTGCCGGCCCAGACCGTGCCATTCGCCGCTTCCAGCGACCAGATCTGCACCAGCTTCCACGGCGGGCCCTCGGCGCCTTCGGGCTGCGGCGGATATTGCGGCGTCGCAACCTCGGTCCAGCTTTCGCCGGCATCGTCGGACGCATGGACCTTGACACCGAAATGGCCCAGATTCAGCGCTGCCAGCATGCGCCCGTCGGCCTGCGGTGGCAGCAGCATGCTGACCGGCTCGGCGAGAAAACTGATGTGATGGATGTTCCAGCCCTGCGCACCGCGGCGCAGCTCGAACAGGCCCTTGCGGGTGGCAACCCAGGCACGGTTGTTTGTCATCGTTCAGCCTCCGGACAAGGCCTGCATCACGAAAACCCGGCTTTCGGGCCGCAGCGGGTCGGCCATCGCGACGCGGTCGTCGCTGCGTCTGCCGTCGATGAAGGCCACGACATTGGCCCGCAGATGGCCCTGGTCGTCAAGCAGGTAAGCCCGCAGCCGCGGGTTGACGACGAAGGCGTCGTCGAGGGCCGCGCGCAAGGTCGATGCATTGCTGTCGACGTCTACGACATCGAGAAACCGGCGCAGCTGCGGCGTGAAGAAGATCTTCGCCATCGCGCCGGCCTCGCCGCCGTTCAGTTTCGGTCCAGTTGCCGAGCCAGTTCGGTCAGGCTGGCGGCAGTGAAATCGACCGGACCTTCGGCCGCTGCCTCGCCGAGGCCGGGGCCATATTCGTCCGGCCGGGCGATGAATGCGGTGCGCAGCCCGCATTCGGCTGCGGCGGCCAGATCGGACGAATGGGCGGCGACCATCATCACCTGCTCGGGCCGGCAGTCGAATGCATCGCAGGCGTTCAGGTAGACCGCCGGCTTCGGTTTGTAGTCGCGCGCGAGTTCGGCGCCGACGATCGCGTCCCACGGAAATTCGTTGCGCCGCGCGAGATCGACCATCAGCGAGATATTGCCGTTCGAACACGGCGCGATTCGGTACGACTTGCGCAACATCGCCAGACCCTGCGGCACGTCGGGCCAGGCATCGAGCCGGTGCCAGGCAAGGTTCAGATCGACACGTGTGGTCTCGTCAATGTGATCGAGGCCGAACTGGGCGAGCACGACATCGAGGTTGCGCCGGTGCAGCAGATCGAGTTTCGAGAAGGGCAGCTTGCCGCTGCGCACCTCTTCCATTGCCGGCTGGTACTGGTTGCGCCAGACATCGGCAAACGCCAACCAGTCGACGTTGACCCCGAGCGGCGCCAGCAGCACACGGCTCTCGCGCGCGATTGAACTGCGCCAGTCGACGAGCGTGCCAAAAACATCAAAGATCAGCGCATGGATCTTGGGCATCGTTGGTAAGCGGGCGCGGACTGCGCGCCGCGACGAATCGCGATGCCCGACTGTAGCGCGATCAGAGCGGCCGCAGCACCGGCTGCAACCCGCCCTGGCGGCGCGTCAACGCAGCGGCGAAGCCGGCGCCTTTGCCGGCACCGGATCGGTCGACTTCGGCGCCGAATGGTCGTTGTTCTGGCCGCCGAGCGGCATCGCGACCGATTCGCTGACCGGTGGCAACGGCGCGACGTGCAAGGTCGCCGGCGGCCCGGCCAGCGCCTGGTCGTTGTTGCGGTTCAATGCAACGCTGGCCGGCGGCAGTGATGGGTCGCTGGACGGATAGGCCAGCAGTGCAGCGCGTTCGGATTGCTCGATCTCGGCCTTCGGAACATCGGGTTCGGAAGGACGGCGGTCGCAGGCAGCGAGGCCGATCGTCGCGGCCAGCAGGCCGGCAGTCAGGGTCAGTTTCAGCATGGTGTTGTTCTCCGTCGGTGCGGTCGACGCCTGGGCTGCATGGCAACAAAGGCGCGGGTTCCGCGATGACAGCAGTATCGACAGCATGCCGGTGGCCGGGCATCGGACGACGCCGCAAGCAGGGGTTTGGCGGCGTCCTACGGCCGGCGTGGCGCCGCTCAGAAAAACGACGCGAGGAAGTGGTCGAGCAGCAGCGCGGCAAACAGGCCGGCCAGGTAGACGATCGACCAGCGGAAGGTCGGCATCGCGAGCCGCGCATCGCTGCGCAGCTTCCATGCCAGGATGATGAAGCGCAGACCAAGCGGCAATGCGATCGCCAGATACAGCCAGCCGCTCATGCCGATCGCGACTGGTACCGCGCTGATCGCGACCAACGCGATCGAATACGCGAGGATGCGCCCGCTGGTGTGCGCGATGCCGTGCGTGACCGGCAGCATCGGCACGCCGGCGCGCGCATAGTCGTCGCGGCGATGGATCGCCAGCGCCCAGAAATGCGGTGGCGTCCAGACGAAGATGATCAGGAACAGCAGCAATGCGCCGGCCTCGAGCTGGCCGCTGACCGCCACCCAGCCGAGCAGCGGCGGTGCCGCGCCGGCGGCGCCTCCGATCACGATGTTCTGCGGCGTCGCATGTTTCAGGAACAGGCTGTAGACCACCGCATAACCGATCAGCGACGCGAACGTCAGCCATGCGCACAGCGGGTTCGTGAAGACCAGCAGCACCGCCATGCCGCTGCCCGACAGCAGCAGCGCAAATGCCGCGACCTGTGAGGCGGCGAGCGTCCCGCGCGGCAGCGGCCGGGCGCGCGTGCGCGCCATCACCGCATCGATGCGGCGATCGACGAGGTGATTGACGGCGGCTGCGCCGGCGGCCACCAGCACGATGCCGAGCGTGCCGAACACGACCGTGTCCCATGGCAGCGCCGCATGGGTCGACATCATCATGCCGACCAGCACCGTGAACAGCATCAGCGCGACGACGCGCGGCTTTGTCAGCTCGAGAAATTCCCGCCAGCGCGGCCGGCGGGCTGCGCCGAGTGTCGAGATGACTTCCGCGGCCCTCATTGCGAGGCGGCGGGCGTGGCGGTGCGGCCAGCTGGAGCGGTCATCTGAAGAAGAACAGCCGGCTCAGGAAGGTGTGCTCGGCTTCGGCCCACATCAGCCAGACCAGCACCAGCAACGCGGTCGGCGGCAGCAGGATCGCGGTGACCAGCGCCAGCCGCTCCCAGGCCATGTGCATGAAGACGGCGATGATCAGGCCGGCCTTGACGAGCATCAGGATCGTGATCAGGCTCCAGCGCAACAGGCCATGGAACTGGTAGTAGTCGACCATGTACGACAAGGCGCTGAGCACGAACAGCAGCAGCCAGACCTTCAGGTAAAGGCCGATCGGATGCTGCTGCTGATGGGTTCCCGGAGTGCTGCTCATGACATCGCCTCACCAGAGATAGAAAAACGCGAAGATGAAGACCCAGACCAGATCGACGAAGTGCCAGTACAGGCCGACGATCTCGACGATCTGGTAGTTCGGCTTGTGGTCGTATTTGCCGCGCATCAGCCGGACCGCGACGACGATCAGGTAGATCACGCCGCCGGTCACGTGCAGGCCGTGGAAGCCGGTGATCATGAAGAAGGTCGAGCCGAACTGCGCCGCACCCATCGGATTGCCCCAGGGCCGCACGCCGTCGGCAATCAGCTTGGTCCATTCGAAGGCCTGCATGCCGACGAACATCACGCCGAAGGCCGCGGTGACGAACATCAGCAGCGCGGCCTTGTGGCGATCGCGCTGGTAGGCGAAATTGACCGCCATCGCCATCGTGCCGCTGCTGGTGATCAGCACGAAGGTCATGATCGCGATCAGCAACAGCGGCAACGTGGTGCCGGCAACCTCCAGCGCAAACACCTCGCTGGCATTCGGCCACGGCACCGTCGTCGATGCACGCACCGTCATGTAGCCGGTCAGGAAGCTGCCGAAGATGAAGGTATCGCTGAGCAGGAAAATCCACATCATCGCCTTGCCCCAGGCGACGTGGAAGGTTTCGCAATCGGAGGACCAGTCGGCGACGAAACCGCGCAGGCCGCTGACGGCCTGCGTCGATGTACCGGGTGGAGGGGGCATGGCCGAGGTGCTCATCAGGACTCCTGGCAGTGATCGATCAGCGGGTGCCGCAGATCAGCGCGGCGACCTCCGGCGTGATGAAACTGAAGCAGGCGTACAGCGCCAGCCAGACGAACAGCAGGAAGTGCCAATAGCGCGCGCACAACGCGACCCGCCACGCGGTGTCGACGATGTCCGGCGGGCGGCGCAGCGCCGCGCGCAATGCGACCAGCAGGCCGGCGAGGCCGCCGACGACGTGCAGCGCGTGCAATGCGGTCAGCACATAGAAGAAGCTGCCAGCCGGATTGCCCTGCAGCGAGACCTGGCGCTCGAGCAGGGCCTGCCAGGCCCACCACTGGACGACGATGAAGGCCAGCGCGCAGGCGCCGCCGGCGAGCAGCGGCCAGCGCAGATCGACGCCGCGCGCGGCGAGGCCGGCGGCGCGTTGCATCCAGATGCTGCCGCCGACCAGCCATGCGGTGCTGAGCCACAGCTGCCACGGCATCACGATCGCGGTGGCGTCGAAATTGGCCATCCGCATCACATAGGCGGCGATGAACAACGAAAACAACGCGGTTGCGACGCCGATGAAGACCCACAAGCCGAGGCTCTGGCTGAAACCGGGCTGCATCCTGCGGGCCCGCGCCTCGCGGGCGCGGGCGGCGGCGTCGATCGCCGGGTTGTGCATCGTGTCGCTGCGCATCATGAGCCGGCCCGCCCGGCGCCGCCGATGTGTTCCTGCTCCGGCTCGGCGCCGCCCTCCGACGCCGGCGCATTCTGCGGCACGAAATCCTGCGCCGCACCCGGCACGCTGTAGGCGTAGGCCCAGCGGTGCACGACCGGCAGCTTCGGCCCCCAGTTGCCGTGCGCCGGCGGCGTCTGCGGCGTCATCCATTCGAGCGATGTCGCGCGCCACGGATTCGGATCGGCCGGCTTGCCCTTGAACGCGCTCCAGACCAGGTTCCAGACATAGATCAGCTGGGCCACCCCGACGATCAGCGCGACCACCGTGATGAAGACATTCAGCGAATGCGCCGACGCCGGTATGAATTCATAGCCGTCGAAGTTGTAGTAGCGCCGCGGCATTCCGAGCACACCGAGGTAGTGCATCGGGAAATAGATCAGGTAGGTGCCGATGAAGGTGATCCAGAAATGCAGGTGGCCGAGCCGGTCGTCGAGCATGCGACCGGTGACCTTCGGAAACCAGTGGTAGATCGCGCCAAAGACGACCAGCAGCGGCGCGACGCCCATCACCATGTGGAAGTGGGCGACGACAAAATAGGTGCCGGACAATGGGATGTCGACGCTGACGTTGCCGAGGAAGAGGCCGGTCAAACCGCCCGACAGAAAGGTCAGGATGAAGGCGAGCGTGAACAGCATCGGCACCGTCAGGTGGATGTCGCCTCGCCACAGCGTCAACACCCAGTTGTAGACCTTGATCGCGGTCGGTACCGCGATGATCAGCGTGCTGGTTGCGAAGAAGAAGCCGAACCACGGGTTCATGCCGCTGACGAACATGTGGTGCGCCCAGACGACGAAGCTGAGCGCGCCGATCACGACGATCGCCCAGACCATCATCCGGTAGCCGAAGATCGCCTTGCGCGCGTGCACGCACAGCAGGTCGGAGACGATGCCGAAGGCCGGCAACGCGACGATATAGACCTCTGGGTGGCCGAAGAACCAGAACAGATGCTGGAACAGCAGCGGGCTGCCGCCCTTGTAGTCGGCGAGCTGGCCCATCGAGATCAGCGCCGGCATGAAGAAGCTGGTACCCAGCGTCTTGTCGAGCAGCATCATCACGCCGCTGACGAACAGCGCCGGGAAGGCCAGCAGTGCGAGGATGGTCGCGGTGAAGATGCCCCACACCGACAGCGGCATGCGCATCAGCGTCATGCCTTCGCAGCGCGCCTGCAGCACCGTTGTCACATAGTTCAGGCCGCCCATCGTCGTTGCGACGATGAAGATCAGCAGCGAGACCAGCATCAGCACGATGCCGCCGTCGAAGCCCGGCGTGCCGGGCAGGATCGCCTGCGGCGGATACAGCGTCCAGCCGGCGCCGGTCGGCCCGCCGGGAACGAAGAAGCTGATCATCAGCACGATCACCGACAGCAGATAGACCCAGAAGCTCAACATGTTCATGTACGGAAAGACCATGTCGCGCGAGCCGATCATCAGCGGGATCAGGTAGTTGCCGAAGCCGCCGAGGAACAGTGCGGTCAGCAGGTAGATCACCATGATCATCCCGTGCATCGTCACCGCCTGGTAATAGCGCTCGGCATTGATGAACTCGAACACGCCCGGAAAACCGAGCTGCAGCCGCATCACGTTCGACAGGAAGACGCCGACCAGGCCGACCAGGATCGCGACGCTCGCGTACTGCACCGCGATGACCTTGTGGTCCTGGCTCCAGACGTACTTGGTGATGAACGTCGTCGGCGCGTCGTGCGCGTCGCCGTGGTCATCGGCATGGACATAAGACATCGGCTTTCCCCGTTGTGCTCGTCGCTGCTCAAACCAGCCCGCCCGGCTCGTGGCCGGCGCGGCCTACTGCGCCTTGATGTAGGCAGCCAAGGCGTCCACTTCTTCGTCGGTCAACTCGGTCTTCGGCATGATCGGTGAATAACCCTTGATGACGCGCGCCGCCGGATCGGCGATTTCGCGCTTCAGCGCCGCATCGTCGATCACCATCGTCGAGCCGTCGGCCAGCGTTTCGGTCTTGCCAAACAGGCCTTTCCAGGTCGGCCCGACACCGGCAGAACCATCGATGCTGTGGCAGCCGATGCAGCCCTTGGTCTGCGCCAGCGTCTTGCCGAGCGCGACCGGGTCGCCACCGGCGCCGGCCGCCATCGCAGTGCCGAGCGACTGCGTCGCAGCGAAGGTCGGCTGCTTCTGCAACCAGGCCATGTAGGTCGCCTCGTCCTCGACGACAACGACGCCGCGCATGTTCGCGTGGCCGGTGCCGCACAGCTGCGCGCACATCGCTTCGTAGCGGCCGACCTTGGTCGGCGTGAACCAGAAGCTGCTGACCTGGCCCGGCACGATGTTCATCCGCGCGCGCATCGGCGGCACGAAGAAATCGTGCAGCACGTCGTGGGATCGCGCGATCACCTTGACCGGCTTGTTGACCGGCAGGTGCACCTCGTTGGCAAGGATCACGATGTTGTCGGCCGTTGCCGGATCGTCGGGGTCGAGCCCGAGCGGATTGGAGCCACTGACGAAGCGCGCATCGCTGCCGCCGAGCTTGCCGGACTCGCCGGGCAGCCGGTACCGCCATTGCCATTGCGACGCAACCACCTCGAGGACCGTCGCATCGTCGGGCGGCGTCACAAACTTCGCGTAGACGACGAGGCCCGGCGCCAGCAGCGCGACGATGCCCACCGTCGTGACGCCGATCAGCCAGCGCTCGAGGCGCTTGTTTTCAGGCTGGTAGGAGGCCTTCTGCGGCCGGTCCGCGCGATGGCGGAACTTGACCAGCGTATAGACGACGAACAGGTTGATGACGACGAAAAACAGGCCGGTGATCAGCAGCGTGATCGTCAGCGTGTCGTCCATCGACTTCCAGTTCGACGCCAGTTCGGTCGTCCACCACGGCGTGACGATGTGGAAGATCACCGAACCGATGACGATGACGACGAGGACGATTGCCATGACCATGGGACATGCTCCTCAGGCCGTGGCCCGTGTCGTCGATCAGCGGTTGCCGGATGCGGGCTGCGGCCGGCTCAGTTTCCAGTACAGGAAGGATGCGGACATTCCGAACACCAGGTGTCCGACGAAGGTCGACCAGCCGCGCAGTTCGACGAACCACGGGAAGACCTGCGACAACAGGAAGAAATTGACGAGGTAGATCACTGTGCCGAACGCCGCGCCGATTGCCTGCATCACGCCGGGGCTCTGTTCCCAGTGGAAGCCGGAAATCAGGATGCCGACCATCACGCCGGAGAACAGCCCGAGCACGTAATGGATCAGCAAGGCCACCGTGACGATGCCGACGCTGAAACCGGTGGCCTCGAGCACGCCGCTGCCCATCACGATCGCCGCGACCATGCGCATCGTTCCCCAGGTGCCGGTATCGCCGAGCGACGCCGCCCAGGCCAGTTCGAGAACCATCAGGACCGCGCTGGCTGCAAAGCCGGCCACCAGGGCGGCGGGCCAGTCGGGGGCACGCCAGCTCCAGTAGTGGGGGTGCATTTGCATTTCCATCACGGACTCCTCAAGTGAACCGGCGCGCAGGGTGCGCGCCGGTGTTGCATCAGGATCACGGGAAGGCCGGCATGTCCGGCTCGACACCCTCCAGGCGCGCCTCCGGGTGCGACACCTTCAGCAGTTCCTCGATCTCGACGACCCGCGAACGCGGCACGTCGACCATCAGCAGGATCTGGCCCTGCTCGATCGCGCCTTCGAAGCGCTTCAGGCGCACGCTCGGTGTCGAGATGCCGATCATGCTCGATGCCCACGCGCCGAAGCCACCGCCGAAGATCGCGAGCAGCGCCGCGATGCCCCACTGCGGATCTTCACCGACGACCGGGAAGAAGACCGCGGCGAGCGCGCCGACCACCGCGCCGGTGGCCGCGCCGATCGTCAACCCGTACTGCGCCGAACGGATCACGTCGGTGGTCTGCAGGATGTTGGCTTCGTGGAGCTTGCCGAGATCGGTGCCGTCTCGGGCCAGGAAATGAATGTGATTGACACTGACCTGGGCCAGAAGCAGGTCATTCATCGTCTTGCGGGCACTGTCCAGATCGGGCAGCAACCAGTAGATGCGCTTGCTCATTTCGGCTCCTCACTGCATCGCCGAAAGCCGGCGCTTACGTGAATCTTCAATAAATTTATACACCTATGCCTGTCGGTCCGCAATAAGCCCGGACCCATGCGCCGCACAACGACAAGCGGCGCGGCACCCCGGGTGCCGCGCGCAACGCCGTTGCCGGCGCGGTTGAAAATCGATTGCTGACCGGTCACCCGCCGACAAAATCGCGCGGCTGGATGTGGATGGCGAGCGTGGTGCCCAACGGTGCTTCGCTCGGCGATGTGCCGCGGAAATCGTTGTAGGTCGAGCTCTTCGCTGCGATCAGCGCCTGCCAATGCGGCAATGCCATTTCGGCAACGACATCGGCACGGCTCAGTGAGCCCATCTTGTGCAGCATCGCGCCCGAGAAGCTGCCATAGGCTTCGGTGGCACTGAAGGCGCCGACCGCTTCGGGCGTGCGAACAATCTCGGCGCGGATCTCGGCGCGCTGCAGCGACGTCACGGGAACCTCGACGCGCGAGGCCTCGACGGCAAGCGCATTGGTCGCAACGAATCCGAATGCCAAGCCGGCAACAATGGTCTTGGTGTTCATGATGAACTCCTTTCAGAACGGTCCGGAGAGCCGGATCACTGGCTGCAATCCGTTTTCTGTGCAGCCGTATCCTTTCGTCGCCTCGGCGCCGCCGAACTGACCGCATCAACCGCACAATGAATGACACCACCCGCCGCGATAGGCTGAGACATTCGATGCTGCAGCGGCGCGAACTGCTTCTCGCGGCCTGCACCGCGCCGCTGGCTGGCCTGGTGCCGGGTCACGCTGCTGCGGCCACCGCAGCGAGCGGGCGGCCGATTCCACCGAGCGGCGAACGGCTGCCGCTGGTCGGCCTGGGCAGTTGGATCACCTTCAATGTCGGCAATGACCGCGAGGCGCTGCTGCGCTGCACCGAGGTGATGAAGGCCTTTTTTGCAGCCGGCGGCGCGATGATCGACTCATCGCCGATGTATGGATCGTCACAGTCGACGATCGGTTTTGCCCTGGACAGACTCGGTTTGCCGCAACAGCTGTTTTCGGCCGAGAAGGTCTGGGTCGGCGATGGCGAACGCGGCGCCCGGCAGATCGAGGCCTCACGTGCCTTCTGGGGCGTGCCGCGCTTCGATCTGATGCAGGTGCACAACCTGCTCGCCTGGCAGCAGCACCTGCCGCGGCTGTTTGCGATGAAGGCGGCCGGCCAGTTGCGCTATGTCGGCATCACGACCTCGCACGGCCGCCGGCACGATGAGCTCGAATCGGTGATGCGCAAGCAGCCGATCGATTTTGTTCAGCTGACCTACAACCCGGTCGACCGCGAGGTCGAGCGCCGCTTGTTGCCGATCGCCGCCGAGCGTGGCATTGCGGTGATCGTCAACCGCCCGTTCCAGCAGGGCGCGTTGCTCGACCAGCTGCAACGCCACCGGTTGCCGGCCTGGGCCGGTGACATCGATTGCCGCAGCTGGGCGCAGCTGGTGCTGAAGTTCATCGTCGCCCACCCGGCAGTGACCTGTGTGATCCCGGCAACGCGCCAGCCGCCGCACGTGATCGAGAACATGGCGGCCGCTGGCGGCAGGATGCCGGACGCCGCGACGCGAAGACGCATCGTCGACCTGATCGCCAGCCTGTGAGGTCGGATTGAGCGAATGGTGGACCTATCGCCCGGCCGACTTCCTGATGTTCGCGCCGGACATCTACTGGCGTCTGTTCGAGGACCTGAACCGGGCCTGCTGGCCGCTGCAGCCGCTGGCCGTCATTGCCGGGATGACCTGGCTGCTGAGCTGCCTGCGCAATGCCGGGCAACAGACCGACCGATCGATGCGGCTGGCGTTCTTCGTCGTCGGCGCTGCCTGGGCCTGGGCCGGTTGGGCCTTTCTGTGGCAACGCTTTGCGCCGATCAACTGGATTGCCGGCAGCGCGGCGGCATTGTTTGTCTTGCAGGCGCTGCTGCTGGCTGCCAACGCGGCGTGGGCAAGCCGGCCGCGCGTCGCCAGCGGACCACGGCTGTGGATCGGCCTCGGGCTGGGTTTTTGGGCACTGCTCGGCCATCCGCTGCTCGGACTGGTGGCTGGCCGTCCGCTGTGGCAGGCTGAAGTGTTCGGCTTCGCGCCGGATCCGACCGCGATCGGCACGATCGCGCTGCTGCTGCTGGCCAACCCGGAACAGCGATTGCAGCGCGTGCTGGCGTGGCTGGCCTGGCCGATACCGCTCGCCTGGTGCCTGGCGAGCGCCGCGATGTTCTGGGCGATGGGCTCGGCGCAGGGTTGGCTGATGCTGGCAGCGGCCGGTCTGCCGCTTGCCGCCGCGGCAAGCGCTTCGTACAACAGTCGGCCCGCGACGGCGCAGCCGCTGCGTCGGCGCTGATGCCTTCGCTTACAGTGCAGACCCCTCCGCGACTCGGCCAGCACCATGACCTTCCAGATGAGTCTCCAGTTTGTCCACTCGGCGGTGGCGATGAGGCGCCATTTCGGCCACGCGCTGCTGGCGTTGCTGGCCGCCCCGACGCTGGCGCTGGCAGCCGACAACCGGCCGGTGCTGCTCGGCATCGACGGCGAATTCGGGCTCACGAACAGCACCTCGGCACAAGCCGTCGAGCTCGGCGTCCGCCTTGCAATCACCGAAATCAATGAAGCCGGCGGCGTGCTCGGCGGCCGTCCGCTGCAGATCGTCACCAAGGACCACCGCTCGATACCGGCCCGCGGCATACGCAACATCAAGGAATTCGCCGAGATGCCCGAACTGGTCGCCGTTTTCGGCGGCCGTTTCAGCCCGGTGGTGATCGAGCAGCTGCCGGTGCTGAAGCAGACCGGCCTGATTTTCCTCGCCGTCTGGTCGGCGGCCGACGCGATCGTCGACAACGGAAGCGAGCCGAATCCTGTCTTCCGGCTGTCGCTGCGCGACGGCCTGGCGATGCCGTTCATGTTGCGCACCGCCGAGCAGCGCGGCCTGAAAAAGGTCGGCCTGCTGCTGACGAATACGGTCTGGGGGCGCAGCAACCTCGCGGCGGTCGAGCGCTATCTGCGCGACCGCGACTCGCCGAAGGTCGTCGCCACCGCCTGGTACAACTGGCAGGAGCAGTCGCTGATCGCCCAGTATTCGAAGCTGCTGCAGGCCGGTGCGCAGGTGGTCGTGCTGGTTGCCAACGACGACGAAGCCGCGGTCCTGGTGCGCGAAATGGCCGCATTGCCGGCAGCGCAGCGGGTGCCGGTGATCAGCCATTGGGGCGTCACCGGCGGGCGCTTCGTCAACGAGGCCGGGTCGGCCTTGCAGCAGGTCGATTTTTCGGTGATCCAGACCTTCAGCTTCTTCAATGCGCGCAAGCCGGCACTCGACCGCTTTATGGTGACCGCGGCGCGCGCCGGCATCAAGCGCATCGAGGACATTGAAAGCCCGGTCGGCGTCGCGCACGCCTACGACATGACCCACCTGCTGGCAAAGGCGATCAGCTTGGCCGGGTCGACCAATCGGGCGGCGGTTCGCGACGCGCTCGAGAAACTGCCGGCCCACGATGGTCTGATCAAGCGGTATGCGCCACCGTTCACGCCATCGCGGCACGAGGCCCTGGGACCGCAGGAACTGCTGATGGTCCGCTACCGAAGCGACGGCGCGCTGGTGCCGGCAGACAAGTGAAGCCCGGGCTGCTGGCACGCTGGCGATCGGCCAGCATGGCGCACCGCTTTGCGCTGGCCGCCGCCGGGCTGGCGGCAGCGGCGGTGCTGCTGATTTCGCTGGCTTCGTGGTGGCTGATTCACCTCGCGCAACAGAAATCGCTGCAGCAACTGGCGGCCACCCAGCGCCAGTTCAGGGCCGAGACGGTCGGCAACGACCTCGAGGCACTCGCCGACCGGATGGCCGAAGTCGCCGGCAGCACGATCCTTGCGACCGGCCTGGTCGACAGCGCCGGCCGCGAAACCTATCTGGCGCCGTTTCTGGCCGGCATTCGCCAGATCAACGGCGTGCCGGTCGAGGTGTTGTTCACCGATTTCGAAGGCAAGGAAATTGCGAGCAACGGCGCGGCCCGTTTCAGCGAGCAGCAACTCGCCTGGCTGCGCGGCGAGCTCGAGGCCGGACGCAGCAGTGCGGCGATTTTTGGCAACGACAGCAAGTCGTCGGAACTGGTGGCACTCGCACCATTGCGATACGCCCGCACCAGTTCTCCAGAAGGCGCGCTGTTCTACAGGATCAGGCTGAATGACCTGCAGCGCGACGACGGCCTGGTGCTCGAATGGGGCGCCGCAGCAGACGGCGCGTCCAGCGAGGTGACCGGGCGGGTACCGGTGCCCGAGGTCTTCGACAAGCTGGGCTTTCGCATCAGCAGCCGGACACCGCCGGCGACCCGCCTGGCCGACGTCGCACCGCATTACCTGGCGATCCTGCTGATTGCGGCCTTCGTATTCGGCGCGGTCGTGCTCGCCGGCGCCAAGGTCGCGAAAGTGGTCACACGCGACCTCGAACGCCTGCAGGATTTTTCGAGCCGCTTCGCCGGCAGCGGCAGCGGCCGTCACAAACGCGCCGCCGAAAGCGGCAGCCGCGAGGTGGCCAGCGTCGCCTCATCGATCAACAGGATGCTCGATCGCCTCGACGAGCAGCATTCGGCGCTGCTGCTCGAACGCGAGAAGCTGAGCCAGCTGACCGAGGCGCTGCGGGTGGCCGACCGCCGCAAGGACGACTTTCTCGCGATGCTCGCCCACGAACTGCGCAATCCGCTTGCGCCGATCATGACTGGTGCGGAGTTGCTGAAACGCGCACCCGATCCCGATCCGCGCGTGCTGCGCACCAGCGAGATCATCGCGCGACAGGCCCGCCACATGCGCGAGATCCTCGACGACCTGCTCGACATGTCGCGTGTCACGCGCGGCCAGATCACGCTCGACATCGCGGTCCACGAGTTTGCCGGCATCGTCGCGATGGCGGTCGAACAGGTCAGGCCGCTGATCGAGGAGAACCGCCATTCGCTGCAGTGCGATATCCCCGATAAACCGATGTTCGTGCGCGGCGACCGTGCCCGGCTGATCCAGATCTTCAGCAACCTGCTGACCAATGCAGCCAAATATACGCCGCCCGGCGGCTCGATCGCAGTGCGGGTCGAGCCGGGAGAAAGCGGCGTCAGCACCGTCGTGCAGGACAACGGCGACGGCATCCCGGCCGAGCTGATGCCGGAGATCTTCCAGCTGTTCACGCAGGGTGCGCGCAGCGCAGACCGCAAGCAGGGTGGGCTCGGGCTCGGCCTGGCGCTGGTCAAGCGGCTGGTCGCATTGCACGGCGGCAACATCGAGGTCGAAAGCGGCGGCACCGGCAAGGGCGCGGCATTCACGGTGCTGCTGCCGCTGCAGCAGCCGGAGACGACGGTGCCGGTTGCACCGGCACCTGCAGCGGCGCAGCACGGCGGCGGCCTGCGCGTGATGGTCGTCGACGACAACGCCGACGCCGCCGAGAGCCTGGCTGCGGTGCTTGAACTGCATGGCCACAGCATCAGCATCGCGCACGACGGCGCAGCGGCGCTGCAACTGCTCGAGGACATCGAAGTCGACGTCTTCCTGCTCGATATCGGCCTGCCGGGTCTGACCGGCTACGAACTGGCACAGGCCTTGCGCGCCCGGCGGCAAACGCGCACCGCGCGGCTGATCGCGATCACCGGTTACGGCCAGCCGGACGACAAGGACAAGGCAGCCGCCGCCGGCTTCGACCAGCATCTGGTCAAGCCGATCGATACTGCGGAGCTGCTGGCGCTGCTGCGCACCGTCGTCCCGCCGCAGGTCGAACCGGTCTGATCGGCGGTGCCGGCGCGTCCACCGCTGGCGCCGCCAGCGCGTTGAAGCTTCGCCCGGGCGCTGCGCATCACGATGCCGCGCAGCGACGGCGCCTTCCTCCAACCCTTCATTGCGAAAGCCGTTCATGAACAAACCCCTGATCAACGTCGCATGCGCAGCCGTTGCGCTGTTTGCCGGCCAGGCCTTTGCCGCCGACTGCGCGAGCCAGGCCGCCGAGAAAAAGCTCGCTGGCGCGGCGAAGACCAGCTTTCTGAAGAAGTGCGAACGAGATGCCGCGCCGCCGGCCAACGAGGCCTGCCTGAAAACCGCTGCCGAGAAGAAGCTGGCCGGTGCGGCGAAGACCAGTTTCATGAAGAAATGCGAAAAGGACGCGGCCGCGCCGAAGGGCTGAGCAGCGCCGCCTGAGCAGCTGCCGGGCCGGAGAATCACCGCCGGCCCGCCGACTTTCACCGGCCGACGTCGCGCCTGTGCAACATCGCGAGCGGCGCCGCAAATGCCGCTTGGCGATGTTGCAGAATCGTTTGCATGCACCTCGCCTGCCAGAGGTGCAGGGGCACCCTCGCAATAACGCCGTGCGGGGCCGCGCGGCGGAGAACACACCATGTTGGCAGGCTTCCGGCTGTTCGTTCTGGTCTTCGTGCTTGCAGGCGCAGCAGCGCAGGCCCAGGCAACGCCGTCCGTTCTGCCCGAACGCAGCCCGCTGCAGGAACCGCGCTTCATGACGATCGGCGCCGGATCGATTCCGCGCGATGTCGTCGCAACGCTGGCGCAAGACCGCGCCGGGCTGATCTGGATCGCCACCGGCGACGGCCTGGTGCGTTTCGACGGCTACCGTTTCCGGCCGCAGGAGCGCGAATCGAGCAACCCCGCCCGGCGCAATCTCGGCTGGATCCGTGCAATGCTGCCGGCACGCGATGGGCGGCTGTGGATAGGCACCGAAAACAACGGCCTGGTCGGCTACGACCCGGTCACCGAGCAGGTCAGCGATTTCGGCCTTGGCGAAAATGCCGGCGAGGGCGCCGACCGCGGCGTGCTGCCGACGGTGCGTGCACTCGCCGAGGGAGCGGATGGCCGGATCTGGGTTGGCAGCATCGGCGGCGGCGTCGACCGCTTCGATCCCGCGACGTCGAGCTTCACCCGCTTCCGCAACTCCGGCCAGCCCGGCAGCCTGCCCGATGACCGCGTGCAGGCGCTGCTGGTCGACCGGCGCGGCACCTTGTGGGTCGGCACCTGGCATGGACTGTCGCGGCTGACTGCCGGCAGCAGCCATTTCGAGCCGGTCGCGCCGGCCCTGGCTGGCGAGCAGGTGCAGGCGCTGCACGAGGCGACAGACGGGCGGATCTGGGTCGGCACGCAACAGGGCACGGTCGCGATCGTCGACCCGGCCACCGGGGATGCCACGCCACTGGGCAACAGTGGGGCATCGCGCCGGGCCGGCGTGACCAGCTTTGTCGAGGCCGCCGGCGGCGAGACCTGGGTCGGCACGCTGGCCGGCATCGACATCTTCGACAGTGCGTTGCGGCTGCTGCTGCAGCTTCGCCACGACATCAGCAAACCGACCGGGCTGGCCGGCAACGAGGTGACGACGCTGGTGCGTGACCACGCCGGCTGGATCTGGGTCGGCGGTTTCGGGCTCGGGCTGCAGCGGCACAACCCGAACAATCGCAGCATCTGGATCCGCGGCGCCGATGCGACGCCTGGCAGCCGGCTCGACGGGCCCAGCGTGCGCAGTCTGCTGCAGCTCGACAACGGCGAGATCTGGGCCGCTTCGCACCGCGGCGGCATCGCGGTGATGGACAACGACCTGCGCGTGATCGGCGAGGTCGTGCCGCAGGCCAATGGCAGCGCCGCTCGTATTGCGGCGATGGCGCAGACCCGCGATGGTTCGGTCTGGCTCGGCGCCGAGACAACGATCTACCAGTACAGCCGCAATCGCCAGCTGATGCGTGTGATGCAAACGGGACTGGCGGCCTGCCGCACGATGCTGGCCGGCAGCGACGGCAGCTTGTGGATCGCCACTGAGGACGGCCTCTATCGGCTGGAACCCGGCGCTGCTGCGCCGCAACGGGTGGCGACGCGGGCCGGCACGCCGCCGTTGAACGGTGCGGTCCATGCCGTTATCGAAGCGGCCGACGGCGGCATCTGGGTCGGCACGGCGCAGGGGCTCTTTCACCTGCCCGCCGGCAACAACGAACTGATCGCCGTCAGTTCGCCGCCGGGAGCCGGCCTCGGCTATCCGAGCATCGCCGGCATGCTGGTCGACCAGCAGCACACCCTGTGGGTCGATACCGGCATCGCCGGACTGCACCGGATGACCACGTGGGATGGCCAGCAGGCCAGCTTCGACCGCGTCAGCGAGCGCCACGGCATCGTCAACCGGCCATTCGGCGCCAATCTGCTGGCCGACCAGCGCGGCCGCATCTGGACCCAGCGCCATCTCTACGATCCGGTCAGCGATCGACTCAGCGACCTGACCGCTGTCGACGGTGCGGACCTGGGCACCGGATGGTTCGGCTCGTATGTGCAGACCGCCGACGGCCGGATGCTGTTCGGCGGCAGCAAGGGCGTGATGGTGGTCAGGCCGGAATCCTTCGATGTCTCGGACTATGCGCCACCGCTGCTGATCACCGAGCTGCGCATCAACGGCAATCGCCAGCCGGCCGGCCAGCTGGCGCGCGGCCTGCAGGTGACGCCGCAGCAGCGCAGCTTCAGCATCGAATTTGCCGCGCTCGATTACAGCGACCCGGCGCGCATTCGTTATGCCTACCGGCTCGAAGGATTCGACCCGGACTGGATCAATACCGGCCCTGGCAACCGCATCGCCAGCTACGGCAACCTCGATCCGGGCAGCTATCTGCTGCGGATCCGGGCGACCAACCGCAGCGGCGTCTGGAACGACACTGAACTGGCAATCGACGTCGAAGTGCTGCCGGCCTGGTGGCAGCAATGGTGGTTCCGGCTGCTCGCCGGATTGCTGCTGCTGGCGCTGCTGGCCGCAGTGGTGCACTGGCGGACGCGGCGGCTGAAGGCGAACCAGCTGGCGCTCGAATCGAAGGTCGAGAAGCGCACCGCGGAACTGCGGCTGCTGACGATGGCGCTGCAGGAGGCCAGCCTGACCGATCCGCTGACCGGCCTGCGCAACCGCCGCTTTCTCGAACTGAACATCGCCGCCGACGCCGCGCAGGCGGTGCGGGCGCGTGAAGGCCGGCGACAGCCTCCTCGCTCGGCCGACGGCGAAGCCGATGTCGACCTGATCTTCTACATGTTCGACATCGACCATTTCAAGGCCGTCAATGACCGCCACGGCCACGCCGCCGGCGATGCGGTGATCATGCAGACCAGCAACCGGTTGAAGGCGGTATTCCGCGAGTCCGACCACCTGGTGCGCTGGGGCGGCGAGGAATTTCTCGTCGTCGCCCGCAATACGACGCGCGCCAATGCGGCCGAACTGGCCGAACGCGCCCGCGCGGCGATTGCCGACGAACCCTTCGTGCTCGACGACGGGATCCGGCTGTCGAAAACCTGCTCGGTCGGTTTTGCCTGTTTTCCGCTGTCCGAGCAGCAGCCGCTGGCACTTGACTGGGAGACCGTGATCGACATTGCCGACGCCTGCCTGTATGCCGTCAAGCGGGCCGGCCGGAACGGCTGGCTCGGCGCGCTGCGCATCCGCGCCGGCTCGGCCGCGACCGCACCGAAGCAGGCACGCGGCCCGCTTGTCGACTGGGTGCGCAGTGGCGACCTGCAGACCGTCGCGGCGCAATCCCTCGGCGACTGGACCAGCGCGGCGCAGCCTTAGTGCAGTGTTCCACGCTATTCGGCACATAAGACCGCGTCTTTGGCCCCGTGGCGTCGTTGCAAATCCTCGCGATACCCACCGGTATCGCTGCGGTTTGCGCCTAGCCACAGAACCAAATCCATCGGTCTTCTTAAGTGCCTCACAGCGTCGAACACTGCACGCTGCGCCGGATTGGAGAGCCCGCACCAGCTTTTTTGCGGCCACGGCGCGGGATCGGCCGGATTGCCGGGGTACAAACCGGTTCTCGATCACCGCAGGAGCTGTCGATGTACCACGTCCATCCGCGCGGCGCCGCGGGCCACTGAGCCGCCGATGCGCCAGCTCAGCGCACGGCAGGCGGCCTGCCTCGACGCCGACACCAACCACAGCAATGCCAATGTCAGCCTGCTGCACATCTTCGATCAGGCGACGGCGCCGGGCGGCGTGGTGCGCTTCAAGGCGATCCTGGCGCAGATCGAGCGGCGGCTGCACGGCCTGCCGCTGTTCCGGCAGCGGCTGCAGCCGGTGCCACTCGGGCTGGACCGGCCCTATTGGGTCGACGATGCGCATTTCGACGTCGAATACCACGTCCGCCACATCGCATTGCCGAAGCCGGGTGACTGGCGCCAGTTCTGCATCCAGGCCTCGCGGCTGCACGCCCGCCCGCTCGACCTCGGCCGGCCGCTGTGGGAGGCCTATGTCATCGAAGGGCTGGACAGCTTTCGCGATCTGCCGGCCGGCAGTTTTGCGCTGCTCGTCAAGACCCACCTGGCAGCGCTTGGCCTGGGCCAGATCGCCGAACTGAGCGAGGGGCTGCTCGAGGCCAGCGCGACGCCCGAGGCGGCGCCACCACGCGAACCATGGATGGCCAGGCCGGTGCCGGGACAGCTGGCGCTGGCCAGCCGCGGCGTCTGGCAGTCGGCGCATTCGCCGCTGCGGCTGGCCCGGCCGCTGGTCAAGCTGGCTCGCCAGGCGGCGCCGGCGGCGCTGGCGCTGGCCGGTGAAATCCTGCGTCATCCGCCGGATCTGCCGGTGACCCGCTTCACCTCGGTGGTGTCGCCGCACCGCGTCTTCGAGACCCGCCGCTTTGCCGAGGCCGATTTCCAGCGCATCGCGCGGCTGGTGCGCGGCGCCACTGTCGACGATGTCGTGTTGGCGGTCTGCGGTGATGCGCTGCGCCGTTATCTGCTGCTGCAGCATGAATTGCCGGCCGAACACGAGCTGGTGGCCCACCTGCCCGATCCCGGCGATGCGAGCGGCGCATCGTGGCGCCAGGTCGCCCTCGGCACGACACTGGCCGAGCCGGTGCAGCGACTGCGGGCGATTCGCGCGCAACGGCTGCCCGGTTCACCATCGGCGGCGCTGTCCAGCGACCGGCCGCCGCAGGCCACCTGCAGCATCAGCCTGCTGCCGGCGCCGGCACAGGCGCTGTTCCTCTGCGGCGCGCAGTTGAGTTATTTTTCAGCGATCCTGCCGATCGAGGACGGCATGGGCCTGTCGTTTGCGGTGACGCGTCACGACGGCAAGCTGGTGATTTCGCCAACCAGCTGCCGTGAACTGCTGCCCGACCCGGAAGTGCTCGCCGGCTGCCTTCGGCAAGCTTTCGAGGCACTGCTGGCGGCGGCGCGCACGCCGCGCGCCGGCAACCGACGCGGCAGCGTCAAACCGGCAGCTTCGCGTGCGTCAGCATCCGGTAAAACGCCCCGGAAGCGCCGCCCGGCTTGAACGGCGTCCATCCGCCTTCGGGTTGGGCCAGCCGATCGCCAACGATCGCCAGCACCATCGGATTGAAGCCGAGGCCGATGTGGCTGCCGGCGACCCGGATATTTTCGCAATGCGCCGGGTCGCCATCGATCGTCGCCTCCTGCGGCGGCACGATGCCGTCGCTGATCGAATACAGGCAGCTGATCGGCACCGGCGGCAATTCGCGTTGCCGCAGTTTGCGGATCCGCGGCTGCATCGCATGCACCGCAGGCCCCATCGGATGGGCAAACATCCGGTACAGCGCTTTCACCAGCGGCGAGGCCTTGCTGCCGTGTTCGTCGACGCTGACCGGGCTGCCGAGCGTGATCACCTGACGCACGCAATCGGTCGCCTGCAGCGCGCCGATCATCGCGAACACACCACCGAGGCTCCAGCCAACCAGGCTGACCTTGCGGCCGGTGCGGTGGTGCAGGTGGCGGATCTGCTGGACCAGTGCATCGACGTGGCGCGGCTGCAGGCCGACATTGCGGCCGAGCCCCCAGCTCGCGACGTCGTAGCCGCGGCCACGCAGAAAGCGCTTCAATGCGACCAGCGTGCTTTCGTCGGCCATGAAGCCGGGCAGCAGCAATACCGGATGGCCGTCGCCGCGGGGAATACCCTTCATCAACGGCCAGCTGAGCGGCAACAGCGCAATTTCGCCAAGCGCACGCAACTCGAGCAGCGAATGCAGCCCGTGTGGTGAACCGGTATGTGAGTGACGCTTTGCCATGCAGCAGCGCGGAGTCCTGAAGACCCCATTGTCGGCGTCCAGGACGGCGAAAAACCGGGACCTGTCCCCAAAATGGCCGGAACTTTGAGCTGCGGCCTGCCCAGCGCCGCTGCTGATCAAACGTAGCAAGGGCCTTCGATCAGCGGATGTTCGTCGATGAAGGCCTGGTCGATCGTCAGGCCGATGCCGATGCCTTCGTGCGGCGTGACGCAGCCATTGGCATCGAGCCGGTAGGGCAACTTGTCGGCCAGCAGGTCGCGGAACGGGTTCAGCGATGTCACGTCGCCTTCGAAATAGCCGGGGTTGTCGACCGCACAGAGAAAATGGATCGTCGTCGACATGTTGATCGCAGTCGCCGAGGTGTGCGGATTCACGGTCAGCTTGTGTGCACTGGCCATTGCGGCGATGCGCATCGATTCGGTGATGCCACCGGTCTTCGACAGATCCGGCTGCACGAACGACACGTCGCCGTCATCGAGCAGCGTCGCGAATTCGAAACGCGTGTAGTGGTTTTCGCCGGCGGCCAGCGGCACGCGGCCGAGTTTCGCCGCTGCCGCATAGGCACGGCGGTCCATCGGCGGAAACGGTTCCTCCAGCCAGCCGACCGCGCATTCCTCGTATGCCGGCATCACCTTGCGCACGTCGTCGACGGTGTAGTTGGTATTCGCATCGACCAGGATCGTGATCTGGTCGCCAACCGCGCTGCGAACCGCGCGCACCCGCGCAATGTCCTTTTCCGCGGTATCGCCGACGCGCAGTTTCAGCGCCCGGTAGCCGTCGCCGACATGGCGCAGCGCTTCTTCGGCCAGCAGAGCCGGCTCCTGCCAGCCGAGTGCGATACCGCCGGCATAGGCCTTGACAGGTTTTGCCGAGCCACCGAGCAGCCGGTACAGCGGCATCTGTGCATCCTGGCAGCGGATATCCCACAACGCGATGTCGAGGCCGCTCAGCGCCAGCGCTGCCGCTGCGCCCATGCCGTGGCTCGCGATCTGCATCCTGAACACCTTCGCCCAGACGCCGGCGACATCGCGCGCATCGAAGCCGATCACCAGCTCGCGCATCGTCGTGTCGATCAGCCTGGCGATCGCGCCGGGACAGCGGCCATGGTGCGCCTCGCCCCAGCCGACATGGCCGTCGTCGGTTTCGACACGCACCAGCACCGCGTCGCGCTTGACGCTGCGGCCGATGCCGAGCGTGACCGACTTGTCGGCCGGAACGGGAAACGAAATCGGCACGGCGCGGATATCGGCGATTTTCATGGCTTGCCTTTGTGGTGAAGGGTTCAGTGGGGCTGCTTGTCAGCGGCAAAGACTTCGGGGTTGACGACATTCGACGGCTGCTCGCCGCGCAACAGCGCGAGCAGGCTGTCGACACTGCCGCGGCTCATGCCGGCCATGCTCGTGTCGGTGATGCCGGCGACATGCGGCGTCAGCAACAGGTTCGGGCAGTCGAAGATCGGCTCGTCGCCGGTCAGCGGCTGCCTGTCGTGCACGTCGAGCGCCGCACCGCCGAGCCGCCCGGCGCGCAAGGCGTCGAGCAGCGCCACGGTATCGACGACCGGGCCGCGCGAGACATTGATCAGCACGGCGCCGGGTTTCATCAGCGCCAGCGTCGCGGCATCGACCAGCCCGCGGGTCTGCTCATTCAGCGGGCAGCACAACACGACGATGTCGGCTTCGCTGAACAGCCTCGTCTTGTCGGCCGCCTCGATGCCGGCCGGCACGGCTTCGGGTCGCCGCGTCAGACCCAGCACCCGCATGCCGAGCGCGCCGACGACGGAGCCGAGCCGCGCGCCGATCGCGCCGACACCGACGATGCCGCACACCGCTGCGCCGAGTTCGCTGCTGCGGTCGGCAAGTGGCCGAGCGGCCGCCCAGCCGTCGCTGCGCAGACGGGCGTCGAGAGTTGCCAGCCGCCGCTTGAAATGAAACATCGCGGCAACGCAATATTCGACAACCGCGGTGGTATTCGATCCCGGCAGGTTGGCCACCGGAATGCCGCGCGCGGTCGCCGCCTCGACCGGAATCATGTCGAGGCCGACGCCATGGCGCACCACCGCACGCAACCGCGGCGCGGCATCGAAGATGTCCGGCGGCAGCATGCTGCGCACGATCAGCCCGTCGACATCGGCAATCAAGCGTTTCAGCGTCGCCGCATTCGTATCCGGTGCGACGATCACCTCGCAAGCGGCTTCGAGCTGCGGCAACAAAGCCGGATGGATGGCATTGGTCAGCAGCACCCGCGGCCGTCGGTCGCGCAGATCATTCGACAAAGGGAACTCCCGCTTCGATCGGATTGACGAGCCGGCCAATGCCTTCGACTTCCACGCTGATCGTCGTCCCGGGCCGTAGCCAGGCCGGCGGCTCGTGCATCGCGGCGACACCGGCCGGCGTGCCGGTGGCGATCACGTCGCCGGGCTCGAGCGGATAGCGGTACGACAGCCAGGAGATCAGCTCGGGAATGCGAAACAGCATCGTCGCGGTGCTGCCGTCCTGCAGCTTGCGCCCGTCGATGTCGAGACGGATGCCGAGCCGGTGCGGGTCGGCGATCTCGTCGGCGCTGACCAGCCACGGCCCGAGCGGCGAGCTTGCCGGCAGATTCTTGCCGCGCACGAAATTGCCACCATCGGCCTTGATCAGCGCACTGCCGCTGACATCGTTGTGCGCGGTATAGCCGGCGATGATGCCCATCACTTGCCCGGGCTCGATGCGCAGTGCGCGGCGGCCGATGACCACCGCCAGTTCGCCTTCGTAACCGACGTTGCCCGCATCGGGTGGCAACCGGATCGGCTCGCCGGGGCCGACGACGGTCTTGCCCGAGCGGAAGAAGGTCACCGGCTCGGCCGGATGCGCCATGCCGCGCTCGGCCAGCGCATCGGTGAAATTGAATGCCGCGCCGAGGATCTTGCCGGGCTGCAGCGGCGCGAGCAGCTGCAGCCCGGCCAGCGGACGCAGTGCCGCGGCATCGATCTCGGCAGCACGGATGCGCTGTACGAAGCCGTCGAGGCCGCGCTCGACCATCGCCAGCAGCGACGGCGCGCAGCCATCGAGCAATGCCGTGCAGGATCGGTGCGACAGGTCGATGACCTGGTCGCCTCGGATCGCACCGGCGACCGGCGCGCCGTCATCGCCGCGGAAAGTGACAAAACGCATGCGTGCTCCTGTGTTCGCTCAGCCGATGCGGTAACGGTCGAGCACGCTGCGGTCGATCTCGATGCCCAGGCCGGCGCCGGTCGGGATCTGCACCTTGCCGCGATGCTGAACGATCGGCTCCTTCGCAAGCAGGTCGCGGAACGGGTTTTCGCATTGCTCGAATTCGAACATCGGCGGCATCGGCCGAAAGCTCGGCGGCTGGTCCGGCAGCGCGGCGAGGAAATGCAGCGTCGCGGCGACACCAATCACCGAGCCCCAGGCATGCGGCACGCATTCGACACCGTGCGCGGCGGCCAGCGTCGCGATCTTGCGGCACTCGCTGATGCCGCCGGCGGCACAGACATCGGGCTGGATGATGTCCATCGCCTTGCGCACGACCAGGTCGCGAAAGCCCCATCGCGTCATCTCGTTCTCGCCGCCGGCCACCGCCATGTCGAGCGCACGCGTGACCTCGACATAACCGTCGACATCCTCCGGCGAGATCGGCTCCTCGAACCATTCGATGTCGAGCTTCTCGAGTTCACGGCCGATGCGGATCGCCTGCGGCACCGTCATGCAATGGTTGGCATCGACCATCAGCCGCACGTCCGGGCCGATCGCGTCGCGCACCGCCGCGACGCGGCGGATGTCGAGTTTCGGATCGCCGAGGCCGATCTTCATCTTGACCGCGGTGAAGCCTTCCTCGACATAGCCCTGCGCCTCCTCGACGGCCTCCTCGATCAGCCGGTCCATGTCGATGAAATAGAGGCCCGTTGCATAACAGGTGACCTCGCTGCGGAAGGCGCCGCCGATCAGCTTGTGGATCGGCTTGCCGCAGGCCTTGCCGACGATGTCCCACAACGCGATGTCGATGCCGCTGAGCGCTGCCGCTGCCATGCCCTTGCCGCCGTAGTCCTTGATCCGGTTGTAGAGATCCTCCCAGATGACTTCGACGTCGAAGGCGTCGCGGCCGATGATGCGTGGCGCGAACTGCGTCTCGATATAGGCCTTCGCAACGGCTGACGGCCCATAACATTCGCCCCAACCGACGATGCCGTCGGCGGTCTCGATCTCGACGATGCACGAGCCGCGCGTCTTGTACAGCCAGCCGCGCGACGAGGTGAACGGCCGCTCGACCGGTGCAGCGACGGCGTGGCAGGTGACTTTCTTGATCGTTGAAGGATTCATCGCGCTGCTCACTTCTTCTCGGCGACGAAAATCTGCTTGCCGGCGGTGCCGAGCGACTTCTCGACCGCAGCGATCTCGCGGCCGAGCGCCGCGCCGGTCAGGTCGTCGACGAGTGCGCCGCCCTGCTCGGCGACGGCCTTGAATTTCGCGCTCTGGATCGCGCCACGGAACAACGCGGTCAGCTTCTCCGCCACTGCCGGCGGCAGATTGGCCGGCGCGACGATGTAGGCCATCTGCACCAGCGGGCCGTGGGGGAAGACATTCAGCCCCTTTTCCTTGAAGGTCGGCACATCGGGCATCACCTGCAGCCGCGTTTCAGCGAAAACGCCGATCGGCTTGACCAGGTTGCCGTCGATCGCCGGCTTGCTTTCGCCGGGTTTCAGCACTGCCGCATCGATCTGCTTGCCGGCGACATCGGTCAGCACCTTTGAGCCCCCGGTATAAGGCACCGCGATGATCTCCGCACCGGCGACCCGGCCGGTCATCACCGCGAAGATGTGGTTCAGGTTGTTGCTGCCCGGCGTGCCGATCGAGACCTTGCCGCTGTTCTTCTTCGTGTGGGCGATGAAGGCGTCGAGCGTGCCATGCGGGCTGCCGGCCGGCACCAGCAGCACCAGCGGGTCGGTGGTGACGCGGGCGATCGGCGTGAAATGTTCGCTTTTCAGCGGGGTCAGGCCCTGCGCGATCAGCGCCAGCGTCGAGCTGGTGCCCATGCCGACGGTATAGCCGTCGGGCTCCGCCGAGGCGACTTTCTGCATGCCGATCGAGCCGGTCGCGCCGGCCACGTTCTCGACGATCACCCGCACGCCCTGCTCGGCAAGGATGCTGGCCATCGTGCGCGCCGCGATGTCGTTCGATCCGCCGGCATTCCACGGCACGATGAAACGGATGTCTTTCGCCGGGAAGTCCGCGGCCACCGCCGGGGAGGAAGCGACAGCAAAGGCAGCGGCTGCGAGTACCGCAGGGAACAGTTTTTTGACGACTTGCATGGTGGCTCCTTGGATCGGCGGATTGGGGTTGCCTGGTGGCATTTGATGTTTGTTATAACAAACGACACGTATCATGCATCCATGCTGCTATCCTGTCAACAGAAATTGCTGCCGGCGACGCCGCGTGGTCCGTCCACGATCGCCGCAGCGGGAGAAGATGATGAATCGTGATGCCGCAGTCCAGGGTTTGCAGCCGGTCGAGCGTGAGCCGTTGTGGGATCAGGTCTACGGCCAGCTGCGCGATGCGCTGTTTGCCGGCAAGTTCGAACCCGGCAGCCGGCTGGTGCTGCGCGACCTCGCCGAAATGCTCGGCACCTCGATCACGCCGGTGCGCGATGCGGTGGCCAGGCTCGTTGCCAACGGCACGCTCGAACGCGGCCCGCGCAACACCGCGCTGGTGCCCGATGTCGGCGCGGTCGACATGCGCCACCTGATCATCGTGCGCAGCGAACTCGAAGGCCGCGCGGCCCGCGAAGCCGCTTTGCGCTCGGACGAAGCCGGCATCGCGCTGCTGAAGCACCGGCTGGTGCAGATGCGCGAGCTGATCGCTGCGCGCGAACTCGATGCCTATCTGGACCTGCATCGCCAGTTCCATTTCGGCATCTACGAGATGGCTGGCATCCCGATCCTGCGCGAGATGATCGAGAGTCTGTGGCTGCGCTGCGGACCTGCGCTGTCGTTCGTGATCCCGGACTATGTGCGGCTGCTCAAAGGCACCGACCACCACATGAAGCTGATCGATGCACTGGCGCGGCACGATGCCGATGCCGCCGAACAGGCGATCGTCGCCGACATCGAGGAGGCCGGTCAGTACCTGGTGGGCCTGGCCGACGCGCACGGGCGGATCCGGCGGCCGGCACGACTCGTCGCCTGAAGGCGCCGGCGCGCTCCCTGCCAGACGGTCAACCGCGCGGCCGTGCGCCGGCTTCGAACAGCGCCGCGATCAGCCGATCCTGCGGCTGCACGCCGCGCAGGCGCCGGCCGCCAATGTGCATCGTCGGCACCGATGTCACGCCTTCGACCTCGGCCTGTTCGAGCGCCTGTTGGTGCGCCTGCTGAAAGTGCCGGTCGCGCAGCGCGGCGCTGAATGCGTCAGCGTCCAGGCCGATCTGTTTCGCGATATCGGCGAGCACCTCGATCTGCCCGATATCGCGGTTCTGCTGGAAAAAGGCTGCCAGCACCGCATCGTTGTAGGCATTGCCGAGGCCGTGCTGCGCGGCAAACTGGAAACCTTCCCAGGCCAGCGCGGTGTGCGGCTGCGGTGAGACGCTCGGCAGCTGCAATGGAACGCCGTGGGCAGCCGCCAGCGGCAGCACCGACTGGGCCCAGATCGTCTGCAGATAGTCGTCCTCGGGCCGCAGCGTCGGCGTCGGGGCGGGCCGCAGCTCGAAGGGCATCCACTGCAGCGTCACGTCGCCGTCGACCGCTGCGATCGCCTGCCGCAGCGGCTGCTCGGCGATCAGGCAGAACGGGCAGACGAAGTCCGACCAGACCTTGACGACGATCGTCATCAGCGTTGCAACACGTATTCCCCGGGTGCATCGGCGAGCGGCGCGTACCCCTTGCCCGGCGCACCCAGCTTCGGCGGCTTGACCTGCGTCGCGCCGGAGCGCTCGGCCAGCCACTCGTGCCAGGCCGGCCACCACGAACCCTGGTGCCTGGTTGCGGCCTCGATCCACTCGTCAGGCGCCATGTGCGGATCGACCAGCCGCCGCGTGTGGATGCGGTAATGGCGTTTCGGATGGACCGGGCCGCAGACGATGCCGGCGTTGTGGCCACCCGAGGTCAGCAGGAAGGTCAGGTCGTCGGAGCGCACCAGGTTGTCGACCTTGTAGACCGATTTCCATGGCGCGACGTGGTCGCTTTCGGTGCCGACGACGAACATCGGCACGCGGATGTCCGACAGCCGCACCAGCGTGTCGTCGAGCGGGAAGCGGTTCGTCGCCAGTTCGTTGTCGAGATACAGCCGATACAGGTATTCCGAATGCATGCGCCAAGGCATGCGGGTGCCGTCGGAATTCCATGCCATCAGGTCGATCATCGGCGTGCGTTTGCCTTTCAGATAGCTGTCGACCTTCGGCTGGAACAGCAGGTCCTTCGCGCGCAGCAAGGCAAAGGCGCCGCCCATCTCTCGGCTTTCGAGCACGCCCTTGCGGTGCATCGTCGCCTCCAGCGTCGCGAGCTGGCTCGGGTTGATGAAAAAGGCCAGTTCACCGGGCTCGGTGAAATCGGTCTGCGCGGCAAACATCGTCATCGACGCCAGCCGCTCGTCCTTTTTCCGCGCCAGCGCCGCCGCGGCAATCGACAACAGCGTGCCGCCGATGCAATAACCGACCGCATGCACCTTGCGCTTCGGCACGATCGCCGTCACCGCATCGAGCGCCGCATAAAAACCCTTGTGCACGTAATCGTCGATGCCGATGTCGCGGTCATCCTCGGTCGGGTTCTTCCACGAGATCATGAAGACCGTGTGCCCCTGGTCGACGAGGTATTTGACCAGCGAGTTGCGTGCGCTCAGGTCGAGGATGTAGTACTTCATGATCCACGCCGGCACGATCAGCAACGGCTCGGCGTACACCGTCTTCGTCGACGGTTCGTACTGGATCAGCTCGATCAGCTCGTTGCGATACACCACCTTGCCGGGTGTCACCGCCAGGTTGCGGCCGACCTCGAATTCATCGGTGCCAGCCGGCGTCGCGCCGTCGAGCGTGCGGCCGATGTCCTCGACCAGGTGCTGCATGCCGCGCACCAGGTTCTGGCCCTGCTCGGCCTGCGTCAGCGCAAGCAGCTCGGGGTTGGTCGCTAGCCAGTTGGTCGGCGACGTCGAGTCGAGCAGCAATCGCACCGAAAACTCGACCAGTTGCTGGTGGTAGTCGGAGACACCGTGGACATCGCTGATCGCCTCGCGCATCAGCTGCGCATTGTTCTGGTAGGCCCGCGCATAGACGTTGAACGGGAATACCGACCATTCCGGTGCATCGAATCGCTTGTCGGTCTCGCCATCGAGCCCGTCGGACGGCGGCACCGGCGCGCCGGTCAGCGCGCGCGCAGCAAACGCCCAGGTATCGTTGGCGCGTTCCATCGCATGGCGCCGCAGCTCGACGCGCCGCCCCGGCGATACCGCCATCTGCGTTGCCCAGTCGCGCCAGGCCGACGTGAACGCGGTCGGCGCCAGCCCCGACGTCATCTGCGCGATCTGCGCCCGGAACTCCCGGTCGAAATCCTTTGCGGTCAGCCTGGCTTTCGCTTTGTCGATCATCGGCGCTCCGGTCGGTGGTGGATCCATCGAGTGTAGGAGCCGCCCCGGCCGCGCGGCAGCCGGGATTGCCCGCCCGGGCCGCCCCGTCAGGCCGGTGCGTGCCAGCCGGCGTCGGCCCACAACTCGCCGCTGACCGCCGAGTTGGTGACCATGAAGCAGATCGCATCGGCGATCTCCTGCGGACGGATCAGCCGGCCGAGCTGCGTATACGGCAGGATGTTCTTCGCGATGTAGTCCTCGCCGAGTGCGCGCACCATCGGCGTATCGGTGAAGCCGGGGTGGATCACGCCGCAGCGCACGCCGTAATAGATCGCCTCCTTCATCACCGTCGCGGCGGCGCCCTCGAGGCCGGCCTTCGTGCTCGCATACGAGATCTGGCCCTTGTTGCCCTGCGACGAGACCGAGCCGATGAAGATGATCGCGCCCTGCAGATGTTCGCTCGGCACCCAGCGCTTCAGGCCCTTCGCAACGCGGTCCTGCGCGATCCGCGACACCATCTCGAGCGCCCAGTAGACCGGTGCGATCAGGTTGACTTCGACGACTAGGCGAAAGGTCTCGACCGGATAGATGCGCATCTTGCCGGTGCTCTTGTCCAGACGCAGCGCGAGGTCGTCGCGGGTGATGCCGGCGGCCGGGATGCAGATCGTCGCGAGGCCGAAATCCTGTTCCATCCGGTCGAAGACCGACTGACGGAAGGCTTCGTCGGTCGCATTGCCCTGGAAGGCGAAGGCCACCGTCCGGCCCGCCTTCTCATTGGCCTCGGCAGCGGCCTCGACCACCGCATCGGTCATGTCGACCATCGCGACCGCCATTGCGCCACGCTGCGCCAGTTGCAAGGTGACTTCGCGGCCGATGCCGCTGGCAGCGCCGGTGACGACGGCGACTCGATAGTTGATCTCCATGAAGCGTTCTCCGAAACGGGAAGGAAAAGGACCTAGCGCAGGCCCGCGGTGGTTGAAGCGATCGGCTTCGATTCTGATGCATGGCCCGCAGCGGCTGCGGGCCGTCACGCCTTCTGCGTCGACAGCAGGATGCTGGTCTCGGTGCTTTCGATGCCGTCGATGTTGCGGATCGCATTGAGCACCTTGTCGAAGGCCTCGAGCGTATCGGCACGCAGTTCGGCAATCAGATCCCAGCGCCCGTTGGTCGAATGCAGTGCGACGACGTTGGCATGGCCACGCAGCAGCTTGCGCACCGCGTCACCATGCGCGCCGGCGACCTCGATGCCCATCATTGCGCGGATGCGGTGGCTTTCCGCTTCAGGCTTCAGCCGCACCGTGTAGCCGACGATCGTGCCGTCGCGCTCCAGCCTGGCCATCCGGTTCTGCACCGTCGCCCGGGCCACGCGCAGCTTGCGCGCCAGCGTGACCACCGGCTCGCGCGCGTTGTCGCGCAGCAAGGCGATCAATTGGCGGTCGACATCGTCCATTGATGAGTCAAAGTGCTGCTGCCATGTGGCGGAATGCTAACTCCATCTTATTTTCTGACAAGTTGCACTGTTCACATTGGCACCAGCCGATCCGACAATGAGATCTTGTTGGGCAGCCGTATCGACGGCACCCGAGAGGAGAAATTTCATGACCCGTTTTGTCGATGTCCCCACCATGTCCCGCCTGGTCCAGCAAATCGGCGTCCCCCGTTTCATCGGCGACCTGGCCGACGTGATCCAGGCCGATTTCGTGCACTGGCACGAGTTCGACAAGAGCGCACGGGTCGCCAGCCATTCCGAAATCGGCGTCATCGAATTGATGCCGGTCGCCAATGCCGAGCGTTATGCGTTCAAGTACGTCAACGGCCACCCGTCGAATACAGCGCAGGGCCTGTACACGGTGATGGCCTTCGGCGTGCTGGCCGAGGTCGAGACCGGTTATCCGGTGCTGCTGTCCGAACTGACGCTGGCCACCGCATTGCGCACCAGCGCGGCCTCGCTGATGGCGGCACGCGCGCTGGCCCGGCCGGAATCACGCCGGATGGCGCTGATCGGCAATGGCGCGCAAAGCGAGTTCCAGGCGCTGGCTTTCCACAACCATCTCGGCATCGACGAAATCGCCGTCTACGACGTCGATCCGCAGGCCACCGACAAGCTGATCCGCAACCTGGCCGCCTGGCCGTCGCTGAAGATCGTGCGAGCCGGGTCGACCGCCGAAGCGGTTCGCGGCGCCGATATTGTGACCACCGTGACCGCCGACAAGACGCTGGCGACGATCCTGACACCCGAGATGATCGAACCCGGCATGCACATCAATGCGATCGGCGGCGACTGCCCGGGCAAGACCGAACTGCACGCCGACGTCTTGCGCGGCGCTCGCGTCTTCGTCGAATACGAGCCGCAGACCCGCATCGAAGGCGATATCCAGCAGTTGCCGGCCGATTTCCCGGTGGTCGACCTGTGGCGCGTGCTGGCTGGCAGCGAAACCGGCCGCCAGCATCCGCGGCAGGTGACGGTATTCGACTCGGTCGGTTTTGCGCTCGAGGACTATTCGACGCTGCGACATGTGCTCGCCGAGGCCGAGCAGCGCCAGCTCGGCGTCGAGGTCGAACTGGTGCCGTCGGCACAGGACCCGAAGGATCTGTTTTGCCTGACGCGTGCCGATGAAGCAGCGGCGGCGATCGTGCGCCGCGTCGCCTGACGGCCGGCCCGGGCATGTCCACCATCCGATCGATCCAGGCGCCGGCTGCGGTGGTGATGGTCCGGCCGCATCGCTTTGCGTCGAACCCCGAGACCGCGGCAGACAACGCCTACCAGCGCGTCTCGACAGACGCCGATGCGGCGATCGTCGCCGCGGCAGCCCATGCCGAGGTCGGTGCCGCCGCGGCGCTCCTCGAGGCCGAAGGTGTCACGGTCCACCTGTTCGACGATCACGGCGAACGCGATACGCCGGATTCGGTCTTCCCGAATAACTGGTTCTCGACCCACCCGGGTGGTCATGTCGCGATCTATCCGATGTTTTCGCCGAGCCGGCGCCGCGAGCGGCGCAGCGACGTGATCGAGTTGCTGAAGGCCCGGTACCGCGTGCAGGACGTGATCGACTATTCCGGTCTGGAGCCCGACGGCGTCTTCCTCGAAGGCACCGGCGCGATGGTGCTCGACCACCTGGCACGGGTCGCCTATACCGCCCGCTCGAACCGCGCCGACCCGGTCGCGCTGGAGCGTTTCTGCACCCATTTCAACTTCGAGCCGATCGCGTTCGACACCATCGATCGCCACGGCCGCGCGGTTTATCACACCAATGTGATGATGTCGGTTGCGACCGAATTCGCAATGGTCGGGTTCGACCTCTTCACCGATCCGCGCCGGGCCGAGACGGTACGCGCCCGCCTGCACGAAAGCGGGCGCGAGGTGATTGCCTTGAGCGCGCAGCAGATCGACGAATTCGCCGGCAACGCGATCGAGCTGTCGGGCCGCGACGGCCGCCTGTTGGCCCTGTCGAGCCGGGCGCTGGCGTGCCTGACGGCCGCGCAGCGGCGCAGCATCGAGCGCTCGGCAAGGCTGGTGGCGCTCGACGTGCCGACAATCGAAACGGCGGGAGGATCGGTGCGCTGCATGATCGCCGGCATTCACCTCGCGCGGCGCAGCGGCCGCTGAAACCACTGCAGCAGGCCTGGTGTTCGCGCGGTCAGCGAGTCCTGCCGAACAGGCGAGCAATCAGGTAGCCGCCGACCAGGCCGACCAGCAGCGCGATCGCGGCAACCGACAGCGCATCGCTGAGCCCTGCCGGTGGCGGCGTGGCCGGTGCGGGGGCGGCCAGCATCGCCAGCTGTTGCCAGTCGCCGGGCTTCAGTTGTGTCATCGACGCCGCCTCCGGCAGCCCATACACGCAGATCTCGCCGCCCGGCAACTTGCAGAAACGCGGCGCCGGGCAGTCGCGCAGGATCTGCTGCGGCTCGCCTTCGCCGCAACGCGCGCCAGCGCTGCGCAGCACCTGCAGCGTGACGTCCGGATGTTTGGTCAGTTGCTCGGGCATGACAAGGCCCCCTTCGAATCGAAGCTTTTCAACGCACGACGCTGACGATCGTCGCCTGCATCAGCGCCACCACCTTGTAGGCATCGGCGCCGGCACTGAAGGCGCGGACCTCGCCATTGGTGACCGTCAGCATCCGCCCGGCGTTCTGCACCTTGCCGATCGCGATGAAGCGCTCGCCGATCGCCGGGCGCATCAGGTTGATCTTGAATTCGGCGGTGACGACATCGCTGCCGGCCGGCGCGCGCGTCAGCGCCGCATAACCGCATGCACTGTCGAGGATGCTCGACACCGCGCCGGCATGCAGATAGCCGTGCTGCTGCGTCAGGTGCGCCGCATACGGCAATTCGATCTGCACCTCGCCGTCGTCGACATGCAGCAGCTTCGCGCCGAGCGTGGCCATCAGCCCCTGCGCGTCGAAGCTGCGTGCGACCCGTTGCTGCATCTC
The DNA here is from genome assembly GCF_048320135.1 of Pseudideonella sakaiensis. Lineage (GTDB taxonomy): Bacteria > Pseudomonadota > Gammaproteobacteria > Burkholderiales > Burkholderiaceae_C > Ideonella_A > Ideonella_A sakaiensis_A. The sequence goes on from NZ_CP182947.1 coordinate 2,676,716, forward strand.
GTTGTCCATCGCCGGCCCGTCCTGTGAGTGGACAACAACTGTACGACGATGCCGGCTTTCCGGCATCGCCCCGACCCAACGCAATCAGCGGCCGGAGCCGAGCAGGTGGCCGTTGAAGCGCCGGCCGTACATCGAGTCGTCCGACGCATGGAATTGTTCCCGCGTCGCGTCGACCGAGCCGGCAAAACGCGGGTCCTGCGGCCGCTCATGGCTGTTCATGAACAACGCGACATCCCAGGCCTGCTGCGTGCTGAGCAGGCCGCCACGGCTGAACGGCATGTTCGCCTTGATGAAGGCAGCGGCGGTGCCGATGCGGTGCATGCCGGCGCCCCAGTTGAAGGATTCCGGGCCCCACAGCGGCGGAAAGACCTGCTTGCCGTCGCTGCTGCGCTGGCCCTCGCCATTGGCGCCGTGGCACAACGCGCAGTTCTGCGCATAAACCTTCTGGCCTTCGAAATAGTCGGGTTCGCGCTCCGGCTGGTCGAGTTTCGGGTAGCCGCTGCCCATCATCTTGCTGCCGACCTCCGCGCCGGTCGCGAGCCACTGGAAATACGACTGCAGCGCCACCAGCACCGGGTCGCCGAGCGGCGGCGCCTTGCCGTTCATGCTGTAGGTGAAGCAGCCCTGGATGCGTTCGGCCAGCGTATTGACATGCTGGTTCTTCGACCGGTATGCGGGGTAGGAGACAAAGGCCGCCCACATCGGCGCCGAATCGGGCATGCGCCCGGCATCGAGGTGGCAGTTGGCACAGGCCAGCCGGTTGCCGACAAACTGCGGCGCGAGCTCGCCGGTGTGCATGAAGATGCGCTGGCCCTTTCTGATCATCGCGCCCATCTCGTCGTCGGGAATCGTCGTCGGCGACGGCGGCTGGAACATGCCTGGCGGGTATTTCGGTATCGCACCGACTTTCGGCGTGTGCGGCGGCACGACAGCGGTCTCGGCGACCGTGAAGCCAACGCCGCCGAGCAATGCGGCCAGCATCGCCATGCGCGTCCAGGTGCGGCTGCGGTTGGTTTGCAGTTTTTCCAGTCTCATTGCGGTCCTCCTTGGCGGGGTGCCGGTTGCGGCTTCGCAGGGAGCGTCGCGTAAAAGTTGGCGACCGCCGCAATGTCGGCGGCGTTCAGCCGGCTTGCGATCAGCACCATCAGCGCCATCGGGCCGGGCGGCCGCAGTCCGTCTTTCCAGCCCTGCAGCTGATCGCGCAGATAGGATGCCGGCTGGCCCGCGAGTGGCGGGAAATGTTCGCCAGCGCCGAGACCGGTCGGGCCATGGCAGTGGCCGCAAGGCGGGATGTCATCGGTCCAGCGGCCGCGCAGCGCCAGCCATTCGCCGAGGTTCGACGGATCCGGTTCGAGAAACGCGGTCTTGTCGACCGACACCGTCGCCGGCAGGCTGGCATAAAACTGCGCCAGCTCGATGCGCTGCTGCTGCGACAACGCCTGCGCGATCGGCTGCATCACCGAATTCTTTCGGTAGCCCGATGCAAAGGCATCGAGTTGCGATTGCAGGTAGGCGCCGCCGGTGCCGGCGAGCCGCGGAAAACCCGCCGCCGGCATGCCCTCGCCCTGCGCACCATGGCAGCTGGCGCAGGTGGTGTCGGCAATCTTCCTTGCATCGGCAAACGATGGCAGGTCGACAAGCTTCGCCGCCTGCGCGGCTGCCGGTGTCTGTGCAAACACGGCCGGTGCTGTCACCGCGACCGCAGCGAGCAGTGCCGCAGCCGTCAGGTGGGACCGACCGATGGTGGTGGATGCGCGCTCCATCAAGCCCATCGTCGTCTCCGTGGTCATTGCGTGGTCAAGCCGTTCGACGGTGCGACACCGGCGCAGTTCACTGCAATGTGTGCAGGCTTTTTCCTACGTGACGCTGCGTTGCCGTCGCGCACGCAACGGCGTGGTCGCATGGCATCGTCTTCCGCAGGGTCCGGCTCAGCAGGGCCTTCAATTGATACTTTCGAAAGAGGCGAGCCGATGCTCCTCAAGACCATCGTGTCCGAAGGATTGGCACACCATTCCTACCTGGTCGGCGGCGGTGACGAAGCGGCAATCGTCGACCCGAGCCGTGATGTCGACCGCTATCTCGAGGCCGCATCCGATGCCGGCCTGCGCATCACGCGCATCTTCGAGACCCACCGCAACGAGGACTACATTTCCGGCGCCTGCGAACTCGCGCAGCGCACCGGTGCAACCGTCTGGCGCGGCCGCAGCCCGGACTTCGATGTGCCGTATGCAAAGGTCGCCGAAGAGGGCAAGCAATTCGAGTTCGGCGATCTGCGCCTGAAGGTCTTGTACACGCCGGGCCATACCGACGATTCGATCTCTGTCGTGCTGGTCCACACCGAGACCGGCGACTCGCCGGTCGGCGTCTTCACCGGCGACGCGCTGTTCGTCGGCGATGTCGGCCGCACCGATTTTTATCCCGACCGCGCGGAGGAGGTGGCCGGCCTGCTGTACGACAGCCTGCACGACAAGCTGCTGCCGATCGGCGACCAGGCGCAGATCTGGCCAGCCCACGGCAGCGGCTCGGTGTGCGGATCGGGCATTGCAAAACGCGAGTTCTCGACCATCGGTGACGAACGTCGCAACAACCCGAAGCTGCAGCTCGACCGCAAGGCCTTCATCGAGGCTAAAACCAGCGAACACCATTACAAGCCGCCGTATTTCGAACGGATGGAAGCGGCCAACATGGGCGACAGCCCCGGCCTGCAACGGCTGCCGCGGCCGGCGCCGCTGGCGATGCAGCAACTCGAGCGCTCGCTTGCCAACGGCGCGCAGCTGCTCGACCTGCGCCCCGGGCAATCGATCGCCGGCGCCTGCATCGCCGAGGCGATCGCGATTCCGCTGCCGATGCTCGCCGCCTTCGGCGGCTGGTTTCTCGACAGCCAGCGGCCGATCGTTCTGCTGCTCGAGCAGGCCAGCGACCGCGAGCGTGCGGTGCGCACACTGGTGCGGATCGGCTTCGAGCGAATCGACGGTTTTCTGGCCGGCGGCGCCGACAGCTGGGCCACCGCCGCGAAGCCGCTGCAGGCCTTGCATGGCATCGACGTGCATCAGCTGAAAAAGCGCCTGGCCGGCGACCAGCCGCCGCTGCTGCTCGATGTGCGCTCCATCGATGAATACGAGCAGGGCCACATCGCCGGTGCCGAACACCATTACGTCGGGCAGATCGAGCAGAAGGCGCCCGACCTGCCGCGCGACCGGCCGATCGTGACCTATTGCAAATCCGGCAAACGCGCGCTGGTTGCCGCGGCGGCGCTGCGCCGGCTCGGCCACCAGGAGGTGTCGGTCTGCTGGGGCTCGATCAAGGCCTGGCAGGCCGCCGGCTTCGAACTGACCGATGCCAGGAAGGCTTCGTGATGGACGACTGCAAACCCAGCCGGCGCGCCAACAACGAGATCGACCGCGAGCACGAGCGCCGCGTGGAGCGCGGCTCGCGGCGGCTCGGCTGGCTGATCGGCCCTGTCATCGTCGTCGCGACGCTGCTGGTAGCGACCGGCTGCGACTCGCCGTTGCCGCCACCAGCGGCGATCAGCGATACCCGTTGAGCGTCCCGCCCCTCAGGTCAGGCTGACTGGAAGCGCCCTGAAGCCGCGAAAGCGCAGCCGCGGATCGCGCTGCGGCGCGCCGGCCAGATCGATCGCCGGATAACGCGCGAGCAGGCGACCGATCGCGATGCGGGCCTCGAGCCGCGCGACATTCATGCCGGCGCAGGCATGGGCGCCGTGGCCGAATGCGACATGGCGGTTCGGCTTGCGTGCGACATCGAGGCGGTCCGGATCCGGGAATTCAGCCGGGTCACGATTCGCCGCGCCAATCGCCAGCGTCAGGAAGGTGCCGGCTGGCAGCTCGCGCCCGCCGAGCGTCATCGCGGCGGTCGTCATCCGGTTGTTCAGCTGCAGCGGGCTCTCGAAGCGCAGCAATTCCTCGATCGCGGTCGGCAGCAGCGCCGGGTCGGCAACCAGCCGCTCGAGCTGGTCGCGGTGGCGCATCAATGCGCACATGCCGTTGCCGATCAGGTTGCTGGTCGTCTCGTGGCCGGCATTGAGCAGGAAGATGCAGTTGTGCAGCAGCTCGGGCTCGCTGAACTGCTCGCCGCCGTCGCCCTGGATGAGCCGGGTCAGCACATCGGCATCCGGGTCGCCCGGCCGGGCGCGCCGGTCGGCGACCAGCGCGCGCAGAAAGTCGAGGAAATCGGTGGTTGCCGCATTCGCGCGTGCCAGCACCTGCGGCGCCGGCGCTGGCTCGAGTGCCGACAGGATCGCCAGCGACCAGTCGCGCAGCGGCCCGCGTTCGTCCGGCGGCACCACCAGCAGGTTGCCGATCACCTCGACCGGAATCGCCGCAGCGAAATGTTCGATCAGGTCCGGCGCCGGCTCGTCGGCAAGGCCATCGAGCAGCCGGTCGACCAGCGCGACGACGCCGGGCTCCATCCGCGCGATCGCCCGCTGGTTCAGCGCGCCCATCATCAGCCGGCGCACCCGGGTGTGCAGCGGCGGGTCGTTGAAAACCAGGCTGCTGGTGTGATGTTCGTAGATCGGCGTGCCGGCGCCCATCCGCGGCGCAAATTCGCGTTGCTTGTCGGAGCTGACATCGGCGCTGCGGTAGATCGCCGCGACGTCGGCATAACGGGTCAGCAGAAAGCTGCCCGGCGCCAGTTCGTGCACCGGATCGTGCTCGCGCAGCGCCGCATAGAGCGGGTACGGGTCGTCGACGAAGCCCGCAGGAGGGGCAACGAGCTGGAACGCCAGGGCACTGGCGCGAAGGGCTTCGGCTGGCATGGGCAGGCGATTATGGAGCCGTTGCGGGCGGCTGATCTGCGGGTTCTGTCCGGTTGACCTCGGAAGCGGCGGGGTCTACCGTGTTCGCGATCGAGGACTGCAGAAGCAGGAGGCTCGCAAGCATGGACAACGTCTTCATCGTCGGGACCGCAGGGCCCGACCTTTCACGGCGGGCGATCGATTTCGCCGTCGACCGCGCCAAGCTCGCTGGCGCAAGTGTTCATCTCGTTCACGTCATCGAATGGTCGCCGTATACCTTCATGACCGCCGACGAGCTGGCGCAGCAGCATGCAGTGCGCAACAAGCACAAGGCGCTCGGCCAGAAGATGCTCGACGACACGCAGGCCCAGTGGGCCGACGCCGGCGTGCCGATCAGCGGTGAGGTGCGCTTCGGCCACGTCGCCGAGGTGTTGTGCGAGGTGGCCGCCGACAAGAAGGCCTGCCAGATCTTCGTCGGCCGCTCCGGCGGCTCGCCGCTGGCAAACCGGATCATCGGCAGCGCATCGCTGACGCTGGTGCAGGCATCGCCGGTACCGGTCACCGTCATCCCATGAACCGCCGGACAACCAACAAGAAGCCAGACATGACCAACAAGACCATCCGCGCCGGTGCGACGGCGCTTGCGCTCGCGAGCCCGCTGGCAGCCCATGCGCAGGGCATCGACGAGCAGATCAATGCGCTGATCTCACCGGTGTCGAATGCCGTCGCCGGCCTCGTCTTCTATTCGGTCGACGTCAACGGCGTCGCCTTTCCGCTGATCGTCGGCTGGCTGGTGCTCGCGGCAACGGTCTTCTCGCTGTATTTCGGCTTCGTGCAATTCCGTCGCTTCTGGCATGCGATCGAACTGGTGCGTGGCGACTACAGCAATCCGAACGATGCCGGCGAGGTCTCGCACTTCCAGGCACTCGCCACCGCGTTGTCCGGCACGGTCGGGCTCGGCAACATCGCCGGGGTCGCGGTCGCGGTCTCGATCGGCGGGCCCGGCGCCACCTTCTGGATGATCCTGGCCGGCCTGATGGGCATGGCGTCGAAATTCACCGAGTGCACGCTCGGCGTCAAATACCGCCGCGAGAACCCCGACGGCAGCATCTCCGGCGGCCCGATGTACTACCTGTCGCGCGGCTTCGCCGAACGCGGCCAGGGCGGGCTCGGCAAGGTGCTTGCGGTGGTGTTCTCGATCTGCTGCATCGGCGGCGCGGTCGGCGGCGGCAACATGTTCCAGGCCAACCAGGCCTTCCAGCAGTTCGTCAACGTCACCGGCGGCGAGGCCAGCTGGTTTGCCGACAAGGGCTGGCTGTTCGGCCTGGTGCTGGCGGTGCTGGTCGGCATGGTGATCATCGGCGGCATCAAGTCGATCGCGCGCGTGACCGAGAAGATCGTGCCGTTCATGGCGGTGCTGTACCTGATTGCCGGCCTGATCATCATCGCCTTCAACATCGACAAGGTCGGCTGGGCATTCGGCCAGATCTTTGCCGGCGCCTTCACCGGCGAGGGTGCGGCGGGCGGCTTCATCGGCGCATTGATCCAGGGCTTCAAGCGTGCCGCGTTCTCCAACGAGGCCGGCATCGGCTCGGCGGCAATCGCCCACTCGGCAGTGCGCACGAAGGAGCCGATCACCGAAGGTTATGTCGCGCTGCTCGAGCCGTTCATCGACACCGTCGTGATCTGCACGATGACGGCACTGGTGATCGTCATCAGCGGCAAGCTCGCGACCGACCTGACCGGCGTCGAACTGACCTCGGCCGCGTTCTCGACCGCGTTCTCGTGGTTCCCGTATGTGCTCGCCGCGGCGGTGCTGCTGTTTGCGTTCTCGACGATGATCTCGTGGAGTTATTACGGGCTGAAGTCGTGGACCTACATGGTCGGCGAAAGCCGCTCGATGGACCTGCTGTTCAAGTTCTTCTTCTGCTGCTTCGTCGTGCTCGGCGCGACGATGAACCTCGGCCCGGTGATCGACTTCTCCGATTCGATGATCTTCCTGATGGCGATCCCGAACGTGATCGGCCTGTATTTCCTGATGCCGATCGTCAAGCGCGAGGCCGAGGGTTACTGGAAGCGAATCGAAAGCGGCGAAATCCGCAAATACCGCGGCGGCCGCGGCGCGGCGGCAGCGCAGCCGGCAAACACCCGCTGAGCTGTAGCGGCAACGACCACGACAACCCGCCTGTCAAGGCGGGTTGTCCTTTTCAGAGCGTCGCTTCGGTGAAGACCGCGCCGTTGCGGATCAAGCGCAATTCGGCTGGCGTCACCTCGCGCGCCGTCAGCGCGCCACTCGCGACCTGGCGCATCCGCGCGGCGTCGATCGCCTGCAGGCGCTGCCGAGCGCGTTCCTGCGCAGCCGCGCCTTTGATGCCATCGGCATGCCGCGGCGCATCAGCCTCCAGCGCCGGATGATCGGCTCGGGCACCCGCCGTGTTGAGCGGCGTCACGGCGGGCCGCAGCAGCGCAGCGGTGACGCCGAGCAGCGCAACAGCCGCCAGCAGTTCGTATTTGATTCGCATGATGGACTCCTGAAATCGGACGCCCCGGCTGCCATTTCTGCAGGGTGTGACCGGAACGTCGTGGTGTCAGGATCTCCGCGCGCTGTTGCATCACGGTGTCGAAAGCGGCGGCCGCGGTTTCACTCGTAACCGCGGCCCGGGAGGGGCCGGCCTCAGCCAGTGCAGCATTGCCGATTGGCACCCACATGCCGCCTCCGCCATGCCGGCCACCTGACGAGGCGCCGGCCGCGCTGCTCCCCCTAGCTTGGCAACTATCTATTTCTGCGCAAAAGGCGCCCAATCGATCCGCCGCACGACATTGGACGTGCCGCAAGCGCAGTCAGGGAGTGCCTTGCAGGGCGTCTCGCTCTACAGCACGCCTCGTTTGACCCCGTCGAGAGCGCGCGGGCAGCGCTTCCTGCCCATCACAGAGGTTCGAAATGACACACAGCCAGCTGGTGCACGGCTTCGCCGCTGCATGCGTTCTCGGTTTCGGCGCATCCTCGGCCGCAAACGCCGACATGCCGCCCGGCACCTCGGATGGCGTCGCGGGCGAAGGAGAGTCACGGAGCCACTTCGAGCAGCATCGCGAGGAGTTAGCCGCGCTGCTTCCGGGGATCAGCGAGACCCTTGCCGACGCGGCGACGACACAGCGCAAGCTCAAGGAGAATCCGATCTGGCGGCCGACACGGCCTGTCGACGTCGACGCTTGAGGGGCACAAGCGCCCACGACAAAACCCCGGCCTGCTGGCCGGGGTTGTTGCTTCAGCTGTCAGGCGCCACGTGGGCGCCGACCGCCATCAGTGCTTGTTGCGATGGCTGCTGTCGTCCTTGATGTGCTCCTTCGCGTCGCCGGCCTTCTTCTCCATCTTGCCGGATTCTTCGCGAGCCTTGCCCTTCAGTTCGTGTTCGGTGCTGCCAGTCATTTCGCCAGCCTTCTGTTGCACCTTGCCGGCAGCTTCCTTCGCCGAACCCTTCATTTGTTCCTTGTTCATTTGCACTTCCTTTCGCGTGTTGTACGCGGCGTTTCCGCGCACCTCCAAGTTACTCCTGCGGCACCGAGACACCAGTCACGAAAAACGCAAAACGAGGTCGGCGGCGTCCTACCCGGCCGTCAGCAAGCCGACATGGTCCGGTTGCTCGTCGGTGTTCCAGCGGCATGCCGCGAGTCTGGCTTTCAGCGCATCGATCATGCCGAGCGCGCTGAAGCCCCGGTCGCGCTGCTCACCGATCAATTCCATGTGGAAGTGACGCATCGTCGGCGGCTCGTCGTGCATCTCATCCTGTTCTCCAGGGTGGCTTGAGCGAGCCGCGTTCTCGACCGGTATCGACGGATGGTGCTGGTTCAGGAACATCGGCGCCGCGGTGCCCAGGCTGCCGCGCAGCGCGCAGGCAATCGCCTCGACGCGCCGGTAATCCTCCGGATCGACGTCGTCGTCGGCGTAATACATCGTGACAAACCATTCGCCGATCTCGTAGCGCGGATGCTGCGACCCGGGCACTTGCTGATCGGAACGGAAAACCACTGGCGGCATGGCGGCGACTCCAACAAATGCCGCTTGGTTCCCGACTGATGCGCAAACGTTCACTCGGCGAGGCCTGCGCTGCACCGATTGCGGGCCGAGCAAGAGTCGGCGGCAAGCCAATTGAGTGCGCGGCAACGCCTGATCTGCTCCGCGACGGCGCAGCAACCCGGCTGACGCCTGCCAATCGCCTGCACGCGAACAACCTTTCGCACGCTGGCACGACAACTGCTATCGGATGCAGCGGGCTGCGCTAACGGCGGTGCGGCGATGGATCTCTTGACGCTTGCCAGACGGCAAACCTTTCCATCCCGTGCCGACCTGCATGGGGCGGTCGGTGGCCGTTCACCTCTCCACATTGATTACCGAGGAATCGACCATGGACAACCACTCCAACCATCCCGCAGCACCGGGCCGTCGCACGCTGCTGAAGCGCGCCGCGGCACTGGGCGGCGCCGCCGCCACCGGCGCGCTGTTGCCGTCGATCGTCGTCGCGCAGGGCAGCGCGCTTGAGACGAGGGCGGCCAAGCTCGGCTTCATCGCATTGACCGATGCCGCGCCGCTGTTCGTCGCCGACGAAAAAGGCTTCTTCAAGAAACACGGCATGACCGATGTCGAGGTCGTCAAGCAGTCGTCGTGGGGCACGACGCGCGACAACCTCGTGCTCGGCTCGAAGTCCGGCGGCATCGACGGCGCCCACATCCTGACGCCGATGCCGTATCTGATCAGCACCGGCGCGGTCACCGCGAACAACGTGCCGACGCCGATGATGATCCTCGGCCGGCTGAACCTCGGCGGCCAGTGCATCTCGGTCGCCAATGAATACAAGGACCTGAAGGTCGGGCTCGACAACAAGGAGTTCCGCAAGGCGCTGCTCGCCAAACGGGTGCGCACCGGCAAGCCGGTCAATGCGGCGATGACCTTTCCGGGCGGCACCCACGATCTGTGGATCCGCTACTGGATGGCCGCCGGCAACGTCGACCCGACCCGCGACATCACGACGATCGTCGTGCCGCCGGCGCAGATGGTCGCCAACATGAAGGTCGGCAGCATGGACACCTTCTGCGTCTGCGAGCCGTGGAACCGCCAACTGATCAACCAGAACATCGGCTACACCGCGCTGACGACCAGCGAGTTGTGGATGAACCATCCGGAAAAATCGTTCGCGATGCGCGCCGACTATGTCGAGGCCAATCCGAACTCGGCAAAGGCGCTGCTGAAGGCGGTGATGGAAGCGCAGATCTGGTGCGAGGACCCGGCGAACCGCGCCGAGGTTGCCGAGATCTGCTCGCGCCGGCGCTGGATCAATGCACCGGTCGCCGACATCATCGACCGCGTGAAAGGCGATTTCGACTACGGCACCGGCCGCGTCGAGGCGAACAGCAAGTTCCAGATGCGCTACTGGAAGGACAACGCAAGCTACCCGTTCCAGAGCCATGACCTGTGGTTCCTGACCGAGAACCAGCGCTGGGGCTACCTGCCGCCGAACCTCGACACCAAGGCGCTGATCGCGAAGGTCAATCGCGAGGACATCTGGAAGGCCGCCGCGAAGGAGCTCGGCGTCGCTGCCAAGGACATCCCGACCTCGACCTCGCGCGGCATCGAGAAATTCTTCGACGGCAAGGTCTTCGACCCGGCCAATCCGAAGAAATACCTCGACAGCCTCGACATCAAATACCTGCGCGCCGCCTGATCCGGCCGCACCGAAATCCACACGGAGCCCCTGATGAGCACCACCGAATCCGTCGGCGCGATCCCGTTGCCGACCTCCCTCCCACCCGAGCCGCCGGCCTGGCGCGAATGGCTCGCGGCGGCCGGCCGCGGCTTCGTCTCGCGGGTGCTGCCGCCGCTGATCGTGATCGGTGCGCTGATCGGCATCTGGCAGCTGCTCGGCTCGGCGCCGGGCGCCGCATTGCCGAGCCCGTCCCAGGTCGTCAGCGACACCTGGGAGCTGATCGTCGACCCGTTCTACAACAACGGCGGCAACGACGTCGGCCTTGCGTGGCAACTGCTTGCAAGCCTGCAGCGCGTCGCCTTCGGTTATTCGCTGGCGGTGGTCGTCGGCGTCAGCCTCGGCGTGCTGGTCGGCCAGTCGACCTGGGCGCTGCGCGGCCTCGATCCGCTGTTCCAGGTGTTGCGCACGGTGCCGCCGCTGGCCTGGCTGCCGATCTCGCTGGCCGGCTTTCGCGACGGCAACCCGTCGGCGATCTTCGTGATCTTCATCACCTCGATCTGGCCGATCATCATCAACACCTCGGTCGGCATCCGCAACATTCCGGAGGACTATCGCAATGTCGCGAAGGTGATCCGGCTGAACGGCATCGAATATTTCCTGAAGATCATGCTGCCGGCCGCGGCGCCGTATGTGTTCTCGGGGCTGCGCATCGGCGTCGGCCTGTCGTGGCTCGCGATCATCGCCGCCGAGATGCTGATCGGCGGCGTCGGCATCGGCTTCTTCATCTGGGACGCGTGGAACAGCTCGCGCATCTCCGACATCATTCTTGCGCTGGTCTATGTCGGCCTGGTCGGCTTCACGCTCGACCGCATGGTCGCGCTGATCGGCCACAAGGTCACCCGCGGAACCTCCGCCAGCTAGGAGCGATCATGAGCCAGGCCTATCTCCACATCTCGCAGGTCGACATGGTGTTCGGCGACGGTGCGAAGGCGCACCCGGTGCTGAAGGGCATCGACCTCGCCGTCGAACGCGGCCAGTTCATCTCGCTGATCGGCCATTCCGGCTGCGGCAAGTCCACCGTGCTGAACATCGTCGCCGGTCTGCTGCAGGCAAGCTCCGGCGGCATCATCCTCGACGGCCGCGAGGTCGACACACCGGGGCCGGACCGCGCCGTCGTGTTCCAGAACCACTCGCTGCTGCCGTGGCTGACGGTGTACCAGAACGTCGAGATCGCGGTGGCGAAGATCTTCGCCGGCAGGAAAACTGCCACCGAGCGGCGCGAGTGGATCCTGCATAACCTCGAGATGGTGCACATGACCCATGCGCTGGATCGGCTGCCGTCGCAGATCTCCGGCGGCATGAAGCAGCGCGTGGGCATCGCCCGGGCACTGGCGATGGAGCCGAAGGTGCTGCTGCTCGACGAGCCGTTCGGCGCGCTCGATGCACTGACCCGCGCCCATCTGCAGGACGAGGTGATCCGCATCCAGGCCGACCTCGGCAATACCGTGCTGATGATCACCCACGATGTCGACGAGGCGGTGCTGCTGTCGGACCGCGTCGTGATGATGACGAACGGCCCGGCGGCGACGATCGGCCAGATCATGGACGTGCCGCTGCCGCGCCCGCGCAACCGCATCGCACTGGCCGAAGACCCGGTCTACAACCATTGCCGGCAGGAGATCCTCAGCTTCCTGTACGAGAAGCAGCGCAAGCTCGAGTCGCTGCGCGCGCCGCAGCGGGCTGCGGTGGCGGTGCAGCAGCGCGCGACGGCCTGAGCGGGGGTGCCGGAGGCCGTTTCGCATCCGGCCTTGACGCAGCGCAAGGCCGGGTGATCCGCATCTTCAAAATGACGATGCGACCTGCTACGGTGCCGGCATGCGCCTCGTGATCTTCAGCACCCGTTCCTACGACCAGGATTTCCTGAGCCGCGCCGCCGTCGCGGCGGGTGGCCGCCATGAACTGCGCTTCCTGCCGGCCCGGCTCGAAGTGGCGACTGCGGCGGCCGCCGCCGACGCCGATGCGGTGTGTGTCTTCGTCAATGACGATCTCGGCGCCGATGTGCTGCAGGCGCTGCAGCAGCACGGCGTGCGGCTGGTGCTGCTGCGTTGCGCCGGTTTCAACAATGTCGACCTCGAGGCGGCGGCGCAGCTCGGCATCGCGGTCGGCCGGGTGCCCGAATATTCACCCCATGCAGTGGCCGAACACAGCGCCGCGCTGGTGCTGATGCTGAACCGCCATCTGCACCGTGCCTATGCCCGCACCCGCGAGGGCAATTTCGCGCTCGAGGGCCTGCTCGGCTTCGACCTGCACGGCCGCACCGTCGGCATCGTCGGCACCGGTCGCATCGGCGCCTGTTTTGCGCGCGTGATGAGCGGCTTCGGCTGCCGGGTGCTGGCATTTGACCCGCAGATCAATCCCGAGTGCGAGCAGATTGGCGTGCGGTATGTCGAGCTGGCCGAACTGCTCGCCGCCAGCGACATCGTCAGCCTGCACTGTCCGCTGACGCCGCAGACCCATCACCTGATCGATGCCGCTGCACTGGCGACGATGAAACACGGCGCGATGCTGATCAATACCGGCCGCGGTGCATTGATCGATACCCGCGCGGTGATCGGCGCATTGAAATCAGGCCAGCTCGGCAGCCTCGGCATCGATGTCTACGAGGAGGAAGGCGACCTCTTTTTCCGCGACCTTTCCGACCATGTGATGCACGACGACGTGTTCGCGCGGCTGCTGACATTCCCGAATGTCGTCGTCACCGGCCACCAGGCCTTTTTTACCGCCGATGCACTGACCGCGATCGCACAGACGACGCTCGCCAACCTCGACGCCTTCGCCGATACCGGACGCCCGCTGCATCCGGTCTCGACCGAGCGGCTGGCCTGACGCCGCGGCCAGCGTGGCGGGCATCGCGTTACCGGCCGCACTGGCCGCTGCGCCGATCGTCCTGATCCTGCTGCTGATGCTCGGCCTGCGCTGGTCGGCGGCACACGCCGGGCTTGCGGCGCTGGCGTTGGCGGCGTTGCTCGCGGTGACGGCCTTCGATTTCGGCACCACGGCCGCGGCCGGCGCGCAGGCCGGCGGCTGGCATGACGCCGTTGGTGTCGCCGCAGAAGGCGGTTTCCTCGCGCTGACGATCCTGTGGATCCTCTGGCCGGCGCTCGCGCTGCACCGGCTGCAGGAAAACAGCGGCGCGATTGCCACGCTGCGCAGCGGCCTCGGCCGGCTGAGCGACGCGCCGGCCCGGCAGGCGCTGCTGGTCGGCTGGCTGCTGGCGCTGTTTTTCGAAGGCGCCGCCGGCTTCGGCACGCCGGTCGCGCTGGCCGCGCCGCTGCTGGTTGGCCTCGGCTTTGCGCCGGTGCAGGCGGTCGTGCTGGCGCTGCTCGGCCATGCGGCCGGCGTTTCGTTCGGCGCGCTCGGCACACCGGTGGCGGCGCAGGTCGCGCTGACCGGCCTCGGCGCGGTCGAGATCGCACGCACCACCGCACTGCTGCATGCGGCGCTCGGCGGCGTGCTGATGCTGTTTTTTGTCCGCACGCTGGCGGCCAACGGCGCCAGCCCCGGCTTCGGCTGGCCAGCGCTGGCGGCGCTCGGCTTCTTCGTTCCGAGCCTTGCGCTGGCGGCCTGGCTGGGCCCCGAACTGGCGACGCTCGGCGGCGCGCTGATCGGTGCGCTCGTCTTCGTTGCCGCGCTGTCGCGCGCGAACCGGCGGCCGGTTGCGGCAGGGCCCGGCGACAGCGCCGCGTCCGGCGAGCTGGTCCGAGCGATCTCGCCTTATCTGGTGCTGGTGGTGCTGGTCGTCGCGACCCGCGCCATCGCGCCGCTGGCCGCGCTGCTCGGCGAGGCGGCGCTGTCGTGGCAGCTGTTCGACCGCTACCAGGGAAAGATGTCGCCGCTGACGCATCCGGGCACGCTGCTGATGGCCGCGCTGCTGATCGGCGCGCGGCTGCAGCGCGTCGCGCTGCAAGACGTCGGCAGCGCGCTGGCCCACGCTGCGCGGCAGCTGCGCCCGGTCACCGTCGCGCTGCTCGCGATGCTGCTGCTGTCGCGGCTGATGCTGCACGGCGGCTTGATCGACGCACTCGAGCGCGGCGCAGTTGCCGGCATCGGCAGCGCCTGGCCGTGGATTGCGCCGGCGGTCGGCGCGCTCGGCAGCTTCGTCACCGGCTCGGCCACCGCGTCGAACGTGCTGCTGACGACATTGCAGGCACAGACCGCACAGGCGCTCGCGCTGCCTTCGGTCGTGATCGTCGCCGCGCAGGGTTTCGGCGCCGCGGTCGGTAACATCATCTGCCCGCACAACATCGTCGCCGGCGCGGCCACCGTCGGCCTGGCGGGCCGCGAAGGCGAGATCCTGCGCCGCACGCTGCTGCCCTGCCTGCTCTACCTGGCGCTCGGCGGCGCGGCGGTGGCCGGGCTGGTCGCGCTGAGCTGGTGACAGCGCGCCGGCAGATGGCTGAAAATCCGGCGCTGATGACCTACGACCTGCAACGATTCGTCGATGCCCAGGCGCCTGTATTCGACCAGGTGCTGGCCGAGCTGCGTGCCGGCGACAAGCGCTCTCACTGGATGTGGTTCATCTTTCCGCAGCTGCGTTGCCTCGGCCGCAGCGCGACCGCACGCCATTTCGGGCTCGAAGGTCTGGCCGAGGCGCGCGCCTATGCGGCGCACCCGTTGCTCGGTGCGCGGCTGCTGCAATGCAGCGAGATCCTGCTCGGTCTCGAAGGGCGCAACGCACAGCAGATCTTCGGCTCGCCGGACGATCTGAAGCTTTGTTCGTGCATGACGCTGTTCGAGCGCGCGGCCGCCGACAGCTCGCCATATGGCCGCGTGCTCGACCGCTACTACGGCGGCAGGCGTGATCCGCTGACGCTGCGCGAACTGCCGCCCGACACCGCGTGAGCAGCAAGGCGCCACGCGGCCGTCGGAATCACCACCATGTCTATGTCGTCGAACTCGACGACCGGGTCTGGAACGAGCCGCGTTTTCGCAAGGCCAATCCGGACCACCAACTCGGCAAGCCCTTCGTTTATGTCGGCATGACCGGCGTCGACCCGGATCTGCGCTTCGACAAGCACAAGGCGGGCATCCAGGCGAATCGCTATGTCATCGAGTATGGCCTGCGACTGCTGCCGGCGCTGTATGCGGTCTACAACCCGATGCCGTACCGGGCGGCGTGCGAAATGGAGGTCGAACTGGCGATTGCGTTGCGCGAGGCGGGCTACGGGGTCTGGCAGGCCTGAGGTGGGCCGCCGCGACGGCTTGCAGTGCCGGTCAGGTTGCGCCAAGATACCGCGCCGATGGCCAAGCCTGCTTCGACCTCTGCCAAGCCCGACTGCCGCGTTCTGACGGTTGGCCACTCGACGCGCCCGATCGATGATTTCATCGCATTGCTGAAGGCCCACCAGGTCAGCGTGCTGGTCGATGTGCGCACCGTGCCGCGCTCGCGGACCAATCCGCAATTCAATGCCGATGCGTTGGCGCAAAGCCTGGCTGCCGTGCAGATCGAACATGTGCATGCCAGCGGCCTCGGCGGCTTCCGGCGCACCTCACCGGAGTCGCCGAATGCCGGCTGGCGCAACCTGTCGTTCCGCGGTTATGCCGACTACATGATGACTGACAGCTTCGCACAGGATCTGCTCGGGCTGATCGAACTGGCGAAGGGCGAACAGCTTGCACTGATGTGTGCCGAGGCCGTGCCGTGGCGCTGCCACAGATCGCTGATCGCCGACGCGCTGCACGTGCACGGCATCACCGCCTGCGAGATCATCAGCCCGACGCGTTTGCAGCCACACAAGATGACGCCGTTTGCCCGCATCGTCGATGGCGAGCTGCGGTATCCGCCGGAGGCCGCAGCCCCGTAGCAGCGGCTTCAGCCGCGATTTCGTTGCAATGGCACCAGCCCGAATCGGGGCTGAAGCCCCTCCTACGAAAGACAGGCCACATCGGCGCGATGCGCTGCATCCTGTGCATGCCCGTGGGAGCGGCTTCAGCCGCGATCGGTTCGCATGCCACCAGCCCGAATCGGGGCTGAAGCCCCTCCCACAACAGACAGGCCACATCGGCGCGATGCGCTGCACCCTGTGCATGCCCGTGGGAGCGGCTTCAGCCGCGATTGCGTCGCATGGCACCAGCCCGAATCGGGGCTGAAGCCCCTCCCACAACAGACAGGCCACATCGGCGCGATGCGCTGCATCCTGTGCATGCCCGTGGGAGCGGCTGCAGCCGCGATTGCGTCGCATGGCTCCAGCCCGGATCGAGGCTGAAGCCCGTTCCACAACAGACAGGCCACATCGGCGCGATGCGCCGCATCCTGTGCATGCCCGTGGGAGCGGCTTCAGCCGCGATTGGTCGCAAGGCACCAGCCCGAAGCGGGGCTGAAGCCCCTCCCACCAAACAGGCCACATTGGCGCGATGCGCTGCATCCTGCGCATGCCCGTGGGAGCGGCTTCAGCCGCGATTGCGTCGCATGGCTCCAGCCCGAATCGGGGCTGAAGCCCCTCCCACAACAGCCGCGAATTGTTCGGATGCCACCAGCCCGAATCGGGGCTGAAGCCCCTCGTGCAAGATCCCGCTCAGCTCGCCTGCACCTCGAGCCTGCCGCAACGGTCGGACAGCGTTTTCGCCAACAGGGCGGTCGCCGCATAGATCGCATCGATCGTCGGCGTCGGCGTCTCGGTGATGCGGGCCAGTTCGACGACGCTGCCGACCAGGGCCTGCAGTTCGAGGGCGCGGCCGTTTTCGACGTCCTGCAGCATCGAGGTCTTGTGTGCGCCGACGGCTTCGGCACCGGCGATCCGCTGGTCGAGCGACACCTTGAACTCGACGCCGAGTTTTTCGCCGACCTGCTTCGCCTCGTCCATCATCCGCGCCGCCAGCTCGCGGCTGAGCGGGAAGCGGCAGATCTCTTCCAGCGTCGCATGCGTCAGCGCGCTGATCGGGTTGAAGCTCAGGTTGCCCCACAGCTTGACCCAGATCTCGCTGCGGATGTCGCGCGAAACCGGCGCCTTGAAGCCGGCCGCCATCAGCGACTTGCTCAATGCGTCAACGCGCGGCGTGCGCTGGCCGTCGAGTTCGCCGATCGAGAAGCGGTTGCCCTCGACGACACGAACCAGGCCCGGCTCGACCAGTTCGGCGGCCGGATAGACGATGCTGCCGATCACCCGCTCGACCTCGATGCCCTCGGCGAGTGCGCCGTCCGGATCGACGCTGCTCAGCGCGCGGCCGTCGTAAGCGCCACCTAGCCGCTGGAAATACCACCACGGCACGCCGTTGATCATCGTGACGACCATGGTTTCCGGTCCGAACAGCTCGCGCAGGCCCGGCAGCAGGTCGCGCACCTGGTGCGCCTTCGTCGTCAGCAGCACCACATCCTGCGGCCCGGCCTCGGCCGGGTCCTTCACCGCACGGACATTCTTTGCATGCTGTTCGCTGCCGTCGGGCAGTTGCAGCCGAAAGCCGTTTGTTTTGATCGCAGCCAGGTTCTTGTTGCGCGCGATGAAGGTGACTTCCTCACCGGCCAGGGCCAGCTTCGCGCCGAGGTAGCCGCCGATGGCACCGGCGCCGACGATTGCATATTTCATTTCTTAGAACTCGCCTGAGACATAGGATCCGAAACCGAGGCCGATGCGTTGCGCCAGCCCGATCCGCTGCAGCTTGCCGGTCGCGCCTTTCGGCAGCTCGTCGACGAACAGGATCTTCTTCGGCACCTTGTAGCCGGCCACCCGCTTGGCGACGAACTGCTGCAGTTCGCGTTCATCGCACTCGTGGCCTTCGTGCAGCACGACCATCGCAGCCACTTCCTCGCCGAGCCGCTTGTGCGGCGCACCGAACACCACCACCTGCGCGACAGACACATGGTCGAGCAGGATTTCGTCGATCTCGCGCGGGCTGACCTTCTCGCCGCCGCGGTTGATGATTTCCTTCAGCCGGCCGGTGATGCTCAGATAACCCTCGTCGTCCAGCGAGCCCTGGTCGCCGGTGCGGAACCAGCCGTCGACGAAGGCCTCCTCGTTGGCCTTCGGATTGTTTTCATAACCCGGCGTCACGTTTGGCCCGCGGATCACGATCTCGCCAACCTCGCCGGCGCCGAGAAAACCGCCGTCCTCGCCGCGGATGCGGATTTCCGGGCCGGCCGCGCGGCCGACGGTGCCGGGTTTGCGTTCGGCCGGCGGCAGCGGGTTCGACGCCATCTGGTGCGCCGATTCGGTCATCCCGTACGACTCGATCAGCGGCGCCTTGAACAGCCCCTCGATCTCCTTGATCAGCTGCGGCGGCATCGCCGACGACGACGAGCGCACGAAACGCAGCGCATGGCGCTTCAGCACCTCGGCATTGTGTTTGCCGCGGCTGGCGATCGCCAGGTGCATCGTCGGCACCGCGGTATACCAGCTCGGCTTCGCGTCATCGAGCCACTTGTAGAAGCGCAGCGCATTGAAGCCCGGCGTGCAATAGACCTGCGAGCCGGCCGACAGCGGCGCCAGCAGCCCGGCCAGCAGCCCGTGGATGTGGAACAGCGGCATGATGTTCAGCCCGACGTCGCTCGCGCTGAACTGCAGCGTCTTCGCGATGTTGCCGGCCGATGCGCAGAGATTCGTCACCGTCAGCGGCACCCGCTTCGGCCGCGAGGTCGTGCCCGAGGTGTGCAGCACCATCGCGACATCGTCGGGCTGCGACGGGCCGCCGTTGTTGCACTCGGCAGCCGGCAGGTCCGCAATGCCGAACTGTCCGGCCGGCGCGCCGTCGGCCACCACCAGCTCGATCACCTGCACGCCGAGCTTGCGCGCCGCGTCGACCGCCGGCGATTGGCTGCCCTGCTCGACGATCAGCGCCTTCGCCTGCAGGTCGTCGAGGTAGAACTCGAATTCATCGACACGGTAGGCCGGGTTCAGCGGCGCACTCGTCGCCGCGCTTGCGCAGGCGAGGAAGCAGCAGGCCATCTCAGGCCCGTTCGGCAGCACGATTGCAACGCGGTCGTTGCGGCCGATGCCGCCGGCATTCAGCGCCGCGGTGGTCTGCGCAACCAGCGCGCGCAGGCCGCGGTAGTCGAGCGGTGCTCGTCCCGGGGCGCTGATCGCAACCGCTTCGTCGGCACCGGTTTGCAGGAGGGCTTGAAGTGTCATGATTGAACCGATCGCTGGGCTGGCGCCGGCGCTGGGACACAGCGGCCGGTGCCTGGGTCAGGGGGAACAGACTTTCATATCAATTCTGACTGATATTTTGCACACCGCCTGCGAGCACCGCCGGCGATCTCGCCAGGGGCTTGCCGATGTTCAATATTCCGACCGACGATGCCAGCCCCGCGCAGCGGATTGCACGCGCGCTGCTCGAAGGTTTCAACCGCCACTACCGGCTGTTCAGCGAGAACAGCCGCGCCGCGAAGCAGCGCTTCGAGCAGGCCGACTGGCACGGCCAGCAGCGCGCGATGCGCGAGCGCATCCGCTTCTACGACCAGCGCGTGCGCGAGACGGCCACCCGGCTGCAAACCGAATTTGCCGCCGATGCGCAGCCGATGGACGTCTGGCAGCAGGCCAAGCTGCTCTATATCGGCTTGCTGCTCGACCACCGCCAGCCCGAACTTGCCGAAACCTTCTTCAATTCGGTGACGACGAAGATCCTGCACCGCAGCTATTTCCACAACGATTTCATCTTCGTGCGGCCTGCCGTCTCGACCTCGTACATCGAGATCGACGAGGCGCTCGCGCCGCGCACCTACCGCGTCTATTACCCGACACCTGAGAGCTGGCGCGCGACCTGGCTGCAACTGGTGCGCGATTTCGATCTGCAGACGCCTTTCGAGGACTTGCAGCGCGATGTCGACGACGTCGCCGCCGAACTGCAGCGCCACATCGACCTCAGCCGCCCGCGCACCAGCTTCCAGATCCAGGTGCTGGCGAACCTGTTCTTCCGCAACAAGGGCGCCTACATCGTCGGCCGCATCATCAACGGGCCGCAGCAGATACCGATCGCGCTGCCGGTGCTGCACACCGCCGGCGGCAAGCTCGCGATCGATACCGTGCTGCACAGCGAAGACGACATCGTGATGCTGTTCAGCTATGCACGTGCCTACTTCCTCGTCGAGATGCAGGTGCCCAGCGCCTATGTGCAGTTCCTGCGCACGCTGATGCCACGCAAGCCGCGCGCCGAGATCTACAACGCGGTCGGCCTGCACAAGCAGGGCAAGAACAGCTTCTACCGCGACCTGCTGCACCACCTGCGGCACAGCCGCGACCACTTCCGCATCGCGCCGGGCATCAAGGGCATGGTGATGCTGGTGTTCGACCTGCCGTCCTTCCCCTATGTCTTCAAGCTGATCAAGGACAACTACCCGCCGCAGAAAAAGACGACCCGCGAACAGATCAAGGGCAAATACCAGCTGGTCAAGGTGCACGACCGCGTCGGCCGGATGGCCGATACGCTCGAATACAGCAAGGTCGCGCTGCCGCTGTCGCGCTTCGAGCCCGAGCTGATCGACGAGATGAAGACGCATTGCGCGAGCCTGCTCGAATTCACCGACGGCAGCGGCGGCGAGCAGGAAATCATCATCGACCACGCCTACATCGAGCGCCGGATGACGCCGATGAACCTGTTCCTGAAGGACGCCACCGCGAACGGCGATTTCGATGCGATCACCCGCGCGACGATCGACTACGGCAATGCGATCAAGGACCTGATCGCCGCCAACATCTTCCCCGGCGACATGTTGTGGAAGAACTTCGGCATCACGCGCCAGAGCAAGGTCGTGTTCTACGACTACGACGAGATCGAATACCTCAGCGACTGCAACTTCCGCCACCTGCCGCCACCACCGGCCGACGACGCACCGGCAACGCCGCCGGACAAACCCTGGTTCGACGTCGGCCCGAAGGACGTGTTCCCGGAAACCTTCGGCCCCTTCCTGCTCGGCAATGCGCGCGTGCGCAAGGCCTTTCTCGAACACCATGCCGACCTGCTCGACCCGGCGTTCTGGAACCTGCACAAGCAGCGCATCCTCGCCGGCGCGATGCTCGATGTCTTTCCGTACGACGTGCAGCGGCGCTTCGTCAATCGGCGCGGAGAGCCGGAAGCGGGTGGGGCTTCAGCCCCGATGCAGGCTGGCGCCATGCAAACAGATCGCGGCTGAAGCACGCTCCAACAAGCAGGCCCATGGGGGGGCTTCAGCTCCGATTCGAGACCCGTCAGATGCCGACAAGAGAGGGGAGTCTGACCGCAAGAGAGTGGCCTTGGCGCGCGCGATCCAGCTAGGGATTTACAGCCAGCGGCAGCGGTGTAGATTGGTCCGGGCCGTGAAGCAGAGCGACGCTGCCCGTCGCGGTTCGGGCACCCCCAGGTTCCAGCCAGCTTCGTTTCTGATCCACGAAAGGAGGAAACGATGACCACTGTGCCTCAGCACTCCCTGCTCGCCCTGCTGTGCGCCGCCTTGACGGGATGCGGCGGCGTCATCACCACCACTGCGCCGATTCGGGTTGCCGACATCGACGTGACCGCAGGCGTATCGCCTGCGCGCTGCGACGGCAGCTTCGATGGTTCCGGCCGCATCACCGCGACCTGGCCCGCGCCGCCGCCGAACGGCAAGGCGGCCGCCGTCTCGACGATCACGAAGCTGGTCCCGAGAGACGTGAGCTTCAACTACACGCCCGACCGGACCGAGTTCGGCGCGACGAGACCCGATCGAACCAATCTGACGATCACCAACGGTTCGCTGTCCAGTGTCTGCAGGGACGGCACGTTCCAGATGCGCGCGACGACGCGGCATGCGGTCCGCCCGCCACGCCTCGACACCGAAGACGACTCGCCGCTGGTGACGGTGAACCAGGTCGGCTTCAAGATCGCATCGCAGATCGGCGTCGACATCCGCACCGCGCGCGATTTCGACGTCAAGTTCACGCTCTCGTGCTGCGGCCCTCCGGCCGCGGGCGTCTGGAAAGTCGACGTGGTCAGCGCAACCAACGTCTTGGGCGACACGCTGAGCTGGAACCCCGACCCGCCGCGCCTGACCTGCCCCGGCCCCGATGTCGCATTCGTCGGTCGCGGCAAGAAACGGGACACCGCGCCGATGGCAACCGTGCAGCTCAAGGTGCAGAAGGTCGCCGGCAATGCCTGCGCGCTCGGAACGGCGATCGTCGAGGGCAATTAGCGGAGGCCTCGGCGCCTTCCGATCGGCAAGGCCGTGCCTTGCCTTTGTGGGAGGGGCTTCAGCCCCGAATGGGGCTGGTGCCATGCAAACAAATCGCGGCTGAAGCCGCTCCTACAAGCAGGCCCAGTGGGAGGGGCTTCAGCCCCGATTCGGGCTCGTCGGCATGCGGAGAAATCGCGGCTGAAGCCGCTCCTGCGGGCTACATACAGCTGGCCTGACTCAGCCCGCCTTCGCCGCCCCGTACGCGCCGGCCGAATACGTCAACTCGTACGAGTGGCTGTACAGCTCGAAGACGATGCCGAACGGGTCCTCGACATACACCATGCGGTACGGCTTCTCACCCGGGAAATAGTGGCGCACAGGCATGCGCTGCTTGCCGCCGGCGGCGACGATTTTCGCGAGCAGGCCTTCGACGTCCGGATCCTGCACCGCGAAATGGAACATGCCGTGGCGGCGGAAGTCGAGGTTGTTCGCAGGCGCGTGGTGGCCGTCGAACTCGAACAGCTCGATGCCGATGCGGTCGGCGGTCGCCATGTGCGCGATGCGCAGGCGCTTCCAGCCGGGGCCGAAGACATCGGTGCACATCACGCCGATGTCGCTGTCGTCCTCGTCGATCACGGTCGGCTCCATGATCACGTAGAAACCGAGCACGTCGCGGTAGAAGGCGAGCGCCGCCTCGACGTCGGGCACCGACAGGCCGATATGGGAAAAGCTTCGGGGATACATGCAGGACTCCTTGCGGTCGTTTGTCTGGAATGCCCGAAGTCTGGGTGGCGCTGCACCAAACGTCAAATTATGATTTGTTGGTCTTGTAGCTAACTTTTTGTTTGGCCCATGCTGAACGCAACCTGGCTAGAAACCTTCACTACGCTGTGCGAGACCGGCAGCCTGACCCGCACCGCCGAGCGGCTGCACATGACGCAGCCGGGCGTCTCGCAGCACCTGCACAAGCTCGAAGACAGGCTGGGCTGCAAGCTTCTCAGCCGCGACGGCAAGAGCTTCACGCTGACGCCTGCCGGCGAGCGCTTGCTGGCGCTCGGCCTGTCGCGCCGCCGCGAGGAGCGCCAGGTGCTCGAAGAGATCCGCGTCGACGATCCCGACGTCGGCCAGGTCGCCGTGGCGTGCTCGGGCAGCTTTGCGCTGCTGCTGTATCCGCGCCTGCTCGACCACAGTGCACCGCGCGCGCAGCTCTCGATCGCGCTCGAAGCCGCGCCGCAGCCCGCAATCCTGCAGGGCGTGCTCGACGGGCGCTTCGACATCGGCGTGCTGCATCACGATCCGTCCCACCCGCGCATCGCGGCAGAGCGTGTCGGCGCGGAAGAGCTGTGCCTGGTGTTGCCGGCCGATGAAGTCGGTCGCAACAGAAAGAAGGGAACCACGCCGACCTTCGAAGCGCTCGAACAACGCGGCTTCATCGGCCACCCCGACGGCCCGGCACTGGCCGAACTGCTGCTCGGCCCGAACTATCCGGGCGAGTTCTCCGGCGGCGACCGGCTGCGCCTGCGCGGCTACGTCAACCAGATCGGCCAGATCCCGGCGCCGGTGGCCCAAGGCATCGGCTACACCATCCTGCCGGAAAGCGGCATCGCGGCCTTCCCGCAACGCGAGCGGCTGCGCGTCGTGCCACTCGCGCAGCGGGTCCATCACGAGTTGTGGCTGGTGATGCGCAAGGGCCGGGAATTGGCGCAGCGCATCGGCGCCGTGGCCGAGATCGTTGGAGACACGGCGCGCGGCATCGGTGCTGGCATCTCGTCCAAGCGGCGGCGCAGCCCTGTAGGAGGGGCTTCAGCCCCGATTCGGGATCGTGGCATGCGTACAAAGCGCGGCTGAAGCCGCTCCCACAAACCACCCCGGGAGGGCTTCCGCCCCGATTCGCGCTGGCGGCATTGCAAAAGAATCGCGGCTGAAGCCGCTCCTGCAAGAACACCCCGTGGGAGGGGCTTCAGCCCCGATTCGGGCTGGTGGCATTGCAACAAAAATCGCGGCTGAAGCCGCTCCTACAGAGCAAGCAGGTGCCAAGACAACCTTCGAGATCGCGGGCCAAGGGTTTTCCCGCAGAATGCCTGCATGGTCAAACGCATCCGCAGCAATCCACTGGCCACGGCCTGGCATCGCAGTCTGACGACGCTGACCCGGCAGACGATGCTGGCCAGCCAGCGTGCGGTCACGCAGGCGGTGAAGTCGGCGCGCAAGTCGGCCAGCAAACCTGGCAGCGCGGCCGCGGCGGTCAAACGGCTGAACCCGCTGCTCGCGCCACCAGCCAAGCCGCCGCGCGGCGCGGGCGACTGGCTCAGTGGCATCGCGGTCGGCGCTGCCGGCATGCGGCGCTTCCGCCTGTACCGTCCGCCGGGTGTGAAGCCGACCGAACGGCTGCCATTGATGGTGATGTTGCACGGCTGCAGCCAGGATGCCGCGGTGTTCGCCAGCAGCACGCGGATGAACCGCATCGCCGCGCGTGAACGCTTTCTGGTGCTGTATCCGGAGCAGGACCGGTTGGCAAACCCGCAAGGCTGCTGGAACTGGTTCGATACCGACAGCCGCCGGGCCTATGGCGAAGCGGCGCTGATCCTGCAGGCGGTTGACCAAGCCTGCATGCTGTACCCGGTCGACCGGAATCGCATCGCGGTGGCTGGTCTGTCGGCCGGCGCGAGCATGGCCGCGCTGCTCGCCAGCCGCCATCCGGAGCGCTTCAAGGCGGTCGTGATGCATTCGGGCATTCCGCCGGGCACCGCGCATTCATCGCTGTCGGCGCTCGGTGCAATGGGCGGCCGCCGCGTGACGCATGCGCCGGCGCCGCGCCCGCTGCTGTTGCAACAGGCCCCGCAAGCCTGGCCGCCGCTGCTGGTGATCCACGGCCAGCTCGACCACGTCGTCTCACCGCGCAACGGCCGCGCCGCCGCAGAGTTGTGGGCAGCAACGGCCGGCGCAAAAGCAGGCACGCCGCGCGAGGTCCGGCGTGGTGAGCGCCATCCGATGACGCTGACCGATTTCAAGCGCAGCGGCCGCACCGCAGTGACGCTGATCGAAATCAGCCGCCTCGGCCACGCCTGGAGCGGCGGCGCCGCCAACCAGGCCTACGGCGACGGCAACGGGCCGGACGCATCGCGGCTGGCCTGGTCGTTTGCGGCGAAGCAGTTTGCCGCGAAGCAATCATCCCGGATACCCGCCCGCGGGTAGAGCGGCGTCTGGCGCACGCGGCGGCCTGGAAATGCCGGGTTGTTGCAGCGGGCAGACCGAGGTAGAAACCAGACCTCGACGCTGCGCATGCACTCGCATCGCCGGGACCCATGCAGTATCGTGGCTGGTCGGCCATCTGCTGAAGTCCTGATGGCCACGGCCCAGCCCATTGTTCACCAACAATGCAGGAGGGGGTCATGAGCGCATTTCCGCGTGCAGCGCGATGGGCTGCGAGTCTGGTCATCGGGGCGGCTTTTCTTCATGCGCCGGCAAGCGCAGCCCCTGCAAGCGCAGCGCCGCCACCCGACACGTTTTTCAACGGTTTCGAGGATCCCGCCGATATCGACGGCCCGTTCTGCGTCGGCACGTCATCGCCGATCCGGTACAGCTGCGGCACACGCAAGGCAACCGGCACCGATGGGATTCCCTCCGCGGCTGGCAGGTGGCATGCAGCAGCAGGGCCTGAAAGCTCGACCCAGTATGGCGGCTCCAGTTCGAGCTTTCCAGAGGGGGGCTATACGACCTCGATCGACGTCTATCTTGCCAGCCATCCGTCGCCATTCGATTGGCAATTCGATTGGTCCTCGAATGTCAACGATCCCGATGGCAACTTGCGAAGCGAATTTCCCATTACCGTAGAAAAAATCGCAAGCGGTTGGGCGATCAGCCCCAAGAAAGCGCCTGAGGCTGACCGGCTGACAGTCGAGAGAGTCGGCTGGTACACCTTGCTGCACCACTTTCGCGACGGAGGTGGCGGTGTCCTCGAAGTGGTGATGAGCGTGATCGGCCCATCAGGCGCCATTCTGAAGAGCTGGACGCGCAGCGATGCGGCTGATGTGATCGGTACGCCCATCGGTGGCCATCGTGACGGACAGCTGCGTCTGCGCAGCATGGACTTCTTGTTGATCGACAACATCGTTCGCGCGGCCAACAACCTGTACGCGCTCAAGTTGAAAGTCCGCCACAACCTCGCTGCGCTGTTGCCGACCAGCAGCCCGCATGACGACAAGCGGATCGACAAGGCCATCGCCCACCTCGACAAGAGCCTGGGCAAAGACCGCTGGATCGATCACGATTCCCTCGCCGCGAAGCTTGGCAAGAAGGTGTTCTCCGACGAGGCGAAGGCGGTCGATGACCTGCTGAAGGTCCGCGGCAGCGATCTGTCCGCGATCATCCTTGAACTGGTGCGCATCGATTCAAGGCTCGCAGCAACCGCGATCGCCGATGCGCAGCGCGCATACGACCTCTCAGCGTGCCCCAGTACCTTGAGCAAGGCATGCAGGAAGGCGGCGGGCGAGATCGAAAAGGCCGCGAAGGAGATGACCGATGCCACCGCTGCCCTTGCGAACATCGATTATGTGAAAGCGATCGAGGAATACCGCAAGGCCTGGCAGCGGGCGGACAAGGCGATGAAGGCCTTGTCCTGATGATCGTTCGGGGGCCTGGACGAACACACCCAGGAATCGGTTCAAAAGCGGGTCGAACGTGAATGCAGCGCGGCAACGCGGCACAGCCGCTATCCGCGCGAAGCCTGACTGGCCGACCCGCTGGCCGAGGACAAGATCTGTGGCGTCTGGCGAATGAGCTTGCAGGACCTTGTCGCCACCAAGCTGATGGCCAACTCGGATCGCTGGGCAGACGCCGGCGTGATGAGCCGCGACCTGATCGATCACGCGGTGCTCACCGATGACGACGGCCGCCTGGACCCGGCCGGTATGACCAAGGCCAGGCGTGCCTACGGCCCGAGCGTGCTGATCGATCTGCAAAAGGCCTGCGCGAATTTGCTCGACGATCACGATCGGCTGCGCGACCGCATCCGAAAGCTCGGTGTGCACGTGCCCGAGGCGGCCTTGCGGGCAAGGATCCAGTCCCTCGCATCGTCGTTGTAGCCGCGTTTTGCCCTTCCTCTTGTAGGAGGGGCTTCAGCCCCGATTGGGCTGGTGACATGCGACGAAATCGCGGCTGAAGCCGCTCCCACGGACATGCGTCCGATGCCGCTTATTGCGATGCTGTAGCCTGTCTTTGTAGGAGGGGCTTCAGCCCCGATTGGGCTGGTGGCATGCGACGAAATCGTGGCTGAAGCCGCTCCCACGGGCATGCGTCCGATGCCGCTTATTGCGATGCTGTAGCCTGTCTTTGTAGGAGGGGCTTCAGCCCCGATTTTGGCGGTTGCCATGCGACGAAATCGTGGCTGAAGCCGCTCCCACGGACGTGCAGAAATCGATCCGATTTTGTGGGAGGGGCTTCAGCCCCGATTCCGGGGTCGTGCCATTCAAAGAATCGCGGCTGAAGCCGCTCCTGCAAGTGTGGATCAGCTGAACACTCCTCACCCGCCCGCCCGCAGCAATGCCGCCGGCGAGACCTTCAGCCTCGACAACAACACCTGCGCACCGGCGCCGAGGCTCAGCACGCTGACGCCGAGCGCGGTGACGGCGCCGGTCCAGTACAGGCCGCTCGGGTCGAGTTGCAGCCGCCATTGCAGCAGCACCGCCGCCAGCAGGCTGCCGAGCAGCATCGCAAACAGCGCCGTCACCACCGCCAGCAACCCGTACTCCCAGCGCAACACGCGCCGCAGGCTGCCGATGCGGGCGCCGAGCGCATACATCACGCTGGCCTCGTAGACCTGGCGGGCGCGGCTCGCAGCAACGACGCTGGCCAGCACCAGCAGGCTGGCAGCGAGGCAGGCGAAGGCAATCACCGCGAGCCCGGCGCCGGCGCGCCCCATCAGGCCGCGCGTCGTGTCGAGCAGCGCCTGCGTGCGCACGCTGACGATGTTCGGCGCAACGGCTGCCAGCCGGTCCTGCGCAGCGATCGCATCGTCGGCCGACAGCCACGCGGCGCCGACTTCGCGGGTGATGAAGGGGTCGAGCACACCGTCGCTGAAGATCGCCTCCAGCCACAGCCGCGCCTGCATCCGGCGCTGTGCATAAATGGCCGCCAGCTCGGCCTCCACGGTCTGCCCCATGATCTCGAAGCGCAAGATATCCCCGACCTGCAGCCCCATCTGGTCGGCCTCGCGGTCTTCCATCGCAACCCGCGGCCGGCTGCTGTCACCGGCCGGCCACCACGCGCCGCGCGTGACGACGACATCGTCGATGTTGCCGCTGCGATGGCTCAGCTTCTGCTCGTCGCGCGCCTCGGCACGGCGGCCTTCGACGCTGCTGTCGGCCAGCACCTCGCCGTTCACCGCGGCCAGCCGCCCGAGCACCAGCGGCGCCGTCTCGACGCGCTGCAGACTCGGCGCAGCGCCCATCACCTCGCGCAGCAGCGGCACCTGGCTGCTCTGCACGTCGTAGAACACCAGCCCCGGCGCCTCGCGCGGCACCGTCTCGTCGATCGCCCGCAACAATGCGCTGACCACCAGCGTGCAGGCCACCAGCAGCGTCAATGCCGAGCCGAGCGAGAGCAGCGCCGCACGCAGCGGCGAGCCGGGCCGTTGCAGCGACGACAACGCCACCCGCGCCTCGAAGCCGAGCCGCCGGCCCGGGCTGTTCAGCAGACGTCTCGCGAGCACGCGCAGCCCGCGCAGCACACCTTCGAGCAGCGCAAGCAGCAGCGCCACCGCGGCGAAGAACGCGAGCCCGAAACGCGGATCAGGCAACGCAAAAACCAGCGCGGCAAGCACCAGCAGGCCGACGCCGGCCGTCAGCAGCCAGGCCGCACGCGGCGTACGCAATGCGCCGCCGTCGATGCCGCGAAACAGCGCCGCCGGGCTGACGCTGAGCGCGCGGCCGAGCGCCGGCAATGCAAAGGCCGCAGCGGTCAGTACACCGAACCCGACCGCAACCAGCAGCGGCAGCAGCAGTTCCGACAACGGCGCGGCCAGCGGCACCTGCGCCGCGGCGATCTGCAGCCCCGCCAGCGCCAGCGCGCCGCCGACCAGCGCACCGAGCGTGCTTGCCGCAGCAGCAAGCATCAGCACCTGCAGCAGCACCAGCGCGGCAAGCCGGCCTTCGCGCAGGCCGAGTGCACGCAGCGTCGCCAGCGTGCCGAGCTTGCCGTCGAGGTAGGCGCGCACGCTGTTGAAGACGCCGAGCCCGCCGATGAACAGTGCCGAAAAGCCGACCAGCAACAAGCCCGAGCCGATCTGGCCAAGCACCTCGGCGACGCGGTCGCTGCGGTCGTCGACGGTGCGCACCTCGGCGCGCAGCTCCGGAAAGGCGTCGAAGAAGGCGCTGCGCCATGCGGCCGGCGCTTCGTCGGTGCGCACCCGGTACTGGTATTCGACCCGGCTCAGCGGTTGCACCAGGCCGGTCGCGGCGAGGCCGCCATCCGATACCAGCACCGGCCCGCCGCGCCACTCGGCGCGCAGCCCGCGATCGGGTTGCTCGAGCACCAGCGCGCGCACCTCGAGTTCGGCATCGCCGACCTCGACACGATCGCCAGGCGCCAGTTCGAGCCGCCGCGCCAGCACCGCATCGAGCGCGATGCCCCACGAGCCGTTGCGTTGTGCCAGCGTCTCGCTCAGCGGGCCGGCGGGCTGCAGTTCGAGCTTGCCGTACAGCGGATATCGCGCATCGGCGCTCTGCAGTTCAACGAGCATCGCGCGGCCGTCCTGTCGGCGCAGCATCGTGCGCAGCTCGACCAGCCGCGACACCTCGCCGCGTTGCGCCATCCAGTCGAGTACGTCAGGCGCGAGCGGCGCGCGGTGCTCGACTTCCAGATCGCCACCGAACAGCGTGCGCAGATCGGCCTGCATCGATGCCGAGACCTGCCGGTACAGCCCGCCGCCGGCAGCGATCAGCGCCACGCCGAGCATCAGGCAGGCCGCAAATACCCACAGCGGCCGGCCACCGGCGCGCAGGTCGCGCCACGCGAGATCAAGCAGAAACCGCATCGGGCTGGTCCTGCGTGGCCGATCGGTCCGCCACCGCTTCATGCAGGCAGCCGTCGTGCAGCTGCAGCACGCGGTCGCAGCGCGCGGCAAATTCGAGGTCGTGTGTTACCAGCACCAGCGTCGCGCCGCTGTCGCGGTGCAGCTCGAACAACAGGTCGCGCACCATCGCACCGGTGTGGTCGTCGAGGTTGCCGGTCGGCTCGTCGGCCAGCAGCAGCCGCGGACCATGCACCAGCGCACGCGCAATCGCGACCCGC
Source organism: Pseudideonella sakaiensis (assembly GCF_048320135.1). GTDB lineage: Bacteria > Pseudomonadota > Gammaproteobacteria > Burkholderiales > Burkholderiaceae_C > Ideonella_A > Ideonella_A sakaiensis_A. The sequence continues at coordinate 2,707,578 of NZ_CP182947.1, forward strand.
TGCTGCTCGCCGCCGGAGAGCTGGCTCGGATAGTGGCCGAGCCGCTCGCCCAGGCCGACGCGCTGCAGCAGCGCACGTGCGCGCGGCAATGCGTCGGCCGCACCGGCGATCTGCAACGGCAGCGCAACGTTGTCGAGCGCACTGAGGCTCGGCAGCAGGTGGAACGACTGAAACACGATGCCGATATCGTCGCGCCGCAGGTCGGCCAGCGCATCGCGGTCCAGCGTCGCGAGGTCGGTGCCGGCAACGATGACGCGACCGGCCGTCGGCCGCTCCAGCCCTGCCAGCAGCAGCAGCAACGAACTCTTGCCCGACCCCGAATGCCCGGCCACCGCGACGCTCTGGCCGGCAGCAATCTGCAGGTCGACACCACGCAGCACCTCGATGCGAGACGCTTCGAGTTCGTAATGCAGGCTCAGCTGCTGCAGCTCGATGATGGAGGGCGGCGGTGCCGAAGGCCGCAGCACGGATGGCGTCGATCGTGCAGTCATCACCCGAGTGTGCCGGGCGCCGGCCATTCCGTGTTTCGGCGGGGCTTTGCCGGGCGCGGTGCAGCGGCAGAGTCTTGATGGGCAATTCGGTGGATGGGCTATTTTGTGGGAGGGGCTTCAGCCCCGATTCGGGCTGGTGCCATGCAAATCGCGGCTGAAGCCGCTCCTACAGGGCGTGTGGCATCGGAGCGGCCTCTTCTGTGAACCCCGATCCGCGCTCCCGCAACAAACACATTGCGTTGCATCCGATACACCGGAGCGGGTCATCTGCGCAGGCATCATCGCGTTAGACGCTGACACCACCCGCATCGGGCGGTTGCATCAAAACCAACAAGGACCATGATGAACAAATTTGCACTCGCACTGATCCCCGCATTGCTGACTGGCGCCGCCTTCGCGCAGACCGTCACCCCGCTGCCGGTTGCGGCCACCGCATCTGCTGCCGTGAGCACCAAGGCTGAAGTCAAGGCCGAGCAGAAGGTGCTGAAGGCCGAGAAGGCCGAAGCCAAGGTCGATGCAAAGGCCGATGCGAAGGTCGAAACGGCGATCGAGAAGGCCGACAAGACGATCGACAAGGCCGTCACGAAGGCCAGCAAGACGACCGAAAAGGCCGACGCGAAGGCCGCTGAAGCCGCGCCGGAGGACAAGGTCAAGGCCCAGGCGAAGGCCGACAAGACCGCCGCAAAGGCCGAACACAAGGCCGAGAAGAAGATGATCGACGCCCAGGAAAAGGTCGCCAAGACGATGGTCGAATCGACCGCGGACAAGGCAGCTGCGGCCAGCAAGACCGCCGCCGTGACGGCCGAAGCCGCCGCCGACGTGAAGGCGTCGACGGCAGTGAAGAAATAAGCACTCGCGTCAACGTGAACAAAGGACAGGCTTGCCTGTCCTTTTTCTTGCAGTGCCGGATGGGTGCAAGCCGTTTCGCGCCCTACGCCGCCGTGCTGCCCGCATCTCCGGCGCCAACCACCACCAGCCGCGGCCCAGGCGCATCGCCGGGTCGCGCATAGCTCAAGTCAGGTTTGTGGTGAATGCGGAATAGCTGTCGGCGTTGAGCAGCCCGTTGGCGTTGGTTATCGGCGCGTTGCCCGGAATACCCTGCTGCCGCAGCGTCAGGAACAAGTCGATGTTGTTGGCCAGATAGCCACGGTCAACGGTGCGAGCAAACTTGTGCGTGGCTTCGTGGATCACGTTGTTCAACGTACGAGCGGCGTTGAGGTCGAATCGCGTGTGGATGGCCCCCCGGAACCGTCCCAGCCCCACCACATATCCCTCCGCTCCACCAGCAGGAATCACCGCCGGATCAGGTTCATGCAACTTGAGATCGGCTGTGCGCAGGCCGGTCAATGTCGCACTCAAGACCCTTCTGATCTCGACATACGTTGCCTGGAGCTGGGCAGCGTTGGGATTGAAGCAGTACTCCAGCACGAGCTGCTGCCTCGCGTCGAGGTTGACAGGGTTGCCCGATATCGCGGCGATCGCGCTGGCCAACTTGGTTCGGGCTGAAATCATCGCGGTTTGAAACTTGTGGACCACCGGACCCAATGGGTAGGCGGTTCGCCCGCAGAGGTAGAAGCGGATTCCTCCCGCCATCACTGCTGTGTCATGGGACATGGTCGTTCCCCTGTGAGGTGTGCTGCTCAGCGCAGCTGACGTTGTTGCACGCTGCGGCCAGCCTAGCGCGATCGTCGGCGTTCGTTAACCCGGAACCTTGGGATTGACAGCGGGCGCTGCGGCTAAATCCAGTGCCTCAGTGCCGCAGCGCCTCCTCCAGCGCCGCCAGCTCCGCCTCGCTGTTGTAGGCCTGCACCGAAACGCGCACCAGCACCTGGCCATCGTGCTGCGTCACCGGCACCTCGATCTGGTGCTCGTCGTACAGACGCTGCCGCAGCCGCGGCGCATCTCTGTGGGGTACCGGGATCGCGACCATCTGCGCAAAATCGTCATCGGCTGCGATCGGCTGCAGGCCGTTGGCCGCGCAGACGCGGTGCATCAGTGCGACCGCCTGCTCGTGGCATCGAATGCGATGCGTCGGCCAGTCGTGCTCGGCCAGCCAGTCGATCGCCGCCGGCACCGCGAGACACGCGCTGATGTCGCGCGTGCCCTGCCACTGCAGCCGGCGTTCGAACAGCGAGCTGCCCGTATAGCCCTCGAAGCCGGTATGGCCACCTTCGCCGCCGAGGTATCCCCAGCTGGTGACCGACGCATGCAGCATCGGCTGCAGTTCGCTGCGCGCATGCAGAAAGCCGGCGCTTTTCGGCCCGCACAGCCACTTGTGGCAGTTGCCGGTATAGAAGTCGGCGCCAAGCGCATCGAGATCGAGATCGATCTGCCCCGGCGCATGCGCACCGTCGACCAGCGTCAGCACGCCACGCGCACGCGCCGCGGCGATCAGCCGCTCGACCGGCAGCCGCAGCGCGGTCGTCGATGCGATGTGGCTGACGAAGAGCAGCCGCGTGCGCGGGCCGATCGCTGCCAGCATCTCGTCGGCAAAGCGGTCGGCATCGAATGGCAGCGGCACATGCAGCTTGCGCAGCGTCGCGCCGCGCTGCTCGCAGATGCGCGTCCAGGTGGCCAGGCAGGCACCATATTCGAGGTCGTTGACCAGCACCTCGTCGACCGGCTGCAGGTCGAGTGATGCGGCAACGATGTTGACGCCGGTCGTCGCATTCGGCACATACACCAGGTCATCGGCGCGTGCACCGACCAGGCGGCCGAGCGCCTCGCGCGATTCGCGCAACAGCTCGGCGCTGCGCCGGCCGAGAAACAGCACCGGGTTGCGCTCCATCTCCTCCTCCAGCGCCGCCGCACCGCCAGCACCTCGATCGGACAGGCGCCGAACGAGCCGTGGTTCAGGAAGACGGTCGCGGGGTCGAGGTGGAACAGCGAGCGCAGCGTCGGGGCGCTGGCAGCCGGATTTCCGTTCGTGGGAGTTGCCATCTGGAGGCGCTGGTCAGCAGCTGAGATTGAATGTCGAGCCGATCTGCATTCTCCATGCACTTCGTTTTCCGCCGCACCGCGGATCGGGGCTGAAGCCCCTCCCACAAAAGAATGCCAAGCGGGACACCGCCCTGCTGCTCGCCATCCGCGCCCAGCGAGAGACGGAATCAAAACGGCGCAGAGCCTGAGCGCTGGTCAGCTCGTGAATGCAAGCGATGTGCCACGGGTAGGACACCTCCGACACCCCGACCCGTGATTCGTCGATTGGCCGATCCGCGCCCAGCGGGTAGCGTGAAGCCATCCACTCCGCCGACCGGGCGACCGGTTGCTCCGGCCCCTCCGCGGCGGCCTCAACGACGCACCACCATCACACGGGAGATCACCCCATGAACCACGATCAGGACAAGCTGTCGGGCAAGGAATCTGCACAGAAGGTCGACGCACGCGACCACAACGCCTCACGCGGCAACCCGGCGCCGATGCAGCGCAATCAGCATCAGGGCGCACACGGCGACGAGAACAAGCCGCCGTCGGACCGCGCGGTGCGCGGCTTCGATGCACCCGACCATGAGGTCAAGGAAGACCTGCACAAGTCGGTGCGGAAGGACTGAGCAGCAACCGGCGCTCCAGGGCCGCTGGCTGAGCAATTCAGCCAGCGCCAATCGCGTCATCCAGGCGCTGCATCAGCCCTGGCAATCGGTGGTTGACCGAAGTCCACACAACATCGCTGTCGACGTCAAAATAGGCATGCACAAGGCGGTGCCGCATTCCGATGGCCGGCCATTCGATGGTTGGTAAAGCGGCCCGCGTCTCCTCAGACACCTTCGATGCGGCTTCAGGCAGCGACATACTGCTCTTCCGCCTCCTGCATCACCTTGTCGCGGAAGTACCGGCTCAACTCCGCCGGCGTGCGCAGATCAACCTTCCGGCCGCCAAGCAGCTGCGACAGCTCGGCCTCGATCGCCGCGAGGTCGAAATACGACGGTTTCGAGTTGGGCAGGAACTCGACCAATAGATCGACGTCGCTGTCGTCCCTTGCTGCTCCCGACAGCTGCGACCCGAACAACGAGAGCCGGCGGATGCCGTGCCGTTGGCACAAGCGACTCAACTCCTCGTGATCGACCGGCAAGCGCTTCACTGCACGCTCCTCGTTTGCTGCAAGACGTCTCGGCGAAGCTGCGAGACGATATCCCGGTGTCGCCTGAACCAACAGCCGAACTTTACCTGCTGGGTCTGCATCGCAGCAATGCGAGCGCCCGCCTCGCAGGCTTCACCTTGATCGAGCCCCTTCCGCCTGAAGCCCCTCGCCCACAGCAACCGCAGTCGACCGGCGGCGTTTACAAATCGCCGCCGGCCAGCTCAGATGCCAACACTGGTTTTCCCTGGAGAAAGTCAAGTTTCCCTGAAGCCAACGAACTTGCTCCGCCGCGGGGCCTAATGGCTCCCCTCCACCAGCAGCCGCTGCGCCGCCAGTTCGCCGATGCGGCGGCCCATCGCTTCGCCGGCACGGGTGGCGGCGCGGAAGTGGATGCCGGCCCAGATGCGCGCGTCCGACACCTCCTGCACAAAGTCGTCGACGCGGCCCCAGCGGCGCACCGCGCCCTGCGCGCTCGGGCTCGATGTCGACAGCGTCGGTGTGCGCCCGCCGCCGATATCGGCCTTCAGCACCGCCGCCACTGACGCGGCGAGGATGCTGTGTCCGCTCGGGTACTCCGGATGCAACGGCGCCTCGATCAGCGAGACCCAGCCGGCATCGCGCTGCGTCTCGGCGTGGCCGTCGAGGTCGCCATTGCGGATCGCGGTGACCGGCCGCCAGAAGTTGTAGTGGTATTTGGCCTCGAAGGCGCTGATCATCGCGTCGTCCATCGCCTGTGATGCGGCCGCGTAGAGCCGCGCATTGCGCCGCAGGTCGCGCCCCGGCTGCGCCGCCACCGAGCGCACGACGCCGTAGTAGATCGACGGCAGCGAAAACGCCCAGAACTCGGCAGCCGCGGTCTGCTCGGCGGTGCGCTGCCGGCTGGTCTTGCTGCCGAGCAGCCGCACCTCCTCGTATTCGCGCAGCCACAATGTGCTGTCGAGCGCCGGAGGAGCGCCGGGGCGGAACTGCGCCGCATCGTTCATCAGCCACGGCTTGCGCAGCGACCATTGCGGAATCGCCGGCATCGCGGTCGGCACATAAGCCCCGGCACTGGTGTGCGGCCGCCAGGCCACCGCGGCAGCCGGGTCGTCGGCCGCGCGCCGTGCCAGCAGTGCCGTGGCGGCACGTTCTCCGGCGGCCACGCCAGCGTCGCGCGCGGCCGAGTCGCCGATCGCCGACAACGCGTTCTGGACCAGCGCATCGATCTGCGCCTGGCGCGCCGGCAGCAGCGTACCGAGCGTGCGCCCACTCGCTGCCGCAACCGCCGCATCAACCACTGTTGCCTTGCCGCCGCCCTTCGCGCCGGCTGTCGCATCGACGGCATCGCGCACCGCGGTCTGCACCAGCGCCATCACGCGGATCGCGACCGGCGTGCCGATCTTTGCTTCGCTGATGACCTCGCTTGCGCGCTGGTTCCAGTCGATCACGACGTCGGCATCGGCATGCGCCGCCTGCAGCGCAGCCCATGCGGCGATCGCCATCGGAATCCATGGTTTGGGAATCTGATACATGATGTTCTCCCGTTGAAAAAGATGGGCCACTAGGCCTTGTCGATCACCACTTCGAGGTATTCGCCCGGCACCACCAGCGCACGCTCCCCGGCGGTATTCATCGCCTGCAGCAGCTCGGTGATGTCGCGTTCGAGCGCCGTGCGGCCGGTCTCGTCGAGCGCGGCAAAGGCCTTGTGCGTCGGTCCGTAGAAATCGCGGAAGACCTGCACCCAATGCGCCGCCGAGCGGTAGCGGAAGTTGAAGACGCGCCGCTGGCAGCGGATGTTCGATGCCTGCGCGCCGAACAGCTCGACGATGTGGGTTTCGGTGCCCCACAGCGCCGGCGATTTCACACCGGCCGGCGCCGGCACATGGGCGCCGATCACCTTGAACAGCCGCCCGATGAAACCTTCGGGTGTCCAGTTCGCGAGGCCGATGCGCCCGCCCGGGCGCAGCACACGCAGCAGCTCGCGCGCAGTGCGTGCATGGTCGGGCGTGAACATCGCGCCGAAGGTCGACAACACGACGTCGAAGCTGGCTTCGGCATACGGCAGCGCCTCGGCATCGGCCACCTCGAAGCGCACCGCGAGCCCTTCGGCACGCGCCCGCGCACGGCCCTTGTCGAGCAGCGCCGGCACATAGTCGGTCGAGACGACATCGGCGAAACGGCGCGCCGCCGCCAGCGTCGCATTGCCGTTGCCGGCCGCAACGTCGAGCACGCGTTCGCCGGCATTGACATCGACAGCTTCGGCGAGTGTTTCGCCGACGATCTGCAGCGTGGTGCCGATCACCGCGAAATCGCCGCTTGCCCAGGTCGCCCGCTGGCGTTGCTTGATGGCGGCGAAATCGGGCGTCTTGTTCTCGTCGCGGGTCAGTACAGATTGTTGTGACATGGTCTTTCCTTGGGGTGGTTGAGGGTCTCGTCGCCACCGCGCAAATCGGCTGCGACGGCGAAGCCATTTTTTGGCGCGAGGCCGCTTGACACTTCCCCTGGCGTCCGGCAGATTTGCTCGCCTGTCCGGTTCGCGGCAGCCCTCCATGCCGCGACTCCGCCGCACTTGATCGAGGCTCCGCCACACCCACGGGCCCATGCGATGAATGTCGATCCGCTGTCCGATGTGCTGCGCTGCGTGCGCCTGCGCGGCGGCGTGTATTTCTATGTGACCTGCCGCGACAACTGGGTTGCCGAATCACCTTCGGCGAGCGAAACCACGCAGGCGGTGATTCCCGGCGCAGAAAACGTCGTCGCCTATCACCTGATCGCGAAAGGCGACGGCTGGGCCACCATCGATGGCGAGCCACCGGTGCGCGTCGGCGCCGGCGACATCGTGATGTTTCCGCGCGGCGACGTCCACGTGCTGTCGCGCGCGCCGGGCATGCGCGCGCCGCAGCAGATCGAGGATCAGGCGCCGCCGAATCGCGAGGCGCTGCCGGTGCCGATCAGCTACCGCAACAGCATCTGCCTGTCCGGCGTCGACATGCCGGCCGACGAATCGGATGCGGTGGTGGTGTGCGGCTTCATCGGCTGCGACCTGCGCCCGTTCAACCCGCTGATCGGCGCGCTGCCGCGGCTGATCCACATGCCGGCGAAGGAGGTCGGCGCGTGGGTGGCGCCGATGCTGACGCAGGCGGTGGCCGAATCACGCGGCCGCCGCCACGGCAGTGCCGCGGTGCTCGAGCGGTTGAGCGAGATGGTGTTCGTCGACACCGCGCGGCGCTACCTCGAGCTGCTGCCCGAAGGCCACGGCGCCGGCTGGCTCGCCGCGCTGCGCGACCGCCATGTCGGCCGCGCGATCGCGCTGCTGCACGAACGCGTTGCCGAGCCGTGGACGGTCGAGTCGCTCGGCCGCGAGGTCGGCCTGTCGCGTTCCGCACTTCATGAACGTTTCGTCGAGCTGATCGGCGAGCCGCCGATGCACTACCTCGCGAACTGGCGCATGCAGGTCGGCGCGAAGGCGCTGCGCGACGGCCATGCCACCGTCGCGACGATCGCGCAGGAGACGGGTTATGAATCGGAGGCCGCCTTTGCACGCGCCTTCAAGCGCCTGGTCGGCCTGCCGCCGGCCGCGTGGCGGCGCGCGCAGCAACGCGATGCAGCGGCCGCGCAGCCCGAATTGCGGACGCGCGATCAAGCCGGCGCGACGCTCGGGTGAGCACGCGCCCGCGCGGCTTGCAAAGATCAGCCCGGCGTGACGACACCGTCACACGACGACCAACCGATACGGAGATCCAGCATGACATTCCATGATGTTCAAGGCCTCGCGCTGAGCGGCGCCACCGCGCAAGCGCTCGACCCCTTCGAGCAGGCGAACCACGAGCTGCGCTGCCTGATCGGCGACCCGCTGGCAAGCGCACAGCGCGCGATCGAACTCGCACCGCAGATGACACTCGCCCACGCCCTCGTCGGCTGGCTGAACCTGCTCGGCACCGAGCCGGCCGGCATCGCCGCCGCGCGCGAGGCGCTGCAAGCTGCCCGTGCGCTGCCGGCCAATGAACGCGAAGCGATGCACCTGCAGGCGATCGGCCAGTTGGTCGACGGCCAGTGGCATGCCGCCGGCCGCACGCTGGAGGATCTGTCGATCCGCTGGCCACACGACACGCTGGCGCTGCAGGCCGGGCACCAGATCGATTTCTTCACCGGCAGCACCCGCATGCTGCGCGACCGCATTGCCCGCGCGCTGCCCGCCTGGCAGGACGAAGGCCGGCCGGCCCGCCATGCGGTGCTCGGCATGATGGCCTTCGGCCTCGAAGAAACGGCCGACTACGCACGCGCCGAACGCTACGGCCGCCGCGCGGTGGAACTCGAACGCCGCGACGGCTGGGGCTGGCATGCGGTGACGCATGTGATGGAGATGCAGCAGCGCCGCGCCGACGGCATAGCCTGGCTGCGCAGCGACATCGGTGCGTGGAGCGATCAGAGCTTCTTCGCGGTGCACAACGCCTGGCACCTCGGCCTGTTCCACCTCGGGATGGATCAGATCGACGAAACGCTCGCGCTGACCGACGAGCGCATCCTCGGCGGCGAATCGCCGGTCGTGCTCGACATGATCGACGCCTCGGCAATGTTGTGGCGGCTGCACCTGCGCGGCATCGACATCGGCAACCGATGGGAAGCACTGGCCGACCGCTGGGCGCCGTGGGCCGATGCCGGCAACTACGCCTTCAACGACATGCACGCGATGATGGCCTTCGCCAACACCGGCCGCGACGCACTGGTGCAGCAGGTGCTCGCCGCGCAGCAACAGGCGCTGCAACAGCCGGGCAACAACAACGACAACGCAACCATCTTCCTGCGCGAAGTCGGCGCCGATGCCACCAAGGCCGTGCTCGCCTTCGTACAAGGCCGCCACGCCGATTGCGTCGCACTGCTGCGCCCCATCCGCAACCGCGCCAACCGCTTCGGCGGCAGCCACGCGCAACGCGACCTGATCGACCTGACGCTGATCGCCGCCGCCGAGCGCGATGGGCAAAAGGCACTGGCCGATGCGCTGCGCAACGAGCGCCTGCCGATCTATTGATTCATCGAGCCGGCGGCGGGTGCCGGCAATTTTTGTGGGAGGGGCTTCAGCCCCGATTCCTCTGCCTGCCAAAACCCCGAATCGGGGCTGAAGCCCCTCCCACACCAAGGTGCACCGGTCGTGCGCTCGGCTCTGTGCCCTGAGCAAAATTTGTAGGAGGGGCTTCAGCCCCGATTCGACCCGCCCCTGCGCGACGGCTTTTTTGGATTTCCCCCACGCTGGACGCTGCAGCCATTGGTGACGATCATTGGTGATCATCAATTGAAAGGATCTTCGGCATGGACACCGCACGTCTCTTTCAGTCGGGCCGCAGTCAGGCTGTCCGGCTGCCCAAGGAATACCGCTTCGCCGGCACCGAGGTGGTGGTACAGCACTTCGGCAACGGCGTGCTGCTGTTGCCAGTGGAAGATCCGTGGCAAACGATGGAAGCAGGCCTGGCCGCGTTCGAGCCCGGGTTCGTGCTCACGCGCGAACAGCCGCCTGTGCAGCAGCGCGTGGACATCGAGCCTGTCGGCAACGCCGCAGCGCAGCCTTCAGACGCTGCGTCAAGACGTCCATGATCCTGCTCGACACCAACATCTGCATCTACATCATCAACGCCCGCCCGCCGGCGGTGCTGGCGCGTTTCCAGCAGCACCGGCTCGGCGATATCGGCCTGTGCAGGTGGGTGCGGCCGAACTGGCTTATGGCGTGGCCAAGAGCGGCTCGGCACGCAACCGGCAGGTGCTGGAGATGTTTCTTGCGCCGCTGGCCGTGCTTCCCTTCGACGACGCCGCGTTCTGGGCCTATGGCACCCTGCGCGCTGACCTGGAACGCCGCGGCACCCCTATCGGGGCGCTGGACACGATGATCGGCGCACACGCAATCAGTCAGCAAGCACTGCTGGTCACCCACAACACGCGCGAGTTCGCGCAGGTCAGCGGGCTGCAGCTGGCTGACTGGACCGCTGAAGGTTGACAAGCCGCCGATGGCGAGGGCGTTGGTTCCAGGGGCGAGGGTCACCAGCAGATCGACGTCACTGTTCTCGATGGCGTCGCCGAGGCTGATGGTCTCGAAAGCCGCACTTCTCGATCCCTTCGCCGCCTCGCCTGCCGAGCCACGATGGTGCGAAGATTGGCCACGGTGACGTCACCGGACAATCGGGAGCAAACATGGTGGCGCAGGTGACGAGCTCGAACTTCAGGCGTGTGCGAAAGGACCGGGTCGAGATTCTCGGCGTCTTCGGCGCAGGGAAAACGACACTCGCCCACCGGCTGGCCGAAAACCAGCGCCTCGTGCTCGCGGAGAACTACGAGCGGAACATCTTCTGGAACGATCAGCAGGCCATCAATGCGCTCGGCTATCTGCCATGCGATTTGTCCTTCCTGCTGCAGCATGCCCATCTCGTAGCCCGGGCTGCAGTCACCGGCAGCGAATGCCTGTTCTGCGACTGGTCGCTGCTGTCGGATCGGCTATGGGCTTCGATGCGGCTGGGCCAGGAATTCGCAGCATACGAGACAGTGCATCGCGCCGTCAGCGATCGCATCGGCCAGCCGCTGGGCTACCTGTACCTGAAACAACCGGCCGAAGTCATTGCTGCACGCCTCGTCAAACGCGGGAGAAGCGCCGAAAGTGCTTTCAGCGCACAAGCAGCACCTAGGGCCGCAGATCAACTCGAGGCGCTTGTCCGATCATTGCCCCCCGAGCGGGTTCTGACCGTCGGCGAAGACGTCCCGTTGAAATACGTCAGGACCTGGACCGCGAGAAGACGGGAATCTGCGGGCCTTGCCTGAACCAGCTGGCGGCCCGAGCAGCGTGCCGGCAGTTGTCAGACGTGATCGCACCGTTGCAGCAGCTGCCCTGCGCAACGCCGTCGGACCACATGAAGTCGCCACAATGACCGAGGCCCGTTCCGCAAGCTCCGCCACATCCACAACCGCCCACCCATGCCAGATTCCCTCAGCGACCTCGCCCGCCAACTCGACCAGTTCGCCAAAGACCGCGACTGGCAGCAATTCCATTCGCCGAAGAACCTCGCCTCCGCACTCGTGGTCGAGGCCGGAGAACTGCTCGAGCACTTCCAGTGGCTGACCGAGGAGCAAAGCCGCACGCTGCCACCCGACAAGCGCGACGAAGTGGCGGCCGAGGTGGCGGATGTGTTGCTGTATCTGATCCAGCTATCGAGCGCGCTGGGGGTTGATCCGGTTGAGGCGGCGCAGGCGAAGTTGAAGCGGAACGAGGTGAAATATCCGGTGGAGAGGGCGCGGGGGAATAGCAAAAAGTACGACGAGCTTTGAGCACCCCCGCAATCCCCCTTGATCAAGGGATACCGAAAGCTGGCTGCCTCGCCGATAAGCCTGACACACGCAACGTCTTCAACTGGTGTGGCATGGCAAGAAGAAAACGAACGAGCCCCGGCGAGGATCTCATTGACCTCATCGCGCTGCTTCCATGGTGGGCAGGCCTGGCACTGGCATTCATCAGCTACGTCTTATTGCACCAGGTCGCATCTCAGCCACTTGTCGTAGGCAGCACGCCGGCAGAGGTGACGGGTAGCTACGGCCGAATGATGTGGCTTGGGCTCGCAACAGCCGGGCAGTACCTTCTGCCAGTCATCTGCATGCTAGGCGCAGGCCTTTCCGCGTGGAGAAGGCGGGAACGGCAGCAACTCGTGTCTGCAGCCACGGGGAACGACACGGCAAAAGCGCTCGACGGGATGACGTGGCGCGAATTCGAGAAGCTCGTCGGCGAAGGTTTTCGGCTGCAGGGATACAAGGTCATGGAGACTGGCGGGCAAGGCCCTGACGGCGGCATCGACCTCGTTCTCGCACGCCCCGCCCAGAACAAGAGCGAGATCTTTCTCGTGCAGTGCAAGCAGTGGCGGGCGTTCAAGGTCGGCGTCGACGTGGTGCGAGAGCTATACGGCGTGATGGCAGCGAAAGGAGCCGCTGGCGGCTTCGTCGTCACCTCCGGTCGGTTCACCAACGAAGCAACCGCGTTCGCTCAAGGACGCAATGTGAAACTCATCGATGGACCTAAGCTTGAGGCACTGATCAAGCAGGTAAAGACGGAATCGCAGGGCGGCAATGCGGCACCCTCTTCAACCAGCGTAGCGGCGTCGACACCATCCTCTGCAGATTGCCCGATTTGTACGAAGCCGATGCTGCAGCGCACCGCCAAGCGAGGCGCGAAGGCTGGGCAGATGTTCTGGGGATGCTCGGACTACCCGGTTTGCCGCGGGACAAGGGCAATCTGATGTCCAGATAACAGACCCCTTCTCCAAAAGACCGGAAGAAGCATTGTGAGCACAAAGCAGCTGCAATGATCATCTACCAGGCCAGCAAGTCCCAGTTCCTCCATCACGCACTTCGCGACGACATCGAGGACATGATGTCGCGGCAGTTCCGCGCCTCGACTGGCCATGGCGTCGGCCGGTCGGAGATCCAGTCCTGGAAGTTCTCGTTGCTGGAGATGGCAAAGGTCTTGAACGACGAGGAGATTCCCGACGATGCAGGCGTCGCGATCGAATATCAGCTGCCACAGACATCGAAGCGCATCGACTTTGTGATCACTGGCGAGGACGCCAGCGATCGCACCAAGGTCATCATCGTTGAACTCAAGCAGTGGTCGGAATCGCGCCGCAGCGAGAAGGACGCCATTGTCTGGGCACGCCGCGGCGGCCGTTCGGCTGAACTGGAAGGGCCACATCCGTCGTACCAGGCCTGGTCGTATGCCGCCTACCTGCAGGACTTCAATGCCGCGGTGCAAGACGGCGCAATGACACTGCAGCCCTGCGCCTATCTGCACAACCACCCGCGCGACGGCGAAATCGACCACCCGCATTACCGCGAACACCTGGAACGCGCGCCATTGTTCCTGGCCCGCGAACGCGCGAAGCTGCAGGCATTCATTCGCAATCATGTGCGATATGGCGACCGCAAAGGCGCGCTCTATGCCATCGAGAACGGTCGCATCCGGCCCTCGAAGCTGCTGATCGACTGCGTGGCCGGCATGCTGCAGGGTAAGCCCGAGTTCGTGCTGATCGACGATCAGAAAGTCGCTCACGAAGCCATTCTTGAAGCCGATGCACGCGCTGCAGAGCGAAAGCAGGTCGTCATCGTTCAAGGCGGGCCCGGCACCGGAAAGTCGGTGATCGCGATCAACCTGCTCGGCGCGCTAATAGGGCGCAAGCGCAATGCCCGTTATGTCTCGAAGAACCGAGCCCCACGCGCAGTCTACGAAGCCAAGTTGACGGGCACCTTCACGAAGACGCGAATCAGCAATCTGTTCACCGGCTCAGGTGCCTTCGTCGACAACGAGTCCGACTGCTACGACACCCTGATCGTCGACGAGGCGCACCGGCTGAACGAGAAGAGCGGTCTGTATCGCAACCTTGGTGAAAACCAGATCAAGGAGTTGATCAACGCCGCCCGCTGCACCGTGTTCTTCGTCGACGACGACCAGCGCGTCACCCTGCTCGACATCGGCCACGCAGAAGAACTGCGGCGCCACGCTCGCGCGCTCGGCGCCGAGGTGACGGAGCTGGAGCTGTCGTCGCAATTCAGGTGCAACGGCTCGGACGGCTACCTCGCATGGCTGGACAACACCTTGGGCAAGCGCGAAGCCGCGAACACGACCCTCGACACTGCCGAATACGATTTCCGAATCTTCGACAACCCGGCCGACCTCCATGCGCTGATCGAGCTGAAGAACCGGGCCAACAACCGCTCGCGAGTCGTGGCAGGCTATTGCTGGAAATGGCCCAGCAAAAGGGACCCCCAGGCCTGGGATATCGAGCTGCCCGAGTTCGACTACCGGCGCCGCTGGAATCTCGACAAGGATGGCAGTTTGTGGATCGTGACGCCAGGCTCGGTCGAACAGGTGGGATGCATCCACACCTGCCAGGGCCTCGAGCTGGACTACGTCGGCGTGATCATCGGACCGGATCTCGCCTACCGCGACGGTCGCGTCGTGACCGATGCGACCAGGCGCGCATCTTCGGACCAGTCGGTGAAAGGCCTGAAGTCGAGGCTGAAGACGGACCCCGACAACGCGGCTACCCTCGCCGATCTGATCGTCAAGAACACCTATCGGACCTTGATGACCCGGGGCATGAAGGGCTGCTACGTCTATTGCACCGATGCGCCGCTCGCGGCCCATATTCGGTCGCGGCTGCGCACGGCAAGGGCTGACAAAGCGAATGCTGCGGCGCCGGCCGCTGCCCCATCGCCAGCCTCTTCGCCCTCCCAATCAATCGTCTGTCCGCTCCGCCGCGTATCGAAGCAGGAGCGAGACGCGGGGATCGTCTCAGCGCCATTGGTCGACCTGAAATTTGCAGCCGGGGCCTTCTCCGACTCACAAGCACTCGAAGGCGGCGCCGACGACTGGGTCGCGCTTCCCGACTGGGTGCGCCCACAGCCCGGCTTGTTCGTCGCACAGGTAATTGGCGAGTCAATGAGCCGCCGCATCCCCAACGGCTCCTGGTGCCTCTTCCGCGCCAATCCTACTGGCAGCCGTCAGGGCAAGGTCGTCGTCGTCCAGCACCGCAGCATCTCAGACCCGGAGACGGGCGGCAGGTACACGATCAAGGTCTATTCAAGCGACAAGGTGGCGGACGAGGATGGTGGGTGGCGGCACGAGCGGATTACCTTGAAGCCGGATTCGGATCGAGAGGGGTTCGAGCCGATTCTTGTCAATCTCACAGATGACGAAGCGGGATTGGCCGTTATCGCTGAGATGTTGGTAGTTGTTGCACCCGGGGGCGCCTAGCGAGGGAATCGTGAAATATCGTTGAACTGGATGTCCGGCCTGTTGTTGTCGCACAGTCCAGCGACCCGACCAAGGGCTGAAGAATTAAAAGCAGACTTGGCACCCCGCGAGGCGATCGTGCCCGCTTCCTAAACCGTACGCGGCGCAGGCCTATGCCAGGCCGATCCAAACATGCTGTCTCGGCAGCGTGTCTTTGCTTTGAGGTGCTCAAAGCGTGGCGCGGGTAGGCCGCAGTTGACTCGTGGACAATCCACTCTTTTCGTAGGGGCCAAACCGATGTCGTCGTACGCGTTCTGGAACAACAAGGGTGGAGTAGGCAAGAGCTTTCTCTGCTTCATCGCCGCATGTGAATACGCTCAACTCCATCCCGAGGTTGACGTCATCGTCTTAGACTTGTGCCCGCAAGCGAACACCTCGGAGATGCTACTTGGCGGTCAACTTGAAGGCGGAAAAAATCTGCGGAAGTTTCTGACGCCTGACGCGAGTCGGCTCAGTGTCGGTGGATATTTGGAACAGCGGCTAAATTCGCCATTCAGTCAAATTCCCGACGCCGCACGGTTCGCCGTGAAGATGAAGGATCACAACGATAAAGTATCAAGCAATCTTTACCTAGTGTGCGGCGACAATTTAGTTGAAGTGCTCGGAGAAGCAATTCGTCAAACTGCACAACTTTCCGTCCCCCGAGACGCCTGGAAAAAGGTTACCAGCTGGGTACGTGACCTGCAGGACAACATCCGAGAATCTCGCGAGCGTGACTGTGTATTTTTCATCGACTGCAATCCGAGCTTCGCCGTATACACTCAGTTGGCAATCGCTGCGGCCGACTATATCGTTATTCCGTTTACCGCCGATGAAAGTTCGCGTCGGGGAATTGAGAACATTATTGCTTTGCTTTACGGACAGGGCGATGAATACATCGCTAGCTTTGCGCGCCTTAGCTTTTACAAGCGGGCGAAAGAAGAAGGATTATCGCTTCCGAAATTGCACACCTTTGTTTCAAACAGGGTTACCCTTTTCGATGGCGAACCTAGTAGAGCGCATCAAGCGGCAAACAAGGCGATCGTTAGCACGCTACAGGCACTAGCCGCCAAGCATCGTTCGATTTTCGCTTATCCAAGGATTGCGGTTGCGGATAGATTTGTCGACTTCCCAGACTTCCACGCTGTTTCTGTGGTGCTAGCGCTCACCGGGACGCCAATTCACGCGCTCAAAGCGGGCCCGAAGAATTTGAATGGAGAGCGGGTTCAAGTAAACGTTGGTCCGTTAAAGCTTTATAAGGAATCGCTTAAAAAGCTTATGGAATTTCTCTGAATATGTCTTCCGCGGCTCAGGGGACATTTCGAACAATTATGGCTCGAGCCGATCTGCTCTGCATTAACGCTGCCCAGATTCGGAAAAAAGCAGGGTTCCCGACAAAAGTTGTTCTGCTACACGCCGCGCTCGCCAATCAAGTTGCAGCATGGGACGCCTATGTAAAGGCCCTGTCCTTGGAGTATTTTTCGGCGACGGCGGGGCCGACCGATATTCGCTTCTCGGCCATGCATGATTTACTCAAGGCTCAGCTCGAGATTGAGCTAAAAAAGTTCAATACTCCCAACAGCGACAACTGTCGGAACCTGCTACTGAAATACACAAGTTTCGATCCATGGCCCCATTGGTTGAATGTTAAGTTTGGTGGCACAACAATATCAGCGTCGCTGGTTGCTCGCAATACATTGGATGAAATCCTAAAGCTGCGCCATAGCTTTGCGCATGGATTCGCTATCCCAGCGAACTCCTGGAATGTGGATTCGAGTGGTGCCGCGACACTAAACTGCAGGATACTGGGTAATACGCGTAGGTTCTTGGTGCAAGTGTGTGACAGGACAGACCGGGGGTTGGCCTCCCACATTGCCGCGCAGCATGGAATAGTCAGGCCTTGGTGAGGGCGCACAGCGCGACCAAATGGATGTCGGCTTGCGTTGCGCGGTTGACAACTGGCCGGAAGCGGCGAGTGGCTGCGACGGGTCGAAGGCCGAAGTTGAATCTACAAGGCCGATCAAGCACGTCTGCCGCATTTCAGTCATCCCGACTTAGCTCTTGATATCTCCAAGTCCGCTAGCCAGAGAAGGATGCCTTGTACGTAGCCTCATCCAAACTGCAATGCCGATCAATCCTCCCGCCAAGCTCGAACAACTTCGGCGCGGCGCGAAAGTCGAACAAACGATAGAGCCTGAAACGCTCCGCATGCTGCTTCGAAAACGCCAACTCGTTCGCTGAAACAAAAAACGGCGTGCGGTCGCCGAAAGCCGTCGTCTTCACCTCGATGAAGCGCTCGCTGCCGTCGGCCTCGAACGATCGAATGTCGTAGCCAAGACCATCGCCTTCGGTCTTGGATGCGTGATTCACCCGATCAGCAAGCTGCCCTGCGCCGGACTCGATGAGCCGCCAGCGCTCGAACCGCAATGCGAACTCCTCGCCTGCTTGCCCGAGCGAGCGATTTTGTGCTTCGCGCGCAAAGTAGTCGCGACGCACGGGTGGTCTGAGATAGGCGGGCGATGGTTCGTTTGCCGCAGGTTCCATCCTCGGCGCATCCGTCTTCACGCGGCGGAAATCATCGAGTTCGACGACCACTGCTGGACGCTCGACCGCTGCCAGCGCTGTTTCATCCAGCATGCTTGCTTCGCCAAGTTTTTCGAGCACGACCTGCAGAAGGACCGATCTCTGGAAGTTCGCGCGAGGTCTGTATCCCTTGATGTACGGGTAGCCGAGCTCGATCAACGCCGCACTGATGTTGCAATGCTTGAATTCGATCGAACCCGCCGAGCGGCCCGGCAGAACGGCCATCAGCCGCTTCCTGTGCAACGTCTTGTTGTATGCCTGACCTGCGAGTTCAGCCATAAGCATTTGAAGGTAGTCGGCAACGATCAACGCGACTTCGTGCTCGCCCCAGTCCCGACCTTGGATCTGTTCAATGTCTTGAACTTCAAATCCAAGATTGATCAGGCACCGGACAACAGTTGCTTCACCGCCCGAGAAGTCGGAGGCCTTCAAGCCACCGCTGCCGACATGCTGCAGACCGACGGCGACGCCAGCGATCGCCTTGGAGTCCGCCCATTCGCCGGTGCGCGGATTGAGAACAAGGAATTTGCTGGCACGGCCAAATCCATGGCGCCGCAAGAACTCCTCCTGACCGAGCAATGCATACTGGTCGAGCGCAGCCTGCACGGCCGCAGCGCTCGTCAAATCGGCCAGGCTGAGCGTCACGGCTGAAACACCCTCCCCGGCTTCTTGAACACGTTGTCGTGGTTCCAGCCCAGGAACTCCGGCGCGGGAAGCAGGTCCGGATGTTGCGGCGGCAGCAGCGTGCGCCCGTGGTATCTCAGTTCACCATCCGCGCCACGATCACCCGCGATGGCGTGCTGGCTGTACACGACTCGCTGCTCCATCGGCTCGACCGTGAACACGCCGAGGTCGAAGAGCTTGTGGTGCAGCGCGCAGAGTGACAAGCCGTTTTTCTCGACATCCGGGCCACCGAGGTGATGCCAACGAATGTGTGCCGCTTCAAGGCCGGCCGATGTCTGGCCAATCCGCAAGTCGAAGCCGCAGACGCAGCAACGGTACTCATAGGCACGAAGAATCCTTTCACGAAACGTGCGATCTCTTCGTGCTCGCCGAACATCCGTGTACTCGACTCCGTCAGCCGCCGCGTCGCCAACCTGTGGAACAGGATCCAGGCGAAGACCGACTGCGGCCGCGATGTCGCTGTGCAGTGTTTCAGGAAAGCAGCTGTCGAGAAGTTGCTGCGCGACGGCTTCGATCAGCCCCGGCACATTCCGCAGCGCATCGTCGATCGGAGGTGGAAAGCCACCCTCGACATCGCGCGATCGCAGCTCACCCAATGACGGCGTTGCTGCGGGAGGCCGCGTCAGCAAGTCCTTCGGGCCCATCAGGTCCCAGATCGTCCCCTGCCCATCAGTCGCCAGATGCCAGAAGGGGTAGTGTCTGGATGACACCGCACTGCGAGGCGCGAAGTCCTGCAGCAGTGCCTTCATCTCGCCATCGATCGCAGAGAACGCAACCAGCCGTGGCTCGCCTCGCTGAACCCTGCCGAGCGCCAGCAAGATCAGCAGCGGTTTATGGGGAGCATATCGACCACCGATCTGAGCGCGGCGAATGCTCTGGAACGCAGTAAGAATTTCCGCCTTGTCCGCCAGCCGTGGTCCTGAGCTCTGTGGCACTAGATTCTCCGGAACTGGCGTTTAAGGTTTCGGGGTTATGCAATCCTGCTCAGTGACTTCAACGATACATCGGCCCGATCGACGCGCAAATACGCGTCGCGGAAAAATCACACATCAATATTCGCCGCCCTCAACGCATTCGTCTCGATGAAGTCGCGCCTGGGCTCCACCTCATCCCCCATTAGCATCGTGAACACCCGGTCGGCCTCGATCGCGTCGTCGATCTGCACGCGGAGCAGGCGGCGCACGTTCGGGTCCATCGTCGTTTCCCACAGCTGGGCGGGGTTCATTTCGCCGAGGCCCTTGTAGCGCTGGCGGCCGACGGCGTTTTCGGCCTGGGCGATCAGCCAGGCCATCGCCTCGCGGAAGTCGGTCACCTTGGCTTCCTTCTGGCGCTCGCCTTCGCCGCGCTTGATCATCGCGTTTTCGGTCACCAGTCCCTTGAAGGTCTTGCCGGCGGTGCTCAGCACTTCGTAGTCGGCGCCGTGGACGAAGTCGGCCGTCAGCACGCTGCTCTTCACGTTGCCGTGGTGCATGCGGCTGATGCGCAGGATGTGCTTGTCGCTGCGTTCGTCGAATTCGGCGGTCACTTCGGCATCGTGGACGGAGCCTTTCAGGCCGCGGGCTGACTCCTCGGCGGCCTCGAGCGTGTCGAGGTTGAGCTCCTGGCCGTCGGCGATCGCGCGCAGCGCCTCGACGTCCATCCACTTCGACAGGCGCTTGACGACGTTGTTGGCCAGCACATAGCTGCGCGCCAGCGCCTCCAGCGTCTCGCCCTGCAGCACGGTCGGGTTGCCGTCTTCACCGGTGCGGCCCGTCTCGAGCCGCGCATCGTTCAGCGCCACCTTCAGCAGGTAGGCGTCGAGCTCGTTGCCGTCCTTCAGATACTCCTCGTGTTTGCCGACCTTCACCTTGTACAGCGGCGGCTGCGCGATGTAGATGTGGCCGCGCTCCACCAGCTCGGGCATCTGGCGGTAGAAGAAGGTCAGCAGCAGCGTGCGGATGTGGGCGCCGTCGACGTCGGCGTCGGTCATGATGATGATGCGGTGATAACGCAGCTTCTCGACGTCGAAATCGTCGCCGCCGGAGCCCTTGCCGATGCCGGTGCCCAGTGCGGTGATCAGCGTCAGGATTTCATTGCTGGTCAGCAGCTTCTCGAAGCGCGCCTTCTCGACGTTCAGGATCTTGCCGCGCAGCGGCAGGATCGCCTGGAACTTGCGATCGCGGCCCTGCTTCGCGCTGCCGCCTGCCGAATCGCCCTCGACGATGTAGATCTCGCACAGCGCCGGGTCCTTCTCCTGGCAGTCGGCCAGCTTGCCGGGCAAGCCCATGCCGTCGAGCACGCCCTTGCGGCGCGTCATTTCGCGCGCCTTGCGGGCGGCCTCGCGAGCCCGTGCGGCCTCGACGATCTTGCCGCAAATGATCTTCGCGTCGGTCGGGTTCTCGAGCAGGTAGTCGTTCAGCGCCTTGCTGACGACGTCTTCAACCGGCCCGCGCACCTCGCTGCTGACGAGCTTGTCCTTGGTCTGGCTGCTGAACTTCGGCTCGGGCACCTTCACGCTGAGCACGCAGGTCAGGCCTTCGCGCATGTCGTCGCCGGTCACCTCGACCTTCGCCTTCTTCGCGAGCTCGTTGTCCTCGATGTATTTGTTGATGACGCGCGTCATCGCTGCGCGCAGGCCGGTCAGGTGGGTGCCGCCGTCGCGCTGCGGGATGTTGTTCGTGAAGCACAACACCTGCTCGCTGTAGCCGTCGTTCCACTGCATCGCCACATCGGCGGTGATCGTCGTGCCCTGGTCGCTGACCTTCTCGCCCATCGCCTGGAAGACGGTCGGGTGCAGCACCTTCTTGCCGGTATTGATGAATTCGACGAAGCCCTTCACGCCGCCGGCGAATGCAAAGATGTCTTCCTTGTTGTTGCGCTCGTCGACGAGGCGAATCTTCACGCCGTTGTTCAAAAAGCTCAGCTCGCGCAGCTTCTTGCTGAGGATCTCGTAGTGGAAGTCGAGGTTCGAGAAGATCTCGAGGTCGGGCAGGAAGTGCACCTCGGTGCCGCGTTTCTCGGTCTCGCCGATGATCTTCATCGGGCTGACTTCCACACCATTGCGCACCTCGACGACACGGTCCTGCGGGATGCCCTGCTTGAACTCCATGTAGTGCACCTTGCCGTCACGGCGCACCGTCAGCCGCAGCCACTTGCTCAAGCCGTTGACGCAGCTGACGCCGACGCCGTGCAGGCCGCCCGATACCTTGTAGCTGTTCTGGTTGAACTTGCCGCCGGCATGCAGCTCGGTCAGCGCGATCTCGGCCGCACTGCGCTTCGGCTCGTGCTTGTCGTCCATCTTGACGCCGGTCGGGATGCCGCGGCCGTTGTCGGTGACGCTGATCGAGCTGTCGGTATGGATCGTCACGACGATGTCGTCGCAATGGCCGGCCAGGCTTTCGTCGATCGAGTTGTCGACGACCTCGAACACCAGGTGGTGCAGGCCGGTGCCGTCGGAGGTATCGCCGATGTACATGCCGGGGCGCTTGCGCACCGCTTCCAGGCCTTCGAGGATCTGGATGCTGCCCTCGCCATAGGCCGAGCTCGCAGCGGCGCTGGTGGCCTCCCGCATCGCCTTCAGATCGGCAATGCTCTGCGCATCGGCCACGTCGTCCGGCGGCAGTTCATCGGGCTGAGGGGGAAGGTTCGGGGTATCGCTCATGACATCAGGACTCGGTTGCGGGCGGCTCCAAGAGGGGCCGCGCTGGGGTTTTCAGGCCCCTTCAGAAAACACTGAAGCGGGCCGGGGCCCGCTTGTTGACAGTCGGCTGTGAGCCGCTTCAGATTCGCATCGGCATCACGACGTATTTGAAGCCGGGCTGGTCGGGCACCGTGAACAGGGCACTCGAGTTGGTGTCCTGCAGCTCGAGCTTGACCATCTCGACCTGCGTGTTGGCCAGCACGTCCATCAAATACGTCACGTTGAAGCCGATCTCGATCGCATCGCCTTCGTAGTCGACCTCGAGTTCTTCCTTCGCCTCTTCCTGCTCGGCATTGCTCGATGCGATGCGCAGCGTGCCGGCCTCGAGGTTGACGCGAACGCCCTTGAACTTTTCGCTGGTCAGGATCGCCGCGCGCTGCAGGCTGGCGAGCAGTGGCTGGCGGCCGACCATCAGGTGGTTCTTGTGGTTCTTCGGAATGACGCGGTTGTAGTCGGGGAATTTGCCCTCGACCAGCTTGGTGACGAATTCCATCCCGGAGAACGCAAAGCGGGCCTGGTTGCCGGCAAAACGCATCTCAATCGGGCTGTCTTCGTCCTTCAACAAACGCTGCAGCTCGAGCACCGTCTTGCGCGGCAGGATCACCTCCTGCTTCGGGATCTCCTGTTCGAGCGTGGCCTGGGCGAGCGCCAGCCGATGGCCGTCGGTTGCGACGAGGATCAGGTTGCTGCCTTCGGCAACGAACAGGATGCCGTTCAGGTAGTAGCGGATGTCGTGCACCGCCATCGCGAAGTGCACCTGGTTGATCAGGTTCTTCAGCGTCTTCTGCGGCACGCTGAACATCGGGCCGAAATCCGGCGCCTCCTGCACCAGCGGGAAGTCGTCGGCCGGCAGCGTCTGCAGCGTGAAGCGGCTCTTGCCGCCCTGCAGCGTCAGCTTGTTCTGGTTCGCCGACAACGTGACCATCTGGTCCGCCGGCATCGAGCGCAGGATGTCGATCAGCTTGCGGGCACCGACGGTGGTCGTGAAATTGCCGGCATCGCCACCGAGTTCGGCTTCGGTGCGCACCTGGATCTCGAGATCGGACGTCGTCAGCTCGATCTGGCCGTCGTTCTTGCGGATCAGCACGTTGGCCAGCACCGGCAAGGTGTGCCGGCGCTCCACGATGCCGGCCACCGACTGCAGCGCAGAGAGAAACTTTTCCTGTACTGCCTTTAGGACAATCATTTAAACCTCTTCATTGGTAGTCTTAGTAGAGGAGCGTTGAAATTGTGGAGAAGGCCATTTTCTTCTTTTCCATCAAGCAGTTAACTCGCTGAGAACCCTGTGTGTGGCAGGCCTGTGAAGGTGCTTGGCAATCGACAACAACCTGGGCCGGAGGCGCTGGCCTGTGGACAAGCACCAGGTTGCAAAAAAGTTGTCCCCAGGTTTGTGACTTGACAGACCTCGCACCGGTGGCATCGGGAAACGATGCCATTGTGTCGGGCGGTGGGTGATGGAAAGTCGGCTCGGGCGACGCTGATCGGCTTGGTTCGGTATCAGCCTTTCAGAGTCTGTTCGAGCACGTGCAGCTGCTGGTTCAGCTCGGTATTCTTCTGCCGCTCGCCGGCGATCTTGCGCACCGCGTGCAGCACCGTCGTGTGGTCGCGCCCGCCGAACAGCTCTCCGATCTCGGGCAGGCTTTTCTGTGTCATCTCCTTGGCCAGGTACATCGCGATCTGCCGCGGCCGCGCGATGCTGGCCGGGCGCTTCTTGCTGTACATGTCGGCAACCTTGATCTTGTAGAAATCGGCCACCGTCTTCTGGATATTCTCGACGCCGATCTGCCGGTTCTGGATCGACAGCAGGTCCTTCAGGGCCTCGCGGGCCAGCGCGATGTTGATCTCCTTGCCGGAGAAGCGCGAATAGGCCAGCACCTTGCGCAGCGCGCCTTCGAGCTCGCGCACGTTGGCGCGCACATTCTTCGCAACGAAGAAGGCGACGTCTTCCGGCATCGCGGTGCCGTCGGCCTCGGCCTTGCGCATCAGGATCGCGACCCGCATCTCGAGCTCGGGCGGCTCGATCGCCACCGTCAGCCCGGCATCGAAGCGGCTGGTCAGCCGCTCGTCGATATCGGCCAGCCCCTTCGGATAGGTGTCGCTGGTCATGATGATGTGGGCACGCTTCGCGAGCAGCGCCTCGAAGGCGTTGAAGAACTCCTCCTGCGTGCGCTCCTTGCCGGCAAAGAACTGCACATCGTCGATCAGCAGCAGGTCGAGCGAGTGGTATTTGGCCTTCAGCTCGTCGAAGGTCTTGCGCTGGTAGTTCTTGACGACGTCGCTGATGAACTGTTCGGCATGCAGGTACAGCACGCGGGCATCGGGCCGGTCGGCGAGCAGCGAGTTGCCGACCGCATGGATCAGGTGCGTCTTGCCGAGGCCGACCCCGCCGTAGATGAACAAGGGGTTGTACATGTGGCCCGGCGCGCCGGCGACATGCAGCGCGGCGGTGCGCGCCATCTGGTTGGCGCGGCCGGGCACCAGGGTGTCGAAGGTCAACGCGGTATTCAGACGGTGCCGGTTCTGCACCGAATCGAAACTGGTCAGGCCGCTGCTCGCCGATGCGGCGTTGTTGCCGTTGCGCGGTGCGCCATCGGCACGCGCGTTGGCGGCGGGCTGGGTGTTTTGTGCCGGCGGCTCGCCGAGGCTGACCGGGCTGTGGCGGGCCGGCGCGTCGCCGGCCGACAAGGTGATCTCGAGCCGCACCGGCTTGCCGGCGAGCTCGCTCAGCACCGACTCGATGCGCATCGCATACTGGCTGCGGATCCAGTCGAGCTTGAAACGGTTCGGCACGCGCAGCGTGGCCACGGCGGCATCGGCCGCGCCGGAGGTTCCGTCGGCCGACTCGGTGATCACGGCCGGTGGCAGCGGGCGGATCCAGGTGTTGAACTGGAGTTCAGGCAGTTCTGCAGCAAGGCGTTCACAGCCTCGCTGCCAGAGATCAGCGCTCATTGTGGAAAAGTCTGGATGGCAGACGCGGTATTCTAGCCGCCAAGAGCCGCCGATGAAGGGTTATCCACAGCGGGAAGACCCTCGAAAACCGCGGCATCTCATGTGGTTCATGCGCCAAGTCTTTGACGTAATTGAGACTTTTTGTTCTAATGCTCGGTTTCCCCGATGCGCCAAGGCAAACCAGCCCAGCAGCGGCAAACTGGCGCAGGCCCATCAGCGGGCAGCCGTCAGCCGCGCTGATCGCCCCGCCTGGCCGACTGAACGCCTGCTGAATCAAAGGGTGTCAGATCGGGAAAGTCTCACCGCCGAATCGGCACCCCTGTGGATATCCTGTCATGAAACGCACCTACCAAGCTTCGAAGACCCGCCGCGCCCGCACCCATGGCTTTCTGGTGCGCATGAAGACGCGTGGCGGCCGGGCCGTCATCAAGGCGCGCCGCGCCAAGGGCCGCAAGCGCCTGGCCGTCTGAGCCTGCGCTGCACAGCGCGCCTGCAGCAGCGTCGTCCGTGATGGGCCGCATCGTTCGGCCGGTTGATTTCCAACGTGTCCTCGGTACCTCACCGTGGGCGCGCAGCCCGCATTTTGCCGTCCATCATCTGCAGCAGGCGCCGGCCCGCCGGGTTCACCCGGCGGCGGATATCCAGCAGTTATCCACAGCTCGCGAACAAGCTTGTCCACCGCTTGTGGATGAGTTGCCGGCGCAGGCCCCGGTTTCGCCGCCGGTCGACGGCTGGTGGCTGGGGCTGGTGGTGCCGAAACGTCATGCCAAGCGCAGCGTCACCCGCAGCCTGCTGAAACGGCAGATGCGGGCGGCCGCGCATGCTGCGGTGCCGCCGGCACAGCCGAGCCTGCGCCCCGGCATGTGGGTGGTGCGGCTGCGCGCGGTGATCGACCGCAAGAAATACCCGAGCGCGGCGTCGGAGGCCTTGCGCCGCGCGATGCACGACGAATTGCAGCAGCTGATGCTGAAGGCTGCGTTGCGTTGTGATGGCTGAGATGCTGCAAACCCTCGTCCACCTGCCGCGCCGGCTGCTGATCCTGCTGGTGCGGATCTACCGGCTGCTGCTGAGCCCGTGGCTTGGCAACAGCTGCCGGTTTGTGCCGACCTGCTCGGTTTATGCGATCGAAGCGCTGGATCGCCACGGCGCTGTCGTCGGCACGACCCTGACCACCTATCGCCTGTTGCGTTGCCACCCCTGGTGCACGCCGGGTGACGATCCGGTACCCGATCGGCCCATGCGGCTGTTCACCGGTTTGCTGTCTTCCTCGAACACTGAAAAGCATTCTCCATGACCGATATCCGTCGCACCATGCTGTGGGTGGTGTTCTCGATGTCCCTGGTTCTGATCTGGGACGCCTGGAACAAGCACACCGGCCAGCCGTCGATGTTCAGCCCGCCGCCGCCGGCGGCCACCCAGCCGGTGGCGCAGTCGGCCTCGGTGCCGGCGCCGACCGCTGCGCTGCCGAATCCGACTTCGGTGCCGAGTGCATCGACCGCCGCGACGGCGGGTGCGACCGGGCTGCCGACGGCGGCCGCGCCGGCGCCCACCGGCGAGCAGGTGACGATCACGACCGACGTCGTGAAGGCGACCTTCGACAGCCGCGGCGCCGACCTGATGCGCCTCGAGCTGCTGAACTACGACGACCACAACTATCCGGGCCAGAACGTCGTCTTGTTCGACCAGTCGGCGACGCGGCTGTACAAGGCGCAAAGCGGCCTGATCCCGGCGCAGGGTGGCGCAACGCTGCCGAACCACCTGACGCAGATGACGCCGCTGCCCGGCCCGCGCGAGCTGACCGCCGGTTCCGAAGCGATCGAGGTCAAGTTCGAATCGGCCGAGGCCGGTGGCGTCAAGCTGATCAAGACCTACCGCTTCAAGCGCGGCAGCTACCTGGTCGGCGTGCGCCATGAGATCGTCAATACCGGCAGCGAGCCGGTCGACCCGCAGCTGTACATGCAGCTGGTGCGCGACGGCAATGCGCCGGAGGGCGAGTCGAGCTTCTATTTCACGTTCACCGGCCCGGCGATGTATACCGATGCCGAGAAGTTCTACAAGGTCGATTTCAAGGACATCGAGAAACGCGGCGGCCAGAAGCCGGACCACCCGACCAATACCGACAACGGCTGGGTCGCGATGGTGCAGCACTATTTCACGTCGGCCTGGCTGCTCGGTGAAGACAACAACGACAAGCGCCAGCGCGAGATGTACACGCGCAAGATCGACAACAACCAGTATTCGGTCGGCATGATCGTGCCGCTCGGCAGCCTGGCCGGCGGCGCGACGCAGACCATCGATGCGCGGCTGTATGTCGGCCCGCAGGAAGAGCATCGGCTGGCCGAGATCGCACCGGGCCTGGAACTCGTGAAGGACTATGGCTGGTTCACGATCTTGTCGAAGCCGCTGTTCTGGCTGCTGACGCAGCTGCACACGCTGATCGGCAACTGGGGCTGGGCAATCGTTGCGCTGGTGTTCATCCTGAAGGCCGCGTTCTACTGGCTCAATGCACGTGCCTATAGATCGATGGCGAAGATGAAGGCCATCAACCCGAAGGTGATGGAGATGCGCGAGCGGCTGAAGGACAAGCCGCAGCAGATGCAGCAGGAGATGATGCGCATCTACCGCGAGGAGAAGGTCAACCCGATCGGCGGCTGCCTGCCGATCGTTGCGCAGATGCCGTTCTTCATTGCGCTGTACTGGGTGCTGCTGTCGAGCGTCGAGATGCGCAATGCGCCGTGGATCCTGTGGATCGACGACCTGTCGGCGAAGGACCCGTTCTATATCCTGCCGCTGCTGATGACCGGCACGACGCTGCTGCAGACGTGGCTGAACCCGACGCCGCCGGACCCGATGCAGGCACGGATGATGTGGATCATGCCGCTGATGTTCTCGGTGATGTTCTTCATCTTCCCGGCCGGCCTGGTGCTGTACTGGCTGACGAACAACATCCTGTCGATCGCGCAGCAGTACATGATCAACCGGCAGCTCGGCGTTGTTGCCCACCGCAAGATCAGCTGGCCGGGCAAGAAGAAGAAGGCCTGATCGCGGCCAGACAGGTTGCGGCCCGCGCTGACAGCTGATGCTGGCCCGCCACGCCGAGCCCATCGTTGCGGTGGCGACCGCGCCCGGCCGCGGCGCGGTCGGCATCGTGAGAGTGTCGGGCCAACGCATCGATGCGGTGATCGAGGCCGTCTGTGGGCGCCCGCTTGCGCCGCGCCATGCGAGCTACCTGCCATTTCTCGGCAGCGATGGCGAGACGCTGGACCAGGGCCTCGCACTCCATTTCCCGGCGCCGAACAGCTATACCGGCGAAGAGGTGCTCGAGCTGCAGGCGCATGGCGGGCCCGTGCTGCTGCAGCTGCTGCTCGCGCGCTGCCTCGAGGCCGGCCGCGGCATCGGGCTGCGGCTCGCATCGCCCGGTGAATTTACCGAACGCGCCTTCCTGAACGGCAAGCTCGACCTCGCGCAGGCCGAGGCGGTGGCGGATCTGATCGATGCCAGCACCGAGGCCGCGGCACGCTCGGCGAGCCGTTCGCTGGCCGGCGGTTTCTCGACCGAGATCCACCAGCTGCGCGACGAGTTGATCAATCTGCGGATGCTGGTCGAGGCGACGCTCGATTTTCCGGAAGAGGAGATCGACTTTCTCGAGAAGGCGAATGCGCGCGGCCGCATCGATGCGGTGGCGGCAAAGGTCGACAGCGTGTTGTCGATGGCGCGTCAGGGCGCGTTGCTGCGCGAAGGCATCAAGGTCGTGCTCGCGGGGCAGCCGAATGTCGGCAAGAGTTCGCTGCTGAATGCGCTGGCCGGCGCGGAGCTCGCGATCGTCACGCCGATTGCCGGCACGACGCGCGACAAGGTCAGCGAGACGATACAGATCGACGGCGTGCCGCTGCATGTGATCGATACCGCCGGCCTGCGCGAACTCGGCGAATCGGGCGACGAGGTCGAACGCATCGGCATCGCGCGCAGCTGGGCCGAGATCGAGGCCGCCGACGCGGTGATCTTTCTGCACGACCTGACGCGGCGCGGCGAGCCCGACTATGAAGCCGGCGACGCGCGCATTGCCGAGCGGCTGCAGGCCCACCATGCCGGCAGCGACCGGCTGCTGCATGTCTTCAACAAGGCCGACCTGCTGCCCGCCGATGCCGCGCTGCCGGATACCGACGATGAAGATGCCGCGGTGCTGCAACTGTCGGCCGCCACCGGCGCCGGCCTCGACGCACTGCGCCGCAAGCTGCTCGAACTGGCCGGCTGGCATGCCCGGCCCGAAGGCCTGTTCATTGCGCGCAGCCGCCACGTCTTCGCCCTGCGCCGCACCCGCGAACACCTGCTCGAGGCACAAGCCCAGGCGGCGCTGGCCGACGCCGCACTCGACCTGCTCGCCGAGGAACTGCGCCTCGCGCAGAACGCACTCGGCGAAATCACCGGCGAATTCAGCGCCGACGATCTGCTTGGCGAGATCTTTTCGCGGTTCTGCATCGGCAAGTGACCCGCGCCGCTGCGCCGAGGGAACTGGTTGTTGCCGCCGCCGCGTAGCATGATTGCTCGATGAGCCGATCCCCCGAGCCTGCCACCGCGGCGTCCATGATGCGACGCTGTTTGCTCGCGGCGTTGTTGCTGGCATTGATCGCGCTGGGGCCGCCAGCGCGTGCGCAATCAGCTGACGACTGGGTGCTGCAGCGCGAGGATGCGCAGACGCAGACGCGCGTCTGGCTCGCCAACCGGCCCGGCGTCGCGTCGGCATTCCGCGCGACGACGGTGGTCGACGCCTCACTGTCCGCGCTGACCGCGGTGCTGCTCGACAGCGAGCGGATGCCGGACTGGGTCTACCG
The DNA here is from genome assembly GCF_048320135.1 of Pseudideonella sakaiensis. Classification (GTDB taxonomy): domain Bacteria; phylum Pseudomonadota; class Gammaproteobacteria; order Burkholderiales; family Burkholderiaceae_C; genus Ideonella_A; species Ideonella_A sakaiensis_A. The sequence goes on from NZ_CP182947.1 coordinate 2,737,648, forward strand.
CGTTCGCGAAACGCAGCGCGTGCGCAGCGACGGGCCGACGCGTGGCGTTTCGCTGGTCGTCACATCGATGCCGTTTCCGCTGCTCGACCGCGATGCGGTGGTCGCGTGGTCGCTGACGCAGCATCCGCAGACGCTGGTTGTGACGCTGGCGGGCCGGCAGGCGGACGGGCTCGTGCCGCCGCATCCGGAGCGTATCCGGATGCCGCTGTTCGAATCGCGCTGGGTGTTCTCGCCGCGCGCCGACGGCCGGGTCGACGTATTGTTCGAAGGGGCCGGTGACCCGGGTGGCAACCTCGCGTTGCCGGTATTGCGTGAGATCGTCGGCTCGCTGTCATGGCAGGCGCCGTGGCAGACGATCCTCGCGCTGCGCGAGATCGTCCGCGAACCCGGCTATGCGCAGGCCCGGCTGCCGTTCATCCGCGAGCCGGCGCGGTGAGCGGCGGTGGCGCAGCGCAGCGACGTGCGGTGCTGCTCGCCGCGCTGCGGCTGGCGGCCTTGTTTGCGGTCGTCTTCTACGGCGCTGATGCATTGACCGCACTGCGCGAGACGCGCTTTCAGGTGCACATGGCCTGGGAGCTGGCAATGCCGTACTGGCCGCCGGCCTGGCTGATCTATTTCAGCGTCTTCGCGGTGCCGCTGCTGCCGTTGACGATGTTGCCCGACACGCAGCACGTCCGCCGCTGGGAATGGCGGATGGCAATGGCGGTGCTGCTGGCCGGCGCGATCTTCGTTGTCTTGCCGGCCGAGCTGGCCTATCCACCGGCCGATGCCGGGCGCTGGTCACCGCTGGCCGATCTGGCGCAACTGGTTGCAGGACGTTACAACCTGCTGCCGTCGCTGCATGTGGCCTTGTCGCTGCTGACGCTGCAGGCGGTGTGGCCGTTTGCCGGCCCGCGCGTGCGCATTGCGCTGGCTGTCTGGTACGGCTTGCTCGTCGCATCGGTGCTGCTGACGCACCAGCACCATGTCGCCGATGTCGCCGCCGGCTTGCTGCTGGCGGTGCTGATCCGCGTCGCCAATGCGCGGTTGCGCGCTCGCTGATCGGCCCGCGAGCCCCCAAGATGAGGGGCAAGCCTAGCGGCGAAACATCGCTTGACGGCGAGGCCCGTTTGGGTGGACAAAGACGGCATCGTGCCGCCGCCCGATATCGTCGAACATGTGCACCCGCTGCCGGTCTGCGGCTTCGGTGCGCACTCTCCGCATGCACCGCATTGCGCCGGCCTCGGAAGACTCGTAGCCTGCGGCCAGGTTGTCGACCCGCAGCATCCGGCGTACGGCAACGCGCTGTGCTGGCATCGCCGTCCGGACGCCCCTGCCGGAGGCGCGCCGCCGCTGGCGGCCACGCCCGATGCGACCTCGCCACCAGCCACCGCAGGGACAACGGCTTCCGCAGGTGGGCCGACGGCGACGTCGGGGCCGGGGTCGGGAACCGGGTCTGCGGCAGGTGGTGGCGGCGATGTCTCGTCCGGCAATGGCGACGGTGCAGGTGCCGTGTCGTCGACGCCGTCGACGCCACTGCCGCCGACTGATCCGCTGACGGAACCGGACTGGTGCTGGTGGCTGAAGTATTTCTGGCTGGTCCCGCTGTTGCTGCTGATGCTCGTTCTGCTGGGCCTGCTGTACAAGCTGTTGAAATGGCTGGGCATCTTCGGCCTGCTGAAGGAACTGGTGGCAGCGTTGTGGGAGCTGCTGAAGGAATTTCTGCGCGGGCGCCTGCGCACCGTGCCGGACCCGCCGCCGCAGACCGAACCTGTGCAGCCACCTCCGACCGAAGACGCGCCGCACGATTCGACCGACGATGCCGAAGAGGATGAGGAAGAGCGGGAGCACGCCTGCGAACTCAACGGCGAACCATCGATAACGCTGCACCCGGCGGGCTGGGTCATCGCTGCGCCCGATTGCCTGCCCGGCATGATCCACCTGGTCCATGCGTTCGAGATGGCGGCCGGTTTCCGCGGTCACTGCCACTGCTGTGAATACAGCCAGGAGATCAAGGGCGAGATCCATGTCAGGCGCCGCGGCCGCGAGCAATGGGAGAAGCTCGATATGGTGATTGCCGGAGGCGCGCTGCTCGATGCCAACGAATACCGCCTCGACGGCAAGCCCGGCTTTGCCTATGGCCGCAGAAACGGGCAGAAGAACATCCGCGAAGACAGCTACCTGCCGGTGCGTGGCAGCGGCTGCCGCTATCGAGGCGAGGACCTGCCGGGCGTGCGCGACTTGTCGCTCGGCGATACGGTCCGGATCCGGTTGATGTTCCGCGGTCGCGTCATCGACCGCTGCACCGGTTTGATCAAATGGGAAAAGGAGTGGACCTTGAGGACCCGCGGCCAGATCGATCTGGACATGCACTTCCCATACACAGGCACCTCGACCTACACCTACAAAAAACAGTATTGATTGCCTCGCCCCGGGTTTGCCGCCCTTTGACTCAGCCGCGGTGCCGCGCATAATCGTTTGCAGCCTTCTGCATCGAAACCGCTGCCATGGAACTGCCCGAGCTGGTCGAAGCCATCGAAACGCTGAATGCGCCCGACGCGTTCAAGGCGGGTTTTTCGATGACGCAGTGGCAGACGATTGCGAATTACCTGATTCCGTTCGAGATGAAGGCTGGCGAGGTGCTGATCCAGCAGGGCGAAACGGACCGGGTCTGTTATTTTCTCGGCCGCGGCTCGTTGCAGGTTTATGTGTCCGGCGGGCCGCCGGGCAGTTCGCAGATCGCGATCATGCGCGCCGGCGCAATCGTCGGCGAGCCCAGCCTGTTCGGCGACAACCCGCGGATGGCCAGCGTCAGCACGCTGACGCCGTGCACCTTGTGGGCACTGAGCGGCCAGCGGTTCGAGCAGATGGCGCAACGCGTGCCGCCGATCGCGCTCGACTTCCTGCGTGCTGCTGGATCGGTGATGGCGACGCGCATGCGCGCGACATTGACGCGGCATACGCCGTTCACCTGATGCCAATGTAGGAGCGGCTTTAGCCGCGATGGCTGCGCATGGCAAAAGCCTGAAACGGAGCTGAAGCCCCTCCTACAAAAGACCCCCGCATGCCAGTGGGAGCGGCTTTAGCCGCGATTTGTTTGCATGCCGCAAGCCCGAATCGGGGCTGAAGCCCCTCCCACAACGCAGCGCCTGTAACCGGCTCCCTCAGCGCTCCCCATCCCCCGACAACAATTTCGCCTCGGCCAGCGTCAGCGCCTCCGGCAGCCCCGACAACACCAGCGTATCGCCGGAGCGCAGCACCATCTCGTCGTCGGGCGGCATCACCTGGCCGGCGGCGCGGCGCACCGATGCGACCGATACGCCGATCGCATGCAGCGCGAGTGAGGCAATCGTCTTGCCGACGCTGGCGCCAGCCGGCGGCATCGTCACGCTGAGCAGCCTTGCGGTTTTCTGCTCGTCGATCGAATCATCGTCGGCGCCGTGAAAATAGCCGCGCAGCAGGCTGTAGCGCGCATCGCGCTGGTCCTGCACGACGCGGATCACGCGGCGCATCGGCACGCCGACCAGCGCCAGCGCATGGCTGGCCAGCATCAGCGAGCCCTCGATCGCCTCGGGCACGACTTCGGTCGCGCCGGCGGCCTGCAGCTTCTCGAGGTCGCTGTCGTCGAGCGTGCGCACGATCACCGGCACCTTCGGCGCGTGGTCCTTCACGAGGTGCAGGATGCGCAATGCCGAATTGGTGTCCTGATATGTCACGACGACCGCATTCGCGCGCGCCAGGCCGGCAGCCATCAGGCTTTGCAGCCGCGCCGCATCGCCGAAGACGACGCTCTGCCCGGCCGCCGCCGCCTGCCGCACGCGGTCCGGGTCGAGGTCGAGCGCCATGTACGGAATATGTTCGCCATCGAGGATTCGCGCGAGGTTCTGCCCGCAGCGGCCGTAGCCGGCGATGATCACGTGCGCCTCGGCATTGATCGAGCGCTTCGCAATCGTCGTCATCGCGACCGACTGCATCAGCCAGTCGGTCGACGACAGCCGCATCACGATGCGGTTGCTGTACATGATCAGGAATGGCGTCGCGAGCATCGACAACACCATGCTCGCGAGCACCGGGCTCAGCCATTGTGGATCGATCAGCTGCTGCTGCGCGCCGAGCGTCAGCAGCACGAAGCCGAATTCGCCGGCCTGCGCGAGGTAGATGCCGGTGCGCAATGCGACGCCGGGCGCCGAGCCGAACAGCCGCGCCAGCCCGGCGACGAGCAGAAATTTGGCCAGCACCGGCAGCATGCTCAGCATCAGCACCAGCCCCCACTGGTCGAGCACCGGCCGCCAGTCGAGCTTCATGCCGATCGTGATGAAGAACAGGCCGAGCAGCACGTCGTGGAACGGCCGGATATCGGTCTCGACCTGGTGCTTGTATTCGGTCTCGGCGATCAGCATGCCGGCAACGAATGCGCCGAGCGCCAGCGACAGCCCGAAATGTTCGGTCAGCCAGGCCAGGCCGAGCGTCGTCAGCAGCAGGTTCAGCACGAACAGTTCTTCGCTCTTGCGCCGCGCGACCAGCGTCAGCCACCAGCGCATCACCTTCTGCCCGCCGGCGAGCAGGATCGCCAGCAGCAACACCGCCTTCAGGCTGGCCATCCCGAGCGATACCGCCATGTCGGTGCCGCTCGAATTGAGCGCCGGGATCAATACCAGCAGCGGCACGACGGCCAGATCCTGGAACAGCAGCACGCCCATCACGCGGCGGCCATGTTCGCTTTCGAGCTCGAGCCGGTCGGCCATCAGCTTGACGACGATCGCGGTGCTCGACATCGCCATCGCGCTGCCGAGCACGACCGCACCCTGCCACGACAATTCCCACGGCCGATCGGTGAACGAAAAGATCCAGATCAGCAGGTGATGGCCGGCCACCGTGCCGAGGATCGTCAGGATCACCTGCGCGAGCCCGAGGCCGAAGACCAGCTTGCGCATGCTCTTCAGTTTCGGCAGGTTGAATTCCAGGCCGATCACGAACATCAGGAAGACGACGCCGAATTCGGCGAGGTAGCTGACGCCGGCCGAATCCTGCGCCAGCGCGAGCGCATTCGGGCCGATCACGACGCCGACCGCCAGATAGCCGAGCATCGGCGGCAGCTTCAAGTAGCGGCAGACGACGACGCCGGCGACCGCCGCGAGCAGGTAAAGCAGGACCAGCGCCAGCGTTGAGGCCATCGATTGGTGCGGAAAGGTGGATGCCTACAATGGTGCAGACACCACTTGATCCTAAACGACCCGCCTTGTCCGCAGAACCCTTTTCCGACCCGCCGCTGGCCGCCGCGCCGTTGCGTCCGTTCGATCCGGAACGCGCGCTGCAACTGGCCCGCCAGACCTTCGACATCGAAGCCGCCGCACTGCACGGGCTGAAGGCCAGGCAGGGCGACAGTTTTGCGCGGACGGTCGAGACGATGCTGAACTGCAAGGGCCGGGTCGTCGTGATGGGCATGGGCAAGAGCGGCCACGTCGGCCGCAAGATCTCGGCGACGCTGGCGTCGACCGGCACGCCGGCGATGTTTGTCCATCCCGGCGAGGCGAGCCACGGCGACCTCGGCATGGTGATGCCGGCCGATGTCGTGCTGGCGATCTCGAATTCGGGCGACAGCGACGAGATCGGCGCGATCCTGCCGGCGATCAAGCGGCTCGGCGTCACGTTGGTCGCGATGACAGGGCGGTCTGGCTCGACGCTGGCCCGCCATGCCGATCTGGTGCTCGACAGCGCCGTCGATCAGGAGGCCTGCCCGCTGAACCTCGCGCCGACCGCGAGCACGACCGCGCAGATGGCGCTCGGCGATGCGCTGGCGGTGGCGCTGCTCGATGCGCGTGGTTTCCGCGAAGCCGACTTTGCGCGCTCGCATCCCGGCGGCAGCCTCGGCCGCAAACTGCTGATGCATGTGCGCGACCTGATGCGCAGCGGCGATGCCTTGCCGAAGGTCGGCCCGCAGGCCAGCCTGAACGAGGTGCTGCGCGAGATGACCGGCAAGGGGCTCGGCTTCAGCGCGATCGTCGACGACACCGACCATGTGCTCGGCATCTTCACCGACGGCGACCTGCGCCGGCTGATCGAGCAGGAAGCCGACCTGCGCGGCCTGAATGCCGAGAAGGTGATGCACACCGGCCCGAAACTGGTACGCAGCGAAGACCTGGCCGTCGACGCCGCCGACGTGATGGAGAAATACCGCATCACCAGCGTGCTGGTCGTCGACGAGACGGGGCGCCTGGTTGGCGCACTCAACTCCAACGACCTGATGCGGGCGAAAGTGATATGACCCCCCCCGGAGCGCCTTCGGCGCACCCCCCCAGGGGGGCGCCGCCAGCGGCCCGGCAGAGCCGGTTCCGCGGCGGCTGCTTGATCCGTTTTGAGTTGGCTTCGAGTCGCGCGCTTGCGCAACCAATGCGATGAAGATGCTTCACCCTGCTGCGCGGTTTGACCCCGAACTGCTGCTGAAGGCGCAGGGGATGCGGGCGGCGATCTTCGATGTCGACGGCGTGCTGACCGATGGCCGGATCTACATCGGTGAGCACGGCGAGCAGTTCAAGGCCTTCAGCACGCTCGACGGCCATGGGCTGAAATTGCTGGCGCGCGCCGGCATCACGCCACTCGTGATCAGCGGCCGCGATTCGCCGGCGGTGCGGCGGCGCATTGCCGACCTCGGCATTGCCCACGCCACCTATGGCGCGGCCGACAAGCTGGCGGCGGCGACGCCGCTGCTGGAGCAGCTCGGTGTCGACTGGCCCGAAGTTGCCGTGATGGGCGACGACTGGCCCGACCTGCCGCTGATGACGCGCGCCGGTTTTGCCTGTGCGCCGGCCAATGCACACCTCGAGGTGAAGGCGATTGCCGGCCATGTCACGGCGGCTGCCGGTGGCCACGGCGCGGCGCGTGAATGCTGCGACCTGCTGCTGGCCGCCGGCGGCCACTATGCAACGCTGCTGCTGGGCCATCTGGTGACGCTCGATGGTGGCGGGCACTGATACCGCGGCGGCTCGGCTGACACCGAGCGCACCCGGCAACCGGACCGGCGCCGCGCCGGCACTGCCGCTGGCCCACCAGCTGCGCGAATACCTCAGCGCCTACCTGCCGCTGCTGCTGATGGGCCTGCTGGCGCTGGCCACCTGGTGGCTGGTCGAGAATGCGCCGGAAGTCGAGCGTACGCGGGCGGCGAAGCCGTTGCGCCACATCGCCGACTACACGATGAACGATTTCAGCGTCCGCCGCTATACCGCCGACGGCCGGCTGCGGGTGCAGATCGAAGGCAGCGAACTGCGTCACTTCCCGGATACCGACACGATAGAGATCGATGCGCCGCGGATCCGCGCGATCGCCAACGACGGCAAGCTGACGGTCGCAAAGGCGCGGCAGGCGATCAGCAATGCCGACGGATCGGAGGTGCAGCTGCTCGGCAGTGCCGAGGTGGTCCGCGAGGCAGCCGGTGACGCGCCGAAGATCGAGTTCCACGGTGAATTCCTGCACGCCTTTCTCGACGCCGGCGAGCTGCGTTCGCATCTGCCGGTGCTGATCCGCCAGGGTGCGACGCAGTTGCGCGCCGACGCACTCGACTACAAACACGATGCGCAGCGGCTGCAGCTGAACGGCCGTGTGCGCGCAACGTTTGCGCCGCCGGGCCGCGCTGCCGGTGCTCGCCCATGACGAGCGGCAGCGGTCCGCTGGTCCTGATCAGCGGCGCGTCGAGCGGCATCGGACAGGCGCTGGCGGCGCGTTTTGCGCGCGGCGGCTACCGGCTGGCGCTGCTGGCCCGGCGCGAGGATGCGCTGCAGCAATGGATCGCCGCCCAGCAGTTCGATCCGTCGCGCGCGCGCGCCTGGGCAGCCGACGTGCGCGACCTGCCGTCGCTCGCCGAGGCGAGCCGGCGCTGCATCGCCGAGCAGGGCCTGCCGGATGTCGTGATCGCGAATGCCGGCATCAGTGTCGGCATCGATACCGAGGATGCCGAGGACCTGGAGGTTTTCCGCGCCAGCCTCGAGACCAATCTGCTCGGCGTTGCGGCGACCTTCCAGCCGTTTCTGCGCGGCATGCGCGAGCGGCGCAGCGGCACGCTGGTCGGCATTGCCAGCGTCGCCGGCATCCGCGGCCTGCCCGGGCACGGCGCCTACTGCTCGAGCAAGGCCGGCGTGATTTCCTATTGCGAAAGCCTGCGCGGCGAATGCCGCGGCCAGGGCATCGACGTCGTGACGATTGTTCCGGGTTATGTCGATACGCCGCTGACGCAGCGCAACCGCTATTCGATGCCGTTTCTGATGGCGCCCGACAAGTTTGCCGACAAGGCTTTCGCAGCGATCACCGCCGGCGCCAGCTACCGGGTGATTCCTTGGCAGATGGGCGTCATCGCCAAACTGATGCGCGCGCTGCCGAACCCGCTGTTCGACAGGTTGCTGGCCGGGCGGCCGCGCAAGCGCCGGCGCAGCGAATAGCGCGCAGCGCACGACAAAAAGGCGGTGGGCTTTCGCACACCGCCTGATTGGCCGGACGGCAAGGCCGTCCGCAACACGTCAACGCTGGTCAGTAACCGCCGCGACCACCGCCGCCGCCGCCATAACCGCCGCCGCCACCGCCGCCGGAGCGACCGCCGCCACCGCTGCCATAACCGCCGCCGCCGCCGGAACGACCGCCGCCGCCGAAGCCGCCGCCGCCGCCACCGTAGCCGCCGCCACCACCGCCACCGGAGCGGCCACCGCCGCCGCCGCCATATCCGCCGCCGCCACCACCGTAGCCGCCACGGCCACCGCCGCCGCCGCCACCGAAGCCACCCGGCCGGTCCTCACGAGGACGGGCCTCGTTGACGACGATTGCGCGGCCGTCGACGAGCTGGCCGTTCATGCCATTGATCGCCGATTGGGCCTCGGCATCGGAGCCCATCTCGACAAAGCCGAAGCCCTTCGAGCGGCCGGTTTCGCGGTCCATCATGACCTTTGCGGAGGTCACGGTACCGAACGGTGCAAACGCCTGCTGCAGACTGTCGTCGCGAACGCTGTAGGCGAGGTTGCCGACATAAAGTTTATTGCCCATCGAGAGCGCCTTTCATTCCTGATGACTCAGTTACCCATGCGGAGCTTTGACCCATCCTGACCCATTCAAGCGAAGGCGCGGACTCCATACACGAATTTCCATTATCAATTCATTTTTGCGCTGCGTGCAAAGGCTTCTCGCGCCTTCGCAAGCGAAAGTGTTGGGAAAGTGCCTTGTTGTGGGGCTGGGTATGATCAAGCCGACGCGGAATCACGCCTTGCAGCCGCCGCTCGGCGTCGCCGGGTCATCCGTCCGGGGCGCTGCCAGTACATGCCGAAAAACGATCTGCCCCCGTTGAGAATCGCCAGCCTGGTGCCCAGCCTGACCGAACTGCTGTTTGCGCTCGGGCTCGGCGACCACGTCGTCGGCCGCACCGGTTTCTGCATCCACCCGGCCGCCCGGGTACGGGTAATCACCAAGCTCGGCGGCACCAAGGATGTCCTGCTCGAGCGGCTGCGCGAGCTGTCGGCGAGCCACCTGCTCGTCAATGTCGATGAAAACCGCCTCGAGACGATCCGCGAGATCGAATCCTGGCCGGCTGCCGAACGGCCGCGGATCGTCGTCACGCACCCGCAGGGGCCGGAAGACGTGATCGGGCTGGTCGGACAACTGCTTGCCGAATTTGCAGCCTGGCCGGGCCTGCCGGCGGCCACCGCCGAACAGCTGCGGCAGCGCGCCGCTGCACTGCAGCACGATCTGCAGGCCGAACTCGCCGCGACCGCGTCCACTCTCGGCGAATGCCGCAAACGCGTGCTGTACCTGATCTGGCGCGAGCCGTGGATGACGGTTGCGCGCGACACCTACATCGCGCGGATGCTGGCGCGGATCGGCTGGCAGACGCTGCCGGCCGTCGACGGCGGCCCGAGCGGCGCCGCGCGTTACCCGACGCTCGCCGGCGACGAGCCGTGGCTGTTCGACGTCGACCGCGTGCTGCTCAGTTCCGAACCGTATGCCTTCGGCGAGCAGCACCTCGCCGAGGCCGCCGCGTTGTGCCCGAATGCGCGGGTCGAACTGGTCGACGGCGAGGCGCTGAGCTGGTACGGTCCGCGCACACTCGACGGCTTGCGGCTGCTGCGGCAGATGGCTGCGGAAGACGGCGGCAGCGCCGCTGCTGGCGACTGAGCCCGTCACCCGACCCCATGGACATCTTCAAACCCTTCGTCACGTTGCTCGCGATCGTCAACCCGATCGGCGTGGTGCCGTTTTTCATCCACTTCACGCAAAGCATGCGCGGCGAGGAGCGCCGGCGCACCGCGCGGGTCGCCGCCTTCAGCGCCTTCGTCGTGATCGGCGTCAGCGCGCTGGCCGGGCTGAAGATCATCGAATTCTTCGGCATCTCGCTGGCGTCGTTTCAGGTCGGCGGCGGCATCCTGCTGCTGATTTCCGGCATCCAGATGCTGAATGCGCAGCCGGCGGAAACCCGGCCCGAGGATGTCCGCGAAGGCAACAGCAAGGCCAATGCCGGCGCCAGCGTCGCCGTCGTGCCGCTGACGATCCCTCTGCTGACCGGCCCGGCAACGATCTCGACGATGGTGATCTACGCCGACAAGACGACCCACTGGTGGGAACAGGGCGTGCTGGTCGGTTATGGCGTCGTCGTCGCGCTCGTCACATGGATCGTGTTTTCCGCGTCGGGGCGGATCTCGCGTGTGCTCGGCATCACCGGCATCAACATCACGACCCGGCTGATGGGGCTGATCCTCGCGGCGGTGGCGGTCGAGCTGCTGGCCGGCGGCCTGGTCAAGCTGTTTCCGATCCTGGCCTCGACGATCGGCGGTTGAACGGCCCTGGGTCGACCGACAATCTGCCCGACATGGACGACGAAACCACCTTCGACTACATCGTCTGCGGCGCCGGCACCGCCGGCTGCCTGCTCGCCAACCGGCTCAGCGCCGACCCGGGCAAGCGGGTGCTGCTGCTCGAGGCCGGCGGCACCGACGCCTACCTGTGGGTGCATGTGCCGGTTGGTTATCTGTACTGCATCGGCAATCCGCGCACCGACTGGCTCTACAAGACCGATGCCGACCCGGGGCTGAACGGCCGCTCGCTGATCTATCCGCGCGGCAAGCTGCTCGGCGGCTGCTCGAGCATCAACGGCATGATCTACATGCGCGGCCAGGCGCGCGACTACGACGGCTGGGGCGCCGGCGACGGCCATGGCCCGAATCCGGGCTGGAGCTGGGCCGAGTGCCTGCCGGCCTTTCTTGCCCACGAGGATTTCTACAAGGGTGCCGACGAGTTCCATGCCGCGGCCAGTGCGCTGCCGGCGAATCGCCCGCGCGGCGGCGAATGGCGGGTCGAGCGGCAGCGGCTGAAATGGGACATCCTCGACGCCTTTGCCGAGGCCGCGCGCCAGCATGGGCTGCCGCACAGCGAGGATTTCAACCGCGGCGACAACCATGGCGTTGGCTATTTCCACGTCAACCAGAAAGCCGGCATCCGCTGGAATGCGACCAAGGCATTTTTGCGGCCGGTGCAGCGGCGGCCGAATCTGCGCGTCTGGACCAATGCGCAGGTGGTGCGGTTGCTGTTCGACGAAAACGTGGCTGACGGTGGTGAGCCGGTCGTCAGCGGCGTCGAGATCATCTCGCCGCGCGGTGGTGCGCCGCTGCGCCTGACGGCACGCCGCGAGGTCGTGCTGGCAACCGGCGCGATCGGCACCCCGATGCTGTTGCAGCGCTCCGGCATCGGCGCAGCATCGCTGCTGCAGCCGCTCGGCGTCACGCCGCGCCACGAACTGCCCGGCGTCGGCGAAAACCTGCAGGACCACCTGCAGATCCGTGCGGTCTATGCGGTCAGCGGCGTGCGCACGCTGAATACGATCGCCAACAGCCTGTGGGGCAAGGCGCAGATCGGCCTCGAATACCTGATGTCGCGCAGCGGGCCGATGAGCATGGCGCCGTCGCAGCTCGGCGCCTTCACGCGCAGCCATCCGACGCTGGCGCATCCGAACCTGCAGTACCACGTGCAGCCGCTGTCGCTCGACGCCTTCGGCCAGCCGCTGCACCGCTACGACGCCTTCACCGCGAGCGTGTGCAACCTGAACCCGACCAGCCGCGGCGCGGTGCGGATCCGCTCGACCGAACTCGACCAGGCGCCGAGCATCGCGCCGAACTACCTGCAGACGCAGGCCGACCGGCTGGTGGCTGCGCAGTCATTGCGGGTGACGCGGCAGATCGTCGCGCAGCCGGCGCTGCAGCCGTATGCGCCGAAGGAGGTCAAGCCCGGCGTCGAATACGAATCGGACGACGACCTGGCCAAACTCGCCGGCGATATCGGCACGACGATTTTTCATCCGGTGGGCACCGCGAAGATGGGCCCGAAGGCCGACCCGATGGCGGTCGTCGATGCGCGGCTGAAGGTGCACGGCGTGCGGCGCCTGCGCATCGCCGACGCCAGCGTGATGCCGACGATCACCAGCGGCAATACCAACTCGCCGACGCTGATGATCGCCGAGCGCGCGGCGCAGTGGATCGTGGAGGATGCGGGCAAGGCTTGATGCGTGGTGGTGCCAGAAGTTGTAGGAGGGGCTTCAGCCCCGATCCGGGCTGCGGAAAATCGCGCGTAGGAGGGGCTTCAGCCCCGACTCGGGCTGGTGGAAATCGTGCGTAGGAGGGGCTTCAGCCCCGATTCGGGCAGTGGCAATCGGGGCTGAAGCCCCTCCTACAAAATCCCCAGCGCTCCAGCACCCCAACCCAGTCCAGCCCTTCCAGAATCAGGCATCAAAGCTCAAGGCCTGCGCGCCGGCAACGGTGCCCTGGTCAGCCGCGGCCGCGGTCCGAGGTCGGTCGGCGGCGCCGGTGCGGCGTCGATCAGGCGCAGGCATTCGGTCAATGCGGTCTGCAGCTGCACGTCGCGGCCGGCGGCGGCATCCTGTGGCGCGTTGTCGACCGGGATGTCCGGGTCGGTGCCGTGGTTCTCGACACCCCAGCCGACATCGCTGAACCAGAACGCAAATTCCGGCTGCGTCGTCTCGGTGCCGTCGACCAGCGCATGCCGCGGGTGGATGCCGATCACGCCGCCCCAGGTGCGGGTGCCGACCAGCGGGCCGAGTTTCATCAGCTTGAAGCCGTGCGAGAAGATGTCGCCGTCGGAGCCGGAATGTTCATTGGCCAGCGCGACGACCGGACCGCCGATCGATTCCTCCGGATACGGCGACACCAGCCCCCACCGCGACTGGTCGTAGCCGATGCGCCGCCGCGCCACCTTCTCGAGCAGCAGCGACGAGACATGGCCGCCGCGGTTGTATCGCAGGTCGACGATCAGCCCCTGGTTGTCGCATTCGGTCAGGAAGTAGCGGTGGAATTCGGCATAACCGGCCGACATCATGTCGGGCAGGTGCAGGTAGCCGACGCGGCCGTTCGATTCGGCATGGACCCAGCGCCGCCGCGCCTCGACCCACTCGCGGTACAGCGCCGGCACCTCGTCGCTCAGCGCCTTCGCAACCACGTCACGGCGCCAGACGCTGCCGTCGGCCGCGTTGCCGGCCAGCGTCAGCGAGACGCGGCAGCCGGCCTGGTGCACCAGCAGCGCCTGCGGCGGCAATTGTTCGGTGACCGGCAGGCCGTTGACGGCGACGATGCGCTGGCCGACCTTGGCCTCGACGCCGATTGCATTCAGCGGCGAGTCGGCCGCCTCGTCCCAGGTATCGCCGCGAACGATCGCGGTGATCTCGTAGCCCGGCGGCAGCGGCGTCGCCTTGCCGTTGCCCTTGGCCGCGTCGCCATCCCCATTGCCGTTGCCGTTGCCATTGGCCGGCGCACCGTTCGCCCACTTCCACTGCGCGGCCAGCTGGCCGAGGCCGACCGCCGGCGGCTTGCGGTGGTCGCCTCCGTATTCATAGGCATGCGAGGTGCCGAGTTCGCCCTGCATTTCCCAGATCAGATCCGACAGCTCGGCGCGCGTATTGACCTGTTCGAGCAGCGGCGAATACTGGTCCCAGACACCGTCCCAGTCGACGCCGGACAGGTCTTCGGTCCAGAAATTGTCGCGCTGCAGCCGCCACACCTCGCGCAGCATCTGCGCCCGCTCGGCACGCGGCTGCAACGACGCGCGGATCCGCTCCAGGTCGATCCAGCCGCTCTTGCGCGACGGCTTGTCGCTGCCGGCCGGCGGCGGCTCGGGTTTGCGGTCGGCGGCGATCACGCGCAGCTTCTTGCCGCAACGCACCAGCAGCGTCTGGTGGTCGTCGGCGAGCGTGAAGCCGTCGGCCTTCTCGACGATGGTCTCGGCCTGCGCAGTGGCGAAATCGAACAACTCGATTCGGCCGGTTTCTTCGCTGTGGCCGCCGCGGCCATGCGCGCCGACGATCGGCAGCACGGTCCAGATCACCTTGCCGCCATGGACGCCGGCGATCTGGCCATAACGGTCTTCGGGCACCGGGAAGGCGGCAATGCGGTCGGCAATGCCGTCGAGCTCGATCGGCGGCAGAGCGCCATTGGCCGCGGCCTTCGCCGGTTGCGCCTTGCCACCGGCCGTCTTCGCAGCCGGCGCGCTGCTGGCGGCCGGGGCCGGCACTTCCGGTGGCGCTTCGCGCATGCCTTTCGGCGACGGGTCGAACGGCGGCGGGCCGCCTGCCTGCAATGCGATCAGATAGGGGCGGACTGCGCGCGGAAAACTGAGGTCGAAATGCACCGCGTCGTAGACCGGGTCATAGGTGCGCACCGACAGGAAATAGAGGTAGCGCCCGGCCGGGTCGAATGTCGGTGCGCTGTCGCGGAATTCTGGCTGCGTCAGCAGCGTCTGCCGGCCGTCGGCCAGGCTGTGCAGCTTGATCGCCCGGTGCCGCAGGCTGGTTGCGATCGAATAGGCCAGCCAGGCGCCGTCGGGCGACCACGCGAGGTCTTCGCAGCGGCCGGCCGGGCTGTGGTCGATGCGGCTGAAGACCGCACCGTCGCGGTGGCTGTCGGGTTTCTTGTCGAGGTCGACCAGCCACAACTCGTTGCGGTGGTTCGCCAGCGCGATGCGGCGCCCGACAGGCGCCGCCTGCAGGTTGGTGATGCGGCCGAAATCGCCGGGCAGCGGATGGGTTTCGCCATCGATGCGGATTTCCAGCTGCTCCTCGCCGCTGGCGTCGCTGACGACGACCAGCGTGCGGCCGTCGGCCAGCCACTGGCCGAGGCGCAGCCGCGCGCCGTCGGCCGGACCGAGCTGGCGCACCGCGCCTTCCCACAAGGCCATCGTGAACAGCTTGCCGCGCACGTCGAGCGCGAGGCTGTGGCCCTGCGGATGCAGCGCGACGCCGCCGAGGTTGTCGGCGGCGCTGACGAAGCGGCGCGCGTTCTGGCAGCGGTTGCCGGGCAGCTCGAGCGCTATCCTGCGCGTGCTGTCGTCGGCCGGGTCGAACAGCCACAAGGCGCCGGCAGATTGATAGACGATGCGCTTGCCGTCGGTCTGCGCATGGCGGGCGTAGAAGTCGCCGTGGTCGGTGTGGCGCTGCACATCGTCGCCGTCGGGCCGGCACGAATAGAGGTTGCCGATGCCTTGCGCATCGGACAGGTACCAGATCCGCTCGCCGAGCCACATCGGGCTGGTGATGTTGCCGGCCAGGTCGAGGCGGCGGAAATGGCCGTTGCCGAGTTCGTCGACCCACAGGTGGCCGGCGGTGCCGCCGCGGTAACGTTTCCAGCGCGCCGGATCGGCGGTATTGCGGCCGATCAGCAGCCGCCGCCGCGGGTGCTCGCGGTCGTACGAGAGGTGGTTGACCTGGCCGAGCTCGAGCAGCTTCGGCAAGCCACCGGCCGGATCCAGCGTATAGGCACGGTAGTTGCGGAAAAACGGCTGGCCGTGGGTGCTGACGAAGACGATGTGGCCTTTCGGCGTCCAGCCGCGCACCATCACGTCCGGGCCGAGCCAGGTCAGCCGCCGCGACTGGCCGCCATCGACCGTCATCAGATGCACTTCGGGATGGTGCTCGTCGCGGCTGACATAGGCGATGGCCGCGCCGTCCGGCGAAAAACACGGCGTTGTCGGCTCCGACAGCCCGGAGGTCAGGCGCAGTGCAGGGCCGCCATCGACGCTGGCCAGCCAGAGGTCGTCGTCGCTGACAAATACCAGCTTGTCGCCATGCAGGCTGGGGTGGCGAAGGTAGGCGGGATTCGACATGACGCTCCTCGTACGACGGAAAACGGTGCCCTTGCCGCTGCGCTGGCCGGGGCCGCAGCCGGACGAGGATACTGTCTACCGCTGCCGGAGTCGATCACATCTGCCGGAACCGGTGGCTGTAGCTGTCTGAGACCTGCAGCGTTTCGCTGCGCTCCTTCAGCTTGACGACCAGGTGGCCGCGGAAATCGCGGCTGATGCCGGCGACCGCTGTCGCATTGATCACCGTGCTGCGATGGATCTGCCAGAACTGCTCGGGGTCGAGCTCCTCGAGCAGCTCCTTCAGCGATTTGCGGATCAAGGCCTCGCCGTCGCGGGTGACGACGCGCGTATATTTGTTGTCGGCCTGGAAATAGCAGACCTCGTCGACGGTGATCAGCTTCATCGTCTGGCCGATCGAGGCATTGATCCAGCGCAGCGGGTTGCGCTGCGCCGCGATTCCCGCACTGCCGTTGAGCAGCCCGTCGAGCCGCGCCGGCGGCTGGCTGGAGCCGAGCCGCTCGCGCACCCGGCCGATCGCGGTGAAGAGCCGCGCCGCCGACACCGGCTTCAGCACATAGTCGATCGCCCCCTGCTCGAAGGCGGCGACCGCATGCTGGTCGTAGGCGGTGACGAAGACGACGTGGCTGCGGCCACTGGCCTGCCGGGCGACTTCGAGGCCGGTCGCGCCGGGCATCTCGATGTCGAGAAACACGACGTCGGGCCGCCGTTCGTCGAGCAGGCGCAGCGCCTGGATGCCGTTTTCGGCCTCGCCGACGATCTGCAGCTCGGGCCACAGCTGTGCGAGCTGCTCGACCAGCTGCTGGCGCAGCGTCGTCTCGTCCTCGGCGATCAGCGCGGTGGCCTGTTTCATGCCGGCAGGTCCATCGTGAAACGCGACAGCCGCGGCGGCATGTCGGAGCCCGCATCGCTGGCAGGCAGATCCTCGCAGATCAGCGATGCGCGGCCGTCGTACAACACCTGGAGCCGCTCGCGCAGCCGCTGCAGCTCGTCGTCGCCCTCGCACAGGCCCGGTGACGCGAAGGTCAGCACCAGCCGCAGCGAGTTGCCGGCCATTTCCGCCTGCAACTCGATCCGGCTCGGCATCGCATGCCCGGAGCGTACCGCACGCTGCACCAGCGGCAGCAGCAACATCGGATGGAAGGTTGCGCGGCGCAACGCCGGCGCCAGCTCGGCGACGAACCGCGGCTCGCCATCATGCATCGCCTGCACCAGATCGAGGTAGGAGCACAGCAGGTCGATTTCGGCGCCAAGCGTCGAACCGGCTTCGCGCAGCTTCGGCAAGGCCACCCGCAGGTAGGTGATCAGCCGGTCCATCTGCGCATGGGCAGCGACACGGTCGCCGCCGGCGCCGGCCGGCGCATCGTAGAGGCGCTCGATATCGACCAGCACATCGAACAGGAACTGCGGCTCGACCTGCGCCTGCATCGCGGCCAGCCGCGATTCGAGCGTCGTGCGGGCGAGCCGGGCCTGTTCCTCGAGCGCGACCGCAACGGCGGCCTCGCTGCGCCGATGCCGCCCGGCCATCTCGAGCACCGGGATCACCAGCGCTGCCGGCAGCAGCGCCGAGACGCTGTTCGCGACAAACATCGCGAGCCAGCTCGGTGGCGCCTTGCCCTTGTGCGCGTAGGCGGCTTCCATCACCGACGACAGGCCAAAAAACTTCAGCAGCAGCGGCCCGAGCAGTGCGGCAAGCACCGTCGCCAGCAGCACCGCGGTGACGAGCCGCCGCACCCGGTGCGGCGACGCCGGCGCGCTGCGATCGGCCGGCAGCCAGGTCGCCAGCAGCAGCAGCCAGAACAGCATCGGCATCATCATCTCGCTGACCACCAGCGCGCGGCTGCGCTGCACCAGCGTCGGGTCATCGAGTGCCAGCAGGTTCATGCCGCCGAGCACGCAGCCGAGCAGCACGAACAGACCCAGTTCGGCCGCCCGCAGCGAACGCCACGACTGCCACAGGTGGCGCAGCGGCTCGGCACCGAGCGCCTGGCCGTGGCGCTCGAGCGACGACAGGACGGCGCTCATGCGGCCACTCCAATCGCGTCAGCCGGGCCTTGCTGCTGCAGCGGCAATACCAGGCTGGCGACGATGCCGGCGGCCGCGCCGGTGCGCAATTCGAGGCTGGCCCGGTCACCGAACAGCGCGGCGAGCCGGCTGCGCGTATTCGACAGCCCGACACCGCTGCCGGCGGCGGCGGTGAAGCCTCGGCCGGTATCGGCGACCTCGATCGCCAGCCGGCCGTCGTCGGTGGCTCGGGCGCGGATGTCGATCCGGCCGCCCTGCGGCAACGGCGCGAGCCCGTGCTTGACGGCATTTTCGACCAGCGTCGGCAGCACCATCGGCGGCACCGCGGCGTCGAGCAAGGCCGGGTCGGCATCGATGTCGAAGGCCAGCCGCGGGCCCATCCGCAATTGCAGGATGGTCAGGAAGGAGCGCGCCAGCTCGAGCTCGCGGCGCAGCGTCGAGCCGCTTTGGCGCATCGTCGGCAGCGCCGCGCGCAGATAGTCGATCAGGCTGCGCAGCATCTCGCGGCCGCGACCCGGCTCGGTTTCGTGCAGCCGCTGCACATGGGCCAGCGTGTTGAACAGGAAATGCGGCTCGATCTGCGCCTGCAGCGCCGACAGCCGCGCCTCGAGGCCGCGCGCGGCGAGCCGCTCGCGCTCCTGCGTCGCCTGCGCCAGCTGGCGGCGCGAGCGCAGTTCGCGGCGCGCAAACCAGAACAGCGCATAACCGAAGCAGCCGTTGACGAACCAGATGCCGACCGTCGGCAGGAACCAGTGGTGATCGAAGCGGATGCTGCCGCTGTAGACGATCAGCCGCAGCAACGCGCCACCCACCGCCGCCGCGGCGACGGTGATGCCGCGCAGCGCAATCGCCGCGACCGTCGGCAGCGTCACGCCGCTCAGCACCGCCTCGGTCAGTGCAATCGCCAGCAGCACCGAAAACGCGCTGATCAGCGTCTGCCGCAAATAGACGACGCTGTTCCACAACACGACGTCGATCGGGTTCAGGTGGACGACCATCGCAAACCGCGTCACGACGAAGGCCAGCGCCAGATAGAACACGATCGCGACGGTGCGCGAATTGACCAGCATCCGGAACGTTGCCCACGCGCCGACATCGCCGGCGGGACGCAGCGGGCAGTGGGCGTATGAATTGGCCGGACTCATCCCGCCGGATTGTGAAATGTCGGAGCCGCCGCCGCAATGGCGATGCGACGAAGCCGGCGCTGGCGCGACGACCGCGGCCGTCGGGCGATGGAAGCGGCTCGCTGCTCAGCCGGCAGCGGCGCTGCCCGTCGCGCGCAGCCGCTCGGTCAGCGCAATGATGTCGTTGTCGGCCAGCGGCCGCAGGTCGCCGGCGAGTGCGCTCTGCAGCAGCCGCGTCAGTTTCGCCGGCTGCGGCGTCAGCGGACCATAAAACACCGGCCCATCCCGATCAGCAACCAGCAGCGTCGGGAAATCATCGACGTCGACCGGGCCGAGCAGCTCCTCGTCGTCCTCGATGTCGACCCAGAAAAACTCGGCGCGCCCGGCATGCGCGGCCTTTGCTGCATCGAATGTTGCGCGGTATTCGCCGCACAACCCGCACCAGCGCGCACACAGGCAGGCGACGAGCAACGGCGCGGTCGGCGCCGCGGAGGGTGGCGGATTCATGGACTGGAGCGAGACAATGGCGGCGTGAACACCCATTGATTCTGCCCGCTGCACGCGGGACCGCGCGACGAAAGGACCGTTGATGACACGCCGCCTGATTTCCTCCGGCTCCAGCTTCGAGCACGACATCGGCTATTCGCGGGCCGTCGTCGACGGCGACTGGGTATTCGTGTCGGGCACCACCGGTTTCGACTATGCGCGAATGACGATTTCCGACGACCTGCTCGAGCAGACCGAGCAATGCCTGCTGAACATCGAGCAGGCGCTGCAGCAGGCCGGCGCGGCGATGAGCGACATCGTCAGGATCCGCTACCTGCTGCCGCGGCGCGAGGATTTTCCATTGTGCTGGCCGGTGCTGCGCCGCTGGTTCGGCGAGATCCGGCCGGCTGCGACGATGCTGGTTGCCGGCCTGTCGGACCCGCGGATGCGCATCGAGATCGAGGTCACCGCACGGCTTGCCGCGCCGGACCAAGCGTGAACATCAGGCCACCGGCGTCAGCAATGGTTCGCCGCGCATGTGCCGGCGCAGGTTGGCGCCCAGCAGTTCGATTCCGGCGGTGATCGCCTCCGGCGAATTGCCGCCGACATGCGGCGTCAGCAGCAGGTTCGGCACGTCGAACAGTTCACGCGGCGGCTCCGGCTCGCTTTCATAGACGTCGAGGCCGGCGCCGGCCAGCCGGCCCTCGTGCAGCGCCGCGGCCAGCGCGGCGGTGTCGACGACGCTGCCCCGCGCGACATTGACGACGCAGCCGCGTTTGCCGAGCCCGTTCAATACCTTTGCGTCGATCAGGTGGTGGGTCTCGGCGCCGCCCGGCGTCGCGATCACCAGGTGGTCGCTCCATTCGGCGAGCGATGCCGCATCGGCGAAATACGGCCAGGGCACGGTGTCGCGGCGGGTCCGGCTGTGGTAGCCGACTTCGGCGTCGAAAGCGGCGACGCGTTGCGCGATCCTGCTGCCGACATTGCCGAAACCGACGATGCCGACGCGTTTGCCGGCGAGTTGCGGATAAAGCGGCAGGCTGTCGCGCCAGACGCCGGCGCGGCAGGCGCTGTCGAGCGGACGCAGGCCGCGGATCACGCCGAGCAGCAGCGCCAGCGCATGGTCGGCGACGCAGGCGGCATTGCTGCCGGCGCCGTTGGCGACGGCGATGCCGCGCTGGCGTGCCGCGTCGATCGCGATCCGCTCGTAGCCGACGCCGAACGCGATGATCAGGCCGAGCGCCGGCATCGCGGCGATCTCGGCTTCGTCGAGGCCGGTCGTGCCGTTGCTGGCGACGACCCTGACGCGTGCCGCATGTTCGGCAACCGCTGCGGTCCGAGCCGGGCGCGAGTCGGCAATCAGCAGCTCGAGGCCGAATTCCTCACAGGCCTGCTCGATGATGGGGCGGCGTTTGCCGAGCGGGATCAGGCACAGCAGCAACGGTTTCATCGGCGGATGCGGCGGGGATGGCACATCCCCGCAGTATCGCGCCAGGCTGCCGTTTGCTCAGCTGGCGAGCTGCCGGCGCGCGCGGTGCAGGCGGACGAACAGGTTGTCTTCGCTGATCGAAAGCGACGCGCAGACCTGCTCGGTCGGCTGATCGAGCAGCACGCGCAGCTGCACGACCTCGCGCAGCGTTGCCGGCAAGGCCTCGATGCGGGCCAGCGTATTGCGCAGCGCCTCGCGTTGCTCGAAGACCTCGTCGGGCCGCGGCTGCGGGCACTCGATCTGCTGTGCGCCGCGTTCACCGTCGTCGTCGACGGCATCGAAGCCGTCGTAATGGGCGCGCTGGCGGACCAGGTCGATGATCTTGTGCTTCAGGATCGCCGTCAGCCACGAGCGCAGCGCCGACTTGCCGGCAAAACTTGCGCGGCCGGACAACACCGCCTCGAAGACATCGTGGACGACGTCCTCGGCGAGCATCGGGTCGCGCAGCTTGCGCTGGGCGAAACGGACCATGTAGCTGCGGTGCGAGATCACCTCCTGCCACGACACCGGGCTGCCTTCGGTGGCTGCCGGCGCGGCGGCCAGCGGCTCGTTCGTCAGTGCCAGTGCGAGCGCGGGTGGGAACGGCTGGCGGGTGGCGGTGGCGTGCTGGACGGTGGTCATCTGGGCTCCTGGTGCGGTGACGGCGCGTGGCCTGTCTCGATACCCTCACTCTGCGCCGCCGACCTCCCGCCAGCGTCGCCAAACCTCACAGGAAGATCACATCGACGTAAGAAATGCCGCTTCCGGGCCGACAATTGCGGCATGTCAGCCAACCTGCTCGTCGCCGAGGACCAGACCGATATCCGCGATCTGCTGGTGATGAACCTGCGCAATGCCGGCTACCACGTCGACGCGGTTGCCGACGGCGTCGCGGCGCTGGATAGCCAGAAGGAGCAGGAAAGCGACCTGCTGATCCTCGACCTGATGATGCCGGGCATGGACGGGCTGGAAGTCTGCAAGGCGCTGCGCGCGCGTGGCCGCAGCACGCCGATCCTGATGCTGACCGCGAAATCGACCGAACTCGACCGCGTGCTCGGGCTCGAGCTCGGCGCCGACGACTACCTGACGAAGCCGTTTTCGCTGGCCGAACTGCTGGCCCGCGTGAAGGCGCTGCTGCGCCGCGCCGACCTGCTGCGTGCGGCGCAATCGAACAGCAACTCCGGCGCGGTGTTGCGCAATGGCGAACTCGAGATCCTGCCGGTCAAGCGGCTGGTCCGGGTGCGCGGCGAAACCATCGACTTCACCGCCCGCGAATTCGACCTGCTGCTGCATTTTGCGCAACACCCCGGCCATGTGTTCTCGCGCAACCAGCTGCTGCATGCGGTCTGGGGTTATTCGCACGACGGCTACGAACATACCGTGACGACGCACATCAACCGGCTGCGCGGCAAGCTCGAGGCCGATCCGATGCGGCCCGAACTGATCCTGACGGTGCGCGGTGCCGGCTACAAGATGCGTGAGGAGCCGGCTTGACCGTCAGGTTCAAGATCGCGCTGACGATATTCATCACCGGGCTGATCACCGCGATCGGCGTGATCTCGACGGTGGCCTATGCCTTCCAGCGCTTCGAGGACGAGGCGACCTTCGAGCGGGCCGGCTTCTTCCTCGACCGGCTGGTCGGCCTGTACGACAACATCTTCGAGCTGCACGAACGCCAGCCGGAGGATTTCGAAGTCTTCTTGCGCAACCTGGTGCTGCTCGAACCGAACAGCCACCTCTACCTGCTCGACAACGACGGCAAGGTGCTGGTCAGCACCGCACGCACGCCGCTGCCCGACGGCTACCGGATCTCGCTCGCGCCGGTCAAGGAAGCGATCGAGGTCTTCGACGCCCGGCGCAGCGGCCGCCGGCTGCCGATGTCCGGCATGCCGTACGTGAAGGGCGACGATCCGCAGAAGCTGGATGCGAAGGCGGTGATCGCCGCGCAACCGCTGCAGCGCAACCAGATCCGGCCCGGCGGTCCGGTGGCCGGTTATCTGTACATGGTCTGTCACAAGCCGCCGCTGCCGCCGGGCCGCGCGTCGGTATTCCGCTCGGCGCTGGTCGGCCCGGCGATTGCCGCGGTTGCCGCGGTGGTGGCATTGGCGACGCTGCTGGCGGCGTGGATCGTCGCGACGGTGACCCGCCCGCTGCGCGAGCTGAGCGCCGAGGCGGCGGCGGTGACACGCGACGGTCTGACCTCGGCCGAAGGGGCGGCGTTGCCGCCGACGCTGGCGCAGGTGGCGCAGACCGAGCCGCCGCCGGAGCCCGCGGGGGGTGACGAATTTGCGCGCCTGCGGCATGGCTTTCACACGATGCTGGCGACGCTGCGCACGCAGTGGGATGCGCTGCGCCGCCTCGACCACTTTCGCCGCGAAGGCGTCAGCAACCTGTCGCACGACCTGCGTTCACCGCTGACGGCGACCGTCGCCTGCCTGGAGACGCTCGAAGCGCGCTGGAACCATCCGGCCGCGCAGAACCGCCACGACGAGGAAGAACGCAGGCTGCTCGAGGTCGCGCTGCGCAATACGCGCAATACCGCGAAGCTGGTGCGTTCGCTCGGCGAACTGGCACAACTCGACGAGCCGGAGTTCAAGCTGTCGGCCGAGCCGGTCGATCTCGGTGAACTGGTCGACGACATCTGCCTGCGTTTTGCCGAGCGGGCCGAACGGCAGAATGTCTCGCTGTCGACCGGGCCGGCCGACGACGCCGCGCCGCGGCCGACGGCGTCGGTCGACATCGAGCTGTTCGAGCGCGCGGTCGCGAATCTGGTCGACAACGCGCTGAAGTTCAGTCCCGCCGGCGCGACGATCGAATTGCGGGCCGCCGTCGACAGCCAGGCCGGGCAGGTCGTCGTCACCGTGAAGGACACCGGGCCGGGCATCGCCGCGGCCGATCTGCCGCACCTGTTCGACCGCTTCTACCAAAGCCGGCAATCGGTTGCGCCGTCGACCGGCGAAGGTGGCAAGGGCCTCGGCCTGGCGATCGTCCGGCGCATCGTCGAGTTGCACCGCGGCGAGCTGACGATCAACAGCGAGCCCGGCCGCGGCACCGAAATCGGCATCCGGCTGCCGCGCGCGAGCTATGGATGAGCGCCGCCACGCGCAGGGAAACCCCCGATGCGCCGGTAGAGAGTGTTGTCTAAAGTCGACGGTCTCGCAGCGGGCGCTTTGCAGCACCTGCTCTGGCGGGGGTCTGAGGAGATAACAAAGCGGCATGTTACGACTGCCGCAAAGCAAAGCCATTGCTGGCAAGAAGATGTGAAAAGGGCGCTGTGATCAGCGCCCTTTTTCCATTGTGCGCCGGTTCAAGATCGGCCTGCGGCTGCCGAAAAACCGGCCATGCCCGTCGATCCCCTGCTCCGTTCGCTGAACATCGATCTGCCGACACCGCCGACGGCGTTGGTGCGGCTGGCCGGCCTGCTGGGCGCGCCGCGGGCCGACGTGCAGCAGATCGGCGAACTGATCGAATCGGAAATGGCGCTGGCGTCGGCGGTGCTGAAAGCGGTCAATTCATCGCTGTACGGGCTGACCGGCCGCGTGCAGACGGTGCGCCAGGCGATCACTTACCTCGGCACGCGCGAGATCGCCGCGGTCACGTATGCGATGGGGCTGCGGGCGGTTTTTCCGGTTGCGCACGAACTCGAGCCGCTTTGGAAGCGCGCGGCGCTGCGCGGCATGCTGATGGGCCGGATGGGCGAGGCGCTGAACATCGACCCATGGACCGCCCACTCGGCCGGGCTGTTCGAGGAATGCGGCAAGGCGGTGCTGTTCCGCTTCTCGCCGCCGCGTTATCTGCCGCTGCTGCTCGACACCCAGGATGACGCCGAACTGGTCTATCTGGAGCACCGCGAATTCGGCGTCAGCCACGACGCACTCGGTGCGGCATTGTGCGAAAGCTGGGGCCTCGCGCCGGCGGCCGTGCAGTGCGTGCGCCACCATGTCGATGTCACGACCAACTGGCGCCTGCCCCGGGTGCCGCGGCCGGCGGTCTGTGCGCTGTCGGCGCTGGCCAAGGTATTGATGACCGATCCGGCCCGGCTCGACGAAGCCGGCTGCGCAATCGCTGCGCAGGCCGGGCTCGACCAGACGCTGGTGCTGCGCGGCGCACGCCGCGTGCAGCAGCAATTGCTGGAGATCCACCAGCGCATGGCCTACTGAGCGTCAAAGCCGGCAGTTTTGCACGCCGGCGCAGCACGCTGCACCCTTACGGCGCGCGACAATCGGCGAACAGATTCAGCGCCTTGAGCGCGGCCCGACTGGCCGCCACAAGGCGGGCCGAGACCGGAGGCAGGCATGGCGCCGACCACTTCCGTCAACATGCAGCATCGCCGGCTGCACCGCATCAGTGTTGCCAGTTCGCGGCTGCAGCCGCTGGCATTCGGCGAGGTGACGAAGCTGCGCCGCGACGACATCGCGGTATTCGCCGCCGCGGCCGAGCTGTTCGACCACATCATCATCGTCCGCGCAACCAACGAGAGATCGCTGCCCTACATCGGGCAGAAACATTTCACGCCGAAGCCGATCGACTGCAAGCCGAAAACCGCCGACAACGACTGCTTTGTGCAGGAGCTGAACCTGTATGCCGAATGTGCCGGGCTGGTGGTCGATCCGACCGTGCTCGGTTTCGCCGCCTTTGCCGACGACAAGCGGCGCAGCCGGGCGCGCGAATCGTGGACAGGCTTCGTCAGGCACAAGAGCGCCGACGAGAAGAAGCGCAAGGTCTTCCGCCGGCGCGAGACCAAGGGTTTCTTTGCGGTCGACATGTCGCGGCTGAGCCGCCGCTACGGCTGCCTGATGTTGTCGAACCAGGATATCCCGGCCGAGGATTTCGACCTCAGCGGCCGCGGCTGGGCACGCTTCAAGCAGACCGAGATGCGCTACATCCACGGCGACTACGACCTGTACGGGCTGATCGACGTGCAGTCGCTCGCCGCGCCGGCGTTGGCAGGCCCGCTGCAGCACCGCGCGCCACGGGTGCTGAAGGAACGGCTGCACGGCACGCCGCACTACTACACCGAGCAGTTCCCGCGGATCCAGAAATTTCTCAACGACGGCATCGGCTGCGAGATGATCCAGCACGCGTCGCAAGACCACGTCGCCCACCAGAGCGACCTGCTGTATGCGTTCTACCCCGGCGGCCAGATGTACAAGATCGACGCCACCGCCGATGCGATCCGGGAGCTCTACGAGCTGCTGTTCAAGCAGGAGGTGGCGGGCTGAACGGCGCCTTGCCTGTGGGAGCGGCTTCAGCCGCGATTTGCCGGCATGCCGCGAGCCCGAATCGGGGCTGAAGCCCCTCCTACCAAGTCTGGCAGGGTGATGCAGGATCGCTGAGTCATGTGCATGCCCGTGGGAGCGGCTTCAGCCGCGATTTGCCGGCATGCCGCCAGCCCGAATCGGGGCTGGAGACCCTCCCACAAAAGGCCGGTCAAGCTCGTGCGAGCCGCTTGCCTGCGATTCGACAGCGTGGCAGCAGCCCGAATCGGGGCTGAAGCCCCTCCCACCAAGTCTGGCAGGGTGATGCAGGATCGCTGAGTCATGTGCATGCCCGTGGGAGCGGCTTCAGCCGCGATTTGCCGGCATGCCGCCAGCCCGAATCGGGGCTGGAGACCCTCCCACAAAAGGCCGGTCAAGCTCGTGCGAGCCGCTTGCCTGCGATTCGACAGCGTGGCAGCAGCCCGAATCGGGGCTGAAGCCCTCCCACCAAGTCTGGCAGGGTGATGCAGGATCGCTGAGTCATGTGCATGCCCGTGGGAGCGGCTTCAGCCGCGATTTGCCGGCATGCCGCCAGCCCGAATCGGGGCTGAAGCCCCTCCCACAACAGACTCGATCAAGCGGCGGCGCGGTAGCCGCGCGGAATCGCGGCGAGCAACTTGCGCGTGTATTCCTGCTTCGGCGCGTCGAGGATCTGTTCGACGCCGGCCTGTTCGACGACTTCGCCGTTCTGCATCACCATCACCTCGTCGGCCATGAAACGCACCACCGCGAGGTCGTGGCTGATGAAGATGTAGGCCAGACCGAGTTCGTCCTGCAGGTCCTTCAACAGGTTCAGCACCTGCGCCTGCACGCTGACGTCGAGCGCGCTGACCGCCTCGTCGAGCACCAGCACCTCCGGATCGAGCGTCAGGCAGCGCGCGATCGCGACGCGCTGGCGCTGGCCGCCGGAAAATTCGTGCGGGTATTTGTGCAGCGCGCTGTCGTCGAGGCCGACCTTCGCGAGCAGTGCGCTGGCGCGTTGTTCGCGGTCGGCGGCGTCGCGGCCGATGCCGTGGATCGTCATCGGCTCGATCAGCGTCTGGCCGATCGTGAAGCGCGGGTTCAGGCTCGCATACGGGTTCTGGAACACGACCTGGATGCGCCGGCGCATCGGCAGCATCTCGGCCTTGCTGAGCGAGAGCAGGTCGCGGCCGTCGAAGATCACCTTGCCGCCGGTCGGGCCGCCGCTCGGCTCGTGCAGCCGCAGCAGCGTCAGCCCCATCGTCGTCTTGCCGGAGCCCGATTCGCCGACGACGCCGAGCGTATGGCCACGCCGCAGCTTGAAACTCGCGCCCTTCACCGCGCGGAATTCCTTGCGGCCGAAGACGCCGCTGCGCAGCCAGAAACTTTTCGTCAGGCCGGTCGCCTCGATGACCACCGGCGCCGCCGGGTCCTTCGCCTTCGCGACTCGCGCCGCCGCCGCGGTGCCGGATTGCTGGATATTGATGTGGTCGTCGATCACCATCAGCCGCGGCTCGCGCTGCTCCAGCGTCGGCCGGCAGGCGAGCAGCGCCCGCGTGTACTCATCGTGCGGATTGGCGAAGATCTCGGCCACCGGGCCCTGTTCGCGCACCGTGCCCTGGCGCATCACGACGACGTGGTCGGCAATCTCGCCGACGACACCGAGGTCGTGGCTGATGAACAGCATGCTCATCCGGTGCCTGTCCTTCAGGCCGGCCAGCAGCTCGAGGATCTGGCGCTGGATCGTCACGTCGAGCGCGGTCGTCGGCTCGTCGGCGATCAGCAGCTTCGGCTCGCAGGCCAGCGCCATCGCGATCATCACGCGCTGCTGCTGGCCGCCGGACAACTCGTGCGGGTGCGCCGACAGCCGGCGTTTCGGATCGGGCAGGCCGACCTCGTTGAGCAGCGCCTCGGCGCGTTCGCGGGCCTGCCGCGGCGTCATCTTCAGGTGCTTGATCAGCGGCTCGCTGATCTGCTCGCCGACCGTGAACACCGGGTTCAGCGAGGTCATCGGATCCTGGAAGACGCAGGCGATCTCCTTGCCACGCAGCGCCTGCAGCTTGTCCATCGGCAAACCGATGATGTCGCGCCCCTGGAAGCGGATCTGCCCGCTGCGCTCGGCGTTGTCGGGCAGCAGGTTCAGGATCGACATCGCGGTGACGCTTTTGCCGGACCCCGATTCGCCGACCAGCGCGACCGTCGTGTTCTCCGGCACGTCGAAACTGACGCCGATCTCGCTGCCGCCGATGCGCCGCCCGACCGCCTGGATCCGCTGCATCCTGCCCTTCTCGGTGCCCATGCGGAACGACACCCGCAGATCATCAATCGTCAACAACATTTCTTACTCCATCAGCCGAGAGCACGACTTCGCGCCCGGCACAGTTCGATCAAGCTGGCGCCGCGGATCCGGCTCCGCCGGTCCGCCAGCGGCGCCCCCTTGAGGGGGTGCGGCGCAGGCCGCTCCGGGGGTGGGCCCTATTCCAGCCCGCGCAGCTTCGGATCCAGCGCATCGCGCAAGGCATCGGTGAACAACGAAAACGCGGTGACAAATACCGCCATGAATGCGGTTGCCGCGACCAGCTGCCACCAGTTGCCGAGAATCAGCTCGCTTTGCGCCTCGGCCAGCATCGTTCCCCAGCTGACCTGGTCGACGTCGACGCCGAGTCCGAGATAGCTCAGGATGACCTCGGCCTTGATGAAGCCGACGACGTGGATCGACAGCTGCACCAGCACGACGTGGCTGACGTTGGGCAGGATGTGGCGGAAGATGCGCGACGCATTGCTCGCGCCGACCGCTTCGGCGGCGCGCACATAGTCGCGCACCGAATGCTTCAGGAATTCGCCGCGCACCAGCCGGTAGATGCCGGTCCAGCCGGTCAGGCCGAGGATCACGACGATGCTCCAGATGCCTTTCGGCACGATCGCATCGGCGCGGTTCAGCACCGCGGCAAACGTGAAGATCAGCAGGATGCCCGGTATCGACGTGAAGACGTTGTACAGCCACTCGAGCGCGTCGCCCATCCTGCCGCCGTAGAAGCCGCCGAGCGCGCCGAGCACGGTGCCGATCAGCGTTGCCGCCAGTGCGGCCAGCACGCCGACCATGATCGAAACCTCGGCGCCCTTCACCGCTTTCGCCAGCACATCGCGGCCGAGCCGGTCGGCGCCGAACGGCAGCGTCTCGGCCTTGACGGTATCGACGGTGCGGAATTTCGCGGTAGCAGCATCCCACTCGGCATAACGCGGCGCCAGCGGGTCGACGTCGGAGATGTCGAGGTTCGGGCCGGTCGGCACCGGAATCGCGGTATCTGCCGCCGCATCGCGCGGCCCGATAAAACTCGGCGGCGCATTCGGCACCGCCACCTCGGCCTGCCAGTTTTTCGCGACCAGCCCAAGACCGGCGACCAGCACCAGCAGTCCGAATGCCGCGACGATGAACAGCGACGCCATCCCGACCCGGTCGCTGCGAAAGCGTTTCCACGCCGCACCCCAGACGCCCATCGACGCGGTCCTTGCAGCTACCGGCGGCTGCCCGTGCATCACCGCGCTCATTTCAGCACCACCCGTGGGTCGACCATCTTGTAGAGAACGTCGGTCAGCAGGTTGACCGTCATCGTGATCACCGCGATGTAGATCGTCACCGCCTGGATCACCGGATAGTCGCTGCGGTTGACCGCCAGCAGAACTTCCCGGCCGAGGCCGGGGATCGAGAAGAAGACCTCGATCAGGAACGAGCCGACGAAGATGCCCGGCAGCGCGACCGCGACGTTGGTCAGGATCGGGATCATCGCGTTGCGCAGCACATGCTTCAGCAGGATCGTCTTCTCGGTCAGGCCTTTTGCGCGGGCGGTGCGCACATAGTCCTGGCCGATCTCGTCGAGGAAGAAGCTTCGGTACAGCCGCGTCTGCGGCGCCAGCGCAACCAGCGTGACGACCATCACCGGCAGCACCGAATAAACGGTCAGGTTGGTCCAGAAGCTGTCGCTCCAGCCCTGCACCGGGAACCAGCCGAGCTGGAATGCGAAGACATACTGGAACACGATCACGTAGACCAGCAGCGAGATCGACAGCGCGACGGTGCTGATGATCATGATGCTGCGGTCGGTCAGCGTGCCGCGCTTGTAGGCGACCAGCAGCGCCAGCGGAATCGCCAGCACGACTTCGAGGATCAGGATCGGGATCATCACCGTCAGCGTCGCCGGCAGCCGGCTGGCAAACAGGTTGGCGACCGATTCATTGGTTGCCCAGCTCTTGCCCCAGTCGAAGGTGACGATCTGCTTGAAGAAGATCGCCAGCTGCTGCCAGACCGGCTCGTTGAGGCCGAGCTGGTCGCGGATCGATTCGATCTGCTCCGGGGTGGCGTTCAGGCCGCCGAGGATTTCGGCCGGATCGCCGCCGAAATATTTGAAAAGAAAAAAGACCAGCAGCACGACACCGATCAGTGTCGGAATCATTTGCCACAGGCGCCGTATCAGATAGGCGGCCATCGATGCGCTCTCTCCGGATGGAAGGGGGGTTTGTCTGGACGGACCCTGCGTTCGTGGCGCACGGCCCGGTGGCGAAACTACATTCGCGAAGGCGGCGAGTCTAAGTGTTCCGGCCGCTGCTGCTCCCCCGCATTTGCCCAGGTAATGCAACACAGTTGCAAAGAATGCACCAACAGGTCGGCTATCCGTGGTTGCCGCACATTTCCGCACCCGGATGGCACTAGACTGCGCGGCTGCGCAAAAACTGCCCTTCCGCGCCGGCCATCCGCCGGTGCCGCCATTCCTTCGCCCCACGAGGAGCCGAATCGATGTTTCCCCCGTTGCTGCCTCGCGCCCGCCGCCTTGCCGCGGTTGCGGCGCTGTCCGCCGTTGCCGCGATCGCGGCGCAGCCGGCTGCCGCCCAATCCGCCGCCGCCACGCCGCCAAAGGTGCTGCGTTATGCCTTCCCGGTCGCCGAAACCGGTTTCGACCCGGCGCAGCTGTCGGACCTGTATTCGCGCACGCTGATCTCCGGCATCTTCGAAAGCCTGCTGACCTTCGACTACCTGGCGCGGCCGTTCAAGATGAAGCCGCTGACCGCCGAGGCGATGCCGGAGATCTCGCCGGATTTTCGCCAGTTCACGTTCCGCATCCGGCCCGGCATCTATTTCGCCGACGATCCGGCGTTCAAGGGCCAGAAACACGAGCTGACCGCGCACGACTACGTCTATTCGATCAAGCGCCACTACGACCCGAAGTGGAAAAGCCCGAACCTCTACCTGCTCGAGAATGCCAAGCTGATCGGCCTGACCGAGCTGCGCAAGGCCGCGGTCGACAGCAAGAAGCCGTTCCCGTACGACACGCCGGTCGAGGGCGTGAAGGCGCTCGACCGCTATACGCTGCAGTTCAACCTCGCCGAGCCGTCGCCGCGTTTCCACCAGCAGCTGCTGACCGACAGCTCGGCGTTCGGCGCGGTCGCGCGCCCGGTCGTCGAGTTCTACGGCGACAAGATCATGGAGCACCCGGTCGGCACCGGGCCGTTCAAGCTCGCCGAATGGCGGCGCAGCTCGCGCATCGTGCTGGCGAAGAACCCCGATTTCCGCGACATGCGTTATGAGTCGGAGCCGCCGGCCGACGACCCTGTCTCGCAGGAAATCGCGAAGAAACACAACGGCCGCCGGCTGCCGATGATCGACCGCGTCGAGGTCGCGATCATCGAGGAGACGCAGCCGCGCTGGCTCAGCTTCCTGAACGGCCAGAGCGATTTTCTCGAGCGGCTGCCGGCGGAGTTTTCGGAAATCGCGATCCCGAACAACGAGCTGGCACCGAACCTGCGCAAGCAGGGCATCAAGATGGACCGCGCGCCGCTGGTCGACATCACGCTGGCGTCGCTGTTCAACCACGACAACCCGGTCGTCGGCGGCTATACGCCGGACAAGGTCGCGCTGCGCCGCGCGATCAGCCTGGCCTACAACAGCGCCGACGAGATCCGGCTGATCCGCAAGAACCAGGCGGTGCCGGCGCAGACCGCGATCGCGCCGTGGACCTTCGGCTACCAGCCGGACCTGAAAACCTCGATGAGCGACTACGACCCGGCGCGGGCGAAGGCGCTGCTCGACATGTACGGCTATCTCGATCGCAACGGCGACGGCTGGCGCGAGATGCCCGACGGCTCGCCGCTGGTGCTCGAATATGCAACCCAGCCCGACCAGCTGAGCCGGCAACTGGTCGAGTTGTGGGACAAGAACATGAAGGCGGTCGGCCTGAAGATGGTCTTCAAGGCCGCGAAGTGGCCGGAAAACCTGAAGGCCTCGCGCGCCGGCAAGCTGATGATGTGGGGCGTCGCATGGAGCGCCGGCAGCCCGGATGGCGATACCTTCCTCGCGCTGGCTTACGGGCCGAACAAGGGCCAGGCCAACCATGCGCGCTTCGACCTGCCGGCGTTCAACGAGTTGTATATCAAGCAGAACAAGATGCCCGACGGGCCCGAGCGCGTCGCGGTGATGGAAGAGGCGAGCAAGCTGATGGTGGCCTATGTGCCGTACAAGCTGAGCAGCCACCGCATCGCGACCGATCTGATGCAGCCGTGGGTCTACGGCTACCGCCGCAATCCGTTCATCCGCGAGTTCTGGAAATATATCGACGTCGACACGACGATCCAGCAGCAGCAGCTGAAGAAATGAGCAATGCGATGCGCCGGCTGCGCCAGACGCGCCGTCGCATCGCCGGCGCGCTGCTGGCACTCGCGCTCGGGCCGCTCGGCGCGGCCCTGCCGGCGGCCGCAGCGCAGGAGCCGCCACGCGCGGGCGCAGCGCCGAAAGTGCTGCGTTATGCCTTTCCGGCCGGCGAAACCGGCTTCGACCCGGCGCAGGTCTCGGACCTGTATTCGCGCACCGTCATCGCGCACATCTTCGACGGCCTGTACAAATACGACTACCTGGCCCGGCCGTACCGGATCCAGCCGAATGTCGCCGCCGGCATGCCCGAGGTCAGCGACGATTTCCGCAGCTGGACGGTGCGCATCAAACCGGGCATCTTTTTCGCCGACGACCCGGTCTTCAACGGCAAGCCGCGCGAGCTGACCGCAGACGACTACGTCTACAGCTTCAAGCGCTTTTTCGACCCGGCCAACAAGAGCCCGAGTTTTCCGGCCTTCAACGAACTCGGCGTGATCGGCATGGCCGAACTGCGCGAGGCCGCGCAGCGCGGCAAGCGCTTCGACTACGACCGCCCGGTCGAAGGCATCCGCGCACTCGACCGCCATACGCTGCAGTTCAGGCTCGCGCAGCCGCGGCCGCGGCTGCTGTTCACGCTGGCCGAAGGCAATGTGCTCGGCGCCGTCGCGCGCGAGGTCGTCGAGGCCTATGGCGACCGCATCATGGAGCATCCGGTCGGCAGCGGCCCGTTCCGGCTGGCCAGCTGGCGGCGCAGCTCGAAGATCGTCCTCGAGCGCAACCCGGGTTTTCGCGAGCAGCTGTTCGACGCCGAACCGGCCGCCGACGACGACGAGGGCCGAACGATCGCCGAGCGGCTGCGCGGCCGGCGGCTGCCGATGATCGACCGCGTCGAGATCGCGATCATCGAGGAGAGCCAGCCGCGCTGGCTGTCGTTCCTGAACGAGGAATTCGACCTGTCGAACCCGGTGCCGCTGGAGTTTTCCAGCCAGGCGGTGCCGCAGGGCCGGCTGGCGCCGAACCTCGCGAAACGCGGCATCGAGCTGCACCGCGTGCTGAACCCGGACCGCACGCTGTATTACTTCAACATGGACGATCCGGTGGTCGGCGGCATGGCGCCGGCGAAGGTGGCGCTGCGCCGCGCGATCGGCCTGGCATCCGATGTGTCGCGCGAGATCCGCATCGTCCGGCGCGGCCAGGCGATTCCGGCGCAGACGGTGGTCGCCCCGGGCAGCTGGGGCTACGACCCGGCGCTGAAGACGGCGAACAGCGATTTCGACCTGCCGCGCGCAAAGGCACTGCTCGAGATCCACGGTTATGTCGATCGCGACGGCGACGGCTGGCGCGACCAACCCGACGGCCGTCCGCTGGTGATCCAGTATTCGAGCCAGCCCGATGCGATCTCGCGGTCATTCGACGAGGTCTGGAAATCGAGCATGGATGCGCTCGGCATCCGGCTCGAGATCCGCGCCGGCAAATGGCCCGAACAGCTGAAGGCGGCGCGCGCCGGCCAGCTGATGATCTGGCAGCTCGGCTACAGCGCCAATTCGCCCGACGTGCAGCCGGCGCTCGAACTGCTGTACGGCCCGTCGTCGGGCGGGCAGAACCTGGCCCGCTTCCGGCATCCGCGCTACGACGCGATCTTCGAGCAGATGCAGGCGCTGCCGGATGGGCCACAGCGGCTGGCGCTGCTGCGCGAGGCGCAGAAGATCGTGCTCGCCTACCTGCCGCACAAATACAACGTGCACCGCATCGTCAACGATCTGAGCCATCCGTGGCTGATCGGCTTCCGCCGGCCGCTGTTCGGCAGCCAGTTCTGGCAATACGTCAATATCGATCCGGCACAACGCATTGAACGTTGATCGCCCGAGCGGGTCAATCGGCCACCGCACAGGCGCGAATGTGTAACAGCCGTGCCCTGTGACCCGTTAGGATGAGGGGTTGTATTTTTGTCAACGTTGTGCCTGATGCCGCTCCCACAGCCCCAGATCCTCCGCTTTGCCGAATGGCTGGCGCGTGAGCGCGGGCAGCATTTCGACCCGACCACGTCCGACGGTTACGACGCGATGTGGCGCTGGTCGGTTGACGACCTGGCCGGCTTCTGGGGCGCCGTCTGGGACTATTTCGAGATCGATTCGCCAACCCCGTACCAGGCGGTGCTGGCGTATCCGGTGATGCCCGGCGCACGCTGGTTCGACGGCGCACAGGTCAACTATGCACAGCAGGTTTTCCGCCATGCCGATGCGGCCGCCGCCGCCGGCCTGCCGGCAATCGTGTTCCAGAACGAGGCGATGCGCGAGCGTGGCGAGTTGTCCGAAACCAGCTGGCCCGAGTTGCGCTGGCAGGTCGCGTCGCTGGCCGCGAAGCTGCGCCAGCTGGGTGTCGAACCGGGCGACCGGGTCTGCGCGTTTTTGCCGAATACGCCGCAGACGGCGGTCGCCTTCCTCGCTGCCGCCAGTGTCGGCGCGGTCTGGTCGGTCTGTTCGCCCGACATGGGACCGGTGGCCGTGCTGGATCGCTTCCGGCAGATCGAGCCGAAGCTGCTGATCGCCTGCGATGGGTATCGCTACGGCGGCGTCGACCATGACCGGCTGCCTTTGCTGCGACAACTCGCCGACGAGCTGCCGACGCTTCGCCACCTGCTGCTGTGGCGCTACCTCGACCCGCAGGCCAGCGACGACGGCTTGGCCGGCGCGGGCCGCGAGGTTCACGATTTTGCTGCCGCCTGTGCCGATGCCGACGCCCGGCTCGAGCCGGCCTGGCTGCCGTTCGACCATCCGCTGTGGATCGTCTATTCGAGCGGCACGACCGGTTTGCCGAAGGCGATCGTCCATGGCCATGGCGGCGTGATGATCGAGACGCTGAAGCTCGGCACGTTCCACAACAACCTCGGCGCCAGCGTCGATACCGGCGACCGCTTCCACTGGTACAGCGCCACCGGCTGGATCATGTGGAATTGCCAGGTCGGCGCGCTGCTCGGCGGCACGACGATCTGCCTGTACGACGGCAGCCCGGCCGGCCGGCAGGGCGACGCGGACTGGTCGACGCTGTGGCAGTTTGCCGGCGCTGCCGGCGTGACCTTCTTCGGCGCCGGCGCGGCGTTTTATGCGAGTTGCCTGAAGGCCGGCGTCGAACCGGCGCGCGATGCCGACCTGTCGCGGCTGCGGGCGCTCGGCTCGACCGGCTCGCCGCTGGCGAGCGACGCCTATCAGTGGGTCTGGCGGCAGCTGCCGCAGGTCGACGGCCGCGACATCTGGCTGACGCCGATGTCCGGCGGCACCGATTTTGCCGGCGCCTTCGTTGCCGGTCTGCCGACGCTGCCGGTCGTCGAAGGCGAGATGCAGTGCCGCTGCCTCGGCGCCGCGGTCGAGGCCTGGAACGACGCCGGCGAGCCGCTGGCCGACGAGGTCGGCGAACTGGTCTGCGTCAAGCCGATGCCGTCGATGCCGCTGCGCTTGTGGAACGACGACGACGGTGAACGTTACCGCTCGAGTTATTTCGAGATGTGGCCCGGCATCTGGCGGCACGGCGACTGGATCCGCATCACGCCGCGCGGCGGCGCGATCATCTATGGCCGCAGCGATGCGACGATCAACCGCCACGGTATCCGGATGGGCACGGCCGAGCTGTACCGTGCGGTCGAGGCCGAGGACGCGGTGCTCGACAGCCTGGTCGTCGACCTCGAATACCTCGGCCAGGAAAGTTATATGCCGCTGTTCGTCGTGCTGCGTGATGGCCTCGAACTCGACGCCGCGCTCGAGCAGCGGCTGAAGGCGTCGATCAAGGCGGCGCTGTCGGCCCGCCATGTACCGAACGCGGTTTTCCAGGTGCCGGCGATACCGCGCACGCTGAGTGGGAAGAAGATGGAGTTGCCGGTGAAGAAACTGCTGATGGGCACGCCGGCCGATCAGGTCTTCAAACGCGACGCGATGGCCAATGCGTCGGCGGTTGACTGGTTCGTCGAATTTGCGCGGCGCCGCAGCGCGAACTGAGGGAAAGAGCAGTACCCATGAGCGACGAATCCGGCTTCTACGGGGTCAACCTGACCATTCTGGTGGCGATTGCCGCGCTGCTCGGCTTCTGGATCGTCGGCGCCTATAACCGGCTGGTCCGCTTGCGCAGCGCGATCCACAGCGCCTTCGGCGCGCTCGATGCGCAGATCCGGCAGCGCCACGAATTGCTGGTCCGCTGGCTTGCCGAGGCGCGCGAACTGTTCGACGACTCACCGCAGCAGATCGACGCGGTCGCGACGGTTGCCGACAACTTGCAGCGCGCCTGCGACGAAACCCGCAAGCGGCCGAGCTCCACGCCGGCGGTCACCGCGCAGCGCGAAGCCGAACAGGCGCTTGCGGCCGCGCGCGGCAGGCTGCTCGCAGAATTGCCGGCGCACATGAACCGCCCTTCGCTGAACACCGACAGCGCCGAGCTGATGTCGCTTGGCGACCAGATCCTGGCGGTCGAGTCGACGCTCAGCTTTGCCCGCCAGCAGTTCAATGCCTCGGTCGACGAATACAACAAGGCGCTGACCGAGTTTCCGACCACGCTGATCTGCGGGCTGTTCGGCTTCCAGCCGGCCAGCAACCTCTGAGCAGCGCAGCGGCGCGCCGCTGGTCAGCTCTGGCCGATCACCGCCGCGCTGGCGACCAGCTCGTTGAGCAGCGCGAGTGACGCCGCGGCCGGCATCGCATACGGATCGAGCGTCGCGGATTCGGAATATTTGATCAGCTGCGCCGGATTCAGCCGGTGCAGATTGACCTGGCCCATCGACCAGCCCTCGAAGCGTCGCTCGCCGATCTCCTCGACGCTGAGCAGGCAGGCGCTGTGGTGGCGGGGGTCGCCGACGATGCGGCTGTACAAGGCGCTGACCTGGCTCCGGCCGCCTTCGAGCGCCTGCAGGAAGACGCCGTTCGAGAAACACAGCACGCCGGTGATGCCATGGCGCGGGTTGTTCAGCTTCGACTTCTTCAGGATCGCGACCAGGTCGTCGTGGCCGATCGATTCGGCAGCGCGACTCGCATACAGCAGGCGGACAAGCATCGACGGCTCCGGTTGGGTGCGCTGGATCAGCTTTTCTGGTTCAGCAACGACAGGAATTCGCGCCGCAGGTTGGCGTCCTTCAGGAACGATCCGCGCATCACGCTGTTCGTCATCTTCGAGTCATTGTCCTTCACGCCGCGCCACTGCATGCAGAAGTGGTCGGCCTCCATCACGATCGCCAGGCCGTCGGGCTTGACCCGGTCCTGCAGCACGTCGGCGAGCATGATCACCGCCTCTTCCTGGATCTGCGGCCGGCCCATGATCCATTCGCAGATGCGCGAATATTTCGACAGGCCGATCAGGTTCGAATGCTCGTTCGGCAGGATGCCGACCCAGACCCGGCCCATCACCGGGCACAGGTGGTGCGAGCAGGCGCTGCGCACGGTGATCGGGCCGACGATCATCAGCTCGTTCAGCCGCGAGATGTTCGGGAATTCGGTGACCTCGGGAATCGGCACATAACGGCCGCGGAAGACTTCGGTCAGGAACATCTTCGCGACCCGTTGCGCGGTCTCGTTGGTGTTGTGGTCGCTGTCGGTATCGATCACCAGCGCCTCCAGCACCTCCTGCATCTTCGCGGCGACCTCGCCGCGCAGCTCGTCGATCTCGCCGTCGGCAATGAATTCGGCGATGTTGTCGTTGGCGTGGTAGCGGCAATCGGCGGCCTGCAGCCGGTAGCGGATCCGCTGCGAAGCGCTCAGCTTGGACAGCTCCTCCTCGCTGCGGAAGATCTTGGTTGCGCTCGGTGTGGACATGAAAAAAGGCCGCCGTCGTCGAATGGCCCGAAGCGTAACCGACTTGCGCTTGTAGACGCCTTGCGCCGGACCGTGCCCGTAGACTCCGTGCGGTGAAGACATCGCTCCCTCTGGCCCAGCTGCTCGGACTCGTTTCCGACGCGGTGCTGGCCGTGCGTGGCGGCCGTTCCTTGAACGACGTGCTCGCCGCCTGCCCGGCGCCGGCGCGGCCGGGAGTCCAGGCGCTCGGCTTCGAGGTGCTGCGCCGGCTCGGCACCGCGCTGGCGTTGCGCCGCCTGCTCGCGCCGAAGACGCCGCCGCCGGCCGTCGATGCGCTGCTGCTGACGGCGATCGCGCTGCTGCTGCCGCAGCCGGCCGATGGTGCAGCCGCGCCGCCGGGTGATCCGGCCGACGACGGCCGACCGGTCTACGCGCCGCACACGCTGGTCGACCAGGCGGTGCAGGCGGCGCGGCAGAAAAAGGCCGCCAGCGCCGGTTTTGTCAATGCGGTGTTGCGTCGCTTCGTGCGCGAACGCGAGCAGCTGCTGAGCCAGGTCGACGCCGATCCGCAGGCGCGCCACAACCACCCGCCGTGGTGGATCGAGCGGTTGCGCAGCGACTGGCCGCAACACTGGCAGGCGCTGCTCGATGCGAACAACCGCCGGCCGCCGCTGGTGCTGCGGGTCAATCGCCGCCGCTGCAATGTGGCCGACTACCTGCAGCGGCTCGATGCGGCCGGCCTGCCGGCCGAAGCCTTGCCGCTGCCCGGCGTCGACGGCGAGGCTGGCCTCGCCGATTCGGCGGCGATCGTCGTGCTGACGCCGGTGCCGGTGCAGCGGCTGCCCGGTTTCGACAGCGGTGATGTGTCGGTGCAGGATGCCGCGGCCCAGCTCGCCGCGCACCTGCTGCTGGCTGCCGCCCCGGGGCTGCCGCCGCTGCCGAATGGCGCCCGGGTGCTCGATGCCTGCGCTGCGCCGGGCGGCAAGACGGCCCACCTGCTCGAGCTTGCCGAGCGGCCGATCGACGTGCTGGCGCTCGACCGCGACCCGCAACGGCTGCGCCGCGTCGACGAGACGCTGGCGCGGCTCGGCCTGGCGGCGCGCACGCTGGCAGCCGATGCCGCCGCCACCGCCGATTGGTGGGATGGCCAGCCGTTCGACGCGATCCTGCTCGACGCGCCGTGCAGTGCATCGGGCATCGTGCGCCGCCACCCCGATATCCGCTGGCTGCGCCGCGCCAGCGACATCGATGCGCTGGCGCGCACCCAGGCGGCGCTGCTCGATGCGTTGTGGCCGCTGCTGAAACCGGGCGGCCGGCTGCTCTATTGCACCTGCTCGGTCTTCCGCGCCGAGGGGCAGCAGCAGATCGACGCATTTTTACAACGCCACGCCGACGCGATCGCCGTTCGGTCGCCCCGTTCGCCGGGCCATCTGCTGCCACTGGCCGACAATCCACAGAGCGGGTTTGCGCCCGCCGCCCGTTCATCCGACGGTTTTTTCCACAGCCTGTTGAGCAAACGCTGAAGCCTGCCTTGTCGCCTGTGCCGCCGATGTCATGGAACCGCTGCCTGCAATTGCCGACTGCCGCCTCCGCCCCGCGCTGGCTGCGGCTGCTCTGCGCGGCGCTGGTCTGGATTTGCGCGGTCGCAATGACGCCGCCGGCTGCGGCGCAGAACCCGGAACTGCAGGGTTTCGAGGTGACGCGCGGCGACGACGGCGTCTATCTGGCGTTTGCGCTCGAGGTTGAGCTGCCGCGCGGCGTCGAGGATGCGCTGCACAAGGGCGTGCCGCTGTATTTCGTCGCCCAGGCCGAACTGTTCCGCAGCCGCTGGTACTGGCGTGACAAACGCATCAGCGTCGCTGAACGCACCTGGCGGCTCGCATTCCAGCCGTTGACGCGAAAATACCGGGTGATCTTTTTTGGCGGGCTGAACCAGAGCTACGACAGCCTGGCCGATGCGCTGGTCGCGGTCAGCCGGCTCAGCAGCTGGCGGATTGCCGATGGCCAGGCGCTCGAGGATGGGGGCGGCCACTACCTCGAATTCAGCTACCGGCTCGATACCAGCCTGCTGCCGCGGCCATTGCAGATCGGGCTCGGCGGCCAGGCCGACTGGAACCTGCGGGTCGAAAAACTGCAGCGCATCGATTGACCGCCATCGCCGCAGCGGTGCTCAATCGAGACCGATGAACCGATGACCAAAGCTTCACGCTGGGCCTGGATCGTCTCGCTGGTCGCGATGACCGGGGCCGGCCTCGTGCTCGCGTTTCTGCTGGCGCTGGCGACCAACAACCGCGTCGCCTACGAGCGCCACTATGTCTGGCTGTTCTGGGTCAATGTCGTCGTCGCCTCGCTGCTGGTGCTGGTGATCGGCATCGCCGCGGTGCGGCTGCTGGTGCGGGTGATGCGCGGCAAATTCGGCAGCAAGCTGCTGCTGAAGCTGGCGGCGATCTTTGCGCTGGTCGGCGTCGTGCCGGGCGTGCTGATCTATACGGTGAGTTTCCAGTTCGTCTCGCGCAGCATCGAGAGCTGGTTCGACGTCAAGGTCGAGGGCGCGCTCGATGCCGGGCTGAACCTCGGCCGCGGCACGATCGACGCGCAGGTCAACGAACTCGCCGAAAAAACCCGGCTGGCCGCCGAGCGGCTTGGCGAGAACCGCTTCGAGCCGGCGCCGCTGGCGCTGGAGCGGCTGCGCGAGCAGTTGTCGCTGCAGGAAATCGCGATCGTCGGCTCCGGCGGCCAGGTGCTGCTGAGCGCCGGCGCTGCCGGCAGTTCGCTGGCGCCGGAGCGGCCGCCGGCAGCGCTGTTGCGCCAGGCCAGGCAGTCGCGCGTGGCAAGCCAGCTCGAAGGGCTGGACGACGACCTCGGCCCGACTGCCTCCGCCGGCGCGGCCGGCGAACCGGCCAGCGGCGCGCCGCAGCCGGCACGCATCCGCGCGTTGGCCTACATCCCGTCGACCAGCCTCGAGCTGGCGCAGCAGGACCGCTATCTCTACGTCAGCCAGGTGCTGCCGCCGCTGCTGGCGGCCAATGCGCTGGCGGTGCAGTCGGCCTACCGTGAATACCAGCAGCGTGCGCTGGCGCGCGACGGGCTGCGCAAGATGTACATCGGCACGCTGACGCTGACGCTGATCCTCGCGGTTTTCGGCGCGCTGCTGTTGGCGGTGACGCTGGCGCGCCAGCTGGCCGAGCCGCTGCTGCTGCTTGCGCAAGGGATGCGCGAGGTCGCAAAAGGCGACCTCAGCGCGAAGCCGGTGCTGGCTTATCGCGACGAGCTCGGCGGGCTGACGCGATCGTTTGCCGC
The DNA here is from genome assembly GCF_048320135.1 of Pseudideonella sakaiensis. Taxonomy (GTDB): domain Bacteria; phylum Pseudomonadota; class Gammaproteobacteria; order Burkholderiales; family Burkholderiaceae_C; genus Ideonella_A; species Ideonella_A sakaiensis_A. The sequence goes on from NZ_CP182947.1 coordinate 2,779,782, forward strand.
AATGACCGAGCAGCTGTCGGAGGCGCGCGAGCTGGTCGACCGCAGCGTCGCGCAGCTCGAAGCGGCGCGCGCCAACCTGCAGACCATCCTCGACAACCTGACCGCCGGCGTGATCGTCTTCGACCGCGAAGACCGGATCGAGACCGTCAATCCGGGCGCGACCCGCATCCTGCGGCTGCCGCTGCTGTCGTACCAGGGGCGGCGCCTCGACGAGGTGCCGGGGCTGCCGGACTTCGCGCGGGCGGTCGCGCAGCGCTTCGAGCTGCACGGCAGCAGCCCGGAGGTCGGCGAACGCGACCAGTGGCAGGACTCGTTCGAGCTGCAGACGCAGACCGCCGAGGGCCGCGACCGCGACGGCCAGACGCTGCTGGTGCGCGGCGCGGCGATGCCGCAGGGCGCCAGGCTGCTCGTCTTCGACGACATCACCGAGGTCGTCTCGGCGCAGCGTACCGAGGCCTGGAGCGAGGTGGCGCGCCGGCTCGCGCACGAGATCAAGAACCCGCTGACGCCGATCCAGCTGTCGGCCGAGCGGCTGCAGCACAAGCTCGAGAGCAAACTCGACGGCACAGACTAGGCGATGCTGGTGCGATCGGTCGAGACCATCGTCAACCAGGTGCAGGCGATGAAACGGCTGGTCAATGAATTCCGCGACTATGCGCGGCTGCCGGCGGTGCGGCTGGCACCGGTCGACCTGAACGCGCTGGCCGGCGAGGTGCTGGCGCTGTATGCCAACGAGCAGGAGACCGGCCAGCTGCATTTCGAGCCCTGCGCCGAGCTGCCGCTGATCGACGGCGACAATACGCAGCTGCGCCAGGTCATCCACAACCTGGTGCAGAACGCGCTCGATGCGGTGGCCGACCAGCCCGACGCCAGCGTGCGGCTGCGTACCGAGCTGTCGCGCAATGAACAGGGCGAGTTGCGGGCGGTGCGGCTGGTCGTCACCGACAATGGGCCCGGCTTTCCGGACAAGGTGCTGAAACGGGCTTTCGAGCCCTATGTGACGACCAAGAGCAAGGGCACCGGCCTCGGCCTGGCGGTCGTCAAGAAGATCATCGACGAGCACGGCGCGAGGGTGCGGATCGTCAATCTGGGGCCGCACGAAAGCGACCAGCCAGGGGCCGCAAAAGGCGCATCGGCGGCCGCTGGCGGCCACGGTGCGCAAGTTTCTATATCATTTTCGAAATTCGCGCCGATTTCCGGTACGACAGCTGCGGCTAACATGGCGCAAGCACCGGCGCATTGAGGGTTCATGGCCACCATTCTTGTAGTTGACGACGAACTGGGCATTCGGGCCCTGCTGTCGGAGATCCTGACTGACGAAGGACATACCGTCGAGGTGGCGGAGAACGCCGCGCAGGCGCGCACGCTTCGCGAAACCGCGCGCCCCGACCTCGTCCTGCTCGATATCTGGATGCCCGATGTCGATGGCATCACGCTGCTGAAAGAGTGGAGCGCGACCGCCTGCCTGACGATGCCGGTGATCATGATGAGTGGCCACGGCACCATCGACACCGCGGTCGAGGCGACCAAACACGGCGCGATGGCCTTCCTCGAAAAGCCGATCACGCTGCAGAAGCTGCTGCGTGCCGTCGAGCAGGGCCTTGCAAAGCCGGCGCCGCGCGTCGAGCACCTGATCAGCCAGCACCATGTGCGCGGCGGCGAGCATTCGCTCGCCGGCGACGGCGGCAGTGCGCTGGTCGGCAGCCCAATCAGCATGCTGCATGCGCCGCCGATCGGCCCGCAGGCCGAACAGAGCTTCGACCTCGACCGCCCGCTGCGCGAGGCGCGCGATGCGTTCGAGAAAAGTTATTTCGAATTCCACCTCGCGCAGGAAAACGGCAGCATGACCCGCGTCGCCGAAAAAACCGGCCTCGAGCGCACCCATCTGTACCGCAAGCTGAAGCAGCTCGGCGTCGACCTGAGCCGCAACAAGCGCAACGGCATCTGAGGCAGCGGGCGGCGCGGGAGGCCGCGTCGGCTGCTATATACTTGCGGGCTCGATCGGACGGCAAGCCTTGCGCGCCGCGACGATCGGCAGCAACAGATCAAGGCCTGGTAGCTCAGTTGGTAGAGCAGCGGATTGAAAATCCGCGTGTCGGTGGTTCGATTCCGCCCCAGGCCACCAGACATCCTCCTGAAGCCCGTCCATCGTGATGGGCTTCGGTCTTTCTGGGGTTGGTGGTTGCGATTGGCTGATTGATGCGCCGGTTTGCGGGACCGAACTTGTTGGTTCAGTGAAGGTTGGAATGTTGTCCTCGAAGGTCGAGGGCATGTTCCGAAACCTCGATAGCAGCGGGTGTCGGCTTCGGCACCTCAACCGGGGAAGACCACCGACGAGCGGGCAGATCAACGGTCTGGCCTTGGCTGCGGTCGGCAACCTCGCCTCCGGGATCGTTACGTGGGCAGGAATCCGCTTGGCTTCCGCGATGACCCGTTCCAGCTCCCCTTCCATCCGGTCCGCAACCCTTCGTCTGAATCGCCCGCAAATCGTAGACACCTGCAGGCCTCAAACTTGAGGTCATGCAGGAGGTGCGTGCGATGAGCACGAAGAGGTATGCGGACGAGGTCAAGGCGGAGGCGGCAGGCCAGGTGCTGGACATTGGTGATCGAGTGGCCGACGTAGCGCAGCGGCTGGGTGTCGGCCAGCACAGCCTGTGGGTGGCTGTGCCTGGCGGGTGTCATCGATCAGTGGTCACGCATGGTCGTGGGCTGGTCCATGGGTCAGCGTAGTGACGCGAGTTCGCAGGGCACGAGTGGCAGGCCTTTGTGCGCATGGCCCATTGTTGAGCGCCGCCTCTTTGCTTGATGAGGCAGTTTCCGGAAAGTAGACTGAACCGTGATCTCGTGTATGTTCGAACGTCTGACGCTGGATCTGGCTCGACACCCGTTCCCGAAACCAGCGCACTCGCACTGTTGGGGCTCGGACTCGTTGGCGTCGATGAACACTTGCGGGGCACAGCGAAGGAACATCGGGACGCACCCTGAAAGATGACTTGCAACCCGCGCGGGGGTTTCGGTGTGCGCCATCTGCGCGTCACCGGAACTTGCCCTCGCTTGCTGACAGACCGCTGCATTACAAGCCTGGATAAAAGGGGGGGAGGTGATATGTCCTCAGAAGCGCAACACGAGCAGATAGAGCAACAGAAAGTCGTTCCCGGAAAGGTGTCCAGGAATCTGGACACTGCCACTGAGTTCGCCGCATTCTGCGTAGCCGAGCGGGAACGCCGCAGCAATTCTGATCAGGATTTCGACGCCGAGGTGTTCGACGAAGCAGTACAACTGATCGTGCACAAGTTGCAAGCGTTGAAGGCGGAGGGTTTCTGATGATCATCACCCACCTTCGCGCAGAAAATTTCCTCAAATATGCTGAACTCGAATTGAGCAATCTCCCGGCCTCCGGTCTGATAGCGGTCAGTGGTCCGAACGAATCAGGCAAGAGCGCAATCGGTGAAACCATCTGCTTTGCCCTGTTCGGGCGAACCTATTCCGTGGCCGCGGATGCACCGGAAAAGCTGATCCGCTGGGGGGCGCCACGCTGCAACGTCAGCGTCGATTTCAGGGGGAAGAACGGCCGCAGCTACAGAATCTCGCGCTACCTGGATGCCGAAGGCACGCAGGGAGCACGCCTGGAGTCGCTCGATGACGGCGAGACAACGCTCGCCAAAGGTGCCGAACACGTAGCCGTGGCGCTCCCCGGATTGACCGGTTTCGACTATGAGGAGTTCGTGGAGTCCTTCTACCTGCCGCAGCGCGAGTTGACGACTCCTCACCCGGACAGTCATGCATTGATGGCCATGGCTGGCATCGCCCCACTTGCAAGGATCCGCAAGGAACTGCAAGAGGCGAACGCCCAAGACGCGGCAGCCAATGTCGACACCGCGAGGCAGATAGCCGAACTGGAAACCCAGCTTGCGGAACTCGACATCGATAAACGACGCCTACCGGACCTCGAAACGACACGGGCAACGGTGTCATCGGTGCAGAAAGAAAAATCCGAGCGCCTCGCGCGGCTGCAACAGTCCGTGGCCGACTACAAGGAAAAGTATCCCGCCGCGTACAAGGCGCGCAGTGCCCAACGCAAGGCGCGCCTGTTCGCCTTCCTGTTCTTTGCGATTGCCGCCGTCCTGTGGGGCGGCTGGGTGGCTCTAACCCAGCGTCCCGATTTGGACGTCTCCCAACAGCTGTCTGCCTGGCTTGCGAACAGTATCCCGGGCTGGCAGATTGAGCGGGTAGCGATCCTGTGGGCAGCAGTCGTGGCAACAATCCTGTTCGTTGTCTCGCTGGCAATAAGCGCCCGCCAGGGTGGTCGGTTCGGCAAACTGGCCGACCATGCTCATGAGGCGGCACGGCAGATCGGTGTCGCGCGCGAGAGTGCTGGCGCCGACATCCGTGGCCCGCTCGAGAACGTAGCTCGGCTCGTCCCGGCTGCGCAGCCGAATCCGACGAACGCCGCGAGCCCGGAATCGGCCAAGGCTGCGCACAGCGAATCCAAGCGTTCATCCCTCCCCGCCAGTGTGGCGGCCCTGGGCGATCGCACATCACGGTTTGATGTGGACACTGATGAGATTCAACAGACTGTCGATGCCATTGAGCCCGCGTTGCTGAACCAGTCCAAGACCTTGCAGGACCAGGTGTCGTTGGTGGACCGTGCCATCGGGGAAGAGCAACGGCGTCTGCGCGAAGCGGAAAAGCTCGAGGCGATGCGGGATCAACATCGGGAAACACACCGTGCGAGAGAGCACCATGTCCGTGTCCGGGAGATGGGAATCAGCCTGCTGGAGAGTGCTTCACGTGAGCGATCACACCTGTTCAACAAGGAGGTTCGCAGTCTTGCCGGCGGGGCGCTCCCGCGTTTCACCGATGACCGCTACCAGCACCTGCAGATCGATGAGTCCCTCAGCGTCCGCGTCTTCTCCAATGAAAAGCACGATTTCATGGATTTCGACGAGATATCGAGCGGTACCCAGCGCCAGATCATGCTCGCGGTGCGGCTTGCCCTGTCCCAGGAACTGATCCGCTCCACCGTCGGTGGCGCACAATTCATCTTCCTGGACGAGCCGTTCGCATTCTTCGATGAGCAACGCATGCTGAATACTCTCCACGCTCTGCCACAACTGAGCGATGAGCTCGCCCAGATCTGGATCATTACGCAGCATCTCCCTGAGGCGGCGCGGGTTGATGCGCACATTCGCTGCTCGCGAGAGACCGAGGAACTGCGCGTGGCGACGCCGGATGTGGGTGGCTGACGCGCGGTCATTGCCTGTTGGCAGATGAGGGAAGTTGCGAGTTCGGCATCATTAAAAACTGCCGGCTCCTGAGCAGCCGCTGACGATTGAGGCTGCGCTTGCGCTTCTTCAACTTGGTGGCACCCCGACCACGAGCGTGATTGTCTTGAAAATCCGCGTGTCGGTGGTTCGATTCCGCCCCCAGCCACCAGATGAATCAAGGACTTGGCGCTTGTGCGTCAGGTCCTTTTTTCTTTCCGGTCCGAGCATCGCAATGGGGTAGGTCCTGTCGCACGGAGAGACGTCGAGGTTACGCAAACATACCCAATGAGGGTACGGTCATGCCCAAAATGGGTATGACAGTGAACTTCTCGGCACCGGTCTGCGGCATGGCCGACGTGCTTTTCACCGGCACGCAGCACCGTGTGCTGGCGCCGCTGTTCGGCCAGCCGACGCGCAGCTTCTATGCAAGCGAACTGATCAGTCTGGCGGGCATGGGCTCGGGTGCGGTGCAGCGAGAACTTGCCAAGCTGGCGGGCAGCGGGCTTGTCACAGTGCGCACTGTCGGCAATCAGAAGCACTTCCAGGCCAACCGGGACGCCCCCATCTTCGATGAACTGAAAGGCATCGTCGACAAGACCTTCGGTCTTGCCGAGCCGCTGCGGCAGGCCTTGCAGCCACTGTCGAAAAAGATTGCCGCGGCATTCGTTTTTGGTTCGGTGGCGAAGGAATCCGATACCGCGTCGAGTGACATCGATCTGCTGGTCGCAGCGACGATCTGCACTACCCGGACCTGTTTGTCGCACTGGAATCCGTCGGTGCCGCACTTGGGCGCAGCGTCAACCCGGCGATCCTCGCGCGCAAGGAGTTGGCGAAACGCTCGAAGTCGAATGAGTCATTCGTCACTCGGGTGCTTTCGCAGCCGAAGATCTGGGTGATCGGTGACGAACATGCCCTCGCCACTTGAGAATCTGGCGGGGCCGGGCCAATCGCTTCGTGCAGAACCGCCCGACAGCTCCGAGTTTGCCGGCCTGCTCCGTTCGGGCCGAGCGCGACTGAAAGACGCGAGCAACCCGGCGCTTTCGCTCGAAAGCTGCGCTCCCCGTGCCCCGATGGCACAGCCAGCGGCGCCGGCTCCCGCCGGCGCAGCCCTGTCACTTACCTCAGGCGATAGCGGATGCCGAGGAACAACGACTGGTCGCTGCCATTCGGGTTGGCGAGCGTCTGGTCGCCGCCGTATTTGGCGACGGTGTAGGTCGCGGTGGCATCGAGGCTGTTGGTCAGGCTGTAGATGAACGCCGTCGACAGCGCGTTGACGGTCGAGTTGGTCTTCGTCGGCCCGTTGCGTTCGTAGTTGTAGGTCCAGGCGTTTTCCCAGTCGATGCGGTCGGAGACCTCGTGCGTCAGCGACATCACGTTGCGCAGCGTGTACGAGTTGTCGTTGTTGTTCAGGATCGTGTTGAAGGTCGCGATCTCGTTGAACTGGGTCCGGTTCGACAGCGGGTAGTAGTACTCGCCGACCACCTCGAGCGCCGGGTCGGAGTCGCTTCTGCCGTCGAAAGTGCGGAAGACATAACCGACGCCGGCACGAACCTTCCAGCCCACCTTGCGGGTCGAGATGCGCTCGCGGGTGACGATCTGGTAGATCTTCAGCACGTCGGCCGCGTCAAAATTCGGCGCCATCGTGCCGCCGGCCTTCAGCGCATCGGCAATCGCCTGCACCCAGTACTGCTCGTAGTCCCGCGCGCCGTAGCGGCTGCGGAATTCCGATTCGCGGTCGACCACTTCGGCGACCCGCTGGTAGACGCCGAGCGCCGGTGAGCCGGTCATCCGGCCGCGCATCGTCAGCTCCTCGATGATGCGGATCGCCCTGGCCATCGGCGTGACGTTGGTGACGCGGCCATAACCCACGCCGACGGTGCCGGCGATCTGATGGCTGTCGAACGCACTGCTGCCCTGCACGTTCAACCCGCCGTACCAGAATGCGCCGGCACTGCCCGGCGTGAAATAGGTGTCCGAGGTCACACCTGCGCCATAGGTGTAGCTGTCGTTGCTGCGGGCACCGGCGGTCGACGCCCGGCTGACGGTGCCATCGGCCAGGGCCTGGATGCGCAGGTCGCGGTCCGGCGAGCTGAAGACGCGGTCGTACTGCAGGCCGAGATTCAGGTCGTAGGCGCTTTGCGCATCGCCACGGTTCTTCGACATGTTCAGCTGACCGTTCACATAGGCCTCCTCATAGGCGCTGGTGGCATTCTTGTAGTCGGTCACGGACACGCCCTGCGCGCCGGCCAGGCCCGGTGAGGCGAGGCCGAGCGGAAAAACGGTGCAGGCGACGAAGCGATTGAGTTTCATGGTGTGGTCTTCCAGGTGGGTTGGAAAAAAGCCGGCAGTTCCGGCAGCGGGGAACGTGAAGCGGATGGCGCGAGGCCGGCGTCGAATCGGCCGACCAATGGCAAAGGGATGGGTTACGCCGCGGGTCGAGGCGTATCGCGGAAATCACGCAGATGCCCGCGTCGAATGGCGGGCGGCGTGATTCGGAACTGGACTGGAGGAGGGCCGAGGCCGCGACTGATCGCGGCTGCCCGAACGGGATGCGAGCGCTGAGCCGGCTCGCAAGCTACTGCTGGGTCACTTCGGGCGCGATGCGCCGAAATCAAAAGTACATTTGTTCAAACTTAACACGGATGCCGTTTTCGCCAGCCAGCCGTGCGCGCTTTCCGCAGGCTTGTTGATCCAGATCAAACCGATCGGGCGAACCACTTGACCGTTTCCAGACTGCGCCAACTGGCGGCGATTCGATGCCCGCGGGCTGTGGGCCCGATTGATCGTCGCCGTCGACCGGCGCGTGCCGTCGTGTGAGACGCCGGTCACCAGCTCCTGTGCCGCCCCCGCCGCTCACGCCCGCGCAAAGCGCCCGTAGATCGCAACCACCGCGCAGTAAAGGCCGTAACAAACCAGCCCTAGCGCGGTGAGACCGAGCAGCCACGGGCCGTAGGGCTGCTGGGCGAGGGTTGCCAGCGCACCGCCAAGACCTTTGGCTTCGCTCGACTCGGCCTGCCAGCCGGCCTGAGCCAGAAAAAACCCGACCAGCAGGAAAACGACGCCGCGGGCCGCCAGCCCGAGCTTGGCAATGCGCTCGATCCACGAGCGCGCGGTCGTCGCAGCGCCCTCGAGCGAAAAGCGCCGCCGGTAGCTGCCTCGCACGGCCTGGGCCCATTGCGCGATCCCTGCGATGGCGACCGCAACGCCGGCGCCGATGACGAGCCATTGGCCGAGCGGCGCGCTCATCACCCGCGCGGTCATGCTTTGCGTCGCCTGGTCATCGCTCTCCCCGCCACCTGCTCCCGGCCCGCCGCCGATATCCAGTGCCGAAAAAGCCGCGACGCTCAGGCCGATGTGCAGCAGCGCAACAAAAAGATATCCGATCCGGGTCGCCATGCCCTTGGCATCGGAACCCTTGCCTTCGGCGTCGGCGAATGCGGAGAGAAACCGCCATACCGCATAACAGGCCAACCCGACGCCGACCAGTGCGAGCAGGATCTGGCCGAACGGCTGCTGGCCGATCTCCTTCAGCGCGCCCTCGGAGCCTGTGGTCTCGCCGCCCAGGCCGATGGCCGCCTTCGCGGCGAGGTAGCCAATCACGGCGTAGACGAGGCCCTTGGCGGAATAGCCGGCACGGCTGACGGGATCGGCCCAGCTGGGCGTGTGGTGCGGATTCATGCGGGAAATCAGGGCGGAAAGATGATGCGTTTTGTTATAGGCCGGGGTGACCGCAAGCGTTGTCGGACGAATGCCTTTTCCGCAGCGGGCTGATGACTTCGTCGACGCTTGAAAACGCTTGCCGCCGGTCGCTGGCGTTGCTGCATCCTCCACAATGATTTCCGAAGGCGGCTCGCCGCCATTTCGGCGTGCGCTCCCTTGCTCTTCGATGCCAGGCTTGCCCTTACCATCCGGTCGATGCACAGCGGCACGGCAAGCGCAACGGTGGCAAGCGATTTCGCGGACATGGACCGGCCCATGCATTTCTGGCCGGGCCGTCTCGCGTCGCAGCGCGCCGTGGGCCTCTGGCGTTTGCGTTAGCGATGCCGCGCGAGATCGTCGTCCTCGGCGCCGGCATCGTCGGCATCAGTGCTGCGTTGCACCTCGTCAAGCGCGGCCATTCGGTCACCGTTTTCGACCGGCGTGCGCCTGGGCGCGAGACCTCGTACGGCAATGCCGGCATCATCCAGCGCGAGGCGGTCGAGCCGTATGCGTTCCCGCGCCAGTGGCGGGCGATCGTCGATGTCGTGTTGAAGCGCGGCATCGATGTCGACTACCACCTGTCAGCCCTGTTGGCCGCCGCGCCGCGGCTGTGGGCCTACCGGCGCTGGTCCGCGCCCGATCGTTATCCGGCGGTGGCCGCCGCGTACAGCACATTGATCGCGCATTCGGTCAGCGAACATGCGGCATTGATCGACGAGGCTGGCGCCGGCGCGCTGGTCGAACGGCGCGGTTTCCGCCAGGTCTTTCGCAATCAGGCGCCACTCGACACTGCGGCGAAGCAGGCCGAGCGGATGCAGACGACCTACGGCGTGCGCCATCAGCTGCAGGACGGCGACGCGCTCGCGCGTGCCGAACCGGCCTTGCGGCGCCGGCTTGCCGGCGCGATCCATTGGCTCGATCCGTGGTGTGTGCGCGATCCGGGTGGGCTGGTTGCCGCCTATGCCGAGCTGCTGACGCGGCTCGGCGGCCGCATCGTCGGGGCCGAGGTGCGGTCGCTGCAACGCGCCGGCGCGGGCTGGCGGGTCGTCACCGCGAACCACGGCACGGTCGAAGCAGGCGACGTCGTCGTCGCGCTTGGCCCGTGGTCCGACGCGCTGCTGCGTCCGCTCGGTTATCACCTGCCGCTGTTCGTCAAGCGCGGCTACCACCGCCATTACAGCGGCGGCGAGCGGCCGACGGTGCCGATCCACGATACGCAGAACGGCTATGTGCTGGTGCCGACCGTGCACGGCGTGCGGCTGACGACCGGCGCCGAATTTGCCGCGGTCGGCGCCCGCCCGACGCCGCGCCAGCTGCAACGCGCCGAGCCGGTTGCTCGCGAGCTGCTCGAACTGCCGACGCCGGTCGAAGCCGAACCGTGGCACGGCTGGCGGCCGTGCACCGTCGACATGAAGCCGGTGATCGGCGCCAGCCGTGAGCCCGGCCTATGGTTCGATTTCGGCCACGGCCACCAGGGCTTCACGCTCGGCCCGGCCAGCGGCCGGCTGCTCGCCGATTTGGTCGACGGCGAAACGCCTTTTGTCGACGCCGCGCCGTTTTCGCCGGCGCGTTTTTGAGCAGGCGCGCCTTCAAGATACCGGACTGTCTTCGCTGCCCGAGGCCTCGATCACGTTCGGATGGCCGGCCGGATGCCGCCGTGGCTCGAGCGCACGGTGGATCAGCAGCCCGATCGCCGCACCGGCAAATTGCGCCAGCACGAAGCCGGTTGCGCTGGCCGGCGCGATGCCGGCAAAGCTGTCGCTGAACATGCGCCCGAAGACCGCCGCCGGATTGGCAAACGACGTCGATGCGGTGAACCAGTAGGCCGCGCCAATGTAGGCCGCCACCATCACTGCAGCGCGGCCTGCCGGCGCACGCAGGATCACCAGCAGCAGACCGGCTGCGGCGACCACCTCTGCGATCAGCTGGCCGCTGCCGCTGCGCAGCTTGGCCGATACCTGCAGGATCGCCAGATCGAACATCGCATGCGCCAGCCAGGCGCCGAGCAGCGCACCGACCAGCTGCGCCGCGACATACGGCAACAGCGCCGCCTTCGGCAGATCGCCTCGCCACGCCATCACCGCGCTGACCGCCGGATTGAAATGCGCGCCGCTGATCGGCCCGAAAACCTCGATCAGGATGTACAGCCCGCCGACGGTGGCCAGTGCATTGGCGAGCAGCGCGATCGCGACATTGCCGCCGGCCAGCCGCTCGCCCATGATGCCGGAGCCGATCACGACCGCGAGCAGCAGCGCGGTGCCGAGCGCCTCGGCGGCGAGCTTGCGCGGAAGATCCATCGTCAGCTCCTCGCGATCTCGGCCAGTGCCTGCTGCAGCGCCGCCCGGTCCATCGTCTCGATCGGCAACTGCAGCAATTGCAGCATCCGGTAGCCGATCGCCTGCCGCGTCAGTTCGAAGGCGCGCCGCTTGCCCTCCTCGCCGCCGTCGGCATTCGACGGGTCCGGATAACCCCAATGCACCTTGACCGGCTGGGCACCAGCGCTGCCGCCGAAAAATACCGGGCATTGCTCGGCGGCCGCGCTGTCGCAAACGGTGATGACGATCGCCAACGGCGGCGCACCGGCAGGGCTGAATTCATCCCAGCTCTTGCTGCGCAGCCCGTCGGTGGCGATGCCTGCGGATTGCAGCGCCTGCAGCGCAAACGGGTTGATGCGTCCGCTCGGCGCGCTGCCGGCGCTGTGGCCGCGCAGCGGGCGGCCGAGCCGGCCGGCCCAGTGGTTCAGCATCGCCTCGCCGAGCACGCTGCGCGCCGAATTGTGGGTGCACAACACGAGCACGTGGCTGAGCGCGGCCGGGCCGCCGGCCGGGAATGCGCGAGTCACCGCGCGGGCGCGCCGACCGCGCAGCAGGCCGGCTGTTCGTCGGTGCCGCTGTTGCTGCGTTGCGGCTGATGGAAGACCGGGATGTCCGCCAGCGTGTGGAACTGCTCCCAGGCGATGCCTTGCGGGTCGGTCAGCCAGTATTTGTCGCTGCGCGCATAACAACAGGTCGTCTGGCCGGCGTCGAGCAGCGACATGTCGGCGGCTCGGGCGCGTGCCTCGAGTTCGCGCAGTTCTTCATCGCTGTCGGTCTGGAAGCCGAGGTGATCGACGCCCGGCTCGCCGCCGCGTGCAGAGATCGCGAAATTGATGCGCGGGTCGTCGAGCATCCACTTGGCATAGTCGCCCTCGACGCGGCTCGGCTCGGCGCCGAACAGCTGCGAATAGAAGGTGATGCTTTTTGCCAGGTCTTCGACGTGGGCATGGACGTGGAAACGTTTCATCGTGTGCTCCTTTGGCGGGTAGTGATCAGCTTTCGCAGCTGCGGGCGTCTGCCCCGACGACACAGCTGTCGCCCTGGCAGCAGTTTTCGGTCAGATAGCCGATCAGCGCATTCATCCGCTGGTAGGCCGCGCGGTAGATGATGTGCCGGCTGGCGCGCTCCTGCGTCACCAGCCCGGCGTTGCTCAATTCCTTCAGATGGAAGGACAAGGTGTTCTGCGGGATGCCGAGCCCCTCGGCCATTGCGCCCGGGGTCAGCCCGCGCTCGCCGGTCACGACAAGGGCACGAAAGACCTGCAGGCGGACCGGCTGGGCCAGTGCGGCAAGTGCACGTATGACTTCTGATTCATCCATGGTTCCATGATATTGGAACTATGGTGATAGTTCAAGAGCCTTCGAGGGTCCGTTCCGTTACATCGGTCATCCGAGGTCGGGGGGTAATGCGCTTGCGCTCCCGACCTGTCGTCACCTGCGCCATCGCGACACTCGTCCTATCATCGACGCGCAGCGGTGCGGCAGTCGTGCCGGCCTGCCGATCGATCAATCACCAAGGAAAGATCCATGCGCACACCATCGCTTTCGATGCTGGTCTTCGCCGCCAGTCTCGGCCTTGCCGCAGCGCCCGCCCTGGCGCAGTCGAGTGCAACCGTGAAGGTCACGCCACTCGGCAGCCATGCCGGCGAATTCTGCTCGCTCGACCGGGCGCTGGTATTCGAGGACCCGGACGGCACGCGCATCCTCTACGACGCCGGCCGCACCGTGCGCGGCGCGGCCGACCCGCGGCTCGGCCGCATCGATGCGGTGCTGCTGAGCCATGCGCATGGCGACCACCTCGGCGACATGATCCAGCCGTCGGAAAATGCCGGCAACTGCGGGCGGCCCGACTTCTCGGTCAAGGTCGCGCCGCGTTCGAATACCGTCGACATCACGGTCGGCAAGAAGGCCAAGCTGATCGTCGGCGGCGAGATGGCGAAATATTTCTCGACGAAGGTCAAGGAGGCTGGCGGCGATGCGTCGTCGGTCCAGCTGCTGCGTTTCGGCGCATCGACCAAGGTCGGCGGTGTTTCGGTCGCCGGCGTGCCCGCGGTCCATTCGAACGGCATCGATCCCGCATTCCTGAACAAGGACTTCGCCGATCTGCTTGAGGCCAATGGGCTGACCGCCTACATGGGCCCGCCGGGCGGCTTCGTATTGACCTTCAGCAATGGCCTGGTCGTCTATCTGTCCGGCGATACCGGCGTCACCGCCGAGCAGGAGATCGTCGTCAACAAGATGTACAAGGCCAGGCTCGCGGTGCTGAACATCGGCGGCACCTTCACGACCGGCCCGCTCGAGGCGGCGCATGTGATCAACGAGCTGGTGAAGCCGAAGACGGTGATCGCCTCGCATGCCAACGAGCCGGCAACCGAAGGCGGCAAGCTGCGCGCCGGCAGCAAGACCGAAGCCTTCGTGAAGGCGACGAAGGTGCCGGTCGTGTTGCCGTTGAGCGGGCGGACGATGGCGTTCGACGCCGGCGGCGCGTGCACCGACGGTTGCTGAACCACAGAGGAGCCGCGTAATGAGTGACGAAGTCGTCAAGGCCGAGTGGGCCCCGATCGCGGATGGAGGCTTCGATGGCTGGCTGGCGCTGCCACCTGCCGGCAGCGGCCCCGGCCTGCTGCTGTGGCAGGAAGTCTTCGGCGTCAATGCGCACATCCGCCGCGTCGCCGAGCAATATGCGCTGGCCGGCTTCGTCGTGCTGGCGCCGGATATCTTCTGGCGCGAAGAGCGCCGGCTGGATCTCGGATACGAGGGCGCCGACCGCGAGCGCGGCCGTGCCATCGCGCAGGCGCTGCAGCGCGAGCAGTTGCAAGCCGATATCCGCGCGTCGGTCGACGCGCTGCGCTCCCATCCGGCCTGCGCAGGCAAGCGCGTCGGCACGATCGGTTATTGCCTCGGTGGGCGGCTTGCCTATCAGACCGCGGCGTGGGCGACCGTCGATGCCGCGGTGGCCTACTATGGCGGCGGCATCCAGGACCAGCTCGGCCTGCTGCCGGAGATCTCCGCGCCACTGCAGTTCCACTATGCCGGGCGCGACCACCACATTCCGCAGGCCGCGATCGAGCAGGTGCGCACCGCGGTCGGCAACGCCGGCGAGGTGTTCGTCTATCCGGAAGCGCAGCACGGTTTCAATTGCTGGGCGCGCTCGACCTACGATCCGGCCAGCGCAGCGCTGGCGCACGGCCGCAGCCTTGTTTTTCTGGCCGACAAGCTGTTCTGAGCGGCGTCGGCTCCCTCACCTCTTATTGACGTACCAGGCCGCCCATGCCCGCCAGAAACCACGAAATCCATCTGCAGCGCCTTGTCTCGGCGCGCCACGACAAGGGGCTGATCGAGCTTGGCGTCGAGGTGCTGGTGCAGCCACGCTCGGCGCGCGACGACCAGTCGGCCGGCTCGACGCTGGTGTTGCCGGTCGAACATGCGCGCACGCTGCTGATCCTGCTGAAGCAGCAGATCGCCGAGCTCGATCAGCTGCAGCCGCGCAGCCGCCGCTCCGGCCGAGCCTGATTCCGTCATTGCCGGGCGCAGGCGAGGCGCGTAGCATCGGCCGAGGCACTGCGGTGCCGACGCGCGCATCCGGCCGACGGGCGGGCCGGCGGTGCAGATCGTCTCGCTGCCCGCATCATCACGAGGAGAGCCCCATGTCTGCGATCAAGACCCTGACCGCCATTGCTGCATTGCTGGTCGGCGGCGCCGCATTCGCCTTCCACTGCCCGGCCGACATGAAGAAGATCGACGAGGCGCTGGCGAAGTCGCCGAAGATGAGCAACGAACAGATGGCCGAGGTGAAGAAGCTGCGTGCCGAAGGCGAGGCGCAGCACAAGGCCGGCAAGCACCAGGAAGCCGTCGACACGCTGGCCAAGGCGATGAAGATGCTCGGCGCGTAGCAAACGGCGCCGCCCGGCCGGCTCAGCTGCCGGCTCGCGGCTTGCCGAGCGCGTTCAGCGGGATCTTCAGGTAGCTGATGCCGTCTTCCTCGGCCGGTGGCAGCCGGCCGGCGCGGATATTGACCTGCAGCGACGGCAGGATCAGCGTCGGCACCTCGAGCGTTGCATCGCGCGCGGTGCGCATCGCGACGAATTCGTCTTCGCTGATGCCGTCGCGCACATGGATATTGTTTGCACGCTGTTCGGCGACGGTGGTCTGCCACGCGGCGGGCCGACCTTTCGGATAGTCGTGGCAGACATACATCACCGTCTGCGGCGGCAGTTCGAGGATGCGGCGGATCGAGCGGTACAACGTGCGCGCATCGCCGCCAGGAAAATCGGCCCGTGCGGTGCCGACATCGGGCAAGAACAGCGTATCGCCGACAAACACCGCGTCGTCGACGACATAGGCCATGTCGGCCGGCGTGTGGCCGGGCACCAGCAGTGCCGTCACCTCCACCTCGCCGATCCGGAAAACCTCGCCGTCGGTGAACAGGTGATCGAACTGCGCACCGTCGGGCAGGAAATTGCGCTCGAGGTTGTACAGCTTCTTGAACGTCGCCTGCACCTCGCGGATGTGCTCGCCGATCGCGATCCGGCCACCGACCTTGTCCTGCAGATAACGCGCGCCCGACAAATGGTCGGCATGGGCGTGGGTCTCGAGGATCCACTGCACCTGCAGCCCTTGCTCGCGCACCGCGGCGAGCAACCGGTCGGCCTGCACCGTCGCCGTACCGCCGGACTTCAGGTCGAAATCGAGCACCGGATCGACGATCGCCGCGCATCGGGTGGCGTTGTCGACGATCAGGTACGAGACGGTCCAGGTCTTGTCGTCGAAGAAGGCCTGCACGCTGGTTCGATTGCTCATGGTGTGCTTGCTCCGGGCGGATTCAATCTATTGACAAATAGTATATGAAAGAATAAACTGTAGCAAGTGCAGACCCCCTTTGGCAAAACGGACGAGCGTCATGGCTGATTCCCCCACCACCCCCCGGATCGACCCGGCCGCGCTGCGGCAGGCGGCCGGCGACGCCGTGGCCGCGCTGAAGGTGCTGGCCAATGAAGACCGCTTGCTGCTGCTGTGCCAGCTGTCGCAGGGCGAGATGTGCGTCGGCGACCTCGAGCAGGAACTCGATATCCGCCAGCCGACCTTGTCGCAGCAGCTCGCGGTGTTGCGCGCCGAAGGCGTCGTCGATACCCGGCGCGACGGCAAGCGGATCTTCTACAGCGTCGCCGACTCGAAGGTGTTGCAACTGCTCGACGTCCTCTATCAACAGTATTGCCCGAAGGAACAAGCATGACGATCGACTGGACTGTGTTCACCCCCCGGTCGGCACTTGCCGGCGGCCTGCTGATCGGCCTTGCCGCAGCGATGTTCGTGCTGCTGAACGGCCGCATCGCCGGCATCAGCGGCGTGCTCGGCGGCCTGCTGCAGCCGAAGCCGGGCGACATCGGCTGGCGGCTTGCCTTCGTGCTGGGGCTGCTCGCCGCACCGGCCGTCTACCTGCTCGCGACGGCGCTGCCGGCAATCGAGATCGAGGCCGGATGGGGCGCGCTGGTGCTGGCCGGTTTGCTGGTGGGTATCGGCACGCGCTACGGATCGGGCTGCACCAGCGGCCATGGGGTCTGCGGGATTTCGCGCTTTTCGCCACGTTCGCTGGTCGCGACCGCGACCTTCATGGCCGCCGGTTTTGTCGCCGTCTTCATCATCCGCCACCTGCTGGGCATCTGAGGAGCCGTCATGTTGTATCTCGTCACTTCCTGGCTCGCCGGACTGGTCTTCGGCATCGGACTGATCGTCTCCGGCATGGCCAATCCGGCCAAGGTGCTCGGTTTTCTCGATCTTGCCGGCCAATGGGATCCGTCGCTGGCCTTCGTGATGGCCGGCGCGATCGCGGTCGGTGTCGTTGCCTTCGCGATCGCACGCCGCCGCAATACCTCGCTGATCGGCCTGGATATGAAGCTGCCGACCGCCAGCGGCCTTGACCGCCGCCTGATCGGCGGCTCGGTGCTGTTCGGCGTCGGCTGGGGCATCGCCGGCTTCTGCCCGGGCCCGGCGCTGGTGGCGCTCGGCATGGGCCACGTCAAGGCGCTGGTCTTCGTATTGGCGATGCTCGCCGGGATGGCGATGTTCGAGTTGCTGAAACGGCGCGAGGCTGCAACGCCCGCCAAGGCATAACAGGGTTTTCTCCCACTGATATTGCGGTTAACCGCAGGTCGGCCCGACTGCAACACTCCCACAACACCCAGTCGTCAAGAACCCCTTTTCCTAGGACAATCCTGGGTCCGGCGGAAACGTCCGGGCATGCCCTCGCAAGCAGGGCGAACGGGTTCTGGTAATGCAGCGCCCGAGATGAACAGACCATCTGCGATCTCGAACTCGACTCGGGCGCGGTGACAAGGGGCCTCGGGCCGCCGACGACAGTGAGGGGAGAGGGATGAAAATCAAGAACCAGCAGGACTTCTGGAGCGGGGTCCTGTACATCGTGGTCGGGCTCGGCTTCAGCGTCGGCGCAACAAACTACAGCTTCGGCTCCGCGGCACGGCCCGGTCCGGGCTATTTCCCGTTCGGCCTCGGCCTGCTGCTGGCGATCATCGGCGCGATGGTGCTGGTCGGTTCGCTGGCGTCCAAACACGAAGGCCCGATCGGCAAGATCGCGTGGAAGCCGTTGTCGATCATCGTCGGCTCGATCATCCTGTTCGCATTTACGCTGCCGCACCTCGGCATGGCGATCGCGCTGCCGCTGCTGGTGCTGACCTCGGCGCTCGCCGGTGACGAATTCCACCTCGGCGAGGTGCTGCTCAATGCCGCGATCCTGACGATCGGCAGCTGGGCGGTCTTCATCTACGGATTGAACCTGGTGATCCCGCTGTGGCCCACCTTCATCGGCTGAGGCTGCGCAAATGGAACTCCTGAGTAACCTCTATCTCGGCCTGACCGTCGCGGTCTCGCTGCAGAACCTCGGCTACGCGCTGCTCGGCGCGTTGCTCGGCACCTTGATCGGCGTGCTGCCGGGCCTCGGCCCGCTGGCGACGATCGCGATGCTGCTGCCGACCGTTTACGCGCTGGACGCCACGCCGGCGCTGATCATGCTGGCCGGCATCTACTACGGCGCGCAGTACGGTGGCTCGACCACCGCGATCCTGATCAACGTGCCTGGTGAAGCCTCGTCGGTGGTGACCGCGATCGACGGTTATGCGATGGCGCGCAAGGGCCGCGCCGGCCCTGCGCTGGCCGCCGCCGGCCTCGGCTCGTTTTTTGCCGGCAGCGTCGCGACGCTGGTGATCGCCGGTTTCGCGCCGGTGCTGACCGAACTCGCGTTCAAGTTCGGCCCGGCCGAATATTTCTCGCTGATGGTGCTCGGCCTGATCGGCGCGGTGGTGCTGGCCTCGGGCTCGCTGATCAAGGCGATCGGCATGATCATCTTCGGCCTGCTGCTCGGCCAGATCAATACCGACGTGATTTCCGGCGTGCCGCGTTACAGCTTCGACATCCCGGAACTGACCGACGGCATCGGCTTCGTCGTGATCGCGATGGGCATTTTCGGCTTCGGCGAGATCATCGCCAACCTGGGACGCCCGGCCGAGCACCGCGAGGTGTTCACGAAGGACGTGAAGGGCCTGTGGCCGACCAAGAAGGATTTCCAGGAGGCCTGGCCGTCGGTGCTGCGCGGTACCGCAATCGGTTCGGTGCTCGGCGTGTTGCCCGGTGGCGGTGCGCTGCTGTCGTCGTTCGCGTCGTACACGCTCGAGAAGAAGCTGGTGAAAAACCCGTCGGTGCCGTTCGGCCAGGGTGCGATCCAGGGTGTGGCAGGCCCGGAAAGCGCGAACAACGCCGGCTCGCAGACCAGCTTCATCCCGATGCTGACGCTCGGCATCCCGTCGAATGCGGTGATGGCGCTGATGATCGGCGCGATGACGATCAAGGGCATCCAGCCGGGCCCGCAGGTGATGACCAGCAACCCGGAGCTGTTCTGGGGCCTCATCGCATCGATGTGGGTCGGCAACTTCATGCTGATCATCCTGAACCTGCCGCTGATCGGCATCTGGATCAGGCTGCTGACGGTGCCCTACCGCTTCCTGTTCCCGGCGATCGTCGTGTTCTGCGGCATCGGTCTGTATACGCTGAACAACAACAATTTCGACCTCTTCGTCGCCGCCGGCTTCACGGTCTTCGGCTACCTGCTCTACAAGCTGAACTGCGAGGCCGCGCCGCTGCTGCTCGGCTTCATCCTCGGGCCGATGATGGAGGAAAACCTGCGCCGCGCGTTGCTGCTGAGCCGCGGCGACTGGACCACCTTCGTGACCAAGCCGCTGTCGGCATCGCTGCTGTTCGTCGCGTTGATGCTGCTGGTGATCGTCGCGCTGCCGTCGATCAAGCAGAAGCGCGAAGTCGCGTTCAAGGAAGAAGACTGAGCAAGGCCGGCTGCGGCCGGCCATGCATCACAAGAAACCGCGGCTTGCCGCGGTTTTTTTTTCAGGCCGGCGCCGGCTCGTCCTTGCGAATGTAGATCGTCAGCTTCTCGCCGATCGAGCGCTCGAATGCGGCGATCTTGCTGATCAGCCGGCTGTCGAGCGGAAAACCGGCCGACAACATCATCACGCCGTTTGGCGCCACCAGATCGCGCGCCAGCAGCATGCCCTCGGCCAGGCCGCCCGCGCTGAGCACGATCTCGTGCGGCGCAGCCGGGTCGGCAACCGTCAGATTTTCCGCAACGTCAGCGACCAGCTCGGCAAAGGCATCAACGATCCACGGGTCGTAGCGCTTGCCGCGCGCGGCGACGATCACCGCCAGCGCCTCCTTCGGTGTCGATTCGCGCGGCGCCAGCATGCCGATCTGCAGATTGTCGTAATCGGTGCAGACCGACAGGATGCGGGCGCCGACCAGGATCTCGCGGCCTTTCAGCTGGTTCGGGTAGCCGGTGCCGTCGAAACGCTCGAGCTGTGCGGCGATCGCGCCGGCTGCGCCGCGCAGATCCTGCAGCGGCATCAGCAGCTGTTCGGCGCGTTGCGGGTGCTGCCGGTATTCGCGTGCCTGCTGTGGTGTCATCACGCCGACCGGCGTATTCAGCAACTGGTCGGAAAAGCCGAGCTTGCCGATTTCGTGCAGCAGCGCGGCAAAAAAGATCTCCCGCACCAGCGCCGGCTCGAGCTTCAGCTTGATTGCCAGCCGGCGTGCCAGGTCGGCAACCCGGCGCGCATGGCCGGCCAGCCGTTCGTGGCGTGTCTCGATCAGGCTTGAAAATACCTTCAGCGTGACGATCAGGTTTTCTTTCAGCCGTGCATTCGCGGCTGCCAGTTCCTCGCTGTTGGCATTGACGTTCTGCTCGAGGCTGGAATTCAGCGCCCGCAACTCCTCGTTGCGCCGTTTTGCCATTTCGGCGACCAGGCGTTGCCGGGCCTGACCCGCCAGCGCGTCACCGACGATGCGCAGCAGCGTGTCCTCTTCCAGCGGCTTGGTGATGAAGCGCGATATCAGCCCCTGGTTGATCGCATCGATCAGCAACGAGACGTCGGCCTTCACGGTCAGCAGAAAACGTTCGGTCGCCGGCCAGCGCTCGCGCACCCGGGCCAGCAGCTCGGTGCCTTCCATGTCGCTCAGACGCATGTCGGCGATCAGGATATCGACCGGATTGGCTTCCAGGTGCTGCAGCGCAGCCGCGCCGCTGTCGGCGACCGCTACCCGGTAGTTCGACGACTCGAACAGCCGCTGCAGCGAGGCCAGAGTAGCCGGCTCCTTGTCGACGCAAAGCAGCGTCGGCGAGTCGGATGGCGAGGGAGACTGTCCCTCGGGTGATTTCGTCATGTTTGGAATCTAGCTGGTTCGGACATCTTGCGGACCGAAATCCGCATCGCGAACCGGTTCGAACGTGGGGGGTCGAATCGGGAGGCCCGGATGCCGGTGGCAAACACCGATTCTGCCTGTGTGCGCGAGAACGCACCTCGGCGGTGCGACGTCACCTCAGGTTGCGGTCGGAAGCTGAACCCTAGAATCAAGTTCCGATGCCCCGCTGCAGCCCTGGCGAGCGCTCCCACTGTTCCTGAGGACAAACCGCATGAGCCGATCCGACGTCAGCCCGACGGGCATACCGATCAACCGTTTCAAGCGCGCGCTGGCCGCCGGCCAGGTGCAGATCGGCATCTGGAACAGCCTGGCCAGCTCGGTCGCCGTCGAGGTGGTGGCTGGTTCCGGCTTCGACTGGATGCTGGTCGACATGGAGCATTCGCCGAACGACATGCCGCTGTTGCATGCGCAGCTGCAGGCCTTGATGGGCCGCCCGGCGACGACGCCGGTGGTGCGCCCGCCGTGGAACGACACGGTGACGATCAAGCGCCTGCTCGACGTCGGCGTGCAGAGTTTTCTGATTCCGTATGTGCAGAACGCGCAGGAGGCCGCCGATGCGGTGGCCGCGACGCGTTATCCGCCGCACGGCGTGCGCGGTTTCGCCAGCGCATCGCGGGCGACCAATTTCGGCCGCATACCCGGCTATTGGCAAGGTGCGCACGAGGAAATCTGCGTGCTGGTGCAGGTCGAGACGACCGCGGCGCTCGACGAGATCGAGGCGATCGCCGCGGTGCCGGGCGTCGACGGCATCTTCATCGGTCCCGGCGACCTGTCGGCATCGATGGGATATCTGGGCCAGCCGTCGCACCCGGAGGTGATCAGCGCGATCGATGCGGCGATGAAGCGCATCCACGCCGCCGGCAAGCCGAGCGGTTTTCTGACCGGCGATGAAAAACTGGCGCGGCACTACCTCGACATGGGCTGCAGCTTTGTGGCCGTGGGCGCCGATCTGGTGCTGCTGGCACGTGCAGCCGATGCGCTGAGCGCGCGCTTCAAGTCGCCGCAGGGCTGAGTGGATCGGGGGCGGGCTTGTCTCAGCCGCCCGCCACCTTGTCGAGCAGTTCGAGCAGCATCGCCCGCTCGGCGCGGCTGAGGCGACCGTTCAGCGCAGCTTCCGATGCCGGTGCCGCCGCTGCGCTGCCTCGGGCAATCCGTTCGCCCTCGGCGGTCAAGACGACATTCTGCGAGCGGCGGTCGATTTCACTGCGTTCGCGGCGCAGCAGCTCACGCGCCTGCATGCGGTCGAGCAGCATCGTCATCTTCGGCGGCGTCAATGCCAGGGCATGCGCCAGCCGCTTCGGGTTCAGCGGGCCGTTGGCGAGCAGCAGCATCAGCATCGAGAATTCGACCTTGCTGAGGCCGAAGGGCTTGCCGATGTGACGCTCGAACAGCGCGGTCGTCGTCAGCGTCGCGCGTGCGAGGTGAAAGCCGAGCAGGTCGCCCAAGGGGCCGAGCCCGAGCTCGCCATTGGCGCCATCGTCGGAGGGTTCTTCGCTGTCGGTCATCGGTTCGGCATCTTGGCTTGTCGGTCCGGTGTTTCGCTTCGATCCGCTTCAGGCCGCGACAAACGGCAGCGCGGCATCGGCTTGCCGCGCGCGGGCCCAGTGCACCTGCGCCTGCGGCAGCAACCAGTCGAGGCCGAAACGTGCCGATTGCTGCCAATCCTCTGCGCCGCGGCCACCGGCCGCCGGTGCGCGCTGCGGGTCGCTCGCACAACGGGCGATGCGCGCCCAGGCCCAGCACATCAGCGCATGGCCGATGCCGTTGAGCACATCGTCGGCGACCCGCAACGGCCATTCGGGGTCGTCGGCGGCGCCGCGCTGCAGGGCCTCGCGAACGACGCGCCAGTTCTGCAACTGGCCGGCCAGCGCGTCCGCGAACGGCTGCAGTGCCGGCACCGCGCGGCAGGCATCGACTTCGGCGGCGAGTTCTGCGATCAAGGCATCGCTGCGGGCGCCGCCGTCGTCGAGCAGCTTGCGCTGCACCAGGTCGATCGCCTGGATCTCGTTGGTGCCCTCGTAGATCATCGCGATCCGGGAATCGCGAACGCTCTGCTCGATGCCGAATTCATGCACATAACCGTAGCCGCCCCAGACCTGCAGCGCCTCGTCGGCACTGCGGTGGCCCAGATCGGTGAACAAGGCCTTGGCAACCGGTGTCAGCAGGGCGACATGGCCACCGGCCAGCTTGCGGCGTTGCGGATCCGGATGCTGTTGATGTTCGTCGAGCAGCAAGGCGGTCCAGTAGGCGATCAGGCGGCAGGCATCGGTGCGGGCCTGCAGGCTCAGCAGCGTGCGCCGCATCGCCGGATGGAAGGCGATCGGATCGGCCGCCGTTGCCGCCACCCCGGCCGGCCGCTGCGCGGCGCGCATCTGCAGGCGCTCGTTGGCGTAGCGCCGCGCATTCTGGGTCGCCGCCTCGAGGTGGCCGACGCCTTGCAGCGCAACGTGCAGCCGCGCGGCATTCATCATCAGGAACATCGCCGCCAGCCCGCGGTTCGGTTCGGCGATCAGCCAGCCTTCTGCGCGCTCGAAGCGCATCTGGCAGGTCGCGCTGCCCTTGATGCCCATCTTCTTCTCGATGCCGTCGCAGAACACCGCATTGCGGCGGCCGTCGGGCAGGATCTTCGGAACGATCGCCAGCGACAGCCCCTTGGTACGGGCCGGCGCATCGGCAAGCCGGCACAAGACCAGGTGGACGATGTTGTCGCTCAGGTCATGGTCGCCGCCGGAGATGAAGATCTTGTTGCCGCTGACAAGCACCGGCGCGCCGTTCGCCGCTTCACCACCCGCCAGGTCGGCACGGGTGCGCACCAGCCCGAGATCGCTGCCGGCCTGCGGCTCGGTCAGGCACATCGTCGACAACCATTCGCCCGACGTGACCTTGGCCAGATAACGCTCGCGCAAGGCCGGATCGGCATGCGCCTGCAGCACCTCGTAGGCACCGTGCAGCAGGCCGGGGTACATCGTCCAGGCATGGTTGGCTGCGGCCAGCATCTCGAACAGCGCTGCGTTGAGCAGTTGCGGCAGACCCTGCCCGCCGGCATCGGGCGCGCAGGCCAGCGCCGGCCAGCCGCCGTCGACGAAGGCCGCGTAGGCTTCGCGATAACCAGCCGGCGTCGCGACACCGTCGCTGGTCCAGTTGCAGCCTGCGAGGTCGCCACTGCCGTTGATCGGCGCCAGCACCTCGCCGGCAAAACGCGCCGCCTGTTCGACGACCTCGCGCGCGGTATCGGCGTCGAGGTCCTCGAATGCGGTGATCGATGCCCATGAGGCGGGCGCATCGAGGACGCGGGTCATCAGGAACAACATGTCGGCCACCGGGGCCTGGTAGGTCCACATCGGGTCGGTTCTCGGTCCTGGGTTCAGATGCCTGCGGGTCTCAGCGCGTCGACGGAACGAAACGCGTCGGCTCTGGCACGCCGTCGCGGTACATCGCTTCGACCAGCGCGGCCCGGTTTGCCAGCACCGCGCGCTGGTTGATCGAACCCTTGTCGGTCAGTTCGCCGGCATCGATCGCCGGCGGTTCCGTCAGCACCTGCAAGCGGGCAACGCGGTTGGCGCTGCCACTCGAGTCGGCCCACAGGCGATTGGCCAGTGACTGGAAAAAGGCCCGCAGTGCCGGCAACTGCAGCACCTCGGGCAGCGGCATCTCGGCCGGTGCGCCGGCCAGCTTGCGGCATTCGTCGGGGCGCGGGAACAGCAGTGCGCCGACCTCGCCGCGGTTGATGCCGGTGATCACCGCGTCCTGCACGCAGGGGTCGCCGGCCAGCACGATCTTCGCGCGAAGCGGGCCGACGCTGACGAAGGTGCCGGTGTCGAGCTTGAAGTCCTCCGCCGTGCGGCCGTCGAACAGCAGGCCGCGCTGCGGGTCGGTCGGGTCGACCCAGGTCACCGCGTCGCCGGTGCGGTAGTAGCCCTCTTCGTCGAAGGCGTCGCGGGTCTGCTCCGGCGCGCGCCAGTAACCCGGCATCACGTTCGGGCCGCGGAAGCGGATCTCGGTCTTGTCGCCGGTGCTGGCGTCCTTCACCAGCTTGACCTCGACGCCCGGAACCGGCAGGCCGATGTGGCCGGAGCGCACGTCGGTGCCGACCGCGAAGGTGCAGCTCGGCGCGGTTTCGGTCATGCCGAGGCCGGTGATGATGCGGACCCGCTCGCCGGTGGCCGCCTCGCCATGCGCATCGAGCTTGTCCCAGACCGCCTGGCTCAAGCCGGCGCCGGCGAACATGAAGACCTTGCAGCGCTTGAACAGGCTGTCGCGCAGCGCGGTATCGCTGTCCATCGCGGTGGCCAGTTCGTCGAAACCTTTCGGCACGTTGAAATAGACCGTCGGCGAGATCTCGCGCAGGTTGCGCAGCGTCGCCGCCATGCCCTTGGGCGTCGGCTTGCCGTCGTCGATGTAGAGCGTGCCGCCGTTGACCAGCGTGATGCCGACATTGTGGTTGCCGCCGAAGGTGTGGTTCCACGGCAGCCAGTCGACCAGCACCGGCGGCTCCTCGGCCAGGAAACCCAGGCACTGGCGAATCATCTGCTGGTTGGCGCACAACATCCGGTGGGTGTTTATGACGCCTTTCGGCGCCTTCGTCGAACCCGACGTGAACAGGAATTTCGCGATCGTGTCGGCATCGACCTTGGCGTGCGCCTGCTCGAGCGAAGCATTCGGCTCGGTTTCGAGCAGGCTGGCGAACGAACGGGTCTGCCGGCCGTCGATCGCGCCTTCGCTCAGCACCACCGTGACGTCGTCGCCGACGACCGCCTGGATCGCCTTGGCGTAGGCCGGCCCGCTGGCGAAGACCAGCCCCGGTGTCACGGTGCCAATGATGTGGCGCAGCTTCGCGTAGTCCTGCGAGACCAGTGAATAGGCGCTGGAGATCGGCGCATACGGCACGCCGGCCCACATCGAGGCGAGCGCCAGCGTCAGGTGTTCGATGTCGTTGTCGGACAGGATGGCCACCGGCCGGTCGACCGACAGCTGCAGATCGACCAGCGCCTGCGCGACGCTTTTCACACGCTGCAGCATCTGCGCGTAGCTGAGCCTGATCCAGTCGCCGCCGCCTGGCGCGCGCTGCGCGATCAGGGTGCGGTCGGGCGCCTCCTGCGCCCATTGTTCGAGGCTGTCGGTCAGCCGTTCGGGATACGCGCCCAACGGGTCGGCCGAACGCAGCAGCGTGCTGCCGTCGGGACGGCGTTCGATGCGCGCTTCGACACAACCGCCGACCCGGGCGTCGCGGTAGCGGGGCATCGCGGCGCTGCTCATGATGATTTGACGACCTTGCCGGCACGACCTTCGAGGAAGGCGCGCAGCCGATCCTGCGCGTCGGGTGTGCTTTCGGCGACCGCAGCCATCAGCGCCTCGGTCATCAGACCTTCGGATTGCGCCTGATCCGCAATTCGCGGCAGCACATGGGTGACCGCATAGTTCGACATCGGTGCATTGGTCGCGATGCGTCGGGCCAGCGCGATGCCTTTTTCCAGCCCCGCGCCGTCGGCGACGACATAACTGACCAGCCCCATCTGCGCACCTTCCTGCGCATCGAAGACGCGGCCGGTCAGCATCAGGTCGCTCATCCGGGCGACGCCGATCAACCGCGGGATGCGCACCGAACCGCCGCCGCCGACGAAGATGCCGCGCTGGCCTTCTGGCAGGCCGAAATAGGCCGACTGCTCAGCGACCCGGATGTGGCAACTCGACGCCAGCTCGAGCCCGCCACCGACGACTGCGCCGTGCAGCACCGCGACCACCGGCACGCGGGCGAACTGGATCGCGTCGAAAGCGGCATGCCACATCCGCGAATGGAGCACGGCGCCGCCGATGTCGCGTTCGACCAGTTCCGACAGGTCGAGGCCGGCGCAGAAATGGGCGCCTTCGCCGCTGACGACCGCTGCCTTGACCTGCTCGGGCAGGTTGACGAAGCAGGTGTGCAGTTGCTGGATCAGCGGGTCGCTGATCGAATTGCGCTTGGCCGGCCGGTTCAGCCGGACATGGATGACCGGGCCGTCGAGCGTGATCTGCAGCAGATCGAGCGATGCCAGCAGGCCGGTCGCGGGTTGGAAGGTCGTGGTCATGGGCGTGTCCGTCGGATTCGATGCGGCGAATATTAGTTCACAATCGAAACTACATGGTCAGGGGAAACCCTAGGTTCCGGTTGCTGGTTTGCTGTGAGAATGTGTTCAAAAGGCGGCGACCGAACCATCGAAGTAGTTGCGTAGTTGAACTACAGTGTCTCCTAGAAGCCAACCGCAGGGCCCACGACCATGAATACCGACGAGCTGATCGCGATCGACACCCACACGCACCTCGAGGTGTCGTGCCGCAACCCCTTCGACAACTACGGCGAGGAATACGACCGTGCGGCCGACAAATATTTCCGCTCGAGCCGCCGGCCGACGATGCAGGAGACGATCGACTTCTACCGCGAGAAGAAGATCGGCTTCGTCAATTTCACCGTCGATGCCGAATCGCAACTCGGCCGCCGGCGCATCAGCAACGAGGAGATCGCCGACGCAGCGGCAGCGAATCCGGACATCATGATTGCCTTCGGCAGCATCGACCCGCACAAAGGCAAATACGGCGGCCGCGAGGCGCGCCGGCTGGTCGAGCAGCATGGCGTCAATGGCTTCAAGTTCCACCCGACGGTGCAGGGCTTCGAGCCGGCCGACAAGATGGCCTGGCCGATCTACGAAGTGATCAACGAATACAAGCTGCCGGCGGTTTTCCACAGCGGCCATTCGGGCATCGGCAGCGGCATGCGCTGCGGCGGGGGCCTGCGGCTGCAGAACTCGAACCCGATGCTGCTCGAGGATGTCGCGATCGCCTTCCCCGACATGCAGATCATCGTCGCCCATCCGTCGTGGCCATGGCAGGACGAGGCGCTGTCGCTGGCGATGCACAAGCCCAACATCTGGATCGACCTGTCCGGCTGGAGCCCGAAATATTTTCCGAAGCAGCTGGTCCAGTACTGCAACACGCTGCTGAAGGACCGCATCCTGTTCGGCAGCGATTTCCCGCTGATCGCGCCCGACCGCTGGATGGCGGATTTCGAGGAGGCGGGTTTCAAGGACGAGGTCAAGCCGCTGATCCTGAAACGCAATGCGATGCGGCTGCTCGGTCTCGGCGAGTTCGCCTCGGGTGCGGGCTGACGATCAGCCCATATCCCCGGTCGATGACCCCACGTTTTGCTCCGGCCCATCGATGCTGCACGATGGCCATGCCGATTCGAGCAGCAACCAGCTTCCGCCCATGACAAGCACCTCCTTCTTCTTCCAGCGCACGGTGATCGCCGCCGCTCTGGCACTCGGCAGCACAGCGGCACTGGCGCAGGCCGCCGCACCATGCACCCCACTCGAGCGCGGCGCCGCCAGTTCGCCATCGCAGCGGCCGGCGTTTGCCGGCCAGACGCGCGCGTGCGCCGCGGTGCCGAGCGCTGCGGTCAAGGTCAGCGTCGTCGCCAGCGGGCTGGTTCATCCGTGGTCGGTCGAACCGCTGCCCGATGGCGGCTTCCTGGTCAGCGAGCGGCCCGGCCGGATGCGCCACATCTCGGCTGGCGGCCAGGTTTCCGAGCCGATCGAAGGATTGCCGGCGATCGATGCCGGCCGTCAGGGCGGCCTGCTCGACATCGCGCTCGGCCCGTCGTTTGCAAGCGATCGCACGATCTTCTGGAGTTATACCGAGCCGCGGCAGGATGGCAATGCGACCGCAGTCGCCCGCGGCCGGCTGTCGGCAGATAACCGGCGGGTCGAACAGGTGCGGGTGATCCTGCGCACCGTGCCGAGCTGGAACAACCACATGCACTACGGCTCGCGGCTGGCGTTCGGCCCGGACGACATGTTGTACGTGACCCTCGGCGAACGCTCCGACGTCGCGGCGCGTCCGCAAGCGCAGCAACTCGGCAGCCATTTCGGCAAGCTGCTGCGCATCACCGCCGACGGCGCATCGCCGGCCGACAACCCGTTTGTCGGCCGCGACGGCGCGCGGCCGGAAATCTGGACGCTCGGCCACCGCAATGTGCAGGCCGCGGCATTCGATCCGCGAGGCCGGCTGTGGACGGTCGAGATGGGCCCGCGCGGCGGCGACGAACTGAACCTGATCGACAAGGGCAAGAACTACGGCTGGCCGCTGATCACCTATGGCGAGGAATATTCCGGCCGGCCGGTCGGTGATGGCAGCACCGCGCGCGCCGGCCTCGAGCAGCCGGTCTATTACTGGGATCCGGTGATCGCACCGTCCGGCGCGCAGTGGTACGACGGCGAGCTGTTTCCGGCCTGGCGCGGCAACCTGTTCGTCGGCGGGCTGGGCGGCAAGGCGCTGGTACGGCTGGTCATCGACGGCGAGCGCGTCGTTGCCGAGGAACACCTGCTGACCGATCGCAACCAGCGCATCCGCGATGTCCGCCAGGGGCCGGACGGGGCCTTGTACCTCGTGACCGATGAGCGCGACGGTTCTCTGCTGAAAGTCGTGCCAGCGCGCTGAGCGAGCCGCCGCTCAGCTGTTGAACAGCAGCAGCACCAGGCCGAGGTAGATGCCCATCATCAGCATGCTGTCGACGCCGACATTGGCCAGGCCACGCTGCTGGCGGTGCAACAGCGCGACCAGCAGGATGCCGGTCTGCAGCAGCGCGGCGCTGGTGATCAGCGTGATCGAGCCGAGCCCGTCGGCATGCAGCACCGAGCCACCGCGGTAGGCGATATCGGCGATTGCGACGAACAGCGTATCGAAGACATTGCCGCCGATGATGTCGCCGACGGCCAGCGTCAGCGCTCCCTGGCGCACCGCGGCGAGCGCGGTGACGAGTTCAGGCAGCGAGGTCGACAGCGCCGTCAGCACGCCGCCGACCGCGCTGTCCGACAGGCCGGTCTGTGCCGCCAGCGCGAGGCCGGTGCGCGCGATCAGCCAGCCGGCGACGCCGACCGTCACGGCCAGTGCGGCAAAACGCCCGATCAGCGGCGCCAGCGCCTGCTGTTCGGCTTCCGGTTCCGGCTCGTCATGCCGCGTCTCCTTGGTCGAGCGCGGCGTCCACATCGGCTTGCGGTGCACGCGGTGCACCAGTTTCAGGCCGACCAGATAACCGACCACCAGCGTCACGCTGACCGGGTGCACGCCGGCGACGGTGAACGGCGGGGCCGCGATGGCCAACGCAATCATTGCCAGCATCACGACCAGCAGCGAACCCTGCATGATGTTCGGCAGCGACGCCGCCGCATGCTCGAGGTTGGCGCGCCGGTAGCTGATGTCGGCGATCGCGATGAAGGCGGTCTGCGCGGCAATGCCGCCAAGGCCGTTGCTGACGGCAAATGCGGCACGGCCGTCGATCGCGGCGGTCAGCGAGGTGATGCTGCCGGGCAATGAGGTCGTCGCACCGAGGAAGATCGCGCCGGCGACCGCCTCGCCGAGGCCGGTGCGGTCGGCAAGTCGATTCGCGGCCGCTGCAAGAAACCAGCCGGATACCCCGATCACCGCTGCGGCTGCGGCAAACAGGGCAGCATTGCCGGCCAATGGCAGCTGGTTGAAGTCGGGGATCGAGATCACGTGGACTGAACGAGTGCCGCCGCGCCGGCAAAGTTCCCCGCCGCTTTGGCAGGGCATTGCTGGCGGCCATCGCCGCGATCTGGTCAGATCAGACGATGACTCCAACCCACCCAGTTGATATGACCGACGAGGCTCGCGCGCGCTGGCACGAGCAACTGCAAAACGCGCTCGACGAGGCAGCCGCCGGCAAGCCCGAGCGGCTGTGCGCAAAGATTGCCGACCTCGACGGCAGCGCGCTCGCCGATGTGCTGGAGGCACTGGACAGCGAGCCGCGGCTGGTTTTATGGAACAACATCACCGCGCAGCGGCGCGGCCAGGTGCTGGTCGAGTCGCACGGCGAGGTGCGGCGCGGGTTGATCGAGGCGACCGATGCACAGACGCTGGCCGATGCGGTGCAGGGCCTCGATCTCGACGATCTGTCCGACATCGATGCCGACCTGCCGCCGGAGGTGCTGCGCAGTGTGCTCGAGCGGATGCCGCAGGAACGCCGCCAGCGTTTCGACGCGCTGCGTGTCTATCCGGACGATTGCGCCGGCGGCCTGATGGACGCCGACCCGGTCAGCGTGCGGCCCGACGCCGACGTCGCATCGGCCGCCGCGACGCTGCGCCGCCATCGCGAGCAACAGGGTGCGTTGCCCGAACACCTGCATGCGCTGATGGTCACCGACGACAGTGGCCGCTATCTCGGGATGGTCGAACTCGCCGACCTGCTGGTCAACGATGGCGACCGGCCGGTGCGCGAGGTGATGACGCGGCAGGACCAGGCGCTGCCGGTCGACCTGTCGGCGGCCGATGTCGCACGCCGCTTCGAGGACCACAACCTGCTGTCGGCCGCGGTGGTCGACGATGCCGGCCGGCTGATCGGCCGCATCACCGTCGACGATGTCGTCGATGTGCTGCGTGCGCAGGCGGAGCGTTCGCAGCTCGCCAATACCGGCCTCGACAACGAAACCGACACCTTTGCTCCGACGCTGGTCGCCAGCCGCCGCCGCGCGGTCTGGCTCGGCGTCAACCTCGTCAATGCGCTGATCGCCGCGGCGATCATCAGCCTGTTCGACGAGACGATCGACCAGCTGGTGGCGCTGGCGGTGCTGATGCCGGTGGTTGCCAGCATGGGTGGGGTGGCGGGCACGCAGAGCATGGCGCTGGTGATCCGCGCGATCGCGCTCGACCAGGTGCACGGCAGCACGCGCTGGCGATTGCTGCGCCGCGAACTGGCGGTCGGCGGCCTGAACGGCCTGTTGTGGGCGCTGGTCGTTGCGGCGGTCGCGCTTGCGTGGTTCGGCAACCCGGCGCTGTCGGCGGTTTTTGCGACCGCGGTGATCCTGAACCTGATGATGGGTGTCTTCGCCGGCACCGGGATACCGATGCTGCTGTCGCGGCTCGGTGTCGATCCGGCGCTGGCCGGCGGCGTCGTGCTGGTGGCGCTGACCGATGCGGTCGGCTTCGGCGTCTTCCTCGGCCTCGGTAGCCTGCTGCTGATCTGATCCGGGCGGCCGAGCAGCCTCAGCCCGGGATTTCTTCGGCCGCCGCGAGTTGCGATTCGCGGATGCGGGTTGCCGCCAGCACACCGGCCGATTCGAGGATCGGGTAGGCGATCGAGCAGATGTGCGAATTGATGCGTTTCAGTTCGCTGATCAGGTCGAGGTGCAGCGAACTGGTCTCGATGCTCTGCGCGCGGTTGTCCTGCAGGCGCGCGAGGTGGTTGGCGGCATATTCATGCTCGAGGTCGCGGAATCTCGCCTTTTCCTCGAGCAGCCGCTGCGCGTCGCGCACATGGCCGTCGAGAAAGACGCTCATCGCCAGCCGCAGGTTCGACAGCAGCCGGTCATGCAGGTGGCAGATCTCGGCCATGCCGGCGTCCGAAAAGCGCCGGTTCTTGCGGATCTTCTTGTCCTCGAGATCCTGCAGCGCACGTTCGATGCTGTCGCCGATCTGCTCCATGTTGATCGTGAAGCTGACGACGTCGGCCCAGCGCCGGCCCTCGCGTTCGGACAGCGCCTCACGCGAGATCTGCGTCAGGTAGAACTTGATCGCCGAATACAGCTCGTCGACGGTGTCGTCCATGCGGCGCAACCGTTCCGCCAGATCGAGGTCGTTGTTGCGCATCACCGGCAACATGCCGCGCAGCATCGTCTCGACGATGTCGGCCTGGTGCAGCGCCTCGCGCGCCGCGCAGCTGATCGCCAGCGACGGGGTTGCGAGCGCCACCGGATCGAGATGCCGCGGACGCTCGGAGGCGGCCACCGGGCGCGCACGCAGCAGCTTCTCGACCAGCTTGGCCATCGGCCCGACGAAGCCGATGAAGACCAGCGCCATCAGCACGTTGAAGGCGAGGTGGAAACCGACCACCTGGTGGGTGACCGACGGTATCCATTGCGTGGCCAGCAGCTGCAGCTGCGGCAGGAACGGCACGACGACCAGCACGCCGGTCAGCTTGAACAGGAAATTGCCGAGCGGCAGCCGCCGCAGCTCGGGTTTGCCGCTGCCGGTGACGATCATCGCCAGTACCCCGCTGCCGATGTTGGCGCCGAGCACCAGCCCCATCGCAACACCTGCCGGCAGGATGCCCTGCGCGGCCAGTGTCGCGCTGAGCAGCACGATCGCCAGGCTGCTGTAGGCGAGCACGACCAGCGTCGCGCCGACGACGATCTCCAACGAGACCTCCTGCGGCATCGCGGCGAGCAGCGCACGCACCTCGGGCGCATCGGTCAAAGGCCGCGTTGCGCCGACGATCAGCTGCAGCGCCAGCGTGATCAGGCCGAGCCCGATCAGCACCCTGCCGAAGCGGCCGACGCTGGAGTTTTGCCGCGAGATGAACATCACGACGCCGACCAGGATCAGCAGCGGCGAGATCCACGACAGGTCGAACGAGAAGACCAGCGTCATCACCGCGGTGCCGACGTCGGCGCCGAGCATCACCGCCAATGCCGCCGCGGTGCCGACCAGGCCCGAGCCGACAAACGATGCAACGATCAGGCAGGTCGCGGTGCTCGACTGCACCAGGCTGGTCACCGCGATGCCGGCCAGCATCGAGCGGAAACGGTTGCCGAAACTGCGCGCCAGCACATGGCGCAGGTTCTCCCCGAAAACGCCGAGCATCCCGGTTCGCACGATGTGGGTGCCCCAGACGAGCAGGGCGATGGCGGCGAGCAGGTTGAGGAGATGGATCAATTGGTGGTGGGTGCGGATGTGCCGATCAATGGGCCGCTCGTGAGCCGGTTGACGCGGCAGCGATTGGAAGGCTCGCGTTGTCGATTGTCCAGTAGGCCAAATACCGTTGACAGCATCGTGCCACGAAGTCGCCGGTCTTGCTGCGGTCGAGATGGACATCGCATGCCGTGCTCGCGCATGATGGCAGCCACGCCAACCCCTGCAGCAACAATCGGACACCTGCGATGGCAACCAGCAAAGAGCATCCGGCCGTGGCCGCGATCCGCATCGGCAAGGCGGCGAAAGTGAAGGTCGCGGTCAGCGATATCGACGGCATCCTGCGCGGCAAATATCTGCACCGCGACAAGTTCCTCGCCGCTGCCGAGCCGTATCCGAAAGGCGGCTTCGGTTTCTGCGACGTCGTTTTCGGCTGGGACAGCGGCGACCAGTGCTACGACAATACGCAGGCCACCGGCTGGCAGCACGGCTTTCCCGACGCGCTGGCGCGGCTCGACCTCGACACCGCCCGCCATGTGCCATGGGACAACAACGTGCCGTTTTTCCTCGGCGAATTCATCTCGCCCGACGGCAGCGCCTACCCGCTGTGCCCGCGGCAGACGCTGAAGCGGGTGCTGGCGCGCGCCGAGCGGCGCGGCCTGCAGGTGCTGACCGGCTTCGAGTTCGAGTGGTTCAATTTTGCCGAGACGCCACAGAGCTGGGCCGACAAGCGCGGCGTCGCGCCGACGCCGATCACCCCCGGCATGTTCGGTTATTCGCTGTTGCGGATGGCCGATCGGCAGCCGTTCTTCAACGCGCTGATGGACGAGATGGCGGCCTTCGGCGTGCCGCTCGAAGGCCTGCATACCGAAACCGGCCCCGGTGTCTACGAGGCGGCGATCGTCTTCAGCCCGGCGCTCGAGCAGGCCGACCGCGCAATCCTGTTCAAGACCGGCGCGCGCGAACTCGGCAAGCGCCATGGCGTGATGCCGAGTTTCATGGCGAAATGGAACGCCGATCTGCCCGGCTGCTCCGGCCACATCCACCAGAGCCTGTCGGACGGCAAGACGAATCTGTTCTTCGACGCGAAGTCGCCACGTCGGATGAGCAAGCTGTTCGAGAGTTATGTTGCCGGTCAGGTCGCCTGCCTGATGGAGTTTGCGCCGATGTTCTGGCCGACGATCAACAGCTACAAGCGGCTCGTCGACGGTTTCTGGGCGCCGGTCAAGCCGACCTGGGGCATCGACAACCGGACCGCGAGTTTTCGCGTGATCGCCGGCTCGGCCAAATCGATGCGGCTCGAGACCCGCTGTCCGGGCGCCGACGTCAACCCGTACCTGGCGATGGCCGCGGTGATCGCGGCCGGCCTGCACGGCGTCGAGCAGGGCCTGACGCTCGATGCGCCGCCGATCACCGGCACCAACCAGGGCGCGGAAAACGTGCCGCGCGCGCCGCGCTCGCTGATCGAGACGACGCGCATCTTCAGCCGATCGGAGATCGCCCGCGATTTTCTCGGCGACAGCTTCGTCGACCATTTCGCCGCGACCCGCGAGTGGGAGCACCGGCAGTGGCAGGATGCGGTCACCGACTGGGAACTGAAACGTTATCTCGAGATCATCTGACACCGCCGCGATGAGCATCTCCCGTTTTGCCTTTCCGACCGACATCCGGTTCGGCGTCGGCGCCCGCCGCCTGGTCGCCGACCATCTGCACGAGCGCGGCCTGTGCCGGCCGCTGATCGTCACCGACCGGGCGCTGGCGGCCTTGCCGTCGTTCGCCGAATTCCGTTCGCTGCTCGACGAACTGCAGCCTGCGGTTTTCGACGGTGTCTTCGGCAATCCGACCACCGACCAGGTCGCTGCCGGCAGCGGGGCGTACGCGGCGCACGGCGCCGACTGCGTGGTCGGCTTCGGCGGCGGCGCCGCGCTCGATGTCGCGAAACTGGTTGCCTTGATGGCGGTGCACGACGGCGACGTGCTCGACTACGCATGGGACCATCCGCAGCCGCGTGCCATCAGCGCGGTGCTGCCGTGGCTGGTGCTGTTGCCGACAACC
The DNA here is from genome assembly GCF_048320135.1 of Pseudideonella sakaiensis. Lineage (GTDB taxonomy): Bacteria > Pseudomonadota > Gammaproteobacteria > Burkholderiales > Burkholderiaceae_C > Ideonella_A > Ideonella_A sakaiensis_A. The sequence goes on from NZ_CP182947.1 coordinate 2,815,569, forward strand.
GCCGGCACCGGCAGCGAGGTCGGCCGCTCGGCGGTGGTTTCCGAAACCGGCAGCGGCATCAAGCGCACGGTCTTCGCGCCGCAGCTGCTGGCGAAGGTCGTCTTTGCCGATCCCGAATTGACGGTCGGCCTGCCGCCGGCCGTCACCGCGGCGACCGGTTTCGATGCGCTGACCCACAACATCGAAAGTTATCTGTCGCCGGCCTGGCATCCGATGTGCGACGGCATCGCGCTCGAGGGATTGCGCCTCGGCGCGCGTTCGCTGGCGCTGGCGGTTGCCGAGCCGGCCAACCTGCAGGCCCGCGCCGACATGTTGATCAGCAGCATGATGGGTGCGGTCGCTTTCCAGAAAGACCTCGGCTCGGTCCATGCCTGCGCCCATGCGCTCGGCGCGGTCTGCGGCATGCACCACGGGCTCGCCAATGCGCTGATGATCGAACCGGTGCTGGCGTGGAATCACGAGGCGGTGCCGGCGCGCTTCGATGAACTGGCGCATGCCGCCGGCCTGTCCGGCGGCGGTGCCGCGCTGCTGCCGTGGCTGAAGGATCTGAAGCAGCGGATCGGCATCACCGGCGGGCTGGCCGCTCACGGCGTCGAGCCGCAGCAGCTCGACCGGTTGGTCGAGCTGGCGGCGGCCGATTTCTGCGGCCGCACCAACCCGCGCCCGGCCACCGCGGCCGACTACCGACGATTTTTTGAACAGGCCCTTTGAACCGACATGCCCTTTCTCCGCCCCCATCTGCGCATCGGCGTCTCCGCGCGCATCTATTACCCGGCCAATCCGGTTCTCGACCTCGGCGGCATCTGGACACGCACGCTGCATTACCTCGAGCAGTCGGTCGCGCACTGGCTGCTGCGCGGCGGCGCGCTGCCGATGATGATTCCAGCGGTCGATGCGCAAAGCGTCACCGCCGCCGACGACCTGAACCTGCGCCACTATGCCGATTCGCTCGACGCGTTGGTGCTGCAGGGCGGCAACGACTTGTCGCCGCATTCGTATGGCGAGCAGCCGCTCGATCCGGCCTGGGCCGGCGATGCGGTGCGCGACCGCTACGAGATGGCGCTGGTCAATGCCTTCGTCGACGCCGGCAAACCGGTGTTCGGCATCTGCCGCGGGCTGCAGCTGATCAATGTCGCCTTCGGCGGCACGCTGTACCAGGATGTGCCGACGCAGCGGCCTGACGCACAGAAACACGTCAATGCCGAACACTACGAGCGCAACCAGCATGCGGTCGAGATCCTGCCCGGTACCCGGCTTGCCGAGCTGTATCCGGGGCTGCAGCGCGGCCGCATCAACAGCATCCACCACCAGGCGATCAAGGACCTCGCGCCGGGGCTGGTCGCCGAGGCGCGTTGCCCCGACGACGGCATCATCGAGGCGGTGCGTCTGCGCGGCGAAACCTATGTCGCCGCCGTGCAATGGCATCCGGAATTCCATGCGCCGGGCGACCCGACGGTATTCGACGATGCGCCGATGCTGCGCGACTTCCTGCTTGCCGCACGGGCGACCCGTGCGCTCACCGCCTGACACGATGGCCTACGAACTGTTTTATTGGCCGACGATCCCGGGCCGCGGCGAATTTGTCCGGCTTGCGCTGGAGGCGGCCGGCGCGCCGTACCGCGATGTCGCCCGCGATGCCGGCGATCCGCAACGCGGCATGCAGCAGATGCTTGCGCTGATGCAGTCCGACAAGCTGCCGTTCCCGCCGTTGGCACCGCCCTTCCTGAAGGATGGTGACCTGTGGATCGGCCAGACCGCGGCAATCCTGCAGCACCTCGCCCCAGACTTGAAACTGGTCGGCCGCAGCGCGCAGGTGCGGGCCTGGACGCAGCAGATCCAGCTGACGATCGGCGACCTGGTCGACGAGGTTCACGATACCCACCATCCGGTCGGCCCCGGTCTTTATTACGAAGACCAGAAGGCCGAGGCGCTGCGCCGTGCCGGCGATTTCTGCCGCCATCGGATGCCGAAATTCCTGGCCTGGTTCGAGACCATCCTGGCGCGCAACCCGGCCGGGCCGCGGCACCTGGCCGGCGCGCGGCTCAGTTATGCGGATCTGTCGCTGTTCCAGGTCGTCGAAGGGCTGCGCCATGCCTTTCCGCGGACCACCGAACAGGTGCTGGCATCGACACCGAAGGTCGTGGCACTGCATGACCGGGTCGCCGGTCAGTCGAAGGTTGCTGCCTACCTGCGCAGCGAGCGCCGGCTGCCTTTCAACGAACACGGCATCTTCCGCCACTATCCCGAACTCGATCTGGGCGCGGGCTGACGCGACAATCGCCCGATACGCCGCAACTCGCGGCGACCAACCAGCGCTGTCCACACCCCATGCCGATCCAGTGGTTTCCGGGCCACATGCATTCGACGAAGAAGGCGATCGTCGAACGCATTCCCGACATCGATGTCGTGATCGAGATGCTCGATGCACGGCTGCCCGGCTCCAGCGCCAATCCGCTGCTCGCCGAGCTGACGCAGCACAAGCCGGGACTGAAGATCCTGAACAAGCAGGATCTGGCCGATCCCGATGCCACCGAAGCCTGGCTGGCGCACTACCAGGCGATGCCAGGCACCCGTGCGATCGCGCTCGATGCCGGCGATACCGCGCCGGCGCGGCGGCTGATCGCTGCCTGCCGCGAGCTGGCGCCGTTGCGCGGCGGCATGGTCAAGCCGCTGCGGGTGCTGATCTGCGGCATTCCGAATGTCGGCAAGTCGACGCTGATCAATACGCTGGTCGGCCAGCGCAAGACACGGACCGGCGACGAGCCCGGCATCACCAAGCTCGAACAGAAGATCGTGCTCGCCGACGATTTCTACCTGTTCGACACACCCGGCATGTTGTGGCCGCGGATCATCGTCGAAGAAAGCGGCTACAACCTTGCCGCCAGCGGCGGCATCGGCCGCAACGCCTACGACGAGCAGGAGGTCGCGCTCGAACTGCTGGCGCGCGTGCGCGAACCCTATGCCGATCGCCTCGCCGCGCGTTACAAACTCGATGCGGCGCAGCTCGATGCCCGGCAGACGCCGGTCGATGCGCTGCTGCTGGCGATCGGCCGGCGGCGCGGCGGGCTGAAGGCTGGCGGCCAGGTCGACCTGCAGAAGGCGGCAGAGGCGGTGATCAATGATTTCCGCGCCGGCGCTTGGGGCCGGATCACGCTGGAAACGCCGCAGCAATTCGAGCAGTGGCTGGCCGCCGCACAACAGCGCGAGGCCGAACGGGAGGCCGAGCGCAAGGCGAAACGCGATCGGCGATCCGGCAAGCGGCGCACTGCTGAAGACGACGCTGACGCGAGCTGAAGCCGGGCGCTGCCGCTATTTGCCTTCCAGCGTGTAAACCGGTTCCCAGTCGGCAGGTGGTGGCTGCGCGGCCATCTCGCGAGCGCGTTGCGCAAACAGCGCGGCGGCTTCGTCATGGTCGGCAATCCGTTCGAAACAGGCTGCCGCGGCGGCAAAGTCGGCCGCGCGCCAGGCCGCCAGGCCTTGCGCGTAAACCGCGCTGTCGGCGCGCTGCGCCGCCGACTCCTGGCCTGTTTCGGCCAGCGGGTGGTAGACGCGCACCGGGTGCACGATGCCCTTGACGCGGATCGCATCGATCTCGCGCCAGGCAAAGTGGTCGCCGGTCAGCGTGACCGTCGCTTCGGAGACCAGGATCGACGTGCCGAAATAGCGGTTGGCCCCTTCCAGCCGCGACGCCAGGTTCACCGCATCACCCATCATCGTGTAGTTGAAGCGGCGCCGCGAGCCGATGTTGCCGAGCAGCGCCTCGCCCGAATTGATGCCGATGCGGTGGCCGAGCCGGTGGCCCTGGAAAAATTCGTCGCTGTTGTTCATCTCGAGCAGGCGGTCGCGGCAGGCCAGTGCGGCGCCGACCGCGTGCCGTGCATGGTCGGCATCGTCGAGCGGCGCGCCGAAGACCGCAACGATCGAGTCGCCGACATATTTGTCGACATAACCGCCAGCGGCTTCGATGATGTCGGTCATCGCCGACAGGTAGTCGTTCATCAGCGCGACCAGCGCCTGCGGCGTGATCTTTTCGGCGATGCTCGAGAAGCCGGCGATGTCGGTGAACAGCACCGTCACGTCGCGGATCTCGCCGCCGAGCGTCGGCGGGCTGTCGGATTCGACCATCTTGTCGATCACCTGCGGCGCCAGGTACATCGCAAAGCTGCGGCGCAGCAGCCGCTCCTCCTTGTCGGCGATGACGAAGCGGTAGCCGACGGTGGCCGCCAATGCCGCGAGGCCGGCGAGGAATGGCTCGACCAGCGGCAGCACCAGCGTGTGCTGGAAAACAACCACCGCGCCGCCGAGATAGATGCCGAGCAGCACCAGCAGCGCCAGCGCTGCGGCGGCCGGCGCGAGCAGCCGCGCGGCGACCGCGGCCGCTGCGGCAATCGCGATCGCAATCAGCGCGACCAGCGCTGGCGGCAGCTCGCGCAGCGCATCCTGGCGAATCAGGTTGTTGATGCCGGTCGCGTGGATGTAGACACCGGACATCGTGTCGCGCCGGATCTGGCCGGTCGCGGTCTGCATCGGCAATGCGCAGCGCGGCGCCCACGCGCGCTCGAGGCCGGTCGTGAAGCGTTTCGAGGTTGCCTTGCGGTCCTCGATGTCGAGCAGCGTGCCAAGCACGACCACCTTGCCTTCGAAATGGCGGCGGAAAAATTCCTGGTCGCCCTTTTCGGCACAGGCGCGCAGATCGGCCAGCGAATAGGTCAGGATGTCGCGCGAGCCGCCATCGAAATTCAGCGTGATCGTCTCGGGAATCGCCGCCGGAAAACGGTGCCCGGCGAGCGACAGGCTGCCGTCGGGCAAAAACTGCGGCTCGCTGCCGAGCGCACGTGCGGCCAGCTCGACCGCCATCGACGGCACTGGCTGGCCCTCGGTGGCAAAACTGGTTGGCAGCCGCCTGACGACACCGTCGGGGTCGGTATAGGCATTCAGCGCCCGGATATTGCGTTGCTGGCCGACCGCAAAACGCTGCCCGGCCGACGGGCGGATCGGCTGGTCGCGCAGCTGCATCTCGCCGAGCACGATCTTGTCGAGCTTGGCAGCGGCGTGCAGCGAGCGCAGAAAATCGCGGTCGAAGCCGCGCATCCGGGCGCCGACAACGGCATCGCCGAACGGCATCTCGGACTGCTCGATCGAGGTCGGAAACACGACATCGAAGCCGACTGCGGCAACGTCGGCGTCGACCAGCGCGTTCAGCACATGGCCGATCTCGCGGGTCCAGGTGATCGTCGGCGATCCCTTGAATGGCGGCGCCTGGTAGGTTTCCTCGTCGATCGCGACAACGACGGTCGGCGCCTCGGCCGGATCGAGGCGCGGCCCGTAGACATGCCAGCGCAGCGCGGTCAGCGCATCGATCGTCAGTCCGCGCAGCGGGTCGACCGCCGGGGAAGCAAACAGCAGCCCCGACAGCAACGCGATCAGCGCGATCGCCAGCGCATCGCGGCGGCGGATTCGCGCCACTATCGCAAACGCAGCAGCCGCCCGATCACCGCCGTCTGTCCGGCCGCGGCATCGGCATCGATGACAAATTCGACTGCCGCGCTGCCCTGGCTGGCGCGGTAGCGGCCGCCAGCCGCCAGCACGATGCCGGCCTTCGCGAAATCGGCAAACTTGTCGGCGACCAGCAACCGGTCGGTGATCGCGAACTGCTGCGCCGGCTCGGCCTGGTCGAGCCGGCTGATCAGCAGCGGCGAGCGGATGTCGTCGATCTGCACCATCGGCGAACGGCCGTACAGCACCAGCGGTGCGCTGTCGGCCTGCGCCGACAGCGTCGGCCCGCCGCGGTAGACGGTACCGGCACTTTGCGTCGCGCGGCGCGCATCGAGCTGCAGCCGCTTCGCATCGCAGCGCGGCCGGCTGCGCTCAACCTTGCCACCTTGCACCAGGCTTTCCTCCTCGAGCGCAATCACCGTGCCGCCGGTGATCGTTTCACGCACACACGATTTCATGTAGCTCAGCACCACCGAGCCGTCGCGGCCGAGGTCGATCACCTGGCCGGCGGTCACATAGTCCATGAATTCGACACCGACCTTGCCGGCGGCCTGTTCGACCACGGCCACCGGTGTCTGGGCGGCAACGCCTGCCGGCCAAACCATCGCGGCGGCGATCAGCCATTTCCATCGAGTGTTCATCGTCCGGTTCCTTCATCGAATCGCAGCAGGCGGCCGATCACCGGTGTCGCGCCGGTTCCGGCCTCGGCGTCGACCAGGAACTCCCTGCTCGACTTTCCCTGGCGCGCGCGGTAGCGGGCGCCGGCGGCCAGGCTGATGCCGCCGCGCGCGAGATCGACAAACCGGCCTCGCACCAGCACCACATCGCTGACCGGCACTTCGATCGCCGGCGCCGTGGCATCGGTGCGCTCGAAGATCAGCGGCTCACGCTGCGCATTGACTTCGACGATCGGCGAGCGCCCGTACAGGGTCAGCAGCGACGCTGCCGGATCGGCCTGCTCGCGTGGCTTGCCGCGAAAGACATTGCCGGCACTGTCCCGGGGATCGCGGCCATTGAGCTGCAGGTGGTTCGAATCGCACTTGACCTGGCTGCGCTCGACCTTGCCGAGCTGCACCAGGCTCTGGTCTTCGAGCACGATCACGGTGCCGCCGCTGATCGTCTCGCGCAGGCAGGATTTCAGATAGCCGAGCACGATCGAATCCTGCGCCCCGAGCTTGATCACCTGGCCAGCGGCGACATAGTCCATCAGCCCGACGCCTTCGACCTTGCCCTGCACCGCCTCGACAACCGCCACCGGTCGCTGCGATGTCACCTGCGCGGGCGTGCCCGGCGACAGCAGCAGGCCGGACAGTGCACACGCCACGACCAGCCACGTCCTGTTCACGACATCCATTCGACCACCTTGCCGCTTGCTGCGGATTGATGGGCGGCACGGCGTTTGCGCGCCGGCCGCCTGCTTCCTTGTAACGCAAAGTCGCGTTCGAAGCGAATCGGTCGGAATGGCATGGCCATGACTTTTTGCCGCTATCGCCTGCCGCGACCGTGCAGGCTTCGCCGCCTGGCTGCAGCAAGCGCGCTCAGCGGCAGTGCGTTGCGGGCTCGAGCGCCGGCGTGGCGGCTTCGCAATGGTCTACGACGGCCTGTGCAATCGCCTGCGCCAGCACGGTCTGCCGTTCGGCGCTGCGCAGCAGCAGTTCTTCTTCACGGTTGACGATCACGCCGGCCTCGATCAGCACCGCGGCCATCTGGGTCGAGCGCAAGACCGCCAGCTCGTCGAAGCGGTAGATGCCGAGCGCCGGATCGAGCAAGGTGCGCCCTTCGCCGGGAATCGGCGCCGCATGGTGCAGGCTCGGTGTCAGGCATTGGGCACGCAGCCTGTTGCCGATCAGCCGGGCCAGCCGCAGGCTGCCGGCCGGGTCGCCATTGCGCTCGGAGACAAACAGCGAATGGCCGGCGATGTCGTCGGTATACCGCCAGGTCCGGCCGTCGACCGTCCACTCCGACAGCAGCTGCGGCTGTGCCGAGTCGTGGTGGATCGACAGGAACAGGCTGGCGCCGGCTCGGTTGGCCCGCTCGCTGCGTTCGAGCAAGGCCAGCTCGGCTTGATCCGGATTGGTATCGATCAGCTGCTCGAAGCCGGCTTGCCGCAATTCTTCGGCAACGCGGCGCGCGAGTTGGCGGTTGAAGCGATATTCCGGCTTGCCGCGCGCACTGATCGCGCCGGGCTGCTTCGGCGTGTGGCCGACATCGACCGCGATCTTCAATGTGCTTCGGTCGCAGGCGGCCAACGCCGGCGCCGCGGCGATCGACAGCAGCAGCACCAGCAGCGGCTCGAGCAGGCGCGCCTTCATCAGCAGGCTCAGTTCTTCGTGCCGCCGCCGGACTGCACGATGTCCTGGCGTTGCGCAACGATGCGGATGCGGCCGTCGTCGAAACGCAGCATCAGGTAGTCGAGTGCGCGTCCGGAACGCGATTGCGAACGCGCCGGGCTGTGCACCCGGTAATCGACCAGGTAGGAGACACGCGCCGCCGGCTCGTCGGGCAGCCGGTCGATGTTCAGATCGCCGCTGCGCCGGTATTCGACCTGCGGCCAGCGCGAATAAAACGACTGCTTGTCCTTCTGCACGAATTCGCGGCCGACCCCGGCATGGTCGAAATAGTCGATCCGCTCGCCATAGAAGTCGAGCAGTTCGGCGGCGCTCGCCTGGTTCTGCGCGCGGATATAGGCGTCGACGAAGGCCGTCAACTGGGCGTCGGCAATCGTCGGCGGCTGTGGTGCAGGTACCGGCGCTGCGGTCGGAGTCGGCTGCGCAGCGCCGACGACATCCGGCCGCTCGGCCGGTCTGACCGGCGTCGTCGGCGCCGCTTTCATGTAGAGCCACCAGGCGCCGCCGAGCAGCAGCAACAGCAGCAGCATCAACAACACGACGATCGCCGCCAGCGATCGCGGCCGTGCGTTGACGGCATCGGCGGCCGCCGGTGGTGGTGGCGGCAGTGGCATCGCGACAGGCGGCGCAGCCGGGCCGGCTTGCACCGGCGGCGCTGCAGCGGGGTCGGATGCTTCCGGCTGTGCTGCCGGCAGCGGCTTGATCATGCTGCCGCTGACCGGCACATGGTCGAGTGCGGCCACCAGCTGCCGGTAGGCGGCGTCGAAATCGCCGGTGAAATCGATGTACTGCAGCCGCTTCAGGCGGAATGGAATATTGGTCGGCTGCAGCAGGATCGGCAGCACCTTGCGCCTTTCCTCGAGCGCATACGACACCTCGTCGAGCACATTCTGCGAATTGGTCGACGCCGGCGACAACACGACGAGCAGGCAGCCGCTTGCCTTCAGTGCCTTCTCGACCTCGACGTCCCAGCGAGCACCTTTCGGAATATCGAGCTGGTCGACCCAGACATCGCGCCCTTCGCTGCGCAGCGCCCGCGCGACCTTCAGCACGAAATTCGAATCGCTGCGCGAATAGCTGAAAAAGATCCTGCTCGGTGCATTCGGCATCGGCCCACCTCCCTGCGAAAACACCGCCCGACCGGCGACGCGTGCGACGTGCCGCTTCACTTTAGCGGCCCATTGCGGCGCTGCACAGCATTTCGGTCCGACAGACTAGGGGGCTGCGAAGATCACGAAATGTTTAGCTGAATGTGAGACATCTTGCGCCGCCGGCAGCGACAGAGGGACAACTGAGCGGTGATCGTGCCGCCAGCCAACCCCCCAGATCGAGGAGATGATCATGAATGCCAAGACCCTGATTGCCGCGATTTCGCTGACCCTTGCTGCTGCACCCGGCTTCGCCGGCGACATGACCGGCGGTGGACACAAGATGTCGCGCGTCGAAGTGCAAGCCGACGTGATGCCTGCTGGCGATGCCTGGCTGTCGCGCGGCGAGGCCTACGGTACCGTGGTGCCGGTCTCGACCCGCTCGCGCGCTTCGGTGCTGGCCGAACTCGATGCCGCCCGCGCCGATGGTCTGATTGTCGCCGGCAGCGAATCGCATGGCCTGTTCCGCGACCGCGACCTGATCTCGACCGAGAAGCGCAGCAACGTGATGGCCCGCACGCCGGATGCGACCCACCGCGCCAACCTGTACAACGGCGCCTGAAGACGCCGGCTGGGGCGCCACATGCCACCATCCGGTGCATGAGCCCGACCGACGACCAGATACGCGACGCCGTTCTCGGCCTGTTGGACAGGCGGGAGCCGCCCGCCACCATCTGCCCGTCGGAAGCAGCCAGGGCGCTGGCGCCGGGCGCATGGCGGCCCCTGATGCCGCGGTTGCGGGCGGTCGCCGTCGCGATGGCCGAGCAGGGGCTGCTGAGCATCCGGCAAGGCGGCCGTGCCGTGGCGCCCGACGAGACGCTGCGCGGACCGATCCGGCTGGGCCGGGCAAGCGCGGACATCGCCGGGTACCCGACCACGCCGGACGGCCGCTACTTCGTCGTCCGCGGGCGTTTGTGGCGCACGGTCAATCCGGCGCTGCCGGCGGACGAACGCGAGGCACTCGTCAGGCAGCTGATGGCCGCCCGCCGTGCTTTGCGCGGCAAGGGCCCTGAGGCACAGCGTCAAGCCGCACGCGAGGAGGTCGATCGCGTGAAGCGCGCGCTGGGCGAGCGCGGGCCGGTCTGGTGGACCGACGGTGCTCCGGACTTCAACCGCAAGCTCGCGAAGAACACGCCGTACCGGGAATGGTTCGAGGCCTTGCAGGACTGAAATCCCGCAATGCGCAGACGCGGTTCGGCGGCGTCGTTGTCGAATGCAACGGCCGCAGCCAGTTCAGCGGCCCGGATCTGGCCTGGCGGTCGGTCTCGCCGCGCTCCGCCAGACCGCCAATTCCTTAGCCAAGCCAGGCCCTGCACCAGCCGCTAAACTGTCGGCCCACCCGATAAAGCTGCGGATCACATGCCGCAGCGGCGGCAAGAAAAACCGCCATTCCCAGCCCCGGCGCTGGCGCAGGAGTCTTCTTCATGTCTGATGCGGTATCCACTCGGCGGCCCGCGGTCGTGCTGCTCAGTGGCGGGCTCGACTCGACCACGGTGCTGGCGATTGCACGCGAGCAGGGTTTCGAGCCTTATGCCTTGAGTTTTTCCTATGGTCAGCGCCATCTGCACGAACTGGCGGCGGCCGAAGGGGTTGCGCGCGCACAAGGCGCGGCCAGACACGTCGTCGCGAAGATCGACCTGCGTGAATTCGGCGGTTCCGCATTGACGGCCGACATCGACGTGCCGAAAGGCCGTTCGGCCGACGACATGTCGCACGGCGTGCCGATCACCTATGTGCCGGCGCGCAACACGGTTTTTCTCAGCTTTGCGCTGGCCTGGGCCGAGACACTCGGTGCGTCGGACATCTTCATCGGCGTCAATGCGCTCGACTATTCCGGTTATCCGGACTGCCGGCCCGAATACATCGCCGCCTACGAGGCGATGGCCAACCTGGCGACCAAGGCCGGTGTCGAAGGCAGCCAGAAGCTGAAGATCCATGCGCCGTTGATGCAGATGACAAAGGCGCAGATCGTTGCCGAGGGCCTGCGCCTGGGAGTCGACTATTCGATCACCAGCAGCTGCTACGACCCCGGTGACGATGGCCGGCCGTGCGGCGGTTGCGATTCGTGTCTGCTGCGCGCCAAGGGATTTGCCGAAGCCGGTATGGCCGATCCGCTCTACGTCCGTTTCGGAATCGCCTGACGATGGCGCTGCGAACCCTTTTTGCCGCATCGGCCGCCTTCGAAGCCGCCCGCCGCGTCGAGATCCTGCCCGAAGGCCATCGCGCCCGGCGCCTGCATGGCCACAGCTTCCTGGCCAAGCTGCGCTGCGCGCTGCCGGCCGGCTGGGCGGCTTTTCCGGGTGGCGAGGTCGAGCGGTTGCGTGACGAACTGCAGTCACGCATCGCGCGCCTCGACTACCAGCTGCTGAACGAGCAGATCGAGCAACCGACCGACGAAAACCTGGCGCGCTGGGTTGCCGCGCACATCGATGTGCCCGGCATCGAGCAGATCGGCATCCAGAGCACCGCGCACCAGGGGGTCGACCTCGATACCGCAGGCCATGCCCATGTCTGGCGCCGCTACCTCTTCCAGTCGGCACACCGGCTGCCGAATGTGCCGGCAGGCCACCAGTGCGGGCGCATGCACGGCCATGGCTTCGAGGTCATCGTCCATGCGAACCAGGATGTCGGCCGGCGCGATCTGAGCATCGACTACGACCACCTCGATGCGATCTGGGCGCCGCTGCATGCCGAACTGCACCAGACCTGCCTGAACGACCTGCCCGGGCTGGCCAACCCGACCAGCGAGATGTTGTCGAGCTGGTTGTGGCAGCGGCTGCAGCCGCAACTGCCCGACCTGTCGTGGATCACCGTCTTCGAGACCGGATCGTGCGGCGCCAATTTCGACGGCCGCCGCTACCGCATCTGGAAGGAGCTGACGCTCGACAGCGCGATGCAGCTGAAACATGCGCCCGACGGCAGCCCGCTGCGCCGCATCCACGGCCACACCTACACATTGCGGCTGCACCTGTCGGCGCCGCTCGACCAGGTGATGGGCTGGACCGTCGATTTCGGCGATGTGAAGGAGATCTTCACGCCGATCTTCAAGTCGCTCGACCACCAGCCGCTGCACGAGATCGCCGACCTCGACGATTGCGATACCGCCAGCATCGCCCGCTGGATACTCGACAAGGCGCGCCAGCGGCTGCCGCAGCTCGACCGCGTCGACCTGTACGAGACGCGGGGTTGCGGCGCGATCGTCTCAGTCGGTGAAGAAGGCCCGGCCCTCCCGATATGACCTATACCGTCAAGGAAATCTATTACACGCTGCAGGGCGAGGGTGGCCAGGCCGGGCGCGCTGCGGTGTTCTGCCGCTTTGCCGGCTGCAACCTGTGGACCGGCCGCGAGCAGGACCGCGCGAGCGCGGTCTGCACTTTCTGCGATACCGACTTCATCGGCACCGACGGACCTGGCGGCGGCAAGTTCAAGACGCCGCAGGCGCTGGCCGAGGCGGTGGCCCGGCATTGGCCGGACGGGCGGCCAGGCAAGCCGCTGGTCGTCTTCACCGGCGGCGAGCCCTTGCTGCAACTCGACGAGCCGGCGGTCGACGCGCTGCATGCGGCCGGTTTCGAGATCGCCGTCGAGACCAATGGCACCCAGCCGGCGCCACGCGGCCTCGACTGGATCTGCGTCAGCCCGAAAGCCGATGCCGAACTGGTGCTGACAAGCGGCAGCGAACTCAAACTCGTCTATCCGCAGAAAGCCGCGCTGCCGGAGCGGTTTGCCGACCTCGATTTCGAGCACTTCTTCCTGCAGCCGATGGACGGCCTCGAAGGCAAACGCAATACCCGCCTCGCGGTCGACTATTGCCTCGAGCATCCGCAATGGCGTTTGAGCATCCAGACCCACAAGGTCATCGGCATTGCCTGAGCCGTCGAGATCTTGTGTAGGAGGGGCTTCAGCCCCGATCGGGCTGATGGCGAAGCTCGATCACAGGCTCATCCGCTGAGCCTGTGATCGTTCATCATCGGCCATGAATTCAACCACCAACATCCGCCCCGGCCTGCTGGTGCTGCACGGCAACCGCGCCGAACTGCTCGGCGACGCGGTATTCGAATGGATAGGCGCCAATCCGCTCGGCCCGCTGGAAGAAGAGATCTTCCTGGTGCAGAGCAATGGCGTTGCCGAATGGCTGAAGATGAACCTGGCCGGCCAGGCCGGCATCTGCGCCGCGACCCGCGTCGAGCTGCCGGCGCGGTTCCTGTGGCGGGCCTATCGCCAGGTGCTCGGCCGCGATGCGGTGCCGGCGCAGTCGCCACTCGACAAACTGCCGCTGACCTGGCGGCTGATGCACTGCCTGCCGCAACTCGTCGGCGAGCCGGGCTACGAACCGTTGGCAGGCTTTCTGCAGCGCGGCGGCATCGACCGGCGGCTGCAGCTCGCGCAACGTCTGGCCGACCTGTACGACCAGTACCAGGTTTATCGCAGCGACTGGCTCGGCGCCTGGGCTGCCGGTGACGATGTGCTGCCGGCGGCGGGGCCCGGCACGGCCGCGCAGGCGCTGCCGGCCGGCCAGCGCTGGCAGGCCGGCTTGTGGCGCGAACTGCTGGCGCCGCTGACCGATGCCGAACGCACGGCGGTGCGTCCGCAGCTGCAGCAGCGTTTTCTGCAGGCGCTCGAGTCGGGCGCCGCGCCGGCGTCGCCATTGCCGCGCCGTGTCGTGTTGTTCGGCATGACCCATGTACCGATGCAGACGCTGCAGGCACTGGACGCGCTGGCCGACCACAGCCAGGTGATCCTCGCGATACCGAATCCCTGCCGCTTTCACTGGGCCGACATCATCCAGGGCCGCGAGCTGCTGCGTTTCGACCGGCGCCGCCATCCGCTGCGCGGCGGCCGAGATCTCGCCGAACTGGGACTCGACGAGATGTTTGCCCATTCGCATCCGCTGCTTGCGGCGTGGGGACGGCAAGGCCGCGACTTCATCCGCCAGCTTGATGTCTTCGACGATGCGCTGGCCACGCGTGAGCGGTTTGCATTGAACCGCATCGACCTGTTCAGCGAAGGCCCGGGCGATACGCTGCTCGAACAGGTGCAGGCCAATATCCGGGATCTGCTGCCGCTTGCCGAACACCGACGGCCGCCGGTCGACAGCGGCGACCGCTCGATCGTCTTCCACATCGCCCACAGCGCGCAGCGCGAGGTCGAGATCCTGCACGACCAACTGCTCCAACTGCTGGCGGCGCGCGATGACGACAAGCCGGCGCTGAATCCGCGCGATATCGTCGTGATGGTGCCCGACATCGAGACCTTCGCGCCGGCGATCCGTTCGGTATTCGGCCAGTATCCGCGCGGCGATGCCCGCTTCATCCCGTTCGACATCGCCGATCTGCAGCAGCGTGGCAACAACCCGCTGCTGCTGGCACTCGAATGGCTGCTGCAATTGCCGCAGCAACGCTGTCGCCAGAGCGAGCTGCGCGATCTGCTCGATGTGCCGGCGGTGCGGCGCCGCTTCGGCGTCGGCGACGACGATGTGCCGACGCTGGCGGCCTGGATGCAGGGCTCGGGTTTCCGCTGGGGGCTCGATCGCCAGCAGCGCGAGGCGCTGGGGCTCGGCGCCTGTGGCGAACAGAACAGCCTGCTGTTCGGACTGCGCCGCATGCTGCTCGGATATGCCAGCGGGGAAGCGGCGGCGTTCGACGGCATCGCGCCGTATCCGGAAGTCGGCGGGCTCGAAGCGGCGGTTGCCGGTTCGGTTGCGGATCTGGTGACCGCGCTGCTCGGCTGGGCCGATTCATCTGCCGGTGATGCGACGCCGGCCGACTGGGCGGTTCAGCTGCGCCGTCTGGTCGGCGAGATGTTCGAACCGAGTGATGACCGCGAGCGGTTGTCGATCGCCGCATTCGACGATGCGCTGCGCGGCTGGCTCGATGCCTGCGATGCGGCCGGGTTTGCCGAGCCGGTGCCGCTGGCAGTCGCCCGTGAAGCCTGTCTGGCGGCGATCGACGAACCCGGCGTCGGCCGCCGTTTCAGGGCCGGCGGCGTGACCTTCTGCACGCTGCTGCCGATGCGCTCGATCCCGTTCGACGTGGTCTGCCTGCTCGGCATGAACGATGGCGACTATCCGCGCAGCAGCAGCCGCAGCGATTTCGACCTGATGGCCTTGCCGGGCCAGGGCCGGCCCGGCGACCGCTCGCGCCGGGAAGACGATCGCCAGCTGATGCTCGAGGCGGTGCTGTCGGCGCGCCGCGTGCTCTATGTCAGCTGGACCGGCCGCAGCGTGCGCGACAACAGCGAGCAGCCACCGTCGGTGCTGGTCTCGCAGTTGCGTGATTACCTCGATGCCGGCTGGCACGAAGGGCTTGCCGCTGGCCTGAGCACCGAACATCCGCTGCAGCCGTTCAGCCGCCGCTATTTCGTCGATGCGCCGCCAGCCGACGGCGGCCAGCCGGCGCTGTTCACCTTTGCGCGGGAATGGCGTGCCGCCCACCTGGCCGGCGATCACCTTGCTGCGGCCGCTGCGCCGGAGCAGCAGGTGCCGCAAGCGGCCGCTGGTCCCGATGCCGAGACCGCATTGACGATCGCCAGGCTCGCCCGTTTTCTGCGCAACCCGGTGCGGGATTTTTTTCGCAACCGGCTGGCAGTCGTTTTTGCCGAGGCGGACGAGCTGGCGCCCGATGACGAGTCGTTTCGGCTTGCCGGCCTGCAACATCACCAGCTGCTCGATGCGACGCTGAAGCAGGTGCTCGACCGCCTCAGCGCGGCTGGAGCCGAGGTGTCGGCGGCGCCGCCCGGCGAAGCCGAACTGGCGCAATGGCTCGAGGCACCGATCGAGCAGCTGCGCCTGTCCGGCGACCTGCCGATGGCCGAGCTCGGCCGCCGCGAGGCGCAGACGATGCGCGAGACGCTGTTGCCGATGCTCAGCAGCTGGGTTGGGCAACGCGCGCGCCTGCCGCATGAACTGCCGAAACAGCTGCTGCAGTTCGAGACCGACGGCATCGTCATCGCCGACTGGCTGACCGGCGTGCGGGTCGCTGCGGCGGGCGATGTGTTCGAGCAGGGCTGCTGGATCGAGCTGACGCCGACCCGCCTGCTCGAGAAGGCAAACAAGGGCAGCGGCGCCGGGCAGCTGCGCAGCGACAAGCTGCTGCGCGCCTGGGTCACCAGTCTGTTGGCGAGCGCCGCCGGATCGCCGGTCGGCGGCATCGTCGTCGGCCGCGATGCGACGCTGACGATCAACGCGATCGACGGCGATGCTGCTGCGCAGACGCTGACGACCCTGTTGCAGGTCTGGCGCGACGGCATGGCCGAGCCGCTGCCGTTGCCGATCAAGACCGCGCTGGCGACATTGGCCGAGAAGGGCCGGCCGGCCGATGTCTACGACGGCAGCTACCAGCGGCAGGGCGAGGTGCACGACGACCCGTGTCTGGCCAGGATGTTCGGCGACTTCGAGACGCTGAGCGCCGATGGGCGTTTTGCCGAACTGGCCGAGCGGGTATTCCGGCCGCTGCTCGACTGGGCCGGGAATTCCGTGCGAGTCGAAGTCCATGCGGCCGTCGGCGCCGACGAGGTGGCTGAATGACGCCGTTGCAGCCGGAGCGGCTGCCATTGCACGGCAGCCGCCTGATCGAGGCCAGCGCCGGAACCGGCAAGACCTGGACGATTGCCGCGTTGTACCTGCGGCTGGTGCTCGGCCATGGCGGCGACGCGGCATTTGCGCGGCCGCTGCAGCCGGCGGAGATCCTCGTGATGACCTTCACGGTCGCCGCGACACGTGAACTGTCGGATCGCATCCGCCGCCGCCTCGTCGAAGCCGCGCGGGCCTTTCGCGCCGAGGCAGCCGGCGACGATGCGCTGTTGAACGAGCTGATCGCTGCCCATCAACCCGGCGCCGAACGCCGCCACGCCGCCTGGCGCCTCGAAATGGCCGCGCAGGCGATGGACGATGCCGCGGTGCACACGATCGACGCCTGGTGCCAGCGGCTGTTGCGTGAACATGCCTTCGACAGCGGCTCGCTGTTCGACGAGGAGCTGAGCCCGGACGAATCGGTGATCCGCCGCGAGGCCGCACACGACTATTGGCGGCTGCAGGTGTATCCGCTGCAGGGCGCCGCGCTCGATGCGGTGCTCGAGGTCTGGCCCGATGCGTCGCGGCTGGCCGACGAAGCCAGGCAGCTGGTCGAACAGGACTGGCCGGCCGATGCCGGTGAAAGCAGCCTCGGCGAACGGGTCGAGCGGCTGCTGCGGCAGCGCAATGCCGAGCTGGCGGAGCTGAAGCAGGGTTGGGCCGAGCGCGCGCAGCAGATGGCCAATTGGCTCGAGCGCCAGCTTGGCAGCGCGGCTTGCCCGTTCAACAAGCGGATGCTTGGCGCCAGGAACTGCCAGCGCTGGCTCGATGCCCTCGCCGACTGGGCGGCGGACCCGATGCTCGAGGATCCGGCGTTGACCGATACCGCGAGGAAGCGCCTGACGCCGGCCGGCATCGACGAAGCGCTGAAACCCGGCGAGGCCATCGATCTGCCACCGGAGTTCGACGCATTCGACGAATTGATGACGGCGCTCGCCGCACGGGCGCCGCTCGCGGCCAGCCTGCGCCCGCATGCCGCGGCGAGCATCGCCGCGCGCATCGCCGAGCTGAAGCAGCAAGCCGGCCGCTTCGGTTTTGCCGACATGCTGAACCGCCTCGACCGTGCGCTCGATCCGGCGAGTAACGGCGACAGCGCGCATCGGCTGCGCGACCACATCGTCGAGCGTTATCCGGTCGCGATGATCGATGAATTCCAGGACACCTCGCCGGTGCAGCTGCGCATCTTCGACCGGCTTTATCGCATCGCCGACAACGATCGCTCGACCGCGCTGCTGCTGATCGGCGATCCGAAACAATCGATCTACCGCTTCCGCGGCGCCGATATCCACAGCTACCTCGATGCCCGTCGCAAGACCGAAGGCCGCCATCACCTGCTGACGACCAACCACCGCTCGAGCGCGCCGCTGGTTGCCGCGGTGAACCATCTGTTCAGCCAGGCCGAGGCGCGTATTTTTCCGGCGCCGCGTCAGGAGGCGATGCAGGGCGCCTTCATCTATGGGGCGACAGCCGAACCATCGCGAATCGGGGCTGAAGCCCCTCCTACAACTCGAACGCTATCCGCCGAAATGCCTGTGGGAGGGGCTTCAGCCCCGATTTCGAACCCGGTGCCATTCGTCGCGGTCGACGCCCGCGGCCGCAGCGAACAGCTGCTGGACTCCACCGGCAGCGTGGCCGCGATGCAACTGGTGCTCGAATCCGGCGCCGGCGATGCCGCCGGCATCCGGCGCCGTTTTGCGCAACGCTGTGCCGAGCGGATCGCGACGCTGTTGAACGATCAACGAGCCGGCTTCGACGACCCCGAAAAAGGTTTTGTACGTCTGCGCCCGGCCGATATCGCGGTGCTGGTGCGCACCGGCCGCGAGGCGCAGGCGGTGCGCCGCGAACTGCAGCGCCGCCGCGTTGCCTCGGTTTATCTGTCCGACCAGGATTCGGTTTTTGCCAGCGCCGAGGCCGCCGATCTGCTGCGCTGGCTGCGTGCGGTCGCGCAGCCACTCGATACCCGGCTGGTGCGCGCTGCGCTGGCAACCCGCACGATCGGGCTGCCGGTCGCCGAGTTGCGGCGGCTGGCAATCGACGACGAGGCCTTCGACGAACGCAGCGAGCAGATCGCCGGCCTGCACCAGGTCTGGCAGGCGCAGGGTGTGTTGACGATGTTGCGCCGCAGCCTGCACCTGTTCGAGCTGCCGTCGCGCTGGCTCGCCGAGCCGGCCGCTGGCGACGACGATTCAGCGGACGACGGCGAGCGCCGCCTGACCAACTACCTGCACCTGGCCGAATTGCTGCAAGCCGCGAGCGCCAACCTCGATGGCGAGCAGGCGCTGATCCGCTGGCTGGCTGCGCAGATCGACGATGCCGCAGCAGCGCGCGACGAGGAGCAGATCGTCAGGCTCGAAAGCGATGCCGATCTGGTGCAGGTGATCACCGTGCACAAATCGAAGGGCCTCGAATACCCGCTCGTCTTCCTGCCGTTTGCGAGCGGTTTT
This sequence comes from Pseudideonella sakaiensis, assembly GCF_048320135.1. GTDB lineage: Bacteria > Pseudomonadota > Gammaproteobacteria > Burkholderiales > Burkholderiaceae_C > Ideonella_A > Ideonella_A sakaiensis_A. The sequence goes on from NZ_CP182947.1 coordinate 2,834,572, forward strand.
CGGCCGGTCGAAAAAGGCCGTGGTCTGTTGTTCGTCGACCTCGTCGACGAGGCCAGCGGCGAGCGGCGCATCCACCTCGACCCGACGGCCGAGCAGGTCGAAGCCGCCGACCTCGACCGCCAGCGCGAGGACATGCGGCTGCTGTATGTCGCGCTGACGCGCGCCCGCCATGCGTTGTGGGTCGGCCTCGCCGCGCAGGCCAGCGGCAAGGCCGGCGCCAACAGCTGGCACCGCAGCGCGGCCGGCCGCCTGCTCGGCGATGGCCAGCCGGTCGATGCCGACGTGTTGCCCGGGCAACTCGCCGCGCTGCTTGCCGGGCGCAGCGAGATCGAACTGCAGATCGTTGCCAGCGACGAGCCTGTCGGCTGCAGCCTGCTGGTGCGCCGCGACACGCAACCGCCGCTGCGCGAGCTGCCCGACTATGCGGCGCAATTCGAGCGCGGCTGGCACATCGCGAGCTTTTCGGCGATGGTGCGCGATCTGCCGCCGGCCGTCACGAAGCTGGCCGCCGACGCGCAGTTGCACGACGATGAAACGGCGGTTGCCGAAGCCGCCGATGCGCAACAGACCGGGCGCGATGGCGCCGTGCTGCCGGCCACTGCCGACCTGTTTGCCGACGAGCCGTGGCACCAGTTTCCGCGCGGCGCGGTGCCCGGCAATTTTCTGCACGCCCAGCTCGAATGGCTGGCCGGCGAAGGTTTCGACCTGTCGTCCAACGAACCACGGCAGCAGCTGTTGCGCCGCTGCGAACGCCAGGGCTGGGGCCAGCGCGGCCAGGCGGTGCTCGACTGGCTCGGCGTCGTCGTGCAGACACCGCTGCCGGTGCTCGGCAGCTCGCTCGATGCGATCACGACGCTGTTGCCCGAGATGGAATTCTGGTTCGGCAGCGACGGCGTCGCGGTCGAGCGGATCGACGCCTTGTGCCAGACCCATCTGCTGCAGGGCCGCGCGCGGCCGCCGCTGCCGCGCCGCGAGCTGCTCGGCATGCTGATGGGATTTGCCGACCTGGTGTTCGAACACGACGGCCGCTATTGGGTGCTCGACTACAAGTCGAACCGGCTCGGCGATGGCGACGCCGCCTATTCGCCCGACGCACTCGAAGCGGCGATGGCCAGCCACCGCTACGACGTGCAGGCGGCGATTTATCTGCTGGCCCTGCACCGCCTGCTGCGCCGGCGACTCGGCAGCGGCTATGAGCCGGCACGCCAACTGGGCGGAGCGGTGTATCTCTTTCTGCGCGGCATCAACGGGCCGACCCGCGGCTGCCACGTCGTCGAACCGGCAATCGAATGGCTGGACCGGCTCGATGCCTTGCTGAGCGCGCGGCCGGAGGATCGCGAATGAGTGCGGTGCCCGTTGATCCCCAGGCCCGATTGCTGCTCGGCGAACTGGCGCGCTGGAGCGAGCAGGGTTGGTTGCGCCGGCTCGATACCGCCTTTGCGCGTTTTGTCGTCGAACTGTGTCCGGCGTCGCCACCGCCGGTGGTGCTGGCGGCCGCGCTGCTTGCTTTTGTCGAAGGCCGCGGCCACAGCTGTTTGCCGATCGACGCCTTGTTCGAAAACGATGAGGCGGCCGGTCTGCTCGGCCTTGCGCCGCCGGCCGCCGCGGCGCTGCGGCAGCAGCTGCGCGGCTTGCCGCAGGCGCCGGCCGGGTGGCTGGAAGCGCTGCGTGCGAGCCCGCTGGTCAGGGTCGACGACGGCCATCCCGTCGACGCCGCCGCGCAGGCGCGGCCGCTGGTGCTCGCAGGCAGCAGGCTTTACCTGCGCCGTTACTGGCACTACGAACAAGGTGTCGCCGCGCAGGTCGCGTTGCGTGCGGGGCATTTTCTGCCGGTCGACCGCGGCGCGGTGCGGGCCTGGCTGGACCGCTTGTTCCGGTCGGCCGAGCCGGGCGGCGCTGCCAAGGATTTCGACTGGCAGAAAGCGGCCTGCGGGCTCGCATTGACCGGCAGCTTGTCGGTGATCACCGGCGGGCCCGGCACCGGCAAGACCTATACCGCGGCGCGTCTGCTCGCATTGCTGTTTGCCGTCGACCCGGCACCGCAGCAGCTGCGCATCGCACTCGCCGCGCCGACCGGCAAGGCCGCAGCACGTCTGCGCCAGGCGATCGCCGATGCGCTGCTGTCGCTGCAGCAGGCGGTCGGCGCCGAGCTCGACATCGCCGCGCTGGCCGAGCGGATCGGCCCGGCGCGCACGCTGCATTCGCTGCTCGGCGCGCGGCCCGATACGCGGCGCTTCGGCCACGATGCAGCCCATCCGCTCGAGGTCGACGTATTGATCGTCGACGAGGCATCGATGATCCACCTCGAGATGATGGCCGCGCTGTTCGATGCGCTGCCGGCCGGCGCCCGCGTGATCCTGCTCGGCGACAAGGACCAGCTTGCGTCGGTCGAGGCCGGCGCGGTGCTCGGCGATTTGTGCCGCGATGCGGAGACGGGCCGCTACCGGCCGGACACCGCGGCGCTGCTGAGCGAACTGACCGGCGCCGACCTGCCCGATTGTTTTGTCGATGCGACCGGGCCTGCACTTGCGCAGCACACCGTGATGCTGCGCAGCAGCCGGCGGTTTGGCGGGCCAATCGGCCAGCTCGCGCTGGCCGTCAACCGTGGCGATGTGTCGGCTGCCGAAGCGCTGCTGCAATCACCACCGGATTCCTCGCTGCGCTGGCTCGATGGCACATCAACGACGCCGCTGCTGCGCCTCGCATCCGGCGCAGGCAAGGCCGCTGCCGGCGGCGGTTACCGCAGCTATCTGGTGACACTGAAGCAGCGGCCGCCTGCCGCTGCCGGCCAGGATGCGTTCGACAACTGGGTCGCCTCGGTGCTGAAGGCTTTCGAGCGGTTTCGCGTGTTGTGTGCAGTGCGCGAAGGCGAGTGGGGTGCGGTCGGTCTGAACCGCGCAATCGAGGAAACGCTGTTTGCCGACGCCGCCTCCGGCATTGCCGGCAGGCGTGCTGGCGGCGGCTGGTACGAAGGTCGGCCGGTGCTGGTGACCCGCAACGATGCGGCGCTCGGCGTCTTCAACGGCGATATCGGCATCACGCTGCGCCCGTTCGCCGATGCCGGCAGTGGCCGTGGGGCGAGCGCAAACGCGCCGTTGCGCGCCTGGTTTGCCGATGGTGACAGCGGGTTGCGCAGCGTTGCGGTCAGCCGGCTGGCAGCGGTCGACACCGCATTCGCAATGACGGTGCACAAGGCCCAGGGTTCGGAGTTCGAGCACTGCGTGCTGGTATTGCCGCAGCTGCCGAGCCGGGTGCTGGCGCGCGAGCTGGTTTATACCGGCATCACGCGGGCGCGTCGCCAGTTCACGCTGGTGACCGGCCGGCGCCAGGCACTGGCCGAGGCGGTCGCGGCGCGGACGGTGCGCAGCAGCGGCTTGCTGAGCGACGGCGACGGCGTTTGATGGCGCCGATCCGCTGCGGCCGCGGCAAGCTGTCATCATCGATGCGTCGTGACCATCACCCGCACCCGATGTTGACTTGCCTCCATTGCCCCAAGGATCCGCCCGCGACGGCGCGGCGCTGCTGATGCAGATCACTGCAAACGGCGTTGCGCTCGAAGTCGACATCCAGGGCCCGGCTTCCGGCCGGCCGCTGCTGATGATCATGGGCCTCGGCATGCAGTTGCTGGCCTGGCCGCAGGGGCTGGTCGACCTGCTGGTGCGCAGCGGCTTTCGTGTGATCCGCTTCGACAGCCGCGACATCGGGCTCAGCCAGTCGTTCAAGACCCATGGCACGCCGAACCTGATGCTCGAGTGGGTGCGCCACGGCGTCGGCCTGAGTGTGCGTTCACCGTATGCGCTGAGCGACATGGCCGACGACAGCGCGGCGCTGCTCGGCGCGCTCGGGCTGGATTCGGCCGATATCTGCGCCGCGTCGATGGGCGGCATGGTCGCGCAGCATCTGGCGGCACGCCATCCCGAACGGGTGCGCAGCCTGACGCTGATGATGACGACCAGCGGCGCCCGTGGCCTGCCCGGCCCGAGCTGGAAAGTCCGCCATGCGATGCTGAAACGGCCGCCCGTCCATGCCGGCGAACCGGCGCAGGTCCGTCATCTGGTGCAGTTGTTCCGCCTGATCGGCAGCCCCGGTTATCCGGCGCCGCCAGCCGGACTCGAGCAGCGCGTCACCGCGGCGCTGCGCCGCAGCCAACGGCCCGATGGTGTGCTGCGGCAGATGGTCGCGATCCTCGCCGATGGTGACCGCTCGGCGATGTTGCCGGCGATTGCCGCGCCGACCCAGATCATCCACGGTGCAGCCGACCCGTTGCTGCCGGCGGCCTGCGGCCGCGATCTGGCGGCGCGGATCAATGGCGCAGAGCTCGACGTGATCGATGGCATGGGACACGATCTGCCGAGCGAACTGTGGCCGCGTTTTGCCGCCGATATCCGCTCCGCGGCCGAACGCGCCGGCTGAGCCGGGTCAGACGTCGAGTGTGTAGACGTCGGCGCCGGCCCGTTCGGCGGCGTTGTGGGCTTCAAGCGCCTGGTCCCATTCGGAACCGTTGGCATCCTGGCGCGGCTTCAGTCCGCGGGTCATCAGCGCCACCTCCTCGGAGCCGGCGTCAAATTCACCGACTTCCTCTCGCGTTTCGGTGAACAGCCGCGCGACCATTGCGCCGGCGTTGTCGATCACGACCAGATACCGCGCCGGCTTGCGGTGCGGTGCGCCGGCAGGCTTGTGTTGCGATTCGATGCCGTAGCCCATGCTCATGAAGCCATCTTGCCATTTTTCGCCCGGCCAGCGCGGCGGTCGGACATCGGCGTTCCCAAAACGCAACAGCCCCGGTCAGCCGAACAGCGCGCGGACATCGATCGTCGACCGCTTGCCGACATCACCGAAGGCGCTGCCGAGCCAGGCCTTTCCGCGCTCGCGGCCCTGGTCGCGCAGCATCTCGAGGAAGGGGCCATAGGCGAGCAGCCGCGTATCGCTGCGTTGCAGCGGCCGCACGCCGCTCGAATCGATCATGTGGAAACGGGTCTTCTGCAGCCGCCGCTCGAGCCGGCCGATGCGCAGGCCGCCACTGGCCGCGAACTCGACCGCCTGCGCAAAGGTGCGCATCTCGCGCGTGAAATGCGAGCTGAACGCGAGCTCGGCGATCCGCGAGTTGATCGAGTCGATGCTGCGCGGGGTTTCGTCGCGGGCCAGCGGGTTCAGCAGCACCAGCAGGATGTCGTTCGACACACACTCGTAGAACAGCGGAAACACCGCCGGGTTGGCCGAATAGCCGCCATCCCAGTAGGTCTCGCCGTCGATCTCGACCGCATGGTGCATCTTCGGCAGGCAGGCCGACGCCAGCAGCACGTCGACATGCAGTTGCTGCTCGCGAAAGACGCGCAGCTTGCCGCTGCCGACATGGGTCGTGCCGACGAACAGCTTGAACGGGCTGGCGCGGCGCAAGCGCTCGAAATCGATCTGCTGCTCGAGCAGCCGGCGCATCGGGTTCAGGTCGAGCGGGTTGAGCTGTTCCGGCGTGAACTGGGCAGCCCAGCTGGCGATCAGCTTGCCTGGCAGCGAGGGTCCGATGTCCTCGCCTTCGCCGTCCACCCACAGGCCGAACGGCATCTGCTCGCCGATCGCGGACCAGAAATCGGCGAGCGCCTGGCGTGCGCCATCGCGCCCGCCAGCCGCCCAGCCACTGGCCAGTGCCACCGCATTCATTGCGCCGGCGCTGCTGCCGCTCAGACCCTCGAAGCGGGTTCGCGGATCCTCGAGCAAGGCGTCGAGCACGCCCCAGGTGAAGGCGCCATGGGCGCCACCGCCCTGCAGTGCGAGGTTCAGCGCCGGTCGGGTCGACAGCCGGCGGCGCAGGCGCGCGGCGAGGCCGTCGGCGTCGCCGCGGCGGTCGGCGGCCGTGCTCGGCCGACCGGTTTTTGTCAGGGGCGTGGACGTCTGCGCGCCACGCAGGTTCGTGCTGGCGTTCAAGGCAAGCTCCTATGCTGCGGTGCAACATGCACCACGGCCGATCCTATAGGGTTTTTACCTAGAGCGCGCCGGTCCTGGCCCAACACGCGTGTCGGACGATGCCTCGTCCCGCATTCGCTAGCGCTGGCGGACCAGGCTGGTCAGCGAGCGTCGCAGCTCGATCAGCTGTGCCTTCAGCTTGCGGCGGTTTTCGGCGCCGACACGCAGCAGGATCTTCTGGCCGGCCGACAGCTGTTCGTAGCCCGGGTCGGCATATTCATACCGAACCCACGGCCGGGTCGACGCCATCGGTCCCTTCACCTCGGTCAGCTGCACCTGCAGCGGGCCGCCCGGTTCCGGTGTCGCCAGCAACTGGTCGATCACCGCGACGAAGCGGTCGTTGAAATGCCGGTTCGGAAATCCGAGGTTTTCGTAGGCCTTCTGCAGCAGCGGATAAATCTGCACGTACAGGCTGGTCGCCGCAGCGATGTCGATCGACGTCAGCAACTTGACCAGCGGGCGGTAACGCTCGGCATTGGCCTCGCTGATGTAGGTCTTGCCGTTGCGCTGCTCGGTCAGGAAGCGGTCCGGCGTCGGGTTCAGCGGCCAGACCGATGGCGGCGCATGGCTGCGGCCGAGGTTGTCGACGGTGGCGGCAAAGCGGCGCGGAAAATCGCCGGTCTGCAGGAACTCGAGCACCGGCTCGCTGCCGAGCAGCGCGGCCAGCGCCTGCCCGGGTTCGAAATCGGCCGACGTGATCTGCTGCGGATCCGACGCCGCCGGCTCGACCGGAAACAGCACTGCCGGCTGCGAGGCCGCGCCGGGCGGTGGCTGGATCGCGTCATACGGCGCATTCGAGGTCGGCGGCAATGGCGGGGGCGGCGTGACCAGCCGGCCGCCGCCGCTTTGCTGCCAGAACCAGGCCAGCATCGCCGCCAGTGCCAGCAGCATCAAGGCAAGAATCACCCAGAAGCCTGTCTTGTTCACCGTTGTTTCCGCCGTTCCGCGATTCGTAGATCCATTGCAACGAATATAACGTCTGGTCGGCGCTGCGGCCAGAAGCGGGACAATCGCCGCAATGGATTCCCTGTCTCAGTTTGCACTTGGTGCGGCGGTCGGTGTTGCGGTGATGGGCCGGCGCACGGCGGTCTGGAAAGCCGCGTTGTGGGGCGGCATCTGCGGCACGCTGCCCGACCTCGATTCCTTCATCGACCATGGCGACCCGGTCAGCAACATGACGCTGCACCGCGGCGACAGCCATGCGCTGTTCTGGCTGACGCTGGTCGCGCCTGCGCTGGCCTGGCTGCCGGCCCGGCTGCACGACGCCGGCCGCGGCTACCGTCGCTGGTGGCTGATGGTCTGGCTGGCGCTGGTGACCCATCCGCTGCTCGACCTGATGACGGTCTACGGCACGCAGCTCGGCCGGCCGTTCACCGATTTTCCGTTCGCCGTCGGCAGCATCTTCATCATCGACCCGCTGTACACGCTGCCGCTGGTGGTCGGGCTGGCGATCGCGCTGCGCAGCGGCGCGCAACGCGGCTGGCGCTGGAATGCCGCCGGTCTGCTGCTCAGCACCGCCTACCTCGGCTGGAGTTTTGCCGCCCAGCAACATGTGTCGCGGATCGCCGGCGAATCGATTGCCGCGCAAGGCATCGATGCGCAACGCGTGCTGGTCACGCCGACCGCATTCAATACGGTGTTGTGGCGGGTGCTGGTGATGACACCGGGCGGCTACCACGAAGGGTTCCATTCGCTGCTCGACAGCGACCGGCAGGTCGCCTTCGATCGCTTCGATGCCGGAACCGAGTTGTACCAGCGGCTCGACGGCGCGTCGCCTGCGGTCGACCGCGTCGCCCGTTTCAGCCACGGCTTTTTTGGTTTGTCGCAGCGCGACGAGCAGGTGCTGATCAGCGACCTGCGGATGGGCCAGGAGCCGAGTTATATCTTCACCTTCGTCGTCGCGCGACGGCTGGCCGACAGGCTGAACCCGCTCGACGTGCCGCGGATGGCCGGCTCACGGCCGGACGTCGCGGCCGGGCTGCGCTGGATCTGGCGCCGTGCCGCAGGCGAGCGCATCGCGCCGCCGCGGCATGGGGCGTCCGGCCTCGATCCCGGCTGACGCTGCGTCACGCCTCTGTCTGCAGCGACAGCTCCCAGACGGTGGCGTCGTCGTCGATCTCGTGTTTGCGCATCTTGAAGCCGAGATGCGCTGCCAGCCCCTGCATCGACTTGTTGTCGTGCAGCACGTGGCCGATCACGCGGCGGGTGCCGCGCGCCTTCAGATAACGCAGCAGCTTGTCCATCAACATGCCGCCCAGTCCCTTGCCTTTCAGGTCAGAGCGGACGATCACCGCAAATTCCGCTTCGACATTGTCCGGGTCGCAGACCGCACGGACGACGCCGAGCGTCTCGTCGCCGTCGGCGCCGGGCTTTACCGCGATGAAGGCCATTTCGCGTGAATAGTCGATCTGCGTCAGCCGGGCCAGTTCGCTTTGCGGCAATTCGCGGCGCACGCTGAAAAAGCGCAGCCGCAGGTCTTCGGCGCCGAGCCGCCCGGCAAAGGCGCGGTGTCGCGGGCCGTCCTCCGGCCGGATCGGCCGCAACACGATGGTTTCGCCCTGCCATGGCACCGATTCGACCAGATCGGCCGGGTAGGGCATGATCGAAAAACGCGCTGCGCCGGCCGGCTTGGCAGCATCGAGCCTGATCCGCGCATCGAGCGCCAGCACCCCTTCGTGGTTCGCCCACAGCGGGTTGATGTCGAGTTCGGCCAGTTCGGGCAGATCGGCGAGCATTTGCGACAACCCGATCAGCACATCGGCAATCGCATCCTGGCGCGCCGGCGGATGATCGCGGTAGCCGGCCAGCAGCCGGGCGACTCGGGTGCGCGAGATCAGCTCGCGGCCGAGCACGCGGTTCAGCGGCGGCAATGCAACCGCCCGGTCGGCAATCACCTCGACCGCGGTGCCGCCCTGGCCGAACAGGATCACCGGGCCGAATACCGGATCGACGCTGGCGCCGGCAATCAGCTCCTGCACATACGGCATGCTGGCCATTGTCTGCACCGAAAAACCGTTGATCCGCGCGTCCGGTTTTGCCGCCTTGACCCGCTGCAGCATCTGCTCGGCCGCAGCGCACAAGCTGCCTTCGTCCTGCAGGTTCAACGCGACGCCGCCGACATCGGACTTGTGGCTGATGTCGTGCGACAGGATCTTCAGCACGACCGGATAACCGATCTCGCCGGCACAGGCGACGACCGCGGCGGCAGTCGCGCCGCATTCGACCGATCTGACAACCGGAATGCCGTAGGCGTGCAGCAGCTTCTTCGCTTCGATCTCGTCGAGCATCTCGCGGCCGTCGCCGAGTGCGGCATCGATGACACGCCGCGCGGTGGCGATGTCCGGCGCGCCGTTTTCATCGGCGGTTGGCGCCTCGAGCATCAGCGTCTGGTTGCGCCGGTAGGTCGACAGCAACGCAAATGCGCGCACCGCTTCCTCCGGCGTGTCGTAGTTCGCCGCGCCGGCATCCTCGAAGATGCGGCGCGCGGCGGCCACCGATTCGTCGCCGAGCCAGCAGGCCAACACGCGATCGGTCGCCTGGCGGACCATCGGCGCACAGGCGCGGGCGATCTCGTCGCTGCGCACGATCGCGGTCGGCGCATGCATGAACAGCACCGCACCGGCCGTGCGGTCGGCAAGCACCGCCTGCAAGGTGTCGCAATAGCGTTCGACCGGCGCGTCGCCGATGATGTCGATCGGGTTGCTGCGCGACCAGGTCGGCGGCAGTACCTCGTCGAGTTGATTGCGCAGCTTCTCGCTCATCTCGGACAAGCCGACGCCGCTGAGCGCCGCGGCGTCGGCGGCCATCACGCCGGCACCGCCGCCGTTGGTCATCAGCGTCATCGTCTGGTCGCGGTTCGATGCGAAGCGGGCCAGCGTCTCGGCGGCCATGAACAAATCCTGCAGCGTATCGACGCGCAACATGCCGGCGCGGCGGAATGCGGCATCGAAGACGATGTCGGCACCGGCCAGCGCACCGGTATGCGATGCCGCTGCCGCCATGCCCTTGCCGGCGCGGCCGGCCTTCACGACGATGACCGGCTTGTTGCGTGCCGCCGCCCGCGCTGCCGACATGAATTTGGCAGGCGATTCGATCGATTCGATGTAGAGCAGGATCGAGCGGGTGCGGATGTCGCTGGCGAGGTGATCGAGCAGGTCGCCGAAATCGACGTCGGCGTGTTCGCCGAGCGACACCATGTGCGAGAAGCCGATGTTGCGCGAGCCGGCCCAGTCGAGCACCGCGGTGACCAGCGCGCCGGACTGCGAGACGAATGCCACCTGCCCGGCCAGCGCCTGCGCATGCGAAAAGCTCGCGTTCAGTCCGATGTGCGGGCTCAGCAGGCCGAGGCAGTTCGGCCCGAGCACGCGCAGCAGGCCGGGCCGCGCCGCATCGAGCATCGCCTGCTTCTGGTCCTTGGTCAGTCCGGCCGTCATCACGATGGCGGCGCGGCAGCCGCAGCCCGCGAGTTCGTCGATCAGCTCGATGACAGTTCCGGCGGGGCTGCAGATCACCGCCAGATCAGGCGCGTCGGGCAGATCCTTCGGCCGCGCAAAAACCGTCTCGCCATCGAGCTTGCGGTATTTCGGATTGACGGCAAAAACCGCACCGCCAAAGCTGCCGGCGCGCAGGTTGCGCCAGACCGTCGCACCGACGCTGCCGGCGCGCTTCGACGCGCCGATCACCGCAACCGATTTCGGATTGAGCAGATATTCGAGGTGGCGGATGCTCATCGTTCGTTCTCATTCGCTTGCGCTCGCGCGCCAGATCGAGCAATTGCTCTGCAGCGCGATGGGTTCACCTCCGTTTCCATCAAGCGGCAACCGCGGATCCGGCTCGGCCGGTCCGCCAGTTGCGCCCCCTTGAGGGGGAGCGGCGTAAGCCGCTCCGGGGGTGGGCGAATCAATGCGACATCACGATCGGCACCGTCATCGAGCCGAGGATGCCGCGGGTTGCACCGCCGAGCAGCCGTTCGGTCCATCGCGAATGCCCATAGGCACCCATCACGATCAGGTCGGCCTGGCCATCGGCGGCACGTGACAACATCGCCTCGGCGATCGGTATTTCGGACACCTCGGTCTTGATCTCCGCGCTGACGCCCTGCCACATCAGCCAGCGCTGCAGTGCCTGCAGTCGCGTGCTCTGCGCGAGTTCGTCGTCGGCCTTCGATTCGATCCAGTTGATCACCTCGACGCCGTCGGCGATGCGCAGCAGCGGCAGCGCGTCCGATACCGCACGCGCCGCCTCGCGGCTGTCGTCCCAGGCGATCATCACCTGGCTGCCGACGCTGCGGAAAACGCCGGCGTCCGGCAGGATCAGCGTCGGCCGCGCGCAGTCGAGCACCATCTGTTCGAGCGCACGCTGCTGCTTGCGACGATCGGGCGCGTCCAGACCCGCCTGCGAAACGATGCACAGATCGCTGCAGTGCGCATGGTGGACAAGCGAGCCGATCCGATCGGCTTCGTCGACGACCGCTTCGAACGATGGCAGCCCGGCCTCGCTGCAGGCCTGCTGAAAGGCGGCGGCGTTTTTTGCCGCTTCGTCGCGCAGGCTGCCCCAGGCCAGTTCGACCAGATTGCCCATCGAGCCGGACGGGTCGGTGACGACCGGCAGATCGACGATGCCGGTCGGCGCAAGGCCGACCAGATGGGCTTCGAATCGCCGTGCCAGCTCGATCGCCGTTGCGGTGCGTACCGCATTGCGTTCGTCGCTGCCGAGCAGCACGATCAGGCTCCGGTAGGTCATCGTCCGCCCCCTCAGTCGTCGAGCCGCGCAGCGTCGGCGCAGCGTGACAACCACTGGTCGTATAGATCGCTCTGCATTGCCAGCATCGATTGCTGCCAGCTCAGCAGGCCGAGCCACTGCGCCTGCTGGAACTGCAGCATCTGCTGGAAGATCGGCCCGAAACCCGCGTTCATCGCGGACAAGTCCGTTCGCTGTGTCGATTTCATGATGGCTCCTGAAATTCGCTGGATCCGCAACACACTGTAGTCCAGCCGACCGGCTGCCGGTTGACGCAGGACAAGAACCGGCGCATCCGCGTCGGCCGACGCGGGTAGCATCGATCGGATGTCCGCCAACGACAAATCCCGCACGCTGCCACAGGCGAAAACCCGCGTCGCCGACTTGCGTCGCCGGCTCGAAGCCCGGCAGGGTCGTCCGGTCAAGCTGATCGAGACCCACGTCTCGTGGCTGCTGCTGACCGCCAACGAGGCCTTCAAGCTGAAGAAGCCGCTGCGCTTGCCATTCCTCGATACCTCGACGCTGGCGGCCAGAAGGGCCTTCTGCGAAGAGGAATTGCGGCTGAACCGCCGTCTGGCGGCATCGATCTACCGGGGCATCGTCGAAGTGCGCGAAGGGCCGGATGGCGCCGATTTCGATGCGACGGGGCCGGTGGTCGATGTTGCAGTGCGGATGCGGCGCTTTGCCGATGGTTGCCTGTGGAACGAGCGGCTCGCCGCGGGCACGCTGACAGCGCAGCAGATCGATGCAATGGCGCGGCGACTGGCAGAGTTCCACCGCGATGCTGCGGTATTGCCGTCGGACAGCCGTTTTGGCTCACGTGAAGTCATTGAGCGGATCACGCGCCAGGTGCTCGATGCGCAGCCGGCCGATCCGGCCGGGCCTGAGTTGACGCATCTACGTCGCTGGCTGCCTGGCGAACTGGCCAGGCTCGATGCTTTCTGGGCCGAGCGGCGCAGCCAGGGGCGGATCCGCGAATGCCATGGCGACCTCCATCTGGGCAATCTGCTGCAGGAGGATGGCGCCGAGCCGACCGCATTCGACGCGATCGAATTCGACGCCGAGTTGCGCAACATCGATGTGATCGACGACATCGCCTTCGTCGTGATGGATCTGCTGGCACAGGGCCACAGCGCCGAGGCCTGGCGTTTTCTTGATGCCTACCTCGAAGCCGGCGGCGATTTCGAGGGCCTGCCAGGGCTGCGGTTTCTGATGGTCCGACGGGCGCTGGTACGCGCGCTGGTCGGCGATCTGTCGGCCGGAGTCGACGCGCAGCCCATACCCGTCTGCACTGCCGCCGGCTATCGTGGGCTGGCAGCCGAGCTCGCTGCGCCGGCCGCGCCCTGGCTGCTGATCACCCATGGCCTGCCGGCATCCGGCAAGAGCCACGTCGCCGCAGAACTGGTGCATCGCGGTGGCGCGATCCGGCTGCGCTCCGATGTCGAGCGCAAGCGGCTGTTCGGCCTGACCGCGCTCGAGTCATCACGGCGGGTCGGCGACATCTACGGCGAAGCGGCGACCCGTCGGACCTACCAGCGGCTGCTCGATCTCGCCGAGCTGCTGCTGCGCGCCGGCTGGCCGGTGGTTGTCGATGCGGCGTTCCTGCGCCGCAGTGAGCGGCAGCAGTTTGCTGCGCTGGCCGAATCGCTGGGCCACCGGTTTGCCGTCGTCGATTGCCGGGCGCCGCAGGCGCTGCTGCGCCAGCGCATCGCGCGCCGGCTGCAGCGGGCCGACAATCCATCCGAAGCCGACTTGTCGGTGCTCGATCGGCTGAGCGCGGTCGCCGAGCCGCTGACGCCGGCCGAAGCGGCGCAGTCGCTGAGCATCGATGCCGCCGATCCGGGCGGCCACCCGGCCGCGATCAACCGCTGGCTGTCCGCAGCCCTACCGTCAACCGAATCTCGATGAAACCGAAACCCGAACGCCGACCGGCAGCCGCCGCCAGCCACAACGAGCGCAGCGAACATTGGCGGCTCGACGCCGGCGACGATGCGGTGGCGACGCTGCTGGTGCCGCCGCATGCCAGCCGCGAACGCCGCTTCGAGATCAGCTGCTCGATGAGCGTGCAGCGGGTCGACGACGCCGAGCTGGCCTGGCATCAGCTGCGTGTGCTCGCCGACGGCCAGCAGCAATGGCAGCGCCGCGTCGACACCCATGCCGGCATCGACGGCCTCGATTACCGCTTCGAGCGTCGCGTGCCGCCGGGCCAGGGCCTGCGCATCGGCGTCGAAGTGGCATCCAGCGGCGCGCGGCGGCGCAGCCTGCTGATCGAGGTCGACGAAGTGCGCGACTGACGGCGGTTCGGCGCCAGCTCAGAGTTCCGGCACCTTCGGCCCGCCGGTGCTGCCCATTGCTTCGGGTGCCGACAGCGCCGGCGCCTCGGCGGCGCGCAGGCTGGGCGCACCGGCGTCACCGGCCTGGATGCCGTAGGCCTTCTGCAATGCGAGCAGTTCGCCGTCGCCATCGGCCAGCCAGTTGTGCAGCAGCATCCGCGCGACCGCCAGCACGACCGGACCGGCAAACAGCCCGACCAGACCGAAGGCGAACAGCCCGCCGACGACACCGGTGAATACCAGCCAGAACGGCAGATCGACGCCGCGCTGGATCAGGATCGGCCGCAACACGTTGTCGGCGGTGCCGACGATCACCGACCAGACCGCGAGGAAGATGCCCCAGCCGGTATCGCCACTCCAGAAGACCCAGATCACCGCCGGCGCCAGCACCGGAATCGTGCCGACCTGGATCAGGCACAACACGAATGCAAGGCCGCTGAGCAAGGCGGCAAACGGCACGCCGGCAAGCACCAGGCCGATGCCGGTCATCACGCTCTGGATCACTGCGGTGCCGCCGACACCGACCGCCACACCGCGGATCGCCCGTGTCGCCAGCGTCACCGCATTGGCGCCGCGCAGACCGGCGATGCGCGCGCCGATGCGCTGCACCAGCTGGGCAGCGTCCTCGCCGCGCATGTAGAGCAGCGCGGCAAACGCCAGCGCCAGCACGCTTTCGATCGCCAGAAAACCGACGCCGCTGGCGCGCGCGACCAGCCCCTTGGCCACCGCGCCGGCATAAGGCGCAAGTTGCGACAGCAGGCCCTGGATACCGGTGGTTGCGACCTGGTTCCACAACTCGAGCAGCCTTTCGCCGACCAGCGGCAGCGTCGCAATCCATTCGGGCGGGGTCGGCAGCCGGTAGCTGCCGAGCGTCTTCGCACGCTCGGCGATTTCGCTGGCGTTGACGACCGCTGCGGTGATCGCGATCGACAACGGCATCACCAGCAGGATCAGCAGGCCGAGCGTCAGCAGCGTGGTCGCCGCCCAGCGCCGCCCGCCCAGCCGGGCCTGCAGCCACAGCAGCGCCGGCCAGCTGGCGACGACGATGATCGTCGCCCACATGCCGGCGATCAGGAAGGGCTCGAGGATCTTCAGCGCGGCGACGCCGAGCGCAAACAGGAAGCCGATGACCAGCGCGGCCCGCGTCATGTGTTGTGAGGCTTGGGGATGCTCGGGAGTGGCACTCATCGAAGGCTTTTCGTCGTCAGGGTCGGTTGATCCAATCATCGCCGGTTCGGCTGCGCGCCGTCGCACATCCGGGTGGCTTATCCTCTCTTTTTATCGTTGCGGCAGCCGGCCAACCACATCATGTCGAACCGACTCACACAGATTGCAACCCGCACCGGGGATGACGGCAGCACCGGCCTTGGCGACGGCCAGCGGGTGCCGAAGGACGATTTGCGGATCCAGGCGATGGGCGATGTCGACGAACTCAATTCGCAGATCGGCGTCTTGCTCGCAGAGCCCTTGCCCGACGAGATCCGCGAACTGCTGGTCGTGATCCAGCACGAGTTGTTCAACCTCGGCGGCGAATTGTCGATCCCCGGCTTTGCGTTGCTGAAGGAAGAGGCGGTGCTGCACCTCGACGAGTCGCTGGCGAAATGGAATGCGCAGTTGCCGCGGCTGGTCGAATTCATCCTGCCGGCCGGCACGCGCAGCGCCGCGCTGGCGCACGTTGCACGCACCGTCGCCCGGCGCGCCGAGCGGGCGGTGATTGCGCTGGCCAATGCGCCGCAGCCACCGGCACTGAATGACGGCAATGCGCCGCCGACGCCGGCGGTGCGCGCCGAACCGCGGCAATACCTGAACCGGCTCAGCGACCTGATGTTCGTGCTGGCGCGGGTACTCAACCGCGCCAACCTCGATGGCCTCGGCGGCGACGACGTCTACTGGCGCAGCGAAAAGCTGGCGCGTGAGCAGGGCAGCAACTAGCGCAGCGGCGGCGGTGGCGGCGCCGGTTCGATCGCGACCGGAACCGCCGGCCGCTCGGAGGCATGCATGCGGTCCTCGAGTTGCCCAAAGTGGGCGGCCAGCCCGTTGCCCTGCTGCTCGACCGAACGCTGCAGCTGGTCGAGGCGGGTATCGAGGTGGGCGCGCAGATCAGTGAAGCGGGATGCCTCGGCCTTGTCGGCCAGTTCGCTTTTTGCGTGCAACTCCTTTGCCATCCGCCGCGACTCCATCAACGCGCGGCCCTGCATCGACAACGCCCAGGCGACGAAGCCGAGCAGCGCAACCCCGAGGATGCCGAGCATGATGATGCCCAGCGGCGCATGGATGTCGACAAAACCCAGCGTCAGCGCGGTCGGCACCAGAAACGTCGGCCAGTTCATGGCGACGAACAGAGCGGTCAGCAGCAGGGCGAGGATGAACAGCAGGGTACGGACCATCGGCAACTCCTGATCGTGCGAATGCGCGAGCGTAACCCGATGTTCGCCGATCGGCGGGTCGGCGGCGCAGCATTCGCGCCGTCGGACGGTCAATCGGTGCCGAGCAGGACCCGGCCGATCGCCTCGGCGACCTCGATGCCGTCGACCGCCGCCGACATGATGCCGCCGGCATAACCGGCGCCTTCGCCGGCCGGAT
This sequence comes from Pseudideonella sakaiensis, assembly GCF_048320135.1. Classification (GTDB taxonomy): domain Bacteria; phylum Pseudomonadota; class Gammaproteobacteria; order Burkholderiales; family Burkholderiaceae_C; genus Ideonella_A; species Ideonella_A sakaiensis_A. The sequence continues at coordinate 2,851,188 of NZ_CP182947.1, forward strand.
ACAGCCCGGCGACATTGAGGCTTTGCAGATTGCGGCCACGGCCGATGCGCAACGGCGACGAGGTCCGCGTTTCGACGCCGGTCAGCACCGCATCGGGCATCGCAAAACCCTTGATCTGCCGCTCGAATGCCGGCAGGGCCTCGCGGATCGCGTCGATCGCATAACCGGGCAGGCTGGGGCGAGCCGGATCGCCGAGCGCGGTCGGCGTGACGCCCGGCTTGTACGACGGCTCGACCGAACCGAGCGCGCTCGACGCCTGGCCCTTGATGAAATCGCCGACCAGCTGGGCCGGCGCCAGGTAGCCGCCGCCACCGAGCTCATAGGCGCGCGACTCCCAGTAGCGCTGGAAGGCGATGCCGTCGAGCGGGTCGACGACGCCGTCTGGCGCCGGGCCTTGGGCGTAATCGGCTGGCGTGATGCCGACAACGATGCCGGCATTCGCATTGCGCTCGTTGCGCGAATACTGGCTCATGCCGTTGGTGACGACGCGCTCGACCTCCGACGTCGCTGCGACGACGGTGCCGCCCGGGCACATGCAGAAGCTGTAGACGGAGCGGCCGTTGCCGGCATGGTGGACAAGTTTGTAGTCGGCCGCGCCGAGCAGCGGATGGCCGGCATTCGGCCCGAAACGCGCGCGGTCGATCAGCCCTTGCGGGTGTTCGATGCGAAAGCCGATAGAAAACGGCTTCGCGACCATCGCGACGCCGCGTTGATGCAGCATCGAGAAGGTATCGCGCGCGCTGTGGCCAAGCGCCAGCACGACCTGGTCGGCGCGCAGCTGCTCGCCACTGGCCAGCACGACGCCGCGCACCGCGCCGCGCTCGATCACGAGGTCGACGACACGTTGCTCGAAGCGGATCTCGCCGCCGAGCGATTCGATTTCGGCGCGCATCTTCTCGATCATGCTGACCAGCCGGAAGGTGCCGATGTGCGGCTTCGCGACCCAGAGAATCTCCTCCGGTGCGCCGGCCTTCGCAAATTCGGTCAGCACCTTGCGCGTCAGATGCCGCGGGTCGCTGATCTGGCTCCACAACTTGCCGTCCGAGAAGGTGCCGGCGCCGCCTTCGCCGAACTGCACGTTCGACTCCGGATTCAGCTGCTGCTTGCGCCACAGGCCCCAGGTGTCCTTGGTCCGTTCACGCACCGCCTTGCCGCGCTCGAGCACGATCGGCCGCAGGCCCATCTGCGCGAGCAGCAGTGCGGCAAACAGCCCGCAAGGCCCGAAGCCGACGATCACCGGCCGCACGGACCTTTCGGCCGCGAAGTCGGCCGGCGCATGGCCGACGAAGCGGTACGAGGTATCGGGTGCAACGCGCACATGCGGATCGCCGGCCATCCGCTGCAGCACCGCGGCCTCGTCGGCCAGCTCGCAGTCGATCGTGTAGATCAGCACGATCGCGCTCTTCTTGCGTGCATCGTGGCTGCGCTTGAAAACCGTGAAGCCGCGCAACGCCGCCGCGTCGCCGAGCCCGAGCCGCCCGACAATGGCTTCGCGCAGCGCCTCTTCAGCGTGGTCCAGTGGCAGGCGCAGGTCGGTGATTCGCAACATCGCCCGATTTTCCGCGATCGGCCGATGCCGCCGCGCCGATCACCGAGAATGCCCGGCCGAGGCAGATCTCACCTGGAGCAGCGATGGACCGGCTGAATGCGATGCGGATTTTTGCCCGCGTCATCGATACCGGCGGATTTGCCGCGGCGGCGCGCGATCTGCAACTGTCGCCGGCCGCGGTGACGCGCCAGATCGCCGAACTCGAGGAGCATCTGGGCGCGCGTCTGATCAACCGCACGACCCGCCGGCTTGCGTTGACCGGCGCCGGTGCCAACTACCTCGACCGGGTGCGGCAGATCCTGACCGATGTCGACGAGGCCGAGGCGCAGGCCAATCTGGCTACCTCCGACCCGCGCGGCCATGTGCGCGTGCTGGTGCCGCCGGCGTTTGCGGTGCACCAGATTGCCAAGAACCTGCCGCGTTTCCATGCCGACTATCCGCATGTCACGGTCGAGCTGGTGACGAGCGGCCCGGTCGAGACGGTCGACGAAAGCGTCGACATCACGATCATCATCATCGGCAACCGGCTGCTCGAGGGCGAATTCATCGCCCGGCGGCTGGCGCAGACCGAAGTGATCGTCTGCGCGACGCCGGAATATCTTGACCGCCATGGCCGGCCGCAGCACCCGAATGATCTGCAGGATCATGCCGCGATGGTCCCTGCCTTCCTGCGCGAACTGCGGTTCCAGCAAGGCCATTTTGGCGACGACGAACCGGGCGGCGACAGCGTGCGCCTGCAGCTGCGCCGACCGGTTCTGAGCACCAACCATGTCGACACGATGTATGCCGCTGCGCTGGCCGGCCTCGGCATTGCCGGGCTGCCGTCGTTTGTCGTCGAGGATGCGCTGCTGGAAAACGCACTCGAGCGGGTGTTGCCGGAGTGGCACATGCAGGCGTCGACGATTTATGCCGCGATGCCGACGCGCAAACATGTGCCGGCGCGGACCCGGGCCTTTCTCGACTTCCTGATCGCGCAATTCGGCAGCGTCGGCGGCGACCGCGATCCGTGGCTGCTCGCGGCCGGCTGTGAAACCAAGCGCTGATCAGCCTGCCCGCAGCCTGGCGCGTCGGGCCAAAAAAAAGCCGCCTCGAAAGGCGGCTTGCTGACGCACCGGGTCTGCCCGGCTGCCGGCCTTATTCAGCAGCGCCGGCCTTGAACGGCGCTTGAACGCCAACGGCCACCGCGCCATAGGCTTCGTTGGCCGTGGTGGCGCCTGCCTGCGCCAGTTCACGACGGACCTGCTCCCGGCTCAAGCCGCTGCGACGCGACGCCAGCAGTGCCGCATCGGCCTGGCTGTAGGCCTCCGCGGTCTGCACGATTTCACCGGCCTGGCGGGCGCGCACCAGCTCGGCGGTGACTTCGGCGCGGCTCAGCGTCGACGCCACCGGCAATTGCTGGCCGACCGCTTCGAAGGCGGATGCAGAGGTGCCGATGATGGCGAGGGCAGCGGCGGCGATCAGGGCATTGGTTTTTGCATTCATGATGATTTCCTTCACAGTAAGAGTTGATCCGGGCAGGACGGCATCGCTTGGCTGAAACCGTCTTGTCCACCTCGGTGAGTCTTCACATGGATGACTGGCTCATCGATGGACTGAACTCTAAGGGTTTGTCCCAGTTAGATAAACTGCTCAGTCATGAATTGATCATTCCGATAATCGGAATAATCCTCGCCACGACATGGCTACCTGCAGACGCGGTAGCCGTGTCGCTCGAGGTGCAGATGGTCGGCGTGCGCGGCGTTGTAGTCCGGACTCAGCACACCATCAAAAAAGCGGCAGGCGCCATCGCGGATCTCGCGCAGAAAGGTCGCGTCGGCGCCGGAGCCGCTCCAGCCATCGACGAGCCGGATGCGCCTGCCGCCGCTCAGCGTGACGCCGGCGATATCGATTGCATCGGCGCTGGCATGACGGCTGCGCGGGCCGTCCGGCCGACCATAAACATTGCGGCAGACATAGCTGCCGAGATGGTCGAGACGTGCGATCGGCTGCTGCAGATGGCGCCCGGCGGCCGGCCGCACGACGTGACGCTCCCACAAGGCCAGCGAGACCGCGGCCGGGCACGACAGCGTCAGCGGCGCAGACAGTGCGGATGCGCTGCGGCTGATGCGCACCGCATCATCGAAGCCGCATCCGGGTGCCGGGTGGTGATCGGCAAGCGGGCGGAAGTCGAAACCGCTGCCGTCCAGCACCGCGAGGCAGCGTTGCGGATCGCCGTCGAGGCGGGCCAGCTTGTAGCGGGTCAGCCATCCCGGCGTTTCGTCGATGCGCAGCGGTGCGAACGGATTCCAGCGGTCCGGCGGGCGCCATCCGATGTCGTGCCAGACGTGCCATGCCACAGCGGCCGCTGCCAGCAGCAGTGGCCAGATGATGATCGCGGCGATGCGGCCGCGCTTGGTGCTTGCCATCGGTGCAGATGCTGCCGCAAGGCTGCCGCAACGGCGATCGGCCGGTGACGCGGCGCCTCGTACGCCGGCGCGGCGATTGCTGTAGGACAAGTCCGGCGGTCATGCGGGCCCGGCTCCGATGCACTTCGGCCGGCAATGCGGCACACGATGATTGCGTCTCCGACTCCATCCGCCAGCCGGCGCGCTTGCGCCTGCCGGGCGGATCAGCCATGAAGCTTGTCACCACGGGCTACCGCCTGGTTCACGTGCTGATGGCGGTGCTGTTTGCACTCGCCGCAATCCTGCTGACCATCATTGCCGCCCGCGTCGGCTGGAACGCGCTGGACGGCGGCTTCAACCGCACCGCGGCGCAGGAGTTGATCGAAGCCGTCGGTCTGCTGGCCGCTGCAGTGGTCGCGCTGCAGATCAGCGAAACGATCACCGAAGAAGAGGTGATCCGCGATGCCGACGTCAGCGCACCGACCCGCGTGCGGCGTTTCCTGTCGCGCTTCTTTGTCGTCGTCACCGTCGCGCTGGCGATCGAGGGGCTGGTCGCGACGTTCAAGTCGATGAACGATCAATCGGTCGAACTCGTCGATGCCGCGTTGCTGATCGTCGCCACCGGCGTGATGCTGGCAGGCTGGGGTTTCTTCGTCAGGATGAACCGCTACGCCGAGGAGCTCGAACCGGAGGCGATGGCGGAGGCCAAGCGCGAGGACGGCAAGCTGAGGCGATGAGCCCCAGCGCCGTCCGTCAATAAAACGCGTCGATGCGTTGCGCGCCCATCAGCAGCTCGAGCAGCCGCGACAGCGGACGCAGCGCCGAATAGCGCGCCGCGACATGGTGGGCGTAAGCGAAGAATCGCGGCAGGTCCTCGCTGTATTTCGGCTTGCCGTCGCGGTGCTTCAGGCGGCAGAAGATGCCGAGCACCTTCAGGTGGCGCTGCAGGCCCATCCATTCGACCTGGCGCCAGAATTCGCCGAAATCGGGGTCGACCGGCAGGCCGGCCTTGCGCGCGCCTTCCCAGTAACGCACCGCGATGTCGAGCTCGAATTCCTCGTCCCAGCTGATGAAGGCATCCCGCAGCAGCGACGCGAGGTCGTAGCTGACCGGACCGTTGACCGCATCCTGGAAGTCGAGGATGCCGGGGCCGTTTTCGGTGACCATCAGGTTGCGCGGCATGTAGTCGCGATGCACCGCCAGCGTCGGCTGCGCCAGCGCACTGGCAACCAGCAACGAACAGGCGGCATCCCAGATCGCGCGTTCGTGTTCGGTCCACTGCTGGCCGAGTTCACGCTCGACACACCATTCCGGGAACAGCGACAGCTCCCGGTTCAGCAAGGTGGCGTCATAGGGCGGCAGCGTCGTCGGATCGATCCGCTGCTGCCACTCGAGCAGCGTCGTCGCGGCGTCGCGCATCAGCCGGTCGATGCTGCCGCGGTCTTCGCTGGCCACCGCATCGCCGAGCGCCTGCAGATACAGCGTCTGTCCGAGGTCGCTGAGCAGCAGAAAGCCTTGCTCGGCATCCTGTGCCAGCACGCGCGGCGCATGCAGGCCGGCCGCCTGCAACTGGCCGGCGACCGCGACAAACGGCCGGACGTCTTCCTGCGGCGGCGGCGCGTCCATCACGATCAGGCTGCCGCCGCCAGCGCCGGGTTCGCGATCGATGCGCAGGTAGCGCCGGAAACTGGCATCGGCCGATGCCGGCCGCAGGCTTTGCGGCAGCAGCTGATGGGCGGGTCGGACCGACTCGAGCCAGTCGGCGAACGCAGCTTCCCGTTCGGCACTGGGCCAGGTCAATCGGCTGGGAGTTGGCGTCGGCTCGAGCATGGATAATCGATTCTACGGAGTCGCGCGGTGCCGCTGCTCGACTACCGTGACAACTGGTCGCGGATTCGTTGCTGCCGCCGGCGGGTCGACCTGCCGACATCGGGCAGACGCGCTGTCCGATGCCGGCCTCCCAACCCCGCGGCTGTCTGCCGCACGTCAAGCCCAGCCTTCCGCCTACCCGTGCCCCAGTTGCCCGAATTCCGTCGCCCGCTGCTGATCGGCTGCAGCCGCCTGCTGATTGCCGGCGTACTGGCGTCGGGAGCGCCGCTGGCCGGCTGGTCGCAGTCGGCGCCAGCGGACAGGCCGTTGCCGATCGTGCTCGAAGCGCGAGAAATCACCGGCCGGCCGGACCTCGATGCGGTGGCTCGCGGTGACGCCGAGTTCCAGCGCGGCGAGGTCACGATCACCGCCGACGAGCTGAGTTTCGACTATCCCGATGCGCTGGCGCGTGCGGTCGGCAATGTGCGGATCAGCCGTGACGGCAATGTCTACAGCGGCCCCGAACTGCAGCTGAAGGTGCAGACCTACGAAGGCTTTTTTCTTCAGCCGACCTATTTTTTCAGCCGCACCGGTGCCGGCGGCCATGCCGAGCGGGTCGACTTTCTCGATCGCTACCGCGCGACCGCGCAACGCGCGACCTACTCGAGCTGCCAGGTCGACGATCGCCTCGACGCACAGGGCCGTTATGTCGGGCCGGCCTGGGAGCTGAGCACACGGCGTCTGAAGATGGACTTCGATGCCAACGAAGGCATTGCCGAAGGCGCGGTGCTGCGTTTCTACGGCGTGCCGATCCTAGCCGCGCCGGTGCTCAGTTTTCCATTGACCGATGCGCGCAAGTCGGGCTGGCTGCCGCCGAGCATCGCGATCGACAGCAACAGCGGCCTGCAGGTGGCCGCGCCGTACTACTGGAATATCGCGCCGAACCGCGATGCGACGCTGACACCGACGGTGATCGCGAAACGCGGCGTCGGTGTCGACAGCGAATTCCGTTACCTCGAGCCGCGCTTCAGCGGCAAGCTCGATCTCGACCTGCTGCCGGCCGACCGGCTGGCCGGCCGCGACCGCTATGCACTCGGCATGCAGCACGACCATGCGTTGCCGTCGAAGACGCGGGTTTCGCTGCGCGTGCTGCGCGTTTCCGATGACGACTACTGGAAGGATTTCAGCGAAAACGTGCCGAGCCTGACGCCGCGGTTGCTGCTGTCGGACCTGCAGGCAAGCCGGCCAATTCAGGTCGGCAAACGCGGTGGCGAATGGACCGCGTATGCACGCGTGCAGCGCTGGCAGGTGCTGCAGAACAGCGACCTTGCGAGCCGCATCGAGGCCCCGTACGACCGGCTGCCGCAGGTCGGTGTGCGCACCGCGCAGCAGGTTGGTCCGGGGCTGCGGATCGAATTCAACGCCGAGTTCAACCGCTTCGTCAATCCGACCGATGTCACCGGCGGCGTTCGTGGCGTGCCGACCGGTGCACTGGTCGGGCCGACCGGGCTGCGCGGGCGCCCGACCGGCGACCGCATCCATGCGCTCGGCTCGATCAGCCGCCCGTGGGTCACGCCGGGCTGGACGCTGACGCCGAAACTGTCCTTCAACGCCGCCTCGTATTCGCTCGACCAGCCGCTGGCCAATGGCAGCACCGGTGGCTCGCGGGTGATTCCGACAGCCAGCCTGGACAGCGCCTGGGTGCTCGAACGCGATACCGAGTTTTTCGGCAGGTCGCTGCGGCAGACGCTCGAGCCGCGCCTGCTGTATGTCAATACGCCGTACCGGCAGCAACGCGATTTCCCGGTCTTCGATACCGCGGTGAAGGATTTCAATTTCGATTCGATCTATACCGAAAGCCGCTTCACCGGCATCGACCGCATCTCCGATGCCCACCAGCTGACCGCCGGCGTCACCAGCCGCATGCTCGATCCGGCCAGTGGCGCCGAGCTGATGCGTTTCGGCGTCGCACAGCGGATGCTGTTCCGCGACCAGCGGATCACCGCCGACGGCCTGCCGACGACACAGCGCTTTTCCGACCTGCTGCTGCTCGGCCGGACGACGCTGGTGCCACGCTGGACGCTCGATTCGTCGGTGCAATACAACCCCGACCTCGGTCGCGTCGTCCGCTCGGTCGCCAGCGCGCGGTATTCGCCGGGGCCGTTTCGCACCGTCAGCGCCACTTATCGCCTGACCCGAGGGCTCAGCGAGCAGCTCGAACTCGGCTGGCAATGGCCGCTTTATGGTCCGGTCTCGGGCGGCGATGCGCCGGCGAGGACCTTGCAGACCGAAGGCTCGGCCTGCGGCGGCAGCCTCTACGGCGTCGGCCGGATCAACTACAGCACCAGCGACCGCCGGATCACCGATTCGATCATCGGCCTCGAATACGACGCCGGCTGCTGGATCGGTCGCATCGTTGCCGAGCGGCTCTCGACCGGCCGCAGCGAAGCGACGACGCGGCTGTTGTTGCAACTCGAGCTGGTCGGGCTCTCCCGCCTCGGCAGCAGCCCGCTGCAGGTCTTGAAGGACAATATCCCCGGATACCGGCTGTTGCGCGAATCGACGCCCATTGGCTCGAATGCGGAAATTTATGAATGAACTGACACAAGCGCGTGGTGACGCGGGCCTGCACAAGACAGCGGCGCCGCGCATGCTCGGCAGCTTGCTGGCCTGTGTTCTCGCGGCCGCAGCGGCGCCCGATGTCACCGCCCAGCTGAAGACGCCCGAGCGGGCGTCGGCCCAGCGGCCGGCTGCCGCGGCAGCGCCGGCACCTGCGCCTGCTTCGGCGCGCCGGGGTGACTACATCCTCGCGGTCGTCAACCAGGAACTCGTCACCGCCGGCGAACTCGCGATCCGGCTCGAGCGCGTTCGCGAAGCAGCCCGCGCGGCCGGCAACCGGCTGCCGCCTGGAGACGAACTGCGCAAGGAGATCCTGCAGCAACTGATCGACGAACGGGTGCTGATCACTGCTGCGCGCGAAACCGGGCAGCGTGTCGACGAGGCCGAACTCGACCGCGCGGTGAACAACGTCGCGGTGCAAAACCAGCTGTCGCCGCTTGAACTGCGCCAGCGGCTGCAGCGGGAAGGTATCGACTACGGCCGCTTCCGCAACAACCTGCGCGACCAGATCCTGGTCGAGCGAACCCGCGAACGCGAGGTGCAGTCGCGGATCCGCATCACCGATGCCGAAGTTGATGCCGAGCTTGCCCGCCAGCATGCGGCGTCCGGCGGCGTCCAGTACAACATTGCGCAGATCCTCGTCGCGGTGCCCGAGCGCGCCAGCGATGCGCAGGTGATGGAACGGCGGATCCGTGCCGAAGGCGCGCTGGCGCGCGTGCGGGCCGGCGAATCCTTCGAAGCCGTTGCCCGCCAGATGTCCGACGGAGCCAATGCCGCTGAAGGCGGCGAACTTGGATTGCGGCCGGCCGATCGCCTGCCCGATATCTTTGTCGCCCGCGTCAAGACCTTGAAAACCGGCGAAATCGCGCCGGAACTGCTGCGCAGCGGCGCCGGCTTCCACATCCTGAAGCTGAAGGACCGGCGCGAGCCCGACGCCTTCACGGTGACGCAGACCCACGCGCGGCACATCCTGCTGCGCCCGTCCGCCCAGCTCAGCGAAGAGGCGGCGATGCGCCGGCTGGCCGAATTCAAGCGCCAGATCCAGGCCGGCCGCGCGAGCTTCGAGGCCCTCGCCCGCGACAATTCCGAGGACAACAGCGCGGTCGCCGGCGGTGATCTCGGCTGGACCTCGCCTGGCAGCCTGGTTCCGGAATTCGAGCAGACGATGGATGCGCTGCCGGTCGGCGGCATTTCCGATCCGATCGTCTCGCGTTTCGGTGTCCACCTGATCCAGGTCATCGACCGCCGCGAAGTCGAACTCGACACCCGGCAGCGGCGCGAGCAGGCGCGCAATGTGCTGCGCGAGCGCAAATACGAGGCCGCCTACGAGGACTGGCTGAAGGAATTGCGCGCCCGCGCCTACATCGAGATGCGCGAGCCGCCGCCGTGAGCGGCGCCCGATGAAACACATCGCCCGCAAGCGTTTCGGTCAGCATTTTCTGACCGACGCCGGCATCATCGAGCAGATCGTCGCTTCAATTGCGCCGCGCCCCGGCGACGCGCTGGTCGAAATCGGCCCCGGGCTGGCGGCCATGACCGATCCGCTGGTGGCCCGCTGTGAGCGGTTGATGGTGATCGAACTCGACCGCGATCTGGCAGCCAGATTGCGCCGCCGGCCCGAGCTCGAGGTGATCGAGGCTGACGTGTTGAAGGTCGATTTCGCGGCACTCGCGCAGCGTGCCGGCCAGCGGCTGCGTGTCGTCGGCAATCTGCCGTACAACATCTCGACGCCGATCCTGTTCCATCTGCTCGGTGCGGTCGATTCGGTCGTCGACCAGCATTTCATGCTGCAGAAGGAGGTGGTCGAGCGGATGGCTGCCGAGCCCGGCAACAAGGATTTCGGCCGGCTGTCGGTGATGCTGCAGTGGCGTTATCACATCGAACAGGTGCTCGACGTGCCGCCGGAGGCGTTCGAGCCGCCGCCGCGCGTCGATTCGGCGATCGTGCGGATGACGCCGCTGCCGGCCGACGCGGTTGCCGGCATCGATGTCGCGCTGCTCGGCGAAATCGTCGGCGTCGCGTTTTCGCAGCGCCGCAAGCTGCTGCGCCATACGCTCGGCGGCTGGATCACTGCGCGCCGGCTCGATACCGGGTTCGATCTGCAGCGGCGTGCCGAGGAAGTACCGGTCGCCGAATATCTGGCGCTGACGCGCGCCGCGGCAGCGCGCTGACGCCGGAAAAAAGCACGCGCCGCAGCGGTTTCCCGGCGGCGCGTCGCATCGTTCAGGGCGGCAACGCCGCCCGCTTCTGAGCTCAGTCGATCAGGCTGCGTTCAGCCACATCGATGTGTCGAAGGCACTGCTCATCATCGGCATGTTCATGCCGAAGTTCGAATTGGCTGCGGCTTTCGAACCCGCCTTGGCAGGCTTTGCAGCAACGTTTTGGGCCACTTCCGTCGCCCGCTCCCATGACCCTTGTTCCTGGGAGCGGGCTACTGAAAAGAATAGAAACACCTGAATGGCACCTTTCGCTCGGCCCAGAAATCGGCCGCATCACGAAAGACATCGAGCAGTTGCTCGCGCGCCTCGCGGTCGAAGCGTGCGTTGTCGGGCAACTGCTCGAGAACGACGACAAAGCCCGGCTGCTCGCCCGCCTTGTTGACCTGGTCGGTCATGCAGTCGAACAAGGCGTCGAAATTCTTGCCGAAGTGAGCCGGAAACAGGAACGACTCGGCGATGGTCTCGAGTACATCCTGCTTGGACTGGGCCGCGCCGAGATTGGCGTAGAGGAAATGCTGCTGGCCGGACTGGGCCGCCTGCTGCAGATCCTCGACGCGATAGGCGCGGATCGATTGAACGATGTTCGGACGGACTGTCTGCAAGAGCATGGTCACGTTCCTCCTTGGAGCACTGGAAAAGAGAAATCTGGGCAAACGGTCAGAGCCGCCGGACGCCAACCGGCCCTGAACCTCGAACTGGGGAAGACTTTCACTGCACGATGCGTCTGAAACTGGCGTAGTGATCGTCGGTGTAGAAGCAGGATTCGGGTTTCGAAGGAGGGTTCCCGCCGCAAACGATCCGCCTGGCTCCACGATCGCGCGACCATGGCGTGGGGACGGTGTATTCGCGGTAGTGACCACGAGGTCTCAATGGAAGGAGTCGCTCCCGGTTGCCGAAGGTCGTGCCATCCTTGCGATACGGAAACGGACCGTTGGAGCGGATCAGGCGTTCGGTGATCTGCGCTTCACGCGGCAGGTCGACGAGCCGGACCGTTTCCGATTCCGCCAGCGGACCCTTGGCCTCGACCAGGCCCGGTCCTAGCAACGACAGTGCAAGACCGGCAGCGAGGCCAGCCCTGCGCCATGCAGACAACGCAAGCGGCTGACCTGTAGCAAACACCGGGGTTTTCCCTCAATTCACAAACCCAGTATGTTACCGAATCGGCACCAAAACCTCAAGTCACGGTGCATTTGAAAGGGTTAAGAAGCGTTCAGTGAGTGATCGCACACTCGTCGCGCATCAACCCGGTTCCCACACTTCTTGCCTGCGAGCGAGTTCGCATGAGCAGCCGGTCGAACCTGGCACGCGACTGGCAGATGCGCGCGGCCTGCAATGCACCCCTGTGGTGCATACGGTCGTTTTGCCGGCGGGCTGCTGGCACGGCACGGCGCTTTGTCGATGCGCGGAACTGCGTAGCCGACCGCCAGCCCCGCGGGTTGATACTGATGGCCGTGCCAGCCCCGATCCGCCCCGCGCCTTATCCCGACGCCCCCAGCCTGCCGGCAGCGGCACCGGGCCGGCAATCCGCAACCGCCCCGGCGGCCGGTCAGACCCGGCGTCGTCCGTGGCTGTGGGTGCTGCTGGTCTGTCTGCTGCTGGTCGCGCAGACGGCGCTGGTCTGGTTGACCTTCGACTACGAGTCGAACCGCTTGCAGGAAGAAGTCGACGCGGCATCGGCGAGCATCGCCGCCGAAATCCGCCATGCGGTGTCGCACGACCTGCAGAGCCTGCAGGCACTGAGCTGGCGCGAGGACAATCCGCCGCTGCAGTGGCGCTCTGCCGGCGCGCGCCAGTTGCTGCAGGAGCGGCGTGAACTGGTTCGCATCGAGCGGCGCAATGCCGATCTGCGCGTCACCGATGCGCTCGACAGTCCCTACCATGCGCCGATCTTCGTCCGCCTGCCGCGCGCCGCGATCGAGCAGGAAACCGAGATCGCCTGCGCCGCCGCGGCCCGCACCGGCGCGCCGAGTTTTTCGCGCAGCTTCTTCGTGCCGCTGCCCGGTGACCTTGGCGTCGAGATCGTCGATGTCTGCCTGCCGGTGCAGCGCAGCGGCGAGCTGGTCGGCTACATCACCGCCAGCATGGCACTGGCAACGCTGCTCAACGAGGTCGTCAGCCCGGCGCTGTTGCAGGCCCACGAACTGAGCTTCATCAATGGCGACGGCAGCAGGCTGGCCCGCGCCGGCCGGCCGCGCGGCGCCGGCATCTATGTTTCCGAGCGGCTGATCGACCTGCCGGGGCAGACGATGCGGTTGCGGGTCGACAGCCAGTCCGGACGGCCGCAGCTGATTCCCAACCTCGCGGTGGCGCTGGTGCTCGGCCTGTCGCTGGCGCTCGGCGCCGTCGTGCTGCTGCTGGCCAGGGACATGCGGCGGCGCTCGATCGCCGAACATGCGCTGGCCGAGGCGCTGGCATTCCGCAAGGCGATGGAGGATTCGCTGCTGACCGGGCTGCGCGCGCGTGACATCGAAGGCCGCGTCACCTATGTCAACCCGGCATTCTGCGAGATGGTCGGCTTCAGCGCCGCCGAGATCATCGGCCGCGATCCGCCGCCCTACTGGCCGCCGGAAAAGGTGCCCGAATACCGCCGCCGGCTGCAGCAGCGCCAGTCGCTGCCCGACGATCCGGCGCCGCGGCGCGATCCGAGCCCGCGCGGCAACCTTCGCGAAGGATTCGAGACGACCTTCATGCGCAAGGACGGCGAACGTTTTGCGGTGCTGATCTTCGATGCGCCGCTGGTCGACGGCCACGGTCGCCAGACCGGCTGGATGAGTGCCGCGCTCGATGTCAGCGACCAGCGGCGCGTCGAGGAACTGTCGCGCCAGCAGCAGGAGCGGCTGCAGGCGACGGCGCGGCTGGCAACGGTCGGCGAGATGGCCTCGCTGCTCAGCCACGAGTTGAACCAGCCGCTGGCCGCGATCTCGAGTTATGCCGCCGGTTCGATGAACCTGCTCGGCGAAACGACGCTGGAACCGGATGCGGTGCCGATGCTGCGCCAGGCGATCGAGCGGATCGCTGCGCAGGCCGAACGCGCCGGCAAGGTGATCAAGAGCGTCCATGATTTCGTCCGTCGTCGCCAGCAGCTGCGCGAGCCGGTCCGCGTCGAGGCCTTGATCGAGGCGGTGTTGCCGTTGATGCGGCTGCAGGCGCGCAAGAGCGGCGCCCGGATCGAGGTGGCGATCAACAGCGGTCTGCCGCGTGTCGTCTGCGACCGCACGATGGTCGAGCAGGTATTGCTGAACCTGACCCGCAACGGCATCCAGGCGATGGAGGAGGCCACACCGCTCGAGCAGCGCGAATTGCTGATCAGGGTGCGCAGCAGCCACCCGCTGTGGGTTACCTTCAGCGTCATCGACCGCGGCCCCGGCATTGCGCCGGAGATTGCGCAGCGTCTGTTCACGCCGTTTTTCACGACCCGCTCCGAAGGCATGGGTCTCGGGCTGAGCCTGTGCCGCACGGTGATCGAGCAGCACGGCGGCGCGCTCGACCATGAACGCATCAGCAGCCATCGCAGCGAGGCTGGCGACGCCGGACCGGCGACCGAATTCCGCTTCACGTTGCCGGCCGAACGGGTCAGCCATCCGGCGCGGCGCGAGGAAACCGCACAATCGGCCTGACATAGCCCGGATGCAGCCGCCAAGGCTGCGATGATTGCGCCTCTGCCGATGCCGCCATGAACCCGCCTGCCGCCAGCTTCACCGCCGCCTCGTCGATTGCCCACAGCGGCTTCGGCCTGCCGATGGTTTATCTCGTCGACGACGAGGATGTCGTTCGCGATGCGCTGGCCTGGCTGCTGCGGTCGCGGCGCCTGCTCAGCGAAGGTTTTGCCAGTGCGGCTGCCTTTGAGGCGATGCTCGATGAACGGCTGGGCAGCGGCGTCGGCAGCGCCGAGCAGCCGCCCGATTGGCCGACTGCGCCGAGTTGCCTGCTGCTCGACGTGCGCATGCCCGGCACCAGCGGGCTGGTGCTGTTCGAGCGGCTGATCGAGCGCGGACTGGTCGCCGCGATGCCGGTGATCTTTCTGACCGGCCATGGCGATGTGCCGACCGCGGTCGCTGCGGTCAAGCGCGGCGCCTTCGATTTTGTCGAGAAGCCGTTTGCCGACAATGCGCTGGTCGATCGCATCGAGCAGGCGCTGCAGGCCAGCCTCGGCGCGCTGCAGCAGCGCAGCGCGCGCAGCCTGCTCGCCAGTCGCCTGGCCGAGTTGTCGGACCGCGAGCGCGACGTGATGGAGCTGGTGATCGATGGCCGGCAGAACAAGCAGATCGCCGATGCGCTGAACATCAGCGTGCGCACCGTCGAAGTCCATCGCTCACGTGTCTTCGAGAAGATGGATGTCCGCTCGGCGGTTGAACTGTCGAACCTCGTGCGCCCCCATCTGCAACAGGATGCCGATGGCCCTCGGTGAATTCGAACTGATCAGCCGCTATTTCGAGCGGCCGACACGCCGCGCGGTGCTTGGCGTCGGCGACGATTGCGCGTTGCTGGCGCCAGCGCCCGGCATGCAGCTCGCCACCTCGGTCGACATGCTGGTCGAGGGCCGGCATTTTCTGTCGACGGTACCCGCCGACCGGCTCGGACACAAGTCGCTGACGGTCAATCTGAGCGACCTCGCCGCCTGCGGCGCGAAGCCGATTGCCTTCACGCTGGCGTTGTCCCTGCCGGCTGCCGATGAAAAATTTCTCGAGGGTTTTGCCCGTGGTCTGTTTGCGCTGGCCGACCGCCATGGCTGCGAGTTGATCGGCGGCGACACGACCCGCGGGCCGCTGACGATCTGCATCGGCATCTTCGGTGAGGTGCCGCCCGGGATGGCGCTGCTGCGTTCCGGCGCGCAGGCTGGCGACCAGCTGTGGGTCAGTGGCCGGCTTGGCGATGCCCGGCTCGCGCTCGAGGTATTCCGCGGCAGCCTGCAGCTGCCGGGCGACCAGTTCGAGCAGGTCAGGCCGGCGATGGAACTGCCGCAGCCGCGGGTCGAACTCGGCATCGCATTGCGCGGCATCGCCAGCAGCGCGATCGATGTGTCCGACGGATTGCTCGGCGACCTCGGCCACATCCTGCATGCGTCGAAGGTCGGCGCGGTCGTCGAAGCCGACAGCCTGCCGGCAAGCGAAGTGCTGCAATTGCAGCCGACGGCGCTGCGGCATCTGTGCACGCTGACCGGTGGCGACGATTACGAACTGCTGTTCACCGCGCCGGCCGCGGCGGCCGAAGCGGTGCGCACGGCGGCGGCAGCGAGCGGTGTCGCGGTGACCGCGATCGGCCGCATCGAGGCCGCCAGCGGACTGCGCATCGTCGACGGCGCCGGCAAGTCCATCGACGAGCGGCATGCGTCGTTCGACCATTTCCGCAGCGGCTGACCGGAACGATCACGATGGAAAAAACGCCTCACGCCGTCATCACCGTCACCCATCCGGCGCCGCGCCGCGCCGACCTGCGCTTCATGCTCGCGCATCCGGCGCACCTGATCGCGCTCGGTTTCGGGTCCGGTCTGTCGCCGTGGGCGCCGGGCACAGTCGGCACCTTGTGGGCATGGTTGACCTTTTCGCTGCTGCGGCCCTTCCTCGACGACTTCGGCTTCGGCATGCTGATCGGCGCCAGTGCCGTCGTCGGCTGCTGGGCCAGCACCGTCACCGCACGGCACCTGGCGACCGCCGACCCGTCGGCAATCGTCGTTGACGAGGTGGTCGCGTTCTGGCTCGTATTGTGGCTGGTCACGCCGGCTGGCTGGCTTGGGCAACTGGTCACATTCGGTCTGTTCCGGTTCTTCGACGCCGCCAAACCCGGCCCGGTCGGCTGGGCAGACCGCCGGTTCAAGGGTCGGCCGGGCGAGCCGATCGGCTGGGTGCAGGGTTGCGGCGTGATGTTCGACGACTTCGTCGCCGCCGGCTGCTGCCTGCTGGTCGTCGCGTTGTGGCAATGGTGGTGATGGCCGAGCCGACCATGCCGCTGGTGCAGCGCCTGGCCGGTCTGTTGCTGGCGCGGCGGCAGCGGCTGGCCTGCGCCGAGTCGTGCACCGGCGGCCTGATTGCTGCGGCCTGCACGTCGCTGGCCGGATCGAGCGACTGGTTCGAGCGCGGCTTCGTGACCTACTCGAACCAGGCCAAAAGCGAGATGCTCGGCGTTGCGCCTGACCTGCTCGAGCAGCATGGCGCGGTCAGCGAGGCGGTTGCGCTGGCGATGGCCGACGGCGCGATCGCCCGCTCGGCGGCCGAGTGGGCGGTCGCGGTGACCGGCATTGCCGGCCCCGGCGGTGCAGTGCCCGGCAAACCGGTCGGCACCGTCTGGCTGGCGATCGCCGGCGGTGGTCGGCCAGCGACCGCGAGCCTGTTGCAGCTCGACGGCGACCGCGCAGAGGTCCGGGCGCAGACGGTGGAGGCAGCGCTGAACGCCTTGTGCCGGGCGATCGATGCGGGAGCGCCTGCGCAATGAGTGTGCTGCTGTGCGGCGATCTGCCGGCTGCTGCCGCCGCCGAATGGCTGCAGCAGCTGCGCGCGGCGGCACCCGATGAAACCTGGCTGACCGAACGCTCGCCGGCGATCGATCCGACGATCGACGTCGCGGTGGTCGCCAACCCGCCGGCCGGCGCGCTGCAGGGTCTGCCGGCGCTGCGGCTGGTGCAGTCGTTATGGGCCGGTGTCGAGGGCCTGGTCGGCGATGCCAGCCTGCCGGCCGAGGTGCCGCTGGCACGGATGGTCGATCCCTTGATGAACCAGGCGATGGCCGAGACGGCGCTGTGGGCAGTGCTCGCATTGCAGCGCGATTTTTATGTTTACGCCCGCCAGCAGCGGCAGGCAGTGTGGCAGGTTCATCCGCAGCGCCGCGCCGCCGACTGGCCGGTGCTGGTGCTCGGCCTCGGCGAGATGGGCCGCACGGTCGCGGCGCGGCTGGCCGGCAGCGCTTATCCGGTCAGCGGCTGGAGCCGCAGCCAGTCCAGCCTGGACGGTATCGACTGCCTGAGCGGCGAGGCGGGTTTGATCGCCGCGCTCGGCCGCGCCGAGGTCGTCGTCAACCTGCTGCCGCTGACCGCGGCAACGCGCGGCTTTTTCGACGCCGAGCGGCTTGCCGCGATGCGCCGCGGTGCGCACCTCGTCAACCTCGCGCGGGGCGCGCACCTGGTCGAGGCCGATGTGATTGCCGCGCTCGACAGCGGCCAGCTCGGCGAACTGGTTGTTGATGCGTTTGCGACCGAACCGCTGCCGCCATCACATGGCTTCTGGCGCCATCCGCGGGTGACCGTGCTGCCGCACATCGCCGCGCAGACTGACAAACGCAGCGCCGCGGGGGTGGTTGCCGCCAACCTGGCCCGGCTGCGCAGCGGCCAGCCGCCGCTGCACCTGGTCGACCGGCAGCGCGGTTACTGAATACTTGCCGGCGCGCTCAGCCGCCGAGCGCGAAACGTGGCGGCTGGCCCTGACCGCGCTGGGTGCTGGCGGCCGGCATCAGCTGCAGCAGCATCAGCGTCAGCCGGCGCAGTGCCGGCCAGGCATCGAGCGGCCACTGCGGGTGGCGCAGGCCTTTGACCAGCCCGTCGCAGATCTGCGCGGCGGCGACCAGTTCGGACAGCGCCGCCGCATCGAGCGCCGGCAGCGCACGCTCGTAAAGCCGCTCCTTGGCGCCCCAGACACGCGCCTCGCGCAAGGCCATCGGCAGCGGCTTGCCGTTGTCGAGCGCATCGCGGCAGCGCTTCAATGCGCGGATATCCTCGGCCAGGCTCCAGTGCACCAGCACCGCGGCCTCGCCTTCGGCCTGCAGCGCATCGAGCATGTGCAGCGCGCGGCCGACCTGACCGGCCAGCACCGATTCGCTGAATTTGCCGATGTCGTAGCGGGCGACGTCGAGCACCGCCGATGCAAACTGCTCGAAGCCGAGTTCGCCTGGCGGGTACAGCAGCCCGAGTTTCTGGATTTCCTGATGCGCGGCGAGCAGATTGCCTTCGATCTGGTCGGCAAAAAAGGCCAGTGCCCGTTCGCCATCGGCGCCAGCCTTGACCCGCTGGCCCTGGCGCGCCAGCCGCTGTGCCAGCCACGCGGGCAGGGCATGGCGCTCGATCGGATCGACGCGGATCGCGATGCCGGCGGCAACCAGCGCGCCGAACCACGCGCTTTGCTGCTGCTGCCGATCCAGCCGCGGCAGCTGCACCAGCGTCAGCACATCGGGGCCGAGGTGTTCGCAATAACGCTGCAGCGCGTCTGAGCCATCCTTGCCGGGTTTGCCGGACGGGATGCGGATCTCGACCAGCTGGCGATCGGAAAACAGGCTCATCGCCTGCGCCTGGCCGAGCAGCCCGCTCCAGTCGAAATGCGCACCGGCGACGGTATGGACCTGGCGTTCGCCGTAGCCGGCGGCCAGTGCCGCGCCGCGGATCGCGTCGCACGCCTCCTGCTGCAGCAGCGCCTCGTCACCCCAGACGGTGTAGACCGGCCGCAAACCGCGCTGCGCCGCCTGCTGCAGGTGGCCGTCGAGCTGATCCAGGCGCATCTGCATCGTCGGCAACCGGTTCAGAGGTCGTTGACCGACGCCAGCCGGCGCATCACCTGCGCAACGATATCGCTTTGCATTGCACGGAACAGCGCGGCCTCTTCCTGCTCCTTCGCCAGCGCGATCGTTTCGCTGTAGCTCATGTCGCGGCTCAGCAGCAGTTGACGCGGCGGCAGCAGCACGCGGCCCGACGGGGTGCTGAGCTGGAAGCTGAAGCGCAGCCGCAGCTGCAGCTCGCGCACCTGGCCGGCACCGCTGCTGGCGACGACACTGCGCTCGCGGGCCTCGGTCAGTGCTTCCAGCACGACATCGGCCTGGCCGAGTGTCTCGACGACCCGCGTCGTGCTGCTCGCATCGATGTTGGCGCGCAGCTCCTCGGCCAATGGCGATCGCTCGGCAAAACCGCGCAGCATCACGGTGCGGAAGCGCATCTCCGGCGCGCGCCGCAGTTGAAAGCCGCAGCCGGCGAGCGACGCGGCCAGCAGGCTGCCCAGCAGCAGTCGACGGTTGGGCCGCAGCGGCCTGCCAGCAAGTCTCATCAGACGACGACGTTGACCAGCCGGCCAGGAACGATGATCAGCTTCTTCGGACGTTTGCCTTCGGAGAACTTCGCGAAATCCGGACTTGCCAGCGCAGCCGCCTCGATCGTCGACTTGTCGGCGCCGGCGGCGACCCGGATCGCGCCGCGCAGCTTGCCGTTGACCTGCAGCATCAGCTCGACTTCGTCCTGCACCAGCGCGTTGTCGTCGACCTCCGGCCAGGCCGCGTCGAGCAGGTCACCGGCGCTGTGCACATAACCGAGTTGCTGCCACAAGGTCCAGGTGGTGTGCGGACAGGCTGGATAGAGGCAACGCAACAGGATGCCGAAGGATTCGCGCAGCACCGCAGCGGTCTGCTCGTCGGCCTCGGCCTTGAATGCCTCGAGCGCATTGAGCATCTTCATCGCGCCGGACACGACGGTGTTGTATTGCATCCGTTCGTAGTCGTAGCTGATCTGGCGCAGCACGGTGTGGATCTCGAAGCGCAGTGCACGCAGGTTCGCCGACTGGCTGGCGCTGCGCGGCAGCGTCGATTTCAGTGACGTCTCATGCTTGACCGCAAAATTCCAGACCCGGCGCAGGAAGCGATGCGCACCTTCGACGCCGGCATCGTTCCATTCCAGCGTCTGCTCCGGCGGCGATGCGAACATCACGAACAGGCGGGCGGTATCGGCGCCGAACTTGTCGATCAGCTGCTGCGGGTCGACGCCGTTGTTCTTCGACTTCGACATCGTCGTCCAGCCTTCGTAATCGACCGGCTGGCCGTCGGCGCGCAGCACCGCCGACAACACATGGGCATGTTCGTCGCGCGCGATCTCGAGATCGTGCGCCCAGTGGTAGTCCTTGCCGCCTCCGGGGTGGCTGCGCGAGAACGCCTCGTTCAGCACCATGCCCTGCGTCAGCAGACGGCTGAACGGCTCGTCGACCTGGACCAGCTTCAGGTCGCGCATCACCTTGGTCCAGAACCGCGCATACAGCAGGTGCAGGATCGCATGCTCGATGCCGCCAATGTACTGGTCGACCGGCATCCAGTAGTCGACGCGGGCATCGGTCATCGCATCGGCGCGACTGCCGGCCGTCGGCTGCGCATTGCAGTAGCGCATGAAATACCACGACGAATCGACGAAGGTGTCCATCGTGTCGGTCTCGCGCCGCGACGGCTTGCCGCAGACTGGGCATGCCGCGTGGATGAACGACTCGCACTTGTTCAGCGGGTTGCCGCTGCCGTCCGGAATCAGGTCTTCCGGCAGCACGACCGGCAGGTCCTTCTCGGGTACCGGCACCGCGCCATGCTCGTCGCAGTGGATGATCGGAATCGGCGTGCCCCAATAGCGCTGCCGGCTGATGCCCCAGTCGCGCAGCCGCCAGGTCGTCTTTTTCTCGCCGAGCCCCTTGCCGTGCAAGGCCTGCGCAATCGCATCGACCGCGTCGCGGTACGACAGGCCGCTGTAGATGTCGGAATTGATCGTGATGCCCGACTGCTTGTCGGCATACCAGTCGTGCCAGCGTTCGTAGTCGTAGTGCAGGCCGTCGATGTGGATCACCTGGGTGATCGCGATGCCGTATTTCTTCGCGAACTCGAAATCGCGTTCGTCGTGTGCCGGCACGCCCATCACCGCGCCGTCGCCATAACTCATCAGCACATAGTTGCCGACCCAGACCTCGACCTCCTCGCCGCTCAGCGGATGGGTCACGACCAGGTTGGTGCGAACGCCCTTCTTCTCCTGCGTCGCCAGCTCCGCCTCGGTGGTGCCGCCGGCCTTGCACGACTCGATGAAGGCCGCGACGTCGGGCTGCGACTGCGCCGCGTGCAGCGCCAGCGGGTGCTCGGGCGCGACGGCGCAGAAGGTCACGCCCATGATCGTGTCGGCGCGCGTCGTGAAGACATACATCCGGCCATCCTGGATCGGCTTGCCGTCGGCATCGCAGATCGAGTGCGTGAAGGCGAAACGAACGCCTTCGCTGCGGCCGATCCAGTTTTCCTGCATCAGCCGCACCCGCTCCGGCCAGCCGGGCAGATGCTGCTGCACATGCTCGAGCAGTTCCTCGGCATATTGCGTGATCTTCAGGTAATAGCCGGGGATCTCGCGTTTCTCGATCTCGGCGCCGCTGCGCCAGCCGCGGCCGTCGATCACCTGTTCATTGGCCAGCACGGTCTGGTCGACCGGGTCCCAGTTGACGACCTGCGTGCGGCGTTCGGCAATGCCGGCGTCGAGCATCTTCAGGAACAGCCACTGGTTCCAGCGGTAGTAGTCGGGCGAGCAGGTCGCGATCTCGCGGCTCCAGTCGATCGCCAGGCCCATTGCCTGCATCTGCGACTTCATGTGCGCGATGTTGTCGTAGGTCCACTTCGCCGGCGGCACCTTGTTTTTCATTGCCGCGTTTTCGGCCGGCAGACCGAAGGCATCCCAGCCCATCGGCATCAGCACGTTGCGGCCCTTCATCCGCAACTGGCGCGTCAACATGTCGTTGATCGTGTAGTTGCGCACATGGCCCATGTGCAGCTTGCCACTCGGATACGGCAGCATCGAGCAGGCGTAGAACTTGGACTTGGGCTTGCCGCTGTGATCGATCGCGTCTTCCGATACCCGGTAGGCATCGGCAGCGGACCACGCGGACTGGGCCGCGCGCTCGATCTCGGTCGGTTTGAATTCTGGGCTCATGGGGTGGCGCCGGCGTGCGGGCTGGAAGAGGGCGGATTATAGAAACCGGGCGGCCCGGCCGCAGGCTGCAGCTGCGTCGTCAGTCGGCCGCGGCAGCGGCGGCCGGTTCGGCGACCAGCGCAATCCGCGACAGGCCGCCGAGCTGCACCTCGCCGATCAGCGCCGCCACCTGGCCATAAGGCGCGGTCTTGTCGGCGCGAAGCTGCACCTCGGTCTGCGGATCCTGGCTGGCGATTTCGGCGATCCGTGCCCGCAGCGCCGGCGCATCGACCGCTTCATCGCCGAGAAACCACTTGCCGCTGTCGTCGATCGCGACGCTGATGAACCGCGGCACCTCAGTGGGCGATGCGCCTTCGCTGCTCGGCAAATCGAGCTTCAGGCTCGATGCCATCAGCGGCGCGGTGATCATGAAGATCACCAGCAGCACCAGCATCACGTCGATCAACGGCGTCATGTTGATGTCGCTCATCGGCCCCGGCAGGTTGCGGCGTTCGAGGCGACCGAATGGCATGGGGAGGCGCGCGGTGCTTCAGCGCAGGTCGCCGGCCGGCGGCGTTGCCGCGGTATCCAGCCGCATCTCGCGCAGGTCGAAGGCAAAACCTTCGAGTTCGGCCTCGCAGGCATTGACCCGCTTGCCGAAGATGTTGTACGCGAGCACCGCCGGAATCGCCACCGCGAGGCCGGCTGCCGTCATCACCAACGCCTCGCCGACCGGGCCGGCGATGCGTTCGACGGTGATGCCGCCGGCCGCCGAGATCGTCAGCAGCGCGTGATAAATCCCCCAGACGGTGCCGAACAGGCCGATGAACGGCGCGGTGCTGCCGATCGATGCGAGCAGCACCTGGCCATATTGCAGCTGTGCGAGCACATCGTGCAGGCTATCGCGAAGTCGGCGCGTCAGCTGCGATGCGAGTTGCCCATGGGCTTCGAGCGTCGACCCGGCGGCCTGCACGGTCGCCGCATCGAGCAACGGCAGCAACACCTGCTGGCGGTCGAAGGCGACCAGCTGCGCGCGTGCCGAATCGAGATCGCTGGCCGCCCAGAAGGCCGGCACGGCCCGGCCGATATCGCTTCTCACGCGGCGCAGCAGCCACGATTTCCAGAAGATCAGCACCCAGGCGCTGATCGACATCAGCAGCAGCAGCAGCGCCACCGCGCGCGTGACGCCGTCGCCCTGCTCCCAGATCAGCTGCAGGCCGTCCATCGTCGAGACCTGTCCGGCGCGCGGCTCAGCCGAGGTCGAGCACGGCGTTCATGTCGAACAGGCCCTGCCGCTTGCCGGCCAGGAAGCGCGCCGCCCGCAGGCTGCCCTGCGCATAGGTGCTGCGGCTCGAGCTCTTGTGCGTGATCTCGATGCGTTCGCCGGTGCCGGCAAACAGCACCGTGTGGTCGCCGACGATGTCGCCGCCGCGGATCGTCGAAAAACCGATCGTCGACGGCTCGCGTTCGCCGGTCACGCCGTGGCGCGCGAACACGCCGCAGTCGTCGAGATCGCGGCCGAGCGCCTTTGCAACGACTTCGCCCATCTGCAGCGCGGTGCCGCTCGGCGCGTCGACCTTGTGCCGGTGATGCGCCTCGATCACCTCGATGTCGTAGCCGCGGTCGAGGGCGCGGGCCGCCATCTCGAGCAGCTTCAGCACGACGTTGATGCCCACGCTCATGTTCGGCGCCATCACGATCGCCAGATGATCGGCATGGCCGGCGATCTCCGCCTTCTGCTCGGCACTGAAGCCGGTCGTGCCGATCACCGCCTTCACGCCGTGGCGGCGGCAGGCCGCGAGGTGCGCCAGCGTGCCTTCGGGCCGCGTGAAATCGATCAGCACGTCGGCGCCTTGCAGCGCAGCGTCGAGATCGGAGGTGATCGTCACGCCGAGGCGCTTGCCGAGAAAGGCGCCGGCATCGTCGCCGATCGCCGCGCTGCCGGCGACGTCGAGCGCGCCGGCCAAGGTCATGTCATCGGCCTGCTCGACCGCTTCGATCAGCATCCGGCCCATCCGCCCGGACGCGCCGGCCACCGCGATGCGCAGCGACTCGGCGCGCTCGATTGCGGCCCGCGTCGATGCCTCGGCTTCGGCCTCCGCACTGGCGGCGGACTGTGGCTGATCGGTGGCGGTGCTGTTCGTCATCGGATCACTGCGGCTCGAGCGGCGGATAGCTGCGGTTCGGCTCGGTGGTCGGTTGTGCCGTTGCCCCCGGCGCCGCTGCCGCCGGTTTCGGCGCCGGCAGCCGCTTCAGCTGCTCCTCGCTCAGCACCAGCGGCGGCGCCTTGGCCGCCTTCTTGGTATCGATCGACGCGACGAATTCGCGTTCGGCGGGCAGTTCCGGAGCCTCGATCGATTTCAGCGCATCGCCTTCGAAATGAACCGTCACCTGGCGGCGCTGCGGCGCGGCGCCCTGGCGCCGGATCGTGAAGATGTAGTCCCAGCGGTCGGTGTGGAAGACGTCGGTCAGCAGCGGCGAGCCGAGGATGTCGCGGACCTGCGACCGGGTCAGCCCCGGCTTGATCATCGCCACCTGCTCCTTCGTGATCACGTTGCCCTGCACGACCTCGACCTTGTACGGCGTCACGAGGCCGAGCAGCTTGTCCTTGCTCGCGAACGACGAGCAGCCGCCAAGCACCAGCAAGGCCGCGATGATGGCAGCGGCCCGGGCGGCCGATACAGGGGGGCGCTGGCTGAGGGAGTCGGTCATGGCACGTGTGCAGAGGAAAGGCATGGTGCGGACATGGCCTGCCTCACGGCGGCCTTGCCAGCCAGATATCATCATCGATTCTAGCGGGCGAGGGCAGGCGTCATTCTCCGGCAGCACGGGCGGCCGAGGCGCCACCGGCACGGACCTTGCCGCGCGTCAACGGGCAGCAGGTGAGCCACCATGAACAACCATGCCGACGAATTGAAAAGCAGCGGGCTCAAAGCCACGCTGCCGCGGATCAAGATCCTCGAGGTTTTCCAGCGCAGTGCGGTGCGTCACCTGACTGCCGAAGATGTCTACAAGATGCTGCTGACCGAAGGCGCCGATGTCGGGCTCGCGACCGTCTACCGGGTGCTGATGCAGTTCGAGCAGGCGGGCATCCTGACACGCAACCATTTCGAGACCGGCAAGGCGGTGTTCGAACTGAACGAAGGCAAACACCACGACCACCTGGTCTGCATGGATTGTGGCCGGGTCGAGGAGTTTTTTGATCCGGAGATCGAAAAGCGGCAGAAGGCGATTGCCCTCTCGCGCGGCTTCGAATTGCAGGACCACGCGCTGGCGCTGTACGCGGCGTGCACGAAGAAGGATTGCGAGTACCGCGGGAAATAAGGCCCACCCCCGTTGCGCCTTCGGCGCTCCCCCTCAAGGGGGCGCAACCGGAGGACCGGCAAAGCCGGATCCTCGGTTGCCCGCTTGATGAAACCGAGTGTTGCTCTGTGGGGCGGATCTCGCCGGCAGGGTGCCAGCACGGCGGTTGACGGGTTGACGTAGGCTATTTCGCCGGATCGTTGCGCGCCATCGCCTGCTGGTGGCGGGTGATGAATTCCTGGTAGGTGTCGATGCCGCGCAGCTGCAGGATGGTGTTGCGCACCGCCGCCTCGACCAGCACCGCGAGGTTGCGGCCGGCGTCGACGGCGATCACCGCCTTGCGGACCGGCACATCGAGGATGTCTTCGTACAGCGGTTCGTACGGCAGGCGCTCGAAATCGCGTTCCATCGTCTCCTTGCGCACCAGGTGGACGATCAGCTTCAGCCGCATCTTCCGCCGCACCGCGGTCTCGCCGAAAATCGCCTTGATGTCGAGCAGACCGATGCCGCGCACTTCGAGCAGGTTCATCAGCAGTTCGGGGCAACGCCCTTCGAGCGACTGTTGCGAGACCCGGTACAGGTCGACCGCATCGTCGGCGACCAGGCCATGGCCGCGCGAGATCAGTTCGAGGCCGAGTTCGCTTTTGCCGAGACCCGATTCACCGGTCACCAGCACGCCGAGGCCGAGGATGTCCATGAATACGCCATGGCGCGTCGTGCGCTCGGCAAAATGCTGCGCGAGGTGGCTGCGCACGACGTCGATCACCTGGCCGGCCGACTCGGAGGTCACGAACAGCGGGATCTCGGCGCGATCGCACAAGGCAACCAGGCGCTCCGGCGGCTGCTGGTCATCGGCGACGATGACCACCGGCGGCTCGAGCGTGACGATGCGCTGGATCCGCCGCTCCTGGTCCTCAGGCTCGCTGATGCTCAGATAGGCGACCTCGCGTCGGCCGACGATCTGCACCCGGTACGGATGGATGTAATTGAGGTAGCCGACCAGGTCGGCGGCCGACTGCGCATTGCGCACCGCGGCTTCGTCGAAGTGGCGTTCCGGGTGCGCATGGCCGGCAATCCACTGCCAGTGCAGGGTTGCACTGTGGGCTTCGAACAGCGCCTCGGCGCTGATGACGGTCGGTTTCAACGGCTGCTGCGGTCGGCTTCGATAACGGGATTATCAGCGCCCGGCAGCAGGCCAGTCAGGCCACTGACTTCAGTGGCTCCCAGTTGGAGATCAGTTCGTGAACCTTGGCCGCCGTGTCTTCGCTTTTCAGACGCTCGCGCAGTTCGCGGTCGCTGAGCATCTCGGCAATCTCGGACAGGATCTCGAGGTGGCGCTGGGTGGCCGCTTCCGGAACCAGCAGGAAGATCAGCAGGCTGACCGCCTCGTCGTCGGGCGCATCGAACGGAATCGGATGCTGCACGCGCAACACTGCGGCGAGCGGGTTTTTCAGCCCCTTGATTCGCCCGTGGGGGATCGCAACGGCATGACCAAGACCGGTCGAGCCGAGCCGCTCGCGGGCAAACAGGTTGTCGGTGACGGTTGCTCTGGCGATCGAGTGCTGGTTCTCGAACAACAGGCCGGCATGTTCGAATGCTCGCTTCTTGCTCGTGGCGTCGACATCCACGAGCACATTGCTGGCGGGCAGGATGGCAGCGAGACGGTTCATGTACAGATAGCGGTGGCAGACGCCCAGGCGTTGACAGGACCGCTGGAAATGCCCGTAGGGCGGTTTGTAAAAGTCGTGACCCGAACCCGGATCACGGCGACTTGGGGGGCGGATTTTGCACCTGCTATTGCGCGGCAGCAAGTTGCGTTGCGTGAAACCCTGCTCGGGTGCGTATTCCTGCGCACGATTGTTGCGGGGTCAGCGAAGCGGGGAGAGGGATGCAAGACGGATTCGGGGGCCGGCCGGACCGCACGGGTCCGGCGGCGGTGCGTCATCAAGCGGCGCTGGCGTCGATCCGCTTGACCGAGGTGTGATGGTGATCCTGCAGCTTGTCCTTGTGACGGACGACCTGGCGGTCCAGCTTGTCCATCAGCTGGTCGATGGCCGCATACAAATCCTCGTGTGCCTGTTCGGCAAAGATGTCCTTGCCCTTGACGTGGATGGTTACTTCGGCCTTCTGCCGGCGTTCCTTCTCCTTCAGCTTCTCGACTGACAACAAGACGTTGATGTCCACGACCTGATCGAAATGGCGGGTGATTCGCTCCAGTTTGGTTAGTACGTACTCACGAAGCGCAGGCGTTACGTCAAGGTGATGCCCGCTGATCGTCAAGTTCATGGAGACTCCTTTCTCGTGGGGTGGGGGGGCGGCGCCGGGCCGCGGCGGGTGGAGCCGATCGAAAGAACGCGGCCGCCAGGAGCCGCCGGACGTCGGGAGGAGCCGACCATCGTGCAAATCAGTGTGCACCGATTGCCTTGGTGTGACAAGCGGAGCAAGCCGAAGTTCCGGCGCCATTTCGGGCCCCCGAAAACGCCGTTGGGCCGATGTGATAATCCGCCGGTGGACCTTTTCTGGTGCCTGTATCCGGAGCGCCTCGAACCGGCCCGCGGCCTGCACGGCAGCGCCGCCCTGCTGGAGTTTGCATGCTGAACATCTTCTCACTGGCCAATGGACGGCTGTTCCAGGAAGAGATCGATGGCCCGGAGTTCGTCACCGCATCGAAGCCGGTCTGGGTCGATCTGGAATTGCCCACCGCCGACGAAAAGGACTGGGTCACCCGGCGCTTCGGATTGACGATCCCGGCCGATGCGGTCGATGACGACCTCGAGGAATCGGCGCGGTTCTACGAGGAAGACAACGGCGAGCTGCACATCCGCAGCGACTTCCTGATCGACGACGACCGCACGCCGCGCAATGTGCGGGTCGCCTTCATCCTGCACGACAACATCCTGTTCTCGATCCACGGCGAGGACCTGCCGGTATTCCGTCTGCTGCGGCTGCGCGCCCGGCGCACGCCGGCGATGATCGAGGATGCGAAGGACTTGCTGCTGAAACTGTACGACGCCGATGCCGAATATTCGGCCGACGCGCTCGAAGGCATCTACGTCAGCCTCGAGAAGGTCAGCGCGCAGGTGCTGAAGAAGGAAATCACCGATACCGATGCAGCGGCGGTGCTGGCCGAGATCGCCCGCGAGGAAGACCTGAACGGCCGGATCCGGCGCAACGTGATGGATACCCGCCGCGCGCTCAGCTTCATGATGCGCTCGCGCATGCTCAATGCCGAGCAGTTCGAGGAATCACGGCAGATCCTGCGCGATATCGATTCGCTCGACAGCCACACCGCATTCCTGTTCGACAAGATCAACTTCCTGATGGATGCGACGGTCGGTTTCATCAACATCAACCAGAACAAGATCATCAAGCTGTTTTCGGTCGCCAGCGTCGCGCTGCTGCCGCCGACGCTGATCGCCAGCGTCTACGGCATGAATTTCCAGGCCATGCCCGAACTGCAATGGCGCTATGGTTATCCGTTCGCGATTTCGCTGATGGTCGCCAGCATCGCCGGCCCGTTCTGGTATTTCCGCCGCAAGGGCTGGTTGTGATTCAGGCCGACGCGCGGCGCCTGAGCCAGCGCATCAGGCTGCCGAGCAGCGGGATCTTTTCGTACAGCTCTTCGGCCGCATCCCAGTAGTCGCGGTGCACCGTGATCAGGCCACTGGCATCCAGGCGCAGGTGGCTGGCGCCGCGGATCGTCTGCGGTGTGTTGCCGAGACGGCGCAGCCGGAATTCGAAATCCCAGCCGATAAAGCATTGGTCGCGCTGCACGATCACGTCGTTGATGACGAAGCGCGGCTGTTCGAGCGTCTCGAACATGTGCCGGTAGACCGCGGTGATCGCATCGATGCCGGTTACATCGTTGAACGGATCCTTGAACCGTGCGTCGGTTGCGTAGTACCGATCGATCAACCTCAGGTCGGCGGCGCTGAACTGCTCGAACCACGCGACGATCGCGGCAACACGGGGGTCGGCGATGTCGCGCGGCGTCGCGTCAGCCGCCCGGTTCACAGCTTCGTCGCGCGGCGCACCGCGCGGAAATAGAGGCCGTCGCTGAGGTGGCGCAAGGCTTGCAGCCAGAGCGTGAAACGTTTCGGAAAATGGATCTCGAAGCGGCCGGCCGCCCAGCCGTCGAGGATCTCGGTGGCGGCACGATCGGCGGTGATCAAGGCGGGCATCTTGAAGTCGTTCTGCTCGGTCAGCGGCGTCTCGACAAAACCCGGGTTGATCAGCGAGACGCCGATCCCGAGCGGCTTCAGGTCCATGTACAGCGTCTCCGCCAGATTGATCAGCGCCGCCTTGGTCGGCCCATAGGCCAGGCCCTGCGGCAGCCCGCGATAACCGGCGACGCTCGAGACCAGGCTCAGGTGGCCGCCACGCTGGCGCCGCAGCACCGGCAGGATCACATCGAGCATGTGCAGCGCGCCTCGGTAGTTGACATCGTCGTGGCGCAATGCGGTCGCAAGGTCGAACTCGACCGCGCGCATCGCCTTGTAATAGCCGGCGCAATAAATCGCCAGGTCGATGCGGCCGAAGCGGCCGAGGATCTGCCGCACCGCCTGCTTCATCGCCGCGTGGTCGGTGACGTCGACCGCCACCCCGAAGCTGCCGGCAAACTGCTGTTCGAAAGCGCGCAGCCCGGCCGCATTGCGTGCCGAAACAACGACCTTCGCACCTTGGGCGTGCAGGCGCTCGGCGGTTGCGCGGCCGATGCCGCTGGACGCGCCGACCAGCCAGACGACCTTGCCGGACCAGTTGGTGATCGGTGGATTCAATGACATGCGGCAGGCTCAGGTGGTGCGCGGATCGGCATCGACGCCGACCAGCATCCGTGGATGGATCCAGATCCGCCACAACACCGCGGCGGCCAGCAGTTTCAGTGCGCACGGCAGCAGGCTGTAGGCGCCGGTCAATGCAACCAGCGCCTGCGCATCGTTGCTGCCCGGCGCGTAGCCGAAGGCCTGCAGCAGCGGCAGCGCGAGACCGGCTGCCAGCGCGAGGTTCAGCTTGATCGCGAAGTTCCACCAGCCGAAATAGGCGCCTTCGGCACGGTCGCCGTGGCCGGCGTGCCGGATCACGCCGGCCAGCATCGCGCCCGGCAATGTCAGATCGGCGCCGAGCGCCAGGCCGCTGCCGATGCAGACGATGGTGTAGGCGACGACATCGCCGGCGCCGAGCGTCGCCGCCCACGAAAAGGCGACGATCGCCAGCAGCATGCTCGCCAGCCAGCTGCGGGCGAGGCCGAAGCGGCGGACCATACGCACCCACAGCGGAATCGACAATCCGCCGGCGGCGAAATAACTGGCCAGGAACAGCGGCTCGAAGGCCGGCGCCTGCAGCCGGTCGCGGATGAAAAACAGCACCAGCGTCGCCGGGATCGCGCTGGCGATGCCGTTCAACAGGAAGATCGCAAGCAGGCGCCGGAACGCCGGGTTCGCGAATGGCAGGCCAAGGCGCGGCGCCGCGTCGGCCGACAGCAAGGGTCCGGATCGCGGCTGCGGTGCACGCAAAAGGCCGATCATGCCGGCGCCGATCAGCAGCGCGAAGACGATGCTGGTCGTGCCGAGCCCGGCCAGCGCCGGCAACACGCTGGCGATCAGCACACCGGCCAGCGCCGGTGCCTCGCGCCAGGCGACGATGCGGGCGCGCTGCGTCTCGTCGCCGCCGAGGCGCGCGCCCCATGACTGGTGGACGACGCTGACGATGCTGAAGGCGAGATAGGTCAGCGCCAGCACCACCGCGCACCAGACGAGCAATCCGGCGTTGCCGTCGCGCAGCACCGCGGGCGGAAAAAACAAGGCGGCAAAACCGGCCGACATCACTGCGGCGGCCGCGGTCGCGACCGTCCAGGCCGAATTCGCGCTGCGCGTGAACAGGCGGTCGACCCAGCGCCCGATCAGCGGATCGGCAAAGGCGTCGAGCAGCCGGGCAGCGAGCAGCACCGCGCCAAGCCAGGCCAGCGGCACGCCGAATACCTCGGCATAGTGGTTGGGCAGCACCACATACAGCGGCAACGCAACAAACGCCAGCGGCAGGCCGAGCCCGCCGTAGGCGAGCCCGGCCCATCGCCCGGCAATCGGGTCGGCGGAGCGTCGGGCCGGATCGGGCGTTGTCGACATCAGCTGCGGCCGATCAGGCTGCTGCGCAGCCCGGGTTCGGAGGTGCGCGGCGACAGCCAGATGCCGAAAAACAGCCGCGTGAACTGTGCATCCCGCAGCGCGCCGATCGGCTTGCCGTTCAGGTAGAAACGCGTCGAATCGCCGGGCAATGCGATGCCGGTGATGCGGTCGCCCGGCTTGACGTCGGGAAGGATTCTGGCCAGCTCGTCGCGCCAGGCGAGCGCGCGGCCATCGTCGATCGGCGCCAGATTCTTCATCTCGACCAGCGAACGCTCGGCGATCGCGCTGCCGTCGAAGCTGCGCGCATATTCGAGCTCCAGCGCCAGTGCGCTGCGGTCATAGGCGTCGGCGCGAAAGCCGGCGCCGACCCACAGCCGCGCATCGTAGACATGCAGGCCGAAAAAGCGCAGCCGGCCGCTGCCCTGCAGCCGCGCCTGCGCGAGGTGTTCAACCACCTCCTGTGGTGGACTGCCTCCAAATGCGTAGGCCGGCCGCGCGAGCAGCAGCAGCGGTGCCGTCGCAGCGGCCAGCAGCAGCCGGCGTCGTTGCCGCGCTGGCAACGCGATGCGCGGTGTCGGCTCCAGACTCATGCCCGCTGCAGCGTGAACTGCATCACGCTGGTATTGCGCATCGCAAACGCCGCCTCGCAATAGACCAGGTAGAACTCCCAGATCCGCATGAAGCGGCGGTCGAAGCCGAGCCGCTGCACCTCGGCGTCGCGCTGCTGGAAGGCGACCCGCCAGCGTTTCAGCGTCAGCGCATAGTCCTGGCCGAAATCGAGTTCGTTGACGACCTTCAGGCCGGCGCGTTCGGCAGCGCGGCGGAATTCACTCGGGCTCGGCAGCAGCCCGCCGGGGAAGATGTACTGCTGGATGAAATCGGTCGAGTCGACATAGCGGTCGAACAGGTCGTCGCGGATCGTGATGCTCTGGATGCAGGCCTTGCCGCCCGGCTTCAGCTGCCGGTTGATCGTCTCGAAGAAGCTCGGCCAATATTCGCGGCCGACCGCTTCGAACATCTCGATCGACGCGATGGCGTCGTAAGGACCGTCGTCGATATCGCGGTAATCCTGGTAGCGCAGGTCGCCCTGCAGCCCGGCGTCGCGCAGCCGCCCGGTGGCCCATTGCAATTGCTCGCTCGACAGCGTGACGCCGCTGACGCTGGCGCCGAACTCGGCGGCCGCACATTCGGCCAGTGCGCCCCAGCCGCAGCCGATTTCGAGCAGCCGCTTGCCGGGGCCGACGCCGGCTTCGCGCAGCGCCCGCCGCATCTTCGCCCGCTGCGCATCGGCCAGCGGCTGTGACTGATCGCCGTCGAACCAGCCGCTGCTGTAGTTCATCGTCGGATCGAGCCACAGGCGATAGAACTCGTTGCCGAGGTCGTAGTGGGCGTGGATATTCTTCTTGCTGCCGCGCCGCGAATTGCGGTTGAACAGATGCTTCAGCCGGTACAGCAGCGAACCCCACCAGGTGCCATAGACGACCGTCTCGAGCTGGTCCCGGTTGCCGACGAACAGCGTCAGCAGCGCCGGCAGGTCCGGAGTGCTCCAGTCGCCGTCGATGTAGGTCTCGGCCAGGCCGATGTCGCCCGATTTCATCACCGCGGTGCAGACATTCCAGTTGTGCAGCCGGATCGCCGCATTCGGCGCGCCGTCGGCCGGCGTGCCGAACGACATCGTGTTGCCGTCGGGCAGGTGGACGCTCATGTGGCCGTTGCGCACTTGCTTCAGCAGGCCGAAGACGGCGCGCGCAGCCGGCGGTGCCGTTGGCGGCAGGTCGACGTACGGCAGGCGGGGATGGGTGCTTGATTGAATGTTCATCGGGAATCGGCTCGGATCAACGGGATACGAAATTGGCCGGCAGGTCGGGTTTGCGGACAAACGGAATGCGCTTCAGCCACAGGCGCAGCGCCTGCCAGTGGATGTGGACGATCACGCCCAGCGTCATCCAAGGTACGCTGAAGAAGGCGTGACGGATGCGCGCAGCACTCAGCGGCGCGAGTTCGCCGCTGACGCTGGTCAGCAGCAGCGGGCCGTCGGCGTCGACATGGTCGATGCGCGCCACGGTGCGGTGGCCGTGTCGTTGCTGCGACTCGGCGCCAGCGAGATCGGTGCGCATGAAGCGGAAGCGGTAGCTGCCATCGATCCGGCAGAACGGCGAGACATGGAAGACCTTGTCCGCCTGCAGCTCGCGGCCGTAGCCGATCGGCGCACCGGAGCGGCCATCGAGCAGGTAGCAGTGGCGCTCGCCGAAGGTGTTGTTGACTTCGACGACGATCGCCGCCAATGTGCCGTCGGCGCGGTGGCAGTACCAGAAGCTGACCGGCTTGAACACCAGCCCGAGCACACGCGGATAACAGTGCAGCCAGATTTCGCCATCGGCATCGCTGACACCTTCGTGTTGCAGCAGCTCGGTCAGCCATTGCAGGCTGTCGGCGCGGCCGTCGCCATGGTCACGGTCGTGGAACGACAGCAGTCCGAAGCGGTTGCGGCGCAACGCCGGCGCGGGTTGCTCGGCGAGGCTGCGCATCGGCAGCATCAGGAAATAGGTCGGGTAGGCGAAACGATGGGCCACCGGGCGCAGCCGCGCATGGCGGACCACGCCGATGCCGAGCTGCGCTTCGGCGGCGTGGCGGGCCGTAGCGTTGCGCAGCGTCGTCACGCCGCCTCCCGCTCGATACCGGAGTGCAGTTGCTGCAGCAGCCCGTCGACGACGCCGAGCCCGGACATCAGGCCGTCCTCGTGGAAGCCGTAGCGCGTCCAGGCGCCGCAATACCAGGTGCGGGCGATGCCCTGGATTTCCGGCACCCGGCGCTGCGCCGCGATCGCGGCCTGGTCGAATACCGGATGGGCATAGTCGAAGCTGCCCTGCACGAGGTCGCTGCGCGGTTCGCGCAGTGGATTCAGCGAAACCAGCACCGGCTGCTCGAACGGCAGCGGCTGCAGGCGGTTGATCAGGTAGTGCAGACAGACCGCGCCGTCGCCGCGACCGGCCACGTGTTCATAGTTCCACGCCGCCCAGGCGCGACGGCGATTCGGCAAAAGCGAAAAATCGGTGTGCAAAACCGCGCGGTTCGGGTGGTAGCGGATCGCGCCGAGCACCGATTGCTCGCGCTCGGTCGGATCGGCGAGCATCGCCAGCGACTGGTCGCTGTGGCAGGCCAGCACGACATCGTCGAAGCGTTCGCTGCCGTGGTCGGTCGCGAGCAAGACGCCGCCGCTGCCGAACCCGCCGGCACCGGGCAGGCGGCGGATGGCGCGCACTGGCGTATTCAGCCGCGCATCGTCGATCACCGCGAGCATGCGTTCGACATAGTTGCGCGCGCCACCACGCACCGTGAACCAGCGCGGCCGATTTGCGATCTGCAGCAGGCCATGGTTGTGGCAGAAGCGGATCATCGTCGCGACCGGGAAGCGCAGCATCTGCTCGGTCGGGCATGACCAGATGCAGCCGATCATCGGCAGGAAATACCAGCTGCGGAATTCGCTGCCGAAGCGATGCTGGTCGAGAAAATCGCCGATCGGTTGCTGCAGCGCGGCTTCTTCACAAGCGTCGGCGAGCCCGGTGCACAGCCGGTTGAAGCGAACCACTTCGCCGAGCATGCGCAGGAAGGCCGGGCGCAGCAGGTTGCGGCGCTGCGCAAACACGGTGTCCAGGTTCGATCCGCTCCACTCCAGGTCGGCGTCCGGCAGCTTGACCGAAAACGACATCTCCGATTCGGCAGTCTCGACCTGCAGCTTCGCGAACAAGTCGATCAGCCGCGGGTAGGTCCGCTCATTGAAGACCAGAAAACCGGTATCGACGCCATGCCGGCGCCGGCCATCGGGGGTGTCGACCTCGACATCGACGGTGTGGGTGTGGCCACCGAAATAGTCGCCGGCCTCGAACAGCGTGACCTGTGCGAGTTCCGGGTGGGCAGCAAGGTGGTAGGCGACCGACAAGCCGGAGATGCCGGAACCGACGACGGCGATGCGGCGCATCGCTCAGCCCCCGACCGCAGCGCCGGCAAGGCGGGCGTTCTGCCCGCCTTGCGGCTGCATACAAGCTGTTGCACAGCGCCCCGCAGCGAACGAGGGAGGGAGGGAGGAGGAGGAGAAGCGCTGCGGGATTTCAGCCCGGCGAACCGTCAGGCTGTGCAACAGAAAAACCGTTGAACCGATCGGCGCTTGTTGCGCACTGCGTCGACCGACGCCTGTTTCGATGACTCGCGCGGCCGCGAGTTCCGGCCCGGCCCTGTCTGCGGCGGCCGTTTTACAAATTTTTGCGATCGACGGGATACGGTGCATGATGGCTCTGAAACGAATCGATTCGTTCGATTTGCGACTAATGAGTTTGCAATGTAACCCATCGGTATGATGCTCGACTCGAAAAACCATGCGGCAGCCATGGTCGTACTGTCCAGCTCCCCGCCGGCCGAGGGGCCTCTGTGCTCGCCCTATATTGATGTCTGTCATGGACGAATCCCAGTTTTCCGACCTTTGCCCGCCCGCCGGCCCGTTGCCACCGGGTGGTGCCAGCCTATGAACCTGGACGAAAGCAACTGGTACTCGATTGCCGCGGTAGAGCGCGATACCGGCCTCGGCAAGGACACGCTGCGGGTCTGGGAGCGCCGTTACGGCTTCCCGGCCCCGCGGCGCGATGCCGTCGGCGAGCGTTGTTATTCGCCCGAGCAGGTCGAAAAGCTGCGCATCATCAAGCGCCTGCTCGACGCCGGCCACCGCCCGGGTCACCTGGTCGCGCTCGAAGTCGACGAGTTGCACGGGCTGACCGCTGTCACGAAGTCGGCGCCGAAAAAGCCGCCGCCAGCCGATCCGGAGTTGCGCGCGGAGCTGCATGCCATCGTCGATTTGCTGCAAACGCACCAGATCGCCGCCGTGCGCCGCAGCCTGTCGCGGCTGCAGATGCGAATGGGGCTGGCCGCATTCATCAGCGACGCCCTGGTGCCGCTCAACACGATGGTGGGTGATGCGTGGATGCGTGGCGGGCTCGAGATCTACGGAGAACATGCGTTTTCCGAGGTGCAGCAGATCGTGCTGCGCCAGGCATTGGCCGGCCTAGTCGACCCCGGCATCGCCAGGCCACGCGTATTGCTCAGCACCTTCCCCGGCGAGCCGCATGGTCTGGGGCTGCTGCTTGCCGAGGCGGTCTTCGCGATCGACGGTGCGCAGTGCCTGTCGCTTGGTCCGCAGACGCCGATCTGGGACATCGTGCTGGCGGCTCAGGCTTACCGCAGCGACATCGTCGCGCTCGGTTTTACCGCCTGCCTGAATCCCAACCTGATCGTCGACGGGCTGACCGAGTTGCGCAGCAAGTTGCCCCCCGAGGTCGCGGTCTGGGTGGGCGGCTCGGCGCCGGTGCTGTTTCGCCGGCCGATCGCCGGCGTCACCGCATTACGGGAACTTGGCGCGATTCATGGCAGTCTGCTTGACTGGCATCGCAACCGCAGCTGATCGCAACGCCTTGCCGTACCGGATCCGCCGCGGCCCTGGCCATGCCGCAGCAGCGTGCTTGTCGCGCACCGATCGTTAGAATGGCCCGCAACCGAGGTCTTGCCATGTTATATCCAGAACTTTTCAAGCAACTCGAAGCGGTCCGTTGGTCGATGGACACCGACATACCGTGGGACCAGTTCGACGCCAGCGCGCTGACCGAAGAGCAGGCGCAGACGATCAAGATGAATGCGATCACCGAGTGGGCGGCGTTGCCGGCCACCGAGATGTTCCTGCGTGACAACCGTGACGACAGCGATTTTTCCGCCTTCATGAGCGTCTGGTTCTTCGAGGAACAGAAACACTCGCTGGTGCTGATGGAGTATCTGCGCCGCTTCCGGCCGGAACTGGTGCCGACCGAAGCCGAGCTGCACGAAGTGCGTTTCGAATTCGATCCGGCGCCGGCACTCGAAACACTGATGCTGCACTTCTGCGGCGAGATCCGGCTGAACCACTGGTATCGGCGCGCTGCCGAATGGCATACCGAACCGGTGATCAAGGCGATCTACCAGACGCTGGCGCGCGACGAGGCCCGCCATGGCGGCGCCTACCTGCGCTACATGAAACGTGCGCTGCAGAAATTCGGCGACGAGGCGCGCGCGGCATTCGCGAAGGTCGGCGTGCTGATGGCCAGTGCGCGGCGCACGGCGCAGGCGCTGCATCCGACCAACCTGCACGTCAACGTCAACCTGTTTCCGCGCGATACCGTGCAGAGCCGGTTGCCCGAGCCGGCCTGGCTCGAGGAATGGCTGGACAAGCAGATCCAGTTCGATGCGGTGTGGGAAAAGAAGGTTGTCGACCGCATCCTGCACAACCTCAGCCTGCTGATGGAGCGCAGTTTTGCCAGCGTCCAGGAGCTGAACCGCTTCCGCAAGGAAATGGCGGCATCGGTGCTCGCGGCGTCGGCGGCAAAAGGCGAACCGCGGCCGGCCTGATTCGTGATCGACCGCGGCCGGGCCGCGGTCATCGGGACCCGCCGGCGGGCGCTGATCGCGCCGGCGCGCCGCCGCTCAAGGGGCCGAAGCCATCACCTGTGCGACCGCGGCGGTCAGCTTCTTGCCATACGGCACGTGCAGGAATTCATTCGGGCCGTGTGCATTGCTCTTCGGGCCGAGCACGCCGCAGACCATCATCTGCGCAGCCGGGAACAGGCGCTGCAGCATGTTCATCAGCGGGATCGTCCCGCCCTGGCCGATATAGCCGCAGTTCGCGCCGTAGTGGGCCTGTGAAGCCGCATTCAGCGCCTGCTCGAGCCAGGGCGCCAGTGCCGGCGCATTCCAGCCGGTTGCACCCGCCGCGCCGACCCGACCGTCGGCATTGAAGGTGACACGCGCGTTGTACGGCGCGTTGTCCTCGAGCAGCGTCTTCAGCCGCGCTGCCGCCTCGTTGCCGTCGATCAGCGGCGGCAGCCGCAGGCTCAGCTTGAACGCGGTGTAGGGCCGCAGCACATTGCCGGCATTTTTCAGCTCGGGGAAACCGTCGACGCCGGTCACGCTCAGCGTCGGCCGCCAGGTGCGGTTCAGCAACGCCTCCATCGGATCGGTCGTCGTCGGCAGCGATGGGCCGCCATCGGCGCCGCAGGCCCACGGAAAACGTTTCCAGACCTCGTCGCCGAGGATGGCCGCGGTCGCGCGCGCCTGTTCGACCCGGTCGGCCGGGATCTCGCAATGAAAACTTTCCGGCAGCAGCCGGCCGCTCTTCGAATCCTCGAGCCGGTCGAGCACCTGGCGCAGGATGCGAAAACTCGACGGCACCAGGCCGCTGGCATCGCCGGAGTGCACGCCTTCGCTGAGGATCTCGACCTTCAGCGTGCCGCTGACCATGCCGCGCAGGCTGGTCGTCAGCCACAGCTGGTCGTAGTTGCCGGCGCCGCTGTCGAGGCAGACGACGAGTTCGACATGGCCGAGCCGGGGTTTCAGCGCATCGACATAGGCCGGCAGATCGAACGAGCCGCTTTCCTCGCAGCTTTCGATCAGGCCGACGCAGCGTGGCCGCGGAATGCCTTGCAGGTCGAGTGCCTTGATCGCGGTCACCGCGGCATAGACTGCATAACCGTCGTCGGCGCCGCCGCGGCCGTACAGCCGGCCGTCTTCCAGCTTCGGCGTCCACGGGCCGAGGTCGTTGCGCCAGCCGGTGAACTCGGGCTGCTTGTCGAGGTGGCCGTACAGGCAGATCGTCGGCGCGCCGGCATCGTTGCCGCCGGCGCGGGTCGCCGGCACCTCGAAAAAGATCACCGGCGTGCGGCCTTCGATGCGCACCACCTCGAGTTTCAGGCCGGCCACCTGCTGCCGTTCGACCCAGGCTGCGGCATCGCGCACAACCCGGTCGATGTGCCCGTTTTTCTGCCAATCGGCATCGAACATCGGGCTTTTCGCCGGGATCGCGATGTAGTCGGTCAGCGCCGGGACGATCTGCTCGTCCCAGGTACGGTCGGCAAATTCGGCAATCGCCGACAGTTCATCCGGTTGCACCGGCAGCAGCGGGTCGCGTGCGTTCATTCTGGAGCTCCTTCAAGCAAGCCGCCAGTGTAGAACTTCAGCGGCTTGCGGTGGCCGCCGGGGCCGATGTCGAAGCGGCATTTCCGGCCGCTTCATTCCAGCCGCCGCCGAGCACCTTGTACAGCAGCACCTGGTTCTGCAGCCGCTGCGCGCGCACCTGCACCAGCGCCTGTTCGGCGGCAAATACCGCGCGCTGCGCATCGAGCACGTCGAGGTAGCTCGCGACGCCGTTGCGGTAACGCAGGTCGGCGAGCCGGAAGCGGGCCTGCTCGGCCTGCGCCTGCGCTGCCTGCGCGCGCAGTTGCTCGGCCAGCGTGGCCTGGCCGGCCAGCGCATCGGAGACCTCGCGGAACGCGGCCTGGATCGACTTTTCGTACTGCGCCAGCGCGATGTCGCGTGCGGCGGTGGCCGCCTGCAGATTGGCCTGGTTGCGGCCGGCGTCGAAGATTGGCAGCAGCAGCTGCGGCGCCAGCGTCCACGCGAAACTGCCGCCGCTGAACAGTGCCGACAGCTCCCGGCTCGCCAGACCGGCGCCTGCGGTCAGCGAGATGCGCGGGAAGAATGCCGCCCGCGCCGCACCGATATTGGCATTCGCGGCGATCAGCTGCTGCTCGGCCTGGCGGATGTCGGGACGGCGCGTCAGCAGCTCCGACGGCAGACCGGCCGGCAGTTCGGGCAGCGGGTCGGCGATCTCGGCGAGCGGCCGCAGCGCCGGCAGCTCGGCCGGCAGCGGGCGGCCAACGAGCAGCACCAGCGCATGCTGGTCGAGCGCCTGTTGCCGGGTCTGCTGCGCGAGCGCGACGCGCGCCGCCTCGAGCAGCGACTGCGCCTGCCGCAGGTCGAGTTCGGAGCTGGCACCGTGGTCGAACTTCAGCTGCGTCAGCTGCAGCGACTCTTCGCGGGTGCGCAAGGTGCGCCGCGTCACCTCGAGCAACGCGGCGTCGGCCTGCAGCGCCAGGTGGGTCTGCGCAATGGCCGCGATCAGCCCGATCTGCACCGCCTTGCGTGCTTCGGCAACGCCCTGCAATTGCGCCTCGGCAGCGTCGCCGAGGCTGCGCACGCGGCCGAAAAAGTCGGCCTCGTACGCGGTGATCTGCAGGCCGGCGCTGTAGCTGCTGGCGGTCGAGCTTCGGCTCGCGGTGGCCGCCGCATTGATGGTCGGCCACTGGTCGGCGCGGCGCGATTGCAACTGCGCGCGCGCCTGTTCGACTGCGAGCGCGGCGACCCGCAGGTCGCGGTTGCTGTCGAGCGCCAGCCCGATCAGCTGGCGCAGCCGCGGATCGGCAAAAAAGTCCTGCCATGCAAGCTCGGCGGCGGCCACGCTGCCGGCCGGCCGTTGCCCATCGAGCAGCGGATAAACCTCGGCGACCGGCAGCGGCGGACGCTGCAGCGGCGGCGTCAGCGACATGCAACCGGCAAGCAGCAGCGCCGCGGCGGCGGTTGCCGCAGGCCGCAGCATCGGCAGACGGCGCCGCGTCATGCCTGGCCTCCGGCGAGGCTGGTTGCCGAGCCATCCTGCTCATCGTCGGCTCGCGGCGGCGGTGCCTTGAAGAAACGGCGCACGACGACAAAAAAGACCGGCACGAACAGCACCGCGAGCACGGTGGCCGAGATCATCCCGCCCATCACGCCGAGGCCGATTGCGCGCTGCGATGCCGAGCCGGCGCCGGTCGAGATCGCCAGCGGCAAGACGCCGAGGATGAAGGCCATCGAGGTCATCAGGATCGGCCGGAACCGCAGATGCGCGGCTTCGAGCACCGCATCGATCGCCGATTTGCCGCGGGCCTGCAGCTCCTTCGCGAATTCGATGATCAGCACCGCGTTCTTCGACGACAAACCGATGATCGTGACCAGGCCGACCTTGAAATAGACATCGTTGGCCAGCCCACCGAGCATGCTGGCGGTGACGACGCCGAGCACGCCGAGTGGCACGACGAGGATCACCGCAAACGGGATCGACCAGCTCTCGTACAGCGCGGCGAGCGCGAGAAAGACCGCCAGCAGCGAGAAGCCGAGCAGCACGAAGACCTGCGCACCGGCGAGCTTTTCCTCGCGCGACAGCCCGGTCCATTCATAGGCAAAACCGGACGGCAGCTGGCTGGCGAGCCGTTCCATCTCGGCGATCGCATCGCCGCTGCTGGTGCCCGGCGCGGCCTGTCCGGATATCCGCATCGCCGGGTAGCCGTTGTAACGCACCGTCTGCATCGGGCCGGTGACCCAGCGGGTGCTGGCGAAGGCGGAAAACGGCACCGGCTGGCCGCGGTTGTTCAACGCATTGAGCTGCAGCAAATCCTCGGCCTGCATCCGCGCCGGCGCGTCGGCCTGCACGATCACCCGCTGCAGCCGGCCGGCATTCGGAAAGTCGTTGACATAGCTGGAGCCGAGCGAGGTCGCGATCGCCGCGCTGATCGCATCGAATCCGACGCCGAGCGCATTGGCTTTCGCACGGTCGATCTCGAGCTGCAGCTGCGGCGCATCCTCCAGCCCGTCGGGCCGCAGCCCGGTCAGCAGCTTGCTCTGCGACGCCATCCCGAGCAGCTGGTTGCGCGCGGCGAGCAGCGCCTCGCGGCCGTTGCCGCCGCGATCCTGCAGCCGCATCGAGAAGCCGGTGGCGGTGCCGAGTTCGGAAATCGCCGGTGGGCTGAGCGGAAAGATGAACGCGTCCTTGACGCCGCTCAACGCGCCGAAGGTGCGGCGCGCCAGCGCCTGCGCGGTGTGATCGGCGCCGGGCCGCTCCGACCAGTCCTTCAGCGGCACGAAGGCGATCGCGGCATTCTGCCCGCTACCGGCAAAGCTGAAGCCGAGCACGCTGACCATCGCCTTCACCTCGGGCTGCTTCAGGATGAAATTTTCCGCCTGCTTCATCACCTCGAGCGTGCGGTTCTGCGTTGCGCCAGGCGGCAGCTGCACGCTGACGATCATGTAGCCCTGGTCTTCGGCCGGCAGGAACGAGGTCGGCAGCCGCGTATACATCCAGGCGACGGCGCCGATGATCACCAGGTAGATGACCAGGAAGCGGCCGGCGCGTTTCAGAATCCGCGCGAGCAGCCCCTCGTAGCCTTTCGCGGTGCGGCTGAAACCGCGGTTGAACCAGCCAAAGAAGCCGGTCTTTGCATGGTGGTGGCCGGCTTCGACCGGTTTCAGGATGCTGGCACACAGCGCCGGCGTCAGTGACAGCGCCAGAAAGGCCGACAGCGTGATCGCGCTGACCATCACCGCGGCGAACTGGCGGTAGATGTTGCCGACCGAGCCGGAGAAAAACGCCAGCGGCACGAAGACCGAGACCAGCACGACGGTGATGCCGATGATCGCGCCGGAAATCTGCCCCATCGCCTTGCGCGTGGCCGCGCGTGGCGGCAGGCCTTCCTCGCTCATGATGCGCTCGACGTTCTCGACGACGACGATTGCATCGTCGACGACGATGCCGATCACCAGCACCATCGCGAACATCGTCAGCACATTGATCGAGAAACCGAGCGCGAGCAGCACGCCGAAGGTGCCCATCAGCGCAACCGGCACGACGATCGTTGGAATGATCGTGTAGCGGAAGTTCTGCAGGAACAGGAACATCACCAGGAAAACCAGCCCGACCGCCTCGAGCAGTGTCATCACGACCTGGCGGATCGAGATGTCGACGAACAGCGAGCTGTCGAACGGGATCACATAACGCACGCCGGGCGGGAAAAACTGCTGCAGTTCCTCCATCCGCGCCTTCACCGCCTTTGCGGTCGCCAGCGCATTGCCGGTCGGCGACAGCTGCACACCGATGCCTGTCGACGGGTTGCCGTTCAGGCGGGCCGACGTTGCATACGACTGCGCGCCGAGCTCGATCCGGGCGACATCCTTCAGCCGCACCGTCGAACCGTCGGGATTGGCACGCAGCACGACATTGCCGAACTGCTCGACATCGGCGAGCTGGCCGTCGACGACGACGCTGGCAAAGATGGTCTGGCCGGGCAGGTTCGGCAGTTCGCCGATCGTGCCGCTCGACACCGTCGTGTTCTGCGCGCGGATCGCCGCATTGACATCGGCCGCCGACAAGCCGAAGCCGGCGAGCTTGGCAGGCTCGATCCAGATCCGCATCGCGCGTTCGGTGCCGAACAGCTGCGCCTGGCCGACGCCGGGCACTCGCTGCAGTTCGGGCAGCACGGTGCGCGCCGCATAGTCGCCGAGCGCGACCGGCGTGAATGCCGGGTTGTCGGAAGTCAGGATCGTGAACAGCAGAAAGTTGGAGCGCGCCTTGTCGACGCGCACGCCCTGCTGGACCACTGCGCTCGGCAGCCGCGGCGTCGCCCGGCCGAGCCGGTTCTGCACGTCGACCTGCGCGAGGTCCGGGTTGGTGCCCGGCTCGAAACTCAGCGTGATCGATCCCGAACCATTGGCCTGGCTGACCGACTCCATATAAATCAGCCCGGGCGAGCCGTTCATCTCGCGCTCGATGATGCTGATCACGCTGTCTTCCAGCGTCTGCGCGGTCGCGCCCGGGTAAGCGGTCGAGATGACGATCGACGGCGGCGCGACCGATGGGTACTGCGCGATCGGCAGCTGCGTGATCGAGACACCGCCGAGCACGACGATGAACAGCGCAATGACCCACGCGAAGATCGGCCGA
Organism: Pseudideonella sakaiensis; assembly: GCF_048320135.1. GTDB lineage: Bacteria > Pseudomonadota > Gammaproteobacteria > Burkholderiales > Burkholderiaceae_C > Ideonella_A > Ideonella_A sakaiensis_A. Next base: position 2,895,450 of record NZ_CP182947.1, read on the forward strand.
TCGATGAAGAAGCGTGCCATGCTGCTGCTCCGCTCAGTTCGCGCGAGCGGCCGATGCCGGGCCGCCGGCGGCGACCGCACCCGATGCAGCCGGAGAAGCCGCACTGGCCGGCACGGCGGCAAGCGCTGCGCTTGCGCCCGCGGCAGGCTGCCACGGCACCGGCTTGACCGGTGCGCCCGGCACCATCATCTTCTGGAAGCCGGCAACGACGACGCGTTCGCCGGCCTGCAGCCCGTCGGTGACCAGCCACTGGTTGCCCTGCGCCGACGCGATCTTGATCTGCCGCTGCGTCGGCTTGTTGTCGTCGCCGACGACCAGCACCGTGTCACCGGTGCCGCCGCGCGTCACCGCCTGCTGCGGCAGCAGGATGCCGCCGACCATCTCGGCCTGCTGCAACCTGACCCGGACATACATGCCCGGCAGCAGCAGCCGTTGCGGATTCGGCAGTTCGGCGCGCAACGTGACCTGGCCGGTGGTCGCGTCGACCGTCAGGTCGGTGAACAACAGCCGGCCGGCGTGCGGGTATTCGCTGCCGTCGTCGAGCTTGATGCGGACCGGCACCGCCGTGTCGCCGCCGCCGACCTGTTGCAACTTGCCACTGGCCAGCGCCTTGCGCAGTTGCAGCAGTTCGCTGGTGCTCTGCGTGAAATTGACATACAGCGGATCGATCTGCTGGATCAGCGCCAGCTGCGTCGCTTCGCCTTGCCCGACCAGCGCACCCTCGGTGACCAGCGAGCGGCCGATCCGGCCGGCGATCGGCGCGGTCACGCGCGTAAAACCGAGGTTGATGCGCGCGGTCTTGATCGCCGCGCGCGCGACGGCGCGGTCCGCCTCGGCCTGCTTCTGCGCGGCCACCGCATTGGCATATTCCTGCCGGCTGATCGCATTCGCCTCGACCAGCGGCTTGAAGCGCTCGACCTGCGCGCTGGTCTGGGCAACTGCCGCCTCGGCGCGGGCCTGCTGCGCCAATGCACTGTCGAGCGCCGCGGCATACGGCGACGCATCGATCTCGAACAGCGGCTGGCCGGCCTTCACCTCGCTGCCTTCGCGGAACAAACGCTTTTGCACGATGCCGCTGGCGCGTGCCCGCACCTGCGCGACCCGCGACGCCTCGAGGCGGCCGGGCAACTCGGTGGTCAACGCGACGGTCGTCTTTTCGACGGTCACGACGCTGACTTCGGGCGCCGGCCGCTGCGGTGGCGCGCCGGCGCCAGCGGCGCCGCTGTCGGCTTTGTCGCTGCACGCAGCCAGCAAGCCGGCGATCGCTACGGCGCTGCCGAGCGACCAGACACGTTGCCAACCGAGCCGGCAGGCGCGCGGCCGCGCCGCTGCGTGATTCAAGAATTGGCCGGGTGGGTGCAGTGCCATGCGATGCCTTCAGAAATGCGTCGCCCGTGCCGGCGTCAGCAAGACCGCAGCACGGGTCGAAGGGGGCGGATCGGCCGCTCCGGATACGAAACTGTCGAGCGGGAAAGCCGGAAAACCCGACTTGCCCATCGGCCTGCGAGTATACATACAATGGTGAATGTATGTGGCGGCCACCGCCTCGTTCCGACACCAGACCGATGCCACGCAGAACCAAACAGGATGCCCAGGCGACGCGCGATCACCTGCTCGACACCGCCGAGCTGGTATTCCAGCGGCGCGGCGTTTCGAGCACCTCGCTGAACGAGCTGGCCAGCGCCGCCGGCGTCACGCGCGGTGCGATCTACTGGCATTTCCAGGACAAGGCCGACCTGTTCAACGCGATGCTGAGCCGGGTCACGCTGCCGATGGAGGCTTCGCTCGACTGTTGCAGCGACATCGACGCTGCCGACGTGCTGGCGCAGCTGCGTTCGGCATTTGCCGGCGTCTTCGACAAGGTCGTCAACGACCCGCAGGTGCGCCGTGTCTTCGAGATCGCGATCCACAAGGTCGAGTATGTCGACGAGCTGAGCGGCGTCCGCGATCGCCACCTCGCGGTGCGCAACGGTTGCCTGGACAGCGTCGGCCGGGCGCTGGCGAGCGCTGCCGAGCGCGGCCAGATCGGCAAGCTCGCGGCGCCGCAGTCGGCGGCAATCGGCCTGCATGCACTGATCGACGGGCTGGTGCAGAACTGGATCCTCAATCCTGACGCCTTCGACCTGGAGCAGGTCGGGCTGCAGGCGCTCGATACCTATCTGGCGGGGTTGGCGGCCGCACCGGCGGTCAGCAGCCGCTCCAGGCAGAACTCGCGCACACCGTAAAAATCCTTGATCTGGCGGATCTGCTCGAACACTTCGCCGGACGGCGTTGGCGTGTCGCGGCGCACCGCCAGGATCATCTTGTTCTTGCTCGTATGTTCGAGCGAGACGAATTCGAACACCTGGGTGCGGTAGCCGTGTGCCTCGAGCATCAGCGCGCGCAGGCTGTCGGTGATCATCTCGGCCTGCTGGCCGAGGTGGATGCCGTGTTGCAGCATCGGCCGCAGCAGGCCGGGCGTCTGCATCTGAGGCCGCAGTTCCTTGTGGCAGCACGGTGAGCACAGGATGATTTGCGCGCCAGCGGCGATGCCCTTGTGGATCGCATGATCGGTTGCGGTATCGCAGGCGTGCAGCGCGATCATGATGTCGAGCGCATCGAGCTGGTAGTGCACCACGTCGCCCTGCTCGAAAGCGAGGCCGGGCACGCCGTGGCGGCGGATGCTCGCATTGCACAACTCGACCAGGTCTGCGCGCAGTTCGACGCCGGTGACCGCGGCATCGACATCGAGCGTCTGCTCGAGGTGCGCGGCGACTGCGAAGCTGAGGTAGCCCTTGCCGGCGCCGAAATCCATCACCCGCACCGCCGCATCGCCGCGCCGCCGCTGCGCCAATGGCGACTCGCGCCACGCCGCATCGAGCACCTCGACGAAGCGGTTGATCTGCTTCCACTTGCGCGACAGCGCCGGAACCAGCCGGCCTTCGGCGTCGGTGATGCCGAGGTCGTGCCAGTACGGCGCGGCCAGCGACAACGGCCGCCGCTTGACGCGGTCGTGTGCGCCGCCGCCGGCAGCCTCGCCGGGTGCATCGTCGTTGGCAGCAGGCGCTGCGTCGGCTTGCCGATGCCGGGTCAGGCTGGCGCGGCCTTTCTTGCTGAAACGCAAATCGACCGTCGTGTCGGCCCAGTGCAGACTGGCATGGGCAAACCCCTGGCCGCTGCCGGCGTCGATCAATGCGCTCACTTCGGCAACCGCCGCGTCGGCGTCGAAATTTTTCGTCACGTCGCGCGTCTTGTGCCGGTACAGCAGCGACAGCTGCGAGCGGCCCTTCAACACCACCAGGCGACCGGTCACGCGCTGCAGGTCGGCCGGCGCGCCGCGGTGGTTCGCGAGCACCAGCCGGTCGAGGTCGCCGCGGCTGATGCTGGCCGCAAGCAGCTCGCCGAATTGCTGCAGTTCGGGCGGCACCGCGTCGCCTGCCATCGTCAGCCGACCTGACCGAGCCCGCGCTCGAATTTGAACACCGCGACATTGGCCAGCAGGTTCGGCATCCGCCGCACGATGCGGCCGCGCTGGATGCCGAAGCCGTCGTGCAGCCGCAGCCCGAGCTTGTTCGCGAGGATCTCGAAGTCGACATAGGTGCCGACGCGGATATTCGGCGTGTCGTACCACTCGTATGGCAACGCACGCGTCACCGGCATCCGGCCGCCGAGCACGCGCAGCCGGTTCATCCAGTGCGCGAAGTTCGGAAAACTGACGATGCCGATGCGGCCGACGCGGGCGGTCTCGCGCAGCATCCGTTCGGTATTGCGCAGGTGCTGCATCGTGTCGAGCTGCAGCACGACGTCAAAGCTCTGGTCGTCGAACATCGCCAACCCGTCCTCGAGGTTCAGCTGGATCACGTCGACACCACGCTGCGTGCAGGCCAGCACATTGGCATCGGCGATCTCGATGCCGTAGCCGGTGCATTGCCGGTGGTCGCGCAGGTGGGCGAGCAGCGCGCCATCGCCACAGCCGAGGTCGAGCACGCGCGAACCCGGCGGCACCATCTCGGCGATCAGTTCCATGTCCTTGCGCTCAGACATGGCGGGCTCCCGACGCAACGCGTTCGCGCGCGACATTGTCGAAATAGGCGCGCAACACGCCGTGGTAACGCGCATCGTCGAGCAGGAAGGCATCGTGGCCGTGCGGCGCATCGATCTCCGCATAACTGAGCGGCAGCCGGTTGTCGAGCAGCGCCTTCACCAGTTCGCGCGAACGCGCCGGCGAAAAACGCCAGTCGGTCGTGAAACTGGCGACCAGGAAGCGGCAGCGTGCCGAGGCGAACGCCGCGCTGAGGTTGCCGCCGAAAGCGCGCGCCGGATCGAAATAGTCGAGCGCGCGGGTGATCAGCAGATAGGTATTGGCATCGAAATAGGTACTGAACTTCGCGCCCTGGTGGCGCAGATAGCCTTCGATCTCGAATTCGATCGCCTGCGTGCTGTAGCTCGGTGCCGTTTCCTTCATGCTGCGGCCGAACTTGACGTCCATCACGTCGTCGCTGAGGTAGGTGATGTGGCCGATCATCCGCGCCACCGACAGCCCCCGGCTCGGCACGACGCCATGCTGGTAGAAGTGGCCGCCGTGGAAATCGGGGTCGGTGATGATCGCGCGCCGCGCAACCTCGTTGAACGCGATGTTCTGCGCCGACAGGTTCGGCGCGGTCGCGATTGCGACGCAGTGGCGCAGCCGGTCCGGAAAACGCAACGCCCAGCTCAGCGCCTGCATGCCGCCGAGGCTGCCGCCGACGACCGCGGCCAGTTGCTCGATGCCGAGCCGGTCGAGCAGCCGCGCCTGCGCATCGACCCAGTCCTCGACCGTCATCACCGGAAAGTCGGCGCCATACGGCCGGCCGCCGGCAGCCGGATCGGGATTGGTGTGCATCGGGCCGGTCGAACCGAAACACGATCCCGGATTGTTGACGCCGATCACGAAGAAGCGCCGCGTATCGATCGGTTTGCCGGGGCCGATCAGGTTGTCCCACCAGCCCTCGCTTTTCGGCTGGCCGGCATAACGACCGGCGACATGGTGGCTGGCATTCAGCGCATGGCAGACGAGCACCGCGTTGTCGCGCGCTGCATTCAGCTCGCCATAGGTCTCGTAGGTCAGCTGGTAGGCCGACAGCTGTTTGCCGCTTTGCAGCGGCAGCGGCGTATCGAACGCCATCTGCTGCGGGACGACGGCGTCCAGCGTCGAGGCAGCAGCGGTCTGGAAAATCTCGGGCATGGCGGAAAGTCGGAATCCGGCGAAGCGTGGTGCAAGAGGCCGGTCGATGCCCTGTCTCTTTAGCGGTACTTGTAAAGCGCTCGCAAGCCGGAACAAATCAGCGCTGCCGGCGAGTATAACGACGCCGGCCAGATCAGAGCTTCAGGCTGCCGCCGACCCGGTGGCCGTGGAAAAACGCTTCCTCGAAGATCGAATAGCCGGACAGATCGGCATGGGCGAACGCGACACGGCCGCGTCCGCGCGACAGCGCCGCGAGCGCCGGGTCGCTGCGGGTGCCGGGCGTCGGTATCGCCATCGCATGGCCATGACGCATCAGTTCGATGCGCCGCAGCTTGCTGCGCAGGTCGGGGTGGGCCGTGGCCAGGTCGTCGAGCACGCCGTCGGCCCAGGCCTGCCACGGTTGGTCGAGCAGGCGGCGCCGCGCAGCGGCGGCGTCGCCGGCATCGTCGCCGCCGAGCGGCCAATAGGCGGTCAGCACCGTCGGGCCGGGATGCGGCCGCGCGCTCTGGTGCATCGCATCGACATAACCGAGCGTGCGTCCCCGATAAATCACGTTGTCCCACGAAGGCGCCGCGCCGGGCCGGTCGTGCAACGCCTCGTCGATTTGCAGGTTGGCGACCAGCCATGGCGCCTGCTCGATCCGCGCCGCCGCCTGCGGCAACGCCGGCGGTGGATTCGCCAGCAGGCGCGCGGCGATGAACAGCGGCGTTGCCAGCACGACCTGGGTGGCGCTCCAGCGTTCGAGCCGCTGCGCCGCATGGTCCCAGGCGTCGACAGCGACCGCGTGGCGGCCTTCGTCGATGCGCAGCACGCTGCGCCCGCCGAGCAGCCGGTCGCTGAACGGCGCGGCCATTCGTGAGGTCAGCCAGCCATTGCCTTCGGGCCAGGTCAATATGCCGGGATCGTCGGCATCGGCATCGTCGGCCGCGGCAAAGCCGTGGCGGCTTGCGAAATAGTGCAGACCGGCCCATGCCGAGACGCGGCCGATGCCGGCGCCGCAATCGTCGCGGCAGCAATAGTCGAGGTACCAGCGCAGCGCCGCAGAGCGAAAACCTTCGCGGTCCAGCCAGGTCGCGAAGCTGATTGCATCAAGCGATCGCGCCTCGTCGTCGAATCCGCCGCGCACGGCCGGAATGACAAACCGGCCGCTGCGCATCTGGCGGGCAATCTGCGTGGCAAAGCGGCTCTGTTCGGTGCGCAGCAGGTCGCGCTCGCCGGCGGGCAGCAGTTCCGGCGGCGGCAGCAGGCCATCGACCCAGTGGCCGCCGAACGGTGCCGCGGCATCGGCGACAAACAGACGCTCCTGCGGGCTGTGGCACAGGTGCCGTTCGTCCCAGACCCGGCGGCCATATTCGATGCTGCACAGCCCGAAGCCGGCCAGCAGTTCGATCAGCTCGACTGCCTCGTCGCCCGGTACCGGCAGATAGTGCGCGCCAAGCGGACAGGCGATCTCGCCGATCCGGTGGCCGCGGCTGTTGCCGCCGGCGGTGTCCTCGAGTTCGAGCAGCCGCAGGTCGTCGATGCCGCGCTGCTGCAGTGCGCGTGCGCAGGCGAGGCCGGCGACGCCGGCGCCGACGATCAGCACCGATGTGCGGCGGGCCACCGGGGCCGCAGCTTGCCGGGCCGGCGTCCCGCCACGCAGCAGATGGCCACGCTCGACGGCCGCACCGATCCAGCCGCCGCTCAACGGCGCGAGATCCGCGGGCCGACTGCAGCCGCCCAGCCCGACGACAGGCGTCATCGCGGCCGCCGCCAGCAACTCGCGCCGCCTCATTCGTGAACCCGGCCCCATTCCTGCTCGAAGGTCTGCACCAGTACCTGGTTCGACAACCGGTTGATGTCGGTCGGCACACGCGCCATGTCGGTCGGAAACTGGAACAGCGCCGGCAGGCCGTCGAGGCTCAGGAAGCGCAGCCCGGCTGGCAGTTCGCGCGGCGCAGCCGGCATCACGAACGGCCGCCGGCTGGCGATGATGAAGCCCCATTCGCCGAAACTCGGCACATGCGCGTGGTAGGGCGCGGTCGACAGGCCGACCGCCTCGATCGTCTGCACGACGGTCCAGTAGGAGCGGCGCGCCAGCAGCGGCGAAGTCGACTGGATCGCGGCAAAGCCGCCGGCGCTCAGGTGGTGGTCGAGCAGCTTGTAGAAGCTCGTCGTGTACAGCTTGCCGATCGAATAATTGGTCGGGTCGGGAAAGTCGACGATCACGACATCGAACAGCTCGTCGCTGGTTTCCAACCACTTGAACGCATCGGCATGGACGATGCGCAGCCGCGGCGAATGCAGCGCATCGGCATTCAGCTCGCGCAGCAGAGGCTGCTCGGAAAACAGCCGCGTCATCTGCGGATCGAGTTCGACCAGCGTCACCGCCTCGACCGACGGGTAACGCAGCACCTCGCGCACCGCCAGCCCGTCGCCGCCGCCGAGCACCAGCACCCGGCGCGGCGCGCCGTGCGCCAGCATCGCCGGATGGACCAGCGACTCGTGGTAGCGGTATTCGTCGCGCGAGTGGAACTGCAGGTTGCCGTTCAGGAACAGCCGGAGGCCGGTGCTGCCCGAGGTCACGACGATGCGTTGCCAGGCGCTGCTTTCGACGTGGATCACGTTGTCTTCATAAAAGCGGTCTTCGGCCCAGCTGCTGATCCGATCGGCGCCGGTGACCGCCGCGAGCAGGATCAGCAAGGTCGCGACGCAGGCCACGGCATGGGCGGCCAGGCGGCGCAATTCGGCGCGGAACAGCCACAGTGCCCACAATGCGACGCCGGCATTGAGCAGTCCGAATACCGCGCCGGTCCGGATCAGTCCCAGATGCGGCACCAGCAGCAGCGGAAAGGCGACCGATACCGCCAGCGCGCCGAGGTAGTCGAAGGTCAGCACCTGCGAGACCAGATCCTTCAGCTGCCACGATTCGCTGAACTGGCGCTTCAGGATCCGCATCACCAACGGGATTTCCAGGCCGACCAGCGTGCCGATCACCAGCACCATCGAATACAAGGCCAGCCGGAACGAGCCGGGCGCCAGGTTGAACAATGCGAACAGCGCCGCCGGCATCAGTCCGCCGATCAGGCCGACCAGCAGTTCGATGCGCAGGAAGTGCGCGATCAGCTGGTGGTCGATGAATCGCGACAGGTAGGAGCCGACGCCCATCGCGAACAGGTAGCAGCCGATCACCGTCGAGAACTGCAGCACCGAGTCGCCGAGCAGATAACTCGCCAGAGCGCCGGCGGCAAGCTCGTAGAGCAGCCCGCAGGCCGCGACGACGAATACCGATACCAGCAGCGCGACCTCGGCCGGCCGAACCGGCGAGCGCTCAGCGCGCGGTTCGAGAACGGCCGCCATCTGGGTTGCGCCTCATCGGATCAGCCCCGCGAGGCGGGAACAGCCGGCCGCTTCAGCCATGCACCGATGCGGCAACGATCATGCCGATCGCCAGGCACATCGCACCGACGACGATCGCCAGCGCGGTGTTCTTCTTCTCGATCAGTTCGGCCCACAAGTCGTAAGGGGTCAGCTTGTCGATGATCAGGAAGCTGATCCAGAAGATCAGCACGCCGATCAGCGCAAAGATGATCGAGCCGACGAAGACGCCGGGTTTGAACCATTCGACACCCATCATGCTTGTGCTCCTCCATCGAGACCGGGCCGGCTTCGCCGCCGTTGAACAGCCGCCTGCGGCAACGGCGATTGTCTGCCCGCATCGTATGCGCTCGCTGACGCGCATGTTCAAATGAGCTGGCCCTCTCGGGCTGAAATTTGAACCGGAGACCTTGCAGATGCGTGTTCTCGTCCTTGGCAGCGGCGTGATCGGAACAACCATTGCCTACTACCTGGCGCTCGACGGCCACGAGGTCGACGTGGTCGACCGCCAGCCCGGGCCGGGCCTGGAGACCAGTTATGCCAATGCCGGCGAGGTGTCGCCCGGATATTCGGCGCCGTGGGCCGGACCTGGCGTTCCGGTGAAGGCGGTCAAATGGCTGCTGATGCATCACAGCCCGCTGGTCATCAAGCCGATGCTCGATCCGGCGATGTGGCGCTGGGGGCTGGCGACGCTGCGCAACTGCACCGCGGCGCGTTACCGCATCAACAAGGCGCGGATGGTCAGGCTGGCCGAATACAGCCGCGACTGCCTCGAGGCCCTGCGCGAACAGACCGGCATCCGCTACGACGAACGCATGCAGGGCACATTGCAGCTGTTCCGTACCCAGCAGCAGCTCGACGGGACCGCGAAGGACATCGAGATCCTGCAGCAGTTCGGCGTCGCCTACGAACTGCTCGACCGGGTCGGCTATCTGCGCCATGAGCCGGCACTGGCCGAGGTGCAGCACAAGTTCGTCGGCGCGCTGCGCCTGCCCGGCGATGAAACCGGCGACTGCCACATGTTCACGAATGCGCTGGCCGACAAGGCGAAGGCGCTCGGCGTACGTTTCCACTTCGGCACGACGATCAAGGCCTTGCAGACCGAGGGCGGCAGCATTCGCGGCGTCGACACCTCGGCCGGCATGCTCAGCGCCGACCGCTATGTGCTGGCGCTTGGCAGCTATTCGACACAGATGCTGGCGCCGCTCGGCCTCCGGCTGCCGGTCTATCCGGTCAAGGGTTTCTCGATCACGGTGCCGATCACCGATCCGTCAAAGGCGCCGGAGTCGACGATCATGGACGAGACGCACAAGGTCGCGGTGACCCGGCTCGGCGAGCGCATCCGCGTCGGCGGCACCGCGCAGTTGTCCGGATTCGATCTGAACCTCGACCAATCCCGCCGGAGAACACTGGAATTTGTCGTCAGCGATCTGTTTCCGAAAGGCGGTGATGTCTCCCGCGCCGAATTCTGGACCGGGCTGCGGCCGATGACGCCGGACGGCACGCCGGTGGTTGGTGCGACGCGGTTTGCCGAGCTGCTGCTGGCCACCGGCCACGGCACGCTCGGCTGGACGATGGCCGCTGGCACCGGCCGCCTTATGGCCGATCTGATCGGCGGCCGCAAGCCGGAGATCGATACCGAAGGGCTGTCGATCGCCCGCTACGGCTGAGTGTCGGCCGCGTTCAGAAACTGAGCTTCAGCCGCGTGCCGAACGCCCAGGCCTGACTGCGCGGCGTATTTGCGTCACGCCGCGGCCAGAAATGGCCGATCTGGGTTTCGACCAGGATCCAGTCGCGGTAGACCGGTTGCTCCCATTTCGTCTGCAGCCCGTAATCGGATACCGTGACGCCGGATCCCTGGCGGCCGCCGGCCAGCGCCTCGAGCGTCAGCAGCCGCTGGCTGCCGAAGGCCTTGTACAGGCCGAGGCTGCTCGACCATTCGAACTTCTTGTTCTGCTGCGTGATCGTCGCGGCATTCAGCCAGCGCGCCGCCAGCGTGCGCGAGAAGCCGTGTTCGTACGACAACGCCGTTGTCGAGCCGAGATGGTCGCGCACGGTCCAGAAGATCGTCTCGCGGAATTCCAGCAACGAGCGGTCGCTCAGCTGCCAGGGTTTGCGGTAACGCGCCTGCGCATACGGTTTCAGCCCGCCGCGTATGCCGAGGCGGAAATCGACCGCATCATTCAGATCGCGGCCGAGGCCGGCAAAAAACGAGCGGTCGTCGGAGCGCTCGCCGAGCAGCCTGTCCTGGCGCGACAGCGCGCCGGGCTTGTCAGTGACGATTTCACGCTCGTTGTCGCGGCCGATGAAGAAATAGGTCTTTTCTTCGAGATTCGGCAGCCGGAAACGGGCATTGAAGCGCAGCGCCAACTTGAAATCCTCGTCCTGCCGCTTGTACAGGCTGAGGCTCAGCTTGCCGTCGGAGACCTTGCCGCCTTCTCCGAAGGGTTTGTCGCCGAACCAGCTGTCGACGCCACGGGCCAGCCATTCGGCGGTCGAGCGTGCGCCTTGTCGTGTCTGCTCCATCAGTTGCACCGTCGTCGCTTCGGCCGATCCGGCCGGCGCATCTGCCGGCGCGGTGGCCGCACCAGTGGCCGATGGCGGCATGTGCGCCGGAGGGGTGGCGCAGGCGATCAGCAGCAGCGGCGCAGCGGCGGCCAGGAGGGTCGAACGAATCAGAGGCATGGTCAACTATAGATGGACTGCAGGGTGCGGCCGGCGGATTTGCGCCTTGTTATGCTGGGCGCATTGGAGCAGACGCCGACGATGCTGAAAAGCCTTAAAGACCTGTTTGATCGGATGATCGCACCGGCCAGCGAATCGCCGGCCGAAGTCGAACACGGCCTGCAGCTCGCGACCGCGGTGCTGCTGGTCGAGGTGATGCGCTCCGATCCGGAGGTCACCGACGCCGAGCGGCATTCCGTCGTCGATACCTTGCGCGAACGGTTTGCACTGACCGCCGACGAGGGCAGCGTATTGCTCGAGCTCGCCGAGCGCACCTCGCGCGAGGCCACCGACCTGTTCAGCTTCACGTCGCGGATCAATGAATCGTTCACGATCGAGCAGAAGGTCGAGATGATCGAGGCGATGTGGCGAGTCGCCTACGCCGACGGCCATCTCGACGCCCACGAGAACCACGTGATGCGCCGTTTTGCCGATCTGCTGCATGTGCCGCATGGCGCATACGCGAATGCAAAGATGCGCGCGCGTGGCGCCGGCTGAGTCGCCGGCAGCGGGTCCGTCAGACCAGCGTTTCCGGCTTGATCCGGCTGCGCCGTTCGCGGCGCGCGACCCACAGGGTTGCCGCACAGATCACGCTGCCGCCGATCAGCGTCGCCTGGCTCGGTGAATCGCCGAATGCCAGCCAGCCGATCAGCGTCGCCCAGACCAGATCGAGAAACTTGACCGACTGCGTCGACGAGATGTCGGCGATTCGGTACGACTGCGTCAGGCAGTAATGCGCACTGTTGCCGAGCAGGCCGCAGACGGCAAAGCCCAGCCATTGCGCGGCGCTCGGTTGCTGCCAGTGCAGCAGCGCAAGTGGCAGGCTGAACAGGCTGACGGTGATGCCTTGCCAGAGCAGGATCACACCGGTGCGCTCGTAACGCGTCAGGGCCTTCGTGACCAGGAAGGACGCGGCAAACAGCGGCGCCGACGACAACATCACGAGGTTGTAGATGCCGCCGTCGCCGGTCATCTTCGGCGCGACGACGATCAGCACGCCGACAAAACCGAAACCGACCGCGGCCCAGCGCTCCCAGCGCATCGGCTCGCGAAAAAACAGCATCGCGCCGATCATGATGAAGATCGGTGTCGTGAAGCCGAGCGCCGTCATGTCGGCCAGCGGAATCTGCGGCAGCGCGATGAACCACAAGGTCAGTCCGAGCGCGTGCAGCGCACCGCGGCCGAACTGGCCGCCGATGTGGCGCGGCCACCAGCTCGTCAAGCCGCCGCGGAACAGCAATGGCAGCAGCACGACCAGGCCGGCCAGGTATCGCAGAAACTGCGTCTGGAACGGATCGAGCTGCTGCGCGAGCGCCCGCATCGTCGCATTCAGCACGACGAAGATCATGCCGGCGGCGGTGCTCCAGATCAGGCCGCGGACGGTCGGGTCGAGTTGCTCGAAACGGCCCCCGACGCGCAGCCAGTGGCCACGCAAGCCGGTCGCAGGCAGTTCGGCGCCGGGGGCGATCTCAGGCGGAATGGCCATCGGCGGCGCAGTCGCCTGCGCAGCGCGGGGCGGCGGCAGGTGCTGCAGGAAGGGGTTCGGAAATCATTTGTATTCTTGAGCCGGGTGCCGGCCGCCGCAGTCTGGTTGGCAACAGGCCGCTTGCGCTGCCGCATCGGCGACAGCAACGGGATCGGCCGCGACCGCGCACAATCGGCCGGTGTCCCGCATGCAGCCATTGACCAAACCCGGCATTGTCGGCCAGACCGGCGCGCCGCCCGCTGCGCAGGGTCTCTGGAACTGCGACGACGCGCTGCGCCAGCTGCTGCAGCAAAGGCTCGACGCGTATGCGCCCGGCCTGGCGGCGCTTCCGGACGGCCCCGAGCTGCGCCGTGCCGCGGTCGCGCTGGCGGTCACCGAAAGCGGTCTCGGCGCCGACCTGCCTGGTTTGCCGACCCACTCGAACTGGTCGACGGCCGCCGCGCTGATCCTGACCCGGCGCAGCGGCAGCCTGCGCAGCCACGGCGGCCAATGGGCGCTGCCCGGCGGCCGCGTCGATGGCGATGAAACCGCCGAGCAGGCGGCGCTGCGCGAGCTGGCCGAGGAAATCGATCTGCAGCTCGGGCCGGATGCGGTGCTCGGCCGGCTCGACGACTATGCAACCCGCTCCGGCTACCTGATCACGCCGGTCGTCGTCTGGGCCGGCAGCGCCGAGCGGCTGCAGCTGAACCCGGCCGAGGTCCAGAGCATCCACCGGATCGGCTTCGGCGAATGGCTGCGCGCCGATTCGCCGATGCTCGAGGCGAGCCGCCACGGCCCGCATCCGGTGCTGCGGATGCCGGTCGGCGGCAGCTGGATCGCCGCGCCGACGGCGGCGCTGCTGTACCAGTTCCGCGAGGTCTGCCTGTTGGATCGGCCCACCCGCGTCGCCCATTTCGACCAGCCGGACTTTGCATGGCGTTGAACATCGCCGCCGACGGCCTGCTGAGCCATCGTGCCTTCCGTGGCCTGTGGATCTTCGCCGGGCTGTTTTTTCTCGGCAATGCGATGCAGACGATGTCGGCGGCCTGGATGATGGTCGAGGTCACCGGCTCGGACTTTCTGGCCGCGCTGGTGCAGACCGCGGTATTCCTGCCGATGTTTTTGCTGTCGCTGCCGGCCGGCGTGATGGCCGATACCGCCGACCGCAAGCGGCTGATGAGCATTGCGCTGGCGGTGCAGGCGGTGTCGGTGGTGCTGCTCAGCGTGCTGCTGCTGACCGGCGTCGCCGGCGCGGCGACGATCCTGTTCCTCGTCTTCGTTGCCGGCAGCTGCACCGCGCTGATGCAGCCGGCCTGGAATTCGACGATCGCCGACTCGATCCCGCGCGACCTGCTGCCGCAGGCGATCACCGCGATCTCGATCAACTGGAATGCCGCGCGCGCAATCGGCCCGGCACTCGCCGGCGTGATCTACGCCGGCATCGGCGGCGGCTGGAATTTCGTGCTCGCCGCGCTCGGCACGGTCGGCATGTGGTATTCGATCCGCCGCTGGCCGCCACGGCCACACCCGCCGTCACGTTTGCCGCCGGAACGGATGTGGGGCGGCATGTTGAGCGCGCTGCGTTTTGCCCGCCATTCGGAAATCGTGCTCGCGCAACTGATCCGCACCGTCGCCTACAGCGGCGCCGGGTCTGCACTCTGGGCGCTGCTGCCGGTGATCGGCCAGCGCCAGCTCGGCCTCGGCGCCGCCGGTTATGGTCTGCTGATGGCCTGTCTCGGCGGTGGCGCGGTGGTGGCCGGCCTGCTGATCGAGCGGCTGCGCGCCCGCGTCGGGCTCGAAGGCATCGTCGGTGGCGGCTGCGTCGTGTTCGCCGCGGTGATGCTGATCGCCGCGTTGTCGCGCTGGCCGCTGCTGGTTTATGTCGCGCTGGTATTTGGTGGCGGCGCCTGGATGGTCGTGATGGCGACCTTCAATACCGCAACCCAGACCAGCGTGCCGCCGTGGGTCAGGGCGCGGGCGCTGGCGATGCACAGCCTGTGCGCGCTCGGCTCGTTTGCGCTCGGCTCGGCGCTGTGGGGCGCGCTGTCGGGCATCTTCGGCTTGTCGTCGGCGCTGATCGGCGCATCGCTGGTGATGGCCGCCGGGCTGCTGCTCGCGAAGCCGTTTCCGCTGCGTGTCGGCGAGGCGCAGGATGTCACGCAGGTCACCGCGTGGGAGGAATTGTTCGTGCCGCGCGAACCGGCGCCCGGCGCCGGGCCGGTGGCGGTCGAATTCCGCTACCGCATCCATCCCGATGCGGCCGATGCCTTCCTGACCGCGATCACCAAGCTGCGTGCGCCGCGGCGGCGCGACGGCGCGACCTTCTGGCGCGTCTACCGCGACCTGTCGGACCCGTCGCGTTTCTGCGAGCGTTTCATCGTCACGTCGTGGGCCGACTACCTGCACCAGCGCTCGCGGGCGACGCTTGCCGACCAGCAGATCGAGGCCCGGGTTCGCGCCTTCGTGCTGCCCGGCGAAACCGTCGACGTCGCGCATTACATTGCCGAGCGTTGATCCGGTAATTCGATTCGGAACAGATGCTCGTCAGAACCTGGTTGGCTAATTTGTCGCTGCCGGCGGTGGTCGCCGGCTTCGTTGCGGTGCTGGTCGGTTTTTCCAGCTCGGTGGTGATCGTTTTCCAGGCCGCTGCCGCGCTCGGCGCGACGCCGGGCCAGATCGCATCCTGGGTCTGGGCGCTCGGCCTCGGGATGGGACTGAGCAGCATCGGCATGAGCCTGTGGTGGCGGATGCCGGTGCTGACCGCGTGGTCGACGCCGGGCGCCGCGCTGCTCGTCACCGCCGGCGTCGGCGTGCCGATGGCCGAGGCGATCGGCGCCTTCATCGTCTGTGCGCTGCTGATCATCGCGGCCGGAGTCAGCGGGCTGTTCGAGCGGATCATGAACCGCATCCCGCAGGCGCTCGCCGCCGCCTTGCTGGCCGGCGTGCTCGCGCGCTTCGCGATCGAGGCCTTTCTGGCGCTCGGCAGCGAATTTGCGCTGGTTGCGCCGATGGGACTCGTCTATCTCGCAGGCCGCCGCTGGTGGCCGCGTTATGCGGTGCCCGGCGTGCTCGGCCTCGGCATGGCGCTGGCCGCGGCGCAGGGCCGGCTGGCGCTCGGCGGTGTCGACTGGCAGTGGGCGGTGCCGGTCTGGACGACGCCGGCATTCAGCCTGACCGCCGCGATCGGCGTGGCCTTGCCGCTGTTCATCGTCACGATGGCGTCGCAGAACCTGCCCGGTGTCGCGGCGCAGCGCACCGCCGGTTTTGCGGTACCGGTGTCGCCGGTGATCACGACCACCGGTGTCGCGACGCTGCTGCTGGCGCCGTTCGGCGCCTTTGCGCTGAACCTCGCGGCGATCACCGCAGCGATCTGCATGGGGCCGGAGGCGCATCCGCAACCGGCGCGGCGCTACATGTCGGCTGTGATGGCCGGCGTCTTCTACATCGTGCTCGGTCTGCTCGGTGGCGCCGTCGTCGGCCTGATTGCGGCCTTTCCGAAAGCGCTGGTGCTCGCCGTCGCCGGCTTCGCGCTGCTTGGCACGATCGGGACAGGCCTCGCGACCGCGATGCGCGACGACGCCAGCCGCGAGGCGGCGCTGGTCACCTTCCTCGTCACCGCCAGCGGGCTGGTGCTGTGGGGTGTCGGCTCGGCATTCTGGGGCGTGGTGGCCGGCGCGATTGCGCTGGTGGTGCAGCGCTTGCGGCTGCCCGGTTGACAATCGGCCGATGGGAAGCCTCTATCTCGTCCGTCATGGCCAGGCGTCGTTCGGCGCCGACAACTACGACCAGCTGAGCGAACTCGGCCAGCGCCAGTGCGAGCGGCTCGGCAGCTGGTTTGCCGAGCAGGGCATCGTCTTCGAGGCCGCGCTGGTCGGCCGGCTGCGCCGGCAGACGCAGTCACTGGCGGCGATCGAGCAGGGGCTGGGCCGGCAGGCGCCGACCGAGGTCTGGCCCGGACTCGACGAATACGACAGCGCCGCGGTGATTGCCGCGATCGATCCGCGGCCACAGCCGCGGCCGGCCGATGCCGAGCAGGTGCGCGCGCATTTCCGGCTGCTGCGCAGCGGCCTGCTGCGCTGGATGGCCGGCGAGGTGGATCCTGCCGGCATGCCGAGCCACCGGCAATTTGCCGCCGATGTCGCGGCGGTGCTCGATCATGTGCGGCGGCAGTTTGCCGGCAATGTGCTGGTGGTGTCGAGCGGCGGGCCGATCTCGACCGCGGTGGGCCAGGTGTTGCAGGTGTCGGCCGCGACGACGGTCGAACTGAACCTGCGGATGCGCAACAGTTCGGTCACCGAACTGGCGTTCAATCCGAAGCGCCATGCGCTGGTGCAATTCAATGCACTGCCGCACCTGGCGGACGCCGCTGTGCGCGGCTGGATCACCTACGCCTGAATTCAGGCGGTGCTGCGAGGCGGCGACAGATCGCCGGTGGTTTCGTGCAGCCGCTGCCAATGGGCGACGGCTCGGTCGACCCAGGAGCGGAAGTTGCGATCGTTCGGCTGGTAGAACGGAATGCCGCGCGACGTGAAGCGGTCGACCTCGGCGGCCAGCTTGGCGGCCGTGCCGTCGTGGCTGCAGCAATCGGCGACCGCCATTTCGAGGGCATGCAGGCCGATTGCCCGTTGCATCGGGCTGGGGTCGGTCAACCGGGCACGCAAGTCCTCTGCGTCAACCGGGGGAACTGTCTGGGGGCTCATCGTTGAATCCTTGCCGCCGTTGTGCAGCGGCCATTTGCCGCCGTGGAGGGCCAAGGAATCGCCTACTGATGCGATGGTCCGGCACGACGGACTGGTTCGACGCCCAATCCGGACGTCACGACCACTCTAAGTCGGCAGGTCATCAGACAAGCCAGTTCCTCAGTGCAGATGTCAACAATCTGTGGGTATTTTGCAAATACCGCACCCGGGCGGTTGCGCTTCTTACAGCTTGCCAACGCAGCCCGCGGCGCCGCAGCGGCAGGTCAACCGGCCTTCGTGGTGGGTTTCGCCGTAGTTGACGGTGATTTCCTCGCCGCTGGCCAGCGCGCGCATCGCATAGAACTCGACCCGGCCCTGGCGGATCCGCAGCACCGCATTCGGCTGGCAGGAATGGTTGGTGAAACGCAGCGGGTCGGTCGACTGCGACGCGTCGATCGCCCGCTTGTCGCTGACCTCGATCAGCATGATCCGCTGCTGCCCCTTCGCGCGCCGCCGCGCCTCGCGCACGCTGATCGATTCGCCGCGGATCTCGCCGATCTTGCGCCGCGCCGGCACCGCTTCGGCGGCGAACGCGCCGGTGCCGTCGATTGCGCTCGGCCCGGTGGCAACGGCGAATTTCTGCGGATTGGCCGGCGTGGCCATCAGTCGATCCGCACGCCGCGGCGCTTCATCGCCTGACCATGTTGTCGAATGTCACCGAATAGACCTTGGTGACGGCGTTGTAGCTGATGCTCCATCGGGTCGGGTACCAGCCGGGCTTCGGATAAGTGGTCGGCTGTTTCATCGGCCCCGAAAAAGACTGCTTGGTGTTCAGGAAGGCCTGCGTGACCATCGGCTCGAAGAACACCATCTTGCCGCCGTGGAAGCCGTAGATCAGCGTGTGCTTGAAATTGCCCGGTGACACATTGCTGTCGCTTGGATCGATCCAGTGTTGTCCCATCGCCGGCACCACGGTCTGGGTCGACACATACCCGCTCGGAACCACCCCCGCCGGCGGCGCCGGCGCATCGGCGGCAAATGCGATCTGGCCGCGCTCGGCCTGACTGATCAGGTACAGGTGCATGTCGAAATGCGGCACGTTGAAGACGCCTGCCGGCTCGTGCCCGGCGGGTTCCCAGTCGAGCGACATGTGGTCGACGACCGTTGCCGCAACCGGCGCGGTCGGCATCGCCAGGACATGGGCGGTCGATCCGGCCGGCAGACCGCTCAACGCGGCTTCGGTGAAGGTGAAGCCATAGCTGTTGATCGAGCCATCGTCGGCGACCCGCACGAAGGTATTGGCCGATCCGTTGCCGACCGCACGCGATGCACCGAGATAGGTGCTGAGGCCGTCGCCGTCGCCGCCGCAGCCAAGCAGCAGTGCCGAGGCGGCGAGTGCGCCGATCAACCCGCGCCGGTGGATCGAGAGTGAATGTGACATCTGGACTCCTTTTTCCGGTTCTTGTTCGAACCGACAGGCTGCGGGCATCGGACACGGGTGTCAAATGCCGCACCGGCAGACTCGGAGAATCTGCAGTCCCGAGCGCGTCGCCTGGATTTCTCAGTTGTCCATCCGCTGGTGGAAGACCAGCCCGGCGTGTTCGCGCAGCGCGTGGAACCTGATCTTCGGCCAGTTGGCCTCGATCGCCCGCAGCTCCGGCGCATATTCGACCAGCACGGTCGGCGCATCGACCGCGTCGTAGGCGACGCGGTGCGAATTGGCGTCGATGAAGCGCTTCAGCTCGCGCTCGCCGCCGTCGGCCGGGTCGCAGCTGACCCAGCGCGCAACCTGGAAGCGGCTCGGCAGGATGCGCGCCTTGACGCCGTATTCATGTTCGAGCCGGTGCGCAACGACCTCGAACTGCAGCTGGCCAACCGCGCCGAGCAGCAGCAGCGTGCCGGCCAGCGGCCGGAAGACCTGGATCGCACCTTCCTCGCCGAGCTGCGTCAATCCGGCACGCAGCTGCTTGGTCTTCAGCGGATCGGCGACTTCGACCGAGCGGAACATCTCCGGCGCGAAGAACGGCAGGCCGGTGAACTGCAGCGATTCGCCTTCGGTCAGCGTGTCGCCGAGCTGCAGCACGCCGTGGTTCGGGATGCCGATGATGTCGCCGGCAAAGGCTTCGTCGAGCAGTTCGCGGCGCTGGCTCAGGAAGCTGACGACCGAATTCGGCCGCAGCTCCTTGCCCGAGCGCACGACCTTCAGCCGCATGCCGCGTTCGAAGTGGCCGCTGGCGACGCGCAGGAAGGCGATGCGGTCGCGGTGCGCCGGGTCCATGTTGGCCTGGATCTTGAAGACGACGCCGGTGAACTTCGCTTCGTCGGGCGCCACTTCGCGCTGGATCGCCGGCCGCATCGCCGGTGGCGGAGCCAGGTCGACCAGTGCGTCGAGCACCTCGCGGACGCCGAAATTGTTGACCGCCGAACCGAAAAACATCGGTGTCTGCCGGCCCGCCAGAAACGCCTCGTGGTCGAACGGCGGCGCCGCATCCTGCAGCAGCTCGATCTCGCCTTTCGCCTGGTCGTACTGCATGCCGAAGCGCCGCGGATAAGCCGGGTTGTCGAGGCCGGCGAGGATTTCGTCATTGCGGTGGTCGCGGTCCTCGCCGGGGCTGAAGACGCGCATCTGCTGCTCGCGCAGGTCCATCACGCCGTGGAAGGCCTTGCCCATGCCGACCGGCCAGGTGAAGGGAACCACCTCCATGCCGAGTTCGCGCTCGATCTCGTCCATCAGGTCGAGCGGCTCCTTGACCTCGCGGTCCATCTTGTTGACGAAGGTCAGGATCGGCGTGTTGCGCGCGCGGCAGACCTGCAGCAGCCGCCGCGTCTGCGGCTCGACGCCGTTCGCCGCGTCGATCACCATCAGCGCCGCATCGACCGCGGTCAGCACCCGGTAGGTGTCCTCGGAAAAGTCCTGGTGGCCCGGGGTGTCGAGCAGGTTGATCACGCAGTCGCGGTATTCCATCTGCATCACCGACGACGCGACCGAAATGCCCCGCTGCTTCTCGATTTCCATCCAGTCCGATGTCGCATGGCGGCTCGCCTTGCGCGCCTTCACCGAACCGGCGATCTGGATCGCGCCGGAGAACAGCAGCAGCTTCTCGGTCAGCGTGGTCTTGCCGGCGTCGGGGTGGGAAATGATCGCGAAGGTGCGGCGGCGCTGGACTTCCTTGCGCAGCGCGCGGGTCGCCGGGGTGGTCTGGGATTCGGTCAACATGACGAGCGGTGGCTGGCGCAGCCCGGCCGGGGCTGCGCAGTGCAAAGGGAGTGATTATCGGCGGCGGCCCGGCGCCGCCGTGTCAGCTGCCGGCGGGGCGGTTCCGATCCGCCGCGTCGCGTGGCGACACCACCGCCAGCACGCGGTCGACATATTGCGCCGTTTCGCCGACCGGCGCGGTCTGCGCGAGCGCGCGTGCAGCGGCCTGCCGGCCGGCGCCGCGCAGCATCATCCACGCCGCCAGATACTGCGCCGCCATGCCGCCGCCGGCGGTCGCGACCGGCCCGCGGCAGTGGAACGGCGCCTCGATCACCCGCACGCCGGCCTCGACGACCCACGGTTTGGTTGCGCTGTCGGTGCAGGCCGGCGTATCGCCGAGCAGGCCGAGCCGGGCCAGCAGCAGCGTGCCGGAGCCCTGGCCGCCGATCAGCTGGCGCAGCGGATCGAGCTGCAGCCGGTCGAGCAGCGCGCTGTTTTCGGCGATCGCACGCGCATACAGGCCGCCGCCGAAGATCACCGCATCGGCCTCGTTGGCAAATTCGAGTGCGCGTTGCGCCTGCACCGTGACGCCGTTCATCGACGTCACATGGCTGCTCGGGCTGGCCAGCTCGGCCTTCCAGCCGAGGTCGGCGAGCCGGTTCAGCAGGCCGAGCGGCAGAAAGCAGTCGAACTCGTTGAAGCCGTCGAAGGCCAGGATGGCCACCCGCATCGGTCGCGATGCCTGCTCGCCTGCCGGGCCGGCCATCGTCACTCCTGCAGGATCGAACGCAGCATCCACGCCGTCTGCTCGTGCACCGTCAGGCGCTGCGTCAGCAGATCGGCGGTCGGCTCGTCGCCGGCGGCTTCGGCGGCGGCGAAGATGCCGCGGGCGGTGCGGGCGACGCCTTCATGGCCGTCGACCAGGATGCGCACCATCTCCATCGCCTTCGGCGGCGTATCCGGCGCATCCGGCAGCGAGCTCAGGCTGCCGAACTGCGCATACGAGCCCGGCGCGGCGACGCCGAGCGAGCGGATCCGCTCGGCGATCGGATCGACCGCATTCCACAGCTCGGTGTACTGCTCCATGAACATCGCATGCAGGCTGTTGAACATCGGCCCGGTGACATTCCAGTGGAAATTGTGCGTCGTCAGGTACAGCGTATAGGTATCGGCGAGCAGCTTGGCCAGGCCGCCGGCAACCGCCAGCCGGTCCTCCTCATCGATGCCGATGTTGATTCGCGGGCCGTTGGCGGCACTGCCACCCTGGGACTTGTTCTTTTTTGCCATGCAGACTCCATCAGGTTTGAAATCGGCCGGGCCGGCAAGCCGCGTCCGGCTCAGGACAGGCGTTCCACGCCGTCGAGCTCGCAGGCGTAGATCGCATTGCGCAACGCGGCGATCGCCTCGTAGCGGGTGAAGGTACGGCGCCAGGCCAGCACGACGCGGCGCGTCGGCACCGAGTCGCTGAACGGGATGTAGCGCACATGCGGCTGCGCATCCTTCGAGACGCCGAGCACCGGCACCACGGTGACCCCCATGCCGGCGGCGACCATGTATTTGATCGTCTCCAGCGACGAACCCTCGAAGCTCTTGCGAATGCCTTCGGCATTGCTCGAGAAGCGCGCATATTCGGGGCAGACCTCGAGCACATGGTCGCGGAAGCAGTGGCCGGTGCCGAGCAGCAGCAGCGTCTCGTGTTTCAGTTCCTCGGCGCTGATCGACTTGCGGCTGGCCAGCGGATGCGAGGTCGGCACCGCCACCAGAAACGGTTCGTCGTACAGCGGCGCGACCGCCAGCCCGGTATCCGGGAACGGCTCGGCAAGGATCGCGCAGTCGAGTTCGCCGGTGCGCAGCATGTCGAGCAGCCGCGCAGTGAAATTTTCCTGCAGCACCAGCGGCATCTGCGGCACCGTCGCGATCGCCTCGCGCACCAGCTCCGGCAGCAGATAGGGCCCGATCGTGTAGATCACGCCGACGCGCAGCGGGCCGGCGACCGGGTCCTTGCCGCGTTTGGCGATTTCCTTGATCGCCGCCGCCTGCTCGATCACCTGCTGCGCCTGGCGCACGATCTCCTCACCGAGCGGCGTCACGCTGACCTCGCTGGCGCCGCGTTCGAACAGCTTGACGTCGAGCTCCTCCTCGAGCTTCTTGATCGCGACGCTCAGCGTCGGTTGCGATACGAAGCAGGCCTCCGCGGCACGGCCGAAATGTTTTTCCCGGGCAACGGCAACGATGTAGCGCAACTCGGTCAGGGTCATGCGGTTGAGAATAGCGCAGCCGCCGACGCGGCCGTTGATTGGCCGATCAGGACTTCTCGGGGCGCTGCATCGTCTCGAGCCGCTCGAGGCCGAGTTCGTCGACGATGGCCCTGAGCTTTGCCAGATCGATCTGCGTGCCGACGGCCTCGACCATCACCCCGTTGGCGAGCAGCACCGTCAGTTCGCCGCGGCTGCCGTCCTTCCAGGCTTCTTCCTTGAACGTTCGCTTGCCCCGTTGGTAGGTCTTCTCGATCTTCTCGCCGGTTTCGCGATCCGACGTCACCTTGGCCCACCCGGCCAGCGATGCGATGCCGGCGAAGCCGCCGAGATCGGTGATCGCCAGGTCGAGGCTGCGATCGCCCTGCGCATAACGGGCGCGCGCCGACGAACCTGCGACACCGACCGCCTGTCCGCTTTGCGATTCGATCTCCTCGCGCTGCAGTCCGCCAATGCTCTGCGGCAGCAGCGCCTTCAGCTCGGCCGAAGGGATCGGCGCTGCCGCCCCACCCAGCGCGGCGAGCATTTCGCCGACCGCCTTGCCGGTGGCGGCGGGGTCGCCCGACTGCTGTGCCGATTCGAGCTGCTTGCCGGCCGCCTCCATCTGCCTGGCCATTTCCTCGAGTCTGTTGGTGTCGAGCTTGATCTCGGCGCCCGGTACCGACAAGGTGACATCGGACCCCGATGTGCCGGCGGGCGCCGCGCCGATGTTGCCCATGCCCGGCATCATGCGCGACGGCAAGACCAGCGCGGCCAGCGCGCCGACGGCGATGCTGAGCAGGATGCCGCACAGGATCACGACCGCGGTGTATGGAATCGCCTTGTCCTGCGGGCACTTCATCAGCACCGGCAAGCCGAGGTAGATCAGATAGATCGAATACAGCGCGGCCAGCAGGCTGAGCACCGCGAGCATCGGAAACAGGTTGAAGATGCCGCCGACCATCGCCGCGGTCGATGCATACACCACCAGCTTCAGCGCCTGCAGCGGGTTTTTCTCGCCCTTGAAGGTCGGCGCCAACGCATCGACGACCAGCGACAACACGAATACTGCGACCAGGCTCAGCGCGTAGCTGACGACCATGTTCATCAGCCCGGCAAAAAACGGCACCCGGAAACTGACACCCATGCCGCCGAAGCCGATGATCGACATGCCGATGAAACCGGCGATCGCCGGAATCGCCGCGAGGATCATCAGGTAGTCGGTATACAGCCGCGCGGTCGTCGCCGGCTCGGCCTCGATCTTCGGCCAGGTCGCTTTCGGATCGAGCAGGATGGCCTTGACGCGCTGCACCAGGTTCATGAATCGACCTCTGGTTTCTCGGCGGAGCGGCCGCCGGCCGGGCGCCGACCGCTGCGCGGGCTGCGCTCAGCCATTGTGTCCAAATCCGCCGACATGGGATAGTGCGGGCAGCTGCTCGCGCACCGCGGCGAGCCGCGCCATGTCGAGGTCGGCACTGACGACGCCTTCGCCTTCGGCCTGCACCGCGAGGATCTCGCCCCACGGGTCGACGATCATGCTGTGGCCCCAGGTGCGGCGCCGATTCTCGTGGGTGCCGCCCTGCGCCGGCGCGATCACGAAACACTGGTTCTCGACCGCACGGGCGCGCAGCAGCAGCTCCCAGTGGGCGCGGCCGGTGCTGAAGGTGAAGGCAGACGGCACCGAGATCAGGTCACACGGCGGCGCACCCGGCACGAAGCTGAGCGCGCGGTACAGCTCCGGAAAGCGCAGGTCGTAGCAGACCGACAGTCCGAGCCGCAGCGGCTGGTCGACGGCGGCTGCGCCGAGGTCGACAGCCACCGGCTCGCTGCCGGGCCGCAGCACCTTCGCCTCATCGTAGTTTTCCTGGCCGTTGCTGTAGCGGAACAGGTGGATCTTGTCGTAGCGCGCGATCCGCTCGCCGTTCGGGTCATAGACGCAGCAGCTGTTGGTGACCCGTTCGCCAGCGTCGGCGCTGCCCGGCGCGCAGCGGATCGGCAGCGTGCCGCCGATCACCCACAGGCCGAATTCGCGTGCGATATCCGCCAGCGCCTGCTGGATCGGGCCGCTGCCGTCGTCCTCGGCGATCGTCAGCTTGTCGCGGTCGCTGTGGCCCATCACGCAGAAATATTCGGGCAGCGCGACCAGCTGCGCGCCGGCAGCGGCGGCCTGGCCGATCAGCCGGCGCGCGCTGGCCAGGTTGTCGGCAACGCGCGGCGTCGAAACCATCTGGATCGCGGCAATCTTCATCGGTCTGTCCTCGGCTTCATGGATGTTTCAACGGGGCGGCGCCTCGGCGGGCGCACGTGCGGCGGGCAGGGAGGCCGGCGCCGGCGCCGACGCCGTCGCCGACGGCAGTGGCGCCGGTTCGAGATCGGGCAGCGGCGCATCGAAGCGGCGGTCGACGCGTTCGACCTTCGGATCGTCCCAGCTGCCGCTGACGTGGAATTCGCGGGTGCTCGCCTGGATCAGCGGCTTGCGCAGCACCAGTTGCGCGAGAAAGGCGCCGAGGCCGACCGCCGGATTGATCGCCGCATAGGCCAGCGATGCAGTGCCGACATTGATCTCGGGCACGACGATCACGCGGATATCCTGCGTCTCCTTCTCGATGTCGGCAACGCCTTCCATCAGCACCGCGGCCTGCGTGCCGCGCATCACCAGGTTGTTGGTCCGCGCGACGCCCTGCGTGATGCCGACGTCGCCGGCGATGCTGTCGAAGGCAAAACCGCGCTGGAAGACATCACGGAAATCGAGCGCGAGCCGGCGCGGCAATGCCTGCAGATTGAGCACGCTGAGCAGCCGCGCCGCACCCGGTTCGGCTTTCAGGAACTGGCCCGCTTCGATCGCCACCTTGAACTGGCCGCGCAGCGTCTTGTAGTCGAGCGACAGCGGTGAGCCGCGCCAGCCGATGCGCCCGGCCATCTCGCCCTTGCCGCCGCGGATCGCCCGGCCGATCTCCAGCCGCTCGAGAAAACCGCCGCTGTCGGCGAGTTCAAGCCGGAAGTCGATCTCGGAGCGACGCGGCGCATCCGGATTCGCGCTGCCGCTGCCCCAGCTGCCGCTGGCGGTCAGCCTCGCCTCGGGGGTCAATACGTTCAGTCGCGTCAGCCGCCACTCGCGCACGCGGCCCGACTCACCGCCGTCCTGCCGGTTCGTCGCCGCGATCTCGACTCGCCCGAGCCGCTTGCCGCGCAACTCGAAATCCTCGACGACGATGTCGAGCGCCGGCACGCTGGCCGGCTGCTGCTCGAGCAGATCCTCGACATGTTCTGCCTCCTGTTTTGGCAGCGACAAGCGGCTGAGCCGCGCATAAACCCGGCCGGCTGCGCTGGCACCGGCGGCGCCGCTGCGCGCAGGCCGGTATTCGACATAACCGGACAGCTGCTCGGCTTCGAGGTTGGCGCGCCAGTTGCCGTTGTCGAGGCTGAGGCCGGCGACCAGGCCGTTGAACTGGCGTTCGCTGACCAGCAACTGGCGCGCGCGCAGCGCAATCGTCTGCGGCGCATAACCGCCGGCCATGCTGCTGCTGCTGCTGCCGTCGCCCGGCTCGCCGAAGCGGGCGGCGACCGCCTGCCAGGCGTCGGCATCGACGACACCGACGCTGATCGATGCGCCAACCCCGCTGGCCGGCGTCGGTGCACGTTCATTGATGCCGAGGCCGCCGCGCAGCACTCGCGGCCCGGCGCCGCCCGGATTCGGTTCGCGCGGGTATTCGCGCTGGTATTGCGCCTGCAGCAGCGTGCCGAGTTCCAGCCGAAGCGTGTCGCGCACCGGTCCGCCGGCCGCCGGGTCGCCGGCCAGATTGACCTGGTAGCGCAGCGGCAACGGCGCCTCGGCGGCCTTGCGCAGCGGCATCGGCAGGTCCGAGGCCAGCCCGACCAGATTGCTGCTGATATTGAGCTCCGGGTAGCCGCCGACAAAACCGAGTTGCGCCCGGTAACTCGTCTGGCCGCTCAGATTGCGGGCCAGCGTCGCGACCGGACCGAGCTCGCTCGCGCGGCGCAGGCCTTCGGCGCTGGCCGTGCCGCCGCCGCTGAAACGCAGTGAGCCGTCGGGCTGGCTGCCGCCTTCGAAGCTGGCCTCGCCGCCGAGCAGTCGGGCGCTGGCGCCAACGACCTGAAAGCCGCGCTCGCTGAAATCGACGCGGCCGCGTGCATTGGCAAGTGGCAAGGTGTCGGGACGCAGCCTGACATCGTTGCCAGCCAGCGTCAGGCTGCCCTTGACGGTGGTTTTTGCGCCGTCGCCGAGCGGGATCGTCAATGCCAGGCCCAGATCGCCTTCGCCGCCGATCGTCGCCTGCGCCAGGCTGTGGTCCAGCCATTCGCCGACCGGCGTCGCATTGACGAACTTCAGCATCTCGGCGGCCGGCCCTTTCGCCCGGCCGTCGATCAGCAGCGTCGGCGCATCGGAAAAACTGGCGATCCTCGCCTGCAGCCGGTTCAGCCTGACATTGCCGATGCGCGCTTGCGCGTCGCGGATCTCCATCGACGTGCGGTCGAAGATCAGTTCGCCGCTGAGCTGGGTCATCGCCGGCCACGGCGACTGCCAGGCCGGTTCGGTCGCAGTCGCCGGTGCACTCGGGAGAAATGCGAAATTCAGGTTGTCGACCTTGCCGGCAATGCGGAATTCGCCACCGCGGCTGCCGGGGTCGCCGTACGGGAAGTCCCAGATGCTGCCCTTCATCCGGAACGTGGTCGCGCCGAGCGTGCCGCTGCGCACCGCGTTTTCGACATAAGTGCGCACCTCGGCATCGATGCCGAGCGGCAGATAACGCGCGACGCGCGCGGCAGCAGAGCCGGCAGCGAGCCGGCCGTCGACCTCGAGCCGGCCCGGAAAACGGCCGTTGCGGCCGCTGCCTTCGCCGGGCCCGGTCGACCAGTTGCCGGACAAGGAGCCGCTGGCGTCGGCATTCGCAAACCGTGCATCCTTCACCAGCACGCTGATCTTCGGCGCCGCCTTGCTGCGCCGCGCTGCTTCGATGCGCCAGCTCAGTCCGGCGCTGAGTTCGCCGAACGGCACCGTCGGCTCGGCAAAGACGCCAGGGAAGCTCATCGCACCGTCGTTGATCCGCAGCTGCGCCTCGCCGCCCTGTTCGGTCGCCTGGAAACTCAGGTTGGCATTGCTGAGGCCGGGACGGCCGATGTGGTCGGCCTCGGCGGCAGGTTTTGCCGCCAGCGCCAGCCCGTCGAGGTTGCCGCTCAGCCGGTAGGTGCTCGGCGCATCCGGCGCGCCGGTAAAACTCAGTTCCAGCTTGCTCAGCTGGCCTTGCGGGCGGGTTTCGGCGAGCAGCCGGCGAACCGGTTCGCCGATCGGCAGTGCCGCCGCGACCTGCGACATCGCATCGAGGTCGATGCGCTCGGCGCGCAACTCGCCGCCATCCGGGCTGCCGTCGGCGCCGCGTTTCCAGTCGACGCGGATATCGCCACGCGGCCATTCGAGACCGTCGCCGGTGCGAAAGCCGAGCTGTCGCACCTCGACCCGGTTGTGTTCGCCTTGCCTGCTGGCCAGCAGGCGGCCTTCGATGCGTTCGAGCTGCAGCGGCTGCAGCTTGGCGCCGAGCCGCATCTCGACGGTACGCAGCGCGAGGTCGACGGTCGCTGCGGTGGCCACACCCTCTTTCAGATCGACCCAGGCACGCAAGGCGCCATCGCCTTCGGAGATGTCGAACGGCAGATCGAGATAACGCTGCAGTTGCCGGACGTCGGCGCGTGGCAGGTCGGCATAGGCAGTGCCGGTCCAGTCCTTCAGGCCGTCCTGCTGCAGCAGCGGCTGGCGAAACCGGCCGCGCAGGCTGAAGCGTTCGCCCCACTCGGCAGGTGGCGTTGCATCGAGCTGCAATGCATGGCGGCGCAGTCCGTTGCGCAGCACCAGCAACACGTCGCCGAGCACCAGCGGCGGCGCATCGCGCAACTCGTCGGTCCAGCGCAGCGAGCCGCCGCGGATCACGAATTCCGGCTGCTTCAGCAGCCAGCGAAGTGCGGCGCCGTCCTCGCTGTCGTCCGGCGAGCGGTGCGCGATGTCGAAACCGGCAACGAAGATGCGGCCCTGCCGGTCGCGCCGCACCTCGAGCTGCGCGCCGTCGACGAACAGCTGCTGGAAGCGCAGATCGAAGGCGAGCAGCGATTTCGGCGACAGCGCGGCAACGACCCGCGGCAGCACCAGCGCCGGCCGCCGATCCGGATCGAACAACACCACCTGGCGCAGTTCGACCGACGGTACCCAGCTGCTCGAACGGACCTTGATCTCGCCGATGCTCAGTTCAATACCGAGTGCCGAACCGGCCCGCTTTTCGATCGCACCACGCCATTGGTCGATGTGGGGCAGAATTCCCCAGTGAAGGATCAACCAGACCAGCAGCAGGACGCTCCACAACGCGATCAGGCCGACCATCGCGGCGCGCAGCAACCAGACCATTGCATCGAGCGAGCGCTGCGGCACGTTGCGCGAGGGCCTGTCCGCAACCGTCGGGCTGGCGGAAGCGGCGGTTGACGGAGGCGGAAGGGACGACATGAATCACCGTATGAATGCGCGGGTCGCGAGGCCTCGGGTAGTTGCGAGGTCCGTCGGCGCTGCGGCTTCGTCCGCCGGAACAATCTAGCACAGCGCTGCATTTCCGACCTGTCCGAATGCCGACCCCATCCGCACCCGAAAAGCTGTCCGATCCCGCACTGGTGGCCGCCTCCGCCGCGCAGCTTGCCGCCGCCGACCACAGCCGCTTCGTGCAGCGCATCCGGCGCCGCTATGTCGACGAGCTGGCCTTGCTGCCGGCCGGCCTGCCACGCCGCGACACCGTCCTCGCGCTGGTCGCCGAACTGCAGCGGCGCGGCCGCGAGCTGCCGAGCGCCTTGCGCGTGACCCGCCAGCTGGTCCTCGAGCGCCTCGCGGTGCTCGATGTCGAGCAGGGCGCGGCAATGACCGACATCACGCTGTCGATGACCGAACTGGCCGAGGCGACGCTGGACCTGGCGATCGACAGCGCCCGTGGCGTGCTCGACGAACTGCACGGCTCGCCGCGCAACGAGGCCGGCGACGTGATCGACTTCTGGGTCGTCGGCATGGGCAAGCTCGGCGCGCGCGAACTGAATGTCTCGTCGGACATCGACCTGGTGTATGTCTATGAGGAAGACGGCGAGACAACGGGCCCGCAGCCGCTGTCGGCCCATGAATATTTTTCGCGGCTGGCCAAGCACCTGTACGGGCTGATCGGCGACACGACGGAGGACGGTTTTGTCTTCCGCGTCGACCTCGCGCTGCGGCCGAACGGCAATTCGGGCCCGCCGGTCGTCAGCCTGGCGATGCTCGAGGAATACCTGCAGGCGCAGGGCCGCGAGTGGGAACGTTTTGCGTGGCTGAAGAGCCGTGTCGTCGCACCACGCGCGAGCATCGAAAGCGGCCGCGCGCTGCAGCTGCGCTCGATCATCACCGCCTTCGTCTACCGCAAATACCTCGATTACGGTGTTTTCGAAGGCCTGCGCCGGCTGCACCGCAAGGTGCGCGACGAGGCGCAGCGCCGCGCTGCCGGCCGGCCGGAACGGGCCAATGACGTCAAGCTGTCGCGCGGCGGCATCCGCGAGATCGAATTCATCGTGCAGCTGTTGCTGGTCGTGCGCGGCGGCCAGTTCCCTGAGATCCGCACCCGCTCGACGCTGAAGGCACTCGACCGGCTGGCTGCCGGCGGCCTGATGAGCCGCGACGCCGCGGACCGGCTCGCCGAGGCCTATGTGCTGCTGCGCCAGATCGAACACCGCATCCAGTATCTGGACGACCAGCAGACGCACCTGCTGCCGACCGCCGATGCCGACCTGCGCTGGATTGCATTGAGCCTCGGCATGACCTGCCGTCCGGAGGCCTGCGAACTGCTCGATCGGCTGTGCCAGACGCGCGAGGTCGTCGTGACCGAATTCGATGCGCTGCTGCACGACGGCCAGGCCGGCGGCAGCGGCAATGGCGAGTGCAAACGTTGCCGCGGCCCTGCGCTGCCGGTGGACAGCGAGGAGTTCCATGAGCGGCTGCCGGCGGTGCTGCAGCCGCGCGTGCACAGCTGGAGCGAGCAGCCGAAGGTGAAGGGGTTGCGCGACGAAGCCAAGCTGCGGCTGGCCAAGCTGATCGGCCGCGCCGGCGCTGCGGTCGACCGGCAGCAATGCACGGCCGAAGCGGCGCTGCGCTTCATCGACTGGGTCGAGCCGCTGCTGCGCCGCGAGAGTTATCTGGCACTGCTGGTCGAGCGCCCCGAAGTGCAGGCCCGGCTGATGCGGCTGCTCGGCCTGGCGCGCTGGCCGATGCGTTATCTGATGCGCCATCCGGGCGTGATCGACGAACTGGCCGACGAGCGGCTGCTGCATTCGCGCTTCAAGCCGGAGGCCTTCATCGCCGACCTGCAGGAGCGCCATGCGGCCTGGAAACGTTCCGGCGAGGCCGATGAGGAGTCGCTGCTCGACACCTTGCGCCGTGCCCACCATGCCGAAGTCTTCCGCATCCTGGTGCGCGACGTCGAGGACCATGTCAGCGTCGAGGAGGTGGCCGACGACCTGACCGCGCTCGCCGACGCGACGCTGCAGTGCACGGTCGACTGGTGCTGGCAGCATCTGAAACATGCGCACCGCGCCGAACCGCGCTTCGCGATCATTGCCTACGGCAAGCTCGGCGGCAAGGAGCTCGGCTACGGCGGCGACCTCGATGTCGTCTTCCTCTACGACACCGATCCGACGCTGCAAGGCGAGGCGGCCGCCGCCGACATCGATACCTGCGCCGAGGTCTATGCGGCATTCGTGCGCAAGCTGATCGGCTGGCTGACGATGCAGACCGCTGCCGGCGAACTGTTCGACATCGATACCGCGCTGCGCCCGAACGGCAATTCGGGCCTGCTGGTGACCTCGCTGAAATCGTTTGCCGACTACCAGACCGGGCGCGGCAGCAATACCGCCTGGACCTGGGAACACCAGGCGATCACGCGTGCGCGGTTCTGCGCCGGGCTGCATGAGCTGGCGCCGCGATTCGAGGAGGTCCGCGAGGCGGTGCTGACCGCGCCGCGCGATGTCGGCGCATTGCGCAGCGAAGTGATGATGATGCGTGACAAGGTGCGCCAGGCGCACAAGGTCAAGGAAGACCTGTTCGACGTCAAGCACAGCCCCGGCGGCATGATGGACGTCGAGTTTGCGGTGCAGTTTCTGGTCCTTGCGCACAGCGCGCAGCATCCGGAACTGGTCGGCAATGTCGGCAACATCGCGCTGCTGCGCCGCGCCGAAGCGGCCGGCCTGCTGCCGGTCGGTATCGGCAGCAATGCCGCCGATGCGTATCGCGAATTGCGGCGGGCCCAGCACAGCGCACGTCTCGACGAAAAATCGACGCAGGTCGATCCGCAGTCGCTGGCCGAGCACCGCGAGGCGGTGCTGGCGCTGTGGCAGGCAGTCTTCAACTGAGCACCGGCCGGGCGAGCCGCATCATCACCAGCGACGGCGCGATGCCGTGGCTGCTGGTCGCAGCGCTGCTCGGCTTGCTGGCGCTCGGCGCTGCCGTGCTGCCCGCTGCGGCGCTGCGTTGGCTCGACTGGCAGCCCGGGCTCGCCTGGCCGCAATGGTGGCGTGCCGTCAGCGCGGTCGCGGTGCATTACAGCGCTCAGCACCTGCTGGTCAATCTGCTCGGCACGCTGGTTGTCGCCGCGCTCGGCCGGGTGGCCGCGCTGCCGCTTCGCTGCAGCATCGCCTGGCTGCTGGCCTGGCCGCTGACGCAAATCGGCCTGCTGCTCGCGCCCGAGTTGCGGCATTTCGGCGGCTTGTCCGGTGTGCTGCATGCCGGTGTCGTGATCGCCGCGGTGCATCTGGCCTGGGCTGCGCGCGGCACGCCGCGCTGGATCGGCTTCGCGCTGCTGATCGGCGTCGCGCTGAAGATCCTGATCGAGCAACCATGGGGCGCGCCGCTGCGCCATCCCGCAGGCTGGGAGATTGCGCTGGCGCCGCTGGCCCATGCGACCGGTGCGGCGGCCGGCCTCGGCAGCGCGCTGCTGGCCGAGGCCTGGGCCACGCGGCGCGGCGGAACCCATCGATGGCCGGAGAACAACAATTGAATCAGCGCAAGGACCATCTGGATACGCTCGCCGTCGGCCTGCTCGTCGGCTGCTGTTTCCTTTGGGGGCTGAACCAGGTTGCGGTCAAGCTCGCGATACCGGAAGTGCCGGCGCTGGTGCAGGCGGCGGTGCGTTCGATCGCCGCGGCGCTGCTGGTGCTGCTGTGGTCGCGTTCGCGCGGCATCCCGCTGTTCGAGCGCGACGGCAGCCTGCCCGGCGGGCTCGCTGCCGGGCTGCTGTTTGCCGCCGAATTCGCCTGCATCTTCATCGGGCTGCAATACACCAGCGCGTCGCGGATGGTTGTCTTCATCTACCTGTCGCCGTTTGTCGTCGCGCTCGGCATGCCGTTCATCGCGCACGGCGAACGGCTGTCGGCACTGCAGATCGGCGGCTTGGTCGGCGCCTTTGCCGGCGTCGCCTGGGCGTTTGCCGGTGGTTTCAGCGAACCGGTGGTCGGTCCGCAGCAGCTGCTCGGCGATGCACTCGGCGTGCTCGGCGCGCTGCTGTGGGGCGCGACGACACTGACGATCCGCGGCACGCGGCTGAACGTCGCATCGGCCGAAAAGACGCTGTTCTACCAGCTCGCGGTATCCGGTGTCGCACTGGCGGCTGCCGCTTTCGTCAGCGGCGAGCGCTGGCCGATCGACCTGTCGCCGACCGCGTGGTCGTCGTTGCTGTTCCAGGCGGTGATCGTCAGCTTTGCCAGTTATCTGATCTGGTTCTGGCTGATCCGCCACTATCCGGCGACACGTCTTGCGTCGTTTTCGCTGCTGACGCCGGTGTTCGGCCTGTTGCTCGGCGCGCTGCTGCTCGGCGAGCCGATCACGCTGCGGCTGGTGGTCGCGCTGGTCGCGGTGGCGGCCGGGATCTACATCGTCAACCGCAGGCCGAAGGTGGTTGCGTCAGGCGCGGATCCGGGCGACCAGTGAACTGGTCGAGTAGCCGTCGACGAACGACAACGCGCGGGCATCGCCGCCCCAGCTCCTGACCCAGCGTGTTTCCTCGAGCTGTTCGATGTCGTAATCGCCGCCCTTCACATACAGCTGCGGCCGGACCCGCTTCAGCAGTTCGACCGGCGTCGCTTCGTCGAACAGCACGACCAGGCTGACGCTTTCCAGCGCCGCCAGCACGCAGGCCCGGTCGGCCTCGGCATTCAGCGGCCGGTCCGGACCCTTGCCGAGGCCCCGCGCCGACACATCGCTGTTCAGCCCGATCACCAGGCTGGCACCCAGCGCGCGGGCCTGCTCGAGGTAGGTGACGTGGCCGCGGTGCAGGATGTCGAACACGCCGTTGGTGAACACCACCGGCTGCGCCAGCGCAGCGACACGAGCCGGCAGATCGTCATTGCGGCAGAGTTTGTCGAGGAAGGTCGAGGACATGGATCGATTGTGCCGCGTGTGCCTTGCCTGGAGACCCCGTCGACGCATCGAGTTCGGCACAGACGGATCCTTGGATCGCGTACGTCGGCTTTGACCCGGAGCGGCCGTTAAGGCTCGCGGCCTGCGCTGACTTTTGTGGGAGGGGCTTCAGCCCCGATTCGGGGTAATGGCACAGGCCGCCACCGAGCTTGCGCGGCGGTCGATACCAGCGGTGGCGGAATGCCTCCCGAGGACCGAGAACAAAGGCGCGGTCGGGCGGCCGCTTGCGCTTAGATGCTTGCCCTCGCGCCGGGCGCTCGGGTTCCCTGCGATGCTCGGTCTTGTGGCCCGTCGCGGAAACTCGCTGCACTCGCTTCGCTCGTTGCGCTCAGACAGTCCGCGACAAGCCAGTTGTTGATGCTCGCTGCGCTCGCGGGCCACAAGCCCTGCGCTTCTCGGCTGCGCATATGCGCGCCAGCAGCCACCCGCCCACGCCTTTGCGGCAGCACCAAGGATTTCGGCGAAGTTCAACCGCGTCACTGCGCGGCAGGCGGTTCCCGGGCGGGGCGATTTATGCGGCGGCGAGAAGCGCAGGGCCAGGGTCGGCGAGCGCAGCGAGCAACAACAAACATGCTCGCGGCGGTTGTCCGAGCGCAGTGAGCGCAGCGAACGTAGCGAGTTCCGCCGCGCGACCCTGGACCGAGCATCGCAGCGCAGTCCGAGCGCCAGCGAGGACCGCCGCATCATGAGCCACGACCGGGTGCCGCCTGCCGCGCCGCTCGGTCTTGGCGTGCGATTGCAGGGCATGCGCACGGCCAAGAGCCCGAATCGGGGCTGAAGCCCCTCCTACAAAAATTTCCACCGCCAAGCGGCCGACGGCCGCCTCGGGCCGGCATCGGTCCTTTGACCCGAGCTCGTACGTGTCGGCCCGAAGCTCCTGTCGGCGGGGCGTTTGCCGCGGGCGCCGCGAAGCCGCCTTAGACTCGCAGCCCATCGACCTCGCCGAGGCCAACCGGAGACTTCTCATGATCGTGCTGTGCGGTTTTTCGCTGTCCAACTACTACAACAAGGTCAAGCTCGTATTGCTCGAGAAGGGCATCGAGTTCAGCGAGGAGATGGTCGCGACGAAGAGCAGCGACGAGGCCGTGTTGTCTGCGTCCCCGCTCGGCAAGGTGCCTTTCATCAAGACCGAACAGGGCAACTTGTGCGAAAGCCAGGCGATCGTCGAGTACCTCGAGGCGCTGCAGCCGCAACCGGCGCTGCTGCCGGCCGATCCGTGGCAGGCGGCCAAGGTGCGTGAACTCTGCACCTTTGTCGACCTGCACCTCGAGCTGGTCGCACGCGAGCTGTATGGCGAGGCATTTTTTGGCGGCAAGGTCTCCGACGAGACGAAGGCCCGGGTGCGCAAGCAGCTCGAAAAAAATATCGCCGGCTTCAAGCGGCTGGCCAGATTTTCGCCCTATCTCGCCGGCGACAGCTTCACGCTGGCCGACTGCTCGGCATGGGTCAGCCTGCCGCTGGTCGGCATGGCCAGCAAGATCGCGCTCGGCGACGACCTGCTGCAGGCGGCCGGCATCGACTGGAAGGCCTATGCCCGGCAAATCGGCGAGCGGCCCGCGGCACAGCGCGTGGCCGCCGACCGCAAGCGGGACGAGCAGGCGAAGGCGGCCGCGAAGGCCTGATCTGCGGCAGCAGCGCCACCGCTCACACAAGGTCGAGCACGATCGCCTGGTAGTCAGCGCCGAACGCGCGCAGCCGCTGCGGCATCTGCTGCCGGGCGCGCCGGCGCTGTTCGCGCTCGTCCGCCGCTGACCAGGCGTCACAGACGCCTGCCATCGCGGTTGCGAGCTGGGCCGCCGATTCGGGATCGAACCAGTGCGCACGGTCGGGCGCCTGCTCACGGTGCACCGGGGTGTCGGACAGGATCACCGAGAGACCGAGCGATTTCGCCGCCTCGACCGCCACGCTCCAGCCGTCGAACGTCGACGGATTGATCACCGCCAGTGCATGCCGCATCAACGCCCGGCGCTGGCCGCGCGGCAGCCCGCCAGGTACGCGGAAGCGATCGGCAACACCGAGTTTGTCGGCATAGCGGATCAACCCGGCCAGGTGCTCGGGCTGGCGCGGCTCGTTGCCGTTCTCGCCATCGTCTGTGCAGACGACCAGCGCCGGCCGGCCCTGCTGTTTCAGCAACGCCAGCGCCTCCAGCACGATGCGGTGGTTCTTGTGCGCCCAGAACGGATTCGGCAGGTGGAAAAACGGCTGCCGCAGATCGAGCCGCTGGCGCAGCTCGGCTTCGTCAACATCGGCAGCCGCGTCGTCGCTGGCGGCAACAACCGGGTGTAGCACCCGGCCCTTGGCCAGCGCATCGGGGCACTGCCGGGCGAAATCATGAAGTGCATCGCGGCTGTTCAGCAGCACGATGCGGCTCTGCCCGGCGATGCGCTTGCAGGCCTCGTTGCGGGCAGCAATTTCGGCAGTGCTGAAAAATTGCGGCACGCGCCGGTGCTGGAAATCCGGTATCCAGCCGATCGTCGGCAGCGTATCGGCCCCGCCAGCCAGCTCGGCATGCGACAAGACATCGATGCGGTGCTCGCGCAGCAGGCCTTCGAGCAGCTTGTCGTGGCCGAGCAGCCGCTGCGGGAGGCTGCGCGCGAGGCGCCACCAGCTGCTGCTGGCGTCGAGCAGCGGCGTGCGCACCGTCTCGATCGGTGCAAGGCCGGCCGGCATCGGGTCCGGTGCATCCGGTGCAACAAACAGCACCGGTTCGATGCGGCGCTCGGGCAGGCTCAGGATCGCGCGCAGCAGATCGCGCAGACCGTCGCGGCCGGTTGTCCACTCGGCGCTCCAGTCATCCGGCAAAAACGCGACACGAATCAAACTCTCTCCTCGATGGTGTGACCACCCAAGGATTGTCGGGCCGGTCGCCGGCCCCGCGTCGACAGCGCCGCGGCCGTCGCCCCTGGGCGCGGCTGCTGCGGCGAGCGGCCGCTCAGCGCGGCGGCCCGAAATGGCGCGGCGGCTTCGGCGCGCGCCGGTACAGCGGTTCGACCGCCGGCAGGTTGCTCTGGATCTCGCGGATCCGGCTCGGGCCCGATGGGTGGGTCGACAGGAATTGCGGCGGGTTGCCGCGGCTGGCGGTTGCCATCTTTTCCCACAGCGTGACGCCGGCACGCGGGTCGTAGCCGGCGCGGGCGGCGAGGTCGAGGCCGACCTTGTCGGCTTCCGATTCGTCCTCGCGCGAGAAACGCAGCGTCAGCAGCTGCGCGCCGATGCCGAGTGCGGCATCGCCGAGGTTGCCGAGCCCGAACAGCGAACTGAGCAGGTTGGCGCCGAGCCGGGTCGCCGTCGTCTTGCCCAGCCGTTCGCGCGCATGTTCACGCAAGGCATGCGCCATTTCGTGGCCCATGATCTGCGCAACCTCGTCGTCGTTCAACTGCAGCTCGTTCAGGATGCCGTAGTAGAACGCGATCTTGCCGCCCGGCATGCAGAAGGCATTCAGCTCCTTGCTGCCGATCAGGTTGACCTCCCAGTTCCACTGCGCGGCGCGTGGCGTGCTGCGCAGATTCGGCGATGTCACATACGGGATCAGCCGCTCGGCGATCGCGCGCAAGCGCACCAGTTGCGGATGGCCGGCCGGCGCCAACGCGCGTTGCTGAGCGGCCTCGTGCAGCATCTGCTGGTACTGCTGGGCCGCCGCCGCCTCGACCTGTTCGGCCGGCACCAGCTGGGCGAGCTTCGACTGGCTGTCGAGCGTGACACC
Source organism: Pseudideonella sakaiensis (assembly GCF_048320135.1). Lineage (GTDB taxonomy): Bacteria > Pseudomonadota > Gammaproteobacteria > Burkholderiales > Burkholderiaceae_C > Ideonella_A > Ideonella_A sakaiensis_A. The sequence goes on from NZ_CP182947.1 coordinate 2,933,490, forward strand.
GTCCTGCGCCAGCGCCGGCAGCGCCGCGCCGCTCAGCAGGCCTGCAGTGAACAGCCGCCGGCTGTGCAGCGCGCAGCGGCAGCCGGCACGGTGGCGGGCCAGCGCTGCAGCGGTCTCGGCGCTCGGGCGGTAGTCGGCACTGGGATCGAATGGGGCAAAGGGCAGGTGGTTCATGGACTCCGGTCCGGTAAGCGCGTCGGCGCCACGGCGGCCAGCGATGCCGCCGTTCGGCGGTGCTGCCGCGCGCTGGTCAGTCGTCGGACGCCGCAGCGTCGCGGTCGGCCTCGAGCGGCTCGATCGCGCTGCGCAGCCAGACCAGCATCAGCAGCGCCGGCAAGGCCATCACCGTCGAGATGACGAAGAAAGTCGGCCAGCCTATCGATTCGGCCAGCACACCGGCCAACGGCCCGACCCAGACCCGGCCGACCGACGCGAACGCCGACAGGAAGGCATAGTGGGTGGCGGTGAACCGGTGGTTGCATAGACTCATTAGAAACGCGACAAAGGCCGCGGTTCCCATTCCGCCACTGAGATTTTCTGCGGCGATCACCAGCAGCAGGCCGCCGTCGACCGGTGTCGGCTGCTGCAGCTGGACAAATCCCCAGTCGAATGCCGGCAGCGTCAGCCCCGGGATCACGCCCTTGCCGCTGACCGCCAGCCACCAGAAACCGATGTTGCTCGCCATCTGCAAAATGCCGAACAACAGCAGCGCGCGCCACAGGCCGATCTTCAGCATCAGCGCGCCGCCGAGCAATGCGCCGCCGATCGTCAGCCACAGGCCGATCACCTTGTTGACGACGCCAACCTCGGCCTGCGTATAGAGCATCGACTTCAGCAGGAACGGCGTCATCAGCGAGCCGGCAAACGCGTCGCCGAGCTTGTAGAGGATGATCAATGCGAGGAAGGCGCCGGCGCCGCGCTGGCTGAAGTAGCTGCCGAGGCCGCCGAGCAGCGTCTCGAATTTCGCCGCCTTCGCGGCCCAGGCGGCAAGCGGAATCGTGATCACGAGGCCGATCACCAGCGCCAGCAGCTTGATCCATTTGCCCTGCAGGTCGGCGCTCAGGCTGCCGCCGGCAAGCAGCGGACCAAGCACCGCCTGCGCGATCGGTGGCCCGATCCGCTCGCTGAGCAGAAAACCGACCACCACCGCGGCAACCACCGCGGCAAAACCGAGCAGGTCGCGGCGGGCAACGCTGGTCGGCCTGGCTTCGACCTTCAGCCGCGGCAGCAGCGTTGCCGAGAAGATCGCCGCGACCACCATCAGCCCGGCCATGAAACGGTAGACCTCGGGCCAGGTCCAGCCGCCGCCCTGGGCCGGATCGACCCAGATGAAGGCGATGCCGCCGGAGATGATCATCGCCAGCCGATAGCCGAGCACATACAGCGACGAGCCGAGGCCGCGCTCGCGGGCCGGCAGCAGGTCGGTTCGGTAGGCGTCGACGACGATGTCCTGCGACGCCGAGACGAAGGCCACCAGTACCGCCAGCAGCGCGAAGCTGCGCGTTGCCGCGGTCGGCGAAGTGACCGACAGCGCCAGCAGCGCCCCAGCGAGGCCGAGCTGCGTCAGCACCAGCCAGCCGCGGCGCCGGCCGAGCCACGGCAGCTCGAAGCGGTCCATCAGCGGCGCCCACAAGAACTTGAACGTGTAGGGCAGGCCGACCGCACTCAAGAAGCCGATCGTCGCGAGGTCGACCCCCGACACCGTCAACCAGGCCTGCATCGCCTGCCCGGTCAGCGCCAGCGGCAGCCCCGACGCGAAGCCGAGCACCACCACCACCGCCAGCCGATGCAGCGCCGCCAGCTTCTGCGCCGCCGTCAGCGGCGGGTGTTTGACCGTGGCTTCAGTCATAACCCGCCCGAGCGACGGGCTGAACCGGCAGGCCTAGCAAGGCACTCAGTCGCAAATCCGGTCCGAAGCGATCGGTCGGCGATCAGCCCCGACGCATCAAGCGGCAACCGCGGATCCGGCTCCGCCGGCCCGCCAGTTGCGCCCCCTTGAGGGGGGGCCGCGCAGCGGCTCCGGGGGTGGGTCATCGCTCCACCGGCGACAGCCGCTCGCCAATCCAGCGCAACAGGTCGATCCACATCTGCCGCATGTCGGCATCGGTCGGTGTGCTGACCGCGCTCGGCAACTCGATCGTCACGACCGGAATGCCACGGTGCGCGCCGCCGTAGTTGCCGAGCGAGCCGGGATAGATGCCGACGCGGTCGAGGAACAGCCTGCCGAGGCGCTCCGGTGGCGTGCTCGGGCCGTCGTAGTCGAGCACGCCGAACGGCGCATGGACACTGACGATGACGTCGGGTTTCCAGCTGTCCATCGTGTGCGTGACAAAACGCGACTCGGGTTCCGACAGCGGCTCGGGGCCTGGATACCGGCGGGCGTCCTGCTTGGTGCGCTTGATCCAGTATTCGTGGGCGTTCGGATGCCAGTGCGGGGTCGGGAAATTGCGGTTCAGGTCGATGCCGCGTGCATTCATCCGCGACGGCTTCTTCTGCAGCAGGCCGTCCGGATTCAGCGCCGGGATGAAACGCCAGTCCATCTCGGCGCCGGTCTCGATCGCATGCGCAATCCAGTGGAATACCAGCGACGCCGACGAGATCTCGTCGCCGTGGATCGCGCCGATCACCAGCACCCGGGGCCGGCGCGGCGGCCGCGGCCCGCCGGTGCTGACGACGGCAACCGACTGCGCCGGCGCGGCGACATCGCGCTGGAACAGCGGAAAACCCTCGACCGACATCCAGCCCGAGGCTTTCAGCTCGGCCGCCTCGCACAGCGCCTGGCTGACGTTCGGCAGCCGGGCGATCAATTCACCGCAGGGTTTGACAGCTTGGCGCGCCGCCAGCGCCGCCAGCGCCGCGGCCGAAGCGCCAGAGGCTGGCGCCGCCGCGGCAATTGCCGCCGATGCCGCCGCCGATGCGGCGGCCGCCACCGGCGCTGGCGCCGACGCGGCGGATGCCGGCACGGCTGCCGCGACCACCGGCGCAGATGCGGCTGCGCTCGCCCCACTCGCCGCCGGCGCCACCGCGGCAAGCTCGGCTGCCGCGCTGGCGGCCGCAACAGGAATTGCCGCGCTGGCCGGCGCCGAAGCCGCCAGCGGCGTTTCGAGGGGGTCGCCTGCAGCGTGATCGCCAATCGGGCCACGCAACATCAGGACTGCCGCGCCGGCCGCTGCAGCGATCAGGCCGGCGCGGGCGAGGCGGGCGCTCAAATGCGCACCTCGCCTTGTCCGAGCACGACCCACTTCAGCGAAGTCAGCCCGTCGAGGCCGACCGGACCGCGGGCGTGCAGCTTGTCGGTGCTGATGCCGATTTCGGCGCCGAGGCCGTATTCGAAGCCGTCGGCAAAACGGGTCGACGCATTGACCATCACGCTGGCCGAATCGACCTCGCGCAGAAAGCGCATCACGCTCGGATGGTGCTCGCTGATGATCGCATCGGTGTGGTGCGAGCCGAAGCGGTTGATGTGGTCTATCGCCTCGTCGAGGTCGCCGACCAGCTTGATGCTGATGATCGGCGCGAGGTATTCCTCGGCCCAGTCGGCTTCGGTTGCATCGGCAAGCTGCGCGCCGTCGAGCTGCTGCAGGATCTCGCGGCTGGCGGCGTCGCAGCGCATCTCGACGCCCTTGGCGGCGAAGATCGCGCCGATCTGCGGCAGGAACTGCGCCGCCACCGCGCGGTGCACCAGCAGCGATTCGGCGGCGTTGCAGGGGCTGTATTTCTGCGTCTTCGCATTGTCGGTGACCTTCACCGCCAGTGCCAGGTCGGCGGCGGCGTCGACATAGACATGGCAGTTGCCGTCGAGGTGCTTGATCACCGGCACCTTGGCCTCGCGGCTGATCCGCTCGATCAGCCCCTTGCCGCCGCGCGGAATGATCACGTCGACCGATTCCGGTGCGCTGATCAGCAGGCCAACCGCGGCGCGGTCGGTGGTCTCGATCAGCTGCACCGCCTCGGGTGGCAGGCCAGCCTCGCCGAGCGAAGCCTGCACCAGCTTCCACAATGCGAGATTCGAATGGATGGCTTCCGAGCCGCCGCGCAGGATGCAGGCATTGCCGCTCTTGATCGCCAGCGACGCGGCCTCGATCGTCACGTTCGGCCGGCTTTCGTAGATCATCCCGAAGACACCGAGCGGCACCCGCATCTGGCCGACGCTGATGCCGCTGGGCCGGCGCCGCACGCCGCCGATCTCGCCGACCGGGTCCGGCATTGCGGCAATCTGCTCGCAGCCTTCGGCGACGGTGGCCAGCACCTTCGGCGTCAGCCGCAGCCGGTCGACCAGCGGCGCGGCCAGGCCGGCCGCTTCGGCCGCCTCGATGTCACGGGCGTTGGCGGCCTGCAATTCGGCCGATTCGCCGCGCAGGCGGCGGGCCAGCGCAAGCAGTGCAAGGTTTTTGGATGCCGTCGACGCACGCGCCATCTGGCGCGACGCCGCACGGGCCGCGGCGCCGAGATGGGCGATGGTGGCAGCGAGTGGATTGGCGGTCATGCCCGATTGTCGCAAACCAGCCCGCCGGCAGCAGCAAAAGGCATCCGATGCGCTGCCGTCGTCAGGCCAGCCAGGCCAGCGCCAGCAGCCACAGCGGCGCAGTGGCCGCAAACGCCACCGTCGACAGCAGGATCGCCGCGCTCGCCTCGGCCTGCAGGCAGCCATAGCGCTGCGCGAAGATCATCGCGTTCGAGCCGACCGGCAGCGACGCGGCGATCACCACCACCGACAGCGGCAGCCCGCTCAGCCCGAGCCCCCAGTGGGCAACGACCAGCACCAGCAGCGGCAGCAGGATCAGCTTGACGATGCTGACGATCACCGCCCCCTTGGCCGCGCCACCGATGCCGTAATAGGCCAGCGAGATGCCGATCAGCACCAGGCACAGCGGCACCACCGCACTGCCGAGCATCACCAGCGCCTCGTCGAGCACCGACGGCAGCGCGACGCCGGTGGCATTCCAGATCAGCCCGGCCAGCACCGGCAGCACGACCGGATGGACAACGGTGTTGTAAACCGTCGAGCGCAAGGTGCGCAGCAGGCTGCCGGAGCCGGTGGTGCGCACGTGTTCGCGCGCGAGGTCGAGTTCGACCAGCGCGGTCTGCATCGTCATCAGCGTCAACGCATGCAGGCTGATGATCGTGATGTGGATCGCCAGGCCCGCTTCGCCGAACAGCGCGGTTGCCATCGGCACGCCGACCTGCACGGTATTGCCGAAGCAGCCTTCCATCGCGCGCACGCTCGGCGCGGCGACCGGCAGTTTGCGGTTGCGGTTCTGGTGCCGCTGCCAGACATAAACCAGCAGCATCGCGCCGGCGACCGGCGCAAAAAATGCGATCAGCGTGCCCCACGGCAGCGCATTCAGGTCGAGCCGCGCGGTGGTGCGGAACAGCAGCGCCGGCACGAAGATGTAGAAGGCCGCATACGACATCGTGCGCGCCGGGTCGGCATCCTTGCTGTCAGGGCTCAGCCAGCGCGCGCGCCCGACCACATAGCCGATCGCGACAACGGCAACGATCGCGAGCAGCTTGATGAAGACGAGCAGCGACATGGGCGGCGATTATCGCCGCGCGTCACCGCGGGCCTGGGGAGAACCCTGATGTCTGGTGACCAGCAGCCGGCGGCCGAAACCAGTGGGCGCGGTTGATGCGCGCGGCGCCAGTGCGAATCGCGGCTGAAGCCGCTCCCACAAACAAGCTGACAAAGCGGCAGGGCGGATGACGCTCAGCGCGAGCCGAACATCATCTGCTTCGCGAGCAGCGACTTCAGCGGGCCGACCGCCTGCAGTGCGGTCATCCCGAGGCCGCGGGCGATGCCGACGCCGGGCAGCTTCCAGGTGAAGCTGCGGGCCAGGAAATCGGTCGCCGCGATCATCGCCCAGCGGTCCGGCGCGCGTTGCCACTCGACGCTGCGCAGCACCGCGCGCACGTCGTTGTTGCGCGCCAGCGCCCGCACCAGCTCGTGGGCGTCGCGCAGCCCCAGGTTCAGGCCCTGGCCGGCGACCGGGTGCAGCGTCTGCGCGGCATTGCCGATGCGCGCGATGCGGCCGTCGCTGAGGCTGCGTTCGGCATTCAGCCCGAGCGGAAAACATTTCAGCGGCGAGAGGCCGCTGATCGGCCCGACCTCGGCCGCAAACAGCGTATTGAGCACCAGCCGGCGCTGCTCGTCGTCGAGTTCGGCAACCGGATCGGCATCGCGTTCGACACACCAGACCAGCGCCGCCTTGCCGCCGCGCAGCGGCAGCAGCGCCGCCGGGCCGTGGCGCGTGAAGCGCTCGTAGGCAACGCCGGGCCGGGCCTGCGGCACGTCGACGGTGCCGACCCACGCGTTCTGCTGGTAGTCGTGGCTCAGCCCCTTGCGCGCCTGGTCGGCAAAGACGCCGCCTTCGGCGACCACCGCAATGTCGAAGCGCTCGACGATGCCGGCATCGACCTCGACCGAATCGGCCGACTGCTTCAGCTCGGCGACCGGCGTGCCGAAACGCGCCGACAGCCGCGCCGCTTGCGCCGCGCAGCGCGCCAGCCAGGCCTGCTGCAACGGCGCAACCAGCGCGCCATATGGCAATACGACGCCGAGCTGCTCGACGCCTTCGTCGGCGGCGCGGAAACGCACCTCGGGCTCGGCGAGCCGGCCGCCGAACAGCGGCCCGAGCGCGACGCCGAGTGTCGCCGCCTGCTCCGAGACATGGACTTCGGTGATCGGCTGCGCTGCGTCCTTGATCGACGTGATACCGCTGCCGGCCGGCGCCTTCCAGACGCCGAGCCAGTCGAGCATCTGCACGCTGCCGAGCGACAGCGCCAGCGTGCGGCCATCGGCGGAGACGTCCTTGTCGAGCGGCCGGGCGTCGAAGACGCTGATCGTCGCGGTCGGCAACTGCTCGGCGGCAAACAGCGCCAGCGCAAGCCCGACCGGGCCGGCGCCGACCACCGCCAGCTTGATTCCCTGCGTTTGCAAAGCCATCGTCTCCTCCCAGTTGCTGCTGCACGCAAGATTAGCTCAGGGCAAGGCTGGACCAGCGTCGCCCGGCCCCGGTCGTATGATTGTTTGCATCGACGCAGTCGCGCGTGACGACGGAGGTCCTGCCATGGCGCTGATGGATTTCATCAAGAAACAGTTCATCGACATCCTCGAATGGACCGAGGACGGCGACGGCACGCTGGCCTGGCGCTTTCCGATGGCCGGCAACGAGATCCAGTACGGCGCGTCGCTGACGGTGCGCGAAAGCCAGATGGCGGTGTTCGTCAACGAAGGCAAGATCGCCGACGTCTTCGGTCCCGGCATGTACAAGCTGACGACGCAGACGATTCCCGTCCTGACCTATCTGAAAAACTGGGACAAGCTGTTCCAGAGCCCGTTCAAGAGCGACCTCTACTTCTTCAGTACCCGCCAGCAGGTCGACCAGCGCTGGGGGACGACGCAGCCGGTGACGATCCGCGACCCCGATTTCGGCGCGGTGCGGCTGCGTGCCTTCGGCAACTACAGCTACCGGATCGTCGACCCGAAGGCCTTCTATTCCGAGATCTCGGGCAGCCGCGACCGCTATACGGTGCTCGAACTCGACGGCCAGTTGCGCGCGTTGATGCTGCAGCACATCTCCGATGCGGTGGCCAGCAGCGGCATCGCATTCCTCGACCTGGCGGCGAACCAGGTCGAGTTTGCCGCCCGGCTGAAGGAGGTCACCGCGCCGGCCTTCGACAAGCTCGGACTGAAACTCGAGATCGTCACGGTGCAGAACGTCTCGTTGCCCGAGGAACTGCAGAAGATCCTCGACCAGAAGATCGGCATGGGCATGGTCGGCAACGACATGGGCAGGTTCATGCAGTACCAGACGGCACAGTCGATACCGAAATTTGCCGAGAGTTCGGGCAGCGGGGGCGGCGGCATCGCTGGTGACGCGATGGGCCTCGGCGCCGGCGTCGCTCTCGGCCAGGTGATGGCGCAGCAGCTGTCGCAGGGGCTGCAGGGCGGCCAGCAGCAACCGGCGGCCGCCGGCGCGCCCGCTGCGGCGCCGGTTGCGGCGATCCGCCCCGACGAGGTGATGGCGACGATCGAAAAACTTGCCGAGCTGAAATCGAAGGGCATCCTGACGCAGGAAGAGTTCGACAGCAAGAAGGCCGAACTGCTGAAAAAACTGGTCTGATGCGCGCGCCCGCACCGCGCCTGCGCTGCGCCTGCTGAGTCGCGCCCTTGGTCACCGACCGCCATCCGCAGCGCGCTTACCGCGCGGCCTGCCCGAACTGCGGCGCGCCGGTCGAATTCCGCTCGCCGGCATCGGCCTTTGCGGTCTGCAGCTATTGCCGCAGCAACATCGTCCGTGATGGCGAGACGCTGCGCCGGATCGGCCACAGCGCCGAGCTGTTCGACGATTTTTCGCCATTGCAGCTCGGCGCGTCGGGCAGCTACCAGCAGATCGGCTTCACGCTGGTCGGCCGGCTGCAGTACGGCACCGCACAGGGCACCTGGAATGAATGGCATGTGCTGTTCGACGATGCGACGGCCGGCGAGGTGCCGCGCGTGGCCTGGCTGTCGGAGGACAACGGGCGCTACGTGCTGGCCTTCGATGCGCCGCTGCCGCCCGGCGCCGCGCCGCCGCTCGAGTCGCTGCAGGTCGGCCGCGAGCTCGAACTGGCCGGGCAGCGCTGGCGCGTCGCATCGGTGGTGCAGGCGAAGCTGCTGGCGGCCGAAGGTGAATTGCCGCAGCCGCCTGCCAGCAACCGCGAATTCGGCGTCGCCGACCTGCGCAATGTGCAAGGCGAAGTCGCCACGCTCGACTACAGCGATCCGCAGCGCCCGCACTGGTCGGTCGGCCGCTCGGTGGGCTTGTCGGAACTGGCGATGCGGGGCCTCGCCGAAGAGCGTGAAAAGACGCTGACCGGCCGCGCCGCCGATTGCCCGAACTGTGGCAGCGCACTGCAGGTCAAACTCGAATCGACGAAGTCGATCGTCTGCGGCAACTGCAGCGCGGTGGTTGATGTCTCGGCCGGCATCGGCGGTGACTTGCAGCATTACCTGCAGGGCCGGATGCCGCGCAGCGGCCCGCCGAGGATTCCGCTCGGCAGCGTCGGCAATTTCACCTTCGACGGCAAGCGGCCGCTGCCGTGGCAGGTGGTCGGTTTTCTCGAGCGGCACGACGAGCCGGAGGCCGGCGACGACCAGTCGTCGTGGCGCGAATACCTGCTGTACCACCGCAACGCCGGATTTGTTTTTCTGGTCGATTCGGACGACGGCTGGAGCTGGGTCACGCCGATCACCGGCGTGCCGCAGATGGCCGGCAGCGATGCCCGCTGGCGCGACGTGCGCTACCGCAAGCTGTACGACTACCGAGCCCGCGTCGGCCATGTGCTCGGCGAGTTCTACTGGCGCGTCGAACGCAACCAGCTGACGCACAACACCGACTACGCCGGCACCGGCAAGGCGAGTCAGAAAAGGCTCAACCGCGAGCGCGGCGACGGTGTGCATGCGCAGGAAATCGTCTGGTCGGCCGGCGAAACGATCACCGCCGATGCCGTCGCGCAGGGTTTCGGCATGACGAAGCAGCTCGGCAGCGCGATCCGCCGCGATGTCGAGCCACTGTCGGCCAATCCGCACGGCCAGCTCGCGAAGGCGTTTGTCTTGCTGTTCGTCATTGCGTTTGTAGTCTCGATGTTCCGCTGCAGCGATGACGACGACAACTGCAACGAGCTGCGCGCGACCTACGGCGAGGCCTCGCAGGAATACCAGGCCTGCCGCAACCGCATCCGTCCGCGCACCGGCGGAGCGGCATTTGGTGGATTCGGATCGGGGGGCTTCCACAAGTAGGGCATGCCTGGGCATGCCTCGGCAACGAATCGGCTATACAGGGAAATCACCCCTCAGGACGTGCCGATGGGTAACTTTGCCGACTCGCTGAACCAGGCCGCGACGATGACCATCGATCGCCTGCTGGCCCATCTGCCGCAAGTGCTCGGCGCGATTGCGCTGCTGCTGATTGGCTGGCTGCTCGCCCGGTTGCTGCGAATGGCGACACGCCGCGCCGCTGGGCTGCTCGATTCGCTGATCACCCGCAGCACCGGCCAGGCGCGCTGGAAGATCGGCCGCTCGGCGTCGCTGGTCGGCACCATCGTCTACTGGGTCGTGCTGCTGTTTTTCATCACCGCGGCGACGCACACGCTCGGGCTGCAGAGCTTCAGCGACTGGCTGGCCCGCCTGCTCGACCACCTGCCGACGCTGGCCGCCGGGCTGCTGATCGTTTTTGCCGGTTATCTGCTGTCGGGTTTTGTCGGCGAGATCGTGCTGGCCACTGCATCCGGCCTGGCGCCGCCGCAGCGGCAGGCGCTGGCGCGGGTCGCGAAATGGGCGACGCTGATCCTCGCGCTGCTGATCGGCGCCGACCAGATCGGCCTGAAGGTGACCTGGCTGGCGATCTTTGCCGCGGTGCTGGTCGGCTCGATCCTCGGCGGGCTGGCGTTGTCGGTCAGCCTCGGCGCGCGCCACTATGTCGCAAACCTGATCGGCGCCCACCACCTGCGCCAGGCCTTGCGCATCGGCCAACGGGTGCGGGTCGCCGGCCATGAAGGCCGCATCGTCGACCTCAGTGCAACCTCGCTGATCCTCGAAACCGACGACGGCCGCGTGATGCTGCCCGGCAGTGTCTACCACGGCGAGGCGATCGTTGTCGTCGTGCGCGACGGGCAACCGAACGGCGATTGACGATGGCTGGCGACGCCCGCGAACAGACGCTCAGCCTCGCGTTCATGCGCGACCATCCGGCGCAGGCCGCGCGCGTGCTGGAAGGGCTGCCGGCCGCCGAGGTGACCGCGCTTTTCGAACGCGCACCGGCACGGGTTGGCGCCGCGGTGCTGACCGCGATGCTGCCGCGCCGCGCGGCGCGCAACATCGCCGCGCTCGACGACCGCCGCGCACTCGATCTGCTCGCCGCGATGGGAACGCAGCCGACGGTCGCGGTGCTGCGCCATCTGCCCGACGAGCGCCGGCGTGCGCTGACCAGCGGGCTGCCGACTGCCGCCGCGTTGGCGTCGGCGATGCTGCTCGGTTATGGCGAAGAGACGCTGGGCGCCTGGGCCGATCCCGACGTCGTGTTGCTGCCGGCCGATACCCATGCCGCTGCCGCGCTGGACCGGATGCGGCAGGCGCGTGCGGCGCACCCGCTCGTCTTTGTTGCCAATGCCGAGCGTCGGCTGGCCGGCATCGTGCCGTTGTCGCTGCTGCTGCGCGCGCCGCCGGCGGCAACGCTGGCCTCGCTGATGCAGGCGCCGCTCGCGCTGCTGCCGGCGTTTGCGCCGCTGGCGGCAACCGCCGCGCATCCGGGCTGGGAACATGCATCGGCATTGCCGGTCGTCGAACCCGGCGACCGGCTGGTCGGCATCCTGACCCGCGATGCATTGAGCCGCGCACTGCGCCGCGGCGCACCGCCGCCGGCGGCCGTCGAGCGATCGGGCCGGCTGTCGCACCTGCTGGCGCAGACTTACTGGAATGCGGTTTCCGGGCTGCTTGGAGCCGGGCTGGCGCTGCTGCCGCAAGTCGCGCCGGTCGCCGATGCGGAGAGGCGCGACGATGAACGCTGAGGCCACATTGAGCGCAGCGGCGATCCCGGCCGAGGCCGCGCTGACGCAGCGTTACCTGCTCGACTATCCGAACGAGGCGGCGCGGCTGTTCGAGGCCATGCCGGTCGAACAGGCGGCCGGCGTTCTTGCCGGGCAGGCGCCGCATGCGGTGCTGCGCGCCTGGCAGGCGCTGGCGCCCGATGTCGCCGCGCAGACGCTGGAACTGTTGCCGGAAAAGATGGCGCTGCACCTGCTGACCGAGGCCGAGCCGATCGCCTGCATCGCGGTGCTGACCCAGCTTGATACCGGGCCGCGCGAGGCCTGGCTGAAAAAGCTCGACAGCGAGGTCGCAGCCGAACTGCGCGGGCTGCTCGCCTATCCGGACGACTGCGCCGGCAGGCTGATGGACCCGCGCGTCAGCCCGCTGCGCAGCGGCATGACGGTCGGCGAGGCGATCGAACGGCTGCGGCTGATCAAGCGCAGCGGCCTGCGCGAACTGATCGTCGTCGACGATGAAGGGCGGCTCGCCGGCCGCGTCGAGATCCAGGACCTGGTGCTTGCCGAACGCGAGCTGCCGCTGGCCGACATCACGCGCCACGTGATTGCCTTCGTCAACGACCTCGACCCGCGCGAGGAGGTGGTCGAGAAGATGCAGGACCAGCCGATCACGACGCTGCCGGTCATCAATGTCGCGGGCCGCTTCATCGGCGTGATCCGCCATGCCGAGCTGGTGTCGGCGGTCGAGGAGGAAACCAGCCTCGACATGCTGACGATGGTCGGCGCCAGCCCCGACGAACGCGCCTTGTCTTCACCCGGCTTTGCGGTGAAGAATCGGCTGCCGTGGCTGCAGATCAACCTGCTGACGGCGTTTCTGGCGGCGGCGGTGGTCGGGTTGTTCGAAGGCGTGATCGGCCAGTTCACCGCGCTGGCAGTGCTGCTGCCGGTCGTCGCCGGCCAGTCCGGCAATGCCGGTGCGCAGGCGCTCGCGGTGACGATGCGCGGCCTGATGCTGCGCGAGATCAGCCTGCGCCACTGGCCGAAGGTCGTCTTCAAGGAATCGATGACCGGCCTGATCAACGGCCTCGCCGTCGCCGCGACGACCGGCATCGGCGTCTACATATGGAGCCGCTCGTTCGCATTGGTCGGCGTGATCGCGATCGCGATGGTGATCTCGATGCTCGCCGCCGGCCTCGCCGGCGCGCTGGTCCCGATGGTGCTGCGCCGCCTCGGCCAGGACCCGGCCACCGCATCGTCGATCATCCTGACGACGGTGACCGACGTGGTCGGATTTTTCTCGTTCCTCGGAATTGCAACGCTGTTCGTGCCGTTGCTGGAGGGGTCAGTGCGGTAGGGATAAAGCCGACTGTCTCGCACTTAGCATGACTTCTCGGCCCGGTTCAGTTGCGCCGAAGGAGCCTTCGTCTTTGCTAACCAGCCGAGACTCCTACGGACGTATCGAAAACGACATGCTCCGACCTACTGAGAACCTATACAGTCAGGGGACTCACAACTTGGAGCTGGCGTGCCGACCAAGGTGACCCGCGAACGGCGAACGGCAGATCGGCGAGCATCGCCGCCATCTAGCGTTTTGGCCGCTGTCTCTGCCGACGGCTCCGACTTCTTCTCTTCCGCCGACGAACCTAAGGCTATCGAGTTGGTCTTCGGAATGGTAGGTCCTACTGGAGTAGACCTCACTCGTTTGTGCAATTCGTTGCAGGCTCAATTGAAGTCTGTCGGTTACGAATGCAAGATTGTTCGTCTTAGTGAATTGATCCTCCCTTACCTGGGAAAGCCCCCAACTGCGAGGAACGAGTTTCAACGAATTGACGAGTTGATGACCGAGGGCACAAACCTGAGAAGAGAGACGAAACAAGCTGACATTATTGGTCGTCTAGGGCTCGCAAAGATTCGGGAGCTCCGAGAGGGGATTACGGGAGACGCGAATAAAGTCCCGGATCGGGGGGTTGCTTATATCGTTCGTTCTTTCAAGCGACCAGAGGAAGTAAAGCTGTATAGAGACGTATATGGTCGAGCATTTAGCCTGATTTCTTGTTATTCGCCACGCCAAGGGCGAGTCCAACATTTGACGCGTAAGTTCAGAGGCTTGATTGGTCAGGAATCGTCGTCGCATGTTAGCGCAGAAGAGTTTGCTGTTAGGCTGATCAAACGAGATTATGAAGAAGAAGGTAAGCTTGGACAGCAATTAGGGAGAACTTTCCCATTAGCGGATTTCTTCGTTAGTGAGGCAGCGAGAAATCAGTTGGATGCGCAAATGCGGAGGCTTGTTCGTCTGGTCTTCGGGGATCCTTATATTTCGCCTACTCGAGATGAGCAAGGAATGTTTTTTGCTCAGGCCGCAGCGCTTCGGTCGCTTGATCTCTCACGACAGGTTGGAGCGGCAGTTGTAAACTCGGACGGGGATATATTGGCGACGGGATGTAACGAAGTTCCTAAGTTTCGGGGTGGACTTTACTGGGCCGGCGATGAAACCCCCGTCCGCGATGTTGAATTGGGGCGAGACTCGAACACAGCTATTAAAGAAGAATTACTTGAGGATGCTGTTCAGCGGATGAGAGAGAAGGGTTGGCTCTCATCTTTGGTAAGTGGAAAAACCGACGGAGAACTGGCCCGGAGTTCGTTATACGGGGAAGACCCGTTTTTTCGCGACTCACGGCTATTTGACGTCATTGAGTTCGGAAGAGCGGTCCATGCTGAGATGGCGGCAATTACCCAAGCTGCTAAATTGGGCACATCGTTGAAAGGCTCCAGACTTTTTTGCACGACATTTCCCTGTCACATATGCGCTCGCCATATCGTCGCTTCTGGTATTGTGGAAGTGATGTTCATTGAGCCGTACGAAAAAAGTAGAACTGGCGAACTGTACAGTGACTCTATAAGTGTAGAGCCAGCGGAACCGTCACCAAATAGAGCGAATTTTCGATCATTTGTAGGAGTTGCACCGCGCCGTTACATGGATTTCTTCTCGATGGCGTCGGAACGGAAGACCAAGGAAGGCGAGACGCTCGACTCTGATGGCATTGCTTCACGACCCAGGATCAGACGACTTGTGTTCACGTATCTTTCCGTCGAGCAGATGATGATAAACAAATCGGTGTTACCGCCCACCCAGTCACAATTATAAGGAGATTGAATAATGAAGCAGCAAGTACAGCGGAGTGGTTTCTTGGAGCAGATCGAACAGTCTCGTAAGGCGGTCCAAAAGTGGCCGCACTGGATGCAGGAATCTGCTTCCATTGCCTCCGCATCGTTTCCAAAGTCCGGATCTCTTCAACTTAAAGATGATTCCAGAAAATCAAAAGATTCGAAGCAAAACCACCGGCCTTGATTGGGACGGAATTGCGGTAGTCGCGCGTTTAGAGCGAACACTACGCTCTCGGCCCCACCTGTAGCCGCCGTTCTGATACACGTCGCCGACGTTGGGAAGGCACTGGACTGGTATGCCCGGGCTTTCCCGACTGCAGTCCGCACCATCGCGCCCGGCACCGACTTCGTATTCCTGCAGGTCGGCCCGGTGCGACTCGAACTGGTTCCCGCCGACGAGAAAGTCGGCTCGGGCGCAGCCGGTACGGTCGTCTACTGGCAAGTGGAAAAGCTCGAACAGGCTCTGCGTCACTTCTGCTCGCTCGGCGCGACGCTTTACCGCGGGCCGATGCTCATCGAAGCCGGGCAGGGCATGTGCCAGGTGCGGGACCCGTGGGGCAATTGCATCGGCCTGCGGGGCCCCGACCCACCGCGGGAAACTACCTGAAATTAGCCTTGTTTCACAGCCCAGCTATTGTCTGGAAATGGTTCGCTTGAACGCCGTCGCACGTTGGGGGGTCGGCGTAAACTGTTGGTCCACCTCGCCCGGAGTCACCCGATGTCCGAACTTCTTGCAGAACTGTCGAGGAAGGCCAGGAGGCTGACCGTCGAAGAGCGCGCACAGCTTGGCCAGGAATTGCTCGAATCGGTCGCGCGCGACGTTGATCCGGATGTTCAGACTGCGTGGGAGGAAGAAATTTCAGCCCGCGTCGCGCGGTACGAGAGCGGCGAGGCCGACTTGGTCCCTGCGGAAGAAGTTTTTGCCGCCGCACATCGCCTGACACGGTGAAGTCCGTTCGCTTCCTCGCTGAAGCACAGCAGGAGTTTCTCGATCAGATTGCTTTTTACGAGGGCCGCGAAAAGGGCCTCGGCGAACGATTTCGCGATTCCGTTCGAGCTGCTACCGCTCTGGCCGTGGCCCATCCGGAACTGGGCGCGCCGTGGAAATCCGGGACCCGGCGCGTGTTCACGAAGGCTTTCCCATACGCGATCGTGTACCACATCGAGGCCGATGAACTGATCGTCTTCGCAGTCGCGCATTTCAGGCGACGGCCGGCCTATTGGCGAGGCCGGAGGTAAACAAGGTCTTGAGCGGGCGCCCCGATGAAGCGCCCGTCACGAGCCCTCAATACCCCACCGCCTGCCCATCCTTGCGCGGATCCGAGCCGGCGACATAAACCTCGCCCTGCCGCGTTACCAGCTGCGCGCCGCCGAAGGCGAAGACGCCGTTGCCGTTTTCGACGGTGACTTCGTGGCCGAGCTCGCGCAGGCCGGCGATCAGCGCCGGGTCCATCTGCGGCTCGACGGCGACTGCCTTGCCGCCGGTGACGCGCCAGCGCGGTGCGTCGGCGGCGGCTTGCGGGTTCTGGCCGTAGCGCAGCACGCGCAGCGCCATCTGCAGGTGGCCCTGGCATTGCATCGGGCCGCCCATCACGCCGAATGCCATCCGCGGTGAACCATCTGCATTCATCGCGAATGCCGGGATGATCGTGTGCGACGGCCGTTTGTTCGGCGCCACCTCGTTGGCATGGCCCGGCGTCAGGTTGAAACCGAAACCGCGGTTCTGCAGGCTGATGCCGGTAGCCGGCACGACGACGCCGGAGCCGAAACCCATGTAGTTCGACTGGATGAACGAGACCATCATCCCCGACGCATCGGCCGCGGCCAGATAGACGGTGCCGCCGGGGCGCGGTGCGCCGTAGGCCGGGTCGCTTGCGCGCTGCGGGTCGATCAGCTTTGCGCGGTCCGCCAGGTAGCCGGCATCCAGCAGTTCGGCCGGCGTGACCTGCATCGCATCGATGTCGGCGTTGTACTGGTAGAGGTCGGCAAACGCGATCTTCATCGCCTCGATGCTGGCGTGCAGCGTCGCGATGTCGTCGACAGGCCGGTCGCCGATGCCGTGCGCCTCGAGCAAACCGAGCGCCATCAGCGCGGCGATACCCTGGCCGTTCGGCGGGATCTCGTGGATCACGGTGTCGCCGAAGCTCTGGCTGATCGTTCCGACCCAGTCGGCCTGGTGTGCGGCCAGGTCCTGCTCGGTCATCACGCCGCCGTTGGCCTGGCTGTGCGCGGCCATCGCGCGCGCCAGTTCGCCGCGGTAGAAGGCCTCGCCGCGGGTTTCGGCAATCAGCTCGAGCGTGCGGGCATGGCCCTCGCTGCGGAACAGCTCGCCGGCCTGCGGCGCGCGGCCGCCGGGCATAAAGCACTCGGCAAAGCCGGGCTGTGCGCCGAGCCGCTCGGCGCCGAGCGCCCATTGAGTTGCGATCGTCGGCGAGACGGCGAAGCCATCGCGCGCGAGCGCGATCGCCGGTTGCGCCAGCTGCTCGAACGGCAGCTTGCCGAAGCGTTTGGCCAGCTCAACCCAGGCCGATACCGCGCCCGGCACCGTGACGGCATTCCAGCCGCTTTCCGGGATGCCGCCGAGCTGCTTGAAATAGTCAGCTGTCCACGCCGCCGGCGAGCGGCCGGAGGCATTCAGACCGTGCAATTCCTTGCCGTCCCAGACGATTGCAAAGGCGTCGCTGCCGATGCCGCAGCCGGTCGGCTCGACGACGGTCAGCGCCATCGCCGAAGCGATCGCCGCGTCGACCGCATTGCCGCCGGCCAGCAGCATCTGCAGGCCGGCCTGCGCGGCCAGCGGCTGCGAAGTCGAGACGACGTTGCGGGCCATCACCGCACTGCGGCGCGACGGGTAGAACTGGCTCCAGTCGATCGAGCCGGCGTTGCTGTTGTTGTTGGCCATGGTTTACTGGATCGTGATCTTGTGCTGGCGAATCACATTGCCCCAGCGGGCGCTGTCGGCCTTGACCATCGCGGCGAACTGCGCCGGCGTGCCGGTCGCTGCCGCATCGACACCGAGCTTGGCCAGGCTGGCCTTCACTTCGGGCGACTGCACAGCCTGGTTGAAGGCCTGGTTGACGCGCTCGACCAGCGCCGGCGATGCACCGGCCGGCAGATAAACCCCGAACCAGGTCACCGATGCAAAACCGGGCAGGCCCGATTCGCCAATCGTCGGCAGTTCGGGCGCCAGCGTCGTCCGTTTTTCGCTGGTCACGCCGAGCGCGCGCACCTTGCCGCTGTTGACGTGCGGCATGCCGGTCGGCAGCGAGTCGAACAACACATGCACCTGGCCGGTGACGAGGTCCGGGATCGCCAGCGCGGTGCCCTTGTACGGCACATGCGTCATCTCGATGCCAGCCTGCGCGCTGAAGGCAGCGGTATTCAAATGCACGATCGTGCCGTTGCCGCTGGTTGCGTAGTTGAGCTTGCCGGGATTCGCCTTTGCATAGGCGACCAGCTCGGCGACCGTCTTCACCGGCAGCGACGGCGTGACGAGCAGCACGCTCGGCGCATCGGCGACGTGGGCAACCGGAATGAAGTCCTTGCCGGCGTCGTAACTCAGCCGCGGCATCAGGTGCGGCGAGATTGCATGGGTGCTGCTGGTCGTGAACAAGATGGTCTGGCCGTCCGGTGCGGCCTTCGCCACTTCGCCCGAGCCGATCGTGCCGCCGGCGCCGGCCTTGTTCTCGATCAGCATCTGCTGGCCGAGGTTCTGCGCCACCTGCTGGGTGACGACGCGCGCGATCAGGTCGGTGGCGCCGCCAGCCGGAAACGGCACGACGACGCGAACCGGGCGCTCCGGCCATTGGGCCTGCGCAACTGCCGCGCTGCTGAAAGCCACCGCGCAGGCCATGCCCACACCTTTAAAAATCCAGGACGTCAGACGCATCGCTTGTCTCCAAATAGGTTTGTGTCGCCGGCGCATCTTAGGAACAGGGTGCTTTGAGCGCAAACACCGTTTTTGCAAAGACCTTTGCCAAAATGGCAAATCCGACGGAAAGTCCAGTCATGCGCACCCACTGCCTGCAGGAAGCCGCGCTGCGTTATTTCATTGCGGTGGCCGATACCGGCTCGTTGACCGAGGCGTCGGCGCGTCAGCATGTCGCGGCGTCGGCGCTAAGCCGGCAGATTGCGGCGCTCGAGGCGCAGCTCGGCGTGGCCTTGTTCGAGCGGCATCCGCGTGGCATGGTGCTGACCGCCGCTGGCGAGATCCTGCTGGCGCATGCGCGGCGCGCCGAGCTCGATGCCCGTGCCGCGCTCGAGGACATCGGCGCGCTGCAGGGCCTGCGCGCCGGCCTGGTGCGGCTGGCCACCTCGGACGCCTTTGCCAACGAGCTGGTGCCGAGCCTGTGCGTCGACTTCCAGCGCCAGCACCAGGGTGTCGGCTTCGACGTGATGGTGATGCCGACCGCCGAGGTGCCCGAGCAGGTGCGCCATGGCGTGGCCGACATCGGCCTGTGTTTCAGCCGCGCGCCGCACAAGGACATCGCGGTGCTGTACCGCCAGCCGGCGCCGGTGCTGGCGCTGATGCTGCCGGACCATCCGCTGGCCGCTCGCGACAGCGTCACGCTGATGCAGATGGCCGACTGGCCGCTGGCGCTGCCGCCGGCGGCGACGACGATCCGGCAGATGATCGACATCGTCTGCAGCCGGCAAGGGCTGCAGCTGTCGCCGCAACTGGTCAGCAACCACGCCCGGTTGATGCTGCGTTTCGTGCTGAACGGCGGCGGGCTGTCGGTCTCGAGCGAGATTTCGGCGCGGCACCTGCTGGCGCGCGGCGCGATCGTCGCCCGGCCGATCGCCGATGCCGGCATGGACATGCGCGACATCGAGGTGCAGGCACTTGCCGGCCGCGGCCTGCCGGTTGCGGTGCAGGCCTTTCTGGATCTGTTGCGGGTTCGGCTTGTTGGGCCGGCTTGAGCAGCTGCGATCATCGGCAGACGAACAACGGTGCGTTAAAGTCACCCGCCTGCCGCTGCCGGCCTGTCTGACGAGCCTGGCCCGTCGCCGGCAACCCAACGCACCTCCGGAATCCGCATGAACAGCAAGTCACTTTTTGCGCCGCTGCTGCTGATCGCGCTCGGCATCTTTTTCCTGTTGTCGAACCTCGGCATGCTGCCGCAGATCGGGCCGTTGATCGCGCGCTGGTGGCCGCTGATCCTGATCGTGATCGGTGTCGGCCTGCTGCTGAAGCGGCGTTAGTCGACAGACAGAGGCTTCTTGCAATGGCAAAGAAGAGCGACCCTGCGGACGGCATCAAGGACGGAGATTTCTGCCGGGTCATTGGCGGGACTCATAAAGGCAAGTCCGGGACCGTTCGCGACCTGAATGTCAGCAAGACCGGCCAGCTCACGATGACCGTGGTACAACAGAACGGTGAGCGTTTCAAGACGCTGGCCAAGAACGTCGTCGTTGCAACGCAGGGCGATCTCGCATGACGGCCGAACCCGGAGCACGGCGCTGAAACTACGAGGTCTGCTCGATGTCGACGTCTGATCCCGTGCGTCGCCGGAGCGGCATGGCGGTGGCGCGGCTGGCCGCACTGCTGCTCAGCGGCTTGCTGGCAATTTTTCCGGCGCTGGCGCTGGACCTCGATGCGCTGTGGGACTTCGGCAATCCGGCACTCAGCGAGCAGCGTTTTACCGCGGCGCTGGCCGATGCAAGCGCCGACCAGCGGCTGATCCTGCAGACGCAGATTGCGCGGACCTTCGGGCTGCGCCGCGATTTCGACAAGGCGAGGGCGGTGCTCGCAACGATCGAGCCGGAGATGCGCGGCGCATCGCTGGAAGCGCAGGTCCGGTACCAGTTCGAGCTCGGCCGCAGCTTCTTCTCGGCGGCGCATCCGCCGGCCGAACGCGGCGCGGCAAACCTCGACCGCGCGCGTGCGGCCTATCTGCGTGCCCACGAGCTTGCCGTTGCTGCGCAGCTCGATGGGCTGGCGGTCGATGCGCTGCACATGTTGGCGATCGTCGAGTCCGAGCCGGAGCGGCAGCTCGAATGGAATGAACGCGCGGTCGCCTTGATCGAGCGCTCCGACCAGCCGGCGGCGAAGCGCTGGGAGGGCGCGCTGCGCAACAACATCGGCCACGTCAAACGACAGAACGGCGACTACGACGCCGCGCTGGCCGAATTCCGGCTGTCGCGCGCCGCCTACCAGCGCGCCGGCCGCACGCGCAATGTGCGCATTGCCGACTGGATGATTGCGCGCACCTACCGCGACCAGCGGCGTTTCGACGAGGCCCTCGCGCTGCAGCTCGAGCTGGAGCGGGCCTGGGATGCCGATGGCCGGCCCGACCCGCATGTTTTTGCCGAGCTGGAGCACATCTACCGTGCGCTGGGCGACGAGGAACGGGCGCTGTTCTACCGCGCGAAGGCGAATGCCGCGACGCGATAGCCCACGGTGCTGCTGCCCGGCGCTGCGCCGGCTGCCGGTCCAGTCCCGCGCGAGAATGTTGTCATGAGCTTCATGCCACAACCCCGGGCGACCGGCGCCGCGCCGCCGGTGCCGATGTCCCGCCGCCAGCAGGCGATCGGCCTGCTCGGCTGGCTCGCGCTGGTATTTGTTGCTGCCGCGATCGGTGGTTTTGCATCGGCGAGCGCCGGCGAGTTCTACCGCGCATTGGCGCGGCCATCGTGGGCGCCACCGGGCTGGCTGTTCGGCCCCGTCTGGTCGCTGCTGTACCTGATGATGGGCATCGCCGCATGGCTGGTCTGGCGACGCGGCGGCTTTGCCGCCACCGGCAGCGCACTGACACTGTTCATCGTCCAGCTTGCCGTCAATGCCTTGTGGACCTGGCTCTTCTTCGGCTGGCGGGTCGGTGCGGTCGCGTTCGGTGAGGTGCTGCTGCTGTGGCTGCTGATCGTCGTCACGATCGTGCTGTTCTGGCGCATCAGCCGGCTGGCGGCGCTGCTGCTGTTGCCATACCTTGCGTGGGTCAGTTTTGCGTCGGCGTTGACCTTCGTCACCTGGCGGATGAATCCCGCTTTGCTCTAGTGACGTAAAAAACGCGTTGCGGTACCAGCTTGGAGCGGCGACGATGACCGCGTGATGCAACAGCCCGGCGCCGCCGCCGGTGCAGTAGCGCAACGCCATGTCCGACGTCTTCATCTCGTATTCGCGCAGGGATCAAAACTTTGTCCGCAAGCTGCACCAGCGGCTCGGTGAGGCAGGGCGCGAAGCCTGGGTCGACTGGGAAGGCATTCCGCCGTCGGCCGAATGGCTGCGCGAGGTCGAACTGGCGATCGAGGCGGCCGATACCTTTCTTTTCGTGCTGAGTCCGGATTCGCTGGCATCCGACATCTGCCGCCACGAATGTGAGCATGCTGCGCGTTTCAACAAGCGGATCATTCCGGTCGTCGCGCGGCCGGTCGACGCCGACGTGGTGCCGGATCCGCTGCGCCGCATCAACTGGTTGTTCTTCGAAGACGATGCGCGGTTCGATGATCGCTTCGCCACGCTGCTGACGACCATCGATACCGACCTCGACTGGGTCCGGCAGCATTCGCGGCTGCTGGTGCGCGCCCGCGAGTGGGACGCAAAAGCCAAGGACAAGAGCTACCTGCTTGCCGGCACCGACCTCGACGCGGCCGAACGCAATCTGACCGCCTCCGGCGAACGCCAGCCGCTGATGGGCCCGTTGCAGATCTCGTATGTTGTGGCGAGCCGCCAGCACGCGACCGAACTGCAGCGCCACCAGCTGCGCGGCTTCTACATCGTCAGCATGGTCTACAGCGTGCTGCAGACGCTGGTGTCGTATTTCGTCGTCTTCGACGAGATCTCGGAAACCGGGCTGGTCTATCTGTCGCCGATCTGGGTGCTCGGCCTTGTCTTCGGCGCCTATGGCCTGACCTTCGGCAAGACCTCGCTGAAAAAGTCGCTGATCGCGACAGGCATCTCTGCGGTGTTGCTGTACGCGTTTTTCATCGGGCTGTGGCCGATGTTGTGATGCGGCTCAGGCCAGCGGCACGCTCGCCTCCTTCAGCACCCGCAGCACGAAGTGCAACTGGCTGTGGCGGATGCCCGGGATCTTGCCAGAGCGAACTCGCCAACGGCCTCGAAGATCGCCTGTACCTGGCGTTCAGGGCTGGTTTGCCGCGGCGTGCCCGTTCGACGCGGCGGCCTTTCCGGCGCGCGACGCGGGCCGGCGCAGATCCGATCCGAGAACGCAAAAGTATGTGTCATGGCAATACTTGCTACAGCACATAAATCGGGATAAACTCCGCGTACCTTGTAGGAGACTTCCATGAAATTTGCCGCCAGCCGCGGCGCGCTGACCGCCATCGGTTGCGCGCTTTCCCTGTCCTTCGTCCCCGCCGTCGCAGCCGAATTCCCCGCCAAGCCCGTCACGCTGGTCGTGCCGCAGGGCCCCGGCTCTGGCAGCGACGTGACCGCGCGCCTGCTTGCCACGCACATGGGTTCGGCCCTCGGGCAGACGGTTGTCGTCGACAACCGCACTGGCGCTGGCGGGATCATCGCGCACCAGTCGGTGACGCGTTCGCCGTCAGACGGCTACACGCTGCTGTTCACGTCGACGGCGCAGCTGCTGGTGGTGCCGGCGATCAACCCGGCCGCGAGATATTCGCTCGACGACTTCGTTCCGGTCGCGCCGGTGCTTCGCGCGAGTTTTGCGGTGCTCGTCGCGAATACGCCAGGCGCACCGAAAACGGTCAAGGAACTGGTCGACATGCTGCGCGTCAAGCCGTCGGCATTCGCCTCGGCCGGTGTCGGCACCATGACCCACCTCGGCTCGGAGATCTTCCTGCGCCGTGCGGGCGTCACGGCCACCCATGTGCCCTACCGTGGCAGCGGCGCGGCGCTGACCGATCTGATGGGCGGCCAGGTATTGTTCGCAACCGATTCGCTGACCGCGTCGATGCCGCACATCCGTTCCGGCAAGCTGCGCGCGCTGGCCGTCACCGTCGACAAACGCGAGCCTTCGCTGCCCGAGGTTCCGACGCTCGCCGAAGCCGGTCTGCCGGGCGAGCCGATCAGCGTGATCGGCGGCATCTTCGCCCCCAAAGGCACGCCACGCGACGTTGCCGAGAAGCTCGGGAAAGCGGCTGAGGTCGCCCTGCGCAATCCGGATCTGGTCGCGCGCTTCGCGGCCAGCGAGACCGACGTGCTGCGCATCGGCAATGCGGAATTCATCGGGCAGCTGCGCAAGGAGACTCCGTTCTGGACCAACTTGGTCCGCCAACTCGACATCAAGCCGGAATGATGACGCCGCTGGCTCGACTCCAGGCCGGCGCGACCGGGCCCGGCCCGCTTGCCGGCATCCGCGTGCTGGACCTCTCCCGGCTGGTGGCGGGCAACATGCTGACGCTGCAGCTCGCGGACTTCGGCGCCGACGTGATCAAGATCGAATCGCCGCGCGAAGGCGACACGCTCCGCCACTGGTGCGAAGCGCTCGACGACGGCGGCAGCATGGATGCCTGGTGGCGTGTCTATGGCCGCAACAAGCGCAGCGCGGCACTCGATCTGCGCGATCCCGAGGCGATGCAGGTGCTGCGCCGCCTGGCGGCCTCGGCGCAGGTGCTGGTCGAGAGTTTCCGCCCCGGAACGCTCGAGGCGATGGGCCTGGCACCGGAGGTGCTGCACGAAGCCAATCCAAGGCTCGTGATCGTGCGCGTGTCCGGCTGGGGGCAAAGCGGCCCCTACCGCGACCTGCCCGGCTTCGGCAGCCTGATCGAAGGCTTCAGCGGTTTCGCCTACAAACACGGCAGTGCCGACGGCGCACCGCGGCTGCCCAACATCGCGCTGGCCGACATGGTGGCGGGACTCAACGGCGCCTTTGCCACGATGGTTGCGTTGCGCGAAGTCGAGGTCAGCGGCGGGCGCGGCCAGGTGGTGGACCTGTCGCTGCTCGAGCCGATGCTGGCAATCATGGGGCCCGACGTCACGGCCGCGGCCGCCACCGGCCGCGTCGCTGCCCCCGACGTCAAGATCGCGTCGCCGCGCGGCGTCTACCGCTGCAGCGACGGCCGCTGGGTCGCGATGTCCGGGTCCACCGACGTGATGGCGCGCCGCGTGCTCGAGGCCATCGGGCAGGGGCATCTGATCGACGATCCGCGCTTCGCGACCAATGCCGCGCGCCTTGCCAACGACGCCGACCTCGATCGCATGATCGGCGAGGCGATTGGCAGACTCGACCTGGCCGGGTGTCTGACGCTTTTCCGCAGCCGGGGCGTCACCGTCGGGCCGATCTACGATGCCGCACAGCTGCTCGGCGACGACCATGTGATCGAACGCCAGAGCTATGTGGTGGTCGGCGAAGGCGAGGGCACGGTGATGCACAACGTGACGCCGCGGCTCGGCGGCACGCCGGGCAGCATCCGCAGCGTTGCACCGGCCGTCGGCCAGCACACCGCGGCGGTTCTGCGCGACGCCGGCGTCGCGGAGCCGCAGCTCCGGGCGATGGCCGAACGGGGAGCGATCCTGTGCAGCTGAAACATCTGCGCTCCCTGCTGTTCGTACCCGCCACCTCGCCGCATTTGCTGGCCAAGGCCGGCCAGCGCGGCGCCGACGCGCTGATCGTCGACCTGGAGGATTCGGTGCCGATCGATCGCAAGGTCGATGCGCGTGTGATGGCGGCCGCCGCGATCGAACAGCTGGCCGGACAGGTCCCTGTGCTGGTTCGGGTCAATTCCGAACCGGATCTGCTTCGCGCCGACGTCGACGCTCTGCCGCTCGCAAAGGTGCAGGGTGTGCTGCTGCCGAAGGTCGAGTCGGCGGCCCAGGTCGTCGGTTTGATGGAAATCCTCGGGCGGCGTGGTGGCGCTTCGATGCCGGTCGCGGCGCTGATCGAAACGCCGCTCGGCGTGCTGCGGGCCGAAGCGATCGCGACGGCGCACCCTGCGCTGTGCGCGCTCGGTTTCGGCGCCGAGGACCATGCGGCGCAGCTCCTGGTGGAGCCTATTCCGGAATCGCTGCTGTGGGCCGCGCAGGCGGTGATCAACTGCGCCCGGGCCTTCGACCTGGCGGCCTGGGGACTCCCGGGCAGCGTCGCCGAGATCGACGACATGCAGGCCTTCGGGCAACTCGTCCGGCTCGCCCGCGGCATCGGCTTCAGCGGCACCGTGTGCATCCATCCGCGGCAGGTGGCGGTCGCGAACAGCGGATTCGCACCAACGCCGCAGCAGCTCGACTGGGCGCGCAAGGTGGTGGCTGCGGACGAACAGGCGCGTGGGCAGGGGCGGGGCGCGGTCACCCTGGATGGCCGCATGATCGACCGGCCGATCGTTGCGCGGGCCCGCCACTGGCTCGAGCGGGCCTGAGCGGGTTTCGATCGCGACCTCCCCGGCCGCCGATCACGCGCGGCGGCCAGCGCGTGTGTCAGCGCGGGACGACGCCGTCGGCCTTCATCTCGCGCAGCAGCTGATGGGCCTCGTCCTCGATCACGTCGAGCACGCGGCAAAAGGTCTTGTATTCGTCGGGCGTCAGCCGGGCGAGGAAGCGGGACTGGCGCTCGAGTGAGGCCGGCACGCCGGTCTTCAGGCATTCGACACCGGCCGGGGTCAACGCGAGGATCTGCCTGCGGCGATCGGCCGGGTCGTTTTCCTGCGTGATCAGGCCCTTCTGCGCCAGCTCGAGCGCAACCCGGCTGACCTGGCTGTGGTCGAAACTGGCCATGCGAGCGACCTCGCCGGACGGCGACGTGCCGATCCGGTTCAGGATCACCAGCACGCGCCATTGCCGCGCGGTCAGCCCGAGGTTCTGCTTGACCGAGGCATCGACGAGCCGGCCGAGCACCTGGGCCAGCACGGAAACCCGGTAGGTCACGAGCGACTCGGGGGCGTGGGCGTTGATCTGCCTGAGCGATGCCGCACCGTCGCCGCGTGCCGGTGCCTTCTTGCTGGAATGGGTGGTGGTGGCCATGTCTCGTTTTCTGCGGTGACTCCGGGTCCGGCGCGGTGCGTCAATTCTGCCGCCGCCGGGTCCGGCGCCGCAGGTGCTACCCCGAGTTTTTATTCCCTTTGCTCCGACCGGTCGCGGGTTCCAGGCCGGCAGCGGATCCATGCGGTGAAGAACCATGACCAGAACCGACGCCATTCCTCCCCTGATGACCGCCGTGCACCTGCTGGGCCACGGCGGATTCGAGATGCTGCAGGTCCGCGACGACGTGCCGATACGACCCCGGGCCGTGCGACGGTCTGGCGGCGCGGCGGCTTTGCCGCAACCGGCAGCGCGCTGACGCCGTTCATCGTCCAGCTTGCCGTCAATGCCTTGTGGACATGGCTCTTTTTTCGGCTGGCGGGTCGGCGCGGTCGCATTCGGCGAGGTGCTGCGGTAGTCGCTGATCGTGTCACGATCGTGCTGTTCTGGCGCATCAACCGGCTGGCGGCGCTGTTGCGTTGCCCTACCTCGCGTGGTTCAGTTTTGCGTCGGCGTTGACCTTCGTCATTTGGCGAGTGAATCCGGACCTCGGGTGAAATAGACAGACGGTGAACGGCCGCGCCCGTCAGGCCAGCGGCACGCTGGCTTCCTTCAGCACGCGCAGCACGAAATGCGACTGGCTGTGGCGGATGCCCGGGATCTTGTACAGCTTCTCGCGCAGCAGGCGTTCGTAGTCGCGGGTATCGCGCACCGCGATGCGGATGTAGTAGTCGTAGTCGCCGGAGACGAGGTAGCACTCCTGGATTTCCGGAATCTCCGCCAGCGCCTTGCCGAAGCGGTACAGCGTCTCGTCGCTGTGGCTTTCGAGCGTGACCTGGACGATCACCGAATCGTGGTAGCCGAGCTTGGCGGCGTCGAGGTCGACGGTATAGCGGCGGATCACGCCCTGCTCCTGCAGTTTGCGGATCCGGCTCCAGCAGGTGGTCGGTGACAGGCCGACCGTCGCGCTGATCTCCTGCAGCGTCTTGCGCGAATCGTCGAGCAGCACGCGGAGGATCGCCCGATCCGAGGCATCGATTGCAAGATCGAATGATTCTTCGGAAGAATCGCTGTTTGACCGTTTGGTTTTCAACATGCCCCCCTCAACAGGCCGTAAAAAAGAAGCACATTCTGCGCTGAATTCCGGACAATCTTCGCATGAACCAGCTCGTTGCACCGCCCCGCTCGCGCGCCACCACCCCGGCGCCCGATGCCCGCAACGTCGACCCCACGAAGGTCGACGACGTCGCCACCACGATGCCGGCGCGCCTGATCGGCGCGCCGCGCAACGGGGCGCAGGCGCTGCTCGAGACGCTGGTTGACTGCGGCGTCGATACGATCTTCGGTTATCCCGGTGGCGCCGCATTGCCGCTGTACGACGCGCTGCACGGCGAGCCGCGGCTGCGGCACATCCTGGTCCGCCACGAACAGGCCGCGGTACATGCCGCCGAGGGTTATGCGCGAACCACCGGCCGGGTCGGCGTCGTGCTGGTGACGTCGGGGCCGGGTGTCAGCAACACGATCACCGGGCTGCTCGATGCGATCAGCGATTCGGTGCCGGTGCTGTGCATCAGCGGCCAGGTCGCGACTGCCGGGATCGGCACCAATGCCTTCCAGGAAAGCGACGCGCTCGGCATGTCGCGTCCGGTCACGAAATGGAACTGGCAGCCGCGTTCGCCCGACGAACTGCCGGGCGCGGTGCGCAAGGCGCTCGAGATCGCCGCTTCGGGCCGGCCCGGGCCGGTGCTGCTCGACGTGCCGAAGGATATCCAGCTCGCGCCGCTCGGCCTGCTGCCGGCACGGCCGCTGCCCGGCTCGCGCCGGCGCAGCCCGCACGCCACCGCGCCGGCGCTGCCGCCGCGCAACAGCCTGCAGCGGGCGGCCGACCTGATCTCGACCGCGCGCCGTCCCGTGTTTTATGGCGGCGGCGGCCTCGTCAATTCGGGGCCGGAAGCCTGCGCCGCCTTCACGCGACTGGTCCGCCGGGTCGGCGCGCCGTGCACGCTGACGCTGATGGGGCTCGGTGCCTTTCCGGCATCGGACCCGCTGTTTGTCGGCATGCTCGGCATGCACGGCACGCTGGAGGCGAATCTGGCGATGCACGAGGCCGATCTGGTCGTCAATATCGGCGCACGTTTCGACGACCGCATCACCGGCAAGCTCGACGAGTTCTGCCCGCATGCGCGCAAGATCCATGTCGACATCGATCCGGGCAGCATCAACAAGGTCGTCAGTGTCGATGTGCCGCTGGTCGGAGACTGCGGCGCGGTGCTGGGCGCGCTGCTCGGGCTGCTGCCGGACGACGTCGAATCGGCAGCGCAGGCGCAGCGGCTGGCGCCTTGGTGGCAACGCATCGCGCGCTGGCAATCGCGCGACAGCCTGGCGTTCACGCCGCGCGACGATGTGATCGTGCCGCAGCAGCTGATGGCGACGCTGCAGCGCGCGCTCGATGGCGCCGATGCGATCGTCTCGACCGATGTCGGCCAGCACCAGATGTGGGCCGCGCAGCACCTGCGCTTCGAGCGGCCGGGCCGCTGGCTGACGTCGGGCGGCGCCGGCACGATGGGTTACGGCCTGCCGGCGGCGATCGGTGCGCAGGTCGCGTTTCCCGATGCGCTGGTCGTCTGCGTCAGCGGCGATGCGTCGGTGCTGATGAATATCCAGGAGCTGTCGACCGCGGTGCAGCACGGCACGCCGGTCAAGCTGGTGCTCGCGAACAACGGCTGGATGGGCATGGTCCGCCAGTGGCAGGAATTGATCCACGGCAACCGGCTGAGCCACAGCTGGAATGCGGCGCTGCCCGACTTCGTTGCGCTTGCGAAGGCCTTCGGCTGGCAGGCGCGCCGGGTCGACGATCCGGCCGAACTCGAAGCCGCGCTCGACGAATGCCTGACGAGTGACGGGCCGTTTTTTCTCGACGTGCGGGTGGCCGGGCAGGAGAACTGCTTTCCGATGATCCCGGCCGGCGTCGGCCATCACCGCGTGATGTTGTCGAAAGAAGAGTGGTACGTGGACGACGCCTGAACGGCTGAGCGGTGCCAGAATCCCGGCAGCCCGCGGCGTTGTCGACGCGGTGCCTGTCCGATGCCGGGAGATCCACAGATGCCGAGCCGCCCGTCCTTCATCCGGTCGACCAGCGAGGTGCCGGAACATACCCACGTCTATCCGCAAAGCGACGAGCCGATGGGCCCGATGCGCCGGCTCGGCAAGGAGGCCGGGCTCGAGCGGCTCGGCGTCAATGTCCAGCGGCTGCCGCCGGGCACCCGCTCGTCGTGGCCGCATGCCGAGGAAAACGAGGAGGAATTCGTCTACCTGCTGTCGGGCGAGGTCGACGCCTGGATCGATGGTGAGCTGTACCGGATGACGGCTGGCGATCTGGCGGCTTTTCCGGCCGGAACCGGCATTTCGCACTGCTTCATCAACAACGGTGAGCAGGAGGCGGTGCTGCTGGTCGGCGGCGAGGCGCGCGTGCCGGGCAGCCGTGTTTTCTACCCGCTGAATCCATCGCGCCGGCAGGACATGTCGCCCGACGACTGGTGGAGCGATGTGCCGGCCCGCGAACTCGGCGGCCACGATGGGCTGCCCGACGCGCGGCGCAAGCGCGTTCCACAAGCCTGACGATGCGCGCGGTCGCGAAGCTGCCCACGATGGGCGCTTCGCAACCACCCACGAGGCCGGTCATGAAAACACCGTCTCTGCTCGCAGGCCTGCTGATCTGTTGTGCCGCTGCTGCCAGCGCATCGACGCAGGAGGAATTTCCGTCCGGTGCGGCATCACCGAGTGCAGCCGAGTTGAAGGAGCGGCTGGCCGGGAAGTCGTTCGATGTGCAGTTGAAAAACGGCATCTCGTGGCGGCTGCAATACAACACGATGGGCTATTTTTTTGTCGATGCCAGCACTGGCGGCCGGACCAGCGGCAGTTGGTCGGCCGAGGACGGCAAGTTGTGCAGCCAGTTGAAGGGCAACCCATCGCCGCAATGCAGCGACGTCCGCGTCCACCAGAACCAGTTGGTCGTGCGCCGCACGGTGAACGGCGAACTGATCACCTTGGTGCCGCGCTGAATTGGCCGAAATGCAAGATTCCACAAGCTTGAGGATGCCAGCCGGCGATGCCGCCGACAGCATCAAGCCTCGTCAATCCATCGAGGAGGCCTTGCATGAACAAGCTGTCGTGTCTTGCCGTTGCACTGCTGTGTGCTGCTGCACCGTCGTTTGCAGCGACCGAGGGTTTTCCATCCGACGCCACATTGCCGCGGGCAAGCGAACTGGCCAGCCGGCTGACCGGCAAGGCCTTCGTAGCGAAAACGAAGAACGGCGAACTCGGCCGGCACGAATTCAACGACATGGGTTCGTTTGTTGTCGCCAACGGCAATGGCCAGCGCGCGATCGGCAACTGGCGCGCCGAAGACGGCAAGTTCTGCAGTCGCGTGAAGGGCAGGGAACGCAATCTGCGCTGCAGCGATGCGCGTATCCACCAGGATCGGCTGCTGGTGCGGGCAAACAAGGGTGAGCTGATCACCTTCGAGCCGCGCTGAGCGCGTGCCGCCAGCGGCGGCGCATTGCCGCCGTCAGGTCACCGGTGCCGGATTGAACAGCACCAGTGCGTTGTGCAGCTTCCACTGCTCGGCCCAGGTCTTCTTGCGGCCGCTGGCCACATCGAGCATCAGCTCGAACATCTGCCAGCCGACCTGCTCGATCGTCGCGTCGCCGTCGGCGATCGCGCCGGCATTGATGTCCATCAGGTCGTGCCAGCGGCGCGCCAGGTCGCTGCGTGTCGCGACCTTGATCACCGGCACCTCGGCCAGCCCGTACGGCGTGCCGCGGCCGGTCGTGAAGACATGCAGGTTGATGCCGGCGGCCAGCTGCAGCGTGCCGCAGATGAAATCGCTGGCCGGTGTCGCGGCATAGACCAGGCCGCTGCTGATGCCGCGATCGCGCAGGCTCTGGCCCGGTGACAACACGCCGGTGATCGGCGCGCTGCCGCTCTTGATGATCGAACCCATCGCCTTTTCGACGATGTTCGACAGCCCGCCCTTCTTGTTTCCCGGTGTCGTGTTCGCGCTGCGATCGGCGCCGCCGCGTTGCAGGTAGGCGTCGTACCAGGCCATCTCGCGGATCATCTGCTCGGCAATTTCCGGTGAGCCGGCGCGCGCGGTCAGCTGGTCGATGCCGTCGCGCACCTCGGTCGTTTCGCTGAACATCACGGTGGCGCCGGCGCGCACCAGCAGGTCGGCGCAGAAACCGACCGCTGGATTCGCGGTGACGCCACTGAAGGCATCGCTGCCGCCGCATTGCACGCCGACGACGAGTTCGCTGGCCGGCACCGTTTCGCGCCGCCGCGCATCGAGCCGCTGCAGATGCTGCTCGGCGGTTTTCATGATCGAATCGATCATCGACATGAAGCCGACGTGTGCGCCGTCCTGCAGGCAGACGACGTCGAGCGGTGTGTCCGCCGATGCGGCATTGCTGCTGCGCTGGTCGACGATCGCCAGGCTGCCGGGCGGCAGCAGCCGCTCCGGCTGCAGCTTCTCGCAGCCGAGGCTGACGACCATCACCTCGTTGCCGAAATTCGGATTCTTCGTGATGTTGCGCAGCGTGCGGATCGGGATCGCCGCATCCGGCGCATCGATCGCGACGCCGCAACCATAGCCATGCTCGAGGCCGACGACATCATCGACATTCGGATAGTTCGGCAGCAACTCGGCCTTGATGCGCTCGACCGCAAAGTCGACGACGCCGGCGACACACTGCACCGTCTGCGTGATCGCGAGGATGTTGCGTGTGCCGACGCTGCCGTCGGCATTGCGGTAACCCTCGAAAACATGGCCTTCCAACGGCGGCAGCGGCCGCAGCGGCGCGGTGCCGACCGGCAGGCCGTCGAACGAACGCGCCTGCGGCATCTCGAGCAGCCGCTCGTGTACCCAGCTGCCACGCGGAATCGGCTTCAGTGCGGTGCCGATCACGACGTTGTAGCGCCGCACCGGGTCGCCGGCCGCCAGATCGACGAGCGCGACCTTGTGCCCCTGCGGCACACGGTCGACGAGCCTCAGGCCGTCGGCAAACACGGTGCCTTCCGGCAAGCCGCCGTCATTCGCGACGATCGCGACGTTGTCGCGTTCGTCCATCTTGATGTGGAGGGGTTTGTTGGCCATTGCCGAATGTAGCGTTCTCGCGATTGCTGGCCAATGCCACCAGACCGAATCGGGGCTGAAGCCCCTCCCACAAAAGAACGGCATCAGCGGGGCATCGGTGCTTATCTGTGGGAGCGGCTTCAGCCGGGATTGCTGGCCATGCAACCAGCCTGAATCGGGGCCGAAGCCCCTCCTGCACGGCAGGCTACGGCCGCTCGCGCGCGACGACGCGGCTTTCCAGCGGCTTCGGCTGATAGCTCGCATCGAAGCTGCAGCCGGCGCCGAATCTTGCTTCGTACGCCGGGCAGGCCGCGGCGATGCCGGCCGCGGTCGGTTTCGCGCCCTGTTCGACCCAGCCGAGCAACGCATCGAGCAGCACCGGGTAGGTGACGTCGCTGATATAGCTGTGGGTGCCCTTGCTGGTGAAGGTCTGTACCAGGCGATCCCCGCTGCCGCCCTTTTTCATCGTCTCGCCGAAGTGCGCATCGAGTTCGACGAAGGCGGTCGGATCGCCGATCCACTTGGTCGTCAGCACCGGCACCGGGATGCGGCCGGCGAGGTCGGTATCGGCAGCAAAACGCCTGACCGCGGCCGGGTCGGCGCGGTAGCGGGCGACGCCGGCATTCAGCGCGGCATCGTCGCTGGAGCCGGCATAACGCGCACCGGCATTGCCGAACGGGCTGGCGCCGCCGGTGCGTTTCTCGACGATGTCCTGGAAGTGCATCGTCGCCCAGTTCATGTGGCCCTGGATCGAGCTGGCCGGGATCTTCAGCACGCGCTCGATCGTCTGCACCTTGGCCTGCTGGTCCGCGCTGCGCTGCGCGGCCGGCTTGTCGAGCGCCAGGCACTCGTCGACACGCGCGGCGACATCGGCCTGGACCATCTTCGCGCCGGCCGGCAGCCCGATGTTCAGCGGATATTGCGCCTCGGTCGGCCGCGGGTGGTTGTTGCACAGGTACTGGTATACCGCACGCAGGTCGGTGCGGAAATCGTAGGAACGGGTGCCGCCGGCGAGCACGCCGCTGGTCAGCAGCACCGCGTCGTAGGGCTGGCTGCCGACCGTCGACGCGGTGAACATCTCGGCGCCTTTCGCCGCGACATTGGCGCCCCACGACTGGCCGTGCAGGATGGTGCGTTTTG
This sequence comes from Pseudideonella sakaiensis, assembly GCF_048320135.1. Lineage (GTDB taxonomy): Bacteria > Pseudomonadota > Gammaproteobacteria > Burkholderiales > Burkholderiaceae_C > Ideonella_A > Ideonella_A sakaiensis_A. The sequence goes on from NZ_CP182947.1 coordinate 2,967,320, forward strand.
GCTTCGCGACATGGGCGCGGAAGATGCGGCGCAGCCGCTCGGTATCTTCGGCCGCCGCGCGCACCTCGACGCCGCCCTGGCGGAAGCTCGAGCCGGCATAGGCATACCCGGCCTTCACCGCGATCGCCCAGCGCGTCAGGTCCTCCTCGGCGCGTTTGGCAGTTGCTTCGCCGAGAAATGGTCCGCCGTGCGCATGCAGCAGCAGATGGCCGTTCCAGTCGGCCGGCATCGCGATCAGGTAGTGCGCGCCCTTGCTGTCGGTGCCTGCCAGGCAGCGAGCAGTCGACGGCACCGCTTGCGGGCATTTGGTCGCCGTCGGCGCGGCTTCCGCGAACGGTGGCTCGCCGACGTTCGCACAGCCGAACAGCAACGGCGGGATCAGCAACGCGGCGGCGTGCAGCAGTCGCGGGGTGGGCAACAACATGGTGGTCTCCTGAAGGGGTTCTCGTCGGCGCGCTGCTGCGCGACGGTCGGCGATTCTGGATCGTGCCGAGCCAGATGGCAAAGATGTCTAGAATCTCGACTCCATACGCCATGCATATCGAACTGCGCCACCTGCGTTATTTCGCCGCGGTTGCCGGCGCCGGGCACATCACCCGCGCCGCCGAGCAGCTCGGCATCCAACAGCCGCCGCTGAGCCAGCAGATCCGTGCGCTTGAAGACGAACTCGGTCTGGCGCTGTTCGTGCGCCATCCGAAAGGTGTCGAACTGACCGAGGCCGGCCGCCAGCTGCAGGTCGAGGCGGCGCGGCTGCTCGGCGATTTCGACGCGATGCGCAAGCGGATGGCTGCATTTGCGCAGGGCCAGCGAGGCCGGCTGGCGATCGGCTTCACCAGTTCGGCGGCGGCGCATGCCTTCACGCCGGAGGCCTTGCGGTTGTGCCGCAGCCGCCATCCGGAGATCGAGCTGGTCGTCAGCGAAAACAATGCCGCCGAGATCACCGAGGCGGTCGCCGCGCAGCGCTTGCACTGCGGTTTTCTGCGCGTGCCGGTGGCGACACCACGTGGGGTTGCGCTCGAACCGCTGCTGCAGGAGGCGACGCTGCTCGCGCTGCCATCCGACCACCGGCTGGCCCGGGCGCCCGATGCAGAAACGGTGCCGGTATCGCTGGCGCAACTGCGCGGCGAAAAACTGATCCTGGTCCGCCGGCCCGGTGCGCCGGGCCTGTATGCGAACCTGCTGGCCGCCTGCGAACGGCAGCGGGTGCAGGTCGAGGTGGTCGCCGAGGTCGAGCGGATGATGACCAACCTGAACCTGGTCGCTGCCGGTGTCGGCATCTCGGTGGTGCCGGCATCGATGTCCGGCGCGCACCGCCATGCGATCGTCTACCGGCCATTGGCCGCATCGGCGCGGCTCGGCGCGCCGATCACGCTGGTCTGGCGCGAGGCCGATGCGCAGGGGCCGCTCGCGACCTTCATCACGCTGGCGCGGGAAGTGGCGGCGCGCTACCGCGAGCGCAGGCAGGCGGCCTCGGCGGCTGCGCCAGCAGCGCCGCCCGCGGTCCCACGCCGCCGTCGGAAGAACTGACGCAGCGCCGGCGCTCTGGTAGCGCTGTCATGCTTTCTATAATTCGCCGATGAGCACCGATGCCGCGCCGCCACGCCGCTCACGCCGCAGCAGCGGCGCAGTGACGCTGCACGATGTTGCACGGCTGGCCGGCGTCGCGCCGATCACCGCATCGCGGGCACTGAACTCGCCGGAACAGGTTTCCGAGGAGGTGCGGCGCAAGGTCGGCGATGCCGTTGCGCGCACCGGTTATGTGCCGAACCTGGTCGCCGGCGGGCTGGCGTCGCGGCGCAGCCGGCTGGTTGCCGCCGTCGTGCCGACCGTCGCCGGCCCGGTATTCCTGCGCACCGTGCAGGCGCTGACCGAAACACTCGCAGGGCACGGTTACCAGCTGATGCTCGGCCAGACCGGTTACCGCGGCAGCCGCGAGGACGCTTTGCTCGAGGCGATCATCGGCCGCCGGCCCGACGGCATCGTGCTGACCGGCATCCTGCATTCGGCCGCCGGGCGGCGCCAACTGCTCGCCTCGCGGATACCGGTCGTCGAGACCTGGGACCTGACACCGACACCGATCGACATGCTGGTCGGTTTTTCGCATGAACAAGTGGGCGAGGCCGTCGCACATCATCTGCAGCAGCGCGGCCGGCAACGGCTGGCGCTGATCACCGGCGACGACGAACGGGCGCTGCGTCGGCGCGACGGCTTTGTCGCCGCGGCGCGCCGCCTCGGTCTGGCCGATCCGCGGGTCGTCACGGTGCCGGCGCCGACCACGGTGCGCAGCGGGCGCGAGGCGCTGGCTGACTTGTTCGCTGCCGATGCGGCGGCTGCCGATGCGCTGTTCTGCAGTTCCGACCTGCTGGCGATCGGCGTCTTGACCGAGGCGCGTTGCCGCAGTATTGCCGTGCCCGAAGACGTTGCCGTGGTCGGCTTCGGCGACCTCGAATTTGCCGCCGACCTCGAGCCGGCGCTGACGACGGTGCGCGTCAACGGCGAGGCGATCGGCCAGCAGGCGGCGCAATTCATCATCGATCGTGCCGCAGGCCGGCCAATCGCCGAGCCGGTCATCGACATCGGCCATTCGATCGTTGTTCGCGACAGCGGATGAACCGCGTCACCGGCTTGCCGCAGCCGGCCTCCGCCGATATCATCGATATGTTAGCGCTACCATCAATTCCATGACCCATTCCACCCCGCGCATCACCGCGCTGCGCGTGATCCCGGTTGCCGGGCGCGACAGCATGCTGCTGAACCTGAGCGGCGCGCACGGCCCGTTTTTCACCCGCAACCTGCTGATCCTGACCGACAGCGCCGGTCGCACCGGCGTCGGCGAGGTGCCGGGTGGCGAAAAGATCCGCAAGACGTTGGAGGACGCCGCTGCGCTGGTTGTCGGCGAGCCGATCGGCTCCCACCAGCAACTGCTGCAGAAGGTGCAGAAAACCTTTGCCGACCGCGATGCCGGCGGCCGTGGTCAACAGACCTTCGACCTGCGGATCACGATCCATGCGGTCACCGCCATCGAATCGGCGCTGCTCGACCTGCTCGGCCAGCACCTCGAGGTGCCGGTCGCTGCGCTGCTCGGCGAAGGCCAGCAGCGCGATGCGGTCGAGGTGCTCGGATACCTGTTCTACATCGGCGACCGCAATCGCACCGACCTGCCCTATGCCAGCGAGCCGGATGCCGCCGACGACTGGTCGCGGCTGCGCCATGAGGAGGCGCTGACGCCGCAGGCGATCGTCCGCCTCGCCGAGGCGGCGCGCGAGCGTTACGGCTTCAATGATTTCAAGCTGAAAGGCGGCGTGCTGCGCGGCGACGACGAGGTCGATGCGATCGTCGCGCTGCACGAGCGGTTTCCGCAGGCCCGCGTGACGCTCGATCCGAACGGCGGCTGGTTGCTGAAGGATGCGATCCGCCTCGGCCAGCGGATGCGCGGCATCGTGGCCTATGCCGAGGACCCGTGCGGTGCAGAGGACGGTTTTTCAGGCCGCGAGGTGATGGCCGAATTCCGCCGCGCGACCGGCCTGCCGACCGCGACCAACATGATCGCGACCGACTGGCGGCAGTTGGCGCATGCGCTGGCGCTGCAGTCGGTCGACATACCGCTCGCCGATCCGCATTTCTGGACGATGGCCGGCTCGGTGCGCGTCGCGCAGACCTGCCGCGACTGGGGGCTGACCTGGGGCTCGCACTCGAACAACCATTTCGACGTCTCGCTCGCGATGTTCACCCACGTCGGCGCCGCTGCGCCGGGCCGCGTCACCGCGATCGATACCCACTGGATCTGGCAGGACGGCCAGCGGCTGACGCGCGAGCCGCTGCGCATCGTCGACGGCCATCTGCGGGTGCCGGAGCGGCCGGGCCTCGGCATCGAACTCGACATGGCCGAGGTCGAGAAGGCGCACCAGCTCTATTTGCAACACGGCCTCGGCGCCCGCGACGATGCGGCAGCGATGCAGTATCTGCTGCCCGGCTGGCGATTCGATCCGAAGCGACCGTGTCTGGTGCGCTGAGCGGCGCGCCGATTTCTGGAGAACAGATGACTTCACAACGTCCCCGCATCGTGCAGGCCGGCCGACTGCTGTCCACGCTGGAGCGCCGCCTGGCCGAGCGCTACGACACCACGCGGCTGGTCGAGCAGGCCGATCAGCGGGCCTGGCTGGCGGCCAATGGCGCCGGCGTCACCGGCCTCGTCACCTCGGCTGGCACCGGCATAGCCGCCGACGTGATCGCCGCGCTGCCCGATCTTCGGGTGATCTCGAGTTTTGGAGTCGGCCTCGACAAGCTGCCGCTCGCCGCAGCGGCCGAGCGCGGCATCGCGGTCGGCTATACGCCCGATGTGCTGAACGATTGCGTCGCCGATCTGGCGATCGCACTGCTGCTCGACATCGCGCGGCGCGTCAGCGAGGCCGACCGCTTCGTCCGCCGTGGCGGCTGGTCTGCGCCGGGCGGCAAGGCCTTTCCGCTCGCACGCAAGGTCAGCGGCGCAAAACTCGGCATCGTCGGCCTCGGCCGCATCGGCCGCACGATCGCGCGCCGTGCCGATGGTTTCGAGATGGCGATCCGTTATCACAGCCGTCGTCCGGTCGCCGATGCGCCATGGCAGCACGAGCCGTCGCTGCATGCGCTTGCGCGCTGGTGCGACCACCTCGTCGTGATCACCGCCGGCGGCGCCGAGACGCGGCACCTGATCGATGCCGAGGTGCTCGATGCGCTCGGCCCGCGCGGCTTTCTCGTCAATGTCTCGCGCGGTTCCGTCGTCGACGAACAGGCGCTGGTGCGTGCGCTCGCCGAACGGCGCATCGCCGGCGCCGGGCTCGATGTGTTCGAGGACGAGCCGCGGGTGCCGGCCGAACTGCTGACGATGGACAACGTCGTGCTGCTGCCGCACATCGCCAGTGCAACCGAAGAGACACGCGAGGCGATGGCGGCGCGGGTCCTCGACAACCTGGAGCAGTTTTATGCCGACGGCACGCTGCTGTCGGCGGCGCCGCTGCCGGAAACCGCTAGCGGATGAACTGCTGCACGTAGTCGGCGCCGAGGCCGTTGCCTTCGTAGTGGCGGCGGCACATCTCGATCTTCGTGAAGACGTCCTCGTAGCCGGCCTGCTTGCCGTCGGCATCGACGTAGACCATCGCGCCGTGGATGTTGAAGAAGGTGATCATTTCGGTCGCGCCATCGGCGGCATCGTCGACGACCAGCGTGTGGATCTCGCCCGGCGGCTCGTAGACAAACGATCCTTCGCTGGCGATCCAGTCGTGTTCGAGATAACGCCAGGCGCCGCGGATCACATAGCCGGTGACCCACGACGGATGGATGTGGCGCGACAACACCCCCGACTTGCGCACCCGCAACAGGTTGCACCAGCTGCCGGTGACGGTATTGAGCAGCAGCGGGCGGAACCAGACTTCGGGCGCCTGCGGCACCCAGACGCGTTCGTCGTCGGGTATCGCCTGGATCGCGATTTCGGGCCGGATGCCCGGCAGTTGGACGATCATCTCGAGACTCCTTCAGGTGATCAGGTAGCCGCCATCGACCGGCAGCACAACGCCGGTGACAAAAGCGGCCCAGGGCGAGGCGAGAAACAGTGCGCCACCGGCGACATCGGCCGGCGTGCCCCAACGGCCCATCGGCGTGCGCGCGAGGATCGGGCCGCTGCGCGCGGCATCGTTTTGCAGCGCGTTGGTCAACGGTGTCGCGATCCAGCCCGGCGCCAGCGCATTGACGCGGATGCCGTCGGCCGCATAGGCGATCGCCAGCGACTTCGTCAGCTGCGCAACACCGCCCTTGCTCGCGCTGTAGGCCGGTACCAGCCCGCCGCCGAAGAAGCTCAGCATCGATGCGGTATTGACGATGCAGCCGCCGCTGGCGGCGAGCAGGGCGCGCGCCGCGGCGCAGCAGCGCATCGTGCCGTTCAGGTTGATGTCGAGCACCTGCGCAAAGACGGCCGGGTCGTGTTCGTCGCCGCGGCGGATGATGCCGGCGCAGTTGACCAGCACGTCGAGTTGGTCGAAGCGGCCGAGCAGCGCTGGCACCGCCGCATCGTCGCGCACATCGAGGCATTCGACGGTGGCGCCGGCCAGCGTGTCGCTGCTGCAGGCCGCGTCGACCTCGGCGCTGGTGGCACCTGTGACCGTGACGCGTGCGCCATGCTGCACGAAGGCCGCACCGATGCCGGCGCCGATGCCGCTGCTGCCGCCGACGACGAGCACACTGCGGCCGGAGAAGAAGTCATCAATCGCCATCGGGCGGTCCTTTCGTCAGGGGGGTGTGAGCCGGATCGCACCGGATACGGCTTCGTGTGCACTGTAGCCGGTGGCCGGGCTGGGCGGCCGCCTGCGAATCGATGAACTGCAGCCGCGAAGACGTCAGAATGCGCCATGACCCGAGCCGACGACCCCCGCCAGTACAGCCCCGCCGCAGACCGCAACCGCGAGCCGATCCTGAACGAGCTGCAGCGCCTGCTGCCGCCAGCAGGCCTGATGCTCGAGATCGCCAGCGGCACCGGTCAGCATGCGGCCGCATTCAGTGAAGCGCTGCCCGGCTGGCACTGGCAACCGACCGATGCCGACGAATCGGCGCTGCGCTCGATCGCAGCCTGGTGCTCGGCCTGCGACCGGGTGCGCAAGCCGCTGCTGCTCGATGTCACGCAGTCCGACTGGCCGGGCGTGCCGGCCGAGGTCGATGCGATCTACTGCGCGAACATGATCCACATCTCGCCGCCGGAAACGACGGTCGGACTGCTGCAGGGCGCGGCGCGCCATCTGCGGCGGCCGGACGGACTGCTGATCACCTATGGCCCCTACATCGAGGACGGCGTCACGACCGCACCGAGCAACCTGCAGTTCGATCTCGAACTGAAGCGCCGCAATCCGGCGTGGGGGCTCCGGCGGCGCGAGGATGTCGAACGGGTCGCCGGCGAAGCCGGGCTCGAACTGCGCGAACGTGTCCCGATGCCGGCGAACAACCTGTTGTTGCTGTGGGGGTGGCGCGCCAGCTAGGGTTTGTCGAGCTCCTTGCTCGATGCCGGTTTCGACAGCACCGGCGCTTCGCTCATCGCCTCGCGCCACAGCCGGCGCGGCAGGAATGTGCGCAGCTGCTCGATCGCCTTGTCGATCAACCGCGGGTGCAGCTGATGGCCGATGCCGGGCAGGATGTCGGCGGTGATGTCGGCGCCGAGCAGCACCAGCGCATTCGCCGCATCGATCACCGGCGTTGCCGGCACGACCTCGTCGGCCAGGCCGTGCAGCAGGTGCAGCGTGGTGTCAGTCGGCGCATGGTCGGGAATGGTCGTGTGGCGGCCGCCGAAGGCGAGCACGCGGCCGGCCAGTTGCGGCTCGACCTGTACCGCCTCGAGCGCGACGATTGCGCCCTGCGAAAATCCGGCCAGCGCGGTGCGCTGCCACGACATCGAGAACTGCTGCTGCAGGTTGCGCACCGTCGCAACGAACGCCGGCAGCGCCGCCTGCACCCTGGCCGCCCGGTTGTCGTCGTTGATGCCGGCGCGCGAAAAATACTGGTAGCCGTCGACCGGTTTGCCGCTGCCGGCCGGATCATCGGCCTGCAGCGGCGCCTGCAGGCACAACACCGCGGCCTGCGGGTATTCGCGGGCCAGCGCCTCGGCCAGCGGGCGCATCGCATCCGGCGTCTGGCCATGCCCATGCAGCAGCAGGAACAGCAGATCGGGCGCGCCGTCGTCGGGCAGCCGGGCCAGGGTCGTCGTCATCGCGGCGGACCGATCAGTTGAAGGTCTTGCCTTCTTCGGCCAGCCGGACCAGCAACGGCGCCGGCTGCCACGACGGGTCGGCGCCCGGCTCGGCAGCGAATTTGCGCAGGCTGCGCACGACATTCGGCAGGCCGACGGTATCGGCGTAGAACATCGGCCCGCCGCGCTGCACCGGGTGGCCGTAACCGTTCAGGTAGACGAGGTCGATGTCGGACGCGCGCGCCGCAATGCCTTCCTCGAGGATGCGTGCACCTTCGTTGACGAGCGCATAGATGCAGCGCTCGACGATTTCCTGGTCGCTGATCTTGCGCGGCGTGACATTGTTCGCGAGCCGATAGTCGGTGATCAGCTTGTCGGTCAGCGGATCGGGAATCGGTTCGCGTTTGCCGGCCTCGTAGCGGTACCAGCCGGCACCGGTTTTCTGGCCGAAGCGGCCGGCCTCGCACAACAGGTCGGCAATGCCGGGCTTCATCTCGACGCCGGCCTCGGCTGCGCGACGCTTGCGGGTTGCCCAGCCGATATCCAGACCGGCGAGGTCGCCGACGCGGAACGGCCCCATCGCGAGCCCGAATTTCTGCAAGGCGTTGTCGACCTGCTGCGGCGCCGCGCCGGCAATCACCAGTGCATTCGCGGCGGCGCCGTACCGCGCCAGCATCCGGTTGCCGATGAAGCCGTCGCAGACGCCGGAGACGACCGCGACCTTCTTGATCTTCTTCGCCAGCGCCATGCAGGTGGCGAGCACATCGGGCGCGGTTTGTTCACCACGCACGATCTCGAGCAGCCGCATCACGTTGGCCGGGCTGAAGAAGTGCAGGCCGATCACGTCCTGCGGCCGCTTCGTGAAGGCGGCGATCTTGTTCAGATCCAGATACGAGGTATTCGATGCGAGGATCGCGCCGGGCTTGCAGGTCTTGTCGAGTGTCTCGAAAACCGTCTTCTTGACGTCCATGTTCTCGAATACCGCCTCGATCACGAGATCGGCATCGGCGAAATCGGCATAGTCCAGCGTCGGCTTCAGCAGGCCCATCCGCTGCTCGACCTGCTCGGGCTTCAACTTGCCCTTCTTCATCGAGTTTTCGTAATTGCGGCGGATCGTCGCGACGCCCTTGTCGAGCGCCTCCTGCTTCATTTCGAGCAACACGACCGGGATGCCGGCGGTCAGAAAATTCATCGTGATGCCGCCGCCCATCGTGCCGGCGCCGATCACGCCGACCTTGCCGATCTCGCGCTGCGGCGTATCGGCTGGAATGTCGGGCAGCTTGCCGGCGGCGCGCTCGGCGGCAAAGACATGGCGCAGCGACTTCGACTCCGGCGTATTCATCAGCGCCAGGAAATCCTCGCGCTCGAGCCGCACCGCCTCGTCGAACGGCAGCTTGACCGAACGGGCCACCGCCTCCCAGCATTTCAGCGGCGCCGGCAAAGCATTCGCGGTTGCGGCAATCGTATTGCGGGCAAATTGCAGATAGCCGGCGGCATTCGGGTGCGTGACCTTCAGATCGCGCACCTTGCGCACCGGCTTGCCCTCATCGACCACTTTCTGCGCGAAGTCGACCGCGGCCGCGACCACATCGCCGTCGGCAACGGCGTCGAGCAGCGCGGTATCGGCCAGTTTGGCTGCCGCCACCGGCGTGCCGCTGACGATCATGTTCAGCGCGGTCTCCAGCCCGACCAGCCGCGGCAGCCGCTGCGTGCCGGTGGCGCCGGGCAGCAGGCCGAGCTTGACTTCGGGCAGGCCGAGCGTCGCATCGCGCTGCGCAACGCGGAAATGCGCAGCCATCGCCAGCTCGAGGCCGCCGCCGAGGCACTGGCCGGCAATCGCTGCGACCACCGGTTTCGGGCTGTCCTCGACCAGCGAGATCAATACCCGCAGGTTCGGTTCGCGCAGCGCCTTCGGCGTGCCGAATTCGGTGACGTCGGCACCACCGGAAAAGGCGCGTGCGCTGCCGGTCAGCACGATGGCCGCGATCGCATCGTCGGCATGGGCCTGGTCCAGCGCCATTGCGACGCCGTTGCGCAGGTCGAAGCCGAGGCCGTTGACCGGCGGCTTGTTCATCGTGATGACGGCGATCTTGCCGCGCTTGTCGAGCGTGACGAATTCGTTGATCGCGCTGGCGGCGGCGCCGGTTGCTGCTGGATTCATTCGCTTCTCCTGATGCGACGCAGGGGCGCAAACCTTACCAGCATTCGGCCGCGCAACGCGGCCCGGCAGCTCAGCGGCGGCGACGGCGCCGCGGGCGCGTGGCCGGCGCGGCGATCCAGCTGCGCGGCGCGCCGGTATCGACATGAACGAACTGGCGCGACGGATAGATGCCGGTGCCGCCGTCGTCGTTGAAGCGGCGCACCATCGCGCCGATCACCGAGCTCGATGCGCCCGGCACGATGATGTCGGCCGCCTTGCCGTACAAATGCATCGATTGCCGGCCCGATCCTTCGGCCGACTCGTTGGTGCTGACGGTTCGGAAACCCGAAGTGATCTCGATCGTCGGCAGCTTGCCGTTGAATTCCATCCAGCGCTGCACGCCGCACAACACGTCGAGCAGTTCGGGGTCGATCTGCACGATGCGGTTGGCGCGCACGTCGCGCAGCATGTGGCAGGCGGCCACGTAGCCGTCGCGGTCGAGCGAGCCATCGGCGTTGCGGTAGCGGATGCGCATCGCCGGCCCGTCGCGGCGCATCAGGATGCTGCGGTCACCGGCGAGCAGCGCGGCACGCCAGTCGAGTCCGTCGCGCGAGCGCGCCGGTTCGATCTCGGTTGCGTCGGTTCGGCCGCTGCTGGTCGCGGTCGCAGTCAGGCCGAAACTGCCGAGCAGAAAACCTGTTCCGATGCCGGCCAGCAGGCGCCGGCGACCCGTCAGCGGGCCGCTTGTCTCGTCACTCATCACGGCACCTCTTCGCGTCGATCATGCGGGCCTGCAGCAGGTATCGGCGCCGACCGCTGGAACTGGAGCGCGCGGTTGTGACCGCCTGTAACGTTGGCGCAGGCGCTAGGATGGCGGCGCTTCAACCGAGATTGCCGCTGCTGCCATGACCTTGCCGACCCGCTATCTGCTTCCGCTCACGTTCGCGCTTGCCGCGCTGGTTTCCCCTGCCTTCGCCGGCCCGAGTTCGGCCGCTTCGTCGGCTTCGGACAGCATCACCGCCTCGGTCGGCAGGCTGTCCGGATCGGTGCAGGCGTCGAGCAACAGCTCGTCCGGCGACCGCCGTGTCGCCGAAGGTGACTACCGTCTGATCGAAATTGCCGAGGACACCGGCCGGCCCGACATGCTGCGGCTGGCACTGGCGCCGCTGCAGGACGGCGCGGCCGGCGGGGCGGAACCGTTCGTCTTGACCGTGCCGCGCGAGACCGTGGGCCGGACCCCCGAACTGGTCGCCGGCACGACGGTTCACGTGGCCGAGCGGCCCTACGGTTTCGAATTCGCGCAAGGCAAGCCGCGCCAGGCCTTTTTCCTCGCGCTGCATGACGATTGGTATCGCGAACTGAGGACCACGCCGGTCGGGCTTTGACACACAGGCCGGTGCGGCGCGGCATCGCCGCTGCAGCGGCGGCGCTGTGCCTGCTTGCGGCTGGCACGGTTGTGCAGGCCTCGACGCTGCGCTTCTGTGACCGGCCGGCCGACCTGAGCGCGGCCGAGCAGGACCGCATCCTGCGTTTTGGCGCGATCGTCAAGACGCATCTCGAGCAATCCGGCCACCGGCTGGCGCTGGTCTCGCGTTCCGGGCTCGATCTCGGCCGCTTCGGAGTTCGTTATACCCATGCCGGCGTCAGCTTGCAGGCCAGCCGCGAGGCGCCGTGGGCGGTGCGCCAGCTGTATTACGCCTGCGCCGAGCAGCGGCCGCGGATCTTCGATCAGGGGATGGCCGGTTTTCTGCTCGGGCTCGACAACCCCCGGCAGGGTTTCATCTCGGCGGTGCTGCTGCCGCCGGAGGCGGAAGCCGAACTCGAGCGGGTCGTGCTCGACGACCGGCAGGCGCTGCAATTGCTCGGCGCAGGCTACAGCGCCAATGCCCATGCATTCAGCGTCAGCTACCAGAACTGCAACCAGTGGCTGGCCGAGATGCTGGCGGCTGCGTGGAATTCCGATGCGTCTGACGGCCGCGAGCCGAGGGCCGCGGCGCAGGCCTGGCTCGGCAGCGCAGGTTACCGGCCGACCACCTTCGAGGTCACGCTGCCGCCGCCGCGCTGGCTCGGCAGCATCTTCCCGCTGCTGCACCATGACGACCATCCGGCCGACGACCTCGACCGCAACCTGATGCGCGTCAGCATGCCGGCGTCGATCGAGGACTTCGTGCGCCGCCGGCTGCCGCAGGCGAGCCGGGTCGAATTCTGCTTCGATGCCGACCAAGTCGTGATCCACCATGGCTGGCAGCCGCTCGGCGAGGGCTGCCGGCCCGGCCCAGGCGACAGCGTCGTCAACCTGGCGGCGCAATGAAAAAAGGCCGCGACGTCGCCGTCGCGGCCTTGCTGGAACTGCTGCCGATCAGGGCTGATCGGGCGGGCTGTCCGGCCGGTTGCGGCGCCAGCGGTTCAGCCAGTATTCGGTCAGCTTGCCAGCCGACTCGCGGCCGCCAAGGCCGAACGACAAGGCAATCGCGACCGCGACCGCACCAAGCGTCAGGCCGAACGCGAGCTGAACGATCTCGTTGGCGATGCCCATCGCGCGCAGGCCCATCGCGATGACGACGCCGAGGATCGCGATCCGCGCGATCGATGCCAGGCCGGCGGTGTTTTCGCCGCTGGCCCGCGAGATCGCGTTGTAGGCCATGTTGGCCAGCCAGTAGCCGATCACCAGGATCAGGCCGCCGAGGATGATGTCGCCGCCGAAGCGGATGAAGCCGGTGACGACGTCGCGCACCTGGTAGAAGCCGAGCTGGTCGGCGGCCTCGACGACGGCAAACAGCATCGCGAACAGCATCACCGCCCAGTGCGCAAGCCGCGACGGCCGGGTATTGCCGCTCATCGCATCACCCATGCCGATGCGTTGCGGAATCGTGTCGGCGCCGACGCTTTCGAGCAGGCGCGCCAGCAGTGTCGCGACAAAACGCGCGACATACCAGGTGATCAGCACGATCACGACCGCGGCAATGATGTTCGGCACCGCATCGAGCATCTTGCCGAGCATCAGCGTCGCCGGGCGCGAGATCGCCTCGATGCGCAGCGCATCGAGCGCGGCGATCAGCGACGGCACCAGCACCAGGATGAAGACCAGCGTGCCGGCCAGCCGCGACAGGCTGACGCCGGATCCGCTGTCGGGCGGCGGCGGAGCGGCGGTGGTGGTGGTCGTGGCGGTCGGCGTGGTCGCATCGACATCGGCGGCGCCGCCTGCGAAGCGCTGCGACAACCGATCGACACCGGCGGCCGACAACAGGTTGGTGACCAGTCCGCGCAGCACCTTGGCCACCACATAACCGACGAAGGCGATCAGCGCGGCGGCAAAGATGTTCGGCACCATGTCGAGTGCCTGCGTCATCATCACCTGCACCGGGCCGAGCGTGCCGCCGAGGCGGAAGGCGCCGAGGATGGCCGGCAGGAACAGCAGCATCACCAGCCAGAACAACACGTTGCCGACGTTGCGGCTCATCGGCGCCATGCCGGCGGCCGAACTGAGCTTGTCGTCCATCTTCGTCATCTGCAGCGCCCGGGTGACTGCCGCACGCAGCACGGTGGCGATCAGCCACGCGATCAGCGTCAGCACCAGTCCGGCCAGCAGATGCGGCAGGTAGCCGAGGATGTCGGACAGCAGCATCGAGAACGGATTCGACAGGCTGGCCAGATCGAGCGCATTGAGTGCGGCGATCACCGCGCCGAGGATGATCAGCCAGAACACGCCGATCGCAACCGGGTGTTCGGCATCGACCTTCGAGCCGGTGCTTTCCTCGATGCGTCGATTCACGCCGAGCATGCGCAAGACGCGCAATGTGGCCGCGCGGGCAATCACCGCGATCAGCCAGCCGACCGCAAAAATGATCACGGCGCCGATGATCTGCGGGATATGACTGCCGAGGGAATTCTGCAGCGGCGTGACGAATGCCTGGTAGTCCATGGGCTCTCCTTTTTTCTCTTGTCAAAGACACTGCGCCGGCACGCGACGCATGCTGCAACAACCGATTTATATTGTGACCAATGTATCAACGCACCGCAACTGTCGATAAATGGCCTCGGATTTGCCGCGTCAGCCGCCGGCCGGCGGGCCGGCAGCCGACGAGCCGTCTGCCGCTGTCGGACCGCCCGCGGCGACCCGTTCGACCGCCGCCGGCGTCGCAAGTTCGCGCAGACTGATGCCGCCGAGTCCGGCGTCGACCGCCTGGTCGATCTTCGCCAACGCCGCCTCGACCGGCGCCGGCGCCGGCAACTGCGCCGGCGTCATGAACATGTCTTCGCCGGCCGCGCGCACCGCCTGCAGGATTGCCGCGACCGGAATCTGCGCCGGATCGCGTGCCGGTATGTAGGTGCTGGGTTCGGCATCGGTTGCACACAGCATGCGGCTGCGCAGCAGCGCATCGACGACCACCAGCATCGAATGCGAGGGCACGCCGAACGCGCGGGTGAAATCGTGCAGCGCCGGCGCCGGCTCGCCGCGCTGGAAACGGCCGGCGGCCAGGCTCATCACCGACAGCGCAAGCCGCTCGCGCACGCGGTTGCTCAGGCGCGGCTCGCCGCCGCCGGCATACAGGTATTCCGGATGCTGCACGTAAAACGCGATGCTGGCGCCGAACAGCAGCACCAGCCAGCTCAGGTACAACCAGATCATGAACAGGATCAGGATCGCAAAGCCGGAATAGATTGCCGCATATTTGTTCGACGACGCGACGAATACCGCAAAGATCCAGCCGGCGCTTTGCCAGGCGATGCCGCCGACCGCACCGCCGACCAGCGCCGGCAGCAGCCGCACCCGGGTATTCGGGATGAACATGTAGACGAAGGTGAAGGCGGCGATCACCAGCAGATAGGGCATCAGCCGGCTCATCACCTGGACCGCCTGGCTGAGCACCGAAATCTCGAGGATGCCGCGCACGGTGTCGATGTTCATCACCGTTGCGGTCAGACCGATCGCCGAGAAGACCAGGATCGGGCCGACCAGCAGCACGCTGAGATAGCGGCTGAAACGCTCGCCGAGCCGGCGCGACTGCGGGATGTGCCAGATGTGGTTCAGCGCCTCCTCGATCTTCTGGATCAGCGAGATCGCGGTATAGAGCAGCAAGCCGAGGCCGAGTGCACCGAGCACGCCGACATTCATGTTCTGGATGAAGCCGACGATCTGGTTCGCGACGACTTCGCCTTCCGGGCCCAGCGGTTCCAGAACCTGCAGCAGGATCGGCCGGATCTGGTTCGAGACGCCGAAACCCTTCAGCACCGAGAAGCTCAGCGCCAGCAGCGGCACGATCGACAGCAGCGTCGTATAGACCAGGCTCATCGCGCGCAGCGTCAGCTGGCCGTCGACGATGTCGCGCACCAGCATCGACACCGTCCGCACGACGCGCAAACCCCAGGCCTGCCAGCCCGGCAGCGCCGGCTCGCGCGGGCCCCAGACGAGCTCGTGGAAGCGCGTCGCCAGGCCCGATGGCAGAGGGTTGTTCGGTTTCGCCATTGCCGGCCCAGTGTAGCGAGCGCTGCACTGCGCGACGGTCGAGAAATGCCGGCGACCGCGCGGCGGGCCGGCGACGACTGAGACAAGCCAGAGGCCGATGCAGGGCTATCGGGCCCGCCCCCCTACAATGCGCGGTTGGGCTGCCGGCATGGTGCCGCTGCCCCCATCAAGGATAGTCAAGTGTTCATTTCACAAGCTTTTGCGCAGACTGCGCCAGCGGCAACCGGCGGCGGAGCCGATTCGATTTTCGGCAGCCTGGGATCGATGCTGCCGCTGATCCTGATGTTCGTGGTGCTTTATTTCGTGATGATCCGTCCGCAAATGAAGCGCCAGAAGGAACACAAGGCGATGATCGAGGCGCTGGCCAAAGGCGACGAGGTCGTCATCGGTGGCGGCATGGTCGGCAAGGTCACGCGGCTCGGCGACAACTTCATCCACGTCGAGATCGCCAATGGCGTCGAGATCCAGGTGCAGCGTGCTGCCGTCGTCCAGGTGCTGCCGAAGGGCACCTTCAAATAAATCTCGCCCCCCGCGCAACCGGGGTGGCTTCGGCCGGGCGTCCGCCGACCGGCGGGCGTCACCCTGCGCGGCTTGAATCCGGGATCTGCTGGAAACCGTCATGAACCGTTACCCGCTGTGGAAGTACGTGATCCTGGCGATCGCGTTGCTGGTCGGCATCGTCTATTCGCTGCCCAATCTGTTCGGCGAGGCGCCTGCCGTGCAGGTCAGCAGCGCGAAGGCGACGGTGAAGGTCGACTCCGCCGTCGTCGACCGTGTCGAGGCGGCGCTGAAGGCGGCGTCGATCAATGCCGATTTTGTCCAGCTCGAGGGCCAGTCGGTGCGCGCCCGCTTCACCGATACCGACACCCAGCTGAAGGCCAAGGACGCGATCAGCAATGCGCTGAATCCGGACCCGGCCGACCCCGGCTACATCGTTGCGCTGAATCTGGTCTCGCGATCGCCGGTCTGGCTCAGTTCGCTGCACGCCTTGCCGATGTACCTCGGCCTCGACCTGCGCGGCGGCGTCCACTTCCTGATGCAGGTCGACATGAAGACCGCGCTGACGAAGAAGGCCGAA
Organism: Pseudideonella sakaiensis; assembly: GCF_048320135.1. Taxonomy (GTDB): domain Bacteria; phylum Pseudomonadota; class Gammaproteobacteria; order Burkholderiales; family Burkholderiaceae_C; genus Ideonella_A; species Ideonella_A sakaiensis_A. The sequence continues at coordinate 2,983,710 of NZ_CP182947.1, forward strand.
TCGTTGACCGGCGACGTGCGCACGCTGCTGCGCGACAAGAATCTGCGCCACAGCGGCATCAACCGCGACGGCAACGGCGTGCAGCTGAGCTTCCGTGACGAAAAGACCCAGCTTGCCGCACAGGACCTGCTGACCGAACAATTGCCCGACCTCGACTGGACGGTGGCGACCGAAGGCAGCAACTACGCGCTGCGCGGTGCGCTGAAGCCGGCCGCCGCGTTGCGCGTCCAGGAAACCGCGATCAAGCAGAACATCACGACGCTGCACAACCGCGTCAATGAACTCGGCGTCGCCGAGCCGGTGATCCAGCAGCAGGGCCTCGACCGTGTCGTCGTGCAGTTGCCCGGCGTGCAGGACACCGCGAAGGCGAAGGACATCATCGGCCGCACCGCGACGCTCGAGCTGCGGATGGTCGACGACAGCCCGGAGGCCGCCGCAGCGGCGGTCGGCAATGGCCCGGTACCGTTCGGCACCGAGCGTTTTGTCGAGCGCGGCGGCGCGCCGCTGATCGTCAAGCGCCAGGTGATCCTGACCGGCGAAAGCCTGACCGACGCTCAGGCCGGCTTCGACGGCCAGACCAACGAGCCGGCGGTGCATCTGACCGTCGACGCGAAGGGCGCGCGCATCATGCGCGACGTCTCGCGCGAAAACATCGGCAAGCGGATGGCGATCCTGCTGTTCGAGAAGGGCAAGGGCGAGGTCGTCACTGCGCCGGTGATCCGCGGCGAACTCGGCGCGCGCTTCCAGATTTCCGGCCGGATGACGACCAACGAGGCCAGCGATACCGCGCTGCTGCTGCGTGCCGGCTCGCTCGCTGCGCCGATGGAGATCATCGAGGAGCGCACGATCGGCCCGAGCCTCGGCGCCGAGAACATCGCAAAAGGCTTCAACAGCGTGATTTATGGCTTCATCGCGATTGCCATCTTCATGTCGGCCTATTACCTGCTGTTCGGTGTCTTCTCGACGCTGGCGCTGGCCTTCAACCTGCTGCTGCTGACCGCGGTGCTGTCGATGCTGCAGGCGACATTGACACTGCCGGGATTTGCCGCGATCGCGCTGACGCTGGGCATGGCGATCGACGCCAACGTGCTGATCAATGAACGGGTGCGCGAGGAATTGCGCAATGGCGCGCCACCGCAGACGGCGATCAACAACGGCTACGACCGGGCCTGGGGAACGATTTTCGACTCCAACATCACGACGCTGATCGCCGGTCTCGCGCTGCTGACCTTCGGCTCCGGGCCGGTGCGTGGCTTTGCCGTCGTCCACTGCCTGGGCATCCTGACGTCGATGTTCTCCGCGGTGATGTTCTCGCGTGGCCTCGTCAACCTCTGGTACGGCCGCAAGAAGAAGCTGAAGGGCGTGTCGATCGGCCAGGTATGGAAACCCGACGCCGGCACCGCGCTGGCCGGCAAGCGCTGAGCCCCGCCTCAGCCCGGCACTGTTTTTCACGAAAGAACCCGCATGGAATTCTTCAGAATCAGCCGCGACATTCCGTTCATGCGGCATGCGATCGTGCTCAACGCGATCTCGGCGCTGACCTTCCTGATCGCCGTCTTTTTCATCGCGACGCGGGGCCTGCACCTGTCGATCGAGTTCACCGGCGGCACCGTGATCGAGGTCGCCTACCAGGAATCGGCCGATATCGGCAAGGTGCGCTCGGCGGTCGAGGCGCTGAACGTCGGCGAGGTGCAGGTGCAGAATTTCGGCACCTCGCGCGACGTGCTGATCCGGCTGCCGCTGCGCGAGGACGTCAAGCAGGCCGATGTCGTCGATCGCGTCTTCGATTCGCTGTGCAAGGCCGAAGGCGGCACGATCTCGGCGATCCAGGCGGTTTCCGACAAGGGCGAGGCGATCAGCCGCTCGGCATGCACGACCGCGGCCGGCGGCGCCAGCGAGCCGGTGCGGCTGCAGCGCAGCGAGTTCGTCGGGCCGACCGTCGGTTCCGAACTGGCGCGTGACGGTACCTATGCGCTGCTGGCGACGATCACCGGCATCATGCTGTATCTGGCATTCCGCTTCGAGTGGAAATTTGCGGTCGCCGGCATCATCGCCAACCTGCACGACGTGATCATCATCGTCGGCTTCTTCGCCTTCTTCCAGTGGGAATTCTCGCTGGCGGTGCTGGCGGCGCTGCTTGCGGTGCTCGGTTATTCGGTCAACGAATCGGTCGTCATCTTCGACCGGGTACGCGAATCCTTCCGCAAATACCGCAAGATGACGCCGCGCGAGGTGATCGACAACGCGATCACCGGCACGATCAGCCGCACCATCATCACCCACGGCAGTACCTTGATGATGGTGTTGTCGATGCTGCTGTTCGGCGGGCCGACGCTGCACTATTTTGCGATCGCGCTGTCGATCGGCATCCTGTTCGGCATCTATTCGTCGGTTTTCGTCGCCGCGGCGGTCGCGATGTGGCTTGGCGTCAAGCGCGAGGATCTGGTCCGCATCGGCCCGAAGGAAAGCGATCCGGATGATCCGAACGCCGGCGCGGTGGTCTGACGGGGTGTAGAGTCGAAGACAATTCGGCTTGCTCACCCACCTATCCGACACATGGCGACCGGCGCTGCTTCGATCGTTCTCGCCGCGCAGGCCCGCCGCGCCTATGTCGACAATCTCGTCAAGGGGTTGCCGGCCCTGTTCGCAACGATCGACGATGCCGCCAGGACGCTGCTGACGAAGGTCGCCGAGCCGCCGGTCGTGCTGCAGCGCCGCGAAGCGGTCGAGGCCTTGAATCAGAAGGGCCGGGCCTGGACCGCAGCGACCGAAAAAGGGCTGCACGACGCCGCCTCGTCCAACGGCGTCAGGGCCGAGCCGCCGCGCAGCGGCCACGGCAGCAGCAGTGGCGGGCTCGATTTCACGTTGGTCGAGGATTCGACGATCGAGGGTGAGATCGTCAGTTCGCGGCTGGCGTTGGCGATCATGGACCGGGCCTCTTGGGAATTCAGCGACCTGCGCTCGCGGATGGCCACCATCGAAGGCAGCGACGAGCTGGCGGCGCACGACGTGTTGCGGCCCCACGTGCTGGCCCGGACCGTCACGACGGCCTGGCACGCGGCAGGTTTTTCCAACGACAACTGGCGGGTGCTGCAGCCGCTGATCCACGACGAGTTCGGCCACCTCGCCGAGGAGGCCTATCACGAGGTCAATCGCCTGCTGGTCGAGCGCGGCGTGCTCGCCGAGATCGACCTGCGGCCGTTCATCCGCCGCTCGCGCGGTGGTGCGGTGCCGCCCCCGAGCAGCCGATCAGGGCTCGGCGGCGGCGACTCGGTGCAGGGCACCGGCTTCCACGCCGAGCGCACATCGACCTTCGCACCGACCGGCGCAGCCCGCGACGCGGTCAGCCAGGAAACGCGGATGCAGACCCGCACCGGCTCGATCGGGCGCGGCGCGACGCAGGCCGAAGCGGTGCTGGGTCGGCTGAACCGGCTGATCTGGCGGCAGATCCCCGATTTTGCGGCGACCACCGTTGAACATCCGCAGGGCTCGCAGGCACTCGCCGCAGCGATCGGACAGGCCCAGCAGGGCATTGCCCAGCGGCTGGCCGCGCCGCAGGAAGCCGGCCACGAACATGCGCTGCCAATCAGCACGCCGGCGATGCTGGAGGAACTGCACCAGCGCAAGATCGCGCTGAAGCAGGCCGCGGCGACGCCGGTCGAGCGGGCGACGATCGAGGTTGTCGCACTGCTGTTCCAGAGCCTGCTGACCGAGGAGCGGCTGCCGGCGACGGTGCGGGTCTGGTTTGCGCGGCTGCAGATGCCGGTGCTGCGTGTTGCAGTCGGCGAACCGGATTTTTTTGCCACCGTCGATCACCCGGCGCGGCGGCTGATCGACCGCATGGGTGCTTGCGTGATGGGTTTCGACGCCAGCCTGAATCCGGTTGGCGCCCAGCTCGAACTCGAGATCAAGCGCATCGTGCAGGTCGTCGAGGCCTATCCCGATACCGGCCGCCGTGTCTTCCAGACCGTGCTGAACGAGTTCGAGGAGTTTCTGGAGAACTTCTTCCGCAACGAGAACGAGGCCAGCCGCAAGGGCATTTCGCTTGCCCAGCAGGTCGAGCAGCGTGAGACGCTGGCGATCCAGTACACGATCGAATTGCGCAAGATGTTGAGCGAAATGCCGGTGCAGGACGGCATCCGCGAATTCCTGTTCCATGTCTGGGCCGACGTGCTGGCGGTTGCGGCAGTCAAGGAAGGCCTGCAGAGCGATGCCACCCGGGCGCTGAAAAAGGTCGCCGCCGACCTGATCTGGTCGGCCAGCGCGAAGGTGACCCGCGAGGACCGCGCCGCAGTGATCCGCCAGCTGCCGCAGTTGCTGAAGGCATTGCGCGACGGCATGCAAAGCGTCGGCATGTCGGCGCAGAAGCAGGATGAACATGTGCAGCGGCTGAACGACTCGCTGGCGGCGGCGTTTACCGCAAAGGTCGCGACGATCAGCAGCGAACGGATGGCGGAACTGCAGGCGCGGCTGGAAACGCTGGAGGAGCTGCTGCCCGATGCCGACGATGTCGAGATTGACGAGTCGATGGTGCTCGATCTGTCGGGCCATGAAAGTTCCGAGCTCGAGATCGTCGGCGAGGGCGGCTCGATGCCGACCGCCGAAATGATGGCCTGGGCGCGCGAACTGCAGGTCGGCACCTGGTACATGCTCGACTACCGCAACCGCAACGAGCCGGTGCAACTGGCATGGCGCGGCATGCGCCACCAGCTCGCGCTGTTCGTCACCCAGCAGGGCCGCGGCGTGTTGTTCCAGCAGAACCGCCTCGCATCCTTCCTGCAAGCCGGCCTGCTGGTGCCGGCGCAGGACGAGACGCTGACCGTGAAGGCGACCCGCAGCGCGATGGCAAAAATCGACGCCGATCCGCGCCGCCTCGAAAATTAGAGCCCCCCAGTCGCTTCGCTCCGCCTTGCCGGCCGCGATGGGCGCAAGCCGCCCATCTCCTCGTCAGGCACGAACAGTCCACTGGACTGTTCATGTCCGGACTCGGCCCCCAAGGGGCGCGCGCCACCCATCGGGCCGGCAAAGCCGGACCCTCGGGCGTTGCTTGGATGGGCGCGGGCACTTCGTGCCGCGCATGTAGGGCCAGGGCCGCGCGCTTGTGCAGGCCTAATGAATCAGCCGTTCGGATTCGTCGACGAACAACTCGTCGAGGATCAGCGCGTCGGGCTCTTCGCCAAGGCTCCAGAACACCATCAGCACGATGATCTTCAGGTCTTCGAGGTCGAGCGGCGCGCCGGGGATCGCGCTGGCGCGGTCGAGCACCATCTCGCGCATCGGCGGCGGCAGTACGCCGGCCGATTCGAGGAAGCTCAGAAAGCCGATCGACGCTTCGCCGAGGTGCTCCTGCTCGGCGGCCGAATAGACGCGCAGGCCCTTCGGGCTCTGCGTGCCGACGTACGACTCGGCGGCAGCGGCAAGGCCGTCGAGCCAGGTCAGCGCTTCCTGGATTTCGTCCGACTCGAAGCCGACCGCGGACAACTTGCGGGTCAGCTGGGCGTGGTCCGGGCAGGCATCCGGTCGCCAGTAGGTTTCGTACAGGTAGACGAGGACGTCGAACATGAAAAACACTATACCTCAGGCCGCCGAACCCACTGCCCGTGCGGGAGCTCGACCGCGGCGGCTGGTTCAGCCATAACCGACGCGCTGGAACAGCTGGCCCGGCAGCCGCGCGACCTTGCCGGCGAGCTCGAGTTCGAGCAGCGCCGCGCTCAGTGCTTCGATGCCGAGGCCGGTGCGCGCCAGCAATGCATCGAGCGTCACCGGATCGTGGCCGAGGGCCTCGATCAGCGGGCCCTCGGGCGCTTGCTCCGCGACGGCGGCATCCGCGGCCCGTGGTGGCGACGGAAAAGCCAGCTCGTCCAGCACGTCCTGCGCCGACTCGACCAGTTTTGCGCCCTGCTTGATCAGCGCATGGCAGCCGCTTGCCTGCGGTGATCGGATCGAACCCGGAATCGCGAAAACCTCCCGGCCGGCCTCGGCAGCCAGCCTTGCCGTGATCAGCGAGCCCGAGCGCACGGCCGCCTCGACGACCAGCGTGCCGCGGCTGATGCCGGCGATGATGCGGTTGCGTTGCGGGAAATTGGCCGACAGCGGCGGCGTGCCGAGTGGAAATTCGCTGACCAGCAGACCCTCGACTGCGAGCCGCCCGGCCAGCGCGCGGTGGCGCGTCGGATAAACGATGTCGAGGCCGGTGCCGACCACCGCGATGCTGCCGGCGCCACCATCGAGCGCACCCAGATGAGCCGCGCCGTCGATGCCGAGCGCCAGCCCCGAGACGATCGTCAGGCCGTGCCGGCCGAGTTCGGCGCCAATCTCGCGGGCATTGTCGATGCCCTGCGGCGTCGGCCGGCGGCTGCCGACGATCGCCAATGAGGGCGTGGCGAGCAGATCGGCGCGGCCCTGCAGGTAGAGAAGCAGCGGCGGATCGGCGGTCTGCAGCAGCGGCGACGGGTATTCCGGATCGGCCAGGCTCAACAGTGCGCGGGGCGATTGGGCGCTGCCGGAGGCAAGCCAGCGGCCGGTCCGTTCAAGCAGCGCGTCGAAACCGTCGGGCGGCTTTGCCAGCGCCGCGGCCTGCGCAGCGTCGATGAACTGCCGCAGCGCCGCCGGCTCGGCGTCGAATACCGCGTCGGGTGAACCGAAGGCTGCCAGCAGCCGGCGCAACGACGATCGGCCGAGGCCCGGCGTCGCCAGCAGGCGCAGCCAGGCGGGCAGTTCGGCGTCGCTGATCACCGCGACCAGCTGGAGCGGGTCAGGGCTCGCTGAAGCGGTCGCCCGGGCGGACCGGCTCCTGGACCTGCAGGATCAGTGCGTACGACACGCGCTTGAAGACCTGGAAGACGAACAGCAGGCCGTGGCGCTCGTCGGGCAGCTTCATCACCGGACGGCGCGGATCGGTGCGGTCGACCGTCGTCTCGCCGGCGCGCCACAACGCCAGCACATGGCCACGCTGCAGGCCCTCGCGGGCGCCGCGGTTCAGCGCGACGATCTGGTTCTGCCCGGCCGTCAGTGCATCGCCGTAGATCGAGACGATCTGCCCGGAAACCGGATTCTCCGGCGCGCGCGGCGCATAGTTGCTGAAATCACGCGGCAGCGGCGGCGCGAGCCGGTCGCCGACATTGGCTTCCTGGCGGACCGAAGCGAGCCGGAACGTCGTCGGCACCAGCGTGGCCGGGTCAGCGCCCGGGCGGGCTTCGCCGCTGCGGACAAAATCGGCGGCGCCGACATATTGCGCCTCGAAACCGAGCACCTCTCCGGTCGCCGGGTCGCGCATCGGCTGCGGCTCGCGGAAGATGCGATAGCTGGTATTGCGGTCGACCGGTCCGCGCACATAGGCCAGATCACCGCGGGTCAGCAGCACGCGACCTTCCTGCGTCGCGACGATCCGCGGCGCGGCCTCGAGCGCGTCGGTCTCGAACACCACCGCCTCGTTCAGGAAGGGCTCGATCAGCCGGAAATCGATCGACGCAATCGCGCCGTCCTCGAGCGGCGTGCTGCGCACCTGCGGCGACAGCTTGACGTCGCCAACCGGCCGGCCAAGCCGCAGCCGCGCGCGTCCGCCGGATTTGTCGAGATACAGCACCTGGCCCGGAAAGATCAGGTGCGGGTTGCGAATCTGCTCGAGGTTCATGCCCCACAGCTCCGGCCAGCGCCAGGGCCTGCGCAGAAAGATGCCGGAAATTGCCCACAGCGTGTCGCCGCGCTTGACGGTGTAGGAGTCGGGTGCATTCGGCGCCAGTTCGGACAGCGGGACGCCGTCCTGCGCGACCTTGCGTGCCGTCTCGCGCCATTCCGGTATCACCGGGAAATTGACCGCCTGCGCCGGCATCGAAAAAATGGCCGCCATGGCGGCCGTGGTGATCCAGGTCAGCGCCTGTACCCCACGCGGGCGAACAGCAGGGCAGGTACCGCACATCGTCGAGATGTTCATCGTGGCTGGGCTAGGCGTCGTGGGAAACAGCGTCGGCGCAAATAGCCGCACGCGATGGGGGACTGCAGCGGATCGGCGAAAATCCTCACTTTATTTCGCAGATTCTGCCCCCAAACCATTGATGTCGCAATGAAACCGATGCGCCGACGGCACACCCCGGACACCCGGTCGACCGCCGCACATCGCATCGTGATACCGGGGTTTATCCTGCCCGCCGCAATCAACGTCCAATGCCTCAGCTGAATATCCTGAAATATCCCGACCCTCGGTTGCACAAGGTTGCCAAGCCGGTGGCGGAGGTCGATTCGCGCATCCGCAAGCTGGTCGACGACATGCTCGAGACGATGTATGCCGCCGACGGCGTTGGCCTCGCGGCAACCCAGGTCGACGTCCACGAGCGGGTGATCGTCATCGATACATCGGAAACCCGCGACGATCCGCGGGTGCTGATCAATCCGGAACTGGTCGAGCGCAGCGAGGAAATGAGCTTCGTCGATGAAGGCTGCCTGTCGGTGCCGCTGGTCTACGACAAGGTCAAGCGGCACGAGCGCGTCACCGTGCGCGCCCTTGATCGCGACGGCAAGCCGCAGCAGTTCGAGGCCGATGGCCTGCTGGCGATCTGCGTGCAGCACGAGATGGACCACCTGGTCGGCAAGGTCTTCGTCGAATACCTGAGCCTGCTGAAGCGCGACCGCATCAAGTCCAAGCTGCTGAAGAAGGCGCGCGATGAGATGCGCGCCTGAGCGGCGCAGCGCCGTTTTCGCCCGTCCACAGTGAAAGTCGCTTTCGCCGGCACGCCGGAATTTGCCCACGCCAGCCTGCAGGCGCTGCTCGCCGCCGGCCACGAGCTGGTGCTGGTGCTGACCCAGCCGGACCGTCCGGCCGGCCGCGGCATGAAGCTGCAGGCCTCCGCCGTCAAGCAGGCGGCGCAGGCCGCCGGCGTGCCGGTCGCGCAGCCGCGCAGCCTGCGCCTCGATGGTCGCTGGCCGGACGACGCCGCGGCCGCCCGCGAGGCGCTGCTCGCTGCCGCGCCCGACGTGATGGTGGTCGCCGCCTACGGGTTGATCCTGCCCGACTGGACGCTGCAGCTGCCGCGCCATGGCTGCCTGAACGTGCATGCGTCGCTGCTGCCACGCTGGCGCGGCGCCGCGCCGATCCACCGCGCAATCGAGGCCGGCGACCGTGAAACCGGCGTCACGATCATGCAGATGGATGCCGGCCTCGATACCGGCGCGATGCTGAACCGTGAAGCGCTGACGATCGCCGCCGACGCGACCACCGGCAGCCTGCACGACGAGCTCGCCGCGCTCGGCGGCCGGCTGATCGTCGCGGCGCTTCACGACCTGGCGGCCGGCCGCCTGCAGCCGGTCGCGCAGCCTGCCGAAGGTGTCTGCTACGCCCACAAGATCGACAAGGCCGAGGCGGCGATCGACTGGACGCGTCCGGCAATCGAGATTGAGCGCCGGATCCGCGCCTTCGACCCGTTTCCCGGTGCCAGCACGCAGCTCGGCGGCGAGGTGGTCAAGCTGTGGCGCGCCGAGCTCGCGGCGGCCGACGGCCGACCCGGCACGGTGGTCGCCACCGAGGAGTCCGGGCTGCTGGTCGCCTGTGGCGAGGGTGGCCTGCGGCTGCGCGAATTGCAGCGTGCCGGCGGCAGGCGTCAGGCGGCTGCCGCCTTCTTGCAGGCGCGGCCGGTCGGCATCGGGACGATACTCGGCGCGGTGGATTGAAATTGCGGCCGTCTGGCCGCATCTGATGGTCGGCAGCGGTTCGGCCGGATCCCGGTCGACGCGTCGTTGAGAAAGGTTGTGAGATGTTCAATCTGTTGAAAACCGCGGTATTGATGGCTGCGATCACCGGGCTCTTCATGGCCATCGGTGGGCTGATCGGCGGCCAGACCGGCATGATGGTCGCGCTGGTGATCGCGATCGGCATGAATTTTTTCAGCTACTGGTTCTCCGACAAGCTGGTGCTGAAGATGTACAACGCGCAGCAGGTCGACGAGCACTCGGCGCCGCAGTTCTACCGGATGGTGGCCGAGCTGGCGCAGCGCGCGAACCTGCCGATGCCGAAGGTCTATCTGATCAACGAGGATTCGCCGAACGCATTCGCGACCGGGCGCAATCCGGACAACGCCGCGGTCGCTGCAACCACCGGCATCATGCGCGTGCTCAGCGAACGCGAACTGCGCGGCGTGATGGCGCATGAGCTCGCCCACGTGCGGCATCGCGACATCCTGATCAGCACGATCAGCGCGACGATGGCCGGTGCGATCTCGATGCTGGCCAATTTCGCGATGTTTTTCGGCGGCCGCGACAGCGAGGGCCGCTCGCACAATCCGATCGTCGGGCTGCTGGTGATGTTTCTGGCGCCGCTGGCCGCGAGCCTGATCCAGATGGCGATCAGCCGGGCCCGCGAATTCGAGGCCGATCGCGGTGGCGCCGAGATTTCCGGCGATCCGCAGGCGCTGGCCAGCGCGCTGCAGAAGATCCAGCGCTATGCGCAGGGCATTCCGCTCGAGACGACCGAGCGGCACCCGGAAACCGCACAGATGATGATCATGAACCCGCTGTCCGGCGGCGGCCTGCGAGGCCTGTTCTCGACCCATCCGTCGACCGAGGAACGCGTCGCGCGGCTGCTGGCGATGCGCTGATGCGCTGCGCCGGCCGCTAAAGCCGGCGCGGCGGCGGTCGATATCCCGGGGGTCATGCCTCGCCACGCCCGCCCGTTCCTGCCGCCATTCGCCCGACTGCTGATCGCCGGCGCGGTCTGGCTGCTTGCCGGCTGCGAGCAGCTCGGCATCGAGACGCCGGAGACGATCGCCGCCGCCCGCATTGCCGACGGCAAGGCGATCGGCGGTGCCTGCCGCCATGCCGGCCGGGCGATCGAGGACTGCTACCTGCTGTACAAGAGGGCCGACCGCTCGGCGATCTTCGCCGGCTGGCGCGACATGAACGACTACATGCGCGAAAACAAGATCGAGACGGTGGTGCCAGTGATGTCGGCGCAGCCGGCCGCGCAGGACGAGGCCGCTGCCGCCGACGAAGACGAATCGACGTCGGCGCGCAAGAAACTGGCGTCGGCCGGCAAACATTGAGCGTCTGACGCGGCATTCACCGGCGCCGACCGCCGCGCCGCGCGTCACATCGGCGACTGCGGGCAAACCCGAACTTTGAGACAATCCGCCGATGTCTTCGGTCCGCGGTTGCCTGCACCATCCCCAATTCCGAGCTGGCGTCCGCGAGATGTCGTCGGTATCGCTCGGGCTGGCCGCCTGGGGCCTGGTGACCGGCGTCGCAATGGTCAAGGGCGGACTCAGCGTACCGCTCGCGTTGCTGATGAGCCTGACGGTTTTTGCCGGCAGCGCCCAGCTTGCCGCGGTGCCGCTGATCGCGGCCGGCGCGCCGCTGTGGGTGATCTGGGCCACCGCGGTCTGCATCAACCTGCGTTTCGTGATCTTCAGCGCGCAGTGGCGGCCGTTTTTCAGACGTTTTCCACGCGGCCAGCGGCTCGCGCTCGGTTATATCTCGGCCGACCTCAGCTATGTGCTGTTCATGAAGCGCTTCCAGGAGCCGCGCGAAGACGAAGGCCAGATCGAATATTTTCTCGGCGGCAGTTCGCTGGTCTGGCTGGCCTGGCAGTCGGCGTCGGTGGTCGGCATCCTGCTCGCCGACGTGATCCCGACCGAATGGGGACTGGGTTTTGCCGGCGTGCTCGCGCTGCTCGGCCTGACCTGGTCGATGCTGTCGGACCGCGCGACCGCGCTGGCCGCCGCGGTCGCTGGCGCAGCCGCAGTGGCAGCTTTTGCGATGCCGTTCAAGCTGAACATCGTCGTCGCGATCGCCGCGGCGGTCTGCCTCGGTCTGCTGATCGACGGCGGCGGCGATGCCGGCCGGCGTTTTCGCGACCTGCTGAGCCGCGCCGGCGGCCGGCCGTCGAGGGCGACGACATGAGCAGCACCGAGACCTTCATCGCGATCATCGGGCTGGCGCTGATCACGCTCGCGACACGCGCGTTTTTCCTGTTCTCCGAGCGCGAACTGGTCTTGCCGGACTGGATCAACCGCGGCTTGCGGTACGCGCCGTTGGCCGCGCTGACCGCGGTGCTGACGCCGGAAATCGTGATGAGCCAGGGTCAGCTGATCGATACCTGGCAGGACGCGCGGCTGTTTGCCGTCGCGGCGGCGAGCGCCTACTTTTTCTGGCGCCGCGGCATCCTCGGCACCATTGTCACCGGCATGGCGGTGCTGCTGCCGTTGAAGCTGCTGCTCGGCTGGTAGTAGGACAATCGGCGCTTCGCGGGGTCTGGCGACGGGCCCCAGTGTTCCCTCAAGCAGCCGATCCGATGAACATCCTTCGCTTCCAGGACCTCGTTTCCGCCGGCCGGGTCGCCGGCCGCCGCGTCTTCATCCGCGCCGACCTCAATGTGCCGCTCGACGACCAGGGCGCGATCACCGAGGACACACGCATCCGCGCGTCGCTGCCTTGCATCGAGCAGGCGCTCGGCGCCGGTGCCGCGGTGATGGTCACCTCGCACCTCGGCCGGCCGAGCGAAGGCGTATTCAAGCCCGAGGATTCGCTGGCGCCGGTGGCGCGACGCCTCGGTGAACTGCTTGGCCGCGACGTGCCGCTGGTCAGCAACTGGGTCGACGGCGTCGATGTCGCCGCCGGCCAGGTCGTGCTGCTCGAAAACTGCCGGCTGAACAAGGGCGAAAAGAAGAACGACGAGGCGCTGGCGCGCAAGATGGCCGCGTTGTGCGACATCTTCGTCCACGACGCCTTCGGCACAGCGCACCGCGCCGAGGCCAGCACCTACGGCATTGCCGAACATGCGCCGGTTGCCTGCGCCGGCCCGCTGCTGTCGGCCGAGATCGATGCGATCGGCAAGGCGCTGGCGGCGCCGAAGCGACCGCTGGTCGCGATCGTCGCCGGCAGCAAGGTCAGCAGCAAGCTGACGATCCTGAAGGCGCTGGCCGAGAAGGTCGATCAGCTGATCGTCGGCGGCGGCATCGCCAATACCTTCATGCTGGCGGCCGGCCTGCCGATCGGCAAGTCGCTGGCCGAGGCCGACCTCGTCGAAGAGGCGCGCGCGGTGATCGACGCGATGCAAAAACGTGGCGCCGCGGTGCCGATCCCGGTCGACGTCGTTGTTGCAGACCGCTTCGCCGCCGACGCGAAGGCGACCGTCAAGGCCTCGACCGACGTCGCGGCCGACGACCTGATCCTGGATATCGGGCCGCAGACCGCTGCGGCATTGGCCGAGCAACTGAAGTCATCCGGCACCATCGTCTGGAACGGCCCGGTCGGCGTCTTCGAATTCGACGCCTTCAGCCACGGCACCGAGGTGCTGGCGCGGGCGATTGCGCAAAGCCCGGCCTTCAGCATCGCCGGTGGCGGCGATACGCTCGCGGCGATCTCGAAATACGGCATCGAGCGCGACATCGGCTATATCTCGACCGGTGGCGGCGCCTTCCTCGAAGTGCTGGAGGGCAAGACGCTGCCGGCCTTCGAGGTGCTGCAGCGGCGCGCCGATTCGGCCAAGTGATCGCAGGCGCCGGCAACGGCGCCGATAATGCGCTGAATGCCCGGCAGCAACCACTCCTGGCTGCCGCCGGAGACGGGCCGTTGCGACGAGCCCTTGCGACAACGGAGATCGCCATGCCCCGCGCCACCAAGATTGTTGCCACCCTGGGCCCCGCGTCGAGCGCTCCCGAGGTGCTCGAGCGGATGATCCTCGCCGGCGTCGATGTCGTCAGGCTGAATTTTTCGCACGGCACCGCCGACGACCACATCGCGCGCGCCAATGTCGTGCGCGAGGTCGCAAAGGCGGCCGGCAAGTCGGTCGCGATCATGGCCGACCTGCAGGGGCCGAAGATCCGCGTCGGCAAATTCGAAGGTGGCCACACCGAACTGGTGGCAGGCCAGCAGTTCATCCTCGATGCCAGCAGCAATGACCTGGGCAACCACGAGCGGGTCGGCCTTGATTACAAGGAATTGCCACGCGACGTTCGTCCCGGCGACATCCTGCTGCTCAACGACGGCCTGCTGAAGCTGGTCGTCAACACGGTGCGTGCCGATGCGGTGCACACCACCGTCGTCGCCGGCGGGCCGCTGTCGAACAACAAGGGCATCAACAAGGCCGGCGGCGGCCTGACCGCGCCGGCGCTGACCGCGAAGGACATGGAGGACATCAAGACCGCGATGGCCTTCCAGTGCGAATACCTTGCAGTCAGTTTTCCGAAAAGCGCAACCGACATGGAGATGGCGCGTCAACTGGCGAATGTCGCCGGCCAGCAGTGGCGGCACCGGCCGGCGCTGATCGCGAAGATCGAGCGCATCGAGGCGATCCCGGCGCTCGAGAGCATCCTCAGGGCCAGCGACGGCATCATGGTTGCCCGCGGCGACCTTGCGATCGAGGTCGGCAATGCCGCGGTGCCGGCGCTGCAGAAGCGGATGATCAAGATGGCGCGCGAACTCGACCGCGTCGTGATCACCGCGACGCAGATGATGGAAAGCATGATCCACAACCCGGTGCCGACACGCGCCGAGGTCAGCGACGTGGCCAATGCGGTGCTCGACGGCACCGATGCGGTGATGCTCAGCGCCGAAACGGCAACCGGCAAATATCCGGTCGAGACGATCGAGCAGATGGCGGCGATCGCGCTCGAGGCGGAAAGCGCCGAGGACAGCAGCATCGATACCGATTTTGCCGACAAGCGTTTCGAGCGGATCGACCAGTCGATCGCGATGGGCGCGCTGTTCACCGCCCACCATCTCGGCTGCAAGGCGATCGTCGCATTGACCGAGTCGGGTTCGACGGCCTTGTGGATGAGCCGTCACAACGTCAAGGTGCCGATCTTCGGCCTGACCTCGCAGCCGTTCTCGGAGCGACGGATGGCGCTGTACCGCAATGTGCGGCCGCTGTTGATGAACAGCTGCAGCGACCGCGACGATGCGCTGGCGCAGGCCGAAGCGCTGCTGATCGAAAGCGGCGCATTGCGGCCCGGCGATACCTATGCGATCACCTGCGGTGAGCCGATGGGCCATCCGGGTGGCACCAACATGCTCAAGGTCTGCCGCGTCGGCTGATGGTGTCCGCCCTGACTGCGGATGCGGTCCGCGCAGCGGCCGAGCGGCTGCATGGCGAGGTCATCGATACGCCGTGCCTGGTGTCGCGCACCTTGTCGTCGCTGGTCGGCTGCGAGGTTTTCCTCAAATTCGAGAACCATCAGTTCACCGCATCGTTCAAGGAGCGCGGGGCACTGAACCGGATGGCGCAACTGACGCCGGAAGAGCGCGCCGCCGGCGTGCTCGCGGTATCGGCCGGCAACCATGCGCAAGGCGTCGCCTACCACGCGCAGCGGATGGGCATACCGGCGACGATCGTGATGCCGAGGTTTGCCTCGTCGGTGAAGATCGACAATACGCGCCGCTTCGGCGCCACCGTCGTGCTCGAAGGCGACACCTTCGACGATGCGCGGGCCCACGGGCTGGCGCTGGCGCAGCAGCGCGGGCTGACGCTGATCCATCCCTATGACGATGTCGAAGTCGCGGCCGGGCAGGGCACGATCGCGCTCGAGATGCTGGCCGAGCAGCCGCAGATCGATACGCTGCTGATTGCCGTCGGTGGCGGCGGCCTGATCGCCGGCATGGCGACTGCGGCCCGATCGGTGAAGCCCGGGCTCGAGGTCTACGGCGTGCAGACCGAGCGTTTTCCACCGGTCTGGAATGCGCGCCACGGCGGCGATCTCGAATGCGGGCAGGCGACGATTGCCGACGGCATCGCGGTCAAGTCGCCCGGCGCGCTGACGCTGCCGGTGATCCTCGACCAGGTCGCGGATGTGCTGCTGGTCGGCGAGGACGATATCGAGCAGGCGATGCTGATGCTGCTCGAGATCGAAAAAACCGTCGTCGAAGGCGCCGGCGCGGTCGGCCTGGCGGCCCTGCTGAAACACCGCGAGCGTTTTGCCGGCCGCAAGGTCGGTCTGGTGCTGTGCGGCGGCAACATCGAACCGATGCTGCTGGCCGAGATCATCGAGCGCGGCATGGTCAAGTCGGGCCGGCTGGCGCGGCTGCGGCTCGACGTCCGCGACGTGCCCGGTGCACTGGCCGACATGGCGAGGCTGCTCGGCCAGCTCGGCGCGAACATCAACGAGCTGCAGCACCAGCGGGCCTTTTCGTCGCTGTCGGTCGAGCGCGTGCAGGTCGAGGTGGTGGTGCAGACCCGCGGTGTCGAGCACATCGAGCAGATCCTCGCCGCATTGTGCGAGCGCGGTTACCGGGCACAACGGATAGCTTGATACGGGTCAAGCCGCTGCCGCCGGATCCGGGTCACGATGAAAGCCTCTTTCTGGAGGCTGTAGATGACGAAGACCCTGGCCGATTCGATCCGCTGGTTCCGTGAACTTTCATTGGCGGACCTGCCGCTGGTCGGCGGCAAGAATGCCTCGCTCGGCGAGATGTTCCAGCAACTGGTGCCGCTCGGCGTGCGCATCCCCGACGGTTTTGCCGTCACCGCCGAGGCCTATCGGGAAGCGCTCGATACCGCCGATTGCTGGCCCGAATTGCACCGTCTGCTCGACGGCCTCGACAAACGCGATGTCGCTTCACTGGCGCGGGCCGGTGCGCGGGCTCGCGAGGTCGTTTTTGCCGCGCCGATGCCGGCGCATGTCGAGCAATCGATCCGCAGCGCCTGGCGCGAGCTGAAAGCCCAGGTCGGCGACGACCTGAGCGTCGCGGTGCGCAGTTCGGCAACCGCGGAGGACCTGCCGACCGCGAGTTTTGCCGGCCAGCACGATACCTACCTGAATATCCAGGGCGAGGAGATGCTGCTCGATGCGGTCAAGCGTTGCCAGGCATCGCTGTTCACCGACCGCGCGATTTCATACCGCATCGACAACGGCTTCGACCACTTCAAGGTTTTCCTGTCGGTCGCGGTGATGCAGATGGTGCGCAGCGATCTCGCGTCGAGCGGCGTGATGTTCAGCATCGATACCGAATCGGGCCATCCGGACATGGTGTTCATCACCGGCGCCTGGGGGCTCGGTGAAAACGTCGTGCAGGGCGCGGTCGACCCGGACGAGTTCTATGTCCACAAGCCGACTTTCCGGCAGGGTTTCCGCCGTGTGCTGCGCCGCACGCTCGGCAAGAAGCAGATCCAGATGGTTTATGCGCCGGGCCGCACGCGGGAGCCGGTCGTCAACCGGCCGACGCCGAAAGCCGACCGGGCGCGCTTCTGCCTCAGCGACGCCGACGTGTTGGAGCTCGCCGATGCGGCGATCAAGATCGAGGACCACTACAGCCGCCAGGCCGGCAGCCGTCGGCCGATGGACATCGAATGGGCGAAGGATGGGCCAGATGGTGCGCTGTACATCGTGCAGGCGCGGCCGGAAACGGCGGTGTCGCAGCAATCGGTGACGCAGATCGAGGAATTCGTGCTCGACGGCAAAGGCGAGATGAAGGTGCGTGGCCGCTCGGTCGGTTCGCGAATCGCCAGCGGCGGCGTCCGGCTGGTGACCAATGGACGCCAGCTGGCTGAATTCCAGCCCGGAGAAGTGCTGATCGCCGATACGACGACGCCGGACTGGGAGCCGGTGATGAAGACGGCAGCGGCCATCGTCACCAACCGCGGCGGCCGCACCTGCCACGCGGCGATCGTCGCGCGGGAGCTCGGCATTCCGGCGGTGGTCGGCGCCGAACATGCCACCGAGACATTGACCAACGGTGAAACGGTGACGGTGTCCTGCGCCGAAGGCGCGGTCGGCAATGTCTATGCCGGCGAAGTGCCGTTCCACCGCGTGGTCACCGACTTGTCGGGTTTGAAGAAGCCGCGCACCGAGATCATGGTCAATCTCGGCAATCCCGAACTCGCCTTCCAGACCAGTTTTCTGCCGTGCGACGGCGTCGGCCTCGCGCGGATGGAATTCATCGTCAACGAGCACATTAAAGTGCATCCGATGGCGGTGCTGCACCAGGAGCGCATCACCGATGCCGCCGAGCGCGCGAAGGTCGAGGCGTTGTGTGCCGGGTATCCGGATGGCGCGAGTTATTTCATCGAGCGGCTCGCCGAAGGGGTCGGCACGATTGCCGCGGCATTTTTCCCGCGCCCGGTGATCGTTCGGCTGTCGGATTTCAAGAGCAACGAATATGCGGCCTTGCTCGGCGGCCGCGTGTTCGAGCCGCACGAGGAAAATCCGATGATCGGCTTCCGCGGCGCCGCGCGCTATATCCATCCCGACTATGCCGAGGGTTTTGCGCTCGAGTGCGCGGCGCTGAAACGCGTGCGCGACGAGATGGGGTTGACGAATCTGAAGCTGATGGTGCCGTTCTGCCGCCGCATCGACGAGGCGCGCCGCGTGCTCGACGCGATGGCCAGTCACGGCCTGGTGCGCGGGCAGAATGGCCTCGAGGTCTACGTGATGTGCGAGATCCCGAACAACGTGCTGCTGATCGACGAGTTTTCGGAGTTGTTCGACGGTTTTTCAATCGGCTCGAACGACCTGACGCAGCTGACGCTCGGCGTCGACCGCGACAGCGCGATCGTTGCCGAATCGTTCGACGAGCGCGACCCGGGCATGTTGAAGATGCTGAAGCTCGCAGTCGACGGCGCGAAACGCAACAATCGGCACAGCGGCATCTGCGGCCAGGCGCCGTCGGACCATCCGGAGATCGCCCGCTACCTGGTCGAGCTCGGCATCGACAGCATCAGCCTGACGCCGGACACGGTGCTGCGCACGATGAAGGAGCTGGCCGAAATCGAGGCCGGGGAGGGTCGTGCCAGCGGGGCGCGCTAGGCTGCCGCGGCAAAGGCCGGACGTCGTTGGGGTCGACCCCGGTCGCTAGAATCGCCGCGTTACCGACAGGTTACGGCGGCTCTTGCCGCAGCTGTCGAGTCCGAATTCCCCAACTCTCCCGGAGACCGCCATGCCACTCGTCTCGATGCGCCAGTTGCTCGACCATGCCGCCGAAAACGGCTATGGACTGCCTGCATTCAACGTCAACAACCTCGAACAGGTGCAGGCGGTGATGTCTGCGGCCAGCGAGGTCGGCTCACCGGTGATCCTGCAAGCCAGCGCCGGTGCCCGCAAATATGCCGGCGAACCGTTCATCAAGCACCTGATCCAGGCGGCGATCGAAAGCTACCCGGAAATCCCGCTGGTGATGCACCAGGACCACGGCCAGAGCCCGGATGTCTGCCGCGGCGCGATCGACCTCGGATTCAGCTCGGTGATGATGGACGGCTCGCTGGAAGCCGACGGCAAGACGATCGCCAGCTACGACTACAACGTCGACGTCACCCGCAAGGTCGTCGAGATGGCGCATGCGCTGGGCATCACCGTCGAGGGCGAACTCGGCTGCCTCGGCTCGCTGGAGACGATGCGCGGCGACAAGGAGGACGGCCACGGAACCGAGTCGACGATGACCAAGGAGCAGCTGCTGACCGATCCGGAAGAAGCCGCGGACTTCGTCAAGAGGACCCAGCTCGATGCACTGGCGATCGCGATCGGCACCAGCCATGGCGCTTACAAGTTCACCCGCAAGCCGACCGGCGACATCCTCGCGATCGGCCGGATCAAGGAGATCCACCAGCGCATTCCGAATACCCACCTGGTGATGCACGGCAGCTCGAGCGTGCCGCAGGACCTGCTGGCGACGATCCGCGAATTCGGCGGCAACCTGCGCGAGACCTACGGCGTGCCGGTCAGCGAGATCCAGGAAGCGATCAAGCACGGCGTGCGCAAGATCAACATCGATACCGATGTGCGGCTGGCGATGACCGCGGCGATCCGCAAATACATGGCGCAGAACCCGGACAAGTTCGATCCGCGCGACTATCTGAAACCGGCGCGCGAGGCGGCGAAGTCGATCTGCAAGCAGCGGTATCTCGAATTCGGCTGCGAAGGCCAGGCCTCGAAGATCAAGCCGGTGCCGCTGGCCGAAATGGCGTCCCGTTATGCCAAGGGCGAACTGGAGCAGCGGGTCAAGGCCTGAACGACCTCGGATTAAAAGCGCTTTTCCGCGCGAGCGGAAGCACTCACTTACAGGATACCGACTGTCGGGTGGTCCCCATAAAATGGGGTACCACCCATTTTTTTTGCCCATGTCTGCCGCCGTTTTGCACCGTTCGTCGATTTCTTCCCTGCCGTTGCTGGCGCGCGGCAAGGTCCGTGACAACTATGCGGTTGGCGATGACCGCATCCTGATGGTGGCCAGCGACCGGCTGTCGGCCTTCGATGTGATCCTCGACCAGCCGATTCCCGGCAAGGGCGAACTGCTGACGCAAATGGCCTTGTGGTGGTTCGAGCAGCTGCGCGACGTCGTGCCGAACCATCTGACCGGCGACGATCCGGAAAGTGTCGTGCTGCCGGCCGAACGCGAGCAGGTGCGTGGCCGCTCGATGCTGGTCAAGCGGCTGCGGCCGTTGCCGGTCGAGGCGGTGGTGCGCGGTTATCTGGCCGGCAGCGGCTGGGTCGAATACCAGCGTTCGCAGTCGGTTTGTGGTGTCGCGCTGCCGGCCGGGCTCGGCAATGCGTCGCGTCTGCCAGCGCCGATCTTCACGCCGGCGACGAAGGCCGAGGAGGGCGATCACGATGAGAACATCAGCTTCGAGCGGATGTGCGAGATCGTCGGCCCGGCGCTGGCCGAGCGGGTCCGCAGCGTTGCGATCGAGCTGTACCGGCGCGCGGCCGAAATCGCGCTGGCCAGGGGCATCATCATTGCCGACACCAAATTCGAGTTCGGCCTCGACGATGCCGGCGAACTGACGCTGATGGACGAGATCCTGACGCCGGATTCGTCGCGGTTCTGGCCGGTCGACGGTTACCAGCAGGCGGTGGCGGCCGGCCGCAACCCGCCCAGCTTCGACAAGCAGTCGGTGCGCGACTGGCTCGAGCAGGTGCGCATCGACGGCCAGCCGTGGAACAAGCAGCCGCCGGCGCCGCAGCTGCCGGCCGAGGTCGCCGAGGCCACGGCGGCGAGTTACCGTGAAGCGCTGCAGCGGCTGACCGCCTAGCAGGCAACAGGGCAGGCGAGGGCGCGGGTGATGCGATCGGGAGGTGTTCCAGTGAACCATCAGCAAGTCGGCGGCTCCCGGCTGCTCGCCCGGCTCGACGCCGATATCCGCAGGACCTACGACGCGGTCGACAACGCCTGTCTGCGTGCCGAGCGCGCGAGCCAGCTGGCACGTCTCGGCCAGTTCGACGCCGCCAACCAGGAAATCGCTGCATTGCATGCGAATTTCGACCGTCAGTCGATCGCGCCGGTCAGCGCCTGGATCTGTTTTGCCGAAGGATGCATCTCGTATTTCAGCAGCCTCAGCAATGCCGCGCGCGACAAGATGCAGCGGGCGCACGCGATCAGCGCTGCGGCCCATCTGCCACGCATCCAGGCGCTCAGCGCGGCCTGGCTGGCACACATGGATTTTGCGCAGTTCGACATCGACGCAACGGCGCGGCACGCACAGCTTGCGCTCGAACTGGCCGACCCGACCAACTACGCGGCGATCGCCCGCGCCTGCCTGGTGGTCGGCATCGCCTACCACTTTGCCGACCGGCTCGATCTCGCGCAGCCGTGGTTCGTGCGCTCGCGTGAATGCGCCAGTGCCGAGGGTGACGAGGCGACGCTCAGCGCACTGATCTACAACATCGCCGCCTACCGCGGCAACCACGCGATCCACTCATCGCTGTTCGGTGGCAATCCCGACGAACATGCCCGCCATGCGCTGGCCGGTGCCGATTCGACCGAAAACATCGGCCAATGGATCGGCATCACCTCGCTCGATGCGCTGGTGCCGATGCTGCGTGCCGGCGTCCATTCGGTGCAGGGCGAATACGACAAGGCGCTGGCCTTGTACGAGGCGCACTGGCTGGACGCGAAGCGCCAGGGGCTGGGCCGGATGGCCGCCAACTTTCTGGCCGACATGGCCTGGTGCCGCTGGAACCGCGGCGACCACCGCGGCGCGCTGCGCGACGCGGCATCGGCCAGCGGCAACATCGACCCGTCGATGCATGCCGATGACCGCGCAGTGGCGCACGGCAGGCTGGCCCAGGTCTACCGTGCTGCCGGCGAAACCGACACCGCGCTGGACCACGATGGCAAGGCGCGCGAATGCTGGGCCCTGCACCGCAAGCTGCAGGCGCGGGTGGTCGAACTGCTGGCACCGTTGCCGGTGCCGCCGACTGCGATCAGAACAGCGACATGCTGAGCTTGCGCCGGTAGCTGTCGACCACCGGGTCGGTCGGCGTCGTCGCGATGCGCCCGGCGATTTCCAGCGTACCCTTCGCGGCCGCTGCTTCCGGCTTCGGCGGCGCCGGCGGCTTGCTCATCACCTCGAGGATTGCGACAAAGGTGCGGCGCGCCAGCTCGTCGTTCCAGGCCTTGTCGCGCATGATGATCTCGAGCAGCTCGTCCATCGCCGCGGTGAAGCGACGCGCCGCAAAATGGCGCTGCGCCAGCGCATACCGCGCGTCGAAATCGCGCTTGTTGGCGGCGACCGCTGCGGCCAGTTCCTCCTCGCTGCGGCCGTTGGCGGCACTGTCGTAGGCATCGAGCCAGAGCTGGCAGGCAACAAAGCGCGGATTCGGGATCACTTGGTCGCGCACCGGCTCGAGGGCTGCGCGGGCCGGTTCGGTGCGCCCGTCGAGCAGCAACGCGCGCAGGTAGTCGTAGCGCGCGTTGTCGTTGGCCGGGTTCAGTTCGAGTGCATCGGCAAGTTTCTGGATCGCGCTGTCGGTATCGCCTTCGGCGAGCAATTCCTCGGCCTGCTGGACTTCCTCCTCGGCGGCCATCTCGTCGGCGCTGGGCACGTGTTTGTCGAGAAATTTGCGGATCTCGGCCTCCGGCAGCGCGCCGACGAAGCCGTCGACCGGCTGGCCGTCGCGGAACATCACGCAGAACGGGATGCTGCGCACGCCGAACATCTGCGACAGCTGACCGGCGATATCGGGTTGTTCGTCGGCATTGAGCTTGGCCAGCCTGAAGCGCCCGGCATACGCGACCTCGAGTTTCTCGAGCAGCGGGCCGAGTGTCTTGCACGGCCCGCACCAGGGCGCCCAGATGTCGAGCAGCGTCGGTACCTGAGCCGATCCCTTGATCAGTTCGGCTTCGAAATTTTTCAGCGTGATGTCAATCATGGTGCGGGATTATCGGCTGCGGGCAGCAAAGGTACGCCGGTCAGTGGCGGGTCGGCCAGATGCAGGTGGCGACGAGCCACCTACAATTCAAGCATGAGTCGATCAGCAGGCGAATGCAGGTGAACACGTCCGAAATACAGGTCGGGGTGTTGATGGGTTCCAGCAGCGACTGGGAAACCATGCGCCAGGCAACCGACATTCTCACCGAGTTCGGTATCGCGTTCGAGGCCCGGGTCGTTTCGGCGCACCGCATGCCCGACGAGATGTTTGCCTATGCCGAAGCGGCGGCCGGGCGCGGGCTGAAGGCGATCATCGCAGGCGCCGGCGGCGCCGCCCACCTGCCGGGCATGCTGGCGGCAAAAACGACCGTGCCGGTGCTCGGCGTGCCGGTGGCAAGCCGGCATCTGCAAGGGGTCGACAGCCTGCATTCGATCGTCCAGATGCCGAAGGGCATTCCGGTTGCCACCTTTGCGATCGGCGCTGCCGGCGCCGCCAATGCGGCGCTGTTTGCGGTTGCGATGCTCGCCACTGGATCGGCCGAACTGCGCAGCCGACTCGACGCCTTCCGCGCCCGCCAGCGCGAGGCGGCGCTGGCGATGTCGGCGGACCTGAAATGACCGCGCCGAGCTGTCTTCGGGAGCGGCTCGAATGAGCAGCGCCGCGCATGCCGCGACGAGCTATCTGCCGCCCGGGTCGACGCTCGGCGTGATGGGCGGCGGGCAGCTGG
The DNA here is from genome assembly GCF_048320135.1 of Pseudideonella sakaiensis. Lineage (GTDB taxonomy): Bacteria > Pseudomonadota > Gammaproteobacteria > Burkholderiales > Burkholderiaceae_C > Ideonella_A > Ideonella_A sakaiensis_A. The sequence continues at coordinate 3,007,500 of NZ_CP182947.1, forward strand.
GCCGGATGTTTGTCCATGCCGCCCAGCAGCTCGGCTATTTCACCGCGGTGCTCGACGAGGATCCGGCGAGCCCGGCAGGGCTGGTCTCGCATTACCACATCGCGACGCCGTATCTCGACGAGCAGGGGCTGGCGCAGCTGATGCAGCGCAGCGCCGCAATCACCACCGAATTCGAGAATGTGCCGGCGGCCGCGCTGCGCACGCTCGGTGCGCAGCGGCCGGTCGCGCCGGCCGCCGACGCCGTTGCGGTCTGCCAGGACCGTGCGGCCGAAAAAAACCATTTCCGCCAGTCCGGCGTGCCGACCGCGCCGTTTGCGTCGATCGGCAATGAGGCCGAACTCGCCGCGATCGGTGACGACCTGCTGCCCGGCATCCTGAAAACCGCTCAGCTCGGTTACGACGGCAAGGGCCAGCGCAGCGTCGCGACGCGGGCCGAACTGGCGGAGGCGTGGCAAAGCCTCGGCCGCTCGCGTTGCCTGCTCGAGAAGCGGCTCGCGCTGCGCTGCGAGCTCAGCGTGATCGTCGCGCGCGCTCGCAACGGCGAGATGGTCGAATTGCCGGTTCAGCAGAACCGCCATCACGACGGCATCCTCGCGGTGACGATCGCGCCGGTGGTCGATGTGGCGCCGGCGCTGGCCGCGCAGGCGGTCGCGGCGGCCCGCGAGCTGGCCAGTTCGCTGAACTATGTCGGCGTGTTGTGCGTCGAGTTTTTTGTCGTCGACGATGGCTCGGCCGACGGTGCGCTGGTTGCCAACGAGATGGCGCCGCGGCCGCACAATTCCGGCCATTACAGCGTCGATGCCTGCGATGTCTCGCAGTTCGAGTTGCAGGTTCGTACGCTGGTTGGCGCGCCGCTGACCGCGCCACGCCAGCATTCGCCGGCGGTGATGCTGAATCTGCTCGGCGACCTGTGGTTTGCCGCCGACGACAGCGAGCGGCCACCGCGCTGGGACGCGCTGCTGGCGCTGCCCGGCGTGCACCTGCACCTGTACGGCAAGCTCGCGCCGCGGCGCGGCCGCAAGATGGGCCATCTGACGGTCACCGCGGCCGACTCGGCCAGCGCGCTGGCCGTTGCGCGGCAGGCCGCCGCGGTGCTCGGGTTGCCGACGCCGTGACCGCAGGCAGCGGGAAGGGCGGGCGGCGGTGCTGCTGAACGGATTCGACCCGGCGTCGATCGAGCGCGGCGCCGATCAACTGGCGGCCGGACGGCTGCTGGCCTTCCCGACCGAAACCGTCTACGGCCTCGGCGCCCGGGCCGATTCGGATGATGCGGTCGCGTCGATCTACCGTGCGAAGGGCCGGCCGGCCGATCACCCGCTGATCGTGCATGTTGCCGATCAGGCCGGCGCCGCCCGCTTTGCCGCCCGCTGGAGCCCGCTGGCCGAGCGGCTGACCACCGCCTTCTGGCCGGGGCCGCTGACGGTGATCGTTGATCGCTCGCCGCCGATGGGCGCCGCCGCCGCGGGCGGGCAGGACAGCATCGGCCTGCGCTGCCCGGCACATCCGGTCGCGCGTGCGCTGCTGCAGGCCGCTGCGGCGCGCGGCGTCGCCGGCGTTGCCGCGCCGAGCGCGAACCAGTTCGGCCGCGTCAGCCCGACCACTGCGGCGCATGTCGAGGGCGAGTTTCCGGCCGACCTGCTGGTGCTCGACGGTGGGCCGTGCCCGGTCGGCATCGAATCGAGCATCGTCGACTGTCGCGGTGAATTGCCGGTGCTGCTGCGCCCCGGCATGCTGACGCGGCGCCAGATCGAGGCGGCCGCCGGCTGCGCGTTGGCCGATCGCGGCGACGATGCGCCTCGGGTTTCGGGCAGCCTCGACTCGCACTATGCGCCGCGGGCCAGGGTGCGCCTGATGGATGGCGGCCAGCTGAAAACCGCGTTGCAGGTGCTCGGACCGGGCTTCCAGGGTCTGGCGGTATATTCCCACAGCGTTCCGCCGCTTCCGGCGCGGTCCGGCGGGCCGATCTGGCGCACGATGCCGCCGCAGGCCGAACTGGTGGCACGGGAGCTGTTTTCCGTGCTGCGCGAATTCGATGCGAAGGGGGTGCAGCTGATCTGGGTCGAACAACCACCGCCGGGCGTCGAATGGGACGGCGTGCGCGATCGGCTGCAGCGCGCGGCCTCGGATTGACGAATCGGCTTATGTCCCGAATCAACGGCCCTGCTGGGCCTGCTAGAGCTTCCTGGAGTCATGTTTTTATGTCGACCTTTGGTCTGCTAGACGGCGCAGCGGTGCTGCGCAAGATCGTTCGTATCACCGCGCTCACCGCCACCGCCGCATTGCTCGCGTCATGTGGTGGCGGTACCCAGCTGGAGCCGTTCCAAGCGCAGCGCGTGCTGGCTTTCGGCGACGAAAACAGCGTGATCACCTCGGGCGGTCTGAAATACACCGTCAATGCACTGGACGCGAGCAATTCGGCGGTCGAATGCGCGAGCAACCCGATCTGGGTGCAGCAGGTCGCATCGGCCTTCGGCCTGGTTTTTCCGCAGTGCAACCCGACCAACGTCTCGGCGCCGCGCAGCCGCATCTATGCGGCCCCGGGTGCGAAAGTTGCCGATCTGACCGCGCAGGTCAACGCGCACCTGGCCGGTGACAGTTTCTCCGGCAAGGACCTGGCAACGATCATGGTTGGCCGGAACGATGTGCTGGCGATCTACGCGCAATACCCGGCGATCAGCGTCGATCAGGCGAAGGCGGCGGCCGAGGCGGCCGGCGCGGCGCTGGCGGTGCAGGTGAACCGGATCGCCAATGCCGGCGGCAAGGTGCTGCTGGCAAAAGTGCTCGATCTCGGCAAGACGCCGTTCGGCCTGAAGGAAAAGGCCGCACACACCGGCGTCGACCGCGCGGCGCTGCTGACGACGCTGTCCGAGCGCTTCAATGCCAAGCTGCGCGTCGACATCATGAACGACGGTCGCAGGATCGGGCTGGTCCAGTCGGATGAGCGGATCCAGGCGGCAATCAGCTTCCCGAACGAATTCGGCCTTACCAATGTCAAGGATGCGGCCTGCCTGAGCACCGTGACGATGCCGAACTGCACGACGGCGACGCTGGGCACCGACAGCACCGGCAATGCGGCGAACGCCAACACCTGGCTGTGGGCCGACAACCTGAACCTCAGCGCGGCCGGGCATTTCCGCGTCGGCGAAATCGCCGCATCGGTAGCGCGCAACAACCCGTTCTGATCGCTGCGGCGCCGCCCGCGACCTGCCTCAGCCGGGGGCCTGGCCGGCGCGCAGCTTCAGCATCAGGATGCTGGCCGACAGTGTCAGCGTGATGGCATTGGCGATGATGATCGGCCAGGCGCCGAGAAAGATGCCGTAGGCCAGCCACAGTGCGACGCCGACCGTGAAGATGCTGTACATGCCCAGCGAGATGCCGCTGACATCGCGGCTGCGAAAACTCAGCCAGGCCTGCGGCACGAACGACAAGGTGGTCAGCGTCGCGGCGGCGTAACCCGTCCAGTCGGTCCAGTTCAGCATCGGGTGGTTGCTCCAGGGTCAGCGCAGCGGCGTCCGGATCGCCCATGACGCCAGCTGGTCGAGCGCCGCGCGGGCGGCATTGGCATTCGGATGGTTGATGATCGCGACGACGATATAACGCCGCCCATTGTCTGCGAGCACATGGCCGGCGATGCCGGCGACATCGCGCAGCGAACCGGTTTTCAGGTGGGCGCGGCCCGGCGGTATCGATGAGCGGCGCAGCGTGCCGTCGATGCCGCTGGCCGGCAGCGACGAAAAGAATTCCGGCATCAGCGGCCCCGACCACGCACGCTGCAACAGCCGCGCCAGTGCCAGTGCGCTGACACGGTGGTGGCGAGACAATCCGGAGCCGTTGTCGAGCAGCCAGGTATTGACCTCGTCGCCGAGCCACGGCCGGGCCCAGTCGACGACGACGCGGCGAGCGCCCTCGACGCTGCCGCTGCCCTGCAGCGCCAGCGGCAGGCTGAGGAACAGGTTTTGCGCCATCACGTTGTTGCTGAACTTGTTGATGTCGCGCACGACTTCGGCCAGCGGCGCCGATTCGAGCTCGAAGCTGGGCGGCGTATTCGGCGCGACGCCGCCACGGACCCGGCCGCTGAAGCGCCCGCCCATCTCGTGCCACAACCCGACCAGCAAGCGCGCATTGAACTCGGCCGGCGCCGGATAGGCCAACGACCAGCGTTTTTCACCGCAGGCGGTCGGAAAAGCGCCACCGAGGCGGAGCTGGGTCGGATCGCTGAAATCGGCCTGCAGATCGGCGCGCCAGTTGCCGCAGCCACCGGGCTTCAGCGGCACGCTCACCGGCAGGCGCACCCCGTCGAGCGGCGGCTCGACGCTGAGCCGCGCGATGCCGCGCGCCGGCTCGGGCCGAAAACCGATGTGGACCGCCTTGTGGTTGAACAGCAGCACATCGGGCTGCACGTTGTACGGCCGAAGGGGCTCATCGTCGAATTCGCCCGGATCGGCGGCGCTGGTGCCGGCGGCAAAGCCGCTGCGGTCGAGCACGATGTCGCCACGGATCTCGCGGATGCCGAGTTGGCGTAGCCGCATCCACATCTGCCACAGCCGCTCGACGACCAGCGTCGGGTCGCCGCTGCCGCGGATCACGATGTCGCCGTTGTAGATGCCGGCGTCCGAGCCGGGCTCGGGCAATGTGCCGGTCAGCCAGACCGGCGTCTTCCAGCGCCAGGCCGGACCGAGCAATTCGAGCCCGGCCAGTGTCGGCCACAGCTTCATCAGCGACGCCGGATTGACCGGTCGCCTGGCCTGCCAGGCCAGCAGCTCGGTGCCGGCGCCGGCACTGCCGGCTTCCTCGACGATCGCCACCATATCCTCGGCGGCGATGTCGGCGCTGCGCAGCGCGGCGATGACTTCCGGCGGCAGCCGCTGCTGGGCGGCGGCCGGGACTGTCCCGCCAAGCAGCAGCAACCACAACAAGGCGGTGCAGAAAAAGCGGTTTTGGTGCCCGGAGGGAGGCAATTGGCAGAGGCTTCGTGGCATCGGCGAATGATGGCATGTCACGGCCGCTGCGCCGGGCGTCGCCGGTCGGCAAGGCGTTGCAGGCTTGCCCTAAACTCGTCGCATGAACGATGTCGAAACTGGACCCGCGCCGGCCCGGCCCTGTCGGCTGCTGGCGATCGACACCGCGACCGAAAAGACGAGCCTGGTGCTGGTCACGCCGCAGTCGATGCTGGCGATCGAAGGCGACGGCGGCGCCCAGGCCTCGGCGCGGCTGCTGGCCGATCTGCAGCTGCTGCTCGAGCGAGCCGGCTGCCGGCTCGCCGACCTCGATGCGATCGGTTTCGGCTGCGGCCCTGGCGCGTTCACCGGCATCCGCACCGCCTGTTCGGTCGCCCAGGGGCTGGCCTTCGGTGCCGGCAAACCGGTTCTTGCGATCGACAGCCTGATGCTGGTTGCCGAAGGGGCCCGTGCCGAGCTGCTGGCGATCGGCGCTGATACCGTCTGGGTGCTGCAGGATGCGCGGATGGACGAGATCTATGCCGCCGCCTATCGCTGGCAGGGCGAAAGCGAACAGCGCTGGCAGACGCTGGTTGCGCCGGCGCTGTATGCGGTCGACGCCTGGAATGCGTCGTTCGGCACAGCGCCGGCCGGCGCGCTTGCAGGCTCCGCACTGTCGGTGATGGGGTCTCGACTGGCCGGTGGCGATGTCCCGCGGATTGGCGCTGGCGACGGCAGCGGCAGCGGCAGGGCGCAGGCGCTCGGCCGGCTCGCGGTCGCGCAGTTCAGCGACGGCCGGCTGCTCGACGCCGCACAGGCGGTACCGCTGTACCTGCGCGACAAGGTCGCATTGACGACCGCCGAACGCGAGGCCGCGCGGGCGGCGAAGGCGGCATGACGATCGATCGCCTGCGGCCCCGCGGCGCCTGCGGCAGGCGGCGGCGATGAACGCCGTCGTGAAGCCGCACGCCAATCTGCGTGCGATGCTGGCGTCGGATCTGCCGGCGGTGCTGGCGATCGAGCAGGCCGCCTACGAATTTCCGTGGACGCGTGGCAATTTTCTCGATTCGCTGCACGCGGGTTATCTGGCGCGGCTGATGTTCGACGAGCGGGGCCGCGTCATCGGCTATTTCATCGCGATGTCCGGCGTCGACGAGATGCATCTGCTGAACCTCAGCGTGGCGCCGGCGCTGCAGGGCCGCGGCCATGGCCGCGCGATGCTCGATGCCCTGCTGCAGCTTTGCCGTGAGCACGGCGCCGGCATGTTGTGGCTGGAGGTGCGCACCAGCAACCTGCGGGCACGCTCGCTGTACCGCCGGCTCGGCTTCAGCGAAATCGGAATCCGGCGCGGCTATTACCCGGCGGCTGGCGGCGCCCGCGAGGATGCGATCGTGATGAGCCTGGCAACCGCGCCGATGCCGGGCGCGAGCAATGGACCAGCCGATGGCCTGGACTGAGCGACAGCGGCGCATGCTCGCCGAGATGGGGCTGCCGCCATGGCTGGCCCCGGCGGCAGCGCCTGACGAGCCGACGGACGCGCCTGCGCCCGAACCGGCCGCTCAGCCCGCTGCGCCATCACCGACGCAGCCGCAGGCCGCCGCGCCGGTTGTTCCGGCACCGGCCCCGCAGGCGCAGGTGGCGCCGATGGGAGCGCCGGCGAACCGGCCGGCCGGCGCCGTCGCGATGCTCGACTGGACCGGCTTGCGCGATGCGGTTGCCGCCTGCACCGCGTGCGGCCTGTGCGAGAGCCGCACGCAGACGGTATTCGGTGTCGGCAACCGGTCTGCCGAATGGATGATCGTCGGCGAGGCGCCCGGCGAGCAGGAAGATCGCCAGGGCGAACCCTTCGTCGGGCGATCCGGACAACTGCTCGACAACATGCTGCTGGCACTCGGGCTGAGCCGCGCCGAAGGCGCTGCCGATCGGCAGGTCTACATCGCCAATACGCTGAAATGCCGGCCACCGGGCAACCGCAACCCAACCGCTGATGAGCTCGCCCGCTGCGAGCCGTTTCTGGTCAGGCAGATCGAACTGATCAAGCCACGCATCATCCTCGCGATGGGCCGCTTTGCAGTGCAAAGCCTGTTGCGCAGCAACGAGCCGATCGGCCGGCTGCGCGGCCGGGTCCACCATTACCAGGGCGTGCCGCTGGTCGTTACCTATCACCCGGCCTATCTGCTGCGCAATCCGCTCGACAAGGCCAGGGCCTGGGACGATCTGTGCCTGGCGGCCGAAACGGCAGCAGCGGCCGCTGCCGCGGCCCCGGCACCAGGCTGAGGCTGCGCCGCCGCGGCAACGCCGCCGTTCAACCTGACTTCTTGACCGGCCGCTGCCAGTTCGCGAGGCTGCACTGGCGAGCGCGTGCCAGCGTCAGCTGGCCGGCCGGCGCATCCTTGCCGAGTGTCGAGCCGGCGCCGATCGTCGCGCCGTCGCCGACGGTCAGCGGCGCGACCAGCACGCAGTTGCTGCCGACATGGACGTCGTTGCCGATCACCGTGCGGTGCTTGTTGGCGCCGTCGTAGTTTGCGGTGATGCTGCCGGCGCCATAGTTGACGCGTTCGCCGACTTCGGCGTCGCCGAGGTAGGCGAGGTGGTTTGCCTTCGCGCCGCGCGCCATGCGGCTGTTTTTCACCTCGACAAAATTGCCGATGTGCACCTCGTCGCCGAGCTCGGCGCCTGGGCGCAGCCGCGCAAACGGGCCGATCAACGCGCCGCTGCCGACCGCGACGCCGGCGCTGTCGCCGTCGATGTGGGTGTAGGGATGGATCACCGTGCCGGCGCCGATGCGGGCATTGCGCAGGCAGCAGTTGGCGCCGATGCGCACGCCGTCGCCCAGTTCAACCCGCCCTTCGAAGACGCAGTTGACGTCGATCTCGACATCGCTGCCGCAGACCAGTTCGCCGCGCAGATCGAAGCGGGCCGGGTCGGCCAGCCGCACACCGGCTTCCATCAGCGCATCGGCAGCCCGTTGCTGAAACCGCCGCTCGAGCTGCGCCAGCTGTTTCGGGCTGTTGACGCCGAGCACCTCGGTTTCGTCGTGCGCGGCCGCATGGACGACCTCGACGCCGTCGGCAACCGCCAGTCCGACCACATCGGTCAGGTAGTACTCGCGCTGCGCATTGTTGTTGCCGATCCGCGCCAGCCAGCCCTTCAGCGCCGCGGTAGGCGCCGCCATCACGCCGGTATAAACCTCGCGCACCAGGCGCTGCTCGTCGCTGGCATCCTTGTGCTCGACGATGCCGGTGATCCGGCCGTCGCGGTCGCGCAGGATGCGCCCATAACCCGTCGCGTCGTCGAGTTCGACGGTCAGCAGCGCGAGCCGCTCGCCGCCGCAGGCCGCGACCAGCGCGCGCGCGGTCTCGAGTTCGATCAGTGGCACGTCGCCGTTCAGGATCAGTGTCGTGCCGGCAGCGTGCAGCTTCGGCACCGCCTGCTGCACCGCATGGCCGGTGCCGAATTGCGGCATCTGGCGGACAAACGACACCGCGGCACCGGCGCAGCTGGCCTCGACCTCGTCGGCGCCATGTCCCGATACGACGATCAGGCTATCCGGCTCCAGCCGCGCGGCCATGTCGAGAACATGCTGCAATAGGCTGCGTCCGGCAAGCTCGTGCAGCACCTTCGGCCGCACAGATTTCATTCGCGTGCCCTTGCCGGCGGCCATGATCACGACATCTAGATCCATCTTTTTTTCCCGGTTGCGAATGCTGATTATCGGCGGGCTGGTGGTCGGCCTGGCCGCCTGCAGCACGCTGCGCCTCAGCTACAACCAGGGGCCGACGTTGGCGTACTGGTGGGCCGACCGCTATGTCGATTTCGACGACGGCCAGTCGGCCAAGGTCCGCCAGGTGCTTGCCGACTGGTTTCGCTGGCACCGGGCAACGCAGCTCGCCGACCTCGGTGCGGTGGTCGCACGGGCGCGTGCCGATGCCGCCGGCACGCTGTCGCCGGCGCAGGTCTGCCGGTTTGCCGACGACCTGTCACAACGTGCGCTGCGCGCCTATGAACATGCGGTACCGGCGATCGCCGAAATCGCACCGACCCTGCGCCCGGAGCAGATCAGGAATATCGAGCGGCGCCAGGCCAAGAACAACCGCGGGTATGTCGACGATCACCTGCAGCCCGATCCGGAGCTGCGGCAGCGCGAGGCGGTCAAGCGCATGATCAAGCGGGCCGAGGACTATTACGGATCGCTCGACGACAACCAGCGTGCGCTGGTCGCCCGGCGCACTGCGGCATCGCCGTTCGATGCGCAGGTGTCGCTGGCCGAACGACGCGCCCGCCAGCAGGACACCCTGGCCAGCCTGCGCCGCTGGAGTGCCGACAAGCCACCGCCGGAGACGGTCAGGGCCGAACTGCTGCAACTCGGCCAGCGGGTGCGGCAGTCACCGCGCGAGCCCTATCGGGCCTACCAGCAGCGGCTGCTCGAGCACAACTGCGCCTTCATCGCCGAACTGCACAATTCGACGAACGCCGAACAACGCCAGCACCTGATCAGGAAGCTCGGCAGCTGGGAGGCCGACATCCGCACGCTGGTCGCCGACCTCGAGGGTTGAGGGCAGGATTCAGCCGGTGATCGGCGTCACGATGCGCCGCGGATTGGCGCCACCGGAATTCGGAAATCCGGCCATCGCCGCATCGAACATTGCCGGCAGCAACGAACGGATCGACGGCGAATAACCGCTGTTCGCCGCCCGCGTCTCGTAGACGGTGCGGCCGCTGCGGCGGTCGCGGATCTGCACGACGACCTCGCGCGAATAGGTCTGGCTCGCCAGCGGACCGCCGTAGCGGCCCCAGCCCCAGCCGCCGCCGAAGCCGATGCCGAAATGGCGGTGCCGCCAGCCGGCATGCCAGCCGAATGGCGAATAAAAGCCATGGTCGTCGATCCAGCGCGGGTCGGCGGTGACGGTGGCGCCGAGTTGCACGATGTAATCGGCCGCAGCGGGATCGTCGACCTGGCGGAAGCCGGCGGCGGTCAGCGCCGGTAGCGCGGCGGCTTCGAGCGTCTGTTGCTGCTCGGCTGACTGCGACGGGATCCGGTCGAATACAAAACGCGGGCTGGTCTGCCCGGCCGGCCAGCTGCCGTAGGTCGAGACGTCGCTGCTCAGATTGTTCATCGTCGCGCAGGCGCCGAGCAGCGCGGCGACCAGCATCAGGCTCAGGCTCTTCAACATGACATCCTCCGATCGATCCTGCTTCGATTCCCGGTTCCGGCCGAGGTTCCGGCCCGGCCCGGTGGCCTGCCGGCAACGCCGTCGGCGACAGTCGGGTTTGGCCTGGCTGAGACAATGACACGGTTTTCCATCGAGCGCCCGCTCCGACCGCCATGAGCCAGACCTTTGCGCCAGCCACCTCCGACACCGCGACCGCGTCGCCCCGGCCCCACGGCAGCACGGTGCCCCACGCAGCGCTGTCCGCCACCGCGCAGACGGTGCAGAAGAAGATCCGCCGCCTCGCCGGCCGCGCGGTGCGCGATTTCTCGATGATCGAGGATGGCGACCGCGTGATGGTCTGCCTGTCCGGCGGTGCCGACTCCTACACGATGCTCGATACGCTGATGTACATGCAGCGCATCGCGCCGATCGCGTTCGAGATCGTCGCGGTCAACCTCGACCAGAAACAGCCGGGCTTTCCCGAGCAGGTGCTGCCCGACTATCTGCAAGGCATCGGCGTGCCGTTTCGAATCGTCGAGCAGGACACCTACAGCATCGTCAAGGACAAGGTGCCGGAGGGCAAGACGACCTGCGGCCTGTGTTCGCGGCTGCGCCGCGGCATCCTGTACCGCACCGCGAGCGAACTCGGCGCGACCAAGATCGCACTCGGCCACCACCGCAACGACATCCTCGAGACGCTGCTGCTGAACCTGTTTTTCGGCGGCACGCTGAAGACGATGCCGCCGAAACTGCGCTCCGACGACGGCAAACATACGGTGATCCGCCCGCTGGCCTATTGCAAGGAAGACGATATCAAGCGTTATTCGGCGGCGATGGGCTTTCCGATCATCCCGTGCAACCTGTGCGGCTCGCAGCCGAATCTGCAGCGCCAGGCGATGAAGGAACTGTTGCGCCAGTGGGATCGGGAGCACCCGCAGCGGCTGCGCAGCATGATGACGGCGATGGGCAATGTCGTGCCGTCGCACCTGCTCGACCGCGAATTGTTCGATTTCGATTCGTTCGATCTGCGCACCGGCAAGCCGACCGCCGGCGACATCCTGTTCGACCGCGACGATACGGTCGACCGCTTCGCACGCGAGATCGCCGTCGATTGAAGCGCCGTGCTGCGGCCCTCAGCCGGCCGGCAACGGATTGATTCCGAATACCTCGCAGCCGACCGCATCGCAGTCGTCGTAGACGTCGGTTTTTTCGGTTGAGACACGGGCCGCCCGCACCTGCGGGTTCTCCAGCATCAGCCGCAATACGTCGTCGCACAAGGTTTCCTGCAGCACGATGTGGCCCTCGGCGATGCGCTGCCGGATCGTGCTGCGGATGAAGTCGTAGTCGAGCACCTCGTCGAGCCGGTCATGGGCCGGCGTCGACTGCGCCAGCGGCACATACAGCTCGACATTGAAGACCACCCGTTGGGCACTCAGCGTCTCGAATGCATGCGCGCCGATGCGCACGTGCACCTTGTAGTTGCGCAGGAACAGCCGGCGGCAGTCGGCGAGCGCCGGATGGCTCATCAGGATGGACATGGTGGGTGGCGGTTTTTATGCGAAGGGTTGGCGCTTCATTCGGGCGCCGGCAGAAACTGCACGTCGCGCGGCTGCGGCTGCAGGTGCTGGCCGCCGTCGACCAGCAGCGTCGTGCCGGTGATCGCCGGCGATTCGAGCAGGAACAGCACGGTGCGGGCGATATCGTGCGGCGACGACAGGCGGCGCAGCGGCGAATGGCCGGCCATGCCGGCAAATTCTTCTTCGCTCATCGGCCCGGACGGCAGCGACAGGCCGGGCGCAACGCCGCAGACCCGCAGCTGCGGCGCGCAGGCTTGCGCCAGCATCTGCGTCGCCGCTTCGAGTGCGGCCTTCGACAGCGTGTACGAGAAGTGGTCCGGATGCAGGTTCCACAGCTTGTGGTCGCTCAGATTGACGACGCAGCCGCGGGCCTCGCCGTCGCCGAGCAGCTTGTGAAGCGCCCGCGTCAGCAACACCGCCGGCGCGGTATTGGCGCGCCAGTGGCGTTCCATCGCCGCATGGCTGAAGCCGGCCAGATCGTCGTATTCGAAGGTCGATGCATTGTTGACGACGGCATCGAGGCGGCCGAAATGCGCTGCCACCGCCGGTACCAGCGCATTGCAGGCCGCTTCGTCGGCCAGATCGGCGCTGAAAACCGCCGCATCGACCGAATCGGCCGCGCCGGCGCTGCGCGCGTCGCGTGCGGTCTGCTCGGCCTCGTCGCGCGAACTGCGGCAGTGCACCGCGATGTCGTAGCCGGCCGCCGCAAGGTGCAGCGCGATTTCGCGGCCGACCCGACGGGCCGCGCCAGTGACCAGGACAACCGGACGTGACGACATGATTCCTACAATCGGCGGATGAACAACAACCAAGCCGGCAGTGTATCGGCGGCACTGACGTCGCTGATCGGCGCGGCGATCGCCGACAACGGCGGCTGGTTGCCATTCGACCGTTTCATGTCGATGGCCTTGTACCAGCCCGGGCTCGGTTATTACGCAAGCGGCCGCCGCACCTTCGGACTGCTGCCGCAGTCGGGCAGCGATTTCGTCACCGCGCCGGAGCTGTCGCCGCATTTCGGCCGCGCGCTGGCGCGCCAGGCCGCGCAGGCGCTGGCGGCGACCGGCAGCGCCGAGATCGTCGAATTCGGTGCCGGTTCCGGTGCGCTCGCGGCGCAGCTGATCGACGAACTCGATGCGCTCGGCGTTGCCCTGCAGCGTTATTCGATCGTCGATCTGTCGGCCAGCCTGCGCGAGCGCCAGCAGGCACTGCTCGGCAGGTTCGGCGACCGCGTGCGCTGGCTCGACGAACTGCCGGCGGCGATCGACGGGCTGGTGGTCGGCAACGAGGTGCTCGACGCGATGCCGGTGCAGCTGCTGCATTTCGACGGCGAACGCTGGTTCGAGCGCGGTGTTGCGAGCGGCGAGGGCGGTTTTGCCTGGGCCGACCGCCCGACCGATCTGCGCCCGCCGCTCGCGCAGCAGTGGATCGCCGGCAGCACCGTCGAGATCCATCGGCAGGCGGAGGCCTTCGTGACGACGGCGGTCGAGCGGATGCGGCGTTGCGTCGCGATCCTCGTCGATTACGGTTTTCCGCAGGCCGAGTACTACCACCCGCAGCGCCACCAGGGCACCGTGATGTGCCACCAGGCGCACCTGGTCGACGCCGATCCGCTGGTCGATGTCGGCGCGAAGGACATCACCGCACACGTCGATTTCACCGCCATTGCGCTGGCTGCGCAGGATGCCGGCGCCGAGGTGATCGGCTATACCTCGCAGGCGCGCTTCCTGTTCAACTGCGGTCTGGCCGAGTTGCTGCAGGCGGCCGATCCGCGCGAGCGTGCCCATGCGCAGAAACTCGTCAACGAACACGAGATGGGCGAACTGTTCAAGGTGATCGCCTTCGCGAAGGGTTGTCAACGGCCCTTCCTCGACGACCCGCTCGGCTTCAGGCAAGGCGACCGGAGCCACACGCTGTGATCCGCTGGCTGATCGTCGTTTTTGTCGCGCTGCTGATCTTCAACGGTTTTCACCGCTGGCTCGAGAAGATGGGCCTCGGCCGGCTGCCCGGCGACTTCCGCTTCACGCTGTTCGGGCGGGAGTTTTTTCTGCCGTTTGCCAGTGCGGTGCTGATCAGCCTGATCGGGCTGCTGGTCGGCCAGCTGTTCTAGACGTCGATACCGGCTTCGATCGCGGCGGTCTGCGCAGCCTGGATCGCGGCGCCGACGGCGGGGCCGCGGCGGCCGGCGGCGATTGCATCGGCGGCGATCTGCCGCGCATCGACGGCCTGCGCCAATTCGAGCGCCCGCCGCAGCCGTTGCCGCTGCGGATAGGGCGATTGTTCGCGCCCGAGCCGTCCCCTGGCGTCGCATTCGCAGGCCAGCAGGATCGCGTCGAACCGCTGCGGCCGGCGCAGCGCATCGCATCGGTCGAGCAGCCGCCACAGCGCAGCGGCACCGAATTCGCCGCTGCGGTGCACATTGCCGTGTTCGCGGGCCACCAGCTCGGCCAGTTCGCGGCAGGCGGTCGGCACGCGCAGCCGCTCGCCGAGCGCGCGCACCAGCCGCAGGCTGCGTTCTTCATGGCCGATGTGGCGCGGCAGCACCTCGGCCGGCGTCGTACCCTTGCCGAGGTCATGGCCGAGGCAGGCAAAGCGGACTTCGAGCGGCGCCGCCAGCGACGCGCAGACGTCGAGCACCATCATCAGGTGCACGCCGGTATCGATTTCCGGGTGGTGGTCGGCACGCTGCGGCACACCCCACAGCCGCTCGACTTCGGGCAGCAGCCGCGCCAGTGCACCGCATTCGCGCAGCACCTCGAACATCCGCGACGGCCGCTTTTCCATCAACCCGCGCGACAACTCCTGCCAGACCCGCTCGGCGACCAGCGCATCGACTTCGCCGTCAGCGACCATGCCGCGCATCAGCGCCATCGTTTCCGGCGCGACGCTGAAATCGGCAAACCGGGCGGCAAAACGCGCCAGCCGCAGGATGCGCACCGGATCCTCGGCAAAGGCCGGGCTGACATGGCGCAACACACGCCGCTGCAGATCGCCGCGACCATCGCTCGGATCGACGATGCTGCCGTCCTCGGCCTGCGCGATCGCATTGATCGTCAAGTCGCGGCGCAACAGGTCCTCCTCCAGCGTGACGTCGGGTGCGGCGTGGAAACTGAAGCCGTGGTACCCGGGTGCGGTCTTGCGTTCGGTGCGCGCGAGCGCATATTCCTCGCGGGTTTGCGGATGCAGGAAAACCGGAAAATCCTTGCCGACCGGCAGAAAACCGGCATCGATCATCTGCTGCGGGCTGGCGCCGACGACGACCCAGTCCCGATCGCTGCCCGGCAGCCCGAGCAAGGCATCACGTACCGCACCACCAACCAGCCAGCTTTTCATCGTTGCAGTGTAGAAGCCGGCGCGGGCCGCCGGCTCAGCGGCTGCGGTAGGGCTCCTCGAACGGCCGGAAGTCGTGTTCGGCGAGCGCATCGCGAATCCATTCATCGACTGCCGGCAGCGCGGTCACGGCATGGACATAGGCACGCGCCGCGCCTTCCAAGGGGACGCCGTAGCTGCGAAAACGCATCACGACCGGCGCAAAGAAGGCGTCGGCAATGCTGAAGCGGCCGAACAGCAGTGGCCCGCGGTGGTTTGCCAGCAGTTCGTTCCAGATCGCGGTGATGCGATCGACATCGTTGCGCACCGCGGCCTGCTCACGCAGGATGCGTTCGCCGACCTCGGGCAGCGACGCCTCGATGTTCATCGGAAAGTGCTCGCGCAACGCGCCGAAGCCGGCGTGCATCTCGGCGCAGACGCTGCGCGCGCGGGCGCGGGTCTGGCGGTTCTCCGGCCACAACGCGAGGTCTGGAAACGACTCGGCCAGATACTCGGCAATCGCCAGGGTGTCCCAGACCGCGAAGTCGCCGTCGAGCAGCACCGGCACCTTGCCGGCCGGGCTGATGCTGGCCAGCTCGCGCTTGAACTGCGAGTCGGCATCGAAGCCGTCGAAACGCAGCTTCCGTTCGTCGAAAACGATGCCGGCCTGTTTCATCAACACCCAGGGCCGCATCGACCAGGACGAATAGTTCTTGTTGCCGATCACCAGCCGCAGGTTTGCCATCTCGTCCACCGTGAAAAGCTGATCAGCCGCGGCGGCCGTATTCGCGCGCCGGTGCGCGCAGCCCGTCGAGGCGGGCCGGCCCGTGGCGGCCGGACAGCACGTCCGGCATCACGCTGCGGATGTCGGTCGCAACGATGCCGAGCGATTCGAGGCCGGGCAGCGTGCCGGTCGCGATATTCGGCACCTGCAGCGACAACAGGTTGTCGCGCGACAGCAGCGGCGTGCCGGGCAGGTGTTCCATCACCCAGGCCTGCATGCGCCCGAGGCTGTCGGGCAGCGGCAGCACCGGCCGCTGATGCCCGGCCCAGCGGCCGGCCATCGCGACCAGCTCTCCGAGCGTGAATACCGTCGGCCCGGCGCACTCGATCGTCTGGCCGCTGGTCCCCGGTTGATCGAGGCAGGCGACCAGCGCGCTGGCGATGTCCTCGACCCAGACCGGCTGCATCCGCGCGTCGTGGCCGGCCAGTGGTACGACTGGCGCAAAACGCTGCATCGATGCAAACAGGTTGATGAAGCGGTCGTTCGCGCCGAACATCACCGATGGCCGCAGCAGCGTCAGCTGCAGGCCGGCCGAGCGCAGCACCTCTTCCCCCTTGGCCTTGCTGCGCAGATAGGCGGACGGTGCATCGTCCGAGACGCCGAGCGCGCTGACATGGATCACGCGGCGCACGCCCTCGGCGGTGCAGGCCGCAGCCAAGCGGCGCGGCAGATCGACGTGGACGGCCTCGAACTGCCGCTCATTGCCATGCAGGATCGCGACCAGGTTGATCACTGCATCGTGCCCGGCAACCAGCGCGCGCAGCTGCCGCTCATCGCCGAGATCGGCCTGCCGCAGCTGCACGGTCGGCAATGGCATCAGGTGTTTCGCACGCTGCGGGCGCCGGCTCGGCACCGTGATGCGTCCGCCACCGCCGCCGTTGCGATCGACGAGGCGGGCGCACAGGCTGTTGCCGACAAAGCCACTGCCGCCGAGGATCAGGATGCGGTCGACCGCGAGCGGCTTCATGGCAGATCCTTGTCGGTTGTCGAGCCGGCTGCCGGCGTGCCGATCGGCGGGCCGAGCCGCTGGCGCAGCGGCGGCACCTCGCCGGCCAATCTGGCGGCGTAGAGCTGCGCGTTGGCCAATACCTTCTTCACATAGTCGCGGGTTTCGCTGAACGGAATGCTTTCCGCCCAGACCGCCGGCTCGATCGGCGGCCCCTCGCGCCAGCGTCGCATCCGTCCCGGACCGGCGTTGTAGGCTGCCGCGCCGAGGGCCTGCTGGCCGCCGGCATTTTCGAGCACCAGCTTCAGATAGCTGGTGCCGAGCAGCAGATTGGTGGCGCGGTCGTCGATCTGGTCCTGGCTGAAATTGAGGCCGATCTTCCTTGCCGTCCAGCGCGCGGTCGCCGGCATCAGCTGCATCAGACCGGACGCGCCGACATGCGAGCGCGCGTTCATGATGAACCGAGATTCCTGGCGGATCAGGCCGTAGACATAGGCGGGGTCGACGCCGGTCTCGCGCGTCTGCGCCAGCACCTCGTCGCGGAACGGCATCGGATAACGCTGCGCGAGGTCGATTTCGCCGACCATCTTCTCGCTGGTATTGATGCAGCGGTCCCAGACTTCGCGGTCACAGGCCCACTGGGCGGCCGCAAGCAGTTCGCGATCCCCCATGCCGCGCAATGTGAAATTCCATTCGCGCACGCCTTCGCTGCGCAGCCCGATCGAGATCAGTTGCAGCCCCCGGTCGAGCCCGGGTGTGCCGAAGGCGCGCGCACGTTCGTCGGTTGTCAGCGGCTTCGGCGGCGGCGGCAGCACGAATTTTCGGCCGAGGTCCTCGACGGCAAGGGCACCGTAGAAATTCAGCTCGCCGGCCAGCGACTCGAGCAGTTGACGCGCTTCGACGATCCGCGCATCGGCCTGTTCGCTGCTCAGGCTCTTGTTGTCGACCGCGGTGACGCGCAGCGCCCGCGCTTTCCAGTAGCGCCATGCCGGATCGCGCTGCTCGTCGGCGCTCATCGCATGGATGGTCTCGAGCACCTTGGTCCACAGCTTGATCGGATGACCGGTCGGGTCGGCCTGGCGCAGCAGTGCGCGCACGCGGAACGCGAGCGTATCGTCCGGCCAGTCGACGACGACACCGTCGCTGCGCTTGCGACGCGGCTGGCCGCGTTCGGCGAACCATTCGGCGCGGTCGTAGAAGGCCACCGCCTCCGGCTGCAGCCTGAAGGCGGCCTGTCGGCCGAGCGCGGCCCATGCCCAGCCGGCCAGATCGGCCGGCAGCGCCTTGTCCCAGCGGCTTGTCAGCGCATTGTTCGTGTAGTCGATGTCTTTTGCGGCGCTGCGCATCAGCGCCAGGGTCGCGAGTTCGGCAGCGCCGCGGTCGCGGCTTCCCGCCTTGGTGGCAAGAAACTTCGCCGGGTTGTCGTAGAGCGCGTCGAATGCGCTCGCGGCATCGGCATTGACCAGTGCGAGCTTGCTTTTTGCCACCGCAGGGCGATTCGCTGCCAGGGCCTGCCGCGCGCTGAGCCACAGGTCTTCGTTGTCGAGTTGCCGGGCAGCGAGCATCGACGCCGTCAGCAAGCGGCATCCGTCTTCGCCTTCACGCTGGTCGGCCAGCGCCGCCCGCCCTGCCGCCCGCACATCGCGGCCGGCCTGCAACTGGATCAGCAGCCCGTAGCAGGTGACGCTGCGATCGTCGTTCATGCGGAAACGCGGCTGATCGGCGGCGAAGGTCGGCCAGTCACGGCGTTTGCCGAGCTCGAGCAGCCAGTCGTTGCGGAAGCGATCCTCGACGTAGGTGCCGGGCCAGCGCTTGTAGAAGGCCTCGACCTCGGCGGGCGTCAGCTCCTCCAGCCGCAGGTTCATCTCCCAATAGTCCGGCCACATCGCCAGCGGGTGACCGGTCGCGACCGCCGCCGCGCGGCTGGCCGCCAGCCGATCGCGGTCGCGTCGGCGAAACGCCTCGCGCGCCTCGATGATGGTGTCGTAGGAGACGCCGGTCGACTGCGCCACCGCCGGCATTGGCAGCCAGCCGGCGGTGGCAATCGCCAGGCTCGCGACGCCGGCGACCCGCCAGCGGCGGCAGCGGTCGGTCAGCCGTTCGGATTGCCGGGCAGTTACCGACTTGTCGCACACTGTGGTTTTGGCGTTCATATCTCTCCGTCCATGCAGCCTGATGCTACCCGGCAAGCCCGCACCGAGCGACCCGCCCTGCGAACGGCACTGCTCGCCGCACGTGACCGCTTCGTTGCCGGCCCGGCATTTGCCGAAGCTGAAACAGCGCTGCAGCGCAGACTGGTCGAGGTGCTGCACCAGCTGGAACCCGATTGCCTGGGGCTGTACTGGCCGATGCGCTCCGAATTTAACGCAGTGCAGGCGTGTGCGGCCGACGCCTCATTGGCAGCCATCGACTGGGCGCTGCCGTTCTGCCGGCGTGCCAACCACGCAATGGACTACCGGCTGTGGAACAAGCGGCAGCCGGTGCAAATCGATGAGTGCGGCCTTGGCAGCGGCGACGGCCGGCCGGTCGTGCCCGACGTGGTCGTGTTGCCGTGCGTCGGCTATTCGGTTGCTGGCTACCGGCTCGGTTATGGCGCCGGTTATTTCGACCGCTGGCAGGCGGCCCATCCGCATGTCACCGCTGTCGGCGTCGCGTGGTCGGTCGGCTTGCTCGACGATGCCGATTTCCGGCCCGAACCACACGACCAGCCGCTGATGCTGGTCGTCACCGAACTGGGTGTGGTCGGCGGCTGATCGCATCAGGATCGCCTGCGGCGTTGCCGACCGGCCGATGCAGCGGCGGCGCGGCGTGCCGAGTCGGATGCCAGCAAGGCCCACGGGGCCATCGCCTCGGGCGTTTCCATCGCTTCCTCCGGCGCGCTCCAATACGACATCGTGTGGCGCCCGTCCCTGGTCTCGTATTCGAACGGCCGGCAGCCGGCGTCGCGGAACCGCTCGACACTCGTTGCATCGGTCTTCAGATACAGCGTGCCGGCGGCGATGATCGCGATGAACAGGTCGTCGAGGTAGATGCCGTGGCCGCCGAACATCCGGCGAATCCGCACCGTGCCGAGCGGCGCCAGCAGATCGCGGCAATGCGCGGCGATGCCCGCGGCCTCGGCCGCGCTCGGCGACGAAATGGCCGACTTTTCCGGGCGGGACATGCCCGCAGTCTTGCACAATCCGAGTTGGCCATGCCGGCTGCCGATCGAGGATCCATGCCCACTGACGACCGCGAGACGATGCGCGCCCGCCTGATCGCGGCGCGTCAGGCCTTGCCAGACCGCCTGGAACGGGCCGTCCAGTTGCAGGCCGCGCTGCGTGCCTGGCTGGTCGGCCGTCAGGAAACCGCGATTGGTGCGTATTGGCCGATCAAGGGGGAGTTCGACCCGCTGCCGGCGCTGTTTCGCTGGTCGGAGGGGGGCGAGGGGCGGCGGATCGGCCTGCCGGTGGTCGACCGCGAGAGCCGCTCGCTGCGCTTTCATGTCTGGTATCCGGGTTGTCCGACCGAGCTCGATGCCTACGACATTCCGAAGCCGAAGGGCACCGAGGTCTTCGAACCGCAGATGGTGCTGCTGCCGTGTGTCGGTTACGGGCCGGGTGGCGTGCGGCTCGGTTATGGTGGCGGCTTCTATGACCGCACCGTGGCGGCGCTGCAGCCACGGCCGTATACCGTCGGGCTGTGTTATTCGAACGGTTTTCTGCCGATGCTGCGTGCCGGCGCCGACGAACTGGCGCTCGATGCGCTGCTGACCGACGACGGGCTCGGCTGGCAACGCGAATAGCCCGGCGCGCCGCTGCGGTGCGCGGGGCAAAACTTTACTTTGCGCAGTTCGATCCCTAGAGTGGGTCGATCAACAGGCCCTGGTCGGGGGCCGGACCCGCAGGTTCCTGCAGCCGTCTCTCCTGACGGTCTGCTGCCGCAAAGGAAATCCGATGAAACAACTGAGTACCGTGATCGCCGTCATCGTCGCGCTGGCAATGGTCGGCCTTGCCGCATTGAACTGGACGACGCTGAATACCGCCGCACCGCTGGACCTGGCGGTGGCGCAGATCCACGCACCGCTGGGCATCGTGATGCTTGGCCTTGCCGCCGTGCTGGTGCTGCTGTTTTTCATCGCCTGGCTGCGCACGCAGATCACCGCATTGGTCGAGACCCGCCGCCTGCTGAAGGAGATCCAGCGGGTGCAGGATGTCGCCGACAAGGCCGAGGCCTCGCGGATCGAGAACCTGCGGCTGGTGATCATGGCCGAGTTCCGCTCGCTGAACGAACGGATGCAGCGGATCGAGGTCATTCCATCCCCGCGCGAAGTGCAGAAGGTGATCGACGGCTGACGCGCAGGAGACGCTCAGCGGTCGAGGCGGCGGCAGATCTCGGTTGTCAGCGCCGACTGGTTCATCGTGTAGAAGTGAATGCCCGGCGCGCCGCCGGCAATCAGCTTCTCGCACAGCGAGGTCACGACATCGAGTCCGAAGGCGCGGATCGATGCGGCATCGTCCATGAAGCCTTCCATCTTCAGCGCGACCCAGCGCGGGATCTCGATGCCGTCGCGCTGCGCAAACTGCGCGATCTTCGCGTAGTTGTGGAACGGCATGATCCCCGGCACGACCGGCACGTCGGCGCCGAGCTTGCGTGCCTCGTCGACGAAGTGGAAATAGGCGTCGGGATTGAAGAAAAACTGCGTGATCGCCGAACTGGCGCCGGCTTTCACCTTGTCGGCGTAATGCTGCAGGTCACGTGCCGCATAACGCTCGCCCGGGTGGTATTCCGGATAGGCGGCCACCTCGACATGCCAGTCCGAGCCCTGGGTCTCGCGGATGAAGCGGACCAGCTCGGCCGCATAGCGGAATTCGCCGGCGGTCGCGGTGCCGCTTGGCAGGTCGCCGCGCAGCGCGACGATGCGGCGGATCTGTTGCGCCCGGTAGGTCGCAAGGATCTCGGCAATGCCCTCGCGGGTCGAGCCGACACACGACAGGTGCGGCGCGGCTTCGAAGCCGGCATTGGCGATTGCCGTGACGGTCGCCAGCGTCTTGTCGCGGGTCGAGCCGCCGGCACCGTAGGTGACGCTGAAGAATTCGGGCCGCAGCGCGCCGAGATCCTGCACCACGGTCTTCAGCTTCTCATCGCCGACCGGCGTATTCGGCGGGAAAAATTCAAAACTGACTGGAACACGCATCATCGAACCTCTGCTTGGTTGGACAAGCGCGGTCGGTCCTGCCCGGCGCGCGCCCATACAAAAAATTCACGGTTGCCATCGCCGCCGTCGATCGCGCTCGGCAGGTAGTCGAGCACCGTCAGTCCGGCATCGCGACAGGCGGTACGGATCCGCTGCTCGACCTTCGGATACGACGCGGCATCCTTCACCAGACCCCCCTTGCCGATATCGGCCGGCTGCAGTTCGAACTGCGGCTTGACCAGCATCAGCAGGTCGCCGTCGAGCAAAGCAGCGATTGCCGGCAGCACCAGCGTCATCGAGATGAACGACAGGTCGCCGACCGCCAGGTCGAAGCGGCCCAGAGCGGCCTCGTCGAGCTGGCGGGCGTTGATCCCCTCGAACACCGTGACCCGCGGATCGCCGCGCAACTTCGGATTCAACTGGCCGTGGCCGACATCGACACCGACGACCGCGGCCGCACCGCGTGCCAGCAGCACGTCGGTAAAACCGCCGGTGCTCTGCCCGACATCGAGGCAGCGGCGTCCGGCGACGTCGATGCCGGTCAGCGTCAGCGCCGCATCGAGCTTCAAGCCGCCGCGCGACACCCAGCGCGTCTCGGCATCGTCGGTGACCTCGAGCTGCGCGTCATCCGGCAGCTCCTCGCCGGCCTTGCGCAACACCACCGGGCCCCGCGGTCCCAGCCAGCGCACCGCACCGGCAGCAATCAACCGCTGCGCGGCCGAGCGTGTCGGCGCCAGTCCGAGCTGCAACAACTTTTGATCAGCACGCATCAAGGGTGCCCCCCAGTCGCTGCGCTCCTGCCCCCAAGGGGCGCCACCCATCGGGCCGGCGAAGCCGGACCCTCGGGTGTTGCTTGATGGGGGCGGGCGCTTTGCGCCGCCCGATTCATACCGTGTCGAGCGCGGGGCTCAATACCTGTACGTGTCGGCCTTGTACGGGCCTTCTTTTTTTACCCCGATATAGGCCGCCTGCTCGTCGCTCAACTCGGTCAGCACCGCGCCGACCTTCTTCAGGTGCAGGCGGGCGACCTTTTCGTCGAGGTGTTTCGGCAGCACGTAGACCTTGCCGGCCTGGTACTGGTCGGCCTTCGTGAACAGCTCGATCTGCGCGATCGTCTGGTTTGCGAAGCTCGACGACATCACGAAACTCGGATGGCCGGTCGCGCAACCGAGGTTGACCAGCCGGCCCTTGGCGAG
This sequence comes from Pseudideonella sakaiensis, assembly GCF_048320135.1. GTDB lineage: Bacteria > Pseudomonadota > Gammaproteobacteria > Burkholderiales > Burkholderiaceae_C > Ideonella_A > Ideonella_A sakaiensis_A. Next base: position 3,030,575 of record NZ_CP182947.1, read on the forward strand.
CAGCGTGATCTTCTTGCCGTCCGGGAAGGTGATGTGGTCGACCTGCGGCTTGATCTCGTCCCACTCGAGCTTCTCGAGCGACGCGACGTCGATCTCGTTGTCGAAGTGGCCGATGTTGCAGACGATGGCCTCGTTCTTCATCGCCGCCATGTGCTCGTAGCGGATCACGTTCTTGTTGCCGGTGGCCGAGACGAAAATGTCGGCCTTGTCGGCGGCATATTCCATCGTCACGACCTTGTAGCCTTCCATCGCCGCCTGCAGCGCATTGATCGGGTCGATCTCGGTGACCCAGACCTGCGCCGACAGCGCGCGCAGCGCCTGGGCCGAACCCTTGCCGACATCGCCGTAACCGGCAACGCAAGCGACCTTGCCGGCGATCATCACGTCGGTCGCGCGCTTGATTGAGTCGACCAGCGACTCGCGGCAGCCGTACAAATTGTCGAACTTGCTCTTGGTGACGCTGTCGTTGACGTTGATCGCGCGGAACAGCAAGCTGCCGTTGCGGCTCATCTCGTTCAGGCGCAGCACGCCGGTCGTCGTCTCTTCGGTCACGCCGATGATCTGCGCGCTCTTGCGGCTGTACCAGCTCGAATCCTCGGCCAGCTTGGCCTTGATCGCGGCGAACAGACAGGTCTCCTCTTCGCTGGTCGGCTTGGCGATCACCGACGGATCCTTCTCGGCACGCTTGCCCAGGTGCATCAGCAACGTCGCATCGCCGCCGTCGTCGAGGATCATGTTCGGGCCCTCGGCATCGCTGCCCTTGGCGCCGAATTCGAAGATGCGGTGGGTGAAGTCCCAGTATTCGGTCAGGCTCTCGCCCTTGTGGGCGAACACCGGCGTGCCGGCAGCAACCAGCGCGGCGGCGGCGTGGTCCTGGGTCGAGAAGATGTTGCACGAGGCCCAGCGCACCTGCGCGCCGAGCGCCTGCAGCGTCTCGACCAGCACCGCGGTCTGGATCGTCATGTGCAGCGAGCCGGTGATGCGCGCGCCTTTCAGCGGCTGGCTTTTCGCGAATTCCTGGCGGATCGCCATCAGGCCGGGCATTTCGGTCTCGGCAATGCTGATTTCCTTGCGGCCCCAGTCGGCGAGCGACGGGTTGGCAATGGCGTGGTCCTGGGTCAGGTCGGGTTTGAGAACAGCGTTCATGTCGGGGCTCCGTCGGTGGATGACCCGCACGCTTCGGTCGGAACAGGGGATGGATGTCACCACTCACCCACGAAGACCATCGTGCGGGTGAGCGCGGTTGCAATGAAGGGTCTCGAGCCTGGGATGCCTGTAGGCACCTTGCAACGCTCCTCGAAACAGCCGCAGATTGTAGCTGAACTGGCTGTTCCGTTGGCAAGCCGGCTGGCAACACGCGTCAAATGGCGTCGTCGGGGACAATACCGCCTTCACGCAGGCCCGGCGGGCTTGCAACGCGGCCCCGCGAGGCGACGGCGGGCGCCCGCGGCAACCGCGTGCAACGCACAATCGGACCTCAGTGTTTCAGGAGACGGCGGATGATGTACAAGTTCAAATCGAAGGCGGCAGGTGACGTGATCATGTTGCAGCCGAACGGCGACCAGGTGATGCGCATCCTCGGCAGGGAGCCCGCGGCGAAGGGGATTCTGGAAGCACAGAATCTGCCGGCTGCAGCGGCTGCACTCGAGGCCGCTGTCGCCGCCGACGAGCAGGCCCGCCAGCAACAGAAGGATGCCGACGATGACACCGACGCTGCGCAAGCCGCCGGCAGCGGGCGCGACAAGGTATCGCTGCGGCAACGTGTCTGGCCGCTGGTCGAGATGATGAAGCGCTCGCACGCGGCCGGCGAAGACATCGTCTGGGGGGTCTGAGATGAGTTTCGAGACCGGAACGCGCGTCGTCGCGGTTCGCCATGGCGAGACGGCATGGAACGTCGATTCGCGGATCCAGGGCCATCTCGATATCGAGCTGAATCCTTCCGGGCGTCGGCAGGCCGAACGGCTCGGTCATGCACTCAGCGCCGACGGCCTGGCGGCCGTATATTCGAGCGACTTGTCGCGCGCATTCGACACCGCGCAGGCTATCGCTCGCCACTCCGGCCTGGCGGTGCGCACCGACCTCGGACTGCGCGAGCGCAATTTCGGCAGTTTCCAGGGCCAGACCTTCCAGCAGATCGAGTCGCGCTGGCCCGAGCTGAGCCGGCGCTGGCGCCGCCGCGACCCCGATTTCGCACCGCCGGGCGGCGAATCGCTGCTGGCGTTTTATCAGCGCTGCGTCGCGGCCGCCGAGCGGCTTGCCGCCGCCCATCCAGGTGAAGCGATCGCCATCGTCGCCCACGGCGGGGTGCTCGACTGCCTGTATCGGGCAGCGACCCGCATCAGTCTGCAGGCGCCACGCACCTGGCTGGTGACCAACGCCAGCATCAATCGGCTGCTGCACAGCGGCCAGGGTTTCACACTGGTTGGCTGGGCCGACAGCGCCCACCTCGACGCCGACGGCGAAGGTCTGGACGAGGAAAGCGACGGCCGCAAGGTGGTCGACGCCGCTCGCCACGCCGCCTGATGCAGCGACGCGACGCGGGGGCTTTTCGATGATCGAACCGGCAGCCCGCGTCGGTGACGCCGTGGCGGCGATCGATACGCCGGCGCTGGTGGTCGATCTCGATGCGATGGAGCGCAACCTGGCCGCGATGGCCGGCTTCGCCCGCGAGCACGGCATCCGGCTGCGCCCGCACGCCAAGATGCACAAGTGCGCGGCGATTGCCCGGCTGCAGATCGCTGCCGGCGCGGTCGGAGTCTGTGTGCAGAAACTGTCGGAAGCGCAGGCGCTGGCGGCAGCCGGCATCGGCGACATCCTGATCACCAACGAGATCGTCGATCCCCGCAAGCTCGAGCAGGTCTCCCGGCTCGCTGGTGGAACACGGCTTGGCATCTGCGTCGACTCCGAACTCGGCATCGAGCGGCTGGCCGAAGCGGTGCACCGCGCCGGCAGCCGGCTCGACGTCTACGTCGAGATCGATGTCGGTCAGGGCCGCTGCGGCGCCGCAGCGGAACGGGCCGCGGAACTGGCCGGAATGGTGCAGCGGCACACTGCGGCCAAGCGTGGCCTGCGTTTTGCCGGGCTGCAGGCCTACCACGGTGGCGCCCAGCACCTGCGCAGCGAGGCCGAGCGGCGCGCTGCGATCGCTGCCGCGTTGGCCGTCGTTCAGCGCGCGCTCGCAGCGCTCGACGCCGCCGGCATCGAAAACCCGCTGGTGACTGGTGCCGGCACCGGCAGCTTCGGACATGAAGCTGCCAGCGGTATCTACGGCGAACTGCAGGCCGGCAGCTATTTGTTCATGGATGCCGACTATGCGGCGAACCAGCCGGCAGCGGATGTTCCTCGTTTCGAGCATGCGCTGTTCGTCAAGTCGCAGGTGGTCAGCAGCGGCAACGGCCGTGCAGTGGTCGACGCCGGCCACAAGTCGCATGCGATCGATTCAGGTCTGCCCCTGGTCTGGCAACGCCGAGGCCTGCGCTTTGCCAACGGCGGCGACGAGCATGGGATCCTCGCCGCTGGCGACGACGGCGAACCGCTGCCGGGGCTCGGCGAGACGGTCTGGCTGGTGCCGGGGCATTGCGATCCGACCGTCAATCTGCACGAGCAACTGATTGCCGTGCGCGGTGGGCTGGACGACGGTGTCGTCGAGGCGGTGTGGGTGGTCGACGCGCGCGGCTGCTTGCGCTGACAACGTCGGGCGATCGGCCGGCAGGCTCGGCTTCAGTTGTGCCGCGACTGGCCGATTTGCAACAGGTGTCGGATCAAAGGGTTGATTCGTACACTTTTGGTTACGGTTCTTTGTACCATTCGAGGTCTGCTTACCGCAACCGCCAAACCTCGGCAATCCCTAGCTTGGCGAAAACGCCCCGGCCACACGCCGGCAATGACTCCGTGAACGGCTGCAAACCTTGACCCGAAATCAGGTCGTCTCCGATGCCAGGCTCAGGCTGGGGGCGGTGCGCTTGCCGGCGTTGCCGGAAGTGTTGCTGAAGCTGCTCGAGCTGTACCGGCGCGAGGATGCAAGCATCGGCGAATTTGCCGACCTGATCGGCGCCGATCCCGCGATGTCGGCCAAGGTGATGACGGTTGCCAACAGCGCCGCCTACCGCCGGGCAAGCCGGTGCCGCGACCTCGGTGACTGTCTGGCGCTGCTCGGCACCGAGACGGTTCGCACGATCGTCATCAACCAGGCGGTTTTCCAGGCGATGCACAGTGTGCCCACGCTGCGCCGTGCCGACCTCGGGCCGTTCTGGCGTCATTCGCTGCTGGCAGCCGCGGTGGCCCGCGAGGCGGCGCGACACAACCCCGAGGTCAAGGCCGACGAAGCCTATCTGGCCGGCCTGCTGCACGACATCGGACGGCTGGCATTGCTCGCCGCCGCGCCCGAGTTTTTTGCCGAAGGCTTGCCGGCCGACGACGACCCTTCGCACTGCGAGGCCGAGCGCCGCTGGCTGAAGGTCGACCATGCCGAGGCTGGGGCCTGGCTGATCGACCGCTGGCATCTCAGCCGCGTGCTCGGCGACGGCGTGCGTTACCACCACCAGCCGCTGCAGCGGCTGGCGGACGCCGACCCGTTGATCCGGATCGTTGCACTGGCGCATCTGGTCGCCGACGAATCGCCGAATCCGAAACTGGTTGGCGAAGCCGGCGGCTTGTGCGGCCTCGACATGGCGCAGGTGTCGTCGATCGCGGCGAAGGCCGGTTCGACGCTGAAGCGCACCGCCGAGCAGCTCGGCATCCGGCTCGACCAGAGCGGCAACCCGAAGCGCTCGACTGCGGCTGCCGAGCAGCTCGAGGAAGAGGTCGGCACGCTGATGCTTGCGACCACCGTGTTGTCGAACCTGCCGCTGGCGCCTGACGAAACAAGTTATCTGCACGGACTGGCCGATGCGGCGCGTTTGATCTTCCAGTTCGACGAGGTCATCGCGATGGCACCGGATCGCGAGCAGCGGCTGCGCCGGGTCGATCAGTTGCGGTCGCCGCCCGACGCGCAGGATGCCGTCTGGCAGGATTTTTCGGTGCCGAGCGGCGCCGGTACCCGGATCGGTGATGCACTGGCCAATCGGCGAGCGCTCTTCATCGACCGCGAAGCGGACGCCGCCGAGATCCTGTCGATTGCCGAGGACCAATTGCTGCGGCGGCTGGACAGCGAGCAGGTGGTGATCTTGCCGACCCGGCTCGAAAGAGACGGCGGTGCGGAAATGGCGGCACTGGTCTGTGTCGGCGACCGGCCGTTGCTGGCCGAGCTGGCGGCCCGGCAATCGTTCCTCAGCGCGTTCATTGGCCGTGCCGAAGCGGCGCGTGCGCGCGGCCAGGAGCAGCAGCGCGCGATGCAGCGGGTGCGTGACGAGCAGACCGCCAGCCTGATCGGCTCGGCGCGCGATCTGGCGCACGAGATCAACAATCCGCTGGCAATCGTGCAGAACTATCTGGGCCTGCTCGACGTCAAGCTGGGCACCTCCGATGCGCTGGGCGCCGACGAACTGCGCGACCTGAGCGGTGACATCGAGGTGCTGCAGCAGGAGGTGGCGAGGGTCGGCCGGCTGGTTCGCGAATTGAGCAGCGCGACGGCTGCGACTGCAGCCAACAGCGTCGACATCAACCGCCTGATCGCCGACGTGGTCCGCCTGTTCCGCGCCGATGCCCGGGCCGCCGGCATCGATCTCAGTGCGCAGACGAGCGACAGCGCGGCAACGCTGTCGATGCTCGAACGAGACAAGCTCGAACAGGTGCTCGTCAATCTGGTTAAGAATGCGATCGAGGCGATGCAGGCCAGCAGCTTCGAGGGTGGCCAGATCGTCATCGCCAACGGCGGTCTGCTCAATCGCGACGGCCAGCTGTCACTCGAATTGATTGTGCGAGACAATGGACCAGGGATGCCGAAAGAGACCTTGCAACGTGTGTTTGCCGCGAAGCAGGATGCGGGAAGCGCAACTTCATCTGCAGGCGCTCAGGCCCGGGGTCGCGGCCTGGTGATCGTTCACCAGCTGGTGCGCGCGATGGGTGGCACGATCCTGTGCCGCAGCAGTGGCGCGGGAACCCGTTTCGACATGTTGTTGCCCTATCGCCAGCCACCCGCTTCCGAACCAGAGTTGCCGTTGTCATGAAGCTCGTCCCTGCGACCGGGCGTCGCCCCATCGACGCTGCTGACGAGCCGGCGTGGCGGCTGCGCGCCGTCCCAGCCGCCAATCCTTCGCCATCGCGAATCCTGCTGGTCGATGACGAGGAGCGGCTTCGGCTGAGCCTGGCCGCCTATCTGAAAAGCCGCGGCTATTCGGCACTTCCGGTGGCCAGCGCGGAAGCCGCGATTGGCCTGCTCGGCCACGAGCAATTCGATCTGGTGCTGCTCGACCTGCACATGCCGGGCCTCGGCGGGCACGCGGTGCTGAAACATGTCGGGGAACGCGCGCTCGACGTGGCGGTGGTCGTGCTCAGCGGCGAGACCGACATCGAGGCGGCGATCGGCGCATTGCGTGGCGGGGCCGACGATTTCGTGCGCAAGCCGTATGTGCTGCCAGACCTGCTGCGCACCATAGACAATACGCTGCAGCGTCGCCGGCTGCAGATCGAGAATCGGCGGATGGCCGAACGGCTCGAGGAATCCGAGCGCCTGTATCGGCATCTGGTGAACAGTTCACCCGACGTGATCTACACGCTCGATACGCGTGGCCACTTCACCTTCGTCAACGACCGTTTCGAAAGCCTGCTCGGCATCGAACCCGGCGCACTGATCGGCAAGCATTTTTCGCAGCTGATCCACGACGACGATGTCGCCGCCGCGCACCATGTCTTCCACGAGCGCCGCGCCGGCGAACGTGCCTCTCGCAATGTCGAACTTCGGCTGCGGCCACGACCGGCGCCGCGCCCGCTTGGCAGTGCAGTGCCGCAGGTCATCACGCTGCTGTTCAATTCGATCGCGATGTATGCGCCGGCCGAGCCGGCCGGCGGCCTGACGAACCCGGTCTACGGCGGCACCTATGGTGTCGCGCGCGACATCACCGAGCGCAAGCGGGCCGAGGAAAAGATCTCGCATCAGGCCTACCACGACATCCTGACCGACCTGCCGAACCGCATCCTGTTTCGCGACCGGCTCGACGTCGCGATGCTGCAGGCCACGCGCAACGGCTGCGAACTGGCGGTGATGTTCATCGACCTCGATCGCTTCAAGCTGGTCAACGACACGCTTGGCCACCTGACCGGGGACGACCTGCTGAAGCAGGCTGCCGGCCGGCTGAAGGACGCGCTGCGTGCTGGCGATACGCTGGCCAGGCTGGGTGGCGACGAATTCATCATCATGCTGCCACGGCTGTCGAGCCGCGAGGATGCAAGCGTCGTCGCGCTGAAGATCCTCGAATGCCTGCAGCTGCCGTTCCAGCTTGGCCAGCACGAGGTTCGCATCTCGGCCAGCATCGGCATCGCGGTGTATCCGGCGCACGGCACGACGATCGACCAGCTGCTTGCGCACGCCGACATCGCGATGTACCGCATCAAGGCGGAGGGCAAGAACGGCCACTGCTTCTTCCACCCGGAAATGCTCGATGCCTCGCAGCAGAAGCTGTCGCTCGACAAGGGCCTGCGGCTGGCGCTGCAGAACGGCGAGCTCGAGATGTACTACCAGCCGCAGATCGACGTGCGCAGCGGCCGCATCATCGGTGCCGAGGGCCTGATGCGCTGGCACCATCCGCAGCGCGGACTGTTGACGGCCGGGGAATTCCTGCCATTTGCCGAGGAGGCCGGTCTGATCGTGCCGGTCAGCGACTGGATGCTCGAGACGCTGTGCCGTGACCTGGTCGCCTGGAACGGGCTCGGCGCCGACGACGTGATGATGGCGATCAATCTGTCGCCGCAGTATCTGGAGCGAGGCAATTTCGTCAAGAAGCTGCTCGATGCGCAGGCCCGCTGGGGCTTCCCGATGAACCGCGTCGAGGTCGAGATCACCGAGAACATCAGCATCCGCAACCCGCAGTACGTGATCGACCAGCTCAATGTGCTGTGCCGGCTCGGCGTCAGTGTCGCGATCGACGATTTCGGCACCGGCTATTCGTCACTCGCCTACCTGCACCGTTTTCCGGTCGGCACCGTGAAGATCGACCAGTCGTTCGTGCGCGAGATCAGCCATGCGAAGGGGCCGTGCCCGGTCGTGCTGGCGATCATCTCGATGGCGACCGGGCTCGGCATGAACGTGATCGCCGAAGGCGTCGAGACGACCGAGGAGTCGCAATACCTGGAGCAGGCCGGTTGCCCCCGCATGCAGGGCTTCCTGTTCCACCCGCCGATTCCGAACGGCCAGTTCATGCAACTGCTCGGCGAACAGTCGGCCGGGCGTCGGCCGGCGGCTTGGCACGGCAACCGCCATCCGGGCGGACAAGGCCGGCTGCTGTTCGAGAGCTGACCGCCGCCGTCAGCGAGGCTCGGCGCCGAACAGGTCGCCGCCGCTGCCGGCCGGCGGTGCCACGCCGAGGTGCCGATAGGCGGCCAGGGTCGCAACCCGGCCGCGCGGCGTGCGTTGCAGGAAACCCTGCTGGATCAGATAGGGTTCGATCACGTCCTCGATCGTCCCCGGCTCCTCGCCGATCGCCGCGGCGACGTTGTCCAGCCCGACCGGACCGCCATCGAAGCGGTGCACGACCGCTTCGAGCAATTTCCTGTCCATCACATCGAATCCCTGCGGATCGACGTCGAGCATCGCCAGCGCGAGGTCGGCCACCGCCTTGTCGATGCGGCCGTTGCCCTTGACGTCGGCAAAATCGCGGACCCGGCGCAGCAGCCGGTTGGCGATGCGCGGCGTCCCGCGCGAGCGGCGCGCGATCTCGTAGGCGCCTTCGCGGTCGGTTGGTACCTTCAGCAGCCCCGCCGAACGGTCGACGATCCGCGCCAGCTCGTCGGCGCTGTAGAACTCGAGGCGGGCGACGATGCCAAAGCGGTCGCGCAGCGGGTTCGTCAACATGCCGGCGCGGGTCGTCGCGCCGACCAGCGTGAACGGCTGCAGGTCGAGCTTGATGCTGCGCGCTGCCGGCCCCTCGCCGATCATGATGTCGATCTGGTAGTCCTCGAGCGCCGGATAAAGAATCTCCTCGACGACCGGGCTGAGCCGGTGGATCTCGTCGATGAACAACACGTCGTTGCGCTCGAGGTTGGTCAGGATCGCCGCCAGATCCTTCGGCTTCTCGAGCACTGGCCCGCTGGTCTGCCGCAGGTTGACGCCGAGCTCGTTGGCGATGATGTGGCTCAGCGTCGTCTTGCCCAGGCCGGGTGGGCCGAACAGCAACACGTGGTCCATCGCCTCGCTGCGTTTTCTGGCCGCGCCGATGAATATCTCGAGTTGCTCGCGTGCCTTCACCTGTCCGACATAATCGCGCATCCCTCGCGGGCGCAAGGCACGCTCGATCGCTTCCTCGTTCGGCGATGTCGGCGCGGCGCTGACGACCCGTTTCGGTACCGCGAAATCATCGGTCTGGATGCTCATGTCCCATTATCGGATGGCGCCGACAGCCATCCCTTCCCTGTCCTGAGGAATTGTTGTATGTCCGTCGTTCGAACCGTCCGGTCCCGCCTGCTGCTCGGCGCCGCGGCCTGGCTCCTCGCAGCCGCTGCCTTTGCTGCGGATGCGTTGCGGCAGGGCGCCATCGAGATCGGCCATCCGCATGCGCGGGCGACCGCGGTCGGCCAGTCGGTCGGCAGCGGCTACCTGAGCCTGCGCAATACCGGCAGCGGCGCCGATCGGCTGGTTTCCGCGAAGTCGCCGATTGCCGCCACCGTCGAGCTGCATTCGATGCGGATGGAAGGCGACGTGATGCGGATGCGCCAGCTCGACGCCGTCGATCTGCCGGCCGGGCAGACCGTCGAACTGAAGCCGGGAGGCCTGCACCTGATGTTGACCGGGCTGAAAGGCCCGCTGAAGGCCGGCGCGGTATTCGACCTGACGCTGGTGTTCGAGAAGGCGGGGTCGGTGACGGTACCGGTCAAGGTCGAGGCGCCGGGCATGGCCGGCCATCGCCACTGAGGCCGGCGGCCGGGCTCAGCGGCCGAGTGAGCGCAGCGCGCTCTTGATGCCGTCGCTGACGCCGACATCGGCCGGCAAGGCCTTCATCGCGGCCGCTGCCTCGCGGTCGTTGTAGCCGAGCGCAACCAGCGCCTGCAGGATGTCTGCATGGCCGCTGCCGACCGCCGCGACGGCGACACCCGGAGTCTCGCCGAGCTTGCCCTTCAGCTCGAGCAGCAGCCGCTCGGCGGTTTTCTTGCCGATGCCGGGTACCTTGACCAGCCGGCCGCTCTGCTGCTCGCTGACCGCCTGTGCGAGGTCGTCGACGCTCAGTCCCGACAGGATCGCCAGCGCCATCCGCGGACCGACGCCGGAAATCCGGATCAGCAGGCGAAAGGTCGCGCGTTCGCGCGCGGTCAGGAAGCCGAACAGCACGTGCGCATCCTCGCGAACGATCAGGTGCGTCAGCAGGCTGACCCGCTCGCCGAGGGCCGGCAGATTGAAATAGCTGCTCATCGGCACGTCGATCTCGTAGCCGACGCCGTTGACATCGAGCAGCACCTGCGGCGGGGTCTTTTCGGCAAGCAGCCCGGTGAGTCGTCCGATCATCGTGCGATTATCCAGGCGCGCCGGTCAGCGCCTGAACAGGCCGAGGCGTTGCGCCTCGAGCGCCACTTCGGCGCGCGAGCTGACATTGAGCTTGCGGTAGATCTGCTTCACATAGTCGGCGATCGTGTGCCGCGACAGACCGAGCTGGGCGCCGATTTCCGGCAGCGTGAAACCTTTCGCGACGCGCAACAGCACCTCGCTTTCCCGATCGGTCAGCACCACCTGCGGCAGCTCGCTGGTCCGCTCGGCCGGTTTACGCGAGCCGGCAAAATGCGACAACACGCGCCGCGCAATCGACGGCGACAGCGGTGGCTCGCCGTGGTGCATCCGGCCGAGTTGCTCGATGATCATCTCGCGCGGCTGCTCCTTCAGGATGTAGCCGAAGGCGCCGGCCTGCAACGCAGGGAACAGATGCTCGTCGTCGTCGTGGATCGTGACGACGACCGACTGGTTATCGGGCTGCTGCTCGCGCAGCGCCGCAACGACGTCGACGCCGGAGCCGTCGGGCAGACCCAGATCGATCAGCGCCAGATCGAATTGCAACGAATGCATCAGCTCGAGCGCCTCGCTGACCAGCGCGACCTCGGCAATCATCGCCCGCGGGAAGGCGTCGGCGACCAGTTGCTTGAGCCAGGCACGTATCTTCGGCAGATCTTCGAGGATCAGGATATTGGAGATCGTCTGGGCCATGAGGAGTGGGCAGCGAGCGAGCGGCAATGCTAACCGCTGGCGCGGTCCGGCATGGCCGACCGATCCTCCCGCAACGGGAAGCTCAGCTTGATCTCGGTGCCGCTGCCAGGCAGCGAGGTGATCTCGCAGCTGCCGTCGAGTTGCTGGGCGCGCTGTTTCATGCTGGCAAGCCCGTGGCCGGCGCCCATCGCCTGCTCGGCGCCCTCGGCCAGGCCGCGGCCGTCGTCCTTGACGACGATGTTGAATTCGTTCGCCGTTGCGTTCAATCGAATGCTGCAGCGTGTCGCCTGGCTGTGCTTCAGGATATTGCTGACCGCTTCGCGCAGGATCCGCGTGATCTGCACATAGGCCCGCGCATTCAGCGCCTGGCCGTCGAATTCACCAGAGCTGTGCCATTCGAGCCGTATCTTGGTCTTGCCGAGCCGCATCACGATCTCGGCCCGCCAGTCGGCGACCGCATCGCCGACCGGCATCGGCTTGCTGCTCAGCCCGCGCACTGCGAGGCGCATTTCATCGAGTGCCTCGCGGCCAAGGGTTGCAATGCGCTCGTCTTCGCAGGTGTGGACGATCGTCAACAGTTTGGCGCCGAGGTCGTCGTGCAGGTCGGAGGCGATGCGCTTGCGCTCCTTTTCCGTCATCTGCGCGATCCGCATCTCGGCGAGCTGGGCAAAATTTCGCTCCACGACGGCGGTGACATCGAGCACCCGCGTCTGCAGCAGCGCGCGGCTCGCCTCGGCAGCGACAAGCGCGCGGTTCAGACCGGAGACGATGCGCACGCCGGTGACCACCGCCATCGCGGCCCAGCCGAATGGCGAGCCGGCAATCCAGGCCACCGTCAGCAACGGCGGCAGGCCGGATGGCGTCGACAACGCGTCGAGCGTCCACGCCGCGACCACCAGTGCCCAGGCCGCCAGACCGAACCAGAATTCCTCGCGCCGTTGCCGCCAGCGGTCGGTCAGGTAGAAGACGAAGACCGCCATGCCCTGGGCCACCAGGATCACCGCCGACGAGATCGCCCAGATGAACGACATGTCGGCCGGCAAGAGCACCATGCCGAGCGGAATCACGATACCCTGCAGCGCCAGCAACCTGAACAGCCATCGGCAAGCGCGGCCGCACAGCGTCAGCAGCAGCCGGATCGTCAACGCCACCGTCGGCGTCCACAGGCTGACCAGCAGCACGTCGAACCAGCTTGCCGGCAGCCACGGCGGCGCAGCCCAGACGATCAGCCCGAGCGCGGCCGACCAGACCAGCACCAGCAGGCCGTACAGCCGCAGCAGCGTGACGTTGTGGCCGGCACGTGACAGCAACAGCACGATGCCGCCGAGCACCAGCAGTCCGAAGTGGATCAGGCGCGGCAGTCCGACGTGCACCATCTCGGCCACTGCCTGCTGCTGCTGCAGCGTGGCAAGTGGACCGATCCACGGCGGCGCCAGGTAGGCTGCCCGGCGCGCACTGCTGGTTTTGGCGAGTCGAAGGCCGTGCAGGTGGATGTCGAGTCGGTTGCCGCGCTTGTACAACAAGGTCGACGGCAGCGGTATCAGCATCGGGTGTGGGCACAGCTGCGCCCGGGCGTCGCCGGGCCTCGCGTCGCGCAGCAGTGCGGTGCCGTTCAGATCGACATCGATCGAGCCGCAGCTGCCCGGCAGATACGCCCCGAGCAAGGTTTGCGGCGGCAATTCCTGCGGCCAGTCAAAGCGCAGGCTGACCAATGCACGACCCTGTTCGTCGAGCGGCAGAGAAGGGCCGAGGGCGGGCAGTTCGACGGCAACCGCACTGGCCTCGCCGCCCTGGCGGACGCCGGGCCAGGCCACCGCATGGCGCAGTTCGACGACATGCGGCGGCAAGACCGGCTCGCTGTCGTCGGGGTGCCAGATGCTGCCCGCGCCCAGCAACAGCAATACCGGCACCAGGCCGAGCCAGATGACCCAGCGCCGCGGCAGGACCGGGCGCAGCCGGTCGGCGAGCATGACGGACCATTGATTGCGCAGCTTGAGCATCGGCCGCGATTGTGCGCGACGCCAGACCGGCATTCGCGCGACAATCGTGCCCCCGCAACCTGGCCCCGGAAGCAGCGCGCCCGTGATCCTTCGCCACGCCTTCATCCCCGTCGACAACAACCGCCTTTCCCATCTGTGCGGCAGCATGGATGCCCACCTGAGAGAAATCGAATCCGCGATGGATGTCTCGATCTCGCGGCGCAATGAATCCTTTCGCATCGAAGGCGCCAAGTTGCAGGCCGAACGCGCGGTGGCGCTGCTGCAATCGCTGTATGACCAGGCAAAGACGCCGCTCGAGCCGGAATCGTTCCAGCTGGCGTTGGTCCAGGCCGTCGCCGACCCGGCATCGCTGAGCCGGCGTGCCGCCGCGGGGAGCGACAACACACCGGCGGAGCCGAGCCTGCGCACCCGGCGTGCCGATGTGGTCGGCCGCACGCCGAACCAGCAGCTTTATCTCGGCAACATCCTCAGCCACGACATCAGCTTCGGCATCGGACCGGCCGGCACCGGCAAGACCTTTCTGGCAGTCGCCTGCGCCGTCGATGCGCTCGAGCGCAGCACCGTGCAACGCATCATCCTGACCCGGCCGGCGGTCGAAGCCGGCGAGCGGCTCGGTTTCCTGCCCGGCGATCTGGCGCAGAAGGTCGACCCCTACCTGCGTCCGCTGTACGACGCCTTGTACGACCTGATGGGGCTCGACAAGGTGACCCGCGCGTTCGAGAAAGGTCTGATCGAGGTTGCGCCGCTGGCCTTCATGCGCGGGCGCACGCTGAACCATGCCTTCGTGATCCTCGACGAGGCGCAGAATACGACGCCGGAGCAGATGAAGATGTTCCTGACCCGGATCGGTTTCGGCAGCAAATGTGTCGTCACCGGCGACGTCAGCCAGATCGACCTGCCGCGTGGTGAACGCAGCGGCCTGATCGAGGCCGAACGCATCCTGCGCCGCGTCTCGGGCATTGCGACGACCCGCTTCACCGCGGTCGACGTGGTGCGCCACCCGCTGGTGGCCCGCATCGTCGAGGCCTATGACGCGGCGCGGTCCGACGGTGAATGAGCGGGCGCATGCCGAAGCCGCCGTTGACGCTGTCGCTGCAGTTCGCGCGTGACGACACCGTGCGCGCACACCGGGCGGCCTTGCCGCGGGGCCGGGTCGTGAGTTGCCTGCGCGCGGCCCTCGAGCGGCCGGGCGAGATCACGGTCAGGATCGTCGGCGAGGCCGAGGGGCTGGCGCTGAACCGCGACTACCGCAGCCAGGACCATGCAACCAATGTGCTGACCTTCGATTACAGCCATCAGCCGCTGGTGGTTGCCGATCTGGTGCTGTGTGCGCCGGTCGTCGAGCGCGAGGCGGCCGCGCAGGGGATTGCACTGGCCGACCACTATGCGCACCTGCTGGTCCATGGCGCGCTGCATGCGCAAGGCTTCGACCACCTCGACGACGCGCAGGCGCAGCTGATGGAGGCACGCGAAAGCGAGATCCTGGCCGGTCTCGGCGTCGCCGACCCTTACCGCGCCGGCTGATCGTCGGGCGGCCGGCGCGGCGCCCACAGCACCGATACGATCGCAATGCCGATCAGCGCCAGCGCCGCGCCGTCCTGCCAATGCAGCGACTCGTTCAGAAACCAGGCGCCGGAGGCGGTGCCGAGCACCGGGATCAGCATCACGCTGAGCGTCGACGCGGCCGGCGGCAGGTCGCGCGCGAGCAGCAGCCAGGCCGGCTGCGCCATGCCGAAGATCAGCACCGCGTTGTAGGCGACGGCGGCCCACACCGCCGGCGGCAACGGCGTCCACGCCTGCCGCTCGAAGGTCCAGGCCAGGCTGGCCATCACGATGGTCGTCAGCACGCTCATCCACCAGACCAGCACCAGCGTTGGTGCGGCAATCCGGGTGCGGCGCAGCAACTGGGTGCCGAACGCCCAGACCGCGGCCGCGCCGAGCATGCCGGCGACGCCAGCCGGGCTGCCGGTCAGGCGGTCGATCTCGTGCCACAGCAGCAAGGCGACGCCGAACGCCGCGGCGCCGACACCCACGCCTTGCCGGCCACTGAGGCGCTGGCTGAACCAGAGCATGCCCCAGACCGCAGAGAAGATCGGCATCGTATAGCCGAGGATGGCCGCCCGGCCCGACGACAGCGACTGGATCGCGAGGATTGCCAGCGTGTGCCAGACGACCATGTTGGTGAAGGTCAGCAGGCCGAGTTCGCGCCAATCGGCGCGCGCCACGCGCAGCGGCATCTTCATCCACAGGCAGATCGCGAGCAGCATCGGCAAACCGAGCGCCATCGACAGCGCACGGAAGGACAGCGGTGGGTAGCCGCTGACGCCAAGCTTCAGCACCGGCCAGTTCAGCCCCCAGAATACCGTCACGAAGACCAGCAACAGCAGTTGGCGCCGGGTGAACTGCGCGCCGCTCACGGCGTGCTTCCGATGTAGCGCTTGCGCCAGAAGAAGATGCTCAGCGCAACCCCGGTGACGACCAGCAGGCCGATCACGACCCAGACGCCGGTCGTGCTGTGGATCAGCGGCAGGCGGTCGAAATTCATGCCGAAAAAACCGGTGACGAGATTCAGCGGCAGAAAGATCGCGGTCAGCACGGTCAACGTGCGCATGATGTTGTTGGTGCGATGGCTTTGCGCCGAAAAATGCATCTGCACCGCGGTCTCGGCCGATGTCTCGAGCCGCCGGACATGGCTGAGCACGCGTTCGATGTGCTCGAGCACGTCGCGCGAGCGCACCTGCAGCAGTTCATGTTCGCGGCGCGCCGCTTCGGTCAGGTTGCTCGACCATTCGTCGAGCGAATCGATCCATTCGACGATTGCCGCGCGCTGGTCCTCGCAGTGGTCCTCGAGCAGGTGCAGCGTGTTGCGCAGATCGAGCAGCATCCGCCAGTTGCCAAAGCGGCTGCGCGGCTGCAACAGCTGCTGCTGGAGTTCGCCGAGGTCCTTCGCGAGCTCGCGCCGCAAGTCAAGGTAGCCGTCGACGATGTGGTTGGTCATCCGCAGCATCAGGTCGGCCGCGCTCGGCGGCAGACGGGCGGAGTTGCGGTGGTCCGGCACCTGGCTTTGCTGGGACAGCCGCTGCACGAATGCCTGCAGCAGCTGCCCGTCGGCGGGGTGGACACTGAGCAGCAGTCGGTCGAACAAGACGAATCCGACCGGGCTGGTCTCGATCGACGAGCCTGGATTGGGGGCCGGCTGTGGAATGTCGGCTGAGCCGGTGCCGAGGCGGCGAAATACCAGCAGGTCGTACAGGCTGGTCGAGTCGTAATTCGACGGCAGCTGGTTGTTCAGCAGGTCCGATACATGCAGATCGACCAGTTCACCGCCGGTCCAGTTGCGCAGCCTCGCCTGCAGGTCGGCCAGTTCGGCGGCAAACGCAGGGCGCGAACAGGCGACCCACAGATAACCGCTGGCCGGCAGCTGTTCGGGCGCGGTCGCCAGTTCAGCGAAGCCATCACCAGCGACGTGAAAGATCCGCATCGGCGAGCCGTCGACGCCGGCTTCAGGCCCGGCGCAGCAAACCTGCGGCGTCGAGGGCGAAATAGCTGAGCACGCCGTCGGCCCCGGCGCGCTTGAAGGCCAACAGGCTTTCCATCATCACCGCATCGTGATCCAGCCAGCCGTTGCGCGCGGCCGCCTTCAGCATCGCGTATTCGCCGCTGACCTGGTAGGCGAAGGTCGGCACGCGGAATTCGTCCTTGACCCGGCGCACCACGTCGAGGTAAGGCATGCCCGGCTTGACCATCACCATGTCGGCGCCTTCGGCAAGGTCGAGCGCAACCTCGCGCAAGGCCTCGTCGGTATTGCCCGGGTCCATCTGGTAGACCTTCTTGTTGCTTTTGCCGAGGTTGGCCGCCGACCCGACTGCATCGCGGAACGGGCCGTAGAAGGCACTCGCATATTTCGCGCTGTAGGCCATGATCCGGGTGTGGATCAGGCCTTTTGCCTCGAGAGCGTTGCGGATCGCACCGATACGCCCGTCCATCATGTCGCTCGGCGCGACGATGTCGACCCCGGCCTCGGCCTGCACCAGCGCCTGCCGCGTCAATACGTCGACGGTGCTGTCGTTGACGATGTAGCCGCTCGCGTCGAGCAGGCCGTCCTGACCGTGGCTGGTATACGGATCGAGCGCAACGTCGGTCATGACGCCGAGTTCGGGGAAGCGGCGCTTGATTTCGCGCACGACGGTCGGCACCAGGCCGTTGGCATTGCAGGCCTCGTCGCCGTTCTCGTTTTTCAGCGCCGGCTCGATGACCGGGAACAGCGCCATCACCGGGATGCCGAGTTCGACACACTGCTCGGCGATCGGCAGCAGGCGGTCCAGGCTCACGCGTTGCACGCCCGGCATCGACGCGACATCCTGCGCGATGCCATGGCCATCGAGCACGAATACCGGCAGGATCAGGTCCTCGGCATGCAGGCGGTGCTCACGGACCAGGTCACGCGTGAACGGGTCGCGCCGAAGACGGCGCGGACGGCTGGCTGGAAACGGTGGCGGGGTGTACACGTTGCGACGATCCGGAAGGGCTGGCCGGGCGGCTCAGCATCGCCGAAATGATACGGCGCAGCGACCACGGCCGGAGCCGGCAGCAGTGCCCGCCTGTCGCGATAATCGCCCGATGCTCTGGATCAAAGCCCTGCACATCGTTTTCGTCGCCAGCTGGTTTGCCGGCCTGTTTTATCTGCCGCGCATCTTCGTCAATCTGGCGGCGGTGCCGGCCGACAGCCATGCAGAGCGCGAACGGCTGCTGCTGATGGCGCGCCGCCTGCATCGCTTCTCGGGCATCTTGATGCTGGTTGCATTGACCCTTGGCGGCGTGTTGTGGCTCGGTTACGGCATCGGGCTGCGTGGCCCTGGCAACGGCTGGATGCATGCGAAGCTGGTGCTGGTCGTCGCGGCAATCGGTTACCACCACGCCTGCAAGTCGCTGCTGCGCAAATTCGAGAACTCCGCCAACACGCGCAGCGAACGGTGGTTCCGCGTCTTCAACGAGGTATCGGTGCTGCTGTTTGCCGCGACCGTGATCCTGGTGGTGGTCAAGCCGTTCTGATGGAAGCGACGCGACCGCCGGCAGGACCATCGGTCGCGCTGCCCGCGCGCCACCGCAGCTCGGCGATCCCGCTGACGCTGCTGTTCGGCGCGTTGATCGTTTATGCCAGCCTGTATCCATTCACCGGCTGGCATCTGCCGGGCGTGCCGCTGTGGAAGTTTCTGCTGTTGCCGTGGCCGCGCTGGTGGACCTGGTTCGACCTGATCGCCAATCTGCTCGGTTATGTGCCGTTCGGCGCGTTGATGTTCATCGCGCTGGTGCGCAGCGGCTGGCGCACCCGCAGCGCATTCATCACCGCCAGCCTGGCCGGCGCTGCGCTCAGCCTGCTGATGGAGACGCTGCAGAATTTTCTGCCGCAGCGCATTCCGTCGAACGTCGATGCCGCACTGAATCTGGCCGGCACGGCGTTCGGCGCCGGGCTCGGCGCGCTGGCCCACCTGCGTGGCGGCATCGACCGCTGGCAGTCGATCCGCGACCGCTGGTTTGCCCGCCGCAGCGCGAGCGGTCTGGTGCTGTTGCTGACCTGGCCGATTGGCCTGCTTTTTCCGCAGCCGCTGCCGCTCGGCGTCGGCCAGGTGATCCCGCGCGTGCGCGACATGCTGCTCGAAGCGTTGCAGAACAGTTCCGCGGAAGCCTGGGCCGAGCGATGGTTGCAGGCCGACCCGATGGCCCGCCCGTTGCCGCCTGCCGGCGACTTCCTGGTCGTCGTGCTGGGCCTGCTCGGGCCCTGCCTGGTGGCGTTCTCGATTTCGGTGCCGGGCTGGCGCAGGGTGGCCTTGGGCTTCGTCGCGCCGCTCGTCGCGGCGGCGATCACGACCTTGTCGACGGCGCTGAATTTCGCGCCGCAGCATGCCTTTGCCTGGGCAACGCCGCAAACCGTCTGGGCGCTCGGCACCGGCGCCACGCTGGCGCTGCTGCTGGCCTGGCTGCCGTACCGCGCCGCTGCGGCGCTCGGGCTGATCGTGCTGACCCTGATGATCAGCCTGGTCACGCAGGCGCCAGCGGATCCGTATTACGCGAGCAGCCTGCAGGCCTGGGAGCAGGGCCGCTTCATCCGTTTTCACGGTCTCGCGCAATGGGTCGGCTGGTTGTGGCCTTATGCGGCGATGCTGCACCTCGGCGCGGTGCTGACGATGCGCCGCCAGCGTGGTCCGATCGAGCCGGCGGCCGGCGAGGCGGCGTCGGCAGGGCGGTAAGTAGAATCCCGGGGATGAGTTATTACCAGCGGCACATCTTCTTCTGCCTCAATCAGCGGGGCGAGGGTGAAAACGCCTGCAGCGTGCACGGCGCAAAAGCGGCATTCGACCATTGCAAGTCGCGCGTGAAGGCCGAAGGGCTGGCCGGACCGGGCGGCGTGCGGGTCAACAAGGCCGGCTGCCTCGACCGCTGCGCCGGTGGCCCGGTCGCGGTCGTCTATCCGGAAGCCGTGTGGTACACCTTCGTCGACAATGAGGATATCGACGAGATCGTCGACTCGCACCTGAAAAAGGGCCAGCCGGTCGATCGCCTGCTGCTGCCGCCAGACGTAGGACGCTGAATCCGCGGCGTGCGCAAGCCCTGGCCCGTCCCGTCGATCCCTCGGCGACCTCGACATTGTGGCGGGCATCGGAGGCCGGGGACGCTGTCACTGCTGTCCGGTTCGATGCCGCCTCTCCCAACCAATTCTTTCCTCACTGAGTTTCGATGACCCGATTCATTCCGCTGTTCAAGAACTCGATCGCCGCGCTCGGCCTGCTGCTCGGCTTGCACGGAGCTGCCGTGGCCCAGGCGCCGCAGCCGCCGGAAATCGCCGCCAAGCATTACCTGCTGCTCGACCTGACCAGCGAGCAGGTATTGGCGCAACGCGATGCCGATGCGCCGGCGGATCCGGCCTCGCTGACCAAGCTGATGACCGCCTATGTCGTTTTCACCGCACTGCGCGACAAGAAGCTGACGCTGCAGCAGACGCTGCCGGTGTCCAGGCGCGCCTGGGACGAGCGCAAGGAAGGCGGCTCGCTGATGTTCATCGACACCACGATGACGCCGACGGTCGAGCAATTGCTGCACGGCATGATCGTGCAGAGCGGCAACGATGCATCGGTCGCGCTGGCCGAGGGCGTTGGCGGCACCGTCGAGCAGTTTGTCGAGTTGATGAATCGGCAAGCGCAGGCATTCGGGCTGAAAAACACCAGTTTCAAGAACGTCACCGGTCTGACCGAGCCCGGCCACAAGAGCACCGCGCGCGAACTGGCGATGATCGCGACGCGCATCATCCGCGACTTCCCGGAGTTCTATACCTACTACTCGATCAAGGAGTACAAGTACAACAACATATCGCAGCCGAACCGCAACCTGCTGCTGCGCCGCGATCCGAGCGTCGACGGCATGAAAACCGGCTACACCGAAGCCGCGGGTTATTGCCTGATCGCCAGCGCCGAGCGTGAATTCCCGAATCTCGGCATGACCGGCGACGGGCCCGGCAAGCGCCGTCTGCTCAGCGTCGTGCTCAATACGACGTCGATGCAGGCCCGCGCGAACGAAAGCCAGAAGCTGCTGAACTGGGGATTCCAGGCCTTCGATACGGTGCGCCTGTTTGCGAAGGACCAGCCGATGGTTACCGTGCCGGTGTGGAAAGGCCGCGCCAGCCAGGTCGGACTCGGTGCGCCGCAGGCGGTATTCGTGACGGTTGCGAAAGGCGACGGCGCGCGCCTGCAGACCCGCATCGAGCGTGCCGATCCGCTGGTCGCGCCGCTGGCCGCCGGTCAGCAGGTCGGTGTACTGAAAGTTTCCACTGCGGGGGGAACCGCGATTGCCGAAGTGCCTCTGACCGTCCTGGAAGCGGTTCCGCAGGCCGGCTTCTTCGGCCGCGCCTGGGACGCTGTGCGTCTGTGGATCAAGTAAGCTGCGTACGGCTCGACCGTCGCCGATGACCGGAGCATCCATGCAAGCCTTGCCCGATACGCTTTGCCACCTGAATGGCGAGTACCTGCCGCTGAACCAGGCGCGGGTCTCGGTGCTCGATCGCGGATTCATCTTCGGCGACGGCGTCTACGAGGTGGTTCCGGTCTATGGCCGGCGCCTGTTCAGATTCGCCGAACACATGGCCAGGCTCGAGCGCGGACTCGGCAAATTGCGCATCGCGAATCCGCACGATCGTGAGCAATGGTTGCAGATGTGTCGACATCTGGTGGCCGCACTGGCCGAGCAGCAGGGTGTCGAAGACCAGTTGGTCTATATCCAGGTCACGCGCGGCGTGGCGCTGCGAGACCATGTGATGCCGGCCGACGTTGCGCCAACCGTATTCATGATGGTCAACCGGATGTCGCCGCCGACGGCCGAACAGCGGCAGCGCGGCGTGGCCTGCGTGACGGCGCGCGATTTCCGCTGGGAGCGCGGCGACATCAAGAGCATCTCGCTGCTCGGCAATGTGCTCGCGCGCCAGATCAGTGCCGACCGCGGCGCGATCGAGACGATCATGTTCCGCGACGGGCATCTGACAGAAGCGGCGGCATGCAATGTCTGGATGGTCCAGGAGGGTGCGGTGCTCGGTCCGCCGAAAAGCGAGCACCTGCTGGAGGGTATCCGCTACGAGTTGATCCGCGAGTTGTGCGAGGAGGAAGGCATCGGCTTCAACCTGCGCCCGATCGCCGAGGGCGAACTGATCGCGGCCGACGAGATCATGCTCAGTTCGGCGACCAAGGAGATCCTCCCGGTGACGATACTCGACGGCCAGCCGGTCGGGCACGGTGCGATGCGCGGCAAACCCGGGCCGGTTTATGCGCGGCTGCACCAGGCCTATGTCCGGGCGAAGGCCTTGCAGACGATCTGATGCGTGATGGCTGATACGACAGGAAAGGAATCGTTGATCGACTTTCCCAGCGCCTTTCCGATCAAGGTGCTTGGGGCCAATGTCGACGGCTTCGTCAATGCAATGACCGAAGTCGCGCGCCGGTTCGATCCGGATTTTGACGCCGCCAGCATCGAACTGCGGGTCAGCAAGGGCGATCGGTATCTCGGTATCACGCTGACGGTCACCGCGACCAGCCGGCAGCAGCTGGATGACCTCTACCGCGCGTTTTCAACGCACCCGATGGTCAAGGTGGTTCTGTAGCCCAAGCCCTGCGCCGATCGTGAGCAATTGCACCGTGCGGATGCTGGGCCGGGTCGACTACCTGCCGGTTTTCGACGCGATGCGCAGCTTCACCGAGCAGCGCAGCGGCGATACCGCCGACGAGATCTGGGTCTGCGAACACCCGCCGGTCTATACGCAGGGCCTGGCCGGCAAAGCCGAACATCTGCTGTTCAATCCGACCGGCATTCCGGTCGTGCAGACCAACCGCGGCGGGCAGATCACCTACCACGGCCCCGGCCAGGTCGTCGCCTACCCGCTGATCGATCTGCAGCGCCTCGGCATCTACGTGAAGGAATTTGTCTACCGGCTCGAGCATTGCGTGATCAAGACGCTCGAGGATTTCGGTGTCACCGGTCATCGCATGGCCGGTGCGCCAGGCATCTACGTGCGGCTGGCCGATCCTTTCGGCCATGCGCCGCTGGAAGCGGCAGCGCCGAAGGACCGCCTCGGCGTTGCTGCAGCCGACCCATTTTCTGGTGTCGGCAAGATTGCTGCGCTGGGCATCAAGGTGTCGCGACATTGCACCTACCACGGTGTCGCGTTGAACGTCGCGATGGACCTGACGCCTTTTGCCGGCATCAACCCGTGCGGCTACGCCGGGCTGAAAACGGTCGATCTCGTTACACTAGGGGTTTCCGCTGATCAGGAGCAGGTCGCTCGGCGGATGGCACAGTTGCTCGGTTCGCACCTGAGCCCCTGACCCACCACTGCGGCAGTGCGCCGCGCCGACGAACTCCAGATTGCCCGCCATGTCGACCGAAAACGTCACCCGCGACGCCGCGCCCGCCGCCCAGTACGACGCCACCGCGAAACAGAAGTCACAGGCGAAGACCGCGCGCATTCCGATCAAGGTGGTCGCCGCCGAGACTCTGAAGAAGCCGGACTGGATCCGCGTCAAGGCCGGCTCGCCGACGACCCGGTTCTATGAGATCAAGCAGATCCTGCGCGAGCACAAGCTGCATACGGTCTGCGAAGAGGCTTCGTGCCCGAATATCGGCGAATGTTTCGGCAAGGGCACCGCCACTTTCATGATCATGGGCGACAAGTGCACCCGGCGCTGCCCGTTCTGCGATGTCGGCCATGGGCGCCCCGATCCGCTCGATGTCGACGAGCCGCTCAATCTCGCCAAGACGATTGCCGCGCTGAAGCTGAACTATGTCGTGATCACCAGCGTCGACCGCGACGATCTGCGCGACGGCGGGGCCGGCCATTTTGTCGAATGCATCCGCCAGGTCAGGGCCCTGAGCCCGCGCACGCAGATCGAGATCCTGACGCCGGACTTTCGCGGCCGCATGGACCGCGCGCTGGAGATCCTGAAGGCCGCGCCGCCGGACGTGATGAACCACAACCTCGAGACCGCCCCCCGGCTGTACAAGGAAGCGCGGCCAGGATCGGACTACCAGTACAGCCTGAATCTGCTGAAGCGGTTCAAGGAATTTGCGCCGCACGTGCCGACCAAAAGCGGCGTGATGGTCGGCCTCGGCGAGACCGACGAGGAAATCCTGCAGGTGATGCGCGACATGCGTGCGCATCAGATCGACATGCTGACGATCGGCCAGTACCTCGCGCCGAGCGGCCATCATCTACCGGTGCGCCGTTATGTCCATCCGGATACGTTCCGGATGTTCGAGCGTGAAGCGGCGGCAATGGGTTTTTCGCACGCCGCGGTCGGTGCAATGGTGCGCAGCAGCTACCACGCCGACGAGCAGGCACACGCGGCCGCGCTGGCATCGGCAGGAGCACCGGCCGGCGCCTGACGGTCGATCCGGTCCGCCGCGACAGCGGCCGAATGGGCCCGGTTTGGCCGATTCCGCTTTCGAAAATAAGATGGTTCGTACTTCCTTGAAGGAGCGAAGCCATGTTGCGCAGAAAATTCACCGGCCTGTTTTCGATCGTCGGGTGGCTGCTTGCCAGTGCACTGCTGGTTTTCCCTGCACATGCACAGTTCACTGAAACCGACGCCGCCAGCGGCATTCGCACGGCGCTCGAGCGAGGTTCCGAGATCGCCGTCTCGTCACTCGGACGAACCGATGGTTTTCTCGGCAATCCGAAAGTCCGCATCCCGCTGCCCGATTTTCTCGAAAGCGCCGCCAAGCTGCTGAAGTTCACCGGCGGCAGCCAGCAGGTCGATGAACTGGTCGTTGCAATGAACCGTGCGGCCGAAGCGGCGGTTCCGGAAGCCAGGGCGCTGCTGCTCAATGCGGTGCGTTCGATGAGCGTCGACGACGGCAAACGCATCCTGACCGGCGGCGATGGTTCGGTGACCCGATTTTTTGCCGACAAGACGCGCGAGCCGTTGACCGAACGATTCCTGCCGATCGTGAGCCGGCAGACCGAACGCCTGGCCTTGGCCGAGAAATACAACGCCGTCGCCGGCAAGGCGGCGGGTTTCGGGCTGATGGACAAGCGGGAAGCGAATATCCAGCACTACGTCACCGCCAAGGCGCTCGACGGCCTCTATCTGATGATTGCCGAGGAGGAGCGCAGGATCCGCAGCGATCCGGTCGGAACCGGCAGTGCGATTCTCAAGCAGGTGTTCGGCGGCTTGCGTTAGCCAGGCTGTCGGCCGAGCGCTGCGACAGTTCGAACATCAGTACCGACGGCAGCGCGGTCTCGAGCGCGGAACGCCGGACCCGTGCCAGCCGCTGCGGATTGTCATCCGACATTTCGAACGGCTTGCCTTCTTCGGTGATCGTGATGTAGGCGAGCTGCGCCGATTCCTCGCGCAGCTCGCTGCGCAGCTGCGCCAGGCGAAAGCCGTCGAGCGCTTGTTCGACGATCAGCGCATCGGGCAGTCTGCTGCGGCAGACGTCTCGTGCTTCGTCGACCGACGAAGCGAAGTCGCTCAGCACACCAAGGTGGGCAATCGCATGGCTGACCTGCAGTCGCAGTGCGCGCCTGGTTGCGACGATCAGCACCGCGCTGCCGGCGAGCGGCATCGAATCGGGATCCGCGACCGGCAACGGTTCATCGTCGCGATTGCCGAAAACCGGCAGATCGGGCTGTGCATTGCGGGGAAATTCCATCGCCAGCGTCACCGTGCGGCCATCGATGCCCCGGCGGACCGCGAGGTCGAGCGTCGCGGCGATCTGTTCGATCAATCGCCACGTCAGCGAGTCGAACGGCGTTGCGGCGGTATCGCTCAGCCAGTCGGGGACATCGAAGCGGCAATGCAGGCTGACCTGGCCCGGCCACCGCCTGATATCGATAGCGAACTGCAGGGCTTCGGCGGCATGCCGGAACAGCCAGTCGAACAGGCTGCCGAGCAGGCTGTGCAACAAGGTCGCGTCGACCAGTACTTCAGCCGGCCGCAGTGGCGCACCGTCCGGGTCGGGCAAGGCAAGCCCGTGCGCAATGGCCTCGCGCGCACGGTATCGCAGCATGTCGCGCAGCATCGTGTCGAGTTGCACCCGTTCGTGCGACACGCGAACCCGCCGCGTTGCGAACCGTGACAGCTGCTGCGCGGTGATGCCGACCCGCCGCGCCTCGTCGAGTGCATCGCGCAGCTTCAGCAGCCGCGCCTTGTCGACGCGCCCACCGGTAACCAGCGACTGGATGTGCTCGAGCGCATCGGTCAGCGGTTCGGCGATGCCGATGCCGACCGCGCCGACCAGTTCGAACCATTGGTCGGGCTGCGCTCCGCCAGCCAGCGGACCGCCCGGCGCTGCGGGGTGTTGTGTCATCGTCGGGTAAACGGCGTCGGCGGCAGCCGATCGGGCGGGCCGCCGCAGGCTCGTGAGCGCGAACCAATCGCGCGCCGAGCCCGCTGCCGGTCGATCGGCATCAGACCACTCCGGCCTTGCGCAGCAGGCTGCGCTGCTCGGCATCGATGCCGAACTCGGCCAGGATCTCGTCACTGTGTTCGCCAAGCAGTGGCGGCGGCCGGCGGTAGCTGACCGGCGTTGCCGACATCTTCAGCGGGCTCGCCACCAGCTTCAGGCTGCCTGCCAGCGGATGCGGCATTTCGACCGCCATCCCGCGCGCCTGCACATGGGGATCGGCAAAGGCCTCGGCCAGATCGTTGATCGGGCCGCAAGGAACCTTTGCAGCTTCGAGCGCGGCGAGCCAGTCGGCCTTGCTGCGTTCCTTCATCACGCGTGCCAGCATCGGGACCAGCACATCGCGCGATCGCACCCGTTCGGAGTTGCGCACGAAACGCGGGTCGGCAGCCAGTTCGGGAACCCCGGCGACGGCGCAAAATTTCGCGAACTGGCTGTCGTTGCCGACCGCGAGGATCAGGTAGCCGTCGGCCACCTCGAAGACCTGGTACGGAACGATATTCTGGTGCGCATTGCCGGCCCGTCTAGGCGCGACACCGGTCACGAGGTAATTGGCGCCAAGGTTGGCGAGCATTGCGATCTGCGCATCGAGCAATGCCATGTCGATCACCTGCCCCTCGCCGGTCTGGTCGCGATGGCGCAGCGCGGCGAGGATTGCGACCGTCGAATACATGCCGGTGAACAAATCCGCCACCGCGACGCCGACCTTTTGCGGGCCTCCTCCTGGGAGGTCGTCGCGTTCACCGGTGATGCTCATCAAGCCGCCCATCGCCTGGATCGCATAGTCGTAACCGGCGCGCTCGCGATAAGGGCCGGTCTGGCCGAAGCCGGTGATCGAGCAATAGATCAGCTTCGGATTGATCGCCAGCAGCCGCTCGGCATCGAGCCCGTAGCGCGCCATGTCGCCGACCTTGTAGTTCTCGACGAAGATGTCGCAGCCGGCAACCAGCTGTCGGACCAGGTCTTGCCCGCGCTCGGTGCCGATGTCGATCGTCAGCGAGCGCTTGTTGCGGTTGGTTCCGAGGTAGTAGGCGGCCTCATGGGTGTCTGCGCCATCGCTGTCCTTCAGGAACGGCGGGCCCCAGCCGCGGGTGTCGTCGCCACCACGATGCCGTTCGCTTGGTGGTCGCTCGACCTTGATCACGTCGGCTCCGAGATCGCCGAGGATCTGGGTCGACCAGGGGCCGGCCAGCACGCGCGACAAGTCCAGCACCCGCACACCCTTCAGTGCTTGCGGACCGTTTGCAGTCATCGGGGACTCCTGAGGGAAAGGGCTGTCATTGTGCGACAGCGCCGATAATGCGCCGATGAGGCGATGGGCATGCTTGAAGTTGATGGTCTTCGCCGGCATCAGCAGCGGCTGCTCGCCGACGTTCGACTGGCGGGAAGCACGGCCTGCCGACCGCATGGTGGCGCTTTTTCCGTGCCGGCCTCAGTCGGCCGTCCGGACGGTGGTGCTGGCCAGCCAGCGCGTCGAGATGAAGATGATGTCCTGCGAGGCCGGGGGCGCCGCCTTTGCGGTCAGCCGCATCGATGTCGACGATCCTGAGCGCATCGAGCCGCTGCTGCAGGCGATGCGCAGCGCACTTGTCGCCAACCTGGCCGCGAATACACCGGCAGAAGCAGACCGCGGCGGGCCGCGCGTGGGTGTGACGGCGAGCAGCGGCCGATGGGGCGGGCAGCACCTGGATGTGCTTGGTCGCGGCCCGCAAGGCCAGCCGATCCACGCTCAAGGCGAATTTTTCAGCCACCAGGGATCGGTCTACCAGGCCAGCGTGGTCGGGCGCAAGCTCGATCCGGACGCCACGGACTTCTTTTTTGCGTCGCTGCAACTGCGCTGAGATTCTGTGTGGTGCCATCGACACAATGCAGTTGCAGCCGCCACATTGCCGTGACACTGTTGCAATTGGTCACGGCGTACCGGTCGCAATGCGTCGGCCTGCCGCCTCGGCGCCGCGTTGAGCGGCTATGGCCTTGGCGTTGCAGGTCCGTCGGGATGCGGGATGAACCGATGGCGCGATGATGGGTCCAAATGAATAGGTCGTTCCTTTTCGCTCATTCGAGCGTGTTTCCGACCGAGAATCCGAATTGATGCCTGGTCTGCTGATCATTGCCCACGCCCCGCTCGCGAGCGCGCTTCGCGAAGTGGCTCAACACACCTTCCCCGAGTGCGCTCGGCGCCTGCAGGCGTTCGACGTCACCCCGGACATGAGTCCCGAAATGATCGAGTCGTCGGCCGGCGTGCTGCTCGCTGCCGTCGCCGATCCCGACGCGTTGATACTCACCGACGTCGTCGGCGCGACTCCCGCCAATGTCGCGGTGCGCCTTGCCGGCCGGGAAACCAACAACTCGGCCTGCCAGGTCAAGGTGATCGCCGGTGTCAATGTGCCGATGTTGTGGCGCGCCCTCGGCCATGCCGACGATTCGATCGACAGGCTGGTCGACTGTGCTGGATCGGGCGCAAGCGAGGGTGTTCGCGTGCTGACGAGCACGCGACCGCAGAATCAGGCGCAGAAAACCGGGTCACATGATCAAGACGCCAGTCAACATCAGCAATAAGCTCGGGCTGCACGCCCGCGCATCGGCAAAGCTCAGCAAGCTCGCGGGCAGCTTCAAGAGCGAAGTGTTTCTCGCCCGGGATGGTCGGCGGGTCAATGCAAAAAGCATCATGGGCGTGATGATGCTGGCCGCCGGCATGGGCAGCGAACTCGAGCTCGAGGTCGACGGCAGCGACGAAGAGTCCGCCGCAGAGGCCATCCTGGCCCTTATCAACGACAAGTTCGGCGAAGGGCAATAAGCGCGGTTCCGCGCTGGTGCCGTGCAGGCTGGCGCTGCTAGCATTGCGCATGAGCATCCAGGTCTTCGGTCTGCCAATTTCTCGGGGCGTCGCGATCGGTCGCGCGGTGCTGGTGGCATCGAGCCGGCTCGACGTTGCGCACTATTTTGTCGATCCGTCCGAGGTTCGCACCGAAATCGAGCGGTTGCGCGCCGCCCGGGATTCGGTCGCCGAAGAATTCATGGCGCTGAAGCGCGACATGCCGACCGATGCGCCGCAGGAGTTGTCCGCACTGCTCGATGTGCACCTGATGCTGCTGCATGACGACACCTTGACCTCCGCGACCAAGCAGTGGATCGTCGAGCGGCACTACAACGCGGAGTGGGCTCTGTCGGCACAACTCGAGGTGCTGGCTCGCCAGTTCGACGACATGGAGGACGAGTACCTGCGCGAGCGCAAGGCCGACCTCGAGCAGGTCGTCGAACAGATCCTGCGCAAGATGGTGCGTGATCCATCACACGACGGGACGGCGGCCGGGCTCGAGCGGGTGCTGCCGCCGGACCGGGATTTCGGCGGCGAGGATGCGCTGGTCGTCGTCGCCAACGACATCGCGCCGTCGGACATGCTGCAGTTCAAGCGCAGCGTCTTTGCCGGCTTTGTCACCGACGTCGGCGGCAGGACATCGCACACTGCGATCGTTGCCCGCAGCCTGGACATACCTGCGGTCGTCGGCGCACGCGACGCCAGCCGGACGATCCGCCAGGACGACTGGTTGATCATCGACGGCGACATGGGTGTCGTGATCGTCAATCCGTCGCCGATCGTGCTCGAGGAATACAGGTTCCGCCAGCGGCAGAGCGAGCTGGAGCGGATCCGGCTGTCGCGGCTGCGGCATACGCCTGCAGTGACGCTGGATGGCGAGCGGGTCGAATTGCACGGCAATATCGAACTGCCCTCCGACGCCGAGCAGGCGTTCGAAGCCGGCGCGGTCGGCATCGGGCTGTTCCGCACCGAGTTCCTGTTCATGAACCGCAATGGCGACCTGCCGGGCGAGGACGAGCAGTTTGAGGCCTATGTGAAGGCGGTCGAGGCGATGCACGGCATGCCGGTGACGATCCGCACGGTCGATATCGGCGCCGACAAGCCGCTCGACCGGATGAGCGTCAGCGAATTGAGACACGAACATGCGCTGAACCCGGCGCTCGGACTGCGCGCGATCCGTTGGTGCCTGACCGAGCCGGTGATGTTTCGCCAGCAGATCCGCGCGATTCTTCGCACGAGCACGCGCGGCAAGGTCCGGATGCTGGTGCCGATGGTTGCGCAGCTGCGCGAGATCCGCCAGACCTTTGAGGCAATCGAACGTGCAAAAGCCCAGTTGAGGGAAGCCGGCATCCCCTTCAACCGCGTCGAAGTCGGCGCAATGATCGAAGTGCCTGCCGCGGTGATGATCCTGCCGACGATCCTGCGCCATTTCGATTTCGTCTCGGTCGGCACCAACGACCTGATCCAGTACACGCTGGCAATTGACCGCGCTGACGAATCTGTCGCCCATTTCTTCGACGCCTGGCACCCGGCCGTTCTCGGCATGCTGGCCACGACGATCAATGCCTGCAACGCGGCCGGCCGTGGCGTGTCGGTTTGCGGGGAGATGGCCGGCGACCCCGCATTCACCGAGCTGCTGCTCGGCATGGGGCTGCGCAGCTTTTCGATGCATCCGGCGCGGATTCCTGCCGTCAAGCAGCGCATCCTGCGAGCCGATACCCGCAAGCTGGTGCCCCGCGCCGCAGCGGTGCTCGCCCACGAGGAGCCCGAACTCGAGATGCGGCGTTTGCAGGCGGGTTGATCCAACTTTTTAAGGCCACTTGCGCACGGCTCAAAAAACGTGCTACAGTCGCTGTCTTCGCTGCAAACGAATGAATGCAGCGAGACGGAAGCCAAGGCGATAAGCGAGGCAACCGGGTCGGCAAAAAGAAGTTTGAAAAAATTTCGATTTGCTTGACAGGCAGAGAGAAAAGGTGATACAGTCCCATCTCTTTGCTGCTGACGAAAAATCAGCAAACACCGCAAGGTGCAGCTCTTTAAAAACTAACAGCCGATAAGCGTGGGCGTGGAGAGTGAGGGTGATTTGGTGTCGAAAGATGCCGAGTCCCTTGGACTTTAAACGCTCACTGAAGAGAAGACCATGCTTGAGAAATCATGCGTGGGTTCTACTTCAATTCTTTGAGTAATTTTTATATCAAGATCGAACTGAAGAGTTTGATCCTGGCTCAGATTGAACGCTGGCGGCATGCCTTACACATGCAAGTCGAACGGTAACGCGGGAGCAATCCTGGCGACGAGTGGCGAACGGGTGAGTAATATATCGGAACGTGCCCAGTAGTGGGGGATAGCCCGGCGAAAGCCGGATTAATACCGCATACGACCTGAGGGTGAAAGCGGGGGACTCGCAAGGGCCTCGCGCTATTGGAGCGGCCGATATCAGATTAGCTTGTTGGTGGGGTAAAAGCCTACCAAGGCCGCGATCTGTAGCTGGTCTGAGAGGACGACCAGCCACACTGGAACTGAGACACGGTCCAGACTCCTACGGGAGGCAGCAGTGGGGAATTTTGGACAATGGGCGCAAGCCTGATCCAGCCATGCCGCGTGCGGGAAGAAGGCCTTCGGGTTGTAAACCGCTTTTGTCAGGGAAGAAACGGCTTTCTCTAATAAAGAGAGCTAATGACGGTACCTGAAGAATAAGCACCGGCTAACTACGTGCCAGCAGCCGCGGTAATACGTAGGGTGCGAGCGTTAATCGGAATTACTGGGCGTAAAGCGTGCGCAGGCGGCTTTGCAAGACAGATGTGAAATCCCCGGGCTCAACCTGGGAACTGCATTTGTGACTGCAAGGCTTGAGTGCGGCAGAGGGGGATGGAATTCCGCGTGTAGCAGTGAAATGCGTAGATATGCGGAGGAACACCGATGGCGAAGGCAATCCCCTGGGCCTGCACTGACGCTCATGCACGAAAGCGTGGGGAGCAAACAGGATTAGATACCCTGGTAGTCCACGCCCTAAACGATGTCAACTGGTTGTTGGGAGGGTTTCTTCTCAGTAACGAAGCTAACGCGTGAAGTTGACCGCCTGGGGAGTACGGCCGCAAGGTTGAAACTCAAAGGAATTGACGGGGACCCGCACAAGCGGTGGATGATGTGGTTTAATTCGATGCAACGCGAAAAACCTTACCTACCCTTGACATGCCAGGAATCCTGAAGAGATTTGGGAGTGCTCGAAAGAGAGCCTGGACACAGGTGCTGCATGGCCGTCGTCAGCTCGTGTCGTGAGATGTTGGGTTAAGTCCCGCAACGAGCGCAACCCTTATCATTAGTTGCTACGCAAGGGCACTCTAATGAGACTGCCGGTGACAAACCGGAGGAAGGTGGGGATGACGTCAGGTCATCATGGCCCTTATGGGTAGGGCTACACACGTCATACAATGGCCGGTACAGAGGGTTGCCAACCCGCGAGGGGGAGCTAATCTCAGAAAACCGGTCGTAGTCCGGATCGCAGTCTGCAACTCGACTGCGTGAAGTCGGAATCGCTAGTAATCGCGGATCAGCTTGCCGCGGTGAATACGTTCCCGGGTCTTGTACACACCGCCCGTCACACCATGGGAGCGGGTTCTGCCAGAAGTGGGTAGCCTAACCGCAAGGAGGGCGCTCACCACGGCAGGGTTCGTGACTGGGGTGAAGTCGTAACAAGGTAGCCGTATCGGAAGGTGCGGCTGGATCACCTCCTTTCTGGAAAATGGCGAGACCGCCCTCGATGAAGAAGCTTGCTTGCAAGTGGAGGCGTCGAACGAGTCGAGCCCAAACAGAAGTCACCTTAATTCTTTGCGCCCACCCTTATCGGCTGGAAGTTGAACACAGTGTGTGAGCGTGAGCCGGCTGAGCACTCACCAGCATGGTGCTGCGGCACTTGGAGCGTGGCTGGGGGCGATGCAGATTCTGCGCGTTCACAGCAGAACGTGAAGGGTCTGTAGCTCAGTTGGTTAGAGCACCGTCTTGATAAGGCGGGGGTCGTTGGTTCGAGCCCAACCAGACCCACCATCTTCGTTCGTGAAGGGGGGATTAGCTCAGCTGGGAGAGCACCTGCTTTGCAAGCAGGGGGTCGTCGGTTCGATCCCGTCATCCTCCACCATTCACATCACACGCATCTTCAGGTTGCTGATGCAAGCAGGCTCCGATTCGCTCGGGGCCATTTGCATCAGCGACTCGCAAGAGTCGGCTGTCGTTCTTTAACAATTCGTAGAGTCTGAATCAGCGTTGCTGACGGAAAGTATTGGGGCGCGAGCCTTGATGCACCGTGCCGTCGGCAACGAAATTTTTGATTGCGTCAACAGATGAATCAACTTCTCGCAAGAGAAGATGAAATGAAGATTCGGCATAACGCGTAATACTCAATAGATAGTCCTTGATGGATGCCTCGACAACCTTAGTCGGGTGAGGCGTCAAAGTTATAGGGTCAAGTGACTAAGTGCATGTGGTGGATGCCTTGGCGATTACAGGCGACGAAGGACGTGATAGCCTGCGATAAGCTTCGGGGAGCTGGCAAATTAGCTTTGATCCGGAGATTTCCGAATGGGGAAACCCACCTCGCAAGAGGTAACGCATGGTGAATACATAGCCATGCGTGGCGAACCGGGTGAACTGAAACATCTCAGTAGCTCGAGGAAAAGACATCAACCGAGATTCCGAAAGTAGTGGCGAGCGAAATCGGAACAGCCTTGCACGTTTTAGCACCTCTCATATCAAAGCGGAATGGAAAGTCCGGCCATAGTGGGTGATAGCCCCGTATGAAAAATGTAGGGTGTGGAACTAGGCGTGCGACAAGTAGGGCGGGACACGTGTAATCCTGTCTGAATATGGGGGGACCATCCTCCAAGGCTAAATACTCGTAATCGACCGATAGTGAACCAGTACCGTGAGGGAAAGGCGAAAAGAACCCCGGGAGGGGAGTGAAATAGATCCTGAAACCGCATGCATACAAACAGTCGGAGCCTGGAAACGGGTGACGGCGTACCTTTTGTATAATGGGTCAGCGACTTACATTCAGTGGCAAGGTTAACCGAATAGGGAAGCCGTAGAGAAATCGAGTCCGAATAGGGCGTTCAGTCGCTGGGTGTAGACCCGAAACCAAGTGATCTATCCATGGCCAGGATGAAGGTGCCGTAACAGGTACTGGAGGTCCGAACCGACTAGTGTTGCAAAACTAGCGGATGAGCTGTGGATAGGGGTGAAAGGCTAAACAAACTTGGAAATAGCTGGTTCTCTCCGAAAACTATTTAGGTAGTGCCTCAAGTATTACCGTCGGGGGTAGAGCACTGTTATGGCTAGGGGGTCATGGCGACTTACCAAACCATTGCAAACTCCGAATACCGATGAGTACAGCTTGGGAGACAGTGCACCGGGTGCTAACGTCCGGACACAAGAGGGAAACAACCCAGACCGCCAGCTAAGGTCCCCAAAATTGGCTAAGTGGGAAACGAAGTGGGAAGGCTAAAACAGTCAGGATGTTGGCTTAGAAGCAGCCATCATTTAAAGAAAGCGTAATAGCTCACTGATCGAGTCGTCCTGCGCGGAAGATGTAACGGGGCTAAGCCAGTTACCGAAGCTGCGGATGTGCGCGCAAGCGTACGTGGTAGGAGAGCGTTCTGTACGCCTGTGAAGGTGGCTTGTGAAGGCTGCTGGAGGTATCAGAAGTGCGAATGCTGACATGAGTAGCGTTAAAGGGGGTGAAAAGCCCCCTCGCCGAAAGCGCAAGGTTTCCTACGCAACGTTCATCGGCGTAGGGTGAGTCGGCCCCTAAGGCGAGGCAGAGATGCGTAGCTGATGGGAAACAGGTCAATATTCCTGTACCGATGTGTAGTGCGATGTGGGGACGGAGAAGGTTAGCTCAGCCGGGTGTTGGATGTCCCGGTTCAAGCGTGTAGTCATACCCTTTAGGCAAATCCGGAGGGTTTAGATGAGGCGTGATAACGAGGCGGCTTGCCGCTGAAGTGAGTAATACCCTGCTTCCAGGAAAAGCCACTAAGCTTCAGCTACACACGACCGTACCGCAAACCGACACTGGTGCGCGAGATGAGTATTCTAAGGCGCTTGAGAGAACTCTGGAGAAGGAACTCGGCAAATTGACACCGTAACTTCGGAAGAAGGTGTGCCTTTAGTCAGTGAACCATTTACTTGGGGAGCTAAATGAGGCCGCAGAGAATCGGTGGCTGCGACTGTTTATTAAAAACACAGCACTCTGCAAAGACGAAAGTCGACGTATAGGGTGTGACGCCTGCCCGGTGCTGGAAGATTAAATGATGGGGTGCAAGCTCTTGACTGAAGTCCCAGTAAACGGCGGCCGTAACTATAACGGTCCTAAGGTAGCGAAATTCCTTGTCGGGTAAGTTCCGACCTGCACGAATGGCGTAACGATGGCCACACTGTCTCCTCCAGAGACTCAGCGAAGTTGAAATGTTTGTGATGATGCAATCTCCCCGCGGAAAGACGGAAAGACCCCATGAACCTTTACTGTAGCTTTACATTGGACTTTGAACAGATCTGTGTAGGATAGGTGGGAGGCTTTGAAGCGGTGCCGCTAGGTGTCGTGGAGCCAACCTTGAAATACCACCCTGGTGTGTTTGAGGTTCTAACCTTGGCCCGTTATCCGGGTTGGGGACAGTGTATGGTGGGCAGTTTGACTGGGGCGGTCTCCTCCCAAAGCGTAACGGAGGAGTTCGAAGGTACGCTAAATACGGTCGGAAATCGTGTTGATAGTGCATTGGCATAAGCGTGCTTGACTGCGAGACTGACAAGTCGAGCAGGTACGAAAGTAGGACAAAGTGATCCGGTGGTTCTGTATGGAAGGGCCATCGCTCAACGGATAAAAGGTACTCTGGGGATAACAGGCTGATACCGCCCAAGAGTTCATATCGACGGCGGTGTTTGGCACCTCGATGTCGGCTCATCTCATCCTGGGGCTGTAGCCGGTCCCAAGGGTATGGCTGTTCGCCATTTAAAGAGGTACGTGAGCTGGGTTTAAAACGTCGTGAGACAGTTTGGTCCCTATCTTCCGTGGGCGCTGCAAGATTGAGAGAGCCTGCTCCTAGTACGAGAGGACCGGAGTGGACGCACCTCTGGTGTATCGGTTGTCACGCCAGTGGCATTGCCGAGTAGCTATGTGCGGAAGAGATAACCGCTGAAAGCATCTAAGCGGGAAACTCGTCTCAAGATAAGTCTTGCCGGGGCCTTGAGCCCCCTGAAGAGTCGTTCGAGACCAGGACGTTGATAGGCCGGGTGTGGAAGCGTAGTAATACGTTAAGCTAACCGGTACTAATTGCTCGTGAGGCTTGACCCTATAACTTTGACTTAAGACTGATCGGCTTCACCGCCGACAGCCGTCAAAGACCGGGTACAACACGTTATCCGAATCTTCAAGAATCGGCGACGCAATCAAAATCTGATACAGACTCTATGAATTGGCTGCAACGCTCGCCTCACAGCGGCGCGGCAGCAACCAGTTATGCCTGATGACCATAGCAAGGTGGTACCACTCCTTCCCATCCCGAACAGGACAGTGAAACGCCTTAGCGCCGATGATAGTGCGGATTCCCGTGTGAAAGTAGGTCATCGTCAGGCTATTAATCGAATACCCCCGATCCATTGCTGGTTCGGGGGTTTTTTCGTTTTTCAGGGCAACATTTCGATCAGCGTGTCCGATTGAAACGGCGGCTCGGCGGCATCGAGTTCGTCGGCAAGTCGACGTTCCTGCTGGTCGATGCGCTCGAGGAAATCATTGGCGCCGCGCATGGCACGGAACGCCTCGAAACCGGCTTCGAGAAATTTCTGCAGTTCGCTGAGGCCAGCGGCCTTGGCCGGGCCGCGCATCATGCGCAGGCTGTGCCGGATCAATGGGTTGCGGGTCAGCCGGTCGAGGCGTTTGCCGATGTCGACGCTCAGGTCGATCTGGCGCCGCCGCAAATTCGCTTCGCCGGTTGCCTGCCAGGCCCGCACGTAGGCCGCGCGATCGAGTGGAGCGTCTTCGCTGATGTGGGTCGCCATCCGCGTGTCGAGGTGCTCGGAGATCGCGTGCAATTCGGCAAGCGCCGCCACGGTATCAATTACATCTGCGGGAAACAGTTTGACCATTGCCGGAACAACCCGTGCAAATTGATCGTCGCGGTTGCTGAAATCCTCGGGGCCATACAAGTGCTCGAGAAAAAAAGTCGAGGCCTCGCAGTAGCGAGGGCTCTCGAGCAGTGCCGAATGCGAACGCGCAAAACGTTGGTGCTGGTAACTCTTGACGTCACGCACGCGGGCGCCGAGCGTGGGTTCGTGCGCACGCTGGTGGCGCTCCTGTTCGACCCGGTGCAGATGCGCCAGGATCTGGTCAGCGCTGCTGCGGCTGGCGGACATGGCTGGCGACTCGCTGCATGACGGGCAAATTGGCTCCTCGTGGTTGGTGGGCCGGCGCAACTTTCTCTTCACTACACTGTACGTCGTGCTTGCCAGACTGCAACAACTGACGACGATCGGGCTGATCAGCGCAGCCATCGCATGGGCCTTGTTCGGCCTCGCGACGAATCGACCCTATCTCGGGATCGGCGGCGCGTTGCTGATCCTGTTCGGCTATGCGGTGGTGCTGGGCATCGAATTTGGGCTGATGCAGGCAGCCAATCGAACCGACCCGCAGGGTGCAGCCAGTCTTTCCGAACTGGCGTCCGCGTGGGTTGGCGAAGTGGTCAGCGCAGCGAAGGTGTTTTGCTGGCGGCAGCCCTTCCGCTCCACCGCAATCCCGGACTGCCTCGATGGCGCGCCTGGCCAGCGCGGCCTCGTGCTGGCTCATGGCTTCGTCTGCAACCGCGGCTTGTGGAACGGCTGGTATCCGAAACTCGCGGCGCGCGGCATCCCCTACATCGCAGTCAATCTCGAACCGGTCTTCGGTCAGATCGATGACTATGCCGACCACCTGGAAGCAGCCGTCGTCGCGATGCAGCAACGCACTGGATTGGCTCCGGTAATCGTTGCCCACAGCATGGGTGGCCTGGCGACTCGGGCGTGGTTGCGCACCCGCAAGGCGATGGCAGCCACCAGCGTCCACCATGTGATCACGCTGGGGTCGCCGCATGCGGGCACCGCACTTGCCCGTTTCGGCTTCAGTTCGAATTCGCGGCAGATGTTGCCGACCGGGCCGTGGCTCGGCGGACTGGCCAAATACGAGTCATCGGTCGCGATGCCGAGGTTTACCTGCCTGTTCAGCAACTGCGACAACATCGTCTTCCCGGCCAGCGCCGCGGTGCTGCCGAATGCAGAGGCCGTTCACATCGCGGCCTGTGCACATGTACAGATGGTCGACCACCCGAGAGCGTTCGAGGAGGTCATGCGCTGGCTGGTGCGCGATGCGTCGGCGCGTGACGAGCGGACACCTGAAGCCGGCCCGGTCGCCGGCTCCGCTGGCCTGAAGTAGACGACGACCGCGACGCGCAGCGCGTCAGCGCTCGATATCGGCCAACAGATCGGAAACTGCCGCTGGCGACAGCTGCAGCAGATCGGACAGTTCCGCGATGTCGTCAGGCAGCGCCGGGTTGTCCCACGAGCGCGCGCTGTGCCGCGCGACGCGAACGGCGAGCAACACCGTGCGTATGCTCGGATGGTCGGCATGTTTGTCGTCGCTGACGCGGATCAGCAATTCCGGCAGCCGCCAGTGCCGCATCAGGGATTGCTGAAGTTCGCCGAGCTCGACATTCAACAGTTCACGCTGGATGTCGGCCGACCGCCGGCAAGGATGGGCATCGCGCTCGGCCTGCATCCGCAATGCAAGCGTCGGCGCGTGAACCCACAGCAGCATTTCTGCAAAGTCGTGCAGCAATGCGGCCTGGTGGATGACCGGCGTGTCGTCGTCAAGCCGGTGGACAGCAAACGCCAGCGCAAAGTCCGCTGCGCGGCGGCCGCGGCTGACAACTTCCTGCAGTCCGGCCAGCGCCAGCGGGTTGCCTGCCAGGTGATCCTCGGCCAGCGCCTGCTCGCGGAAATCACGGAAAAACGGCGAGATGCCCATCATCACCAGTGCGGCGGTGACGGTTTCCGGGTCGGTGAGCTGGCGTGCGCTGCGGCGTGCCGATGCATGCGCCATCAGCTTCAGCGTCATCAGCGGGTCGGTGGCGATCAGTTCGCCGAGCAGATTGGCATCAACCGCATCCTCGTTCTCACGCAATGCCTCGATTGCCTCGGCGGTATCCGAGCGCACCGGAATCTGCGCTGCGGCAAACCATGCCGTCCACGCCTGCAGGTCCGGCAAGGGCCGGTCCAGTTTTGTTCCAGCGGCAGGAAGGGCAAGAGACGACATCGGCGGACGCTGCAAACGAGAGGGAGATCGCTATGCTGCGATATCGGCATTCCGCCGCGGCGCTGTAGTGCGCACCGTCGCGCACGCAGCCTGATCAACTGGAGTCCATGATGAGCACCACCTCGAACAAGGGCACCTCGGAACCGGCAGTCATGCCGCGCCTCGGTCTTGGCACCTGGCGCATCGGGGAGCGCGCCAGCCAGCGCGGCGCCGAGTGCGCGGCGGTCAGGCTGGCGATCGAACTGGGTTACCGGTTGATCGACACCGCCGAGATGTATGGCGAAGGCGGTGCCGAATCGGTGGTCGGCGAGGCGCTCGGCGGTGCCATTGCCGAGCGCGTCGTCGACCGCGACGAGATGGTCCTGGTCAGCAAGGTCTATCCGCACAATGCGAGCCGTCGCGGGGTGGTCGACGCTTGTCGGCGCAGTCTCGAGCGGATGCAGGTCGAGCATCTGGACCTGTACCTGCTGCACTGGCGTGGTGACCACCCGCTCGCCGAAACAATCGAAGGCTTCGAGCGATTGCGCGCCGATGGCCTGATTCGCCGTTGGGGAGTCAGCAATTTCGACACTTCCGACATGGCCGAGCTGCTGTCATTGCCCGGCGGCCGCGGGTGCGCCACCAACCAGATCTATTTTTCGCTGGCCGAACGCGGCCCGGCATTCAGCCTGCTGCCGTGGATGCGCGAGCGCGGCATTGGCGCAATGGCCTACAGTCCGATCGACCAGGGCGCGCTGGCGTCGTCGGATCGGCTGATGCCGATCGCGGAACGCCTGGGCGTCACGGCCGCCCAGCTGGCGCTGGCATGGGTGCTTGCGCAGCCGGACGTGGTTGCGATTCCGAAAGCGGTACAGCGGCAGCACCTGCGCGACAACCTGGCCGCGGCCGAGCTGAAGTTGTCGCGCAGCGACCTCGACGAACTCGATCGGATCTTCCCGCCGCCGGCACGCAAACGGCCGTTGGCGATGATCTGATCGTTCACAGCCGGCGCACGCCGTCCAGCCAGCCGACCAGCCTGCCGTCGACATACAACGCGCCTTCCGGTGCGCCGCTCTCGGCATGGAACTCGATCTGCAGGTGGTGCTTGCTGGCCGATGATTCGTCTGCCGCAGCGAGCCGTTGCGCGAGCTTGTCGAGCATCACGCTGGCAGCGCGCAAAGCCCATGCGGCAACGAGGCGCGCGTGGCGCGGCGGATGATGCGGGGCTTCGGCACTTGGCCAGCCCAAGGGTTTGATGCGGTCCATTGTTGTCTTTCTTTGCGCATTCCGGCCCCGGAATGCATGGGTTTCGGATCTGGGACGACGGCCGCTCGGCCTTGTCAGGCCTGGCGGGTCTGCTCGATCAGTCGACGCAGTTCGCGTTTTCCGCGTTGGCGTTGGCTGTCGAGGTGGCTTCGATGGGCGCCTGCGGCACGCGAACGGGCTGGCACGACCAGCGGATTGCGCGGCGGGCGTCGGGGCACAGTGATGCTCAGCTTCATGGTTTGCTCCGTTAACCGGTTCGGAACACGACCTGAACACACTGGTGCCGGCGATGGCGGGATGCGATGTTTCGACTGCACCCACATGTCCCGGAGGTCGGATCGACGGCGGAACCGTTCGGCGTCGATTGCGCAAATGATAAAGATTAAATTATCTTGCGCAAGCAAATTTGCTCAAATTGTTGCAGCCGAAATACGACAGCTGGCGTGGCGTCGCGCCATCACCCCGAAGCGACGCGCCCAGCGGTCGCTGCTCAGCGCTTGTTTTTCAGCGGCGCGACACCCGCCCGGGTCCTCGCCCACAGTTCGTCGGCGTTGTCGGCCGGTGCTGCGGGTGCGCTGCGCGGCGCTGGCGGCGCGGTGGCTGGCGTCAGCACTTCGCCGAGCAGGTCGAGCAAGCGGGTCTTTGCGCGCTGCGGGTGGCGGCGGTAATAGGTCAGCACCAGGCCGACGATGAATCGTTCGTCGTCATCCTGCGGCAGGTTGTCGTTGCGCGAGTCGTCGCCGGCTCTCTGGCCGGATGCGGTTGCCGGACTGCCATGCGGCGCGGCGGGCGCGGCCGAGTCGGTTCCGGCGCCGTGCAGCTGATCCATCCAGCCGCGCGGCTTGCGGCA
Organism: Pseudideonella sakaiensis; assembly: GCF_048320135.1. Lineage (GTDB taxonomy): Bacteria > Pseudomonadota > Gammaproteobacteria > Burkholderiales > Burkholderiaceae_C > Ideonella_A > Ideonella_A sakaiensis_A. The sequence goes on from NZ_CP182947.1 coordinate 3,072,038, forward strand.
ACGCTGCTCGAACTGCCGCGCCAGCCGTTCGCCGATCTGCCGCGACCGTCCCTTGATCTGGCTCCAGTAGCTCGGCTGGATATCGAGCTGTTCGGCGAACCGGCGCTCCAGGCCGCGCAGCGTCGCGGCATCGGGATGCTTGACGGTGGCGTGGACAAATTCGTCGAACAGCAGCAGCGCATTGTCCAGCCGGACTTGGGCAACATCGATGGCGCCAGGATTCATGCCGCAATGATAAAGCTTCGTTGATCCGGCGATATCTCGTCGCCGGATCACCCGACTGCGGCTGGGCACAATCGGGGTTTTTCGATGCCGCGCAGCCTGAGTGCGCCCGCCGTTGCCATGACCACCAGCCTAGGAACCCCGCTTTCGCCCCGTGCAACCCGAGTGATGCTGCTCGGCAGCGGTGAACTCGGCAAGGAGGTGCTGATTGCGCTGCAGCGCCTGGGCGTCGAGACGATTGCCGTCGACCGCTACGACAATGCACCGGGCCAGCAGGTCGCGCACCATGCGCGAACGATCACGATGAGTGATCCGGCCCAGCTGAAGGCGCTGATCGAGGCCGAGCGTCCCGCCCTGGTGGTGCCCGAAATCGAGGCGCTGGCGACGCCGATGCTCGAGGAACTCGAGGCCAGCGGCGTCGTCCGCGTGATCCCGACCGCGCGCGCCGCGCGGCTGACGATGGACCGCGAAGGCATCCGCCGGCTGGCCGCCGAGACACTCGGCCTGCCGACCAGTCCGTATGTCTTCTGCGACTCGCTGCAGGCGCTGCAGCAGGCGATCGACGGCGGTATCGGCTATCCGTGTTTCGTCAAGCCGGTGATGAGCAGCTCCGGCAAGGGCCAGAGCCGCATCGACTCGGCAGACCAGGTCGCCGCAGCCTGGCAACATGCGATGGCCGGCGGCCGCGTCAGCCATGGCCGGATCATCGTCGAGGGGATGATCGATTTCGACTACGAGATCACCCTGCTGACAGTCCGCGCACTCGATGCCGATGGCCGGGTGCAGACATCGTTCTGCGAACCGATCGGCCATCTGCAGCAGTCCGGAGACTATGTCGAAAGCTGGCAGCCGCAGCCGATGAGCGCGGCAGCATTGGCGCGGGCCCGCGAGATCGCCGCCGCGGTGACGGCCGACCTCGGGGGCCAGGGGCTGTTCGGCGTCGAACTGTTCGTCAAGGGCGACGAGGTCTGGTTCAGCGAGGTCAGCCCGCGCCCGCACGATACCGGCATGGTCACGATGGCGACCCAGTGGCAGAACGAGTTCGAGCTGCATGCACGGGCGATCCTCGGGCTGCCGGTCGACACCAGCCTGAAGACGCCCGGCGCCAGCGCAGTGATCTACGGCGGCGTCGACAGCCGCGGCGTCGTGTTCGACGGCGTCGCCAAGGCGCTGCAGGTGCCGCAGACCGACCTGCGCCTGTTCGGCAAGCCGGAAAGTTTTGTCAAGCGCAGGATGGGCGTGGCGCTCGCCCACCACGACGATGTCGATACTGCACGCAGCCGTGCGCGGCAGGCGGCGGCGTGTGTCGTCGCGCGCCCGGCCGACTGAAAACCGTCGCTACTGGAAAGCGACCTCGGCAAAACTGCGCAGCTTGCGGCTGTGCAGCTGGCCCGTGCCAGCTTCGCGCAGCAGTTCGAATGCGCGCAGGCCGATCCGCAGGTGCTGCTCGACGCGCTCGCGGTAGAACTGGTTGGCCATGCCCGGCAGCTTGATCTCGCCGTGCAGCGGCTTGTCGCTGACGCACAGCAGCGTGCCGTAGGGCACGCGGAAACGGAAGCCGTTGGCGGCGATCGTTGCGCTTTCCATGTCGAGCGCGACCGCCCGGCTCTGGCTGAAACGGCGCTCCGGATTGCTGGTCAGCGGGCCGAACGGCGCCAGTTCCCAGTTGCGGTTGTCGGTGCTGGCGACCGTTCCAGTACGCAGGATGCGTTTCAGTTCGTAGCCCTTCAGCTGCGTCACATCCTCCACCGCGGTCTCCAGCGCCACCTGGATCTCGGCCAGCGCCGGGATCGGCACCCACAGCGGCAGGTCCTCGTCGAGCACATGATCCTCGCGCACATAACCGTGCGCCAGCACATAGTCGCCAAGCGCCTGGGTGTTGCGCAGCCCGGCGCAGTGGCCGAGCATGATCCAGGCATGCGGCCGCAGCACCGCGATGTGGTCGGTGATCGTCTTCGCATTGGCCGGCCCGACGCCGATATTGACCATCGTGATGCCGCTGCCGTCGGCGCGTGTCAGGTGGTAGGCCGGCATCTGCGGCAGCCGCGGCGGCGCCACGCCGAGGTCGTCGCCCGGCTGCGCCGCGGCGCCGGCCGGCCGGCTGACGACATTGCCCGGTTCGATGAAGGCGTCGTAGCCGCTGTCGCTGCCGGCCGCGATCGCCTCGTGGCCAAGCCTGACAAATTCGTCGATATAGAACTGGTAGTTCGTGAACAACACGAAATTCTGGAAATGTTCAGGCGCGGTGCCGGTGTAGTGGCGCAACCGATGCAGCGAATAGTCGACCCGCGGTGCGGTGAACAGCGACAGCGGCTGCGGCTCGCCGGGGCCCGGGTCGTGGGTGCCATTCGCGATGCCGTCGTCCATCGCCGACAGGTTCGGCAGGTCGAACAGATCGCGCATCTGGATGCGCCGCGCCGCATCGAGCGAACCTTCGAGGTGGTCGTGCTCGGCGAGCGAAAAATGCACCGGGATCGGCTGGCTGCTGGTGCCGATCTCCAGCGGCACCTGGTGGTTGGCGAGCAGCAGCCTGAACTGCTCGCGGTAATAGGTGGCAAACAGATCGGGCCGGGTCAGCGTGGTCTCGAACGTCCCGCGTCCGGCAACAAAGCCGTAGCTCAGCCGCGAATCGGCGCGGGCAACGGTCGAGGTATGGACGCGGACGAACGGATAACAGGCGCGCACCGGCTGGTGCAGCGCCTCACCGCTGACGAAGGCGCGCAGCGCCTCGCGCAAATGGCCGATGCTGTTCTGGTAGATCGTCTGCACCTGCGCGAGCGCGGCGTCGGGATCGTCGAAAATGGCAGGTGCGAGGTAACTCGGGGCGGCAGGGAATTTCGAAAGCATGGGATTCCTGTAAGCAAGCTCCATTCTCGCGCTTCTGGACAGGGCCATGCACCGGCACCGTTGCCGGCAGCGGCCCGCCATCACCGAGATCGCGATGACCATTTCCTCCACACCCGTCTCCGCCGAGCAGCGGCCACCGCGCCAGTCGGCCACCGTCGTCGTGGTTCGGGCCGGCACTGCCGGCAACACCGAAGTGCTGCTGCTGCGGCGTGCCGAACGTGGCGACCAGAACAGCGGCGCCTGGGTTTTTCCCGGCGGCCTGACCGATCCGCGCGATCGCGAGGCGCACGAACATGCCGACGGACTCGACGATGCGGCGGCCAGCCAGCGGCTCAAGCTGCCGTCAGGCGGGCTCGATTTCTACCTCGCCGCGGCGCGCGAGTGTTTCGAGGAATCGGGTTTGCTGATGGCCACGACACCGCTGCCGCCGGCCGACGTGCTTGCGCCGTGGCGCAGCGCATTGCAGCGCGGCGAGGCGGCGCTCGGCGACTTCTGCAAAACCACCGGGCTGCGGCTGGCGCTTGCCGACTTCGCCTACCTGAGCCACTGGCTGACGCCGGTTGGCCGGCCGAAACGCTTCGATACCCGGTTTTTTCTTGCCGTCGCGCCGTCGGAGCAGACCGTCGTCCACGACGGATCGGAAACGATCGACCACGTGTGGATCACGCCGGCCGAGGCACTGGCCCGTGGCGAGGCGCTGCGGATGCTGACGCCGACGCTGCACACCTTGCGCCTGCTGGCCAGCCATCCGACACTCGATTCGCTGCTTGCCTGGGCCCGACAGCCGCGCGAGATCGAGATGATCCTGCCGTGCCTCGGCGTCGACAGCCGCGGCCAGCGGCCGGTCACGCCGGACGAGCCGGCCTATGCCGAGGTGGCGCGGCTGGACCCGCAACGCAGCGGCAACGCCTGGTGTGAACTGGTGCCGGGCCGGGCGGTCCGCCTTTCCGAACGGCTGATCCGCGTCACCGCGAACAACGGCAGCATGATGACCGGGCCCGGCACCAACACCTATCTGGTCGGTGCGGCGGCCGGCGATGCGTCGGGTGGCGACTGGGCGGTGATCGATCCGGGGCCGGCCGACGCGGCCCATGTCGATGCGGTGCTGGCCGCCGCGCCGGGACCGATCCGTTTCATTTTCGTGACCCACACCCACATGGACCATTCGCCGGCGACGGCACTGCTGCGCGAGCGGACCGGTGCCATCGTGCACGGCCGCATTGCCGACCATCCGCAATGGCAGGATCGCGACTTCACGCCAGATGTCGCACTGCACGGCGGCGAACGTTTCGTGATCGGCTCGGGCGCTGGCGCGACGACGCTGACGGTGATCCACACGCCCGGGCATGCGTCGAACCACCTCTGTTATCTGCTCGAAGAGGAAAAGACGCTGCTGACCGGCGACCACGTGATGCAGAGTTCGACCGTCGTGATCAACCCGCCGGACGGCGACATGGCCGCCTATGTCGCCTCGCTGCGCCGGCTGGTCGATGAACTCGATCTCGAGTGGATTGCGCCTGGCCACGGTTTTCTGATGGACAAGCCGCGCGCGGCGATGCAGGCCATCATCGAGCACCGGCTGAAACGCGAGGCCAAGGTCTACGATGCGGTCGCCGCACTCGGCCCGGCAACCGGTGAGGTGCTGCTGGCCCGGGTTTATTCGGACGTGCCGCAACGGCTGCATGCGATGGCGATGCGCTCGCTGACCGCGCATTTGCTGAAACTCGAACACGATGGCCGCTGCCGGCGGGTCGATACGCGCTGGGCGGTTGTCGACTGAGCTGTGTGCGCAGGCGCTCGATCTGCGTACACTGACGACTGATTGATGCACTGCAACACGGCCATGATCGACGACCTTCAGGACCTGTTCGCCAACAACCGCCGCTGGGCCGACGCCACCGAGCAGCGCGAGCCCGGCTTTTTCCAGCGGCTGCTGAAGCAGCAGACGCCGCAATATTTGTGGATAGGCTGTGCCGACAGCCGCGTGCCGGCCAACGAACTGGTCGATCTGCTGCCGGGCGAACTGTTCGTCCACCGCAATGTCGCCAATGTCGTCGTGCAGTCGGATCTGAATGCGCTGTCGGTGATCCAGTTTGCGACCGACATGCTGAAGGTGCGCCACATCATCGTCGTCGGCCACTCCGGTTGCGGCGGCGTCAACGCGGCATTGAACGATGTGCGGATCGGTCTGGCCGACAACTGGCTGCGCCATGTGCAGGAGGTGCGGCGGCAGCATCAGCAGTGGCTGGACGGCGTCGATCCGGCGCACCGGGTCGATGCCTTGTGCGAACTGAATGTGATCGAGCAGGCGACCAATGTCTGCCGCACGACGATCGTGCAGGATGCCTGGGCGCGTCAGCAGCCCCTGGTCGTTCACGGCTGGTTCTACAAGCTGAGCAACGGCCTGCTCGAGGACCTGGGGCTGACGGTCGACGGCCCGGAAGCCATCGACGCGGCCCGAGAGCGTGCGCTCGAGCGCGTGAAGGCGCGTTATGCCGCAGCGCCGACGGGCTGAACATTGATGCAATGGCCGGCTTCCCGCCCAAGCTGACCGACCCGCGCGCCTACGACATCGCGCAGGCGATGCTCGAAGGCTTCAACCGCCACTACCGGCTGTTCCGTGCCGCCAGCGCCGGCGCAAAAAGGCTGTTCGAGACCGCCGACTGGGCCGCGCAGCAACGCGGCCAGCGCGAGCGCATCGAGTTCTACGACCGGCGGGTCGAGGAGGCGGCGCAGGCGCTGCAGGACACCTTCGAGGTCGGCCAGTTGTCGATGGATGTCTGGCAGCAGATCAAGCTGCATTACATCGGGCTGCTGATCAACCACCACCAGCCCGAACTCGCCGAAACCTTTTTCAACTCGGTGACGACGAAGATCCTGCACCGCAGCTATTTCAACAACGATTTCATCTTCGTCTGGCCGGCGGTTTCGACCGAATATATCGAGAACGAGGAGCCGGGCGCGCTGCCGACCTTCTACGCCTATTACCCGACGCTCGACAGCCTGCGCGAAACCTGGCTCGCGATCATCTGCAAATTCGACCTTGCGGTCGAGTTCGACGATCTCGGCCGCGACATCGACCTCGTGTTGCAGGCGGTCGGCCATCAGATGGGCGAGTTCAGGCTGCGCGCGAATTTCCAGATCCAGGTGCTGTCGAGCCTGTTTTTCCGCAACAAGGGCGCTTATGTCGTCGGCAAGATCATCAACGGTTTTCGCGAAACGCCGTTTGCGTTGCCGATCCTGTACAACGACAGCGGCCGGCTGATCATCGATACCGCACTGTTCAGCGAAGACGAGCTGCAGATGCTGTTCAGCTTTGCGCGCGCCTATTTCATGGTCGAGATGGAAGTGCCGTCGGCCTATGTGCAGTTTCTGCGCTCGATGATGCCGCGCAAGCCGCGCAGCGAGATCTACAACGCGCTGGGCCTGCACAAGCAGGGCAAGAACCTGTTCTACCGCGATTTCCTGTTCCACCTGCGTCACAGCAGTGACCATTTCCGGATCTCGCCGGGTATTCGCGGCATGGTGATGCTGGTCTTCGACCTGCCGAGTTTTCCTTATGTCTTCAAGCTGATCAAGGACCATTTCCCGCTGCAGAAGGAGACGACGCGCGAGAAGATCATGGGCAAATATCTGCTCGTCAAGCAGCACGACCGGGTCGGCCGGATGGCCGATACCCAGGAATACAGCAATGTCGGCTTTCCGCGCAAACGATTCGAGGAGCAGTTGATCGCCGAGCTGAAGCAGTATTGCGGCAGCCTGCTCGAGGAAGAGGGCGACAACCTGATGATCCGCCACGTTTATATCGAGCGGCGGATGATCCCGCTGAACATCTATCTGCAGGAGGCAAGCCCGGAGCAGTTGGCCGCCGCGGTGATCGAATATGGCAATGCGATCAAGGATCTGGTTGCGGCCAATATCTTTCCCGGCGACATGTTGTGGAAAAATTTCGGTGTCACCCGCAACGGCAAGATCGTCTTCTACGACTACGACGAAATCGAATACCTGACCGACTGCAATTTCCGCCGCGTGCCGGAACCGCGCAACGAGGAAGAGGAGATGTCCGGCGACATCTGGTACAGCGTCGGGCCGAAGGATGTCTTTCCGGAGACGTTTGCGCCGTTTCTGCTCGGCAATCCGGCAGTCCGCGAGGTGTTCCTGAAATACCATGCCGACCTGCTCGACGCTGCTTTCTGGCAAAGTCACAAGGATCGAATCCTCGCCGGCCATGTGCACGATGTCTTCCCCTACGACGCGGCGAGGCGTTTCTGCAACCGATCGGCCTGAGCCGATCGCACCCGGCCGGTACTGATCGGCCGCGAATCTTCAGGAGGTCCCATGTCCGATCCCATCGTCATCGTTTCCGCCGCCCGCACGCCGATCGGCGGCCTGCTCGGCGACTTTTCGTCGCTGCCCGCGCACAAGCTCGGCGCGGTCGCGATCAAGGCCGCGGTCGAGCGCGCCGGCATTCCGGGGGATGCGGTCAACGAGGTGCTGATGGGCAACTGCCTGATGGCCGGCCAGGGCCAGGCGCCGGCGCGCCAGGCGGCACTCGGCGCCGGGCTGCCGCAGTCGGCCGGTGCGGTGACCTTGTCGAAGATGTGCGGATCGGGCATGCGCGCGATGATGTTCGGTCACGACATGCTGTCTTGCGGCAGCGCCGATGTCATTGTTGCCGGCGGCATGGAGAGCATGACCAATGCGCCGCACCTGAGCCAGATCCGCAAGGGCGTCAAATATGGCGCGACCGGTTTCTACGACCACATGGCACTCGACGGCCTCGAAGATGCCTATGAGCGTCTGCCGAGCGGCGCTGGCAAGGCGATGGGTGTCTTTGCCGAGGAATGTGTCTCCAAATACCAGTTCAGCCGCGAGGCGATGGACCAGTTTGCGATCGCGTCGACCGAACGCAGCAAGAAGGCCAATGAAGACGGCAGCTTCGACTGGGAGATCGCGCCGGTCGCAGTCGCCGGCAAGGGCGGCGAGACGCTGGTCAAGTTCGACGAGCAGCCGTTCAAGGCCAGGCTCGACAAGATCGCGGGCCTGAAGGCGGCATTTCTGAAGGAAGGCAAGATCACCGCGGCCACCTCCTCGAGCATTTCCGACGGCGCCGCCGCGCTGGTGCTGATGCGCGAGTCGACCGCGAAGAAATACGGCTGCACGCCGCTGGCGCGCATCCTCGGTCACGTCGTCCATGCGCAGGCGCCGAATCTGTTCGCGACCGCGCCGATCGGTGCGATCGACAAGATGCTGCGCAAGGCCGGCTGGCGTGCGCAGGATGTCGATCTGTGGGAAGTCAACGAGGCCTTTGCTGCGGTCACGATGGCGGCGATGAGCGAGTACAAGCTGCCGCACGATATCGTCAATGTGCACGGCGGTGCCTGTGCACTCGGCCACCCGATCGGCGCCAGCGGTGCGCGGATCGTCGTCACGCTGCTCGGCGCGTTGCGCCAGCGCGGTCTGAAGAAGGGCCTGGCGGCCTTGTGCATCGGCGGCGGCGAGGCGACCGCGCTGGCGATCGAGATGGTGTGAACGCGGCTGCCCGGCCGCCGGCCGTGATCGCGGGCGCTGTCGCGCCCGCATCCGCATGAAGGTTTTCGTCATCGGCGCATCGCGCGGCCTCGGCCACGAATTCGTCGCGCAGTACCTGGCCGACGGCGCTGTCGTCTGCGCCACCGCGCGCAGCGAGGCCGACCTCGCTGCGTTGAAGCGGCAGGGCGCCCGTGCGCTGACGCTCGACGTCACGCGCGCCGAGAGTGTCGCCCGGCTGGCCTGGCAGCTCGATGGCGAGCGTTTCGACACGATCGTCTACTGCCCCGGGATCTATGGTCCACGCAGCCGCGGGCTCGAGCCGCCGACCGAGGCCGATTTCGATGCGGTGATGCACACCAATGTGCTCGGCGCGATGCGCGTGCTGCCGCAGCTGGCCGACATGTTGTCGGGCGAGACACGGATTGCGGTGATTTCGTCGCGGATGGGCGCGATCGGCCCGCGCTCGTCGAATGCCGGCTGGCTGTACCGGGCGTCGAAGACGGCGCTCAATTCGGTGCTGAAGGACCTTGCCACCGAATGGTCGGGCCGGGCGGTCTGCGTCAGCCTGCATCCCGGCTGGGTGCGCACCGACATGGGCGGCGGTGGCGCCGATCTGGCGGTCGCAGACAGCGTCGCCGACATGCGCCGGCTGATCGCCTCGTTGACGGCGCGCGACAATGGGCGTTTCATCAACCACGACGGTGCGGCGATCGACTGGTGACCCGCCGCGTCTCCGGAGGCCAGCCCAGATGATGCTCAACGAGGACCAGCGCGCGATCCAGGATGCGATCCGCAGCTATGTGCAGGACCACATCAAGCCGGCGGCGGCCCGCTGGGACAAGGACCACCACTTCCCGGCCGACGAGCTGCGCGGCCTGGCCGAACTGGGTTGCTACGGTGTCGCGGTGCCGGCCGAACTCGGCGGGGCCGGCCTCGACTACCTGAGCCTGGCGCTGATCATCGAGGAAATTGCCGCCGGCGACGGCGCGACCTCAACGATCGTCAGCGTCAACAACTGCCCGGTCTGCTCGATCCTGATGGCCTGGGCCAGCCCGGAGCAGCAGCAGCGATGGCTGGTGCCGCTGGCGCGCGGCGAGATGCTCGGCGCGTTCTGCCTGACCGAGCCGCATGTCGGATCACAGGCCGACGGCCTGAAGACCAGCGCGGTGCGCGATGGCGACCACTATGTGCTGAACGGCGTCAAGCAGTTCGTCACCAGCGGCAAGAATGCCGACGTCGCGATCGTGATGGCGCTGACCGACAAGACCGCCGGCAAGAAGGGCATCAGCGCATTTGTAGTCCCGACCTCGACGCCAGGTTATACGGTCGCGCGGCTGGAAGAGAAGATGGGCCAGCATGCCAGCGATACCGCGCAGATCCTGTTCGAGGACTGCCGCATTCCGGCCGAAAACCGGCTCGGCGACGAGGGTCAGGGGCTGAAGATCGCGCTGTCCGGTTTGGAGGGCGGGCGCATCGGCATCGCCGCGCAAAGCGTCGGCATGGCGCGCGCAGCATTCGAGGCGGCGCTCGACTATGCGAAGCAGCGCGAAAGTTTCGGCCAGCCGATCTTCCAGCATCAGGCGGTGCAGTTCAGGCTCGCCGAGATGGCCACCCGGATCGAGGCCGCGCGCCAGTTGATACACCATGCAGCGTCGCTGAAGGACGCGGGCCAGCCGTGCCTGAAGGAAGCGGCGATGGCCAAGCTGTTCGCCAGCGAAGCGGCCGAGGCCGTCTGCAGCGCAGCGATCCAGATCCACGGCGGCTATGGGTATGTGAGCGACTTTCCGGTCGAACGGATCTACCGCGACGTGCGCGTCTGCCAGATCTACGAAGGCACCAGCGACGTGCAGAAGATCCTGATCGGGCGAGCGCTCGCGTGAGCCGCGCCCGGCTGCCCGGCAGGGTTTGTCTGCGCTGCGTGCGCGCAACGCCTGAGCGGCCGAGGGCTGCGCCGGCACGCCGCCACGCGGGCAGAATCGCCGCATGAACATCATCATCCTCGGAGCGGGCCGGGTCGGCGAAAGTGTCGCCGAAAGCCTGGTCTCCGAACGCAACGACATCACGGTGATCGATACCGACCCGCGCCGGCTGGTCGCGCTGCAGGAGCGCTTCGATCTGCGTGGTGTCGCCGGCAATGGCATCCAGCCGTCGGTGCTGCGCGAAGCCGGCGCCGAGGATGCCGACATGCTGATCGCCTGCGCACCGAACGACGAGACCAATCTGGTGTGCTGCAAGATCGCCCACGATGTGTTCAACATCACGACGCGGATCGCCCGGGTGCGTTCGGAGGAATTTCCGAATGGCAGCGAGCTGATGGGCAAATCGGGCTTCGCGGTCGATCAGGTGATCTGTCCGGAAGAATCGCTGACGACCTATATCCGCAAGCTGATCAACTATCCGGAAGCGCTGCAGGTGCTCGAGTTTGCCGGCGGCAAGGTCAGCCTGATCGCGGTCCGGGCGATCACCGGCGGCCCGATGGTCGGCCACGTGATCTCCGAGCTGCCGACGCTGGTGCCGGAGGTCGAGATGCGTTTCGTTGCGATCTACCGCACCGACGAACTCGGCGTCGACCAGCAGGTGATCTGCAACGGCAGCACCCGCATCGAACCCGGCGACGAGGTCTTCGTGCTGGCCGCGACCAGCTGGATCCGCCAGGTGCTCGATGCGCTGCGGCTGCGCGACCAGCCGGTGCGCCGGGTCATCATCGCCGGCGGCGGCCGGGTCGGCCTGCGCCTGGCGCGGCAGCTGAAGAAGGATTGCCGGGTCAAGATCATCGAGGCCGAGGCGGCGCGCTGCGAATACCTGACCTCGCAGCTGCCCGGCCATGTGCTGGTGCTGAACGGCGACTCGACCGACGAGGACCTGCTGCAGGTCGAGAATGTCTCCGAGTGCGACCTCTTCATGGGGCTGACCAGCGACGATGAAGACAACATCATGGCCTGCCTGCTGGCAAAGCGGATGGGCGCGCGACGGGTGCTGGCGCTGATCAACCGCAGTGCCTATGCCGACCTGGTGCAGGGCAGCCAGATCGACATCGCGTTGTCGCCGGCGCATACGGTGATCGGCGAACTGCTGGCTTTCGTTCGGCGCGGCGACGTCGAGGCGGTCTACAGCCTGCGCCGCGGTGCTGCCGAGGCGCTCGAGGCGGTGGCCCGCGGCGACCGCAAGACATCGAAGGTGGTCGGCCGCCGCATCGACGAGATTCCATTGCCGCCCGGCACGCAGATCGGCGCGCTGGTGCGTGGCGAGGGCGACGATACCCAGGTCATCATTCCCCACCACGACACGGTGATCCAGAGCAACGATCACGTGATCGTTTTCCTCCCGCGCAAGCGCATGGTGCGCGAGGTCGAGAAGCTGTTCCAGGTCAGCGCGATCTTCTTCTGAGAACCGGACGATGTTGGCGATCCTGCCGGTTCTGACCATCCTTGGCTGGGTGCTGATCTTCTTTTCCGGTGCGATGCTGGTGCCGCTGCTGATGGCCTGGCTCGGCGACGAACCGGCGGCGGCACGTCATGCCTATGGCGGTGCATTGATCCTTACGCTGTCGGCCGGCTTTGCGTTGTGGGCGATCGCCCGGCGCAGCCGTGCCGAGCTGAAACCGCGCGACGGTGTGCTGCTGGTCTTCCTGACCTGGACCGTGCTGCCGTTTTTTGCCAGCCTGCCGCTGCTCGCCTATTTCTATGAAGCCGGCGCGCCGATCTCGTTCACCGACGCCTATTTCGAGGCGATGTCGGGCTTGACGACAACCGGTTCGACGGTGTTGACCGGACTCGATCTGCTGCCCGGTTCGGTCAACCTGTGGCGCTGTTTCCTGCAGTGGCTCGGCGGCATGGGCATCCTGGTGCTGGCGGTCGCGATCCTGCCGATGCTGGGCATGGGTGGCAGCCAGCTGTTCCGCGCCGAATCGGCGGGCCCGATCAAGGATGCGAAGCTGACACCGCGCATCACCGAAACGGCGAAGGGCCTGTGGACGATCTATGCAGTGGTGTCGGTGCTGTGCCTGCTCGCCTATCGGGCCGGCGGCATGAGCTGGTACGACGCTTGGGTCCACATGTTCGCGACCACCAGCCTCGGTGGCATGAGCAGCCACGATGCCAGCTTCGGGCATTTCAATTCGCCGCTGCTCGAATGGATCTGCGTCGTCTTCATGTTGTTCGCGAGCTGCAATTTCGCGGTCTATTTCGTCGCGATCCGCAAGCGCAGCGCATGGCTGATCCTCGCCGACCCCGAAGCGCGCGGCACGCTCGGCCTGCTGATCGGCGCCAGCCTGTTCGTCAGCGGCTTTCTGCTGTGGAAGGGCACCGCGACCGATCCGCTGCAGGCCTTGCGGCTGGCCTTCTTCAACATCGTGTCGATCGGCTCGACGACCGGTTTTTCGAGCACCGACTATGGCCAGTGGCCGGTGCTGGTGCCGTTTCTGATGCTGATCCTGTCAGGGGTTGCGACCAGCGCCGGGTCCACCGGCGCCGGCATCAAGATGATCCGCCTGATCATCCTGCTGAAGCAGGCCAAACGCGAGATGCAGCGGCTGCTGCACCCGCGGATGGTGCGGCCGGTGATGCTCGGCCAGCGCCCGGTCTCCAACGAGGCGATCTTTGCGGTGCTCGCCTACATGCTGCTGTATGGCGCCGCCGCCGCCGGCATGACGCTGCTGATGCTGGCGACCGACCTGCCGTTCGACACCGCATTTGCCGCGGTGATGGCGAATCTGAACAACATGGGCCCGGCGATCAACCAGGTCGGTCCGGCCGGCACCTACCAGCCGCTGACCGATTTCCAGACCTGGGTGCTGACGATCGCAATGCTGCTCGGCCGGCTCGAACTGCTGTCGGTGCTGGTGTTGTTCACCGCGCATTTTTGGCGAGACTAGATCGCCCTCCTCGGAGCGGCTGACGCCGCATCCACGTTAGCGGACCGGCGCTTGCGGTATTGGGGCGTGATCAAGTGGCAACCGCGGATCCGGCTTTGCCGGGCCGCCGGTTGCGCCCCCTTGAGGGGGAGCGGCGTCAGCCGCAACGGGGGTGGGTCAAACCGCCGCGATCCGCATCAGGTTGGTCGTACCCGGTGTTCCGAACGGCATGCCGGCGATCGCGACGATCAGTTCGCCGTCGTTGGCAAAACCTTCGCTGCGCGCGACGCTGCAGGCGCGGTCGGTCATTTCGGTGACGTCGCTGACGTCGGCGATGTGCACCGACTGCACGCCCCAGGCCATCGCGAGGCGGCGGGCGGTCTCGATCTTCGGCGTCAGGCTGAGGATTGGCGCCTCGGGCCGCTCGCGTGCGGTGCGCAGGCTGGTGTGGCCCGAGCTCGTATAACAAACGATCGCCGCCGCATGCAGCTTCGCAACGACGGTGCGCACCGCCGAGCAGATTGCCTCGGCGACATCGCCATCGGCCGCGACCTCGCTGTACGACGCATCGATCAGCTGGCGGTACATCGGATCGGCCTCGACCTGTTCGATGATGCGGTTCATCATCTTCACCGCCTCGACCGGATAGTCGCCGGCAGCCGATTCGGCCGACAGCATCACCGCGTCGGCGCCGTCGTAGATCGCGGTCGCGACGTCCGACGCCTCGGCGCGCGTCGGTACCGGCGACTTGATCATCGATTCGAGCATCTGCGTCGCGACGACCACCGGTTTGCCGAGCCGCCGGCAGGTGCGGATCATCCGTTTCTGGATCGCCGGCACCTGTTCGGCCGGCATCTCGACGCCCAGATCGCCGCGCGCGACCATGATCGCATCCGCCAGTTCGGTGATTTCCTCGAGCCGCTCCAGGCCGGCTGGCTTTTCGAGCTTGACGATGATCGCCGCACGGTCGCCGATCAGTTCACGCGCCTCGACGACGTCTTCGGGGCGCTGCACGAACGACAACGCGATCCAGTCGACGCCGAGTTCGAGCGCCAACGCGAGATCGCGCCGGTCTTTTTCGGTCAGTGCGGTGATCGGCAATACGACGCCGGGCACGTTGACACCCTTGCGTTCGGACAACCTGCCGCCGACCTGCACGCGGGTCTCGGCGAAATCGGCGCCACAGCGCTCGACCTTCAGCCGCAGCTTGCCGTCGTCGAGCAACAGTTCGGCGCCCGGCACCAGCGCGGCGAAGATTTCCGGATGCGGCAGGTTGACTCGGCTGCTGTTGCCTGCTGCGGCATCGAGATCGAGCCGGAATGCGGCGCCTTCGGCAAGCATCACCGGGCCATCGGCAAATACGCCGACACGCAGCTTCGGGCCCTGCAGGTCGGCCATGATGCCGATCGCGCGGCCGGTTTCCTGTTCGAGCGCGCGCAACCCGTCGAAGCGGCGGCGGTGGTCGTCGGCGGTGCCGTGGCTGAAGTTGAGCCGGAACACATCGACACCGGCAAGGAACAGCTGGCGGACCACCTGCGGGTCCGAACTGGCCGGGCCGAGGGTTGCGACGATCTTGGCGTTTCGTGTTCTGCGCACAGTCATCCCATGTCCGGTGGCGCATCGATGAAGATCGCCCGGAAGTCGTTCACATTGGTCAGCGTCGGCCCGGTGACAACCGAGTCGCCGAGCCGCTCGAAGAAGCCGTGGCCGTCGTTGTCGGCGAGGTGGTCGCGCGGCTTCATGCCCATGCCCCAGGCGCGCATCAGGCTGTCCGGCGTCAGCAATGCGCCAGCGATTTCTTCCTGGCCGTCGACGCCGTCGGTATCGCCGGCCAGCGCATGGATGCGCCGGTGGCCGTTCAGCGCGATGCCGAGCGACAGCAGAAATTCGACATTACGCCCGCCGCGGCCATTGCCGCGTACCGTTACGGTGGTCTCGCCGCCGGACAGCAGCACGCACGGTCCGGCGACCGGCTGGCCACGCCCGGCAACCTGCAATGCAATGCCGGCCAGCACCTTGCCGACGTCGCGTGCTTCGCCTTCCAGCGCATCGCCGAGGATGTACGGCGTCACGCCGGCCTCGCGCGCCAGCTTCGCAGCAGCCTCGAGCGCCATCTGCGGTGTCGCGACGAGGTGGATTTCGTGACCAGCCAACCGGGGATCGCCGGGCTTGACCGATTCGCCGCGGCCGCTTTCCAGCGCCTCGCGCACCGGCGCCGGCAGTTCGATGCCGTAGCGGCGAACGATCGCCAGCGCATCGGCACAATGGGTCGGATCGGCCGCGGTCGGGCCCGATGCGATGTCGATCGGGTCGTCGCCCGGCACGTCGGAAATCAGCAGTGTGACGACGCGGGCCGGATGGCAGGCCGCAGCGAGCCGCCCACCCTTGATCGCCGACAGATGGCGGCGCACGCAGTTCATCTCGCCGATCGTCGCGCCCGATTTCAGCAGCGCGCGGTTGACGTCCTGCTTGTGTTCGAGTGTCAGGCCATCGAGCGGCAGCGGCATCAGCGACGAGCCGCCGCCGGAGATCAGGCACAACACGAGGTCGTCGGCGCTCAGGCCGTCGACCATCTTCAGCAGCCGCTTCGCCGCTTCCAGACCGGCCGCATCGGGAACCGGGTGCGCCGCCTCGACGATCTCGATCCGCTGGCACGGCACGGCATAGCCGTAACGCGTGATCACCAGGCCTTCGATCCGACCGTCCCAGTGGTCCTCGACCGCCTTGGCCATTGCGGCCGACGCCTTGCCTGCGCCGATCACGATCATCCGGCCGCGCGGCGGCCGCGGCAGGTGCGGCGGTATCACCAGCGCCGGCTGCGCCGATGCAATTGCCGCATCGAACATCTGGCGCAGCAGGGCCTGCGGATTCAAGCCGCCGCCCTCCAGTCGCAACGCGGCATCCGCTTCGGGAACGGGCCGGCGTCCTCGTCGGTTTCTTCGGGTTGCTGCGACCGGTCGTCGGCTCGCAGCGAGTTGACGTCGCGCCGATTCATCATTTGCCCCCGATCTCGAAATTGGCCATCTTCTCGAGCGCGCGGACCATCGCCGAATGGTCCCAGGCCTTGCCGCCATGGGCTGCGCAGGCATTGAACAGTTCCTGCGCATTGGCGGTATTCGGCAGCGAGACGCCGAGCGAACGTGCGCTCGACAACGCGAGGTTCAGGTCCTTCTGATGCAGTTCGATGCGGAAGCCCGGATCGAAGGTGCGCTTGATCATCCGCTCGCCGTGCACCTCGAGGATGCGCGAGGTCGCCAAGCCGCCCATCAGCGCCTGCCGCACCTTGGCCGGGTCGGCGCCGGCCTTTGCGGCAAACAGCAGGCCTTCGGCAACCGCCTCGATCGTCAATGCAACGACGATCTGGTTCGCGACCTTGCAGGTCTGGCCGTCGCCATTGCCACCGACCAGCGTGATGTTCTTGCCCATCGCCTCGAAAACCGGCTTGACGCGGCCGAACACCGCCTCGTCGCCGCCAACCATGATCGACAGGCTCGCATTTTTAGCGCCGACCTCGCCGCCGGAGACCGGCGCATCGAGGTAGTCGCAGCCGAGTTCGTTGATCTTCTTCGCGAATTCCTTGGTCGCGACCGGCGAGATCGACGACATGTCGACGACGACCTTGCCCTTGCTGAGGCCGGCGGCGACGCCGTTGTCGCCGAACAGCACCGCCTCGACGTCCGGCGTATCGGGCACCATCGTGATGATGATGTCGGCCGCTTCGGCAACTGCCTTGCCGCTGTCGCAGGATTTGGCGCCGGCCTCGACGATCGCTGCCGGCGGCTTGCTGCGGGTATGGATGAAGAGCTGGTGGCCGGCCTTCAGCAGGTGGCCCGCCATCGGCGCGCCCATGATGCCCAGGCCGATAAAGCCGATCTTCTGTGCTGTTGCTGTCGTCATTCGTTCTTTCCGTTTCAGTGTTCAGGCGGCGAGACGGCTGCGCCAGCCCAGTCCGGCCTCGGTGCCGGCAGCGGGCTTGTATTCGCAGCCGATCCAGCCTTTGTATCCGATGCGGTCGATGTGGGCAAATACGAACGCGTAGTTGATTTCACCGCTGCCCGGCTCATTGCGCCCGGGGTTGTCGGCGAGCTGGATGTGGCCGATCCGCGCCAGATTCTTCTGCATCGTCGCGGCCAGCTCGCCTTCCATGCGTTGTGCATGGTAGATGTCGTATTGCACGAAGGCATTGTCGGCGCCGACCTCGTCGAGGATCGCGATCGCCTGCTCGGTGCGGGTCAGGTAGAAGCCGGGAATGTCGAAGGTATTGATCGGCTCGATCAGCAGCCGCAAACCGGCCTTCTTCAGCTCGCCGGCGGCGTAACGCAGGTTGTCGACTAAGGTCTTGCGCAGAGCGGCGTCGTCGACGCCGGCCGGCGCCTTGCCGGCCAGGCAGTTCAACTGGCCGACGCCGAGCACCTTCGCATAGCCGATCGCCTTGCCGACACCGTCACGGAACTCGGCGACGCGGTCCGGGTGACAGGCGATGCCGCGCTCTCCGGCATCCCAGTCACCGGCCGGCAGGTTGTGCAGCACCAGTTCGAGGCCGTTGTCGTCGAGCCGCTGCCTGATCTCCCCGGCCTCGAAGGCATAGGGAAACAGGAACTCGACGGCCTTGAAACCGGCCTTTGCAGCATGCTCGAAACGGTCGAGGAACGGCACCTCGTTGAAGAGCATTGTCAGGTTGGCGGCAAAACGTGGCATGGCGGATCTCCTGTAGGTCGTCACTCGAGCAGGCCGGCCAGCTCCAGGCCCTTGATGCCTTCGGGGTGGCGGCAGTCGATGTCCTCGAACTCGTTGATGTTGTTGATCTCGGTGCCCATCGCAACGTTGGTCACCTTCTCGAGTATCACCTCGACGACGACCGGCACGCTGTACTGGCGCGCCATTTCCTGCGCCTGAGCCAGTGCGCCCTGGATCTTCTCGGGATCGGTCACACGCAGGCTCTTGCAGCCGAGACCCTGCACGACGGCCTGGTGGTCGACGCCGTAGCTGCGCAGCGACTCGTCCTCGACATTCTGGTTCTCGAACGCGAGCTGCACGCAGTAGTCCATCTCGAAGCCGCGCTGCGCCTGGCGAATCAGGCCGAGGTAGGAGTTGTTGACCAGCACCTGCACATAGGGCAGGCGGAACTGCGCGCCGACCGCAAGCTCCTCGATCAGGAACTGGAAGTCGTAGTCGCCCGACAGGCCGACCACGGTGCGGGTCGGATCGGCGGCGACGACGCCAAGCGCTGCCGGAATCGTCCAGCCGAGCGGGCCGGCCTGGCCGCAGTTGATCCACTGGCGCGGGCCGAAGACATTCAGGAACTGCGCGCCGGCGATCTGGCTCAGGCCGATCGTCGTCACATAAACCGTGTCGCGCGGGAAGGCCTTGTTCATTTCCTCGTAGACGCGCATCGGCTTGATCGGCGTCTCGGTGAAATGCGACTTGCGGTGCATCAGCTGCTTGCGTTCGGCGCAGCGCTTCGCCCAGGTGCCGAAATCCTTCAGCTGCTTGGCGGCCTTGCGCTCGCGGGCGATCTCGACGAACAGCTGCAGCGCGGCCTTCGCATCGCTGACGATGCCGTAGTCGGGCATGAAGACGCGGCCGATCTGCGTCGGCTCGATGTCGACGTGCACGAACTTGCGGCCCTTGCAATAGACCTCGGGGCTGCCGGTATGGCGGTTTGCCCAGCGGTTGCCGATGCCGAGCACGAAGTCGCTCGCGAGCATCGTCGCATTGCCATAGCGGTGGCTGGTCTGCAGGCCGACCATGCCGGCCATCAGCGGGTGGTCGTCGGGAATCGTCCCCCAGCCCATCAGCGTCGGAATCACCGGCACGCCGGTCAGCTCGGCAAATTCGACCAGCAGCTCGGATGCATCGGCATTGATGATGCCGCCACCGGCAACGATCAAGGGCTTGTCGGCTGCCATCAGCATGTCGAGCGCTTTCTCGACCTGCTTGCGGCTGGCCGTCGGCTTGTAGACCGACAGCGGCTCGTAGGTGTCGATGTCGAACTCGATCTCGGCCATCTGCACGTCGATCGGCAGGTCGATCAGCACCGGGCCCGGCCGGCCCGAACGCATCAGGTGGAAAGCCTGCTGGAAAGCGCGCGGCACCTGCGCCGGCTCGCGCACCGTGACCGCCCATTTGGTGACCGATTTCGCGATCGATTCGATATCGACGGCCTGGAAATCTTCCTTGTACAAACGGGCACGCGGCGCCTGGCCGGTGATGCACAGGATCGGGATCGAATCGGCAATCGCGGAGTACAGGCCGGTGATCATGTCGGTGCCGGCCGGTCCGGAAGTCCCGATGCAGACGCCGATATTGCCGGCCTTCGCGCGGGTATAACCCTCGGCCATGTGGGATGCGCCCTCGACGTGGCGCGCCAGCACGTGGGCAATCGTCTGCCGCTCGCGCAGCTGCGCATACAGCGGGTTGATCGCCGCACCCGGCACACCGAAGGCCTGGCTGACGCCTTCCTTCTCCATCACCAGCACCGCGGCCATTGCAGCCTTCATCTTCGCCATCGGAGGTCTCCCGTTTGTTGATGGCCGCGATCGTCGCGCGACGCCCCCCGGCGCGGAACCCCAGGCCGTCGATAAGTGCTATTCCGTGGCGGAATACCGGATACGATCCGCCGATGGATCGCGTTGCCGCCGTTCACCTGTTCATCCGCGTCGTCGAGACCGGCAGCTTCAGCAAGGCTGCCGACGAGTTCGGCATCACGCAGCCGACCGCGACGAAGGCGGTCGCGGCGACCGAGCAGCGGCTCGGCGCGCGGCTGCTGCACCGCTCAACGCGCGGCGTCACGACGACCGAAGTCGGCGCGCTCTATTACGAAAAATGCAAGCTGATCGCCCGCGAGCTCGACGAGGCCGACAACCTCGCGACGTTGCTGCAAAGCCAGGTCGGCGGCACGCTGCGCATCACCACCTCGGTGGCATTCGGCCGCCGCGTGATGGTGCCGATGGTGCTGAGTTATATGCAGCAGCATCCCGAAGTGACGATCGATCTCGGCTTCGACGACCGTTATGTGAACCTGGTCGAGCAGGGCATCGACCTCGCGGTCAGGATGGGCCGGCTCGCCGATTCGACGCTCGGCGCGCGCTATCTGGCGACGAATCCATGGCTGATGGTCGCGTCGGCCGAGTATCTGCAACGCCGCGGCACGCCGCGATCCGCTGCCGACCTCGGCGCACACGCCTGCCTGGTCTACAGCAGCGTGCAGGGCGACGACCGCTGGAGCCTGACGCGTGCCGACGGCGAGGAGGTATCGGTGCCGGTGAAGGGGCCGCTGCGCTCGAACAATCTGTCGGCGGTGCTCGCCGCAGCCCGCGCCGGCATGGGCATCGCGGTGCTGCCGTGGTACGTCGCCGGCCATTCGATCGCCGAAGGCCGCCTGCAACCGGTGCTCGCCGACCACGGCCTGCCGGCGCAGGAGGTGCATGCGGTCTTTCCGTCGCCGAAACTGGTGCCGTCGAAGGTGACGAGCTTCATCGCCTACATGCAGCAGGCGATGGCCGGCGAGTGGTGGCACGCGGCCTCCTGAGCGCTTAGCCTCCGATCGAATCGGCATGCATCGCCGCTGTTCGTCGCAGAGCGGCCATGAGCGGCCGTCCGGCTCGCAGGTTGCGCTGACTTTTGTGGGAGGGGCTTCAGCCCCGATTCGGTATGGCGGTGTTCGCTCCTCTTGTGTTCGACGACCGAGCGGCGCGGCAGGCGGCACCCGGTCGTGGCTCATGATGCGGCGGTCCTCGCTGGCGCTCGGACTGCGCTGCGATGCTCGGTCCAGGGTCGCGCGGCGGAACTCGCTACGTTCGCTGCGCTCACTGCGCTCGGACAACCGCCGCGAGCATGTTTGTTGATGCTCGCTGCGCTCGCCGACCCTGGCCCTGGCCTTGCAGGCCGCACCGGGCCTTGCGGCCCGGTCGCTCGCAAGGCACAAGGGGTCCCCCGGACCCCTTGAGTCCGTGCTCGCCTTCTCGCCGCCGCATAAATCGCCCGCCCGGGCACCGCCTGCCGCGCTGCAACGTTGGTGCGCTTCGTCGAAGTCCTCGGTGCTGCCGCAAAGGCGTGGGCGGGTGGCTGCTGGCGCGCATATGCGCAGCCGAGAAGCGCAGGGCTTGTGGCTCGCGAGCGCAGCGAGCATCAACAACTGACTTGTCGCGGACTGTTTGAGCGGAACGAGCGAAGCGAGTGCAGCGAGTTTCCGCGACGGGCCACAAGACCGAGCATCGCAGGGGACCCGAGCGCCCTGCGCGAGGGCAAGCATCTAAGCGCAAGCGGCCGCCCGACCGCGCCTTTGCTCTCGGTCCTCGGGAGGCATTTCGCCACCGCTGGTATCGCCCGCCGCTCCCGCTCGGTGTCGGCCTGTGCCACCAGCCCGAATCGGGGCTGAAGCCCCTCCCACAAGAGTCATCACGGCCAAGCGGCCACTGGTGGAAGCTTTGATTGCGCTCGTCAGGCCGCTGTCGACGGTGTCGATGCGGCTTTTTCGCTCCACAATGTGCCACCGCTGGCCCAATCGTGTTTCGCGATATCGAAGAACACGACGTCGACGCCGTCGGGCTTGCCGCCGAGCACCCGCACGCAGGCCTCGGTCAGTTCCTTTGCCAATGCAGCCTTCTGCTGCGGGGTGCGGCCTTCGAACAGTTCGACGCGCAAGGTCGGCATGTTTTCTCCTGATGGTGTGTGGTGATGCTGCTTCAGTCGCGAAAACCCGGCGACAGCCGATCGGCGCGGCGCAGCAGGGCCGGCCATTCTGCATCGCCGTCCCATTCGCTGCCGTCGCCGAGCCACTGGCGATGGGTCAGCTGCGCCAGTTCGTCGTCGGCGACAGTGATCGCGCCGCCGGTTGCGGCCATCGCACGCAGTTGCGCCTGCACTGCGCGTTCGAGGATGTGCATCAGCAAAAAGGCTTCGGCCACCGTGCGGCCGACCGTCAGCGTCCCATGATTCGCGAGGATCAGCCCGTCGAGCGAGCCGAGCGCGGCGACCAGCCGCTGCTGCTCGTCGCTCCCGAGCGCCAGCCCTTCGTAGGCATGGCGGCCGAGCCGGCCGTGCAGCCGCATCGCCCACTGCGAGGTCGGCTGCAGGCCTTTCGGCAACATCGACAACGCGACGCCCCACGGCGCATGCAGGTGGATCACGCATTCGACCTCGGGCCGCGCGGCATGCACCGCGCCGTGGATCGCAAACCCGCTCGGATTGACCTTGCGGCCGGAACCGTCGACGACGCGTCCGGCGACATCGACCTTGACCAGCGACGATGCGCTGACCTCGTCGAAACCGAGGCCGAATTCGTTCAATAAATATACGCCGGGCTGGCCCGGCACGCTCGCTGACAAGTGGGTATAGATCGTGTCGTCCCAGCCATTCAGCGCGGCGAGCCGGTAGGCGGCGGCGAGGTCGATGCGGACGTCGGCTTCGCTGCGGGGAGGGCGGTTGGTCTGCGTCATCGTCGTATCAGGGCCGAACGGCCGGAGTCTCGATCATCATGCCGGCCGCGCGCTGCGCGAGGTACAGCTCGAGCGCGGTCAGCTCATCGCTGCCATAGGCGAAGGGTTCGGCGCGGACGCCGCTCATGCAGCCGCGCAGCCGGCGCTGCAGCGAACCCATGCCCTGCCATTCGAGGCGGTAGATCGGATAGCCGGTCGGGTGGGCCTGCGGAATCGTACTGCCGGCAAGCCGCTTGCCGGCGTATGCGTCGTGGCATTGCGCACACGAAAAATCGAGCTGGCCGAAACGTGTGCGGTACAGCCGTTCGCCGGCGCGGCGCCCCGCTTCGAGCCGCGGATCGGCCGGCGGGGCGATCGGCAGGCCGCGGGCCAGCCAGCCGAGCCAGCTCTCGAGCCCGAGCAGTTCGTCGCTTTCGGCCGCCAGCGGCGGGCGCTGCAGATGTCGCTGGCGGCACTGGTTGATGCGCCCGGACAGCGTCAACGGTTTGCCGAGTCGGCGGTCGAATGCCGGATAACGGGTTGCAACGTCCTTCAGTTGTTGGCCGTCATGGCAACGCGCGCAGTCGGCGGCAAATGTCTGCTCGCCGCCCTTCAGCCACAACCAGGCCGGGTTCTGCGTATCGTCGCGCTGCAGCGCCTGCAGCGCCGGGCTCATGTCGTCGAAGCCGGACCGGCGCGGGTCCGGCGCCTGCGCCACCACATTGCCGATGCAGACGGCGATCACGAGGCCGGCCGCAGCGCAGCGCCAGCGCCGTTCAGCCAAGCTGCAGCCTCGCGCTGTCGGCGTGTACAAAGCCGTTGTCGCCGCGCCATTCGACCCGCAGCGTGCCGCTGCGGGTCGCGCGCATGAAAAAAGCCAGCGTTGGATTGGCCGCAATCGCCGGGTACAGGTCGGCGGCAAAAACCAGCTCGCCTTCGAAGCGGCATTCGACGCGCCGGATGATGTCGCGCGGCAGCCGTTCGCCGCGTGAACTGCTGCGGTGGCCGGTTTCCATCGGGTGCTGCACCAGCACGCGCACCGCGATGATGTCGCCGGGTTTCGCCGTTGCCGGCATGTGGATCACCGAGCGGGCCATGTCATCCGCCCTCGATGCACGCCGCGAGCGTGACGATCACGTCGACGCGCTGCTGCCACAGGCTGCCGTCGTTCATCTGCGCGACCGCCACGACACCCTGCGAGGTCGCGAGCCGGATCCGCGTGCCGACCTCGGCGCGGCCATTGGCCGGCGACAGCTCGAAAACCGCAACCTCGGGCTGCGGATTGCGCTCGTTGAACAAGGCGATGCGGCGGACGAAGTCCCCGGCGCTCATCGGGCTGTCGACGCTGACCGTGACCGGCACGGCATTGCCGTTCTCGACCAGCTCGGCGATCTGCAGCTTCACGCGCCCGGTGCGGATCGGCGCGTCGCCGCTGAATGAGGCGATCGCCTGCTGCAGCGATTCGGGTGTGGCCTCGGCCGGCACAAGCCGCAGCAACAGCGTCGCGCCGGCTGCAGCGGCGATCGACTGGTGGATCAGATGGCGGCGGCTGGTCATCGCAGCGTCTTCAGAAAGGCGACGACATCCTCGACCTGCTGCGCATCGAGGATGGGCCGGCCGCGCCAGGCGCTGCCGACGCGCTGCCGGTCGGCGGTCGAATAGAACGCCGGCATCAGGCTCGCCGGGTCGATCCGCCGTGCATCGACTATGCGCGCGCGCAGCTGGCCTTCGCTCCAGCGCGCGCCGGCGCCGCTCAGATCGGTCGCCAGATTGCCGGGCGTCGCTTCCTCCGGAAATGGCCCGCTGTGGCAGAGCAGGCACAGGCCTTGTTGGCGGTCGGTGACGATGCTGCGGCCGCGCGCGGGGTCGCCTGGGATCGCCGTCAACGGCGCATCGATCGCGTCGCCAGACCATTTGATCGGCTCGGCCGCAGCGGCCGGCAAGGCTGCGATCAGGGAGGCGGTGGCGGCCAGCATCAGTGCTGCGCGGCGTACATCAGGCACGCAGGCTGTGCCGCTGCAGCGGCAGTTCGCGGATGCGTTTGCCGGTTGCCGCGAAGATCGCATTCAGCACCGCCGGCGCGGCAACCGCAATCGTCGGCTCGCCGACGCCACCCCAGAAACCGCCGGACGGCATCACGATGGTTTCGACCTTCGGCATCGCATCGATCCGCATCGGCGGGTAGGTGTCGAAATTCTTCTGTTCGATGCGGCCGTCCTTCACGGTGCAGGCGCCATACAGCGCGGCGCTCAGGCCATAGACGAACGAGCCCTCGACCTGCGCCTCGATCTGCTGCGGATTGACCGCATGGCCGGGGTCGGTTGCGGCGACGATGCGATGGATCTTCAGCGCGCCCTGCGGGCTGACCGACACTTCGGCGCAGGCGGCGACATAGCTGCCGAAGCCATGGGTCTGCGCCAGCCCGCGAAAAACCTTCTGGCCGCCGATATCGGGCGCCGGCTTGCCCCAGCCGGCGCGCTCGGCCGCCGCATTCAGCACGGCCAGATGTTTCGGATGCTGCGCCATCAGCTTGCGGCGCAGCGCCAGTGGATCCTGGCCGCTCGCATGGGCGATCTCGTCGATGAAGCATTCGAGGTAGATCGCATTCTGGTTCAGGTTGACGCCGCGCCAGAAGCCCGGCGGCACATGCGGGTTGCGCATCGCATGGTCGACCATCAGATTCGGCACCGTATAGCCGATCGCCGATTCGGCGCCACCGGGATTCAGGCCCTGGAAAACGACCGGATCCTTGCCGTCGCGGACATTCTGCGGAAAGATGCCGGCGAGTATCGACTGGCCGGAGATCCGCATGTGCAGTGCGGTCAGATTGCCGTTGGTGTCGAGCCCGGCGGTCAGCCTGCATTGCGTGACCGGGTGGTACAGGCCATGCGTCATGTCCTCCTCGCGCGACCACAGCAGCTTGACCGGCGTGCCCGGCATTGCCTTCGCGATCGCGACCGCCTGGCGTACCCAGTCGTGCACCGCGCCGCGGCGGCCGAAGCCACCGCCGAGGTGGATCTTGTAGACCTCGCATTGCGACGGCTGCAGACCGGCGGCCTCGGCGGTCGCTGCCAGTGCCGCCTCGCCGTTCTGCGTCGGCGTCCAGACCTCGCAGCGCGCCGGCTGGTCGCCGCTGGCCGGCGTGAAGCGCGCAGTGGCGTTCATCGGCTCCATCGTCGCGTGGTTCTGGTGCGGGTAGGCATAAACCGCTTCGATGCGGCGCGCCGCTGCGGCCAGCGCCGCCTTTGCGTCGCCCTGCGCATTGCCGACCGCCGCCTTGTCGGCGGTCAGCCCTTCCTTCAGCATCGCATCGATGTCGGCCTGCTGCACCTTGGCATGGGCGCCGAAGTCCCACTCGACCGGCAGTGCATCGAGCGCCTTCTTCGCCCGCCACCAGGTATCGGCAACGACCGCGACCGCGTTGTCGCCGACCGCGACGACCTTCTTCACGCCAGGCATCGATGCCACTTTCGCGGCATCGAAGGCCACCAGCTTGCCGCCGAAGACCGGGCAGGCGGCGATCGCCGCATTGAGCATGCCGGGCAGTTTCAGGTCGGCGCCGAACACTTGCGCGCCATTCGTCTTGTCGATCGTGTCGAGCCGAGCCAGCCGCTGGCCGGCCAGCGTCCAGTCCTTCGGATCCTTCAGCCTGATATCGGTCGGCGGCGTCAGCGCGGCCGCCGCAGTGGCGACCTTGCCGAAGCTGATGCTGCGTTTCGATGCGGCGTGGCTGATCACGCCTTTGCTGACGCTGCACTCGGTCGCCGGCACCTGCCAGCCGTTGGCGGCCGCCTGCACCAGCATCATCCGCGCTGCCGCGCCGCCCTTGCGGACGTATTCGTGTGACTCGCGGATGCCGCGGCTGCCGCCGGTCGAGAAGCTGCCCCAGGCGCGGTTGCGGGCGAGGTTTTCGGCCGGGGTCGGGTATTCGGTCGTCACCCGCGCCCAGTCGCAGCCGAGTTCCTCGGCGACCAGTTGCGCAAGGCCTGTCAGCGTGCCCTGGCCCATTTCCGATCGAGCGATGCGGATGATCACGCGTTCGTCGGGCTGCACGACGACCCAGGCGTTGATTTCTGGGCCGCTGCCTGCGGTCGGCGTCTTGCCGGCGACCGGCGAACTCAGCGCATTGACCGAATGGCCGTTCTGTGTCGCGGCGAATGCAGAGATCGGAAAACCGATCACCAGCGAACCGGCGGCCGCGCTGCCGATGAAGCCACGGCGTGTCAGGTGCAGGCTCATGACGTGCTCCTGACGATGTGGACGATGTCGAGCCCGGCGGTCTTGCTGCCGCCGGCCGCCTGCTTGATCGCCGCGCGCACGCGGTTGTAGGTGCCGCAGCGGCAGATGTTGGTGATGCCGGCATCGATGTCGGCATCAGTCGGCTTCGGCTTGTCCTTCAGCAGCGCGGCGGCCGCCATGATCATGCCGCTCTGGCAATAGCCGCATTGCGGCACGTCGTTGGCGACCCAGGCCTTCTGCAGCGGGTGGTCGCCATTTGGCGCCAAGCCTTCGATCGTGACGATCTTCTGGGTTTCCTGAACCGCCGACACCGGCAGCACGCAGCTGCGCACCGCCGCGCCGTCGAGATGCACCGTGCACGAGCCGCACTGCGCGATGCCGCAACCGTATTTGGTACCGGTCAGCCCGAGCTGTTCGCGGATCACCCACAACAACGGCGTATCGGGCTCGGCATCGTGCTCGCGCAGTTGCCCGTTGACGTTCAATCGCGCCATCGATGTCTCCCTCCGTGCCAGTGGAGTGGCAATGATGCCGCGTCGATGTACCAGTGCAAGCCGGTCGGATATTGCCGCGTCGCCAGCGCTGTCAGCAAGCGAGCGTCACTGCACCGGTGCCCCGGCCTCGTACCAGCGCTTGATCAGCGCGCGCTCGGCATCGGTCATCTGTGTCGCATTGTTCAGCGGCATCAGTTTCAGCAGCACCGACTGCTGGTAGACCTGCTGGGCATGTTGTGCCAACAGTTCGGGCGTGTGCAGCGCGACATTCTTCTGCTGCAGCTGCGCGTTGTGGCACATCGCGCAACGTTGCTCGATCACTGCGCGGACGTCGGCGACGACGACCGGTTGCGCTGCGGCCGCCTTGGCTTCGGCCGACATCGGCGGCGGCGCGAGCCAGAACGCGAGCCCGACCAGCGCCAGCGTGCCGACGACCGCATGCTCCCACGGCACCCGTTTGCCCTGCACCAGCGCTTTGTGGCGTGCGACAAAGCTGTGCCGGATCAAGGCGCCGGCGAGCATCAGCAGCACCAGCACCAGCCAGTTGTTCGGCCCCTGGTAGAGCCAGGCATAGTGGTTCGACAACATCGCGATCAGCACCGGCAGCGTGAAATAGGTGTTGTGCACGCTGCGCTGCTTGGCCCGCCAGCCGTAGATCGGATCGACCTCCTGGCCGGCTTTCAATTGCGCGACGACCTTGCGCTGCCCGGGAATGATCCAGACGAAGACATTCGCGCTCATCGACGTCGCCAGCATCGCGCCGATCAACAGGAATGCGGCACGGCCAGCAAATAATTGGCAGGCCAGCCAGCTCGCGAACACGACGTAGATGAACAGCAGCACGCCGACGATCAGGTCGCCGTTCTTGCGCCGGCCGAAGGCACGGCAGATCACGTCGTAGACGATCCAGCCGGCAACCAGGAAGCCGAGCGATGCGGCGATCGCCGCGGCCGGCGACCAGTCGTAAACCGATTTGTCGATCAGGAAGCTGCCGGCGTTGAACAGGTACAGCACCGTGAACAGGCCGAATCCGGTCAGCCAGGTCGAATAACTTTCCCAGTAGAACCAGTGCAGGTGCTCCGGTATCCGCTTCGGTGCGACCTGGTATTTCTGCGGGTGGTAGAAGCCGCCGCCGTGAACCGCCCACAGTTCGCCGGTCACGCCTGCGGCACGATCGGCTGGGTCAGCCGCCGGCGTCAGGCTGTTGTCGAGAAAGACGAAATAGAACGACGAGCCGATCCAGGCGATCGCGGTGATGACGTGGGCCCAGCGGAGCAGCAGGTTGGCCCAGTCGAGGAGGTAGACGTCCATGGTGTCCTCGCAACAGTCAAGGAGTGCAATGCAGTAAGCATGCACATCCCCTCACCACAGCGGGCTCTGTGAGGCAACCATGTCGCAGACCGC
The DNA here is from genome assembly GCF_048320135.1 of Pseudideonella sakaiensis. Taxonomy (GTDB): domain Bacteria; phylum Pseudomonadota; class Gammaproteobacteria; order Burkholderiales; family Burkholderiaceae_C; genus Ideonella_A; species Ideonella_A sakaiensis_A. The sequence goes on from NZ_CP182947.1 coordinate 3,101,047, forward strand.
TCCGGAATCGGAACGGGCTCCGCGGCGACGGATAAAACTGTATACAGTTTTGCGAACAATCCCGCCTGGTAATAACCCTCAATCGCCCGGTCTCAGACCAGCGCCCTGAACTCCCGCAGCAGCACCGACAGCATCGCCATGTCGAGCGACGGCACCGGCCGCAGGTCGGCGAGAAGCTTGTGGCAGCGGGCGAGCTGGAATTCGCGTTGCGCCTCCCACGCGCCGATGCGCGTTTCGGTATCGGTGGCGGATGCACCATCCTCGCAGCTGAGGATCGAGTGGGTCAGCGCGCGCGCGAGCGACGACAGATCGCTGCGCATCGCCAGCTTGGACAGCCGCTGCCAATGCGTCTCGGCCGGCAGCTGGACGATCTGCTGCGACAGCCAGCCGAGGTCGAGCCGCCCACCGATGCCGAAATAGACGCCGGCAACGGTTTCGACGTCGCTGCCGACTTCGGCCGCGACCTCGACGATGTCGAGCCCCGACAGTTGCGCGTCGAGCCGCACAACCTGCTGCGCCAGCGATTCCGGAACGCCTTGCGAGCTCAGGGCCTCGACTTCCTGTTCCAGCGCGGCACGCTCCTGCTCGGACAGCCAGCGGTCGAGGCCGGGGCCGACGATCTGCAGGCCCGGCGCAAAGCGGTCGATCGTTTCGGCCAGGTCACGCAGCGCGCTGCGTTTCTGCAGCAGCCAGACGGTGCCGCGCTCGATCAGCTTGACGGTCGCATCGATGATCTGGATCTGCACCGACACCGGCACCTTGTGGTTCAGCGACTCGTTGGCCTGCCACAGCGGCACCAGCCCGAACATCTGGCGCGTGCCGGTATAGGCGCGGACGATGTCGGCCGCGGCAGCACCGGTCTCCTCGTGCAGCCGGTGCACGAAGGTCGGGCCGACCCGGTTGATCATGCTGTTGACGACGTGGGTCGCGATGATTTCGCGCTTCAGCGGATGGCGGTGCAGTGCTTGCGGAAAGCGCTCGAGCAGCAGCGGCGGGAAATAACGCTCCAGCGTCGTCGCGATGTACGGGTCTTCCGGCACGTCGGACGCCAGCACCTCGTCGTACAGCTCCATCTTGTTGTAGGCGAGCAGCACCGCCAGTTCCGGCGAGGTCAGGCCGCCGCCGGCCGCGCGCCGCTCCTGCAGCACCTCGTCGTTCGGCAGAAATTCGATGCGCCGGTTCAGCCGGCCGCGAGTTGTCAGGTGCCGCATGTAGCGGCCCTGTTCGTCGATCAGCAAGGCGCTGCGGCTGCGCGAATACAGCAGCACCTGGTTCTGGAAGATGTTGTCGCGCAGCACCAGCGCCGCGACATCGTCGGTCATCTCGGCCAGCACCTTGTCGCGCTGCTTGGCGGTCAACTCGCCGTCGTCGACGACCGAGTTGAGCAGGATCTTGATATTGACTTCATGGTCGGAGCAGTCGACGCCGGCCGAGTTGTCGATCGCATCGGTATTGATCAGCCCGCCGCGCAACGCGAATTCGATCCGGCCGCGTTGCGTGCAGCCGAGGTTGCCGCCTTCGGCGACGACCTTGCAGCGCAGCTCGGTGCCGTCGACCCGGATCGCATCGTTGGCGCGGTCGCCGCATTCGGCGTGCGACTCCGAGCTCGCCTTCACATAGGTTCCAATGCCGCCGTTGTAGAACAGGTCGGCCGGCGACGCGAGGATGGCCCGCATCAGCTCGTTCGGCGTCATCGCATCGACGCCGTCGGCGATGCCAAGCGCTGCGCGTGCCTGCGCCGACAGCGGGATCGACTTCGCGCTGCGGGGCCAGACACCGCCGCCGGCCGAGATCAGTTTCTTGTCGTAGTCGGCCCACGACGATCTCGGCAATGCAAACATCCGTTCGCGTTCGGCATAACTGGTCGCCGCGTCGGGGTCCGGGTCGATGAAGATGTGGCGGTGATCGAAGGCGGCAAGCAGCCGGATGTGCTTCGACAGCAGCATGCCGTTGCCGAATACGTCGCCACTCATGTCGCCGACACCGACGACGGTGAAATCCTCCGACTGCGTATCGACGCCGATCGAGCGGAAGTGGAACTTCACCGACTCCCAGGCACCGCGCGCGGTGATGCCCATCTTCTTGTGGTCGTAGCCGGCCGAGCCCCCGGATGCGAAGGCGTCACCGAGCCAGAAACCGTATTCGGCGGCGATGCGGTTGGCGATGTCGGAGAAGGTTGCCGTGCCCTTGTCGGCAGCCACCACCAGATAGGCATCGTCGCCGTCGTGGCGGACGACGTCCGGCGGCGGCTGGATCTTGTTGGCAACCAGGTTGTCGGTGATGTCGAGCATGCCGCGCAGATAGGCCTGGTAGCAGGCAATGCCTTCGGCCATCAGCGCCTCGCGGTCGCCGGCGGCCGCCGCTGCCGGCAGCCGCTTCAGCACGAAACCGCCTTTCGAGCCGACCGGCACGATCACCGCATTCTTGACCTGCTGTGCCTTCACGAGACCGAGCACCTCGGTGCGGAAATCCTCCTTGCGGTCGGACCAGCGCAGCCCGCCGCGGGCGACGAAGCCGTTGCGCAGGTGCACGCCTTCGACGCGAGGCGACGCGACGAAGATCTCGAACATCGGCTTCGGCTCGGGCAGGCCGGGAATCTTCGTCGGGTCGAACTTGAACGACAGCACCGGCTTCGGCGAGCCGTCGGGCAGGCGCTGGAAATAGTTGGTACGCAAGGTCGACTGGATCAGCGCAAGGTACTGGCGCAGGATGCGGTCTTCGTCGAGATTCGACACCTCCTCGAGATCGGCCTCGATCTGCTCGATGACCGCCGCCTGCGCGGCCGCGCGGTCGCCGGGCAGTGCCGGGTCGAAGCGGGCGTTGAACAGTTCGACCAGTGCCGCGGTGATCGTCGGATGGCAGCTCAGTGCCTGCTGGATATAGGCGCGGCTGAACGTGAACGCCGACTGCTTCATGTGGGCGGCGTAGGCGCGCAGCATGCCGACGCTGCGCCAGTCGAGGCCGGCAAGCAGCACCAGCCGGTTGAAATCGTCGTTTTCGTTGTCGCCGTGCCAGGTGCGATGCACGGTTTCCTGGAATCGCGCGCGCAGCGGTTCGATGTCGATTTCCTCGCGGCCCGGCACGCGCATGCCGAAGTCGTCGATCGACACCTCGACGGTGTGGTCGTCGTCGCTCGTTTCACCGGACTCGCGGCGCATCACTTCATAAGGGCGCTCCTCGAGCACCTCGACGCCCATGTGTTCGAGCATCGGCAGGCTTTCCGACAGCGGCGCAAGCCGGCCGGTTCGCAGCAGCTTGAAGCGCAGCCGTCCGGGCGGCGCCTCCAGCGGCACATACAGGCTCATCGCCAGCTTGTCGGCGCTGTCGAGCGACTCCATCAATTCGATGTCGCGCACCGCCAGCCGCGGTGAATGCTCTTCGCGGTAGCTGGCGCTGAAGCCGTCGGCATAACGCTGGTGCAGGTAGTTGCCGCGCTCCTCGCCGTGGGCGTCGAGCAGCGCATCGAGCAGTTCATCCTCCCAGCGGCGGGCGATCCGCACGATGCGCTGTTCGAGGTCGCGGTCGTCGACGTCCGCTTTCGGGCCGCCGCGCATGCGCACGACGATCAGCACCCGGGCCAGCGGTGAATCGGAGAACTGCACCGAGAACTCCGACGATTCGCCGTGCAGCACCTCGCTGAGCATCTTCTGCATCCGGGTGCGGATGTCGGTGTTGTAGTTTTCCCGTGGCACGTAGACCAGGCACGATGCAAAGCGGCCGAATGCGTCGCGGTGCACGAACAGCCTGGTGCGCTGGCGCTCGCCGAGGCGCAGGATGCCGAGCGCGGTCGGGTAGAGGTCCTCCACCTCGATCTGGAACAGCAGGTCGCGCGGAAACTGCTCGAGGATGGTGGCGAGTTCCTTCGCGGCATGGCTTTTCGGCAGGAAGCCGGCGAGGTCCATCACCGCGTTGACCTTGCGTCGCAGCAGCGGGATGTCGGCGGCCTTCGCGTTGTAGGCCACCGACGTGAACAGGCCGAGGAAACGCCGCTCGCCGATCACGTTGCCCGCTTCGTCGAAGCGCTTGACACCGACATAGTCGAGGTGGCCGGGCCGGTGCACCGTCGCGCGGGCATTCGATTTGGTCAACAGCAGCAGCCGGACCTCGCGCGCCTGTGCGCGCACGTCGGCGGGCAGCGCAGCGAACGACGACGAGGCGGTCGCCGCGTCGGCATCGGCACGCAGGATACCGAGCCCCGAGCCGGGCACGACGTGCAGTGCGTCGCCTTGCTCGTCGTCGGTCAGGTCATAGTCACGTTTGCCGAGCAGCGTGAAGTTGTCGTCGGCCAGCCACTGCAAAAAGGCCAGATCCTCGGCCAGGTCGTCCTGCTTGACCGGCGGCGGATGCTGCTTCAGATGCTCGACGGTCTCGATCACCGCCTGGCGCATCGGCTTCCAGTCGGCAACCGCCGACTGCACGTCGCCGAGGATGCGCATCAGGCCGTCGTGCAATGCGCTGAGCCGTGCCGGGTCGGTGCGCCGGTCGACTTCGACATGGATCACCGATTCGAGCCGCCCCTGCGGATCGTCGGGGCGCGGCGCGATGCTCGTCATCCGGTGCTCGGCATCGCGGCGCACCCGCATCACCGGATGCGAGATCAGGTGCAGTGTCAGACCCTGACGGTTGACTTCCATCGTGATCGAGTCGACGAGGAAAGGCATGTCCTCGTTGACGATCTCGATCACCGTGTGCGTCGACTGCCAGCCATGCTCTTCGGGCCGCGGGTTGTAGACGCGCAGCTTCGGCGCACCGCCGGCATAGATCCGCGCGAAATGCCAGTGCGACAGTGCCGAGCCGTAGAGGTCGCCGAGCGTACGCTCGACGAGGTCTTCGGGCGCAACCTGACCGTGGTACTGGCGGGCAAATTCGGCGACCTGCCCGGCCTGCTCGGGCGGCAGCTTGGCCCGGATCCGCTCATCGAGCTGGGCCATCAATTCCTGCGCGGCGCTGTTCTCGAGTTTTTTGTCGAATGGCTTTTGTTGCTGCGTCAAGGCAGGGTCTCCTGTTCGAAGAACGCAGCGCCGACCGCCGCACGCGGCCGGTGCGTTCTTTCAAACAGGCAGTATCGGGTTTTGCGGCGAATAGTCCATCCCGGTCTCCACTGATGGGCCGACGCCGCCCCGGCTTACTTCTTCGAGTAGCGGTCGATCAGCGCCTCGGCTTCTGCAGCGAGTTTCGGCCCGTCGATGCCGCGGTCGGCCACTTCCTTGTACCAGACCGCGCGCACGCCAGCGGCCGCCCGCTGCCAGCGCGCCGTTTCAGCGGCGTCGAGCGTGATGACGTTGTTGCCGGCCTTCTGCGCCAGATCGAGTCCGACCTTGTCGCCCGCATCCATCGCCGCACCGAACCTGGCCGCCGTCTCGATGCCGCTGTTGGCATCGATGACCTTTTTCAGGTCGGCCGGCAGCTTGTCGTAGCTGGCCTTGTTCATCACGACCGCGAAGGTCTGCGTGTACAGACCCTTCTCACCCGAAAAGCCGGTGTGGTTCTTGACGATCTGCTGCACCTTCAGCGCCGGGACGACTTCCCACGGAATCGTCGTCGCCTGGATCACGCCTTTCGACAGCGCTTCGCCAACCGCCGGTACCGGCAAGCCGACCGGCGTCGCACCGAGCTGCTCGAGCATGATGTTGATGACGCGCGAGCCGCCGCGCACCTTCATGCCCTTCAGGTCTTCCAGCTTCCTGATCGGGTCCTTGCTGTGGAACATGCCGGGCCCGTGCGTGTGCACAGCGATCAGCTTGACGTCCTTGAACTCATCCATCGCATGCTTCTCGACGAAGGCCTGGAAGGCGCGCGACGACGACTCGGCCTTGCCGCTGCTGAATGGCAGCTCGAAAACCTCGGATTTCGGAAACCGCCCGGGCGTATAACCGAGCACGGTCCAGATGATGTCGACGACGCCATCCTTGGCCTGGTCGAACAGCTCCGGCGGCTTGCCGCCGAGCTGCATGCTCGGGAAGTGCTGGACCTTGATCCGGCCGCCGCTTTCCTTTTCGACCTTGGCGATCCATGGCGTGATCGCCTTCGCCGGAATCGCCGCCTGCGGCGGCAGCATCTGGTGCACACGCAGCGTCACGTCGGCGGCATGGGTGGTGAACGGTGCGGCTGCCAGCAGCAGCGCAGCAAGAACGGGTTTGAGCATCGTCTTCATGAAACTGGCTCCGTGAGCGGGTGAGGGAAGTGGCAGGGACAGCGCGGGGATTCCGCTGCTGCGGTGATGGCGCGGGTTAGCATGACAAGCGATGAAGGGCTCGGGCTGCGCAACCGCCAGCGGGCTCCGTTCCAGCAACGATTCTGCAAGGCATCCGCCATGACAACTTCGTCCTCGACTGAACAGGCCTCGACACTCGACCTTCGCCGCGATGGTCCGGTGGGCCGCATTATTCTGAACCGACCCGACGTCCGCAATGCATTCAACGATGGCGTGATCGCCGAGTTGACAAGGGCTTTCACCGAGTTCGGTGCCGACCCGTCGTTGCGGGTGATCGTACTTGGCGGCCACGGCAAGGTATTTTGCGCCGGAGCCGACCTGAACTGGATGCGCGCAATGGCCGGCTACAGCCACGAGCAGAACCTGGCCGACGCGCAGGCGCTCGAAACGATGTTGTGGACGGCATGGCAGTGCCCGATACCGGTCGTCGGACGCATCCATGGTGACTGTTATGCCGGCGGCATGGGGCTGGCGGCAGTCTGCGATGTGCTGGTTGCCTCCGACAATGCGTCGTTCTGCCTCAGCGAAGCCAAGCTCGGCCTGCTGCCGGCGACGATCAGCCCGTATGTGATCCGCGCAATGGGCGAACAGGCCGCGCGCCGCTATTTCGTCACCGCCGAGCGGTTCAGCGCAGCCCAGGCCCATGCGATCGGCATGGTCCATGAGTTGTGCACCGCCGATCAGATCGACGAACGCGTCGAGGCAATCGCCGCGGCGATCGTCGCCAACGGTCCGATGGCGGTGCGCGCCTGCAAGCGGCTCGTCAAGGATGTCGCCGGCCGCGCGATCGACGAGCCGCTGCGCCTCGATACCGCCCGCCGCATCGCCGATATCCGCGCCAGCGACGAAGGCCGCGAAGGGCTGCAGTCCTTTTTGTCGAAACGTGCGCCGGGGTGGCATCTGGGCTGACGGTCCGGGATCGAAGCAACGGCAAACTCGCAGGTCGGCTTTCGGGCCCTTAGCAGCCGTTCATTTCGCTGGTTGGGCTGACTTTGTGGGAGGGGCTTCAGCCCCGATTCGGGCTGATGGAATAAGCCTGTGTCGCATTCGACGACCGAGCGGGCGCGGCAGGCGGCACCCGGTCGTGGCTCATGATGCGGCGGTCCTCGCTGGCGCTCGGACTGCGCTGCGATGCTCGGTCCAGGGTCGCGCGGCGGAACTCGCTACGTTCGCTGCGCTCGGACAACCGCCGCGAGCATCAACAACTGGCTTGTCGCGGACTGTTTGAGCGGAACGAGCGAAGCGAGTGCAGCGAGTTTCCGCGACGGGCCACAAGGCCGAGCATCGCAGGGAACCCGAGCGCCCGGCGCGAGGGCAAGCATCTAAGCGCAAGCGGCGCCCGACCGCGCCTTTGCTCTCGCCTCTGTGCCTGAAGATTCGCAATCGTGCAAGAGCCCGAATCGGGGCTGAAGCCCCTCCCACAAAGTCTGGCGCGGCACGGACCGAGCGGATGTACGCGCGGGCCGCTTTCCGATCATCATCACATCGGATTCTTCTACGATAGGCGCATGCCTCCGATCGATGTCGACACCACGCAGTTGCTTGCTGTTGCGGCCGCGCTGGGTTGGGCGAGCGGGTTGCGTCTGTATGCGGTGTTGTTCCTGACCGGTGCGGCCGGCTGGCTCGGCTGGGTCGAGCTGCCGCAGGGGCTGCAATTGCTGCAGACGCCGCTGCTGCTCGGCGCCAGCGGGATGATGTTGTTCGTCGAGTTTTTTGCCGACAAGATTCCCGGGCTCGATTCGCTCTGGGATCTGGTGCACACGCTGATTCGCATCCCGGCCGGGGCCGCACTGGCGGCCGGCGCGTTTGGCGTCGACCAGGGCAGCATGACCGCTGCGGCAGCGCTGCTCGGCGGGTCGCTGGCCGCAACCAGCCACTTCTCGAAAGCAACGACGCGGGCGGCAGTCAATACCTCGCCGGAGCCGTTTTCGAACATCGGCATGTCGCTGCTCGGTGATGGCGCGGTGCCGGTGATGTTGTGGTTGTCGTGGGAGCATCCGGTCTGGTTTTTTGCCGCGCTGCTGCTGGCCCTGCTGCTGATGGGCTGGCTGCTGTGGACGCTCGGTCGCTTCCTGCGTGCATTGCTGCGCCGATTGGCAGCGGTCTTCGGCGCCGCGCCGTCGCAGGCAAACTGATCGCGCGCGACGGGCAGAATGGGGTCTTGCCCGGGCGACCGGGCTGCAACAGGTCGAGTCAATGGCAAGTGAATCGCAAGCAGTGGCGGGTGCGGCAGCGGATGCCACGCCGATCGCCGAAACCTCCGAGGCCGTGCGGCGGGTCAGTGCCGCGCTCGAGTCGCGTGGGCATCCACATCGGCCGCGCTGGCTGGCGGTTGCGGCGCGCACCTCGCAGGACGCCGCCGATGCACTGGGCATCGCGGTCGGGCAGATCGCGAAAAGTGTGATCTTCCGCCGCAGCGAGGACCAGCGCGCGGTGTTGGTGATCGCTGCCGGCGACCGCCGTGTCGATGAAGCGAAGGTCGCGGCGCTGGTCGGCGCGATCGGCCGTGCCGACGCAGGCTTCGTCAAGGCGCAGACCGGTTTTTCGATCGGCGGCGTGGCCCCGCTGGCACACACCAACCCGCCGGTGACGCTGATCGACTGCAGCCTGTTCCGATTCGACGAGATCTGGGCCGCTGCCGGCCATCCGAATGCGGTGTTCCGGCTCAGCCCGCAGCAGCTGCAGTCGCTGGCGCAGCCGGCCCCGGTCACCGATGTCACGCCAGGGGAATTGCCGGCCGAGTTGCAGCAGTTCTTGTCGCGATGAATACACCACCGACCGCCAGCCCGTGCACCGGCGTCTGCCGCATCGACGACCAGTCCGGCTGCTGCATCGGCTGCCTGCGCAAGATCGACGAGATCGTCGCCTGGGCCTCGTACAGCGAGGCCGACAAGCGCCGCGTCTGGGCACTGCTGCCGCAGCGTCGTGAGCAGCTCGGCAGCAACCATCAGCGGTTTCCACCGGTCAAGGGGGCGCCATCGTGATGAAGCAGCTGGATTTCTGGTTCGATCCGATTTCGCCATATGCCTGGCTGGCGTTCGAGCGGCTGCCGCAGGCGCTGGAAGGTCTGTCGTACAGCATCGACTACCGCCCGCTGCTGTTCGCCGGCCTGTTGCAGAACTGGGGGCAGAAAGGTCCGGCCGAAATCGAGCCGAAACGCGCGTGGACCTTCCGTCAGGTGGCCTGGCTCGGCCACCTGCAGGGCACACCGATCGATACACCGGCGCAGCACCCTTTCAATCCGCTGGCGCTGCTGCGGCTGCTGCTCGCTTCGGCGCCGGAAGGGCGCACGCCGAACCGCCAGCAGTGCGAGCAGGTGCTGCGCCATGTCTGGATCGGGGGCGCCGATGCCAACGATCCGGACCGCCTTGCCGCGCTGCAGGCCGAGTTGCGCCCGCCGCGCGACCCGGCCAGTGATGACGTCAAGCAGCAGCTGAAGACGCATACCGCCCAGGCACTGCAACTCGGCATCTTCGGCGTGCCGACGATCGCGGTCGATGGCCGCCTGTTCTGGGGCCTCGACGCATTGCCGATGGTCGCCGCCTGCCTGCGCGGCGATCCCTGGTTCGATGGCCCGGCCTGGGACGAGGCCGGCGCGCCGCGTCCCGGCGTGCGGCGCGCCTGACGGCTGCCTTCTCAAGTCTGACGGTCGATCGGATCGGCAGAAAACCTGCCTGGATCTGCCCGCGCGCCGTGGCATTGCCAGTGTCGCTTCGCCGACGAACCAAGGGTTTGTTCGGAGAAATGGCGTAACGGTTTGTCAGAAAACGGTCAGCCCCGCCGTCGATAGTCTGCGCACCGGCGATGGCGTGGCAGCGGCAGGCTGTGCGATGTCGCCTCCCGTTCGATCACAGGAGAAAGGACACGCAAGATGACAGACCATACCCATGATTCGCATGGCTATTGGAAGGCCACGCTGTCGTTGTTGACCAAGATACTGATCGTCTGGTTTCTGGTTTCCTTCGGCGCCGGCATTCTGTTCGCCGACTTCCTGAACCAGTTCCACTTCGGCGGCTATCCAGTCGGCTTCTGGTTTGCGCAGCAAGGTTCGATCTACGTCTTCGTCGCATTGATCTTCATCTATGCGAACCGGATGAATGCGATCGACGAGAAATTCGACGTGCACGAGGACTGAGGCCACCATGGATCTTCAAACAACAATCTATATCGGCGTCGGCCTCAGCTTCGCGCTGTATGTCGGCATTGCGCTGTGGGCGCGTGCCGGCTCGACCCACGAGTTCTATGCGGCCGGTGGCAACGTCCATCCGGTCACCAACGGCATGGCGACAGCCGCCGACTGGATGAGCGCCGCGTCGTTCATCTCGATGGCCGGCCTGATCTCCAACATGGGTTACGGCGGCGGCCTGTTCCTGATGGGCTGGACCGGTGGCTATGTGCTGCTGGCAATGCTGCTGGCACCGTATCTGCGCAAGTTCGGCAAGTTCACGGTGCCGCAGTTCATCGGTGACCGCTTCTACTCGAAGAGTGCGAGCACGGTCGCGGTGTTGTGCCTGCTGGTCGCATCGCTGACCTACATCATCGGCCAGATGACCGGGGTCGGCGTCGCGTTTTCGCGCTTCCTCGGCGTCTCCAGCGAGGTCGGCATCTACGTCGGCATGGGCATCGTGTTCATGTATGCGGTGTTCGGCGGCATGAAGGGCATCACCTATACGCAGGTCGCGCAGTACATCGTGCTGATCCTCGCCTATACGGTGCCGGCGATCTTCATCTCGCTGCAACTGACCGGCAACGCGATCCCGCAGCTCGGCCTGGGTTCGAACCTGGTCGGCCAGGATCTGCCGATGCTGGCCAAGCTCGACCAGGTCGTCACCGATCTCGGCTTCGGCAAGTACACGACGACGACCGCCGGCAGCACGCTGAACATGTTCGTCTACACGATGTCGCTGATGATCGGCACCGCCGGTCTGCCGCACGTCATCATGCGATTCTTTACCGTGCCGTCGGTGAAGGCGGCCCGTTCGTCGGCCGGCTGGGCGCTGGTTTTCATCGCGATTCTCTACACCACCGCTCCGGCAGTGGCCGCGATGGCCAAGACCAACCTGATCCGCACGGTGACGCCGGGCGTCGTGATGAGCAATGCCGATCCGTATGCGGCTGATTCCAACATCCTGTACGAAGAGCGTCCGGACTGGATGAAGCGCTGGGAGAAGACCGGCCTGCTGAAGTTCGAGGACAAGAACGGCGACGGCCGGATCCAGTACTACAACGACAAGACGAAGAACGATGCGGTCAAGGCGAAGGTCGAGGCTGCAGGCTGGAAGGGCAATGAGCTCGATGTCAATGCCGACATCATCGTGCTCGCCAATCCGGAGATCGCGTTGTTGCCGAACTGGGTGATTGCACTGGTCGCGGCCGGTGGCTTGGCAGCGGCGCTGTCGACGGCGGCAGGCCTGCTGATGGCGATCTCGTCGGCGGTTTCGCATGACCTGATCAAGAACGTCTTCGTTCCTGACATCAGCGAGAAAGGCGAACTGCTGGCCGGCAAGGTGTCGATGGCGGTGGCAATCGTCGTGGCCGGATACCTGGGACTGAATCCACCAGGCTTCGCGGCCGGTACGGTGGCGCTGGCATTCGGTATTGCCGCCAGTTCGCTGTTCCCGGCGATCATGATGGGCATCTTCAGCAAGAAGATGAACAAGGAAGGCGCGATGGCCGGCATGCTGGCAGGCCTGTTCGTCACCCTGTTCTACGTCTTTGCGCACAAGGGCATTTTCTTCATCAAGGGTACCGAGTACCTCGGCGTGATCGGCGGTGCGAACAGCTTCTTCGGTATCACGCCGGAAGCCTTCGGTGCCATCGGTGCGCTGGTCAACTTTGCGGTCGCATTCGCGGTCGACAAGGTGACGAAGGAGCCGCCGGAGCACATCCAGGCGATGGTCGAGGCGGTGCGCATCCCGCGCGGTTCCGGTCGCGTGCACGGCGCACACTGAGCACACCTGTGCTTCGCACGCCGGTTGCGGAAGGTTTCGCAGCCGGCGTCAGAATCAGGGCCTCGTTCGACGAGGCCCTTTTTCTTGCAGAGACAACAGCCGGCAGGAGCCGCCATGGTGTTCGATTTCAGCGTCGCAATGACGTGGATTCTTTTTCTCGCGATGTTCCCGATCGCGTTTTTCTGGCTGCGGCGCACCTGGCGAATCCTGGTGCGGCGCGACTTTTCCGAGGTGGCGCTGAAAGGCGGCGAACCACCACCGGACCCGGAAAAATGGGCACCGTATGCGATGGCGATCAATGGCGTGGCAGGCGTAGCGCTCGTCGTCGCGATCGCCGGCGTCGTGTTGCAGGGCATGCCCTACGATGTCTGGTCAGCGATTGCCGGCAGCACGATCTGGTGCAAGTTCTTTGCCGACTTCGCGCTCAGCCGCCATGCCCACAACTTCGGGGCCAGAAAGGGTGCGCGCAAGACCTGAGCGACGCTGCCCCGCTGGCTCGACTGGAGGCTACTCATGGACAACGGCCTGCTGCAGCAACGCTTGATCGGCCTGTTCGCACTGGCGCTGCTGCTGTTCAACTTCCCGCTGCTGGCGTTGTGGGACCGTGAACTGACGGTGCTGGGCCTGCCGCTGTTTCCCGCGGCGCTGTTTTTTGTCTGGGCTCTGCTGATCGTGATCCTGGCCTGGCTGATGGAGCGGGCGGCGGACTGATCCGCCGGCGCCCGCTTTGAGCGAGTCGACGATGCTGAGCCCGTCGCTGGTCCTCGGCGCCTCGTTCGCCTACCTGCTGCTGCTGTTTGCGGTCGCATGGTGGGCCGACCGGCGCGCCGAGCAGCGCCGCTCGGTGATCGGCAATGCCTGGGTTTATGCACTGTCGATCGCCGTCTACTGCACTGCCTGGACCTATTTCGGCAGCGTCGGACGCGCTGCCTCCGGCGGCGTCTGGTTTTTGCCGATCTATCTCGGGCCGATGCTCGCGATGCTGCTCGCCTGGCTGGTGATCCGCAAGATGCTGCGCATCGCGCGCACCTACCGCATCACGTCGATCGCCGATTTCATCGCCAGCCGCTACGGCAAGAGCCCGCTGCTGGCCGGGCTGGTGACGCTGATCACCGTGGTCGGCATCGTGCCCTACATCGCACTGCAGCTGAAGGCGATCGACAGCGGCTACCACCTGCTGACAACCTCGGGCGCCGAGACGCTGCGCGATGCCGGCCCGTGGTGGCAGGACGGTGCGTTTTATGTCGCGCTGGCGCTGGCCGGCTTCACGATGGTGTTCGGCACCCGCCACCTGGAAAGCCGCGAACGCCACGAAGGCATGGTCGCCGCGATCGCGTTCGAATCGGTGGTCAAGCTGATCGCCTTCATCGCGGTCGGCATCTTCGTCACCTGGGGCCTGTTCGGCGGGCCCGTCGAGCTGTTTGCCCGCGCGAATGCCGATCCGCAACTGCGCGAACTGCTGCGGCTGGCGCAGAACGACCGGCCCTTCGCCTACGAGCAGTGGTTTGCATTGACGATGTTGTCGATGTTGTCGGTGGTTTTTCTGCCGCGCCAGTTCCAGGTTCTGGTGGTCGAAAACGTCGACGAGCGCCATCTGAAACGCGCGGCCTGGGTATTTCCGGCCTACCTGCTGGCGATCAACCTGTTCGTGCTGCCGATCGCGCTCGGCGGGCTGATGTTTTTCGGCGCCGGCCGGGTCGATGCCGATACCTTCGTATTGTCGTTGCCGCTGGCGGCCGGCCAGCACGGGCTGGCGCTGGCGGCCTTCGTCGGTGGCTTGTCGGCCGCCACCGGCATGGTGATCGTCGAGACGATCGCGGTGTCGACGATGGTCTGCAATGATTTCGTGATGCCGCTGCTGCTGCGCTGGGGAATTTTTGCGCGCCAGCGCGACGTCAGCGGCTGGCTGCTGGCGATCCGCCGCGCGGCGATCGTGCTGGTGCTGCTGCTCGGCTACCTCTATTTCCACCTTGCCGGCGAGGCTTACGCACTGGTCAGCATCGGCCTGATCAGCTTTGCCGCGGTGGCGCAGTTTGCGCCGGCCGCGCTCGGTGGCATGTACTGGAAGGGCGGCACCCGCGAAGGCGCGCTGGCCGGCCTGCTCGCCGGCTTCGCGTTGTGGGCCTATACCTTGATGCTGCCGTCGATCGCGAAGTCGGGCTGGTGGCAGACCGACTTCGTTGCCGCCGGCCCATGGGGGCTCGAGCTGCTGCGACCCGAACAGCTGCTCGGCATGGCCGGGCTCGACAACCTGACGCACAGCCTGTTCTGGAGCATGCTGGCCAATGTCGGCCTATATGTCGGCGTCTCGTTGTGGCGCACGCCGTCGGTGCAGGAGACCAGCCAGGCGCTGCTGTTTGTCGATGTCTTCGACCGCACGCGGCGCGAGCGGCCGGTATTCTGGCGCGGCCGCGCGAAGGTCGCCGATCTGCAGGCGCTGGTGCGCCGCTTTCTCGGTGCCGACGCGGCGGATCGGCTGTTCGCCGCTTATGCGCGGCAACGTGGCGTCGATGCGATCGAAGGTGTCGTGCCCGATGCCCGGCTGGTGCAGTTTGTCGAGACGCAGCTTGCCGGCGCGATCGGCAGCGCATCGGCGCGGGTGATGGTGGCTTCGGTCGCCGAGGAGGAGGCGCTCGGCCTCGACGATGTGTTGTGCATCCTCGACGAGGCCTCGCAGCTGCGTGCCCATTCGCAGGCGCTCGAACAGGCCACCGCCGAACTGCGTGCGGCGAATCTGCGGCTGGCAAGCCTGGACCGGCTGAAGGACGATTTCATGTCGTCGGTGACCCACGAACTGCGCACGCCGCTGACCTCGATCCGGGCGCTGACCGAGATGATGCTCGACGATCCGCAGATGGCGCCGGCGCAGCGCCAGGAGTTTCTTGCGATCGTCGTCACCGAGACCGAACGGCTGTCGCGGCTGGTCAACCAGGTGCTCGACATGGCGAAGATCGAAGCCGGTCATGCCCAGTGGCACAACGCCGAGGTCGATCTGATCGAGCTGCTGAAACATGCGGCGCAGACGGTGCACGAGCTGGTTCGCGAACGCGGCGCCGAACTGCTGCTCGACCTGCCGGCAGCGGCGCCGACGCTGCGCGCCGACCGCGACCGGCTGCTGCAGGTGCTGCTGAATCTGTTGTCGAATGCCGCCAAATTCGTTCCGGCCGAAGGCGGTCGTATCGAGCTGCGGCTGAAGGTCGACGCCGATGCGGCCACCGTCGAGGTGCAGGACAACGGGCCGGGCGTGCCGGCCGAGCAGCGTGCGCTGATCTTCGAGAAATTCCGCCAGGGTGGCGATGGCGCAAACCGGCCGCAGGGGACCGGGCTCGGCCTGCCGATCAGCCGGCAGATCGTCGAACATTTCGGCGGCAGGATCGAGTTGCGCGCTGACCAGGGTCAAGGCGCCTGCTTCGTTTTCACGATACCCTGGCAACAACCGGAATCGCCGGCGGAACCGGCGGGAGACAGCGCATGAGCGCCGGCGAGTGGCCGCCCGGTGGCGGCGCCCTTCCTTGCTCGGGGAGGCTGCCGCGCAGCGACAGGAGGGTAGTCCAGTGAACAGCAGCAAGATCCTGATCGCCGACGACGAGCCGAATATCCTGCTCACGCTCGACTACCTGATGAAGCGCGAAGGCTACGAGGTGGTGCTGGCGCGTGATGGCCAGGAGGCGCTCGATTGCCTGCGCCGCGAGCGCCCGCGGCTGGTGCTGCTCGATGTGATGATGCCGCACAAGTCGGGTTTCGAGGTCTGCCAGGAGCTGCGTGCCGACGAGCAGCTGAAGGACACGCTGGTGCTGATGCTGACGGCGAAGGGCCGCGATACAGATATCGCGAAGGGACGTGGCGTTGGCGCCGACGACTACATGACCAAGCCGTTTTCGACCAAGGAACTGGTGGCCAAGGTGCGCGCGCTGCTGGCCGGTCAAGCCCCTGCGTGATGCGGCGCAACGGAGCGTTGCTGCGCTGGATGCTGCTGGCCGCGGCCGGCGCCGTCGCGCTGCTGGCGCTGTTCGTGCTGCTGTTCGGCGCGCTGGTCTGGGCGACGCTCGACGAGTCCGAACGGCGCAGCGTTGCGGCGCTCGCGATGCCGCGGCTGCCGTTGCTGCTGCTGGTGGCCGGCGCCGTTGCAGTCTTGGCCGGCGCGCTGGCACGGCCGTTGTTCCAGCGCTGGGTCGGCGTGCCGGCGCGGCTGCTCGAACAGGTCCGCGTCGTGTTGTCGACCGATACCCGGCGCCCGCTGTCGGCCGCCGGTGCATCGGCGTCGGTGCGCGGTCTGGCCGAGGCGATCGACGAACTGGTCATGC
Organism: Pseudideonella sakaiensis; assembly: GCF_048320135.1. GTDB lineage: Bacteria > Pseudomonadota > Gammaproteobacteria > Burkholderiales > Burkholderiaceae_C > Ideonella_A > Ideonella_A sakaiensis_A. Next base: position 3,117,516 of record NZ_CP182947.1, read on the forward strand.
AGCGCGAGCAGCTGAAGGGCGACGTGGCGTCGCGGATCGCAGCGGCCAGCCGTGACATCGAACAGCAGCGCAACCGGCTCGCGGCGCTGATGAACGAATTGCAGCAAAGTGTCGTTGTCTGCAATCTGGATGGCCGCATCCTGCTCTACAACAACCGGGCGCGGCTGCAGTTCCGTGCGTTGTCGGATGTGCCGAACCTGGCCGACGGCGCCGAGCTGATCGGCCTCGGCCGCTCGATTTACGCGGTCTTCGACCGCAAGTTGGTTGCCCATGCCCTCGAACGCGTGCAGCAGCGGCTGCAAAACGGCGCCGCCCATCCGAGCGCGCAGTTCGTCACGACGACGGCGTCGGGCCAGTTGCTGCGCGCACGACTCGCCGCGGTACGCGGTACCGATTCGGCTGAGCAAGCGCAGAACGCTGCAGTGGCGATCGATTCCTTCGTGCTGCTGCTCGACAACATCACGCGCGACTACGAACAGCAGTCGCACCGCGAACAGCTGCTGCACCGCCTCAGCGAAGGCAGTCGCGGTTCGCTGGCGAGCCTGCAGGCTGCGGTCGAACTGCTCGAGGATCCGGCGATGCCCGCCGAACAGCGGGAACGGTTTCTGGCAGTCATCCGCGATGAATCGCAATCGATGTCGCGCCTGCTCGACGAGCTGGCTTCAGATGACGAGGTCGAACTCGGCACCCGCTGGCCGCTCGACGAGATGCTCGGCGCCGACCTGGTGCAGGCCGCGCAGCGCAGGATCGAGTCGGCCACCGGTCTGCGTTGCGCGGTTGCCGATGTCGATCAGAGCTTGTGGCTGAAGATCGAAAGTTTTTCGGTGCTGCAGGTGCTGGTTCACCTGGCGTCGAAGCTGCGCGATCAGTCGGCGGTCGACGCCGTCGAGCTGCGGCTGACCGCGCGCGACGAATTGCGGGTCTGCCTCGACCTTGTGTGGGCAGGCGAAGCCGCCGCCTGCGAGATGCCGACCGGCTGGGAACTCGAAACCATCGACAGCGACGCCGCCGCCGGCGGTCTGACGATCCGCGACGTGATGGCGCGGCATGCCGGTGAGTGCTGGTTCGAGCGTGACCGCGCGGCGCAGCAGTCGTTTTTTCGCCTGCTGCTGCCGGCGGCAGACGCCGCCGCCGAACAGGGCACGGTGCCGTTTGTCCACTCCGACAGCCGGCCCGAATACCTCGATTTCGACCTGTTCGCGAGCACCGAACTCGGCCGCGAACTCGAGGACCGGCCGCTCGCCTCGCTGGCGTTCACGGTGTTCGATACCGAGACGACGGGGCTCGATCCATCGGGTGGCGACGAGATCATCCAGATCGGCGCGGTCCGCATCGTCAGCGGCAAGCTGCTGCGCAGCGAATGTTTCGAGCAGATCATCGATCCGCGCCGCCCGATTCCGGCTGCATCGATCCCGATCCACGGCATCACGCCCGAGCAGATCGTCGGCAAGCCGACGCTCGACCAGGTGCTGCCGGCGTTCCGTGCCTATGCGCAGGACACCGTGCTGGTGGCGCACAACGCAGCATTCGACATGCGCTTCCTGCAGTTGAAGGAAGCGAGCACCGGGGTGGCGTTCGACCTGCCGGTGCTCGATACGCTGCTGCTGTCGGCGGTCGTCCATCCGAATCAGGAGTCGCACCGCCTCGAGGCGATCGCCGAACGCTTCGGCATCACCGTGATCGGCCGGCATACCGCGCTCGGTGATGCGATGGTCACCGCCGAGGTGCTGCTGAAACTGCTTGCGCTGCTGGCCGAGCAGGGCATCGTCACGCTCGGACAGGCGCGCGAGGCGGCACAGAAGACCTGGTATGCGCGCCTCAAGTACTGACGCGGAAGGCGATCGCTGCGAGGCACGACAGCGCGTGGCTGGTTTCTTCAGTTCGCCAGAATCTTCAGCGCATAGTTGACTGCATCGTTCGAATTGTTGATCCGGATGATGGCTGTACGGTCCGTCTGCACCGACATCGTCGCGACCCACCGAAACGAGATGTCGATTTCGTTCATCCCGATCAGTCGTTTCTCGTCGCCTTCCTCGGGTTCGAGCACCGCCAGGTGGCCCTGCAGATTGGTGTTGCGACCTTCGGCATTCTCGAAGTCGAGTATCAGCTTGTACGAGCCTCTCGACGCCGCCACCGCGTAATAGACATCCTCGCCCTCGGCAAGCTTTCCGCCTGTCGTGCTGCCGATGCTCAGCGGTCTCGGGACGACCTCTCCAAACAGCGGCACCAAACCCGCATCGTGCTGACGCAGCACGGTCAACCAGAAATGCGCTTCGTCGCTGTTGTTCAGCAGTTTGAAACCGATATTCGATTTCTGCCGCAGAGCGATATCTGCCATCTTGCGGTAGCCGACGTCGATCGCATTCATGCTGATGGTGCGCTTTTGAATATGCCCGCCATCCTGGTCGAGCATCGACAGCACGCTCATCAGATTGCTGCGCTTGTTGCTGGCTAGCCGCATGTCGAGGATCACCGAGCCGCTGGCGATTGCCTCCGACAGCTTGAAGTAGTTGGCCTCGTTTCGCCGCAACGTCATCTTGTAGGTGGTCCCCGGCTCGAGCGTGAACGGCCGGGTGATGCCGAACGGGCCATCCGGCGTCGTGACCACCGGGCCGGCGTGCACGCGGATGCCACCGGCCAGTTTTTCCGTGGGCGCGGGCTGTGGCACCGCGAGGTCGGCGGCTGGCAAGCCAGTCTTGTCGGTTCCGCTCGTCGGCTCGGGGCTGCCCGCGGGGGTTGTGGCCGTGGCGTCGGCGGAAGCCAGCCCCTCGGTCTCGGCCGGGGGATGGACCGGCGCGTCGCGGGCATTGAACAAGCCAACCTGGTGCATCGCGAGCAGCAAACCCGAGATGGCGGTGATGATCGCCGCCAGCGCGGTCAGCACGCCCGGCAGCGTATGCCACCAGTTGCTCGTCTTCTTGACTTCGGTCATCGGTCCAAGGGCCATCGACCCGTTTCACGGAAGCCGCGCCGAAGCTCGGCATCTGCGCTTCCGAGGTTCACGAGGTGCATTCTTGACCCGTCGACTGTTGCCCGCAACCCCAAGGTCGACGGTTGCGCCGATTGCTCGCTGCCAGCGCTGTTGGCGTGACAGCGCGCAGCCGGACGGGCCGGCGGGTTGACAGGCTCACCGATACCGCTGCGCCAGCACCGTCTGCAGCAGCTGCACCACAGCGAACGCATCCTTCAGCTGGCTGCGTTCGAAATTGCTCAGTTCGGCGAGCGACAACATGTTGTCGGCGTCGACCCCCCGGTCCATCTGCCGAGCCTGGTGGCGAATGCGCTGCGTCGACAGGAATTCCAGCGCGTCGCTGAGGTCGCGGGCGCTTTGTTCGCTGATCTCGCCGCCTTGCGTGGCGACGGCCAGCCGGTCGGAGGTATTGACCGCCTCGTGGCCGCCGGCGAGCGCATAGATTCTGGCCAGATCGACGATCGGCACGATGCCGCTGTGTTTCAGGTCGACGACGTCGCGCAGCGGGCCGGCGCGCACCGTCGTGATGTTGCCGAACAGGCTGAGCGGCGGCCGGTGCGTCAGTGCATTGCCGACCATGTACGACAGAAAGATCCGGTTGCCGCGCGTGCGCATCAGCACTTCGCGGCGCAGCTCGTCGAGCAGCTGCGATTGGCCATGAATCGTCCGCAGGTCGAAAAAGACGCAGGTCAGCATCAGTGCCAGGGGTTCGGGCTCGGCGGTCCAGCGCTGGAAATAGTCGGCCCAGCGCCGCTGCGGCTGACGCCAGCGGTCGGTGCGCGCCATCATTTCGCCCGGGCAGTGGACATAACCGCATTCGTGCAGTCCGTCGTTGACACGGATTGCGAGCTCCTTGAAATATCCGCCGTGCGCCGCCTCGTCGTATCGGTCGTCGAGCACCATGCAGTTGTCCTGGTCGCTTTTGGCGGTCTGCTCGCTGCGCGCCTGCGAACCCGCGGCAACCCATGCATAGTCGACCGGCGGCGGGCCAAGTTCGGCTTCGGCGAGCTGCAGCAGGCGCACCGTCAATGCGTCGGTCATCGCGGTGACGATGTGCCCGGTGCTGTAGGCGCTGGCGCCCGATGCCGCCAGGCTGCGCTGCAGCGGCCTGACCCTGGCAGCGGTCTGCACCAGACCGGCGAGGCTGCTCTGCTTGTGGATGTCGCTGGCCAGATACACCGCCGAACTGCTGTGCTGCTCGGTCAGGTCGGTCGCGGTGATCATGCCGACCACGCGCTGGCCGTCGAGCACCGGCACATGGTGGATGTTGTTGCGCGCCATCAGCAGCAGCGCTTCGAACGCCGGCTGGCTGATTTCGATCGTCCACGGCGCCAGCGTCGCGATCTCGATCACGCTGCTGTGCGGGTCGAGGCCGGCGGCGAGCACGCGATTGCGCAGGTCGCGGTCGGTGACCAGACCGAACAGATGCTCCTGCTCGATGAGCATCACCGACGAGACCCGCTGTTCGCGCATCGTTCGTGCGGTCTGCAGGATGGTCGCGGTCGGCGGCAGCGTGACCGGTTCGCGCTTGATCAGGCTGCGCACCGGCCGCGACATCAGGCCGATGTGCGGATCGACCGGCGGCGGCGCTTCGACAGCTTCGGCAACCGCGCCGAGAAAATAACCGAGCACCGGTTGCGCGCTGCACAGCCGACGCAGCTCGTCGATTGCCAGCCAGCCGATCGTCGACGCGGCCGCAGCGGTTGCCGTCCAGGCGGATGGGTCGTCGTGTGGCCCTGCACCGGCGCCAAACAGCTCGTTGCCGCCGAGCGCGATGCAGACCGCTGGATCATCGCGATGGCGCAATTCGACACGGCCGTCGATGATCCAGCCGAGACGTTCGTGCAGCCCGGCGCCGTCGGCCACGGCCTGGCCGGCCGCGATGCCTTCGACGACGAAGCGCTCGGCCAGTGCGTTGCGCGCCGCGTCGTCAAGACGGCCGAACAATGGCTGCCGGCGCAGCATGTCGCCGAGGCTGGCATTCGATGGCAAGAGGCGGGCGTTCGATGGCATCACGAATCGGCAACCGTCGGGTGATGGGGTCGAGTCTCGCTGAAACGGCGGCGGCTGCCAATCGAGCGGCCGCCGTGTTGTGGTGCGAGCGGGCCGCGGGCCAGGGCTTGGACCTGGGTTGTCAGTCTCGTGTCAGTGCCGTGTCAGAGAGCGGTCAGCCAGCAACGCGACAGTCGACTCCTGTCGTTGCGGAGGCCGCGCTTGTCGTTTCGGGAACACCGTCACCGCACCGCCGCGACCGCTGATCGAGCGGGTCAGCGCGGCGTGGCGACGCGCCAGCAGAAGAAGGTGGTCCTCGGCTCGTCGCTCGGCACGGTATTCGAGTGGTACGACTTCTACCTGTACGGGGCACTCGCACCGATCATCGCCAGGCAGTTCTTCAGCGGGCTCGACGCCGGTGCAGCCTTCATCTTTGCGTTGCTCGCCTTTGCGGCCGGTTTTGTCGTGCGCCCGTTCGGCGCGCTGATATTCGGCTATCTCGGCGACATGATCGGTCGCAAATACACCTTCCTGGTGACGATCCTGGTAATGGGGCTGTCGACCTTCATCGTCGGCATCCTGCCGAACCAGGACGCGATCGGCGTCGCCGCGCCGGTGCTGCTGATCGGGCTGCGCCTGTTGCAGGGGCTGGCACTCGGTGGCGAATACGGCGGCGCGGCAATCTATGTCGCCGAACATGCGCCGTTCGGCCGGCGCGGCGAATACACCGCATGGATTCAGACCACCGCGACGCTCGGCCTGCTGTTGTCGCTGGTTGTCATCATCGGCACCCGCAGCATGCTCGGCGAGGATGCCTTTGCCGACTGGGGCTGGCGGATTCCCTTCCTCGGGTCGATCGTGCTGCTGTTCATCAGCGTCTGGATCCGGCTGTCGATGCAGGAATCACCGGCCTTTCGGCGGATCAAGAACGAGGGAACGGCATCGTCCGCGCCGGTGCGCGAGTCATTCACGCAGTGGAAAAACCTGCGCATCGTGCTGATCGCGCTGTTCGGCCTGACCGCCGGCCAGGCGGTGGTCTGGTATACGGGCCAGTTCTATACGCTGTTTTTTCTGACCCAGGCATTGAAGGTCGATCCGGCGACAGCCGGCATCCTGGTTGCGACCTCATTGCTGATCGGTGCGCCGTTTTTTCTGCTGTTCGGCTGGCTGTCGGACCGGATCGGCCGCAAGCCGATCATCATGGCCGGCTGTCTGTTCGCCGCGATCGGCTATTTCCCGCTGTTCGGCGCTTTGACCGCAGCGGCCAATCCCGATCTGGCGCGCGCACTCGACGAGGTGCCGGTAGCGATTCGCGTCGACGCCTCGCGTTGTTCGTTCCAGGGCAATCCGATTGCGCGTGAAACCGACTACCGCAGTTCCTGCGACATCGCCAAACGCACGCTCGCGCAGGCCGGCATCAACTATTCGGTGGTGTCTTCCGCGCCGGGCAGCGACACCATCGTCAAGGTTGGCGAGCTCGAGCTGATTGCGCCGGACGGGCGCATCGATGCCGAGCGCAGCCACGATTTCGACATCGAGAGCCGGGCCGCGATCAACCTGTTCCGCGCCGAGCTCGCCGAAGCGACCCACGGCGCCGGTTATCCGATTGCCGCCGATCCCGACAAGATGAACCGGCCGCTGGTGATCGCGATCTTGAGCCTGCTGGTGATCTTCGTGACGATGGTCTACGGCCCGATCGCCGCGCTGCTGGCCGAACTGTTCCCGACCCGGATCCGCTATACCTCGGTCAGCGTGCCCTACCACCTCGGTAACGGCTGGTTCGGCGGCCTGTTGCCGGCGGTGGCGTTCGGCATGGTGGCGCAAAGCGGCGACATCTACCAGGGTCTTTGGTACCCGGTGATCGTCGCCGCCGCCACCTTCGTGGTTGGCATGCTGCTGGTGCCCGAGACGCGCGACGTCGACCTCGAGCGGATCCGCTGAGCCGGTCAGCCGCCGCGCAGTTCGCCGCGTTCGTTGACGGTCACGGTCGGCCCCGGCGGCGCGCTCATGCGCGCACGGTGCTCGTGACCGCGAAAATCGTAGGTGACATCCCAGTACTGGGTTTGCGCCTGCGCCGGCACCTCGTCGCAGCGCTTGACCTCCTGGCTTTCCTCGCCGCGGCCGATCCGCGCGCCGACTGCCGCACCGGCGACCGCACCGCCGACGGTGGCAATGTCCTTGCCGCTGCCGCCGCCGACCTGGTGGCCGAGGATGCCGCCGAGCAGCGCGCCGGCAATCGCCGCCGGGATGTTCGGATCGTTTTTCTTCACCTGTTCGGTATCGACCCAGCAACGCTGCTCGGGCGTGCCGACGACGGCCCGCACCGATGTCACCCGAGCCTCATACAGCGGCTCGTTGCGCCGCGCCTGGCGGTCATCGTTCGATGTGGGCTCGGACCCGCGCACCGATGCGATGCGGTCGCGGATGCCCATCGATGCGAGCGTCGGATATTTGCCGGGGCGCAGCAGCATGCACTGGCCGCCGTACTGCGGATCGGGGCAGACCTCCCACGACGCACCGACGACCTCGGCCGAGCGAACCCGGCCGTGCAGGCCGGCACGGTAGAAATCGAAGATCGGCTGTGTTGTCTTGTACGACGGGCCGCTCAGCTGTTCTCCCTCATAGAAGGTGATTGCCGGCGCCATCGCGACCGGCGGCGTGGTCTCGAGACGGGCCGACGAGATGCGGTTTTCCAGTCCGACCGAACGCAGGCTCGGATAACGGCCCGGCTGCAGCACGACGCAGCGGCCGCGGAAATCGGCAGCCGGGCAGATCTCCCACGGGCCGCCTTCGACGATCGCCGACGAAGCCCGGTCGTTGAAGCCGAATTGCTCGAACTGGTTGATCGGCCGATCGGTCGAGAACGAACGGCCGGTGAAGCTTTCGTACTCGTAGAAGGTGACCCGGCCAGTACTGTTTGCATCGCCCGGCCGCTGCGGCGCGGCTGCGCTGGTCTGCACTTTACGGACCGACGAGACCTGGTCGTCGAGGCCCAGCGACAGCAGCGACGGATAACGTCCCGGCGCCAGCGTCACGCAGCGGCCGCGATATCGGTCGTCATTGCACAGTTCCCAGGTGCCAGTCGTCACGATCACCGACGAGGCGCTGTCGTTGAAGCCGTAACGCCTGAAATCGTCGACATCGGTCGCTGCGTTGAATGAGGCACCTGCGAAATCAGGGTGTTCGTAGAAAGTCACCGGCGAGGCTGGCAGCGGCGCATAGCGGTTGCTGGCGATGCGCTGGTCGTTGCCGATGGCCTTCACCGACGAGATCCGGTTGTTCAGCCCGATCGCCGACAGCGACGGGTAGCTGCCCGGCCGCAGCACGCTGCAACGGCCACCGAATTGCGGCTGTTCGCAGACTTCCCAGCGGCCTTTTTCGACCACCACCGATGACGCACGGTCGTTGAAACCGAAGCGCCGCAGATTGACGATGTCGCGCTCGGCGATGAAGCTGCGACCGCCGAACTGTTCGTATTCGTGGAAGACGACCTGCGCCGACGCCTGCGCTGCAACTGCGGCAACCGCCGCTGCCAGCACCGATCGAAGGGGTTTGTTCATCGCTGTTCTCCTGGTTCGAAAGCCGTATCCGGGGCCACGCAGCCGGAACCGGCGTGGCAGTGGTCGGTTTCGAGCCTACGAAGCCGCAAGCCTGGCGACAAGCGGTCGGATGCGCGCTGGCGTGTAAATGCAGTCCTACGACTGCGGGCGGATCGCGCCAGGTCTTACAGGAAGCGCTCGAGCAAGCGCCGCGAATGGCGGTCGAGTTCCTTCGGATCCGGAATCCGGTATTGCAGACCGACCGCATCGGCGATCAGCAGCCCGCCATCAGCGAGCCGGCGGATGTCCTCCTCGCCTTTCAGCACCAGTTCGGTCGCACCGCGATCGGTATCGATCGCCCAGTGGCTCGGCGTCGAGAAGGTCGAGACGCTGGCTATGCGCAGGATCGTCGGCAGAAATTCGAGTTCGGCCAGCGCCTCGCGCAGCAGGTCGCGCTGCTGCGCAGGCAGCTCACCGAGCTTCGGAATCCAGCGCCGCTCGTGGCCATCGGTACCGACCAGCGATATCCCGTCCTCCGGAGCGGCGAGCGGAAAGGCGCGCACCGGCATCACCTCTTCGCCGGGCTGGCCGTCGCCGGCCGACAGCATCAGCCGGCCGAAGGCGTCGCGCTGCAGGTCGAAGGCTTGCACGTCGTGGTCGGCTGCACTCATGGCTTTGCGGGGCTGGCCGCGCTTGTCAGCTCGGCTTCGTTGATCAGGCTGTGGCGGCGCTCGTCGTCGTCCGACTCGGTATCGACCTGCCGCACCTGGGCCTGGTAGAGCCGCCAGTAGGCGCCTTCGCGCGCCATCAGTTCATCGTGCGACCCGACCTCGACAACCTCGCCGCGGTCCATCACGACCAGCCGGTCGGCACGTCGCAGCGTCGACAACCGGTGCGCGATCGCGATCGTCGTCCGCCCCTGCACCAGGTTGTCGAGCGCCTTCTGGATTTCCTTCTCGGTCTCGGTATCGACCGACGAGGTCGCTTCGTCGAGGATCAGGATGCGCGGGTCGATCAGCAGCGCGCGGGCGATGCTGATGCGCTGCCGTTCGCCGCCCGACAAGCCCTGGCCGCGCTCGCCGACCAGCGAGTCGTAAGCCATCGGCAGGCGCAGGATGAATTCGTGGGCGTGCGCGGCGCGAGCCGCCGCGACGATTTCCTCGCGGCTGGCGCCGGGCCGGCCATAGGCGATGTTTTCGGCGATCGTGCCGAAAAACAGGAAGGGCTCCTGCAGCACCAGGCCGATGTGGCGACGGTAGTCGGCGACACCGTATTGGCGCAGGTCGTTGCCGTCGACGTGGATGCCGCCTTCGGTGACGTCGTAGAAACGGCAGATCAGGTTGACCAGCGTGCTTTTGCCGGAGCCGCTGTGGCCGACCAGTCCGATCATCTCGCCGGGCCGGATATCGAGGTTGAGGTCGCGGATCACCGAGCGGCTGCCATAACGGAAGCCGACGTGGCGCAGTTCGATCCGGCCCTGCATCGCGGTCAGCGGCAGCGGCCGCGCCGGTTCCGGCACATTCGAGACATGGTCGAGGATGTCGAAGATGCGTTTCGCGCCGGCCGCCGCCTTCTGCGTCACCGAGACGATGCGGCTCATCGAATCGAGCCGGGTATAGAAGCGGCCGATGTAGGCGATGAAGGCGGTCAGCACGCCGACGGTGATCTCGTTGCGCGCGACCAGCCAGATGCCGAACGCCCAGACCACGAGCAGGCCGATCTCGGTCAGCAGCGAAACGGTCGGCGTGAACAGGCTCCAGATCGAATTGAGCTTGTCGTTGACCAGCAGGTTGTGCCGGTTTGCGTCGCGGAAGCGCTGCGCCTCGCGTTTTTCCTGGGCGAACGCCTTGACGACGCGGATGCCGGGAATCGTGTCGGCCAGCACATTGGTGACCTCCGACCAGACGCGGTCGATCTTCTCGAAGCCGGTGCGCAGCTTGTCGCGAACGACGTGGATCATCCAGGCGATGAACGGCAGCGGCAGCAGCGTCACCGCGGCCAGCCACGGGTTGATCGAGATCAGGATCACCGCGGTCATGCCGATCATCAACACGTCGGTCGCGAAATCGAGCGCATGCAGCGACAGGAAGACGCAGATGCGGTCGGTTTCGGACCCGATGCGCGCCATCAGGTCGCCGGTGCGCTTGCCGCCGAAATAGTCGAGCGACAGCTGCAGCAGATGGTCGAAGGTCGCGGTGCGCAGGTCGGCGCCGATCCGTTCGGAGACCAGCGCGAGCAGCCAGGTGCGGGCCCAGCCGAGGCCCCAAGCGGCGAGTGCCGCGGCGAGCAGCCCGGCGAGCAGCCAGGCAACCTTCATCGGATCGATCTGCTGGCCGTTCTGGAACGGGATCAGCACATCGTCCATCAGCGGGATCGTCAGGTAGGGCGGCACCAGCGTCGCCGCGGTCGACGCCAGTGTCAACGCAAAACCGGCCGCCAGCTGGCCGCGGTAGGGCTTTGCGAAGCGGCCGAGCCGCAGCAGCACCCAGGTCGACGGCGGCGCATTCGCCTCGCGGTTGCACAACGGGCATTCGTCGCTGTCGGGTGGCAGCGGCGCGCTGCAGGTCGGGCAGCGCGCGGTGTCGTCGGCCGGCGCCGCCTCGCCGGCCAGCCGGCTTTTCTGCAGCGCATTGAAGCTGGCGAGCAGCCGCAGCGCCTGCACATTGCGGCCAAGCGTGAAGCGCCAGCGCGCCAGCCGGGCACTGGCATCGCGCAGCTCCAGCGTGCCGATACCGGCATGGTCGCTGTGCAGCAGTTGCAACTCGTTACGCAATGGCCACTCGACCCAGTGCCCGCTGCCCGCGTCGTTGGCAAGCAACCGCCGCTCTGTCAGCACCAGTTCGGAGGTCGCAAAGCGGCCGTTTGCGTCCAAGTCAACCTGAAGCCGTGCCAGTACGTTTTCATCGCTCGCGAGCTGGTCGTGCAGTGGCGCCAGAGGGGCGTCCGGGAGCAGTTCAGGGGATTCGGCGCTATGAAGACTGGACATGAGAAGCGGTTGGGGCATCACGATCGGCGGCCGACTTCCGGCCGGGTTTCGTGAGGGTCGCGGATTCTCGCCGAAGCGGCGCCGGAATTTCGCGCGCGACTTCTACACCGTGGTACCCGCTCGGACATTCTGCACGCCCGCCACGGCCGCACAATCGGGTATCGTCGGTGGTACGTATTGGCGGCCCCGTCTCGATGACCATGAACAAGAAGCCAGATATCCAGCTGCTTCGCGTGACCTATTTGCGCGGGCCCAATGTCTGGACCTACCGCCCGGCACTCGAGGTCTGGCTCGATCTCGGTGAACTCGAGGACTTCCCGTCCAACCTGCTGCCCGGCTTCAACGAGCGGCTGCTGGCGATGCTGCCGGCGCTTGGCGAACACCATTGCGGCGTCGGCGAACCCGGCGGTTTTCTGCAGCGCCTGACCGAAGGCACCTGGGCCGGCCATGTGCTGGAGCATGTCGTGATCGAGCTGCTGAACCTGGCCGGGATGCCGACCGGTTTCGGCCAGACGCGCAGCACCTCGCAACGCGGCGTCTACCGGATGGTGTTCCGTGCCCGCGACGAAAAGGTCGCCCGCGAGGCGCTGATGCATGGCCACCGCCTGCTGATGGCCGCGATCAATGACGAGCCCTGCGATGTTGCGGCAATGGTCGAGCAGGTGCGCGAACGGATCGAGGAGTGTTATCTCGGCCCGAGCACCGCCTGCATCGTCGCCGCGGCGACCGACCGCAAGATTCCGCACATCCGGCTGAACGACGGCAACCTGGTGCAGCTCGGTTATGGCGGCAGCCAGCGCCGCATCTGGACCGCCGAGACCGACCGCACCAGCGCGATCGCCGAGGGCATTGCGCACGACAAGGACCTGACGAAACGGCTGCTGAAGGCCTGCGGCGTGCCGGTGCCCGAAGGTGAAGTCGTCGACAGCGCCGATGCCGCGTGGGAAGCCGCGCAGGACATCGGCCTGCCGGTCGTCGTCAAGCCTTCCGACGGCAACCATGGCCGCGGCGTCACGCTCGAATTGTCGACCCGCGAAGACATCGCCGCCGCCTACGACGTCGCCAATGCCCAGGGCAGCGAGGTGATCGTCGAGCGTTATCTGCGTGGCCTCGAGCACCGGTTGCTGGTCGTCGGCGGCGAGGTGGTCGCAGCGGCCCGCGGCGACGCCGCCTGGGTGATCGGCGACGGCAAGTCGACGGTGACCGCTCTGGTCGATGCGCAGATCAACAGCGATCCGCGGCGCGGCCCGACCGAGGATTTCCCGCTCGGCGAGATCAAGTTGTCGGGCGACCGGCCCGATGACGTCGTGCTGCTCGATCTGCAGCGCCAGGGCCTGACGCCGGACAGCGTGCCGGCATCCGGCCAGCGCGTGCTGATCCAGCGCAATGGCAATGTCGCGGTCGATTGCACCGATGAAGTCCATCCCGAGGTCGCCCGCGCGGTGACGCTGGCCGCACGCGTCGTCGGCCTCGACATCGCCGGCGTCGATCTGGTTGCTGCCGACATCGGCCGCCCGTTGCATGAGCAGGGCGGCGGCATCGTCGAAGTCAATGCCGGCCCCGGCCTGCTGATGCACCTGAAACCGGCTCAGGGTTCGCCAAGGCCGGTCGGCCGGGCGATCGTCGATCATCTGTTCGACGAGGACGAAAGCGGTCGCATCCCGATCATCGGCATCGCCGGCTCGCGTGATGGCGCGTCGATTGCGCGGGTCGTCGCCTGGCTGCTGCAACTCAGCGGCCGCCATGTCGGGCTGGCCTGCCGCAGTGGCCTGTTCCTCGATCACCGCCGCGTCGATGCCGGCGATTGCGCCCATTTCGAGCCGGCGCACCGGCTGCTGATGAACCGCAACGTGCAGGCCGTCGTGATCGAGAACGACGCCCGCGCGATCCTCGACGACGGACTGGCCTACGACCGCTGCAAGGTCGGCATCGTCACCGATTGCGCGTTCGATCCGGCCGCTGCTGCGGCGCTCGAGAACCACGATATCCGCAGCGCCGAGCAGATGCCGCGGGTGCTGCGCACGCAGGTCGACGTCGTGCTCGACGACGGCGTCGCGGTGCTCAATGCCGGCGATCCGGCGGTCGCCGAGATGGCATCGCTGTGTGACGGCGAGGTGATCTTTTATGCCGCCGACGCCGCAGCCGCAGCCTCCGAGACTTTGACGGCGCACCGCGCCGCCGGCGGGCGCGCGGTGCTGATGCGCGCCGGACGGCTGGTGCTGGCTACCGGCAACCAGGAAGTGCTGTTGGCCGACCCGTCGATGTACCGGCGTGGCCGTCGCGAAACGCCGGGTCTGCCGGCATCGACACAAGCCGCCGCGGCAGCCGCTGCCTGGGCGGTCGGCATTTCGCCTGATCTGATTGCCGCCGGCATCGAGACCTTCGATGCCGATCCCTCCGACCTGCCGCCAGTCGCCGCGCCGCATGTCGCGAAGGCGGCTGCGGCTTCACGGCTGCCGCCGCGCGCCAGTTGACCGACGCCGCCGCGATTGCGGCGGCACTTGCCTGAGAGCCTGCTGATGGAAGTTTCCCGCATCCGCGCGCTGCGCGGCCCCAACCTGTGGAGCCGGCATACCGCGATCGAAGCGATCGTCTCCTGTGATCCCGCGGAAACCTCGATCGCCGACATTCCCGGCTTCGAAGGCCGATTGCGGGCGCTGTTTCCGGCGATCGGCGCGTTGCGCCCCGGCGGCTTTGTCGGTTCGACCAGCCTTGCGCAGGTGCTGGAGTCGGCCGCACTCGGCCTGCAGGCGCAGGCCGGTTGTCCGGTCACCTTCAGCCGCACCGCGACGACGCTGGATCCGGGTGTCTACCAGGTGATCGTCGAATACAGCGAGGAGGCGGTTGGCCGCCTCGCGTTCAAGCTGGCGCTCGAACTGCTGACGGCGGCCCGCCTCGACCGCAGCTTCGATGCCGCGGCGGCGATAGCGCAGCTGCGCGAGACCGACGAAGACCAGCGCCTCGGGCCGAGCACCGGCGCGATCGTCGAAGCCGCCGAAGCGCGCGGCATTCCGTGGCGGCGGTTGACCGAAGGCAGCCTGGTCCAGTTCGGCTGGGGTTCGCGCCAGCGCCGCATCCAGGCCGCCGAGGTCGATTCGACCAGCGCGGTGTCCGAATCGATTGCGCAGGACAAGGACCTGACGAAGAAGCTGCTGCATGTGGCCGGCGTGCCGGTGCCGATCGGCCGCCCGGTCGATACGCTCGACGAGGCTTGGCAGGCGGCGCTCGAGATCGGGCTGCCGGTGGTCGTCAAGCCGCAGGACGGCCGCCAGGGCATGGGCGTGACCGTCAACATCGTGACCCGCGACCACCTCGAGATTGCATTCCGCGCGGCGGCCGAACATGGCCAGGTGATGGTCGAGAAATTCCTGCCCGGCAACGACTTCCGGGTGCTCGTCGTCGGCAAGCAGATGGTCGCCGCCGCGCGCCGCGACCCGCCGCAGGTGATCGGCGACGGCGAACACACCGTGCGCCAGCTGATCGATGAAGTGAATACCGATCCGCGCCGCGGCGAAGGCCATGCGACCTCGCTGACCAAGATGCGGCTCGACGAGATCGCGCTGGCACGGCTCGGCGTGCAGGGGCTGACGCCGGATTCGGTGCCGGAGAAGGGCCGGCGCGTGATCCTGCGCAACAACGCCAATCTGAGCACCGGCGGCAGCGCCACCGATGTCACCGACGACGTCCATCCGGAACTCGCGGCCCGCGCCGTCGATGCGGCCGAGATGATCGGGCTGCACATCTGCGGCGTCGACATCGTCTGCGAATCGGTGCTGAGGCCACTCGAGGAGCAGCAGGGCGGCATCGTCGAGGTCAATGCGGCACCGGGTCTGCGCATGCACCTGACGCCGTCGTTCGGCAAGGGCAGGGCGGTCGGCGAGGCGATCGTCGGCGACATGTTTGCGCCCGGCGAGGATGGCCGGATTCCGGTCATCGCGGTGACCGGCACCAATGGCAAGACGACGGTGACGCGGCTGATCGCGCACATCCTCGCCAGCGAGGGGCTGCGGGTCGGCATGACCAATACCGACGGTGTCTATATAGAGGGCCGGCAGATCGACAGCGGCGACTGCAGCGGCCCGAAAAGCGCGCGCAACGTGCTGCTCAATCCGGAGGTCGATGCGGCGGTATTCGAGACCGCGCGCGGCGGCATCCTGCGCGAGGGCCTGGGCTTCGACCGTTGCCAGGCGGCGGTCGTCACCAACATCGGCGCCGGCGACCATCTCGGGCTGAACTACATCACGACTGTCGAGGACCTCGCGGTGCTGAAGCGGGTGATCGTGCAGAACGTCGCCGATGACGGCTTCGGCGTGCTCAATGCGGCCGACCCGGTGGTGGCCGCGATGGCCGCGGTCTGCCCCGGCGAGGTGATTTTTTTTGCTGCCGACCGGCTGCATCCGGTGATGGCGACACACCGCGCGCAAGGCAAGCGGGCGGTCTTCGTCGAGGGCGACGACATCGTCGCCGCCGAAGGCGCGTGGCGTGAACGGATTCCGCTGCGCGACATCCCGCTGACGCGCAACGGCAGCATCGGATTCCAGGTCGACAACGCAATGGCGTCGATCGCCGCGGCGTGGGCGATCGGCCTCGGC
Organism: Pseudideonella sakaiensis; assembly: GCF_048320135.1. Lineage (GTDB taxonomy): Bacteria > Pseudomonadota > Gammaproteobacteria > Burkholderiales > Burkholderiaceae_C > Ideonella_A > Ideonella_A sakaiensis_A. The sequence goes on from NZ_CP182947.1 coordinate 3,133,596, forward strand.
TGGGAAACGATCCGCAGCGGCCTGGCCAGCTTCGTCAACGATGCGAACAATGCGCCGGGCCGCTTCAACGTGATGGACTGCCGTGGCGCGACGGTGATCGCCGACTATGGCCACAACCCGGATGCGATGCGCGCGCTGGTCGCGGCGGTCGAGGCGATGCCGGCCAGCGACGGCCAGCGGCGTTCGGTCGTGATCAGTGGCGCCGGCGATCGCCGCGACGAGGACATCCGCGAACAGACGCTGATCCTCGGCGCCGCCTTCGACGACGTGCTGCTGTACCAGGATGCGGCGCAGCGCGGCCGCGCCGACGGCGAGGTGATCGCGCTGCTGCGCGAAGGGCTGAAGGGCGCGTCACGGACCAGCCACGTCGAGGAAATCACCGGCGAGTTTGTCGCGATCGACCGTGCGCTCGAGCGGCTGCGCCCGGGCGACCTGTGCCTGGTGCTGATCGACCAGGTCGATGAGGCGCTGGCGCACCTGAAGAAGCGGATCGCCGAGCCGGCCGTCGCCTGAGCGGCGACATGCAGGACCGCCGATGCCGCCTCAGGCGTCGGCGAACAGCCCCTTGTGCTGATCCCGCAGCAGGTTCTTCTGGACCTTGCCCATCGTGTTGCGCGGCAGGTCGTCGACGACGAAGACCTGCTTCGGCACCTTGAAATTCGCAATCTTCGATTTCAGCTGTGCGGTCAGCGATGCCGGGTCGAGGCTCGCACCGGGCCGGGCAACAACGATCGCGACGACGGCCTCGCCGAAATCGCGGTGCGGCGCGCCGATCACCGCGCTTTCGGCAACGCCCTCCATCTCGTTCAGATAACCCTCGATCTCGGCCGGGTAGACGTTGTAGCCGCCGCTGATGATCAGGTCCTTGCTGCGCCCGACGATGTGCACATAGCCGCGCTCGTCGATCTTGCCGACGTCGCCGGTCTTGAACCAGCCGTCGTCGGTGAACTCCTCGCGGGTCTTTTCCGGCATCCGCCAGTAGCCCTTGAAGATGTTCGGGCCGCTGACCTCGATGCCGCCGATCTCGCCGTCGGTACGCAGCGTGCCGTCGTCGCCGCGGATGCGCACGCCGACACCGGGCAGCGGAAACCCGACCGTGCCGCCGCGCCGCTCGCCGTCCTCGGCGCGATACGGGTTCGAGGTCAGCATCGCGGTCTCGCTCATGCCGTAGCGCTCGAGGATGGTGTGGCCGGTGCGCTGCTCGAATTCGCGGAAGGTGTCGATCAGCAGCGGCGCCGAACCGGCGACGAACAGCCGCATGTTGCGACAGGCCTCGCGGGTCAGGCCCGGCTCGGCAAGCAGCCGTACGTACAGCGTCGGCACGCCCATGAAGACGGTCGCATCGGGCAGCCGCTCGACGACCTTGCGCGGGTCGAATTTCGAGAACCAGATCATCTTGCTGCCGTTCAGCAGCGCGCCGTGCGACGCGACGAACAGGCCGTGCACATGGAAGATCGGCAACACGTGGATCAGCACGTCGCCATCGCGCCAGCCCCAGTACTGCTGCAGCGTGCGGGCATTCGACGCGAGGTTGTCGTGGCTCAGCATCGCGCCCTTGCTGCGCCCGGTCGTGCCGCTGGTATAGAGGATCGCGGCCAGGTCGTCGCGCGAGCGTTGCGCCGGCTCGTGAATGTCCGAGTGGTGGGCCGCGCGCTCGAGCAGCGAGCCGGTCCGGTCTTCATTCAGCGTGAAGACATGGGCGGTGCCGGCGCTGAACGCGATGCGGCTGATCCAGCTGAAATTCTTCGCCGAGCAGACGACGACGCTCGGCTCGGCATTGCCGATGAAGTATTCGATCTCGCTGCTCTGGTAGGCGGTATTCAGCGGCAGGTAGACGAAGCCGGCGCGCAGCACCGCGAGGTACAGCAGCAGCGCCTCGACCGATTTTTCGGTCTGCACCGCGATCCGTGCACCGGCCGGCAGCTCGAGCGATTCGAACAGATTCGCAAGCATCGCGGTCGAGCGCTCGATGTCGCGCCAGCTGTAGCGCAGCGGGGGGCCGTCGCCGGTTTCGATCGCGGTGCGGTCGAGGTCGGCCGGAAAACCACCGCGCAGAGTGACAAACAGATTCGCATTGCCGTCGGCGGCGGCGGCCTGCATCGCGGCCGGATTCGGTTGGGTCGTCATGTTCTGCATGCGATGGTCTGGTTGCTGGCGATGCTTCAGCGCCCGAAGCGCGGCGGCCGCCGGTTGATGAAGGCCGTGACACCTTCGCGGTGTTCGGCACTGTCGGCATAACGGTAATGTGCCAGCCGCTCTGCGGCATCGGGCCCGCCGCGCGCGATCTGCCGCAACGTGCGCTTGTTGATGCGCGCCGCCTGCGGAGCGAGTTTGTGCAGCGCTTGTGCGCGGGCCTGCGTCACCGCAGCGACGTCGGCATCGGCCGTCACCTGGTGCACCAGGCCGCAGCGCAATGCGGTCGCTGCATCGATCAGCCGCGCCTCGAGCAGCATCTCGCGCAGCACCGCCTGCGGCGCGATACCGCACATCAGCTGCAGTTCGCCCGGCGCCATCGGAAAACCGAGCCTGCCGATCGGCGCGCCGAAGCGGCTCGTCTCGCCGCAGATGCGGATGTCGCAGCAGGCGGCGATCTCGAGCCCCCCGCCGACGCAGGCGCCGTCGATCTGCGCAAACAGCGGAATGTCGCAGTTGCGGATCGCGTCCAGCGCCGGGCCGACGATCTGCTCGTGGAAGTCGCGCAGCCGCTCCTCGTCGAAGCGGAATTCGGCAAACTCGGCAATGTCGCCGCCGGCGGCAAACTGGCCATTGGCGCCGCTGACGATTACCGCGATCGGTGCGCTGTCGGCGGGCATTGCCTGCAACTCCTCGAAACCGGTGCGCAGCGTCTGCCACATCGCGATGTCGATCGCATTGAGCTTGCCCGGATTCGCGAGCACGACCCGTGCGACACCGTCCGATGCCGGCTCGAAGCGGACCTCGCCTGCGCGTCCGGCCTGTCGGCCTTGCTGCGTATCGGTCATCACGTCAGATCAGCGACGCGACCGCGCGCGAATGGACGACCTCGCCCTGCACGAATTTCTCGTGGCTGGTCTCGATGCGGTTCAGGTCGTAGAGGTAGTTGACCATCAGGCCGTGGCTCTGCTTGATGCCGTTGCGCGACATGTTGCCGCGCGGGTTCAGCCGTTCGAGCCGCGCGCCGTTGTCGAGGTGGAAACGGGCCACCGGATCGCCGTCGCTGGTCGGCGTGACATAGAGCAGGTAGGCCGCGCACAACGCGAGCAGCGCGGCTTCGCCGTCCTTGTCGAGCTTGTCGACGCCGGTTGCGGTGTTCAGAGCCGACAGTTCGGGGCCGGCGATTTCCTCCAGTCGCTGCCGCGCGGCCAGCAATGTTTCGCCGGCGCCGCGTTTCAGCCCGGGCAACTGGTCCAGCTGCGGCTTGCGCGCCAGCCAGGCGGCAAAACCCGGGATCGGCGACAAGGTGCAATAGGTCTTGATCTGCGGCAGTTCGCTGTTCAGGTGTTCGGCAACGCGCTTGATCAGGAAGTTGCCGAGCGAGACGCCGCGCAGCCCCGGCTCGCAGTTGCTGATCGAATAGAAGGCCGCGACCTTCGAATCGGTGATCGGTTGAGCCTTCGAGGTCTTGTTGATCAGCGGCGCGATTGCCGCCGGCATCTCCGGCAGCAGCGCCACCTCGACGAAGATCAGCGGCTCGTCCGGCAGCTGCGGGTGGAAGAAGGCAAACAGCCGACGGTCCGGCTCGAGCCGCCGGCGCAAGTCGTCCCAGCCGTCGACCTCATGCACCGCCTCGTGGTGGATCACCTTCTCGAGCAGCCGCGCCGGCGAATTCCAGTCGACCTTGCGCATCTGCAGAAAGCCCGGATTGAACCAGCTCGACAACAGATGGAACAGGTCGGCCTCGACCGCGCGCAGGTCCTTCTGCGCGCGAAAGCGCCCGAGCAGCGCCCGCCGCAGCCGCAGCAGCGCCGCCGTGCCGCCCGGCGCCCGGTTGATGCGGCGAAACAGCTCCTGGCGCACCGGCTCGGCGACCTGCGTCAACGCCATCTGGCTTTGTGCATTCGGATTTGCCGCATAGGCCTGCGCGGCGGTCAGCACCGCCAACGGATCGGGGCTGAAATCGCGCGCCAGGCTGTCGAAAAAACCTTTTTCCTGTTCTTCCGGCAGCGCCTCGAGCCGCTCGACCAGGCTGGCCGCAATCGCGACGCTGTTCGCCTCGCCGCGTTCCGACAACAGGCTGTTGCAGTCGGCAAGCAGCTTGCGCACCGCGCGTTCGTTGCCAGCTCGGCGGGCCGCCTGGCGCAATTCATCGAGCACTGAAATTCCTCCTGCGGAACGCGCACTGCGCTTCGGGTGCGACATCTTATCGGCTGCGGAACCGGTGCCATGGCCGGCTGAGCAGCTGGGGTGATCTGCGGCGATGCAGGCCGCACATCAATCGATTCGAATCTTGCACTTCTCCGAATTGCGACACAGACCGACACTTGCTGCATCGAAGTTGCTGCGACCCAAGCGGCAACGCCAACTGAGTGCAACGATGACACAGGATCTCGACCTGGCCGCCTGGATCGGCCGCAGCGAAACCGTCGCCGACCGCATCGGCCCGACCCCGGTCAAGGCACTGAACGCCACGCTCGATCATCCGAAGGCCGAAGCGCCCGACGGCACGCCGCTGCCGCCGCTGTGGCACTGGCTGTATTTCCTGCCGCTGCACCAGCAGAGCGAGATCGGCCCCGACGGGCACGCCAAACGCGGCGGCTTTCTGCCGCCGGTGCCGCTGCCGCGGCGCATGTGGGCCGGCAGCCAGTTCGAGTTCCGTTCGCCGATCCGGGTCGGTGATGCGGTCGAGCGCGTGTCGACCATCGACAACGTGACGACCAAGGAAGGCCGCACCGGCAAGCTGGTATTCGTCAAGGTGCGGCACGAGCTGCGCTGCAACGGGGCGAGCGACGCGGCGCTGGTCGAATTCCACGACATCGTCTACCGCGAGGCGAAGCAGCCGACCGATGTCGAGCCGCCGCCGCAAAGGGCGGAAGAAGGCGCCGCCTGGCGGCGCACGATCGTGCCGGACGATGTGCTGCTGTTCCGCTACTCCGCGCTGACCTTCAACGGACACCGCATCCACTACGACAGGAAGTACGTGACCGAGGTCGAGGGTTATCCGGGCCTGATCGTCCACGGCCCGCTGATCGCGACGCTGCTGATGGACCTGCTGCGCCGCAATGCGCCGGACGCCGACGTCGCGAGCTTCCGCTTCAAGGCGGTTCGGCCGACCTTCGATCTGCATCCCTTCCAGGTCAACGGCCAGCCGTCGGAAGACGGCAAGAGCGTCCGCCTGTGGGCGCAGGACCACGAAGGTTGGCTGACGATGGAAGCAGTTGCCACGCTCAGGGGCTGAGCTCCCCACCACGCATCACAAGATTACACACCGAGACAAATCGCCATGAAGCACCTGTTCACCACAGCACTCGCCAGCGCTGCCATCCTGGCGGCGTCTGCAGCTTCCGCTGCCTTCCCCGAGAAGACCGTCACCATCGTCGTGCCGACGGCGGCCGGCGGCGGCAACGATGCGATCGCCCGCACCATCGCCGAAAAACTCGCGCCGCTGCTCGGGCAGTCGGTGGTCATCGACAACCGCGCCGGCGCCAACGGCGTCATTGCAAGCGAACACGTGATGCGCGCGAAAGCCGACGGCCACACGCTGCTGCTCGGCTATATCGCCACCCATGCGATGAATCCGGCGCTGCAGAAGCTGCGTTACGACCCGGTGACCGACTTCGAGCCGGTCGGCCTGATCGGTTATTCGCCGACCTTGATGGTGGCCAACGCCAGCGTGCCGGTGAAGGATGTTCGCGACCTCGTCGCCCAGCTGAAGGCCAAGCCCGACAGGTTCACCTACGCATCGGCTGGCAACGGCACTGCGCCTCACTTCGCCGCCGAACTGTTCAAGGTCAATACCGGCGTGACGATGCTCGGCGTGCCCTACAAGGGTTCGGCGCCAGCGATCACCGACACGATCGGCGGCCAGACGCAGTTCATGTTCCCGAGCCTGTTCACCGCGGTTCCCTTCGTCAAGGCCGGCAAGCTGAAGGCGATGGCAATCGCCGGCCCGAAGCGCTCGCCGCTGCTGCCCGATGTGCCGACGCTGAAGGAGGCTGGCGTCGACGGTGTCGAGGTGCAGCAGTGGTACGCGCTGTTCGCCCCGGCGAAGACGCCGAAGGCGGTGGTCGCGCAGCTCAACAAGGCCTTGAACCAGGTGCTCGCCGATCCGCAGATCATCAAGCGCATCGAGGACCACGGCGCCGACGTCGAAGGCAGCACGCCTGAGCAACTCGCCGAACTGGTCAAGAACGAGCTGGCGAAGTGGAAGCAGGTCGTCGTGCGCGCGAAGCTGAGCGCCGACTGACCCGACCCATTCCCTAGCGAAGCAGATCCGGAAATACGCCATGCAACCCCTCAAAGGCATCACCGTCGTCACGCTCGAACACGCGATCGCCGCGCCGTTCGCAACCCGCCAGCTGGCCGACCTCGGTGCACGCATCATCAAGATCGAGCGTCCGGGATCGGGCGACTTCGCACGCGGCTACGACTCGCGGGTCAACGGCCTGGCGTCGCATTTCGTCTGGACCAACCGCTCGAAGGAAAGTGTCACGCTCGACGTCAAGCATCCGGAAGCCGCGAAGGCGCTGCAGAAACTGGTGCTCGAGAAGGCCGACGTCGTCGTGCAGAACCTGGCTCCTGGCGCTGCCGCGCGGCTCGGCCTCGGCTACGAGCGACTCGCCGAACGCAAGCCCGGCATCATCGTCTGCGACATCTCGGGTTACGGCGCCGACGGCCCCTACCGCGACAAGAAGGCCTACGACCTGCTGATCCAGAGCGAGGCCGGTTTCGTCTCGGTGACCGGCACTGCCGACGAACCGTGCAAGGCCGGGCCGTCGATTGCCGACATCGCCGCCGGCATGTATGCCTATACCAACATCCTGGCCGCGCTGATGCAGCGTGCGCAGACCGGCAAGGGCCAGCACATCGACATCTCGATGCTCGAGTCGCTGGCCGAGTGGACAAGTTATCCGCTGTATTACGCATTCGACGGTGCGCCGCCGCCGCCGCGCACCGGTGCCTCGCACGCGACGATCTACCCCTACGGACCGTTCCCGACCGGCGACGGCGGCACGGTGATGATGGGGCTGCAGAACGAACGCGAGTGGGCCAAGTTCTGCGATGTCGTGCTGCTGCAGCCGGCGCTCGCCAAGGACCCGCGCTTTGCCGGCAATGCCAAACGGGTGGCCTCGCGCGACGCCTTGCGTGCATTGATCGTCGAGGCCTTCAGCGGCCTGACCGCGCCGCAGGTCGTCGAGCGGCTCGAGGCCGCGCAGATCGCCAACGCCCGCGTCAACAGCATGCACGAGGTCTGGGAGCACCCGCAGCTCAAGGCACGCAATCGCTGGCGCGAAGTGCGCACCTCGGCCGGGCCGATTCCGGCGATGCTGCCACCGGGCAGCTGGAACGAAGGTCCGCGAATGGACCCGGTGCCGGCGCTCGGCGAACATACCGAGGCGGTGCTGGCCGAGCTCGGCATCGACGCCGAGGGCGTCCGCGCGCTGCGCGCTGCCGAGGCGATCTGAAATGAACAGCCTGCCTCGGACCTATCTGTTCGTCCCGGGCAATCGGCCGGAACGTTTTGCGAAGGCGCTGGCCAGCGGTGCCGATGCGATCGTGTTCGACCTCGAGGATGCCGTTGCCGCCGATGCCAAGGCTTTTGCACGCAACGCGATCGCGGACTGGACAGCGACTTCCAGTGCGGCGGAACGCAGCCGCATCGTCGTTCGGATCAACGATGCCCGGTACGCTGGTTTTGCCGACGACCTTCGCCTGCTGCGTGAGGCCGGCATCGTCACAGCGATGTTGCCGAAGGCCGAGGCGCCCGAGCAGATCGACGCGCTGCGTGCCGCTGCGCCGGGCGCCGAGGTGCTGGCGCTGGTCGAGAGTGCGCTCGGCATCGCCCGGGCCGACCTGCTGGCCGCTGCAAAAGGCGTCACCCGCCTTGTCTTCGGCACACTCGATTACGCGCTCGACCTCGACCTCGATATCAGCGATGGCTCCGACGCATTGACCTACTCGGCCGGCCGGCTTGCCGTGGCCTCGCGCGTTGCCGGTCTGCCGTCACCGGTGGCCGGTGTCACGCCGCAGATCGACGACGAAACCCGGCTGCTCGCCGACCTGGCCTGGGCACGCCGGCATGGCTTCGGCGCCAAGTTGTGCATCCACCCGCAGCAGGTGGCGGCCATCCATGCGGCGCTGGCGCCCGACGAACAGGCGATCAGCTGGGCGCGCCGCGTGCTCGATGCCGAAGCGGCATCGCCAGGCGCAGCCAGGCTGGACGGCCGGATGATCGATCGACCGGTCGTGCTGCAGGCCGAACGCACTTTGCAACGCGCGGGCTGCGTCTGACACCCGCGCTTCCGACTTTTTCTTCCTTCTTCAAGAGGCACCCATGGCTTCCACCATCATCGACTCGGCGATCTTCCAGGGCATCTTCAGCAGTGACGAGATGCGTCATGTCTGGTCGGACGAAAACCGCACCGCCAAATATATCGAGATCGAGCGCGCGCTCGCGATCGTGCAGGCCCGGCTCGGACTGATCCCGCAGGAGGCGGCCGACGAGATCGTCAGCCACTGCCACCTCGACCAGATCGACATGGTCAAGCTGCGCGCGCAGACCGAACGCATCGGCTATCCGATCCTCGGCGTGGTGTCGCAGCTGAATTTGTTGTGCCGCGACAAGCTCGGCGAATTCGTTCACTGGGGCGCGACGACGCAGGACATCACCGACACCGCAACCTCGCTGCAGATCCGCGAAGGCCTGGACATCGTCGAACGCGAGCTGGGTGCGATCTCGGCCGCGCTGGCCAAGCTGGCGCGCGAGCACCGCGACACGCCGATGATCGGCCGCAGCAACCTGCAGCAGGCGATCCCGATCACCTTCGGATTCAAGATGGCAAGCCTGCTGGCTGCCGTCGAACGCCACCGCGAGCGGCTGGGCCAGTTGCGCAAACGCGTGCAGGTCGGCGAATTCGCAGGTGCCGCCGGCACGCTGGCCTCGCTCGACAAGGGCGCGATGGAAACCCAGGCCGGCCTGTGCGCTGAGCTGGGCCTGGGCCAGCCGCTGATCGCCTGGCACACCGTGCGCGACAACATCGCCGAAGTGGGCGCCTTCCTCGGCCTGGTCGGCGGCACGCTGGGCAAGCTCAGCATGGACGTCAAGCTGATGATGCAGACCGAAGTCGGCGAGGTGCAGGAGCCGTACTACCACGGCCGCGGCAGCAGCAGCACGATGCCGCAGAAACGCAACCCGATCAGCAGCGCCTATATCCACGGCGCGATCAGCGTCGTGCGCCAGCATTCCGCGGCATTGATGGACGCGATGGTCGCCGATCACGAGCGCTCGACCGGCCCGTGGCAGATCGAGTGGATCGTGCTGCCCGAGGCCTTCTGCCTGCTGGCCGGCGCACTGAAGCAGGCGCGTGTGATCGTCGAGGGCCTGGAGGTCGACACCGAGGCGATGCGTCGCAACATCGACATGACCCACGGCCTGGTGATGAGCGAGGCGGTGATGATGGGCCTGGGCCCGTACATCGGCCGCGAATATGCTCACGATCTGGTCTACGACATCTGCCGCGAGGCGCTCAAGCAGCAGCGCCCGCTGCTCGACCTGCTGGCCGAGCATCCCGAGATCAACAAGCACCTGGACCGCGCCGCGCTGGCCAGGCTGTGCGACCCGGCCAACTACCTCGGGCAATCGGGCGTGATGGTCGACAGGGTATTGGCGAGCCTGGGGTGACCGGCGGCCGTCGTCAGGATCCGATCCAGACCGGATGCCTGCCGATCCGGTCGAGCAGGAAATCCATCAGCGCACGCACCTTCAGCGTCAGCACATTGGCCTGCGGATAGATCAGCCACAGCGCTGACTGGTCATCGACCCACAGATCCGGCAGCACCCGCCGCAGGCTGCCGGCCTGCAGTTCGGCAAATACGCTCCACAGCGCGTTGACCGAGATGCCTGCGCCGGCCAGCGTCGCGGCCTTCAGAGTGGCGCCGTCGTCCATCATCAGTCGACCGCCGGCCCGGCGTGGATCGAAGAAGCCGGCGGCGCCGGCTCGGCCGATCAACGGCTTCGGCGCCAGATCGCGGAAGCCGATCAGCTGATGGCGGTCCAGGTCAGCGACGCCGGCCGGCGTCCCGTGGCGCGCCAGATAGTCCGCCGATGCGCACAACACCCTGCGGTCGTCGGCGAGCTTGCGGCACTTGAGGCTGCTGTCGTCGAGCGCGGCATTGCGCAGCGCCAGGTCGAAGCTGCCCTCGATCAGGTCGAAGGGCGTGTCCGACAGGCGCAGGTCGAGCTGCACCGCCGGGTGCAGCGTGAGGAACTCCGGCAGCAGCGGCGCGATGTAGAGCTGCGCGAAGGTGCTGGATGCGGCGAACCGCAAGGTGCCGCTGGCCTGCGCGCGCCCCATGCCGAGCGCGGCCAGTGCCGCGCTTTCCTGTGCCAGCAACTCCTTCGCATAGGGCAGGAATTCGGCGCCCTCGAGCGACAAGCTCACCTTGCGCGTCGTGCGGCGCAGCAGGTCGGCACCCAGCGTCTGCTCGAGCTTGGCCAGCCGCGCGCTGGCCGCTGCCGGCGCCAGCCCCAGTTCGCGCCCGGCGGCGCTGATGTTGAGCCGTTCTGCCGCGAGCACGAAGAGCCTGACGCTGTCGGTATCCACGGTTTATATGGTTTTGTCGAAGAATGAATTCTATTCGACCTACTTTATTCAATGGATGATCATAAATAAAGTCGCTTTCATCCCAATCAATGCACCTGGAGAATCTGATGAAAGCCATGGTCCTCAATGCGTACGGCGCGAACGCTGCGTTCGAAGCCGTCGACTTGCCCCGCCCCACGGTCAAGGCCGGCCATCTGCTGGTGCGCGTCGCGGCGACCAGCGTCAACACCGTCGACACGATGATTCGCCAGTTGGGCAAGGACCTGCCGCTGTCGCCCGATCTGCCCGCCGTGCTGGGCATGGACTTCGCCGGCACCGTCGATGCCGTCGGCGAGGGCGTGACCGGCTTCGCCCCGGGGGACGAGGTCTACGGCTGCGCCGGGGGCCTTGCCGACCTGCCGGGTGCGCTGGCCGAGTGCATGCTGGCCGATGCCCGGCTGGTGGCACACAAGCCCAAGTCGCTGTCGATGCGCGAGGCCGCCGCGCTGCCGCTGGTCGGCATCACCGCTTACGAAGGCCTGCAGCGGGCCGGCGTTCGTGCCGGCCAGAAGGTGCTGGTGCACGGCGCTGCAGGCGGCGTCGGCCATGTCGCGGTGCAGCTGGCGCGCCATCTCGGCGCCGAGGTCTACGCCACCGGTTCGGGTGCAGAGGCCGCCGAGATCATCCGCGGCTACGGCGCGACGGCCATCGACTACAGGACCGAAACGGTCGCCGACTACGTCGGTCGCTACACGGCAGGCGCCGGCTTCGATGTCGTGTTCGATTCGGTGGGCGGCGCCAACCTGCCGAAGTCGTTCGAAGCCGCCGCGTTGAATGCGCACGTCGCGACCACGGTCTCGCTGCTGGAACTCGACCTGTCGCCGGTGCACTTCAAGGGTTTGTCGCTGCACGTCGTGTTCATGCTGATCCCGATGCTGCACAACGTGCATCGCGACGTGCACGGCGGGATCCTGCAAAAAGTCGCGCAGATCGTCGATGCCGGCGCGTTGAAGCCGCTGCTCGACGCACCGCGTTTCAGCCTCGAGCAAGCAGGCCAGGCCCATGCACGCCTGGGCAGCGGCGATGCGGTGGGCAAGGTGGTGGTCGACGTCGTCGCCGCAGCCTGAACACGCGAGACGCTGCGCTTCGAACTTTCGGAATGACCAATTTGAAGGAACCTCGATGACCAAGACCATTGTGCTGACCGGCGCGACCGATGGCATCGGCCTGGCCACTGCCGAGATGCTCGCGCCGCAGGGCCATACGCTGCTGCTGCACGGGCGCAGCGCTGCCAAGCTCGACGCCGTGCGCAAGCGCTTGTCGGCGCTGCCAGGCGCCGGCCGCATCGAGACCCTGGTCGCCGACTTGTCGCGCCTGGCCGAGGTCGAAACCCTGGCCGAGGCGGTGCGGTCGACGCACGACCGGCTCGACGTGCTGATCAACAACGCCGGCGTGCTGCGGACCGCGCAGACGCGCACCGCGGACGGGCTCGACGTGCGCTTCGTCGTCAACACGCTCGCGCCCTACCTGCTGACGCTGCGCCTGCGGCCCCTGCTCGGCGCCGGGCGCGTGATCAACCTGTCGTCGGCCGCCCAGGCGCCGGTAAACCTCGACGCGCTGGCCGGCACCACCCGGCTCGACGACATGGCCGCCTATGCGCAGAGCAAGCTGGCGCTGACGATGTGGTCGCGCCGGATGGCGCTGGCCGAAGGCGAGGCCGGCCCGGTGATCGTCGCGGTCAACCCGGGCTCCCTGCTGGCCAGCAAGATGGTCCAGGAAGGTTTCGGCATCGAAGGCAGCGACCTGCGCATCGGTGCCGACATCCTGACCCGCGCCGCACTGTCCGACGAGTTCGCGACCGCAACCGGCCTGTACTACGACAACGACGCCAAACGATTCGACGCGCCGCATCCCGATGCGCTGGATGAGCGCAAGGCCGACGCGCTGGTCCGAGCGATGGACGCGCTGCTGCCGGCCGGGACCACTCGGCGATGACGATTGCTCAAGGCGCGGTCTCGGCCTGACGGAACGCCTGCCGGAAGCTTGCCGGCGTGTGGCCGTCGAGGCGCCTGAAAAACTGCACCAGCGCGCCGGCGCCGCCGAATCCCAGCCGCAGCGCGACGGCTTCGATGCTGTCGCCGCCGTGTGCAAGCAAACGCCTGGCTTCGAGCAGCACGCGCTCGTCGACCAGGGCCTTGGCGGTCTGGTCGCTGGTTGCCAGGCACGCCCGTGTCAGCGTGCGTTCGGCACAACCCAGCTTCTGCGCATAACGCTGCACGGTCCAGCGCTCGATGTAATGCTGCTCGAGCAGCACGCGAAAATCCGCAACCAGTTGTGCCGCCGGCGCCGGCGCGGGGACATCGATACCGTCATCACGGTTCCACTCGATGCGCAGCAGCAGCAACAGCGCATACAGGCGCTGCCGTACCAGCGCAGCGCGCAGCTCCGGGGTGGTCTGGCGCTGCACGTCGGCGTCGATCTGATTGCAGATCGTCAGGAATTCGTCGCGCATTGCCGGCGTCAGCGTCGATCGAACCGGCCACGGGTCGCGGGCGATCAATGGTTTGATCCAGGCCAGCCGCTCGGGCAGGATGAAGACCGGATCGATGACCAGCAGCCGGGCCTGCATCGAGTCGTTGAGCGCGAAGCGGTGCACCGTGCCCGGCCGGATGACGACCAGCGTGTCGGGCTCGATTCGATACGGGACGAAGTCGATCAGATGCTCGCCGCGACCGTGCGTGTACAGCATCAGCAGCATGAACTCGAGGCGCTGCAGCGCCGCCAGGTGCGACGGGCTGCCGCGTTGGCGCAACTGGGCCAGATCCAGCGTGTCGACGCCGGGCTGGTCGGGATCGGGCGCCTTGAACTGCACCACCTCGGGCGCTCGGGGGCTGCGGCGGCTCATGTCGATTGCACCAGTTTGTCCAATTTCATGAATCGGATGTCGATTATCGGCAGTGCTTTGATGCGTGCAAGTGTCCAAACTGAAGGCTCATCACCTGGAGACTTTCATGACCCGTTCCCTGACCTTCACCCTCGCAGCCCTTGTCCTGGCCGCCGGCGCCGGCGCCGCTTCGGCTCAGACCAAGCCGCTGACCTCCGAGCAGGCGCGCCAGCAGATCGCGCCGTTCTACGAGATGCTCAATCAGCCGGCGACCAAGGACCTGAAGGCGCTGGCCGAGCAGACCTTGTCACCCGACTGGAAGTCGTACTCCGCCGACGGCGAGTTCAAGGGCCGCGAGGCCTTCGTCGGCCAGGTGGGTGGCTTCGGCAAGCTGATCCCCGATCTGCGCTGGGACATCAGGGACGTGCTGGTCGACGGCAACCGCATCATCGTGCGCAGCGAGGCCAGCGGCACACCCGTCGGGCCCTTGTTCGGCGTGCAGCCGACCGGCAAGTCCTTCCGCATCATGGCCATCGACATCCACACCATCAAGGACGGCAAGGCCGTCACCGCCTACCACGTCGAGGACTGGGCCGGTGCGATCCGCCAGCTGACGGCCAAGTGATGAGCAGGCAAGGAACGATGACGCGTGCACTGCGACGCTGGCAACGTGTGCTGGCGGCGCTCGTGGTCGGTGTGCCGATGGCTGTGGGCCTGGCAGCCTGTGTCGCGACGGCCGGTGCGCAGGTCGATACGACAGCTGCAGCGCGAGTCGAGTCGCGCGAGCAGGTGGTGGTGATCCACGGCCTCGGACGAAGTGCATCGGCCATGCGACCGTTGGCGCAGCGGCTGGCCGATGCAGGCTATGCGGTCACGCTGGTCGGCTACGACTCGTTCGGCGCCACCACCGGCGAGGCGGTGGCCGAGGTGCAGGCGCAGATCGACGCCTGTTGTGCCGCGTCGAGCACGCTGGTGCACTTCGTCGGCCATTCGCTGGGCGGCCTGCTGATCCGCGCCTACCTCGCCGACCGGGCGATACCCCAGTTGGGCCGTGTCGTGATGCTGGGCACACCGAACCAGGGCACGCCGGTGGTCGACCGCAACCGCGATGCCTGGTGGATGCGGCTCGCCGGTCCGCTCGCCAATTCGCTGGGCACCGGTTCGGACGGTTTTGCCAAGACCCTGCCCGCGCCAAGCTATCCGGTCGGGGTGATCGCCGGACAAGTCAGCCGTGACGGCGGGCCGATGGGCGAGCTCGGCGAGCCGAACGACGGGCTGGTGCCGGTGGCGTCGACGCGGCTGACCGGCATGCAGGATTTCGCCATCGTCGACGTCAGGCACTCGGCGATGCGCGACGACGAACGCGTCGCGCAGCACACCATCGCGTTTCTGCGCGACGGGCGCTTTTGAATGACCCGGCCGGCACCGGGTAGCAAGCACGGTTCCGGCAACGGGTGCTTTTTCGAATCGAGGGGAGATACCGATGTACAAGCTGAATCGCGTCCTTGCGGCGCTGGCAATCGTGCTGGCGAGCCTGCTGTCGATGAATGCCGCGGTCGCCCAGCAGCAGCATGTCTGGAAGGCCGCCGATGGTGTCTACAGATATGGGCCCGGGAATGGATATTTCTCGATGTTCGTCGTGACCAGCGAAGGCGTCATTGCGATCGAGCCTGTCAATGCACAGCATTCGCGGGGCTTCGTGCAGGCGATTCGAAGCGTGACGGACAAGCCGATTCGCTATCTGCTGCACAGCCACAACCACTGGGATCACTCCAAGGGCGGGCAGGTATTCCGGGATCAAGGCGCAAAGATCGTCGCGCATGTCGAGGCCTTCGAGTGGATGAAGGCCAACCCGCATCCGGAGCTCGCTCTGCCCGACGAATCCTGGGCCGGCAACCGGAAGGAATTCGTGCTCGGGGGCAGGACCATCGAGCTGCACTACCTTGGCATGAGCCACGGTCTTGGCATGACCGTCTTCCTGTTGCCGAAGGAGAAGATCGCCTACATCGCCGATATCGTCACTCCGAACCGTGTCCTGATGAGCATCGTGCCGGACTTCAACATCAAGGAGTGGCAACGTACGCTGCGGCAGGTCGAGGCACTGGACTTCCAGTCGGCCATCTTTTCCCACACCCACGCGATGGATCCGTTCGGCAGCAAATCGGACGTGGTCGCGGTGCGCGAATTCATCGAGGATCTTCAGGCAGCGATTACCGCCGAATTCAAGAAGGGAACACCGTTTGCAAGCATCCCGTCTGCGGTCAAGCTGCCCAAGTACGAACACTGGGCCATGTACAGGGAGTGGTTGCCGATGAATGTCTGGCGGGTGATGCTGGACATGCACATGGGGCCATACCCCTGGCGGCCCGAGCATGCCTACGAGGGGTCGCGGTGAGCATGCAAGACTTGTGCTTGAACCGGCGGGGCCAGCGCGTCCGCCATGCGATCGCCACGAGGACTTGAGTGGCTGACGTTGGTCTCGTCGCGCCAACTCCGATCTGATTCGCATAAAGGAAGTCACCATGAAGATTGCAGTCACCGCTGCCAGTGGAAAGCTGGGTTCCGCCATCGTCAAGGCCACGTCCGAACTTCTCGGCAGCGAAGGCGTCATCGCCGTGGCACGTTCGACCGAGAAAGCCCGGGGCCTGGGTGTCGAGGTGAGGGCGGGCAGCTACGACGATCGCGCCGCGCTGGAGCGGGCTTTCCAGGGCATCGACGCCGTGTTGCTGGTGTCGGGCATGGACGCGCCGGACAAACGCGTCGTTCAACACCGCAACGTGATCGACGCGGCCAAGTCTGCAGGTGTCCAAAAGATGGTCTACACCAGCGTGCAGGGGCCGCTGGCCGATTCGGCGTTTTCGCCGATCGTGCAAAGCAACCGCCAGACCGAAGAAGACCTGAAAGCCAGCGGACTGGACTGGACGATCGGTCGCAACGGCATCTACATCGAGCCCGATGTCGAATACATCGACCAATACGCGAGCAGCGGCGAAATCGTCAACTGCGCGGGCGATGGCCTTTGTGGCTACACCACCCGGCCCGAATTGGCCCATGCCTATGCTCGGATGCTGACCCAGCCACAGCACAGCGGCCAGACCTACAAGCTGCACGGCGAGCGCATCACACAGGCGACGCTGGCGCAGCACCTGAGCGACGCCTTCGGTGTGCCCTTGCGTTACCGCGAAATGGATGTGGAGGCGTACCGGGCCGATCGGATCGCCGAACTGGGCGAGTTCATCGGCAACGTGGTCGCGGGCATCTACGAGGGAATCCGGGATGGCGCCTACGACGCGCCGAGCGATTTCAAAGCTGCGGCCGGACGCGATCACCAGTGCTGGTCCGATTATTTCGCTGTGTTGAAGCGGGGCCGGGCCAGCTGACGCCGCGCGCGGCTTTGTCCGCGACGCCATGCGCGGCGTGCCGACCAGCTGACTTCCCGCTCGCTGGACAAGCCCGAGACCGACCAAGTCCAGCTCAAAAAAAAGGGCCCGACAAACATCGGGCCCTTGTCAACTCCGGTGGGCGATCGCCCCCGGCTTCCGCTGAGTGATGGTGACGATCAGAAGCGGTGAAGCACACCCGCCTCGAATCCGGTCGAAGAAGTTCCGGCAGCCAGGCCGGCTGCGCCGCCCGGGATCGCGAACCGTGCACCGCCGTCGTTCGAGATGCGGGCCAGGCTCGAGTACAGCGCGGTGCGCTTGGACATGTTGTAGACATAGCCGAGGCCGAGCTTGGTCGCATCGTTGGCGCCAACGTTGGTGGCGCCGACTCGGCCGTCCATGTCGACCTTGTGCCACGATGCCTTGACGACGTGCTGGCCGAAGGTGGCTTCGGCGCCGAGCATCAGGTTGGTCTGCTTGACGGTGCTGTATTTCATCTGCCGCCACGCTGCGCTCAGTTCGACCGGACCGGCCTTGACATTGCCGCCGACGACATGGTCCTTGAATTTGCCGAGCGTCGTCAGGCTGTTCTCGGATTGCGTCGAGGCTGCCGACACGCCGAAGGCCTTGGTCGCATAACCGATCCGGACGCCGGCCAGCTTCGCACGGCCTGCGGTTGCATCGCCGCCTTCGCCGAGGCCGATCATCACCTCGCCTTCGATGCCGCCGAGCTTGGGCAGCAGGTACTGCACGGCATTGTCGGCCCGCACCGTCGTGTTGTTGTTGCTGCCGAAGGCAGAGCGGATCGGGCCGGTCGGCGAACTCGAGAAGAAGTCGCTCGATCGCGCGACGCCGACATACGAGAACGGGTCGTAGCGGCTCCAGTTGCGGTAGCTGGGCACGAAGTCACGGCCGAGCCGGACTTCGCCGATGGCCTTGCTGGCGACGCTGACGGTGGCGCGGCGGTCCCAGAATTTGCTGGTGCTGTTGGCGGTGCCGTCGTCGAGCGTCAGGCCGTGCTCGAGGTGGAAGCCGGCGCTCAGGCCGCCGCCGAGATCCTCGACGCCGCGAAAACCGATGCGGCTGGTCGAGCCCGAGCCACTGACCAGGCTGCTGACCGAGCCGAGGCCCTGGTTGTCGACGTAACGGACGGCCGCGTCGGCAATGCCGAACAGCGTCACGTTGCTCTGGGCCTGGGCCGTCATCGGCGCAAGAAAGATGCCGGCCAGACTGGCGGCGAGGATCTGCGGTTTCATCGAGGGAGGTCTCCTGCGGGGTTGGATTCGACTGCTGGCCGGCCACCTGGTCGCAGGGCCGGCAAGTCAGGGCAGGATGATTCCGTGGCGCGATGAACCTGTGAATTGCACAGTTGCGATCGATTGATCCACGAAGCGCATCGATCGCAGGCAAAGCGACTCGGCCGATGTCGCGACCGCCTGGTCGAGTTCAGGCCTTCTTCGGCTTCGCCCTCTTCGCGGCCGGCCGCGAATGCCGATCCGACGTCCGTCCCTCCATTTCGACGCACAGGTCGTAGATCTGCTGGGCCGCTGGCGGCAGCGGGCGGCCGCGCCGCTGGATCAGGCCGACCTTGCGGGTGACCTCCGGATCGACCAGCGGCACGCTGACGAGCAGCGGGTGATCGGGGCCCGGCATCGCCATCGACGGAACGGCGGCGACACCGATGCCGGCCTCGACCAGGCCGAGCATCGTCGTCACATGCCGGGTTTCGCAGATGCTTTTTGGCTGGATCACGCCCGCGAGCGCCTGGTCGAGCAGCAACCGGTTGCCGGACGACTTGGCAACCGCGACAAAGTCGTATTCGACAAGTTCTTCCCAGCGGACCTGACGCCGCCTTGCCAGCGGATGGTCGCGTCGGCAGGCGGCGACGAAGCGTTCCTCGATCAGCGTGCGGAATTCGATGTCGCCTTCCATCGCGCCCATGAAATTGAGGCCGAAATCGGCTTCGCCGCGCGACACCGCCGACAGCACATCGTTGGCGCTGGCATCGATGACCTTGACCCGAACATTGGCGTCACGCTCGCGGCTGCGGGCGATCACGTGCGACAGGAAATGGTTGACCGCCGACGGCACGCAGGCGATCGTCACCTCGCTCATCCGCATCCGCTTGTCGCCGCGGATGCCCATCAGCGTGACGTCGAGATCGTCGAGGATCTGCCGCACCTTGCGTTCGAAATCGCGGCCGACCGCGGTCAGCTCGACATGGCGCGTCGTGCGGTTCAGCAGCCGCACGCCGAGCGCCTGCTCGAGCTTGTCGATGCGCCGGCTGAACGCCGGTTGAGAGATGTGCACCGCCTCCGCAGCCTTGCGGAAGTTGCCCAACTCCGCAACCGCACGAAAAGCCAGCAGGTCGTTGAGATCGAACTCGATCGCCAAGGCTCTGTCCTCCGGTTCGCTGATGCGCATTGTGGATCAATCGATCCCAACTATGCAATTCACAACCACAACGCGATTTCCGATGATCCCTCCACGCGTCGAATGCCAACGAGCCGGCGCCGAACCGCCACGCCTCGTGTTGGCACAGACCAGACCCGATTGGAGACAAAGCCATGAAACTGCCATTCCGCAAGTCCACCGCCGCCAAGGCGTCACTGACGTTCGCCGCTGCACTGTCCGCGGCTGCTTTGCTGCTGCCCGCCGCCGCCACTGCGCAGTCGGCAGAATTCGCCGGCAAGACGATCGAATTCGTCATTCCGTTCGGCGTCGGCGGCGGCTCCGACACCTGGGCGCGTTTCAATGCGCCGTTCCTGTCGAAATACCTGCCGGGCAATCCGATCGTCGTCGTGAAGAACGTGCCGGGCGGCGGCTCGATCACTGGCAGCAATCGTTTTGCAGCGAGCGCGAAACCGAACGGCCTCGAAGTCCTCGGTACATCGGCGTCAACGCAGTTTCCGTTCCTGCTCGGCGATACCCGGGTGCAATACGACTACAAGGATTGGCAGGTGGTGATGGCCGCGCCAACCGGCGGCGTCACCTATGTCAGCTCGTCGCTCGGCGTCAAGTCGGTGAAGGACCTCGCGAAGCTGAAGAACAAGCGGCTGGTGTTTGCGAGCCAGGGCGCGACCTCGCTCGACCTGGTGCCGCTGCTCGGCTACCGCCTGCTCGGCCTCGACGTTCACCATGTGTTCGGCATGAAGAGCCGCGGCGAGGGCCGCCTCGCGTTCGAGCGCGGCGAAGCGACGATCGACCACCAGACCACATCGGCCTACCTGAAGAGCTCGCTGCCGCTGGTCAAGGAAGGCAAGGCCGTGCCCTTGTTCAGCTGGGGCGTCACCGACGACAACGGCAACATCGTTCGCGATCCGACCTTCCCGGACCTGCCGCACATCGGCGAGGCGATCCAGATCGTCACCGGCAAGCCGCCGTCCGGCGGTGAGTGGGAAGCGTTCAAGTCCTTCCTGATTGCCGGCTTCCCGGCGCAGAAACTGCTGGTGCTGCCAAAGGCCACGCCGCAGCCGATCGTCGAGGCCTACCGCAATGCGGTGCGCAAGATGAAGCAGGACCCGGAGTACCAGGCCGGCAAGGAAGAGGCGCTGGGTGGCTACGAGCAGGTGACCGACAAGGCCGCCGAGTCGCTGTACCGAGAAGGCACGACGCTCGCGCCGCACGCCCGCTCGTGGGTGCGACATCACCTCGAGAAAAACTACAACGCGAAGTTCTGAGCCTCTGAGCCTGTTGCGCGGGTAGGCACGGCTGCGGCCGCGGCCGCGGCCGGCCCGCCCCTGCTTGCCATTCACGAAAGCCCCGGAGAAGACGATGTTCGACGCAATGAATTCAGCCCTGGCCGACCTGTTGTCGGTCCAGCACCTGGCCTACATGCTGCTGGGCATCGTCGTCGGACTCGGCGTCGGCATCCTGCCGGGCCTCGGCGGCATTGCCGGCATGTCGTTGCTGATGCCATTCATCTACGGCATGGACACGGTGTCGGCAATCGCGATGCTGATCGGCATGGTCGCGGTGATCCCGACCGGCGATACCTTCACGTCGGTGCTGATGGGCATCCCCGGTTCCAGCGCGAGCCAGGCCACCGTGCTCGACGGCTATCCGCTGGCGAAGAAGGGCCAGGCGGCGCGCGCGCTGAGCGCGGCATTCTCCGCATCGATGCTCGGCGGCGTCTGTGGCGCGATCATGCTGACCGGCTTCATCGTTGTCGCGAAGCCGCTGATCCTGATGTTCTCGACCGCCGAGCTTTTCATGTTCGCGGTATTCGGGCTGTCGGTCGTCGGCGTGCTGGCCGGCGCGAGCATCGTGCGCGGCGTCGTCGCCTGCGGCCTCGGGCTGATGTTCGGCGCGATCGGCGCTGCGCCGGCGACCGGCGAAAGCCGCTTCGACCTGAAACTCGACTACCTGCAGGACGGCATTCCGCTGGTCATCGTCGGCCTCGGGCTGTTCGCGATTCCCGAACTTGCCGAGCTGATGCGCCGCCAGCGCGCGATCGCCAGCGGCGCTACGCTGGGCTCAGGTTGGCTGCAGGGCGTTCGTGACACGCTGCGCCACTGGTTCCTGGTGCTGCGCAGTTCTGCGCTCGGCACCTTCATCGGCGCGATTCCCGGCCTCGGCGGCGGTGTCGTCGACTGGATCGCCTATGGCCATGTGGTGCAGTCGTCGAAGGACAGCTCGCAGTTCGGCAAGGGCGACGTGCGCGGCGTCATCGCACCCGAATCGGCGAACAACGCGCTGCAGGGCGGTGCGCTGATGCCGACGCTGCTGTTCGGCATCCCGGGCTCCGGCAGCATGGCGGTGTTTCTCGGCGGCATGGTGTTGCTCGGCCTGCAGCCCGGCCCCAGCATGGTCACAACCGAATTGACGCTGACGTACACGATCGCCTGGACACTCGCGATCGCCAGCGTGATCGGCGCCTTCATCTGTTTTCTGCTCGCCAAGCCGATCGCGCGCATCACCTTCATCCCGTTCGACAAGATCGCGCCGGTGATGCTGATGCTCATCTGCTTCGCCGCATTCCAGGCACGACGCGACCTGACCGACTTGCTGGTGTTGTTCGGCGTCGGCATCCTCGGCATCTACCTGCGCCGTTTCGGCTGGCCGCGCCCGGCTTTCCTGATCGGTTTCGTGTTGTCCGGCCAGGTCGAGGCCTATCTCTACCAGGCGCTGCAATTCTTCGGCTGGGGCTTCCTGCAGCGCCCGGGCGTGCTGATCATCGGCGCGCTGGCGGCTGTCTCGCTGTTGCTGGCGGTGCGCAATCGGGTCTCCGAAGATGGTGCGGTCAGCAAGCCTGCGGAGGGCAAAGCGGCCACCGCGCCGGTGGTGCCGACAGGGGGCGTCACGCGTGCCGAACGGGCACCGCAGCTGTTGTTCGCATTGCTGATGATGGTGCTGTTCGGTTATGGCGTTGCCAGCAGTTATCCGCTGTCCTTTCTCGGCTCGGTCTTCCCGCTGTACACCTCGCTCGTGATGCTGTTCTTCAGCGCCTTGCTGTTCTGGCAGCTGTGGTCGGCAGCACCTGGACACGCGGCGCACTGCGACCAGGAAGTCGGCGCAGTCGCCACCGGCACGGCCGACGGCAGCTCGGTCTGGCCGTCGATCGGCTGGTTCGTGCTGCTGTTCGGAATGACTGCGCTGGTCGGCTTCATCCTCGCGCTGGCGGTGTTCATCACGGCCTACCTCGTCACCCGAACCGCATTCGGCTGGCTGAAGAGCCTGGTTTACATGGCCCTGTGCGTCGGCTTCATGGTCACGCTGGGCCACTTCCTGACACTCGATTTCCCGGCCGGTGCGCTGCAACGTGTCGTCGAACTGCCGTGGCCGCTGAAATGACTCCGATGACGATGTCCATTCCGTGCGTGCTGATGCGCGCCGGCACCTCGCGCGGGCCCTTCTTCCTGCGCGACTGGCTGCCCGAAGGCGATGCCGCGCGCAACCAGGCGCTGATCGGCGCGATCGGCGCTTCCGACCCGCTGCAGCTCGACGGCCTCGGCGGCGGCAGCACGCTCAACAGCAAGGTCGCGATCGTCTCGCGTTCGATGC
This sequence comes from Pseudideonella sakaiensis, assembly GCF_048320135.1. Lineage (GTDB taxonomy): Bacteria > Pseudomonadota > Gammaproteobacteria > Burkholderiales > Burkholderiaceae_C > Ideonella_A > Ideonella_A sakaiensis_A. The sequence goes on from NZ_CP182947.1 coordinate 3,156,581, forward strand.
GGCCCGACTGCGATCTCGACTACCTGTTTGCGCAGGTCGGCGTCGGACACCAGTCTGTCGATACCCGGCCGAACTGCGGCAACATGCTGGCCGGCGTCGCGCCGTTCGCCATCGACCAGGGCCTGTTCCCGGCAAAGGACGGCCGCACGACGCTGCGCATCCACAACGTCAACACCGGCGCACGGATCGAGGCCACGGTCAGCACACCTGGCGGACAATTGACTTATGACGGCGACGCGCGCATCGACGGCGTGGCCGGCACCGCCGCGCCGGTATTGCTGAATTTTCTCGACGCCTGTGGCGCTGTCACCGGCAAGCTGTTTCCGACCGGCCGGCGCATCGACGTCATTGACGGTCTGCACGTGACCTGCATCGACGCAGCGATGCCGTTGATGATCCTGCGAGCCGGCGACCTCGGCCTGAGCGGTCGTGAACGGCCGGCGGAACTCGATGCCAACCTGGCGCTGCTCGAACGCATCGAGGCGTTGCGGCTGCAAGCCGGCATCCGCATGGGACTCGGCGACGTGACGAACAGCGTCGTGCCGAAACCGGTGCTGGTCAGCGCCGGCGACGGCGCCGACAGCATCACCTCGCGTTATTTCACGCCGCACAAATGCCATGCGTCGCATGCGGTCACCGGAGCGATCGGCGTCGCGACCGCATTCGCATTGCCCGGCACGGTGGCCAGTGGTGACGATCGCGAGCCCGGATCGCATCCGCTGGTCGTGCTGCACCCGGCCGGCCAGATCAATGTCGAGGTCGAACTGAAGGGCCGCGGCGAACAGGCCACCGTCGAACGGGCCGCCCTGGTGCGGACAGCGCGCAAGATCATGCAGGGCGTGCTCCACCTGCCGGGTTATGTATTCCCGCCCGCAGCCGCTGCCTCGGCGGAGCCGGCCGCACTGGTCGCCAGCGGCGGGCGCGCGTTTCCACGGCGGGAAATCCACATCATCGTGCCAACGACCGCCGGCGGCGGCAACGACACGATGGCACGCGCGCTGACCCGCAAGCTCGGCCCGCTGCTCGGCCAGCCGGTGCTGGTCGACAACCGTGCCGGTGCGAATGGGTCGATCGCGAGCGAACATGTCGCGGCCGCACCCGCCGACGGCCACACGCTGCTGTTCGGCTATATCGCGACCCACGGAATCAATCCGGCGCTGCAAAAACTGCGCTACGACCCTGTTGCCGACTTTGCGCCGATCGGGCTGATCGGCCATTCGCCCACGCTGCTCGTCGTGCCGGCCGAACTGCCTGTGAGCAATGTCTCGGAGCTGGTGCGCCTGCTGCGCGATTCGCCGCAACGGCTCGCCTATGCTTCGGCCGGCGAGGGCACGGTGCCGCATCTTGCTGCCGAGCTGTTCCAGCTGCAGACCGCCACCCGCATGTTGCGGATCGACTTCGTCGGCGCAGGCCCGGCGATCGCCAAGGTCGCCGGTGGCCTGGTGCAGCTGATGTTCCCGAGCCTGTTCACTGCGCAGCCTTTTCTGCGCAGCGGCAAGCTGAAGGCGCTGGCGGTTGCCGCGCCAACACGGCTGCCGGCCTGGCCCGATCTGCCGACGATGCTCGAGGCCGGGGTGTCCGGTGTCGAGATCACGCAGTGGTATGCGCTGTTTGCACCGGCGAAAACGCCGGCTGCTGTCGTGCGGCAGCTCAACGCCGCATTGAACCGGGTGCTGGAGGATCCCGAAACCGTCGCCCGCCTGGACGCCGAAGGCGCGCAGGTAAAAACCTCGACGCCGGGCGAACTGCACGACTGGCTGATGAAGGAGGCCGAGCGCTGGCAGTCGGTGGTGCTGCAGGGCGGCCTGAAGCCGACGCCGGCGGCAGTGCTCGACTAGCCTGCCGGGGTCGGGAGCGAGCGGGGCGTGGCTTAAGCGCCCAGCCTGCGGAAAACGTGGACGCCCGAGCGCGCACTTGCGCATAAAGTGATCGCTTTCCGGACACCAAGGGGCGAGGCCGTGTTTCCCGACAATTTCGACGCCGATGCGGTGCTGAAGCTGGCCGCGCAGAACATGTTCGATGCGTTCTCGCGCAGCGCGATGGGCACGATGGTGGTCGATCGGCAGCACCGCATCGTCTGGATCAGCGACGGCTACAAGCAGTTTCTGCCGGCGCTCGGCCATGCCGAGGAGGATTTTGTCGGCCGGCTGATCGAGGACGTGGTGCCGAATACGATGATGCCGCACGTCGTCGATACCGGGCAGCCGATGCTGATCGATCTGCTGACCAACAAGGCCGGCACCTTCGTCGTCAGCCGGCTGCCGTTGCGCGACGACCGCGGCGAGGTGATCGGCGCCTTCGGCATGGTGCTGCTCGACCATCCGGAAACGACGATGCAGCCGCTGATCGGCAAATTCAACCGGCTGCAGCAGCAGCTCGACACCGTGCACGCCCAGCTCGCGGATGCGCGGCGGCCAAAATATTCGATTGCCGGCTTCATCGGATCGAGCCCGGCGGTGCTGGAAGTCAAGCGGCAGGCGCGTCGCGTCGCGCCGACATCGAGCACGGTACTGCTTCTCGGCGAGACCGGCACCGGCAAGGAGGTGCTGGCGCAGGCCATCCATGCGGCGAGCCTGCGCGCTGCGCGGCCTTTCGTTGGCGTCAACATTGCGGCGATTCCGGAAACGCTGCTCGAGGCCGAGTTTTTCGGTGTCTCACCAGGCGCCTATACCGGCGCCGACCGCAAGGGGCGTGACGGCAAGTTCAAGCTGGCCGATGGCGGCACGCTGTTCCTCGACGAGATCGGCGACATGCCGATGGCACTGCAAAGCAAGCTGCTGCGCGTGCTGCAGGAGCAGGAGGTCGAGCCGCTCGGCAGCAACCGCGTGCAGCGGGTCGACGTGCGGGTGATCGCGGCGACCAGCCGCGACCTCGCCGCGATGGTTGCCGACGGCTGCTTCCGCGCCGACCTGTTCTACCGGCTCAACGTGATGCCGATCCGGCTGCCGCCGTTGCGCGAGCGGCTCGGCGATCTCGAGGCACTCGCCGAGGTGCTGATGGAAGACATCGCACGGCGCAGCGGCCTGCCGCCACGCAGCCTGGCCGCCGATGCGGTCGAAGTGCTGGCGCGGCAGCCGTGGCCGGGCAATATCCGCGAACTGCGCAATACGCTCGAACAGGCCGCGCTGATGACCGACGAACTGGTGCTGCACGGCGGACATTTCGCCCGTCTGGCCGATGCTGGATCGATCGTCGTTGACGCAAACCTGCCGCCGGTTTCCTCGCCGGTACCGGCGCTTTCGTCGCAAGCCGTGGCGCCGTCGCAAGCAGCTGCCGACACTTTGCTGCCGCTGGCCGAGCAGATCGCCGCCACCGAGCGGCGGGCCATCGTCGCGGCGCTGCGCAGATCAGCCGGCAACCGGGTCGCCGCGGCGCGGTTGCTTGGCATGCCGCGGTCGGTGCTGTACCAGCGGCTGGCGCGTTATCCGGAAATCCTTGCAGGTACCGGCGGCGGCGATTGAACGGCGCAGGCTCCTTACTGTCCGCAATCGAGACAGAGTGAGCGTGTGTCCGGAATTTGGACGCCGAGAAGAGCTGGGTGTCCTGATTCGATACACGGCGCCGTCGGTGTTCGTGGCTGGCTGCGCCGAAGTGCCGGGCACGCCGCGTGCGGACTAGGGGTTTGCACCAGCCTGGTGAATTCGGGCATGCCCTTTGCGCATCTGGACGCTGTGCCGCCACGACGCGGCCATCAGCAACCCAGAGGAGATTGCATGACACGCCGACTTTTCCCGACCGCTGCGCTGGCGACTGGCCTGCTGCTCGCCGCCGCCGCACCCGTCGCGCTGGCCCAAGCGGCCAACGAGATCCGCATCGCCCATGTGCACAGCCTGACCGGCCCGCTCGAGGCCTACGGCAAGCAGAGCAAGGTCGGCTTCCAGCTCGGGCTGGCCTACGCCACCAACGGCACGATGACAGTCGCCGGCAAGAAGCTGGTCGTGATCGAGAAGGACGACCAGGGCAAGCCGGACATCGGCAAGAGCCTGCTCGCCGCCGCCTTCGGCGACGACAAGGCCGATATCGCGGTCGGCCCGACCTCGAGCGGTGTCGCGCTGGCGATGCTGCCGGTGGCCGAGGAATACAAGAAGATCCTGATCGTCGAGCCGGCGGTCGCCGATTCGATCACCGGCGAGAAGTGGAACAAGTACATTTTCCGCACCGGCCGCAACTCCAGCCAGGATGCGATCGCCAACGGCGTCGCGCTCGACAAGGAAGGCGTGACGATTGCGACGCTGGCGCAGGACTATGCCTTCGGCCGCGACGGCGTGAAAGCCTTCAAGGATGCGCTGAAGACCGCGAAGATCGTCCATGAGGAATACCTGCCGACCAACACCACCGATTTCACTGCCGGCATCCAGCGGCTGACCGACGCACTGAAGGACAAGCCGGGCCGCAAGGTCATATTCGTCGTCTGGGCAGGCGGCACGCCGCCGTACAACGCGCTGGCCGCGCTCGAACTGAAGAACCGCTTCGGCATCGAGGTCGCGAGCGGCGGAAATATCTTGCCGGCAATGGCTGCCTACAAGCAGTTCCCGGGCATGGAAGGCGCCGCCTACTATTACTTCGGCATACCGAAGAACCCGGTCAACGAGGCGATGGTTGCGCAGCACTACAAGGAATACAAGGCGCCGCCGGACTTCTTCACCGCCGGTGGCTTCAGCGCCGCGATGGCGGTCGTCACCGCGCTGAAGAAGACCAACGGCGATACCAATACCAACAAGCTGATCAAGACGATGGAGGGCATGAGCTTCGAGACGCCGAAAGGGACGATGACCTTCCGCAAGGAAGACCACCAGGCGATGCAGAACATGTACCACTTCAAGATCAGGGTCGACCCGGCCTTCCCGTGGGGTGTGCCGGAGCTGGTGCGCGAGATCAAGGCATCCGAGATGGACGTGCCGATCCGCAACAAGCGCTGAAGAATCAACCGACGTTGACCTGATCCGACCAACGTTCGCGGCCGGCGACGACGACGATGCTCGAGACCGACAAGCTGACGATCCGCTTCGGTGGCCACGTCGCGGTCGACCGTGTCTCGTGTGCCTTCGAGCCGGGCACGCTGACGGCGATCGTCGGCCCGAACGGCGCCGGCAAGACGACTTTTTTCAACCTGATCTCGGGCCAGCTGCGGGCAAGCTCGGGAACGGTTCGTCTCGACGGCGTCGACCTGGCCAACGATGGTGTCGCAGCCAGAGCCCACCGCGGCCTCGGTCGCGCCTTCCAGCTGACGCAGCTGTTTCCGGGCCTGTCGGTGCTCGAGAACGTGCGGCTCGCGGTGCAGTCGCGGCGCCGCCACGGCTTGCGGCTGTTTTCGGTCTGGTTGTCGGACAGGCAGACGCTGGCGCGGGCGCGCGAACTGGTCGAGCAGGTCAGGCTCGGCGACCGCGCCGACGCATTGGCGAGCAGCCTGCCGCATGGCGACCAGCGCAAGCTCGAGGTCGCGATGCTGATGGCACTCGAGCCATCGGTCTACATGTTCGACGAACCGACCGCCGGCATGAGCCTCGACGATGTGCCGGTCGTGCTCGACCTGATCCGCGAACTGAAGGCGCAGGGCGACAAGACCATCCTGCTGGTCGAACACAAGATGGACGTCGTCAGCGAACTGGCCGACCGCATCATCGTGCTGCACAACGGCCAGCTGGTTGCCGACGGCGATCCGGCGAGCGTGATCGCGTCGCCGGTCGTGCAGCAGGCCTACCTCGGCCTGACGCCGGTCGAGGAGGCCGCTTGAGCAACCAGCCGCCGCTGCTCGAACTGGCCGGCGTGCACACGCACATCGGCCCGTACCACATCCTGCACGGCGCCGACCTCGTCGTGCCGGCCGGCGAGGTGACGATGCTGCTCGGCCGCAACGGCGCCGGCAAGACGACGACGCTGCGCACGATCATGGGCTTGTGGGCGGCATCGCAGGGCGTGATCCGCTTCAATGGCGACATCATCGGCGGCCGCGATCCGGCCGCCGCAGCAGGCCGCGTATCGACGCTCGGAACACCGCAGATCGTGCAGCGCGGCATCGCCTACGTGCCGGAGAACATGGGCATCTTCGGCGACCTGACGGTGCAGGAAAACATGCTGCTGGCCGCGCGCGGCGCGCGCAACGTGTCGCAGATCGACAAGCAGCGGCTCGACTGGATCTTCGGCCTGTTCCCGGCGCTGCACAAATTCTGGCTTTACCCGGCCGGCAAGCTGTCCGGCGGCCAGAAGCAGATGCTGGCGATTGCCCGCGCGATCGTCGAGCCGCGCGCGCTGCTGCTGATCGACGAGCCGAGCAAGGGCCTGGCGCCGGTGATCGTCAACAACCTGATCGAGGCCTTCCGCCAGTTGAAGGCGCAGCAGACGACGATCCTGCTGGTCGAACAGAATTTCGCGATGGCCGCCGCCCTCGGCGACCGTGTTGCGGTGATGGACAACGGCCGCATCGTGCACAGCGGCGCGATGGCCGAACTGGTGGCCGACCAGGCGATGCAGCACCGGCTGCTCGGGCTGGCGCTGGCGGGGGCATTGAGATGAACGGGATGGGCGTTCGCTTTTCCAGCGTCAACAAGACGACCGGAGCGCTGGGGTGGGGTGCCCTGTGCAGTGAAGTAAAGGAGGAGGGGGCGTTCGCGTCGGAAACGAGCGCTCGGTGGCGTTCGGCCCCGGGGGACATGAACGGAACAGGGTACCCCGCCGCAGCGCTCTCGCTCCGAGCACTGCACGCGGCTCCTGCCAGACCCGGTGACCACTACATGCCAGTCTTGGCGGATCGACCGGAGGCTCGCCAATGACCGTTGACAGCAATCGCGCTGCCACGGCCGAGGCACTGCCATCCGCAAGCGCGGCAACACCTGCTGCCCCCACTGCCGTGCCGCGCGCCGAGTTCGACTGGATTCCGCTGGCATTGGTTGCGGTGCTGGCGCTGGCCGCGATACCGCTGATCGGCTCGACGTCGACCTGGGTCACGCTGACGGTCGCAGGGCTTGCGATGGGGATGATCATCTTCATCATCGCCTCCGGGCTGACGCTGATCTTCGGGCTGATGGACGTGCTCAATTTCGGCCACGGCGTCTTCATCGCGCTCGGCGCCTATGTCGCGACGACGGTATTTGCCGGCATGGCCGACTGGACCGGCAGTTCGTCTGCGGTGCTGAACCTCGGCGCGGTCTTCATGGCGATGCTGGTCGCGATGGCGGTGGCCGGCGCAATCGGTTTGGCTTTCGAGCGCGTGATCGTGCGGCCGGTCTACGGCCAGCATCTGAAACAGATCCTGATCACGATGGGCGGGATGATCGTCGGCGAGGAGATCATCAAGCTGCTCTGGGGGCCGCAGCTGATTCCGCTGCCGCTGCCCGAGCTGCTGCGCGGTGCGCTGCTGATCGATGTCGGCGGCGGCGAAAGCGCGGCGGTCGAGACCTACCGGGTATTCGCCGTCGGCATCGGCGCGGTCGTGCTGGCCAAGCTGCTGTATGCGCTGAACCGGACGAAGATCGGCCTGCTGATCCGCGCCGGCGTGCAGGACCGCGAGATGGTCGAAAGCCTCGGCTACCCGATCCGGCGGCTGTTTATCGGCGTCTTCGTCGTCGGCTCGGCGCTGGCCGGCCTCGGCGGCGTGATGTGGGGGCTGTACCAGCAGGCGGTGACACCGCAGATGGGCGCACAGGTCAATGTGCTGATCTTCATCGTGATCATCATCGGCGGGCTCGGCTCGACGCTCGGCTGCTTCGTCGGCGCGCTGCTGGTCGGACTGATGGCCAACTACACCGGCTTTCTCGCACCGAAGGTCGCGATGTTCTCGAACATCGGGCTGATGGTCGCGATCCTGCTGTGGCGCCCGCGCGGCCTTTATCCGGTGACGTCGAGATGATCACGCGGCTGCTGTCTCACGATCTGCCACGCAGCCGCTGGCTGGCGCTGGCGCTGCTGCTGATCCTCGTCGGGCTGGCCTTCGCGCCATTCCTGTTTCCGGGCAGCAAGGCGCTCGGAACTGCCGCGAAGATCCTCGTCTTCATCCTGCTCGTCGCGAGCTACGACCTGCTGCTTGGCTATACCGGCATCGTCAGTTTTGCCCACACGATGTTTTTCGGCATCGGCGCCTATGGCGTCGCGATCGCCAGCACCCGGCTCGGCGAGGGCTGGGGCGCGGTCGCGATCGGCGTGCTGCTCGCGCTGCTGCTGTCGTTCGTGCTGGCGCTGGTCATTGGCCTGTTCAGCCTGCGCGTGAAGGCGATCTTCTACGCGATGATCACGCTCGCGGTCGCGTCGGCATTCCAGTCGCTGGCGTCGCAGTTGAGTGTCGTCACCGGCGGCGAGGACGGCCTGAGTTTCCGCGCTCCAGAGTGGCTCAGCCCGTCGTTCGAGCCGTTCGACGAGCCACTGTTCGGCATCGACATCGACGGCAAGCTGTTCAGCTATTACCTGCTGTTCGTCGTCGTGCTGGCGATGTTCCTGCTGCTGCTGCGCATCGTCAATTCGCCATTCGGCCGCGTGCTGCAGGCGATCCGCGAGAACGATTTTCGAGCCGAGGCGATTGGCTACCGCGTCGTCGTCTACCGCACGCTGTCGAACGTGCTGGCGGCGCTGTTCGCGACGATCGCCGGCGCATTGCTCGCGCTGTGGCTGCGTTATACCGGGCCGGACACGACGCTGTCGTTCGAGATCATGCTCGACATCCTGCTGATCGTCGTGATCGGCGGCATGGGCAGCCTGTACGGCGCGGTGATCGGCAGCGCGCTGTTCGTGCTGGCACAGAACTACCTGCAGGCGCTGCTCAGGATGGGCGCCGGCGTCTTCGACGGCATACCGGTGCTCGCGCAACTGGTATCGCCGGACCGCTGGCTGCTCTGGCTCGGCCTGCTGTTCGTGCTGTCGGTTTACCACTTTCCCACTGGCGTGGTGGGGCGGCTGAGGGCATCGCGGCCTGGCCGTTGAGTCTCTGGCAAATCTCACGTCACTTTCTGTCCTTCAATCAACAACAACTCAGGAGCTTCACGATGAGAACCCATTCGATCAACGGATTTGCGCTGGCAGCAGTGGCCAGCGCGGCGCTTGTCGCCTGCGGCGGCGATGGCGGCGAGCCGCTGAACATCAAGCCGAGTTATGTCGGCACGGTCAGCGCGAAGAGCTACGACGGCAATTCCGACGACCTGCTGACCGGCGGTCTCGGCAAGAGCGGTCTCGCCGGCGCCGCGCCGACCTATGCGAACCCGCTCGCGCCGACCGCTGCCGAATTGCGCCGCGCGGCGATCTACAACAATTACCGCGCAATCGTCGACACGACCGCCGCCGGCGGCTACGGCACGCTGTACGGCCCGAACGTCGATGCCAACGGCAATGCAACGGCGTCGGAAGGCAAGGTTGCCGGCACCGAATACATCGCCTACAGCGACGACGGCAGCGGCCGGCAGAACGTCACGCTGATGGTGCAGGTGCCGAGCACCTTCAGCACCGCCAACCCGTGCATCATCACCGCGACATCGTCGGGTTCACGCGGCGTCTATGGGGCGATCTCGACCGGCGAATGGGGGCTGCGCAAGGGCTGCGCGGTCGCCTATACCGACAAGGGTACCGGTGCCTCGACGCACGACCTGATGAACGATACCGTGCCGCTGATCGACGGCACGCGCGCGACCGCGACGACGGCCGGCAATGCGGCGCATTTCAAGGCTGCGCTGTCGGCCTCGGAGCGTGCCGCATTCAATGCCGCGACGCCGAACCGCTTTGCGTTCAAGCATGCGCATTCGCAGCAGAATCCGGAGAAGGACTGGGGCAAATACACGCTGCAGGCGGTCGAATTCGCCTTCTATGTGCTGAACGAGCAGTTTGCCCAGACCAGCATCGGCGGCACCAAGACACAGCGTTTCCAGCCGTCGAATACGCTGGTGATCGCATCGAGCCTGTCGAATGGCGGCGGCGCGGCGATCGCAGCGGCCGAGCTCGATGGCAGCGGGCTGATCGACGGCGTCGCGGTCTCCGAGCCGAACGTCAACCTGCCGGCCAATCCGGGTATCACGATCAAGCGTGGCAACACGACGATCGCGACCACCGGCAAGACGCTGCACGACTACACGACGATGGCCAACCTGTACCAGTCGTGCGCGGCGCTGGCACCGTCGGTCGCCAATGCGCCGGGCCGGGCATTCATCATCACCGCGTCGGCCGCCAACCGCTGCGCATCGCTGAAGGCGAAGGGGCTGCTGACTGCGACGACCACCGATGCGCAGGCCGAGGAGGCACTGACGGTGCTGCGCGCGTTCGGCTTCGAACCTGAAGGTGCGATCCTGCACACCTCGCTGGCGGCATTCGAGGTCGCGTCGGCGGTGTCGGTGACCTACGCGAATGCCTATTCGCGCGCCAGCGTGAAGGACAACCTGTGCGGCTACAACTATGCGGCAACGACGGCGGCCGGCGCGGTGACGACGCTGGCCGATGCATCGCTGGCGCAGATGTTCGCGACCGGCAACGGCGTGCCGCCGAGCAGCGGCGTGCAGCTGATCAACCAGAACAATCCGACCGGTCCGCTGCGCGACCTGTTGTCGACCTCGCCGTCGACCGGGTTGGCAGACTTCAACATCGATGGCGCGATCTGCCTGCGCGGCCTGCTGACCGGCACGTCGCCGGCCGCGCAGGCGTTGCAGACCGGCATCAACGAAACCCGGCGCAACGGCAACCTGCGCGGCAAGCCGGCGGTGATCGTCCATGGTCGCGACGATGCGCTGCTGCCTGTCAACCACACCTCGCGGCCATATTTCGGGTTGAACAAGAAAACCGAAGGCGCGAACAGCAAGCTGAGCTACATCGAGGTGACGAATGCCCAGCATTTCGACACCTTCATCGGCCTGCCGACGCTGCTCGGTGGTTATGACAGCCGCTATATCCCGCTGCATGTCTATCTGTTCCGCGCCCTCGATTCGGTTTATGCGAACCTGAAGAGCGGCACCGCGCTGCCGCCGAGCCAGGTGGTGCGCACGGTGCCGCGTGGCGGCACGCCAGGATCGGCGCCGGCGATCACCGCGGCCAACGTGCCGCCGTTTGCGGCGACGCCGACTGCGGCCAACGCGATTGCGTTCTCGAACGATACCGTGACGATCCCGGACTGATCCGGCCACCGCGATGTCGTCGCCGCGTTCGCATTACGTCGACTGCTGTTCACGCGAGCTCCATGTCGTTGAATGGGGCGAGGCGCTGGGGCCGCAGGCGCAGACGGTGATCGCCTGGCATGGCCTGGCTCGCACCTGTCGCGACATGGACGACATCGCGGCCCATCTGTCCGACCGATACCGGGTGCTCTGCCCGGATACGCTCGGGCGCGGGCTCAGCCAGTGGAGCCCGTTGCCCGAGCAGGAATATTGCCTCGAGTTCTACGTCCGCCAAGCGGTCGAGCTGATGGACCGCTTCGGCCTCGAGCGCTGCCACTGGCTCGGCACGTCGATGGGCGGCGCGATCGGCACGCTGGCGGCCGCCGGGCCGCTGCGCGGCCGGATCGAGCGGCTGGTGCTGAACGACAACGGCCCGCAGCTCGCCGACAGCGCAATCGAGCGGATCCGCAGTTATGCCGGCAGCCCGGCATCGTTTGCGACGGTCAGCGAACTCGAGGCCTATTTCCGCAAGGTCTACCAGCCCTACGGCTGGTTGAGCGACGCGCAATGGCGGCGGCTGACCGAGACATCGGTGCGTCGCCTGCCGAACGGACGGGTCACGCCGCACTACGACCCGGCGATGGTGATGCAGTTCATCCACCATCCGAACGACTACGAGTTGTGGTCGCAGTGGGACAGCCTGAGCCTGCCGGTGTTGTGCCTGCGCGGCGAATCGTCGGACCTGCTGCTCGCCGACACCGCCGAACAGATGCGCCAGCGCGGCCCGCGCGCCGTCGTCGCGACGATCGCCGGCTGCGGCCACGCGCCGGCGCTCAATACGCCGGAACAGTTCTCGTTGATCGACCGGTTTCTGGCGGGGTAAACAAAGATCAAGTGGCGGTGAGCGGTCCTTAGCGGCCGTTGATTTCGCTGGCTGGGCTGACTTTGTGGGAGGGGCTTCAGCCCCGATTCGGAATCTTGGCCGCGCGCATGCCCTTCGAATTGCATCCCATGACCGAGCGGCGCGGCAGGCGGCACCCGGTCGTGGCTCATGATGCGGCGGTCCTCGCTGGCGCTCGGACTGCGCTGCGATGCTCGGTCCAGGGTCGCGCGGCGGAACTCGCTACGTTCGCTGCGCTCACTGCGCTCGGACAACCGCCGCGAGCATGTTTGTTGATGCTCGCTGCGCTCGCCGACCCTGGCCCTGCGCTTCTCGCCGCCGCATAAATCGCCCCGCCCGGGAACCGCCTGCCGCGCTGCAACGATGGTGAACCTCGTCGAAGTCCTCGGTGCTGCCGCAAAGGCGTGGGCGGGTGGCTGCTGGCGCGCATATGCGCAGCTGAGAAGGCGAGCACGGACACAAGGGGTCCGGGGGACCCCTTGTGCCTTGCGAGCGACCGGGCCGCAAGGCCCGGTGCGGCCTGCAAGGCCAGGGCTTGTGGCCCGCGAGCGCAGCGAGCATCAACAACTGACTTGTCGCGGACTGTTTGAGCGTAACGAGCGAAGCGAGTGCAGCGAGTTTCCGCGACGGGCCACAAGACCGAGCATCGCAGGGAACCCGAGCGCCCGGCGCGAGGGCAAGCATCTAAGCGCAAGCGGCCGCACGACCGCGCCTTTGCTCTCGCCTCTGTGCCTGACGATTCACAGTCGTGCAAGCACCCCGAATCGGGGCTGAAGCCCCTCCCACAAAGTCAGCCCAGCCAGCGAAATCAACGGCCGCTCCGGGCCGTTCGGTGTCGCTCGCGAATCCGGTTTCCGTCGGAGGGTCGACTGTGGATCCCGAGCGCGCCGCGCTCAGTGCAGGTGCCGCTCGAAAAAGCCGAGCGTGCGGGTCCAGGCCAGCGCCGCCGCATCCGGGTTGTATTCGGTCAGGTGGAAACGGTTCGGGCCGCTCTGCGTCTCGTTCGCAAAGCCGTGCATCGCCTGGTAGCGGTGGAATTCGTAGCCGACCTTCGCGGCGCGGAGTTTTTCTTCCAGCGCGTCGACCTGGGCGATCGGGAACGGCACGTCCTCGGTCGCGAAATGGCCCATCAGCGGCGCCTTGATCTTGCCGGCGTCGACATATTCGAGGGGCGGCACGCCATACCAGACGACGCCGGCATCGGCCTCGGGCACGTTGACGACGGTCAGCAGCGTCAGCGCGCCGCCCATGCAGTAGCCGGTCACTCCGACCTTGCCGCAGCCGCGCTGCTGCTTCAGGTGCTGGATTGCGCCGCGGATATCCTGGCCGGCGGCATCGCCGAAGTCGAGGTTGCCCATCAGGTGCTCGGCTTCGGCCGCCTCGACGGTCGATTTGCCGCGGTACAGATCCGGCACCAGCGCGGTGTAGCCGGCCGCCGCATACCGGTCGGCGACACCACGGATCTGGTCGTTCAGTCCCCACCACTCCTGGATCACGACGACGCCGGGCGCATTGGCGCCGGCTTCAGCCAGATAACCCTCGACGGAGCCGCCGTCGGGGCGCTGATACGTCACTGTCTGTCCCATCGAAATCTCCTCGAAGTCGAAACATCCATGTCGTTGATTGTGCGGCGAGCGTGCGCCGCATGCCTATCGTAAGCGCGCCTCCCTTGGCCTTGGGACTGACCTGCGCGGAGCGATGTTCTAGCATCGGGGTTTTGATCCCCCGTTTTCTGGAAAGGAATCCTCGCGAATGTCCCTCATCGCCCCGCTGCGCAACCTGTTGATCGTTCTCGGCCTGTGTCTGGCCACGTTGTCCAGTGCGATGGCGCAGTCGATGGTGAGCATCAAGGGCAGCACCGTCAACATGCGCGCCCAGCCGAACCTGCGCTCCGAGGTGCTGTGGGAACTGAAACGCGGTTATCCGCTGCGCGTCATCAAGCGCAGCGGCCGCTGGCTGAAGGTGCGCGATTTCGAGAACGACAGCGGCTGGGTCGCGCGCTCGTTGACCGGCCGCTCGCCGCATCACGTCGTCAAGTCGAATACCGCCAATGTTCGCAAGGGCCCGGGCACCAGGCATTCGATTGTCGGCAAGGCCGAATATGGCGAAACCCTGCGCACGCTCGGCAAACGCGGCAAATGGGTGCACATCCAGCGCTCGAACGGCCAGAAGGGCTGGATCGCGAAAGGCCTGCTGTGGGGCTTCTGAGCGGCGGCTGCCGGGCGGCGACGCATCGGTGACAGCCGCGGCCAGCCGGGCCGCCTACACTCGGCAGCGATTGTCGCCCGCGGCGCGGGCGGCGCGCCGCCTGTCCGACGATCGCCTTGCCCGGCCCCAACATGAACGAACTTGAACGCCAGCTGGACTATCCGCTGGCTGATGCGCTGCCCCGGATCGGCTCGACGCTCGAGGTGCTGCCCGGCATCCGCTGGGTCCGGATGGGTCTGCCGTTTGCGCTCGATCACATCAACCTGTGGCTGCTGCGAGACCGGCTCGACGGCCGCGACGGCTGGACGCTGGTCGATTGCGGCATTGCCGACGATGCGACCCGCGCCGCCTGGCAGCAGGTCTTCGCGAGTCAACTCAACGGGCTGCCGGTACTGCGGGTGATCGTCACCCACATGCATCCGGACCACATCGGGCTGGCCGACTGGCTGACCCGCCGCTGGTCGACTCCCGACCACGAGTGCCGGTTGTGGATCAGCGCGACCGACTTCAATACCGCGAGGCTGATCACCTCGGTCGATACCGGCGCCGGCGGAGATGCCGCGGCCAATTTCATGGCCAGCCATGGCCTGAGCGATCCGGCGGCGATCGAGAAGATTCGCGTGCGCAGCAACCACTACGCATCGATGGTGCCGGCGGTGCCGCGCCGCTACCGGCGTCTGCTCGACGGCGCCGAGCTGTCGATCGGCGGCCAGAGCTGGCGCTGCATCGCCGGCTACGGCCATGCACCGGAGCACATGTCGCTGCACAACGAGCAGCTCGGCGTGATGATTTCCGGCGACATGGTGCTGCCGCGCATCTCGACCAATGTCAGTGTGATCGACCTCGAGCCGGAGGCCGATTCGCTGCGCCTGTACCTCGATTCGCTGGAGCGGCTGCGCGCCGTGCCGGGCGAAACGCTGGTGCTGCCGTCGCATGGCCGGCCGTTTCGCGGCCTGCACACGCGGATCGACCAGCTGCAGGCACATCATGCCGAGCGACTCGACGCCGTTGTTGATGCCTGCGCCGAAGCGCCGCAGACTGCCGCCTCGATGCTGACGCTGCTGTTCCACCGCAAGCTCGACCTGCACCAGACAACGTTTGCGATGGGCGAGGCGATTGCCCACCTGAATCTGCTCTGGCTCGCCGGTCGGCTCGAGCGCCGTCTGGTCGACGGCGTCCACCGGTTCTCGGCGCCGCGCTGATTCAGTCGAAGACCGGCAGCACCTCGCGCTTTAGCGTGTGCCGGGCCGACTCATAGTCGGGCAGCACCGAGCGGACGATGTCCCAGAAGCGCGGGCTGTGGTTCATTTCGCGCAGGTGCGCCAGTTCATGGGCGACGACATAGTCGACGGTTGCCAGGCCGAAATGGACCAGCCGCCAGTTCAGCCGGATCGTGCCGTTCGAGCTCGCGCTGCCCCAGCGCGTCTGTGCCGACGACAGGCCGATGCGGCGGTACGAGACGCCGAGCTGCGCCGCATAGTGGCGGCAGCGCGCCTCGAACAGCTCGCGTGCCTGGCGCTGCAGCCAGCTCTGCACGGTGTCGCGGATCTGCGCCGCGCTCGCGTCGCGTGGCAGGCCGAGCCGCAGTTCGCGGGTTTGGCCGTCGGTGGCTGCCGCATCGAGCACCGCGCCGCGGACCAGCGGGTCGAGCACGATGACGATGCTGGCACCGAGAAACGGCAGTTCGCTGCCGTCGCACCAGTCGACGCGGGCCGCCTGCAACAGGTTTGCGCGTTCGCGTTGCTCGACCAGCTTGCGCAGGATCCAGCCAGCTTTCTCGCGCAGCGCCGACTCGATGTCGGCAATGCCGACCCAGCGCGGTGCATTGACGCTGAGGCCGTCGGTGCCGACGATGAAGCCGATGCTGCGCCGCCTGGCCCGGCGCAGTGCATAGGCAATCAGGTGGTCGTCGAGCCACAACTCGCGGTCGGCTTGCGGATGGCGGAATTCGGTCGGTGCGAGCAGTGGTGTCGATCGGGCGCCGTCGCGCGTCCGCTGCCGGGGCCGCTCACCGTCTGCGGCGTCACCTGTTGCCGGCGCAGCCGCTGCAGGTGCGGCGTCAAACAGCGACAGCTGGGCCGCGGGTGCTGGTCGGGCGGCGGCGGGGCGGCGGTGCATGAGCGGCGAGTGTACGGCGGGCGTGCGGACTGCCGGCGCAGGCGTCTCAGTGCCTGGTTTGTGCGACCGGCGTCGGCACACCTTCGGCATAGGCCTCGGGATCGATGCGGCGCATCTCGGTCTCGACCCAGCGTTCGACCTCACGCATCAGTTCGTCGGGTTGCCGGCCGGCCGATGAAATCATCGGCCCGATCGACACATCGATTGTTCCGGGGCGCAGCACGAACGAGCGGCGCGGCCAGCATTTCGCCGAACTGACCGCGATCGGCAGCACCGATGCGCCGGTCGCGATTGCCAGCCGCGCGCCGCCGCTTTTGTAGACGCCCTGCTGGCCGCGCGGAATGCGCGTGCCCTCCGGGAACATGATCACCCAGTTGCCCTGGCTCATGTAGCGGCGGCCCTGTTCGGCAACCTTGTTCCAGGCCTCGCTGCGCCGGCTGCGGTCGATGTGCACCATGTCGAGCCTGGCCATTGCCCAGCCGAAAAACGGGATCCACAGCAGCTCGCGCTTGAACACGTAACACAGCGGGTGCGGCATCAGCGTCGGGAAGGCGAAGGTCTCCCAAGTCGACTGGTGTTTCGGCAGCAGGATGATCGGCCCGGATATGTCGGCCTTGTTCAGGTTGTCCATCCCGATGATGCGGTGCTTGACGCCGCAGATCCAGCGCGCGCCGCTGATCGCGATGCGCAGCCAGAAGGTCGTCAGCCAATACAGCCGGGTGCCACGGATGAAGATCGACGCGAGCAGCGACAGGATCGCCCACGGGATCACCGTGACGGCCAGGTAGACCACGAACAGCGCGGAGCGCAGGCGCGGCAGCAGACCGGCCATCATTCGCCGCCGGCCGGCGCGCGCGTCTCGGCCTGGCTGCGCACCTGCTGTTCGCGGCGGATCAGAAAATCGGCAAAGGCCGTCAGGTCCTTGTGCACCTTCGTCTGCGGCACCTGTGCGAGGATCGCGGCCAGCTGTGCATCGTCCAGATTGCCCGATTTGCCGGTCAGCACCAGGTGCGGCTCGCAACCGGCGGACTGCGCCGCCTGCAGATCACGCAGGCTGTCACCGACCGCAGGCACCTGTTTCAGGTCGACCGCATAACGTTCGCCGATCAGCTTGAACAGGCCCGGCATCGGCTTGCGGCAATCGCATTCGTCACCGGGCACATGCGGGCAGAAAAAGACCGCATCGATGCGCCCGCCGCATTCGGCAAGCTTCTGATTCATCTTCAGGTGCATCGAGTTCAGCGTCGCCATGTCGAACAGGCCACGGCCGAGGCCCGACTGGTTGGTCGCGACGACCGCGCGCCAGCCGGCCTGCGTCAACGCTGCGACCGCTTCCAGTGCGCCGGGGATCGGCGTCCACTCGTCGACGGTGGTGACATAGTCGTCGCGGTCCTCGTTGAGGGTGCCGTCGCGGTCGAAGATGATCAGTTTCATCACGTTGTGAATTCTCAGGCGGCCAGCTTGGACAGATCGGCGCTGCGGTTCATCGCCTGGTGCAGCGCGACCAGCAGGCCGAGGCGGTTCGCGCGCAATGCAGGGTCATCGGCGTTGACCATCACCTTGTCGAAAAAGGCGTCGACCGGCTCCTTCAATGCGGCCAGCGCCTGCAGCGAGGCCGTGTGGTCGCCGGCCTCGAAGGCAGCGACCGCTTTCGGCTCGACCGCGGCCAGCGCATCGGCGAGTTCGATTTCCGCTGGCTCGACCAGCCGCGCACGGTCGAGCGCAGGGGTTTTTGCCAGCGCGGCCTTTTTCAGGATATTGCCGACCCGCTTGTTGGCCGCAGCCAGCGCCGGTGCCTCCGGCAGCGCGGCAAAGGCGCGCACCGCGGCGAGCCGCTTCGGCACTTCGGCGAGCCGGGTCGGGCGCAGCGCCAGCACGGCATCGATTTCCTGCGCGCTGTAGCCCTGCTCGCGCAGCGATCCGGCGAAGCGGTCGTAGAAAAATGCCAGCAGCGGCTCGCGAACGGCCAGCTTGTCGGGCAGTGTGCGCTCGCCGATCCGGATCAGCTCGTCGATGTCGAGCGGCAGGTCCTTCTCGACCAGCATGCGGATCACGCCGAGCGCATGGCGGCGCAAGGCAAACGGGTCCTTGTCGCCGGTCGGCAGCTGGCCGATGCCGAACAGGCCGACCAGCGTCTCGATCTTGTCGGCCAGCGCAACCGCCAAGCCGACCGCGTTGCGCGGCAGCTCATCGCCGGCAAATCGCGGCTTGTAGTGGTCCTCGATCGCAAACGCGATGTCGTCGGTCAGGCCGTCGTGGCGTGCGTAGTAGCCGCCCATGATGCCCTGCAGCTCCGGAAATTCGCCGACCATGTCGGTCAGTAGATCGGCCTTTGCGAGCAGCGCCGCATCGTCGGCCTGGCGCGTCAATGCCGCGCCGCCGAGGTGCTCGCCGATCTCGCGCGCGATCGCCCGCACCCGCTGGACGCGTTCACCCTGGCTGCCGAGCTTGCCGTGGTAGACGACCTTGTCGAGCCCGGGCACGCGTTCGGCCAGCGTCTTCTTGCGATCCTGGTCGAAGAAGAAGCGGGCGTCGGCAAGCCGCGGCCTGACGACCCGTTCATTGCCTTCGATGACCCGGCCGGCGTCGGCCGGCGAGATGTTGCTGACGACCAGGAAACGGTTCGTCAGCCGCCCCTGTGCGTCGAGCAGCGGAAAATATTTCTGGTTTGCCTTCATCGTCAGGATCAGGCATTCCTGCGGCACCGCGAGGTATTCGGGCTCGAATTCGCACAGCAGCACATTCGGCCGCTCGACCAGCGCGGTCACCTCGTCGAGCAGCGCCGGATCGTCGATCGGCGTCAGCCCGAGCGGCCCGGCAATCGCGCGCAGCTGCTTGGCGATCTCGTCGCGGCGGGCCGCAAAGCCGGCGATCACCGCGCCCTGTTCGGCCAGTTGCTCGGCATAGTGGTCGGCATGCTGCAGCACGACCGGATCGACCTTCGCCTCGAAGCGGTGGCCGTGGGTCTCGCGCCCGGCCTGCAGGCCGAGGGCGGCCACCGGCACGATCTCCGCGCCGTGCAGCGCGACCAGCGCATGGACCGGGCGTACGAAATGCACGCTGGTCCAGCCGTCGCCGAGCTGGTATTGCATCAGCTTGGGCACCGGCAATTTGGCGATCGCGTCGTCGAGCGCCTTCTGCAGGCCTTCGGCGAGCGTTGCGCCGCTGACCAGGCTGTCGAGATAAAGCGTTTCGGCCTTGCCGTCGAGTTGGCGGCGCAGCTTCGGCAGCGCCGATTCGTCGGCGCCGAGCGCGGCCAGCCGCTTCAGCAGCGCCTGCGTCGGTTTTCCGTCGGCGTCGAGGCCGACGCTGACCGGCATCAGTTTCTGCGCGACGGCGCGGTCGGCGGCCCGCTCGGGCACCGCGCTCAGGTGGACCGCGAGGCGGCGTGGCGACGCAAATGACGTGACGACGCTGTGCGCCGAGACCAGCCCCTGGGCTTGCAGGCCGTCGCGCAGCAGCTTCGCAAAGGCCTCGCCGAGCATCTTCAAGGCTTTCGGCGGCAGTTCCTCGACGAACAGTTCAACCAGCAGATTCTTCATGTCCATCGCTCGTCACGCCGCCTTTTTCTGTGCCGCTTCGGCGAGGCGGGCCGATACCTCGTCGGCCCAGGC
Organism: Pseudideonella sakaiensis; assembly: GCF_048320135.1. GTDB lineage: Bacteria > Pseudomonadota > Gammaproteobacteria > Burkholderiales > Burkholderiaceae_C > Ideonella_A > Ideonella_A sakaiensis_A. The sequence continues at coordinate 3,176,479 of NZ_CP182947.1, forward strand.
TTTTGGCGCCATCGGAAAGCCGAGACGCGCGCGGCTGTCGAGATAACTCTGCGCGACTGCGCGGGCCAGGTTGCGGATGCGGCCGATGTAGGCGGCGCGTTCGGTGACGCTGATCGCGCCGCGGGCATCGAGCAGGTTGAAGCTGTGGCCCGCCTTCAGCAGTTGCTCGTAGGCCGGCAGCGCGAGTTGCTGCGCCATCAGGTGGCTCGATTGCTTTTCGTGCGCGGCGAAGGCGGTCAGCAAAAAATCGACGTCGCTGTGCTCGAAGTTGTAGGTCGACTGCTCGACCTCGTTCTGCTTGTAGACATCGCCATAGCTGATGCCGTCGGTCCACTGCAGCTTGTAGACGTTGTCGACACCCTGCAGATACATCGCGAGGCGTTCCAGGCCGTAGGTGATCTCGCCGGTGATCGGTTTGCAGTCGATGCCGCCGACCTGCTGGAAATAGGTGAACTGGGTCACTTCCATGCCGTTCAGCCAGACCTCCCAGCCAAGGCCCCAGCAGCCGAGCGTCGGATTTTCCCAGTCGTCCTCGACGAAGCGGATGTCGTTGCTCTGCAGGTCGAAACCGAGTGCCTGCAGCGAGCCGAGATAAAGGTCGAGGATGTCGGCCGGCGCCGGCTTCAGCACCACCTGGTACTGGTAATAGTGCTGCAGCCGGTTCGGATTCTCGCCATAGCGGCCATCCTTCGGCCGCCGGCTCGGCTGCACATAGGCGGCTTTCCACGGCTCCGGGCCGATTGCACGCAAGAAGGTGGCGGTATGGCTGGTGCCTGCGCCGACTTCCATGTCATAGGGTTGCAGCAAGGCGCAGCCTTGCCCGGCCCAGTAGTCTTGCAGGCGCAGGATGATTTGCTGGAACGTCAGCATCGGCAGATGGTTTCAGGAGCGGGGCGACGGCAGGCGCCACACAAACAACGCGGGTGGTCGCCGATCGAGCGGCGGCGGGCGAACGGGCAATTCTAGGGCGACACCGGCGCAGCCAGCGCCCGCCGGCCGCTGCGCGAGCGCCGCAACGCGAGCAGCACGATGGCGCTGGCCGCGAGGCCGAGCGGCCACAGGCCAAGGCGGCCGGCCCAGAATGCAAACGGCGTCAGCCCGTCGCGGCCTTCGACGCGCGCGCGCAGCACAACCCTGCGATGCGGCTGCGCGGCCCGGACCACGCGGCCGCGGTGGTCGATCGCGACGGTGGCGCCGGTATTGGTCGCGCGCAGCATCGGGCGCTGCAGTTCGAGCGAACGCATCCGTGAGATCTGCAGGTGCTGGTCGATCGCGATCGTGTCGCCGAACCAGGCGATGTTGCTGATGTTCGCGAGGATCGTCGGCGCCGTCTCGGCCGAGCGAAAACGCGCTGCCAGCTCCTCGCCGAACAAGTCCTCGTAGCAGATGTTCGGCGCAACCCGCTCGCCGGCGACCTGCAGCGACGGGGCAACCAGCGGCCCGCGGTTGAAGTCGCCGAGCGGGATGTGCATCATTTCGGTAAACCAGCGGAAGCCGGGCGGGATGAATTCGCCGAACGGCACCAGGTGGAATTTGTCGTAGCGGTAGTCGGCGCCATCGTCGGACTGCCCCGGCACCAACCCGACCGCCGAATTGGTGTGGCCGTCGCGGTCGTTGCCGAGCGGAATGCCGATCAGCGCATGGGTGCGACCGTCGGCAAACGCGCGGCGCAGCGAATCCCAGAAGCCCGGCGGCATGTCGTCGGGGCGGATCACCAGCGCCGTTTCCGGGCCGATCACCAGGTCGGTGTCCGGCCCGCGCGCTGCCAGCATCTCGCGGACGTGCCATTCGATCGCCGCACCCTGGCGAACCGGGTCGAATTTTTCATCCTGCGGAATATTGCCCTGCAGCAACACGACGTCGAGTTGGCCGCTGGCGCGGCTGAAGTCGATCGTCGGCAGCAGGCCGAGCGCGAGCAGCAGCGCGGCGGTCGCCGCCGGAGCCCAGTGGCGCCGAGGCCCGCGCCCGCTCAGAGCCAGCACGACCCAGGCGCTGACGCCGGTGGCGACCGCGCCGATGCCATAGACGCCGATCAGCGGTGCCAGTCGCGCCAGCGGGCCATCGACGTGCGCATAACCGGAGGCGACCCACGGAAAACCGGTGAAGATCACGCCGCGCGCCAGTTCGGCGAGCAGCCACACCGCAGCCAGCAGCAGCGCATCCGGCCCGGCACGGCCGCTTCGCCAGCGCGCAAACGCGGCCAGCGCGGCCGCCATGTAAAGCGACAGGAAACTGCTCAGCGCCAGCACCGCCAGCGCCGCCATCCACGCCGGCAGGCCGCCGTAGCGGTGCATGCTGATGAAGAGCCACCAAGTACCGGCGCACAGCCAGGCGGTGCCGAAAACGAGGCCGATAGCCGCGGCGCGGCGTGGCGTCGCGGCAACCAGCCGCCAGGCCAGCAGTGCGACCGCAAGCATCTGCAACCACCACGCCTGGGTCTCGACGTAGGCCCAGGTATGGCCGGCGCCGATTGCGGCGGCCAGAGCAAGCTCCTGCCACCGGCGCAGCGCCGGTGCCTGCCGGGGCGCTGAGTCCATCAGGCGCCGTCGCTGCCGATTCCGGCTTCCGCCATCCGCGTGACGCGGAACCAGCGCACCGCGCCGCCGCGCGTCAGCATCACATTGAACTGCAGCCCGCCGAGCTTGACGGTCTCGCCGCGGCGCGGCACCCGACCGAACTCGTGGGCGACCAGGCCGCCGATCGTTTCGAAGTCTTCTGTCGGCAAATCGACCGCAAAAGCCTCATTTACTGCGGAAATGTCGGCATCGCCGGCGACTCGCTGGCTGCCGTCAGCCAAGGTGTAAATGTCGGAATCGCCGTCCTTGTCGTCGAATTCGTCTTCGATTTCGCCGACGATCTCCTCCAATACGTCCTCGATCGTGATCAATCCGGCCGTGCTGCCGAATTCGTCGATGACGATCGCCAGGTGGCTGCGATTGGCGCGGAAATCGCGCAGCAACTCGTTCAGGCCCTTCGATTCCGGAACAAAAACCGCCGGTCGCAGCATCGTCCGCAGGTTCAGCTCCGGCGAGCGCTGCAGCTTCAGCAGGTCTTTCGCCATCAGGATGCCGATGATGTTGTCGCGTTCGCCTTCGTAGACGGGAAACCGCGAGTGGGCGGTATCGATCACCGTGTACAGCAGCGAGTCGTAATCGGCGTTGATCTCGAGCATGTCCATGTGCGGCGTCGCGACCATCACGTCGCCGGCCGTCATGTCGGCCATCCGCAACACGCCTTCGAGCATCATCCGCGACTCCGGCGCGATCAGTTCGCGATTTTCGGCGTCGGCCAGCGTTTCCATCAACTCGTCGCGGGAATCGGGCCCGGGCGACATGAACTCGATCAGACGCTGGAACAGGTTGCGGCTGTCGCCGCTGGCGGCCGCCTTCGAGGGGGTCCGGCCGGAATTCGATCGACTAGGGTGAGGGTCTGGCATCGCCGTGGCGAAAGTTGGACAGCGCCAAGGTTAACCGATGCGGGTCTGTCCTGGGCTTGACAGATATGCTAGTTTGTCGGGTTGGCCGATTCCGGGGCCTGCTTTTGATGCGGCACCGGGTTCCCTCCAGGCCCGATTTGACCCATCACAAGGAAGCACATGGCACTCATTCCCGCCACCATCCTGACCGGCTTTCTCGGCAGTGGCAAGACGACGCTGCTGAAGCGCGTCCTCACCGAGGCCCATGGCCAGAAGATCGCCGTCATCGAAAACGAGTTCGGCGACGAGAACATCGACAACGACATCCTGGTCCGCGACAGCGGCGAGCAGATCATCCAGCTGAACAACGGCTGCGTCTGCTGCTCGATCCGCGAGGATCTGCGGACGACGCTGTCCGACCTGGCCGAGAAGAAGCGCCGCGGCGAACTCGATTTCGAGCGCGTCGTGATCGAAACCACCGGCCTGGCCGATCCCGGCCCGGTCGCGCAGACCTTCTTCATGGACGACGAGATCGCCGAGAGTTACCTGCTCGACTCGATCCTGACGCTGGTCGACGCCAAACACGGCGACCAGCAGCTCGACGACCGCCAGGAGGCGCGCCGGCAGATCGGTTTTGCCGACCAGATCTTTCTCAGCAAGACCGATCTGGTCGACGGCGAAGCGGTCGAATCGCTGATCCACCGCGTCAAGCACATGAATCCGCGGGCGCCGGTGCAGAAGGTCCATTTCGGCGAGGTGCCGCTGTCCGAGGTATTCGACCTGCGCGGCTTCAACCTGAACGCGAAGCTCGACATCGACCCCGACTTCCTGAAGGCCGACGACCACGACCACGATCACGACCACGACCACGGCCATGGCCACGATCACCACGATCATGCGCCGGGCGAGGCCTGCGACCACCCGCACCGCCACGTGCATGACGACGACGTCAAATCCTTCGTCTTCCGCTCGGACCGGGCGCTGAACCCGGCGAAGCTGGAGGATTTTCTCGGCGCGATCGTCCAGGTCTACGGCCCGAAGATGCTGCGTTACAAGGGGGTGCTGAACCTGAAGGGCAGCGACCGCAAGGTGATCTTCCAGGGCGTGCACCAGCTGATGGGCAGCGACCTCGGGCCGAAATGGGCGCCGGGCGAAAAGAAGACCAGCAAGATGGTCTTTATCGGCATCGACCTGCCGCGAGACGTGTTCCTGCAAGGGCTGGAGCAATGTCAAGTCTGACGGCCTGTGCGATGAATACCACATTTGATATGGCGCAGATCAAGGCCGGCGCAAGCTGGCTACAATCCGCGGCGCTTCGAACCTGCCCGTCGGCCGCATTCGCGGATTGCTACGACGCCGTGCACCTGGAAGTACCGCGGTAAAGAGGAGCAAACGTGAACAAGACCATGGCGAAACCAGCGCCCGAACCGAAGCCGGTTACCGAGGCAAAAGCCTCATCCGAAGCGCCTGCGGTCAAGCCGCGCGCCGGCAAGGGTCGGGCGGCGCCGCCGCCGGCGCCCGCGGCAGCGCCGATCCCGCCGCCGACCTCGCGTTTCGCCGACCGTTTTGCCCCGCCACGCCCTCCGACCCGCCAGATGAATCAGATGACGGCCGATATCACGAAAAGCCCGCACAAAGCCGATCCGAAACTCGTCAATGCCTGGAAATCCAAGGCTGGACGCGAATTGAGCGAAGCCGAACTGCTGGCGATGCCCGATTCCGAATACATGAACGACAAGCAGCTCGACTTCTTCCGCGCCCGCCTGCAGGCGCTGAAGGACGACCTGCTGTCGAATGCCGACGAGACCACCGAGCACCTGCGCGAGGACACGTCGATCGTTCCGGACCCGGCCGATCGCGCGACCATCGAGGAAGAACACGCGCTCGAACTGCGCACCCGCGACCGCGAGCGCAAGCTGCTGAAGAAGATCCAGCAGTCGCTGGCCCGCATCGAGGCCGGCGACTATGGCTTCTGCGATGAAACCGGCGAGCCGATCGGCCTTGGCCGGCTGATCGCGCGGCCGACCGCGACGCTTTCGCTGGAAGCCCAGCAGCGTCGTGAGTTGAAGCAGAAGATGTTCGGCGACTGAATGCCGCCCGGACATCGGCCCTGAACCATCGGCTTTCATGACCGACGGCAAAGATACCCGGGGGTTTTTCCGCAAGGTCGTCAACTTCGTCGTCAATCCGCGGGCCGAGGCGCAAAACAGCCGCCCGGCCGACGCGGCGGTTCGTGAAAGCGAATTCGACAAGGGCGAACTGAAGGCGATGATCGAGCGCAAGCGGCGCAATGATTTTGTCCGCAAGCGCGAACTCGATCTGCTGCGCAAGCTGCGCCGCGAAGGCCTGAGCGCCGAACAGCTTGCCGCGCTCGGCAGTTCGGCCGGCATCGACGATACGCAGAGTGCCGACGACGCCGACGTCCACATTGCCGAACCCGGCATGAAGGCGAAGATCGACGAGATCGAGCAGCAGATGGCCGAGCAGCCAATGTCGGAAGCGGCCGCATTTGCCGCCCGCCGGGCCGCCGACCGGCAGGCGCTGGAGCGCAGCCTCGCCGATACCGTCGCCGACCCGCTGCTGTCGGAGCGTGCCCAGGCAGCCGATGGCGGACAAAGCCTTGCCGCGCTCGAGTTTCCGCGCACGAACGCGCCGGATTCCGGCTTTCTGCACGGTGGCCGCGCGCCGATCTCACGCTCGGCAATCGAGGTCACCGAGGTCGGCCACGATCCGGAACTCGACGAGGCGGTGATCCTGTACGCGAATGGCGACAATGCCAGCGCCGAAGCGCTGCTGATGGCATTGATCGGCAGCCGCGGCTCTCGCCAGGACCACCGCGAGACCTGGATGGTCGTATTCGATCTCTACCGGGCGACCGGCCAGCAGGCGAAATTCGAGACGCTGGCGGGCGAGTTCGCGCAGCGTTTCGGCCAGTCGGCACCGCACTGGTTTTCGGTTCCGAAAATGATCGCCGAATCGGCCGCCGCTGCCAAGCCGCCGGCGCCGCCAAAATCTGCCGAGGCAAGCTGGACCGGCCCGGAGGAGCTCGATGCCGCCGCCGTTCGTGGACTCAGCCAGCGGCTGCAGAGCGCGCCGCTGCCGTGGGTACTCGACTGGACGGCGCTGCAACGCATCGCCGACGATGCCGTTCCCGAACTGCTCGAATTGTTCGGTTCATGGGCAGCGCGCGACATCGAGATGCGCTGGATCGGCGGCGAGATCCTGCTGTCGCAGATCGCCGCGGCGACGCCGGTCGCGATGCCGGAGGTCGACCAGCGGTGGTGGGCATTGCGGCTGCTCGTGCTGCGGATGATCAACCGGCCGGAAAAATTCGACGAGGCCGCGATCGATTTCTGCATCACCTACGAAATCTCGCCTCCTTCATGGGAGAACACCAGTTGCCGGGTGCGCATCAGCGGGCCGATCGGCGCGCGCACGCAGATCGCGCAGACAACGATCCTCGGCCCGGCGAGCACGACCTTCGTTGAATCTGAGCTGGTCGATCAGCCGGGCCCGGTGCAGATGGTGCAGCTCGAGTTGTCCGGCCAGATGGTCGGCGATGTCGGCGCATCGCTGGAAAAGCTCGATCAGCAGGTTGGCAGCTCGAAGCTGATCGAGTTGTCCTGCCTGAAGCTGCTGCGCGTCGATTTCATGGCCTCCGGCGAACTGCTGAACTGGGTGCTGGCGCAGGACCGCAGCGGCCGCGCCGTCCGTTTTACCGATACCAACCGCCTGGTGGCACGGTTTTTCGGTGCGGTCGGCATCGACGCCCATGCGGCGGTGCAGGTGCGCGCGGTCTGAGGCGCCGCCCCGCTCGGCGGCGATGCCCGCGTCGGGCGCAGCAGGCCGGCAAACGTGCTTGAATCGCGTTCCGGCAACCCCATATGTCCGCGATGGAACAGTTTCATGGAACAACGATCGTCAGCGCGCGCCGCGGCTCGGCGGTTGCGCTCGGTGGCGACGGCCAGGTCACGCTCGGCAACATCATCGTCAAGGCCAGCGCCCGCAAGGTGCGCAAGCTGCACCACGACAAGGTGCTGGCCGGTTTTGCCGGCGCAACCGCCGATGCCTTCACGCTGTTCGAGCGTTTCGAGGCCAAGCTCGAAAAGCACCAGGGCCACCTGGTGCGCGCGGCGATCGAGCTGACGAAGGACTGGCGCACCGACCGCGTGTTGCGGCGCCTCGAGGCGATGCTCGCGGTGGCCGATCACCAGGCCTCGCTGATCATCACCGGCAATGGCGATGTGCTCGAGCCCGAACACGGGCTGATCGCAATCGGCTCCGGCGGCGCCTATGCGCAGGCGGCGGCGCGCGCGCTGCTGCAGCACACCGAAATGAACCCGCAGGAGATCGTCAAGCAGTCGCTGTCGATTGCCGGCGATCTGTGCATCTATACCAACCAGAATCACGTCGTCGAGGTATTGGAGTGAAGTCGTTGCCAGCATTCAGCGCGGGAGTGTCTCGATGAGTTCGATGACGCCGCAGGAAATCGTCTCCGAACTCGACCGCCACATCGTCGGCCAGCAGGATGCGAAGCGCGCGGTTGCGATCGCGATGCGCAACCGCTGGCGCCGCCAGCAGGTCGACCCGGCGCTGCGCAGCGAGATCACGCCGAAAAATATCCTGATGATCGGCCCGACCGGCGTCGGCAAGACCGAGATCGCACGCCGGCTGGCCAAACTCGCCGATGCGCCGTTCATCAAGGTCGAGGCGACCAAGTTCACCGAAGTCGGATATGTCGGCAAGGACGTCGATTCGATCATCCGCGACCTGGTCGACATGTCGGTCAAGCAGCAGCGCGAGGCGGCGATGCGCAAGCAGCGCAGCAAGGCCGAGGATGCCGCCGAAGACCGCATCCTCGATGCGCTGGTGGCGCCGCCGCGCGGCGCGGTCAGTGATCCGTCGCAACTCGATGCCGCGACACCGGAGAACACCGCCCGCCAGGTGATGCGCAAGCGCCTGCGCGAAGGCAAGCTCGACGACAAGGAAATCGAGATCGATGTCGCCGATGCCAAACCCAGCCTCGAGATCATGGGCCCGGCCGGCATGGAGGAGATGGCCGAGCAGCTGAAGGGGCTGTTCGCGAATATCGGCGGCCAGAAACGCAAGACGCGCAAGCTGAAGATCGCCGATGCACTGAAGCTGCTGGTCGAGGAAGAGGCGGCGAAACTCGTCAACGAGGACGAGATCAAGACCAGCGCACTGTTCAATGCCGAGCAGAACGGCATCGTCTTCATCGACGAGATCGACAAGGTGACGGCGCGCTCCGATACCGGCGGCAGCGCGGCCGAAGTCTCGCGCCAGGGTGTGCAGCGCGACCTGTTGCCGCTGGTCGAGGGCACGACGGTCAGCACCAAGTACGGCATCGTCAATACCGACCACATCCTGTTCATCGCGTCTGGCGCCTTTCATCTGGCGAAGCCGAGCGACCTGATTCCGGAGCTGCAGGGCCGGTTTCCGATTCGCGTCGAGCTCGGTTCGTTGAGCGTCGACGATTTCGAGGCGATCCTGACGACGACACATGCCAACCTGGTGCGTCAGTACCAGGCGCTGCTCGCCACCGAAGGGCTGACGCTCGACCTGACGGCCGACGGCATTCGGCGGCTGTCGCAGATCGCCTACGACGTCAACGAGCGCACCGAGAATATCGGCGCGCGCCGGCTGTCGACGGTGATGGAGCGGCTACTCGACGAGGTCAGCTTCGACGCGCCGAACCGCTCCGGCCAGACGGTGCGAATCGATGCCGCGGCGGTCGACGCCAAACTCGGCGAGCTGGCGAAAAACGAGGACCTGTCGCGTTATATCCTGTAGGCCTCGGCGGCCTTCTGCGCCTGCAGCACCAGCAGGCCGTCGAAGATCAGGCTGTCGATCGTCGCGAAATGCAGATCGGTGATCGCGGCCAGTTTCGACGCCGCGCCACCGCTCATCAGCAGCACCGGCTCCTGGCCACTGAATTCGCACAGCTTGCGGTGCATGCGCTCGATCGCGCCGGCCATTGCATTCGAGCCGCCGCTCATCAGCGCGTCGCTGGTATTGGTCGGGAAATCGGTGATCTCGCCGGTCGGCACCTTCAGGCCGGCGGTGCTCATCTCGAGCGCGCGCTGCATCACGCCGAAGCCGGGCAGGATCATGCCGCCGAGAAAATTGCCTTCGGTATCGAGTGCATCGACGGTGACCGCGGTGCCAACCATCACGACCAGCGCCGGCCGCGGCTGCCCGCGCGAGATCACCCGATGGCGGGCGCCGATCAGCGCGACAAAACGGTCCGGGCCGAGCCGGTTCGGATGGTCGTAGCCGTTGGTGATGCCGCCGGCCTGTCGCGACGGCACGACCCAGCGCGGCGGCAGGTCCCACAACTCGAGCTGCTCCTCGACGCGGCGCTTGATGCCTTCGCCGGCGACGATGCAGCCGAGCATCGTGTGCGGCGTCGGCAGATCCTTCCACACGGTGTCGGCCAGATCGTCGATGGTTTCGAGGAATACCGCGCCGTGCGCGAGCAGCGTCGCGCCAGGCGCAGCGCCGGCGTACTGGGCCCATTTCAGGCGGGTATTGCCAACATCGACGGCGAGAAAGGTCATCCGGAGCGGGCACCAGAGCGGCGCGTTGGAATGGAAAAAGCGGGATCCGCGCAGGCGAAGATTAACCCGATTGCCGCCAGCCGTTGAATGGCCAGGCGCTAGACTGCGCCGAACAAGCGCGTTCGGCGGCCACGGCAGCGCCGCCGCAGCGCACCGTCAGCCACGCAGGAGGCAGCGCCGAATGGGCAAGGACAAGGATTCCGAAACGGCTCTCGATGCAGCCGACGATGCGACGCTGCAGGCCGCACTGGCGCGGCTGGCCGACTGGCAATTCGACGGCGCTGACAATCCGTCAGGCGCCGCGAAGCCGTTCGATCTGGGCCGCTTCGATCCGGACCAGCGGCCGTTCAGCTGTGGCGACAAGTCGCATGACAAGGACGTTGTTGCCGCGCTGGCGCTCGACATCGATGCGCTGCAGAACAAGTTCTACGCCGATCGCCGCTTCAAGCTGCTGATCGTGCTGCAGGGTACCGATACCAGCGGCAAGGACGGCACGGTGCGCGGCGTGTTTTCGCAGACCAGCCCGCTCGGTGTGCAGACGATCGGCTGGAAGGCGCCAAGCGACCGCGAGCGCGCCCACGACTATTTATGGCGCATCCACCAGCGTGTGCCGGGCGACGGCGAGGTGATGGTATTCAACCGCAGCCATTACGAGGACGTGCTGGTGCCGCGCGTCGAAGGCTGGGTCACCGTCGAGCAGACCCGCCAGCGTTATGCCCACATCAGGGATTTCGAGCGGATGCTGACTGAAACCGGCACCGTGATCTGCAAGTTCCTGCTGCACATCTCGAAGGAGGAGCAGCGCGATCGGCTGCAGGCGCGCCTCGACAATCCGGCCAAGCACTGGAAATTCGAGCTCGGCGACCTGAATGCACGCAAGAAATGGGATGCCTACCAGCACGCCTACAGCGATGCGATCGCCGCGACCGGCACCTCGTGGGCACCGTGGACCATCGTCCCCGCGGATTCGAAGACGCACCGCAACCTGATGGTCGCGAGCGTGATCCGGCAGCGGCTGAGCGCGCTCGGCCTGCGTTTCCCGCCCGGCGACCCGGCGCTCGAGCACATCAAGGTCGAGTAGACAAAACAGCCCGGCGCGTGCCGGGCTGCAAACGCTAGCGTCAGTATTTGTAGCCGAAGCCGACGGTCAGCAGCGTGTCGGTATTTTTCAGCCCCGGATCGACCTTGCTGGCATAACGCACGGCAACGCCGGTATTGAGTGTCCATGCGCCGGCGATCGAGGTCGACAGGCCGGCATCGAAATTGGCCCGGTTGCCGATTTCCGAGGTGCCGGGATAGTAGACCAGCCGTTGCCTGAAGCTGGTCGACTCGCTGATCCTGTGCGACGACTCCTCGCCGATCAACAGTTCGGCGCCGCTGCGTGTGCGGCCGGTGACGAAATCGGTGCTGGTATAGCCAATACCGCCGAAGACATCGAAGCTCGTCGTGTCGTTGCGGATGATGCGGTAGCCGGCGCCGCCATTGATGTTGTAGCGCGAATCGATGCCGCCCGGCTCGTTGGTCTCGACCTCGCCGCCGCCGAACACGAAAACCCGCTGGGTCAGGTTGTAGTCGTAGCGGCCGTCGAGGCGGAACAGGCGGGCGGTGGTTGTCTTGACGCCGTTGCGGGTCTCGCTGCTGCCGTAGTTCGCCAGGCCGCGCAGCGTCACCTTGTCGATATCGGTGGCCCGCGTCGCATCGGCATTGACCGTCAGCGCGGTCGACTTGGTATTGCCGGAGGCGGCCGATCCGCCGATGCTGACGCCGCCATGCCATTGGCCGTCGAGTTTGTCCTGCGCCTGCACGGCCGCAGCGGTCGACAACGCAGCGATCGTGATCAGCGCCGGGCGCAGCACCCGTCTTGCGGCATTGGTCTTGTTCATCTGCTCGTTCTCCTTGTGTTGAATTGGTTGGGATTCGCCAGGCGCACGCTGCGGTCCGCCCGGCGGGGTCGGATTTGCGACCACCGAGGGACCGCCGAACGGCGGCGAGGTTCCGCACATCCGTCAGATCGGTCGGAAATCGCTTGCCGTACCCGAATGGGCGCTGCGCCGACCGGCGGCAGCGGTGCCGCGTCCGGCCGGCGACGGCTCAGCGCGAGGCCGATCCCGGTGCGAGCAGCAGATCGATGCGGCGTTGCAGCCGCGCCGCGCCAGTCCCGTCCTGCGCCGCCTCGGCGGCCTTGTGCTGCAGCATCAGCCAGGCCAGCAGCGGTCGCCGCCAACCTTGTGCCGATGCGGTGTCGACCGCAATCTTTGCAATCGCCGGGTCTGCAGCGCCGCGGCGCAGCATGACGCCGGCGGCCACCAGCCGCGACAGCGGATCCGCGATCGCGCCGACCGCCGCCGGGCTGGCGTTGCCAGCGGCAATCGGCTGGTGATGCGCCGGCAACAGCCCGGCATCGGCCGGCGAGTTGCTTGCCGACAGATAACGCGCATAGGCCTGCAGATCGGCGCCGGCGTCGACCGCAAGCGGTGCAAATGCCGGGCATTCGTTGAATTCGAGGCTCGCCACCTGAACCGCACAGGCCGTCAGTTCGCCGCGAGCGACCAGCGCCGGATCGCCGGTGCGCGCCAGTTCGGAGCGGGCACGCGCGAACTCCTGCGCGGCGACTCGGCTGTCGCCTTCCAGGTAGGCCGAGGTCGCGCGATCCAGGCTGCCGCTGGCACTGGCCTGCCAGTCGGGCGCGGGCGGGCCGCTGGCACAGCCGGCGAGCAGCGCGACCAGTGTGCTCGCCAGCAGCATCTGGCAACGTGTCGTGGCGCGTCGTCTCATGGCAGCTCGATCTTGGTCTCGCGCTTGAACGGCCATTTGCGATTGACCTCGTCGACCAGCCGCTCGACCTTGCGCAGACTGGCCTCGACCTCGCCGCGCAGCTTGCCGAGGTCGGCGGTGGCCTCGCGCGTCTGGCCGGCAACCGCCTGCGCATCGACCAGGATGGCATCGACCTTTTTCAGATTGGCGCGGGCATCGCCGAGCAGGGCATTGAGCTGTGCGACCGTCGCACGCGCATCGCTGACCAGCCCGTCGCGGCCGAACACCTGGCTGTCGGCATTCGCGGCCATTGCATCGAGGCGACCAGTCAGCTGGTCGGCCTTTTGCGTCAGGCCGTCGATGCGCAACATCAGCCGGTTCGCGTTATCGAGGGTGGTTGCGATCTGCCGCGCGCCCTTTTCGTCGCCGAACAGCACGCCGAGCGCGCCTTGCGGGCCGTTCAAGCGGGCCGTTGTTGCCTGCAGTTGCTCGAGTGTCTGGCCCAGCGCCGAGTCGGCGCGCGTCAATGCCGTCAGGTTGGCGACCAGATCACGAATGCTCGCCATCAGCCGCTGTACCTCGGCCATCGCATCGCCGGCAAGCAATTTGCGTTCGGCGCCATCCTCGAGCGGCGGGTCGGTCAGGATGCCGCTGTAGGCGCGCAGCTTCGGCGCACCGACCAGCCCGCTTTCCATCGTGAATACGCTCGAGGTGCGCAGCCAGCGTGCATCGTCGACCGGCACCTCGACGACGATGCGTGCATTGCCCTGCTCGGACAACTCGATCTTGTCGACCCGGCCGATCGGAAAACCGGCGAAGGTCAGGTCCATGCCGACCACCACGCCCTGCGCGTTGTCGGCAATCAGCACCAGCGTCTGCGTGCGCTCGAAAAAACCGCGGGCATACAGCACATAGGCGGCAACCCCGCCAATCAGCAGCAACACCAGCAGGAACATCAACCTCGCCTTCAGGTCGAGGTTCGCCACCGGCGGGGCATCGTCTTCAAAGCGGTCGGTGGCCATCGCTCAATAGTAGCTGCCGACCAGCGCGGCAATCTCGATCAGCAGCATCACCGTCAGCAGCCGTGCCAGCCTGACCAGTTCGGCATGGGCGCGGCTGCCGCCCTGGGCCACATCGAGCGCGGTCGTGACCATCGGGATCAGCGCGACCGCCAGGCTCATGAAAAATGTCTTCATCAGCAGGATCAGGATCGTCAGCGGATCGAGCACCTGGCCGACGCCTCGCGTGAACCCCTCCAGCCCCCAGGTCGCAAAGCCGTACAGCGACAGATAGGTCAGCAGCAGCACGACCACGCCGCTGACGACCGTCAGCGAGACGACCGCAAACTGGCCGGCGATCACCTTCGGCAACACGATGTCGCGGGTCGGATCGCGGCCGGCGCGCAGCATCTCCTTGAAGCGGCCTTCGGCCCGCAGCATCCGGATCATCTCGCCTTCGGCCAGGCTGTAGCGAACCGCGACATACAGCGCGGCCGACAGCGGGATCAGCTCGAGCACCAGCGTACGCACCAGCACGTCCAGCGCATATTGCGTCAGGCCGTAGGTCAGCGCGGTCGTCAGCACGATGCGGATCACGACCAGCCCGAAAATGGCCGTCAGCAAGGCAAAGCCGGGCAGCATCGGCCAGGTTGCGAGGTAGACGTTGTGCAGGATCAGCCGGCGCTGGCAGCGGCGGTAAGTGGACGGGCTGGCGGCGAGCACCAGCACCCGGGCGCCAAACCGCAGCACATACCACCAGCCCAGCAGCCACCTGCCAAGCGTCAGGCCGGCGACGTCGAATCGTTTCGGAACCGGCTGACGGCGAGCGGGCGGCGAGGTCGACATCCGAGATGCGGCTGCGGTAAGAAAGGGCGGAGTGCGATTCCCGCAGTGTATGGCGCGGCGGCCGCGGCGGCACCACCGAACCGGTTGCGACTGGGCTGCGGCAAGCGCCGCAGCCGTCGAGATCAGACCTGCTTCAACTGGCCGCCTTCGACGCGCACCCGCGCGCCGACATCGAGGCCGTTCAATTCGCTGCGCTCGATGCTGCGGGTTCCGCCTTCATCGAGCCGGATGTGGATGCGGTAGCCGACCGGCCGCGCCTTGCTGGAGGTGTCAGACGACGCCTTGATCGGCTCGATCGAGCTGATTTCGCCATAACTCGGCCGCGACTCGTTCGAGCGCTCGCGCAACGGGTCGATGCGCGGCCATACCGTCGCATTGTCTGCCGCCGCCGCACTCGGCACGATCGCCAGCAGGATCGGCTCGGCGATGTCCTGATTGCAGGCAGTCAATACGCCGGCCGCGAGGATCGCTGCAACGCCGACAGCCAGCGTGCCGCCCCGACGCTGTTGCCGCGCCACCGGCGGGCTGGGGGGTTTGTGAGTTGTTGATTTGGTCATCGAGCACCTTTCCGAGGGGCATCTTGGCCCATGACGCCATCGTGCCGCCGCCGGCCGGCGGGGTCTGCCGGTCGCCAGGAAAGGACTGCGTCGTCCGCTGCCGGCGCCGGTTGTAGGAAGCATCCGCTCCTGGCCGGACCGGGGGCGCTGGTCAGGGCGGCAGCCAGCGCGCCAGTTCGTCGCGCAGCTGGGCCAGCGTGATCGGCTTGGTCAGATAACCCTGCATCCCGGCCGCCAGGCAGTTGGCACGGTCCTGCGGCGTGGCGTGGGCGGTCAGCGCGACGATCGGAAAAGGCGGCAGCTCGCCGGCGCGTTGCATGCCGGACAGGCGGCGGGCTGCCTCCAGCCCGTCGACGACCGGCATCTGCAGGTCCATCAGCAGCAGGCGGGGCGCCTGCTCGATGCAGGCGGCAACCGCCTCCGCGCCGTCGACCGCCAGCCGCGGGCTCATGCCGAGCGCGCCGAGCATCTCGGTGATGATCAGCTGATTGACCGGATTGTCCTCGGCGATCAGGATGTCGGCGCCTGCGCCCACCGGCTGCGGCAGGTCGGCGAAGCCGCTGTCGGCGCCGCCGGCGCGACGGCGGCCATGCCTGACCGTCAGTTCGAGCAAGGCACCGGGTGTCAGCGGCATGAACACCAGCGGCATGTCGTTGACGCGCGCCGCCGCCTCGATCTGCGGCTGGTTCCAGTCCGGCCGCACCAGCAGCACGACCGGTACCTTCGGCAATGCGGCGCGCACCGCATACAGCGAGTCTGCGGAGTCGAGTGCGGCTTCGGCCAGCACGACGAGGTCCGGCCGCTCGGCGGCTGCCAGCGGCCGGCAGGCGCGCTCGAGGGTCTCGCCCATGTTGCCGATGCTGCAGTGCCAGCCAAGCCGGTGCAGGCGTTTTGCAAGCCATTCGGCCGGCGTCGGCAGCGTATAAACCAGCCAGGCGAGGCCGGGGTCAGGCAACTGGTCGAGCGGCTGCATGCCGGCCTGCATGCGCATCGGCAGGTCGAGGCTGAAACAGGTGCCGCTGCCGGGCACCGTCGATACCGATAACTCGCCGCCGATCGACCGGGCCAGGCCACGCGCAATCGACAGGCCGAGGCCGCTGCCGCCGTGCCGGCGGGCCAGGCTCTCATCGCCTTGCACGAAGGGCTGGAAGATCCGCGCCGCGACTTCGGCGGTCATTCCGGGGCCGGTATCGCGCACCTCGATGCGCGCAACGCAGTTTTCCTGGTCGGTCGGGTGAACCTCGGCCTGCAATGCGACATGGCCGCTGTCGGTGTACTTGATCGCATTGCTGAGCAGGTTGCCGACGATCTGCCGCAGTGCAAGCGCATCGCCGACGACACGGGTCACCGGTCCGACATAGTCGTACATCATGCCGAGCCGCTTTTCCCTGGATTGCGGCAGCAGCAGGCGCATCGCATTGGCGAGCACCTCGGCGAGGTCGAAGGGCTCGCTGCGCGATGGCGTTGCGCCGGCATTCAGGCGCGAGAAATCGAGCACGCCGTTCAGCATGTCGAGCAGGCTGGAGCCCGACTGCAGCGCAAGTTTCAGGTAGCGGCGCTGCTGTTCGCCGGAGGCCTCGCGCAATGCCAGCTCGGTCAGGCCGAGCAGGCCGTTCAGCGGCGTGCGGATCTCGTGGCTCATGTGCGCGAGAAAGGTCGACTTGGCCTCGTTCGCGCGTTCCGCCTGTTCGCGCTGGCGGCGCGCTTCGGCGAGCGCCGCCTCGAGCCGCTCGGTGCGCTCCTCGACCATCTGCTGCAGGCGCTGGCGGTGCTCGATCAAGCCGCGTTCGGCCTGCTTTTCCGCATCGACATCGATGACCATGCCGATCACCCGCTCGGCGCTGCCATCCGCGCCGGCCCAGACCCTGCCCTGGATGCGCGCCCAGCGCCAGCCGCCATCGGCGCGCTTGTAGCGCACATCGGCATGCAGCGGGCCGATCGATTCGATCGCCGCCCGATAGATGCGGCCGAACTCGCCACGATCCTGCGGGTGGATCAGGCCGAAGATCCCGCGCGCGTCGGTCGCCGGCGCCAGCCCCAGCATCTGCCTGAAATGGTCGGAAAACCAGACTTCGCCGGTGACCAGGTTGCGCTCCCAGTAACCGCCTTCGGCGCCGAGCAGCAGGCGATGGGCGCGGCGCAACTCGTCGATGCCGGCGGCCGCAACGCGGGCATCGAGGTCGTCGCGGCGGCTGCCGTCAGGAGGGTCGATGGGTTCGCCGGCCATCGTCAGGGCAGCGGCCGCGCAGCGGCTTCAGCCACGACCGGTGAATCAGAGACGGGCGAGCGAGGGGGGAGCGGGCCGACGACGGTGATTTCGATCTCCGCGAGTTCGCATCAAGCATAGCGCGAAAGGCCCGTGGCGACGGCGGGCAAGCGGCGGTCCCTAGAATCGCGAGCCTTCTGCGAAGGAAACCGCCTCCATGAGTTCCGGCCTGATCCGCATCCGCGGCGCCCGTCAGCACAACCTGAAGAACCTCGATCTCGATATCCGCACCGGCGAGATGACGGTGATCACCGGGCCGAGCGGGTCGGGCAAGTCGAGCCTGGTTTTCGACACGCTGTATGCCGAAGGCCAGCGGCGTTATGTCGAGACCTTCAGCGCCTATGCGCGGCAGTTTCTCGACCGCATGGACCGGCCGGCGGTCGATCGGGTCGATGGCGTGCCGCCGGCGATCGCGATCGACCAGACCAATCCGGTGCGTACCAGCCGCAGCACGGTCGGCACGATGACCGAACTGAACGACCACCTGAAGCTGCTGTTCGCCCGCGGTGCCGACCTGTTCGACCGCAAGACCGCGCAGCCGGTGCGCCACGATTCGCCGGAAACGATCTACGACGAATTGCTGGCGCGCAGTGCCGCCGCCGGCGACCCGCGACTGGTGCTGACCTTCCCGGTCGAACTGCCGGCCAGCGTGACCGGTGAGGAAGTCGAGCAGTGGCTGGCCGCCAGCGGCTATACGCGGGTGCAGGCCGAGCGCATCGTCGAATCGCCGACCGGACCACGCAAGGTGCTCGACGTCGTCGCCGACCGCTTCCGGCTGCAGGGGGCCGAAAAAATCCGCGTGATCGAGGCGATCGAGACCGCGCTGCGGCGTGGCAGCGGTCGACTCAATGTGACGGTGCTGGCCGCCGACGCCGATCAGGCGCCGGAAATCTGGCGCTTCTCGACCGGGCTGCACTGCCCGGACAGCGACATCCGTTATGCCGACCCGCAGCCATCGCTGTTCAGCTTCAATTCGGCGATGGGCGCCTGCGAGATCTGCCGCGGTTTCGGCCGGGTGATCGGTGTCGACTACGGGCTGGTGATCCCCGATCCCCGCAAGACGCTGCGCGCCGGCGTGATCAAGCCGATCCAGACGCCGGCGTGGAAGGAATGCCAGGACGACCTGCTGAAATATGCCGGCGAGGCCGGCATCCCGCGCGACACACCGTGGCAGCAGCTGACGCAGGCGCAGCACGACTGGGTGATCAACGGCTCGCCGCACTGGAACGGCAACTGGAACAAGCAGTGGTACGGCATCAAGCGCTTCTTCGAATACCTCGAATCGAAGGCCTACAAGATGCACATCCGCGTGCTGCTGTCGAAATACCGCAGCTACACGACCTGCCCGGCCTGCCAGGGCGCGCGGCTGAAAACGGAAGCGCTGTTGTGGCGACTCGGCAGCAAGCGCGATGCCGATGCGGTGCTGCCGCCCGGCCAGCGCGCGATGCCGGCTGGGGTCGACTGGCGCCGCGAGCAGCTGGAGGCGCTGCCCGGGCTGAGCGTGCACGACCTGATGCTGATGCCGATCGTCACGCTGCGTGCCTTCGTCGACCGTCTGGCCAGCGGCGCCCTGCCGGCGTCCGCCGCCGGCAGTGGTGCTGCCGAAGGTGCCTCGGTCGATGCAGCGCTGCAGCTGCTGGTCGGCGAGATCCGCACCCGGCTGCGTTACCTGTGTGACGTCGGCCTGGGCTACCTGACGCTGGACCGGCAGAGCCGCACCTTGAGTGGCGGCGAGGTGCAGCGGATCAACCTGACGACCGCACTCGGCACCTCGCTGGTCAATACGATGTTCGTGCTCGACGAGCCGAGCATCGGCCTGCATCCGCGCGACATGGACCGCATCGTCGAGGCGATCCACCGCTTGCGCGATGCCGGCAACACGCTGGTCGTCGTCGAGCACGATCCGGCGGTGATGTTGGCCGCCGACCGGCTGATCGACATGGGGCCGGGGCCCGGCGAACGCGGTGGCCAGATCGTCTTCGACGGCACGCCGGAGCAGATCCGCAAGGCCGATACGCTGACCGGCGCCTACCTCGGCGCACGCAAGCAGGTCGGCATGGGCATCAAGCGGCTGGTCGGCCCGGCGACGCCGAAGCTGATCCTCGAAGGCGCCAGCGAACACAACCTGAAACACATCACGGTCGAATTTCCGCTGCTGCACCTGGTGACGGTGACCGGTGTCTCCGGCTCCGGCAAGAGCACGCTGATCCAGGATGTGCTGTATCCGGCGCTGGCGCGCCATTTCGGCAAGCCGACGGAGACGCCGGGCGCGCACGAGCAGCTGCTCGGCGCCGACTGGCTCAGCGATGCGGTGTTCGTCGACCAGTCGCCGATCGGCAAGACCGCGCGCTCGAACCCGGCCAGTTATGTCGGTGCCTTCGACGAGATCCGCAAGCTGTTTGCCGAGGCGCCGCTGGCGCGCGAGCGCAACTATGGCGCCGGCATGTTCAGCTTCAACGCCGGCGACGGCCGTTGCCCGACCTGCGGCGGATCCGGCTTCGAACATGTCGAGATGCAGTTTCTCAGCGACGTCTACCTGCGTTGCCCCGATTGCGACGGCCGCCGCTACCGTGCCGAACTGCTCGAGGTGAAGATCGAGCGCCGGCTGCCGGCAGATCTGAACCGCGAGCTGAGCATCGCCGACGTGCTCGAGCTGACCGTCAGCGAGGCGGTGCAGCTGTTTGCGCAGGACCGCGAGGTGATCCGCACGCTGCAGCCGATCGTCGATGTCGGCCTCGACTATGTGCGACTCGGCCAGCCGGTGCCGACGCTGAGCGGCGGCGAGGCGCAACGCCTGAAGCTGGCCGGTTTTCTCGCCGAGGCGGCGCAGAGCCGCACCGCGAGCCGCCAGCCGGTCGCGAAGAAGGGGCGGCTGTTCCTGTTCGACGAGCCGACCACCGGCCTGCACTTCGACGACATCGCGAAGCTGATGCGCGCTTTCCGCAAACTGCTTGAAGGCGGCCATTCGATCGTCGTGATCGAACACAACCTCGACGTGATCCGCGCCAGCGACTGGTTGATCGATCTCGGCCCGGAGGGCGGCGACGGCGGCGGTGAGGTCGTCTGCGTCGGCCCGCCGGAGGAGGTCAAGCGCCATCCGCGCTCGCACACCGGCCGTGCGCTGGCCGATTACGACGTCGCGATGGGGTTCGGCGTCGGGCGGGTGGCGGAGAAGGGCGCTGAGCGCTACACCGCTGGCGCAATAAAGGAACTCCCTCTCCCGCTGGCGGGAGAGGGTTGGGGGCGGAGCGGGGATTTCGAGCGGCATGCCGCGAGCCCGCGCAGCGATTCCGGCCTGCCAGCCGGAATGCGCACCGCAGGTGAGGGTGGCTCCTCGCCAGCCGATGCCTCGCGCTCACCCCTCACCCCCACCCTCTCCCCGGCGGGGAGAGGGGGTTCGGATGAAACGATCCGCATCGTCAATGCCCGCGAACACAACCTGAAGTCGCTGAATGTCGCGATTCCGCGCGGCAAGTTCAGCGTCATCACCGGTGTTTCGGGATCCGGCAAAAGCACGCTGGCCTTCGACATCCTGTTCAACGAAGGGCAGCGCCGCTACCTCGAAAGCCTGAATGCCTATGCACGCAGCATCGTGCAGCCGGCCGGGCGGCCAGAGGTCGATGCGGTCTACGGCATCCCGCCGACGGTCGCGATCGAGCAGCGGCTGTCGCGCGGCGGGCGCAAGAGCACGGTCGCGACGGTCACCGAGATCTGGCACTTCCTGCGCCTGCTCTACGTCAAGCTCGGCCTGCAGCATTGCCCGAAGGACGGCGCCGAGGTGCGGCCGCAATCGGTCGGCAGCATCGCCGCGCAGTTGATGCGCGATTACCGCGGCCAGCATGTTGGCCTGCTGGCGCCACTGGTGATCAACCGCAAGGGGCTCTATATCGATCTCGCGAAGTGGGCGAAGGCGCGCGGGCACAGCCATTTGCGGGTCGACGGCGAATTCATCGCCACCGATCGCTGGCCGCGGCTCGACCGCTTCAAGGAACATACGCTCGAACTGCCGGTCGGCGATCTGGTCGTCGATGCGGCCAACGAGGGGGCGTTGCGCGACCTGCTCGAACGCACATTGGTACTCGGCAAGGGCGTGATGCACCTGCTGGCGCCGCTCGACGGGCTCGACAGTGCGATGGCCGAAGAGCGCACCACTGCCGCGCTCGGCAGCGTCAAGGTGTTCTCGATCAAGCGCGCCTGCCCGACCTGCGGCACCAGTTATCCGGAACTCGATCCGCGGATGTTCAGCTACAACAGCAAACACGGCTGGTGCAGCACCTGCGTCGGCACCGGGCTGGCGCTGACGCGCGAGCAGCGCAAGGTCTACGACGACTCGGTGCGCGACGACGACAACAAGGGCCGCGAGCAGAGTTTTCCGTCCGACGAAGCCGAGGCCGAGGGCGTCGTCGACGAACCGTGCACGGATTGCCATGGCACGCGGCTGAACGAGGTCTCGCGCAGCGTCACCTTCGAGGGCCATTCGATCGCCTGGGTGGCGCAGTGGTCGGTCAACGAGGCGCGCAAATGGGTTGCGGCGCTGCAGCTGGCCGGGCGCGATGCGGAGATCGCGCGCGATGTCGTCAGCGAGATCAAGGCGCGGCTCGAATTTCTCGAGGAGGTCGGGCTCGGTTATCTGACGCTCGATCGTGCGGCGCCGACGCTGTCCGGCGGCGAGGCGCAGCGCATTCGCCTCGCGGCGCAACTCGGCAGCAACCTGCAGGGCGTCTGTTATGTGCTCGACGAACCGACGATCGGCCTGCATCCGCGCGACAACCAGGTGCTGCTCGATGCGCTGCAGACGCTCAGCGACAAGGGCAATACGCTGGTCGTCGTCGAGCACGACGAGGATACGATCCGCCGCGCCGATCACTTGATCGACATCGGCCCCGGCGCCGGAAAAAGAGGCGGCCGGCTGGTTGCCGAAGGCTCGGCGACCGAGCTGTCGGCAAACCCCGAGTCGCAGACCGGCCGGATGCTGGCGCATCCGATGCGGCATCCGCAGCAGCCGCGGCGGCCGGTCGAATTCTGGAGCGCCGGGCAAAGCGAGGGCGTCTCGCGCAAGAGCCTGCGCGTCGAAGGCGCAAACCTGCACAACCTGCAGGACGTCAGCGTCGACATTCCGCTGCAGCGGCTGGTTGCGATCACCGGCGTCAGCGGATCCGGTAAATCGACACTGGCGCGCGATGTGCTGCTGGCGAATCTGCTGTTCATCAACAGCAAGGGCGGCAAGCCGAACTGGCAGGGCTGCGAGCAGATCGACGGCTGGGGCTTCATCGACCGCGTGCTCGAAGTCGACCAGACGCCGATCGGCAAGACGCCGCGCTCCTGTCCGGCCACCTACATCGGCTTCTGGGATGCGATCCGCAAGCTGTTCTCGGAGACGCTGGAGGCGCGGGCGCGCGGATATGCGCCGAACCGCTTCAGCTTCAATACCGGCGAGGGGCGTTGCCCGGGCTGCGAAGGGCAGGGCATGAAGACGATCGAGATGAGTTTTCTGCCCGACGTGAAGATCCCCTGCGACATCTGCCACGGCCAGCGTTTCAACCCGGAGACACTGGCGGTCAGCTGGCGCGGAAAAAGCATCGGCGACGTGCTGCAGATGGAGGTCGACGAGGCGGCGGACTTCTTCGCCAGCATGCCGGCGATCGCCCACCCGCTGCGGCTGCTGAAGGATGTCGGCCTCGGTTATCTGACGCTTGGCCAGCCATCACCGACGCTGAGTGGTGGTGAAGCACAGCGGATCAAGCTGGTCACCGAACTGAGCAAGGTGCGCGACGATGTCGGCAAACGCGGCAACAAGGCGCCGCACACCTTGTACGTGCTCGACGAACCGACGGTCGGGCTGCACATGGCCGACGTCTCGAAACTGATCGCGGTGCTGCACCGGCTGGTCAGCGGCGGCCACAGCGTCGTCGTGATCGAGCACGACCTGGATGTGGTTGCCGAGGCCGACTGGGTGATCGACCTCGGGCCGGAAGGCGGTGGCGGCGGCGGGACGATCGTCGCGGCCGGTGACCCGGAGGCGCTGGTTGCGAGTCCGGCCAGCCATACCGGCGCGGCATTGCGACCGGTGCTGGCGCGGGGCGGGTGATGGCTTTGTCGGAGGGGCTTCAGCCCCGATTCGCGCTGCTGAGTGAATCCGCCAGCAGCCGGCGGCCTCAGCCCAGCGACGCGACGAAGTCCCGGTAAGCGGCCTTCAAACCCTCCGCCAGCGAGGTCCTCGGCTCGAAGCCGGTGCTGCGCAGCAGGCTGACATCCATCAGCTTGCGCGGCGTGCCATCCGGCTTGCTGGTGTCGAATTCGATCCGGCCTTCGAAGCCGACGGTGCGGCCGATCAGCGCGGCCAGCTCGGCAATCGTCAGGTCCTCGCCGACGCCGACATTGACGAGCGGCGGCTCGAAGCGGCCACTGACCGTCTCATCGCTGCCGAGCAGGCGCTCGAAGCGGTCGTCCGGCAACTGCATCAGGTGCACGCAGGCAGCGGCCATGTCGTCGCTGAACATGAATTCGCGCAGCGGCGTGCCAGATCCCCAGACCGTCACGACCTCGCTGCCGCTTTGCTTCGCCTCGTGAAACTTGCGCAGCAGCGCCGGGATCACGTGGCTGTTCTGCGGGTGGTAGTTGTCGCCGGGACCATAAAGATTGGTCGGCATCGCCGCCAGGTAGCGCGTGCCGTACTGGCGGTTGTAGCTCCAGCACATCTCGACGCCGGCGATCTTGGCCAGTGCATAGGCGCGATTGGTCGGCTCAAGCGGGCCGGTCAGCAGGCTGTCCTCGCGCAGCGGCTGCGGCGCCAGCTTCGGATAGATGCAGCTCGAGCCGAGAAACATCAGCCGCTTGACGCCAGCCAGATACGCGCCATGAATCACCGACGACTGGATCGCCAGGTTGTCGCGGATGAATTCGGCCGGATAGGTGTTGTTGGCGACGATGCCACCGACCTTGGCGGCAGCCAGGAAGACGTAATCCGGCTTCTCGGCAAGCAGGAAGTCACGCGTCGCAGTTTCGTCGGTCAGGTCGAGCTCGGCGTGGGTGCGGGTCAGCAGCTTGTCGTGACCGGCTGCGCGCAGTCGGCGTACCAGTGCCGAGCCGACAAGGCCGCGGTGGCCGGCAACGTAGATGCGTGAATCGAGTTTCATGGGTGGACGGCAGAGGGCGATCGGAATGTCGGCGGAAGATGACTGCGCCGGCGTTGGTGCGACATGGCAGCAGCGGCAATCGTAGCGGAGCGGATAGCGTGCTGTTTGACAGATTCAACCGAGTCGGGTCAGCTTGATCCGCTCGAGCTGCAGCGCACACGGGCTGCCGGCGCTGCGGCCGACCAGCTCGAACTTCGTCAGGTCGCGATGCACTGCGACGTCAACGGCCGTCCGTCCGTTGCCGAGCAGGAAACTCTGCACACCGAAACCGAAGCGTTCGGTCAGTTCGAGGCGCATCTGGCCAGACAGCTCGCCGATCAGTTCGATCCGATAGGTGCCGCGCGCGAGGTACCAATAGGGACCATAAAAAAAGACTTCGCCTTCAGAGACCGTTGCGGCATCGAGCACATAACGGTCGTCCGCATGCAACGCGCCGTGGCGAAGATTCAGGTCGACACCAAAGATATTGACGAAGTCGCGCTCGAGTTCACCATGGATGACATCCTCCCGCGTGGCCAGGAAATAGCCGGCCTTGCCGGCAAAACTGTCGCCGGTCACCGGCTCGAGGCGGGTTCCGTTGGCCAGGTGCAGTTTCAGTCCCATCGGTTCGAGCAACGCGCAGATATCGGCCTCGATGCCGGTATGGGTGCCCAGCTTCTCGAACAACACCGCCACCGACGGGCTTCTGTCGAGGATGCGCTGCATGCCGCGGAGGACGGCGAGTTCGTGGCCTTCGACATCGATTTTCACGATGTCGACGCGCAGATCCTGCGGCAGCCAGTCGTCGAGCCGCTTGACCTGGATCGTGAACTGATCGCCATCGCTGGCGCCGCCACTGCCGATCGCGCCGCCGCCAGCATGGTCGCGCGGCACGTGGAAACTGACCTCCCGCTCCGAGTCGGACGCGCCAAAAGGCAGGATGCGGATCGTCGGATCGAAACCGCCAAGAAATGAGCTGCGCGCAAACAGGTCATGGATTCTCGGATTCGGCTCGAACGCGAAGATCCTGCCATGCCTGAGCATCGGCGCCAGGCGCAGCGAAAAGACACCCAGATTGGCGCCGATGTCGAGGAAGACGCTGCGCGGCTTGCGGAACGACCGCAGGATCGAGATGTATTCCTCTTCGTAGCGGCCGCCATTGATGAAGTTTGCCGGGCAGCCGAAATCGTCGGTATTGACGTAGACCGGCGTCTCGTCGACGAGGTAGGTCAGGCCGACGTTGTCGCCGAGATAGGTCGCGGTGCGGTGTTTGACGAACTCGAGTTCGTTGAGTGCCCGGTCGAGTTTGCGCTCGATCGATTGCAGTTGGGCCTGGAGGTCGTTATCGGTCATGGACTGGCCGGCGGTAGCCGTTGAGAAACTGGGAAAACAGCGCGTTGGATCGGGAGGTCCCAGGCTGCGGTCGAATCGGATACAGGTTCAGGCGGCGCGTCGCGGATCCGGCGTGGTAAATCGCGCATCCAGCGCGCCGCACAACGAGTGGTAGGTCACCATGTGGGCCTCCTGGATGCGGGCGGTATCGGTCAGCGGCACGACCACCGCGACATCGCATGCCGCGCGCAGTTTGCCGCCGTCGCGGCCGAGCAGGCCGATCGTGCCGACGCCGAGTTCGCGCGCGGCTTCGACCGCCGCGATCACGTTCGCCGAATTGCCGGAGGTCGAGATGCCGATCAGCAGGTCGCCCGCGCGGCCCAGTGCTTCGACCTGCCTCGCAAAGACGGTTTCGTATTGATAGTCGTTGCTCCACGCCGTCAGCACCGATGAGTCGGTGGTCAGCGCGATCGCTGCGAGGCCGCGGCGTTCGGTCTTGTAGCGCCCGATCAACTCGGCCGCGATGTGCTGGGCATCGGCAGCCGAGCCGCCATTGCCGCACAGCAGCAGTTTGCCGCCGCCTTCGATGCAGTCGCCGATTTTTTGCGCGGCCTGTTCCACCGCCGCTACATGGGCCGGGTTCAGCAGGACCTGCAAACCCTCGATGGCGGCCTTGTATTCGGCCAGGAAGTCATAACGCATGCTGCTCGTCATCTCCAGAAATGGTCTCTGATCTCGTCCTTGATCCGCTCCCAGCGGCTCGGCATCGGCCGCTCGATCACGGCCTTCACCTGTTCGACCGAGATCTGGCGCAGGCAGACGCTTTCGCGATCGTCGGCTACCGCGCACAAGCGGTTTTCATTGCGCCAGCATGGCGAACAGGCAAAGTCCGCCCGAGCCGGCGCGGCAATCTTGAAGACCTGCTGGTAATGCCGACCAAAGACATAGCCGTTGGTCGGGCCGAATATGCCCACCGTCGGCACGCCAAGCGCGGCACCAAGATGGACAAACGACGAATCCGGCGCAATCAGCGTCGCGCAGCGCGCCGCCAATGCGGCCGACTGGCGGATCGGCTTGATGATCTTGTGGATGTTGTCGCCTTCATAACCGGCAAACGGCTCGTTGTGAAATACCAGCACGACGGCATCGCGTGCCAGGTCCTGCGCCAGCGCTTCGGTATGCGGCCAGTTCTTGTAGGTATCGGCCGAATACGGCTGGATGCCGAAAACCGGCAGCCCAAGCGGATTCAGGCGCTGCAACAGTTCATCGGCTGCCCGCGCCTCGTCGGCACTGACGTGGTAACGCGGCACGATGCCGCTCTTTTTCAGCTTGCGCAGCTTGATGCCCATCGCGCCGGCGAAGATCGCGATCCGGTTGCTTCGCACATGCGGAAATTCCCGGCCCTCGATCCGCGCTGCCGGGCAATCGGTCAGGTCGTACCAACGCGAGTAGTCGCGGATGTCGATGTCGTCGGCATGGATGTCCAGGCATTTGAATTCGCTGATGCCGTCGAACAGCGGGAAAAATCCCTTCTGGATGGCAAAGTGGATTTCTGCCGCCGGCCATTTGCGTTTCAGCGCCAGCAGGCCCGGCACCATCATCAGCACGTCGCCCATGCCGCCCATTGCTCGGGTCACCAGGATCTTGCGTTGCCGCTTCGGGCCGAACAGCGCGGCCGGGTGGAAGCCCCGATGTTCGCGCGCCACATAGGGGCGTCGCCCCGACATGTAGTTCTGGATATACAACTGCGTCTGCAGCATCTTGTCGAGCATTCGGTGGACGCCGACGGCGCGCAGCAGCGGCGACCGGCCGGTGCGTCGGGTCAGCAGGCTGATCATGAAGATCAGCCGGCCGTTGAACGGAATGCCGCTGCGGAACAGGGCCCGCAGCGGCCCGCGGTAGGCGGCGATCGCCTTGTCGACAAACTCGTTGCGCAACGCGGGCGCGCCATACCAGCCGGTCAGGCCGCGCCACAGCACCTCCTTGTATTCCTTGACATGGCCGGTCTTGATCAGGATCGGCAGGATCTTCTTGTACAGGCGGGCGCGGTCGAGCCGGCTCGGCATCAGGAACGGCCGGCGCACGAAGCGCAGCGCGGTTGCTTCGGCGGCTTCCATCTTGCCGGTCAGCAGGCACAGATAGGCTTCGGTCAGCGCAATCGATTGCGAGATGCCTGGAAACTTGTCGCAGCCGGTAGTCCGCGCCAAGGCCGTCAGGGCCTCCGCCTGTGCAATCAGGTGGACCTCGAGCATTGCCCCGCTGAGCGCGTCCAGCCCTTCGTGCCAGGTCTGGCTGAAGCCGATCTTCAAGCTCGGCAGCAGCTCGGCCAGCGCCTGCAGTCGATGTGTCATTGCCTGCGCAAATTCGGCGGCGACCGCCTTGTCGACAGTCTGCAGCTGTGCGATGTGCGCGCCGCTGCTGTGACAGATCGACGCCAGGATGTATTTGTCGAGCAGCGCCTCGTCGCGTGTCGTCTCGTCGAGCGACAACCACATGTGGAATGCATGCTCGTGGTTGAGGCCGAAGGCGAGGTTTTTCAGTTCGCCCAGTTGCGGACCGGCTGCGGGCTGCGGCCGGTTCAGGCGAACGATTGCAGATGCTGCAGCCATCGAAAGGTTCCGGGATACCTCTGGGGCGGCCGCCGACGGCCGAAAAAAGCAGAAGACCCGCAGCGAGGCGGGCCGGGCAGGAAGGTGAAGCGCGAATCATGCCAGCAAAGCGGCGCAGCGTTCCCCGGTGCCCGACCGGGGCGTCACGACCGGGGCGTCAGCACCGGCCGGCTACACTCTGGCCGCTTGCACCCGCAACGCCCGTTGTCGTTTGACCCATGTCCGGACCCATCGCTTCACGCCCGCCGAATTCTCCCAGCAAACCGCAGTCATCGTCCTCCTCGGCGGAGGTGCTCGTCCCGGAATCGGCAACCGCCGTCGGCCAGCTCGAAGGCCGGAGCGCGAAACCCGTGGTGACCCGCTGGGTCGAGGTCGTCAACCGCGGTCCGGGCAAGCTGCTGTTCAATGCGACCTTCGTCGTCACGGTGCTGCTGCCGACGCTGCTGGCGGTGCTGTATTTCGGCTTCATCGCGTCGCCGGTCTATATCTCGGAATCGCGCTTTGTCGTGCGCATGCCGCAGAAGGCGCAGCAGGCCGGCGTGATCGGCGCGCTGCTGCAGGGTAGCGGCTTCCAGCGCGCGCAGGACGATGCCTTCAGCGTCCATGATTTCATCACCTCGCGCGACGCGCTGCTGTTCCTTGACAAGGACCTGAAGGTGCGCGAGGCCTTCTCAGATCCCGACCTCGACCCGTTCAGCCGCTTCCCGCTGCCGTGGGCCGATGCCAGTTTCGAGTCGCTGTTTCGCCATTACGGCAAACATGTCGCGGTCAACTACGACGCTGCGTCGTCGATCACGACACTGACGGTGCGCGCCTATTCGCCTGAAGTCGCCTACCAGGTCAACACGATGCTGTTGAGGATGGGCGAGACGCTGGTCAACCGGATCAACGAGCGCGGCCGGCTCGACCTCGTCAAGTTTGCGATGGAGGACGTCGCAGAGGCCGAGGCAAAGGCCAAGGCTGCCGCCGTCGCGCTGGCCAGCTACCGCAACCGCCGCGCGGTGTTTGATCCGGACCGGCAGAGTGCACTGCAGTTGCAGCAGGTCACGAAGCTGCAGGACGAGCTGATCGCGACCAAGCTGCAGCTCGCGCAGGTGAAGGCGCTGTCGCCGTCGAATCCGCAGATTCCGACGCTGGAGCGCCGCGTCGGCGGGCTGACGACCGAGATCTCGCGCGAAATGGCCAAGGTCGCCGGCGGCGGCAATTCCTTCACCGACAAGGCAGCCGATTACGAGCGGCTGCAGCTCGAGCGGACCTTCGCCGACCGCCAGGTCGCCTCGGCGATGACCAATCTCGAAACGGCACGCAGCGAGGCGCGGCGGCAGCAGCTGTACCTCGAACGCATCGTGCAGCCGAACCGGCCCGATGAAGCGCTCGAGCCGCGGCGGCTGCGCGCAATCCTCGCCACCTTCCTGGTCGGCCTGGTCTGCTGGGGCGTGTTCTCGATGCTGATTGCCGGCATGAAGGAGCACCGGGATTGAAGACGTGTGGAGAGTGCCGGCGATGACGACGCCGCTTGGCCGGTCGTTTGCGATCCAGTCGCGCGTCATCCATGCGCTGCTGATGCGCGAGGTCATCACCCGGTATGGCCGCCACAACATCGGCTTCCTGTGGCTGTTCGTCGAGCCGATGCTGTTCACGCTCGGCGTCTCGCTGATCTGGAGCGCGATGCGGGCTCTGCACGGCTCGAACATTCCGATCGTCGCCTTTGCGCTGACCGGTTATTCGACGCTGATCCTGTGGCGCAACATGCCGGGGCGCTGCATCGGCGCGATCCAGCCGAACCAGTCGCTGCTGTACCACCGCCACGTCAAGCCGGTCGACATCTACCTGTCGCGGCTGATCCTCGAACTCGCCGGCGCAACCGCATCCTTCCTTTTTCTGGCGGTGCTGTTCATCGCGTTCGAGTTGATGGCGCCGCCCGAGGACGTGTTGAAGGTGGTCTTCGGCTGGGCGATGATCGCGTGGTTCGGCTTCGCGACCGGCATGCTGGTCGGCGGCCTCAGCGAGCGCAGCGATCTGGTCGACCGCTTGTGGCACCCGCTGACCTATTTCATGCTGCCGTTTTCCGGTGTCTTCTCGCTGGTCGACGCATTGCCGCCGATCGGACGCGATCTGGTGCTGGCGCTGCCGATGGCCCACGGCGTCGAACTGATCCGCGACGGCTTTTTCGGCTCGGCGGTGACCACCCACTACAACCTGCCGTACATGGCCGCGTTCTGCCTCGTGCTCAGCCTGCTCGGGCTGGCCGAGGTGCGCGGTGTCGGGCGGAGGCTGACGCCGGGATGATCGAGATCAGGGACCTGAGCAAGGTCTACAAGACGCGACACGCGCCGAATGTCGTCCTCGACCACGTCAATCTGCAGATCCGTCCGCACGAGAAGGTCGGCATCCTCGGGCGCAACGGTTCCGGCAAGTCGACGCTGATCCGCCTGATCGCCGGCGCGGAAGCGCCGACCAATGGGCAGGTGGTTCGCCGGATGTCGGTCTCGTGGCCGCTTGCCTTCAACGGTGCCTTTCAGGGTTCGCTGACCGGCCTCGACAACCTGCATTTCATCTGCCGGATCTACGGCGTCGACGCGGCCGAGAAGATCGGCTTTGTCGAGGATTTTTCCGAACTCGGCAAGGCTTTCCGCGAGCCGGTGAAGACCTATTCGAGCGGCATGTCGGCACGGCTCGCATTCGCGATCTCGATGGCGATCGAATTCGACTGCTTCCTGATCGACGAGGTGATCGCGGTCGGCGACGACCGGTTTGCCGCCAAATGCCAGTACGAGCTGTTCGAGAAACGCGCCGACCGCGCGCTGATCATGGTGTCGCATGCGATCGACAACATCCGCGCCCATTGCGACCGCGCCTGCGTGCTCGACCGCGGCCGGCTGCATGATTTTCCCGACCTCGACAGCGCCTATGCGTTCTACGACTCACGCAAGTGAGGCGTGCCAGCCGCTCAACGCGTTGCGTTGATCGTATTGACGACCGGAAAGGCGATCGAGAAGATCACGTTGGCGAATTTCTGGATTTCCGCCAGCGGCGCATTCGATACGTACAACAGGTCCTTGTTCTGCACACCGAAGGTCTGCATCACGAAGAAACTGCGCGGATCGCGCAGGTTGATCGTGTAGATCACCGGCACCTTGCCATCGGCGGTGACGCCTACCGGCTGCGTCGGCCAGTTGAGCGCCTGCGGGTCCTCGTAGCGGAAGATGAAGACTCCCTGCGCGTCGGCCCGCGCATCCTGCAGCCCGCCGACCCTGGCCATCGCCTGCGCCAGGCTGATGCCCTGCGCTTCGAAATTGATTTCGTCGTTCTTGCCGGTTGCACCCATCGACGTGAAGCTCAGCGGCTCGTGCAGCGCGGTGATCACATCGCCGGCCTGCAGCATCACGTTCTGCCGCGGATCGCGGATGATGGTGTCGAGCGGCAGCGCGGCAACCGAGTCGCCGCGGGTCACCTGCACCGTCATCTTGTTGACTGGAAACCGCACGCCGCCGGCGGCGGCCAGCGCATCGAGCAAGCGCTCGTTGCGCGGGCCGAGCGGAACCCGCACGCTGCTGCCAACGTCGCCGACGACGGTGACGTTCGACGAGACATTGCGCAGCATCCGGACCAGCACCTGCGGCTGGTTCGCCTTGCCCTTCAGGCGGCGTGTGATCTCCTGCTCGATTTCGACATGGGTCCGGCCGGCGACCGGTATCGCGCCGGCGAACGGCACATTGATCGTGCCGTCGCGGTTGACGACCTGCTCCGGAAAGCTGACTGCCCGCGAGGTGCCAAGCGCCTGCGCACCGGCCGACGGTGCGGCCGCGCCGGATCCGAACAGGGTTGCCGGCGGCGCTTCCCAGATGCTGACCTCGATCGTGTCGCCGGCGCCGACCGCGCCGCTGCGCGCATCGTGTTTCGGCTCGCGCAAGGTATCGGAGAACAGCCGCACGTCGCGGCGCGCGATCAACTGGCGTGCGACCGCCTCGGACACCGGCACCACCTGAACCGAGGTGCTGCCGGCAATGGTGATTTCGGTCGTCGCGGCAATCTGACGGCTGCTCGGGCCGGAGGTCGGCACCGCCGAGCAGCCGGCCAGCAACGAAGCCGAGAGCAGGGCGATCAAGGCGGGCTGTGGCCGAAAATCGACAAATGACCTGATGGTCACATCTCGATACGAATTGATCGGCAAAGGCCGCTCCCGGTGTTGCTGCATTGGACGGCGGAATATAAACGACCGCTCCGCGCAGAAACGGCGCGCCGTGCCTGCGCCGAGGCTCGGTTGATAATCGTTCGATCGATCACTGACGCCTGGAGCGGATTTAGCGAACGCATGGACAGACAGGTTTGGAAAAACTTTGCCGGACAACGCGTGCTGCTGCTCCAGGGACCGATCGGGCCGTTTTTTGCCGGTGTCGCAAAGGCGCTGGCCGGGGCCGGTGCGGCTGCTGTCCACAAGATCAATTTCTGCGGCGGTGACTGGCTGTTCTATCCGAACGATTCGACCAACTACCGCGGCACGCTGCCGGCCTGGCCTGCCCACCTGGAGCGGTTTCTCGACCAGCACCGCATCGATGCGATCGTGCTGTTCGGTGATTGCCGGCCGGTTCATGCGGCAGCGATCAGGCTGGCCACCCAGCGCGGCCTGCCTTACTGGGTGTTCGAGGAAGGGTATATCCGCCCGAACTACGTGACCTTCGAGCGCCACGGCGTCAACGGTTATTCGGGGCTGCCGCGTGACATCGATTTTTACCAGGCGCTGCCGGCAAGCGCCGCACCGCCCGAACGGGAGATCGGCAACACCTTCGATCGCACCGCGCTGCTCGCAATGGCCTATTACATCGCCGGCAGCTTCGGCAAGCCCTGGTTCAGGCACCGCGTCCACCACCGATCGCTGAACATGCTCGAGGGCCTGGTCTGGTGGCGCAGCTATTTTCGCAAGATCGTCTATCGGATCAGCCAGCGGCATCTGCTGCCGCAACTGAGCGGACGCTGGTCGAAGCAGTTTTTTCTGGTCGCATTGCAGACTGCCGGCGATTCGCAGGTTCATACCCATTCCGGTTTCAAGTCGGTGGCCGACTTCATCACCGAAGTGGCGACATCGTTCGCCGAACATGCGCCGGCCGCTACGCTGCTGGTCATCAAACACCATCCGCTCGACCGCGGCTACCACGACTACAGCCGGCTGCTGCGCCGCCTCGGCAGTCAGCTCGGCATTGCCGAGCGCATCCGCTATGTGCACGACCTGAACCTGCCGACGCTGCTGAGCCATGCGCGCGGCGTGATCGTCATCAACAGCACGGTCGGCCTGTCGGCGCTGCACCACCAGACGCCGGTGATCACGCTCGGCAAGGCGATCTACAACATGCCGGGTCTGACCTTCCAGGGCGGCTTGCGCCATTTCTGGACCGATGCGCAGACGCAGATCCCGGACCTCGACCTGTACTGGAAATTCCGCAACCATGTCGTCGACCAGACCCAGCTCAACGGCAGCTTCTACAAGCGGATGGATGGCGGTGACGCGGCCGGTCTGATCGGCAGATCCAGCGCGCCGCTGCCGGCGCAGGCATCGCCTCCGCGGCCGGCGGTGGCGCCTGTTGCGGCGCGGCCTGCCGGCCGGCTGACGCTGCACTGCTTCGACCACGCCGGCGAAGTCGTCGCCGGCGTCGATCCGGTGGCAAGCCAGCGGGCGCTGCCGTGAACCGGCAGCGTCTCTGAGGACTGCGTTGCATCGTCCCGTCGTCATCGATGTGACCCGGCTGATGGCACGGCTGTCGAACGGCCGCCTGCCGACCGGTGTCGACCGGGTCAGCCTGGCTTATGTGGCGCACTACCGTCGCCATGCCCGTGCGCTATTTCGCCACGGCCAGCGCAGCGGCCTGTTCTCCGAGGCGGTATCGCAGCGGCTGTTCGATCTGCTCGAGGAGTGGCCGACCGGCGCCCGTTCGCGTGTGCATTCGATGGCCTGGCAGGGTGTGCTGTCGTGCATCGGCCGCGGCAATGCGCATGGCCGCGTGATGTTCAATACCGGCCATTCGGGGCTCGAGGATGCGAATGCGGCGCGGGTCGTCAAATGGCACAACGTGCGGCCGCTGTTTCTGGTCCATGACCTGATACCGGTGCTCCATCCGGAGTACTGCCGGCCCGGTGAATCGGAGCGCCACGAGCGGCGGCTGAAGAACATGCTGCGCCTCGGCGCCGGCCTGATCGCGAACTCGTCGTCGACGCGCGACGAACTCGCGACGTTTGCCGATGGGGCCGGCCTGCCGCTGCCGCCGACCGTCGTCGCGCCGCTGGCGCCGGCGATCGCCGCGTCCGGCGAGGTCGGCGCCAGCCCGCTCGAAGGTGGCCGGCCGTATTTCGTCGTCCTCGGCACCATCGAGCCGCGCAAGAACCACCTGATGCTGCTGCAGGCCTGGCAGCGGCTGGTCGCGCGGCACCGCGACGCTGCGCCGCACCTGGTCGTGATCGGCCAGCGCGGCTGGGAATCGGAGAACGTCGATGACCTGCTCGAACGCAGCCGCGTGCTCGCAGGCTATGTGACGGTGCTGCGCCAATGCACCGATGGCATGCTGCAGACGTGGCTGCACCATGCGCGGGCGCTGTTGTTTCCGTCGTTTGCCGAAGGTTTCGGCATGCCGGTCGTCGAGGCGCTGGCGGCCGGCGTGCCAGTGATCGCCAGCGACCTGCCGGTGCTGCGGCAACTGGCCGGCGAGATCGCCGATTTCATCGACCCGCTCGACGCGATCGAATGGATTGGCGCGATCGAGGACTATGCGGCGCCCGCCAGCGCGCGCCGCGCGGCGCAGCTCGAGCGCTTGCGCAGCTATCGGGCGCCGACCTGGCGCGAGCATTTCGAACGCGTCGATGCCTTCGTCGAGGCCCTGAACCTGCAGTCGTTCAAAGCGCCGCGGCGCGACGAGCGGATCGGCGCACCGATGTGAACACGCCACTGCGCCATCAGCCGCCGCAGCCGGGCAGCATGGTCCATGCCTGGGGATTGTCGGCGCGCAAATTGACGCTGGCGCGGCACTTTCTGCCGCAGCACACACTGCAGCGGCTGCGACGCGCCGACGCGCTGCCGCCCGGCGCAGTGCTCGCCTTGTGGGGTGCAACTCCGGTGCCGGTCGGGGTGCCGGCCGGCACGCCGATCTGGCGCCTCGAGGACGGCTTTCTGCGCTCGGTCGGCCTCGGCGCCGATCTGGTCCGGCCGCGGTCGTGGGTGATCGACCGCAGTGGCATCTATTTCGATCCGGCAGCGGCATGCGACCTGGAGACGCTGCTCGTCGAGGCCCGGTTCGACGAGCCGCTGAAGGCGAGGGCGGCGGCGCTGCGGCAGGCGATCGTCGGCGCCCGGCTGACCAAATACAACGTCGGCGACGCCGACTGGCAGCGGCCGGCCGGCTTGCCCGCCGGCCAGTCGATCGTGCTGGTGCCGGGCCAGGTCGAAAGCGATGCATCGATCGTCTGCGGAGCCGGCCGGGTGCGCAGCAACATCGAGCTGCTGCGCGCGGTCCGCGCCGACCGGCCCGATGCCTGGCTGGTCTACAAGCCGCACCCGGATCTGCTGGCCGGGCTGCGCAGCGGGCGGCCGATCGATGCAGCGATCCGCGCCTGCTGCGACGAAATCGTTGTCGACAGCCCGATGGCGACGCTGCTCGAGCGTGTCGACGAAGTCCATGTGATGACCTCGCTGGCCGGCTTCGAGGCGCTGCTGCGTGGCAAACCGGTAACCACCCATGGCACGCCGTTCTACGCCGGCTGGGGTCTGACCCGCGATCTCGACCTGCAAGCCGAGGCCGCTGCGCGCCGCCAGCCGCGTCAACTCGACGAACTGGTCGCTGCGGCGCTGATCCTGTACCCGACCTATATCGACGAGCACGGCCGACCGGCCACACCGGAATCGGTGCTCGCCGAACTGCGGCGGGCACGCGAACGCGGCGCCGCCGGCCTGCCATGGTGGCGGCGCACTGTCCGGCCGCTGCTCGGGATGGCGGCGAAATGGCGCGGTGGCTGAGGCCGGCGCGCCCGCCGCTCGATCAGCCGAACAGCCTGAAGCGGCGGAAGTCGGTCACCGACGGCCGATCTGCGAAGCGCTCGCGAAGTGACAGCGGCCCGGCGGTGATCGCGGTGTAGTCGCAATCGCTCGGCAACTCGCCCGCCATCAGATACTGGAAGTGCAGCAGCAGCCGGTCGCGGCGCAGCGCCGCATAAGCCGCCGGCGCAAACTGCTCGGCGAAACGGGGCGACAGCAGCCGCGGAAAATCGGCGCGTTTTGCCGGCAGGCCGGCGGCGGCGATCGGATCGGTCAGCGCAAAGCAGCAGCCATCGGCGGGTGCGGTCAGATCGACCCAGACCAGCGCCGGATCGGACGCGATGCGTGCCAGCTCGGCACGAAAGCGCTGCGCGCTCGGCAGGCTGCTCAGCAGCGGCGACCATTGACCGAGCGTCAGCAGCGACAGCTGCGGACCATCCGCGGCGAGCCGCGGATTCAGTGCCAGCGCGCGGGCCAGCGCAGCCTTGGCCATGATGCTGCCGGAGCTGTGGGCGACGATCAGCAGTTCATCAACCGGCTCGCCGGCCCGTTCGACGATCAGCCCGGCGAATTCGTCGAGCCGGCGTTCGAGCGCCGGCCAGCCGTGGCTGCCCTGGCCGGCGGTGAACACATAGCTGCGCAGCAGCCACTGCAGGTTCATCCGCCGCTCGGCCCAGACCGCGAGGCCGGCGGCCGCAGCGAGCACGGTTGCGCCGCCAATCACCCCTGGCAACAGCGAGCCGGCCGAATCGGCGACCCAGCGGCCGATCAGCAGTGCCGCCGGCAGGCTGGCCAGCAGCCCGAGCAGCAGCAGGAATGGCGCAAACAGCAGCAGCGCCGGCGGCCAAGACAGCCTGGCCATTCGCCACAATGCGCCACTGCGCAGATAAAGCAGCGTCGTCTTGATGAAGTGCCAGGCGAGCAGCGCCGGATTGCGCGTCCAGTGGTCGCGGACGATGTCGTCCCAGCGCAGGAATTCGATCTCGGTCTCGACATCCGGCCGGCTGGCCGCCGGATCGGCAAAAAAGCGCAGCGGCCATGATGCCGACAGCTCGCAGCGGCTGCTGCGCTTGCCGACCTCGACCCGGTAGCCGCCGACCTTACCCGCCCGCGCCGCCTGTTCGCGGTAGAGCCGGTGGTAATGCGCCGGCCCCTTCGGATCGAATCCGCTGACATACAGCACGTGCCGTCGCCTGACCGGCGCCGCAAATGACCGCGCGGGCTCAGCACCCGACGCGACACCATCAAGCGGACGCCGCGGATCCGGCTCCGCCTGGCCGCTGCTGGCGCCCCCTGGGGGAGGTGTGCCGAAGGCGCTCCGGGGGGGAGTCACCGGATCGTCTGCTCGTGCAGGCGTTTTTGCAGGATCAGATCGACGACGGCCTGCTCGCGCTTGTTCGCGCGCTGGCAGTGGTTGGTCTGGAAGACGTTGGCGATGCGGATCACCCATGGCGCCCACCAGCGCCGTTCGCGTTCGCGCCAGGCGTGCGACGACACCGATTCCCAGGCGTAGCCGTTGAATACCGTTGCATTGACGAAGTGGTCGAGCGCACGCACGCCCTGGCGGCCGCGTTCGGTCCTGCCGAACAAGCCGACCCACCACAGGATCAGATAGCCGAACACGGCCAGCGGCACCACCGCGGTCATCACCAGAAAACCCGCCAAACGCTCTTTCATCGTCTGAATATCCGTAAAGCCACACCGTTGCCGGAACGGATCGTGATTCTGCCGACCGGCTCCGGCACATGGCCGGGGACCGGCTCGAAGCGGTAACGCTGCGCGAGCATCGCCAGCAGCAACGTCGCCTCCTGCATCGCAAAACTGGCGCCGATGCAGACGCGCGGCCCGATGCCAAACGGCAGATAGGCCGTCTTCGCCGATTCGCGGCCGGCATCGGTATCGAAGCGGTCCGGGTCGAAGGCGTCCGGATGCGACCAGAGGTCGCGGTGGCGGTGGATCAACCATGGCGAGATCACCACCGCTGAGTCGCCGGCAATCGACTTGTCGCGCATCTGGTCGCCCGCCACCGCCTCGCGGGTCAGGAAACCGACCGGCGGGAACAGCCGCAGCGTTTCGCGGAAGACCTGCCGCGTCAGCTCCAGCTCGCGCAGGTCACCGGCTTGAGGGGTGCGCTTGCCGAGCACCCGGTCGACCTCGGCGTGCAGCCGCTGCTGCACGTCCGGCGCATTGGCCAGCAGGTGCAAGGCCCACGTCAGCGCACTGGCCGAGGTTTCATGGCCGGCGAGGAACAGCACCGCCACCTGGTCGAGGGTTTCGTCGAACGACATCGGCTTGCCGCTCGTCTCGTCGACGGCATCGAGCATCGCCTCGAGGATGTCGCGTGGTGGCGGCTGGTCGTGCGCGGCTGTCTGGCCCGGAATGCGCTGCCGATGGGCATCGAAACGCGGGCGGATCAGCGCGCCGAGCAGATTGCGGATCTCGGCCGCCGCTCGCCGGCTGCGCCGGCGCTGCCAGAACGGCACCAGCACCGGCAGCAGCCAGTTCAGCCCGTAGATCACCGGCAGCGACAGCCGCGGCGCGAGTTGCTGGAATTCGGCGAAGGCGGCGAAGATGCGGCGTGCATCGTCGCCTTCCATCGGCCGCGACAGGATGGCGCGGAAGATGATGTCGCCGGTGACATGGGTCATCTCGATCTCCATGTCGTGTGGTGCGCCGTCTGGCAGCGCGTCGAGCCGCCGCAGCAGCTCGTCGGCCGCCTGCAGCATCAGCGGAAAGGCCACCGCGAGCCTGGCATTCTCGAACGCCGGGTTCATCATCCTGCGCTGGCGTTGCCATTGCGCACCGTTGGTCGTGATCAGGCTCTCGCCGAGCAGCGGTTCGAGCGCCTTGCCGAGCAGGCGGTGTTTCGGATAGTTGGCGATCGCATCGACGAGCACGTGCCGCACCCATTTCGGCTCGTTGACCATGTAGACGTGTTTGCCGAACAGATGGACCTCGCCCATCTTCATCCGGTAGCTGCGCTCGAACAGGTTGTGCAGCCACGAGTGGCGAGCGCGGAAAAACAGCAGCCAGCCGGGCACCCGGCCGGCGCTCGGCTGCGGGTAGGCCGGGCAGAACAGCGCGGGTTGGTCGCCGTCGGTCCGGTGCGGGCAGCCAGTTGCCGCCGTTGCCGGTTGCTTATCGGTCGACATCGGAATCGGCGTCATCGAAACGCTGGCGCAACGACTGCGGGCCGGCGGTGATCGCAAAATAGTCGTAACGCCCGGTTCGCTCGCTGGCCATCAGGTATTGCAGATGGACCTTGAACCGGTTGGCCTTCAGGCGCGCATAGGCGGCCGGCGAAAACAGCGTATGAAAACGCGGCGACAGCAGCCGCGGATGCCAGCCGGCCGGCACCGGCGGCAAGCCGGCAGCGCGGACCGGATCGATGCCGGGAAAGGCCGCCCAGTCGATCGGTGCGGTGATGTCCAGCCAGTCGATGTTGGCCTCGGCAACCGCCTGCAGGTCGCGCCTGAACCCGTTGGCCGGGCTCAGCGTGCCGAGCAGCGGCATGCAGTGGCCGAGGCTCAGCAGCGTCGGCACGGTGGCGACGGAACCCGCGGCTTGTTGATCGGCCAGCCTGGCCAGCACGCCGATCGCCAGGCTGGCGCCGACGCTGTGACCGACGACAAGGATCTCGTCGGCCGCATCTTCGGCGGCGGCCACCTCGGCGATCCGCGCCGCAAATGCCGACAGCCGCGCATCGAGGGCCGGCACCCGGTCGATGGCCTGCAGGTGCGTGAAGCGAAGCAGCCGCAGCAGCCAGGTGATCTGGATCCGGTGGACAACGCGAATCAACAGCGCGATGGTCAGCAGGCTTGCACCGACACCGGTGACCGGGCCGGCTGCATCGGGCCATCCAGGCGCGGCCGCTGCAACGCCGGCAGCGACGGCGACGCCGACGGCCGCCGCGAGCAGGCTGCCGAATGTCATCACCGCCAGCGGCAGCAGGCTGGCATAAACCGGCGGGCGGAACAGTTGGAACAAACGCTGCACCGCGCCATCGCGCAAACCGAATACCACCGCGCGCACGCCGTCGATCAGCACCCTGGTGGCGCTGCTGGCCCAATGATCACGGACGATATCGTCCCACTGCAGCATCTCGTAGACGGTGCTGACCGGGGTGCTGCCTGGCGAGTCGATTGCCCAGGAGGTGCTGAACGTGGTCGGCCGGCTGCGTGTCCTGCCGACCTGCAGCGGCAGCCCCGAGACAGCCGTCTGGCGACCTGCCTCGCGGCGGTAGAGCGCATGGTAATAACGCGGGCTTTTGGGATCGAAGCCGGCGATGAAGAAAACGTGGCGGCGCCTGACGCTGCCGGAACTTGCGCCGACACCCATCGTCAAGCCAGCGCTTCGATCTGCGTGCACAAGCCGGCAAGGCCGGGTTCGCGCAGCCGTTCGCGGCAGCGCTGCAGGCTGTCGGCGGGCGTCTGCCGCAGTGCCGACAAGGCTGCACTCAATCGACGGACGTCGAACTTGCGCGGGCGCAGCACGTGGCCGACGCCGAGCCGGCGCAGGTTCTCCGCATTGTCGAACTGGTCGTAGGCCATCGGCATCACCAGCTGCGCAATGCCGGCGCGCATGGCCTGTGCGCAGCTGCCGATGCCGCCATGGTGGACCAGGGCCCGGGTCTTTGGCAGCAGCTCGGCAAACGGCAGATAGTCGTGGTGCAGCACATGCTCCGGCAGCTCAGCCGGCAACTGGGTCCGGTCCGGCGTCAGCAGGATGGCCCGCTGCCCGCTGGCTGCGCAGGCTTTCACCGCCACATCAAAAAACGGGCGGGCATGGCGCATTGCGCTGCCCGGCATGAAGACAAGCGGCGCTTCGCCACGCTGCAGAAAGTGCGACACCGCATCGGGCAGGCGCGCGGCGCCGGCGTCCGCAGTCCCGTCGTCGAACAGCGGGAAGTCGCCGAATGTCAGTGCCGCCGGCCAGCCGGGACGGCGCGGCGCGAACCATTCCGGAAACAGCGTCACGATCGCGTCGGGCGAAAACATCCATTCGCCGAACAGGCTGACGTCGACCGGCGGCACCGCAGCGCCGAGCGCCTGCGCCTCGCGCTGCAGCGTGCGGCCGGCCATCGGATGCAGCTTGTGTTTGTCGAGCGCCCGCCAGGCGCCGCGGACCAGCCAGCGCGGCGTGCCCGGCGGCAGCCGCCAATGCGCCATCGTCAGTGGCGCACCGTCGCTGCGCAGCACCGCCGGCGCGGTGATTGCCGAGATCAGGCGCACGCCGGGCAAGTCGCGGGCGAGCCGCGCGCCGAACATCTGCGGCGGGGCGATCACGATGCACGGGCCGGCGGCGGCGATTCGCTCGATGTGGCGGAAGGTCGGCGCGATGGCTGGCGCGAGCATCGAGCGCCAGAAGACGCCAAGCCCCTTGATCGGATGCCACAACATCGGGTTGGCCATCGCCGCGTCGAGGCTGACGCCGGCTCCGGCCGACGCAAACGCCAGGC
Source organism: Pseudideonella sakaiensis (assembly GCF_048320135.1). Lineage (GTDB taxonomy): Bacteria > Pseudomonadota > Gammaproteobacteria > Burkholderiales > Burkholderiaceae_C > Ideonella_A > Ideonella_A sakaiensis_A. Next base: position 3,218,424 of record NZ_CP182947.1, read on the forward strand.
CGGAACGTTCGGCCAGCGCTGCAAACTCGTTGTTGCAGATCATCGTCACCAGATGGCCGCGCTGGTGCAATGCGCGGCCGATCGCAAGGAACGGGTGGATGTCGCCGTGGCTGCCGACCGTTGTGATGACGACCCGCATGGTCAGGCGGGCAGCGGCAGCAGGTGCCGGCGGTGCAGGCGGATCAAGATCGGGACGGAGGGCGGCAAAACCGCGATTGTGCACAAGGCAGGAATGCCACCGTCAGCGGCAAGCGGGCCGCTGCAGCGAACCGGGGTCTGAGTCCGGGTCGGTTCGCCGATGAATCGAATGCTGCTGTCGTCAGCCGCGGCTTCCCGGAGCCCGGGTGACCCTGGCCTTGCCGCCGGTGGTGACGATGACGACCGGGTCGCCGACCATCAGCCGCTCGTTGCCGACCGCCTGCACGATCGCTCGCCGCTCGCCATTGCGCAATTGCACCAGCACCTCAATCGCCTGTTCGCGGGTCGTGTTGCGTTCGATCGCGTTGCCGAGCACCGCGCCGGCGACCGCGCCGAGCACACCGACGATGGCACTTTCGCGGTGGCCGCCGACCGATGAACCGGCGATCCCGCCGACCACGCCGCCGGCCGCGCCGCCGAGGCCGCTCTGGCTGCCATCGACGACAACCGGCCTGATCGACAGCACCGTCGCGTCCTGCACCACCGACATGCGCTGCGCATCATGGCGGCTGATGACATCGGGATTCGAGGTTGCACAGGCGGCGAGGCTTGCGACCATCGCAACGGCCAGCAGTCGTTTCAGGTGAGGAATCATCGGTTTTCCTTGTCTTGCCAGGGCGCGGAGCAGCCCGCATCAAAACCGGAATGATGAACCTGAATCCAAATCCATGCAGTCGACTTGACGTGACTTTGCGTGTCAAACGACATGGAACGGCGCTCGGCGCGGCCGCTGGCGCCCGCGCGCTCAGGCGTGAAGGCGGCTGCTGCGCGGCACGCTGGCGAGCAGAAATTCCATCTGGTCGGACAGGATGCGCCGGCCGCGCAGGATCATGTCCTCGTGCAAGCTCGGCACGTAGGGCAGGTACAAAAGCGTCATGTGCGCTTCTTCAGGCATCCGGTTGCCCTTGCGGCCGTTGCAGGCACGGCAGGCGGTGATGCAGTTCATCCAGGTGTCGGCGCCACCGCGCGAAGTCGGCACGATGTGTTCGCGGGTCAGGTCGTCGGCATGGAAATGGCCGCCGCAATAGGCGCAGACGAGGCGGTCGCGGGCAAACAGTTTGGCGTTGGTCAGTGCAGGGGCCTGCCGCCAGGCGCGGCTCGGCACCACACCCCGCACCGCGATGATCGGGTGCACCTCGATGCGCGACTGCAAGCCGCTGACACGCTGCATCCCGCCGCGCAGCACATAGAAGGCCGGCCCGAGCGTCCAGGCGATGCCGTCGCAGGCGTAGATGATTGCTGCTTCCCTGGCCGAAATCCACGATTGAGGTCGACCCGAGACATCGAGTTGAAGCACTTCCATGAAAACTCCGCTAGCCAACCCGTAGAGTAATGCAATCCGCATGCCGCACTCAATAGCCACTATTTGGCAAACGCGGCATCTCCGTTCCGAATCCAGGCCCGGCGCGAAAACCTAGGGTTTGCCCGCGAAACGCTGCTGATCTAGGCAGCGGGTACTAGAAAAAGCCGGTTTGAGCACGGCACTGATCAGCTTGACTGTGGCTCAAACTGGGCAAAATAGAACGACCGTTCGTTTTCAGCCCGAACCACCACCACCACCACCACCAACCTCGATGTCCGAAACCCTGCACCGCTCGCCGGCCGCCAATGCGCGCAGCCTGCAAAAAGGTCAACAGACGCGCAGCGCGATTCTGGAAGCAGCGCTCGGGCTGTCGTCGCACATCGGGCTCGAGGGCCTGTCGATCGGCGCGCTGGCCGAAGTGATGGGCATGAGCAAGTCCGGCGTGTTTGCCCATTTCGGGTCGCGCGAGGAACTGCAGATCTCGGTGATCCGCGAATACCACGCGAAATTCGAGGAAGAGGTGTTCTACCCGGCCTTGAAGGAGGCGCGTGGTTTGCCGCGGCTGCTCGCTCTGTTCGAGCGCTGGGTGCGGCGGGTCACGGTCGAGCTCGATTCCGGCTGCATCTACATCAGCGGTGCGGTCGAATTCGATGACCGGCCGGGTCCGGTGCGCGATGCGTTGGCAGCGATGGTGCAGGCCTGGCAGGACGCGCTTGAGCGCGCGATCCGGCTGGCGGTCTACGAAGGGCATCTGCGCGCCGATACCGAGCCGGCGCAGCTGCTGTTCGAGATCCACGGCCTGATCCTCGCGCTGCACCACGATGCGCGCTTTCTGCGCGACCCGAATGCGATCGATCGCGCCGGCAAGGCCTTCGACCGGATCATCAACAGCCAGATCACCGACGCCGGCCGCCGCGCCGTGGCGTCGACCAGATGACGCTCGGTCGGCCAATCCGATCGACGACGAAATTGATTCACCAGAACCATCAGGAGTAAGCATGCCCCACTACACCCCACCGCTGCGCGACATGCAGTTCGTGATGCACGAAGTGCTCGAGGTCGGCCAGGCTCTGCAGCAATTGCCGGCCCATGCGGACGTCGATGCCGACACCATCAACGCGGTGCTCGAGGAGGCCGGCAAATTTGCCGCCAATGTCATTTTCCCGCTGAACCAGTCGGGTGATGCCGAGGGCTGCAAGCTCGATCCGGCAAGCCACGAAGTGACCGCGCCGAAGGGCTTCAAGCAGGCCTATGCACAATATGTCCAGGGCGGCTGGCCGGCACTGAGCTGCGACCCGAAATACGGCGGCCAGGGCCTGCCGCTGGTGGTCAACCAGTGCCTGTACGAGATGCTGAACAGCGCCAACCAGGCCTGGACGATGTACCCGGGGCTGTCGCACGGTGCCTACGAGTGCCTGCATGCGCACGGCACGCCCGAGCAGCAATCGACCTATCTGCCAAAGCTGACCAGCGGCCAATGGACCGGCACGATGTGCCTGACCGAAGCGCATTGCGGAACCGACCTCGGCCTGCTGCGTACCAAGGCAGAACCGCAGGCCGACGGCAGCTACAAGCTGACCGGCGCGAAGATCTTCATCTCCGCCGGCGAACACGACCTTGCCGAAAACATCATCCATCTGGTGCTGGCACGTCTGCCCGATGCGCCGCAAGGCAGCAAGGGCATCTCGCTGTTCGTCGTGCCGAAATTTCTCGTCAATGCGGACGGATCGCTCGGCGAGCGCAATCCGATCACCTGCGGTGCGCTCGAGCACAAGATGGGCATCCACGGCAATGCGACCTGCCAGCTCAATCTCGACGGCGCCGTCGGCAGCCTGGTCGGCGAGCCCAATCGCGGCCTGGCGGCGATGTTCGTGATGATGAATGCGGCACGGCTCGGTGTCGGCAACCAGTCGCTCGGCCTGACCGAAGTGGCCTATCAGAATGCCGCCGCCTATGCGAAGGACCGCTTGCAGATGCGCAGCCTGTCGGGTGCGAAGTCACAGTCACAGCCGGCCGATCCGATCATCGTCCATCCCGATGTGCGCAAGATGCTGCTGACCGCGCGCGCCTATGGCGAAGGTGGCCGGGCATTGGCGATCCACATCGCATCGCTGCTCGACCAGCAACTGAACCACCCGGACGAGGCGGTGCGCGAACAGGCCGCCGGCGAGGTCGAACTGCTGACGCCGATCGTCAAGGCCTTCCTGACCGACAATGGCTGGATCGCCACCTCGAATTGCCTGCAGGTTTTCGGCGGCCACGGCTATATCGCCGAATGGGGCATGGAGCAGTATGTCCGCGACTCGAGAATCAACATGATCTACGAGGGCACCAATACGATCCAGTCGCTCGACCTGCTCGGTCGAAAGGTGCTGGGCGACAACGGCGCGCGGCTGAAGCGGTTCGGCAAGAAGATCGCGGCCTTCATCGACGAAGAGGGCACCAACGAGGCGATGCAGGAATTCGTCAACCCGCTTGCCGACCTCGGCGACAAGGTCACCAAGCTGACGACCGAACTCGGGATGAAGGCGATGGGCAATGCAGACGAGGTTGGCGCCGCGGCGGTCGACTACCTGCGCGTCTGCGGTCACCTCGTATTTGCCTATTTCTGGGCCCGGATGGCGAAGGTCGCGCTGGAGAAGCAGTCGAGCGGCGACAGCTTCTATATTGCCAAGCTGGCGACCGCACGTTTCTATTTCGCGAAGCTGCTGCCCGAGACAGCCGGCCTGATCCGCAGTGCCCGGGCCGGCGCAAAACCGATGATGGAACTCGACGCAGCGCTGTTCTGAAACCGGTCGGATCCCGTTCCTTTCTTCCAACCCCTGAAGGAGACACTGATGAAAAAGCTGTTGATCGCCACCGCCGCCCTGTTTTTTGCTGCCGGCGCGTGGGCGCAGGCGACACCGGTCGGTTTGTGGAAAACCATCGACGATGAAACCAAGCAGGAAAAATCGCTGATCAGGGTCACTGAAAACGGTGGCGTGTTGACCGGCAAGGTCGAGAAGATCCTGACCAACAAGCAGGATGCGAAGTGCGACAAGTGCACCGACGCCCGCAAGGACCAGCCGGTGCTCGGCATGATGATCGTCAATGGCGTCAAGCAGAACGCCGACGACAAGTCGATGTGGGATGGTGGCGAGATCCTCGATCCGAACAACGGCAAGGTCTACAAGGTGCGCATGAGCCCGATCGAAGGCGGCAAGAAGATGGAAGTGCGCGGCTACATCGGCATGCCGCTGCTCGGCCGGACGCAGACCTGGGTCCGCGTAGAGTGACGAGCAGCAAAGGAGAAAGCATGAATCGATTTCCCGTCAGAAAGGTTGCCGTCCTCGGAGCGGGCGTGATGGGCGCGCAGATCGCCGCCCATCTGGTCAACGTGAAGGTGCCGGTGATCCTGTTCGACCTGCCGGCCAAGGAAGGGCCGAAAAACGGCATCGTCGCGCGTGCGGTTGCCAACCTGAAGAAGCTGAAACCCGCCCCGCTCGGCAATCCCGACGATGCCGCATTGATCGAACAGGCGAATTACGAAGAGCACAGCGAGCGGCTGCGCGACTGCGACCTGATCATCGAGGCGATCGCCGAGCGGATGGACTGGAAGCTCGATCTGTATACGAAGATCGCGCCGTTCGTCGCTCCGCATGCGATCGTCGCCAGCAATACCTCCGGGCTGTCGATCGGCATGTTGTCCGAGGTATTGCCCGACGAGATCAAGCCGCGTTTCTGCGGCATCCACTTCTTCAATCCGCCGCGCTACATGTCGCTGGTCGAACTGATTCCGGCGCCGCAGACCGAAGCCGACATCCTCGACCAGCTCGAAGTATTCGTCACCACCGCGCTCGGCAAGGGCGTCGTACGCGCGAAGGACACGCCGAATTTCATCGCCAACCGGGTCGGCATCGCCGGCATGCTGGCGACGATCATCGAGGCCGAGAAATACGGCCTCAGCTACGACGTCGTCGACGACCTGACCGGCAAGAAACTCGGCCGTGCCAGCAGCGGCACCTTCCGCACCGCCGATGTGGTGGGCCTCGACACGATGGCCCACGTGATCAAGACGCTGCAGGACAACCTCGGCGACGATCCGTTTTTCCACACCTACCAGACACCGGCGGTCGTGACCTCGCTGATCGAGCAGGGCGCGCTCGGCCAGAAAACCGGCGCCGGTTTCTACAAGAAGGTCGGCAAGGACATCCTGCGCCTCGATCCGGCGAAAAAGGACTACGTGCCCGGCGGCGGCAAGGCCGACGAGATCGTCGCGCGGATGCTGAAGAAGCCGCCGGCCGAGCGGCTGAAGCTGCTGCGCGAATCGAGCAACCCGCAGGCGCAGTTCCTGTGGGCGATCCTGCGCGACAGCTTCCATTACAGCGCGGTCCATCTCGGCGAAATCGCCGAGAGCGCGCGCGAAGTCGACTTTGCGATGCGCTGGGGCTTCGGCATGAAGCAGGGTCCGTTCGAACTCTGGCAACAGGCTGGCTGGCTGCAGGTGGCAGAGTGGGTGAAGGCCGATATCGATGAAGGCAAGGCGCTGAGCAAGGCGCCGCTTCCTGGCTGGGTGTTCGAGGGGCCGGTCGCCCGGCTCGGCGGCGTGCACCAGCCGGACGGCTCGTGGAGCCCGGCGCATGCGCGCTTTGTCGCACCGAGCACCTTGCCGGTCTACCAGCGCCAGCATTTCCGCGAATCGGTGTTCGGCGCCGGCGCGGTCGCACCGCTGGAAGCGGGCACCGAGGTATTCCGCAATGAGGAAGTGCGCGTCTGGACGCTCGACGGCGAGGTGCTGATCGCCAGCATCACCGCGAAGCTGCACCTGATCAGCCCGACCGTCACCGAAGGCCTGCTGAAGGCGGTCGAACTGGCCGAGGAGAGTTACCAGGCGCTGGTGATCTGGTCGCCCGACGATGTCTTCTCGGCCGGCGCGAATCTCGAGGCGCTGATGCCGGTCTTCATGAAGAGCGGTGCAAAAGGCATCGCGCCGGAAGAGAAGAAGCTGCAGGACGCGATGCTGCGCATCCGCTACGCCCAGGTGCCGGTGATCTCCGCGATCCGCGGCATGGCGCTCGGCGGTGGCTGCGAGCTCGCCGTCTATTCGGCGCGCCGTGTCGCCGCGATGGAAAGCTACATGGGGCTGGTCGAGGTCGGCGTCGGCCTGCTGCCGGGTGGCGGCGGCCTGACCTACATCGCGCGGCGTGCCGCCGAGATGGCGTCTGCCGGCAACAACCCGACCGCGGTCGGCGACCTGCAGAAATTCCTCATCGACGGCTTCACCAGCGCCGCGATGGCGAAGGTCGGCACCAGTGCGCTGGAAAGCCTCAAGCTTGGTTATCTGCTGGCCAGCGACATCATCGTGCCGCACAAGGACGAATTGCTGCATGTCGCGCTGCAGCAGGCGAAGGCGATGGCGGCAAGCGGTTACCGTCCGCCGCCGCGCGCACTGTTCCCGGCCGCCGGCCGCAGCGCGATCGCGACGATCAAGGCGCAACTCGTCAACATGCGGGACGGTGCCTTCATCAGCGCACACGACTTCCACATCGCCACATTGATCGCCGAAGTGGTGTGCGGCGGCGATGTTGATGCCGGTGCGATGGTCAACGAGGACTACCTGATGGCGATGGAGCGCCAGCGCTTCTGTTCGCTGCTCGACAACCCGAAGAGCCAGGAACGGATCATGGGGATGCTGCAGACGGGCAAGCCTGTGAGGAATTGACCACCACGAGCGGCAGATGGCAGCAATGACTCAGCGCAGTGACATGGGTCCCCTCTCCCGCTTGCGGGAGAGGGTCAGGGTGAGGGCCCGAGCCTTGCGCTCCCACTCCACTGACGCAGAGCGGATTCTCTGGTTCCATCTGCGTGATCGTCGGCTGGGCGGCTTCAAGTTCCGCCGCCAACACCCGGTCGGGCCATTTTTTGCGGATTTTGTTTGTATCGAAGGGCGGCTGGTGGTTGAACTCGATGGTGGCCAGCACTTCGAGTCCGGTGCGGCCGAGGCAGATCGGCAGCGCACGAGCCTGATCAATCAATTGGGTTTCGCCGTGGTTCGCTTTACCGACCGGGAGGCGCTCAAGCAGACGCAGGCTGTGCTGGCAGCGATTCTGGCGCGGCTTGGCGAATGCGCCCACCCTCACCCCAGCCCTCTCCCGCCAGCGGGAGAGAGGGTCCAACGCATCGATCCCGAACTCTGACACGGGATTTCCACTTTCAAGGACAGAACATGAGTAAACAAGTTCAGGACGCCTACATCGTTGCCGCGACGCGCACGCCGATCGGCAAGTCGGGTCGGGGTTATTTCCGCGCCACAAGGCCCGACGACCTGCTGATCGCGGCGATCCGCCATGCGCTCAGCCAGGTGCCATCGCTCGATCCGAAGGCGATCGAGGATGCGGTGATCGGCTGCTCGTTTCCGGAAGCCGAGCAAGGCATGAACATGGCGCGGGTGACGGCAGCGCTCGCCGGCCTGCCGCATTCTGTCGGCGGCATCACGGTCAACCGCTTTTGCGCATCCGGCCTGTCGGCGATCCAGATTGCCGCCGATCGCATCCGCATCGGCGAGGCCGACGTGATGATCGCCGGCGGTGCCGAGTCGATGAGCCTGGTGCCGATGGGTGGCAACAAGCCGTCGTTCAACCCGGAAGTTTTTGCCCGCGACGAGAACATCGGCATCGCCTACGGCATGGGCATCACCGCCGAGAAGGTAGCGCAGCAATGGAAGGTCTCGCGCGAGGCGCAGGATGCATTTGCGCTCGAGTCGCACCAGCGCGCGTTGAAGGCGCAGCAGGCCGGTGAATTTGCCGACGAGATGACGCCGATCGAGGTCGTCTCGCGCCAGCCCGATCTCGGCAGCGGCGAAGTCGTCACGAAGAAACGCACCGTCGACCTCGACGAAGGCCCCCGCCCCGACACCTCGCTCGAAGGGCTGGCCAAGCTGCGTCCGGTCTTCGCGGCGCCGAAGGATCCGTCCGGCAAGGCGAGTGGCATGGGCAGCGTCACCGCCGGCAACAGCTCGCAGACCAGCGATGGCGCCGGTGCGCTGATCCTGGCCAGCGAGAAAGCCGTCAAGCAGTTCAACCTGCAGCCACTGGCGCGCTTCGTCAGTTTTGCCAGCCGCGGCGTGCCGCCGGAGATCATGGGCATCGGCCCGATCGAGGCGATTCCGGCCGCACTGCGTTATGCCGGGTTGAAGCTCGACGACATGGGCTGGATCGAACTGAACGAAGCCTTTGCCGCGCAGTCGCTGGCGGTGATCGAGACGCTCGGCATGGACAAGAGCAAGGTCAATCCGATGGGCGGTGCGATTGCGCTCGGCCACCCGCTCGGCGCGACCGGCGCGATCCGCGCCGCGACGACGATCCATGCGATGCGCCGGCACCAACTGAAGTACGGCATGGTGACGATGTGCATCGGCACCGGGCAGGGGGCGGCGGGGATCTTCGAGGCTGTTTGACCCACCCCCGTTGCGCCTGACGGCGCTCCCCCTCAAGGGGGCGCCGCCAACGGCCCGGCAGAGCCGGATTCGTGGCGGCTGCTTGATCGCCGAGCAACTGATTCGATTGAATTGCGGAGACCCCGATGAGCATCAAGACCCACTTCCTGAACGGCGTTGCGACGATCGAGATTGCGCGGCCGGAGAAAAAGAATGCGCTGACGATGGCGATGTACGAGGCGATGGCCGAGGCATTGCGATCGGCGCAGACCGACGACAAGGTGCGTGCGGTGCTGATCACCGGGCAGCCCGGCATCTTCACGTCGGGCAACGACCTCGAGGATTTCATGGCGCGGCCGCCGCACATGGGCAGCGACAGCAGCGGCTCGCCGATCTTCGGCTTCATGCACGCGCTGATCGGCTGCGACAAGCCGGTGGTCGCGGCCGTGACCGGCGCGGCGATCGGCATTGGCACGACGATGCTGCTGCACTGCGATTTTGTCTATGTCTCCGACGAGGCACGGCTGGCGCTGCCGTTTGTCAGCCTCGGGCTGGTGCCCGAGTTCGGTTCGAGCCTGCTGATCCCGGCGCTGATGGGCCGTGCGCGAGCGAGCGAAAAGCTGCTGCTCGGCGATCCCTTCACCGGTGCCGACGCGGTCGATTGTGGTCTTGCCAATGCGGTGCTGCCGGCCAATGAGGTCGCCAACCATGCGCGCCGCATCGCTGAGCGGTTCAATGCCTTGCCGCCGGGTGCGGTGCGCGAAAGCAAGAAGCTGCTGCGCCGTGGCGTCGGAGAACAGGTGCTGGAAACCGTCGCTGCCGAAGGTGCGGTTTTCGGCAAGCGGCTGCAGAGCCCGGAAGCGAAGGAAGCCTTCCAGGCCTTCTTCCAGAAGCGCAAGCCCGATTTTTCGCAGTTCTCGTGACCGACCGGTGATCCAGGGCAGGCAGGTCGAGGCAATGGAGGCGATGCGATGAACCTGAACGGCAAGACCCTTTTCATCACCGGCGCCTCGCGTGGCATCGGCCTGGCGATCGCGAAGCGCGCCGCGCGCGATGGCGCGAACATCGTGATCGCGGCAAAAACGACCGAGGCGAACCCGAAACTGCCCGGCACGATCCACACCGCGGCGGCCGAGATCGAGGCCGCCGGCGGCAAGGCGCTGGCGGTGCAGACCGATATCCGCGACGAGGCCAGTGTGCTGGCCGCCGTCGAGCAGGCGGTGCAGGCCTTCGGCGGCATCGACATCCTGGTCAACAACGCCAGCGCGATCAGCCTGACGTCGACGCCGGATACGCCGATGAAGCGTTTCGACCTGATGTTCGGCGTCAATGTGCGCGGCACCTATCTGTGCACGCAGGCCTGCCTGCCGCAGCTGATCGCGTCAGCCAAGGCGGGCCGCAATCCGCATGTGCTGACGATGTCGCCGCCGCTGTCGATGAAGCCGCACTGGTTCCAGAACCATGTCGCGTACACGATGGCCAAATACGGCATGAGCGAATGCACGCTCGGCCACGCAGCCGAATTCAAGCCGCACGGCATCGCCGTCAACAGCCTGTGGCCGCGCACCGCGATTGCCACCGCGGCGTTGCAGATGATCCCCGGCGTCGACATCGCCCGTTGCCGCAAGCCGGAAATCCTTGCCGATGCCGCATACCTGATCCTGACCAGCGACGCGACGACGACGACCGGCAATTTCTTCATCGACGACACGCTGCTGGGCGAGCGCGGCGTGACCGATCTGGATCAATACAGCGTGACGCCAGGGACCAAGCAGTTCATCCCGGACTTTTTTGTCGATTGATCGCGGGGGAGCGCGCCGGTTGGCCCGCGGCAGCAACTCGCGCCATTGCTTGAGATCTCAGGATCGCACTGCGAGGCCGTGATCTGATGCCGTGGCCGCCCCTCTGGCACTGCTCCCGCACGCCGGGCAGTAGTGGAAAAACGCATTCTTCCGCGTCGAGCAATTGCTGCAGCGGTCGAACAGCTTCATGCCGCAGTGGACGCAGAAATTGCACGGCTCGACATCGGCGCCCGGCGTGGCATTGAGGATTGCGCGTTCGCAGCCGGGGCAGACATTGGCGGCCATCTTCTTCAGCGCATCCTCGTAGCCGAGTGCCTGGCGGCGTTCGGTTTCGGTCTGCGCCTCGACCTGCTGGCGTTTCGCGAGGTAGCGGCGCATCGCCTTGATGACGTAGTGGCCGGCGATGATCGTCAGCACAACGCCGACCGCATAACGCACATAGCCGCCATAACTCGGCAGATAGGGCACGAGTTCGACGAAGAAGGCGAACAGCGCAAACAGCACGAAACCGCGCATCAGCGGCCAATAATCACTGTGGCGCTTCTTCGCGACCAGCCAGCCGGCGATCACCAGCAGCGGCAGCGTCAGCGCGAGGCGCAATCCGAAGATGCGCAATTCCTGGCGGAACAATGCCGCGTTGTAGTCGGCGCGTGCGGCGTCGAGCAGGCTGTCCTGCTGCCGGCGCTCGCGCGCGCTGCGTTGCGAGACATCGAGCAATGCCTGGTCGATCGCTTCGAGCGCCTGTTCGGCGCGGCGCTCGCTCGCCTTCAGCGCATCGAGTTCGCGGGTGCGCCGGATCACTTCCGGGTCCTGCGCCGGATCGGTTGTCGCGGTGCGCGTAGCGATCCAGTTCTGGTAGGCGGCGCGCGCCGACTGGTAGCTGTTGCCGGCGGTCGTCAGTGCCTGCTCGGCCTGCGCGCGCTGCTCGCCAAGTTCGCGCTGCCGCACCGTCGACTGCCGAAGCGCCCTGCGCGTCTCGGACAGCGCCTCGCGGTTTGCATATTGCTCGATGTCGAGCCGGGTCTCCAGCCGTGGCAGATCGGCCACCAGCTTGCCGCCGAGCCCGATCAGAAAACCGGCAAAGGCGAACGACAGCAGCCACATCACGAAGCCGAACAGCTTCTCCGGTACACGCAGGCTTTTCAGCATCGTCAGCAGAGGCTCGATGTCACCCGCGGGCTCTCAGCCCGGCCCGATCTGCCGCGGCTGGCCCTGCGCGTCGATCGCGACGTAAGTCAGGTTCGCCTCGGTGACCTTGACGACATGCGGATTGGCCGGATCGCGCTCGGCATAGACCTCGACCCGCACCGTCACCGAGGTGCGGCCGACACGCTCGATGACGGCATAAAAACTCAGCAGATCGCCGATCGACACCGGTTGCTTGAAAATGAACTGGTTGACCGCCACCGTCGCGATGCGGCCGCGGGCCAGCCGCATCGGCAGCACCGCGCCGGCGAGGTCGACCTGGGCCATGATCCAACCGCCGAAAATATCGCCGTTCGGATTGGCGTCGGCGGGCATCGGCATTACCCGCATCACCAGTTCGCGGTCATTCGGCAATGCGGTGAGCCCGGGTGGCTCGGCGCCGCCTTGTGGCCGTGCTGTCGTCTTTTCATTCATCGGCTTCGGTCCGTCTGAGGTCGCTTGCCGATTCTTGCATGGCACCGTGGCCACTGGCCGCGGTGCAATTTCGTCAACCAGCGGCCGTTTTGGCCCTCACGATGCGTCATCACTCTCTCGCCCCGCCAGCCCCGCCTGCTGCCCCCGGATCGCCGGCCGCTGCGCCACGTTCCGACTGGTCGACACTGAAGAAGCTGCTGCCCTATGTCTGGCAATGGCGCTGGCGGGTCGCGGTGGCACTGGCCTGCCTGGTTGCCGCCAAGCTCGCCAATATCGGCGTGCCGCTGGTGCTGAAGGAACTGGTCGACGCGCTCGATCTGAAGCCGGGTGATCCGCGCATCGCGCTGGCGGTGCCGGTGGCGCTGCTGCTGGCCTATGGTGCATTGCGGGTGTCGGTGACGCTGTTCACCGAACTGCGCGAATTTCTGTTTTATCCGGTGGCGGCGCGGATTGCCCGGCGGGTTTCTCTCGAGGCCTTCGAACACCTGCTCGCTTTGAGCCTGCGTTTCCACCTCGCGCGGCAGACCGGCGGCATCTCGCGCGACATCGAACGCGGCTCGCGGTCGATCATGTCGCTGCTGAACTACACGATCTATCACATCGCGCCGACGCTGTTCGAGATCAGCCTGGTGATCATCCTGCTGGCGACCAAATTCGACATCTGGTTCTCGGCGATCACCTTCGTTGCATTGCTGCTCTACATCTTCTATACGGTCAGCGTGACCGAGTGGCGCACGCACTTCCGGCGCGCGATGAACGAGCAGGATTCGAAGGCGAATACGCGGGCTGTCGATGCGCTGATCAACTACGAGACGGTCAAATATTTCAGCAACGAGTCGTTCGAGCAGGGCCGCTACGACGACAACCTGCGCGGGCTCGAGAAGGCCTCGGTCAAGTCGCAGACCTCGCTGTCGATCCTGAATCTCGGGCAGAGCCTGATTATCGCGGTGGCCGTCACGCTGCTGGTCTGGCGTGCCACCGTCGGTGTCGTCAACGGCACGATGACGCTCGGCGATCTGGTGCTGGTCAATGCGCTGATGATCCAGCTGTATATCCCGCTGAATTTCCTCGGCGTGATCTACCGCGAGCTGAAGCAGTCGATGGTCGACATGGAAAAGATGTTCACACTGCTCGCCGAGCACCGCGAGGTCGCCGACTCGCCCGATGCGAAGCCGTTGCGGATCGGCGCGCCACATCCGGACGATCCGCCCGGCCACAGCCACAGCGAGGTCGGCCTGCGTTTCGACAATGTCGATTTCGGCTATGAGCCGGACCGGCAGATCCTGCAGGGCGTCAGCTTCGAGATCCCGCCTGGCGGCACCGTCGCGGTCGTCGGCCCGTCTGGCGCCGGCAAAAGCACGCTGGCACGGCTGCTGTTCCGCTTCTACGATGTCAGCGGCGGCGCGATCACGATCGGCGGCCAGGATATCCGCAACGTCACTCAGCGCAGCCTGCGCGAGGCGATCGGCATCGTGCCGCAGGATACGGTGCTGTTCAACGATAGCGTCGAATACAACATCGCCTATGGCCGGCCCGGCGCCGACCGGGCCGCGGTCGAGGCGGCCGCGAAGGCCGCGCACATCCACGAATTCATCGCCCGCACGCCGCGCGGCTACGACACGATGGTCGGCGAGCGCGGATTGAAGCTGTCCGGCGGCGAAAAACAGCGTGTCGCGATCGCCCGCACGTTGCTGAAGGACCCGCCGATCCTGATCTTCGACGAGGCGACGTCGGCGCTCGACTCGGCCAATGAACGTGCGATCCAGGCCGAACTGCGCGGCGTCTCGCGCAACAAGACGACGCTGGTGATCGCCCACCGGTTGTCGACCGTCGTCGATGCCGACGAGATCCTGGTGCTCGACCACGGCCGCATCGTCGAACGCGGCAGCCATCGCGAACTGCTGGCGCAGAACGGGCGGTATGCGCAGATGTGGCGGCTGCAGCAGAGCAAGAACGACACGGACGGCGGCGGCGCGTGACGCTCGCCGGCCGGTGCGTCGCCGTCGCCGGGTTGCGGCATCATCGGATCTGGTTTTTCCCGCCGTATCGACCACGGATAGCGAAAGGAGTGAGATGAAGACACGCGCAGCAGTGGCCTGGAAGGCCGGTTCACCCCTGACGATCGAGACCGTCGATCTCGAAGGCCCGAAGGCCGGCGAGGTGCTGGTCGAGGTCAAGGCCACCGGCATCTGCCACACCGACTGGTACACGCTGTCCGGCGCCGATCCGGAGGGGCTGTTTCCGGCGATCCTCGGCCACGAGGGCGCCGGCGTCGTGGTCGATGTCGGGCCTGGCGTGACGTCGTTGAAGAAGGACGACCACGTCATCCCGCTCTACACCCCGGAATGCCGGCAGTGCAAGTTCTGCCTGTCGCGCAAGACCAACCTCTGCCAGCTGATCCGCGGCACCCAGGGCAAGGGCCTGATGCCCGACGGCAGCAGCCGTTTCTCGCTCGACGGCAAACCGCTGCTGCACTACATGGGCACCAGCACCTTTGCCAATTACATCGTCGTGCCGGAGATCGCGCTGGCGAAAATCCGCAAGGACGCACCCTTCGATACCGTCTGCTACATCGGCTGCGGCGTGACGACCGGCGTCGGCGCGGTGATCTTCACCGCAAAGGTCGAGGCCGGCGCCAATGTCGTTGTCTTCGGGCTCGGCGGCATCGGGTTGAACGTGATCCAGGGCGCGCGGATGGTTGGCGCCGACAAGATCATCGGCATCGACCTGAATCCGCAACGCGAGGCGATGGCGAGGCGCTTCGGCATGACGCACTTCATCAATCCGAAAGACGTGCCGAATGTCGTCGATGCGATCGTGCAGCTGACCGACGGCGGCGCCGACTACAGCTTCGAATGCATCGGCAACACGACGACGATGCGCCAGGCGCTCGAGTGCTGCCACAAGGGCTGGGGCCAGAGCATCGTGATCGGCGTAGCCGAAGCCGGCGCCGAGATCTCGACCCGGCCGTTCCAGCTCGTCACCGGCCGGGTCTGGAAGGGATCGGCCTTCGGCGGCGCGCGCGGCCGCACCGACGTGCCGAAAATCGTCGACTGGTACATGGACAAGAAGATCGCGATCGACGAACTGATCACGCACCGGCTGAAGCTCGAGCAGATCAACGAGGGCTTCGAGCTGATGAAGCGCGGCGAGTCGATCCGCTCGGTGGTGGTTTATTGATCGTTCACAGCCGTTTCGATCGGCCGCGATACCCAGCGGCCGGCTGCTTCGGTATTTGCCCGATCGTCGCTGGGCCACGCTGCAGCGTTGAATAATCGCCGAACGATGACGATCTGCCGTATCCCCGCTCCGAGACCCGTGTGCTTGCTGAAGGCCGTGCTGGCGGCGGCGTTTGCCGTGACGCTGTTGCCGACCGCCACTGCCGGCACGCTCGACAAGATCCGGCTGACCGGCAGCGTCACGATGGGCGTGCGCGAATCGTCCGGACCGCTCAGTTATGCGCTCGGCGACGGCAGCTACGGCGGTTATCACGTCGAGATCTGCCAGCGTGCGCTGGCCGATATCCAGCAGCAGCTCGGCATGGCGCGGCTCGACATCCGCTACCAGCCGGTCACCTCGCAGAACCGCATTCCGCTGGTGCAGAACGGCAGCATCGACATCGAATGCGGTTCGACGACGAATACGGCAAGCCGGCAGAGGGATGTCGCATTTGCCGTCACCACCTTCGTCGAGGAGGTGCGGTTCGCGGTGCGCGCGGATTCTGGCATCCGCTCATTCGGTCAACTGGCCGGCCGCAAGGTCGTCACGACGACCGGAACCACCGCGGTGCAGACGGTGCGCAAGAACGAACGCACCCGGGGCATCAGCTTCGAGACGGTTTACGGGAAGGATCACGCGCACAGTTTCCGCCTGCTCGAAACCGGGCGTGCCGACGCCTTCGTGATGGATGGCGCGTTGCTCGCCGGGATGATCTCGATGGGGCCATCCCCTGCCGATTACCGCATCGTCGGCGAGGTCTTGTCGGTCGAACCGATCGCGATCATGCTGCGCAAGGACGACGACGCGTTCAGGTTGGCGGTCGACGACAGCATCCGCGCACTGATGAAATCCGGCGAAATCGCCAGGCTCTGGGACAAATGGTTCATGCAGCCGATTCCGCCGGGCCGAACCACCGTCGGCTTGCCGCCGAGCGAGTCGACCCGGGCCGCCTGGGCCGAACCGAATTCGCGGCCGATGGAGGCCTATCCGCCGCGCTGATGCTCGCCGGTCGGGGCCGTTGGCTGGCACGGCGCTTGCATTTTGGTCGGCATGTTGAGGGAAACCCCCCTGATTCATTGGTTTTGAAGCCGCTAGCCTATATGTTCGCGACCTCTCGATCCGCCCGAACGACGGCCGGCTGAAGTCGATCAACCCTCCCCATGAAAGGAAGTACCTGATGCTGAAAACCAAACGCCTGATTCTGGCCCTCGCGACCGCCGCCGGTGCGATGGCGCTGGCGCCTGCCGCTCACGCCGGCAAGACGCTGGATGCGATCAAGGCTCGCGGCCAGGTCATCTGTGGTGTCAATACCGGTCTGGCGGGCTTCTCTGCTGCCGACAGCCAAGGCAACTGGAGCGGCCTCGACGTCGACGTCTGCCGTGCGATCGCCGCTGCCGTGCTCGGTGACGGCAACAAGGTCAAATGGGTGCCGCTGACTGCGCAGCAACGCTTCACCGCGCTGCAGTCCGGCGAAGTCGACATCCTGTCGCGCAACACCACTTGGACGCTGAGCCGCGATGCCTCGCTGGGCATGCACTTCACCGCGGTGACCTACTACGACGGCCAGGGCTTCATGGTCCCGGCCAAGCTGAAGGTCAAGAGCGCGAAGCAGCTGAAAGGCGCGACCGTCTGCGTGCAGTCCGGCACGACGACCGAGAAAAACCTGACCGACTTCTCGCGCGCCAACAAGCTCGATCTGAAACCGGTCGTGTTCGAGAAGCAGGAAGCCGCCACCGGTGCCTATTTCTCCGGCCGCTGCGCGGTGTTCACGACCGACGCATCGGGCCTCGCCTCGGTGCGCACGAAGGAGGCGAAGGATCCGAAGGAACACGTCGTTCTGCCGGATCTGATCTCGAAAGAGCCGCTCGGCCCGGCGGTGCGTCGTGGTGACGATGAATGGTTCGCGATCGCCAAGTGGGTTGTCTACGGCCTGATCGAAGCCGAGGAATACGGCATCACCCAGGCGAACGTCGATGAGTTGGCCAAGACGAGCCAGGACCCGGTCGTAATGCGCATCGTCGGCACGTCGGAAGATACCGGCAAGCTGCTCGGCCTCGACAAGGACTGGATGGTCAAGGCGATCAAGACGGTCGGCAACTACGGCGAGATCTTCGAGCGCAATGTCGGCCCGAAGACGTCGCTGAACCTGCCACGTGGTCTGAACGCCCAGTGGACCAATGGCGGCCTGATGTACGCGCCGCCGATTCGCTGATCCCAGTGAACGAGCCGGCGATGGCCGCCTACGCGGCGATCGCCGGCCATTTTTCCCATGACGGCATGCTCCGGCAGGCGCGCAAGTCGCGCTTGCCGGGTGTCCGTTCGCGCGCGGCGGCCGTCCGGCCGCCGACGCCCCAATCCCCAGGAGGCTGAGCATGGCTGAACGACGGCCGCCGAAACGGCGCGACTGGTCCTGGCGCAGCCAGGCCTTCCGCGGCCTGGTCTACCAGGTGGTGGCGATCAGCCTGGTCGCGCTCGGCCTCTGGTACCTCGCCCACAACACGCTTGCCAACATGGAGGCGCGCGGCATCCAGAGCGGCTTCGGCTTTCTGGCCCAGCCGGCCGGTTTCGACATCGGCGAAACGGTGCTCAACTACGACGCGCTCGACCCGTACTGGCGCGCCTTTGTTGCCGGCCTGCTGAATACGCTGCGGGTCGCGATCATCGGCATCGTGCTGGCCACGCTGCTCGGCACCGCGCTCGGCATCGGCCGCTTCTCGCACAACGCACTGATCCGCGGCATCTGTTACGGCTATGTCGAGCTGTTCCGCAATATCCCGGTGCTGCTGCAGCTGCTGATGTGGTACCTGACGTTCACCGAAATCCTGCCGCCGATCGCCGAGCCGATTTCGGTTGGCGGGCTGTTTTTCCTCAGCAAGAACGGCTTTGCCTTTCCGACGCCGGTCTGGGGCCTGGGCCAGGGGCTGGCCGCGATCGGTGCGCTGATCGGTCTTGTGATCGCGATCGTCTACCGGCGCTGGGTGTTCCGCCAGTTCGAACTGACCGGGCAGGTTCGCAGCATGATCGTCGTGCCGATCGCGATCGTCTTCGGCGGCGCGTTTGCCGGCTGGCTGCTCGGTGGTGCGCCGACCGCCTGGAGTGTTCCGGAGCCGGGCATCTTCACGATGGACGGTGGTGCGGCCGCGACACCTGAGTTTCTGGCGGTGCTGCTCGGGCTGACCTTCTATACCTCGGCCTTCATTGCCGAGGTCGTGCGCGCCGGCATCGCATCGGTGTCGCATGGCCAGGTCGAGGCTGCCAGCAGCATCGGCCTGAAGAAGAACCAGGCGATGCGGCTGGTCATCCTGCCGCAGGCGCTGCGCGTGATCATTCCACCGATCACCAGCCAGTACCTGAACCTGACGAAGAACTCATCGCTGGCGGTGGCAATCGGCTACCCCGACATCGTGTCGATCGCCAACACCGCGCTGAACCAGACCGGCCGTGCGGTCGAGTGCATCGCGATCATCATGCTGGTCTACCTGACGCTGTCACTGGCCACGTCGGCCTTCATGAACTGGTACAACGCGCGCGCCGCGATCAAAGAGCGATGATGACCCCCCCCCGAAGCGCCTTCGGCGCCTCCCCCCCAGGGGGGCGCCGCCAACGGCCCGGCAAAGCCGGATCCGTGGCGGCTGCTTGGTTGGAATGGATGCCTGCCTGGCGCAGCGCGAGCCCGGCAACGGAGCACTGAAATGGACGCGACCTACAAACCTTTCAAGCCGATCGAGCCGCGGCCGGCGCCGATCAAGACCGAGGGCGCGATGCCCTGGATCCGCGACAACCTGCTCGGTGACTGGATCAGCATCCTGACCACCGTCGCGATCATCGGACTGATCGCCTGGTTCGTCCCGCAGATCATCAACTGGGGCATGCTGCGCGCGGTCTTCGAGCCGGATGCCGACACCTGCCAGGCAGCGCGCGGCATCGGCGCCTGCTGGGGCGTGGTGGCCGAAAAATACCGCATCATCATCTTCGGCCGCTATCCGTATGACGAGCAGTGGCGGCCGCTGCTGGCCACCGTGCTGCTGCTCGGCCTGCTGATCGCCAGCTGCATCCGCGTATTCTGGAAGCCATGGCTGGCGCTGCTGTGGGTCGTCGTCGTCGGCGCCTTCCTGGTTCTGATGGGCGGCGGCTTCTTCGGCCTGTCGCGGGTCACCACCGACCAGTGGGGTGGCCTGCCGCTGACGATCATGCTCGCCGCGCTCGGCATCGTGCTGGCATTTCCGCTGTCGGTGCTGGTCGCGCTCGGCCGCCGCTCCGACCTGCCGGCGATCCGCACCGTCTGCATCGTCTATGTCGAGCTGATCCGCGGCGTGCCGCTGATCTCGGTGCTGTTCATGGCGTCGTTCCTGTTTCCGCTGTTCATGCCGATCGGCAAGTCGCCCGACGTGCTGATACGCGTGCTGATCGGCATCACCTTGTTTGCCGCCGCCTATCTGGCCGAAACGGTGCGTGGCGGCCTGCAGGCGATACCGAAGGGGCAGATCGAGGCGGCGCAGTCGATCGGCCTGACCTACTGGCAGACGCAGCGCAAGATCGTGCTGCCGCAGGCTCTGGCGATGGTCGTGCCGGGCATCATGAACATCTTCATCGGCATCTTCAAGGACACCTCGCTGGTGACCATCGTCAGCCTCTACGAACTGACCGGCGCGCTGAGCCTGGCCCTCAATTCGGATGCCGACTGGCGGCCATTCAAGATCGAGGGCTATCTGTTCATCACGCTGATCTATTTCATCTTCTGCTTCTCGATGTCACGCTACAGCTTGTGGATCGAGCGCCGGCTGGCGGTGAGCAAGAACCGATAGGACCGTTGCGCCATGAGTCAATACATCATCGAATTCGACAAGCTGAACAAGTGGTATGGCAACGATTTCCACGTGCTGCGCGACATCGACCTGAAGGTCGAGCAGGGTGAGCGGATCGTCATCTGCGGCCCGTCCGGCTCCGGCAAGTCGACGCTGATCCGCTGCATCAACCGGCTCGAAGTGCACCAGGAAGGGCGGCTGCTCGTCGACGGCGTCGAGTTGACCGATGACATCAAGGCAATCGACAAGGTGCGGCGTCAGGTCGGCATGGTGTTCCAGCAGTTCAACCTGTTCCCCCACCTGACCGTGCTGGAAAACCTGACGCTGGCGCCGATGTGGGTCGGCAAGACGCCGAAGAAAGATGCCGAGGAGCGTGCGATGCAGCAGCTCGAGCGGGTGCGCATCGCCGAGCAGGCGAAAAAGTACCCGCTGCAGTTGTCCGGCGGCCAGCAGCAGCGGGTCGCGATCGCCCGCGCCTTGTGCCTGACGCCGAAGATCATGCTGTTCGACGAGCCGACCTCGGCGCTCGATCCGGAGATGATCAAGGAGGTGCTCGACGTGATGATCGAGCTCGCCGACCAGGGCATGACGATGTTGTGCGTGACGCACGAGATGGCGTTCGCGAAGGCGGTCGCGAACCGCGTGATCTTCATGGACCAGGGCCAGATCGTCGAGCAGAACGAGCCGAACGAATTTTTCGACAATCCGAAGAGCGACCGCACGAAGGACTTCCTGTCGAAGATCCTCGGCCATTGAGTCCGGTGGCGGCGGCGGTGCAAGGCGCGGCGGACGGCCCGATGATCGAGATCCGCGGCGTCAGCAAGTGGTACGGCGAATTCCAGGTGCTGACCGACAACACGACGTCGATCGCCCGCGGCGAGGTCGTTGTCGTCTGTGGCCCGTCCGGCTCCGGAAAAAGCACACTGATCAAGACGGTCAACGGGCTGGAGCCGTTCCAGGAGGGCGAAATCGTTGTCGACGGCGTCTCGCTGGCCGACCCGAAAACCAGCCTGCCGAAGCTGCGCGCGCGCGTTGGCATGGTGTTCCAGCATTTCGAGCTGTTTCCCCACCTCAGCGTGACCGACAACCTGACGCTGGCGCAGATCAGGGTGCTCGGCCGCAGCAAGGACGATGCGGTGGCGCGCGGCCTGAAGATGCTCGACCGCGTCGGCCTGATCGCGCACAAGGACAAGTTTCCGGCCCAGTTGTCCGGCGGCCAGCAGCAGCGCGTCGCGATTGCCCGCGCGTTGAGCATGGATCCGATCGTGATGCTGTTCGACGAGCCGACCTCGGCGCTGGACCCGGAGATGGTCGGCGAAGTGCTCGACGTGATGGTCAAGCTGGCCGAGGACGGCATGACGATGATGTGCGTGACCCACGAGATGGGTTTTGCGCGCAAGGTCAGCGACCGCGTGATCTTCATGGACCACGGCCGCATCGTCGAGGACTGCAGCAGCCAGGAATTTTTCGACCACCCGGAGCAGCGGGCGGCGCGTGCGCAGGAATTTCTGTCGAAGATCCTGCAGCACTGAGGCGCGGCCGGCCGCGTTTGCAACACCTTCGAGTTGAACCGAAACGCTCCGGCTGAATCTGAACGGAATCAGCGTTTTGCATCCTGCCGGATGCATCCGGAGGTCCAGATGTCTGCAGCTGCCGTTTTTCCGCTTCTCCTGTTGGTGTTGCCGCTGCTCGGCCAGTCGGCAAGCGCCGCGCCGATCTGTCGCTGGGTCGACGACAGCGGGCGGACCCATCTCGCCGACGTGGTGCCGGAGCGTTATGCAGCCACTGCGCAATGCAGCGATTCGAGCCAGTACCGGATCGATCCCGATCGGGTGATCAAGGCGCAGCAGGAGGCGCAACTTATGCGGCAACGCGCCGGTCTCGGCGATCAGCGCGCGGTCGACCCGGCACAGTCGGCCGCTTCCGGCGCCGGATCGGGCCGTCCTCCGGCGGCTTCACCGACGACGCAGCGGCGTCCGTCCAGAGGGGTCGACGACTCGACCGACTGCGCGACCTGGCGGCAGCTGTACCGCGAGAGCGGCGAATGTTTCGGCCCGTATCGCACCGTTGGCGGCGGCGTCAAGGCCGAGGCCTTCGACAAGTGCCGGCCGATTCCGAGCCCGGAGCTGAAGTGCGGGCCCGGAGGGGCCAACTGACGCGCGCAGCCACTCGCAGTGCAGCGGCCGGCATCGCGCGCCGGCATTCCGACGGCCACAGGCCGGATGCGAGAATCAGCGGATGACCGACACCTTGACGATCACCCGCCCGGACGACTGGCACCTGCATGTGCGCGATGGCGCTGCGATGGCCGCCGTGGTGCCCGACAGCGCACGCCAGTTCGGCCGCGCGATCATCATGCCGAACCTGAAGCCGCCGGTGACGACGACCGCACAGGCGCTGGCGTATCGCGATCGCATCGTCGCCGCGGTGCCGCCGGGCGTCGACTTCGAGCCTCTGATGACGCTGTACCTGACCGATAGCCTGCCGCCGGCGGAGATCGAGCGCGCGGCCGCTGCCGGCATCAAGGCGCTGAAGCTGTACCCGGCCGGTGCGACGACGAACAGCGATGCCGGCGTCACCGATCTGCGCAAGACCTGGGCGACACTCGAAGCGATGCAGCGCGCCGGTTTGTTGCTGCTGGTGCACGGCGAGGTCACCGATCCGGAAATCGACTTGTTCGACCGCGAAAAGGCCTTCATCGACCAGAAACTCGAGCCGCTGCGGCGCGAGTTTCCGGAGCTGAAAATCGTCGTCGAGCACATCACGACGCGCGACGCGGCGCAGTATGTCGCCGAGGCCAGTGAATCCCTCGGCGCGACGATCACCGCACACCACCTGCTGTACAACCGCAATGCGATCTTTCTCGGTGGCATCCGGCCGCATTACTACTGCCTGCCGGTGCTGAAGCGCGAGACCCACCGCCAGGCGCTGGTCGCCGCGGCGACCTCCGGCAACAAGCGCTTTTTCCTCGGCACCGACAGCGCGCCGCACGCCGCCCATCTGAAGGAGCATGCGGTCGGCTGCGCCGGCTGCTATACCGCCGCATCGGCGCTGGAGCTGTATGCGCAGGCCTTCGACGAGGCCGGCGCATTGGATCAGCTGGAAGCCTTTGCCAGTTTCAACGGCGCCGATTTCTACAGCCTGCCGCGCAACCAGGGCAAGGTGACGCTGCGCCGCGAGCGCTGGACCCTGCCCGAAACCCTGCCGTTCGGCGATGCCGAGCTGAAGCCGCTGCGCGGTGGCGAAACCCTGGACTGGAAACTCGCATGACGCCGGCACGAGCTGTTCCCTATGTGATGCTGCTGATCGACGCCGACAACGTCAATGTCGAGGTCATCGAGCAGGCGCTGGCGCTGGTGATCGAACGCCATGGCGCGGCCCATGTGCGGCGCGCCTGGTGCACTGCCGAGCTGGCGGTGAAGCAGGTCAAGCTGTTCAAGTCGCTGTCGATCAGGCCGATGGTCAATGTCTCGACCGGCAAGAATTCGACCGATATCGCATTGGCCGTCGACGCGATGGAGCTGGTGGCCAGCGAGCGGCCCGACATCGTCGTGCTGGTGTCGTCGGACTCCGATTTCGCGCCACTGGTGATCCGGCTGCGCGAAAAGGGCTGCCGCGTCGAAGGCATCGGCCAGCTCGGCAAGACCGGTGATGAATCGAAGCCGGTCTACGACGACTTCGTCGACCTGCCGCACCACGCGGCGAGCCGGACCGCACGGCCGGTTGCGACGGCGAAGCAGGCGGAGACCCGTGCCGCCGCGCCGGCCAAACGTGCGGCAAAAAGCCGCAGCAGCCGCAGCAGTTCGCGCGCGGGCACCGCGTCGTCGGCACCTGCACCAGCACCGGCACCAGCAGCACCGGCACCGGCGCCGGCACCGGCACCGGCACCGGCACCGGCGCGGGCGCAGCAGGCGCGCGGCCGCCGCTCGGCAAGGTCGACCGACGCCGGCTCGACAGCGGCGGCGTCCCCGGCCGAGGTCGAACGCATGCTGGATGCGCTGCCGGACTTGCGCGCCGGCGCGCGGATGCAGCTGAACCAGGCCAAACAGGGCCTGCTCGATGCCGGTCTGCTGGCACGCAGCGCGCCATCGACGAAGCTGTTCCGCAAATATCCCGAGTTGTTCGAGCTGACGCCGGAACGCACGCCGAACAAGGTCCGCTACCTGGCGCCGGAAGAACGCTGAGGCGCAGCCGATGGGCGGGGTGGTCGACCGGCTCGCCGACGTCGATTGGGCGGCGCCCTGGCTTGCGCGTTATCGGCGGACCGGCCGCCGCCTCGCCGCGTCGCTGGCCGCCGGCGCCGATGTGGCCGGCGCGCTGAATGCCGAACTGGCCGCCGCAGCGGGTGGCTGTGGCGTGCCATCGCTGAGCGCCGGCCCGTTGCGCTTCGTCGCGCAGTCCGAATTGCCGCCGGGCCTGGCCTACGAAGCCTTCATCGCCTCGACCGCCAGCGTGCCGACCCGCGACAACCTGCACGACCTGTTCAACGGGCTGATGTGGCTGCATTGGCCACATCTGAAGCGCCATCTGAATGAATTGCAGGCGGCCGAGATCGCCCGCCAGCCGACGGCTGGCCGACGCGGCCCGGTGCGCGATGCGCTGACGCTGTTCGACGAGAATGCCGCGCTGCTGCGGCTGCCACCGCTGCTCGAGCAGGCGCTGCGGCGCCGAAATTGGCATGCGCTGTTCGTCGAGCACCGTTTGGCCTGGGCCGATGCCTCCATCCATCTGTTCGGCCATGCACTGGTCGAGAAACTGGTCGAACCACGCAAGCCGATCACCGCCCACGCCTGGCTGCTGCCGCATCAACTGGCCGACCAGGACATCGAGGCCTTCCTCAGCGAATGGCTGACCCCCGAACGGCTCGCCGCACGCTGCCACGTCCCGCTGCCGGTGCTCGGCGTGCCGGGCTGGTGGGCGGCAAACGACGAGCCCGGCTTCTATGCCGACCCGGCTGTTTTCCGTCCGCTGCACGAAAACGGTGCAGCGGCGATAATTCCCCGGTGAAGCGAGCCAGACCGCCGCTGTTGCATCACCCGAAAGGGCGCATCGGAGGAAGGTCCGGACTGCACAGAGCAGCGCAGCAGCTAACCGCTGTCCACCGCAAGGTGAGGATCAGAGCAACAGAGACGAGTCGAGCGGGCGTTCGCCCGCCTCGGGTGAAACGGGCAATCTCTGCGCGCAGCAACACCAAATAGGCACACGTCGATCCGGCTCGGGGAGTGTGCGGGTAGGTGGCACCGAGCTTCGCAGCGATGCGGGGCCCAGAGGAATGGCGGTCACGGCAGGCGCCCGCAAGGGCGTCGTGCCGCACAGAATCCGGCCTATCGGTTCGCTTCACTTTTTTATCCGCCGGCAGTTCCGCGGCACCATTCTTCTTCAACCGCCAAGGCCGCCGGCCGCGGCCTGTGACCGGACCCGTTGCCGATGAATCCTGATGCCGCAATGCTGTGGCGCCGGCCGCAGTGGGCGTTGGCGATGCTGCTGGCCTGCCTGGGCATGCTCGGCCCGTTCTCGATCGACACCTACCTGCCGGCATTCACCGGCATCGCGCGGTCGATCGGCGCAACGCCGGTCGAGATGCAGCAGACGCTGTCGGCCTATCTGTTCGGCTTTGCGGTGATGAACCTGTTCCACGGCGCGCTGGCCGACAGCTTCGGCCGCCGCCCGGTCGTGCTGACCGGGGTCGCCTTGTTCACGCTCGCGTCGGCAGGCTGTGCACTGTCGGATCACATCAGCACGTTGATCTTTTTCCGCGCGCTGCAGGGCATGTCGGCCGGCGCCGGCATCGTCGTCGCTCGCGCGGTGATCCGCGACATGTTCGCGCCGGCCGATGCGCAGCGCGTGATGTCGCAGGTGACGATCTATTTCGGCGTCGCGCCGGCGGTCGCGCCGATGGTCGGTGGCTTCCTGTTCGTGCATGCCGACTGGCACAGCATCTTCTGGTTTCTGACGCTGATCGGCGTCGTGCTGTGGGTCGCCAACTACCGGCTGCTGCCGGAAACGCTGCACGTGATGCAGCGCCAGCCGTTCAATGCCCGCCATCTGATGCGCGGCTACTGGCAACTCGGCGCCAGCCCGCGTTTCCTGATGCTGGCACTGGCCAGCGGCATTCCGTTCAATGGCATGTTCCTGTATGTGCTGTCGTCGCCGGTTTTTCTCGGCGAGCATCTGCAGTTGGCACCGGGGCAGTTCTTCTGGTTCTTCGTGCTGACGATCGGCGGCATCATGGGCGGCGCGTTTCTCAGTGGCCGGCTGGCCGGCAAGATCAAGCCGCGTCATCAGATCCGCCATGGCTTCGTGATCATGCTGGTCGTCTCGCTGCTCAACGTCGCGCTGAATCTGCTGTTCACGCCGAATGTCTGGTGGGCGATGTGGCCGATCGCGATCTACGCCTTCGGCTGGGCATTGATGGTGCCGGTCGTCACGCTGCTGGTGCTCGACCTGGTGCCGGAGCGGCGCGGCATGGCCTCGTCGCTGCAGGCCTTTGTCGGCAGCGTCGCCAACGGGCTGGTCGCCGGCGTGATTGCGCCGCTGGTGATGCATTCGACGGTCGGGCTGGCCACCGCATCGCTGCTGATGATGAGCATCGGCATCGTCGCGTGGATCTGGGTCAAGCCTCGGGTCGAGGCTTAGAAATTCAAGACGCCTGGCGGGAGGCCGATAAAGGCGGCTGGAGGCGGCAGGCGCCGGCTCGTTTTTGCTGGAGCCTGTTCGATGTTTCTGCTGCCCCGCCTGGCCGCTGCTGCGGCGGTCTTCGTTGTTCAACTGCCGCTCAGCGGCGCCGCGCTGTCGGCATCGCCGCCGCCGTTGATCGACCCGCAGAACTCTCCGTCGCGGGAGACCGCGCCGCGGGCCGGCACGCCTGGTGCCGCCGCCATCGTTGCGGCGAAGACGAAGGAATTGCCCGCGAAGGACAGCCCCGAGCAGATGCGCCAGCGGCTGGTCGACGCGCTGTCGGCTGCCGACGGCAAGAGTACCGGCGCCGGTGCAGCTGCGAAGACGCTGCAGATCGTCAACCGGCGTGAGCCGGCCAGCCAGCCTGCGACGGCGGTGCGAACCGCCGCACCGGCAGCGCCGCCGCGCGCTGGCGCTGAGCCGATGGCGCTGGTGCCGGGCAGCACGGCCCGCCTTGCCGCGGTGCAGCGGCTCGATGCTGAGCGCCGCGAAACGACGCACGGGGCGGCCGCGCATGCCCATGGTGCACCGAAATGGGCCTATGACGGCCCGTCGGGCCCGCATGCCTGGGCCGATCTGAAGCCCGAATACGCGACCTGTGCCAGTGGCCAGCGGCAAAGCCCGATCGATCTGCGCGACGGTCTGAAACTGCAGCTCGAGCCGATCGGCTTCAACTATGCGCCGAGCTCGATCCGCGTCGTCGACACCGGCCACACGATCCAGGTCAACGTCGGTGCCGGCAACTGGATCGAGGTGATGGGACGGCGCTTCGAACTGCAGCAATTCCATTTCCACAAACCGTCGGAGGAACGCATCGACGGCCGCCGCTTCGACATGGATGCCCATCTGGTGCACCGCGATGCCGACGGCCGGCTGGCAATCGTCGCGGTGCTGCTCAGCCGTGGCGCTGCGCAGCCGCTGATCCAGACGGTCTGGAACAACCTGCCGCTGGAAAAGGGCAGCGACCAGCTGGTCGGTGCGGCGGTCGATCTGAATGCGCTGCTGCCGACAGCACGCGGCTATTTTGCGTACATGGGTTCGCTGACCGAGCCGCCATGCACCGAGGACGTGTTGTGGCTGGTGATGAAGTCGCCGGTCGAGATCTCGCCGCAGCAGATCGCGATCTTCGACCGCCTCTATCCGATGAATGCCCGTCCGGTGCAGGCCACGGCAGGGCGAATGATCAAGGAATCGGAGTGACGCGCTGCCGGCAGACCGCGCGACCGTGATACCGTCGGCGTCGTCGCCTGTGCCGGCGCTGCAAGCTTCTGCGGCGCCGCGGCACGAGACCTGCGACGGGTGGAAGGAGTCATGGCGGTCCTGCTGGCTGGTCTGGTGTTGTTTCTCGGTTTGCACTCGGTGTCGATCGTCGCGCCGCAGTGGCGTGACGCACGCGTCCGGCAGTTCGGTGAGCTGCGCTGGAAAGGGCTTTATTCGCTGATCGCCGCCGTCGGGCTGCTGCTGATCATCGTCGGCTACGGGCTGGCGCGGCAGTCTCCGATCACGCTCTACACCCCGCCGGCGATGCTGCGCCATCTGGCCTGGCTGTTGATGGCGCCGGTGTTCGTGCTGCTGTTTGCCGCCTATCTGCCGGGGCGGATCCAGTCGGCAACCCGCCATCCGATGCTGCTGGCCGTCAAGCTGTGGGCCACCGCACACCTGCTGGCCAACGGCAGCGTCGCCGACGTGCTGCTGTTCGGCGGCTTCCTCGCCTGGGCCGTCGCCGACCGCATCTCGATGAAGCGCCGTCCGGCGCGGCCGAAACCCGAATTGCCGGTCGGCCGCTTCAACGATGCGATCGCAGTGGTCGGCGGGTTGGTCGTCTATCTGCTGTTTTTTGCGGTCGGTCATGCCTGGCTGATCGGCGTCGCACCGCGCTGAGGCGCGATCACCACCCAAGGATCCGCAAGCAGCAGTCGATGGCCCATCTTCCCGATTTCTGGAGCAACCTGAAGGCCGAACTGGCCGGTGGCCATCAGTGGCGCGATCGGGTCGTCGTGCTGGCCTATGCGGTGGCCACCGGCCTGACGGTGGTCGGCTTCACGATGCTGGCCGAGGCCGCCAGCGAATTCTTTTTCCACCTGCGCGCGCTCGATCCGTGGGACGCGAAAAACGTGCCGTTCGGCATGTCGCTCGGTGTCGGGCTGACGCTGTTCTGGACGCCGATCCTGACCTTCGCGCTGGTCTGGTGGTGCCGCAAATATGCGCCGTTTGCCGCCGGATCCGGCATCCCGCAGGTGATGGCGGCGCTGCAGGAAGACCTGCCGGCCGACAAGCAGAGCCGCTGGGTTTCGGTGCGGATGTCGATGCACAAGATTGCACTCGTCTCCGGCGGGTTGCTGGCCGGCTTGTCGATCGGCCGCGAAGGGCCGACGGTGCAGGTCGGCGCCGGCATCATGCTGCATGCGAGGCGCTGGCTGTCGCCGCAGTCGGGCATCGATGGCTACGACCTGATGGTCGCCGGCGCGGCGGCCGGCATCGCCGCTGCGTTCAACACGCCGCTTGGCGGCATCGTGTTCGCGCTCGAGGCCTTGTCGCGCCGGCGTGGCATCTCGCACAGCTCGTTGGTGATCTCGGCGATCGTGCTGGCCGGTCTGGTCGCGATCTCGGCATTCGGCAATCTCAGCTATTTCGGCCGGCTGCAGGTGCAGTCGCTGTCGCTGAACCTGCTTTGGCCCGGGCTGCTGGTGGTGGTTCTGGCCGGGCTCGGCGGCGGCCTGTTCTCGCGCCTGATCGTTGCATCGGCGCAAGGCATGCCGGACCGCTTCTGCCGCTGGCGGACCGCCCATCCGCTGCGGTTTGCCGCCGCCTGCGGTGCCGGCGTCGCAGTGATCGGCGCGGTCACCGGCGGCGCCACCGCCGGCGCCGGTTACGAGCCGACGCGCGCCCTGCTCGAAGGGCATGCCGACCTGCCGATCGTCTACACGTTGCTCAAGTTCATCGCGACCTGGTTGTCGGCCTGGTCCGGTGTGCCCGGCGGGATGTTCGCGACCTCGCTGGCGATCGGCGCCAGCCTCGGCAACGATGTCGCGCTGCTGACCGGATTGAGCGCGCAGGACGCGATACCGCTGATCGCGCTCGGCATGGTCGGTTTTCTCGCCGCGGCGACGCAGGAGCCGATCACCGCCTTCATCATCGTGATGGAGATGGTTGCCGGCCAGACGATGGTGCTGAGCCTGATGGCCACTGCCTTGCTGGCCAGCGGCATCTCGCGGATGCTGACGCGGCCGATGTACGGCGAACTGATGCTGCTGATGCTGCCGCCGAAGCCGGCCGGCAGCGCCGCGACCGGCTCCTGACAGCAGCGCGCGCACCGGCCGCGCCGCCGGCGTTGTGGCCGCGCAGCGGGCGTTACAAGCTTGAAACGCCACCAGTGGCGGCCGGCTCCTCAGAGTTCACTTTCAGTGCACACCACAAGTGCTTGTTTTTGAACGCCTTTTTTCGCCGGTTTTTACCTTTCAAAGTTTTCGTAAGTACTTGATTTCATTGATTTTTTCTTTGCCGTTTGATTGACCGGCCCCAAAACCTCGGTTAAAGTGCATGAAAGTGCATTTTTGTGGGGCGAGGTGGCAAATATCGTATTCCAGGGTGCTTCGGCGCTGACGTTGGACGGCAAGGGGCGTATCGCCATGCCTGCGCGTCATCGCGAGGTGCTGGCTGCGATTGCCGTCAACCAGTTGACGATCACCAAGCACCCGGAAGGCGCGCTGATGATTTTTCCGCGTCCGGCGTGGGAGGATTTTCGCGACCGCGTCGCTGCATTGCCGATGTCGGCGAGCGGCTGGAAGCGGGTATTCCTCGGCAATGCGATGGACGTCGAGATCGACGGCTCGTCGCGGGTGCTGATTTCGCCCGAGCTGCGCAAATCGACCGGCCTCGAAAAGAACGTGATCCTGCTCGGCATGGGCAGCCACTTCGAGTTGTGGGACGCGGCGCGTTATGAAGAACACGAAGCCCGCGTGATGCAGTCCGAATTGCCCGAGTCGCTGAAAGATTTCAGCTTCTGACCCGCGCACCGCACCCAGCCAATCCGTGACTGCCGATTCCCCCGTCTTTGCCCACACGACCGTGCTGCTGCACGAGGCGGTCGATGCGCTGCTGCTGCGCGACGGCGTCGAGCAGACCGACGGCATCTATGTCGACGGCACCTTCGGCCGGGGCGGGCATGCGCGGGCGCTGCTGCAGCGGCTCGACGAGAAAGGCAGGGTGATCGCCTTCGACCGCGATCCCGAGGCAGTTGCTGCCGCCACCTCGGGAACAGCGCGGGTCGACGACCCGCGTTTTTTCATCCACCACAGCCGTTTCGGTGACATGGCCGCGGTGCTGGCCGACCACGGCGTGACGCAGGTCGACGGCGTGCTGCTCGACCTCGGCGTGTCGTCGCCGCAGATCGACGACCCGCAACGCGGCTTCAGTTTCCGGTTCGATGGTCCGCTGGACATGCGGATGGACACGACGCGCGGCGAAAGTGCCGCGGATTTTCTCGCCCGCGCCGATGAGCGCCAGATTGCGGAGGTGATTCGTGACTATGGGGAAGAACGGTTTGCTGGGCAGATTGCAAAGGCGCTTGTTGCTCGGCGCGAAAGCGGGAGCCCTGTGCGAACCACGGGGGCGCTTTCCAACCTCGTGGCTGGTGCGGTCAAAACCCGTGAAGCAGGCCAGGACCCAGCAACGCGCACATTTCAAGCGCTTCGGATTTTTGTCAATGCCGAGCTTGAGGAGCTCGAACAGGCCCTGAGCGCTTCGCTGGACCTGCTCGCGCCGGGCGGCAGGCTGGTCGTGATCAGCTTCCACTCGCTCGAGGACCGCATCGTCAAGACCTTCATTGCCCGCGAGAGCAAGGCGGTGTTCGACCGGCGCGCGCCGTTTGCCGCGCCGCCGCCGCTGCGGCTGAAGGCCAGGGGCCGCTTCAAGCCCGGTGAAACCGAGATCCGCGCCAATCCGCGCTCGCGGTCGGCGGTGATGCGGGTTGCCGAACGGACCGATGTGGGATTGGCGCAGCCAGGCGGTGCCGCATGAGCAGCCGCATGAACGTCATCCTGCTGCTGGTGCTGCTGGCCAGTGCGCTGTATCTGGTGCGGGTCAGCTACGACGGGCGCCGCCTGTTCACCGCGCTCGACCGCGCACAGTCCGAAGCACGGCAGCTCGACGTCGAGCACGAGCGTCTGCAGGCCGAACTGCAGGCGCAGGCGACGCCGCTGCGGATCGAACGCACCGCGCGTGAAAAACTGGCAATGCGCACCGCGACGCCGGCGGTCACGCGTTATGTCGACGCGCCGCTTCCCGGCGCGCCGGTGGTCCGTTTTGCCAGCCCGCCGGCCAGTGCCGCCAGCGCAGTCGGGGTGAAGCGATGAAGCGCAACAAGCGGGCATCGGTGCCGGGTTCGATCGCCAACCTGCGCAACCTGAATTATTCGACCAGCCCGCTGCTGGCGTCGCGCACGCCGCCATGGCGGTCGAAACTGCT
Organism: Pseudideonella sakaiensis; assembly: GCF_048320135.1. GTDB lineage: Bacteria > Pseudomonadota > Gammaproteobacteria > Burkholderiales > Burkholderiaceae_C > Ideonella_A > Ideonella_A sakaiensis_A. The sequence goes on from NZ_CP182947.1 coordinate 3,250,929, forward strand.
GGTGGCGCTGGTCGGTGCCGGCTTCTGCGTGCTGATCGGCCGCGCTGCCTATGTGCAGGTGGTTGGCAGCGACTTTTTCCAGCGGCAAGGCGAGATCCGTTATGCGCGCACGCTCGAGCTGACCGCGAGCCGCGGCCGCATCCTCGACCGCAACGGCGTGATCCTCGCGCTGAGCGTGCCGACGCCGTCGCTGTGGGCGATCCCGAAGGACCTCGAGGCAACGCCGGCGCAGCGGGCCGAACTCGGCCGTCTGCTGAACATCGGTCCGAAAGACCTTGCCGCCAAGCTCGACGACCGGCTGAGCTTCGTCTGGCTGCGCCGCCAGGTCGACGAAAAACTCGCGAAGCAGGTGCTGGCGCTCGGCATCAAGGGCGTCTACGACGTGCGCGAGTTCAAGCGCCGTTATCCGGAAGGCGAGGCGGCGGCCCATGTGGTCGGCTTCACCAATGTCGAGGACAAGGGCCAGGAAGGCATCGAACTCGCGTGGCAGAAGGAACTCGCCGGGCTCGACGGCAGCCGCCGCGTGATCAAGGACCGGCTCGGCCGCGTCGTCGAGGAAATCGGCGACAGCGTTGCCGCGACCAACGGCCGCGACATCACGCTGTCGATCGACTCGAAGATCCAGTTTTTCGCCTACCAGCGGATGCGCGATGCGGTCGCCGAGCACAAGGCGAAGGCCGGCAGCGTTGTCGTGCTCGATGCGAAATCCGGCGAGGTGCTGGCGTTGGCCAACTACCCGAGTTTTGTTCCCGGCGACCGCAAGAAGCTCTCCGGCGAGCAATTGCGCAACCGCGCGCTGACCGACACCTTCGAGCCGGGCTCGACGATGAAGCCTTTCATCATCGGCTGGGCGATGGAGTCTGGCCGCGTCAAGTCGTCGACGGTGATCCAGACCGCGCCGGGCCGGATCACGGTCGGCGGCGCGACGATCAGCGATGCCCATCCGCACGGCCCGCTGACGGTCGCCGAAGTGGTGCAGAAATCGAGCAACGTCGGCACCGTCAAGCTGGCGATGCAGATGCAGCCGCGCGAAATGCACGAGTTGTTCTCGAACCTCGGTTTCGGCCAGAAGCCGCAACTGGCGTTCCCCGGCGCGGTGACCGGCCGGCTGCGGCCGCACAAGAGCTGGCGTCCGATCGAACAGGCGACGATGAGTTACGGCTATGGCCTGTCGGCCAGCCTGTTCCAGCTGGCGCGTGCCTATACCGTTTTTGCGCACGACGGCGAACTGATTCCGATGACGCTGCTGAAGCGCCCGCCGCAAGAGGCGGCGACGCCGGTCAGCGGTGTTCGCGTGTTGTCGCCGGGCGTTGCCAGCGAAGTCCGTCAGATGCTGCAGATGGCTGCAGGTGCCGGTGGCACGGCACCGCTGGCGCAGGCGATCGGTTATTCGGTCGGCGGCAAGACCGGCACCGCGCACAAGCAGGAAGGCAAGGGTTATTCGGCGAAAAAATACCGCTCGTGGTTCGTCGGCATGGCGCCGATCAGCGACCCGCGCATCATCGTTGCGGTGATGGTCGACGAGCCGAACAACGGCAAATATTACGGCGGCCTGGTCGCCGCGCCGGTCTTCAGCGAGGTCGTTCAGCAGACGCTGCGTACGCTGAACGTGCAGCCCGATCTCGATGTGCGGCCGCACATCGTGACCCGCCAGCTGCCGGCCGTCGAGGAGAGTTTCTGATGGCGGTGCCGCAATTGAACGGAATCGCCGACATCCTCGACTGGCTGCGCCAGCGTGGTGCGAGCGGCCTGTGTTCGGACAGCCGACGCATCGCAGCCGGCGATGCCTTCATCGCCTGGCCCGGCCAGGCGAGCGATGCGCGCGTATTTGTCGATGCGGCGCTCGCAGCAGGCGCGGTCGGCTGCATCGTCGAGGCCGACGGTGTCGACGCGTTTGCCTTTGACGGGCGGCCGCAGATCGCCGTGGTTGCCGGGCTGAAGGCAATCAGCGGCGAGATCGCCGCTGCCTTCTACCAGCAGCCGAGCGACGCGCTGCAGCTGCTCGCGGTGACCGGCACCAACGGCAAGACCTCGACCACATGGTGGCTGGCACAGGCGCTGAACCACGTCGGCCGGCGCTGCGGCGTGATCGGCACGCTCGGCGTCGGCATCCCGCCGGAGCTGGTGCCGACCGGGCTGACGACACCCGATCCGGTCGGCCTGCAGCACGCGCTGCGCCGTTTTGCCGATGACGGCATCGATGCCTGTGCGATCGAGGCCTCGTCGATCGGCATCGAGGAGCAGCGGCTTGCCGGCACCCGCATCGCGGTCGCCCTGCTGACCAATTTTTCGCAGGACCACCTCGATTACCACGGCGACATGGACAGCTACTGGCGGGCCAAGCGCCGGTTGTTCGACTGGCCCGGGCTGCGCGCCGCCGTCATCAATCTGGACGATCCGAAAGGGCCTCCACTGGCTGCCGAGCTGGCCGGCGGCGCACTCGATCTGTGGACCTATTCGGCCGGCAGCGAAGGCCGGCTGACGGCAGGGCCGGTCGGCCACGGCGGCGGCGGTCTTGCGTTCGACGTCCGCGAGGCAGGCGAATCGGTGCCGGTCCATTCGTCGCTGATCGGCGACTTCAATGTCTCGAACCTGCTGGCGGTGATCGGCGGGCTGCGCGCGCTCGGCATTCCGCTCGCCGATGCAGCGCTCGCCTGCGCGTCGCTCGGCGCGGTGCCCGGCCGCATGCAGCGCATCGACGGCCCGTCGATCGATGCGCCGCTGGTCGTTGTCGACTATGCGCATTCGCCCGACGCGATCGACAAGGTGCTGACGGCGCTGCAGCCACTGGCCGCCGCGCGTTCGGGAGTGTTGTGGTGCGTGTTCGGCTGCGGCGGCAACCGGGATCGGCGCAAGCGACCGCTGATGGCGGCAACGGCCGAGCGCCTCGCCGGCAAACTCGTCGTCACCAGCGACAACCCGCGGCACGAGGAGCCGGCGGCGATCATCGGCGAAGTCGTCGCCGGGCTGGCCGCGCCGGAGCAGGCAGCGGTGATCGAGGACCGTGCCGCGGCGATCGCCTGGGCAGTGCAGAACGCGGCCGCCGCCGACGTCGTGCTGCTCGCCGGCAAGGGCCACGAGAACTACCAGGAAATCGGCGACCGGCGGCTGCCGTTCTCCGACGCCGAACTGGCCGCCGAACAGCTGCAGCGGCGTGGCGGCGCGGCCGCGGTGGAGGTGCTGCAATGATGGACCTCGCACTGGCCCACAGCCTGCTGCCCGGCGCGCAGCTGGTCGGCGACCCGTCGGTGACGGTGCAGCGGGTGCACAGCGACAGCCGCAGCCTGCGCGCCGGCGACCTGTTCGTTGCGCTGCGCGGCGAGCGTTTCGACGCCCACGACTACCTTGCGCAGGCAGCCTCTGCCGGTGCGAGCGCAGCGCTTGCCGAGCGCGGCATCGCCGAGGCCGGTTTCAGCGGCCTGCAGGTTGACGACAGCCGCAAGGCGCTCGGCCAGCTGGCCGCGGCGTGGCGGCGGCGCTTCCAGCTGCCGCTGATCGCGGTCACCGGCAGCAACGGCAAGACGACCGTGACGCAGATGGTCGCGAGCATGCTGCAGGCCTGGCTCGGCGATGCCGCGCTGGCGACTGCCGGCAATTTCAACAACGACATCGGCGTGCCGCTGACCTTGCTGCGCCTGCGTGAGCAGCATCGGGCGGCGGTGATCGAGCTCGGGATGAACCACCCCGGCGAAATCGCCCAGCTCGCAGCGTTCGCCGCACCCGGCATCGTGCTCGTCAACAACGCGCAGCGCGAGCATCAGGAATTCATGGCCAGCGTCGAGGCGGTCGCGCGCGAAAACGGCAGCGCGATCAGCGCGCTCGATGCCGACGGCATCGCGGTCTTCCCGGTCGATGACGCCTACGCCGCGCTGTGGCGCGGTCTGGCCGGCCAGCGCCGTTGCATCAGATTCGGGCTCGATGCGGCAGCCGATGTCAGCGCCGGCGCGAGCTGGCACGGCGATCACTGGCGGCTCGCGTTGTCGACGCCGCAGGGCCGGGTCGAGGCGCGGCTCGCGCTGGCCGGGCATCACAACGTGCACAACGCGCTGGCAGCGACTGCCTGCGCCGTGGCTGCCGGCTGTCCGCTCGATGCGGTCGGCCGCGGCATCGATGGCTTCGTCGCAGTGAAGGGCCGCTCGGCACTGCTGCAGCTGTCGCTTGGCGGGCGTCCGGTTTCGCTGATCGACGACAGCTACAACGCCAACCCCGATTCGGTGCGTGCCGCGATCGACGTGCTGGCCAGCCTGCCGGCGCCGCGCTGGCTGCTGCTCGGCGACATGGGCGAGGTCGGCGAGCATGGTCCGGCCTTCCATGCCGAGGTCGGCGCCTATGCGAAGCAGCGCGGCATCGATGTGTTGTGGGCTGCCGGCGAGGCCTGTCGCGCCAGCGCCGATGCCTTCGACGGTGCACGCCATTTCGACGGTGTCGACCAGCTGGTGGCTGCGCTCGGTGCCGCGCCGCCGGCGGCGTCGATCCTCGTCAAGGGTTCGCGCTTCATGCAGATGGAGCGCGCGGTCGCCGCGCTCGTCGAACGCAGCAATCAACCGGCCGGCGACGTGCCGCCAACAGGAGACCGGCATGCTGCTTAGCCTGGCCGAATGGCTGCAGACGCTGTCGCCGGAATTCGGCTTCTTCCGCGTCTTCCAGTACCTGACATTCCGCGCGGTGATGGCGGCGATGACGGCAATGCTGATCGGGCTGGCCTTCGGCCCGTGGGTGATCCGCCGGCTGCAGTTTCTGAAGATCGGCCAGCCGGTGCGCGAATACGCGATGCAGTCGCACCTCGCAAAAAGCGGCACACCGACGATGGGCGGCGTGCTGATCCTGATCGGCATCGGCGTTTCCACCTTGCTGTGGTTCGACTGGAGCAACCGCTTCGTCTGGATCGTGATGGTCGTGACGCTCGGTTTCGGCGCGATCGGCTGGGTCGACGACTGGCGCAAGGTCGTGCACAAGAACCCCGAGGGCATGAGCTCGAAGGAGAAATATTTCTGGCAGTCGATGATCGGCCTGATCGCCGCGCTGTACCTCGCATTCAGCGTCAGCGAAACGTCGAACCTGCGGGTGCTCGAACTGTTCGTCAACTGGGTCAGGAGCGGCTTCTCGAACGAGCTGCCGCCGAAGGCCGACCTGATCGTGCCGTTTTTCAAGACGGTCAGCTACCCGCTCGGCGTGTTCGGCTTCATCATGCTGACCTACTTCGTGATCGTCGGCGCGAGCAATGCGGTCAATCTGACCGACGGCCTCGACGGTCTGGCGATCATGCCGGTCGTGATGGTCGGCTCGGCGCTCGGCGTCTTTGCCTACGTCACCGGCAATGCGGTGTTCAGCCGTTATCTGCTGATCCCGTATATCCCGGGCGCCGGCGAACTGCTGGTGTTCTGCGCCGCGATGGCCGGTGCCGGGCTCGCCTTCCTGTGGTTCAACACCCATCCGGCGCAGGTCTTCATGGGCGACGTCGGCGCGCTCGCGCTCGGCGGCGCGCTCGGCACGATCGCGGTGATCACGCGGCAGGAAATCGTGCTGGGCATCATGGGCGGCATCTTCGTTGCCGAAGCGCTGTCGGTGATGGTCCAGGTCGCCTGGTTCAAGTTCACGAAGAAGCGCTACGGCACCGGCCGGCGCATCCTGAAGATGGCGCCGCTGCACCACCATTTCGAGAAGTCGGGCTGGGGCGAGACGCAGGTCGTCGTGCGCTTCTGGATCATCACGATGCTGCTGTGCCTGATCGGCCTGGCCAGCCTGAAGCTGCGGTGAACGGACGATGAAGCAGCTTGCCTCCACATCGGTGCTGATCCTCGGCCTTGGTTCGTCCGGGCTGGCAATGGCGCGCTGGTGCGCGCGCGCCGGTGCACGCATCGCCGTCTGGGACAGCCGGCTGGCCAGCGGCGAGGCGCTGCCGAATGCGCAGCTGCTGGCGCAGGAGCTGCCGCAGGCGCGAATGCTCGATGGCGCGCTCGATGCCGCGGCGCTCGACGGTATGAATCTGGTGCTGAAGAGCCCGGGCCTGTCGCCGCTCGACGACCGACTCGCCGCACTGCTTGGCGCCGCCCGCGCCGCCGGCGTGCCGGTGCAGGGCGAACTCGATCTGTTCATCGCCGCGCTGGCCGACCTGCGCGCCGATACCGCTTATGCGCCGAAGCTGATCGCGATCACCGGAACCAACGGCAAGACGACGACGACGGCGATGACGCAACTGCTGGTCGCGAGTACCGGCCGGCGCGTTGCGGTGGCCGGCAATATCGGGCCGACGATGCTGCAGACGCTGGCCGAGGCATTGGCGGCGGCCGAGGTGGCTGTCGACGAGGTGACCGAGGCAGATGCCGAGCAATCGGCCGAGACGACGCCAGCGGATTCGCATGCCGGCAGCGACGCGGACGCGGAAACAGGTGCGGATGCAGGCATCGACCCGGCTGCAGATCGGGCGGCGCGGCTGGCTGCCGCCTTGCCCGAGGTCTGGATCCTCGAGCTGAGCAGCTTCCAGCTCGACGGCGTCGAAGGATTTGCGCCCGATGCGGCAACGGTGCTGAACATCACCGAGGACCACCTCGACTGGCACGGCGAGATGGACAGCTATGTCGCCGCGAAGGCGGGTGTTTATGGGCCGGCCGACGGCGCGACGGTGATGATCGTCAACCGCGATGATCCGCGTGTCGAAGCAATGGTGCCCGCGCCGGTGGCCGGCAAGGGCCGCTTCGCAAAGCCGGTGCAGCGCCAGGTGATCCGCTTCGGCCTGCAGGCACCGCGACGGCCGGGCGATTTCGGCCTGTTGACCGACAACGGCATGGTCTGGCTGGCCCGTGCGCAGGACGCCGATCCGACGTTGCAGCGCGGCGGCAAGCGCGGTGCTGCCGCCGACGATGAAGAGCTCTTTTTCCAGCGCATGATGCCGGCCGATGCGCTGCGCGTGCGCGGCCGCCACAACGCAGCCAATGCGCTGGCGGCGCTGGCGCTGGCTCAGGCGATCGGCTGCCCGCTGGCGCCGATGCTGCATGCGCTGCGCGACTACAGCGGCGAGCCGCACCGGCTGCAGTTCGTCGCGTCGATCCGCGGCGTCGATGCCTTCGACGACAGCAAGGGCACCAATGTCGGCGCCACCGTCGCCGCGATCGACGGCCTCGGCAGCGACCGTTCGCCGGCCAGGCTGGTGCTGATCCTCGGCGGCGACGGCAAGGGCCAGGATTTCACACCGCTGCTGCCGCCGTTGCAGCGGTTTGCGCGCGCGATCGCGACACTCGGCCGCGATGCCGAGCGCGTCGAACAGGCGCTGCGGCCGCTGACCGAAGGCGCCGATGGAGCCGCGGCGCTGCCACTGCAACGCCACCCGACGCTGCAAGCGGCGACACGCTGGTGTTTCGAGCAGGCGCAGCCCGGCGATGCGGTGCTGTTGAGCCCGGCCTGCGCCAGCCTCGACATGTTCCGCAACTATGGCGAGCGCGGTGAGGTGTTTGTTCGCGCGGTGCACGACCTGGCGGCCGACCTCGGCGAGGTGACGACATGAAGGCCCTGCTCGCACGCGTCGGTTTTGGCCGCCCGGCCGGTGTCGACAAGGACACCGCGGTACCGATCCGCGACTGGGTGCAGGTCGGCCGCGGCCAGCCGCCGAAGTTGCTCGGTTTCGACCAGGCGCTGCTGTGGGTTGCGCTCGGCCTGCTCGGTCTCGGCCTGGTGATGGTCTACAGCGCGTCGATCGCGCTGCCCGACAACCCGCGTTTTGCACGCTACGAACATACCCACTTCCTGACCCGCCACCTGTTGTCGATCGCGATTGCCGCGCTCGCCGGCATCGTCGTCGTGCAGGTGCCGATGGCGTTCTGGGAAAAGGCCGCGCCGTGGCTGTTCGTCGCAGTGCTGGTGCTGCTGGCGCTGGTGCTGGTGCCGTTCATCGGCAAGGGCGTCAACGGCGCGCGGCGCTGGATTGCACTCGGCGTGATCAATTTCCAGCCATCCGAACTGGCGAAGCTCGCCATGGCGATGTATGCGGCCGGCTACATGGTGCGCAAGATGGACGTGAAGGAAAACTTCCTGCGCGCGGTGCTGCCGATGGCGTTTGCCGTCGCGGTGGTCGGCCTGCTGCTGCTCGCCGAACCCGACATGGGCGCCTTCCTGGTGATCGCGATGATCGCGATGGGCATCCTGTTTCTCGGCGGCATCAATGGCCGGATGTTCCTGCTGATCACGACGATCCTGGTCGGCGCCTTCGTGCTGATGATCACGACCAGCGAATGGCGCCGCGAACGGATCTTTGCCTACCTCGATCCGTGGGACGAGCGCTATACGCTCGGCAAGGCCTACCAGCTGTCGCATTCGCTGATCGCCTTCGGCCGCGGCGAACTGTTCGGTCAGGGCCTCGGCGACAGCGTCGAGAAGCTGCATTACCTGCCCGAGGCGCATACCGACTTCCTGCTCGCGGTGATCGGCGAGGAACTCGGCTTCGCCGGTGTGGCCTGCGTGATCGTCGCCTTTTTCTGGCTGACCCGGCGCATCTTCCACATCGGCCGCCAAGCGATCGCACTCGACCGGGTTTATGCCGGCCTGTTTGCCCAGGGCATCGGCATCTGGATGGGTGGCCAGGCCTTCATCAACATGGGCGTCAACCTCGGCGTGCTGCCGACCAAGGGCCTGACGCTGCCGCTGATGAGCTTCGGCGGCTCGGCCATCCTGCTCAACGTCATCGCGATCGCGATGGTGATGCGGGTGGATATTGAAAACAGACAACTCATGCGAGGAGGCCGAGCATGAGGCGGGCGATAGCACGCAGCCACGCGCTTCAGCGCGGGGCCGGACTGTTTCGGTGCAGGCTCATGTCGCGAAGCGACGTGAAGCGCGCGCAGCGCGCGGGCCGAAACCAGAACAGGCAACTCATGCGCGGAGGTCGCGCATGAGCAACAAACACCTCATCGTGATGGCGGCCGGCACCGGTGGCCATGTGATTCCGGGGCTTGCAGTCGCGCGCGAGATGTTGTCGCGCGGCTGGAGCGTCAGCTGGCTCGGCACGACCAAGGGCATGGAAAACCGGCTGGTACCGCCGAGCGGCATCGAGCTCGATGCGATCGGTTTCAGCGGCCTGCGCGGCAATGGCCCGCTGCAGACGCTGACCGGCGGGCTGCGGATGCTGGTTGCGTTCTGGCAGTGCCTGCGCATCATCCGCCGCCGGCGCGCCCGGCTCGTGCTTGGCATGGGTGGATATGTCTGCTTCCCCGGGGGTCTGATGGCGTCGCTGCTCGGCAAGCCGCTGATGCTGGTCAATGCCGATGCGGCACTGCTGCTGAGCAACAAGGCGCTTCTGCCGGTCGCCGACCGCATCGCCTTCGGTTTCGACGGCGACGCTGCGCGCAAGACGAAGCTGGCGGTCGTCACCGGCAACCCGGTGCGCTTCGACATCGAGGCGCTGCCGGTTCCGGCCGAACGGTTTGCCGGCCGCAGCGGTCCGCTGCGGCTGCTGGTCGTCGGCGGCAGCCTTGGCGCAAAGGTGCTGAACGAGACGCTGCCGCAGGCGCTGGCATTGCTGGATCCGGCGCAACGGCCATTGGTCACGCACCAGACCGGCGCGGCGCATCACGAAGGTGTCGTTGCCGACTATGCGGCTTGCCAGGTCGAGGCCGACATCGTGCCGTTCATCGACGACATGGCGCGCCGGCTCGCCGATTGCGACCTGATCGTCTGCCGGGCCGGCGCGGTGACGGTCAGCGAACTGTGCGCCGCCGGCGTCGCCGGCATCCTGGTGCCGCTGGTCGTCAGCACCACCTCGCACCAGCGCGACAACGCGGCCTGGCTGGCGTCGCACCAGGCCTGCGTGCACCTGCCGCAGACCGAACTGACTCCGCGCCGGCTTGCCGACGTGATCGCCGGGCTGACCCGCGACACGCTGCTCGGCATCGCGACGCGGGCACGTGAACTGGCCCGGCCGCGCGCTGCCGCGCATGTCGCAGACGAACTTGAAAGGCTGGTGGCGGCATGAAACACGCAGTGAAGAACATCCACTTCGTCGAAGGGCCACGAGTGCCGCCGAAGAAACGCGGCACGCGGGAGATCTGCGCATGAAACACGCAGTGAAGAACATCCACTTCGTCGGCGTCGGCGGCGCCGGCATGAGCGGCATCGCCGAGATCCTGCACAACCTCGGTTATCTGGTGTCGGGCTCGGATCAGAACGACAGCGATACCGCACGGCGGCTCGCGCAGCTCGGCATCCGCGTGCACATCGGTCACGACGCGGTTCATGTCGGCGGTGCCGATGCGGTCGTCACGTCGACCGCGGTGAAGGGCGACAACCCGGAGGTGATTGCGGCGCGCGCTGCGCGCATTCCGGTCGTGCCGCGTGCGGTGATGCTGGCCGAGTTGATGCGGCTGAAGCAGGGCATCGCGATCGCCGGCACGCACGGCAAGACGACGACGACCAGCCTGGTCACGAGCGTGCTCGCGCAGGCCGGCGTCGATCCGACCTTCGTGATCGGCGGCAGGCTGAATGCCGCCGGCGCCAATTCGCGCCTCGGTTCGGGTGACTACATCGTCGTCGAGGCGGATGAGTCCGATGCCTCGTTCCTGAACCTGATGCCGGTGATGGCAGTGGTCACGAACATCGACGCCGACCACATGGATACTTATGGCCACGACTTTGCGAAGCTGAAGCAGGCCTTCGTCGAATTCATCCACCGCATGCCGTTCTACGGTGCAGCGATCGTCTGTGTCGACGATCCGGGTGTGCGCTCGATCCTGCCGATGATCTCGCGGCCGATCGTCAGCTACGGTTTTGCCGAAGATGCGATGGTCCGCGCCGTCGACGTGCGCGCAGAAAACGGCGCGATGCGCTTCACGGTGCAGCGCCACAACGGCGTGCGCATGGCTGACATCGAGGTCACGCTGAACCTGCCGGGCAGGCACAACGTGCTGAACGCGCTGGCGAGCATCGCCGTCGCGACCGAGCTCGAACTGCCGGACCAGCCGGTTATCCAGGGTCTGGCCGAATTCAAGGGCGTCGACCGCCGCTTCCAGCGCTACGGCGAATTGCCGGCGGCCGGCGGCAGCTTCACGCTGGTCGACGACTACGGCCACCACCCGGTCGAGATGGCGGCAACGATCGCCGCCGCACGCGGCGCATTTCCGGAGCGCCGCCTGGTGCTGGCATTCCAGCCGCACCGCTTCACGCGGACCCGCGACTGCTTCGAGGATTTTGTCAAGGTGATCGGCAGCGCCGACGTCGTGTTGCTGGCCGAGGTCTATGCCGCCGGCGAATCACCGATCGCCGCCGCCGACGGCCGGGCGCTGGCGCGCGCGCTGCGACTGGCCGGCAAGGTCGATCTGGTGTTCGTCGACGAGATCGGCCAGATGGCACAGACGATCGCCGAGCAGGCGCGCGCAGGCGATGTCGTGATCGTGATGGGTGCAGGCTCGATCGGCCAGGTGCCGCAACGGGTCGTCGATCTGCTGAAGGAGGCTGCATGAAGATTGATCCGGCAAGCCTCGGCAAGACCGCGGTGCTGATGGGCGGCACGTCTGCCGAGCGCGAGATTTCGCTGTTGTCGGGTGGCGGCGTCCTGAGCGCGCTGCAGTCGCAGGGCGTCGACGCCCATGCCTTCGATCCGGCCGAACGCGAGCTGGCGGAGCTGAAACGCGACGGTTTTTCGCGCTGTTTCATCGCGCTGCATGGCCGGCATGGCGAAGACGGCACGGTGCAGGGTGCGCTCGAACTGCTCGGCATTCCGTATACCGGCTCCGGCGTGATGGCCTCGGCGGTCGCGATGGACAAGGTGATGACGAAGCGGATCTGGATCGCCGAAGGTCTGCCGACACCGCGCCATCTGCTGCTGGCGCCGGGCGAGCAGGATCGCGAACGCATCAACGGCGTGCCGGATCAGCTCGGCCTGCCACTGATCGTCAAGCCGCCGCGCGAGGGCTCGTCGATCGGCGTCACCAAGGTCGCCGGTTATTCACAGATGCAGGCTGCGGTCGAACTCGCCGCCGGTTTCGATCCCGACGTGTTGTGTGAGGAATTCATCGACGGCATGGAAGTCACCTGCCCGGTGATCGGCCAGGGTGCGACGGCCCGCGCGCTGCCGGTGATCCGCATCGTCGCGCCCGAAGGCGCCTACGACTACCAGAACAAATATTTCACCGATGTCGTGCAGTACCTGTGCCCGAGCGGCCTCGGCGACGCCGTCGAGCAGGAGATCCAGCGCATCACGCTCGCCGCGTACCACAGCCTCGGCTGCCGCGGCTGGGGCCGGGCCGACCTGATGATCCGCGCGGCCGACCAGCGGCCGTTCCTGCTCGAGATGAATACCTCGCCCGGAATGACGTCGCACTCGCTGGTACCGATGTCGGCGCGCGCCGCCGGCATCAGCTACGAGCAGCTGTGCCTGCAGCTGCTGGCCGGCGCGAGCCTCGATACGCCGAAGCGCTGAGCGAGCAAGCACCATGGCCACGATCATCCGCACCCCGAAGGTCAAGCAGCGCGTCGCGACGCCGCTGCCGACCGACGTCGTGCTGATGAATGCGACCGCCAACCTGCTGTTTGCGCTGACCGCGCTGGCCTCGGTGGCGCTGGTCCTGTGGTGGTTGGCCCAGCTGCCGGTCTTCCGGCTGACCGCGATCCGGGTCGACGGCGATCTGAGCCACAACAGCGAGGCGACGATCCGCGCCAATGCAGCGCCGAAGCTGGCTGGCACCTTCTTCACGATCGACCTGAATGCGGTGCAGCGGGCATTCGAATCGGTGCCGTGGGTGCGCCATGCGATCGTCCGCCGCGTCTGGCCGAACCAGCTCGCGGTCACGCTCGAAGAGCACCAGCCGGCTGCTTTGTGGATACCGACCGGCGCGGTCGAGAAGGCGAGCGACAAGCTGGTCAATACGCATGGCGAGGTGTTCGAGGCCAACCTCGGCGATGTCGAGGACGACGATCTGCCGACGCTGAGCGGACCTGAAGGCAGCTCACGCCAGATGTTGACGATGCTGCAGCGGCTCGATCCGATGTTCGGCCAGCTCGAGTGGCAGATCGAGACGCTGCTGCTGAGCGGCCGCGGGTCGTGGCGTGCCGAACTCGACAGCGGCGCGCGCATCGAGCTCGGCCGCGGCAGCGACGACGAACTGCACAAGCGCAGCGAACGCTTCGTCGCCACCGTCGCCACCGTCGCCAACGAATACCTGCGGCCGGTGCAGTACGCCGACCTGCGCCACCGCGATGGATATGCACTGCGACTGAAGGGCGTTTCGACCACCCTCACCGCAGCAGAGAAAAAAGCTCCCCGGAACTGAACGATGCCCAAGGAATACAAGGAACTGGTCGTGGGTCTGGACATCGGAACCGCCAAGGTGATGGCGGTGGTGTCCGAAGTGCTGCCGAACGGACAGCTGCGCCTGGCCGGGCTCGGCGTCGCACCGGCACATGGCCTGAAGCGCGGTGTCGTCGTCAACATCGACGCGACGGTGCAAAGCATCCAGCAGGCGCTGAAAGAGGCCGAGATGATGGCCGACTGCAAGATCACCCACGTCTATACCGGCATCACCGGCAGCCACATCCGCGGCCAGAATTCGACCGGCATGGTGATCGTGCGCGACAAGGAAGTGACTCCGGTCGACGTCGCGCGTGTCGTCGAGACCGCGAAGGCGATCAACATCCCGAACGACCAGCGGCTGCTGCTGGTGCAGGCGCAGGAATTCGTCATCGACGGCCACGAAGTGAAGGAGCCGATCGGCATGAGCGGCGGCCGGCTCGAGGTCAAGGTGCACATCGTCACCGGCGCGCAGAGCGCGGCCGAGAACATCATCAAGTGCGTGCGCCGCTGCGGCCTCGAAGTGAACCAGCTGGTGCTCAATCCGAGCGCGTCGAGCCATGCGGTGCTGACCGAGGACGAACGCGACCTCGGCGTCGCGCTGGTCGACATCGGCGCCGGCACCACCGATGTCGCGATCTTCACCGATGGCTCGATCCGCCATACCGCGGTGATCCCGATTGCCGGCGACCTGATCACCAGCGACATCGCGATGGCCTTGCGCACGCCGACCAAGGATGCCGAGGAAATCAAGATCGAATACGGCGTCGCGAAGCAGCTGCTGGCCGATCCGAACCAGCAGCTCGAGGTGCCCGGCCTCGGCGACCGTCCGCCGCGCATGCTGAGCCGGCAGGCGCTGGCCGGCGTGATCGAGCCGCGGATCGAGGAGATCTATTCGCTGGTGCACCAGGTGATCCGCGACAGCGGCTATGAAGAGCTGCTGTCATCGGGCATCGTGATTACCGGCGGCGCCGCGGTGATGCCCGGAATGATCGAGCTCGGCGAAGACATCTTCCTGAAGCCGGTCCGCAAAGGGCTGCCGCTCTACAACGGCGCGCTGCACGACATGGTCGCCAATCCGCGATCGGCCACCGTGATGGGCCTGCTCGAGGAAGCGCGGCTCGGCCGCAGCCGCGGCCTGCGGGCCTCGCAGCAGGCCGGTTCGGTACAGAGTTTTTTTGGTCGGGCCAGGGACTGGTTCCTCGGGAACTTCTGATGCGCCTTGATCCGATCCCCTTGACCTGGCATGCCGGACGTGGTCCGCCCGGCAAACGGCGGGTCCACGGCACCTGGCTCGATCCGGGAGGCTGAAACAACAACACCAGAACGACAGACAGCAAGCTCAGCAGACAGACCTACCGCAACAAATTTCAGGAGTACACAAATGGCCATCGAAATGATCGAAGAATTCGACCAGGGAACCCAGATCAAGGTGATCGGAGTCGGCGGCGGCGGCGGCAACGCCGTCAACCACATGATCGCGCAGGGCGTGCAAGGCGTTGAATTCGTCTGCGCCAATACCGACGCGCAGGCGCTGAACCGCTGCACGTCGAACCAGCTGATCCAGCTCGGCACCTCCGGCCTCGGCGCCGGTGCCAAGCCGGAGGCCGGCCGTGCCGCAGCCGAGGAGGCGATCGAGCAGATCCGCGAATCGATCGCTGGCGCCAACATGTTGTTCATCACCGCCGGCATGGGCGGCGGCACCGGCACCGGCGCAGCGCCGGTGATCGCGCGGGTCGCGAAGGAAATGGGCATCCTGACCGTCGGCGTCGTCACCAAGCCGTTCGAGTTCGAGGGCTCGCGGCGCATGAAGGCCGCGGACGCCGGCCTGGCCGAACTCGAGGCCAATGTCGATTCGCTGATCGTGATCCTGAACGAGAAGCTGCTCGAGGTGTTGGGCGACGACGTGACGCAGGACCAGGCATTCGCCCAGGCCAACGACGTGCTGAAGAACGCCGTCGGCGGCATCAGCGACATCATCCACATGCACGGCCTCGTCAACGTCGACTTCGAGGACGTGAAGACGGTGATGGGCGAGCCCGGCAAGGCCATGATGGGAACCGCGACCGCGAGCGGCCCGGACCGCGCGGCCAAGGCCGCCGACGCTGCCGTCGCCTGCCCGCTGCTCGAGGGCATCGACCTGTCGGGCGCCCGCGGCATCCTGGTGCTGATCGCTGCGAACCGCACGACGCTGAAGCTGTCGGAGAGCAAGAATGCGATGAACACGATCCGCCGTTATGCGGCCGACGATGCCCACGTGCTGTTCGGCACCGTCTACGACGAAAGCCTTGGCGACCAGCTGCGCGTGACGGTGATCGCCACCGGGCTGAGCCCGACGCGCCGCCAAGGCAGCGCACCGATGTCGGTCGTGCACAGCGCACCGGTGCTGCGCACCGGCACCGACAACGTGCCGATCCTGAACAACGCGGTCGGTCAGTCGGTGCAGATGGCACCGTCGCTGAACGACTACAGCGGCCTGTCGACACCGAGCGTCTGGCGCAATGGCCGTGCTGCGGCCAAGGTCGACGCGCTGGCCAGCAACGGCATGGACGAGATCGAGATCCCGGCCTTCCTGCGCAAGCAGGCAGATTGAGCCGGCGGCCCGGCCGCGGGCGGCCGGGCCATCCCCATGCGATCATCCGACTTCTCTGGCCCCGAGAAGGAGAAGACGCATGATGGGATCACAAATGGATTACGGCATGGCCTCGTTCGGGCTGTGGCACCTGCTGATGGCGGTTTTCTGGCTGGCAGTGTTTCTGGTCCCGGCCTGGCGGATCACGCAGAAGGCCGGGTTTCCCGGCCCGCTGTCGCTGCTGCTGCTGATCCCGATGGTCAACATCATCATGGTCTGGGTATTTGCGTTCATCAAGTGGCCGAACCAGAAAAGCGAAACCTGAGGCCGGTACCGGCCCGGGCGAGCCGAAGCCCCGAATCAACCGGGGCATTCGGCTCTCCGTACAATCCCTGAGTGGACATACTGAACGCCGACCTGCACTGTCATTCGACGATTTCCGACGGCACGCTGGAGCCGGAAGCGGTCGCAGCGCGTGCCAAGGCAAACGGCGTCGAGTTGTGGGCGCTGACGGACCATGACGAGATTGGTGGTCAGCAACGGGCGATGGCCGCTGCACACGACCTCGGTCTGCCCTACCTGACCGGCACCGAGATCTCTGTCACGTTTGCCGCGACGACGGTGCACATCGTCGGCCTCGGCTTCGATGCCGACGATGCGGCGCTTGCCGCCGGCCTTGCGGCAACCCGCGGCGGCCGCCGCGAACGCGCGCAGCAGATGGCCGAAGGCCTCGCGAAGGTCGGCATCAAAGGCAGCTTCGAAGGTGCGCTGCAATATGTCGGCAATCCCGAATTGATCTCGCGCACCCACTTTGCGCGTTTTCTGGTCGAAAGCGGCGTCTGCCGCGATACCTCCGAAGTCTTTCGAAAATACCTGGTCGAAGGCAAACCCGGCTATGTGCCGCACCGCTGGGCGGCGCTCGGTGATGCGGTGCGCTGGATCAGCGACGCCGGCGGCATCGCGGTGATCGCGCACCCGGGCCGCTACAAGTTCACGCCGACCGAGGAGTTCGCGCTGTTCAGCGAATTCATCGAGCACGGCGGCCGCGGCGTCGAGGTTGTGACCGGCAGCCACAGCCGGGCCGATTTCGTCAAATATGCCGATACCGCGCGCGAGTTCGACCTGCTGGTCTCGCGCGGCAGCGATTTCCACGGCCCCGGCGAAAGCCATACCGATCTCGGTACGCTGCCCGACTTTGCCAACGAGCTGACGCCGGTCTGGTCCGCGCTCGAAGAGCGCATCCTGCGGTGATGTCCGGCGTCATGCAGCCGTCCGCTGGCGGCGCCCGCGCTGCGTCGTCGACCGGGCGCAAGGAGGCCGCTTGAGCACCGCGGTGCTGCCAACCGGCGTGCCGCCGGTGGTCGTGCGCCGAACGCTCGGCGTCGGCTTGATCCTGCTGATGACGTTGTGCTTCGCGATGCTCGACACGAATGCGAAGTTTCTTGGCGGCGTGGTGCCGGTGATCATCGTCGTCTGGGCCCGCTACATGGTGCAGGCGGTCGTGATCGGTGTCTGGCTCGCGCTGCTGCAGCTGCGCCAGCGGCGCAACCTGTTTCTGACCCGCCATCCCCGCTTCCAGCTGCTGCGCGGTTCGCTGCTGCTGTTGTCGAGCGTGATCGTCTTTTACGGGCTGCAGTTCATGCCGGTCGGCGAATTCACCGCGGTTGGCATGTTGACGCCGGTGATCGCGACGCTGCTCGCAGCGCTGCTGCTGAAGGAATCGCTGACACCGCTGCGCGCCGCGCTGGTCGTCGGCGGCTTCATCGGTGCGATCACCGTCGTGCGGCCCGGCAGCGGCCTGTTCGGCATCTATGCGCTGCTGCCGCTGACGATGGCGCTGGTTTATGCCTCGTTCCAGCTGCTGACGCGCAAGCTGTCGGGGCTCGAACACCCGCTGACGACGCATTTCTATACCGGGCTGGTCGGCTCGGCGATTGTCAGCATCGTGTTGTGGTTCAGCCCGACCGATCTGTTGCCGTCACTGGCCGCGGCGTCGCCGTCTGTCTGGGGCCTGCTGCTGCTCGCTGGCGTGCTCGGCACCGCCGGCCACCTGTGCCTGGTCTTCGCGCTCGGCATGGCGCCGATGGCGGTGCTGATGCCGTTCACCTACGTGCAGATTGCCTTTGCCAGCATGGCCGGCTGGGTCATCTTTGGCCATGTGCCCGACAGCTGGGCATTCGCCGGCATGGCGATCGTCGCCGGCTGTGGAGCTGCCTCGGTCTGGCTCAATCTGCGCGAGGCTTCTGCCGCGGTTCCGGCTCGCAACGATGCGCAGACGATCGCGGACTGATAACGTCGGCCCATGTCGCAATATTTCGAAGTCCATCCGGACAACCCGCAGCCCCGGCTGCTGAAGCAGGCGGTGCAGCTGCTGCACGGCGGCGCGATCGCCGCGGTGCCGACCGATTCGAGTTATGCGCTGGTCTGCCACCTCGACGACAAGGCCGCGGCGGAAAACCTGCGCCGCATCCGCGGCGTCGACGACAAGCACCATCTGACGCTGCTGTGCCGCGACCTCAGCGAAGTGGCCAACTACGCCCGCGTCGACAACCGCCAGTACCGCCTGATCAAGGCGGCGACGCCAGGACCGTTCACGTTCATCCTCGAGGCGACGAAGGAGGTGCCGCGCCGGCTGTCGCATCCGTCACGACGAACCATCGGTCTGCGCGTTCCCGATCACCGCGTGACGCAGGACCTGCTCGAGATGCTCGGCCAGCCGCTGCTCGCAACGACGCTGATCCCGCCCGATGAAACCGAACCGCTGAACGACCCGCAGGACATCCGCGAACGTTACGAAAAGCTGATCGCCGTCGTCGTTGATGCCGGCGCCTGCCCGATGCAGCCGACGACCGTGATCGACCTCTGCGAAGACCCGCCGCTGCTGGTGCGGCAGGGGCGGGGCGATGCGGCGCGATTCGGTATCTAGGCTCTCTGCCGACGTACATCTATCCGTTCAGGGTTCGGCTCTTACCGGTGTTTTTCGGAGGGCGGAGATCCGCCCTGAGCGGCCGTTGAGTTCGCAGGCCGCGCTGACTTTTGTGGGAGGGGCTTCAGCCCCGCTTCGGAATCTTGGCCGCGCGCATGCCCTTCGAATTGCATGCCAAGACCGAGCGGCGCGGCCGGCGGCACCCGGTCGTGGCTCATGATGCGGCGGTCCTCGCTGGCGCTCGGACTGCGCTGCGATGCTCGGTCCAGGGTCGCGCGGCGGAACTCGCTACGTTCGCTGCGCTCACTGCGCTCGGACAACCGCCGCGAGCATGTTTGTTGATGCTCGCTGCGCTCGCCGACCCTGGCCCTCCGCTTCTCGCCGCCGCATAAATCGCCCCGCCCGACCGCGCCTTTGCTCTCGCCTCTGTGTGCCTGACGATTCGCAGTCGTGCAAGTGCCCGAATCGGGGCTGAAGCCCCTCCTACAAAGTCTGGCACGGCCCAGGCGCCAGATGTCCGCTCCGGGCCGAGGCTGTGTGGAAACTCTTCGGCACCAGTTGTGTCATATCTCCAGTAGCGACGACAGGAGTGATCGATGGGGCGATACGTCGAAGGCCAAGACCGAACGCAGAGCGTCCTCTTCCCCGAGCAACTGGATGACTGGATTCATGAGGACAACACGGTTCGCGTCATCGATGTCTTCGTCGACGAACTAGATCTGAGGAAGCTGGGCTTCGATCGTGCCAATCCTGCAGAGACGGGTCGGCCGGGGTACAGCCCGGCGACGCTGCTCAAGATCTATGTCTACGGCTACCTCAACCGTGTGCAGTCGAGCCGACGCCTGGAGACCGAAGCACAGCGCAATCTCGAACTCATCTGGCTGACCGGGCGCTTGGCGCCGGACTTCAAGACCATCGCCGACTTCCGCCGTGACAACGGTGATGCCATCGGCAAAGTCTGCAAGGAGTTCGTTCTGCTTTGCCGCCGGATGAAGCTCTTCACCGACGGCGTCGTCGCCATTGATGGCAGCAAGTTCAAAGCGGTCAACAGCCGCGACAAGAACTTCACCGACCGCAAGCTTCAGGCGCGAATCGAACAACTCGAAAGCAGCATCAAGCGCTACCTGGTTGAGCTCGACCGCGCCGACCGTGATGCCACGGCCGTTCTGCCTGGCCGAGTTGCGCACCTCAAGGAGAAGATCACCAAGGTCAAGCAGCAGATGAAGGCGCTGGAGGCGATCGGTGAGCAAATGAAGGTGTCCGAGGACGGGCAGATCTCGTTGACCGATCCGGATGCACGCTCGATGGCCACCAGCGGCCGAGGCACTGGCGTGGTGGGCTACAACGTCCAGACGGTCGTGGATGCCAAGCACCACCTGATCGTGGCCCACGAGGTCACCAACGTTGGCCATGACAGGGACCAACTGGCGAACATGGCCAAGCTTGCCAAGGCAGCCACCGGCGAGGACAAGCTGATTGCGCTGGCCGATCGCGGGTATTACGAAGGCTACGAGATCCTGGAGTGCGAGCGCTCGGGTGTGGCCGCAGTCGTTCCCAAGCCGATGACTTCGAACAACCTGGCCGACGGGCTCTTCGACAAGCGGGATTTCGTCTACGACGGCGAGAAAGACGAATACCGGTGCCCGGCCGGGCGGATTGCCATCCACAGGTTTACATCCGAGGAGAGGGGCAAGATCCTGCACAAGTATTGGTCGTCAGACTGCCCACAGTGCCCGATGAAGCCACAGTGCACGACGAGCAAGAATCGCCGTATCGCCCGCTGGGAGCACGACGACATCCTAGATGTCGTTCAAGAACGGCTGGAGCGCGCGCCCGAAGCCATGAAGCAACGAAGGCAGACCGTCGAGCATGTGTTCGGAACGCTCAAGGCCTGGATGGGATCGAGTCATTTCCTGAGCCGTACGCTGCCTCGCGTGAAAACCGAGATGAGCTTGCAGGTTCTGGCCTACAACCTAAAGCGGATGATCAAGATCCTCGGCACTGGGCCGCTGATCGCAGCGATGAGGGCATAGGGCGCCCGCCCTCACCTAAAAGTTCTTCGCGCGGGGCAAGTTCAGAGATTGCCGCCTGGCCATCGCGTTGGTCTGCTCAGGTGATCGGAAAACCGAGTTTCCACACGGCCTCGGCCGATAAGCGACGAGCCCTCTCGATCTTCCAGACAGTCGGCCCCAAAGGCGTAGCGCTATCGCCCGCTCAAGCCACCGCAGCCGTGACGACGATCTCGAGTTTCCATTCCGGCTTCGCGAGCGCGGCGTGCACGGTGGCGCGGGGCGGGGTCTGGCCGGCGACGACCCATTGTTCCCAGACTTCGTTCATTGCTGCGAAGTCGGCCAGATCGGCGAGGAAGATCTGCGCGCGCAGGATGTGCGACTTGGCGCTGCCGGTTTCGGTGAGCAGCTTGTCGATCGCATCGAGCACCTGCTGCGTCTGGCCCTTGATGTCCGCCGAGCCGTCCTCAGGCACCTGGCCGGCGAGGTAGACCACGCCGTTGTGGACCGCGGCCTCGGACATGCGGGGGCCGACATGGAAACGCAGGATGTTGCTCATGGCTTGTGTTTGTGTTTGCGGGAAGAGGAATGAGTCGGCGCCTTCGCGCCGGGCACCGGATGGTGTACCGCGGCTGAAACTTTTTGCCCGAGTTTGCTTTCGGTGCCCTTCAGCAGCTTTTCGATATTTGCCGCATGGCGCCAGATCAGCAACAGACCCATCACCGCGACCGCGAGTGCGGTCGGCCCGGCGCCCCAGATCAGCAACTGGTAGAACGGCGCAAATACCGCGGCGACGATCGCGGCCAGCGACGAATAACGGAAGAAGCCGGCGATGATGATCCAGGTCGCCAGCGTCGCAACGCCGAGCATCGGGTTGATCGCGAGCAGCACGCCGGCCGCGGTCGCGACCCCCTTGCCACCCTTGAAGCCGAAAAAGACCGGCCACAGATGGCCGATGAAGGCGGCCAGCCCGACCGCCGCGACGGTCGCTTCGCCGAGGCCATGGCGCGGCCCGAGCCAGGCAACGAGCAGCACCGGAACAACGCCCTTGACGCCGTCGAGCAGCAGCGTCAGCAGTGCAGCGGCCTTGTTGCCCGAGCGCAGCACGTTGGTTGCGCCCGGATTGCCGGAGCCGAACTGGCGCGGATCCTTGATCCCCATCACGCGGCAGACGATCACCGCAAACGACAGCGAGCCGATCAGGTAGGCGGCAATGATGGCAAGCAGCGACAGCGCGATGGACATGGGCGATTCGTGGGCCTCGGCGGCAATGGAGCAGCGATTATCGCAATCGGCCGGCCGCTCGACGTTCAGCGCGTACCGGGTCGGCGTACCGGACCGCGATCGGCCAGCGAGCCGGCGCCGAAGGCCAGCACATACAAGGCCCAGACCAGCAGCAGCGGCAGTGCGACCGTCTGCATCAGGAAGATCACGATCAGCCGGATGATCTTCTCCGGCAGTTCTTCCGCGGCCTTTCTGATCGCGTCGTAGTCGACCGTTGGCAGCAGCCGCGAACCGATCCCTTGCTTCAGAGCTTCGGCGCCTCGTTTCAGCTTGCCAAACCAGCCCTCTGCCGGCTGCTCACCCGGCTCGACGTCCGGCTTCGGCGTCATCGTGTCGAGCTGCTTCGACGTCGTCAGCAGCGACTGTTGGCCGGACCGGTACTCGTCGGCCATCAGCTGCTCGAAAACGAAATCGCTGCCGATCGTTGCCAGCGGAATCGCCAGCCGGATCATCAGCAGCACCAGCACCAGCCGGGTCAGCCATCGATAGCGCCGGCCGGTCAGCAGCAGCGCGGCCCAGGCGATCGCGACGATGCTGACGGCGGTCGAGACGGCCCAGTGGCCGCCGATCGCGAGCAGCATCTTCTGCACGCCGAAGGCGACGCTGGCAAACAGCATCAGGCTGGAAAACTGCTCGATCAGGTCGTTGATCGGATCGAGGATCTGTCCGAGCGTCAGCGTCACACCGACGCCCAGCGGTTGCACCGACAACTCGGTGCCCTGAACGACCGAGATCAGGCCGTTCAGTGTCCGCGCCGAGGCAAACGTGATGACCGCGCGTTTCAAACCGGCATCGGTCTGCTCATCGGCAAGCGCCTGCAGCGGCTGATACCACGCGACAAAGACCAGCAGCAGCGCCGCGATGACGCCGGCCCAGCGCCAGCGGTGAAGAGGGGCTTGATTCACGATTTCCCTTGCACTCGGTTACCAAAGTGACAGCGATGCGGCCGCTGCCTACAAGGCGACGGCTGACGCGCCGATGGTGGGTTGACGGCGGTTGCCGCAATGTGTCGTGGCATTGAAAGCCGGCGACTGTTGCGACACATTCTGTCACCGCGGCACCGGCAAACGACCCGAAACTGGGTAGCAGGAAAGGATCAACAAATGGACAAGTCGATGCTCAAGGGAATGGCGGTAGGCGGCCTCGCAATGGTCGTGCTCGGCGCCGGTGCTGTCGGTGGCTACAAGACGATTGCGCAACCGAAGGTTGCCGAGGTCGTAGCCGTCAAGGAGGTCACCGAAACGGTCGTGACGCCGCGCGAGCGCTGCGACAACGTGCAGGTCAGGCATCAGGCTCCGGTGCAGGATCCGAACCGCATCACGGGCACCGCGATCGGCGGTCTCGCCGGTGGCCTGCTCGGCAGCCAGATCGGCGGCGGCAGCGGCAAGACGATCGCGACGATCGCCGGCGCCGCCGGCGGCGCCTATGCCGGCAACCGGGTGCAGGCGGACATGCAGCAGAAGGATGTCGTGACGACAACCGAACGCCGTTGCCGCACCGTCAGCGACAAGTCGAAGAAGCTGGTCGGTTACGACGTCACCTACCGCCTCGACGGCAAGAGTGGCCAGGTCCGCACCTCGTTCAAACCCGGCGCGACGCTGCCGGTGAAGAACGGTCAGGTCGTCACGACGGCCCCGCGAGTGTCGTGATCGAAGCTGCCGCGCCGGCCGGCAGCGCGTCGGCTCATTCGCCAGCGCATACGACCGGCCGTGCGCCGAGTTTGTCGACCAGCCAGCGCGGCTCGATGCCGAGCAGATAGCCGCGGCGGCCGCCGTTGATGTAGATCTTCGGCAGATCGAGCACCGTGCGTTCAACGTGGATCGGCATCGGCTTTTTCGTCGCGAACGGCGAGGTGCCGCCGACCAGATAACCACTGTGCCGCTGCGCAACCTCCGGCTGGCACGGTTGCACCCGCTTGACACCGATCTGCCGCGCGAGGTTTTTCGTGCTGACCTGGCGGTCGCCGTGCATCAGCACAATCAGCGGCTTGCCGGTTTCGTCTTCCATCACCAGCGTCTTCACGACATGGTGTTCGTCGACGCCGAGCTGGCGCGCCGATTCGGTCGCCCCGCCGTGCTCGACATAGTCGTACAGGTGCTCGCTGTACGGCACCTGCTGCGCCTTCAGCCAGCGCGTGGCAGGTGTTTCGGAGGCGTGGTCCTTGCGAGCCATCGGTGTTCGATGAACGGTTGCAGAAGCGCGAAATCTACCGCGACCGCGGCTCAGGCCGGGCCATCCCACAAGTCGGTGACGGCCTGCGCAAAACGCGTCGCGATTGCCTGCCGCCCTGGGTGGGCATGTTCACGGATCACCCAGCTGCCGGCCACCATCACATCGCGCCACGGTGCCGACGGGCTCGAAAAAACCAGCGCGTCGAGGCAGCGCGACGGCGGCATGCCGAGCAGCGCAGGCGACTGCGGGTCGGCAACCAGCAGGTCGGCCCGCGCGCCGGCCAGCAGCCCCCAGCGGCTGCGCCCGGCAGCCTGGCCGCCGCCGGAGACGATGCGATCGAACAAACGGGCCGCGGTTGACGGCTGGCCCGATTCCGGAGCCGCCGCGACATTGCGCCTGCGCTGGGTCAGCCGCTGGCCATATTCGAGCCAGCGCAGTTCCTCGAGCACGTCGCGCGCAACATGGCTGTCCGAACCGATCGCGATCGGAACGCCTTGGTCGAGCCAGCCGACGACGTCGGTCAGGCCGTCACCCAGATTCGCTTCGGTGGTCGGGCAGATCACGACACCGGCGCCGCTCGCGGCGACCGCCTCGACTTCTGCCGGCACCACGTGGGTCGCATGGACCAGCTGCCAGCGGGCGTCGAGGACCTGCTGGCCGGCCAGCCATTCGATCGGCCGCTGGCCGGTTGCGGCGACGCAGTCGTCGACCTCGGCGGTCTGCTCGGCGACATGGACATGGATAGGCCCGGCGAAATCGGCGGCCAGCTCACGCAGGCGATGGATCGATTGCGGCGCCGCCGCGCGCAGCGAGTGGATCACCAGCCCGGCGTCGAGCATCGGCCGGCCGCTGGCCGCGATCGTCCGCGCGGCGGCCCAGACATCGTCGGCGCCAGCGCGGAAGCGCCGCTGGTCGTCGCGCAGCGTCGATTCCCGAAAGCCGGCGCGTTCGTAGATCGCCGGCATCAGCGTCAGGCCGATGCCGGCTTCGGCGGCGCCATCGGCAATTGCCCAGCCCATCGTCAGCGGATCGTCGTAACGCCGGCCGTCGACGCGGTGCTGCAGGTAGTGGAATTCGACCAGCTGCGTATAACCACCGTGCAGCAGTTCGAGCGCGAGCTGGGCCGCCACCGCACGCAGCGCCTCCGGGCCGATGCGCAAGGCGACGCCGTACATGCGGTCGCGCCACGACCAGAAGTCATCGGCCGCCGATTCACGCCGTTCGGCGAGGCCGGCAAAGGCGCGCTGGAAAGCATGGCTGTGTGCATCGACCAGACCGGGCAGCGCCGGGCCGGCGAGCACCTCGGCACCGTCAGGCGCCGCCGACAGATCGGTCGTGATCGAGGCCCAGTTGCCGTCGGCGCCGACCTCGAGCAAGACGTTCTCACGCCAGCCGCCCGGCAGCCAGGCGCGTGGCGCCCACAACAACTTCCGTTCAGTGGCCATCGGGCGTCCAGTCGAGCGTCTCCTGCAGCAATCGACGCAACAGCGGCTGTACCTTGCGCAGCCGCGCCGGGTCGGTGCGGAATGGTGGCTGTTCGGCCATGTAGGTCGACCAGCACATCTCCATCTGCACCGCATGCAGACCATCGGACGGGCGGCCGTACTGACGGGTGATGTGGCCGCCCTTGAAGCGGCCGTCGACGACCTGGCTGAAATCCTGCTGCCCATCGAGCACCGCTTTCAGCCGGTCGCGCAGCGCCGGCGCGCAGGCCGCGCCATTCGCGGTGCCGAGGTTCAGCTCGGGCAGACGGCCCTCGAACAACCACGGCAGTTCGCTCTTGATGCTGTGGCCGTCCCACAGCACCGCATGGCCATGCGCCGCCTTCAGCCGCGCCAGTTCGCCCGCCAGCGCCTCGTGGTACGGGCGCCAGTAGGTCTCGACGCGCTCGGCGATCTGCGCCGCATCGGGTGCTGAGCCATCGCGGTACAACGGGTCGCCGGTGAAGAAGCGAGTCGGGCACAACTCGGTGTTGTTGACACCCGGGTACATCGGCGCATTGCCCGGCGGGCGGTTCAGGTCGATGACAAATCGCGAATAACGCGGCTTCAGCACGCTGGCGCCGAGTTCATTGGCGAATGAATAGACCTCGTCGAGCAGCCAGTCGGTGTCTTCGACATCGAGTGCGCGCGGCACATACAGGGGTTTCAGTGCGTCCGGAATCAGCTGCCCGATGTGCGGCAGGCTGACCAGCAGCGGCGCCGTTCCCTGGTGCAGCGTGAAGACCTCGCCGTTCGATGGCGCTTGCTGAGTGTTCATTCGACCTTTTCTCCTCCACTGATCACCTGCTTGACCGGGTCGCGCCCGATCCAGTAGCACAGGTCGCGTGGATGCCCGGTTTCCCAGGCGACAAAATCGGCGCGCTGGCCGACCGCAAGCCGGCCACGATCGCCGAGCCCGAGGGCGCGCGCGCCATTGAGCGTCATGCCGCGCAGCGCTTCCTCCGGCGTCATCCGGAACAGCGTGCAGGCCATGTTCAGCACCAGCAGCGGTGCGAGCAACGGCGCCGAGCCCGGATTGTGGTCGGTTGCCAGCGCGATCGGCACCGCCGCGTCGCGCAAGGCCTGCACCGGCGGCAAGGTCTTTTCGCGCAGGAAATAGAACGCCGCCGGCAGCAGCACCGCGACCGTGCCGGTCTTGGCCATCGCGGCAATGCCGTCGCTGCCGAGGTATTCGAGGTGGTCGCACGACAACGCGCAGAACTGCGATGCCATCGCCGCGCCGTGCTGGTCGCTCAACTGTTCGGCGTGCAGCTTGACCGGCAGACCGAGCTGGCGGGCGGTCTCGAAGACGCGCCGTGTTTGTTCGGTCGTGAAGCCGATGTTTTCGCAAAAGGCATCGACCGCATCGACCAGCCCTTCCGCGGCCAGCGCCGGCAGCCAGCTGCAGACCGCATCGATATAGTCGTCAGCGCGGCCGGCAAATTCCGGTGGCAGCGCATGGGCCGCCAGGCAACTCGTCTTCACCGTCAACGGCAGTTCGCGGCCGAGCCGCCTGGCGATGCGCAGGCAGCGGGCTTCATGTTCGGCGCTCAGGCCGTAGCCGGACTTGACCTCGAGCGTCGTGACGCCCTGCATCAGCAGCGCGCGCGCGCGGTTCAGCGCCAGCGCATGCAGTTGCCGATCACCAGCTGCGCGGGTCGCCGCGACAGTCGATGCAATGCCACCGCCACGGCGTGCGATCTCTTCGTAACTCGCGCCCTCGAGCCGCAACTCGAATTCCTCGGCGCGGTCGCCGGCGTAGACGAGGTGGGTGTGGCAATCGACCAGGCCGGGCGTCAGCAAGGCGCCGGCCAGATCGTGCTCCTCGGCCGCATTCAGCCCTTCGGGCAGCTGGGTGTCGGCACCGATCCAGACGATCTGGTCACGTTCGCAAACAAGCGCGCCACGTTCGAGCAGGCCCCAGCCGCGGTCGTCGGCCAGCGTCGCGAGCGTGGCGTTGCGCCAGATGGTCTTCATTGCCGGATCTCCGAATGGTTGGTGGCCAGCCACCAGCCGGGCGGACCGGTTGGCGCTTCACTGGCAGGGACGGGGTCGAAGCGCAACCCGGCAGGTGCGCTGTCGAACCATACCAAGGATTCGGCCGGCAGATCGATGCCGCCGCAACGGCCGGCGACCGCGGTGTAAAGGCCGCAGGCGTCTGCTGCCGGCGCCCAGTCGTCGCCGGCGCGCACCGCTTCGACGCGGCCAGCGGCGCCGCGCAACATCAGGTTCAGGGCCAGCGCGCGGCCGCCGAGCAGCCGGCACGAGGTCGGCGCGCCGCCGTCGAAGCGCAGCGTCGGATCGCCGACCCGCAGCCGGTGCAGCGTCGCCGCGCCGGCGTCTCCGATCGTCAGTTCGACGCCGTTGCCGGCGATCACCGTAAAGTGGCGTGTCACGCCTGGAAATTCGGAGAACGGGCCGTCGGTTTCGATCTCGGCGACCGCGATGCGCACGCGCCAGTCGGCGCTGTCCGGTCGCAGCAGTAATTCGCGCACTGCGCCACCACCGTTTTTCCAGCGCTGCGCTGCGACGGCGTCGCGGCGGATCACGACGCTCATGGGCTGAAACTCCCTTGCAATTGGTAGCGACTGCCCGGATGAACCAGCCGCGCCAGCGTGATCGGCACGCCGCCGAAAATCGTCCGGCGGACGATCACCAGGCAGGGTTCGGCCGGCGCCAAAGCGAGCAGCCGCGCCTCGTCGGCCGATGCGGTGCCGGCCTCGATCGTGTACTGCGCATCCCAGATCGGCGCCACCTCGAGCAGATAACGGGTCGGTGTCTTCGCGGTGAAATCGTTGGCCAGATAGTCGGGTGCAGCCGCCGGGTTGACATAGCGGTCTTCGCACTGCAGCGGCACGCCGTTGTCGTGGTGGACGATCAGCGTATGGAAAACCGGCGCCTGCGGCGCGATGCCGAGCTGCAGCGCGAGCGCGGCATCGGCAGGCTCCTCGCGCTGCAGATGGACTTCGGCATGGTGGCGATGCCCACGCGACTCGATTTCCTCCTGCAGGTCGCGGATCGTCAACGTCGACGAAACCCGGTGCAACTGCGCGGCGAAGGTGCCGACACCTTGCACACGGTCGATCAGGCCTTCGGACTGCAGCTCGCGCAGCGCGCGGTTGACGGTCATCCGGCTGACGCCGAACTGTGCGACCAGCTCGGCTTCGGACGGCATCAGCACGCCGGGCAGCCATCGACCCTGACCCAGTGCCTGCTTCAGGTGCTGCTTGACACGCTGGTAGGGCGGCACGGCGGCACGGGTGGCGGTATCCATCGCGACAGTCTAGATTCTTGCCCCTGTCTAGACAAGTCCACGAGACAGTTCGCGGCCTCGGGATTGCCCTGAGGCGGGAGGCTTGCATGAGCTTGTCTAGACAAGTACAGTCGAATTCATCGCTGCCGTTTCCAAGGAGCCCGTCATGACCGACCTCTCGACGCCCGCCCGCGCCGGATCCGCTTCATCTGCTGCCTCCGGGCCGCGTCCGGTGCGTGCCCCGCGCGGCAGTGCATTGAGTTGCCGCAGCTGGCAGACCGAGGCCGCATTCCGGATGATCCAGAACAACCTCGATCCGGAAGTGGCCGAGAACCCCGATGCGCTGGTCGTTTATGGCGGCATCGGCAAGGCAGCACGCAATTGGGAATGTTTCGACGCGATCCTCGACAGCCTGCGCAAGCTCGGCGACGACGAATCGCTGCTGGTCCAGTCGGGCAAGCCGGTTGGTATCTTCCGCACCCATGCCGATGCGCCGCGGGTGCTGATCGCCAACTCGAACCTGGTTCCGCAGTGGGCGACCTGGGAGCATTTCAGCGAGCTCGACCGCAAGGGCCTGATGATGTACGGCCAGATGACCGCCGGCAGCTGGATCTACATCGGCAGCCAGGGCATCGTGCAGGGCACCTACGAAACCTTCGTCGAGGCCGGCCGGCAACACTATCAAGGTGATCTGGCAGGCCGATGGATCCTGACCGCAGGCCTCGGCGGCATGGGCGGCGCGCAGCCGCTGGCTGCCAGCTTTGCAGGCGCCTGCTCGTTGACGATCGAATGCCAGCAAAGCCGCATCGATTTCCGGCTGCGCAGCCGCTACCTCGACGAGCAGGCGAGCGACCTCGACGATGCGCTGGCGCGCATCAAGAAATACACGGCCGAGAAGAAGGCGGTGTCGATCGGGCTGCTCGGCAATGCCGCCGAAATCGTTCCGGAGCTGGCGCGCCGCGTGCAGCAGGGCCAGGCGCCGCGGCCAGATCTCGTGACCGACCAGACCAGTGCACACGACCTGCTGAACGGCTACCTGCCGGCCGGCTGGAGCGTCGAGCGCTGGCGCGCCGCGCAGGCCGATCCGCAACAGCACGAGGCGCTGCGCGACGAGGCCGCGGCGAGTTGCGCAGTGCATGTGAAGGCGATGCTCGACTTCAAGGCGATGGGTGTGCCGACGGTCGACTACGGCAACAACATCCGCCAGGTCGCCTTCGACCGCGGGGTGCGCAATGCCTTCGATTTCCCCGGTTTCGTGCCGGCCTATATCCGGCCGCTGTTCTGCCGCGGCGTCGGGCCGTTCCGCTGGGTTGCCTTGTCCGGCGACCCGGAGGACATCCGCAAGACCGACGCGAAGATGAAGGAGCTGTTCCCGGACAACACCCATCTGCACCGCTGGCTCGACATGGCCGGCGAGCGCATCGCGTTCCAGGGACTGCCGGCGCGCATCTGCTGGATCGGCCTCGGCGAGCGGCACTGCGCCGGCCTTGCGTTCAACGAGATGGTGAAAAGCGGCGAGCTGAAGGCGCCGATCGTGATCGGCCGCGACCACCTCGATTCGGGTTCGGTTGCCAGCCCGAACCGCGAAACCGAAGCGATGCGCGACGGCTCCGATGCGGTGTCCGACTGGCCGCTGTTGAATGCCTTGCTGAATACCGCCGGCGGCGCGACCTGGGTCAGCTTCCACCATGGTGGCGGTGTCGGCATGGGTTATTCGCAGCATGCCGGCGTCGTCATCGTCTGCGACGGCAGCGATGCGGCAGCAAGACGCATCGAACGGGTGTTGTGGAACGACCCGGCAACCGGCGTGATGCGCCATGCCGATGCCGGCTACGACGAGGCGGTCGCCTGCGCCGCCGAACACGGCCTGCAACTGCCGATGCTGGCCGGCCGCGATGGCTGAGCCGCAATCGCTGCTGGTCCGTCCCCGCCAGTTGTCGCTCGACGATCTGCAGGCCATCCACGGCGGCGGCGTCACGCTGCAGCTCGATCCGGCGGCCTGGCCGGCCATCGACGCCAGCGCGGCGGTCGTGCAACGCGCGGCCGCCGGCGATGCACCGGTCTACGGTGTCAATACCGGCTTCGGCAAGCTGGCGTCGACCCGCATTGCGGCCGACGAGCTGACCGATCTGCAGCTCAACCTGATCCGCTCGCACAGCGTCGGCGTCGGCGCGCCGCTGCCGGCGCCGGTGCTGCGGCTGATGTTGGCGCTGAAGGCGGCGAGCCTGGCGCGCGGTTATTCCGGTGTCCGCCCGGAGGTGGTGCGTTGTCTGCTGGCGGTGCACGACGCAGGGCTGTTGCCATATGTGCCATGCCAGGGTTCGGTCGGCGCATCCGGCGATCTGGCACCGCTTGCGCACCTGACGATGGCGCTGATCGGCGAAGGCGAATTTGTCGAATTCGATGCTGCAGGAAGCGGCGCCTTCAGCCGCAGGCCGGCCGCCGAGGTGTTGCGCGAACGCGGCATCGAGCCTTTGCAGCTGCAGGCCAAAGAGGGCCTCGCGCTGATCAACGGCACCCAGGTCTCGACGGCAATCGCGCTGCATGCGCTGCTCAGCTTCGAGCCGGTGCTCGAAGCCGCATTGGTCGTCGGCGCATTGACGGTCGATGCCGCGCGCGGCAGCGATGGCCCGTTCGAGGCGCGCATCCACCTGCTGCGCGGCCAGCCCGGGCAGATCGACGTCGCCCAGTATTACCGCCGACTGCTCGCCGGCAGCGAGATCCGCCAGTCGCACATGGATGGCGACGACCGCGTGCAGGACCCGTATTCGCTGCGCTGCCAGCCACAGGTCGTCGGCGCCTGTCTCGACCAGCTGCGCCATGCGGCGCTGGTGCTGGTCCGCGAGGCGAATGCGGTGACCGACAATCCGCTGGTGTTTGCCGGCAGCGGCTCCAATCCGGATGCGATGGTTTCCGGGGGCAACTTCCACGCCGAGCCGGTCGCACTGGCCTGCGACGCGATGGCCGTCGCGATCGCCGAGGTCGGCGCGATCGCCGAGCGCCGCATCGCGATGCTGATCGATGCCGGCGTCTCGCGGCTGCCACCGTTCCTGACCGCAGATGCCGGGCTGAACAGCGGTTTCATGATTGCCCATGTGACGGCGGCGTCGCTGGCCAGTGAAAACAAGTCGATGGCGCATCCGGCCAGCGTCGACAGCCTGCCGACCAGTGCGAACCAGGAGGACCATGTCTCGATGGCGACCTTCGCCGCGCGCCGGCTGCTGCCGATGATCGACAACACCGCGCACATCCTCGGCATCGAATTGCTTGCGGCGGCGCAGGGCATCGAATTCCTGCGTCCGCTGCGCAGTTCGGCAGCGCTCGAATCGGTGCATACACTGTTGCGGGAAACGGTGCAGGAGATGCACCATGACAGGTATCTGGCGCCCGATATCGCCCATGCATCGGCGCTGGTCAAGGACGGCTCGCTGGCACGCATCCTGCGCACGCTGCCCGAGCTGCCGGTGTTGTGGATCCCCGCCTGAACCCCGCGCACCCACCCCTCGTTTTCCACCAGGAGCCCAAGAAGATGATCAAGAAATTCACCGCGCTTGCCGTGGCCGCCGCATTGACCGCATTCGGCGCCACCGCTGCGCAGGCGCAGGACACCAAGGTCACGGTCGCGATTTCCGGCTGGACCGGTTTCGCGCCGCTGACGCTGGCGAAGGAGGCCGGCCTGTTCAAGAAACACGGCCTCGACGTGACGATCAAGAAGATCCCGCAGAAGGACCGCCACCTGGCGATTGCCTCCGGTGACGTGCAATGTGCAGCAACCACCGTCGAGACCTGGATCGTCTGGAATGCGAATGGCGTCGAGACGACGCAGATCTTCCAGCTCGACAAGAGCTTCGGCGCCGACGGCATGGTCGTCAAGCCCGGCATCACGAAGATCTCGGATCTGAAAGGCAAGACGGTTGCTGCCAGCGCACCGGGCACCGCACCGTATTTCGCGCTGGCCTGGATGCTGAAGAAAAACGGCTTGACCATCAAGGATGTGTCGGTCGTCAACCTCGAGCCGCAGGCGGCCGCCAATGCGATCGTTGCCGGCACCTCCGGCATCGACGCCGCGATGACCTACGAGCCTTATCTGAGTGCGGTGCGCGCCAAGCCGGAAGCCGGCAAGATCATCGCGACGACGCTCGACTACCCGATGGTGATGGATACCTTCGGCTGCACGCCGAAATTCCTCGCCGACAATCCGAAAGCCGCGAAGGCACTGGCCGATGGTTATTTCGATGCGGTCGCGATGATCAAGGCCGAACCGAAAAAGAGCTTCGAGATCATGGGCGCCGACGTCAAGCAGACCGCCGAGGCCTTCGAGAAGAGCCAGGCCTATCTGCGCTGGCAGGACCGCGCGGCCAACGAAAAATTCTTTGCCGGTGAACATGCGGCATTCAGCAAGGAAGCCGCCGATCTGCTGCTCGAGGCCGGCATCATCCGCAAGATCCCGGACCTGAGCAAACTCGCCGATACGAGGTTTCTGAAGTGAGTTCTGCGCGCCCGTTGACCACACCGGTGGCGCCGGGCGCATCCGGCGCCGGTGAGCGGCCGACCCCGGTCGCCGCTGCGCCCGGCGCTGCGACGCCACGACGCCGGCGCCGCGCGCGCCGGCTGAAGCCGTTGACCCCGGTGGCGCCGGGCACGCGCGTCGTGCTCGGCATCTCGTTCTTCGTGTTGTTTGTTGCCGTCTGGTCGGCAGTGACCTTCGGCGGCGTGGTGCCGAAAACCTTTCTCGCCGATCCGCTGGCGATGCTGGCCAGCGGCTGGCGGCTGTTTGCCGAGTTCGATTTCGCGCACGACGTCGGCATGACGGTCTGGCGCGTCGTCGGCGGCTTCGTGATCGCCGCGCTGATCGCCTTGCCGCTCGGCGTTGCAATGGGTGCCTACAAGCCGATCGAAGCCTTCTTCGAGCCCTTCGTCAGTTTTGCCCGCTACCTGCCGGCCAGCGCCTTCATCCCGCTGCTGATCTTATGGGCCGGCATCGGCGAGGCGCAGAAGCTGGCGCTGATCTTCATCGGCAGCTTCTTCCAACTGGTGCTGATGATCGCGGTGACGGTCGGCAATACCCGCCGCGACCTCGTCGAGGCCGCCTATACGCTCGGCTGCAGCGACGCAAGCCTGGTGCGCAGGGTACTGATCCCGGGCGCCGCACCGGAGATCGCCGAGATCCTGCGCATGGTGCTCGGCTGGGCCTGGACCTACGTGATCGTCGCCGAACTGATCGGTGCCTCGAGCGGCATCGGCCACATGATCACCGACAGCCAGTCGCTGCTCGCAACCGACCAGATCATCTTCGGCATCATCGTCATCGGCCTGATCGGCCTGGCCAGCGACATGCTGTTCAAGTGGGTCAACCGCAAGGTATTTCCGTGGGCGGCATTGGGGCGGTGAGATGAGATCCGGACTGGGTCGGTTCGCATGTCTGGCGCGCCCGTCTGCGCGCGGCCTTGAGCGGCCGTCCAGTGCCTGGGCCGTGGCAGACTTTGTAGGAGGGGCTTCAGCCCCGATTCGGGGATCTTGGCCGTGCGCATGCCCTTGGAATTGCATGCCAAGACCGAGCGGCGCGGCAGGCGGCACCCGGTCGTGGCTCATGATGCGGCGGTCCTCGCTGGCGCTCGGACTGCGCTGCGATGCTCGGTCCAGGGTCGCGCGGCGGAACTCGCTACGTTCGCTGCGCTCACTGCGCTCGGACAACCGCCGCGAGTATGTTTGTCGATGCTCGCTGCGCTCGCCGACCCTGAACCTCCGCTTCTCGCCGCCGCATAAATCGCCCCGCCCGGGAACCGCCTGCCGCGCAGTGACGCTGGTGAACTTCGTCGAAGTCCTCGGTGCTGCCGCAAAGGGGCGGGCGGGTGGCTGCTGGCGCGCATATGCGCAGCCGAGAAGCACAGGGCTTGTGGCCCGCGAGCGCAGCGAGCATCAACAACTGACTTGTCGCGGACTGTTTGAGCGTAGCGAACGCAGTGAGCGCAGCGAGTTTCCGCGACGGGCCACAAGGCCGAGCATCGCAGGGAACCCGAGCGCCCGGCGCGAGGGCAAGCATCTAAGCGCAAGCGGCCGCCCGACCGCGCCTTTGCTCTCTCGGTTGATGGGAAGTAATGAGTCGGAACGGTCTGCCGCGCCGCTGCGTCGTGGCATGTGGCATAAGCCCGAATCGGGGCTGAAGCCCCTCCCACAAAAGTCCGCGCCACATGCGAGCTCAAAGGCCGCTCCGGCCCGGAGCGAGCCGTCCGAACTGCCTGGACGCTTGGAGTACAAGCTTTGACCAACATCCTCTCGATCCGCGGCGTCGAGCGCCGCTTTGCCAATGCCAATGGTTCGACGCTGGCGCTGCAGGCGACCGATCTTGAGGTCGCGGAGAATGATTTCATCACCATCCTCGGCCCGAGTGGCTGCGGCAAGAGCACGCTGCTGCGCATCGTCGCCGGGCTCGACCAGCCGACCGCCGGCGAGGTGCTGCTCGACGGTCACCACATCGATGAGCCGGGGGCCGACCGCGGCATGGTGTTCCAGAGCTATACGCTGTTTCCGTGGCTGACGGTGCGTGACAACGTCTGCTTCGGGCTGCGCGAACGTGGCTGGCCGCGCGCGCGGCAACTCGAGGTTGCGCAGGGTTATATCGAGAAGGTCGGCCTGCGCGGCTTCGAGAACCATTATCCGAAGCAGTTGTCCGGCGGCATGCAGCAGCGCGTCGCGATTGCCCGTGCGCTGGCCAATGATCCGCGGATGCTGTTGATGGACGAGCCGTTCGGCGCGCTCGACCACCAGACCCGCGAGCTGATGCAGGAACTGCTGCTCGGCATCTGGGAGGCCGAACGCAAGACGGTGCTGTTTGTCACCCACGATATCGACGAGGCCGTCTTCATCGGCAGCCGCGTCGTCGTGATGAGCGCGCGGCCCGGCCGCATCAAGCTCGATCTGCCGGTGCCGCTGCCGTATCCGCGCCATTATTCGATCAAGACCAGTCCCGAATTTGCGGCGCTGAAGGCCGACCTGACCGAGCAGGTGCGCACCGAGGTGCGCGCGGCGCAGGAGATGGCGGCCGTCGATTGATCCTGGCGCGGCACCGGTTTCGGCAAACCGTGTACCGTGGGGCAGTCCGCCTGAACCAATTCGTTGCAGGCCGGCTCGAACCAGTCGAGCAGGCACTGCTTGCAACCGGACCGATGCCATGGACATGAAAAGCAAACCCGACGCCGCGGCGATTGCCGCCTCATTGAGATCGACGCTGGAGTTGCAGCGCGCTGCCTATCATGCCGACCCGGTGCCCGACCTGGCTCAGCGCAAGGCCGATCTGAAGACCTTGCAGCGCTTCGTGCGCGACCACAAGCAAGCCTTGTGCGACGCGATCCACGCCGATTACGGCAACCGCTCGCGGCATGAAACGATGCTGGCCGAGATCTTTCCGGTCATCGATGGCATCGACCATGTGCTCAAGCGCCTGCGCAGCTGGATGAAGCCCGAGCGCCGCGCGGTCGACCTGCGCAATTTTCTTGGTGCCACCAATGTGGCGATCCCGCAGCCGCTCGGTGTCGTCGGCGTGATCGTGCCGTGGAATTTTCCGCTCAACCTCAGCCTCGTTCCGCTGACCTACATCTTCGCCGCCGGCAATCGGGCGATGGTCAAGATGAGCGAGAACTCGCGCCACCTCGCGAAGCTGCTGATCGAGCGGATGCCGGACTATTTTCCGCCGGAGAAGCTGCAGTTTTTCGACGAGACCGGCGGGGTCGGCGTCGAATTCTCGAAGCTGCCGTTCGACCACCTGCTGTTCACCGGCTCCGGTGCGACCGGCCGTGCGGTGATGGCAGCGGCGGCGAAGAACCTGTGCCCGGTGACGCTGGAACTCGGCGGCAAGGCGCCCGCGATCCTGTGCGACGACTTTCCGCTGCGGCTGGCCGCCGAGCGCATCCTGTTCGTCAAGTTCCTGAATGCCGGGCAGATCTGCACCAGCGTCGATCACCTGTGGATGCCGGACGCCGGCATCGTCGAGTTCGTGCGCGAGGCGCGGCAGATCGTCGCCGCGCGGTATCCCAGCCTGGCCACGGCGGATTACACGTCGATCATCGACCAGCGCTCGTTCGATCGGCTGCTGGCTGCGCTCGACGATGCCCGCAAGCGCGGCGCGACGGTGGTCCAGCTGATCGACGGGCCGGCGTTCGATGCGGCCTCGCGAAAAATCGCGCCGTGCATCGTCCTCGACGCGCCCGACGAAAGCGAGTTGTGGCAGCGCGAGATCTTCGGCCCGATCCTGCCGATCCGCGGCTACCAGGATCTCGAGCAGGTGATCGCCGCGGTCAATGCCGGGCCGCGCCCGTTGGCGATCTATCCGTTCAGCAACGACGAAAAAACCGTGCAGATGCTGCTCGACCGCGTGATGTCCGGTGGCGTTTCGGTCAACGATGCCCTGTTCCATGTCGGCCAGCACGACCTGCCGTTCGGCGGAGTCGGGGAATCGGGCATGGGCCACTATCACGGCAAGGAGGGTTTCACGACCTTCTCGAAGCTGCGCCCGGTTTTTTACCAGGCACGTTTTTCGACGCTGAAATTCCTGATGCCGCCGTATGGCCGCTTTGCCGATAGCGTGCTGTCGTTCCTGACCCGCTGAGCGCGCGGCGGCGCAGCAGGCGGGCGGGGCGACGCGCTGGCCGCTGAGATAATCGGCCATGCTCTGGACGCGCCCCACCGACAGCCTCGAACACCGCCGCCGCGACCTCGCGCGCCGCCTGCACAAGCTGCACCAGGTCTTCGAGGTGCCGTCATTGCAGCGCGAGCGCATCGGCGTCTCGCAGGTGGTCGCGTATTACGAGCATTGCCACGACGCCTACCGCAAATACCACTCGTCCGAGGGGTCGGTGCATCTGGCGCTGAACGATGGCGACCGCTTCGATCCTGACGGTTTCCATGGCCAGCTGCGGCGGATGGAACAGAGCTGGACGCAGGCGGCCGCGGCGCCGCGCGACGTGCTCGAACTGGCATTCGGCCAGGGTTTCAACCTGAACTATCTGGCGCCCCGCCATCCCGGCATCCATTTCACCGGGCTGGACCTGACGCCAGTCCATGCGCAGATCACCGCCGAGCGGCTGCAGCGCAACAAGCTGTCGAATGTCAGCCTGACGCTCGGCGATTTTCACCATCTGCCGTATGCCGATGGCAGCTTCGACCATGTCTTCACGATCGAGTCGCTTTGTTATGCGACCGATCTGCCGCGGGTGCTTGGCGAGGTCGCGCGCGTGCTGCGGCCGGGCGGCGCGTTCACGATCTTCGACGTCTACCAGCCGCGGCCGAACCCGGATACCGACGCCGACAGCCTGCTGGCGGCCGAACTGATCGCGCGCGGCATGGCGCTGGAGCGCTGGCAACTGCTCGACGAACTGCTGGCCGGCGCCGATACCGTCGGGCTGCAGCCGGAGCGGCGCGCCGTCCTCAACGACCAGATCCTGCCCGACCTGCGCCGGCTCGAGCGCATCACCGGCGCGATCATCCGTTTTCCGTGGCTGGGTCGCCGCGCGCTGGCCAGGCGCAGCCCGCTGCGCGGACGCAATATCCTCGCCGGCTACCTGATGCGCTGCGTGATGCAGGCGAGGATCCTCGAGTACCACCACCTGCTGCTGCACAAGCCGGCGTGACGCCGGCCTGGCCGCAGCGGCGCTGCTCCCGGTAGCGCTGGTGCCTTACTGCGCCGGATCCCGGTACTGCTTGCGGATCGCGTCGATCTCGCCCAGCAGTTCGTCCGACAACTTGGTGCCGAACGAGCTGATGTTCTCGTACAGCTGCTGCACCGTCGTCACGCCGATGATCGTGCTGGCGACCCGCCACGACTGCGCGCAGTAGCCGAGCGCGAGCTGGGTCGGCGTGATGCCGTGCCGCTTGGCGAGCGCGTTGTATTCGCGCGCCGCGGCCAGCGCCTCCGGGCGTGTCCAGCGCGACTGCTTCATCGAGTCGAAGATCGCCAGCCTGCCCGGCTTGTTGTCGTCGTCGGCAATGCCGACATCGTCGTATTTGCCGGTCAGCGCACCAAAGGCCAGCGGCGAATAGGCGAGCAGCGATACCTGGTGGCGGAACAGCACCTCATCAAGGCCGTTGTCGACCGAGCGGTTGGTCAGCGCATACGGGTTCTGCACCGTCGCGATGCGCGCCAGGCCATGCCGTTCTGCCAGGTGGACAAATTCGCAGACGCCCCACGGCGTCTCGTTCGACAGCCCGATCGCGCGCACCTTGCCGGCCTTCACGAGGCCGTCAAGGGCCTGCAACTGCTCGAGGATCGGCGTCTGCTCGCGTTCCTTGGCCGGGTCGAAATAGACCGCGCCGAAGGTCGGCGCATTGCGGTTCGGCCAGTGGATCTGGTACAGGTCGATGACGTCGGTGCGAAGCCGCTGCAGGCTGTCGTCGCAGGCCTTGACGATGTCGGCCGGGCTGAGGTCGAGGCTGCCGTTGCGCACCCAGTCCATGTTGCGTGCCGGGCCGGCGACCTTGGTCGCCAGCACGACACGTTTGCGCATCGCCGGGTTGGCGGCAAACCAGTTGCCGATGATGCGTTCGGTCGCGCCATAGGTCTCGGCCCGCGTCGGCACCGAATACATCTCGGCGGTATCGATGAAATTGATGCCGCCCTCGACCGCGCGCTCGAGGATGGCATGCGCAATCGCTTCGTCGACCTGCTCGCCGAAGGTCATCGTGCCGAGGCAGATCGGCGACACCTGCAGCTCGCTGCGCCCCAGCTGGACCGGTTTGAATGTGCTCATGGCGGCAGTTTAGAGGCTGGCGTGCGGGCCGGTCGGGGGATCCTCAGCGTCCGCCCGCAGCAGCGGCGGCCGCCGCCCGCTCTTCTTCCTGCAGCCGCAACACCCGCCGCTGCACCTTGCCGGTGGTCGTCATCGGCAATACATCGATGAATTCGATCTCCTTCGGATATTCATACGGCGCCAGCCGGCCGCGCACATGCTGTTGCAGGTCTTCGATCAGCGCGTCGCTGGCCGAATGGCCGGGAGCGAGCACGACATAGGCCTTGACCAGTGCGCCGCGCGCCGGATCGGGTTTCGGCACCACCGCGGCATTGGCGACCGCCGGATGCTTGACGAGGCAATTCTCGATCTCGCTCGGCCCGATGCGGTAGCCGGCGACCTTGAAGATATCGTCGCTGCGGCCCTGGTACCAGAGGTAGCCGTCGTCGTCCATCACTGCGGTATCGCCGGTGCGGCACCAGCTGTTCGACGGGTCGCCGGTAAATTTGCCGCGGGTCGCGTCGTCGTTGCGCCAGTAGCCGAGGAAGACGATCGGATCGGGCTCGCCGTGGATATCGAGCCGATGCAGCGCGACGTCACCCGGCGTTCCGCGCGGGCACTCCATGCCTTCGTCGTCGATCACCGCGAT
This sequence comes from Pseudideonella sakaiensis, assembly GCF_048320135.1. GTDB lineage: Bacteria > Pseudomonadota > Gammaproteobacteria > Burkholderiales > Burkholderiaceae_C > Ideonella_A > Ideonella_A sakaiensis_A. The sequence goes on from NZ_CP182947.1 coordinate 3,291,266, forward strand.
CCGATGGCCGGGGTAGGGCCGGCCCATGCTGCCGGGGCGGGCTGGCCAGCCGACGCCGTGGCCGTGGCGCCGGTTGTTCATCGCGCAATTGCCGACGATGTAGTTGATCTCGGTCTGGCCGAACATCTCGTTGACGGTGACGCCGAGTTGCTGTTCGCAGAACGCGAATACCGCATCGCCGACCGCCTCGCCGGCGCTCATGATCGCCTGCAGTTCGAGCCGGTAGCGCTCGCGCGGGTTGGGCACTGCCTTCATCATCGCCTTCAGCGCGGTCGGGAACAGAAAGGTGTGGGTCACCCGGTAACGCTCGAGCAGCTCGAACGCCTTCTCGGGCGAAAAGCGGCCCTGGAAGGCGACGATCGCACGGCCGAAATAGAGGGTCGGCAGCAGGGCGTCCATCAGGCCGCCGGTCCAGGCCCAGTCGGCGGGGGACCAGAAGACGCATGGCGTCTTCTGATCCCCGCCGACTGGGCTTTGCCCTGAATTCACGCCCCCCATCTCCCGCTCCCTCTTCCCCGGGGGAAGAGGGCCTGCGTGGCCCATCTCCCTGGCCCTCTTCCCCGAGGGAAGAGGGACTGAGGTGCCGGACTCTTGCGTTGTCCTCCCTGAGGGAACAGGGTCTGTGCCGCGCAGGGGGTCGAAGCCAAACCAGTTCTGGCTGCAGATGAAGCCGGTCAGGTTGCCGATCAGCGCGCGTTGGGGGAGGAGGGCGCCTTTGGCGGGGCCGGTGGTGCCGCTGGTGTAGATCAGGATCGCCGGGTCTTCGGCGGTGGTGGCGACGCGGGTGAAGCTGTCGGGATGGGCTGGCAGCGAGCGGTCCCAGTCGACGTCGCCCTGGCCTTGGGCGCCGCCGACCGCGAGCACGGTCTTCAGCTGCGGGCACTGCGGGCGCGCCGCGAGCAGGTTGGTGATCGCGCTTTCGTCGACGATTGCCAGCGTCGCCTCGCTGTTCTGCAGCCGGTATTCGAGTGCTTCGGGGCCGAACAGCATCGCCAGCGGCATCGCGACCGCACCGAGCTGGTGGATCGCGATGTGGGCGACCGCGGTTTCCGGCCGCTGCGGCATCACGATCGCGACCCGGTCGCCGCGCTGCACGCCGAGGTTGCGCAGCAGACCGCTCAGCCGGTTCGCATCGCGCTGCAGATCGGCATAACTGATGCGGCGGCGCTCGCCGGCTTCGGTTTCATGGTGGATCGCCGTCGCATCGGGCGTGTCGCGCGCCCAGCGGCCGCAGCAGGCCTCGGCGATGTTGAAGTCCGGAGGCACCAGCCAGCGGAAGTTGCCGTGCATCGCCGCGTAATGGTCGGCTGCTGCCGGCGCGGCGGAGGCGTCGTGCTGCTTCGCCATCGTTCAGCTCCGCGCGTAGCGTTGCAGCGATTCGCCGGTGATCCGGCAGATCCGCCAGTCGGGCATCACGACCGCACCCATCTTTTCGTAGAACGAAATCGCATTGGCATTCCAGTCGAGCACGCTCCATTCGAAGCGGCCGCAGCCGCGTTCGACGGCCAGCGCGCCGAGGTGCTGCAGCAGCGCCTTGCCGATGCCGCACTGGCGGTGCGCCGGCTGGACATAGAGGTCTTCGAGGTAGAGCCCGGGTTTGCCGAGAAAGGTCGAAAAATTGCTGAAGAACAGCGCGAAGCCGACCACCGCACCGTCGCGCTCGGCCAGCACCGCCTCGGCGGCCGGACGCGCGCCGAACAGCTGCTCGCGCAGGCTCTCAGGCGTCACGACGACCATGTGCTCGAGCTGCTCGAATACCGCCAGCTCACGGATCAGGCCGACGATTGCCGCGCAATCGGCAGCAGCGGCCGGACGCAGCATGAAGCCGCTTTTTCTGGTGTCTTCAAGAGTCTGGGTCATTGGCGGATTGTCGCGCTGCCGCAGCCGCGCGGCGATTGGTGCAAACGCAGGTTTTGCCGGCGTTGCCTTAGAGTCCAACCATGTCTGCCGAACCCCAAGCTTCAGCTGCTGCGCCTTATCTCGAGCGGCGGCGTGCCCGCAGCATCTTTCTCGAGCTGCGCGGCTTGCGCCTGCACCTGCTGGTCTGGGGCGACGCCGCGCTCGCCAGCGAAGCACGGCCGAGCCTGCTGATGCTGCACGGCTGGATGGACGTCGGCGCATCGTTCCAGTTCGTCGTCGATGCCTTCGCCACTGATCGGCACATCGTCGCGCTCGACTGGCGCGGCTTTGGCCAGAGCGACCGCTCCGGCGCCGACAGCTACTGGTTTCCCGACTACCTCGGCGACCTCGATGCAATCGTCGACAGCTTGAGCGCGCGCGGCGAACTGAGCCCGGCGATCGATCTGCTCGGCCACAGCATGGGTGGCAATGTCGCGATGTTCTACGCCGGCATCCGGCCGCAGCGCATCCGCCGGCTGATCAACCTGGAAGGTTTCGGTCTGCCGGCGACCGAGCCGGGCCAGGCGCCTGGGAGGTATGCAAAGTGGCTCGACGAATTGAAGCAGCCGCCGGGGCTGCGCCGCTACGACAGCCTCGATGCAGTGGCCGAAAGACTGCGCAAGACGAATCCCCGGCTGCCGCCGCAGCGTGCCGCCTGGCTGGCCGGGCACTGGGCGCGGCAGGCGGCCGACGGGTTGTGGGACATCCTCGGCGATCCGGCGCACCGACGTGTCAACCCGGTGCTGTACCGGCGCGACGAGGCGCTGGCCTGCTGGGCCGCGATCAGCGCGCCGCTGCTGTGGGTCGAGGGCGCGTTGACCGACATGAAGCGGTTCTGGGGCGAGCGCTACCCGCGCAGCGATTTCGAGAGCCGGCTTGCCGTCGTGCCGCAGGTCGAGCGCGAGGTGATCGCCGACGCCGGGCACATGCTGCACCACGACCAGCCGCGGGCGCTGGCCGAGCGGATCGAGCGCTTCATCGGCTGAACGCCGGGGCGCGCGCCGGCGGCATGCAAAAATCGCGGTTTTCCCGCAGCCGAAGGAGTGCCCCATGGACGTCGAACACATCAATTCAATCGGCAACCGCATCGCTGACCTGAGCGAGCGTACGCAAGCTCTACGGGGGTATCTTTGACTACGATCGCAAAGCTCTGCGACTGAACGAGGTCAACGCCGCGCTGGAGAATCCCAAGGTCTGGGATGAGCCGAAACGTGCGCAGGAGCTCGGCCGCGAAAAGCGCCTGCTCGAAACCGTCGTCGAGAAGATCGACCACCTGACCAGCAACCTCGCCGACAACACCGAGCTCTACGAGATGAGCAAGGCCGACGGCGACATCGACGGGCTGAAGGCGATCGAAGCCGAGGCCGATGCGCTGGAGGCGACGATCAAGGACCTCGAATTCCGCCGGATGTTCAACAACCCGGCCGATCCGAGCAACTGCTTCATCGACATCCAGGCCGGCGCCGGCGGCACCGAGGCCTGCGACTGGGCGCAGATGCTGCTGCGCCAGTACCTGCGCTACTGCGAGCGCAAGGGTTTCAAGACCGAGGTGATGGAGGAGACCGAAGGCGACGTCGCCGGCATCCGCAGTGCGACGATCAAGGTCGAGGGCGACTATGCATTCGGCCTGCTGCGCACCGAAACCGGCGTGCACCGGCTGGTGCGCAAGAGCCCGTTCGATTCGTCCGGTGGCCGCCACACCAGCTTCGCCAGCCTGTTCGTCTATCCGGAAGTCGACGACAGCATCGAGATCGAGATCAACCCGGCCGATGTGCGCACCGACACCTTCCGCGCCAGCGGCGCCGGCGGCCAGCACATCAACAAGACCGATTCGGCGGTGCGGCTGACGCACATTCCGACCGGTATCGTCGTGCAGTGCCAGAACGACCGTTCGCAGCACCGCAACCGCGACGAGGCCTGGCAGATGCTGCGTTCGCGGCTGTACGAACACGAGATGCGCAAGCAGCAGGAAGCGCAGCAGAAGCTCGAGGACACGAAAACCGACGTCGGCTGGGGCCACCAGATCCGCAGCTATGTGCTCGACAACAGCCGCATCAAGGATCTTCGCACCGGCTTCGAGGTGTCTGCGACGCAGAAGGTGCTCGACGGGGATCTGGATGGTTTCATCGAGGCCAGCCTGAAACAGGGTATCTAACCAAGCTCGGTCTCGCTTTACAAGAAAGCGAGCCGAGCGATGCGCTTTTCAAGCCACTCGCAACGGCCGGGTCTCCCGGCCCGATGCGAGGCGCCCCTCGGGGGCAGGAGCGCAGCGACTGGGGGGCAAATGAACATGCGTGAAGGAACCGGAACGCTGATCCGGCGCGAGGACTACACCGCGCCGGCCTACTGGATCAGGTCGGTCGATCTGACCTTCGACCTCGATCCGGAGAAGACGCTGGTGATCAGCCGGATGCAGGTCGAGCGCAACGAGGCTGTGCCGCCGCAGCCGCTGTGCCTGCACGGCGAGGACCTGAACCTGATGCGGGTGCAGGTGAACGGCGACAGCGTCTCGTTCCGACACGACAACGGCATGCTGCTGATCGACAGCGCGCAGGGGCTGCCGTCCGGCCCGTTTTTGCTCGAGATCCGCAATACCTGCGCACCGGTGCGCAATACCCAGCTGTCGGGGCTGTACACCTCGAGTGGCGGCTTCTTCTCTCAATGCGAGGCCGAAGGTTTCCGGCGCATCACCTATTTCCTCGACCGGCCCGACGTGATGGCGGTCTACAGCGTCACGATGCGCGCCAACAAGGCGTTGTATCCGGTGTTGCTGTCGAACGGCAACCTCGTCGAGCAGGGTGATCTCGACGGCGGCCGCCATTTCGCGAAATGGCACGACCCGTTCCCGAAGCCGAGTTATCTGTTTGCGCTGGTTGCCGCCGATCTGGTTGCTCGCGAGCAGCACATCCGCAGCCGTTCCGGCAAGGACCACCTGCTGCAGGTCTATGTGCGCCGCGGCGACCTCGACAAGACCGAGCATGCGATGAACTCGCTGATCGCCAGCGTCGTCTGGGACGAGGCGCGCTTCAACCTGCCGCTCGATCTGGAGCGCTTCATGATCGTCGCGGTCGGCGACTTCAACATGGGGGCGATGGAGAACAAGGGCCTGAACATCTTCAATACGAAGTATGTGCTGGCGACCGCGGCGACGGCGACCGACGCCGACTTTGCCGGCATCGAAAGCGTCGTCGGCCATGAATATTTCCACAACTGGACCGGCAACCGCATCACTTGCCGCGACTGGTTCCAGCTGAGCCTGAAGGAGGGTCTGACGGTTTTCCGCGACCAGGAATTCAGCATGGACATGACCGGCCCGGCGAGCGGGCCCGGTGCCGCGAAGGCGGCGACCGCCCGCGCGGTCAAGCGGATCGAGGATGTGCGCAACCTGCGGCAGATCCAGTTTCCGGAGGACGCCGGAACGATGGCGCATCCGGTGCGGCCCGACCAGTACATCGAGATCAACAATTTCTATACGCCGACCGTCTACGAAAAAGGCGCCGAGGTCGTCCGCATGATGCAGACGCTGGTCGGCCGCGACGGTTTTGCCGCCGGCATGAAGCTTTATTTCGAGCGCCATGACGGCCAGGCGGTGACCTGCGACGACTTCGCGAAGGCGATCGCCGATGCGAACCCGGGCAGCGAACTGGCGCCGCGCCTCGACGCCTTCAAGCGCTGGTACCGGCAGGCCGGCACGCCGCGCCTGACCGCCAGCGGCGAATACGATGCGGCGGCGCGGCGCTACACGCTGACGCTGCGCCAGGGCCACGAGACCAGCGCCGGGCTGCCGCTCGTCGAGCCGATGGTGATTCCGCTGCAGCTCGGCCTGCTCGGTGCCGACGGCGCTGCGTTGCCGTTGCGGCTTGCCGGCGAGGCGCCGGCCGACGCGACGCCGCCGACCGAACGGCTGCTGGTGATCGACCAGCACGAAACCGTGCTGCAGTTCCAAGGCCTGGAGCAATCGCCGGTGCCGTCGCTGCTGCGCGGCTTTTCCGCACCGGTGATGCTCGAGGACGGGCTCGACGATGCCGCACTGATCGTGCTGCTGCGCCACGACAGCGATCCGTTCAACCGCTGGGAAGCAGGCCAGCGCCTCGCACTTGAGCGCTTGATCGCCGCGGTGCGCGCTGACGGCCCGGTCGCGCTGCAGCTCGACGATGAATTTGTCGATGCAATGCGCCGCCTGCTCGACGACGAGCAGATCGAGCCGGCCTTCAAGGCGCTGGTGCTGACGCTGCCGAGCGAAGGCTATGTCGCCGAGCAGTTGAGCCCGGTCGATCCGCAGCGCATCCACGCGGCGCGCGAATCGATGCAGCTGCAGCTTGCGCAGGCGCTGGCCGATGGCTGGGAGCGGGTATTCGAGGCGAATCGCGTCAGCGGGCCGTACCGGCCCGACGCGGCGTCGGCCGGCAAGCGTTCGCTGGCCAACCTCGCGTTGTCGATGTTGTGCCTTGCGGCCACCGCCAGCGGCGACACCGTCTGGCCCGGCCGCGCCTTCCAGCGCTTCAAGGATGCAACCAACATGACCGACCGTTTCGGCGCGCTGGCAGCGCTGGTCGATTCGCATGCCGAGCTGGCGCAGCCGGCACTGGAGCGCTTCCACCAGCTGTTCCGCAACGAGCCGCTGGTGATCGACAAGTGGTTTGCGCTGCAAGCCTCGGCGTCGGAGCGCGACGGCAAGGTATTCGCCCGCGTCAAGACGCTGCTCGGCCATTCCGACTTCACGATGAAGAATCCGAACCGGGCGCGCAGCCTGGTCGCGGCATTCTGCAGCGGCAATCCCGGCGCCTTCCATCGCCAGGATGCGGCCGGCTACCGCTTCTGGTCCGACCGCGTGCTCGAGCTCGATGCGATCAATCCGCAGATTGCATCGCGGCTGGCGCGGGCGATGGACCGCTGGGCGCAACTCGCCGAACCCTACCGCAGCGCCGCACGCGAGGCGATCGAGCGCGTTGCCGGCAAAACCGACCTCTCCAACGATGTGCGCGAGATCGTCACCCGCGCACTGGAACACGACCGATGAAAAATACCGTCAAACCGATCAGCCTGACCCAATACCTGGTCGAGCACCAGCGCCGCAATGGCAGCATCCCGGGCGACCTGCGGCTGCTGATCGAGGTCGTCGCGCGCGCCTGCAAACGCATCAGCATCGCCGTCAACAAGGGCGCGCTCGGCGATGTGCTCGGCTCCGCCGAGACCGAAAACGTGCAGGGCGAGGTGCAGAAGAAGCTCGACGTGATCGCCAACGAGGTGCTGATCGAGGCCAACGAATGGGGCGGCCACCTCGCGGCGATGGCCAGCGAGGAGATGGACGATATCCACATCGTGCCGCACCGTTATCCGCAGGGCGAATACCTGCTGCTGTTCGATCCGCTCGACGGCTCCAGCAACATCGACGTCAACGTCAGCATCGGCACGATCTTCTCGGTGCTGAAGAAGCTCGACAACGGCGTCAAGGTCAGCGAGGCCGATTTTCTGCAACCAGGCCGTCAGCAGGCCGCCGCCGGCTACTGTGTTTATGGGCCGCAGACGACGCTGGTGCTGACCTTCGGCGACGGCGTCGCGATGTTCACGCTGGACCGCGAGCAGGGCTCGTTCATGCTGACGCACGACAACGTGCGGATCGCGCCCGACACCGCCGAATTCGCGATCAACATGAGCAACAAGCGGCATTGGTCGGCGCCGATGAACCGCTATATCGACGAATGCCTGGCCGGCAAGGAAGGCCCGCGCGGCAAGGATTTCAACATGCGCTGGATCGCCAGCATGGTCGCCGACGTGCACCGCATCATGAGCCGCGGCGGCATCTTCATGTACCCCTGGGACAAGCGCGAACCGGAAAAGGCCGGCAAGCTGCGACTGATGTACGAGGCCAATCCAATGGCCTTCCTGATCGAGCAGGCCGGCGGCGCCGCCACCAACGGCAAGCAGCGCATCCTCGACCTGCAGCCGACCAAGCTGCATGAACGCGTCAGCGTGATGCTCGGCTCGAAAAACGAGGTCGATACCGTCACCGCCTACCACCGCGAGGCGGGCTGAACCAACGGGTTATAATCTTGGGCTTGCGTGCCGGTGTAGCTCAGTTGGTAGAGCAGCTCATTCGTAATGAGAAGGTCGGGGGTTCGACTCCTCTCTCCGGCACCACCATTTAGACGAAGGCCTGATCCTGCAAGGGACCAGGCCTTTTTCCTTTCGACGCCCGGGCGCTCGAACCTCGCCGCATGGAGACCCTCAGCCTGCCCCTGTTCGCCGCCGCCGCGCTGGTCTTCATCAGCGTGCTGGCCGGGCTGTTTTCGACCCGGGTCGGGTTCTCGTTCCTGCTGGTTTTTCTGTTCGCCGGCATTCTTGCCGGTGAGGATGGTGTTCTCGGCTACCGCTTCGATGATTTCGGGCTGAGCTTCTGGGTCGGCAACGTTGCGCTGGCGGTGATCCTGCTCGACGGCGGCTTGCGCACCGCTTATGCGACGTTTCGCACCGGGCTGAAGCCGGCGGCACTGCTCGCCACCATCGGCGTGCTGATCTGTGCCGGCATCACCGCGCTGGCCGGCGTCTGGTTCGTCGGGCTCGACTGGCAGACCGCGCTGCTGCTCGGCGCGATCGTCGGCTCGACCGATGCGGCGGCGGTGTTTGCGCTGCTGACACGCTCCGGCGTGACGCTGAACGAGCGTGTCGCCGCGACGCTGGAGATCGAATCCGGCGTCAACGATCCGATGGCGGTGTATCTGACGCTGGCGCTGATCGCGCTGCTCGGCACGGCGCTCGGCGGGTCGATGTCGGGTGCGTCGACCACATCGACGATCGTGGTCGGCTTCGTGCAGCAGTTCGGCTGGGGTTCGCTGGTCGGCGTGTTGTGCGGCTTTGCGATGGCCGCGCTGCTTCACCGCATCGAATCACGCGACGCCGGCGGCGGCGTCACTGCGCTGCTGATCGTTGCCGCCGGGCTGTCGGTGTTCGCGGCGACCGGTCTGCTCGGCGGTTCCGGCTTCCTCGCGGTCTATCTGTTCGGGCTGATCGTCGCGAACCGCGCGGCGCGCATCGTCATTCCGACGCTGGCGCCGATGGACGGTTATGCCTGGCTTGCGCAGGCGGTGATGTTCCTGCTGCTCGGCCTGCTGGTGACGCCATCGACGATGTGGCAATCGGTCGAATCGGGCCTGGTCATCGCGGCGACGCTGATCCTGGTCGCGCGGCCGGCGGCGGTCTGGCTTTGCCTGCTGCCGTTTCGCTTCACGCCGCGCGAGACCTGGTTCATCGCGTGGGTCGGGCTGCGCGGCGCGGTGCCGATCGTGCTGGCGCTGTTCCCGCTGCTGGCCGGTACGCCGCAGGCCTATCTGCTGTTCAACATCGCCTTCGTCGTCGTCCTGGCCTCATTGCTGATCCAGGGCTCGACGATCGGCCTGGTGGCCCGTCGCCTCGGTGTCGCCTTGCCCGACCCGGCCGATGAACGGCAGCACCGTGCAGTCTTCCGCGACTTCGTGCTCGACCCGGGCACGCCGGTCAGCGCGGTGTGCGAGTTCTACGGGCTGCCGGCGCCGGACGATGCATCGGCAACGCTCGGCGACTGGATGGCAGCCGAAATCGGCCGGCCGCCGGTCGCCGGAGATACTGTTGCGCTCGGCACGGCGACGTTTGTGATTCGCGAGATGGACGGCGCCCGCATCGTTGCGATCGGGCTTGGGCTGCGCGATTGAGCGGCCGGCTCAATCCAGTTCAATCACCAGCGGTTGGTGATCCGACGCGGCAGTGCCGGCATCGACCCGCACGTCGCGCACCTGCCTGGTGAGCTCCTGGCTGACGAAGGCGAAGTCGCAGCAGAACGGCGGGCCGGGCCACTGCTGCTTGTCGTGGATACCGACCGTCGGCGGATGCGGCTCGCCGGGGTGGCAAAGCTGCCAGGCGTCGCGGTATGGCGGCGTCTGCAGATCGATCGGCGCGCACATCCAGCCATGTTCCGGGTCATCGGGCCGGAAATTGCAGTCGCCGACCAGGACGGAGGCCGCTGCGCGCGGCAGATTCTCGAACGGTCCATCGGCCGCGTCGCCTGGTCTGCTGCAACGGGCCTGTGCGACGGCTTCGGCGTGCAGCGCGAGCAGTCGCTCGATCTGCGCGCGCCGCTGGCGTGCCGAGTAGTACTCGAGGTGGGTGGTCGTCACCCGCAACGGCCCGGCCGGGGTTTCGATGGTGGCCTCGAGCGCCATCCGCTGCATGCTGCGCAAGGCGTCGTCGGCAGGCCAGGGCAGCAGATGGCGGAAAACCTGCCGCACTGGCAGCCGCGACAGCATCATGTTGCCGAAGCGGCGCCGCCGGCCCTGTGGACCGGACAGGTCGGACGCGATGCCGCAGACGGCCTGGTAGTCCGGCAACAGCCTGGCAAGCTGCTCGAACTGGTCAGCCCCGTCGCAGCCCGGCAGGTTGTCGTGGCCGGCCGAAACCTCCTGCAGGCACAACACGTCGAAATCGGCGAGTGCACGCGCGTCGGCAACGATGCGTTCGAGGTCGACCTGGCCGTCGGCGCCGCGGCCCCATTGGATGTTCCAGGTGATCAGATGCATGCGGCGTGTTCCGGACTGGCCCGGATTGTCGAATGTAGCCATGCGCCTGTCGATGGCTTGCACGGCCTGCGATCATCAGTTCGACCGACACGCTGACGACCCCATGCGCCGGGTCGGCCACAGCACTTTTTCAGGCGCGCTGAGAGGAAGCACCACCATGTCATTGCGCATCAACGACACCGCACCCGATTTCACCGCCGAAACGACCGCCGGCAAGATCAGTTTCCACGACTGGATCGGCGACAGCTGGGCGGTGCTGTTTTCGCACCCGAAGGATTTCACGCCGGTTTGCACGACCGAGCTTGGCTACATGGCGAAGATCGAGCCCGAATTCAAGCGCCGCAACTGCAAGCTGATCGGGCTGTCGATCGACCCGGTCGACGACCATTCGCGCTGGGCGAAGGACATCGAGGAGACCCAGGGCCATTTGCCCAAGTACCCGATGATCGGCGACACCGACCTGAAGGTCGCGAAGCTGTACAACATGCTGCCGGCCGACGAAGCCGGCAGCTCGGAGGGCCGCACCGCGGCGACCAATGCGACGGTGCGTTCGGTCTTCATCATCGGCCCGGACAAGAAGATCAAGCTGATGATGACCTACCCGATGACGACCGGCCGCAATTTCGACGAGATCCTGCGCGTGCTCGATTCGATGCAGATGACCGCCAGACACAAGGTCGCGACGCCGGTCAACTGGAAGCAGGGCGAGGACGTGATCATCGCCGGCTCGGTCTCCGACGACGATGCGAAAAAGCTGTTCCCGCAAGGCTGGCAGGCGCCGAAGCCCTACCTGCGCATCGTCAAGCAACCGCAGTGACGGCACCGCCGTCAGCGGGCGGCGCGTTTGTCCGGCGCCGGATCCTGCCGGGCTGCAACGGCACCGGGTGATGCCGCCGGTTCGGCCGCGCCGTCCGATGCGATCGACTTGCCGCCACTGCGTGGCGGCGTCGCCTGCAGGTCCTGCCCTTCGTCGAGCGGCGGGCAGCGGCCGGCGCCCGCCTGGTCGCCGGCGGCGCGGATTGCCGGCTCGAGTATCGGCGCCATCAGCTTGACGATCTGCACCGGCAGCGCGCTGGTGAAGCGGAATTTTTCGGCGGCCGGGCCGGGCACATAGGCGGTGATCGTGCCGAAATGCCGGTCGCCGATGAAGAAGACGAAGGTCGCGGTCCGGTTCAGCACTTTCGAGCCGGTCTGGTGTCCTTTTGCGCTGTAGGTATTCAGTCGGTTGTCGCCGGTGCCGGTCTTGCCGCCGATCTCGACCAGTTCACCGCCCGGGCCGTTCAGCGCGCCGTCGAGCCGGCGCGCCGTGCCTTTCTCGACGACCAGCCGCAGCGCCTTGCGCACCGTGCGCGCGACTTCCGGCGCCATCACGCGTTCCGCACCAAGCCCGTCGCGCAGCGTGCGGGTCTCGTACGGCGTCGCCTCGGCAAAACGCAGCGCATGGATCTGCACCGTCGGCTGGCGGATGCCGTCGTTGACGATGATGCCCATCAGTTCGGCCAGCGCCGCCGGCCGGTCGCCGGAACTGCCGATCGAGGTGGCGTAGGACGGCACCAGCCGCTCGAACGGATAACCGAGGCGTTGCCACGAGCGCTGGATCTCGGCGAATGCATCGATCTCGAGCAGCGACAGGATGCGCCGGTTCTGCGCCGCCTTTGCCCGGGTTCGGAACAGCCAGCCGTAGACCTCCTGGCGCTGTGGCGCGCCGGCGGCAATGACTTCGCTCATCGTCGCCAGCGGGTTGGTCTGCAGCTGTGCGGCTACCCACAGTTCGAGCGGGTGGACGCGCGCCAGGTAGCCGCGGTCGGGCAGCGAAAACTCGTCGACCGCATATTTCGCGTACAGCCTTTCCATGTCGTCGCGGTCGAGCGTCGACGACGGCAGGTGTTTCTCGAAGAAGCGGGTGAATTCGTCGAGCGAGGCCTTCGGCTTGACCGATCGGAAGATCACCGCCAGCCGCAATGGCGTCGGCTGGATGCCGGCGACCAGCGTATCGAGCTGCTCGGCACTCGTCTTGCCGGCCAGGCGGCGGTAGAAGTTTCGCGTGAACTGGGCGCCTTCGCGGTCGGCAAATCGCTTCAGCAACACCTCGCGTTCCGGATGGCTGCTGTCCTCGAGGATCCGTGCCGCCGAGCCGGGTTCGCGGTACAGGTGGTGGTAGACGATGTCGCGCATCAGCCGGATGAAGACGAGGTTGACCGAATCGCGAAGCGCTTCGCGCAGATCCGGATATTTGCCGTCGTCGGCGCGGTTGAAGTTGTCGAAGGTGTGGGCGCCGCCGCCGGTGAAGAAGGTTTCGCCCGGATTGGCCGAATAACGCCGGTCCATCGCCGCCTCGAGCAGCGTCGTCAGCGAGCGGTCCTTGTTGCCGCGCAGGTGGTTGACGACGAACTGCGTCAGCCGGTCCTTCTTCGCGACATCGTAGGCGGCGAGCTGCTTGTCGCTCAGGTCGACCAGTTCGCCGTGCAACCTGGCGATGATCTCGAGGTAGGTGACCAGCGTGCGCAGCTTCGCGGTCGATCCGAGCTCGAGTTTGGCGCCGGTATTGATGTCGAACGGCTGGTCGAGGTTGTCGGTCTGCACCCGCACATGGTTGACGCCGTCGCCGCGTTCGTACAGCGTGAAGCTGTAGAACAGCTTCGTCGGGTCGCCATATTCGAGTAGCTGCCGGTCGATCAGCCCATGGGCCTTTGCCTGCCCCGGCTCGCGCAGCTTGGCCAGCAACTCCGAAATCTGTGTCTGCAGGTGGCCATCGATGCTGCTGCGCACCCGCAGGTCGAGCCGATCGAGGTCGTAGAAACTGTTGACGTCGATCAGCGATGCGAGTTCGGTGCGCACCAGGGTCGCCGCCTTGCGGTCGCGGACGTCGATCGCGCCGTCGGCCAGTTCGTCGCGGTCGTAGGCCTGCTTGATCTTCAGCGGCACCTTCAGCGTCGCGTCGGCCAGCCTGGCGTCGATCAGGCCGCCCTGGCGCAGCAGCCGCACATAGGAATCGGTCAGCCCGGCCAGCTTGTGCTGGCCGCTGGCGAAGAAGTGCGCCGGGCGGCGTTGCGCGATATACAGGCTCAGCACCTGGCGGAATGCGGTCGCCTGTTCGGCCAGCGCCTTCGGATCGGCGGCCACCTCGGCCGGCGTCTTGCGCAGCGCGCGGTTGCTGGCCTCGACGTCGGCGCCGTACCAGGTGTGCAGTCCGTCGAGCACGCCATTGACTTCGCCGAAGCCGCGCATCGCGCCGAGCGGCAGGCCGTTGACATAGTCGAGCAGGATGCGGGCCCTGGCGGCATCGGTCGACTCGCCGTCGCGGTAGGCACGCACGCTGGCCGAGACCAGCTGCAGGTATTTGTCACGGATGTCGGCGGTGCGCCCCTCGGCCGAATGGCGGAATTTCTCGAGCTGGGTCGCCAGCGTGCTGCCGCCGGCGGCCGGGTGTTCGGGCTCGATCACCGACTGGATCTGGTCGATCACCGCGCGGCCGAGGCGGTCCCATTCGACGGCCGGGTTGTGGGTCGACGATGGCGAGGCCAGCAGCTCGCGGTTTTCGATGAAGGCCAGCGATTGCGCCACCAGCGGCGGTATCGACGCGGCATCCGGATAGACGAAGTGCGGCTTCGCGGTGCGATAGAGCGGTTCGGCGCGGCAGTCGAGCACGGTCAGCCCGGCCTGCGCCTTTTCGTCGAAGGGCGGGAAATAGCCGCGCCGGATGTAGTCGATCAGCGCATCGTTCTGCCGGGCCTGCGCGACCACCGGATGGTTGCGCTTCGCGAGCCGCTCGGAAAACACCGGAATCCGCGTATAGCCGAGCCGTTCGTCGTAGGGGCCGGCCTGCGGGTAGCGGTTTGCCGGGCTGGGCCCGGGCTTCAGTTCGAAACCGAGCTGCTCCGCCCATGTCGACAGGTAATGGGCCTGCAGCGTCGAGTGGCGCATTTCCCAGCGCACCAGCAGCACGGCAATGCCGATCAGCAGCAGCAATGTGGTGCTGCCGATCAACCAGCGGCGCAGCCGGCGGCGAGGTTTCCCGGGACGAGCAGGAATGGGTCCGGCCGGCGCGGCGGAAGGTACGGGTTCAGCTGGCGAGACCATGGAAATGCGACAACACGAGAGAAGGGGAAAGAAGGATGTGCCGCCGGCACGACCGTCGCGCCATCATCGGTCGAGCGACAGCAGTCCTTGCTTATAGCATCGGCGATGCGGCGGCAGGTGCCGCGTTGTCGCGCAATGGCGACAAGGTTTTTGCGTCAGCCGTTGCCGTGCGTGGCATGTCACGAAATGGGCAAATTCTGTTCCCGCGCGGCAGCCGTCTGCCGATGGCATCTGCGGCGCCGCGGCGGCGGTGTATTTCAGCCCGGGGGCACCACCCGCGGCTGGCGCAACGAGCGCGACAGCAGCAGCACCGGCGCCAGGCCGACCAGCACGATCGCCAGCGACGGCAGCGCCGCCTCGGCCAGCCGCTCGTCGCGCGCCAGCTGGTAGGCAACGACCGCCAGCGTATCGCTGTTGAACGGCCGCAGCACCAGGGTTGCCGGCAATTCCTTCATCACGTCGACGAATACCAGCAGCATTGCGCTGAGTGCGGCGCGGCGCAGCAGCGGCGCGTGCAGCCGGGTGAAGATGCGCATCCGCGAGCTGCCGAGCATGCGCGCGCTTTCATCGAGGTGGGTGCTGAGCCGCGCATACCCGGCGTCGACCGACTGCAGCGCGACCGCGCTGAAACGCACCAGATACGCATACATCACGCCGAACAGCGTGCCGGTGACCAGCGCAGTGGTGCCGGCCTCCGGCCAGTGGCGCTGCAGCCACGCCACCGGCAGCAGGATGCCGACCGCAATCACCGCCCCGGGGACCGCATAACCGAGCGAGACGATGTGCGCGCCGATGCGCAGCGATGCACGGCCGAAGCGGCCCTTGCGCGACGCCGATTTGCTTGCCGGCAGTCGCAGACTGAACGCGAGCAGCAGCGCCAGCGCGGTCGTCAGCAGCGCCGCCAGGCCGGCCAGCTTGAAACTCGTCAAGGCCCACGGGATGAAGCGCGACCACGGCAGGCCGCCGAGCAGGCCGGTCTGGTCGGCCTGCATTTCCTGCCACAGCAGGCGCAGCAACACCAGCACCGGCAGCACGAAGCCGAGCAGCACCGGCAGCGCGCAGCAGCTGACCGCCAGCAGCGCGGCCGCGCCGCGCAGGCGCAGCGGCTGCGCCTCGTCGCTGTGCTGTGCGCTGCGGCGGCTGGTCGCAAAACCATGGCGGCGGCGCGAGCGGCGCTCCAGCCACATCAGCAATGCCACCAGCGCAAGCAGCATCGACGCCAGCTGCGCCGCCGCATCGGCATCGTTCATCACCAGCCAGGCCTTGTAGATGCCGGTGGTGAAGGTCTGCAGTCCGAAGTACGAGCTGACGCCGTAATCGGCGAGGGTTTCCATCAGCGCCAGCGCAACGCCGGCGGCGATCGCCGGCCGCGCCAGCGGCAGCGCGACCTCGCGGATCCGCCGCATCGTGCCGGCGCCGAGCATGCGCGCAGCTTCCATCAGGTGCACGCCGCGCTCGCTGAGTGCGGCCCGCGTCAGCAGGTAGACATACGGATACAGGCACAGAATGAACATCAATGCAGCGCCCCACAGGCTGCGCACGTCGGGCCACAACGCGCCGCTGGCGCCGGTCAGCTCGCGCAACGTCATCTGCAGCGGGCCGCTGTAGGCGAGAAAATCGGTTGCCGCATAGGCCAGCACATAAGCCGGCATCGCCAGCGGCAGCAGCAAGGCCCATTCGAGCCAGCGCCGCCCCGGAAAATCGAACAGGCTGACCAGCGCGGCGGTGACGCTGCCGATCAGGCTGACGCCGACCGCCACCGCCACCGTCAGCAGCACCGAATTGCGGGCATAGGCCGGCAACACCGTTTCGAACTGGTGGCGCAGCACCTGCATGCTGGCGGCATCCGGCGCCAACCATGAGGCCAGCACGCCGAGCACCGGCAGCGCAAGCAGCAGGCAGGCAAGGGTCACCAGTCGGGTCATGCAGGCGGGTCTCGGTCGCGGACGGAGGCGGGCGGGCCGGCCAGGCCGGCCGGATGGTTAATGCGAACCAAACGCATTCGGATTTGCCCCGCTATCATAGGTCGATGGCAGTGTTTCTCCAGATCGAGCAGGCCAGCGTCGACTACCGCAGCGCCGCCGACGTGCGCGCGGCGGCGGGCCATGCTGCGGTCGACTCGGTATCGCTGACGCTTGCCGCCGGCCAGATCGGCGTGCTGATCGGCCCGTCCGGCTGCGGCAAGACCTCGCTGCTGCGCGCGGTTGCCGGCCTCGAGCGGCTGAGCGGCGGGCGCATTGCGATCGGCGCCGAGGTGTTGAGCGACCGCGCGGCGCGCCATCATCTGCCGCCGGAGGCGCGCCGCATCGGCATGGTGTTCCAGGACTATGCGCTGTTCCCGCACCTCGATGTCGCCGCCAACGTGGCGTTCGGCATCAACCACCTGCCGGCGGGCGAGCGCCGCGAGCGCACGCAGAAGATGCTCGAACTGGTCGGTCTCGCCGATGCCGGCCGGCGCGCGCCGCACCAGTTGTCGGGCGGCCAGCAGCAGCGGGTCGCGCTGGCACGGGCGCTGGCGCCGCAGCCGCGGCTGATGCTGCTCGACGAGCCGTTTTCCAGCCTCGACGTCGACCTGCGCGAGCGGCTCGCGATCGAGTTGCGGGCGATCCTGAAGGCTGCCGGCACGACCGCGCTGTTTGTCACCCACGACCAGCTCGAGGCGTTTGCGGTCGGCGACCTGATCGGCGTGATGAATGCCGGCAAGCTCGAGCAGTGGGACGACGCCTATACGCTGTACCACCGGCCGCTGACCCGCTTCGTCGCCGATTTCATCGGCCACGGCGTTTTTGCGCCGGCGCAGATCATCGCCGGGCCGCAGGCCGAGTCGGCCGTCGCCGGCGCGCGCAACAACGCCATCGTCCGCACGCCGCTCGGCGATCTCGTCGACAGTGCCGAATGCCCGCTGCCCGATGCCTATCCGGACGGCAAATGCGACGTGCTGCTGCGCGCCGACGACATCATCCACGACGACGCCGCGCCGGTGCAGGCGCGCATCGAGCGCAAATCCTTCCGCGGCGCCGAGTTTCTTTATACGCTGCGGCTGCGCAGCGGCGAGCAGGTGCTCGCCCATGTGCCGTCGCACCACGACCACCAGGTCGGCGAATGGATCGGCATCCGCGCCGAAGTCGACCATGTCGTGACTTTTGAACGCGGCGGCTGAAACCTTGTCAAAGCGGAATTGGCCTGCAACTAAAGTGGTTGGCCACTGCTCCGATACGATGGGGGCAGTCTTATACTGCAAACGTGTTTCGGCGGTGACGCCGTTGCGCCGGTTTTTACAAGGTAACGGGCAGGCGATATGGGTGCAAAACTGAAAGTAGCGGGCTGGGTCATGGTCGGGGCGTTAGCCGGCGGATTGGCCAGCATGCAGTTCCAGGCGATTGCGCGCAGCCCGGTTTCGCAGCTTCCGCTCGAGGAATTGCAGCAGCTCGCATCGGTGTTCAGCATGGTCAAGAGCGACTATGTCGAGCCGGTCGATGAAAAAAAGCTGATCACCGACGCGATCAGCGGCATGGTTGCCGGTCTTGATCCGCACAGCCAGTATTTCGACAAGAAGAGTTTCAAGGAATTCCGCGAAGGCACGACCGGCCGCTTCGTCGGCGTCGGCATCGAGATGAGCATGGAAGACGGCCTGGTCAAGGTCGTTTCGCCGATTGAGGGTTCTCCCGCATTCCGCGCCGGCATCAAGAGCGGTGACCTGATCACCCGCATCGACGATACGCCGGTCAAGGGCCTGACGGTCGACCAGGCCGTCAAGCGCATGCGCGGCGAGCCCAATACCAAGGTGCTGCTGACGGTGTTCCGCAAATCGGAGAGCCGCAGCTTCCCGGTGACGATCATCCGCGAGGAAATCCGCCAGCAAAGCGTGCGCTCGAAGATGATCGAGCCAGGCTATGCGTGGATCCGCGTCAGCCAGTTCCAGGACCGCACCGTCGAGGATTTCGCCCGCAAGCTCGAGGACGCCTACAAGCAGGATCCGAACCTGAAAGGCATTGTGCTCGACCTGCGCAACGACCCGGGCGGCCTGCTCGAGGCGTCGGTCGCGATTTCGGCGGCCTTCCTGCCGAGTGATGCGGTGGTCGTGACGACCAACGGCCAGATTCCGGAATCGAAATCGGTCTTCAAGGCATCCCCCGAGTACTACATGCGCCGTGGCGGAACCGACGCGCTGCGCCGGCTGCCGGAGGCGGTGAAGAACGTGCCGCTGGTGGTGCTGGTCAACGAGGGTTCGGCATCGGCCAGCGAAATCGTCGCCGGCGCGTTGCAGGACCACAAGCGCGCAACGATCATGGGCGCGCAGACCTTCGGCAAGGGTTCGGTGCAGACGGTGCGCCAGCTGTCGCCGGAGACGGCGCTGAAGATCACCACCGCCCGCTACTACACGCCGAGCGGCAAGTCGATCCAGGCCCGCGGCATCATCCCGGACGTGATGCTCGACGAAACCGCCGAGGGCAACCTGTTTGCCGCGCTGCGTCCGCGCGAATCCGATCTCGACAAGCACCTCGAAAGCGGCCAGGGCGAGGCGGCCCGCGATGCGGCTCGTGCGAAGGCGCGCGAAGAGGCGCGCAAGCGGCTCGAGGAAGAAACGAAGCGCTCGAACGAGCCGCCGAAGCCGCTGCCCGAATTCGGCAGCCCGGAGGACTTCCAGCTGTCGCAGGCGATCAACCGCCTGAAAGGCAAGCCGGTGCTGGTCAGCAAGACGGCGGTCGAGCGCAAGGCCGAAACGACCGAAGCCAACTGATGGCCGGGCCCGGCAGCGGGTCCGCAGCCAGAATCCAGTCGACGCCCGCTTCGCGCGGGCGTTGCCGTCTCGAAGCGCGCCGCCGATGAACGACGACCAGTTGCTGCGCTATTCGCGCCACATCCTGCTCGATGAGATCGGCATCGAAGGGCAGAGCCGGCTGCTGCAGTCCCATGCCCTGGTGATCGGTGCCGGCGGCCTCGGCTCGCCGGTGCTGCTGTACCTGGCGACCGCCGGCGTCGGCCGCATCACCGTCGTCGACGACGATACGGTCGACCTGACCAACCTGCAGCGGCAGATCGCGCACACGCTGGCGCGGGTCGGCCAGCCGAAGGCCGCGTCCGCGGCGACGGCGATCGCCGCTGTCAATCCGGACATCGAGGTGATTGCACTGCGTGAGCGCGCCGACGCCGCGCGGCTGGCCGAACTGGTCGCGCCGGTCGATGTCGTGGTCGACTGCTGCGACAACTTCAAGACCCGCCATGCGGTCAATGCTGCCTGTGTGGCCCTCGGCAAGCCGCTGGTATCGGGCGCGGCGATCGGATTCGACGGCCAGGTTTCGGTCTACGATAGCCGCCAGCCCGAGGCGCCCTGTTATGCCTGCCTGTTTCCGCCCGACGTCACCTTCGAGGAGGTGCAGTGTGCGACGATGGGCGTGTTTGCGCCGCTGGTCGGCATCATCGGTGCGGTTCAGGCCGCCGAGGCACTGAAATTGCTCATCGGCATCGGGGCCTCGCTGGCCGGCCGCCTGCAGATGCTCGATGGCCGCGAAATGGCCTGGACCGATATCCGGATGGGCAGACAGGCCAGCTGCCCGGTCTGCCACGACCGGCCCGCCAGCCAACCCGGCCGCAACCCGGCCACCGACTGAGAACCATGGACAAGAGAACCGAACTGACGGCCCGGAATTTTCCGAGCGCCCAGGAAGATGCCGAAGCGGCATTGCCGACCTCGCGCTACCAGGGCCCCGAAAGCGCCTACCGGCTGGCCTTTGCCGACGAGGATTTTTTGCTGCGCGAGGAATTGCGCCCGGTGCGGATGCAGCTCGAACTGCTGAAACCGGAACTGATCCAGCGCGAGATGGGCATCCAGTCGACCGTCGTGATCTTCGGCAGCGCGCGGATCGCGCCGCCGATCGAGGCCGGCGCCGCGCTGGCGCTGGCGCAGGTATCCGGCGACGAGCGGGTGATCAAGCTTGCGCAGCGCCAGCTCGAGATGTCGAAGTTCTATGCCGAGGCGCAGCGGCTGTCGGCGATGATCACCGAACGCACCGCGAAGCTGTCGACGCCGGTCTATGTCGTCACCGGTGGCGGCCCCGGCATCATGGAGGCCGGCAACCGCGGCGCTTTCGACGTCGGCGGCCGCAGCATCGGGCTGAATATCGTGCTGCCGCATGAACAGGCGCCGAACGACTACATCACGCCGGAACTGTGCTTCCAGTTCCACTATTTTGCGCTGCGCAAGATGCATTTTCTGATGCGCAGCATCGCACTGGTCTGTTTCCCGGGCGGCTTCGGCACGCTCGATGAATTGTTCGAAACGCTGACGCTGATCCAGACCGGAAAATGCCGCAAACGCCCGATCCTGATGTTCGGCCGCGATTTCTGGAGCCGCTTGATCAATTTCGAACTGCTGATCGAAACCGGCATGATTTCACCCGGAGATATTCACCTGTTCCGGTTTGTCGAAAGTGCCGACGAAGCCTGGGATATATTGAATGCAGAGTATGGATTCGACGAGGCTGAACTGGCCGATGCAAATGCGCCTGGAACCGTCTGAGCATTGACGATCTCGAACGGCGGGTAGCCACGACCACTGGATCACCGATGAACCATTCGATCAGCCTGATCGGCGCTCCGACCGACATCGGGGCCGGCGCCCGCGGCGCCAGCATGGGCCCGGAGGCGCTGCGCGTCGCCAACATCGGCCCGATCCTCGAATCCCACGGCCTCGAGGTCGTCGATCGGGGCAACCTGAGCGGTCCGCCGAATCCGTGGCAGCCGCCGGTCGATGGTTATCGCCACCTCGATGCGGTGGTCGCATGGAACCGCCTGGTCCATGATGCGGTGTATACCGAACTCGGCCTCGGCCGGCTGCCAATCCTGCTCGGTGGTGACCATTGCCTCGGCATGGGCAGCATCAGCGCGGTGGCCCGCCATTGCCGCGACAGCGGCAAGAAGCTGCGTGTGTTGTGGCTCGATGCCCATGCAGACTTCAATACCAGCCAGCTGACGCCGAGCGGCAATATCCACGGCATGCCGGTGGCCTGCTTGTGCGGCAACGGCCCGCAGGAACTGATCGAGATCGGCGGCAAGGTGCCGGCAATCAGCCCGAAGTCGGTGCGGCAGATCGGCATCCGCAGCGTCGATCCGGGCGAGAAGCGGCTCGTCCACGAAGCCGGGCTTGAAGTATTCGACATGCGCTACATCGACGAGATGGGCATGCGCCACACGATGGAGCTGGCGCTGGCGACGCTCGACGCCAATACCCATTTGCACGTCAGCTTCGACGTCGACTTTCTCGATTCGGAGATCGCGCCGGGTGTCGGTACGACGGTGCCGGGCGGGCCGACCTACCGCGAAGCGCAGCTGTGCATGGAGATGATCGCCGATACCGGCCAGTTGGCAAGCCTCGACGTGATGGAGCTGAACCCGGCGCTCGATGTGCGCAACCGGACTGCCGAACTGGCCGTCGACCTGATCGAAAGCCTGTTCGGCAAGAGCACGCTGATGCGCAAGGCCTCACGCTGAGGCTGAGTCGTTGCGCCGGATGACGGGCCGGACGGACGCCGGCCGCTGGCTCAGAATTTCAGATAGGTGTTCGTGCAGAACACGTCGCTCGGCGGCGGCGGAGCGATATAGATCTTCGTCTTCGCGGTGATGATCGGCGGATCTTCGGGCCGCCACGGCGCCTTGCTGCGCGGGCCGCCGCTCGACTGGCTGCGGCTGGTGGTCGGCCGGCTGGTCGCATAGGCGTTGGCCAGCTTGTCGTTGGCGAAATAACGCACGCGGCGCGCCGACAATTTGGCCCTGACCATCTGCCCGGCGGCTACCAGGGCTTCGGCCGAGCGCCGGACCTGTTCGGGAGAATATCCGCTGACTTCGCTGACAGCAAAACCCTCGCTGGATTTGGATAATGTAATTAGATTGGTATGGAGAACGGTATTGGTAGAGAGTTTGTTCATTCCAGTATTATAACATTGGAACAAATCTTTGTCATCCTTTTCCTACAGCGGCGCTGCGATATCGCCCCCGTCGTCAGCCGAGCCAGCCGGCGGCCACCATCGCCCACACTGCGCCGACCAGCAGCAACACCCAGATCGCAACCACCAGCACCGCGCCCCAGATCAGCCGCGGCGCCTTCTCCGAGCTGAGTTCGGCCTCGCGCAGCCGCGCCTGCCAGAGACCGGGCGGCGTCATCTTGACCGCCAGCGCGATGCCCAGCGGCAGCAGGATGATGTCGTCGAGCAAACCGAGCACTGGAATGAAATCCGGAATCAGGTCGATCGGGCTCAAGGCATACAGCAGCACGACCAGCGCGACCAGCTTTGGCCCGCGTGGCGTCTGCGGATGTTTCATCAGCTTCCACAGCGCCAGCAGGTAGACGGCCAGGCGGGCGCGGTTGGCGGCGCCGAACAGGGAACGGAATTTCATCGGAGTGGCGGCGGTCTGGGACAAGCTTGTCAGATGGCGCCGGATCCGCGAACTGCAAGCAGGTTCAGCGCCGCGAGGCGGTTTCGACATTGCGCCGTCGCGACGGCCGTGCCGCCAGTTCCCTGCGATCGACCTCGGCATTCATCTCGCCCAGCAAACGCTCGAGCCGGGCGCCGAGTTTTTCATTGCTCAGCTGCTCGCGCAGCCGCTCGACCATCAGCGGCAGGCTCAACGGGCTCGGCACGTCGAGGGTGACCGCAGCAATCTTCCGCTCGCGCATGCCGGCGAGCGCCGCACGCAGCCGGCCGATTTCCAGTTCCTGGCCGAGCACCTCCTGTTCGGCCTGGTTCAGCAGCCGGTTTTCGGCATCGTATTTGCGGAAAACCTCGTAGAACAGGCTGCTCGATGCCTGCAGCTGCCGGGTGCTTTTCGGCTGCCCCGGGAAGCCGCCGAATACCAGCCCGGCGACGCGTGCGATCTCGCGAAAGCGCCGTTGCGCTAGCGCGGTGTTGTTCAGGCTCGCGAGGACGTCGGCGAGCAGCGTGCTGTCGTCGAACAGCCGCTGCGTGAACAGATCGGCCACATCGAGCGGGTCGGCGGCCAGCAGTTCGAAACCATGGTCGTTGACGCTCAGGCTGAAGGTATTCGGCCGCTGCTGCGCGAGCCGCCACGCGAGCAGGCTGGCCAGCCCGAGATGGACATTGCGACCGGCAAACGGGTAGAGGAACAGGTGGTGGCCCTCGCGCGAGTGGTATTGCTCGATCAGCAGCAGGCCGGGCTCGGGCAGCCGCGACAGCCGTGCCTGCGTCAGCAGCATCGGCTGCGCGGCGCGCAACTCGGCGCTGTCGAAGCGGCCTGCAGCCGCCTCGGCAAAAACCTCGACGACCGCATCGGCAAGTTCGCTCGACAACGGCATCTTGCCGCCATTCCAGATCGGCACGACGCCCTTGCGGCGGGTCGATCGCTGCACATAGGCCGTCATCTCGCGCGCCCGCAGAAATTCGAGCACCCGCCCGGCATAAACGAAATGGTCGCCCTTGTGCAACCGGGCGATAAAACTTTCCTCGATGCTGCCGATCACCGCGCCGCCCTGGTAACGCACCTGCATCGACGAGTCGCTGACGATGGTGCCGATCGCCATCCGGTGCCGGCGCGCGATTGCTGCATCCGGCACGCGGTAGACGCCATCGACCAGCACGACGCGGTGGAATTCCGGATAGGCGCCGAGGCTGGCGCCGCCGCGCTCGACAAAGGCCAGCGCCCAGTCGAATTCGGCGCGGGTCAGCGCGCGGTAGGCATGGGCCTGCCGGACTTCGGCATACAACTCGTCGGCAATGAAGCCGCCACCGAGGGCCACTGTCGTCAGGTGCTGGACCAGCACGTCGATCGGCCGATCCGGCGAATCGCGGTTCTCGATCCGGCCGGCCAGCGCCGCATTGCGCGCTGCCGCTGCCTCGACCAGTTCGAGGGTATTGGTCGGCACCAGCGTGACGCGGCTCGGCCGGCCGGGCGCATGGCCGCTGCGGCCGGCGCGCTGCAGCAGCCGCGCGACGCCTTTCGGGCTGCCGATCTGCAGCACCCGCTCGACCGGCAGGAAGTCGACGCCGAGATCGAGCGAACTGGTTGCGACAACCGCCTTCAGCCGGCCTTCCTTCAGCCCGCCCTCGACCCAGTCGCGCACCGACTTGTCGAGCGAACCGTGGTGCAGCGCGACCAGCCCCGCCCAGTCGGGCCGCGCCTCGAGCAGCAGCTGGTACCAGATCTCGGCCTGGCTGCGGGTATTCGTGAAGACCAGCGTCGTCGACGACCGTTCGATCTCGTCGACGACCGGCCGCAGCATCTGCGCACCGAGGTGGCCGCCCCATGAAAAACGGCCTGGATTCTCCGGCAGCAGCGTATCGATCACGAGCTTTTTTGCGACCCGGCCATGCACCAGCACGCCGGGCGACGCGTCGGCATCACCGGCCGCACCGAGCAGCACCTGCATCGCATGCTCGAGGTTGCCGAGCGTCGCGCTGAGGCCCCAGACGCGCAGCTGCGGATTCCAGCGCCGCAGCCGCGCCAGCGCGAGCTGCACCTGCACACCGCGTTTGTTCGCGATCAGCTCGTGCCATTCGTCGACGATCACCGTGTGCACCGCGCCGAGCGCGTCGGCTGCATGGTCGCGGCTCAGCAATACGCTCAGCGATTCGGGTGTCGTCACCAGCGCGCTCGGCATCCGCCGGTCCTGCCGCGCGCGTTCTGCGGCCGCGGTATCGCCGGTGCGCTGCCCGATCGTCCAGTCCGGCGCCAGCGCGGCGGCGGCGGTCTGCAGCGCGGTCGTCGTATCGGTCGCCAGCGCACGCATCGGCGTCAGCCAGATCACGCCGAGCGGCGGCACCTTGCCGGCACGCTCGGTGCGCGTGGCTGCGGCGGCGAGCAGTGCGCCTATCCACACCGCATAGGTCTTGCCGCTGCCGGTCGTTGCATGCAGCAGGCCGCTGCGCCCGGCGAGCATCGCATCCCAGACCTCGCGTTGGAACGGAAAGACCCGCCAGCCCCGCTCGCCGAACCAGGCGCGCGCGCTGCGCAGTGTCGCTCCGGCCATCAGGCGGCGCTTTCTGCCTGCGCAGCCAGCGGGTCGGCGCTGACGATCCAGCCCTCGAGCGGATCGATCGCCACCGGCAGGCCGTAACCCGGCTGGCCGGCCGCCCAGCCGGCCTGCAGCAGGCACAACACCGCATCGAGCGCATCACCCATCGGGTCGGCGAGCAGCGCCTCTCGTTGCGCACCGTCCAGAACCAGCCGCAGGCCGAGCCGGCTGCGCCCTTCCTCGAGCGCCGCAATCAGCTGCTCGCGGGCCAGTGCACGCTCCGGCGTCTGTTTTGCCGGCTCATCGCTCTTGTAAGGGCGCCGGCCGATCAATTCGCGCGCCAGCAGGCCCGGATAGGCCTCGAGCGCAATCCGCTGCGGGTCCCCAGCATGCAGGCCAGGCAGCGTCACGCCGGCATCGATCAGCAGCGGCACGCCGGCATGCATCATCCAGGCGACCGGTGGGTTGACCCATTTCATCGACGGCGACGAGCCGGCCGGCCGGTCGCAGGCGCGGTGGGCAAATTTGCCGCCGGCCGGCCGTGAGTCGCAGAACACGGCGAAGGTCGTGCGAATCTGCGTCCGCTCGAGGCTCGCGTAATGGCGCATCAGCGGCAGCCACTGCTGCGGCCAGCCGAGCGCCATCACCAGTTCGCGCGGCAGGCCGAACGGCAGGTCGAAGCCGCCGATCCACGACGGCCGCTGCGGGTCCGACAGTGCCACGGCAAAGGCCGGCAAGGTCTCGTGGCGGCATAGCCCTTCAAGCCGGACCAGCGTGCCGTCGCGGCTCCCCTCGGCGACGAGAATCGGCTTGCGCCGGCTCGGCCGGCTCGAAAAATCGATACCGAGCAGCAGGGGCAGGGAGGGCAAGGCCATCGACCGATTCTCCATCGCGGAACCATGCGGTGCCGGTTGTCGTCTATCCTGCACCGCAGCCGGCGTACGATGGGCCGGCAAACCCGCACCTCAAACAGCAAAGGAACACGATGTCCGACGATTCAGGCGCGATGAAGAAAGCCCAGCCGGCAATGCCGCAACCGACCCAGATCCCGGCGACCAAGCCGACCGGCCAGCGTCGCAGCAAGGAGCGCGGCAAACATACGCGCAAGAAGAATCCGGGCAAGCGCGCCCGCTCGGGCGGCAGCTGAGAGAGCCAGCCGCGCCGGGCTCAGACCAAACCGGCGCGGCGCAGGCGCGCGCGCAGCGCGGCGATCTCGTCGAGCAGGTCGATCACCAGCGCCGCGCCCGACGGGCCCAGTTCCAGGCTGCGTTCGAGCCGCAGCGCGGTGCGCGCGGTGCGCAGTGCCGGACCGCTGAACCGCCAGTCTGCCGGCCCGCTGCCTCGCGGCTCGAGCACACCTTCAGCGACCAGTTCGAGCAGCTGACGCTCCGGCGCGCCGCAGGCGCGGCACAGGTCGAGCAGCGTGAATTCGATCTGCTCCTCGACGACGACGGTTTCGACGACATGCGACTGTCTGGCAGCCATCTGCGCAATCCTCCTCAAGCACGGCGCGGGTCAAAACCCGCAAATGCCTTCGCCATCGCGGCATAGGCCTCGCGGCCGCCGGGCAGATCGGCCGGCGGCAGGCTGATCGTGATCACCACATAGAGATCGCCGGCCGGCTTGCCGGGCAGGCCGCGGCCGCGCAGCCGCAGCTTGCGGCCCTGCCGCGAGTCGGCGGGAATATTCATCTGCACCTCGCCGTCGGGCGTCGGCACCGCGACGCTGGCGCCGAGCGCGGCTTCCCATGGCGTGACCGGCAGGTCGACATACACATCGCGGCCATCGACGCGAAAACGCGGGTGCGGGTTGAAGGCGATTTCAAGGTACAGGTCGCCGGCCGGTCCGCCACCGAGGCCGGCCGCCCCCTGGCCGCTCAGCCGCAGGTGCTGGCCCTCGCGCACCCCTTTCGGAATATTGACGTCGAGCTGGCGCTCGCGCATCGTCGCGTGGCCATGGGCGTCGACGACCGGCATGCGCAGCGAAATCGTCCGCCGTGCGCCGCGGTAGGCGTCCTCCAGGTCGATCACGACTTTGGCATGGTGATCGTTGCCTTGTGCGCGCATGCCCGGGTGGCCACCACCGCCAGCGCGGCCTGCGCCGCGGCCGAAGATGGCCTCGAAAAAGTCGCTGAAATCGGTGGCGTCGCCGAAACCGGCCCCGCGGCCGCTGAATTCGAAGCCGGGATCGGCGCCATAACCGGGCTCGAAATCCTGGCCTCGCTGGTGGCGCCGCTTGACCTCGTCGTAGGCGGCGCGGCGTTCCGGATCGCTCAGCGCCTCGTTCGCCTCGCTGATCTCCTTGAAGCGGGTTTCGGCGTCGGCCTCCTTGCTGACATCCGGATGGTATTTGCGCGCCAGTTTGCGGTAGGCGCGCTTGATCTCGTCCTGCGAGGCGGATTCCTCGACCCCAAGGATCGCGTAATAGTCCTTGAATTGCATCGTTGCTTGTGGCGATTGCTGTCGGGTTGCTGGGCTGGGACTGATTCGGCTGTGCTCTAGATCGTGGCGGATGCGTCGATTTCAACCGATCGCAAGGCCGGCAACACCGGCGGCGATGCAAGCCGCGCCGGCAATGCGCCAGCCGCGGTCGCCTTCGCCGAGCAGCCGGCCGCCGAGCAGCGCGGCAAACAGCATCGACATCTCGCGCGCCGGCGCGACGTGGCTCAGCGGCGCCAGCGTCATCGCATACAACACCATCACATAGGCCAGCGGGCTGATCGTCGCGACGACCAGCGCATGCCGCCACTGCTGCCGCCAGGCCATTGCAAACGTCGTGCGGTCGCGCAGCGCGCCGCGCAACATGAACGGGATGCGCAGCAGGTTGCCGAAATAGTCGACCAGGATCGGCGAGATCAACGCCACCTTGACCGCATAACCGTCGATCAGCGTATAGCCGGCGATCAGCGCGCCGGTTGCCAGCCCATAGCCGATGCCGAGCCGGACCCGCGTCGCCGATACCGGATCGTGCACCTTGGCCCACAGGCCGGGCCCGCCGGCGATCAGGAAGACGCCGCCGGTCACCGCCAGCACACCGGCGATGCCGAGCGGGCCGAGCTGCTCGCCGAGCAGCAGCAACGCGCCAAATGCGCTGATCAGCGGGCCGGTGCCGCGCGCGACCGGATAAACCACCGTCAGGTCCGATTCACGGTAGCCGCGCAGCAGCACGCGGAAATAAAGCAGGTGGGTCAGGCCGCTGCCAAGCAGCAGGCTCCACTCGAGCCAGCCCCAGCGCGGCAGCACGCCCCAGGCCATCCAGATGCCGAGCGGGCTCCACAACACCGCCACCATCACCGCGGTCAGCAAGACAAACGGGCTGCCGCCGGCGGCCTTTTTCGCGACGATGTTCCAGGTTGCATGCAGCAGCGCTGCGGCGACGACGAGGGCGAGGGCGGTGGGCGACATCGGCAACGATTGTCGGCTGCCCCGCCAGGAGCCCGACGGGCCGGAACACCACGCAGAAAAACCTGCGCCGCCACGGGGGCGGCGCAGGCTCGTCAGTCGACCGGCAGTCAGTGCTGGCCGGTGGTCTTCATCAGCTGTTCGACCGCTTCAGCGCGCCGCTGGTGCGTTGCGCCATCTCGAGGTGGTGCTTCAGCGTCGGCAGCTTGCTTTCGGCAAACGCCTTCAACTCCGGATCCTTCAGCGACTTGCTGGCCTTCTCGAACAGCTTCACGTCCTTCTTGTGCGCAGCCAGCATCTTGTTCATGTACATCCGGTCGAAGCCTTCGGCCGAGCTCTTGGCCATTTTCTCGACATCCCGGCGGTGCGACTTGTCGAGCTCACGGTCGAGTTCGATGCCTTTCGCGCTGACGAGCTTCATCAATTCCTCGTTCGCCTTGCCGTGGTCCTTCACCATCAGCGAGGCGTATTCCTTGACCGCCGGATGCGAAGCCTTGTCCTGCGCGAGTTTGCCGAGTTCGACCTCGAGCATGCCGCTTTGCGCGGCTTTCGTGACGAATGTGCGGTCACCCTTTGCCAGGTCGGCACCGGCCTTGCTGTCGGCGCTGATCGCCTTGTCCTTGCCGGCATCCGGCGTCGCGACGCTGGCCGATGCGGCAGCCGCCGCCTCGATCGCCGCCTTCTTCGTCATCTCCGGCGTGTCGGCGGCAGCGGCTCCCTGGGCAGCGAAGGCGAGCATCGCGGCCAGCGCAATGGCATTGAACTTGTTGTTTTTCATCGTGGTGGCTCCTTTCACTTCCGGTCTGGATTTGCTGTCGTGTTCTGCAAGCCCGCCGACTCGTCAGGCGGCGGACGACGGTCCGCGACGCGTCGAGCCACGTCGCCGGACGGATCGATCGGCGGCGGCGGAGGGCGGCTGCCATCCAGGTACTCCGGATGGATCTGCGCATCGTGGCGGCCGTCCGGGTGATGGCCGAAATCGGTGCCCTGATTCGTCAGGCCGCCATAACCGCCATAGGTGCCGCCGGGCTGCTCGGGATGGAGATCGGCCCCCTGCGGCGCCGACTGCCCGTCCCCGGCGGGATGCCAATCCTGCTCGCGCTGCGGGCCGCGGTGGTCGATCACGTCGTCGCCGATGCGCTGCCGCGACTGCGACTGGCCGCCGCCGAAGCGCGGATCGTTCTCGCTGTCGTGCTGGCGTGGGTTCGGCCGATCATCGTGTTTTGGCTGCTGCATCTCGACTCCTTGTCGGATCGGTTGGCGATCCACGCTGCAACCAACGGTGATCGGCGCTGTGCCGTCGTTCTGCTGGTGAGCGCGGTTTTCCGCCAGTTTGGAGTCGCTGCAGCCGCACGGGTGTGCGACAAATCCTCGAACCGGCGTCGGAATACGGCGCACCGGGAGAGGGTTCGTGACACCGTTATGCTTGGCGCTGGCCGAGCCTGCGGCCTCGCGCCGGCGTCCGGCCTCAGGCGGGCAGCGCCGCCTCGACCATCATCTGGATGCGTTGCCGGCCGTTGTATTCGTCGAGGTTCAACCGATACGCGAGTTGCACGCGCGGCGGCAGCGGCTCGCTGTGGCCGAACCAGATCGCGTCGCGCAGCGTGCCGCCATGGCGCACCGACAACTTCAGGTGTTTTTCGCCGACCAGCCGTTGCGAGACGATCTCGACGACATCGCAGAAAACCGGCGGCTCGAAGGCCTGGCCCCAGACCTGCTCGTCGAGTGCCGCGACCGTTGCCGCATTGAAATATTCGGCGCCGAGCGGGCCGTCGCTGAGCACGGTGCGGGAAAGCAGGTTCGGCGTCAGCCATTCGTCGCCGACCTGCGCCAGCGCCTGCGCAAAGGTCGGCAGGTCGGCTTCGGCAACGGTGCAGCCGGCGGCCATCGCATGGCCGCCGAATTTGCGCAGCACGCCGGGATGGCGCTTGCTGACGAGGTCGAGCGCATCGCGCAGGTGAAATCCGGCGATCGAGCGGCCCGAACCCTTCAGCAGGCCGTCCTGGCCACGGGCAAAAACAAAACTCGGCCGGTGCAGCCGGTCCTTCAGCCGCGATGCAACGATGCCGACCACGCCTTCGTGAAAAGCCGGGTCGTACAGCGTCAGCGCCGACAGCGGGCTGTCGTCGGCCGGCAGCAGCGCCTCGAGCAGCCGCTCGGCCTGCTCGCGCATGCCGGCTTCGACATCCCGCCGCTCGCGGTTGATCGCATCGAGCCGTCCCGCCAGTTCGGCGGCGCGGCCGGCGTCGTCGCAGAGCAGGCACTCGATGCCGAGCGTCATGTCGGACAACCTGCCTGCAGCGTTGATCCGCGGGCCGAGCGCAAAACCGAAATCGAAGGCGCTGGCGCGCCGCGGATCGCGCGCGGCCACCGCAAACAGCGCGGCGATGCCGGCATTCAGCCGGCCGGCGCGAATCCGTTTCAGCCCCTGCGCGACCAGCCGGCGGTTGTTGGCATCGAGCCGCACGACGTCGGCAACCGTGCCGAGCGCGACCAGGTCGAGCAGGCTGTCGAGCCGCGGCTGGTTGTCCGGCGCAAAGACGCCGCGGCTGCGCAATTCGCTGCGCAGCGCGAGCAGCACGTAGAACATCACGCCGACGCCGGCCAGCTGCTTGCTGGCAAAGCCGCAGCCCGGCTGGTTCGGATTGACGATCACGTCGGCGTCGGGCAGGTTGATCCGGTCGTCGAGCAGCGCCGGCAGGTGGTGGTCGGTGACGATGACGCCGAGGCCGTTGGCCCGCGCATGGGCGACGCCGTCGATGCTCGCGATGCCGTTGTCGACCGTCATCAGCAGGCCGGGCCGCGGCGTCAGCTGCAACGCGAGGTCGACGATCGTCGGCGTCAGGCCATAGCCATGGACGGCGCGGTCGGGCACGACATAACGCACCTGGCCGGGCCGCGCGCCGAGCAGGGCGAGGCCGCGCACCGCGACCGCGCAGGCGGTCGCGCCGTCGCAGTCGTAATCGGCAACGACGACGATCGTCTCGCCGCGGTGCAGGCTGTCGGCCAGCCGGCGCGCCGCGTCGGCGGCGCCGAGCAGCGCCGTCGGCGGCAGCAGCCGGGCCAGGCCGTCGTCGAGTTCGTCGGCCTGGCGCACGCCTCGGCCGGCAAAAAGCCTCGCCAGCAGCGGCGTCAACCCGGCCTGCTCGAGCGCCCAGGCGGCCCGCGGCGGCACCTCGCGGAATTCGATTGCAGCGGTCACAGCGCCTCCAGCCAGCGGGCGGCGTCGACCGGCTGCCAATGCCGCTGCAGCCGCCGCCACAGGTTTCGGGGCGCCGCGGCCAGCGTCTGCGCCGATCGTTCGCCGCACAGCGTCAGCGCGACGCCGGCATCACCCCGGCGCAGCGCGCCGAGCAGTTCGCCGAGCGGGCCGGCATCGAGCGCGCGCCACGCCTCGACCCAGGCTTCCCAGTTCTCGGCCAGCATCGGCTCGCGCAGCCGGTCGTCGATCCGCAGGCCTGCTGCTTCCGCGACCGGCTGCGCGCGGCCGCAGCCGCTGAGCCAGAAACTGTTGACCGGCGGCAGGCCCTTCGCCTCGCGCTGGTCGGTCAGCGGGTCGGTGTACAGCAGCATCTGCACCTCGTTCTGCAGCCGGCGGATCAGCCCGGCCTGCGGAAAGCGCGCGGTATCGGTCTGCAGCCAGAGGTCGATGTTGCGGCCGATCACGCGGTCGATCGATGCGCACGGCAGCCCGTCGAGGCTGTCGTGTGCCGCATACCAGCGCAGAGGCGCCCCCCAGCGCAGCGTGAAACCTTCGCTTTCGAACAGCTCGCGCACCCGTTCGAACAGCGCGCGCGATTCGGCCTCGGCCAGCGCCAGCGTCGCCGGATTGGCCAAGGTCACATAGTCGCGCCCGACCTGCCAATGCACCGGCGTCAGCTGGCCCCACGCGAGGTCGCCGACGTCGATGCCGTCGGCCGCGGCCGCGCGAGCCGCCCACGGCAATGCGCCGTCGTCGCCGCGCAGGCCGAG
Organism: Pseudideonella sakaiensis; assembly: GCF_048320135.1. Classification (GTDB taxonomy): domain Bacteria; phylum Pseudomonadota; class Gammaproteobacteria; order Burkholderiales; family Burkholderiaceae_C; genus Ideonella_A; species Ideonella_A sakaiensis_A. The sequence goes on from NZ_CP182947.1 coordinate 3,324,133, forward strand.
GTGGGCGGCCAATGCGCGCTCATGCGGCGGGCTCAGCAGGTATTCATCGCCGTCGAAGCTGGTCTGCCGGTCGAGGCGGCCGAGCAATTCGGTCAGGTTCGGCAGCGCGAGGTCGGACAGGGTCTGCGCACAGGCCGGCGACAAGGCACTGGCATGTGGGATCAACAGGTGCATGGGGGCGAATTATCTGCCGGCAGGTCGCACACCCTGCCTCGGGTAGCATCCGCCGCCATGAACTGGCCCTACGAACTGCAGATCGGCTGGCGCTACACGCGCTCAGGCCGCGCCGGGCGCCGCAATGGTTTCATCTCGTTCATTTCGGGTGTGTCGATGATCGGCATCGCACTCGGGGTGGCCGCGCTGATCATCGTGTTGTCGGTGATGAACGGCTTCCAGAAGGAGGTCCGCGACCGCATGTTGTCGGTGATCGCCCATGTCGAGGTCTACGAGGCCAAGGGCCAGGCCTTCGACGACTGGCATGCGGTCGCGGCAAAGGCGCGGACCAATCCGCAGGTGGTCGGCGCCGCGCCATTCATCGCGGCGCAGGCGCTGGTTGCGCGTGGCGACGACATGCGCGGCGCGATCGTGCGTGGCATCTCGCCCGAACAGGAGGCGACCGTCACCGACCTCGCCGCTCGCCTGCGCGATGGCGCGCTGGCGCGGCTGGTGCCCGGCGAATGGGGCATCGTGCTCGGCGCCGAACTGGCGCATTCGCTCGGCGTGCGCGAAGGCGATTCGGTGACCATCGTCGCCCCGGGCGGGCAGGTCACGCCGGCCGGCGTCGTGCCGCGGCTGAAGCAGTTCACCGTCGTCGGCACCTTCAGCGCCGGCCATTTCGAATATGACGCAGGCCTCGCGCTGATCCACCTCGACGATGCGGCGCGGCTGTTCCGCCTTGGCGGCCCGAGCGGCGTGCAACTGCGGCTGGCCGACGTGCACCAGGCGCGCAATGTCGGCAGCGAACTGCAGGCCAGTTTCGGCGGCGGCGTCGAGGTGCGCGACTGGACCCGCACGAACCGCAACTGGTTCGATGCGGTGCAGGTTGAAAAACGGCTGATGTTCATCATCCTGACGCTGATCGTCGCGGTCGCCGCATTCAACCTGGTCTCGACGCTGGTGATGACGGTGACCGACAAACGCGCCGACATCGCGATCCTGCGCACGCTCGGCGCCAGCCCGCGCTCGATCATGGGCATCTTCATCGTGCAGGGTGCGACCTCCGGCATCATCGGCACCGCACTCGGCGTCGGCGGCGGGCTGCTGATCGCATTCAACATCGACGTCATCGTGCCGGCGATCGAGCGCGCGCTGTCGGTCAGTTTCTTGCCGAGCAGCATCTACCTGATCAGCAGCATGCCGAGCGAGCCGCAGCAGGGCGACATCGTGCCGATCGCGCTGATCTCGCTGGTGCTGGCCTTCCTGGCGACCCTGTACCCGAGCTGGCGCGCCAGCCGCGTCCAGCCGGCCGAGGCGCTGCGTTATGAATGAGGCCGTGGGCGGAAACAACGACACGGTCGCGCTGCAGGCCAGCGGCCTGCACAAGCGGTATACCGAAGGCGGGCTCGACGTGCCGGTGCTCAATGGCGTCGACCTGACGGTGAATCGCGGCGCGACCTTGGCGATCGTCGGCGCATCGGGCTCCGGCAAAAGCACGCTGCTGCACCTGCTCGGCGGCCTGGAGGCACCGACGCGCGGCAGCGTCACGCTGATGGGCCGCGACTTCGCCGCGATGGGTGCGGCCGAGCAGGGCGAGTGGCGCAATCGCCACCTCGGCTTCGTCTACCAGTTCCATCACCTGCTGCCCGAATTCAGCGCGCTCGACAATGTCGCGATGCCGCTGCGCATCCGCCGCGTGCCGAAGGCGCAGGCGCGCGAACAGGCGCGGGCGGTGCTGGCCCAGGTCGGTCTCGATGCGCGGGTCGCGCACCGGCCGTCGCAGCTCTCGGGCGGCGAGCGGCAGCGGGTCGCGATTGCCCGTGCGCTGGCCGGCTCGCCGGCCTGCGTGCTCGCCGACGAACCGACCGGCAACCTCGATCGCAATACCGCCGACGGTGTCTTCGCGCTGATGCTCGACCTGGCGCGCCGCCAGGGCACGGCGTTCGTGATGGTCAGCCACGATGCGTCGCTGGCGCAGCGCTGCGATCAGGTGATGTTCATGAACAGCGGGCGGCTGCAGGCGGGCTGACCGCCGGCAGCGCAGTCAGCGCGCTGCCGCGGCGCAGCGCGCGCAGATGCAGCTGCGGCCGCGCTCGGCCGGCGGAATTCGCGCCAGCGTCGCCTGTGTGATCTCGACATCGCGGCACCAGCAGTCGACGTCGAAGCGCCCGCAGGCCGCCGGTGCGCAGCCGTTCGGCCCGCCGCACAACGGACAGGTTGTATTGGACAGCGGCTGGCCGCCGTCGGTTTGCTCAGAGGGTTGCGAGGTCATCGAGCAGGGCCCTGCGGTCATCAGGCTTGTCGATCGCCTGCGCCAGGTCGAGCGCGCGCTGCTTGTGTTCGGCAGCCGGCAGCAGCCGGTTGTTCAGTGCCTGCGCGCGTGCCATTGCCTCGTGCGCATAGGCGAGGTAGAACGGCGGCAGATCGCTGCTGTAGCCGAGGCAGATCTCGGCATGGCGGACCGCCTCGTCGGCGCGGTCGAGCAGCACCTGGATCCGTGATGCCTGCCAGTAGCCGATCGACAGGTTGCGCGGTTGGCAGTCCGGGCGCTGCAGCCAGTGATAGATCGAGGCCTGGTTCAGCGCGACCATCAGCCGCTCGTCCTCGGCGGTGCGCAGCTCCTGCTCCATCAGCGTCCAGGCGCGGTTGAAGCACTCGGCGGCAAAAAAACGGTGTGCGGCGGCGAGGTCGAAATCGGGCGACGGGCTCATTGGCAAATCCTGCGTTCTCCGGGTCGGCTTCGAACGAGCATAACGGCCTTTGTCTTGAGGGTTTCCCCCGGGTTTCACTGCGTTTACCCGAGGGACATCATCGGTTTGCCAGGGTCGCCACCGGCCGTTGCGCCGGCGCCGCGCGCCATCCCTCACCCCGATCAAGCAGGAAATCTCATGCAGAAATCCCTCCACATCGATCCGGACAAGTGCACCGGCTGCCTGCAGTGCGAAATGGCCTGTTCGTACGAGAACTACGCGACCTTCACGCCGAGCAAGTCGCGCATCAAGGTGTTCGACTTCCACCACACCGGCCGCAAGGTGCCGTACACCTGCACGCAGTGCGACGAGGCCTGGTGCCTGCACGCCTGCCCGGTCGAGGCGATCACGATCGACGAAATGACCGGCGCGAAAGTCGTCAGCGAGGCCACCTGCGTCGGCTGCAAGGTCTGCACGATCGCCTGCCCGTTCGGCACCGTCAACTATGTGCAGGAAACCGGCAAGGTGCAGAAATGCGACCTCTGTTTCGGCGAGCCGGCCTGCGCCGATGCCTGCCCGACCGGTGCGATCACCTATGTCGATGCCAACTGGACCGGGCTGAACAAGATGGCGGCCTGGGCCGCAAAGCTCGGCAACCAGAACGCCGCGGTCTGAGCCGCTGAACAGGAGTCGATCATGTCGTGGGCAGGAAACATCCTTCGCGTCAACCTCGGCACCGGTGTTGTCACATCGGAACCGCTGAACATGAGCTGGGCCAGGCAATACCTCGGCTCGCGCGGCCTGGCGAGCAAATACCTGGTCGAGGAGATCGACCCGAAGGTCGATCCGCTGTCGCCGGACAACAAGATCATCTGGGCCACCGGCCCGTTGACCGGCACGATGGCATCGACCGGTGGCCGCTATACCGTCGTCACGAAAAGCCCGCTGACCGGTGCGATCGCGTGCTCGAACTCCGGTGGCTACTGGGGCGCCGAACTGAAGATGGCCGGCTGGGACATGGTGATTTTCGAGGGCCGCTCGGACAAGCCGGTTTACCTGTTCATCCAGGACGGCAAGGCCGAACTGCGTGATGCCGGCCACCTGTGGGGAAAGACGGTCTGGCAGACCGAGGAAATGCTGAAGACCGAACTGCAGGACCCGCAGGTACGGGTCTCGAGCATCGGCGCGGCCGGCGAGAACCAGGTGCTGTATGCGGCGGTCGTCAACGACCTGCACCGTGCCGCCGGCCGCTCCGGTGTCGGCGCGGTGATGGGCTCGAAGAACCTGAAGGCGATCGCGGTGCGCGGCACGATCGGCGTCGGCAACCTCGCCAATCCGAAGGAATTCATGCGGGTCACCGCCGAGAAGAAGAAGATCCTCGCCGAAAACGCCGTCACCGGCCAGGGCCTGCCGACCTTCGGCACGCAGGTGCTGATGAACGTCATCAACGAGATGGGTGCGTCGCCGACCCGCAACCACCGCGACGTGCAGTTCGAAGGCGCGAAGGACATCTCCGCCGAGGCGATGGCCACACCGCGCAAGACCGACGGCAAGAAGCCGCTGGTGACGAATCAGGCCTGCTTCGGCTGCACGATTGCCTGCGGCCGCATCCAGAAGATCGACCAGAGCCATTTCTCGGTGCAGAACAAGCCCGAATACTGGGGCGCGACCGGCGGGCTCGAGTACGAGGCGGCCTGGGCGCTCGGCAATGCCAATGGCGTCAACGACCTCGAAGCGCTGCAATACGCGAACATGTTGTGCAACGAGCACGGGATGGACCCGATCTCGTTCGGCGCGACGATCGGCGCGGTGATGGAGCTCTACGAGATGGGCGTGCTGACGAAGGAACAGCTTGGCATGGAAGCGCCATTCGGTTCGGCGCGCGCCTTGTGCCATTTCGCCGAGATCACTGCAAAGGGCGAGGGCTTCGGCAAGGAAATCGGCCAGGGTTCGAAGCGGCTGACCGCCAAGTTCGGCCATCCCGACCTCAGCATGACGGTCAAGGGCCAGGAATTTCCGGCCTACGACGGCCGCGCGATCCAGGGCATGGGCCTCGCCTACGCGACCAGCAACCGCGGCGCCTGCCACCTTCGTGGCTATACCGTGGCATCCGAAGTGCTCGGCATTCCGGTGAAGACCGATCCGCTGGTGACCGAAGGCAAACCCGAACTGGTCAAGGCCTTCCAGGATGCCACCGCCACCTTCGATTCGGCCGGCATCTGCATCTTCACCAGCTTCGCCTGGGGTCTGGCCGATGTGCAGCCGCAGGTCGCAGCCGCCTGCGGCGAGGAATTCACGCTCGAAAACCTGAACCTGATCGGCGAGCGGATCTGGAACATGGAGCGCGACTTCAACAACCGTGCCGGCTTTACCTCGAAGGACGATACCTTGCCGAAGCGGCTGCTGACCGAGCCTGCCAATTCAGGCCCGGCGAAGGGCCTGGTCGCGAAGCTGCCGGAGATGCTGCCTGAGTATTACGTCGCCCGCGGCTGGGATCACGACGGCCAGGTGACGGCCGAAACCCGCAGCCGGCTTGGCCTGTGACGGTGGCCACGCAGCGTTACTGAGCGGCCCGAGCCGATGAAACACCTGATCCTCGGTGCCGGCCCGGCCGGCGTGATCGCCGCCGAGACGCTGCGCCGGCTGGCGCCGGACGACGAGATCGTGATCGTCGGCGACGAGCCGGAGGCGCCGTATTCGCGGATGGCGATTCCCTATCTGCTGATCGGCAACATCGACGAGCCGGGCACCCATTTGCGCCATGGCGAAGGCCACTACGAGGCGCTGCGCATCGACCTGCGCCGCGGTCGCGCGGCGGCGGTCGACAGTGCGGCAAGGAAGGTACGTCTCGACGACGGCAGCGTGCTGGATTTCGACCGCCTGCTGATCGCGACCGGCTCGCAGCCGATCCAGCCGCCGATTCCGGGCATCGACGGCCCCGGTATCCATGCCTGCTGGACGCTCGACGATGCCCGCGCCATCATCAAGCTCGCGAAGCCCGGCGCACGCGTGCTGCAGATGGGCGCCGGCTTCATCGGCTGCATCATCCTGGAGGCGCTGGCCGCGCGCGACGTCGAACTGACCGTCGTCGAGATGGGCGACCGCATGGTGCCGCGGATGATGGGGCCGACCGCTGGCGGCATGATCAAGAACTGGGTCGAGGCCAAGGGCGTGCTGGTCTTCACCGGCACCAAGGTCGAGGCGATCGACCATGCGCCATCGGGCGTGAAAACGGTGCGGTTGTCAGGCGGGCGCAGCGTCGAGGCCGATCTGGTGATCAGCGCCACCGGCGTGCGGCCGAATATCGGTTTTCTCGAGGGATCCGGCATCAGCTGCCTGCAGGGCGTGTTGACCGATCAGCACTTGCAGACCAATGTCGACGGCATCTATGCCGCTGGCGACTGCGCCGAGGCCTTCGACAAGATCAGCGGCAAGACCATCGTCAGCGCGATCCAGCCGAATGCCGCCGAGCAGGCCAGGGTCGCCGCATTGAACATGCTCGGCCGGCCGGCCGAGCTGCCCGGCGTCACGCAGATCAACGTCCTCGATACGCTGGGGCTGATCTCGACCAGTTTCGGCAACTGGGAAGGGGTTGCCGGCGGCGAACATGTCGAACTGACCGACCGCGAGGCAGCGCGCCACCTGAGCCTGCAGTTCGACGGCGACCGGCTGGTCGGCTGCAACAGCATCGGCTGGACCGACCACGTCGGCGCGATGCGCGGCCTGGTCGAGGGCCAGGTCAGGCTCGGCGAATGGAAGGAACGGCTGAAACGCGATCCGACGCAGCTGATGCCGGCCTACCTCGCGTGTGCGCAGGCGCAAGCGGCGCGGGCGCACCTGAAGGCGGCATGACCGCGCCGTGAGAATCACGTTCAAGCTGTATGCCAGCCTGACCGACTATCTGCCGGCGCAGGCGCGCAGCAGCAACCGCATCGAACTCGACCTGCCGGAAGGCGCGACGATCGCGCAGGTGATCGAGCCGTTCGGCATGCCGGCGAAGCTGGTTCACCTGGTGCTCGTCAACGGGGTTTATGTCGCGCCGGAAGACCGGCTCGGCCGCGTGCTGGTCGCCGGCGACGTGCTGGCGATCTGGCCGCCGGTCGCCGGCGGTTGAGCGCAGGCCGCCGATGCAGGCCCGTTATCCGGCGGCCTTCGACCGCGAGATGGGTTGCACCGAAGCCGAGTGGCTGCGCTGGTTGCCCGGTGCGGTCGGCGGGCGCGCGGTCGATCTGCGAGCCGGCGCCGCACGGGTCGCCATCAACGGCGGCGCACTCGATCTGAGCTGGCAACAGCTGGCGCCGCGACGCATTGCGCTGATGGCAATGCCGGTGCTCGCGGTCAAATTCCGCTTCTCCGATATCGCCGACGCAGAGCGCCAGACCTTCATGCGGTATTTCGACCTGTATACGCAGCGCGGCGGAGGCTGAGCGCACAATCGGCGATGCCCATCCCGCCGAAGCCAAGACCAACCCCCGTCAGCAGTCTGGCGCGCCACCTGCAACTGGCCGATTTGCGCGGCCTGGCCCGTCTGTCGACCCAGGCGACCATCGGCGTCACCGACATCACCGAAGGCGTGCACCGCTCGGTGCTCGGAACGATCGGCCTGGCCGGCAGCGATGCGCAGCGCACCGGCGGGCTGTCGGGGCTGGTTTACCGCGCGGTGCGCGGCATCACGCGCGGTGTCGGTCGCGCGCTCGACACGACGCTGGCCGGCATGGAGCCGCTGCTTGCTGACGTCGACCGGCGTCCGGCTGAAGAATCGGTGCAGCGCGCCGCGGTACTTGCCGCGTTGAACGGCGTGCTCGGCGACCGGCTGGCTGCCGATCGAAGCCCGTTTGCGTTCAACATGTCCCTGCGCCACCGCGGGCTGCCGATCGAACTGGGCAAGCCGTTGCCAGTTCACGCGCCGCGCAGCCGCATCCTGCTGATGGTCCATGGCCTGTGCATGAACGATCTGCAATGGAGCCGCATCGGCGACGACGGACAGGTCCACAACCACGGCGAGGCGGCGGCCGCCGCACTTGGACATACCGATCTCTGCCTGCGCTACAACAGCGGCCGCCACGTCTGGCAGAACGGGCGGGATCTGGCCGAACTGCTGGATCGCCTGCTGCAGCACTGGCCGGTGCCGGTCGAGGAAGTGAGCGTGATCGCGCACAGCATGGGCGGCCTGGTGATCCGCAGCGCCGTCCACCAGGCGCTGCAGCAACAGCGCGAGTGGCTGCAGCGGCTGAAGCAGGTGATTTTTCTCGGCACGCCCCACCACGGCGCACCGCTCGAGCGTGCCGGCCGTGGCGTCGACCTGCTGCTCGCGGCGTCGCCGTGGACGGCACCGTTTAGCCGGCTGTCCGGCGTGCGCAGCGCCGGCATCACCGATCTGCGTGATGGCCGGCTGATCGACGAAGACCCCCGGCAAGGGCGCCGTACCCCGTTGCCATTGCCTGGCGGCATCCGCTGGCGCGCGATCGCTGCGACGCTTGCCGAGCGCCGCAGTGCCATCGCCGACCGATTGACCGGTGATGGCCTGGTGCCGCTCGACAGCGCACTCGGTCGTGATGCCGACGGTGCGCAGCAGCTTTCGTTTGCCGACGACTCGACCTGGATCAGCCCGCAAACCGGTCACCTCGCGTTGCTGAGCCGGCCCGACATCACCGAACGCATCATCGACTGGCTGGCTGAATCCGCGGCGCCGCCGGTGCCGGCGCGTACACTGCCAGACATCCACTGACGATCTTCGGCGCAGCCCATGCAGGCAGGACAGATCGAAATGCTGCAGCGGATGCCGGTCTTCGGCGGCATCCGCGCGGAGGTGCTGGGTCTGCTGCTCGATCACGCGGCCCATCGCCGGCTGCCAGCGGGTCAGGCCTTTTTCCGCGAAGGAGAACCGGGGGACCGGATGTTCGTGCTCGAAGCCGGCCGCGCTGCAGTCGTCAAGGGCTGGCAGGGCAGCGAGGTGCTGCTGCACCATCTCGAAGCCGGCGACTGCTTCGGCGAAATGGCGTTGATGGACCTGTTCCCACGCAGCGCGTCGGTGATTGCCGAAACCGACTGTGTCGCGATCGAGCTGACGACCGAGAGCCTGGCCGGCCTGTTCGAGCGCGACCTGGAGCAGTTTGCGCTGATCCAGATGAACATCGGCCGCGAGGTCTGCCGTCGCCTGCGCGCGGCAGACGATCGGCTGTTCAGGCTCAGGATGGGCGAAGCCGATTGAGGGACGCGGCCCGGTCCGTTCAGCCGATGGCCTGCAGCTCGGCCTTGTAACGAGCGCCGCGTCGAACATAACCGTCGGCGTTGCCGGCAAGCCGGGCCAGTTCCTCGTCACCGAGCGTGCGCACCGCCTTCGCCGGCGCGCCGAGGATCAGCGAGCGGTCCGGGAACTGCTTGCCCTCGGTGACCAGCGCACCGGCCGCAATCAGGCACTGACGGCCGATCACGGCGCCGTTCATCACGACGGCCTGGATGCCGACCAAGGTGCCTTCACCGATGCTGCAGCCGTGCAGCATCGCCTGGTGGCCGACGCTGACGCCCTTGCCGAGGTCGAGCGGGAAGCCTGGATCGGTGTGCAGCACCGCACCTTCCTGCACATTGCAGTCGTCACCGACGCGGATCGGCTCGTTGTCGGCGCGCAGCACCGCACCCGGCCAGACCGATGTCCGCTCGCCGAGCGTGACCCTGCCGATCAGCGTGGCCTCTGCCGCGACGTGGCAGCTGGCCGGGATATCGGGTGTCAGTTCGCCGAGGCGGTAGATCGTCATCGTGATGTTCCTTCAGTTCGGTAGGCGGGGTTCACCAGCGGTTGCGCAATTCGCGCAGCTTGATGAAGACAGTCTTCGCGTCGGGCTGCTCGGGCAGGTCAGGGAAATTTTCGCGCAGGCGGGCAATCAGGCTCGGGCTGCTCAACCGCAGAAAGCTGTTAATCTGTTTTTCCTGCTGCAGCGTCGTGACGACCGAAGTCGCCGGGTCATGGCCGCTGACTTCGGGCAGCATCGCCTGTGCGTCGCGGTTGTCGGGTTCGCGGTCGAGCGTGAACTTCAGGTTGTTCTCGATATAGTCGTGGCCAGGATAAACCTGCGTGTCGTCGGGCAGGCGCGCCAGTTGGTCGACGAAGCTGGTGTACAGCGCGACCGGATCGCCGCCGTTGTGGCAGTTGCCGGCGCCGGCATTGAACAGCGTATCGCCCGAAAACAGCGCCGGCCGGTCGCCGTGCGCTTGCAGGCAGATGTGGCACATCGTGTGGCCTGGCGTATCGAGGCATTCGAGCTCGACGGTGCGGCCGACCTTCACGACATCACCGGCCTTCAGCCCGCGGTTGACGCCGGCAATCCTCGAACCGGCTTTTTCGTGCGCCAGCAGCTTCGCGCCAGTCGCCGCGATCACCGCGTCATTGCCGCCGGTATGGTCGTGGTGTTCATGGGTATTGAGCACCTGCGTGATCTGCCAGCCCTTGGCCTTCGCCGCCTGCAGGCATTTGCCGTGGTCGAGCGGGTCGATCGCGAGCGCCTCGCCGGTCTCCGGGCAGGCGATCAGGTAGTTGAAATTGCGGTAGGCATTGCCGGTCCAGATGCGTTCGATGATCATCAGCTTGCTCCTCGTGCGGACTGCGGTGCAGCCGGACCATTGTAGGAAGCCGGGGTGGGGGCGATCGCCGGCCGTCAGTCTCCAGCGTGCTTGCCGGCCAGCATCGCATCGAGCTGTTCGAGTTGTGCTGCCGACAGCCGCTCGCCGCCGGCCGCATACAGCTGCGCGATGGTCTGGTAGAAACGCGCGTTCATCAGATTGGCGGCCGAGTTGTCGCGGGTCGCGACGTTTTTGCCGGGCACGCCGGCGATCACCGAGTTGTCCGGAAAAACCTGGCCTTCGCCGACGATGCAATGGCCGGCGACGATCGAATTGGCGCCGATCCGGGCACCGTCCATCACGGTGGCATTGATGCCGATCAGGCAGCGGTCGCCGATCTCGCAGCCGTGCAGCGTCGCATGGTGGGTGATCGAGCAGTCTTCGCCGACGATTGTCGGTGTGCGGTAGCCGACATGGATCATCACGAAGTCCTGCACATTGCTGCGCGCGCCGATGCGGATCTCGTGCATCTCGCTGCGCATCACGACGTTCGGCCACACCGAGGCGCCTGCGCCGATCCGGATCCGGCCGAATAACTGCGCCGACGGGTCGATAAAAGCCGGCGAGTCGAGCACGACCTCGGCGCCGATGTGCGGCCGCTGACGTTTGCCCGGACGGCGATCCGTCATCGTGGGCTCCATCGCAGCATGCGCATCAGAATTTCTCCGGCCGCAGTACCTCGACGTCGCTGACGAAGAGGATCATCGAATAATTCTCGTAATAGCGCTCGCGCACGCCGTTGAAGATCGCCATTGCGCTTTCGTCGTTGCACAGTATCTCGACGCGGATATTGGCATTCGGCCCCCAGGTCGCGTCGCGTCGCCCGCGATGGCCCTTGCCGCGCGCATCGGTGACCGTATAGCCATGCGCGCCCAGCGCCTCGATGTCGCGCAGCAGTGGCTCTTCGATGACCGCCTCGGTGATGATCGTCAGCAGTTTGCGCGTCGATGGAAACATCTCGATCTCCTCAGGCCAGATATTGGGCCAGCCGGTGGTACAGCGGTATGCCGATCAGCAGGTTGAACGGAAACGTGATGCCGAGCGCAGCGCCGATCGACAGCGCCGGATTCGCCTCCGGTACCGCGATGCGCATTGCTGCCGGCGCGGCGATGTACGAGGCGCTGGCATACAGCGTTGCCAGCAGCGTCGTGCCGCCGAGCGACAGCCCGAGCATCTTGCCGACCAGCAACCCGAGCAAGGCCGAAAACAACGGCGTGACGATCGCGAAGATCACCAGAAACGGGCCGGCGCGGCGCAGGTCTTCGATGCGGCGCGCCGCGACCAGCCCCATTTCGAGAAGGAAAAACGCCAGCAGTCCCTTGAACAGATCGAAGAAGACGCGGTCGAGCGGCGCGATGCCGGACGGCCCGGCGATCCAGCCGATTGCCATGCCGCCGAGCAGCAGCACCAGGCTCTTGCCGGTGAAGACCTCGTGCAGCAACGGTCCCCACTTGGTACCGCTGGCGCCGCGGCGGGCCAGCACGACACCGATCATCAGTGCCGGAAATTCGAGGAAGACGAGGAATACCGTCATGTAGCCCTCGACGCCGGTGCCGAGGCGAGTCAGGTAAGTCGTCCCAACGGCAAAGGTGACGACGCTGACCGAACCGTAGTGGCCGGCGATCGAGCCGGCATCGGCGCGCGACAACTTGCCGATGCGGTGCAGCACCGGGAATGCAAGCAGCGGAATCGCGGCGCCGCAGAGGACGATCACGACGCCCGGCAATGCGACATCGAGCAGCGGATATTTGGCCAGTTCGACGCCGCCCTTCAGGCCGATCGCCAGCAGCAGGAAGATGCTCAGCGATTCGTACAACACGCCCGGGATCTTCAGGTCCGACCGGATCACGCCAGCGATGATGCCGAGCAGGAAGAACAGGATGACGGGTTCGAAATACGGCATTCGTGCTCGCTGGGAGATATTGTTTCCAGACGGACGCAGATGATCGTGCAGCGTCGGGCCACCGGGATTTTGCCGCAGTGGGCACCTGCCGCCGGCTGCGCTTGACTTTCGTCAAGCAGGGCCGACAAAAGGCGCCGCCAACCGTTGCCGCCACCGTACCATCTCCGGAAGCCGGGCAGGATCCCCGCAACAGCACCGGCATCCCTCATCCGGTCTTTTCCCGAACATTCACCCAACGCAGCAACTCCACAAGCCCGAATGGCGCATCCGTCTAGTGATCACCCGAACCGGGCCTGGCATGCGCTGGCTGCAGATGAGGTGCTGGAGCGTCTCGGAGTCGACGCGGACCGCGGCTTGCTGCCCGATGTCATTGCGCAGCGGCGTGCCGAACATGGCCCGAATGCCTTGCCGGAGGCGCCACCGAAGCCCCTCTGGCGCACCTTCATCCGCCAGTTCAAGAGCCCGCTGATCTACATCCTGTTCGTCGCTGCGCTGCTGGCGGTTGCGCTCGGCCACCAGGGTGACGCCGCGGTGATCCTGCTGGTCGTGCTGGTCAATGCATTGATTGGCAGCTTCCAGGAGGGCAGGGCCGAGCGTTCGATGGCCGCATTGCGGCGGCTGTCGGCATTGCATGTCCGGGTGCTGAGGGACGGTGCCGAGCAATCGATCGAGGCGGTCGATCTGGTGCCAGGCGACGTGCTGCTGCTGGCGGCCGGCGATGCGGTTGCCGCCGACGCAAGGCTGCTCGTCGCGGCCCAGCTGCAGCTTGCCGAGGCCGCGCTGACCGGCGAATCGGTGCCAGTCGCCAAATCGACGACGCCGCTGCCCGAGGCCACCGTGCTCGCCGACCGCCGCAACGTGGTCTATTCCGGCACCCACGTCACCGCGGGCCGGGCAAAGGCGGTGATCGTCGCCACCGGCGCTGCGACCGAAGTCGGATTGATCGCCGGGCTGACCGAGCGCGCCGATGAACCGAAGACGCCGCTCGAGCATCGCCTCGCGCGATTCGGCCGTGCGCTGGTCGCCGCGGCGCTGCTGCTGTTCGTCGTCGTCGTGATGCTTGGGCTGTGGCGCGAACTACCGCTGGCCGATGTGCTGATGGTCGCGATCAGCCAGATGGTGTCGATGGTGCCGGAAGGCTTGCCGGTCGCGATGACGATTGCGCTGGCCGTCGGCATGCAGCGGATGGCCGCGCGCGGCGCGGTGATCAGGCGCTTGTCGGCGGTCGAGACGCTCGGTTCGACGACGGTGATCTGCAGCGACAAGACCGGCACGTTGACGAAGAACGAGATGACGGCGGTTGCGGTCTGGCTGGCCGACGGTCGCGAGCTGACGGTTGCTGGCATCGGTTATCAGCCGGACGGGCAATTCGACGGTTGCGACGCGCAGGACCCGGTGTTGCACGAGCTGCTGCTCGCCGCGGCGCTGTGCAACGATGCCGAACTGCTGGCGCCCGATGGCGAACGCGCGGCGTGGACGGTGCTCGGCGACCCGACCGAAGGCGCGCTGCTGGTGCTGGCTCGCAAGGCCGGCATCGATCTGACGACGCTGCGGCGCGATGCACCGCGTGACGCGGAACTGCCGTTCGATTCCGACAGCAAGCTGATGGCCACCCGGCACGCCATCGGCGAGGCGCCGCAGCGCGTATTGATCAAGGGTGCGCCGGAGGCCGTGTTGCGGCTGTGTGGCGCGCAGTCGCAGGCCAGCACGGCGGCACGGGCGGCGGCGGAGACGATGGCGCAGCGGGCGCTGCGCGTACTGGCTTTTGCAGCTGTCGACGACGACACGCTCGATCCAGCGGCCGGTTTCGATGCGCTGGCCGGCCGAGCCAGGCTGCTCGGGCTGGTCGGCGAGATCGATCCGCCGCGCGAGGAGGTCAAGGTCGCGGTGGCCGAATGCCGCGTCGCCGGCATCCGGCCGGTGATGGTTACCGGCGACCACAAGCTGACCGGTTTTGCGATCGCGCGCGAACTCGGCATCGCCGCCGACGACGACCGTGCCGTCGACGGCCCCGAGCTGGAAAGCATGAGTGAGCCCGAGCTGCTCGAGCAGATCGACCGGATCGCCGTGTTTGCCCGCGTCCATCCGGCGCAGAAGCTGCGCATCGTCGAGGCGTTGCAGTCGCGCGGCGATGTCGTCGCGATGACCGGCGATGGCGTCAATGACGCGCCGGCGCTGGCACGTGCCGATGTCGGTGTCGCAATGGGCATCACCGGCACCGAAGTCGCGAAAAGCGCCGCGAAGATCGTCGTCACCGACGACAACTTCGCGACCATCGTCGCGGCGGTGGAGCAGGGCCGCGTCGTCTACGCCAACCTGAAGAAGGTCATCCTCTATCTGTTCGCGACTTCGCTGGCAGAGGTCACCGTGCTGCTGCTGGCGCTGCTCGGTGGTTTTCCGCTGCCGCTGGCGGCGGTGCAGATCCTGTGGATCAATATCGTCACCGAGGGCACGGTGACGGTCAATCTGGTGATGGACCCGCCCGATGGCGACGAGATGCGCCGTGCGCCGGTGCCGAGCGACGACCGCCTGCTCGGCGCCGCATTGCTGAAGCGGGTGCTGCTGATGACGCCGGTGATCGCCGGCGTGACCTTCGGCTGGTTTGCCTGGCGGCTGTCGGCCGGTGTCGCCGAGGAGGTGGTCCGTACCGAAACCTTCACGGTGCTGGCGATGTGCCAGTGGTTCAATGTGCTGAATTGCCAGTCCGCAACGACCTCGGCATTCAAGTTCCGCCTGTTGCGCAACCCGTGGCTGATCGGCGGGCTGACACTGTCGGTGCTGTTGCAGGGTCTGGTGCTTTATCTGCCGCCGCTGAATGCGCTGTTCCATACCGTTGCGCTGCCGCCGGCCTCGCTGCTGCCGCTGGTTGCGCTGGCCAGTGCGGTGTTGTGGGCCGAGGAGCTGCGCAAGCTGCTGGCACGCAGCCGCGTGCAGGACCGGTAATGAACATTCTTGCGCTGTCGCTGCAATTTTTCGCCTGCGCCGCGGTGATCGGCGCCGCCGGCTTCGTGCTCAGCCGCAGCGCCGATCGGCTGGCCGGCATGCTCGGCTGGGGCCGCGGCTGGGTCGGGCTGGCACTGCTGGCGACGGTGACCTCGCTGCCCGAACTCGCGGCCGGCATCAGCGCGGTCGTCGTTGTCGATGCGCCGAATCTGGCGGTCGGCAATGCGCTTGGCGCCTGTGTCGCGAACCTCGCGTTTCTCGTCATCATCGATGCCGTGCAGCGGCACCAGCCAATCTACCGCGCCGCCGGACCGACCCAATTGCTGTCGGCCGGTTTCAGCGTCGTGATGCTCGGTTTTGTTGCGCTGAGCCTGGTCGTCGGGCGCAACAACCCGGCACTGCTGCATGTCGGCTTGTACAGCCCGTTGCTGCTCGGCTTTTATCTGCTGGCGCTGCGCAGTGTCCATGCCCACGAACGCGATCTGCTGCGGGCCTTGACCAGCAGTGGTGCCGCGCCCGAGCCTGTTGATCAGCAGATGCTGCGCCGCGAATGGCGCCGCTTCGGCCTTGCCGCGGTGGCGGTCGTCGGTGCCGGCATCTGGCTGCCGGAGGCGGCCGACCAACTGGCACAGGCGCTCGGTCTGTCGCGCAGTTTTGTCGGCACGATTTTTCTGGCGCTGGCCACCACCTTGCCGGAGATGGCGGTCACGCTGTCGGCATTGCGCATCGGTGCACTCGACATGGCGATCGGCAACCTGCTCGGCAGCAATCTGTTCAATGTGTTGATTCTTGCGATCGACGACCTGTTTTATGTTCGTGGGCCGCTGCTTGCCGACGCTTCTGCCGCCCACGGTGGCACGGCGGTTGCGGCGATGTTGATGTCGGGGCTGGTCATCATCGGGCTCGTGATGCGGCCACAAGGGCGGGTGCTGCGGGTCACGAGCTGGATCAGCATCGGCCTGGTCGCGGCCTATGCAATCAACCTCGCGGTGATCTATCTGGCCGCAGCCTGAGCGAATCGCTTGCGACACGGCAGAATCGGTCGACCAACGGAGGCTGCATGTTTCGACTCGGAACCATCGTCGCGGCAACGGATTTTTCGGCGCTGGCACGCCATGCCGCGGCCCGCGCCGCGCTGCTCGCCGAGCGCGATCAATCAGCGCTGACGCTGTTGCATGTGGTGCCGGGCGGTGCGCTGCAGGAACTGCGGCAGTGGCTTGGGCACGGCTGCGCGGCTGAACGGCAGCTGCTCGCCGATGCGCAGCAGCAATTGCAGCCGCTGGCCGATGCGCTGCATCTGGCGCATCAGATCGCAGTGAGCCCGCAGATCGCCAGTGGCACGGTTCACGAGGAGATCGCAACCCATGCGGAGTCGATCGACGCTGACCTGCTCGTGCTCGGTGACCGCGGCGAAGGCTTTCTCGGCCGGCTCGGTCTCGGCTCGACCTCGGAGCGATTGCTGCGCCGCACCTCGCGCCCGGTGCTGGTGGTGCGGCAGATGCCGCAGCAGCCGTACCAGCGGGTGCTGCTGCCGCTCGATTTTTCAGCCTGGTCGGCGCCGGCGATCGACCTGGCGCGCCGCGTCGCGCCGGACGCACGGCTGGTGCTGCTGAACGTGTTCCAGGTGCCGTTTGCCGAGAAGCTGAATTTTGCCGGCGTCGACGCCGGCACCGTCGAGGTTTATCGGCAGCAGGCACGCGCTCTGGCAAGCCAGCGGCTGCACGCCGCCGCGCAGTCGGCGGGGCTGGCTGCCGGGCGCTGGGAGGCCGTCATCGTCGAAGGCGAGGCCTCGCGTTGCATCGTCGAACAGGAGCAGGAACAAGACTGCGATCTGGTCGTGCTCGGCAAACATGGCCAGTCAGTCGCCGAAGACCTGCTGCTCGGCAGCGTATCGCTGCATGTGCTGGCCGAGGGCAAGATCGACGTGCTGGTCTCGACGGCACACGCCTCAGCAGCAGAATGAAAAACGCCGGGGCGGAAAACCGACCCGGCGCATTGAATCAGCCCGCCGGAACGGCGGGCCGGTGTTCAGCGACTCACTCGTCGCGGCCGCCCATGATGCCGAACAGCATCAGCAGCGACTGGAAGACGTTGTACAGGCTCAGGTAGACGCCCAGCGTCGCGGTGATGTAGTTGGTTTCATGGCCGTCCTGGACCCGCTTCAGGTCGTACAGGATGAAGGCCGAGAAGATGCCGATTGCCAGCACCGCCAGCGTGATCATCAGCGCGCTCGACTGGATGAAGAAATTCGCGATGCCGGCCACCAGCAGCATGATCGCGCCGATGAACAGGAATTTGCCCATCGAGCTCAGATCGCGCTTGATGATCGTCGACAGTGACGCCATGCCGAGGAAGATCGTCCCGGTGCCGGCAAACGCCATCATGATCAGGCTGGCGCCGTTCGACAGGCCGAGCACCATGCCGACGATGCGCGACAGCATCACGCCCATGAAGAAGGTGAACGCAAGCAGGATAGGAACGCCGGCCGCCGAGTTCTTCGTCTTCTCGATCGCGAACATGAAGGCAAATGCGCCGCCGAGGAAGACGACCAGGCCGATGCCGCCGGACATAACACTGGCCAGGCCGGTCGCCATGCCGACCCAGGCGCCGAGCACCGTCGGAACCATCGACAGCGCGAGCAGCCAATAGGTATTGCGCAGCACGCGGTTGCGTTGGGCAACCGACTGGCCGAGGCTGCCGGTATCGAACGCGCCGGTGCCAATTTGTTGCAGGTTCATCGTGATTCCCTCAGGAAAGTGTTTCTGATCGCGCCAATATAGGCCAGTCGATGATTCGCGAAAATGCGAATGTTGCGAAGTCTGGGATCGCGGAAATCTGATGATTTCCGCGATTAGCGATCAGGCCGCCGACCGGCCTGCCTCCAGCGCGCGTCGCTTCGCGCGCTGGCGGATGTTCAACGCCTCGACCGCCAGCGAGAATGCCATCGCCGCGTAGATGTAGCCCTTCGGCATGTGCACGTCGAATGCTTCGGCGGTCAACGCCATGCCGACCATCACCAGGAAGGCCAGTGCCAGCACCTTGACCGACGGATGGCGTTCGACGAATTCGCCGATCGGCTTCGCGGCAAACAGCATCACGCCGACGGCGACGATGATCGCAGCGATCATCACGCCGATTTCTTCGACCATGCCGACCGCGGTGATCACCGAGTCGAGCGAAAAGACGATGTCGAGCACGGCGATCTGGCCGATCACGCCCCAGAACACGCCCTTCTTGGCAGCTTCGTTCGCAGTCACCGAGCCATCGACGTTGTCCAGTTCCTTCGCCTCGACTTCAATGAAGATTTCGTGCGACGCCTTGTAGAGCAGGAACAGGCCGCCGAACAGCAGCACCAGGTCACGCCCGCTGATGTCCTGCTGCAGCACAGTGAACAGGTTTTCGGTCAGACCCATGACCCAGGTCAGCGAGAACAGCAGCGCCAGCCGCGACAACATTGCAAAACCGAGGCCGAGGCGGCGGGCAAGGTCGCGTTGCTCGGCCGGCAAGCGGGCCACGAGGATCGAGATGAAGATGATGTTGTCGATACCGAGCACGATTTCGAGTGCGGTCAGCATCGCGAACGCGATCCAGAGATTGGGGTCCAGCAGGAAGTCCATGACGAGCGGGCGGAATGAGTCGAAGGTTGGAGATTAATAAGGGTTTCGTTTCGTGTAAATACGAAAATTGACCGCCTCACTGCGGAAAAACCGTACCATGCAGGGACGATGAACTTCAAGCACCTGCACTATTTCTGGGCCGCGGCGAAGGCCGGCGGCATTGTCCGCGCCGGCGAGCAACTGCACATCTCGCCGCAGACGCTGTCCGGCCAGATCAAGCTGCTCGAGGAAAGGCTGGGCTGTGCGCTGTTCCGCAAGGTCGGGCGCAACCTCGAGCTGACCGACGAGGGCCGGATTGCCCTCGGTTATGCCGAACAGATCTTCGCGCTTGGCTCCGAACTCGAGTCGAGCATCGGCAAGGGTGGGCGCGGCACGCGGCCGCTCGATTTCCGTGTCGGCATCGCCGATTCGGTGCCGAAGGCGATCGCCTACCGGCTGCTTGAACCGGCGCTGGCGATGGACGAGCCGGTGCACCTGATCTGCCACGAAAGCAAATTCCAGGATCTGCTCGGGCAACTGGCGGTGCACCGGCTCGATCTGGTGATCGCCGACGAGCCGATTGGCCGCGACGTCAGCGTCAGGGCCTACAACCACCTGCTTGGCTCGACCGCGATGAGTTTTTTTGCGACACCGGCGCTGAAGCGTTCGTTGACCGGTGAATTTCCGCAATGCCTCGACGGTGCGCCGATGCTGCTGCAGGGCTCGGCGTCGGCGATGCGCGCGCGTTTCGATTTCTGGCTTGCGACGCACCGGATCCGGCCGGTCGCGATCGGCGAATTCGACGATGCCGCGCTGATGAAAGCCTTTGGCGCCGAGGGCCGGGGCGTCTTCATGGCGCCAACCGTGCTCGAATCGGAAACCGCCGCGCAGTACGGCGTGCGGGTGGTCGGCCGCACCGACGAGCTGATCGAGGAATTTCATGCGATCTCGGTCGATCGCCGCATCACCCACCCATGTGTCGTCGCGATCACCCGCTGTGCGCGTGAACAGTTGGCCGACCATTGACGGTTGGCAAACCGGGTCGACCTCGCTCAGCCCATCCATTGCAGGTCGAGCACCGCTTCGGCAAATGCCGATGGCGCTTCCTGCGGCAGGTTGTGGCCGGCGCCGGCGATCATCCGGTGCTCGTGCGGGCCGGCAAACTGGCCGGCGTGGCAGGCCGTTCCGCCGATCGTCATCACACCGTCGTCGATGCCGTCGAGCGTGATCGCCGGCACGCCGATCTTCGGCTGGGCGGCGAGCTGCCGTTCGGACTCTTCATGGCGGGGGTCGCCTGCCACCAGCGCAAAGCGGTGCCGGTAGGAATGGATCACGACCTCGACGAAATCCGGGTTGTCGAACGACTGCGCACTGAGCGCAAACGTCGTCTCGTCGAAACCCCAGGTCGGTGACCACTGCTGCCAGAGCAGCCTGCACAAGGCGCGGCGGTCGTGGTTCAAGGCGGCGCGGCCGCGTTCACCGTGGAAATAGTACTGGTACCACAGCCGCCATTCCTGCTCGGGCGCCGTCGGCTCGCCAGAGCGGGCGATATCCTGGATGTTGTAGCCGTTGACCGATACCAGCCCCTTGACCCGCTGCGGCCACAGCGCGGCGACGATGCAGGCGGCGCGCCCGCCCCAGTCGTAGCCGGCGACGATCGCCTGCTCGATCTGCAGCGCATCGAGCAATGCCAGCAAGTCGTGCGCAAGGGCCGCCTGCTGGCCCGAGCGCAGCGTCTGCGGATCGGCGAAACGGGTCGGCCCGAAGCCGCGCAACCACGGCACGATGACGCGGTAGCCGGCATTGGCCAGCCGTGGCGCGACGTCCTGATAGGCCTGCACGTCATAGGGAAAGCCATGCAGCAGGATCACCGGCGGGCCATCGCGGTCACCGCTTTCGAGATAGGCAACGTTCAGGTCACCGGCATCGACGAACAAGGGCATCAGCACGCTCCGTCAAATGCGATGCAGCCTGTGCGCGGCAGCATCAATTCCACAACTCGCCGAGCGGCACATCGGAACCGAAGCGGTGCGCAACCTGCGCCTGCAGCAATTCGGCCGATGCCAGCGCGTCGGTCGGCGCATGGTGCGGCCGGTAACGCGGCAGCCCGTAGCGGCGCCGGCTGTCGGCCAGGCGGATCGAGACCCGCGGTGGCCGGCGCCCACGCAACCGGTCGAGCAGGCGGATGCGTTGGCGGCGGTGCAGCCTCGCCTCAAGTTCCATCGTGTCGATGACCGGAAACTCGATGCCCTCGTTGATCCGGCTGCGCAAGGCCTGGTCGAGAAACTGGCGCTCGATGTCTCGGCAATGCACGATCATCACCTGGCCGGCCATCGCCTCGAGCAGTTCACCGAGAATGTCGTTCAGGTCCGGCGCCTGCTGCACCTGCGAGTCGGTGATGCCGTGGATCGTCACCGATTCGGCGCCGAGCGCGACCCGCGGCTTCAGGATCCATTGCCGCGACAGGCTGGCGCGGATGCGCTGCAGGTCCATCGGCACCAGCCCGATGCTGACGATGCCGTCGCGCACCGGATCGAGGCCGGTCGTCTCGATGTCCATCGCCAGCAGCGGCGCTGCGTTCAATGGTGTCGTCGCCGGCGGCGCGCCTGCGGCGTAATAGTCGCGCAGCCGGCTGTCCTTCGCGCTTGTTGCCAGCGCAGCAAATCGCTCCGGCCAGTTCGGTGCCGTGCCTCGATCGTTCGGCCGATTCGAATCCTGGCGGAGCAGTCCGGCATGCAGCATCGCGGCGTCAGACAGCCCGGCCCGGCTGGTAACGGAATTTCAGGAAGGTCTGCGCTTCGGCAAGGATCATGAAGGCATCCCGCAGGTTCTTGCGCTCGAAGGCGGACAATTTGTCCGGCTCGATGCTGTTGCCGGGCTCGAGGCCGGCGGCCAGGTCGTCGGCCTGGTTGCGGATGCGCACCGTCGAGATGAATTCGAGGGTGTCGTGCAGATCCTGGCCGCGGCCCGGCGGCAACACATTGGCCGCGATCACGTCCTGCAATCGCTCGAAGGAATTGAGCGACTGCGATCCGATCGACAGCGCATGAATGCGGATCAGGTCGGTCATCGGCGCAGTGCCGCGCCGCTTCAGGTTGATCGCCTGGCTGTGCCGACCGTCGGCCTCGACGACAAAATCCTTGAAAAAGCCGATCGGCGGGGTGCGCAGCAGCGCATTGCGCGCCATCGACGCCAGAAATCGGGACTGGCCCTTGGCCTTCTGCGCAATCAGTGCGCGCAGCCGCTCCGCCCATTCGACGCGCCCCCAGACGCCATCGATGTCGAAGAAGATGTTGCTGTCGAGCAGCGATTGCGCGGTCGGCTGCTCGATCCAGCGGCTGAACTGCGCTTCCCAGACGCGCAGCGGCTGGCGCCACTGCGAATTGGTCGCCATCACGCCGCCGGTGCAATAGCTGTAGCCGCAGCGCGCCAGACCGTCGCTGACGAAACTCGCCAGCCGGCTGAAATAGTCGTCATGGAGCGCCGGATCGAAGCGGTTGTCGAGCACCATCGCATTGTCCTGATCGGTCACGACCAGCTGCTCGTGCCTGGCCATCGAACCGAGCGCCAGAAAGCAGTACGGCACCGGTGGGGGTCCGAACTCGGCCTCGCCGAGCTCGAGCAGCCGTTGCTTGAAGCTGCGGCCGATCACCGCCATCGAGCTGCCGATCATCCGCGAGCTGGCGTCTTCCTGGACCATGCGCAGAAAGCTCGCACGCACATCGCTCGTCAACGCAGCCAGTTCGTCGACGTTCGTTTGCCTGAAGATGCTGCTGACGACAAACAGGCTGCTGCGCGATTCGTAGTGCAGCACGTCGGACAAGGCAACGACGCCGATCGGCTGCTGGCGGCGCAGCACCGGCAGGTGGTGAACGTTGCGACGCAGCATCTGCAGCATCGCTTCGAAGACCAGCTGGTTGTGTTCGATCGTCACCAGGTCGGCCGACATGATGCGGCTGACCGGCGTGTCATAGGAAAGCCCTTCGGCAACCAGCCGGTTGCGGATGTCGCGATCGGTGACGATGCCGACCAGCCCGCCGCTTGCCGTTGCGCCATTGCCGGTGGTGACTGCCGGATCGACGATCAGCAGCGATGAAACACGCTGTTCGGCCATCAGTCGAGCCGCATCGAGTGCAGTCGCCGAAGCATCCAGCGTCACCAGCTCGCGGCCGAGCAGATGATCGACGGTCGCCGACAACAGCTGGTTCGACTCCTCGCGCCGCGACACCACCTGGCGCAGCCGCGTCCTGTCCTCGACTTCGACCAGGTCGGCAAAGCCTTCGTTGTTTTCGAACAGGTCGGTGAAGACCGTTTCCGGAATCAGGTACAGCAGGGTGTCTTCGATCGCGGTGACCGGGAAGCGCACCCGCTTGCGCTGCTGCAGCAGCCCCGCCTCGCCGAAATAGCCGCCTTCGGTCAGGCGGTTGTAGAGGCTGCCGTCGCGGCGGAACACCTCGACCGCGCCACTGCGAACGACATGCCAGTATTCAGCCTGCTGGCCGAATTCGACGATCGGCGTGCCGGCCTTGAAATAGCGCACATCGACCGAGCGCGCAACTTTCTCCAGCGCCTCCTCGGGCAAGCCGTCGAACGGCGGATAACGCCGCAGGAATTCGAGGACCTCGATCTGTTCGTCCTGCATGCGTCGGCCGCCGTTTGTCGGTCAGTGGCTGCGTGGTTCCGACATCAAGCCCTTGACCACCGCGATCGTCGCAACCAGCAGCACGATCGTGAATGGAAAGCCGGTGGATACCGCCATCGCCTGCAGCGCGACCAGCCCGCCACCAAGGATCAGCGCAATCGCGACCAGCCCTTCGAATACGCACCAGAAGACGCGTTGCGGTGTCGGCGCATCGATCTTGCCACCGGCCGCGATGACGTCGATGACCAGCGAACCGGAGTCCGACGAGGTGACGAAGAACACCACCACCAGCACGATCGCGATGAACGATGTGATTTGCGCCAGCGGCAGCGGATCGAGCATCAGAAAGATCTGCAGCGGCAGCTTGGCGTCGGCAACCGCCTGGTAGCCATCGTTGACGATCTGGGAGATCGCGGTACCACCGAATACCGTCATCCACAACACACAGGCGAGTGATGGGACGATCAGCACCGAGATGATGAATTCGCGCACCGTGCGGCCGCGCGAGACGCGGGCGATGAACATGCCGACGAACGGCGACCAGGAAATCCACCAGGCCCAGTAGAAGGCGGTCCAGCCCTGCGAGAAGTTGGCGTCCTCGCGGCCGAATGGATTGGCCAGGCCCGGCAGATATTGCGCATAGGCGCCGAGGTTGGCGAAGAAACCGGTGGCGATCGCCAGCGTCGGACCGACAACGATGACGAACAGCAGCAGCAGGATCGCCAGCACCATGTTGATCTCGGACAGCCGCTTGACGCCGGCGTCGAGGCCGGCCAGCACCGAGATCAGCGCGATCGCGGTGATGCCGATCACCAGCACGATCTGCGTCGTGTTGCCGAGTTCGACGCCGAACAGGTAGTTCAGCCCGGCTGCCGCCTGCGAAGCGCCGAGGCCGAGCGAAGTCGCCAGGCCGAACATCGTCGCGAGCACTGCGAGGATGTCGACGACGTGGCCGGGCCAGCCCCAGATCCGCTCGCCGAGCAGCGGGTAGAACACCGAGCGCATCGTCAGCGGCAGCCCCTTGTTGAACGAGAACAGCGCCAGCCCGAGCGCGAGGATCGCGTAGATCGCCCATGGGTGCAGGCCCCAGTGGAAAATCGTCGCCGCCATCGCCAGTCGCCGCGCAGCTTCCGGATCGCCGGCGGCCGCGCCGAGCGGTGCCCAGTCGGTGCGCACTCCGGCTTCGCTGGTGACGCCGCCCATCGAACTCGAGAAGTGCGACAGCGGTTCGGACACGCCGTAGAACATCAGGCCGATGCCCATGCCTGCGGCGAACAGCATCGAGAACCAGCCGAGATAACCGTAGTCGGGCTTCGCCAGCGTGCCGCCGAGCCGCACCTTGCCGAGCGGGGATATCGCCAGGCCGATGCAGACGATGACGAAGACGTTGCCGGAGATGATGAAGAACCAGTCGAGGTTCGACGTCAGCCAGCCGCGCAGCGCAGTGAAGATCGGCTCGGCCTGGGTCTGGAACATCAGCGTCAGCAGCACGAAGGCAATCACCGACAGTGCGGACACCGCAAACACGCGGTTGTGGATATCGAGCCCGAACGGCCCGAGGTTGACGACGATGTTGTCCTGGCCGATCTTGTAGTCGGTATCGATCGGAGTGACCTTCCCCGCTGGGGCCATGGGATCGTGTGGCTCTGCCAAGGCGCTCTCCTCGTTGTTAGAGTGGGATCCGCGGCAGCGTGCCGCGGACCAATACAGCATAGCGGGTTGCCGATGAACACCAAGCATCAGCGCACGAGCGCGGGGACCATGGGCCGCGCATGCGGCGCCGGTTCGGCCTCGTCGGCTGAACAGCGTAGATCGTGTAGAGCATGAAACAACTGCAAGAGTTCAGCGCCGCGGCCGATTTCGATGTGCCGGTGCCCTATATGCAACGGGTTCGCGCCTATTACCAGGCACTCGGCTACGGCGCGCCTTACCGCTGGGCGCACCAGCTCGAGCTGCCGTTTGCACCGCTGGCCAGGCGACTTGCCGAATGCCGTGTCGGATTGGTGACGACCGCCGCGCCCTACAAGCCCGACGCCGGCGACCAGGGCCCGGGCGCGCCGTACAACGCCGACGCCAAGTTCTACAGCGTCTATGCGATCGACAGCTCGGACGACCACGACCTGAGGATCTCGCACGTGGCGATCGATCGCCAGCACACCCGGGCCGACGATCCGGGCAGCTGGTTGCCGCTGCAGGCTTTGCGCCGCGCCACTGCAGCCGGCCTGATCGGCGAGCTCGGGCCGAGGATCTACGGTGCACCGACCAACCGCAGCCAGCGGCGCACGAGCGATGTCGATGCACCTGCAATCGTTGCCGCTTGCCAGGCCGATCGCGTCGATGCGGCCGTGCTGGTGCCGAACTGCCCGGTCTGCCACCAGACGGTTGCGCTGGTGGCATCGCAACTCGAAGCCGCCGGGATCGCAACCGTCGTGATGGGCTGCGCGAAGGACATCGTCGAACATGTCGGCGTGCCGCGCCTGCTGTTCTCGGATTTCCCGCTCGGCAATGCAGCCGGCCGCCCGCACGACCGGGCCTCGCAGGACTTCACGCTCGGCCTCGCGCTGCGGCTGCTCGAGGCCGCGCCGGCACCGCGCACGACAGTGCAATCGCCGCTGCGCTGGTCGTCCGATCCGGCGTGGAAACTCGACTATTGCAATGTCGACCGCCTGCCGGCCGACGAGCTGGCCCGCCGCCGTGCCGAATTCGACCAGGGCAAGGCGAGCGCGAAGGCGCTGCGAGACGACGCCGGTTAAGCGCGCCGACGTCGCGTTCAGCGTGCGCGCGTCGTGACCTTCACCTCTGAGTGCAGGCTGCGATGCACCGGGCATTTGTCGGCGATCTCGAGCAGACTCGCGCGCTGCGCGTCGTCGAGCGGCCCGACCAGTTCGATCACCCGTTCGATGTGGTCGACCTTGCCGCTGCGGGTTTCGCAATCGGCGCAGTCGCTGGCGTGGATCTTCTGGTGGTTCAGCAGCACATGGGCATTTTCCAGCGGCCACTGCTTGCGCTGCGCAACCATGCGCAGCGTCATCACGGTGCAGGCACCGAGCGCAGCCAGCAGCAGGTCGTAGGGGCTCGGGCCGAGGTCGTCGCCTCCGACCGAGGCCGGTTCGTCGCCGATCAGGCTGTGCCTGCCGGCCTCGATGCTGACGGCAAAGCGGCCGGTGCCGCGCTCGCTGACACGCACCTGTTGATCGCCCGGCGCCGCTGCGGCTGGCGCCTGCGAGGCGGCAGCCGGCAGATAGCGGGCAGCCCAGGCGGCGATCAGGCCGGCGGCGTAGCGGGCATCGGTTTCGCGGGCCAGCAGGTGATCCGCACCATCGAGCGAAACGAAGGATTTCGGATGCAGCGCCTGCTCGAAAATCCGCCGTGCGTTGTCGATGCCAACCACCGAATCATCCGGCGCGTGCAGCAACAGCAGCGGCCGGCGCAGGCGGCGGATGCGCTCGGCCTGCGGCTGGCCGGCGACGTCGTCGAGAAATTCGCGTTTCAGCGTGAACGGGCGGCCGCCCAAGGTCACTTCGGCCCGGCCATCGGCTTCGATCCTGGCCAGCCCGTCGCCGAACAGATGCGTCACGTGCGCCGGATCGAAGGGCGCAGCCAGCGTCGCGACCGCCAGTGCATCGGAAATCCGGTCAGCTGCCGCAAGCACCGCGGCGCCGCCGAGCGAATGGCCGACCAGCAGAGCCGGCGCGCCATGTTCGTTGCGCAACCAGTCGGCCGCGGCGACCAGGTCGTCGACATTCGAGCTGAAATCGGTATTGCCGAAATCGCCGCCGCTGCCGCCGAGGCCGGTGAAATCGAAACGCAGCACGCCGAAACCGGCCTCGGCCAGCGCGCGGGCAATGTAGGCGGCCGCCTTGCTGTCCTTCGAGCAGGTGAAGCAATGGGCAAAAACCGCCCAGGCCCGCGCCGGGCCATCGGGCGTGTCGAGCCGTCCGGCCAGCGGGTGGCCTTGGCTGCCGGCAAATTCGATTCGGTTGCTGGGCATGGCAAATCGTCTCCTGTCGTGGTCGGCAGCGCTTCGGATGAAGTCGGCCGGGCGATGCCGATCTTGCATCGTCGGCTGCGCCAATTGACCGCCGGCAGCGATTTCGGCAGCATCCGGCGATGGATTTCCAGGTCTGGCTGATTTATTTTCTGGCCGCCACCGGGCTGTCGTTGTCGCCCGGCCCGAACGGGCTGCTTGCATTGACCCACGGTGCGCTGCACGGCCGCAAGGCGATCTACACGATCGCCGGCGGTGCGGTCGGCTTCGTCGTCATCATCGCATTGTCGATGTTCGGCATCGGCGCGTTGCTGCAGACCTCGCTGGTCTGGCTGATGGTGCTGAAGTGGCTGGGCGCCGGCTACCTGGTCTGGCTCGGCGTGCAGGTCTGGCGCTCGCCGCCGATCGGACTGTCGGTCGAGCACGCGGGAGCAACGCGGGCCGGCTGGTCGATGTTCCGCCAGGGCGCGTTGTCGGCGCTGACCAATCCGAAGGCGCTGCTGTTTTTTGCCGCGTTTCTGCCGCAATTCATCGATCCGGCGCGCAGCCTGATGCTCCAGTTCGTCGTGATGGCGACGACCTTTGCCGCGATCGAAATCGCGACCGAGACCTTCATCGCCAGCCTTGCCTCGCGCATCAGCCCGTGGCTGCGCCGGGTCGGGCGGCGTTTCAACCAGGTCTGCGGCGGCATCTTCATCGCGATCGGCGTGGTGTTGCCACTTCGCGGCTAGGCTGTCGCGGCCTGTCGGCCGCCCGCCGGCTGCGCCGTGCTGGCCCCGTCAAGCAGGCGGCGATTGTGCCGATATACCGCAGATCAGCATTCTCTGGCGCCCACCCGATGGGCGGCCGACCGGGCGCGATCTTTCCATGAGCAGTATTCCTCTTCCGCCGGGTTGGCAGGGTTTCCTCGCGCGCTGGCGCCAGGATTTCCACGTCTACCGGGCGACGGATCCGGATTCGGCGGCGATCCGTGCACGCCACATGCAGTCGATCGGCCGGCTGACACCGCTGATGATGTTCGCCAACCTGGCCGGCGGCGTGCTGCTGGCCACCTCGCTGCGCGAACGGGTGCCGATGTGGGAACTGGCGCCATGGCTGGCGATGCTGCTGCTGGTCTGCGGGTCGGCGATCCACAACTGGTGGGATCATCTGCAGCATCCGCGAGCCGAGGTATCGCCGGCGGCGATCCGGCGCGCGGTCAGCGGCGCAACCCTGTTCGGCCTGCTGTGGGGCGGCGCGGCGGTCGCCTGGCTGGCGTCGATTCCGCTCGAACAGCAGCTGCTGCTGGCGACGCTGGTCGTCGGCATGATGTGCGGCGGCGCGTTTGCGCTTGCCTCGGTACCGCAGGCGGCGTCCGCCTACCTCGGCATCATCACGCTGGCATCGGTCGTCGCGCTGCTGCGCGCCGGTGGCGTCGTCTACCTGAACATGGTCGTGCTGGTGCTGGTCTACGGCTGCTTGCTCGGGCTGTGTGTATTGACCAGCGCGCGCATCCATACCGCGCGGCTGGTGTCCGAACGCGAGGCCGAGCGCCAGGGGCAGCTGGTCGAACTGCTGCTGCGCGACTTCGAGGAGCATTCGGCCGATCTGTTGTGGGAGGTCGGCTGCGACGGCCGGTTCAGCCGCGTCTCGACCCGCCTTGCCGGCGCCTTCGGCCGCAGCGAAGCACAGATGCGGGGCACCGGACTGATCGAGATCATGGTCCGGCAGCTGCCTTTCGACCAGCCCGAGACCCACGTCAACCGGCTGGCCGCGACGATTGCCGCCGGCAAGCCCTACAAGGACCTGATCGTGCCGGTGCAGACGGTGATCGGGCCGCGCTGGTGGTCGCTGACCGCCCGGCCACTCGAAGGCGAAGGTGGCGGCATCGTCGGCTGGCGCGGGGTGATCGCCGATGTCACCGATGCCCATCTGGCGCAGGAGCGCCTGGAGCATCAGGCCCATTCGGATTCACTGACCGGTCTGGCGAACCGGCTGCAGCTGCGCGAGCACCTGCAGCGCGCGGTCGAGGATGTGCAGGTGATGCCGCAGGCGGCGACGCCGTTTGCACTGATCTGCCTCGATGTCGACTTCTTCAAGGCGATCAACGATGCGCTCGGCCATTCGGTCGGCGATGCGGTGCTGATCGAAGTTGCCAACCGGCTGCGCGGCAGCCTGCGCGAGGCCGACCTGGCGGCACGGGTCGGCGGCGACGAATTTGCGATCGTGATCGACCTCGCCGATGGCACGCCGCAGCTGCATGCGATGGCCAGACGCATCGTGCGCGCCTTGTGCCAGCCGTTCCGGGACGGCGACCACCTGGTGTCGCTGAGCGTCAGCATCGGCATCGCGATCGCGCCCGACCATGGCACGACGCTCGACGAGCTGCTGACCCACGCCGACCTCGCGCTGTACGAGGCGAAGGAACGCGGCCGTGGCCGTTACGAACTCTTCACGCCGGTGCTCGGCGAGCGGCACCGCCGGCGGACGATGATTGCCCAGCAGCTGCGTGGTGCGCTCGACCGCAATGAACTGTCGCTGGCCTGGCAACCCCAGGTCGACATCGCCAGTTGGCGGATCGTCGGCGCCGAGGTGCTGCTGCGCTGGCAGCATCCGACGCTCGGCCATGTCTCGCCGGCTGATTTCATTGCCGTCGCCGAGGAGTCGGGGCAGATCAATGCGATCGGCGCCTGGGTGCTCGAGCAGGCCTGCCTCGGCGCGGCGAATCTGCCGGATTCGATCAGCGTGTCGGTCAATGCGTCGACCGCGCAGCTGATGCAGGAAGATTTTGTCGACCTCGTCGCCCGCGCGTTGCAGCACTCGGCGCTGGCCCCGCAGCGCTTGAAGATCGAGATCACCGAGTCGCTGTTCATGGATGCGGTGCCGGTGGCATTGGCGAACCTGCACGGCCTGCGGGCACTCGGTGTCGCGATCTCGCTCGACGATTTCGGCACCGGCTTCTCGTCGCTCGCCTACCTGCTGCGTTTTCCGTTCGACGTGCTGAAGATCGACCGATCGTTCGTGCTCGAAATGATGGCGCGCGACGATGCCCGCGCGCTGGTGCGCTCGATTGTCGAGATGGCTGCTTCGCTCGGCATGGGAACGGTTGCCGAAGGCGTCGAGGACGTCGACCAGCTCGACGTGCTGCGCCAGGCCGGTTGTGCGCAGATCCAGGGTTATCTGGTTGCCCGGCCGATGCCGCTGCCGCAACTCGAGCTGATGCTGATCGACTGGAAGCAGGGCGCGGGCAGGCCGGACCTGCAGGCCACGCGCACGCCGGCCGAGCGCGTCGCCGCCTGAAGCGAGCGAATCGGCGCCGGCCGGTTCGACCGGCACGGTCGCAACCGCGCTCAGGCTGTCGGCGGCGGCAGGGCCTCCAGCATGCTGAGCCGGTTGCCCTCGGTATCGGTGAATGCCACATAGCGACCGACGCCGGGAATCAGCATCGGCTCGCCCAATACCTTGCCACCGCCGGCCTCGACACGCCGCATTGCCGCGGCGATGTCGTCGACACCGATCACCACCGATGGATGCTGGCCCGGCATGTCGGGTCGGTGCGGGAACATGCCGCCGTCGATCGCGCCGGCCGGTGCGCCCGGCCGCGCATCGTCGAGCGCGGTCGTCAGCAGCAGGTAATTTCCCATCTCCTCGCCGAGCATCTGCGTCTGCCAGCCAAAAGTCGCGGCATAAAACGCGGCCGCCCGGTCGCGGTCGTGATAGGGCATCTCGAAGTGGACGACGGGATCCATCGGCATTCTCCGGTCAGGTCGGGCCACAACAATAACCCCTCTGCGCCAATTCGGACAGATCCAATACTTGAACGACCGAAAAGTGACTGATTGGTATATAATCTGACCTATCGTTTCGTGGCGCTTGTCACATCGCACTCGATTTCGGAAGTCCATCATGAAGACACTGTTGTTGCCGCGCATGGCGAGCCGCTGGACCTTGCTGATTGCGCTGCTCAGCGCGCTGGTGCTGCTGTCTGCGTGTGCCGGACCGCGGCTCGCTGATCATTCGGGGCAGACCCCGGTCTTTGATTTCAAGCGCTATTTCAGCGGCCGGGTGCTGGCGCATGGTCTGGTCAGTGACCGCGGCGGCAAGGTGCTGCGTCGCTTCGTCGTCGACATCCAGGCCAACTGGGCGGGCAATACCGGAACCCTCGATGAGCGCTTCGTCTACGACGACGGCGAACGGCAACGGCGTGTCTGGACGGTGCAGATCCAGCCCGATGGCTCGCTGGTCGGCAACGCGGCCGACGTTGTCGGTCAGGCGGTCGGCCGCTCGACCGGCCCGGCGTTCAACTGGCGCTACACATTGGCATTGCCGGTCGACGGCACGGTCTACGAGGTGCAGTTCGACGACTGGATGTACCAGGTCGACGAGGATGTCGTGCTGAACCGGGCCACGATGAGCAAATTCGGCGTCCGCGTCGGCGAGGTGCTGTTGTCGTTTCAGCGCCGCTGACGCCGGCGCCTCGGCGTCACCGTCGCGTCAGGCCGCGCCGACCGGCGCACGGCCGGCGCGCCACGCGGCAGGTGTCAGCGCCCGCCACAGCATGCGCAGGCCGACGAGCGCAAGCAAGGCTTCGAGCAGCGTCGCGACAAACGCGACGAATACCGGTTGCCGCGTCGCGCGCCAATGGAATTTGGCGATTGCGCGGTCACGCGAGGTTTCGATGCTGTCGTAGAAGCTCGGAATCACCAGCAGCGTCAGCACCGTGCTGGTGATCACGCCGCCGATGATCGCAACCGCCATCGGGCGGTAGAACTCGCCGCCTTCACCGACGCCGATCGCCACCGGCATCATGCCGGCGATCAGCGCAAACGAGGTCATCAGGATCGGCCGCAGCCGCTTGCGGCCGGCAGCCATCAGCGCCTCCTCGCGGTCCATGCCTTCGGCCTCGCGGACGCGGGCCGCATCGAGCAGCAGGATTGCATTTTTTGCGACCAGCCCCATCAGCATGATCACGCCGATCAGGCTCATCAGGTTCATCGTGCCGCCGGTCGCCAAGAGCGCCAGCACGACGCCGATCAGCGACAGCGGCAGCGACAACATCACCGCCATCGGCGCGGTAAACGAGCCGAACTGCATCACCAGGATCAGGTACATCAGGCCGATGCCTGAAAACAGCGCGATCGCCATTTCCTTGAAGACCTCCTGCTGGTCGCGCGACGCACCGGCCAGTTCCAGGCCGTAGCCCGGCGGGTAGTTCATCGAGCGGGCGATCTTCAGTGCATCGGCGGTCACCTCGCCAGGAGAGCGGCCCTGTGCGTTGGCGGCCACCGAAATCGTCCGCTTGCCGTTGGCATGCTGGATCTTCGACGGCCCGCGGCCCATCGTGATCGTCGCGATCTGCTCGAGCGGCACCATCTGGTTGCTGCCACCGACCGCAATCGGCAGCCGCTCGATGTTGGCGGCCGCTACGCGGTCGTCCGGGTGCAGCCGCACTGCGACATCGCGGGTTTCGCCGCTCGGGTCGACCCAGTCGCCGGCTTCGACGCCGGCAAACGCCACCCGCAAGCCCTGCGCGGCGTCGGCCGCCGAGATGCCGAGTGAATTGGCCAGGCTGCGGTCGAGTTCGATCTTCAGCTCGTCTTGCGGTGCCTGTTCCGACAGCCCGACATCGACCGCGCCCGGCACCTCGCGCAGCCTGGCCATGAATTCATTGGTGATCGCCAGCAGCTGCCGCGAATCCGGGCCGGTGAAGCGGATCTGCACAGGCTTCTGCGCGCCCATGTTCAGGTCCTCGAGCACGACATATTCGGCGCCGACCAGCCTGGCCGTCAGCTGGCGCAGGTCGGCGGCAATCTGGAAGGCCGAGCGCTCGCGCTGGTCGCTTTTGCCGATGTCGACATAGATGCGGCCGCCGCCGGTGTTGACGCTGCTGTTGGTCGCCACCGTCTCGGGCAGGGTGCGCGCCAGCTCTGCCGCCGCTTCGACCTTCAGCCGCGCATAGTCGAGGCTGCTGCTCGGCGGCGTGCGGATGTCGACCGCGATTGTTCCGGAATCCGACGCCGGCAGAAAACTCGAGCCGCCGAACTTGACCTGCAGCACGACCGCGGCCACCAGGCTGGCGACCGCAAACAGCGCCATCCAGCGCCGATGGTGCAGCGCCCATGCGATCAGCCGGCCATAACGATCCGCCTGGTGGTCGAACCATTCGTTGAAGCGCTGCAGCATGCGGCTGACGCCATGCCGGGGCGCCTGCTGGTGGCCCGGCGGATCGCCCCAGTAGGCCGACAGCATCGGGTCGAGCGTGAAGCTGATGAACAGGCTGACCAGCACCGACGCGACGACGGTGACCGCAAACGGGCGGAACCATTCGCCCGAGACGCCGGGCATGAAGGCCACCGGCACGAATACCGCGACGATCGAAAACGTCGTCGCCGCCACCGCGAGGCCGATCTCGGCGGTTCCGTTCAGTGCCGCGCTGCGCCGATCGGAACCGTTTTCCATGTGCCGGACGATGTTTTCGCGAACCACGATCGCATCGTCGATCAGCACGCCGATCGCCAGCGACAGGCCGAGCAGGCTCATGAAATTGAGCGTGAAGCCGGCCAGCCAGACCGCGATGAAGGCGGCGATCACCGATGTCGGCAACGACAGCGCGGTGATCAGCGTCGAGCGCCACGAATTGAGAAACAGGTAGACGACGAAAACCGTCAGCCCGGCACCGAAGACCAGCGCATGGATCACGTTGTCGAGGCTGTTCTGCGCATCGCGGCCACCGTCGCGGGTGATCTCGAGCCTGGTGCCGGCCGGCAGCGT
The DNA here is from genome assembly GCF_048320135.1 of Pseudideonella sakaiensis. Taxonomy (GTDB): domain Bacteria; phylum Pseudomonadota; class Gammaproteobacteria; order Burkholderiales; family Burkholderiaceae_C; genus Ideonella_A; species Ideonella_A sakaiensis_A. The sequence goes on from NZ_CP182947.1 coordinate 3,358,418, forward strand.
TGGCGCGACCTCGTCGACCATCTTGCGGATGCGGTCGGCCACGCTGACCGTGCTCGCCTCCCGGGTGCGCGTGATCGACAGCCCGACATTCGGAAAGCCGTTGCGCATCGAGGCGCTGGACAACTCGGCAAAACCGTCCTGCACCAGCGCGACCTGCGACAACCGGACCATCTCGTTGCCGCGCCGCTTGACGACGATCTGGCCGAACTGCTCGGGCGATTCGATCCGGCCGACCAGCCGGATGCTCTGGTCCTGGAATTCGCCGCGCACCTTGCCGACCGGCGCGGTGGTGTTCTGCGCACGCAGCGCCGCCACCACCTCGGTCACCGAGACTTCGTATTCGCGCAGTTTCTGCGCGCGCAGCAGCACCGACAGCTCGCGTTTCAGCGCGCCGTTGACATTGACCGTCGCGACGCCGGCGATGCCGCGGAAGCGGTCGGCCAGCTGGTCTTCGGCGAGCCGCGAGATCGCGGCATGCGACTGCGTCGTCGACGACAGCGCCAGCTGCATGATCGGCTGCGCGGCCGGGTCGAGCCGCTGCAGGATCGGCTCGCGGATTTCGGTCGGCAGCTTGTAGCGCACCGAGGCGATCGCATTGCGCACCTCGTCGGCGGCGATCACCAGGTTCTTGTCGAAATTGAAGCGCAGCACCAGCGAGGCATTGCCTTCGCTGGCCGTGGCGTTCAGCTGATCGACGCCGGAGATGCCTTGCAGCGCTTTCTCGATGCGGTTGACGACCTCGCGTTCGACGGTCTCCGGCGATGCGCCCGGATACGGGATGTTGACGGTCAGCACCGGCTGCTCGACATCCGGAATCTGGTTGACGCGCAGCTTCGACAACGCCAGCAGGCCGAGCGCCATCAGGCCGATGATGATGACGATCATCGGCACCGGCCGCTTGACGCTGAAGTTGGAAAGAAACATCGCCGGCCTCTTGCCGTCGCCGCTCAGCGCGTATGGGCCGGACCGGCGGCACTCGCCGCGCTGGCCGGTACAGCGGCCGCGGCAGCGGCCAACTCGACGGCCTGCCCGTCAACCAATGATCCGGTCGGGTGAGCGAGGATCCGGTCGCCCGGTGCCAGGCCATCGCGCACCGGGTACAGGCCACTGCGGGCGTCGCGCTCGCCGAGCCGCACCGGCTGGCGGACCAGCCGCTGGCCGTCGATCCGCCAGACAGACACCGCCTCGCCGCTGCGCACCAGCGCGTTGTCGGGCACCGTCGGCACCGCATTGCCGCTGCCGGCGACCCGGCCTTCGGCAAACAGCCCGGCAACATTCGGCGCCTTCGCCGGCTCGTCGAAGGCGACCGTCACCGCAACCTGCCGCGTCGTCGGATTGACCGCTGCGTCGATGCGCAGCACGGTGCCGTCGAACATTCCGTCGCCGAAACCGTTGATGCGGAATTCGACCGACTGGCCGACCTTCAATTCGTCGAGCCGATCCGCCGATACCAGGCCTTCGAAACGCATGCTGGCCGGGTCGATCACCTTGACCAGTTCCTTGCCGACCTGCGCGGTGTCGCCGACCGACGCCTTGCGCTCGCTGACGACACCGTCGAACGGTGCGACGATCCGCGTCTTCTGCAACTGCTGGCGGGCGGCCACCACCCGTGACCGCGCGGCCGCGAGGTCGCTGCTGGCGTTGTTGCGGCGAATGCCGGCATCGTCGAGCGCCTGTGCGGTCGCCATGCCCTGCTGCTGCAGTGTGCGCAGCCGCTGCAGCTGGCGCTCGGCCTGCGTCAATGCCTGCTCGGCGGCGCGCGCCGCCGCCTCGGCCGATCTGAGGTTTTCGCGCAGCGAGGTTTCATCGAGCCGCATCAGCAACTCGCCAGCACGCACCGGCTGGCCGTTGTCCTTCAGCACCGCGGTGACGACCGACGGCACCTCGGCGCGCAGGTCAGCACGCCGACCAGGCTGCACCGAACCGGTGATCACCGGGCCATTGGCCAGCTGGCTGGCCTCGACGGTCAACAGATCCTCGGGTGCGATCAGCAGCGATGCGTCGGCGGCGGTCGAACGGCCGTTCGCCGCTTTCGGCGCATCGGCGGGTTTTCCGCAACCGGCGAGCATGCCGATCGACAGCAATACAGCCAGCAGCGGGCGCATCGCGTCAGGCCTGTCCCGGCAGATAGCGCACCGACAACACCCCATCGATCGCCTTCAGCTGGTCGATCACCGCGTCGCCAACTGCGCTGTCGACGTCGACCAGCGTATAGGCCATCTCGCCGCGCGACTTGTTGACCATGTTGTGGATATTCAGCCCGGCCTCGGCCATCGTCGTCGAGATCTGCCCGAGCATGTTCGGCACGTTCGCGTTGGCGATCGCGACCCGCCACGGGCTTTCGCGCAGCATCGCGACAGTCGGGAAGTTCACCGCATTGGCGACGTTGCCGTTCTCGAGGAAGTCGCGCAGCTGGTCGACGACCATGATCGCGCAGTTTTCCTCCGCTTCGCGTGTGCTGGCACCGAGATGAGGCAGTGCGATCACCTTCGGATGGCCATGGATCGCGGCGCCGGGAAAGTCGCAGACATATTGGCCGAGCCGGCCGGCGGCGAGCGCCTCGAGCACCGCGCTGTCGCTGACGACGCCTTCGCGGCTGAAATTGAGCAGCACCGCGCCGGGCCGCATCAGGCCGATGTTGCCGTCGTTGACGAGATGGCGCGTCGCGTCGAGCAGCGGCACATGCAGCGTGACGAATTGCGCGCCGCGCAGCACCTCGTTGACGCTGCCGGCTCGCCGCACCTGCGACGGCAGGCTCCAGGCGGCGTCGACGGTGATCTCCGGGTCGTAGCCCAGCACGTCGAGGCCGAGCTTGATCGCGGCATCGGCGATCAGGCAGCCGACCTTGCCGAGGCCGATGATGCCCAGCGTCTGGCCGGCGATCTCGAAACCGGCAAACGATTTCTTGCCATCCTCGACGCGCTGCTCGAGATTCGGCGCCGCGACGTCGAGCGCGGCGGAGAACTGCAAGGCCGGCGCGAGGTTGCGCGCGGCCATCAGCATGCCGGCAAGCACCAGTTCCTTGACGGCATTGGCATTCGCGCCCGGCGCGTTGAAGACCGGTACGCCGCGCTTGCTCATCGACTCGACCGGGATGTTGTTGGTGCCGGCGCCGGCGCGGCCGATCGCCTGCACGCTCGGCGCGATGGTCAGGCCGTGCAGGTCGGTCGAGCGGACCAGGATCGCGACCGGATCGCCGACGTCCTTGCCGACGAGGTAGCGATCGGCCGGCAGCCGCGACAACCCGAGCGCCGAGATCTGGTTCAGCACCAGGATGCCGGCGCGGTGGGCGCCGGCCTCAGCCATGCTGGGCCTCGAAGTCCTTCATGTAGGCAACCAGCGTCTTCACGCCTTCGATCGGCATCGCGTTGTAGATCGACGCGCGGATGCCGCCGACCGAACGATGGCCCTTCAACTGCACCATGCCGCGCTCGGCCGCGCCTTTCAGGAAGGTCTCGTCGAGCGATTCGTCCTTCAGGCGGAACGGCACGTTCATCAACGAACGGCAGTCCCTGGCAACCGGGCAGGTGAAAAAGCTCGACGAATCGAGGTGATCGTAGAGCAGTGCCGCCTTCGCCGCATTGTGCGTGGCCATCGCCTCCAGCCCGCCTTGCTCCTTGATCCATCTGAAGACCAGGCCGGCGATGTAGATCGCATAGGTCGGCGGCGTGTTGAACATCGAATCGGCTTCGGCGACCGTCTTGTAGTCGAAGGCCGATGGCGTCGTCGGCAGCGCCTGGCCGATCAGGTCGTCGCGAACGATCACGATCGTCAGGCCGGCAGGTCCGATGTTTTTCTGCGCGCCGCCGTAGATCAGTCCGTATCTGGCAACCTCGACCGGCCGCGACAGGATGTCGCTCGACATGTCGGCGACCAGCGGCACGTCGCCGACATCAGGCGTGAAGTGGTATTCGACGCCGCCGATCGTCTCGTTGCTGCAGATGTGGACATAGGCGGCGTCCGGGTCGAGCCGCCATTCGTCGCGCGGCGGGATCGTCGTATAGCCGCTGTCCTTCGCACTCGCGGCGACATTGACGGTGGCGTATTTCTTCGCCTCCTTGATCGATTTCTTCGACCACTCGCCGGTGTCGACATAGTCGGCCTTGGTGTTGCCGCGCAGCAGGTTCATCGGGACGATCGCGTTCTGCGCCAGCGCGCCGCCCTGCAGGAACAACACCTTGTAATTGGCCGGCACCGCGAGCAGTTCGCGCAACAGCGCCTGCGCTTCATCGGCGATCGAGATGAACTCCTTCCCGCGGTGGCTCATCTCCATCACCGACATGCCGGAGCCATGCCAGTCGAGCATTTCGGCCGCGGCCGTAGCGAGCACCGATTCCGGCAGGGCGGCCGGACCGGCGCTGAAATTGAAAACACGGGTCATGTGCGGAAGTCTCCGGGCGGAGGTTGCGGCGAAAAGGCGAAGTTTACGGGTCTCGGCCCCCGCGCCGACGTGTGAAAGAATGGGGCTGCGCCGCTCGGGGGAAGATGGTTGAAATCATTGCATTGCCGGATCCTCGCCCGCCTGTTCGCGGGCTTGACGGTCTGCCTGCTGGCAAGCGGACCGGTGCTTGCCGCCGAGCCGCAAGGCACGCCGCTGCGGCTGCGCGTCGTCGGCGGGCTCGGCAAGCTGAACCAGTACACGCGACACGAGCAGCCGTTCTGGACCCGTGAGCTGCAGCGGCTCAGCGAAGGACGGCTCAGCGCCGAGATCGTTCCATTCGACCAGGTCGGCCTGAGCGGCCACGAGATGCTGAGGCTGCTGCAGATCGGCGCGGTACCGTTCGGCACCGCCTTGCTGCCGCTGGTCGCGACCCAGGATCCGGAACTCGGTGCCGCCGACCTGCCCGGACTGAACCCGGACATGTCGGTGCTGCGAAAACACGTGGCTGCGTTCCGGCCCCATCTCGAGCAGCGGCTGCGCGAGCGGTGGGGCGTCGAGATGCTCGCGGTCTACGTCTATCCGGCGCAGGTCACGTTCTGCAACAAGCCGTTTGCCAACCTGGCCGATCTGGCGGGCCGGCGCATCCGCAGTTCGAATCCCGCGCAGTCGGATCTGGTCGAGGCGATCGGTGCGGTGCCGGTGCAGACCGCATTCGCCGACATCGTGCCGAAGCTGCGCAGCGGCGACATCGAATGCGCGATCACCGGCACGATGTCGGGCAATACGATCGGCCTGCACGAGGTGACGAGCCATGTCCACACGATGGCGGCGAATTGGGGGCTGGCGATCTTCGGCGCCAATGCCGCCAGTTTCGCCGCATTGCCGCCCGATCTGCAGGCCTTGCTGCGGCGGCAGCTGCGGATGCTCGAACTGTCGATCTGGGCCGATGCGCAGCGCGAAACCGGCGAGGGGCTTGCCTGCAACAGCGGCAGCCCGGCCTGCGTCAACGGCCGCAAGGGGCGGATGGTGGTGGTCGACGAGACGCCGGCCGATGTTGCCCGCTGGCGCGAGATCTTCGTCTCGACGGTGCTGCCGCGCTGGGTGCAGCGCTGCGGGCCGCAGTGCGCGGTGGTCTGGAACAACACGTTGAAGCCGGTCACCGGCATCGAGGCGAAGACCACGCCGCCATGAGCCGAATGTTCCGCGCCTCGCGTGTGATCTGGCTGATCGTCGGCATCTTCTGCCTGTGCGTGATCGGCGTCGGCACGCTGCTGATCCAGCAGCTCACGCGCGAGGCCGAACTTGCCGCGCGCCAGCAGGCCGCAAGCCTGGCCCGTGCCGCCGAATCGGCGCTGAACCGCAACTTCATCGCCTTTGATCTGACGCTGGCCGGGCTGGCAACGATGCCCGGGCTGTTTGTCGACGAGCGAGGTACCGTCGATGCCTCGCGCGCGCCGGCCATCCTGCGTGCGCTGATCGACCAGCGTCTGCTCGTCCACAACCTGACGATCCTCGACAGCCAGCGCAACGTGCTGGCGGCCGCCGAGCAATCGACGATGCGGCTCGGCTTGTCGCTGCCATCCGAATTTTTCGACGCGGTCGAGGCGCAACTGGCGCCGAAACTGGCGATCAGCCGGCCGGCCACCGATTTCAGCACCGGCGAAAGGGTGCTGCATTTCGCGCGTCCGCTGGATTTTGCAGGCGGCGAACGACGGATCGCCGTCGCGACGGTGCCGGTATCCGTCCTGACGACGATCCTGGCGCCTGCGGTCGAGATCGACGGCATGACGATCGCGATGGAGAACGACGATGGCGTGCTGCTCGCCAGCGTGCCCGCCAACGATTCGCTGCTTGGCCGCAAGCTGCCGCTTGCGTCCGCCGCAAATGCCGATCCGGCGCGCGCGAAGCTGACCACCGGCCGCCTGGCCGGTGAGCCGGCCTATGCGGCTGCGCGATCCACCGTCTACGGGTCCGTCCACGTGACCGCGGCGATCTCTCGCGCGGCCGCGATGGCGCCAATGCGCGAACCGCGGCTGACGACGCTGACGATCGGCACCTTGTTCATCCTGCTGGCGATCACGCTCGGCGTGCTCAGCCAGGCCTATCTGCAGCGGCTGAAGGCGCTGACCGCCGAATCGGCGAATGCGCATTTCGTGCTCGAGGAGGCGCTGGCGTCGATGGACGAGGGCTTTCTGCTGTGGAATGCCGACGATCGCGTGATCGCCTGGAACGAGCGTTACCTGACGATGTTTCCGCACCTGCGCGGCGTGATTGCCGTCGGAGCCAGTGTCGAGGAGGTTGCCGAGGTCGCCGCGGCGACGATGATTGCCGGCGAGGACGAGCAGCGCCGCGATGCCTGGATTGCCGACCGCGTCGCGCAGCACAAGGCCGCCCCAGGTCGCGAGGTCGAGCAGCGCCTGCCCGGCGGTACGGTGATCGGCGTCGTCGAGCGGCGCACCGCGACTGGCGGCATCGTCGCGATCTACCGCGACGTCACCGAATCGCGCGCGGCGGCACGCGAGCTCGAACTGGCGATGCGCAATGCCGAGGCGGCCAACGAGGCGAAGACGCGGTTCCTGGCGACGATGAGCCACGAAATCCGCACACCGCTGAACGGCGTGCTCGGAATGAACAGCCTGCTGCTGCATACGCCGCTCGATGCGAAGCAACGCCTGTATGCCGAGACGATCCGCAGCTCCGGCGAGACGCTGCTGAACATCATCAACGACATCCTCGACATGTCGCGTCTGGAGGCGGGCCGGGTCAGCCTCGAGTCGGCGCCGTTCGATCCCGCTGCGCTGATCGACGAAGTGGCCGCTCCGCTGGCGGCACGGGCAGATGCCAAAGGCATCGTGCTGAAGGTCGAACACGATGCAGCGCTGCACCGGCGTCTGGTCGGCGACGCCGCGCGGCTGCGCCAGGTGTTGTTCAACCTGGTCGGCAATGCGGTCAAGTTCACCGAGCGGGGCCAGGTGGTCATCAGCGCGACGCATCGGCCACTCGACGGCGGCCGCGTCGAGTGGAATGTCCGCATCTGCGACAGCGGCATCGGCATCGCCGCCGATGTGTTGCCGACGCTGTTCGACCGCTTCACGCAGGCCGACAGCAGCACCTCGCGACGTTTCGGCGGCAGCGGCCTTGGCCTCGCGATCTGCCGCGAGCTGATCGAGTTGATGGGCGGGCGGATCAGCATCGACAGCCGCATCGGCATCGGCACCGAGATCGGCATCGCAGTGCCGATGCCGGTCGCCGACCAGGCGGAGTCGTCAGGTCGCGGCGCCGACGATGTTTCGCCGTCGCCAGGGCGGGCGCTGCGCATCCTGGTCGCCGAGGACAACGGCGTCAACCAGATGCTGATCGCCGCGATGCTGCAGCAGATGGGCCACCAGGTCGACGTCGCTGCCGATGGCTGGGAAGCGGTGCAGAAAGTCCGGCAGACACGCTTCGACCTGGTGCTGATGGATATCCAGATGCCGCAGATGGACGGCGTATCGGCGACCCGCGCGATCCGGCAATTGCCCGGCGAGGCCGGTATGGTGCCGATCGTCGCGGTGTCGGCGAACGTGCTGCCTGAGCAGCGCGCCGCCTATCTGGCCGCCGGAATGATCGAGCATGTGACCAAACCGATCGACCGGGCCGTGCTGGCCAGGGCGATCGCCGCCGCCGTCGAGCCGACGACGGAAACCGGCGGCAGCGGTCAGGCGGCAGCCAACGCCTGATCGAGGTCGGCCTTCAGGTCGTCGACATGTTCGATGCCGACGCACAGCCGCACCGTCTCCTCGGTGACGCCGGAAGTCGCCAGTTCATCCGGTGACAACTGGCGGTGCGTCGTCGATGCCGGATGGGTTGCCAGCGACTTGACGTCGCCGATGTTGACGAGCCGGGTGAACAGCTGCAATGCGTCGAGAAAACGTTCGCCGCCGGCGCGCCCGCCCTTCACGCCGAAGGTCAGCAGGCCCGACGCCCGGCCACCCATCATCGAGCGCACCAGCGCATGGTCGGCGTGGTCTTCCAGGCCGGCATAGTTGACCCATTCCACCTTCGCATGGTTTTGCAGATGGCGGGCCACCTCGAGCGCATTGCTGCAGATGCGGTCCATCCGCAGCGCCAGCGTCTCGACGCCCTGCAGGATCTGCCAGGCGTTGAACGGCGAGATCGCCGCACCCATGTTGCGCAGCGGGACGACGCGCGCGCGGCCGATGTAGGCGGCCGCACCGAGCGCCTCGGTGTAGACGACGCCGTGGTAGCTGACATCGGGCTCGTTCAAGCGCTTGAAACGCGCCTTGTGGTCGGCCCACGGGAATTTGCCGGAATCGACGATCGCGCCGCCGATGCTGGTGCCGTGGCCGCCGAGGTATTTGGTCAGCGAGTGGACGATGATGTCGGCTCCGTGCTCGAACGGCCGGCACAGGTAGGGGCTGGGCACGGTGTTGTCGACGATCAGCGGAATGCCGTGCCGGTGCGCGACCTCGGCCATCGCCGCGATGTCGGTGACGTTGCCGGACGGGTTGCCGATCGACTCGACGAAGATCGCCTTGGTGCGGTCGTCGATCAGCGGCTCGAAGCTGGCGGCATCGCGGTAGTCGCCGAACCGGGTCTCGATGCCGTACTGCGGCAGCGTGTGCGCAAACAGGTTGTAGGTGCCGCCATACAGCGCGCTGCTCGAGACGATGTTGTCGCCGGCCTCGGCAATCGTCTGGATCGCGTAGGTCACTGCCGCCTGCCCGGAGGCCAGCGCCAGCGCGGCAATCCCGCCTTCGAGTGCGGCCACCCGCTCCTCGAGCACCGCCTGGGTCGGATTCATGATCCGGGTGTAGATGTTGCCGGCGACTTTCAGGTCGAACAGATCGGCGCCGTGCTGCGCATTGTCGAACGCATAGGCAACCGTCTGGTACAGCGGAACCGCAACCGCGTGGGTGGTCGGCTCGGGCTCGTAGCCGGCATGCACGGACTTGGTTTCGAAGCGCCATTGGCTGGTGTCGCGGGGCATTGCAGAACTCCTTCAAGCTGGAAAAGTCGGGGCGCCCCAGTCTACGCGCCCGCTGCTCACCGATGCCGCCGGACACCCGCTCGGTTGCTCGCCACGGCCGCGGCAATGCGCACGCGCAATCGTTAACCGAATGTTGCTGACGCACCTGGCGTCCGACAGCAAACGCCGCACTCCGCCGACACCTGCCGATCGGGCTGCTGGCTAGATTCCATCCGTTGGCTATGCCAATCAAACCACCGACACGATCCGTGTCTCAACCAGGAGAATTGCCATGAACGTTTCCAAGAGCCTGGCCTCGGCAGTTGCCGCAATGGCCGTTGTGGGCAGCATCGGCTTCGCCTATGCGCAGACTTCAACTGATTCGGGCCCGAGCCCCAGCCCGATGCAGTCGATGGACCAGACCAACCGCTCGCTGTCGACGCCGAGCGACACCCCAATGCCGTCTTCGGGCACCGACAACTCGACGTTGTCGAACGAACTGGCGCCTCAAGCCGACCGCGGCTGATCGTGCGTCCCGTCGCCGCGGCGCCTGCCGCGGCGCATGAACATCTGTACGAGGTCGACAACCGATGCCCCGTGATGCCGCCGAGACTCGCCGCGAAATCGCCGCCGGGCTGAAACGCGGTGCGCTGATCGGCCTCGTGATTTCAGCGCTGGCGCTGCCGACCATCCATCTCGCGCGCACCCACGCATCTGCCAAACCGGCTGCGTCAGTCGCTGCGGCATCTGAACCCGCGACGCGCGGCGTGCCCCGCTTTGCCGATTTCGGCGATGTCGATCCGCCCGCCGACGTGCGGCGTATCGCCGACTGGGCGACCGATTCGCGTGACAACGGCAAACTCGACTTTGTCGTGCTCGACAAACGCGAAGCCCATGTCTATGTGTTCGACCCTGATGGCCGGCTGCGCGCCCATACACCGGTGCTGCTCGGCGCAGCGGCCGGTGACGATACCGTGGAGGGTGTCGGCCAGAAACCGCTGCACCAGGTCCGCCCGGAGGAACGCACAACACCGGCCGGCCGATTCATCGGTGAATCGGGTCGCAATGCCGACGGCGAGGATGTGTTCTGGGTCGATTACGCTGCCGCAGTCTCGATGCACCGGGTCCGCCAGATCGAGCCGTCGGAGCGGCGCCTCGAGCGCCTTGCCTCGCCGACACCGGCCGACAACCGCATTTCCTACGGTTGCATCAACATGCCGACCGATTTCTACGACACCGTGATGGTCCCGACCTTCCGCGGCAAACGCGGCATGGTCTACGTGCTGCCCGAGGTGCGCAGCTTCGACGAAGTCTTTCCGGCGACCTACGATGTCGCAGCGCGTTATCGCAGTTCGCTGCTCCATGCATCGGCCCGCTGAAAAGCCCTGGCCAACTCGTTTTTCCGTATAGGCGCTCACGCCGTCCCCCTGTAGGATATTTCTGTCACGTCGGCACTGTCGTGCCTGGCCTGGCAGTCGTTCCGGAGCCGTTCTGCCGTGCTCTCGGTGGGATGAACCCGGTAACGAGGGCGGGGTGTGGTGGTGTTGTGTCGCTGGAAACGTGTGTGCGGTGTTTTGGGATCGGTGCTGGCCATCTGGACGGGATTGCCCGCCTGTGCTGCTGAAACCCGATCCGCCACCGTCACGATGGTGGCTGTCGCCGCCCCGCTGCGGGCTGTCGATGGGCATGCTGCCGCCGGCTCCGATGAAAACAGGCTGTTCGCCGCCGACGCATCCGCCGATGTGCGTTATCTGCACCGCTGGATCGGGCAGCGCAACGACAGCGGCGGTCGGCCGTTTGCGATCGTCGACAAGAAACAGGCTCGCATGCACATCTTCGACGAGCGGCAGGCGCTGGTCGGCAGCAGCGTCGTGCTCACCGGTGCAACGCCCGGAGACGAGTCGGTTCCGGGCGTCGGCCAGCGCGCGCAGACCGGGCAGATCGCGGCCAACGAGCGCACGACGCCGGCCGGCCGTTTCGCGTCGCAACCCGGCCGCAACCTGAAAGGCGAGGACATCGTCTGGTTCGATTACGACGCCGCACTGGCGATCCACCGGCTGCGCCCGGACGCGTCGTACGCGTCGCGCTCGAAGCGGCTGGCCAGCGCGACGCCGGACGACAACCGCGCGTCGCTGGGTTGCGTCGTCGTTCCGGTCGAGTTTTATCAACAGGTGGTGCAGCGCTGGCTCGGCGCGCGCCGTGGTGTCGTCTATGTGCTGCCCGAGCGGCGTCCGGTCCAGGCCTTGTGGCCGCACGATGCACCGGCTATCGCCGGCCTCAGCGATGAAGACGCGTAGGCGCCCGACTCCGCTGTCGGTGCGCCGACGATGAAGACGATCGGCCTGCTCGGCGGCATGAGCTGGGAGTCGACCGTTCCGTACTACCGGATCGTCAACCAGGTCGTCAACGAGCGGCTCGGCGGCCTGCACTCGGCCCGCGTCGTGTTGTACAGCGTCGATTTCCACGACATCGAGCTGATGCAGCGCAATGCCGACTGGAACGGCGCGGGCCGCCAACTTGCAACGGCGGCGCGCTCGCTGGAAGGCGCCGGCGCCGAGTTGCTGGTGTTGTGCACGAATACGATGCACAAGGTCGCCGATGTGATCGAGGCAGCGGTGACGATCCCGCTGCTGCACATTGCCGACCCGACCGCCGATGCGGTGAAAGCCGCCGGTTGCTCGACCGTCGGCCTGCTCGGCACGCGTTTCACGATGGAGCAGGGTTTCTACAAGCAGCGGCTGGTCGACCGGCACCGCCTGCAGGTGCTGGTGCCCGATGAGCCGGACCGCGCGATCGTGCACCGCGTGATCTACGAGGAGCTCTGCCTTGGCCGCATCGACGCCGCGTCGCGGGCGGAATTCCGTCGCATCATCGCTGCGCTGGTCGAGCGCGGCGCAACGGCGGTGATCCTCGGCTGTACCGAGATCTCGCTGCTGGTCGGCGAACAGGATTCGCCGGTTCCCGTCTTCGACACGACGGCGCTGCACGCACGCAGCGCCGCCGAACGGGCGCTGGGCAGCCGGGTCGGGTGAACGGGACGTCCGATTCGCCGCTGCGTGTCGCCGCACTGCTGCTGGCCGTCTTGCTGGCCGCCTGCGCCCCGCTGCCGCAGGCGCCGCCGAAGGTTCCGGTTCCACCGACCACCGTGCCGCCGACCCGGATCGAGCGGCTGGTCGAATTGCTCGAGCAGGAATGGGTGCGCTGGGGCCGCGGTGTCGTCGTCACACCGCCCGGCGATACGGCTTGCCTGATCCACCCGGACGGCTACTGCGATCCGATCGCCGATGGTTGCGGCCAGGAAAAAACCGCTGCCTTGTGCCCGGTCGTCAATGAATACTGGGCGGCGATCAGCTACCGGCAGATCCGCCATGATTGCCGGCGCACCGATGTCTGCGAGGTCCAGTGGCCCGAATCGGAAGCGGAGCCGCCGCAACGTACGCCGCCATGGTCGGCCGCCTTCGTCAGCGCAATGATGCAGCGGGCCGGCTTCAGCAGCCGCGAATTCCGGCCTGCACCGGCGCATGCCGACTATGTCGTCGCCGCGCGCGACGGCACGATGTCGGCTTATGCCGTCGTGCCGACGCCGGCGCGCGCGGCGCCCGGCGACCTGATCTGCGCGGTGCGCGGGCGCTCGGCGCTGACGCCGGCCGACATCGCGCTGATCACCGACGGCGCCTTTGCAACGCCGATGCATTGCGACATCGTCGTCAAGGTCGATCTCGCGGCGCGCCGCCTCGAGGCGATCGGCGGCAATGTCCAGCAGACGGTTGCCCGAAGCATCGTCGCGCTCGATTCCGACGGCCGGGTCTCATTCGACATCGACCCGCAGCGGCCCTGGCTGCTGGTGCTGAAGGCCAGAAGGGCCGCAGCGCCGCAAGCCGCCGACGCGCGCTGATTTGCGCATCGGCTATCGCCGCGATCGGCAGATCCGATTGCCGCAACGGTTATTCTGAGGCACACTACAAACAAGAATCATTCTCATTCATGAGTGCCAGATGACCAAGTCAGCAGTGTTCGGCGTGATGCATGTCTGCATCGCCTTCACGGTCGGCTATGCGCTGACCGGCAGCTTCGCGATCGCCGGTGCGATCACCGTGGTCGAGCCGATCGCCAATACCGTCGCGCACTATTTCTTCGACCGCTGGTGGGACCGCCGGCGCGACGGCGCCGCTTCGACTGCGGCGGTGGCCACCGCCTGAGGGGGCTGACCGGCGCATCGATCCGCCCGGAATCGAGGCGGTCGGAGATGGAAACGCCGGGTCGACGGCTGGGCAGACGCCGGCAGCGGCGTTGCAAGAAAATCGATGGCTTGGATCAAGCCGCGGCGGCGGCGATCGGCAGCCCGACCAGGCGTTCCAGTTCGGCCCGTTCGAGGCCTGGAACAATGTCGATCAACTGCAGGCCCTGCGGCGTGCAGGCCAGAGTCGCCAGATCGGAATAGACCCGCTTGACGCAATTGATGCCGGTCAGCGGATAGCTGCAGCGCTCGACCAGTTTGCTCGCGCCCTGCTTGGTCAGCAGATCCATCATCACCCAGGTCTGCTTCGCGCCGACGGCGAGGTCCATTGCACCGCCGACCGCGGGTATCGCGCCCGGCTCACCGGTGCTCCAGTTGGCGAGGTCGCCGGTCGCCGAAACCTGGAAGGCGCCGAGCACGCAGATGTCGAGATGGCCGCCGCGCATCATCGCGAAGCTGTCGGCATGGTGGAAGAAGGCGCCGCCGGCGAGCAGCGTGACCGGCTGCTTGCCGGCATTTATCAGGTCGTAATCCTCGCTGCCGGCGGCCGGTGCAGGGCCCATGCCGAGGATGCCGTTTTCGCTGTGCAGGATGACCTCGCGGCCGTGCGGAATGTGATTGGCAACCAGGGTCGGCTGACCGATGCCGAGGTTGACATAGGCGCCGTCCGGAATGTCCTGCGCGACGCGGCGCGCCAGTTCGTCCTTGCTTCTGCGCTGATGACTCACGGGTATTCCTGCTGCAATTGACGTGATGTGCGAATGGCTCGACGGCACTCAGGCCGCGGCCTTGAAACCGCCGGCGCGGGTCGCGGTGCGTTCGATCCGGACGATCCGCCCGACATGGATGCCCGGCGTGACGATTGCTTCCGGATCGAGCGTGCCGAGTTCGACGATGTCGTGCACCGTCGCGATCGCCAGCCTGGCCGCGGTCGCCATCACCGGGCCGAAATTGCGCGCGGCCATCCGGTAGGTCAGGTTGCCCCAGCGGTCGCCGCGCTCGGCCTTGATCAGCGCGACATCGCCGTGGATCGGATATTCGAGCACGTAGTGGCGGCCGTTGATCTCGCGCGTCTCGCGGCCGGCGGCGAGTTCGGTGCCATACCCGGTCGGGCAGAAAAATGCGCCGATGCCGGCGCCGGCGGCGCGCAGCCGCTCGGCGAGGTTGCCCTGCGGCACCAGTTCGAGCTCCAGCTTGCCGCTGCGGTACAGCCCGTCGAAGACATGGCTGTCGGCCTGGCGCGGAAAGCTGCAGATGATCTTGCGCACCCGGCCCGTCTTCAGCAGTGCGGCGAGACCCGTCTCGCCATTGCCGGCATTGTTGTTGACGATGGTCAGCTCGCGCGCGCCCTGCTCGATCAGACCGTCGATCAGTTCGTTCGGGATGCCGGCCGTGCCGAAGCCGCCGATCAGCACGGTCGAGCCATCCTTGACATCGGCCAAGGCCGCGGCAACCGAGTCTGCAATCTTGTTGACCATGTCGTCGAGTGAATCGGGAAATTGAAAAAGCCCTGTCTCCAGCAGCGCGGCGCTCGAGATCGGGCCGTCCTCGAGTTCCTGTTCGACCAGGCGCCAGTCCTGCTTGCCGGTGCATCGTACCGCGTCGGTGCAGCCGGGTTGGCAGTCGGCGTTGCGCCAGTTGGCGGCGGCCAAAGAAAAGGGCCCCGCAGGGCCCCGTTCACGTTGACGGACTGGCCGCGCTCAGCCGCCCGGCACCTTGCCCTCGACACCCTTGACGTAGAACTTGATGCCGCCGAGGAACTTGTCGTCGGCGACTTCGCCGTCCTTCAGCACCGGCTTGCCGTCCTGGCCCATCAGCGGGCCTTTCCAGATCTGGAAGCTGCCGTCCTTCAGGCCGGCCTTGACCTTCTCGACCTTCTCCTTCAGATCGGCCGGAACCTTGTCGCTGATCGAGACGATGTCGATTGCGCCTTCCTTCACGCCCCACCACGACGAGGTGCCGCCGGTCCAGGTGCCGTCGAGTGCGTCCTTGGTCGCCTTGATGTAGTACGGCCCCCAGTTGATGATCGCCGACGCGAGGTGGGCCTCGGGTGCATAGGCCGTCATGTCGCTGTCCCAGCCGAAGGCGAACTTGTTGGCCTTGGCGGCGGTCTGCAGCACCGCGCTCGAATCGGTATTCTGGAACAGCACGTCGGCGCCGCCGTTCAGCAGCGATTGCGCGGCCTCGGTTTCCTTCGGCGGGTTGAACCACTCGTTGACCCAGACGACCTTGGTCTTGATCTTCGGATTGACCGACTGCGCGCCGAGCGTGAAGCTGTTGATATTGCGGATCACTTCCGGGATCGGGATCGATCCGACGACGCCGAGCGTATTGGTCTTCGTCATGCCGCCGGCGATCACGCCGGCCATGTAGGCACCCTCGTAGGTGCGGCTGTCGTAGGTGCGCATGTTCTCGGCCGTCTTGTAGCCGGTGGCATGCTCGAACTTGACGTCTTTCGGTGCGTCGGCGGCGGCCTTCAGCATCGGTTCCATATAACCAAAGGTGGTGCCGAAGATCAGCTTGTTGCCCTGGCCGATCATGTCGCGGAAGACGCGCTCGGCGTCGGCCGCCTCGGGCACTTTCTCGACATAGCTGGTGACGACCTTGTCGCCGAATTCGGCCTCGACCGCCTTGCGGCCGTTGTCGTGCGCGAAGGTCCAGCCGCCATCGCCGACCGGGCCGACGTAGGCAAACGCGATCTTCAGCGGTTCTGCCTTCGGCGGTGCGGCCGATGCGGCCGGTTCCGGTGCGGTCGCCGGCGCGGCGGCGACCGGGGCCGCCTCTTCCTTCTTGCTGCAGCCGACCAGCACTGCGGTGGCGGCCAGCGTGGACCACGCGACCGACTTCAACAGGTTTCGCTTCGAGATCTGTGTCATGGGTTCTCCGTAAGAGGACAGGTTCAACTGGTGAGTCTTGTGGGAGGGGCTTCAGCCCCGATTCGGAACTGGTGGCGACCGAATGAATCGCGGCTGAAGCCGCTCCCACGGGTCGACGCAAGACTGTATCAGCGCCATCGGATCGCCGGTCGTGCGCGCTGTCGAGATGTTCAACTTCCAGGGAAGAACGGTTTGCCAAGGGAGGCCGGCATGTTGACGCGGATCCAGGCAGCATTGCGCGAGATCAGCACCAGCACGACGATGGTCGCGATGTAGGGCATCGCGGTCAGCAGCTGGCTCGGCACATTGACGCCTTCGCCCTGCAGATGGAATTGCAACATCGTGACGCCGCCGAACAGATAGGCGCCGAGCAGGATGCGTGCCGGCCGCCAGGTCGCGAAGGTGGTCAGCGCCAGTGCGATCCAGCCCTTGCCGGCGATCATGCCCTCGACCCACAGAGGCGTATAAACCACCGAGATATAGGCGCCGGACAGCCCGCACATCGCACCGCCGACCATCACCGCGATCATCCGGATGCGGCGCACCGGATAACCGAGCGAGTGCGCCGATTCCGGCGATTCACCGACCGCACGCAGGATCAGCCCGGCGCGGGACCGGTACAGGAACCACGCCAGCGCAATCGTCAACGCGACCGCGATATAGACCATCGGATGCTGGCGGAACAGTGCCGGCCCGAAAAACGGGATGTCGGCGAGATAGGGAATCGCGAACTGCGCGCGTTCGCCGAGTTTTTCCTGCACATAGGGCTGGCCGATGAAGGCCGAGAAGCCGACGCCGAACAGGCTCAGCGCAAGACCGGTCGCGACCTGGTTGGTATTCAGGTAGATCGCGAGGATGCCGAACAGCGCGGCGAGCAATGCGCCGGCGACGGCGCCGGCACCGAATGCCACCCAGTCGCTGCCGGTGTGCACCGCGGTTGCGAAGCCGAGCACCGCGGCAACCAGCATCATGCCTTCGGCGCCGAGGTTGACGATGCCGGAACGCTCGTTGATCAGCAGGCCGAGCGCCGCCAGCGCGAGCACGGTGCCGGAATTGAAGGTCGCGGCAAGCAGGAGTGCAATCGAGTCCATCAGGCTTGTCCTTCAACAGGTGAGGGGGCGGTCGCCGGGCGCGCGGCGGTCGGCGAGGCGGCCGTTTTCCAGCGCAGGCGGTAGGCGATCAGCGTGTCGCAGGCCAGCAGCGTGAACAGCAGCAGGCCCTGGAAGACGCCGGTCAGCGATTTCGGCAGACCGAGCCGCGACTGCGCGAGTTCGCCGCCGATGTAGAACATGCTCATCAGCACCGCCGAGAAGACGATGCCGACCGGGTGCAGCCGGCCGACGAAGGCGACGATGATCGCCGCGAAGCCGTAGCCGGCTGGCACATGCGGCGTCAGCTGGCCGAGCGGACCGGCGACCTCGAGCGCACCGGCCAGGCCGGCCATGCCGCCGGAGCCGAGCATCGCCGTCCACAACGCGCGGCGCGACGAAAAACCCGCATACCGCGCGGCCGCCGGCGCGAGGCCACCGACCTGCAGCTGGAAGCCGGCATAGATGCGGAACAGGAACAGCCAGAATACGCCGACCATCAGCAGCGCGATCAGCAGGCCGATGTTGACGCGCATGCCGGTGAACAGCCGCGGGATCTTCGTCGGATCGGCAAAGGTGATGGTTTGCGGAAAGTTGTAGCCCTGCGGATCCTTCCACGGCCCGTAGACCAGGTAGCTGAGCAGCATGCCGGCGACATAGACCAGCATCAGGCTGACCAGGATCTCGTTGGCATTGGCGCGGTCCTTCAGGAAGGCGACGATCGATGCCCAGAACATGCCGCCGAGCACGCCGGCAAACAGGATCGCGACGACGATCCAGCGGCCGGTCTCCTTGTCGGCCAGCATCGCGATGCCGCCAGCGGCGATCGCGCCGACGATGAACTGGCCCTCGGCGCCGATGTTCCAGACATTGGAGCGGAAACACATCGCCAGGCCGAGCGCGATCAGCAGCAGCGGCGTCGCCTTCATCGCCAGTTCGCCGAGCGCATACCAGCTCTTGACCGGCTCGACGAAGAAGACTTCCAGGCCGCGCAGCGGATCCTTGCCGAGCATGATGAACAGGCCGGTGCCGATCAGCACGGTGATCGCCAGCGCCAGCAGCGGCGACAGCACCGACATCGCCTTCGACGGCTCCGGCCGCATTTCAAGCTTAAGCATGGCGGGCCTCCTTGTCTTGCTGAACCGCGCCCCTCACCCCAGCCCTCTCCCCGGTGGGGGGTGAACCGTCTCCCTCCCCCCCTGGGGGAGGGCCGTCGCCATCCCAAAGCCCCGACATCCAGATGCCGATCTGCTCGACCGTGGCCTTGCTCGTCGGAATGCTCGGCGAGACCTTGCCCTGCGCGATCACGATCAGCCGGTCGCAGATCTCGAACAGTTCGTCGAGCTCCTCGCTGACCACCAGCAGCGCGCAGCCGGCGTCGCGCAGTTTCAGCAGTTCGCCGCGGATCAGCGCCGCGGCGCCGACATCGACGCCCCAGGTCGGCTGCGAGACGATCAGCAGTTTCGGGTCGGCATCGATCTCGCGGCCGACCAGAAATTTCTGCAGGTTGCCGCCGGACAGGCTTTTTGCCGCCGCGCCGGGCCCGCCGGCCTTCACGTTGAAGCGCTCGATCAGATGCCGGGCCAATAGATCAACCCGGCCGCTGGCGATCCAGCCGGACTTGCCGACCGCTTCGGTGCGCGTCAGCAGCGTATTGGCGGCCAGCGACAGCGTCGGCACCGCGCCACGGCCGAGCCGCTCCTCCGGCACGAAGTTGAGCCCGGCCTCGCGTCGCCGGCGCGGCGGATGGTGGCCGATCGGTTGACCGAACAGCTTGATCGACGCCGGCTCGGCGCGCGTATCCTCGCCGGACAGCGCGGCCATCAGCTCCTGCTGGCCGTTGCCGGAGACGCCGGCCACGCCGACGATCTCGCCGGCACGGACGTCGAAACTGATGTCCTTCAGGCTCATGCCGAAGTGGTCCTGCTTCGGCAGGCTCAGCGCCTGCACGGCAAACACCACCTCGCCGGCCTTGACGTCCTTGTGCTGCAGCGGCGGCGGTTCGGCGCCGATCATCAGCCGCGACAGGCTGGCGTTGTTTTCCTCGCGCGGGTCGCATTCGCCGGTCACCTTGCCGCCGCGCAGCACCGTGCAGTTGTGGCACAGCTCGCGGATCTCGTCGAGCTTGTGGCTGATATAGAGGATGCTGCAGCCCTCCTGCGCCAGCTGACGCAGCGTCAGGAACAGCGTCTGCACCGCCTGTGGCGTCAGTACCGAGGTCGGCTCGTCGAGGATCAGCAGCTTCGGGCTCGTCATCAGCGCGCGCACGATCTCGACGCGTTGCCGTTCGCCGACGGACAGCGTGTGGACCGGCCGCAGCGGGTCGACGTCGAGGCCGTATTCGCGCGAGACGGTCTTGATGCGGCTGGCGATCTCCGGCAGCGACAGGCTCTTGTCGAGGCCGAGCCAGACATTCTCGGCAGCGGTCAGCGTATCGAACAGGCTGAAATGCTGGAACACCATGCTGATGCCGAGCGCGCGCGCCTCCTGCGGGTTGCGGATGTCGACCGCTTCGCCATTCCAGCGGATCTCGCCTTCGTCGGGCCGCACCGCGCCGTAGATCATCTTCATCATCGTCGACTTGCCGGCGCCGTTTTCGCCGAGCACGGCGTGGATCTCGCCCGGCTTGACGCGCAGGTTGACGCGGTCGTTCGCCTTCACGGCGGGGTAGGTCTTGCTGATGTCGATCAGTTCAAGTCGCAGCATCTCGTCTCCTCTTGCTCCTGCGTCCGGCGGGGGCGGGCTGTTGCGCCTGCCTTCTCCGCGATTGTTGCCTCCGCCGATGCGCTAGGCAGCGGCCGCCGCCGGCATCGGCGGCGGGGTGCTGTGCCGCCCGGCCACATAACAGGCGGCCAGGTTGCGTTCGTCTCCGAGTGTGGTCCATGCAAAGACCCGCTCATGCAAGCTGCGGGCCACCGACAGCCGCCGTTCGGCAACCGGACCGACCGCCAGCTCCCAGGCGCAGATGTCGGCCAGCCGGCCCGGCGCCAGGCTGCCGATCTCGTCGGAAAGGCCAAGCGCCTGCGCGGCGCCGAGCGTGGCCGCATGCAGGCCCTTCCAGGCGGTCAGCCGCTCGCCTTGCATCGCCTGCACCTTGTAGGCATCGCCGAGCATGCGCAGCATCGACAGGCTGGTGCCGCCGCCGACATCGGTGGCGACGCTGACCGCGCCGCCGGCCGCCTCGGTCGCGCGCCAGTCGAACAGGCCGCTGCCGAGAAACAGGTTCGACGACGGGCTGTGGGCGATCTGCGCACCGCTGTCGCGCAGCGCCGCGCGGTCGTTGGCGTCGAGCCAGATGCCGTGCGCGAGCACGCTGCGCGGGTGCAGCAGGCCGGCGCGGGCGTAGACATCGAGGTAGCTGCGCGCCTCCGGGAACAGCTCGGCAACCCATTTGACCTCGGCGCGGTTTTCCGCGACATGGGTCTGCATGTACAGGCTGGGGTCGGCCGCGCACAGGCTGCCGGCCATCGCCAGCTGTCTTGGCGTGCTGGTTGGCGCAAAACGCACCGTCACCGCATAGGCCAGCCGGTGCTTGCCGTGCCAGCGCTCGATCAACTCGATGCAGTCGCGTTCGGCCTGTTCGACATCGTCGCGCAGGCCGTCCGGCGCATGGCGGTCCATCAGCACCTTGCCGGCGATCATCCGCATGCCGCGCTGCGCGGCGGCGGCAAACAGCGCATCGGCGCTGGTCTTGTGGACGGTCGGAAATACCACCGCGCTGGTGGTGCCGGAAGCAAGCAGCGAATCGCAGAACAGCGCTGCGCCGATCCGTGCGACCTCGGCGTCGGCATAACGGCCTTCGGCCGGGAAGGTGTAGGTCTCGAGCCAGTCGAGCAGTTCGCTGCCGTAACTCGCGATCACGTCGAGCTGCGGGCTGTGCACATGGGTATCGATGAAGCCCGGCATCAGCAGCCGGCCGCGGTGGTCATGCGCCGGCGCGGCCTGCCATTCGGCCGGCAGCGGTTCGGAGGCCGGCTGGATCGCGGCGATGCGCTCGCCCTCGATCAGCAGCCAGTGATCGGGGCGGAAACGCACTGCGCTGCTGTCGACCTCGCCCCAGCGGGGTGTCGCGGTGAAATCGAGCAGGTCGCCGCGCAGCGCGAGGCGTTGCGGCAGCGCGGCGGGGGACGAGTTTGCAGACAGTTCGGACATCGAAGGGTGGTGATCAATGGGCCGGCGCAGCCGGGCCGCCATCGCTGGCGGCGGCGAACAGGCTGCGTTCGGACAGGTTGCGCGCCGCATCGCGGACCTGCTCGCGCAGCCAGCGCATCGCCGCCGAGACATGGCTGCGTTCGTGCCACAGCTGGTAATAGGTCAATGGCGGAAATTCGACCGGGCAACGCACGATCCGTACCGGCAGCACGTCGGCATAACGCGAGCAGAACAGCCGACCGGTCGTCAGCACCAGCAGGCTGCGCGCGACCATCAGCGGGATCAGCCCGAAATGTGCGCTGCGCACCATGATGTTGCGGCGCAGCTCCAGGCTGCCGAGATGTTCGTCGATCACGCCGCGGGCACCCGGGTGGGTCGGCGTCGGCGCGACATGTTCACTGGCCAGATAACGCTCGACCGTCCATTTGCGCGAATCGGCAAGCCGGACGATCGGATGGTCGGCGGCGACCAGGCAGACCACCTCGTCGCTCATCAGCCGGCCGAGGTGCAGCTCGCCCGGCGGCGCCAGCCAGTTGCCGATCACCAGGTCGACTTCGCCGGTGGCCAGGCTGTTGCGGTAGTCGAAATCGCCGCTCAGCGGCAACAGCTCGAGCCGCACCTGCGGCGCCTGCTGCTTGACCTGGCTGACCAGCGCCGGCAAAAACAGCGGATCGAGGTAATCGCTGGCGGCGATGCGGAAGGTCAGTTCGCTGGCCAGCGGCTCGAAGCCGCTGCTGCGGATGCGCGGGCTGAACAGCAGGTCGGCGCGCTGCAGCAGTTCGGCCGCCGGGCCCGCCAATTGCAAGGCTCTTGCGGTCGGCGCCATCGCATTGCCAGCGCGCACCAGCAAGGGGTCGCCGGTCAGCGCGCGCAGCCGCTTCAGTTGCGCGCTGACGGCGGGCTGGCTGCTGTTCAGTGCCAATGCGGCCCTGGAGACGCTGCGTTCGGTGATCAAGGTGTGCAATACCCGTATCAGATGAAGCTCGATCTTGTCGAATTCAGGGCACTGCGTCATACGCTGTCCGTTATAAGCAATATCGACACCAATGTATGTCAGCGGCCTCGCGCCGGTTTAGCCTGTTGCTCAGGGATTGCACTCATCCGACCATGACGACCCAGACCATCCGCTTCTACCACCGTGGCGAGCTCGTCGCCATCGACGATGTCGCGCCGACGCGCACCGTGCTCGACTGGCTGCGCGAAGATGCCCGCTGCACCGGCACCAAGGAGGGCTGCAACGAAGGCGATTGCGGCGCCTGCACGGTGCTGATCGGCGAATTGCCCGATCCGGCTGCGCTGGCGTCGGCGTCGACGGTGCGCGGACTGAACCTGTACAGCGTCAATGCCTGCATCCAGTTTCTGCCGACGCTGCATGGCAAGGCCTTGTTCACCGTCGAGGACCTGCAGACCATCGCCGCAGCCAGTTCTGCCGCGATGGCCCAGGCCGATCCGAATGTCGTGCGGCTGCACCCGGTGCAGCAGGCGATGGTCGATTGCCACGCCTCGCAGTGCGGTTTCTGCACGCCGGGCTTCGTGATGTCGCTGTTCGGCAGCTATGAGCAGCATCGACAGTGCGGCAGCCGGCCGACCCGCCAGCAACTCGCCGATGAGTTGTCGGGCAACCTGTGCCGCTGCACCGGCTACCGGCCGATCCTCGACGCCGGCCAGCGCATGTTTGACCTGCCGCCGGTCAGCTTCGATACCAAGCCGGTGATCGACGCGTTGCGCACGCTCGCCGACGCCGGCGGTTTGCACTACCAGCCGGCCGCTGCGCGTGCGCCAACCGGCGCGGTGTTCCTTTCGCCGCGCACGCTCGACGAACTGGCCGCGCTGCGAGAGGAAAAACCGCAGGCGACGCTGCTTGCCGGATCGACCGACATCGGCCTGTGGGTCAACAAGCTGTTCCGGCCGATCGATGAACTGATCTATCTCGGCGACGTCGCCGAACTGAAGCGCATCGCGGATGTCGACGGCGCGCTGCGCATCGGCGCCGGCGCATCGCTGGAAGCGGCCTGGCAGGCGCTGGCCGCGCGCTTCCCGACGCTGACCGATGTCTGGTTGCGTTTTGCATCGCCGCCGATCCGCCATGCCGGCACGATGGGCGGCAATGTCGCGAATGGCTCGCCGATCGGCGACAGCGCGCCGGTGCTGATGGCGCTCGGCGCCCGCCTGCTGCTGCGCCGCGGGCGGACGCAGCGCAGCATGCCGCTCGATGCCTTCTACCTCGACTACATGAAAAATGCGCTGGCGCCGGGCGAGTTTGTCGAGGCGATCGAGGTGCCGGCCGAGACGCTCGCCGCCGGCGACGCCCAGCTGCGCGCCTACAAGATCAGCAAACGTTTCGATTGCGACATCTCGGCGGTTTGCGCCGGTTTCTGGCTGCGGCTGGACGGCGACCGGGTTGCCGAAATCCGCCTCGCATTCGGCGGCATGGCCGCCACCGTGAAGCGGGCGGCAGCCACCGAGGCCGCGCTGCTCGGCAAGCCGTGGACACAGGCCAGCGTCGAAGCCGCGCAAGCCGAACTGGCGAACGACTTCCAGCCGTTGACCGACATGCGTGCCAGCGCCGACTATCGCAGCGAGGTGGTGCGCAACCTGCTGCAGCGTTTCTGGCTCGAGACGCGGGCCGAGGCACCGCTCGGCGAAACACAGACCAGCGTCTGGAGCGTGATGCCGCACCAGCCGCTGCCAGTCTGAGCCCCTGCACGATGACGAAGGAATTCCGATGAACAAGCCGATCGATCCCGCGCTGCTCGAACCCGCGATCGCCTTTGCCGATTACCAGCGCAATGCCGAGCTGCGCATCGACCTCGATGCCGAACAGCGGCTGCAGCAGACCGGCGGCCGGGTCGGCGTCAGCCGGCCGCATGAATCGGCGCACCTGCATGTGGCCGGGCAGGCGCCGTATATCGACGACATACCGGAGCTGGCCGGCACGCTGCACTGCGCACTCGGCCTGTCGCCGGTCGCGCACGGCCGGCTGACCGGACTGACACTCGATGCGGTGCGGGCGATGCCCGGCGTCGTGCTGGTGCTGACCGCGGCCGACATTCCGGGCCCGAACGACTGCGGCTCGATCGTCCACGACGACCCGATCCTCGCCGACGGCGAGCTGCGCTACCGCGGCCAGCCGGTTTTTGCGGTGATCGCAAAAACCCGCGATGCCGCGCGCCGCGCCGCCGCGCTGGCGAAGGAAGCGATCGGGTTCGAGCCGTTGCCGGCGCTGCTGACCGCGCGCGAGGCCCATGCGCAAGCCCAGTATGTGCTGCCGCCGATGCACCTGATCCGCAGCGCCAGCGCCGGCAATGTCGAACGCGAGCAGCGCGCCCAAGCGGTGCGCAAGGCGATCGCCGCTGCACCGCGCAAGCTGCAGGGCACGCTCGAGGTCGGTGGCCAGGAGCAGTTCTACCTCGAAGGCCAGATCAGTTATGCGATTCCGCGCGAGGACCGCGGCATGCTGGTGCACTGCTCGACGCAGCATCCGAGCGAGATGCAGCACCTGGTCGCCAATGCGCTGCAGCTCGACGCGAACCGGGTGCAGGTCGAATGCCGGCGCATGGGCGGCGGGTTTGGTGGCAAGGAATCGCAGTCGGCGCCGTTCGCCTGCATCGCAGCGGTGGCCGCGGCGCGGCTGCAGCGGCCGGTCAAGCTGCGGGTGGATCGGGACGACGACTTCCTGATCACCGGCCGCCGCCACTGCTTCAGCTACAACTACGACGTCGGCTACGACGACGACGGCCGCGTGCTGGCTTGCGAAATCGACCTGATCTCGCGCGCCGGCCATTCGGCCGACCTGTCGGCACCGGTGATGACGCGCGCGCTGTGCCATTTCGACAATGCCTACTGGCTGCCCGAAGTGGCGATGCACGGCTACTGCGCAAAGACCAATACGCAGAGCAATACCGCCTTCCGCGGCTTCGGCGGGCCACAGGGTGCGATCGCGATCGAGAATATCCTCGACAGCATCGCGCGAACGCTCGGCCGCGACCCGCTGGAGGTGCGAAAGGCCAATTTCTATGGCCGCGACAAGCCGCAGACGCCGTATCTGCAGACCGTCGAAGACAACATCATCCACGAGCTGACCGCGACACTCGAAGCGTCGAGCGGCTACCAGGCACGGCGCCAGGCGATTGCCGACTACAACGCGGCGAGCCCGGTGCTGAAGCGCGGCATCGCGCTGACGCCGGTGAAATTCGGCATCTCGTTCAACGTCAAGCATTTCAACCAGGCCGGTGCGCTGGTCCATGTCTACAACGACGGTTCGATCCTGGTCAATCACGGCGGCACCGAGATGGGGCAGGGGCTCAATACCAAGGTTGCGCAGGTCGTCGCGCACGAGCTCGGCGTCGACTACGAGCGGGTGCGCGTCACTGCGACCGATACCCAGAAGGTTGCCAATACCTCGGCGACCGCGGCATCGACCGGCAGCGACCTGAACGGCAAGGCGGCGCAGGATGCGGCGCGGCAGATCCGCGAGCGGCTGGCCGCCTGTGCAGCCGCGCGCCATGGCGGTGCGCCCGACGCGGTGCGTTTCGCCAACGACAAGGTCGAGGTCAACGGCCGCACGCTCGGCTTCGATACCGTCGTCGCCGAGGCCTATATCGACCGCGTGCAGTTGTGGTCGGATGGGTTTTATGCAACACCGGGGCTGAGCTGGGACCGCGAGGCGCTGCAGGGCCGGCCGTTTTTCTATTTCGCCTATGGTGCGGCGGTCAGCGAGGTCGTCGTCGACAGCCTCAGCGGCGAATGGAAGCTGCTGCGCGCCGACCTGCTGCACGATGTCGGCCGCTCGCTGAATCCGGCCGTCGACATCGGCCAGATCGAGGGCGCCTTCATCCAGGGCATGGGCTGGCTGACGACCGAGGAACTGGTCTGGCAGCCGATGGACGGCTCGCGCAACGCCGGCCTGCTGATGACGCATGCGCCGAGCACCTACAAGATCCCGACCGCCAACGACTGTCCGCCGGTCTTCAATGTCACGTTGTACGAAGGCGACAACGTCGAGGACAGCATCCACCGCAGCAAGGCGGTCGGCGAGCCGCCGCTGCTGCTGCCGTTTTCGGTCTTCTTCGCGATCCGCGATGCGGTGTCGGCAGTCGGCGGCCACCGGGTCGACCCGCCGCTGAGCGCGCCGGCTACCAGCGAAGCGATCCTGCGCGCGATCCGGGCGGTGCAGCAGCGGTGACGGAGCGCGGTCGCCGCAGGCAACGATGGACGCGCTGAAGGCGACGGCGGCCCGCTGGCTCGAGTCGGGCATCGCCTCGGTTGTCGTCGAAGTCGCCGACGCGCGCGGATCGGCGCCGCGTGATGCCGGCACGCGGATGCTGGTCGGCCCGGAAGAACTGGCCGGCACGATCGGCGGCGGCCACCTCGAGCTGAAGGCGATCGAGCACGCGCGGCAGATGCTTACTGGCGGCGATCGGCAGCCGCAAACAGTCGACTATCCGCTCGGGCCGGCGCTCGGCCAGTGCTGTGGTGGTGCGGTGAGCCTGTCGTTTGCGCCGCTGGCGAGTGAGCACCTGACCGCTTGGCCGGATCCGCCGCCGCTGTTCCACCTGCAGCTGTACGGCGCCGGCCATGTCGGCCGCGCGATCGTGCAGGCGCTGGCGCCGCTGCCGGTCGTCATCGAATGGATCGATGAACGCGAAGCGGAATTTGCACGTTTCGCCGCGCCGATCGCCGGTGCCGCCGATATCCGCGCGGTCTGTGTCGACGCGGTCGAAGCCGAGGTGAAGCTCGCGCCGGCCGGTGCCTACTATCTGGTGCTGACCCATGAGCACGACCTCGATCTGCGCATCACCGAGGCGATCCTGCGCCGCGGCGACTTCGGCTTTCTCGGGCTGATCGGATCGAAGACCAAGCGGCAGCGCTTTTTCCATCGCTTCGAGCAGCGCGGCATCGACGCCGGGGCAATCGCCCGCATCACCTGCCCGATCGGCATACCGGGCATCGCCGGCAAACAACCCGAGGTGATCGCGGTGGCAGTCGCCGCCCAACTGCTGCAGCAGTGCGGCAACCATTGAAACCGGCGCCGCCAAGGCATGCGGGCGCCGCGTCAGCCAGTTCCGACAGGCCACTTCGCAGCAGTCCGATGGGATCGACGCACGATGCGGCCGACGATGGGTGTTCAGGATCATCCATCACGAACAGGAGACACCGATGAACAGAAACAGCCTGATCGCCATCGCCGCCAGCGCCATGCTGGCCACCCCAGCATTCGCCGAGACCGTGATCGCCGTGCAGCCGATCGGAACGGTGCAGATCGCCGCCCACCACGGCGCCAAGTCGGGCCACAGCATGCAGGCCACGGGCGCGCCGGAGATCAAGGTCCAGCAGAGCAGCAGCGGCACCGCCTACATCGCAGGAGGCGCGAGCGTCGATGTGCGTGAAGCGATGGAAAAACGCCGCAGCGAGTTTCCGCTGTCGGTCTCGGTCAGTGCATGCAGCGGTCAATACCTGGTCGCCGATCGCCTGAGTCTGTCGGGACCGAATGGCGAATTCCTGTCGGTCACCGACGCCGGCCCGCTGGTGATGACGAAGCCGCCGGCTTCTGGCCAGATCACTGCCGAGGCAACCTGGAAAGGCCAGACGCAACGCAAGAGCTTCAGCGCCAATACCAAGGACACCGTGAACATCTGCTTCAAGGCCTGACGAGGGTTTTGCGAGCCTCGCCGCCGGGCGGCAGCGGGGCGAGCCTGTCTGCCGCCCCAGGACACGACAGCACTGGCGGACAATGCAGTCAATCTGTTGCTGCCGTGTTGTCCGATGCCCGATATCTCATTCATCACACCCGCCGGCGATGTCGTCGGCTTCGAGGCGCCTGAAGGCGTCAGCCTGATGCGGGCGGCGACCGGTTTTGGCATCGACGGCATCATTGCCGAATGTGGCGGCCAGGCGCGTTGCGCAACCTGTCATGTGATCGTCGACGAGGCCTGGGTCGACCGGCTTGCACCGCCGTCGGACGAGGAAAACGAGATGCTCGAGTTCACCGCGGTGCCGCGGCAGCCGTGCAGCCGCCTGTCATGCCAGATCAGGCTGACCGCCGAATTGCAGGGGCTCGTCGTGCAGTTGCCGGAGCTCCAATGACGCGCGTCAGCCGCGGCTGGCAAATCGCATGTTGATCTGCTGCGGCTTCTTGCCGAGGTTTACCTGCTGGCGTTTGGTCTGTCCCTGGTAGGTCACTTCCAGCGTGTAACGGCCGGCCGGCGCGTCGATCAGCACCCACGGGCCGAGCTTGCCGGCATTCATCAGCTCGCCCTTCGACGACGATTTGAGCATCACGGTGTCGGCGACGATATATTCGCCACTGCCGGCGCTGAGCACCAGCTTGAACGGAAACTGCGAACGTTGCGCCTGCAGTTCCGCCCGTTCGCTTTCACCTGCGCCGCCGCTGACGAAGCGCACACCGTCGCTGCCCTGCTGCACCTGCATGTTCGCTTGCGGCGGCCCGGCAGGCTGGCCGGCGGCAATCGACGCCAGGGTTTCCGCGGACAACGTGGTTTGAGCCTTGGCCTGCGACACGCTCAACAGACCGGCTGCTGCAACCATCGCCAAGCTGAACAGCATCTTGTGCAATCGGGTCATGTTGCGTCCTCGTAACAACCGTATAACCATGCTGTTCAAGTGCAGATCGGCTGTCAACCCCATTCCGACTGTTGTGCTGTCGGAAAAAGCCGACACCTGCTGAACGGAGGATGATCCGGGCCGCCTTTTTTCGCGTCGACAATGCGGGCCCCGTCCCAACCGGCAACTTTCTCGATGGCTCGATCCGACAACCTGCGCAGCATCTTCGCGATGCTGCTCGCGGTGGCATTCTTTTCGCTGATGGATACCGCGATGAAGCTGCTGGTGATGCGCTACCCGGCGCTGCAGGTGACCGCATTGCGCGGCTTGTCGTCGCTGCCGCTGGTGCTCGCCTACGTGGCCTGGCGGGGTGCCGGCCGGTCGCTGTGGCGGGTCCGCTGGCCGCTGCACCTGGCACGCGGGCTGCTGTCGATCGTGATGTTGGCAATGTTTGCCTTCGCGCTGCAGAGCCTGCCGCTGGCCGAGGCCTATACGCTGTTTTTCATCGCGCCGCTGCTGATCACGCTGTTGTCGATACCGGTGCTGAAGGAGAAGGTGGCCGGCGCGCACTGGTTTGCGATCGTCGCCGGCTTTGTCGGCGTCGTCGTCGCGCTGCGCCCGGCCAGCGCCAGTTTTCTGTCGATCGGCGCACTGGCGGTGCTGGGTGCGGCGAGCTGCTATGCCGTCAATGCGGTGCTTGGCCGTCTGCTGACGCGCACCGATTCCAGCGTCAGTCTGGTGTTCTGGACCACGCTGTCGCTGGCGGTCGGCGCCGGGCTGCTGGCGCTGCCGGGTTGGCGACCGGTGCTCGGTGACGACCTGCCGCTGATCCTCGGCCTCGCGGTGACCGGTTTTGCCGGACAGGTGGCGATCACCGAAGCCTTTCGGCATGGTCAGGCATCGGTGGTTGCGCCGTTCGAATACACCGCGCTGGCCTGGGGCGTCGGCATCGACTGGGTGCTTTGGGCCAGCCTGCCGAAGGCGCAGACGCTGCTCGGCGCCGCGATCATCGTCGCCAGCGGCATCTATCTGATCCGAAACGAACGCGTGAAAGTAGCCGTGCTGCCACCGTGAACGCGACCCGGCAGCCGGCAGCATCGGTTAGCCTGTGGGCCTGTTACACGCGAGGAGGCTGCGCATGAGCAACGACACGCCGGACGACGACCCGGTCAGCGATGCCGATGTCCGCGAGGCGCTGGAAAAGGCGGTGCAGATGCAGCGCCGTGGCCAGCTTGCAAAGGCCGAGGAGGTTTATGCCGCCGTGCTGACGCTGCGGCCGGAAGAACCGAATGCGCTGAATTTTCTCGGCATCCTGCGCCACCAGCAGGGCAAGCAGGACGAGGCGCTGCACTATCTCGGCAGGGCGATCCAGCAGCAGCCGGCGAATCCCGGACCGTGGCTGAATCTGTCCAATGTGCTGCTCGAGGCCGGTGAATATACCGAGGCGGTGGCCGCGATGCGTCGGGTGGTCGAGCTGAAGCCCGATTCGGCGGGTGTCTACAACAACCTCGCGATCCTGCACATGCGGCTCGGTCACCTCAAAGAAGCCGAAAAATGTCTGGCGGCGGCGCTCGAGCGCGATCCGAATCCGGGTTTCCTGCACGCCAACCTCGGCAACCTCTATTACCGGACCGGTCGCTACAAGGAGTCGATCGAGCACAGCCTGCGCTCGCTCGGTGGAGACCGCAAGAATGATTCGGCGCGCTGGATCCTGACGCTGTCGCTGCTGGCGCATGGCGAACGCGACCGCGCGATCCTGAATCTGCGCGACTGGATCGAAGACGAGCCGGACAATCCGCGGCCGCGACACCATCTGACCGCACTCGGCGTCGGCGAGGTGCCGCAGCGCGCATCGGACGCCTATGTGAAGGACATGTTCGACAGCTTCGCAACGTCGTTCGACCAGAAACTCGAAAAACTGGGTTACCGCGCACCGCAACTGGTCTGCGATGCATTGCTCGCGCTCGGCGATCGCTTGCGCACGGGTGGCTGCATCCTCGATGCCGGTTGCGGCACCGGGCTGTGCGGCCCGCTGCTGCGGCCTCTCGCCGAGCGGCTCGAAGGTGTCGACCTGTCCGAGCCGATGCTGGCGCGCGCGACCGGACGCAACTGCTACGACGCACTGCACGCGGCCGAGCTGACCGCATTCATCGACGCTGCGCCGGATCGCTTCGACAACATCGCAAGCGCCGATACGCTGGTCTATTTCGGCGATCTCGGTCCGGTGATGGCGGCGGCGCGCCGCGCGCTGAAACCCGGCGGCGCGCTGGCGGCCAGTGTCGAGGCGCTGCCCGACGACCATCCCGACCGCCACCTGCTGCAGGTCAATGGCCGTTATGCCCATTCACAGGCCTATCTGCGCGAGGTCGCCGAGCAGCATGGCCTCGAGATGATTTCGCTGCAGCCGGAGATCCTGCGCAAGGAGCTTGGCGACGACGTGCACGGCTGGGTCTTCGTCGCGATACGGCCGGCCTGAAGGCCGACCGGTTCACGTGGCCTCAGGCCGCAGCGGCCAGCGTCAGCCGGCTGAACCAGGCGACTTCGGCGCCGACGGTCTCGCAGGCCTGCACCGCCGCCGGGTCGACGCCGTGGCCTTCGCGGTTGCCGAACGGCCGCGACGACGACAGCAGCGTCGCGCCATACGGCGTCGGCCAGCCGCGCAGCGCATGGACCACCGCGCGCAGCGAAATCAGCGTCGTGCCCATCGCCTGCGCGCCGTCGGCACAGACGATCAGGCCGACCGCACGACCTTCGAAATACGGCGCCGGGTCTTCGCGCGTGTCCTCGACGAAATCGATCGCGTTCTTGACCAGCCCGGAAATCCCACCGTGGTACGACGGCGTCGCGATGATCACGCCGCTGGCGCGGCGCACCGCGGCGACCAGCGCGAGCGCTTCGTCGCTGCGCTCGGGGCGACTCGGGTCATAGGATTCGAGCGGCATCGCGCCGGCGCCGAAGGCCTCGACATCGCAGCCGAGGCTTTGTGCGTGGGCCAGTGCCGCGCCGAGCGCGCGTTCGGTCGTCGACCCGGCCCGGGTGGTGCCGCCGATACCGACGATGAACGGCCGCTTGTTCTTCATGTCAACTTTCTGGAGCTGATGCTGCCTCGCCGCCGATGACGCTCCGTGACTCAACGCGGTGGCGGGCGCGTGATGCGCCGCTATCGGTCGAGTGTAAGAGAGGCCTGCTGATCGTCAGGCCGGCGGCGGCTTCGACCGCAGCGCCGGCGCGGATTCATTCGAGTGTCGGCGTCGTCCGCAGCACTTCCTCGACGGTTGTCAGCCCCTCGGCGACCTTCATGATGCCGGCCAGCCGCAGCGGCCGCATGCCGTCCTGGATCGCCTGCTTGCGCAGCCGGGCGAAATCGGGCTGCGGATGGATTGCCGCGCGTGCGGCCTCGTTGACGGCCAGCAGTTCGTAGAGCCCGGCGCGGCCGCGGTAGCCGGTCATCCGGCAGTCGAGACAGCCGATCGCCTTGTGCGGCCGCACGCCGCCGTTCAGCGTCCACGGCGCAATCAGTTCGTGCAGGCTTTCGCGTGTCGTCGACGGATCGGGTTTCTTGCAGCTCGGGCACAAGGTGCGCACCAGCCGCTGCGCGAGCACGCCGATCACGGTGGCCGAGATCATGTATGGCGGCACGCCGAGGTCGAGCAGCCGGGTGATCGCCTGCGCCGAATCGTTGGTGTGCAGCGTGCTGAAGACGAGGTGGCCGGTCAAAGCGGCCTGGATCGCCATCTCGGCGGTCGGCAGGTCGCGGATCTCGCCGACCATGATGATGTCCGGATCCTGCCGCATCAGCGCACGCAGCCCCTCGGCAAAACCGAGGTCGATCGCCGGCTGCACCTGCGTCTGGTTGAACGCCGGCTGGATCATCTCGATCGGATCCTCGACGGTGCAGACATTGACCTCGTCGGTGGCCAGGCGGCGCAGCGTCGCATACAGCGTCGTCGTCTTGCCGGAGCCGGTCGGCCCGGTGACGAGGATGATGCCGTGCGGCTGCGCGACCAGATCATCCCAGCGCTTGCCGTCATGGCTGCCGAAGCCGAGCGCCTCGAGCGGCTTGACGGTGGTGTCGGGATCGAAGATGCGCATCACCATCTTCTCGCCGAAGGCGGTCGGCAGCGTCGACAACCGCATCTCGACTTCCTCGCCGGACGGGTTGCGCGTCTTGATGCGGCCGTCGAGCGGGCGGCGCCGCTCGATCACGTCCATCCGGCCGAGCAGCTTGATGCGCGCGATCATCGCGTTCATCACGCCTTGCGGCAGCTGGTAGACGGTGTGCATCACGCCGTCGATGCGAAAGCGGATTGCACTGAGATCGCGCCGCGGCTCGAGGTGGATGTCGCTGGCGCGCTGGTCGAAGGCGTATTGCCACAACCAGTCGACCACCTGCACGACGCCCTGGTCATCGGCTTCGAGCTGCTTGGTCGTGCGGCCGAGCTCGACCAGCTGCTCGAAACTCGCCGCGGTGGCGTTTTCGCCGCTCTTGATCGCCGCCCGTACCGAGCGCGACAGCGTATAGAACTCGGTCGTGAATTTCTGGATCTCCGGCGGGCTGGCGACCACCAGCCGCACCGTCTTGTGGGTATGGGCCTCGATTTCCGGAATCCACTCGACATCGAAGGGTTCGCAGGTGGCGATCGTGATCTCGCGCAGGCTGACCTGGATCGGCAGCGCGCGCCGCCGCTCGGCATAACTGATCGACATCACCTCGGCAACGCGGCCGACATCGACCTTCAGCGGATCGATCTTCAGATAGGGCAGGCCGCTGCGTTCGGCCAGCCAGGCGGTCAGCGCCTCGATGTCGAGTGGGCGGCTGCTGCCGGCGCGCATCAGGCCGGCGTTGCCCAGCCGCACCAGCGGATGCTGCGCGCTGTCGCCGGCGGCAAACCGCTTGGCGGTGCGCATCGCATCGTCGGCACTCAATACGCCGTCGTGGCGCAGCCACTTCAGCAACACGCGCCAGTCGAGCGGACCGCGGTATTGCGGTGGCGCGCCTGCCGTTGCCGGGCCGGCCGTTGCCGGTGGATCAGCCGCCTCGGCGCCCGGCAGATCGCCAGGAATGGTGGCCGCCGTTTCGCGTTTCGGCATCGTCGTCATCTGTCGGTCCGTCCCCGTCGCGTGGCTGCCGCACCTGTTGCGGCACCATCGGCAATCGTTTGTGCCGATTGT
Source organism: Pseudideonella sakaiensis (assembly GCF_048320135.1). Taxonomy (GTDB): domain Bacteria; phylum Pseudomonadota; class Gammaproteobacteria; order Burkholderiales; family Burkholderiaceae_C; genus Ideonella_A; species Ideonella_A sakaiensis_A. The sequence goes on from NZ_CP182947.1 coordinate 3,392,856, forward strand.
GCCGGCAGCGGCAACACACGCAGCATGCGCAGCCATTTGCGCGCCGGCAGGCCGGTCGCGTCCTCGACCGCTGCGGCGCGCCGCGCCAGCACCTCGGCCGTTGGCCAGTCGGCGCTGCGCAGCGCGATCACGATCGTGTTGCCTTCGCGGGTCGGGCGCAGGCACATCACGCGGCCCGGCGCAAATGCTGCAGCGATGCGCTCGGCACTGCGTTCGAAGCTGGCGTCGCGGCCGAACAGGTTGACCGTCATCACACCATCATCGCCGAGCAATGCGGCGCAGTCGCGGTAGAAATCCTCGCTGTCGAGCACCGGGCTGGCCGCATCCTGGTCGTACAGGTCGACGCACAACACATCGGCGCTGCGCCGGTTGCGTGGATCGGCGGCAAATTCCGCGGCATCGGCCTCGACCACCTGCAGGCGTTCGCCATCCGGCGGCAGTGCAAACCACAAGCGGCAGGCCTCGATCACCGAACGGTTGATCTCGACCGCCGTCGTCGCGATGCCCAGCCGATGGCAGAAACGGGTGATCGTTGCCGCGCCGAGGCCGAGCTGCAGCGCGCGCACATCGGCCCAGGCGTCGGCGGCCGCGTCCGGCTCCGACTCGGCGCGCAGCAGCAGCCAGACCAGCATGCGCTGCACATATTCGAGTTCGATCGCGGCCGGCTTGCGGATTCGCATCGCGCCCTGCACCCACGGCGTGCCGAGGTGCAGATAACGCACGCCGTCGAATTCGGACAGCGTCGCCGGCTCGAGCAGCGGTTTCCTGCGGCGGCGCATGGTCATGAAACGCCGTGTTCAGTCAGCGCGGCACGCCAGGCGTCGAGCTTGCGCTCGAACGACCAGCTCGCATTGGCCGGGCTGGTCGACGGCAGCCGCAGCACCGCCACGCCGAGTGCCTCGGTGATGCGGCGATGCCGCGCCGATTCGCCGCCGTTGTGGGCCAGCGCGCGCAGGCCGGGTGCAATCACGCGCAGGCTCGCGAGGTCGTTCAGCTCGGCGGCCTCGATCGCGCTGTCGAGGCTGCCTTCGCGCAGGCAGCTTGCATAGACGTCCCACAGGCCGAGGCCGTGCTCGAGCATCACCTCGAGCCGCTGCGGGTAGGCCATCGCGACCAGATCGGTCTGCCACAGCGCCGACAGGATCGGCCAGAAGTGGTTGCGCGGATGGGCGTAATACTGGCCGGCGCGCAATGACGCGACGCCCGGAAAACTGCCGAGCACGATCATTCGCGTGCGCGCGTCGACGACCGGCGGCAGCCCGAGCAGCGCCGGCGCGGCGGCAACAGCAGGGGATCTGCGAGTGGCCGGCGCCATCAGTGCAGGCCCAGCGCGCCGAGGCGGGGCAGCGCGGCAATCGCATTGGCGGTGGTCGATTCGGCCAGCTCCGCCGGCGTCACGCCGCGCAGCTGCGCCAGTTGCTCGGCGATGCGCGGCAGCTGGGCCGGCTCGTTGCGTGCCTGGCGCGGGTCGCCGCTTGCTTCGCGTTCGGCGGCGGTGCGATACAGCCAGTGCGGCGGGATGTCCGGCGAATCGGTTTCCATCACGATCGCGTCGGCCGGCAGCGATTCGGCCAGCCGGCGGATCTGCAGCGCGCGGTCGAAGGTCATCGCGCCGCCGAAGCCGAGCTTGAAGCCGAGTTCGACAAACATCTCCGCCTGTTGCGCGCTGCCGTTGAAGGCATGGACGATGCCGCGGTTGCCGGCGTGGCGGCGCAGGTGCTTCAGCAGCATGTCGGCGGAGCGCCTGACGTGGACGATCACCGGCAGCTCGTGGCGGCGCGCCAGCGCCAGTTGCTCGGCATAGAAATGTTCCTGCCGCTCGCGCGACAGACCAGGGATGAAGAAGTCGATGCCGATTTCGCCGACCGCGACCAGCCGTGGATCGTCACGATGCGCCTGCAGTTCGGCATCGAGGCGGGCCAGGGCGCCGTCGCCGGCGTTGTCGACGCACAGCGGGTGGATGCCGAGTGCGTAGGCGAGCCCGAAGCGGTGCGCCAGCTCGCGCACCGTTGCCAGGTTGTTGACGTCGACCGCCGGCAACACGATCTGCCGCACGCCGACGGCCGCCGCCCGTGCGACGACATCGGCCCGGTCGGCGTCGAATTCGCCGGCATCGAGATGGCAATGGGTATCGATCCACATGCCGCGATGATGCCTTGCCGCAGCGACGGTGCTGAAAGCCGGCCGCGTGGCCGATGTCCCACGTAGGATGACGGGAATCGGCCGCCGTGATACTGTGGCATTGTTGGCGTGCGCCCGCGCACGAGTGTCGAGCCCTGCAGGCCAGCGCAGACCAGGAGTAGTACTCGATGGATTTTCTGCCCATTCCCTCGGTGAGCGTCTGGCCATGAAAAAAGCTCCGCTCTACAGCCGATCCCCGCGTCGTCAAGCGACGCCCGCAGCCGTGCCTGCCGCCGAAGCGGTCACGCAAGTCGCCCCGCTGGCGAAGCCTTCGGGCCGGTTTGCTGCACTGCGGCAGCGGATCAAGCGGCACGAGCGCTGGTTCTGGGGCCTGGCAATGTTGCTGCTGCTCGGGCTGGCGTTGTTCAACAACCGTGCCGCACTCAGCCCGCCTGCCTATACGCCGAAACAGATCGACGCGATGGTGCGCCAGTCGCTGGAGGAAAAGCCGCTGTCGTCGAATGCCAGCAAGGCCTATCAGACAGTGCGTGGCTCGGTCGTGCGGGTGCTCGGCCTGATGACCGAGGGTGACGAAGGCGACGACAGCGAGCCGCCGCGGGCCGCTGCGGCTGGCAAGTCGAAAGGCGGCGACGGCACACCGGTCGAGCGCGGCATCGGCAGCGGCGTCGTGATCATCGACAACGGCACGATCCTGACCAATCTGCACGTCGTTGCCGGTGCGCGGCGCATCAAGGTGACTTTTGCCGACGGCCATGTCTCCGATGCGCAGATCATCAATATCCAGTCGCACAACGACCTTGCGGTGCTGCGTGCGCGCAGCATCCCGGACGACCTGCAGGCGGCGACGATGCGCTCGACCGCCGACCTGTTGCCCGGCGACGAGGTCACCGCGGTCGGCTTTCCATTCGGCATCGGACCGTCGGTCTCGTCGGGTGTCGTTTCCGGGCTGAAGCGCGAATTCAATTCGCCCGACGGCCAGCAGACGATCACCAACATGATCCAGTTCGACGCCGCGGCCAACCCCGGCAATTCGGGCGGACCGCTGGTCACCAACGACGGCGCGGTGGTCGGCATCGTCACTGCGATCCTCAACCCGTCGCGGCAGCGCACCTTCATAGGCATCGGATTTGCAGTACCGATCGAAAACGCCGCCGCCGGTGCCGGCATGCCGCCGTTCTGAGGCCGCGCCCACCAGCACAATTCCGTTCCCACTTCTCCGAAGGCACAGCGAATGACGACATCACCGACGACCGACGCACCCGCCAATCAAGCCGCCAATTCGCTGATGGAGCAGGTGCTCTATGAAGTCAAGCGCATCGTCGTCGGGCAGGACTATTTTCTCGAGCGGGTGATGATCGCGGTGCTCGCGCAGGGCCATCTGCTGGTCGAAGGCGTGCCCGGGCTCGCGAAGACGCTGACGGTCAAGACGCTGGCACAAACGCTGCGCGGCAGCTTCAAGCGGATCCAGTTCACGCCCGATCTCGTCCCGGCCGACCTGATCGGCACCCGCATCTACCACCCGAAAACCGGCGAATTCGCGACCTCGCTCGGCCCGGTGTTCGCGAACCTGCTGCTCGCCGACGAAATCAACCGTGCACCGGCCAAGGTGCAGAGCGCGTTGCTCGAGGTGATGCAGGAGCGTCAGGTGACGATCGCCGGCGAAACGCATCCGGTGCCGCTGCCCTTCCTCGTGATGGCGACACAGAACCCGATCGAGACCGAAGGCACCTACCCGCTGCCGGAGGCGCAGGTCGACCGTTTCATGATGAAGGTGCTGGTCGACTATCCGAGCGAGGAGGAGGAATTCGTCATCGCCGAACGGGTGACCGGCGCGGCGAAGACGGTTGCCGCCGTTGCCAGCATGGGCCAGTTGGCCGAGCTGCAGCAGGAATGCCGCAAGGTGTATGTCGACCCGTCGCTGATGCAGTATGCGGTGAAGGTCGTCAGCGCGACGCGGCGGCCCGACAAATACGAGCTGCCGGAGCTGAAGACCTATATCACCTACGGCGCCAGCCCGCGCGCGACGATCGGCCTGATCGAAGGCGCCCGCGCGCTGGCCTTCATGCGCGGACGCAGTTATGCGCTGCCGGAGGACATGACGGTGCTGATCCCCGATGTGCTGCGGCACCGACTGGTGCTCAGCTACGAGGCGCTGGCCGACGGCCACGATGCCGATGCGCTGATCCAGCGCATCATCAAGAAGATCCCGGTGCCGGACAAGCCACTTGCACACGAGGCCGGCAGCAAATGACAGCACCTGCCACCGCGCTTGCCTGAGCGACCATGATGGCCACGCCGCAATCTCCCCCCCGCGAAACCTCGGACCAGCTGTTGCGCCGGCTCGAGTGGACGGTGCTGCGGCGGCTCGACGGGCAGTTGCAGGGCAACCACCGCACCTTGTGGCGCGGCGGCGGGCTCGATCTGGCCGACCTGCGCGAATACCAGCATCACGACGACGTTCGCCACATCGACTGGAATGTCACGGCGCGGTTGCAGGTGCCGCACGTGCGGCAGTTCACCGAAGACCGCGAGTTGAGCGCCTGGTTTCTGATCGACTTGAGCGGCAGCGTCGACTTCGGCTCCAACCTGCAGACCAAGCGGCGCGTTGCGCGCGAATTCGTCGGTGTGCTGGCGCGGCTGCTGACGCGCCACGGCAACCGGGTCGGCGCGCTGCTGTACGGCGACAAGGTCGAGGCGGTGCTGCCGGCGCGCGGCGGCCGTGGCCAGGTGCTGCAACTGCTGCAGCTGATCGACAAGGGCAGCGAGCAGCCGCCACGGCGCCAGCAGGCAACGCAACTGGGCCAGCTGCTGCAGTCTGCCTTGCAGATCATCAAGCGGCGCAGCAGCATCTTCGTCGTCTCCGATTTCATCAGTGCGCCGGGCTGGCACGAGGGGCTGGGCCGGCTGACGCTGCGCCACGAGGTCACCGCAGTGCGTCTGTTCGATCCGCTGGAAATGGACCTGCCGGACATCGGCCTGCTGACGATGCGCGACGCGGAAACCGGCGACGAGCTGGTCGTCGACACCTCGGACCGTGGTTTTCGCCGGCGTTATGCGGCCGCCGCCGAACGGCGCGAGGCCGAGCTGCGCGAGGCGCTCGGCCGTGCCGGCGTCGATACGCTGGAGCTCGCGACGAACGACGACCTGCTCGATTCGATCCTCCGTTTTGCCGAGCTGCGCAAGCAACGCAGCCGGCTCTCAGCCGGTGGCGGTGCGCCGGCCCATCTGCAATCGCTGGCGGCCGTGGGGCGGCCCTCCGCCAACCACTCAGCCTCGTCATCCGTCATGCCGCCCGCCACAGCGCGCTGACCGCCCACGCGCCCGCAAGCCATGTCGTACCTGTCCCAACTTCCGATCAATTTCATCTGGCCCACGATGTTGTGGGGCCTGGCCGCGCTTCCGGTGCTGATGTTGGCCTATGTGTGGCTGCTGCATCGACGCAAGCAGAGCACGCTGCGCTTCGCCAACCTCGGCCTGGTGCGCGAGGCGATGGGCCGGCGCGGCGCCTGGCGGCGCCATGTGCCGCCGCTGCTGATGCTGCTGGCGCTCGCGGTGCTGCTGATTGCAGCGGCCCGGCCGACCGCGGTGATCAGCCTGCCGATGCAGCAGGAAACCATCGTGCTGGCGATGGATGTTTCCGGCAGCATGCGCGCCACCGACGTGCAGCCGAACCGGCTGGTTGCCGCGCAGGAGGCGGCGAAGGCGTTCATTGCGCAACTGCCGCGCAGCGTGCGGCTGTCGGTGGTGTCGTTTGCCGGCACCGCCGCGGTGGTGCAGGCGCCAACCTTCAGCCGCGAAGACGTGATCGCCGCGATCGACCGCTTCCAGCTGCAGCGCGGCACCGCGATCGGCAGCGGCATCGTGTTGTCGCTGGCGACGCTGTTCCCGGAGGCCGGCATCGATCTCAGCCAGATCACCGGCCAGCGCGCGATGCCGCCGGCGCCGGGCGAACAGCAGAAGAAGGAATTCGTTCCGGTGCAGCCGGGCTCGTACAGCTCGGCAGCGGTGATCCTGCTGACCGACGGCCAGCGCACCACCGGCCCCGATCCGATCGAGGCGGCGCGGATGGCCGCCGACCGCGGCATCAAGGTCTATACCGTCGGCATCGGCACCAAGGAGGGCGAGACGATCGGCTTCGAAGGCTGGAGCATGCGGGTGCGGCTCGACGAGGAGACGCTGAAGGAAATCGCGCAGACGACCCGCGCCGACTATTACTACGCCGGCTCGGCCGAGGACCTGAAAAAGGTCTACGAGGGCCTGGGCACGCGGCTCGCCGTCGAGAAGAAGGAGACCGAAATCACCGCACTGATGGCGCTGCTCGGTGCGCTGCTGGCGACCTTTGCCGGCGGGCTGTCGGTGTGGTGGTTCGGGCGCATCACATAGCCGAGGTTTTGAGCCGGCAGTGACGATCACGCTGAACCACACGATCGTCCATGCGCGCGACAAGGCGCGCTCTGCGCGTTTTCTTGCCGAGATCCTCGGGCTGCCGAAGCGGCCGTTCCTGCTCGGCCATTTTGCGGTCGTGCAGATCGGCGATACCTCGCTCGACTTCCTCGACACCAACGGCGCGATTGCGCCGCAGCACTATGCCTTTCTGGTCAGCGAAAGCGAATTCGACGAGATCTTCGGCCGCATCCGCGAGCGCGGCCTGACGCACTGGGCCGACCCGATGCGCAGCCAGCCCGGCCGCATCAACCACTGGGACGACGGCCGCGGCGTCTATTTCGAGGACCCCGACGGCCACCTGCTGGAAATCCTGACGCGGCCTTATGGCAGCGGCGGCACCGAGGCGGAACATCCGAATCCGCTGATCGTGTTGGAGCCTACCAGCGCGAAGCCGGCAGGACGACGCCGGGCCAAAGTGAAATGAGGCCCGGCGGCGGAATGCCGAGGTGCGTCAGGTCGAGTGATCGATCAGCCCGCGCGTTCACTCGTAGTGGGTCCACATGCGAAGTACACGCACAGTTCGTTCCTTGGCGAAGACCTCGTAAACCAACCTGTGTTGAATGTTGATCCGACGGGAATAGGCACCGGCAAGGTCTCCCACGAGCTTCTCGTATGGCGGCGGATTCTGGAACGGGTCGACCGCCAAGACCGCAAGCAGAGCCTCCGTTTTCTCCCGGAGGCCGGCCGAGGTGAGCTTCTTCGCGTCCTTGAGAGCGTCGCGCGCGAACACGACTTCCCAAGTCACCAGACGACTTTCTTGGCGCTCTTGCTCAAGGGCTCAGACATACCCTGCTTGATCGATTCCCGCATGCCAGGCACAGACAAGAGATGCAAAGTCTCTTGAATGGCCTGCCAGTCCTCGTGGGCGAGCAGAACCGCACTTGCTCGTTTTCCTGCAATGTGGATGGGCTGATGCGACTCCGCAGTCTGGTCGATCAAACGATACAGATTGGCGCGTGCTTCGCTTGCAGTGAGGGTTGTCATCGTGGCTTCCGATAGAGGCCCTTAGCGTACGTCATGTCGTACCGTCCGTCAACCAGCTGCCGGCAAGGGAGCCGGCCGGGCTCGGGCAGGCTGACAGTGCAGGCGCCGTCGGAAGACGGCTGATCCGGCGGTTGATCACAAGCCATCGAGCGGGCTCGACACGCCGCGACCGCCCTTGTTCATAACGTGGGTGTAGATCATCGTCGTCGCGACGTCGGCGTGGCCGAGCAGTTCCTGCACGGTGCGGATGTCGTAGCCGGCCTGCAGCATGTGGGTGGCGAACGAATGGCGCAACACGTGTGGTGAACAGGGCTTGGCGATGCCGGCGCGCCGAGCCGCCAGCGCCACCGCCTTCTGCACCGAACTTTCATTGAGGTGATGGCGTCGCTCGACACCCGAACGCGGATCGATGCTGAAGACAGGGCTCGGAAAGACATACTGCCAGCCCCAGGCCCGACCGGCCGACGGGTATTTGAGATCAAGCGCGAACGGCAACTCGACATCGCCACGGCTGGCGTCGAGGTCGGCCTGGTGCAACCGCCGCACCCGGCGCAACTGGATTTGCAGCGGCTCGATCAGGTTTTCCGGCAATACCGTGACGCGGTCCTTGTTGCCCTTGCCGGCGCGCACGATGATTTCGCGGCGCTGGAATTCGACATCCTTCACCCGCAGGCGCAGCCCCTCGAGCAGGCGCATGCCGGTGCCGTAGAGCAGCGAGGCGACCAGGTGCATCGTGCCGCTGCCGTCGAGTGCGTTCAGCAACTCGCGCACCTCCGACGGCGTCAGCACGACCGGCAGGCGCCGCGATGTTCGCGCCGCCGTCATCTCGCCGAGCCACGGCAGGTTCACCAGCAGCACTTCCTGGTACAGGAACAGCAGCGCCGCCCGGGCCTGGTTCTGCGTCGATGCCGACACGTTGCGCTCGACCGCCAGCCACGACAGAAACGCTTCGACCTCGGCGGCTCCCATCCCTGCCGGATGCCGCTTGCCGTGGAATACGATGAAGCGGCGTGCCCAGTCGACATAGGCGTGCTCAGTACGCAACGAGTAGTGCTTGACGCGAATACGCTCGCGCATCTGCGTCAGCAGCTTCGGCGCCCGAGGTGCTTCGGACGCGGATGCGGGCGATGGCAAGGCCTCCGGAAACGAAGGCGAGGGCGGCGGTTCCATCCGCAAAAATTTAGACCGCCCATTGCGGAACCACTCCCCCACAGAAGAGGGAAATATTCAGGCCTGCTGGGGACTTGCCCGGGTCACCGCGTTTGCGGGGTTGCGATAGATGGAACGGCCGGCGATTATTCGGTCCGCAGAATTAAACGTTAGGCCTCACTTTTCGCGATATGTTGTCCACCACCGCCTGGAAGGCCACCGTTGGTCTAGTCGTCGGCTCGATCACGGCATCTGAGGATTACCGAGTCATTGCGGCGGATCCCACGTGTTCGAATACGTTTGTCGTTGAAGTCGCAGTCGTCGTTTTCTTCCTTGGCGCGATCTACTGTGTATGCGCATACGGGCTCCTCGGTCTTTCACTCCACGAGTCACTGCCCGCAAGAAGCTGGCGCCAAGCTGGTGCCACGTTTGCAACCTCCATTGCCTTTGGCGCCATCACCCTGTTCCTTGCGCCAGTTGCGTACTTCATAGGCCACGCGATAACGGACTCCAGCGCTAACAGCGGATTTGCCGTGGTTCTGCGTAGCCTTGCTGCGCATCCGAATATTGCCGGGGCCATACTCGGCTCATTCGTTTTCATGCTCTCTGCGCAGCTGTCGCAGGGCCTAGCTGGCCGTGTCTTCTGGCGTCACCGCAGTGAGGCCTAACCCCTCGCTCAAGCGGAGCGCCAACGGCATGCCACCGCTGGCCTACATTTCATTCTGGGCCAGCGGTGTCCTGCCGCTGTCGCCCGCTTAGCTCGAACGTTGGGCCGCCGTCGAAAACCGCTGAGAATTTCGTCCAAACGCATGCTTGAGCATTTGTCACGGTCGGGAGCATCTGGAGGCTTCGGCGGTTCGCCAAGGCTGGGCGTGGCTCGCCAGATCGAGCGCTGCGGCAAAGCAGCTTTTTCTGTTCGCGGGCGGTCGCGAATTCACCACCATCACGCCGTCGTCGGCGCTCCGGCGGTCTCTGTCCGCGTTTGGCAGTGGCAGTTCGGCAGGGTCGCCGAGTTCGTTCACCAGCCCAACCCGTCATTCAACCGGACGCCGGCAAGGCTGCCTCGCTTCGGCGATGCGGGAGCGGGGCGCCGGTCAATTCAGACGTTGGGCCGCCGTCGAACACCGCTGAGAATTTCGTCGAAACGCATGCTTGAGCATTTGTCACGGGCGGGAGCAGCTGGTGGCTTTGGCGGTCTACCGAGGCAGGGTGTTTCTCGCCAGTTCGAGCGCTCCGACGACGCTGCTTTCTCTGATCGCGGTCGGTCGCGAATTCACAACATCATGCCGTCGTCGCCGCTCCGGCGCTTTCTGCCCGCGTTTGGCATCGGCAGCTTGGCAAGGTGGCCGAGTTCATCCACCAGCCCAACCCGTCATTCAACCGGACGCCGGCAAGGTTGCCTCGCTCCGGCGATGTGGCGCGGGGCGCCGGTCAATTCAGACGTTAGGCCTCACTTTTCGCGATATGTTGTCCACCACCGCCTGGAAGGCCACCGTTGGTCTAGTCGTCGGCTCGATCACGGCATCTGAGGATTACCGAGTCATTGCGGCGGATCCCACGTGTTCGAATACGTTTGTCGTTGAAGTCGCAGTCGTCGTTTTCTTCCTTGGCGCGATCTACTGTGTATGCGCATACGGGCTCCTCGGTCTTTCACTCCACGAGTCACTGCCCGCAAGAAGCTGGCGCCAAGCTGGTGCCACGTTTGCAACCTCCATTGCCTTTGGCGCCATCACCCTGTTCCTTGCGCCAGTTGCGTACTTCATAGGCCACGCGATAACGGACTCCAGCGCTAACAGCGGATTTGCCGTGGTTCTGCGTAGCCTTGCTGCGCATCCGAATATTGCCGGGGCCATACTCGGCTCATTCGTTTTCATGCTCTCTGCGCAGCTGTCGCAGGGCCTAGCTGGCCGTGTCTTCTGGCGTCACCGCAGTGAGGCCTAACCCCTCGCTCAAGCGGAGCGCCAACGGCATGCCACCGCTGGCCTACATTTCATTCTGGGCCAGCGGTGTCCTGCCGCTGTCGCCCGCTTAGCTCGAACGTTGGGCCGCCGTCGAAAACCGCTGAGAAATTCGTTCAAACGCATGCTTGAGCATTTGTCACGGTCGGGAGCAACTGGTGGCTTCGGCGGTTCGCCGAGGCTGCATGCAGCTCACCAGGCCGTGCGCTGCGGCGACGCTGCTTTCTTTGTGCGCGGTCGGCCTCGAATTCGCCACCATCACGCGATCGTCGGTGCTCCGGCGCCTTCAGTATTCGCTTGGCAGCGTGGGATGCCGGCGTCCGTCCAGTTTCTCCGCGTGCCCAACACTTCGGTCAAGCGGACAGCCAACTGCGGGCTTCGCACAATCACTCCGGCCAATTCGGCGGCGCCGTTGGCCGCCGCTTACCTCAAACGTTGGGCCGCCGTCGAAAGCCGCTGAGAATTTCGTCCAAACGCATGTCTGCGCATTTGTCACGGTCTGGATCAACTGGCAGCTTCGGCGGTTCGCCGCGGCTGGGTGTGGTGCGCCTGGTCGATGGCTGCGGCAAAGCCGCTTCCTCTGCTTGCCGGCGGTCGCGAATTCACAACCATCACGCCGTCGTCGGTGCTCCGGCGCTGTCTGTTCCCGTTTGGCATCGGCGGTTCGGCAAGGTCGCCGAGTTCGTCCACCAGCCCAACCCGTCATTCAACCGGACGCCGGCAAGGCTGCCTCGCTTCGGCGATGCGGAGCGGGGCGCCGGTCAATTCAGACGTTAGGCGTCACAAATGCTCCGCTCCCACCGCCGATGAAGCAAATCGCCCTCTGCCTCAATTTCCTAGCAATGTTCGGCGCAACTTGGATGCTCTGCATGCGAGCCTCTGACTGGCGGACAGATCGATGGGAAAAGACTTCGCGCTGGATGCCTTTGGTCTTCGGAGCAATGGCCTGGCTGGTAGCCTTGATGTGGCTTGGCGAAAACCTCTACCCTGGCAATGCAAAGAAGTCTGATGAGATGATCATCGCGTTTGTCGTCGGCCTACCCGCCGGAATCATCGCCTACGCACTGATCGCTTGGCTAAGTCCTGGCACCGCTGGAGCGAATCGCCTCGCAGCCAATGATCCAGTGGTCATACCTGAAGGCGGACCAAAGACCAAGTCTGAGTGGCTCTTGCTTGATGTCCGTGCGATTCCAACTTTGCTTCGGTGGCGCAAGAAGTAGTGCTTTATGCGAATCAAGTCGCGCGCACGTGCCGAAAGTGACGCCTAACCCTTCGCTCAAGCGGAGCGCCAACGGCAGGCCACTGGGCCGCGGCGCACTACATTTTCCGCAGCCCGGGCCCGGCGTCCCGCCGTTGTCGCCCGCTTAGCTCGAACGTTAGGCATCTTGAATGCAACGCTTCGTTGTGACCTCGAACGTTATAGGAGCGCCCGAAGCGCTCGAGATATCAATGGAGTCCTTCGAGGTGGCAAAAAAGGACTGGAAGGAGCTATTGAGCGTTCTTCTGATTGAGGAGCGGTTCGACTCACTCGTAACGAACTTCCTCAGGTTTGAAGAGTTGCTCGTAGCGAGACTTCTTCAGTTTGAACGAGTCGGGTACATCGACGGGAATCACCAAATGTTGGTGAGGCGTGACTTGAATCGAGTATTGAATAATGTACTAAGTACGGCGCGGGGTTATATAGACCAGTTGCCACAGGTAGCCAACCAAGTATTTGGAGCAGACGATCCGCGGGCTATACGCTCTATCGAAATTTTAAGGGAGCAGTACGACAGCCACGTGGGATACAGAGTATTAGAGGCGATCCGGAATCATGCTCAACATTCTGGGTTTCCGATTCATTCGGTTTCATACTCCACGCACATGATCGGAAAGTTTCCGGAGTTGATAGATACAAAGTGCCTCAGACCAATAACTCGTCCGGAACTGCTTGCGGAAAATGCAAAGTTCAAGTCGTCAATACTTCAAGAGTTGAAATCATTGGGTCGAGAGGTGGATCTTAATCCGCTCCTTCGCCAGTACGTTGCGGGAATTTCACGCGCTCACTATTACGTTCGCTCAGAGGCGAAAGCTCATGCGATTGAACGCGGGGCGGCCCTTGACAGCTTGGCCTTGACGTATATCTCGAGCTCAGCCACGAAGCGTGAAATCTTGGGTGTCTATGCGGTTGCGCTGAACGGGAATGACTGGCGTGAGCAGATTCCATTGCGGACCGGTACCGCCGCCTACTACGACTACTTGTGTACCCTGAACGACCAGATGGACTTCGCAGATAGGGATTTTCTTATCGGCTCTGTGCGCGAAGATGCCTAACCAATCGTTCAACCGGAAGCAGTGGGGCCTGCCGCCGTTTGGGCCTCCATTTCATTCTGGCCCAAATGCCGCCATACCCCACTGCTCCGGTTAACTCGGACGTTAGGTTGCGCTTGATGCTTCACCTGTCCTCGAACCGTGTTTGGCTGATGGTCGGGCTCGCACTTAGCGTTGGCGGCTTTTATTTCCTTGGCTTGGCTGGTTCGTTCGTTGGCAAGTACTTCTTCCTTCCGCAAACTCCATACAGCGGTGAGTACATCCAAGGAGCCGTCCTCTCAGCGTTCATGTCGCTTTGAACCGCCCCGGGTTTTGAGGAGGCTCTTTTCTCTGAGAGGATTGAGCCATGAGCAAGAAGTCGAACAAGTTTTCACCCGAGGTGCGCGATCGCGCGGTGCGCTTGGTGCAGGAGCACCGAGGGGAGTACCCGTCGCTGTGGGCAGCCGTCGAGTCCATCGCGCCGAAGATCGGCTGCGTGCCGCAGACGCTGCATGAATGGGTCAAGCGCGACCAGATCGATTCCGGCATTCGCGAGGGGGTGATGGTTGGCGACAATGATCTTGGCCGGCTGACGACAACTATCTTGGCCGGTTGAGGCCGAAGCCGGCAGGTCCGGGACGCGGGGCTTACCGTGGGGTCATCGAACACGTCGAGACCCCGGAAATGCCCGGCAAGAGAATCACGGACCACCAAGTGCTCAAGTACAAACAACATCGCAACAAACTCCCGCAGGTGGCGGCCGCCGCCAAGGCGGGAATCAGCGAACGCAGTGCGCGACGCATCGAAGATGCCGGTCAACTGCCTTCGCAACGGCCAGCCAGGAGCTGGCGGACCCGATCGGATCCACTGGCCGAGGTGTGGGAGGCTGAAGTCGTCCCGCTGCTGCGGGCGGACGCGCAACTCAACGCCGTGACGCTGCTGGAGGAACTGCAGCGCCGGCATCCTGGCCAGTACGGAGGTGCCGTGCTTCGTACGCTGCAGCGCCGCGTCCGCCAGTGGCGCGCCGTGCATGGCGCCGAACGCGACGTTTACTTCGCCCAGGAGCATCCGCCAGGCAGACTGGGACTGTCCGACTTCACCGTCGCCGACGACCTGCAGGTGAAGATCGACGGGGTCGCTTTCGATCACCGGCTGTACCAGTTCGCGCTCGCGCATTCGGGATGGCGGCACGCCGTCGTTCTCACTGAAGGCGAGAGCTTCGCCGCGTTGTCCGGCGGACTACAGGCCGCGCTGTGGCGGCTGGGCGGGGTGCCGGAGGAGCATCGCACCGACAGCCTGTCGGCGGCGTTCAACAACCTGGCCGAGGCGCAGGAGCTGACCCGCCGGTACGAGGGTCTGTGCCAGCACTACGGCATGCGCGCGAGCCGCTGCAATCCGAGCCAGTCGCATGAGAACGGCTCCATCGAGTCGCGACACGATTCGCTCAAGACCGCGCTCGACCAGGCGTTGCGGTTGCGCGGTACCCGTCGCTTCGACGAGCGCGCCGACTACGAGGCCTTCGTCGAGACCATCGTGCAGCGATTCAATGCCCGCGCCGTCACCCGGCTGGCCGTCGAGCGGACCATGCTACGGCCGCTGCCGGCGCGCCGCACGGCTGAGTACGAGGAGTTCCCGGCGCGGGTCAGCAAATACGCCATCTTCACCGTCAAGGGCGTGCAGTACAGCGCGCCAAGCCAACTGATCGGACACCGCCTGACGGTTCGCCAGTATGCGCAGCACATCGAGTGCTGGCTGGGCGGCCAATGCGTGCTCGAGCGCAGCCGCGCGACCCACCGCGACGGCCAGCGGCACCCGCGCAACATCGACTATAGGCACCTGGTGGCCGCGCTCAGGCGCAAGCCCGGCGCCTTCGCCCGCTGGGTGCTGCGCGATGCGGTATTCCCCCGCGACATCTACCGCCGCACCTGGGAACGCCTGTCAGCAGCACTTGCAGAGCGCGAAGCCTGCAAGACGATCGTGGGCCTGCTCTCGTTGGCCGCCGACGGCCATGAGGCACAACTCGCCGAGGAACTTGAGCAGCTGATCGAGCTCGACCAATTGCCCGATCTGAATGCGCTGAGCGCGCTACTGAAACCGCCCATCGTCGAATTGCCGGCGGTGTCGGTGCAGTTGCCGCCGCTGCAGGACTACGACGTACTGATCGAGGTGTCGCCATGAGTGCGACGACGCTGCCATCCGGGCGCCTGGCGCTGATGCTCACCGAACTGCGACTGCCCACGATCAAGCGACTGGCCGACGACCTGTGCGCGCAGTCCGACCGTGAGGGCTGGCCCGGACATCGGCTGCTGGAAGCGCTGATGGAGCATGAGATCGCCGAGCGCGAGTTCCGCCGCATCGACCGCCACCGCGCCGAATCCTGCCTGACGCCGGACAAGCGATTGTCGAGCTTCGACTTCGCGGCGGTACCGAGCGTCTCCAAGGCTCAGGTGATGGCGTTGGCCGAAGGTCATGAGTGGATCGACCGCGGCGCCAATGTGCTGCTGTTCGGCCCGCCGGGCGTCGGCAAGAGCCATCTGGTGAGCGGGCTCGGTCACGCACTCGTCGATGCCGGGCGCCGGGTGCTGTTCACCCGGTGCAGTGACCTTGTACAGCGCCTGCAGGCGGCCCGGCGCGACCTGCGGCTGCCGCAGGAACTGGCCAGGCTCGACCGCTTCGACCTGCTGATCCTGGACGATCTGAGCTACGTTCGTCGCGATCAGGCCGAGACCTCGGTGCTGTTCGAGTTGATCGCCGAGCGATACGAACGCAAGAGCCTTGCGATCACCGCCAACACGCCGTTCTCGCAGTGGAGCGACGTGTTCGTCGACCCGGCGATGACCCTGGCCGCAGTCGACCGGCTCGTGCATCACTCGACGATCTTGGAAATGAATGTGGAGAGCTATCGCCGACGGGCGGCGCACGCGGCACAGCCCAGCGGGAGAAGGACCAACGCGAGACCGACGACAACTACAGCGACCGACCACGCAACCTGAGCGCGGGGAAGCCGCGGTGGACAAGTCACCTGCCCACAGGACAAGCCTGTGGACAGCCCCTGCGGGGTCCGTGACTTGCCCACCGCTCGACGACGAAGGAGATCAACAAAACCAAAACCAAGGCACCGATCAACGACAACTACGCCCACGTTCCACCGGCCAAGATAGTTGTCGTCGAGCGGTCAGGATAGTTGACGCCGGCCAGGGTGACGTCAACCGAACGCGAGCGGATGACGGCGCTCGAGCGGGAGAACAAGGAACTGCGCAAGGCCAATGAGATATTGAAGCTGGCCAGCGCGTTTTTCGCCCAGGCGGAGCTCGACCGCCGACTGAAGTCGTGAAGAGATTCGTCGACGAGCATCGACAGACCTTCGGGGTCGAGTCGATCTGCAAAGTGCTGCAGATCGCCCCGTCTGGCTACTGGCGCCACGCTGCTCATCAACGCAATCCACATCTGCGCTGTGCCCGTGCCAAGCGGGACGAGGCCCTTGTGCCGCAAATCGAGCGTGTTTGGCAGGCCAACATGCGCGTCTACGGCGCTGACAAGGTGTGGAAGCAGATGAACCGCGAAGGGCTGAGGATCGCCCGTTGTACGACAGAGCGCCTGATGCGACGCCTGGGTGTTCAGGGCGTGCGCCGAGGCAAGGTGATCCGCACCACGATCAGCGACACGAAGGCGCCGTGCCCGCTGGACCGGGTCAATCGACAGTTTCGGGCCGACACGCCGAATCAGCTCTGGGTGTCCGATTTCACGTACGTCTCCACCTGGCAGGGCTGGCTGTACGTGGCCTTCGTGATCGATGTTTACGCCCGACGCATCGTAGGCTGGCGCGTCAGCACTCGGACCGCGGGTCGCAATACGTGTCGATTCGGTACACCGAGCGCTTGGCCGAAGCTGGCATCGAGCCGTCGGTGGGCAGCAAGGGCGACAGCTATGACAACGCACTGGCCGAGACAGTCAACGGGCTGTACAAGGCAGAGGTGATCCATCGCAGATCCTGGCCAACCCGCGAATCGGTCGAACTGGCAACGCTGGAATGGGTGTCGTGGTTCAACCATCACCGGTTGCTCGGACCGATCGGCTACATCCCGCCGGCTGAGGCCGAGGCAAACTACTATCGCCAACTCGCCGGTCAGGCCGCTACGGAGGATGCCTGACTTAAACCAACCGGCCTCCACGGAACCCGGGGCGGTTCATTATCCTTCGCGCGGGCCAGGGCGCAAGCCGTCGTCTCCCGCTTTGCTCAAACGTTAGGCGTCGCAATCCGCATGCTCCCCGATCCCTGGCTCAAGCGCTGGCTTCCGCTGGTACAAGAATCCAGCCGCACGGCCCCGGTGCTTGAAATTGGCTGCGGCAGCGGTGACGACACCGCTACGTTGAACGCCGCTGGCTTGGCTGTTACTGCCATCGACCTATCCGCCGCAGCTGCAGCGGCTACCAAGCGGCGCGTCCCCACTGCAATTGTCGAGTGCAGAGACGTTCGCGAACCATTTCCTGTTGCTGAAGGTGGGGCTGGTGCAGTGGTCGCCAGCCTGACCCTGCACTACTTTCCATGGTCAGAGACCGTTGGTCTGGTAGAGAGAATCCGACGCACTCTTCGGCCCAACGGCGTATTCCTGTGCCGACTCAACTCGACCGAGGACAAGAACTTCGGCGCGACCGGGCATCCAGTCATCGAGCGCAACTACTATTTGGTAGACGGCCAGCCTAAACGTTTCTTTGATGAGGCAAGCGTAGATTGCCTGTTTGAGGCCGGGTGGCATGTGCTTTCCAAGGAGCACCTTGTATCGCGAAAGTACGTCCAGCAGAAGGCGCTCTGGGAAGTTGTGCTCCGTCGCGTTGATGCCTAACCCCTCGCTCAAGCGGAGCGCCAACGGAATGCCATCTGGCCCCGGCTGGCATCTCACTCCCTGCGTGCTCATCCGTCCCGAATCAGCTGCCGATTTGTCCGCCATCCGTGCGCTCACTGCTCGAGCTTTCGCGGGCGTGCCGTACTCAGACGGCTCTGAGCCGGGCATTGTGGAGGGGCTTCGCGCCTCTCATGCGTTGGCAATCTCCCTGGTAGCTGACCATGAGGGTACCCTGGTGGGTCATGTGGCCGTCTCGGCTGTATCCATCTCCGACAACACAAGCGGCTGGTTCGGACTCGGACCCATCTCCGTCGAACCGAGCTATCAAGGTAGGGGCATTGGCTCGAAGCTCGTGCATGCCGCACTTGAAGAGCTTCGTGGCCAAGGAGCCTCGGGATGCGTTGTCCTTGGTGACCCCGCCTACTACAAGCGCTTCGGCTTTATCCACGAGCACGACCTCAAGTACCCAGGTCCGCCTGCTGAATACTTCATGGCCCTCGAGTTCGGTTCGTCGCATCCTCATGGGCTGGTCAAGTACCACGCCGCGTTCGGCGGCGTGGCCTAACCCGTCTCAAGCGGAGCGTACGGGCTTGTGTCGGTTATCCTGCGCCTTACCGGTCAAAGCCGTTGGCGCCCGCTTAGCGAGCACTAGTCGAGCAGATTGCTGAGCAATGATTTCTCTGCGGCGGCTAGCCCTCGAAAAATGTTCGGTTCTGGCTTCTCCACTCCCAAGACAAAGCGACAAAGGGTCGTCTGGTGGATCGCGTTCTGCTTGATCGTTGGCTTCGCGGCATACATTGCGTTCCGGCACGTCTGGGCATAGCACCGCGGGCGACATTCCATTGCACGTCGGATTCGTGTCGTCGCCACGCCTGGCGTGAACAATCGGAATCCGCGGCCTGACCTTTCCATCTGGCGGACGCGTTCCAGCAGGCTTGCCTGCTTCTACACTCCGCTCATGTCGAACGTTCGGCGTCAAGATTAGACAGCTCAAGATGCTCACTCCAATATCGGGCGGATGCGCCTGCGGATCGGTCCGCTACACCTGCATCAGCGAGCCGGTCGCTATGCTCAATTGCCACTGCCGAGACTGCCAAAGGGCAAGTGGCGCACCTTTCGCATCTGGCATCGTGGTTCGGACCGCAGACTTGAAGACGAGTCATGCGCCAAGTACATACTCTGTAAGTGGCAGTAGCGGTCAAGCAACGATCCGGAGCTTCTGCGGTTCTTGCGGCAGCCCGTTGTTCACCAGGGGCGAGTCGAATCCTGATTTCACTTCCATCCGGTTTCCCACGCTGGATGACACTTCCACGTTTCGGCCAATGCTCGATATATGGACATCGAGAGCGACGCAGTGGACATGCTTCGACCCGGGAATTCCACAGTTTCCCCAATCGCCATGACGGCAGCTTCGCATTGACGCCTGACCACGCGCTGAGGCGGACCCGCGCCGGCATATGGGCCGGGCGTCCGTTCGTTCTGGCCCAGCCGCCTGCCGGCGTGGGCCGCTGGGCTCACACCTCAAGCCGCTCAAGGCGCGCACCGTGACTGTCCCGCCGGCAATTCAGCCGTTCTGGCGTGAATTTGTCTCCACGATCGGGCACGATCCTGTTGACCGCTTCAACGAGGCCTTCCACTTCGATGACAACGCACCGAGCGCGGACGAGCTCGCTGGGTTGGTTCTGGCGGGCAGGAAACGGGCGACCGCGGCCCTTGCATGGGCCTACGAGTCGGCAGGCAAGGCAGTCCCGAAGGCCGGTGATCTCAGTATCGTCACCCTGTTTTCCGGAGAGCCTGTCTGCATCATCGAGACCCGGGACATCCAGATCGTGCCGTTTTCCGAGGTCGACGCAGACTTCGCAGCAACGGAAGGTGAGGGGGATGGCTCGCTCGCTTACTGGCAACGGGCCCACAGGGCGTTCTTCGGTCGCGAATGCGAGCGCCTCGGTCGTGATTTCAACATCACCGTACCTGTTGTCTGCGAGAGGTTTGCGGTTATATACCCTCGTCCTGGTGAGAATTCGACCTGACCAGTCGTCAACCGAAACACTCCGTTGCCCCGGTTGACTCCAACGTGAAGCGGCACCAAGTCGTCATCGTGACGCTTCCGCCTCGACTTCGGCGCGCTGCTGTATCCTGAGTTCTTCCTGGTACCTCATAGGTGGTCCATGAATCGCGCGGCATTCATTACCTTGCTTGCATCGCTTACCCTGGGCTGCACTACCGCGCCGCCCCTCATGTCGAATTCCGACGAGGCCGCGATCCGGGAATTGGAAGAACGAGAGCGTGATGCTGTCTTGAATCGTGACACTGCTGCTCTCGTGCAGTTGTGGTCAGAGCGGTTTGCAGTCAATACGCCAGCCAACCAAGTTTCACCTGACCGGAACGCTGTGCTGAATCGCATGCGCCAAGGCTTGATTCACTATTCCCGGTTTGAGCGGCGGATCGAGTTGGTCCGGGTCCATGGCGACATCGCCGTCGTCATGGGTGGGGAGACGATTCAGGCCACTGGCGCAGCGCCCATGACGGGCCAGACCGCGGAGCGCCGCTTCAGCCACATATGGCACCAGGAAGGCGGCGCATGGCGCTTGGTCGCCAGGCACGCGAACGTCATCGCTCCGCCTGCTTCGCGGTAAGTTCAATGTGCCGCCTAACCGCTCTGCAAGGACTTCCCTCCTGGTCGATGGAGGTGTGAATCCGTTGTTGTTTGCCGGCGCGCCCCCCTGATGTCGAACTTCGTTCATCGCCAATTGCCACCGATCCGTGCGCTTCTCCTGGGCTTCGCGGCACTGTTGTTCGCTTTGCTTGGTGCGGCTGTCCCGGTCTTGTTCACGCCGCAGATGGTGGTCATCGGCGGCGGCGCCGCGCCTCTCGAGTCACGTGCAGCGATTTCGCGCGAAGAGATGGACGCGCGAACCCGAAGCGCAGAGGCCGAGTTGGCGGCCGTGCGCGCACAAGCCGATGACGTCGGATTTGCTGCCGTGCTTCGGCGAGACGTCGCACGGTACCTTGCGGTCTTCGGGCCCGTTGCGCTTCTTGTGTTCGCTTGGCCACTCGGCAAGGTCCCTGCCAAACAGATCGGTGGCTTTGCGGCGCCCGTGAGCGGGGCAATGTTCCTGCTCGGCCCGAGCGAACTCGGGCTGGTACTGCTTTCGCTGTCGCTCTCTGTGCTGGTTCTTTTCAGGCGCGTGTAGCTGCGGCAGGTTATTCTTGCGCCCGCCCAGCCCGAAAGTCAGGCCGCCCATGACAGGCATTGCAGACCGCGTCGCCTTGAGAGAGATCACCGCAGACACGGTACGGGCGGTGACCGGACTCGCGGTCACCGAATACCAGAACCGCTTTGTCGCACCGAATGCGGTGTCGTTGGCGCAGGCGCTTTTTGCGCCGGAGGCCTGGTACAGGGCGATCTACCTCGATGAGCAGCCGGTGGGATTCGTCATGCTGTCCGACGAATCGCTGCGTGAGCCGCTGCCAGACAAGCCGGAGGTCGGGGTCTGGCGCTTCATGGTGGATGCGAAGCATCAGCACAAGGGCATTGGCAGGGCGGCGATGCTGCTCGTCATCGAGCACGTGCGCAGCAAGGGGTTCAAGAAGCTGGCCCTCTCCTACGTGCCGGCAGACGGCGGCCCCGAACCGTTGTACCTGTCGCTTGGCTTCCGTCCGACCGGTGCAGTGGACGAAGGCGAAGTCGTGATGGAACTGCAGCTTGATGCGAGTGCGGGCTGACCATCGTGCATGCGGAGAGCCAGTTGAACCTCGTCAAGCCCACCGGAACCGGCCCCGGCGGGGGAGCTTTCATGCATCCGAGTGACTTGAACTTTTCCGAGATCGATGTCGCGACCGGATCAGCCGACGTCGCCTCGTTCCTGGCTGCTCATGCCTGGCCCTTCCACACGCTGCCAAGGCTTGATCTTGCTGCGGCAGCGAGCGTGCCGCTGGGCCCGCCTGATCAGGTGCGAAGCTTCTGGATCAGCCAGCATGGCAAGAGAATCGGTGTCATCCGCCTGCTCGATCTCGACGACGTGGCGGATGGCAGCGTTCGGTTCGATCTGCGCGTTGCCGAAGAATCGCGTGGTCGCGGAGTCGGCCGGCACACGGTCTGCTGGCTCACGGACACGCTTTTTCGCGACTACCCGTCGCTTCACCGGATCGAAGCGACCACCCGATTCGACAACTTGCCGATGCGGCGAGCGCTCGAAGCAAACGGGTATCGGCTCGAAGGCAGGCTCCGCGAGACCTGGCCGTCCGCAGACGGGGTTCGCCATGACACCGCACTATATGGCCGGCTGCGCAGCGACACCCGGCCGGACGCCGAGGCGTGATGTCTTGAACGGCATGCGGGAAAGTTCGAGAATCGCCTCGCGTTGCAAGGTGCAGCAGTGTCACAGCCAGGAATTGTCGAAGTCGATCCGCAGGGCGTCACCAGGGCGGCACACCTGCAAGGCCTTGCCAGAACGGTGCTCGCTGAGCTCGGGCGCAGGGCTATGCACGAATCGAACCCTTCGGTCCATACGCCGGTGATCCGACCAGCGTTTGTTTCGAGAAACTGCTGCAGAGTGAGCGCAACGCTTGAGCTGGCAAAAACGTCGACTTCGGACCATGCGCACGGCCATCATCGGTAACGCGGGCTCGGGGAAGTCGACGCTGGCGACCGCCATTTCGGGTGCGGCCCGGATCGCCGTCCTCGACCTCGACACCATCTTCTGGGCGCGCGATGCGGTGGCGGTGCCACGTCCCCACGAATCGGTAATGCGAGATCTGCACGAGTTCTGTGCAGAGCACCCGGAGTGGGTCATCGAGGGCTGTTACGGCCGGCTGATCGAAGCCGTTCTTGACTATCAGCCGCATCTGCTGTTTCTGCACCCGGGCAGGGAGACCTGCCTGGCCAACTGTCGCGCGCGGCCGTGGGAGCGGCACAAGTACAGATCGAAGGCAGAACAGGACACCCAGCTCGACACCTTGCTCGCCTGGGTGTCGAGCTACTACGATCGAGACGACCACATGTCGCTCCAGGGCCACCAGGCCATCTTTGACGGCTATCAGGGTCCGAAGCAGTTGCTGACCCGATTGCCCCGACTTGCCCGGTAGCGTGCAGCGCAAACAAGACGCCGCGCTGCGCTTCGCTCGGTTGAATCCCCAGGCCGCGCGGGTAGCATCAATGTTCGGCAGCCATGGAGGGTGCAGATGACCGTTCGACGCATCGTGGCCAACATCCAGACCGGCAATCCGGCCCTGGCCAAAAAGTTCTACGCGGACATCCTCGGGCTGGAGCTGCTGATGGACAAGGACTGGATACGGACGTATGGATCGGGCGCGAAGATGTCGGTGCAGGTCAGCTTCATGAGCGAGGGTGGATCGGGCACACCGGTGCCCGATTTGTCGATCGAAGTCGATGACGTCGACAGCATTCTTGAAAAGTTCAAGGCGGCCGGATTCGACATCGCGTACGGGCCGGTTGTCGAGCCCTGGGGTGTGCGCCGCTTCTTTGTCCGAGACCCGTTCGGGCGGCTTGTCAATGTGCTGTCGCACGTGATGGCTTGAGAAGATCTTCTGCGGCGATGTGAACCACGAGCAAGGCGCATGAGCAAACAGGCGATTGCTGAACTACCCGGCCTCGGCCCCAAGTCCCAAGCCATGCTGGCGGGCGCCGGAATCACGAGTGTTGCGCAGCTCAGGCGGCTTGGCTCGGTTCGCGCGTATGCGATGGTCAAGGCAACGGGAACAAACGCGAGCCTGAACCTGCTGTGGGCGATCGAAGGCGCACTCACCGGCCTTGCCTGGCAGGTGGTTGCCAGAGAGCACAGGCTGAGCCTGCTGCTTGCCCTCGAGGATCTGGACCGCGATGTCTGAGCCTTCCAGCCCGCGGGGCTTCACTGACGAAGCCAGCGCAGCAGTCATTCGTCGCGCGGTCGAATCCGATGCGCAGAGCCTGCTGGCGCTGCGGGAAGCACTGTTCGCCGAGTCCGACTACCTGCTGTGGGAACCCGGCGAATCGCGCGTCAAGGTCGAAGAGGAGCGCAAGCGCCTTCGCAGCCTTGACGGCGCCGGCAATTCGATCTGCCTGGTTGCCGTGCTCGACGGTGTTCCAGTGGGTTTCCTCAACGCGATCGGCTTCCAGGTCAACCGCCTTGCGCACGCGACGAAGCTGGCGCTGGCCGTCCGGCGCAGCCATTGGGGCAAGGGCATTGGTGCCGCACTGCTCGGTGAAGCGATGGCCTGGTCGCGCGCTGCCGGACTCGTCAGGGTCGAGCTGACGGTACACACCTCCAACCACAGGGCGATTGCACTCTACAGGCGCTTCGGCTTCGAGGTAGAAGGCCTGCGCCGCAGCTCGCTGCGTGTGGCAGGACGCGCTGTCGACGAATACCTGATGTCGGTCATCCATGCGGCCCCGGTGCCGGCAGACACGCCCGCAACATGCGGCCAGTCGGTCTCCGAGCTGGTCCTCCGACCGGCCGTGCCCGATGACGCGCTGTGCCTGTCGGTGCTGGCGATGCAGGTTTTCCTGGATACCTACGCCACGCAGGGCATTCGCCGGGCGGTTGCGCGAGAAGTGCTTACCGGCTACTCCGAGCAAGCGTTTTCCATCGCCATCGCGAACGAGCGGGCCCGGATCTGCGTCGCGGAGATGGCCGCGCATCTGGTCGGGTTCGCGCACGTCACCATCGGTGAATCGCATCAGCTGGCGCCGGCAGGTGCGCAGTCCGAACTGCTGCGCCTGTATGTCCAGGAACCGTTCACCGGCAGGCATGTCGGCACACAACTCCTCGCCGAGGCGGAACGACTGGCCGTCGCAGCCGGATCCGACGTGTTGTGGCTCACCCCCTGGGTCCACAACCACCGCGCGCTTGGCTTCTACCGACGCCGCGGCTATGCAGACTGTGGGCAGACCTGCTTTGTCTTCGAGGGCGAGTCGCATGAAAATCGGCTTTATGCAAAGCGCATTGCCCCTCCGGACGGGTCTGCATGAGCGCTGCCCGAACTGACAGGCCATGCTCTGTCGAGACGTACTGATGCTCTTCGAAATCAACGACTTGCTGCTTTTCACTTCCGCCGCGATCGCGCTGAACCTGACGCCCGGCGCGGACATGCTGTTCTGCCTGGCGCAGGGGGCACGATCGGGGCCGAAGGTCGGTGTGGCAGCGAGCATCGGCATCTCGACTGGCGCACTGATCCATACCGTTCTCGCCGCGCTGGGTCTGGCCGCGCTGCTGGCCACGCATCCCGTTTTCTTCGAGGCGCTGCGCTGGGGCGGGGTGGGCTATCTGATCTGGCTGGCGATCCAGGCGTTTCGGAGCCGCCCGATAGAGGTGTCGGGCAACCAGGCTGGCTCGTACGGCGCGATCCGCGCCTGGCGCGAAGGAACGCTGGTCAACTTGCTGAATCCGAAGGTCGCGGTATTCATCCTCGCGTTCGTACCTCAGTTCGTCGACCCCGCGCGCGGCTCCAGTGTCGTCCAGTTCCTGATCCTCGGCGGCATCCTGATTGCCGGTGGAACGCTGGTGAACGGCCTGGTCGGTATTCATGCCGGAAAGGTCGGGCGCTTGCTTCAGCGCAATGAAAAGGCGGGCAGGGTCTTTCAGTGGATTTCCGGATTTGTTTTCATCGGCCTTGCGGCACGATTGGCATTCGAGAGGCGTTGAGGCGCATTGGAATGGCTGAACTGAAAACCAGGGCCACGGATGCCAGCGTCGAGGACTACATTGCCTCGCGGGCGAAAAGGGAGCAGATCGGCGATTGCATGGCCCTGATGGCGTTGTTGACGCGGGTCACCGGGCAGCAGCCGAAGATGTGGGGACCGAGCATCGTCGGCTACGGCTCATACGGGTACAGCTGCGGGAGCGGCGGAACCGGCGAGATGTGCCGGACAGGCTTCGCTCTTCGAGGGCGCGAACTCGTCGTCTACCTGCTTGCCGAAGGTGATGAACAGCAGGCGCTGCTGGCCCGGCTCGGCAAGCACAGGATGGGCAAGTCATGTCTGTACTTCAAAAGGCTCGCCGAGATCGACATCAAGGTGCTGGAGCAGCTGATCGTCGGCTCGCTCGCGCAGCTCGAAAGCCGGTATGCCTGAACAGCCGGGCCGCAGCAACTCATCAACTTGATCGATGGAGGGAGCGATGAATGGTCAATGCCTTTGTGGTGCAGTCGGCCTGTCTTCGCCGCCGGCCCGGGAGATCGGTGCATGTCACTGCGGCTTCTGCCGAAGATGGGGAGGCGGGCCGCTGCTTGCCGTCCACTGCGGCCCCGATGTCAAGTTCGAAGGTGGCGAACACATTGCTGTCTATCCGTCCTCGGATTGGGCAGAGCGGGCCTTCTGCAAGAGGTGCGGGTCGCATCTGTACTACAAGCTGCTGGCTACTGGCGAGTATTTCGTTCCGGCCGGGCTGTTCGATTCGAACGACTTCGAGATGGCCTCGCAGATCTACATCGACAAGAAGCCGGACTATTACGCCTTTGCCAACCGCACACCGATGCTGACCGAGCAGCAGGTCATCGAGCAGTTTTCTCCTCCGGCTGGCGATGGTTGACCTCGGGTTCAGTTTCCGCAAACGCAAAACAGGCGAGGTGCAGGTCCTGCATCGAGGTGTCCTGGCCAGCACGTTGCGCGGTGCGGGTGCGGAAGATTTCCTGCACGAGGTTGCCGCGTTGTCGCAGGGCGAAGCACAGCAGCTGATGGCTCGTGTCACCGGCAACTACAAGCGCGGCAACGAGCGACTGGCCGGGGAACACCCACGAAACCGGCGCTAGGTCCGGCTGCATTTTTTCTATCATCCTCGGCGCACGGACGCGCCGCTTGTGGCCGCTCTCCCGTACGACGACAACGCCAGATGGCTTACGACGCAGGTCTTGCGCAGCGCATTCGTGAAGTCCTCGGGGACCGACCCGGCGTCTCCGAGCGGGCGATGTTCGGTGGCCTGGCCTTTCTCGTCGACGGAAAGATGTTTGTGGGCGTCCACGAGTCGACGCTGATGGCCCGGGTCGGCGCGGAACGTCACGAAGATGCGCTCGCCGTGCCTCATGTGCGGCCGATGGACTTCACCGGCCGGCCGATGAAGGGTTATGTCTACGTGGACGCGCCCGGTCTGCGCGAAGACAAGGACCTGCAAGCCTGGGTCCGCTGGTGCGTCGAGCATGTCGCGGCATTGCCGGCGAAGAAGGGCAAGGCCAAGGGCCGAACAGTTTTGGTGGCGCCGCCCCGTGAGTGACATGCAACTCGTCTGGCCTGCTGCCGAGCACCTGCCGTCGCACGTTGCCGCGCTGGCAAGCGGCTGGTCGGCGGACAATGTCAGAGGCGCTGCCGCTGCCGCAGAAGAACTCGAACGAATCGAAAAGGACCCTGCCGCTTTTGTCGCCAGCATGGTCGATCGGGAGGCGAAGGGGGAGCCGGTCAAGCTGCCGGATGGCTCGCTGGTCAATCGCCTTCCCGGGTTCAGGCGCTGGATGTGGGACGGCGAGTTCTGCGGCGTCATCGGCTTTCGCTGGCAGCCGGGTACCGAAGCGCTTCCGCCGCATTGTCTCGGCCACATCGGTTATGCGGTGGTTCCGGCCAGACGCAATCGAGGCTTCGCAACCGCGGCCTTGCTGGCAACGCTGCCGCTGGCGAAGGCGGAAGGGCTTCGCTTTGTCGAACTGACGACCGATGCCGACAACCTCGCATCGCAGCGAACGATCGTCAAGGCCGGAGGCGTGCTCCAGGAGCACTTCGTCAAGCCGGAGCAGTTCGGCGGCAAGCCAGGTGTCCGCTATCGCATTGTCTTGTGATGACGCCACCATCCACGCAGCTGTCGTTTGATGCCGAGCTCGAGAACTGGGCCGAAGGCATGGACTATTGCGCTGTTCGTGTACCCGCCGAGATCACCGCAGCGGTGGGCACGAGGGGCCCGGTACTGGTTCTGGCGAAAGTGAACAACTCGGAACCGTTCCAGGTGAGCCTCTTTCCGGTCGGCGGTGGGGTTCATTACATGCGGATCAAGGCCAGGCTTCGCCAGCAGATGGGCATCGGCACAGGCGATCGCATTCATGTGCACATCACGGTGCTCGATCGTGCAGATGTCGAGACTCCGGAAGATCTGCTGGCCGCGCTCGCGGCCGAAGGTGTGTCCGAGGCATTCGAGTCGCTGCCGCCCGGGAAAAAGAATTTCATCGTTCGCCGGATCAACGAGGCCGTCAAGCCGGCGACCCGGCAAGGGAGAATCCAGGAGGGTGTATTGGCGGCACACCAGCGCAGAGAGAAGTTGAGCGACAAGGATTCACGACAGTGATCCTCGCGCCGCCGCCCGCATTACCGAATGCCGGCCAGCAAATCATGCGCCAAGACAATATTCCTTCGGTGGTCGCCGTCGACCAGGTGTTTGCTGCGGCCTCCGCCGGAACCAGGACCGTCGCCGAAGCCTTGTACGCCCTCGTCCTGCGTGTGCATCCGCACGCTCACATACTGGCCTGGCCGAAACAGCGAATCATCAGCTTCGGCGTCGGCCCGAAAAAGATGTCCCAGCACCATGCCTACATCGCCATCCAGTCGGCCCATGTCAACCTCGGGTTCTACATCGGCACGTCGCTTCAGGATCGGTCGAAGCTGCTCGAAGGGACCGGCAAGAACCTGCGTCATGTGAAGTTGCGCAGCGTCGAGGAAGCGAGGGCGCCTGCGGTCCGGGCGCTGATCGAGACCGCTTTTCAAGAGCGCCGCGCGGCAGCCTGTGTTGCGAGGTGAACGTGTCTGCAGTTTCCCTCCTTCAAACAGCGATGCCTGGCCACGTCGCGCAAGTCATTCGATGGAGAACTTTTCGATGCTGATTCACGGAAGTTGCCACTGCGGCAACATCAGGTTCAAACTCGACTGGCAGCCCGAGCCGAGCGAGATCCCCGCGCGCGCCTGCTCGTGCTCGTTCTGTGTCAAGCATGGGGGCGTGTGGACTGCATGCCCCGCCGGGACGCTGCAGGTCGACGTCAGCGACGGGCGCAGGCACAGCAGATATGCCTTCGGCACCAAGACCGCCGACTTCCACATCTGCGCGAGCTGTGGCGCGGTACCGCTGGTCACCAGCGAGATCGACGGCAAGACCTTCGCGGTCGTCAGTGTCAATGCGATGGACGATGTCGACCCCGCGTTGCTGAGGCGGCAGCCGGTCTCGTTTGATGGAGAGGACGAGACGGCCCGGCTTGCCAGACGGGCCAGCGGCTGGATTGCTGATGTCCGGGTCAGGTTGGGCGAGTCTTGATCGGAAACACCATGCACCACGGTTCCTGTCTTTGCCGAAGCATCCGGTTCACGGTGTCCGGCGAACTCGAAGCGCCGTTCGCGTGCCACTGTTCGCAATGCCGGAAACAGTCCGGCCACTTCTTTGCCTCGACCAATGTCCGGCGCGACCGGCTGCAGATCACCGGGGAGGAACATCTTGCCTGGTTCCAGTCTTCGCCAAAGGTCCGGCGCGGCTTCTGCTCGAAGTGCGGGTCGTGGCTGTTCTGGGATCCACCGGCCAAGGAATGGACGTCGATTGCCATGCGTGCCTTCGACAAACCGACGTCCACGCGCCTGCAACGGCACATCTTCGTCGCGGACAAGGGCGACTACTACGACATTGCCGACGGCCTGCCGCAAAACGAGCACTAGTGCGGTCGCCGTGATTGCACCTGAGCACGGGGTGGCAGCACACAAGCCCCGCCGAATCGGAGAACTACAGCATGGATGAACTGTCCGGCGGCTGCCTTTGCGGCCAGGTCAGGTTGGTCGCATCCGGCCGGCCCTACCGGGTCGGCGTTTGTCACTGCCTCGACTGCCGCAAGCAGCATGGCGCGCTGTTCCACGCGTCGGCGGTTTACCCGCAAGAGGCCGTGACGGTCGATGGTGAGACCAGCAGCTATGCCGGCCGGCATTTCTGTCTGCGTTGCGGATCGTCCGTCTTCTCGCGCAGCGCGGACGAAATCGACGTGAACCTCGGTGCGCTCGATGCGCCCGACCAGTTGATGCCGACCTACGAACTCTGGACAGTCCGCCGCGAGTCCTGGTTGCCGCCATTTCCGCTCGCCAGACGATATCAGCGGGATCGCGACGCAACGAGCCGCTTCGAGGAGTAGGCCCCGGTGGTCGGTGTCGGCCGAGCTGCCGCTGACGCGCAGAACCCTCGCAGCGCGCGCTACATTCCGTTCGGCGCGGAACAGAATTGCCGAACCGTCGCCCCGCTCACCCTTCGAAGTCACGGTCTCATGCCCTTTCAGATTGCAGCGCTCTCCGAGGCTCACTTCGTGCAGCTGCATGCAGTGGCCGATGCCGTCGCCCGCGAGGCGCGTTATCTGGCGATGACCGAGGCTCCCCCGTTTCAGGAGGCTGCCGCCTTTTATCGATCGGTCCTCGCGACGGGCCAGTGCCATGTCGCGCTCGACGCAGGCGCCGTGGTGGGCTGGTGCGATGTGCTGCCGGTATTTGGCGAGTCGCGCCGGCACGTCGGGGTGCTCGGCATCGGGCTCGCGAAGGAATGTCGCGGCCGAGGGCTCGGCGGCGCCTTGCTTCGCGCAGCCATCGATGCCGCCTGGGCGCGGGGTCTCACACGCATCGAGCTGACGGTGCGGGAGGACAACGGCAATGCGCGCCGCCTCTATGAAAAAGCAGGTTTCCTGCACGAGGGCATCCATCGCCGATCCTTTCTGGTCAACGGTCGGTATGTCGACGCTTGCGCGATGGCCTTGTTGAAGTCCGATGGCGTCTGAGCCCTTCTTCTCGCGCGAGCTGAACGGTTACCGAGATGTCACGCCGATCGACCGAGTCCTGTTCTCGTCGTGGCATCGCCGGACCGCCACGTCGGTGCGCCGTGCCTGACGCCCCAACGCGGGTATTACCGGTACAAGGCCTCCCGGATGCGGCTGATCAGCTGCGTGCTGGAAGCACGGGCGCAGGCCCTGCTCGATGAATATGTGCGCCGCACCGGCTTGCGGCAGCATCTGGCCGCGCCTGCCGGTTGAGCGACCGCGGGCTGAATCAGGGTCGCGGTCGGCCGGGAGGGCGCGGCCGCCACCCCGGGATCACGCGGGATTGCCAGCCGCATGCCGTCAGCGTGAAAATCGGTCCGCCTGTCGGCCGCGATTGGGAGGAAACCATGTCGATCGAAGCGACGCGTGAAACGATGAGCCGCTATTTGGGCTCCGCCCATTCGGACGTCAGCATGATGGCCGACGACGTCGTGTTCACTGCGATGGCCACGGGCCAGCAGTACACCGGGCGCGAAGCGGTGCTCGGCATGCTGCACCACTTCTATCGCGTCGCATTCGACGCGACCGCAGAGACCAGGGTGACGCTGTTCGGGGAGTCGAACGCGATGGTCGAGGGACGCTTCGTCGGCAAGCACATCGGAGAGTTTGCCGGCGTGGCGGCAACCGACCGGATGGTCGATGTGCCGGTATGTGTCGTCTACGACCTGGACGGCGACAAGATCAGGGCGGGGCGCATCTATTTCGAGATGCCGGTGCTGCTGCAGCAACTCGGCGTTGCCTTTGCGTCGTAGCCCGCAGATGCCTGCTGGTGAGCACGCCGTGCAGATTGACGCCGACCAATGACGTCGGAAGCCGGATCCGATGGAAAAGCGATGCGAGCGTCGGTGAGCCTGGACGAACTGCAAGCCGCGGTCGAATGGGTCAGTGCCGGTGAGGTGGCCGCGCTCGACAGCGAGGCCTTTGTCTCTCGGGCGACCGGTCAGATCCTGTGGGTGGGCGAAGGTATCGACGAAGAGCCGCCGGAAGATATCGAGGACGAGGACTTGTACCTCCCGGTGCCCGGCAAAAGCGAGTTCGATCTCGGTCGACCGGTCGCCCTCCGCTTCGTTGCAGAACACCTGCCTGCCGAACTGGAGACGGTGCAGATGATTTTTCGCAAACGTGGCGCGTTTTCGAGGTTCAAGGCGCTGCGCGCGCAAGCAGGTCTGCTCGATGCCTGGCACGCCCATGAACAGTCTGTGGTCGAAGCGGCCTTGCGCGAATGGTGCGAAGACAACGACCTGGATGTCGTTCCATAGTCGCTGGCAACGCGTACCGGTTCGCCGGCGCAGAAGGGCAGCGCATTCCATGCCTCGCGGGGCGCCCCTCGGAGGCCCGCCACAAGGCCGCTCGGGCGCGCCGCACGTTTGCGTCGAGCCGAACGGCGAGGCATCATCAGACGGCCAATCACCGATTGACCCGCGCAGCATTCGACGTCGCGGGGGCGCCTCGTGATCACACCGTGTCGCGGCGCACATGGAGGGGGAAAAATGGGAAAGTCCTCGACCGGCCTGCCGGATTCGCTGAAGACCAGGATCGAATCGCTGTCGGGCATGAACCTCGACGACGTACGCGTCCACTACAACTCGCCGAAGCCGGCGCAACTCGGCGCCAGCGCCTTCACCAGCGGCAATCACATCCATCTGGGCCCGGGGCAGCAAGGTCAACTGGCTCATGAAGCCTGGCATGTCGTCCAGCAGGCAAAGGGGCGGGTGTCTCCGACTGGCCGCAGCCATATCGGCCTCGGCAACGACGACGCCGCACTCGAGGTCGAGGCCGATCTGCTGGCCAGGCGGACGCCAGGGTAGCCGCGGCGGCGGTGCCGCACCGGCGCAGAATCGAGGAGGGCATCAAGGCGTCCGCGGTCGTGCTGGTGGCCTTGAGCCCGCATTCGGCCGGCTCGGCCTATGTGACATTCGAATGGGCCTATGCATTGGGCTTCGGCCGGCCAGTGATCACGCTGAAGCTTGCCGATTGCGCGATCCACCCGCGCCTCGAACCGGCCAACACGGCACAGACCACGTGCCGTGTTTGATAATCCGTGTCGCTCGCGGGACGACGAGGCCGACCTTGTGGCTTCATTGCCAGGCACGCTGCGTCCTGCCGCTGCCAACGGGAGAGTCTGTTGATCGAAAAATTGTTCACCCGCGCGCCTTCCGGCGGACCGATGATCGAGCATCAGACCGTCCGCGTGGTTGCCGGCGCCGGCATCGAAGGCGATCGGTATTTCGACTGCCACGACGAGCCGGGCCAGAACATCACGCTCGTCGAGGCCGAGGTGATCGAGGGTTTTCTCGCGCAGCACCAGCGCGCGCACGACCTGTCGGTGACCGGCAGAAACCTCGTCACCCGCGGCGTCCGTCTGAATGAGCTGGTTGGCAGGGAATTCTCGATCGGCCCGGTGCGCCTGCGAGGCATCGAACTGTGTGACCCGTGCCGGCTGCTCGGTGAATCGCTGGCCAGCACGACCCTGCCGGCTGCCGAGGTCGTCAGGCAGTTCGTCCGGCGCGGGGGGCTGCGGGCCGACGTGTTGTCGTCCGGAGAAATCGCCGTCGGCGCCCCGCTGGAACGCGCCCGCTGATTCGTCAACGCCAAGTTCGGGACCACATCCATGCGCCTGTTCATCTCCTTGACCGCCGCACTTTTCGTTACGCTCCTTGCCGGCTGCGCCGGCCATTCGCACTACGCCGGACTCGAAGGCCGGGAGATCAAGGCACTGTCGGCACAGGAAATCGACGGGCTGCGCCAGGGCCGCGGCATGAGCCTCGCGCTGGCCGCCGAACTGAACGGCTACCCGGGGCCGCTGCATGTGCTGGAACTGGGTGATCGGCTGGCGCTGACGGGCAGCCAGCGCAGCGCGACGCAGGCGCTGTACGACCGCATGAAGGCTGCCGCGGTCGCCGCTGGCAGCGATGTCATCAGCGCGGAGCGCGAACTCGATCGCCTGTTTGCCAGCCGGACGATCGACGAGGCGAAACTCGATGCAGCACTGGCGCGTGTCGCGAACGCGCAGGCGAGGCTGCGCGGCGCCCATCTGCAGGCGCATCTCGAGCAGCTGCGCATCCTCACACCGGAGCAGGTTCGCATCTACAACCAGCTGCGAGGCTACCGGTCGTGAGGCCGGCGGCTTGCAGGATGCGCAGCCGGTCCCCGGTCGCGCCGACGCCGGCGCGGCCGCGATGCCCATGCACTGACCGGAGCTGACGACGATGGACATCGCTGCCGCGCTGCCAGAACATGCCCGCGGCATTGCCGCCGTCCATGTGCGCTCGTGGCAGGCGGCCTACGCCGGGATCCTCGAGCCGGATTTTCTCGATGGCCTGTCGATCGACAAGCGGGCGGCGGCCTGGAGCGAGATCCTGCAGAAAACCGAATCGCGGACCCTGGTCGCGAGCCTGGGCGATCAGGTTGCCGGCTTCGTCAGCCACGGGCCTTGCCGTGATGCCGATGGCGAAAACCGCGGCGAGGTCTGGGCCCTCTATGTCGAACCCGGCTCGTGGCGGCAGGGCATTGGCCAGGCGCTGCTGGCCGCAGCGCTGCGCGAACTGCGCACCGCTGGCCAGCAAGAGGTTTCGCTGTGGGTGCTCAGCGCCAACCGACGCGGCCTGGACTTTTATCTGCAGTGCGGATTCACCCGGGTCGACGGCAGCGAAAAACGTTTCGAACTCGGCGGCCGCGAGGTCGAGGAAGTCCGCCTGCAATTGCGCAATGCTGCCTGATCCGCGAACATCGGTGCCTTGTTTTTCACGACACCGCTGACGCCGCATGCCCGACCCGACACCCTACGATCCCGATTCGCCTCCCTCCAGCGCCGAATGGCGCGGCGCGTCGGAGGCCGATCGACTGCAACGCGTGATCGCCTTTCACCGGGCCCACCCGATCAAGGCCGGCAGTGTGCAGGCGCATGCCGGCATCCACGTCATCGTCGAGAACCAGTTGGCGAAGCCGCACCAGGCGACGGTGAAGGCGCTCGCGCGGCTGCAGCAAGCCGGCCTGTCGCGCCATGAGGCGGTGCATGCGATCGGCTCGGTGTACGCAAAGGAGATTTATGGCGTGTTGCGCAATCAGGGTCGGCCGGCCGCACAAGACGACGATCCGCAGGCGCGGATCGACGCGGCGATCGACGCGATCGATGCGCAAGCCTGGTTGAACGCGCACTCCGACTGATCGCAACGCGGCGCACGCGAGAGGCGGCTCCGGGGCAGAATGCCGCGATGCACATCGCCATCCTCACCTTCCAGGGCTTCAACGAGATCGACTCGCTGCTTGCGCTCGGCATCCTGAACCGGATCAAGAAACCGGATTGGCGGGTCACGATCTGTTGTCCGGAAGTGGAAGTGACGTCGATGAACGGGCTCGCGGTGAAGGCGCAGTCGATGCTCGAAGACGCTGCGGGCGCCGATGCGGTGCTGGTTGGCAGCGGCACCAGGACCCGCGAGGTCGTCGCGTCGCCACAGCTGATGTCGAGGCTGCGGCTCGATCCGCGCCGGCAACTGATCGCCGCGCAATGCTCCGGCACGCTGATCCTGGCCAGGCTCGGCCTGGTCGATGGCATTGCGGCCTGCACCGATCTGACGACCAGACCGTGGGTGCAGGAGGCCGGCGTCGAGGTGCTGGACCAGCCCTTCTTCGCCAACGGCAACATTGCCACCGCCGGCGGCTGCCTCGCGTCGCCGTACCTTGCCGCCTGGATCATCGCGCGCAGCGAAGGCGTCGAGGCCGCAGCGGCGGCGCTGCATTACGTCGCGCCGGTCGGTGAGAAGGACGCCTATGTCGGCCATGCGATGCGCCAGATCACGCCCTACCTGGAGAAGTGACGGCGCGCCGCGCGTCTGCCGCGCGAGCCGACATCCCGGCAACCGACAACACCCATCGTTCTCCCTCCGCCACCATGCCGACTGCTGCCGACATCACCGCGTTTCTCGCCAAGGAATTCCCGCAGACCAAATGCACCGTCGAATCGGTCGGCGATTGCGCCGCGACGGTCAGGCATGAAGTCGGCGTCGCCGAGCTGCGGCCCGGTGGCACGGTGTCGGGGCCAGTGCTGATGGAGGTGGCCGACGTCGCCCTGTATGTTGCGATCCTCGGCGAAATCGGCATCGTGCCGCTGACGGTGACGACCAACCTGAACATCAATTTTCTGCGCATGCCGTCGAGCAAGGCGGCGATCGTCGGCGTCTGCAAGCTGCTGAAGATCGGCAGGTCGCTCGCGGTTGGCGAGGTCAGCCTGTATTCCGAGGGCAGCGATGCGCCCGTCGCGCACGTCGTTGGCACCTATTCGATTCCGCCTTCGGCGCGCGCTTCGGCGGCACCGTCGACCGGCCCGGCATCGTGACAACCGGCGTGCGGAACAGCTGGGCGCCCGTCGGCGGCGAGGCCGGCCGAAACTGCGGCCGCGCAGCGCGGCGGCGGGACTCCGGAAAGCGCTGCGCCATCGATTGCTTGTGCCAGACAGGAGGTCAGAGATGCTCGAATTGCTGAACCCAGCCGATATTCACGCGCCGGTCGGCGCCTACTCGCATACGGCCGTCGTGCCGGCCGGGACGCAGCTCGTGTTTGTCGCAGGGCAGGTCGGCATGCGGCCGGACGGCAGCGTGCCAGCGGACTTGGCAGGGCAGGCCGATGTGTTGTTCCAGAACCTGCGCGCCTGCCTCGCGGCGCATGGCGCCGGGATCGAGTCGATCGTCAAGCTGACCGCCTTCGTCGTGGCCGGGCAGGATATCCGGGTGATGCGCGAAGTCCGCGAACGCCACTTCGGCGCCCACCGGCCGGCGTCGACGGCGGTATTCGTGTCGCAGCTTGTCAGCCCGGACTTCCTGCTCGAGATCGAGGCGGTCGCGGTGAAGGGCGGGTGAGCCGTCTGGCAACGCCGATGGCTGCCGGCACGACGCTCCGCATCGGCCTGATCTCCGATACCCACGGGCTGCTGCGCCCGGACGTTGCCGCGTTCCTGAGCGGCAGCGACCACATCATCCATGCTGGCGACATCTGCGACCCGGTGATCCTCGAGCAACTCGCCGCGCTGGCGCCGCTGACCGCAGTGCGTGGCAACAATGACCGCGGCGCCTGGGCCGACGGCCTCGCGGCAACGGCATCGCTGCAAGTCGGCGGGGTCGGCATCCATGTCGTGCACGATCTGGCCGACCTCGGACCGGCGCCGCTCGACCCGGTCGTGCAAGTCGTCGTATCCGGCCATTCGCACAAGCCCCGCGTCGAGCGCGAAGGGCCGGTGCTCCATGTCAATCCGGGCAGCGCCGGGCCGCGCCGCTTCAAGCTGCCGATCGCCGCGGCCGAACTGCTGATCGAGCGCGGCGTGGTGGTCGCCCGGATCACCGAGTTTTCCGGCCGCGCGCCGAGTTGACGGCGGGCGTCGATCCGGCGTCGATCAGCCCGATCGCTCGACCACCACCTCGCTGAACTGCAGCAGCGGCGGCTGGTCGGTGTAGTTCGGTATGTCGCCGAGGATTTCCTTCGCGTGCGGGCCGAAGGCGGACTGGAATGCCTCGACCGATTCGCAGAAGATGTGACACATCGCGATGTAGGTCGGCGGATCGCCCGGTTTGCCGCCGGCCAGCCCCTTGTCGACCGTGTAGTAGAGGCAGGCATCGCCCATGCGCTGCTTCAGCAGCGGCATGTGCTTGTCTCGGTAATAGGCGTGGTCGAAACGCGCGCCCGGGGCGTTCGCATACATGACGCTGACCTTGATCATGTGGTTCCTCCCAGTGTCGAACAAGCGGCGCCGGAAGCCCGGTATGGCGACGGGTCTGCCACTTGCGAGCGACAGAATGCACCAAACGGCTGCAGCTTGGAAGCGGCCGGTCGCGGCCATCGTCTGCAATACGGTGCGGGGCACGCCCGTCCTGCCGTTCGTCAATAATCCGACCGCCTACGCCGCGCACACTTCTTCGACTGTCAGCCCGGGAGTCCACGATGCTTGAACTGCGTCCGAATTGCGAGCATTGCAACAAGCCGCTGCCGCCGGCGTCGCCGGAAGCGCGGATCTGCTCGTTCGAATGCACGTTCTGCGCCGCCTGCGTCGATGGCCTGCTGGCCAATGTCTGCCCGAACTGCGGCGGCGGGTTCGTGCCGCGGCCGATCCGGCCATTCAACGACTGGAAAGGCGGCAACCACCTCGGCAAATACCCGGCGAGTACGACGGTGAAGCATCGGCCGGTCTCGGCCGAGGCCCATGCGCAGTTTGCGGCGCAGCTGCGTGGTATCCCGCCCGAGCAGCGTTAGCCATCACAGGCCACCGGGACGGCAGTGCCCGGCGGATGGCGACCGGAAGCCCGCCGAGCGGCCCCTGGCGGCGCCTGCTGGTCGAGCAACTGGCAAGACACCGGGTCCGTTCCGACCCGCGCTGACGCCCGCTCGAGACCGTGCCGGCTGCTATTCTCGATGGCCCACCCACTCGAAGAGAAAACGATGCGCCGACAATTCCTCTCGTTTGCCTTGCTGTTCGCCATCATCGGTGGTCCCGCGGTCGCCGGGCCGACCGATCCGTCGAAATTCGATGGCACGCCGTACAAGCCGCAGAAGGCGCTGTACGACTTCAACTACGCGAAGCCGACCGATGCCAAGCCGGCATTCGGCTATATCAAGAATCATCTGAGGGCGATCAAGGAATACGGCACGCCGGCCGGTTCGCACATCGTGATCGTCGCGCACGGCAACGAGCTGCATGCCTTCTCGCGCCTGAACCGCGCCGCCTATCCCGAGATGTACGACGAGCTGAAGGCCTTGAAGGACGCCGGCGTCTCGATCCAGGTGTGTGCCAATGCGGCCCGCTCGCGCGGCTACAAGCCCGACGAGTTCTACGACGTGATCACCGTCGTGCCGGCCGCGGTGATCGACATCGCGAAATGGCAGAACGACGGCTACAGCTACATGTGGGCCGGCTGGTACCCGCGGCTGACCCGCGACGAGGTCGTCAAGCAGCATCCCGAGTTGCAGTAAACCCCCGAGGTTGCACCGCGGCCGTGCGCCGGCATATGCCGGCGCAGCGAGCGGTGATCGATCCCGAAAGGGAGCAAGTGCAAGACGGTGCCTTGGCATGCTCGGCGTGTCCGGCTGAACAGCCGGCGGCGCTGGTTTCGAACGGCCGGCAGGCCCTATATTCCAGTCCTTTCGACGAGACACCGTTGCGATGACGTCCAAGCACAACCGTTGGCAGGAACGCTGGGACCTGAACCAGGACGACGGCCTGGCGGTCCACGACAGCGGGTTGCGCGTGCGACTGCACGACGGAGTGGGCGTCGCCGACAACGCCGCCGAAATCGAGCAGGCGCTGCTGCCACAACACGGCCCGCACAACGCGCCGGCGATGGTGCGCCGGTTGATCCGTGAAGGCGCGCAGATGCTGATCGATCCGACCGCGCGCGGCTGGCGCGGCTGAGTGCCGTTCCCGAACACCTCCTTGATCCGCTTGATGCCATGAACCACTCGAATTGCCTGTTCTGCCGGATCGGCAGCGGCGAGGTGCCCGCGCGCATCGTCGCCGAAACCGACGATGTCGTCGCCTTCCTCGATATCCGGCCGATCCGCGAGGGCCATGTGCTGGTGATGCCGAAGCCGCATCACGCCTATTTCGACGACATGCCGCCGGCGCTGACGCAGCAGGTGATGGGCGTCGCCCAGCGGCTCGCCCCGGTGTTGCGCTCGGAATTTGGCGTCGAGCGAGTCGGTCTGCTGTTTTCGGGCGTCGACATCGCGCATGCGCATGCCCACCTGGTGCCGATGGTCGAGCCGACCGACCTGACATCACCGCGCTATTTCGAGGAGAAGCAGCTGACCTTCCGGCCAGCGCCGCTGGCCGACGGCGGGCAACTCGACGCCACCGCCGAGCGGATCCGCAACGGGCTGGCCAGGCATGCCGATTCCGGAGCTTGATCCGATCCGCACCGAGCGGCTCGAGATCCGGCCGGTCCGCGCCGACGATCTGCCGGCGCTGCTCGATGTCAACGGCGATGCCGAGGTCACGCGCTTTCTGCCGTATGCCGCGTGGAACGGGCTTGCCGATGCCGAAGCCTGGCTCGGCAGGATGGATGCGCTGGCGGCCGCCGGCACCGGCCGGCAACTGGTGATGCTGCGCCGGCAAGACAACCGGGTGATCGGCAGCGTGCTGCTGTTCCGCTACGAGGAAGCCGCTTCGCGGCTGGAGCTCGGTTATGCGGTCGGGCGCAGCCACTGGCGCCAGGGGCTGGCTCGCGAAGCCCTCGCCGCGGTGCTCGGTGCCGCTTTCGGGCCGATGGCGATTCGCCGCGTCGAGGCCGAGGTCGACCCGGACAATCTGGCATCGAACGCGCTGCTGTTGTCGCTCGGCTTCACGCTGGAAGGCCGGCTCAGGCAGCGCTGGGTCGCGAAGGGCAGGGCCTACGACGTCAATGCCTACGGCCTGCTGGCCAGCGAGTGGTGATGACCCGCGCGCAGACGTCGCCGGCATTGGCCACGCTGCCCGACGACGGGTGGGCCGACACCGCCTGATTGAACTTCGCGCAGCGCTGCGCACTCGCAGCAGGATGGACCACATCTTCTTCGACGACTGGGACAAGCTGAACCGCACGCTCATCGTCGGTGTGCTGGCCTATGTGCTGCTGGTGATCTTCTTGCGCGCATCGGGCAAGCGCACGCTGTCGAAGCTCAATGCCTTCGACCTGGTCGTCACCGTCTCGTTCGGTTCGACGCTGGCGACGATCTTGCTGAACAAGGATGTCACGCTGGCCCAGGGCGCGCTCGCGTTGCTGCTGCTGATCACGATGCAGTTTCTCGTCACCTGGTCGAGTGTGCGCTGGCGCTCGATCAAGTCGGTGGTGTCGAGCGAGCCATCGCTGCTGCTGTACCGCGGCGAATTGCTCGGCGATGCGCTGCACGCGACGCGCGTCACCGAAGACGAGGTGCTCGCCGCAGTGCGCGGCTCGGGCATCGCCGCGCTCGACGAGGTCGAAGCGGTGGTGCTCGAGACCGACGGCTCGCTGAGCGTCGTGCGGGCGCCTGGAGCCGGAAACGGTTCGGCGCGGTCCAGCCTCGACCCGATCGCGAAGCCCTGATCCGGCTCGTCCGGCCTGCCGCTGACCGCCGCCGTGTGGCGGCTGATTGCGCCGTGCTGCCGACGCCCGGCGTGTCAGGTCGAGACCTACACCGATCTGCGCGGCAGTCCCACGGCAGATCCGCTGCTGGACCCGCGAGCGGCAAAGGGCCGCGCCCGTAAGGTTGATGGGCAGTCAACAACTCGAACAAGCACCCATCATGTGCCCTTTCTCGACCACCCAGGACCGGCCGGCGTCGGTCCCCCAACAGCACTTCAATGCCTTCATCGGCAGCAGCGAATTTCCCTGTGTCGGCGCCCGGTCGGCGCTGAACAGGGATCGGCTGCGTTATGTCCATCTCGAGCGGCTCGGCAGCGTCGCTGCGGCGCGCCGTCTGTGTGATGAGCTGGCCGCGTTTTCAGCCGAGTTTCCGGATCCGGGCAGCCAGCCGGTCAGTTTTGTTGCAACCTTCGAAGCCGAGATCGAAGGCGGCGAAGAGGAATTCGAGCGCCTGCTGTGGCGGCAGCTGCAGCTGGTGCATCAGATCGACCGCGAACATGCGGCCTGGGATCCACGCGTCAGCGCGGACCCGTCGCACCGCGAGTTCTCGATGAGTGTTGGCGGCCGCGCGTTTTTTGTCGTCGGCATGTTCCCGAAGGCGTCGCGGATGGCGCGGCGCAGCCCGATGCCGTGCCTGGTGTTCAATTTTCACGACCAGTTCGAGACGCTGAAGGCGTCGGGCAAATATGCCGGCATGCAGAAGGTGATCCGTGCGCGCGACACCGCGTTGCAGGGATCGATCAATCCGGTGCTCGCCCGTTTTGGCGAGTCGTCGGAGGCGCGGCAGTATTCGGGCCGCGCGGTACCGGCCGACTGGGTCTGCCCGTTTTCTGCAGAGGCCGCCAACGATGCATGAACATTCCGAAGCGTGCACCCGCATCCCGCCGCAATCCGGCCGCGCCTTCGAACTGAAGAAGGGCCAGCTGCTGCGCATCACCGACCCGATGGGCGAGCAGGTCTCGGACCTGTTCGCGTTCGCCCGTGACGATTTCGGCTGCAGCCTGTCGTCGGGGCGCAGCATCGACTACGCCTCGAAGATCTACCTGTCGACCGGCGACATCCTGTATGCGAACGACAGCCGCAAGATGTTCACGATCGAACGCGACACGGTCGGCCGGCACGATTTCCTGCTGACGCCGTGCAGCCAGGAAATGTTCGAGATCCTCTACCGCCACCAAGGTCACCATCCGAGCTGCTTCGAAAACCTGTACACCGCGCTGGAACCATTCGGCGTCAAGCCCGGTCAGATTTCTACCACCTTCAACGTGTTCATGAACGTGACCGTCGATCCGGACGGGCGGGTGGCGGTGCTGCCGCCGACATCACGAGCCGGCGACTGCATCGAGTTGCGTGCAGAGATGGATCTGCTTTGCGCGTTGACCTCGTGCTCGGCCGAGAACTCGAACAACGGCTCTTTCAAGCCGAT
This sequence comes from Pseudideonella sakaiensis, assembly GCF_048320135.1. Classification (GTDB taxonomy): domain Bacteria; phylum Pseudomonadota; class Gammaproteobacteria; order Burkholderiales; family Burkholderiaceae_C; genus Ideonella_A; species Ideonella_A sakaiensis_A. The sequence goes on from NZ_CP182947.1 coordinate 3,434,923, forward strand.
CGACTTCGAAATCGTCACCGACTGAACACAACAGACATAAAAGAGGAGAAACCCATGGATCTGGTCCGCATCATCTTCGCCATCCTGCTGCCGCCGCTCGGCGTATTCCTGCAAGTCGGCATCGGCAAGCATTTCTGGATCAACATCGTGCTGACGCTGCTCGGCTACATCCCAGGCATCGTCCACGCGATCTACATCATTGCGAAGGTGAAGTGACGGATGACGAGATTGCCCGGCGCGTCCGGCGCAGCCGCCAATGGGCGAATCTGCTCGACGCTGCCTGGGGGATTCCGTATACGCGCTGGCGCTTCGGCCTCGATTCGCTGATCGGCATCCTGCCGATCGCCGGCGACCTGGCCGGCGCCGCGCTCGGTCTTGGCATCGTCTGGCAGGCGCGCCAAGCCGCGGCGCCGCGGTCGCTGCAGGTGAAGTTGCTTGGCAACATCGGTCTCGATCTCGTGCTCGGCGCGGTTCCGATCGTTGGCGATATTGCCGACGTCGCCTTTCGCAAGAACCAGCGCAATGCCGCATTGCTCGAGAAATGGGCGGCGCAGCGGCAGGCCGCGACCCCGCGCCGCGCCTGATCTGGCGCCGAGCCTCCCGCCCCGGTACAGTGCTGCTCCTCGACGGTGACCGATCGGCGTCACCCGCTACCGAATGGAGCCGTGATGATCCGAGGCATGCATGCGATGTTCTACTCGTCGGAGGCTGCAGCACTGCGCGCCTTTTTGCGCGACAAGCTCGAGTTGCCGGCTACCGATGTCGGTGACGGCTGGCTGATCTTCGACCCGCCGACTGCCGATCTCGGCATTCATCCGAGCGAGGCCGGCGGGCCGCCTTCGGGCAGTGCCGAGATCTCGTTCTTCTGCGACGACATCGAGAATACCGTGCAGCGATTGACCGAGCGCGGTGTCGAATTCACGCAGCCGATCGAGGACCATGGTTATGGCCTGGTGACCTATTTCAAGGCGCCGGGCGGGTTCACCGTCCAGCTGTACCAGCCGAGTTATTCGAAGTAGGGCAGCGATGGCAGCGATGAGCAAGGCATCGGCTGGCGGCGCACGTGCGATGCTGGCGGTGCTGGCCGGGCTGCTGGTCGGCAGCGCGGTCAACATGGGGCTGATCCTGGTCGGCGGCAAACTGGTCACGCCGCCGGACGGCGCCGATGTCACGACGATGGAGGGCCTGAAGGCCACGATCCATCTGTTCGAGTTCAGGCATTTCGTCTTTCCGTTTCTGGCCCATGCGCTGGGCACGCTGGCGGGCGCCTTCATCGCATCGTTCATCGCGCCGGCACGCTCGGCCACCGCGGCCGCATTCATCGGCGTGTTGTTCCTGCTCGGCGGCGTCGCCAATGTCGTGGTGTTGCCGGCACCTGCCTGGTTCAATGCGGCCGACCTCCTGCTGGCCTATCTGCCGACCGCATGGCTCGGCTGGTGGATGGCGATGCAGGTGCGTGCGACGCTCAAGCGCGACGAGCGCAGGCAACGGGAATAGACTCGGCGTGTGTGTCTGACTCGCAACGGAGCAAGACGATGCGATCGATTTGCCGACCCCTGCTGGCTGCGCTGTTGTCGTGTGCGCCGCTGCTGCCTGCCGCCCAGGGCAACGACGTGCCGCCAACCGACGGCGCGGCGCTGCTGAAATGGTTGCAGGCGGGCAGCTACCGGCAATGGCCGAAGGAATCTGCGCCGCACCGCTCGCTCGGCCCGCATCCGACGCAGGTGATCGCCTATCTGAATCCGCCGCTCGACCGCTCGCTGGCGGCCAAGGCAGCCGCCCATCCGAAAGGGTCGGCCGCGGTCAAGGAGCTGCTGGATGGCGGCGGCAAGTTGTCCGGCTGGGCGGTCTCGGTGAAAACCTCGGCCGACAGCGACGGCGGCAAGGGCTGGTACTGGTACGAGATCCTCGGCACCCAGGCCGGCAGCCGCGTCGTCGCACAGGCCAACGGCGTGCCGCTGTGTTTCGGCTGCCACACGCCGGGGCGCGATTTCGTGCTGATCGAGCACCCGCTGAAATGAACATGCGGTCGGCCGAGCTCAGCCGCGCGTCGCAGCGTTTCGCCTGAACGTAGCGACATGTCGGCGTCGTCGACCTTCGTGGCAACGAGCAGCGAGCGGGGGCTGGGCCCGGCGGCATCGTCGATGATCTGCTGATGGACACGCTGCGACACCAACCCGTATTCCGGCCGCTGCTGGCAAGCGACCAGGCGAGACTCTGGCGCTGGCTGCATGTCGCGTTGTGGGATCCGCCCCCGGCCGGTCTGCGACCGCTCGAGGTGCTGCAGTCCGATGGCGTGCGCATCTATGCCGAGAACTGGGGGCAGCCGACCGATGTCGGCGTCGTCGCCCGCGTCGACGACTGCGATGCCGGCGCCTGCTGGATGCGGCTGCTGCCGCTTGGCGTCGGCCTTGCGTCGGTCGACGAAACAACGCCGCAACTCGGCATCGCGCTGGAGCCCGAATACCAGCACCGCGGCATCGGCGGGCCGATGATGCTGGCCGCGCTCGATGCGGCACGCTCGGCCGGTTATCGCCAGGTGTCGCTGACCGTGCATCCGCAGAATCCGGCGCAGCAGCTGTACCGGCGCTGCGGCTTCCGCCAGACCGGCGTGCGCAACAGCTACCTGCTGATGGTGGCGGCGCTCGGACCGGGCGGGTAAAGTCGGTCGCCAGCACCACCACGTCCGCGGTCCTGCCGCGGCTGCACGGGACAGAATCCACGCGATGGCCCTACCTTCGGTTCTGAACATCCACGATGTCTCGCAGGCAATCCAGCTGGCACTCGGTCCGGTTTTTCTGCTGACCGGCATCGCCGGCATGTTGAATGTGATGACCGGACGGCTCGCGCGGATCATCGACCGCGGCCGCCATCTGGCGGAAACCGAATTGCCGGCCGACCCGCAGGTGCGCGCGTCGATCGATGCCGAACTCGGCTCGCTCGAACGGCGGCGTCATCTGGCCGGCGCGGCGATCACCGCCTGCACGTTTGCGGCGTTGCTGGTCTGCATGGTGGTGGCAGCGCTGTTTCTCGAAGTCGTTCTCAGCGCGCCGCTGAAATGGCTGGTCGGCCTGTTGTTCACCGCATCGATGCTGGCGCTGGTCGTCGGCCTGGCGTATTTTCTGCGTGAGGTGCATCTGGCCACCAGCACCGTTCGAATACCGCTGCACGAAGGAAGCCAGCTGCGATGAACCTGCCATCACCACGCAACGGACGAATCGTCCATGTCAATATCCCGTGCCGGCAGATCGAGCGCGCACAGGGCTTCTACCGCGCATTGTTCGGCTGGAGTTTCACGCCAAATACCGAGGGATATGTGCTGTTCTCCGACAACGGCGGCATCGGCGGCGGCCTGACGACCGGCGCGACGCCGTCGGAGACCGGCGTGCTGTTCTTCATCCAGGTCGACGACATCGCGAAGACGCTGGCCGAAGCGGGCCGCCGCGGCGCCAGCGTCGTGACCGACAAGCGGCCGGTCGGGGGGCCGGGCTTCTATGCGGTATTCGCCGATCCCGAAGGCAATCGCGTCGGGCTGTTCAGCGACCGCTGATTCGGTCGGCCGACGCGCAATGCGTGGCGCGCCGGAGCCGATCAAAATAGCGCGATGGACTGTTTCCTGCTCGTCGGCAACTCGAATACGCGCAAGACATCGATCATCCGCAGCCTGACCGGCTGCTTCAACCGCAATGTGCGCGACATCCTGCTGCAGGGTACAAAAACCCCGCTGCGGATGTACGCCCGTGTCGGTACGCTGCAGGATACGCGCACCGGCATCGATGATTTTCTGGCCGAGGTCAAGCGCTCGCGCTGCCAGGCGGTCATCTGCTGCCTGTCGCCGACCGCAAGCCGAGATGAGCCGCAGCGTTGCCCCGACGCGAAGGCTTACCTGGAGGGATTTCTCGCCGCCGGCTGGCGCTGCAAGGGCGTGGCGGTGCTCGGGCAGAATGGCGGCGGCGTGCGCGCCACCAACCTGCGCCAGTATCCGCTCGCGCCGACCGCGCCGATCAACCTCACCGCACGTGATATCCGCGCCCAGTTCGGCTGGGTATAGACGACGATGGACACTGCAACCGCCTCGCTCGGCAGCATCGTGATCAGGCCCGACGACCTGAGTCATCCGGCCATTCATGCGCTGCTCGACGAGCACCTGCGCAACATGTTCGAAACTTCGCCGCCGGAAAGTGTCCATGCACTCGATCTGCAGCGTCTTCGCAGCCCCGAGATCAGCTTCTGGTCGGCCTGGGACGGCGATCTGCTGCTCGGTTGCGGCGCGCTGAAGGCGCTTGACGCGGCGCATGGCGAAATCAAGTCGATGCGCACGCCGAGCGCGCTGCGCCGGCGCGGCGCCGGCCGCGCGCTGCTGGCCCACATCATCGACGTCGCGGTGGCGCGCGGCTACCGCCGGCTGAGCCTGGAGACCGGTTCGATGGCCGCCTTCGATCCGGCGCGCAGGCTGTATGAAAGTTTCGGCTTCAGCTATTGCGGCCCGTTCGGCGCCTATGTCGATGATCCGCACAGTGTTTTCATGACTAAGGAACTGCCGCCGCGCTGACGCGGCGCCACGGGATGCCGACCGAGCCGCAACTGCGACCTGCCGAACCGCCTGCCGATGGGCCTGTGGCAGTCACGATCCGCGCCTTTGCCGATGCCGACGAAGACGCCGTCGTCGCGTTGTGGCAGGCTTGCGGCCTGACCCGGCCGTGGAACGATCCGCACCGCGATATCGAACGCAAGCGGGCGGTGCAGCGCGAGCTGTTCCTGGTCGCCGAGGATGGTGAGCGCCGAGTGGTCGCCAGCGTGATGGGCGGCTACGACGGCCACCGCGGCTGGATCAATTACCTGGCGGTCGATCCGCGGCACCAGCGCCAGGGCATCGCCGCGGCGCTGGTGCGCGAACTCGAAGCCCGGCTGCTCGCGCTCGGCTGCCCGAAGCTCAATCTGCAGGTGCGCTCGGGCAACGAGGCCGCCAACCGCTTCTATGAGTCGCTCGGATATCAACGCGACGACGTCGTCAGCTTCGGCCGGCGGCTGATACCGGACTGACACGGTGGAATTGATTGCCGTCATCACGACCGTCGGCGATCACGACGAGGCGCGCGCGATGGCGCGCTCGCTGGTCGAACGCCGGCTCGCGGCCTGCGCGCAGATCAGCCGCATCGAGAGCTTCTACGAATGGCAGGGCGCGGTGCAGGACGACAACGAATACCGCATCCTGTTCAAGACGACCGCAGCGCGCCGCGCCGCGGTCGAGGCCGCGATCCGCGAACAGCACAGTTATGAACTGCCGGCGATCTTTTCGCTGCCGATGCAGCACGTCGATCCGGCGTTTGCCGACTGGGTTGCCGCCGGATGCGGCGAGCAGAGTCGATGATGGCCGACGCTGCGCGAGCGCCGCGGAGGACCTCGACTTGAACGCGACAGCGCTTTTTCTCGCCGTTGTTTTCGGCTCGCTCGGCTTCGCCTATCTCTACTACGCGCGGCAGCAGCGCGCCAGCGTGCCAGCCATCTGCGGTGTGCTGTTGCTGGTCGTGCCGTATTTCCTGCTCGCGCGGCCGATGATCCTGCTGGTGATCGGCAGCGCGCTGGCCTTGCTGCCGTTTTTCTATCGCCGATGAGGCGCGCCGCTTTCGATTCGCTGCTGGCCGAGGTCCGTGCCTGCAGCCTGTGCCAGGCCTCGCTGCCGGCCGGGCCGCGGCCGGTGCTGCAGGCCTCGCCCGGTGCGCGCATCCTGATCGCCGCGCAGGCGCCGGGGCGGCGCGTCCATGCGTCCGGAATTCCGTTCGACGATGCCAGCGGCGAACGGCTGCGCGACTGGACCGGCCTGTCGCGCGCGGCCTTCTACGACCCGGAGCTGGTCGCGATCCTGCCGATGGGTTTCTGCTACCCCGGCGCAGGCCGCAGTGGCGATCTGCCGCCGCGCGCCGAATGTGCGCCGGCATGGCGGGAGCGGCTGCTCGGCGCACTGCCGCAGGTCGAGTTGACGCTGGTGATCGGCGCCCATGCACAGGCCTGGCACATGCCGAGGCAGGCATCGTCGGTGACCGATGCGGTGCGGCGCTGGCGGGTCTTCTGGCCGTCGCAACTGCCGCTGCCGCATCCGAGCCCGCGCAACAACGGCTGGCTGGCCCACAACCCGTGGTTCGAGGCCGAGGTCGTGCCGGCGCTGCGGCAGCGGATCGCCGCGTTGTGCGGTGCGCACCGGTCCGCTTCCCGGCGTTGAGCCTGCCGACGTGGGATTGCCAACGAGGGCCGCATGGTTCATCCGCTGCCGTTGTCCGGTGGGTTGGCGCACGGCGATACTGATGAGCGACCGGGCGGTGCGCGGCCGCATTGCCTGACCGATCCAGTGGTGGCCGACAATCAGGACTCGGCAATGCGACGCAGTATTGGAGAGGCGAGATGGCGATCGGCTGGTTCACGGTATTGAAAAGCGTTCCCTGGGGCACGGTCATCGAAAATGCCCCGGTCGTCGCCGACGGCGCGAAAAAATTGTGGAAGGCGGTGGCCAGCCGCAATGCCGAGCAGGCGCCGGATGCGGCCGCTCAGCAGCAGGCGCCGGAAGCGGCGGCCGCCGCGAAGCCGGTGGCGGACCAGCTGGCCGCATTGCGGGCCGAGTCGGCCCGGCTCGAGGAATTGATGCTGGCCTCGTCCGAACTGATCAATGCGCTGGCCGAACAGAATGCGCAGCTGGTCGAGAAGATCGAGCTGCTGCGGGCGCGCACGCTGGTGCTGACCCGCCTGATCGTCGGTGTCGGCATCGTCGCGGCCGGCGGTCTTGGCGTTGCGCTGTTTCTGCTGTTGCGCGGCTGAGTCCCGACAAGCGCGAGACGGCCTCACCAATGACCGATGTCGCGCTCAGCGCGCTGTTTGTCGGCCTGACTTTTCTGGCGGCCGGTTTTGTCAAGGGTGTCGTCGGGCTCGGCTTGCCGACGGTTGCAATCGGTCTGCTCAGTGTGGCGATGCCGCCGGCCGCCGCGGCAGCGATGCTGATCATTCCATCGCTGGCGACCAACCTCTGGCAGACGATTGCCGGGCCGTATCTGCGGGTGCTGCTGCGAAGGCTGGCGCCGCTGCTGCTGACGATCGGTTTCGGCACCGTGTCGAGCATCGGCATCCTGACCGGCGAATCGGCAGGGCTTGCCAACGGCGTGCTCGGGGCAGTGCTGATCGTCTATGCGGCAATGGGGCTGGGCGGCGTGCGATTCGACGTGCGGCCCGGCGCGGAACGCTGGTTGTCGCCGCTGATGGGCTTTCTGACCGGACTGATCACCGGCACCACCGGCGTCTTTGCGTTGCCGGTGATTCCGTATCTGAATTCGCTCGGCCTCGCGAAGGACGAGCTGATCCAGGCGCTCGGTCTTGCATTCACCGTCTCGACGATTGCACTGGCAGCGGCACTGGCGATCACCGGCGAATTCGCGGCGGTCGATATCGGCAGCTCGCTGCTCGCTGTGCTGCCTGCGCTGGCCGGCATGTGGGTCGGCCAGCGGCTGCGGGGTAGGATTCAGGCTGAAGCGTTTCGCCGCTGGTTTTTCATCGGCCTGATCTTGCTGGGCATCTACATGCTGGGCCGCAGCCTGCTGCGATCGTGATCGACACGAACGAAGGAGGAAGGTGCATGAATCATTTCCAAGGAATTGTCCGGCTGACCACGACGCTGCTGCTTGGCCTGCTGACTGCAAACGGCGCGGCCGCTGCGGGCTGCGCAGGCCCGGAGCACCGGCAATTCGATTTCTGGATTGGCGAGTGGGAGGTTCGCACGCCCGACGGCAAGGTCGCCGGCATCAACCGGATCCGCAGCGACTACGAAGGCTGCGTCGTTCGTGAACGTTACGAGACGGCCACCGGCTACCGCGGCGAAAGCTTGAATGCCTATGACCCCGGCCGCAAGCGCTGGCACCAGACCTGGGTCGACAACAAGGGCGGGGTGCTGCTGCTCGAAGGGGGTCTGCGCAATGGCAACATGGTGCTCGAAGGGCAGACCACCGCAGTCGACGGCACGCCGACGAAGCAGCGCATCAGCTGGACGCCGCGCGCCGACGGCACCGTGACCCAGTTGTGGGAAGCGTCGACCAGCGATGGCCAGTGGTCGATCGTCTTCTACGGCATCTACTGGAAACGGTGAGCGATCCGATGTCGACCATCGATCGCGAGTCCGGCCACTTCGTCAATTTCGCCTACGGCTCGAACATGTCGAGCCGGCGTCTGCTGGCGCGCACGCCGTCGGCAGTCGCACTCGGCATCGCGCGGCTTGCCGGCCATCGGCTGGCCTGGCACAAGGTCGGTCAGGACGGTTCGGCCAAATGCGACATCATCGGCACCGGCACCAGCGAGGACACCGTCTGGGGCGTGCTGTACCGCATTGCCGTCGTCGACCGCGCCGCGCTCGATCACGCTGAAGGGCTCGGCAGAGGCTACGACTACCGGCAGATCGAGGTGGTCGCCCGTTCCGGTCTGGTGACGGCCGGCGTCTATGTGGCCACACACATCGATCCGGCGCTGCGGCCCTTCGACTGGTATTTGCGTCATGTCGTCGACGGCGCTGCCGAACACGGCCTGCCGCATTCGTATCAGCAAACGCTGCGTCAGGTGATCGCTGTTCCCGACCCCGATCCGTCACGCGGCCGCCCGATCTCTCGCTGAGGCCGCCCCGCGCGGCTTTGCTTGAGCTGGATCAGGGCGGCGCGGAATCGATGCTTTACGATGGACCGGTGTTCCACGCTGATTCTGAAAGGGGCTTCGATGGCTGGTTGGTTCGAACTGAAGCAGGGCAACAGCGGCAAATTCTCGTTTGTGCTTGCCGCCGGCAATGGCGAGCCCATTCTGCGCAGCGAGCAGTACGAAAGCAGGGCCTCGGCACGCAACGGCATCGCGTCGGTGCAGAAGAACTGCACCTCCGACAACCGCTTCGACCGCAAGGATGCATCGGATGGCCGCTTCTATTTCAATCTGAAGGCAGCCAACCACCAGGTCATTGGCACCAGCCAGATGTACAAGTCCAGTGCCAGCCGCGATGCCGGCATCGAGTCGGTGAAGAACAACGGCTCGACCGAGACGATCAAGACCCCGGACTGAACTCGCCGGCGGTGCGCGGGTCATGATGAACGAGCATGTTCGACCCGCCACCCTACGCACTGTTGGCAGATGCCGTCCTGCTGCTGCATTTCGCGGTGGTGATCTTTGTTGTCGGCGGGCCGATCGTGGTGCTGGTCGGCAATCGCGTCGACTGGGCGTGGGTCAACCGGCTCGGTTTCCGGCTCGCCCATCTGGCGGCAATCGCTTACGTCGCGCTGCAGGCCTGGCTCGGCGCAACCTGTCCGCTGACCCATCTTGAAAACCGGCTGCGCTCGATGGCCAGCGAGCAGCAGGCGTACAGCGGTAGCTTCGTCGAATACTGGATCCAGCGCGTGCTGTTCTACGATGCGCCGCCATGGGTCTTCGTCTTCGCCTACACCTCGTTCCTGCTGCTGGTGATGCTGATCTGGTGGATTTATCCGCCGGCAAGACGCAAGCGGGAGCGGCAGGCGCCGCTGCGCGGACGTTCCGATCGGACCATGCGATGACGCCGGCGACGCAGCGGCCGCCACCGACGCCAGGCAATTGGCATTGCCTGCTGGCCGGCGCCGGCCTGCTGGTCTGTTGCAGCGAAGCGTGGGCGCAGGGCACGGCCGTCGTGCTCGGCCAGTCGCTGGCCTGGGTCGGCCTGCTCGGCGGTGCGGTGGCCGGGGCAGTGTCCGGCTTCCTGCAGGCACGGCCAGCCGCATTCTGGCCGGCATTCGGCATCTACCTCGGATTGCTGGCGATGCTGGCATCGACCCGCGCCGGCTCGCTCGAGATCGTGCCGCTGGCGCTGGTATTTGGCGCGGTGGCGGGCATCGTGCCATTTGCCGCGGCCTGGTTCGGGGTCCGCTGGTGCTGGCGGCGCTGGCGCAGCAGCAGGCAGCGATGATCAAGCTGCTCGACATCGACCACCTGGTGCTGCGCGTCGTCGATCTGCAGCGCATGCTCGACTTCTATTGCGATGTGCTCGGCTGCACGGTCGAGCGGCGCAACGACGAGATCGGGCTGATCCAGCTGCGCGCCGGCGCGTCGCTGATCGATCTGGTGCCGGTCGATGGGCAACTTGGTCGCGCCGGCGGCGCGGCGCCCGGCGGCGAAGGGCGCAACCTCGATCACTTCTGCCTGCGGGTCGCCGATTTCGACGCCGACCTGCTGCATGCCGAACTGGCAGCCCATGGTGTCGAGGCGGGCCCGGTCACGCAGCGTTTTGGCGCGTACGGCCTCGGACCGTCGATCTACCTGACCGATCCGGAAGGCAATGTGGTCGAACTGAAAGGTCCACCGGACGCTTCGCGTGCAGCTTGACGCTGCGCGGCGCTGTCCAACCGCGGGGTTGCAACAGAGGCGAACCATCAACGAGACTTGCCACTCCAATGCGGTCATCTCAATGAATGGAGGCTTCATGAAACAGACCTTGTCCATGTTCGCTGCAATCGTGCTGGCCGGCACGGCACACGCCGCCGATACCACCGTCAACATGCACGTCGCTGATGCGAAGGGAGTCGGTGCCGCGGTCGGCAGCGTGCGCATCGTCGAGACGCCGCACGGGCTGGCCTTTTTTCCGAACCTGCAGGGGTTGCAGCCCGGCCTGCACGGCTTCCACGTGCACGAAAATCCGTCGTGTGAGCCGGCGATGAAGGACGGTGCGCCGGTCCCGGCGCTGGCCGCCGGTGGCCACCTCGATCCGAAGAATACGAAGCGGCACGGCCTGCCCTGGGGCGACGGCCACCTCGGCGATCTGCCGGCGCTGTTTGTCGCAGCCGACGGCAAGGCGAACAATCCGGTCCTGGCGCCGCGGCTGAAAATGGCCGATGTCATGAAACGTTCGCTGATGGTCCATGCCGGCGGCGACAACCACTCGGATCATCCGGAGCCCCTCGGCGGTGGCGGTGCGCGGGTTGCCTGCGGCGTGATCGGCGGCGGTTGATCACCGGAAAGGTCCGAGGGAGCAGACAATCCACCGGCATGACGGCCGGTATTCGCGAATTCATCGCTGGTTTTTCCCCGCTTCGGATCGGGCTTCTGGCGCTGTTGTTGGTGGCGTTGACCGGAATATTCGATTCGGCCACCGGCTACGAGATCTCGTTCTCGATCTTTTATCTGATTCCGGTCAGCCTCGCGGCATGGTATGCGGGGGCGCGGATTGCTGTCTGTATCAGCCTCGTGGCGGCGGTGGTCTGGCTGGCCGCCGACGTCGACGCCGGGCATGAATATTCGCGAGCCTGGATTCCGTTCTGGAATGCGGTGGTCCGCTTCGGATTTTTCGTGATCGTCGCCTATCTGCTCGTCCAGCTGCGGTCATTGCTCGAAACGACGGCGGCACTGGCCCAGACCGACCCGCTGACCGGCTTGCTGAATGCGGGCAGCGTGCGGCGGCGTTATCGGCAGGCCGCGACCTTGGCGGCCAGGCAGCGGCAGCCTGTCGCCATCGGCTACATCGACCTCGACAATTTCAAGTCGGTCAATGACAGCTTCGGTCACCGAACCGGCGACGAGGTGCTGACCGAGATCGCCGTGACCTTGCGCGCGCGTGCGCGCGCCTCGGATATCGTAGGCCGAATTGGTGGCGACGAATTCGTCATCGTACTGCAGCAAGCAGACGCCAGCGGCGCGCAGGTCTTTTTCTCGCAGCTGCATGCCGCGTTGATCGCACTCGCCGAGGCCAGGGCCTGGCCGGTCGGCTTCAGCGTCGGTGTCGCAGTGTGCGCCCCGCCACCGCCTGACGAAGATGCCGCATTTGCTTTCGCCGACTCGCTGATGTACGAGGTGAAGCGAAGCGGCAAGAATGCAATCCGCATCCGGCAAATGCCGGCCACCGCTGACGGCTGACGGCGGCGGCTCCGGCGCCGCGGCAACGGTGCACAATGGAGCGCACTGGTACGGACCTCCGGATGTCGAAGCATGGCCGACCTCAGTTCGCTGACGATGACGCAGATCATCCGCATGCAGAATCAGCTGCAGGAGGAACTGACGCGCCGCTTTGCCCGCCAGATGCTGCTGGTCTTCTCGGACATCGTCGGCTCGACGCCGTATTTTGCGAAGTTCGGCGACGCGGCCGGGCGGCAGCTGCAGCAGCTGCACCTCGATCTGCTCGGCGGCTGCGTCGCCGAATGCGATGGCCGCATCGTCGATACCGCCGGTGATGGCGCTTTCTGCGTCTTTCCGAATGCCGAGGCGGCGGTCAAGGCGCTGATCGAATTTCACCAGCGGATTGCCCACAGCAACGCCGGCCGCGGCCGCCAGCACCAGTTGCAGGTGCGTGTCGGCATGCACTGGGGCTCGGTGCTCAGCGACGGCGTCGCGGTCAGCGGCGATGCGGTCAATCTGTGCGCCCGGGTGGCCGCGTCGGCCGATCCGGGCGAGATCCGCCTGACGCGCGAGGTCTTTCTCGAAATCGAACGCAGCCACCGCCTGATGTGCCATGCGCTGGGCACCGTGCAGCTGAAGGGTGTGGCGACTGCGGTCGAACTGCTGACGCTCGACTGGCGCGATCAGGCGCTGTTCCCGCGCCGCTTGCGGATCGAGGAAACGCGCGAGGAGCTGACGCTGCCGCAGCAGGATATCGTCGCCTTCGGCCGCCTCGCCGAGCACGATGGCCTGCGCGCGAATGACGTCGTATTGAGCCATCCGGATGCCGATTCGGCACGCCAGATCAGCCGCTGGCATTTCGAATTTCGTCGTCTTGCCGACGGCCTGCAGTTGCGGGCGCTGTCGGACAATGGCACCGAAGTCGATGGGGTCGCGGTCGGCAAGGGCGAGCAGGTACCGGTCAGGGCCGGCTCGCGGATCCGCATCGCCGGTGTCTTGACCCTCGAACTGATCGGCCCGCAGCAACAGGCCGAGATCGACGATGCCGACTCGACGATGATGTTCCGCGGCGCACGCAGCGCCGCTGCGCCGCCAGGCTGACGCCGGTCGGCGTTGGCAGAGCCAACGAACCGACCTGCCGACCGGCCGTTGCTCAGTGCGCCGGCACCTCGAGCCGGTACGGCGCGAGGTATTCCTGGCGGTACAACTCGAACGGCATGCTGTCCATCGCCTCGATCTCGCGCTGGTCGTCGACCGACCGGGCGGCCAGTGCACGGTGGCGCTGTTCGGCGTCGTCGCTCCACGGCAGCGCCATCAGCTGTTCGCGCGTCTTTTCCGAGCACAGATCGGTGAAGCGGTTGTGCCCGCCGTCGAGGGCGTCGCGGATCGCCGCGATGACGCGTGCCGACGGCAGGCGCTCGGGGTCCCTGACGGTGCGCCGTGCCGCGTCCAGCGCAGCCTGGTGCAGTTCGCCGCCATCGATGGCGTCGAGCCGTTCGGCGATCGGCTGGAAATCGGCCATCAGCTCGTCGGCCCAGTCGTCGAGCGGCTGCTGCAGGTTGTTGCGTTCGAGCCTCAGGCCCGGCGCACGGCCGTGGGTTGCAGTGTGGTGCTGGTTGCGCCCGAGTGCGGCGATTTCATCCGGCGTATCCGGCGGGCTTTCGCTGAGCAGGCAGTGCAGCAGAAAGATGTCGAGAAAACGTGCCGTCTGCGCCGAGATGCCGACCGGCTCGAACGGATCGAGGTCCATGCAGCGGACCTCGACATATTCGACGCCGCGCTCGCGCAATGCATGCAGCGGCCGCTCACCGGGGAAGATCACCCGCTTCGGCCGGATCGTGCCGTAGAACTCGTTTTCGATCTGCAGCAGGCTGGTCGCCAGTTGCCGGTATTGCCCGTCCGGGCCGGTGACGCCGATCGCCTCGTACGGCGGGTACGGTCGTGTCAGCGCGTCGTGCAGCGACGCACCATAGGTCTCCAGGCTGTTGTAGCTGACCGCCAGCGTCGACTGCGCATCGCTCTGGTAGCCGAGCCGGCCCATCCGCAGCGACGTCGCATGCGGCAGGTGCAGCGTGTGAGGGCCGAGCGGCTCCAGCTGGTGCGGGCGGTCGCGGACGAAGTCCGGGCAGACCGCCGGCGAGGCGCCGAACAGATAAAGCAGCAGGAACGAGCGCCGGCGGAAATTGCGGATCAGCGCGAAATAGTCCTCGCTCGAGACACCGGGCATCGACCAGTTGTAGTGGATGCCGGAAATCGTCTGCATGCGCCTGCCGTAGCGGTAGCCGAGGCCGGTCCGGTAGACGCTTTTGGCCTGGCCGACGTTCGAACGCCCGTAGCGGCCGATCGGTATCTCGTCATCGGCCGGCAGGCGGCACGGCATGCTGGATACCCACAGCCGCTCGTCGCCCTGGGCCGCCAACACGCGGTAGACATACTGGTGGATCTCGGTCAGTTGCTCGATGCAACGATCGGCATTGGCGTGTGCACCGGTCACCAGTTCGAGCTGCGATTCGCTGAAATCGGTCGTGATGTGCGGGTGCTTCAGCGCCGACCCGAGCGCGGCCGGATGGGGCGTCGACGCCAGCGCGCCGCCGGGCAAAACCCGCAGGCTCTCTTTCTCGATGCCGCGGCGAATGCCCTTCAGCTGTGCCTCGCTCAACGCCTGCAGGCCTTGGATCAACAGGGTCACTCGCTCGCTCCTCATTGTTTTAGGGGGCAGAAGGTAGCAGACCTGGGCCGATCCGGCTGGCGTCGGGGCTATCGCCGCCGGCCGCTCAGCGCGGCGCCGGCGCGACGAAGCGCGGATTCTGTTGCCGCCAGGCGGCCGGGGGCAACGGCGCGTCGTCGGCCCACAAGCCCGTGCGTTGTCGTCGGGCCAGTCGTTCGGCAGCCGCGTAGTCGATGCGCCGCCGACTCGGCTGCTCGTGGGCATATTGCCGATAGAACCAGGCCATGCCCTTGCGCAGCTGGTTCAGGCCGCAGTCCTGGTCGGCCGCAAAGACGATGCCGAGCGTGCGGCCATGGCGGTCGCTACCGAGTACCTCGACCACTGCGGTGCGGCCCAGCGCGCAGCCGACGAGGCTGTCGCGCGACGCGCTGCCGAATGGCTGCTCAGCCTCGGGTGCGTCGATCGCCGCCAGCCGGACCAGCAGTTCGCCGTCGTGCTGCGCGATCGTCAGCGTATCGCCATCGTGGACCCGGCTGACCTGGCCGACGACGATGCCTTGCGCGGCCGCAGGCAGCCACCACGCGAGCAACATGACAGCGCTGACGAAGGTCGCGAGGTAATGGCCGCCACGGCGGCGCGAGCCGCTTGAAAACCGCGGGTACATCGGCCGATTCTGAAACAAGAAGCGCCGCTGTGGCGGCGCTTCTTCGGTGCGGCTCAGGCCGGGTGCGAGACCGGCGGCACCTGGCTGCCGATATCGGGCAGCGCGCCACCTTCGCCTTCCCAGGTCTGTTCCGGCGCCGGTTTCGATCCGGCCGCGGCCTGCGCGAGCAGGGTCTGCACCGTGCTCATTTTCTCGAGCACCCGTGGCGGCAGCAGATAGGGATAGCCGTCGGGCAGGCCGAGGCTGCGGTTCATCGCATTGAGAAACTGTGCCACCGGCAGCCAGTGCTCGAGCACCAGTTCCTCCAGCGGCACATTCTGCGGCGGCGCGCCGTCGGCCGGTTCGGTCGACGTATGGCCGTTCAGGCGCAGCCCCCACGATGAGGCGGTTTCGACCGCGTCGATCACCAGCAGGTAATGCGCGCAGGTTTCGGCCCAGTCCTCCCACGGATGGCAGCTGGCATATTCGCTGACGAAGCGGCTCGACCAGTCGGCCGGCGGGCCGTTCGAATAGTGGGTTTGCAGCGCCGCCTGATAGTCGGCGCGCTCGTCGCCGAAGATCTCGCGGCAATGCGCTTCGCCTTCGCAGCCGGTGACGTAGCGCTGCTGCAGGTAGTGGCTGACCTCATGGCGCAAGTGGCCGAGCAGCGTGCGCACCGGCTCGCGCAACGAAACACGCGCGGCTTCGCGCTGCACATCGTCGGCTTCGGCAATGTTCAGCGTGATCAGCCCGTCGTCGTGTCCGGTGACCACAGGCGCTTCACCGGGGAGGCTTTCGAGCAGGTGGAAAGCCAGGCCCTTCTTGTCGTCGGGGCCGGTTTTCGGTTTCGGCGTCAGGCCGATCTTCATCAAGGTATAGACGAGGCGCCGCTTCGCCGTCTCGATCGCCGCCCAGTGGCGCAGATTGATCGGGTTGTCGAGCGACGGGATGACCTCGGTCAGCCGGCAGCTGATGCAAAAATCGTGATCGTCACCGGCATCGAGCATCCAGTTGCAGATATCGTGCTGCACGCGGTTTGTGCACGGGCGCAGCCGCCCGCCACCACCGCCCTTGCGCAGCCAGCCTTCGGCGAGCGGCTCGCCGGAGCGTTCGCTGTTTGCCGATTCGCTGGCGTCGAACGCCTGCATCCGACCCTCGCTCGGCACATAGCCGAGCGCGGACTGGCACGCACCACAGACCGAATTCTCGAAGAAGACGGTCTGGCCACAACTGCTGCAGGAAAAAGGTGTCATGGCGGTGCGTTCCCAAGGAGATCAGCTGCGGACTTCGAGGTTGTTCTGCACGTCGACCACGCCCTTCACATTGGCGGCAAGTCGGGTCGCACGCTCGCGGGCTTCGGAGTTCGGCGCCGTGCCGCGCAAGGATACCTTGCCATTGACGGTGTCGACGTCGATCTTCAGCGCGCTGAGTGCCGAATCCTTCGCGAGTTCGGCATTGACCGATGCGGTGATTGCGGCGTCGTGCACCTTGTCGCTGACGGCTTCGGCCGCATTGGATGCGCTCTGCTTCAGGTCGGCGGTGGCTTCGCGGGTGGCCTGCTGCGCATCGGCGACCTGCTCGCGGATCTCGGTCGATGCCTGATCGCTTTTCTGCTCGGCAGTCGCGACCGCGGAATCGATCTGCTGGCCGGCGGTGCGCTCTTCGTCGCGATTGCCACAGGCGCTCAGCAGCAGCGCCGCAGCGGCGGCCGTTGCAAGCATCGTGGTGCGCAGGCGGTTGGTGGATTGGCTGTTCATCGTGGTCCTCTTCTTAGACTCGCTGGCGGCAGATGTACCGGAGCGGTGCCCCATGCACCGCGGTCTTGCCACCCGGCATCGCACGTGGCGATGATCCTGCGAGCAGGTTAAGGGTCCATGATCTCGAAACCTATCGGTGGCCATCGATTTGCACTGTCGGACGCAACCGACATGCGTAAGTGCATGCTACAAAGCGGCGGCCGAGTGCCGCCCGCCACAAACACGAAGGGCGCGGCGTCCTGGTCAGACCGCCGCGCCCGCAGGCTCACTCAATGTGGCTGGTTCCTCAGTTGAACCACTTGTCATCGGCAGACTTGCCCCAGGCGTCGACCTGCTTCTCGGCCTCGTCCTTCTCGATGCCGTAACGCTCCTGGATCTTGCCGGCCAGCTGCTGGCGATTGCCGGCGACGACATCCAGATCGTCATCGGTCAGCTTGCCCCACTGAACCTTGGCCTTGCCCTTGATCTGTTTCCAGTTGCCTTCAATGCGATCCCAGTTCATTTGATTTCCTTTCCTTCGTTGACGACAGTGAGGGCCGGCGCGTGCCGGCCACATCCCATCGATTGACCGGCTGACGGCTTGTCTGGCCGAAATGGTCACCGATGCAATCAGCTTAGGCCTGCTCCAGCGCGGTGCGGATCGGAGCGTGCCGCGGCGCCGCGTAGGACCAGTGCGCGCAGTCCAGCGAAGCGGTGCGCTGCAAGAACATGAGCCGTAGGGGGCTTCCTACCGGACAAGTCGTTGCCTGCCGATGGTGGGCGCAGGGCGGCCGGCCTAGTCTGCAAACACAGTTGCCGGAGCAGCGTACAGACGCACTTTGCTTCCGGCCTCGCGCAATCCGTTTTGCAGAAACGGCCCTCGTCCACTACCACCGGCCAGTCCGGGTTCCTGGAGGTCCAGACATGAACAGCAGAACTTCATCGGTGATCAGCCGCTGTGCAGCCGGCTTTGCAATGGTCACATTCGCGATCGGTGCCGCATCGGCTTCGTCGTCATCCGGCCTGGCATCGGCCGAGGCTCGCTTCAAGCAAGAGCGCCAGGCCTGCCTGAGCGGTCAGTCGCACCAGGACCGCGAAACCTGCCTGAAGGAAGCGCGCAATGCCCTTGCCGAAGCGCGCAAGGGGCATGCAACGGCCGGCCCCGAAGAATGGCGGCAGAACGCGCTCGCCCGTTGCGATCGCGTGCCGGAAGCCGAACGCAAGGCCTGCCAGAAACTCGCGCTCGGCGAGGGCAGGCAGTCCGGCAGCGTCGAGGGCGGTGGCGTGATCAAGGAAATCACGACGGTCACGGTCGGCCCGCCGGTCGTGCTGGTGCCGGTGCAGGAAGGCGCCAAGCGCTGATTCCCTGTTCTGCGATGCGGCTCTGACCGCATCGCCAATGCTTCCGCTCCGGCGAAGCAAGCCTGACATAAATCAATGGCGGGGCGCCGCCGGCATGCTCAACTGGGCTTGCCATGCCGGATTTCGCCGATGACTCTGCCCCCATCGACCTCGCCGCCGTCGATGCGGTGGTGCGTCGGCATGGCGGACGGCGCGATGCGCTGGTACAGATCCTGCGCGAAGTCCAGGCCATCACGCGCTGGCTGCCGCACGAAGCGATCGCGACGATCGCCGCCGGAGTTCAGCTGACGCCGGCGATCGTCGGCGGGGTCGCGAGCTTCTACCGTTTTTTCCACCTGCAGCCGGTTGGTGAATACCACTTGCTGTGGAGCGACAACATCATCGACCAGATGGCGGGCAGCCGCGTGCTGGCCGCCGAGTTGTGCCGCCAGCTCGGCATCGTGCCTGGCCAGATCTCGACGGGCGGCCTGGTCAGCACCGGCTTCACGTCGTGCACCGGAATGGGCGACCAGGGCCCGGCTCTGCTGGTCAACCAGCATCAGGTGCTGACCCGGATGAACAGCGAACGTGTCGCCGAACTGGCGGAACTGGTGCTCGCGCGGGTTCCGGTGGTCGACTGGCCGGCGCAATGGCAACAGGTCGACCCGCAGCTGCGGCGCAGCGATCAACTGCTGGCCGCTGCGCCGATGCTCGGCGCCGGCCTGCAGGCCTGCCTGGCACGCGGCGCCGAGGCCACGCTTGCCGAAATCGACGGCTCGCGCCTGCGCGGCCGAGGCGGCGCAGGATTCCGCACCGCCGACAAGTGGCGGCTGTGCCGGCGCGCACCGGTGCTGCCTGGAGGCAGCCGAATCGTCGTCTGCAACGCCGATGAGGGGGAGCCCGGCACCTTCAAGGACCGGGTGCTGCTGAGTTGCCAGCCCGATGCGGTGATCGAGGGCATGACGATTGCGGCCCGCGTGCTCGGTGCACGCCACGCATTCCTTTACCTGCGCGGTGAATACCGCTATCTGCTGGAGTCGCTGCAGGCGGTGCTGGAACGTCGCCGTGCGCAGGGCCTGCTCGGCAGGAACATCCTCGGCGAGCCGGGTTTCGACCTCGAGATCGAGATCCACATCGGCGCCGGCGCCTATGTCTGCGGCGAGGAAAGTTCGCTGATCGAGTCGCTCGAGGGCAAACGCGGCACGCCGCGGATCCGCCCGCCGTTTCCGGTCGAGCGGGGGTATCTCGGCCAGCCGACCGTCGTCAACAACGTCGAGACCTTCTGCGCGGCAGCCCACATCGCCGAGCGCGGCGGGGCATGGTGGGCAGCGATCGGCACGCCGCAAAGCAGCGGCACCAAGGTCCATTCGATCAGTGGCGACTGCGAGCGGCCCGGCATCTACGAATACCCGTTCGGTACCTCGATCGAGCAAATGCTGCACGACTGCGGCGCGCAGCGCACCCAGGCGGTTCAGGTTGGCGGCCCGTCCGGCATCTGCCTTGCCGCCGATGAATTCGGCCGGCGCATCGGGTTCGAGGATGTGCCGACCGCTGGCGCGTTGATGGTGTTCGACCAGACCCGCGACATGTTCGACGTCGCGCGCAATTTCAGCCACTTCTTCGCCCACGAAAGCTGCGGTTTCTGCACGCCATGCCGGGTCGGCACCGAGCTGGTGGTGCGCCGGATGGACAAGCTGGCGGCCGGCCATGGCTCGATGTTCGACGAAGGCGAGTTGCGCGAGCTGGAGGCATTGCTGCATGGCACGACGCACTGCGGTCTCGGCGCGAGCGCAACCAATCCGCTGCGCGATACGCTGCTGCGCTTCCGCCCGGCTTATGAACGTCGGCTGCAGTCGCCCCGTTTCACGCCGGCCTTCGATCTCGATGCCGAACTGGCGCCGGCGCGCCATGTCACCGGCCGCGACGATGCCGGCGCCCACCTGGAGCGGCAGGGATGAGCAACCGCGCCGACCAGCCCTGTTTCGTGCTCGACCAGCAGGCCGTGTCGTTCGAGGAGGGGGAGACGCTGCTCGCCGCGGCAAACAGGGCCGGGCACCATATCCCGCACCTGTGCTGGCATCCCAGGCTCGGCCAGAGCGGTGCCTGCCGGTTGTGTACGGTGAAGGTCGACGGCCGACTCGTCGCCGCCTGCACGACCCGTGCGACGCCCGATGCGCAGGTCGAAAACCGCAGCGCCGAACTCGATGGCAAGCGCCGCATGCTGCTGCAGATGCTGTTTGTCGAAGGCAACCATTTCTGTCCCGGCTGCGAAAAAAGCGGCGACTGCCTGCTGCAGGCCACCGCCTACGAGATGGGCATGACCGGGCCGAAATTCGAGGAGTTCTATCCGCTGCGGCCGGTCGATGCCAGCCACCCGGACATGTGGCTCGAGCTGAACCGCTGCATCCTGTGCAAGCTGTGTGTGCGCGCCAGCCATGAGGTCGACGGCAAGGACGTGTTCGCGATCGGCGGCCATGGCGTCGGTGTGCAGCTGCTCGTCAATTCAGCCAGCGGCAAGCTCGGCGACAGCAGTTTTTCGGCCGGCGACTTTGCCGCCAGCGTCTGCCCGGTCGGTGCAATACTGCCGAAGCGGCGCGGATTTGCGGTGCCGATCGGCGAGCGCCGATTCGACCGTGCGCCGATCTCCGAACAAGGCGAACAGCGCGACGGAGGTAGCGACGATGACGGCGATTGAGCGACCTGACCGCGCGCCCCGGTCCGATGAGCAAGCTCGGCCCAAGCCGCGGCTGGCGACGGTATCGCTGGCCGGCTGCTTCGGCTGCCACATGTCGCTGCTCGATCTCGACGAGCGCCTGTTCGTTCTGTTCGAACGGGTCGACTTCGACCGGTCGCCGCTGACCGACCTGAAACACTGCGGCCCGTGCGACATCGGCCTGATCGAAGGCGGCCTGTGCAATGCGGAAAACGTGCTCGTGCTGCGCGAGTTCCGCGCCCGCTGCAAGCTGCTGGTCGCGGTCGGTGCGTGCGCGATCACCGGCGGGTTGCCGGCGCAGCGCAATGCGCTCGATATCGGCCGCATCCTGACCGATGTCTATCAGCAGCGCCCCGGTCTCGGCGCGGGCAGCCAGGTGCCGAATGATCCGGAGCTGCCGCTGCCGCTGGCCCATGTGCACCCGATCCACGAAGTGGTCCGGATCGACCATTTCCTGCCCGGCTGCCCGCCGAGCGCGGATGCGATCTGGGCCTTTCTGACCGCGCTGCTCGACGGCCGCGAGCCGCAGCTCGGCCATGGCCTGATCCATTACGACTGAACGAGATGTCAGCGAATCCTGCACCACCTCTGCGCCGGGTCGCCATCGATCCGGTATCGCGTGTCGAGGGGCACGGCAAGGTCACGCTGCTGCTCGACGCGCAGGACCGTGTGCAGCAGGCGCGGCTGCACATCGTCGAATTCCGCGGCTTCGAGAGCTTCATCGTCGGCCGGCCGTACTGGGAGGTGCCGGTGATGGTGCAGCGGCTGTGCGGCATCTGCCCGGTCTCGCACCACCTCGCGGCCAGCAAGGCGATCGATGTCGCGCTCGGCGTGGCCGGGATCCCACCGACGGCGCAGGCGATGCGCCGGCTGATGCATTACGGGCAGATCATGCAGTCGCATGCGGTGCACTTCTTCCATTTATCGTCGCCAGACCTGCTGTTCGGTTTCGACAGCGAGGTGACCCGGCGCAACATTGTCGGCCTCGCCGCCGCTTTTCCCGACCTCGCGCGGCAGGGCGTCGCACTGCGCAAGTTCGGTCAGGAGGTGATCCGCCTGACCGCCGGCAAACGCGTGCACGGCACCGGCTCGGTGCCTGGCGGCGTCAATCGACACCTGACGGCGGCCGACCGCGACGGCTTGGCCGCGCAGGTGCCGCAAATGATTGCGTGGTGCGAGCAGGCGGTCGAACTGGTCGCGCAGCTGCATGCGAAAGACCGCGAGCTCTACGACCATTTCGGCAGTTTTGCGTCGAACTGGCTGTCGATCGTCGATCGCAGCGGCGCGCTCGACCTCTACGACGGCGTGCTGCGCGCCCGCGACCCCGCCGGCCGGCTGCTCGTCGATGGCGCGGACGTCCAGCAGTACCTCGACCTGATCGAGGAGCGGACCGAGCCGTGGACGTACATGAAATTTCCGCATCTGCGCGCGCTCGGTCCCGATGCCGGCTGGTACCGGGTCGGCCCGCTGGCACGGATGCACAACTGCGATCTCGTGCCGAGCCCGCGTGCCGAGGCGCAGCGGCAACGCCTGCTTGCCGACGGGCCGGCGCAGGCGACGCTCGCCTACCACTGGGCGCGGATGATCGAGATGCTGCATGCGATGGAAGTCATCGCCGACATCCTCGACGACGAGGCCCTGCTCGGCGGCGACCTCGTCGCGCCGTTGCCCGGGCAGCGGCCGTCGCTGCGCGAAGGCGTCGGCGTGATCGAGGCGCCGCGCGGTACGCTGATCCACCACTATGCGATCGGCGACGACGATCTGGTCACGTGGTGCAACCTGATCGTCAGCACGACCCACAACAACCGGGCGATGAACGAATCGATCCGCAGTGTGGCCGATCGCTATTTCGACGGACGCGCGATCAGCGAAGGCCTGCTGAACCACATCGAGGTCGCGGTGCGTGCCTACGACCCCTGCCTCAGTTGCGCGACGCATGCACTCGGCAGCATGCCGCTCGAGGTCGACCTGGTCGACGCGTCGGGCGGCCTGCGTGACCGCGTGCTGCGCGATGGCGACGGGCATTTCGGGCGGGCGGCATGACGAGGCCCGCGCGCTTGCTCGTGCTGGCGGTCGGCAATCCGAGTCGCGGTGACGATGCGCTCGGCCCGCTGCTGCTGCAGCGGCTGCACGATGCAGCGGTCGACCGCGACGGCGAGGTGGAACTGCTGACCGATTTCCAGTTGCAGGTCGAACATGCGGCCGATCTGGAAGGGCGGGCTGCGGTGCTGTTTGTCGATGCTGCGCGGCCAGGCGTCGTCGATGCCGCCGGCATCGTGCCGCTTGATGCCGACGAACGGGTACCGGTGGCCAGCCATGCGTTGCGCCCGCAGGCGGTGCTGTGCGTGGCCGCCCAGTTGCACGGCCGGCCGCCGCCTGCCTGGCAACTGGCCATCGCGGGCGAGCGCTTCGGGCTCGGTGAAGCGCTCAGCGATGCCGCACGGCGCAACCTCGAACGGGCGCTCGTGCTTGCGCTGCGCTGGCTGCGCGAGCAGCGGCTGCCGGAGCTGCGCCGTGCATGAAATGAGCATTGCCGGCAGCATCCTGCAACTGGTCGAGGAGGCGGCGCAGCGAGAGCCTTTTCGGCGGGTTCGCGAATTGCACCTGATGGTGCTAACGCTGTCCTGTGTCGAGGCCGGCGCATTGCGTTTTGCGCTCGAGTCGATCGCGCCCGGCACGCTGCTCGAAGGCGCCGAGCTCGCGATCGACGAAGCACGCGGCCGTGGCCGCTGCCGCGAATGCGGGCGCGAATCCGAGATGACCGACCGCTGGCAGGCCTGTG
Source organism: Pseudideonella sakaiensis (assembly GCF_048320135.1). GTDB lineage: Bacteria > Pseudomonadota > Gammaproteobacteria > Burkholderiales > Burkholderiaceae_C > Ideonella_A > Ideonella_A sakaiensis_A. The sequence goes on from NZ_CP182947.1 coordinate 3,458,674, forward strand.
CGGACTGCGGTGCCGGCGGCCTGGTCGTGACCGCGGGGAGCGAATTGAAACTGGTCGACATGCTGGTCGAGTGAGCAGCTAGTCGCGTTGAGCCGAAGGGGAACAGGATGTGCGTGGTTTGTGGATGTGGCGATGCGAAACGGAACATGCCGGTGGCGGCCGGAGCAGGACCGGCGAGCGCCGACGACACACTCAGGCTCGACTTCGGCGCCGGCGCCGCGCGGGTGTCGGTGCCTGGCATGAGCCAGGCGCGCGCGATCAAGCTGGAAGCCGACGTGCTCGGTGCCAATCAGCGCCTGGCGGACCGCAACCGTGCGCATTTCGCTGCGCACCGCGTGAGCGCGTACAACCTGGTATCGAGTCCCGGTGCTGGCAAGACCAGCCTGCTGTGCGCGACCATCGGCCTCCTGCAGCGGCGCGCGCCGGGGCTGCCATTGGCTGTGATCGAAGGTGACCAGCAGACCAGCCACGACGCCGAGCGGATCCGTGCCAGCGGCGCGGCCGCAGTGCAGGTCAATACCGGCAAGGGTTGCCATCTCGATGCGCGGATGGTGGCCGCGGCATTCGAACGCCTGCCGCTGCACGCCGCCGCACACCACGATGCCGCCAGCGAGATCGGTGCGCTGCTGCTGATCGAAAATGTCGGCAATCTGGTCTGCCCGGCGTTGTGGGATCTCGGCGAGCAGGCCAAGGTTGCGATCCTGTCGGTCACCGAAGGCGACGACAAGCCGGCCAAATACCCCGACATGTTTGCCGCCGCCGGACTGATGGTGATCAACAAGATCGATCTGCTGCCGCATGTCGACTTCGATCTGCAGCGCTGCATCGACTTTGCTCGGCGCGTCAACCCCGACATCGAGGTGATGCTGCTGTCGGCGCGAACCGGTGACGGGCTCGAGCGCTGGGTCGACTGGTTGCTCGGCGAACGGCCGGGCGCGGGCGGCGATTCGCCACTCGATCGGCGCGTCCGCGATGTCCAGGCGCACCTGCGCCCGGTGCTGGAGAAGGCCGGATGACGATGCGCCATGCCCGCCTGGCATTGCCGCTGCGTGCACCGGCACGCGTGCTGGCCTGCGGTGCCTTCCTGAAAAGCCGCGCCTGCCTGCTCGAGGATCGGCTGGTGTTGCGGTCGGCGATCCATGGCGACCTCGGCTCGCCCGGCCCGTGCATCGCGCTGGAGCGGTCGGTCGACCGCTTGTGCGAGCTTGCCAGCGGGCCGATCGATGCAATCGCGCACGACCTGCACCCGGACTTCCACAGCACTGCCGTTGCGCAGGCGCTGGCGGCCCGTCTCGGCGTGCCGGCGATCGGCGTACAGCACCACCATGCCCATGTTGCCGCGGTGATCGCCGAACAGGGGCTCGCCGACCCGGTCATCGGTATCGCGCTCGACGGCGTCGGCCTCGGCTCGGACGGCACCGCGTGGGGCGGCGAGGTGCTGCATGTCGGCGGTGGCCATTGCGCCGACCGTTGGGCACGCGTCGGGCATCTCGAGACGATCGCGCTGCCGGGCGGCGATGTGGCGGCGCGCGAGCCGTGGCGTGTTGCTGCCGCGGTGCTGCATGCGGCAGGGCGATGCGGCGAGATCGAGCCACGTTTTTCGTCGCTGGTCGGCGCGCTGGCGGCGCGCACCGTCGCGACGATGCTCGACCGCCGCCTGAACTGCCCGTCGACCACCAGCGCAGGCCGCTGGTTCGATGCCGCGGCCGGCGCGCTCGGCCTCAGTGTCCGGCAGGGCCAGGAGGCCGAGGCGGCGGTGCTGCTCGAGCATCGCGCCGCCGACTGGCTGAAGGCGCATCGCGGCGACGAGCCCGAGGTCGATGCGGCCGAGTTGAGGCAGGTCGTCGCCGATCTGTTCGACGTCGACCGTTGCGACCCGGCAGCGGTCGGCCGCGGCGCCGCGACATTTCACCTCGCATTGGCCGCGGTCCTGGCGCGGATCGTCGTCGCGGCGGCCGGCGCGGCGCAGGTGCGCCACGTCGTTTTTGGTGGCGGTTGTTTCATGAACCGGGTGTTGTCGGAGCAGCTGACGCGGCGTTTGCGGCGGGCCGGCCTGGTTGTCCATGCACCGCGGGCAATCGGTTGTGGCGATGCCGGGCTCGCGCTCGGGCAAGCCTGGGTTGCCGCCTGCCAGGTTGCCGCCGGTGCGGCGCCGGCCCGGGCATCGGTACCGCTCGAGATGGAGGTCTGAGATGTGTCTTGCCTTGCCGGCGCTGGTCGTCGAGATTCGGGATGACGAGATCGCCGTCGGCGAACTCGGTGGCGTGCGCAAGGAAATCTCGCTGGCATTGACGCCCGGCGTCGCGGTCGGCTGCTATGTGATCGTGCATGTCGGCCATGCGATCGGTGTGCTCGATCCGGAAGAGGCGCAGCGCACGCTCGAATTGTTCGGCGAGATCGCCACGGTGCGAGGGGCGGCGGGATGAAATTTGTCGACGAATACCGCGATGGTGCACTCGCCGCGAAGCTCGCGGCCCGGCTCGCTGCCGAGGTCGAGCCGGCGCGCCGCTATCGCTTGATGGAATTCTGCGGCGGCCACACCCATGCGATCTCGCGTTACGGCATCACCGAATTGTTGCCGGCCAATCTGCGGATGATCCACGGCCCCGGATGCCCGGTCTGCGTATTGCCGATCGGCCGCATCGACCTCGCGATCCGGCTCGCACTCGATCGCGGGGTGCTGTTGTGCACTTACGGCGACGTGATGCGCGTGCCGGCGTCCGACGGCTTGTCGTTGCTGCGGGCGAAGGCGCGCGGTGCGGACGTCCGCATGGTCTATTCGGCTGCCGATGCGCTGCGTCTGGCGCGGGCGAATCCGCAACGCGAGGTGGTCTTTTTGGCGATCGGCTTCGAAACGACGACGCCGCCAACTGCGCTGGTGATCCGCCAGGCGGCTGCGGAGAACCTCGGCAATTTCAGCGTGTTGTGCAACCACGTGCTGACGCCGGCGGCGATCACCCACCTGCTCGATGCGGCCGAGGCCCGGCAACTCGGCAGCGTGCCGATCGACGGTTTTGTCGGGCCAGCCCACGTCAGCATCGTGATCGGCTCGCAACCCTATGAGGGCTTTGCCGCGACCTACCGCAAGCCGGTGGTGATCGCCGGCTTCGAACCGCTGGACGTGATGCAGGCGATCCTGATGCTGGTGCGCCAGATCAACGAAGGCCGGGCCGAGGTCGAGAACGAGTTCACGCGTGCGGTCAGCCGGCAGGGCAACCGCGCGGCGCAGCAGGTGATCGACGAGGTGTTCGAATGCCGCGACAGTTTCGAGTGGCGTGGCCTCGGCGAAGTGGCGCGCAGCGCACTGCGCATCCGGCCGGCATTTGCCCGCTTCGATGCCGAGGCTCGCCATGCGCTGAGTTATTCAGCCGTGCCTGACCACAAGCAATGCGAATGCGGCGCCATCCTGCGCGGCGTGAAGGCGCCGACCGAATGCAAGCTGTTCGGCAGCGTCTGCACGCCGGAAACCCCGATGGGCTCGTGCATGGTGTCGTCCGAGGGCGCCTGTGCCGCGCACTACACCTATGGCCGCTTCCGGAGCATTCCGGTGCTCGCGGATGAGGCGACGGCGGCATGAAAAAGGCCTATGTGCGCCCGCTCGACCTGCGCAATGGCCAGGTCGACATGAACCATGGCGCCGGCGGCCGGGCCACCGCGCAGCTGGTCGACGAACTGTTTGTCCGCGCCTTCGACAACCTGTTTCTTCGCGCCGGCAACGATGGCGCCGTCGTCAGCCCGCCGGCCGGCCACCGGCTGGTCGTCGCGACCGATGCCCATGTGATCACGCCGTTGTTTTTCCCTGGCGGCGACATCGGCAGCCTCGCGGTGCACGGCACGATCAACGATGTCGCGATGATGGGCGCGGTGCCGCTGTACCTCAGCGCCAGCTTCATCCTCGAGGAGGGTTTTGCGCTGGCCGAACTGCGGCGGATCGTCGAATCGATGGCTGCGGCGGCGCGCGAGGCCGGCGTGCCGGTGGTCGCCGGCGATACCAAGGTGGTCGAAGCCGGCAAGGCGGACGGTGTCTTCATCTCGACGACCGGCATCGGTGCGCTGCCGCCCGGTCGCTGCCTGGACGGCGCACTGGCGCGGCCCGGCGATGCGGTGCTGCTGTCCGGCACGATCGGCGATCATGGTGTCGCGGTGTTGTCACGCCGCGAATCGCTTGATTTCGAGACGACGATCGAATCGGACTCGGCCGCGTTGCACACGCTGGTCGGGCAACTGCTCGCGGCAGTGCCGGAGGGCGCGATCCGGGTGCTGCGCGATCCGACCCGCGGCGGGCTGGCGACGACGCTGAACGAGATTGCCCGCCAGTCGTCTGTCGGCATGGTGCTCGACGAAACGGCGATACCGGTGCGGCCTCAGGTCGAGGCGGCCTGTGAACTGCTCGGCCTCGACCCGCTGTATATCGCCAACGAAGGCAAGTGCGTCGCGATCTGTGCAGCTCCATTCGTGCAGGATGCGCTGGCGGCCTGGCGGGCTCATCCGCTCGGCCATCAGGCGGCGTGCATCGGCACCGTCACCGACGATCCGCACCACTTCGTGCAGATGGCGACCGCTTTCGGCGGTCGCCGGATGGTCGATTGGCTGTCCGGCGAGCCCCTGCCGCGGATCTGCTGACCTTGGCGGCGGCGCACGCAGCGCCGTCGAATGCTGCACACTCCGGGCTCCCCGTTTTCTGGAGTTGTCATGTTCAATCGCCGCCGCCTGCTTGCCCTTGTCTTGGCCGCAGGCTTTCCGTTTGCCGCACAGGCCCAGTCGTGGCCGACGAAAAATGTTCGCATCGTCGTGCCGTTTGCCGCCGGTGGCACGACCGACATCCTCGCCCGTGCGCTGGCGCCGGAGTTGCAGCGCGCCTTCGGTCAGACCTTCATCATCGACAACAAGCCGGGTGCCGGCGGCAACATCGGCGCGGCCGATGTCTCCCGTTCAGCCGGTGACGGCTACAACTTCCTGATGGGCACGGTCGGCACGCACGGCATCAATTCGAGCCTCTACCCGAAGCTGCCGTACGACCCGGTGAAGGATTTTGTTCCGGTGACGCTGGTTGCCGCAGTACCAAACGTGCTGGTGATGAATCCGGCGAAGGCGCAGCAGTACGGCATCAATACCGTGGCCGACCTGATCCGACATGCAAAGGCGAACCCGGGCAAGCTGAACATGGCGAGCTCGGGCAATGGCACATCGATCCATCTGGCCGGTGAACTGTTCAAAAGCATGACCGGCACTTATATGGTCCACTTTCCGTACCGCGGCTCCGGCCCGGCGCTGCTCGACCTGCTCGGGGGCAGCATGGACCTGATGTTCGACAACCTGCCGAGCGCGCTGCCGCAGATCAAGGCCGGCAAGCTGAAGGCGCTGGCGGTGACCAGCGCGACCCGCTCGGCGGCACTGCCGGACCTGCCGACGATCGCCGAAGTCGGCGGCCCGGCATTGAAGAACTATGAGGCGAGTTCATGGTTCGGCCTGCTGGCTCCGGCCGGCACGCCGGCCGACATCGTCGACAAGGTCCAGCAGGAGACCGCGAAGGCACTCGCCAGCCCGGCGATGAAGGAACGGCTGATCGCCCAGGGCGCGGTGCCGAGCGGCATCACGAGCGCGCAGTTTGCCACCTTCATCGACGCCGAAACGCGCAAATGGGCGCAGGTCGTGAAGGTGTCGGGCGCGAAGGTCGACTGAGCGAAGTTGCAGACGCGGCCGGATCGACCGGCCGCGTTGTCACTTGACCAGCGTCACATTGCCGAGCGGCGGCGCGGAGACCGTGCCGCGGCGGCGCAACGCCGCTTCGACGACTTCGGTGACGGTCTGCTCGTAGACGGGCGACGTATCAACGGCCTTGCTGCTGTTCGATCGCCGACCGCACCTGCTGCAGCCCGCGTCGCATCCAGCTTTTCACCGAACCGAGCGGTACTCCGAGATGCGTCGCAATGTCGTTATGGCTCAGGCCATCACAGAAACTCATCACCAGCACCTGCCGTTGCCGCGCCCCGAGCGTGTCGAGCAAGCGCTGCACCTGCTGCAGTTCCTCGACGTGGTTCAGGTGTTCGTCAGGAAGCGGTGCCCCATCGACGGCTTGATGCAGCGGATCGGAAACATCGCAGCCGGACTGCGGGGTTGCAGTCAGACCGACCCGCAGCGCATCGCGGCGCAGATGATCGACCGCATGGTTGTGCGCGATTCGATGCATCCAGGTCAGCGGTTGCGCCTTCGAGCCATCGAAGTCGCCGGCATGGCGCCAGATCTTCAGATAGACCTCTTGCAACACCTGGTCGGCTTCATCGCGCAGCCAGACGATCCGGCGGACAACTGCATATAGGCGAGCACTGGTCTGCTGATACAGGTTCCGGAAGGCCAACGCATCGCCGCCGGCAGATGCCTGCAGCAGCGAGCGATGGCTCGAGGTCTCATCGTTCGATCGGCTGCTTTCTCGATCGGCACATGCCGTCCTTCGACTGGCACGATCTGCTGCGGCGGGGACGAGAGGGGAGTGGGTACTGCTGAGGGCCTGCACCGCTCAGTTGTAACGGCCGGTAGCGAGCGGTGGCGTAGGTCAGCTGGGCGCTGAGTTGTCAGACAAGGCGCCGCCGGGGATTGTCATGGGTTCGGTGGGTCCGGTTCGAGGTCGCTCGAATGTCCAAGTCTCAGGCTCGGCGCGCGATGCCACTGAAGCGAAATTCTTCATCTCGAGATCGGTTTCCCGCAAAGGCAGCGATGAGTGCCTGTTGGCTACCAAGGCCTGTCTTCTGATACACCGACTTCAACTGGACCCGCACCGTTCCCACCGACGTGCTGCGAATTGTCGCGATTTCGCTGGTTCGGCAGCCTTTGCAGAGCAACGAGACGACTTCCGCTTCGGCCCGGGTCAGTCCGCTGGAACCTGCCGAAGCGGCAAGGTGTCCTCCAATGGAAACCGTCTTGATATTCACGCTGCTGCCGGTGGCACTTCGCGCGACGTGACGCTCAGGCTTGAACTGGATGGGTTCGGTCGATCCCCCAGAACAGCCGGGAACGAGGTTTTCGGCAAGCATGGCGCGCCACTGTTGTGCTGCCCGCTTGCCTTGCCCTTGTTCTTCCAATGCGCGAATGGTCAACATTCGCGCGAGCCAGGCGGCTTGAAGATTTTGTCGGCGACTCGCCGCCTGACTTGCTCTTGACGCTGCCGCTGCAGCTGCGGCCCAGTTTTCCTCTGCGAGGAAGACGATGCTTGCCGCGCAATGGGCGTACGGAACGAACCACTGCGCCAAGGAACTTCGGCTGTCTTGCATCCGCAAACATGTGTCGAGGGATTCCCGAGCCAATCTCAAGTTGCCACCGCTGGTATTCGACAGGCAATGGAGCCAGGCTGAGTGGAGTTCGAAGTCCAGATGCACGTCCTTGGACGGGTAGATCGAAAAAGTGGCGTAGTCCAAGCCTCGAAGTCGTTCATCAATGCCTGCAATCTGGGGGCTTGGCACGGTCCCAGTGCCCAGTGCGCTTCGCCACAAAGTTCGATAACCGTCGAGCGCAAGCAGATTGAAGCTGGCCCTCGTCGGCTGCCTGTTGTCGGACCGTTGTTCAGGCCCGACAGCGGACTCCAGCCATTGCCTGGACGTATCCCACTTCCCGAGATACATGCAGGTCACGCCTGCGTAGTTCAGAGCAGATTGTGTCAACGCGCGATTGGAAAGCTTTTCGCCAGTTGCAAACGCTCCGTATGAATAAGTGAGCGCGACGTCAGTCTGACGCAACTGACCTGCCAACCACGCTGCCAGCAGTTGCGCTTCCGCCGCGCCGCAGGCATCGCCCTCCCCCTCAAAAAGCGGTATGGCGCGCGCCAGGCGTTCAAGGGCGGGGCCCATCTGCCATTCCGTGACGAGCACTTTTGCCTCGAGCAGTCTGGCCGCTGCCTCGGTATGGTGGGCCCCCTTTTTTGCCGCAACGGTTGCTGTCTCCCTTGCCGCACGCATGGCCACCTGAAAACGGCCCTGCGCGTAGGCATCCATGCCCTCTGCCATCGATATCGCCAAGCCCGGTCTCCAATCCAACTAAAAAAAACCTATACCAACTGGGTGATGCGCGGGCCGACGTGCTTGGCTAACGTAGCGGTGCCCCGTGAACGCATTTCACCCTTGGCGGAAGGCTGTTGTCCAGATGACCCACCGCAAACAGGGGGTGAAGGTATGGCTGGAATGCATCGGCGGTGTTTCATTCAATGCTGGACCGCAACCAAACAGGATTGGGAGTAATGGAAATGAATTTGAAGACGTTTGCGCTTGCAGCGCCAGTCGCTGCCGCTTTCATGCTGCTGTCAGGTTGCTCGGGCGAGCCCTCCAGCGGGGAAGTGAAGGAGTTGGTGACATCCGAGCTCAAGCCCGTGCTTGAACAGCAGGCTGCCATGATGAAGTCGATCGGTGGCCTGTTCGGCGGCAGCGCAAAGGCGATGGCGGCACCGGTGCTGGAAGATGTGAAGAAGGCCGGCTGCAAGGAAGATGGCAAGGCCGCTTTCAAGTGCGACGTCGAAGTGACCATGGCTAGCGGGGACAAGCGCGACATGAAGGTCATGCCGATCCGCTTCGTCAAGACGAGTGCGGGATGGCAGATGAGCCAATGACCGGCATCGACCGATGAGCGGGCAACTCGATACAACCAACCCGGCCGGCGTGGCGACGGCGGCGAGTCAGCCGCCGGCTGCCCATGTCAGCACATTCGCGCAGCGGGAACTTGCCCCGTTGAATGCGGCGACCCTGCTGGCCACAGGCTTGAGCACCGCTGTGCTGACGGTCGCGACGGATCTCATGGGGCCGCGGCTGAACGTCTGGTTGACGGCGGTCTTTGCGGCGGCATTCGTTCTCTCCGTCGTCATCGCCCTGATGCTGATGGGCCGCGAAGGTGCACCCAGTGCGCAATCGTCCGGGGTCGCTCGGTGGGTCGGTTGCTTGCGGCGAGGGTTGCGCCGGTCGATGCAGAACTGGCGGTATGCATTGCTCCTCGCAACGATGGTCGGCTTGGCCGTCTATTCCGCCTACGTGAAGGCGCGGGAAGCGGATGGTGGGCTGTTGCGTGAGTTCGTGTTTCGGCTGGATCGGCTCCAGGCAACCGCGAACGACACCCGAAGCGGGATCGATTCGCTGACCCGCAGGCAAGACGCGCCAGTTGCCCGCCTTAGGGACCTAGGTTTCGACAACACCGATGAAGGCGCATGGAAGGCTCTCAGCGAGGGAAATGTCGACGCGCTTGGTTTGATGCGTAGTCTGGGCCGAACCTACTTTCCGACGGATTCTGGCGGGGGCGGCAATGCACTCGAGGCTCTGCTGATGAAACCCGGGGCCGAAATTGCCGGCGCGCTTCGTGAAGCAGGTATCGGCGCGGCCGAGCTGGATAAACCGCGCTCGATTGAGCGCGCTCTTATGGGGAGTTTCCAGGTCCCGACCAAAGGTTTGTACGAGTCACTGGGCTTCATGGTCGGCCCGACACGCCCGGAGATCGTTCCGGCTGGGCGGGTTCACATTGTTCATGATGTCCAGAGCCGGTGGATGGCGCCGACTCCAGCCATCCTGTTGGCGGTCTGGGCCGGTAAGGATGACGCGGTCCGCGCACTGCTGGAACGAGGTGCAAATCCGAATCTGGCCGCCGTGGCAACGGTGATGGGCTCCACGACCGAAACCAAGCGTCTGGGCGACAAAGCATTCCACTTTCCAAGATTCGAGCAGTTCGAGATGCACGTCTACCCATTGTCGGAGGCGAGGCGGCTCGGTCTGGAAAAGATCGAGGAGATGCTTCGCAACGGTGGTGCCAATGGCGAGTCGAGTATTCGTCGGGTCAGGGGCTGAACGGTTGTTTGTACGGCTGATCACAGATAATTCGAAAGGATGTTATGACCGAGCTCGTATTCCACAGGGCTGAAGTTCTGTCCCATGATGCCCAAAAATATTCGTCGACCGAAATTTTTGGCGGGGGTGCATATGCGTTTGCAGTCAACGGTGTTGTGACCGCAGGTACACGTGATATCCAATCCCAGTCCACTACTCATGAACACCAAGCTCTTTGGGTACGAGACCTCGACACTGGGCAGGAGATCAATCTTCAGCTCAGCGATGTCGGCTTCCGGGCTCGTCCTGGCCACATCCTGACGCTTGCCGCAGACGCCCGCGATGGCACTTGGGAGAGACTTGCCAACGAGTCCACCGGTGAATCGAATGATCGCGCTGGGAAGTTCAGTCGCACCGCGGCTGAACCTATGCTGCAAAAACAGCATCAAGGATGGGCTGCCGGCGTTTTATTACTGATACCGTTGCTTAATTGGATCGCGGGAATATTTGCGCTGGTGTATACGCTGAATCATCCACTGTCTTACGCAGGGCTTAAGGTTCCCGGTGTGGCCACGCGGACCTTCAAGGAAATCGGTGCAGGCGTGGCGGCATTTGTCGGTCCTTACGCCTCGATAGTCTTTTCGCAGGAAGGCTTACCCTTCTTTGCGTTTCTCAGTCTAGTGGTGGCGGTTTGGGGTGCGTTCCTCTACGGGAAGTACTGGAAAGAGGCATACGCTGCGGCGGCAAAGGTCTGCCTCGATCGAGCGGCGCTGTTCGATGCCAAGTTCGCGGCTTTTCGCAAAACGCTCCCGCCAATGCAACAACGGGCGGGGGCGGCGTCCGACCGTGGCGGCGCGGCCCCGATGGAGCTCGGTGCCTGACGGACTTAGGGAGGCGCATGGGGTTGATCCAATCGTGCCTCGATTCCCCAGGCTTCCTCGGCGTCGGCACTTAGCCAGTGACGCAGCTCAGCAGAAGGGCGGTACAGCGGTCCGAGATGTCACCGGGCGGCCCGGGGCTCGTCGGAGACCGCACGAATGTGATGCATCAACCGCGGTCGCATTGGCCGCTCGAGCAGAATCAACGACCGTGCAAAAAGGGCTCGTGAGTCATTGACTCACGAGCCCTTCTCTGGTTCTGGTGGCGCTTCAGGGATCCACCACCAAATCTCGTTCAAGAAGGCTGCATCCGTTCAGCATCAAGGACTTGCAGCTCTGACGTCCACGGCCGGGTGAAGGCAGGAGCGTCAACCTGAAGTGTATCCCTTTCCTCCAGTTTCTGGGGATTCAAATTGTCCATTCTGAACAGGGCAGATTTTGGCCTGCGCTGTCGCGGAAGAAGCTCCATGGACGCGACGACGGCTACCCTCCCATCTGCAAAGGCCAGCTGGGCGGGCCTGCGATTGGTGCAGCCTCATGCGCGCTCGGAGGGCATCAAACCTGAATGCTTCCCACATATGTCGGTACGAGGAAACCCCCCACATAGGGGGCGGTGAATCCCTAGGGGCTCAAAGGCCTCGTTTTGCTTACCCTGGACCACCAGGCGGGAGGGCAGCGGCCATGGCGATCAAGCTGAATCGGTGGTTGGCTCTGTGCCGTACGTGGATGATGGCCGCGGTCATCATCGTTGTCGCTGCCTGTGGCGGGGGCGGAGACTCAGGCCAGTCAGGATCGCCTGGTTCGTCGCCAACAGCGCCGGTGCCGTTGCCACCAGTGGTTGCGACAAATGCCGCTCCCACTGGTGGTCGATTGGTCGAAGTCTCATCGGTTGCCGTCAGCGAGATCACCGCCAGTTGGCTTCCTGCTACAGATGACAGTACCGAGGAAGCGCGCCTGCGCTATCAGCTCCATCTGTCATCAGACGAAGGCTTCGTTCCGTCGCCTGGAACGCTCGCTCTCGAGACAGTCGGCCAGACTTCCGGGGTCATCACTGCAAGCCTAGTCCCGGGTAGCAGATATTTCGTCAAGTTGGTCATCCTTGACGAGCAAGGAGCGAGCTCGGTCGGAAATGGCCTCCCCGTGACGGTGGCTGCAATGGCGGCATTGCCAAGATCGGAAGCGCCCGTGCGAGTTCTCTCGGCGCAGGAGGCCAGCAGCATCGGTCCTGACTCAGTGGCGATGCCTGCTGGTGCGCTACCACCTGCAGTCGGGTCAGTCATTGCAGGCGAGGAAGGCAAGGGCTATCTGCGCAGGGTGACTGGGGTGGTGCCGTCGAATGACGGGACCGTCGTGATGACATCTCCCGTCGCACTCAATGAGGTGCTGACTGGAATTCACCTGTCCTCGACCTTTCGGATGCCCGCGTTGCCAAAAGCGACGCCAAGCGGTACCTCTGGGGCCCTAGGTATACGCATGGCCTCGACGCCTGACACGGAGATTCGGTCATGGCCCGACACGCGTCTCACTTATCAGGCCGGTCGTGTGGCTACCGTGGGGGATAAGAAGACGATCCTATCTGTAAGGGACCAAAAGCGTGCGGTTGCATTTTTTTATGAAATTGGCAAGGTAACCAGTGTCAGCGGCAGTTGGGGTTTAATCCTCGCGCCTTCAAATATTCAGGTGCAAGTCGGCCACAAAGGGGAGACATTACTTTCTGCCACTACCACTTCTGACCGGGCACCACTATTTGGTTCGCGGGTCGGAATCTGCAAATTCGACTTCGGGATTATCAGCAATGAGGATCCGAATGTCGAAGCCCGAGATGTTGGAGTGGGTACCGTTGGCCCTTTGATTGCTGATGTCAAAGACTCTGTCACTGGTCGCATCACTAGTGCCAGACAGGCTTTCGAATTTGGCGCAACCTCAAACACGGCCAGTAGGCTTCCTTATAGAGTCAAGGCGCGCGTCTATCTGGAGGACGAAGACAGAAAATGCGAGCCGCCGAAACCTTTTGAACTCCTGTCACGGCCAGGCGGTGGGTGGCGAGAGACGATTGACATCGAGATAAAGATTTTCGTCGGGAGCGACACGTTTCCTAGCGAGGAAGTAGTCGTTCGCCCGTTCAAGGGCTCGGCAGAAGGCGCAGCGCGGTTCGATGTCAGTAATACCGCTATCGTGAGCTTCGATCCGACGATCAGCTACGACGTACGCCTGAGCACCTTGGGATCGCTCCAGTATGCAAAGCTCATGATTGAAGCGAAGCCAATGGTACTGCAGACGTTGACCGTAGTCGCCGAAGGTCGGGGTACGATCAAGGACGAGGCCCCTCTGATTGCACCAAGGAAGTTCTATAAGGTTTTTGCAACTCCCGCTGGAATTCCAGTTGTAATCAGCGGGGAGTTTTCTCTCCGCTTGAAGATTGAAGGAAACGTTACCGGAAAGATCGATGCCACGGAGGAGTTCAGATTTGGTTTTGATCGAATGGCATATGGCATTGAATGTCAGGGTTTGGTCGACTGCAAGCCGCTCGAAGAGTTGCATCCGGTAATTGACCTGAAGGTGGGTGGGAATGGGAAGGCGGAGGCGTCGCTCCGACTTACTCTGGTACCAATGCTCACGATTTCTGCCTATGAAACGCTAAATGGTCAAGCCACCCTCGAGCCATTTGTGTTAGGTAGGGCTGGGATCGAAGGCAACGTCGTATTCGAGGGTGCGGTTGACCCCGATTTTGTAGGACCTGTCTACAGTTTTGACAATGATTATCGTCTTGCGGCTGCCGAGCTGAATGCCGGTCTCAACGCGTACCTATATGCAGATTTCGGGCCGTTTGATAAAGCGTGGTGGGCATGGCCGAAGGGATCGGCCTCTTCAAACTATCAGACTCACGAGAAACTTGCACTTGCTGAAAGCAAGATTGCTCAGTTGCCAGAGCTTACGGGTGCAGTTGACCTTGTGACCGTCAATCCGGACGACGCCAGCGCCATTCGAATCCTAGGGAATGCCCGCGAGACTGCGAATCCATTCCTTGCGCGATTTCCTCACATGCCCGCCACTCTCATCAGATGGCAGCGATGGACAACGCCAAAAGTGTTGGCGCCTCTCGGGGTTCCGGTCGAAACCTACCGATTCGTTCCCAGGGCAGGCGCGGCAGATGGTGAATTTTGGCTCGGGTTGACACGACCGGGCACCTATATCGTTCGACTTGCAGGGTTCAACGGCTGGGGCACTTGGGCTCGTCAATATGTCGACGTGCCTGTGACCGTCACGGATGCCAACAACAATGGGATCCTGGACCATCTCGAATCTAGAAACCCAGGTTCGAACGCGATCATGGTGGATTCCGCAACCTGCAGTCCGCCCGTTGTCGGCGTCGCAATGAACTGCATGGTGACCGGCCGCAACCTGCCGACGGTGATATCTATGTCCGCGAGCAACTGCACGCCTCTTCCGATGAACTTGGTGGCAGGAGGCACAGGCGCAATCAGGCAGTTTTCTTGCACCCCCTCCGTTGCGGGCGCAAGCGTTGTCGTTTCCTATAGCGTGCCCGGATACTCTGCGACGCTTCCACAAATCCCAACCCGAACTGTCAGCGCGGCTGCACCGGTGCTCGTGGCACCGACGCCGACCGCGCCGAGCGGGACGATCAACACGCTGACCCCGGTGTTCACCTGGAGCGGAGGCTCGGGTGCGGCCAACTACGAGATCAATGTCAGTGACACGACGACCGGCGCGATCGTGCTCAGGCAGCAAGGCATCAGCACCGGGAGCACCAGCTTCACGATGCCGGCGGGCACACTGGGGAACTCACGCCAGTACCGCTGGGACATCTCGGCCTGTCCGAACGTTGCCTGCAATGCAGGTTATGAGACCAGCGGCAACCTGACGTTCACGACGCCGGCGGCCGCACCGACGCTGGTGGCGCCGACGCCGACCGCGCCGAGCGGGACGATCAACACGCTGACCCCGGTGTTCACCTGGAGCGGAGGCTCAGGTGCGGCCAACTACGAGATCAATGTCAGGGACACGACGACCGGCGCGATCGTGCTCAGGCAGCAAGGCATCAGCACCGGGAGCACCAGCTTCACGATGCCGGCGGGCACACTGGTGAACTCACGCCAGTACCGCTGGGACATCTCGGCCTGTCCGAACTTTGCCTGCAATGCAGGTTATGAGACCAGCGGCAACCTGACGTTCACGACGCCGGCGGCCGCACCGACGCTGGTGGCGCCGACGCCGACCGCGCCGAGCGGGACGATCAACACGCTGACCCCGGTGTTCACCTGGAGCGGAGGCTCGGGTGCGGCCAACTACGAGATCAACGTCAGGGACACGACGACCGGCTCGATCGTGCTCAGGCAGCAAGGCATCAGCACCGGGAGCACCAGCTTCACGATGCCGGCGGGCACACTGGTGAACTCACGCCAGTACCGCTGGGACATCTCGGCCTGTCCGAACGTTGCCTGCAATGCAGGTTATGAGACCAGCGGCAACCTGACGTTCACGACGCCGGCGGCCGCACCGACGCTGGTGGCGCCGACGCCGACCGCGCCGAGCGGGACGATCAACACGCTGACCCCGGTGTTCACCTGGAGCGGAGGCTCGGGTGCGGCCAACTACGAGATCAACGTCAGGGACACGACGACCGGCTCGATCGTGCTCAGGCAGCAAGGCATCAGCACCGGGAGCACCAGCTTCACGATGCCGGCGGGCACACTGGTGAACTCACGCCAGTACCGCTGGGACATCTCGGCCTGTCCGAACTTTGCCTGTAATGCAGGTTATGCGACCAGTGGCAACCTGACGTTCACGACGCCGGCGGCCGCACCGACGCTGGTGGCGCCGACGCCGACCGCGCCGAGCGGGACGATCACCACACTGACCCCGGTGTTCACCTGGAGCGGAGGCTCGGGTGCGGCCAACTACGAGATCAACGTCAGGGACACGACGACCGGCTCGATCGTGCTCAGGCAGCAAGGCATCAGCACCGGGAGCACCAGCTTCACGATGCCGGCGGGCACACTGGTGAACTCACGCCAGTACCGCTGGGACATCTCGGCCTGTCCGAACGTTGCCTGCAATGCAGGTTATGAGACCAGCGGCAACCTGACGTTCACGACGCCGGCGGCCGCACCGACGCTGGTGGCGCCGACGCCGACCGCGCCGAGCGGGACGATCAACACGCTGACCCCGGTGTTCACCTGGAGCGGAGGCTCGGGTGCGGCCAACTACGAGATCAACGTCAGGGACACGACGACCGGCTCGATCGTGCTCAGGCAGCAAGGCATCAGCACCGGGAGCACCAGCTTCACGATGCCGGCGGGCACACTGGTGAACTCACGCCAGTACCGCTGGGACATCTCGGCCTGTCCGAACTTTGCCTGCAATGCAGGTTATGAGACCAGCGGCAACCTGACGTTCACGACGCCGGCGGCCGCACCGACGCTGGTGGCGCCGACGCCGACCGCGCCGAGCGGGACGATCAACACGCTGACCCCGGTGTTCACCTGGAGCGGAGGCTCGGGTGCGGCCAACTACGAGATCAACGTCAGGGACACGACGACCGGCTCGATCGTGCTCAGGCAGCAAGGCATCAGCACCGGGAGCACCAGCTTCACGATGCCGGCGGGCACACTGGTGAACTCACGCCAGTACCGCTGGGACATCTCGGCCTGTCCGAACGTTGCCTGCAATGCAGGTTATGAGACCAGCGGCAACCTGACGTTCACGACGCCGGCGGCCGCACCGACGCTGGTGGCGCCGACGCCGACCGCGCCGAGCGGGACGATCAACACGCTGACCCCGGTGTTCACCTGGAGCGGAGGCTCGGGTGCGGCCAACTACGAGATCAACGTCAGGGACACGACGACCGGCGCGATCGTGCTCAGGCAGCAAGGCATCAGCACCGGGAGCACCAGCTTCACGATGCCGGCGGGCACACTGGTGAACTCACGCCAGTACCGCTGGGACATCTCGGCCTGTCCGAACTTTGCCTGCAATGCAGGTTATGAGACCAGCGGCAACCTGACGTTCACGACGCCGGCGGCCGCACCGACGCTGGTGGCGCCGACGCCGACCGCGCCGAGCGGGACGATCAACACGCTGACCCCGGTGTTCACCTGGAGCGGAGGCTCGGGTGCGGCCAACTACGAGATCAACGTCAGGGACACGACGACCGGCTCGATCGTGCTCAGGCAGCAAGGCATCAGCACCGGGAGCACCAGCTTCACGATGCCGGCGGGCACACTGGTGAACTCACGCCAGTACCGCTGGGACATCTCGGCCTGTCCGAACTTTGCCTGCAATGCAGGTTATGAGACCAGCGGCAACCTGACGTTCACGACGCCGGCGGCCGCACCGACGCTGGTGGCGCCGACGCCGACCGCGCCGAGCGGGACGATCAACACGCTGACCCCGGTGTTCACCTGGAGCGGAGGCTCGGGTGCGGCCAACTACGAGATCAACGTCAGGGACACGACGACCGGCTCGATCGTGCTCAGGCAGCAAGGCATCAGCACCGGGAGCACCAGCTTCACGATGCCGGCGGGCACACTGGTGAACTCACGCCAGTACCGCTGGGACATCTCGGCCTGTCCGAACGTTGCCTGCAATGCAGGTTATGAGACCAGCGGCAACCTGACGTTCACGACGCCGGCGGCCGCACCGACGCTGGTGGCGCCGACGCCGACCGCGCCGAGCGGGACGATCAACACGCTGACCCCGGTGTTCACCTGGAGCGGAGGCTCGGGTGCGGCCAACTACGAGATCAACGTCAGGGACACGACGACCGGCTCGATCGTGCTCAGGCAGCAAGGCATCAGCACCGGGAGCACCAGCTTCACGATGCCGGCGGGCACACTGGTGAACTCACGCCAGTACCGCTGGGACATCTCGGCCTGTCCGAACTTTGCCTGCAATGCAGGTTATGAGACCAGCGGCAACCTGACGTTCACGACGCCGGCGGCCGCACCGACGCTGGTGGCGCCGACGCCGACCGCGCCGAGCGGGACGATCAACACGCTGACCCCGGTGTTCACCTGGAGCGGAGGCTCGGGTGCGGCCAACTACGAGATCAACGTCAGGGACACGACGACCGGCTCGATCGTGCTCAGGCAGCAAGGCATCAGCACCGGGAGCACCAGCTTCACGATGCCGGCGGGCACACTGGTGAACTCACGCCAGTACCGCTGGGACATCTCGGCCTGTCCGAACTTTGCCTGTAATGCAGGTTATGCGACCAGTGGCAACCTGACGTTCACGACGCCGGCGGCCGCACCGACGCTGGTGGCGCCGACGCCGACCGCGCCGAGCGGGACGATCACCACACTGACCCCGGTGTTCACCTGGAGCGGAGGCTCGGGTGCGGCCAACTACGAGATCAACGTCAGGGACACGACGACCGGCTCGATCGTGCTCAGGCAGCAAGGCATCAGCACCGGGAGCACCAGCTTCACGATGCCGGCGGGCACACTGGTGAACTCACGCCAGTACCGCTGGGACATCTCGGCCTGTCCGAACTTTGCCTGTAATGCAGGTTATGCGACCAGTGGCAACCTGACGTTCACGACGCCGGCGGCCGCACCGGCAATTCCAAGTACGCCGAGTCAACTGACGCCCGGCCAATCAAGTTCACCTGGCCCGCTTCTCCCAAGCAATATTGTCCAGCTCAATTGGGAGGACGTAGGCGGCGCTACCTTTTATCAGGTCGCTGTTCGCGACCTGACAACAAATACTCTTGTCGTTGATGTCCAAACTTCTAGTTCCATCTACTCAGTGTCACTGAGCCGTGCTCGAAGTTTCAGGTGGAACGTTTCCGCTTGCAATGCAACAGGTTGTTCCTCATTCTCTTCGCCTTTGTACTTCAGGACACCCTGATTCCCTTGAATGGCGCGCCCAACTTGGACAGGATCTGTTGATACGACGTAGCTGTCGTGGTGATGCGTTTCAATACCTTTTGAGCACTGACATGAAACGTGCGCGCCAAACGCGCGGCTTCCCCTCGGTGCACCGGTCCGCTTCGCGCGGATCGGCGCGAGTTGCGTGAACACTCATGCAACTTACTCTCCGCCTAATCATCATGGTCGTAGGCTGATGGCCAATCAACTCCTTCTGTGGAAACTAGGTTTCCATTCAAAATTCCGCACATTTGCGGTTTCGGCCTCAGAGTTTTTCCCAGGCATGCAGCGCATTAACGATCTTGTCGGACGAGCGATCTTTCCAGTGCATTTGCAAATTCTTCAAGTGGCTGACCCGCACACGCTTCGGAGGACATCTTGATGACCACATCGCCACTTGCGGTCCTGCGGCACGATCCGACGATCGTGCCGAGCCGTCGGATTGGAACTTCCTCGGGCCTGACCAATTCACCCCTCGTCAGCCAAGAGACGACTTCACGCGCCGAAGGCGTTTTCGCCTGTACATGCGACGTCGTGCGAAACACTACGGCCTCCCGGTTCTTCTCCAGGGCCCTTGCCAACTGCGCGGCGTGGGACGGTTGAATTTCAAGCGGACTCTTGAACGCTTGAATCACCTCCTCGGGTAGGTCGGCAATTTTCAGCACTTGGTTAATCCATGTGTGGCTGACTCCTATTGCCTTGGCCAAGTCACGTTTTGATGCAAACAACTCTGCCTTGAGGGCCGCGCTGTACATCATTGCTTGCTCGAACGGTCGTAGACCCGCTCTGTTTCGGTTTTCGAACTCAAGGGCGAGGAAGGCTTCGCTGGGCGATAGGTTTTCTTCCACCACGACAGCCTTCAAGGGGAGGTTCAGATCTTGGCATGCGCGATGGCGCCGATGGCCATAAACGATTTCGAACCTGTTTGTGTCTTCCGATCTTTTCACCAAGATTGGCTGAACATTTCCCTTGGTCAGGCCGATGCTGGTTTTCAGTTCAGCGAAGTCCGGCGCTTGGAAGGAATCAGGGTGCCTGTTTACCAACGGACCAGCACGGACGGCCGTGGGGTCGAGAATCTGTACTGGTTGCGTCCCCTCCAGCCTCTCAAGCTTGACCCGCAGTTCCTCGATCTCGGCCCTAGTCCGGACCCGTTCGCGGAAGATTTCCTCGGCCCAAGTGCTCTCGAATCCGCCAACATCGGCATCAGCATCAGAGTCTAGTTGCGCGTCATCGACCATGTTGTTCGTCCAACCAAATAGCATTTTGGAGTCTGTTATTGATCGAGTCACGCATTCGACCAGGTTATGATTGACAAGTGTAATCAAGAATGAACTACAAGTGTCAAAGACCAAGATCCGGCCCTCACCAGATGCAAGCAACACATCGTCAACTGCCGAGACGCCACGAAAACGAATCGTAAGTGCTCGGCGTCGACCTGGCGTAAAGCGTAAGACCTCGAGTTTCAGGATGACTGAGAGGCAGTTCCAGAGGCTCGAAGAACTCGCTGTCAGCTTCAAGATGAGCCGCTCTGAGCTCATTGTTTCCGCCATCAGTCGATGCATGCGCGACGGGATTTGGCGGCCTGGGGCTCGGAACATTGGCAAGGCAGGGCGCGCCGTGGTTCCCCTCCCGGAGCTTGTTGCCCTTTCCAATCAACTGATCTCGTTGGGAATGGTGCTGGAAATGTTGCTCAATTCCACGGAGGATCCAGCCGTATTCGACGAGGCATCCCGAATATTCCTTGATTCGCGTATTGCGCTTGTTGAGATACAAAGGACGCTCGGATGTTCATAAAGATCATCAATTTCAGGCGAGCATCGCCGCGCCTGCCCAGAGATCTCTCGCGGCTCTTTCGCTATCTGTTCAGGCCTAAGCCGGATGCTCCGGATGAGCGCGACCGCATGCTCGGCCCACCTGAGCTGCACCATCTGGTTCTGACGTCATCCCCGTGGGGTGACGAAGTTCCCAGCGCCGCGCAGGAACTTGCTTACCAATATTTAGACTACTGCAAGGAAGCCACCGTCGACCGCTTGATGCCGGACCCTTGGTATGTGCACATGATTTTTTCGTTTGCTTCCTGGGCGTCAGGGGACTTGCGAACCCCGCCAGATGACAATCTATCAGTTCCAAGATTTGCATCGTCCTCGGGAAATGCCATCCGAATCGCGAAGGATGCATTGGATTTCCTGGGCTGGGAAGACGCGCAGCCTTCGACATTTGTGGTCCATGCAGACCGTGAGCATATCCACGTCCACGCCGTGATCGCGATCCCGATTTATGACGGCAAGGATTGGGACATACTTCGACTTTCTCGCGGTAGGCTCTTCGAAGCAGCCCAGATATGTTCTGATGCCTTCAAGCTGCCAGTCGATACTTCGTATCTCAGGCGAAAATACGCTCACTGGTCCCGAGTGACGAACGGTACCGAAGAACCAAGTCTTTCCGAATCTGTCTAGGCGGACTCCCAGCTGGCTCTATCACTCCGTCGCCGCGTCTGGGCTCGCGCGACATACCAGAGGCACATGGGTGTGGTCCGACGAATCGGGACCGGTCTGGGTAGAATGTCTTTGCTCAAAATCTCGGACGATTTGTCGCCGATTTCTAGATCTCGTGCGGATCTTGAATCCGCGCATTTACATGTTGAGGACATCTCACACGCCACCATCGCGGACCAAGAAGTTTTCCCGGCCGACCACAAATTTCGCAGGTCCGTAGAGATTCTTCGCGTGCTGAGTCCAGAATGGGTCGGGCGGAGAGGTGCGGGCAGTGGATTCGCATCTCACCCCACTTCTCCTTGACAGCGCGCGGCTCCAATCCGAGGGCGCCCAGTTTCTCGCACGCACGTCGGTAGATGTCCCACCATCCGGGACCGATGCGCGAGACATCCATACCTCGTCGCCGATGCAACCGAGCCGAGCGACTAACCGACTGACTCGGTGGCCATCGACAATTCGATGGTCGCCGTCAGTGGGAGGATACCGTTGCCATTTCCGGAGGCAATTTGCTGGATTGCTCGCGCCGCGGCGCGCGCGGCGATGTGTGCGGATACAAGTTCCCACAGCTCGCGGAGTAGAGGGTGCCATTCAGCCCGTGAACGCAGCCTTTCCTCGACATCGGGAAACTGCTCGCAGGCGATCGCCAAGTGATCAGTGCTCAAATAGAGCGCCACGGTTGCCGAGCCTGCGGACAACAAGCTCTTGACTTGGTGTGCGATTGCCTCATCGCTCGGATCGTCAACGGTTTGTGGATGGCCTTGGTCGATCATGGTTGTGTCCCTTTCCATGCGGTTCTTGAATTGATGTCGGTGCCCTTTCGGGAAAAGCGATCTTCCGAGAAATCGCCGCACCCGGGTAAACATTCGAAGCGGCAGCCCGACGTACCGTCTGTTGTTTGCAACTAGGCGGCGCCTTTCCCCTTTGATTTCGTCGTATTGCGAGCGGGGTGACGATTGCCTTTCGGTCCGATCCAGCTCGTTCGATTCGCGATTCTTCGGGCATGATGATGTGGTGACAGGTCACCACGTCATCAGAATGGCACCGAAACAATATGAACTGCAAGCTGCTTTCGTGGCCCGCAACAAGCACTCTTGGGCTGTTCGCCCTCGACCGGCGTCGGACGACCATTCAGTTCGACGTCGTAGGATGGTGCGCTGCAAGGGTCGCGATCGCGAGATGGTGCGTGTGGTGATTGAGTAGAACGATGTCCCAAGCACCACCGTCAGAACGGCTGAACCTTTGGCAGCCGGTACGCATTGAGCAGGCCGAGTTCAGCGAGTGTTTTCTCATCGACGCCAGCGCCGATGACATCAACATCGGCCGCTTCATCGCGCACGGTCACTACGATGTCGAAAGACCTCCCAGGCACAGGGGTGTCAGATTGGCCTTGCGTGCTTCTGACGGTCTTCTTCAAAACGGCTTGTGGGGCTACCTCAGCCTAGCGTTGCTTGACCTGGGAGTGTTCAAGCGGGATCACGATGCGGCGGTGACCCGCGTCTTCTGCCACCGTGCTGTCGCTTTGCCAGGCGGTCAACGGATCGGCCTGTTGTGCTCTCTCGTCCCTCTGCATGAGGATGAACTGCCATTGCCGGAGGATACGTTCGCCGACGTTGCAAATGCGGTGGCGCATTTCGATGCAGCGATGGCGGCTGATGCGATGGACGAGGCGCTGAGGAAGGTCCAAGACGTGAATTTCCTGGAGGGCGTGCCGCTGGAACAGCGTGGCGTTTATCAGAAAGCCCATCAGTTCCGAGATGCGCGGCCTCGGCCGATATTCAACCTGACGCCTTTTGTCGCCGCTTTCCCGCACGGTCTTATGGTCAAGCTGCCAAGCTTTGACCCCGACGTCGTCGAGCGAAATTGCCGGCGCGCCGTCACGCAGTACCCGGACGACCATCACCCACCCCCGCGCGATGGCTGGTACGAAGCGGTAGTCGCCAGCGCCAACCCCAAGCAGCGCCGTGCAATGGTCACCTGGGTGGCGCACCGGGGAGCGGCGCCCTATCCCGAAGTACGAGCCGCAGCCGAGCGGCGCCTGCCCCGGGCGTTTCAAAAGCCGCGGCGGGCCGACCCCACGCCGCCGGAGATCGATGATGGAATTAGCACCATCGCACCGGACAATATCCGCCGTCTCCTGTTCGATCCGGCTGCCCTTAATTGGCTCGACGACGACTTCAAGTTCGAGTTTGAAGCTCCGGAAGAAGTGGCTCGAACAGCCAAAGCACAGATTCGCCAGCACGGATTCGATTGCATTGGCTGGTACCTACCTCACCACTTTTACACTGAGGACACCTGGGGCATCTACATCGATGCCCCCAAGCTGGACGAGGCCGCATGCAGCATCGCCGAGGACTTGCGCGCTGGCGGCGTGCGCCGGGGCAGGAATGCGCTGGCGGGCAAGCTGGCTCTCATGCTGGTATACCGGCACGAGCTTTTTCATGCCAAGGTGGAGGCTGCGTTTACGTGGATGGAACTGCAAGCGTTGCAGCCGAAATTCCTTCCCTACAAGGCCAAGGTCTTCAACGCGCTCAAGGGCACCGATGATCACCTCGAGGAAGCACTGGCCAACTTCGCTTCATGGGTGTGGGCCAGTGCAGATGCGGTCGTGCAGCAACTGACCGGACAGCTAGGCGAAAAGGATCGCCGGCTCGTTGAAAAGGTTGTGCGATGGCACCTGGACCTGTCCCCGCCCGGATATCGGCGCTGGGAAGAAGGGAACTGCCGTGAGACATGGCGCGTGCTGGCCACCCAGATGGTGCAAGGCAAGCCCAAGCTGTTTAGCCGAGGCATTGGCCTGCCGATCGAAAGTCTGCTGCGCGAGGCACTTTCGTTCGACTTTGACGAGTGGCACGACGTGCCCTGCCGGTTCGTAGGCGAAGGCCGGATAGCGTCCAGCCTGTTTGCCGCGCCCGCCACCCTCAATCTCCCGTCCCGACGAGAAGTCCGCAAGGTCATACGGCGCCACTTCGGCTACGAGCTCGTGCCCGGCGCGGGCAAGGGAAGTCACGAGAAATTCCGGCATCTTGACGGCCACATCTTTGCGCTGCCCCTGCGAGACCCGGTCAGCATGACGGTATTCCAGAGCTTTCTCAGTCACTTCAAGCTGAGCAAGGCCGAATACGATCGGCTTCGTCATCGGGCATGAATATTCCCCTCAGCTCGTCAAGAACATTGCAACCAATCGAGAGTTAGCAAGACCGCTATGGTTTCCAGGGAAGAATGCCTGCCTGGCATTGGCCTGCGTCCGGCCAGCCGAGGTTGTGACGTCTCCACGGTGCAAGGGTGGAAGGCGAAGTATCAGCCGGGCGAGAAAGGCATACCCCGGTGAGCGGAGTGAATACCCCTGGAGCACGACCCCTTAGCCCGCTCCTGCGGATGGCGGTGATGGCAGGCGTCGAGAGCGCCGTTCAAGTTCACATCGATCGGGGCGATGACCTGAACGCCCGCGATGCGGGCGGCATGACTTCCCTCATGATTGCTGCGGCCAGGGGCAAGTCTGCAATATGCAGGTTGTTGCTGGAAGCCGGCGCCGATGACGGTTTGCACGACCCTTCGGGCCATACCGCACTCGAAATCGCAGAAGCGACCGGGGCAACAGAAACAGCCGCGATTCTGCGAGCCGCACGCGCGATCACCCGGACCAATCCAGACACTGAAACGGCATGTGCTTTGTTCGAGTCTGCGCCGGATGATCCACCTGGAACGTCTGAGGCCAGCGTCGGAGACCCACAACCGGAACGCTCTGATACCGATGTGCAGCCCGCTCGGATCGGTGCGCTCGAGGCCCACAGAACCCTGATTGCCACCATCGATCCGGAAGGTGACGGCGAGTTCGATTTGTCCTGTTGGGAGGCCGAGCAGGAACCATTGCGACCTGAAGCAGATGCGACCGTCCTGAATTGGGCCAGTGCCATCCAGGTTGCGATCTCGTCACACCATCCCATTGATTCCTCGATCGGGTGGGATGACATTGAAGCATATCTGCCAGATGAGGCTCTGCCGCTTGCGCGCGCTGAGGATATAGAGGGACGCGCGCTGCTTAGACGTCTTCTACTGCGGGCGATCCGGGAGGGAAGCGTCCCGAGCCTGGATGTTCAGGAGTTGGCAACCAATGAGGATCGGTCGGCCAACCCCGAGGCTGAAGCTTACTTGACGATGGTCGTCAACGACCTGGGGGCGGAGGTCGACGAGCGATTTGAGTACGCGGACACCAGGGAGAGCTTCAAGGTGTTCGTCGATCCTGTGGAGACTCAAGAGGAGGAACTGGCCCTCGATGAGGCAATGGTCGCGATCGACCGTGCCGCGTCGCCGCGCCATGAGCCTTTGCGCATCTATCAGCGCGAGTTCCAGCGCGTGCGCATGCTTACGGCCGAGGAGGAGATGCAGCTCGGGCAAGCCATGGAAGCGGCTTTCGACGCCGCCCTCGATGCTCTGGCCGGGTGGCCTGCGGGCATTGCGCGAACATTGGCTGCCGGAGCAGAGGCCATCGCCGGATCACGCCAGCTTGCATCGATCTGGGCTGGCGGCGCCGAGCCAGACCCCGGGTCCGATTTGGCAGAGAGCGTTGAGACGGACGCACAAATGGCCGATGCCACCGATGACGCACCTGACGAGGACGATGAAGCGGCGGACGAGGTGCCAACGGATGCGGGCGACGCTAGCTTCGCCATTGCTCTTCAGCAATTGGCGGTGCTGGTTGAGGGGGTTGCGAGCCCTTCGCACGATGCCACCCGACGAGCTCTTGCCGCCTTGCGTCTCAACCGCCGTTTCCTGCTTGAATTGCTCGATATCGCGCAAGGACCAACGGCATGCGCTGCCTTTACATGCGCCATGGCCGATTTCCGAAAAGCTCGTGATCGGATGACTACTGCAAACCTGAGGTTGGCGTTCTTCCAAGCCAAGAAGTACCTCTACAGCGGTGAACCGTTGGACGACTTGGCGCAGGAGGGGAATATCGGTCTGATCAAGGCCGTCGATCGCTACGACTGGCGCCGAGGATTCCGGTTTTCGACCTATGCAACGTGGTGGATCCGGCAGCAGATCAGCCGCCATATCGCTGACAAGGCCCGAACCATCCGCGTGCCAGTGCACATTTACGAGAAGGTTCAGCGCATGCGCCGCATGGTCGCGGCATTCGAAGTTGCGATGGGCCGCGAGCCAGCTCTCGCCGAGCTGGCCGAGCGCATGGAGATGTCGTCGCAAAGAGTCACTGCGTTGCTGCGCATCGCTCCTGAGCCCCGCCGCCTTGAAGAACTGCCGGTCGATGAGTTGATCGCGTTTGAAGCTCGCGATGTCTATTGGTTGCCCGACCCCGAGGATGTCGTCGACGAGACTCAATTGCGCCGGGCGGTTGACTGCCTGATCTCGTCGCTGGGGGAACGCAAGGAACAGCGGATCCTCCGGCTGCGTTTCGGTATTGGAATTGACGGAGCGCTCACGCTTGAGGAGATTGGGACGCGCTTCAATGTGACGAGGGAGAGGATTCGACAGATCGAGGTCAAGGCCATCAAGAAGCTTCGGCATCCCGCGCGATCCGAGCCCTTTGAACGCCTGGTGATGGGTATAAGGCGCAGGAACGATGCCATCGGAGTCGGCCCGGAAGAGCCTGACTGTGCAAAAGCCGCTCCGGTTCCGCCGCTGAGGCAGCGCGTGGGGCCGCGGCCCGGGCGCGAGCCGAATCGACCGGCCGGCTCACCGAAGGTCTCGGCATTGGACCAGCTGCTTGCACAAGCCGCCGAGCTTGGAATTCCGGTTGAGGATGGACGGTCGGGCGCTTCGGGCTGCGTCAGGGTGGGCCTCATTGCCACGCCCGACAGTTCGCACAGAAGGCTCGCGCGAAAGCTCCTTGACTTCGGCTTCGATCACTCGCCTGGGAGAGGCTATTGGAAATGACCGCGAAGACCCGCAAGGCCCCGCCTCGCGCAATGGCGATGCTCGAATCCTTGAGAGGTTTGGGTTATTCAACGGCGGCAGCCCTGGCCGACATCGTCGATAACAGCATTTCCGCCGGCGCGACCGAAGTCCGCGTCGATTTCCAATGGGACGGCACCGACAGCCGCGTTCTGATCTCGGACGACGGGTGCGGAATGAGCGACCCGGAACTCGAAGGCGCCATGCGCTTGGGCGACAAGAGTCCCTTGGAGGCGCGCGAGTCGCACGATCTGGGGCGATTCGGCATGGGCTTGAAGACCGCGTCGCTCTCGCAGTGCCGGCGGCTGACCGTCGCCAGCGCCAAGGCCGGCAAGCTGAGCTGCCTGCGATGGGATCTTGACGAGCTCGCGGCCGATCCGCAAGGCGAATGGCTGCTCTTCGAGGGGCCGGCCGAGGGCTCACGACAGCATCTGGCCGGTCTGGAAAACAAACTGTCGGGGACGCTCGTGCTCTGGGAGAAGCTCGATCGGATCGTCACTGCCGGCTACACGGTGGATGACTTTTTGGCACTGACGGTTAGCGTAGAGGCACACCTCGCGATGGTCTTCCATCGTCTCCTGCAAGGCCCGCGCGCGCGGATCAGGTTGCTCATCAACAACCGATCCTTCGAGCCCTGGGATCCTTTCATGTCGGGCCACCCTGCCAAGCCCTGGACATCGCCCTCCGCCTCACAAAGGACCGACAGCGGGGTGGTGATTGCGCAGTGCCACGTCCTGCCACACCAGGACAGGCTGTCGAACGACGAGTTCGGGAAGAATGCAGGTCCGGCCGGGTGGACCGCTCAACAGGGCTTCTACGTCTACCGGAACGAGCGTCTCCTGGTCGCCGGCGGTTGGCTCGGGCTTGGAAACCCGAAGGCGTGGAACCGCGAAGAAGCACATCGCCTGGCGCGCATCCAGCTCGACATTCCCAACACCGCTGACGCTGACTGGAAGATCGATGTCCGCAAGTCGGTTGCCCGGCCCCCCGTTTCGCTGCGCCCTTGGCTGATTCGGCTGGCTGAGGACACGCGGGAGCGGGCACGCCGTGTGTTCGCCTATCGAGGGACGCCGATGCCTACGCAGCGCAACACGCCGATCGAGCAGGCATGGCGGGTCGATCGCGTGAAGGGCGACATCCGGTACCGGATTGAGCCGACCCATCCCGCCGTCGCGGCCGTGATTGCCAGTGCCGGAGAGCTCGTGCCGCTCGTGAGGGCGATGCTTCGCGTGATCGAAGAGACCGTGCCCGTCCAACGGATCTGGCTCGACACGGCGGATAACAAGGACACGCCGAAGACGGGTTTCTCGGGCGAACCGCCCGAGGCGATCGTCACTGTTCTGAACACGCTGTTCGCCGACATGATCGGACGACGTGGCATGTCCGTTGACGCAGCAAGACGTGCTCTGCTTTCGACCGAGCCTTTCCAGAACTATCCGGGTCTGATTGCGGGGCTCGATGTCCCCGGGGTGGCCTCAACCTAAATGTTGGAAGAACCGAATGCCAGACTTCAGCACTTCGACCGCAACTGCGCTCAGCATCGCCCAGAGCCTGTTGATTGCGGAGAAGGACAAGGGACCGATCACGGCCGCCCTGATCACCGAAAAGGTGGCGATCGCCGCTTCCGTCGTGGCGAATGGGAACGAACAGTCGGTCGACAATGCAGCCGCGGTCGCCGAGCTGATACGGAGATTCAGCCTTTGGATCGGGCAGGACACCGCTCTGTCAGACACGACCGGCCATGAAACCTGGCTCAACGCGGCGCGCAAGAAGGACTGGCGGTATTGGCCCCGCTATCGGGACATGCTAGAACGCAGGATGGCGGCGACGGCGGTCGATGCCGTGGACAAGTCCACCGATCGCATCCTTGGACTGATGGAGGATCCCGGACGGGCGGGCGCATGGGACCGTCGCGGCCTCGTGGTGGGCCACGTCCAGTCCGGCAAGACTGCCAACTATTCGGGTCTGATCTGCAAGGCCGCCGACTCAGGCTACAAGATCATCATCGTCCTGGCGGGCTTGCACAACAACCTGCGCTCCCAGACACAGATCCGTCTTGAAGAAGGCTTCCTCGGCTACGAGACCTCGGCCACGGGCGACATCGTCAAGCTTGTCGGCGTCGGCGAGCACGGCCGCGACTTCGAGATCAAACCCAACTGCGCGACAAATCGGACCAATACAGGTGACTTCAACACCAGGATCGCCAAGCACCTGGCAATCTCACCCGAGCAGCGGCCGTGGCTCTTCGTGGTCAAGAAGCACAAGATCGTGTTGGAGCGGCTCCTGAAATGGATCCGGGGCCATGTTGCCGACGCCACCGACGCCGCCGGCAAGCGGTTCGTGTCCAACCTCCCCCTGCTGCTCATCGACGATGAGGCCGACCACGCCTCGGTCGACACGGGCGAGCAGTACATCGGGCCCGACGGCAAGCCCGACGAGGACCACGAGCCCAAGGCGATCAACAGCAGGATCCGCAAGATCCTCAACAGCTTCGCCAAGAAGGCCTACGTCGGCTACACGGCGACGCCTTTCGCCAACATCTTCATCCATCGCCAGAATGAGACGCCGGAGGAAGGGCCCGACCTGTTTCCGCAGTCCTTCATCATCAATCTCGCGGCACCGTCCAATTACGTGGGACCCGCCCGCGTCTTCGGGTTGCAAACGCCGGAGGGGCGCAGCGGCCTGCCGCTGGTGCGCGTCTTCAAGGATCATGCCACCGAAGACGGGCTTGAGGGCTGGATGCCGCCCAGGCATCCGAAGGACCATGCACCGGCCCACATGGGAAAGGACGTTCCCCCGCCATCCCTATGCGAAGCGGTCCGCGCGTTTGTCCTGGCCTGCGCTGCCCGGGACGCACGCGGTCAGGGCGCTGAGCATTCCTCCATGCTGGTGCACGTCACCCGATACACGCTCGTTCAGAAGGAAGTGCATCGCCAGGTCGAAGACCTGGTTCAAAAGATGAAGCTGCGTATCTCCCGGAAGATTGACCATGAAGCGCTGGTCGACGAGCTGCGCGAGCAGTGGGAAAGAGATTTCGTGCCCACGACCGACGTGATCGCTTCGCGACTCACCGAATCGGAGCATCCGCCCACGGTCGTTCCCTGGGCGGACATCCTCGCCAAGCTGCCCGATGTCCTCTCGGATATCGATGTGCGAATGGTAAACGGCAAAGCCAAGGATGCGCTTGACTATGCCGAGGAGGGCGCCAAGGGCCTGAAAGTAATCGCAATCGGCGGCGACAAGCTCGCTCGTGGTCTGACGCTCGAAGGGCTTTGCACCAGCTATTTCGTACGTACCACGAAGATGTATGACACGTTGATGCAGATGGGCCGCTGGTTCGGCTACCGGCCTGGCTACATTGATCTTTGCCGGCTCTACACCACCGAAGAGCTGGTGGAGTGGTTCGGCCATATCGCCGACGCGTCCGAAGAGCTCCGGGAGGAGTTCGACGCCATGGCTGAGAGCGGGGCGACCCCGCGAGACTACGGCATGCGCGTTCAATCGCATCCGATCCTCCTGGTCACTTCGCCTCTGAAGATGCGCACGGCCAGGAACCTTCAACTCTCGTTTAGCGGCGACCTGCTCGAAACCGTGTCGATGCACCACGACGAGAAGATCCTGGATCAGAATCTCGAGACGACCGACAAGCTGATTGCCGCTTGCGGAGTCCCTGATGAGGCCAACCCAAGGCGGGAGCGCGGTGCCCAGGAACAGCAGTGGGAAGGCTTCGTATGGAACGATGTGCCGGCGGAGCACATCGCCGAATTCTTTGAGTCCTTCATCACCCATCCGAGGGCCCGCAAGGTCAACAGCGCCCTATTGCGCGATTTCGTCCGCTCGATGGCAGCGACTGGCGAACTGACCTCCTGGACCGTGGCCCTGCTCGGCGGCGGCTCGGGTGGAAAGCACACCTTCGCCAGCGGTTTGACCATCGATGCCATGACGAAGCGCACGGCCGACAAGGACATCGCGGATCGATATGCGATCGGCCGGCTGCTGTCGCCCCGCGACGAGGCGATCGACCTGGACAGCGCTGCTTGGACTGCTGCGCTGGCCCGAACGAAGAAGATGTTCAACCCGGACGCGGGTCGCCTTAAGAGCGGCGTCAAGCCCAGCGAGCCCGACACGCCGAACGGCCCATCGATTCGCTTCATCCGCGGCAAGGGATCCGAGGCCGATGGCGTTGCCCCGGCGCCGCAGCGCGGGCTTCTACTGCTCTACCCGCTCGACCCCCAGCAAGCTGGATGTGAGGCACTCGCTGGCCGAAAGAATCCGGTAATGGCTTTCGGCGTCAGCTTTCCGTCGAGCGATTCAGGCGTCAAGGTCGAGTACGCCGTGGATCACCTGCTTTGGACACAGGAATATGGACCGGCCGATTGACGACATTGAACTGGCATGGAGCTCGTTGCGGGACAGCGCGGACGCCTCGGGCTGGCGCAGCATTTCCATCGCGGCGATCGGCCCATGCGTCTTGCAGGCTGGACTCAGCTTTCCCGACAAGGACGAGGCCCTCCTCGTCGGCTTTCCTGGGTCGACGGTCCCCGCGGCCGAGAAGCTTCCCGAAGGGCAGGGTTTTACCGTGTCCCGCGTGGAGGCCAATGATGACGGGTTGATCTGGCTCGCGCTCACCCGAAGCGCGCATGGAAGCGGGGAGCTCTTCGCCGCAATGGTGGGCGACGTGGTGCGCGCGATGGAGGTCGAATCCGGCGCTGACGAAAAGCGGTTGCTTCGAGTCTTTATCGGGCGGATCCGTGCCTGGCAGGAATTCATGCGCAAGGGGGCGCGAGTCATGAGTCCCGAGTCCGAGATTGGTCTGGTGGGCGAGCTCAGATTGCTGCGGGCGATCATCGAGGCGGGCGTGCCGTTGGTTGTCGCCGTCGAATCATGGTTAGGCCCTCACGACGGAGTGCGGGACTTCGAGCTGGGCACCGGCGCTTTGGAGGTCAAGGCCACACTTTCGTCTTCCGGGTTCCCGGCCAGGATCGGCTCGCTCGATCAGCTCGATGACTCCGTACGCCAACCGCTTTTTGTCGCCGGCGTGCGGCTGCGTCAAGTGGAGTCGGGTCAGAGTCTGCCGGAACTGGTGCAGGAAATTCGCGATGTCGCTGCGAGCGAAGCTGAGGGCACGCGGCTGTTGAGTGACCGGCTGATGGCCGCAGGGTACTTCGACGCCCACGCAGATCGCTACGTCCGTCGATTCGAGCTGGCCGACACGTACATCGTAGAAGTGAAGGAAGAATTTCCTCGGCTCACGCCGGGTAGCGTTCCGCTGGGCGTCACGAAAGCCGCCTATGAGATCGATCTGGACAAGGCGGTGCGATCTGCCATCGAGACCGTCGATGCCTTGAAGAAACTGGGAGTGATATGAGTTCTAGCCTGCCCGACTTCCTGCGCGAGACGCAGGCCGCGGTCAAATCTCAAATGCGTGAAGGTGCGCTATATGAGGAGCTGGTCTTCGCCGGCATCGTGATGGATCACATGTCGGAGATCGGCATGACCTTCGAGCCCGTGGAGTGCCACTATGAGGGTACCGTGGGCAACGCCATCCTGCGGCTCAGCGGCTATTCGATTTCCGACGATGGCGACCAGCTTGATCTGTTCGTCAGTCTATTTGTGGGCGCCGACGAGCCAACATCCGTCCCCGACTCTGAAACGAAGGCGGCCGCTGAGCGTTGCCTCCGCTTCCTGACTCTCTGCGCGGAAGGCCGGATGGCGCAGAGGCTCGATCCGTCCAGCGACGTGCGTTCACTGGCAGAGACACTGCAATCCATCTACAACGACCTCGAACAGGTCCGCGTCTACGTCATCACTGACAGGATTGCAAAGTCCAAGAGCTTCAAGACGCGCGATATCGGCGGGAAGGCCGTGCGCCTTGAAGTGATGGACATCGAGCGGCTGCACCGGCACACCTCCGAGGGCAAGCCGCGCGATGAGTTGATGGTCGACTTCAACGAAGTGTCCGGCACGCCGCTTCCCTGCGTCTATGTGCCGGGCGAGAACGATGACTACAACTACGCAATGACGGCAATCCCCGGGGAGGCGCTGAGGCTGCTTTACGAGAAATTCGGGGCCCGCCTGCTCGAGGCCAATGTCCGGTCCTTTCTTAGCGTCAAGGGCAAGGGCGTCAACGCCGGCATCCAGTCGACGCTTCGCTCGGCCCCCGAGCGGTTCATGGCGTACAACAACGGTATCGTCATCGTGGCCGATGAGATGCTGCTGGGCAAGACAGCTCAGGGCGCCGAAGGGATTGCTTGGCTCAAGGGCCTGCAGATCGTCAACGGTGGCCAGACCACGGCGTCGCTGTATTTCACCAAGAAGAGGTACTCGGACACGGACCTGAGCCGGGTAAGGGTGCCCGCGAAGATCATCGTGATGAAGACTCAGGACGCTGCCAGGGAGGAGGCACTGGTCTCCGACATCTCACGCTACGCCAACAGTCAAAACGCGGTCCGTCAGTCGGACCTGTCTGCAAACAAGCCCTTCCACGTCGAGATCGAGAAACTCTCCCGATCGGTTTACTGCCCAGATGGCGTCAGCCAATGGTTCTACGAGCGGGCAGCTGGCAGCTATAACACCCTGCTGGCGCGCGAGGGAACGACACCTGCCAGGCTCAAGGCATTGAAGGAGGCTATCCCCCCTGCCAGGCGCATCACCAAGACCGATCTTGCCAAATACCTCAATGCCTGGGACCGCAAGCCCGACATCGTCAGCATGGGCTCTCAGAAGAACTTCGACCGCTTCATGGCCGCGCTGTCGCCCACGGATGGTCAGGAAGTTCCGCTGCCAGGTGTGGCCGACTACAAGGCAATGATCGCGAAGGCCAAGATCTATCGCGAAGCGCAGAAGCTGCTTCGGCCGATGTTTCAGGCCTTTCAGGCCAACGTCACCGCGTACACGGTCTCCGTGCTCTCCGAGAAGCTCGGTGCGCGCATCGACCTGGAACGCATATGGGCAAGGCAGGCCGTCTCGCCGGAGCTGATGGCGCAGATAGCCGCCTGGGCGAAAGAGGTCAACGACGCCCTGCACTCAACTTCTGGCGGGCGTATGGTTTCGGAGTGGGCGAAACGCCCGGAGTGCAAGGACGCAGTGATGGGCGCGGGATACACCGAGCCGGCCAGCAATATCCCGGAAGTGAGGTAGGTCTGAGCGGCCACTCATCCGCCATGCAGCGCACTGACTCCTTGGAACGAGCTCTTGGTTGACGTCGTTTCCCCCGCCGATCGCAGCCGGATGATGGCCGGCATAAGGGGCAAGAATTCGCGTCCCGAACTCCTTGTTCGTCGGCTGCTGTTCGCTTCGGGCTACCGTTTCCGGCTCCATCGGCGGGACCTCCCGGGCACTCCCGACATCGTCATGCCTGGCCGCAAGGTCGCGATATTCGTCAATGGCTGCTTCTGGCATGTTCATCAGGGATGCCGATACGCGAAGATGCCCGCCACGCGCACTGACTTTTGGAGCGCGAAGCTGAAAGCCAATGTCGAGCGTGATCGCCGTGCAGTTGAGATGCTCCGAAAACTGGGATGGCGGGTGCTTTGGGTCTGGGAATGTTCGACGCTGGATGCCGCCACCGCTGCTGGCCTGAGGGTAGCCGTGAGCTCTTGGATCGACAGCGGTGATCCGACCGGCGAAATCGGGGCCTCCTTGCGAGGTTGAGCCTTCTTGCCTAGCCGGGCTTGGCCTTGACCGCCAACGCCGACGAAACCATCCCGGTTGCTGGGTGCTTTGCTTTTGACGTTAGGGAAATCCCTCGAAGATCTCGGAGCCGATCGACAACTGCGGCTGGCGCCGGCGGCCAGCCCGGGCGTTGTATCGGGGGGTCGCCTTTCGAACAAGACGTGACCGTCGCAAGCGACACGCAGTGTCGTGATCTGCACGTCAGCGACATAGCGGGAACTTTCACCCTGATGGTAACCGCCAAAGGCGCAGCGTGAAAGTCGGGGACCAGGACAGCACTCGGTGCCCGCCTAGCAGCAGCAGCGTGCCTAGTTCAGACAAACTAAGTGCGTGGCGGACCGCTCAAGGTATGCGTCCGGGCAAGTCATCTTGACGACTTGGCGGTGAGCGCATAGTTGCGTCAGTCGCCTGTCATCAGCCACATCCTGATCGCTCGATTGGCCGAGTTGACGTCGAAGCCAGTCGGATCGAACGGCCCGCCCCACCAGCGCCACATGGCGTCGTGCTCTTCGTGCGATGGGTCGCGAATGGCCCAACTCCGCATAGCCGGGGATTCCTCCGACGTCTTCTGGCGGACAGGCGTTTGCTCCTGCGAGGCACATCGGTCCGAGGTACAGATCCTCGGTCGCGACCATGACCATCTGCACCTTCACGTCGTGTTCCCAGCTGTCGCCGAAGTCGTATTCGTAGATGAAGCTCTTGACGGTGGTGCCGATCACCTGGTCGAGAGTGAACTCTCCGTCAGGCAAGGTTGGCAACTCGGCGGCGAATTCGTCGTCGGGCTCGCCATATACCCGACCGTCCACGGTGAACTGGTGCAGGTGACTGTTGGTCCAGCCCATGGCAGTCTGGATGACCCGGTCGAGGTCCGCCAGGGTCATGTTGCCCGGAATGACGATCTGGCAGATCTGGCGCCACACGGTCGGCTCGCTTTCGACGAGCGTGACCAGGAGCTGATAGGCGTATTTGGCCTTGCGTCGTTTGGGGGCAGCAGTCTTGCGCGATGGCATCCGCAAAGCGTAGCAGCCTAACGGCGGTACTTCAGTCTGCAGGCTGCCAGCAGTGCGGCAACAATTCCTCGATTCGACTGGCGGGCTGCGTCGGCAGCCGCTCGAGCACGTCCTGCAGGTAGGCACGCGGATCGTGCCCGTTGATCCTGGCCGAGTGCACCAGACTCATGACCGCCGCGCCGCGCTTGCCGGCGCGCAGGCTGCCGGCAAACAGCCAGTTGGCTCTTCCAAGCGCAATCGGGCGAATCTGGTTCTCGACCCAGTTGTTCGAGATCGGCAGGTCGCCGTCGCCGATGTACCGCGTCAGCGCCGCCCAGCGCTTGAGGCTGTAGTCGATGGCCTTGGCGGTGGCCGATCCATCCGGAACCTGCAGGCGCTGCCGGATCAACCATCGGTGCAGCGCCGCGGCAACGCGGCGTGATTTGCGCTGCCGGATTCGTCGTCGCTCCTCGGCCGTGCACTCGGCAATGTCGTCTTCGATCCGGAACAGCAACTGGAAGTACCTCAGTGCCTGCTCGCCCACCTTGCTCTTGTGGTTGGCCCACAGCTCATGGAATTTACGTCGCGCGTGAGCGACGCATCCGGCTTCGGTGACGCCGCGCTCGAAGGTGGCCCGGTAGCCCGAGAAGCCGTCGGTGACGAGCGTGCCCTTCCATGGCTTGTCTCCCTCCAGCCCCAGGAAGTCGCGCACGTTCTCGCCGCTGCGCGTTTCGGCGAAGTTGAAGACCACCGCCTTCGTCGCGTTTAAGCGGGTCGTGCAGTAGGTCCAGATGTAGGCCTTGTGGGTCTTCTTGTTGCCCGGCTTGAGCATCGCCACCGGCGTTTCGTCGGCGTGCAGCACATCGTGGCGCAGCAGCTCGGCCGACAGCGCGTCCACCAGCGGTTGCAACTGCGCGCCGCATTCACCGACCCACTGCGCCAGCGTCGAGCGCGCGATCGCCATGCCCGCGCGCTCGAAGATGTGCTCCTGCCGGTACAAGGGCAGGTGATCCAGAAACTTCGCCACCAGCACCTGGGCCAGCAGCCCGGCGGTGGGGATGCCCTTGTCGATGATGTGCGGCGCCACCGGAGCCTGCACCAGCTTCTGGCAACTCGCGCAGGCCCACTTGCCGCGCACATGGCGTTCGACGGTAAAGACGCCCGGCGCGTAGTCCAGCTTCTCACTGACATCCTCGCCGATGCGCTTCATCTGGCAGCCGCAGCCGCACACCGTGCTGTCGGGCTCGTGGCGCAGTTCGCGGCGCGGCAGGTGCGCAGGCAGCGCTTCCCGCTTGGGCTGCCGCTTGTCCTTCTTGTCCTTGCCTTTGCCGTCGTCGCTGGCCCGATCGATCTCCTTGCAGGCCTCGGCAATGTCGGTGTCCAGCGTCTCTTCCAGGAGGCTCTTCTGCTCCGCGTTCAGACCGGCACAGAACTTCTCACTGCTCGCGGCGAACTTCAACCGCTTCAGCGCCGCAAGCTCGTGCGTAAGCTTGTCGATCTGCGCCTGCTTGAACGCCACCTCGCGCTGGCGCCGCTCGAGCAGTTCGTCCTTGGCCGCCGCTTCGGACATCATCGCCAGCAGCGCCTGGCGCAGCTGCTGCGGATCGAGGGAGTCGAGTTGCTGTGGGGCGATCACAGGCCGTGATCGTGCCGCATCGATGCGCTGTTGCACATCGGCAGAAGCGACTATTGCGCCGCTCTACAGAACCCGAATGATTCCGGCCTCGCCCACGCGCTGCCACGGCAGGCCAAGCACCAGCGCATCGAACTGCGCTCGACTGAGCGAGGCCGTCGCCGCCGCATCCTTCGGCCAGACGAACTTGCCGCTGTTCAGGCGCCGAGCGGCCAGCCATACACCGATGCCATCGTGCACGAGCACCTTCATCCGATTGGCACGGCGATTGG
Organism: Pseudideonella sakaiensis; assembly: GCF_048320135.1. Lineage (GTDB taxonomy): Bacteria > Pseudomonadota > Gammaproteobacteria > Burkholderiales > Burkholderiaceae_C > Ideonella_A > Ideonella_A sakaiensis_A. The sequence goes on from NZ_CP182947.1 coordinate 3,496,208, forward strand.
CGAACAGGTAGGCGTGGTGCGGGCGGGCCTCGCCGAACACCGTGACCACCCTTGCCAACGCGGCTTCCGTGCCGGAGCGCATGTCCAGCGGCTCCACGGCCAGCCACAACGAGTCGACACGGATCACCGCAGCAACTCGCGCATCCAGCTTGCACACTCGGCGGCCGCGGCGATCGGCCAAGTCACGATGATCGTCGTCGCGCCGCGGCGGAGTTCGATGCGCAGATCGGGCAGCGGTTGCGGGCTGCTGGGCAAGGCCACGGGAATGAACGCTGGCGCTTGGCTCACCGCAGCGACCGGCGACTCGCTTCGCTCAGCCAGCCGGCGCCACTTGTGGACCAGGTTGGTGTTCAGGCCGTTGTTCATCGCAACCTGCGCCACCGAGGCGCCCGGCTGGCGACACTCCTGCAACACTCTTTGCTTCAACTCGCGATCGTGGCGACGCCGAACCGCGATCCCTGTCTTGGCCTCTTCCATGGGGTCCACCTACCTCCTTGGTGGACACCATCGTCTCCGACGTCGCCGGACGACTCAAGATGACTTTGCCGGACGGATACCGCTCAAGGTCCCACAGCTGCGGTGTGCTGTCCTTTGACCGATGCACGACACATGGGAAACGTGCATGGCATCATGCTACGTGGCATGCATGCCACATAGCATGATGTAGAACTGAAAGAAAGTCAAGCCTTCCATCGCGCTGGCAAGGGAAGAGATCTGAGAAGGCTCTTGCGGTTTGCCGACCCGGCCAAGCTGCCGCACTTCGGGCATCTAGAAGGAAGCCAGGCGCCGCATAGGAGTAGGCATGTATACCGGTGCTACGTGGCATGCATGCCACGTAGCATGATGTAGAACTGAAAGAAAGTCAAGCCTTCCATCGCGCTGGCGAGGGAAGAGATCTGAGAAGGCTCTTGCGGTTTGCCGACCCGGCCAAGCTGCCGCACTTCGGGCATCTAGAAGGAAACCAGGCGCCGCATAGGAGTAGGCATGTATACCGGTGCTACGTGGCATGCATGCCACATAGCATGATGTAGAACTGAAAGAAAGTCAAGCCTTCCATTCGCGCTGGCGAGGGAAGAGATCTGAGAAGGCTCTTGCGGTTTGCCGACCCGGCCAAGCTGCCGCACTTCGGGCATCTAGAAGGAAACCAGGCGCCGCATAAAAGTAGGCATGTATACCGGTGCTATGTGGCATGCATGCCACATAGCATGAAGCAGAACTGAAAGAAAGTCAAGCCTTCCATCGCGCTGGCGAGGGAAGAGATCTGAGAAGGCTCTTGCGGTTTGCCGACCCGGCCAAGCTGCCGCACTTCGGGCATCTAGAAGGAAGCCAGGCGCCGCATAGGAGTAGGCATGTATCCCAGTTCTATGTGGCATACATGCCACATAGCATGAAGCAGAACTGAAAGAAAGTCAAGCCTTCCTCGCGCTGGGGAGGGAAGAGAACTGAGAAGTCTTGCGGTTCGCTCTTGACCAATCTTTGACTCTTTATTATGCTGGATGGCATGTATGCCACCCAGCACGGAAAAAAGTAAACACATCGCATGAACCGGTCACGCCTCCAAATTGCCAAGCCGGACATCCTGCAGTTTTTTGCTGCGCAGCCCCGGAAGGTGTTCAAGCTGCGAGAGATCAGCGCCCTCCTGTCGGCAGAGCGAGGCGGCTGGCGGTTAGCGCAGAGCACGACGGTCGACGCGTTCATCAAGTTCCTGTTGAAAAGTGGCGAGCTAAAAAAGCACGCCTTTGAATTCCCCAGCCGGCCGGAGACGTTGTACGTCTGGGGGGACGTGCCCACGCTCGAGGTGCTGCAGCACCTCAAGGCCAAGAGCTACTTCAGCCACTACACCGCCATGCGGTTGCATGGGCTGACCGAGCAGGTCCCCAAGACCATCTATATCAGTCACGAACGATCGGAGCTGAGTGCGACCAACGCCTCAGAACTCGACCAAGCCGCGATCGATGAGGCGTTTCGCCGGCCGGCACGGGTCAGCAACAACGCGGTCGAGTTCGGCAAACAGCGCATCGTGTTGCTGAACAGCGCCTACACGGGATCGGAGGGCGTCATCTCCCACCCCGCCGGGCCTAGCTCGAAAGAGCTCGTTCAGGTCACCAACATCGAGCGCACGCTGATCGATGCCGCAGTGCGCCCCGTCTACAGCGGGGGCGTGTACGAGGTGGCCAAGGCCTTCGAGCAGGCGAAGGACGCGGTGTCGGTCAACGCGATGGGCGCAATGCTCAGAAAGCTCGAATTCGGCTATCCGTATCACCAAGCCATCGGCTTCTACCTCGAGCGCGCCGGCTACCGGTCAAGCTCGCTCGATCTGATGCGGCGGTTCCCGATGAAATTCGATTTCTACCTGACGCATGAGATGGCGGAGACCAGGTACGACAAGGCCTGGCGGCTACATGTGCCCAAAGGGTTCTAGCCCATCTCGGATGCCTTGGACGCGACTAGCACACGCGCAGCGAGGTCGACGACGTAGTCGAAGTAGAAATCGAAGCTCTGCAGTTTGAAGCCAGGTGCGACCGTCGCCTGCACCGAGGGAAACCCCTGCCGGTGGAACTCACGCTGCTCTACGATCTTGCCCAAAAAGTCTAGCGGAACATGCTTGAGCGCGAACATCTCGCGCGTCATGTCGACGGCCTTGGGCGCGACCAGGTCGAGCGCCAGGCAATCGACGAGCGTATGGATGTCGAGGAAGTCACGCGCGCGCTGTGAGCCTGGGCGGCCGTTGCTACGCTTGACGATCGGCGCATACTCCGCCATTTGCTGGCAAATGGCGCGCAGTTTCTCGCACGCAATCATCGTCGGGGAATACACGTAGATGCGGTAGCCCTCAAGGTCGGTCTCCTCCTTGTCGGCGACGTACTCGAACCGACTGATGTCGATGAGGAATTTCTTGCCCTGACCGATGCTGAGCGCTTCGCGGCGCAACTCCTCGAGGTTGTCCTTGTGCGCGGCAAACTGCTCATGCGTGACGAGCTTAAACTCGACCGCGTAGCCGCCCCAAAAGCCAGCCATGTCGGGCGAGATGTTGGCTGGCTTCTTGGCCATCTTCAGATCGAATGGCACGAAACCCGCTGGCGGGAATGTGCGCTCCAGGGCGCGGCCGATGCGCGCGGTCATGGCCTCGACACCATCGGGAAAGTCGTGCCGCATTGAGAAGTCGAGGTCGACGGATTCCCGCGAGGTCAGCTTGTGAATGAGGGCCATGGCGTTGCCGCCCTTGAGCACGAGCTCGTCGAGCAGCTCATCGTCCGAGAACATGGCCATCACCGCGAGACGCTTCACGCGCTCAAGCACGGCCAAGTCGTCGTCTCTCCTTCCGTCTTTGCTTTTTGCCACACACCCTCCGGGCCAAGTGAATGTCATCAGCATACTGGCCTGGCCGACCACAGCTGCCGCGATTTTCTGAAGGGGACAGCACGATGGCGCGCCGTTGAACGCGACCGTCCATACGGTCGCTGAATTAGGAACGACGCACGGGTTGCACCCCGACTTCCGGCACTTGTAGGATGAACTTACTCCTGCCCCCTTCCTGCACTGCGGCAGGCCAGGGGGACGGCGGCAAGCCAGCATCGACTGGGTCATTCCAAGAGCGGAACGACCGCTACCGTCTCCTCCATGCCCTAACTGCCACCGCCCTCACCACATCGCCCTCAACCGACGACGGCCGGCGCCGCATTCATTGCAGGTGGGTGCAGGTGATTCCGGTAAACGACCGGGTGGGTCTGATCTGCACATGCGCGAAATGTATGCGCGGCCAAGCCAGCAGGATCAGGCCGTGTTGCTGTTGGGAACGCGAACCGCGCGCAACGCAAGGCCTGCCGGAGGGCTGAATTGACGCATCAGGCGGCTTCGGATCCAATCGGAATCATTGAAACGTCGATTCAAAACCCCATGCGGATCGGCCGAGATCATCGCCACGAATGGCCCCTGACATCAGCTGAAGATCGGGTTATTGCCCAATCTCGTTAGGCATCGCAGAAACCATGTCCGCTGACGCTTGGCCCGAAATCCAAAGCACCAAGCTTGATGCAGCTCGGCGCCAGCTGGAGACCGCGATCTCACTGCTTTTCGCGGGTGGTGACGCGATCTCCACCCACACACTTGCGTTCGCTGCCTTCGGCATCCTCAAGGACGTTGCCGCCGACCGCTGCTCCAAGAACGTGCTTGCCGTAGCAGAGGCGCTGGCTGCCGCAGGGAAGAAGGGCGAGTTCTGGAAGGGCTTCAATCGAGCAGGCAACTTCTTCAAGCACGCAGATCGCGATCCCGACGCTGTCATCCTCGGTATGCCTGAAGAAGAGAATGAAGCGCTCATCTCAATCGCGCTATCTGTTTACGACGGTCTTGGCTGCATCAAGTCCGTAGAACTTCAGGCCTTCTCGCTCTGGTGGTCCTCCATCAACTTCGAAGGTATCGACGACGTAAAGGAACCCTTTGTGTCGTGGCTCACCGCGAATCATGGACGGCTTCACGCCGACACACGGAGCGAGCTTCTTGAACTTGGCCAAGAGCTGCTGCACTTGCTCAATAGTCAATCGGCTGCCGGGCACGTCCGCAACGATGCTTGACGCTAACCTACGCAGCGCTTGGGCACGATACACAGATGGTAAGGAGCCGCCAGAGCACGAAGTTTGGAATCTTGAAGCTGAAACCACAATGCCAGTCGTGGCGAATCCAAATTGACCTCCAGACCCTGATGAGTACTGGGGAGTCTGTTCATCGGGACCTCAGCAGTGGAGCGTAGCGGACTACCCGCCCCAAGCCTGCGGATGCGGCCAATCACCGCGGCAAGTCAGTGCTGGCCGACGGCGGACCGTAAGCATCGTTGCGGCGGTCAGGCCATAGTCGCGTCGTCGAAATTGACCGCGCCGAGGCGGGCATGGGGAACCGCCCCTCGCACGACTTCTGCGGGGGAAACTTGCGTACGTGGCGATGACATGAAGTCGAGAATGACTTGGGCGATCTGCTTGGCCAGCAGCGGTGGGACTGCGTTGCCGATCTGGCCGTATTGCTCGGTCCGGTTGCCCTCGAAGAAGTAGTTGTCCGGAAAGGTCTGCAATCGGGCGGCCTCGCGCACAGTCAGACTGCGGCACTGTCCCGGATCAGGGTGGATGTAGTAATGCCCGTCCTTCTTGATGTGGGCCACCACCGTGGACGAAGGATGCTGGCCCATCTGAACCCGGAAGCGGTCCTTGAATGGAATCGTCTCCTGGTCCACGTTCACATGGTCAGGGAGCAGCCGCGGCGGGAAATTGCGCAGGTCTGGTGCGTATTTCTGCGTCGCGGCGAAGCAGGCGGCGAACATGTAGCGATGCAGGTCGGATCGCATATGCCGTCGCGTTTCATGGTGCAGGACTCCGCCCAGTTTCGGGTCGAGATACCAATCCTGCAGGCTCCGGGGCATGGCACCACCGGGGGCGACCTCGGTTTCAACGAAAGGCGCTCCAGACGTGTCCTGCTTCTCGGCCTTTTTGATGAACTTCTCCATTGTGTCCTCGATGACACTGCGTAGCGGCGCGCGCCATCCTTTGAGTGAATGAGGCGACGCTCGAACAGCCTCGATCCACGCCTCTGGTGAATCAGTCTCCTGGGACAGGCGGCTGCGGAGCGGTGGCAGGCCGGCCAGTGCTGCGCTGACCCCGACCTTCTTCATGAGCTTGCGAAGGAGAAAGCTCTCGGGGCGCTCGGAGAGCGCCGGGGTCACCGCAGCCACGTCGGAACGAATGCCGAAGAGGATCACTCGATGCCGGCTCTGCGGAATGCCGTGGTCATCGGCTTCGATCACATAGTCGTTTGGATCGAGCTTGCCATCCGCCTTGTGCACCACGAAGGAGCGTACTTCGTAGCTCAAGTCGGGACGCGGCGCTTTCAGGTCGGCAAGGATCTGCTCAAAGATGCGCTTGCCCGAATTCTTGGAATTGAGCATCCCCTTCACGTTCTCCATCACGAAGACGGTTGGGGCGAAGTTCTGAATGATCCGCAGGTATTCGGTGTAGAGAAAGTGCTTGGCGTCGGATTCGAACTTCTTCACGTCCTTGCTGCGGAGCCGCGAACGACCGGCAAGCGAATAGGCTTGGCAAGGGGGGCCCCCAATGAGCACCCATTCGGTCTGGTTTTCCAGACCCTTTCGTATCCATTCGTCGACTATCCCCGGCGGGGTCACCCCGAGCTCTGCGCACTTGGCCTCATTGGCTGCCTGAGCGGCCGCGTCCTTGATTTCCGGCTGGTCAAGGAACTGCTCGCGCGAAAGATTGCCGCGGACATATTCGTAGTAGCAGTCCGGGGCCTTGCCCCTGGGAAACTTGCGGAATATCGATCGAAGGAAGAGTGTCCTGTGAGCAACTGGATCCTTCTCGATCGACACCTTGACGGCAAAGGCTCGCTCGCCGGTCGAATCCAGAACCGACGAAAAACCTTCGCACAGTCCCCCGGGACCTGCAAACAGATCAATGACCGGGATTTGATCTCTTTTTCTCTGCATTTATGTACCGAGTGGCGCGACTGTCACTGGGGGATTCCTGGGCTCGCGGTGCAGCATTCTGCCAGGCTCTAAGGAATTCGTATCGGAACACGGTGCATCAAATCAGCCGGAACGAAGCGGCGGCCGGCTCTGGGCGGAGTGACAGGAACCAAACGGAAAGGCCAGCCCGAAGGCTGGCCTACCTGAACCACCAGCTTGGTTCAGTTTGAGCGTTTGCGAGGCCACCCGCATACGTTGGTAGCGCGCTACACCGTGGGGTTTGCACTGTGTCGGTGACGTGGGGTCCCGCCTCTGTGGTTGGCGACAATGATCTTGGCCGGCTGACGACAACTATCTTGGCCGGTTGAGATCGAAGCCGGCAGGTCCGGGACGCGGGGCTTACCGTGGGGTCATCGAACATGTCGAGACCCCGGAATGCCCGGCAAGAGAATCACGGACCACCAAGTGCTCAAGTACAAACAACATCGCAACAAGTTCTCGCAGGTGGCGGCCGCCGCCAAGGCGGGAATCAGCGAACGCAGTGCGCGGCGCATCGAAGATGCGGCTCAACTGCCCTCGCAGCGGCCCGCCAGGAGCTGGCGGACCCGATCGGATCCACTGGCCGAGGTGTGGGAAGCGGAAGTCGTCCCACTGCTGCAGGCAGATGCCCAACTCAACGCCGTGACGCTGCTGGAGGAACTGCAGCGCCGGCATCCTGGCCAGTACGGCGGTGCCGTGCTGCGTACGCTCCAACGTCGCGTCCGTCAGTGGCGCGCGGTGCATGGCGCCGAATGCGACGTTTACTTCGCCCAGGAGCACCCGCCGGGCCGGCTGGGACTGTCGGACTTCACTGTTGCCGACGACCTGGAAGTGAAGATCGACGGGATCGCGTTCAACCACCGGCTGTACCAGTTCGCGCTCGCGCATTCGGGGTGGCGGCACGCCGTCGTTCTCACCGAGGGGGAGAGCTTCGCTGCGCTGTCCGGCGGGCTGCAGGCCGCGCTGTGGCGCCTGGGCGGGGTTCCCGAGGAGCATCGCACCGACAGCCTGTCGGCGGCGTTCAACAACCTGGCCGAGGCGCAGGAGCTGACCCGCCGGTACGAGGGCCTGTGCCAGCACTACGGCATGCGCGCGAGCCGCTGCAACCCGAGCCAGTCGCATGAGAATGGTTCGATCGAGTCGCGGCACGATTCGCTCAAGACCGCGCTCGATCAGGCGTTGCGATTGCGCGGTACCCGACGCTTCGACGAGCGCGCCGACTACGAGGCCTTCGTCGAGACCATCGTGCAGCGCTTCAACGCCCGCGCCGCCACCCGGCTGGCTGTCGAGCGGACCATGCTGCGGCCGCTGCCGGCGCGCCGCACGGCTGAGTTCGAGGAGTTCCCGGCGCGGGTCAGCAAATACGCCATCTTCACCGTCAAGGGCGTGCAGTACAGCGCGCCAAGCCAACTGATCGGACACCGCCTGACGGTTCGCCAGTATGCGCAGCACATCGAGTGCTGGCTGGGCGGCCAATGCGTGCTCGAGCGCAGCCGCGCGACCCACCGCGACGGCCAGCGGCACCCGCGCAACATCGACTATAGGCACCTGGTGGCCGCGCTCAGGCGCAAGCCCGGCGCCTTCGCCCGCTGGGTGCTGCGCGATGCGGTATTCCCCCGCGACATCTACCGCCGCACCTGGGAACGCCTGTCAGCAGCACTTGCAGAGCGCGAAGCCTGCAAGACGATCGTGGGCCTGCTCTCGTTGGCCGCCGACGGCCATGAGGCACAACTCGCCGAGGAACTTGAGCAGCTGATCGAGCTCGACCAATTGCCCGATCTGAATGCGCTGAGCGCGCTACTGAAACCGCCCATCGCCGAATTGCCGGCGGTGTCGGTGCAGTTGCCGCCGCTGCAGGACTACGACGTACTGATCGAGGTGTCGCCATGAGCGCGACGACGCTGCCATCCGGGCGTCTGGCGCTGATGCTCACCGAGCTGCGGCTGCCGACGATCAAGCGGCTGGCCGATGACCTGTGCGCGCAGTCCGACCGTGAGGGCTGGCCCGGGCAGCGGCTGCTGGAAGCGCTGATGGAGCATGAGATCGCCGAGCGCGAGTTGCGCCGCATCGACCGCCACCGCGCCGAATCCTGCCTGACACCGGACAAGCGATTGTCGAGCTTCGACTTCGCGGCGGTACCCAGCGTCTCCAAGGCGCAGGTGATGGCGTTGGCTGAAGGTCATGAGTGGATCGACCGCGGCGCCAACGTGTTGCTGTTCGGCCCGCCGGGCGTCGGCAAGAGCCATCTGGTGAGCGGGCTCGGTCACGCGCTCGTCGATGCCGGGCGCCGCGTGCTGTTCACCCGGTGCAGCGACCTCGTCCAGCGCATGCAGGCGGCCCGGCGCGACCTGCGGCTGCCGCAGGAGCTGGCCAAGCTCGACCGCTTCGACCTGCTGATCCTGGACGATCTGAGCTACGTCCGCCGCGACCAGGCCGAGACCTCGGTGCTGTTTGAGTTGATCGCCGAGCGCTACGAACGCAAGAGCCTCGCTATCACGGCCAACACGCCGTTCTCCCAGTGGAGCGACGTGTTCGTCGACCCGGCGATGACCCTGGCCGCAGTCGACCGGCTGGTGCATCACTCGACGATCCTGGAGATGAACGTGGAGAGCTATCGCCGACGGGCGGCGCACGCGGCTCAGCCCAGCGGGAGAAGGACCGACGCGAAACCGACGACAACTACAACGGCCGACCACGCAACCTGAGCGCGGGGGAAGCCGCGGTGGACAAGTCCCCTGCCCACAGGACAAGCCTGTGGACAGCCCCTGCGGGGTCCGTGACTTACCCACCGCTCGACGATGAAGGAGATCACAAACCCCAGAACCAGAACGACCGTAAACGACAACTACACCCGTGCCCCCCCGGCCAAGATAGTTGTCGTCGAGCGGTCAGGATAGTTGACGCCGGCCACGCCTCTGGGTGGATGAGCGTCCTGGCGCCGGATCTGGTCACCGGGAAGTCTGGCGAAGTGACGTGATTACGTGGTGACATGCCATCGCGTCATCGACCCGACAGAGGCGGCAGACCTCGCTGCTCCATCAGATTGCTCAGGCCTGCGACGATCAGACCCTGTAGCGAAGTGCGCTCCCGGACGGCCAAGTCGTGCAGACGTGCCCAGTCCTCGTGGCCGAGCCGCACCGCCACTCCCACGCGACGACCCGTTCCGCGGCCGCCCTTGACCTTTGATGGAGCGGCGAATTGATCTGGAACCGTCGGATCCGAAATCGTTGTCTGCTGCGCTTCCATCCCGGAAGGCCTGACGCTGTACTTCGTCAGGCTGCTCGTCGTCGTTGCCATGTGTCAACCTCCAAGAAATGACCGTCTAGCCAGATCCAATACCGCAGAACTTCCGCGACGGCCTTGTCGTCGCCGCGTGCGCATTCGCTGACCGCCAGGTTGTCGGTCAGTGCGCGTGCATAGGCCCGCCGGTCGCCCAGGGTGATTGGCGAAACCGGACCAAGGGGCGAGAGCGCTTCTCGCGCTTGCACCACTTCCGCTGCGCGAGGCGGCGCCCGGTTGATAACGAAGGAGATCGGCTTGCCCGCCGCTGTGACCATGGCGACGGTGCTTTTCGTGGCTGCGATGTCGGGCATCGTGGGCTGTACCGGCGTGATCACATGGTCGACTAGACGGAGCAGGGCTGCAGTTCCGGCCACCGCGTGGGGTGGGCAATCGACGACAACGATTTCGAAGTTCTCTCGCTGCGCTGACGTGATCACCTCCACCAGATTGGTCGGGTCGGCGCGGACGATCATGGGAGCAGGGCGTGTCCGCGAAGCGCCCCATGCAGCCACCGTTCCCTGAGGATCGGCGTCGACGAGAAGAACACGATGGCCTCGTGACGCCATCACGGCAAGATGGATCGCGACAGTGCTCTTCCCGCTGCCGCCCTTTTGCGAGAACACGGCGACGCTGCGTAGTCCTGCACGATGACGTGGGAATGGGCCGGCTGGTAGACGGCTTTGCGTGGTGGTCATGCCCGGGCGTCCTGCTCGGCTATGAATGCGATCGCCTGTTTCGCCGATTGGAGTTGCCGAACAGCAGCGACGTCGTGGGGATCCGGCGTCACTTCGAGCGGAAAGCCGTCACGCGCATGGCGGGCGGCTGCGTAATGGCGCGCGGCAGTTTCCATGCTGGCATGGCCCATCAAAGCGGCGACGCCTTCCTTCGAGAACGTCGTCTTGGCCGCCGATGCAAACATGTGCCGTGCCGTGTACAGAGTGGGGTAGCGCCGGCGCTTCGACAGCGTACGCCTGGAAACGTCTGCGATCAGATCCCGGACGCGGTTGTACATGTGCTCGAAGTCTTGACCTTGATGTTTGCCAACAGTCCTGATGAAAGACCTGATCAGATCCAGCAACTCAATGCTCGCCAGGTGCAGGTCGATCGTGCGCTGTTTCCCGTGCGCGCGCCGGTTTGTGGCTTTCGCGTTGTCGACCTTGAGCTTGGCGCCATCGAGGAGGGCATTCGGCCATTCGCATGGCCGCAGACTCGTCGCTCGAGAACACACGAGCCAGTCGGCGGCCACAGTGCCCCATGCGCTGCGAGATGCCCGGAGCGCCCTCTGCAGCGCATGCCAGTCCTCCTTCGACAGGTGCTCGGCTCGCTGCTGCGCACCGCGCAGCGTGGTCAGATTGGCCTCGCGCTCCTCGCCCAGCCGGTGAGAACGCTCGGTTTCGTCCTCCGAGCACTCCGGCGTGAGGATCTGCAGGGCATCCACGTCCATCGGACCTGGACACTGCTCAATGGCATAGAGAACGGCCGCGCGATACAGCCGTGCCGAAGCCGGCTGAAGGTGCGGCAGGCGGTCCGTCCAGGCCAGGGCCATCGCCAGGTTCCGGTCCGTGATTGTCCCGAGGTCACCGCGCTGCCGCATGCGTTCGGCATGCCGGCAGACCACGCCGGCAATCCGCTCGTAGGACAGGCAGGTCTCCGGCGTTTCGGTTCTGATTTCAGGCTGCATTTCCATTTCAGTCATCTCCACGTTAATGCGTGAATCGGCTCAGGCGAAACGCGGGAGGTGGCGAGACCGGAAACGCGGGGTTGATCAGCCCGCGGCGGTCTTGCTCCTGCAGGCTTTCAGCTGAGCCAACATCTTCTCGGTGTACGCCTTGGCATTCGTGTGCCAGCCCGACTTGAAGACGGGCCTGCCCGCCTCCAGGGTCACGGTGGTGTTCTGCTGGACGATCTCCGCGGCACAGGCCAGGCCCGGGTAGTCCAGGTCGAAATCCAGGGTCCTGTCGATGTGGCCCTTGAGCCTGCTCATCAGGCTCTGACCGTCGCGCTCGTAGGTGTCGGCATGGATGTAGGTCGTCGGCTGAGTGGCAGACCAACTCCTGCGACCGCCCCCGTTCACGTTGTCGATCTCACGCACCAGGTCCTGGGCAGCGTGCCCCGCGATGAGTTCGGTGTCCATCAGGGGCACGCCGCCGACGTGCATCACGGTAATCGCGGTGTGCCGGAAACTGTGGAACACCAGGTCGCCTTCCTTGAGCCCGATGTGTTTCAGGTACTCCGAGAACCGTCGAGATTGGTTCTTGGTCGGGTCGGTGCCGCGCGTTGCTGCCTCTTTGAGGTGCGGGAACAGTTTGGTTGCTCCCAGCGAACGGACGTGCTCGACATAGCGTCCGAAGCCGATCTCCAGCAGGCGCTGCGCGATGGGCACCAGCCTTTGGGAATTCCTGGTCTTCAGCTGTTCGCCGGTCTCATCGAAGATTCGAAGCACCAGCAGGCCGCTGCGGGGATCCACCCGGATGTCATCGAGTTGGCGTGTCATCAACTCGCCGAGTCGGGCGCCGGTAAACAATCCGAGCAGCGCGATCCAGAAGTAGTCGGCAGTGGAGTTGAAGCCGAGATGCGTCTCTGGATCGAAGATCTTCTGCAGCTCGTCGATGCTCATGGACCGGTAGCTGTTGTTCTTGCGCGCGACGGACGCCTTTTTCCTGATGCCATCGATCGATGACTCGAACGCATCGTCGATCGGGTTGCTCGCCATCATCTGTTTGGCCACGGCGAAGTTGCAGAACTCCCGCAGGTGTCCCACGGCCTTGATGACCGTCCGCGCAGCCAGACCGGTGGCAGCCTTGGGAGGTCGGCCCCCCTTGTTGGCTGCCTTAGACACCGTTGATGCCGTCGGCGCTTTCCCACCCCGACTGGTGTAGTGGTGAATGAAGTCCAGGCACTGGATGCGGCCGATCTGGTGGACGAACGTCTTCTCGATGTCGAAGCCGCATCTCCCCATGAACTCGACCATCAGTTCCATGGTGCGGCGCTTTTCGGAGGCAGTGCTGCCACGATTGCCAGACAGGCTCTCGCGCGTGCCGGCGTAGTTGTCGATGGCCTCCAGCAGCTTGACGGGTGTGATGCCCGCTGGTGCAGCCGGGCCGCTGACGGTCGGAAAACCGTCCACGGCGAGCAACGCTGCAGCCACCGGCGCCGGCTTGTCGGCCAGGAGCTTCTGGGCCAGACTGAGCACCTGGTCGGGCGACATGCCCTGCTCGATCTTCTTGAGGATGGTCTGCTTGATCTCGGGGTGTTTCTCGAGAAAGGCATTGAAGGACGCCAGATCCTTTTCGTCGGCCACGTCCACTCGGAGGTCTCCCACGGCGAGCGTCCAGGGCACGCTCATCTGGCGGGGATCGAAGTTCTTGGTCATCTGCAGCACCCTTTCGTAGGCCAGGTTGATCTCCATGGCCAGGATGCGGGCGCGCTGTGCATCACGGGTGCGCAGCGAGACGCGCACCTCTCGGGGTTTTCCATCGGCATCCCGGAACCGCTTGGGCACGATCCATCGCAGGCAGAAGACGCCGTGGCGGTTCCGGGCGAGTCGGGCAGGGCGTCGGGCGGCCAAGTGGATACCTCAAGTGGATACCCGGCCACATGCAAAAGGGCTGCTAAGCAATTGACTTAGCAGCCCTTCTTTGGATTTGGTGGCGCTTCAGGGACTCGAACCCCGGACCTGCGGATTATGATTCCGTCGCTCTAACCGACTGAGCTAAAGCGCCTCAAGCCCAAGATTATAGCGTGGCGCGGACACTCCCTGCCACGCGTCGACGTGCCCGCATCGGGCTGTCGCTTTTCCGTCATCATCCACAGATGTTCAGTTTTTTCAAAAAGCGCAAGGCGGCTGCTGCCGAGGCAGCGGCCAAGGCTGCGCAACAGGGGCCGTCAGCCGAAGAGCTCGAAGCCGCTTCGATCAATGTCTCGAAGCGCAGTGCCGAGCCTGCAACCGAGGAGCCGGCACACGACCCGTTTGCCTTCCTTGCCGAGCCATTGCCCGGGCCGAGTGCCGAGGAGATCTCGGCGCAGATCGCTGCCGAGATTGCCGCCCGCGAGGCCTGGCGCAAGAAGCTGCGCGGCGGCCTGCGCAAGACCGGCTCGGCGCTGTCGGCGGTTTTCACGACGACCAAGGTCGACGAGCAGCTGTATGAGGAGCTCGAAGCGGCGTTGCTGATGTCGGATACCGGCGTGAAGGCGACGCAGTTCCTGCTCGACGATCTGCGGCGCCGCGTCAAGCAGGCGCGAGAGACCGACCCGATGAAGGTGAAGGAGTTGTTGTCCGAAGCGATCGTCGATCTGCTGCAGCCGCTCGAGAAGGCGCTGGTCGTCGGCCAGTATTCGCCGACGGTGATGATGGTGGTCGGTGTCAATGGCGCCGGCAAGACGACCAGCATCGGCAAGCTGACCCGTTATCTGTCCGACCACGGCCAGAAGGTGCTGCTGGCCGCCGCCGATACCTTCCGCGCTGCCGCGCGCGAGCAGCTGGCCGTATGGGCCGAACGGTCCGATGCCCATTCGGCCGGTGGCGCACGCGCGGCCGGCCTGGCACCGCCGGCACCGGTTGAATTTGTCAGCCAGACCGGTGGCGACCCGGCGGCAGTTGCCTTCGACGCGGTCGCTGCCGGCCGCGCGCGGCGCAGCGATGTCGTGATCGCGGATACGGCGGGCCGATTGCCGACCCAGCTGCATCTGATGGAAGAGCTGAAGAAGATCAAGCGCGTGATCACGAAGGCACAACCGGATGCGCCGCACGAGGTGCTGCTGGTGATCGACGGCAATACCGGCCAGAACGCACTGAGTCAGGTCAAGGCCTTCGACGAGGCGCTGCAGCTGACCGGCCTGATCGTCACCAAGCTCGACGGCACCGCCAAAGGCGGCGTGATGGCGGCGATTGCCTTGTGGTCACGCGAGCGCGCGGCGGCCAAGCCCGGCGCCGGTGGCGTGCCGATCTATTTCATCGGCGTCGGCGAGCAGCTCGAAGACCTGCAGACCTTCAATGCCCGCGAGTTTGCGCAGGCGCTGCTGGGCTGATCGACCGTCACGCAGTCGGTTCGCTCGCTCCGCTGCGTTTGGTCGGAGGAGTGCTGGGCCACGATGGGTGTCGGGGAACGGCCCGGAGCGGCTGTCCTGCTCGCATGCGCCGCTGACTTTTGTGGGAGGGCTTCAGCCCCGATTGGCTCTTGCACAACTGCGAATGTTCGGGCCCAGAGGCGAGAGCAAAGGCGCGGTCGGGCGGCCGCTTGCGCTTAGATGCTTGCCCTCGCGCCGGGCGCTCGGGTCCCCTGCGATGCTCGGTCTTGTGGCCCGTCGCGGAAACTCGCTGCACTCGCTTCGCTCGTTGCGCTCAAACAGTCCGCGACAAGCCAGTTGTTGATGCTCGCTGCGCTCGCGGGCCACAAGACCTCCGCTTCTCGGCTGCGCATATGCGCGCCAGCAGCCCCCCGCCCGCCCCTCTGCGGCAGCACCGAGGACTTCGACGAAGTGCACCAGCGTCACTGCGCGGAAGGCGGTGCCCGGGCGGGGCGATTTATGCGGCGGCGAGAAGCGGAGGTTCAGGGTCGGCGAGCGCAGCGAGCATCAACAAACATGCTCGCGGCGGTTGTCCGAGCGCAGTGAGCGCAGCGAACGTAGCGAGTTCCGCCGCGCGACCCTGGACCGAGCATCGCAGCGCAGTCCGAGCGCCAGCGAGGACCGCCGCATCATGAGCCACGTCCGGGTGCCGCCTGCCGCGCCGCTTGGTTTTGGCATGCACTTCGAAGGGCATGCGCGCGGGCCAAGATTCCGAATCGGGGCTGAAGCCCCTCCCACAAAAGTCAGCCCCGCGTGCAAGCACAACGGCCGCTCCCGGCCGTTTCGCGTCCATCATGAACAAATGCCCTTGCCGGGCAATCTCCATTCAGCGCAGTGCCCCGGCCGGTCGCCTCCTCAGCGAAACCCGCCGCCCGGTCCGCCCATGCCTTTCATGCCGGGCAGGCCGCCCATTCGTTTCATCATCTTCATCAGGCCGCCGCCCTTCATCTTCTTCATCATGTCGCGCATCTGCTCGAACTGGTTCAGCAGGCGGTTGACTTCCTGCACATGAACACCGGCGCCGGCGGCGATGCGGCGCTTGCGGGTGGCCTTCAGCAGTTCCGGCTTGCGCCGCTCGAGCGGCGTCATCGAACAGATGATGCCTTCCATGCGGCGCACGTCGCGTTCGGCGCGGTCCATGTCGCCCTGGCCGAGTTTGCCGGCCTTGCCGGCGAGTTGGCTCGGCAATTTGTCCATCAGGCCGGACAGGCCGCCCATCGTTTTCATCTGCGAGATCTGCGACAGGAAGTCGTTCAGGTCGAAGCTGTCGCCGGCCTTGACCTTGTCGGCCAGCTTCTGCGCCGCCTTCATGTCGACGCCCTGCGTCACCTGCTCGACCAGCGCAACGATGTCGCCCATGCCGAGGATGCGTCCGGCGTGGCGTTGCGCATCAAACACCTCGAGGCCGTCGATCTTCTCGCTGATGCCGGCAAACTTGATCGGCGCGCCGGTGATCTGGCGTACCGACATCGCAGCACCACCGCGCGAGTCGCCGTCCATCTTGGTCAGGACGATGCCGGTCAGCGGCAGCGCTTCCTTGAAGGCCTTCGCGGTATTGATCGCATCCTGGCCCTGCATCGCATCGACGACAAACAGCGTTTCGACCGGCTTGACCGCGGCATGCAGCTCGGCGATCTCGCGCATCATCGCCTCGTCGATCGCCAGCCGGCCCGCGGTATCCACCAGCAGCACGTCGAAATAGTGCTTGCGCGCATGGTCCAGCGCGGCCAGCGCAATCGCCACCGGCTGGTCATCCTTGCTGGAGGCAAACCATTCGGCGCCGGCCTGCTTCGTGACCAGTTTCAGCTGTTCGATCGCCGCCGGCCGGTAGACGTCGGCGGAGACGGTCAGCACCTTCTTCTTGCGTTTTTCGATCAGGTGCTTGGCCAGCTTCGCGGTCGTTGTCGTCTTGCCAGCGCCCTGCAGGCCGGCCATCAGGATCACCGCCGGCGGCTGCGCGGCGAGGTTGATGTCGGATACGCCTTCGCCCATCGTCGCCGCCAGTTCGCGGTTGACGATCGATACCAGCACCTGGCCGGGATTGAGCGAGCCGATCACTTCGGCGCCGAGCGCCTTCTCCTTTACGCGGGCGATGAAATCGCGCACCACCGGCAGTGCGACGTCGGCCTCGAGCAGCGCCATGCGCACCTCGCGCATCATTTCCTGCACGTTGTCTTCGGTGATGCGGGCCTGCCCGCGCATCGTCTTGACGAGGCGGGTCAGTCGGTCGGTCAGGGTCGATGCCATGGGAATTCGAGCGACGCCAGGGCAGGGTCGCGAAAGTACACTCTTCGCATGAGTTTATCGTTCACAGCCGCCGCCGGTGGTGGATCGGTTCTTGGCCTGTCGGTGTTCGCCTGGCTGGGCATCGCGACTGCGCTTGCGCTGCTTGCCTATCTGCTTGCCGCGGCGCTGTCGGCCGAGCGCGCCTCGGCGGTGCGCGCCAGCCTGTTCATCGGCTGGCTGGCGCATGCCGCGGCGATCGTGATCGATATCACCGGCCTCGGCGCGACGGCAAGCGGCCCGCGCTTCGGCTTTGCGCCAGCACTCTCCGTCACCTTGTGGCTGGTGCTGGCGGTTTATCTGATCGAAAGCCGCTTCCTGCCGCTCGACCGCTCACGGCGCGCGCTGGCGCTGCTTGGCGGCGCGGCGGTGGCGCTGGCCTGGCTGTTTCCCGGCGAGGTCCATGCCGCGACGGTATCGCGCTGGGCGCCGTTGCACTGGGTGCTGGGCATCGCGTCGTACGGCCTGTTCGGAACGGCGGTGCTGCATGCGAGCCTGCTGAACCGCGCCGACCGGCAGATGCGCTCGAAGCAGCAGGTCGGCGGCGGTGCGCCGCTCGGGCTGCCGCTGCTGCGGCTGGAACGGCTGACCTTCCGTTTTGTCGAGGCAGGTTTTGTCACGCTGACCGCCGCGGTCGCACTCGGCTGGTGGTTTGCATCGCCCTGGCGCTGGGACCACAAGGCGATTTTTTCGGTGCTCGGCTGGGCGGTTTTTGCCGGCCTCTTGGTCGGCCGTCGCTCTTTCGGCTGGCGCGGACCGAGCGCGACCCGCTGGCTGTATATCGGCGCGGTGCTGCTGCTGCTCGCCTATGTTGGCTCGCGCTTCGTGATCGAGGTGCTGCTGCAGCGGCCGGCGCTGCCTGCCTGACGCGAGACCGGAGTTTGCCGATGAAGTACCTGCTGCTGATCCTTTTCATCCTGCTGGTGGTTTTTCTGACGAAGGCGCTGCGCGGTTCCGCTGCGAGCAAGGATGCGCGCTCGCGGCCGGCTGGCAGGCCCGAAGATGCCGGCAAGCCGGTGATGCTGGCCTGCGCGCTGTGCGGGCTGCACCTGCCGCGCGACGAGGCGCTGCCCGGCAAGGGCGGCGTCTTCTGCAGCGAGGAACACCGCGCACGTTTCGAGGCGAGGGAAGACGCTGGTGGCTGATCCGCAGGATCGGCGCGCGACCGGCGCGCGGCCGGCGCCTGCGACGAACCGCTTGCCCGGCGATCGTCGCCGCATCGACCGGCGCGCGACGCCGCGCCCGCACGATCAAGGCAGTGCCGCGTGGATTGCCGGCGCCGACAGCTTGTCTGCGGATTCATCGCCGGCTGGCGACGAGTCGCGCTTTGCTGCCGACTGGGGCAGTGGCGAACGGGCCGCCGCCGACTCGCGGTTTCTGCAGCGCCGGCTGACCCAGCCGCGGCTGACCGCATTCCAGCGCATCTACCGCGTATTTCTCGGCGCCCGCGCGGCAATCGGCGTGATCCTGATTGCGATGCTGGCGCTGACCGGGCTGTTCGGCATCCGGCCGACCGAATTGACGATCATCGTCAGCGTGTTTTATGCCGCCTGGGCACTGAGCATGTGGCTGTTGCCGCGCTTCGGCCGCGTCGAATCGCCGAAGACGCTGGCACGGCCGCAGAACCCGCAGTGGCTGGCATCGATCGGCATCGACATCGTCTGCTTCATGACGCTGCACATGATGTCGCCGGGCGGCGGTTTCAATTATTCGGCGCTGCTGGTGCTGCCGGTGCTGATGGCCGGCGTATTGACGCCTCGGCTGATGGCGCTGGCGACCAGCGCGGCGGTGACGCTGCTGCTGCTGTTTTTTGCGTGGATCGACGTCAGCGGGGGCGAGGTCGCCAACCTGCTGACCCAGGCCGGACTTGCCGGCAGCGGCCTGTTCGTGATCGCGGTGCTCGCCGGCGAATTGGCCGGCCGGCTGGCGCGGGAAGAAACGGCGGCACGCGGCAGCCTCGAACTGGCGCGGCAGCAGGAGCAGCTGAACCGCCTGGTGATCGAGGAAATGCAGGACGGCGTGCTGGTCGTCGACCGCCGCGGCCGCGTTCGCGCGGCGAATCCGGCGGCGCGCCGTCTGCTCGCGGTGCAGGGCATGTGCCGGCCGGCGCCGTTCGAGCTGCATGGCCTCGAGGCCTGGCAGGGGCTGATCGCCAGCGTCGAGCGGGCATTTGCCGATGCCAGCTGGCCTGAGGAGGGCCGCGATGTCGTGATCCGCTTCGACCCCGGGCTGAGCCGCACCGTGCGGCTGCGGGTTCGGTTTGCGAAGCGCGGCGACCTGCAGTCGATCGAGGACTATTGCGTGCTGCTGCTCGAGGACCTGCGCAACCTGCAGGCGCGGGTGCGGCAGGAAAAGCTGGCCGCGATGGGCCGCGTCTCGGCCGGCATCGCACACGAGATCCGCAATCCGCTGGCGGCGATCGCACAGGCCAATTCGCTGCTCGAGGAGGATGCCACCTCGCCGGCACAGCGCCAGCTGACGAAGATGGTGCGCGAGAACGTCGAGCGGCTGAAACGCATCGTCGACGACGTGATGGAAGTGGCGCCGGGCCGTGCCCATGCAGCCGGCGTCATCGATCTGAGCGCGCTGTGCGGCGCGGCATTTCGCGAATGGGCAGCTGCGGCTGGCTTGCGACCGGGCCGGGGCTGCCCGGTGCAGGCCGATCTGCCGGCAGAGCCGCTCGGCGCGGTATTCGATCCGGACCACCTGCGCCGGGTGCTGATCAACCTGCTTGACAACGCCAGGCGGCATGCCAGTGGCGCGCCCGGGTCGGTGGTGCTGCGGCTGTTCGCGGCCGATGGACAACGCGCGGTGCTCAGCGTGGCCAGCGATGGTGATCCGATTGCGCCGGACGTCGAGCGCTTTCTGTTCGAGCCGTTTTTTTCGACCCGCAGCCGCGGCACCGGTCTGGGCCTGTATATCTGTCGCGAACTGTGCGAGCGCTACGGCGCAATGATCGAATACCGGACCCGCCCGGCCGGCGAGCCGAACCGCAATGATTTTTCGGTCGTGATGAAGCGTGCGGCCTTGTCGGACGGTTCGGCCGATGTCGACCAGCTGGCGGTGGTGCGATGATCGCCGGATGTCCGGTTTCGACCATCGATGGAAGCTGCTGCCTTGACTGAACAGACGCGCCCCCGCGCCGGCGCCGAAGCCGCCGGTTTCAGCCTGCTGGTTGTCGATGATGAACCCGACCTGCGCACGCTGTACGAACTGACGCTGGTGCGCGAGGGCTACCGCATCGATACCGCCGGCGATGTCGGGCAGGCGATGGCGCGGCTGGCTGAACGCCAGTACGACGCGATCATCACCGACATGCGGCTGCCCGATGGCAGCGGCCTCGATCTGCTGCACCACCTCGAGGAAACCGGGCGTGCCGAAAAGGCGCTGGTCATCACCGCCTACGGCTCGGCCGAAAATGCCGTCGAGGCGCTGAAGGCCGGTGCCTACGACTATCTGACCAAGCCGGTCGATCTGAAGCAGTTCCGGATCGCCGTCGCGTCGGCACTGGCCGGTGCACGCGCCACGCCGCTTTCGATCTCTTCTTCCGGTGCCGCGTCGCCGACGGCCACCACACGACCGCAGCGCCGTGCCGCGGCACCGGCCAGTGCCTCGCTGGCGCGGATGGCCGGCGCGTCGGCAGCGATGCAGGAAGTGCGCGCGCTGATCCACAAGGTTGCGCGCAGCATGGCGCCGGTGCTGGTGCAGGGTGAATCGGGCACCGGCAAGGAATTGGTGGCGCGCGCGATCCATGAAGTCAGCGCACGCCAGGGGCAGCCGTTTGTAGCGGTCAATTGCGGCGCAATTCCCGAGCAGTTGCTCGAGGCCGAGTTTTTCGGCTACCGCAAAGGTGCTTTTACTGGTGCCGCCGAGGACCGGGCCGGCTTTTTCCAGGCCGCCAGCGGCGGCACCTTGTTTCTCGACGAAATCGGCGATCTGCCGCTGGCGATGCAGAGCAAATTGCTGCGCGCGATCCAGGAGCGGGCGGTGCGCCCGGTCGGCGCGGTCGCCGAACAGCCGGTCGATGTGCGCCTGCTCAGCGCCACCCACAAGGAACTGACCGACGAAGTGCAGGCCGGCCGCTTCCGCCAGGACCTGTTTTATCGCCTGAACGTGATCCGTATTCGCGTGCCACCGCTGCGCGAACGGGTCGTCGATCTGCCCGAGATCGCCGCGCAGATGCTGGAACGCATCACCGTTGAGGCCGGTGTCAGTCCGGCGCCGAGCCTGAGCGCCGACGCGCTGGCTCGGCTGGCCCGCTACCAGTTTCCCGGCAATGTCCGCGAACTGGAGAACCTGCTGCACCGCGTCGTTGCGTTGGCCGACGGCACCGTGATCGACGTGGCCGATCTGGGCTTGCCCGATGTCGATATCAGCGACTCGGGTGATGCCGATGTCGATCTGCTGCCACCGCCTCCTGCGGCCCCGGCCGCCGATGCGGCCGTGGTGGCGCTGCCGAGCAACCTCGAGGCCTACCTCGACCAGGTCGAGCGCGACATCCTGCTGCGTGCGCTGGAGCGGCACCGCTTCAACCGCACCGCGGCCGGCGCCAGCCTCGGGCTGTCGCTGCGCCAGATGCGCTACCGGATGGCGCGGCTGAACATCGGCGTCGGCAATGAGGCAGGCGGCGACGGCAGCGACCATGGCTGAGCGGCGGCAGCGCTGATGCGCCGGGCGAGCTGGATCGACGGCTGGTATCAGCGGGCCAAACCCCGGCCGTCGCCAAACCACGGGCCGCGCCCGGCGGGCGTCTCGCCGTGGCTGGTGGTGCTGCACTCGATCAGTCTTCCGCCCGGCATCTACCAGGGCGATGCCATCGAGCGGCTGTTCACGAACCGCCTCGACTGCGACGAACACCCGTATTTCGACGGCCTGCGCGGTGTCGAGGTGTCGGCCCATTTCGTGATCCGTCGCAGCGGCCGACTGATGCAGTTCGTCTCGTGCGAGCGGCGCGCCTGGCATGCCGGCGCCTCGCACTGGCGCGGTGCCGACAATTGCAATGACTTCTCGATCGGCATCGAGCTCGAAGGCCTCGAAGGCGAGCGTTTCGACGCGCGCCAGTATCCGGTGCTGTGCCGGCTGCTGCGTGCACTCGCGCGCCGCTATCCGCTGCGCGAGGTGGTCGGACACGAACATGTTGCGCCGGGCCGCAAGGGCGACCCGGGCGCGGGATTCGACTGGCTCGAACTCGCACATCGAACCGGCTGGCCGCGGCGGCGTTTTCCGCCGTTGTGCGGCGGATTGGAGACTGGGAGTTTCCCGAAGGCGTGAGCTCGGTTGATGCCGCTGGCACGGCTGCAGCGGGTTCGCCGATGCTGATTCGCAAGCAAGCAACAACGCGGCCTGCAAACGGATTTCGGCCGCAGATGCAGCAGGCAAAAGGCTCCTGGCCCGCGTTGCCAGTCATCAGTTGAAAAGCGCCGCAAGGGCGCTTCCAAGCGGAGGCGAGACGACTTCCGGCGGGTTGGTCGAGTGTTGAAAACTTTTCAAGCCGGACGCTAGCGGTAGTGCTTGTGGTGCCTACAGCCCCTAGATATAGTGTCTCTCGTGGTATCCTTCAATCCTCCAGACCGCGCTCCATCAAGGCCTTTGCAGGCCTCGGTCGGCAGCGCTGACGGCGGCTCGGCAACGGCCTCTGGCCGCGCAGCGGAAAGACCGGTTGGTCTGCCGCGCGATTCGACCGCCACCGCCGCCGACCGGCTGCCGACGGACACCATTTTCCCGCTTCAATCGTTGCCCGCGCAGCGTTGAAGCCGCCGATCCACCCTGAAATCTGAAACAGGCGCACCAGACATGCAAACCTCTTCACCGACAGCCACCGCCGACATCCAACCCGCGAAGACGACGGCCGCACATCCGGCCGCATCGAGCCAGACCTCTGCCTACCAGGGCTACCAGATCATCCGCCGCAATGGCGCGGTCGTCTCGTTCGAGCCGAACAAGATTGCGGTGGCGCTGATGAAGGCCTTCCTGGCGGTTCATGG
The DNA here is from genome assembly GCF_048320135.1 of Pseudideonella sakaiensis. GTDB lineage: Bacteria > Pseudomonadota > Gammaproteobacteria > Burkholderiales > Burkholderiaceae_C > Ideonella_A > Ideonella_A sakaiensis_A. Next base: position 3,519,326 of record NZ_CP182947.1, read on the forward strand.
AACGCAAGGTGCAGCGTCGGCGAGCGTGCGCGAGACTGTCGACGGGCTGACCGAGTCGGTCGTGCGCGGCCTGCTGCGTTCGCGGCCCGGTGGCGGCACCTTCCACATCGAGGATGTGCAGGACCAGGTCGAGCTCGGCCTGATGCGTGGTGGCCACCATGAAGTGGCGCGTGCCTATGTGTTGTACCGCGAGCGCCGCACCCAGGAGCGTGCGCGCCAGGGCGTGCCGGCGACGCCGGCCGAGGCCGAACTGCAGGTCACCGACCGTGGCCAGCGCATGCCGCTCGACTGGGCCCGCCTGCAGACCCTGGTCAGTTCGGCCTGCGAAGACCTCGGCAGCGAGGTGCGTCCGGAGCCGATCCTGCAGGAGACGCGGCGCAACCTGTACGACGGCGTGCCGATCGACGAAGTCCACAAGGCGGCGATCCTCGCCGCGCGCACGCTGATCGAGAAGGATCCGGGCTACAACCGGGTCACCGCGCGCCTGTTGCTGCACACGATCCGCAAGGAGATCCTCGGTGAAGAGGTGCTGCATTCGGAAATGGCGACACGTTATGCCGACTATTTCCCGGCCTTCATCAAGAAGGGCGTACAGGCCGAACTGCTCGACGAGAAGCTGCTGCAGTTCGACCTGGCGCGGCTCGGCGCGGCGCTGAAGCCTGAACGTGACATGCAGTTCGACTACCTCGGCCTGCAGACGCTGTACGACCGCTATTTCCTGCATGTCTCGGACGTGCGCATCGAGTTGCCGCAGGCTTTCTATATGCGCGTGTCGATGGGTCTGTCGCTGAACGAGATCGACCGCGAGGCGCGGGCGATCGAGTTCTACGAGGTGCTGTCGAGCTTCGACTTCATGAGCAGCACGCCGACGCTGTTCAATTCCGGCACCCGTCGCTCGCAGCTGTCGAGCTGCTACCTGACGACCGTCAGCGACGACCTCGACGGCATCTACGAGGCGCTGAAGGAAAACGCGCTGCTGTCGAAGTTTGCCGGCGGTCTCGGCAACGACTGGACCAATGTGCGCGCGCTCGGCTCCCACATCAAGGGCACCAACGGCAAGAGCCAGGGTGTCGTGCCGTTCCTGAAGGTCGTCAACGACACCGCGGTGGCGGTGAATCAGGGCGGCAAGCGCAAGGGTGCGGTCTGCGCCTACCTGGAAACCTGGCACCTCGACATCGAGGAATTCCTCGAGCTGCGCAAGAACACCGGTGACGACCGTCGGCGCACGCACGACATGAATACCGCCAACTGGATCCCGGACCTGTTCATGCAGCGGGTGATCGACGGCGGCAACTGGACGCTGTTCTCGCCGAGCACCTGCCCGGACCTGCACGACAAGTTCGGCAAGGACTTCGTCGACGCCTATACCGCCTACGAGGACAAGGCGGCGCGTGGCGAGATCAAGCTCTTCAAGACGATGCCGGCGCGCGACCTGTGGCGCAAGATGCTGTCGATGCTGTTCGAGACCGGCCATCCGTGGATCACCTTCAAGGATGCCTGCAACGTGCGTTCGCCGCAGCAGCATGTCGGCGTCGTCCATTCGAGCAACCTGTGCACCGAGATCACGCTGAATACCAGCGAGACCGAAATCGCGGTCTGCAACCTCGGCTCGGTGAACCTGGTGCAGCACGTCGTCGACGGGCAGATCGACCAGGCCAAGCTGAAGCGCACCGTCGCGACCGCGATGCGCATGCTCGACAACGTGATCGACATCAACTACTACGCGGTCAAGAAGGCGCGCGACTCGAACCTGCGGCACCGGCCGGTCGGCCTCGGCATCATGGGATTCCAGGATGCCTTGTACGAACTGCGCGTGCCGTATGCGTCGGAGGAGGCGGTGGCCTTTGCCGATCGCTCGATGGAAGCCGTCTGCTACCACGCCTACTGGGCGTCGACCGAGCTGGCCGCCGAGCGTGGCCGCTACTCGAGCTACCGCGGCTCGCTGTGGGATCGCGGCATCCTGCCGATCGATTCGCTCGACCTGCTGAGCCAGTCGCGTGGCGGCCACGTCGAGGTCGACCGCAGCAGCACGCTCGACTGGGATGCGCTGCGCCAGCGCATTGCCGCCCACGGCATGCGCAACAGCAACTGCGTCGCGATCGCGCCGACCGCAACGATCTCGAACATCGTCGGCGTCAGCGCATCGATCGAGCCGTCGTTCGGCAACCTGTCGGTCAAGTCGAATCTGTCCGGCGAGTTCACACTGCTCAACGAGTACCTGGTCCGTGACCTGAAGAAGCTCGGCCTGTGGGACGACGTGATGGTGATGGACCTGAAGCACTTCGACGGTTCGCTGCGCCGCATCGACCGTGTGCCGGAGGATCTGAAGGACCTGTACGCAACCGCATTCGAGATCGAGACGCAGTGGCTGGTCGAGGCAGCAGCGCGGCGCCAGAAGTGGATCGACCAGGCGCAGTCGCTGAACATCTACATGGCCGGCGCGTCGGGCAAGAAGCTCGACGAGACCTACAAGCTGGCCTGGCTGCGCGGCCTGAAAACCACCTACTACCTGCGCACCGTCGGCGCGACACACGCCGAGAAATCGACCGTCAAGAGCGGCCGCATGAATGCCGTCGACAGTGGTGCTTCGGCAGCATCGACGCAAGCGGCGGCCAAGCCTGCCGAGCATGTCGAAGTCGGCACCGAAGCCGCCACCGACATCAAGTTCTGCGCGATCGACGACCCCGGTTGCGAAGCCTGCCAGTGAGTCGTGCGAAGCGGATCGGCAGCGATGTCGATCCGCTTTGATGCGATGCACTGATGCGGCTGCGATCGACACCACGTCGATCGCTTCGATGCTCGATGCAATAGAGCAACATCAGCGATTCATGAGACAGCACGAATGTCAAGATTTGCTTGGTGTTTGAACGCAACACTCCGATAATTGAACGACTTAGGAAAGACACCATGTTGGTCTGGGAAGAAGAAACAAACCCCTCGACATCACACACACCGAGCCCCGCGCAAAAGCCGTCTTCAACGAGCACTGCCCGCGGGATGTCCTCGTCACTGTCTTCATCCTCCACTTCAGCAACGCCGGTCGATCAGTCGAGTGCCTTCGTTGCCTCGCCGGCATTGAATCTTCAGACGCTTCCTGCTGCCGCTGCAGCTGGCGAAGCAAAGGCGCAGGCGCCTGCCACCGGCCGCGTGAAGGCGGCCGACAAACGCATCATCAACGGCCGCACCGACGTCAACCAGCTGGTGCCGTTCAAATACAAGTGGGCGTGGGAAAAATACCTCGCCACCTGCTCGAACCACTGGATGCCGCAGGAGATCAACATGTCGCGCGATATCGCGACCTGGAAGGATCCGAACGGCCTGTCGGAAGACGAGCGGCGCATCATCAAGCGCAACCTCGGCTTCTTCGTCACCGCCGATTCGCTGGCGGCGAACAACATCGTCCTCGGCACCTACCGCCACATCACCGCACCGGAGTGCCGCCAGTTTCTGCTGCGCCAGGCCTTCGAGGAGGCGATCCACACGCACGCCTACCAGTACATCGTCGAATCGCTCGGGCTCGACGAGAGCGAGATCTTCAACGCCTACCACGAGGTCTCGTCGATCCGCGACAAGGACGAATTCCTGATCCCCTTCATCGAGGCGATCATGGATCCGAACTTCGAGACCGGTACGCCGCAGAACGACCAGACTTTGCTGAAGAGCCTGATCGTGTTTGCCTGCCTGATGGAAGGCCTGTTCTTCTACGTCGGCTTCACGCAGATCCTCGCGCTCGGCCGGCAGAACAAGATGACCGGTGCTGCCGAGCAGTACCAGTACATCCTGCGCGACGAGTCGATGCACTGCAACTTCGGCATCGACCTGATCAACCAGATCAAGCTCGAGAACCCGCAGCTGTGGACGCCGGCGTTCAAGGCCGAGGTCAAGGCCTTGTTCCTGAAGGCGGTCGAGCTCGAATACCGCTACGCCGAAGACACGATGCCGCGCGGCGTGCTCGGCATGAACGCATCGATGTTCAAGGGTTATCTGCGTTACATCGCGAACCGGCGAGCAACGCAGATCGGGCTGGAGGAGTTGTTCCCGAACGAGGAAAACCCCTTCCCGTGGATGAGTGAAATGATCGATCTGAAAAAGGAGCGGAATTTTTTCGAGACTCGCGTCATCGAATACCAGTCCGGCGGCGCGTTGTCGTGGGACTGATTGCACAAACCCGCGGAGATTGGGTCGTGCACAAAGATGGATCAAGAAGATTTTCACCCCGCGATGCAGCGACGCAGAAGCGCTGCGGGCGAGGTGTCTCAGATTCACCGCACCAGGCGCACCCTGAGGGGCAAAGCGCTGGGTGGTGAATAGCTGCCAGGCCTCGGCAATTTTTTGCAGGCGTCCGGCAGTGTTTTTTCCACTTGATCAAGGAGAAATCTAATGGCAACTGCAAAGAAGGCCGCTTCGGCCAAGAAGGCGCCGGCGAAGAAGGCGCCGGCTAAGAAAGCGCCGGCCAAGAAGGCCGCTGCGAAGAAGGCACCGGCCAAGAAGGCGGCGGCCAAGAAGGCGCCGGCGAAGAAGGTCGCTGCGAAGAAGGCACCGGCGAAGAAGGTCGCTGCGAAGAAGGCACCGGCCAAGAAGGCGGCGGCGAAGAAGGCACCTGCGAAGAAGACTGCAGCGAAGAAGGCGCCTGCGAAGAAGGCGGCACCGGCGAAGAAGGCTCCGGCCAAGAAGGCGGCTGCGAAGAAGGCGCCTGCGAAGAAGGCTGCGGCGAAGAAGCCGGCATCGAAGAAGGCGGCAAAGAAAGCGCCCGCTGCCGCTCCCGCTGGTGCCCCTGCGCCTGCGCCCGCTGCGAAGACGTCGCTGAGCCCGCAAGCGGCCTGGCCGTTTCCGACCGGCAACAAGCCCTGACCGTTCGGTCGAGCAAACTCAACCCGGCTTCGGCCGGGTTTTTTCTTGGCCGACGCGGCGGCCGTGGACGCGCGCCGCCCGGCTGCTTACAGGCCGAGGGCGCTGCGGTCGATCGCGTGGTTCTGACCGCCGCGCTCGGCGATCTTCAACGCGCCGAGCCGGTTGCCGAGTTCGGCGCAGCGTGCCAGCGGCCAATCGCGTTCCAGCCCGTACAGCAGCGCTGCACGGAAGGCGTCGCCGCAGCCGGTCGGGTCGACCACTTCGGTCGCAGCGACGCCGGCAATGTGGCTTCGCTGCCCCTGTTCCCAGATCTCGCAGCCGTCGGGGCCGAGCGTGACGACGACGCCGCGCAGTTTCGATCGAGACATCGATTCGAGCGATTCGCCGGTGCGGTCGCAGAGCATCTTCGCTTCGTAGTCGTTCAGCGCGACCCAGCTCGCCTGCTCGACAAAACGCCGCAGTTCGGCGCCATCGAACATCGGCAGGCCCTGGCCCGGGTCGAAGATGAACGGGATGTTGGCCTTCGCCAGTTGCTCGGCATGCTGCAGCATCGCGTCACGACCATCCGGCGCAATGATCGCGATCTTCAGGTCATCACGTGCCGGCACCGCCGTCTGGTGCGCCGACTGCATCGCGCCAGGGTGAAATGCGGTGATCTGGTTGTTGTCGGTATCCGTGATGATGATCGCCTGCGCGGTATAGCTGTCGGCGACTTCGGCGACATGGCTGGTATCGACGCCCCATTCGGCAAGGCGGGCGACATACTCCTGGCCGTCGCTGCCGACCGCCGCCATCACCACCGGCTGGCCGCCGATGCCGCGCAGGTTGTAGGCGATGTTGCCGGCGCAGCCGCCGAATTCGCGGCGCAGCGTCGGCACCAGAAAACTGACATTCAGGATGTGCACCTGGTCGGGCAGGATCTGCTGCGCGAAGCGACCCGGGAAGGTGGTGATGGTGTCGAACGCAAGGGATCCGCAAATCAAGGCCGGCATGGCTGCTCCAGAAAAAGGGGGAATCGGCGCGCCGGTCGCGCGCCTGGGGTTCAGGGGTAGAACAATTCGACGGTATAGCCGGCAATGCGACGCTCGCCGGCGCTGACGACGATCTGCACCGGCAGATCCGAATTGGCGGCGAGCACCGGCGGCTCGATCCGGAAGTCGCTCGGCAGCAGCGCTTTCCTGGCGATCAGCCGGCCTTCGAAGTCGGTCAGGCTCAGTTCGACCGCCGGCATTGCCAGCGTGTCGTTGCTGCGGTTGCGCATCGTCAGGCTCAGTCGCGCCGCATCGGCCCGATCGGCCAGTTTCGTCAAGGCACTGTTGTCGATCGTCACGTCGCGGATCTTGCGCGGTGCATCGATGCGGCAATCCCAGCGCGCGCAGGCACTGCGCAACCAGTCGCCGGCCAACGGCGACCGCGCGGCGATCGCGTCGCGCTCGTGGTAAACCACCTGCAGCAGCAACATCAGCACGAGGATCAGCGAGCTGCCGATCAGCGCCGCGCGCATCGCCGGGCTGCTCCATTTCGCCTCGCGGTCGGCGCGCCGCATGAAGCTCGGTGGCCGGCTCGCCGCGGCGGGGGTCGGCGCCGGCCAGGCAGCGCTGGCAAGGGCCTTGCCCGACGCGGAGGGCTCGGGCTGGTCGGCAATGATCGGCAACGCGTCTGTGGGTGCTGGCCCGGCGGCCGGCGGCTCGAATGCCGGGCGCCCCGCCGCGAGCGCAGCCGCTTCGGCATCGTCGAGGTCCAGGTCGAGCGGTCGCGGCGGCGGGTCGTCGGTCACTGCCGGCAGTGGATCGGACGCCGAGCGGTGGTCTTCTTCGGCCTCGCGCAGCAGCAGCTGGTGGGTATCGATCGGATCAGGCTCGGCGCTGAAACCGTGATCCGAGTCAAGCTCGTCGGAGCCCGCCCGGTCGGCCGTCTGGCCGGCAGGCTGCTGGCGATCGTCGAGATCGACCATGCCGTCGAGCGCGTCGAATACCGTGTCGCAGCGTCCGCAGCGAACCCAGCCGTCGGACACCTTCAGCTGATCGTCGACGACGCGGAAAATCGTTCCGCAGGCGCTGCATCGGGTGGCCAGGCTCATCGCGGTGCGCGCTCCGGTGTGGTTCAGGTCGCCGCGGTCGCGGTCATCAGGATCCAGCCGTCCTCGGCATCGCTGACCCGCAGCGAAAGCCATGGCGCATAGGCGGCCTGCAGTTCCTCGGCCTGGCGTTCGAGGATGCCGGCCAGCACCAGCTGCCCGCCGGGCGCCAGGTGGCCGCTCAGCAACGGTGCCAGCAGCTTCAGCGGCGTGGCCAGGATATTCGCGAGGACCAGCGGATAGCGGCCGTCGGCCAGCTCGGGCAGGCCGGCACGCAGTTCGACACCGTTCGCCTGCGCATTGGCTTTTGTCGACTCGACGGCTTCCGGATCGATGTCGAGCGCATCGATGCTGCGCGCGCCGTGCAGCGCGGCGCCGATCGCGAGAATGCCCGACCCGCAACCGTAATCGAGCACGCGGTCCCAACCCGCCGCCGACCTGGCCGCATGGGTCGCGATCCAGCGCAGGCACATCCGCGTCGTCGGGTGAGTGCCGGTGCCGAAGGCCAGGCCCGGGTCGAGCCGGATCACGCAAGTTGCCTGCGGCGGTGGCTCGTGCCAGCTCGGCACGATCCAGAAACTGGCGGTGATCTCGACCGGCGCAAACTGCGACTGTGTCAGCCGCACCCAGTCCTGCTCCGCGACCTCGGTGATGCTGCGCAACTCGACGCCTTCGGCCCAGTCCTGGGCGAGCAGCAGCGTGGTCGCGTCGGTCGCCGCGGCCTCGTCGTCGAACAAGGCCTTGACGGTCGACCGCTGCCAGCCGCCACGCGGCGGTGGCATGCCCGGCTCGCCGAACAGCGCCTGCTCGGCGGAGGTGTCGGCGTCAGCATCCTCGACCGAGACCGACAGTGCAGACAACTCATCGATCAGCGCATCCGAAACGCTCTCGACGAGGCTTTCCGGCACCACCAGTTGCAGTTCGACCACGTTCGCCCTTCAGCGCTTGTGCGAGGCCATCCAGCCTTCGAGGTAGTGGATGTTCGTGCCACCCTCGATGAACTTGGCATCGACCATCAGTTCGCGGTGCAGCGGGATATTGGTCAGGATGCCCTCGACGACGGTTTCCGATAATGCGATTCTCATCCGCGCCAGCGCCTGGTCGCGGGTATCGCCATGGACGATGATCTTGCCGATCATCGAATCGTAGTTCGACGGCACGACATAGTTTGCATAGGCGTGTGAATCGACGCGCACGCCCGGTCCGCCCGGTGCGTGCCAGGTGGTGATCCGGCCAGGTGACGGCGTAAATTTGAACGGGTCCTCGGCATTGATGCGGCATTCGATCGAATGGCCACGCATCTGGATCTGCCGCTGCGTGAATGGCAGCTTTTCGCCGGCGGCAACGCGGATCTGCATCTGCACGATGTCGATGCCGGACACCATCTCCGTCACCGGGTGCTCGACCTGCACCCGGGTATTCATCTCGATGAAATAGAACTCGCCGTTTTCGTACAGAAACTCGAAGGTGCCGGCGCCGCGGTAGCCGATCTTCTTGCAGGCGGTCGCACAGCGGTCGCCGATGCGCTCGATGATGCGGCGGGCGATACCTGGCGCCGGGGCTTCCTCGATGATCTTCTGATGCCGGCGCTGCATCGAGCAGTCGCGTTCGCCAAGCCAGACCGCATTCTTGTGCTGGTCGGCCATCACCTGGATCTCGATGTGGCGCGGGTTCTCGAGGAATTTCTCCATGTAGACCTCGGGATTGGAGAAAGCCGCCCCGGCTTCGGCCCGCGTGGTCTGGATGGCATGGATCAGCGCCGCCTCGGTATGGACGACGCGCATGCCACGGCCGCCGCCGCCGCCGGCCGCCTTGATGATCACCGGATAGCCGATTGCGCGGGCCTGCCGGATGCATTCCTTGGTGTCTTCGGGCAGCGCGCCATCCGAACCCGGCACGCAAGGCACGCCGGTGCGGATCATCGTCTGCTTCGCGACCACCTTGTCGCCCATCATCCGTATCGATTCCGGCGTCGGCCCGATGAAGGTGAAACCGCTGCGCTCGACGCGTTCGGCGAAATCGGCGTTTTCGGACAGGAAGCCGTAGCCAGGGTGGATCGCTTCGGCGTCGGTGACTTCGGCGGTCGAGATGATCGCCGGCATGTTGAGATAGCTGGCGGCCGACGGCGGCGGTCCGATGCAGACGGCTTCGTCGGCGAGCTTCACATATTTGGCATCGCGGTCGGCCTCGGAATAGACGACAACCGACTTGATGCCCATCTCGCGACAGGCGCGCTGGATGCGAAGGGCGATCTCGCCCCGGTTTGCAATCAGTATCTTCTTGAACATAGGGGGCCTCGGCTCAATCGCCAGCGGCGAGGGCCATCGAAGGGGGCAGGAATGTGCGCACGCCGCTCATTCGATGTGGAACAACGGCTGGCCGAATTCGACCGGTTGGCCGTTTTCGCACAGGATGCGGGTGACCGTGCCCGACTTGTCGGCCTCGATCTCGTTCATGATCTTCATCGCCTCGATGATGCAGATCGGCTCGCCTTCCTTGACCGTAGCGCCGACTTCGACGATCGGCTTGCCGCCCGGGCTCGACGAGCGGTAGAAGGTGCCGACCATCGGCGACTTGACCGCGTGAACGGTGACTTCAGGTTGCTCCGGCGTTGCCGGCGTCGGCGCGGCCTGCGGCATCGGTGCCGGCACCGGCGCCACGGTGACCGGCGCCGCCGCGGCTGTCGGCGCGACCGCTGCAGCGGGCTCCGACTTGACGATGCGGACCTTGCCGTCGGCTTCGGTGATCTCGAGTTCTGAGATATTGGAATCCGACACCAGATCGATCAGTGTCTTCAGCTTGCGAAGGTCCATCAGGAGATCTCCAGCAGGGGTAAGGGTGGTTGGAAGCGATCGATCGGCACAGCTGCCGCCGCAAGACTGCATCTTGCGGTCAATTGTCGAGATCCTGCGTCGTCTTGTCGCGATTCATCATGTCCTTGATCATGCTGCAGGCACATCGAGAGATCGATGACGCGCTGCAGATAGACATCGGCCTGGCTTTATCCGATCGCGCAAAAGCCGCAACAGCGCGAGCGACCGATTGCAAAGGAGCGAAGTTTATGCGCTTTGCGCGCAGTTGCCAGCAATTCCGTGCACACACACGCTTGACAAGCGGGTCAGGAAATGCGGCGGCGCCAATCGGCCAGCATGGCCTCGTCGACCGCGCCGAGGTGGCGATCGGCAACCGCACCGGAGCGGTCGAATACGACGCTGTACGGCAGCAGTCCACCGCCATTGCCGAACGCGCGCGTCAGCGCCAGCCCTTCGGCGCCGGCGAGCGCGATCGGAAAACCGACCGGCACGCGTTGCAGAAATTCGCGTACCGGCGCTGCCTGGTCGATTGCCAACCCGAGCACCTGCCAGCCGGACTCCCGCGCAAAGGTGTCGAGCAACGGCATTTCCTTGATGCAGGGCGCGCACCAGGTGGCCCAGAAATTGAGCAGCAGCGGTTGGCCGCGCAGCGACGCGGTCTCCAGCCGGTTCTGGTCGGGTTGCTCGAACGACAGCCGCCAGAACGCCTCGGCGGCAGCGGCAACGCCCGCTTCGTCGGCCGAGTCGCGTTGCCGCCACAGCGCGAGGCCCGCGCCGGCGGCGCCGGCGATTGCCGCGACGCCGATGCCGAGCCAGCGGCGCCGGGCTTGGCGCTGGCCGTCGTCTGAGGCCATCAAGACTCGCCCTCGAGCAGGCCGCGCAACGCGGCGATGCCGCCGCGCGGACTGCGCCCCTGGCCATCGGCCTTCAGCGCGCCGCGCATGTCATCGTGATCGAGGATGCTCAGATGCACCGTGACGGTGTCGCCGAGCGACGGGCATTTGGCTGGGATGCTCAAGACGTCGATCTTCTCGTTGCGCGGCCCGTTCATAGCGCCGACGTGGTAGTTGACGCCGCGGTCGATCAGCGCCAGCTCGGCCGATTTGGCGTCGTCGCAAAACAGCTGCAGATGGATATCGCTGAGTCGCGTTGCGGTGCCGCGCCAGACCGCGCCGGTCAGGTGCGGGCGAAATTCCGCCAGCCGCTCCATCCACGTCAGCGCCAGCTCGCGCAGCGCCCGCAGCTCCTGGGGCTGGCTGTCGGCGCAGAACAGTTCGATGTACGAGCGGACCTCTTCCTCGAGTTCGTCGTTGCTCGGCAGATCGAGCTTGCGGCCGTCGCCCGCACCGAGGTCGCGCGCCGCGCGCCGTTTCGCCTGGCCATATTCCAGACCTTCTTCGACCACCAGTCGTGCGGCGGCGGCGGCGATCTCCGCGGACAGTCGTGAAGTCATCGATCAATTGTAGGCAGCTGCCCGGGCCGCAACCGCCGCGGCAACCGCGCTCACGGCAGCTCGACCGCACCCATCCGGGCGGCGATCGTCGACGCGCGCGCATTCATATATGGCGAGTTCACGCGCTTCTCGAAGCGCTTCGGCGCCGGCAGCATCACCGCCAGCCGCGCCGCCTGCAATCCGCCGAGCTGTGCCGCGGGCACCCGGAAATAGTGCTGCGCGGCAGCTTCGGCGCCGAACAGACCTTCGCCCCATTCGACGTTGTTCAGGTAGATCTCGAGGATGCGGCGCTTGCCGAGAACCGATTCGAGCATGAAGGTGATCGCGAACTCCTGGCCCTTGCGGACGAAGCTGCGCTCCGGGCTCAGAAACAGGTTTTTTGCCAGCTGCTGGGTGATCGTCGATCCACCGACGACCTTTGGCGCCACCTTGCGGGGCGCGGTGGCCGGTGCTGCAGCGGACTTGGCGTTCGCCGCCTGCCGCTCGAGCCGCTCGTTTTGCCTGTCGGCGCGGGCCTGTGCAAGCTGGTTGCGTTCCCAGGCTTTTTCAAGCGCATCCCACTCGACGCCACTGTGTTCGACAAAACCGGCATCTTCGCTCGCGATGACCGCGCGTTTCAGCTGGTTCGAGATCCGCTCGCTGGCGACCCACTGCTGGCGCCATGGCAGGCGCTGCGTCTGCACCAGCAGCCGCCAGGCCTCCGAACGTTGGAAGGTCGTCGACTGCGGGTCGACCACCGTCATCAATGCGATGCGGCACAGAAAATAGAGTTGCAGCCCGACCGCCGCAATCAGAAGCAGCACGACGAGCCGCCCGAACGCCGCCATCGCCGGGGAGCGCGACTTGCTCACGCCGTTGCCGACTGCAGCCGCCGGCGCAACAGCTGCAGCACCTCGGCGGTGGCCGGGCGCACGCCGCGCCAGACCGTGAACGCCTCGGCCGCCTGCTCGACCAGCATGCCCAGCCCGTCACGGCCGACCGCGTCGTGTTCCGCGGCCCATTGCAGGAAACCCTGGGCCGGCGCGCCGTACATCATGTCGAACGCAAGGCCGCGCGGGCGCAACACTGCCGCCGGCAGCGGCACGGCCGCCTGCTGCAGGCTGCTGGTCGTCGCATTGATCACGACATCGAAACCACTGCCGGCGTCGTCGAGACCGGCGGCCTGCAGTTCGACCTCGTGGGCCAGCGCGAGCGGCTGATGCCGCTGCGCCAGCTGCTGCGCATTGGCGGGCGTGCGGTTGACGATGCGCAGCAGGCTCGGTCCGGCCTGCAGCAGTGCGCCGAGCGCGCCGGCGGCGCCGCCGCCGGCGCCGAGCAGCAACACCCGCCGGCCGCGCATTTCGACACCGGCATTCGCTTCGATGTCGCGCACCAGGCCGACCCCGTCGGTATTGTCGGCATACCAGCCATCGGGGTCGAAACGCAGCGTATTGGCCGCCAGCGCCAGCGCCGCCCGGTCGCTGCGCCGCGTTGCCAGATCATTGGCCTGGAACTTGAACGGCACGGTGACGTTGCAGCCGCGCGCCGGCCCGTTCAAGCCATCGGCGCTGGCCGTCGACGCCGCGAAGCCGCGCAGCGTCGCGGCAAAATCGTCGAGCGGACAGAACAGGCGGTCGTAGTGCAGCCGCTGCCCGGTTGCCTGCGCAAAAGTGGCGTGGATGAACGGCGACTGGCTGTGGGCGACAGGATTGCCGGCAACCGCATAGCGGTCGGTGGGGCCCTCGGTGGTGGACATCATGGCTTCGCGCTGAGAGTCGTCTGCAGGGATTCGTCGCGGGTGAATCGGAAACGGGAAGTGATCACCAGTTCATCGGCCTTGCGTCGCATCTCGGCGGTAAATTCGCCGAGAGGGGCTGCCGCATTGACGATCGCCACCGCATAACGGTCGAGGATCGGCGACCCCGACGAGCGAACGACCGCGGTATCGACGACCTGACCACGCGCATTGACGGTGACGTTCATCGTCAGGTCGCCGTACAGCTTTTTGCCGTCGTGGACCGGGAAATTGCGGGTTCCGCGGTCCTCGATCTTGCGCCGCAGGTGATCGTAATACTGGGCGTAGACCGCTTCGCGGGTCGCCGGGCTGACATAGCGCCGGCGCGGGCTGGCATTGTCTTCCTGGATGCGGCGTTCGATTTCGGCCAGCAATTCGAGCAACTGGCGGCGCCTCTCCTGTTCCGCGGCATCCTGCGGCTTGCCCTGGTCGCGTTGCGGATCGGGCAGCGGCATCTGCGCCAGTTCGCGCTTGACCACCGCCAGCAGTTGCTCCTGGGCTTGCTGCAACTGCTCGATCCTGCGTTGCGTATCTTCGTCGGAGTCACCGAACTCGACCAGCGTGGAGGCCGGCAGCGGCGAGCTGCTGCGGCCGCTGGCGGCATTGCCGCCACCATCCAGATTGGCCTGCGCAATCGCCTGGGCGACCGTTGGCGGCAGTGCCGAACGCGAATTGACGAGGATGACCTCGAGCGGCGAATCGTCGAACGCGCGCTGCACCGACACCGGGTCGACAAAACGCACGCCGACCACCGCCGCGTGCATGGCGACCGACACCAGCAGGGCGGCCTGCAGCGTCGTCGGCTTCTTCCAGTTGATCACGATCCTTCCGCCCGACCGCGGCAGCCGTCAACGCGCAGGCGCCGGCGCATCGTCGCTGCGCGTTGCCTGCCCATCGCCATCGTCCTGCACGTCGATCGCCAGCGCCAGCGGTTCGACCGCCGGGCTTGCACCTTCGCCGTCGGCGCCGCCCTCGTCGGCATCGTCGTTCGCCAGCTCTGGCGCGAGCGTGGCTGCCGCATCGTCGATGCGCGAAACGACCTGCGCATGCAGATCGAGCGTCAGCAGATCGTGGCTGGCCACCCGCACCTTGACCAATGCGCCGCGCGGCAGGCTTTCGGCACCGAGCGCACGGAATACCAGCGGCAGCCGCTCGGCGCGAACCAGCCCGTCCTTCATCACCGCGGCGTCGAATTCCTCGATGCCGTTCTGCGCCAGATATTTCAGCGTCCAGTAACGCTCGATCGCGGCCTGGAAGCCGTTGTAGGCCACGTAGGCGGCGTCGAAGGCCGAAATGATCGAGAACAGGCCCGCATCACGCGGCTTGAACGGTGCGGCCAGCGCCGCGGTCATGCCGTGACGCGCGCAGGCGATGATCTGCCACTGGTTGACGAGGTCGACATAGCGGCGCAGCGGCGAGGTGGCCCAGGTGTATTGGCTCACGCCCATGCCGGCATGCGGCGCCGGCTTGATGCCCATGCGCACCTTGATGCCCGGTGCCAGGCTGGCCTGGCTGCGGTAGATGCCGGGCACGCCGCAGTCGGCGAGCCAGCGCCCCCAGGTGCTGTTGGCGAGGATCATCGCCTCGGCGACGATCAGGTCGAGCGGCGAGCCCCGCTGGCGCTGGCTGATCACGACCGTTTCGTCACCGGCCGGCTCGCTGCCCTGCTTGCCTTCGAGGCGGAAGTTGTAGTCGGGCCGGTTGAAGGTTTCCGGTTTGCCGCGGATCACCTCGCGCGCCGCCTTCAGATGGCGGGCCAGCCGGAAGACGAACGCCAGCTCGTCGGCAAACGCATAGTCGGCAGCCGCATCACCGCACAGGCTGGCCTCGGTGATCACCGCATCGAGCTGGTCGTGGCGCAGGTTGGCGGCAATCCGGACCCGTTCGAGACGGGTCTCGCTGGCGCGGATCTCCAGCGTCTGCTCATCGATCGTCACGTACAGCGATACCGCCGGGCATTCGCGGCCGGCGAGCAGCGTATAGGCCTGCACGACATCGTCGGGCAGCATCGTCAGCTTGTGCCCCGGCATATACACCGTCGACAGCCGGTCGCGGGCAATCCGGTCGAGCGGCGAATCGGGCTGGAAGGCAAGGCCGGGCGCGGCGATGTGGATGCCACAGACCACCGTGCCGCTGCCCAGGCCGCGTACCGACAGCGCATCGTCGATCTCGGTGGTCGCCGAATCGTCGATCGAGAAGGCGTCGACCTCGGCCAGCGGCAACTCCTCCCTGATCTCCGGCGGCGTCGCGTCGGGAAAGCCCGTTCCCTGGGGAAAGTTCTCGAACAGGAAACGTTTCCAGTGGAACTGGTAAGGCGAATCGATCGCGCCGGCGGAGGTCAGCAGGTCGAGCGGCGCGCGGTGCGACAGCTTCGATGCAGCGACCACTGCCTTGTATTCGGCGGCGTTCTTGTCCGGTCGGAACAGGATCTTGTAGAGCTGCTCGCGAATCGGGTCAGGGCAGACGCCCGCGGCCAGCTCCGCCGCCCAGGCATCGATTTGTGCGGCAAGCTGCTTCTTGCGCTCGATGCCGAGCAGTGCCGCCTTGACGGTTTCCTCGGGCGCCTTCTTGAACAAACCCTTGCCGAGGCGGCGGAAATAGTGCGGCGCCTCGAACAGCTTGAACAACATCGCCGCCTGGGTGGCGGTATCGGCGTTGTCGCTGAAATAGTCGCGCGCCAGTTCGGAGAAGCTGAAATCCTCGTCCGGCGCAAATTCCCAGGCCAGATCGAGCTCGATTTCTGCCGATTTCTGCTGTGCCTCGGCGACCAGCTCGGCAGGCTGCGGCTGCTCGAACTTGAGCAGCATGTTGGCCGCCTTCACCTTGACCCGCTTGCCGGAGTCGAGTTCGACCTGGGCCGAGGTGTCGGCCTCGGACAATACCCGCCCGGCGAGAAATTTGCCGCCGTCTTCAAACAATGCATACATGACGGGATTGTCGCCGCTCCGCCGGTCTGCATCGACCCGGCCGCGGCGCGCCCGGCGGCGGCTGCGGGCGCGGACGGGCGGCGCGGTGCAGGCGCCCGCGCCGCAGCGCGATCAGAAGTGGATGCCGCGCATCATCTGCTGCATCGCGATCGCCTCCGGCGAAAGCGCCGCCTTCGCGCTCTTGTCGCCCTTCGCGGCCGAGCTGTCCGGGAACATCCGGAAGGTCGTGTTCATCACGATCTGCGCGATCCGCGGCAGCAGCGCATGCAGCAACTCGCCGGAGATGCCGAGCCGCGTCGCGACGCGCACCGGCTTGTAGACGCAGGCCTCGGCAATCATGTCGGCGGCCTCTTCCGGCGCCAGCGTCGGCACGTTCTTGTAGATCGCGGTCGGCGCGATCATCGGCGTGCGCACCAGTGGCATGTTGATCGTCGTGAAGGTGATGCCCTGATCGGCAAATTCGCTCGATGCGCAGCGGGTCCAGGCATCCAGCGCCGCCTTGCTCGCGACATAGGCGGAAAAGCGCGGCGCATTGGTCAATACGCCGATCGAGCTGATATTGACGATGTGGCCGCGCCGTTTCGCGACCATTCCGGGCAGCAGCCCCATCGTCACGCGCAGGCAGCCGAAATAGTTCAGCTGCATCGTCCGCTCGAAATCGTGGAAGCGGTCGTAGCTCGATTCGATCGCGCGCCGGATCGAGCGGCCGGCGTTGTTGATCAGGAAATCGACGCCGCCGTATTTTTCGGCGATCCACGCCATCAGCGCCGCCGATCCGGCCTCTTCGGCGATGTCGCACGAGAAGGTGTCGACGATGGCATCGGCGCCGGCCGCCTGCAGGATCTCGTCCTTCGCCGCCACCAGTTTTGTCTCGTCGCGGGCGCAGATCAGCGTGATCGCGCCGGCTTCGGCAAACTTGATCGCCGCAGCCAGGCCGATGCCCGACGAACCGCCGGTGACCAGCACCACCTTGCCGCCGACGGTGCCGCGCAGCGTGCGGTCGATCGCCAGCGCCGGGTCGAGATGGCGCTCCCAGTAGTCCCAGATCGTCCACGCGTAGTCGCGCAGGTTCGGGCAGCTGATGCCGCTGCCTTTCAGCGCCGCCTCGGCATCGCGGCTGTCGAAGCGGGTCGGGTAATTGATGAAGGTGAAGATGTCCTCGGGCAGGCCGAGGTCCTTCATCACCGCCTGGCGCACCCGGCGCACCGGCGCCAGCGCCATCATGCCTTTCTTGACGCTTTTCGGGATGAAGCCGAGCAGCGCGGCGTTGACGAAGATGTTCATCTTCGGCGCATGTGCCGCCTTGCTGAAGATGTCGAGCACGTCGCCGACCCGGTAGCCCTCGGGGTCGACGAGGTGGAAGCAGTTCTTCTCCAGCGCTGCCTTGCTGTGGCTGATGTGGTCGAGCGCGGCGACCACATAGTCGACCGGCACGATGTTGATGCGCCCGCCTTCGAGGCCGATGCTCGGCATCCACGGCGGCAGGATCTGCCGCATCCGCTGGATCAGCTTGAAGAAATAGTAGGGGCCGTCGATCTTGTCCATCTCGCCGGTCTGCGAGTCGCCAACGACGAGGGCCGGCCGATAAACCGTCCACGGCACCTTCGATTCGACACGAACGATCTTCTCGCTTTCGTGCTTGGTCAGGAAATACGGATGGTCGAGCCCTTCGGCCTCCTCGAACATGTCCTCGCGGAAGACGCCTTCGTACAGGCCGGCGGCGGCGATCGAGCTGACGTGGTGCAGGTGGCCGGCATCGATCGCCTTCGCGAACTCGACGGCATTGCGCGTGCCTTCGACGTTGACCTCGATCTGGCTGGCTTCGTCGGCGCCGAGGTCGTAGATCGCCGCCAGGTGGTACAGGTGGTCGATCTGCCCTTTCAGCGATTTCAGTGCATCGGCCGCAACGCCGAGCTTTTTCGCCTTCAGGTCGCCGTAGACCGGGACCGCGCGCTTGCGCGCCGCGCCACTGAGCTGCCAGTAGTCGAGCAGCTCGTCGAGCTTGCCTTCGCTTTCACGCCGCAGCAGAAAAAACACCGTGCTGCCGCGCCGGTCGAGCAGTTTCCTGACGAGTCGCTTGCCGATAAAACCGGTCGCACCAGTGACGAAATATTGCATGGTCAGTCTCCGTTGTTCGAATGTCCGGGTATCGGTCATCATTCTTGACCAGACCTCGATACAGCTGGCTGCACGTTTCCCCGGGCCCGCGCTGCTGCGCCGTTGCATGTTGCCACCGATAGAGCCGACTCACTAGCCGCGACGGTGACACGACGGCGGCGGACTCCTATAGTCGGCCTTGCTTCGCGCGCAGCGGCGGTCGCGCGCTCGAAGAATTTCTCAACCTCATGCAACGGGCAACACCATGGTCAAGAAACTGAAGCAGATGGCAGACAAGCAAGCCGGCGCAAGCAACACCTTGTTCGACCGTGCGCTGGCCAGTTCGGTGAAGGAGTCGGCGCAGCAGATCTGGCTGGCCGGCATGGGTGCGTTCTCGAAGGCGCAGGAGGAAGGCGGCAAGGTCTTCGACGCGCTGGTCAAGGACGGCGTCAATCTGCAGCGCAAGACGCAGGCCGCAGCGGAGGAGAAGTTCGGCGAGGTGACGAATCGCATGACCAACATGGCGGGCGACGTCGGCGCCAAGGCCGGCCAGCACTGGGACAAGCTCGAGACGATTTTCGAGGAGCGTGTCGCGCGTTCGATGAAGCGGCTCGGTGTGCCGTCGGCGAAGGACATGGCGGCACTGCAGCAACGGATCGATGCGCTGAGTGCCGAGGTCGCCCGCCTCGCCAAGACCGGTGGCGCCACGTCGAAGGCAGGTCGTTCGCCGAAGGCAAGCGTCACGCCGGCGAAGAAGGCGAGCGCTGCTCGCAAGACGCCGGCCAAACGGCGCACGGCGGCAAAGAAATCCGCGGCGGCGAGCGGGGCCTGACCGTTCTCGTTGGCGCCGCCCCGGTGGCGGCGGCGTATCAGCCGATGTTGCCGGGAAAGACCCAGAGCAGCGCTGTCGTCATCGTCAGGTAGCGGGCGAACTTGCCGATCGCCATGTAGCCGAGGCAGCGCCAGAACGGCATGTTCAGCCAGCCGGCGACCGCGCACAGCGGATCGCCGACGATCGGCAGCCACGACAACAGGCAGGTCTTCGGTCCGAAGCGTTGCAGCCAGTCGAGTGCCTTCACATGCGCCGGCCCATGATGGAAATGTTCGTACGCCTTTTCGGCACCGCGGCCCATCCACCAGCTGACCGCCCCGCCCAGCGAATTGCCGAGTGTCGCGACCAGCATCGCAGGCCAGAACAGCGACGGGTTCAGCTTGACCAGGCCGAAGACTGCCGGCTCGGAGCCGAGCGGCAACAAGGTGGCAGAGACGAACGAGACGACGAAGACGGTGCTGAGCCCGTATTTCGGAAGCGCCAGCGCCGCCAGCAAGGCCATCATCTGGGCTTCGAACCAGGCAGTCATGGGCGGCGATTATCGGCTGCGCGCCGAACCGCACGCGGCTGTCCGGATTGGCGGCGGCAGCGCCGGGCTGCCGCTATACTTCTGCCTCCTTTTTGAGCAGCCCGGCGGTTTCCCGGCCGGCCCGTCCCAGCCTCATGGCTTCCTTGCGCATCGGCCCCATCACGCTGGCCAACCGACTGTTCGTGGCCCCGATGGCAGGGGTCACCGATCGCCCGTTCCGCCAGTTGTGCAAACGGCTCGGTGCCGGCCATGCGGTCAGCGAGATGGTGACCTCCCGACGCGATCTCTGGCATACGCTGAAGACCAGCCGGCGCGCCAACCATGACGGCGAGGTGGCGCCGATCGCGGTGCAGATCGCCGGCACCGAGCCGGCGATGATGGCCGAGGCCGCGGTCTACAACATCGACCGCGGTGCGCAGATCATCGACATCAACATGGGTTGCCCGGCGAAAAAGGTCTGCAATGCCTGGGCCGGCTCGGCGCTGATGCAGAACGAGCCGCTGGCGGTGCGCATCATCGATGCCGTCGTCGACGTCTGTGCTGCGCGCGGCGTGCCGGTGACGCTGAAGATGCGCACCGGTTGGCGCCACGACCAGCGCAATGCGCTGCGCCTGTCGCTGGCCGCCGAGGCGGCCGGCATTGCATTGATCGCGATCCACGGCCGGACCCGCGAACAGGGTTATGGCGGCCAGGCCGAACATGCCAGCGTCGCCGCGGTGAAGGCCGCGCTGCGCATACCGGTGGTCGCCAACGGCGACATCGACAGCCCGCAGAAGGCGGCGGCAGTGCTCGAGGCGACCGGCGCCGATGCGGTGATGATCGGACGCGCCGCGCAGGGCCGTCCGTGGATCTTCGGCGAAGTGGCCCACTATCTGGAGACCGGCGAACTGCTGCCGCCGCCGACCGTCGAGCAGGCCAAGCGCTGGCTGCTCGAGCATCTGGCCGACCATTACGGCCTGTATGGCGAATATGCCGGCGTGCGCACCGCGCGCAAACACATTGGCTGGGCGGTGCGTGATCTGCCTGGCGGTATCGATTTCCGTGCCGAGATGAATGCACTCGAAAGCAGCGCAGAACAGATGCGGCTGCTCGAGGCGTGGTGCGACCGGTTGGCGTCGCGCTTCGAACGTTGGCCGGCGCCCGCCGCCAACGATGCCTCCGGCGGCGATTGCCTGCCGCTGCTCGCATGAACGCGCAGCACGTCGGGCGCGGCGCCAGTGTGCCGGCGCATGGGCCATCTGGCCGCGCGGGGGTGCGCCGGTGAGCAGCAAGCATCAGATCGAGGACTGCATCCGCGACAACCTCGAGGCCTATTTCAAGGACCTCGGCGGCGTCGAGCCGGCCGCGATGTACGACATGATCCTCAATGTCGTCGAGAAGCCGCTGCTCGACGTCGTGATGAGCCATGCCGAAGGCAACCAGAGCCGCGCCGCCGAATGGCTGGGCATCAACCGCAATACGCTGCGCCGCAAGCTGCTGGCGCACAAACTGATCACCTGAGGCTTGCGCCCGGCCGCCGTCAGCGCGCACAGAATGTCGCAGGCAGCCGGCCGCACCGTCTCGAACCAAGAGAATTCCCGATGCAAGCCCTGATTTCCGTTTCCGACAAGACCGGTGTTCTCGAACTGGCGCGCGCGCTGCACGGCCTGGGCATCGGACTGTTGTCGACCGGCGGTACCGCACGCCTGCTGGCCGACGACGGTCTGCCGGTTGTCGAGGTCGCCGACCACACCGGTTTTCCGGAAATGCTCGATGGCCGCGTGAAGACGCTGCATCCGCGCATCCACGGCGGCCTGCTGGCCCGGCGCGACCTGCCGGCGCACATGGCCGCGCTGGCCGAACACGACATCCCGACGATCGACATCCTCGTCGTCAACCTCTACCCATTCGAGTCGACGGTTGCCAAACCGGGCTGCACGCTCGACGATGCAATCGAGAACATCGATATCGGCGGGCCGGCGATGGTGCGTTCAGCGGCAAAGAACTGGAAGGATGTGGCGGTGCTGACCGATGCCGCGCAATACGCCGGCGTGCTCGACGAACTGCGGCAGGCCGGATCGATCAGCGATGCGACGAAGTTTGCGCTGTCGATCGCCGCCTTCAACCGGATCGCGAACTACGACGCCGCGATCAGCGACTACCTGTCCGCATTGCAGGCCGACGGCAGCCGCAGCGAGTTTCCGGCCCAGAGCAATGGCCGCTTCGTCAAGCTGCAGGACCTGCGTTATGGCGAAAATCCACACCAGCGGGCGGCTTTCTACCGCGACCTCCATCCGGCGCCAGGCTCGCTGGTGACGGCACGGCAGCTGCAGGGCAAGGAGCTGTCGTACAACAACATCGCCGACGCCGACGCGGCCTGGGAATGCGTGCGCAGTTTCGATCTGCGCACCGACGGCCCGGCCTGCGTGATCGTCAAGCATGCCAATCCCTGCGGTGTTGCCCTCGGCGTCGATGCCGCCGGCGCTTATGCAAAGGCCTTCTCGACCGATCCGACCTCGGCATTCGGCGGCATCATCGCGTTCAACTGTCCGGTGGACGGCGCTGCAGCGCAGGCTGTGGCAAAGCAGTTTGTCGAGGTGCTGATCGCGCCGGCCTTCAGTGACGATGCACTGGCCGTTTTTGCCGGCAAGCCGAATACCCGGGTTCTGCAGATCGCCGTCGATGCGGTCCGTCCGGACGCGCCCAGCGCCTGGGAGCAGGGCCGCAACGCGCACGACGTCAAGCGGATCGGCTCCGGGCTGCTGATCCAGTCGGCCGACAACCACGTGCTGCGCAGCAACGAGCTGAAGGTCGTCACCGAGCGCGCGCCGACGCCGGGCCAGCTTGCCGACCTGATGTTTGCATGGAAGGTCGCCAAATATGTGAAGAGCAATGCAATCGTCTTCTGCGGCGACGGTCGGACGCTCGGCGTCGGCGCCGGCCAGATGAGCCGCATCGATTCGGCGCGAATCGCCGGCATCAAGGCCGACAACGCCGGCCTGACGCTGGCCGGTTCGGTGGTCGCGAGCGACGCCTTCTTCCCGTTCCGCGATGGCCTCGACGTCGTCTGCGATGCCGGTGCGACGGCGGTGATCCAGCCCGGTGGCTCGATGCGCGATGCCGAAGTGATCGCTGCGGCAAACGAACGCGGCATCGTGATGGTCTTCAGCGGCGTGCGGCACTTCCGCCATTGAGCACGCCCATGCGCATCCTCGGCATCGACCCCGGACTGGTGACGACCGGTTTCGGCGTCATCGATGCCGAAGGTGCGCAGCTGCACTATGTCGCGAGCGGCACGATCCGCACCGCTGCGGTCGAGATCGGCCAGTTGCCGGCACGGCTGAAGCTGATCTTCGACGGTGTCTCGGAACTGAAGGCGCGATACCAGCCGAGTTGCGCGGCGGTCGAGATCGTCTTCGTCAATGTCAATCCGCAGTCGACGCTGCTGCTCGGACAGGCGCGCGGCGCGGCGATCACCGCGCTGGTTGCCGGCCAGCTCGAGGTCTCCGAATACACCGCGCTGCAGATGAAAAAGGCGATCGTCGGCCATGGCCACGCCCGCAAGGAGCAGATCCAGGAGATGGTGATGCGCCTGCTGCGCCTGCCGGGCCTGCCGGGCAAGGATGCGGCCGATGCGCTCGGCCTCGCGATCTGCCATGCGCACGCCGGTTCGTCGTTCGCAGCAATCGCCAAGGCGGCGCCGTTGAGCCGGCGCTCGCATGCCCAGTTCAAGGGCGGCCGCACCTATTGAGGCCGTGTCATCGGCCGTTCGCAGTCGCGCGAAACGAGCGGTGCCTACAATTTGCTTATTGCAGCCTGCGGCGCCCGCGGCCGTCGACGCGTTAATTCCACCCATCCAACAGGTGCCCGAACATGACCATTGAACACGCCGGTGATGCCCCCGAGTCGTCGCTGGCCAAAATCTCCCCGCGCGACAAGGCCGAGATCCTCGCCCAGGCCTTGCCGTATATCCGCAAATTCCACGGCAAGACCATCGTCATCAAGTACGGCGGCAATGCGATGACCGACCCGGAACTGCAGCAGGATTTCGCCGAGGACGTGGTGCTGCTGAAGCTGGTCGGCATGAACCCGGTCGTCGTGCACGGCGGCGGCCCGCAGATCGAGGAGGCGCTGGCGAAGATCGGCAAGAAGGGCACCTTCATCCAGGGCATGCGCGTGACCGACGACGAGACGATGGAAGTCGTCGAGTGGGTGCTCGCCGGCCAGGTGCAGCAGGACATCGTCGGATTGATCAATGTCGCCGGTGGCAAGGCGGTCGGCCTGACCGGCCGCGACGGCGGCCTGATCCGCGCCCGCAAGCTGCGCATGCTCGACCTGAAGGACCCGAGCAAGGAGCACGATGTCGGCTCGGTCGGCGAGATCGAGTCGATCGACCCGAGCGTCGTGCGGGCGCTGCAGGACGACCAGTTCATCCCGGTCATCTCGCCGCTCGGCTTCGGTGCCAACAACGAGAACTACAACATCAATGCCGACGTCGTCGCCGGCAAGCTCGCCGAGGTGCTGAAGGCCGAGAAGCTGATGCTGCTGACCAATATCCCAGGCGTGCTGGACAAGAACGGTGCGCTGCTGACCAACCTGACTGCGCGCGAGATCGACGACCTGTTCGCCGACGGGACGATCAGCGGCGGCATGTTGCCGAAGATCGCGTCGGCTCTCGAAGCGGCAAAAAACGGCGTCAACACCGTGCACATCATCGATGGCCGGGTGCCGCATTCGATGCTGCTCGAGGTGCTGACCGACCAGGCCTATGGCACGATGATCCGCTCGCATTGAGAGGTGCAGCCGCGCGGCGCCGCACGCCGACGATGAATCGCGAGCGCATTACCGGTGTGCGGCGGCCGCTGACCTGGTTGTTCGACCTCGACAATACCCTGCACGACGCGTCGCACGCATCGTTTGCCCATACCAGCGATGCGATGGCGGAGTTCATCGCCTTGCAACTCGACATGCCGGCTGCCGACGCGACGGCGCTGCGCCAGCATTACTGGCAGCGCTACGGGGCAACCTTGCTCGGCCTGGTGCGGCATCACGGTGTCAAGGCGGCCGATTTTCTCGAGCAGACCCATCGGCTGCCTGGTCTCGAGCAACGCCTGCGTTGCCATGCGGCCGACCGGGCCGCGCTCGACCGGCTGCCCGGCCAGAAATACATCGTCACCAACGGGCCACGTGCCTATGCCGATCGCGTGCTTCGCACACTCGGCCTGGCCCGCTGTTTCAACGGCGTGATCACGATCGAGGACATGGTGATGTTCGGTCAGCACCGGCCAAAACCGGATCGCCGGATGCTGCGCCGTTTGCTGGCCCGGCTGAAACAACCGGCTGCCCGCTGCGTGCTGGTCGAAGATACGCTGTCGCACCAGAAGGCGGCACGCCGGATCGGCATGCGCACCGTGTGGATGCAGGCCTATCTGGGGCTGCCGAGCAACCCGGGGCGGCAGGTGCTGGCCGGCCGCAAGCCCGCATATGTCTGTGCCAGAATCAAGCGGATTCGACGCCTGCATTCATTTGCCCGATCTGCATGATGAACGCCCATCCCGATGCCGACACCGGATTGCCGGCCGAGGATGGCGCGGCGCTCGCGCCGGCCGCGCAGGGCAGCACCGGCGGCGGGCGCCGGCGGCTGAAACCGGGCGAGCGGCGGCTGCAGATCCTGCAGGCGCTGGCAACGATGCTCGAGCAACCGGGTGCCGAACGCATCACCACCGCTGCGCTGGCAGCCCGGCTCGAACTGAGCGAGGCTGCGCTGTACCGGCACTTTGCGAGCAAGGCGCAGATGTTCGAAGGGCTGATCGATTTCATCGAGCAGAGCGTCTTCACGCTGACCAACCAGATCGGCGAACGCGAAGGCAATGCCCGCTTGCGCGCCTGTCGCATCGTCGCCGTCGTGCTGCAGTTCGGTGAACGCAATCCGGGCATGGTGCGGGTGATGGTCGGCGATGCGCTGGTCTTCGAGCACCAGCGGCTGATCCAGCGGATGGCGATGTTTTTCGATCGCATCGAATCGCAGCTGAAGGCCTGCCTGCGTTCGGCCGATTCGCCGGACGGCTTGCCGGGGTCGGCGCTCGACGCGCAGATCCGGGCCTCGGTGCTGACCTCGTTTGCGCTCGGACGCCTGCAGCGTTTTGCCCGCTCCGGTTTCAAGCGGCTGCCGACCGAACACCTCGAAGCCAGCTTGCAGTTGCTGGCGAGTGCGCGTGCAGACGGCACGCTCTGAGCGGGCCGATGCGGATCGCACCCGTGGCCGGTCCGCTGCACCCGAACTGGTCTGGGGCGGCCATCGTCTGAGCCTGCTGCCCGGCAAGGCCGCCTGGCTGGCCGAGCGGCGGATGCTGCTGGTGGCCGATGTGCACATCGGCAAGGCGATGGCCTTCCGACGCGCCGGCCTGCCGGTACCCCATGGCACCTCTGCCGATACCTTGAGCCGGCTCGGCGATCTGCTGCGGCAACAGCGCGCGACCTCGCTGGTTTTTCTCGGCGACCTGCTGCATTCGGCCGATGCCCATGCGGCGCCGACGCGGGCCACGCTGCAACGCTGGCGCGACGAACATCGCGACATCGAGATGACGCTGGTGCGCGGCAACCACGATGACCGCGCCGGCGATCCGGTTGCCGACTGCAACATCGCCTGTGTCGACGAACCGTGGATCGTCCCGGCCGATGCCGACGCGGCGGGTGTGCAGCAGCTCGCGCTTTGCCACCATCCGCGAGCGCTGCCGGGTTGCCAGGTTCTGGCCGGCCATCTGCATCCGGCGGTGCGCCTGACCGGCGGACGGGCGCACGACCGGCTGCGCCTGCCGTGTTTCCACTTCAGCGGGGATGTCGGCGTGCTGCCGGCATTCGGCAGCTTTACCGGCATGCATGTGATGCGGCGCGACACCGGCGACCGCGTCTTCGCCGTCACCGACGACGCCGTGCTGGCGCTGTAAACCGGTGCCGCGCGCCGGTCGCGATAATCGGGCCGCATGTCGACACTCGAACACCTCATCTTTCGCGCCGAGGCGCTGATCACCCGGCTCGAATCGGTGCTGCCGCAGGCACTGACCGAGCCTGACTGGTCGGCATCGACGGCCTTCCGCTACCGCAAGCGCAACGGCGTCTGCCGCCTCGAGCCGGTGCGCTCGGTCGCGACGATCCGTCTCGACGAGCTCAGCGAAGTCGATGCGCAGAAGGAACGGCTGGTCCGCAACACCGCGCAGTTCGTCGACGGCCATGCGGCCAACAACGTGCTGCTGACCGGCGCCCGCGGCACCGGCAAGAGTTCGCTGATCAAGGCCTGCCTGAACGAATTTGCCGAGCGCGGCTTGCGCCTGATCGAGGTCGACAAGGCCGACCTGGTCGATCTTCCCGATATCGTCGATCTGGTATCGAGCCGGCCGGAACGCTTCATCGTCTTCTGCGACGACCTGAGCTTCGACGAAGGCGAGGCCGGCTACAAGGCGCTGAAATCCATCCTCGACGGATCGGTATCGCAGGCCGGTGACAACGTGCTGGTTTATGCGACCAGCAACCGGCGCCACCTGCTTCCCGAGTACATGAAGGAAAACCTGAGCTACCAGCACACCGAGGACGGCGAAGTCCATCCGGGCGAGGTGATCGAGGAAAAGATCTCGCTGTCCGAGCGTTTCGGCCTGTGGATCAGCTTCTACCCGTTCACCCAGGGCGAATACCTCGCGATCATGGCGCAGTGGCTGCGCGGCTTCGGCGTCTCCGAGGAGGCGATTGCGCAGGCGCGACAGGAAAGCCTGGTCTGGGCGCTCGAGCGCGGCTCCCGCTCCGGCCGGGTTGCATTCCAGTTTGCGAAAGACTATGCCGGCAGGCACCTGACGTGACGACAGCTGAGGCACGAACGCCGGTCGACGTCGCGGTCGGTGTGCTGATCGAGCGGTCGCCGACCGGGCAGGAAGGGCGCTTTCTGCTGACCTCGCGGCCGGCAGGCAAGGTCTACGCGGGGCATTGGGAGTTTCCGGGCGGCAAGCTGGAGGCGGATGAGTCGGTCGAGCAGGCACTGCGCCGCGAACTGCTCGAGGAACTCGGGATCGAGATCGGCCCCGTGCACCCGTGGCGGATCGAGGTCGTCGACTATCCGCATGCGCTGGTGCGGCTGCATTTCTGCAAGGTCTACGACTGGCGCGGCGAGTTCCAGATGCTCGAGCGGCAGGCGATGGCCTGGCAGCAATTGCCGGTGGAGGTGGTGCCGGTGCTGCCGGGCACGATCCCGGTGCTGCAATGGTTCGCCGCCGAACGTGGGTTTGCAGGCCCGACGCATCGGACCTGATTACACTGCCGCCATGGCTTGGCTCGACGAAATCCGCTGGGACGCCGATGGGCTGGTGCCCGTCATCGCACAGGAGCGCGGCAGCGGCGACATCCTGATGTTTGCCTTCATGAACCGCGACGCGCTGCGGGCGACCGTCGAGCGCGGCGAGGCCGTCTACTGGAGCCGTTCGCGGCAGCGGTTGTGGCACAAGGGCGAGGAATCAGGCCATGTGCAGACGGTGCACGAGATCCGCGTCGATTGCGACGAGGATGTGCTGCTGTTGACGGTGACCCAGGCCGGCGCGCCGCCGATTGCCTGCCATACCGGCCGGCACAGCTGCTTTTTCCGCCGGCTCGAGGACGGCGAGTGGAAATCGGTCGATCCGGTCTTGAAAGACCCCGCGACGATCTACAAATGAGCTTATGAACCTCGATTCCCGAATTGCCGCGCAGGACGTCCTCGCGCGGCTCGCCGAAGTGGTCGCACAGCGGCGCACCGGAGACCCGGAGCGCAGCTATGTCGCGCGCCTGTTTCACAAAGGCAACGATGCGATCCTGAAAAAGATCGGCGAAGAGGCGACCGAGACGGTGATGGCCGCGAAGGACGGCGACGCGCAGAAGATCGTCCATGAGATGGCCGATCTGTGGTTCCACTGCCTGCTCGCACTCGAGGCCTATGGATTGAAACCGGCCGATGTGCTGGACGAACTGCAGCGCCGCGAAGGGCTCTCCGGTCTCGAGGAGTTTGCCGCCCGCCAGCGGCAGCAGCGCGAGGAGAGCGGAACATGAACGAGATGGTGCAGTTCGACGACCGCATGCGCTCGTTGAAGGCGGTCGGACATGTCAGCTACCTGCTGCACACGGTGGTGGCGATCGGCGCGGTGCTGCCGGGCATCCAGGCCAGTGTCGCGTTGCTCGTCGTCGCCTTCCTGATCGACCTGGTCAAGAAGGACGATGCGGTGGGCAGCTGGCAGGAGTCGCACTTCCGCTGGCGCATCCGCAGCGTCTTGTGGGCCGGCGGCCTCTACATCGTCACCGCACCGCTGTGGCTGCTGTTCTTCATTCCGGGCTGGATTGCCTGGGGACTGATCTCGATCTGGTTCCTCTACCGCGTGATCCGCGGCTGGATCAATCTCAGCAACAACGCGCCGATGCCTGATTGAACGGGTTTATCGCCAAACCAGACCACGTCATGAGCCACGACCCCGATTGCATCTTCTGCAAGATCGTTGCCGGCAAGATACCGAGCCGCAAGGTCTATGAAGACGACGAACTGCTCGGTTTTCACGATATCGCGCCGTGGGCGCCGGTCCATTTCCTGCTGATCCCGAAGCAGCACATCGCGTCGCTCTACGACACGACGCCGGAGCAGCACGCCGGGTTGCTCGGCAAGATGCTGTCGCTGGCGCCGAAACTGGCGCTGGAACAAGGTGTCGTCAACGGTTTCAGGACCTTCGTCAATACCGGCGAAGACGGGCGGCAGGAAGTGCCGCATCTGCATTTGCATGTGATTGGCGGCCCCAGGCCGTGGGCCAAGGGTTAGCGAGGCCCTGGCGGCCCTGGGAAATCGTCCGTGGTGACATCAGGGTGTCCCTGCGGTCGCCTAGAATCCATGCTGGTAGTGACAGGAGAAAGTCATGGGTACATTCAGTGTCTGGCACTGGTTGATCGTTTTGCTGATCGTGGTGCTGGTTTTCGGCACGAAGAAACTCAAGAACATCGGATCGGACCTCGGCGGAGCCGTCAAGGGCTTCAAGGACGGCGTGCGCGATGGCGGCACGACAGCCAGCGAAACCGATCCCACGGCGCCTAAGGTGACGACGCAAAAGCGTGAAGACGCCAATACGGTTGACGTCGAATCTAAAACCAAGGTGTAAGACGCTGCTGGCTGATTTGCGCTTTTCCCGTTCGGGCCACCCCGGCCCGCAGCTTGCAGAATGATCGATTTCGGTTTTGACAAGATCGCACTGATCGGCGCTGTTGCGCTGGTCGTAATCGGCCCTGAGCGCTTGCCGCGCGTGGCCCGTACCGTCGGCCATCTGATCGGCAAGGCGCAGCGTTATGTCTCTGACGTCAAGGCCGAAGTGAACCGCTCGATCGAACTCGAAGAACTGAAGAAGATGAAGGGCGAGTTCGAGGATGCGGCCCGCAACGTCGAGCGCAGTGTCAACAACGAGATCCATCAGACCAGCGCCGATCTCGACCGCGCCTGGAATGAGCTGAATGTCGACGACAGTGCCGCGTCGGGCTCCCACTCGGATGTCGATCTGCGGCCGATGCCGCAATACCGGCATCCGAAGAAGAACTGGCGACTCAAACGCGGCGCAACGCCGCAGTGGTACAAGCAGCGCAACGGGGTCCGCGTCAAGGCGCAGTCCGGTGCAGCCCGCGTGGCGCGGTTCCGGCCCCCTCAGGTGCGGGGTTGATCGTGCCGCAGCCCTGCCGGACAGCCTGACCAAGCGATGAGCGCCAACGATCCACGCCCTGATGAACTCGAGGGCAGCGAGCAGCCCTTCGTCTCGCATCTGATCGAACTCCGCGATCGGCTGATCCGGGCCTCGATCGCGATCGGCATCTGCTTCGGCGCGCTCGCGTTGTGGCCGGGGCCGAGCGGGCTGTACGACCTGCTGGCCGCGCCGCTGGTTGCGCAGCTGCCGGCCGGTGCGACGCTGATTGCGACCAACGTGATCTCGCCGTTTGTCGTGCCGCTGAAGATCACGCTGATGGCGGCATTCCTGATGGCATTGCCGGTGGTTCTCTACCAGGTCTGGGCGTTTGTCGCGCCCGGCCTTTATACGCACGAAAAGAAGCTCGTCTTCCCGCTGGTGATCTCGAGCACGCTGCTGTTCTTCATCGGCATCGCGTTCTGTTATTTCTTCGTCTTTGGCCAGGTCTTCGCCTTCATCCAGAGTTTTGCGCCGAAAAGCATCACCGCCGCGCCTGACATCGAGGCCTATCTGAGCTTCGTATTGACGATGTTCATTGCCTTCGGCGCTGCCTTCGAAGTGCCGATCGTCGTTGTCGTGCTGGCCCGCGTCGGCATGGTCGATATCCAGAAGCTGCGCGATTTCCGCAGCTATTTCATCGTGCTCGCGTTCATCATCGCGGCGATCATCACGCCGCCCGACGTGATTTCGCAGCTGGCGCTGGCGATCCCGATGATCCTGCTCTACGAGGCCGGCATCTGGGCGGCGCAGTTCTTCATCAAGCACACCGCGAAACCCGACGACGACGAGGAAGCCGCCGCGCGCTGATCGTGGCGCCGGCTGCCGGCGCTCTCCTCGGCAGCAGCCCGGGCCCGCTTCAGCGCCGTGCCAGCGGCGCCCGCGGTCGTTGCGCGACGACGACGGTGACGTCGAGCGACTTGCTGCCGCGCTGCACCGAAATCACGGCCTTCTCCATCGGCTTCAGCGCCGCCACCGACGTCAGCAGCTGAGAGGTATTTTTCACCGGCGTCTTCTCGACATGGGTGACGACGTCACCTGGGCGGATGCCGCCATCGCCGGCCGGACCGTTCTGCAGTACGCCGGTGATCAGCACGCCTTCCTTGATCGGCAGGTTGAAGGTCTCGGCAATCTCCGGCGTCAGGTCGCGTGGCTCGACACCGATCCAGCCGCGTGTGATGACGCCGTCCTTGATCAGCCCCTCCATCACCTGGCGGGCGGTGGTCGCAGGGATCGCGAAGCCGATGCCGAGGCTGCCGCCACTGCGCGAATAGATCGCGGTATTGATGCCCATCAGGTTGCCGGTTGCGTCGACCAGCGCGCCGCCGGAGTTGCCGGGATTGATCGCCGCATCGGTCTGGATGAAATTCTCGAAGGTATTGATGCCGAGCTGGGTGCGACCGAGCGCGCTGACGATGCCGGCGGTGACGGTCTGGCCGACGCCGAACGGGTTGCCGATCGCCAGCACGACGTCACCGACTTCAAGCGAATCGGCGTCGCCGAAGGCGATCACAGGCAGCCGGTCGAGGTCGATCTTCAGCACCGCGACATCGGTCTCGGGGTCGCTGCCGACCAGCTTCGCGGTCGCGCGGCGGCCATCGCTGAGCGCAACCTCGATGTCGTCGGCGGCGTCGATCACGTGGTTGTTGGTCAGCAGATAACCTTCCGGTGACACGATCACGCCCGAACCGAGTCCGATCTGCGCCTGTTGCCGGCCCTGCTCGCCGAAGAAGAAATTGAACCAGGGGTCGTTGCTCTGCATGCCCCGGTTCGCCTTGCTCGCGGTGATGCTGACGACTGCCGGTGTCGCCAGTTTCGCGGCGGCGCTGTAGCTGCCGATCACCGCGGCGCGCTTGCCGTCCACCTTCGGCGCGGTCATCACCGAAACGACTTCCGGCGCGCCGGCACTGCCGTCACGGCCGAGCCAGTCGGGTTTCAAGGTTGCCAGCACGAACAGCACGGCCAGGCTGACGGTTACTGCTTGGGAAAAGATCAGCCAGGTCTTGCGCATGTACAGTTCTTCCAATGGTCCACCGAAGCGAACTCGAAAACTATCTCAACGTCCTGCTGGACGTCGGACGATTCCGTGATTATGGGCCGAACGGTTTGCAGGTTGAGGGCAAACCCGAGGTCTCGACGATCGTCTCCGGCGTGACGGCCAGTCTCGCATTGATCGATGCAGCGATCGACGCCGGTGCGGATGCCCTGTTGGTCCATCATGGGCTTTTCTGGCGCGGCCAGGATGGCCGGGTCGTCGGCTGGATGAAGAAGCGGCTGGCCCGCCTGCTGGCGCATGACATCAACCTGTATGCCTACCACCTGCCGCTCGATGCGCATGCCGAACTCGGCAACAACGCCCAGCTCGGCGAGCGCATCGGCCTGCGCGCCGACGCCCGCTTCGGCGAGCAGGATCTCGGCTTCATCGGCGATGCGGCGGCGCTCGGCGACCCGGCGACGCTGGCCAGCGTGATCGGGACGCGCCTGCAGCGTGCGCCGTTGCTGGTGCCGGGCGACGGCCGGCCATTGCGGCGGATCGGCTGGTGCACCGGTGGCGCACAGTCGTATTTCGAGGCGGCGATCGCCGCCGGTGCCGATGCCTTCGTAACCGGCGAGATTTCCGAGCCGCAGGCCCATCTGGCACGCGAAACCGGCGTCGCTTTCCTGGCCTGCGGGCACCACGCGACCGAATGTTTCGGCGCGCCAGCGGTCGCCGGCCATCTGGCCGAGCGCTTCGGCCTGGCGCACCGTTTCATCGAGCTGCCGAATCCGGCATGAGCGAGCGCTTGCAGGTCACCGCGCCGATCGCCATCACGATGGGCGACGTTGCCGGCATCGGGCCCGAAATCGTTGCGATGCTGTTTCGCAGCGGCACGGTCAGCGGCGGCTTCGTCGTCGGCGACCTTGCGGTGATGCGGCGGGCGGCGCGGCTGACCGGCGGCATGCTGCCGGTCGTCACGATCGAGCACGTAGCCGACCTGGCGGCGGTACCGGAGCGCTGCATTCCGGTGCTGCAATGCCCCGGGTTGCCGGCCGATCTCGAGCAGGTGGCCTTCGGTCGCATCGACCGCCGCGCCGGCCAGGCGGCGGCAGCCTGCATCGAGCGTTCGGTGCAGCTGGCGCGGGCCGGCGAAGTGGCGGCGATCGTCACGGCGCCGATCCACAAGGAGGCGCTGGCGCTGGCCGATGTGCCGTTCCCGGGCCACACCGAGATGCTGCAGGCGCTCGCCGCCTCCGATGGAGAACCCCCGCCGGTGCGGATGATGCTCGCGAACGACGAACTGCGTGTCGTGCTGGTGACGATCCACCTGTCGCTGCGCCGTGCGATCGATGCGCTGAGCACCGAGCTGGTGCTGCAGACGCTGCGCATCACCCATGCCAGCGCGGCCAGCTGGGGCCAGCCTACGCCGCGCATCGCGGTCGCCGGGCTCAATCCCCATGCCGGTGAAGGCGGCCTGTTCGGCGACGAGGAAATCCGCCTGATCGCACCGGCCATCGAAGCGGCGCGGGCCGACGGCATCGATGCGAGCGGCCCGTTCGCCCCCGATACGGTGTTCATGCGTGCGCGACAAACGCCGTCGCACCCGGGAGAGTTCGACGTCGTCGTTGCGATGACACACGATCACGGCCTGATCCCGGTCAAGTATCTCGGCGTCGAACACGGTGTCAATGTCACGCTCGGCTTGCCGTTCGTTCGCACCAGTCCCGATCACGGCACGGCGTTTGATCTTGCTGGCAGCGGCCGCGCCGACCCGGCCAGCATCACGGCGGCGTGGCGGATGGCGCGGCGGCTGATCGGCGGTGATGTTGCAGGAGGTGTCTGACGCGTCGGCTAGAATCACGGGTTGTCCCGGATGAGAAGTCAATTTCGAGGTTCTTCATGAGCGAGCGGCAGGTCGATTCCAGCAAGAGAACGTGGCTGATTGCGTCAGGTTGTGCTGGCGTGGTGGGTGGCGCGGCAGTGGCCGTGCCGTTTGTCAGCAGCTTCCAGCCGTCCGAGCGCGCTCGCGCCGCTGGGGCGCCGGTCGAGGTCGATATCAGTTCGATCAAGCCCGGCGAGATGCTGACCGTCGAGTGGCGCGGCAAGCCGGTCTGGATTCTGCGGCGCACGCCGGAGGAACTGGCGGCGTTGAAGAAGATCGAGGGCCAGCTCGCCGATCCGAATTCGCAGCGCAAGCCCGACGAGCTGACGCCCGAATATGCGCGCAACGAATACCGCTCGATCAAGCCCGAGTTCCTCGTTGCCGTCGGCATCTGCACCCACCTCGGCTGCTCGCCGTCGCCGCGTTTTCAGACCGGGCCGCAACCGTCGCTGCCCGACGACTGGGTTGGCGGATTCCTCTGTGCCTGCCATGGTTCGACCTTCGATCTCGCCGGCCGGGTCTACAAGAACAAGCCTGCACCGGACAATCTCGAGATTCCCCCGCACCAGTACCTCAGCGCGACCACGCTGCTGATCGGCGAGGACAAGAAGGCTTGATGCCTGACGACGCTGCAACGAAGTTGGCAAATTCATCAGATCGCACACCATGGCCGAAATGAAAGTCGCACCCCCCAACGCGCCGTTGGGAGAGAAGTTGTTGACCTGGGTGGACAACCGCTTCCCGGCGTCGAAGTTGTACAAGGAGCACCTGTCCGAGTACTACGCGCCGAAGAACTTCAACTTCTGGTACTTCTTCGGCTCGCTGGCGATGCTGGTGCTGGTGATCCAGATCGTCACCGGCATCTTCCTGGTGATGCATTACAAGCCCGATGCGGCGCTGGCATTCGCATCGGTCGAATACATCATGCGCGACGTGCCCTGGGGCTGGCTGGTGCGCTACATGCACTCGACCGGCGCGTCGGCATTCTTCGTCGTCGTCTACCTGCACATGTTCCGCGGACTGATCTATGGCAGCTACCGCAAGCCGCGCGAGCTGATCTGGATCTTCGGCTGCGCGATCTTCCTGTGCCTGATGGCCGAGGCCTTCATGGGTTATCTGCTGCCCTGGGGCCAGATGAGCTACTGGGGCGCGCAGGTGATCGTCAACCTGTTCTCGGCGATCCCGCTGATCGGCCCTGACCTCGCGCTGCTGATCCGTGGCGACTACGTCGTTGGCGATGCGACGCTGAACCGCTTCTTCTCGTTCCACGTGATCGCGGTGCCGCTGGTGCTGCTCGGCCTGGTTGCCGCGCACATCATCGCGCTGCACGAAGTCGGCTCGAACAACCCGGACGGCGTCGAGATCAAGGCGAAGAAGGATGCACAGGGGCGGCCGCTCGACGGCATCCCGTTCCATCCTTACTACACGGTGCACGACATCCTCGGTGTCAGCGTCTTCCTGATCATCTTCAGCGCGATCATCTTCTTCGCGCCCGAGCTCGGCGGCTATTTCCTCGAATACAACAACTTCATCCCGGCCGACCCGCTGAAGACGCCGCTGCACATCGCACCGGTCTGGTATTTCACGCCGTTCTATTCGATGCTGCGTGCGATCACCAGCGAGATGATGTATGTGCTGATTGCCTGCGTCGTTGCCGGTGCCGCCTTCGGTGTCCTCAAGGGCCGGCTGTCGGCGCTGATGAAGGTCATCGTTGTCGGTGCCGCGGTGATCGGCGTCGCCGCGATGCTCGCGATCGACGCCAAGTTCTGGGGCGTGGTCGTGATGGGCGCTGCGGTCATCATCCTGTTCTTCCTGCCCTGGCTCGATCACAGCCCGGTCAAGTCGATCCGCTACCGTCCGGGCTGGCACAAATATGTCTACGCGCTGTTCGTCGTCGTCTTCCTGATCCTCGGTTATCTGGGGGTGCAGCCGCCGTCGCCGATCGGCGAGCGGGTGTCGCAGATCGGAACGCTGATCTATTTCGGCTTCTTCCTGCTGATGCCGTGGTGGAGCCGCCTCGGGCAGTTCAAGCCCGTTCCCGATCGAGTTACCTTCGCGGCCCATTGAGCCGAGCGCCAGATGCACCGAATCGAAGCGATTTCGCCGATGTCCATCATGAAAAAACTGATCCACGCGCTGTGCTGGCTGGGTTTGTCGTTCGCCCTTGCCGGCCCGGCTGCGGCGGCTGGCGGCGGGATCGCCTGGGACAAATTCCCGGCTGAGAAGGTCACCGACAACGCCGCGCTGCAGAACGGTGCGCGGCTGTTCGTCAATTACTGCCTGAACTGCCACAGCGCGTCGTACATGCGCTACAACCGGCTGCGCGACATTGGCCTGACCGAAGACCAGATCAAGAAGAACCTGATGTTCAGCACCGACAAGGTCGGTGACACGATGATGGTGCCGGTCGATCCGAAACAGGCCAAGGACTGGTTCGGTGGCACGCCGCCCGACCTGACGCTGGTTGCGCGCTCCCGGTCGGCGGCCGGCCAGGGAACCGGTGCGGACTATCTCTACACCTACCTGCGCACCTACTACCGCGACGACACCAAGCCGACCGGCTGGAACAACCTTGCCTATCCGAATGTCGGCATGCCGCACGTATTGTGGGAGCTGCAGGGCCAGCGCACCGCGAAATTCGAAGAGCAGAAGGACGGCCAGCTGCGGTTCGTCGGTTTCGAACAGCTGACACCCGGCCAGTTGACGCCCGGTCAATACGACGAGGCGGTTGCCGACCTGGTTGCCTACATGCAGTGGATGAGCGAGCCGGCGCAGAACCAGCGGGTCCGGCTTGGCGTGTGGGTGCTGATTTTTCTGACGATTTTCACCGTCATCGCCTGGCGGTTGAACGCTGCCTACTGGAAAGACGTGAAATAGGCCGGGCTTCGCCCGATCCGGTGCTGCCGGAAGCGGGTAACAGGCGCAGTGGACGGCCTATCCGGGCATCCACTGCGTTTTGATTTGTTCGTCGTCTTTCCGCGTTTTGAATGCTTGCTTGATATGAGGGAATCTTCGCCATGATGGTGCTTTACTCTGGAACCACCTGCCCGTACTCGCACCGTTGCCGGTTTGTCCTGTTCGAGAAGGGCATGGATTTCGAGATCCGCGACGTCGATCTGTTCGCGAAGCCGGAAGACATTGCGCTGATGAACCCGTACAACGAGGTGCCAATCCTCGTCGAGCGCGATCTGATCCTGTACGAATCGCACATCATCAATGAATATATCGACGAGCGTTTCCCGCATCCGCAGCTGATGCCGGGTGACCCGGTCGCCAGGGCGCGGGTCAGGCTGTTCCTGCTGAATTTCGAGAAGGAACTGTTCGCCCACGTCAACATGCTCGAGTCGCGCGGCATCAAGCCGAACGACAAGCAGCTCGACAAGGCCCGTTCGCAGATCCGCGATCGCCTGACCCAGCTGGCGCCGATCTTCCTGAAGAACAAATACATGCTCGGCGACGATTTCTCGATGCTCGACGTCGCGATCGCCCCGCTGCTGTGGCGCCTCGACTACTACGGCATCGACATGTCGAAGAATGCGGTGCCGCTGCTGCGATATGCCGAGCGCATCTTCTCGCGCCCGGCCTACATCGAGGCGCTGACGCCGTCCGAGAAGGTGATGCGCAAATAAGCGCTGGTGTGATGACAAACGCTCCGCCACCGCCGCCCGCACCGCCGTCGACCGCGACCGGCACGTCGACGCGCCCGTACCTGATCCGTGCACTGCACGACTGGTGCACCGACAACGGATTCACGCCGTACATCGCGGTCTTCGTCGACTCGACGGTGCAAGTGCCGATGGAGTACGTGAAGAACAACGAGATCGTCCTCAACGTCGGTTTCGAGGCCACGTCGGGCATGAAGCTGGGCAACGACTGGATCGAATTCAAGGCCCGTTTCGGCGGCAGCCCGCGATCTATCCAGGTGCCGGTTGATCATGTGATCGCGATCTACGCGCGCGAGAATGGCCAGGGCATGGCATTCCCGATGCCTGCCGAAGGGCAGAGCGGTGCAACGGCCGACGACACACAGGGCAGGCAGGGCGGTTTGCGGCTGGCCAGCGACGACTCGGCGTCCGATGCCGCCGATGGCGCGGAAGACGGGTCTCCGGACGCACCGCCGCCGGGCGACAACACACCGCCGTCAGGCCCGCGGCCGGCGCTGAAAAGGATCAAGTGAAGGGCGAGCTGCCGGCCGAGCGTGCTGGCGGCAGCCGCTAGAATCCTTTGTTCTGGTGGTCAGCAGGCCACCAATTGCCCTTGTAGCTCAGTTGGTAGAGCAGCGGTTTTGTAAACCGAAGGTCGCGGGTTCGACTCCTGCCGGGGGCACCATCTCCAGCCATCCGCCTTTGTTCAGGGGCTGACGGCAATATTGCGGGGCCGGCCGAACAGGTCGGTAGCCGGCAGTGTCTTGCCGGGCTCCGCTGCCTGACGACTGGTGCTGATCAGCACGCCGATCATCGCGGCGACGACCAGGAACGGCATGAACCATGCGCCACCGGCAGGTGCCGTGTGCAGCCCCTCGCTCAGGTTCGCGATTTCGGCATCCGACAATACATCGAGCCGTTGTTTTGCATGACCGGCATCGACACCGGCCGCCACCAGTCCGGCCAGCAGTTGCTGCCGCTGGCTCTGCGGGCTTGGAGCGATTGCTGGAGCAGCCGCCTGATGGACCCGTTCAGTCTGGATCAAGCCGCCGGCAAATGCCGGATTCAGCGCCCCGTTGAGCGACAGGCTGATGGCAAGGGCGGTCACGACGAGCGAATGACGGCGGCGCATGACGGAAGGTTCCTTCACTGGAGATCAGGCAAGGATTGTGCACCGGTTCGCCGGCGTGGGGTCATTGCTTCGTGATCGAGACAAACCTGCGCATAATGCACCCCCCTGGGGCATGACCGGCATCTGTCGGCATGGGGTGGTCAACGGTGCAGGACCTTGATCCTGACGGTTCTTGTGCCGCAGGCCTGTTGATCCAGGGCAGCTTCCAGGCGAGGTCGGAGCTGCTTCAGTTTGGCGGCCACTGCGGCGTTCGCTGCCAGCAGTGTCCAGCCCTCGGCATCGATCGGGCCGCCCTGTACATGCGGCAGCAAGCCGGCGGGCAGGCAGGTCCGGACCGCTGCGAGGCAGGCCGCGGATTGCGTCATGCGCCGGCGAAGATCGGCCAGTGGCGCGCTGCGCTGCAAGGCCTCGGTCAGAGCCAGTGCATCTGGCACGGCCGGTGCTGTGGGTCGGTTCATCGGGAGGAGTTTATCGATGCAGATACTTGTCACCCATACCAGCATGAGTGCTTCGCGGGTATTGCAGTTCTCGCGGCTGCAACTGGTGTCCGCGGTGCTGGCGGTGCTGATGCTGCTGATGCTGGTCTGCGCGACCGTCTACCACTTCGTCTTTCTGAAGGCGGCGCGCGAAGGATGGCCGGTGTTCAGTCAGATGGTGCAGATGGTCGCCCGCGACGAAACCGCCCAGCGCGACCGTTATCTGCGCGAGAACCTCGACGTGATGGCGCGCAAGGTCGGCGAACTGCAGGCCAAGCTGATCCGGCTCGAAGCGATGGGCGAGCGCGTGTCGGGCCTGGCAGGCGTCAAGCCACAGGATCTCCGGCAGATGCTGATTCCTGCCGCCGGCGCGGCATCGGCGCCGGCCGGCGGGGGCGGCAAGGGCGGGGTCTACCTGCCGCTGCCGGCCGAAATCTCCACTCTTTCGGAACTCGATGCGCTGGTGCTGGCGCTCGATGCAAAAACCGACCAGAGCAACGATGTGCTGACGCTGGTCGAATCACGGTTGTTCGAGAAAAGACTGGCCGCATTGATGGTGCCGAACAGCCGGCCGGTCGACGGCATCGTCGGTTCCGGCTTCGGCTTCCGCCCGGACCCGTTTACCGGGCGGGCAGCGCTGCATACCGGGCTTGACTTTCCGGCCGACAGCGGCACCGCGATCCAGGCTTCGGCCGGCGGCGTGGTGCTGCAGGTACAGCAGCATCCGCAATATGGATTGATG
This sequence comes from Pseudideonella sakaiensis, assembly GCF_048320135.1. Lineage (GTDB taxonomy): Bacteria > Pseudomonadota > Gammaproteobacteria > Burkholderiales > Burkholderiaceae_C > Ideonella_A > Ideonella_A sakaiensis_A. The sequence continues at coordinate 3,559,233 of NZ_CP182947.1, forward strand.
GTCGAACTCGACCACGGGCGCGGGCTGGTTACACGTTATGCGCATGCATCGAAGGTGCTGGTCAAGGCGGGCGACCTGGTCAGGCGCGGCCAGCCGATCGCCGAGGTCGGCAGCAGCGGCCGCTCGACCGGGCCACACCTTCATTTCGAGGTGCTGGTCGACAATGTGCAGCAGGACCCGGCGAAATTCCTCGCCGGCGGTGACGCGCCGGCGCTGGCCAGTGCCCGGCTTGTGGCGCCGCATCGCTGACGTCTGCAGCGATCTTGCGGGCCTCCATGCCGCCTCGGGCAGCACCTGCCCCGGCGGTGCATGCCCTGGGTCGCCGGCGGCTTGTCGGCCGATGGCTAAAATCGACGGTTTTTCGTGATCGGGGCTCTTGCAACTCCGCCGCGCCGGCGCCACCTGTTAGGGCTGGCTTCCGTACTGTCGGCTGATCGCAGTCTCGCATCTCGACTCACGGCTTTTTCCGGCCTGCTGGCCGCAACCAAGAATCCGCATGTTGCCCAAGCTTCTCACCTCGATATTCGGCAGCCGCAACGAGCGGCTGTTGAAGCAGTACCGCCGCACGGTGGGGCAGATCAACGCGCTGGAGCCCAAATTCGAGGCGCTCGACGACGAGGCCTTGCGCGCGAAGACGATCGAGTTCCGTCAGCGTCATGCCGATGGCACATCGCTCGACGATCTGCTGCCCGAGGCGTTCGCGGTGGTCCGCGAGGCCGGCAAGCGGGTGCTGAAGATGCGCCATTTCGACGTCCAGCTGATGGGCGGGATGGCATTGCACGAGGGGAAGATCGCCGAGATGCGCACCGGCGAAGGCAAGACGCTGATGTCGACCTTGCCGGTGTACCTGAATGCGCTCGAGGGCAACGGCGTCCACCTGGTGACGGTCAACGACTACCTCGCGCAGCGTGATGCCGAATGGATGGGCCGGCTGTATACCTTCCTCGGCATGACGGTCGGCGTCAATCTGCCGAACATGTCGCGCGAGCAGAAGCAGGCCGCCTATCTCGCCGATGTGACCTACGGCACGAACAACGAATTCGGCTTCGACTACCTGCGCGACAACATGGTGCAGGACGTCACCGATCGGGTGGCGCGCAAGCTGCACTATGCGATCGTCGACGAGGTCGACTCGATCCTGATCGACGAGGCGCGCACGCCGCTGATCATCAGCGGCCAGGCCGAAGACCATACCGAGATGTATGTGCGCATCAACGCCATCGTCCCGGGGCTGAAGAAGCAGATCGGCGAGGCCGACCCGCGCACCGGCGAGGGCATCGTCGAGCCGGGCGATTTCACCGTCGACGAAAAGACGCACCAGGTCTTCCTGACCGAGGATGGCCATGAAAACGCCGAGCGCCTGTTGGCTGAAGCCGGGCTGCTGCCGGAGGGCGCGAGCCTGTACGACGCGGCCAACATCTCGCTGATGCACCATGTGTATGCCGCGCTGCGTGCCAACCACCTGTACAACCGCGACCAGCACTATGTGGTCCAGCAGGGCGAAAACGGCCCCGAGGTGGTGATCGTCGACGAGTTCACTGGCCGGCTGATGAGCGGGCGGCGCTGGTCGGACGGCCTGCACCAGGCGGTCGAGGCGAAGGAGGGCGTGCCGATCCAGAGCGAGAACCAGACGCTCGCGTCGATCACCTTCCAGAACTATTTCCGGATGTACGGCAAGCTCGCCGGCATGACCGGCACGGCCGATACCGAGGCCTACGAATTCCAGGAGATCTACGGCCTCGAGACCGTCGTGATCCCGCCGAACCGGCCGACGATCCGCAAGGACGAGCTCGACCTGATCTACAAGACCAGCACCGAGAAGTTCAATGCGGTGATCGCCGATATCCGCGAGTGCCAGGGCCGTGGCCAGCCGGTGCTGGTCGGCACCACGTCGATCGAGAATTCGGAACTGCTGTCGGGCCTGCTCGACAAGGCCGGCCTCGCGCACAACGTGCTCAACGCCAAGCAGCATGCCCGCGAGGCGGAGATCGTCGCCCAGGCAGGCCGCCCGGGAATGATCACGATCGCGACCAACATGGCCGGCCGCGGCACCGACATCGTGCTCGGCGGCAACGTCGAGAACCAGATCAAGATCATCGATGCGGACGATTCGATTGCGCTGGAAGATAAACTCGCGCGCGCCGAGAAGCTGAAGGCCGAATGGCAAAGCCTGCACGAGCAGGTCAAGGCGCAGGGCGGCCTGCGCATCATCGCGACCGAGCGGCACGAGTCGCGCCGCATCGACAACCAGCTGCGCGGCCGTTCGGGCCGGCAGGGTGACCCGGGTTCCTCGCGCTTCTACCTGTCGCTCGACGATTCGCTGATGCGCATCTTCGCCGGCGACCGCGTGCGCGCGATCATGGACAAGCTGAAGATGCCCGAAGGCGAGGCGATCGAGGCCGGCATCGTCACCCGCAGCATCGAGAGCGCGCAACGCAAGGTCGAGGCCCGCAACTTCGACATCCGCAAGCAGCTGCTCGAATACGACGACGTCGCCAACGACCAGCGCAAGGTGATCTACCAGCAGCGCAACGAGATCCTCGAGGCATCCGACCTGTTGCCGCAGATCACCAACCTGCGTGCCAGTGCGATGACCGACGTCGTGCGCGGCTTCGTCCCCGAACAAAGCGTCGAGGAGCAGTGGGACCTCGACGGCCTCGAGAAGCAGCTGCGCGAAGAGTGGCAGATCGAGATCGACCTGAAGGGCGATGTCGAGAGCAGCGACTCGGTGACCGACGAGGATCTGGTCGAGCGGGTCATTGCTGCGGCCGACAAGGTGTTTGCCGACAAGCTCGAGCGCGTCGGCATCGAGCAGTTCACGCCGTTCATGCGGATGATCCTGCTGCAATCGATCGACCAGCACTGGCGTGAACACCTTGCTGCACTCGACTACCTGCGCCAGGGCATCCATCTGCGCGGTTATGCGCAGAAGAATCCGAAGCAGGAATACAAGCGCGAGGCCTTCGAGCTGTTCAGCCAGCTGCTCGACGCAGTCAAGCTGGACGTCACGCGGGTGCTGATGACGGTGCGCATCCAGTCGCAGGAAGAAGCGACGCGGGCAGCCGAGGCGATCGAGGAGCGGGCATCGCGGCTGGCCAACGTGACCTATACCCATCCGCTGGAAGACGGCAGTGTCGCGCGCGACACCGGTGCGCAGGCGGCGGCCGACGAGGTGCCGAAGGTCGGCCGCAACGAGCCGTGCCCTTGCGGCAGCGGCAAGAAATACAAGCATTGCCACGGCAGGCTCGCCTGAAGGCGGCGCTCGGCGGCCGCTCGCGGCTGCCTACAATGGGCGCCTGTTCTGCTGCCTGTTGAGCCAACGCAATGCCCGTCAATCTGCAGGCGCCCCGCGCCGAAGACCTGTTGCCCGTTGCCGGGGTCGAACTCGGCACGACGATGGCCGGAATCCGCAAGGCCGGCCGGCGCGACCTGACCATTTTCAAGCTGGCAGACGGCAGCAGCGTTGCCGGTGTCTTCACGAAGAACCGCTTTTGCGCCGCGCCGGTGCAGCTGTGCCGCAAGCACCTGGCCGCCGGCCTCGGCATCCGCGCGCTGCTGATCAATACCGGCAATGCCAACGCCGGTACCGGCGAGGACGGCATGACCCGGGCGATGTCGACCTGCATCGCGCTGGCGCAGCAACTGGACATCGCACCCGAGCAGGTGCTGCCGTTCTCGACCGGCGTGATCATGGAAACCTTGCCGGCCGACCGCATCCGCGCCGGCATGCCGGCGGCGCTGGCCGACCTGCAGCCCGACCACTGGGCCGATGCCGCGACCGCGATCATGACCACCGATACGCTGCCGAAGGCGGCGTCGAAGCAGCTGCAGATCGGCGGCAAGACGGTCACGATCACCGGCATCAGCAAAGGCGCCGGCATGATCCGGCCGAACATGGCGACGATGCTCGGCTTCATCGCGACCGACGTTGCGATCGAGCCCGGCCTGCTGCAGCCGCTGCTCGACGATGCCGCCAACCAGAGCTTCAACCGAATCACGATCGACGGCGATACGTCGACCAATGATTCGTTCGTGCTGGTCGCGACGCACCAGGCGGGCAACCAGCCGATCACGTCGCTCGATGCGGCCGACGGCAAGGCCTTGCGCGAAGCGCTGGTCGACGTCTCGCGCACGCTGGCGCAGGCAATCGTCCGCGACGGCGAGGGGGCGACCAAATTCATCACGATCGAGGTCTGCGGCGGCCGTGACGATGCCGAATGCGCGAAGGTGGCCTATGCGATTGCCCATTCGCCGCTGGTGAAGACGGCATTCTTCGCCAGCGATCCGAACCTCGGCCGAATCCTGGCGGCGGTCGGGTACGCCGGCATCGACGATCTCGACCAGGGGTTGATCGACCTGTTCCTCGACGATGTCCATGTTGCGAAGCAGGGCGGCCGTGAGCCCGGCTACCGCGAAGAGGATGGCCAGCGCGTGATGAAGCAGTCGGAAATCACCGTCCGCGTCGACCTGCACCGTGGCAACTGCGCGACGACGGTCTGGACCTGCGACCTGAGCCACGATTACGTCAGCATCAACGCCGACTACCGCTCCTGATTGCAGGCGCGCGGGACTCCGGAGCCTGCACGGCTGGGGTTAAACTAGGGGGGTGCGAGCCCTCACGGGTTTCGCAGTGTCTCAAGCGTCCAGTGCCTGATGACTCTGCCTGCTCCGCTGCAACGGAGCAGGCACTCCTGCGTGACCCGGGGCTCAGACTCCGTCGCTGGCAGGCGAGAAGCGGTCGACGGCGTCGGTGATCAGACCGTCGATGCCGAGCGAGATCAGGCGTTGTGCGGCCTGCGTTTCATTGACCGTATAGGCAAGCACGCGCCGGCCGGCCGAGTGCAGCGCGTCGATCATTGACGCATCGATCAACGGATGGTGCGCGACGACGGCCCGGCAGTCGAGCCGCTGCGCATTGCCGAGCCAGTCCGATTCCAGCTTGTCGATCAGCAGGGCCCTCGGCAACTCGGCCACGGCGGATTGTGCCGACTCGAGCGCCTCCGGTACGAATGAACTGAGCAGCGGCTTGCGGCCGCTGAGCTGCCACAGTTGCCGTGCCGCCAGCGCAACCGCCCGCCCAGTCGCTTCGGCATGGCCGGGGGTCGGCTTGATCTCGATGTTCAGGTCGAAGCCATTGGCGATGCAGTAACGGGCGACCGCTTCGAGAGTGGCCAGCGGTTCGCCGGCGTCGCGCCGCCCATGCCAGCTGCCGGCATCGAGTTGCGACAGGTCGGACCAGGCCCGTTCGCCGGCCACGCCCTGGCCATTGGTCGTGCGGTCGAGCGTCGCATCGTGGAGCAGGAATGCGATCCCGTCTGCGCTCAGCTTGACGTCGCATTCGAATGCGCGGTAGCCGAAGGCTGCGCCGAGGCGGAATGCGGCCAGCGTATTTTCCGGCGCCAGTTTGCCGGCACCACGGTGCGCGATCCAGCGCGGATAGGGCCAGTCGGCCAACTGGATCGGTGCGGCCATCTGCGCGTCAGCCGACGCGGCGTCCGCTGGCCGCATCGAACCAGTGCAGGTGGGTCGCGTCGACATGCAGCCGGATCGTGGTGCCGGCGCTCGGCGGAGCATCGGTCGCATCGATGCGCACGTTGACGAGTTCGCCGCCCATGTGGCCGTAGACGATGCGCTCGGCGCCGAGCATCTCGATCATCTCGATCGTCAGCGGCCATTCGCCGTCGGGCCGGATCTCGATATGTTCCGGCCGCGCACCAAGGATCAGCGCGCCGTCGCGGGGTGCCGGCGCCGGCAGGTTCAGCGTCACGTCGCCGATCGTGAAACGATTGCCGGCGACCTGGCCGTGCAGCAGATTCATCGGCGGGCTGCCGATGAAGCTGGCAACGAAGGTCGTCGCCGGCTGTGCATAGACCTCGTCCGGCGTGCCGACCTGTTCCATGTTGCCGGCGTTCATCACGATCATCCGCTGTGCCAGCGTCATCGCCTCGACCTGGTCGTGCGTGACGAACAGCGAGGTGACGCCGAGCTCGCGGTGCAGTTTCTGGATCTCGAGCCGGGTCTGCGCGCGCAGCTTGGCATCGAGGTTCGACAGCGGCTCGTCGAACAGGAAAACCTGCGGCTGGCGCACGATCGCACGGCCCATCGCGACCCGCTGCCGCTGGCCGCCCGACAACTGGCGCGGCTTGCGATCGAGCAGAGCGCCGAGTTCGAGGATGCCGGCGGCCTTCTCGACCCGTGCCTGGATCTCCGCCTTCGGCACTTTTGCGATCTTCAGCCCGTAGGCCATGTTGTCGAACACGCTCATGTGCGGATACAGCGCGTAGTTCTGGAAAACCATCGCGATGTCGCGTTCGGAAGGCTCGAGCTGGTTGACGACGCGTTCGCCGATATCGATCTCGCCGCCGGTGATCTCTTCCAGTCCTGCAACCATCCGCAGCAGCGTGCTCTTGCCGCAACCCGACGGCCCGACGATGACGACGAACTCGCCGTCGGCAATCTCGACGTTGACGCCATGGATCACCTTCACGGCATGAGCGCCGTGACCGTAGGTCTTCTCCACATCGCGCAGTGTGATGGATCCCATCTATCTTCCTATTTTTCGGTGTCGACAAGGCCCTTGACGAACCATTTCTGCATCAGGATCACGACCAGCGCGGGTGGCAGCATCGCCAGGATCGCGGTGGCCATCACGACGTTCCATTCGGTTGCCGCATCACCACCGGTGACCATGCGCTTGATGCCCATCACGACCGGATACATGTCTTCGGTGGTGGTCACCAGCAGCGGCCAGAGGTACTGGTTCCAGCCGTAGATGAACTGGATCACGAACAGCGCGGCAATCGAGGTGCGCGACAGCGGCAGCAGCACATCCTTGAAGAAGCGCATCGGACCGGCGCCGTCGATGCGTGCTGCCTCGACCAGTTCATCGGGCACGGTCAGGAAGAACTGGCGGAACAGGAAGGTCGCGGTTGCCGATGCGATCAGCGGCACCGTCAGTCCGGTGAAGGTATTGAGCATGCCGAGGTCGGCAACGACCTTGTAGGTCGGCAGGATGCGCACTTCGACCGGCAGCATCAGCGTCACGAAGATCATCCAGAAGACGAGATTGCGGAACGGGAAGCGGAAGTAGACGACCGCGAAGGCCGACAGCAGCGAGATCGCGATCTTGCCGATCGCGATCACCAGCGCCATCACCAGGCTGACCCACAGCATCGGCCCGACCGGCGGCAGCCGATTCCCGTATTCGGTCTGGCCGCCGAACAATGCGACGCGGTAGCTCTCGACGACGTTGTCGCCCGGCAGCAGCGACATCGGGACGTTCTGCACGATCTGCGTTGCGGTCTGCGTCGATGCGATGAAGGTGACGTAGACCGGGAAGGCGACGATCATCACGCCGAGCAGCAGCACGAGGTGCGACAGAACCGTCGCGACGGGGCGGTTCTCAACCATCAGTAGTTCACCCTTCGTTCGACATAACGGAACTGCACGACGGTCAGCGCGATGACGATCACCATCAGCACCACCGACTGCGCCGCCGAGCCGCCGAGGTCGAGCGCCTTGAAGCCGTCGAAATACACCTTGTAGACGAGGATCGCGGTCTCCTTGCCTGGGCCGCCCTCGGTAGCCGCATCGACGATCGCGAAGGTGTCGAAGAAGGCGTAGACGATGTTGATCACGAGCAGGAAAAACGTCGTCGGCGTCAGCAGCGGGAATTGCACCGACCAGAAGCGGCGCCACGGACCGGCGCCATCGATCGCGGCGGCCTCGATCAGGCTTTTCGGGATCGATTGCAGTCCGGCCAGGAAAAACAGGAAGTTGTACGAGATCTGCTTCCAGACTGCCGCCATCACGATCAGCGTCATCGCGTGATCACCGTTGAGCAGGTGGTTCCAGTCGATGCCGCCTTGCCGCAGCCAGAAGCTGACGATGCCGATCGATGGCGCAAACATGAACAGCCAGACGACGCCGGCAACCGCCGGGGCCACCGCGTACGGCCAGATCAGGAAGGTCTTGTAGGTCGACGCGGCGCGCACCACGCGGTCGGCCATCACCGCCAGCGCCAGCGCGATGAAGAGGCCGAAAAACGCCACCAGTGCCGAGAAGATCGCAGTCGTCTTGAACGACGCCAGGTAGGTCTCGTCGTTCCACAGACGGATGAAATTTTCGGCGCCGACGAACTGCGTGCTCGTGCCGAAGGCATCTTCCGTCAATACGCTCTGGTACAGCGCCTGGCCGGCCGGCCAGAAGAAGAAGACCAGCACGATCGCCATCTGCGGCGCGACCAGCGCCCAAGGCAACCATGCGGATTTGAAGCGGACGCGTTTTTCTACAGCCAATGCTTTAGCTTCGATTCGTCAAACAACACAACCCCTTCCCGTCATGCGGGAAGGGGTTGCCGTGAAGGCGTGGATGGTACCGCCTTCCGGCGGTCATCCGATCAGGACTTGTTCGCTTTCTCGAAGCGCTCGAGCAACTCGTCGCCACGCTTCTTGATCGAATCGAGTGCATCCTTGGCCGATTTCTTGCCGGCCCAGACCTGCTCCATCTCCTCGTCATAGATCGCGCGGATCTGCACGAAATTGCCGAGCCGGATGCCGCGCGACTTGTCGGTGACCTTGCGGATCATCTGCGTCACCGGCACATCGGTACCCGGATTCTCCTTGTAGAAGCCGGACTTCTCGGTCAACGTGAAGGCGGCCGTGGTGATCGGCAGATAACCGGTGCGCTGGTGGCTCTCGGCCTGGACCTTCGGGTCGGACAGGTAGTTGAAGAAGGCCGCGACGCCCTTGTACTCCTGGGGCTTCTTGCCCGACATCACCCACAGGCTGGCGCCACCGATCACGGTGTTCTGTGGTGCGCCGGCGACGTCAGGGTAGTAGGGCAGCGTGCTGATGCCGGCGTTGAACTTGGCATTGCGCTTGACGTTGGCGATCAGCGATGAAGACGCGGTGTTCATCGCGCATTCGCCGGAGACGAATGGCGCATCGGCCTTGTTGCCGCGGCCCTTGTAGACGAACAGTCCCTGTTGCGCCATGTTGGCCAGGTTCTCGATATGGCGGACGTGCAGCGGCGAATTGGTCGCCAGCCGGGCGTCCATGCCATTGAAGCCGTTGTTCTTGGTCGCGAACTCGACGTTGTGCCAGGCCGAGAAGTTCTCCATCTGCGTCCAGCCCTGCCAGCTGGTCGTGAACGGACAGGCATGGCCGCTGGCCTTCAGCTTGGCTGCCGCCAGCACCACCTCGGGCCAGGTCTTCGGCGGCGCCTCGGGATCCAGGCCAGCGGCCTTGAAGGCATCCTTGTTGTAGTGCAGCACCGTTGTCGAGCTGTTGAACGGCATGCTCATCATCTCGCCGTTCGGTGCGGTGTAGTAGCCGGCCACTGCCTGCACGTAGGCCTTCGGGTCGAACTTGGCGCCGGCCTCCTTCATCAGCTGGGCCACCGGCTTGACCGCGCCCTTGCTGGCCATCATCGTCGCGGTGCCAACCTCGAACACCTGCAGGATGTGCGGCGCGTTGCCGGCGCGGAAGGCGGCGATGCCTGCGGTCATCGACTCGTCGTAGGTACCCTTGAAGACGGCATTGACCTTGTAGTCCTTCTGCGACTCGTTGAAACCCTTGGCCAGGTCGTTGACCCATTCGCCGAGGGCGCCGCCCATCGAGTGCCACCAGACGATTTCGGTCTGTGCGTGTGCTGGGCTGCCGGCAACCGCCAGCCAGACTGTTGCGGCGATCGGAAGAACTTTGAAATTCATGTTGACTCCGGAAATGATGGCTTGATTCGCCGAATGCGGCGTTCGAACGGGCGCGATTGTCGCGCCCATTCATCACAGTCCCTGTTTATCCCTCGAATGCAGCCCGCATGGCATCGGGATATGCCCGTGTTCCGGACGACCGATGGCCGCTCGAAGCGGAGCTTTGCGATGTGAATATTCCCGCCCCCCGGTAGCCCCGTCTGAGGATGCCGTGCGACGGCCATCTGCCTAACCTGACATCACGCTGAAACGGCGATGCGGGACCTCCGCTTCTGCTGTCCGGCGTCTTCAATGAGGAGAGAGATGATGCAAGTGAAAGCGATGGTGATGCTTCTGACCCTTTTCACCGGGGTGGCGTCGTTTGCCGATGAAGGCCCGACGCGTGAGCAGGTGCGCGCCGAACTGGCGCGTGCGATGGCGGCTGGCGAGATGGCCGGCATCAATGAGGCCTGGGACGGCTCGTTGCCGCAGCGCCCGGCCGGTGTTTACGGCCGCTCGTTTGCCGGCGCTGAGCTGACGCGCGAGCAGGTCCGTGCGGAACTGCAGCGTGCGATCGCGGCCGGCGAGATGCCGGTAGCAAACGAGGGCTGGGATGGCTCGGTCATCGCGTCGCCCTCGGGTGTCCACGGCCGGCCGTTCGCCGAGCAGCCCGGTCTGACGCGCGAACAGGTGATCTCCGATTACCAACGCGCGCTGCGCAATGGTGACATCGCCCGCCACCGCCTGACCTATGCCGTCGGCGGTGATTGACCGACCGGTCCGATGCTGCGCTGTTGATCAGTGATGATCAATGGCGCAGCATTCCGTCGATCGATCAGGCGTCGGTGCAGATGACACCCATGTTGTTGAACATCGCGGTGACCGCCATGTTGACCCTTCCGGCCGAACCGGCGCAGACCGGTGTAGCGGTCGACAAGGCAGGTTCCGGGCAAGCCGCTGCCCGGCAACCGGGCGGGCAGGCCAATCCACGCGCGGACCCGCGTGCCGGCGGACTGATGATCCGTGTTGCGGCCGGCGACTGGGGCGGCGGCGATCCGCAGACCATCCGGCTGGTACTCGAGGCAGTGGCGGCTGAAATGCTGTCGCGTTTCTCCGGGCGTGAGCCGCTGGCGCCGATCCATGTCTCGCGTTCGCCAGTCCGGCCGGTCACCTTGTTCGAACGCGGGCCGCACGGCGAATACCGGATCGAACTGAATGCCAGCGGACGCGACGCGGCACCCTATATCTACGAGTTTGCCCACGAGTTGTGCCACGTGTTGTCGAATTACGAGCGCCATCACCACGCCGCTGCCGCGCGCAGCCAGCAATGGTTCGAGGAGGCCTTGTGCGAAGTCGCGTCGCTCTATTCGCTGAAGGCGCTGGCGAACCGTTGGCAGCGGTCGGCACCGACGGCCGAGCTGGCCGCCGCAGCGCCGGGGCTGCTCGAGACCGCGCGCCGCTTCCAGCAGGAGGCCCACCGCCGCCTGCCGACGGGCACCACATTGGCCGGCTGGTATGCACTGGCCGGCGCGCGGCTCGGCGCCAGCGCCTACGACCGCAACCGCAATGAAGTGGTGGCCAACCTGCTGCTGCCGCTGTTCGAGGAGAACCCGGAGCTGTGGGGCGCCATCTCGTTCCTGAACCTGCAGGCGCCCGGATCGAGCTTCCGCGACTACCTGCAGTCATGGCTGGACAATGCGCCGCCCCGCTACAAGGATGTGATCCGCTACACGATCTCGCTGTTCTTCAGGCGCGAGGCGCCGCCGGTGGCGCCCGGTGGCGACTACCCTTCGCGGCCCTTGCAGATCATCGTCACCTTCGGCCCCGGCGGCGGTGCCGACGGCATGGCGCGCAAGCTGGCCGAATTGCTCGAGCCGCAAGTCGGGATGCCGGTGCTGGTCGAAAATGTCGCCGGCGCATCCGGCAATGCCGGACTGACCAAGGCACTGCTGAGCAGCGATCCGGAGCACACGCTGGTGACGCTGATCGCGCTGACCGCGGCAGCCTGGGCCGATGGCGTCGGCACGATCGGCGCGTCCGATTTCACCATTCTCGGCATCGTCCAGCAGTCGCCATCGATGCTGTTCGTTCGGGCAGACAGCCCGCTGGCGGATTTCGAGCAGTTTCTCGCCGCCGCCGCCCGCAGACGGCTCAGCGTCGCGACTTCAGGCCGCGGCACGCTCGACGACCTGACGCTGGCATTGCTCGGCAGCCATGGCTATCTGCTGCAGAACGCGCCGTTTGCGCTGCCGCGCCAGCGTTACCAGGCGACGCTGGACGGCCGGACCGATGCCTTGTTCGAGGAGCCTGGCGACGTCGCCGGGCACCTTGCTGCCGGAGCGCTGCGGCCACTGGTCGTTTTCGCCGGCCATCGCCATGCGGCATTTCCAGCCATTCCGGCGATCGTTGAATTCGGCCTCGCGATCGACGACCTGCCGAATTTCCGCAGCCTTGCCGTGCGCGCCGGCGTCGCCGCCGACAAGGTCGAGATCCTGAACCGGGCCATCGACACCGCACTGCGCAGCGACGAGTGGCAGCACTATTGCGCGCGCACCTTCAGTTGCGCGAGCGCCGTCACGCCAACCGAAGCTGCCGCACGCGTGCGCCGGCTTGTTGATCGGGTAGGCGCCCACCGCGCCCGTCTGCCGCGTTGAAGTGGGTGATCGCGATGCTTCGGATGCTGCTCCTTCTGCTGTTGCCGCTGATCGGCATGTTGCCGCTGCGCGCCGCGGCAGCGGCCGAGGCGAATGGGCAACAGCAGCATATCGCCGTGATCGTTGCCCGCGGTGACGCCGGGCCGGCGATTGATGCCGTGCTCGCCGGAATGGCCGACTACATTGAATTGCTGAACCGGCGCGACGGCGGCATCAACGGCGTGCGGCTGGTCTGGGACGATTGCGGCAGCGTCATGGAAGCGCCGGGCGAAGGTCCGTGCGCCGAACAGGTGACCCACGATCGGGTGGCGATCGCGCTGCCTGGCGGCCTGTCGCCGGCGCTGGCCGAGCGCAGCCGCGCCGAGCGCATTCCGCTGCTGATGCCGGCCGATGCGTCTTCGCTGGGGGTCGACGGTCGCGCCGATCGTTATGCCTTCACGCTGCTCGCCGGTCCGCTGCGGCAGGCCGCGGCGCGGCTGCAATTCATTGCCGACCGCGAAGGCGGCATTGACCGCTTGCGCGGCAAGCGGATTGCATATCTGCACGCCGCTCAGCCGAGCCGGCACGAGGTCGGCGAACTGCTCGAACGGCAGGCTGCCGAATACGGCTTTGCGCTCGACCAGCATTCGATCGTCGCATCGGTCGAGGCCGCAGCCGAGGTCTGGCAGGCGATCCACCGCGACGCCGTCGACTGGGTGCTGCTCGATACCGCGGGCCCGGCCACTTCCGCAGCCTTGCGCGCTGCCGCACGCGTCGGCTTCCCGGCCGACCGCATCATCGGATCGGCCGCCGCCGGCGACGACGAGGACATCATCGCCGCCGGCGCGGCAGCGATCGGCTACATCGCGGCGTCGCCAGTTCCGTCGGGCGGCAATTTCCTGCTGCTGCGCGATATCCGCCGTCACCTGCCGGACGCAGCGGCGAATGCGCCGAACCGTCGCGATGCGGGCTATCTCCGCGGCATTGCGCAGGCGCTGTTGGTCGGGGAGGCGATCCGCCTTGCACAGCGCCGCTACGGTGCCCGGCCGATCGACAGCGAACAGCTCCGCTGGGGCCTGGAGCGCTTGCAACTCGACGACGAACGCCTGTCACGGCTCGGCGCGCTCGAGATGCTGCCGCCGAGCGCGACCAGTTGTTCCGATCACGATGCCGGCGATGCGGTCAAGTTCCAGCAATGGCTTGGCGGCCGCTGGAATGTCGTGTCGGACTGGGTCGGCGGCGACACCGCTGCCGTCGAGGCGGTCATCGACACGCTGGCCCGGCGCCGGACGCGCGACGGCGAGCCGACGGCGGGAAATTGCCCGCCGGAGTGAGGCCGCCGACCGCACCGGGCGGCGTCCCGTCGCTGGTGACGCGGCGGCGCGGGCATTCGGGCTAACCCTGAATGATCGGCCCCGGTGCGTTAACATCCAGCGCCAAGTGCCAACAGGGTGCCGTTGTCCCACCCGGTCTTATGAATGCACCCAATTCCCTGAGCCAGCTTGCATCGATTGCCGCCGGCGCCGGCGCGCAGCGCCCGGCGAGTCGGCTGCGCGAGATTCCGTACAACTACACCTCGTTCTCGGACCGCGAGATCGTGATCCGCTTGCTTGGCCAGCGCGCCTGGGATGTGCTGGATCGGCTGCGCGAGGAACGCCAGACCGGCCGCTCGGCGCGCATGTTGTACGAGGTGCTCGGCGACATCTGGGTCGTGCAGCGCAACCCTTACCTGCAGGACGACCTGCTCGACAACCCGAAGCGGCGCCGCCAGCTGATCGAAGCGTTGCACCACCGGCTCGGCGAGATCGAGAAGCGGCGCCAGCCGCAGGACGATGCGCAGCGCGATCTGATCGTTGGTGAGCTGCTGCAGGCGGCGTCGCTGGCGGTGGTGCAGTTCGCCAGCCAGTTCGACGAGGTCGCCGACCTGCGCCGACGCGCGACGCGCGTGCTCGGCCGAATCACGCGCAAGGACAATATCAAGTTCGACGGCCTGTCGCGCGTCTCGCACGTGACCGATGCCACCGACTGGCGGGTCGAATACCCGTTCGTCGTGCTGACGCCTGACAGCGAAGCCGAGATGGCGGCGCTGGTCAAGGCCTGCATCGACCTCGGGCTGACGATCATTCCGCGCGGCGGCGGCACCGGCTATACCGGCGGCGCGATTCCGCTGACCTGGAACAGCGCGGTCATCAATACCGAGAAACTGGAGGCGATGACCGAGGTCGAGTGGCGCACATTGCCGGGCGTCGAGCGCGAGGTCGCCACCGTCTGGACCGAAGCCGGTGTCGTCACGCAGCGCGTCGCCGATGCAGCGGATCGGGCTGGTCACGTCTTCGCGGTCGATCCGACCTCGGCCGAGGCATCGTGCATCGGCGGCAACATCGCGATGAATGCCGGCGGCAAGAAGGCGGTGTTGTGGGGCACCGCGCTCGACAACCTGGTGTCGTGGCGGATGGTCACGCCCGAGGCCAAATGGCTCGAGGTGGTGCGGCTGAACCACAACCTCGGCAAGATCCACGATGTCGAGCTGGCGAGCTTCGAGCTCAATTTCTACGATGCGTCGGGCAAGGTGCTCGAGCGTACCGAACGCCTCGACATCCCTGGCGCGCGCTTCCGCAAGGAAGGCCTCGGCAAGGACGTCACCGACAAGTTTCTCGCCGGCCTGCCAGGCATCCAGAAGGAAGGCTGCGACGGCCTGATCACCAGTGCGCGCTGGATCGTCCACAAGATGCCCGCGCATACGCGCACCGTCTGCCTCGAATTCTTCGGCAATGCGAAGGAGGCGGTGCCGAGCATCGTCGACATCAAGGACTACATGTTCGGCCTGATCAAGGCAGGCGGCGTCGAGATGCCCGACGGCCGGCGCGCGCAGGTGCTGCTCGCCGGCCTCGAACACCTCGACGACCGCTACCTGAAGGCGGTCGGCTACGCCACCAAGAGCAAGCGCGGTGGCTTGCCGAAGATGGTGCTGCTCGGCGACATCGCCGGCGACGACCCCGATGCGGTCGCGCGTGTCACCAGCGAGGTCGTGCGGCTGGCGAACGGCCGCGCCGGCGAGGGCTTCATCGCAGTCAGCGCCGAGGCACGCAAGAAATTCTGGCTCGACCGCAAGCGCACCGCGGCGATCAGCCGCCATACCAATGCCTTCAAGGTCAACGAGGATGTGGTGATCCCGTTGCCGCGGATGGGCGAATATACGAACGGCATCGAGCGGTTGAACATCGAATTCAGCCTGCGCAACAAGCTGGCGCTGGTCGATGCGTTGACGGACTTCTTTGTCGCCGGCAACCTGCCGCTCGGCAGGAGCGACGATGCCGGCGAGATCGCATCGGCCGAACTGCTCGAGGACCGCGTCAGCCAGGCGCTGCAGCTGCTGCGCGACGTGCGCGATCGCTGGCAGCTGTGGCTCAGCCACCTCGATGCGACACCGCCGCCGGGCGCGCAGTCTGATCCGTCGCGCGACCAGCGCAGCTTCTTCGAGCAGTTGCAGGATCACAGCCTGCGCGCATCGTGGAAAACCGAGATCCGCGCGCCGCTGAAAGGCATCTTTGCCGGCTCGGCGCTGGCGCCGATCGTCGACGCCGCCGATGCGATCCACAAGCAGGTGCTGAAGGGCCGCGTCTGGATCGCGCTGCACATGCACGCCGGCGACGGCAACGTGCACACCAACATCCCGGTCAACAGCGACAACTACGAGATGCTGCAGACCGCGCACGAGGCGGTGGTGCGGATCATGCAGCTCGCGCGCAGCCTGAACGGCGTGATTTCGGGTGAGCACGGCATCGGCATCACGAAGCTCGAATTCCTGACCGACGACGAACTGGCGCCGTTCTCCGACTACAAGCGCCGGGTTGATCCGGAGGGCCGCTTCAACAAGGGCAAGCTGCTGCGCGATCCGGGGCCGGATGCCGATCCGCACCGCGTCCATGCCGACCTGACGAATGCCTATACGCCGAGTTTCGGCCTGATGGGCCACGAGTCGCTGATCATGCAGCAAAGCGACATCGGCGCGATCGCCGACAGCGTCAAGGACTGCCTGCGCTGCGGCAAATGCAAGCCGGTCTGTGCGACCCATGTGCCGCGCGCCAACCTGCTGTACAGCCCGCGCAACAAGATCCTCGCGACCTCGCTGCTGGTCGAGGCCTTCCTGTACGAGGAACAGACGCGGCGCGGCGTCTCGATCAAGCACTGGCATGAATTCGAGGATGTGGCCGACCACTGCACGGTCTGCCACAAATGCCTGAGCCCGTGTCCGGTCGACATCGATTTCGGCGATGTCTCGATGAACATGCGCAACCTGCTGCGCAAGCTCGGCAAGAAGGGTCTGCGGCCCGGCAACAAGGCCGCGATGCTGTTGCTCAATGCGACCAATCCGCAGACGATCAAGCTGCTGCGCATCGCCATGGTCGACATCGGCTTCAGGCTGCAACGCTTTGCCAACAAGCTGCTGCGCGTGCCGGCGAAGATGCAGACCGCCGCACCGCCGGCGACGCTCGGGCCTGCGCCGATCAAGGAGCAGGTGATCCACTTCATCAACAAGAAGCTGCCTGGCGGCCTGCCGAAGAAGACCGCGCGCGCCTTGCTCGACATCGAGGACAAGAACTACGTCCCGATCATCCGCGACCCGCAGGCAACAACCGCCGACAGCGAGGCGGTGTTCTATTTCCCCGGTTGCGGTTCGGAACGCTTGTTCTCGCAGGTTGGCCTGGCCACCCAGGCGATGCTGTGGCATGCCGGTGTGCAGACGGTGCTGCCGCCGGGTTATCTGTGCTGCGGCTACCCGCAGCGCGGCAGCGGCCAGTTCGACAAGGCCGAGAAGATCATCACCGACAACCGGGTGCTGTTCCACCGCGTCGCCAATACGCTGAACTACCTCGACATCAAGACCGTCGTCGTCAGCTGCGGCACCTGCTACGACCAGCTGCAGGGCTACCAGTTCGAGAAGATCTTCCCGGGCTGCCGGATCGTCGACATCCACGAATTCCTGCTCGAGAAGGGCATCACGCTCGACGCATCGCAGCAGGCCGGCTACCTGTACCACGATCCGTGTCATACGCCGATGAAGCTGCAGGAGCCGATGAAGACGGTGAAGGCGCTGGTCGGCGAGCGGGTGATCGAAAGCAAGCGCTGCTGCGGCGAATCCGGAACGCTTGGTGTGACGCGCCCGGACATCGCGACCCAGGTGCGTTTCCGCAAGGAAGAACAGCTGCAGATCGACGAGGCGGCGTTGCGGCGGCAGGATGGCGTCGCCGATGCCGGCAAGATCAAGATCCTGACCTCGTGCCCGAGTTGCCTGCAGGGCCTGAGCCGTTATCGCAACGACCTCGACAATGGCCTGCTCGAGGCCGACTACATCGTCGTCGAGATGGCCAGCAAGATCCTCGGCGGCAACTGGATGGCCGAATACGTCGGGCGAGCGAACAGCGGCGGCATCGAACGCGTACTGGTCTGATCCGCGCCGCGCCAGCCGCCGTGGCGCGGCGGCGCGTCAGGACTGGCGCTGGAACGGCAGGTCGACGCCGTCGCGCCGCATCGTCATCTGCTGCGGAAGCTCGGCGTCGTCGAACAGGAATTCGATGCCGCTGTCGCGCATCACCAGGCGACGCTTCGTGACCGCGACCAGTTCGACATCGCCGGCAACAAAACCCTGAGCCCACAGGCGGCCGTCCCGCAACATGATTTGCAATGATGCATTGCGCCGCGCCACCCATTTGCCGGCCAGCTGCTGCAGGGTTGTCTCGGGCAGCGCGACCAGGTTGAAATCGCGCTCGCTGATGCCGGCGTCGAGCGCCCGCAGTGCCAGCGAGCGGGTCTCGATGAAGGCATTCGACAACACGGCGCCAGCGCGTTGCGTTGCCGGCTCGAGCCAGACCGAGACCGAAAAGCCGGAGGTTGCGCCGTCCTGGTTGAAAAACTGACGCCGACGGCCATCGGCGGCGACGATGGTGCTGATCTCCCAGCCGAAGCCGAACGGGTGCAAGGGATGTTCGCCTTCGGTGCGTTGCTGCAGGCACATCGCAAAGGCATCGCGCAGCGGATGGTCGAAGGCGCCAACCGCTGCCTGCATGAAGCGGCCGACCGATTCGATCGAGCCGAGCAGGCCGACGGCGCCGGCCAGCGCATCGAAGCGCCACGGCAGTGCCGGCCGGCGCTGGCCGTCATGTGGCGCCGCCAGCAGCGGCGCCTCCGCGAAGGTGCCGGCCAGCGCAGCGCCGATCGTCGAAAGGTCGTCGCCGACCGGCAGCGGCCGGGCCAGCCGCAGTTCCGGCAGGCCGAGCGGCAGCAGCACATCGCGGCGCAAGGCCTCGTCGAGGCTCAGCCCGAGGCGGCGTGCCAGCACCAGTGCCAGCAGGCCGTAACCGAGGTTGGAATATTCGAAGCGCGCGCCGCGCGCAACCACCGGCCGCCAACTGCGCAGATACTGGTACAGCCGCTGCTCGGTATAAAAGGCGTAGGGATCCTTGATCTCGTTGTTCAGCAGGTCACCGGGCATCCGCGGCAGCCCGGAGCGGTGCGTCGCCAGATCGATCAGCCGCAGCGGCTGGCCGCTGCTGTCGCGCAGACGAATGAGCTCGGGCACGGCGTCCTCCACCGCATCGTCGAGCGACCAGCGGCCCTTCAACACGCCATCGGCAAGCAGCAGCGCAACAAAGGCCTTGGTCAGCGATCCGAGCTCGAACACGGTGCTGGTCGTGATCGGCTCGCTGGCGCCATGGCGTTTCGCGCCGGCAACATCGAGCCGCAAACCGCTGCGGTCGAGTTGCGCGCTGGCAAAACCGACACCATCACGTTGCAGACGCTCCCGCAACGCGCCGCTCAACGATTCCGTTGCCGACGTTGTGGCGTGGCCAGGCCAGGCCGGCATCGACAACAGCGGCGCCGCACAGGCGCTCAGCAGCACGCTGCGTCGGCGCGGATCGATGCGACGATCGAGATTTCTGAGGTGGTCGTTCGCCAAGCTGGCCCTTGCAAAGGATGTGACGGAAGCGGCATTTTCAATGATCCGCGCGGTCGCAGGCGGCGCGCCGCCGCCGCTACGGGCTTCCCACATGCGCGCCGCAATTTTCGCGGTCAATAATGGTTCGTCCTCCGGCTGCCCTGGGCAGCCGGCCTGCTGCAAACATGCCGGCGCGAGGATTGCCGCTCTCATGGCAATTGCCGATACGCCAGCCAGGCAGCGCGTGCAGAATGGTGCACGATCCCCGGTTGCGGCCAGTCCAGCGTGTCCGGTCCGATACCCGAACCCAGAAGGAGACAGTCTTGAGCGTTTTCATCCAACGACGTCATCTCATCGCCATCGCCGCCGCGGCAATGATTCCCGCTGCCGCGCAGGCCGAACAATTCGTCAACATCCTGACCGGCGGTACCAGCGGTGTCTATTACCCGCTCGGCGTTGCGCTCGGCAAGATCTACGGCGAGAAGATCCCCAATGTGCGCACGCAGGTGCAGTCGACCAAGGCCTCGGTCGAGAACCTGAACCTGCTGCAGAGCGGCCGTGGCGAAATCGCGCTGGCGCTCGGTGACTCGGTCAAGTCGGCCTGGGAGGCCGATGCCGAAGTCGGTTTTCCGAAGAAGCTCGACAAGCTGCGCGGCATCGCCGCGGTTTATCCGAACGTGATCCAGATCGTCTCGTCGCAGGCCAGCGGCGTGAAGACCTTTGCCGACCTGAAGGGCAAGAGCCTGTCGGTCGGTGCGCCGAAGTCCGGCACCGAGGTCAATGCCCGCCGCATCTTTGAGGTGATGGGCATGTCGTACAAGGACCTCGGCAAGACCGAATACCTGCCGTTCGGCGAATCGGTCGAACTGATCAAGAACCGGCAGCTCGATGCGACGCTGCAGTCGGCCGGCCTCGGTGTCTCGTCGATCCGTGATCTGGCCAGCTCGATTCCGATCAATGTCGTCTCGGTGCCCGCCGATGTCGCGAAAAAACTCGGCCCGCCGTTCGTCGCAACGACGATCCCGGCCAACACCTATTCGGGACAGACGGCCGATGTGCCGACGGTTGCGGTGGTCAACTTCCTGGTGACGCATTCGGGTGTCTCCGATGAACTGGCCTACCAGATGACCAAGCAGCTGTTCGAGAACCTGCCCGACATGGTCGCTGCGCACAAGGCCGCAACGGCGATCGACCTGAAAACTGCCGCCGACGGCATGCCGGTTCCGCTGCACCCCGGTGCGGTGCGCTACTACAAGGAAAAAGGCGTGATGAAGTGAGCGGCAGGCGACCGTGAGCAACGCACCCGCCGCCGCCGAAGAGCCGAGCGGCGACGCCTTACTGCAGCAGCACGACCCCCTGGCGGCCGGTTTTCCGGCCGGCACGGAGGGTCGTTTGCTGTTCTGGTGGGCGTTCGTCTTCTCGAGCTTCCAGATCATCACCGCGGCCCACATCCTCGATCTGCCGAGCCAGATCGTGCGGGCGGTGCACGTCGGTTTCCTGCTGTCGCTGGTATTTCCGCTGATGGCGGCGGCGCGCCGCGACAGCGTGCCGATCAAGGTGGTGAGCTGGGTGGCGGGCCTGCTCGGGGTCGCGACCGCGATCTACCAATGGGTCGAATACAACGCGTTGATCATCCGCGCCGGTGATCCGACGCAGGTCGACATCGTCGTCGGCGTGGTGCTGCTGGTGCTGCTGTTCGTCGCGACGTGGCGGGTGATGGGGCCGGCGCTGCCGATCATCTCCGGCATCTTTCTCGGCTACTGCCTGTTCGGGCAGTACCTGCCGTCGCCGCTGAACCACCGCGGCTATGACTTCACGCAGGTGATCGACCACATGGCGTTCGGCACCGAAGGTGTCTACGGCATTCCGACCTATGTGTCGTCGAGTTATATCTTCCTGTTCATCCTGTTCGGCTCGTTCCTCGAGCGCGCCGGGATGATCACGCTGTTCACCGACATCGCGCTCGGCCTGTTCGGCAGCCGCCGCGGCGGGCCGGCCAAGGTGGCCGTCGTCGCCTCCGGGATGATGGGCACGATCTCCGGCTCCGGCGTTGCCAACGTCGTGACGACCGGCCAGTTCACGATCCCGCTGATGAAGCGTTTCGGCTACCGCTCGGCATTTGCCGGCGGCGTCGAGGCGACCGCGTCGATGGGCGGCCAGATCATGCCGCCGGTGATGGGCGCGGTCGCCTTCATCATGGCCGAGACGCTCGACGTGCCCTATGCATCGGTCGTCAAGGCTGCAGTCGTGCCGGCGGTGCTGTATTTCATGTCGGCGTTCTGGATGGTCCATCTGGAAGCCGGCCGCGCCAACCTGTCCGGCCTGCCGGCCGATGAACTGCCGTCGCCGATGCGTGCGCTGACGCAGCGCTGGTATCTGATCCTGCCGCTGGTGGTGCTGGTGGTGCTGCTGTTCTCCGGCTATACGCCGCTGTTCGCCGGCACCGTCGGTCTGGCGCTGACGGTGATGTTGATCCTCGGCGGATCGATCGCGCTCGGCCTGCCGTCGATGGTGCTGCGCGTGATCTTCTGGATCGGGCTCGGGCTGGTTGCCGCATCGTTTGCCGAATTCGGCATGGTCGCGCTGGCCAGCGCGATCGTCGTGCTGATCGCCGTCAACGTGTTCAGAAAGGGCGGCCGCGCAACGCTCGCGCAATGCCGCGACAGCCTGTCCGAAGGCGCGAAGACCGCGCTGCCGGTCGGTATCGCCTGCGCGATCGTCGGCATCATCATCGGCACGATGACGCTGACCGGCGCGGCCAATACCTTCGGCCAGTTCGTCGTCGCGGTCGGCAAGGAAAGCCTGTTCCTGTCGCTGGTGCTGACGATGCTGACCTGCCTGGTGCTCGGCATGGGCATCCCGACGATCCCGAACTACATCATCACCTCGTCGATCGCCGGCCCGGCGCTGCTCGAGCTCGGCGTGCCGCTGCTCGTCACGCACATGTTCGTGTTCTATTTCGGCATCATGGCCGACCTGACGCCGCCGGTTGCGCTGGCCTGCTTCGCTGCCGCGCCGATCGCGAAGGAGCGCGGGCTCAGCATCTCGATCCAGGCGATCAAGGTCGCGGCGGCGGGATTCGTGATCCCGTTCATGGCGGTTTATTCACCGGCGCTGATGCTGCAGCCGGGCGGTCCGATGGCGGCCGACTACGGGCTCGTCGTCGCGGCGATCTACATCATCTTCAAGGCCCTGCTGGCGATCGGCCTGTGGGGTGCTGCGGTGATCGGTTATCTGAAGGTGCCGATGAGCCGGCTCGAGCGGCTGGTCGCAGCGGCCGCAGCGATCACCTTGATCGCCGCCTTGCCGCTGACCGACGAGATCGGCTTCGTGCTGGCAGCGATCGCGATCGCGATGCACTGGCGCCGCAGCCGCAGCGTGCTGGTGCCGGCGACACGTTCTTGACGGCGCGCTCCCGGCGGCGGCCTGCAGCAGCCGCGCCGGGCGATTGAGGCTTTTTCGATGAGCGGCATCTGCATCGCGTCGGCGCTGGCTGCGCTGAGCCTCGCCGGCACCGGCTTCACGTTGAGCTGGACCCATTCGGTCGAGCGCATCGAATGGCAGGAGCACTGGCTGGTACGCAGCGGGCAGTTGCTGCTCGCCGAAGCACGCGTCAAGGGTTCCGGCGCCGGCATGGAGCCACCCCCCGATGCGCAGTGGCGCGACGGCTGGTGGGCTTATCGCCCGCAGTTGCCGCCGCAGCCGCAACTGCTGCTTGCAGTTTCCGGCGCGACACCGAGCGGCTGGACACTGTGCGTCGACGGCGGCGCGTGTCACGACCTCGAGCAACGGCTGGCGCAGGGGCGGGCGATCGACGGGTTGCGGATCGCCGCCAGTGCCGATTGCAGGCCGATCGATCGCTGATTCGCCTTGGCGCGGAGCGGCGTCGACGCTCTCCCGCATCGGCCGCATCTGTTGCACACTTCCGGAATGCCGCCGCCGCCACTGCCAACCGCCACCACGCTCGACCCGGTCGATCCGGCTCCACCGGCTCCATCCGTCGCGGACGAAGACCATTCGCGGCTGGTCGTGTGGCTGCTCAATGCAGGCCATGCGATCGACCACATGTTCCTGCTGATCTTCGCGACCGCGGTCGGCGCGATCGCGGTCGAGTTCGGCTTCAACCGATGGGAAGACCTGATGCCGTTCGGCGTCGGCGCCTTCGTGATGTTCGGCGTCGGTTCGCTGCCGTCCGGCCGGATTGCCGATTCCTGGGGCCGGCGGCGGATGATGCTGGTGTTCTTCTTTGGCATCGGTATCGCGTCGCTGCTGGCCGGACTGGCGCGCAATGCATGGGAGCTCGCCGCGGTGCTGACGCTGCTCGGCACCTTTGCGTCGATTTACCACCCGGTGGGCATTCCGATGCTGCTGCAGAGCACGCCGCGGCCCGGTGCGGTGATCGGCATCAACGGCCTGGCCGGCAATCTGGGCATTGCGGTGGCCGCGCTGAGCACCGGATTCCTGGTGCAGTGGCTGGGCTGGCGGGCGGCCTTCGTCGTGCCCGGACTGCTGACGATCGTCTGCGGCATCGTTTTTGCCCGCGTCTGCCCGCAGGAACTCGAGGCGCCTGCCAAGCGGACCCGCAAGGCGAAGGTCGCGCTGCCGCCGAAGCTGCTGGCCCGGGTCTTTGCGGTGATGACCGCGGCGTCGATCACCGGCACGCTGCTGTTCAACTTCTCGACCAACGGCAATGCGCAGCTGCTGACCGAACGCTTTCGCGGCATCGTCGACGACCCGGCGCTGATCGGCACGTTGCTGGCAATCGTCTATGCGCTGGCCTCGCTGGCGCAGGTGGTGGTCGGCCGGCTGATCGACCGATTCCCGATGCGGCCGCTGTATCTGGCGGTCGCGGCAAGCCAGATTCCGCTGCTGATGCTCGCGACCCATGCGCAGGGCTGGTGGATGCTGGCACTGGTGCTCGCGATCATGGTCTTCATCTTCGGTGCGGTGCCGTTCACCGACGCGATGATCGTCCGTTATGTCGACGACCGCATCCGCTCGCGGGTGGCCGGCGCACGGTTGACGGTCTCGATCGGTTTCAGTTCGCTCGCTGTCTGGGTGCTCGGCCCGTTCGTCAAGGCCTCCGGCTTCGACAGCCTGCTGTGGACGATGGCAGCGATTGCCGCCTGCACGGTGGCCGTCGTCTGGTACTTGCCCGATGAGCGCACGGTGAACGCGCCGGCTTGAGCGTTCGCCGGGCGTTGCCTCCGGCATGAATCCGCGCAGCGCGGTTGGCGCTGCGCGGAAGGTCGAGATCCGAAGGCCCGGACCCCGGATGACTCAGCGGATACTCGACGCGACGCGGGCGAGAAACCGCTCGCGCCACGGCTTCAGGATGAACCAGGCGGCCAGCGCTGCGGCGATGTTCAGCGCCGCTGCGATGTAGAACACCGGTGCCCAGCCATGGCTGGTGACGATCACTGCGCCGATCGGCACCAGCAGCGCGGCCGTGCCTTTTGCGGTGTACAACATCCCGGCATTGGCCGATGCATGTTTGGCGCCAAAGGTGTCGGTGCAGATCGACGGGAACAACGAATAGATCTCGCCCCAGGCGAAGAACACCAGGCCGGTCAGGATCACGAAGGCAACCGGGTTGTGACCGTAGTGCAGCAGCGCAATGATGCCGATGCCTTCAATCATGAACGCGATCAGCATCGTGATCTCGCGGCCGATCATGTCGGACACCCAGCCGAAGAACGGGCGGGTAAGGCCGTTCAGCACACGGTCGATCGCAAGCGCAAAGGTCAACGCCGGCAGCGTCAGCCCGAGCATCGAGACCGGCGCGCCGTCGAGGCCGAAATCCTTCGCGATCGAGCCGAGTTGCGCGGTGGCCAGCAAGCCGCCCGAAGCGACCGAGACGAACATCAGGTACATCAGCCAGAACAGCGGCTGGCGGACCACCTCGCCGAGGCTGAAGTCACGGCTTCCCTGCAGCAGCGTCGTCGACTTGACGACCTCCTTGCTCGATGCCGGCGGCTTGATCAGCAGCAGCGCGGCGATCATCACGACCAGGCCCTGGAACAGGCCGAAATTGAAGAAGGCGGCCTGGTAGCCGTCGGCCTTGATCATGTTGGCGATCGGAATGATGGTCAGCGCCGAGCCGGCGCCGAAACCGGCCGCCGTCAGGCCCGCGGCCAGGCCGCGCTTGTCGCCGAACCACTTGACCGCGTTGCCCATGCAGGTGCCGTAGACCGAGCCGGCGCCAATGCCGCCGACCACCGCACCGAAGTACAGCATTGCGAGGCTTTCGGCCTTCGAGTTGATGACCCAGGCAACGGCGCACAGCGCGCCGGCGACAAAGACCATCTTGCGCGGTCCGATGCGGTCGACGATCCAGCCTTCGACCGGAACCAGCCAGGTCTCGGTGACGATGAAGATCGTGAACGCGATCTGGATCGCGGCGCGGCCCCAGCCGTGGGCCTGGCTCATCGGCTCGACGAAAAGCGTCCAGCCGTACTGCAGGTTGGCGATCATCGACATGCAGACGATGCCGAGCAGCAGCTGGATCCAGCGGTTCGAATACCAGCTGGCTGATGCGGCGACGTCGGCGGTTGCCGACGTGCTGCCGATGGTTGCAGTGTTCATCGTGAGGATCTCCGGAATTGGCGCGGGATGCGTGGCAGCACTGTCGCGTTTGCGCGACCGATCGCCGCGTGCCGTAAGTCATGACATCGCTGCGCACTTACCCGCGGTGCTGCGGGTAAATACCGGTGACGAAGGTCATGGGCCGCCGCAGCGGCGCGGGTCAGCGCTGCGGGCGTTGACCGAGGACCAGCACCGCCAGTTCGGTGCGGGTATTCGCATGCAGCTTCTGCATGATCCGGCTGACGTGGTTCTTCACGGTGCCCTCGGCGAGGTGCAGGGTGTTCGCAATCTGGCGATTGCTCTGGCCCTGGGCCAGCAGGTCGAGGACGGCGGCCTCGCGCGCCGTCAGACCGTCCTGCGCAGCGTCGCGCCGCTGCACCGGCCGTGCCGCCGCTGGTGCCGCCGCAGCTGGTTGGGGTTCGCTCGAGACCTGCCGATTGGCCAGCAGGCGGAACTGGTCCATCACCTTGCGCGCGACATGCGGCGTCAGCCGCGACTCGCCGCGGAATACCGCGCGCACGGTCTCCAGCACCTCGTCCTCGGCCGCATCCTTCAGCAGATAGGCTTGTGCGCCGGCACGCACCGCGTCGAACACCATGTCGTCGGCGTCGAAGGTCGTCAGCACCATCACCCGCGTCGCCGGCAGCGCCGTCGTGATTTCGCGGGTTGCCAGCACGCCGCTCTTGCGCGGCATGTGCAGGTCCATCAGCACAACGTCCGGTTGCAGGCTGCGGGCCAGTTCGACCGCCTCGATGCCGTCGGCGGCCTGGCCGACGACCTCGATGTCGGCCTCGGCGGCGAGCAGCAGGGCCATGCCGCGCCGTATCAGCGCCTGATCATCGGCAATCAGTACGCGGATGCGTGGCGACATCGGGAGTGCCTGGCTGCGCAGTGGGGATGCAGACGATTGTGCACGCCCACCTGCCAGAATGCGCAAGCGATGCGCCACTTTCCCACCATCGATCCGCGCCGCAGTCTGGCCGCAGCGATCGCCTGGCTGGTCATTGGCCTGTCGATCGGTCTGGTGATCGTTGCCAACCTGTCGTTGCGTGGCCATGTACGGCAGACACTGCTCGAACAACACGGCCAGCGACTGGAAAGCGCGGTCGAACACGTCGGCTCCGAACTCGACACGGCATTGATCCTGCGCCTGCAGTCGGTGACGACGGTGGCAGCGATGTTGTCCGACCAGGTCGAGCCGAGTGAGCCGGAACAGCTGCAGCGGCGTCTGGCCGCGGTGCTGCGCGAGGTTCCGGACCTCAGCTGGCTGGCCGTCACCGACGCCAACGGCGACATCGTCGCGGCAACCGACCGGGCTGTGATCGGCAGCAATGTCTACCAGTATGCGTGGCTGTCGCAGGGCCTGGACATCGCGTGGGTCGAGGAGGCTGTGAGTCCGGGCGCGCGTTTTCTGAAGCTGACCGCGCCGGTGCGCAATGCCGACGGTGCGATCGCCGGCGTGGTGGCCGCCCGGATGAGCTGGGACTGGGTGCAGCAGCTGACCGCCGGCATCGACTCGTCGCCGGGCCAATGGCTGCTGATCGACCGCGACGGCGTCGTGCGCCGGGGGCCGCCGGCGCTGCTCGGCCGCAACTGGCGGGACATGCTCGCCGACATCACGCCGTTCGATCCGGTGGTTGCCGGCCTCGGCACCGATGCCTCCGACCTGCCGACCCGGATCCAGGTGCGCCGCCTCAGCGGTGGTTACCCACACCTGCTGGCTCGAGCCGACACGGCACGACACCAATCCTTGCAAAAGCTCGGCTGGCAGATCGTCGTCATCGAGCCGGTTGCCGCCGTCGCTGCATTTGCCACCGACATCGAGTGGCGGATCACATTGACGCTGCTGCTGCTCGGCGTTGTGGCCGCCTTCGCCGGCGTCTGGATGGCGCGTCGCCTGACCAGGCGCATCAGCGTGATCGCGCGATCGGCCGACGCGGTGCAGGCGGGGCGGGCCGATCGGATCGAGATCCCGCCGGGGCGCGATGAAGCGGCACGGCTTGGCTCGGCGCTGAACCGGCTGCTGAGCGCGCTGCAGCGCGAGCGCGACGACCTGCGCCGGCTGAATGTCGAACTCGACCAACGCGTTGCGCAGCGAACCGAGCAGATCCGCCGGCTCGCAATGGAAGCGCGCGAGGCGGCGGTCGGTCGCGAGCGCTTGCGGCTCGCAAGGGACCTGCACGATACGCTGGCCCATTCGATGATGGCGATGCTGACCGAGATCCGCATGTTGAAGCGCCTTGCGTCGACCCAACCCGCAGCCTTGTCGGACGAACTGGTCCGTGCCGAACAGGCGGCGCTCGAAGGGTTGCGTGAAGCGCGCCTCGCGATCGCCCAGATGCGCAGCAGCCCGGTGCGCGACATCGGCCTCGCCGCGGCGCTCGCCGACCTGGTCAAAGGTTTTGGTGAGCGTACCGGCATCACGGTCGCCTTCCGCTGTGATCACGAGGTTGCACCATTGACCGACGAGCGCGGCGAAACCCTGTTCAGGATGGTCGAGGAATTGCTGCGCAATGTGCAGCGGCATTCCGGCGCCCACCACCTGACGGTCACGCTGCGTGGCGCACAACACGATGAAAGCCTGCTGCTCGAGGTCGCCGACGACGGCATCGGTTTTGATCCGCAGGTGGTCGGCGCAGGCCATTACGGGCTGGTCGGCCTGCATGAACAAGCCGACATGATCGGCGCGACCGTCACCATCGCCAGTGCCGATCAGCAGGGAACGGTGGTCGCGATCGAACTCGACCCGCGCACGCGAACGCTCCAATAGCGGCGCATCTTCCTGCCTTTCCGGCCGATCGGCGCTGCGAGCCCGGTGGCAAGCTCGGGTCACCAACGGCTGCCACTCGCGCGGCCTGCAACCCGACGCCCGAACGCCATGCCCGCCTTGACCGAAGACCAGGCCCGCAACTACATGCACAAGCTGCTGACCGCGATGAGTCAGGCCGGCGGTTCCGACCTGTTCATCGCCAGCGATTTTCCGCCGAGCATGAAAGCCAATGGTGCGATGCGGCCGTTGACCGAGCAGAAGCTGACGCCCGAGGTGACGCGCCAACTCGCCAACGCGATGATGAACGAGGTCCAGCGGCAGGAATTCGAGCGCGAGATGGAATGCAACTTCGCGGTGTCGCTGCCCGGCGTCTCACGGTTTCGCGTCAACGTCTATGTGCAGCAGCAAAGCGTCAGCATGGTGATCCGGACGATTGCTTCGGAGATTCCGAGCTTCGACAAGCTGAAGCTGCCGGAAATCTTGAAGGAGGTCGTGATGAACAAGCGCGGCCTGGTGCTGGTGGTCGGCGCGACCGGTTCCGGCAAATCGACGACGCTGGCGGCGATGATCGATCACCGCAACCGAACCTCGGCCGGCCACATCATCACCGTCGAGGATCCGGTCGAGTACGTGCATGCGTCGCGGCTGTCGCTGGTCACGCACCGCGAGGTCGGTGTCGACACCAAGTCGTGGCACCACGCGTTGAAGAACACGCTGCGTCAGGCCCCCGACGTGATCCTGATCGGCGAGATCCGCGACGCCGAGACGATGGAACATGCAATCGCCTTCGCCGAAACCGGCCACCTCTGTCTTGGCACATTGCACGCGAACAGTGCGAGCCAGACGATCGAGCGGATCATCAACTTCTTCCCGGAGGAACGGCGCACGCAACTGCTGATGGACTTGTCGGCCAACCTGCGGTCCATCGTTTCGCAACGGCTGGTCCGGCGCGAGGACGGCAAGGGCCGTTCGGCGGCGATCGAGATCCTGCTCAATACCCCGATCATCGCCGAGCGCATCTTCCAGGGCCAGTTCCACGAGCTGAAGGCGATCATGTCGAAGTCGCGCGAACTCGGCATGCGCACCTTCGACTGGGCCTTGTTCGAGTTGTACAACGAAGGCCTGATCAGTTTCGACGAGGCGATTCGCAATGCCGATTCGGCCAACGAGTTGCGCCTGCACATCAAGCTGAAAAGCGAGCGCGGCGAACCGGCAGCGTCCGGCTTCATGTCGCTGTCGATCGAACAGGAGCCAAGCGAACAGGAGCTTGCCGAGCAGCGCCACCAGGAAATGCTGAAGCAGCAGGAAACGCGGCGCCGTCTCGAGGACCAACAACTGGCCGAATTGCGCGAGAAGAAGCGGCTGGCCGAGGCCGGCGCGAAATAAGTTCCTTGCACTGAGCTGTTCAGGCGGCCGGTTCGGGCAGACCGAATCGTTGCGGGTACGGCCGGATGGACGGCGCCGTGGCGGCGGCCTACCGTGTGGCGACATCCGCAGCACGCGGGCCATCGAGCAGCCGCACCGAAGCCGTGAACGCTCCCCCCGTCTCCGATCCGTCGTCCGATACCGAGCCGCGTCCGCATCGGTCGCCGCAGCGCGGCGACGATCTGCAGGCGCCGCGTGGGTTTGCCGTCGAATTGCAAAGCCTGGCCTGGACGCAACCATTTGCCTGGCTGGCCGCAGGCTGGCGGGATTTTCGCCGCGCTCCATTGATCGGGCTGTTTTATGGCGGCTGCTTCGTCGCGATGGGTTGGGCGCTGCTCGCGGTATTCGAACATGCGCCGGCATGGACTTTGGCCTTGTCGGCCGGTTTTCTGCTGATGGGGCCGTTGCTGTGTCTCGGGCTGTACGACGTCAGTCGTGACCTCGAAGCCGGCCGGCGGCCCCGCTTCGGCCACTCGCTGCTCGCCTGGACCAGGCGTACGCCGACGCTGGCGATTTTTGCGTTTGTCTTGCTGGTGCTCGAGATGTTGTGGGGTCGCGCCAGCCTGATCGTCTTTGCGCTGAGCTTCGACGGCATGCCCGATTTCCGCGGCAGCCTGCTGGCGCTGCTCGATCCGCAGAATCTCGAATTCATCATCGCCTATGTTGCGGTCGGCGCAGTGTTTGCCGGGCTGATCTTCGCGGTCAGCGTGGTCGCGATGCCGATGATCCTGGACCGTCCGACCGATGCGATCACCGCCGGGCTGACCAGCCTGCGCCTGGTGCTCGGCCAGCCCGGCGTGATGCTGCTGTGGGGCGCGCTGCTGACGCTCCTCGTCGTCGCTGCGATGCTGCCGTGGTTTGCCGGTCTGCTGGTGATCGGCCCGATCGCCGGCCATGCCAGCTGGCATGCCTACCGGGCCGCGGTTGTCGGCGGCTCAAGCTGACCGTTGCGGGCCGGCCGGCGATCGTCGGTCAAAATCGGCCAGACCTGACGCTCCCAGAACCTCAGCCATCGGAAGCCGCCATGAACATCGCCCTGATCGCCCACGACCGGATGAAGGACAACCTGGTTGCGCTGGGCTGCGAATTTGCGCCATTCCTGCGCGGCCATCGGTTGATGGCCACCGGCACCACCGGCGGGCGATTGCGCGACGAGGCCGGGCTCGAAGTCGAATGCCTGCTCAGCGGACCGCTCGGCGGTGACCTGCAGATCGGCGCCCGGCTGTCGGTCGGCGAGGTCGACCTGGTGCTGTTTCTGCGCGATCCGATGACGCCGCAGCCGCATGAACCCGACATCAATGCGCTGGTTCGCGCCTGCGACGTGCACAACATCCCCTGCGCCACCAATCCGGCCAGCGCTCGGCTGCTGCTGACGCACCTGGTGGCCGAGGCGGGCGCATGAGCGCGGCTGCCATGCCGCCCGGACGGCTTGCCCAGCGGCAGGAGGCCGGTTCAGTGAGCGATACCGAACGCATCGTCGGCGAGGAGGGCGCCCAGCTCGATTTCAGCCGCGACATGAGTTACAGCGATTACCTGCATCTCGACGAGATCCTCGGCGCGCAGCATCCGTTGTCGCCGTCGCATGACGAGATGTTGTTCATCGTGCAGCACCAGACCAGCGAGTTGTGGATGAAGCTGATGCTGCACGAATTGCGCGCGGCGATGGCCAACATCAAGGCCGATGAACTGGCGCCGGCGTTCAAGATGCTGGCCCGGGTGACGCGCATCATGGAGCAGCTGGTCTCGGCATGGACGGTGCTCGCGACGATGACGCCGCCCGAATACACCGCGATGCGTCCCTACCTCGCCAGCTCGAGCGGTTTCCAGAGTGCGCAGTACCGCTGCATCGAATTTCTGCTCGGCAACAAGAATCCGGCGATGCTGAAACCGCATGCGCACAGCCCGCAACGGTTGGCGATGGTCGAGGCGGCATGGCGCTCGCCGTCGCTGTACGACGAGACGCTGCTGCTGATGGACCGCCAGGGCCTGATGCTGCCGGCGAGCCACACCGGGCGCGACTGGACCCAGCCCTATGTCGCGAGCGACGCGGTGCGCGACGCCTGGCTGGTCGTCTACCGCGATCCGAATCACCACTGGGATCTGTACCAGCTTGGCGAAAAGCTGACCGACCTCGAGGACATGTTCCGGCTGTGGCGGTTCCGCCATGTCACGACGGTCGAGCGAATCATCGGTTTCAAGCGCGGCACCGGTGGCACCAGCGGAGTCGGCTATCTGCGCAAGATGCTCGACGTCGTGTTGTTCCCGGAGCTGTGGCGGCTGCGGACCGATCTGTGAAAGACGAGGAACTGGGATGAAAGTCTGCATCATCGGCGCCGGCGCGATCGGCGGCTTCATCGGCACGAGGCTGGCTGCAGCAGGGCGTTGCGAGGTCGGCGCGATCGCCCGCGGCCCGACGCTGCAGGCGTTGCAGCAGCATGGCTGGCGAATGAATATCGGCGACGGCGTGCTGCAAGGGCCGGCCGGACCACTGAGCGACCGGCCGGCCGATCTGGGGGTGCAGGATCTG
Source organism: Pseudideonella sakaiensis (assembly GCF_048320135.1). Taxonomy (GTDB): domain Bacteria; phylum Pseudomonadota; class Gammaproteobacteria; order Burkholderiales; family Burkholderiaceae_C; genus Ideonella_A; species Ideonella_A sakaiensis_A. The sequence continues at coordinate 3,591,801 of NZ_CP182947.1, forward strand.
GTCGTGATCGCGGTGAAGGGGCCTGCGCTGCCCGAGGTTGCCGCCGGCATTGCGCCGCTGCTCGGCCCCGATACGCTGGTGCTGCCGGCGATGAACGGCGTGCCATGGTGGTTCTGCGAGCGGCTCGATGCCTTTCCCGGCGGCCCGCTGACCAGCGTCGATCCCGGTGGCGTGATTGCCGCGGCGATCCCGTTCGAGCGGGTGCTCGGCTGCGTCGTGCACGCCAGCACCGCGCTGGCCGAACCGGGTGTCGTGTTGCACCGGGTCGGCAACGGACTGATCGTCGGCGAGCCGGCAGGCGGCCGTTCGCCGCGCGCGCAGCGGATCGTCGACCTGCTGGGCGATGCCGGATTCGACGTCACGCACTCGGACAATGTGCGCTACGACATCTGGTACAAGTTGTGGGGCAACCTGACGATGAATCCGGCCAGCGCGATCACCGGCGCGACGATCGACCGCCTGCTCGACGATCCGCTGGTGCGCCAGTTCTGCTCGGCCGCGATGATGGAGGCCGCAATGATCGGCGCACGCATTGGCTGCTCGATCGGCCAGAGCGCCGAGGACCGCCATGCGATCACCGCGAGGCTGGGTGCCTTCAAGACCTCGATGCTGCAGGATGTCGAGGCCGGGCGGCCGATCGAACTCGATGCCATCGTCGGCGCGGTTGTCGAGATCGGCCGCCGGCTCGCGGTGCCGACGCCGAATATCGATGTGTTGTTCGGGCTGACGCGGGTCTTCGGCCAGGTGCGCGGCCTGTATCCGGATCGGAAATCTCGCTAGCGACGCCGTCGCGAGGCGGCAGGTTCTGCCGGGCCGAACAGCTTGCGTGCTGCGCTCGCCGCGAGCTCGCGCAGCAACTCGACTTCGGGAACCGGCTGCGCATAGCGTCGCCCGACGAAGACATAAGGCGGGCCGATCAGGCGCAGCGGCGAATCGATTGCGACGACGCGGCCCTTCCAGCGACGCCGCGTGATTTCGCTGCGTGGCGCCAGTGTCAGCAAACCGGCAGCCGCGGCAAGCGCCAGCAGGTTGTCGATGCCGCGACATTCGAGATCCGGCGCGATCGGCTGTGCGCCGCAATCGAAGACCGCACTGTCGAAGATTGCGCGCAGGTGCGAACTGACATGGGGCAGCGCCCAGGGTCCGGCCAGAACCTCCGCCAGCGAGCACTTCGCCCTTGCGAACAAGGCGTGGTCGCGTCCGGCGACGATGCACATCGGCTCGGCCGCCAGGAAGCTTGCCTCCAGCGACACCTCGCTCGACAACACCGCGGCGCGGTCGACGCTGCCGAGCACCGCATCGAGTTTGCCCTTTTCGAGATCGGCAACCAGGGCGTCCAGCGTGCCTTCCTGGATGTCGATCTGGATTCCGGGATGTCCTGACCGCAGCACCGTGACCAGTTCGGGCATCAGCGAATTGATCAGGTAGGGCGACGCACCGATGCGCAATCGGCCGCCGCCGGCGCCGCGGCTGCGCGCCATCTCGCGACCGAGCGCCACTTCCTGCAACGCAACCCGGCCGCGCGCCAGCAGCAGGCGGGCCGCGCTGGTCAGCGTGGTGCCGCTGCGTTCACGTTTGACCAGCGGCACGCCGACCGCAAATTCGAGGTCGTTGATCAGCGCCAGCGTCGCCGGCTGCTTGATGTCGAGTTCCAGCGCAACCTGACGCAGCGAGCCGAGCCGGTCCAAGGCGTCGAGCAACTGGAAATGGCGCATCCGCAGTCGGGACATCGCGGCCGACAGAGCGGGCGGGATTGAATCATCGTGGTCTCGCTGATGCTCGGTGCGGAGTCGTGCCATGCGGGTTTATCTGATACAAAAACGATGTCACGTGACAAAGATTCTAGGACTTCCGGCCATGTGCTCCGCCTTCTAGACTGTGGCGCTTCGGGTCGCTGGCGACCCTTCGAATCGAGGAGATCCGCGTGCAGACCGCACTCGTCAATGGCGCCCACATCGCGTTCCGCATCGACGGCCCGAGGGCCGCACCGACGGTGATGCTGTCGAACAGCCTGATGTCCAGCCATCGCATGTGGGATCCGCAGATCGACGCGCTGCTGCAGCGTTTTCGGGTGCTGCGCTACGACACGCGGGGCCACGGTGCCTCCGAGACCACGCCTGGTCCGTATCGCATCGAACAACTCGCGGACGATGCGGCGGCGCTGATCGAGCACACCGGCGTCGGCCCGGTGCATTTCGTCGGCCTGTCGATGGGCGGGATGATCGGCCAGCAGCTGGCGGTGCGGCATCCGCGGCTGGTCGCGTCGCTTTCGCTGTGCGACACCGCCAGCGAGATGCCGCCGCGGTCGATGTGGGACGAGCGGATCGCGATCGCCGAAACCGAAGGCATCGCCGGGCTGGTCGACGGCACGATCAAGCGCTGGTTCGTGGCCGGTTTCGTCGCCCGCGAGCCGGACACCATCGCCAATGTGCGCAGCATGATCCTCGGCACCAGCGCCGCGGGCTACATCGCCTGCGCGTCGGCGGTGCGTGACATGTCGCAGACCCATCTGCTGGGCCGCATCGAGGCGCCCACGCAGGTCATCGTCGGTCGTGAGGACCCGGCTTGCACGCTGGCTGCCTCGGAAGTCCTGCAACGCGAGATCAGCGGCGCCGAACTCCATGTGATCGACGACGCTGCGCATCTGGCCAACATCGAGAAGCCGGCCGAGTTCACCACACTGCTGCTGGACTTCATCGGCCGGCAGTGATTTTTCAACCCGGTGCGCCGCAGCAGCGGGGCCAAGGAGTTCTTGCATGTCCAATCGCCGTTCGATGTTTTTTCGTGTTGCCGCTCTTGTATTGGCGAGCACGACGCTGGCCGCACCGCTGGCCCATGCGCAGACCTGGCCGACCAAGCCGGTGCGGTTGATCGTCCCGCTGACACCTGGCTCGGGTGCCGACATCGTCGCCCGGGCGGTCGCCAAGAAACTGCAGGCCACCTGGGGCCAGACGGTGCAGATCGAGAACAAGCCGGGTGCCGGCGGTCAGATCGGCACGCGCGAGGTGATCGGCGCGACCGACGGCCACACGCTGCTGGTGCAAAGCGCGTCCCATGCGGTCAACCCTGCGCTCTACAAGTCGCTGCCCTACGACGTGACGCGCGATCTGGTCGATGTGGCATTGCTCGCGACGACGCCCTACGTGATGGTGACCGCCGGCAACGGCCCGTACAAGAATGTCAAGGCGATCGTCGATGCGGCCAAGGCTGCGCCCGACGGCGTTCCGTTTGCGTCTGCCGGGGTCGGAACCTCCACCCATCTGACCGCGGAACTGTTTGCCCAGGCGGCCGGCGTGAAGATGATCCACATCCCGTTCAAGGGCTCGCCGGACGCGATCCAGGATGTCGCCGGTGCCCGTTCCAGCTTCTACATGGCGCCGCTGCCGACGGTGGGCGGCATGCTGGCGGGCGGCAACCTCGCGGCGATTGCGGTGACTTCGCCGCAGCGGGTCGCGTCGTTGCCAGCGGTGCCGACCTTGGCCGAGTCGGGCTACGCCGGCTTTTCGGCGCAACTCTGGATCGGTCTCTGGGCGCCGGCCAGCATGTCTGCCGACGTCGTTGCCAAGGTCGCGGCCGATGTCACCGCCGCCTTGCAGTCGGACGAGGTCAAGGAGCAATATGCCCGCACCGGCAATGAAGCGCGACTGATGACGCCGGTCGAGTTCAGCCGCTTCGTGCGCGACGAGATCGAGACCAACAAGCGGCTGGTCCGCAACGCCGCGATTCCGCTGTTGTGAGTCTGGCGGCACCGCCCTGCGCGCCGCCGGATTTCGAGCCGCGCCGGCCGGCGCTGGCGTTGCCGGCGGGCAGTTGCGACTGTCATGCGCATGTCATCGGCCCCTCATCGGTCTACCCACTGTCGGAGCAGCGCATCTACACGCCGCCCGACTGTGTCGCGGCCGACTATCGCAAGATGCTGGCGGCGGTCGGTGTCGAGCGCGCCGTGCTCGTCCAACCAAGCATCTACGGCAGCGACAACCGCCTGCTCGTCGACACCCTGACCGGCGCGGACCCTGCGCACTGGCGCGGCGTGGCCGTGCTGGCCGGCGACGAGGACGACCAGCAGCTGGAGCGTTTGCATGCGGCCGGCGTGCGCGGAGCGCGCGTCAACCTGGTCGACCGTGCCGAGCGCGACGCAGCCTTGCCACTGGCCGCGCTGCGGGGGCTGGCAGAGCGCATCGCGCCGCTCGGCTGGCATCTGGAACTGCTGGCGCATGTCGACGAAGCCGGCAGCAGTCTGCGCGCGCTCGGCGATCTGCCGGTGCCCGTCGTGTTCGGCCACCTGGGCTATCTGAGCATTGGCGCGGGCGTCGAAGGCGCAGGTTTCCGTGCCCTGCTCGAACTGATGCGTGCCGGGCGCGCCTGGGTCAAGCTGACCGGGCCCTACCGCCTGACGCGCGAGGCCTTGCCGTATCCGGTGGTCGACGAGATCGCCGCCGCCTTGCGCGAGACCGCGGCGGGCCAGCTGGTCTGGGGCACCGACTGGCCTCATGTGATGTTGCGTGGCGTGATGCCCAATGACGCCGATCTCGTCGACCTGCTGAGCAACTGGTTGCCGGACCCGGCACTGCGCAAGCGGGTGCTCGTCGACAACCCGCTGCGGCTTTACGACTTCCCGCCGTTGCGGCCGGCTGAGGCGTCGGGCAAGGCGTCTTGACGGTATGGCCTGAGGCCCGGCCCGGATCCTCAGGTCACGACCGTCGGCACGCTGCGCCCGGTGCGCTGCCGGATCCCGGCCAGTTCGTCGGCCGCGGCGATCAGCGTGGCCAGCGCCTGCTGGGTCTCGATGCCGTGCTGCGCCGGATCGGCCTCGAAGCGTTCCAGGTAGACCCGCAGCGTTGCACCCTCGGTGCCGGTGCCGGAAAGCCGGTAGACGATTCGCGAACCATCGGCGAAGCCGATGCGGATGCCTTGCGCGGTGCTGACCGAGCCGTCGACCGGGTCGGTGTATGAAAAATCGTCGGCGCTCGCGATCGTCAGCCCGGCAACCGTGCGGCCCGGCAGGCTGGCCAGCGATTCCCGCAGCTGCTGCATCAGCCCGTTGGCCGCCGCGGCGTCGACACCTTCGTGGTCGTGCCGTGAGTAGAAATTGCGGCCGAAGCGGCGCCAGTGGTCGCGCACGATCTGCTCGACCGACATGTTGCGCGCTGCGATCACGTCGAGCCAGAACAGCACTGCCCACAAGCCATCCTTCTCGCGCACATGGTCGCTGCCGGTGCCGGCGCTTTCCTCGCCGCACAACGTGACCTTGCCGGCATCGAGCAGGTTGCCGAAAAATTTCCAGCCGGTCGGCGTTTCGAAGCAGCCGATGCCCAGCGCCTCGGCGACCCGGTCGACCGCGCCGCTGGTCGGCATCGACCGCGCGACGCCGGCCAGCCCGCCGGCATAACCGGGCACCAGGTGCGCATTCGCCGCAAGCACCGCCAGGCTGTCGCTCGGCGTCACGATGAATCGGCTGCCGACGATCATGTTGCGGTCGCCGTCGCCATCGCTGGCGGCGCCGAAATCGGGCGCATCGGGGCCGAACATCCGCAGGATCAGCTCCTCGGCATAGGTCGGGTTCGGATCGGGATGGCCGCCGCCGAAATCGGGCAGCGGCCGCCCATTGATCACGCTGGCCGGCGGTGCACCGAGCCGCTTGACGAGGATCTCGCTGGCATACGGCCCGGTGACCGCATGCATCGCATCGAAGCAGATGCGGAAACCGCCGGAGCGCAGCAGCCGGCCGATGCGTTCGAAATCGAACAGCGTCGCCAGCAGGTCGGCATGGTCGGCAACCGGGTCGATCACCTCGACCGTCGTGTCGCCGATGCGGCTGCTGCCGAGCGTCTCGAGATCGATGTCCGGCGTCTCGAGCGTCAGGTAACGCGAGATCGACTGGGTGTTGGCATGGATCGCCTCGGTGATCTTTTCAGGTGCCGGGCCGCCGTTGCCGATGTTGTACTTGATGCCGAAATCGCCGTCCGGCCCGCCCGGGTTGTGGCTTGCAGACAACACGATCCCGCCGAATGCCTGGTGTTTGCGGATCACGCAACTCGCCGCCGGCGTCGACAGGATGCCGCCGCGGCCGACCAGCACCCGGCCGAAGCCGTTTGCCGCGGCCATCCTCACGATGGTCTGGATTGCCTGGTCGTTGAAGAAACGGCCGTCGCCACCGACGACCAGCGTCTGTCCCTGGTAGCCCTGCAGTGAATCGAAGATCGACTGGACAAAATTTTCAAGGTACGGCGGCTGGCGGAAAACCGCGACCTTCTTGCGCAGTCCGGAGGTGCCGGGTCGCTGGCCGGCAATCGGTTGGGTGGCGTTGATGCTGGGATTCATTCGGGCCTCCTGATCGCATTGATTGTGCAATGGCGATGTCCCTGTCGGCGCGTCGCCCGTCGACCGTTGGCTAAACTCGGTATTCCTCGATTCGCCACGATGACATGTCCGGTCCGACTGCCAGTCCAAGAAAAACCGCGCCGCAGCCGACCGCATTGACGGTGCACCAGCAGTCGAAGGTGCTCGAGGTTGGTTTCTCGGATGGCAAGGTATTCCGCATTCCGTTCGAACTGATGCGCATCTATTCGCCGTCGGCCGAAGTGCAGGGCCACGGGCCGGGGCAGGAAGTGCTGCAGACCGGCAAGCGCGATGTCGGCCTCGTATCGCTCGAGCAGGTCGGCAACTATGCGGTGCAGCCGCTGTTTTCCGACGGCCACAACAGCGGCATCTTCTCGTGGGAGTACCTGTATTTCCTCGGCTCGCAGCAGGACGAGTTGTGGCAGCAGTACGAGCAGCGGCTGCAAGCCGCCGGCGCCGACCGCGACGCGCCGATGAGTACCGCGTCGGGATCGGCGTGTGGCAGTCATCACCATTGAACGCACGCACTGGATCGGCATGAGCGACACCCATTTCGGATTCGAGACCGTCGACGAAAAGCAGAAGGCGCAGCGTGTTCGTGGCGTCTTCGATTCGGTGGCGTCGAAATACGACGTGATGAACGACCTGATGTCGATGGGACTGCATCGTGCATGGAAAGCCTATACGGTGGCGGTTGCCGACGTGCGCGACGGCGACCGCGTGCTCGATCTGGCCGGCGGCACCGGCGACCTGGCGCGCGCGTTCGCGAAGCGGGTCGGCAGCCGCGGGATGGTCGTCCATACCGACATCAACGAGGCGATGCTGCGCCAGGGCCGCAGCCGGCTCGAGGACGAAGGGCTGCTGCTGCCGACGACGCTGTGCGACGCCGAGTCGCTGCCGTTCAAGAGCGACAGTTTCAAGCTCGTGACGGTGGCCTTCGGGCTGCGCAACATGACGCACAAGGAGCGCGCGCTGGCCGAGATGAACCGCGTGCTGCAGCCCGGTGGCCGGCTGCTGGTGCTCGAATTCTCGAAGGTCGCCGAGCCGCTCGAGAAGGTCTACGACTGGTATTCGTTCCGCGTGCTGCCGCGGATCGGCCAGCTGGTCGCCGGCGATGCCGCCAGTTACCGTTACCTCGCCGAATCGATCCGCGTCCATCCGGGCCCGGCCGAGCTGAAGGCGATGATGAAATCGGCCGGCTTCGGCCATGTCGATGTCCATCCGATGACCGCAGGTGTCGTCGCCTTGCACGTGGGTGTCAAATGCTGATGCCCGGGCTGGTGCTGCTCGGCAGCCATGCCATCGGCTGGGTCGGGCGGCGCCGCCCCGGCGGGCGCGTCAAGCTGCGCCGCGCAGCCTGCAAGCAGCCGGCAATTGCCTTGCCGGCCGAGGTCGACATCACCCACCTGCTCGAAGCGGTGCGCCAGCAGTTCATCAAGCTGCAGGCCGCATGGGACGCCGCCGATCTGTCGACGCTCGGCGCGTTGACGACGCCGCAGATGCTGGCCGAGCTGTGCGCCCACTTTCCGCCCGAGGGCAGCCCGCCGAACCGCACCGACGTGCTGGCGGTGCAGGCCAAGCTGCTCGGCTTCGACGACCTCGACTCGGCCTGGGTCGCGACGATCGAATTTACCGGGATGATCCGCGAGGCACCCGACCGCGAGCCGACACCGTTCCGCGAACTGTGGCTGCTGACCCGCGATCGCCAGCAACCGCCGGGCCCGGCCTGTGGCGGACCTTGGCGGCTGGCGAGGCAGCAGGCGCTGCTCTGACGCCGCCGGAGACGGCGCCAGCCACGGGCAGGCGGTTCGGGGGGCCTACCCCCGACCGTAGGTATCCTCGTAGCGAACGATGTCGTCTTCGCCGAGGTAGCTGCCCGACTGCACCTCGATGATCTCGAGCGGCACCTTGCCGGGGTTGGCAAGGCGGTGGATCTGGCCGAGCGGGATGTAGGTGCTCTGGTTTTCGGTCAGGATCATCACCTGATCGCCGTTCGTCACTTCAGCGGTGCCGCTGACGACGATCCAGTGCTCGGCGCGGTGGTGGTGTTTCTGCAGGCTCAGCGAAGCGCCCGGCTTGACCATGATGCGCTTGACCTGGAAACGCGGCCCGGAATCGATGCTGTCGTACCAGCCCCACGGCCGGTGCACCAGGCGGTGCAGCGTATGTTCGCTGCGCTTGTTTTTCTCGAGCTGGCCGACGATCTGCTTGACCTCCTGGCTGCGCGCGCGGTCGGCGACCAGCACCGCGTCGGCGGTCTCGATGACGATCACGTTGTCGAGGCCGACGACGCCGACCAGTCGGCTGCTCGCATGGACCAGCGTATTGCTGCTGGCGCTGACCATCGCATCGCCGACGCTGGCATTGCCGGCGCCGTCCTTGTCGCTGACCTGCCAGACCGCATCCCAGGCGCCGAGGTCGGACCAACCGGCGTCGAGCGGCACCATCCGGATGTCGAAGGCGTTCGAACCGGGGCATTTCTCGAGCACTGCGTAGTCGACCGATTCGCTCGGAATCCGCGCAAATTCGGCCTTGCCGGGGCGGATGAAGCTGGCGTCTGCGGTTTTTACCGCCCACGCAGCGTCGCAGCCATCGGCGATGTCGGGGCGGAACTCGCGCAGCGCCTGCAGCCAGACCGACGCGCGGACGACGAACATCCCGGCATTCCAGTAGTAGCTGCCGTTCGCGACATAGCGTTCGGCGGTTGCGAGGTCGGGCTTTTCGACAAACTGCGCAACCTTCTGCGCGCCGTCGCCGATGTCGTCGGCACGGATATAGCCAAAGCCGGTTTCCGGCCGGTCCGGCTTGATGCCGAGCAAGACGATCTTGCCGTCCGCGGCAACGCGGATCGCCTGCTGCATCGCCTGCGTGAATGCCGGCTCGCTGGTCACCGTCTGGTCGGCCGGCGTCACGACGAGCACTGGGTCGGCGCCTGCTTCGACCGCACGCAGCGCAGCGATCGTCATCGCTGGCGCGGTATTGCGGCCGGCCGGCTCGAGCAGCAGGCTGGCCGCGGCACCGTTCGGCAGCGCCAGTTCACGCAATTGCTCGAGGACCAGAAAGCGGTGCTCCTCGTTGCCGACGATGCACGGTGCGGCGACCTCGATGTCATTGCCGGCCAGGCCAGCGAGGCGGCTCGCCGCCTGCTGGAACAGGCTCTGGTCGCCATGCAGCACCAGAAACTGTTTCGGATAACCGGCCCTTGAAAGCGGCCAAAGGCGGGTGCCGCTGCCGCCGGCGATGATCACCGGCGAGACCTGGATAGCAGTCTTGTTCATGACCGTTGCTCGTGTCGAAAAAGTTGGATCGGCCGCTCAGCGGCCTGCGGCGGCAAAGCCGTCCGGATTGAGCCGTTGCCAGCGCCAGCTGTCGATGCACATCGTGTCGAGGTCGCGCTCGGCGCGCCAGCCGAGCAATTGCTGCGCCAGGGTCGGATCTGCATAACAGGCATCGATGTCGCCGGGGCGGCGGCCGACGATGTCGAAGGGTACGGGCCGACCACTGGCGCGCTCGAATGCACGAACCAGCTCGAGCACGCTGTAACCGGTGCCGGTGCCGAGGTTGACGGTCAGCAGGCCCGGCTTGTCGAGCAGCCTGCGCAGCGCCGCGACATGGCCCGCGGCCAGGTCGACGACGTGGATATAGTCGCGCACGCCGGTGCCGTCGGGCGTTGCATAGTCGGAGCCGAACACCTGCAGCCGCTCGCGTTTGCCGACGGCCACCTGGGTGATATAGGGCATCAGGTTGTTCGGTATGCCGCGCGGGTCTTCGCCGATGCGCCCGCTCTCATGGGCGCCGACGGGATTGAAATAGCGCAGCAGAGCGATCCGCCAGCCGGCATCGGCCCGATGCAGATCGCGCAGCATGTTTTCGCCGATCAGCTTGGTCGCGCCGTAGGGATTGGTGAAGCCGAGCGGCGAATCCTCGCTGATCGGCAGCCGTTCCGGCTTGCCATAGACGGTCGCGCTCGAACTGAAGACCAGCGCCTTCGCATCGTGGCGGGTCAGGCCACGGCACAGGCTGAACAGGCTGCCGAGGTTGTTCGCGTAGTAGTCGAGCGGCTTGCTGGTGCTTTCGCCGACCGCCTTGAAAGCGGCGAAATGCACTGCGGCATCGACGCGGTGGCGCTCGATCAACGCATCGAGCGCGGCTTCGTCGCGGACATCGAGCTGCTCGAAAACCGGCGTCGTGCCGCTCAACTCGCGCAGCCGGTCGAGCACGGCCGGCGAACTGTTGCTGAAGTTGTCGACTCCGACGACGTCGAAGCCGGCCTGCAGCAGCGCCAGCCAGGTGTGCGAGCCGATATAGCCGGTGGCACCGGTCAGCAGGATCTTCGCTTCTTTCATCGCTGCGGATTGTGCCGCATCGCTTGCCGCGAGAGCCTCCGCGCAGCGCGCTGGCCGCAGCGCGGCGCAGTGTCAGAATCGCGACATGTTGAATACCTTCCGATCACTGGCGGCGCCGGCCGCGCTGCGACGCCTGACCTTGCTGCTGAACCATGTGCTGGCTTCCGAACCGGCGGCCAGTGAGCGACTGAAACAACACCAGGGGCGCAGCATCGTCGTCGAGCTGGAGCGCTGGCCGAGCCTGCTGCCTGCGCTGCCGCCGCTGGCGTTTGCCGTGACGCCGGCCGGCCTGCTCGAATGGAACGAGGGGCCCGCGGCAGCTGCCGCGTCGGCCGAGGCGGCAGCCGATCTGCGGGTCAACATCGACGCATCGAATCCGGCGCTGCTGCTGGCCAGGGGCCTGACCGGCGAGCGTCCGCGCATCGACATCGCCGGCGACGCCGCTTTTGCGACCGACGTCAACTGGCTGTTCGAGAACCTGCGCTGGGATGTGCAGGAGGATCTGGCGCGGCTGGTCGGTGATGCACCGGCGCGTGAACTGGCGCGTTTCGGCCGGATGATCGCGTCGGCACTTCGTGCCGCGGTCGACCGCATCGGCCGGATGGCGCCGGGTTCGTCGGAGCCGCCGACTCGATGAGGCACCTCGCTCGGCTGATCCTGATCGTCTATACGGTCTTTCGTTACGGTCTGGACGAGCTGGCACTGTCGAACATCCGCAAGCCGTGGATGCGGGTGTTGCTGCGCGTCATCACCGTCGGGCGTCGCCTCGACGCGCCGCGCGGCGTGCGGCTGCGGCTTGCGCTCGAACGGCTGGGGCCGATCTTCGTCAAGTTCGGCCAGGTGCTGTCAACCCGGCGCGACCTGATTCCGGCCGACGTCGCCGAGGAACTGGCCCGGCTGCAGGACGACGTGCCGCCGTTTCCGGCGGCGCAGGCGCGGGCGCTGATCGAGCGTGCGTTCGGCCGGCGGATCGAGGAAATCTTCTCCAGTTTCGAAGCCGAGGCGGTGGCCAGCGCGTCGATCGCCCAGGTCCATTTCGCGACGCTGATGGACGGCCGCGAGGTCGCCGTCAAGGTGCTGCGGCCGGGCATGCTGGCGGTCATCGACGACGACCTGTCGCTGATGCGCACGCTGGCGCGCTGGGTCGAGCGGCTGTCGGCCGACGGCAAGCGGCTGAAGCCGCGCGAGGTCGTCGCCGAATTCGACAACTACCTGCACGACGAGCTCGATCTGGTGCGGGAGGCGGCCAATGCCGCGCAACTGCGCCGCAACATGGCGGAGCTGAGGCTGGTGATGGTGCCCGAGATGTACTGGGACTTGTGCACCAAGACCGTCATCGTGATGGAGCGCATGACCGGCGTGCCGATCAGCCAGATCCAGCGGCTGCGCGATGCCGGCGTCGACATTCCGAAGCTCGCCCGCGACGGCGTGACGATCTTTTTCACGCAGGTTTTCCGCGACGGTTTTTTCCACGCCGACATGCATCCGGGCAACATCCAGGTCAGCCTGGCGCCGGAAACCTTCGGCCGCTATATCGCGCTCGATTTCGGCATCGTCGGCACGCTGACCGAAACCGACAAGGACTACCTGGCGCAGAATTTCATCGCCTTCTTCCGCCGCGATTACAAGCGGGTCGCCGAACTGCACGTCGAAAGCGGCTGGGTGCCGCCGCAGACGCGGGTCGATGCGCTCGAGGGTGCGATCCGCGCGGTCTGCGAGCCTCAGTTCGACCGGCCGCTGAAGGACATCTCGCTCGGCCAGGTGCTGCTGCGGCTGTTCCAGACCTCGCGCCGGTTCAATGTCGAGATCCAGCCGCAGCTGGTGCTGCTGCAGAAGACCTTGCTGAATATCGAGGGCCTGGGCCGCCAGCTCGATCCGGAGCTCGACCTGTGGGTCACCGCACGACCCTTTCTCGAACGCTGGATGGAAGACCAGATCGGCTGGGACGGCCTGGTGAATCGGCTGAAAAACGAGGCGCCCCGCTATGTGCAGCTGTTGCCGGAACTGCCGCGGCTGCTGCACCAGGCGTTGCAGCCGCGCCCGGCGATCGAGGCCAGGCTGCTCGCCGAACTGCTCGAGGACCGGCGGCGCAGCCGGCGGATGTGGCAGCAGATCGGTGCGTTGCTGCTCGGATTTGCCGGTGGCGCGGTGATGGTGCTGTTTTTCGTTTATTGAGGTCGCCGGCGGCGGCTGCGGACGCAGACAAGCCCCCGGCTGCACCGATTTGGCGGGACGGAATAGAATCGAGGGTTTTTCATCTTCCGTCCGGATTGATCGGGCGGACCCACCCCCGAGAAAGAATCCGATGCCGATCTACGCCTACCGCTGCGCGACCTGCGGTCACGCGAAAGACGTGCTGCAGAAGGTCTCCGACCCTGTGCTCAGCACCTGCCCGGCCTGTGGAGCCGAGACCTTCAGCAAACAGGTCACCGCCGCCGGCTTCCAGTTGAAGGGTTCCGGCTGGTATGTGACCGATTTCCGCGGCGACAACGCCAGCAAGAAATCAGCCAACAACGGCGAAGCCGATGCTGTCGGCACGCCAAAGGGCGATGGCAAGACCGACAGCGCCGCGCCGACCAAAGCGACCGGCGAATCGTCGCCGTCCGCGACGCCGGCGCCCGCAGCGGCACCGGCCGCGGCACCTGCCGGCCCATCCGCGCCCGCGTCGCCGCCGGCTGCGAAGAGCTGAACCGCGCCCGTCGTTCCACAGGAAGCCAGCCGTGAAGAAATACCTGATCGCCGGACTGCTGGTCTGGCTGCCGCTGGCGGTCACGATCTGGGTGCTGCACGCTGCGCTCGGGCTGCTCGACGGCGTGTTCGGCTTTGTCGTCACGACTTCGCAGGCGATGCTGCCGGAATCCGCGCACATGCCGCTCGAGTCGCTGCGGCGCATTCCCGGACTCGGCGTGCTGGTGATGTTGTCCGGCCTGCTGCTGACCGGCGTCTTTGCCACCAACATCGTCGGCCAGTGGTCGCTGCGCAAGGGGGCCTGGGCGCTGCGCCGGATCCCGATCGTCAAGTCGATCTACAGCTCGGTCAAGCAGGTCTCGGACACGCTGTTCTCGAGCAGCGGCAACGCCTTCCGCGAGGCGGTGCTGGTGCAGTATCCGCGCCAGGGCCTGTGGACGATCGCCTTCGTCACCGGCCGGCCGGGCGGCGAGGCCGGCCAGTATCTGCAGGACGACTACTTGAGCCTGTACGTGCCGACGACGCCGAACCCGACCTCCGGATTTTTTCTGATGGTGCGCCGGGTCGAGGTGATCGAACTGAAGATGAGTGTCGACGAAGCCCTGAAATACATCATTTCGATGGGTGTCGTCGCGCCGCCGCCTGGCAGCGCCGTATTGACGCCCGCGCCGATCCGAAATTGACGCAGTCGGCCGCGCGGCAAGCGGCCGGCTGTCCGTCGCGGGCCGTTCCGGGCCCGTCTGCCGAATCCGACATCAGCGGTGGCTGCCGCGCTGCCCCAGCAGCGGCGCCGCCCCAGCGAATCCAAACTGGAGTGAAAGAATGAGAACAACGTATTGCGGCCTGGTCAGCGAGGCGCTGATGGGACAGACCGTGACGCTGATGGGCTGGGCTCATCGCCGGCGTGACCATGGCGGCGTGATCTTCATCGACCTGCGCGACCGCGAAGGTGTCGTCCAGGTCGTCTGCGATCCGGACCGCGCCGCGACCTTCGAGGTGGCTTCCGACGTCCGCAACGAGTTCTGCCTGAAGATCGTCGGCAAGGTGCGGGCACGCCCGGCCGGTACCGACAACGCCAACCTGACCAGCGGCAAGGTCGAGGTGCTGTGCCATGAACTCGAGGTGCTGAACCCGAGCGTGACGCCGCCGTTCCAGCTCGACGACGACAACCTGTCGGAAACGACGCGACTGACCCACCGCGTGCTCGATCTGCGCCGCCCGGCGATGCAGAAGAACCTGATGCTGCGTTACCGCGTCGCGATGGAGGTGCGCAAGTTCCTCGACGAACTCGGCTTCGTCGACATCGAAACGCCGATGCTGACGAAGAGCACGCCCGAAGGCGCGCGTGACTATCTGGTGCCGAGCCGCGTCAACGAAGGCCAGTTCTTCGCGCTGCCGCAAAGCCCGCAGTTGTTCAAGCAGCTGCTGATGGTGTCCGGCTTCGACCGCTACTACCAGATCACCAAGTGTTTCCGCGACGAGGACCTGCGCGCCGACCGCCAGCCCGAATTCACGCAGATCGACATCGAGACCTCGTTCCTGACCGAGGAGGAGATCCGCGACATGTTCGAGGACATGATCCGCAAAGTCTTCAAGTCGACGATCGGCGTCGATCTGCCGGCCTACCCGGTGATGAAATATTCGGATGCGATGCATCGCTACGGCTCCGACAAGCCGGATCTGCGCGTCAAGCTCGAATTCACCGAGCTGACCGACGTGATGGTCGATGTCGATTTCAAGGTCTTCAGCGCACCGGCTGCGGCCAAGGGCGGACGCGTTGCGGCGCTGTGCATTCCGCAGGGCGGCGAGATGAGCCGCGGCGAGATCGATGCCTATACCGAGTTCGTCAAGATCTACGGTGCCAAGGGTCTGGCCTGGATCAAGGTCAACGACATCGACAAGGGCCGTGAAGGCCTGCAGAGCCCGATCGTCAAGAACCTGCACGACCGCGCACTGACCGAGGTGCTGCAGCGCAGCGGCGCGAAGTCGGGCGACCTGATCTTTTTTGCCGCCGACAAGGAAAAGATCGTCAACGACGCGCTCGGCGCATTGCGCGTCAAGATCGGCCACAGCGAATTCGGCCGTGCCCGCGGCCTGTTCGACGATGTGTGGGCACCGCTGTGGGTGGTCGATTTTCCGATGTTCGAATACGACGAGGAAGCGCAGCGCTGGAACGCGGTGCACCATCCGTTCACTGCGCCGAAGGATGGCCATGAGGATCTGATGGACTCGGACCCCGGCGCCTGCATCTCGAAGGCCTACGACATGGTGCTGAACGGCTGGGAACTCGGCGGCGGCTCGGTCCGTATCCACCGCGCCGACGTGCAGAGCAAGGTCTTCAACGCGCTGAAGATCGGCCCGGAAGAAGCCAAACTCAAGTTCGGCTTCCTGCTCGATGCGCTGCAATACGGCGCGCCGCCGCACGGCGGCCTGGCATTCGGTCTCGACCGTATCGTCACGATGATGGCCAAGGCCGAAAGCATCCGCGACGTGATTGCCTTCCCGAAAACCCAGCGTGCGCAGTGCCTGCTGACCCATGCGCCGAGCTCGGTCGACGACAAGCAACTGCGCGAACTGCACATCAGGCTGCGCAACCCGGTGGCTGCGGCCGGCTGAGGCCTCGTGACCCGGGCCGATTGCGACAGCTGTCGGCCTTGAGCCGAGATCGGCACCTCGCCTGCGCTGACTTTGTGAGAGGGGCTTCTGCCCCGATTCGGGCTGGTGGAATAAGCCTGGGTCGCATTCGACGACCGAGCGGCGCGGCAGGCGGCACCCGGTCGTGGCTCATGATGCGGCGGTCCTCGCTGGCGCTCGGACTGCGCTGCGATGCTCGGTCCAGGGTCGCGCGGCGGAACTCGCTACGTTCGCTGCGCTCACTGCGCTCGGACAACCGCCGCGAGCATGTTTGTTGATGCTCGCTGCGCTCGCCGACCCTGGCCCTGCGCTTCTCGCCGCCGCATAAATCGCCCCGCCCGGGCACCGCCTGCCGCGCAGTGACGCGGTTGAACTTCGCCGAAATCCTTGGTGCTGCCGCAAAGGCGTGGGCGGGTGGCTGCTGGCAAGCATCTAAGCGCCAGTGGCCGACCGACCGCGCCTTTGCTCTCGCCTCTGTGCCTGCCGATTCGCAGTCGTGCAAGAGCCCGAATCGGGGCTGAAGCCCCTCCCACAAAAGTCAGCACAGGCAAGGTGCCGCTGTCTGCTCCCGGCTGCCTTCTGCCATTCAAGGCAAGATAGCGGAATGTCCGAGCCGTCCGAACCACTGATCCGCCGTTTCAAGATTCCCGAAAGCGTGCTGGTCGTGATCCATGACGAGCAGTTGCAGGTGCTGCTGATGGAGCGCAGCGACCACCCCGGGTTCTGGCAGAGTGTCACCGGCTCGAAAGACACCGCCGAGGAGGATCTTGCGGTCACGGCGCAGCGCGAGGTCGAGGAAGAGACCGGGATCGTGATCGGCTCGCCGGAAGTGCCGTGGTCGGCGCTGCGCGACTGGCAGCTGGCCAATGTCTACGAAATCTATCCGGTCTGGCGGCACCGTTATGCTGACGGAGTGCTGCACAACACCGAACATGTCTTCGGGCTGCGTGTGCCGCATGGCATTCCGGTGCGGCTGGCGCCACGCGAGCATCTGGACTTCGTCTGGCTGCCGTGGCGCGAGGCGGCCGACCGCTGCTTCTCGCCATCGAATGCGGAGGCGATACTGCAGCTTCCGAGATTTTCCGACTGATTCCGATGCGACCGCTGCCAACGACGTTGCAAGGTGAACACCACGGCCTGCGGGTGGCGACCTACAACATCCACAAGGGTGTGCGCGGGGTCGGCCCGCGCAAGCGGCTGGAGATTCACAACCTCGGCCTCGGCATCGAGGCGCTCGACGCCGACCTCGTCTTCCTGCAGGAGGTGCGCAGTTTCCACCACGGCGAGGCGAAGCGCTTCGCCCGCACCTCGTTCGGCTGGCCTGAACTGGCGCAGGCGGAGTTCCTGGCGCCCGAGGGTTATTCGGTCGCCTATAGAACCAATGCGGTGACGCGATACGGTGAACACGGCAATGCGCTGCTGTCGCGCTGGCCGCTCGGCGACATCGGCCATCACGACGTCTCCGATCACCGCTTCGAGCAACGAGGCCTGCTGCATGTGCCGGTGCAGTGGGGCGGTGGCGTGTTGCATGCGGTGGTCGCGCACCTCGGGCTGACCCATTCGACGCGGGTGCGCCAGGTGCGGCGCATCGCCGAGTTCATCGAAAATTCGGTACCACGCGGCGAGCCGCTGGTGCTGGCCGGTGACTTCAACGACTGGGGCGAAAAACTCGACGAACCGATGCGCGCGATGGGTCTGTGTCGCGCCTCGTCGACCGGCAAGCTGGCAAACCTGACCTTCCCGTCGAGGGTGCCGCTGTTTTCGCTCGACCGGATCTATACGCGGGGTTTTGCCTGCAACCTGAGTTTTGTCCCGCGCGGCAAGACCTGGGCGCGGATGTCGGATCACCTGCCGCTGGTTGCCGAACTGTTGCCGGAATGACGACGTCGCGCGACGCTGCCCGCCGCACCTGCTGCGCCACCGACAGCTGCCGCGCAACGCCAGGGCGCCGCTGAGATGGCCGACAACGCCGACGCCGGATCCGCGATCCCGACCGCCGAAGCGCCGCTGCCGTTCGAGGTGCCGTGGTCGACGCTGCCGCGGCCGGTCTTCACCGGCGGCAACACCGTCAACCTGCTGGAAGGCGGCGATCAGCTGTTCCCGGCGATGCACGAGGCCATCGCCAACGCGCGCCACGAGATCTGGCTGGCCACCTACATCTTTCACGACGATGTCGCAGGCCTGGCGCTGATCGATGCGCTGGAGGCTGCCGACCGCCGCGGCGTGCGCGTGCGCATCGTCGTCGACGGGTTCGGCTCGAAGGCCGCGCTGCCGTTGCTGCGCACGCGGATGACCGGGCACTCCGGCCCCGGTATCGCGCTCGCGGTATTCCGCCCGATGCATCGCTGGTGGACCTGGCTGCAGCCCGGCCAGTTGCGCCGGCTGCACCAGAAACTGTGTGTCGTCGACGGCGAAGTCGCCTTCGTCGGCGGCATCAACATCATCGACGACCGCAATGACCTGCGCCACGGCCTCAGCGAGTTGCCGCGGCTCGACTATGCGGTCGAATTGCGCGGCCCGGTCGTCGTGCCGGTCGAGCAGGCGGCGCGGGCTTTATGGACCCGGGCCTGGCTCGGTGGCGATTTCCGCGACGAACTGCGTGCCTTGGCGCGCAGCAGCCAGCCGTTGCTGCGGCTGCGGCGGCTGATCAGGCTGCTGCGCATGCCGCGTGGCGCCGGACTGCGCACATCGACGCTTGCCAACGAGCCGGTCGAGGCGGCCTTCGTGCTGCGCGACAACCTGCGCCAGCGGCGGACGATCGAGCGCAGCTACATCTCCGCGTTGCGCAATGCGCGCGAGCGCATCGATCTGATCTCGCCCTATTTTTATCCCGGCTCGGTATTCCGCCGCACCTTGCGCGATGCGGCAAAACGCGGCGTCAAGGTGCGGGTGCTGTTCCAGGGCAAGCTCGACTACCGGATTGCCGGCCTGGCCGCGCAGGCGCTGTACGACGAATTGCTCGCCAACGGCGTGCGTGTCTACGAATATATGCCGGCATTCCTGCACGCTAAGATCGCGATCGTCGACGATGAATGGGCCACCGTTGGCAGTTCGAACATCGACCCGCTGTCGCTGTTGCTGAACCTGGAAGCCAACGTGATCATCCGCGACCGCGGCTTCGCCGCCGAACTCGCAGAACGTTTCGAAGCCGCCCTGGCCGATTCGCGCGAGATCGACCCGAAGACCGGCCGCAGTTCAGGCATTTTTCCGGTGCTGCGCCGGGCACTGGTGGCCTGGATGGCGCACGTCTATCTGCGCATCGGCGGGGCCACTGGAAGGTATTGACCGCCCTGGGGGTGCGCCATGGGTGGTCCATCGGCAGCGGTCCCGCAGGGGCTTTCCGATGCCCCGGATCGAGGCGCACCGCCCGCGGTAGAGTCGCCGCGATGACTGATCAGGGCGATCTGGTGGTGCTGCGGCCGGAGGGGCTTTATTGTCCGGCCGGCGATTTCTACATCGATCCGTGGCGGCCGGTCGGGCGCGCGGTGATCACGCATGCCCATGCCGACCATGCACGCGTCGGCCACACCAGTTATCTGGCCGCCGCACCGGGCGCCGACGTGCTGCGCTCACGGCTCGGCGCGATCGACCTGCAGGCGCTGCCATACGGGCAGACGGTTAAGCACCAGGGCGTCACGCTGAGCCTGCATCCGGCAGGGCACGTGCTCGGCTCGGCACAGTTGCGGATCGAGCACCGCGGCCGGGTCTGGGTGGCTTCGGGCGACTATTTCGTCAGCGGCGCCGACGGCGACGATGGCGGGCGCAACCCGACCTGCGACGCTTTCGAGCCGGTGCGCTGCGATTGCTTCATCACCGAAAGCACCTTTGGCCTGCCGATCTACCGCTGGCGGCGGCAGGCAGAAATCTTCGCCGAGATCAACGCTTGGTGGGCGGCCAATGCCGCTGCCGGCCGCAGCAGCCTGCTGCTCGCCTACAGCTTTGGCAAGGCGCAGCGGCTGCTTGCCGGTGTCGATCCGGCGATCGGTCCGCTGGTGGTGCACGGTGCGGTCGCGCCGCTGAACGACGCCTACCGCCGTTCCGGTGTGATGTTGCCGCCGACGCGAACGCTCGACGAGGTCGAGCAAGGCGACTTGCGGCGCGCGCTGGTGATCGCGCCGCCGGCGGTGCACGGCAGCCGATGGGCGCGGCGGCTGGTCGACCCCAGCGACGCCTTTGCCAGCGGCTGGATGCAGTTGCGTGGTGCGCGCCGCCGCCGCGGCGTCGACCGCGGTTTCGTGCTGTCGGATCATGCCGACTGGCCCGGTCTGCAGCAGTCGATCCGTGCCACCGGCGCCGAACGCGTGATCGTGACCCACGGCTACGAGGCGGTGATGGTCCGCTGGCTGCGTCAGCAGGGCCTGCAGGCCGGCAGTTTCGAAACCCGCTACGGCGACGAGGAAGCCGATGATGCGGCGGCCACAGCGGCGGTCGAGGCGCCTGCCGATATCGTGCCGGGCGCTGCGGCCGGCGGGTAAGCTCGGCCTATCGTTTCAACAAGGGCTTGCCATGAAAATCCTGCTGCCTGTCGATGGTTCGGCCGATTCGCTGGCCGCGGTGCGCCATGCCTTGTTCCAGCGCACGTCGGGGCTCGAATCGAGCTTCGTGCTGGCCAATGTGCAGGTGCCGCCGTCGCTGTATGAAATCGTCGTTGCCCACGATGCCGAAGTGTTGTCCGATGTGCGGCGCGAAGCCGGCGAGGACCTGCTGACGGCCGCCGAGCAACTGCTCGAGGCGGCCGGCGCGAGCTGGGAAGCCGAAGTCGTCGGCGGCGACCCTGGTCACCTGCTGGTCGACCTGGTCGAGAACTATGGCTGCGATGCGGTGGTGATGGGTTGCGGCGCCGGTCGGCCCGGTGCGGTCGCGGCCGCGCTGCTTGCCCATTCGCCGGTGCCGGTGACGCTTGTCCGGGAGCTTGCGGACGACAATTGATGCGCCGTTTTGCCGAGCTGTTCCAGGCGCTGGATGCAAGCACGTCGACTGCCGACAAGGTGGCCGCACTGCGTCGTTATCTCGAGCAGGCGTCGCCCGCCGATGCCGCATGGGCGGTGTATTTTCTGGCTGGCGGACGGCCGCGCCGGACCGTACCAACGAGCATGCTGCGCGGGCTGGCAACCGAACTTGCCGGCATCGATGACTGGCTGTTCGAGGAGTGTTATCAGGCGGTCGGCGACCTCGGCGAGACGATTGCGTTGATCCTGCCGCCGGCCGAACGGCACAGCGACCGCGGCCTGGCCGACTGGATCGAGAACGGCCTGCTGCCGCTGCGCGATGTGGCGCCGGCCGAGCAGGCCGCGGCGATCGCCGGCTACTGGAACGAACTCGACAGCAGCGGCCGCTTCCTGCTCAGCAAGCTGATCGGTGGCGGTTTTCGCGTCGGCGTCAGCAAGCTGCTGGTGCAGCGTGCGCTGGCCGAATTTGCCGGTCTCGATCCGAAACTGGTCGCGCAGCGGATGATCGGTTATACCGACAAGCAGGCGAGGCCCGACGTGGCCGCCTTTCAACGGTTGATCGCCGCCGAGTCCGGCGACACCTCCGACGCTGCCGGCGCGGCCGGCAACGGCGGCCAGCCGTTTCCATTTTTTCTCGCTCATCCGCTGGATCTGCCACTGGCCGAATTCGAGCCTCGGCTCGGCTCGCCGGCGGATTGGCAGATCGAATGGAAATATGACGGCATCCGCGCGCAGATCGTTCGCCACGGCGGCCAGGTCTGGATCTGGACACGCGGCGAGGAACTGGTCACCGAGCGCTTCCCGGAGCTGCAGGCGCTGGCGCAGGATTGGCCCGATGGCAGCATCGTCGATGGCGAAATCGTCGTCTGGAAAAACGATGCGCCGGCCAGTTTCGCGCTGCTGCAGCAGCGCATCGGCCGCAAGACACTCGGCCGCAAGATCCTCACCGATGCGCCGGTTGACTTCATCGCCTACGACCTGCTGGCCGATGGCGGCGTCGATCTGCGCAGCCAGCCGCAGCAGCAGCGGCGCAGCGCGCTCGAACGCTTCGCGGCCGAGCAGAACCTGCGCATTGCGCCGCTCGTCGAAGGCAGCGACTGGGCCGCGCTGGCGGCAGTGCGCGAGCAGTCGCGGCAGCGCGGCGTCGAGGGGCTGATGCTGAAACACCGGCTCGCCGCTTACGGCCAGGGGCGGCGCAAGCAGCCCGGCCTGGCCGGCGGCACCTGGTGGAAATGGAAGATCGACCCGCTCAGCGTCGATGCGATCCTGATCTATGCGCAGGCCGGCCATGGGCGGCGGGCCAGTGTCTATACCGACTACACCTTTGCGGTCTGGAACCGCCCGCCGGTCGATGCGGCCGAGGCGGCGGCGGTCGTCGAGGCGATCGCCGCACGGCGCCCGCCGGTCGACGGCGGCCTGCAGCTGGTGCCGTTCGCCAAGGCCTACAGCGGCCTCAGCGATGCCGAATTTGCCAGCGTCGACCGCATCATCCGCGCCACCTCGGTCGACAAGTTCGGCCCGGTGCGCAGTGTCCGGCCGAGCCTATTGTTCGAACTCGGCTTCGAAGGCATCAACCGCAGCGCGCGTCACAAGAGCGGCATCGCGGTGCGTTTTCCTCGCATGCTGCGGCTGCGCACCGACAAACCCTTGCACGAGGCCGACAGCCTGGCCGAACTGGAAGCGCTGCTCGCGATGACATCGGAGCGCGGCAATGCAGCGCCTCCTGCTCCGCTCGAATCGGGCGGCTGATGCGAGCTGCCTCACGACTGTGGTTTCGCAGGTCTTTGCGGGCCAGGGCAGTTTTTATGGTGCCGGGTCACTAAAATCGCCGACATGCTCGCCCAACGCACCTTGAAGTCCCTGACCCGCGCGATCGGTGTCGGCGTCCACAGCGGACAGCGGGTCGAGCTGACGTTGAAACCCGCGCCGGTCGACACCGGCATCGTCTTTCGACGCGTCGATCTGCCGCAGGTCGTCGAGATTCCGGTCAGCGCGACCGCGGTCTGCGATACCCGGCTGGCGACCGCGCTGTCGCCGGGCGGCGACCCCGGCGCGCCGAAGGTCAAGACGGTGGAGCACCTGATGTCGGCCTGCTCCGGGCTCGGCATCGACAACCTGATCGTCGACATCACCGGCGAGGAGGTGCCGATCCTCGACGGGTCTGCCGCATCGTTCGTCTTTCTGCTGCAAAGCGCCGGCATCGAACTGCAGTCTGCGCCGAAGCGCTTCCTGCGCGTCAAGAAGACGGTCGAGGTCCGAGACGGCGAGGGCAAGCGGCTGATGTGGGCGCGGCTCGAGCCTTTTGAAGGCTACAAGCTGACCTTCGAGATCGACTTCGACCACCCGGCGGTCAGCCAGACCGGCCAGCACGTGGTGTTCGACATGGCCAGCGGCCAGTACAAGCGAGAGATCGCCAGAGCCCGCACCTTCGGCTTCACGAAGGATGTCGAGATGATGCGCTCGCGCGGTCTCGGCCTCGGCGGCAGCATGGACAACGTCGTCGTCGTCGACGACCACAAGGTGCTGAATGTCGGTGGGCTGCGCTATGACGACGAGTTCGTCAAGCACAAGATGCTCGACGCGATTGGCGACATGTACATGGTCGGCCATCCGCTGCTCGCCGCCTACAGCGCCTTCAAGAGCGGCCACGGGCTGAACAACCTGCTGCTGCGCGCGCTGCTTGCCGATCCGTCGGCCTACGAGATCGTCAGCTTCGACGATGCCTCGAAGGCGCCGGCCGGTTTTGCCGATCTGGCGCCGGCATGGTGAAGCCGACCGCCAGGCGAAACGAAGAACAACTGCATCCGTGATCTTCCGCGTCCTGATCCTGATCGGCCTGCTCGCCGGCCTGCTCTGTTTTGCCGCCTATGCGTGGACCGGGCAGATCGTCTGGCGGCATCGGGGGCTGCTCATCATCAAGTGGACGGTCGGCATCGCGCTCGCGTTTTTTGCGGTGCTGTTCGTGCAGCGGCTGGTCGAGATGATGTAGGCCTCGCTCAGTCGTCGGTGTCGGCCTCGATGACGTGGCCGCTGGCCGGATCGATGTGAAAGACGCGCGTCGTCCCGGCCGGAAAATCGCAGACCTTGCCGCCGACGTCGAGCACGAATGGCGGCGCATCGTGATCGCGGCTGCGCACCGTCAGCGATTCGTGCATCACCCGCAGATCGAGCGAATGGCCCCGGTAGCGGATGCGCATGTCGAGCCGCCTGACTTCCTGCGGCAGCTGCGGATTCAGGTGCAGCACATCGGCGCGGATCTCGATGCCGGTGGTGACCCGTTGCATCAGGTCGACGGTGCCGGCCATTGCGCCGAGATGCACACCTTCTGCCGCCGTGCCCTGCTGGATGTCGCTGACGTCGCTCTGCAGCGCCTCGGCGAAATAACGCATCGCGCGCGGCCGGTCCGAACGTGCCAGCACCCAGGCATGAACGACCCGGCTCAATGTCGAGCCATGTGAGGTGCGGGCCGTGTAGTAGGCGACGTTGCGCGGGATGGTTTCGTATTCGAACGGGTAGTCGAGGCGTTCGAACAGCTGGTGCAATTCCTCGGCCGAGAACAGGTAGAACAGCATCAGCACATCGGCCTGCTTCGACAGCTTGTAGCGGTTCGCGCTGTCGTGTTCCTGCTCGAGGATCAGGTCGAGGCGCTGGATATTGCCGTGGCGGTTCCGGTACGCCTGCCAGTCGAATTCGAGCAGTTTCTCGTAGCCCTCGAACTGGCTGATGATGCCGTCGTCGTGGAAGGGCACGAACATCCGGCGGCTGATGTCGCTCCAGCGCTCGATGTCGGTATCGGTGAGGCCGAGCAGCGCCATCAGCTCGCTGCGCCGCAACGCGGACAGCAGATCGAGCACCTCGATTGCCCGGCACAGCACCCACACCGCCATCACGTTGGTATAGGCGTTGTTGTCGATGCCGGCGTTGCTCGCGCCGGGGTAGGCGTCGTGGAATTCGTCCGGCCCCATCACGCCGCGGATCACATAGCGGCCGAGCGTGTCGTCGAAGCGCGCGATGCTGGCCCAGAAACTGGCGATGTCGAGGATCAGTTCGGCGCCGTAGGAGTGCAGGAATTCGACGTCGCGGCTGACCTGGAAATATTGCCAGACGTT
Organism: Pseudideonella sakaiensis; assembly: GCF_048320135.1. GTDB lineage: Bacteria > Pseudomonadota > Gammaproteobacteria > Burkholderiales > Burkholderiaceae_C > Ideonella_A > Ideonella_A sakaiensis_A. The sequence continues at coordinate 3,616,866 of NZ_CP182947.1, forward strand.
GTACGCGATCGCGCTGTTGACGTGGCGCTGCAGCCAGGTGTTGTCGGGCATCCAGCGCTGCGAGCGCGGATTGAGGTTCATCTGGTGCGTTTCTTCCTGGCCGTCGCTGCCGCTCTGCCACGGAAACATCGCACCCCGATAACCGGCCGCCGCCGCGGCGGCGCGGGCTTCGCCGAGGCGTCGATGGCGGTACATCAGCAGCGAGCGGGTGATCTCCGGCAGCCGGAAATTGAAGAACGGGAAGATGAACAATTCGTCCCAGAAGATGTGGCCCTGGTAGGCCTCGCCGGTCCAGCCGCGCGCCGGCACACCGATGTCGAGGCCGATCGAGTTCGGCGCGACCGCCTGCAGCAGGTGGAACATGTTCAGCCGCAGCAGCATCGGCGCATTGATGCCGAAACCGGCGCCGGCCGGCTGCAGGTGCACTTCGAAACGCCGCCACAGGTGTTTCCATGCCAGCTGCTGCGCTGCCGCCAGATCGGCAAAGCGTCCAGCGCGGGCCGCCGCCGTGCGCGCGGCCAGCGTGCACTCGGCAATCGCGTGGTCGCGCGAGGTATACAGCGACTGGACCTTCTCGATGACGACGGTCTCGCCGCTGCGCAGCGCGACCTCGAACGCCTGGCCGATCAGGCCGGGTTTGTCGACCGTGCGCCGCTGCGGCTGCAGTTGCTTGTCGTCGAGCCAGACCCGGGTGCGTGCGACCTGCGCGACCCGCAGCTTCGACTGGCTGGTCGTGACCAGTTGCAGCACGCTGTCGTCATCGACGACCTCGGCCTGCAGCGGCTGCAGATGTTGCTTGTTGAAGCGACGGTACAAGCGCGCGCCGGCATTGACGACGCGGGCGTCGATCGCCGAGCAGAAACCGACCTCGCCACTCCAGTTCTCGGCGGTCAGGCTCAGTTCGACCGCCGCCACGTGCATCGCGTCCATCGATACCAGGCGCCGCTCGACGAGGCTGCTGCGCCGACCCTGCTCGTCCTCGAAACGCAGCCGGCGCAGCAGCAGACCGGCACGCAAGTCGAGCTGCTGGTGGTATTCGAGCAGCTTGGTGCTGCTGGTCGAGAACCACGGCCCGTCACCGATGCGCAGCGAAATCGGCAGCCAGTTCGGAAAATTGACCAGATCCTCGGTTTCGACGATCCGGTCGGGAAACTCGGTGCGCAGCCGGTTGTAGCCGCCGGCCAGGTAGGTGCCGGGGTAGTGGATGTCATCGGCAACCGCATCGACCGTGGCGCCGCGGGTCGCAAAAAATCCGTTGCCGAGTGTGCACAGCGACTCGCGAATCCCTTCCTGGTCCGGATCGAAACCATCGAAGCTGAGCGACCACGCCGACGGCGGATCCTCGACCAGCTTGATCTGCGCGAGGTCATCGACGACGACGTCGGCGCCGGCATCACGCAACGCCTGTGCCTGGCCGCCGCGGTCGACGCCGATCACATGGGCAAAGCGGGCCGCGCGACCGGCCGCGACACCGGCGGTGGCATCCTCGACGACCACCGCCCGCGACGGCGGAATGCCAAGCCGACGGGCCGCCTCCAGAAAGCTGTCCGGCGCCGGCTTGCCGCGCAGCTTGCCGTTGCCGAGGTCGTTGCCGTCGACCCGGACGTCGAACAGCCCGGCGATGCCGGCCGCCTCGAGAACCGCCTTGCAGTGGCGGCTCGACGAAACGACCGCGGTCTTCACATCGTGCTCGCGCAACTGCCTGACCAGCGCCAGCGACGAGTCGTAGATGGCCACGCCGAGTTGCTCGAGCATGCGGCTGAAGTGCTCGTCCTTCGCGCGGCCGAGTGCCGCGATGGTCTCGACTTCGGGGCCGTCTTCGGGCGTACCGGGCGGCAGCACGATGCCGCGCGACGCCAGAAAGGCCTCGGCCCCTTCGCTTCGCGGCTTGCCGTCGACGTGGACGAGGTAGTCGGTCTCGATGTCGAAAGGCTCGAACGGCTCGCCAGTCTGCTGCGAGCGGCGCTCGAGAAAATCATCGAACAACCGCTTCCACGCCGCCGCGTGGACCTGCGCGGTTTTTGTCAAGACGCCGTCGAGGTCGAACAGCACCAGATCGACATCGCGCGGAACGAGCAGGAATTCGGACAGGTTGTCGTTCATCGGGCGTCGCTTCCGTGCCGGCCGGTCAGCGTCGAACGCGCCTCATGACCAGCCGAAAAACCCGGCAATCGTGCCGAGGTGGTTCTCGAATTCACTGAAGGCATGATCGCCGCCTTCGAGCAGCACCATCTTCGCACCGTGATGGCGGTCGACCATCTCGCGCCAGTCGAGCACCTCGTCGCCCTTGGCGATCAGCGCCAGCATCAGCTGCTGCCGCAACAGGCGCGGCGGTGTCAGCCGGCGCAGTTCGTCGACATGTTCGGCGCGGAATTCGAACGGCTCGTTGCCATGCCAGGTCGTCGTGCTGCCGATCATTGCCGCCAGATCGCGCGCCTGGTCGACCGCCGGATTGATCAGCACGGTGCGGCAGCCGAGCTCCTCGCCGAGCAGACCGGCATAAAAACCGCCAAGCGAACTGCCGATCACCGCGCGACTCGCCGCCGGCCAATGCGCAGTCAGCTCACGGATCATCGCCATCGCTGCGGCCGGAGACGGCGGCAATTGCGGGCAGGCCCAGCTCACCTCCGGCCGATGCCGGGCGACCCAGCGCGCCATCTGCGTTGCCTTCGTCGAGCGCGGTGACGAGCGGAAGCCGTGCAGGTAGAGCAGGTGGCTGACCGGTGTCGGCGGCGTCATGGGCTGCGTGGTCTGGTCCATTGCGCAGCCTGTCGCCTCAGCGCGTCGCGGCGCGCGCCGCCAGCCCGTCGAGCAGCTTCTGATGGATGCCGGCGAAGCCGCCATTGCTCATGCACAGCAGGTGGTCGCCGGGCCGGGCCGCGTCGAGCACCCGTCGCACCAGCTCGTCGATGTCGTCGCTGACGACGACCGGCACTTCCAGGGGCTGCAATGCCTCCGCGGCATCCCAACCCAGCCCCTTGCTGTGGCAGAACGCGAGGTCGACTTCCTCGAGTGCCCACGGCAGCTGGGCCTTCATGCTGCCGAGTTTCATCGTGTTCGAGCGTGGCTCGAAGATCGCCAGGATGCGGGTGCGTGCATCGTCATGGGCGCTCTGCAGCGAATCGAGCTTGCTGCGCAGCCCGGCCACGGTGGTATGGATCGCGGTCGGATGGTGGGCAAAATCGTCGTAGACGACGATGCCGTCGACCTCGCCGCGCAACTCGAGGCGGCGCCGCACATTGCCGAAGCTGCCGAGCGCCGCCGCGCCGACTTCGGCATCGACGCCGAGGTGTTCGGCGGCGGCGATCGCGGCCAGCGCATTGAGCTGGTTGTGCTCGCCCAGCAGGCCCCATTCGACGCGGGCAATCTTCATCGCGCCGCGCAGCACGTCGAAGGCATGCGCCTCGCCGCGCGCACGCAGCTGCCCAGGCGCCTCCTTGCGCGGGCCGAAGCGCATCACGTCGCTCCAGCAGCCCATCGCGATCACCCGCTGCAGCGCCTCCTCGCGCGCATTGACGACCAGCCGACCGGATGCCGGCACCGTGCGCACCAGGTGATGGAACTGGCGCTCGATCGCCTGCAGATCGTCGAAGATGTCCGCGTGGTCGAACTCGAGGTTGTTCAGGATCGCGGTGCGCGGCCGGTAATGGACGAACTTGCTGCGCTTGTCGAAAAACGCGGTGTCGTATTCGTCGGCCTCGATCACGAACGGCAGTACCGGCTGGCCGGTGGTTGCGCCGAGCCGCGCCGAGACGCCGAAATTGACCGGCACGCCGCCGATCAGGAAACCCGGCTTCAGACCGGCATGCTCGAGGATCCACGCCAGCATGCCCGAGGTCGTCGTCTTGCCATGGGTGCCGGCGACGGCCAGCACATGGCGGCCCGGCAGCACCTGTTCGGCCAGCCACTGCGGACCGCTGGTATAGGCCGCGCCGGCGTCGAGGATGGCCTCGATCAGCGGATTGCCGCGGGTGACGACATTGCCGACGACAAAGACGTCGGGCTTCAGTGCCATCTGGCCGGCGTCGTAGCCTTCGATCAGTTCGATGCCGAGCGATCGCAGCTGGTCGCTCATCGGCGGGTAGACGCCGGCATCGCAGCCGGTGACCCGGTGCCCGGCCTCGCGGGCCAGCGCTGCCAGCCCGCCCATGAAGGTGCCGCAGATGCCGAGAATGTGGATATGCATGGGGAATTCTAGATTTCGTCGTCTCGACAGGAACTGGCAAGCTTCGTGCCGGGGACGACGGCATGGCGCGCAGCCGCGATGGCACGCGCCGGTGCCGGCGGCTCAGCCGCCGAGCGCCTCCCCCGCAGCCTGCACGGTCGCGGCGATATCGGCATCGCTGTGGGCGGCGCTGACGAAGCCGGCCTCGTACAGCGCCGGCGCGAAATAGACGCCGCGGTCGAGCATCGCATGGAAGAAGCGGTTGAAGCGGTCCTTGTCGGTGGCCATCACCTGAGCGTAGTTCTGCGGCAGTGACGATGTGAAGAAGAAGCCGAACATGCCGCCTTCGCTGTCGCCGACCATCTCGACGCCGGCTTTGGCTGCAGCGGCTGTCAGGCCGGTCACCAGCGATCGGGTGCGCTCGGCCAGGCTGTCGTAGAAACCGGGCTGCTGGATTTCGCGCAAGGTCGCCAGGCCGCAGGCGGTCGCGACCGGGTTGCCGGACAAGGTGCCAGCCTGGTAGACCGGCCCGAGCGGCGCGAGGTGCTCCATGATCGTGCGCGACGCGCCGAATGCGGCCAGCGGCATGCCGCCGCCGATCACCTTGCCGAAGACGCTGATGTCCGGCGCGAAGCCGGGCAGTTCGCGGGCGTAGAGGCTTTGCGCGCCGCCGAGCGCGACCCGGAAGCCGGTCATCACCTCGTCGAACACCAGCAAGGCGCCGTGCGTGTTGCACAGTTCGCGCAGCCGGCGCACGAACGGCACGCTGGCGCGGACAAGATTCATGTTGCCGGCAATCGGTTCGAGCATCGCGCAGGCGATGTCCTTGCCGTGGGTCGCAAACGCCTCGTCGAGCTGCTGCAGATTGTTGTATTCGAGAACCAGCGTGTGTTGCACCACTTCTGCCGGCACTCCGGCGCTGGTCGGAAAACCGAAGGTCGCGAGGCCCGAGCCGGCCTTCACCAGCAGCGCATCGGCATGGCCGTGGTAACAGCCCTCGAACTTGATGATGTGGCTGCGCCCGGTCACGCCGCGCGCCAGCCGCAGGGCGCTCATGCAGGCCTCGGTGCCCGAACTGACCAGCCGCAATTGCTCGATCGACGGCACCAGCCGGATCACCTCCTCGGCCAGCTCGACCTCGCGCTCGGTCGGCGCGCCGAACGACAGGCCGTCGCGGGCGGCGCGGGTGACCGCATCGAGCACCGCCGGGTGGCCGTGGCCGAGGATCATCGGTCCCCACGAACCGATGTAGTCGATGTAGCGCCGGCCTTCGGCGTCGACGATGTAGGCGCCACTGGCGCTGGCGATGAAACGCGGCGTGCCGCCGACGGCGCGGAATGCGCGCACCGGTGAATTGACGCCGCCGGGAATCACGCGCATCGCGCGTTCGAAAAGGGCCTGGTTGCTCATGGCTACAGCTTCAATGGATTTGTCGCGGTCCGGGTGGTGTGTCGTTGCCCGCGACGTCGCCCGCTTCATCACCTTCCTCGCCCGGCGGCAGCGCCCAGAAGAAGCGGTCCGGGATCACGTTGCCCATGCCTGGCCGGAAACCGGCGTCGAGCGCCTGGTCGAGAAAGGTCAGCGCCTCGCCGGCTGCTGCCTGCAGTTCGGCGCCCGATGCGAGCAATGCTGCCAGCGCAGCCGACAAGGTGTCGCCGGCACCGACGAAGCTGACGTCGAAGCGCTCGAATTTCTCGCCGGTGATCGCGCCCGCCGGCGACGCCAGCACGTTGTCCAGATACTGGTCCGGCGTCTTCGTGCTGGTGATCAGCACGCTGGTGACCATCACATAACGGGTGCCGTGTTCGCCGGCTGCGACCGCGAGCTCGCGTGGCGACGCCGGACGCTCGTTGTCCCAGTCCGGCAGCAGGAAATCGGTCAAGGTCTGGTGGCTGCCGACCAGCACCTCGGTCTGCGGCAGCACCAGTTCGCGGAAGGCGTCGAGGTAGGCCTGCTGGGCATCCTCTTCGACCCACGACAGATTCGGCAGGTAGGCAACCAGCGGCACGTCGGGATAGTCGCTGAGCACCTCGGCGACCGCGCTGACCCCCTCGGCCGAACCGAGGAAGCCGACCTTCCATGCGTTGATCGACACGTCCTCGAGGATGCTGCGCGCCTGTTCGACGACGAGATCGGGATCGATCGCATGGTGGTCGAAGATCTCCGCGGTGTCGCGGATCACCAGCGAGGTGACGACCGGCAGCGCGTGGGCACCCATCGCAGCGACCGTGACGACGTCGCCGGCAACACCGCCGGCGCCGCTCGGCTCGCTGGCATTGAAGCTGAGCACGCAGGCCGGCGCAGGCGAATCCTGCAGCAGCTCTTCGGCTGAATCGCTGGCGGGGGAGGCTTGTTCAGGGCTCATGGACGGCGGCATCCGTAAAACAGTTGAAGGCGAGCGGCGACGGCGGAGCCGAAGCGGGCTGGGATGATGAGCACTGTTGCGGGTGTCGTTCGGGAAAGGATAGGGCCACCAGGGGGCATCGCTACAATCCCGAGCCATTGTAGTGACGCGAAGAGCAACAAGTGACCGAGCCTCGAACCTGGATGTGCCTGATCTGCGGCTGGATTTACGACGAAGCCGCCGGGGATCCCGAACACGGCATTGCTCCGGGCACGGCATGGGCCGACGTACCGATGAACTGGACCTGCCCGGAATGCGGCGCTCGGAAGGAAGATTTCGAGATGGTCGAAATCTGAGCGCAGCCGCGCCGGCTGCGCACCAGCGTCGCCGCCGGCCGTCGCGCGGCGTTGTATCGTCGGGTTCCGTCAGGATTCGAGCCGCAGCTGCGGCGCCGGGAAAACAAGCGCATGAACCTGCCAACGCAAGCAGCAGCAACCAGCGGTGATTCGGGCCGCAGCGGCGCCGTCAAGGTTCTGGTCATTGACGACAGCAATACGATCCGGCGCAGCGCAGAGATCTTCCTGACCCAGGCCGGCCACGAGGTCCTGCTGGCCGAAGACGGTTTTGATGCCTTGTCGAAAGTCGCCGATCACAGCCCCGATCTGATCTTCTGCGACATCCTGATGCCGCGGCTCGACGGCTACCAGACCTGCGCGATCATCAAGCGCAACCCGCGCTTCGCCGGCCTGCCGGTGATCATGTTGTCGTCGAAGGACGGTCTGTTCGACAAGGCGCGCGGCCGGCTGGTCGGCTCCGAGGATTACCTGACCAAGCCGTTCACGAAGGAGCAGCTGCTGCAGGCGGTCGAGCAGCATTGCCCGGCGTCTTCCGATTGAGCCGCGCGATGGCGATCCGGAAGATCCTGCTTGTCGACGATTCGAAAACCGAGCTGCACCACCTGAGCGCGCTGCTCGGCAAGCACGGCTTTTCGGTCAACACCGCCGACAGCGGCAGCGAGGCCCTGCGGCAACTCGATGCCGACCGCCCGGACCTGGTGCTGATGGACATCGTGATGCCGGGCCAGAACGGTTTCATGCTGACCCGCAGCATTACCCGTGACCCGCGTTATGCCGGGCTGCCGGTGATCATCTGCTCGAGCAAGAACCAGGAAAGCGACCGCATCTGGGGCTTGCGCCAGGGCGCCGTCGATTTTGTCGTCAAGCCGGTCGACGCCGACGATCTGGTCGCGAAGATCCGCCGCTGTGGCTGAAATGTTCGAGCCTACCGCACCAGATTTGTCGGCAAGCGACGCTGGCGCGCCGGCGGCACCGCCCGGCGCCGCATCCGAGCAGTCCTGGCTGGCGGTGACCTGTGCCGATGCCGGTTTGTTGCTGCCGCTGAACGATGCCGGCGAGATCTCGGCCTATGCCGGCGCCGTTCGGGTGCCGCATGTGCGGCCGTGGTTTCTCGGCGTCGCCAATCTGCGCGGGCAATTGCAGGGGGTCGTCGACCTCGGCGGTTTTCTCGGCCTGCGGTCGCCGGCCGATGAGCTTGCAGGCGGCTGGCTGGTCGCGCTGAATACCCGCCTCGAAGCGCATTGCGCTTTGCGCGTCGATCAGCTGGCCGGGCTGCGCCACGAAGCCGAGCTGCTCGCGGTCGAGCCCGGACCGGATGCAGAAGCCGGCCGGCCCCGGTTTGCCGGCCGCAGTTTCCGCGAGGCCGCCGGGGCCAGAATCTGGCAGGAAATCCGGCTCTCCGAACTCGCCGTCGACGGCTTTTTTCTCGACATCATCGAGCCGATCCAGCCATCTTCAGGCTCAGGTTCATGAGCGGCTGCCGATATCCTGCTGTCAGGGAGTCCGCCTTGCAGCCAACGACATGAGTTTTTCCGATCCCACCGCCGCGCCGGCCAGTCCCGCTGGCGGGCCTGCCCCTTTGCGCGGGACGCGCCTGGACGTCACCGCGGGTGGGCGCGAAGCATTGACCGGCCTCGGTGAGCCCGACAGTGGTGCGGCCGCAGTCGGGCTGGCTGCCGCCTATCGGCAGCCGCCCGATCGGCAGGACGACGCGCAGGTCGACCACCATGCGCCGGGCGGTCGTGAGCGGCAACTGCCGCTGATCGGCGGCTGGCCGCAGCCGATGCAGCGCCGCCTGCTGACGGCGCTGCTGGTGCTGGGTCTGCTTGGCCTGCTGGCGATGGCGGTGATCGAATGGCAGCAACGACGTGTGATCGTGCCGGCCGAGGCGATCGGCAGTGCGATGCTGCAGACGCAGCGCGTCGCGAAGGTTGCGGCGCAGCCGCTGAACGGCAATGCGGCGGCGCTCGGCGAACTGCAGGCCGCTTCGACGTCGCTCGACGCCGCGCTCGACAGCCTGATCCGCGCCGCCGATGGTCTTGGCGACGAAGCGGCAGCCGGATTGCGCGCGCTGTTGCCGATCTCGCAATCGATGCAGAAGAATGCCGGCATCGTGCTGGCCGAACGCAGCCGGCTGGTCGAGGCGGCGGCGCTGCAGAAGTCGATCGAACGCGAGGCCGATCTGCTCGAAGAAGGTGTCGAATCGCTGGCCGCGCTGAAAATGCAGCAGGGCGCTTCGGCCGCCGAAGTCGCCGCCGTCGGTCAGCTGATGATGATGAGCCAGCGCATCCCGCTGACGGTGCGGCGGCTGATGACGCCTGCCGGTGTCGATCGCGAGATGCTGGTCTCGCTCGGCAAGGACCTGAGCGTTGCCCGCTCGCTGCTCGACGCCCTGAGCGACGGCCATCCCGGCTTGCGGCTGAGCCCGCCACGCGATCGACTGCAACGTGAACGGCTGGCCGCACTGGGCGAACGCTTCGAGGCCTTGCAGGCTCCGGCGGCCTCGCTGCTGAACATGCTGCAGCAGTTGTCGGCGGCCCGCATCGCGCAGACCGCGCTCGCCGTCGACGCGGACCGCCTGGCGCGAGGACTCGACTCGATGTCGCAGCGGATGCCGGCCGACGGCGACGTGTCGGGATGGCAGTTCGTGCTGGGGGTCTTGTCGGTCGGGTTGCTGCTGCTCGGTGGCATCGGCCTGCTGCGCCTGTTCGTGATCGGGCAGAAGCAGCGCGCGGCAATGGCCGACGCGCAGCGGGTCGTCGCGCAGCGACTGCAGGCCGAAGCCAGGCGCAGCAACGATGCCAATCAGACCGCGATCCTGCGCCTGATGAACGAGCTGCAGGCGGTTGCCGAAGGCGACCTGACACGGCAGGCGACGGTCAGCGAGGCGATCACCGGAGCGATCGCCGATTCGCTGAATTACACGATCGAGGAATTGCGCGCGCTGGTTGCACAGGTGCAGGGTGCGGCGGGCCGGGTCACCGACACGACCGAGCAGGTCGAGACGACATCGGTCGAACTGCTCGCGACTTCCGCCGAGCAGTTGCGCGAGATCCGCGATACCGGTGAAGCGGTGCTGCAGATGGCCGGCCGCATCGTGCAGGTGTCGTCGCAGGCGCAACTGATGGCGCATGTCGCTCATCAGTCGCTGGCCGCAGCCGACAGCGGATCGAAAGCGGTGCAGGCGACGATCGGCGGCATGAACGTGATCCGCGAACAGATCCAGGACACCTCCAAGCGCATCAAGCGGCTCGGCGAGTCGTCGCAGGAGATCGGCGAAATCACCGAGCTGATCTCCGACATCACCGAGCAGACCAATGTGCTGGCGCTGAATGCGGCGATCCAGGCCGCATCTGCCGGTGAGGCCGGCCGCGGTTTCTCGGTCGTCGCCGAGGAGGTGCAGCGGCTTGCCGAACGTTCCGCCGATGCGACGCGGCAGATTGCCGCGCTGGTCCGCGTGATCCAGACCGATACCCAGGATGCGGTTGCCGCGATGGAGCGTTCGACCCAGGGCGTCGTCGAGGGAACCCGTCTGTCGGATGCCGCCGGCGCTGCGCTGGCCGATATCGACGGGGTATCGCGCCGGCTGTCGGAGCTGATTGCCGGCATTTCCCACCAGGCGCTGCAGGAAGCCGATACCGCCCATGTCGTTGCGACCAACATCCAGCACATCCTCGCGGTGACCGAGCAGACCGGTGAAGGAACGCGGTCGACCGCGCGCATCGTGCGCGAGCTGGCGCAGACCGCGGACGAGTTGCGGCAATCGGTTGCGCGGTTCAAGATCGTCTGACAAAACCCATGTCTGCACACGATCGTTCCGCCGCCGCCACCGACGACACACCGTCGACCAGCACCGGTGCCCGCACGCCGCAGGATCCGAGCGGTGTCGCCTGGGTCCACGACGAGTTGCGGCGCAACCTCGAAGCCGCGCACAAGCTGCTGCGCCGCCATCTGCGCGAGAGCGAGTCCCACGACGGCTCCGATGTATCGGCACGCGAACTCGGCGGCTTGCGGCAGGCCTTGTCGATGATTCATCAGGCTGCCGGCGCGCTGGTGATGGTCGGCCTGCCGGCTGCGGCACGGGTGCTCGATGCCAGCGAAGCTGCGTTGCGCTGGGCATTGCAGCGTCCGGCGCGGGTCGATGCCGCGCTGGTCGACAAGATCGAACAGGCGTCGTTTGCAGTCACCGACTGGCTGGGCCGGATGAAGGCGGGTCGTCCGGTGCCTGCGCTGCAGCTGTTTCCGCAGATGCGCGCGCTGCTCGAGGTGGCCGGCGCCGAACGGGTTCACCCGGCCGACTTGTGGTCGGCCGACTGGCAGTTCACGGTGTTGCCGGTCGAGGCGGGCATCCAGCAGCGGCCGATCGATTCGCGCAGCATGACCGCGCTCGAGCAGCTGACGCTGGCCAACATCAAGACGCCGAGCCCGCTGATCCTGGCGCGGATCAGCGACTTCTATGCCGGTGTCGCCGCCGCAACGGCGCCGGCGGGCGGCGAATTGCCGGCGCTGTGGCAACTGGCGGCCGCCGTCTTCGAGGCGCTGGCCAAGGGGCTGCTGCGCGAGGATGTGTTCAACAAGCGGCTGGGTTCGCGGCTGTTGTCGCTGCTGCGATCGCTGCATCGCGGTCATCCGGCCGACGATGATGCGGTGCGGCGCCTCGGCCACGACCTGCTGTTTTTCTGCGCCCAGGTGAAGCCGCCGGAATCCGGCCCGGCGGCGCCGCGATTGGCCGCGGTGCGCGCGGCCTATGACCTGGACCGGCAGCCTGCGGTCGACTACTCGAGCAGCCCGCTCGGACGTTTTGATCCGGCACTTGCTGCACAGGCGCAGCGGCGCCTGCAGTCGGCCAAGCAGATCTGGTCGGCCGTCGTCGCGGGTGAACTGTTGCACCTCGGCAGCCTGGTCGAATCGTTCAGCCTGCTGTCCGATTCGTTGCGCCGGATGTTCAGCGACGGCGACAAGCTCGCCGAACTGCTCGAAGCGATCGCGGTGCGCTGCGCCGCCGATGGTGCAGCGCCGGCCGAGGGCGTCGCGATGGAGGTGGCCACCGCGCTGCTGTATCTCGAGGCGACGCTCGACGACCTCGACGGTGTGCGCAACGCCGCCGATCGGCCGCTCGATCGGCTGGCGCAGCGCATCGATGCCGCCAGCAGCAGCGGCTCGGCGCAGCCGCTCGAGGACTGGATCGAGGACCTGTTCCGGCGTGTCGCCGAACGACAGACGCAGGGCACGGTGGTGCAGGAACTGCGCCATGCAATGACCGCTGCCGAACAGCAGCTCGACCGCTTTTTTCGCGATCCGGCCGACCGCACAACGCTGGCGCCGGTCGAGAAACAGCTGCAGTCGATGCACGGCGTGCTGCGCGTGCTCGGCGTCGACGCGGCGGTGCTGGCGCTGCAGCAGATGCGCCGTGAAACTGCTGCGATCGCAGCCGACGCGGCCACGGCACCCGGCGCCGATCGGCTCGAGCGGCTTGCAGCCAACATCGGCATGCTCGGCTTCCTGTTCGACATGCTGGCGGTGCAACCGGCGCTGGCGCGGACGATGTTTTTCTACGATGCTGCCGCCGAGCGGCTGCGTTCGGCCGCGACGCGCGGGCCCGAAGCCGCGCCGCCCGCGACCGCGGCAGCAGCCCTGGCCCCGGAAAGCGTCGAAATCGACGCATCGGAGCAGCCGGCCCCGATCGACATCGCGCACCTCGAGCCGGCGCCCGAATCAATACCCGAACCCGAACCCGAATTCGAAACTGTCGCGCAGACCGGGCCGGCGACGCCAGAGGCCGGCGCCGACGAAGTCGATGTCGGTGTCGATGTCGTCGATCCGGAATTGCAGTCGATTTTTGCCGATGAAGCGCAGGAACTGCTGGCCGAGGCGCGCCGCCAGCTGGCCGCTTGGCAGGGCGGCCAGGACGATGCTGTGGCAGTGGGCGAGCTGCGCCGGCATTTCCATACGCTGAAAGGCAGCGCCCGCATGGTCGGCCGCGCTGCGGCCGGCGAACTCGCATGGCAGGCCGAACAGCGCTGCAATGCCTGGCTGGCGGCGGCTGGCGCCGATCCGGCAAGCGCCGCTGACGGCGCATCCGATCGGCCGTTGGCCGCCGCGATAGCGGAAGACGTCGAGCGCATTGCCGCATCGCTGGGGCTGGGCAGTGCCCAGCCGGCCGCCGATGCCGACGACGGCAGCGATGCCGAACGTGCCGCCGACGCGCCGGCGGCTCGACCGCAGACGCCGGGCGAGCCGCCAGCGGCTGCTGACACGGCCGAGCGCGAGATCACGGTGCCTGGCGAGCTCGATTTCGACCTGTCGTGGTTCGATGCCGCCGCGCCAGCCACGACCCCGCCCGCAGCCGCTGCGCCGGATTCGGACGACTGGCTCGACGATGAATTGCCGCTGCCGAAGCAGACCGATGACGCGCGGCCGCTCGGTTTTCCGGCCGATCTGCCGAGCGCCGACGACCTCGATCTGGACCTCGACCTGAACCTGGATTTCGGCCATCCGCCGGTTCCGCAACCCGCCGACGGTGCCACCCGCTGGGGCGATTCGCTGCGGCCGGACGCGCCGGCACCCCCACCTTCGCCGCGAGTGTCGACCGAGGTCGGCGGCGACGAAATCGGCCGCATCCCGGCTCTGCCGCCAGCGGCAATGCCGGATCTGTCGTTCATCAGTCTCGATCTTTCCGATCCGAAGCCGGCGGCCCCCGAAGGCGAAGCGGATGCTGCGCCGGCAGCCGGCAGGGGCAGTGCCGAGCCGGCTGACGATGCAGCCGCCGAGCCGCTGCCAGGCGATGCCGAGCGGGACAGTGCGGAGGCAGCGCCGCCGCAGGCGGAAGTGCTGCCGGTTGGCGACGCTGCCCCGGTCTGGGAGCAAGTGCAGGCGGATTCGCAGCCGTCAGCAGATGGCGAGCCGCCGCTGTCGGAATGGCACGATGCGCCGGTGATCGAGCCGCCGCCATTGCCGGACTGGGACGAGGCGCCGGCGGTCGAGCCGCCCCCGGCCGCAGCGGCGCCGGCATCGGCCGATCAGCTTCCGCCGGAATCGGACGAGACGACCCCGGCCGCCCCGGCGCCCGACATCGAAGAGCTGGTGGCCTTCGTTCCGCAGGGCGATGCAGGGCAGGGGTCGATGCCGGACTGGGCCGAGCCGCCTGCCGTCGAGTTGCCCGAACCGACGGTCGTTGAAGCGGCATGGCCTGCTGCAACTCCGGCCGCGGAGATGCCGGTCTCGCCCGAGCCCGTCGAGACGGCAGCGCCGGCCGAAGGCGATGTCGACCCGGCGTTGCCGGCAAGCTGGGTCGAATCCGCAGACGCCGACGCAGACGTCGCGCTGCCGGGCTGGCAGCAGCCACCATCCGCGGAAGCGCCGTCGCCGATCTGGCAGGAAGCACCACCCGCCGAAACGCCGCTGCCCGCCTGGCAGGAGCTGCCGTCCGCGGAAGCGCCACCGCCGAGCTGGCAGGAGCCGCCGCCCGCCGAATCGCCGCCGCCGAGCTGGCAGGAGCCGCCGCCCGCCGAATCGCCGCCGCCGAGCTGGCCAGATGCGCCGCCTGCCGATGCGCCGGCGCCCGCAGCGGAAGCCGGGATTGCCGAACCGGCTGCCGCACCCGCAGCCTTTACCGAGCCGGACGCCGGTTCGGTCGCGGCTGGCGAGCTGGCGGACGTTGTCCCGCCTGCGCCGGTTCCGGACGAGCAAGCGATGCGGCAGATCGGTTCGTTGTCGGTGCCGATCGCGCTGTTCAATATCTTCCTCAATGAAGCCGAGGAGTTGTCGCGTCAGCTGTGCAGCGAGCTCGCCGAATCGGCGATGCGAGGCCATCGGCCGGTGCCTGCGGACGCCATTGATCGCCTGCATGCGCTGACCGGCAGCTCGGCCACCGTCGGCTATACCGGCCTTGGCGACCTCGCACGCGAACTCGAGGCGGCATTGCAGCGCGAGCAGCAGATCGCATCGGCCGGCGGCGCAGCCGACGTCGATGTCTTGTTGTTCAGCGATGCGGCGGAGGAAATCCGCCAACTGCTGCACCAGTTTGCAGCCGGTTTTCTGCGCTCGCCATCAGCGGAGTTGCTGCAGCGGCTGGCCGATTTCCGGCACCGGCTGTCGCAACGCCAGCCTGCCGAGGCCGTTGCGGCCGAACCCGCGGCCGACGCCGCCGCGCCGCAGGCCGACTGGCTGGCCGACATCCGTGCGGTCGATCGGGTCGAGGCCGAGCTGTTTCCGATTTTCGAGGAGGAGGCGAACGACCTGCTGCCGCGGCTGGCCGCGGCGCTGCGCGACTGGGCGCGTCAGCCGGAGCAGCCCGAGCCTGCGAACGCGGCGATGCGCCACCTGCACACCTTCAAGGGCGGGGCACGGCTGGCCGGCGCGATGCGGCTCGGCGAGCTGGCACACCGGCTGGAGACGCGGATCGAGGCGCTGACTGCCAACCTGTTTCAGGTCGACCGATCGGCTGTCGATTCGTTGCTGGCTGGCAGTGACGTGCTGCAGCAGGCCTTCGAGACCTTGCGCGAAAGCGATGCCCGGGATCATCTGCTGGCGGGCACAGCGGCACCGCCGCCTGCTGTCGAGCCGGCCGACGCCACGCTCGATCCGGCCGTGCCGACTCTGCCCGAACCGGTTGCTACCGCCGCTGCCGCCGACGCCGCTGCCAGCGGAGCGCGGGTCGACTGGTCGCGCTTCAGCCAGCCTGCACCGACGCCGCTGCCGGCCGTATCGCGGCTTGGCCAGTCGGCGGCGCAGGCTTCGGTCAAGGTGCGCGCGTCGCTGCTCGAGCGGATGGTCAACCAGGCCGGCGAGGTCAACCTGTCGCGCGCCCGCATCGAGGTCGAGATGGGGCAGATGCACACCGCGATGGGCGAACTGGGCGACAACATCGAACGGCTGCGCCAGCAATTGCACGATCTCGAGTTGCAGGCGGAAACGCAGATGAGCTCGCGCAGCGAGGCGGCACGCAGCGGGTTGCAGCCGTTCGACGCGCTGGAAATCGATCGATTTACCCGGTTGCAGGAATTGACGCGGATGATCGCCGAGTCGGTCAACGACGTCGCGACGGTGCAGCGCTCGTTGAAGCGCAACCTGCAGCGCAGCGAGGACGAACTGGCGGCGCAGACGCGGCTGACCCGTGAGCTGCAGTCCGATCTGCTGCGCACGCGGATGGTCGAGTTCGACTCGGTGGCCGAACGCCTGCACCGCGTAGTCCGCCAGGCGGCCAGCGAATCGGGCAAGCAGGCCGAGCTGCAGATCATCGACGGCAGCATCGAACTCGACCGCAGCGTGCTGGATCGGGTGACACCGGCGCTCGAACACCTGCTGCGCAATGCGGTGATCCACGGCATCGAAATGCCCGAGCAACGCGGCTGGGCCGGCAAACCGGTCAGCGGCCAGTTGCAGATCCGGCTGCACCAGCACGGCAACGAGGTCGGCATCGACGTCGTCGACGACGGCGCCGGTCTCGACCTGGCACGAATCCGTGCCCGCGCCGAGGCGATGGGCCGCTGGCTCGCCGACGGGCAGGAGGCCGAGATGATCTTCAGCCCCGGCTTTTCGACCGCCGAGCGGCTGACCGAAATGGCCGGCCGCGGCATCGGTCTCGATGTCGTGCGCAACGATCTGGCTGCGCTCGAAGGCCAGATCGACGTGACCAGCACGCCGGGCCAGGGCTGCCGCTTCTCGATGCTGCTGCCGCTGACGACCGCGATGACACAGGTGCTGATGCTGCGTTGCGGCGAACTGACCGTTGCGGTGCCGGCGACGATGGTCGAGCGGGTGCGCCGGATCACCGCAGCCGATCTGGCGGCCGCGCGGGCCGACGGTTTCTACCTCTACGGCGACCTGATGCTGCCGATGTACTGGCTTGGCGCGCTGCTCGGCCACAGTGCCGATACCAGCGAGGACTTCGGCCGCAGCCGTCCGATGGTGATCGTGCACAGCGGCAAGCAACGCATCGCATTGCGCGTCGACGAGACGCTCGGCCAGCAGGAGGCGGTGATCCGCCCCCTCGGGCCGCAGTTGTCGCGGCTGCCGGGGCTGGTCGGCATGAGCATGCTGGCGTCCGGTTCGGTGGCGCTGATCTACAACCCGCTGGCACTGGCGGCCGAATACGGTGCGTTGGTATTCAGCGGTGCGCTGCCTCGGCATGGCGGCGGCGCCGCGCCGGCCGCCGCGGTGGCCGGGCCGTTGGTGCTGGTCGTCGACGATTCGCTGACGGTGCGCCGCGTCACGCAGCGGCTGTTGCTGCGCGAGGGTTATCGGGTGGCGCTGGCGAAGGACGGCATCGAAGCGCTGGAGAGGATCGAGCAGGAGCTGCCCGCCGTCGTGCTGAGCGACATCGAGATGCCGCGGATGGACGGCTACGAACTGGTCGGCCAGCTCCGTTCGGCCGAGCGCACGCGTGGCTTGCCGGTGGTGATGATCACCTCGCGCATCGCCGACCGGCATCGCGTGCACGCCGAATCGCTCGGCGTCGCCCGTTATCTCGGCAAGCCGTACCGTGAGGACGAACTGCTGACGGCGGTCGCCGACGGCGTGCGGCAATCGGCGCCAGGCGCCTGAGTCTGCATCTGCTCAGCCCGCGCCCTTGACGACTGCGTAGCGCTGCAGCGTGTGCTGCCGCGCCTCGGCGTGGTCGACGATCGGCGCCGGATAGTCGCGCCCGATCTCGATTCCGGCGGCCGCCAGAACGGCCGGCGCGGCCTGCGCCGGTTCATGCAGTGCGGCATCGGGCAGCTTCGCGAGTTGCGGCAGGTAGCGGCGGATGAAGCGGCCATCCGGATCGAATTTGCGGCTTTGCGCGGTCGGGTTGAAGATGCGGAACCACGGCTGCGCGTCGCAGCCGCTCGAGCTCGCCCATTGCCAGCCGCCGTTGTTTGCCGCCAGGTCGTAGTCGTTCAACTGGCGCGCGAAATAACGCTCGCCCCAGCGCCAGTCGATGCCCAGATCCTTCACCAGGAAACTCGCGACGACCATCCGCAGCCGGTTGTGCATGTAGCCGGTCTGGTTGATCTGCGCCATCGCCGCGTCGACCAGCGGGTAGCCGGTGCGGCCTTCGCACCAGGCGGCAAACCGGCTTTCGGCAAGCGCTCCGCTTTCCCAGGCAATGCGGTCGTAGGCGGGTCGGAAGCTCGCGTCGACGACATGCGGATGGTGGTGCAGCACCTGGTGGTAGAAATCGCGCCAGATCAGCTCCGACAGCCAGCTGGCCGCACCGGTCGAGCCGGCGGCCGCCCGCGTGCGGGCTTCGCGGGCCAGCCGGCGGATCGAGACGGTGCCGAAACGCAGATGCACCGACAGATAACTGGTGCCGCGCCGGCCCGGGTAGTTGCGTTGCTCGTCATAGTCGTCGATCCGCTGCAGGAACTGATCGAGCAGCGTTGCTGCGCCGCTGGCCCCGCTCGGCAGCTGCAACTGCTGCAGGTTGGTGGCTTCGAAGCCGATCTCGGCCAGTTCCGGAACGCCGGCCTCGATGCCGGCCGGCGGCGGCGCGAGCGCCGCGGCATGGCGTGCGATCGGATAGGCCTTCAGGTAGAAATCGTCGACCTTGGCGAGCCAGGCCTTCTTGTACGGCGTGAAGACGCCGTACGGTGCGCCGGCCTGGGTCAGCAGTTCGCTGCGTTCGAACACGACATGGTCTTTCACCGTGTGGAAGGCGCGGCCCTGCCGGCGCAGCGCCTCGCGCACCGCTTCGTCGCGTGCGAGTGCCGCCGGCTCGTCATCGTGGCTGGCGACAACGGCATCGACGCCAAGTGCCTCGGCGAGACTCGTGATCTGCTCGACCGCGCGGCCGTGGCGGACCAGCAACCGCACCCCGCCGGCGCTGCCCAGATCGGCCAGTCCGGCGTCGACTTCGGCCAGGCTGTCGCGGATGAATTCGACCCGCCGGTCGCGGCGCGGCAGCGGATCGAGGATGTCGGTATCGAAAACAAAAACGCACCAGACCCGCCGGCCGATCGTCAGGCCGCGGTGCAGCGCGGCGTTGTCGTCGAGGCGAAGGTCACGGCGCAGCCACACCAGCACCGAATCGAGGGCTTTGTCCATGATCCGAGTGTGCTACACCGGGGATGTGCCATGCTGGCCGTCGCCCGTTGATCGAATCCACGAATAAAATCCGCGCCATGGCCGCTGCCGACGTCAATGTCAATTTCACGAACCAGTTTCTGATCGCCATGCCCGGCATGGGCGGAGACACGTTCGCCGGCACCGTCGTCTACCTCTGCGAACACACCGAAAAGGGTGCGCTCGGCCTGGTCATCAACAAGCCGATCGACATCACGCTGAAAAACCTGTTCGAAAAGGTCGAGCTGCCGCTCGATCGCGAGGATCTGGCGCAGACGCCGGTCTTTTTCGGCGGGCCGGTGCAGACCGAGCGCGGCTTCGTGCTGCACGAGCCGCAGGAGGATGAAACGGGCCAGTACAGCTCGTCTCTGAAGATTCCGGGCGGGCTCGAGATGACGACCAGCAAGGATGTGCTCGAGGCATTGGCCAGCGGTGCCGGCCCGAAGAAGGTGCTGGTGACGCTCGGCTACAGCGGCTGGGGGGCCGGGCAGCTGGAGGACGAGATGAGCCGCAACAGCTGGATCAATGTGGCCGCCGCGCCCGACATCATCTTCGATACGCCGGTTGAGCAGCGCTACGACAAGGCCTTGTCGCTGCTCGGCATCGACGTGCGCATGTTGAGCCAGGAAGCCGGCCACGCATGAAGCCGCGCCAACCGCCCGGCGCCGTGCCGGCCGCTGCGACTGCGGCGCAGTCGTTCCTTGCATTCGACTATGGCGAGCGGCGGGTCGGTGCCGCCGCCGGCAACAGCCTGACCGGTTCGGCGCAGCCGCTGCGCACGATTTCTCTCGAAGGTGATGCCCGGTTTGCCGCGATCGGTGCGCTGATCGACGAATGGCAGCCGGCCGCGCTGGTGGTCGGCATTCCGTTCCACCCCGACGGCGCGGCGCATCAGAATACCCATCGCGCGCGGCGGTTTGCGCGCCAGCTGCAGGGCCGTTTTGCATTGCCGGTGCACGAGGTCGACGAACGTTATACGACCACCGATGCCGTAGCCGGCGGCGCAACCGACCTCGATGCGGCATCCGCGGCGATCATCCTCGAGCAATATCTGCGTACATTGAAATGACTTTTCTCCGTAGCACCTGCTGCGCCAGCCGAGCATGAGCACGACGCTCGACGCGGAGGCGCTTTACCAGAAGCTGCTCGAGGGCGTGCGCGCGCTGCGACGGCCCGATGCGGTGCTGGTCGGCGTCTGGTCGGGTGGCGCCTGGCTGGCCGAACGGCTGCAGCGCGATCTGCAGCTGCCAGGCGAACACGGCGTGATCTCGAGCGCATTGCACCGCGACGATTTCGGCTCGCGCGGACTGGCTGCCGGAGCCGACCCGACCCGATTGCCGTTCGAGATCGAGAACAGCCACATCCTGCTGATCGACGATGTGCTCGATACCGGCCGCACGGTGCGTGCGGTGGTCAATGAATTGTTCGATTTCGGCCGGCCGGCCAGTGTCGACCTTGCGGTTCTGGTCGACCGTGGCGGCCGTGAACTGCCAATCCAGCCCGGCTTTGCCGCCGCGTCGACCAGCCTGCCGCCGAACCAGCGTCTGTCGCTGATGCGCGACGAATCCGGCCGGCTCAGTTTCGACATCCTCTGACGCGCCGCCGCCGGGAACCCGCCACGATGTTGTACAGACGAAATCCGCAGCTCAATGCCAACGGCGAACTGATCCACCTGCTGTCGGTCGAGGGCTTGCCGCGCGCGGTGATCCACCAGATCCTCGATACCGCCGGCAGCTTCCTCAGCGTCAACGACCGCGAGGTGAAGAAGGTGCCGCTGCTGCGCGGCAAGAGCCTGTTCAACCTGTTTTTCGAGAACAGCACGCGCACCCGCACGACGTTCGAGATCGCCGCGAAGCGCTTGTCGGCCGACGTCATCAACCTCGATATCTCGCGTTCGTCGACCGCGAAGGGCGAAAGCCTGCTCGACACGATCGCCAACCTGTCGGCGATGCATGCCGACATGTTCGTCGTGCGCCATGCGGAGAGCGGCGCGCCGTATCTGATCGCGCAGCATGTCGCGCCGCATGTGCATGTGATCAATGCCGGCGACGGGCGGCATTCGCACCCGACGCAGGGTCTGCTCGACATGTACACGATCCGCCACTTCAAGAAGGATTTCAGCCAGCTGACGGTGGCGGTGGTCGGCGACATCGTGCACTCGCGCGTCGCCCGTTCCGACATCCATGCGCTGACCATCCTCGGCGTGCCGGAGATCCGCGCGGTCGGCCCGAAGACACTGGTGCCGGCCGATTTCCGCGAGATGGGCGTGCGCGTCTGCCACGACATGGAAGAGGGCATCCGCGATGCAGACGTGATCATCATGCTGCGGCTGCAGAACGAGCGGATGAGCGGCGCGATGCTGCCGAGCGCCGGTGAATTTTTCAAGAGTTTCGGGTTGACGCCGGAAAAGCTCGCGGTTGCCAAACCCGATGCGATCGTGATGCATCCGGGGCCGATCAACCGCGGCGTCGAGATCGACTCGGCGGTCGCCGACGGCAAGCAGAGCGTGATCCTGCCGCAGGTGACGTTCGGCATCGCGGTGCGGATGGCGGTGATGTCGATCATTGCCGGGAACAGCGCATGAACCTGTTGATCCGCAACGGCCGGGTGATCGATCCCGCAAGCGGCCGCGATGAATTCGCCGATCTGCTGATCGCCGCCGGCCGCATCGTCGGCATCGGCAACGACCTCGATGCCAGCCGTGCCGAGCGCACGATCGATGCCACCGGCCTGGTGGTTGCTCCCGGCCTCGTCGACCTGGCCGCGCGTCTGCGCGAGCCCGGCCATGAACACGAAGGCATGCTCGAGAGCGAGCTGAATGCCGCGGCGGCCGGCGGCGTGACCAGCCTGGTCTGCCCGCCCGATACCGATCCGGTGCTCGACGAGCCGGGGCTGGTCGAGATGCTGAAATTCCGTGCCCGCAAGCTCAGTCGCTGCCGGCTGTTCCCGCTTGGCGCGCTGACGCGTGGCCTGGCCGGCGAGGTGCTGACCGAGATGGCCGAGCTGACCGAGGCCGGCTGCATCGGTTTTTCGCAGGCCGAGGTCGCGGTCACCGATACGCAGGTGCTGCAGCGTGCGCTGCAATATGCGTCGACCTTCGGCTATACGGTGTGGTTGCGGCCGCAGGACAAATGGCTCGGTGGCGGCGTTGCCGCCAGCGGCCCGGTGGCGACCCGGCTCGGCCTGACCGGTGTGCCGGTGATTGCCGAGACGATCGCGCTGCACACGATCATCGAACTGGTGCGCAGCACCGGCGCGCGGGTCCATCTGTGCCGCCTGTCGAGCGCGGCTGGCGTCGCGCTGGTCCGCGCCGCGAAGGCCGAGGGCCTGCCAGTCAGCTGTGACGTCAGCGTCAATTCGCTGCACCTCAGCGATGTCGACATCGGCTATTTCGAGTCGTCGATGCGGCTGACACCGCCGCTGCGGCAGCAGCGTGACCGCGATGCGCTGCGCGCCGGCCTGGCCGACGGCACGATCGATGCGCTGGTCAGCGACCACACGCCGGTCGACGAGGATGCGAAGACGCTGCCGTTTGCCGAGGCCGAGCCGGGTGCGAGCGGGCTCGAGATGCTGCTCAGCCTGGCGCTGAAATGGGGCGATGATGCCTTTGCCGATCCGCGCGCCGGCCTGCACCGCGCGCTGGCCAGCGTCACCTGCGAGCCGGTGCGGGTGCTCGGCGACTCGCTCGGCTCGTTGGCGGTCAGCGCCGGCCGGCTGGTCGAGGGCGGCGTCGGCGATGTCTGCGTCTTCGACCCGGCATGTCACTGGCGGGTCGAGCCGGCCGCATTGCGCAGCCAGGGCCGCCACACGCCGTTTTCCGGCTATGAATTGCCGGGGCAGGTCGTCGCGACGGTGGTGGCCGGCAACCTGGCCTACGAACGCGGCGTCGACCAGCCTGCACTCTGATGGCGGCGTCGCCGCTGTGGCGCGGCCTGCGCGCCGTCGGGCGGCTGTCGCGGACTTCGGTCCATGTGCTGCACGGGCTGGCGATCACGCTGCTGCTGTTTCCGCGCCTCGATGCGCAGGCGCGGGCAGCGAAGATCCGCTGGTGGTCGCTGAAGGTGCTGCGGTTGATGGGTGTGGAATTGCTGCATCACGGCTTCGCACGCCCCGGTGCGAAGCTGCTGGTCGCCAACCACGTATCGTGGATGGACATCCTGGCGATCCACGCCGTCTGTCCCGATGCACGTTTTGTCTCGAAATCCGATGTCCGGCGCTGGCCGCTGCTCGGCGTGCTGGTCGCCGCTGCCGGCACCTTGTTCATCGAGCGCGAGCGCAAGCGCGATGCGCTGCGTGTCGTGCACCGGATGGCCGAGGCCTTGCAGGCCGGCGAGACGGTGGCGATCTTCCCGGAAGGCACGACCACCGACGGCAGCATGCTGCTGCCCTTTCATGCCAATCTGTTGCAGGCAGCGATTGCCAGCGAGACGCCGGTGCAGCCGGTAGCGCTGGCCTATGCGGATGCCGAGCATCCGATCAGCCGCGCGGTCAGCTTCGTCGGCGAGACGACGCTGGTGCAGAGTCTGTGGCGGACCGCCAATGCGCAGCAGCTGCGGGTGTCGGTGCAGTTGCTGCCGGCACGGTCGGTGCGGCATGCGGACCGGCGCCGTTTGGCCTTGACGCTGGTCGGCGATATCGCCGCGGCGATCAATGTCCCCGCAGCGTCGGCCGAGGTTTAGCGGCGTTGCCTCAGCCCTTGCCCTGACTGGCAACCGCCGCTGCGGCCTTCGCCGCAGCCTCCGGGTCGCCGAGGTAACGGCTGCCGAGCGGCTTCAGGTCGGCATCGAGTTCATAGACAAGCGGGATGCCGTTCGGAATGTTCAGCCCGACGATGTCCTCGTCACTGACCTGATCGAGGTGTTTGACCAGCGCGCGCATGCTGTTGCCGTGGGCGGCGATCAGCACGCGCTTGCCGCTGCGGATTGCCGGCGCGATGTCCGCATCCCACAGCGGCAGCACGCGGGCAACGGTGTCCTTCAGGCATTCGGTCAATGGCAGCTGGCCCGCTTCGAGCGAGGCATAACGGCGATCGTTGCGCTCCGAACGCGGATCGTCGGCTTCCAGCGCCGGCGGCGGCGTGTCGTAGCTGCGGCGCCAGACCAGCACCTGCTCGTCGCCGTATTTCTTCGCCGTCTCGGCCTTGTTCAGGCCCTGCAGCGCGCCGTAGTGGCGCTCGTTCAGGCGCCATTCATTGACCACCGGCAGCCAGGTCCGGTCGAGTTCGTCGAGGGCATGCCACAAGGTCCAGATCGCGCGCTTCAGCACCGAGGTGTAGGCGATGTCGAAATCGAAGCCTTCTGACTTCAGCAAGCGGCCGGCCTGGCGCGCCTGCTCGACACCGGTATCGGTCAGCTCGACGTCGGTCCAGCCGGTAAAACGGTTCTCCAGGTTCCAGGTCGATTCGCCGTGGCGAATCAGCACGAGTTTGTACATGGGTGGTCTCGGTAGCGGGGACGGGCGCCCCCTGAGCGGCGAAGGGAGAGACAAATTCTATAATCCCGGGTTGCTCCCAACGACCCGCGGACCGTGGGCCCCCCTCGTGAAATTCTTCATCGACAACTGGTTTCTCTTCGTCACCGCAATCGCATCCGGCGGGCTGCTGCTGTGGCCGATGCTTTCGCGCGGCAGCGTCGGCGGCAAGCTCAGTGTCAGCGAGGCGGTGCGTCTGATCAACCGCGAGAAGGCGACGCTGATCGATGTCAGCGAGCCAGCGGACTTCGCCAGCGCGCATCCGGTGGGCGCCCGCAACGTGCCGCTGTCGGTGCTCGAAAAGTCGACCGACCTGCCGAAAAACAAGTCCTTGCCGATCGTGGTGGTGTGCCCGAGCGGCGCGCGCGCAACGCGCGGCGTCGCTATCCTGCGCAAGCTCGGCTACGAAAAGGCGCAGGTTCTCGGTGGCGGTCTCGCCGCCTGGCGCGAGGCCAACCTGCCGATCGAGAAAGCCGCCTGACCATCCACCATTTATCCATGTCACCAGTCAAGATCTTCACCACGGCGGTATGCCCGTTCTGCATCCATGCGAAACAACTGCTGCAGCAGCGCGGCGTCAGCGAGATGAACGAGATCCGCGTCGACCTCGATCCGCAGCAGCGGCAGGTGATGATGGAATTGACTGGCCGCCGCACGGTGCCGCAGATCTTCATCGGCGACACCCATGTCGGCGGCTGTGACGATCTGGTCGCGCTCGACCGTGCCGGCAAACTGACGCCGCTGCTCGGCGGCGCCTGAGCGGCCAGCGATAATCGTCGCCCGATACGCCCGCGGCCCTGGCGGCGGGCGTTTTCGCATCCCCATACTTTTGCCCCTCACGCAGAGAAACCATTCATGGCCGACGACCTCCAGAATCCCGCCAACTCCGGCAACTCCGGCACCACCGAGAATGCTGAACCGATGTTCCAGATCCAGCGCCTGTACCTGAAGGACCTGTCGCTCGAGCAGCCGAATTCGCCGCAGATCCTGCTCGAGCAGGCGCAGCCGCAAGTCGACATCAACCTCGGCCTCGGTGCCGAAAGCGTCGGCGACGGCATGTTCGAGGTGTCGGTCACCGCCACCGTGACGACCAAGGTCAACGACAAGGTGCTGTTCCTGGTCGAGGCGAAGCAGGCCGGCATCTTCGAGATCCGCAACATTCCGGACGAGCAGCTGCAGCCGATCATCGGCATCGCCTGCCCGAACATCATCTATCCGTATCTGCGCGCGATCGTCTCGGATGTCTGCACCCGCGCCGGCTTCCCGCCGGTGGTGCTCAGCGAGATGAATTTCCAGGCAATGTACGAAGCCCAGCAGGCCCAGCAGGCGCAGGCTGCTGCCGATGGTGCGGGTGCCAGCATCAACTGACGCTGCACCGGTCCGGGCGCCGCAGCCCGGACCGGCCGCGCCCGGACGATGAACGTCACCGTGCTCGGTGCCGGCGCCTGGGGGACGGCGCTGGCGATCCAGGCCTGTCAGCGCCATGCGCTGCGCCTGTGGGCGCGGGACCCGGCGCAGGTCGACCAGATGCGCGCCCAGCGCTGCAATGTGCGCTACCTCGACGGCGCGCCGCTGCCGGCGCCGCTGCAGATCAGCGCCGATCTGGCGGCTTCGCTGGCCCATGCCGATGGCGGCCTGATCGTCATCGCGACGCCGATGTCCGGCCTGCACGAGATGCTGCGGGCAATCCAGACGCTGTCCGATCCGGCGACGCCGGTGGTCTGGCTTTGCAAGGGCTTCCAGCAGGGCACCGGCCTGCTCGGTCACGAGGTGGCTGCGCTGCTGCTGCCGCAGCGCGCGGTCGGCATCCTGTCGGGGCCGAGTTTTGCGATCGAGGTGGCGCGCAACCAGCCGACCGCGCTGGTCGCCGCCAGCGCCAGCGAAGTACTGTGCGAACGTGCGGTCGAGGCCTTTCACAGCGAGACGCTGCGGGTCTATACCTCTGATGATCCGATCGGCGTCGAAGTCGGCGGCGCGGTGAAAAACGTGCTGGCGATCGCCACCGGCATTGCCGACGGCATGCCGCGCGACGGCGCAGTGGACGATGCCACGACCGGACTTGGCCTGAATGCGCGGGCCGCATTGATCACGCGCGGGCTGGCCGAGATGAGCCGGCTCGGTGTCGCGCTCGGTGCGCGGCCGGAGACCTTCATGGGGCTGTCCGGGCTCGGCGACCTCGTGCTGACCGCAACCGGCGCGTTGTCACGCAATCGCCAGGTCGGCTTGCGGCTGGCGCGCGGCCAGCCGCTGGCGGAGATCCTGGCCGAACTCGGCCATGTCGCCGAGGGCGTCTACAGCGCCGCGATGGTGCTGAGGCGGGCGCAGAAACTCGGCATCGAGATGCCGATCACGCAGGCCGTCGTGTCGGTCGTCGAGGGGCGCTCGAGCGCCGCGCAGGCGCTCGGCGAGCTGATGGCGCGCGAGTCGCGCAGCGAATCCTGAGGCCCGCGCGCAAGCTGCCGGCCGCTTCAGACCGCGCCGTCGTAGCCGCAGTCGCGCCAGGCGGCAAACACCGCAACCGCCACCGCATTGCTCAGGTTCAGGCTGCGCTGGCCGGGCCGCATCGGCAGGCGGACCCGTCGATCGGCCGGAAAACCGTCCCGCAAGCCCGCCGGCAGGCCGGCCGTCTCCGATCCGAAAACCAGCCAGTCGCCAGGCTGCCAGCGGATTTCCGGCAGCAGCGCGCTGCCGCGTGTCGTGAAGGCGAAGACGCGACCGCCGGCAGCGTCGGCGCGGCGTTGCAGCGCCGGCCAGTCGGCATGCCGTTCGACCGCAGCATATTCGTGGTAATCGAGCCCGGCACGCTGCAGCAGCCGGTCCTCCATCGAAAAGCCGAGCGGCTCGACCAGGTGCAGCCTGCAGCCGGTATTGGCGGCCAGCCGGATCACATTGCCGGTATTCGGCGGGATTTCCGGATGAACGAGGACAATGTTGAACATGCCTGATTGTCTGCCGGCTCGACCCTTTTGCCGCATTGCGGCGTGCTCGTCGCCGCATTCAATCGCCCGGCGGCGGTGTCCGCGCCAGCGCCCAGACCTGCACCCGCGCGGCACCCGCCTGGCGCAGCACACGCGCCAGTTCGCCGGCAGTAGCGCCGGTCGTCAACACATCGTCGACGATGACGACGTCGCGGCCTGCCAGTTCGGCGCGGCGCCGGGGTTCGATCGCGAATGCGCCGCGGACGTTGGCCAGGCGCTGCGCCAGCGGCAGCGACAGTTGTGGCGGGGTCTCGCGGATGCGCAGCAGCAGGTCCGGGCTGGCGGCGATGCCGAGCCGACGGGCCAGCCGGCGGGTCAGCTCCCAGGCCTGGTTGTAGCCGCGTTCGTGCATCCGGCGCAGGCCGATCGGTGCCGGCAGCAGCAGATCGAACGTCGGCGGACCCGCGTCCTGCGCCGCAGCGAGCAGGCGGTCGGCCAGCGCGTCGCCGAGGTCGAGTGCATCGTGGAACTTGAAGCGCGTGATCAGGCCATCCCACGGTGCGCCATAGTCGACCGCGGCGAGCGCCGCATCGAACGGCGGCGGCGCGAGCAGACAGGCACCACAAGTGGCGACCGACTCCGGCACCGGCAACGCACAGCGTGCGCAGCGGTGGCGCAGTGCGCCGAACCGGGTGATGCAGGCATCACACAGCCGCGACCATCCCCAGCCATGGCAGATGGCGCATTGCGATGGCCAGCGGCCGGCCCGGTATGCCCACATCACGGCAATACTACGGTGCGCCGTGGCTGAACGGGCAATTGATCCGGCGGCGCTGCGCGCCCAGCTGCGGCGGCTGCTGCAGGTCCACGGCAACGGCGGGCCTTGGCTGCACCGCGAGGTCGGGAAACGGATGGCGCAACGCCTGCTGCTGGTGCGCAAGCGCCCGCAGCACATCCTCGAATGGGCGGGCATGCTCGGCGGCAGCGACGAGGTGTTGTCTGCGACCTATCCGGATGCCGCGCGCACGGTCGTCGAGCCCGACGAGGCCTGGGCGGCGCTGACCCGGGCGCTGTGCCGGCCTGCGTGGTGGTCGCCACGGCGCTGGAGCGGCGCTGCGACGAACGTCATCACCGCCGCCGATGCCGTGCCGGCTGAATCGTGTCAGCTGGTCTGGGCGAACATGGTGTTGCACGGCGAGATCGACCCGCCGCGGCTGCTGCAGCGCTGGTACGACGCACTGCAGGTCGGCGGCTTTCTGATGTTTTCGAGCCTCGGGCCGGATACGCTGAAGCAGCTGCGGCCCATTTATTCGGAACTCGGCTGGGGGCCGCCTGGCGCCGACTTCGTCGACATGCACGACCTCGGCGACATGCTGGTGCAGTGCGGGTTCGCCGATCCGGTGATGGACCAGGAGACACTGACGCTGACCTGGGCGAGCGCAGGCGAACTGCTGGCCGAATTGCGCGGTCTCGGCGGCAATGTCTCGCCGAACCGCCATCCCGGCCTGCGCACGCCGCGTTGGCGCGCCGGACTGGAAGCCGGGCTGCAGCGGCTGCGCGGCCCGGACGGCCGCCTGGCGCTGACGTTCGAGGTCGCCTATGGCCATGCGTTCAAGGTCGAACGGCACCGCCGCGATGCCGAGCAGAGCACGGTCAGCCTCGACGAGATGCGCAAACTTGTCCGCGAGCCGCGCCGCCTCGAACGCTGAGTCTGCAGGCTGGGCTAAAATCCGCTGCTGGTCCGGGTGCGTTGGCGCCCGTATCGTGCGCAACCCGTGCTGCTGCAGCGATCATGCGAGGCATGCCTGTGTTGCCGAATGGTCGGATTCCCACGCAGTAGCACATGTCGGCAACAACCTCCCGCATCGATATCGCTGTCGCTCGACCTGACAGGCGCTGGCAGTTCGGTCGCGAAACGTCCGATGCCACCGGCGACTGGCAGATCGAATGGCTGCTCAAGCGCAATTGCTCGCTGGCACCGGCGCAGATGCTGGGCCTGTTTGCGGCCCTGTGTGTGGTGTCGTTGTCGATCGCGCTGTTTTTCTGGCTGCAGGGCGCGACGCTGGTGATGCCGTTTGCCTGGCTCGAGTTGATCGCGGTCGGCGGCGCGATGCTGCTGTATGCCCGCCATGCGGCCGATCGTGAGCGCATCGAATTGCACAATGACATGTTGACCGTCGAACACGCCTGCGGCAACCGCCTCGAGCGGGTCGAGTTCCAGGCCGCCTGGGTGCGCATCGAGCCGCGCACCGGCGATCACTCGCTGGTCGAGTTGACCGGCCAGGGACGACGCATCTTCGTCGGCCGTTTTGTCCGACCCGAATTGCGGCGCAAGCTCGCCGACGAATTGCGCGCGGCGCTGCGCCGGCCCAACCCACGGCTCGTCCAGGCCGTTTGAGAATCAATCCGAAAAACTGAACTGAACTCATGATGAAGACGACGAAAACGCTGGTGCAGCGGGCGGTTCTATGGGGCACGCGAGCGGGTATCGGGCTTGGCCTGGGCATGGCGACGATGGTGGCTCATGCCATCAATGACCTGCCGGGAGGCCCAGCCGTCAACCAGCTGAACCTGCACCCGCCGGTGACGCGGATTGCCGCCGATCAGCAATGGCTGCACAACTTCATCATGATCATCTGCCTGCTGATCTTCATCGGCGTTTTCGGCGTGATGTTCTATTCGATCCTGAAGCACCGCAAATCCAAGGGTGCGAAGTCGGCGAATTTCCATGAAAGCACGACGGTCGAGATCATCTGGACGATCGTGCCGTTCATCATCGTGATCCTGATGGCGCTGCCGGCAACCCGCGTCGTCGTCGCGATGAAGGACACCAGCGCATCGGATCTGACGATCAAGGCCACCGGCATCCAGTGGAAGTGGGGGTATGAGTATCTGAAGGGCGAAGGCGAGGGCATCGGCTTCGTGTCGACGCTCGACAATTCGCATCGCGAGATGTCGAATTCGGGCAAGCCGAGCGGCGACAACTACCTGCTGCAGGTCGACAACCCGCTGGTCGTCCCGGTCGACAAGAAGATCCGCATCATCACGACTGCCAATGACGTGATCCATGCCTGGATGGTGCCGGCCTTCGGCGTCAAGCAGGACGCAATCCCGGGCTTCGTGCGCGACACCTGGTTCCGTGCCGAGAAGGTCGGTGACTTCTACGGCCAGTGCGCCGAGTTGTGCGGCAAGGAACACGCCTACATGCCGATTCACGTGAAGGTGCTGTCGCAGGCCGACTATTCGGCCTGGGTCGCCGGCAAGCAGAAGGAAATGGCCGCGGCGGCCGACGATCCGGCCAAGGTCTGGGATCTGATCCCGTTGGCCTCGCGCGGCGAGAAGGTTTATGCGGCCAACTGCGCGGCCTGCCACCAGGCCGACGGCAAGGGCTCGGCGGCGATCAAGGGCCTCGACGGCTCGACGATGGTGCAGGATGCCGACAAGTCGAAGTCGATCGAGATCGTGATGCACGGCAAGGCAGGTACCGCGATGCCGTCGTGGAAACAGCTCAGCGACACCGAAATCGCTGCCGTGATCACCTACGTGAAAAACAGCTGGTCGAACAAGACCGGCCAGGTGGTGCAGCCGGCCGAAGTGATGTCGTCGCGCAAATAACAGTCAAGAAAACGTTCCCGAGGATTCACGATGAGTGCAGTTCTAGACCCCCACGGCCACGGTCATGCCGATGGCCATGACCACGACCATCACGCACCCACCGGCTGGCGCCGCTGGCTGTATGCGACGAACCACAAGGACATCGGCACGATGTACCTGTTGTTCTCGTTCACGATGCTGATGATCGGCGGCATCCTCGCATTGCTGATCCGTCTGGAGCTGTTCCAGCCTGGCCTGCAGTTCGTCAACCCGCAGCTGTTCAACCAGCTGACGACGATGCACGGGCTGATCATGGTGTTCGGCGCGATCATGCCGGCCTTCGTCGGCTTCGCGAACTGGATGATTCCGCTGCAGATCGGCGCGGCCGACATGGCCTTCGCGCGGATGAACAACTTCAGCTTCTGGCTGATGATCCCGGCCGCGATCATGCTGGTCGCCTCGTTCTTCATGCCCGGCGGCGCGCCGGCGGCAGGCTGGACGCTGTATGCGCCGCTGACGCTGCAGATGGGCCCGTCGATGGACGCCGGCATCTTCGCGATGCACATCCTCGGCGCCAGCTCGATCATGGGCTCGATCAACATCATCGTCACGGTGCTGAACATGCGCGCACCCGGCATGACGCTGATGAAGATGCCGCTGTTCTGCTGGACCTGGCTGATCACCGCCTACCTGCTGATCGCGGTGATGCCGGTGCTCGCGGGCGCGATCACGATGACGCTGACCGACCGCCACTTCGGCACCAGCTTCTTCAATCCGGCCGGCGGCGGCGACCCGGTGATGTACCAGCACATCTTCTGGTTCTTCGGGCACCCCGAGGTCTACATCATGATCCTGCCGGCGTTCGGCATCGTCAGCGCGATCGTTCCGGCCTTTGCCCGCAAGCGGCTGTTCGGCTACACCTCGATGGTCTATGCGACCGCGTCGATCGCGATCCTGTCGTTCATCGTCTGGGCGCACCACATGTTCACGACCGGCATGCCGGTCACCGGCCAGCTGTTCTTCATGTACGCGACGATGCTGATCGCGGTGCCCACCGGCGTGAAGATCTTCAACTGGATCGCGACGATGTGGCGCGGCTCGATGACCTTCGAGACGCCGATGCTGTTCGCGGTCGGCTTCATCTTCGTCTTCACGATGGGTGGCTTCACCGGGCTGATCCTGTCGGCCGCGCCGGTCGACATCCAGTTGCAGGACACCTATTACGTCGTTGCCCACTTCCACTATGTGCTGGTTGCCGGCTCGCTGTATGCGCTGTTCGCCGGCGTCTATTACTGGGGCCCGAAGTGGACCGGCGTGATGTACAGCGAGACCCGCGGCAAGATCCACTTCTGGGGTTCGCTGATTGCCTTCAACGTCACCTTCTTCCCGATGCACTTCCTCGGACTGGCCGGCATGCCGCGTCGTTATGCCGACTATCCGATGCAGTTCGCCGATTTCAACCTGATCGCGTCGCTCGGCGCATTCTGGTTCGGCCTGATGCAGGTCTATTTCTTCCTGTTCATCGTCGTTCCGATGATGCGCGGCAAGGGCGAGCCGGCACCGCAGAAGCCTTGGGAAGGCGCCGAAGGCCTGGAGTGGGAAGTGCCGTCGCCGGCGCCGTTCCACACCTTCGAGGAGCCGCCGAAGCTGAACGCCAACGCCACCCGCATCATCGGCACGTCGGCAAGTTCGCATTGATCGGATGACGCCAAAAGAGAAACAGAAAAAGCAGAACCTGCGGCTGGCGCTGATCCTGGCGTCGGTGGCGCTGGTATTCCTGATCGGCTTCGTCGCGAAGGCGACCTTGTTCGGTCTTTGAAACCTCGCCCACGCCGCCTGCTGCCCATCACCATGAAGCAACCTGACCATCGCCCGGATCGTGCCGCTGCCGCCCTCGGCAGCGACAACCGCCGCATGGTCGGCAAGCTTCTGGTGATTGCCGCGCTGATGTTTGCCTTCGGTTATGCGCTGATCCCGATCTACCGCTCGATCTGCGATGCACTCGGCATCAATGTGCTGTCGCTGGCCGAACTGAATATCCCGGGTGCGGCGGCCAAGCCGTCGGAAATCGGCAATACGCAGGTCGACCGCAGCCGGCGCATTTCGGTCGAGTTCGATGCCAATGCGCGCGGGCCGTGGGAATTCAAGCCGGCGGTCAGCAGCGTCGAGGTTCATCCGGGCGAACTGGCCACGGTGATGTACGAATTCCGCAATCTGCAGAACCGCACGATGACCGCGCAGGCGCTGCCGAGTTATGCGCCGAAGCAGGCGAGTGCGTATTTCAACAAGCTCGAATGTTTCTGTTTCAACGAATATACGCTCGCACCGGGTGAATCCAAGCAGTGGCCGGTGGTGTTCGTGATCGATCCGAAACTGCCGAAGGATGTCGGGACGATCACGCTGTCGTATACCTTTTTCGAGGT
The DNA here is from genome assembly GCF_048320135.1 of Pseudideonella sakaiensis. Classification (GTDB taxonomy): domain Bacteria; phylum Pseudomonadota; class Gammaproteobacteria; order Burkholderiales; family Burkholderiaceae_C; genus Ideonella_A; species Ideonella_A sakaiensis_A. Next base: position 3,650,180 of record NZ_CP182947.1, read on the forward strand.
CGGTGGCCGCACGCCGCCGGCACCCGACAGCGTCGCCGCGGTCGGCAAGGGAGCGGGTTCGTGAGCGCCTCGGACCTGCGCTCGGCGGTGCGCCGCAAGGCGTCGTTTTTGCAGACGATGAAGGCGGTCGGCTGGTCGTTTTTCGGTGTGCGCAAGTCGGCCGACTACGAACGCGACCTCGGCGAGCTCAATCCGGTCCACCTGGCGATTGCCGGGGTGCTCGGTGCTGTGGTCTTCATCGCGGTATTGTTGGTGTTGGTGAACTGGGTACTGTCGAGCGGCGTTGCGGCCTGATGCGGGGCGCGGCTCGCTGGTAGATTGAATCGATAAGGCGGCGCTGCCGGGGGAAACCCGGCGGGCCGGGTAATTGACGAGTTTCAGGATTTCAGGATTTCAGGAGAAAACATGTCGGCAGCGGCACATACCGGGCATTCGAACCCACCCTATTATTTCGTTCCGTCGCCATCGAGTTATCCGGTGCTGGCGTCGGTCGGCCTGTTCTTCGTGATCCTCGGCGCCGGCCAATGGATCAATGGCGCAACCTGGGGCGCCTGGTCGCTGGCCGGCGGCCTGCTGATGTGGGCGCTGGTGCTGACGGCCTGGTTCCGCGCGGCGATCAACGAGAGCGAAAGCGGCCTTTACAGCGACCGCATCGATGTCTCGTTCCGCTGGAGCATGAGCTGGTTCATCTTCTCCGAGGTGATGTTCTTCGGCGCGTTTTTCGGCGCGTTGTTCTGGACCCGGTTGTATGCGGTGCCCAGCCTCGGCAGCCTCGAAAATGCCGTGTTGTGGCCCGACTTCAAGGCGATCTGGCCAAGCGTGCAGGCCGGTGCCACCGCGTCTCCGGCCGGCATCGTCGAACCGTTCCAGACGATGGGCCCATGGCCGCTGCCGACGATCAATACCGCGCTGCTGCTGACCTCGGGCGTGACGCTGACGATTGCCCACCATGCGCTGCTTGCCGGCCACCGCGCGAAGACGATCGCGTTCATGTGGGCGACGGTGCTGCTCGGCGTGGTTTTCCTGTTCGTGCAGGGTTATGAATACAGCCACGCCTATCAGGACCTGAACCTGCGGCTCGATTCCGGCATCTACGGCTCGACGTTCTTCATGCTGACCGGCTTCCACGGCTTCCACGTGTTCGTCGGCATGCTGATGCTGCTGTTCATCACGATCCGCCTGCACAAGGGCCACTTCACGCCGGAGCGGCATTTCGGCTTCGAGGGCGCGGCCTGGTACTGGCACTTCGTCGACGTCGTCTGGCTCGGCCTGTACATCATCGTCTACTGGTTCTGACCGCGGGCGCCGCGGCGCCGGCAAGACAAGAGGCCGCGTTGCGCGGCCTTTTTTATCTCTCCGGTCGATGCCGACTTCGGCCGCCGGCTTGCTCAGCGCAGCGGGATGCCGGTCGGTGCGATCCAGCCGAGCTTGTAGCTCATCAGCACGAACAGGAACAGCAGCACCGAAACGCCGACGCGCAGCGCCAGCGCGCGCATCATGTCGGGCTTCTTCGTCTTGTGCTCGCTGCTGTCGCGCACCATCGAGACACCGGCATAAGCCAGTGCGCCCAGGATCACCACGAATGCGATGCCGACCAGATACGTCATGGGCAGCAATTATCGGCCTTGCCGGCAGGGCCCGCGATCGGCGGGGCTTTGCTGCGCGGCTGGGCGATCATGAATGATCGCGCACCTCGGTCAGGCGGCGGGGCGCGGCGCTGGCTGATCCTGCTGGCCGCAATCGTCGCTGCGGCCGCGACTGCCCGGCTCGGCATCTGGCAACTCGATCGTGCGGCGCAGAAGGCAGCGCTGCAGCAGGCGATCGAATCGCGCGCCGCGATGCCGCCGTTGCCGCAGTCGGCGCTGGCCGCCACCGCCGATGACGCGGCCGGCCAGCACCAGCGGTTGATCCGTCTGACCGGCCGCTGGCTCGGCGACGCGACTGTTTTTCTCGACAACCGGCAAATCGACGGCCGGCCCGGTTTTTTTGTGCTGACGCCATTGCAGCTGCAGCCGCCGCCTGCGAACGCCGCGCCGCCGGTGTGGGTCTGGGTGCAACGCGGCTGGGTCGCGCGCGACAACAATGACCGGACCCGGCTGCCGGACGTGCCGACCCCGGAAGGCCCGGTCGAGCTGAGCGGGCGCATTGCCACGCCGCCGGCTCGGCTGTTCGAGTTCGCGGCTGAAGAGTCCGGGCCGATCCGGCAGAATCTCGACCTCGACGCCTCGGCGCGGTCGCTTGGCGGCACGGTGTTGCCGCTGACGGTGCTGCAGACTGAAGCCTCGTCCGGCATCGACGACGGCCTGGTCAGGCGCTGGCCGTCGCCGGCCCTCGGCATCGACAAGCACCATGGTTATGCATTCCAGTGGTTTGCGCTGTCGGCGCTGATCATCTGCCTTTATGTCTGGTTCCAACTTGTTCGCCGCTGGCGACCCACGAAACGTGAAGAAGCCTGAGGCACCCGCTGCCCCGCTCGCGATGACGGTGCATGAGATGCAGCCCCCCGATGTCACCGCGGTCCGCCGCACCAGCGTCGGCCGCTGGAAGATGCTCGCGGTGCTGGCGGTCTGCGCCGCACCGGTGATCGCGTCATATCTCGCCTATTACGTCGTCAGGCCGGAAACCCGCACCAATTACAGTGAGCTGATCCTGCCGCCGGTGGCGATACCTGCCAACCTGCCGCTGCGCGACCTGCAGGGCACGCCGGTCGACGCGGTGAGCCTGCATGGCCAGTGGCTGGTCGTGACGGTTGCCGATGCCGCCTGCGACGAGCGCTGCGGCAACAATCTGGTGCTGATGCGCCAACTGCGCGAAACGCTGGGACGCGAGAAAGACCGCGTCGACAAGGTCTGGCTGGTCACCGATCAGGCCACGCCGTCGGAGGAATTGCTGCAGGCCAGCGGCGCCAGCGCATTGCTGGTCGATCGGGCCGAACTGTCGAAGTGGCTGGCGCCAGCGGCCGGTTTTTCGATCGAGGACCATTTGTACATCGTCGACCCGCTCGGCCAGTGGATGATGCGGGTGCCGGCGGATCCGGAGCCGTCTCGGCTGAAGCGCGACCTCGACCGCCTGCTGCGCGCGTCGGCGTCGTGGGACCAGGCAGGGCGCCAGGGCAGCACAGGGCAGCCCTGACATGAAAGACCTGCGCTCAACTTGCACGCTGTCCCCGGTGGCTGCCGGGCGCCACTGAGATGGACCTGGTCGACCTGTCGCCCCTGCTGCGCCTGGTGCTGCTCGGCGCCGTGCTCGCGATCGGCCCACTGGCCTGGGTCTGGGTCCGGCACCGCGGCGCCGAGCCGTCGGCGCGGCTTTATTCATTGACCGCGCTGACGCTGTTCCTGACCTTCGACCTGGTGCTGTTCGGCGCGTTCACCCGGCTGACCGATTCGGGGCTGGGTTGCCCGGACTGGCCCGGCTGCTACGGCAGCGCGAGTCCGCTTGGCGCAAAAGCCCATATCGATGCGGCGCAGACCGCATTGCCGAGCGGGCCGGTGACGCATGGCAAGGCATGGATCGAGATGATCCACCGCTACCTGGCCAGCGCGGTCGGGCTGCTGATCGTCGTGATGACCGCCGCCAGCTGGCTCGCCGCACGGCGCCGTGCGCTGCCGATCTCGCCGTGGTGGCCGACCGCGACGCTGGTCTGGGTCTGCCTGCAGGGCGCATTCGGCGCGCTGACGGTGACGATGAAGCTGTATCCGGCGATCGTCACGCTGCACTTGCTCGGAGGCATCGGCCTGCTGATGCTGCTGGCAGTGCAGAGTCAGGGCTATCGGCCAAGGCCGTGGCCGCTTGCGCCTGCTCTGCGGCGAGGCATTGCCGCGCTGCTCGGCCTGACGATCGTGCAGGTGATGCTGGGCGGCTGGGTCAGCACCAACTATGCGGTGCTGGCGTGTCAGGATTTCCCGACCTGCCAGGGCCAGTGGTGGCCGGAGATGGATTTCGAGCACGGCTTTACCGTGGCGCGCGCGCTCGGCATCGGACATGACGGTGGTTATCTGCCGTTTGCTGCGCTGACCGCGATCCATGTGGTGCACCGGATCGGTGCGCTGGTGGTATTTTTGTCGCTGGCGGTGCTGGCCTGGCGGCTGTTTGCCGACGGCGGTGTCACCGCCCGCCGCTGGGCGCTGTTGCTGCTGGCGCTGGCCGGCTGGCAATTGGCGAGCGGCCTCGGCAATGTCGTGCTCGGCTGGCCGCTGGTTGCGGCGGTCGCCCATACCGGCGGGGCGGCGGCGCTGGCCACCGCGTTGACGATTGCCTGGATGCGCGCCCGGCAGGGCGACCCCGCCCGTGTCGGCCGGCAACCGGGCACGGCGTCACCGGCGGTCGCCGGGGCGGCCGCAACGATGCCGCTCGTAAAATGAACGGTTCCGCAGACCCCATGGCCGACTCTCTCAGCACCCCGATCCCGACCGCCCGCTGGTCGCGCCTGCGCCAGTACCATGCGCTGACGAAGCCGCGCGTCGTGCAGCTGATCGTCTTCTGCGCGGTGATCGGCATGCTGCTCGCCGAGCCGGGCCTGCCGCCATGGCAACCGGTGCTGGCGGCGACGATCGGCATCTGGCTGGTGGCCGCGGCGGCGGCCGCATTCAACTGCCTGGTCGAGCGCAGGATCGATGCCCGGATGGCGCGAACCGCCTGGCGCCCGACTGCCCGGGGCGAACTGACCGACGGCTGGACGCTCGGTTTTTCGATCGGCCTGTGTGCCGCCGGCAGCGTGATCCTCTACCTGTGGGTCAATCCGCTGACGATGTGGCTGACCTTCGCGACCTTCATCGGCTACGCGATGATCTATACGATCCTGCTGAAGCCGTCGACGCCGCAGAATATCGTGATCGGCGGCGCATCGGGAGCGATGCCACCGGTCCTCGGCTGGGCCGCGATGCGTGGCGAAGTCGGGCCGGAAGCGCTGATGCTGTGCCTGATCATCTTCCTCTGGACGCCGCCGCATTTCTGGGCGCTGGCGCTGTACCGCGTCGAGGACTACCGCCGCTCCGGTCTGCCGATGCTGCCGGTGACGCATGGGTCCGAATTTACCCGGCTGCAGGTCTTTCTCTATACGCTGGTGCTGTTTGCCGCAACGCTGTTGCCGTTTCTGACCGGCATGAGCGGGCCGATCTACCTTGCCGCGGCATTGACGCTCGGCGGCATGTTCTGCGCCTATGGCTGGCAGCTGTGGCGCAGCTATTCCGACCAGTTGGCGCGCCGCACCTTCAGGTTCTCGATTGCCCACCTGGCGCTGCTGTTTGCGGCGCTGCTGGTCGACCACTATCTGGATCCACTGCTTTGACCTCGATTTCCTCGCTTCGAACCGCCGGTGTCGCGCTGCTGCTGGCCGCCGGCATCGCGCTTTCCGGCTGTGACCGCCTCGGTCTCGGTGGCGGCAGCAGCACCGCATTCAAGGGCGTCGATATCACCGGCGCCGACTATGCAAAGACGCTCGAACTGCCCGATATCGACGGCAAGCCGCGCAGCCTCGATGAATTCAAGGGCAAGGTCGTCGTCGTCTTCTTCGGCTATACCCACTGCCCCGACGTCTGCCCGACGACGATGGCCGAGCTGGCCCAGGTCAAGCAGTCGCTCGGCGCCGACGGCGACAAGGTGCAGGGCATCTTCGTCAGCGTCGATCCGGAGCGCGATACACCGGAGATTCTGAAAGCCTACATGGCGAGTTTCGATCCCGGCTTCGTCGCGTTGCGCGGCACGCCGGAGCAGACTGCCGCGGTGGCAAAAAGCTTCAAGGTCTTTTTTGCGAAGGTGCCGGGCACGACCGACGGCGGCTATACGGTCGACCACACCGCCGGATCGTATGTCTTCGATCCGGCTGGCCGGCTGCGCCTGTTCGTCCGCTACGGCGGCGGCGCCGATGCCCTGGCCAGCGACCTGAAGGCGCTGCTGAAGGCCGGCTGAAAAAGACAAACCCCGCCAGGCTTGCGCCTGCGGGGTTGTTGTCAGCGTGCGACCGGTGCCTCAGGCCGCCGTCGCGAGCGCCTTGCGCATCTTCTTCATCGCCGCGACCTCGATCTGGCGAATCCGTTCGGCGCTGACGCCGTACTCGCTCGCCAGCTCGTGCAGCGTCATGCCGCCGCTGCTGTCGTCGTTGACCTTCAGCCAGCGCTCCTCGACGATGCGGCGGCTGCGATCGTCGAGCACGTCGAGTGCCATCGCGATGCCGTCGCTCGCCAGCCAGTCGCGGTGCTGCGCCTCGATCACCTCGGTCGGCTCATGGTGGCTGTCGGCCAGGTAGGCGATTGGTGCATACGACTCCTCACCATCGTCGGTCTGCGGCTCGAGCGCGACATCGCCACCCGACAGCCGGGTTTCCATCTCGAGCACGTCCTCGCGCTTGACGTTGAGCATGCTCGCGACGTTGTCGACTTCCGACTGCGTCAGCGTGCCGCGGTGCGTATCGGCATCGACGGCGTCGCTTTTCATGTTCTGCTTCATCGAGCGCAGGTTGAAGAACAGCTTGCGCTGCGCCTTTGTCGTCGCGACCTTGACCATCCGCCAGTTTTTCAGGATGTATTCGTGGATCTCGGCCTTGATCCAGTGCATCGCATAGCTGACCAGGCGCACACCCTGCTCGGGGTCGAAACGCTTGACCGCCTTCATCAGGCCGACATTGCCTTCCTGGATCAGGTCGCCGTGCGGCAGCCCATAACCCAGATACTGGCGCGAGATCGACACCACCAGCCGCAGGTGCGACAGCACCAGCTGCCCGGCGGCCTGCAGATCGCCGCTGGCGCGCAGACGCCTGGCCAAGCTCGTTTCCTGCTCGGCGGTGAGCATCGGAATGCGGTTGACCGCGCTGATATAGGCGTCGAGGTTGCCCAGCGAGGGAACCAGCGCCCAGGGGTCGCGCACGGTGAGCGCCGACCCGGATGCCGAAGTTGACAGGTTCATGGTAGTCATTGACAAGACGAACCTCCTTTCAGTTCCCCTGATTTTAGCACTCGCCGGATTTGAGTGCTAACAAGCGCCTGGGTTCCCTCAGTGGCGCCCGGCCGCCCGAAGCACTGAGACACCCCCTCTAGGGGTGAGCAACGCGGGCGTGGGGGTTTCAGTTCAGCGGCGCAGCACCGCCAGCCACTCGCGCTGTTCATCGGTCAGCGCCTCGTCGGGTGTCAGAACCGAATACTGCAGCGAAGTTCTGATCTCCTGCTCCTCGTCCGGCAGCGGCGTCGCAAGCAGCCGGCCGAGCAGTTCGCGGGCGCGGGCGACCGCCTCGACATACAGCGCAAAGATCGACGCCACCGTCACATGTTTGCTGGCATCCTCCATCCAGCAGTCGTAGTCGGTGACGATGCCGATCGTCGCGTAACAGATCTGTGCCTCGCGGGCCAGAAAAACCTCCGGCACATTGGTCATTCCGACCAGCTGGCAACCGGCCTGCCGCAGAAACAGGCTTTCGGCTCGGGTGCCCAGCCGCGGCCCTTCGACACAGGCATAGGTGACGTCGCGGTGCAGCTTGACGCCGCTGGCGGCCGCCTCGCGCGCAACCCAGTCGACCATCTGTCCGCTGACCGGCGTCGCGGTCGACACATGGGCGGCGACGCCGTTGCCGAAAAAGCTCATCTCCCGGCGGCCACGCGTCCAGTCCAGATACTGCCCCGGCATCGCGAAATCGCCCGGCGCAATCTCCTCGGCGAGGCTGCCGACTGCCGAAAAGCCGAGGATCTGCGTCGCACCGGCCCGTTTCAGCGCAAAGATGTTGGCGCGGTAGTTGACTTCGTGCGGCAGCAGCCGATGGCCGGCGCCGTGGCGGGCAAGAAACAGCAATTCGCGCTCGCCGAGCCGGCCGCGCATCACGATGCCCGACGGCGCACCGAACGGCGTCGTCGCACCGATTTCCTCGTCGATCTCCATGCCGGGCAGCTCATAGATGCCGGTTCCTCCGATCACGGCCAACATGTCGTCGTCCTCCTGTGTGTCCGGCGCCCGATCGGCCGGTATCAAGCCATTTTGCCTGCCGGCCGCAGGTGTTCTGCCGCCGCGGCGTTGCTCAGTCCGGCGGCAGCCCGGTCAGCCAGCCAGGCGGCAGCCGCTCGAGGTCGGCCGGCTCGTCGATATCGGTCAGCGGCGGCAGTTCGGCGTGGCGCAGGCCGAGCCGCTGCAGCCGCAGCCGAGTTTCGGCCATCACCGCCGAGGTGCTCCAGGTCATCGCGTCGAACAGTTGCGGCGCCGGCCGGCGCAGGCCGACCAGCGTATAGCCGCCATCGAGCGCCGGGCCGAATACCGCGTCGTGGCCGGCCAGCGCCGCCGCGGCCTGGCGCAGGTAGTGCCGATCCAGGCCCGGTGCATCGGTGCCGATCAGCAGCACCGGCGGAGCCTGCGCCGCGGTCGACCGGTCGGCATGGAAAGCGAAGGCACGTGCCATCCGCTCGCCGAGATCGCCTTCGCCCTGCGCGCGCAGCGTGATGCCGCCGCGCTGCGCCAGTTCGGCGAACGCCGGATGTTGTCCGTCGGGGGCAGCCCAGACCTCGACCGCACCGAGCTGTGCAGCCAGCGCCTCGGTGACCGCAAAACGAAGCAGTCGCGCGGCCAGTGCCGCTGCGCCTTCCGCGCCGAGGGCCGGTATCAGCCGGGTTTTTGCAAAGCCGGGCAGCGGCGCCTTCGCAAAAACCACGACGGTTGTCGGTGGCGGGCGCAGTGCATCGCTCATCGGTAGTCCTCGGCCAGCTGCTCGGCCGGCGTGCCGCGCCAGTAGCGCCAGCGCAGGCACCACATCAGCCAGATCGTTTTGCAGACGCCGCGGCTCTCCCAGCGGCGCCCGGAGGTCGTCACCTTGCTGCGCAGCCGCAGCGGTCGGCCAGCCGGCAGGCGGAGCAGCCGTTTCGACAGCTCGACATCTTCCATCAGCGGTTGATCCGGAAAACCGCCGGCTGCAGCGTAACTGCTGCGCCGCACGAACATCGCCTGGTCGCCGGTCGCGATGCCGGTCCAGGCTGAACGCAGGTTCATCAACGTCGAAATCACCGGAAACATCGCCGATCCGCCGTCGATCCGCACATCGAAACGGCCCCACTGCGCCGCCGGATGCTGCTGCAGCGCCTCGGCGACGGCCTGCAGACCACCGGGCGGCAGCCGGGTATCCGCGTGCAGGAACAGCAGCACGTCGCCGACCGCCTCGGCGGCGCCGGCATTCAGCTGATGACCGCGGCCGCGGTGCGTCGCCACCAGCCGGTCGACACGGCCATGACACAGCAGCGGCGTGCCGTCGCGGCTGCCGCCATCGACCACCACCAGTTCGATGCCACCCGGAAATGCGCGCGCCGCGGCCACCCGCTGCGCCTGCAGCGCATCGAGCGCCGGGCCGATCTGTTGCGCCTCGTCGAGCACCGGAACGATGATCGACAGCGACTCAGGAGGCCTAGACAAATCTGGAAACCGCGACATCGAGCACCTCGTCGACCACCCGCAGCACCTCGCCGACGCTGACCGGCTTGGTCAGGTAGCGCATTGCGCCCTCCGCGATCGCCTGGTCGATCTGCGCGCCCAGTGCGTCGGCCGAGACGACGATCACCGGAATCGCTGCGGTCGCCGGATCGGTCTTGATGTGGCGCAGCAGGTCGAGCCCGTCGATATCGGGCAGGTTCATGTCGAGCAGGATGACATCCGGCGGCTGGCGGCGCAGTTCGGCCACCGCATCGAGCCCGGTCATCGATACCGTCATCTCGACCTGCGGACGGCGCGACAGGATGCCGCGCATCACCTCGATGTTGGTTTCGTTGTCTTCGATGTAGTGGACGATGCGGCGGTGGTAGGCCGGTGCGTCGGCCGTCGGATCGAGCGGCAGGCGGGCGGTGTCCGCCGCACTGGCCAGCGGCAGCGTCAGGAAAAACGACGAGCCGGCGCCGGATGAGCTTTCTGCCCGCAGGTCGCCGCCCATCCATTCGGCAAGGCGCTTGCTGATCACCAGACCGATGCCGGTGCCTTCGACGCCGCTGCGTTCGCGGCCGAGCCGGTTGAACGGCTGGAACAGACCCTCCAGCTGCTCCGCCGTCATGCCGAGGCCGCTGTCGCGCACCACCAGTTCGGCGTGCGATTCGCCGTGACGGATCTCGATCTCGATCTTGCCGTAATCGGTGTTGTATTTGACGGCGTTCGACAACAGGTTGATCAGGATCTGCTTGACCCGCGTGATGTCGCTGACGACGGCGACCGAGGTCGGCTCGAATTGCCGCTTGATCACGATGCCGCGCTTCGCGGCGTCGCCTTCGATCAGCGCCACCGAGGCTTCGACCAGGGCCTCGAGATCGAGGTTTTCGAGCTGCAGGCGGATGTTGCCCGATTCGATGCGCGACAGATCGAGCACGTCGTTGATCATGTCGAGCAGGTGCCAGCCGGCATGCTGGATCTGCGTCACCCATGGCCGCTGCCCGGCCGCCAGCGGATAACGCTCATCGAGCTCGAGCAACTGGGCAAAACCGAGCATCGCATTCAGCGGTGTGCGCAGCTCATGGCTCATCCGCGACAGAAACTCGTTTTTTGCCTGATTGGCGGCCTCGGCCTGCTCGCGCGCGCGTTCGGCCTCGATCAGCCGCAGATGGTCGCTGATGTCCTCCATCACGCCGACCAGCCGGCGCGGCTGGCCCTCGGCATCGCGCAGCAGCGTCAGGCTGCTCTGTACCCAGACCGTTTCACCGTCCTTGCGCGTGATGCGGCAGTGGCCGCGGTGCATCGCGATCTCGCCATCGAGCAACTGCTTCATCGACTGCCGCTCGGCTTCGACATCTTCCGGGTGCAGCAGGTCGAACAGGTCGCTGCGCAGCAGTTCGTCGGCCGAAAAGCCGGACAGCTTGCAGAAATGCGGATTGAGATGCTGCAGCCGGCCTTCGAGATCGGTATAGACGACGCCGATCGGCACGTTGTTGAAGATGTTGCGGAAGCGCTGCTCGCTTTCGCGCATCGCCGCTTCGGCCCGTTCGCGTTCGCGGGCCTCCTCGCGCAATGCGGTGGTGCGCTCATCGACCGCAGCCTCGATGCGCCGCGCACGCCCGGTCATGCCGAGCAGCAGCGCGCCGATCAGTGCACTGAGAAAGATGCCCCTGCTGGAGACGATCCAGCTGTCGCTGATGCCTTGCTCGAACGGCTTCGCATTCGATGTGCCGACGCGCACGGTCCAGTTGCGGTCGGCAAACGGCAGCTGTCGGTCCCAGGCCAGCCGGTAGCGCTCGGATGCACAGCCGGACGGTCCGGCCAGACGCCTGGGTTCGGCGCCCGGGCGCTGGTCGACGAGGCAGACGACGAGGTCGGCCGGCAGGCTGGCAAACGCGCCTGCCAGCAGATCGTCGAGCCGCAGCGTCACGAAGACGACCCCCTTGAATGCGCGCCGCCGACCTGCCGCGCTGCCCGGTGCGCCGTCGAAGATCGCCCGATAGACGACGACCCCGCTCTGCCGCGCGCTGTCCTTGTCCTGCGACAGCCGGAAACCATCGGTCACCGCGGCGCGGTTCGACTGGATGCTGCGCTCGATCGCGTCGCGCGCCTGCGGAATCGACATCGCATTGGTGCCGAGTGCTGTCGCATTGCCGGCCAGCGGTTCGATATAGCGGATCGCGACGACATCATCGGCGGGCGCGCTCGGCACGATCCCGTCGTCGCGATGGCGCACGCGGTAATCGAGCAGACCCTCGTCGCGGGCCCGTGCTTCCAGTGCCTCGACGCCGGCGAGCATCGTATGTTCGCTCCAGCCGAGGGCCTGGATATGGCTTGGCGCCTGCACCCACGAGCTGGCGGCGCGCCGCCACTGGCCGAAGTTGATCGATTCGGAGGCCATGAATACGCTGTGCATCGCCTCCAGCGCCAGCAGCGGCCGCTGCAGCTGCAGATCGAGCAAGGCCGCCGCATTGGTCGCCTCGCGGTCGAAGCGCAGCTTGACGCGGGCGTCGTCGAGGCGTTTGAGCTGTACCGCGGCGATCGAGAAAACCAGCATCAAGGTCAGCAGCGTGACCGAGATCACCGCACGGCGCGCCGCCCATTCGCGGCGCGGCTCGGCAACGATGGTCAGCGCCACCGGCGCGAGGAACAACACGCCAAGCGTTTGCGCCGTCCACCATGTCAGCCAGGTTTCGCCCCAATGCGGCAGCGCGATCGACTGCGCAATGCCGAGCGACAGCACGGCAATCGTCGCGCCGATACCCGCCGCAACGACGCCGCCGAATGCGAAGAAGAGCGCGATGTCGCGGGCTTCGGTCAGCAGCAACGGCCGCGCGACATGCCGCTCGATCAGTCGCGCGCCGATCCAGGCCTGGCCAATCGTTGCGGCGGCCAGGCCGACCGCGGCCAGCGGTTCGGCATGTGGCGGATGCCCGGCCAGGTGCAGGCCGAGGTGCAGTCCGAGAGCGCCGATCGCGACCGCGGCGATGCCGCGCGAGCCGCGGCACAGCAGCAGCGCCAGTGCGACACCGGCTACCGGATCGAGCGGCGATGGGTAACCGATTGGCGAGGTCAGCCAGCAATAGACGGCACCGAGCGCGATGATCGCCAGTGCCGACAGCCCGACCTCGACCAGCGCCGCCGACCCGACCTGCTGCCGCCGAGCCACCAACCAGTCAGTGACGGCCTGCATCAGCTGTCGGGTGCGTGGAAAGCGTCAGACGTTGAACAGGAAGTTCAGCACATCACCGTCCTTGACGACATATTCCTTGCCTTCGGCGCGCATCTTGCCGGCCTCCTTGGCGCCTTGTTCACCACGGTTGGCGATGAAATCGTCGTAGGCAATGGTCTGCGCGCGGATGAAGCCGCGTTCAAAATCGGTGTGGATCACGCCGGCCGCCTGCGGTGCGGTATCGCCGACATGGATGGTCCAGGCGCGGACTTCCTTGACGCCGGCGGTGAAATAGGTCTGCAGGCCGAGCAGCTTGAAGGCGGCGCGGATCAGCCGGTTCAGGCCGGGCTCGTCCTGTCCCATCTCCTGCAGGAACATCAGCCGGTCTTCCTCGTCCATGTCGGCCAATTCGGCCTCGGTCTTCGCGCAGATCGCGACCACCGGCGCATTCTGTCGCCCCGCATACTCGCGCAACTGGTCGAGATAGGGGTTGTTCTCGAAGCCGCCTTCATCGACGTTGCCGACGAACATCGCCGGCTTCGCGGTGATCAGGCACATCGGCTTCAGCACGACGAGTTCTTCCTTGCTGAAGGTGATGCTGCGCACCGGCAATGCCTCGTTCAGCGCGGCCTGGCATTTCTGCAGCACATCGACCAGCCGTGCGGCTTCCTTGTCGTTGCCCGACTTCGCGGCCTTCAGCGAGCGTTGCAGTGTTTTCTCGACCGTTGCCAGGTCGGCCAGGCACAACTCGGTCTGGATCACTTCGATGTCGGAGATCGGATCGACCTTGCCGGCGACGTGGATCACGTTTTCATCGTCGAAGCAGCGCACGACATTGATGATCGCGTCGGTCTCGCGGATGTGAGCAAGAAACTGATTGCCGAGCCCTTCGCCCTTGCTTGCGCCGGCGACCAGGCCGGCGATGTCGACGAACTCGACGATCGCCGGTACGATGCGTTCAGGTTTGACGACATCGGCCAGCGCCTGCAGGCGAGGGTCGGGCAGTTCGACGATGCCGACATTCGGCTCGATCGTGCAGAAGGGATAGTTTTCGGCCGCGATGCCGGCCTTGGTCAGGGCATTGAACAGGGTGGACTTGCCGACATTGGGCAGACCCACGATGCCGCATTGGAGGCTCATGGAGGGCTTTCTCGTGGGGAGAGGTAAAGCCCGATTTTAGGCGGTAGGCTGTTGTCTGTTGCCGATGCCACAGGAGCGAAGCATGTCCGGTCTGATTCGACTATCGCCAATCGACAAGGATCTCGGGTCCGGTTTCAAGGTCAGGCGCCTGTTGCCCTCCGCGCAATGCCCGGCAGTCGGGCCGTTTGTCTTCTTCGACCATTTCGGCCCGGCGGTTGCGCAGCCGGAAGACGACTGGGACGTCCGGCCGCATCCGCACATCGGCCTGGCCACCGTGACCTATCTGTTCGAAGGAGCGATGGTCCATCGCGATTCGACCGCCGTCGTGCAGCGCATCGAACCCGGCGCGATCAATCTGATGATCGCCGGCAACGGCATCGTCCACTCCGAGCGCACACCCGACGATCTGCGCGCCCATCCGCGGCCGATTCATGGCCTGCAACTGTGGCTCGCATTGCCGCAGGCGCATGAGGATGACGAGCCGTCGTTCCAGCATGTCTCGGCAGAGCAGATTCCGAAGGTTCAGGTCGGTGGCGCCAGCGTTCGCGTGCTGATCGGCGATGCCTTCGGCGTCGTCTCGCCGGTGCACACGCTGTCGCAGACGCTGTACCTCGACATCGAACTGGCCGCCGGTGTCTCGATGGTGATGGCCGCGCAGGAACGCGAACGCGCGCTGTACAGCGTCGACAACGGCTTTTCGGTCGACGGCATCGAGGTCGCACCGATGACGCTGGTCGTGCTCGAGCCCGGCAGTTCGCCGGGGCTGCGCGCGCCGTCGGGCGCCCGGCTGGTGATGATCGGCGGCACGCCGCTTGGCCATCGGCACATGTGGTGGAACTTCGTCAGCACCCGCAGCGAGCGCATCCGTCGCGCGCAGGACGACTGGGCCGCGCAACGCATCGGCCAGGTGCCCGGGGAAACCGAATTCATTCCGTTGCCGGAGCGTTGACTGTCGGTATCGGCCGGGTGGCCGCTGGCGCCAACTGGCGTGCGACCCGGTGCCTACAATCGTCCGGATGACGAAATCGTGTGATGTCGAGGTGCGCGGTGCGGGCGTCGTCGGCTGCTGCCTGGCGCTGTCGCTGGCACGCCTCGGCCTGTCGGTGCGCCTGCGTGGCGCAGCGCCGTCCGATCATCCGCCAGGCGACGATGTGCGTGCGTTTGCGCTGAATGCGGCATCGGTTGCGTTGCTGCGCGGCCTGAAGGTCTGGGATGGTCTGCCGGCCGATGCCGCCACCGCGGTGCGCGAGATGGCGATCCATGGCGACGACGCCGACGCCTTGCTCGAGTTTTCCGCCTGGCAACAGCGCATCGGCGAACTGGCGTGGATCGTCGATGCCGCCGCGCTCGAATCGGCGCTTGCGAATGCGGTTCGTTTTGCGCCGCACATCGAGCGCATCGACGGCAAAGCCGAGCCATCGCATGACGCGCCGCCCCGGCTGACTGCGCTGTGCGAAGGCCAGTCGTCGGCGTCGCGCGACGAACTCGGCATCACGCTCGACCGCAGGCCCTACGGTCACCGCGCGATTGCCGCGCGCCTGCAGGGCGAGCAGCCGCACCAGGGCAGGGCACGGCAATGGTTCAGGGCGCCCGACGTGCTGGCGCTGTTGCCCTTCGATCGACCAATGCCCGGCTCGTCGTGGGCGCTGGTCTGGTCGATGCCGGATGCACAGGCCGACGAATTGCTTGCGCTCGACGATCGGGTTTTTTCAGCCCGGCTGTCGGATGCGGTCGGCGAGCCGCTGCAGCTGGCGTCGCCTCGTGCGAGCTGGCCGCTGGCGCGGGCGCGCGCCGAGGCCTGGTGTGGCCCCGGTTGGGTGCTGCTCGGCGATGCCGCGCATGTCGTCCATCCGCTGGCCGGGCAGGGCCTGAACCTCGGCCTGGCCGATGTGGCGACACTGAGCCGCGTGATCGCGACGCGCGAACCGTGGCGCGGCATCGGCGAGCCGCGGCTGCTGCGCCGCTTCGAACGCGAGCGCGCGGCACCGACCTGGGCGATGACGCAAGTGACGGACGGGCTGCTGCATCTGTTCGCCCATCCGGACCCGCTGGTCCGGATGCTCCGCAACCGCGGCCTCGGCCTCGTCAACCGCGCCGGCAGTGTCAAGCGCTGGCTGGCCGGGCAGGCGCTCGATTCCTGATCGCGGCTGCGCGGCAAATAACCCGCCACCGGGTCGGTCGATCGCAACGCGCGACAATCCGCTGATTGGTGCAGGTACCGATGCCTGCCCGCTGTCGAGAAAGGTTCTGATGATGTTGTCGTCTCTTCGCCGTCTGCCGCTGCTGGCACTGACGCTTGGCGTCGTGTTTTTCCAACCGGTGTCTGCCCAGGAGGCGGTGATCAAGAAGACATTCGCCGAGCGCTTCCCTGACTTTCCGAAGATCGACGAGGTCAGCAAGACGCCGATCCCGGGTCTTTACGAAGTGCGCGTCGGCAACAACATCTTCTATTCCGACGAGCAGGGCAACTACCTGATCGAAGGTGTGCTGGTCGATACCAAGACCCGCACCAATCTGACCGAGGCGCGGCTCGACAAGCTCAACGCAATCGACCTCGCGACGCTGCCGGTGAAAGACGCGATCGTCTACAAGCAGGGCAACGGCAGCCGCAAGCTGGTGGTGTTTGCCGATCCGAATTGCGGTTATTGCAAGAAGTTCGAGCGCGACCTGCTGCAGGCGAAGGACGTGACGATCCACACCTACCTGTATCCGATCCTCGGCCCCGATTCGATCGAGAAGAGCCGCAACATCTGGTGCGCGAAGGACAGCGCGAAGGCCTGGCGTGCCTGGATGACCGAAAACACCGCACCGGCCAAGGTCGGCGGTGACTGCGATGCATCGGTGCTGCAGCGCAATACCGAAATCGGACGCAAGCACCGCATCAATGGCACGCCGGCGCTGTTTTTCGAGGATGGCAAACGCGTCCCTGGCGTGATGCCGCTGGACGCACTCGAGCGCCAACTGACCGCAAGCAGCCGCAAGGGCTGAACCGGCCGGGTGGCGGCGGTCGTCACGGTGCCGTCGCAAAAGATCCCTAAACTGCAACCATGACCCTGGATGCAGCAGCCGTACCGAATCTGCCCGCCGCCGTCGCGGCGCCGGCGCGGTTGCAGCCCCGGCTGCTGAGCCGCGAGCGTTCGATCCTCGAATTCAACCGTCGGGTGCTGGCGCAGGCGCGGCGCGACGATGTGCCGGTGCTCGAGCGGCTGCGGTATGTCTGCATCGTCTCATCCAACCTCGACGAATTTTTCGAGGTTCGATTTGCCGACTATCTGGAAGCGGCCCGGCGGCCCGGCGCCGCGGTGTCGGCCGAGGAACTGGCGCTGATCGCGGCCGATGCCCATGCGCTGATCGATGCGCAGTATTCGGTCTTCAACGACGAGGTGATGCCGCTGCTGCGGCGCTGCAATGTCGTGATCCTGAACCATGCCGACCGCAGCGCCAGGCAGCGGGCCTGGGTTGCGCAGTTCTTCACCCGCCAGGTCCGGCCGCTGCTGGTGCCGATCGGCCTCGATCCGGCGCATCCCTTTCCGCAGGTCGCGAACAAGTCGCTGAACTTCATCGCCCGGCTCGGCGGCAAGGATGCCTTCGGCCGCGCCAATTCGATTGCGATCGTCAAGGTGCCACGGGTGCTGCCGCGGGTGATCCGCCTGCCCGATGAACTGGCCGGTGGTCGGCAGGCCTTCGTGCTGCTGACCAGCGTGATCCGTGCCCACCTCGGCGAGTTGTTCACCGGCCGCGAGGTCGAGGCGTTTTCGCAGTTCCGCGTCACCCGTGATTCAGACCTCGAGGTCGACGAGGCCGATGTGCGCAACCTGCGCCATGCCTTGCGCTCCGGGCTGACCAGCCGCCATTTCGGCCGGGCGATCCGGATGGAAGTCGTCCGGACCTGTCCGACCGAGCTGTCGCAATTCCTGCTGCAGCAATTCGGCCTGCCGGAATCGGCGCTGTACCGGGTCAACGGGCCGGTCAACCTCGGCCGCCTGAACCAGCTGATCGATCAGGTCGACGATGACGTTGAAGTGCCCGGCTCCGTACCGGGTCGGCGGCTTCGATTTCCGGCCTTCGAGCCGGCCTGGCCCACCAACACCTTGCCGCCCGATGAGTCGATCTTCGCCTGCCTGCGCGAACGCGACATCCTGCTGCACCAGCCGTTCGAGTCCTTCGAGCCGGTGGTGCGCTTTCTTCGCGAGGCGGTCTACGACCCCGATGTGCTGGCGATCAAGCAGACGATCTACCGTACCGGCAGCGAATCGCCGTTGATGGACCTGCTGATCGAGGCGGCGCATCGCGGCAAGGAGGTGATCGTCGTTGTCGAACTGAAGGCCCGGTTCGACGAGGAGGCCAATATCAACTGGGCCGAACGGCTGGAAGCGGTCGGTGCGCAGGTCGTCTACGGCATCGTCGGCCTGAAGACGCATGCCAAGCTGCTGCTGGTGACGCGCCGCGAGGCCGCGCCGGGCGGCCGCAGGTTGCGCCGCTATGGACATTTCTCGACCGGCAACTACAACCCGAAAACGGCGCGGCTGTACACCGACGTCGGCATGCTGACCGCAGACAGCGACCTGACCGCAGACTCCGACGCTGTTTTCCAGCAACTGGCGAGCCTCGGCAAGACGCGACCGCTGCGCGCCTTGCTGCAGGCGCCGTTCAGCCTGCACCGGCGACTGCTGCAGCACATCGTGCAGGTCGAGCAGGCGGCCCGTGCCGGCAAATGGGCGCGCATCGTCGTCAAGGTCAATGCGCTGACCGACGTCGCACTGATCGAGGCGCTGGTCAATGCAGGCCAGGCCGGCGCGTCGATCGACCTGATCGTGCGCGGCGCCTGCCTGCTGCCGCCAGGGGCGCCGGGGGTGACCGACAACATCCGAGTGCGTTCGGTCGTCGGCCGCTTTCTCGAGCACACGCGCGTGATCTATTTCGGCTGGGGTGATGCCGACGACGAGCAACTGGTTTATCTGTCGAGCGCCGACTGGATGAGCCGCAACATGTTTCGCCGCATCGAAGTGGCGTGGCCGGTGCGCGATCCGCAATTGCGCCAGCGCGTCATCGACGAATGCCTGGTTCCCTATCTGCACGACAAGCTCGATGCCTGGGACCTGCAGCCGAACGGCGACTATCAACGTGTCGAACCGAGCGGGCCCGGCGCCCAGCAGGCGCTGATGCTGCGCTACTGATGCGGCGGCGATGGACCTGATCCTGTGGCGCCATGCCGAGGCCGAACCGCAGCGCGATGGGCTGACCGATCTGCAACGCGCGCTGACGAGCAAGGGTGAGCGCCAGGCACAACGCATGGCCGAATGGCTGGACCGCCGGCTGGCCGACACCACCCGGATCCTGGTCAGCCCGGCAGTGCGCACGGAGCAGACCGTCGAGCCGCTCGGCCGGCCATACAAGTTGGCCACCGTATTGCAGCCGGGTGCCGATCCTGCCGAGCTGTTGCGGGCAGTGCACTGGCCGACATCGGCCGAGCCGGTGCTGGTCGTCGGGCATCAGCCGACGCTCGGACTGGTCGCGAGCCTGCTGCTGTGCGGCCAGGAGCAGCCCTGGGCGGTCAAGAAGGGCGCAGTGTGGTGGTTGCGCAGCCGCCAGCGCGATGGCGTCGCACAGGTCACGCTGCATGCGGTCCAGCCGGTCGATCTGCTGTAGCCGACGCGGTTTGCGACCGGCAGGGTCTGGATGCGGGACAATGCTCGTGATGCAGCGCCAGACAGCCGAAACAGCCTGATGAGCAGCCCGCCCAGCGACGACGACCGCGACGACGAAACCGTGCTGCGCCCGATCGGCGCGCCGCCCCCGTCGCCGGCCGGCGAGCCGGCACCGCCGCCAGCAGCCGCGCGCGCGCGTCCGCTCGATACGACCGGCGGCGATCCGCATACGCCGACCTTGAGCGCCGGCTCGCTGGCCTCCGGTGTCGAAGGGGTCGGCAATGCCTTGCCGATCGGCAGCTACCTCGGCGAGTTCGAGCTGACGCAGGTGGTCGGCGAGGGCGGCTTCGGCATCGTCTACCTCGCGCTCGACCACTCGCTGCAGCGCCGCGTGGCGCTGAAGGAATATATGCCGTCGTCGCTGGCCGAGCGGACCAGCGGCATGCAGGTCAGCAGCCTGTCGCCGGAGGACGAGGAGACCTTTCGCAAGGGGCTCGACAGCTTCATCAACGAGGCCCGGCTGCTGGCGCAGTTCGACCATCCGGCGCTGGTCAAGGTGCACCGCTTCTGGGAGGCCAACGGCACTGCCTACATGGTGATGCCGTTCTACGAAGGGCCGACGCTGAAGCAGTCACTTCGCGAGATGGAAGGCCCGCCCGACGAGGCCTGGCTGATGCGGCTGCTCGACCCGCTGACGCAGGCGCTCGCGGTGCTGCATGGCAACCAGTGTTACCACCGCGACATCGCGCCCGACAACATCCTGCTGCTGTCCGGCAGCGGGCGGCCGCTGCTGCTCGATTTCGGCGCGGCGCGTCGCGTCATCGGCGACGCCAACCAGGCGCTGACGGTGATCCTGAAACCGGGTTATGCGCCGCTCGAGCAATATGCCGAAGTCCCCGGCATGCAGCAGGGCCCGTGGACCGACGTCTATGCACTGGCGGCGGTGCTGTATTTCGCGATCACCGGCAACAAGCCGCCGGCAGCGGTCGGCCGCCTGCTTAACGACCAGTACAAGCCGCTGCAGCAGGTCGCCGTCGGACGCTACAGCGCGGGTTTTCTCGCGGCGATCGACCGTGCGCTGGCCGTCAAGCCGGCCGACCGCACGCCCGACATCGATGCCTTCCGCACCGACCTCGGCCTC
This sequence comes from Pseudideonella sakaiensis, assembly GCF_048320135.1. Taxonomy (GTDB): domain Bacteria; phylum Pseudomonadota; class Gammaproteobacteria; order Burkholderiales; family Burkholderiaceae_C; genus Ideonella_A; species Ideonella_A sakaiensis_A. The sequence goes on from NZ_CP182947.1 coordinate 3,670,659, forward strand.
GCGCCGGTGGCCCGCGGCGCCGGCGGCGCGGTGCTCGGCGGTGGCGCGGCGCCGGCCGCCGATCACGGTGGCAGCCCGCCGGCCGGCGGCCGCAGCGGATCGCCGACAACCGGCAGCGGCCAGCCGGCGGCGTCTGCTTCGGGGGGCAGCCGCCGGGCGATCGGCATCGGCCTGGCGGTGGCCGGTCTCGCGGTGGCCGGTGGCGCCGGCTGGTGGTTCAGCCGACCGGCTCCGGCGCCTGCGCCCGTCGGACCCGCCGAGCCGCCGCCGGTCGCGGCAACGCCGGCCGCGCCGCCGAGTCCGGCACCGGCTCCTGCTGTTGCACCGGCGGAGCCGGTCGCGGTGGCGCCGGTGCCGCCAGCTGCGCCTGCGCCGGTCGCCGCACCGCCGCAGCCGTTCAGCGTGGTCGGCGAATTTCAGCGCATCGTCAACAACCAGACGCCCGGATTTGGCGTCGAGGCGCGGATGACCAAGCCGACGGTGAAGATCCTGAACGACGTGATCTCGTTGACGATCACGTCGCGGCGCGACGGCTATTTTTATGTTCTGGTCCACGCGCCGGACGGTGCGCTGATCCTGTTCCTGCCGAGCCAGCCGCTGCCGACGAACCGGATCCGTGCCGGCGAATCGATCACCTTGCCGCGCACCGACCCGAGGACCGGCCTGCAATCGGTCGGGCTGACGCTGACCGAGCCGCCGGGGCGCGGCCAGATCCTGGTGATCGTGTCCGAAAACCCGCGCGAGTTCAGCATGCTCGGCAACAAGCGGATCGTCGAATGGACGCAGTTTCCGACCGGCGCGGCGGCCGAGGAAGTTGCGAAGTGGCAGACCGGCGGCGGCTCGATCTATACCGGCAAGGTCGTCTGCCCGGCCGGCGGCAACTGCTCCGAGGCCTATGGCGCGGAATTGATCGAATTCAACGTCGTACGCTGACAGCGCGGCGGCCGGCCGCGCCGCCGCTGTCAGCGGTCGATCCGGTGGAAGATCGATGCCGGCTGGCCGCTGTCGAAGCGGGCCCGCAGTTCACTCAGCCGGGCCGGCGACATGCCGATGCGGTCGGCGCCAAAGACGCGTGTATCCGGCGTGTGCATCAGAAAGGCCTGTGCCTCGTTGACCATCAGCTCCTCGTTGCGCGGGTCGTAGCCCTGTTCGTTGAGGAAGCGGCGCAGCTGGCGGCGCTCGTCGTCCATCAGGCCCTGCCAAAAGGCCCAGCAGAAATCGCGATAGGCCGGGTTGGTAAAAAACTCGCCGTGGCTCAGTTCGTGGCGCAGGATGGTTTCGCGCCGCCTGGCGTCGACGCTTTCGTCGATCGCCGTCGACGGGTTGTCGGCCTGGGTTGCCGTGAAGCTGACGACCGCCTGGCGGTCGGGGTTGGCAACCAGCCGATCGCTCTGCTCGATCAGCAGGCCTGCCGCCAGCAGCACATTGCCCAGCCGCAGTTCGGCCGGATTGAGCCGGATCTGCTGGTTGACCGCCAGCGTGAAGAAGGCGGCCACCGCGTCAGCGGTGTAGTCGTGGCCGAAAAAAAAGGTTTCGGGGCTGGCGCCTGATTCACTGATGAAGCGGGCCAGCCCCTCGTCGCTCAGCACTCGGTCGCGTGGCGCCTTGTCCTTCTCGATCAATGCGGCAAGCCGGTTGAAGGCCTGGCCCTGCGACGTCAGATCGGGAAATTCGATCACCAGGATGCGCGGATTTTCTGCCAGCCGCATCACCCGCCAGTCGGCCGAACGGCCGCTCAGCATCGCGCGATACGCGACAGTTTCGGCTGCTGAGGCGGCCGGCGGCTGCGATTGCAGGCCGGTGGCAGGCGCCGGACCCGGCGGCGCAGGCGGCGCTCCGGCTGGTTGGCTGAACGACAGCCAGATCCAGGTCAGCGCCGCCAGCAGGACCGCGACAACGGCAACGATGGCCCAGACTGCCCCCGCGCGGACCAGGACCGGGATCGGCGGCTTCGCGGGGCGCTTCGGTTCGGTCATCCGGATCGGCGCCGATCAGGCTCGGCCGTCGCGATGCCGTCGCGCGTAAGCGTCAGCCCTTCACGGTAACGATGGTGACGCGGCGGTTCTCCGGTGCGTCGATGCGGTTGCGGTTCATCAGTTCGGACGAACCCTTGCCGACCGGATCGAGGCGCTCGGGCAGGATCGCATGCTTGTTCACCAGGTATCTGGCGACCGACTCCGCGCGCTGCTGCGACAGCAGCAGGTTCTGCGCCGCATCGCCACGCGGATCGGCGTGACCTTCGACCTTGAAGGTGAAGCCGGCCAGCGTGTCGGACTGCAGCGCGCGCGCCAGCACATCCAGCGTTGCCATCGTTTCCGAACTCAACTCGGATGAATTGGTTTCGAAGGTGATCAGCAGGCTGGCCTTGCCCGGGCCGGGCTTCGGCGCCGGCGTTCCGGGTGACGATGGGCGGGCTGCGGCGAAGCCGCGGGTCTTCGCGCCGGCCGGCCCTTGCGGGCCTTCGACCGCCAGCGCATCGATCAACGCCGATTCGGTGACCTGCGAACCTTTCAGAATGACATCCTGTGCATGGGCATGCAGGGGCACAAGGGCAGCGACCAGGCCGCCCAGCAAAGCAATCAACAAACGGTTCATGACGACCTCTTCCAGATAGAAGACAGAACAAAATTGTGAACCCCGATGCCGCTGCGCGCCACGAAGGCGCACCCGGCGACGCGGGAAAGGCGGGAAAAACGCCGCTTGGTCACGGAATACGGCAGCACGTCGCTCATTGCCGTGAGTCGAGCTGGCGTTGCTCGAACAGGTAGTCGCCACCAGGCTGGTGGCCGGCAGCCGATGCCGAACCGTACAACGGCCGCTGCGGCAGCTCGCGGGCGACCGCGAAGCGCACACGCTCGAACACATTGCCGCCGGCCTGCCAGGCCGCAACCTGCTCGAGGTTGCGCATCAGGTTGTAGGCAAACGGCGAATGACCATTCTTGCCTTCGTCGAAAACCGGCTCATTGCCGCCCGATGACATCACGACAACGGTCTTTTTCGCCAGCACCTGCTGTGGATCGACCTGGCCGGGGCGGGCCCGGATCCGTTCGTCGACCAGCGATCCCGAATAGCAGCTGTCGGAGATCAGCGCCACCTGATCGGCATTGATGCGGCCGATCAGCCGCGAGATGTCGGCGTTCGACATCCAGGTTTCGGGGCGCGTCGCGACGCTGTCGGAGAGCTGCCAGTAGCCGATGCCGGTGGCCTCGATCAATTCGCCATGGCCGGCGTAGTAGACGACGACCGAATCGGTCGGATCGAGTTCGACCGCGAGCCGGTTCAGCGTGCGAACGACATCCACTTTGCCGGCGTTCTCGAGCACGACGGTTTCATAACCAAGCTGATTCTCGAGCAGCTGGCCGATCGCGCGCGCATCACCCACCGCATTCTCGAGCTGCGGGATGCGCCGGTCCGAGTAGCGGTTGACGCCGATCACGACCGCGATCTTGCGCTGGATCTGCGGCAGCGCGGCGCTGCGCACACGCCGCGTGAACAGCGGCCGCGGCGGCTCGATTGCCGGTGCCAGGCCAACCGCCTCGCGCGGCTGCGCGGCCGGAATCTCGACCGCTGGTGCTGCCGGTGCAGCCGGCGCGGGCGCCGGCGCTGACGGCACCGCTGGCGATGGCGTCGGCGTTGCCGGCGGTGGTGCAGCGGTGATCCGCAACGCATCGCGTCGGGCTCGCAGCTGGCGCTTCAGGTCCTCGGTGATCAGGCAGGTGCCGTTGTCGACTTCCTGGATCGTCGTGCAGGCCGGCACGTCGGCCAGCGCCGGGTTGCGCTCGAGTGCGCGGATCGCTTCGGCGAACAAGGCTTTCTTGTACTGGTCGCGCGCGGCCAGCAGGCTGGTCAGCGCATCCTGCGACATCTGCTCGACCGGTATCGCGCGGAACAAGGCGCCGCGGCCGAGGAATTCGCCGCGCAGTGTCTGGATCACATCGTGGACCCTGCCTTCGGCTGGGCTGGAGAATACCGGCGGCGGCGCGACCGCTGCCAGCGAACGGCTCAGCGCAACCTTGCTGCCGGACTCGTCGGCCTGAATGTCGCGGCGAGCGACGCCGGTCACCGACAACGCGGTGGCATTCGACGCCGCCTGCGTGAAGCCGTAGTTCTGCGCCGCCAGCCCGCCGCCGTTGATCGGATATCGCCCGACCGGTGAGGCCTGCGTGGCCGGTGTCGTGAAGACCAGCGTGCCGGTCGTTGCATTGCCCTGGTTGTCGCCGCCGACAAAGCCGTCGACGCGGCCGCTCAGCGGCGGCAGCGGCGCATCGATCAGCTTGCTGGCCGGATCCGCGACATAGGTCAGCGTCGCCGGCGTGATCGATGCCGTCGTGCTGCCGGTAGGCGGCAGATAATTGGCCGCCAGGCCGCCGCTGCCGCCGTTGGCGAGCACGACGACGACGCTGACCGGCTTGTTGTTGCCGACATTGCGGTTGTCGAAATTGCCGCTCGTCGTCGTGTTCAGCGTCTCGCTGCCGACCAGGTTGCTGAGGTTGATCAACGTGACGGCGGCGGTTGTCGTGCCGTCGTAAACCTTGTCCGCGGCGCTGAAGCTGCCGCCGAGTTGGCGCCGGTTGATGTCGGCGGTGGTCGTCGCGGTATTCGATGCCAGCCGGTAGTTCGAAGCGCTGCCGCTGCCGTCGGCGATGGCCAGGCCGTCGACCGTGACCGGCTTGCCGGTGCCGGCATCCTTGGTATCGAAACGCGCGCCGGTATTGCTCAGCACCAGCGTCTGCGCGCCGACCAGGCCGACCAGCGCGCCGCTGTTGCTCAGCGTTGCCGCGACGCTGCCGTCATAGGTCTTGTTGTTGGCGCTGATGCCGGCGACGGTCAGCGGTTTCGGCACGATCGTGCCGGGGCCGCTGGCCGCTGTCGGCAGCACATAGTTGTTCAGATCGGTCGTGCCGACCGGCACGAAGCTGGCGCCGGTCAATACGACGGTGACGGTGCGGTTGCCGGCATTCGGACTGTCATAGCGGCCATTGGTCTGCACGACCGAGGCGTTGTCGCTGCCGATGAAGCCGCTCAATGCGTAGTTGCCCGGCGACAAGGTCGCCGCGTCGCTGCCATCGTAGGTCTTGGTCGGGTTGCCGACGATGCTGGCCAGCACCGCATTCAGCGCGGTCGGGTTGACGACCAGCACACCGTTGACATAACGGATGTCGTAATTGCGCGCATCGAAGGTTCCGCCGCGCGCATTGCTCGGAATGATCGGATAAGGCCCGCCAGCCACCGATGCGGTGCTGGCGGCGCCGGCGCTCGTCAGGTCGACGCGGCCGACGGTTTCGCCGGCCTGCAATGCCGAAGTCGTGAATTCGGTTCCGTTGAAGACCAGCGTCGTGCCGAAGGTCTTGCTGGCATTGTTGGCGGTCACCGTCAACGGCGCCGGCGTGATGTCGGCGCGCGGCGTGCCCACCGGTGGTGCGATGTAGTTGCCGGCGAGGCCACCACCGCTGCCGTTGGCGAGCACGATGACGGCCGCAACCGGCTTCGCATTGCCGACATCCTTGGTGTCGAAATTGCCGCTGGTCGTGATCGTCAGTGTTTCTCCACCGACCAGGTTCGTCAGCCCGGTGAGCGTGACGGTGGCCGTGTTGTTGCCGTCGTAGACCTTGTTGGCGGCACTGACGGTGCCGCCAAGCTGGCGCCGGGTGATGTCGGCGGTCGTCGTCGCGACATTCGGATTCAGCTCGTAGTTGCTGGCAATGCCACCGCCGCCGCCATCGGCCAGCGATGCAGCGACATTGACGATCTTGTTGCTGCCGACGTCCTTGTTGTCGAAGTTGCCGGTCGCATTGGTCGTCAGCGTCTCGGCGCCGACCAGGCCGTTCAGGCCGGCAACGGTGACGATGGCGATCGTATTGCCGTCGTAGACCTTGTTCTGCGCGGCCACGCCGGCCAGCGTCACCGCCTTGCGCAGGATGTCGCCGAGCAACTGGCTGTTCAGCGTATAGCCGATCACCGGCTTGCCGGTGGTGTCGCGGAAAGTCACCGCGCCCGGTGCAATCGTGATCGGCTTTGCATTGCCAGCGTTCTTGTTGTCGAAGTCGCCGGTTGCGCCGGCAGCGACGGTCGGCGCATCGAGGTTGCGCTGGCCGTTGAAGACGAGGCCGCCGGGCAGCGCGATCGTCGTCGTGCCGTCGTAGGTTTTCTGGGCATTCGGGCCGGTGACGGTGACGACCGGCGCCTCGAAATACATCAGCCCGTTGCCGGTCGCCGGCGTCAGCGGATTCGGCGTGCCGAAGCGGGCGTTGTATTGCCTGAAGTCGTGGACCAGGCCGCCGGGCATCAGCGCCGTCGTGTTCTGGCCGAAGATCAGCCAGCGGCCGTTCGGTGCGATCAGCGCACAGCAGCCGGCATTTTCGTTGACGAAGCGGACCGTATTCGGCCCACTCTTGCCGGCAATGATGATCGCGTCGCCGGTCGCATCGGAGCGGACGCTGGTCCCGGGCCGGATCGTCACATCGTCGGCGAACAGCGTGAACGGGCCACCAATGTGGACCGACGCGTCGATCACCGCGGGCGAGTTCGCGGTGAAGCTGGCGGCCCCACCGGTGGCGTCGCCGACCATCAGGCCGTCGCTCAGATTCAACGACGCAGTTTCGCCGCCGGCATGGCGGCCAACCAGCGTCATCGACGCACCGTTGGAGGCCGTCAGGCTGCCGCCGTATTGCCCGGCTATGTCGATGCCGTGGGTCTTCGATGCGGACGTGCCGTTGATGACGAGGGATGCGCTCGGGTCAACGCTCGCTGGCGCCACACGGAGGGCGGTATTTACTGCCCTGACACCGATGCCGCTGCTGTTGCCGACGATGTCGAGTGAGTGGGTCGCCGTGGTGCTGCCACCGCCGCTGAAAAGAACGCCCCAGGCGGAGCCGCCACTGCCGCCCGGGTCGGCGTTGCCACGGATGCCCAGGTCGCGCCCTGTCAGCGTGGCGACGTTGAGGAAAACTCCGATCGGGCCGATTGCGCCGGTGCCTGTCGAAGTGCCGATCAGATTGATGTTGCCGGCGCCGCTGTCGATCGTCGAAGACGAGATCTGGATGCCGTAGTTTTCAAAAACACTTGTCGACGTGAATCCTGTCCCACCCGCAACCAGGTTGCCACCGTTGGTCCGGATCGTTGAAGCATTGACATGCACGACCCCGACGCCACTGCGGGCTGCATTCAGGTTGACCGACAGGCCGCGGCCGGTGCTGGTGATCGAACTGCCGGCGTCGATCAGGATATGCCGAGCAGCATTCAGGCTGAAGCTGACCGGAATGTTCGGCGCCACATTGATGTCCGCATTGCGCAGCGTGATGTCGCCGGGCTCCGAACCGCTGGTGCCGGTTGAAACGATCACGCTGTTGCCGTTGTTCAGCGCAGCGCGGATGTCTGCCGAATTGATCCTGGCGCCATTGTCGGAGGCGGTGAAGGTCACCGGATCGGGCGGTGGTGGCGGAGGCGGTGGCGGCGTGGTCGTGACGCCTGTCGTCGCGGCATCGGTGATCAGGATATTGAACGGGTCGAGCAGCCAGGTGCCGGCCAGGCCGGCGATCGCCGATGCGTCGATGCGGGCCGGTCGCACGTCGATCCAGCCGCCGGAGGTCTCGATGAAGCCGCCGTTGCCGCCGGAGCTGCCGCCACGCGCGCTGAAACTGCCATAGGCGCGCGTCGCCTGGTCGCTCCACAGGATGATGTGGCCACCGTGGCCGCGCTGCGTCGCATCGGCGCTGATCGTCGCGCCGCTGCCGACGTAGACCGCCTCGCCATTGCGTACCGTCGGATCCTTGCCTTCACGGCCGCCGCCGACCAGCACCTGGCCGCCGCCGGCGCTGCCGGAGGCGTCGACCCGCGCGGCGTCGACGACGCCGACCTGGCGGCCGAGCAGGCGCACGTCGCCGCCGCTGCCTTCGCTGCCGGTCGCCGCGACGTCGCCGCCGATCATCGCCGTGCCGGCCGCGCCGGCGTCGATCTGCAAGCGCCCGCCGCTGCCACCGGACGCGCTGGTGACGCTGCCGGCGGCCAGGTTGGCCTGTTCGCTGGCGCGGATCACGACTTCGCCGGCCGCATTGGTCGCGAAGCCGTCGGCACGGACGATGCCGCGCTGGTTGACGACTGCGCCATGGACATCGATCCGCCCGCCGGCGGCCGCCAGGGTGCCGAGGTTCAGGGCCTCGCCATCGGGTGCGGTGACGCGCAGCTGCAGATTCGGCGAGCCGGTATCGACGAGATCGATGCTGCGGCCTGCCGCCAGCATCACCTGGCCGTCCGGCGCTTCGATCAGGCCCTCGTTGCGGACGCTGCCGCCGAGCAGCACGATGCGCCCGCCGAGGCTGCTGCGCAGTTCGCCCTGGTTGACGATGCTCGCCGTTGGATCACCATGGGCCGACCAAAAATTGAAGCGGCCGTTCAGCCAGTCGACGTCGTTCAGCCGCAGTGTCGAGGTCACCAGGCCGCCGACGTCGACCCGTGCGTTCTGCCCGAACAGCACCCCATGCGGATTGAGCAGCCAGACCCGGCCATTGCTCGACAGGCTGCCGAGGATCGCCGACGGGTCGTTGCCGACGACGCGGTTCAGCACCTGGCTTGTGCTGTCCGGTTGCGCGAAATGAACGCCGTGCTTGTTGCCGATCGAGAAGCTCTGCCAGTTCAGGATGCTGTTGGCCGAGTTGGTGACCGTCATCTGCTGGCCGTTGACCGCCGCCTGCGCCTGGCCATGGGCCACGCTCATCCCGCTTGGCAGACCGGCCTGGGCCTGCGCTGGCGAGACCGCGAGGCCAGGCAGCGACAGCAGCGAGGCGCCGGCCAGCGCGATCACCAGCGGCCGCAGCGCATACCGCCTGCGCAAACTGCCGCTGCTTGTCATCGACTGGCGGGTGTTGCGGTGGCGGTCTTGGGCGTTCATGACATCCTCGTTGACTGCGCGATCGGACGCGGACGCTCCGATCAAAAACTGTAGCTGACTGAAAAATGAGCCCGGGTGTCGTGGCGTGCGGTGCGCAGCCCGGGCTTGAACGTATAGGCGACATCGAGCCGCGCCTGCAATGGACCTGCGCCGTAGCGGATGCCGATGCCGGCCGATGCCAGCCGGCATTCCGACTGATTGACGCGGCACGGCGTGCCAAGCCGGTTCGACACCCAGCCGGCGTCGAGAAAACCGAGCAAACGCAGCGTGCCGCGGTCCATGCCGACCATCTTTGCCAGCTCCGGGCTGTACAACTCGAGTGCCGCGGCGGCGCCGCTGTCGCCGGTGATCTCGCGTTCGTCGTAGCCGCGCACCGACGAAGCCCCGCCGATGCCGAACTGTTCGCCGGGCACCAGCGCATCGTCGGTGGCCTGGCCGACCAGCCGCGCCTGCAGCTGCCAGTCCTCGGCGACCGGCGTCGCGCCGAAAAAGCCGAAGCGCAGTGTCGTATAGCGCGGCTTCGAACCCGGCCTGACCTTCTGGAACTGCGCCGCATCGCCGTCACGGCCGCCGAGATGCAGGTTGTGCTGCAGGCCGATCGATGCGCCGAAGCGGGTCGGCCCGCCTTTTTGCAGCACATATTCGATCGCCAGCGGCTGCACCGAGACGCTTTCGCCGGCATTGCCGCAGGCGCCGGCGGGCAGGCCGACGATGTTGCAGTTGTTGATGTAGTCGCGGTTGTCGAGGCCGACGATCACGCGGTGATCGATCTCGCCGAAGCGCGGCAGGTATTTCGTGACCCGCACACCGGCAATCTGGCCGCGGCCGGAAAACTGCAGCGGCCCGGCTGCGGTGGCATTGGTGCCGCCGTCGACATCGGAATAGGCCGCATAGGCATCGATCGCCATGCCGAGCCGGTACAGCGGCACCCGGTAGTTGGCGCTGACGACCTTCACCGCTTCGAGCTTTTCGGGCGCGATCTGCAACTGCAGCGCCAGCACGTGATCGCGGCCGAACAGGTTGGCATGCTGGTAACCGAAAGTGGCGCGCAGCCGGCCGGTATTCGAATTGCCGGTGTTGTCCAGCCCGATGCTGAAGCGGCTGACCGGCTGCTCGGTGACCTGGATATTGGCGTCGACCTGGCCGGCCTGCTCACCCGGCTGCAGCAACACCTCGATCTGTTTCGCCGGGTTTTCGTTGGCGAGCTGGATCTGCGCATCGATCTCGCGCACGCGTGGCGTCTGGCCGGTCGTCAGCGATGGCAGGCTGGCAAGGATGTTGTCCTTGCTGAACTGCTTCTGCCCGTCGACATTGATGCGCGCCAGCCGACCTTCGATGACTGTGATCTCGACCTGCTGGTTGACCGGCGTCTGCTCGGGCACGAAGGCGACCACCGCACCATAACCGGCGTCGCGGTACAGCGCCTGCACCGCAAATGCCGCCTGCTTCAGCTCCTCGAAGCTTCGTGAGCCCTTGTAGCGTTCGAGCACCGCGGCGATCCGCGCATCGTTGAGCAGGGTATTGCCGTTGACCTTGAACGATCGGACCTCGATCCTTGGTGTCTGCGCCGGCTGAGCCAGCACCGGCATCGCCGAACTGAAAACCAGCAGCGCCGCAAGATGACGGGAGTGGCAGCTGCTTACCAACGGTTGGCTCATCGAGGCTCCTGAAGCGGAATGCGGAAAGGCCGGTCGGCAGGACCTGCGGCGTCAGCCGATGCGGCCTGACCATAGCCCGGTTACCGCAACCCGACAAGCCCCCAGGGTTGCGCTCGCCGCCGATTGCCGCCGCTGGTCAACGGCTCAGCCCGGGCGCGGCAAAACGCAGGCCTCAGTCGGCGATGCGCAGGTCGATCGGGCCACGCTGCCAGGTCGCAACCTCCTGCTGCAGCAGGAACAGCGTGCGCGGATGGGTGCCCGCCCAGCCGTGCCTGAAATGGAGCAGCGCATGGGCGCCCTCGCGCCGCAGCCGGATCGCATGCGGATCGATTTCGCCGCGCGCGTGGCATTTGATGATCGCCAGCCGCAGGCACAACGTCTGCCAGGCAAACCGCTCGCTGGCAAGCTGTGCATCGATCTTGCGCAAGCCGCCGCGCTGGCCGAGCAGCAGATCGGCAAGCCGCCGTTGCTGCGACTGCGAGAAGCCGGCCGCATCGACATGGGCGAGCAGATAGGCGCTGTGGCGGTGGTGGTCGTGGTGCGAGACCATCATGCCGATCTCGTGCAACGCCGCGGCCCAACCCAGATCGCGACGCGACTCGAGCAACTGGTCCGCATCGTCCTCGGCGGCAACGGTGCCATACAAGGCATCGGCAACCGCTGCTACACGTTCGGCATGGGCGACATCGATGCGAAAGCGCCGTTGCAGCTCGGCCACCGACAGGTCGCGGATGTCCTGGCCGGGCTCGCCGGAGAACCGGCCGCGGGCCGCATCGAGGCGGTCGGCCAGATCGAAGATCACGCCCTGGCGCAACGCGCCGCGCGCAGGTTGCAGTGCGTCGATGCCGAAATGGGTTGCCAGCGTATAAAGAATCGACACACCGCCACCAATCACCGCGCGACGCTCGTCCTTCAGTCCGGGCAACGACAGCCGATCGGCCTTGCCGGCGCGCAGGCATTGCTCGATCAGCCAGCGCAGGCCGTCCGGCGTCACGCTGCCATCGGTCACGCCATTGGCGCTCAGCACCTGCGAGACCGCGCCGACGGTTCCGGACGAACCAAGGGCCTCACGCCAGTGGTCACGGCCGAATGGCTCGAGCGCCTCCTCGAGTTCGGCGCCGGCAGCGATCTGCGCGGCTCGGAAGGCCGCCTCGCTGAAGCGGCCATCCTCGAAATAGGCCAGCGACAGGCCGACGCTGCCGATCTGGAACGACTCGGCGCGGATCGGCCGCCGGCCGCGCCCGAGGATCATCTCGGTCGAACGGCCGCCGATGTCGACGACCAGCCGCGGCTGGTTCGAGGCCTGCAGCATCGCGACGCCGGCATAGATCAGCCGCGCCTCTTCGCGGCCGGAAATCACCTCGACCGGGTGGCCGAGCACCTGTGCGGCGCGGCCGAGGAAGGCGTCGCGGTTGCGCGCTTCGCGCAGCGTCTGCGTCGCCACCGCCCGGATCTGCTGCGATGCAAAGCCCTCCAGCCGATCGGCGAAGCGGCGCAGGCATGCGAGGCCGCGTTCGGCCGCAGACTCGGTCAGCATGCCCGCACCATCGAGGCCGGCGCCAAGGCGCACCGTTTCCTTCAGATAGTCGATGCGCCGATAGCGGCCATCCTTCAATTGCGCGATCTCGAGCCGGAAGCTGTTCGAACCGATGTCGATCGCGGCGAGCTGATCCGGCCAACGGGAACTCGCCTCGAGCGGCTGGGTGGCGGCGGTTGCTTGCATCGGCGGATTGTCGACGCAAAATCGCGGTCGCTGTCTGCGACCGCGACGGCGCCGGATTCCTCCACCTCCAACGATGGGATTTCAAATGTTGCGCAAAGATTTCGACAGCTTGCTGCCCGGACGTGAATTCAACCGCCGCCGATTCGTGCAGACGGCGGTCGGCAGCGGCTTTGCCGCTGCGGTGATGCCGGTCGCCGCACAGACGGTGAATACACCGTCTGACGGGCTGCTGGTCGGCGAGGTCACGATCCCGGTCGGCGATTTCAAGATGCCGGCCTACCGCGCGGCGCCGGCCGGCAAGACCGGCTTGCCGGTGGTGCTGGTGATTTCGGAAATCTTCGGCGTGCACGAGCACATCGCCGATGTGGCACGCCGCTTCGCGCGGCAGGGCTACCTGGCGATTGCGCCGGAGCTGTTCGTCCGCCAGGGCGATGCGCAGTCCTACGGCGAGATCGGCAAGCTGCTCAGCGAGGTGATCAACAAGGTTCCGGACGAGCAGGTGATGGCCGACCTCGACGCCACCGTCGCATGGGCGAAGGCGCAGCAGGCCGATGTAAGCAAGCTCGGCATCACCGGCTTCTGCTGGGGCGGCCGCATCACCTGGTTATATGCCGCGCACAACCCGGCGGTGAAAGCCGGCGTCGCCTGGTACGGACGGCTGGTCGGGTCGCAGACGCCATTGACGCCGCGCCATCCGGTCGATGTCGCCGGCAAGTTGCACGGGCCGGTGCTCGGCCTGTATGGTGCTGCCGATGCCGGCATTCCGCTCGATACCGTCGAGCAGATGAAAAAGGCGCTGGCCAATGGCAGTGCGGCAGCCAGGCAGTCGGAATTCGTCGTTTATCCCGACGCGCCGCACGCCTTCCATGCCGACTACCGGCCGAGCTTCCGCAAGCCGGCGGCAGAAGACGGCTGGCAGCGTTGCCTGGCCTGGTTCAGAAGAAACGGCGTTGCCTGAAGCGCGAGATCCACCTCAGCACGGCCGGATCTTGAATTCGACCCGCCGATCGAGCGCATCGGCGGCATTGTCGGTGCCGGTGCCGACGATATTTTCGCGAAAGCCCTTGCCCAGCGGCGTCATCCGCGGCGCCAGCGACGGCGCCTCGCTTGCGAGCAACTGCCGGACATGGCTGGCGCGGCGCAGCGACAACGCGTCGTTCAGCTCTTCCGGGCCCGAATTGCTGGTGTGGCCGACGACGTCCATGCAGACCTTGGCATTGACCGCCTCGCGCGCGATCTGGCGCAGCCACATGCCATAGGCGCCGCTGATCCGGCTGTCCGACCAGAATTCGGTGCTGTTCGGATTGAACAGGAATTTGACACCGAGCTGGTTGTGCGCGATGCCGAGCGCGACGACCTTGCCGAAAGCCTGCTCGGCCTCGGCGTTGCGGCCGAGTTTCCAGCTGGCAAGATAAATGCCGTTCAACACCCGCAGCTGCTCGCCGGCCGGGGTCGCGAGCGCGGCGCGGTATTGGCCGAGCGCGTCCTGGTAGCGGCCGGCGTTGTAGGCCTCGGTGGCATCGTTGACCAGCGTCGCGGTGCTGATCCGCTCGAAGTAGCTGCGGTCGGCCGGCTGGCCGGGCGCGGTCGCGGTGGTCCGCACATAACCGTCGATGACCTTGTCCTTCAGCAGGATCGGACTGTCCTGGTAATACGGCAGCGGCGTCGTGTCGACACCCTGGTCACGCGCGCGGGCCGAGGCCTGGGCGACGACATTGCCGGTCTTCAGATCGGTCAGTGCGAGATTGAGCAGGAATACCGAGCGCTTCTGCGCGGCCGGCTGGCGCGTCATCGTGCCGGTCAGCAGGTATTGCGATCGGCTCAGGTTGGCCGCCTTGAACGGCAGGACCTCGAACTGCGGATGGCGTGATTCGATCTGCGCGACGACGCGTCGCTCGAAAACCTGGGTCGCGGCGGTCTGCTGGCCGGAGCCGGCGTCGATCATCGGGTCGAGCACGACGCCGCGCTTGTTCAGCTTGCTGTCGAGCGTGGCCAGCACGCCGGGCAGCTTCTGCGTCTGCGCCAGCAGCGCTTCGGTTGCCTTGTCGATCGCCTGATCGAACGGCAACTCCTCGCTGATCGCGACCGCCTGCGGAGGTGGCGCTGCGCAGCCGGCGAGCAGCGCGGCAAACAGCGCCAGCACGACCAGCCACATTGCAGCCGGCTTCAACGGGCGGGCCACCGGGGTGGGGCAACGATGCGACGGCGATGCAACATCGGTCATTGGCATTCCCTTCTGAGGTAGCTGCTTTCCTCGGTCGTCAACGGCTCGAGCGAGGCTTTCATCAGGATATCACTGCACCTGGCCGGCAAGACGGCCCTGGCCGCCTGTGCCGGCGCGGCTTCGGTGCGTGCCGGTGCGGGCGCCGGCGCCGGCGCAGCAGGCCGCGCGGCGCGGCGCTCCGGCTCCGGTTCCGGTTCCGGTTCCGGTTTTTTTGCCGGCGCGGGCGGCGGAGTGGGCGCTGCCGGTTTGGCGACACTTGCAGGTGCCGGCGGTGGCGGAGCCGATACCTCCGCAGGCGGCGCGACAGCCTGTGGGGCGGCAGTCGGCGGCGCCGTCGCCTGCCTGTCCGGCGGGCTGGCCGGTGCCGGCTCGGCGGGCTTTGCGATCTGCGGCTCTGGCGTTGCGGCCGGGGCTGGTACGACCACGGTGCCGCCATCGACCGGCGCTGGCGGCTGGCTCGCAGCCGGCAGGGCCGACCGCGGCGTCGACGTCTGGCCTTTGCTCAACCACCACCAGAGCGCGCCGATCAGCAGTGCCGCGGCGGCAGCACCGCTCAGCCAGACCGCCGGCCGACGGCCACCGCCAGCGTCGTCGGCGGCAATGCTGGCTGCGCTGGCGGTCGTCGCGGCACGACGATCGGGTCCAGCGTCGGCTGTCGCGGCTGGCGCCGCCGCGCCGGCTGTTGGCAGTGGTGCCGGGGCAGGGGCAGGGCTCGGCAGCGGGCTCGCAAGCGCCACGGTTGCCGTGGCCTGAGCGGGCACCGAGCCGGTGAGCGACGGATGGCCGGTCGCCTGCTGCAGGTCCTGCCAGAACAGGTCGGCGCTCTGGTAACGCTGGTCGGCGGTTTTTGCCAGCGCCTTCATCACGACCGCATCGAGTGCCGGCGGCAGCCCGGCTTCAATCGTCGATGGCAGCGGCGGCGGCTCGTTCAGCACCTTCAGCGCCATCGACAACATCGTGCCGGCGAACGGCCGGCTGCCGGTCAGCAGCTGGAACAGCACGACACCGGCCGCATACAGGTCGGAGCGCGCATCGGCGGTTTCGCCTCGGATCTGTTCCGGCGCCATGTGGGTCGGCGTGCCGAGCGCCAGGCCGGCGCGGGTCTTGTTCGACGACTCGATGCGGGCGATGCCGAAATCGCCGAGTTTCAGGCTGCCCGATTCGGTAAGGAAGATGTTGGCCGGCTTGACGTCGCGGTGGATCACGCCATGCCGATGCGAATATCCGAGCGCGGCCAGCAACTCGCCCATCAGCCGCACCGTCTCGTCGAGCGTGAAGCGGCGGCCGTCGTCGAACCACTGCTGCAGTTCGCGGCCGACCACCAGTTCCATCACCAGATAGACGGTACCGTCCTGTTCGCCGTGGTCGTACAGGCTGACGATATTCGGATGGTTCAGCTTGCCGGCGGCGCGCGCCTCGATCAGGAAACGGCGCAGCTGCTCCTCGGCTTCGTCCGGATCAAGATCGATGGTGCGCATCGTCTTGATCGCGACCCGGCGCTCGATGATGCGATCGAAGCCCTCATGGACCACACCCATGGCGCCTTGGCCAAGGGTGCGGATGATGTCGTATTTGCCGAGCCGGGGCTGATCGTCGCTCACCCGGCGAGGATACGGGAAAGACCGGCTGGCGCCGGCGTCAGCGCACGACGAGCACCGGTATCGTCGAGTGGGTCAGCACCTTCTGCGTCTCGCTGCCGAGCAGCAGCGCGGTGACGCCGCGTCGGCCATGTGAGGCCATCACCAGCAGGTCGCAGTGGTGGGTGCGGGCATGGTCGATGATCGCCTCCCACGGATGCAGCGCCTCGACGGTAAAGCCTTCGCACGCGACCTCGCACTGCTTGCATTCCTCGACGACGGCCGCGACACGCTGGCTGGCGATGCGTTCCTGGGCGTCGAAAAACTCCTGTGGCGGTGTCGGCTGCATCTCCGAGATGGCGCTGTACGGGAAGGGTTCCTTGACGCTGATCGCGTCGATGCGGGCGCCGAGCGAACGGGCCAGCCCGATCGCGGTATTGACTGCCTTGCCGGTGATTTCAGAACCGTCGGTCGGGATCAGGATGCGCTTGAACATGGGACCTCCATCGAGACCTGGCAGGATGCCGGTTTGCTGGTGCAGTGTGCACTGCGTTGCCGCGGCTGCCAAATATCCGACCAATCCGCACGCCCGGCTGGCGGGCGGCGGTGGGATCTGCCTCAGCCGGTGGCAACCGGCCGCGTCGGGTCAGCCGACCATTCGCTCCAGGAACCCGGATAAAGGCTTGAGCCGTGCATCCCGGCCACTTCCATCGCGAGCAGGTTGTGGCAGGCGGTGACGCCGGATCCGCACTGGTGAACCAGTTCGGCGGGCGCGCGCCCGCCGAGCATCGGCTCGAAATCGGCGCGCAGTCGCGCCGCATCCTTGAAACGGCCGTCGCTGTCGAGGTTGTCCTTGAAAAAGCGGTTGCGCGCGCCGGGGATGTGCCCGGCCCGCGCATCGAGCGGCTCGACCTCGCCACGGAAGCGCTCCGGCGCACGCGCATCGACGAGCGGGCGCCGGCCGAGCACCTCGAGCAGGCCGGCAGCATCGATCGTCGGCATCGCCGCACCCTGGTGCGGGTAGGGCGCAGCATCATGCGGCGGCTGATCGCCGCTTTCCAGTTCGCCTCCGGCAGCCCGCCAGGCGGCCATCGCGCCATCGAGCACCGCAACATCGCGGTGGCCGAGCCAGCGCAACAGCCACCAGGCGCGCGCGGCCATCATTCCGCCTTGCCGGTCGACGATGACGACCCGGCTCGACGGCACGATGCCGCAATGGCCGACGGTGGCGGCAAACTCGTCGATGTCGGGTAGCGGATGGCGGCCGCGGAACGGCCTGCCTGCAGCAGTCTTCGGGCCGGACAGGTCGCGTTCGAGGTGCAGGTAGAACGCACCAGGAATATGGGCCGAGCGGTACTCGCGCTCGCCGGCAGCCGGGTCGGCGAGGTCGAACGAGACGTCGATGACGACCGGCCGAGGCTCGGCCGCGAGCGCCTGCGCGAGCTGCGCCGCCGTCACCAGCGGCGAGCCGGCGCTCATACCCGCAGCCCCGCCATCGCCTTGCGATACCACTCGTGGAACTGCTGCATGCCGTCCTCCATCGGGCTCTGGTAAGGGCCGAACTCGTTGTCGCCACGCTCGAGCAGCGCCTTGCGACCGGCATCCATCCGCATTGCGATCTCGTCGTCCTCCTGGCAAGTCTCCCAGTAGGCGGCCTGTTCGGCTTCGACCAGTTCACGTTCGAAAGCCGCGATCTCTTCAGGATAGAAGAACTCGACCAGGTTCAGCGTCTTCTGCGGTCCCTTCGGGAACAGCGTCGAGACGACCAGCACATGCGGATACCACTCGACCATCACGGTCGGGTAGTAGGTCAGCCAGATCGCGCCATGCGACGGCGCAACGCCGCCGCGGAACTTCAGGATCTCCTCGTGCCAGCGCCGATAGGCGGCCGAGCCGGCCTTGGCCAGTGCATTGTTGGTGCCGACCGTCTGGACCGAATGGTGGCGACCGAACTCCCAGCGCAGATCCTCGCAGCTGACGAACTGACCAAGCCCCGGATGGAATGGCGCGACGTGGTAGTCCTCCAGATAAACCTCGATGAAGGTTTTCCAGTTGTAGTCGCACTCGTGCATCTGCGCATGGTCGAAGACGAAGCCGCTGAAGTCGAGGTCATTGCGCGGCCCGAGCCCGGCCAGGTCGGCGGCGACGTCGCGGCTGCCCGGGCGGCGCTCGAACACCATGCCGTTCCAGGTCTGCACCGGATAGTTGCGCAGGTTCAGGCAGGGATCGTCGGCAAAATGCGGCGCGCCGACCAGCTGGCCCTGCAGGTCGTAGGTCCAGCGGTGCAGCGGGCAGACGATGTGCTCGCGGGTATTGCCGCGTCCGCGCAGCATCAGTGCCTGGCGGTGCCGGCAGACATTCGAGATCAGTTCGACACCGTTGCGTGTGCGCACGAGCGCGCGCCCTTCGCCTTCCTGGACCAGCGTGTGGTGGTCGCCCAGTTCGGGCACCGACAGTTCGTGCCCGAGATATCGCGGAGCGGACTCGAAGATGCGCTCCATCTCGTGCGCGTAGATGTCCGCGTCGAAATAGGTGTTGACGGAAAGTTGAGAGCGACTGCGTGCGAGTGCGTCCAGGCTGATGCTCAGGTCGGACATGATCTCCGGGATCTCCATTTCCAATGTCGAACCGCCGCCCCTTGGAGGATTCCGGGATTACCGTTGCATCCTGGCCAAGGATGGGCCGACTCCACCCGTGGCGCCTTGCCGGAGAAAGCAGGCTGACCGTGATCGGATGGACCGAACCGCTGCGCTGCCGAGGCAGCAAGCAGGGCCGCGGATTGTACCCGGCCCGCGACAAGCCACATCGCCAGCGGGGTGCAAAGGCGGGGGAGGCGTCCGTGCGGCTGACTACAATGCAGGGTTTATTCCACGATATGGCAAAGACGAGTTCAGACCCCGCAAACGCCACGCCCGAGCCTTCGTACGAGGATGCTCTGGCCGAACTGGAGCGTCTGGTCGCCGCGATGGAAGGTGGTCAGATGCCGCTGGACAAGCTGCTCGATGCCTATCGGCGCGGGGCCGAACTGATGGCGATCTGCCGCAGCCGGCTCGATGCGGTCGAGCAGCAGGTCAGGCTGCTCGAGGATGGACAACTGAAGCCGTGGAGCGGTGCATGAGGGCAGTTGATGCCGGCCGATGCCCGCAATCGTCGGCGGCAATCCGGTCACCATGATGAACAAGCGCGAATTCGATGCCTGGATCGACAGCCGGCTCGTCGCCGTCGAAGCGGCTTTGCAGCAGTGGGTGCCGAACAGCGCACCGGCCGGGCTCGGCGATGCGATGCGATATGGCGTGCTCGATGGCGGCAAGCGTCTGCGGCCGTTGCTGGTGATGGCCGCTGCCGAAGCGACCGACGGACACCGCGAAGCGGCGTTGCGCGCGAGCTGCGCGGTCGAACTGATCCACGCCTATTCGCTGGTCCACGACGACATGCCGTGCATGGACAACGATGTGCTGCGCCGCGGCAAACCGACCGTGCACGTCAAGTTCGGCGAGGCGCAGGCGATGCTTGCCGGCGATGCGATGCAGGCGCTGGCGTTCGAGGTGTTGACGCCGGACGACGGCATGCCGCCGGCCTTGCAGGCCCGGCTGTGCGGCCTGCTCGCGCGTGCGGCCGGCCATGCCGGGATGGCCGGTGGTCAGGCGATCGACCTTGCCAGTGTCGGGCTGCCGCTCGACGAGTCTTCGCTGCGCGACATGCACCACCGCAAGACGGCGGCGCTGCTGCGGGCCAGCGTGCTGATGGGCGCGGCCTGCGGCGAGCTCGATCGCGCCGGGCTGGCCGGGCTCGAGCGATACGGCGAGGCGATCGGCCTCGCATTCCAGGTCGTCGACGATGTGCTCGACGTGACCCAGGCCTCGGAGACGCTCGGCAAGACCGCGGGCAAGGATGTCGGCGCCAACAAGCCGACTTATGTCAGCGTGCTCGGCCTCGAAGCCGCGATGCGCCATGCGCTTGAACTGCGCGACACCGCCCATGCGGCCCTGAGCGACAGTGGCCTGGCCAATACCGAGTGCCTGCGCCTGCTCGCCGACAAGGTGGTTGAAAGAGACAGCTGAAGATGACCTACCCGCTCCTCCAGACGATAGCCAGCCCGGCCGATGTGCGCCGGCTGGACCGGCTGCAACTGCAGCAACTGGCCACCGAACTGCGTGCCTTCCTGCTGCAGAGCATTGCCCAGACCGGCGGCCATCTGTCGTCCAACCTCGGCACCGTCGAGCTGACCGTCGCACTGCACCATGTGTTCAACATGCCGCACGACCGGCTGGTCTGGGATGTCGGCCATCAGACCTATCCACACAAGATCCTGACCGGTCGGCGCGATCTGATGGGAACGATCCGCCAGCTCGGCGGCATCAGCGGGTTTCCGCGTCGCGACGAAAGCGAATACGACACCTTCGGCACCGCGCACTCGTCGACGTCGATCTCGGCTGCGCTCGGCATGGCGCTGGCCGCCAAGCTGAAAGGCGAGGACCGGCGCGCGATCGCGGTGATCGGCGACGGCGCGATGACCGCCGGCATGGCCTTCGAGGCGCTGAACAATGCCGGCATGCCGCATGCGAGCGGCCAGGCCGACCTGCTGGTCGTGCTGAACGACAACGACATGTCGATCTCGCCGCCGGTCGGTGCGTTGAACCGCTACCTGGCCCGGCTGCTGAGCGGCAAGTTCTATGCCGCCGCCCGCGACACCGCGAAGACGGTGCTGAAAAATGCGCCGCCGCTGTTCGAACTGGCGCGCCGGCTCGAGGAGCATGCGAAGGGCATGGTTGTGCCGGGCACGATCTTCGAGGAGTTCGGCTTCAACTATGTCGGACCGATCGACGGCCACGACCTCGACTCGCTGGTGCCGACGCTGCAGAACCTGCGCCAGATGAAGGGGCCGCAGTTCCTGCATGTCGTGACCAAGAAGGGTTACGGCTACAAGCTCGCCGAGGCCGATCCGGTCAAATACCACGCGGCATCGGGCAAGTTCGATCCGGCGCTCGGCTTCCCGCCGAGCAAACCCGGCAAGCCGACCTTCACGAAGGTATTCGGCGACTGGTTGTGCGACATGGCCGAGAAGGACCAGCGCTTGATCGGCATCACGCCGGCGATGCGCGAGGGTTCGGGCATGGTCGAGTTCGAACGACGCTTTCCGTCGCGCTACCACGATGTCGGCATCGCCGAGCAGCATGCGGTGACGTTTGCCGCCGGGCTCGCCTGCGAGGGACTGAAACCGGTCGTCGCGATCTATTCGACCTTCCTGCAGCGCGCCTACGACCAGCTGATCCACGATGTCGCGCTGCAGAACCTGCCGGTCGTCTTTGCACTCGACCGCAGCGGCCTGGTCGGCGCCGACGGCCCGACCCATGCCGGCGCCTACGACCTGGCCTATCTGCGCTGCATTCCGAACCTCAGTGTGCTGGCGCCGGCCGACGAACGCGAATGCAGGCAGCTGCTGTCGACCGCATTCGAACAGGACCATCCGGTCGCGGTGCGTTATCCGCGCGGCAGCGGCGTCGGCATCGAGGTCGAGTCCGGCCTCGACAGCCTGCCGTTCGGCAAGGGCGAGATCCGCCGCAGCAGCGGCATTGCCGAAGGTGGCAACACGCAGCGGATCGCGATCCTCGCCTTTGGCACGCTGCTGTACCCGGCGCTGGAGGCCGCCGAACGGCTCGATGCGACGGTCGCCAACATGCGTTTCGTCAAGCCGATCGACAGCGAGCTGGTGCTCGAACTGGCGCGCACCCACGATGCGCTGGTGACGATCGAGGAAGGCTGCGTGATGGGTGGAGCCGGCAGTGCGGTGCTGGAAACGCTGGCCGCCGCCGGGCTCGCGATGCCGACGCTGCAGCTCGGCCTGCCTGATCGTTATGTCGAACACGGCGATACGCCAAGCCTGCTGGCGCAGTGCGGCCTCGACGCGCACGGCATCGAACAATCGATCCGCAAGCGTTTTGCAGCGCGGCCGACATTGGTCGCCAGCGCCGGCGTGCGACCGGCGGTCAACCACTGACCGGGCATTGAGGCGATTCGTCGGCTGCATTCAAGTCCTTGCCGGCACATGCCCGGGCGTTTGATGTCATGCTCGCGTCTCGCGACGCCGGCGCGGTTCAAGACCAAGTGATTCCATGAGCAACCTGAAAGACGTCCTGCACATTCCCGACACCCAGAGTGAACGGGACGAACGCCACCTCGCGATCCAGCGGGTTGGCATCAAGGACGTCCGCTATCCGATGGCGTTGCGGCTGGGCAGCGCGGTGCTCGCGACGGTTGCGCAATGGGACCTCGACGTGGCGTTGCCGGCGCAGCAGAAGGGCACGCACATGAGCCGCTTCGTTGCCTGGCTCGATGGTTTGACCGAACCGCTCGACGCGGCGATGCTGCGCCAGCGGATGGCGGCAATGCTCGATCTGCTGCACGCCGAGGCCGGCCGCATCGAGGCGCGCTTCCCGTTCTTTCTGCGCAAGCGCGCGCCGGTATCGGGGGTCGAGAGCCTGCTCGAATACCAGGGCCGCTGGATCGTCGAGACGCACGCTTCAGCAACGACCGTCTGGGCCGAGGTCGTCGTCCCGGTCAAGAGCCTGTGCCCGTGTTCGAAGGAGATCTCGGACTATGGCGCACACAACCAGCGTTCGCATGTGACGCTGCGTGTCGAACTGCTCGACGAGCTGCCGTGGACCGAACTGGTCCGTTTTGCCGAGGACAGCGCGTCGAGCGAGATCTGGCCGATGCTGAAACGCGCCGACGAGAAATGGGTCACCGAGCGCGCCTACGAGAACCCGAAATTCGTCGAGGACCTGGTCCGTGACGTTGCGCTGCGCCTGAATGCCGACGCGCGGGTTGGCCGCTACCGCGTCGACGTCGAGAATTTCGAGTCGATCCACGCCCATTCGGCGTTTGCCCGCATCGAACGGACCTGATCGACGGGCGGCGCCGCGCGGCGCCGCGTTGCTTCAGCGAACGACCAGTCGCGGTTGACCGGCGTCTATCGTGCCGATCGCCGCCGCGTGCGCAAAACCCTGTTCGGCAAAGCAACGCAGCACCTCGTCGACACAATCTGGCGCACACGACACCAGCAGCCCGCCGCTGGTCTGCGGATCGGTCAGCAGCGCGAGATCGGCATCGGCAAAGCCGTCGGGCAGATCGACTTCGGCGCCGTAAGCGGTCCAGTTGCGGCCCGAAGCGCCGGTCACCATGCCCTGCTGCGCCATCGCACGCACGCCATCGATCTGCGGCACTTTCGCCCAGTCGATCGTCACCGTGTTGCCGGCGCCACGCGCCAGCTCGAGGCTGTGGCCGGCCAGGCCGAAGCCGGTGATGTCGGTCAGCGCATGGACGCCGGGCATCGCCGACAGCGCGACGCCGGGCTTGTTCAGCCGCGTCGTGTTCTCGATCATCTGCGCATAACCGGCCGGCGGCAGCGCATCCTTCTTCAGCGCTGCCGACAATACGCCGACACCGATCGGCTTGCCGAGCACCAGCACATCGCCGGCGCGTGCATCGGCATTGCGCTTGACCTTGTCCGGGTGCACCAGCCCCATCACGACCAGGCCGTAGATCGGTTCGACCGAATCGATGGTGTGGCCGCCGGCGATCGGAATGCCGGCTTCGGCGCAGATCGTCTCGCCGCCTTTCAGGATCAGGCCGATGGTTTCCAGCGGCAGCACGTTGATCGGCATGCCGACGATCGCCAGCGCCATGATCGGCGTGCCACCCATCGCATAGACGTCGCTGATCGCATTGGTGGCCGCGATGCGGCCGAAATCGAACGGGTCGTCGACGATCGGCATGAAGAAGTCGGTGGTCGCGATCAGCGCCTGCTCGTCATTGAGCTTGTAGACCGCGGCATCGTCGGCGGTCTCGATGCCGACCAGCAGTTCCTTCGGGATCGGCATGCCGCGTGTGCCCTTCAGGATTTCGCTCAGCACCCCCGGTGCAATCTTGCAGCCGCAGCCGCCGCCGTGCGACAGCGAGCTCAGGCGGGGTACGGCGTTCTGCAGCGGTGCGTTCATCGTGTGGTCTCCAGGCATTCGGTGATCAGTTGGCGCAGCCTGCGCTGCTCCTCGGCGGGTTCGAACAGATCGGCACGCGCCAGCGTGTCGCTGCGCAGGCGGTGCAGAAAGGCGGGGTCGGCGGCCGCACGCGACAGCAGGCCTGCCAGCGAGGCATCATCGCCGAGATCGAACAGCCCCGCATGCGTGTCGCCGAGCATCCCCACATTGCCCGGTATTCTCGATGCAACCACCGCGGTCGCGCTTTGCGCGGCCTCGAGGATCACATGTGCGCCGCCTTCCATCCGGCTGCTATTGACCAGCACCTGCGAGCGGCGGATGTGCTGCCGGGTCGCCGGCCGCGGCAGCCCGCCGAGCCAGCGCAGCGATGGCAATTCGCGGCAGGCGGCCTGCACTGCAGCACCGATCTCGGCATCGAGGGCATCGCCGATCAGCGTGAAACTGATCTCTGGTGATTCGCGCAGCCGTGCCGCAGCGCGCAGCAGCGTCAGCGGATCCTTCTCGTCGCGCAGATGGGCAACGCAGACCACCTTCAGCCCGCGCGCCGGCGGCGGCATCGCCTGCAGACGCCGCGCCGATTGATAAATGACCACCGCCTTGCCGCGCACCGCTGCTGGCAGCGCCTGCAGCCCCTGGTCCTGCAGCACGACGAGGCGGTGCGCGAGCCGCAGCGAGGCCTGCGCACTCGCGTCGAAGCCGATGTCGCGGTACAGGTCGGTGCCGGTCAGCACGACGATGCACGGCCGGTCCGGATGGGCCGCAGCAAAATCGGCGACCGCCGCCGCCGAGCGCCGCGCATGCAGCGCGATCAGCAGATCGCAGGGCTCGCCGCGCCAGTGCGTGACGATGCCGATGCGACAATCGGTTTTCAGCATCCGTGCCCAGCGCGACGCGGTCTGCCAGTTGCCATTGTTGGCGTCGGCGAGTGCCGGACTGCAGATCAGCACGCGCGGCCTTGCCGCCTGCCCGGACGTTCGCGGCAAGCCTGCGCCAGCAATGGAGGATCGAGTGAAGGACATCGGGACAGCGGAAATCCATACGCCGCAGATGCGGCATGCCGGCCGCGACTGGCTGTCGCTGGCGCTGATGGATGCGCGGAATCATACGTTGCGCTGGATCAACGTCTTCGAGGCTGCGCTGGCTGCCGATGGTTGGCGCGTGCCGCAGCTCGCCGAGGTCAATCCGCCGCTGTGGGAACTGGGCCACATCGGCTGGTTCCAGGAAGCCTGGATCGCGCGCAATGTGCAGCGCAATCGCGGCCCGGCCTGCGATCCGGTGGCACCGCGGCTGGCGTCGATCGAGCCGCAGGCCGATCGCTGGTACGACTCCAGCCATGTGCCTCATGACACCCGCTGGTCGCTCGATCTGCCCGATTTCGAGGCGACAAAGAAGTACCTTGCCGACAGCATAGAAATCACGCTCGACATGCTGGCCACTGCCGAGCCCGGCGACGATGCGCTGTATTTCTATCGCCTCGTGCTGTTCCATGAGGACATGCATGGCGAGGCATTCGCAATCACCGCGCAGACGCTCGGTTTGCCGCTGAGCGATGCGCCGGAATTGCAGGAAGCGCTGCAGCCGCGGACGATGGCGCCGCGCGAGCCGCTGCTGTTTCCGGCAACGCGCTGGTCGATGGGCAGCGCCGACAGCGGCTTCGTCTTCGACAACGAGCGTCTGCCGCATGAGGTGCAGGTGCCCGAGTTCGAGATCGATGCGCAGCCGGTCAGTTGGGGCCAGTACTGCGAATTCGTCGAGGACGGCGGCTACGATGAGCCGCAGTGGTGGAGCCCCGAAGGCTGGGCCTGGATCGAACGCGAAGGCCGCCGGACACCGCGCCATGTCACGCAGATGCGCCAGGCGGTGCTGATGCAGCGTTTCGGCAGTGCGGTGAGGGTGCCGCTGGCGCAACCAGTGATGCATGTCAGCTTTCACGAGGCGCAGGCCTGGTGCCGCTGGGCAGGGCGCCGCTTGCCGAGCGAGCCGGAATGGGAGATTGCCGCGCATCAGGGTGTTGCGCGTGGCTTTCGCTGGGGCGACGTCTGGGAGTGGACGGCCGGCAGTTTCCGGCCGTATCCCGGCTTCGAGCCGCATCCGTATCGGGACTATTCGCAACCGTGGTTCAATACCCACCGCGTTCTCCGTGGCGCATCGCTGGCCACACGCGGACGGTTGCGCGATCCGAAATTCCGCAACTTCTACCTGCCCGAACGCGACGACATCTTTGTCGGTTTTCGCAGCTGCAGCCTCTGATCGGCCTGCACCACACTCGTCGAACGGGGCGACTGGCCCCGGATTTGCATTCGCAGTCAAGTGCAAGGCGCTGCATTCACATTGCGAAACATCGGTCTGGGCCGACGCATTAAGCTCCCCTTCGTTCCCAACAGTTTTTTGAAATCCGATTCATGGCAAGGTACAAACCCGTTGTTTTCGAACCAAGTGGTTATCGACGACGACGTCGTGGTCTGCCGCGTTGGCTGGTGTTGCTGCTGACCGGCATGGCCATCGGCGCCGGCGGCGTCGTGTTCGTCCAGGAGCGTTACCTGCCGCCGCGCCTGACGGCGTCGGCTTCAACTGAGTTGCGTGCCGCGCTGGCCAAGGCCGAGGCCGATCGCTCGACACTGCGCGCCGAACTCGATGCCACCACCGGCCGCCTCGAACAGGCGCTGGCCGACAAGAAGGCGCTTGACGACGAGTTGTCCGGCAGCCGCCAGACGATCGACAGCCTGCGCGAGGATGTGGCCCTGATCCTCGATGCATTGCCACCGGATCCGCGCGGCGGTGCGGTCGAAGTGCGCGCCGGCCGCTTCAGCGTCGAGTCCGGCAATCTGGTCTACGACGTGATGCTGACCCGTGACCGCTCCGGCGCGAAACCGTTCAATGGCGTGATGCAACTGGTGCTGGCCGGGCAGAACAGCCACATCAACATGAAACCGGTGCCGGTATCGATGACCCATTACCAGGGCCTGCGCGGCAGCATGCCGCTGCCGGCCGATTTCCGTCCGAGCGAGGCGACGATCCGCGTGCTCGATCGCCCGGATGGCCGGCAGCTCGGCATGCGGGTGCTGCTCGTCAAATGAGTCGGCGGAGCAGGCGATGACCGGGTTGCTCGGCAGGGTTTGGGCGACGCTGGTGCGCATCATGCTGCTGCTGGCCGGGCTGGCGATGTTTTTCGGCGTGCTGGTCTTCGGCGCGATCGCCGCGGTCGGCATCACCGCATGGGCACTGATTCGCGGCCGACGCGTCGTGCCGCTCGATTTTGGCTGGAAGGGGCCGGTCGACTGGCGCTCCGGCGCCCGCCGGCAGCCGGGGCGGCAGGCACCGGCCGATGCCGAGGTGGTCGATATCGAGGCAAAGGTGATCGACAAGCCGGCCGCGCCGCCGGATGACGTCACGCCGCACGACGACAAGGCCGGCCGCTGACCCGTCTGCGTCAGGCGCCGCCGCCTCTTTTCGGCGTGCGGTAGGTCCACCACGGCAGCACCCGGCGCAGCGACAACACCTCGCCCGCTTGATGGGCCTCGTAACCTGCAATGCTGTCGAGTTGCCGCTGCCATGGCGGCGACGCGAGGATGGCCCGCAATGCGCGCAGATTCGGATGCTCGAGCCCGGCGCTGCGCACCGCCAGAAAATATTGCTCCTGCGCCAGCGCGACAAAACCGAGCCCGTGGGCCTGTGCCGCCGCCTCGATGCCGAAGGCCGCATCGGCCCGGCCGCTGGCGACCGCTTCGGCTGCCGCATGGTGCGAAGCTTCGGCCTGTTGCTGGCCGGCCAGCATGTCGGCTGGCAGTTGTGCGGCGGCGATCAGTTCGTCGAGCACGACCCGGGTGCCGCTGCCGCGCAGCCGATTGCAGAAGCGGAGCTGCGGCCGTGCCAGATCGCCGATGCCGGTCAGGCCGAGCGGATTGCCGGCCGCGACGATCAGGCCCTGGGTGCGCCGCGCAAAACCGATCAGCTTGTGTCTGCCGGGTTGCAGCAACGGCCGGTAGGTGCGTGCGGTCGGCGACCGTCGCGGTGCATCGACCAGCGCGTGAAATCCGGCCAGCATGCAGCGGCCCTCGTTCAGCGCAGCCAGCGCATCGACGCTGCCGGTGAACTGGATGTCGAGCAGCAGGCGGTGCTGCATCTGCGCAAGGTCGCGCAGCCGCGGCAGCGCATCGTCGTGGCTGGCCGCCATCGTGATGACGCCGGCCGCATCGTCGAAGGCGATCGCGAATGCGCGCTCGAGTTCGCTGCGCAAGGCCTCGATCTGCGGCGCCAGCCGCGCCTGGGCACCCCGCTCGGCCCACAGCAGCTTTTCGCCGAACGGCGACAGCAGCGCCGACTGGCCCTTGTTCCAGACCAGCAGCGGATGGCCGAGTTCGCCCTCCCAGCGTTTCAGCTCGCCCCAGACATGGCGATACGACAAGCCCAGTTTGCGGGCTGCGCCGGAAATCGATCCGGTGGCATGGACCGCTGCCAGCATCGCGAACAACGGATGGTGCAAGGCTTGCCGGTCGTCGGCGTGGCGCTCGGTGCCGAGCTGGTAGGCGAGGTGGACCTTGTGCATCGGGCGATGGAAATCTGCCGGCCGACTGTACGGCAGCGCGGGCCTGCGCCGGCCGGGCAGGGCAGCCATATGCAATGCGCTTCATATCGCCAAAGCGGCAGCCGCCGCCGAGAATCGCGCTGCGTTGCGCCGAGCCCTCGCGCAACACGGGCCCAGCCGGTGGCCTGTCCACGATTTTTCGATCGCGTTATTGCCCGGCATGACCACACTGACCGAAAGTGTCACCACCGCACTGCAGCTGATCGTCGCAGCCGATACCGGCCTGCTGCACACGGTTGGCCTGTCGCTTGCGGTCAGCGCATCGGCGTGTGCCTGCGCAGCCGGCTTCGGCCTGTTCGGCGGCGCATGGCTGGCCATCGCGCGTTTTCCCGGCCACCGGCTGGCGGTGCTGGCGCTGAATACGCTGCTGGCGCTGCCGTCGGTCATCGTTGGCCTGGTCGTCTACCTGATGTTGTCGCGCAGCGGCCCGCTCGGTTCGTTCGGCCTGATCTTCACACCGACGGCGATGGTGATCGCGCAGACCATCCTGGTGCTGCCGGTGGTTGCCGCGTTGTCGCGCCAACTGGTCGGCGACAGCCTGCGCGACGGCGGTGACCAGTTGCGCTCGATGGGCGCCGGTCCGCTGACCTGCGCGTTGCTGATGCTGGTGCATGACCGCTGGGCGGTGATCACCGTGCTGCTGATCGCATTCGGCAGGGCGATCGCCGAAGTCGGCGCGGTGATGATCGTCGGCGGCAACATCGAGGGCGTCACGAGGGTGATGACAACCGCGATTGCGCTCGAGACCAGCAAGGGCGACCTGCCGCTGGCGATGGCGCTCGGGCTGATCCTGCTCGGCGTCGTCGGCATCATCAATCTCGCGATCGGCCTGATCCAGCGCGGCCAGGGTTCGGCGCTGGCGGGGGTGCGGTGATGAACGATCTCCAGCGCGCTGATGGGCTGCAGGCGGGCGTGCTTCAACCGTTGATCGAACTTGCCGACGTCTCGGTGCGGTTTAGCTCGGTGCAGGCACTGCGCAACGTCACGCTTAAGATCGCGCGCGGCGAATCGGTCGCGTTGCTCGGCGCCAATGGCTCGGGCAAGACGACGCTGCTGCGCGCGTTGCATGGCGTCGTCGCGCACGGCGGCCGGCGCCAGGTTTGCGCCCACGATGTCGCCGGCCGCGCACTGGTGCAGGCGATGGTCTACCAGCGGCCGTTCATGCTGCGGCTGACGGTGCTGAACAACCTGCGGCTGGCCTGCTGGCTGGCCGGCCTGCCGCGCCGCCAGTGGGCGCAGCAGATCGATGCCGCATTGCACCGGGTCGGTCTCGCCGGCCTCGAAGGGCGGCCGGCGCGGGCCTTGTCGGGCGGCCAGCAGCAGCGGCTGGCACTGGCGCGCGCCTGGATGATCCAGCCCGACATCCTGTTCCTCGACGAGCCGACGGCCAGCCTCGATCCGACCGCAAAACGCGAGGTGGAGGCGGTGCTCGCGGGTTTCGCCGGCGACGGCACCGCGCTGGTGATGAGCACACACAACCTCGGCCAGGCCAAGCGGCTGGCGCGGCGGATCGTCTACCTCGAGGAAGGGCGGGTCCGCGCCGACCAGCCAACTGCGGAGTTTTTTGCCGGCGCCGGACGCGGCGCGCTCGACGAAGTCGAATTTTTTCTGAAAGGGGAAGCGAAATGGGATCGTTGAATAAAGCGGAATCGATGCGCCGCCGGGTTCTGGCACGCGGCGCGATGCTGCTCGGCGCAACCGTGCTGGCGCTTGGCGGCGTCAGCCCGGCATCGGCACAGACGCCGTTTTTCGTGATGGCGTCGACGACGTCGACCGAACAGTCCGGCCTGTTTGCCCACTTGCTGCCGGCATTCAAGAAGGCCAGCGGCATCGACGTGCGGGTGGTCGCGCTCGGTACCGGCCAGGCGATCGATGTCGGCCGGCGCGGCGATGCCGACCTGCTGTTCGTCCACGACCGGCTCGCCGAGCAGAAATTCGTCGACGACGGTTTCGGGCTGCAGCGCCGCGAAGTGATGTACAACGATTTTGTCGTCGTTGGACCGAAGGCCGATCCGCTCGGCATCAAGGGCAGCGATGTCGTTTCGGCGCTCGGCAAGCTGGCGACCGGCAGCGCGCCATTCATCTCGCGCGGCGACAAGAGTGGCACCCATGCCGCCGAACTGCGTTACTGGCAGGCGGCCGGAATTGCCGCGCCGGCCAATACTTTTGCCGGCTACAAAGCCTGTGGCTGTGGCATGGGGCAGGCACTGAACATGGCGTCCAGCCTGGGCGGCCATACGCTGACAGATCGCGGCACCTGGCTCAATTTCAGAAACCGCGGCGACCTGGCGGTGCTGGTCGAAGGCGACAAGCGGCTGTTCAACCAGTATGCGGTGGTCGTCGTCGACCCGGCCCGCCATCCACACGTCAAGCGCGCGCTCGCGCAGACCTTTGCCGATTGGGTCACCGGGCCGGCCGGCCAAGCGGTCATCGCGAGTTACCGGATCGGTGGCGAGCAGCTGTTTTTTCCGAATGCGCAGCATTGATTGCGCAGCGGATCGAGCCGTTTCCGTGATCGACTTGCTGCTTCCGGTGTCAGCCTTGCAACAGCGCTTGATGCCATTTGTAAGCTTGTGATACAAGGATGCATCGTCACCAATCGGGAGTTTTTCTATGCGGATGCTTGATGCGAAGGAAGTGCAACAGGTTAGCGGTGGTGCGCCGAAGAAGTGGCAAAAGATCACGCCTGAGCAGCGTGCCGATCCCGGAGAGGATGTGACCCCCGCCCTTTCAGTCGATCTCCCCGGTCTGCCAGGCAATCGCACCGGGTGGTGCCGCGGTTACGGCAACATGAAAAACGGCGAGCCCAAACACGAAGGCACCAACTGCGGCCTGATGTGAACGTCTGTCGCGGTCGGTAGCGGTAATTGGTCGCGTAGCCATCCGAGGA
Organism: Pseudideonella sakaiensis; assembly: GCF_048320135.1. Classification (GTDB taxonomy): domain Bacteria; phylum Pseudomonadota; class Gammaproteobacteria; order Burkholderiales; family Burkholderiaceae_C; genus Ideonella_A; species Ideonella_A sakaiensis_A. Next base: position 3,702,200 of record NZ_CP182947.1, read on the forward strand.
GCCATCCGGCTCCTCTTTTCTTTTCCGGTTGCGCCTCAGGCGTTGCTCGTCGCCCGCACCTCTTCCATCGTCGTGATGCCGGCAATCATCTTGTCGATGCCGTCCTGGCGCAGCGTGCGCATGCCTTCGGCCATCGCGGTGGCCTGCAGGTCCTCGGCGCGGGCGCCGGTCTGGATCTGCCGGCGGATCGCCCGCGAGACGGCCATCAGTTCATGCAGGCCGGCGCGGCCCTTGAAGCCGCTGTCGCTGCATTTCTGGCAGCCGGTGCAGCGGTAGCTTTTCAGCTTGCCGTCCTTGCCGTGGCGGGTCAGCCAACCCTGCTGCACCGCTTCGCGGCTGACCGGCGGCGCCGCGTGGCCGAACGAATGCATGTAGTCGTCGAGCCACTCCTCGATCTGCTGCGGCGTCGCATCGGTCTCGACCCGGCATTGCTTGCACAGCCGACGCACCAGCCGCTGCGCCAACACCGCGAGCAGTGAATCGGCGAAGTTGAACGGGTCCATGCCCATGTCGAGCAATCGGGTGACGGTTTCCGGCGCGCTGTTGGTGTGCAGCGTCGACAGCACCAGGTGGCCGGTCAGCGATGCCTCGACGCCCATCGTCGCGGTTTCCTTGTCGCGCATCTCGCCGACCATGATGACGTCGGGATCGGCGCGCAGGAAGGCGCGCAGCGCCTTCGCGAAGGTCCAGTCGATCTTCGGATTGACCTGCACCTGGCGCAGCCCCGGCTGCGTGATCTCGACCGGATCCTCGGCGGTCCAGATCTTGCGCTCGGGCACATTGATGAAACTCAGCACCGAGTGCAACGTCGTCGTCTTGCCGGAGCCGGTCGGGCCGACACACAGCACCATGCCGTAGGGGCGCTCGACCGCCTGCTTCAACTCCCGCAGGTTGTAGTCGGACAGGCCCAGGCTGTCGACCGGCATCGGTTTTGCCGACGCCAGGATCCGCATCACGATGTCCTCGAGGTTGTTCGCGGTCGGGATCGTCGCGACGCGCAGTTCGAGCCGGTGCTGCGGCGAGAACTTGGCGAAGTTGATCTTGCCGTCCTGCGGCTTGCGGCGCTCCGAGATGTCGAGATCGCACATGATCTTGATCCGCGCGACCAGCGCCGAGCGGTATCCCGCCGGCAACTCCAGGTAGGTGCTGAGGATGCCGTCCTTGCGGAAGCGGATGCGCAGCTTTTCCTTGCCCGGATAACTCTCGATGTGGATGTCGCTGACACCGTCGCGGCTGGCCTCGACGATCATGTTGTTGATCAGCTTGACCAGCGAGTTGTCCGACTGCTCGATCTGCTTTTCATCTTCGGCAGCGGCGTGCGCGAGGTCGACCTCCTTCTCCAGCGATTCGACCAGTTCATCGGTGACCTTGCTGTTGTCGACCGTCTCGTCGACGGCTGGCAACGCATCGACACCACCGGTGTCGCCAATGCGCCCATATTCGCGGCGGATCGCGTGCTCGATGCTGCGGCTTTGCGCGAGCACCGGAACCACCTTCATCTGCGCGAAAAATTCAGCCTCGTCGACCGTCTTGCGGCGTCGTGCCGGATCGTCGAGCGCGATGACCAGGCGGCCGTCGCGCAGCAGCAGCGGCAGCACCTGCAGGCGTTGCGCGACCTGGAAGCCGATCAGCTTCAGCGCCGCGGTCTCGACCGGAAACGCCTCGAGGTCGACGACCGGGTAGCCCATCTTGCGGGCCAGCGCCATCTGCAGGTCTTCGCGCGAGACGATGCCCATGCGCACGAGCAATTCGCCGAGCGGCACGTTGCGGTCGTTTTTCTGCTGGTCGAGCGCTTCCTGCAACTGCTGCTCGCTGACCATGCCCAGCGATGTCAAGGCCTCGCCGATGCGCACGATCGGCATCTTCGCCTGCTGCTCGATCGCATGCAGCAACTGCTCCGGGGTCACGACGCGGCGCGCCAGCAGGATGTCGCCGAGTTTTTGCGTGCGCAGGTGGAACTGCTGATCGACCGCCTCTTCGACCTGTTCGCTGGTCGCAGCGTTCTGCTCGACCAGCAGTTCGCCGATCCGTTCACCGATCTCGAACGACTTGTAGGCCTCGCGCGGGTAGAACAGGCGGGCCACCTTGTCGGTCTCGTCGACCGGCGGATACAGGAACAGACCGAACGGGCTCTCGACATGGCCGATCGTCTCGCCTTCGGCCAGCGTGTCATCGGCCAGCGTGATGCGATAGCGCGAGCGTGGCCGCTGCGCGAGCAGCGATACATGTGGATCGGCAGCGTCGTCGGGCAGTGGCGCCACCGGCGCCATCAGCAGGATGCGGCGGAAGTGGTCGAATCGGAGCGGAATCGTCGTGCGTGCCGGCGGTATCTGCACATGCAGCACCGACTCCTCGGGCACAAAAAAGGTCATCCGCCCCTTCGTGCAGTTGCCTGTCCTCGATTCGACTTCGCAGGGCTGGGACTGCACCTGCTTCTCGGGCTCTGGGTAACAGGCAAATGGCGGCGTCGGCCAGCGGTAGGGCTCGCGGCTCAGCTTGGAGCTGGAGTCCGCCTCTGCGGCAGGCATCGCGCGCGGAATCGCCGCGACGTTGCTGCTCGATACCGACTTCGGATCGACGGCTTCCCACTGCACCACATTCGACTGATTTGACATCTCGCTCCGAGCCTGTCGCGTTGCGCGCCGCAGGCCTGCCTGTTTGCAGGGAACGACGACATGCCATTCCCCGTTGCCTGATGATGGCATCGCAGCGACCCCGAAAAATCCGGAAAAGGCAGGCTGGCCGCCGTCATTTCGCGACATCGGAAGCGCAGTGGCGCTACATTCGCTTCCTCTCGACCCACCGTTATCGCAACGATGTCACGCCAGCACTCCGACGCTGTTCATTGCCGCTGCAACCGTTCCATCCGTCTGCCCCGGGCCTGACGATGCGCGGCGAGACGGTTCTGCTGACCGGTTTCGAGCCTTTCGGCGGCGACCGGCGCAATCCGTCGATCGAACTGGCCCGGTCGTTCGATGGCGACGAGATTGCCGGCCTGCGCATCGTCGCACGGCAACTGCCGTGCCGTTTTGCCGATGCCGGCGAGCAACTGGCAGCCGCGGTCGATGCGTTGCAGCCGCGGCTGGTGCTCGCGATGGGGCTGGCCGCGGGCAGGGCCGAGCTGTCGTTCGAGCGGGTCGCGATCAACCTCGTCGATGCGCGGATCGCCGACAACGGCGGTGCGCAGCCGGTCGACGAACCGGTCTGCGGCGACGGGCCGGCGGCCTATTTCAGCACGTTGCCGATCAAGCGCATGGTCGCGGCGGTGCGCCGCGCCGGCATCGCCGCGTCGGTATCGCATTCGGCCGGCACCTTCGTCTGCAACCAGGTTTTCTATCTGCTGCAGCACCATTTGCAGCGCGCGGCACCGGCCGTGCCGGGCGGTTTTCTGCACCTGCCGCTGCTTGCCGAGCAGGCCGCCGAGCGCCTCGCCGCCGGCGTCGCGGAATTGCCGGCAATGCGATTCGACGAGATGCAGTGCGGTTTGCGGGCCGCGCTGGTCGAGGCGCTTGAACCGGCTGATCGCGTGGCCGCGACCGAGATGCCCAGCGAAGGTACTCTGCACTGAGCTGTGCCGGGCGGGCAGGCGGCGGAGAATGAAAGAATCGCACGTCTGCTGCGACTGAGCAGGGTCGATTCGGCGCGCGGTGCCTGAGCTGCCGCCGCTACGAAGCCAAGGCGGCACGCCGCAACCAGCGTGCCGCTGGCCGGCGGCGATTGCCGCTATCGTTGCCGCTTCGCCCTTCAACCCCTGATGCCACCATGTCGCGCAGCAAACTGTTTCTGATTGTCGGCCTGCTCGTGTTGATCGGCCTGTTCTTTGTTTTCGATCTGGGCCAGTACCTGAGCCTGGACTATCTGAAACGCAGCCAGAACGAATTTGCCGAGTTGTTCGAGCGCCGGCCGGTCACCGTGGTGGCGGTCTATTTCGTGATCTATGTGGCGGTGACCGCACTGTCGCTGCCCGGCGCAGCGATCATGACGCTGGCCGGCGGCGCGCTGTTCGGCCTGCTGCTCGGCACCGTCATCGTGTCATTCGCATCGAGCATCGGTGCGACGCTGGCCTTTCTGGCCTCGCGTTATGTGTTGCGCGATACCGTGCAGGCGCGATTCGGCAACCGCCTGAAGGAAATCAACAAGGGCATCGAGAAGGATGGCGCGTTTTATCTGGTGACCTTGCGGCTGGTGCCGCTGATCCCGTTCTTCGTCATCAACCTGGTACTCGGCCTGACGCGGATGAAGGCGGTGGTGTTCTACCTGGCCAGCCAGATCGGCATGCTGGCCGGAACCATCGTCTATGTGAATGCCGGCACGCAACTGGCGCAGATCGAATCGCTGTCGGGCATCCTGTCGCCGGGATTGATCGGTTCCTTCGTGCTGCTCGGCATCTTTCCGCTGATCGCGAAGAAGATCGTCGACGCATGGAAGGCGCGCAAGGTCTACGCGCGCTGGGCCGCCGACAAGCCGAAATCCTTCGACCGCAACCTGGTCGTGATCGGCGCCGGCGCGGCCGGCCTGGTGACCGCTTATATCGCTGCTGCGGTGAAGGCCAAGGTGACCTTGATCGAAGGTCACAAGATGGGTGGCGACTGCCTGAACTATGGCTGCGTGCCGAGCAAGGCGCTGATCAAGACGGCGACGCTGATGTCGCAGATCCGCCATAGCGCCGACTACGGGATCAGCAAGGCCGAGGCCAGCCTGGATTTCGCCGCTGCGATGGAAAGGGTCGCCGGCGTCGTCAAGCTGGTCGAGCCGCATGATTCGGTCGAGCGCTATACCAAGCTCGGCGTCGAGGTGCTGCTCGGCAAGGCGCGGATCGTCAATCCGTGGATGGTCGAGGTGGCGCTGGAAAATGGCACGACGCAACGATTGACGACGCGCCACATCGTCATCGCGACCGGCGCCGAGCCGTTCGTTCCGCCGCTGCCTGGGCTGAAGGAGATCGGCTGCCTGACCAGCGACACCCTGTGGGGCCTGCGTGAGCTGCCGAAACGACTGGTCGTGCTCGGTGGCGGGCCGATCGGCTGCGAGCTGGCACAGAGTTTTGCGCGCCTCGGCTCGGAAGTCACGCAGGTCGAAATGGCGCCGCGCATCATGCTGCGCGAGGACGAGGAAGTCAGCGCACTGGCCCGCGGCGCACTCGAACGCGACGGTGTGCGGGTGCTGACCGGCCACAAGGCGCTGCGCTGCGAACGCGAGCAGGGCGCCGACGGCGAGCGCAAATGGCTGATCGTCGAAGCCGATGGCGCCGAGCACCGGCTGCCCTTCGACCAGTTGCTGTGTGCGGTCGGGCGCAGCGCACGGCTGAAGGGTTTCGGCGTCGAGGAGCTCGGCATCCTCGCCGAACGCACCGTGCAGACCGACCCCTGGCTGCGCACCAACTACCCGAACATCCTCGCCGCCGGCGACGTCGCCGGGCCCTACCAGTTCACGCATACCGCGGCCCACCAGGCCTGGTATGCAGCTGTCAATGCATTGTTCGGCCGCTTCAAGTCATTCAAGGCCGACTATTCGGTGATCCCGTGGGCCACCTTCACCGATCCGGAGGTCGCCCGGGTCGGCCTGAACGAACAGGATGCAAAGGAACAGAACATCGATTACGAGGTGACCCGATTCGAACTCGAGGAGCTCGACCGCGCGATCGCCGACAGTGCGACGCACGGCTTCGTCAAGGTGCTGACGGTGCCCGGCAAGGACAAGATCCTCGGTGTGACGATCGTCGGTGTGCATGCCGGCGACCTGCTGGCCGAATATGTGCTCGCGATGCGCCACGGTCTCGGCCTGAACAAGATCCTCGGCACGATCCACACCTACCCGACGCTCGCCGAGGCCAACAAATATGCAGCCGGCGAGTGGAAGCGGGCCCATCAGCCGAAGCGGCTGCTCGAATGGGTCGCGAAATACCATGCGTGGGAGCGTGGCTGATCAGCAGCTTGTACAAAGGGAAACGATGACAAAAAAGATGTTGATGCCGAGCGAGCCGCTTGCGGGCCGGCTGCTGCAGCAAGCGCGCCGCTGGCTGGCCCGCAGCCTGCTGCTCCTGATGCCGCTGCTGCTGCTCGCCCATGCGCCGGCGGCCCGCGCCGAATTCGACCATGGCCATGCGGCATGGGACGCACTCGTCAAGCGCCATGTCAAATGGTTGCCCGACAACAAGCAGAGCCGCGTCGACTATGCGGCCTTCAAGGCCGATCGCAAGGCCTTGCAGCAGGTGCTCGGCAGTTATTCCTCGGTCAGCCGGCAGAGCTTTGACGGCTGGAGCCGGCCGCAGCAGATGGCCTTCCTGATCAATGCCTACAACGCGTTCACGGTCGAGCTGATCCTCAGCCGTTATCCCGATCTGAAATCGATCAAGGACCTCGGCTCGCTGTTCCAGTCGCCGTGGAAAAAGGAATTCTTCACGCTGCTCGGCGAGAAGCGCCACCTCGACTGGATCGAGCATGAACGGCTGCGTCCGGACTACAAGGACTATCGTGTCCATGGCGCGGTCAACTGCGCGAGCATCGGCTGCCCGGCGTTGCGCGACGAAGCCTTCGTCGCGACGCGTCTCGATGCGCAGCTCGACGACGGCATGACGCGTTTTCTCGCCGACCGGACACGCAACCGCGTGCGCGACGGCCGGCTCGAGGTGTCGATGATCTTCAAGTGGTTCCGCGAGGATTTCGAGCAGGGCCATCTCGGCGTGCGCCGCCTCGAGGACCTGTTTGCCCGCCATGCGAAGCAGCTCAGCGACGATGCCGCGGTGCAGGCGCGGCTGCAGGCGCGTGCGTTGCCGATCGATTTCCTCGACTACGACTGGTCGCTGAATGCGCTTGGGCGCTGACGCGGTTGACGCCGGGCGCAGCGGCCGGGCCCATCGCTGGTGGCTCGCGCTGCCGATGCTGGGCGCAGCGCTGGCTGCCAGTGCGGCCTCGCTGCCGTGGCCGAGCCTGCTGCCTGGCGACAAGGCCGCGGCTGCTGACTGGACCATCGAACTGCTGCCGGAGCAGCGTTTCCCGACCACCGAATTCCGGCTTGCCGGGCCGGCGCTGCGCATCGAGGCGAACGGCTCCTATGGCAACCTCGTGCAGCACCTCGAGCAGCGTCCCGGCAAGGGTAGGCTGAGCTGGCGCTGGCGGGTCGAGAAATTCAATCTGCTCGCCGACCTGCGCCGCAAGCAGGCCGACGACACCAGCATCAAGGTCTGCGCGCTGTTCGAGATGGCAATCGAGCGCGTGCCTTTTGTCGAACGTCAGCTGCTGCGGCTGGCCAGTGCCGGCAGCGGCCGCGATCTGCCGGCCGCCACCGTCTGTTATGTCTGGGATGCGCGGCTGCCGGCGCAGACGCCGCTCGACAATGCCTATTCGCGGCGGGTCCGTTATCTGGTGCTGCGTTCAGGCCCGGCTGCGTCCGGCCAGTGGGTCGACGAGCAGCGCGACATCGGCGCCGATTTTCTGGCCCTGTTCGGCGACGAGGCCGGCGGCCAGGTACCGCCGTTGCGGGCGATCGCAGTCGGTGCCGATGCCGACAATACCGGCGGCCACAGCATTGCCTGGATCGCCGATATGAGGCTGACGCCTTGAAGCGGCTGCTGCTGCTCGGTGGCGGCCATGCCCATGTCCATGTGCTGCAGGCGCTGGCCGCCGAGCCGCTGGCGGCGGCGCAGGTCACGCTGGTCTCGCCTTATCGGCGCCAGGTCTATTCGGGCATGGTGCCTGGCCTGCTCGCCGGTCACTACGGCATCGATGACTGCGTGATCCCGCTGGCGCCGCTGGCCGCCGCGGCCGGCGCCCGCTTCATCCAGGCCAGCGCGACCGCGCTCGACGCCGACGCGCAGCGGGTCACGTTGTCGACCGGCGACGAGATCGATTTTGATCTGCTGGCGATCGACACCGGCCCGGTGATGCCGGTCGATGCGATTGCCGGCGCCCGCGAACACGGCTGGCCAGTGCGGCCGATCGAGATCTTCATCGGCCGCTGGCAGGCACTGCTCGATGCCGAGCGGCGCGGGCCTTGCGATCTGTTCGTGGTCGGCGGCGGCGCGGCCGGTGTCGAGTTGGCGATGGCAATCGCACACCGCTTCGGCGACGCGGCGCGCGTCAGCGTCGTCACCGGCGGCGGGCCGGTGCTTGGCGGCTCGTCGGCCGGGCTGCAGCGGCGCGTCACGCGGGCGCTGCAGCGCCGCGACATCACCGTGATCGACGACAGCTGCAGCGAGATCGGCCCGGAGTCATTGCGGCTGGCCAGCGGACGGCTGCTCGCCTGCGACCTCGCGGTGCTGGCACTCGGTGCGTCGGCCGCGCCTTGGCTGGCTGCGAGCGGCCTGCAATGCAATGCGCAGGGATTCGTCGAAACCGGACCGACGCTGCAGAGCGTGTCGCACCCAGCTGTCTTTGCCGCCGGCGACGTTTCAAGTCGGGTCGATGTGTCGCATCCGAAAAGCGGCGTCTATGCGGTGCGTGCCGGCCCGCCGCTGGCCTTCAATCTGCGCTGTGCGGTCGACGGTGGCGAACTGCGCCAGCACCTGCCGCAGCGGCACAGCCTGGCGTTGCTTGCCTGTGGCGAGCGCCATGCGATCGCGAGCTGGAACGGCTGGTCGTTCGAGGGTGACTGGGTCTGGCGCTGGAAGGACCACATCGACCGCGCATTCATCAGCCGGTATACGCTGCCGGAGCGCTGAGCGGCACAAGGTCGCCGCCGTCGGCGGCGCACGATCATTCGCGCGGGCGGAATGCGATCAGCATCGTCGACGGCACCCGGCCGTCGACATCGCGCGGCAGCATCTCGGTGCGTTCGATCGCGCGCTGCACCGCGGCATCCCAGTCCTTGCTGCCGCTGCTGCGCACCAGCCGCTGGCTGATGATCCGGCCGTCCGGCGCCAGCCTGACCAGCACCTCGGCCTGCGGGTTGTCGGTCAGTTCGTCGACAAAGACGATATTCGGCTTGATCCGCGCCTTCACGCGGCCGGCATAGCTGTCCGACGGCGCGGCATTTTGCGCTTCGGTGCCTTTCGAGCCGACTTCGCCGGTTGCGCCGCCGGCCTGGCTGAGCATCCGCTTCAGTGCCTGCTCGCGCTGCTCGGCGATCCGCTTGGCTTCGGCCTTTTCCTTCTCTTCGGCGAGCTTGGCCTGGCGCAATTCCTCTTCCTTGCGCTTTTTCTCCTTCTCGAGCGCGGCCTGCTTCTCGGCTTCGGCCTTTTCACGGGCGAGCTTTTTCTCCTCCTCGGCCTTTGCCTTTGCCAGTTTTTCGGCTTCGGCCTTTTCGCGCGCCGCCTTTTCACGCGCGACTTTTTCGAGTTCGAGCTTTTTCGCGGCAAGTTTCTTCGCTTCTTCTTCCTTGCGCTTTTTCTCCTGCTCGCGTTCTTCCTCGAGCTTGCGTTCGCGTTCCTCGCGACGCGCCTTCTCGATCGCGATCTGCGGGTCGGGCAGCGCCTTTTTTGGCGGCGGCGCGGGTTCAGGCTCCGGCGCGGGTGGCGGCGGAGGCGCCTTTTTTGCCGGCGGCTTCGGCGGCGGTTCGGGTTCCGGTTCCGGTTTTGGCGGCGGCGCCTCGGGTGCGGCCGCGCGCGGCGCGGCAACCTGCGGCACCGCCGCCCACAGCTCGGCCTGCAGGCCCTCGGGGTTGCTGGCGCGCCAGTTGACGCCAATCGCCAGCGCGATCACCAGCAGCGCATGGGCCAGCACTGCGAGCACGAAGCCGCGCCCCATGCCGTCGGGGTTGCGGGGTGCCAGCGGGTCGCGTCTGCTCATCTGCGCCCGCGGTATCAACCGCCTCCGGATTTGACCGCCAGGCCGACGCGCACGACACCGGCGCGCTGCAGGCTGTCCATCACCTTGACGACTGCGTCGTATTTGACGTTGCGGTCGGCAGAGATCACGACCGGCGTATTGGTGTCACCGTCCTGCAGGTCGCGAACCCGGCCGGCCAGGCTGCGCAACGGCAGCTTCTGCGGGTCGCTTTCGCCGCTGACACGCAGCCGCAGCGCCTCGTCCTGGCCGACGATGACCTCGATCACGCGTTCCGGCTGCTGCTTGCTCTTGCCGACCGACGGCAGGTCGACCAGGCCGGTCGTGATCAGCGGCGCGCTGACCATGAAGATGATCAGCAGCACCAGCATCACATCGATGAACGGCACCATGTTGATCTCGTTCATCGTGCGGCGGTGGCCGCGGCCCCCTCTGCTGACGGCCGGCATCAGCGACCTCCGACCGTGCTCGGCGAGGCGTTGCTGTGCGGCTGGCCGGCGTTGCGGTGCAGGATGTTCGAGAAGTCCTCGATGAAGGTCTCGAACTGGGTTGCGATCTGGTCAATGTCGCGGGCGAAGCGGTTGTAGGCAATCACCGCCGGAATTGCCGCGAAGAGGCCGATCGCGGTCGCGACCAGCGCCTCGGCGATGCCCGGCGCCACCGTCGCCAGCGTCACCTGCTGCAGGTTCGACAGCCCGACGAAGGCGTGCATGATCCCCCAGACGGTGCCGAACAGCCCGACATAGGGGCTGACCGAACCGACCGAAGCGAGGAAGGACATGTTCGACTCGATCAGATCGAGTTCACGCTGAAAACTCGCGCGCATCGCGCGCCGTGCGCCTTCCAGCAGCGCGCCGGGATCGGCGACCCGCCGTTCACGAAGCTTCAGGAATTCGCGCATGCCCGACGCGAAGATGCGCTCGATCGGCGAGCCGTCGGGTTTTTCGGTCGCGTCGCCATAGAGCTCGGTCAGGTTGCGGCCGGCCCAGAATTCGCGCTCGAAATTTTCGCTGTCGGCACGGATGCGACGCAGCCCGAACAGTTTGCCGAAGATCACCGTCCAGCTGGCCAGCGAGGTCAGCATCAGGCCGAGCATCACCAGCTGGACGACCAGGCTGGCTTCGAGGACGAGTTTGAAGATCGAGAGGTCTTGGGTCATTCGAGTGCGTCGAGAAGATCGTTGGGTATGCGGCACGGCCGAAAGGTTCCGGCGTCGACACAGGCGATGCGGATCTCGCCTTCGCACAGCAGCTGCTGCGGCTGGCCGTCGTCGCCGATGCGCCAGGCCTGCTGCGCAAGGCCCATGCCGACGCGGCCGCCGTCGATGCGGACGACGCTGATCTCGAGTTCGTCGTCGAGCCTGGCTGGCAGCAGATAACGCACGCGGGTTTCAGCGACGATGAACATCACCTGCCGGTCGACCCGCAATTGCTGTTGCGAGAATCCGGCCGCGCGCAGCCATTCGGTGCGCGCGCGTTCGAAATATTTCAGGTAGTTCGCGTAGAAGACGATGCCGCCGGCGTCGGTGTCTTCCCAGTAGACGCGGATACGGCTGCGAAAGACATCATCGCCGATCGCCTGCGGCATCGGTCTCGTGCGCACTGCCCGCATCATGACCTGGCCATGCCGGGCAGCACGTCGCCCAGGCGCCGCACTGCCTCGTGCAGCTGTTCGATCGAACTGGCGAACGAGAAGCGGACAAAACGCGCCGTATCGTGGCGACCGAAATCGCGGCCCGGCGTGATCGCGACATGGGCGCGCCGCATCAGCTCGAAGACGAAATCCCAGCTGCCGCCAGCCGCCGGATCGGCGAAGCGGCTGCAGTCGGCCCATGCATAGAAGGCACCGTCGGGCAGCACCGGCACCGGCAGGCCGAGCCGCTCGAGCGCCGGCACCAGCAGGTCACGGCGTTTGCGGAATTCGGCACGCCTGCGCTCGTATTCGGCGATCGAGTCGGCCTCGAAGCAGGCCAGCGCCGCATGCTGCGCCAGCGTCGACGGACAGATGAACAGGTTCTGCGCGAGCTTCTCGACCGCCGGCACCAGTTCGAGCGGCAGCACCATCCAGCCGAGCCGCCAGCCGGTCATGTTGAAATATTTGGAGAAGCTGTTGATCGAGATCACGTCGTCGCCGTGGCCCTGGCCATGGACCAGCGCGCTCTGGCCGTAGCGGTCGTCGAAGCTGAGCCCGAGGTAGATCTCGTCGACCAGCGTGAAGCCGCCCCGCGCGCGAACGACATCGACGATGCGGCCCATCTCGGCCGGATCGATCGAGGTGCCGGTCGGGTTCGACGGCGACGCCAGCAGCACGCCGCGGGTTTTGTCGCCCCAGGCCGCCGCGACCGCGTCGGCGCTGAGCTGGAAACGCTCGGCCGCGCCGGTCGGCAGCAACACCGCGGTGCCGTCGGCGGCGGCGACGAAGTGCCGGTTGCACGGATAACTCGGATCGGGCAGCAGCACCTCGTCGCCGCGTTCGATCAGCGTCAGGCAGGCCAGCTGCAGCGCAGCCGATGCGCCAGCCGTGACGACGATGCGCTCGGCGGCGATCTCGAGCCCGAAACGCTCGCGGTACCACAGGCTGATGCGCCGGCGCAGCTGCGGCAGGCCGGTGGCATCGGTATATTGGCTGCGGCCCTGGTCGATCGCCAGCGTGGCGAGCCGCCGCACCGCAGGCGGCGCGGTGAAATCGGGCTCGCCGATATTCAGGAAGATCATCGGCTGGCCGCCGTGTGCCGGATCGCAGGCCGGCGAGTGCGCCAGTTCCGACGCCGCCTTCGCGCACTCCATCACATAGAACGGTTCGATGTGATCGAGCCTGGATGCGAGTTTCATGGCAGCCCTCGGCAAACCTGCGGCATCGGTTGCGGCTCAGCGCCGCTGATCACCGCGTGCAGCACGCGCGGCCTGCACCTCGACCTGCCGCAGATCGATCGCGAGCTTGTCGAGCACGCCGTTGACATAACGGTGCCCATCGGTGCCGCCGTAACTCTTCGCGAGCTCGACCGCCTCGTTGATCGCAACCTTGTACGGCACGTCGATGCAGTGTTTCAGTTCATAGGCGCCGAGCAGCAGGATGCCATGCTCGACCGGCGACAAATCCTTCGTCGGACGATCGACATGCCGTGCCAGCAGGCCGTCGAGATCGGCCGCCTCGTTGATGCAGCCGTGCAGCAGTGCGTCGAAGTGCGCGGTGTCGCAGCCAGCATAAAACTCGAGTTCGCGCATGTGGGCATCGATCACGCCGGCATCGCTGCCGCCGACCAGCCATTCGTACAGGCCTTGCAGCGCGGCTTCGCGCGAGCGGCGACGCGGCGATTTCGCGCGCGGCTTGCCGCTCTTGCCCTCATCCCGGCGAGCTGCCGACGGACGCGGTACAGGGCTGGCCGGCGCCGGGGCGCTGCCTTTCGGATCGTCGCTCACGACAGGTCTTCCATCAGATTGGCCATCTCGACCGCCACCCGCGCGGCGTCGCGGCCCTTCTCTCCAACGCGGGCCAATGCCTGCGCTTCGTTCTCGACGGTCAGGATCGCATTGGCGATCGGCACCTGGTGGTCGAGCGAGACGCGGGTGACTGCGGCACCGCTTTCATTGGCGACCAGTTCGAAATGGTAGGTTTCGCCACGGATGATGCAGCCGAGTGCGATCAGCGCATCGAATTCATTGCTGTCGGCCATCGCCTGCAGCGCAACGCCGATTTCGAGCGCACCGGGCACCAGCACATGCTTGACGTGTTTGCCGGCGACGCCGAGTTTTTCCAGTTCGGCCACACAGGCCTGCGCAAGCTGGCCAGTCAGCTCGGAATTGAAACGCGCCTGCACGATGCCGATCCGCAGATCGCGCCCGTCCAGTTCGGCGGCCTGGCCACGATCAGCAGCGAGCATCGATATTTCCTGGGAGATTCAACAAAATGGGTCCGGGCATCGCCCTGTTCATCAGGCCTGCGGCGGCTCGAAGCCGAGCACCTCGAGGCCGTAACCAACCATGCTCGGCATGCGACGCGGGCTGCCGAGCAGCGTCATCCGGCTGACGCCGAGTTCACGCAGGATCTGCGCGCCGATGCCATAGGTGCGCAGGTCGATCTGGCCGCGCCGCCGGCCATTGGCGGCATCGGCGGTGGCGTGCATCTGCTGGTCGAGTTCGGCAGCGCTTTCGCCGCAATTGAGCAGCACGGCGACGCCGGCCGGCGCGCGCTGAAGTGCCGCCAGCGCCTTCGGCAGCGGCCATGAATGAGCGGTGGTGCCGGTGTCGAGCAGGTCGAGAACCGACAGCGGCTCGTGGACACGGACCAGCACCTGGTCGTCGGTTGTCCATTTGCCCTTGGTCAGCGCCAGATGGAGCCCGCCGGTGCGGTCTTTGAACGTCGTGCAGTCGAAGCTGCCCTGCGCGGTGCTCATCACCCGCTGCCCGACCCGTTCGATCAAGGTCTCGTTGCGGCTGCGGTGTTCGATCAGCGACGCAATCGTGCCGATCTTCAGGCCGTGTTCCTGCGCAAAAACCTGCAGGTCGGGAAGACGCGCCATTTCGCCGTCATCGCGCATCACCTCGCAGATCACCGATGCCGGGCTCAGGCCGGCCATCGCCGCGAGATCGCAGCCGGCCTCGGTGTGGCCGGCGCGCATCAGCACGCCGCCGTCCTGCGCCTGCAGCGGAAAGATGTGGCCGGGCTGCACCAGGTCCTCCGGGCGCGCGTCGCGGGCCACTGCGGCCTGTACGGTACGCGCCCGATCCGCCGCCGAGATGCCGGTGCTGACACCGGTGGCGGCCTCGATCGATACCGTGAATGCGGTGCCGTGCTGGGCGCCATTGCGGGTCGTCATCGGCGGCAGCCGCAGGCGCTCGCAGCGCTCGCGGGTCAGCGTCAGGCAGATCAGGCCGCGGCCGAAGCGGGCCATGAAATTGATCGCCTCGGGCGTCACGTGGTCGGCGGCGAGGACCAGGTCACCTTCGTTCTCGCGGTCTTCCTCGTCGACGAGGATCACCATCCGCCCTGCGGCGAGCTCGGCAACGAGTTCAGGAACTGGAGAAATCGACATGGCTGGATTGTAGGTTGGGCCGCCCGGACGGCCGGCTCGCGGTTCAGGCAGCGCGGCTGTTGATCCGCTCGACGTAGCGGGCGATCTGGTCGATCTCGAGATTGACCGCGATACCCGTCTCGATCTGCCCGAGCGTCGTATGGGCCAACGTGTGCGGAATCAGGTTGATGCTGAATTCGCAGCCGCCGCCGTCAGCCGGTGCCAGGTCGACGACGCGGTTGACCGTCAGGCTGACGCCATTGATCGCGATCGATCCCTTGTAGGCGATGAAACGCGCCAGCTCTGCCGGCGCGCGGATCCGCAGTTCCCACGATTCGCCGACCGCAGCGAAGTGGCTGACCGTGCCGATGCCGTCGACATGGCCGCTGACCAGATGCCCGCCGAGGCGGTCATTTGCGCGCAGCGCCTTTTCCAGATTGACCGGCCCCGGGCCGTCGAGGCCAACCGTTTTCGACAGGCTTTCGGCCGACACGTCGATCTCGAACACCGACGCGGCTTCGTCGAACGCGGCAACGGTCATGCAGGCGCCATTGATCGCGATGCTGTCGCCAAGCCCGACGTCGCCCAGATAACCCGCCGGCGTCTCGATTCGCAGCCGGCGGCCGTCGGCGCTGGTCGGCAGACCGGCGCCGCTGTTGATCAAATCGACGGTCGTGATGCGGCCGACGCCGCTGATGATGCCGGTGAACATCGCGGGATTGTCGCCGTTCGGCATTGCCGGCGGTTTGGCGAGGGTAATCCCGCGTCTGCCCGGGCAGCGATGTGCGCGTTCAGTCGAGCGGGCGGGCCAGCAGCCGCAGGTCGTCGCCGATCTGCGAGATACCGGTAAACCGCAGCCGGGGGGCGTCGTCGAGCGTTTGCAACGAACCGAAATCGGCCAGTCCACGGCCTGCGCCGATCAGCATCGGCGCCAGGTACAGCAGAAATTCGTCGACCAGCCGCTCGCGGACCAGAGAGCCATTCAGCCGATGCCCGGCTTCGACGTGCAGTTCGTTGATGCCGCGGCGCGCCAGGTCGGCGAGCATCGCCGGCAGGTCGACCTTGCCGGTCGGACCAGGTTGCAAGGCGATCTCGGCGCCGCGTGCCTGCAGCGCGGCGACTCTCTCGTCGGTTGGTGCTGCGGCATACAGCAGCACCGAGCCCGGCGCCTCGAGGATGCGGGCGTCGGGCGGCGTATCGAGCCGGGAATCGACGATCACGCGCAACGGCTGGCGCGGGGTCTCGACCAGCCTGACGTCGAGCCGCGGGTTGTCGTCGAGGATGGTTCCTGCGCCGGTCAGCACCGCGCCGGCGCGGCGCCGCCAGGCATGGCCATCGCGGCGCGCCGCTTCGCCGGTGATCCACTGGCTGGCGCCGTTGTCGAGTGCGCTGCGGCCGTCGAGCGAAGCAGCCACCTTCATCCGCACCCAGGGTCTGCCGCGCTCGAAGCGCGAAAAGAAACCGATGTTCAACTCGCGTGCCGCATTCGCCAGTTCGCCCGCCGGCAACGCCTCGGTGCTGATGCCGGCGGCGCGCAGGCGCGCCGCGCCCTGGCCGGCAACCTCCGGAAACGGGTCTTGCACCGCGTAGACGACACGGGCAACGCCGGCCGCGATCAGCGCATCGCAACACGGCGGGGTGCGCCCATGGTGGGCGCAGGGTTCCAGCGTGACGACGGCGGTGGCGCCAGTGACATCTTCGCCGGCAGATGCTGCGTCGCGCAGCGCCATCACCTCGGCATGCGGGCCGCCGGCCTGCTGCGTGTGGCCGCGGCCGATCACCCGGCCATCGGCGGCAGCCAGCACGCAGCCGACACGCGGATTGGGTTCGCTGAGCGCGATCGAACGTTCGGCAAGGGCCAGCGCCTCGCGCATCAGGGAGTCGGTCAACATCGTCGGGAATCTGGTCGCTCAGCCTTGATGCGGCACTGTAGCGGGATTGGCATCCGACCACGGCAGCCGGCCAGCGGCCGCCGCTGCGGCCGGACTGGCCGGGCAGGCTTGGCGGCCGTCGACGACCAGCAGGTTCTGCTCGACCAGCGGGTCGACCACCGAGGCGGTCGGATCCGGCGATTCGGCCGGGCGGTCGACGCGGCCGTTCTGGTCGGTATCGGCACTGTAGCGGCAGATCCGGCGGCCACCGGGCGTGGCGGATAGGCTCCAGCCTTGCGGCGTGACAACGAGGCGGCCGCTCCACTGCGGCCGGGCGGCCGTGCTGCCGGCCGGCGCGGCAGCCGTTGCGATCGCGCAGTGGTAGCGCCAGAAGCGGTCGCCGAGTTCGGTCCAGCTCGTGAGGCCCTGGCTGGCCGGCGTTGCATCGATCGCCACTGCGATGGCCCGCAGCATGCCGGTGGTGCCGACATCAACCATCCGCACCGCCTCGCCAATGCAATGCGGCGGCCGCGGATGGCCGCTGCTCGTCAATTGCAGCGTCACCGACATCGGCAGCGGTGTGTCGTTGGCGGTGCTGGCGTCGGGCAGGGCCGGTGGCGCTGCCAGCGAGTGGCGGACGCGGCCACCGAGCAGCATGTCGGCTGCAGGCGCGCAATCGCCGAGGTCTGCACTGCCGAGTTGCCGGCTCGTGCGCTCGGTCGAGACTCCGGCGCAGCGCGCGACGATCCGGGCACTGCGGTTGTCGATCAGCCAGGCCTCGCTGCCACGCGTCAGTGGCTTGAATACGCTGCGCCCGTCGCCCAGGTCATGGGCATCGCGCGGAATGGCCGGATGGCGGCCGAGCACGGCGCCGATTTCGCCGGCCGAGGCTTGCGCCAGCGGCAGCACGAGTGCGGGCGCCTGGCCGCCGAGAATCGTGGCCAGCGACTGCCGGTGCTGCTTGCCGTGGCGGTCGGTCCAGTCGACGCTGACCTGCAGATCCTTCAGCATCGGCAAGCTGCTGTCGCGCACGCGACGCTCGATCCGGTAGGCGGTCGGCGAACCGGCGCCGGCGGCCACGGTGCGGGTCTGGTCCGTGATCGCAACAAAACTCGCGAGCCCGGCTCGGGCCTCGTAGGTCGCGAAGGCGCGCAGGTTTTCCAGCTCCTGTTGCGCACGGCCTGCCGCATCTGCCTGCTGCCGCGCAAGATCGACCGCTTGCCGCAGCCTGATCTGCAACTGCGCGCTGCCCACCATGCCAACCGCAACCAGCAGAAAACCGACCAGTGCCTCGAGCACGCTGGTGCCGCGTTGCCTGCGCGGGGCCGGGCGAGGGCAGTTTCGAACGAATGTGGTCATTTGCGCTCCTTCTTCTGTGCCGTCAGTGCGCCGTTGACCCGATCAAGTGCCACCGCGGATCCGGCTCTGTCGGTCCGCTGGTGGGCCTTGCAGGCCGCGCCGGGCCAGAGGCCCGGCCCCTCGCCAGGCATGAAAGGTCCACCGGACCTTTCATGTCCGGGCTCGGCCCCCTTGAGGGGGTGAGCGGGGACGTGGGGGCCTGCCTGCGCAGGCCCCCGCGCCTCGTGAACCGCCCGAGCTCTGCGAGGGCGTGGATGCGCCGAAGGCGCTCCGGGGGTGGTCATTCATCCCGCCAACTCCCCGGCACCCGCACCCAGGTTCCGGACTGCTGTTTCAGCCTCGGCATCAGGCTCGGGTCGTAGACAAGGTCGGCACCGGCATTGCCGGAATAGTTGCCGGACAACAGCGCCGCGCCGTGCAGCAGGCCGCCGCCATCGACGCTCACACCGTCCCATCGCATGTTGCGGGCCCAGACAATGCCGTGCAGTTGGACCCGTCCGTCGAGCAGCAGATCGCCATCGATCACCAGCAAGACCGGTCGCTCGCGGCTGCCGATCTGCAGGCCGTTGGCAAGCTGCAGGTCGCCGTCGACCGCGATGCGGGCGATATCGGCATTCGGCTCAAGCAAGGCCAGCAGTTCGGCACTGCAATCGCCGCCACGGCATGACAGCCGTTGCACTCCGGGCAAATATTTCCAATGGGCGGCGTCGGTGCCGAAATGGCGGCTGAACAGGCGTTCCGGCGCCAAGCCGGCGAGCGCCGGGTCGTTGCCCAGCAAGGCGCTGGCAGGCGCGGCGCCGGGTGTGCTGCCAATGCGCAAATTGCTGCCCACGATCGCGCCGCCAGCCTGCGCTGCGAGCCCGCCGGACCAGGCATCGGCATTGTGCAGACCGAGCCCGGCTGTGCCGGCGTCGATCGATCCGCGCACTGTCAGTGTCGCCGCCGGCGCTGTCATCAATGCCGGCAGCAGCGCGAGCGAGACCCGCAGGCGTGCACTGGCATCTGCCGTCCGCGATGCGCCGGCCAGGCAGGGGCGGGCTGCATCGCTGCAGCCGATGGCCAGCAGTTCGATGCTGCCGGGCCAGGCACCGGCGGCCAGTTCGACCAGAAAGCTCGGCGTGAAGTGGCCGTCACGGCTGGATGGCGGCGCTGCCGGCGCAGCGTCCGTCGGGCAGGCGCATGACCAGCCGGCCGCGTCGCGCGAACAGGCGATCTTCAGCGGGGACGCGGCGGCTGCCGGCGCGGCAACGACAAGACGGCCGTAGGCGTCAGCTGTGTGCAGATACCGGGACCGGAAGCCCAGCGCGCCGGCTGTGCGACTCGGCTGGCAATCGGCGCCGATCGCATGGCTGCTGTTCAACATCGCCTGCGCCCATTCGAGTCCGGCCTCGGCGGCCTCGCGAGCACCGGCGCTGTGCCATTGGTTGGCTGCGCTGTGGATCTCGTTGAGCGCGCTGCGCTGCGCCCATGCGGCCGCCAGCAGCGCCGCCAACAGCAGCAGCAACAGCGTGGCGAGAGTCGCCAGCCCGCGCGCGCCGCGTGCTGCCTGCCGCTGTGACCGAGCCGGTTTCATGGCGGGCAGGCGCCAATCGCGGCGTCGTTGCGCACCCTTGTCGTCGCCTGCAAGCTGCGCCTGATGGCCGGGTCGATCGGCGATTCGGCATCGATCGCCAGTTCGAACTGACGAACCAGGATCCGCGGCGGGCAGGCCGCAGCGCCGGCGGCAGCCGGCGGGCAAGGCTTGTCGCAGGCCATCGGCTGGTCGACTTCAGCGGCCAGCGGCGTCAGCCGCAACGACGTGACGCGCACCGTGGTCGCGTCGGTCAGCGTTTGCCAACTGCCGCCGAGCAAGGCATCGATCGCATGGTTGCGCAGGCGAAAGCCGAACGCCTCATTGCCATCGACCGCATGGTTTTCATTGACGTCGCGTGAGTAATGCAGACGGACCGTGTCGGACACGCCGCTGGTCATCGAAATCACTTGATAGGGATTGGCACGTGTCGGCGTATCTTCTCGCCACAGCGCTGCGGTGGCGTCGCGCCAATGGCCGGCGCGGCGCAGGTCGCGGTCGATCATCGCCGCGGCCGTGCGCAGGTCCTGCATCAGCCGCGACTCGATGACAAGGCGCTTGTTCTCATGCAGATGTGCAGCGAGCATGATCAGGCCCTGCGAGACGATGAACAGGCCGATCGCCAAGCCGATCAACATGTCGACCAGCGTGACGCCACGCACCATGTGGCGTCGCCGGTTGCAGGGCAGGCAAACGTACGCGCTCATCGTCCCCAGCACCTGCGGTTGTCGCTGTCGTCGTTGCCGACCGTCGCATCCGCGCCCGACGCCCAGCGCGTTTGTTCGCCGTTGACTTCGAGCAGCAGATGGCTGCATCGCAGATCAGCGGCCTGGGCACCGGCGGCGATCGCCATCACCGCAAAGCCGGTCGCGCTCGGGATCGCCTGTTCCTGCAAACGGTAGCGGCCGCCAGGGCTGGTTGCGACGATGCCGAGCTGGGCCAGCGTCGCAAACGCCGGATGGTTGCTGCGGTAACGCGACTGCTGCAGTTGCAACGCAGCCAGCGTCGTCAGCGCGTCGCTGCGGTGGATGCGCAGCACGATGCCACGCAGGCCTGGATAGGCGAGGGTCGCGAGCAGTGCCAGCAGCGCGAGGCAGATGGCCAGTTCGACCAGCGTCCAGCCGGAGCGGTTGATCGCGGCGCGGACGGCCCACATCGTCAGCCCTTTGTGTCGTTGTACCGCTTCAGCAGGCGGCAAAACCGGCGACCGCGGCCGACGGCGAACATGAACGCACGCGGCCGACCACGTTGACGACATGCGTGATGCCGAGGCCGCGACTGTCGACGATGCGGATGCTGCCGGCCGGGCTGACCGTGCCCTGATCCGGATCGAACAGCATCGAGCTGACATTCGACTGCACGCTGATCCGTTCGCGCAGCGGCCAGTGGCTGGTTTTCAATGCTTGCGCGCTGCCGTCGCAGACCGCCGGTCCGCTTCCGGCGCAGCGGCAGTCGTCGCGCTGGCCCGTATGGACGATGGTGCAGATGCCGACCGGTGTGTTGTGCAGGCTCAGCCGCAAGGCCTCGTTGCGCGCGACCGCCTGGCTGCGCAACCACTGCAGGTCCGAAGCCAGTGCGGCGGCGGTGCCGCGCAGCCGTTGCCGTTCGAGCACCGTCGAAAAACCGGCGCTGGCAATGCCGGTCATCAGCGCGGCAATGGTCAGCGCGATGCAGGTCTCGATCAGCGTGAATCCGGCAGCAGCGGTGCTGCGCTGTGGCTGTCTGTCGAACATCGCATCCCCCTTGCCGCGGTGATGCGATCGACTATAAAAATCGGCCGGTCTGGCGGCCTCCCTCGCTGGAGGGAACTGAAGGGGGGGTCAGATGTCGCGGATCAGTTGCCTGAATTCGTCGACATCCTCGAAGCGGCGATAGACCGATGCGAAGCGCACATAGGCCACCTTGTCGATCCGCTTCAGTTCGCGCATCACCAGTTCGCCGAGCTTGGTTGATGCGATCTCGCGTGCGCCGCTGTTCAGCAGCTTGTCCTGGATGCGCTCGATCGCGGCATCGATCTGCTCGACGCTGACCGGCCGCTTGCGCAATGCCAGCGACATCGATGCGCGCAGCTTGCCGAGGTCGAATTCGGCCCTGGTGCCATCCTTCTTGACGACACTCGGCAGCGCGATCTCGGCGCGTTCGTAGGTCGTGAAGCGCTTGTCGCAGGATTGGCAGCGGCGCCGGCGGCGGACCACGTCGCCTTCATCGGATTCGCGGGTCTCGACGACCTGCGTTTCCAGATGACTGCAGAAGGGACAACGCATGGTTCAGGTCCGCCAGTTCTTGTCGTGACGGGTGAACCGCGTCAGCGGTAGACCGGGAACTCGCTGGTCAGCCGTGCAACCTGTTCGCGCACCTTCGCGATGTTGTCGGCATCGTGCGGCTTGTCGAGCACATCGGCAATCAGGTTGGCGGTGCGGCGGGTTTCTTCTTCCTTGAAGCCGCGCGTCGTCAACGCAGGCGTTCCGAGGCGGATGCCGCTGGTCACCATCGGCTTCTGCGGATCGTTCGGAATGCCGTTCTTGTTGCAGGTCATGTGGGCCTGGCCGAGGATCGCTTCGGCTTCCTTGCCGGTCAGGTTTTTCGGCCGCAGGTCGACCAGCATCACATGGCTTTCGGTGCGACCGCTGACGATGCGCAGCCCGCGCTCGGTCAACGTGTTGGCCAGCACCTCGGCATTCTTCACGACCTGCTGCTGGTAGCTGCGGAATTCGGGCGTCAGCGCTTCCTTGAAGGCGACCGCTTTCGCCGCGATCACATGCATCAGCGGCCCGCCCTGGATGCCGGGGAAGATCGCGCTGTTGATCTTCTTCGCGATCTCCTCGCGGTTGCTGATCACGATGCCGCCGCGCGGGCCGCGCAGGCTCTTGTGGGTGGTCGAGGTCACGACGTCGGCGAACGGCACCGGGTTCGGATAGACGCCGCCGGCGATCAGCCCGGCGTAATGCGCCATGTCGACCATGAAATAGGCGCCGACATCCTTCGCCACCTTCGCGAAGCGCTCGAAATCGATGCGCAGGCTGTAGGCCGATGCACCGGCGATGATCAGCTTCGGCTTGTGTTCGTGCGCGAGGCGCTCCATCTGCTCGTAGTCGATCGCCTCATCGGCGTCGAGCCCGTAGCTGACGACCTTGAACCATTTGCCGCTCATGTTCAGCGCCATGCCGTGCGTCAGGTGGCCGCCTTCGGCGAGGCTCATGCCCATGATCGTGTCGCCCGGCTGCAGCAGCCCGAAATAGACCGCTTGGTTCGCCTGCGAGCCCGAATTGGCCTGCACGTTCGCGAACTCGGCGCCAAACAATTTTTTCAGCCGGTCGATCGCCAGTTGCTCGGCGACGTCGACATATTCGCAGCCGCCGTAATAACGCTTGCCCGGGTAGCCCTCGGCATACTTGTTCGTCAGCTGGGTGCCCTGTGCGGCCATCACCGCCGGCGACGCATAGTTCTCGGAAGCAATCAGTTCGATGTGCGCTTCCTGGCGCTCGTTTTCCTGCTGGATCACCGCCCACAACTCGGGGTCGACATTGGCGATCGTGGATTGGTTTCGGTCAAACATTCGGCAGTCCTCTTCAGTCAGAAGACCCGTGGCAGCATTGCGATGCCGACGATCCACCTGGAGGCGGGCGCGCATGGCCACGGGCTGCCCAGGCGAACGGCACAACGGCATCGCGAGGCAATGCCGACCATGCTCCCCAGTGGTTCACCACCTCAGGCCGGAATCGACCTCATCGCCAGTTGCACGGTGCAGCGAGTGTATCCGCTGACGCGTTGCGCCATCACCGGTCGGGCCAAGCCCGACTGTCATCAGCGGTTGAGTGCCAGTCGTTGCGGCAGTGCGGCGTCGGCAAGCGAATCGGCAGGCGTCGTGATCGCCGGCGTGACTTTCTGCGCCGGCGCAGAGCCCGTGGCGACCGGGCCGCTGTCGTTCAGCGCGACGGTGCGGCCGCCGGCGACCATGCGCAGCCGGGCCTGTTCGGCCAGCACCTTCGCGGCATAACCGCCATCGCTGTCGAGGTTGGCGGCGCCGACGTAGTAGCGCAGCCCAGCCTCGAGGCTGCCGGCGCGGGTGATGCATTCCTTCAGCACCTGCACGCCGACGCGCAGGTTGGTGACCGGATCGAAGGCCGCAAACGTGCCGCCGAACGGCTCGTATTTGTCGTCGTGGATGCGGGTCATTACCTGCATCAGGCCTTGTGCGCCGACCGGGCTCTGGGCAAACGGATTGAAGCTCGACTCGATCGCCATGATCGCGAGGATCAGCGTCGGCTCGAGACCGACCTGGGCGCCGACATGCCATGCTTCCTTGACCAGGCGGCTGATCGGTTCCGGGGCGACGCGGTAGCGGCGCGAGATCCAATGTGCGACGGCCAGTTGCTGGCGGGTCAGCTGTTTCGGATCGAAGGCGGTGGCACGAGCCACCGCACCGGGCTCGACGAGTTGCTGGGCAATCAGGTCGGCCGGGTCGAGGCGGGCCTCGTGGCGAGCCTGCAGCCAGCCGAACAACTTGACCTCGACCTGATGCCGCACGCCATCGCGGGTTGCACCAAAAATCAGCAGGGCCACCAGGATCAGGCCGAGCAGGGCCAGCGAGTTGTGGCTGACCTCGAGCAAACCGTGCCCGACATCCTTTGCAAAAACCGTGGCCGAACGCGTCGTCGTGTCGCGCAGCGAGCGCAATCGGCTCGCCATGTAACTGAATGCAGTCATCGTCTTCCTGTAGTTTCCGCAGTTGCGGAATCGCGAGCCTCAGGCTCCGCGGCGGCGTCAGTCGGTGCGACCATAATGGTCACGCTGTGTCGTGGCGGGAAGTCCTGAGCCCGGCAGCCTGAAAACATGGCTGGCGCGCATGAGTCCCCTGACCCTTTGCCCACAAACGCGAAGCAACGGGTTTTCCCTAGGACTCATCGAAAGGAACGCGATTCTAGGAAGCTCGCTCATTCCTCGTCAAGAATATGGAGATCGCTTCTAATAACAATTCAATATGAAGTATCGGGATCTGCGGGACTTCATCGGCAACCTTGAAAGGCTCGGCGAGCTGCAACGCGTTGCTACGCCTGTTTCACCGGACCTCGAGATTACGGCGATCGCCGATCAGGTGTTGCGTCGAAATGGCCCGGCTTTGCTGTTTGAAGATGCAATTGGTTACA
This sequence comes from Pseudideonella sakaiensis, assembly GCF_048320135.1. Lineage (GTDB taxonomy): Bacteria > Pseudomonadota > Gammaproteobacteria > Burkholderiales > Burkholderiaceae_C > Ideonella_A > Ideonella_A sakaiensis_A. The sequence continues at coordinate 3,726,880 of NZ_CP182947.1, forward strand.
AAATGCCGGTGCTCGCCAACCTGTTCGGAACGACCCGGCGGGTCGCGATGGGAATGGGTGCGGAAAGCCTGTCCGACCTGCGAGATATCGGCCGAGTGCTGGCCAGCCTGAAGGAGCCGGAGCCGCCGAAAGGGCTGAAGGACGCCGGCCGCATGCTGCAGATGGTGAAGGCCTTGTGGGACATGAAACCCAGCGTGGTGCGGCAGGCGCCGTGCCAGCGGCAGATTGCGGTCGGCGCCGAAGTCGACCTCGGCCAGCTGCCGGTGCAGACCTGCTGGCCGGGTGACGTCGGGCCGCTGATCACCTGGGGTCTGGTCGTCACGCGAGGGCCGCAGGGCGGGCCGACCGCGCGACGTCGGCAAAACCTCGGCATCTACCGGCAGCAGGTGATCGGCCGCAACCAGGTGATCATGCGCTGGCTCGCCCATCGCGGTGGCGCGCTCGATTTCAGGGATTTTGGGCGGGCGCGGCCGGGCCAGCCGTTTCCGATCGTCGTCGCGCTCGGCGCCGATCCGGCAACCATCCTCGGTGCGGTGACGCCGGTGCCGGACAGTCTGTCCGAATACCAGTTTGCCGGCCTGCTGCGCGGCAGCCGCACCGAGGTCGTCGATACCGAAGCGGGTGACGCCGGCGTGATGCTGCAGGTGCCGGCCAGCGCGGAAATCGTGCTCGAGGGGCGGATACCGGTCGCCGACCCGGGTTTTGTCGGTCGCAGCGAACGCGGCGTCGAATTGCGCGAGCAGGGTGGTTACCTGCATGCGCTGGAGGGGCCGTTCGGCGACCACACCGGTTATTACAACGAGCAGGACTGGTTCCCGGTGTTCGAGGTCACCCGCCTGACGCAGCGTGAGCAGCCGATCTACCACTCGACCTACACCGGCAAGCCGCCGGACGAGCCGGCGATCCTCGGGGTTGCGCTGAACGAGGTCTTCGTGCCGATCCTGCAGAAGCAGTTTGCCGAGATCGTCGACTTCTATCTGCCGCCCGAAGGCTGCAGCTACCGGATGGCGATCGTCAGCATCAGGAAGAGTTATCCGGGCCACGCAATACGCGTGATGTTCGGAATCTGGAGCTTTCTGCGCCAGTTCATGTACACGAAGTTCATCGTCGTCACCGACGACGATGTCGACATCCGCAACTGGCAGGAAGTGATCTGGGCGATCACGACGCGGATGGACCCGGTGCGCGATACGACGCTGGTCGAGCAGACGCCGATCGACTACCTCGACTTCGCATCGCCGGTCAGCGGCATCGGCGGCAAGATGGGGCTCGATGCGACGAACAAGTGGCCGGGCGAAACCAGCCGCGAATGGGGGCGCGCGATCGAGATGGATCCGGCGGTCGCCGGCAAGGTCAGCGGCGTGATCGATGCGGTGATGGCCGGCCGGCCAGGAGCCGGCTGATGGCCGACATGCTGGTCAGTCTGTACCGTTTGCCGGCTGGCGCGATGCCCGCGCGGGGCGCTGCCCCGCAGCCGACCGTGCGCAAGCCGCTCGGCGGCGAGGCGCGATTGATCGTCGACTGGATCGCCGAGCAATTCGGCGCGGCCTGGGCATCGGAAGCGCAGACTGCGCTCGGCAACCGGCCGGTCAGCCTGTTCATTGCCCTCGATGGCGGCAATCTGCTCGGTTTTGCCTGCTACGACGCAACCGCCCGCGGCTTTTTCGGGCCGATCGGCCTGGCGCCGGCAGCACGCCGCCAGGGTCTTGGTGCGCGGCTGCTGCGCGCCTGCCTCGACGACATGCGCACGGTCGGTTACGGTTATGCGGTGATCGGCGGCGCCGGGCCGCAGGAATTCTTCAAGCGCAGCGTCGGCGCCGTCGAGATCGCCGGCTCGGCGCCCGGCATCTACCACGACATGCTCAGAGCTGCGAAGTCCTGAGTGCCGCGGATCAGCCCGCGTCGTCGCTGTTCTCCGGTGCCGCGGCTTTCGAACAATCCGCCGGCGGCGCCGTTGCCGCCACGACGCGCAGCCGCTCGAGCAGCACGCTGGTCGGCCGGCCGCTTTCCGGCAGGCCGCGACGCACTTCCTCGTTGCGGATCGCCTGCCGGGTTTTCGGGCCGTCGAAACCGTCGACATCGATGCCGCACTGGCCGGCATCTCGCAGCAGTGCCTGCAGCGCCATCATGCCGCGGCGCGGCAGCAGCCGCTGTTCGTCGCTGACCGGCCAGCGGCGAAGCGGCGGTGCGCCACCTCGCAGCGCCGACGACAGCAGGCCGATCGCCAGCGCATACGAATCGGCCCGGTTGTAATTCCACAAGGCTTGGAAATTGCGAGTGACCAGCCACATCGGCCCTTCCGCACCAGCCGGTGCCAGCAGCGCGGCCGGCGTGGCCGGATCGATGCCGGCCGCCGAACCAGCACGGCCGAGCAGCGGGCTGCCATCGGCACGGCTGACGCCGAGCGCGGCCCAGCGCGCCAATGCCTGGCAGCGACCATCCGGCGCGGCCTGTTCAAGGCAGCGGTGTTCGCGGCCGGCGCTGCTGGATCGACGCACGAGGTCGATCGGCGCCTGGACCTCGATGCCCCACGGCAGCAGAGGGTCCCAGCCGAGGTGCTGCAGGTAGCTGGCGGTCGTCGCCAGTGCATCGGCGGCGTTGCCGACGGTATCGATCACGCCATCGCCATCACCATCGGCCATGTGGCGCTTGAAGGTCGCCGGCATGAATTGCGTCATGCCGAATGCGCCCGCCCAAGAGCCGCGGAATTGCTCGGCATCGACCAGACCTTCCTGCAGCAACCACAACGCGGCAAAAAACTGCGCCTTGCGGTCCTGGCTCGACAGCCGCAGGCAGGCCCGGCTCAGCGTTGCATCGACCACCTTGTGTCGGCCCTTCAGGCGGCCGAAGTCGCTTTCGATGCCGAATACCGCGACCAGCGTGGCTGCATCGACGCCGAAGCGCTCGACGATGCGGTGCAGCGTCGGCGCCTGCTGCGCGAGGGCTGCCCGCCCGTCGTCGATGCGCTGCGCGTCGATCAGGCGATCGAGGTAGTCCCAGATCGGCAGTTCGAACTCCGGCTGGCTGCTCGTCGCGCTGTCGATTGGCGGCCGCAGGTCGTTTGCCTGCGACGCATGGGTGACAAATGTATCGGCGCGGACCGCGGGATGGTTGGGCAGTTCGGCGCGCAGCGCTTCGATGCAGCCGGCAAACGGCATCTGCTGTGCGCTGGCTCCCGCCTGGACACCGAACAAGACACAGGCGCAGACAAGCGGGCGGAACAGCAGCGGCAACTTCATCGGGCCAGTGTATTCGTGGCTCGACGGCCGCTCCCGGCGTGCGGACTTGTCCTGGGCGCGGATACCGGCCGATAATCGTTGCAGCATGCCGCTGTCCGGCCGATCAGGGTGGCGGCCGACGTCAGGGCGCGACCTTGGCGGCACGACCGCTTCGGCGCAGCGCCGTCGCTCCTGTTCGATGTTCCGCGCGGCTTGTCGCGCAGCTCCCCAGGGCCGTTCATGTCAGCCAACTCTGCAAAGCGATTTGCCACCCTCCTCGCCTCGGTCGGCGTCGTCGCCGGCTGTGCAACGCCGCCAGCGGGCGGTCCGCCACCGGCGCCGTCAGCAGCGCCGGCTCCCCAGGTGGTGCAGCCACCGGCGCCCGCGCCGGTCGTCGCGCCGCCGCCTGCACCACTGCCCCCACCGCCACCACCTCCGCCGCCGGCCACGCCCGCGCAGCAGCAGCAGGCACACAAGATGGCGCTGTCGGCCGTCGAGATGCTCGAGACCGGCAACGAGGAGCAGGCCAAGCAGGAACTCGAGGCGGCGCTTGCCGTCGACCCGTACAGCAAGCTCGCGTTGAACCTGATGAAGCAGATCACCGGCGACCCGGTGGCCATGCTCGGCAAGGAGTCGTTTGCCTACACCGTGCGGCCGGCCGATACGCTGTCGCGCATTTCGGGGCGCTTCCTCGGCGACATCTTCTCGTTCTACATCCTCGCGCGCTACAACGAGATCAAGGTGCCGCGTCTGGTGGCCGCCGGCCAGGTTTTGCGGATCCCCGGGAAAGCACCGCCGGCAGGTGCCGACCGCGATCCGCCGCCGGCGCGCGCTGCCGCACCGTCGCCGGCACCGGTTGCCAGTCCGCCGCCACCACCGCCGCCGCCACCTCCGCCAGCGGCGCCGCCGCCACCTCCGCCACCACCACCACCACCTCCGCCACCCCCCGCGGCACCGGCCGAGCCACCACCTGGCGTGCGTGCGCTGCGCAGCGGCGAGGCGGCCGAGGCGTCCGGCGACCTCGAACAGGCACTGACCGACTACAACCGCGCTGCCAGCCTCGACCAGCCGCAGGCTGCCGAAAAGGCCGCGGCGGTTCGTCGCAAGCTGGTCAGCAACCACACGCAGGCCGCGCGCGCGGCGATGGCCAAGCAGGATCTCGATGGCTCGATCAGAAGCTGGGATCGCGTGCTGGCAATCGACCCCGGCAACGAAACCGCCCGCCTCGAGCGCCAGCGTGCGGTGACGCTGCGCGAAAAGCTGAAGGGCATCAGCAAATGAGCGTCTGCAAGGCCGGTCAGCGCGACTGACCGTCCCGGCCGTCTTCCGGCCGGGTGGCGCCGTGTTTCAGCGCCGCGCCGATGCCTTCAGTTGTTTCAGCCGTTCGGCGACCCGTGGCTGGTTGCGTTCGAGTTGCAGGCTTTTCTCGAGCACCGCGATCGCAGCAGCCGGTTTGCTGGCGGCCAGGCTCTCAGCCTGCTGCAGGTAGACATCGGCCAGCAGGCGGCGCGCTGCATCGTCGCGCCGGTTGTCGCGCAGCCAGTTCTCGAGCATCGCCACGGCTTCGTCGAACTCGCCCTGGCTGGCCAGCAGCGACGCATGTTCGACCTCGATGCGGTCGAGCGTCGAGCCAGCACGGCTAGCCGGTGGCGCGGGTGCTGCCGATTGCGCCTGCGGCACAGCGGCCCGGGAGGCCAGCGACGCAATCGATGGCGGCGGCGCTGTCACGCTCGTCGTCGCCGGCGGCGCGGCCATCGGCAGCGGCACCATGTCGCCGTCGGCCATCGCCTTGCGCGTCAGCGTGTGGCGCGACAATTTGCCGAGGTGGTTGCGGCGATTGCGCTCGCGTTCGGCACTGCGCAGCGCATCGGCGGCCTTTGCATTGTCCGGCTGCACCGCCAGTGCCGACAGATAGTGCGACATCGCGGCATCGAGCTGGCCCGCGGCGGCGGCCTGGTCGCCGCGTTGCAGCCGCTCCGCCGCTTCGGACGCAATCCGGCGTTTCAGTTCGGCCAGCCGCAGCGGATAGTCCGGATGGCGCGGGCGGATCGTCGCGAGCACCTCCCAGACCAGCGCCGCATCGGCGAGTCTGCCATCGCGCTCGAGCGCCGCAGCACGGGCGCGTTGCGCCGTTTCATAAGCGGTCGGGTCGGCCGGCAACACGACCACCGGCGCAGCGACCTCGTCTTGTTGCCCTTCCGCCAGCGGCGGCGCCGGCGGCGTGCTGCCGCAGGCCTGCAGCAGCAGGCAGATCGTGGCCAGGCCCGGCAGTGCAGATCGGCGGCTCATGGCGCGAGCGGCCGGCTGGTCTGCAGCTTGGCCTTGAAGGTGTCGAGGTCGTAGTCGCCGAAGATCATCGTGCGGCGCAGCATCATCGGCTGCGCAAAAAAGCCGTTGCCGCCGGGGTTGACGGTCACCGCGAGCTGGTACTGGTGGCGGGTCAGCGATTCAAGCACCGTCTCGTTGGCATCGCCGTACGGATAGGCAAAATGGCGCACCTCGATGCCGAGCCGCTTTTCGAGCAGTTCGCGCGGCACCCGGGTCTCGGCGTCGATCGCCTGCCGGTAGCGTGTGTCGTCTTCGCCAGCCAGCCGTTCGATCAGGTTGCGATGCGATTTCGAATGCGCCTGGATATCGATCAGATTGGATTTCGCCAGCTCCTGCAGCTGAGACCAGCTCAGCGCGTCGCCGGCGCCGATGAAATCGGTATAGGCAAACAGCGTGGCCGGGAAGTTGTACTTGCGCAGCACCGGCAACGCATGGCGATAAACCGATTCGTAGCCGTCGTCGATCGTGATCACGACCGAGCGTTGCGGCAGCGCCTCGCGGCCCTGCAGAAAAGCCGTCAGCTGCGACAACCTGATCACGCGATAGTCGTTGCGCGCCAGCCAGTCCATCTGCGCGGCAAACTGGTCCGGTGCAATCGACATCTTGCCGGCGGCGCCGCCGAAGCGGTGGTAGCAGAGGATCGGCACGGTCTGGTAACGCTCGCTGCCGACACCGACCGCATTCAACGGCTGCAGCGGCACGATCAGCGGCTGGCCGGGCTGCGCGCGGCTGACACCGTTGGTGTCGGCGATTTTCCAGTCCAGCTCCTCGCTGCCGAGCAACTGGCGGGCAATCGACTTCAGCGTATCGCCGGGGCCCGGCTGGTAGACGATCATCCGTTCGTTGCGGCCGAGGATGCCAGGCTTCAGCGTGTTGTCCGGTTTTACATAGACCGGAATGCCCGGCGCCTGCCGAGGCGCTGCCGGTGGCGCCTGCGGCGGCGCCGCGCAGGCGCCGAGCAGCAGGCCGGCGACCAGCGCCGATATGCCGCTGCTGAAGCGGTTGCGGATCGACCCGGCTTGACGCGTCATCGTGGTCTCCTCAGGGCTTGGTGACCGGTGCCCTCGGCAGGATGGTCGCCGGTTGGGGGGAGGCGGCGCCTTCGGCCTGGGCGCGCTGCAAGGCCTCGGCCATGCGGTCGAATGCCGCGTAGAGCCGGCCGAATTCGTCCTTGCGGGTCTCCGCGATCCGATGATCGAACCGCCCCTTGGCGATCTCGTCCATCGATTCCTCGACCAGCTTGATCGGCCTGGCAAACCAGTTGGCGACGAAATACATCGCGATCGCGACCGCCAGAACGGTGATCAGCAACAACACCACCATCAGCGTGATCGACAGTTGCGCGACCCGTTTCAACGGTTTTTCCGGCAGCGACAGCCACAATTTGCCGACCGGCGTGTTCGAGAACGTGATCGGCGTCTCGAGCCCGAGCACCGTTTCGTCGTTGATCGAATAGCGGGTCAGCGGCAGGCCGCTGCTGGTCTTGCCGATCGCCTCGCCGGCCGGCTCGCGAAACGGCTTGCCGACCAGTGTCGGATCGCTCGCAGCGCGGACGATGCCGGCGCGGTCGGCAATCGTCAGGCTTGCAAAATCGCCGGTCTTCATCATGCTGTCGACCGCCACCTCGACCGCACCCCAGTCCTCCAGCCCCGATGCGGCGGCATTCTGCACCGCGATGAAACGTGCCAGCGCGGCGCCGTTGTCGGTGACCTGGCTGAGCATCGCCGCATATTGCCGCTGCGTGATCACCGCGCCGGCGACCGCCATCACCAGCGCGACGATCAAGGCCATCATGCCGGCCCACTTGACGCGCAGCGAGACGAAGCGTGGTGTCTCCTTGGCCTTCGCGGCGGCATCCATCTCGGCCAGCACACGGGTCAGCGCCTCGGCCAGTTCCTCGCCGGTCTGGAAGCGCTTGTCGGGCGACTTCGCCAGACAGCGATCGACGACCCGGCGCAGCGAGGTCGGTACCTCAGGGCGCAGCTTCTCGATCGCCTCCGGGTTGTCGTTGGCAATCTTCACCGCCACTGCGATCAGCGTATCGCCCTGGAACGGGCGCTTGCCGGTCAGCATCTGATACAGCAGGATGCCGGTCGAGAACAGGTCGGAGCGGCCGTCGAGCTTCTGCCCCTGTGTCTGTTCCGGCGACATGTATTGCGGCGTGCCGAGCACGTCGCCGACCCGAGTGCGTTGTTCGGCATCGGGCGAATCGACGTGGGCGATGCCGAAATCGGTGACCCGGATCGACATGTCCCGACGCTGCAGCATGATGTTGCCGGGCTTGATGTCGCGGTGCACGATGCCGCGACGGTGCGCATAACCGAGTGCCTTCGCCAGCTGGATGCCGATCAGCACGACGTCGCGCACGCTCAGCGTCTGGCCCTTGGCCATCAGCTCGTTCAGCGGTTCGCCTTCGAGCAGTTCCATCGCCATGTACGGGCGACCTTCGATCTCGCCGACATCGTGGACGGTGACGATGTTGGTATGCGACAGGCCGCCAGCGGCACGCGCCTCCTGCAGGAAGCGGGCACGGTATTCCTCGTCGGCGCAGAACGATGCGTGCAGGAACTTGATCGCGACATCGCGGCCGATGCCCGGGTCATGGGCCTTGAAGACCGACGCCATTCCGCCGCGGCCGATCGCGCCCTTGATCAGATAACGGCCGACCTGCTGGACGGTGACGTCGCTGGTCTGCGAGCCACCGGGCAAGGTCTCGCCGACCACGCGGCCCGGCGTCGCCGGGTTGGCGGCGCTGCTCTGGCCGGTCGGCGGGCCGAATGTCGTCTGCCGCCCGGTCTGCGAGGTCGGCGGGTTCGACGTCGACGTCGATGAGTTGAGCATCTGCGCCAGCGAGGCGGCATTCAGCGCGTTTGTTTCACCGGCGGGCGGATCGGCCGGCGGTGACGGATCGTCGGCCCGATTGCCCTTGGCTTTTTCTTCTTCGGTCATCGAGGCGGGCCTCCCTGCCCGCAACGCTAGGAAAGGTGCAGTTCTGTTCCGATGTCCTCCGGCCCGAGCGGATCCGGGGCGTCATGGCGATGGGGCCATTCTGACCCATCGTGCTTGCTGCGCAAGCCGTTTTATCGTCGTGCGGGTGGCTGCGCTGCATTGACGATCGCAATGGCGCGCCGGCGTCCGATGGAAACACATCGGTTTCGATGTAACGGCGCTTGTGCCGACCGCGTCATTGGGCTACTGTCGGGGCGTCTGCACTGCAGGCAATACAGATGGCGCAGTCTCTGCGCGTCAGGAACCCCGGACCTTTTTCCTCCGGAGTTCCGAAACGGTGGCCTCGGTCACCCAGCCCCTTCCAGCTTCGTGCCGGAAGGGGTTTCGTTTTTTGGGGCGTCGTTTCGGTCGACGCAGAGAGGTGTGGATATACTGTATGAATATACAGTTGTCCGTCGGCGCGTCGTTTCTGCTTCGGCCGCCGCCCCCGCCAGCGGGTCACCCCGTGCTGCCGAATTACGCCGAACTCCATTGCCGCAGCAATTTCAGTTTTCTTCATGGCGCCTCGCACCCTGAGGAACTGGTCGTGCGCGCGGCAGCGCTCGGCTACAGCGCGCTCGCGCTGACCGACGAATGTTCGCTGGCCGGCGTCGTGCGTGCCCATGCCGAAGCGCGCCGTCATGAACTGCACCTGATCATCGGCAGCGAGATCCGGCTGCAGCTGCCTGACAGTGGCGCACCGCATGCGCGGCTGGTGCTGCTGGCGCAGACGCGGCGCGGCTACGGCAACCTGTCGCACTGGATCACCGTCGCGCGGCGGCGCGCGCCGAAAGGCGGCTACAAGGCCTGGCCCGGCGATATCGAAGGCAAGGTGCCGGAGGCGCCGACGCTGGCCGGGCTGCCTGGCTGCCTCGCGCTGCTGGTGCCGTCGGTCGAGCAACCGTTCGAGCAGATCTTTGCCCATGCGATGTGGCTGAAGACCTGGTTCCAGGACCGCGCCGCGATCGCACTCGAACTGCTGTACCGGCGCGGCGACGATGTGCTGCGCGAACGGGTGCTGCAGGTCGCCGAATTCACCGGTCTGCCGATCATTGCCAGCGGCGATGTGCTGATGCACCGGCGCTCGCGCAAGCCGCTGCTCGATGTGCTGACCGCAACCCGGCTGCGGCGCAGCGTCGCCGACTGCGGCGATGCACTGACATCGAATGCCGAGCAGCATCTGCGCTCGCGCAGCCGGCTCGCCGCGATCTACGCCGAGCAGTGGCTCGCCAACGGCGTTGCCTTCGCCGGCCGCTGCAGCTTTTCGCTCGGTGAACTCAAATATGAATATCCGAAGGAAATCGTCCCGCCTGGCCAGACGCCGACCAGCCACCTGCGGCAGCTGACCTTCGAAGGTTCGAAGACGCGTTTTCCGGACGGCCTCGACGACGAATGGCGCGAGCAGATCGAACACGAACTCGTGTTGATCGAGCGCCTCGCCTACGAACCGTATTTCCTGACCGTTGCCGACATCGTCCAGTGGGCGAGGGCGCAGGGCATCCTCTGCCAGGGCCGCGGCAGCGCCGCCAATTCGCTGGTCTGTTATTGCCTCGGTGTCACCGAGGTCGATCCGCGCCGCGCGAAGCTGCTGTTCGAGCGCTTCATCAGCGTCGAGCGCAACGAGCCGCCGGACATCGACATCGATTTCGAGCACCAGCGGCGCGAGGAGGTGATCCAGTACATCTATGCCAAATACGGCCGGCACCGCGCCGCGCTGACCGGCGTCGTCGTTTCCTATCGGCCGCGCTCGGCGCTGCGCGATGTCGGCCGCGCACTCGGCATCGACCTGCAACGCATCGATGCGGTTGCCAAAAGCCAGCAGTGGTTCGACGGCCGCAGCATCAACGACGAGCGGCTGCGCGAAAACGGCTTCGATCCGCAATCGCCGCTGGCCCGGCTGTGGGCCGAACTGACCTGCACGTTGATCGGATTTCCGCGCCATCTGAGCCAGCATCCGGGCGGCTTCCTGATCGCACGCGATCAGATCGAGCAGCTGGTGCCGGTCGAAAACGCCGCAATGCCCGGGCGCAGCGTGATCCAGTGGGACAAGGACGACCTCGATGCGCTCGGCCTGATCAAGGTCGACATCCTCGCGCTCGGCATGTTGAGCGCAATCCGCCGTGCGCTCGAGCTGATTGCGATCAAGCTCGGCCGTCCGATGCGGGTGCAGGACATCCCGGACGGCGATGCGCCGACCTACGAGATGATCAGCGCGGCCGATACCGTCGGCGTCTTCCAGATCGAAAGCCGCGCGCAGATGAGCATGCTGCCGCGGTTGAAACCGCAAAACTACTACGACCTGGTGGTCGAGGTCGCGATCGTGCGACCCGGCCCGATCCAGGGTGGCATGGTCCATCCGTATCTGCGCAACCGCGAACTCAGCGACGACCAGATTGCCTGTCCGGAAGAGCTGCGGCCGGCGCTGATGCGCACCAAAGGCGTGCCGATCTTCCAGGAGCAGGTGATGCAGATCGCGATGCTTGCGGCCGATTTCACCGGCGGCGAGGCCGACAGCCTGCGCCGCGCGATGGCGGCCTGGAAGCGCCGCGGCGGGCTGGCGCCGTTCTACGAGCGGCTGGTCGGGCGGATGAAGGAAAAGGGTTATGCCGCCGAATATGCCGAGCGCATCTTCAAGCAGATCGAGGGTTTCGGCGAATACGGCTTTCCGGAAAGCCATGCGGCCGGTTTTGCGCTGCTGGTCTATGTCAGCAGCTGGATCAAGCGGCATCACCCCGATGCCTTTCTCGCCGCGCTGCTGAACAGCCAGCCGATGGGTTTTTATGCGCCGGCGCAACTGGTGCGTGATGCCCGCGAACACGGCGTGCAGGTGCTGCCGGTCGATGTCGGCATCAGCGGCCAGCTGACCGGCTTCGAGGCCGGCCCGGCGAGCACGGTCAACGGGCTGCGCGCCGTCCGCCTCGGCCTCGACCGCATCAGCGGGCTGTCGAACGGCGCCGCCGAGCGGATCGTCGCCTGTCGCGGCGAGGCGCCATTCGACAGCGTCGAAGACCTCAGCCGGCGTGCCGCGCTGAATGCCCACGATCTGCAGGCGCTGGCCGCCGCCAATGCCTTGCGCAGCCTGAGCGGCCATCGCCACCAGGCGGCCTGGGCCGTCAGCGGCATCGATACCCGGCCGCCGGCGCTGCTGCGCGAGTCACGCGTGCACGAGGAGGCGGCCGAGATCGCCGCGCCGAGCGAAGGCGAGAACACCATCGCCGACTACCGCGCGCTCGGCCTGACGCTCGATCGCCACCCGCTGTCGCTGCTGCGCCGCCAGCTCGACGCCTTCAAGGTGCAGCCGGCGGCCGTGCTGCGCGGCTACCCGGACGGCCGGATCGCCCGCGCCAGCGGCATCGTCACGCACCGCCAGCGCCCGGAAACGGCAAAAGGCACGGTTTTCGTCACGCTCGAGGACGATACCGGCTCGGTCAACGTGATCGTCTGGCCAACCGTCGCCGCGGCGCAGCGCAAGCCGCTGCTGGCCTCGTCGCTGATGACGGTCTACGGCCGCTGGCAACGCGAAGGCGACGTCACCCACCTTGTCGCCGGCAAGCTGATCGACCACTCGCACCTGCTCGAAGGGCTGGTCAGCCGGAGTCGGGATTTCAGGTAGGGGCGGCCCCTCTCGAAGGCAGCCCGTTTTCGCGCCGTCGCGGCCGCCAGCGACATCGAGAGGCCACAAGCAGACAGCTCGCCAGACATCCATCGGTCAGAAATCCCGCCCGGCATCGATGCGGTTGGCTGCAAAACAACAACTTGCCTGCCCCACCAGCATGCTGAAAGGACCGCACCGAGCAGGTGTCCGCGTCCTCGCGGCCTGACGAGGCGTGGCAGGAAAAGGGCGCCATCCGCGGATCAATTTAATCGATCCGGCTGCTCAAGCCCCGGCAACATTGGCCGAAAAGACTCCGACAGACGGGCAAAGGCCCGTCCGGAAACAACACACGTTACCCAATTCGAGAGGATTCAAGATGGCTTCAGTATTAAGCGGCATGAGCACCGGACAGATTTCGGCGCTGACCACCGCTCAGTTGGCTGCCCTCTCGACCGCAGACTATGTTGCGTTGAGCACGCAGCAGCTCCAGGCTCTGACAACGACCCAGCTGATGTCGTTGAAAACGTCGTTCATTGCTGCCTTGACCACCACGCAGGCCGCGGCGCTGACCACGGCTCAAATCAGCGATGGCCTTACTACAGACCAGGTGATCGCACTGACGACGGCGCAGGTGGCTGCGTTGACGACGGATCAGGTTCAGGCGCTTTCGACTGGACAAATCGCGGCAATGGAAACCCGCGACCTGGTCGTTCTGAACAACACTCAGATCGCAGCGCTCACGACGGCGCAGATCAATGCGGGCCTCACAAGCGGCCAGATCGCCGCGCTGAAGACCTCGCAATTGACGGCGCTGACGACCGAGCAGATCAATGCCGGCCTGACGACCGAGCAGGTGGTCGCGCTGACGACGGCGCAGGTCGGTGCGTTGACGAGCGGCCAGGTGCAGGCCTTGTCGACCGGACAGATTGCGGCGATGGAAACGCGCGACGTGGTCGCGCTGAAGACTTCGCAGATCGCGGCGCTGACGACCGAGCAGATCAACGCCGGCCTGACGACAACGCAGATCGCCGCGCTGACGACCGCGCAGACCGGCGCGCTGACGACCGAGCAGATCAATGCCGGCCTGTCGACGCAGCAGGTGGTTGCGCTGACGACGGCCCAGGTGGGTGCATTGTCGACCGAGCAGGTGCAGGCCTTGTCGACCGGACAGGTCGCTGCGATGGAGACGCGCGACCTCGCCGCGCTGAAGACCGCGCAGGTCGCGGCGCTGACGACCGAGCAGATCAATGCGGGCCTGACGACCGAGCAGGTGGTCGCGCTGACGACGGCGCAGGTCGGTGCATTGACGACCGGGCAGGTGCAGGCCTTGTCGACTGGACAGATCGCCGCGATGGAAACGCGCGACATCGCCGCGTTGAAGACCTCGCAACTGGCGGCACTGACAACCGAGCAGGTCAATGGCGGTCTTACCACCGATCAAGTGGTTGCTTTGTCGACCGCGCAAGTTGGCGTGTTGACGAGCGAGCAGGTGCAGGCCTTGTCGACGGGGCAGATTGCGGCGATGGAGACACGCGACGTGGTCGCGCTGAAGACATCGCAGATTGCGGCGCTGACGACCGAGCAGATCAACGCCGGCCTGACGACAACGCAGATCGCCGCGCTGACGACCGCGCAGACCGGCGCGCTGACGACCGAGCAGATCAATGCCGGCCTGTCGACGCAGCAGGTGGTTGCGCTGACGACGGCCCAGGTGGGTGCATTGTCGACCGAGCAGGTGCAGGCCTTGTCGACCGGACAGGTCGCTGCGATGGAGACGCGCGACCTCGCCGCGCTGAAGACCGCGCAGGTCGCGGCGCTGACGACCGAGCAGATCAATGCGGGCCTGACGACCGAGCAGGTGGTCGCGCTGACGACGGCGCAGGTCGGTGCATTGACGACCGGGCAGGTGCAGGCCTTGTCGACCGGCCAGATCGCCGCGATGGAAACGCGCGACATCGCCGCGCTGAAGACCTCGCAACTGGCGGCACTGACAACCGAGCAGGTCAATGGCGGCCTTACCACCGATCAAGTGGTTGCTTTGTCGACCGCGCAAGTTGGCGTGTTGACGAGCGAGCAGGTGCAGGCCTTGTCGACGGGGCAGATCGCCGCGCTTGAAACGCGCGATCTGGCCGCGCTGAAGACTTCGCAGATTGCGGCGCTGACGACCGAGCAGATCAACGCCGGTCTGACGACAGGCCAGATCGCGGCGCTGAAGACTTCGCAGGTGAGCGCGCTGTCGAGCGAACAGGTCAACAACGGTCTGACGTCGGCGCAGGTGGTGGCGCTGACGACGGCGGGGGTCGCAGCGCTGACGACGGCTCAGTTGCAGGCGCTGACGACGGGGCAGGTTGCCGCAATCGAGACGCGGGATCTCGCCGCGTTGAAGACCGCGCAGATCGCCGCGCTGACGACTGAGCAGATCAATGCGGGTCTGACGACTGAGCATTTGGTCGCGCTGACGACGGCGCAGGTGGGCGCGTTGACGAGCGAGCAGGTGCAGGCACTGTCGACGGGGCAGATCGCCGCGATGGAAACGCGCGACCTCGCTGCGTTGAAGACCGCGCAGATTGCAGCGCTGACGACCGAGCAGATCAATGCCGGTCTGACGACCGAGCAGGTGGTCGCGCTGACGACGGCACAGGTTGCCGCGTTGTCGACCGGGCAGGTGCAGGCCTTGTCGACGGGGCAGATCGCTGCGCTGGAAACGCGCGATCTCGCAGTGCTGAATGCCGCGCAGATCGCTGCGCTGACGACGGCGCAGATCAATGGAGGATTGACGACCGGCCAGATCGCGGCATTGACGACCGCCCAGGTCGCAGCGCTGACGAGCGAGCAGATCAACGCGGGTCTGTCGACGCAGCAGGTGGTCGCGTTGACGACGGCGCAGGTCGGTGCGTTGACGAGCGGCCAGGTGCAGGCCTTGTCGACCGGACAGATTGCGGCGATGGAGACGCGCGACCTCGCTGCGTTGAAGACCGCGCAGATTGCAGCGCTGACGACCGAGCAGATCAATGCCGGCCTGACGACCGAGCAGGTGGTCGCGCTGACGACGGCGCAGGTCGGCGCGTTGACGAGCGGCCAGGTGCAGGCCTTGTCAACCGGGCAGATTGCGGCGATGGAGACACGCGACGTGGTCGCGCTGAAGACATCGCAAATTGCGGCGCTGACGACCGAGCAGATCAACGCCGGCCTGACGACAACGCAGATCGCCGCGCTGACGACCGCGCAGACCGGCGCGCTGACGACCGAGCAGATCAATGCCGGCCTGTCGACGCAGCAGGTCGTTGCGCTGACGACGGCGCAGGTGGGCGCATTGTCGACCGGCCAGGTGCAGGCCTTGTCGACTGGACAGATCGCCGCGATGGAAACGCGCGACATCGCCGCGCTGAAGACCTCGCAACTGGCGGCACTGACAACCGAGCAGGTCAATGGCGGTCTTACCACCGATCAAGTGGTTGCTTTGTCGACCGCGCAAGTTGGCGTGTTGACGAGCGAGCAGGTGCAGGCCTTGTCGACGGGGCAGATTGCGGCGATGGAGACACGCGACGTGGTCGCGCTGAAGACATCGCAGATTGCGGCGCTGACGACCGAGCAGATCAACGCCGGCCTGACGACAACGCAGATCGCCGCGCTGACGACCGCGCAGACCGGCGCGCTGACGACCGAGCAGATCAATGCCGGCCTGTCGACGCAGCAGGTGGTTGCGCTGACGACGGCCCAGGTGGGTGCATTGTCGACCGAGCAGGTGCAGGCCTTGTCGACCGGACAGGTCGCTGCGATGGAGACGCGCGACCTCGCCGCGCTGAAGACCGCGCAGGTCGCGGCGCTGACGACCGAGCAGATCAATGCGGGCCTGACGACCGAGCAGGTGGTCGCGCTGACGACGGCGCAGGTCGGTGCATTGACGACCGGGCAGGTGCAGGCCTTGTCGACCGGCCAGATCGCCGCGATGGAAACGCGCGACATCGCCGCGCTGAAGACCTCGCAACTGGCGGCACTGACAACCGAGCAGGTCAATGGCGGCCTTACCACCGATCAAGTGGTTGCTTTGTCGACCGCGCAAGTTGGCGTGTTGACGAGCGAGCAGGTGCAGGCCTTGTCGACGGGGCAGATCGCCGCGCTTGAAACGCGCGATCTGGCCGCGCTGAAGACTTCGCAGATTGCGGCGCTGACGACCGAGCAGATCAACGCCGGTCTGACGACAGGCCAGATCGCGGCGCTGAAGACTTCGCAGGTGAGCGCGCTGTCGAGCGAACAGGTCAACAACGGTCTGACGTCGGCGCAGGTGGTGGCGCTGACGACGGCGGGGGTCGCAGCGCTGACGACGGCTCAGTTGCAGGCGCTGACGACGGGGCAGGTTGCCGCAATCGAGACGCGGGATCTCGCCGCGTTGAAGACCGCGCAGATCGCCGCGCTGACGACTGAGCAGATCAATGCGGGTCTGACGACTGAGCATTTGGTCGCGCTGACGACGGCGCAGGTGGGCGCGTTGACGAGCGAGCAGGTGCAGGCGCTGTCGACGGGGCAGATCGCCGCGATGGAAACGCGCGACCTCGCTGCGTTGAAGACCGCGCAGATTGCAGCGCTGACGACCGAGCAGATCAATGCCGGTCTGACGACCGAGCAGGTGGTCGCGCTGACGACGGCACAGGTTGCCGCGTTGTCGACCGGGCAGGTGCAGGCCTTGTCGACGGGGCAGATCGCTGCGCTGGAAACGCGCGATCTCGCAGTGCTGAATGCCGCGCAGATCGCTGCGCTGACGACGGCGCAGATCAATGGAGGATTGACGACCGGCCAGATCGCGGCATTGACGACCGCCCAGGTCGCAGCGCTGACGAGCGAGCAGATCAACGCGGGTCTGTCGACGCAGCAGGTGGTCGCGTTGACGACGGCGCAGGTCGGTGCGTTGACGAGCGGCCAGGTGCAGGCCTTGTCGACCGGACAGATTGCGGCGATGGAGACGCGCGACCTCGCTGCGTTGAAGACCGCGCAGATTGCAGCGCTGACGACCGAGCAGATCAATGCCGGCCTGACGACCGAGCAGGTGGTCGCGCTGACGACGGCGCAGGTCGGCGCGTTGACGAGCGGCCAGGTGCAGGCCTTGTCAACCGGGCAGATTGCGGCGATGGAGACACGCGACGTGGTCGCGCTGAAGACATCGCAAATTGCGGCGCTGACGACCGAGCAGATCAACGCCGGCCTGACGACAACGCAGATCGCCGCGCTGACGACCGCGCAGACCGGCGCGCTGACGACCGAGCAGATCAATGCCGGCCTGTCGACGCAGCAGGTCGTTGCGCTGACGACGGCGCAGGTGGGCGCATTGTCGACCGGCCAGGTGCAGGCCTTGTCGACCGGACAGATTGCGGCGCTGGAGACGCGCGACCTCGCTGCGTTGAAGACCGCACAGATTGCAGCGCTGACGACCGAGCAGATCAATGCCGGCCTGACGACCGAGCAGGTGGTCGCGTTGACGACGGCGCAGGTTGGCGCATTGTCGACCGAGCAAGTGCAGGCCTTGTCGACCGGACAGATTGCGGCGCTGGAGACACGCGACGTGGTCGCGCTGAAGACCGCGCAGATTGCGGCGCTGACAACCGAACAGATCAATGCCGGTCTGACGACCGAGCAGGTGGTCGCGCTGACGACGGCGCAGGTCGGCGCGTTGACGAGCGGCCAGGTGCAGGCCTTGTCGACCGGGCAGATTGCGGCGATGGAGACACGCGACGTGGTCGCGCTGAAGACATCGCAGATTGCGGCGCTGACAACCGAGCAGATCAACGCCGGCCTGACGACAACGCAGATCGCCGCGCTGACGACCGCGCAGACCGGCGCGCTGACGACCGAGCAGATCAATGCCGGCCTGTCGACGCAGCAGGTGGTTGCACTGACGACGGCCCAGGTGGGTGCATTGTCGACCGAGCAGGTGCAGGCCTTGTCGACCGGACAGGTCGCTGCGATGGAGACGCGCGACCTCGCCGCGCTGAAGACCGCGCAGGTCGCGGCGCTGACAACCGAGCAGATCAACGCCGGCCTGACGACCGAACAGGTCGTTGCGCTGACGACGGCGCAGGTCGGTGCATTGACGACCGGCCAGGTGCAGGCCTTGTCGACCGGCCAGATCGCTGCGCTGGAAACGCGCGACCTCGCTGCGTTGAAGACCGCGCAGATTGCAGCTCTGACGACCGAGCAGATCAATGCAGGATTGACGACCGAGCAGGTGGTCGCGCTGACGACGGCCCAGGTGGCGGCACTCACGAGCGGGCAGGTGCAAGCCTTGTCGACCGGCCAGATCGCGGCGCTGGAAACGCGCGACGTTGTTGCGTTGCAGGCAGGACAGATTGCAGCGCTGACGACCGAGCAGATCAACGCCGGCCTGACGACGACGCAGATCGCCGCGCTGACGACCGCGCAGACCGGCGCGCTGACGACCGAGCAGATCAATGCCGGTCTGTCGACGCAGCAGGTGGTTGCGCTGACGACGGCCCAGGTGGGCGCATTGTCGACCGAGCAGGTGCAGGCATTGTCGACCGGGCAGATCGCTGCGATGGAAACGCGCGACCTTGCTGCGCTGAAGACCTCGCAACTGGCGGCGCTGACGACCGAACAGATCAATGCGGGCCTGACGACCGAGCAGGTGGTTGCACTGACGACCGCGCAGGTGGTCGCGTTGACGAGCGGCCAGTTGCAGGCGTTGTCGACGGCTCAGATCGCCGCGATGGAGTCGCGCGATGTCGTTGCGCTTAAGACGGCGCAGATTGCAGCGCTGACGACCGAGCAGATCAACGCCGGCCTGACGACCACCCAGATTGCCACGCTGACGACCGCGCAAATGGGAGCGCTGACGACCGAGCAGATCAATGCCGGTCTGTCGACGCAGCAGGTGGTTGCGCTGACGACGGCGCAGGTGGCCGCATTGACGAGCGGGCAGGTCCAGGCCTTGTCGACCGGGCAGATCGCCGCGCTGGAAACGCGCGACCTTGCTGCCTTGAAGACCGCACAGATTGCAGCCCTGACGACCGAACAGATCAATGCTGGTCTGACGACCGAACAGGTGGTCGCGCTGACGACGGCGCAGGTGGTCGCATTGACGAGCGGGCAGGTGCAGGCCTTGTCGACAGGGCAGATCGCCGCGATGGAAACGCGCGATCTCGTCGCGCTGCAGACTTCGCAGTTGGCCGCGCTGACGACCGAGCAGATCAATGCAGGTCTGACAACCGACCAGGTGGTGGCGCTGACGACGGCGCAGGTCGGTGCATTGACGACCGGGCAGCTGCAGGCCTTGTCGACCGGACAGATCGCGGCGATGGAGACGCGCGACGTGGTTGCGCTGAAGACTTCGCAGATTGCGGCGCTGACGACCGAGCAGATCAACACTGGCCTGACGACGACGCAGATTGCCGCGCTGACGACCGCACAGACCGACGCGCTGACAACCGAGCAGATCAATGCCGGTCTGTCGACGCAGCAGGTGGTGGCGCTGACGACGGCGCAGGTGGCTGCGTTGACGAGCGGGCAGGTCCAGGCCTTGTCGACGGGGCAGCTCGCTGCGATGGAGACGCGCGATCTCGCTGCGCTGAAGACCTCGCAGATTGCAGCGCTGACCACTGAGCAGATCAGTGCCGGCCTGACCACCGAGCAGGTGATTGCGCTGACGACGGCCCAAGTGGCCGCGTTGACGACCGGCCAGGTGCAGGCCTTGTCAACAAGCCAGCTTGCGGCGATGGAAACCCGAGATGTCGCCGCGTTGAGGACCGCGCAGCTCGCTGCGTTGACGACCGAACAGGTGCAGCTTGCCTTGACCACCGCGCAAATCGTCGCGTTGAGCACGGCACAGGTGATAGCCCTGACGACAAATCAGATTGAAGCCTTGAGCACGAATCAGGTCAGCGCATTGACGACGACGCAGGTCGAGTCCCTCACCGAAGAACAGATCGGTGCCTTCACGACCGATCAGATCAGCCACCTGACGCTCGGCACGCCGATCGTGCTCGATCTGTCCGGCAACGGCATCTCGACGAGGAATATCGGCGAGGGCGTCAAGTTCGACATCTTCGGTACCGGCGTCGCGGTCAATACCGGCTGGGTCGCTCCGGACGATGGCCTGCTGGTGCTCGATCGCAACGGCAACGGCATCATCGACAGTGGCGCCGAGTTGTTCGGTATCGGCACCCGGCTGGCCAATGGCCAACGAGCAGCGAACGGCTACAAGGCACTGGCGGAACTCGACTCCAACGGCGACGGTTCGCTCGACGACGGCGACGACGACTTCGCTCGGCTGATGGTCTGGGTCGATGCAAACGGTGACGGCGTTTCCGGTCAGGAGGAGCTGCACAGTCTGTCATCGCTGGGGATCAAGCAGATGAACATCGGTGCCCAGTCGTCGACGCAGATCGACAACGGCAACCTTGTCGGCCTGGTCTCCAACTTCAGCTATGCCGATGGCTCGACGCGTCAGATGGGTGACGTCTGGTTCCAGACCAGGCGGAACGATGCCGCGATCGCCCCGGCCGGGTTGGCTGCAGAGGTGAGCAACCCGACGCTGATGGCGATCGATTCGCCGGCCCTGATTGCCCCGGGATCGTCAGGATCTGTGATCGGCAGCGCGAGTCTGGCCGGCATCGAAGCCGGCGGCAGCGACATCGTCGCAGCGGCGCAGCCGGTCGAAGCCCTGGATGCTCAGCTGGCGGCGATCGAGCTGACGCAGCCGGCTGCCCCGGCGCCGATGGCGGAGGTGGTGGCTGACAACACTGCCCTGACGATCGAGGCGATGGCGGCGGTCGATGACGGCAGCCAGAGCCTCAGCACCGCAGTGGCTGGGCTGGCCGAGGCGATGGCATCGTTCGACAGCAACGGCGCGGCGCTGTCGATCACGTCGACCGGCATCACGCAGGCGCTGAAGACATCGCCGCTGATTGCCGAAGGCGAGGTCAAGCTGGCTGGCGGGTTGTCGAGCATGGTTCAGGCGATGAAGCAGTTCGATGCCAATGGACAGCTGAACGTCGGTTCGACGTCGTCGGTCGGAGCCCTGCCGGTGACACTGAACACGTCGGCATCGATGCTGAACCAGCAGAACGACATCCTGGCCTCGACCGGCAAGGCCTGACGAACCGGCGGCGTCCAGTCGCGCCCGCACCGCGTCTTGCGCGGTGCGGGCGCTTTTCCTTTCGGCAACGGCAGCACCAAGCAGCGAAAAGCGGCGCAAGCCGCCGGTCTTTTCCGCGTACCAAGCTGCTGCCTGACGGCATATCGTCAGCCGAACCCCCGATCGTGGGGGAGGAGCGCGAACCGCTCGGGGGTACTGCGTCCGGCTGCGCCAGATGCCAACGTTGACCACCCTCGGGGCAGGCTCGTCATATGGATGCCCGTTTGATGGTGCCGAATGTCAAGCATTGAAGAATTTGGATCGGTGGTCCTGCAGGGTTGGCAGGGCACGCTCTCGTTCACTGAACTTCTCGAACGCGCTGGGCAACTCGAGGCCGACGGCCTGCCACAGTTGTCCGTCGTGCTGTACCAGACCTGGCTCGGCCGCAACCAGTCCCCGTACGCACACGCCGGCTATTTCAACCTGGGCGCAGCGCTGAGCAACGTCGGCGACCTGGCGGCCGCAGAAGCTTCCTACCGGCAGGCGATTTCGCTTGCGCCGGGTTTTGTCCATCCGCGCCTCAATCTGGGGCTGCTGCTCGAACGCGCCGGCAAGCTCGATGAGGCGATCGCCGAATGGCGCTGGATCGACGCGAACAGCCCGCGTGATGCGGCCAACCGGGCGGTTGTCGTCTCGGCACTGAACAATCTCGGCCGAGTCCTCGAGACGCGCAAGCAGTTGAGCGACGCGACCGATTGCCTCAGCCGCAGTCTCGCCCTGCAGGCCGATCAGCCTGACGTGCTGCACCACTGGGTTTTTCTGCGCGCCCGGCAATGCATGTGGCCGGTTTATCAGGAGATTCCGGGCGTCAGCCGCGAGGCAATGGTCAGTGCGACGTCGGCACTGGCGATGATCGCCCTCGACGATGATCCAGCCGAACAGCTTGCCGCGGCAAGACGTTATGTCGACAAGAAGCTCGCCCGCAACCTCGAGCGGCTGGCGCCGAGCGGCGGCTACGGCCATGAGCGGATCCGCATCGGCTACCTGTCGTCAGATTTCTGCCTCCATCCGGTCTCGATGCTGACCGCACAGCTGTTCGAACTGCACGACCGCGGCCGCTTCGAGGTGTATGGCTTCTGCTGGAGTCCGGAAGACGGCTCGGCAATGCGCGAGCGGGTAAAGGCGGGGATGGACCGTTTCCTGCGCATCGACGGCCTCGACGACCGCCAGGCTGCCGAGCTGATCCGGTCGCACGAGATCGACATCCTGGTCGACCTGCAGGGGCAGACCTCCGGTGCGCGCGCCAATATCCTCGGCCACCGCCCGGCGCCGATGCAGATCACCTACCTCGGATTGCCGGCGACGACCGGCCTGCCGGAAATCGACCATGTGATCGCCGACCCCTTCCTGATACCGCCGGAGCAGGCTCACCACTATTCCGAGCGGCCGCTGTACATGCCGCAGGTCTACCAGGTCAGTGACCGGCAGCGGGTGGCCGGCGTGACGCCGACCCGCGCCGAATGCGGCTTGCCGGAAACCGGCTTTGTCTTCTGCTCGTTCAACAACAGCTTCAAGTACACGCCGGAGGTCTTCGCCGTCTGGATGAAGCTGCTGCAGCGGGTGCCCGGCAGCGTGTTGTGGCTGCTTGCCGACAACCCGTGGTCAGAATCGAATCTGCGTCGCGAGGCCGAAGCGGCAGGTGTCAGCGCGGACCGGCTGGTGTTCGCCGGACGTGTCGCGCCGGAAAACTACCTCGCCCGCTTCGAGCTCGCCGACCTGTTCCTCGACACCTTTCCGTTCAACGCCGGCACGACCGCGAACGATTGCCTGTGGATGGGCTGCCCGATCCTGACGCTGACCGGCCGCTCGTTCGCCTCGCGGATGGCCGGCGCCTTGCTCACTGCGGCAGGCTTGCCCGAACTGATCACGACGACGCTGGCCGACTACGAAGAAGCGGCGGTCGCGATTGCCACCGATCCCCAGCGTTGCATCAGGTTGCGCCAGCACCTCGCACGCGAGCGCGAATCCGGCCCGCTGTTCGATACGCCGCAGTTCGTCCGCGATCTCGAACAACGCCTGATCGCACTGCTCGACGAAACGGCCCTGCCGGTTGCGGCATGACCGGCGCAGCCGCAACAGCCGACAAGACGCGCTTCAAGAAGCGCATCAGCGCCGCTCGCATGGGCGATCGGGAGGCGCAGTACGAAGTTGGCGCGATGCTGGCCAATGGCATCGGCACCGAGCGCGACGTCGTAGAGGCGCTGGTCTGGTTCAAGGCTGCGGCGGCAAAGGGGCATCCGACCGCGCAGTATTTGCTGGCCGTCGCGTTTGCCAATGGTGTGGGCACCGACAAGGACGAGTTCCAGGCGGTGCAGTGGTTTTTCAAGGCCGCCGAGCAGGGCAATGAGAAGGCGGTGCTGAAGCTCGCGACACGGCTTTCGGAAAACCACGATGCCTTTGTTTTCGGCTGCTTTCTGAAGGCTGCCGAACTCGGGTTTGCCGAAGCGCAGCACGAATTGGCCGAGCGCTATGCCGGCGGTCTCGGCACCGCAAGAAACGAGCAGGCGGCGCTCGACTGGTACGAGAAGGCGGCCCGGCAAGGCGTCGCCAGAGCTCAGTTTGCACTTGCCGAACGCCTCGCGCGCAGTGACGTTCAGGGCCTGCCCGGCGAAGACGCCTTGCGCTGGTACCGGGCTGCCTGCGCCCAGGGCCACCCGGGCGCGCAGCTGGTGTTGTCGCGGCTCGATATCACCGGCAAGGGCCGCGACAAGGCCGGTGCCCGCCGGATCCGCAAGGCCGACGGCGACGACCGTCGCCAGACCGATCAGCGCTGGGCACGTTTTGCCGAAAGCGGCCATGCCGACGACCGTTACCACGTCGGATTCATCCACGAGATGGGCATCGACGGCGAGCCCGACCCGACTGAAGCCCGCCGCTGGTATGCGCTGGCGGCGCAAGCGCAGCACCGCGATGCCCAGGTGGCGCTGGCCCGGTTGTGCGACGCCGGAACGTCGAGCGAGGACAGGCAACAGGCCCACTACTGGTGGCAGCGTGCTGCCGAGCAAGGCAGTGCCGAGGCGCAGTACAAGCTCGGCCGGGCCTGCGCAACCGGTGACGGTGCCGACCGCAATCCCTTGCAGTCGCTGGCCTGGCACATGCGCGCTGCCGAACAAGGGCATCCGCATGCGCTGATGGCCGTTCACGAGTTGTTGACCAATGGCGCCAGCGCGGCCGCCGACGCCTGCCTGCGCGAGGCGGCCGAGCGGGGCCAGGCGCAGGCGCAGTTCATGATGGGCCAACGGCTTGCCGCCGGGGCCGAGTCGGGCCGCTGCCACCAGCAGGCCCGCGACTGGCTCGAGCGCGCCGCGCTGCAGGGCCATGCCGAAGCCCAGTGTGCACTCGGCTCTTGGCATGCCCAGGGGCGTGGACCGACACCGGACTTTGTCGGCACCGAAGGAATGGACGATTGGGTCGCCGCGGGCCACGGGCCGGCGCCGGATTTTGTCGTTGCGCGCGAATGGTTCGAAAAGGCCGCCGAGCAGGGGCATGCGAGGGCCCAGTGGCTGCTCGGCAACCTCTATGCCTCTGGCGCCGACGGCGTCGCGCGGGACGCAAAGAAGGCGATGCTGTGGTGTCAGAAGGCGGCGGCGGCCGGGTTTGCGCCGGCGCAGGCGACGCTCGGAACGCTGTTCGCCCAGGCGAAGCGGACCGACCGCGCGATTCCGTGGTGGACCAAGGCAGCGGTGCAGGGCGACGCCGAAGCGCAGTTCAACCTCGGCAATGCCTACCGTTGCGGCAGTGGTGTCGAGGCTGACCTGCGAACCGCCTTCCTGCTGATGATGAAAGCGGCGGTGGCAGGGGTCGCGGCTGCGCAGACCCGGGTCGGGCTGGCCTATGTCACCGGCGAGGGTGCCGCGAGCGATCCGGTCGAAGCGACCAAGTGGTTTCTGATCGCGCAGCGCGCCGGCGACGTTGCCGCGGCCGCAAATTGCGAACGTGCGCGTTCGCTGCTGAGCCCGGTGCAACTGGCCGAGGCCGAATGGCGGGCCGCTGAATGGCAGGAACGCGTCGGCGGCAGCGTTGCCGGCGCGCCCGGCGAGACAGCCGCACAGCTGGCGACTGCGGCCTGAACGCCGCGCACCCGGTTGCCGACCGCGACGCAGCACAGGACCGGCCTCTGGCGCCAGGCCAGGCCGACAAGTGGCACCGAATTCCGCACCTATTCGCGGGCTTCGCAAATGACGGAGATGGGAACATTCCGCCACTGCAACTCGAGGCCGAACATCCGCCTTTGCTATCGATTTCCAGATGGCCAACTTCTCACACTCCGCCGTCCAGTGCCTGACCGCGATCGCCCAGCACCATGGTGTGCAGGTCAATCCTGATCGGCTGATCGACGAACATGCGCTTCCGGACCAGGAGCCGCGTGCGCCGTTGCTGGTCCGCATTGCCGCGGGCATCGGTTTCAAGGCGCGCATCGCGAAGCTGAACTGGACCGGTGTCTTCGCGCAGGAAGGTGTCTTTCCGTTCATCGGTTTTCTGAAGGACGGGAAGGCGGTGATCGTCGTCGGCGTGCGCGCCGGTGGCGACGGCTCGGATGGCGAGGTTGCGGTGCTCAATCCGCTGCTGCCGCAGATGCAGGTGCATTACCTCGACCGTGCGATGTTCGACGAGGTGTGGGGCGGCACGGTCATCTTCCTGAAGCGAAGCCACACGCTGTCCGATCCGAAACAACCGTTCAGCTTCCGCTGGTTCATCCCGGAGATCCTGCGCCACAAGTCGGCGTTCCGCGACATCGCGATCGCTGCAGTGGCGATCAGCCTGTTGTCGATGGCCTCGCCGATCTTTTTCCAGATCGTCATCGACAAGGTGCTGGTGCACCAGAGCACGTCGACGCTGTGGGTGCTCGCCGGCGGCATCGGCATTGCATTGGTGTTCGAGGCGGTGTTTTCGTACGGGCGGCAGATCCTGCTGCTCGCCGCCACCAACAAGATCGACATGCAGGTCACGCGACGGGCGTTTTCTCACCTGCTGTCGCTGCCGATCGAATATTTCGAGACGACATCGGCCGGCGTCGTCGCGCGGGTGATGCAGCAGCTCGAAGGCATTCGCGCCTTCCTGACCGGCCGGCTGTTGTTCACGGCGCTCGATACCGTGACGCTGCTGATCTACATGCCGCTGCTGTTCGTCTATTCACCGAAGCTGGCGTCGATCGTGCTCGGCTTTGCGCTGACGATTGCGCTGATCATCGCCGGCCTGCTGCCGACCTACAAGCGCCAGCTCGACGTGTTGAACGGCGCCGAGGCCAAGCGCCAGGCACTGCTGGTCGAGACGCTTCACGGCATGCGCACCGTCAAGGCCTTGGCGATCGAGCCGGCGCAGCGCAAGACCTGGGACCAGTTGTCGGCCGAGACGATCACCTCGCATTTCAATGTCGCAAAGACCGGCATCACCGGCAATACCGCGACCGACTTTCTCGGCAAGCTGCTGCCGGTGGTCGTGATCGTCGTCGGTGCGCAGGGCGTATTTGACGGCACGATGTCGGTCGGTGTGCTGATCGCCTTCCAGATGTTGTCGGGCCGGGTGATGGGTCCGCTGATCGCGATCGTCGGCCTGATCAACGACTACCAGCAGACGGCGGTGTCGGTGCGCATCCTCGGCGATGTGATGAACCGGCCGTCCGAAGGGCGCGGCACCGCCGGCGGACTGCGGCCGACGCTGACCGGCGAGATCAGCTTCGACGACGTGACCTTCCGCTACCCGGGCACCAACGCGCCGGCGCTCGACCGCACGACATTCACGATCAAGTCCAACACCACGGTCGGCATCGTCGGCCGAAGCGGCTCCGGCAAGAGCACGCTGACGAAGATCCTGCAGGGCCTGTACCCGGTGTCGAGCGGCATCGTCCGATTCGATGGCGTCGATGCCCGCGAGATCGAGCTCGGCCATCTGCGTCGACAGATCGGCATCGTGCTGCAGGAGAACTTCTTGTTCCGCGGCTCGGTGCGCGCCAACATCGCGATGGCCAAGCCGACCGCGACCTTCGAGGAGATCGTTGCGGCAGCACAGCTGGCCGGCGCCGATGAATTCATCGAGCGGCTGCCGCAGGGCTACGACACCGTGCTCGAGGAGGGCGCGACCAACCTGAGCGGCGGCCAGAAACAGCGGCTGTCAATCGCGCGCTCGCTGCTGCTGAAGCCGCGCGTGCTGATTCTGGACGAGGCGGCCAGTGCGCTCGACCCGGAGAGCGAGGCGATCTTCATCCGCAACCTGTCGAAGATGGCAGTCGGCCGCACGGTAATCATGATTTCGCACCGGCTGTCGACGCTGGTCAATGCCGACACCATCCTGGTGATGGCACAGGGCCGGCTGGCCGATGCCGGCAAGCATGAGGAATTGCTGTCGCGTTGCGAGACTTACCAACAGCTATGGCATCAGCAAACAAGTCATCTGTAGCCGCCGCGCACGCGGCGATCGACTTCCTGCCCGACGCCGACGAAATCGAACGCCGCCCGTTCCCGCGGGTGACGCGGATGATGCTGCACCTGCTGCTCGCAGCGATGCTCTGCTTCGTCGTCTGGGCAGCGGTATCGAAGGTCGATCTCGTCGTCGTTGCGCAAGGCCGTCTGGTCACGCCGCTGCCGAATATCGTCGTGCAGCCGCTCGAGACATCGATCATCCAGACAATCGATGTGCGCGCCGGCCAGGTCGTGCGCAAGGGGGACCGGCTGGCCACGCTCGACCCGACCTTTGCACAGGCCGACGAATCGCAGCTGCGCAACCGGCTCAGCAGCCTGAATACGCAGCTGGCGGCGATCGAGGGCGAACTGTCGAGAAAAATGCCGGCCGCGCAGGACGTGCCGACGCAGGACGGCCAGATCCAGTCTCGCCTGTCGTCCGAACGCCAGGCCACGTATGCGTCGCAGCTGCGCCGGCAAAGCGAATCGATCGCCAGGCTCAGATCGGCGCTCGAGACCGCCCGCCAGGACGAGCAGGCGCTCGCGCTGCGCGTGCAGGGCCTGCAGGAAATGGAACGGATGACCGACGACCTGGTCAGCAAGAAGCTCGCGGTGACCAGCCGCCTGCTCGATGCGCGCGATCGCCTGATGGAGGCCGAACGGGCCCGTGAACTGGCCAGGAACAGGCAGATCGAACTGCGGCGCGAGCTGTCGGCCGTCGAGGCGGAAAAGAGCTCGTTCGAAACCGGCTGGCGGCAGAAACTGCTCGAGGAGATGCTCGCCGTCTCGCGCGAGCGCGATGCGGTCAACGACCAGTTGCAGAAGGCCAATCGCCGGCAGAGCATGGTCGTGCTGACCGCGCCGGCCGACGCCGTCGTGCTCGACGTCGTCAAGCTGTCGGCCGGCTCGATCGTCAAGGAAGCTGAACCGTTCTTCACGCTGGTGCCGATCGGTGACGTGCTCGAAGCCGAGGTGCAGGTCGGCTCGCAGGACGTCGGTTACCTGAAGATCGGCGACCATGTTCGTGCCAAGCTCGATGCCTTCCCGTTCCAGAAACACGGCATGTTGACCGGCAGCCTGCGCACGATCAGCCAGGATGCCTACCGCAAGGACGAGCGTGCACGGCCCGGCCCCGATGGCTACTACAGCACGCGGGTGGCGTTCACCACCTATGCGCTCGACAACATGCCGGCCCATGCCCGCCTGCTGCCCGGCATGGCGGTGACTGCGGAAATGGTGGTCGGCAAGCGCTCGGTGTTGTCCTACCTGTTCTGGCCGCTGACGAAGGCGATGAACGAGTCGATCAGGGAGCCGTGATGGCCGCAACTCGCCGCTCCACAGCCGGCATCGCACTTGGCATCGCGATGATCGTCGCTGCTGGCTGCTCGACGAAATCGTCGAAGGTCGATGCCGCATCACAGCTCAGGCTGCCCGCGAATTACCGCAATGCCGGTGCGATCGATGCCCCTGCAAGTGCCACGATGCGGCAGACAAGCCTGGCCGGGCAGGGCGCCGACGCGGCGCCGCACCCGGTTTCGCCACCGACGCGCGGCGTGTCGCAAACGGCCTGGTGGCGCGTGTTTGCGAACCGCGAACTCGACCGCCTCGTCGACCAGGCGCTGGCGAACAACCGCGATCTGCGGATCGCAACACTGCAGGTCGCACAGGCCAAGCTGCGTGCCGACCAGGTCGGCGCCGATGGCAAACCCAAATTGTCGGCACCGCTGCAGGCCGCGGTGCAGGCGCCGGGCGGGCAGGTCGGCGCGGTACCAGTGAGTGGCAGCCGTTCGCGCCAATCTGCATTGCAGATGAGCCTGCAAGGCCAGTGGCAACCCGACCTGTGGGGCGAGCGCGCCGGCATGGCCGAGTCGGCGCAGATGCAGGTGTGGCGGGCAATCTACGAGCGCGAGAACCTGCAGCGCAACCTGGTCGCCGGTGTCGTCACCGGCTATATCAACTTTTTGATGGCCAACGATGCGATCCGGCTGGCCAGGCAAAGCGAAATCACTGGCGTGGGCATCGTCAAGGTGCTCGAGCAGCGCCTCGCCGCCGGTGACGCCACTGCCGAGGAAGTCGAACAGAAACGGGCGGCGCTGTATGCGGCGCAACTGGCGCTGCCAGGGCTCGAACTGCAACGCGAGGAGGCGCGCAACGTCATTGCGCTGCTGGTCGGCACGGTGGCGTCGGAGATCGAACTGAGCGAGACCGGCGTCGATTCGATGAAGGCGCCAGAACTCGCCGCCGAATTGCCGTCGTCGCTGCTGTTCAAGCGGCCCGACATCCGTGCCGTCGAGGCGCGCATGCGCGCGGCCAATGCCGACATCGCGGTGGCACGGGCGCGGATGCTGCCGGCGCTGAACCTGAGCTCGCAGATCGGCTACAGCGGTGTCGGCGTGATGCATATGCTGCAGCCGCAGACCTTGTTCTGGAACCTGATTTCCGGCATGGCGGTCAGCATCTTCGACGGCGGCCGCAAGGAAGCCGACAAGGCCTTGTCGCAGGCTGCCTACGAGCAAATGGTCGAGACATACGCGCGTACCGTGCTGCAGGCGATGCGTGAAGTCGAAGGCACGCTGGCAGGCATGCGTTCGGCGCGCGAGCAGCTGGCCGTGCAGCGCCGCATGACCGATGCCGGATTGAACCTGTACAAGCTCAGCGAGACCGGCTTTCGTGTCGGCGCGGTCGATACCACCGGCCTGCTCGAGGCGAGAAAGGGCTGGCAGCGCCATGTCGAGGACGAATGGCGGCGCAAGGCCGACTATCTGAAGACCAATGTCGCGCTTTATCAGGTGCTGGGTTCGCAGGCCGTCGCGC
Organism: Pseudideonella sakaiensis; assembly: GCF_048320135.1. Taxonomy (GTDB): domain Bacteria; phylum Pseudomonadota; class Gammaproteobacteria; order Burkholderiales; family Burkholderiaceae_C; genus Ideonella_A; species Ideonella_A sakaiensis_A. The sequence goes on from NZ_CP182947.1 coordinate 3,757,366, forward strand.
CTGTCTCGGGTGTCAGTGCTGAGGACGATGAATTCGACCGTTTCGCCGGCCTTGCCGAAGCGGAGCTGTTCGGCAATGGTTCTAGCCTGGCCGGCAACGCCGGCTGGCAGGTCGTATTGCCGGGCATGCATCATCACTCGACCGTGCTGGCTGTCTGGCGCGACCTGCATGCGCGTTACCCCGCCGAGATGCAGGGCCGCGCGCTGCGCGTGCGGCCGAACGGGCACGTCGATGCCGACGACGCCGGCCCGCAGGCTTGGCACCAGCTCTTCGTGACCCGCTTCGCGGTGAAGGACGATGCGGAACGCTTCTGCCGTGGGTTGCGGATGCGGCAGCAGATGTGTGGGGTGGAGGCCGTTACCGCCAATGCCGCCAGTCTCGGCACCGCGAACGCGATCTCCCGCCTGGCTGCCACGGTCGGTGACGGGTTGTCGGCCGCCAACCATCGATGACACCCGCAACCAGCGATACCAGAAGATGAAGGTCGCGCAGTTCAAGCTGCACGCCGATCAGGTAACCGCCGATGGCGAGCAGGGCCTCGATGCGCCGCCGCAGGCCGCGGTGCAGGCGCCGCCCGGGTAGGTCGGCGGTGCCGGTGACGCGCAGCAGTTCGCGGCAGCAGGCGTCGCTGAGATGAGCCTGCATGGGCACTGGCAGCCCGACCTGTGGGGCGACGCTCGGGCATGGCCGGATCGGCGCAAATGCAGGTCTCGCGAACAATCTGCGAACGCGATAACCTGCAACACAGTCTTGTCCGCTAACTGGTCAACGGCTATGCTGACTACTTGACCGCCAAACACGCGATCCCCTAGCGCGGCAAGGCGATGCGACCAGTGTCGGCATCGCGAGCAGCGCTCGCCGCTGGTGATGCGACCGTCAAGGAACTCAAACCAAGCGTGCCACGCTATCGCGATGCAGCAGGCATTGCCAGGGTTCGAGCTGCAGCGCGAGCAGGTGCACAACGGCCTTGCGCCGCTATTCCGCTATTCCGCTATTCCGAATCGTCGCGTCCGATCTGGAGCTGAGGCGGCAACGACGCGCTGCTGGTCCGGAACGGCAACGGCAACGGCATGATCGACACCGGTAGCGAGCTCTACGGCGCCGGCACCCGCGACGCCGAAGGCCGCCGCGTCGGCACGGCTACGCCGCGCTGAAGCTCTGGGCGACGTCAACTACGAAGGCAAGACCGACGCTAGCGAGCTGCGCAGGCTGATCGAGATAGGTGTCGTCGAGCTCAACCTAGGAACTGCGCGGCGACCGCGGCGCATTTCCGGCGATCGTCCGGGCGCCGGCGTGGCTCAATCGGTGCATGTCCGAACCTGCCGTTCACCTATACCAGATCGCGTATTCGCCGGCGACGCTGGCCGCCGTCGAGCCGGGCTACGCCGTGCTCGACAACCTGGCCAACCCGCGCCCCGACTGGTACGAGTACGAGCCGATGCGGCGCTTCCTGCTGCAGCGGCCGCTCGACGACAGCGCGTACTACGGCTTCTTCTCGCCGAAGTTCGGCGCCAAGACGCAGCTGACCGCGGCCCAGGTGCGCGCGACGGTGCTCGCCGCCGGCGCCGACGTCGTCCTGTTCTCTCCGCAACCCGACATGGGCGCGTTCTTCCTCAACGTCTTCGAGCAGGGCGAGACGTTCGACCCGGGCCTGATCGACGCCTACTCGGCGTTCCTCGACCACGTCGGCCGGCCGGCGCCGCTGCGCCAGCTGGTGATGGATTCGCGCCAGATCGTCTTCAGCAACTACTTCGTCGCTCGGCCGGCGTTCTGGCGAGAATGGCTCGCGTTGAACGAGGCGCTGTGGGCGGTCTGCGAAGGCCCGCCGACGCCGCTACAGCAGGCGCTGACCGCACCGACCAGCTATCCCGGCGCCGCCCAGCGCAAGGTCTTCCTGCAGGAACGCGCGGCCTCGCTGCTGCTGACCGTTCAGCCGCGGTGGCGGACCTACGCCGCCAACCCGTACACGATGGGCTGGTCGGCTTCGCGGCTGCGCGAGCACCCGGCCGAGGCGGTGATGAGCGACGCGCTGAAGGTTGCCTGGCGCGAGCAGCGCTTCCCGCAGTACATCGACGCGTTCTGCAGGCTGCGGGAGCGATTCGCCCGAGCCTAGGATCGGAACGCCGGCCGGGCCTGGTGCGCGCCGGGCCGGCTAGGACAGACCTCCCCAACAACTCTTCGACAAAGCACCGGACTGGAATTCGGCGTGGTCGAACGTCGACCTGGCGACGCAGACTCCGCTCGAGCGGGGCCTGTTCTCGCAACTGCTCGATGCGTCCGTTCCGACTGTCACCCGGGGTCGAAGAAGGCGCTGGGGGTCGGATGTTTTCCGGGCAAGTTCATCGAGTACGTCGCCGGCAAGGGCTACGTGGTCAGCGGCTTCGACACGTATCAACGGGTGGGCGAGATCGCCTCCTCGGTGTCGACGCGCGAGCACGCCGTCGGGTCGTTCCGTCAGACGATGTTCGAGCACTACGTCGACGAGGCGCAGGAGCGCTTCGACACCGTGCTGTCGCTGGGATTCATCGAGCACTTCAACGACTTCTGCGACGTGCTCTACGGCCATCTCCACCTGTGCACCGTCGGCGGCCGGATCGTCGTCGGGCGCCGAACTTCGCGTCGCCGATCCAGCGTGCGCTGCATCAGGTGCTCGACGGCGCAAACCTGGCTTCACATGTCCTCGAAGCCATGTACCCGCCGCTCTGGGTCGACACTGCGTCGAGCTGGCTGCCGAACTGTCCCGACGGGATCAGGCCCTGGCCAAGGGGTGCGTCGACTTCGTGTCGGGACTGTGCGGATGACCCGCCGCCACACCGGCAGCCGGAGCCGGCGCCGCGCTATCGCGTGTGGTCCACCATTCTGAAGTACGGGTTCTCGAAGATGTCGGCTGCGGTGGTCGTATAGCGGACGTCTTGCTTCTGCAGCAGCCACGGCAGGCTGAGCTGGTCCTGGACCGACCAGCGCGCACACTCGCCGTACCAGCCGCGCAGGAATTCCGGATGCTTGGTCAACAGAGCGCTGGAATAGCAGAAGACGCCGCAAGCGAAGAGGCGGTCGTCGACATAGGAACGGTCGGCGAGATACGAAGCCACCTGTTGCTGCATGGGCTCGTTCAGGTAGCGGCTGCGCAAGTAAGGATTGCTGCCGTCCATCTGCGCCACGCAGAAGTCGAGCTCGGCGGCGACCGAATCGCGGTGCGGGTGCCGAAAGAATACGATCTCGTGGGTGCCGAGCTCGTCCAGCATCCACTGGACGGCGCCCTCGTCGGCAAGGTAGATCGAGGAATCGAGCCACAGGTAGTAGTCGTATCCCGGGTCCATCTCGTGGCTCAGCATCTTCGGGATCTTGGCCTGCAGACGCGGATGCAGTGCGTTCGACCGCGGCGGCATGGTCTGGTCAGTGTGGTAGCGCAGGTCGATCGAAGTGCCGACCGGCACCCGTTGCGGCTCATGCCGCAGGCCCAGCGGATCGATGTTGCCCAGGTTCGCGCTCGACAGCAGGATCTTCACGACGTGACGGGCGGGCTCGGTGCCGCGTCCAGAAGCCTCACCGGCACCACCTGCCGGGGTCGCATGGCCAGAGGCAGCTCGTCGTCCGGAACGCCGCCGAAGTCCGCGCGCATGGTGCGCGCCTGCGTGCGCTCGGCCATCGTCGTCGGCACCTTGACCAACTTGACGCGCATGTAGTGCGCAGCGTCGATGCCGCACTCGGCCAGCCGGCCGTCCAGGTACGTCAGCTGCGCCATCCGGAAGCGGTGCTCGAACCAGCCCAGGTACCAGAACCACTCGCAGTAGTAGATCCACGAGTGCTCGTTGAGCGCGCGCACGTGGGTCGGGTCCTGCCACGCCGTCGGGGCGCGTTCGAATGGCACCTCGATTTGCATCTCGCCGCCTTCGCGCAGCAGCGCCAGGCAATTGGTCATCAGCTGCGGCAGGTCGCCGACATGCTCGAGAACGTTGTTGGCGTAAACGACATCCAGCCCGCCGGCGAGCAGCTCGACCGGGCCGGCCAGTTCGCTGTCGACGCGCAGCGGCCAGCGCTGCGCCTGGGCGAGATCGATTACGGCGTCGGGTTGCGCGCTGGACAGGATGTCGACGTTGAACCAACCGGGCTTGTAGTCCTTTCCGGACCCGATGTGCAGTCGCGTCGGCCGCCACGGCGCGGCGGCGGCCACCGCGGTGCGACGCGTGTGGTGGCCGGCCCCCAGCGCGAGCGCGTGCGCGAACGGCTCTAACACGTCGTGACGCGGAAACGCGGCGAGCCTGTCACGAGCCTCGTCGGCGAAGCCCGGTGCGCCGAAGCGGTGGGCGAAGAATTCGGCGATGCCGTCGGTCGCCACCCAGAAGACGCTGTCCTCGAACTGCGCTGGCGGCGCGGTCGACGCGGCGCGCTCGCTGACCACCGGCGTTCCCAGCGACAGGCAATGGAACACCCGCGCCTGCTCGAAGCGGGCGGTGTCGTAGTAGTGGCAATTGAAGACGACCTTCGACTGCGCAATGTAGGCGTCGCGCTCGGCGCTGAAAAGCAGGCTGGGCGGCGCCGCCACGATCCGGCCGGCGCCCTCGATCTGCGCGATCAGGCGACTCCGCCGCTCGTTGACGGCGCCGAAGAACAGGATGTCGATCGGCCGCCGCTCGATCGGCACCTCCACGGCTTGGCGAAGGTACGGGGCGTGGCCGAAACCGATCACCGGTACCGCCGCCGGCGTCGCGGTGTAGGTGGTGCAGTTGGCGACGTCGTAGTCGATCACCGCCGACGTCGACAGCAACCGCAGGTACGCCTCGTCGACCGGCTTGCCGCCGGCACCTAGTTGCTCGAGGTTGACGAACACGCAGCTGTTGCGTTCGCGCAGCGCCGGATCGAAGCCGAGGTGGGCGCCGAACACGACGTTAACCGCGTCGTGCCGCAGTCGGTTCTTCGCCAGCGTGACCTCCGCGCCGAGCCGGCGGAACTGCCAGCGGAAGAATCGCGCCTGATCGAGGAAGCCGAGCGGCGACGGATCGCCGCTCGGCTGCACGATGCACAGATGGACAGGGGGGGTCGGCATGGAAAGGGTCCTCGGGACGTGGATATCGCGCGCGCGCCGTCAGATCTCGTCGGCGAAGCGCAGCATTTCCGGCGGCATCTGCAGCCCCAGGCCGGTCATCATCGCGCTGCGATGCTCGGTCAGGTGCGCGGCCGGGAAGCGCGCGTAGATCGACAGGAAGTCGAGCCAGAACAGGCGTCGTCGCCGGGCCTGCATTGACGTCGTCGCATTGGCGGTCTTGTCGATGCTGACGACGTCGAACGCGACGTGGCGCAGGGGCAGCCGGGTCGCCTGCCGCAGCAGGAACTCCCAGTCCTCATGGCTGCGCAGTCGTTCGTCGAAGGTGCCGGCCACCGCGGCCCGGCGCAGCAGGTACGCGCCGACCGGGATCCGGTTGCAGACCAGCAGGTGGTCGAGCGTCAGGGCGGCGAGGTTGTGGACCGTGCGCCGCTCGGTGTCGAACGTGCTGTGGTTACCGAACACGATGCCTTCGTGGCCGGCGGCGCCGGCCAGCAACGCGTCGAGGCCGCCCGGGTTGAAGAAATCGTCGTCGTCGAGGAACGTGACGAAGGCGCCGCCCGCCAGCGCGAGGCCAATGTTGCGGCTGGCCGATAGGCCGCGCTGCTGCCCCGCCTTGCAGACATAGCGGGCGCCGAACCGGCGCGCGAGGTCGAAACCTGATCCGTCGGCGCAATCGTCGACAACGATCACCTCGCGGTCCGCGGCCACCGTCGACGTCGCGGCGGCGACGCTCGCGAGCGCGCGTTCCAGGGTCTGCGGCCTGCGATAGGTCGGCACGACGATCGACAGCATCTTCATTTGGGTCACGACCGCAGTGTCGGGCCGTTGGCGCCGGCGCGATCGCCGGAAATGCGGCGGCGGCGGCGGGCAGTTCGGCGGTCCGCGCGCGTCGCTCGCGATCAGCGCACTGGCAGCGCCGCGCTCAGCTCGAGCAGCACGTCCGGATCAATCGGCTTCTTCAAGTGGTGGTCGAAGCCCACCTCGTGCGCGCGAGCGGCATCGTCACCCATCGCCAGCGCCCGGAAACCGCGAAGGGCACGGTCTTCGTCACGCTCGAGGACGATACCGGCTCGATCAACGTGAACGTCTGGCCGGCGGTTGCCGCGGCGCAGCGCAAGTCGCTGCTGGCCGCAAGACTGCTGACGGTGCTCGGCCGCTGGCAGCGCGAAGGCGCCCACCTTGCTGCCGGCAAGCTGATCGACCACACCGAGCTGCTCGGCGGGCTGGTCAGCCGGAGTCGGGATTTCAGGTGAGATTCACTGACGCAGCACTGGCTCAGCCCGCGGACCGCTCGCGCATTGTGGTCGGCGCCCTACGCCTCGCTGACGCTACGCCGGGCGCCGTGGCCGGCAGGTCGCCAGGTGCCGCCGCCTCGCCCCGCTTCCCAAACCACTCCGCCAGCGTCGGCGCCAGCACCTTCTGTGCCTTGCCGCCGACGAAGGTGCCGATGTGGCCACCGGGCACGGCCACCTCGGTGTAGTCCTTGCTGCCGAAGTGTTCGCCGACGCCTTTCGTGCAGCAGACCGGCACGACGGTGTCTCCGGTCGCGTAGATGTTCAGCACCGGCATCGTGATGGCGTCGAGCCTTACCGTGCGGCCGCCGAGCTCGAGTTCGTTGCGGATCAGCTTGTTGCCCTGGTAGAGGTCCTTGAACCACTGCCGCAGCACTTCGCCGGGGTGATCGGGGCGGTCGGCGATCCAGCGTTCCATGCGCAAAAAGCTCAGCAGCTTGGCGTCGTCGTCGAGCACATCGATCAGGTCGATCGTGTATTTGGTCAGGTTGCTGATCGGGTTCATCAGCAGGAAGGCGAAGCCGACCATCGCGCCGGGCGCCGAGCCGTAGGCTTCGACGAGGTCGTCGATATCCTGCGGGCTCAGGCTTCGGCTCCATTGGTTCATGTAGCCGGAGCCGCTTTGCGGCTCTTTCTGGTCGCCGTGAAAATCGATCGGCGTGACGGTCAGCGCGAGGTTGCGCACCTTGTCCGGGAACAGCGCCGCATAACAGGTCGAGAAGACGCCGCCCTGGCAGACGCCGAGCAGGTTGATTTTCGGCTGGCCCGACAGGCGGCGAATCACATCGACGCAGCTGTCGATATAACCCGATACATAGTCGTCGATCGTCAGGAAGCGCTGCGCCCGGCCCGGCAGACCCCAGTCGATGAAGAAGACGTCGAAGCCGCTCGCGACCAACTTGCGCACCAGCGAGCGATCGGCCTCGAGGTCGATCATCTGGTAGCGGCCGACCAGCGCATAGGTGATCAGGATCGGCACGCCCTGCGGCTTCGCACCGGCTTCCGGCCTGCAGCGGAACAGCGTGACCATGTCCTCGCGCCAGACGACGTCGCGCGGCACCGTCGCGATCGCCAGATCGTCCTCGGAAATCTCGGCCAGCCGGCGGAAGCCGCGGTGCAGCTTGCCCTGGGCGTCGGCCAATTCCTTCGCGATCGTCGCAGGGGTGATCGCCAGCGCAGCGGCAGCACGGGCGACCAGCGCCGGGTCGATCGGTTTGCTGCTGCTGCTGGTCATTGTTCAGTTCCTTGTTGCCGACGCAATTGCCGCACCTCGCGCTTCAAGGCCTGGATCTCGCGAAAGGCTTCGTCGAGGTCGCTGCGGCTGGCCAGCGCGAGGCTGTCAGTGGTGTGCCGCGACAACTGTTGCAAGGCCTTGCGGTAGGCCAGCGATGCGCGGGTCAGTGCCGCCGTCGCGGCAAGACCGCGATCGGACTGCAGCGCCTCGTGTACCGCCTCCTCGGTACAGACCGCCCACAACTTCAGCAGTGCGAAGACGCTGTCGATGCGCTCGCCAGCCTCGGCCTTGCCGGCAAGCCGCTGCAACAGGCGCCCATAGCCGGCGGTCAGCGCCGAGTTGACGGCCAGTGCATACGTCGCACGCGCCTGCTCGTAGGCCGTTGCAGCCTCCAGCAGCCGCTGCCACTCGCGCTGCAAGCCACGCATCGAGCCGAGGCCGAATGCGTCGGCCAGTGCGCCGTAGGTGCGGTTGAACGATGTCTCGAGTTCGTCCTTCGTCGGCCAGCCGCCCCGGCGGCCCAACTCGCTCCAGGCTTTCGCGATCGATCCGATGCCCGACGCCTGCTGCGTATTGATCGCGTCGGCCCAGCGGGTCAGCAGATCCGCTGACGCCGGGCCATCCTGTGACGGAGCGGCCGCCTGCGCAAAGGCCGCCAGCGATTGCTGCATCATCTGCGCCGCCTTTTCGATCTGATCGACCGGAAACGGCAGCTTGCTGTTGCCGGTGATCGGCTCTTGCTGCCGGGCGCCGAGTGCGGCGCCGAACGGACTGATGAACTGCGGGATCAGCGACAGCCAGAATTCGTAAACTGCCTTTGCGCCGTGCGCCGGATCGTAGCCGTTCATAAGGTATTGACGAGTTGGCCGCCGTCGAGCACGAAGACCGATCCGGTGGCATATGAGCCGGCATCCGACGCCAGCAAAAGCAGCGCGCCGTCGAGCTCGGTGGGGCTGCCGACGCGCCGCTGCGGGATGCGCTTGACGAGCGCCTGGCCGGCGTCGCTGTCGAAAAATTCGCGGTTGATGCCGGTTTCGACATAACCCGGTGCCAGCGCATTGACGCGGACCTTGTGCCGCGCCAGTTCGAGCGCCATCGCCTTTGTCAGCTGGATCAACGCTGCCTTCGACGCAACATAACTCGGCACCTGCGCCGAGACACGCAGGCCGAGGATCGACGCGATGTTGACGATGCTGCCGCCGGTCTTGTTGCTGACCATGTGGCGGGCCGCTTCCTGCGCAACACGCCAGGCGCCGGTCAGGTTGACGCCGACGACCTGCTCCCAATCCTCTTCGGTGTGCTCGAGCAGCGGCTTCGTGACCGCGATGCCGGCGTTGTTGACGACGACGGTGACCGGGCCGAGCGCGCGTGCCGCGTCGTCGAAGGCGCTGACGACGCTGTCGCGGCGCGTGACGTCGAGCGCGAGCTCATGGGCCGTGCCGCCGGCGCTGCGGATGCGCGCGGCGACTTCTGCCAGCGAGTCGACCCTGCGCGCAACGAGGGCGACCTTGGCGCCGGCCTTTGCCAGCGTTTCGGCGAAGTGCGCGCCAAGGCCACCATTGGCGCCGGTCACCAGCGCAACCTGTCCTGCGAGGCTGAGGTTCATCAGGCAGATCCTTTCCCGGCCAGCGTGTCGCGCAGCACGCGGTGCAGGATCTTGCCGGTCGCGGTGCGCGGCATCTCGCTTTCATCGACGAAGGAAATCGACCGTGGCCGCTTGTAGCCGGCCATCTTGTCGCGGCACCAGTCGAGCACGTACTTCTCGGCCGCGGACTGGCCAGGGTGCATCACGATCACCGCGTGCACCGCCTCGCCCCACTTCTCGTGCGGCACGCCGACAACCGCGACATCCTTCACCCCAGGGTAGCGGCCGAGGATGTTTTCGAGCTCGCTCGGGTAGATGTTCTCGCCGCCGCTGATGATCATGTTGCTCTTGCGGTCGACGAGGTGGATATAGCCCTGCTCGTCGCGGCGCGCCATGTCGCCGACGCTGCAGTAGCCATCGTCGCGGATCGCCTCGCGGGTCTTCGCCGGGTCGTTCAGATAGCCGTCGAAGGTGTAGGGCGTGCACGAATAAAGCTCGCCGACCTCGCCGTCGGGCACTTCGTTGCCTTGCGGGTCGAGGATCTTCACCGGCCCGGACCCGGTCCATTCGCGGCCAACCGAGCCGAGGTGGTCGATCTGCTCGTCGGGCCGCAGCAGCGTCACCCAGCCGGCCTCGCTCGAGCCGTACAACTCGTAGAGCTGGGAATTCTTGAAATGGTCGAGGATCGCGAGTTTGGTGTCCTTGCGCGCCGGCGCCGAGCTGATCATCAGCTTGCGGACACGGCTGACGTCGTATTTGCCCTTCACCTCCGGCGGCAGCCCGAGCGCCATGATGTAGTGGGTCGGCACCAGCGACGTGAATGTGATCCGCTGTGTTGCCATCGTTGAAAGCAGCGCCTCCGGGTCGAAACTCTTGCGGTCGTCGACGACGACGGTTGCGCCGATGTAGCTGAAGGTCGATGCAAAATTCAGCGAGTTGGCATGGCACATCGGCATCACCAGCAGCGCGGTGTCGTCACGCGTCAGTCCCATGTCGAGCGCGGTGACCAGCGCGATCAGCGCCATGCCCTCGTGGTTGCGGATCGCGCCCTTCGGCTTGCCCGTCGTCCCGGACGTATACATCAGTGCCCAGGGGTCGAGCGGCCCGACCGGGAGCTGTGGCTCGCTGGCTTCGCCACCCTCGACCAGCGCCTCGTAGGCAGTCCAATGCGTTGGCGTGTTGTCGCCGATGTGGATCCAGGCCTTGTCGGCAATCGACAGCCGGCCGCGCAGCGGCTCGACCTGCGGGGCCAGCTCGTCCTGCGCGACGATGGCCTTGGCGTGGCAGTGCTCGGCGATGTACTGGATCTCGGGTGTCAGCAGCCGGAAATTGATCGGCACTGCAACCAGGCCGGCCTTTGCGAGCGCGATGTACAGCTCCATCCACTCGACCCGGTTGTATGCCAGCAACGCGACACGATCGCCTTTTTCGAGGCCGAGGTCGAGCAGCGCATTGGCGAGCTTGCAGGACCGGCGATTCCACTCGCTGAACGTCATCGCGCGCTGCGAGTCGCGCGTGCCGATCTTGTCGGGCATCAGCCGGGCGTGTGCGGCGACGATTTCGCCGAGGTTCAGGACCGGCCTCACCGCTGCCTCCGCGGCATTGCCGAGAAGCGCCGGCCAGTACCGGGAGGTTGCGCCGCGGCGACGGAACCGCCCAGCCCACTGTGATCCACTGCGTTCATTCGTACCTCACTTCCGGCCGGGGCGGGCACGGCCCGAGTCGTGACCCATCGGCGGTCGCCAGCACCAACTCTTGCAACGTGATTTATATACTTCGGCGGCGTTGACGGCACCTTGGTAATGACCCGGTGCCTGCGCCAGCCCCGACTGTCGGCTCCCGTCTGCTTCGAATCACGACACCCATGAAACACGTCCACGCCAACGGCCTCGACTTTGCCTATCTGGAGCAGGGCAGCGGCCCGCTGGTGCTGATGCTGCACGGCTTTCCGGACAGCGCGCACACCTGGAGCCACCAGATGCCGGCGCTGGCCGACGCCGGATACCGGGTGGTGGCACCGTTCCTGCGCGGCTACCACCCGACCGCGATACCGGCCGGCGGCTATTACGACAAGAAGACACTGGTCACTGATGTCGTCGAACTGATCCGCGTGCTCGGCGGTGGCGAGCCGGCGCACCTGGTCGCCCAGGATTGGGGCGCGATCATTTCGTATGCGGTGCTGGCGGCCTTTCCGGAACAGGTCCGCCGGGCGGTGCTGATGGCCGTGCCGCATCCTGCCGAAGTGGCCAAAAGCATGCTGATCCCGAAGCATGTGCACCGCTCGTTCCACTGGTGGTTTTTCCAGCTCCCTGATCTGCCGGAGCGCGCGCTGCTCGACAACGACGGTGCCTTCATCGACTACCTGTGGAGCTACTGGACCAGCCCTGGCCATGATGACGCCGCCCATATCGCCGACGTGAAGGCAATGCTCGCGCGCCCCGGTGTGCTGACCGCCACGCTCGGCTACTACCGTGCGATGCTCGACCCGCACAAGGCCGACCCGGCGTTGGCCCATCTGACCCCGCTGATCGAGCGGCCGATCACCGTGCCGACGATGGCGCTGTGCGGCGCCGACGATCTGCGCGCCGAACTGATGCACGATCAGGGCCGACATTTCGCCGGCGAGTACAGGTACGAAGAAGTTGCTGGTGCCGGCCATTTTCTGCAGCGCGAAAAGCCGGCCGAGGTGACGCGGCTGGTGCTGGAGTGGCTGCAAAAGTAGAAAGCTGCTCCCCGTGGCTCTCGCGCATGGCCAGAAATTGATCACGGCACAAGCTGCTGCCAACGGCCCTTAGCGGCCGTTGTTTTTGCGCGGGGCTGACTTTTGTAGGAGGGGCTTCAGCCCCGATTCGGGATCTTGGCTGCGCGCATGCCCTTCAAACCGCATGCCAAGACCGAGCGGCGCGGCAGGCGGCGCCCGGTCGTGGCTCATGATGCGGCGGTCCTCGCTGGCGCTCGGACTGCGCTGCGATGCTCGGTCCAGGGTCGCGCGGCGGAACTCGCTACGTTCGCTGCGCTCACTGCGCTCGGACAACCGCCGCGAGCATGTTTGTTGATGCTCGCTGCGCTCGCCTACCCTGAACCTCCGCTTCTCGCCGCCGCATAAATCGCCCCGCCCGGGAACCGCCTGCCGCGCTGCAACGATGATGCGCTTCGTCGAATGTTTCGGTGGGTGCGCAAAGGCGTGGGCGGGTGGCTGCTGGCGCGCATATGCGCAGCCGAGAAGCGCAGGGCTTGTGGCCCGCGAGCGCAGCGAGCATCAACAACTGGCTTGTCGCGGACTGTTTGAGCGCAACGAGCGAAGCGAGTGCAGCGAGTTTCCGCGACGGGCCACAAGACCGAGCATCGCAGGGGACCCGAGCGCCCGGCGCGAGGGCAAGCATCTAAGCGCAAGCGGCCGCCCGCCCGCGCCTTTGCTCTCGCCTCTGTGCGAGCCGATTCGCAGTCGTGCAAAAGCCCGAATCGGGGCTGAAGCCCCTCCCACAAAGTCAGCCCAGCCAGCGAAATCAACGGCCGCTCCGGGCCGATATCAGTCACCCACTCGATACAGGCGGACAGTCGGCTCGGTCCGCCGGATTCACACCGCCACTGGCGCCTTGATTGCCGGATGGTGCTGGTAGCCGACCACCTCGAAATCCTCGTATTCGTAATCGAAGATCGATGTTGGCCGGCGCTTGATCTGCAGCGTCGGGTAGGGGTAGGGCTCGCGAGACAACTGCAGCGCGATCTGCTCGCGGTGGTTGTCGTAGATGTGGCAGTCGCCGCCGGTCCAGATGAAGTCGCCGACGTCGAGGTCGCATTGCTGCGCGAGCATGTGCGTCAGCAGCGCATAACTCGCGATGTTGAACGGCACGCCGAGGAAGATATCGGCGCTGCGCTGGTAGAGCTGGCAGCTCAGCTTGCCGCGGCCGCCGGGCTCGGTGGCCGGTGCGACATAGAACTGGAAAAACGCGTGGCACGGCATCAGCGCCATCTTCGGCAGGTCGGCGACGTTCCAGGCGCTGACGATGATGCGGCGCGAATCGGGGTTGGTCTTCAACGTCTTCACGACCTCGGCGATCTGGTCGATGTGGCCGCCGTCGGGTGTCGGCCAGCTGCGCCACTGCACGCCGTAGACCGGGCCGAGGTCGCCATCGGGCGCGGCCCATTCGTTCCAGATCGTCACGCCGCGCTCCTGCAGCCAGCGCGCATTGCCGTCGCCGCGCAGAAACCACAGCAGTTCGAGGATGATCGACTTCAGGTGCACCTTCTTCGTCGTCACCAGCGGAAAACCGGTCGACAGGTCGAAGCGCATCTGGTGGCCGAAGACGCTGGTCGTTCCGGTACCGGTGCGGTCGCCTTTCGCGACGCCGTGATTCAGCACGTGGCGTGCAAATTGTTCGTATTGATCGGATCGGCCGTCGTGGCTGGAGCTGCTGCCATCGGCGGCGTCGGATCCGGTCGGTTCCGCGAGGGAGGCGGTCGTCATCAGTAAAAAAGGGGCAGTCGAAACTGCCCCTATTGTCTCAGCCTGATGGCTGACCGGCTCGTCGGTCAGGCGCGTTCGGCGATATAGATCTCGACGCGGCGATTTTTCGCCCGGCCGGATTCGCTGCTGTTGTCGGCGATCGGCTGGTACGAACCCTTGCCTTCGACATTGATGCGCGACGGCGACACGCCACGCGCGGCCAGGTAGTCACGCACGCTCTGCGCACGGTCGACAGACAGCGGATTGTTGATCGCGTCACTGCCGGTGCTGTCGGTGTGGCCGACGATGTCGATGCGCACCGACGGATCGTCGCGCAGGCTGGCGGCAAAAGGATCGAGCACCGAGCGCATCTGCGGCTTGATCGCAGCGCTGTTGGTATCGAAGCTGACCTCGCTCGGGATGTTCAGTTTCAGCTGGTTGTCCGAGGTGCGGCTGACCTCGACGCCGGTGCCGCGGGTCGCCTGTTCCATCGCCTGACGGCGTTCTTCCTGGCGCTTCGACCAGATGTTGCCGACCACCGCGCCGACCGCGCCACCGGCTACAGCACCGGTGCCCGCCTTGCCACCGGTCATCGAGCTGATCGCGGCGCCGGCGACGGCCCCGATGCCGGCACCGGTTGCAGTGCCTTTCTGGCGCTCACTCATGTCGGCGCAGCCAGCAAGGACGACGGCGCTGGCGACGAGGCCAGTCATTGCAAGGCGTGACGGATTGAAACGAAATGTATTCATATGGGCTCCTGCGTGGACAAATCAGTGGACACACTGGACAAACGAGACTGTCTGAGCCTTGGTTGTCCGGGTTGGTTCTGATGCAAGCCACGAGTCTGCGCACGATCCGAGCCGATCACCATCGGTCGGCAGCAGCAATCGATGCAGGCTTTGTCCTACGCAGAGTCGCGCAAGCCGCCTTCAGTAAATTGCAACGACGCGAGCCGTGCATACAGCCCGCCGGCCGCGCTCAGCTCGGCATGGGTCCCTTGCTCGACGATCTGGCCGGCTTCCATCACGATGATGCGGTCGACCCGTTGCACCGTCGACAGCCGGTGTGCGATCACCAGCGTCGTGCGGTCCTGCATGGCCGCCTCGAGTGCGGCCTGCACCATGCGCTCGCTTTCGGCATCGAGCGCACTGGTCGCCTCGTCGAGCAGCAGCAGCGGCGGGTTCTTCAGGATCGCGCGGGCGATGCTGATGCGTTGCCGCTGGCCACCGGACAGGCGCACGCCGCGCTCGCCGAGGAAGGTCTTGTAGCCGTCGGGCAGGGCCTGGATGAAGCCGTCGGCATAGGCCGCGCGCGCTGCGGCGATCACCTCGTCGTCGCTGGCGTCGGGGCGGCCGTAGCGGATGTTCTCCATCGCATCGGCCGAAAAGATCACGCTGTCCTGCGGCACGATGCCGATCCGTTGCCGCAATTCGCGCAGCGACGCCTCGCGCACCGGCACGCCGTCGATCGACACGCTGCCCTCGGCGGCATCGTAGAACCGCAGCAGCAGCTGGAACACCGTGCTCTTGCCGGCGCCGCTCGGGCCGACCAGCGCGACCGTTTCGCCGGGCTGCACCTGCAGGCTGAAATCGATCAGCGCAGGCTGCATCGGCCGCGACGGATATCGGAAGCCGACATGGTCGATCGCGACCGCCGAGCCGCCACGGGTCGGCGGCAGCGAGCGCGCCGCCGCTTGCTCGGCAATCGGTGATTCGGTCGCCAGCAGCTCGATCAGCCGTTCGGTCGCACCGGCGGCGCGCAGCAGGTCGCCGTAGACCTCGGCGAGTACCGCAACGCCGCTGACCAGGATGATCACATACACAACGGTCTGGCCGAGGTGGCCGGCGCTGATGTCGCCACGCAGCACCGCCTGCGTGCCCTGGTACAGGCCCCACAGCAACGCGCCGAAAGTCGCGGTGATCACGAAGCCGACCAGCAGCGAGCGCATCCGCGTGCGGCTGATCGCGGTGGCAAACGCGCTTTCGGTCGATTGTTCGAAGCGGGCGGCCTCGCGCTTCTCCTGCGTATAACTCTGCACGACCGGAATCGCATTCAGCACTTCGGCGGCGATCGCGCTCGAATCGGCGACGCGGTCCTGGCTGGCGCGGCTGAGCTTGCGCACGCGGCGGCCGAAATACAGCGACGGCAGCACGATCAGGATCAGGATGCCGAGCACCTGCGACATCACGACCGGATTGGTGATCACCAGCATCAGCATCGCGCCGAATGCCATCACCATGTTGCGCAGGCCCATGCTGAGGCTGGAGCCGACGACGGTCTGCACCAGCGTCGTGTCGGTCGTCAGCCGCGACAGCACCTCGCCGGTCTGCGTGGTCTCGAAAAACTCCGGGCTCTGCGTGACGACGTGTGCATAAACCGCGGTGCGCAGGTCGGCGGTGATGCGTTCACCGAGCCAGCTGACCATGTAGAAACGCGCCGCCGAAAAAAAGCCGAGCGCGGCTCCGACCGCGAACAGCGCTAGGAAATGCTCGCGCATCGCGAGCAGCCGCTCGCCCGGATCGGCACTGATGAATCCTTCGTCGATCAGCGATTTCAGCGCGATCGGAAAGATCAGCGTGCTGACCGCAGCCAGCACCAGGAACAGCACTGCCAGCGCGATGCGGCCGCGGTACGGCCGCAGGAACGGCAGCAGCCCGCTCAGCGAGCGGGCGCTTTTTGCCGGGGCGCGGGCGGCAGCCCCTGCAGACGGCTTGCCCTTGACCGATGCGGCCGCCTCGGCGGCGGCCGCATTTGCTGCATCACTCAATGTGATCGATGCGGTCGAGCACCGCACCGGTGCTGGCGCTCGACGCGTTTTTCGCAAACTTCGCCAGCACGCCGCGCAGGTAGCGTGGTGCCGGCGCCTTCCACGCGCTGCGCCGCTTCGCCAGTTCGGCATCGTCGACGTGCAGTTCGAGTTGCAGCTTGTGCGCGTCGATCGTGATCTTGTCGCCTTCGTTGACCAGCGCGATCACGCCGCCCGCATAGGCCTCCGGCGCGACATGGCCGACCACCATGCCCCAGGTGCCGCCGGAGAAACGGCCGTCGGTGATCAGGCCGACCGATTCGCCGAGGCCCTGGCCAATCAAGGCGCCGGTCGGCGCCAGCATCTCCGGCATGCCCGGGCCGCCCTTCGGGCCGAGATAACGCAGCACCATCACGTCGCCGGGCTTGATTTTTCGGTCCATGATCGCCTTCAGCGCCGACTGCTCGTCGTCGAAGACGCGTGCCGGGCCGGTGATGACCGGGTTTTTCAGACCGGTGATCTTCGCTACGCAGCCTTCCGGTGCGAGGTTGCCCTTCAGGATCGCCAGGTGGCCCTGCTCGTACATCGGCTTGTCGATCGGCCGGATCACCTTCTGGTCGGCGCGCGGCACGTCCGGAATGTCGGCCAGGTTCTCGGCGATCGTCTTGCCGGTGATCGTCATGCAGTCGCCGTGCAGCAGGCCGGCTGCGAGCAGCGTCTTCATCACCTGCGGAATGCCGCCGGCGCGGTGCAGGTCGACGGCGAGGAATTCGCCGGACGGCTTCAGGTCGCACAACACCGGCACCTTCTTGCGCATGCGCTCGAAGTCGTCGATCGTCCACTCCACCTCGGCCGCGTGGGTGATCGCGAGGAAGTGCAGCACCGCATTGGTCGAGCCGCCGGTCGCCATGATCACCGCAACGGCATTCTCGATCGACTTTTTCGTGACGATGTCGCGCGGCTTCAGGTCCTTCTTCACCGCCTCGACCAGCACCCGCGCGGCTTCCTTTGCATTGCCGACGATCTCGTCGTGCACATTCGCCATCGTCGACGAGAAAGGGAGGCTCATGCCGAGCGCCTCGAAGGCCGAGCTCATCGTATTGGCGGTGTACATGCCGCCGCAGGAGCCGCTGCCGGGGATCGCGCGGCGCTCGATCTGGCAGAAATCTTCCTCGTTCATCTTGCCGGCTGTAAATTCGCCGACCGCCTCGAACACGCTGACGATGTTCAGGTCCTTGTCCTTGTAGCGGCCGGGCAGGATGGTGCCGCCATAAACATAGATCGCCGGCACATTGGCGCGCAGGATGCCCATCATGCCGCCGGGCATGTTCTTGTCGCAGCCGCCGACGACGAGCACGCCGTCGAGCCACTGGCCACCGACACAGGTCTCGACGCAGTCGGCAATCACCTCGCGCGAGACCAGGCTGTATTTCATGCCTTCGGTGCCCATCGCCATGCCGTCGCTGATCGTCGGCGTGCCAAAGATCTGGGCGTTGCCGCCGGCGGCCTTGATGCCTTCGACTGCGGCATCGGCAAGCTTTTGCAGGCCGGAATTGCATGGCGTGATCGTCGAGTGGCCGTTGGCGACGCCGATCATCGGCTTCTTGAAGTCGCCTTCCTGGTATCCCATGGCGTAGTACATCGAGCGGTTCGGCGCGCGCGCCACGCCCTCGGTGATGTTTTTCGAGCGACGGTTGATTTCCATGATGGGCAGTCCAGCTGGGTGTGACATGCCGGGGCGCCAGCTCCCGGCGGGGGATGTCGATGATATCTGGCTGTGGCACGGGCACCTTATGATCAGTCGCTTTTCCAGCGCCTGCAGCCGCCCGTTTGCGGGCCCAATCCATGCTCGTCCATCCCCAATTCGACCCGATCGCGCTGCAACTGGGCCCGGTCGCGATCCACTGGTACGGCCTGACCTACCTGGTCGCCTTCGGCCTGTTCCTGTGGCTTGCCGTGCTGCGCACCCGCCAGCCGCAATATGCGCAGGCCGGCTGGACGCGTGCCGATGTCGAGGACCTGCTGTTCTACGGCGTGCTCGGCGTCGTGATCGGCGGGCGGCTCGGTTATGTGATCTTCTACAAGCCGGGTTATTACGCCGACAATTTGCTCGAGGTCTTCGCCGTCTGGAAGGGCGGCATGGCCTTTCATGGCGGGCTGCTCGGCGTGCTGGCGGCGATGGCCTTGTATGCGGTTGTCCGCAAGCGGCGTTTTCTCGAAGTGACCGACCTGATCGCGCCGTGTGTGCCGACTGGTCTGGCGTCGGGACGGATCGGCAATTTCATCAATGGCGAGTTGTGGGGCCGCGCGGCCGATCCGTCGCTGCCGTGGGCGATGGTTTTTCCGCAGTCGGGCAGCGAGCTGCCACGCCATCCGTCGCAGCTGTACCAGTTTGCGCTCGAGGGGCTGCTGCTGTTCGTGCTGCTGTGGCTGTATGCCCGCAAGCCGCGCAAGCTCGGCCAGGTATCCGGCGCTTTCCTTGCCGGTTATGGTCTGCTGCGTTTTGTCGCCGAATATTTCCGCGAGCCCGATGGTTTTCTCGGCCTGCTCGCACTCGGCATGAGCATGGGGCAGTGGCTGAGCATCCCGGTGTTCGCCGCCGGGGTGCTGATGTGGACCTGGGCAACCCGCCGCGACGAACCGCGATTCACCTGAGCAACGATGCGACAGATCTTTCTCGATACCGAAACCACCGGCCTGAGCCCGGAAGCGGGCGACCGCATCATCGAGATCGGCTGCATCGAGATGGTGAACCGGCGGCCGACCGGCAACAACCTGCACCGCTACATCAATCCGCAGCGTTCGAGCCACGAGGATGCGGTCAAGGTGCACGGCCTGACCGACGAATTCCTGGCCGACAAGCCGCTGTTTGCGGCAATCGCCGACGAACTGCTCGAGTTCTGCGCCGGCGCCGAGATCATCATCCACAACGCCGCCTTCGACATTGGTTTTCTCGATGCCGAACTGCGCCGCCTCGGCCGGCCGCCATTCGCCAGCATCGTCGCGAAGGTCAGCGACAGCCTGACGATGGCGCGCGAGATGTTTCCCGGCAAGTCGAATTCGCTCGACGCCTTGTGCCGGCGCCTCGAGGTCGACAACAGCAACCGCACGCTGCACGGCGCGCTGCTCGATGCCGGCCTGCTGGCCGAGGTCTATATCCGGCTGACCCGTGGCCAGAATACGCTGGCGATCGACGCCGGTGACGCCGGCGCCGGCGAACTGGCGATCGCGGCGATCGATTTCTCGGTCTACCGGCTGCCGGTGATCCTGGCCGATGAGGCCGAACTCGCAGCACACGAGGCGGTGCTTGCCGGCATCGACAAGGCAAGCTCGGGCAAGACGCGCTGGCGCGCGCTCGAGCAGCCGGCGCCGGCTGTGGCATAATCCCGGGCTCCGCAAGGCGCTGCAACGGCGCCGCACACACCCGGATACCGGGCGGTTAACTCAGCGGTAGAGTGCCACCTTCACACGGTGGAAGTCGCAGGTTCGAACCCTGCACCGCCCACCAGAACAAGCTCCACAAGAGACCGCAAAACACCAAAAGCCCCAGGTAAATCAACGACCTGGGGCTTTTTTGTTTCCGCATGGGTCCGCATGGATTCACTTGAATCTGCCCCCAGCGGTGTGGGCATCCGGATGGGCAACTGAGTCATGGCAAACGACAAGCTCACTGACACGGCGGTCCGCAAAGCGAAAGCGACCGACAAATCACGCAAGCTCGCCGATGGTGGCGGCCTGTACCTGGAGCTGCACCCGAACGGGAGCAAGTACTGGCGGTTGAAGTACCGGATCGGCGGCTTGGAGAAGCGCTTGGCGCTGGGTGTCTATCCGGATGTGAGCCTGGCCGACGCGCGCAAGCGACGCGCCGAGGCCCGGGCTCTGCTGGCGAACGGCGCCGACCCCAGTGACGCCCGCAAGGCTTCCAAGACGGCCGAGGTGGCTCGCGCCCATGTCGCGGCGCTGACCGCGGCAGGCGAGCCGCTGCCGGGCACCTTCGAGGCCGTCGCCCGCGAATGGCTGGCGAAAGCCCACGAGCCCACCGTGTCACCCCGATACGCGAAGCGCAGCCGGATCCAGCTCGAACGCGACGTCTTCCCGTGGATCGGCACGTTGCCGTCGAACGAGGTCAGCGCGCCGGCCATCCTGAACCTGCTGCGTAAGGTGGAAGCCCGCGATGCCCTGGATACCGCACACCGCGTCAAGCAGACCATCGGCCTGGTGATGCGATACGCCATCGCCACCGGGTATGCGCAACGAGACCCGACCCCGGATCTGCGCGAGGCGCTGCCCACACCGATCAAACAGCACTATGCCGCCATCCTTGAGCCGAAGACAGTCGGCGAGTTGCTGCGGGCCATCGACAGCTACGAAGGCCATCCAGGCACACGGGCCGCGCTGCAGCTGGCGGCTTTGCTTTTCCAGCGACCGGGCAACCTTCGGGCAATGCAGTGGGCGCACCTTGATCTTGATGCCGGCGAATGGTCGATCCCCGCCGCCGAGATGAAGCGCACGAAGCAGGAGAAGGCAACCGGTGCGCCGCATATCGTTCCTCTCGCGTCGCAGGCCGTGGCCATCCTGCGCGAATTGCAGCCGTTCACCGCTGCGGGCAACTATTGCTTCCCGGGTCAACGTACCCGCTCTCGGCCGATCAGCGACGTGACGCTCAACGCAGCGCTGCGGCGCCTGGGTTATGCCACCGACGAAATGACCGGCCACGGCTTTCGCGCGATGGCGCGCACGATGATCCGGGAGCAGCTGCCGGAAATCGACCCGGAGTGGATAGAGGTGCAGCTGGGGCACGGCAAGAAAGGGCCACTGGGCGCTGCCTACGATCGAGCCCAGTACCTGGCTCAGCGGCGCCAGATGATGCAGAAATGGGCGGACTACCTCGAACGGTTGCGCGAAGGCGCGCAGGTCATTCCGATCAAGGCAGTCTGAGAATCGTCCGTCTGCTACTTAGGGGCCTTTTCCCGTCTTCTGTCGACCGTTGAACTTCGGAAGGTTTCGCGGCGCGCTCATGGGTGCGGTCAGCAGCCGGATAAGCGACCCGACAATGTCGCGTCTATATCGTAGGCTTAGGGGACCATATGCCGGCATCCTGGAAGAACAAACCTGGCCGATTCAAACCGGAAATCATCCTTGCCGAAGTCGACTCGGAGAGAACCGTCGGTGCAAACGGCAAGGTCAGTTTCGTAGCTTTCGGTAGCTTCGAGATGTCGGTCCCAATCATAAGGTCGATGCTGGATTTCCCCGACGCCGCCGAACATCTAGACGTTTCTCACCTCATCAGTAGGTCCTTTGCTTCTGCAAAGGGAAAGTTGACTTCAGCGACGTTCTTGGCGGCGCTAAACGCGGCGCTCAAACGAGAGCTGTCGAAGCTCGATGAAGACTTTGTAATGCTCACAGCGCTGTCGATATCGGTGCCGAGCTTCCCGCCGATGCATACAGTCAACGGCGCAAAGATCCGATTGCTTCAGGGTGACTATCCCTCCCGATTCAGGAAGTCAAGGGAAACTGTTCTGCAGGATCCCAGGTCCGCAACAATGGAGGCAACTCCGCCGACGTACACGAAGGTACTGGTCCGAATCAAGGCGAAGTCTCCGCGTGCGGCTGCCCTTAAGGCTCTCGATGCGCTGGATTTGTTGCGGGGAATCTGGTGTCTATATTGCAACCCAGGCTTTGAGATCCCCTTGGGTGGGAACCCGCCCCGCAAACCAATCAACCTAATCCGACTCGGCAATCAACATACGGTTCATCATCCGGACGGCAGCTTGGTGTCCGAATCACAGTTCTGGTATGAACCAAATTTCTCGCCCGCTCACCCATATACACCGAAGGACGCGAGCCTCCTATTAAAGGCACAGCGAGACGTATTGCGGCGCCTCGCGGCTTCGCCATATAGCAAGCGACTTGTATCCGCCATCCTGCGCGGTACCCGCGCGCTCGACGAGTCGGATGCGGATGTTGCATTCGTTCGTTTGTGGAGCGCGCTGGAATCGGCTACCGCAAGCGGAATTGGCCAAGGCGACTACGACAAGGTCGTCAGACGCTGCGCCTTTCTGTACAAGGAAACGGAGTATCAGCGACAGGTGATGGAGCACCTTAGAGAGTATCGAAATGCCAACATTCATAGCGGTACAAGTTCGGAAGACGCGCGTCTTCATTGCTTTCAGCTCCTCGACTTTTTCCGCTCTTTGATCCGCTTTCATCTTCGCAATCGAGGAGGATTCAAGTCTATCGACGAGGCCAACCGCTTTTTGGATCTGCCCTCTGACAAGCAAGAGCTTCGTTCGATTGTTGCGACGGCACGCAGGGCGCTGAAATTTCTCGGCTGAAGGCCAAGTTCCCTGTTGCTGGTGGATGCTGAAGGCGCAAGCCTTCAATTTCGGGGGGGTAGGGATCGATCATCGGATTCCGTAGGTCTGCCAGAACTCCAGGACCTCTGAGCGGCGCCACCGCGTCGCACGCACAGCACGGAATGCCGGTGCCGGCGCTCGGCCATCGCGAACCGCCGCAAACCACCAACTCGTCCCCATCGAGCCGATCGCCGCGCAGGTCTTCGCGTCGATCAAAGATGCGGCAGCTAGATCGTCAGGCAGCTGGAAAGATTCTTTTGCTTTTGCCATGGCTCATCTCCCGACGTAAATCGCGGTGATTTGCTCGCGCTCGTGGCCGAGTTCGCGTGAGATGGTCAACCTCACTTCTCGATCCACTGCCTTTTGTTCAGGGCTCAGTTGCTTCGAGGTTGGTCCGCCGGCTGCCGGTGATTTCCATCCCGTCAGTTCCTCGTAGCGGGTTTGCGCGTACGCGTGTCGCAGCCCGTGGACATGGTCGATGCCGGCCCGCGCGGTCTGCGCCTTGAACCGGTTCAGCTGATCCCGGTACGACATCTCGACCGGGATCAGGCTGCCTTTGCCAGCGAGCGCCTTGGCTTCGTTCAAGAGGTCTCGCTGCGTCTCACTGGTGATCGGCACATGGCGCTCCTTGCCGCCCTTTGTCCAACTGGCCTTGAGGTGCAACACGTCGCCGCGGTCTGCCCAGTCCGGCCTCAGCTTGATGCTTTCCTCGCGCCGCAGACCGAACACGGCCTGCAGCTGCAGCGACATCGACGTATACGGATCTGAAACCTTCGCCAACTTGTCGCCGTCGAGTTCTGTCGCCTTCGATTCGTTGCTCACGTGTCGCCGATCGGCGATGCCATAGGCCGCGTTGTCGCGTGCGACGATGTTCTGCTTGTCGATCTTCTCGGCCAGCCATCGCAAGGCGCTCATGCGGTTCTTGAAGGTGCCGGCCGAAATCTGTTCGGCATGCCAGCGATTGACCAGGTGCTCGACATGCTTCGTTCGCAGTCCCTGCGCACGAAGAAGCCGGAAACCGCCCTCGGCCAATTGGTTGGCGGCCAGGCTCAGGATGCTTTCGCGGTCGTGCTGTGTCTGGAACGAACCATCGCGGTTGCGTTGGCCGAGCTGCTTGAAGTCGTGATTGAGGTCGCGCATGCGTCGTCTCCCTTCTCGATCCGTTTCCTTGTCGTCGATCCAAAATTCGTGTGTGGTGTGAAGCGTTCAGGTAAGTGTTTCTGTCCATCCCGACCGCCGCAGCGACCGAGAATCACGAGGGACGCGGGACACCACTCCCGTTGTGTGCAATGGCTTTACAGCTGCCGGCGTTGCACCGCCTCTTGGCACCGCGCTTCGTACCTGTTGGCACATCGCGCGCGGGGACCAATAACCCGGGGTCCACGGGGTGTGCCTTGCACACGTCTGGTGATCCGTTGTCAGGGATCAGGCGGCTGCCAACGTCGAGCCATTGGCTGTTGCGGAGACACGGATGCGGGTCATCACCGCACCGCACATGAGGGCTCAAGGCCCTGGGGAACACGGGCCGCAAAGGGCCGAGACTCCACGCGGACAGAGCCGCGATTTGCACGTCACTTCAACGCGTCACTGCCGGGAGAACCAGCTTTCGCAAGACCACTCAAGGGGTTAGCAGCGTCGTCACTGTCAGCGCAGGCTTCCAGTGACGACGCGCAGCGCTTTCACAGCGCTGGCTCATGCCCAGGCTCAAGGCGCTGGGCAGGTGGCGATCTCTCGCCTCTCGGACTGGCTCAGGCAATGAGCCAGTCATCCGGGCCATCAAAGCCTCGGCTCTCTTGGGGACGTGAGTCCCGCACCAGAACGCCTGTCTGCCTTCGCAGATCGGTATAGCTCTCGGGCTCGCCTTGTGCGAGTAGTCTCTCAGTGCAGTTAACGACTGCGGCGCCAGCGAACTGGCCTTGAGCCTGGCAATGCAGGTAGTGAAGGTCTTGCGGACGCGATGCCCGCGGAAGAACCATCAGTGTGGCTCGGGCTGCACCTCAATTCAAGGCGCAACCAGGTCAACGAAACATTCGCCCGCGAAATCGATGCCGAAATGCGCACTGTTTCGCGGGCGATCGCTGCCCGCTTCAAAGACAACGGCGACAGAACGCCGTAATCGCTCGGTGAGATCAAGTCTCACGAGAACTCCAAGGCAGGTAACGAACTGCGACGGCCGACATCGGCGTGTCCCTGTTGTTGCGCCCGCGAGGGGCGAAGGGAAGGGGCCCTGGGAGAAGCACCAGTCTGCGACCGGCCAGTTCATACGGCCCGTCGATATCAAGGGGAATTTGGGGGGATTTCGGGATCACCTCTGGATCTGGCTCTGATTTCGGTCAGTCGAGCGCGCCAACGTGTTGCTCGCCCGTCGCAGTTGCCGGTTTTCGCTCAGACGGACTGGACTTCGGGGACGTGTCACGCCGCCGGACAACGGGCTTTGATGGTGGACCGCTTCGTGCCGAACCGACGCTCCTTGTCATTGACTCTGAAATGGCAATCCCGCCAGGTTGCTGGTTCACGGCAAAGCGTCTTGTACTCTCCGTACAGCGTCCACGAGCTGTTTCTCACTTGTGTCGTTGACAAAGTCGTTGGACTCTTGGTCATAGACAAGCAGGTAGGGCTCGCCGGCTCGCCCGCCGATTGTTGAACGACGCAAGGATTGGTCAACTGTGGTTGTTAGAACCACCTGCAGGGCACCCTTGCCCCAACCTGAAGATGCCTTCTTGAGTTGGGAAACAGCGCTCTTGAGCACATCTTCGTTCCGAAGCGCTACTTTGGCCTCGATGAAGACCACCGGCAGCCGCGAGTCAGCAGGCCTTAGGAGGCAATCAACTTCCACATTCTTGAGACGAACGTTGAATTCGGCGGCGTACGCGGGCAAAGTCCGCAGCAAGCGCATCGCAGCCAGCTTGACAAACTCCTCACCTCCAGGCGAGGTGGTGGTCGGAGGCTCGGTGTCGCGGACCACCGCGCGTGCTTGCTGAATTCCGGGGTCTTCGCTTCGCGCAATCCGTCCTTGGAGCAGGGCCAGCTGTTGCGCACGCTGCAGGCAGGAATTGCTCAGTTGCTTTAGCAAGAACGACAGTTCCGTCTGACTACGTGACTCGCCCTGTATCAAATCGAACTCGGACATTCGGGCGAGGACTTCAGCAAGCAGTGGTTCGTTCGCCGCAAGCAACTGCAGTTGCCGAATTTTTTCGTCGAGCTCGTTCCGAGACAGATCGGTAACACGTCGATACTCCGCTGCGTCGTATTCCGCGAGAGCTCGCAATCCGACAAGCGAGAAGAGTTGGATAACGTCAGCGTTCATCAAGGCACCATGACTAGGATTTCACCGGCGATTAGGTCACTCACCTGATACTCATCTGGGAATTGACCGAGGCTGATCAGGCGCGTTACATGGATCTTGGAGAGGTCAAGTTTCCAGAGAATCGGACGGAACGCGAGGACGGGCGCCGAAGCGATTTCAGCCAAAAGATTTGCAACATCCGCGGATGGAAGGGAAGATGAACTAATCCAGCGCGACAGTCGGACGCGAAGTTGATCGACCCGGCTATGGTTGAAGTCATTTGTATGTACGATACGATCAAGCTCTTGGTAGACCACGAGAGCTTGGGTTCAACTCCGCGAGGCGTGATCAAATAACCCAGCATCGTCTTGAATTTGTCTCCGATATCACGATCACTGTAATAGACAATTCGCCACTCCCGTTCTTCTTTAAAGCCCGGGTGCTTGGTGAAAATAGCGAACAACTTAAGGCGTTCAAGCCAGATCCACGCTGCAGCCGTTAAATCTTCTTCTTTCTTGTCACCACTTGCCAAGATTTGTGCGATGGCCTTAATCTTGTCCGATATCCAAATTAGGCGCTCGTCCCCGGTCGCGTAGTCGACCCTTGCGACAACAAATGGCATGTTCTGGTCTGCTTGTAGCTTAGAGGTGTCGAATACTATCGCTGCCCCGCCTGCATTCGCTCCGTATCCTCGCCACATAGAGAGTAGTCCATCTTGATTGCCTTCCTCATGCTCTGAGAGGCACAGGACGTACGTGTCGAGGGCGTGCCGTTCTTCGAAGGCTCTGAAGTATTCGTCAAAAATGCGTATTAATCTTGCATGAGTCGTCGCGTTGCCACAGGCAGCGGCTAGTTCTACGTTGCTGCGAAACTCGGTAGCCCCCGCGTTCATACCGAACCTCATTTCCTCCAAATCGTTCATGAAAAGAGGGTTGGACATCCAAACCTCTTCAGCTTGAACAATGTGTTCCAAGACGGCGACGGAGGAGTAATGCGCGAGTAGCGGTCTAGCAGTGGGAAAGTTTTGCTCGTCATCAAAGTCGCTCCAGAGAGCACCCCTAAACTTTTCGGCCAATTTGGATTGTTTCGATTCGCTCATAAGGTATGGTATCCCGGCATCTGAATCCTGAGCAGATCAATCTGCTTCACAGGACGTGCGTAGATGGCCGCCAGGGATTTTGCAACAGACCGATTTACCGTACTGTGCGGTGAGGTCCCTACATCGCAAGTAATGGAATAGGCGCCCCCGCCGCTAGTAGCATCGGGGTGCACGAGTGATCAATCGTGCGTGTCGGCCGCAATCATGATGCGCGCTGGCCGCCGGTGCAACATCAGATGGACGAAGTTTCCGCTGGCGCACTAACTGCTTTGAGCCGGCGCGAGTGCGATTGATGAACTGTTCTAGGAGGAGCGAACGTCGGCTACGGGTCGATTGCCGGCCCACAAGAACGATCGCTGACCGACTACCCGATTCCTGTGGCTCTGGCCTGCGGGCCCCGCCCGTAATGACCTGCCGTTTCCTGTCTAGATGCTGCTGGCAGAGCTGCAACGGAAATAAGCAAATGCCAGAAGCTGTACATCCTACTGTGGGTGCGCGCGGCAGGTGTCGCGGTTATTCCGCTGGGGGCATATATGGGGGCAGAAGAGGGCAACTGCACTGACAAGATGTATTTGTAATCAACAGCTTGCGCGCGAGATAAAAACCCTGCACCGCCACCAACAAATGGTCTGCACAGGACACTGCGTTCGAGGCTCTGTCAGCAGCACGTCGAGGACGGGATGAGATGCGTCTCGCCCTCAGTCGATCTTGATATTCGACTGTTTGACGACAGTACGCCAGCGCTCGATGTCCGAGCGGATGGTTTCGGCGAACGGTTGAGGGGGACCACCTGCCGGTGTTACATCGTCCTGCCGGAGCCGGGTCTGGACTTCTGGCGACTGCAGGACGGCATTGATATCCGCATTCATCTTGGCAACGATCTCGGGCGGCGTGCCCTTTGCCGCGACGAGGCCGTGCCAGATGTCGGCGCGAAACTGGGGCAGGCCTGCCTCGGCGAACGTAGGCACGTTCGGCAGCGTCGGCAGGCGCTGCGGCGCGCCCACTGCGAGGACCCGCACCTTGCCAGCCTTGGCGAGCGGCATGAACGAGGTGTTGCCGGCCATCAGCATCTGGATCTGGCCGCCAGCCAGGTCCATCAGCGCCGCACCGGTGCCCTTGTACGGCACGTGCGTGATCTTGATGCCGGACAGGGCATTGAAATATTCGGCGGCCAGGTGCGAGAGACCGCCGTTCCCCGACGAACCGAACGCCACCTTGTCAGGCGTGTTCTTGGCCGCGGCGACGAGCTCGGCTACGGTCGTGTAGGGCGTACTCGCGCCGACCGCCAGCACCACTGGTTCGCGGGTGAACTGGATGACGGGCTCGATGCCTGTGAGCGGGTCGAACGAAGGCTTGTTGAGAACGGCGTTCACCGCATAGCTGCTCGAAATCACGAGGAAGGTGTAGCCGTCCGCCGGTTCGCGCAGTGCTGCTTCGGCGCCCAGGTTGCCGCCCACGCCCGCCTTGTTTTCGATGACGAGTGTGTAGCCGTGTTTCTCGTTGAGCTTCTGCGCGATGTGCCGGGCCATTGCGTCGGTGCCGCCGCCGGGCGCGAACGGGACGATGAACTTGACCGGTTTGGTTGGGTACTTTGACGACGTCTGCGCGTATGCGGAAGAAGCGCACCAGGTTGCGGTGCAGGCGAGGACGACGAGACTGCGGCGGGTGATGGTCATCGAGATTCCTTTGGAGTGACGGGTGGGCTGGGCGGGCGGTCAGCCGAGTTCGATATCGACGAGCCTGGCAAACTGCTGGCCGCCATGCAGATCGCGTTCGATCATTCCACCCTGCGGGTCTTTGCGCGGATAAGAGATCTTCAGCACGCACAGTTCGGGTACCGGATAGCAGCCGACCTGTTCGGCCTGGACGTCGAACACCTTGGCCAGTGCCTGCGGCTGCAGAAGACTTGTCTGCGCGTAGCGGTCGAATGCCTCGCGGCCATGGAAAAACAGATCTACCGTGATCCAGAACGGGCCGGCGTTCTTCGAACGGATGTCGTGGCAGACCTCGGACAAGCTAGGCATGGGCGGGCTCCTCGAACTGAACGAACTGTGTGCGCACCCGCTCCAGTGGATGGGTCACGCTCACCACATGGTTGAGCTTGAACTCGAAGATCTGTCCGCGTTCCAGCTCGGCCGGCGAGAAGGGGAAGCCATAACTCGGCAGTTCCTGGTTCTCGTCGACCGGGAGGTGGAAGAACCACGGATTGCAGGTCTTTGCGATCTGGGTTGCGAGCTCCTGGGTCCCGGCAGTGGCCACGAACATCAGCCCGATCTCCGGCGGCGCCACCACGTGCGCCGGCACCGGCAGTCCGCTGACGGCGTTCCAGCCGTATGGGCGCAGCGAGATGTGGAAGTCGCCCGCCGCAACACCCATCGCCGATTGCACGCGTTGCGTCAGCACGTGGTGCATCTTCTGGAGGAAGCCGTCGATGTCGGCCAACACGCGGCGATCCTGGATGCCGACCAGCATCAGCGTCTGCCAGCCTCCGCTTGCAGCTCCTTCGAGCTTCATCGTGTAAGGACGGGGCGAAAAGACCGAACCGGTGACGCGCACGCGGTGGTCGTCGAGTGCGGTGTAGCTTGCATTCGACACGTCGAGCACGCCGCCCGGCTCGACGAGAATGAACGGGTTGCTGTTCTCGTACAACATGTGCGCCGATACGGTGTGCGGCGTGCAGCGGTTGCCGGGGCGCAACGGCTCGATGTCGAAGCTGGTGCGGCCGACGCGAATCAGCACGCCACCTTCGCGCGGCCGCGTGGTGCACAGTGCCCCGCACTCGGCGACCTTTCCCGCGTGCCAGGCCGGACCGGCGCCGGCACCACGCATCAACGGAACCGTTGCCAGCACGGCGGTGTCGGTGGTGCGGCCACCGAGCACGATGTCCGCTCCCGCTTCGAGCGCAGCGGCATAAGGCTCTGGCCCCATCAGCGCGACGATGCGCTCGCACGAACTGAACAGTTCCGGCGCCGCAGACGTCATCGGTGCAAGCGGGGCGATCTTGCCCTCGGCTGCGCTGCCCGCGATCTGTTGCGGGTCCTGCTCGGAATACAGCACCGCGATCCGCGGAGACAGGCCGTGCTCGCGCGCGATCTCCAGTGCGATGTCGCGGGTCCAGTCGAGCGCCTTGTCACAGCCTGATGTGCCGCAGGATCCAATCAGCAATGGAATGCCGGCCTTCTCGCGGGCGCGCATCAGGATCGCCAAGTCAGTCTTCACCGCCGCGCGCGAATATTTCGCGACACCCTGCGCGAGGTAGGCGGGTCCGCTGTCGGTAGAGCCTGCATCGCACGCGATCGCATGGGCGCCGGCTGCGATACCGCGTTCGACATCGCCTTCACCGACGCCAAGCCCCAGCGCGCCGATGGGCACCAGGACAATGGTGACTTGTTCGTTCTTATTCATCGGTCATCCTGTGAGGGTCAGCCTGCGAGTTCCGGGAAATCCTCTTCGCGGAAGCTGCCGACGGGTGGCACTTGCGCATTCACTTGCTCGCTCTCGAGTTTGCGCAGCTGGTTGCGCTGGATCTTTCCGGAAATGGTCTTGGGCAGGTCCGCAAACTCGATGCGCCGGATTCGCTTGTAGGGCGCGAGCTGCTCGCGCGCGAAGCGCAGAATGGAAAGGGCGGTGTCGCGACCCGGTTCGGCTCCGGCCCGCAGAACGATGAACGCCTTCGGGATATTCGTGCGGACCGGGTCGGGACTCGGCACCACTGCCGCCTCGGCGACGTCTGAATGTTCAATCAGCACCGACTCGAGCTCGAACGGGCTGATGCGGTAGCCCGACGCTTTGAACACGTCGTCGGCGCGGCCGACGTAGGTGATGTAGCCGTCTGCATCGCGCGACGCGACGTCGCCGGTGTGATAGTGCCCGTCACGCATCGCTTCGGCGGTTTTTTCTTCGTCGCCGAAGTAAGCCTGCATCAGCCCGAGCGGACGTCGCGCGAGGTCGATGCAGATTTCGCCCTCGTCAGCCGGCCGACCGTCAGCGTCGAGCAGCACGATCGGAAAACCGGGCAGCGGACGCCCCATGCTGCCGGGCTTGATCGGAACGCCCGGCGGATTGCCAATTTGGCAGGTCGTCTCGGTCTGGCCGAAGCCGTCGCGGATGTCGAGGCTCCAGGCCTTGCGAACCTGCTCGATTACTTCCGGGTTGAGCGGCTCGCCGGCACCGAACAGCTCGCGCAACTGCACCGGCGTGGCCGCCAGGTCCTCCTGGATCAGCATGCGCCAGACAGTCGGTGGCGCGCACAGCGTCGTCACGCGCTGATCGACCAGCAGCTTCAGCAGTTCGCGGGCGCTGAAGCGTGCGTAGTTGTAGACGAGCACGCAGGCGCCGGCATTCCACGGGCCGAAGAAGCAGCTCCAGGCGTGCTTGGCCCAGCCGGGTGACGAGATGTTCAGATGGATGTCACCCGGACGCACGCCCATCCAGTACATCGTCGACAGGTGGCCGACCGGATAACTCTGGTGGGTATGGAGAACGAGCTTAGGCTTGGTCGTCGTGCCCGAGGTGAAATACAGCAGCAATGGGTCCGTGGCGAGCGTCGAACCATCGGGCGTAAAAGCCGTCGGCGCATCGAAGCTGTCCTGGAACGGCTGCCAGCCAACCGCAGCACCGACGACGATGCGAGTGATGCCCTCACCCAGCTGTTCCATCCGGGGGACCACGTCAGCAGCACAAATGACGTGCCTTACATGGCCACGCTGCACCCGGTCGTGCAGATCGGCCGGTGACAGCAGCGTAGTCGTCGGCACCATCACTGCGCCGATCTTCATCAGTGCGAGCATCGATTCCCAGAGTTCCTTCTGGTTGCCGAGCATCAGCAGGACCCGGTCACCCCGCTTGATGCCGAGATGGACCAGCCAGTTGGCAAGCTGGTTCGAGCGCGCGGAAAGCTCGGCGAAGCTGAAGCGTTCGCTGGAGCCGTCTTCCTGGACGATGGCAAGCGCGCAGGCGTCATTGCCGCGCGCGATCACGTCGAAGTGATCGAGGGCCCAGTTGAAGCGTTCGAGCTGCGGCCACGCGAAGCCGGCGCAGGCCGCGGCATCGTCGCCGCGGTTCGCCAGCAGGAATTCCCGTGCGGCGTGAAAGGTGCTGGTCGGTGTGGTCATCTTCGTCGTGCGCGTCAGTCGGTGATGACCGGGGTCTGAAATACACGCTCGCCGGTGTGGCTCGGAAAGCCACCCCGCACCGCGCCGGGCCGACGGTCGCGGTAGATCGCGTTCATCGAATCGTTCAAGGCGCGGCTGTTCGGCACCGAGAGCCAGAGCCGGATCAGGTGGCGCTTGCGGTCCGCATCGTCGTGGTCCTCGAACTCGGTGCGCGAGTGGTACATGACATGGTTGTTCATGAACTGCATGTCGCCCGGCTCGAACATCATCTCGCCGTAGAAGCGCGGGCTGTTGGCAAGCGCCTGGACCGCCTCGATCGCCTCGCGCTGGCGCGGCTGCAATGGTGGCGCTTCGGGAAACAGCGCCGCATCGACCGAGTAGCCGATCACGTGCTGCGGGATGAATCGCGACGACAGCTTGCCCTGTTCCCTCGAAAACATCGGCTGCAGGTACCAACCCTGCTCGCCCGGGCCTTCCTGCCCTTTCCAGCTCATCGGGAACGGCTGATAAAGCGCGTCGAGCAGATCCGGTCGGGTGCGGGCGATCTCGTCGTGGATCGCCATCGAACTGCAAAAGCGGCTCAGGCCGCCGGACTTGGCCACGCGCAGCACCATCAGGCAGACCACGTCGCAGGTGTCGGCATGGAACTCGAGGTGCTGGCTCGACATGTAGCCGCGCCCCTTCTTGGCGAAGGTATCGACGCCAAAGTCGCGCACGTCGCCCAGCATGTCGCCACGGTTGCTCTGGGTGACCGCGGTGCCGAGATGCAGGCCCATGCCCCAGTAGAGCAGGCGCATGTCGTCCTTGGTGTACCTGTCGGCTGGCAGACCGCGCAGCACGCAGAAACCGAGGCCGTCTTCGAGTTCGGACAAGACGCGGTCGAACGTGGCGCGGAGCGCATCCAGCGGGAAGTTCTCGCGAGTCAGATCGCCGAGTCCGAGGCCAGCACACTTGGCAGCAGCGATCGCGCGATCCACCGCCTCGAGCTCGGCGGCGGAAAAGTAGCAGATCCACCGGGAGGTGTCGTGGAGGTCCTTCGCAAGCCATCCTTTCTGCGCTGTCATGAGATGTCTCCAGTCGATGTCATCTTGGTGTTATTGCAGGCACAATCGAGGCAGTCGACAGGACCGTTCGTTCTGTCGTTCGTTAACTATATTGTAGACAAAACAGATATGTTGTCAACGGAAGTCGATGCGGGTGCGGATGAGGGGCGTGTGCTGACCGACCACGTCGTGGAAAAACTCGAAAAGCTCATCCTCGGCGGCCGCTACCAGCCCGGCGAGAAGCTTCGGGAACAGCTGCTGGCCGAGGAGCTCGGGGTAAGCCGGGGCCCGCTACGAGAGGCGATCCGCACGCTCGAGGGTCGGCGCTTGCTCGAGCGCACGCCGCGCGCCGGCGTGCAGGTGGTCGGCGTGTCGCTGGCCGATCTGGAGCAGATCCTCGTTGCGCGCGAGGCGCTGGAAGGCATGGCGGCGCGCCAGGCGGCGGAGAACATGACGGTTGCGGAGGTGAATGCATTGCGGCAGTCCGTGCTGGCGCTAGAAAACCGACCGCAGGACGCTCCCAGCGCCGTTTTCGAGGCCGGACCCGATAACGACTTCCATCGGCTGATCGCGAGAGGGAGCCGCAATCGGTGGCTCGAAAATCTGCTGGTAAAGGATGTCTACTCGCTGCTGCGGCTGTACCGGATGC
This sequence comes from Pseudideonella sakaiensis, assembly GCF_048320135.1. Lineage (GTDB taxonomy): Bacteria > Pseudomonadota > Gammaproteobacteria > Burkholderiales > Burkholderiaceae_C > Ideonella_A > Ideonella_A sakaiensis_A. Next base: position 3,791,264 of record NZ_CP182947.1, read on the forward strand.
AGGTCGCGCGGCGTGACGACGTGGCCGACAGCCTGGCCGAGCACCACGTCATCATCGACCACATCCATGCGCGAGACGGCGAGGGTGCGGAAGCTGCGATGCGCGCGCATTTGCGACGTTCGCGCGCTCGCATGCTGCAAGCCGCCTCTTCGTGATCAGGTGGCAACCGGCTCTAGCAGTCGGGTCAGCGTATTGACGTCGGCAATCGATTCGAGGCCGTCGAGCCGATCGAACAGATCGTGCAGGCGGTCGCGAGGCAGCAGACGTTCGCCGCAGTCCTCGAATTTGGTCCACATCTCTTCACGCGACATCGCCGACTTGCCGCCACGCCCGACGAGTTGCTCGATTCGCCGCGACAGGCGCTTGCCGTTGCGCAGGCTCACCACCACTTCCGCGCCCCATTGCTCCTCGGCATCGTCGGCCATGTCGGGGTGAGGCCGTGCCCGGGTGATTTCCAGCAGCCGGCGAACCTCGGCCTCTTCGTGCGCCGCACCTTCGAAGTGCCGCAGGCGTACCGCGCCGTCGAGCAGTGCCCGCACGGTCGCGTACTGCACGCTGAACTTCGCTTCCAGAGAGGATTGCGGCCATGGGTTGTCTGTATGGCGCAGACGTCGTGCATGTGGAAGCACGTCGATGCCGGCGACGTCGCTCGCCCGAAGTCCCTCCTCGCGGACGAGACGCAGCATCATCGCGATCGCCGGATGGGTGCTTCCGCAACATGGGAACTGCTTGAGCGCGATGGTCTCGCCTTCGATCTCGAGTGGACTCGCCCAGTCTGCAAACAGTCTGTCAGTGTCGAAGGTGCCGGGACCGTTGAAGACGTTCAGAAAGCCCTGATGGTGTTCGAGTGCCGATTCGTTTGCATCGAATCCTCGTGCAGCGAGCAATGCGGCCAGCAGGCCATTGCGGCCGCAGTGCCCGGCATGAAACGGCTTCACCATGGTCCCGAAATTCGCCTTCAGGCCCGAAGCGAGCGATGCGGCGATGGCCAGCGCGGTCGCCGTCTGCCCGACGTCGAGCCGCATCAGGTGAGCCACCGCGGCGGCAGCGCCGAAGGTGCCGATGGTCGATGTCGGATGCCAACCCTTGTCGTAGTGGTGGAAGCCGAGCGCACGCGCCATGCGGATCTGGACCTCGACCCCGGCGATGTACGACACCAGCAAATCCCGGCCTGAAAGCGCATGCTCCTCTCCAAGCGCCATCAGTGCAGGCATCAGCGGCACGGTGTGGTGGCCACCCATGATGCTGCTGAAATCGTCGTAGTCCAGCGCATGGGCCGAGGTGCCGTTGACCAGCGCGGCATCCAGCGCGCTGGTGCGCAGCGTTGTACCGAGTACCAGCGACCGGCCTGGCGCAGTGGCAATTCCGGGCGTACGCAGCAGCACCTGTGTGGCCGGCTCGACGCATCCGGCAAGACTGACGCCCACCGCGTCGATCAGGCACATCTTGGCCTGGGACAGTGCCAGCGGCGTGACGGCATCGGCACCGATGCCATGGATCAGTTCGGCCAGGCGGCGCGTCAGCGCCGCGGGGTTCGAAGCGGACACGGCGTGCTCAATTCAGATTGATATTCCGGTCTGCGATCACCTTGGCCCAACTGGCAGACTCACTTTCCATGAAACTGGCCAGTTCTTCCGGAGTGGACGGCTTCGGCACCAACTTATGGGTTGCGAAGGCGGCAATGACTTCGGGCGTCGCCATGACCGCCACGAGTTCGGCATTCCAGCGCTTGACCAGTGCCGGAGGCGTCTTTGCCGGCAGCACGAATGCATACCAGTTCGTCGCATTGAATCCCTTGAACCCGGACTCCGCGATCGTAGGCACGGCGGGCATTTCGCTTGTTCGCTCGAGGCCTGTGGTCGCCAGCGCAACCACCTGCTTCGACTCGAGGAAGGGTTGCGCAGACGATGGCGTGGCGTAGTAGGCCGTGACCTGACCACCCAGCAATGCGTGCAGTGCCGGTGCGCCGCCCTGGTACGGCACGTGCAGGATGTCCACCCCGGCTCGCTGGTTGAACATCTCGCCGGCCAGATGCGAAGCCGTTCCCACGCCGCCCGAGGCGAAGCTGACCTTCTTCGGATCCTTCTTCGCCAGATCGATGAATTCCTGCAGCGTGCGCACGCCGAGATCAGACTTGACGACAAGGGTGTTCGGGAACGACACCGCCAGCGAAACGGGCGCCATGTCGCGCGGGTTGTAGTTCAGCTTCATCAGACGCGGGTTGATCACCAGCGAGCCGATGGTGCCGAGCAGCAGCGTGGAGCCATCCGGTTCTGCCTGGTAAACCTGTTGCTGTGCGATGTTCCCGCCGGCACCGGGACGGTTCTGGACAACCACCGTCTGTCCAAGCCGCTGGCCCAGATGCTGGGCAACGATTCTCGCGATCGTGTCGATGGCACCACCGGGCGCGAAGCCAACGACCAGATTGATGGTCTTCTTGGGCAATGCGTCCTGGGCGTACGCTGCGCCGGCGCCGAGCATCGGCAACAGCGCCACGACGGCGAGCAGGGCGCGGGGAAAGTGTCGACGTGTCAGCATGTCTTCCTCCAGTTCATCTTGTAGACAATGTAAGTTTATTGTCGACTTATGAAAACCGGGTTTGCACTGATCTGCTTAGCGCGCCGGACCCGCGGAGTGACGGTCGCCGGGGTTAGTGAGGTATCGCAATCACTCAGCGCGGACTCGGCTGATCGTGCTGTGCCCAACTGGATGACCGGTGCTGCCGGCTGGGTCGCGCGGGTTGCAAATGACGGAAGCCCTGTACCGCCACGACCTGTGGATTAGTGGTTTTGCCCCTCCCGGCGCCGCTCAGCTCCGCTGCAGCCGCTTCACCGCTGCCTCGTCCCATTCGATGCCGTTGCCCGGCCGATCGGGCACGACCACGGTGCCGTCGCGCACCTCGAACGGCGCAGCGAGGAACGGATGCGCCCAGTCGCGCCATTCGCACCAGTCGGCGGTTTCGGTGACGCGCAGCAGGTGGGCGCTGACCTCGGGGTACAGGTGGCTGGACATCGGCAGGCCGGCGGCGCCGGCGATCGCCGCGCAGCGCATCCAGCCGGTGACGCCGCCGATGCGCATCAGGTCCGGCATGTACAGGTCGGCCGCCTGCGCCTGCACGGCACGCCAGAAGCCGCGCGGACCATAGATGTTCTCGCCGATCTGGATCGGTGTCTTCAGCTCGCGGGCCAGTTGCGCAGAGCCTTCGAGGTCGTCGAACTGGATCGGCTCCTCGAACCATTGCAGCCCCTGGTCGTCGAGCGCGTGCAGCCGCAGCAGCGCCTCGCCGCGATCCAGTGCCTGGTTGAAATCCGACATCAGCCGAATATCGGGCCCGATCGCCTCGCGCACGATCTGCACCGCCTGCAGGTCCGCTGCCAAGGTCTTGCGGCCAAAACGCATCTTGATCGCACCGAACCCTTCGTCGACCAGCGAACGCGCCTCGGCGGCCAGCTCATCGGGTGGCAGCAGCCACAGGCCGTTCGTGTTGTAGGCACGCACCGGGCCGACGCTGCCGCCGAGGCTGACCGCCAGCGGCTGGCTCTGCGCCTTCGCGAAGGCATCCCAGATCGCCATGTCGAGCCCGGCAGCGGCGATCAGGCTGACGCCTTCGCGGCCGTGCAGGTTCAGTGCCTGCACGCTGCTGCGGTAAGCGTCGACTGGCGCCAGCGGCACACCGTGCAGCTTTTCTGCCGCCGCCTCGATCGCCGGCACGATGTAGCGCGCCGAACCGAGCACATAGGGCTCGAGGTAGGCGCGGCCGACGACGCCCTCGTTGGTCTGCAGGTCGATCAGGATGAACGGCCATTCGGTGAAGCGGCCGACGACCGGATTCGAGACGATCGGCCGGCGCAGCGGTGCAACAACGACGCGCAACTGCAGGCTGTGCAGGGTCAGGCGGGGAGCGGCGGTGGCGGGCATGGCAGGGATGGAGTGGCGTGCGGGCAGCTACCTTGGCGTGGGAAATTCGGGCTGTCAAGCCATTGTTCGGAGCGCCTTTCCACGACGGCTGCAACGAGATCGCGCCACGGTTTCGGCAGCGCGCAGCCGCGAATCCCCTGGCAAACGTCAGGCCTACGTATTACCCACCATGCACGGGCGCGGAAAACCGCCAGAATCCGCCCGCCGGGAAATCCCGGTGCGCCGTTCAATGTTTTTTCTTCTGGTAGACCTCTCATGAAAAAGCTCCTCCTCGCCACCGCACTTGCCGTGGGTTTCACCTCTGCGATGGCCGACTATCCGGACAAGCCGATCAACCTCGTTGTTCCGTTCGCCGCCGGCGGCCCGACCGACAAGGTGGCGCGTGACCTCGCCGAATCGATGCGCAAGCCGATGAACGGCCAGTCAATCGTGATCGAGAACGTCGGCGGTGCCGGCGGCACGCTCGGCGCCGCGAAGGTCGCGAAGGCGAAGAACGACGGCTATACGCTGCTGCTCGCCCACATCGGCATGTCCACCGCGCCGGCGCTGTACCGCTCGCTGCCGTACAAGACGCTCGAGGACTTCGAGTATGTCGGCATGGTCAACGAGGTGCCGATGACGCTGATCGGCCGTCCGACGCTGCCGGCCAACAATTTCGCCGAGCTGAAGGCGTGGATGGAAGCCAACAAGGGCAAGATCAACCTGGCCAACGCCGGTCTCGGCGCTGCGTCGCACCTGTGCGGTCTGCTGTTCCAGCAGGCGATGGGCATCGACATGACGACCGTTCCGTACAAGGGCACGGCGCCGGCAATGACCGACCTGATCGGTGGCCAGGTCGACATCATGTGCGACCAGACGACCAACACGACCGGCCACATCGAGTCCGGCAAGGTCAAGGCGTTTGCGGTGACGACGCCGAAGCGGCTGTCGACGCCCGCGCTGGCGAAGCTGCCGACGCTCGACGAACTGGGCCTGAAGGGCTTCAACGTCAGCATCTGGCACGGCGTCTATGCGCCGAAGGGCACGCCGAAGCCGGTTCTCGACAAGGTCAACGAGGCGCTGCGCGTCGCTCTGAAGGATCCGGAATTCCAGAAGCGGCAGGAAGCGCTCGGCGCGGTGCTGGTCACCGACGCACGTCTCGGTGGCGCAGAGCACAAGAAGTTCGTCGAGGCCGAGATCAACAAGTGGGGCCCGGCGATCAAGGCCGCCGGCCAGTACGCCGACTGATCTGCTCGTCGAGCAGCCGGAAGTCCGGCAACAGCAGCAGCCCTTCGGGGCTGCTTTTTTTTTGCCTAGGCGCCCAGGCTGCGGGCCTGGAAACGCTGCAGACTCCTCGCCGCCTGCGCGCGCACCCTGGACCGCAGCCACGGCGTCCAGCCGAGCAGCGCGCCGGGCAGGCCGAGTGCCTGCCGCGCCCAGGCGTGGAAATCGAAGCGGTCGCAATGCCGCGCGATCAGGTCGGCCGCGTCGAACTCGAATTCGGCATCGATGCGGTTGTGCACCAGCCGGCCGGTGGCGCCGAACAGATAGTGCGCTTCCCAGTGCGCGCTGTGGTCGGTGATCGCGCTGGCCTCGAGCCGCCAATGCGCCATCCCGTCGGCCCGCGTTGCCTCGCACAACATCCGCCACATCGCGCCGATCTGCTCGGCACCCTGCAGCGAGAACACCTCGTCATCGAAGCGCGCATCGGCGGCATAACAGCCCTGCATCGCTGCCGCGTCGAGGTGTTCGAAGGCGCGATAAAAGCCTTCGATCCTCGCGCGGCGCGCCTCGTTCATCCCCGACCGGACCAGCTGACCGCGGCCATGTCATTGGCAAAGATCGGCGAGCTGTTCCACAGCCCGCTCAGGCCCTTGCGGAATACCGCGACCTGCGCCGGGTTCCAGATGTAGCCGTTGACCGAATCCTCGGCCAGCTGGCGCTGGATGTCGGTCCACAACTTGGCTTTGGTTTTCGGGTCGCTGGTCTCGGCCAGCTTGGCGACCATGTCGCGGAATTTCGCGCTGTCGTAGCCGAAGTAGTAGTCGGGGTTCGCGTACGCCGTCGCGTAGTCGAGCGGCTCGACGTGGTTGATGATCGTCAGGTCGAAATTGCCCTTGAACGGCCCGCTCAACCACTGCGCCCATTCGACGTTCTCGATCTTCGCGTTGATGCCGACCTTGGCCAGTTGCGCCGCGATGATTTCGCCACCCTTGCGCGCATACGGTGGCGGCGGCAGCGTCAGCGTCACATTCAGCGGCGTCGTGACGCCGGCTTCGCGCAGCAGCGCCTTCGCCTTCTCGACATCGTGCGGGTACATCTTCGTCAGGTCGACATAACCGGCATCGGTCGGCGCGAAGTGGCTGCCGATCGGTTTGCCGAGACCTTCCTGCGCGCCGTCGATGAATGCCTGGCGGTCGATCGCATGGGCAATCGCACGGCGCACCCGGACGTCGTTGAACGGCGCCTTCTTGTTGTTGATCGACAGGATGCCCTTGCCGGCGGTATTGCCGACCTCGACGGTGAAACGCTTGTCGGCCTGGAACTGCTTCAGCGACTGCAGCGCGGCAAACCGCGGCATGCCATCGATGTCGCCGGCCAGCAGCGCAGCGACCTGCGCTGCCGCGTCGTTGATGAAGCGGAACACCACCTTCTTGATCTTCACCTTGTCGGCATGCCGATAGCCGTCCCATTTGACCAGCGTCACCGAGGTGCCCTTGTTCCAGGTGTCGACGAGGTAGGGGCCGGTGCCGACCGGTTTCGTCGCCGCGCTGGCAACCGAATTCGGATGCAGGATCACCGCGGTGTTTTCGCCCATCCGGAACGGCAGCAGCGCATCGGCCTTGTTCAGCACCAGGATCACCGTGTGTGCATCGGGTGTCGCGACGCTCGAGATGTTGTCGAAGACGGCCTTGCGCGCCTTGTTCGTGCTGTCGGGCGCCTTCGCGCGGTCGAAACTGAATTTCACCGTGCTGGCATCGAAGGCCGCACCGTCGGAGAACTTGATGCCCTTCTTCAGCTTGAAGGTATAGGTCTTGCCGTCCGGCGCCATCGTCCAGCTCTCGGCGAGCAGCGGCGTCACCTTGCCGTCCATCTCGATCTTCGTCAGCCCCTCGAGCACGTTGTAGTGAACGATCTCGCCGATCGCCGCGGCCGGCGCCGAAGTCGGATCGAGACCCGGCGGCTCGAGCACCATGCCGAGCACGACGGTGTCCTTGCGCGACTGCGCAAATGCGGCCGGCAGCGCAGCGGCCAGCGGCGCGCCGGCCAGCAGGGCGTTCAGGGTGCGGCGGGAAATGGTCATCGATCTCTCCAGTGGATGGGACAAACAAATGGTTTCGCGCCGGCCTGCCCATGGATGCGCTGGCTACGGCTTGGCCGACAAGGAGCGAGTTTAGGGCTGATCGAATGGCGTCCGATCAGGGCCGGCGAAACCGGGACGTCGTCATTCGGCCGAGGCCGTGTGGAAACTCGGTTTTCCGATCACCTGAGCAGACCAACGCGATGGCCAGGCGGCAATCTCTGAACTTGCCCCGCGCGAAGAACTTTTAGGTGAGGGCGGGCGCCCTATGCCCTCATCGCTGCGATCAGCGGCCCAGTGCCGAGGATCTTGATCATCCGCTTTAGGTTGTAGGCCAGAACCTGCAAGCTCATCTCGGTTTTCACGCGAGGCAGCGTACGGCTCAGGAAATGACTCGATCCCATCCAGGCCTTGAGCGTTCCGAACACATGCTCGACGGTCTGCCTTCGTTGCTTCATGGCTTCGGGCGCGCGCTCCAGCCGTTCTTGAACGACATCTAGGATGTCGTCGTGCTCCCAGCGGGCGATACGGCGATTCTTGCTCGTCGTGCACTGTGGCTTCATCGGGCACTGTGGGCAGTCTGACGACCAATACTTGTGCAGGATCTTGCCCCTCTCCTCGGATGTAAACCTGTGGATGGCAATCCGCCCGGCCGGGCACCGGTATTCGTCTTTCTCGCCGTCGTAGACGAAATCCCGCTTGTCGAAGAGCCCGTCGGCCAGGTTGTTCGAAGTCATCGGCTTGGGAACGACTGCGGCCACACCCGAGCGCTCGCACTCCAGGATCTCGTAGCCTTCGTAATACCCGCGATCGGCCAGCGCAATCAGCTTGTCCTCGCCGGTGGCTGCCTTGGCAAGCTTGGCCATGTTCGCCAGTTGGTCCCTGTCATGGCCAACGTTGGTGACCTCGTGGGCCACGATCAGGTGGTGCTTGGCATCCACGACCGTCTGGACGTTGTAGCCCACCACGCCAGTGCCTCGGCCGCTGGTGGCCATCGAGCGTGCATCCGGATCGGTCAACGAGATCTGCCCGTCCTCGGACACCTTCATTTGCTCACCGATCGCCTCCAGCGCCTTCATCTGCTGCTTGACCTTGGTGATCTTCTCCTTGAGGTGCGCAACTCGGCCAGGCAGAACGGCCGTGGCATCACGGTCGGCGCGGTCGAGCTCAACCAGGTAGCGCTTGATGCTGCTTTCGAGTTGTTCGATTCGCGCCTGAAGCTTGCGGTCGGTGAAGTTCTTGTCGCGGCTGTTGACCGCTTTGAACTTGCTGCCATCAATGGCGACGACGCCGTCGGTGAAGAGCTTCATCCGGCGGCAAAGCAGAACGAACTCCTTGCAGACTTTGCCGATGGCATCACCGTTGTCACGGCGGAAGTCGGCGATGGTCTTGAAGTCCGGCGCCAAGCGCCCGGTCAGCCAGATGAGTTCGAGATTGCGCTGTGCTTCGGTCTCCAGGCGTCGGCTCGACTGCACACGGTTGAGGTAGCCGTAGACATAGATCTTGAGCAGCGTCGCCGGGCTGTACCCCGGCCGACCCGTCTCTGCAGGATTGGCACGATCGAAGCCCAGCTTCCTCAGATCTAGTTCGTCGACGAAGACATCGATGACGCGAACCGTGTTGTCCTCATGAATCCAGTCATCCAGTTGCTCGGGGAAGAGGACGCTCTGCGTTCGGTCTTGGCCTTCGACGTATCGCCCCATCGATCACTCCTGTCGTCGCTACTGGAGATATGACACAACTGGTGCCGAAGAGTTTCCACACAGCCTCGGCCCGGAGCGGCCGCTGATTTCGCTGGCTGGGCTGACTTTGTGGGAAGGGCTTCAGCCCCGATTCGGGGTGGTGGAATAAGCCTGGGTCGCATTCGACGACCGAGCGGCGCGGCAGGCGGCACCCGGTCGTGGCTCATGATGCGGCGGTCCTCGCTGGCGCTCGGACTGCGCTGCGATGCTCGGTCCAGGGTCGCGCGGCGGAACTCGCTACGTTCGCTGCGCTCACTGCGCTCGGACAACCGCCGCGAGCATGTTTGTTGATGCTCGCTGCGCTCGCCGACCCTGAACCTCCGCTTCTCGCCGCCGCATAAATCGCCCCGCCCGGGCACCGCCTGCCGCGCAGTTACGCTGGTGAACTTCGTCGAAGTCCTCGGTGCTGCCGCAAAGGCGTGGGCGGGTGGCTGCTGGCGCGCATATGCGCAGCCGAGAAGCGCAGGGCTTGTGGCCCGCGAGCGCAGCGAGCATCAACAACTGGCTTGTCGCGGACTGTTTGCGTAACGAGCGAAGCGAGTGCAGCGAGTTTCCGCGACGGGCCACAAGACCGAGCATCGCAGGGAACCCGAGCGCCCGGCGCGAGGGCAAGCATCTAAGCGCAAGCGGCCGCCCGACCGCGCCTTTGCTTTCGCCTGTGCCTGACGATTCGCAGTCGTGCAAGATCCCGAAGCGGGGCTGAAGCCCCTCCCACAAAAGTCACCCACCGCCAAGCGGCCAACGGCCGCGAATGATGAGGTCATTTACCGGCCCGCGGCCCCAGCCCCGGTATCGCATCGAGCAGTCGCCGCGTATAGGGGTGTTGCGGCGCACGGAACAGCTGCGCCGGGCTGCCACGTTCGACGACGAGGCCTTCGTTCAGCACGATCACCTCGTCGCAGACCAGGTCGACGACCGCGAGGTCGTGGCTGATGAACAGGTAGCTGATGCCGAACTGGTCCTGCAGGTCTTGCATCAGGTTCAGCACCTGGGCCTGCACGCTGACGTCGAGTGCGCTGACCGGTTCATCGGCAACGATCAGCCGCGGCCGGGTGATCAGCGCGCGTGCAATCGCAATCCGCTGGCGCTGGCCGCCGCTGAATTCATGCGGGTATTTGGCGAGGTCGCCGCTGCCGAGGCCGACTGCGGCCAGTGCCTCGACCGCGCGTTCGCGCTGCTCGGCCCGGCTCGCGCCGAGCAGCACCGCGAGCGGCTCGGCGACCGTCTGCATCACGGTGCGACGTGGATCGAGGCTGCCGAATGGATCCTGGAAAACCATCTGCAATTTGGCTCGGCTGCGACGCAGTTCGGCGGCGCCGAGCCGGTGCAGATCGACGCCGTCGAGCAGCACCCGGCCGGAATCGGGTTTTTCGAGTGCCATCACCAACCGCGCCAGCGTGCTTTTGCCCGACCCCGATTCGCCGACGATGCCGAGGCTGCGGCCGGCCTGCAGGCTGAAATCGACGCCGCGCAGCGCCTTCACCTCGGGTGCAGCCGACAGCAGCGTCTGCCGCGGCAGGCGGTAGGTCTTGCCGAGGTTTTCGACGGTCAGCAGCGCGGTGCTCATCGATGTCACGACTCGTGGACGCGCAGGCAGCGGGCGACGTGTGCCGTTCCCACCACCACCGGCCCCGGCAATGCAGTTCGGCAGGCGTCGATGACGCGCGGGCAACGGTCGGCAAACGGGCAGCCGGCCGGCATTTCGTCGAGTGTCGGCACGCGGCCGGGGATCGTCGCCAGCCGGGTGCCGCGGGCCAGCCCGAGCCGCGGCCGCGCGGCGAACAGGCCGCGCGTATACGGATGGGCCAGGCGTTCGAATACCTCGGCGGCCGGGCCGCTTTCGACCACCGTGCCGCCGTACATCACCAGCAGCCGCTGCACGCTGTCGGCCATCACGCCGAGGTCATGACTGATCAGCAGCAGCGCCATGCCGCGTTCGCCTTCCTCGCGCACCAGTTCCTGGATCAGGTCGAGCACCTCGCGCTGTATCGTCACGTCGAGCGCGGTGGTCGGCTCGTCGGCCACCAGCAGGTCAGGGCCGCAGGCCAGCGCGATCGCGATCACGACACGTTGCCGCTGGCCGCCGGACAGCTGGTGCGGCCAGGCATCGAGCCGTTGCCGCGCCTGTGGCAGCTTGACCCGTTCGAGCAGCCGCAAGGCCTCGGCCCGCGCTGCCGCGCCGGTCAAGCCCTTGTGCAGCCGCAGCGATTCGCCGATCTGCCGGCCGACCGTGTGCAACGGGTTCAGCGCAGTCATCGGTTCCTGGAACACCATGCCGATGCGGTTGCCGCGCAGCCTGCACCAGGCCGCTTCGTCGAGCGTCGTCAGTTCGCGGCCCGCAAAGCGGATCGATCCGGAGGTCGTTGCACCGTCGGGCAGCAGTCCCATCAATGCCAGCGCGGTGATGCTCTTGCCGCAGCCCGATTCGCCGATCAGGCCAAGCGTCTGGCCGCGGTCGATCTCGAACGAGACACCGCGCAAGGCCTCGTGGATGCCCCGTGCGGTGTGCAGGCCGACCCGCAGGTCCGCGACTTCGAGCAGCGGCGCAGACCGGTTGGCGGCAATCGACGAATGGTTGCTCATCGTCGCCTCAGCGCTGCCGCGCCAGTTTCGGATCCAGCAGGTCGCGCAGGCCATCGCCGATCAGGTTCAGCCCGAGCACGCTGAGCATGATCGCGACTCCCGGATAAACCGCCAGCATCGGCGCCTGGAACATCATCGTCTGCGCCTCGTTGAGCATGCGGCCCCAGCTCGGCTGCGGTGGCTGCGTGCCCAGGCCCAGATAGGACAGCGCCGCCTCGGCGAGGATCGCGGTGGCGAAGCTGATCGTCGCCTGCACGATCAGCGGGCTGGCGATATTCGGCAGCACATGGTCGACGGTGATCGCCAACGGCCCCTTGCCGGCCGCACGCGCTGCGGTGATGAAATCGCGCGCCCAGACCGCATTCGCCGCGCCGCGGGTGATACGTGCGAAGACCGGGATGTTGAAGATGCCGATGGCGACGATGCTCATCACCAGCCCGGGCCCATAAATCGCGGTCAGCATGATCGCGCTCAGCAGCGCCGGAAAGGCGAAGGTGAAGTCGCTGGCGCGCATGATCAGCTCTTCGATCCAGCCGCGCCCCTGCGCATGCGAGACCGCCGCAATGCAGCCGAGCGCGACGCCGATCAGCAGGCCGATGCCGACGGCGATCAGCCCGACGACGATGCTGTTCTGCGCGCCGACCAGCAGCAGGCTGGCGATGTCGCGGCCGAGGCTGTCGGTGCCGAGCCAGTGCACGGCGCTCGGCGGTTGCAGCCGCGCCGGGATGTCGATCTCGGCGACCGGGTAGGGTGTCCACAGCAGCGACAGAAGCGCCGCCGCTGCAAGCAGCAGGCTCAGCAGCGCGCCGACCAGGAAGCTCGGATGACGCCAGGCGCGCGACACGATCGACAGACGGCTCATCGCGCCGCCCGCAGCCGTGGATCGACGACCGCATACAAGACGTCGACGACGAAGTTGACCAGCACGACGATCGCCGCCAGCAGCATCACGACGTCGCGGACGACGATCAGGTCGCGGTTGGCGATGGCCTGGAAAACCAGCCTGCCGATGCCCGGCAGCACGAAGACGTTTTCGATCACGATCGTGCCGGTGATCAGGTTCGCGAACTGCAGCCCGGCAACCGTCAGCACCGGAATCATCGCGTTGCGCAGCACGTGGCGCCACAGCGCCTGGCGCCGCGTCAGGCCCTTCGCGCGCGCGGTTCGGACAAAATCCTCGCGCATCACCTCGAGCACCGCCGAGCGGGTCACGCGGGTCAGGATTGCCGCCTGCACCAACGCCAGCGAGACCGCTGGCAGGATCAATGCGACAAAACCGTCCCACAAACCACCGCCTTCGTCCTCGGTCCAGCCCGGAAAGCCGCCGGCGCTGACCCATTGCAGCTGCACCGCAAACAGCAAAATCAGCAGGATCGCGAACCAGAAATTCGGGATCGCGATGCCGACCTGGCTGGCCGCCATCACACCGACATCGCCGAAACGGTTGTGCCGCGATGCCGCAAACAGCCCGAGGCCGAGCGCGATCACGACGGTCAGCAGCATCGCCATCACCGCCAGCGGCAGGCTGACGCGCAGCCGCTCGGCGATCAGTTCGGCGGTCGGCGTGTCGTAGCTGATGCTGGTTGCGGTGCGGCCCTGCAGCAGGCCGCCGATCCAGTCGGCATAACGGGTCGCCGCCGGCCGATCCAGCCCGAGCTTGGCCTGCAGCGCGGCCAGCGATTCGGGCGTCGCCGAATCGCCGAGGATCACCTCGGCCGCATTGCCAGGCAGCAACTCGAGCACCGCGAACACCACCATCGACGCGACCGCGAGCGTCGCGACCAGCGTCAGCAGGCGTTTCAGCAGGAACGGACCGTACGACGACATCGGGCGCGATGATGCCCGAGTTTGCCGGCGCGTCGTCGGCGGCTGCTGCGCGGCTCTGTAACATGCCGTCGTCTGCAACCGGGAAGGGAGCGATCGATGCGACTGAAGGACAAGGTGGCCATCGTCACCGGAGGAGGATCGGGATTCGGCGCCGGGATCGTGCGCAAGTTCGTTGCCGAAGGCGCACAGGTCGTCGTCGCCGACATCAACCTGCAGGCCGCGCTGGATGTCGCGGCCGGCTGCGGCGTCGCAGCGCGTGGCCTGCGTGTCGACGTTACCGATGCCGCCGAGGTGCGGTTGATGATGGAAACCGCCGAACTGCATTTCGGCCACGTCGACATCCTGGTCAACAACGCCGGCATCACGCACCTGCCGCAGCCGCTGGAAGACGTCGGCGAGGAAGATTTCGACCGCATCGTTGCGGTCAACATGAAGGCGATCTACCTGTCGATGCGCGAGATCGTGCCGCGGATGAAGGGTTACCAGCCCGGCGCCAACGGCATTCGCGGCGTCGTGCTGAACATGGCGAGCACCGCCGGCGTCAGCCCGCGGCCGCGGCTGAGCTGGTACAACGCCAGCAAGGGCTGGGTCAATACCGCGACCCGGGCCAATGCAGTCGAACTGGCGCCATTCGGCATCCGCGTCGTCGCGCTGAACCCGGTGGCCGGCGAAACACCGCTGCTGAAATCCTTCCTCGGCGAGGACACGCCGGAGATGCGCGCCAAATTCCTGTCGACGATCCCGCTCGGACGCTTTTCGACGCCGGATGACCTGGCCAATGCGGCCTGTTTTCTCTGCAGCGACGAGGCATCGATGATCACCGGCGTCTGCATGGAGGTCGACGGCGGCCGCTGCATCTGAGATGCAGTTGTGAATGTGGAAACTGCGTACTCGACATTGGCGCCGCAGGGTATCTGATGATGCCCGGCGGCCATTCAGTTTGTTAACGTCATGCCTCCACCGTGTCGGCGCAACATCTGCCGATCCGGTCCCTTTTTCTTGGAAGGACCCACCGATGTCGAAACCAATCAAACCTCTGCTGGCGGCCGGTCTGCTCGGCCTGGCCGCGTCGGCTTCGGCCGATGTCGTGTTGACCACGTCGAGCTGGCTGCCGCCGAGCCACCTGTTGTCGAAGGCCCAGGCGTCCTGGTGCGACGAGGTGGCAAAGGCGACCAGCAACCGCGTGCGCTGCAACATCCTGCCGAAGGCGGTTGCGCCGCCGCCGGCCACCTTCGATGCGGTGCGCGACGGCCTTGCCGACCTGTCGTACAGCGTGCACGGCTATACGCCGGGGCGTTATACGCTGACGAAGATCGCCGAATTCCCGTTCCTCGGCGATGACGCGATCTCGACCAGCGTCGCCTACCAGCGCATCCACGACAAATACCTGGCCAAGTTTGACGAACACCGTGGCCTGCACGTGATTGCGGTCTTCACCCACGGCCCGGGCAACATCTTCAACAACAAGCGGCCGGTGAAGACGCTCGCCGATCTCGACGGCATCAAGTTCCGCGTCGGCGGCGGCGTCGTCAACGATGTCGGCAAGGCGCTCGGCGCCAACATGACGCTGAAGCCGGCGCCGCAGTCCTATGAACTGATGTCCTCCGGCGTCGTCGACGGTGTCTGGTTCCCGCACGAGTCGGTCGAGTCGTTCAAGCTCGAAAAACTCGTCAAATATGCGACGACGGTGCCGGGTGGTCTTTACAACACCAGTTTCGCATTCGTGATGAACCCGGCCACCTGGAACAAGATCCCGAAGGCCGACCAGGCGATCATCCAGAAATTCTCCGGCGAGTGGGCGGCCCGCCATTTCGGCAAGCACTGGGATGCCGCCGACGTGCGCAGCAAGGCGATCCAGCAGGCCGCCGGCATCGAGACGACGCCGGCCGACGCGAAATTCGTTGCCGATTTCAAGGCCAAGACCGGTTCGATCGAGACCGAGTGGCTGAAGGAGGCCGAGGCCAAGGGGCTGAAGAATGCGGGCACGGTGTTGAAGGAGTTCCGCACCGAGATCGGCAAGCTGTGATCGACCGGCCGGGGTCGATCGGACGCCCCGGTTTTTTTCAACCGACCGGTTTTCGCGGCATTGCCGCGGCCGGTCGGTTTGCTCGTGTGCTGCTGATGAAACGCATCGAATCCCTGTTTGCCACGGTCGCCGCAATCGCGCTGTTCGCGATGATGGTGCTGACCTTCGCCGATGTCGTCGGCCGCAAGTTCTTCGACAACTCGCTGACCGGCGCGGTCGAGCTGACCGAGATCTTCATGACGCTGATGATCTATTTCGCGCTGCCGCTGGCTTCGCTGGTCGGTGAACACATCGTCTTCGACCTGCTCGACAAGCTGATGCCGGCCGCGCTGCTGCGCTGGCAGAAGGCGGCCTCGCATGGCCTGACCGCCGCCGTGCTGCTCGGCGCCGCCTGGGTCGTGCGCGAACGTGCCGCGCGGACAATGGAATACGGCGACATGACGGCAACGCTCGAGATCAAGCTGTGGCCCTTCCACAGCCTGGTCGCGGTGATGCTCGTCGTTACCGCGGTGGTCCACCTGTGGCTGGCGTGGCGCTCGACGCACACCGAACGCGGAGCAGCGGCATGACCGAAGGACTGCTCGGATTTGCCGCGATGTTCGCGCTGATGTTGTTGCGCGTGCCGATCGCCGTCAGCATGGGACTGGTCGGCCTGATCGGGCTCGGGCTGATGCGCTCCTGGCCGGCGGCGATGTCGTCGGCGGCCGGCGAATTCATCGACATCGGCGCCTATACGCTGTCGGTCGTGCCGCTGTTCGTGCTGATGGGCAATTTCGTGACCCGCGCCGGCATGTCGCGCGACCTGTACCAGGCCGCCTATTCGCTGATCGGCCACCGGCGCGGCGGGCTGGCGATGTCGACGATCGCCGCCTGCGCCGGCTTCGGCGCGATCTGCGGCTCGTCGATCGCAACGACCGCGACGATGGCCCGCGTCGCGATGCCGGAGATGCGCCGCTTCAACTATGCGCCGGCGTTTGCCGCCGGTTCGATCTGCGCCGGCGCGACGCTCGGCATCCTGATCCCGCCGTCGGTGATCCTCGTGATCTACGGCATCATGACCGAGCAGAGCATCGGCGCGCTGTTTGCCGCCGGCGTCTTGCCGGGCCTGCTGGCAACCGGCTTCTATCTGCTGGCGTCGATGTTCGTGACCAGGCTGCACCCGACCTGGGGCCCGCCGGGCGAGCGCGCCGACTGGAGCGAGCGGCTGCGTGCCCTGCGCAACATCTGGGGCGTGCTGCTGCTGTTCGCGATCGTGATGGGCGGCATGTACGGCGGCTTTTTTACGCCGACCGAAGCGGCCGGCATTGGCGCCAGCGGCGGCTTTTTGTTCGCATTGCTGCGCGGCGCGCTGACGCTGGCGATCCTGCGCGATGTGCTGGTCGAATCGGCGCGCACATCGGCGATGCTGTTCACGATCGTGATCGGCGCGTCGCTGTTCGCGAACTTTCTCAATTTCACCGAACTGCCGTCGTCGCTGCTCGCCTTCGTCACGCAGTTCGATGTCCATCCGATCGCGGTGATCGTCGCGATCTGCGCGATCTATGTCGTGCTCGGCATGGCGATGGAAAGCCTGTCGATGATGCTGCTGACGGTGCCGGTCTTTTTTCCGCTCGTCACCTCGCTCGGATTTGATCCGGTCTGGTTCGGCATCATCATCGTCTGCGTGATCGAGATCAGCCTGATCACGCCGCCGGTCGGCATGAACATCTTCGTGTTGTCGAGCGTGATGCCCGATCTGAAGACCTCGGCGATCTGGCGCGGCGTGACGCCATTCGTACTCGCCGACGTGCTGCGGATGGCGGTGCTGATCGCCTTCCCGGCGATCAGCCTTTACCTGCCGAAGCTGCTGAACCTCTGAGCGGCGCGCGCGCCGGCCGATGTGGCCGGCTGCGCCGCCGGTCAGCGCAGCGCGGCGGCGTCGAGTTTCTGGTTGATCTCGATCGCGATCGCGCCGGTGCCGGGCGCCACCGGCGCCGACTGGCCGGCGAGGTCGCCCGCTTGCGGCATCGCATCGCCGCTTTTGCTGATGCGGGCCAGCACGACGATCTGCGGGTGGTCGGAGATCTTCGCGGTCGGCGCCATCGCCATGTTGTCGTCGAGCCTGAACTGCAGCGGCAGATCACGCACCTGCTTGCGCAGCACCGCCAGCGGCAGCCGCGGGCCATCGGCGGCGCGGGCGACGATGAAGACGGTGTCATCCGGGTCGGCGCTGCCTTTCAGCCCCGCGGCGAGGCTGACGGTGCCGCTGATCGCGCTGGCCGCTGCGACATCGGGCGCCGCCGGGCTGCCACCGGTCGCCGCGCTGCGGCTGAAATCGGCCGGTGGCAAACCGCCGAGCTGGCGCGCCTCGTTGATGCTGGCGTGGACCTGCGGCAGGAAAGGGCTGTCCGGCGGCAGGCTGCGTTCGACCTTCGCCCAATGCCGCACCGCGGCCGCGAAATCGCGCTTGTCGAATGCGATGCTGCCGGCCAGCGCCAGCGCCTTCAGGTTGTCGGGCTCGAGTTCGATCGCGCGCTGCACCAGCCGGGTCGGCTCGCCGCTCAGATCGCCATTCGCCTTGGCGGCCAATGCGTCGGCCAGATCGGCCATCAGCCCGGCATCGTCGCCGGCCAATGCCAGCGCCTTGCGGAAGGCATTGATTGCATCGTCGGTCTGCCCCATCACGGTATAGGCACGCGCCAGCATCGTCCAGCCGACCTGGTCGTTCGGTTGCTGCTGCAGCCGCTCTGCGAGCTTTGCGACCATCGCGCGGACCTGCTCCTCGGTCGGAACCGCCTGCTGCTCGCCGCCATCGTCGCCAGCGGCAAGGCCGGCGTCGGTGGCCTGGCCCGGGCCGGACATCGCCAGCTGCGGCGAACCGGTCAGCCCGTAGCCGACTGCGGCGAGCGCGATCACCGACGCGACGATGCCGGCGACCAGCCCGGTCGACGGCCGCTGCACCGGTTCAGCCGTCGCTGCGGCCGCAGGGGCAGCTGCCGCGGTCGGCGCGCCGCCGTCGACGATCAGCGCGACCATTTCGCGCTCGATCGGTGCACGCGATGCGGCGAGTGCGTCGGCATCGATTTCGCCGCGCTCGTGGCGGGCCTGCAATTGCTGCAACTGCTCGCGCAGTGCGTCGATCTTCTGGTTCATCGCTGGGAGGGAGTCGGGCGCTCGCCGATGTCGGTGGCCGACGGCGGTTCTGCATTCGGATCGTCGGGCGTTTCGACGTAGGGATCGACCTCGGGCTCGAACTGGTCGTCAGCCAGGCGGCTGCGCCGCCGCAGCACGACCAGCAGGATCAACACGCCGAGCACCAGCAGCACGGCCGGTGCAAACCAGAGCAGCGCAGTCTCCGCCTTCAGCGGCGGCCGGTACAACACGAAGTCGCCATAACGCGCGGTCATGTAGTCGAGGATCTGCTCGCGGCTGTCGCCTCGCGTCAGCATCTCGCGCACCTGGCGCCGCAGGTCGACCGCGAGGTCGGCATTCGAGTCGGCGATCGTCTGGTTCTGGCAGACCAGGCAGCGCAATTCTGCGGCGATGTCCTGCATCCGCGCTTCGAGCACCGGATCGGCGGCGGTCGGTGCGGCCTCCTTCGCGATGCCGGCGCCGCTGCCGAGCAGCATCGCGGCGCACAGCAGCAGGCGCAGCCAGATTGCTCCGACGGTTGGATTGCGCATCATCATTGCTCGGCCTGCAGCTTTTGCAGCAGCGGAATGATGCGCTCGCTGACATCGTCCGGCGTCAGCGGTCCAATGTGCTTCAGCCGGATGATGCCCTTGTGGTCGACGACGAAGGTTTCCGGTACGCCATAGACACCGAAATCGATGCCGGTGCGGCCATCGGCGTCGACCAGCACCGCGGCAAACGGGTTGCCGAGCTGCGCCAGCCAGTTGGTCACGTCGGCGGTCTGGTCCTTGTAGTTCAGGCCGTAGACCGGCGCCAGCTTGCGCTCGGCCAGTTCGGTGACCAGCGGATGCTCGACGCGACACGGCGCACACCACGACGCAAAGACGTTGAGCACCCAGACCTTGCCGAGCAGGTCCTCGCGCGAGATCCGCTGTTCCGGCGTGGCCAGCAGTGGCAGCGAAAACGCCGGCGCCGGCTTGCCGATCAGCGGCGACGGCACCTCGCGCGGATTGAGCCGCAGGCCGACCAGCAGGAAGGCGAGCAGCAGCGCGAAGATGCCGAGCGGCAGGATGAATCTCAGACCCTTGATCTTCATCACGCACGGGCGCCGCCGGCGGCGAGCGATTCGGTTGCAGATGAGCGTGCACGCACGCGGTAGCGGCGGTCGGTGATCGCCAGCAGGCCGCCGAGCGCCATCAGCACGCAGCCGCCCCAGATCCAGCCGACGAAGGGCTTCACGTAGACACGGACGATCCAGGCGCCGTCGTCGACCGGTTCGCCGAGCGAGACATAGAGGTCGCGGGTCAGCCGGGTCACGATCGCTGCCTCGGTCATCGGCATCTGCTGCACGCGGTAGATGCGTTTTTCAGGGTACAGGTCGTACAGCTTGCGGCCGTCGCGGCTGATCTCGACATGGCCGCGCGCGGCGTCGTAATTCGGGCCGGTGCCGTTGACGACGCCGCGGAAGGTGAAGACGAGCCCGGCAGCGCTGGTCGTCTCACCGACATTCATCTTGACGTCGCGTTCGATCTCGTGCGTCTTGACCATCGTCACGCCAATGATGAAGACCGCGACACCGGCGTGGGCCAGCATCATGCCGACCATCGCGCGCGGAATCTGCCGCATCCGGTGCAGCATGTTGGCACGCACGCCGCCAGCCGGCCGGATGCGGTCCCAGACGTCGACCGCAAGCGACGCGATGATCCAGAACGCGAGCAACAGGCCGAACGCCGACATCCAGGTGAAGCTGCCGCTGGCCCATGCCGCGCCGATTGCCGCGACGACGGCAACCACCGCTGCCCAGCGCAGCCGCTGGCCGAGTTCGGGCAGTTCGGCCTGTTTCCAGCGCGTCAGCGGGCCGATGCCCATCAGAAAGACCAGCGGCGCCATCAGCGGCACGAAGACGGTATCGAAATACGGCGGGCCGACCGAGATCTTGCCGAGGCCGAGCGCATCGAGGATCAGCGGATACAGCGTGCCGAGCAGCACCGCGGCGGTCGCGACGACCAGCAGCACGTTGTTTGCCAGCAGCATCGTCTCGCGCGAGACCAGCGCGAAACGCGCGCCGATTCCGACGGTCGGCGCCCGCCACGCATACAGCGCCAGCGATGCGCCGACGGTCAACGCGAGGAAAACGAGGATGAACAGGCCACGCGCCGGATCGGTGGCGAACGAGTGGACCGACGACAACACGCCCGAGCGGACCAGGAAGGTGCCGAGCAGCGACAGCGAAAATGCCAGGATCGCGAGCAGCACCGTCCACGACTTGAAGCTGCCGCGTTTTTCGGTCACCGCCAGTGAATGGATAAGCGCGGTGCCGACCAGCCACGGCATGAACGAGGCGTTTTCGACCGGATCCCAGAACCACCAGCCGCCCCAGCCGAGTTCGTAATACGCCCACCAGCTGCCGAGCGCGATGCCCACCGTCAGGAAGGCCCATGCCACGGTCGTCCACGGCCGCGTCCAGCGCGCCCATTGCGCATCGAGGTTGCCGCCGATCAGTGCGGCGACGGCAAATGCGAAAGCGACCGAGAAGCCGACATAACCCATGTACAGCATCGGTGGGTGGAAGATCATCCCCGGGTCCTGCAGCAGCGGGTTCAGGTCGCGGCCGTCGATCGGCATCGGCGACAGGCGGTCGAACGGGTTCGACGTCATCAGCACGAACAGCAGGAAGCCGACGCTGAGCAGTCCCATCACCGCGAGGATCCGCGCGACCACCGGCCGCGGCAGGTGGCGGCTGAACTGCGCAACCGCCCAGGCCCAGCCCGACTGCATCAGCAGCCACAGCAGCATCGAGCCTTCATGGCTGCCCCAGCTTGCGGCGATGCGAAAGTGCAGCGGCAATGCGGTATTCGAATTGGCCGCGACGTTGTAGACCGAGAAATCGTTGCGCGCGAACGAGGCGATCAGGCACAGGAAGGCAAAGGCGATCAGCGCAAACAGTGCCTGTGCGCTCGGCCGGGCGATCGCCATCAGATCGCTGCGCCCGCGTTGCGCGCCGACCAGCGGCACGATGCCCTGCACCAGGCTGACGCCGAGCGCCAGCCACAACGCGAGATGCCCGAGCTCCGGAATCATCGGCTGCCCCCGCCCGTCGCACCCTGCTGCACGACCGACTCACCGATCTGCGACTTGCCCTGCTGCGCGCGTTTCAGCGCCTCGGCGGCTTCCGGCGGCATGTAGTTCTCGTCGTGTTTGGCGAGCACCTCCTTCGCGACGAAGACGCCGTCGCGCAATTGGCCCTGGGCAACGACGCCTTTGCCTTCCTTGAACAGGTCGGGCAGGATGCCCTGGTAACGCACCGGTATCGTCTTCGCGGTATCGGTGACGACGAAGCTGACATCGAGGCCGTCGCGTTTGACGGTGCCTTCCTCGACCATCCCGCCGATCCGGAAGGTGCGACCTTGCGGTGCCTCGTTGGCGGCGATCTGCGACGGCGAATAGAAAAAGACCAGGTTGCTCTGGAATGCGTTCAGGACCAGCGCGGCGATCGCCGCGACGGCCAGCACGACGCCGCCGGCCAGGGCCAGGCGCTTGTTGCGAGGCTTCATCGGTCAGTCCTCATCGGAAGCGTTGTTCAGTGAATCGAGTGCGCGGCGATGCCGGCGCGCGGTCAGCCAGGGCTCACCGAGCATCAGCACGGCGGTCACGGCATAGGAGCCCCAGACATACAACCCGTAGCCGCCCATGGCAAAAAATTCGGATGCGCTGCCCCAGTTCATGCCTGCTCCCCGCGCAGCGAGCGGACCCACTGCGTATCGTGCTCGCGTTCGAGAATCCGTGCCCGTGTGCGGCTGAATACCACCGCAAATGCGTAGGCCCAGAAGGCGAAGGTCATCAGCAGCATCGCGGTCAGCATCGTGCTGGCCATCTTCGGCGCCGCAGTGACGCTGATCGTCGCGCCCTGGTGCAGCGTATTCCACCACTGCACCGAGAAATAGATGATCGGCACATTGATGCTGCCGATGATCGCGAGCAGCGCGCCGGCCTGATCGGCGCGCCGCTGCTCGTCGATCGCATTGACCAGCGCCATGTAGCCCAGATACAGGAACAGCAGGATCAGCTCCGAGGTCAGCCGCGCATCCCAGACCCACCAGGTGCCCCAGGTCGGCTTGCCCCACAACGCGCCGGTCCACAACGCGATGAAGGTGAACATCGCGCCGGTCGGTGCGATCGAGCGCGCAACCATCGACGCCAGCCGTGCATTGAAGGCCCAGCCGATCGCGGCCCAGAAGGCCATCACCAGGTACAGCAGCATCGACATCCAGGCCGCCGGCACATGGATGAAGATGATGCGGTAGGACTCGCCCTGGGTCGCGTCGGTCGGCGCGACGAAGAAGCCGATGTACAGGCCGGCGATCGTCAGCGCGATCGCGGTCGCCCACAGCCAGGGGTTGACGCTGCCGGCCAGCGCGTAGAAACGCGACGGCGAAGCGAAGGTGAAGAATCGAAGACGCTGCGAATTCATCGAAGAGAACTGGTTTTATTCGGTGGCGATCCGCAAGGCCGAAGCCGTCGCCCACGGCGCCACCAGGGCCGTGAAGATCAGCAGCGCGCCGAGCAGCGAATAATGGCCCTGGGCGTCGAGCCCGGCCTCGACCGCGGCAACCGCACCGGTGCCGAAGATCAGCGCCGGTATGCACAGCGGGACGATCAGCAGAATCAGCAACACCCCAGCGCTGCGCAGGCCGAGCGTCAGCGCCGCGCCAAGGCCGCCGAGCAGGCTCAGGATCGGCGTGCCGAGCAGCAGCCCGGCAACCAGCGCGGCGATGGCCGGCTGGTGCATGTCGAACAGCAGCCCGAAGACCGGCGCCGCAAGCACCAGCGGCAGGCCGGTCAGCAGCCAGTGCGCGAGCGCCTTTGCGGCGGCGATCGACAGACTCGATTCGCCGCTCAACAGCATCTGTTCGAGCGAGCCGTCGGCAAAATCACCGGCATAGAGCTGGGTTACCGACAGCATCGCGGCAAGCAGCGCGCAGACCCAGACGACGCCCGGTGCGATCTGCCGCAGCGTTTCGGTCTCCGGGCCGACGCCGAGCGGAAACAGGCTGACGGCGACGGTGAAGAAGGCCAGCGGCAGCAACACGTCGACGCGCCGGCGAGCGGCCAACCGCAAATCGCGGCCGACCAGCGCGGCAAACAGCGTCGGCGCGGCGATCGGCGTCGCTTCGTCATCGGCGCTGCTGGCGGCGCTGGCAATGCTGCGCATCATGCGAGTGCCGCCTCGACCGACTGGGTCACGCCGAGTTTGTCGAGTTGCAGCACGATCGGCTCGGGATCGCTCAGGCCGAGCGGCAGGTGACTGGTCAGCACGATGCTGCCGCCGCGCCGCGCATGGGCGCAAAGCAGACCGTCGAGCACCGCGATGCCCTGGCTGTCGAGCGCGTCGTAGGGCTCGTCGAGCAGCCACAAGCCGGCCGGGCCGCCGGCCAGGTCGAGCGCGAGCCGGGCCAGCGCGACGCGCCGGCGCTGACCCTGCGACAGCGTGCGCACCGGCGCATGGCGGCGGTTCGCGATGCCCAGCGCCTGCAACGCGGCGACCAGCTGATCGGCCCCGCTCGGCCGGCCGTGGATGCGGGCCAGGAAGCGCAGCGCTTCGAGCGCCGTCAGATCGTCCTTCAGGCCGTTGTGGTGGCCGAGGTAAAGCAGCTGGCTGCGAAACTCGGCGCCGGCCGCGCGCAGCGGCCGGCCTTGCCACAGGATCTGGCCGCCGGCCGGGCTCGACAGCCCGCTGAGCAGGCGCAGCAGGCTGGTCTTGCCGCGCCCATTCGCGCCACGGACCCACAGGATCTGCCCCGGCGCCAGTGTCAGGTCGAGCCCGCTGAACAGCAGCCGCTCGCCGCGCCGGCAGGCCAGCGAATCGGTTCGCAGCGCGGGCGAGATCGTTGGCGATGACGCGAGAACGGGCATGGAAACAACGGCGGAGGGCGGGGGGAGATCCGACACAATGAACTGGCTGCAGCTGGCGCAGACGGCAGCCGGGTCCGAATATTGGTGTTGACTGAAGTTCCAGCCAACCCGCAAGCATACCCGGACCGCCGAGTCCGGCCAGCGCCGACGGTTTTTAGCGGCTGCGGCGGTGCAGATCGTGCAGGTGCAGCAGTGCAAACGCGACGCCGAGCAGCGCGCCGGCGAGCACGTCCCAGGCCACATGTTGCCGGGTCGCGATCGTCGACCAGGCGATCGCCAGGCACCACACCAGATTGCCCGCGCGCCACACCGGCGGCGCGCCGAGTTCGAGCAGCGTGCGCTCGAGCCGGATCGCCGTCAACACCGCAAACGCGACATGCATCGACGGGCAGGCATTCGACGAGACATCGACCTGCTTCAGAAATTCGATCGACGGATGCAGCGTCCAGTCGATCGCAAATTCCGGCGTCGTCGTCGGCCAGAGGAGAAAAATCGTCATCCCGACCACCGCAAGGCCGATGCAGGCGCGGCCGAAATCGACCAGTTCGCGCACATCGCGCAGCAGCGCCGGCGCCAGCGAAACGTAAAACCACAGCGAAAAATAAACCGGCAAGGCCGCAGGTTCAAACGGGATCAGACGGTCCGGCCAGCTCAGCGGCACCACCGTCAGTGCGAACTGCGGATTGCGCAGGACCCAGAAATAGGCGACGAAGAAGACGCTGATGCCCAGCGTCGTCGCCAGGATCTTCGCCCACCAGCCGCTGCGGATGCGCGCCCAGACGGCGTCGCGCAGGCGCAGCGCAGCCTCATCTGGCGGTGTTGCATCGAGGTGGCCCGGCAGCGGTTCTGGGGTGATGGCACTCTCCGGCAGGCGCTGGTCCAAGTTCGCAGCGCGGGGCGCCAGTATCGGCGATTGCGCCGCTGCGATGACTGGGGTTTGCGCGTTGCAGGCTGCCTGCAGCCCGGCCACGCGCAACCGGCATGCCGTCGGCCGTCCGCGCCTTTAGAATCGACAACCCCTGATCCAACAGTCCCCGGGAGCGTCGTGTCTTCGTCCGCCCAAGAAATCTCGCCTGAAGGCAGCCATCTGGCCGCGCAGCAGTCTGCCGCGGAGGCCGAACTGGCTGCCTTGCTCGTGCAGGCGCTGAATCTCGAAATGCCCGCCAGCGAGATCGACCCGACCGCGCCGCTGTATGGCGATGGCCTCGGCCTCGATTCGATCGACATCCTCGAGGTCGCGCTCGAGGTGTCGCGCCGCTACGGTTTCGAATTGCGCTCCGATGACGAACAGAACAAGCAGATCTTTGCATCGCTGCGCAGTCTGGCGGCGCACGTCGCGGCGAACCGCACCCGCTGAGAACGGCAATGGCGGCGTGGCGGATCGCGGTCGGGCTGCTGGCCATCGCGGCCTGGATCGGCCTGTCGCACTGGCTGACGCTGCACAGCGGCAGTTCGTGGGCGCTGGCGGCCTGGATCGCGCCGATCTGGCTGGCCGGGCTGGTCTGGGCCGTGCGCCGGCGCTCGATTGTCGGCATCGCCGGTCTGCTGCTGCTGGCAGCCGCAGTTGCGTTGGTCGTCGCGCGCGGCGGCTTCGGTGATGTGCGCCATCTCTACCTGCTGCAGCATGTCGGTATCCACTTCGGCCTTGGCGTGATGTTCGCGAATACGCTGCGCGGCGACAGCGTGTCGCTGATCGGCCGCGTCGCGACGCGGGTCCATGGCTCGCTGACCGCCGAGATGCTGGCCTATACGCGCCAGGTGACCAAGTCCTGGGTGATCTATTTCTTCGCGATGGCGCTGCTGTCGGTCGCCGTCTACCTGCTGGCGAGCTGGACCGTGTGGTCGGCGCTGGCCAATATCGTGACGCCGCTGCTGATCGGGGCGCTGTTTGTCGGCGAATTCCTGCTGCGTTATCGGCTGCACCCGGAATTCGAACGCACCAGCCTGCTCGACGCTGCCCGCGCCTACCAGGCGACGCCGCGGTGACCGTGACCCGGTTCGACGGCGCCCTGCCATTGCTGGCCGCGCGCGACCTCGAGGCACCGCTGGCCTGGCGAGACGGCCGCCCGATCAGCGGCCGCCAGTTTGTCGCCGACGCGCTGCGCCAGGCCGAACTGCTGCCGGCCTCCGACGCGATGATCAATCTGTCGGTCGACCGCTATCGCTTCGCGGTCGGTCTTGCGGCGGCGCTGCTGCGCGGCCAGGCCGGCCTGCTGCCGCCGAACATGATGCCGCAGACGCTGGCGGCGCTGCAGGGTTTCGGCTCCGGGCTGTATGCGCTGCACGACGGTGAGAAACTCGCCGACGTCGATCTGCCGCAGGTTTGTGCCGCCGATGACCATGCCGAACTGCCGGCCGCACTGCCGGAGCTGGCAATTGGCGCTGCGCAGCCGGCGGTCTGCCTGCTGACGTCCGGATCGACCGGCGCGCCGCAGCCGCACCTGAAACATTGGGGCACGCTGGTGCGCAATGTCGCCGCGGCGGCGCGGCGGCTGGCCGAGCTGCTGCAGCGGCCCGATCTGTCCGGTCTGACGGTCGTCGCGACGGTGCCGGCCCAGCACAGCTATGGCCTCGAGTCGACTGTGCTGCTGGCGCTGCTCGGTGGTGCCGCATTCGATGCCGGCCGGCCGTTTTTTCCGCTCGACATCGCGCAGGCGCTGCGCAAGGTGCCGCGGCCGCGGGCGCTGGTGACGACACCCTTCCATCTGAAGACGCTGCTGCAGACCGGCGTCGAGCTGCCGCCGGTCGACCTGCTGCTCAGCGCGACCGCGCCGCTGTCGCCGCAGCTCGCCGCGCAGGCCGAGCGGGTATTCGGCGGCAAGCTGATCGAGATCTACGGTTGCACCGAGGCCGGCCAGGTCGCGACGCGGCGCACCGTCGAAGGTGAACTGTGGACCACGTTCGACGGGTTGACGATCCGCTGCGAGGTCGATGCCGGCACCGAAGCCTTCGTTGTCGAGGGCGGCCACGTCGTCGCGCCGACGCCGCTGGCCGACATCCTGCATCTCGAATCGGCGACGCAATTCCGCCTGCTCGGCCGCGCCAACGACCTGATCCACGTCGCCGGCAAGCGCAGCTCGCTCGGCCACCTGAATTTCCATCTGAACAGCATCGACGGCGTGCTCGACGGCGTTTTCTGGCTCGATGACGAACAAGTCGACGGCGTCGTCCGGCCGGTTGCCTTCGTCGTCGCGCCGACCCTCGAGAGCCGCGAGATTGCTGCCGCATTGCGGCAACGGCTCGAGGCGGTATTTGTGCCGCGGCGCATCGTCAAGCTCGACAGCCTGCCGCGCGAGGCGACCGGCAAACTGACCGTGCGGACCCTGCGCGAACTGGCCGCGCACCATCTGCGCGGCAACGCGCCGTGAATACCGACGCGGTGCCGACGCAGCGGGTGGTGCTGCGCCGCATTGCAGCCGATCACCCGGCTTTCGACGGCCACTTTCCGGGCCGGCCGATCCTGCCCGGCGTCTTGTTGCTGGCCGAGGTGCTGGAGGCGGCGCAATCGCTGCCGCCGCCGTTTGCCGACGCGCTCGGCGCGCAGCCACTGCTGGTTGCGGTCAAGTTTCTTGCGCCGGTCGGCCCCGACAGCGAACTGGTGATCGACCTGCGGCTGGACGACCGGCAGCAACTGGCCTTCGACGTGGCGGTCGGCTCGACCGCGGTCGCCAGCGGGCGCTGGCGACGCGGGCCGGCATCGACGGAGCCGGCACGATGAGTGCCACCGATACCGGGTCGCAGCGGCAGGGCTGGGCAGCGGCGCCGGAGCGCAGCAACCTGTTCGCGCTGCGACTGATGAGCTGGATTGCGCTGCGTGCAGGCCGGCGGGTCGCGCGCTGGCTGCTGCATCCGATCAGCTTCTATTTCCTGCTGTTCGCGCCGGGGCCACGGCGCAATCTGCGGCGTTTTCTCGGCCGTGCGCTCGGCCGGCCGGCCGGCTGGCGCGATGTCTACCGCAATATCCATGCGTTCACGGTGACCATCCTCGACCGCGTCTACCTGCTCGGCAGCAGCACCGATCTGTTCGAGGTGACGGTCACTGGCGAGGAAGCAATCGACGATGCGCTGGCCGCCGGCCGCGGTGCATTCCTGGTCGGCGCCCATGTCGGCAGCTTCGAGGTCTTGCGCACGGTCGGGTCGCAGCGCAGCGGCCTGCGCGTCGCGATGGTGATGTACCCGGACAACGCGCAGAAGATCAACCAGACGCTGCAGGCGATCGCGCCGGACTACCGGCCGCAGATCATCGCGCTCGGCCGGCCGCAGTCGATGCTCGCGGTGCGCGACTGGCTGGATGCCGGCGGGCTGGCCGGCGTATTGGCGGACCGGGCGCTGCCGGGTGAATCGAGCCGCTCGGCGGCGGTCGAGGTCGATTTTCTTGGTCAGCGGGCGAGCTTCAGCGATGCGCCGTTCAGGCTTGCCGCAATGCTGCGCCGCAGGGTCGTATTCATGGCCGGCCTGTACCTGGGCGGCGCCCGTTACGATGTGCGTTTTGCGCCGGTTGCCGATTTCAGCCAGGGTTTTGCCGATGCGGCGCAGCGCGAGCAGGCGATCAGGGCGGCGGTGATCGCGTATGCGGCACGGCTGGCCGAGGTCTGCCGCGAGTTACCCCACAACTGGTTCAATTTCCATGATTTCTGGCTCGAAGACCGGCAGCCCTGAGCGGCGTGGCCCGCGCTGGCTGCTCGCGTTGCTGCTGGCGGCCACGGCGTGGCCGGCGCTGGCGCTCGACCTGCCATCGCTGATGACGATGCTCGGCCAACGCCGCAGCGGCGAGGCGCTGTTTCACGAGCAGCGTTTTGTGCAAGGCATCGATACGCCACTGGTCTCGACCGGCAGCCTCGCGTTCGAGGCACCGGATCGCTTCGTGCGGCGAACGCTGAAGCCGCGGCCGGAGACGATCGAGGTCGAAGGCAACAAGGTCACGCTGAGCCGCGCCGGACGCAGCCGCAGTTTCAGCCTCGATGCGGCGCCGGAGATGATCGCCGTCGTCGAGTCGGTGCGCGCGACGCTGAGCGGCGACGGCGCGACGCTGCGCCGCCATTTCAATGCCGAAACCAGCGGCAGTGCAGAGCGCTGGACGCTGCTGCTGACGCCGCTCGAGTCGCGGCTCGGCGCACAGGTCAAGACCATCCGCATCAGCGGTCGGCGCGGCGATCTCGCCAGCATCGAGATGGAGCTGCCCGGCGGCGACCGCTCGCTGATGACGATCGAGCCGCTGCGCGCGGCTGCAGCGGCGTCGGCCGGCGTTTCGAAGCCGTGACGCCACCGGCCCGCCGCATCTGGCGGGCGCCGCTTGCGGTGCTGCTTGCGTGGCTGCTGGCAATCGCCGCGGCCGGCATGCTGATCGCCCGGTTGCCATTCAGCGCCGACCTGTCGGCCTTTTTGCCAAAAAGCCCCAATCCGCGCCAGCAGATCCTGATCGAGCAGCTCGAAAGCGGCGTCGCGTCGCGCAGCCTGCTGATCGCGATCGATGGCGGCGATGCGGCCACACGCGCCGCCGCCTCGCGTGCGCTGGCGGCCGCGCTGCGCGCCAGCGGCCATTTCGAACAGGTGCAGAACGGCGACCGCTCCGATGCCGGCTGGGAGCAAAGCGGCCGCTGGTTGTTCGAGCACCGCTATCTGCTCAGCCCGGCGGTCGAAGAACAACGGTTCAGCGTCGATGGGCTGCGCGAGGCGATCGACGAGACGCTGTCGCTGCTCGGCACACCCGCCGGCAATGCGCTGAAGCCGCTGCTCGACCGCGATCCGACCGGCGAGACGCAGCGCATCGCCGAAAACCTGCTGCCAGCGCAGGCACCGCGCAGCGAGGAAGGTGTGTGGGTTGCGCGCGAGGCGCCGCGCGCGCTGCTGCTGGCAAGCCTGCATGCCGAAGGCGCCGACCTCGACCGCATCGAACGCAGCCTGGCCGCGGTGCATCAGGCCTTTGCGCCGCTGGCGGCGCAGGGCCTGCAGCTGCGGATGAGCGGCACGCCGGTATTTGCGGTCGACAGCCGCGCACAGATCCAGCACGAGGTGAAGATGCTGGCGATTGCCGGCGCGATCGTCGTCGGCGGGCTGTTGCTGCTCGCCTTCGGCAGTGCCGCCGCGCTCGGCGTCGCGTTGCTGCCGGTGGTCAGCGGCATCGTCTGCGGTGTGCTGGCGGTCGGGCTGGTCTTCGGCAACGTCCACGGCCTGACACTGGCCTTCGGCAGCACGCTGATCGGCGAGTCGGTCGACTATGCAATCTATTACCTGATCCAGGCGCGCAGCCCGGCGCGTGACGGCCTGGGCTGGCAGCGCTGGCGGCAGCTGAACTGGCCGACGGTGCGGCTCGGCCTGCTGACCTCGGTCTGCGGTTTCGGCGCGCTGCTGTTTTCCGGCTTCCCCGGGCTCGCGCAACTCGGCCTGTTTTCGATCGCCGGCCTGTCGGCCGCCGCGCTGACCACCCGCTTCGTGTTGCCGCGGCTGGTGCCGGACGGCGCCGCCGGCCAGGGTTTGCGCCGCCATCTGGCGGCGGTTGCCCGCGCGGCGGTCGGCTGGTTGCCGACCTTGCGCTGGCCGGCGCTGCTGCTCGGTGTCGCCGCGGTGCTGCTGCTGGCCGGCCAGTGGGGCCAACTGTGGCGCGGCAGCCTCGGCTCGCTGAGCCCGATTTCGCCGGCCGCGCAGGCGCTCGATGCCAGCCTGCGCGCCGATCTGGGCGCCAGCGACGCGCGCACGATGGTTGTTGCCAGCGGCAGCGATGTCGAAGCGGCATTGCGTGCCGCCGAAGCGGCGGTGCCGCGGCTCGAATCGCTGGTTGCGAGCGGTCTGCTGGCCGGCTTCGAGACGCCGACGCGGCTACTGCCGAGCCAGGCCACCCAGCAGCAGCGGCTGGCCAGCCTGCCGCCAGCGCAGCGGCTGCGGCAGAACCTGGCCGAAGCGACCAGCGACGGGCCACTGCCGGCCGGGCGGCTGGCGCCGTTTGTCGACGAGGTCGAGCAGGCGCGCCAGCGTGGCCTGATCACCCGCGTCTCGCTGGACGGCACGGCGTTTGCGCCGGCGGTCGACGCGCTGCTGTTCGAGCGCGACGGTGGCGGCTGGTCTGCGCTGCTGCCGCTGCATCCGGCCGGCGAGCAGGTGCTGGCCGAGCCGGTGCGCGCCGCATTGCAGGGCATCGAGCGCGGGCACGACGTGCAGGTGGTCGACATCAAGCACGAGCTCGACAGCCTCTATGCCCACTACCTCGAGCAGGCGCTGCTGCAGGCCGGGCTCGGCGCCTGCGGCGTCGTCGTGCTGTTGGCGCTGCAACTGCGCTCGGCGCGCCGCCTCGGCCGGGTCTGCGGCCCGCTGGCGCTGGCGGTGCTGTTGACGCTCGGCGGGCTGGCGCTGCTCGATGTCGAACTCGGCGTGTTGCACCTGGTCGGCTTGCTGCTGGTGATCGCGGTCGGTTCGAATTACGGGCTGTTCTTCGACCAGTTGCGCAGCGAAGGCCGGGCCGATGCCGATACGCTGGCCTCGCTGCTGCTGGCCAATCTCACCACGGTGCTGTCGTTCGGGCTGATCGCGTTGTCCGAAATTCCGGCGCTGTCGGCGATCGGCCGGGTTGTCGCACCCGGTGCGCTGCTGGCGCTGCTGCTTGCCGCGGTGATGTCGCGGCCGGGCCGTATCGCGGCAGCGGACTGAGCGCTTGCCGGTGGCTGCCGCTTCCTGTGGGAAAATTTGCGATTCCGCAGTCCCCCCATCCGGTAAGGATGGTGTCCGAATGTTTTCCGTTTCCGCCCCACCCGACGCCGAATGGGCGATGCCCGCCCTGGTCAAGGGCAGCGTCGGCCTGCACCTGCTTGCCGCCGGCGCCGCTGCGGCGATGCCGCAGTTTGCGTGGTGGGCGCTCGGCAGCGTTGCCGCCAATCACCTGTTGCTGACCGGTGCCGGCCTGTGGCCGCGCAGCCGGCTGCTTGGCCCGAATATCAGCCGGCTGCCGGCGCACCGCGCGGCACGTGGCGAGATCTGCCTGACGATCGACGATGGTCCGGATCCGCAGGTCACGCCGGCCGTGCTCGATCTGCTCGATGCCGAAAAGATCCAGGCAACGTTTTTCTGCATTGCCGAACAGGCTGCGCGCCATCCGGCCCTCACCCGCGAGATCGTTGCGCGCGGCCATGCGGTCGAAAACCACAGTTTTCGCCATCGTCACGATTTTTCGCTGCTCGGGCTTGGCGGCTACCGCGCCGAGATCACGCGTGCGCAGCAGACGCTGGCCGAGCTGACCGGCCGCCGGCCGGTCTTTTTCCGCGCGCCGGCCGGTTTGCGCAATCCGTTTCTCGATCCGGTGCTGCACCAGCTCGGGTTGCGCCTGGTCAGCTGGACACGGCGCGGTTTCGATACCCGCGAACGCGATCCGGCGCGGGTGCTCGATCGGCTGACCGATGACCTGGCCGGCGGCGACATCCTGCTGCTGCACGATGGCAATGCCGCGCGCAGCGCGGCCGGCCGACCGGTGCTGCTCGAGGTGCTGCCGCAACTGGCCGCGCGTGCGCGCAGCCGCGGCCTGCGCTGGGCCGCGCTGGCCGACGCCGAGACCGGGGCGCCGAGCCGATGAAAACCATCTCTTCGGCCAGCGGCGGCAGCCGCGAAGACAGCGCCGGGCGGATCGGCGGCAACGATGTGCGCTGGCGCGAATTGCTGCGCGCCGCGCAGGCACCGTACCGCGGGTCCGGATTGTTCGCCTGGTTTTTTGCCCGCGGCAAGCTCGGTCTGGACCCGGTCTTTCGCAGCCTGCTCGAGCTCGGGCTGATCCGCCCGCAGGCACACATCGTCGATATCGGCTGCGGCCAGGGGCTGCTGGCCAGCCTGCTCGCCGCCGTCGATCGCTGCAGCGCCGATGGCCGCTGGCCTGCGGACTGGCCGCCGGCGCCGGTCGGCGCGCGTTATACAGGCCTCGAACTGATGCCGCGTGATGTCGAGCGGGCTGCGGCGGCGCTGTCCGGCCTGCCATCCGCGCCGAGCTTTGTCTGCGCCGACATGGTCGACGCCGCGCTGCCCGACTGCGACGTCGTCGTGATCCTCGACGTGTTGCATTACGTCGACCATGCAGCGCAGCAGCGCGTGCTCGGCCGCGTCTTCGACGCGTTGGCCGGCGGCGGCCGGCTGCTGCTGCGGGTCGGCGACCAGCATGCCGAACGCGGCTTCCGCGCCAGCCAGTGGACCGACCGCGTCGTCACCGCGGTGCGCGGCCACAGCGTGCCGCCGACTTTCTGCCGCCCGCTGGCCGACTGGACCAGCTTGCTGCGCGAGATCGGTTTTGCCGACGTGCGTGGCCTGCCGATGAGCCGCGGCACGCCGTTTGCGAATGTGCTACTGGTCGCGGACAAGGCATGAAGCGGCTGCCGGTCAGCGATTTCACGATTGCCTGCGCCACCGGCGTCGGCCGCGCCGCCTGTGCCGCCGCATTGCGCGAAGGCCGCAGCGGCCTGCAGCAGCGTCGCTTCGAGACCGCCGAGCTCGACACCTGGCTCGGCATCGTCGATGCGGTCGACGAGCAGCAGCTGCCGCAGCCGCTGGCCGATTTCGACTGCCGCAACAACCGGCTGGCCTGGCTCGCATTGCAGGCCGACGGCTTTGCCGACCGCGTCGCCGCTGCGGTCGGTCGTTACGGATCGCAGCGCGTCGGCGTCTTCATCGGCACCAGCACCTCGGGCATCCTGCAGACCGAGCTCGCCTACCGCCGCCGCGACCCGGCGACCGGCGCGTTGCCGGCCGATTTCCGCTACGCGCAGACGCACAACCCTTTTTCGGTCGCCGATTTCACGCGCCGGGCGCTGGCAATCGACGGCCCGTCGGCCGTCGTCTCGACCGCGTGTTCATCGAGCGCAAAGGTATTCGGCCAGGCTGCGCGGATGATCGAGCTCGGCCTGATCGATGCGGCGGTGGTCGGCGGCGTCGACAGCCTGTGCCTGACGACCTTGTACGGATTCAATTCGCTCGAACTGCTGGCGAGCGACATCTGCCGGCCGTGGGACGAAGGGCGGCGCGGCCTGTCGATCGGTGAAGGCGCGTCGTTCAGCCTGCTCGAACGCGACAGCGACACCCCGGCCGCCTGGCTGCTCGGCGTCGGCGAAAGCAGCGACGGCCATCACATCAGCAGCCCGCATCCGGAAGGCGCCGGCGCAATCGCCGCGATGCGCGGCGCCTTGGCGCATGCCGGCCTCGAGCCCGATGCGGTCGACTACATCAACCTGCACGGCACCGCAACGCCGGGCAACGATGCCGCCGAGGACCTCGCGGTGCACGAGGTATTCGGGCCCGGTGTGCCGTGCAGTTCGACCAAGGGCGCGACCGGCCACACGCTCGGCGCGGCCGGTGCGGTCGAGGCGGCATTGGCGATGCTGGCCTTGCAGCAGCAGACTATTCCGGCCGGCCTGAACCTGCGCAGCATCGATCCGGCACTGCGCTGCAACTATGTCGGCAGCAGCCGCGAGACTCGGCTCGACGTCGTGCTGAGCAATTCATTCGGCTTCGGCGGCACCAATGCCAGCCTGCTGTTCGGGGCTGCGCGATGAGCGCGCAGACCTCGCCGCAACTGCGTTTTGCGATCCGCGCGATCGGCCTGGTCGGCCCCGGGTTGCTCGACTGGAATCAGGCCAAGCCGCTGCTGGCCGCACCTGCCGGCTGGCAACATGCGCCGACGGTGCTGCCCGCGCCGCAACGGCTGCCAGCGGCCGAACGGCGACGCGCCGGCGAGATCGTCAAGCTCAGCCTGGCGGTTGCCGACCAGGCCTGCACCGCCGCGGCAATCGATCCGGCGACGCTGGCGACGGTATTTGCCGCGTCGACCGGCGATGCAAGCAACTGCCACGCCTTGTGCGAGGCGCTGGCCAGTGCCGAGCGGATCGTGTCGCCGACCCGCTTCACCAATTCGGTCCACAACGCGGCGGCCGGCTACTGGCACATCGCGACCGCATCGCGCGCGCCGTCGACCAGCCTGTGCGTCTTCGATGCCAGTTTTGCCGCCGGCCTGCTCGAGGCGGCGGTGCAATGCGTCAGCGGTGAACGGCCGGTGCTGCTGGTCGCGGCCGACGTGCCGTATCCGGAGCCGATCGGCTCGGTGCGCCAGCTCAGCGATGCCTTCGGTGTCGCATTGCTGCTGACCCCGGACGACGGCGCGCAGGCCATCGCATCGGTGACATTGCGCATCGCAGTGGCCGGAAGTGCCGATGCCTGCGGCGATCCGGCGCTCGAGCGCTTGCGCTGCGGCGTGCCGTCGGCGCGCAGCCTGCCGCTGCTGCAGGCGCTGGCGAGCGGCTGCTCGGGCCGGTTGCTGCTCGACCACCTCGGCAGCAGTCTGCAGCTCGTTCTGTCGCCGGGCAGCGCAGCCGATGGGCACTGACATGGCATCGGCCCCGGCGACGCTGGAGCGCGCCGGCATCCTCGAGCGGATTCCACACCAGGGCCGGATGTGTGTGCTCGACCGGCTGCTCGGCTGGTCAGCAACCGAGATCCGCTGCAGCGCAAGCAGCCATCGGGACCCGGCCAATCCATTGCGCAGCGCCAGCGGCCTGCTCGCGCCGGCGGCAATCGAATATGCGGCGCAGGCGATGGCATTGCACGGCAGCCTGCTCGCCGGCAGCGGCGGCCCGCCCGGCGGCGGCCACATCGCGTCGCTGCGTCAGGTGCAGTTCGGCGTTACGACGCTGCACGACGTGCCCGGAGCCTTGTTGATCTTTGCCGAACGGCTGGCCGGCGACGCCGATGTCGTCGCGTACCGCTTCGAGGTCGATGATGAAGCGGGACAGCGGCTGGCCGAAGGCCGCGCGACGGTGGTGCTGCATCCGCCGGAGGCTCGGCGATGACCGGGCCGCTGGCCGGCAAGCGGGCGCTGGTGACCGGCGCCAGCGGCGCGATCGGCAGCGCGATCGCGCGCCGGCTCGCACGCGACGGCGCCACCGTGCTGCTGCACGGTTTCTCGCGGCCCGACGCGGTGCAGCAGCTGGCGGCCGAGATCGGGGATGCAGGTGGCAGCGCCGGGAGCTGGATCTTCGACCTGACCGACGAAGCGGCGAGCCGGCAGGCTTGCGAGCAGCTGCTGTTGGGCGGGCCGGTGCAGATCGTCGTCAACAATGCGGGCATCCACGACGACGCGGTTTTTCCGGGCATGCGCGCGGCGCAATGGCACCGGGTCATCGATGTCTCGCTGAACGGTTTTTTCAACGTCACGCAGCCGCTGCTGCTGCCGATGCTGCGCACCCGCTGGGGTCGCGTGATCAATATCTCGTCGGTGGCCGGGCTGATCGGCAACCGCGGCCAGGTCAACTATGCCGCGGCCAAGGGCGCGATCAACAGCGCGACAAAGGCCTTGTCGCTCGAGGTCGCGAGCCGCGGCGTGACCGTCAATGCGATTGCGCCGGGCATCATCGCGTCGCCGATGGCAGACGCCGCTTTCGATGCCGAGACGATCGGCCGGATCGTGCCGGTCAAGCGAGCCGGCACCGCCGACGAGGTTGCCGCACTGGCCGGTTTTCTGGCCGGACCGGAGGCCGGCTATATCACCGGCCAGGTGATCTCGGTCAACGGCGGCATGTGCTGAGGCTTGGTCACGGTATCTGCGGCGGGCGCAGCTGCAGCGACATCCGCTGCGCATCGATGCCGCTGGCGTAGTAGTCGGCGATGCGGTCGAGTTCGCTGAAGCCACGCATGCGATAGAAATTTCTGGCGATCACGTTGTCGGCGCGCATCTCGACGCCGATTCTCTCCAGGCCGGCGACACGCGCCGATGCCAGCAGCCAGTCGAGCAGCGCCGTCGCGATGCCCTGGCGCTGCAACGGGCGGGCGACGCACAGCAGCACCAGATGGCCGGTCTCATCGCCGAATTGCATCACCGCAAAGCCGCTGATCCGTGCCGCATCGTCGGCAACCACCGCGGCGACTTCGGGGCCGGAGATCATCCGCATCATCCGGCGCGGCGTATAACGCCAGGCCAGCCCGGCTTCGATCAGGTCGCGCGACATCGCGGCCATCGCCGTCGCGTCATGCGGCAGGGCAGGTCGCAGGGTCAGGGCAGGGGAGCGGGCCATCGCGAAGCGGCAAGGTGCAAAGCGGGTTGCATCCAATTGTGAACGAAGCGGATGCAGTAGAGTCGCCGCTTCTTCCGAGGCGGTGATCCGCCGTCCTGCCGATGATCCGTTTCATTCTGACCCGCCTCAGTCTGATCATTCCGACGTTTTTCGGGATGACGCTGCTGGCCTTTTTCCTGATCCGGCTGGTTCCGGGTGACCCGATCGAAACCATGGCCGGCGAGCGCGGCATCGACGCCGACCGCCATGCGGCGCTGCTGAAGGAATACGGTCTGGATCGGCCGGTGCTGGTGCAGTACGGCATCTACATCGGTCGGGTGCTGCAGGGCGACCTCGGCAAATCGCTGATCACGCAGACGCCGGTGCTCGATGAATTTCTGGCCCTGTTTCCGGCCACCGTCGAGCTCGGCCTGTGTGCGATCACCTTTGCGCTGCTGCTCGGCATACCGGCCGGCATCATTGCCGCGGTCAAGCGCAATTCGCTGTTCGACCACGGCGTGATGGGCGTGTCGCTGACCGGCTATTCGATGCCGATCTTCTGGTGGGGCCTGCTGCTGATCCTGCTGTTCTCGGTGCAGCTCGACCTGACGCCGGTATCGGGGCGGATCAGCGTGATGCACTACATCGAGCCGGTGACCGGTTTTCTGCTGATCGACAGCCTGATCAGCGGCGACGACGGTGCCTTTGCCTCGACCGTCAGCCACCTGATCCTGCCGGCGATCGTGCTCGGCACCAACCCGCTCGCAGTGGTCGCGCGGATGACGCGTTCGGCGATGCTCGAGGTGCTCGGCGAGGATTACATCCGCACCGCGCGCGCGAAGGGCCTGCCGCGGCTGCGCGTCGTCACGGTGCACGCGCTGCGCAACGCGCTGATTCCGGTGATCACGGTGATCGGCCTGCAGGTCGGCGTGTTGTTCACCGGCGCGATCCTGACCGAGACGATCTTTTCATGGCCAGGCGTCGGCAAATGGCTGATCGAGGCGATCGGCCGCCGCGACTATCCGGTGCTGCAAGGCGGCATGCTGCTGCTCGGCGCGATGGTGATGATCGTCAACCTGCTGGTCGACATCACCTACGGCATCATCAATCCGCGAATCAGGGTCAGCCGATGAATACAACGCCCGTCAACCCGGCGGTCGAACCGGCCGAGCTGCCGCCGGCGCAGCCGTTGCGCGAGTTCTGGAGCGATTTCAGCGCCAACCGCGGCGCGCTCGCCGGCCTGATCATCGTCGTCACGGTGCTGCTGCTGGCGCTGTTCGCGCCGCAGATCGCGCCGTATCCACCGGATCAGACCGACGCCTCGGTTTTCCTGCAGCCGCCGATGTGGCAGGCCGGCGGCTCGGCCGCCCATCCGCTGGGCACCGATGCGATCGGCCGCGACCTGTTGTCGCGGCTGATCCATGGCGCGCGGCTGTCGCTGGTGATCGGCCTCGCGGTGGTCGCACTGTCGGTGCTGATCGGCACCGTGCTCGGGCTGACCGCCGGTTATTTCCGCGGCATCTACGAGATCGCGGTGATGCGCGCGATGGACATCATCCTGACGCTGCCGAGCCTGCTGCTGGCGATCGTCATCGTCGCGATCCTCGGGCCAGGCCTCGTCAATGCGATGCTCGCCGTCGCGATCGTCGTGCTGCCGCACTATGTGCGGATCGCGCGGGCGGCGGTGATCGCCGAGACGTCGAAGGATTACGTCACCGCGGCACGGATGAACGGCGCCGGTCATCTGCGGCTGATGTTCAACGAGGTGTTGCCGAACTGCGCGGCGCCGCTGATCGTGCAGGCCTCGCTCGGCATCTCGACCGCGATCCTCGATGCCGCCGCGCTCGGCTTCCTCGGCCTCGGTGCGCAGCCACCGTCGCCCGAATGGGGAACGATGCTCGCCGATGCGCGCGAATTCGTGTTGCGCGCGTGGTGGGTCGTGACCTTCCCTGGCCTGATGATCCTGATCACCGTGTTGTCGTTCAACCTGCTCGGCGACGGGCTGCGCGATGCGCTCGATCCCAAACTGAGAAGATGACCCACCCCCGTAGCGCCTTCGGCGCACCCCCTCAAGGGGGCGCCTCCAGTGGACCGGCAAAGCCGGATCCACGGAGGCTGCTTGATGGACCGCGGCATGGGCGTGCAGCTGCGATTGGCGTGGCGCCGGAAGACTACTGATATGGCCCTGCTCGAAATCGAAAACCTGTCGGTCGAATTCCCGGCCCGCCACGGCAGCCTGCATGCGGTCGACGGCGTCAGCCTGTCGCTCGAGGCCGGCGAGGTGCTGGGCATCGTCGGCGAATCCGGTTCCGGCAAAAGCGTCACGATGATGGCGGTGATGGGCCTGGTCGGTTTTCCCGGCAAGGTCACTGCCGACCGGCTGCGCTTCGACGGCAACAACCTGCTCGACCTGAACGAGCGCAAGCGCAGCGAGCTGATCGGCAAGGACGTCGCGATGATCTTCCAGGATCCGACGACCAGCCTGAACCCCTGTTTCACGATCGGATTCCAGCTCGCCGAAACCTTGCGTCTGCACCTCGGCATGGATTCGAAGGCGGCCCGCCAGCGCAGCATCGAACTGCTCGAGCAGGTCGGCATACCGGCGCCGGCGACGCGGCTGAAGGCCTTTCCGCACCAGTTGTCGGGCGGCATGAACCAGCGCGTGATGATCGCGATGGCAATCGCCTGCAACCCGAAGCTACTGATCGCCGACGAGCCGACGACCGCCCTCGACGTGACGATCCAGGCGCAGATCCTCGACCTGCTGCAGGAGCTGCAGCGCCAGCGCGGCATGGCGCTGGTGCTGATCAGCCACAACATGGGCGTGGTGTCGGAAATGGCGCAGAAGGTCGCGGTGATGTATGCCGGCCAGGTCGTCGAGCAGCAGTCGGCGCAGGCCTTGTTCAATGCGCCGCAGCATCCGTATGCCGAAGCGCTGCTGGCGGCATTGCCCGAGCGCAGCGACGGCCATGCACGGCTGGCGACGATTCCCGGCATGGTGCCGGGCCTGCACGACCGGCCGGCCGGCTGCCTGTTCGCGCCGCGGTGCCGATATGCCGATGCCCGCTGTGTCGCCGAGCGGCCGCAGCTGCGCGACTGGGCCGATGGCCGCGTGCGTTGCCACTATCCGTTGTCGACCAATCCACCCCGCCGCGCCGACGCGGCAGCCGAACAGGCCGCCGCGCCGGCCGGAGCCCCCCGATGAGCGACCACGAAGATACCGTCGTCCGCGCGCGCGACCTGACGCAGAGCTACCGCATCAGCCGCGGGCTGTTCCGGGAGCCGGCGAGGCTGCAGGCGGTCGGCGGCGTCAGCTTCGAGCTGCGGGCCGGCCGCACGCTGGCGGTGGTCGGCGAATCGGGTTGTGGCAAGTCGACGCTGGCGCGCATGGTGTCGCTGATCGAAGCACCGACCAGCGGCGAACTGCGGCTGACCGGAGTCGACGTCGTGCGGGCAACCGCCGACCAGCGCAAGCAGTTGCGCCGCTCAGTGCAGCTCGTCTTCCAGAACCCCTATGGCTCGCTGAACCCGCGCAAGAAGATCGGCACGATCCTGCAGTCACCGTTGGTGATCAACAGCGGCATCGATGCCGCCGAGCGGGCCGAGCGCTCGCGCGCGATGCTGCAGCGTGTCGGCTTGCGCCCGGAACACCACGAGCGTTATCCACACATGTTTTCCGGTGGTCAACGCCAGCGCATTGCGATCGCACGTGCGCTGATGCTCGACCCGGCGGTGGTCGTTGCCGACGAGCCGGTATCGGCGCTCGACGTCTCGATCCAGGCACAGGTGCTGAATCTGCTCTCCGACCTGCAGCAGCAGCTCGGTCTGGCCTACCTGTTCATCTCGCACGACCTCGGTGTCGTCCGCCACATTGCCCACGACGTGATGGTGATGTACCTCGGCTCGACCGTCGAGCAGGGCGACAAGGCGACGCTGTTCGCGCGGCCGCTGCATCCGTATACGCAGGCGCTGCTGGCATCGACGCCGGGCCTGGCCGGCAGCGGTGTCGCCCGCGTGCGGATGGTGCTGAAGGGCGAGCTGCCGTCGCCGCTCGATCCGCCGAGCGGCTGTGTGTTCTCGACCCGCTGCCCGCATGCAGCCGAGCGCTGCCGCGCCGAGCGGCCTCTTCTGCGTGAACTCGACGGCCGGCAGGTTGCTTGTCATTTTGCCGAGCAGGTGGCTCAGGGTATGCCCCAGAAGCCTCTTGACGCGGCCCCGCGCGGCATACACTGAGCCGCTTCAAAAACGACCTTTTCACAGGAGTGTTGCTGATGATTTCAACCGTATCCGTTCGTCGCCCCCGCGGCTCTTCGCGCAGGGCAGGCCAGGTGCTCGCGCTGACGATGCTGGCCTCGGTCGCTGCGCTTGCCGCGGCACCCGCGGCGGCGAAGACGCTGGTGTTCTGCTCGGAAGGCAGCCCGGAAAACTTCTATCCCGGCGTCAACACGACCGGCACCTCGTTCGACGCGAACAGCCAGATCTACAGCCGGCTGGTCGATTTCGAACCGGGCGGCACGAAGATCGTGCCGGGCCTGGCCGAGCGCTGGACCGTCTCGCCCGACGGCAAGGAATACACCTTCCATCTGCGCAAGGGCGTCAAGTGGCACAGCAACAAGAATTTCAAGCCGACGCGTGACCTGAATGCCGACGACATCATCTTCATGATCGAGCGGCAGTGGAAAGAGGACCATCCGTATTTCAAGGTCACCAGCGCCAACCATGCCTATTTCAATTCGATGGGCATGCACAAGTTGCTGAAGTCGGTCGAGAAGATCGACAACCACACCGTGAAGATGACGCTCGAGAAGCCCGAGGCGCCGTTCGTCTCGAGCTTCGCGATGGAATTTGCCGGCGTGCAGTCGAAGGAATACGCCGATGCGATGCTGAAGGCCGGCACGCCGGAGAAAATCGACCAGGAGCCGATCGGCACCGGCCCGTTCTACCTGGTGCAATACCAGAAGGACGCGATCGTTCGCTACAAGGCGCATCCGACGTTCTGGGGCGGCAAGGCGAAGATCGACGACCTCGTGTTTGCGATCACGCCCGATTCGTCGGTGCGCTGGGCGAAGCTGCAAAAGGGCGAATGCCATGTGATGCCCTACCCGAACCCGGCCGACCTCGATGCGATGCGCAAGGATCCGAAGGTCACCGTGCTCGAGCAGCCGGGACTGAACGTCGGCTACCTCGCCTACAACACGACGAAGAAGCCGTTCGACGACGTCAAGGTGCGCAAGGCGATCAACATGGCGATCGACAAGAAGGCGATCGTCGACGCGGTTTATCTGGGCACCGGCATTCCGGCGAAAAACCCGATCCCGCCGACGCTGTGGTCGTACAACGATTCGATCAAGGACGACCCCTTCGATCAGGCCGCCGCGAAGAAGATGCTGGCCGAAGCCGGCCATCCGAACGGTTTCGAGATCGACCTGTGGGCGATGCCGGTGCAGCGTCCGTACAACCCGAATGCGAAGCGGATTGCCGAACTGATGCAGGCCGATCTCGCGAAGATCGGTGTCAAGGCCGAGATCAAGAGCTTCGAATGGGGCGAGTACCGCAAGCGGATGCAGAACGGCGAGCACCAGACCGGCATGCTCGGCTGGACCGGTGACAACGGTGACCCGGACAACTTCCTGCACACGCTGCTTGGCTGCGATTCGGCGAAGACGAATGGTTCGAACGTCGCGAAGTGGTGCCACCAGCCGTTCGAGGACCTGGTGCTGAAGGCGAAGACGACGACCGACCAGGCCGAACGTGCGAAGCTGTATTCGCAGGCGCAGGTGATCTTCAAGGAACAGGCGCCGTGGTTCACGATCGCCCATGCGGTGCAGCTGAAGCCGATCCGCAAGGAAGTGGTCGGCTTCAAGCTGAGCCCGTTCGGACGCCACGTCTTCTACGGCACCGACCTCGCGAAATAGGCGGTGAATCGTCTGCCCTCGACCTGCTGAGCAGGGTCGGGCACACTCGGCTCGATGGCGGCGCTGCGGGATGCGCCGCCATCGAACGATGTGTGCAATCAACGAGGAGAAGACGATGTCCAGTGTCGGCTACCACGAACCGCTTGCCGAATTGTCCGATGCGACCCGCGACATGCACCGGGCGATCGTTTCGCTGATGGAGGAGCTCGAAGCGGTCGACTGGTACAACCAGCGTGCCGATGCCTGCAAGGACGCCGAACTGAAGGCCATCCTCGAGCACAACCGTGACGAGGAGAAGGAGCATGCGGCGATGGTGCTCGAATGGATCCGCCGCAAGGATCCATGTTTCTCGGAGCAGATGAAGGAATATCTGTTCACCGAGACGCCGATCGCACACGAGTAGCTCGCTCCGCCTGCGCTGCGACAAGGAGGCCCCGATGGCGAAGACATTGCTGCTGCTGGTCAGCCACGTGCTGGTCGGCGCCGCCGGTTTTGCTGCCGGCATCTATGTGTTGCCGATCCTGACCGCGCCGGCCTCGCCGGCGCAGGCCGAATTGTCGGCCGCCGCTGCCGGCGCGACATTCAGCGGCGAGTTCCGCCGCGACCTGAAGGACAGCGATGCATTGCACTGGGGCGAAGGCAAGGTCGCGGTCGGGCCGACCAGCGTGTCGCTGCGCGGCAAGCTGGCGCCGGGGCCGGACTACAAGCTGTATTTGTCGCCGCAGTTCGTCGAGACCGAGGCCGAATTTCTGCGCCTGAAGCCGAAGATGCTGCGCGTCGGCGACGTGCGCACCTTCGACAATTTCATCGTCAATCTGCCGCCATCGGTCGACCTGAATGCCTACGACAGCGTGATCGTCTGGTGCGAATCGTTCGGCGAGTTCATCACCGCGGCGAAATATCGCTGAACGAAGCGGCGCTCAAGGCTGGAACGGTGGCTGGCGGCGCAGCTTGCGCCACAGCAGCAGCGGCAGGCGCAG
Organism: Pseudideonella sakaiensis; assembly: GCF_048320135.1. Classification (GTDB taxonomy): domain Bacteria; phylum Pseudomonadota; class Gammaproteobacteria; order Burkholderiales; family Burkholderiaceae_C; genus Ideonella_A; species Ideonella_A sakaiensis_A. The sequence continues at coordinate 3,835,566 of NZ_CP182947.1, forward strand.
CACGAACTCCAGCATCAGCCGCAGGTGCATCCAGGTCAGCAGCACGTTGTCGCGGCCGTAGCGGAAATGCGAAACGCCGCCTTCTTCGGCGCTGAGGTATTTGACCGGCGCATCGACATTGATCGGCTTGACGCCGCGCCAGGCCAGCCTGACGACCGCCTCGGTGTCGAAGTCGAAGCGGCGCATCCACGGTTGCCGCTGCATCACCGCGACCAGCTCGGCGATCGGATAGACGCGGAATCCGTACAGCGAGTCGGCAATGCCGGCGCCGAGTGTCTCGAGGTTGGTCCACCAGTTCGAGACGCGGCGTCCGCGCACCCGCAGCATCGGCGCGCTGGCATCGAAAACCGGGCGGCCGAGGATCATCGCATCGGGCCGCTCGCGCGAGCGGGCCAGAAACTGCGGGATCAGCGGCGCCGGGTGCTGGCCGTCGGCATCCATCGTCAGGGCATCGCTAAAGCCGGCGGCCTGGGCGGCGCGCAGGCCGTGCAGCACCGCCGCACCCTTGCCCTGGTTGTGCGGCAGCAGCAGCACGCGCAGCCCGCCATCGTCTGCGGCCAGTGCCTGCACCGCAGCCGCCGAGCCGTCGGTGCTGCCGTCGATGACGACCCAGACCGGGTTCCAGTGCGCGCGTGCGTCGCGCACCGTCTCGAGCAGCTTGGCGCCGGTGTTGTAGCTCGGGATCAGCACCAGCTGGCTGCTGGAAGCCGTCGGCTCGCGCCCGCTCATGCGGACCGGGATTCGGCGGCCTGGCCGCCGAGTTCGGCCGCCGGTTGCGTCGCCGACCGCAGTTCGGCGGCGAAATACTGCTCGAGCCGACGCTGCTGCGCATGGGCGTCGGCGGCCGGCGCAAACCGTGCACCGACGCGCAGCGTGAAGACGATCGGCATCGGCGGCAGCCGCCAGATCGGCCAGCCCTTGCCGAGATAAGGCGAATCGGTCTCGATGAAGACGGTCTGGATCGGCGCGTCGGCGAGTTTCGAGATCAGCGTCGCTGCGCTGCCGAAACCGTTGATGGGTGGCCGCGTCGTCCGCGTGCCTTCCGGAAAGATCACCAGCTGGCCGCCTTCACGCAGATCCTGCACCGCCAGCCGGACCATGCCGCGCGCTGAATCGTTGCGGATATAGCGGGCCAGCCGGGCGCCGGCGCCGAGAAAGACATTGCGCATCAGCTCGGCCTTCATGATGCAGGCGCTGCGCGGCAGGCGTGCGACCAGGATCAGCGCATCGAGCATGCTCGGATGGTTGGCCGCGAAGATCAGACGCGGTTCGTCGCGGAAGGCGTCGAGGGCGCTCGAATCGAGCCGCAGCACGCCGGTCAGGCCGGCGACGGTCCAGAAGCCGGCATAACAGCGGCTGATCGCCCAGCGACCGATCGCCTTGCCGCGGCTGGCGCCGAGCAGCGGATGCAGCAGCGCCGCGACGAGGTTCCAGGCCAGCGACATCAGTCCGAGGCCGAGCAGCAGCACCGCCAGCAGCAGGCCGGATATGAGGGTGCGCAGCATGGCAAACGGGTCCGGATTCATTCGTCGACGTCGACCATTGTCGACGAGCGGCCGAACACCCACGCGACCGCGATGCCGACCGCCAGGTGGCTGCGCTCGCGCACCAGCGGGCTGTCGGCGAAGCGGGCGCCGGACAGGTCGTCGAGACGGGCGAATGCGCCGACCCAGTGGTTGTCGAAACGCCGCGATGCCGCCAATGTCCATTGCGTGCCGCCATAACCGGCGGGCGCGCGGTAGGCGGGCCGCTGCGCGGTCGCCTGGCTGGCGTCGACATCGTAGAAAAAGCCGTTGAAGCGGCGGTCGGCGAGCAGCACGCCGAGCTGCATGCCGATATTCCAGCCGTCGCCGCGGCGCAGGTCGAGGTTCAGGTTCGGCGACGCGATCCAGCCGACTGCACGCGGATTCGACTCGACCGTCAGCGCGGCGCGCAGCGGCGCGCGCAACTCGAGTTTCCAGCCCGCACCATCGGCCAGCCGCAGGTTCAGGTTAGGACCGAATTCGACCGTCGGCACCAGATCGGGCATGCCTTGCCGGGCGCGGTTGTCTTCGCTGCGGGTCGGCGCGCTGGCCGCCAGGCTGAGGTCGAAATGAACCCGCTGCGATTCGAACAGCACCGCCCGCGCGCCTTCGCGGTCGGCCTTGAAGATCTTGCCGCGGTAGACGACATAAGGCACCGGCAGCAGCCAGTTGTGCGACTGGTCGGAGCCGCGGTAGTGCGGCAGCCGCAGCCCGCCGACGCCGGCGCCGAGTTCCCACAGCGGCTGCTGGCCGGCCGAGGCGCTGCCGGCAGCCAGCAGCACCATTGCCGCGGACACGCCGCGGGCTGACCAAGCGACTCGTTGTTGAACGCTCATGGCAGCTCGGCCGCGGCCTGCTCGCGCAGCCGGCTGTTGCGCTGCCGCCAGCCGCGGAAACTGCGGCGCAGGTGCCGCAGCGAGATCACGTAGTAGATCGCCTTCAGCACCCACAGCGACGGCTGGATCGGGCTTCTGCCATAAAGGTCGCCGGCGAGCAGCGCAAGCAGCGCCTCCTTCACGCGCAGCGGATTGGCCGGATACATGAACAGATGGCGGATCGTCGGATTGGTGACGCGGAAGATGAACCACGAAAACTCGTCCGGGCCCTTGCGCGCCAGCGCTTCGTAGCGTTTGCGTGCAGCCGGTGCACGCGCCGGCTGGTCGAGCCGCGCGTCGATCACGTCGAGCGCATCGAAGGCATTGCGCATCGCGAGATAGACGCCGGACGAAAACATCGGATCGATGAAGGTGAAGGCGTCGCCGAGCAACAGGTAGCGGTCGCCGCAGGCGTGGTCGGCGCTGTACGAATAGTTGCCGGTCGCGTGGATCTCGCCGCCGACCAGCGTCGCATCCTTCAGCCGATCGGCCAGTTCCGGGCACATCGCAACCGTATCGGCAAAAAATTCGGGCAGCGGCTTGCGTCGCGTCTTCAGGTAGGCCGGCCAGCAGACGACGCCAACGCTGGTCGTGCCGTCGGACAGCGGAATGAACCAGAACCAGCCATGCTCGAACCACATGATGCTGATATTGCCCTGCTTGCGGCCCTCCAGCCGGCGCGCGCCGGTGTAGTGACCGAACAGCGCCGAACTGGCGTGGCGCGGGTTTTTCTGCTTGCAGCGCAGCTTGTTCGCAAGCAGCGTATCGCGGCCCGAGGCATCGACGACGAAGGCGGCGCGCCAGCTGCGCCGGCCGCCGTCGACGTCGGCCGTGACGGTGGCGCCGTCGGCGTCGAAATCGACCTGCCGCGCATGGCAGCCTTCGAACGTCACCGCGCCCTGCGCGGCCGCATGGCGGAACAGCAGTTCGTCGAGTTCGGAGCGCCGCACCTGCCAGGCGTACGGCTGGCTCTTGTCCCAGGCGTCGGCAAATTCGAGGTGGCTGCGGTGCGCATGGTCCGGCGAGACGAATTCGATGCCCCATTTCGGCATGCCGATCCGCTCGACCTGCTCGCGCACGCCGAGTCGATCGAACAATTCGGCATTGCCCGGCAGCAGCGATTCGCCGATGTGGAAACGCGGATGGACGGCCTTTTCGAGCAGCACGACGCGGCGATGCTGGCGGGCGAGCAGCGTCGCGATCGTCGAGCCGGCGGGGCCGCCGCCGATCACGACGACATCACAGTCGGTGGCCGCCTTCGCGGCCGCATCGGCCGCCGTCGTCATTGCGATGCAGCGTCGACGCCGGCCGGCGCGCCCAGCTCAGCCGGTCGGCGGGCGATGTACTCGGAGAAGATGCCGAGCTGGCGCTGCCGCTGCACATCGACAAAACCGGCCGAACGCAGCGCACCGAGCACCGCTTCGGCGGGGATGCAGGCCTCGATCGTGTCCCAGTAATAACGCCACAGTTCGGCGGTGTCGCGGCGCCGCGCGACGACGCGGGCGATCAGCGGCACGATGGCGCGCATGTAGCCCTTCAGCAGCGCGGTGCCGACGGCGCCGTCGGGCTTGCTGATTTCGAGGATCAGCAGCGTTCCGCCCGGCCGCAGCACGCGGAAGAATTCGTCGAATGCGGCGCCGACCTGACCGATGTGGCGCAACGCATAACCCATCGACAGGAAATCGCAGCTCGTGTCCGGGCGCGGCAAGGCCTCGGCCCGGCCGGCGATCAGCTCGATGCCTGGCAGGTCGATCTCGCCCATCATCCCCGGGCTCGGGTCGACGCCGACCAGCCGGCCGCCGCTACCGATCAATTTCAGCGCCTCGCGGGCGACCAGGCCGGTGCCGATGCCGACGTCGAGCACGTCCATGCCACTGGCCAGACCGGCGCGGCGCAGCGCATCGCGCCGGTACCACGGCCCGCTGCCGAAAGCCAGCACGCGCTCGATGCGGTCGTAGTCGGCCGCGGTCGCGTCGAAGATGCGCCGCAGGTAACGCGCATGTTCGGCTTCATCCTGGTAGTAATCCGGCAGTGGCGGATGCGGCAACAGCGTCTTGGCGCTGGCAGTCGGCGGGGGCGAAGGCGGCATCCCTCGATTATCGCCAGATCGACGGTCGCCGACGGCGGGCGGTTTGCAACAATCGCGCATGGAGAAAATCGATGCCTGTGTGATCGGGGCCGGTGTGGTCGGCCTCGCGGTCGGACGGATGCTGGCGATGGCCGGGCTGGAAACAATCGTCGTCGACCGTGCCGATGCAATCGGCACCGCGACCAGCTCGCGCAACAGCGAGGTGATCCACGCCGGCATCTATTACGACGCCGGCTCGCTGAAGGCGCGGCTGTGTGTCGACGGCAAGGCGATGCTGTACGACTACTGCGAGACCCATGGCGTGCCGTACCGGCGCTGCGGCAAGCTGATCGTCGCCGCCGACGACAGCCAGAGCGCTGCATTGCAGCGGCTGCAACAGAGGGCGATGGCGAACCGCGTCACCGATCTGCAATGGCTGGAGGCGCCTGCGCTGCGCGAGCTCGAGCCCGAGCTGCGAGCGACGGCCGGCCTGCTGTCGCCGTCGACCGGCATCATCGACAGCCATGGCTTGATGCTGTCGCTGCAGGGCGGGCTCGAGGTCCACGGCGGCGCGGTCGCGTTGCGCTCGCCGGTGCTGGCGATGCGCCAGACGTCTGATGGCCATCTGCTGCAGATCGGCGGCGACCACCCGATCGAGCTCTGCGCGCGGTATGTCGTCAATTCGGCCGGCTTGTGGGCGCCTGCGCTGGCGCGGCGGATCGATGCACTGCAGGCGGCGCCGCCGCCACGGCCGCGGCTCGCAAAGGGCAATTATTTTTCGCTCGCCAGGCGCTCGCCGTTTTCGCGGCTGATCTACCCGATACCGCAGCCCGGCGGCCTCGGCGTGCACCTGACGCTGGACCTCGCCGGCCAGGCCCGTTTCGGGCCCGACGTGCAGTGGCTCGATGGCGACGATCCGGACCAGATCGACTACCGCGTCGATCCGGCGCGCGCCGAGCGTTTCTATGCCGAGATCCGCCGTTACTGGCCGGCGTTGCCCGATGGCGTGCTGCAACCCGATTACAGCGGCGTGCGGCCGAAGCTCAGGTTGGCCGGCGAAACGGACGACTCAGTCACCCACGATTTCATCATCGACGGGCCGGCGGTGCATCGGGTGCCCGGGCTGGTCAACCTGTTCGGCATCGAGTCGCCGGGACTGACCGCCTGCCTGGCGATTGCCGAAGAGGTCAGGCAGCAGCTGCTCTGATCGGGGCCGGGAGGAGGGGGCCGGGGCCTGTGTCTACCCGTGCGGCATTGCCCGCCACTCGCCGTCGATCAGGCATTCATTCGGCCCGAACTGCGACTTGTAGGCCATCTTCGGGCTGTTCCTGATCCAGTAGCCGAGGTAGACATGGCGCAGCCGCAACTGCCGCGTCTGCTCGATCTGCCACAACACGTTGTAGGTGCCGTAGCTGGTGTGCGGCTCCGGTTCGTAGAAGGTGTATACGGCCGACAGGCCATCGCTCAGCACATCGAGGATCGACACCATCTTCAGCGCACCGGGCTGGTCGCTGCCCGGTTCGGCCGGCGCGCGAAATTCGACCAGCCGCGAGTTGACCCTGCTCTGCAGCAGGAACTGCGTGTACTGGTCGATGCTGTCGTGGTCCATGCCGCCACCGGCGTGGCGGCCGCCCTGGTAACGCAGATAGAGCTGGTAGTGCTCCGGCACGAAGCCGAGCCGCAGCACCCTGGCCTGCAGGCCGGCATGCGCCTTCCACGCGCGGCGCTGGCTGCGCGTCGGCTGGAAGCTCTCGACCGGCACGCGCAGCGGGATGCAGGCGCGGCAGCCGTCGCAATACGGCCGATAGGTGAACATGCCGCTGCGCCGGAAGCCGTTGCCGACCAGGCCGGAATAGGCGTCGGCATGGATCAGGTGGCTCGGCGTCGCGACCTGCGAGCGCGCCATCCGCCCGGCCAGATAACTGCACGGATACGGCGCAGTCGCGTAGAACTGCAGCGACGCGAGCGGTAATTCTTTCGGATGGGTCACTGGCCGGGGTCCTCGGGCCGGGTGGTTTCGATCTGCGGGCCTGCAAGCTGCTGCCACATGACCGGATGATAGGACCAGTCGGCCGGCGGCTGCAGATCGACGGTGGCCCGCAGGTGGCGCTCGAATTCGCCGCGCGCCATCTCGGCGGCGCCGAGCGACGCCAGGTGGGCGGTATTCTGCTGGCAGTCGATCGCGGCGATGGCGTTGCTGCGGCAGAAGCAGACCAGCGCGGCCAGCGCAATCTTCGACGCATCGCTGCGCCGCGCAAACATCGATTCGCCAAAAAACATCCGCCCGAGGTTGACGCCGTAGAGGCCGCCGGCGAGTTCGCCGTCGATCCACGTTTCCACGCTGTGCACCGCGCCGAGTTCGTGCCAGCGGCAATAGGCCTGGATCATCTCCGGCACGATCCAGGTGCCTTGCTGGCCGTCGCGGATGCTGCCGGCGCAGGCCCCGATCACCTGCGGGAAGGCGCTGTCGATGCGGATCGCGCAGCCGGGGCTGCGGATGAAGCGCGCGAGCGTCTTGCGCAGCGAGCGGCTCGGCTTGAAACGGGCGGTCTGCAGCACCATCCGCGGATCGGGCGACCACCACAACACCGGCTGGCCCTCGCCGTACCACGGAAAGATGCCGTGGCTGTAGGCCTCGCGCAGCCGCTGCGGGCTCAACTGGCCACCTGCGGCGAGCAGACCCGGCGCATCCGAATCGGCCGGCAATGCCGTTGACGTATCGGGCAACGGGTCTTGGTCGTCTTGCAGCCAGGTGATCATCGGGATGGCGGTTTCGGCGTGGTAGCGAACGAAGCGGCAAGTGTGCTGCAAAGCGCGGCCACGGCGCGGCTTCGGGACATCCCCCCGCCAGCTCCCTCCGCGGAGTGTCGCTCCAGCAACCGCCCGACGAGGGATGGCTGCTGCAGCGGCGGCGGCCGACACTTCGATCAACGCGTGACCTGCCACGCCAACCGCCGGAGACCAGCCGATGTCGACCTTGAGCTTTCGCCTGCCGACCAGCCGCACCGAGGCCGTCGCCCACCGCAATCCGGCGCCGCACCGCACGGCCGGCGCCGGCCGCGGCGAACTGCGCCGGGTGATGAATGCCGAAGATGCTGCGCGCATCGCGCTGCGCCGCCTCGGCGCGCAGGCGAAGGCCCGCGAGGCGGCCAGCGACGACGGCGAAAGCTTTTCGGGCAGCGGCTGGTTCGACTCGACCTGGGAGCTGGCGAAAGGACTGGAAATCTGCGAAGTCGCCGTCGGCGAACTGCCGCTCGACGGATGGCTGCAGCTTTATCTGGCGCGTGACCCGCTGCTCGGCGAGCTCAGCGCCGCAGCCACTGCTGTGGCTTGACGAGGCCGACCGCCAGCGCCGTGCCGGACAGGATCACCAGACAGCCAAGCAGCATCGCCGGCGTCACCCGCTCGCCGAGAAAGATTGCGCCCCAGGCCACGGCAAAAGCCGGTATCAGAAAGGTCACGGTGATTGCATTGGCCGGCCCGACATGGGCAATCAGCCGGAAATAGATCACATACGCAAAGCCGGTGCACAAGACCGCGAGCGCCGCCAGGCTCAGCCAGGCCATTGGCGGCGGCGTCTGCGCCGGCCAGAACCACCAGGTCGGCGCAGCCAATGCAATCGTTGCCGACAATTGGCTGCCGGCGGCGACCGCCATCGGCGGCACGCCCGACAGATAACGTTTGGTCCAGTTCGCGCCGAGGCCGTAGGCGGCAGCGGCCGCGATGCAGGCCAGCAATGCGAGCAGCGTCGCGCCGGCATCGGCCTCGGTGGCGATGCCGGTCCGGCTCCAGACCAGGCCGACGACGCCGGCAAAACCGATCAGCAGGCCGGCCACCCGGCTCGCGCTGAGCCGGTCGTTCAGCCACAACCAGGCGATCAGCGCGGCAAACAGCGGCGACGCCGAATTGAAGATGCTGCTGAGGCCGGCACTGATCGTCAGCACCGCATAACTGAAGCCGAGAAACGGCAACGCCGAATTGACGATGCCGAGGATCAGGATCGGTTTCCAGTGCAGCAGCAGCGCCGACAACTCGCGGCGGTAGACGAGGATCGGCAGCAGCACCAGCGCCGCACCGGCGACGCGCAGTCCGGACAATGCGACGGCGCCGAACTGGCCGGCGCCGATCCGGGTGAACAGGAACGACGCACCCCACAATGCCGCGAGCAGGATCAGTTCGCCGAGATCACGCGGCTTCATCGAGCCTCTGCTGCATGCCTGTGCCTGTGGTTGTTGTCGATTCGAGCTGCAGCAGCGCGCGTTTGCGCTCCAGCCCGCCGGCATAGCCGGTCAGCGCGCCGGCCGAACCGATCACGCGGTGGCACGGCACGATCACCGACACCGGATTGCGCCCGATCGCCGCGCCAACCGCGCGCACCGCGGCCGGGGATCCGACCGCACGCGCGATTTCGGCATAACTGCAGGTCGCGCCGGCGGCGATGTTCAGCAACTGTTGCCAGACGGCGCGCTGGAAATCGGTGCCGTGAAGATCGAGCGGCTGCGTGAAGCGGGCCGGCGCGCCGTCGAAATAGGCGGCAAGTTCGGCGACCGTGCGCAGCAGCAGCGGATCGTTGGCGGCCGGCTGACCGGCGAGTTCGCCCGGGTGGTCTTTCTGGCCGTCGAACCAGATGCCGGCCAGGCCGAGCGGCGTGCGCGCCAGCAGCATGCCGCCGAGCGGCGACTGCCAGCGCTGCCAGGCACTGAGCTGACGGGTCAGGGTCATCAGCGAGGTCTTCATCATGTCCATTCCTTCAGCGGCCCGCAGGCTGCAGGCTGTTCCACAGGCGCAGCACCGCATAGCTGCGCCAGGGGCGCCAGGCCTCGGCGGTCTGTTCGATGACGAGCCGGCCGGCAGCCGAACCGGGCGTCGCAGCGCTTGCCGGCTGGCCACCGGCAAGCTGCCGGATCGCCTTCAGCACTGCGACATCGCCGGGCGGAAAGGCGTCCGGCCAGCCGAGTGCACGCATCGCGATGTAATTTGCCGTCCACGGTCCGATGCCGGGCAGCGCGCACAGGCTGTCGATCAGTGGCTGCGCCGGCGAACCGGGTGCCATCGCGCCGCGCAGTATTGGCCAGGCGTTGGCCAGCGCGACGATCGCCTGTGCCCGGCTGCGGATGATGCCCAGGCCGGCGATCGCGTCGACCGTCAATCCGGCAACGGTGTGCGGCGCCGGGAACAGCCGGTCGACATCCGGCCACGGCGTGACGATCGTCTCGCCATGCTGCTCGACCAGCCGGCGCGCCAGCGTGCGCGCCGCGGCGACCGTGACCTGCTGGCCGAGCACCGCACGCACCGCGAGTTCGAAGCCGTCGACGCTGCCGGGCAGCCGCAGGCCGGGCTCGCCAGGAAGGTCCGCCAGCGCCGCATCGACGACATCGGGCAGCAGGTCGAGGTCGAGCCAGCGTCGCACGGCCGCGAGCAGCAGGCTGCTGTGCGGCAGCAGTTCCGGCGAGAACTGCAATTGGAGCCGCGGCGCTGCCGCATCGAAGCGCGCCTCGATCCAGCCCGCCGGGCTGCCGGCTGCGCCGCCGAGCGCGCCGGCACGCAGCGTTCTCCTGACCGTCCAGTCGTCGACCGCTTCGATGCCGGGAATCGCGCGCTGCGCAAAAAACGCGAGCAGCCGCTGCCGGTCATAAGGCAGCCGATAGACCAGTTGCACGCCGATACCGGACGGCGGCTCGGCGAGTGCTGTGGCGCCCTCGGCACGCAGCCGGCCCGGATTGAGCCGGTAATGCTCGACGAAGGCCGCATTGAAACGGCGCAGGCTGCGAAAGCCGCTGGCCAGCGCAACCTGCGCAATCGGCAGCGTCGTCTCGGTCAGCAATTGCTTGGCGAGCAGCAGCCGGCGCGTCTGCAGATATTGCAGCGCCGTGACGCCATGCTCGGCGAGAAAGATCCGCCGCAGGTGGCGCTCGCTGACGCCGAGCCCGCTTGCCAGGTCGGCAATCGTCGAGGCGTCGCCGGCGGCCGTCCAGCCGTCGAGCAGCACGGCCGCCTGGCGCGCCAGCGTGCGTGATGCATCCATCACCGTCCACGGCTCGTGTTGCCGCGGCGCCAGTTCGGGTCGGCATTTCAGGCAGGGCCGAAACCGTGCCGCCTCGGCCTGCGCGGCGGTGGCAAAAAACCGGCAATTCTGCTGCTTCGGCGTGCGCACGCGGCAGATCGGCCGGCAATAGATGCCGGTCGAACTGACACCGACAAACAGCCGGCCGTCGAAGCGGGCATCGCGGGAAACGAGCGCCTGGTAATACGTATCCGAGTGCGCGGCGGCGAGCGCCGCGGCGCGATCAACGCCACCAACGGGTGCATCGGTAAAGACCTGGTCCATGCATTCGATGATAGCCAGCGGACCGGCTGCGACTCGCCGTTTCCGGACATGTGGTCGGGCGGCGCCGGAAAGGCCGTCCTTACAATGCGCCGCACCTCAACCAGCCGCTTGCCGATGCACGTCGAACCATCCAGTTTCAAGGCCTACGATATCCGCGGAATCGTCGGCAGGACGATCGACGAGGCTTTTGCCGAGCACCTCGGCCGCGCCTTCGGCAGCGAAGCGGTCGCCGCCGGCGAAAAGGCGGTGGCGGTCGGCCGCGACGGCCGCTTGTCCGGCCCGGCATTGGCCGGCGCACTGATGCGCGGCCTCGCGTCGACCGGGCTCGATGTCGTCGACCTCGGCGCAGTGACGACGCCGATGCTTTATTACGTCGCCGCAACGCGTGGCCGACGCGGCTGCCACAGCGGCATCCAGGTCACCGGCAGCCACAATCCGAAGGACTACAACGGCTTCAAGATGGTGCTCGCCGGGCGTGCGATCTACGGCGACGAGATCCAGAAGCTGCGCCGGCGCATCGAGGCCGAGGACTATGTCAGCGGCAGCGGCCGGATCGGCGCGATGGACATCGGCGAGGAGTACAGCCACCGCATCGTCAGCGACTGCAAGCTGAAGCGGCCGCTGAAGATCGTCGTCGATTCCGGCAACGGGATTCCGGGCGCCTCGGCACCGGGCATCCTGCGCGCACTCGGCTGCGACGTGACCGAGTTGTATTCGGAGGTCGACGGCGATTTTCCGAATCACCACCCGGACCCGAGCAAGCCGGAAAACCTCGCCGAACTGATCCGCACCGTGCAGAAGACCGGCGCCGACCTCGGCCTTGCCTTCGACGGCGACGGCGACCGGCTCGGGGTCGTCACCCGCGACGGCAACATCATCTATCCGGACCGCCAGCTGATGCTGTTTGCAACCGATGTGCTGAAGCGCAACCCCGGCGCGCCGATCATCTACGACGTCAAGTGCACGCAGCGGCTCGCGCCGGTGATCCGCAAGGCCGGCGGCAAGCCGCTGATGTACAAGACCGGCCACTCGCTGATCAAGGCGAAGCTGAAGCAGTCGCGCTCGCCGCTGGCCGGCGAGATGAGCGGCCACATCTTCTTCAAGGAGCGCTGGTATGGCTTCGACGATGCGACCTATACCGCGGCGCGGCTGCTCGAGATCGTCTCGCGCAGCAAGGATCCAAGCAAGCTGCTGAATGCGCTGCCGACGAGCTTCAGCACGCCGGAACTGAACGTCGCCTGCGCCGAAGGCGAACCGCCCGAAGTCGTCGCGCGCCTTCTCGCGACGGCAAACTTTCCGGGCGCCGAGCAGATCGTCACGATCGACGGTTTGCGGGCCGATTTCAAGGATGGCTTCGGGCTGATCCGGGCGTCGAATACAACGCCGGTGCTGGTGCTGCGCTTCGAAGGCCATACCGCGAAGGCGCTCGAACGGATCCAGTCCGCGTTCATGGCGGCACTGCTGGCAGTCAAACCCGACGCACAGATCAGCGCTGCGGGGCATTAGCGCCGGATGCGGGTATTGATCGTCAAGTTGTCGTCGCTCGGTGATGTGGTTCATGCATTGCCGGTCATCCACGACATGCGCGCGGCGATACCCGGCATCTCGATCGACTGGGTCGTCGAGCCGGGTTTTGCGCCGCTGCTGCAGCGGGTCGACGGCATCGAGGGCATCGTCGAACTGCCGCTGCGCCGCTGGCGCAAGGCGTGGTGGACGGCCGTCGTGCGCGCCGAATTTGCGGCCTTCCGGCGCCGGCTGCGTGAAACGTCGTACGACGCGGTGATCGACCTGCAGGGGCTGACGAAGTCGGTCCTGGTCGCGCGGCTCGCGCGTGGCCCGAGTTTCGGCCTCGCCCATCGCACCGATGGGTCGAGTTACGAGGCGCCGGCGCGCTGGCTGGTCGACCATCCGCTGATGGTGCCGCGGCACATCCATGCGCTCGACCGATCGCGCCAGCTCGCCGGCAGCGCGCTGGCTTATGCGCCGGATGGCCAGGTGCAGTTCGGACTGCATGCGTTGCAACCGCACGCCGAAGCCGACCGGCGGCCGCTGATGGTATTTGTCCACGGCACCTCGCGCGACGACAAGTTGTGGCCGGAGGCCGACTGGATCACGCTTGGCGGTCGCCTCGTCGCTGCCGGCTGGCGGATCGCGTTGCCACATGCCGGCGCCAGCGAACTGGCGCGGGCGACGCGGATTGCGCAGGCGATTGGCGCCGACTGCACGGTCTGGCCGGCGCTCGGGCTCGACAAGCTGGTCGACCGGATGGCGACCGCTTCTGGCGTGATCGGCGTCGACAGCGGCCTCAGCCACATCGCGGTCGCGCTCGGACTGCCGCATGTTCAGCTGTACAACTTTCCGACCTCGTGGCGGACCGGTCCGCAGGCCAGCCACGGCCACCGCCACCAGGTGGCGATCGAGGCCGGGCCCGGCCAGCAGTCGCCGACGCTGGCCGCGGTCTGGCAGGCCTGGCAATTGGTCAGCGCGGCGGCCACGGGATGACGGCGCTCAACGCACCGCCGGTCATAACGCCACTGCGCCGGCGCAGCGCGCTGCTGGCATATGGCTGGCTGATGCGGCTGCTGATGCCGGTGCTGCTGTTGCGCCTTGTCTGGCGCGGCCGCGCCGAGCCGCTGTACCGACGCTGGATCGGCGAACGCCTCGGCTTTTATCCGCCGTCGCTGCGCGCGCAGATCGAGCCGGGCCGGCTCTGGCTGCATGCGGTTTCGCTCGGCGAAACCCGCGCTGCCGCGGCCCTGGTCACCGCGCTGCGCGCGCAGCAGCCCGGGCTGCGGCTGCTGCTGACACACGGCACCGCGACCGGCCGCGAAGCCGGCCGCGCATTGCTGCGCGACGGTGACCTGCAGGTCTGGGCGCCGTGGGATACACCGGGCGCGGTGCGGCGATTCCTCGCCCGGCATCGGCCGGCGGCCGGCGTGCTGATGGAAACCGAGATCTGGCCGGCGCTGCTCGATGCGGCGCGCCGGCGGGGGGTGCCGATGCTGCTCGCCAATGCGCGACTCAGCGAACGCAGCCTGCGCCGCCAGCAATCGTGGCCAGCATTGATGGTGCCGGCGATGGCCAGCCTCGAGCAGGCGCTGGCGCAGACGGAATCCGATGCACAGCGCCTGCAGCTGGCTGGCGCGGCTTCGACATTGGTCTGCGGCAACCTCAAATTCGACATGAGCCCCGATCCGGCGCTGCTGTCGCGCGGCATCGGGTGGCGCGAGGCGCTGCGTCGGCCGGTGGTGATGATGGCGAGCAGCCGCGAGGGCGAGGAGCCGCCGCTGCTCGACGCCTGGCGCAACGGCCCCGGCCGCCGAAGCGATCAACGCGCTGACGCACCGCTGCTGCTGCTGGTGCCGCGCCATCCGCAGCGTTTCGACGAGGTCGCGGCGATGCTGCGTGCCGCCGGGTTGACGCTGGCCCGGCGCAGCGAGTGGGCCGATATGCCGCCTGAGGCCGCGGCCGGCGCCGATGTCTGGCTTGGTGATTCGCTCGGTGAATTGCCGCTGTATTACGCAGTTGCCGATGTTGCGCTGCTCGGCGGCAGTTTTGCGCCACTCGGCGGCCAGAACCTGATCGAGGCCGCCGCCTGCGGCTGCCCGCTGCTGATCGGGCCAAGCAGCTTCAATTTTGCCGAGGCGGCCGAACTGGCGATTGCCGCCGGCGCGGCGGCGCGGGTCGCCGATATCGGCGCGGCACTCGATGCGGCCACCGTTTTGCTGGCGGATGACGCGCGCCGGCGGCGCCAGGCGGAATCGGCGCTCGCCTTTGCCGCCGGCCATCGCGGCGCTGCGCAGCGGATGGCCGTGCAGGTCATCGCGGCGCTGGGCGCGGACAACCGCGACCGTTAGCGGCTGCCGCCAGCAGGGTCATCGGCGGCGGTTTGACCGGCCTGAGGAGGCTGTGCCACGATGGCATCGCTCCCGCTTTTTGCCATGCAAACGCTGCATCGCCTCCGTCACCCCGGCCCTCGGCCAGCTTGGCTGGTGCTGCTCGCTGTCGTGCTGCTGCTCGTCGCGTGTGCGGCACCACCGGCGCAGATGCCGCCGGCGGCGACGCTGTTCGAGGATCGACATTTTTCGCCACCAGCGGTGCGCCCGGATGCTGGCGAAGTGTTTCGCCTCAGCGACGCGATGCGCAGTTATCTCGAGCACGACCTGGCGCCGCTGCTGCGCCGGCGCGGAACGCGCGAGGGCTTGATCGCGGCGCTCTACAACGGCGACAACCTGAAACTCGAATACGACGCCGCGTACACCCGCAATGCCGCCGAGGCCTTCGATGCCCGTTCGGGCAACTGCCTGTCGCTGGTGATCATGACGGCGGCCTTTGCCAGGGCGCTCGATCTGCAGGTCTATTTCAACCGCGTCTCGATCGACGAGCAGTGGCGCCTGTCCGGCAACCTGATGATGGCCGCCGGCCACGTCAACCTGAGCCTCGGCCGGCACCGCCTCGGCGATCGCGGCTACCGGATCGACCACCTGCTGACGATCGATTTTCTGCCGGCGGTCGAATTGAAGCGGCAGCGCAGCGATCCGATCGATGAAGATACCGTCGTCGGCATGTACATGAACAACCGGGCTGCCGAACTGCTCGCCGACGAGCGCATCGACGAGGCCTACTGGTGGGCGCGCGAGGCGATTCTCAAGGCGCCGGCCGAGATCGCCGGCTACAACACGCTCGCCGTCGTCTACCTGCGCCGCGGCCTCGAGCAGCCGGCCGAGCAGGTCTTGAAGCTGGCGCTGCAACGCCAGCCGGACAATACCCGGCTGCTCGGCAACCTCGTCAACCTGCTGCAAAGGCAGGGGCGCGGCAGCGAACATGCGCTGTATGCGCAGCGCCTGCGAGCGCTCGAGCCGATCGCGCCGTACCGCGATTTCCATCTTGGTCAGGCTGCGCTCGACGAAGGCCGTTTTGTCGACGCGCTGCAGTTGTTCGGGCAGGAGCTGAAAAGGTCGCCCGAACAACCCGAGGCCCATTTCGGCATCGCCCGTGCCTACCTCGCGCTCGGCCGCATCGAACTGGCACGCCGACATCTGCTGGCGGCGCGCGAATTCAGCAGCAGCCGCGGCGAGGCGGCGCTGTATACGGCCAAGCTGGGGCGCCTGCCGGCCTCGCGTGTACAGTGATCGGCTGACGGCGGCGCCTGTCGCCTCGCCGTGTCGCGCGCGTTGAAAAATGCGCCACGGACCCGATCTCGCCCCCAGATGACTGTCTCAGGACCGGACCCCGACGATTGGCCGCAGCACCGCTACGAGCGTTATCAGCCGCCGCGGCTGTGGCCACGCCGGCTGCTGCTCGGCGCGGCGGCACTCGCTGCCGCCTTCGTCGTCTACCTCGGCGTGCTGATCGTCACGACGCCGGGCGTCGATGCATTGCGGGCTGCGAGCACCGCGCGCGCCAGCGTGATCGTCTCATCCGACGGCGAGGTGATCGGCCGTTTTGCCAGCGCCTACCAGGCGCCGATCGGTCTCGACGAGGTGGCGCCGGTCGTCGTGCAGGCGCTGATCGCGACCGAGGACCACCGTTTCTACGACCACCATGGACTCGATCCGCAGCGCATCGTCTCGTCGGCCTGGCAGACGCTGTGGGGTGATCTGCAGGGGGCGTCGACGCTGACCCAGCAACTCGCGCGCAACCTGTTTCCGCAGCAGATCGGCAACCGCCGCACGCTGCAGCGCAAGTTGCGCGAGGCGATCACCGCGGTGCGCCTGGAGCGCCACAGCGACAAGGCGCAGATCCTCGAGGCCTACCTGAATACCGCGCCGTTCCTCTACAACGTGCGCGGCTTCGGGATGGCCGCGCAGACCTATTTCGACACCTCGGCAGCCGAACTCGATGCGGCGCAGGCGGCGACGCTGGTCGGCATGCTGAAGGGCAGCCACCGCTACAACCCGGTGCGCCATCCGCAGCGCGCGCTCGATCGGCGCAATGTCGTGCTTGCGCAGATGCACAAGCGAGGCGTCATCGACGAAGCCGAGTACGCGCGCCTGAAGGCACGGCCGCTCGGCCTGCAGTTCCGCCGTCCGGAAGACGGCGAAATCGGCCAGGCCAGGCATTTTGTCGTGCAGGTCCGCGAACAGATCGTCGACTGGGCCGACAGCCGCGACGTCGACCTCGACCGCGACGGCCTGATCATCCACACGACGCTCGACAGCCGCTTGCAGCAACTCGCGCAACAGGCCGTCAGCGAGCAGGTTGCCGCGTTGCAGCGGCTCGCCGGCCGCGAATGGAGCCAGCCGCGGCTCGTCAGCACCGGGCTGAAGCAGGGCGAGGCAAAAAACCCGTTTGCCTGGTTCTGGCGCGCGAATCCGGAATTTGCAAAGCAGGTGCTGCGCGACAGTGCCGAATTTCGGGTCGCACGCGAGGCCGGGCTCAGCGAGCAGCAGGCGCTGGCGAAATTGCAGGCCGACGACGCGCTGGTGCGCCGTCTGCGCGAGGAAAAAACCCGCTTGTCGGCCGGCTTCGTTGCGATGGAGCCGGGCAGCGGTGCGGTCCGGGCCTGGATCGGCAGCCCGGATTTCGGTACCGACCAGTTCGATCACGTCGCGCAGGCGCGGCGCCAGCCGGGCTCGACCTTCAAGCCGTTCGTCTACGGCGCGGCGATCGCGCGCGGCATCTCGACCGCGCACCAATACCTCGACGACCTGATCGAGATCCCGCTCGGCGGCGGACGGGTCTGGCGGCCGACCGACATGGGCGGTCCGAGCCGCCTGCCGATGACACTGCGCGAGGGGCTGGTGCATTCGAAGAACAGCGTCACCGCGCGCGTGATGCTCGACGTCGGCGCGTCGCAGGTGATGCGTTTTGCGCGTGCCGCCGGCGTGCGATCGTCGCCGCTCGATCCGGTGCCTTCGCTCGCGCTCGGCACCAGCCCGGTCACGCTGCTCGAAATGGTCACCGCCTATTCGACGCTGGCGGCGCTCGGCGAATACAACGAGCCGCGATTGCTGACCCACATCACCGACCGTGACGGCACTGTGCTCGCGCGTTTCGACGACGAACGATCGCCCGAATACAGCATCGAGCGTGGCGTCGCCGAAAAACTGGTCGATGCGATGCGCGGCGTGATCGACGAAGGCACCGGCGCCGGCTTGCGACGCGAATTCGGCGTGCGCGGCGACCTTGCCGGCAAGACCGGCACGACGCAGAACAATACCGACGGCTGGTTCATCGCGATGAACCCGGCGCTGGTCGCCGGCGCCTGGGTCGGCTTCAACGACCAGCGCGTGACGATCCGCAGCAACTACTGGGGGCAGGGCGCGCACAACGCGCTGCGCATCGTCGGCGATTTCCTGCGCAGCGGCCAGCGCGCGAAGCTGCTCGATTTCAGCGCCACCTTCCCGATCGTCGTGCGCCCGGAACCCGAGCCGCCGCCGATCGATCCGCTGCAGCGTTACTGGGACGAGCGCGCGCGCGAGCAGATCGAGGCGCCGCCGGTGATCCCGGTGCTGCCGATGTCGAGCATCGATTCGTGGCGATCGGACCGGCGGCCGTGAGCACGCGCGCTGCGCGCGGCCCGACTATTTGTTCCAGGTGTCGCGCAGCCCGGTGATCTTGTTGAACACCGGTTTGCCCGCTGCATGGTCGATGCGGTCGGCGACAAAATAGCCGTGCCGCTCGAACTGCAGCTTGTCGTCGGGCTGCACATTGGCCAGCGACGGCTCGAGGTAGCCGGTGACGACGCGTTTGCTGTCCGGATTCAGCACCGACAGGAAATCGCGGCCGCCGGCATCGGGCTGCTCGACCGTGAACAGCCGGTCGTAGAGCCGCAGTTCGGCCTGTACCGCATCGTGCACGCCGACCCAGCCGATCGTGCCCTTGACCTTCACCTTGTCGGCGCCCGGCGTGCCGCTGCGGGTATCGGGAACGATGTTCGCGAGCACGGCGGTGATGCTGCCGTCGCCATCCTTTTCGCAGCCGGTGCATTCGACGATCACGCCGTATTTCAGCCGCACCTTGTTGCCCGGGAACAAGCGATGGAAACCTTTTGCCGGCTGCTCGGCAAAATCGTCACGGTCGATCCATAACTCCGGGCCGAGCGAAAAGCTGCGCATGCCGAATTCCGGATGGTGCGGATGGGCCGGCGCCTGGCAGGCCTCGGTTGTGTTGTCGCCGAAGATCTCGCGCCAGTTGCCGAGTTTGAGCGGCACCGGGTCGAGCACCGCCATCGCGCGCCGCGCCTTGCCTTCGAGGTCTTCGCGCAATGCGATGTCGAGGCTCGCATAGTCGGTCCAGCCGCCGGCCTTGCTGGTGCCGGCCCGTTCGCACATCAGGCGGATCGCCTCCGGCGTATAGCCGCGCCGGCGCAGGCCGACCAGCGTCGGCATCCGCGGATCGTCCCAGCCGTCGACGATCTTCTCCTCGACCAGCTGGCGCAGCTTGCGTTTGCTGGTGACGACATAGGTGACGTTCAGCCGCGCAAATTCATACTGGTGCGGCCGCGGCTGCGCGAGCAGGCCGAGTTCGCACAGGCGGTCGAGCAGCCAGTCGTAGAACGGCCGCTGGTCCTCGAATTCGAGCGTGCAGATGCTGTGCGTCACATGCTCGAGCGCATCCTCGATCGGGTGCGCATAGGTGTACATCGGGTAGATGCACCAGCGCTTGCCGGTGCGGTGGTGCTCGGCATGGCGGATCCGGTAGATCGCCGGATCGCGCAGGTTGATGTTCGGGCTCGCCATGTCGATCTTCGCGCGCAGCACCATCGCGCCGTCGGCGAAGCGGCCGTCGCGCATCTCGCGAAAACGCGCCAGGTTTTCGTCCGGCGCCCGGTCACGGAACGGGCTGTTGGTTCCCGGCGTCGTGAAATCGCCGCGCGCGGTGCGCATCTGCTCGGCCGTCTGTTCGTCGACATAGGCGAGACCGGCGCCGATCAGCGCCTCGGCCGCGCGGTACATGAAATCGAAATAGTCGCTCGCAAAATACAGGTGGCTGGTCGGCGCGCCGGCATGGCTGGCGTCCCAGCCGAAACCGAGCCAGCGCACCGAGTCGATGATGCTGTCGACATATTCCTGCTCTTCCTTCTCCGGGTTCGTATCGTCGAAGCGCAGGTGGCAGACGCCGCCGTAATCGGCCGCCAGGCCAAAATTCAGCGTGATGCTCTTGGCATGGCCGATGTGCAGGTAGCCGTTCGGCTCGGGCGGAAAGCGGGTGCGGATCGCCGCCTGGTCGATCGGACCGCCGGCATGGTGATCGGCGTCGCCGGGCGTTCCGGCATAGGCGCGGCCGACATATTTGGCCTGGGCCAGATCACGCTCGATCACCTGGCGCAGGAAATTGCTCGGCCGGTTGTCGTCCGCCGGGCTCGAATTGGGACTCGTCGCTTGCATGGGGAATCGGACGAACCGGGCAGGCCGTCGCGGGAAGGGTGGCGGGATTTTATCGGCCGAGCCGGCGCGGCCCCACGGTCACGTCTGATTACGTTTTCGGCGCCGGTCGGCGTCAACGCAGGGTATGGTGCCGGACGTTGCACGTTAAGGCCGGCCGGCTGCCGGGGACAAGACAGGAGAATTTGATGATCAACATGCGCAAGGTCTTTGCTGCGGCGGGATTCGGTCTGGCCTGCGGCATCGCCCAGGCCGGCAACATCAGCTGGTCGATCGGCATCAACCTGCCGCCGGTAGGCACGGTGATCTCGAATGCGCCGGTGTATGCCGATGGTCCGTACTACGGCGGCGCGCCGGTTTATCACGCACCGCCGCCCGTGGTTTATCGGCCGGCCCCGGTCTATCACGCGCCGCCGCCGGTGGTGTACAGGCCCGCGCCGATCTATTACGTGCCGCCGGCGGTTGTTTATGCACCGGCTCCGCGTTATGAGCGGCCGCCGCACAACCATCGTCACCATCGCAACTGGCAACGTGACGAGCGCCGCTGGGAGCGGATCGAGCACCGCAGGTACTGGCGCGATCGCGACTGAACGGCGCGGATGGCTGCGCTGCATTTGGGCAACGCTGAACAAGTCCTTGTTCAGCGTTGCCTTGGCGCAGCCTCAGGGAATGCCAGCTTGGTGTTTGTCGGGCGGCGGCTATAGTCGTCAACGCGCAAGATCCGCCGTGCCTCGTCTTGTTCGATGACTTCAACCTGCCGCACCGTTCAGGTGCACCGGCCTGCCGCCTCCCGCCGTTCCACTGCTGCCCTGCGGCTTCGCCGCCTGGGCACGCTGCTGGCTGCGTCATCGCTGCTGCTTGCCTGCAGCACGCCGCTGCCGCCGCAGCGGCCGCTGCCGACCGGTCCGCTGGTCGTCGCGCCGCCGGCAGCGCAGCAGGCTGCTTCGGCCGCGTCGGCGCCCGCCAGCGCGCCGGTCGACACGAGCGCTGCGCCAGTGGCCGAGGCCGGCCCGATCACGCCAGCGGTGGCCGCGCGTTTTCCGCCACCGGCCGAGGTCTACCGCACACCGGGGCTCGAGGCCGGCCGCGACCGCTTCACGACCGACGGCGAACTGCATTCCTGGCTGCTGCGTCTCGAACGGCCGCTCGACGAAAGCCGTGGCCAGCCGGCGGTCAGGTTGCTGGTGGCCGGCAGTTCGCAACGTGGCGCTCCGATCGAGGCGCTGCTGCTGAGCAAGTCCCGTGACAACAGCGCGCAGGGCCTGCGCACCGGCGACCGTCCCACCGTGATGTTCATCGGCGGCCAGCACGGCGACGAGCCGGCCTCCACCGAGTCGATGCTGGTGCTCGCCCAGCAACTGGCCAGCGGCCCGCTGCAGGGCGTGCTGCGGCAGGTCAATGTATTGATCGTGCCGCGCGCCAACCCGGATGCGGCACTGCGTCCGCAACGGCAGACGGTCAATGGCATCGACCTGAACCGCGACCACCTGCTGCTGCGCACACCGGAGGCGCGGGCGCTGGCCCGCCTGGTCACCGACTACCGGCCGATCGTCGTCGTCGACGCCCATGAATATCCGGCGATCGGCCAATGGGCGCGGCAGTTCGGCGTCGTCCGTCGCCACGATGTATTGGTTCAATATGCGATGACGCCGAACATGGCCGAGTTCGTCACGCGGGCGTCGGAGGAGTGGTTCCGCCTGCCACTGCTGAAGGATCTGTCGGCGGCACGCCTCAGTGCCGAGTGGTACCACGTGCTGCAGCAGGAGCCGCCGGGCGTCGTTGCGATGGGTGGCCCGCGGCCCGATACCAGCCGCAATGTCAACGGCCTTCGCCATGCGGTCAGCCTGCTGATCGAAACCCGCGGCTCCGACCTCGGCCGGCGCAACCTGCAGCGCCGCGTCCATGGCCAGGTCGTCGCCGCGGCCAGCATCCTGCGCAGCGCGGCCGCGCGCGCCGGTGACCTGCAGAAGCTGCGCGGTTTTGTCGAAAGCGACATCAGTGCGAAGGCGTGCAAGGGAACCATCGTCGTGCAGGCCGCGCCGACGCCGAGCGAATACGACCTGACGACGATCGATCCGCAGACCGGTGCCGATCGGCTGATCAGCGTCAACTGGCAGTCGACGCTGCAGTTGCGGCCGGCGCGCACCCGGCTGCGGCCTTGCGGCTACTGGCTGGCGGCAAACCAGACCGAAGCGGTGATCCGGCTGCGCCAGCTCGGTCTCGAAGTGCTGCAGATTTCCGAGCCGGTAGCATTGCGCGGCGAGTCCTATCGCGTGCTCGCCGCCGCCTGGCGCGATCTGCCTGCCAGCGGTGCTGAAAATGCCGATGACGGCTATGCACAGCCGGTGCCGGTCGACGTGCAGGCCGAAATGATCGAGGCCGAGCCGGGCAGCTACTACGTGCCGCTGACGCAGCCGCTGGCGATGCTGGCGGTTGCCGCGCTCGAGCCCGATTCGCCGAGCAGCTACATGGCACACGGCCTGATCGACGGCGCGGCATCGATTGCCCGCATCATGGTCGTCCCGCTGGTGCGGCTCGATCCGCTGCACTGACGCGGCCAGGCCGCGGCCGCTGCGATCTTCAGCGGCGGCGGCGGCCGAGCATCGTGCCGAGCAGGCCGCGCACGATCTCGCGGCCCATCGTTCGCACCGCCGATTTCGCCATCGATTCGGCCAGCCCTTCGCGTTTGCCGCCACGCGGGCCGGTTGAGCCGAACAACACGTCCTTCAGGCCGTCGAACATGCTGGGCTCGCTGACCGGCGGCGGGATCTTGGTGCCGGCCGGTGCGCCGGCGACGCCGCCGGTCTCCGGCAGTGGCGTCGTGGCGCGGCCCTGCAGTTTTTCATACGCCGATTCGCGGTCGACAGGCTTGTCATAGACGCCGGCGACCAGCGAGCCGGCCATCAGCCGCTGCCGCTGCTCGGCGCTGATCGGGCCGATCTGGCTGCCCGGCGGCACGACATAGACGCGCTCGGTGACGCTCGGCCGGCCCTTCTTGTCGAGAAAGCTGATCAGCGCCTCGCCGACCGCCAGTTCGGTGATCGCCGCCTCGACGTCGAGGCCGGGATTCGCGCGCATCGTGCTGGCGGCCGCCTTCACCGCCTTCTGGTCGCGTGGCGTGAAGGCGCGCAGCGCATGCTGGACACGGTTGCCGAGCTGGCCAAGCACCGAATCGGGAATGTCGAGCGGATTCTGCGTCACGAAATAGACGCCGACGCCCTTGCTGCGGACCAACCGCACGACCAGTTCGATGCGCTCGATCAGCGCCGCCGGCGCATCCTTGAACAACAGGTGCGCCTCGTCGAAAAAGAACACCAGCTTCGGCTTTTCCATGTCGCCGACTTCGGGCAGCTGCTCGAACAGCTCGCTGAGCATCCACAACAGGAAGGTCGCATACAGCCGCGGGCTGTTCATCAGCTGGTCGGCGGCGAGGATGTTGATGACCCCGCGACCGCCGTCGGTCTGCATGAAATCGGCGATGTTCAGCATCGGCTCGCCGAAGAACTTGTCGCCGCCCTGTTCCTCGATCTGCAGCAGGCCGCGCTGGATTGCGCCGACGCTGGCCGAGCTGACATTGCCGTAGCTGCTGGTGAACTGCGACGCGTTTTCGGCCACGTGCTGCAGCATCGCGCGCAGGTCCTTCAGGTCGAGCAGCAGCATGCCGTTGTCGTCGGCGACCTTGAAGACCAGGCTCATCACGCCCTGCTGCGTATCGTTGAGCGCCAGCATCCGCGACAGCAGCAGCGGGCCCATGTCGCTGATCGTCGCCCGCACCGGATGGCCGGAGGCGCCGAAGACGTCCCACAGCGTCGTCGGGCACGAGGTGGATTCCGGCAACGGCAGGCCGCGGTCGGTCAGCACCGCAGCCAGCTTCGGCGAGATGCTGCCTGGCTGCGCGATGCCGGTCAGGTCGCCCTTCACGTCGGCCATGAAGACCGGCACGCCGATCAGGCTGAACTGCTCGGCCATTGTCTGCAACGTGATCGTCTTGCCGGTGCCGGTGGCGCCGGTGATCAGGCCGTGGCGATTCGCCAGTTCCGGCAGCAACTCGCATGAAGTGTCGCCACGCCGGGCGATGACGAGGGGGTCGGCCATGGGGTCTCCGGTGGGCACACGTAAAATCGCAGTCTATCGAAGAAAGACCCGCCGACATTCACGCTGGCGGGCAGCAATCACAAGAAGGACGGAGCCACCCGATGGCCGGACATTCCAAGTGGGCCAATATCCAGCACCGCAAAGGGCGGCAGGACGAGAAGCGGGGCAAGATCTGGACCAGGCTGATCCGCGAAATCATCGTCGCGGCGCGGCAAGGTGGCGGTGATCCGAAGGACAACCCGCGGCTGCGGCTGGCGATGGACAAGGCGCGCGCCGCCAACATGCCGGCCGATACCGTCAAGAAGAATATCGACAAGGCCACCGGCAACCTCGAAGGCGTCAGCTACGAGGAGGTGCGCTACGAGGGTTACGGCATCGGCGGCGCCGCGGTGATCCTCGATTGCATGACCGACAACCGCGTCCGCACCGTCGCCGAGGTCCGCCATGCCTTCAGCAAATACGGCGGCAACCTCGGCACCGAAGGCTCGGTCGCCTTCCAGTTCCGGCATTGCGGGCAGTTCCTGTTCGCGCCCGGCACCGACGAAGACAAGGTGATGGAGGTCGCGCTCGAAGCCGGCGCCGAGGACGTGATCAGCGGCGACGACGGCGTGGTCGAGGTCGTCTGTGCGCCGGCCGAGTTCGAGGCGGTGCAGCAGGCGTTCGAGAAGGCCGGGCTGGTGCCCGAAGTCGCCGAGGTCACGATGCGGCCGGAAAATACGATCGAATTGTCCGGCGACGATGCGCAGCGCATGCAGAAGCTGCTCGACGTGATCGAGGACCTCGACGACGTGCAGCAGCTGTATCACAACGCCGAGCTCGATCTATGAGCGCGCTCGCATGCGCCCGGAGCCGGGCATGAAAGTCCTCGTGATCGGAGGCGGCGGGCGCGAACATGCGTTTGCCTGGAAGCTGCTGCAGTCGTCGCGGGTGCAAACGGTCTTCATCGCGCCTGGCAACGGCGGCACCGCGCTCGATCCGCGGCTGCACAACGTCGACATCACCGACCTCGCCGAGCTGGCCCAGTTTGCTGCCGCGCAGAAGGTCACGCTGACGGTGGTCGGCCCGGAAACCCCGTTGGCTGCAGGCGTCGTCGACCTGTTCCGTTCGCGCGGGCTGCGCATCTTCGGCCCGACGCGGGCGGCCGCGCGGCTCGAGAGCTCGAAGGATTTTGCGAAGGCCTTCATGAAGCGGCACGGTATCCCGACCGCCGCTTATGAAAGCTTCACCGACGCCGCTGCGGCCCATGCACACGTCGACAAACACGGTGCGCCGATCGTCATCAAGGCCGACGGCCTGGCCGCCGGCAAGGGCGTGGTCGTTGCGATGTCGCTCGACGAGGCGCACCAGGCGATCGACTGGATGCTTGCCGACGATGCCGCCGGCAACAAGCTCGGCGTGCAGCACAACGACACGCCGCGGGTCGTGATCGAGGAATTTCTCGAAGGCGAGGAGGCCAGCTTCATCGTCGTCTGCGACGGCAAGCATGTGCTCTCGCTGGCGACCAGCCAGGACCACAAACGCCTGCTCGACGACGACAAGGGCCCGAATACCGGCGGCATGGGCGCCTATTCACCGGCGCCGGTGGTGACGCCGAACGTGCATGCACGGGTGATGCAGGAAATCATCATGCCGACGATCCACGGCATGGCGCGCGAAGGAGAAACCTTCACCGGCTTCCTGTATGCCGGGCTGATGATCGATGCCAGCGGCCAGCCGCGCACCGTCGAGTTCAACTGCCGGATGGGCGACCCGGAAACGCAGCCGATCCTGATGCGCTTGAAAAGCGATCTGTTCGAGCTGCTGATGCATGCGACCGACGGCACGCTCGACAAGGTCGAGCTCGAATGGGACCGCCGCATTGCGCTCGGCGTCGTGATGGCGGCGGCCGGTTATCCGCTGTCGCCGCGCAAGGGCGACGAGATCACCGGCATCGCGCCGGAGGCGCCGGATGCGATGGTTTTCCATGCCGGCACCACGCTCGATGGCAATCGGCTGCTGACCTCCGGTGGCCGGGTGCTGTGCGTCACCGTGCTCGGCGATTCGTTCAAGCTCGCGCAGCAGCGGGCCTACGAGGTGGTGCGCGGCATCCGCTTCGACGGCGCGCAATACCGCGGTGATATCGCGCACCGCGCAATAAGGAGGTGACCCCCCCCCGGAGCGCCTTCGGCGCACCCCCCCAGGGGGGCGCCGCCAGCGGACCGGCAAAGCCGGATCCGCGGCGGCTGCTTGATCGGACCACGCACACCGCAGCATGGCCTTCGTCGGGGATGGCAGCGTGAACACCCATGCAGTGCGCGAGTACCTGCTCGGGCTGCAGCAAGGCATCGTCGACGCCGTCGAGGCGGCCGAGGGGCGGCCGTTCCTGCGCGACGGCTGGACGCGTCCGCCGGGCGGGCGGCTGCAGGGTGACGGTTTGTCGCAGCTGATCGAGGGCGGCGAGCTGATCGAGCGTGGCGGCTGCAATTTTTCGCATGTGATCGGCAGCACGCTGCCGCCGTCGGCGACCCAGCACCGGCCCGAACTGGCCGGCGCCAGTTTCGAAGCGCTCGGTGTCTCGCTGGTGATGCACCCGCGCAATCCGTTTGTGCCGACGGTGCACCTGAACGTGCGGATGTTTGCCGCGCAGCCGCCCGATGCCGAGCCGGTCGTCTGGTTCGGCGGCGGCATGGACCTGACGCCGTATTACGGCTTCGAGGAGGATGCCCGACATTTCCACCGCATCAACCGCGATGCGCTGGCGCCGTTCGGCGACGACAAATACCCGCGCTTCAAGGCCTGGTGCGACGACTATTTTTTCCTGAAGCACCGCAACGAGGCGCGTGGCATCGGCGGCATCTTCTTCGACGATGTCTCGGAGCTCGGCTTCGACGGCGGCTTCGCGATGATCCGTTCGGTCGGCGATGCCTTCCTGCCGGCCTGGATGCCGATCGTCGAGCGCCGGCGCAAGCTTCCGTTCGATGAAAGCCACCGCGATTTCCAGGCCTATCGGCGCGGTCGTTATGTCGAGTTCAACCTCGTCTTCGACCGCGGAACCTTGTTCGGTCTGCAGTCGGGCGGCCGCACCGAAAGCATCCTGATGTCGATGCCGCCGATCGTCAAATGGCGCTACGACTGGCATCCGCAGCCGGGCAGTCCGGAAGCGCGGCTGTACAGCGATTTTCTGCCGCGCCGCGACTGGCTCGCCGACGAGGCGGCGAGCGAGACCGATTCCGGGCGCGGTGAAGCCGCCCGCCACGGGCCACCCGCTTGAGCGGCAACCAGACGCCGCAGCGCCGCCGCATCGGCCTGTTCGGCGGCAGTTTTGATCCGGTGCACCTCGGCCACCTGGCACTGGCACACAGCGCGCTCGACGATCTTGCACTCGACGAACTGCGCTGGCTGCCGGCTGGCCGGCCCTGGCAGAAGGGCGGCCTGCAGGCCAGCGGCGAACAACGTGCCGAGATGCTGCGGCTGGCGATCGGCGATCCGCAGCATGGCGACGCCCGGTTCCGGATCGAAACCTGCGAGATCGAACGGCAGGGCCCGACTTTTACGATCGACACCGTGCTCGCGCTGCAGCAGCAGCAACCGGGGTTCGACTGGTTGCTGCTGATCGGCCAGGATCAGCATGCGAAATTGCAGACTTGGCACCGCTGGCGCGAACTGCTGGCGCTGGTGCGGCTGGCGGTTGCAGTGCGCCCCGGCGCCACCGTCGCAGTCGATCCGGAAGTCGCGGCGTTCGGCTTCGAGGCGCTTGCGATGCCGCCAAATCCGCTGTCGTCGACGCTGCTGCGCAAGCGGGTCGCCGCTCGCGAGCCGATCACCGATCTGGTGCCAGCCGCCGTCGCAGGCTATATTGACTCCAATCGGCTCTACCGTGGCACGGCGAGCTGAGCAAAAAATTACCGATCAGGAGCTGAATGGACATCCGCAAACTGCAACGAGCCATCGTCGATGGTCTGGAAGACGTCAAGGGCCGCGATATCGCGGTGTTCAATACCGAACACCTTTCTCCGCTGTTCGAGCGGGTCATCATCGCGTCGGGGACAAGCAACCGGCAGACCAAGGCACTGGCCGCCAGTGTGCGTGACGCGGTGAAGGCCAGCGGGCACAGCGTGATGCGGGTCGAAGGCGAGGCCAACGGCGAATGGATCATCGTCGACTGCGGCGCCGCGGTCGTCCATCTGATGCAGCCGACGATCCGCGACTACTACCACCTCGAGGAAATCTGGGGCGACAAGCCGGTCAAGATGAAGCTCGGCGGTGGCGGGAACAAGCGCCTCGCGAAATCCGAGAACGAGGACGACGAGGCGCCGGCCGCGGCGCCGAGGAAGAAGCCGGGCACTGCGCGGCCGGCTGCCGGCAAGACCGCGGCCAAATCGGCCGCGACAAGGCCGACAGCGAAAAAGACCGCTGCGCCGGCGAAGAAGACGGCTGCCGCCGGCAAGAAGACCAGCGTCGCCGGCAAGAAGGCGAGCGCCGCAGCAAAAGCGCCGTCGAAGACGCCGGCCCGCAAGGCGCCGCCGCCACGCACCGTGAAGATCGGCCTGCCGACCGCACGCAAGACCGCGGCCGGCAAGTCCGCATCCAAACCGGCGGTGAAGACGGCACGCAAGACGGCCGGCGGCCGCCCGGCTGCCGCCGGTGTCACGCGCACGGTCGGCGTCAAGCGGCCGGCGACGGCGGCGAAGAAAGCCAGCCGCAAGACGTGAAACTCTGGCTGCTCGCGGTCGGCCTGCGCCAACCGTCGTGGGCCGACCAGGCCTACGACGAGTTTGCAAAGCGTTTTCCGCCCGAGCTGAGGTTGCAGCTGAAGGCGGTGAAGGCCGAGCCGCGTGGCAGCCGAACCGCCGAGCAGCTGATGAATGCCGAGGCGCAGCGGCTGGAGGCCGCGATGCCGAAAGGCGCGCGCCGCGTCGTTCTCGATGAAAGCGGCGACCGCGTGACGACCCAGCAACTCAGCGATCGGCTGCGTGGCTGGATGGGCGACGGCCGCGATGTCGCCCTGCTGATCGGCGGCCCGGACGGGCTTGCCGCATCGATCAAGGAATCGGCCGACGAGCGGCTGCGCCTGTCGGATCTGACGCTGCCGCATGCCTTTGCCCGCGTGCTGCTCGCCGAGGCCTTGTACCGGGCGTGGACGGTGATGGTTTCGCACCCCTACCACCGCGAATAGGCCGGCCATGCAGAACCAGTTCATCTACCTCGCATCGGCCAGCCCGCGCCGGGCACAGCTGCTCGACCAGCTTGGCGTGCGCTACGAGATGCTGCTGGCCGACGGCCGGGAAAATGTCGAACGGCTCGAGGAGCCGCGCAGCCGCGAACTGCCGGCCGACTATGTACGGCGCGTCGCCAAGCTGAAGCTCGATGCCGCGCGCGAGCGGCGGTTGCGCCGGCGGCTGCCGGAGGCGCCGATTCTGTGCGCCGACACGACGGTTGCGCTCGGCCGCAAGATGTTCGGCAAACCGGCCCATCCGGCCGAGGCGCGCGAGATGCTGACGGCGCTGTCGGGCCGCAGCCACCGCGTGCTG
The DNA here is from genome assembly GCF_048320135.1 of Pseudideonella sakaiensis. Classification (GTDB taxonomy): domain Bacteria; phylum Pseudomonadota; class Gammaproteobacteria; order Burkholderiales; family Burkholderiaceae_C; genus Ideonella_A; species Ideonella_A sakaiensis_A. The sequence continues at coordinate 3,865,294 of NZ_CP182947.1, forward strand.
ACGGCGGTCGCGGTCAGCGCCGGACCCCTGTCGTTCGTCGAGATGAATGTCACGCGGGTCGAGTTCAGCGCCTTCGGCACGCTCGAGATCGACGGCTACATCGCCAGCGGCGAGCCGCGCGGCAAGGCCGGTGCCTATGCGATCCAGGGCCGGGCTGCGCGCTGGGTCAAGCACATCAACGGCAGCTACAGCGGCGTGATGGGCCTGCCGCTGCACGAAACCGCGGTGCTGTTGCGCCGCGCCGGGCTGACGATCCTGTGAAGTCGCGCGCCTCGCATACCATGCAGGCCATGCAGGACATTCTGATCAACTGGACGCCACAGGAGACCCGGGTCGCGGTCATCGAGAACGGAGCGGTCCAGGATCTGTACATCGAGCGCGCCCTCGAGCGCGGCCTGGTCGGCAACATCTATGCCGGCCGGGTTGCCCGTGTGCTGCCCGGCATGCAGTCGGCGTTCATCGACATCGGGCTGGAGCGCGCGGCATTCCTGCATGTCGCCGATGTCATCCTGAACGGCAATGGCCGCAGCGACAACGGCGCGCCGGCGGTGCCGATCGAACGCCTCGTCTTCGAAGGGCAGACGCTGACCGTGCAGGTGATCAAGGATCCGATCGGCAGCAAGGGTGCGCGGGTCTCGACGCAGGTCAGCATCGCCGGCCGGCTGCTGGTCTTCCTGCCGCACGACAACCACATCGGCATCTCGCAGAAGATCGGTTCGCAGGAGCTGCGCGAACAACTGCGCGCGCGGATGAACCAGCTGGTGCAGCTGCCCGACGGCACGACGCCGGCCGGCGGCTTCATCCTGCGCACCAATGCCGAGGATGCAACCGATGCCGAGCTGGCCGACGACATCGCCTACCTGCGCAAGACCTGGGCGGCGATCCGCGAGCGCGGCTTCAAGGCGCCGCCGGGCAGCCTGCTGTACCAGGACCTGAGCCTGGTCGAACGCGTGCTGCGCGACCTCAGCAACGACCTGACGCAGGCGATCCGCGTCGATTCACGGATCCAGTACGAGGCGCTGCTCGCCTTCGGCGAGGTCTTCACGCCGCGCGCGGTGAAAAAGCTCTCGCACTATGAAGGCGAGCGGCCGATCTTCGACCTCTACAACATCGACGACGAGATCGCCCGCGCGCTGGCGCGGCGGGTCGACCTGAAATCGGGTGGTTATCTGATCATCGACCAGACCGAGGCGCTGACCACCGTCGACGTCAATACCGGCGGCTTCGTCGGCACGCGCAATTTCGACGACACGATCTTCAAGACCAACCTCGAGGCGACGCAGGCGATTGCGCGTCAGCTGCGGCTGCGCAACCTCGGCGGCATCATCATCATCGATTTCATCGACATGAGCCGCGAGGAGCACCAGGCCGCGGTGCTGGCCGAACTGCGCAAGCAGCTCGCACGCGACCGCACCCGCATCACCGTCAGCGGCTTCACGAATCTCGGGCTCGTGGAGATGACGCGCAAGCGCACGCGCGAATCGCTGGCCCACATGTTGTGTGAACCCTGCCCGACCTGCGAGGCGAAAGGCCAGGTGAAGACCGCGCGCAGCGTCTGCTACGACATCCTGCGCGAGATCCTGCGCGAGGCGCGGCAGTTCAACCCGAAGGAATTCCGCATCATCGCGGCGCCGGCCGTCGTCGAGATGCTGCTCGACGAGGAAAACCAGCACCTCGCCGGCCTGTCCGACTTCATCGGCAAGCCGATCTCGCTGCAGGCCGAACCGACCGGCTCGCCGGAGGCTTACGACATCGTGTTGCTGTAGCGTGGTGCCTGCGCGGTAGACGACGAAAAAATGCCCGCCGGAGCGGGCACAGCCAGACTGCGCCGGGAAAGCCCGGCGCATGCGGCGTCAGTTCAGCACGAACGTGACCTTCAGGATGACCTTGTAGCCGACGACCTTGCCATTGTCGATCGTCACTTCCTGGTCCTTTACCCAGGCGCCCTTGACGTTCTTCAGCGTCTGGTTGGCGCGGTCGACACCCTGGATGATGGCGTCTTCGAAGCTGGTCTTGCTGATGCTGCTGATTTCGGTGATGCGTGCGACGGTCATGAAATGTCCTCTGTGTGCGGGGGGATGGCGGGGCAGACACTGCCTCGGCGGTGGATGCGGCCGAGCCGAGCCGCATCGATGTCGGTTCGCGTTTCAGCCGCTGGGGGTGCCGGGAGTCGAGACCCGAAACAACGGGTTGACAGCGCGGGAAGAGTGCCGAAGATGGCAGGCCGCGGTGCATTGCGCAGGCGCCATCCGACGGGGCCAGTGTGAGGCCGTGAACTGGCTACCGGCAGGGGATGGGCGCGATGATCGCCGGTGGGATAGCTCCTACGCTGCCGATCGCCGCATCCGGCGCGCCGCCTGGCGGGCGCTGCCGGTGCGGCTCAGCCGGAACGCCACCACTGCGGCAGCAGCCGCCTGACCTTGGCGCGCGCATAACGGTCGTCGATCAGCCAGACCACGCCGCGGTCGTCGGTCGTGCGGATCACGCGTCCGGCGGCCTGCACGACCTTCTGCAGGCCGGGGTACAGGTAGGTGTAGTCGTGACCGCGGTCGGTGCCGAAATTGACGTCCATGCGTTGCCGGATCTGCTCATTGACCGGGTTCCATTGCGGCAGCCCGAGCGTCGCGACGAAGGCGCCGATCAGCCGCCGCCCGGGCAGGTCGATGCCTTCGGCGAAGGCGCCGCCGAGCACCGCAAAACCGATGCCCTGGCTGTCCGCCGTGAAGCGGTCGAGAAACTGGGTGCGCGCCGCCTCGGTCATCGCACGCGACTGCCGCCACTGCGGCACCGCCGGATGGCTGGCAGCCAGCCGGTCGGCGATTTGCTGCAGGTAGTCGAAGCTGCTGAAAAACGCCAAGTAGTTGCCGGGCGCCTGCGCGAACTGGCGGGCGATCAGATCGACGATCGGCTCGACCGACGCCTCGCGCTCGCCCCAACGGGTCGAGATTGCCGTCGCGACGCGCACCTGCAGCTGCTCGGCGGCAAACGGCGACGCGACATCGACGGCAGCCGTCGATTCGGGCAGGCCGAGCAGGTCCCGGTAGTAGCTGCCCGGCTGCAGCGTCGCCGAAAACAGCGTGCTGGTCTGTGCCAACGCAACACGCGGTTTCAGGAACGGCGCCGGCACGACATTGCGCAGGCACCAGATGCTGTCGCCGTCGGAATCGCCGCCGACCGTCAGGTCGATCAGCGAATGCTCGCCGAACGATTCGTGCAGGCGCAGGAAAACCAGCACGTCGAAATAGAAACGCAGCAGCGCCGGATCGGGTTCGGCACGTGGCTCGGTCGGTGTCGCCAGCACCTCGCTCATCAGCTGCGAAAAATTCTGCAGCGAGGCCAGCAGGCCGTTCGGCAATTCGTCGTGCACCGCATAGGGCGTGGCCTGGGCCGTCGCCAGCGCGTCCCAGCAGCGCTGCAGGCGGCCGAGGCTGGCGCCGATGCCGCGGCCCGGCTTTGTCGCCAGCAACGCCTGCAGGTCCGACCAGCGCAATTCGGCCGTATACATCGCGCGGCCGCGGTCGACCAGGTTGTGTGCCTCGTCGACGAGCAGCGCGACGCGCCAGCCGTCGGTCAGCGTCAGTCCGTGCAGCAGCGCATTGAGGTCGAAATAGTGGTTGTAGTCGCCGACGACGACATCGGCCCAGCGCACCAGTTCCTGGCCGAGGTAATAGGGGCAGACGTCGTGCTCGAGCGCGGCCTGCCGCAGGCTGACGCGATCGAGTGTGCGCTTGGCCAGCGCCGCATCGCGCGCGGCCGGCAACCGGTCGTAGAAGCCGCGGGCGAGCGGACAGGCTTCGCCGTGGCAGGCCTTGCCGGGATGCTCGCAGGCCTTGTCGCGAGCGACCAGTTCGAGCACCCGCAGCGGCAGCGCCGGCGAGCTGCGGGCGATAGCCTGCAAGGCCTGCAGCGCGAGTGCGCGGCCCGGTGTCTTCGCGGTCAAGAAAAACAGCTTGTCGAGCCCGCGCACCGGCCAGGCCTTCAGCATCGGAAACAGCGTGCCGACCGTCTTGCCGATGCCGGTCGGCGCCTGCGCGAGCAGGCAGCGGCCGTTGACCGCGGCCTTGTAGACCGCCTCCGACAATTCACGTTGCCCGGTGCGGAAGCCGGCGTGCGGAAAACGCACCGCCGCCAGCGCCGCATTGCGCGCCTCGCGGTGTTCGAGTTGGCGGGCCGCCCAGTCGGCAAAACGCCGGCAGTGCTCGAGCAGAAACTGCTCCAGCGCTTCGGCGCTGTGCGGCTCGACCAGCATCGTCTCGGTCTGGCTGCCGACGTCGAAATAGACCAGCGCGATGTCGAGCTGCTTCAGGCCGCGCGCCCGGCACAGCAGCGCGCCATAGATCTTCGCCTGCGCCCAGTGCAGGTGGCGCCGATTCGCCGGCATCGCATCGAGATCGCCGCGGAAGGTCTTGACCTCGTCGAGCCGGTTCGATGCCGGGTCATAACCGTCGGCGCGGCCACGCAGCAGCAGCTGGTCGCAGATGCCTTCGAGCGCGATTTCCGCTTCGTAGCCGGCGCCGCGCCGAGCGGCAACCGTCTGGTGGCCTGTGATGCCCTCGAGCGCCGTCGCCGACGGTGTGAAGCGCAGGTCGAGGTCGCCCTGCTTCGCGGTGAACTCGCACAAGGCCCGCACGGCAACCGCATACAGGGCAGGGGTGGAGGTGCGGCTGTTCAAGGCGGTATGCGGTCGGCAACGCCGGCGATTGTCGCAGGCGGGCTGTTTGCCGAGGGCCGGCAGGGTTTCCGGCCCGGCCGACAATGGCGGCTGCTTCCCATTCCCAGCGAACCTGCTATGCCACTCGATTTCCATTGCCAGCCACCCAGCGGCGTCCATCGCCGCGTCCACCGCGCGAACAGGAGCGAGCAGTGAGCGCAGCAGCGACCGAACAGCGGCTGACCGAGCTGGAGATCAAGGCCAGTTTCAGCGAGGACCTGCTCGACCGGCTGAACGATGTGATCGTCCGCCAGCAGCATCAGATCGACGAACTGAGCCGGACGGTCGCCGCGCTGCGCCAGCAGATCGAGCAGCTGCCGGCCCCCGGCTTTCGCAGCCTGCGCGACGAATTGCCGCCGCATTTCTGAGCCGGCCCGCCGCAGGCGGGGATGGCGCCGCCGCCGCGGTACTGGCTCCTGCCGCGGGCCCGGGCCGGCCGTCGCATGGCCCGCCGATGGCTCCGAATGGCCGATGTGGCGCGCGTTGCGTCTCGGCAGACTCGCCGGCGCTGCATCTCGCAGCAAATCCACCTGCTGCCAAGGAAGCCACATGCCACCCATCAATCCCGACCACATCCTGCGCACCGGCCTGGCGTTCTGGGAATCGAAGACGCTGCTGTCGGCGGTCGAACTCGGCCTGTTCACCGCGCTCGCCGACGGACCGCTGACCGCCGAACAATTGCGCCAGCGGCTGCAGCTGCATCCGCGCGCGGTGCCCGATTTTCCCGATGCGCTGCTGGCGCTCGGCTTTCTCGAGCGCGAAGGCGAGGGCGCCGATGCCAGCTACCGCAATACGCCGCAGACACAGCGCTTTCTCGATCGCCGTTCGGCCGACTATGTCGGCGGCTGGCTCGAGATGGCCAATGCGCGCCTCTATCCGTTCTGGGGCAACCTGACCGAGGGCCTGCAGACCGGCCGGCCGCAGAACGAGCTGAAAAACGGCGGCCGCTCGATGTTCGAGACGCTGTACGAGGATCCGCAGCGTCTCGAGCAGTTCATGGATGCGATGACCGGCCTGTCGGCGGCGAATTTCACGCGGCTGGCCGAACAGTTCGATTTCAGCCGCTACCGCAGCCTCGCCGATATCGGCGGCGCAACCGGCCAGCTCGCGCGGTTTGTTGCCCGCCGGCATCCGCAGCTGCGCTGCACGACGCTCGACCTGCCGGCGGTGACGCCGATCGCCGCGCGCCACATCGCCCGCGACGGCCTGGCCGACCGCGTCGACGCGAAGCCGATCGATTTCCTCGCCGAGCCGTTTCCGAGTACCGACGTGATCACGATGGGGATGATCCTGCACGACTGGAACCTGGACGTGAAACGGCTGCTGATCGGCAAGGCCTATGCGGCCCTGCCGCCGGGTGGCTGCCTGATCGTCGTCGACAACCTGATCGATGACCAGCGCCGCAGCAACACCTTCGGGCTGTTGATGTCGCTGAACATGCTGATCGAATTCGGCGATGCCTTCGACTACAGCGGCGCCGATTTCGACCGCTGGGCGCGCGAGGCCGGTTTCCAGCGCACCGAGGTGATCCCGCTGCACGGCCCGGGGGCTGCCGCGATCGCCTACAAGTGAGATGGTCGCGGCCGCGCCGTCGGCGCGTGGTCGCGGTGCGCGGCGGTGGCGAGCGCCGGTGCTGCAACAATGGGCACCGCATTCCGCCGCCGCCCGCTTGTTCATGACCGACGACAACCAGATCGACATCCCGCCGTCATTCGTGGCGCTTTACCTCGAGCCGGGGCGGATCAAGCCGAACGCGTCGCGGCAGCAGATCGGCGAGCGCTACGAATTCTGCGAAGACCTCGCGGCGATGCTGACCGATACCGCGCGGACGATGCTGTTCGACCTCGGTATCACCGAAGACGACGTGCTCGAGCGCTGCCACCGCGGCCTGCTGGTCGAGGCCTCCGGCGTCAGCGTGGCGGAAGCCGGCTGGGTCGTCTGCCGGCTCGCCGAACTGCTCGGCTGGCCGCTGTGGCTGCCGGAGCCGGCCGCGCTGAATGCGGACCGCGGCGACTGACGGCGGCTGCAACGCGATGTTCTCGATCCTGATCCCGACCTGGAACAACCTCGAGCACCTGAAGCTGTGCGTCGACAGCATCCGCCGCCATTCGGCCTTCGCGCACCAGATCATCGTCCACGTCAACGACGGCAGTGACGGCAGCGCCGAGTGGGTACGCTCGCAGCAGCTCGACGCGACCTTCAGCGACGACAACATCGGCATCTGCCTCGCGGTCAACGGCTCGGCGCTGCTCGCCCGCCACGAGCTGCTGGTGTATCTGAACGACGACATGTATTGCTGCCCCGGCTGGGATACCGCATTGCTGCGGCGCCGGCAGATGATCGACGGCGATTTGTTCATGTTGTCCGGCACGATGATCGAGCCGCGCGACAGCGGCAACCCGTGTGTCGTCGTCGGCGACTTCGGCGATGCGGTCGGCAATTTCCGCGAGGATGCGCTGCTTGCCGAAGTCGATCGGCTGAAGCGTGCCGACTGGCTCGGCGCGACCTGGCCGCCGACGCTGGTGCACCGCGACTGGTGGCTCAAGCTCGGCGGCTACAGCACCGAGCTGAGCCCGGGGATGAGCAGCGACAACGATTTTTCGATGAAGCTGTGGCATGCCGGCTGCCGCCAGTTCATCGGCGTCGGCGATTCGCTGGTCTACCACTTCCAGTGCAAGTCGACCGGAAAGGTCGTGAAGAACGACGGCCGCAGCCAGTTCCTGCACAAATGGGGCATCACGCAGTCGACCTTCGACCGCTTCTACCTGCGCCGCGGCCAGCTCGCAAAGAGCCCGACCGAGCGGCTCAGCGAACCTTCGCCGTCGAGCGACCTCGCCTGGGCCTTGCGCAAGGGCCGCTGGCGGTTGCGCGGCGCAAAGGCCGGGCCGCTGACGCGTTAGCGTTCGGTGCGCGACGGCGCGACGCCGTCGATCACGCCGCGCAGCGTGTCGAGGATCTGCTGGTGCAAGGCCGCCACCTGGTCTGCGTCGAAACGGTGCTGTGGCAGCCGCTCGCCGAGCCGCGGCAGATCGTCGGCGATCGATTCGAGCAGCAACATGTTGTCGAGCGCTGCATAGTCGGCGAGCAGCGGGTTGCGGGTGCAGACGATGAGCTTGCCGGCCGACAGGTAATCGAACAACTTCGACGGGAAATTGGTCCGGTTGAATTCGGAATCGACATCGTTCAGCAGGATCACCGCTGCCGCGCGCTGCCTCAGTTCAGCAAGTTTTTCGTCGCTGACGAAGCCGAGGTAGTTCGCTCGCGGATGCACTGCGCAGTGACTGCGTACCGCCTCGGTTTCCCCCGGACCGCCGCGGCCACAGACATTCAATCGCCAGCCGTCGGGGCAATGCTCGATGTAGCGCAGCAGTTCATCGAAACCGAAGCCGCGCGAAAAATTGCCGGCAAACAGCAGCTCGCGGCTGCTGCCCGGCTGCGGCGTCAGCGCGGAGACATCTGCATCGTTGAAATAGCCGTGGATCACCGCGCCGGGCTTGTCGACGCCGCAGGCCTGGAGGCGCTCGCGCAGCTGCGGGTTGACATAGATCACGGCCGAGCAGGCGCGGTAGACCGCGCGCTCGATCCAGCGGTACAGCGCGCTGCGGTAGTGGCGGACCAGGTACAGGCCATCCTCGTAGCCGAGCACGAACGGCAGGCCGTGCCGGCGCCGTGCCCACAACGCCGGCAGCGCAAATTCGAGGTGGTAGTTGTAGATGATCGCGAGGTCGACTTCCGCGCGATGGCGGGCCAGCCAGTGCAGCGCGAACAGCGTCGCGATGCCGCGGCGAAACGGCGTCAGGCGGCCGACCGCCCAGGTCGGCGAATGCACGACGCTGATGTGCTCACCGAGCGTCTCCGAGCTGGCCGGCCAGCTCGTCTTCGCATAGCTGTTCGAGACAATGGTGACTTCGTGCCCGAGCGCGTCCAGGTAGGCCGCGAGGTTCAGGACCTTCTTCCGCCCGGCTGCCGACAGGTAGCGCCGGTTGTCGCGGACGCCGATGCAGCTTTCGGTGATGCATTGCGCCAGCAGGACAATGCGCATATCAACTTCTTGTGGCCAATGTGGAAACCCCTCGACGAGTCCTGATTATCGCGACGCAGCAACTCGGCGATGTGCTGCTGACGACCCCGCTGGTCAGTGCGCTGCGCCAGCGCTGGCCCGCGGTCCACATTGCCGTGCTCGGCTTCGCCGGCACGCTGGCCTTGCTGCAGGGCAATGACGAGATCGACGAACGGATCGAGGTGCGCCGCGGCGATGACCTGGCCGCGAAGTGGCGGCTGCTGCGCCGGTTGTGGCGCCGCTACGACCTCGCGCTGGTGACACAGGCCGGCGACCGTCCCGCGCTCTATGGCTGGATTGCCGCGCGGCGCCGCGCCAGCGTCGCGCCCGAGGCCGGCACCGGCCACGGCGCATGGTGGAAGCGGCGGCTCGCGCAGCACCGGGTGGTGGCTGATCGCAATCGCCACACGGTCCTCGAAAAGCTGCTGCTCGTCGAACCGTGGATCGACCTCGAAACGCAACCGGTTTCGGTCCATCCACCGGCCGCCGCGCCGCTGCCGGAGGCATTGGCGCAGGCCTTGTCGCCCGGCTACCTGGTCGTGCACGCGCCGTCGATGTGGCAATACAAGCAATGGCCGGTCGCCCATTTCCGCAGCCTCGTCGCGGCGCTGCTCGCCGACGGCCGGCAGGTCGTGCTGACCGGCTCGAGTGCGCCGCGCGACCAGCAGATCATCGCGCAGCTGCGGGATCTGGGCAGCGCGCCGCAGCTGCTCGATGCGTCGCAGGGCATCTCGCTGGCGCAGGTGGCAACGCTGCTCGCCGGTGCCCGCGCCTATGTCGGCCCCGATACCTCGGTGACCCACCTCGCCGCATCGCTCGGCACGCCGCTGGTCGCGTTGTTCGGCCCGACCCGGCCGACCGCGTGGGGCCCTTGGCCGCAGCCGCATCCGGCGCGCGGTCCCTGGGCCTTGCGCGGACCGGAGCCGCTGCGTGTGCAACGTGTCGGCAAGGTGATCCTGATGCAGGGCCCGTCGCGGCCCGGCGACGACTGCGTGCCCTGTGGCCGCGCCGGCTGCGACGACCACCGCGACAGCCGCAGCGAATGCCTCGAGCGGCTGTCGCCGCAGCAGGTGCTCGAGCAATTGGCAACCTTGACCTGAGCGCGCCCGCCGATCGCTTCTGCCGATGACGCCACCCGGCGACGGTGGTAGCGTTCCGGCTTGCCGCATCGAGTCGGCCTGTCCGAGGACCCACACCAAGTGAACATCGCCTTTCTGACCAATGAATATCCACCCAACGTCTACGGCGGCGCTGGCGTCCATGTCGAATTCCTGACCCGCGAGCTGGCCGCGCTGTCGGACCAGGAGCACCAGATCAAGGTGCTGTGTTTCGGCGACCAGGCACATGCCGAGGACAACCTGACGGTGCAGGGGGTGCAGGCCAAGGCCGCGCTGCCGGCTCAGGACCCGCGCCACGAGAAATTTTTTGCGACGATGCTGCAGAACCTGGCGATGAGCGGCCAGCTGGCCGATATCGACATCGTCCATTGCCACACCTGGTATTCGCACTTCGGCGGCTGTCTCGTGAAGGCCTTGCACGACGTGCCGCTGGTGCTGACGACACATTCGCTCGAGCCGCACCGGCCGTGGAAGGCCGACCAGCTCGGCAGCGCCTATGCGGCGTCGACCTGGATCGAGCGAACGGCCTACCAGAATGCCGACGGCGTTGTCGCGGTGTCGGAATCGATGCGCCACGACGTGCAGTCGCTGTACGGTGTTGCGCACGACCGGATCCGCGTGATCCACAACGGCATCGACCTGAAGCAGTACAAGCCGACGCCGGATCCGCAGGTGCTGGCCGAATTCGGCATTAACGCAGAAGTGCCGTTCGTGCTGTTCGTCGGCCGCATCACGAAACAGAAGGGCATCCTGCACCTGGTCAATGCGATTCGCAGTTTCCGCCCCGGTGTGCAGGTCGTGTTGTGCGCCGGCGCACCCGATACACCGGAGATCGGCCGCCAGATGAGCGAGGCGGTCGAAGCGGCGCGGCACGCGACAAGCAACCCGATCATCTGGATCCCGGAGATGCTGCCGCGCGACAAGGTGATCGCGCTGTACACCCATGCAGCGATCTTCGTCTGCCCATCCGTCTACGAGCCGTTCGGCATCATCAACCTCGAGGCGATGGCCTGCGAGACGCCGGTCGTCGCAACCGCTGTCGGCGGCATACCGGAGGTCGTCGAACATGGCGAAACCGGGCTGCTGGTGCCGGCCGAGACGCTCGATCATGCCGAGGTCGAGCCGCGCCATCCGCAGCAGTTTGCGCGCGACCTGGCGGCCGCGGTCAACACGCTGCTCGACGATGCCGAGCTGCGCAAGACGATGGGCCGGCGCGCGCGCGAGCGGGTCGAGCAGCGCTTCAGCTGGACCAGCATCGCGCGGCAGACGCTGGGCTTCTACGAGGAGGTGATCGCGACCCACGCGGCCCAGCGCAAGGCCGGCCAGCGCTCCGCTGCGACACGGTGAACCTGCGCGCGGTCGAGTCGTTCTATTGGGTGGTGATGCTGCGCAGCGTCACCCGCGCCGCCGAGAAGCTGCACCTGACGCAATCGGCGATGTCGAGCCGGGTCGCGATGCTCGAACAGGAACTCGGCATGCTGCTGCTGGACCGCCGCGACAAGCAGTTCCGCATCACCCCGGCCGGCCAGCGCTTCTTCGTCCATGCCGAGCGGCTGCTTGCGCTGCAGCACGAGATCCTCGCCGAGATGGGCACGGTGGCCAGCCAGCCGGTGCTGCTGAAGGTCGGCGCGTTCGAGTCGGCATCGCATTCCTGGCTGATGGACTGGGTGCGCTCGGTGCACAAGGTGCAGCCGATGCTCGCGCTCGAGCTGACGGTCGAGACCTCGCCGGTGCTGGTCGACCTGCTGTCGCGTGGCGCGCTGGACATTGCGATCGCCGCGCTGCCGGCCGCCGGTGCCGGCGTGCGCTCGATGGCATTGCCGTCGATGGCGATGCGCTTCGTCGGCCATGTCGACCACCACACGCGGCGCAGCTGGACGCCGGCCGATCTGGCCGCGCTCGAGCTGATCACCTTCCAGCGCGGATCGCAGCCGCATGTCGCGCTGCTCGACCTGTTCCACCGCGCCGAGGTCGAGCCGAAGCGGGTGCACACGGTGTCGTCGATCAGCGCGATGACGCAGCTGGTCGAAGATGGTCTCGGCGTCGCGACGCTGCCCGAAGCGGTGCTGCAGCGGCTGCGCCGGCGGATGCCGCTGAAGGCGCTGAACTGCCGAACCAGGCTGCCACCGCTGCCGACCCACCTGAGCTGGCGGGTCGAGCCGACATCGACCGTGCAAAGCCTGGTCGACAGCCTGTTGACCCACCTTGGGGTTGACCCTGATCATCAAAAAACTCGATGAGCTGAGCGAGAAAATTTTTGTTTGCGCAGACGCAACCATCGACGCATGATGGGTTTGCGCACCCGACATGCCGTCGTCTTCGGGTGGGTCTGAAAGGCAGCCATGCAAGTCACACCAACCGCTTTTGATGCCGATGCCGCGCGCCGCGGCGCGGCGCTGCGCGGCCGGATCCGCAGCGGCGAGATCGACCGCCATACCAGCGGCCTCGCCGACGATCTGGTGCAGGGCAACCTGGTCGTTCTGCCTGCTGCCGAGGCCCACGAATTCCTGCTCTACTGCCAGCGCAATCCGCGGCCTTGTCCGCTGATCGCGGTCGGCGAGGCCGGCGAATACGGGTTGCCGACCCTCGGCACCGACATCGACCTGCGCACCGACCTGCCGCGTTACCGGGTGTGGCGCAATGGCGAACTCGTCGACGAACCGACCGAGGTTGGCGAACTGTGGCGCGACGACCTGGTCGCCTTCGTGATCGGCTGCTCGTTTTCGTTCGAATGGGCGATGCGCTCGGAAGGCATCGCGGTGCGCCACATCGACGAGGGCCGCAATGTGCCGATGTACCGCACGTCGATCGCGACCCACGCCGCCGGCTCGTTCGGCGGCCCGCTGGTCGTCTCGATGCGGCCCTTGATAGCTGCCGATGCGATCCGCGCGGTGCAGATCACCGCCCGCTTCCCGGCTGTCCATGGCGCGCCGGTACACCTCGGCGACCCGGCGCAGATCGGCATCGCCGACCTTGGCCGCCCCGACTATGGCGACGCGGTGACCGTGCGGCCCGGCGAGTTGCCGGTTTTCTGGGCCTGCGGCGTCACGCCGCAGGCTGCGCTGCAACGCGCCCGCCCCGCGTTCTGCATCACCCACGCACCGGGTTCGATGCTGATCACCGACCTGTTGAACCACCAACTGGCCAGCAACTGACTGGCTTACACAGAAGGAGACTCTCGATGAAATCGATCATCTTCGGCCTCGGCGCCATCGCTCTTGCCGCCGGTGTCAGCGCCCAGTCCAAATGGGACCTGGCCAGCGGCTACAGCTCGAACACCTTCCAGACCAAGAACCTCGAGCAGTTTGCTGCCGACGTGAAGGCCGCCACCGGCGGCAAGCTCGAGATCACCGTCCATTCCGGCGCGTCGCTGTTCAAGCAGCCGGAAATCAAGCGTGCGGTGCAGACCGGCATGGCGCCGGCCGGCGAATTCATCATCTCCGGCATGGCCAACGAGAACCCCTTGTTCGGCGCCGATTCGATCCCCTTCGTCGCGACCAGCTACGACGAAGCGAAGAAGCTGTACGAGGCCGCGAAGCCGGTGCAGGCCAAGGTGCTGTCCGCACAGGGCATGAAGATGCTGTTCTCGGTGCCGTGGCCCGGCCAGTCGCTGTATTCGGTCAAGCCGATCAACAGCGCCGATGATTTCAAGGGCACGAAGATGCGCGCCTACAACCCGGCCACGACGAAGATCGCGCAGATGCTCGGCGCCTCGCCGGTGACGATCCAACTGCCCGAACTCGGCCAGGCGCTGGCCACCGGTGCGGCGAACAACTTCCTGACCTCGAGCGCCAGCGGCGCCGACGGCAAGCTCTACGAGCAGGTCAAATATTTCTATCCGGTCAACGGCTGGCTGCCGCGCAACGTCACGGTCGTCAGCCAGAAGGCCTTCGATTCGCTCGACAAGGCGACCCAGGATGCGGTCCTGAAGGCCGCTGCCGACGCCGAGGCGCGCGGCTGGAAGATGAGCCAGAAGGTCGACGAGGATTCGATCAAGATCCTGAAGGACAACGGCGTCACTGTCGCGCCGCCGTCGGACAGCGTGAAAGCCGCGCTGAAGAAGATCGGCGACACGATGACCGAGGAGTGGCTGGCCTCGACCGGTGCCGACGGCAAGGCGATCATCGACGCCTACCGCAAGAAATAAGCAAGCGACGGCGCACCGCGGGCCGGGGCCTGCGGTGCCTTTTCCCCTGAACCGGGAGTAAACATGCTCGACCGCGTGGCCTTCGGTTTCTACAAACTGCTGCTGGTGCTGGCGGGCATCGCATTGATCGGCGCCTTCGTGTCGATCATGCTGAACATTTCGGCGCGCATCTTCGGCTGGAATATTCCCGGCCTCGACGGCTACGCGGGATATACGATCGCCGCGGCGCTGTTCCTCGCGCTGCCGTCGACGCTGCAGCACAACGAACATATCCGCGCGACGCTGCTGCTCGACCATGTCAGCCCGGGTACCCGTGGCCGCATGGAAGTCGCCGCACTGGTGCTGGGTACCGGCATCGCGCTGTTCCTGGCCTGGTTCTCGGTGCGGCTGGTCTGGGTGTCGTACACCTTGCACGATGTCGCGCCGACCGGGGACGCGACGCCGATGTGGATCCCGCAGCTGAGCATGGCGCTTGGCTGCATTGGCTTTGCAATGGCCTTCGTGCAGGCGCTGTGGTCGCACTTCACCGGCAAGAAATTCTTCGTCGAGCCCGGCGGCGAAGCCTCCCACGCCGACTGACGCCACCGCCTGGAGTACACGATGGACGTTCTTGTCGCAAGCGCACTGGTCATCATTCTTTTTGTGGCGCTGGCATCCGGCCTCTGGATCGGCATGGCGCTGATTGCGGTCGGCCTGATCGCGATGGAACTGGCAACGCCACGCCCGGTCGGCGACAGCATGGTGCTGACGATCTGGGGCGCGCAGTCGAGCTGGACGCTGACCGCATTGCCGCTCTTCCTGTGGATGGGCGAGATCCTCTTCCGCACCAAGCTCAGCGAGGACATGTTCAAGGGCCTGGCGCCATGGATGAACAAGCTCCCGGGCCGGCTGCTGCACGTCAACGTGATCGGCAGCACGATCTTCGCGGCGGTGTCCGGTTCGTCGGCGGCGACCTGCGCGACGATCGGCCGGATTGCTTTGCCCGAACTGCGCGAGCGCGGTTATCCGGAATCGCTGGCGGTCGGCTCGCTGGCCGGCGCGGCAACGCTCGGCCTGCTGATCCCGCCGTCGATCATCATGATCGTCTACGGTGTCGCCGCCGATGTCTCGATCGCCAAGCTGTTTGTCGCCGGCATCGTGCCCGGCATCGTGCTGGCGACGCTGTTCATGGGTTACATCATCGTCTGGTCGCTGTTCAACAAGTCGAAGATACCGGCCGCCGATGCCGGCATGTCGTTTGCAGCGAAGGTTTATGCGGCCCGCCATCTGATTCCGGTGGTGCTGCTGATCGCCGCGGTGATGGGCTCGATCTATACAGGCGTCGCGACTGCCACCGAAGCGGCGGCGATCGGCGTGCTCGGCTCGCTGGTGGTTGCCGCGGTCGAAGGCAGCCTGAGCTGGAAATCCTTCACCGAAGGCATCGGCGCAGCCTGCCGCGTCTACTGCATGATCGGCCTGATCCTCGCCGGCGCCGCGTTTCTGACGCTGGCGATGGGTTTTGTCGGGCTGCCGCGGCATCTGGCCGAATTCATCACCGCTCAGAACCTGTCGCCGTTTTCGCTGGTGCTGGCGCTGACGGTGTTTTATTTGCTGCTCGGTTGCTTCCTCGACGGCATCTCGATGGTCGTGCTGACGATCGGCGTGTTGCTGCCGACGGTGCAGGCCGCCGGCTTCGACCTGATCTGGTTCGGCGTCTTCACCGTGCTGCTGGTCGAGCTGGCGCAGATCACGCCGCCGGTCGGGCTGAATCTGTTCGTGCTGCAGGGGCTGACCAAACACGACCTGACCTACGTCGCGAAGACGGCGACGCCGATGTTCCTGATGATGCTGCTGGCCGCCTTGCTGTCGTATTTCTTCCAGGACCTGATCCTGTGGCTGCCGAACCGGATGTGACGTCGCGTCAGCCGCGCCTGCTCGATGCCGGCGATGCCGCGCTGACGATCGAATTCGGCGATGTGATCGATCCGGCGCTGCTCGGGGCGGTCGCATCGCTCGATCAGGCGATCGCGCGCGAGCAGGCCGCCGGCCGGTTGCCGGGTCTCGTCGAGACGATGCCGACCTTCCGCTCGCTGACGGTTTTTTTCGATCCGCTGTTGACCGGGCGCGCGGCGCTCGTCGATGCGCTGCGCCCGCTTTTTTCGGCGGCCGGCAGCGGCGCCGCGGTCGACGGCCGGCACTGGCGACTGCCGGTCTGCTACGAAGGCGACGCCGGGCCTGACCTTGCCGAGACCGCGCAGACGATCGGCTGCAGCATCGACGAGGTGATTGCCCTGCACAGCCAGACCGAGGTCATGGTCTACATGCTCGGCTTCTTGCCGGGTTGTCCGTTCATGGGCGACGTCGCCGAGCCGCTGCGGCTGCCGCGCCGCTCGAAACCGCGGGTGCGGGTACCGGCCGGCAGCGTCGCGGTGGCTGCGGGGCTGACGACAATTTATCCATGGGAGAGCCCCGGCGGCTGGCATTTGCTCGGCCGCTGCCCGGTGCCGCTTTTTGACGGCCATCGCGAGTCGCCATCGCTGCTGGCGGTTGGCGACAGCGTGCGCTTCGAGTCGATCGGAACGGCCGAATACCAGCGCATCGCCGCTGCGGTCGAGGCCGGGGAGGTCGATCCTGGCGGCTGGCTTGACCAGACCAACAGCGGGGCGGCGCAATGACGGCTGCACCGCAACTCGAGGTGCTGGCCAGCGGCGCTTTTGCCTCGCTGCAGGATGCCGGCCGCCGTGGTTATCGCCGCGTCGGCGTGCCGTGGGCCGGTGTGCTCGATCGGCGGCTGATGCGCATTGCCAATGCGCTCGTCGGCAATGCCGAAGCGGCGCCGGTGATCGAATGTTTCGACGGCGGCCTGCAGCTCGCCGCGCGCGGCGGCGCGGTGCGGATCGCACTCGCCGGCGATGCGCTGGTCGAGCTCGAGCGCGGCGGCGAACGACAGGCACTGGCCGGTTGGCGTTCGCTGCTGCTCGGCGACGGCGACGTGATGCGGATCAAGCGGATCGGCGCTGAACGGATCGTGATGGTCGCGGTCGAGGGCCTGCAGCTGCCGGCGGTGCTCGGCAGTGCGTCGACCTATGCACGGGCGGCGCTCGGCGGCATCGACGGCCGGCCGCTCGCCGCCGGCGCCCGGCTGCCGGCGGTTGCCGCGACGGATCGCCGCGAGCAGATGCTGCCCGAGCCGCCGCGCGCGGGCAGCGGGCCGATCCGGGTGATCGCCGGGCCGCAGGCCGACTTCTTCAGCGACGCCGGTCTGCGTGATTTTGCCGACACCGACTACCGCGTGACCACCGATGCCGACCGCATGGGTGTGCGGCTCGAAGGGCCGCCGCTCGAACACATCGGCAAACGCGAGATCGTCTCCGACGCGACGGTGCCAGGCTCGATCCAGGTGCCGGGCAACGGCCAGCCGATCGTGCTGCTCGCCGATGCGCAAACCGCCGGCGGTTATCCGAAGATCGCGACGGTGATCGGCGCCGACCTGCCGCGGCTCGCGGCGACCCGGCCCGGCCAGCTGATCCGCTTTGCCTTCGTCGATGCCGCCGAAGGAGAGCGGCTGGCGCGCTCGGCCGAGGCCGAGACGCGCGCGCTGCTGGCGTCGCTGCGGCCGCTGCTGATCGGCGGCGTCGACGAGGCCGCGTTGTATGGGGCGAATCTGGTGACCGGCGCGATTGATGCGCTGTCCGCCGAATACCGGCCGTTGCTCGCCGCTGCCGATCGACTGTCCTGATGCGAGGTCCTGCAAGATGAAGATCAACCTGAACGCCGATCTCGGCGAATCCTTCGGCGCCTGGACGATGGGCGAGGACGAGGCGCTGCTGCAGGTCGTCGGCGCGGCCAATATCGCCTGCGGCTTCCATGCCGGCGATCCGCTGGTGATGCGCAAGACGGTGCGCACTGCGCTGGCCGCCGGTGTCGGCCTCGGCGCCCATCCGGCCTATCCGGATCTGCAGGGTTTCGGCCGCCGGCCGATGAAGATGGCGCCGGCCGAACTCGAGGCGGCGGTGATCTACCAGGTCGGCGCGCTGGCCGGCATCGCCGCCGCCGAAGGCGGCAAGCTGGTCCATGTGAAGCCGCACGGCGCGTTGAACAACCAGGCCTGCGAGGATGCGGCGATGGCCGACACCATCGCCCGCGCGGTGCGTGCCATCGACCGCGAGCTGATCCTGATGGCGCCGGCGCTGTCCGAGCTGTTCGCCGCCGGCGAACGTGCCGGGCTGCAGGTCGCCGCCGAGATCTTTGCCGACCGCGCCTATACCGATGCCGGCACGCTGGTGCCGCGCAGCGAGACCGGCGCGGTGCTGCACGACGACGCCGAGGTCGTCGCCCACGTGCAGCGCATGCTCGACGCCGGCGGCATCGTTGCAAAAAGCGGCAAGCTGCTGCCGACGCCGATGCACAGCATCTGCGTTCACGGCGATACGCCGGGTGCGGTCGGCAATGCGAGGCGGCTGCGGTCGCAACTCGAGGCGGCGGGCTGGCAGTTCGTCGGGCTGCGCGAGGTGATCGGCAGCTGATACGCACGTCGAGATCGCTTTCTCGGGAAGCGCCGCAGAAACAAGGCCGGAAACGGCGCCCCGGCCTTGCCCGGAGACGTGCTGGCTACTGTGCCGCCTTGATGCGCGCGATGGCACGCCGGGAGTTGCACGCGGCTAGATGCCGCATGCCACCACGCGCAAACCGAGATGTTTCTCGAAGCCGTCGAAGTCGCGGTCGCTGTGAAGCAGCCGCAGGCCATCCGCCAAGCATCGCGTGGCAATGATCACATCGATGGTGCCGCGGACGGTCACGCCGCGCGAACGCAACTTCCGAAAGTTGCGTGCCGACTCCACGGCCAGTTCTTCGCCGCACAGCGCGACCTGCTCGAGCCGGCCGAGCATGCGGCGCGCCTCGTTGAAGCCTCGATCCTCATTGAAGCCGCGCAAGACCTCGGCGAGGATCAGGTCGCCGACAACCAAGCCTTCAATGCCGAGATTCCTGTCCAGCCACTCGGCCTGGGCAGTGGGCCTGTTGCGGAAGAAATCTACCCAGACACTCGAATCGACAAGAATCACTTGTCGTCGCGCCTCATCGCGTCGAGGTCGCCCGTCCACTCGTATTTGCCCCGCAGCTTGCGCAGCTCGGTCTGCTGTTTCAGACGCAGCAATGTGCGCAGGCCCAGTTCAACAGCCTCCCGTTTCGTCTTGAGGCCGGTGGCTTTCAGGGTTTCTGCCATCAGTTTGTCGTCGATCACGATGTTGGTGCGCATCAGCAGCCTCCGATCTCCTCATCTTACACATCATGTGTTCGTGAATACACACACTGCCTAAGCTCGACAGCCATCGAGGTCTTTCTGCGGTGATCCATTTCACCCTGTTCGTTTGCCTCAGCGTTGCTCCTCGCGCAGCCGCTCGACCCAGCCAAGCAGGATGTCGAGGTGCGCCTGCATCGACGGGTCGTAGCCGAGTGCGGTCAGTGGATCGGCGATCCGCAGTTCATCGGCGCGCCAGCGCTCGAGCGCGATGTCGATCGCTGCGCCGAGGCTGCCGTCGCGGTCGAAGCTGAACGGCAGGCCGGCAGGCGGCGGCAGCACTTCGGCGCAGCCGACGCCGCGTTCGAGCACGACCGGCGTGCCGCAGAGCACCGATTCGACGCCGACCAGCCCGAATGGCTCGTAGCGCGACGGCAGCAGCGTTGCGTCGACCGCGCGGTAGACATCCTCGATGTCGCTGCGGTAGCCGAGGTAGCGAAGATTGGGCGACTCGACGCCAGGCGGCCGGCCGACCGTCACCAGCAGCGCCGACTGGCCGGCCCGGTGCACCGCATCGATCGCGATGTCGAGGCCCTTGCGCGCATGGCCCGTCGAGACGAGCAGGAAGACGGGGCGGTCTTCAGGCAGCTCGAGCTTGCGGCGCAGTTCGAGCCGGCGTTCTGCCGATACCGGTGAAAAGCGCAACCCGTCGACCGGCGGATAGGCAACGACGACCTTGTTGCCGTCGATGCCGTAGTGCTCGTGCACCTGTGCGGCGAGCAGCCGCGAATGGGCAACGATGACCTGCGAGTTCTGCAGATGCGCGCGCTCCAGTTCGATTTTCCAGCGGTCGCTGGCTTTCAGATTCGTCTGCCCCATCGCCACGAGGTGCGCCGGATGGTTGCTGCCGACGATCGCGATGTCGGCGGCGGCGGTCTGGTTCAGTGCGATCAGCGGGTACCAGCCGTGGTGTTTTTTCAGCCGCCGCAGCTGCCAGTCGAACCAGTTGTCGCGCAGCTTGCCGGGAATGCCGGCCATCCATGGCTCGACGATGTCGACCCAGCCGGCTTCCGGCACCGAACGGTCGAACTTCTTCGCGACGACCGTCGGCCGGATGCCGCGCTGGTGCAGGCCGCGCACCAGCGTCGCGAGGTAGGCCTCGATGCCGCCGGCATGGCGCAGACCATGATTTGCCAGGACCAGCGGCGGCTGGCTCACGACGCGATCAGGCCTTCGCCGGTTTCGGCTCGCGGGGCACCCGGCCCATCAGATAGAACTCGTCGTTCGGCCGCATCGAGGTCAGGTTCGCCATCCGGTTCGACAAGCCGAACAGCGCGGTGATCGCACCGATGTCCCAGATGTCTTCTTCGCTGAAGCCGTGGCCGGCCAGCGCCTTGAAATCGGCCTCGCCGATCGACGCCGAATCGAGGCAGACCTTCATCGCGAAATCGAGCATCGCGCGCTGGCGCGGCGAGATGTCGGCCTTGTGGTGATTCACGGCGATCTGGTCGGCGAGCAGCGGCGCCTTCTCATAGATGCGCAGGATCGCGCCGTGGGCGACGACGCAATACAGGCAGCGGTTCGCGCCGCTGGTCGCGACGATGATCATTTCCTTCTCGCCCTTGCTGAGCCCGGACTCGCGCAGCATCAATGCGTCGTGGTACGCGACGAACGCCCTGAACTCGTCGGGCCGGTGCGCCAGCGTCAGAAAGACATTCGGCACGAAGCCGGCCTTCTCCTGGACCTCGAGCAGCTTGCCGCGGATGTCGTCGGGCAGCTCGTCGAGCGTCGGCACCGGAAAGCGGCTGATCGGCTTCTGGCTCATGGCGTTTCTCCTTCACTGGGTTTGGACAATTCGGCGCCACCGAACTGCAGCGCATGCAGGCGCGCATACAGCCCGCGGTGCGCGAGCAGCTCGGCATGGCTGCCTTGCTCGACGACGCGGCCGTCCTGCATCGCGACGATGCGGTCGGCGCGTTCGATCGTCGACAGGCGGTGCGCGATCACCAGGCTGGTGCGGCCACGCATCAGCGTCTCGAGCGCCTGCTGCACGAGGCGTTCCGATTCCGAATCGAGCGCCGAGGTCGCCTCGTCGAGGATCAGCACCGGCGCATCCTTGTAGATCGCCCGCGCAATCGCCAGCCGCTGCCGCTGGCCGCCCGACAGCTGGTTGCCGTTGTGACCGATCGGCGTATCGATGCCCTGCGCCAGGCCGTTGACATGGTCGAGCAGGTTCGCGCCCTGCAGCGCGCGGATCACGCGCTCGCGGTCGATCACCGTATTGCCGCTTGCGTCGACCGTTTCCGATCCGAGCGCGACGTTGACGGCGACTGTGTCGTTGAACAACACGACATCCTGGCTGACCAGCGCGAACTGGCGCCGCAGCCCGGCGACGTCCCAGTCCGCCAGCGGCACGCCGTCGAGCAGCACCTGGCCTTCGCTCGGATCGATGAAACGCGGCAGCAGGTTGACCAGCGTCGATTTGCCGGCGCCCGACGGGCCGACCAGCGCAACCGTCTCGCCGGCCTTCAGTTCGAGGTCGATGCCGGCCAGCGCGGTGGCACTGCTGCCCGGGTATTGCAGGCCGACACCGCGCAGTTCGACATGGCCGCTGGCGCGGCCGGGGTCGTGGCCGCCGCCGCGCTCGATCGGGCTCTCCTCGATCAGACGCAGCGCGCGTTCGAGTGCGGCCAGCCCCCGGGT
Source organism: Pseudideonella sakaiensis (assembly GCF_048320135.1). Classification (GTDB taxonomy): domain Bacteria; phylum Pseudomonadota; class Gammaproteobacteria; order Burkholderiales; family Burkholderiaceae_C; genus Ideonella_A; species Ideonella_A sakaiensis_A. Next base: position 3,887,251 of record NZ_CP182947.1, read on the forward strand.
GATCGGTCCGGCCACCTCCGACAGGTGCTTCATCGGCCCGATCAGCATCAGCATGCCGGTGACGAAGGCGACGAAGCCGCCGACCGACGGTCCGCCCTGGCGCGCCTGCCACAGCGCCGCGACGATCACCGCCGACAGCGCAATCGCCGCGAGGATCTGCGTGATCGGTGTCATCGACGCGCCGGCGACCGCGCCCTTGATCGTCAAGCGGCGCAGCGTTTCGCTGGCGTTGCCGAAGCGGCGCACCTGCGTCGCCTTCGCGCCGTGCAGCCGCACGATGCGCCAGGCCATCACGTTTTCCTCGACGACATAGGCCAGTTCGTCGGTCGCCGCCTGGTTGGCGATCGTCAGCCGGTGCAGCCGCCGGCTCAGCGTGCGCATCACCAGCGTCACCGCCGGGATCAGGATTGCGACGAAGATCGTCAGCTGCCAGTTCAGCCACAGCAGGTAGGCAAGCAGCGCGGCCAGCATCAGCGAATCGCGGATCAGCGTCTGCAGCGAATAGACCAGGCTGTTGGTGCCGGTCTGCACCTCGTAGGCGAGGGTGTTGGTCAGGCTGCTCGCGGTCGATGTCGTGAACAGCGATGGCGCGGCGTCCATCAGCCGCGCAAACATCGCGGTGCGCAGGTTCAGCATGCCGAGGTTGGCCGTCCACGACAGCCCGTATTGCGCGATGAATCCGGCGGCGCTGCGCACCGTGAAGATGCCGATCACGACCACCGGCACCAGCCACAGCGGCAATTCATTGCTGGAAAAGCCGCTGTCGAGCAGCGGCTGCATCAGCGCCGGTATCAGCGGTTCGGTCAGCGCGCCGACCAGCGAGCCGCCGAGCACCAGCCAGACCCCGAGTTTCGCGCCGGCGAAATACGGCCACAGCCGGCGCAACCTGTCGATGAATCGCGGATGGGTCATTGCGGTGCATTATCGGTGGGCCGGTAAAGGGGCCGGTTTGGCCGCTCCCTACAATCGCCGCCCATGCCCGCGCCGCGCCTGTCCGTCATCGTGATCACCCGCAACGAGAGCCGGCACATCGGCGACTGCCTGCGTTCGACCGCCTTCGCCGACGAGTGGATCGTCGTCGATTCCGGCAGCACCGACGACACCCGGCAGATTGCCGAGGCCTGCGGCGCGCGCGTCGTCGCCACCACCGACTGGCCCGGTTTTGGTGCGCAGAAGAACCGGGCGCTGGCGCTGGCGACCGGCGATCTTGTCTTCAGCATCGACGCCGATGAACGTGTCAGCGACGAACTCGCCGCCGGCATCGCGCGCGTGCTCGACGCCCCCGGCGACGAGGCCGCGTGGCGGAATTCCAGGCTGTCGAGTTTTTGCGGCCAGCCGATGCGCCATGGCGACTGGTATCCCGACCACGTGACCCGGTTGTTCCGCCGCGATCGCGCGCGCTTCAGCGATGATCTGGTGCACGAGCGGCTGCTCGTCGACGGGCCGGTCGGTCGGCTCGACGGCGAACTGCTGCACGACAGCGTGCCCAGCCTCGACAACGCGCTCGACAAGATGAACCGGTATACGACCGGCCGGGCGCGCGACAAGCTGCGCCAGGGCGGCAAGGGCGGGCTCGGCAAGGCACTCGGCCACGGCGCCTGGGCATTTTTCCGCGGCTATCTGCTCAAGCGCGGCTTCCTTGACGGCCGGCTCGGGCTGGTGCTGGCGCTGCACATTGCCGAGACCACCTACTATCGCTATCTGAAGATGTGGCTGCCGCCGCGGCCGGATCAAAAATGAACCTTTGTCGAAAAAATGGGATCAATCGACCGATGCTGACCAGAAGATTCGTGACCGGCGCGCTCACCGGAGGTGCCCTGCTTGCAGCAATGCGGCCGGCGCTGGCGCAATTTCGCGTCGAGATTTCAGGGGTCGGCGCGACCCAGTTGCCGATCGCGATCGCGCGTTTCCGCGACGAGGACAAGACCAACCAGATCCTGTCGTCGATCATCCGCGCCGACCTCGAGCGCAGCGGCGTCTTCCGTGGCCAGGATGTGACCGCGGTGATCGACGAAATGGCGCAGCCGCCGATGGCCGAGTGGCGCGGCAGGGCCGTCGACGCACTGGTCGGCGGCTCGGTGACACGGCTTGCCGACGGCCGCTTCGACGTCCGCTTCAAGCTCTGGGATACCGTCAAGGGCGTCGAGATCGGCGGCCAGAGCACCGCCGTCGTCGCTGCCGATCTGCGGCTGGCGGCGCACCGCATCGCCGACTATGTGTTCGAGAAGCTGACCGGCGACAAGGGCGTGTTCGCAACCCGCATGGCCTATGTCACGAAGGGTGGCGGCCGATATACGCTGCGGGTGGCCGATGCCGACGGCGAAGCCGCGCAGGTGGCGCTGAACAGCCCGGAGCCGATCATCTCGCCGGCCTGGTCGCCCGACGGCAAGGAGCTGGCCTACGTCTCGTTCGAGCAGCAGAAGGCCGTCGTCTGGGTGCAGGACGTACTGAGCGGTGCGCGGCGCAAGATCGCCGATTTCCGCGGCTCGAACAGCGCACCGGCCTGGTCGCTCGACGGCAAGCAGCTCGCGGTCACGCTGTCGCGCGACGGCGGCTCGCAGCTCTACCTGATCGGCAGCCACGGAGGCAATGCGCAGCGGCTGACGACCAGTTCGGCGATCGATACCGAGCCGGTCTTCGCGCCCGACGGGCGGATCTATTTTGTCAGCGACCGCGGCGGCGGCCCGCAGATCTACCGCATGCCGGGCGGCGGCGGGCCGGCCGAACGCGTCACCTTCGTCGGCGGCTACAACGTCAGCCCGTCGATCAGCGCCGACGGGCGCTACATGGCCTATGTCTCGCAGCAGGGCCGCTCGTTCAAGCTGCAGATCCTCGACCTGTTGTCGGGCGGCCCGCCGCGTTCGCTGACCGACAGCGATGCCGACGAGAGCCCGAGCTTCGCACCGAATGGCAAGCTGCTGGTTTATGCAACCAAGGCCGGCGGCCGCGACGTGCTGATGACAACCACCGTCGATGGCAGGATCAAGGCACGGCTGCTGTCGTCGACCGCCGATGTCCGCGAACCGGCCTGGGGTCCTTATGGCCGCTGATTGCCGCAGCCGGGCTGCGCCCGGCCACTGTTGCCAGTTGCGACGCTGAGCTGCCGCACCGCTGCGGCTCGCCGTCGATCCCGTAGTACAACAACCCGAAGGAGAAATACATGAAACAGTCTTCACTCACACTGGCTGGTGGTCTGGCCGCGCTGGCACTGTTGCTGGGCGGCTGCGCATCGGACGTCAAGCTCGACACGCCGGTGCCGGTCGAGAGCCGGACCCCGGGCGCTGCAGGCGGCACCGGCGGCGCCGGGCCGGGCGGCGCAGGTGGAGCCGGTGGAACGGCCGGCAGCGCCGGCCAGTCGGGCGTCGCCAGTGTCGACCTGAGCAAGAGCGCCGCTGCCGCGGCCAATGCCAACCTGCCGCGGATCGTCTATTTCGACTTCGACAGCTATGTCGTGAAGGACGAGTTCCGCAACGTCGTCGAAGGCAACGCGAAGATGCTGGCCAATGACCGCAGCCGCCGCATGTCGCTCGAAGGCCATACCGACGAGCGTGGCAGCCGCGAATACAACCTGGCGCTCGGACAGAAGCGCGCCGAGGCGGTTGCAAAGGCGATGGTGCTGCTCGGCGCGGCCGAGAACCAGCTCGAGGCGGTGAGCTTCGGTGAGGAGCGTCCGGCAGCCGTCGGCCGTGACGAATCGGCCTGGGCGATGAACCGCCGGGTCGAACTGAACGCCCGGTGAGCTGCGTCGTGACACACGCCGCATCGGCCACCGCGACGCGGTGGCGCAGCCCGGCCCGGCTTGGCGCGGTGGCCGCTCTGCTGGCCGCCGGCTGGCTGATGCCGGCCCAGGCCGCATTGTTCGAGGACGACGAGGCCCGCCGCGCGATCCTCGACCTGCGGCAACGCGTCGATCTGGCCAACGAGCAGAGCCGCACCCGCGATGCCGAGCTCGCTGGGCAGCTGAAGACGCAGCGCACCGAGCTGATGGAGCAGATCACGCAGCTGCGGCGCACGCTGCTCGATCTGAACAACGAGCTCGAACTGCTGCGCGGTGAAAACGCGCGGCTGCGCGGGCAAAGCGAGCAGCTGGGCCGCGACATCGCCGAGCTGCAGCGCGCGCAGAAGGACATCCGCCAGGGCATCGACGAACGAATCCGCCAGTTCGAGCCGCAGAAGGTCACCGTCGACGGCGTCGAATTTACCGTCGATCCGGACGAGAAGCGGCTCTACGAAGCGTCGATGGCGCAGATCAGGGCCGGCGATTTCAATGCCGCGGCGCAGTCGCTGGCGCAGTTCCAGCAACGGTATCCGGCCAGCGGCTACAACGAGTCGGTGCTGTATTGGCTCGGCAATGCGCAATATGCGCGGCGCGACTGCAAGGCCGCGCTCGGCAGCTTCCGCAGCCTCGTCACGGCGGCGCCGAACCATCTGCGGGCGCCGGAGGCGATGCTGTCGATCGCCAACTGCCAGTCTGAGCAGAAAGACCCGAAGGCGGCGAAAAAGACGCTCGAGGACCTGGTCAAGACCTATCCGAAAACGGAAGCAGCCACCGCCGCACGGGAGCGGCTGGCGGCGATGAAATGACGCGATCTTCGCGCGTGTGACCGCAGGGGCGGGCCTGGTAGCAAGCCCGCCCCTGCGCCTGCGGCGCCATGCCTGCGCCATAAAATCGAATGATGACCCTGGCTGAACTGGAAGCGCTGCAGGATCAGGTGCTGGCTGCGGTTTTCGGCCTGTCGTTCCTCTTCGGCGTGATCGCCCAGCGCACCCATTTCTGCACGATGGGCGCGTTGTCCGACGTCGTCAACATGGGCGACTGGACGCGGCTGCGCATGTGGGTGCTGGCGATCGGCGTAGCCATTCTCGGTTTCAATGCGATGGTCGCGCTCGGCTGGGTCACTGCTGCCGATACCTTCTATGCCGCGCCGGAAATGACTTGGCTGTCGGCGCTGGTTGGCGGTGCGCTGTTCGGCATCGGCATGGTGCTCGCGTCGGGCTGCGGCAGCAAGACGCTGCTGCGCGTCGGCGCTGGCAATCTGAAATCGGTCGTCGTCTTCGTCGTGCTCGCGATCAGCGCCTACGCGACGATCCGCGGCCTGACCGCCGTCTGGCGCGTCAACAGCGTCGACAGGATCGTCTGGACGCTGCCACCGGGCCAGGACCTGCCGAGCCTCGCGACCAGCCTGTTCGGCATCGCGACTCCGGTTGCTGCGGCCTGGATCGGCCTGCTGTTCGGACTGCTGTGCATCGCCTGGGTCGTTGCGCGCCCCGAAGGGCGCGGCTTCGATGTCTGGCTCGGCGGCGTCGGCATCGGTGCGGCGGTTGTTGGCGTGTGGTGGGTCTCCGGGCAACTCGGCCATGTGATCGAACACCCGGAAACGCTCGAAGACACCTTCATCGCGACCGCGACGCGGCGGATGGAGTCGCTGAGCTTCGTCGCGCCGGCTGCACAGTTGCTCGACTGGCTGATCTATTACAGCGATGCCAGCAAGCGGTTGACGCTTGGCGCGGTCTCGATGCTCGGCATCCTCGCCGGCTCGTTTGCCTATTCGATGGTGACGCGGACATTCCGCTGGGAAGGTTTTCGCAATGCCCGCGATACCGGCCACCACCTGATCGGTGCGACATTGATGGGCGTCGGCGGCGTCACCGCGCTCGGCTGCACGATCGGCCAAGGCATTTCCGGTTTGTCGACGCTGAGCATCGGCAGCGTGCTGGCCGTTGCCGGCATCGTTGCCGGTGGAGTTGCGGCGCTGCGCTGGCAGATCTGGCAGGTCGAGCGGGGCGCTGCGTGAACGATCCCGCTGCACATGGCGTCACGCCGCTCGCCGACGCCGACCTCGAGCGCCGATTCGGCGGGTTGCAACGCCTTTATGGCGAGGCCGGTTACCGGCGCGTGCGCACGGCGCGGATCGCCGTCGTCGGCCTCGGCGGCGTCGGCTCGTGGGCGGTCGAGGCGCTGGCGAGGAGCGGCGTCGCCAGGCTGGTGCTGATCGATCTCGACCATGTAGCCGAATCGAATATCAACCGCCAGGTGCAGGCGCTCGGCGCAACGCTCGGCATGGCCAAGGCCGGCGCGCTGCAGCAGCGCATTGTCGATATCCACCCGGGCTGCGACGTCGTCGGCATCGAGGAATTTGTCGAGCCCGGCAACTGGCCCGGGTTGCTCGCCGACACGCCGGTCGATCTGGTGATCGATGCCTGCGACCAGCTGCGCGCGAAGGCGGCCATCGCCGCCTGGAGCCTGGCCGGCGGCAGCCCGGTGATCACGGTTGGCGCTGCCGGCGGCAAACAGCTGCCGCAGGCGGTCGAGGTGGCCGACCTCGCCGACGTCAGCCACGATCCGCTGCTTGCTTCGCTGCGCCAGCGGCTGCGCCAGCACCATGGCGCGCCGCGCGGCGCGGCCGCACCTGGGCGACGATCGGCAGCGAGGATCGGCCTGCGCTGCGTCTTTTCGCGCGAGCCGGTGCGCCTGCCCGAGGCCTGCGACATCGGCACGCTCGACGCCAGCGCCAGTGCTGCCGAGGTCGGCAATGCAGCCGAGGTGATCGACGGCAGCCTGAACTGCCATGGTTATGGATCGGCGGTCGCCGTGACGGCAAGCTTCGGCCTCGTCGCGGCGAACGAGGCCTTGCTGATGCTGATCGGGCGCGCGGTGAAATGACTGAAGGTCGCGTGTCGGCGCTTCGGTCGGGCTCCCGTGTCAACGCAAAGTAGAGATGTCCCCTGTTAGGCCAAAGTAGAGATGTCCCCTTTGCAACGGTTTCGATCAGGCTGTTCCGGGTGGTGGCTGCGCAGGGCGTAGCCCGGAGCGGCTGCTACCCGGGCGCGGTGGCACGATCGGTGGGGTATCGGGCCGGTAGATGCCCTGTTTGCGTTGAGCTTCCTGGAAAGCGATTTCGGTCTTCAGACGCTGTAGTGCGATCTGCTGGTTGTTGCGCGCCTTGTCGACTCTGGCGTTCAGCGTCTTGGGGTCAGCCGTTTTGCTGGTTCGCGTGGCCTCATGCGCGGCATAGCTGCGATAGGCCAGTGATCGGCCGCGGTAGCTCAGATGCAACGCGCCGTCGTCATGCTGAGCGATGTCGACCATTGCCCGAGCCTTGGGAGCGTGTGCCTGCTTGGGTAGCAACTGCAGGATGCAGCCCTCGAACTTGCACGCACCTTGCGCGCTGAGCTGGCGCTGGTGATGCAGCGAACAGATGTCGGCCAGCGTCTGCGCGCTGCCAATCCACGGCCGGTGCATGTCCTGGGGCTGGCGAGCATCCACCGCAAAGCGTCGGTTATGTTCGCGAAGGTACCCGTCCAGCCAGCTGTTGGCCTGCTCGATGTTGTCGATGCGCTCCAGCCGCATGGCCTTGCACATGCGGTCTTGCAACGTCTGGAACAGCCGCTCCACGCGTCCCTTGGCCTGCGGGCTGTGCGCGCAGATCGGCTCGATCTGCAGCTGCAGCAGCGCGCGCTCGAACTGCGTCGGCTTGGGGTCTTCCGGGTCGCTCTTGGTGAAGATGCCGTGACGGTCGCTGTACAAGGCAAGCGGCGCCCCGTGGCGCTGAACCAGCGCATGCAGCACGGCCAGATAGCCCGGGGTCGTTTCCTGCTCGAAGAAGCGCCCGCCCAGCACCCGTCCCGTAGCGTCGTCGATGAAGGCAATCAGGCAGCACTTGGTCGAGCGCCCTTCGAACCAGTCGTGATGGCTGCCGTCGATCTGCACCAACTCACCCAGGCAGTCCCGACGTGCGCGCGAAGGGTGCACCCGCTGCGATCGGCGCCGCTTGGCGTGCCACAGCCCCGCCTGGATCATCCAGCCTCGCAGGGTCTCCACGCTCCAGGCAAAGTCGTGGTCGCGCTGCAGATATTCATGCGCCAGGTGCGGGCCGAAGTCCGCGTAGTGCTCCCGCACCAACCCAATGACATGGTCGCGCTGCTGCAACGCAATCCGCCGGTGGCTGGGTCGCCCTCGACGACGTGAAATCAGACCGCTCGCGCCAGCCTCTCGAACCCGCCTGCATAGCCGCTTGACCTGCCGGATCGACAGGCCCAGCAATTGCGCCGCCTGCGCCTGGCACAGACCATCCTCCAGCACCTGACGGATCACCTCAAGGCGCGAAACTTCCCTCTGGCTCATCAGCCCCAACTCCTGCGCCGCCATGCCGCCCCTTCGCCGTCAAAGGGGACACTTCTACTTTGGGCGCAGGGGACATTACTGTCTTGGGGCCACACTTCGGTCGGGCTCCCGTGTCAACGCAAAGTAGAGATGTCCCCTGTTAGGCCAAAGTAGAGATGTCCCCTTTGCAACGGTTTCGATCAGGCTGTTCCGGGTGGTGGCTGCGCAGGGCGTAGCCCGGAGCGGCTGCTACCCGGGCGCGGTGGCACGATCGGTGGGGTATCGGGCCGGTAGATGCCCTGTTTGCGTTGAGCTTCCTGGAAAGCGATTTCGGTCTTCAGACGCTGTAGTGCGATCTGCTGGTTGTTGCGCGCCTTGTCGACTCTGGCGTTCAGCGTCTTGGGGTCAGCCGTTTTGCTGGTTCGCGTGGCCTCATGCGCGGCATAGCTGCGATAGGCCAGTGATCGGCCGCGGTAGCTCAGATGCAACGCGCCGTCGTCATGCTGAGCGATGTCGACCATTGCCCGAGCCTTGGGAGCGTGTGCCTGCTTGGGTAGCAACTGCAGGATGCAGCCCTCGAACTTGCACGCACCTTGCGCGCTGAGCTGGCGCTGGTGATGCAGCGAACAGATGTCGGCCAGCGTCTGCGCGCTGCCAATCCACGGCCGGTGCATGTCCTGGGGCTGGCGAGCATCCACCGCAAAGCGTCGGTTATGTTCGCGAAGGTACCCGTCCAGCCAGCTGTTGGCCTGCTCGATGTTGTCGATGCGCTCCAGCCGCATGGCCTTGCACATGCGGTCTTGCAACGTCTGGAACAGCCGCTCCACGCGTCCCTTGGCCTGCGGGCTGTGCGCGCAGATCGGCTCGATCTGCAGCTGCAGCAGCGCGCGCTCGAACTGCGTCGGCTTGGGGTCTTCCGGGTCGCTCTTGGTGAAGATGCCGTGACGGTCGCTGTACAAGGCAAGCGGCGCCCCGTGGCGCTGAACCAGCGCATGCAGCACGGCCAGATAGCCCGGGGTCGTTTCCTGCTCGAAGAAGCGCCCGCCCAGCACCCGTCCCGTAGCGTCGTCGATGAAGGCAATCAGGCAGCACTTGGTCGAGCGCCCTTCGAACCAGTCGTGATGGCTGCCGTCGATCTGCACCAACTCACCCAGGCAGTCCCGACGTGCGCGCGAAGGGTGCACCCGCTGCGATCGGCGCCGCTTGGCGTGCCACAGCCCCGCCTGGATCATCCAGCCTCGCAGGGTCTCCACGCTCCAGGCAAAGTCGTGGTCGCGCTGCAGATATTCATGCGCCAGGTGCGGGCCGAAGTCCGCGTAGTGCTCCCGCACCAACCCAATGACATGGTCGCGCTGCTGCAACGCAATCCGCCGGTGGCTGGGTCGCCCTCGACGACGTGAAATCAGACCGCTCGCGCCAGCCTCTCGAACCCGCCTGCATAGCCGCTTGACCTGCCGGATCGACAGGCCCAGCAATTGCGCCGCCTGCGCCTGGCACAGACCATCCTCCAGCACCTGACGGATCACCTCAAGGCGCGAAACTTCCCTCTGGCTCATCAGCCCCAACTCCTGCGCCGCCATGCCGCCCCTTCGCCGTCAAAGGGGACACTTCTACTTTGGGCGCAGGGGACATTACTGTCTTGGGGCCACATCGGTCGGGCTCCCGGCAGGCACGGTTACACTGCAGCCTCTCGGTCGAACACGCGGCGTGCAAGCGCAGCGCGAAGGTCGAAGCAGTCGATGTGGTCACAGGTTTTCCGGTGCCACATTTCTGCAGGTTATAATCTTGGGCTTTTCGGGGGTCGTTAGCTCAGTTGGTAGAGCAGCGGACTTTTAATCCGTAGGTCGCGTGTTCGAGTCACGCACGACCCACCATCCCGAGGCCCTTGCGGCCTACCCGATGGGTCCCGAAAATCGGCGCAACTGCACATCGTGCAGTTTCCGTCGGGCTCTTAGCTCAGTTGGTAGAGCAGCGGACTCTTAATCCGTAGGTCGAGTGTTCGAGTCACTCAGGGCCCACCAAGTATGATGAGGGTTAGCAGGTTAGCTCCTGCTAACCCTATGTGCTTTCCGGTGGCGAAGTCGCCATACAGGTCGCCATCGGTGATGAGATGTCATGAGACGTTCTGAGACTTTCCGACTGTCCTGTTCCTACTTAAGCCCCTTTGACGCAACCCCACTTTGCTTTGATGTGAATCGGGCGGCGAGACTGACCCTTGTGCCTTCAAACATGCCGAGCCAAGCAATGCAGGTCGGGTGATGGCGACCTGTATGGCGACTTTCGGAACCATGACGCCATGCTCCGGAATTGGTGCCTACGGCGGCGCTGAGCTTTCGATCAGTGACCCCCACCCAAAGGCGCCATTCGGCCTTCTGCCAAGCGGACCTTGGAGTCGGTTCGTACAGGCCCTCAGTCGGCAGCCGCTGCCGGCAGCGGCACCCTTGTCTCAAACTTCGAACAGTTCATCGCGAACATGCTTTTGAAGTTGCGCACGGGGTCAGCAAGGCCGGGTTCTGCTGTCCCAGTTCCACGGAGACGAACCCCGCGAGCGGGCGTCCGACGGGTCGACGGTCGACGATCGCCACCTGTCGCTGCAGCACGCCGGTTTCGCGCAATCGCGCGATGCGGCGCTGGCAGCTTGCAGCTGGCAGGCGATGTTCCGACCTGGTCGGCCAGGGTGCGCATCGGCAGCGATGCGTCGTGCTGCAGCAGGTCCAGCAAGGCCACGTCCAACGGGTCCAGCGGGACCGGCCGAGCCTTCTTAGGCGAAGGCTGAGGCATTGTCTCTCCAGTCCGGACCTTGATGAAACAAACGCATCGTCGGATGCCATTCGGTCGATGATTCCGCTGGCCATCGGCGCTCTTCATCCTCCGCAAGAAAACGGCGGACCTCGGCCCCGAGAAAGTCGTTTTTCATCGCCGCTCCTATTCACAGGCGCGGGATAGAAGCAATTTTCTCAGGCTGAACGCCGGCACTGTATGGGCATCCAGTATAGTCTGTCCCATCGACCTCATGCCAAGCCAATGGATCGCCCAGTGCGTCCAGCGCTTGGCTGGCAGGTGGCGAACGGTCCCTCCGCCAGAGCTCGAAGAGGTCCCAATCGACCTGTGGCGCGACGAGCTGCTTCGCAAGCTCGGTAGCCGGGCTTGCGCGTTAACCCTAAGCTCACTGTAAGGACGCACAGCTAACATAACGCAATTGCACAGACATTTGCGGGGCGCCATGAGATTCGAAGAAATCAAGTCCGACACCTTGAACCTGAGGGTCTGCCCCTCATTCAAGCTCGCCTTGAAGGCAGCTGCCGACCACGAGCAGCGCAGCATGGTCAACATGCTCGAAGTGCTCGTCGCAGCGCACTGTCACGCCAAGGGCATCGCCGTTCCGGGACGGGCTGGGCGCGGACACCGCGCGGCCAATCGGCCCAGCGGCAAAGCCGCGGCCTGACGCCATGAACCTCGACCGAGAAGCGGCCGGCGACAGCTATTCCAGCTCGCCAGAGGCAGACGAAATCAGGACGCAAGCCGCGGTGGCCTCCATCTCCAAGCTATACAAGGCCCCGCTGCCGTCCACGCGGACGGGCCCCCTCTACAACGCGTTCTCCTACCCAACAAAGATTTCCCCAGAGGCTATCGCCGTCTACATCGCGGCCCACACCGAGCCAGGCGCCACGGTGCTCGACGCCTTCGGAGGCAGCGGAACGACGGGCTTGGCCGCGCTTCTTTGCGACCGGCCAACGCCGGAGATGAAGAGCATGGCCGAGTCTCTTGGCGTGAAGCCGAAGTGGGGCGCGAGGCACGCCCATCTCTTCGAGATCGGCACCCTGGGCTCCTTCGTCTCCGACACTCTTTGCCATCCTCCGGAGCCGGACGCTTTCTCGAGGGCCGTCGACGAGTTCTGCGCAATGGCCGAAGAGAAGCTGGGCTGGCTCTACGAGGCCAAGGACGCCGACGGACGCTCCGGCGCCCTGCGGCATGCCATCTGGTCCGATGTGCTCGTCTGCCCTCACTGCGAGGCCGAGACCGCGCTCTGGGACGCGAGCGTGAAGATCAAGCCCCTTTCGATGTCCGACGCGTTTCGCTGCAAGGGGTGCCGCAAGCAGGTTGCGATCGACGCGTGCGCGCGCGCGACCGAGACCGTCGTCGACGCCTTCGGCCGCAAGCAGCTCACGAAGAAACGAGTCCTGGCCCGCATCCATGGCAAGTGCGGCTCGACCAAGTGGCAGAGACCGCCGACTGACGCGGACCGCGAGCTTCTCGCGCGCGTCGCCAAGGTGAAGCCGCCGAGGTCGGCGCCCAACGCCGACATCGAATGGGGCGAGCTGCGCCGAGCGGGCTATCACGTCGGCATCGACAAGCTCCATCACTTCTATACGAAGCGAAACTTCATCGCGATGGCGACGCTCATGGAGCTCGCGGCCACGTTCCCTGCGAACGTGCGCGACGCCCTGCGGCTTTTGGTCCTCAGCTACAACGCGAGCCACTCCACGCTGATGACGCGCGTGGTGCTGAAAAAGGGGCAGAGCGACTTCGTGCTCACCAGCGCCCAGAGCGGGGTGCTCTACGTCAGCGGCCTGCCGGTGGAGAAAAACATCGTGGAGGGCGTGCGCCGCAAGTCGAAGGCCTTCCTCGACTCCTTCCGCTTGCTGCATGGGAGCCGCAGCCGCGTCACCGTCCACAACGCCAGCAGCGAAGCCATGCCGCTCAACGCGCGCACGATCGACTACGTCTTCACCGATCCCCCCTTCGGCGGCTACATCCCCTACGCGGAGCTCAATCAGGTCAATGAGCTGTGGCTGGGCCGCAGCACCGACCGCGCTCGCGAAGTGATCGTGAGCCCGTCGCAGAACAAGGGCGTGGCGGAATACGGCCAGATGATGGGCGCGGTGTTCAAGGAGATGGCGCGGACGCTCAAGCCCGAGGGGCTGGCCACCGTCGTCTTCCATTCGGCGCACTCGGAGGTCTGGCGCGCCTTGGCCCAGGCCTACGCGTCGGCCGGCTTCACCGTGGAAGCCACGAGCGTTCTGGACAAGATCCAGGCGAGCTTCAAGCAAGTGGTATCGACGATGTCGGTCAAGGGCGACCCGCTGCTGCTTCTCTCCAAGCGGCAACCGGAGCGCTCGAAAGCAAAGGCCAGCTCAAAGATCGCCGTGGACGTGATCCGGGCGGCTCGCAACGGCTCGCGGAACGACCCGCAGAGGCTCTACTCGCAGTTCGTTGGAAAGTGCTTGGAGCTGGGGCGCGACGTGGAGATGGACGCCAAGGCCTTCTACGCGCTCGCTCGGTCCGAGGGCGTCTCCGAGAGGCCATCGGCCTCCGCATGAGGCCCGCGAGCGACGCGGTCCCCGAACCTGGCCGGGCCGCCGCCGCGGAGCGGCGCAAGCGGCTGGGGCAATACTTCACCGGGACCGGCCTGGGCCGGCTGCTCGCCGCTCTCGCGCAGGCCGAGAAGGCAAGGACCATCGTCGACCCGATGGCGGGGTCCGGAGACCTGCTCGCCTCGTGCATAGAGATCGGAGCCGACCCCGAGGCGCTGGCGGGCATCGAGATCGACGGCGCCGCCTGCGACGCGCTTGAAGCCAGGTTGCCGGCCGCCCAGTGCGTCCGCGGCAGCGCGTTCGATCCCGACTCCGTCGCCAAGCTGACCGCGCGAGCGTGGGACCTGGTCATCGCCAATCCACCCTATGTGCGGTATCAGTCTTTCTCGGACAAGGCGGACGCGTCGCTCGCCCTGCCCAGCGCCATGCAAGTCCGCACGGGCCTACTGCGATCCTTGGAGCTGCTCCCCGCGCTCGACGCCGAGGATCGGCGCCTGTTCGCCCACCTGGTCAGCGGCTACTCAGGGCTCTCGGACCTGGCAGTGCCGTCGTGGATCCTCTGCGCTGGACTTGTCCGCATGGGGGGCAGGCTCGCCCTCGTGGTGCCCGAGTCTTGGCTGACCCGCGACTACGCGACCATCGTCCACTACCTGCTGTTTCGTTGGTTCGACATTGAGTTCGTCGTCGAGGACGAGCACGCTTCCTGGTTCGAGGACGCGCAGGTGAAAACCACCCTGATCGTCGCCAAGCGAGTGAAGCGTCGCGCATCTGCCCTCTCGCGTCCCGAAGGGGCCACCTACTCCCACATCGCAGTCTCCGCCGCCGCGGCCGGTCCCGAAAGCCCGATTGGACGCATCGCCATCCCAAGCGGGCCGGGCGCCGAAAAGAACTTCGCCAAGCAAGCGCGGCTGTGGCTTCGCAACGCTTCGAACCATAGAGCGGGGCTCGTCCGCGCGCGGCCCGTGTCGATCAAGCAGGCTTGCAGGAATGTAGTCGCGAACGCGTCGCGCCAGAAGTGGTTCGCTCTCATGGGCGAAGACAAGGCGCGCGCGCCCGAAGGCGTCTACGTTCCGCACGAGATCCACGACTGGCTCGCGCACCGCGGCATGGCGCCGGTCTTCGAGACTCTCGAGGCGCAAGGCGTCGCCGTGGGGCAGGGGCTGCGGACGGGCGCCAATGGGTTCTTCTACGCGGATGGCGAGCGCCATGGCGACAAAGTGGCGCTGTCGTTCTCGGGACCGCTGGCCGGCCTTTCGGCGCAGGCGCCGCTAGACATCGCCAAGCCGGTCCTCCGGCGCCAGTCCGAGCTGCCGGATGGGTTCGTGGTCTCGCCGTCGACAGCGCGCGGATGGGCGCTTGATCTGCGCGCCCACGCGCTGCCCGAAGACATGGACCCTGGCGACCTGGTGTCCGCTCCCCGCGAGCCGATGCCACCGGACCTCGCCGAGATGGTGCGCGCGGCGGCGCGGGCGAACTTCGGAACGTCGGAGAAGCCGCTGCGCGTTTACGAGCTCACGGCTGTGTCTCCCAACGTCAGGGCCGCGTCGAAGGGCGCGCCGGCCCGCCGCTGGTATATGCTGCCGGACTTCGCGCCGCGCCACCTTCCCGACGTGCTCCTGGCGCGGGTCAACTCCGCCACTCCGCGGGCCTATCTCAACGATGGCCGGGAGTGCCTGGTCGACGCGAACTTCTCCACCTTGTGGACGCTTCCGGCCTCGCGCTGGAGCGCCGAGGCGTTGCTCGCCTTCGTGAACAGCTCATGGGCTCAGGCCGTGATCGAGCGATCCGGCGCCGTGATGGGCGGAGGGGCCTTGAAGGTTGAGGCGACGCACCTGCGCCGCTTCCCCGTCCCACGGCTTGACGATGGCCAGCTCGCCGAGCTCGCCGCCCTCGGCGGAAGGCTCTTGCGCGGAGAAGGCGCGGACGCAGCGTTGGCTTTCATCGACGCCGTTCTGGCGCGCGCCCTGGGTTGCGATAGCGAGGGAATCGAGGAACTCAAAGAAATCGCGCGCGCGGGGCAGTCGCGACGCGCCAAACACAACAGAAAGCGAGGCGGGGATCATGGAGACGAAGTATGTTGAGGCCGAAGGCAAAACGTTCCTGAAAGAGGCGGTCGCGCTGATGGGCGACGGCGTCGCGGAGGACGTGCTGCGCCACGCCCTTTCGGCCAAGCTCCCCCAGATGTTTCCGGAGCAGCCTTGGTGGACCAAGGCCCACGTGACCGGCACCGAGGCTCTCGCCAAGTTCCATGAGCACGGGGGCAAGAAGCACGGCTTCGTCGATGTGCTCGTGGGCTCCACGGTCATCGAATACGAGCGCGACCTGCGTGTTTTGGGGGCCTTCGAACACGGCCTGCACCAGGTGAAGCAGTATTGCGCTTCGCAACTCAACAAAGGCACGACGCCCGACTTGCTCGTAGGCGTGCTTTCGGACACCGTTCGATGGCATGCCTTCGGCGTCATTGCGGTCAAACCGATCACGGCAGTTGCCGGAGCCGCCACATTCGGTCCCGAGCACATCGAGCTGCGCGAGATCGACTGCTGCGATTTATCGGCGGCCGGAGATGTGGAGGCCAAAAAACTCAGGGACTTTCTCGTCCGTCACCTCGGGCGCGAAGGCGGACGCCTGCTCGCCGCCTTCACGCTGGCGAAGGACTTGGGCTTTGAAAGCCCCTTTTGCCAGTGGCACCTTCAGGCGATCGCGAAGCTCGTCGACGCGGCCTTCGTAGGAGACCCGAAATACGCCGACCTCATCACGAAGCTGTGGACGAATTTCGTCTCGTATCTCGGGGGCGATGCCGCGGCGGGCAAGTTCGATAAGGGGTCCTATGTCGGCGAGCTCTACATCCTCACGCTGGCCAAGCTCATTTGCGCCAACGTCCTTGGAGGCCGGGCGCAAGTCAGCGACGATGCCGAACTTCGCTCCATCCTGGACGGATCGTTCTTCAAGGCGCGCGGCCTGCCGAATCTTGTCGAGTACGACTACTTCGGATGGCTCAATGCGAGCCCACACGTGACTGACTTGGTCGAAGTGGCGCGAGCGATTCAAGACGATTTGCGCGCCTACGACTTCAAGTCATCGCCTGCTGAGGATCTGTTCGGAACCCTGATGGCCCAGCTCGCGGCGCGGTCGCAGCGGCTCCTGCTAGGGCAAGAGTGGACGCCGTCGTGGCTTGCCGAGAAACTTGTGTCCAACGTTATGGCGACGCTCCCCGACGGCGAGCAGCCGCGATTCGTGGACATGTGCTGTGGATCCGGCGCGATGGTGGTGGAAACCGTAAAGCGAGCGCAGCAGCACCTCATCGCCGCCGGCCGCTCGCCTGGCGACCCAACGGCGCTCGGCGAACTGGCCAACTCGATCACGGCGTTCGACATCGACCCGTTGGCGGTCATGCTCGCGAAGGTTGGCTGGGTGCTGGCCAGCAAGGATTGGCTCGTTGCGGGCCACGAGGCTCAGATCCCGGTCTATCACGCCGACTCGTTGTTCGCGAACACGCCTGTGACGAAAGTGTTCAGCGCGGCCGGACAGGAACACCGGAAGCTGCAGCTCCACAACGAAGAAGTCGACCTGCCTCATTTCTTGATCAAGGCGGGAGCCCAATCGCTGTTCGACTCCCTGCTCTCGCGTGGCTATGAGATGGCAATGAGCAGCGCTGAGGCCGCAGCCACCACGCTCGTAGCCCAGGACATCGAGACGATGGTCGACACCGTCGTCGTCGACACCGGCTCCATCTTGAGTGCCGAAGAGCGAGCCAGCGCCATCGAGTTCTGCAAGATGCTACTTCGGGCCTTGGAGAACCTTCAGCGGGCCGGGCAGAACGGCATTTGGGCATTCGTGCTCCGCAACAGCTTTAGGCCGGCCCTTGTGGCTGGCAGATTCAACGGGGTCGTAACCAACCCCCCATGGCTGGCCCTCAGCAAGATCGCCAGCAATCCGTATCAGGACGCCCTGAAGGCGAAAGCCGAGTCCTACGGCATCAAAGCACCCGGCGCTTCTCACCTGCATGTGGAGATGGCGACGATCTTCCTGCTGCATGCCGTAGAGCGATACTTGATACCCAACGCCGTCATTGGTTGCGTGTTGCCAGTCACTGTCCTCAACGGCGCGCAGCACGAGCCGTTTCGCACCCGCGGCTATCTGACGGCGGACCGGCCCATCGCGCTCGCGCTTAGCGAGATCTGGAAGGTGGCGAGCCAGACCTTCAAGAACGAAGCCATCGTGGTGTTCGGCAAGAAGGCCCAGCCCGCTGGGAGCGTCCTGATGCTTCCCGGGAAGGACGTGTCGCGCAACGCAGAAGGTTCGAGCCCCTACTACCTTGTATCCTCCGCCGGTGTCACAGCGTGGACCAATACGCCGCCGGCAACCACGGCCACTGTTGTCGCCGTACAAAGCTCGGTCGGACCCAAATTTCGTCAGGGGGCGGATGTAATGCCTCGCGGAGCCGTGTTCCATGCTGCTACCAAGAACGGAGCGGCTTGGAACCTGGGTCCAATCGCTCCGGGCTCTCCATTCCACTTCTTGCGCTCGGACGGCCACGTATTGAAGGACTTCAAACTGACGGCGCATGGCGTCAACGACCAAGTCATGTTCGACGTGCTGCTGTCCAAGCACCTGGCGCCGTTCGAACTGGCAGCCGGAGCGAAAGCAATGCTGCCCATCAGGCGCGGCGCCTCCGGCTGGGAAGCGCGGACGGGCCCCGGCATAGCAGCGCTCGGCGCCGCGACCTCAGGGGCCATCGCCGGCGCGCTGGCAGCTGTCGGCGACAGCGTGGACGAGTTCTTCGACCGGCTCCAGACCGACAGAAAGAAGCTGACCGCGCAGGGATGGACGGACGACGAATGGATCGTGTTTGCCTCGGCCGGCGGGAAGATTCCCACGGCGGCCTATGTTCGAGGCGCCGACATCCCTTGCTCTCGGACTGTCGTGGACCAAACGCTCTATTGGGGACGAGCGTCTACGGAGGACGAAGCCATTTACATTGCGGGGTTGATGAACAGCCCGGCCGTGATGGAGGTGATTCAAGCTCACCAACCGAAGGGAGCGTTCGGTGAAAGGCACATCCACAAGCTGGCCTTCGATCGAACTCCAGCTTTCAATGCGGGCGACCCGAAGCATATCGCCGTGGTCGCGGCGACAAGAGCGCTGCTTGCCGATTGGGGAACGCTCAGGACGCTACCTACGATGCAGGCCTGGCTCGCGCCGCAAGCGCACATGATCACCCGTCGTAAGAAAATTCGACAAGCCTTGGTCCACTTACCCGCATGGCCCGCATATGTAGCCGCGGCGAGGGCCCTTTACGGGGTTTGACCATTGGTCGGGTGCGCTCTTGTTGACACGCGAGAGGGCAATCCGGCCTTCATCCAACCGGAGGCCACGTGCAGATCAGACACCTCAAAGTGGAAAACTTTCGCGGTGCGGCCAGTCTCGATTGGTCCCCCGGCGCGTCGTTCTGCTGCCTCATTGGCGCCGGCGACTCCGGGAAATCGACTGTTTTGGACGCCGTTGAAGCCGCCCTCTCATCGCGCTGGCTGTTCTTTGGCGAGCACGACTTCCACTGCGGGGACACTGCGAAAACGATCTCGGTCGAGGCCACGGTCGGCGAGCTGTCCAAGGCCCTGAAGTCCGACGAGCGTTTCGGCCTGTACATCCGCGGTTGGACCGCGGCCGGATCACTTCGCGATGAGCCGGAGGGGGACGACGAGGCCGTGCTCACCGTGCGGCTCACGGTCGACGCCACTTTAGAGGCGGTTTGGCAAGTGGTCTGCGACAGAGCCGACGAGCCCCGCACGATCTCCAACCGGGATCGGGCCATGTTCGGCTTGGTGCGGCTAGCCGGCGACGACGCCCGGCATCTCGCGTGGGGTCAGGGCTCCGTGCTCTCGCGGTTGACGGGCGAGTCGGACGAGGCGGCGACGCGATTGGCGGCGGCATACAAGGCGGCGCGCGACAGCGCGAATCTTGGCGACATCGAGGCGCTGTCAACCGCCGCGACGGCAGCGGAGGGCTTCGCCAAGGGGCTGGGCGCATACGTCGACGGCGGATACGGGCCTGGCTTGGAGCTGGGGCGCGGAGGCCTGTCTTCCGGGTCCATAGCCCTGCACGACGCCGGCGTCCCTCTGCGGTTGGCCGGACTGGGCACCCGCAGGCTCGCCACGCTGGCGATCCAGAAATCGGCGATCGCAGAGGGCGCCATTGTGCTGGTCGACGAGATCGAGCACGGCTTGGAGCCCCACCGCGTGATGGGCGCGATCTCGCAGCTTCGGGGCGACCAGAAGCGGGCCGCCGAGACGAAACGGCCCACAGGCCAAGTCTTGATCACCACGCACTCGGAGGTCGCGCTCGGCGAAGCTGGAGCCGACAGCCTGCGCGTGTGCCGCACGAGCCGTCCGGAGAGGGAGACCAGCATCGTGAAGCCCGGCGCGCCCGATCCAATTCGAGCGTTGATGCGCTTCGCGCCCCGAGCTCTCTTCTCGCGCCGAATCCTGGTGAGCGAGGGCAACACCGAAGTGGGTGTCCTCAACGGGGCAAGGGAGTTCTGGCCGCCGCTTCACGGTGGCCTTCCCATCGAGCACCGCGGCGCCTTCATCGCCGACGGCAACGGTTCCGAAGCCCCCGCGATAGCGCTGGGCTTGAGGCGCCTTGGGTACGAGGTCGCCGTGTATCGCGACTCCGACACGGCCCTAAAAGGGGACGACGCCGCAGCGTTCGCCGCCGAGGGCATCCCCGTGATCGAATATGGCGGCGGCCTCGACGTGGAGCACGCGATCATTTCTGTGGCGAGCGACGCCCAGATGCAAAGGCTTCTCGCGCACCTGCGCGCCGAGCGCGGAGTCGGTAAGATCGACGAAAACCTCATGTTCGCGTTGGGGATGAACGCGGAGGAGGTGGCGATGGACTTCGGCGTCTGGGCGCTTTTGAGCGAGCACGACGACGCGGAGTTGCGCCGGAGAGTCGCCGGCCAGTGCACGATCCGGAAGTGGATGAAAGATCAGCGGATCGCGCGGGGCGTCGGTCCGATCGCATGGGAGGCGGCGCGCGACAACCCGGCGTCGCCGCTGGCGCTGACCTTCGACGCCGCCCGCGCGTGGCTGTATGCCTGAACCCGAGGACCTCCTAAGCGTGGAGCGGGGCGCCATCATGGCTCCGGCAGGACATGGCAAGACCGAGCTCATCGCCAAGGTGGCGGCTCTCGGGCGCCGGACGCTCGTTCTGACTCACACCAACGCCGGCATCCAGGCCGTCAGGGCTCGCCTCAAGCGACTGCGGGTGCCGCAGAAGTCGGTTGCGGTGGACACCATCGCTGGGTGGTGCCTGCGCTACGCCCACGCGTTCCCGGGCGTCTCCAATCCTCCCGCGGACATGCCGGTCGGTGGGCAGTGGGACGATGTCCATCGGGGCGTCTTGGCGGCCTTGGGGGTTCCGGCCATCCGCCAGGTGCTTGACGCCTCCTACGATCGCATTCTGATCGACGAATACCAAGACTGCAACGGGCATCAGCACGCGCTGGCCGTCGAACTCTCCGCCATCGTGCCCACGCTGGTGTTCGGGGACCCCATGCAGGGCATCTTCGAGTTCGCCGGGGCCACGCTGAGCTGGGACGGCGAGGTCCATCGCAGCTTCCCCTTGGTCGGGGAACTCGAAACGCCCCATCGCTGGCGGGAGAAGAACCCGGAGCTCGGCGATTGGATCTCCGACGCGAGAGGCCGATTGATGCGGGGCGACCGCGTGGATTTCGCGGGAGGACCGGTGGCGTATCGCCCTTCTGCCGACGCGTTCGACATGGGCGCCCTGTTCGAGAGCGTCGAAGGCAAGGAGGGCTCCGTCGCCGCCATCCATTGCAACAAAGGGCTCTGCTATCGGCTGGCGGCCGCGGCCCGAGGCGGGTATCAAGCGATCGAAGAGATGGCCGCCAGAACGATGACCGAGTTCGCCGGCCGGTGGGATTCGTCGCCCCTGGCTGACCGCCGCCTGGCGGCGCTCCGATGGCTATTCCGGGAGTCGTTCAGCGTTCAGAAGTTGGCCGAGGGCGAAGCGCCGCCAATCGAAGAGGCTCCGATCGTGGAGGCCATCCAGGCCGCGAGCGCCGAACTCGGCGGAGACGGGCCGCGAGCGGCCCTCGAAATACTGGCCCTCAGCCGCAATCTTCCCAGGTGGCGCCTTCACCGCCAAGAGCTCTTCCGGGACGTGGAGCGAGCGGTGTCCGAGCTCGCGTCAGGCCGCTGCGAGACAATGCTCCAAGCGACGGGGCGAGTGCGCGACCGCGCGAGCGTCGTCGGCCGCAAGTTGCCGCGCAGGACCGTCTCGACGCCTCTGTTGCTAAAGGGCCTGGAGTTCGAGCACGTGGTCGTGCCCGACGCCACGCATTTTGCGAACGAGAGCCGCGCCCAAGCCAAGTTGTTCTACGTGGCGATCTCGCGTCCAACAACCTCGCTGACGATCACTGGCAAACAGGATTTCATCCAGTTGCCAATCCCTCGGGTGTAGGGACTTGGCGGCCTGGCATGATTGCGACTCGGCAACGCGGCCCAGCTACTGCAGCCACGAAAATCCCCACCAGCGCAGAGCGTTGCGACGGCGGCAAAGGGCTCTACACGCTTTCCCTCGCGGTTCAATCGTCCAATCGCTCGGACGGATCTGAATGGGCGACTCAGAGACGCTTACCACTGGCCGGTTGCCCGCGTGGCGTGGCGTCGAAGAGCTGCCGTCGCTCGAGCTCGGCCACCAAGCCCCGCGCTCGGGCCGTCCAGCCCACGATGGCCTCATCCACGCTCTCGCGCGGCGAGAGCAGCGATTCGTAGTCGCGCGCGATCCAGAAGCTGTGCACAGCCGATCCTCCGGTTGCTCGCGTCGCTTGAGCGTCAGAGTGGCAGTCGCCTCGACCACCGGGAGGCTACCCACCTGCATCGTTTGCCACATCCAACGGCGGCTGGTGTGGCATGAGCGCAATGCGACGTTCTCCGCCGAATTCTTCGTGCTGGCGGAGCTTCCTCCAGAGACCGAAGCGTTCAAATTGGCCTTCAGCGGGGGTGCTGGAATGCAACGCGCTCGGAAGGAGCCGGCCGACCGCTGGCTCTCGGGGGGCGGCGCCTATCGGCTCACCGTGAAATCCCAATCGGTCAAGCTGCATGATTCGACAGTCCTCACCATGCTTACCCTGGCGAAGTGATCGCCGCCGGACAGTCGTATCGTCGCCAAGGCCGCGAGCACGTAGGCATCCCTCGTCCTTCCGAGACGCAATCGACGCCGCCTTGACTGACCGGTTTGTGCGGTGTCGCCGAATGACCGCTTGTGGTGGCGGATTCGACCGATCGATGCAACGGATTGGCTGAACATCTCAGCCGGCGTTAGGTAGCCCAGGGTCTTCCGTGGCCTCTCGTTCAATTGTCTTGCCATTGCGTTTAGCTGTATGCGTCCGGCAAACCCATCTTGAGACTTGGTCTTGACTCCACGAGCATGGCGTCCACCAACGAACTCAGGTGGACACCATGGAAGAAGCCAAGCCGGCGAGCCGGCGACGTCACGATCCCGGATTGAAGCAACAGGTGCTGGCTGAGTGTGATCGGCCAGGCGCGTCGGTGGCCGGTATCGCAATGGCACATGGGCTGAATGCCAATCTCGTTCACAAGTGGCGTCGCCACCAGGCGACGCGTGACGGTCATCCTGCACTGCCAGCCGCGCGCGAGGTCTTCGTTCCCGTCTCGTTGTCGCCTGCCGACTCAGCACCTCCAGCAGACATCCGCATCGAGTTGCGTCGCGGTGCCACCGCTATGAATGTCACCTGGCCCGTCTCGGCATCGATCGAGTGCGCGACCTGGATGCGCGAGTTGCTGCGTTGATCCGGGTCGATTCGGTCTGGCTGGCTGTCGAGCCGCTGGACATGCGCGCCGGCACGGAGACTGCGCTGGCCAAGGTCGTCAACGTCTTCGGTTCCGCACGCCCGCACCATGCGTATCTGTTCGCCAACCGCCGGGCCAATCGGATGAAGGTGCTCGTGCATGACGGCATCGGTGTGTGGCTGGCCGCGCGGCGCCTGAACACCGGCAAGTTCGTCTGGCCGAAGGATGCGGGCTCGACAGTGACACTGACCCGTTCGCAGCTTGATGCCCTGGTGCTGGGCTTGCCGTGGCAACGCATCGGCGAAGCGGGCGTCATCACCGTGCTGTAGTGCATAACGAATAGGTCGACGTCTGAACGGTTGTTGTGCAATTCGCGGATGTCCTGATGCGCAGCTGCGGGCCTTGCGGCACGATCACCTTCCGTGATCACCGACACGGCCATCGACACCCTTGACCCACAGCAACTGCGCCAAGCGCTGCGCGGTCTGCGCGCCGAGGTCCAGCTCAAGGATGAGCTGATTGCCCGGCGCGACCGGGATGCGGCCTTCAAGCAAGCGCTGATCGACAAGCTCACGCACGAGAACGCGGTGCTCAAGCGGCTGAAGTTCGCCGCCAAGTCCGAGGCGTTCACCGCCGAGCAGAAGTGCCTGATCGATGAGACGCTCGACACTGACCTGGCGGCGCTGGCCGCAGAGATCGAGGCGATCGAGCCTGGCAAGAAGACCGCCGAAGACAGGCAAACTGGAGTTCCCCCGATTTCGCGGACACTTTCCACACCGAGACGAAGGAGTCCGAGATGCCCGAATCCAAGCCGCCATACCCAGCGGCGTTCCGTGAACAGATGATCGAGCTGGCCAGAGCCGGTCGCGGTCTCAAGCAGCTGGCGCGCGAGTTCGGCGTCAGCGCCAATACGATTCGCAAATGGAGGCAGGAGGCCGATGGGCAGCCCGCCCGGACGTTGCCAAGCGGTGGTGGCGAACAGCTGCCACTGTCGGCTGCAGAGCGAGCCGAATTGGTCGAATTGCGCAGACGGCTCAGGCAAGTGCAGCAGGAGCGCGACATCCTGGCAAAGGCTACGGCCTGGTTCGCCGGCAAGAGCGAGCGGACGTCCACGACGTCTTCGAACTCGTGAAGGCGAACCAGGCCGACTTCCCCGTGCGCACCCTGTGCCGCGTGCTGCGCGTGTCTGCGAGCGGCTTTTACGGTTGGCCCGAGAGCGGGCCCAGTGCTCGCGCGCGGGCCAACGCCGAGCTGATGCCGCGCATCAGCGAGATTCATCGCAGCAGCGACGCCACCTACGGCGCGCCGCGCATTCACGCGGAGCTGGTCGACCAAGGCGTTGTTGCCGGCCACAACCGCGTCGCCCGGCTGATGCGGCTGCACGGCCTGCGCGGCGTCAGTCGGCGCCGCGGCTGGTGCGTGACGACGCGGCGCGACAAGGATCGGCCGCCGGCGCCGGATCTGGTGCAGCGGCGCTTCGAGGCGAGCGACATCAATCAATTGTGGGTAGCCGATATGACCTACATTCCCACCTGGGCCGGTTTTGGATACTTGGCGGTAGTACTCGATGTCTTCAGCCGCAAGATCGTCGGCTGGGCCTTCGGTCAACGCCAGACGGCCGATCTGGTGCTTGCGGCGCTGAACATGGCCTTGCTTACGCGCAAGCCGGCCGGCGTGATTCATCATTCCGACCAGGGAAGTCAATACACCAGTCTGGAGTTCGGCCGGCGCTGCACCCTGATGGGCGTTCGCCCGTCGATGGGCAGCGTTGGCGACGCCTACGACAACGCGATGGCCGAGAGCTTTTTTGCCAGCCTGGAATGCGAGCTCATCGACCGCCGCGTTTGGCAATCGTTCGCCCAGGCGCGCATGGAAATCTTCACCTGGATCGAAGGTTGGTACAACCCGCGTCGGCGCCACAGCGGCATTGGCCAGAAATCGCCCATGAGCTTCGAGCGCGAACGCGTTCAACGCCAAGCCCGCCCGGACCGAGGCGCCGAAGACGGGTTACCCAACGGGTGCTTCGCACCTGTGGACAAGCCGCCTCTGGGATTGGTGAAAGACCCGTCGGCTTGTCCACAGGCAGGCCCCTTGGATAACCCTGCACCGGAGCATTCCACGACCATCGACACGCAACCTGAATAGCAGCAAACACAGTTCCCAACTGTCCGTCGAATCGGGGTAAGTCCAAACACCAAAGCGCCAGCCGCTGCCGGCGAACCTGCAGCGTCGCGAGATCCGCCACGAGCCCGAGCACACCACCTGCGGCTGCGGCCAGGCGATGAAGCGTATCGGCGAGGATGTGGCCGAGAAGCTCGACTACCAGCCAGGGGTGTTCACCGTCGAGCGCCACGTACGCGGCAAGTGGGTCTGCACCTGCTGCGAGAAGTTGGTGCAGGCGCCGGTCGCACCGCACGTCATCGACAAAGGCATCCCGACCACCGGGCTGCTGGCCCAGGTGCTGGTGGCCAAATACCTCGATCATCTGCCGCTGTATCGGCAAGAGGCGATCTTCGAGCGCGCTGGCATGGCTATCGCCCGCTCGACGCTGGCGCAATGGGTGGGCGAATGTGGCGTGCAGTTGCAGCCGCTGGTCGACGCCCTGGCCGCCGAGATGCTGCAGCACCGCGTGCTGCACGCTGACGAAACGCCGGTGGCGATGCTCAAGCCAGGCCACAGCAAGACGCACCGGGCCTACCTGTGGAGCTACTGCACGACGAGCTTCAATCCGATGAAGGCAGTGGTCTTCGACTTCGCCGACAGCCGGGGCGGCCAGCATGTGCGCGCCTTCCTCGGACTGCCTGGCACGGAGCAGCGCCCGGCTTGGCAGGGCAGCCTCGTTACCGACGACTTCAGCGGCTACAAGGCCTGCTTCGAACTCGGCGTGACCGAAGCCGGCTGCATGGCGCACGCGCGGCGCAAGTTCCACGAGCTGTGGGCCAACCACGGTAGCCCGATCGGCGAGCAGGCACTCAAATTCTTCGGCAAGCTCTACGAGGTGGAGCGCGAGGTCAAAGACCTCGACCCCGACGATCGCAAAGCCATCCGACAGTAACGCTCCCGACCGATCGCCGACGCGTTGCAGCAGTGGTTAACCCAGCAGCGACAGAAGGTGCCTGACGGATCGGCCACAGCCAAAGCCATCAACTACAGCCTCAAGCGCTGGGTCGCGCTGGTGCGCTTCATCGACGATGGCGATCTGCCGATCGACAACAACTGGGTCGAGAACCAGATCCGGCCAGTCGCCATCGGCCGCAACAACTGGCTGTTCGCCGGCAGCCTGCGCGCGGGCAAACGCGCCGCTGCGGTGATGAGCCTGGTGCACTCTGCAAGGCTGAACGGCCTCGACCCCTATGCGTATCTGCGAGAGGTGCTCGAGCGGCTGCCAACACAGCCGGCCAGCCGCATCGGCGAACTGTTGCCGCATCGGTGGAAGACGTCCCACGCAGAAGCCTGAAGTTTACCCCGTCGTCAAGACGGGATGGCCGGACGCATACGTTTAGCTTCGCCTGCGAGTAGCCCGATATGTCGATGCCCTTCGGCCTGCGCGGCTCATAGTGTGTTGCATCGACCAGTTGAATCCGCCGCCGGTTGCAGCCGGCCAGGCCTTCGGGCCGACCGACTGCACCCGCTGCATTGGAGTCGTACCCAGGCGCCACAGCGTCCTGAGGCGAAAATCAGGAGGTGATTGACCGTTCACCGAGGCGAGGCGCAAACTTCGTTGCGTAATGCTGCGAAAGGCCATCTTCGTCTTCTTCCTGCTGATCGGCGTCGGCTGCGGCCTGCTGGCGACGAGGGATGACGATTGGGGAATGCGCATCGTGATGATGGCAATCGGCGCAATGGCTGGGAGCGCGATAGGTGGGGCTTTGTCGCAGATCGGCAAGCCGTTGCGAAGGCTCCCGCTGGCGACTGACGAGGAAGCCGGGCCTTTTCCAGCCAGCTTGGGTACGTCGAGCCGTGACCGTGCTGCGAACTTCTGGCGCGACGAAGGGCACATGCCATTCATGAAGCCGCCCCCGCCGCCCCAGCCCGATCACGGGATGTTCGATCCTGACAAGGATTCCTAATCTAGCCGTTCCTTTAGGACTTCCTTGGCAGCCTGGGCGGCGTCTCCGAGCGCAGATGCCGCATCGTCCTTCAATTGTTTTCCGGCCTTCAACAGCAAAGATCGGCCCGAAGCCAAGGTTCCGTCGGCGTTGCCGTCCACCTGTGCGTTCCGATCGAATTTAGACCGCTCTGAGAAGGCAGCTCCCCGGATTCGGCCCTTTTCGGCGCGGAGGCTGGACCGAATCACAGACTGCGCCTCGACATCCGGATCGCGGCGCTGGCCTTGACTATGAGCGGCGCCGATGACCTCCTTCCGGTTGCGAGCATGCGTCCACCGAATATCGGGTGATAGCGCCAGACCCGCGCGGTCCTGGCTGTGCCTAGCTTCAACTTCGGAGAAACTCGTGGGCACTGCCGCGCCATCTGACCACATTCGGTTGGGCTTCAATGCGTTGCGTGCAAGCTCCGATTCCATCAGGACCCTTGTCGATTCGCTGTTGCCTCCATACTGGTCCGAGTAGCGCCGGAACATTTCCAGGTTGTGGGGGTCCTGAGCAATGTCGATCGAGATGGTGTCCCCCCGCTCGTACGCCGCCGAGACCCGCTCCGAGAATGCACTGCGCTCGGACAGGCTTGCGTCGGCTCGCACCGATCGCGCGGAGGTAGAAGCCAATCGCGCAGCAATCTCGCTCGCCTCACGTGCATCGCTGGCAATGGAGTTCACCAGACCCTTGTCTCGGGACACTCGATCGCCGAATTGCTTGAACTCGGCCATTTGTTCGCTGGTCAGGGTACCTAAAGCAAGGTGCTCCGATTTCGAGAGTCCTGCAGAGTAGTCCTTTCCAGCAGTTGCATTTCCCTGCAGCCCAACAAGTGGTGTGCTAAGGCCCAACTGGCTGGAAGATCCCAGCGCAATCCGCGCCACCTGCGCTTGAGACAGTCCTGTTGCGTTCGACACGCTCTTGCTGATCTGATCCAGCCGATTGAGCGTCTCCCCAAGCTGTTCGAAGCTGCTCGACACGGTGCCACTGCTGCTTTGCGTCGATCGCATCTTCGTCAGACTTTTTGCAAACACCTCAGCCAGCACCGACGATCGTTCCGTGCTGGCCGCAACTGCCTCGCTGCGTGCCGCGTCGACCTGCCGGCCTGCCTCCTTCGTGTCCTGCTCCGACACGCGCATCGAGACCACTCTGGAAGCGAAGCCCTGATTGCGCAGCATGCTGACCGCCGTGCGCCCGGTCAAGGCGTTCGAGCTGAAAGTATTCCCCGTCAGGTCGTGCTGAAAACTCCCCATGAACGCCGAAGTCCGGTTCGGCGCCAGCTGCAACTGGTCCATCGAGACATTGGCGAGGCTTACATTGCCCAGCGCCGCACTGCCCGTACCCGCGCCGATCGCCGACTGCAGCCCCGACAGCCCACCCACCATCGCCGAGCCCATGCTCTCCATCCGCTTGAGCGCCGCCCACGCCAGGATCGGAATGCTGATCGCCAGGTACCCGACCACGGCCTCCCCGGAAATCGCACGGCTGTAGATCGTCGATGAAGTCTGCAGGGTCAGGCCGCTGACCCCGGTTCCCGGATTCGCCGCCGCCGCCAGGTCATACGCCGCGTAAACCGTCGCCATGTAGTTGAGTACCGCGTACAGGGGTGGCCAGAGCTGGATCCAGATCAGCACCGTTGCGTAGCCTTTGAACGCCAGCAATGTTTCCCGCCCGCTGGTCACCAGCAACAGCAACACCATCAGCGGAAAAAGCGCATAGGTCAGCGCTTCGACGACGTTTCGGAATACCGGCAGGGCCTGCTCGGCCACCTTGCCGTTGTTCAGCCAAGTGGCGTTCTGCTGAGCCGTCGCCTGCGCCCGCCCGATCGCCAGCACCATGGCCGCCGGATCGTTGGTCCGTTGCCCCGCGAGCCGCCCGGCATCGTCGAAGGCATTGATGACCGCGTTCTGGCGCACGATCTCTGCGGCTGAGGTCGCGGCATCGGCGATTCTGTTCTTCAGGTACGCCTGTTGGATCTGCCCTGCGATGAGGGCCTCGGCCGCCGCGGTCGGCAGCGTCGGGTTGAGGCTGGCGGCGAGCTGACGCTGCAGCCCGAGCAGGTGCCCAGCCATCCGGTTGTGGATATCGACATAGGCCACAGGGCAGGTCCGGATGCCGATCAGCCAGCCGCTGGTGATGGTGGTGAACCGTGCCGGATTCGAGTTCGAGATCAACGACCAGATGTCGGTGGACCGCGCCATCATCGTCGCGTCGAGCGTCCCGTCGGCCAGGTCGTACAGGGTGCAGTTCTGGATGTAGTTGACCACGTCGGTCCGGATCCCAGGATCCTGGAAGACCGTACTCGACGTTTCGCGGATCAGGCGGTTGCCGAACATCAGTCCATTGCGTTGGTAGCTGAGCTCGCTCGGCAGTGCGCCCGCACCGGGGATTGTCTGAAACGCCGTTTCGAACAGCGTGGTCAGGGTGTGCCCGATCGTGCTGGTTATGCTGCCCAGGGCTGCGATGCCGAAGGGCACGTTGTCGACGACCTGAACGCCTTCGCTGCCGACCTTGTCGACGATGCCGACCGTCGCCCTCGGGAGGATCAGGGTGCTGAAGACGAGGACGACGGTGGCGAGCCAGCGCCAGCCGTGGAGTTTTTCCGGAGCAAAGGCGTAGGCAACGAGGGCGGCCACGAAGCCGCAGAAGGCAACCAACGCAACCGCCGCCCTGTAGTCGCCGGATGCGTTGATGGCCGCCGCGGCATTGAAGATGCCGAGCAGGCTGGCCGAATTCTGATAGGCGTAGATCTCCCACACAACAGCTCATCCCAAGCGTCAACGCGTGACGAAGGCCGCCTGTTGGCCCAGCATGTCCATGACGTGCTGGGGGATCGTGGAGCGCAGTTGGCGTTCCAGTTGCTCCAGGTGACTGGAGACGGCGCGGAACGAGCCGACCTTCTGATACAGCAGGTTTTTCTCCTGCGCGATCTGCAGCAGGATGGCCTGGGCGCGCTGCCGAATCTGGCTTGCCCGCTCGCGCTGCTCCTTCTCCAGCGTGAAGTCCTTCTCCAATGCTGCCATCCCGATCCGCAGGTTCCGCTCCAGGAAGATGTGCGCGTAATCCGCCGCGATCACGTCCCGGTACTGAGCGATCAGGCTGTCCGCCAGGCCGGAGCCCGGGATGGTCGCGCCGATCGAGAGCATCTTGTAGACCGGCTCGGTGGTCTGGTTGACGAAGCCGACCTCGGGCGAGTCGTTGGGAATCGCGGTGCGGGTGGCGATTTTGCTGGCGATCGACCGCAACATTGTCTCGACGCGGGTGGTGAACGGCGTGTGCTGGTAGGTCGGGTCCAGGGTCACCGCGTCGCAGTTGGTGTAATCGTTGCAGCGCAGCAGGTGCTGCAGCACGGTGCCGGGCGTGCCATTGGCCTGTCCGTAGAGCAGCTGGCTGATCGACGTGATGGTGGGTGCGATCGGCTCGGGATCACGCTCCGAAGTCTCGGCGTAGTAGATGATCGTGCCGACGATGCTCATGATTAACTCGCGCTCGGCATCGTCCAGGTAGCTGCCGGCGCGTTGCAGGGCTTTCCATGTCAGGTTGCCGACGAACGGCGCCTTGTTGCGGATGTTCGGGTTGTCGGACGCTCTTGCACTCCCCAGGATGCTGGCGCGGTCGGTGCCGCAGCGGCGCCGCGCCGCGTCGCGGTCGCTTTCCAGGCCGAGTTCGATGGCGAGGTCCGAACAGGCTTCCTGAGAGCTGAACCCGGCCGCTTCCGCGGCCGTGCTGACGATGGCCTTCGCGGTCTCGCAGGAGTTGATCCGGGCGTTGTTGATCCAGGTCTCCAACCCCTTGGCCCACTTGGTCAGACCACCGAGCAGTGGTGACACCGACTCCAGCGCCAGTTGAAACGCGATCCCCGGCAGCGCGGCCGTGATGTTGCGCAACATGTTCTTGAACTCGGCCGCCGAGATGTGCGAGAACGAGCCTCCAAATACGTCGATGCCGCCGCATCCCGCCTTGGCGCTGGGGAACTGGACGGCCGCCAGTTGGTAGACCTTGTTCGGCGCCCGCATCATCAGGCTGCCGCCGGTGTAGGTGTTGAAGGCCTGTCCACGGAAAGCGCCCGGGGCGGTGTAGTTGCCGACCGCGCCGAGGCTGTTGAACATCTGGTTGACCTCGGCGTTGAGGTCGCCAGCGTGTACTGGCGCAGGGGGAAGCACCAGCGCCACGGCCGCGGCGTGCACGGCTACAGACCTGAATACAGAGGTCAGGCGAGTTCTCATTGGAGGGGCCCCCTCGATGACGTGCTGATACGGGTGGCGGGAGCTGACCCAGCGCTGTCGATCGGCGTCGAGGAAACGGTCGAAATCCGCTCCAGCAACTGGGCCTCGGACATCACGCCGAAGCCCACCGGTGTGATCTGGCCAGTGAACGGCTGGGCCAGGAACACGGCCGGGACCTGGGTGACCCTAAGGTTGGCGGCGATGCCGTTGTCGCGGCGCGCGTCAGCAAAGCCGGGCAGGGTGCCGCCGTCCAGTGTGACCGCCAGCACTTGCAGCCCGTGCCTGCGCCGGAAAGCGTCCAGCGTCGGCGCGAAGGCGTGGCAGTACGGGCAGTCACTTCGGAAGGCGAAGATCAGGACATGGTCGCGTGCGAGGTCCTGCATCGAACGTGACCGGTCGGCCAGCTGCTGCTGGTCGAAGACCTCGAGGGCCTTGGCGTTGACCGGGCGCCCCTGAAGTGAGGGGTCGAGCTCGGGAGAGGACCACGCGACGCGCTGCGCCACGTCGGCGAAGCGCGATGCCTGCGCCACGACCTGCGCTTCCAGCTCCATGTAGCGGCGCACGTTCGCCTCGCTTGGTCGGATGATGGCCACCTGGCGCTTTTCCTCCAGCGACTTCTGCAATTGCTCGAACTCGACCAGTTCGGGCGCACGCCGTGGCTTTGCAGGGATCGGAACGGCTTTGGGCGCGAGTGGGGCAGCGTCGTGTTCGTCTTCGGGTTCTTCATAGAAGTGCCACCCGCGCCAAGCATCGCGCCAGTAGGGGTTTGCCGGCGCGACGGCCATGGAGGTAGCCGCCATCGAGCTGGCTAGAAGAAGCAAGAGGATTTGGAACCGTCGCGGCATCGTCGTCACCTCGTAGAGGCGGGTGCCGATCCATCGCGGCAATAGTTGATCCCGAAATCGACGGTCTGAGCCCGCGGCGCCGTCGATGCGGACAGTCGAACGCCCTCCTGCCGGAAGCGCACATTCAGGCGACTGCAGCCCGGCTGGGAATAACGCTTGAGGGTGCTGACCTCGATGTGGATCGGCCCGGAGGCGTTGAAGCGCGCCCGAAGGGCGTTTGCCAGCGGCCCCGCGAGGACTCCGCGGGCCTGACCGTCGGTGGCATCGATCGCTGCGACCATCAGCGACCGGATCTCCTGGGCGGGCACCTCTGGCTGGGCGAAGGCCTGGCTGTGCGTGGCAGCATGTGCAATGCCGACCAGGCACGCGGCAAGGACGTGGCACTTCATTGGCATCTCCCCTGTCCGAAGTAGCAGGTCGGCAGCTTGGTGCTGCCTTGCCCCTGCAGGTCGGCGACGTTGGGCAGCGTGGGCACGAGCGAGGCGTAGAACTCGCTCAGGTCCATCGCGGCGAAGTTCAGCGACTGCAACTGCGGGACGGTGAAGCCGGAGCAATCCGGGCTCTGCGCCGCACCCCAACCCTTGGCGACCTGGCTGCGTCCCTGCTCGTTGATGATCCTGGTCAGCATCGAGTTGAAACAGCACTTGCCGGTGGTGTGCTCGGTGCACGAACCCAGGAACCTGGACGAGCACCAGTCGCCGATCGCGTGGCACAGACCCGCTCCCTCCTTCATCGCGAGTTTTGATTCCTCTTCGTTGCAGGACATCATCGACAGGACGATGTAGATGACGACCGCGATCACCAGGCTCCAAGGATCGAAGGCGATCACCATGCTTTCGCCGGCGTAGAGCACCGACGAGCCGGCCGGCAGCGCGGTGCCGTTGACGGCGACGGTGACGCCGTAGCTGGTGAACGAGCCGCTGAAGCCGCCGCTCGTGAGCAGCGCCGACATGCCGTGGTACAGGAAGTCGCGGTGTTCTGAATTCATCAGCACGTCGTAGACGAGCTTCGAGCCATTGCCAAAAATGCTCTGGTTGGTCATCCCCTTGCCGGCACCATCGGCGTAGCAGCAGTTCTTCAGTAGCCGATCCCGACACCAGTTCTGCTCGCCCTTGAACACCTGCATGCGGTCGGTATCCAAGTAGACGCCGGCCTCGCGTGCGGCCTCCAGCATCGACATGCTTCTCCCGAAGTCCGCGTCCGGTGGGCTCGAGGTGTCAAAGCAGTTGGCGCCCAGGCAGAACACATTGCTCGGGCAGGCGGACACCCGGTTGACGCTCTCGGCCGGGATCGGGCACTGGTAGCCGTCCTCGTAGATCTCGCAGGCGCCTGTTTGCGGATGGAACTGCTTGCAGGTGCTCGACGCTGCCGTGCAGCCGCCGCGCGCCAGCAGGCCACAGTCATCGGCCAGCGTTGCGCCGCTGCAAGAGACTGTCGATTCGTAGGCCCAGCAGGCCCGGGTGACCTGCCGCCCATTGATGAGCCGGGTGGCCGGTCCGTCGGTACAGCGCTCCGGCGATACCGGAGTGCAACGCCCACCCTGCAGGTACGACTGCTCGTCCCAGAGGTCGGCTTCCGTGGGGACGAAGCCCGGCTGGGCGAACGAGATCGGAATGACCCAGCCTGCAGCTCCGGTCACGGTCGCGGCGCCGACATCGAGGGCGCAGAAGGGAGTGCCGTTTGGATATACGGTCAACATCGGTGCAGGGCATCCGATTTCAGGTTGGCGCGGTCGGGTTTCCAGGCACCTGCCCGGCGTGCCGTACACGGGTCCGTCGTCGCTCCAAGCGATCGGCAGCGTGTCGCTGGCTACGCTGCCCAGCGGACAGGCATAGACCGGCGGCCCGAATTCGAATTTGTAGGTGCACTGGCCGTCGACGCATCCGGAGCCGACCTGCATCACCACCTTGAATGGGCTCCAGCAGTAATAGTCCCAATGAGGAGACAGGTCGGTAACAAAAATGGGCCGTGTGGTCGGCGTGGTGGGCAGTTCGATGGTCTGCGGGTCGATGCACGAATCGCGTTGTCCCAGCGCGTGGAAGCGGAACTTCAGTAATCCGTCGCTACGGTTCAACTGGCATAACGCCTCGACCTTCATCGAGTCGAGCGCATTGCGGTCCAGCGTCTTCCTCGCGAACCATTCGCCTTCGATGCAACTGGGCGCCAGGTCCACCGCGACGGACAAGGTGCGCTGCATCGTGAATTCGCCGATACCGATCCGGCGGTGGCAGGTTTTGAGCGCGCTTCCAGCGGGCTTGTCGATCGTCTCCGTCGTGCAACCAGCGTAGAAATCGGCCAAGCTGCCGAGCACCGATGAAGGGCTGCGGGCGATGTTCCGTGCCTGAACCAGCGCGGGGTCATCGAGCGGGATCGCCGGCCGGTCGGTGTTGGCCGAACGAACCGCCCCCAGCTGCGCCTGGCAGACCGGGTCGTTGGGTCGGGTGGCGCACAGTGCCAGTGCGGCGTTGCCCTGGGCGCCCAGGTTGGGCTTGCCGTAGTAGGCCGATGCGGCAGGGATGGTGCTGTACTCGGGCACATGCTCGGCCGCGCTGGGCGCAGTCACCGCGCTCCGGGCAACGGGTAAGGCCGCCCGACCTACTGCCAGACCATCTTCGTGGGGTCCGGCCACCAAGGCGGTTTGTGTCACGACGAAGCAGACGGTCGTGATGGACGCGATGAGGCGGCGCATCAACGCTCCAGTCGTTGCAGGAACGGTCGTGCGGCTAGCGCGGACGCCGAGGATGCCCGTGCGAGCTGGCGCAGCGCATGGTCCAGGCTCACATCGCCGACCGCCTTGGCGAAATCGGCGCCGGTTGCACAGCGCTCCGCTTCGCAGCCGCTGCGAGTCGCTGTATCCGACTTCAACACAAAAGCCGGCACGGCCGAGATGGCATACCGGTCGAAGGCTTGCGGATCGATCTGCACGCCGACGGCGCGGCCTGCGGTCAGGCGCTGCACCTTGCTCACCGTTTCGGTCAATGAGCCGTTGCTCAACCCCCGCAGAATCAGTGGTGCGCGAGCCCTTGATGCCTGATCGACCAATCGGGTCAGCGTGGCCGCCGGCATGGACAGGCTGATGAACACCAGCAGCAAAGGTTCGTCGGTAAGTCCCAGACGGGGTGCCTGCGCAGACTGCAGAAAGCCCTCCGCGACGGCGCCCAGGTCCAACGGCGGCGCCGCTGGCTGCGGCAATGCGTCGATCCGGGGTGAAGCAGATGGAGTGCGATTCAGCGCGTCGGCGGATGGCGGGGTATGGCGGCGCCGTGCATTTTCGATGTCCTGATCGGTGATCGTCGGCTGTGAGCGTTGCGCACGGGCGATCTCGACATCAGTCACTGGAGACGACGATGGGCCGGCTGCACCGACCGACGCGGCAAAGGTCCACGGCAGCATCAAGGCCACCAGACTGCGAGAGGTTTGCCGTGACGGGTCAGA
Organism: Pseudideonella sakaiensis; assembly: GCF_048320135.1. Lineage (GTDB taxonomy): Bacteria > Pseudomonadota > Gammaproteobacteria > Burkholderiales > Burkholderiaceae_C > Ideonella_A > Ideonella_A sakaiensis_A. The sequence continues at coordinate 3,923,103 of NZ_CP182947.1, forward strand.
AGCCAACACAGCAGTTCCTCTTCCTGAAAAGCATGAAGGCGAAGTCCTCGCCGCGCACGGGAAACTCCTTGCCTGCTCCCCAGGTGATCGTCGATCGCCCGAAAGGCTGGCAGCACTTGCCGCCGTCCTTCTCGGTGTTGGCAACCGGGTAGGTGAGCTGGGTCTTGTAGGCGGTCTTGTCCATTGCCGGCAGGTAGTACGGCCCACACAGGCCGTCCTTGCCGTGCCAGCCCCAGGCCAGCAGTTCGCGGTGCATCTTGGCCGTCAAGCGCTGGGCGAGCAGAGCAGCCGTGCGCACGCCGCCGAGGTGGTAGGGCACGTGGCCATCCAGGGGGTAGACGCCACCCTGGCAGCCGGCACACCAGAACATCTCGGGGTAGCCAAAACCGGCCGTCGCTGCCACGCAATCGGCGGCGCAGGCCGCCACCGCCGCGGGATTGGCGAATAGCACCGCCTCCGGGTTCAGGATCAGCGTCAGCTCATCGTCGTTCCACAGCGGGTCCACTTCGGTCAGGTAGGCCAGGTCGAACGAGCCGCGCTCCAGGCACGGGAAATCGGTGACGACCTCCATCCAGTACAGGACCGGGTTCACATAGAAATGCGCCTGGTAGAAACTGCCGCCATCGCCGTCGCCCTCAGGGCGTGTGAATCGAGCGGCAGCGGGCGCGGCGATGCCCGGATCCAGATCGATGCCGCCAAGTGAAGGCAGGCAGAAGGGTTTGCGTACGACCTCGACGTGGCGGGCCGGTTCCCAGAAGCCGATCGACAGCCCGATGGTCGGATTGACGACGCAACTGCAGACAGGATTCACCGGGTTACCGATGTCCTCCTGCCCATCGAGGTTGCCGATGGTGGCGCTGCCGATGCTGATCGGCAGGATGCAACTCCAACAGATGTCGGTGATCGGGTTCGGAAATCGGCCGGTGCAGGTGAGGGTGTCGGCCGCCGGGGCCAGCACCGGCAGACACGCCAGCAACACGATCAGAAGCGAGCGAGCGCGCATCACGGCAGCCTCAGCTCGTCAACGCGCAACCGCGTGCCATCCTGGGACACCAGGGCCGGGACCTGCTGGATACCGAAGCGTTGAACCAGAACGCCTTGCTGGTCGAAGTACACCGGCACCCGCCAGGCTTTCATCAAGTCGAGGTACGAACCGCCGGTGAGGATGGGCTTCACCCCGCCCGGGCGAGCGGTCATGAGTTCCCGCGCACGGGCCACCTGCTTGCGGTCGCGGGCGTCGAAGAACAGCAGTTGCCGCGTCAGCGACACCACCTCGAGCGGGTTCTTGCGCGTGCCTGCAGCGAAGAGCAGGCGGCCACTGGCATCGGTGATGTTGCGGTCCAGCGTGAAGCTGGGGTCGATGAAAAAACTCCGGGCCGTACTGGTCGGTCGCAAGCCAACAACCGGTGTTGGTGCGGTGATGGTGCGGACACCGCGTTGCTGAGCCTGCTCCATCAGGCGCTGTAGTTCGCCCGTTCGTTGTTTCTCCCGGAGCCGCTGCTCGATGAAGCGGAGCAGGTGGGGCTCGGTGATGGTGTAGGTCGGACCCAGTGCACCGATGTCGACGGCGCTGATCGATGGACAGCCCAGCGTGACGGCGCATCCGAGAATCGATCGGAGCAACGAGCGGATCATCGAGCACCCCTGGGTTGGCAGGAGAGCGCCTGTGCCAGGCGCTGCATCGCAGCTTGGTCCTTCACCTGCGCCGCGCGGATCATCGCCATCAAGGCCGGATCTCCCTGACCGTCGGCGACCGCGCGCCGCAGAGCGGCAGTGCTCAACGGATGGCCACAGCGTGCGGCGTGGGCAGCCACATACGTTCTGGCGCCGGCTTCCGCCGCAGGCGCGATCTGCCGAAGCAGACCCAGATAATCCTCGACCGGCATCTCTTCGAAGGTCAATGGCTGGCTACTTGCGCCGGTAGTGACTGCGGCGAGCAGCGCTGCGAATGCCAGGGCGGTTCGATGGGGTGTGCGCATCGGTCCTCCTCAGAATAGCGGGATGACAGTGCTGAGAATCTGATCGCCACGGACCAGGCCGCTCTCGCGGTAGCGCGAATCGAACGAGTCTGCGCTGGTGCCCTCGACGTAGTAGTGTCCGGCCGGAATCACCGTGGGTGTCAGCGGAGTCAGTGGCCGGCGGTCGAAGGTGTGTGACTTGGCAACCCCGGCGATGACACCGTTGATCGCAACTGTTCGGTCGGTGACGCTGACGACATCGCCCGGCATGCCGCGGATTCGCTTGAAGAAGGGCTGTCGAGAAAGTCCCGGATAGGCGTGTTTGGCTTCGCCGTCGAATGCATAGATGACGTAGTCACCGCGCTTGAGCTCGCCATGGCGTCCCTCCAGCACCGCGACGGTGTAGGGAAGACTGGGCGTCCAGTTGAAGAGCAGCGGCACATGGGGCGTCGGATCGAAGAGGATCCGGTAACTGCCGAGCACCCAGATGACGACGACCGGCCCGAACAGGTACCAGCGGCGCCTGGCGACGGCCGCCAGGTCGCACAGTGACCGCTCGGCCCGTCGGCAGGCCGTTGCAACGGCAGTCGCTGTTCTCATGGTTGATCCAGCTTGGCCTTGAGGTGGGCCGTCAGGTCGATGGCGCGGGGAGACGGCGCCGCTACCGCGCTCTTGAGCATCACCAGGCAGCCGCACTCGCCGGGGAGTTCGTCCAGGGCCAAAGGCAGGCGTTGTGCGAAGACAAGCGCCAGGCCCATCGCCCGTTCCCGTTCGCCCTCGGAGGTTGACTGGGTGACGATCGCCGTGAACTCGGCCTCCTTCAGGCGATAAACCTCGGCCACGTCCACCAGACCCAGGCGAAGCGACGGGCGGACGAACCAGTGGTGGTAGATCGAGACCGAGGCGGCCGAGATCGCCAATGAGAGTCCTGCTTGCAGCAGCGCGGCTTTCATACGGCGTGACCCCGCTGTCGAAGCAGTTCCGCGATCGCGTCGTCGATGCTCAGGCCTTGCGCCCGTAGTGCATCAATCGGCGCGTTGTCTTCGAGCTTGTTGGAAAACAGCAGGTGCGTGGCCGGATCCAAGATGTTGCGTGCCACGCCTTCACCGACCGGCGAGGAGATGTAGACCTCAGAAAACACGCCCGGCTCGGTGCGCAGCGAGTTCAGCAACCGCTTCTTCGGCTCGTCCATTGACAGCCGGCCCTGTCGATCCAGCATCTCGATGGATTCGGGCTTCTGACGCAGCAGGAACACCCAGTCGCTGCAGTTGAACGCGGCCTCCATCTGCTTGGAGCCGTAGTAGTCGTCCGCGCTCTGCGTAGCCGTCCCCAGCGATCCCCCGTATTTGCGCGCCCGGCGGGCCGCTTCCTCGACCACGGCGGCCTTGACCGGGTCGTCGGCGCCGATGTCGCCGAGCTGCTGCTTCAACTCGTCGATGAACAGCACCTTGCGGCGGTTGCGCGACAGGTACATCTCTGCGGTGATCTGGTGCAGCAGCAGGATGTTCACCACCGCGTGCAGATCGGGCCGGCGTTTGAGCTCTTCGTTCTCGATGACGATGAAGTCGTTGCTGAAATCGATGTTGCCGCGGCCCTCGAAGAATCGCTCGTACTGGCCACCCCGTGCGTAGGGGTTCAGCATGATCGCCAGGTCCTTGATGCGAGGGTCGTTGACAACGCCCAGCTCGTCGATGGTCCCCGTCTTGAAGGCCTCCCTGAGCGCCGTGATCGTGAGGTCGTTGCCGTGCTCGCGGTACAGCTTGAGCACCATCGCCGAGATGGCCTTGTACTGGACCTCGTCGAGCATGCGCTGCATCGAGGCCATCTTGGAGATGGCCGGCACCAGCATGTCGATGTCTTCCTCGATGTCGACGATGTGGGTGAACGGGTTCAGACAGATGTCGACATCGGGTTTGAACTCGATGTAGCTGCCCTTGGCCTTGCGGCACAGCTTCTCGAAGCTGCGCCCCAAGTCGAGCATCCAGACCTTGGCGCCGATGGCGCGGTAGGACCAGGCCATCTCGTTCATCAGCACCGACTTGCCCGATCCCGGCGCGCCGATGATGGCGAAGTTGTAGTTTCCGAGGTCGTTGTCGTAGACATCCAGTGTCATCAGCTGACCCCGGCGTCCACCGAAGACGAGTGCCGGCGTGCGGGTGCCACGCCACTCGGCGACCAGCGGTGCCAGGTGGATCGCGTTGGCCATGGTCTTGCGCGAGACCCGGCGCATCTTGGCCAGGTCCTTGTGGAAGCGCTCCGACAGCGTCATCGGCAGGCTTGCCAGCATCGCCTGCCGGTGCATGTACACATCGGCGTTCAGCTGAAAACCCCGTCCCCGCCAGATCGCGTTCGCCGTCTCCTGGGCGGCAATCGCCTTGCCCGGCGCGGTAAAGATTGCGAGTTGGTGGTACAGGCTCACCAGACCGCTGCCGATGTCGATCGCGTTGGCGGCAGCCGTCCAGTCCTGCAGCTTCTTGCCGACGTCCGGCATCACCTCGGCCATCTTGCTCTTGGCGTTCTGGGTGGCGCGCACGTGATTGGCGGTCACTACCGACTTGGTGACGTTCGGGTCCAGGATGTGGACGCCCATGGTCAGCAGAAATGGGGCGCTGTACTGCAATGCTGGTTGCATCAGGTCGCCGATCAGTGATCCCATCTGCCATAGCGCGAAACGCTCGGGAAACGACTTGATCGAATAGAAGCGCGCCTCCAGAACGTCGGCTTGCCCCTCCTTCCACAGGGTCAGTCCTTTGGGGTGCGGATCCTGGATGGTGTCGAAGTCGACGATCTGGTCCCGCAGTTCCCGGCCGTCGTCGTAGTGCAGGTCGGGGGCGTCGGTCTGCGAGATGCGGTCCGGGTTGGTGAAGAGGGCGCACCAGTTGATCAGGTCGGCAGCGTCGCAGACCCGGTTCGGCAACGACGCCGACCGCAGGGTAGAGGACAACGACTCGCGAAGGGCCAGCAGTTCATCTCGTCGGTTCAGGTCGGCCGCATCTCCTGGCGCACTGAAGCTCAGCATCAACCGGAAGTCGCGCAGTGTGTAGTGGAAGCCCGTAGTCAGCGAGTGCTGCGCACCTTCCAGGAAGTGCCCGACGCGTTGCCGCGCCAGGCGATGGAACAGGTTCTCGTTGCGGGCGGGGCGTCCCCAGTGCTTGGCTTTGTCGGCCTGGTCCTCGTCCTCGACGCGCAGGTTGGCATAACGACGCAGTTGCTCGCGGATGTGCGGCGACGCGAAGAGATGGAACTGCAGGCCCGATCCGGGTGGGCAGGTCGAATACAGCGAGACCAGCACCTCGGCCATCCGCTCGTCGGCGCCGGACTGCGGCATCACCTCCAGCAGGAAGCCGATGCCGTCCCGGTTGACGAACAGCCGCTCATCCGGCAGATAGGCGGAGTAGGGCAGCCAGGCGGCGAACTGCTCGGCCGGTGTCTCAGGTGTTGACCCGAAGCCGAACCCGAACAGGGGAGGCGTGCTCCGCCGTTGCGATGAGGGAAGCTGGGTGTCCGGCATGGCCTGCTCAGTTCTCGGGGTCGGCGGGCAACGGTTGACTCGACGAAGCCGCGCCAACACCCTGGACTCCTGGTCGAGTTGGCAGCTGCGGCTGAGGGCGCTGGACACCTGTATTTGCGTCGGGCCCGGCGCTGGCATTGAGCAATCGTGGAGGTGGCTTCACCGGTGCGTAGGCTTCCCGAATCTGGCGCTGGGCGTGCTCGATGAGCCATTGCCCGCTGTCGATCTGGACGTAGACGTAGCTCTGGTCGATCAGGTCGCCGTCAGCGTCTTCCCAGGGTTTGACCCACAGGCGCAGAACGCGGGGTGTCGACCGCAGCGACGCGGCAGAGACGAGCTGCTCGGCGGCTCGCTGGGTTGGGGTGAGCTTCGGTGCCGGAACGACCGCGGCCTGGGGTTGCAATGTCATGCCGGCGCTGGTGCGTCGGCTGGTGGGTTGAGCTGGCAGGCGGTCCGCAACGGCGTTGGCGTAGGTGCCCGACACCGAATCGCAGGCTACGCCTTCGGGCGCCTTGCAGGCGTAGCCCGATTCCCCGCTCAGGCCGGAAATCGAGGTGCAGCCCGTCAATGAAACCATTGCGATAGCGGCCACAACAAGCTCGACGCGGCTCATGGACGCGCTCCGGTGGAAGCCAGACGCCGATCGATGGTGGCTCGATCGATGTAGCCCTCGGTGCGAGATCCATCAGACCAGACGAGGGTGGGCGTGCCCTGGATGCCCAGTTGTCGCGCCAGAGCCAGGTTGCGGTCGAGGGGGTGGTCGCAGTTCGCGGGGTTGGCGAGCAACGACGCGTCGCCATCGATCATCAATCCGTGCCATGCATCGGCTCGGTCCGATGCGCACCAGACGGCGAGCGGCTTGCCCTGGCCCTGGAACGGCAGCAGGAAGGTGTGGACCGTCACATCGTCCAGGCCGGCGAGTTCGGGCTCCAGGCGTCTGCAATACGAACAGTTCGGATCGCTGAACACGACGACGTGCCGGCGGCCATTGCCACGTACTGTGGTGATTGCATCGGTCAAGGGCAGCCGATCGAACGCGATCGTGGCGGCCGGCGAGGCCGCCACAGGGGGCTGGCGGTTATCGACAATTGCAGCGACTGCAGAGACCGCCAGCTTGGGTCCGGTCAGGTCGCGCAGGGTCTGGGTGTCGAAGAGCCGTCCGAACAGGAGGTAGCGCGGTTCCCGCGCCGAAACGTAGGCCACGTTGCCGTTCATCCAGACCTCGTAGATGCCGGTGACCGGCGTCGGGTTGATGCGTGAGAACTCGGTGCCAGGATTTGCCTTTCGCAAGGTGGCCAATAGCCTGTCTTCTTCACCTGCAGAAGCGCGGGCCGTCGAAGCCAACAGGAGCAGCGCGATGAACAGCCCACTTGGCCGGTATCGCAGTTCAAAAGGTCTCGTCATCGCTGGGCTCCAGGTATCTGGCGACGGGACGAGCGCGCACCCGTTCTTCCGCCGCTTGGTTGGTGGACATCGAGGGGTCGACCTTGACGCCGCGGGTGATGACGACATCGATCTCGCGACCTGCGTCGATTTCGATCACGGGGAAGGTGTTCTCGGCGAGCTTGATGTAGTACTGGGCCAGGCGGTCGAGGGCGCGCCCGACACCGGTTCCCAGTCCTGTTCGATAGGCGTCAGTGCCGTTCGTGGTCGCGATGGAGCCCAGCGCCGAGGTGCTGACGTTGCTGGTCGAGGTGGCCACGCCCTGGCCGATCCCGCTGACGATGCCGGCCAGCAGCGCGTTGGCCAGCATCTGGCCCTGCTTGGTCACCAGGCGACCGCGCATGCCGACCTTGCCATCCTCGCCGTAGATGCTGCCCTGGATGCGCACCTCGAGCGTTGCGCCGTCACTGCGGACGCAGGACAGGCTCTCGGTGCGCAGGTAGGCCCGTTCCGAGCTGATGTCGCCGTACCCGGCCGCGATGACGAAGCAGTCGCGGTACGCCGCCCGAAAGCGGTTCGGCAGCACCGTGTTTTCGGACAGCCGGATCAGCACCGGGTGCGGGTTCGCCTGGGACTGCCCGCCGGTCGGTGCGTCCAGTCCGCCCAACAGTGTTCCGCGGGTGAAACTGACCGGCAGGAAGGTCGAGACCGTGCGGAACTCCGGAGCTGAGTTTCCTTCGACGGGCTTGGGCTCTGAGCTCGCGGACGGCTTGCGATCGGCCACGATCACTCTGGTCAGGGCTGGGCCCGGCGCGGGAACGGGTGGCAGCGGCGTGGGTGGAAGGCCCGGTGGCATGGCGCCGGTCTGCTGGAACGGCGGCGCGCGGTAGGTCATGGGAACAGGCGGTGGCAGCGGCGGGGAATTGGCAGGTGCCAGGGGCAGACTGCTGGCAGACGGCATGGCCGACGTCGGCCCGCTTGCGGCAACTGCCGGCGGCGGCGTGTGGTTTGCTGACAGCAGGCGTTGCTCCAGCTCCGAGAAGCGCTGCATCGTCCGGTTCTCGAAGGCGAGCCGGTCCTTGTTGAGGCGGGTCTGTTCGTCGCGCTCGCTCTCGTACTGGGCGAGCTTGCTGCCGGCGGTCCCTACCCATTGATCGACCGGGTTGACCTGCTGGCCGGGCGACATCACACCGATGTTCGTGACGCGGGTCGGATTGGCGCTCGACGGCTTGGTGTTCTTCACCTTGGGGCCGTCGTCGGAGAGGGTGAAGACGATCGTGAGCAAACCAACCCCGCCGACCAGGATGGCGCACAGCATGGCGTACTGCTTTTGGCGGGGAGACAGGCGTTCGATCACGCTGCGCACTGCGCCAGCAGGACGGCTCAGCGGCGAGGCGCTCACCGTTCACCTCCGCGGCGTATCACGAAGACCTGGGTCGTTTCCAGTGGGCGCAGGGTCTGGCTCTCCACCGCGATCCCGATAACCTCACCGCCGGTGGCGCTGTCAGGTCGGTCGAACTCGGGTTCGGCGACGACCATCTCGGCGCCGCTGACGTTCTGCAGGAGGTACTTCTCGCCGATCAGGCCGCGTCCCTGGTACCGACGCAACAGCGTGAACCTCGTCTCGGTCCACAGCAGCAACGGCTGGTTCACCTCATCGACGCGGACGTCGGCTGCTAGTCTGTCCTGGGCCATCACCAGCAGCATGGCCTTGAGGCCGCGGATGTGGCTGGCCGAGGTGCCCGCAGCGGTGCCACCGCCCGTAACGCTCGTCGGTCGAGGTGTCTTGTCCCGGATGACGATCGTGTCGGCAGGCGTGTCCGATCGCCGCAGCACGAGGGTATAGGTGGCGTGGGCGGATGCGATGAACAGGTTCACCGGCTTGGTCGAGTCGCCAAGCGGTCGCAGGTAAATCTCGCCCTTGTCACGATCGCACTCCAGCAGCACCTCGGCGTTCGAAGCCGCGGCGGGGCTCGCCGCGCCGACCGGCGTTGCCGCAGCGGAAGGGGCGCAATTGCCCGCCTGAACGTTGCCGACCACGTCGGTGATGGGAGATCCCTCGATGCGGATGCGAGTCGGCTCCTTGATCGACAGGATCGCTTCGACGGCGACACCATCGCGGGCCTCGATGGTCTGCAGAGCCTGTGCTGCCGGAGCGATTCCAAACAGGACTGCGCAGGCGAGCATCGTGCAGGCCGCTACGCAGCTCCACGCGGGACGGTGCTGCCGGCCGACTGTTTGCACCAGACGCATCTCATCTTGGCGCCACTTATCGTCCAGCATTCGGCACCTCCTTGAACGCCTTGAGGTGCATGCGACCCCCGCCGTAGGCGAACTCGACCAGGTAGGACTTGAGGTCATTGGCTGTCTCGAGGTTGTTCACCAGCGTCCTCAAGCGACCGTGGACCAGCACGGATTGGTTGTCTTCGCTCGGGACGAGTTGCTGCGGCGCAAAATACGTGCTTGCGTTGATGCGCTTGAGCCGTGTGGCTTCCAACTCCTGGCGGATCCGGAGTTCTCCCTGTGAGGCGGGCTCGACATAGCCGAGCAACATGTCCTTTTTCCAGTCGATCGATGACGCGGTGACGTCCAGGACCAGCCACGCAATGAAGGCGCCCATCTGTTCCAGGTATTCACTGCTGGCCTTGTCGCGGGTGACCCAGAATGACTTGTTGATCGATGGCGGGACGATCACCGTTCGCGCGCCGCCGAGCAGGTTGAGGATGACGACCAGCGCAAGCAGGTGACCAATGGTCAGTGCGCCGACGGCGAACGCCAGACCGCGATTGCGGCGGCGCATGTCCTTGATGTCGCCGTCGAGGCGGGCGAAGTCCATGGCGTGAGCTCCCCTATCCCACCATGCGGCGCACGTGCGACGGCGGCGTCGCGCGCAGGGCGGTGAACGGGTTGGTCGGGAGATGCCAGTAGAGCCAGTGGATTGCAAAGGCCGGGTGTTTGTCCGCCTTGATCCGGGCGATCCACCGCGAAGTGAACCAGCCGGCAATCACGCAGACGGCGAACGACAGCTTGGAGCCAGACAGGTAGCCGGTGAACAGTCCGAGGATGACCGGGCCGGCCACGTCCATGTCCCAGAAGCCGATCTTCCACTGGTCGTCGAGCCGGCGGGGGATGTAGGTGTCGGCGAACATGGGCTGCTCCGAGAACACGGTGGTCAGATGACCGCGCCCATGATCGAGCCGGCTGCCACCAGCCCGACCGATGCGAAGATCGCCAGGCCCACAAACGACAGCACCGGCGAGAAATTACGCAGCCCGGCCAGCGCGATGATGGCGACCACAAAGCTGATGAAGCCGATCAACGCCTTGATCGCCGGCCCCAGGCTGGCGATGGTGGTGAGTGCGCCAGACAGGGGCCCCGTGATCCCGGTGAAGGTGACCAGGTCAAGTGCGTGACCGGGCAGGGATGTGAGCAACCCGAGGAGGAGCAACCAGGGCGTAACGGACCAGGCGCGTTTGCGCAGAGAGGTCCAAGAGGGGGTCTGAAACGCGCGGCAGAAATGAACCATGGAATTCTCCAGTTGGTGGGATTGGTTGATAGGTGAATGAGACTCAGGCGTCCGAGTCCTGATGGACGAACGTGATCTCGACGCGGCGGTTCAGCGCGCGTCCGCTCGCCGTCGCGTTCGGGGCGACGTAGCAGCAGGAGCCGCGGGCCTCGACCTCGATGAGGGTGGCGAGGGACGGATCCCGCGACAGCAGGTGCTGGCGAACGGCATTCGCGCGTGCGAGTGCCAGGCGCTGGTTCGCCGGGCTGGCACCCAGGCCGTCGGTACGGCCGCGGATCGAGACCCGATGCAGCGACGCGCGGTTGCGCAGCGCGTCGTTTAACTTGTCGCGGGCATCCGGTGCCAGGGTCGCATCGGCATAGCGAAAGTAAAAGTTCAGCTCGCGCTCGATCGGTTCGACCGGGACGCGGCGCTGTGGCGCTATGGCCGCCGCGGTCTCGGTCATTGCAGCAGGGCCGGCCACCGAGTGAGGCTCGTTCAACAGCTTGGCGATGGCGCGTTGTGGCTGCCAGGAGGAATCTGCAGCGGGCTGATGGGCGACGGCCAGCGTCTTGAGCGTCGGCTTCCGGCACCCGCTTGGCGGGCAGCCCGCTCGCGGTGGAGCCCGGTGAAAGTCGACCCGAACGAACGATGAGGGGTTCGACGGCGGTACCGCCGCTTCATCACGAACCGCCGGGACCAGTGGACTCTCCCGGAGGACAGGCAGGCTGCAGGAGACGGCCAGCACGACGACGGCCGTCAGGGAAAGGGTCTGCGGATAGCGGATCATGGGATGGCACCGAGTCGAGGGGTCGCCCTTTGATCGGAGGACGGTGCTCGGGCACCGGGAAGGCGGCGATAGACCTTCCATGCGTAGCGCGCGCGTGCCTCAGCACAAGCCGCGCCCTTGAGTTGGGAGCACGAGGCGTTGTAGGCGCCGACGGCGTCCCAGGTGACGCCGTGGCGCGCGAAGTTGTCAGCGAGCAGCCAGGCTCCGACGTCGAGGTTGGTGCAGGGGTCGTAGAGCGCCGACTCCGTGATGCCGTGGCGCGCCAGCATGGCCAGGTGGCCGCTGTTGATCTGCATCAGCCCGATGTCGTACGAGCCCGTGCGCGACAGGTGCGTCCGGTTGACGGCCATCGGATCGAGGTTCGACTCGGCCTTGGCGATCGCGTAAAGCAGTTCCGGTGCGATGGCGTGACGACTGGCCACCTCGCGCCAGCAGGCCTCGGCGATGGTTGGCGCACCAACGGAGATGAACGCCACGATGGCGATACGGAAGAAGAGTGAACGGCTTTGGACTGACCCGTTGACTCGGGTTGACTCGACCGTGCTGCTTGAGGGATGCATGCCTGCAGGTTACGAACGACCTGCTTGATCTGCACCCCGAAATCATCGGTTTGTTGGGGGGGTTTTCCGAACAGCTCCGAGTTCTTTTAGATCTCGCACGAATTGCGAGGAGTTCCGCCACCGATCCAAGTCCCATCGTCCCATCCACCGGCCGGAGCGCGAATGGCTGGCTTCGCGTTGCCGTCTCGGCCACATCCAGTCGCTCGCCGGTCGGCACTGTCCGCGCGCCCTCCCGGGCAACCGCGCTGCGTGCGGAATGGCATGGAAAGCCGGTGGCGGAATCGGAAGCGGGGGTGGAAACGGTATGACCGTTTCAGACACTGTCGGCCAAATTTCGCGAGCGAATGTCGGCTGTGGCCAATACCTGAACTCTTCCAGCCAATGGCTGCATCGTTGCTCGCCCGATCAGGGGGCCGCCAATGCAGGGCAGTTGGTGCTCAGAATAAGCCAGCAATTGTCAGCTCAGGCCGGCAAGTCGATCTGATTGGCGGTGGTGGCGCGCACTGCGTGGTGGGCCAAAGCATCGCTGGCGCAATCGTTCCAGGTGAACACATGGCGAGGAACTGCGTGGCTATCGGAGCAACAACTCTAGTCTGCAATGATCTCGCTGGCGCCAAACCATCCCTCCTGTAAGACAAAGTCCCGGACAGCCTGTGGCCGCTCTGCATAGGCTACCAGCGCCAAGCTCTTCCGAGCGCGGCTGGTTGTGACGTAGAAGAGTCGTCTGGTCGATTGCACCCTCCTTTCGGTGGAGTCTTTACCGCCAAAGAGATCCTCGTACTTGAACGAGAATCCGCCCGCCTCCGAGTCATCCATGATCACCATCACGCGGTCAAATTCCAGACCTTTGACCCCCTGATGGGTGCCGAATCGATCTCGTCCCACGAGATAGGCTGACATAGTCGCAACTTGCGAGAATGGCGCGGCGAGGAAGGCCCGCACAGCGAGATCCCTCTCCGACGGCGGCTCCTCATCGTCGTCCGGATCGCCTTCCGCGGCCGGCGGCACTGCCGCGGCAGCGGCCGCCGCCACGAGCACTTCGGGAGGCTCAAGCAACCCAGAGCGGAGCACCTCGGATAGCAGCCGGCCGATCGTCGGATCACCTTCCGCTGTCCAGACCTCCTCAAGTGCTGCAACCGCTGCGTTCACGTCACGAAGATGCCTCTGCTTGTCTGGCGCCGCACGTAACGCCTCCGGGCTCAATAACGGCGAGTACTTCTTCGCGAGCCGCGCGACGCCGAAGCGATCCCGGGCTCGCTGCGTACGAAGCAGCGGCAGCAGCTGGTCGGTGAAAAACTGAACGATCGACAGCTTCCCGTCCAGCAGACCTGTACGCCAGCTGGAGATGGAATAGAGGGGGGCGAAGGCCTCATCGAAGCCCATCCGCTTGGCGGCCATCCGATGTTCAAGCGTCAACGTCTTGATCTCGGCCGGGGCCGTCCAGCCGTTGTCACCCGTCACACCGGCCATCGACGCAGCCACGGCGCGTTCCGCAGCAGGCTTGTCCAGCGTCGAAGAGGCCAGAATAAACAGGCGCGCCGTCCCCTGCATGGCATCGCTACGCGGACGCTGTACCTGACCGTCGACTGGTTCGCGAATTTTGTTGATCAGCTCAATCACCCGCTTCGGACAGCGGTGATTCATACTCTTCGCTGGCTTTGCCCAGTCATCGGGCAGCTCCCGGCCAAGATCTTCCTTCCCCTCGAAGTAGATGCGCTGCATCATGTCGCCGAGCAGACCCAACAGGAAATGCTCGCTGTGCTGCGCTTGGACATGGAACAGCGCGTCGATGACGGCACGCATCGTGTCCTGGCTTTCGTCGATGAGCAAAATCGGATATCGCCCGGTCAGAATGCTCTGCATCGTTGGTTTGCGGATCAGCAGGTCGCCCGCGATCTGCAGGACCTCCGTGTGATTTAGCGCATCCCGCCCCCGGTTTTCTCCCGTCGCGCTGTACGTGAATTTCCGCACGTTCGGAAGATTGCGCAGGCGCCGCGTCTTCGACTCGATGCGCGCCAGGCGTTCAGCCGAAGCAGCCGTGCCTTTTCGCCCTTTAGCTTCCTTTTCCCCCAGTTCAACCAGATCGCGCTCCAGCTTGTCTACAAGCCAAAGTTTGATATCGCGCGTCAGCCCCTCGATCATCGACCAGGCGAAGCTGTGGATCGTGCTGACATCGGTCAGGGAATCGAACTCGATTCGGCGCTGAATCTCCTCGCTTGCGGCGTTCGTGTAAGTGATTACGGCAACTCGCTGGCCCCGCGCGCGTAGGTCCTTGCCCAGGTGCTTCCGTACGAACTGCAGGGCCGTGACGAGCGAGCCCGTCTTACCTGAACCCGCCCCTGCAAACAGGAAGAAGGATCTGGGGGAGTCAAGACTCAGACACGATGCGATCTCATCGTCGACATGTTTGTCGACGATGTCGTCTTCTTTCGACTCCGGCACGGGATTCATGGCGCCGCCTCCGGAGGCGGGCCTGCATCGGACGCGATTGCATCCAGCCTGTCTTCCTTGGCTCGCAACTGTCCCTCAAGCCATATTAGGCCGCGGTGAATGTAGCCAGGCATTGCCAGCGTGTCGATGGCGTCCGAGTAAAGCAAATCCATGGCGAGCTCTGCCTTTCCCCTGGCCAAGTCCTGATGGATTTGCTTCGCCAGTTCACCGAAGTTTGTCCCGTGACTGTCGAGCGCGCTGCGGAATTTCGCCATCAACCCCTTGCCTCTCAGCCCGCCAAACAGCGCCATGTTCTCGTACAGCAGCGCATCCTCGAATGTGTTGGCCAGCAACTCGTGAATCTTCCCCCCGACTTCGTAGGCAATCGGCTTTTGATACGCAACCTTGACCGCGTAGCCGTGCTCACCTTCAAGAACCAGATCATCCTCCTCTACGCTGAGCAAGTGGTCGAGATCGTCGCTTCCTGGCACCCATGACCGCAACGTCTCATTGCGCGCTTTGAGGGACTGACCGCGGGCAGGTGGGACTGCCTTGCGCGTCGCATTCATCGCGTCGATGTCGGTGATGATCAGTGTGTTCAGGCCGATGCGTTCGAGCAGCGGCCGAAGCCGGTGGGCGTGACTTCCCCCTATCTCAAGCCAGCTGATGTAGCAGCGATCCAGGTATTCGTAGTCCTTGCGCGTGCGCACCAGGTGCGGCACCAGGATCCGCTCCGCGGGCCCCTCCACGAGTATCGCCCCATCCGCGAAGAACAGGTCGCAATGCGTTGCCTTTAGATAGCGTTTCGCAAACTTCGCCGTCTCTCGCTCAGCGTCATCAGCTCCCGCTTCAGTTTCAAAGGTGTCCTTCAGATTGATGACGGAAGACACAGGAATTGATCCGACCTCGTCTCCCACGGGCAAGCGACGGAAGTATCGCAAAGACGCGAAGTCAACCTCGTGAGCAACGTGGCTTGAGTGTGTGCTGACAACCAATTGCGTCCGCAAGGTGGTCTGCTCGCCAAGCGCGGCGTTCTTTCGCAGCACCGCGTAGGCCTGCTTAATGAATACCTGCTGAACTTGCGCGTGAAGGTGGGCCTCCGGTTCCTCTATCAGCACGAGATGCAGCGGTGGACGAATTTCGTCAGCGGTTGCCGGGTCCGAACTTGCCTTGCCTACGCGCATCCATTTGTCGCGAAAGCTCATCAAGGCGAATACTATCGACACCAGGTTCTGGTACCCCAGACCATTGGAGTCCTCGGGAAGGCGAAGGGAAGTAGCACCGCCCTTTGACGCGGGCACCTCGTATTGCACGGCCGACGGGTGGCTGAGACCGTCGACAGCCTTGATCCTGGCGGTAACAGTAAGCCGGGGATCGCTTACGCCTGGATAGCCGATAGCTCGCAGCTCATCAAGCGCCGACTTGAAGCCGATCGCCAGCCGGTCACTGAATTTTTCCTGAGCCTCATGAAGGGCAGCAAGCGCGGTGGCGTCCTCCGGAGCCGGACTGTCGGACGGGTCCAGATGGTGGGTATAGTAGAGCCGGAGTTGGGTCGACAGGCGCTTGGCTCCTCGGGTAAGTTCCGCTTCCCCATCCTCAGGCGACTTACCGTGCACAAAGCCGAAGCCGCGCTGCGCATTGATCTCGTCGATCCGTATCACCGCCCTGAGCGGATCGCCTTCCACGGGCTCGCCGTCAGGCGGAAGCACTTGCGGCGATGCAATGCCATGCGTCTCCAGTGCCAGTTCCGCCGGGTTCAACAGGTAGGTTCGAACCGCAAACGCAGAGCGCAGCTTGACAGACAGGAAATCTGTAAGCGTCGCAGGCCAGGGCGCGAAACCAAGCGGGCCTGCCGGCGAATCGTCGCCCGCGGCTGGCAGGGCTGCGAGGACGGCCTTGGCTTTCGCGCGCGCATCCAGATAGCCCTTCCGGAGTACCTCCACATCCTTCGGCTCGAATCGCAGTCGAACGCCGATCGGCTCGCCGTCCCAGTCAAGTGTTGGAAGGAGCTTCTGCACATGGTGCAACTCTCCCGGTTCAACCGACAGCCACAGGTCTAGATGGGGCAGCAGCGCATCCCAGTCGATGACAGGCTCATCCATGCCAGGTAGCTGGTCCTCCCATGCCTTTCCCGCCGCGTCCAGCTTGGGCCAGTTCGACAGCGTGAAGTCATGGACGGCGAAGTTTCCGCCGTCGATCAGGAAGTGACGTAGTGCGACCATAGCTGAGGTCTTGCCGCTGTTGTTGGCCCCGACGAACAAGGTCGTCTTCTCTTCGAGGTCAATGCGAACCGCTTCGAGCTTCCGGAAGTGTCCGATCTCCACCAGCTTTATGTGCATGCTCTCCCCTTAAACGCGTCGTGCTATAGCGCTAACACCCCCTCGTGATCAGCCGCAAAGGCTGCTGCCTTCCCGGGCATGCTGCCTGATCGCCTCCTCGCCAGACTGAATGACCGCTGCCTCAAGGTGCTCGGGCTTCTATCCCTGCCGGGACCTTCAGAACGCGGGCAGCTTCTCGCTGACCCTCGAAGCAGCAGGCAGTGCCCCGAATGGTCCACCAAGGACGCGCTTCGCTCATTTGACTGACCCCTAGACGCTGCGGTAGAGGCTAACCGCTCTTGGCCGAGCGGCGCCACTTCATCATCAAATGGAATGAAGGGGTTTTCCCCCTTTTCCCGACTCACTCAGCTGATGCAGATGTCGGTTATGCAGCACTGGGACTCGGTCGCCACCGTTGGGCATGCGATCGGTCAGATCCAGCAAGCCGTCTTCACGCTGACAGCCAGCATCGCCATGAACTTCAGCAGCGGCATGGGGGCATGGGACAGCCGACATAGTGCTGATATTGCGCGACCTCGGACCTCGGACGACCGGTTCCCTCAGGCCAGTGGGTGCAGGTGGTGCAAAGCGGCAGGCAGTGGGTCGAGTTTCGTGAGCAGATGTGAGTCATTCGGGTGAGCGCCAAATGCGCGCGGCGATGACGAGAGATCTCGCCTCCCCAATCCGCTACTCAGGTTCGATTTGGAGCTTGTTGGCGCTTGATCCGATGTTCGACTTCTATTAAGAGGTCAGAGGGCGTCACGTCAAGTGCGCTGCAGAGACGGAACATCATGCGGACACTTGGGCTGTTTCGGCCGAGCTCGATCAGCGAAACATAGTTTCGGTCCACATCCGCGCGCAAAGCGAGTTCTGTTTGACTCCATTTGCGTTTTGTACGCAGGCTGCGTAGTGCCTGCCCAAATGCCTGATCCGGATCCAAGTCCTCCGCCCCCTTGAGTAAGTCGAGGGTGGGCCATAGGACGCTTCAAAATTCCGTATATATGCGGCAGAATGTTCCTGGCAGCCGACATGCGGTCCTCCTCGGAACACGACAATGAAAAATCGGTGGGTATCAGCTTTGGCAACGGTGCGGGCAGCCTTGATGCGCCGGGGGCGAAGCTCGCACGACGCGGAGGACATCGTGCAGGAGGCTTGGCTTCGACTGGCTGCCTATGAAGTGGAACACGAGGTCGAACGACCCGAGGCGTTCCTCATGCGTTCCGCGCTGAACCTCTCGGTGGACATGCACCGCTCGACCTCGAGGGAGGGTGAGGTTGTAGCGATCGCCGAGGAAACGGTGATCATCGACACCACGCCCGGGCCCGAGGACACGGTTCTGGGACGCGAGCGGGCCGCCCGGCTGGACATGTGCCTGGCTCGGCTCAGCGACCGCACCCGGGAGATCTTCCTTGCTCACCGCCTGGAGGGGCTGACCTACAAGCAGATCGCGCAGCACTTCGGGCTGAGCCAGACCGCGGTCGAGTGGCACATGAGCAGGGCGGTACTGCACGTGTCCGAGTGGATGCGCGGGTGGTAGCCCGGTGACGGCCTGGCCGAGCCCCCCTAGATGCGGTGCTCAACGACATTGAGCGGTTGCGCAGCACGGCAACGTGCTCCATGCTACGGCCCGGGACGAGAGCGGATGGGCCTCTCCTTTGCTGGACGCGGCACGCTGTTCCTCGCTCCCGATCGGTTGGGCTGGCGCGCTGGCGCGCGCCGCCTGTCGTTCGACGTGCACCGGAGGGCGTTGTCACCGATGGCCAGCAAGCTGCCACCAGCGTACGTCAAGCTGTTGCGTTGGCTGATGAGGCGCGGCGACAGCAAGCCCGATGCCGAAGACCGCCTGCACGACGCATGGATTCGTCTGGCGGAGTACGCGCAGAATCACCATGTCGAACAACCTGAAGCCTTCTTGCGGAAGGTTTCACTGCACCTGTTGATTGATGCCAGGCGGGAGCGCTCCGCCCGTGGCGAGGAAGTCGAGTTGGACGAGGAAATCGTAGCCAGTGCTGCGCCCAGCGTCGAACAGACGTTGATCGACCGCGAACAGGCGACGGAGGTCGCCGGCGTGCTCCTGGATCAGGACGACAAGACCTGGGAGATCGTGCTCGACAGCAGGATGTATGGCATGACCTACTCGGAGATCGCGCTCAAGCACGGTGTGAGCATCAGCACCGTGGAGCGAAGGGTTGCAAAGGCCACGCTGCTGATCTCGGAATGGAAGAAGCGGCGCAAGCCATGACGATCGCGCCTCCACCGCAGGGTCCGGTCGAAGGGCCCGTCGACATCCCCCGCGAGATCATGGCCGAAGCCGCGGTGTGGGTGGCACGGCTGCACGGACCGAGCCGAAGTCGCCGGATGGAGCTTGACTGTCTGGCATGGCAGGCGACGTCACCGGCCCACAGCCAGGCCTTCGAGGTCTGTACCGACAGCTGGGAAATGGTGGGCGGCATCACGGTGCGTGACGTCTATGCGGCGGCGTCCGCGAAGCAGAAGTTGCAGCATCGCCGGATGCGCCGTTCCAGGTTGACCGGTTGGTGGGCCGCGGGCCTGACCACGGCCTGCCTGCTCGGCGGCGGCGTGCTCGGGGTACTGCATTGGCTCGACCGTGGTGTCTACGATACCGAAGTCGGCGAGCAGCGCTCGATCGTGCTGGAAGACGGCACACGCGTTTCGCTCAACACGTCTACCCGGGTCCGGGTGGACATCCAGCCTGGCAGCCGGCGCGTCGAGGTGGAGGCGGGCGAGGCCCTGTTCGAAGTCGCCAGGGATCCGACCCGGACCTTCGTCGTGCATGCGGCTGGCAGCGACGTGGTGGCCTTGGGGACGTCGTTCGTCGTCCGTCTGGCCGGAGGCACGCGACCGGATTCCGTGGCCGTCACGCTCCTCTCGGGTCGTGTCTCCGTGCAGCCTGCGAAGGACAGCCCCGTTCAGTTCGAAGCGGTCGCAATGGCGCCGGGCGATCGTGTCCGCATCAGCCAGACGTCGACGCCCAAGTCGGGAAGCGCGCCGAAGGTCGATCGACCGCCGGTCGATCAGGCGACCGCCTGGAAGCGCAGCGAGATCGTGTTCGAGGGCGCAACCCTGGACGAGGCCGTGCGCGAGATGAACCGCTACAACCGATCCTCCATCGTGCTGCTGGGTGGTCCCGCGGTGGAAGGACGCAGGGTCAGCGGCACGTTCAAGACCACCGACATGCGGGGCTTCGCCTATTCGGTCGCCGAGCTGCACGGACTGATGCTGAAGCAGCGCAAGGGGGGTTGGGAACTGGGCCCGGCCAGGTAAGTGCAAACCCGACTTGGGCAATCGTCGAGTGTCGACGTCATCTCGTTGTCATCCAGCCAACGAGAGGAAGAGCGAGATGCCCCGCATCACAAAACCCGTCTGCAGGCACGGATCCGCAGCCATCCGTGTGGTCACCTCGCTGAGTCTGCTCACGGCACATGCCCTTGTCTGGAGCGCCGATCCGGTCGCGCCCCGCCGGTACGCGTTTGCGCAGCCTGCACAGCAGTTGGTTGTTGCCCTGCGGTCCATCGAACGGCAGACCGGTACCTCGGTGGCGTTCGATCCGACGGTCGTTCATGGCCGGATGGCGCCGGCCCTCTCCGGTCAGATGTCCGTGGACCAGGCAGTGACCCGTGCGGTCGACGGCTCCGGACTGGTGGTTGTCACGGTGCCCGGCGGGGGCATCGTGGTCCGGACTTCGGAGGCAAGCAGCGTCGCGGGGCAGGGCGGTGACGCTGGAGAACAACCGGCTTCGTCGACGGGGCCGACTGCCCCGTCGCGAAGCGAAGCTGATGTTTCGGCTGACGCGCCGTCCCGGCAGGCTCCGCAGAAATTGGGACGCGTCGAGGTCACTGGTTCGCGCTTGAAGCGCATCGACGTCGAGGGTCCCATGCCGGTCACCGTCTACCGGAAGGAAGACATCGAAAACAGCGGTCAGCCTTCGATCGCGAAGTTCCTGGGCACGCTCAACGAGGTGTCGATGGGCTCAGGGGAGGGCACGCACAGCGGAACCGCTGGACTAGGGACCGTGCAGTTGCGCGGATTGCCGCTGGGCTCGACGGCGGTGCTGCTCAACGGCCGCAAACTGCAGGCCGTCGGGTCCTCTTTCGCGAGCTACTTCAACCTGAACCTCATCCCGATTGGCGCGATCGAGCGCATCGAGGTGGTGCCCGTGGGGTCGTCGGCGATCTACGGCGGCGATGCGTTGGCCGGCGTGGTCAACATCATCCTGAAGAACTCGCTCGACGGCTTCTCGCTCGACACGCGCCTGGGCGGCGGCAGCGGCTTCGGCGATGGCAGCGTGTCGTTCGCGGCCGGCAAGCACGGCGACGCCGGGTCCGTGATGCTGCTGGGGTCCTACAGCAAGGCCACGCCGCTCAACATGTCGGAGCGCGCCTTCTTCCTCGATACCGACTATCGGCGTTTCGGCGGGGTTGATGCACGCACCATGAACTGCGCGCCGGGAACGGTCAGCAGTGCGACCTCGGCCAACCTTCCAGGGCTGAACGCGACGACGGCCGGAATTCCGGCCAATGCTGCCGGTGGGCAGCCGTTGACGATCGCGAGTTTCGCCGGGACGGCGGGACAACCGAACCGCTGCAGCGACGCGATGAACGGCAATGGCAATGCGCTGGTCCATGGCAGCGAGACCCTGGGTCTGCATGCGGCTGCGGAGCACCGGATCGGCAAGGCGTGGACGGCGTTCGGGGAGTTCACCGCCGCCGAAGACCGGGTCGAAACGAACTTTGCCGGCATGAAGCTGAACAACGTCCTGGTCCCGGCCGGCAACCCCTACAACCCGTTCGGGGTGCCGGTGCGGGTTACCTCCACACTGGGGCTCGAGAACGGCAGCACCGGCGCGGCGCGGCCGACCCGCTACACGCGGATGCTCGGGGGCGTGAAGGGTGAGCTTCCCGGTGACTGGGATCTGGAAGCCACGGTGTCGAGTTCGCGTGACAAGAGCGAGCAGCGCAGCCGGAACCTCAGCGTCAACGCGGCGGCGCGCACCGCCGCCCTCGCATCGACCAATGCGGCGACGGCGCTCAACCCGTTCACCGGCGGCAGGGCTGCGAGCGACGAGGTGTTGCGATCCATCTGGGGAGACCTTGTCCGCCAGTCCGAAGGCCGCAAGGATCTGCTGACGACGTTCGTCCGCGGACCCGTGGCCAGCCTGCCGGCCGGATCGCTCGACGCGGTCATTGGTGCGGAGATGGCTCGTGACCACTACGAATCCCAGACCCTTGGCAGCCCGCGCATCGAGGGAAGCCGTTCGTCGCGGGCCGTGTACGCAGAGATGCGTGCACCCTTGCTTCGGCGGGTTGCCGCGGGGGGGCGCAGCGGCGAGCTGGCTGCCCTGACCGTCGCGGCGCGGTCGGATCACTACGCCCAGGTCGGCAGTGCCGGCACCTACCAGGCCGGCCTCGAAGTGCGCCCCACGAATGCCTGGCTTGTGCGCGCCTCCGCCGCCACGTCGTTCAAGCCGCCCACCCTGGACAATGCCCTGGTGCCGGAAGCGGCGCTTCCTGCCCAGGCGTATGGCTTGGTCGATCCGGCAAGGAACAACGAAACGATCAGCACGGGCGAGGTGGTCCGGACAACGAACCCATCGCTTCAGCCCGAACGCGGCAAGGCCTTTGCGCTGGGGGTGAACTGGGAGCCGCAGAACGGCATCCGTTTCGGTGCAACGGCCTGGCGCATCCGGGCGGACCGCATGATCACCTTGCTGCTGCCCCAGGTCATCCTGGCCAACGAGGCGCAGCTTCCAGGCGTGGTCGTGCGCGAGCCGACGGTGAATGGCGTGCCGGGGCGATTGGTCAGGCTCACCTTCGCCGAGTCCAACCTGGGCTACCTCGAGTCGAGTGGTGTGGACCTGGAGGGCCATCACAGCTGGCGGTCCCCGGTCGGCACCTGGACGCTGGGTGCCAGCGCCACGCGGGTCACTCAATACGACGTCAAGTTGACCCCAACTTCGGCGGTCGACAGTCGACTCGGGCGCAGGCACCTGGACTACTGGGCTCCCAAGTGGAAGGGCCGGGTGTTCGGAAGTTTCGCGGCTCAGGGCTGGAGCCTGGGGATCGCCGGCCGATACGTCGGGTCCTACAAGGACGCCGGCACCAGCCAGCGCAAGCTGGGCAACTCGATGATCTTCGATCTGTCCGGACGAATCGACCTGAAGAAGCTCGGGGCATCGCTGGGGTCGGCGACATCGGCGGCGCTGTCATTCGGCGTGGTCAACATCGCGAACCGGCTGCCCGAGTTCGCGGAGGCCTCGCCCTACTTCGATCAGACTCAGGCCGATTGGCGCGGCCGCACCGCCAGCGTTCGCCTGTCCGTGGACTGGTAGCCCAGCGCCTGCCAGATCCGCTCCGCCGCCATGGCGGGACCGTCGCCACTGCACGTGGCCCTGCTCAACGATCGGCCGAACGCGGCCGCAAATTCTGGAACCTCCTTATGCATTCGACATGGTTCGACGCGCGCGCCTGCGCACGACTGGCCTCACTGCTGATCCCGGTGATCCTCCTCATGATGTCGCCGCCAGGCGGCTCGCGGGCCGAATCGACGCCGCCCGCCGGTGTCGGGCCGAGCGTGCAGGAGGTCGTCGAGTTCACGAAGCTGGTGCCGCAAGGGATCTCGCCCTATACCGAGACCCAGCTCAACCTGGCTCCCAACCGCCTGCGCGCATTCGTCGTGACCCGAAAGGCCTCGGTCGAGCGCGGCAGCAATGTCTACGAGATCCTTCTGCTGGATGTGGCCCCGGATCACCTGGCGCTCGATCGGCCTGCGGCGCCGAGGAGCCTGCTGAAGTTCGAAACGACCAACGACAACAACCGCTCGGTTCCGTACCTGCAGAGCGCCCGATGGCTCGATGACGACACCCTGGCATTCCGGGCTCGCCTGGCGGAGTCGCCGTTTCAGGTCTACACGCTTGATGTGAACACCCTCAAGCTCACCCAGCGGACCTTCGAACCTCACGGCGTGGTGTCGTTCGGGATTGCGGCCGACCAGAGCCGGTTGGTCTACGCGATTCAGGTGCCGAATCCGCCGATGGCGCCGGGCGAGCGCAGCCTGGTCGTCGAGAACCGCTCGTTCTTCAGCGTCAACTTCGGCCAGACCAACCTGCCGTCGCAGCGGCATCAGTACCAGTACGCCGTCATCGACGCGGGCGCGGCCGGTCCCGGCAGGCGCCTCGGCGGGGTGGTTGCGGGAATCGCTGCACCGTTCATGCCGAACATCAGCGTGTCACCCGATGGACGATGGGCATTGATCCCGCGCTACGAAGAAAGCCGGCATCTGGAATGGGCGGCGGCATACCCGCTGATGGGAGAAACCGCCCAGAAGGTCGGGCCGGCCCTGAACATCGACCCGAAGGGCTATTTCGTGCGCCCGAGGCAGTGGCTGGCGCGACGCAACGTGGCCTACCGGCTCAGTGATGCGACCGAGCGGCTGGTGGTCGATGCGCCGGACGACGCAACGCCTGCTGACCCCTCCCGGGTGGACACCTTGTGGCAAGGCGGCGGCACGTCGGTGATCGTCGCCGGAACTCACCTCCCTCCGTTACCCGGGACTGCCTCGCCCGTGAGCACGGCCGCCCATGTCATCGAGTACTGGCCCGATAGCGGGCGATACGCCGACATTGCGGCGCTCGATGGCCGGCTGGAGATGCTGCGTCCGTCGGCCGACGGCAAGGGCTTCGCGGTGCAGATGGAAGGCGGAAAGCGCCTGAGCTTCGTGCGCGATCGGACGGGCGGATGGACCCGGGCCGCTTCACCTGAATCGGCGAAGCCCGACAGCGACCAGGAAGGCCACCTGGCATCGGCGGGCTGGAAGCTGCGCGTCGAGCAGGCGCTCAACCAGCCGCCGGACGTCGTGGCCGTCGGCCCCGGGGGGCGCCGGGTCCGGCTGACCACGTTGAATCCCCACTACGCACCGTCGACCTGGGGAACGATGCGCGCCTACTCTTGGCAAGACGCGAGTGGCAAGCGCTACAGCGGCGGCTTGATGGTTCCGGCCAACTACGAGCCCACCCGCCGTTACCCGATGGTGCTGCAGACCTACGGGTTCGACCCCTCGCATTTCTATCTGGACGGTTCCAACTTGGTGGATGGCGGATGGAGCAGTGGCTACGCCGGCAGGGCGTTCCTGCGCCAGGGCATCCTCGTGCTCGCCTTGCCGCACTTGCTGCGAGAGCCTGACGAGCCCCGGAGCCTGCCGATGCGTCACGACAAGGCGGCGGCCATGGCCCGATCGGCCATCGATGCACTGGTCGCCGCGGGCATCGCCGATCCGCAGCGGATTGGCATCATCGGCTGGAGTGTCTGGGGAGAGCATGTACAGAACATGCTGACGTTCTACGACCTGCCGGTCCGCGCCGCCAGCATCCTGGACGGCGACTCGAACAGCCTGTGGGCGCTGATCGTGACCACCGGACACAGCGACTACGTCTACCGCCGATTCGAGGCGACCAACGCCGGGATGCCGTACGGCGATGGCCTCGCGAACTGGGTGGCCCGCGATCCCTCATTGCACACCGACTGCATTCGTGCAGCGGTGCGCATCGAGAACTACGGACCGTCTTCCAAGATCCACTGGGACACCTACGGTCTGCTGCGTCGCCAGCAGAAGGCGGTGGAGAAGGTTGTATTCCCGGGTGGCGCGCATGCGCTCGGGCATCCATACGACCGGATGATTTCTCTGCAGGGGAACGTGGACTGGTACGCCTTCTGGCTGAGGGGCGAGGAGCGGTCGCAGGTAATCCTGCGCTCCGAGACGGCGCAGAGCCTGCGCCGGCAGTATGTCCGCTGGCGCGAGATGGCAGAACTGAAGCGACTGGATGACGCCAAGGCGCGGTGCAGCGCGACGCCACCGCGGCGCGGCTAAAGGCCTGGGCGGGCAGAAACTTCAATGCTCGGAGAACGTCGGCGACTCAGCTGGCCTGAAGCTGTGCGCAGCTTTTGCGGGCTCCTCGGACGCTGCAACAGGGCGTGATGGCGACGTCACTGGGGCTTCGGGTGTGGCTTTTTTGCGATCGCAGGCCCTTCAAACTGCCTGCATCGTCGCCATCCGCCGCAGATTCAGCGCCATGCAGAAGGGTCTATTCGGCTTGCACCCAGTGCAGGCTGCGCGTGCTGAAGTGACGGAACCCCGCCACGTTCTTGTTCTGGGACGTCAGCTCTGCTTGCATGGTGTGCGCCGCCAAATTCCGGCGGAAGGCAACCTCCGGTCCGTTGCCAGAGGTTGCTCAGTGCTGGGCCGAGGGGCGACTGCAGCCCCTCAGGCATGCCGACTGCTTATTCGTAGGACCGTGGCATCGCGTCGATCAGTTCCTCGTTGAAGCCCAGCAGGAAGCCCTTTGTCACTTCCTTCGCGTCGCCCAGATCGACGATGATGTCTTCTTCCAGTTGGTCCATGATGTTCTCCAGTTGATTGCAGGACTGCCCTCGGCACCACGCCTGGGGCACAGACACGGTAGGCCTGTGGTTGCACCGGCGCAATGCATCGCGGCGATGCCGTTTTATGTTCGGTTGGACGCAGCCTGAACAGACCCTGCTGGGTCGTGATCATTTCCACCCATGCGGCATTGGCTCGACGGCGCTGCATTCGTTCGGTTGGTTTCCCGAGTGGATCAGTCAACCAATCGCACGTGCCACCGAACGTGTTCGATCGTGCTTCTGATGGTGTGAGGTGGGCGTGTGCCCTGATCCGTCAATCGCGGTAGTCAGTGGCACCTGCGGGAGGGGTATGAGCGATTGCCTGACCTGGCACCTGTGTTGGCAGGCCGCTTATGGACACAGCTTCCTGGCACAGCCGGCGCTTTCGGCGTGGATCCGCGAGCGACTGCTCGATGCGCATCGGCGACGGGATGGCGTGCTCATCGACTTCGTCCTGCTTCCCTGCGAGATCCACACGCTTTCCCGGCTCACGGCTGCCACCGGACACGAGGGGCCTCCGAATGAGATCGGCTCGATCGTTTCGCGGCGAGTGCGCCGCGACGGCCCGATCCTGGGACCGACGCTGCGTGGCGGATACCTCTCGCACTGGATCGAGTCCGGGTAAGTCCACGCACCGACATCCGCATGCTTCTTCTTTCCTGCATACAAGCGCTGCCTGTGCCAGAAATGCGGGCTTGACCAGCTTCACGCGGAGTATGGATAGCGCCCGTTCGTATGATCTTGGCGGACCCTCACGAAACTCGAAGGCCAAACTACGCCTCCATCACGCCCTGTTGCCTCCCGCCAACTGCTCACGCCTTCAGGCCTGCTGAGTCGCCGACATTCGTCGAACTTCGAAGTGTCTGCCGCCCAGACTCCTGGGCAAGCTTTGGTGGCGCATTCTGGATCGCCCATACCCGGGCATAGTGGCCATTGGCGGCCAGCAACTCGCCATGCCGTCCGCGTTCGACGACGACACCGCGGTCGAGCACGATGATCTCGTCGGCATGCGCCACCGTCGACAGGCGATGGGCCACGATGACGGTCGTGCAACCGTCCGAGGCTTGCCTGATGTTGCGCATCACGGTCTCCTCGGTCGCGCTGTCAAGCATGGAGGTGGCCTCGTCGAACAGCAACAAACGCGACCCCCTCAGCACGGCACGGGCAATCGCCACCCGCTGGCGCTCGCCGCCCGACAACCTCAGGCCACGTTCTCCGACGAGGGTGTCGCTGCCCTCTGGCAGGGACTCAATCAGCTCGCCCAGCCCCGCCAGGGTTGCAGCGTGCAGGATGTCCCCTGGCGGCGCGTCCGCCACCCCGAGCGCGATGTTCGCGGCGATCGTGTCGTGCAGGAGCAAGGTGTCCTGCGGGACGAAGGCGATCATCCCCCGAAGCTGGTCGGGCGCCAGGGTGTCGATCGGCGTGCCGTCAAGCAGGATGTGCCCCGCTTGAGGCTCGTGCAGGCGAAGGATGAGCCGGATCAGGCTGGATTTGCCGGATCCACTGGCCCCCACGATGGCCAGCGTTCGGCCAGGCCCGATGTCGAAGTCGATGGCTTCGAGCACCTTGCGGTCAGACTGGTGGGCGAATGTCAGTCCTCGGGCCCTGAGTGAAGGAGCCTGCTTGCCGCCCGGCGCGCTGTTGGCGAGCGGCATGGGGTCGGTGGCCACAGATGCCGGGCAGAGGCGCTCGTTCCACTGCCGCGGCCCTTCGGGCGGGGTTTGCAGAATCTTCAGGATCGGTCTGATCCACTCGGCCGCCTGTACGAGATCGCGAACGCCCGCCCCCAGGGCCTCCAGGGGTCGAATGATCTGCAGGATGTAGACATTCGCCAGGACGAAGCCGCCGAGGGTGAGGGTACCGGCGGCGACAGCCTGCCCCGAAAGGAACAGGCAGGCCGCCACCGCCATCCCGAAAACGAGGGCGGTGGAAACGCCCATTCGTGCACGTTGACGATGGAGCATCGACCACAGGCTTCTCTCCGCCACGGTTGCATCCGCCAGCTGCCGGCTGGCGAGGCCGGCGGCGTTGTTGCACTTGATCGCCTCGACGTTGCAGAGGTAATCGGCCAGCACGCCGTGGGTGCGCACGGTGGCCTGTACGACAGCGCCCGAGCGCCTGCTCAGAAGGGACGCCTCGTGCGCGAACAAGCCGACATAGACCAGCGAACTCAGCAGGATGCAGCCGACCAGCGCCGGTTGGGTGAGCTGACCCAGGATGACGATGATGAAGGCGATTTCGATCAGGACCGGCAGGATGGCGCCCACGGTGGCCATCATCAGCATGCGCGTTCCGACGGTGGCCTGATTGATGGTCTGCATCAGGGAGCCCGAGCGCTGCTGAAGATGGAATGCCAACGGCAGCCGCATCAGGTGTGCAAAGCAACGCAGGCGAACGCCAGCGGACAGTTTCTGCTCGATCGCGCCCGTCAGCCATGGCCTGATCTCGGCCAGGATGCGTGAGGCGGTGAGCGCGAGCGCATACAGCGCGCCAGCGACGAGGGCCGCAGCGAGGTCGCTGCGAAGGCCGGGTGTGGCCAGCGCGTCAATCAGGTGCTTCAGTGCCAGCGGCGCGGCAGCCGAGAGCGCACTCGCCGCGGTGATCGCGAGTGTGGTGGCCGCCAGTCTCCAACAGGTCGGGCGATCCGCTTCCTGGCAGAGCAAGCGGATGCCGTCCATGACGGTCGTGATCAGCGTCATTCGATGACGGCTTCGTGTTTCGCGGGACGACTCGTCGGTTGCGACCAGCAGCGCAACCAGGCCTCCACACTGATCAGTGCGTTGACTTCTCCGAACGGCGTTGCCAGTGCCTTCGGCCCGTTGGACAGCGCTTCGAGTGTGCGTTTGCGATCGACCAGGCCGAGCCGCACCAGTTCACCGTCCGCGAGCAGACTGCGGGCGAAGTCCAGGTTCTCGACCAGGATGTCCTTGACCGACTGGCCCGTCGAGCCCTTGGTGCGTCGACTTGCGATCTCTGGCGGAAGCACTGCTGAGAAGGCGCTGCGTGCAAGCGCTCGTCCGCGACCGCCTTCGGTCAGCACATAGGTGGGGATCTTCAGCGCCAGCTCCAGCAGGGGCTGGGAAAGCAGTGGACGAACGGGCTCGGGCGCGGTCTCGAAGGCGAGCGGCTCGTAGTAGTCGACCGGATACATCAGTTGCTGCAACTGCTGCAGCTTGCCTATCGGCAGACGGGTGGGGCTATGGAAGGCCGGATGCTGAAACGCGGCTGACCGGTCCGGGAAGGCCATCGCATCCGGCGCCAGGAGCGTATGGCCGAGGCCAGGCTCCACGATGGCGCGCGTCGGCCTCAGGCGTTCCCGCATGGCCATGGCCAAGGCATACCAGACGGAGACGCTGCCGAGCTGGGCAGCGTCCAGGGTTGCGGCGGGGAAGCCACGGTCCATGCCGCGGATCCGCAAGTAGTCGGCGGCCGGCCACCACCGGTGGAGCTCGAAGAAGAGCAGGTCTCCGCCCACCCCACTGTACATGGCCGATGCGCCGAATTCCGCGGCCACGGCGGCGTCGATCCGGGTCATGCTCAGCGCGCCGACATGCGACCGGGGTGCCGGTGTCCGGGGGAGGTGCAGCAGCCTCTCGAGCCGGATGCCGACCTCTGCCTTGACCTCTCTCAGCGGACGCTGTGCCATCCGTGCCGCCAGTCTCGCGTAGCGGCGTTCGTCCGCGCCAGGATCGGTCGAGTGGTAGTTGAGGCACAGGACGTCGACTTCGGTGTCGCGCTCGGCGAGACAGCTGGCCAGGATGGAGGAGTCCACGCCGCCGGACAGGCGCAGCACGATCCTGTCGTACGCCGTCGCCCATTGCCGGACACAGCGCTGGACGGTGTCGCGCAGGGCGTCCGCTGCTTCTGCGCCTCGCAGCGTCGAGGCAGATGCCGCGAAGTCGATGGCGCTCCACAGCGGCTGCCGGCAGACCGTGTTTCGCCGGATGTCCAGCCGCTCGCCGGGGAGCACCTGCCCGACGTCGCTCAGCGCGGTTCTGCCGCCGGACAGGGCGCCGAGCAGCAGGAATGCCCGAACGCCTTCCACATCGGGCTTTGGTTGATGGGGCGTGGGAAGCAGCTCCATCACGTCTTCCATCCAGGAGAAGATGATCCAGACCCCTTCATGCTGGAGGAAATGGCAGGGGAGTGTGCCGCTGGGATCGCGAAGCACGCTCACGACACCATCGGGGCCGCCTCTCCATATCGCGACATAGCGCCCCCAGTAGCGATCGATCAAAGGCATGCCTTGCCGGCGGAGAATCTCGACAGCCTCGTTGCCACTGATTTCGAGGGTGCGGGGAATCTGCAGCGACCCGCTGCGTCGAAACAGCTTCCCGACGATCAGGCCCTCGTCCTTGTGCAGGTGATAGGTCTCGTTGGTTCCGGGCTTGTCACCGACCACGAACACTTGAAGACCTGGCTGACGGAGCACGCAGCGCCAACCGGATCTGGACTGGACGGCGCGGCCGAGGTGCTGAGCCCTCAGGGTCCTTGACGTGTCGAGAGCGTCCCACGCCAGACAGAGGTAGCGGAACATGACGCTTGCCGCCCGTCAGACGATCAGGATCGGACGGTACTGGCGTACCCGGTCGCAGTAGTCGTTCAGCACTGTGGCATCGGATTGAAGCCACGAGTGGGCAGCGAACGGGCGGGTCTTGACGCCGATGACCCAGGTGGCGGCGATCTGCCAGTGGGCCAGGAAGCGAAGCAGCGCCAGGGAATCGAGGAGACATTGGTCCTTGCTCGTGAACACCAGGGGCCGCAACCTCAAATAGGTCGCCGAAAGCCGATCGACATCCATCAAAGAACCGTGAGCGGCGCACTGGCGGCGTCGCGAGGAGATGATGCTGGTGGCGATGGCCGCGAGGTTGCGATGGCGCAGCCACAGGGCTGCAGCGGTTGTCGAGGAAACCAGTCGGACCGCACCGATCACGCCGCCACCTTGCCGGGTGTTCGAATCGACGTCGACATTGCGCTTGGGCTCGGGGAGGTTCCTCGGTGGCCGGACGGGAACGTGGCCGGCGACCAGAATGCCTTGCTGCTGGAGCGTGCGGGCAATGCGCCAGCTGTCGATGGTCTTCGAGGACTTCGGCGAGCCGCAGGGCGGCCAGCCGCCGATTTCGAAGGACAGGGCGGCGTTTTCCGGAACGGCCATGTAGCGGTTTCGAAGCAGATCCAGCAGGATGACTTGCCCATCCAGGGCGCAGGCCTCGACGTGCGGCGCAAGCCACAGCCCTTGGGATATCGGTTCTGCTTGCATGGTGCGGGCCGGCAACTGCAGTTGGAAGCAACCTCCGACCCATTGCCGGAGGTTGCCCGTGCGGGACCGAGGGGCGATTGCAGCCCCTCGGGGTGGTGGCTCAGTCGTAGAGCCGTGGCAGCGCGTCGATCAGCTCCTCGTTGACGGCCAGCTGCACGCCCTTGGTCACTTCCTTCGCGTCGCCCAGATCGACAACGATGTCTTCTTCCTGTTGGTCCATGATGATCTCCAGTTGATTGCGGGATTGCCCTCGGCACCATGCCTCGGGCACAGCCACGGTAGGCCGGTGCTTGCACGTGCGCAATGAGTCGCGGCGATGCCGTTTTATGTTCGGTTGGACGCAGCCTGAACAGCCCCTGCTGGGCGTTGATAATTTCCGCCCATGCGGCCTCGACTCGACGGCGCTGCATTCGTTCGGTTGGTTTCCTGAGTGGATTAGTCAACCAATCGCAAGCGCTGCCGAACGTGTTCGATCGTGCTTATGACCGCGTGAGGTGGCCGCCCGTCCTGATCCGTCAATGGCGTTAGTCGGTGGCACCTGGGGGAGGGGTATGAGCGATCGCCTGACCTGGCACCTGTGTTGGCAGGCCGCTTATGGTCACAGCTTCCTGGCACAGCCGGCGCTTTCGTCGTGGATCCGCGAGCGACTGCTCGATGCGCATCGGCGACGGGATCGCGTCCTCATCGACTTCATCCTGCTTCCGTGTGAGATCCACACGCTTTCCCGGCTCACTGCGGTCGACGGACCTGAGGGGCTGTCGCGCGAGATCGGCTCGATCGTCGCGCGGCGCATGCGCCGCGACGGCCCGATCCTGGGGCCGGCGCTTCGTGGCAGATACCTCGCCCACTGGGTCGAATCTGAGGAAGACCTGCGCATCGACATGCGCATGTTCGCGTGGCGGCCGGTGCTGTCGGGACACTGCCGTGCGCCATCGCACCACGTCCATGGCGCCCTTCGCGTCGCGCTCGGCATCAGCGGTCCGCTGGGCTTCGACGCACGCCCGTTGCTTGAGGTGTTCGGGTCGCCGGTCTCCCATGCGCGGGAGTCGCTGAGGAAGTGGGTGGCCCGCCGGCCGACGCCGCAGCAGATGGATCACTGGGAACTCACCCGCGGACTGTCCTCGGCGGACGCCTGCATGGTGCGTCTTGCGGCCCGTGCCCGTGGCATCCAGGGCGATGCGGCCGCCAGGCTCATTGCAGAGAGCGGCGGCGGGATTCAAGGTGCCCTGTCACTGCTGGAGTCCTGGGCCAAGGGGCGGCTCGGTGAGGAGGTAGGGGGGTCCGTCCTCAGGCCGGGTCCCGTCAGACGAACGGGCGTCCGGATGCGCGCCCTGGTGGCCTGTCTGGCGGTGGATCATCAACTTTGTGCTGCAGCGGTGGTGGCACGCCACTTTGGTCGCGCGAAGTCGACGCTCAGCGAACAGATGGTTGCCTGCCGCGCGCGGCCGCACGAAGCACTGCTGCTGGAGACGCCGGTGCAGCAGATCGTCGCCGAGGTGCTCGGCAGCGCGGCGCGGCGCGACCTGCGCTGACGGGGTCGTCTTCAAAAGCTGGCCGGATCTCTTGGAATGATCTCCTCGTCGCATTGGCGCAGCGTGTGACTCCGCGCGGAGATGCTGCTCACATTCCTGTGATGCTCTTCGAATGCCCGGCGCAGTGCGCGCCGCCCGCGATTTGACGATGAAGCCGCTGAACGCTCCGGCCTCGCGCATTCCGAATCGATTTCCGATGCTTATTCGCGAAGGCCTTTGCAAGGCGTCCGCTGGCGCTTCGGGCGAGGACCGAACGAAAGCGAGCGTCGTCCGGGTCGGGTGAGGTGCTTTGCAGGGCTCTTCCGTCTTAGCGGACAGACGCCACTCGTATGAGGATGACCCATGGATGATTCCGCGTTCTGGCACATGTGCTGGCAGGCTGCCGGCGCTCACGATTTCGTCGCGGACAGGGCGCTCGCCCTGCGCATTCGGCAGCAGATCGTGGCGGCCCATCACGAGCCGGGACGCACGCTGATCACCTTTCTGCTCGCTCCGGCAGAAATCCATATCCTGGCAAGGTTGCCATCCGGCGAAGGTCCGTGGACCCTGGTGCGGCCGTTCAGCGTGGTGATCTCCCGTTGGTTGCGCCAGCGCGACCCGGCTGGCGGGCCTGTTTTTGCGAGCCGGGTTGCGGCGCACACCTTCACCTGCGACACGGAAGTGCGCACGCAGATTCGCATGATTGCCTGGCGTCCGGTGCTTTGCCAGCTTTGTCGATCGCCGATGCATGCGCTTCACTCCTCGCTGCGTGTGGCGCTCGGGATCGTGGCCGGTGAAGGCTACGACTGTCGCCCGCTGCTGGGCCTGTACGGCGGCACGGTGCCACAGTCGCGAGCGGCACTGCGCAGGTCGCTCAAGCGGCGTCCCAGCGCGCGGGAGGTCGGCCGATGGGAACTGGTGAGCCGGCTGGCGCCGTTGAAACGGGGCCCTGGGGAACGCGCCACCAAGTTGCGCGGTGTGGGCAGCGAAGCGGCCGCGCAGTTGGTGGCCGCCGGCGGAGACGGGCTGCCGGGCGCGCTGCAGATCCTTGAACGGTGGGTTCTGACGCAACTCGGACTTCATGAGGAAGGCGACATCCGCGGCGGGCATGGGACCGACAGCGCACGGGTCCGTGCGCTGGTGGCGTGTCTGGCGGTCCACCACCGGCTGTGCTCCGCGTCCGCCGTGGCGCGATATTTCGGCCGATCCAAGGCGACGCTGTGTGAACAGATGATCGCGACAAAGCGATGCGTCGAGGACCGCAGGATCATCGGCACCGCCATTCAGGAGATCGTGGGCGAGGTGGAGGCTGCGGGTGACGGTGTCATTACGGCGGCCGCGTTTTCGAGGCCCAACACCATGACCTGCATGGTGGGGACATGAAGGGAGGGGAGGCCATGTGATGTCCCGGCCGATTCATGAATGTGGGCGGGCATCGGTGGTCCGTCGGCGGTCTGGTGAAGCGCATCAGGCGATGTGAGCGTCGGCGCTGGCCAGCTCTGCGCCAGGCGCACCGCCATTGCTGAGCCGATGCACATGGGTTGTCCTGCGGGGCAGGGGCATCGACCAGCAGGTCGATCCTGGAACCGCCAGGCTTTGTGTCCGAATGGAATGAGATGGGCAATACGACGGAATTCAGCGCCCCAGGCGCCCCACTCGCGACCTCGGTTGGAGGAGGAGCGGGCGTGGGGAGTTTGCCGACGTTCGACGAGCACTCGCACGGTCAATCCGTGGCGATGCTGCTGGCCGTGATCGAAGGCCGATCCTATGAGGCTGTGGCGGCCGACTTCGGGTTCGCTCGCAGCACCGTGGAGCGCAGAGTCAAGCGGATTGCACAGCGACTCGCCAGCAAAATCAGTGTGTCAGGGGAGCACCGCAGCCTCATGTCGGCGAAGCGAATCCGTCGGGAGGGGATTGCCGTGGCGCAGGCGCTGCAGGCGTTCGATCCGCAGCAAGCCGAGGAGGACGGTCCGCCTCAGGTGATCCCCGAAGCCGACATGGTGCGAGCTGCGCTTCGCATTCGCCACCGCAGCGTGTGCGGGCGGCGGGATGTGGCCATGTTCTACATCCTGTTTGCCACCGGGGCGAGGCCGCTGGAAGTCGCTCGACTCGAGGTGGCGGACTACCTGCAGGCCGATGGGTCGGTGCGCAAGGCGTCGACGTTCAGGTCTGAAGTCACGATCAATGGTCGGCCACGACCGCTGTACTTCGCCAGCGGAAAATTGACCACGGCGATCGACGAATACCTGTGCGAACGGGCCTCGATGGGCTGGGGCGTGGGAACGGGTTTGGAATACCGTGGTCTGGATCCTCGGAGTCGATTGTTCCTGTCGAACACGGGTCAGCCATTCGAAATCGTCTCCTACGGACAGGTTGGACAGCGACGGTTTCTGTGCAAGGCCATCCTGGAGACCTACCGGAAGATCTTTCGGAACTCGGAACTCCAGGGAGCCAGTCCATTGGCAGTGCGGCGGACCTTGGTGGACCAGTTGTACGACCGTCGTGCGGACGACGAACAGGTGGCCCTGCTTCTCGGGATGGATCGTCGAACCGTCAGGGATCTGTTCCCCCGGCGCAAGCCGACGATCGTCGAACTGGTCGAGGAGTTGATCTGAAGACGGGAGGACGGGCGCGAAGATGCCTGCGGGAACGCACTGGCGGCGCGAGCAAGGGTGAAGGGTCATCCTCACAGTCGACCAAGGTTGGGTGACACCATGCTGACCAGGAATCCATTCGACTACCCCTGATCCTGACCCAGTCCGTCGAACATGTCGTTGTCGATGCGCACGTTGAGTGTGGATCGTTGCGAGATTCGAGAGGGATTTGCAAGGCAATCGTCGCGCGGCCCGGGTTGGGTTTGCCGACCTCCAGATGGCACTGATCGACTGCATCCCGCTGGTGCGGGTCTTCGGCACCGACGAGCTAAATGCTCTGGTCGCGGTGAGCTGGGTGCTCTTCGCACCGTTCGTCGTGGACTTCTGGTGCCGGCTCGCCCCTGTGCAACATCGAATCGCGCTGAAACCGAAGGCAAGTGGCTCGTCAGCCCTTGTCTTTGTCCTGCCAATCGGCGCTGCTCGCTGCCACCAGCCCCGCCCAATCGTCCGGCGGGTTGCCCCGTCCCAGCATCTTCTCGAACACGGCATAGGGGTCGGACTTGCTGCCCGCCGATCGCAAGGTCTGCTCGTCGTTGACCCAGGCATACACGATGACCTTCGCCTTCGAGTCGTACCGGAAGAACAGCCGATACCGCCGACCGACCTTCGCCCGCCGCCAGTGGCGGTACGCCGGCCCCATGGTGTTGCCCTGCCGGTATTCGTCACGCGCGGGATCGCCCGGCACCACGTCCTGTATCAACTGGACCAAGGCCCGGAAGAACTTGACGTTGGCGTTGGATGCGAAGCCGTCCGGGTCGTTCTCCTGCGCGCGCAGCACCGCCGCGCGCAGCTTCATCAACTGATCGATCAGGTTGTCGTGAAACAGCAGCGTCCAGCCCTGCTGCTGCATCAGATTTCCACGTCCTCATCGAAGTCGTCGCCCAGTGCAACCTTGTGGCCTGCATGCGCGAGCATCGTGCGAACCAGATCTTCCGGCAGATCGCGAATGTTTCGACCAGCCTCGATGTCACAAGCCAGAAGGGCCAGGAATGCGCCAATCGCGGGGTCTTCATGCTCGACATCGGCACGGGTCACGACGACCTCGCCGCCGCGCAGGTCGAATGCCACCTTGCCGCCGGTGTCCACGCCCAGGACCTGCCGGATGGACTTGGGCAGCGTGATCTGCCCCTTGGAGGTCAGCGTCGCGACTTCGTGGATTTCGGGCATGGTGGCATTCCTGTTAACGATGCCTGCATAGTAAGGAAACTTCCTTACTCTGTCAATGTGAGGGCGCATCGGGATCCGACGACCGGCCGGGATACCGCTTATCCTGCCCCAGTCCGCGGAACATATCGTTGTTGATGCGCACGTTCAGCGCGAAGAACCACACGCCCACTCACTCATGGCGCACTCTATCCAGATTGACGAGTCCCTGGTTCGAGCACTTGTAGGCGTGGGCCGAGTTGCCAATACATGCTGTCGCGGAGTCCGGGTGGGACAACCGCAGCTTCCGCCTCGGCAGCGAGATGGTGATCCGCCTGCCGCGCAAAAGCGTACGAGCAGCAGATTTGCCGTGAGCACCGATGGTTGCCATACCTTCGGTCTCACGTCCTGCTTCCGATTCCCGAGCCGCTCGCCCTTGGCCGACCAGGACACGGCTATCCGCTGGCTTGGTCCGTCTATCGCTGGCTTGAAGGCACCACTGCAGCCAGCACGCCGCCGCTCGAACCCGCTCTGTTCGCGGAGGACCTGGCACTTTTCCTGAATGCGTTTCGCGCGATCGCTGCGGAGGAGGGTCCCGAGCCAGGACCAGACAACTTTCACCGCGGCGCGGCGCTTGACGTCTACGACAGGCAACTGCGCGAGGCCGTCCGTGTTTTGGGCAAGCAGCTCGACGGCCCTGCCGCGTTGGCGGCGTGGGAAGCCGCTCTTGCCGCTCCGTGGAGTGATCCGCCGGTGTGGGTGCACGGCGACATCGCTCCGGGAAACCTGCTCGTCAACAACGGCAAGCTCGCTGCGGGCATCGACTTTGGGCAGCTCTGCGTTGGCGATCCGGCGTGTGACCTGGCCATCGCCTGGACCTGCTTCCGGGGGCAGCACCGCCATACCTTCCGCGAGCACTTGGCGCTTGACTGCGTATTTCAGCGATCGCGGACGGCTGTTTCAGGCTGATCGTGGACGGCAGATCGGCGCCGTTTGGATGAGCTGGTGAAGCGCGCAAGCACTGGGTCTGAATGTAGCTCAATCGTCCACGATCAGCCTGAAACGGGCACCGGCAGAGTCGTTTGAGTGGGCGGTTTCGGGTTGATTTGATTTTCGATTTCGAGGCCCCTGCCAGGCCGCCGGAGGCGCCCCCCGAGCGGGCATGTACCCATGTTCGCTCCCATGCGCGATCCGGATCGTGGATGTGGTTCGTGGCGGCGCTTCATGACTGCGCCGCGCCGTCGTTGTCGCGCAGCGATCGGGTGCCCTTGAGCTCGATCTTGTGGCTTGAATGGACGACCCGGTCGAGGATGGCATCGGCCAGCGTTGGGTCGTTGAGGTAGGTGTGCCAGGCCTTGATCGGCAACTGGCTGGTGATCAGCGTCGAACGCGTGCCGATGCGGTCGTCGAGCAGTTCCAGCAGATCGTTGCGCTCGGGTGCACCCATCGGGGAGATCGCGAAATCGTCGATGACCAGCAGGTCGAGCCTGGCCAGCTGTATCAGCCGCCGTGCGAAGCTGCCGTCGCCGTGCGCGACCTGCAGTTCGTCGAACAGCCGGGCCGCGCGAACGTAGAGCACCGAGAAGCCGCTGCGCGCGGCCTGATGTGCCAAGGCACACGCCAACCAGGTCTTGCCACTGCCCGTGGCGCCGGTGATCAGCAGATTGCGCGCATTGCGCAGCCAGTCGCCACCGGCCAGCGCGGCAATCAGCCCACGATCCAGCGACCGACTGGCCCGCCAGTTGATGTCCTCGATGCACGCCGAGCTGACCTTGAGCCGGGCCGCCTTGAGCAGCCGGGCGACGCGCCGGTCGTCGCGCCAGGCGATCTCGCGCTGCACCAGCAGCGTCAGCCGCTCGTCGAAGCCGAGCGCCGCTGCCGCCGTGGTGGTGGCCTGCTCCTCGATGGCGTGGACCATGCCGTCCAGGCGCAGGCTGCGCAATTGGTCCAGGGTGTGTTCGTTCAACATGGGTGGTCTTCCTTCTTCGATGGTGGGGGATGTCAGTGGTAGTAATCGGGACCGCGCACGTTCTCGTGTTCGATGGCGGGGTTGTCGGCAGCGGGGAACAGCGAGGGCTGGCGATCGAGCCCGCACTTGAGGATGTTGGTGACGCTGCGCAGGTGCGGTGCGCGGATCGCCATCGCGCGCGTGCAGGCGGCCTCCAGCCGCTCGGCCGAATACCGGCGCACCAGCGCCAGCAGGCCCAGGCAGGCGCGGTAGCCCTGCTCGGGATGCGGCCGGCGTTCGATCTGCCAGGTCACCACCGCGGCGGTGCTGACGCCAATGCGTTCACCCCAGGCGATCAGCTTGGTTGGCGACCACTCCCGGTGCGCGCGGTGCGACGCCGGCATGTGCTCGGCCACGGTGGTGAAGCCGCCGCGAACGGCGCTTACAGCGTGGCAGGCAACGCGCCGATTCGATGCGAAGCACTCCAGCAGGCTGCCGGTAACGCGCACGTCGAGCCTGGCGCCCACCAGCCGGTGCGGCACGCTGTAGTAGTGGGCATCGAACTCGACGTGGTAGTCGATGTTGACCTTGGCCGCCTTCCAGCGGCCGATCGCGTAGCGGGTGGGCGGCAGGGTTGCAGCGCCGGGACGTCCAGCGCCTCGAAGGCGCTGCGCCGACAGCCGGGCAGCTTCTTGAAGGCTCGCTGGTTCAGATCGACGAGCAGCTCGGCTATTGCCCCGTTGAGCTCACCCAGGCTGAAGAACCGGCGGTTGCGCAGACGGGCCAGAATCCAGCGCTGCACCAGCAGCACCGAGCCCTCGACCTTCGGCTTGTCGCGCGGGTGCGCCGGGCGCGCAGCCAATACCGCGCAGCCGTAATGTTGAGCAAATTCCTCGTACGTCCGGTTCGGTTCGGGGTCGTAGCGGTCGGGGGTCTTGATCAACGCGCGGGTTTGATCAGGCACGATCAGGCGCGGCACGCCGCCGATGAATTCGAGTGCCAGGACCTGCGCGCCGATCCAGTCGGCCATGGTCTGGCGCGCCGTGGCGCAGGCGAAGGTGTAGTTCGACGCGCCCAGCGTGGCCACGAAGATCTGCGCCTGGGTGATCTCGCCGGTGGCGGCGTCAATGATCGGCACCGTGCTGCCGGCGTAGTCGACAAACAGCTTCTCGCCGGCGATGTGGATCTGGCGCATCGAGCGTTGCTGGCGGCGCGCGAACTCGCGGTACTTGATGCAGAAGCTCGTGTACTTGTAGGCCAGCGGGTTGTCCCGGGTGTACTCCTCCCACAGCAACATCAAGGTGACGCCGGCGCGCTTGAGTTCCTGGTGGACGAGCGCGAAATCCGGCGCCAGGTGGTAGCTCGATCGCGGCACCGGTGGTCGAAACAGCCGAGCCTCCAGCGCCTCGTCGTCCAAGGTCTGGACGCATTCCCAATCAACGCCGGCCGCGCGGGCCAGCGAAACGTATTTGCCCACCCCGCTCTTGGAGATCTTCAGCGCGCCGGCAACCTCGCTGTAGCTCAACTTGGCCTGCAGGTGCAGGCGCAACGTCTCTCGGATTCGTCGCATCGTGATTCTGTTGGTTGGCATCGACTCGTCCGCAAAAAGCGGTGAGCTTGACGCCGGGTCAGAAAATCACTTGCGCGCTACCCCCATCGTCCACGATCACGCTGAAACAGCGTCCACGATCAGTCTGAAACGCCGTCCACGATCACGCTGAAATGCCGTCCACGTTCAGCCTGAAATGCCGTCCACGATGGGCTGAAATACGCACTTGACCCGGCGACCTGGCAGCGTGGTCGCGCATAGGCCCTCTGGAAAGCGGCGTCGTCTGCGCTGGTCTTGTGCAAACGAACGCGGTCGAAACAGCGTCCTGCCGGAACACACTGTCCGAGATCCGCCAT
Organism: Pseudideonella sakaiensis; assembly: GCF_048320135.1. Lineage (GTDB taxonomy): Bacteria > Pseudomonadota > Gammaproteobacteria > Burkholderiales > Burkholderiaceae_C > Ideonella_A > Ideonella_A sakaiensis_A. The sequence continues at coordinate 3,963,413 of NZ_CP182947.1, forward strand.
GAACTCGCGCAAAACGAGGGCTAGAGGAATATCGGCTCTGTCGGGGTCGACCACCACAAGAAGAAGTCAAGTGTGGGTCGGAGTCCGGCTCAGCGAGGTTCGAGCCTCGAGCTGCCGCTTTTCCAATTGACCTGACAGCGTTCCGTGCTTTCACACGTGCCGGTTTCTGTGCCTGCCCCGATGCGGATGCGCCATGGTGGTGGGGGACATCAGCCGAATTCAGCGGCGGGATTGAACGCAAATGGTGGCAGGTTGAGTCGGAAGCTGGCGCCTATGGTCCGGGATGCGCAGCTGTAGCGGTGGGTTCCGCCCAGACGCGTCGTGGCCCTATCCACTGCGATGAAAGCTGGCCAGCGCGCGGCTAAGAGCCGCCAGCAAGGCGACGATGACAGCTGGCGCCACCAGCGGGTCGAGCGTCACGGGAACGAGCAGCCCGGCCAGCAGCGCAGCGGCGAGGATCGCCGCGGTGCAGATGAACAAGGCGAAGAACTCCGGATCGTGCTGAACGAATTCCTTGGACCGGATCGTGCGAGCGGCGGCGCCGTCAAGAACCAGCGCCAGTCCGAGTGGAACGAGCCAGGGCAACCACTCGAGCAACGAGAAGGTTCGGTACGTGGCCAGCGCGAACAGTGCCTCGAGCGACCTGAAGTAAGAACTTCCGATCAGCCTCTGGCTGGCCTCGGTCATGGCAACTCCGGTAGGTTTCCCGGCGAAGGCGGCGTTGTCTGTGGGGGTGCCATTCACGGTCGCAACCTCCAGCACGGTGGCGACCCGATCGATGATGCGAAGCCCGACGGGTTCCCCCCAGTATTCCGTGTCGAATCGATGTTCCGTCCGCAGATGGTGAAGAAATCGCTCCGCTGGATAACGCGATGGCAGGTAGAGCGCCAGCGACAAGGTCAGCGCGAGTGAACAGATGATGACGATGCGGATCATGCGACCTGCGGTTTCGGGATCTTGGAGCTGGCTGCCGTTCCGCCATCAGTTGCCGCATCGTCGGGGTCGAGGATCGGAAATCGGCCTTTGATCAATCGACCGCCGGAGACCGAGGCGAAATACTGAAGATTGGGAAGTTTTCCAAGAACATCGGCCGGGATCACTTCCTCGAAACTTTCTGTCAGCTGCGTCGAATGACTGGCCGAGAAATCGCCCAGGTGCGAATCAGAGCCGCTCGACAGACCGACTCTGAGGTTGTGGATGGCGGTCTTGCCGAACGCTTCGACCACGAAATCCTGTGTCGGACGGTCCTTTGAGCGCAAGGCAATCAGGTTGTTGAGGTTGCCCAGCGCCATTCGGGCAGCATGCTCACTGCCCAGACGCTTGGCCAGGTCGGACAAGGTCTGCATGGCGCACGTGGTGTAGATGCCGCCCTCGGCCCCCTTGTTCAGGATCTCGATGAGCGGCTGGTTGATCACGTTGGAGACCTCGTCGACGAACAGTGCGATACGGCGATAGCCGCCCAGGTTGTATCGCATGCCTGCACGCGCGGCGAGGTCGGCCAATGCCAATGCTCCGATGGCGGTTGCGACCGAGGGGTCGGGGAGAGCGTCCAGGCACATGTACAAGACGTGCCCCGCACGCTCGATCTTCTCGAAGTTCATGATCGGCCGCTGGTCTCGGATGTCGAACGGGTCCGGCGAAAGACTTCGGCCGAGATCCCCCGATGTGAGCATCGACAACACGGGCAAGAGGTTCGCCGTGATCTTCTGGTAGTGCTCGCGGTTGTGGCGGAACGTTCTGACCTGTGCGTCGATGATCTTGTCGCGCTGACGCTGCGGGACGCGTTGCTCGTAGAAGCCCACATAGGCGAGCAATTCCTTGCTCGCCGCAGCCGAGGGTCGAGGTGAGTGGCTGCGGCCCGCTTCGAACAAGAGCCGCTTCATCTCCGGATGCTCGGACCATCCCGTGCCGAGTGTCCTTTCAAAGTAGCGGGCCAGGCAGGCCTCCAGCACGGGTTCAATGCCGCCCTCGATGTATTTGGTCAGCTTGATCAGGTTCGGCCGCTCGTCGAGTTCGATCAGTCCCTGAACGACCACGTTCACCGCATCCCACCCGAAGGCGGAGAAGGCGCCGGCGGTGTCGGGCGGCATGATCGACTGAATGCGCGACGCGATCTCGGTGGGCTTCTGCCAGTTGAAGGCGAAGTCCAGGCGCACGCCGGTCTCCGGAAACGCCGGATGGAATTCAAGGAAGGTCTCGGCGGGACGCCAGTCCTCGCAGGCGCGCTGAACGACGTGCTTGAGTCGCCGGCTGTTCTTGGGATCGATGACGATCACCACGTCGCCACGACGCACGGCTTGAGAAATCAGGTTGGCAAGCGCAACGCCTTTGCCGGACTGTGTGGTTCCCACCAGCAGGGTCCCGCCTTCGAAATTCTGCAGCGGCCGATGCAGCGGCCCCTCCTGTGGCTCGACGCCGTGGATATGCGCCAAGCCGATCTCGGAATCCGGCTGCGGTGCGGCGGTGTAGCCAAGCCACGGCAGCCAGCGTGGCGACAGGGCAAACTGCCGGATGTCGATCTTGGCCAGTTCGTACAGCCGCTGCGAGTGGACCGGTCGCCAGTCGAAACCGAATCCCAGAAACACCTGGTCGGGCCGCTCGCACCAGCGCGCTACTTCGCGGGTAGCCAAGACCTGAATGCTTCGCCCACCCAGCGATGCACGCAGGGTCACGATCCGGATCGCCTGCGATCCCCGCACGACAGCGAACAGAAAGCAGATCAGCGCAGCGGGCAACGCTGCAGCTCGTGGCAACCCCATCCAGACTCCAGCGACTGCAAAGTAGGCGCTGCAGAGCAGCCATCCCAGCGCTGCCCAGGCCTCGTAGGCCGGGCGCCATGGCATTTCGTATCGGCGCGTCAGCATGGGATCTCATCGGGTTGCATGGGATTGCAACAGGCCGTCGAGGAACTCGGGCCGGATGATCACGCCCAGCACGGTCTTGCCGTCGATGTCGCGTCGCCGCGCTTTGGGACGACCCTTGGCGTCGCGCAGCAGCATCCCGGTCTCGTCCATCGCGCGAACAGCCAGCGGCGTCTCGAGCTTGTGCCCGTCGAACGCAATCATGGGGACGAACAGGCCATCTGGGGAAGCATGTGCACCGCGTCCTGTCGCGTTCAGCTGCTGTACGACCGACTCCAGCGCCGCGAGAACGCCGCCGTCCAGTCGCAGCGGCGGTTTGAGGCGAATCGCGCCGGAAGGGGATTCTCGAGGCGATGGGTCGCTTTGCCGCTCGACGGTTCGGCGGCTCGCGGGCAGTTGCTCAGGCTGATCGTTGAGGGCCAATGGCAGTTGGTCACCGACGGGGGGAAGCTATGCTGAGCGTCGGCAACAGGCTCGACACGCGCAGTCGCCAGCGTCGTGTCCAATGCGGATGCGATGTTGACCGAGTCAGGATACAGAACCGACGACGAAGCGAGTTTGATCGCCTCCACCGGACTCCGCGAAGATGGCGGATGGATCAACCAGGCGTGTCCTGCTTTCTGGTTCGATGCCAGCACGCCGGAAGCTTGGAGCAACTGAAGAATGGACGCTGCTGATCGCGGCATGCCAGCCAACTCATCTTCTTCGAAACAGTCGACGATGTCGGATGCCGACTGCGGCCAGACCAGGTAGAGCCCGTCACGGCCCAGCCACAGTCTGGACTTCTCTCGATTCGGAACCCATCTGGGGTGGCACGCCGCGAGCCTGCGCATCGCGTCCAGGACGTAGCGCTGCAGATGAGACCGATCGTGTTGGAGGTCGTCGCCGGACCGGAAGGTCTCCAACCATTGATTGACGACCAGCGCGAACGCACGCCTGACGAGCCTCGGCAGTGGGTTGTGATCCCGATAACGTGGCAGGCCACCGATGCTGGCAAGCAAAGACGGCAGCACCTCGTCGTTCGCATCTGAGAGATACGTCAGGATCGGGGCGGGCACCACCAGGGGAAGCGCGAGGATGCCGTATCCCGGTACATCCAGAAGGTCGGCACGCCAGCCGAGGCGGTAGGTGGCCTGCGGACTTGTTTGAAGCCAAGTGGCCAGCGGCACGACCAGCGCGGGCCATCGCGAACCAGCCTCGTACTCGACGATGGCCTGTCCGGCCGCGCGCTCGAGGATGCACAGCAGGCCCGCCATGAACGTCGCCAGCCGCCAGCGCGGCTCCAGGTGTCGTCTGACCGAGATGGTCGATCGGCCAGCGAAGATGTGACCGTCGGTCCCCTGCAGGCTGAAAAAAGCGGTGTCCAGCGCCAGCTCGAACATCCCTCCCGGCTGGCAGTAGTAAGCATCCCTGGACGCGGGAAGGTTCAGTACATACTCTGCGAGTCGCTGGACGATCGACAGCACCTGTTCTTCGAATGTCGCGGCGTCGATGCCGAAGCAGAGTTGGATGCGAGCGATTTTTGCGGCGTGGGCGGACATCACGTCGCCCGCGCTGGTCCGTGGCAGTTGCACGCGCGGCCCGGCGGTCGGCGGCGATGCGTAGGATGTCATGTTCATCCTCGATGTGCTTTGCAGCAGCACGGATCCAGAGTGCCGGGACAAGCTTTTCTCAAGCGCAGATTGCCACCGGCAGAGAAGGCTCGTCATGAGCCTCGGGCTGCAGGTGCAGTGGACTGCTTCGCATCAGTGACATGACACCGATCTGAAAATCGCTCGCCGCGAGAGGCGGTCGCGCCGGGAAGTGAGCCCGAAGCCGCGGATCCACGCGATACCGCTGGATCAATGCGCAGAACGGGCAATCCGAGCCAAAACGGGTTTCGGAGCCGAGCGTCGCAAGGTGTTCGCTGCCGCAGGCCGGGCAGCGAATGAGTTCCAGGCTGCGGCCACGAGACAGCCAGATGCCGTCAAGGTGCGAGGCCAGATCAAGCGCGCGGTCCAGATTGATCCGATACGGGGGATCGCAGACCTCGGTGTAATGCGAGTACGCACCCAGCAGTGCCTCCGACGCAGGAAAGCCGCCTTCTCTGAGGCGACGGTAGCTGGACATGACGACAGCAGCAGCTGCCTGCTCAAGCACGGTCGTTCTGCGATGGAGCCAGTCGACCGAGCTCGGCGTTCTTCCCCTGGGCACCGTGCTTCGCGTCGGGTAGGCGAGGTGGCGGAACTCGGGCTGTGGCAGTCCGGAAAGTTGTTCGATCGTGGACAGGCGCGCGCCGAGGTCGACGCATCGCTTGGCGATTGACAACGCCTGGAGGCGACGGACCATCATGGCTGACATCGAGTCCTCCCTTCAAGGCTTGTTATCCTGCCGCGCGTTTGGTGGGTTGCACCACTGCGAACGGCCTGGCGACGGGCAGCGGCAGGGCCAGGAGCGACACCAGGTCGCTGCGCGGTGGAAACAAGTTGACCTGGCCGACATTCGCCACGATGGCCATGATTTGGTGAGTGCCGAGAGTGAGGAAGCGATCAGCCTGCGCAGCGTCGAGCGCGAACCGGGCGCAGGTACGGACACGGTCCAGGTGCAGGGAGTCCCGGATGGTCAGCAGCATCGTCAGGTTGGTGAGCTGAACATCCAGCAGGTGAACGTCACTCATGGTCGGTCTCCTTGGGCGATTCGCCCGGCCGCTATTGGAGTGTCAATCGACTCCACATCGAATGACCGTGTGTTGCACAAAGCTTAAAGGTCTTCGTCTCGCCAATGCGGGTTGGCGAAGCTGCCATTCGCAAATGCGCTACGAAAACCCCGCGACTACCGCTTGATTTCGCGGGCGATTTGATTGGAGGCGGTTTGGTGGCCGGACTCAACGTCGCTGCCGGCGGCTGTCGGTGGAGACAGTGCGCGCGTGAGCCAATCTGGGTAGTGCTCACGGTTGGGTTGTGGTGCCGGGGGAAAATGTGTCGCTGCAATGCTTGCCTCTGAAGGACTTGTCCATCGTGAAGAAGGATTCGGAAAGGCGACTCTCACGCCGAAGTGCGGTGGCTCATGCATGCACCCAGCGCCAGGCGATCCTTGCCTGTGAATGGCTTGCGACGGGACGAGCGTCGCAGCGCAGTTGTTAGCGCGCTTGGCGCTCATGGGCGTCGCTGCGCAGGGTGGTGCGAGCTGATGCGTTGAAGTCCGCTCGCGCCCTCGAACAGCCGAAAACTGCGGCATGGCACCCAGGCTGCTATCCCGCATTTTGAAAGAGCGCCGACCAAATCTGCAGTCGGCGCCACCACCGGCTCTTTCCCTTGATCGTGGGGGGAGCGGCCGAAAAGGCGTTGGATTGGCAGCTACCCACCCCAAAGGGTGATGTTTCTTGTCGGCGGCTCGCTCTATTTGCGAGCATCAATTTGATGCGGAGGCGCAGATGACGACCAGCAGCTACCCAGGCGCAGTTCCGGCCGGATTCAGCGTCGACCGCCATGACGCAGACGAGTGCAGGCGTCTCCGGCTGGCTCATCACCTGACGAGCGAAGCCATGGCCGATGTGGCGATGTTGCCCGGCCGACGGGCCTGGATGGCGATTGAATCTGGGTACGAGCCCATCAGCGCCGAGTGCTGGAAGCTGTGCTTGCTGGTGCTGGATGAGCACCCGGACTACCGGTCCGCCGAATCAAGCGATCGTGTGTCCCGTCTGACCTGATTTCAAGCAAGGAGTAAAGATGAAATTTCGCCACGCTGTCGCCAGCCTGAGTGTATTGCTCGGGCTCTCGGTATCGATCGCCGCTTCAGCCCGGGATGTCCATGTACCTGGGGACTTCGCCACCATTCAGGGTGCGATCGACGCTTCTCCGTCGGGCAGTGAGATACGGGTTGGTCCGGGTCGGTATGTCGAAAATCTGGTGATCTTGAACAAGGCGATCACGATCAAATCGAGTCACGGATCCTCTCGGACTATCCTGGATGGCGGGTCGAAGTCGACCACCGTGTGGGCCCAGGGCACGGGCAAAGAGCGGGTGGTCGTTGCCGGGTTCAAGATCACCAACGGCTTCAATTCTTTTGCCAACGACCCGAGCCCGACACCGGGGACGGGAGGCGGCGTGCGTGTTGAACTGGTGCGCGCGACGATTGAAGACAACGTGATCACCGGCAATGTCGGGTGCATCGGCGCGGGCGTGTTCAGCCAGGAAGCCTCGATCGAGGTCCGGCGCAACCTGATCAGCGGCAACAGGCAAGATCAGAGCTGCGGCGGCTCGAATGGCGGCGGCATCTACATGAACGGGTCAACCCGGAAGGATTCTGTCATCGCGGACAACGTGGTCGAGTTTCACAAGATTGAAGGCTACGGGGGCGGTGTCGGAATCAACGGGGTGCGAGGTGTCACCATCTCCGGAAACACGATCCACCATAACTTGGCTTTCGACTACGGGGGTGGCATCCTTGTCAATGGATCGTCCGCAGACATTGTGCGCAATGTCATTGTGGACAACGCTACGGTGAGCCCCTTCAGTACCACCGGCGGCGGAGTGGCGCTCTTGGCAATAGATCGGTGGAATGACATCAGCTTGTCTGAAAACCTGATCCAAGGCAACACCAGCGATTCCGCTCCCGGCGCGTGGCTGCTGGCGTACTACGACAAGGCGATCCGGGCCGACAGCAACTGGATTCTCGGCCGAGGGCCGGCGGCGTTGGTCCGATGTGATGCCGGTGAAGCTCGCCAAGAGCAATGTGATCTTGAACGTCGGAGGGCCGGAAATTGACGGCACGTGCATTCGTTGAGGTAACACCCACTGATTGCTACCGACCAGACCATCCGCCTGCGAACCCGCACATCAATTGGAGGGCTTTCATGCCTGCAATGACACGGTGACCCGGCTGCTGTCATTCCAAATTCGGATGCCGACGCCCGGATCCGACCCTTCAGCGACATCCGCGGCCCCGAATTCGTCACCCCGAAGCGGTCGTTCGGCTCCAAGCCCCATAGTTGCCCCGGGGATTGCGAGAAGTCCGCACGCATTCAACCGGACGATGAGGTCAAGGACTTGGCCATCCGGAGGGAGCAACGCATTCGTCGCATTCGCGGCAGCCCGGGTAGGTTGATCACGGATCGTTTCTGACTTTCGGACAGCGCTGGGACGTCGAGATCTGCCACGCGCATTGGTTCGACGACCGCATCTTGGCACGCCGAACGCAGCAGGGTACTCAGTGCAGGGCAACTCCGGACGTCTGCTGGGCCTGGCCCTCGATCGAAGTCGATATCTATGCCAAGAGTGCAAGGACAGTCGCGAGGCGCCATTTGCCTTACCCTTCATAAATTTTGTGGATTGCACCAGCCCCTTGACTAGATACGATGCGGTTCCGAATCCATTGAGACGGGAAGGTCAATGGCAATCTCAGCCCCGCGAGCCCTGCTGCAAACGCTCGACCTGATCACCAAGGCTCCTGCTTCAGAAGTCGAGTCTCTGGGCGCTGTTCGAGCAGCGCACGCGAACCATCTGCGCACGCTCTCGAAAGGGAGAAACATCGTCGGCGTCGGTATCAGCGAGAAGACGATCGGCGACGAAACTGCCGGCGAACTCAGTCTATGCTTCTATGTAAAGAAAAAGGTGGCCTTGGCAAGCATTCGTGGGACGGCGATGATTCCGCCGTCGATCGCGCTATTGGGCTCCAAGGCGATATTGACGGATGTAAAGGAGATCGGTGAGATCAAGCTCCATCACGCTGTCGCCGACCCAAGGATCAACAGCGGAGACAGCGTTTCGCACTTGAGGGATCCGGCGGGAACCCTGGGCGCCATCGTCAAGCGAGCCAATCTACTTTTTCTGCTGAGCAACTCGCACGTCATCGCGCTCAGTGGAAAGGCAAACATAAACGATCCCATTATCTCGCCTGGGACAACCGATGGAGGATCGCTCGCTAACACGATCGCGCGGTTGTCGAGCTTCGTACCGTTTGACCCGTTCGGCGACAACGAAGTGGACGCCGCGCTCGCCGAGATCGTGCCGGCAAAGCGCGCCCAGGTCGTCACTGGGGTTGCACAAGCCGCCTTGCCAATCCGGACTGGCCTAGCCCAGCGAGGCATGCTGGTGGCCAAGTTTGGTAAGTCGACGCTTCAGACGTCAGGCCAAGTGATGGACGTCAACTTTCGGCTGACGCTTCGCTACCCACACAACCTGGGCAATCTATCGTTCGTCAACCAGGTGTTGTGCACTCACTTTGCGACCAATGGGGACTCAGGCTCCATAGTGGTCGACACGACGACGGGGAGGGTAGTTGGGCTGCATTTCGCGGGCTCGGACACCGTCAGCGTCTTCAATCCCATCGGCCCGGTTATGTCTAAACTGGGATTCACCTTTGCCTGAACCAGGCTCGGAGGCATCATGACTTATCGTTGCTCACCCATCGCGCTGATTGTTCTTTCGGCGCTGTCCGGCTGCACTAGCCTCACATCGGTCAAGAACCCAGCGAATTCAAATGATGGACTGGTGTACTTCTTGCCGAATCGGGACATCCTGATCACCGTGACGAGTACCAGTTCGAAACTGGCGTCCATTACGGCGACAGCCTCGCCATCGTATGCAGACCGATCCAAGGCCTACGTGCTGTCCTACCACCGGCACCCCCTGGCAAAGAATTCCATCGACGTCGAGATCAACGAAGCCGGCTTGCTGACCACCTCCAATGCGAATCAGACCGGAGACGCGGTGGCCGCGCTCGCCGGCCTCGGGCAGTTGGCAGGTTACGTCAGGGGATTCGGCTTCGGAATCCAAAGCGATCAGGCGGCCGACAAGATGAATGCGACAGAGCTGAAGAAGGATTGCACCGTGGACGGCACCCATACCTTCATCATCCCGGTCACAACGAAGTCGCAGACGATCTGCGGCGATATCAGCGTCACGATCGAACCCTATGATGCGCCTTCCGCAGTCGGCAACGCAGCGGATCCGGCCAAGAAGAGCGATGTCGAGTCAAACTACTCAACCGACAAAGCTGATCGTACGACCCATGCAGGCATCTTCTATCGCATGAACAGAGCCTATCGCGTCAGCATGGTGAGCAGTGGTGTCCTGCATGCGGAACAGATCGTCTTCTCGCCTTCTGGAACGCCAGAGTATTTTCTGCCGATTTCCCGGACGTTCTTTTCAAACAACGATGCCAAGATCGCGCTTGCAAATGGCGCCGGCGTTCCCTCGAAGTATGAACAGAATACCGATGGCGAAGTGGCGGCATTGCTCAAGTTGCCGGCCGTTATCCTTACGCCGTACTTCGAGGCCATCGGTTCCATCTTCACGGCACGTTCGAATCAGAACGCGAATCAGCAGACCGCTCTAAACAACGCCACGAAACTGGAGCTAGCCAAGATCAAGTATCAATCATGCGTCAAAGCGATCGAGGCCAAAGATGCTGTCCTAATTTCCAGTCTACAGTGTGGCACACCATGATCGTGTGGCGACCGGCCTAGTGAAATCTGATCGTCGAGAGCTGACTGCGGGTGTCGTCACGGGATGCCTGCGCAAGTGCGTCGTCGACCGTCGGCTCAGGTGAGGATTCGCAATAGCGGGAGCTGACAGTCGTCGGGCCGCTGCTCCTGGGCGAGCAGAGCGCAATCAAGCAACCGGCAAGCGGACTCTCGTCAACGGCTCTGGCCAAGAACGGGTCCATGAGTGCGCAGGTCCAATGTCGGCTGACTGCCGGTTTGTCGCCACCGGGGCACAGGCGAACGGGTGAGTTGTCCAATGTCCGCTGCAGTGATTCGGAGGTGAATTCTTTTGCCCCAGCGATTGCCGAATTGCCTCGGCGAACGTCCAAAATCGGGATTGAAATCGGCGTTAGGGAGTAGAAGGGTCATGAATGCCATTGACTCTGCAGTGCTGTTGTCATTGCAATGTCAAGGGATGCAATGAGTCAGAGGATCGGAATTCTCTGCGGCGTCCGCGACTCAATACATTCCTGTATCGACTATGCTCACGGCTCTCTGATTTTTGAAGGAGCCGTGAGTCATGGCCAGAAAAGAAACCTATGCGTCCATTCAGGCGCAGATTCAAAAGCTCACCAAGCAGGCCGAAGCCCTGCGTGCCCAGGAGACCAAGGGCGTGGTCGAGCGCATCAAAGTCGCCATCGACGCCTACGGTCTGACGGCCGAAGATCTCGGCCTGACAACAACCGAACCACCGCGCGCCGCGTCGGTGACGACGAAAGCTCCCAAGAAGGTGATCCCTTCCGTCAAGAAGAAGCGTGCTTCGGTGATCCGATACAAGGACACCAACGGGAACGCGTGGAGCGGCTTCGGCCCCAAGCCCCGTTGGTTGAGGGAAGCGTTGGCCGGCGGCGCCCCGATCGAATCGTTTACGGCGACCCCTGACAACTGAGCTGCCTGCACCGCATTCGGCTGCCGGCGACGCGGTACGCTGAACTCACGGGATCGGGCAAGGAACGGATCTCCCGTTCCTTGCCCATCACCCCACACTCAACCTGCCACCAGTTCCGCCCACTCGGACCTGTTCAGCTCGATGAGCTTGCCACCCAGCGCTTCGAACTCGGTCGCCCGGTCGTAGTCCTCCACTTCCTGAGAGAAGTGCGTGACCGCATTGACCAATCCGTATCCGGAAAGGTCACCACCGGTGACCAGATGCCGAAGCACACCCGACCGCTCGGAATCGTTCAGCGCGTAGCGTTGCGCCAGCACCTCCACGGTCTTTACCGGGTCGCCCGACAGCGGCATCCCTTGCGTGCGCTGCAATTTCTCGGTCGCCATCCTGAATGCCGTCTCCGAGACAGCAGCCTCCACGACATCCCGCACCCTCAGAAAAAACGCCTTGTCATCGGCGCACAGGGTATCGTCCTTGAAGACGGTGATGCCATCATCCTCGCCGCCGCCGACCGAACGCCCGACATGGGTCTTGCGCAGCGACCGATCCGAGACGATCAGCCCGTTGCTGCAGACCAGCCTGTAGATCAACGGTTGCACGCTCAGCAGACCGTGCCCGACCTCCGAATTGGAGATCACGACGCCCGCCTGGACCACATCACCCGGCGCAATCTCCTGCCGCAACTGCGGTGTGACGCACTTCAGGTACATCTTGGTTTCGGTCAGCTCCATCGACTCGAAGCGAACCTCGGGCAGCCGTTGCAGCACCGGCAGCACGCTTTCGGCCAGGTCGAAGTTGTCGAGCCGACGATAACGCTCTGACAGCACCGCCCGGACCTTGCCGTCCAGCGTGCGGATCATGCGCCGTTCCTCATCGCTTTGCAGCCAGGTGTTGACGTTGTGATCCAGCAGCACCGGTTGCTCCGAGCGCATGCGTTCGAAGTACGCGAACGGAATCTTCAGCTTCTCGGCCAGTTGCCGTCGCGCCAGCGCGGTGACGCCGTAGCGCACGGCACCGCCACCCTCCTGCACCACGAGCTGGGTGTGACCTTGGTCATCCGTGTCGTGTCGCAGCATCTGGGTCGGTACCACCAGGTCCTTCTTGCTGGCGAGTTGCCGCTCGAGTTCCTCGGCGAGTCCGACCAGTGAACGTCCATTCTTCATCTCGATCTCCTATGGAAAAAAGTGGGAACGAGTCCCCTCGGGGACAGTCCCCAAGGGGTTGAAGTGCAGGTCGGACCATCCGACCTGCGGTGAAAGCGCGACGTCTCGATTGCTGTCGTCGCGCCAGTCTCTACATGCTTTCCTTGCGGGTTCGACGCAGCCAGACATCGGCCCAGTCCGCACCCGGCGTTCGCGGCAGGAACACCTGCACCTGGCGTCCGGCTTCAGGCCCACGTTCCAGGCGCAGGCGCCGCGCGAGCGCGAACGCAAACGCCTGCCCCGCGAAATCGCCATCGCTGTCGTTGTCCGCGTAGATCTGGACCCGACGCACACCCGCTGGGAGAACGACCTTCTCCAGGTTGCCCGCACTGATCGCGGCCCAGACCGGTTTGCCGGTGGCCAGGTGCACCGCCAGAGCGGTCTCGATGCCTTCACACAGCGCGAGTTCGTCTGTTGGTTCAAACAGCCTGACGGCCGCACCGGCGATCCCGGCCGACAGCACCTTGCGGGCGTCGCGCGAGATCAGCTTGCTGCCATTCGACAGGTAAGTCCGATGCAGGGTCACCGGCGTGCCTGAGACATCCTGCACAGCAGCCAGCATGGCGGGATAGACCCCCACCTTGCGGTTTTTGCCAGCATCATCTCGCTCGTAATAGCCCAGCGCGTTGTGGACGCGCAAGGCCCTCGGATAACTCGTCAATGACAGTCCTCGACCCGCCAGGTACTTGGCCACGGCATCTGCTGCCGCGACCGGCCGGGCCTCGTCCCAGATCTGCTTGGCCAACTTCCTCATCCACGTCGCACCCGGCTCGCGTGAGCCGACCGTTGGCGGACTCGGTGAATGCCCGACGTTCTGCTCGACATCGTGAAGCGCGGTGTTGAAGTCGCACCCCTTGACCGCCTGCAGCAACTTGAAGCCGCCGCCCGGGCCGCAGCCTCGACAGTGGTAGTTGCCTTCACCAAAGCGGTCCGTGTTGGCCGGCGTCAACTATCCTGACCGCTCGACGACAACTATCTTGGCCGGTGGAACGTGGGCGTAGTTGTCGTTGATCGGTGCCTTGGTTTTGGTTTTGTTGATCTCCTTCGTCGTCGAGCGGTGGGCAAGTCACGGACCCCGCAGGGGCTGTCCACAGGCTTGTCCTGTGGGCAGGTGACTTGTCCACCGCGGCTTCCCCGCGCTCAGGTTGCGTGGTCGGTCGCTGTAGTTGTCGTCGGTCTCGCGTTGGTCCTTCTCCCGCTGGGCTGTGCCGCGTGCGCCGCCCGTCGGCGATAGCTCTCCACATTCATTTCCAAGATCGTCGAGTGATGCACGAGCCGGTCGACTGCGGCCAGGGTCATCGCCGGGTCGACGAACACGTCGCTCCACTGCGAGAACGGCGTGTTGGCGGTGATCGCAAGGCTCTTGCGTTCGTATCGCTCGGCGATCAACTCGAACAGCACCGAGGTCTCGGCCTGATCGCGACGAACGTAGCTCAGATCGTCCAGGATCAGCAGGTCGAAGCGGTCGAGCCTGGCCAGTTCCTGCGGCAGCCGCAGGTCGCGCCGGGCCGCCTGCAGGCGCTGTACAAGGTCACTGCACCGGGTGAACAGCACCCGGCGCCCGGCATCGACGAGTGCGTGACCGAGCCCGCTCACCAGATGGCTCTTGCCGACGCCCGGCGGGCCGAACAGCAGCACATTGGCGCCGCGGTCGATCCACTCATGACCTTCGGCCAACGCCATCACCTGAGCCTTGGAGACGCTCGGTACCGCCGCGAAGTCGAAGCTCGACAATCGCTTGTCCGGCGTCAGGCAGGATTCGGCGCGGTGGCGGTCGATGCGGCGGAACTCGCGCTCGGCGATCTCATGCTCCATCAGCGCTTCCAGCAGCCGATGTCCGGGCCAGCCCTCACGGTCGGACTGCGCGCACAGGTCGTCGGCCAGTCGCTTGATCGTGGGCAGTCGCAGTTCGGTGAGCATCAGCGCCAGGCGCCCGGATGGCAGCGTCGTCGCACTCATGGCGACACCTCGATCAGTACGTCGTAGTCCTGCAGCGGCGGCAACTGCACCGACACCGCCGGCAATTCGACGATGGGCGGTTTCAGTAGCGCGCTCAGCGCATTCAGATCGGGCAATTGGTCGAGCTCGATCAGCTGCTCAAGTTCCTCGGCGAGTTGTGCCTCATGGCCGTCGGCGGCCAACGAGAGCAGGCCCACGATCGTCTTGCAGGCTTCGCGCTCTGCAAGTGCTGCTGACAGGCGTTCCCAGGTGCGGCGGTAGATGTCGCGGGGGAATACCGCATCGCGCAGCACCCAGCGGGCGAAGGCGCCGGGCTTGCGCCTGAGCGCGGCCACCAGGTGCCTATAGTCGATGTTGCGCGGGTGCCGCTGGCCGTCGCGGTGGGTCGCGCGGCTGCGCTCGAGCACGCATTGGCCGCCCAGCCAGCACTCGATGTGCTGCGCATACTGGCGAACCGTCAGGCGGTGTCCGATCAGTTGGCTTGGCGCGCTGTACTGCACGCCCTTGACGGTGAAGATGGCGTATTTGCTGACCCGCGCCGGGAACTCCTCGTACTCAGCCGTGCGGCGCGCCGGCAGCGGCCGTAGCATGGTCCGCTCGACGGCCAGCCGGGTGACGGCGCGGGCATTGAATCGCTGCACGATGGTCTCGACGAAGGCCTCGTAGTCGGCGCGCTCGTCGAAGCGACGGGTACCGCGCAACCGCAACGCCTGGTCGAGCGCGGTCTTGAGCGAATCGTGTCGCGACTCGATGGAGCCGTTCTCATGCGACTGGCTCGGATTGCAGCGGCTCGCGCGCATGCCGTAGTGCTGGCACAGACCCTCGTACCGGCGGGTCAGCTCCTGCGCCTCGGCCAGGTTGTTGAACGCCGCCGACAGGCTGTCGGTGCGATGCTCCTCCGGCACCCCGCCCAGCCGCCACAGCGCGGCCTGTAGTCCGCCGGACAACGCGGCGAAGCTCTCGCCTTCAGTGAGAACGACGGCGTGCCGCCATCCCGAATGCGCGAGCGCGAACTGGTACAGCCGGTGATCGAAAGCGACCCCGTCGATCTTCACCTGCAGGTCGTCGGCGACGGTGAAGTCGGACAGTCCCAGTCTGCCTGGCGGATGCTCCTGGGCGAAGTAAACGTCGCGTTCGGCGCCATGCACGGCGCGCCACTGGCGGACGCGGCGCTGCAGCGTACGAAGCACGGCACCTCCGTACTGGCCAGGATGCCGGCGCTGCAGTTCCTCCAGCAGCGTCACGGCGTTGAGTTGCGCGTCCGCCCGCAGCAGCGGGACGACTTCAGCCTCCCACACCTCGGCCAGTGGATCCGATCGGGTCCGCCAGCTCCTGGCTGGCCGTTGCGAAGGCAGTTGACCGGCATCTTCGATGCGTCGCGCACTGCGTTCGCTGATTCCCGCCTTGGCGGCGGCCGCCACCTGCGGGAGTTTGTTGCGATGTTGTTTGTACTTGAGCACTTGGTGGTCCGTGATTCTCTTGCCGGGCATTTCCGGGGTCTCGACGTGTTCGATGACCCCACGGTAAGCCCCGCGTCCCGGACCTGCCGGCTTCGGCCTCAACCGGCCAAGATAGTTGTCGTCAGCCGGCCAAGATCATTGTCGCCAACCACCGTGTACTGGAAACGATCCGTCCCGCCACACAGCGGGCAGGGCCCATTGCGTTTGCCCAGGATCCGCTCGTCCACGCCGAGGCTGCCCAGAATCTGCGTCCAGTGGCCGTGCGCGCGTCGCTTGACCTCATCGACACGCGCCTCATAGTCAGCCCGCTGCATGATCCGAGCCTTCGAAAAGATCACCCACAGAAGCCATGTGCCTGAGCTGCTCATTGATCCATTGCGGGTTGAGCGTCAGTTGACGTTCGACCCACGCCGGGTTCTCCGCGACCGCGTGACGCACCCACAGTGGGTAGCGCTGCAGCGACGCCCGAAGCCAGGGCCTGACCTGGCGGTGCACGTGTTGCCGAACCAGATCGGCATCCACCGCTCCGCAGTAGTCGATCGGCGACAGCGGGCTGCAGCCGACGATGCGCAAGCAGTTCGAGAACGAGAATGGTCGCCCGTCCTTTTCCTGCTCGGTGAAGATCCACCGCAGCGTGTCCAGCTTCTCCTCCAGGGGAGTTGCGGGATCGCCCAGATGGCCGAGTTCCTGCAGCAACCGCCAGTGCAGGTAGACGATCTCCTCCTCGGTCCAGTTCACGACCTCTTCCGAGGAAGGAGCGGGCAGGGCAGGTGACCAGTGTGTCGTCGATGGGTTGGCATCGAGGGATGACCCGGCCAAGGCCGGTATGACAGGGTTGTCCATGAAGATCTCCAAGTGATTGGCGATGCCTCACGGACCCCCTGGGCGTGAAGCCCCGCTGGGGTTGAACAAGGTCCGGGAATGCCGGCGATGAAGGGGCGACGCAACAGCTGGCTTGAGGTGGCGCGATGCCACCGGATCGGTTGCCAGCGACCGATCGAGGAACGCCTTGGACGGGAACGCGCGCGCAGGCACGCAAGCGCACTCCCGTCTAGGGCGTTCGAGGATCGCCTTCGTGACGTGATGTCACATTCACCGCGATCGATCAGGCCGATCGGATCGCTGTTGCCTCAGTGCTCGCCTGATCTGCAGTGCCAGCTGCTGCATGGGCGCAAAGATAAAGATCGCCCGATGCGTCGTCAAGGCGCGTCTTGAAAAAAATCGGGGCTGTCACAGATATCCCCCCAAAAAACCCATGATTTCGGGTTGAGGGGGGAGGTCGTGGAGAAGAACATGGCCATCTGGTACAGCACAGAGAGGGCCTCCCGATGGCAGACGACGACGCGCCACAACTGATCATCCGGCTCGACGAGGGCGGGGTCAATGTCCGCATCCTGAAGCGTCAGATCCAGGCGGATTACCGCCGGGTGGAGTCGGCCAGTGTCAAGCTGCACGTGCGGTTTGGCAGCCCCGAAGGCAAGCGCCTGTTCGTCCGGTCGTTCCACAGCTTTCAGCTGCTGACCCATTTCATTTTGACGATCGGGCGGATCAACCTGGACGATGGTCGAATCAAGCCCGTGGAGGACTTGATTCGCGCGGCCGTCGATCGGGTGAGCCATCACCTGGACCTGGAAATGGACAAGGCGGAGGAGCTTTTCAAGGCCCATGGCGTGACCCAGTTGGCCAGTTTCGACACCAAACCCCTCGAACTTCGGGTCCCCGTGTTGTCTTCGCTGACACGGCGCTACCTGGAGGCAATCAGCAAGCTGGATCACTACATGGACGTGCTGCAGACGCTCGAGTTCTACGACATCTGGACGGCGAGTGAGATTGATCAGCAGCGGGCCGCACTCAAGCGCGAACTGCGGGAAGTGGTGCGTGATACGCGGGCGTTGGCAGCCGATCTTCGGCGCGAGATGGACGATTCGAAGCAAACCGCCGCGCAGGAGTCAGCGCCCGACCATCCAGACGCAGGCCTCATCGAGCTGGCGCCCGCTGCACCACCCTCCGCAGCTGATCCGGTGGATCCGGTGCCGCAAGCGCGCGAGGCCGAACAAGCCTGAAGGTTCTGATGTTTTTTGCCATGAAGCATGCCCGCAGCTATCAGAAGTTTGTTGGCGCCCTCGTGGCGGGATTGACTGTCGTTCGACGACAGCGTCGCAGACGATACCTGCACTGTCTTGTTATCGCCGCCACCCTGCGTGGCGCATTGGCAGCCCAATTCAAAGTGGGATCCTGAGCGCGATGAGCGCGAAGGTCTCGTCCGCGCGAAGGTCACTCGTCCGATGGGACGCAGGCGAGGGCCGTACCGGTTCGGCGTTCCTGGCGGCAGGCATGTTTCTGACCAGTGCCACCGCGAAAGAGCTGGTCATGACCCCTCCACGGCAGCCGCCGAAACGAGGCCATCATGCCAACCCAATCCACTCCTTCCACACCACCCGCGCCGCGCCGTCGCCAAGAGCCCGCCACGCTGCCGGCAATCGGCTTCGTGCGGGAACCGCAGGTGCTTGCGGTCATCCCGATCTCGAAATCGACCCTGTGGCGACGCGTCAAACATGAAACGTTTCCGAGGCCGGTCAAACTGTCGGAGCGCGTCACCGCCTGGCGCGCGGAAGACCTGCACAGCTGGATCGAACACCATGCGGATGATTGAGCGATCGGCGTTGCATCAACCGGCGTCGACGAGTCTGCGCATCGATCGTCGGTTCCATCGCTGCGTCGTCTAGTGGAACCGCAGCTCTTCGAGATCGGCGCGGATGTCGTGGAAGCGCTGGACCCGGCGCTTCAGCCGCTGCTGGAGCGAATCCATGGGACCGACGTGCGTCCACGATGCCTGTGCGTGGCCGGTGGTGTCGAGATGTATGTGGCTCGCCACTGGCGCTATGTCATCAAGCGGCTGCCGGGCACCGGCAAGTCCCATGCACCCAGCTGCCCAGCGTACGAACTGGATCCGGGCGTGTCGGGGCGCGAACAGCTTGCGGATGCCATCGACGAACGCGCGGGTCAGTACCTGCTGCGGGTCGATTTCCCCTGGACGCGATCGGTCCGAAACAGTGACGAGGGAGAACGAGCGATCACGAGATTGGAGGGCGAGTGCGGTCGCAAGAACATTCGAAGAATGAGCCTCAAGGCCCTGACCCACTTCCTGTTCGATCAGGCCGGCTTCACGCGCTGGAGTCCGGCAATGGACGGCAAACGCAACCAATGGGTGCTGCTGAAATACCTGCAGCAAGCGGCTGCCGAACTGATCATCCAGGGTGTTCCTCTGAGTGAGCGTCTTTACGTTCCCGAACCGTTCAGCGAGGCGACCCACCAGGCCGCAGCCGAACGCAGGCGGGAGAAGTTGTCGTTCCTGCAGCCCGCCGAGGGGCGCTATCCCCTTGCCGTGGTGATCGGTGAGTTCAAAGGCGTCGAGCGCAGCGTCTCGGGCTACCGGGTCTGGATCAAGCATCTGCCGGATGCGCCGCTGTTGGCGTCAGGCGTGACCTGGCAGCGCATCGAGCGGTCCTTTGCGACGGTGCTGGAGTCGCGCGATGCCGACGGACCAGTGCGGGCCCGACTCGTCATGACCGCGCTGATCCGGGCGCGGCAAGAAAACACCTATGAACTGGATACGGCATGCCTGTCGCTGTCGAGTGACCAGTGGATTCTGGTCGACCATCACCGCGAACTCCCGCTTGTGAACGCACTCGTCGAGCAACGCCGGCGTTTCTTCAAGCCCCTGCGGTTTGACCTGCGCAGTGCGGCACCCATCCCCAACGTGCTCCTGCTGGATGCCGGACGCCAGCCGGTGGCGATGCATGTCCTGAGCCCCTTCATGAGGCCAGCCGAACGACATGCAAAAGAGGTGGCCGTCGCCTCTTCGGCGGGACCGGTGTGGACCTGGGAGACCGGCACACCGTTGCCGACACTGCCCGCCATCGACTGGGCGTTGCCTGGGGCTGGCGGAGTTCGCCTCGGGCGGCGTACGGCCAAGCTCTGAGGCCGGTGGCGTTCCGGCGTGTCGACTTGCCGATTCACGCTTCTACCGCTCCAGGCGAGTTGACAACTGTTGTTAATCTGCGCAGAATCTTTTCATGAGCCGCCAAACCATGAGCTTTGCCCTTCCCGAATCGATGCGCGATTACATCGACGAACGGGTATCCACGGGCAGCTACGGCAACACCAGCGAATACATCCGCGACCTGGTACGCCGGGATCAGGAAGAGCAGGCCAGGAAGCGACTTCGTGATCTGATCGAAGAGGGACTGGCATCCGGGCCTGGCCGCCGTCGCACCAAGGGCGATGAACAAGAACTGCTCGCCATCGCTCGTGGCGATATCGAGTGAAGCCGGCGGTTCTGCGCCCGCAGGCGTTCCGCGACCAGCAAGGCGAAGCACGCTACTACCGCAACGAAGGAGGAACGAGGGTGGCCGCCAGGCTGGTCAAGGCGACCAATGCGGCGCTTGACCAAATTGAACTCGACCCGGGAATCGGCTCACCGGCGCTCGGGAAGCGGTTGGGTATTGCGGGGCTTCGGACCTGGCAAGTCGCCAAGTTTCCGTTGCTGTGGTTCTACATCGAACGCCACGACCAACATCTGGACGTCGTCAGGCTGTTGGGTCAGCGACAGGACATCGTGACGATCCTGGGTGCCGAGTTGCCCGCGATCTGAATTGAGCGCGGATTGATGTTGCCGACATTCTGGTGTGCGGCGAGGCGTGAGTGGTCGGCTCATCCCGCCAACGTCATGGGTTCTCCGTCCGACCTTGGGGCGACGCGGGTACAGCGTCAGGCCGCTATCCGCGGCATCGCTGGCTTCGGCAAGCAACCAGGCGATGCCGGCTTCCGGCCAAAGGCGGATGGCATGACCGGCTGAGCCTTCACGACAGCGCCACAGGTCTGGCAGGTCAGGCTCTGAACCGGTGAATCAGCGTTTGCTTGCCCTGGGCTTCGCGGTTTTGACCGCGGGCTTCCCGCTGGCGCCCGCCTTGGCTGATTTGCGCGCCGCGCCCTTCGGGTCGACAGCCGCCTTGAACGTTGTACCCGCGGTGAACTTCGGCAGTTTGGCCGCAGCGATCTTGATCTTCGCGCCGGTCGCCGGATTCACGCCGTTGCGTGCCGCACGGGCGTGGAGCTTGAACGATCCGAATCCCGGAATCACAACCGACTCCCCCTTCTTGACCGCGGTGACGATGACGTCGAGCAACGTCTCGACGACTCGTCCGGATTCAGCCTTGCTCAGGCTGTGTTGCGTTGCCAGATGGTCGATCAGTTCTGATTTGTTCATTCAATGGTCTCTTCGTGCCCCCGCCATTCGGGTAGCAGATTGTCCGGCAAGATGTCGGCAACGGTGGCGGGTTTGAACCGAATAATCCGCACGGTTTTATGTCGAGCGTCCACTCATCGAACTGATTTCGATTCGCCGGAACCGGAGCCAGCAGGCATCCACGCCCATCCGCAACCGAACGAGCGCGAGGCGCTCTTGGGCCATTGGTAGCCCGGTGGTCGACAAGGTCAGAGGGTTTCCCCTCCGACCTTGCGACTACGCCGGATAAAGCGTCAGGCCCTCAACCGTGGCGCCGCTGGCTTCGAACAGCAACCAGGCGACCCCGCTGTCTTCGGCGATCCTGAAAATCTCCGCCAGATCCGCTTCCTCGGGTTTGACATACGCCGGCTTGCCGACGTAGACGAACCCGCCGTAGTGCACCGGATAGGCGTTCACCGACAGCCCGTTGTTCACGAGCTTCTCGCGTGTCGGCACACTCAGGTGTCCGACCGACAGCGATACCAGGTACTCCGACAGTTGCCGGAACGACGCCACCATCGACTCATGCCGATCCGACTGCCTTGCGACGGCGGGTTGGCCTGTCGCGAGACGGTAGGCAGCGCATCCGTCCCACGCGCCAGCCCTTGAGGCGCCAGAAGACACGTCGACATGCACTGCGGCATCGCTGGCAAGCGTCCCAATGGATGATCCGGTGCGCTTCACAGCAAACCCCGCTCGGCGAACGAAACGATGGTGGTCCGTGCCACCACAAAATGATCCAGAACGCGGACGTCGACCAGACTCAGCGCAGCCTTCAGTGTCTGCGTCAGATGCTCGTCTGCCCGGCTGGGTGTCGCATCGCCACTCGGGTGGTTGTGCGCGAATGCCGCTGCCGCGGCGTTTGCCAGCAGGGCACCCTTGACAATTTCGCGGGGGTAAACGGAGGTCTGCGTCAGTGTGCCCCTGAACATCTGCACCGCGTCGATCAAGCGATGCTGGGCGTCGAGGTACAGCACGACGAACACTTCATGGTCCAGGCCCGAAAAAAGCAGGCGCAACCAGTCGCGAATGCTTTGCGGAGAGGACATCAGGGGACCTGCGCGCAACGACTCCTTCAGGTCACGCATCAGCAGTTCACGGGCCACATTCAGCTTGCGATCGACAGCAGTCTGCACATCGCTCCTGTCGGGGGCATTGAGGTTGTTGTCGTCGATCATCTGTTCACAGGCTCGATGGGCCGTGGCGAGCAACTCGCCGACCAGTTCGGCCCGTGTCATTTGGTTCGGATTCAAGGCGTTCTCCTTCAAGTGGGGTTGATGAGGGACGCCGACCCCTTCGGGAACGACGTTCCCGTGGGGAGTGACAGTGCAGGTAACGTCTGCGGCGCCGGCTGGTGCCGGGGTTGGTGTCCCGAAGGACCGTTCAGATGAACGTCGTTGTGATGGCTGCAGGCGGCCGTTCAGGCTGCCGTGGTTTCAGGAACGGGCGCCGCCGAAGCGTTCGCCGCGGCCCCGGACTGCGCCGCGTCCATTGCGCGCGGCTCGATCCGGGCGAGCACCATGCCTCGGGGCGTGGAGACCGCCAGCTTGCCGGCGTGGCGTGTCCACGTGCCGGCGAATTAGTAGTCCCGGTTTACCCCAAGCTGAAACCGGACCAGCTGAACCGCAGCCTCGAAGGACTCCCTGGTCGCCGTGCTGGCCAGATCACCGGATTCGGCGTCGAAGAGTTGGACCAGGTAAGCGGTGGTCTGAGGCTCGCCGTGACACTGCAGACGCAGGGTCAATTCGGGCGATGCCGCCAGGCCTGCTGACAGGCTGTCGGCGCCCCGACCGAGCAGGCGGTCCAGCCGAAGCAACAACGAATCGGCGCGTGTCCGATCCTGGAGGACCAGGTGGGTGCGCAGGGCGAGGAGGGTATCGAGCATCTCGCGCAAATCCCGCAGGGCTGCGCGATCGGCCATGGCTTCCATGGCCTGCAGGGTGTCTTTGACGTTGGGCATGAATTTCCTTTGAAAGGTGCCGACTGCCTCAAGCAGGCAGTGGGTGGGTTGATGGATTCCTTGCGGATGGAAGGCGAACAGAAAGGCCTGCGATGACGCCGGCCTGAAACGCAGGCCGTGGAGGGCCGCTGGCCACTCCACGTCCGCGCTTCAAGCCGCCCTGGTCACTTGGTTGGTCACCTGGCTGGCGTCGGCGGCGGCATCGGCCGCGTGGGTGCGCAGCGTTGCCGGTCGGTGCTGGGCAATCGGTCTGCCGGGACTCGCCATCCGAGCCGACTTCCGATCACCAGACCTCCACTCGGCCGCCATGTCATGGGCATCTGATACGAGCGCCCTGATCAAGCCGGTCACGATGTCCGACAGCGACAGAACGCAGCGCCTGGCGGCCTGCGCCGCTCGCCGATTCCGTTGCTGTCTGGCCTTGTGATGGCGCAGCGTCTGCCGGCAGCAGAGGTAGAGCGCCAGGTGGGCTCGCTTGCTGTCGGGCTCGGCCTCGAGCTGTGTCAGGACCTCGTTCGCCACGCCCGCATCACGGCGAGCTCGGCGGTAGAAGCTGACCCAGGTTCTCTCTTCTTCCTTCTCGATGCCGGATCGCCTGGGCTTCGAGCGGTATCCCGTGGACTGCATGGTGTGTACTCCCGGTGAAAGGGACACACCCATCCCGGCGGGGAGAGATGCGCTCCCCGGTGGCAGGTCGGCAACGGCATGAATGGCCGGTTGCCGCGATGGTGAAAACGTTTGCTCCGACGGTCCGGATCCGATGACCTGGAACCGAACGCGTCGGGCAAACTGGGCAAGCGCAGGTGCGTGGACTCACCGGCGCGGTGGCAGCTCGCGCGGACATGGCGTCCGCTGGAGCAAGGCAGCGATCCGGGGAGGCTGTCGAGCGACCTGCCGGACAAGTCCGGAGCCGCCCAACACCCTGCCCACAGGGCGCATTCCTGTCGTCGAAACAACGAGATCGAACATGGCGTTATCCTTCTAGTAGAAGGGGAACGCCAGTCCCAATCGGGGAACCTGGGTTCCCCGTTCGGGATGCTCCAGCCCGCAAGGGCGAAGCGCGAAGGTGCACGCGAGGTGCACCGACAAAAGCTCGGCAGGGCCGAGGTCAAATAACGCCGGTTAGGGCATGACAGGCACAAAGGCCCGAATCCTCAGTGCAGTTAACGACTGCGGCGCCAGCGAACTGGACTTCAGGCGACCGGAGTCGTGGCTGAAGGCTTTGCAGGCGCGATGCCTACGAGAGCGATGCCAGTATGGCGCGTGGGGCCCAGAGGCTCAAGGGGGCCGACCGCTCACCGCGCCATCCACCCGCGAAAACCCGCCTTGGTTGGGGGCGTTTTTGCAGGCGGTTTGTTGTTGGAGTCGGCACCCATGCGGCTGCGACCCAACTGATCCCGGTCAAGGTGATGCCCGCCCGGCGCACCGAGAATCGATGCGGCGAAGACAGCAATGGCATCAGGATGCTCCGCGAGGAAAGCGATGAGGCCGAGCGAAGGGTCGCTGGAGATCATCCGCGTCGACATCAGCGACGTGGAGGCCAATCATGCAGCGTACGCAGCGCCGATCTGGAGATGGAGCGGCAAGCCACGTCAAGGAGGTGGCTAACGACACACCGTTACCGGGCTTGCCTTCGCTCCTGCAGAACAGAATCGTTGGGTCGGCTGTGCTCGCTGATTCGCTGACACGGCAGCGAAGGTTTATGTCGAGCCCGACCCATCCAACTCGGTACCAGGTGGAATTTTTTGCGTCTTGTTGCGCTTCGCAATGGACGGACCCAGATACGCACCGGCCGCGCGCGGCCTCGCGTGCCCCGCCAAGTGAGCCACGGCAAGCCGGGCGCGGGCATCGAGTTCGGGATCGACGGGACCTCCGCCGCGGACCGGCGACGGCTGGCCGGTCCGGTCCTCGTAGCCGTCGTTGAAGACCTCGTGCCGCAGACCGTGTCCGGTGACGCCGAGATCACGGTCAGTGATGCCGAACTTCTCCATGACGTAGGCCAGGCGGCGAAGGTTGCGCTTCAGGTCGAGGTTCGGGTCGCCCATGTGAGCGTCCCGAGTGGGAACGATGCGCTGGGCATTCGCGATGGCGTCCCGCGCCCTTTGCGAATCGATCGCGACCCATCGCTTGCGGCCGCCTTTGCCGTGCACGTCCACAAACCACTCGGCGGTATGCTGCGTGACCAGAAGATCTGTCTCGGTGGCCGGAACCACGTCGACGAACGGCCTGATCAACAGGGACTCCTTCTTCCGAAACGCCAATGCCTGCATCAGGCGCATGCAGGCGCACGCCCGGGCGTCATAGAGGGCGATCTCGTTCAGCAGGGCGTCCACGTCGATGCCCTTCGGCGTCCAGCTCTTGTCCCGCTGCGCATATTCGTGCCGTTCGTATTCCGCCAACTGCAGGCCGTAGGATGCCGGCGGCCCGATCATTCCGGGCTTGCGCAGCCACAGCGCCAACCCGCGCAGAAAACTCAGGTAGGTCTGGATGGTCGCCGGCGCCAATGGCTCTCGTTGCCAGATGGATACCATCGCCTGAACATGCTTCTGCCGCAGGCTGCGGGGATCCGGAATCCGACGGAAGCCGGCCTTCGCCTTCAGGTCCCGAAAAAACCGACGCAGGAACAGCGCACGGTCGTGTCGAGTCTTGTGCGACACCGTCTTCTCCAGCGCGGTGTGCTGCATGTTGAACCGCGACAGGATCAGGTCGAGTACCTGGAGTGGCTTGGACTTGCCCGCCGGATGTTGCGCCAACAGGTCTTCCGTGCTCAGTTCGGCCAGCGCGCCGCGGCGCGGGGTGTCACCGTGGGCGACGCTGCGGGTCAGAGATCCCTGCCGACGGCGCCGGGAGTGAGGGGGGTTCGTTTCTGAAGTCGGCATCCGATGCATTCCTTCGTGTGGCGCGTCGTCCCGTCGGCGCAACCGGTGATTGGGGGAGCCTGAACAGGTCGACGGCGGCGGCTCCAGGCCCGCCGTCGAGTGGTCGGTAGTTGTCGGCGCCGCGCGCGACCACCCGGCCGCGGCGCTGAACCCATGCTGTTTGCCGGCCCGTCACGGCACCGGCTCGGTCGGTCTTAAAAATACGGTTTGATCCGGTCCGGCTCCGCATTTCTGCGGGGTGCCGGAGTGTTTGACGCGTCCGGGCTTCTGGTCCCGGGTTGCGTCGGTGGGCACAGGTCTGGCCCGTGCCCACCCTTGGTGGATCAGCTCTGGTCTCGTATCGCCATCGACCGGGGTGGGATCCGCCCCTGACCGAAAGTCCAGGGCGGGGCCGGTCCTTGAGCGAGGCGCGCGGGGAGCCCTTGAAGGGCAATCACGACCGCGCGGTGCGATTGAACGCGTAGCTCAGGTGATGGCGAGCTCGGTGAGGCGGGCATCGGGTCCCACTTCACAACAAACGATGACTCTGGTGCGTCTCGGGGACGCCCGGCGCAAGCCGGCACAAGACCCAGGTCATTCGACTACGAGTTGACTCGGCCGCCGTCTCGGGGACGACGGCCATTCCGGTTCTGGACCGGAAGCTCTGAGTGCAGTTAACGACTGCGGCGCCTCTTCGCTCACATAGGAGCAAGGCCAGGAGGGGTGCCTTCGGGAATTGACAGTGGACCTCAGGCGCGACGCGGGGTCAATGCGTCATCTTCATCCGCCTGCGAAAACGCCCCGCTTTGGGGGTGGTTTTTGCGGGTGAATCCGAACGTGAAATCGACCCGATAAGGTGCGTTTATCAGCCCGAACTTGCGCAGAGTGAGCATTCATGCGGGGTTGACAAGGGTTTGGTTGGCCTCTGGTTCCGCTTTGAACCCGAACTGATAAATGGACGGATCGGGATGAAGGGCATGAAGCGGCGAAGGGGACTGTCAGTCGATCGGCGCTGGAGTGTGGGCGTCTCAGCCAAAAAAGAGCGAAATCTAGATACGTCCACCCGGAAAGTCAGTCGGCTGTCTACCGGTTGTATTTCGAGGGGTCTGACCCATGAATCATGCGTTTTTAGGCATGATTTCGGGTGGACGAAAGGGGCCTTCGTCGCCAATCTGTGCGTCTTTCGAGGTCCCCGGGAGATATCAGATGAGCATGGTCGTGAGGGCGGTGGATGTCGGGTCCGGCAACACCAAATACATCAAGAAGGTCGACGGTGACGCCATCACGTGCGACAGCTTTCCGTCGATCGCCTACCGCAGCAGCGAACCGGTTCCGAGCTGGGCAGCAGGCGACAAGCTCAAGACGATGTGTGTACCGGTCGGATCGCTGTTCTACGAGGTGGGGCCGGATGTGAACCTGGTGGCGGACAAGGTCCGTGTCAGCCACCTTCACGACGACTACATAAACTCGCCGGAATACCTTGCCTTGCTGCGGGGGGCGTTGCGCATGATGGACGTTCCTCATATCGACCTGCTCGTGGTCGGTTTGCCTGTCGACTTGGTCCGGCTGCGACGGTCGGCGCTGGAGCGGCTGATGGTGGGCACTCATGACGTGGGCGATGGCAAGACCGTCACGGTGGCCAAGGCGTTGACGGTGGCGCAGCCGCAAGGCGCGCTCGTCCACTACGCTTCGCTCGCCCGCAAGTTGAAGACGATCGGCAAGGAGATCAGCTTGGTGATTGATCCCGGTGCGAGAACCTTTGATTGGGTGGTGTGCAAGGGCATGAGGCTGCAGACGCGACAGAGCAATTCGAGCAGCAGAGGGATGTCCAATGTGGTCAAGGCCGTGGCATCGGACATCTCGATCGCGCTGGGCGCTCAAATTCGAAGTCTCGACCTGATCGATCGGGCACTGCGCACCGGCAAGCCGCCTGTCTTTTTCCAGAAGGCCTACGACCTGAGCCGGCACATGGCGGTGGCCGAGGGCGTCACTGCCGAGGCTGTTTCTAAGCTCAAGGAATATGTCGGCGACTGGGAAGCGCTGCAGAACATCATCCTGGTCGGCGGGGCGGCGTTCATGTACCGCAAGGCGGTCAAGGCCGCCTTCCCGATGCACCAGATCGAGGAACTGAAGCAACCAATGTTTGCGAACGTCAAGGGGTTCCAGCTTGCCGGACAGAACCATGTGCTGGCGGCGAAGGATCCGGTCCCCCTTGAACCTCAGGACCGTTCGGAAGAGAGTGCATGACGAGCGGGCAGGGCAGGGGGATGCGACTGCGCGTGGTCCTGGAGTTCCACCGAGAGGACCAGCCGCGGCTGTTCGACGACCTGATGCGATTCCCGAAGGGTACCAGGCGTGTCAATCGGCTGCGCTTCTTGGCACATGACGGATTGATGGTCGCAGAGATGCCGCCGAGTTGGGCTACGCAGCGACCAAAGCCGAGATCGCCGCCGGCTCCCGCCGAGGGCAACGATGCGTCGATAACCGATGACGTCTTCGATCAGAGCGACGGCGCCTGAACAGGCGCGCCGCGCGGGGTTGACAACGCGCCGGCCCATGAGAACTTGGAACTCCCGAACCCAAGGAGTTCCTCATGCGCGATTTTTATGTCGTCAGCGGCCGACTGGTCGAAGTTCACCGGTTCATCAACGTTCCCTTGCGTTGGTACGAGCATTACCCGGCGCGCGAGCGCCGCGAACTCTGGATCGCGACGCCGGAAGGTCGGGAGGTCAAGCTGGTGGTGCACAGCCGGCAGATGCCCGCACGATGTGGGCATCACGTGGAAGCCGTGTTGTTCAGGGGCGAGTTGGTTGGTCTCCTGAACACCACCACGGGTGCCCAGGTGAACTACGCCCGGGCAGATCCACCTCTTAAATGGCGTCGGCTGGACAGTGCGTTGCTGTCGGCCGTGCTCTTCATGACCTTTGTGTCAATCCTGATGGGCGGGGTGATCCTCCCGGTCGTGATGGGGTCCGTGGCGCTGAGTTTTTTTCCTATCGCACTCCTCGGACGTATTGCTTCAAACGTCAGGGCGAGATTGGACGTGGATCGCGCGCTCGAGAAGGTGGTGAGGATCAGCGCACCCCGAACGCTTCTGCGCAGGGTCAAGTGAGGGATGGGTGCTGGCAATCAGCGATCTCACGTCGCCGTCTCGCCGCCAGGTGCCGTAGGCGACCAGCCGGGTATTCAGCACCCGGCGCTTCGCCGTCGAACTGAGCTTGGACGCAACAATGCTGGCCGCCAGCAGCTCACCGAAACGACGCCGGTTTCATCCTCGAGAAAAATGGCCGTGCCGACACCGGCGACTTTGCGCCGCTGTTCGATTCCTGCGATCCTGACGCCGTGATCGATACGTCACGGACTGACCAACCAGTTCGGCTTCTAGCGCTGCTGAGGGCGTTGACCGACCGGACGACACGTCTCGCTCAATCAACGGCTACCGCAGGGTGAATCGACGCAATTGATCCCGGGTCACGAAAGCTGCACCATCGTCCGTTGCAAACAAGCGCTCACCCGTGGCCAGGCGATAAGTCGGCAACTCTTGGTCATCAGCTTGATCGCCATCGCAATTCGCCGTGGTGAGCGAAGCCCACGTGCGCACGATGATGACTGCTTCGCCGCGTGAGCCGATTGCTTCCAGCCGGTCTGTCCTGTCCATCAGCCACCTCCTTCTGATGGCGTCTTCGACGCCATCAACCTGTTTCTACAGACTTTCGGGTTGAGTATCACACCGCTAGAGTACTGGATGTTTAACCAGTATATTTCATCGGTGGAAAAATGAACGGAGTGCCGGAGCGAACGTGGGTCGCGGCGTTTTCGCACAGGCTGTAAAGGCAATGGCCAACGGTGAATCCGCTCAATTGGAAGAATTGGGCGCCGCCTTGTGTAGGGCCCCACACCTGCGTGCGCTGGAACCAACGGATGCGGCAGCCGAGTGGCTTCGACATATGCTGCATGAATAATTCGTGGGGGTGGCCTGGACGTGTCAACGCCGAAGTAAATCTGACCCACGTTCTCATTTGCATGAGGGACCTGTTGCGCGAGTTGACGGTCGTTTACCGCAGGGTGAATCGACCCGCTTGGTCCTGTGTCACGAAAGCGGCATCGTCAGTTGCAAACAAGCGCCCACCCGTCGCCAGGCAATACGTCGGCAACGCCTGATCGTCAGCCTGATCGCCGTCGCAACTCGCCATGGCGAGCGGATGCCATGTCCGTACGATGATGGTCGCTTCGCCGCGAGAGCCTATCGCCTCCAGCCTCTCTGTCCCACCCATCAGGTCACCTCTTTTTCATGGCGCCGTCGACGGCATCCACTTGTTGTTACAGACCGCCTAGGCCGAGTATTCCAGCAGCTGAATACTGGATGAACAGCGTCCTGACCAGAAGTCTTTCTGATGTTGACCTGTATCTTTCGTCTCCATTCAGACCCGTTCTGCGACTTGTTGTTGTCGAACCTGCGGGTTGCGCACGTGGCAGACTCTCAGGTGTCAGCGCACGTACGGCTCACGCCGGCCCGATGCCGCCGCATCAGGCCGGCGTGAACATCGGCAGCGCAGGGCCGCCCTCGCTCGGCCGGAAGGTCAGCTTGACAGGCTGGCCGATGCGCAGCTTGTCGTGGTCGCAACCGACGATGTTGCTCATCATCGTCGGACCTTCTGCCAGCGTCACGTATGCGATCACATAGGGAATTGCGGCGCGGCGCATGACGCTGTAGCTGTAGATCGTTGCGTGCCCGCTGGCGTTGCCCCATTCAGTGTTCGGGCTGAAGCAGAAGGGACAGCTGTCCCGAGGGTAATGATGGTGCTCGCCGCAGTCGAGACAGTGCTTGACCAGCAGCTTGGCTTCAGAAGTGGCGTCCCAGTATTTCTGCATCTCCGGATACACCGTCGGTGCAACGTATTTAGGTTCCTTGTCGGCCATGCGTCATTCCCTTTCCATGATCAACGTGCCACTGCCGTGGCGCGTGCCGAGCGAGCCGCCGGTGCCATGTGCCAGCGCCAAGCTGCAATTTGCTACCTGCACTTCAGGATGTGCCTCGCCCCGCAATTGCCGCACCGCTTCGATGACCTTGGTCATGCCGCCGCGGTTTCCAGGGTGGTTGTTGCACAGGCCGCCGCCATCGGTGTTGAAAGGCAGCTTGCCGGTGCCCGAGATCAAGTTGCCGTCCGAGACGAAACGGCCGCCTTCGCCCTTCTTGCAGAAGCCGAGGTCTTCCAGCGTCAGCAGCACGGTGATGGTGAAGCTGTCGTAGATCGATGCGTATTGAATGTCGGCCGGCTTCACGCCCGCCTCGGAAAAGGCTGCCGGGCCGGTCCAATTGGCGCCAGTGGTCAGCAGATCCACCTTGCCCCCGGTCTGGGTGCGCACGAATTCCCCGGTGCCGAGCACCTTGACCAGCGGGCGCTTGAGTTGGCGCGCGATTTCGGGGCGGACCACGATCAGCGCACCGCCGCCGTCGCTGATGACGCAGCAATCCAGCCGGTGCAGCGGATCGGCAATCATCGGTGAACCGACCACATCCTGTACAGTGACGACGTCTCGCACAACGGCGTTCGGGTTGTGCTGTGCATGGTGCGAAGCCGCGACACGGATCCAGGCCAACTGCTCGCTGGTGGTGCCGTATTCGTACATGTGGCGCATCGCGGCCATCGCATACATGTTCACGGTGGTGGGTGCGTAGGGAAGCTCGAACGGCACGTCGGGCGCGGCGCCGTAATCGCGCGGCGCGGTGCCGGTGGCCATGCCTTCGGCCTTCGGCCGGCCGGCCAGCGTGATCAACGCCACGTTGCAGCGCCCAGCCGCGATGGCTGCCGCGGCGTGTGCCACGTGCACCACGTAGGACGACCCGCCGGTCTCCGTCGTGTCCACATGGCGCAACTTCATGCCCATGTAGTCGACCATGCTCAGGGCCCCGAGGCCGGGTGCGTCGCCGGCACAGAAATAGCCGTCGACGTCGTTCATGGTCAAGCCGGCGTCGGCCAGGGCCCCACGCGCGACCTCTGCGTGCAATTGCGCCACCGACTTGCCATCGGCGCGCCGGGTCGGATGCTCGAATGCGCCGGCGATATACGCCTTGCCGTTGAGGCTCATCGGGCTTTCTCCTTTTCTGGTTTGATGGTTGCAGTGCCGCGAATCACGTCCTGCCCGTTGGCGTTGCGGACCCAGACATCGTAGGTCGGCGGCTCGCTGCCGTCGCGCAATTCGCCGCCGCCGGACACGTCATCGTCGATGCGCACCGGCTGGACGAAGCGGATTTCCAGCTGCACGCGGTTCAGTGCATCGATGCCCACCGTGTTCTTCAGAGCCTGCCAGATCAGGGCCACCGACATCGTGCCGTGGGCGATGATCCCGCCCATCGGGCTTCTGGCGGCGAACTCCTTGTCGACGTGGATCGGGTTGTAGTCGTTGGTCACCGCCGCGTACTTCATGATGGTGTTGAAATCGACGTGTTTGGTCGATGGCTTCAGTTGCTTGTCCATGCCTGCCCCTTACTGCGCGACCAGTGTGGTCATGATGCCGGTGAACAGCAGTTCATCCGAGCCGGCAACCCACGTCTCGCTGCGGATACGCACCCACTTGCGGTCTTTCTTGATCTCCTTGTCCAGGCACCAGACCTCGGTGCGCAGCTTTTCTCCGATGCGCGGCATGCGCTGGATGTCGAAGGTCTGTCCACCATGCACGCCACCGGGCGGTCGCGGCGAGTTCAGTGTCAGTACCGCGTCGATGACGATCATCGCCAGCATGCCGCCGGGCATCATCGCCGGGTCGTCGTCGTTGGGATACACGCTGCGCCACTTCGCGATCGTCGCCTCGTCGACACTGAAGTCGCGCGTACCATAGCTGTTGCCGGGCTCGTAATGGTCGTAGTTGAACATCGCCTCTTTGCTCATGCTGTTGCGGGCTCCACTTGCGGAATCTTCTGTTCGCTGCCGGCACGCGCTTCAAAGCAGACGCGCACGCGCATGCCGATAGTCACCGTGACCGGATCGCAATGCAGCACGTTGCACATGAAGCGAAAGCCCTCGTCCATGTCGATCAGCGCCAATACGTAGGGAGTATCGGCCACGAATGAGGCAATTGGCGCACGATGGATGACCGAGAAGCTGGCGACCCGTCCGCTGCCTGCCGCGACCTGCCATTCGAGGTCGCCGCTGTGGCAATGCACGCAGGCCGAACGCGAATAGAACTGCGCCTTGGCGCAATCACGGCAGCGCTGGAATGCAAAGAAGCCCTGGTTCGCGCCGTCCCAGTACGGGTGGCTGATGCCATCCGGTACGGGCATTGGCTTGGCTTGCATTTCGGCCATGTTCAGGCCCTCCCCATGATGATCGAGCAATGACCGGAAAAGATGCCGCCCAGTGTGTGGGCCAGCGCAACTTCAGCGTCCTTGACCTGGCGCGGCCCACATTCGCCGCGCAGTTGCCGCACCGCCTCGACGACGTGGAACATGCCGCCGGCCGCACCCGATGAGCCATAGGACAGCAGCCCGCCGTTGGTATTGACCGGGAATCGCCCGCCGATGGCGAATTCGCCGGCCAGCGCCGCCGGGCCAGCCTCGCCACGGCCGTAGAAGCCCATCGACTCCAGCGTGATCAGCAGAGTGCTGGTGAAGCAGTCGTAGATATGGGCGCAGTCGACGTCCTGGTGCTTCAATCCGGCTTCGGCCAGTGCGTCGGCGGCCGATTGCTTGCAGCCGAAGTCGACCAGGGAGGGCGCGGCGAAGATGTGCTCGTGGGTATGGCCCTCGCCAATCCCCAGCAGCTCGATCGCCCGCTTCGGTCGATCGCGCGCGGTTTCGGAAGCACTCACGATCACCGCCGCACCGCCGTCCGACACCAGGCAGCAGTCGAGCATGCGCAGCGGCGAGGCAATCAGCTTGGACTTGCGTACGTCGTCCATCGTGATCGGCTTCTTCATGTGCGACTGCGGGTGCAGCGCGGCATTGGTGCGTTGGTTCACCGCCACGGCAGCGAGATGGTCACCGTTGAGCCAGCCTTCGTGGAAATAGACCTGTGCAGCCATCGCGAAAGCTGCCGGCACGCTCATGCCATAGGGTTGCTCGTACTGGGGATGGCCGACATCAGCCAGCGCCGCCTGCACTTTGTCGCCCATGCCGGTCAGCCGGTTGTCGCCGGTGACGCACAACACGTGACGGCAAATGCCGGCCTTCACCAGCGAGGCGGCATGGCGCACCAGCAGCCCACCGGTCATGCCGCCCATCGCGATGGAGGCGTTGACCTTCGGTTGCAGTCCGATGTATTCGCCCAGCACGCCGCCAAGCATCAGTTGCGGCGAGGCGAACGAGTAGGCGGTGAGCAGGCCGTCGATGTCCGACACCTTCAGACCGGCGTCGGCCAGCGCGCCGAGGCTGGCATCGGCATGTAATGACATGCAGGTGCTCTCGGGCAGCGCACCGACCTGGGTGTCGTGTACGCCGCTGACAATGGCTTTGATTCCCATGATTCTCCTTCGGTCTAGGCCAGGCTGATGCGCAAGTCGCGCTGCAGCCGGTGGATTTCGTCGATTGCACCGCTCACCAGGTCGGCCATGATGTCGCGCGCCGGACGCCGGCACTTCACCATGCCGCCGACCTGGCCGGCGATGTTGTAGAACAGGTCATGGCGGCCGGCGGCCAGCGCCGCGGACAGAAAATCTTCCATCAGGATGCGCTGGTGCGGGGTTTCCAGCGTCGGCAGGCCGGACTCGGCCCAGGCCTGCGAGATCTCGCCGTGCAACGCGCGCACGGTCTTTCCGGTCCACACCTTGCTGATGCGAAAGACCTCGGAATCCGCAGCGACGATCTGCTCCTTGCAGGCGTCGAAGAGCTCGCACTCGTCGGCTACCAGGAATGCCGTGCCGAGCCAGACGGCCTGTGCGCCCAGCGCCAATGCGGCGACGATGCCGCGACCGTCGCCGATACCGCCGGCGGCGATCACCGGTGTCGGGCTTACCGCGTCCACCACCTGCGGGATCAGCGGTAGTGAGGCCACCGTGCCGGTGTGACCACCGGCTTCGGTGCCCTGCGCGACGATCGCGTCGACGCCCGATTTGCGCTGGCGCACGGCATTGCGCACCGAGCCCGACAGGCCGATTAGCTTCATTCCCTGGGCGCGTGCCCTCGGCAACAGGAATTCGGGGTCACCCAGCCCGGCGGCGAACAGCGGCACGCGCTCTTCGAACACCACCTCAAGCACCGACTTGGCGTACTCGATATTGACCACCGTCTCGTCGGCTGGTTCGACCGCGGGCAGTTCGTAGCGCTGGATCAGCGTCTGCACAAAGGCAGCATGCCGCGGGAAGCGCTGGCGGATCTCGTCGCGCACGCCGGAACGGGTGTCGGGTGCATCGGCAATGCGCGCGGGCAGCAGCAGATCGACGCCAAAAGGGCGGTCGGTCAGCGCTCGCACTTCGCGGATGCGGCGGCGGGTTTCGTCGGGCGACAGGCCCGAGCAGCCGAGCACGCCGCAGCCACCCGCCTGCGATACCGCCGCCACCAGTCTTGGCGGCGTGGCGCGTCCGCCCACGCCCATGCCAGCCAGGAAAATAGGGTATTCGATGCCGAGCGAGTCGCAGAACGCGTTGCGCAGGAGTGGGCGCGTCGTCACTTGAATTCAGGTTTGCGCTTGCTGCGAAAGGCGGCCACGCCTTCCTTTACGTCATCGGTCTGGAACAGGAACGGAAAGGCATCGACCGCATAGCGCATGTCGTCGCCACCCAGCCCCCGGTTGAAGAAGGACTTGGCCATCTGGACCGCCATCTGTGGTTTGCCGGCCAGCTTGTCGGCAAAGGCCATCGCTTCGTCGAGCAGCTTCTCATGCGCCACCGTGCGCAAGGCAATGCCCAGACGCACGGCTTCGGCAGCGTCGATGGGCTCGCCCAGCATGCTCATCTCCTTGGCCTTGGGGCGGCCAACGATGGCGTGCAGTCGCAGCAGCGCAAAGCCGGGCAGCAGGCCGAGCTGGATCTCCGGCACGCCGAAACGGGCCCGCTCAGAGGCGAGGATGAAGTCGCAGGCAATCGCCAACTCGAAGCCGCCGCCGAAGGCCACACCGTTGACCGCCGCAATCAACGGCTTGCGGCAGCGCTCAGGCGCTTCCAGCACCGGTAGCACATCACCAATGAAGCTGCGGGCCTGCTCCGGCGTGGCCGGAAACGAGCTGATGTCGGCCCCCGCGCAAAAGGCCTTGTCGCCGCGGCCGGTCAGGATGCCCACGCGGATCTCGTCGTCGGCCTCGATTCTTGCCAGGCTCTCGATAATCCCTTCGCGAAGGGCCAGCGAGATGGCGTTCAGCTTGGTCGGCTCGTCCAGCGTGATGACCGCGATCCGGCCTTTCTTCTCAAATTCGACACTTCCGATGCGCATGGGATTTCCGATCAAGGATGGAGCGTGAGTAGGGCGCTGGCGGTATCCGATTCCGAACTCCGCCGACCCTGTCGCTTGAAAACGCAGTGCGTGTTCTAACAAACGTTCGGTAGCTCGTCAAGGGCAATCTTGCTGACTTCATCGGTTGACAACTGGCAATCCAATGCTGCGAGTCTGGATTCTGCTCAGCAATGTCGCAGTCCCCCATAGGCTGCCCACGGCGTGGCCACCAGGTAGCCGGCATCGACCGGCAGGTTGACGCCGGTGATCGCGGAGGCTGCAGTGGATGCCAGAAATGCGACCGCGCTGGCGATTTCTGCGGCCTCGATCACCCGCCCCATCGCGGCGTTGCTGGCCAGCAGATCGCTGGACAGCGTCCGTGTCGTGATGCCTTTCTCCAACGCCGGCGTCTGCGTAAATCCCGGCGACACGGCATTTACCCGCACGCCCCTCGGGCCCCATTCCGCCGCCAGGCATTGGGTGAGGTTGATGACTCCGGCCTTGGCCGGTCCGTACGAGTGAAGCGGCCCCGAGCC
Organism: Pseudideonella sakaiensis; assembly: GCF_048320135.1. GTDB lineage: Bacteria > Pseudomonadota > Gammaproteobacteria > Burkholderiales > Burkholderiaceae_C > Ideonella_A > Ideonella_A sakaiensis_A. The sequence continues at coordinate 4,000,253 of NZ_CP182947.1, forward strand.
CATGCCGGCGACCGATGCGATGTTGACGATTGCGCCGCTGCCGCGCTCGGCCATCGCGGCACCGAAGCGGGCGCAGCACAGGTAGGTGCCGCGCAGGTCGATCCGCGCCACGAAGTCCCACTCGCGCAATGACAGTTGTTCTGGCGGCAGCGTGCGCTGCAAGACACCGGCGCTGTTGACCAGCACCTGCGGCACGCCGCATTGCGACAGCACAGCCGCCACGACCGTGTCCACCGAGTGTTCGTCGCCGACATCCAAGGTCAGCGCGATGCCACCCACCGCCTCGGCGACCGCACGCGCGGCAGCCTCGTTGCGATCTGCCACCACCACCCGCGCACCGGCCGCGGCGAGCAGCTGTGCGCACGCATTACCGATACCGCTGGCGCCACCGGTGATGACGGCCACCTGCCCTGAAAAGTCAAGTTTCATGTTGTCCCGCCAGTTCGATTGACGTCAGCTCGGCGCGCAAGACACGCTTGAGCACCTTGCCCGACGGCAGCCGGGGCAGCGTTTCGCGCAGCACCAGTTGCTTCGGCAACTTGAAGCCACCAAGTTTGCCGCGACAGAACGATTGCAGATCATCGAAGCTCAGCGTCGCTCCCGGGCGCAGCACGACCACCGCAGCCACCCGCTCACCCCAGCGTTCGTCCGGCAGGCCGACCGCCGCCGCTTCTAGCACCTGCGGCAGCTGGTAGAGCACCCGTTCGACCTCGCTCGAGGCGATGTTCTCGCCGCCGCTGATGATCATGTCCTTCTTGCGGTCGGTCAGAAACAGGAATCCCTCGGCGTCGAGATGCCCGACGTCGCCGGTGCGGAACCATTGGTCGGGATGGAAGCTGGCCGCAGTCTTTTCAGGGTCGCGCCAGTAGCCGCTGGTGACCTTGGGTCCGCGCAGGCAGATCTCGCCCGTCTGGCCGGCTGGCATCGCCTGGCCGTCGTCGTCGCAGATGCGAATCTCGACATGTGGCAGGGCGCGGCCGGTGGAACCGATCTTCTCGATCTCGCGGCCGGCGTCCATCAGCGTATCCCCCGAACAGCTTTCGGTCAGTCCGTAGCCATCGATGTAGCGGCCGGCCTTGAACAGTGAGCTGAACTCGCGGATGCGTTCTTCGGGAGTGCGCTCGCCGCCACCGATCTGCCAGCGAAAACTGCTGACGTCGAAGCGTTCGCGATCGGGTAGTGCGAGCAGGCGGTTCAGCATCACCGGCGCCATCCAGCCGGCGGTCAGCCGCTCGCGCGCGATCAGCTCCAGCGTCTGTTCGGGTTCGAACTCGCGTTGCACCGCCAGCAGGCCGCCCATCTGCAGCACCGCCAGGCCGGGCAAGTCGAAGGCGCCGACATGGTACAGCGGTCCGACAATGAGCAGCCTCTCGCCACCGTGCAGACCAAGCACCGCGATGTGGTCCAGGCACTTCCAGTGGTAGTTGGCGTAGGAGTGGATCACGCCCTTGGGACGGTCGGTGGTACCCGAGGTGTACATCAGGCGGAACAGGTCGTCCGGCCGGCACACCCGCGGCGCCGGCACCGGTTCGGCCGCCGGACCGATGCGGCGGCTGTCGGACTGCGCTGCCTCGTCGACTACCGCCATGTTGGCGAAGCCGCCGGCCAGCTCGCGCAGTTCTTCGTCCACGAGCAGCAGTTTGACACCCGCATGGCCAACGATGTAGTCCACCTCGTCGCTGCCGAGCCGGTAGTTGATCGGCAGCAGAACCGCGCCAAGGTGGCTGACGGCCAAGGCCAGCTCGATGAAGGCGCAGCTGTTTTTCATCAGCAGCGCGACGATGTCGCCGGCGCCAATGCCGCGCGCGCTCAGACTGCCGGCAGTGGTGGCGATGCGTTGTGCCAGTGCGCCGTAGCCCAGGCGCTGGTCGCGATAGATCAGCGCCGGACGCAGCGGCTCGGCACGCGCCCAGCGCAGGACGGCAGCACTCAGATTGACCATGGTGGTTTCCTCTGCATCAATGCGCTCAGTACGAGCGGGGCATGCCCAGATCGTGATTGGCGACGAAGTTCAGGATCATTTCCTCGGATACCGGCGCGAAGCGGAACAAGCGTGCATCGCGCCACAGGCGTTCGACATGGAACTCGGTGGCGTAGCCCATGCCCCCCATGGTCTGCATTGCACGTTCGGTGGTCCGCCCGACAACCTGTGCGGCGAGCAGCTTGGCGGCATTGGCCTCGCTGCCGTAGGGCAGCCCCATGTCGCAGTTCACCGCCGCCTTGTGGTTGAGCAGCCGTGCCGCTTCGATCTCGACATGGCATTGCGCCAGCGGGAACTGCAGTCCCTGGTAGCTGCTGATCGGCATGCTGCCGAACACCTTGCGATCGTTGCCGTATTTCACCGCCAGCTTGATGGCGAGCTCGCCGGTGCCGGCCAGCGCCGCGGTGGTGACGATGCGTTCGGTGTTCAGCACGTCGAGCAGTTCGTGCCAACCCCGGTGCAGCGTGCCTACCAGTTCGTCGGAGTCGATGTGCACGTCGTCGAAAAAGACGCTGCTCGACGCCAGCGTGCGTGTCCCGACCTTGTCGATGGCGCTGTGCGTCAGGCCCTTGCGGTCGACATCGATCATGAACATCGACAGGCCGTCGCTGCGCGACTTGCATTCGTCAAGCTTCTTGGTCCGTGCTACCACCAGCATCTTGGCGGCATCGGGCACGCCGGTGATCCAGATCTTGCGGCCGTTCAGGCGCCAGCCTGCGCCGCCGGCTGCGGCGAAGCTGCGCAGCTCCAGCGTGTTGGTGCCGGCATCAGGCTCGGTCAGCGCCATGCAGCAGTTGATCTCGCCGGTGATGATCTTTGGCAACAGCTCGGCCTTCATCGCGGGCGTGCCAAAGCGCGACAACGCCACGCCGCCGAAGATCGGGTTGATCATGAAGAGCTGGCCCACCGTAGAGCCACCCCCGCAGGCGGCCAGTGTCTCGACCACCAGTGCCAGTTCGAACATGCCCAGCCCGGATCCGCCAACCGCCGTCGGCAGCGCAGCACCACACAGGCCGGCCTCACAGACGGCGTGCCAGAACTCGATCGGAAAGGCCTTGGCCGCGTCCTGCTTGCGCCAGTATTCGAGGCCGAAGTGATCGCCGACCTTGCGCGCCGCATCGATCATCAGTTTCTGTTCGTCGGAAAGTCGAAAGTCCATCATGACTCCTGCAATAATTCTTCAAACAACAGCCGCGTCGGATGGGTGAGTCCATCAACGATGGCATGCAGCAGTGCCGCGCCGCTGACGCCATCGAGCACGCGGTGGTCGACCGACAGCGTGAGCATGATCTCGTGCTGCAGTGTCGGTTGGCCCTGCGCGTCGGGGCGGAACAGCTCGCGCACGCCGCCCACGCCGAGAATCATCGACTGGCCGGGGACGATGATCGACGTCATCGATGCAAGGCCGGCCATGCCGGCGTTGGAAACGGTGATGGCGCCACCGGCCATCTCGTCGGCGCCCAGCCGCCCGGCCCGGGCCCGCTCGGCCAGCGTGTTGGCCTGGCGCGCCAGTGCGGCCAGACCCAGTCGACCGACGTCGCGCAACACCGGCACCAGCAGCCCGTGTTCGGTGTGCACCGCAAGGCCGACATCGCTGTCGTCGAGCACCAGCACGCCTTGTGCTGTCCAGACACGGTTCAGCTCGGGCAGTGAGCGCAGCGCGCGGCCCACCGCGGCGACGATGTAATGGTTCAGTGTCAGGCGCGGCTCGGCAGCCGGGTCCTTCAGCTTGTCGTGCAGTTCGAGCAGGTTGGAAACCTCGGCCTCGCGCGCAAGGTAGAAGTGCGGGATCTCCTGCTTGACCGCGGTCAGGCGTGCCGCCATGGCCTGCTGCCTCGGCGTCAAGGGCTTCAGGTGACCGCGCGGCGCGCCGATCGCCGGCAAAGTGGTGGGCAGCGGGTGTGCGGTCGACACAGTCACGCCGGACGCTGGTGCCGGCGGTAAGCCCGCAGCCTCGACGTCGCGTGCACGCACGCGGCCGCGCGGCCCTGAGCCGGTCACAGAGCTGAGTTCGATGCCGCGTTGCCGGGCCAGCTTGCGTGCCCAGGGTGTGACGGGCCGGCGCTCCTGCAAGGCCATGGCGTGCGGGAGTGACAAGTCCGTTGACGCCACCATCGCTGCCGGCATTTCGGCAGCCGGCCGGCTGGCGTGCGCTGGCAGCGTCGCCGGTGCTGCAGCGGCACCGCAGTCGTCGTCCCAGTAGCCAAGGACGGCGCCGACCGGCACGGTCTCGCCGACGGCCGAGCTCTGGACGCCCATGATCCCGTCACGCTCGGCCGCGATCTCGCTGGCAGCCTTGTCGTTCTCGACCACGAACACACAGTCGCCGGCGTTGAATCGCGCGCCCGGGGCCACCGTCCATTCGGCGAGAACGCCGTCGGTCATCGTCAGGCCCAGCTTGGGCATGATCCAGTCGCGGAGCACGCCGTCAGGTTCCGCTGAAATCGGCTTTTCGCTTGTCCAGGAAGGCACGGCAGCCTTCGTGGGCGTCCCGGCTGTCAAGCACCAGGCCGATCATGGCCTGCTCATGCGCCAGCGCTGCCGGCAATGGCATCTCCAAACCATGGCGCAACGTGCGCTTGAGCAACTTCAGCACCAGCGGCGACTTCTCGGCAATGCGGGCGGCCAGCGCCAGCGTCTCGTCGAGCAGGCGCTCGCGCGGTACGGCGCGATTGCACATGCCCAGGGCTACGGCCTCGGCGGCGCTGATCTGGTCGCCGGTGAACATCAGCTCCTTGGCTCGACAAAGCGGGATCTGGCGGATCAATCGCTGCGTGCCGCCGGCACCGGGGAAAAGGCCTAGAGTGATCTCGGGCAGGCCAAGCTTGGCCTCCTCGGCAACCAGGCGGATGTCCAGCGCCAGCAGCAACTCGGTGCCACCGCCCAACGCCCAGCCGTTGATCGCACCCAGCGTCGGTTTGTCGCAGTTGTCGAAGCGGTTGACCAAATGGTGGATGACTTCGGCAAACTCCTGGTAATGCGCCAGGCCCTTGCGGCTGTCGAGGTCGGCGATGTCGCCGCCGGCAACAAACGCGCGCTCGCCGGCACCAGTGATGACGATGACGTGCACGCCGTCGTCGGCCTCGAAGGCGGCCAGCGCAGCATCGAGCTCGTGCATGGTCGCTACGTCGATGGCGTTGAGTGTCTTCGGCCGGTTGATGGTCAGCAGCCCGACCGGGCCGCGCTTTTCGCTCAGGATATTGGACATGGTGATTGCCTTTGTGTTCAATCCAGCGTGCGCCGCAGTGCGCTGACGATGCCCGCGACGCCGATCGCATAACCCTGCTCGAGCGACTTCGCGAACGGCACCGGCATGAACGGTGCACCGACCCGCACGATCGGTGCGTCGAGATCGTCGAAGCCTTCGTCGGCCAGCGTGGCGGCAATTTCGGCACCGACGCCGAAGGCCTGCACTGCCTCATGGACGATGACGGCGCGGTGGGTGCGTGCCAACGAGGCGAGGACGGTGCGGCGGTCCCAGGGCTGCAGGCTGCGCAGGTCGATGACCTCGATTTCGACACCTTCGGCGGCGAGCTGCTGCGCCGCCAGCAGCGATGTGTGCACGGTCGCGCCATAGGTCACGAGCGTCGCGTCGCGTCCCGCACGCACCACCTTCGCTGTCCCGATTGCATCGGTCGCAGCGCAGTCCACCGGGCCCTTGCTGCCGTACAGGCCCTTGTGTTCGATGAAGATCACCGGGTCAGGATCGGCGATGGCCGCTCGCAGCAGGCCGTAGGCGTCACCGGGTGTTGCGGCGCAGACCACCTTCAGGCCGGGAATGTGTGCCAGCCAGGATTCCAGGCATTGCGAGTGCTGCGGCCCCGCATTAAGCCCGCCGCCATGCGGCGTGCGCATCACCATCGGTACGCTGCATTGGCCGCCGAACATGAAGCGCGCCTTGGCTGCCTGGTTGACCAGCGCATCCATCGCCAGCGTGACGAAATCCATGAACATGATCTCGACCACCGGTCGCAATCCCGACAGGGCAGCGCCGACCGCAGCCGAGACGATGCTGGCTTCCGAGATCGGTGTGTCGAGGACGCGCTTCGGACCGAATTCATCGAGCAGGCCGCGCGTCGCCTTGAACGAGCCACCCGGCGCCCCGATGTCCTCGCCCATCACGACCACACGTGGGTCTTCGGCCATGGTGTCGCGCAGGGCCATCGCGACGCTGGCCATATATTTCATTTCTGTAGTCGTGCTCATGCCGGCAGCGGGGTATAGACGTCGGCCAATGCGGGCGCAAAGTCCGGCAGGCCGTCGGCGCGTGCGGCGGTAATCGCCGCTTCGATGCGCTGCGCCACCTCGCTCGCAGCAGCGGCCAGCACGTCGGCGCCGATCCCGGCCTTGCGCAGCGCGGCCTGGGCGCGTTCCAGGGGATCGATCTTCGCGCCGGCCTGCAATTCTTCGGCAGCGCGGTATTTCTGCGGATCGCCTTCGAAGTGGCCGCGCACGCGGTGTGTCTTGCATTCCAGCAGGCGTGGTCCGTTGCCGCTGCGAATGGCCGAGGTGGCGCGTGTCGCCGCGTCGGCCACCGCCAGGACATCGTTGCCGTCCACCAACTCATGGACGATGCCGAAGGCCGCCGCCAGACCACCGAGTTGCGCGGCAAATTGACGCGCGGTGGGCGAGAACTCCGACCAGCCGTTGTTCTCGCAGACCAGCAGCAGCGGAGTCTTCCACAGCGCAGCCATGTTCAGCGTCTCGTGCAACACGCCTTCGGCCATCGCGCCATCGCCGAAGAAACTCACCGCCAGAGCGCCGGTGCCCAGCACCGACTGTGCGAGGGCACTGCCCAGCGCGATCGGAATGCCGGCGCCGACGATGCCGTTGGCGCCGAGGATTCCAAGGCTGGTGTCGGCCACGTGCATCGAGCCGCCGCGGCCCTGGCAAATGCCGCCGGCCCGGCCCATGACCTCCTTGAAAAAACCGTCCAGCGCCAAGCCGCGCGCCAGCACGTGGCCATGGCCACGGTGCGTGGTGGCCAGCGTATCGCCGCTTGCCAGCGCCGAGCAGACACCGGCGGCGATCGCCTCCTGGCCGATGCTGAGGTGAATGAAGCCCGGCACCTCGCCGTCGGCGAACAGTTTGGTCAGAGCCATCTCGGCCTGACGGACGAGCAGCATGGTCTGGTACAGCGCGAACAGGCGTTCGCCGCTGTTCGAAGCCTCGATGTTCACTTGCCGCTGCCGGGCCCGCGCTTGGCCGGCCACTGGAAGGCCAGCGGCTGCTTGTTGATGAAGCGCGACACGGCGTCATGGTGGTAGTCGGTCTTCATCACCATCGCCTGCGCTGCCGCCTCGAGTTCGGCGAGCGTGTCCTGATCGAGGTTGAACGAGCGGTTGAGGATGTTCTTCGAGATGCCGATGGCCTGCGTGGATGCGGTGTGAAAGCGCGCTGCCATTGCCAGCGCTTCGTCGAGCAGGCTCTCCTCGGCCACCACGTCATAGACAATGCCAAGCGATTGCGCTTCTTCCACATCGACCTCGCGCGCCGAGAACACCAACTCCTTCGCACGCATCAGGCCGACCACGCGCGGCAGCAGGTAGAAAGCGCCCAGGTCCGGTACCAGACCCATGCGCGTAAACACGGCGCAGAAGCGGGCGCTGGGCGCGGCGAGCACGAAATCACAGGCCAGTGCCAGGATGAAACCGGCACCGAATGCAGGCCCGTGCACCGCGGCGATGACCGGCTTCTCGAGATTGGTCAGCTCGCGGAACCAGACGTGCAGGCGGCGGATGCGGTCACGATCTTTGAAGACGGGACGTTTCTCCGCCGACAGTGCCTTCAGGTCGCCGCCGGCGCAGAAAGCCTTGCCCGAGCCGGTGATGACGACGGCGCGTATGTCGGGGTTGTCGCGGGCCTCGAACACGGCCTCGGCGATGTCCTGGCGCATCTCCAGGTCGAAGGCATTGCGTGCTTCGGGCTTGTTGAGCCTGATGACGAGCGTGGCGCCGTGGCGCTCGCGCAGAACGGAAGCTGCGATTGTCATGTCTTGAATCCGAGGTCGCGCGCAATGATGTTGCGCTGGATGTCGCTGGTGCCCTCGCCGATCACATAGACCAGGGCATCGCGGTGAATGCGGCCAACCGGGTATTCGCGCATGATCCCGGCGCCGCCGTGAATGCGGATGGCGGCTTCGCTGACTGACACTGCCGTCTCGCTGGCTACCAGCTTGACCTTGGCTGCGGTGGCCGCATCCAACGTTCCCTGGTCGACGCGCCATGCGCCGTAGTAGACCAGCCAGCGTGCGGCCTCGATCTGTGCCGCCATCTCGGCCAGCCGGTGACCGACGGCCTGGTAGTCACCAATGCGTTTGCCGGCCACCACCCGGTCGCGGGCAAAGGACAGTGCAGCCTCGTATGCCGCGCGCGCCATGCCCAATGCATTGGCCGCCACGCCGACGCGGTTCTCGCTCAACGAATCGAGGATCACCGGATAGGTTCCCTCGCGCGCGCCGAGCAGGTCGGCGTCGGGCACGAGCACATTGTCAAGGTGGATCAACGCTGTCTCCGAGCCACGGATGCCTTCCTTGCGCAGCTTGGACATCACCACGCCGGGATTCGGCAGCTCGACGATGAACAGGCTGATCGCCTCGGGCGTGAGTTCGGGCCGCGTGCGTGCGGCGACCAGCATGAAGTCGGCAATCGGTGCGTTGGTGATGTAGAGTTTTGCCCCGTCCAGGCGCCAGCCATCGGGCGTGCGCGTGGCCTTGGTGCGCAGCGCACGCACGTTGGAGCCGCCGTCCGGCTCGCTCAGGGCGAAGGCGGCGATCTTCTCCCCCGCCAGTGCCGGCACGAAACAGCGCGCCCGCTGCTCGGGCGTGCCGGCGCGCCAGAGCGGCCAGATGCCGAGGTGTGAATGGGCCGACCAGCTTGACGCGAAGGCCTGGCTGCAAAAGCTCAGCTCTTCGCGCACGAGGCAGTCGCTGACCTTGTCCATGCCGCTGCCGCCATCCGATTCGGGGTAGCGCACGCCAAGCAGACCCAGTTCACCCCAGCGGCGGAACACCTGACGCGGAAAGGACTCTTCTTCTTCGGCCTGCTCGACCAGTGGCGACAGCTCTTCACGGCACATGCGGCGCACGGTGTCGCGCACGGCTTCATGTTCAGCGGAGAAGCGGAAATCCAGACTCATCGGTCAAGTGCCTCTTCCTTGGGTAGGGGACCGGACAAGGCCCGCGAAACAAGTGCGGCCCGGTCGCGCAGGTCTTCGCCCAGTGCCTTGATCGCCGCCCGCGTCAACTGTGCGCTGAACCCGGTACCGCTGATCGCCATGACCGGCAACCCGGCCGCATCGAGCACCGCTGAGGAGACGCTGGTCACGCCCTTGACATAGTTGGCGGCGTCAACCGCATAGCCCTTGCTGAGCGCTTCGTCGACACTGCGCATGTAGGCCTCGAAGCTGGGGGCATCATCCCAGCGCAGCGCGGCGACTCTCTGCCGCAGCGCATTGCGGGTCAGACCCGAGTGCGCCGCCATGCTGCGGCCAAGTGCGGATATGAACATGGGCAGGCGCTGACCGACGTTCATATGAACGCGCATCGTTCCATCGTTGTCAGCGCGATCAACCAGCACGACACGGTCTGCCGATGCGCAGTGCCAGAGCGTGGCCGTGACCCGATGCGTGGCGGCGATACATTCGAGGTGCGGATGCACCAGCCGCGCATACGATGCGGTCTCGAGTGCGCCCTTGGCCAGTTCGACCAGACCCAGCCCGACCCGGTAGGTCTTGGTGGCGTCGTCAAAAGTGACCAGTCGTTCATGCACCAGTGTCTTGAGCAGGTTGAAACAGGTGCTCGAATTCAACCCAAGGCCGCGCGCGATGCGGCTGACCCCGATTGGTGCGGCGGCGGTCGACAGATAGCGCACGATTGCCAGCCCGCTGGCGAGGGCTCCAACAAGTTTTTCCGGCGCTGCGTTAGTGTCCATTTGAGACGATGGAGATTGATGGAACCATCCTTCAATGGTGACATGTGATGCCGGACTCGTCCAGAAGTTTTCTCCATAGGAAGTAGTTTTCGCCAAAAAGAACGACGACTGAAGGCGCCCGGGAGGGACGTGGACGGTCCGGAAGCGGTGTGGAATCGGGAGGCATACCTTCCCGCAGCCATTGGGGTATACACCCTGGACATGTACGGTTTAACTGCCTAACGTTAGGCTGAAAGCCTGGGCTGAGGCCCGGATTTGATCGCCCGACCCCATCGTCGCCAGAAATTCTGTTCCCCCATTCGTCCCGTTGCGGGGCGGTTTCAATCCACTAGAGGAGACAAAGAAGTGAACATCAGAACGCTCTTGATCGGAGTCTTTGGCGCATCGGCGGCGGTCCTTGCATACGGGCAGTCTTCGGTGACGCTATATGGGTTGCTAGACGTCGGAGGTGCCACATTCGACAGGACCGCCACATCGACCAGCCGTCTGAACAAGCTCAATTCCGATACCGGCAGTTCGTCGCGGTGGGGGGTCAGAGGAACCGAGGATCTTGGCAGCGGAGTGAGTGTCTTCTTCAACCTCGAGTCTCCGATCGATATGAAAAATGGGGTGGCAGGTGGAGGCGCGAGCTCCGGCGCCTGCAACGCCGCTGCCGGATGCGCTACGGCAACCGCGCCTTCGTTCTGGCGCCGCAATGCCGTGGTCGGGCTGAAGGGTGCGTTCGGGCAGGTCGCGCTGGGTCGCTACGGGACCGCGGCAATTGCCAAGCAAGGGGGTGTCATCAGCGCGACGCCGTCGGGCATCAATACCGGCTTCGGGCTTGCCGTGCTGTCCCAGGGCATCGGCAACGATTTCTGGAACAGCAACCAGATTCGCTACGACAGTCCGAAGCTGGGTGGCTTCGACTTTGCATTGTCAGTCGCGGCCGGAGAGGGCCTGAGCGGCAGGAACCTGGGCGGCAACGTTCGCTACATGCAAGGGCCGATTGCTGTCTCGCTCAGTGTCCAGAAGGACGAGGATCTTGCCGGCAAGAGCGTGACCTGGACCATGTTGTCGGGCTCCTACGACTTCGGCACCTTCAAACTTCATGCCGGTGCCGACAAGATGGACAACAGCAATGGCGTGGTCGGCTTTGTCCACTCGAGTCTGTGGACGCTGGGCGGCAGCTTCAAGGCCACGCCGGCTCTGACCTTGGCCGCCCAGTACTGGGCGGTGAAAGAGAAGGTCGGCCCCTCTTCAACCAGCAAGCTGGTGGTACTGAACGCGTTCTACGCGCTTTCGAAGCGCACCTCGCTCTATGCCTTGGCTGGATTCGTCGACAACAAGGATCTTGGGCTCTCACCCCTCTGGGGTAACGGGAACTTCGGCGGAAGTGGCAATGTCATCGTCACCAACGCAAAGAACAATGGTCTTGCTCTCGGCATCCGGCATCTGTTCTGACGGTTCCTAGGGTGCCTTCACCTCAGCGGAGGCATTTTCCGCGGCGGGCAGGAAACTTCCCGCCGTCTTTTTATCGACCGTCTGTCAGGCCACCGACGGGTCGGAAACGTGGCAGCACCACTTGCTCGCCGACTTGCTCGCAGACCAATTCGACCGGCATGTCGAACTCGACCTGTGTCGGATCGGCATCGGCCAGCGAACTGATCATGCGAGGGCCTTCAACCAGCTCCACCAGCAGCACGGCATACGGCGTTTCCTGCTTGAAGGCGGGACCCGGCGCTCGGTGTACCACACTGTATGAATGCACCACGCCGCGCCCACTGGCCGCTCGGTGTTCGAGTTCCTCGCTGCCACACTGCCGGCAGATTGCCTGTTGGTAGAACTGCACGTGCCCACATGCGGCGCAATGCTGAAGCAGCAGCTTGCCGTCCTTCAGCCCCTGCCAATAATCTCGCGAATCGGCGTCCGGCGTGGGCAGTGGCTTGACATGTGCCTCGCGGGGATCAATCAGTCTCACAATGTGGCCTCCGTTCCAAGAATGGTTGTGGCTTGTGTGGCAAATCCGGCCCCGAGGCTGTGCACGAGCCCGAGCTCAGCCCCTGCCACCTGTCGCTCGCCGCACGCGCCGCGAAGTTGCTGCACCACCTCCAGAAAGTGGAGCAATGAACCTGGCATGCCGGGATGGGCGAACGAGAGCAGGCCGCCATGGGTGTTGCAGGGGATCGCCCCGCCGTAGGTAATCTGGCGATCATCGACGAACCCGCCCCCTGCGCCCTTGGGGCAGAAGCCGAGATCTTCCAGCATCATGATCACGGTGCCGGTGAAGCAGTCGTAGATTCCGGCCACATCGATGTCGCGAGGCGAACAACCGGCCATGGCATAAGCCTTCGCGCTGGACTGCACGGCTCCGGTGGTCGTCAGTGAGGGCATCAGAAAGATGTGCTCGTGCGTATAACACTCGCCGCCGCCCAGGATGAAAATCGGCTTGGCCTTGAATGCGCCGACGCGGTCGGCCGAGCTGACCACGAAGGCGACAGCACCGTCCGAGATCAGCGAACAATCAAGCTTGTGATATGGCGTAGTCACCCAGCCGGAATTGAGCACGTCGTCCACCGTGATCGGCGTGGTCATCTGTGCGCCAGGCGTGCGCATCGCGTGTTCGCGATGAATTACCGCAACCTTGGCGAATTGCTCGGCGGTGGTGCCGAAATCCTTCATGTGACGGTGCGCCGTCATCGCGAATGTATTGGCTACCGGGATGCCGAAGGGCATCTCGTACTGCTGATCACGACTCTCGGTCATCGAGCGCAGCGCCAGGTCGGGCGACAGACCGGTGAGCAGGCTGTCGGCGCCGAGAACGAGGACATTTTCGGCCAAGCCGCCGGCAATCGCGGCTGCAGCAATGTTGAACATCGTGGCAGCCGTCGCGCCCGACACCTGCAGCGTATTCGAGAACGTCGGCACGATTCCGAAGTACTCGCTGAAGGCCACGCTGAAGCGATGAAACGGCGCGGCGAATGCCGCGCTGGTCAGCACCCCATCGATCTGCGAACGATCAATGCCGGCATCGGCCAGCGCGGCCTTGGCGGCCTGCGATGCCAGCGCCATCACGCTCTTGCCTTGCACCCGCCCGACCGCCGACCGCCCCGCGCCGACGATGGCGGTCTGCCCGCGAATGCTGCGCTGTCGCGCGTTCGTGACAGTGGCCGATCTTGCCATGGTTGATCCCTTAGTGAAGACGACTCATTGTAAACCTGCCAAGCATTTGTTTGAAAATGGACGCAGGCTCAGACTGCTTCGGACCGGGTCAACGCATCGCGCGTGAATTCGGCGATGCGTTTGATTGCCACTCGGCCATCATCGAGGATGGGTGCGTACCATTGCCAGACATGGATCATGCGTGGCCAGACCTCGAGCGTGGTGTGCACGCCGGCCCGGCTGGCGGCCATCGCGATCTGTAATGCGTCGTCGAGCAGCGACTCAGCGCCGCCGGCTTGCACCAATAGCTGCGGCAGGCCGCGTAGATCGGCAAACAGCGGCGACGCACGCGGCTGGCGAAGGTTGCGGCGGCCCATGTAAGCGCGGGCCATTGCGCGAATCACCTGAGGGTCGATCACTGGATCTGGTACAGCGCCGGGCTGGCACGAAGGCAGGTTACAGCTCAGATCGACCCAGGGCGACAACAGTACCGCCGAAGCCGGCAGCGCCTCACCGGCATCGCGCAGCGCCACCAGCAGGGCCAGCGCGAGCCCACCGCCGGCTGAGTCGCCGGCGATGACGATCCGCTGTGCCGGCACGTGATTGCGGGTTCTCAGCCAACGGTAGGCGGCAATGGCGTCATCGAGTGCTGCCGGATGCGGATGCTCCGGCGCCAGCCGGTAGTCCAGCGTGAAGGTCCGCACGCCCGCGGCCAAGGAGATCGCGGCAGCCAGGTGGCGGTGCGAGCGCGGCGAGCCGATGACATAACCGCCGCCGTGCAAGTACAGCATCACTGCATCTGCGGCACCGTCGGGCGTCAGCCATTCGCCGCGCACCGTCCTCGCGGCAACTGCCTTTACCTGTACTGCGTCGCTGACGGGAAATGCCTCGGTGGCGCGCTCGTACTGCGCACGCAACTGCTGCAGCGTGAGCGAGGTCTGCGCCGGCAGCCGGGCAAGTCGCTGGCGCAGTCGATCGATCGTTGGTCCTGAAGAGTGCACTCAGGCCAGCCACCGCTTGCGCCGGCGATAGTGCTTGATGTTGTTGAAGTCCTTGCCTTCGTGTCCACCGAGATAGAACTCCTGGATATCCGGGTTCTTCTTGAGGGACTCCGCGGCGTCGTGCATGACGACGCGGCCATTCTCGATCAGGTAGCCATGGGATACGACGTCAAGTGCGGCGATCGCGTTCTGCTCCACCAGCAGAATCGACATTTTTTCTTCCTGGTTGATGCGCCGGATAATTGAAAATATTTCCTCGACGATGACGGGAGCGAGCCCGAGGCTTGGTTCGTCCAGCATCAGCAACTTGGGCTGCGTCATCAGTGCGCGCGCAATCGCGAGCATCTGCTGCTCGCCACCCGAAAGGTATCCGGACATGGCGGTTCGGCGCTCGTACAGACGCGGGAAGTAGCCATAGACCCGCTCCATGTTGCGGGCCATGTCGGCGCGGCTGCCATGCACGGCCGACGCCGCAATCAGGTTCTCGTCGGACGTCAGATGCTCAAAGACACGTCGACCTTCGAGTACCTGTGCGATTCCCAGCTTGACACGCTGCTGCGGCGGCAAATGGGCCAGATCCTGATCACGGTATTTGACATCTCCGCGCGTCACCAGGCCGCGTTCGGCCTTCAGCAGGCCGCTTATCGCCTTGAGCGTGGTGCTCTTGCCGGCACCGTTTGCACCGAGCAGCGCGACCATGCCGCCGTCCGGAACTTCGACCGAGACGCCCTTGATGGCCAGGAAAACATGGTCGTAGATGACCTCGATGTTGTTCAGACTCAAGGCGTTCACTGTTTATTTTCCGGATTTTGCGAAGTCGGCGGAATGCTGCTTCACCGTGCTCCAAACCAGATCCGTGTAATCTGCGGACCAGTCGATTTGAGGCACCCACTTGCTGCCGTCCCACATGTCGATTCGTGTCTTGCCACCGCCACCATGGTCCTGCGCGGTCAGCGTCAGCGGGGCCATCAGGCCGTTGGCGTCGTAGTTGCGCAGGCTTTCCATGCCTTTGCGGATCTTCTCGGCGGTGAGAGGGGTCCCATCCTTGGCCGCCACCCGTACTCCTTCGAAGACCGTGGAATACATCGCCAGGCCCAGGTTGTAGTACGAGTCGGAGAGGAACTTTCGGTCACCGCTGCCCTTGCCTTTGTCGTAGAGATCCTTGGAAATCTCCCGCAGCAAGGGGTGCTCGGTACCGCCACCAATGACGACCGAGGATCGCTTGAGCCCTTTCGCCGCGTCGGCGCCGATGTTGTTGATGTCGACCTCGTTGATCCAGTTGACGGTAATGAACTTGTCCAGCGCGATTCCATTGCGCTTCAATTCCTTGACGGCGACCACGTTCATCGGACCGATGCCCCAGTGGATGATCCAGTCAGGTTGGTAGCGGCGGAGCTGGCTCATCGCCGAGCTCATGTCGTTGCCGGGCAAGGGATAGGGAAACATCTGGAGCTCGAAGCCCTCGCGCTTTTGCAACTCCTGCAGCACCGGAATCGGTTCGTGGCCCAGCGGATAGTCGATGTAGAGATATGCGATCTTCGTCTTCTTGAAGTTCGTGCCGGCTTGGCGCTTGATGTAGCTGACCATGTTGGCTGCCTGCCCCCAGTAAGTCGGCCCGAGGGGGAACACGGACTTGAAAACTTCCCCGTCGACTGCATCAGCCCGACCATGGAAGGCCTGGATCATGATGTTGCCGTCCTGCATGACACGCGGCAGCGCGGCGCGGGCCACCGGCGTCGACATGAAGTCGAAAACCATCACGCCTTCACGCTTCAGGCGTTCGTAGCACTCGAGACCTCGCTGTGGCTCGTTGCCATGGTCCTGCACCGAGATATCGAGCTGGCGTCCTCCGATGCCGCCTTTGGCGTTGATCAGATTGGCGTAGTCGCGCGCCGCCTGGGCCACCTGGGGCGTGATGAAGTGGTATGACTTCGTCAGGTCGTAGCACAAGCCGATACGAATTGGTTCGGCCGCGCCTGCGCCTTGGCAAGCGGTCCACATGGCAAGCGCTGTTGCTGCAGTTTTCAAGAATGTCCGCATCGTCTGTTCCCCTGCTGTGTGCAATGCACTGGTTTATTTGCCGGATTTTGCGAAATCGGCCGAGTTGGCCCTCACCATGGTCCATACCAGGGCCGTGTAATCGGCGAACCAGTCGGTCTGGGGAACCCACTTCGTGCCGTCCCACATGTCGATCCGGGTCTTGCCGCCGCCGCCGTGATCCTGAGGTGTGATCGTTACCGATGGCATGAAGCCGTTGGCATCGAAATTCCTGATGCTGTGCATGCCTTGGCGGATCTTTTCGGGTGTCAGCGGCCATCCCTGGTTCTTGATCGCCAGCCGCAGGCCTTCGAACACCGTGGAATAGACCGCCAGGCCGGTGTTGTAGTACGAGTCAGCCACCAGTTTGCGATCGCCGTTGCCCTTGCCCTTGTCATAGACCTCGCGCAGGATGTCTTTGACCAGGGGATGCTCGGCGCCGCCGCTGACGACTGCTGATCGCTTCAACCCCTTGGCTGCCATGGCACCGAAGTTGTTGATGTCGACCTCGTTGATCCAGTTGACGGTGATCATCTTTTCGATCGGGATGCCGTTGCGCTGCATCTCGCGAAAACTGATCGGGTTCAACGGTGAAAATGACCATGTCACGACCCAGTCAGGCTGGAAGCGCCGCAGCTGCGTGAATGCGGCACTCTGATCGTTTCCAGGGACCGGAATCGGGAAACTCTGGAATTCGTAACGCTCGATGCGCTTGAGTGCTTCGAACATCGGCATCGGTTCCCTGCCGAACGGTGTGTCCAGATAGATGAACGCGACCTTTTTGCCTTGCAGGTTTCCGCCCGCCTGCTTCTTGACGTAGCTGATGATGTTTGCCGCCTGGCCCCAGTAGGTGGGGGCCAGCGGAAACACGTTCTTGAATACCTCTCCGTCGACCGCATCGCCACGTCCGACCAGTGGCTGGACGAGGATGTTGCCATCCTGGACGATGCGTGGTAGCACTGCCCGGGAAACAGGTGTCGAGAAGAAGTCGAATATCAGGACGCCGTCACGCTTGAGGCGTTCATAACAATCGATGCCGCGCTGCGGTTCATTGCCATGGTCCACCACGTTGATCTCGACCGGGTGGCCTTCGATGCCTCCGCGCAGATTCAACAGGTCTGCGTAGTCCTTGACTGCCTGCGCCACTTGGGGAACGGCGGCAACGTAGATCTTGGTCAGGTCATAACACAGACCAAATCGAACTGGCTCTGCAGCCAGTGCGGCCTGGGTACTGAAGCTGATGATGATTGCACCCAGAGCGCATTTCAATTTGTTGACTGCCATGGCGGTAAGTTTGTTACTGTCAGTGAGTGGCGAAACGGCAATGCATGGTCTGCGAGCCGACCGGGGTGCATGGCACCCCGGTCGGTCCGGGCATTACTTGCCAGACTTGTCGAACTCGTTGGAATGTTTTTTCACGGTTGACCACACCAGGTCAGAGTAGTCCGCGAACCAGTCGGTCTGGGGCACCCACTTTGTGCCGTCCCACAGGTCAATCCGGCTCTTGCCGCCACCGCCATGGTCCTTTGCCGTCACAGTCAACGGGGGCAGCATGCCCTTGGCGTCGTAATCCTTGAGTCGCTCGAGCCCCTTGCGCATCTTCTCGGGCGTCAGAGGTGCCTTGTCAGCCTGAAGTGCCAGCCTTGCTGCCTCGAAGACCGGAGCGTAGATCGCCAGCCCGACGTTGTAGTAGGTATCACCAAGGAACTTGCGATCGCCGTTGCCCTTGTTCTTGTCGTAAAGCTCCCGCGATATTTCCTGGATCAATGGGTGGTCGCTGCCACTGACAACCACGGAGGATTTCCGCAATCCTTTCGCGACAGCGGGGCCGATATTCGCAAGATCGACTTCATTGAACCAGTTGACCGTGATGATCTTGTCCAGGGCGATACCGTTGCGATTGGCTTCCTTCGCTGCCACGCCGTGCATGGCAGAAAAGCCCCAATGGAGGATCAGATCTGGCTGGAAGCGCCGGATCTGGGACCAGGCTGCAGACTGGTCATTGCCAGGGAGAGGGTAGGGATAGAGTTGAAGGTCGAATCCCTCGCGTTTCTGTAGCTCCTGGAGTACCGGGATCGGCTCCTGTCCGAACGGATAGTCGATATATAAGAACGCGATCTTCTTGCCCTTGAGGTTGCCGCCCGACTGCTTCTTGAAGTAGCTGACGATGTTGGCGGCCTGGCCCCAGTAGGTCGGGCCAAGCGGATAGATCCACTTGAAGACTTCACCGTCGACAGCATCGCCGCGACCGACCAGTGCCTGCAGCATGACCACGCCGTCCTTCATCGCGCGTGGCAGCACTGCACGGGATACGGGAGTCGACAACAGGTCAACAGTGATCGCGCCCATCTGTTTGACCTTCTCATAGCATTCGATCCCGCGTTGCGGCTCGTTGCCATGGTCCTGCAGGATCACTTCGATCGGGTGGCCGCCGATGCCGCCTTTCATGTTCAGCAGGTCGGCGTAGTCGCGTGCCGCTGCCGCTACCTGTGGCGTGATGAATGTATAGGCTTTGGTCAAGTCGTAGCACAGACCAAAGCGAATCGGGTCGGCCGCCAGGACGGCAGGCGAGGCAAGCAGCATGCTCGCGGCGCCGAGGACCAGCTTCAATTGAGTGAACATTTGACGATCTCCATTGGATGGTGGAATTGCAGAGACAGAAACAAGCGACCTTCACTTGCGGGCGTAGCCGAACGGCCAGTACAGCAGATAGTTGCGCAGATTGGCATAGATCTTGGCCAGCCCAAGGGGTTCAAACAGGAGAAAGCCGATGATGAGGATCCCATACAGCAGGCTTGGAATATGGGCCAGCAGTTCGATGCCGATCTTCAGATCCAGCGCCTCGGCGAGCGCGAAGATCAGGTTGGCCACGATCCCCGGCAGCAACAGGATGAACGCGACGCCGAAATAGCACCCGATGACGCTGCCGATCCCACCGACGATCACCATCGCCAGTGTCTGGATGGATACACTAACGGTGAATTGCTCTGGCGTCACTGCGTGATAGAACGTAAAGATCAAGATCGCGCCGCTGATGCCGCCGATGAATGACGACATCGCGAATGCAACCAGCTTGTAATAAAAGCTGTTGACACCAATCACCGCAGCGGCGAAATCCTTCTCGCGAACTGCAACCAATGCACGGCCCAGACCGGTGCGGCGCAGGTTCAGCATGAACATCGTCACCAGCACGCACCAGAAAAGCACCACGTAGTATTGGCCCGCGTCCGAGGTGACTTCGATTCCCAGCAGACGCATTGGCGGCGCTTGAATCGTTGCCTGGGTTCCACCGCTGACGGCGGGGACCTTGTTTATGACCCAGTCGAGCACGAACTGCATCGCCAGCGTGCTCAGGGCCAGATACAGGCCCCGCACGCGCAAGGCAGTGATGGCGAACGCGCTGCCGATGATCGTGGCCATTAGACCGGCGAGGACCAGCGCGATCTCGAAGGGGATGCCGTTGCGGGTGGCGTGGACGGCCGTATAGGCACCGATCCCCATCACGGCCGCATACCCGAAATGGAATTGTCCGGCCCAGCCCAGGATGAGATTCAGGCCGAGCGCGGCAGATGTCCAGATCAGCCATGGCAGCATGTAGCTCTTCAGGTACAAGGGACTCAGCAGGAAGGGTGCGGCCAGACCAATCGCGAACAGCACGATGATCTGCCAGCGCTCGAATGAAATCGGAAAAAATTTCCGATCACCACGGTAGGTGGTGTGATGAATGCCGGCCTGTCGATAGAACATGAGCGTCAGATCCTTTGAATGTCTTCGCGCCCGAACAGGCCGTGCGGCCGGATCAGGATGGTCAGGATCAAGGTCCCGGCGACGACCAGTTCGCGGCTCCCGCCACCAACCAGGCGATCCAGGTAACCGGATGCAATTCCCTGGAACGTGCCAAGCAGCAAGCCAGCCAGGATTGCGCCACCAATGCTGTCGAGACCACCCAACACGGCGACAGCAATGCCCATCAGCAGCAGCTGCGACAGAGACTGGTCGACCCCCTGGATCGATGCCCAGAGTACACCGGCGGTGGTAGCGACGACTGCCGACATGGCCCAGGACAGTGCGACACCTCGTTCGACCGAGATGCCCACCGACCAGGATGCGGTGTAGTCGTCGGAAATCGCACGCAGCACGATGCCCATGCGGGTTCGAAAGAACAGAATGAAGAAGCCGAACATCGACAGCGCAACCAAGCCACCTGCCAGATACGAGCGGTTGATCAGAACCTCCCCGAGGAATAGCGGGTCAGAACCGATGCCGAGCGCCAGCACCCGGTTGGTCCCGCCCCATATCACCAGCGCCGCCGCACGAATGAAGATATCGATGGCCAGCGTCATCATCAGGATCATCACCAAGGGTCGCCCCGCAAGCCGGCGCAATGCGACCCGCTCGATTCCCATGCCGATGAGGAACATCACGACCATTGCCACCGGCAACGCTACCCATATCGGCGCCTTCAGCAGATCGAATACCGCCAATGCGACGAAAGCCCCCAGCATGGCCAACGCACCTTGCGCCAGGTTCGGGACTGACGACGATTTGTAGATCAGGACGATGCCCAGCGCCACCAAGGAGTACATCAGCCCCGACAGGGCGCCGTTGATGGCCAATTCAGCAAATAGTGCCCAGTCCATTTCAGACATTCCCCACGACAAGTTTGCGTTCGATCACGCCGATGTCACCACTGTCATAGGTGATCTGGGCTTTCATCACCACCGATTCGGCGTCCGAATACAACGCGTCGATGATCGCCTTGTAGCGGTCTTCGATCACATTGCGGCGAAGCTTTCGCGTGCGCGTGATTTCCCCGTCATCGGGGTCGAATTCCTTGTGCAGATCGACGAAGCGCCGGATCTGCAGCGGTTCGGGCAGAACGCGATTGACGCGCCGGATTTCGGTCAGCACCAGTTCGCGCACCTGCTCGTTCTGCGACAGGTCGGCATAGGAAATGTATGGAATGCCGCGAACCTCGGCCCAATGGCCAACCGACTCCAGGTCGATGCAGACGATGGCGGCCAAGGTATCGCGACCGGCCCCGAGCACCGCGACATCGCGTATGTACGGGCTGAACTTGATGCGGTTCTCGATGTAGTTGGGGATGTAGCGCTCGCCCTGGGCGGTGTGGACAACTTCGGCCACCCGGCCGAGCACGACCAGATGGCCGTCGGGCTCAATGTAGCCGGCGTCTCCGGTATGCAACCAGCCATCGATCAGCGTCTGACGAGTCGATTCCTCGTTGTTGAAATAGCCGCTGAAAATGCTCCCCGAACGCAGCAGGATTTCTCCATCGTCGGCGATCTTCGCCTCGACACCCGGCAGCGGCCGGCCCACGGTGTGCAACTGGACTTCATCGGGCGCCTGCACGGAATTGAAGGCGCTGCTTTCGGTTTGCCCGTAAAGCTGGCGCAGATTGATGCCCAGCGCGCGATAGAAGAGAAAAGTATCCTCGCCCATTGCTTCACCCCCGGTAAGCGCGGTTCGCATCCGGTTCAGTCCAAACTGATCCTTGAGCGGGGCGTAGACCAGGATCTCCCCGACTCGGTAGCGCAGTTGCTGCATCGCGCTCGGTGTCTTGCCCTCGAGCTTCAGGCGCTGTACCGCGACGCCAAGTTCGATGAAGTGGTTGAAGATGCGTTTCTTCAGCGGCGTGGAGTCTTCCATGCGCACGCGAATCGTCGTCAGCATGTTGTCCCAGCTGCGCGGTGCTGCCAGATAAACCGTCGGCGCAACCTCGCGCAGGTTGCGCAGCACGGTTTCCTGCCGCTCCGGAATGTTGATGACGAAACGCAAGGCAATTCCGGCCGCCATCGTGACTGCGAAATCGCCGATCCAGGCCATCGGGAGATAGGCAAGAATCTCTTCATCGAAGCCGAACACGTTGCCGCGACAGGCGTTGCCCACACCGGCCAGCACGTTGCGGTTCTGCAGCACCACGCCTTTGGGTTTGCCGGTGGTCCCGGACGAATGGACGAATACGGCCGGACCATCGGGGACCGAGCGCGTGATCAGGCTTTCTCGCAGTCCGGCTTCGGCTTCGAGCCTGCGCATGCCGGCAGCGCGCAAATCGTCCCAGGAAATCAGCCCCTCGGCATCGTAGCTGCTGACGCCCCGCGGATCGTCGAAGACGATATGGGCCAGTGACGGTGCCTTGTCGCGCAAGTCGAGCAACTTGTCGACTTGCTCCTGGTCCTCGGCAAGCGCATATCGCGCCTGCGCTTCGCTGGCGAAATGCCGGACTTCGTCGGGAATCGCATCGGGGTAGACTGGCATGGCGTAGCCTTTCAGCCCCGCCGCGGCGAGCATTCCGAGATAAAGGCGCACCCGGTTGTCGCCAAGCACCAGCAACGCGTCGTTCTCGCCGAAACCCAGTTGTTCAAGCCCCGCGGCGATCGCCAGCACCTCATCCAGGATCTGGGACCAGCTGAACTCCTGCCAGATTCCCAATGCCTTTTCGCGCATCGCGGTGCGCTTCGGATAGGCCCGTGCATTGATCGCGAGCAGGCGCATCAGGGTGGTCTCTGCGCCGAGATCCCATTGCGACGCTGGTTCCGCGGCCAGCGTCGATTGATCACGCTGCATGTTGGCTCGCCTTCCCGAGGTAGGCCTCGATGACGCGTGGATTGGCCACCACGTCGCGTGGCAGGCCGGTCCCGATGACTTCACCATAGTTCAGCGCCATGATACGGTCGCAGATGCCGAGCACGACATCCATGTGGTGCTCGATCAGCAGCACCGTGATGCCGCGCTCGTCACGTGCATCGAGAACAAACCGGGCCATGTATTCCTTTTCTTCCTGATTCATGCCGGCCATCGGCTCGTCGAGAATGAGGAAGTTCGGTTCGGCAACCAGCGCCCGGGCCAGTTCGACACGTTTCTTCAGGCCGATGGACAGCGTCTCGACTGGATCATCACGCACTGCCTGCAACTGCAGGAATTCGATCACCTCCTCGACCACCTGCCGATGGGCGATTTCTTCCTTCTGACTCATCCACCAATACAAGGCGGTCTTGATGACGCCGGGATTCAGGTAGATGTGGCGGCCCAGCAGAATGTTGTCGAGCGCCGACATGCCGTTGAACAGGGCCAGATTCTGAAAAGTGCGCGCCACCTTGAGCCGCGCCACCTTGTGCGGAGGCATGCCGGTGATGTCGCTGCCGTTCAGCAGGATGCGGCCCCTTTGTGGTGGGTAGAAGCCTGTGATGGCATTGACCAAGGTGGTCTTGCCGCTGCCATTGGGTCCCACCAGACCAAAGATCTCGCCGCGGGCCACCTGCAAGTCGATGCCGGTGACGGCCACCAGGCCACCGAAGCGACGCTCCAGGTTTTGACATTCGATGACGGCAGTTGAATCCTTGGTGCCACTGCTGGGCGAGTTCATGTCGGGTCCACGAGGCAAGGAAACACCGACCGAGTGTTAGGCAGGCTTCCGCAGGAAAGGATTGCTTCGGGCGTTTTCCCGACACTGGTTTTTAGGGTTTGTGGCATCAATGTATGCTGCTGGTCAAATCGAGGTGAACTGGCGCTGCCCTGCAACTTTGTTTCGATAGCGAGGTTCTAACAAGCGTTCGATTGAATGTCAATTGACGGAATTCCGTATGGACCCCATCATGCCGGGCTGCATACATTGAGGGCAGGATGGGGGGCTTCAGTGTCATCGGGGCGATCAGATCGCCCTTGTGTGCGATTTTTCTTTCCGCCCAGACCCAGGCCTGATGATCAATGCCAGCTCTGCTGCCCGTCAATGAGGGTGACTCTGTCACCTGAAGCGTAAAGATGGATTTTCGGCTTACCGATCAGCAATTGGAATTCCAGCACGCCGCCCGGCGCTTCGCGCAGCAGGAATTGGTGGCTGTCGCAAAGGAGTGCGAACGGACCAGCGATCCGGTTCCGGACGACGTGCGCCGCCGCATGGGTGAGCTCGGCTTCCTGGGCATCAACATCCCGCAGGCCTTCGGCGGCCTGGGCGCGGGCAAGGTCGATGCGCTGATCGTCCTCGAGGAACTTGCCAAGATCTCGGCCGCGGTTGCCTTTCCGGTCTTCGAGGCCAACTGCGGCCCGGCGCAGACGCTGCTGTACTTCGCGCCGGAATGGCTCAAGCAGCGCGTCCTGCCAAAGGTGTGTTCGGGCGAGATGATGGTTTCGGTTTCGATGTCGGAGCCCGATGTCGGCACCGCGATGACCGAGCTGAAGACCCGCGCCGTGATCAAGGGCGACCGCATCGTCATCAACGGCGTCAAGCGCTGGTGCAGTGGTGCCGGCCATGCGCAGGGCTACGTACTGTACTGCCGGCTGGCTGACCAGCCCGGGGCGGCCGGCGTCGGCGCGGTCTACCTGGAGAAGGATACGCCGGGCATGTCCTTCGGCAAGCCCGAGAACTTCATGGGTGTGCGCGGCTTCCACAATGCCGAGATCTACCTTGACGACGTCGAGGTGCCGGTCGAGAACATCATCGTGCCGGCCGGCGGCGTGAAGGATCTGATGCGCTCGTTCAACATGGAGCGGCTGGGCAACTCGACCTGCGCGCTGGGCATCGCCGCCAGTGCGCTCGATGTGGCGCTGGACTACACCCAGCAGCGCCATCAGTTCGGCAAGCCACTGGTCGATTTCCAGGCCGTCCAGTTGCGTCTGGCCGAGATGCAGATCGACGTCGAAGCCGCGCGACTGCTGATCCATCGCGCCGCGCAGGGCGCCGAGGACGGCCTGCCATCGCTGCTCGACACCAGCGTGGCCAAGTGCTTTGCCAACGAAGCGGTGCGCCGCGTGGTCGCCAACGGCGCCCAAGTGATGGGCGCGGTGGGTTATTGCAAGGACTACCCGATGGAACAGAAGATGCGCGACGCCTGGGTCTGGGGCATCGGCGGCGGTCACATCGACCTGCAGAAAGTCAACATCACCGGCGAACTGGTCGGACGGCGCTTCTCTCAGCGCTGAAACGAAAGGCGAACAACCATGCGTGCCGACCGTGATTTCGGATTCAGCGATGAACAGATGATGTTGCGCGAGGCCGTGCGCCAGTTCGTGCGCAAGGAAATGCCCGACGCCGTTGCGCGCCGGTGTGACCGCGAGAAGATCGCACCGCTGGCGGTGTTCGACAAGATGGCCGCGCTCGGCTGGCTTGGCGTGGCGATCCCCGAGGAATATGGTGGCTCCGGGCTGGGCTTCGTCGAGCTCGGCATCATCCAGGAAGAACTGTCCTACGGCCTGCTCGAGCTGGCGGTGTTGTTCTACCGCGCCACGGTGCATGGCGCGCATTCGCTGCTCACCTATGGCAGCGAGGCGCAGCGCAAGAAATACCTGCCGTTGATCGCGGCCGGCAAGTTCAAGTCGTCGATGAGCCTGACCGAGCCCGACGCCGGCTCCGATGCCGCCGCCGTGCGCACCCGTGCGGTGCGCGACGGCGAGCACTTCGTCATCAACGGCGCCAAGGTCTTCAACTCGCAGATCGACCTGGCCGACCGCACCGTGCTGGTCACCCGCACCGACCCCGACGTGGCGCAGCACAAGGGCATCAGCCTCTTCTTCGTCGATCCCAGGAGTCCCGGCGTGACCATCGAGCGGTTGGACACGCTGGCCTTCCGCGCCGTCGGCACCAACCGCGTTACTTACGAGAACGTGCGCGTCCACCAGGACGACCTGCTCGGTGAGCTGAACGGCGGCTGGAAACAGCTGATGACGAATCTGAACAAGGAGCGCTTCTCGCTGGCCGCGCAGGTCACCGGAGCCGCCCAGGCGGCATTGGACTGCGCACTGCAATACGCCAAGGACCGGGTGCAGTTCGGCCAGCCGATCGCCAAGTTCCAGGTCATCCAGCACAAGCTGGCCGACATGCAGATCGCCGTGCACACCTCGCGCATGCTGACCTACGACCTGGCGCGCCGCCTCGACGCCGGCATCGATTGCCGCAAGGAGGCGTCGATCGCCAAGGTCTGCACCACCGAGGCGTACTTTCGTGTCGCCGACGAGGGCATGCAGATCCTCGGCGGCTATTCGATGACACCTGACTTCCCGATGGAACGCCATTACCGGGACTCGCGGTTGATGCGCATCGGAGGTGGTGCCAGCGAGGTCATGCGCAACTCGATTGCCAAGGATCTGGGACTTTAGGAGGCATCCCATCAGCGTCTGACGCCGACATCATCGCCCGACTGAGCTGCAGTACGCCCAGGACCGTGCACCCGGTCCTGAAACAGCGCCTTGCGGCAACCACGGGAATGCAGCTGTTGACCGGCACAGCAGACCAGTATGCCGTCGATGAACCACCCGCGAAGGAGCTTGTGATGACGCTTGTCCACCGTCTCGGCCAGTTCGTCGCTCATCTGAGCGCGGAGCATATTCCGCCCCCCGTAATCGAGAAGGCACGCACCTGCCTGCTCAATGGCTACGGCATCGCGCTGGGCGGCCATGCCACACCATTCGCCCCGGTGGCGCGCAGCGCCGCATTGGCACTCGACGGTGAACGGCACAGCGGTGGCGCCACGCTGCTGGGCGACGGCCGCAAGACTTCGGTCGAAGGCGCGGCACTCGCCAATTCGGCGCTGTTCCATGGCCGTGCGCAAGAGGACACCTGCGGTGCCGGACATTTCGGCACCATCATGATTCCGCTGCTCAGTGCGCTGGTCGAGGCGCGCGGCCTGCCGCTGGCGCGGATGCTGCCATCGCTGGTCGCCGGCTATGAAGTCGGTGGCCTGCTCGAATCGGCGTTCGGACCTGTCACCACACCGGCCGGTCTGCGCGCGTCGCCGCTGTACGGCACGCTGGCCGCTGCGGCGGCAAGCGCGCATTTGCTGGGTCTCGATGCCGAGCGCAGTGCCGCGGCGCTGGCCAACGCCGCCTCGTTCACTGGCGGCATGTTGCAGTCCTTCGCCGACGGCACCGACGAATGGCGCTACCAGGTGGGCGTGGCTGCGCGGAACGGCCTGGTAGCCACCGAGTTGGCGCGCGCCGGTTCACGCTCGGCACCGGGGGCGCTCGAGGGCCGTTCAGGATTCGTCCGGGCCTATGTGCGCACCGATTGCGACGTTGCTGCGCTGCTGGCTCGATTGGGCCGGGAATGGTCGGTGATGCGCGTTACTTTCAAACCGTTTCCGGTCTGCGCCTTCAACCAGACGCCGGTGACTGCCGCCTTGATCCTGCGCGAAAGGCTCGCAGGTCGCATGCTCAAGCAGGTGCGTGTGCGCATGAATCCGTTCGAGACAGGGTACGCCGGAATGGATGCCAAAGGTCCGTTCGAATCGATCTCAGGCACGCTGATGAGCATACCGTTCTGCATCGCGCTGACGCTGCTGCGCGGCACGCCGACCATGGCGGCGATGACGACGTATGGCGACGCCGCGGTCAACGATCTCAGCCATCGCATCGAACTGGTGACCGACGAAAAGGTGCCCGTGCTGTCCTGCGTCATCGAGGCCGAGACAGCCGACGGCGCCTGGCTGCTGCAGGACCAGCGCATGACGGTGGCCGATTTCGCCTACGATTGGGATACCGATTCGGAACTGGTGCGGCGCATCGGCGCCGAGACCGGCGTGCCGACGGCGGCCTACGACTGCATCGAGGACTTCTGTCGCGATCCGCAGCGCGCCGGCATCGGGACCGTACTGGACGCTTTCGCAATGCTGCCGCGGGTCGTGGCAGCCTCTGCCGACTGACTCTGCTCTCGCTTTACGCATCCTCGAAGGCGCCGACGGCGAGACTTCGGAATTCAGCCGACGGCCAGGCTGGCCTTCAACGACGCGATTTCCGCTTTCGTGTAACCGGTCCATTGCAGCACCTGGTCGGTATGTGCGGCCAGCGGCGGCGGTGCGTGACGCAGGGAGGCCTTGGCGCCGTCGATGCTCACCGGCAGGTCGACGGTGCGCAAGTCGGGCACGTGCGGCGCCGGCAATGGCTGAATCATTCGCATCGCCGCCACTTGTTCGTTGGCCTCGACAGCGTCCACCGAATTGATCGGCGCACACGGTGCGCCGGCGGCACGCAGAAGCGCAACGCAGTCGGCTGATCTCATCTGCGAAATGGATTTCTCGAGTAGAGCATGCAGGATGTCGCGATTCGCTACCCGCTGAACATTGGTATCGAAGCGCGGGTCGCTGGGCAGCCCTTGCAGGCCGAGCGCGTCACATACCGCGGTGAACAACTTGTCGTTGCCGGCAGTGATCAGGACGGCGCCGTCGCTGGTCTTGAACGCTTCGTACGGAGAGGTCATCGGCGTCACGTCGCCCATGCGCTGGCCGATGAATCCGGCTCCCATATAGTGGGCGAGAAAAAGCGACATCCAGTTGACGCCAGTCTCCATCAGGCTGGTCGACACGCGGGCGCCGCGGCCGGTTTCCTTGCGTTGGTACAGCGCAGCCAGGATGCCGATGAAGCCCCACATGCCGGTACCCATGTCGATCACCGAAACGCCGGCCCGCGCTGGCGGCCTGTCGGGGTGACCGGTCACGCTCATGATTCCGGTGAAGGCCTGGATCAATGGATCGTAGCCGGGATCGCGGGCCAGTGGCCCGGTCTCCCCGAAGGCGCTGATGCTGCAGTACACAAGGCGCGGATTCGTCGTCTGCAGGTCGTCGTAGCCGAGACCGCGCGCTTCCATGCTGCCAGGGCGCACCGCATGCACCAAAACGTCTGCCTTGTCGGCGAGCCGGCGCACCACGTCGCGTCCCTGCGGCAGCGCGATGTCGATGCCGATGCTGCGCTTGTTCCGGTTGACTGCAAGGAATGCGGTACCGATGCCATGGCTGGACGGCGTCAACCATTTGCGCGCGTCGTCGCCGCCCTCCGGTCGCTCGACCTTGATCACGTCAGCGCCGAAGTCGCCCAGCAACTGGGTGCAAAACGGCCCTGCGATGTTCTGGGTCAGGTCGAGGACGGTGATGCCCTTCAGAATGTCGGTCATCGGGTTCTCGGTCAAGTTGCCGGCCTCTGGGTACCCGGTTGTGGATCGTGATCCGGATCTAAGCCGCGTCGGAGATCAGCGTGTCAATTCGATACAGCGCCAAGTCGGCAGGACTAAAACTGGTGAGCAACGGCCATGCTCTTGCACGCAACGCTGTCCGTCAGGATGCTCGAGGCGAACGCGAGCGGCGCAGCCAGACGCAAGGCCGGAATAGGCTACCAAACGTTTGGTCGATGGTCAATCGGTGAATCCGAGACTTATCGGCCCGTTCCGGCGGCTGTAAGGTCCAACTCCTGGCCATTGCTCTTCATGCAGAGCATTGGCGGGTGGTCAGCACCCGGACCATGCTTGGGCCGGCCGTCATCAGATCAGCCGACTGGCGTCAGTCCAACTGTCGTCATCAGTCCACTGGGGACGGGTTAGATTCCTGTTCAGCTCGAGGAGATCCATCGTGAACAGCTACTTGAAATTGATCGCCAGCTGCAGCATGGTTGTCTCGACCCTCGGCAACTTTGTGATCGCTCAGCCGGCCGAAAAACTGGTGTTGCGGGTGGCCGATTCGTTTCCCGGAGACTCTCACTGGATGGTAAAGAATGCCACCATTCCCTGGATGGAAGAGGTCACTCGGCGGTCCGGTGGCATGGTGACATTCCAGCACTTTCCGGCCGAGCAACTGGGCAAGACCCGCGACATGCTGAGGCTGACACAGTCGGGAGCTGTCGACATCGGGTATGTTGCTCCTTCGTTCATTGCCGACAACACGATGCCATTGACCGCGGTGGCGGAGTTGCCCGGAGGCTTCGCCAATGCCTGCCAGGGGACGAATGCATATCTGTCACTGGCGACCAAGGGCGGGATACTGGCCGAAAAGGACTTTGCGGCGAACGGGGTGAGACTGCTGTGGGCCGTCACGATGCCGCCGTACCAGATCATGACCGGAAACAAGAAGATCGAGTCGATAAAAGACCTCGACGGTCTGAAGCTGCGCAGTGCCGGTGCGTCGCTCGAAATGACTGCCCGCAAACTGAAGTCGGTGCCGGTCCGGCTTGCGACGCCTGAAATTTACGATTCGCTGTCCAGAGGAACCGTGGATGGCCTGATTTTCCCATTCTCGAGCCTGTTCAGCTACAAGCTTGACAAACTTGTCAAGTATTCCACAGTCGAGGAAAACTTTGGCGCCATCGTAGCCGCCTACGTGATCAGCGAAGCCCGCTGGAAAAGCCTTCCGGAGAGCGTTCGCCAGGTCATGGCAGAGGCGGGCATCAAGGTGAGTCAGGAGACATGTGCAGTGCTCGACCGCGACCTGCAAGTGGATATCGACAGACTGAAGAAGTCCGGGATGGTCACGGTCAGTCTGCCGGCCAGCGACAAGCAGGAACTGCTCTCGGTTTTTGCCAATGTGCGGTCGGAGTGGGCCGAATCCCTGAATCAGCGGGGGAAACCAGGCACACAGGTACTGAAGGCTTTCGAAGCTGCCGTGCAGCAGGGGCGATAGCTGAAATTCGATCGGGTTCCTGGCCTGGTTCCGACAGACCGAGTCGGCGACGCCACCGAAGCCAACCCTCGCGGATTTGGCGACTCGTTCATCTTCCAAGGAGCAAAAGTGAATTTTTTGAGCGCTGAACAACTGATGTGGCGCGACTCGGTAGAGCGATATGTCGACAAGGAAATCGGCCGCGAATATATTCGCAAGTGCGATATGGATCGCCGACACCCTGACGAAGCTTTTCAGAAGATCGCAAAGATGGGCTGGCTCAAGTTGCCGTTTCCGGAGGATGTCGGCGGCGACGGGATGAGCACCCTGGACTATGCGGTGATGGTCGAGATGCTCAGCAAGCACGGCGTTGATTTTGGTGTTGCCATCACGCTGCCGACCTTCACCGCGATGAATATCGCGCTTCACGGCACGCCGGAACAGAAGCAGCAGTATCTGCCGGCATTTTTCGCAGGCGAGATCCGCTTCGCCGTTTCGATCTCCGAGCCGGGATCGGGGTCGGATGCCGCAAACGCCCAGACCCGAGCCCGCCTCGAAGGCGATCATTACAAGGTCGACGGGCAGAAGCTGTGGTGCAGCGGAGCCGGTTTGAAGAATACGGTAATCGTGATGTTGGTACGTACCGACAAAAGCGACAAGCGCAAAGGCTTGTCGGTCCTGATGATTCCGAACACGACGCCGGGGCTGACAATCCGACCGTTAAATACCCTGGCACGGCGTTCGATCACCACCACTGAAATCTTTTTGGACAATGTGAGTGTGCCGGCTTCGCAAATGCTCGGAAAGCCAGGTGACGGCTGGAAAATCATTGGTGGAGAGCATTTGCAGCTTGAACGTGTCTGCGTCGCTGCGGGCTACGTGGGAGCAGCCCAGGGGGCGGTTACCGACGCACTCAACTATGCCCAGCAGCGCGAGCAGTTCGGCAAGCCGATCTTCGAATTCCAGGTCATCCGCCACATGCTTGCCGACATGCAGACGCAAGTCGACGCGGCTCGCTTGCTCGCATATCGGGCCGCCGACATGGCGGACAAGAAGGTGCATTGCGTCAAAGAGGTTGCGATGGCGAAGCTGTTCGCCTCCGAGACCTTGCAGACCGTTTCGCGTCAAGGCATCCAGATCATGGGCGGCCACGGGACCCTGCCCGAGGCCGACATGGAGCGCCATTTCAGGGAAGGCATGCAGGCGACGATCGGTGGGGGCACCTCGCAAATCCAGCGCACGATGATCGCACAGGAAATGCGCAACCGCTGAATGATCGCGGGCCACAGGCACAGGCACAGGCGCAGGCCTGGCGAGTCGATGTGACGCATCCTCCGATCGCCAGGCGGAGCTCAGGTAACGCCGCTCTTTCATCGCCTTGACAGGAGGAAGCTGCGATGGACGCAAGCGATCAAGGCGCCGACGGCCAGAAAGCCTTGGCGAGGCCGCTCGCGGGAGTGCGCGTGCTAGCGGTCGAGAACTTTCTGGCCGGGCCGTTTGCCTCGATGTGGCTCGCCGATGCAGGCGCTGAGGTGGTCAAGGTGGAGGCGCCTGACGGCGGTGACTTCGCACGCAGCAACAGTCCGGTCAGGGCCGGCGACGATGGTGTTGCGCATGGCCTGTCTTTCCTTCGTTCCAACCGCAACAAGAAAAGCATCACGCTCGACCTGAAGCATCCGCAGGGCAAGCTCATCTTCAAGGAACTGGCCAGCGAGGCCGACGTCCTGATCGAAAATCTGCGGCCCGGTGTCATGGATCGGCTCGGCATTGGTTGGGAAGCAATGCAGTTGGTGAACCCGCGACTCGTCTACGTCGCGGTTTCGGGCTTCGGCCACCATGACGTTCTTCCGAGCCCCTATTCGGATCGGCCCGCGTTCGACATCCTGGGGCAAGCGCTCAGTGGCCTGATGTACCGTCCCGAACGGCAGGACGATCGCCCGACCTACCTCGGTTTTTCATTGGCCGACATCGAAGCCGGGATCCAGGCTGCCTACGGAACCATGCTGGCACTGTTCCAGCGCCATGCAACAGGCAAGGGCAGCAAGGTCGACATCTCGCTCTACGATGCCTGCCTGGTGCTCAATGAGATCTCGATAGCGATGTATTCGGTCTTCAGGACGCCAGCCAAACCGGGACTGCACGCGGTGGCAGCGCCGTTCGGCTCCTACAAGGCGAGTGATGGTTATATCGTGATCGCCGTGCTGGGCGACCGCATCTGGGAGCGATTCTGTCAGGCGATCGGGCGCGAAGACCTGCTGCAGGACGAACGCTTCAGCAGCGGCGTCTCCCGCCAGCAGCATGTCGATGCGCTTGGCGCGCAGATCGAGCCTTGGCTGTCGGCGCGAACCCGCGCTCAGGCTGTCGACGAACTGCTCGAACATGGCATCCCGGCCTCGATGGTCAACGATATTGCGGACGTCCTGGCGTGTCCTCACGCTGCGGCGCGAAACATGTTGATGACGCTGCAGGATCCGGTGTGGGGAACGGTGGAGATTGCAGGCAATCCGATCAAGATGTCTGGTGTCGCCGAAATCGCCGCCGGCCATCCGCCGAAACTCGGGCAGCATACCGACGAGGTTCTTCGCAGCTGGCTGAAGACGGGCGACGAGCAGATTGCCGAATTGCGGACCGGCCGGGTCATCTGAGTCGGCTTCGGCCTGTTTGCATGCGATGTGGCGGCCATGTGGCCGGTGCCAGGTTGCAGTTTGTGCGACGAGATTGCTTGCGACCACCGCTGGAGCACTGCAGGCGGACCTCTATCAAGGCAAATCGCCCGCCGCTTCCAGCGCATGCAGCCGCAACAGCGCATCGCGTCGCGCTGTACCGCTGGCGAACTCGATGTCGCGCACGCGGTGCGGGTCGATCTGCGTGCGCAGCGACTGCAGCAATGCCGAGTCCGGACTGCGCGTCAACGGCAGGTTGTCGATCTCGACGGCCGCCGGGCTGCGCTCGCGCAGCATCTCGTGGGTCACGTCGGGGTGGCGGCTGATCGCGCGGCCGCCAGCGGATGTGAATTCAAACACCGCCAGGTCGGTGACCATCACCACCCGGCCGACTCCGGGTGCATGTGCGGCCAGCGGGTCGGCGACGACGAAGTCGACTGCGTCGACGAAGCAACGCTTGTCCTGCTGCGGCAGGTAGACGAGAAAGGGCTGCGTGATCTCGGCCAGTTCAGCCAGCCCCGCGAGACCGGCGAAGCGGCGCCGTTTGCCCTGTCTGTCGGCAACGTGCAGACTGTTGATGCGGCCGCGTGCGTCGATCTGCAGCGGGCGCACGAACTGGCGCACGCGGCCGGCCAGGCGCGGCATCATCTGGGCGATCCATTCGGGGGCCTCGTAACGTCGCAGTGCGCCGAGCTGCGCGGCGCGCTCGCTGCGGCTCAGGAAGGCGGGGCGCTGTGCGCGGGTCAGTGTCAGCGCCGCCGGGTCTTCGAGTGCGGGACCGAGGCCGTTCGTGCGTGCCTGTGCGAGCAGCGCGGCGACCTGATTCAGCGCCGAGGCCAGGCCGAGCTGGATGACCTCGGCCTGCAGCAGCCAGTCGCTCATCGTGCAGACCATCAGCTCGGCAACGTCAGCAGGCGCGGCGCCGCTGCCAGTATTGGTGTCGAGGTCGCTCATCGTGCAAGTCCTTCGAGCCGTGCGCGGGCCCAGCCGGCGACGGCGTCGCGCTCGAGGGCGCAGTAGTCGAGCAGCGTCGGCCAGTCGGCCTCGTAGCTGGGAAGGCAGCCGCCGGGCTTGGCGCCGCCGGGCGCGTGCACCACCATGCAGACCAGCGGTTCGGTAAGGTCGGCCTCGACGCCATCGGCGTTGATGTCGTCGACCAGTTCCTCACAGGTCACAACCGTCTGTCGCGCAGCCAGCGCCAGCAGCCGATCGGCCGCGCGGTGGCCGGCGAATACGGCGTTGCCCTGGCGATCGGCGCGCCAGGCGTGGACGTAGGCCACGTCGATGTGCAGCGGCGGAATCGCGAGTTGTTCTTCGTCGGTATATGGGCAGCGCAGCGAGCGCAGATCGGGGCGCAGCTGCGCCAGCGCAACGCCATGGCGCGCCGGCAGCGGCAAAAAACTCGCACCTTCGACCACGGCATTCAGTCCAAGCATCAGCGAGGTCTCGGTCTCCTCGACCACCTCACAGCCGATCTTCAGCCCCGGCCCCATTCCCAGCGCCTCCATGCCAAGGTAGAAGCCGCGCACGCGCTGCACCACGCCGGTGGCAACCAGCAGGTCGGTCTCGATACCGCCGGTCAGCACCAGCAGTTCGTCGAAGCGCAGGCCGTGCGCCGCCCAATGCATGGCCGCGGCCATCGGACGGCGGCTGAAGCTCCAGCCGCCGAGGGCGACGCGGGCGCTGCCGCGCGCCAGTTCGGCGGCGTCGGCGAGGTTCGCCAGCTTGCCGTCGGCTGTTGTCATCTACAGCCCCATGCCGCGCGCGATGATGTCGCGCTGCACCTCCATCGCGCCACCGCCGATTTCGAACAGCTTGGCGTCCTGGAAGTGCATCGGCAGTCCGGAATCGACGCTGTAGCCGTAGCCGCCCAACAGGTGCAGACCGGTATAGGCGCAGTGCATGTAGCATTCGGCGCCGGCCACCTTGGCGAACGAGGCCTCGTTGTGGCAGGCGCCGGTTTTCTCGAGCACGCTGGCGCCACGGTAGACCAGCAGCCGCGCCGCCTCGACCCGCAACTGCATGTCGACGATCTTGTGCCGCACCGATTGCAGTTTGGACAGCGGTTTGCCGAACTGCACACGCTGCTTCAGATAGGCAATCACCTCGTCGATGATGGCCTGCGAGGCGCCGACGCCGATCGCGCCGTGGTAGAGGCGCTCGTTGTCGAGCCCGCCGAGCACGCATTTCCAACCCTTGTTTTCCGGGCCGATCATCGCGTCCGGCGGCACCACCAGATCGCGAAAGTTGGCCGAAAAAGTGGGCACCATTGCCAGCCCCATGGTCTCGATCCGTGTCAACTCGATCGCCGGATTGCTGCCCGGTTTCTCGATCAGGAAGGTCGAGATACCTTCCTGTTTCACGGCTGATGGGTCGGTGCGAGCAGCCAGGATCAGGAAGCCCGCCGATTCGGCCTGCGAGCAATAAAGCTTTTCGCCGTTGATGACCCAACTGCCGTCGGCGCGCTTGACGGCGCTGGTGCGCAGCGACGCTGCGTCACTGCCCGAGCCGGGCTCGCTCAATCCCAGCGCCATGAAAACCTCCCCGGCCATCACCTTCGGCAGAACCAGGTCCTTCTGTGCCTGACTGCCGAATTTCGCCACCATCGGTGCCAGGATTACCGCGGCGCGGCCCCATGCCGTGGTGGCTGCCGACGAGGCGCGCGCGAATTGCTCGACGAAGGCCAGCATGCCCGTCGGGTCGGGCTTTTCGAGACCGCTATAGGCTTCGGGCAGCAGGAATCCGTAGTAGCCGAGCTGGCCCAGCTTCTTGAACAGTTCCCGCGGTGGCTCGACCTTGTCGCGCACCCATTTCAGAATCTGCTGGCGCGGCATTTCCTTCTCGACGAAGCGGCGCGTCGTCTCGGCGATCGCCCGTTGCTCTTCACTCAGGTCGAAATCCATCGGTGTTGCTCCAGTTCGGGCGCCGCCGTTCGCCCGCGCGTCAATCGCGCGGTTCGTCGATGACGCGCAGGGTTTTGTAGCCGACGCGCGGCAGGTCGTCATGGAACGACACCTGCGTCGGCAGCTTCAGTTCCGCATCGAGGTGGTGTTGCAGGCGCTGCCCGACAGCAGTGCCGGTGGCGTCGTCGGTCAGCGTGCTCGGACGCAGCAAACGCACTTCCAGCTTCTGCGGCTCGTCAGCCTTGCGCATCAGAGCGAACTCGAGGTTGCGGCCGTCCTCGCTGCGCGACAGCGCGATCTCGACCTGGAACGGGTAGACGGCGGTGCCGCGCACCGGCACGCGATTCGCCAGCCGGTCGAGCAGCGTGAAGCGGCGCGATGTGCGCCCGCAGCGGCAAATGCCAGGGTGAACGCGCACCATGTCCTCGGTTCGCCAACGTACATGAGGGGTGGCACGGCGGTAGTAGTCGGTGATGACCATCTCGCCAACGTCGCCTTCGCCGACCGGCGCGCCGCTGGTCGGGTCGATGACTTCGACCAGCGTCATGTCCTCTCCGTGCCAATGCTCGCCGTCGTGGGCTTCGCATTCGGTGCTGAAGAGGTTGAAGTCCGAACCCTGGCCCGACAACGTCGTGACCTCGATGCCCAAAGATTGCCGGAACTGTGCGCGCGCCTCGGGGCCGAGCGCCGCACCCATCAGGATCGCACGCCGGTGCGGCAGCGCTCCGCCCGCGGGCGTTGCCGCAGCGTGCTGCGCCATCGCGCGCAGCGTGGCCACGCCAGCCTGCAGGAAGGTCGGCTCGAGCGAGCGTGCGACCTCGACATAGCGCGGCACCTGAGTCGGTTCGTGGTTGTCGCGGATGATCCACTTGACGCCCACGCGCTGCGCGCCGAGGCGAAAGATGTCGGCCGCTGGCGTGAACGGCGTCACCAGCAACTGCAGCACGTCGTTCGGCCGCAGCCCGCTGCACCAGAACAGGCGCGCCGCCAGTTCGACGTTGCGGTCCAGATCCTGCGCGTTGAACGCTTGGTAGGTCTGGCGCCCGCTGGTGCCGGCGGACGGACCGGACAACACGATGTCTTCGCGCGCCACGCACAGGTGGGGCAGGGCGCTGCCGATGCGATCCATCGCGGCGCGAAGGTCGTCCTTCGTGCTCAGCGGCACGAGCGCGGCAAAATCGGCCAGCGTTCGAACATCTGCCGGGTCGACTTGCGCAAGGCGCTCGCGCTGCATTGGTGAGCGTGCCTTCACCCAAGCCAGCAACGACTGCACACCTTTGAGCTGCAGCGCCTGCCGGGCCGCCGGCGCCAGGCCTTCGGCCGCGGCGTCCCACATCTCGCGCTTGATGTTCATCGCGGTGTTTCTCCACCGATCAGGCGGAACACCGGCAGCGGCACCTCGCGTTGTGGAAATGTCACCTGCACTCGTTTGTCGACCGCCATGTCTTCAGGCCGGCCTTCGATCTCGGTGAACAGGAACCAGTCTTCGTCCAGTCGCACCAGTCCGATGGTGTAGGGCGAGCGCGCGCGCCACACCGCCGACGGTGGCCGATGCACGACCGAGAAGCTGTAGATGCTGCCCGCGCCGCTGGATTCCTGCCACGCCGGCGTGGCGCCGGCCTCGCACATCGGACAGATCGAGCGCGGCGGAAAGATCGCGCTGCGGCATGCCGGGCAGCGCTGGAACAGCAGTCTGCCTTCCTTGACAGCGGCCCAGTAGGGCAGCGCATCCTGTGTCACGCGCGGCTCGGGAAATGATTCGGTGTAGTCTGCGAATTCGCCTTGTTCCAGCATGATGAAGTGCTCCTACTGTGCTTCGGTGCCGAGGATGACGGCGCTGTGGCAGGCCAGCATGCCGCCGGCCGAATACGCCATCGCACGCTGCGGTGAGTTGCCGGCCAGCAGACCGAGCGGGTTGCCGCGCAGCTGGCGCACGGTCTCTACCAGCGAGTCGGCGGCGACCGAGATGCCGGGCTGGCCGAAACCCATCCAGCCGCCGTTGGTGTCGACCGGAAAGTCGCCGCCCGGGCGCATGCGGCCGCTGCGCACCAGGTCCATCGCGCGGCCCTTGGACGCAAAGCCGAGATCTTCGAGTTGCACCAGCACCGTGTGCGAGAAGTTGCCGGCGAGCGCGCCCAGCTGCATGTCGGCTGGTGTCATGTCGGCCATCGCATAGGCCTCGCGCGCGGCGTGTGCGGCGCCGGTGGTCGTGATTGCCGGCAGCGGGCCGAGCGGGATGCGGCTGTTGCGCAGATTGATGCGCTCGCACAGGTACTCGTGCGTGGTGCAGGTACCGAAGCCGTGGATGTAGATCGGCTTGACCGCCGGGCCTGCCTGCCTGGCGCGTTCGACGCTGGTGACGACAAAAGCGCCTGCGGTGCCGCCCGGCCCCCAGGTAGCGCACATCCAGCGCCGCAGCGGCGACGAGATATAAGGCGAGCGCATCACGTCGTCGACGGTGATCAGGCCGTGCCGGCGCTTGGCCGCCTTCGGGTGGTGCACCGCCCATTCCTGGCGCTGTACCGCGACCTCGGCGAAGTCCTCCTCGGTGACGCCGAACTCATGCATGTATCGGCAGGCGAGCTGGGCGTAGATGGTGGGGATGGTCGGGCCGTAGGGGAATTCGAACTGCGGGCAGGCGTCGGTGGCGGCACCCACCGCGGTGGCGTCGATGAACAGCTCGACCGCATCCGACTGCACGCACAGCACGTAGTCGGCCACGCCGGCGGCGATCGCCAGTGCGGCCTGGCCGATCATCGCGTTGACGCCGGCGCCGTGGAAGGTGATCTCGGTCGTCATGCGCACCGGCATCTGCATGTGCGAGGCGAAGATGTTGTTCCACTGCGGGCGCCGGTCGGCCCAGGGCGAGCGGCCGGTGAGCAGGATGTCGATGTCGTCTTTGCGGATGCCGGCGTCCTTGAACGCGGCCCAGCTCGCTTCGGTGGCGAGCTGCAGCGGGTCCTTGACGTCCTGCTTGTCGGCGTATGCATCGCCCATGCCGATGATGGCGGCGACGCGGCCGAGAGAGCGGTCGGGTGTCTTCAAGCGGTGACTCCTGTCGGTCTTGGGGTGGGGGGCAGGGGCTGGTCCCACCCCTGCAGCGAAGCGGCCTCGTCGCGGCACTGGGCCGGCGTGCCGAGAAACTGGCGGTCGAAAACACAGCGCTTGAACCAGTGGTGCAGGCCGAGCAGATCGGTGAAGCCCATGCCGCCGTGCGCCTCGGTCGTCATGCGTGCGACCTCGCGCGTCACGTCTCCGACATGTGCCTTCAGTTGGCAGGTCAGCAGAGCCGCGTCAGCGGTGCGCTGATCGTGTGCATGTGCGGCCTGCCAGAGCAGCGCGCGGCATGGTTCGAGCAGCGCCACCGCCTCGGCCCGCGTGTGTTTCAAACCCTGGAAACTGCCGATGACGCGGCCAAACTGCACCCTCTCGCGGGCCCGGGACACGGCCGAATCGAGCATGTGCTGGGCCGCGCCGATGGCGTCGGCGGCGAGTGCGATGCGCCCGGCGTCACGCACCCGACGCGCCATTGTCCAGGGGTCGGCTGCAGCTTCGAGCAGCACTGCAGGGGCATCGTCGAAGCGGATGTCGGCGATGCTGCGGGTGCGGTCCAGGTGGGCCTGCAGCGACACGGCTAGCCAACCCGCTGCCGATGACCGAGCCCGGCGCGACCGCATTGCGCGCACGCCGTGGTGCACCCATTCGAGCGCGGCAGTCTGTGTCAGGTTGATCATGCCGGCGCGCGCGGCGCCGGTGTGACCCATGTTGGGGAAGCCGAAGTCGAACGGCGACCACGCCGACGATTGCACCACCATGTTCACGCAGCCACTGCACGAAGACCTCGCGCATCATGCTGAAGCCGCCATTCAGGTTGTTGCGCACCACCGCGTCCCAGCCCTTGTCGGAGATGTTTTCCAGCGGGCTCGGAAACTGGCCTCCGGCGTTGTTGACCAGCCCATCGATGCGACCGTGTTCGGCCAGGATCGCCGCCACCCCTTCGCGAACCGCGCTGCCGTCACGAATATCGATCACCTGCACGCTGGCGCGGCAGCCGAGTTCGGCGAGTTCTGCGCGCACCGTCTCGAACTTGGCCAGGGTGCGGCCGACCAGCACCGGTGTGGCGCCGAGGGCGGCCAATTCGTGCGCGGTGCAACGACCGATGCCGGAGCCGTCACCGGTGACCACGATCACTTGGCCGGCCAGCAGGTCGGGCCGAAATGCCGAACGGTAGGCGGTGTCAGCGCTGGTCATTGACGACTTCCGTCTGTCAGTCGCAGGGCAGGCCGAGCTGCTTGGCAATCACGCGCAACTGGATCTCGTATGACCCCACGGTGACCGGCGCGACCAGTGCGTCGAGCGCCATGCGCATTACCGGCAGTTCCTCGGTGATGCCCCAGCCACCGCCGATGTGCAGGGCATTCTGCGTTACCCGGTACACCGCCTGCGTGACGAACAGCTTGGCGGACGAAACGTCAAGAATGATGTCCTTGATCGCCGCGCCGCTGTCCCAGCGCTGTGCGGCGTGGTAGGTGTACAGGCGCGAGGCTTCGACGTCCACATGGCCTTGCGCGAGCATGAAGGCGATGCTCTGATTGGCACCGATCGGTTTGCCGAACTGCTGGCGCACCTTGGCATACTCCAGCGCCCACGCGAGCGCGGTCTGCATGTGGCCGAGCCAGCGCGCCGCGACCATCACGCGCTCGCGATTGAAGCCGGCCATGATCGCGCCGAAGCCGGCGGTCAGGCGGCGCGACTCGGGCACGCGCGCGTTGTTGAACATCACGCGGTAGGTCGGCAGCGGACGATTCGCATAGGTCTTGATCTGCGAGGTCTCGACGCCCGGTGTGTTGCGGTCGACGGCGAAGAAGTGCATGCCGCGGCGGCCCTGGGTCGGGTCGGTACGCGCCAGCACCAGCATCGTGTCGCAGTCGCCGCCCAGCGTGATGAAGGACTTGATGCCGTCGAGGATCCACTCGTCGCCGTCGCTCCCGCCCACCCGTGTGGCGGTGGTCTTCAGGTTCTGCACATCGCTGCCGGCCTCGGGCTCGGTGACGGCCAGTGCGAGCAGGCACTCTCCTGCGCAGTTGGCGCGAACCATGTCATGATGAATCGCATGGCCGTGTTCGGCCAGCAGCGAGCCGGCGACGCCCTGGATCAGCGCCATGATTGCCAGGTTCGGATTGGCCTTGGCCTGCTCTTCGATCGAGATCGCTTCTTCGGTGACGCCGAGGTCGGCGCCGCCCATTGCCTCGGGGGCGTGCAGGCCGATCAGGCCTGCCTTTGACGCGGCGACAAAGAATTCGCGCGGGAAACGCGCTTCGCGGTCGGCCTGCTCCCAGCGCGGCTTGATCTCGCGCTCGGCGAATTTGCGGCACATGTCGCGGAATGCTTCGCGGTCGACGCTGTTGGGAGGGGTACGGCGTTCGGATTGGCTCATCGTATCGGAGTGGTGGGGCAAGTTGGTGGAACGGCGATCAGACGTTCGTCGGGGCGCGCGAAATCAGCACGCCGGCCATACCACGCTGCACCAGTGCGCCGTCGCTGCCGAGCACGCGGAACTCGAGCTTGACCGCGCCGGCGCTGCTGCCCTTCGCCGAGTCGAGGTCAAGCACGAAGCATTCGACCCTGACCGCGTCGCCGACGAATATCGGGCCGTAGAAGCGCCACTCGCCGATGTCCAGCATGACCTGCAGGGCGGCCCCGAAAATGCCGCTCAACTGGGCCAGCACTTTGGCGATGACAAGTGGGCCGTGCGCGATCAGGCGCCCGTAACGGGTAGCCTTGGCGAACGCGGGATCGGTATGGATGGGATGTCTGGCATCCATCAGCTCGGCATAGCCGGCCACCAGTTCTGCGCTGCAATCGAAACCTGGCAATGCCAGGCGCATGCCCGGTCGGATGGCATCGAGCCAAAGGGGTTGGTTGGTGTGCATGGGTGGTCTGTGGTCACACAATGGGGCCGTCGGGTCATTCCGGTTGGATGTCGAATTCCTTGATCAGCCGGATGTAGCTCTGCGACTGTTCTCGTGTGAAGTTGGCCAGCTCCTGCGGCGTCGACGGCACGGCATCGATGCCCATTACGGCCAACCGGCTGCGAACATCTG
Source organism: Pseudideonella sakaiensis (assembly GCF_048320135.1). Taxonomy (GTDB): domain Bacteria; phylum Pseudomonadota; class Gammaproteobacteria; order Burkholderiales; family Burkholderiaceae_C; genus Ideonella_A; species Ideonella_A sakaiensis_A. The sequence goes on from NZ_CP182947.1 coordinate 4,042,380, forward strand.
GCCGCCGCAGAATCGTCGTGAACTCGCGGTTCAATCGCTCGACCGCATCCTTGGGCATGCCAGCCGGGCCGTACAACGCCCACCACGCCGGCATGTCGGCGAAGCCCTGGATGCCGGTTTCGGCGATGGTTGGCACGTCCGGGAACATCGCAGTGCGCTGGGCGGCAGTGGCCAGCAGCGGACGCACCTTGCCGGCCTTGGCCTGACTGCTGGCAGTCACCAGGTCGGTGAACATCCAGTGCACCCGGCCGGCCAGCAGTTCAAGCAGCGCTGGCGGGGTGGACTTGTAGGATATATGCACCATATCCACGCCGATCGAATTTTTCAGCATGCCGCCGTACATCAGGCCACCGAGGTTGCCGCTGGCGTAGTTGAGCTTGCCCGGGTTGGCGCGCGCGTACTCGATCAGATCGGCGAGGGTTTTCCAAGGCTGCTCAGCTGCGACGATCAGCACATAGGACGTGCCGGCGAGCCGGGTGATGGGTGTGAAGTCGCGGATCGGGTCGTAGTTGACTTTGCGCAGGATGCCGGCGGGAGTGGCGACGATCGAGTTGGTGGCGGCGATCACGGTGTAGCCGTCGGGTGCCGATTTGGCGACATGCTCGACGGCCAGGGCTGACATGGCACCGGGCCTGTTGTCGACGACTACGGTCTGGCCAAGCGCCGCGTTCAGGGGTTCGGCAACGATGCGCAGGAAGGTGTCGGTTGCTGAGCCAGGGCCGAATGGCAATACCATCCGCACTGGCCGATCGGGATACTGGGCTTGGCTGGCGAGGGGGACGAGGCCCGTCAGCGCCGCCAGCAATGCGCTGCGCGCCAACTGGTATCTCAGCGTGAGCGGAGCAATCTTCATCGTGGTCTCCTCATGGGTGTGTCGGCTGTGGTTTTTGTTGTTGGACGCGCGATGCGTGCGCGGCGTGACGCTTCGTCGGAGCGGGGCAGGCTGGCGCCAGCTACTGCCGGCAAGGCCGATCTGGTGCCGCGGCCGCCGAGGGTCCAGGAAACCTGACGGGCGGCGTCGGTCACCAACTTGATCAGCAGCTCACGCCGGGGCTCCAGGCGAGCTATCGGAACGCCGATGCCGATCGCATGGTGAACACTGCCGTCGCGTTCGATGATCGGCGCGGCCACAGCCGCTGCACCAGCCGTATGTTCACCCTGCGTGACAACGACGCCGGTGGCGCGGATTCCCTCGACGATGCGCTGCAGGCGCGTGCGGTCGATGATCGTCTGCTTCGTCCTCCGCGGCATGTCGGTTTCGGCCAGATAACGGCGGATGAAGCCAGCGTGCTGGAAGGCAAGCAGTGCCCGTCCCAGACCGGTGCAATACAGAGGCCAGCGCGAACCGATCCGGGGCGAATAGCGGATGTCCTGTTGGCTGTCGATCACATCGATATAGAACGCGTCGGCCGCACGTTCGTCCAGCGTCGCAATCATCGCCGTCTCACCGGACCGTGCCACCAGCTCTGCTGCGACTGGCCGCGATGCGGCCAGCACGCCGGTGTCGGAGGCGATGACCGCGCCCAGCCGCATCGATGCCGGGCCGAGCGTATAGCGCGCATCGCGTGAGTTGACATAGCCTGCCGTCACCAGAACCTTCAGATGATTCAACAGGCTGGTCTTCGGAATCTGCAGTGCCTCGGTCATCGCGGCCAGCGACAGGCCGCCGCTCGAGGCCGCAAGCAGCTCGACGATGTGCATCACGCGCAGCGGCGATTTCGGGCCGCCGTAGGTCTCACAGGCGATGTCGGTACTCAAGTCCTGAACCATTATTGGTATGATGGTCCTGTATTGGACCAAATGTCAAGGACGCATCGCGTATGCAAAACCGCATTTGTGAAATGTTCGGGATCGAAGCCCCTATCTTCGCGTTCTCGCACTGCCGCGATGTCGTGGTCGAGGTGTCAAAGGCAGGCGGCCTTGGTGTGCTGGGCCTCGCGCGGATGAGTCCGCAGCGCGTCGACGCAGAACTGCAGTGGATTGACGACCACATCGGAGGCCGCCCCTACGGTGTCGACATCCTGATGCCCACCACCTACCAGGAGATTGGCGAGGGCGAGGCCAAATTCGATGCCGAGCAGCTTTTTCCCGGCGAGCACTTGTCGTTTGTGCGCAGCATGCTCGACCGTGCCGGCGTCCCGCCGCTGCCCGAGGCCGACGCAGCGCAAATCGAGCGCGACTTGGTCTCGACCTTCAACTTCACACCCGGCGAAAGCGCCGCAATGATCGAGATCGCGCTGCGCCACCCGATCAAGCTGATCGTCAATGCCTTGGGCTCACCGCCGGCCGAACTGATCAGGCGTGCGCACGAACGCGGCATCAAGGTCGCGGCCATGGCGGGCGCGCCCAAACACGCGATCAAGCACCGCGACGCGGGCTGTGACTTCGTCATCGCGGTGGGTACCGAGGCTGGCGGCCACACCGGCAGCACCACCTCGATGGTGTTGTGGCCGCGCATTGTCGATGCGGTGGCGCCGCTGCCTGTGCTGGGGGCTGGGGGGGTCGGACGCGGGCGGCAGTTGGCGGCAGCGCTGGCGCTCGGTTGCGAAGGCGCCTGGTGCGGCTCCGTATGGTTGAAGACCGTGCAAAGCGAGGTGACACCCGAAATTAAGGCCCGCATGTTCGAGGCCGGGCCCGACGATGCGGTGCTCACCCGCAGCGTGACCGGCAAGCCCTGCCGCACGCTGCGCAGCGCCTTCACCGACGCCTGGGACGCGCCGGGCGCACCCGAGCCACTGCCGGCACCATTGCAGGCCATCCTGTGGTGGGGGCAGGGCCGCACCCGGGTCGAGCGCGTGCGGGCGAAGGAATTTCTGACCTATCCGGTCGGGCAGATCGTCGCCGACATGCGCGAGGAGACATCGGTGCGCGAGGTCGTGCAGGACATGCTGGGCGAACTCGCGGAGGTCAAGGAACGGCTTGATCGCCTGCTGGGATGAGCACGTGCCGGCTGGCTTTCATGCGGATTTGGTGCGCGCGATGCGGGTCTTTCGCGGCGTGATTGCGTGGCGCTGCTCGGCGATTGCGGCCGCCACCGGGTGCAGTTCGGATTCGGTGTGACCAAGGCCAAACGAAATGCGCTCGGCGGCTTCGCGAATCAGCGTCGCGAAATCCTTCGGATGGGCGAGCGTTCGGCTGACCGGTGCGGCCATGGTCAGGGCGGCGACCACACGGCCCTCACGGTCGAAGATCGGCGCCGCAAAACCCGCCACGTCGCTGGAAACCTCGCCGACGGTGATTGCGAGCTTCTGCTCTCGAATCTGCGGCAGCAGACGACGCAGATCGGCGCTGCGAGTCAAGGTCTGTTCTGTCAGCGCAGCGAACGGCGCGCGTTTGAGGTAGCGGGTGATATAGGCTGGATCGGCAAAGGCCAGCAGCAGGCGGCCGGCTGCCGAACAGTACAGCGGGCGGACGGTGCCAATCGACACGGTATAGCGGATCGAACTCGACGATTCAATTTTCTCGACATACACGGCATTGCCTGCATCTTCATCGAGCGTCGCCACCAGGACTGTCTCGCCACTGCGGGCGACCAGTTCGCGCATGATCGGCGTGGCGATGCGTGCGATCGTAAGCGTGGGCATGATCGAAACACCGAGCCGGTATGCCGCCGGCCCCAGCACGTAGCGACCGTCGCCGTGAATGATGTAGCCGTAGTTGCACATCGGGCGCAGCAGGCCGAGCAAGCTCGTTTTCGGGGACTCCAGGTCGACGCTCAGCGCAGCGAGCGACAGTCCCTGCGGCGCTGACGCAAGGTGCTCGACGATGCGCAGGATGCGGATCAGCGAGCGTGGCCCCGTGTTGTGGGCAGCGGTTTTGGCATCATGCCGGCCCGCAGACTGTGCCGCCTTGATCCTTTGTTCTTTCATGGGTGATTTTCTCCTGGGATGCCGGGGCTGGATTTGTTCTACTGGACGGGAAAAGGGGATCATCGCCATCCTGTATTCTCCATTACGAACGGTATTCCGGAGTCCGCATCAAACGATAGAATCAAGAAAAGCTCGCAGCAAGGGCGTGCACCAACGTGCGCTGCCCGCCATGCCGAGCCGTTTGCCATCACAGGAGCGAACGTCGGATGGCCGCTTCAATGACGCGATCCCCGACATCAGCATATGAGGGCCGCAGCATGAGTTATGAGACTGTTGATTACGAGGTGCGCGACAACGGTGTCGCGGTGCTCACGCTGAACCGGCCGGCGCAGCGCAATGCGCTGAGCGTGCAGATGCGTGACGAGATCGCGGAATTGCTGCCGCGAATCAGTCACGATGCGGCCGTCAAGGCGCTGGTACTGACGGGTGCGGGCGAGCATTTCAGCGCCGGCGGCGACGTGTCGAACATGCGCAAGCCAGTCACAGCCCGCACCCCGGCTGACAGCCGCAGTACGCTGCGCGATGTTCATGCCTGGCTGCCGCAATTCGTCGGCCTCGAAAAGCCGGTGATCGCGGCGGTGGACGGCGTGTGTTACGGCGCGGGATTCAGCCTCGCGCTGGCGGCCGACTTCACCGTCTGTACGCCGCGTGCGCGCTTTTGCCAGGCCTTCGTGCGCATCGGTCTGGTGCCTGACTTCGGCGCTTTGTTTCTGTTGCCGCGCATTGTCGGTCTGAAGAAGGCAAAGGAGCTGATGTTGACCGGGCGGGTCGTCGAGCCCGACGAAGCGAAGGCGCTCGGTATCGTCTGCGAGATTCACCCGCCTGAGCGCCTGCTCGACGCTGCGCTGGTGATCGCCACCCGCTTCTGCCAGGGACCAACCGAAGCGATTGGTGTCACCAAGACGTTGCTGAACCAGACCTTCCAGAGCGACGAGCGGCTGATGGGCGAACTCGAAGGATTCGCCGCAGCGAGCGTAAAGACCCTGCCATATCACCACGAAGCGGTTGATCGCTTCTTTTCGAAGCAGCCGCTGCGTTTCGACTGGGATCGATTGGCCAGTCAAGACAGCAACCCGGAAGGAGAGTCCTGAATGATCGACCTGAGTCTTCGCATCGACGCGTACAGTGACGATGAACGCATGGTGCGCGATGCCGCCAGCAGCTATTGCTCGCGCGACCCCGAACTGAGGCGCGTGCGTGCGTTGCGCGGCATGACGCCGAGCCACGATCAGCAGGCCTGGAAGGAACTCTCGGCCATGGGCTGGCTCGGTGCGCGCCTGCCCGAGAATCTCGGTGGGATGGCACTGACGAACGCCCAGTGGGCCCTGCTGCTGGAGCAGTTCGGCCGTTCACTCGCGCCCGAGCCGTTGACGGCAACGGCCGTTCTGGCCGCCGGCGTCCTGCTCGGCGGCGACAACGCCGCGCTGAAGGACCGCTGGCTGCCGCGGCTGGCAGCGGGCGAATGGCTGCCAGCAGTGGCTTGGCAGGAGCGGGCGGGCCCGCAGTCGGACGGGCGCGCCGGCGCGTCCGCCACCCGTGCGACGGATCGCGCTGGAGGGTGGACCCTCAATGGTGGCAAATGCGTGGTCGCGGCAGGCGAAAGCGCAGATGCCTTCATTGTTTCGGCGCAAAGCGCTGGCGGCCTTGGCCTGTACCTGGTGCAGCGCGATGCGCCGGGCCTGACAGTCAAGACGCGCACCCGTGTCGACGGGGGCACCTGGAGCGAACTCGTGTTGAAGGATGTCGCGGTCGGCTTCGACGATCTGGTGGCAAGCCCTGCCGTCGCTACCGACACGCTGGAGCGCGTGCTCGACGAAGGCCGTTTCGCGTTGAGCGCCGAGTTGCTCGGCCTGATGGCGCGCGCGCTCGAGCTGTCGGTCGACTACATCCGGACACGCGAACAGTTCGGCAAGAAAATCGGCAGCTTCCAGGCCCTGCAGCACCGCGCAGTTGATCTGTTCGTGCTGGTCGAACTTTCGCGCGCGGTCTTGCGCCAGACCGCGCAGTGCCTTGACGAACCTGGCATCGACGCCGCCGCTCGCGCACTGGCTGTGAGCCAGGCCAAGGCGCGATGCGCGGACGCCGCGTTGAAGGTCGCCAAAGGCTGCATCCAGCTCCACGGAGGCATCGGCTACACGGACGAGTGCAACATCGGTCTGTTTCTCAAACGTGCGATGGTGCTCTCAGCCTGGCTTGGCGACGCGGCCATGCACCGTCGCCGCTACGGTGAACTGGCGGGCGGGGTCAGCGATGATGCCGGTGCGCAGACGACGGACCCGTTGTGCCGCGAGGTGCGCTCCTTTCTGAGCGTGAACTTTCCGGCCGAGTGGCGCTTTCCGCCGCACCGCCTGAGCCTGAAGGACACCGAGCCATGGCAGCGCAAGCTGGCTGAAAAGGGCTGGGCTGCACCGGGCTGGCCGGTCGAATACGGTGGCATGGGTTTGCCTCCGTTCGAGCAGTTGAAGATGGCCGAAGAATTCGACCGTCATGGCGTGATGGTCATGACCAACATGGGCGTGGTGATGCTCGGAGAACTGCTGATCCGCTACGGCACGCCGGAGCAGAAGCGCGAGTACCTGCCGCGCATCCTGGCCGGTGATCAGCGATGGTGTCAGGGCTACTCGGAGCCCGGAGCCGGATCCGATCTTGCGGGGGTCCAGACCAGGGCCGTGCTTGACGGCGACACGTTCGTCGTCAACGGGCAAAAGATCTGGACCTCGTTCGCGCACGAGGCGCACATGATATTCATGCTCGTTCGCACCGATCCGCAAGCCAAGAAGCAGGATGGCATCAGTTTCCTGTTGGCGGACATGCAGAGTCCGGGCATCACGGTGCGCCGTATCAAGAACCTGACCGGCAGTTCGGAATTCTGCGAAGTCTTCTTCGACAATGTGCGCGTGCCGAAGGCCAATCTCGTCGGTGATCTCAACAAGGGCTGGACGATGGCCAAATCGCTGCTTGGCAACGAACGCATCATGATCGGCCACCCGCGGCTGGCCAAGGTGCCGCTGCAGTCGTTGCACGCCTTGCTGAAGACGCGTGAACTGTTTGCCGACCCGGTGCTGCGCTCGCGTTTCGACGAATTGCGGCTCGACGTCGAGGATCTGGCGGCGTCTTATGTTCGCATGGCCGACGTGCTGCGTCGCGGCGCCGAACTGGGCCCCGAGGTGTCCATGCTGAAGATCTGGATCAGCGAGACAATGCAACGCGTGACCGACATGCTGCTCGAGGTCGGCGCAGACGACGCGACGCTGGACGAGCTGACGACATTGGCCGATGGCACCCAAGTCCACATCGCCAACCAGTATTTTGCGTCGCGTCCGGCCACGATCTACGGCGGATCAAGCGAAATCCAGCGCAACGTGCTGGCCAAGGCGGTGTTGGAACTGCCGTCCTGATCCTCCGCGAACCGAAGGCCGCGCCGTCGTCAGCGCGGTTTCGAATCTCGCATCAGCAAGGCCGGTATCAGGCTGATGATGAAGGTCGCGCCGAGGATCACGAAGCCGTCGCGGTAGGCGAGCATGTGTCCCTGGGCGTAGACGACGCGGCCAAGATAGTTCAGCGCACCGGCTTGCTGAACGGCCTCGGGAACGCCCATCCGCGCCAGCAAATCGCGCACACCGCGCAACAACTCGATGGTGCTCGAATTGGCTGGGTTCTGTGCGGCGGCAAGCGCCTGCGTGTAGAAGCTGGTGCGCGATTCAAGGGTCATGGCAAGCAGATTCACACCCACCGCGCCACCGAACTGGCGCACGAAGTTGATCGCACCCGAGCCTTGCGCCAGCAGGTGCACGGGCAAGGCCTGGAGGGCCCCTGCATTGAGGCCGGGCATGATGAACGAGAGCCCGATCCGGCCAAGGATGATCCACCATGCCATGTCGAAGAAGGAGGTGTCCGCATCCGCGAAACGCATCAGGTAAAAGGAGTATGCGAATACGCACAGTCCGAAAACCACAGGCACGCGCACCGGCAAGCCGTCTGTCAATCGGCCGGCCAGCGGGAACATGATCGCGAGAATGAGACCGCCCGGCATCAGCACCAAGCCTGCCCGCGTGGCGGTATAACCCTGGATTGAGAGCACGAACAGCGGAATGATGTAAGTCGAGCCGAAGATGCCCGCGCCGAAAATGAACGCCAGTACAGAGGCACTTGCAAAGGTCGGGTTGACGAACAGCCGGACATCGATCAACGGTGCAGCACTGTGCAGTTCCCAGAGCAGGAAGCCGACAAAGGCCGCCAGTACCAGCGCGAAGGCCAGCATGACCGGGCCGGACAACCAGCCCTGGCTCGGCCCGTTGGTCAGGCCGTAGAGCAGCGCGAACAGGAATATCGACAGCATGCACATGCCTGGCCAATCGAATGGACGCAATGGTTCACGCGAGGAGCGACCGCGCAAAAAAATTCGCGACAGAAACAGCCCGAGCAGGCCGAATGGTACCGGCAGGAAAAAGACTTCGCGCCAGCTGAAGTGGTCGACCATGATGCCGCCCAACGTCGGCCCCAGCGCCGGTGCCACCACCACACCGACACCGTAGATGCCCATCGCGGTGCCGCGCCGGTTCGGTGGAAATGCCTCGAAGATCGCGAGCATCGCGAGCGGCTGCAGGATGCCCGCCGAGGCACCCTGCAGCACACGGGCCAGGATCAGCACGCCTTCGTTTGGTGCCAGCCCGCCCATGATCGAAGCGAGCAGGAACACCAGCAACGCCGCCGTGAAGCTGTTGCGCTGGCCGAACGAATCGACCATCCAGGAGTTGGCCAGCATCGTGGCCGTCATTGCGCCCAGAAAACCGGTGACCAGCAACTGCACATGATCCTGGCCCATGCCGAAGGCACCCATGATGTTGGGCAGCGCGACGTTGATGATGGTCGAGGTGAGGATGGTCGCGATCGTGCCCAACATCACCGTCACGGTGATGTACCACCGGTAGCCCGCTCCGAACCGTTCGCCAAAGGCCTCGATGCTTTCGGCGTGCGCCGGCAGCGCGGTGATCATTTGCGGACTGTCACCTGGACCATCATCCCCGGCTTCAGAAGCGGGTCCGATCGACTCAGAGCGATCCGGACCTGCAGCCGCTGCGTGACCTTCGTGAAATTGCCACTCGGATTGGGGTTCGGCAGCAGTGCGAACTCGCTTGTCGCGGCGCCGCCGATGCGATCGACCGTGCCTGCGAAGCCAAGGTCCGGATAGGCGTCTGCAGTGATCGAGACGGCCTGACCCGGTCGGAAGTGGCGGATGTCGGTTTCCTTGACGTTGGCCTCGATGCGCAGGCGCTGTGGGTCGTGCAGCATCAGCAGCCGTTGTCCCGGCGTCACGTACTCACCGATGCGAACGAAGACCTGATCGATGTCGCCGTCGAATGGCATCGTGATGACTCGATCGGCCAGATCGAGCTGCGCCCGCTCGATTTGTGCAAGCAATTGATGCCGTTCCGGCTCGAGCGAAGCTGCCTGGCGCTGCAGCACCAGCAGTTCCTTGCGTGCCGCCTGCGCAACCCCCACTTGTGCCACCGCTGTCTGGACCTCGAACCCGGCTCTGGCGGCCTGCTGACGGGCCGCTTCGGCGGCCATGCGCGCGCGCTCCCAGTCCTGCAGCGAGATGGCCCTGGAATTCTTCAGCGGCGTCAGGCGGTCGAGATCGCTGGTCGCGAAATCGAGTTCGGCGAGGGTTGCCAGCACAGCCGAGCGCGTGCTGGCGAGTCGGGCCGCTTGCGCCCTTTCCTGGGCCCCGGTCCGGCTGTCGACCATTGCGATCCGTGCATCGATCTCGGCGCGGCGTGTCGAGATGCCTTTGACGCGGGCATCCAGTTCCTTCATCATCAATTCCGACTCGCGATCGTCGATCTTGACCAGTACCGCGGACCGCTGCGTCGAATCGCCTGCGACCACGTTGACCGCCGTGATTCGTCCGGCGACCCGGCTGCTGACCGCGATGATGTCAGCCGCAATGCGCGCGTCATCGACAACGATGTGGGTCAAATGCCGATTCATCCAGATTCCGGCGGCGATGACGATTGCCAGACCTGTCGCAACAAGAGCGAGTTGGCGCCAGCGGGCCGGAAGTGACTTCGCACCCACGGGCGATGGCGAACTCGAAGCGGCGATTGGACTCGCGTTCTGTGTCATGGGTGGATGGGGCTGCTCGCCGTCACGTCGGTGGCTTGTCAAGTTTTTGTACGGGGGATTTCAGCGCGCTGATCCGCGACCTTGCGATCGGCTTGAATGTTCGCCCCGATCCGCTCGAACACGCGCAGACAGACCGCAATTTCTGCATTCGAGACGCCGGCCAGCAAGTCGGTTCGGACTTGGTCGGCGACCGACTGGATGCGCTTGAGAACCGGTGCTGCGGCTGCTGTGACGTGTATCGATTTGGCGCGCCGGTCGTCGAGTGAGTCGCGTCGCTCGACCAGACCGTCTGACTCCAGACGGTCCAGAGTGCGGACCAGTGTCGGTCCCTGGACGCCAACGCCTTCGGCAAGCGCTGTTTGTGGCAGACCGTTACCGCCGCCGCGGGCCAGGTGATACAGCGTCAGCCAGCGCGCCTGTGTCAGCCCGAAAGGCACCAGGCGTGCGTCAAGCTCGGCTCGCCACCCTCGGCCGGCGCGGCCGAGCGCCGCGCCAAACTGCTCGCGCGCCGTGTTCACAGCAAATGCTTTCATAGCTACCTATTATATAGGAAGCTATTGAAAAAGGGCTGGGTCCTCTATCTGCGAATGGCCCCGGATTCGATCAACCTTGCGCCGGTGCCCGGAGTGAAACTGCATGGCTGCAATGCTCGGGGGCAGCACGTCGCTCCGGCGTGCATCAGTGCACGCCTGTCGATCCGGGGCCGCGCCTGTCCCGCGGTTTACCGCGTTGGCTCTTCGTAGAGGGCCCCCGATGGCTCGCCGAGAATCGTCGTGCGGTGCATGTGGCGGTGTGTGCCGGGCAGTCGATCGCGCAGTGCCTTGTGCATTGCGCAGCGGTTGTCCCACATGATCAGATCGTGCCGGCGCCAGTGGTGGCGGTAGGTAAACTCCGGGCGCACCGCCTGCTGAAACAGCGGCTGCAGAATCGCTTGACTCTCGGCATGCGTCATGCCTGCGATGTGGGTGGTGACACCTTCGCTGACATACAGTGTCTTGCGGCCGGTTTCGGGATGCACCCGCACCATCGGCTGCACTACCGGCGGGTTGACCGCGATATGCGCCTTTGCGAATTCGGGGTTGCGTCCCTTCTCGGTGTCATGAATTGCCCATGCGTAGGTATGCACTGCTTGCAGCGGCTCGATCAGGCGTTTGAACCCGTCGGACAAGCTGTCGTAGGCCAAGTACATGTTGGCGAACTGCGTGTCGCCGCCAACTTCCGGGATTTCCAGGCAATAAAGCAGCGAACCCATTGCGGGGCGCAATGTGTACGACATGTCGGAGTGCCAGTTGACACCAGTCTCACGGGTATTCGAGGGACTGCCGTCTGCATTCGGCCGGGTCGTAACGATGAAGATTTCTGCGTGTTCGGGATGGCGATACTTGTAGAGCGCGGAATGATCATCCAATTGGCCAAAGCGTGCACTGAAAGCGATATGCTGTTCTGGTGTGATCTGCTGGTCGCGGATCAGGACGATGCCGTTGTCGACCCAGGCCCTGCGAATCTGGGCGATCGTTTCATCGCTCATCGGCTGCGTCAGGTCGGCGCCCAGGATTTCGGCGCCAATCCCGTAAGAGAGGCGTTTGACGGTAATGTTCATGAATGTGTGCTCCTGCGTTGAAAGCGGATTACTCGACCCGCGCGCCGGAGTCGCGAACAATCTTGGCCCACTTCGCCGTCTCGGTGCGAAGATGTGCTGAGAACTGCTCCGGAGTACTCGACAAAGGCTCCATGCCAATGCTTGCGAAGCGCTCTCTCAGATCGGCCTGCGCCATCACTTTGGCGGTTGCGCTGCTGAGTTTCGCAATGATCTCGGGCGGCGTGCCGGTCGGCGCCATCAGGCCGTACCAGACGTACAGGTCGAATCCAGGGAAACCCGACTCGGCAACTGTCGGCACCTGGGGCTCGAGCGCTGAGCGGCTCGCCGTGCTGACAGCGAGGTATTTCAGCTTTCCAGCCTGGACATGGGGACCTGTCGTGGCCCACGCGTCGAAGATGGCGTGGATGCTGCCACCAAGCATGTCAGTGACGCCTGCGGCGGTCCCTTTGTAAGGCACGTGCGTGAGCCCGGCCCCGGTCTGGCTTTTCAACACCTCCATCGCCAGATGCGTCGTTCCTCCGATGCCCGAAGACGCGTAGTTCAATTGAGCGGGCCGCGACTTGGCCAGTTCGATCAAATCCTTCAGCGAACGCACCGGGAGCGCAGCAGGCACCGTCAGGAATAGCGACATCTGGCCGACCAGGCCGATCGGCATGAAGTCCTTCAATGGATCGAAAGGCAGCTTCATGTACAGAGCCGGATTGACAGCCAGCGGACCTGCAGCGCCGAACAACAGCGTGTAACCATCGGCCGGCGCCCTCGTGGCGGCGGCGGTAGCAATGTTGCCGCCTGCACCTGGGCGATTGTCAACAATCACTTGCACTGCCAATTCGTGTGTCAGCTTTTCTGCAATGGCACGCGCCATCAGGTCAGTGCCACCGCCTGCGGAATACGGCACGATGAGTCGTATCGGCTGGTTCGGGTAGGGTTGCGCTGCGGCGCCAGGCGACAGAACCGCGAGTGTGATTGCCGACAGGATTGTGGATAGGCATTTGATGATGTTCATGCTAGCTCCGGTGGTGAAAGAGATTGAATAATTAGATGATCTGGTTCGATGCCAGCGCGTCGAGTTCGGCATCGGCCATCCCAAGCAGGCCCTGCAGAACTTCGCGGGTATGCTGGCCAAGCGTGGGCGGCGCGGCATGCACTGCCTCGGCCTCGGAAAAACGCATCGGGCTGACGATCATCGGCATGCTGCCAGCCAGCGGATGCGGCACATCGATGCGCAAGTGGCGATGTTGCACCTGCGGGTCGGCCAGCACCTGTGCCAGGTCGTTGATCGGCCCGCAACCAACGCCAGCCTCCTCCATCGCGTCGGCCCAGTAGGCGCCGTCGTGGGCGGCAAGCAGGGCCTCGAGCGCTCCAATCAGCTGTTCCCGGTTGGCCAGCCGTTGCGCGTTGGTGCAAAAGCGCGGGTCGGTGGCCAGGCCGGGGTCGCCGAGGACATCGCAGAACTTGCGGAACTGCCCCTCGTTGCCAACCGATACCATCACCCGGCCGGCCCGGCAGCTCAGTACCTCATAGGGCGCCAAGGTCGGGTTTTCGTTGCCCCAGCGCTGCGGTATCTGGCCGGTAATCAGGTGGTTCAGATGCAGGTGCGACATCATCGACGTTTCGACATCGAGCAGCGCAGCATCGATGAACTGACCTTCGCCGGAAACACGGTCCCGGTAGTGCAGCGCGGCCAGGATGGCGGCGACTGCGTGCATTCCGGTAGCGATGTCGACGATCGGCAGGCCAACCCTCATCGGCCCTGCTCCGGGGCGCCCGTCGCGTTCACCATTGATGCTCATCATGCCGCCCATTGCCTGGAATATCGGGTCGTAGCCGGCCCGCCGGCGGTAAGGGCCGGTCTGACCGAAACCGGTGATCGAGCAATAGACCAGCCGCGGGTTGAGCTGGCGCAAAGCCTCGTAACCCAGGCCGTAGCGAGTCAGCGTACCGAACTTGTAGTTCTCCACCAGCACGTCAGCCTGCTCGACCAGACGGCGCAGCAACTGCTGCCCTTCGGTCTTGGCGATGTCCAGCGTGACCGACTTCTTGTTTCGGTTGAATGCGAGGTAGGTCGCCGACTCGCTGGTGGGGCTGCCGTCGCTGGTCTTCAGCGCCGGGCCACCCATCGTGCGCGTGTCGTCTCCGCTGCCAGGGCGCTCGATCTTGATGATCTCTGCGCCGTAGTCGCCCAATGTCTGGCAGGCGAGCGGTCCAGCCAGGATGCGGGTGAGGTCGATGACGCGCAGCCCGGAAAGCAGTGTTTTTGACATCGGCAGGTCTCTCTCGTGATGCCGCGTCTCAGTTGCGGTAACCAGGATCTTCACGGTCGAGCTTGCGCAGTAGCGCGGCCCATTCCTTCTGGCCCACCGGAACGAAGCCTTCCTTGCCGAAAATTTGCGTGGCCTGTGCTGCACTCCTGGCGATGACTGCTGGCGCCACCGGGTACAGCCGCGAACTGCCGCCGAGGGCGGCGACCTGCATGCGGCAGGCGCGTTCGAGCTGGTACATCAGCATGAAGGCCTCGCCCATCGTCGCGCCGCAGCTGATCGTGCCGTGGTTGCGCAGCAGCATCAGCTTCTTGTCGGTGCCAAGATCGCGCACGAGGCTGCGTTTTTCCTCGTCGTCGAGTGCCAGGCCTTCGAACTCGTGATAGCAGAGCTTGTCCCACACCACCAACGCGTGCTGCGAGGCTGGCAGCAGGCCATGTTCCTGCATCGACACGGCGGTGCCATCGCGCGTATGGAGGTGCATCACGCACGCCAGGTCGGGCCGTGCTTCGAGGATCGCAGCGTGGATCACCAGGACCGCGGGGTTGACCGGATAGTCGGTCGCGCTGAGGATCGTGCCTTGCGCATCGGTCTTGATCAGCGACGAGGCGGTGATCTCGTCGAACAGCATGCCGTAGGGGTTGATCAGGTAGTGGTCGGGCTCACCAGGCACACGATGGGAGATATGGGCTGATATCAGGTCCGACCAGCCCATCCGCTCGGCCAGGCGATAGCAGGCGGCGAGTTCACGCCGCGCATGCTGCTCCGCGTCGGAGACTGGACTGAAGGCCTGGGACTGAGTGTTGTGCATCTTGGGAGATCCTGGTTGAGGTGGACAGGCTAGTTTCGGATGGCGCGGCGACCTCAGCCTTCACCTGCGTTGATCGTTGGTGGGCGACCGACGATGCCCTCATTGACCAGTCGGTCGATCTCGCCCGGCGTCTTGCCCAGCAAGTCGGCGAGCACCGCGATGCTGTGCTCGCCGAGCAACGGCGGCGCGATCCGGTACTCTATCGGCGTAGCCGAAAAGCGGATCGGGTTGGCCACCGTCGAGACGACTCCGCCACCGCCGTGTGCCTGGTCGATTCGCAGTTGGCGGTGCAACACCTGCGGATGCTCGAACACCTGCTTGTAGTCATTGATCGGTGCGCTTGGTACGTTGATCGCAGCCAGTTGCTCGACCCAGTGCGCGGTATCTTGCGTTTCCATCACCCGCTGCAACTCTTCGATCAGCGCCGGCCGGTTCTTGTTGCGCTCGGCAACGGTGCGAAAGCGGGGATCGGTGGCAAGCGCTTCACGGCCGATCACGCCGCACAGGCGCCGAAACTGGCCATCGTTGCCCGCGCCGACGACAAAATGGCCATTCGCCGACCGGAATACCTGATAAGGCGCAAGGTTCGGATGCTCGTTGCCCCATCGGCCCGGTATTTCGCCGCTGGCAAACATTCCGACGATCTGGTTGGAGCCGAAGTGGACGATGCTGTCGAGCAACGCGAGGTCTATGCGTTGCCCCTGTCCACTGATGTGCCGACGCTCGACGGCTGCGAGGATTGCGACGGTCGCATTCATGCCGGTGAGGATGTCCGTGACGGCAATCGCAACCTTCACCGGACCACCACCGGGACCGTCATCGCGGTGCCCGTTGATGCTCATCAGTCCACCTTCGCCCTGCGCCATGAAGTCGTAGCCCGGCCGCTTGGCGTACGGGCCGTCCTGACCATAGCCGGTGATCGAGCAATAGACGATGCGCGGGTTGACTGCGCGCATGTCGTCGTAGCCCAGACCGTAGCGGTCGAGGTCGCCGACTTTGAAGTTCTCGACGAACACGTCACATTCGCGGGCCAACTCGCGCAGCAGTTGCTGCGCGGCCGGGGTGGCGATATCGAGAGCCAGCGACCGCTTGTTGCGATTGGTCGAGGTGAAGTAACTCGCATCCGCGGTCGGGCCATCGCGTCCCGGGACGAATGGCGGACCCCAGTGACGAGAATCATCACCCACCTCGGGTCGTTCGACCTTGATGACGTCGGCGCCCAGGTCCGCCAGCATCTGGGTGCACCAGGGGCCGGCGAGTATGCGAGAGAGGTCGAGAATTCGAAGGTGGGACAGTGGGCCGCTCATGCTTGGTTCGGAGTAAGTTCGTATATCGGAACGATGTTCGGACTGAGTCTAGATGCTGATTATGCCTAAGTGGCAGCGTCCGGGCCTGCGTCTTTTCAGCAATGTTTGGGCGCCGCGACGACGGGGCCGAACATCTCGCGTTTCACCGAGTGGCGTTGGCAGCCGCTGCGGATTCTTCAGCGCCCGCGTGAATTCGAACGACGCCATTGCGCTGCAGGTGTTCGATCTCCGCGTCCACGTAACCGAGCCCGGCCAGGATTTCCGCGGTGTGCTCGCCAAGTTGCGGCGGAGGCCGGCTGACATGGCGTGGCGTGGCGTCGAATGTCACCGGCATCGCCACCGTTTTCATCGGGCCGTAGGCGGCGTGCTGGTAGTCCATCACGATGCCGCGCTCGGCCGTGTGCGGCATTGTCAGCACCTCGTCGAGCGAGTGAATGGGCGAGTTCGGCACCCCGGCTGCGCCCAGCAGGCGCGTCCATTCGCCCACCGGCTTGGTGCGCGTGCAGGCAGTGACACGCGCCACCGTCTCGTCGAAATGCGCGACGCGGTCGGCATTGGTTCGAAAGCGCGGATCGTCCTTGATCTCGATCAGTCCGGCAGCGTCGCAGAAGTTGCGCCACAGGCTGTCGTTTCCGACCGCGATCAGGATTTCTCCGTCAGACGCCGGGAAAACCTGGTACGGGCACAGAGATTCGTGGCCACTGCCGCAGCGCTCGGGCCGGCGGCCCGTCTGCCAGTAGATCTGGGCGGTGTAGCCCATGAATGCCATCGCGGTTTCGTACAACGAGACTTCGAGAAAGCGGCCCATGCCGGTGGCATCGCGTTCGCGCAGGGCGGCCAGGATGCCGAGCGCTGCCCAGATGCCGGTGGTCTGGTCCAGCGGCGAGAAGGCAGCGCGCACCGGCGCACCGCCTTTTTCGCCGGTCACCCCCATGATGCCACTGAAGGCCTGTGTCATCACATCGTAGCCGGGCAGCGACGACAGCGGGCCGGTGCGGCCAAAGCCCGAGATGCTGGCATAGATCAGGCGCGGATAACGTTCACGCAAGGTCTCGTAGCCCAGGCCCAGACGCTCCATCGCGCCCTTGCGGTAGCTTTCGAGCAGCACGTCGCTGTTGTCAAGCAGGCGCATGATCACCTCATGCCCGGCGGCGGTTTTCAGATTGACCGCGATGCTGCGCTTGTTGCGATTGGCGCTGAGAAATACTGCGCCGTCCTCACCGACGAGGGGCGGCCAGCTGCGGGTGTCGTCACCGCCGTCGCAGGGTTCCACCTTGATGACGCTGGCGCCTAGATCGGCCAGATATTGGCCGCACATTGGTCCGGCGAGCACCTTGCTCATGTCGAGCACACGGATGCCGGTCAATGGCGCAAAGGGAAGGGCTGGGGTAGTGGGGATCATGTGCAGGTATGGGAGACAGCGGGGCCCGCTGGAAAATTGGGGACAGACGCATCACGGCGAATGACCAGCCAGCGCGAGCTGTTGGCGCAGCATCGCGACGGCCTCGGGATTGACGAGTGACGACAGATCGCCAGCGTCTTCGCCCAGACAAGCGGCGCGTACAACACGGCGCATGATTTTCATGTTGCGGGTTTTCGGCAGGTCGTCGACGGCGACGAAAAGCTTGGGCCGGAATGGCGTGCCCAGGCCGCCGACGACTGCCTGGCTCAGCGCGTCGCGCACTGTGGCGGTCAGCGTGACGCCGGGCATCAGCCTGACGACGCAGCAGACGGCCTGGCCCTTGATCGCATCAGGCAGGCCGACGACAGCCGACTCGACAACGTGGCCGGTGGCCGCCAACAGGGCCTCGATCTCCGAGGGACCGGTTCGCTTGCCAGCGATCTTCAGCGTGTCGTCGGAACGTCCGAGCACATACCAATAACCATCGGCATCGACCATCGCCCAGTCGCCGTGCCGCCACAGACCGGGCAGGGCGCTCCAGTAGCTTTCCAGATAGCGCTCGTCGTCGTTCCAGAGGCTGCGCGTAAGGCCGATCGACGGCTGCCGCAGCACCAGTTCGCCGACCACACCGGCGGCAACAGCGCAACCTTGCTCGTCGACCACCGCGGCGCCCATGCCAGGAATGGCGCGGCTGAGCGCGCAGGGCTTGATCGGCTGCAGCACCGTGCCGCACAGGATGCCGCCGCCGACTTCGGTTCCGCCCGAGTAGTTGAGCAGGGGTACGCGGCGCCTGCACACTTGCTCGAAAGTCCAGTGCCAGGCCTCGGGAGTCCAGACTTCGCCGGTCGAGGCGCAGATGCGCAGCGACGACAAATCGTGGTTCTCGATACCGCCGCCGCCCTGGCCGATGAAGCTGCGCGCGGTGGTCGGCGCCAGGCCGAGAAAGCTGACCCGGTACTGCTCGATCAGGCGCCACATGCGGCCGCTGTCCGGATAATCCGGGCCTCCGTCGGTCAGCACGATGGTGGCACCGGCCAGCGGTACGCCGACCGCGACCAGCGGCCCGACCAACCAGCCCATGTCGCTCATCCAGAGCAGGCGGTCGCTGGCCTGCAGATCCATCATCAGGCCCAGGTCGAGCAGCATCTTGGCGGCGAAGCCGGTGTGGGTGTGTACCGTGCCCTTGGGCTTGCCGCTGGTACCCGAGGTATACATCAGCATCAGCGGCGCATCGGACGGCAATTGCCGCGTCGGATGGTCGGCGGCGCGGCCGGCCACCAATTCGTCGTAGGCGTGGTCGCGTCCGGCCTGCCACGGCAGTTCGATGCCGAGATGGCGCACAACGACCACATGGCGCAGCCCCGGCAGCGTGCTCACCGCCTCGTCTGCAATCGCCTTCATCGGCAGGCGCGTGCCGCGCCGGGTGCTGCCGTCGGCGGTGATCAAGGCCGCTGCGCCGGAGATCTGCAGCCGGTCGCGCAACGCACCGGCACCAAAGCCGGAAAACAGCGGCATCGCGATGGCTCCGATCTTGGCGCAGGCGAGGAAAGCTGCCACCGCCTGCGGGATGTTCGGCAGGTACAGGCCTATCACGTCGCCTTGCGTCAGGCCCAGCGATTCGAGGCCGGCGGCGAGACGGCTGACCTCGGCGCCGAGGTTGGCATACGTCCAGCGCAGCCTGGTGCCGCTTTCACCCTCCCACAGCAACGCGTCGCGCTGCCAGATGGGGGTTTCGCGGTGGCGGTCCAGGCAGTTCAGCACGATGTTGCTGCGCCCGCCGACGCACCATCGGGCATACGGGGCGCCACGCGAATCGTCGAGCAGTTGGTCGTGCGGACGATAGCAGTGCAGGCGCTGCAACAGCGCGCTCCAGAACCAGGTCGGGTCGGCGTCGGCGCGCGCCAGCAGCGTGTCGTAGTCGTCGACACCCAAGGCATCCATGAATGCCTTGAGGTTGCTGTTGGCAACCATCTCAGGTGATGGTTGCCAGACACAGCCCTCTGGAATCGGTGGCGGCAGTGACCCGGTACCCATCAATGCGCCGCCGCGCGCAACTGCCGACGCTGCGCGAATCTTGCTGCGACCAGGCTGCCGTCCGGCCTCATGGGGCAGCGCGGAACAGGCGCGCCTGCTCGACGATCTCGCGCGCCGTTTTCACGTGCGCATAGTCGATATGCTCACCATCGTAGATCACCGCAGCGCGACCCTCGGCCTGGGCGCGCTCGAAGGCTTCGATCATGCCGCTGTAGAACGCCACGTCTTCGTCCGATGGGCTATAGATGGCATTGACCGGGCCCACGTTCGACGGGTGCAGAAGCATTTCGCCGACGAAACCGAGCCGGCGATGCGCGGCGGCGGCGATTTTGAGGCCCTCGATATCGTGCACCTCCTGCCACAGCCCCGCGATCGGCATCTTGCCGGCAGCGCGCGCAGCAATCAGCCCAGCCACCTTGAACGGCAGGCTCTCCAAACCTTCGCGCGTCCACTGAAATCCGACCGAACGCGCGACATCGCCGTTTTTGGCTGCTGCGATGGCAATGGCGGTAACGCGGGGGCGCAACGCGATCTCATGGGCAAACTGGATCGAACGGGCAGTCTCGAGCGTCGGCACCAGACCGATGCTGCCGGCGACCAGGCCGTTGCGCAGTTCGGCCTCGGCCACCATCATCGAGGCCATGTCAATGTCCTCGGGGCCGTTCGGCTTGGATAACACGATGCCCTCGAGCCCGGGCACCGCCACCGCCAGCAGATCTTCCATGCTGTACATGAACGGGCTGCGGTTGATGCGCACATAAACGCGCTGGCCCGCATCAGCCAGGCCGGCAATCTTGCGTGCAACCAGTTCACGGGCGGCTGCCTTGGCATCGTTCGGCACACTGTCCTCCAGATCGAGGATCAGTGCATCGGCGCCGGCGCTGACGACCTTGTCGAGCCACGACTCGCGGCTGCCCGGAACGAACAGAAAAGAACGAATGGGTTTCATGTTTGCGGTTGGAATTGACCGAGGGATTTCAGTAGGATTTGGGCATGCCGAGCACCTTCTCGGCGATGTTCGACAAGATCAGGTGCGGGCTGATTGGCGCAATCCGCAGCAGCAGCGCCTCACGCAGATAACGCTCTACGTGGAACTCCTTGGCGTAGCCGAAACCACCGTGGGTCAGCATTGCGGTCTGGCAGCACTTTACGGCTGCCTCGGCTGCCAGATATTTCGCCGCATTCGCCTGCGGACCACATGGCTGCTGGCGGTCGTACAGAGCGGCGGCACGAAATGCCATCAGGTGCGCGGCTTCGAGTTCGGCCCATGACTCCGCCAGCGGATGCTGGATGCCCTGGTTCTGGCCGATCGGGCGGTCGAAGACGACGCGTTCCCGGGCATATTTGGCTGCACGTGCCAGCGCCGCGCGGCCGATGCCCACCGCCTCGGCGGCAACCAGCACACGCTCGGGATTCATGCCGTGCAGGATGTAGCGGAAGCCCTGGCCTTCCTCCCCGATGCGGTCGGCTACCGGCACCGGCAAGCCGTCGATGAACAGCTCGTTCGAGTCGACTGCCTTGCGTCCCATCTTGTCGATCTCTTTTACATCGACGTAGTCTCGGTCGAGCTTGGTGTAGAACAGGCTCAAGCCTTCGGTCGGCCGTTTGACTTCGTCGACCGCCGTCGTCCGCGCCAGCAACAGCATGCGATCGGCCACTTGCGCGGTGGAGATCCATACCTTGCGACCGTTGACGATGTAACGGTCTCCGTCGCGCACCGCACGCGTTTTCAGCTTGGTGGTGTTCAGGCCGGCGTCGGGCTCGGTGACGGCGAAGCAGGCTTTCTCATCGCCGCGGATCAGTGGCGGCAGCGCTTTGCGCTTCTGCTCTTCGGACCCGAACACAACCACCGGGTTCAAGCCGAAGATGTTCATGTGCACCGAAGATCCCGCCGACAGCCCGCCCCCTGACTCGGTGATGGCCTGCATCATCAGCGCCGCTTCGGTGATGCCCAGCCCGGAGCCTCCGTAAGCCTCGGGCATTGCGATCCCGAGCCAGCCGGCGTCGGCGACGGCGCGGTAGAAATCTTCTGGGAAGCCGCCTTCGCGATCCTTGCGCAACCAGTAGGCATCGTCGAAGCGACTGCACATGCTGAAAACCGCTTCACGCAATTGGGTCTGTTCGTTGTTGAATTCGAAGTCCATGTGGCGACTCTGTCGGGTTGTTGGAGGTTTGCGTAAAGTATAGGCTACTGTACGAATGCGCGAAGGACATTCGTATATCGGAACAAAAGAGGTGCATGGAGCAGTGGACGGAATGCCGTTTTGTCGGCAGAATGTTCGCTCCGCAACCGATTCGAAAGAGCTGCCGTGAATGCCGTGTTGTCTCCTGTTGTCTCGCGCCCTGCAAAGTGCGCTGATATCTCCGAAGCCGAATGGCGGACGCGCTGCAACCTTGCTGCGCTGTACCGGTTGGCGGCGCAGCAAGGTTGGGGGGATCTCCTTGCCACGCACATCTCGGCGCGGGTGCCCGACGAGCCGGAACATTTCCTGATCAACCCATATGGCATGCTGTTCGATGAGATCACGGCGTCGAGCTTGGTCAAGGTCGACGAGCATGGGCAGATCCTCAGCGAGACCGACTACATCATCAATCCGGCAGGATTCGTGATTCACAGTTGCATCCACGTCGCCCGGCCCGAAGTCGACTGCGTGATGCACCTGCACACCCGCGATGGCAATGCCGTGGCGACCCAGAAGTGCGGACTGTTGCCGGCAACCCAGCACGCGCTGGTCATCTACGACCAGGTGAGCTATCACGACTTCGAGGGTCCCGCGCTCGACCCCGACGAGCAGTCGCGACTGGTCGCCGACCTCGGCGACAAACGCATCATGATCCTGCGCAATCACGGCACGCTCACTGCCGGGCGAAGCATCGGTGAGGCATTCGTGCTGATGTACCGCATCGAGCGCGCCTGTCGCATGCAGATTGCCGCGCAGTCGGGTGGCCAGGAACTCAACCCGCTGCCGCAATCGGTGATCGACAAGAGCATCGAATGCGGCCGCACGATCTTCTCGAAAGGCGGCTTTGCAGGTGAAGGCAATCTCGAATGGGCAGCCATGCTGCGCAAGCTCGGGCGTGATGGTTCGGACTACGCGCAGTGAGGATCTGCGTCGCTGGTGCCGGCGCCATTGGCGGCTTTCTGGCTGCCAAGCTGGCATTGGCGGGCCATGATGTTTCGGTGCTGGCGCGCGGGGCCCATTGCGAAGCGATCCGCAGCGGCGGTCTGACACTGATTGATCAGCATGGCGGCACGCAACAGACGATTGGCGTACGCGCGGCCGAGGCCGACAGGCTCGCTGAACTCGGTGAACAAGAGCTTGTCATTCTGGCGTTGAAGGCCCACCAGATCGCCGACCTGGTGCCCCGCTTGGACGTTTTGCTGAGCGCGACAACCCCCGTGGTCGCACTGCAGAACGGACTGCCGTGGTGGTACTTCCATCGGCATGGGGGACGCTTCGACGGTCGCCGGCTCGAGTCGGTCGACCCGGGTGGCCTCATCGCCAGGCATTTGCCGGTCGAACGGGTGATCGGATGCGTCGCCCACAAAGGCGCAGAAATCAGTGCGCCGGGAGTCGTGCGCCATGTTGCGACGGCAGGCGACCGCTTCCCGGTCGGCGAGCCCGACGGCAGCCGCAGCGCACGTGTTGAGGCCATCTCTGCCGTGCTGAATGGCGCTTGGGTTGCCGCGCCGGTGATCACCAACATTCGGACCGAGAAGTGGTTCAAGCTGTGGGGAAACCTGGTCTGGAACCCGATCTGCGCGCTGACCCACGCGACCGTATTGGACCTGTCCGAGGCGCCGATCGCGAATGAACTCGGCGTGACCATGATGCTCGAGGCGCAGGCGGTTGCGGCCAGACTGGGTGTCAGCATTCCGGGCACGCCACAGGCGCGGCTGGCAAGAGCACGCGAGGTCGGCCATGTCAGGCCTTCGATGCTGCAAGATACGCAGGCGGGCAGGCGTCTGGAAATCGACGCCTTGCTCGGTGTCATCGTCGAACTGGCGCGTCTGACTGGCACGGCAGTGCCGTCGATCGAGGCCATCTACGCCTGCGCCAAGCTGCTTGACAAGGTGCTCGCCGAGCGACGGGTGCGCATCGTGCCCCAGTCGCTGACGGCCTGACCACGATTGCGCGTGCGGGTTCTTTTTTTCGTCGTCAAACTAACAGTTGTTTTGTATACTGATGCGGTCCGTGATCGGGCCGCTTTGCCTTCAGGAGTTGAGCAATGTCATTGAATATTCGCCCTTTGTCCCACGCTCTCGGGGCCGAGCTGTCCGGTGTAGATCTGAGCCAGCCAGTCGATGAGGCGACCCGGGCGGAGATCCACCGGGCGTGGATGGAGCACCTGGTGATCGTCTTTCGAGGCCAGGATCTGATGCCGCAGCAGCAGATTGCGTTCGGCCGCATGTTCGGCGAACTGGATGATCACAAGGCGGTGCCTTTTTACCGCCATCCGGAACACCCGGAGATCTACCTGATCACGAACAAGAAGATCGGCGACCAGGAGTCGCAGACGAAGGACACTGGCCGGTTGTGGCACTCGGATCATTCGTTCACCACCCATCCGACAACGGCCACGATGCTTTATTGCCGTGAGATACCGCCGGTCGGCGGCACCACCATGTTCGCCAACATGTACCTCGCATACGAAAGCTTGTCCGCCGAGCTGCGCAGGATGCTCGACAAGCTCGAGGCCGTGCACAGCCTCGAGCATTACACCTCGCACAACCCGTATTTCAGTGCCCGCGATCCGGCGCAGATTGCCCGGATGCACGAGTTGTCGCCGCCGGTCGCACAACCTGTCGTGCGCACGCACCCTGAGACCGGACGTAAGGCCCTGTACGTCAGCGAAGGCCAGACCTCTCATTTCGTCGGCATGAGCGCGGAAGAAAGCAGGGGTCTGCTGCAGTTCCTTTTCGCACATTCGGTGAAGCCCGAGTTCACTTACCGACACAACTGGAACGTGAGCGACATGTTGATGTGGGACAACCGCTGCACGATGCACTTGGCACTGGCGGACTACAGTCATCAGCAAACTCGTCACATGCATCGACTGACTGTGCTTGGCGCACCCTGTGGACGCCGGCTCGCGGCGAACGAGTTGTGATTGAAGTTGCGATCAAGTTGGCGGGACGCCGTCCGAGCGAGGCCGGGCGACGGTGATTTTCCAGGACCCCGGTTTCTCGTTGCCGGAACTGCCGGCTGCTGCCGAAGCGCTGCGCGAAGAAGTGCGCGGCTTTCTGGATGTCGAACTGAAAGCTGGCAGCTTCGAGCCCTGCTGCAATGCGTGGATGGATGGGCATGAGCCCGAGTTCTCCCGCAAGCTGGCGCGACGTGGCTGGATAGGCATGACCTGGCCGCGCAAGTATGGCGGCCAAGAGCGCAGCGTATTCGAGAACTTCGTCGTCAACGAGGAATTGCTTGCCGTCGGCGCACCGGTGGCTGCACACTGGGCCGGCGTGCGACAAACCGGCCCGTTGCTGATGCGCTTCGGCAACGACGCAATCAAGGATTTCTTTCTGGCCCGGATGGCGCGCGCGGAGATCTTCTTTTCGATCGGCTTGAGCGAACCTGACGCTGGCTCCGACCTTGCCCAGGTGCGCACCCGCGCGCGTCGCATCGACGGCGGCTGGGTCATCAACGGTCGCAAGATCTGGTCCAGTGGTGCGCACCGTGCCGATTTCATGGTGGTGTTCTGTCGCACGGGTGCGGAAGGCGAGGCCGATCGTCGCGCCGGCTTCAGTCAGTTGATCGTTGATCTGAAGGCTCCCGGCATCACGATCAGGCCGATCTACATGATGAGCGGTGCCCATCACTTCAATGAAACGATCTTCGACGATGTATTCGTCGCCGATGACAGGTTGATCGGAAAGCCCGGCGAAGGTTGGTCGCAGGTGGTCAGCGAACTGGGCTACGAGCGCAGTGGACCGGAGCGATTCATGAGCATTTTCCCACTGCTTGCGGGACTGGTGCGCATCGCCGCGGCCGACCCTGAGCTGCGCCGCATCGTCGCGCTGGGCCAGTTGACCGCCCGGCTGTGGACCCTGCGGCGCATGTCAATCGCGCTGCTGGCGCTGCTCGCCAAGGGCGAGTCTCCCGAGGTCGAGGCCGCCCTGGTCAAAGACCTGGGCACACGCTTTGAGCGGGAGACGGTCGAGATCGTGCGTGGCTTGGCGCCACCACGGAGTTCCGACGAACCCGCCAGCGAATTCGATGTGCTGCTGGCGAAGTGCATGTTGGCCGCGCCTGCGTTCACGCTGCGCGGGGGCACCAACGAGATTCTGCGCAATGTCATCGCCAGAAGCCTGGGTCTGAGATGAGTGAGTTGAGAGCACCGTTGGCAAATACCGCAGAGCGCCTGCTGCAGAAGTTCTGCTCGCCGGAGGTCGTCAATCGCGCTGAGCAGGGCGAGTGGCCCGACCGCTTGTGGCAGGCTGTGCAAGATGCCGGCCTGCACCGGGCTTGGCTGAGCGAGCAGGCGGGCGGGTCGGCAGTCGACGTGGGCGATGTGCTGGCGATGCTGAAAGTGGTAGGCCGCCATGCAGCACCCGTGCCGTTGGCTGAAACCTTGTTGGCCGGCTGGCTGCTCGAAGTGGCGCAACTGCCCATTCCCGACGGGCCGCTGAGCGTCGCTCCGGTGAGCGCCCAGACGCGGATCCAGTTTCGAAGGACGGCACGGGGCTGGCTGCTTTCAGGCGTGGCACGCCAGGTGCCGTGGGGCGCTTCAGCGGGATATCTGGTGGTCGCCGGCCGTGCCGGTGGACAAGACTGCGTCGCCATGGTCGAAACGTCGCGGTGCCTGGTGACGCGGGGCAGGAACATGGCTGGCGAAGCGCGCGACGATGTCGACTTCACCGGCGTCACTGTGAACTTCGATGCGCTCGCGCCGGCGCCGCTCGGCATATCCCAGGGCAGTCTCTGGCATCGCGGGGCCTTGACGCGTGTTGCACTGATGACCGGCGCGCTGGAGAAAGTCATGTCCTTGACGCTGCGCTACGCTGGCGATCGGGTGCAGTTCGGCAAGCCGATCGGCAAGTTCCAGGCGGTGCAACAGCAGTTGGCGCTGATGTCGGCCGAAGTGGCTGCGGCGTGCGTGGCCACCGATGCCGCTGGTCAAGCGGTGGATCGGGGTCGCGGACTGGCGGAAACCGCATGTGCGAAGGTGCGGGTTGGAGAAGCAGCTGGCATTGCCGCAGCGATGGCGCATCAGATTCATGGCGCGATCGGCGTGACCCATGAACACACCTTGAATCACAGCACCCGTCGCTTGTGGAGTTGGCGCGACGAATTCGGCGGCGAGGTCGAGTGGGCCGGATATCTGGGTCACTGGATTGTCCAGCCAGGGCCGGAGGCCTTCTGGCCTGCACTGACATCGCACGATGGCTTTCAGACTCCCGGCGCCTGACGTGCCGGTGCGACACCGCCGCTGCGACGTCCACCGGTTTTTCCATTCCATTATCCGGAGTCTCCATGACTGAGCCACTTGCCCTTGCCGGAATCCGAGTCCTCGACCTGACCGAACTCCTTCCCGGCCCGTTTGCCACTCAGATGCTCGCGGACATGGGTGCCGATATCATCAAGATCGAGCGTCCAGGGGTCGGCGACAGCGCGCGAAACATGTTGCCTGGCACCTTCCGCATGGTCAACCGCGGCAAGCGCAGTGTGGAACTCGATCTGAAGAGTCCTGATGGCCGCGAGGCCTTGCTGCGACTGGTGAAGCAGGCCGACATTCTGGTCGAAGGCTATCGGCCCGGCGTGATGAAGCGTCTCGGCGCCGACTACGCCACATTGAAGGCGATTGCGCCAGGTCTCATTTATGCGTCGATCTCGGGTTTCGGGCAGACCGGGCCGTTGCGTGATATTCCCGGCCATGATCTCAACTACAACGCCGTGGCTGGAGTGCTGGCCCTGTGCGGCAGCGCTGACGGGCCGCCCGAACAAGCGGTTGGCGTGCCGGTTGCCGATCTGAGTGGCAGCCTCTACACGGTGACTTCGATCCTCGCCGCCCTGATGCTGCGCCAGAAGACGGGCCAGGGGCAGTACCTCGACGTGTCCATCACTGACGCGGTATTCACGATGGTAGGGCCGCGGCTGGGCAGCGTGCAGGACACGCCGGGTTATGGCAAGAAAGACGTGCTGTGCCGAACCGGCTACGGAATCTACGAAACACGGGACGCACGCCACATCGCGATCGGAGCGATCGAGGATCATTTCTGGGCGCGGCTGGTCAAGGTGCTCGACATCCCGTTACTGCAGGAAGCTCGCTTCGCGAAGTCGGCCCAACGCTGGAAGGCCGTCGACGATCTGGAGCCACTGATTCGCGCCAGGATTCGCGAGCACAGCCATGATGAATGGATCGAAATACTCAATCGCAACGATGTGCCGGTAACCACGGTCACGACGTTGGCCACGGTCTTCGAGGATCCGCAGCTTGTCGAGCGCGGCATGATCCTGCAGGGCGACGGCATGCGCTATGTGAATTACCCGGTTCCGATGGAAGGCGTCGACGCGGCCCGCCACGGGGCGCCGCACAGTCTCGGCCAGGACAATGCCGCGATTCTGGGTGCTGCGGGCTTTACGCCCGAGCAGATCGCCGCGCTGAGCAAGGTCTCTGCGGCCTGAGTCAGTGCTCTGGTGCTGTGCGGGACGAGTGCTTTCGTGGATCAATCGACCTTGATTCCGGAAACAGCAATGATCTTGCCAAACCTGGGTATTTCGCTGCGAATGAATTCGCCGAATTTCTCCGGCGCGGTGGGCCGGACGATGATGCCAAGTTCGTCCGTCAAGCGCGCCCTGACCGTGTCGAGCGCGGTCACGAATGCCGCATTCAGCGTGGCGACAATTTCGGGTGGCGTGCCCGACGGAACCGCGGCACCGAACCAACCGAGCACGGGTTCGAATTCTTCGATGCCGGCTTCCGAAAACGTCGGCACCTCGGGCAGCTTGGCAATCCGCTTGTCGCTGCCAACGGCCAAGGCTTTCAACTTGCCGGACTTCACATGCGGGCCGACCGACGCCACGGGCTCGAAGAGCAGTTGAACATGCCCGGCCACCAGATCGACGACCGCCGGTGAACTGCCTTTATAAGGGATGTGCTTGATATCCGTCTTCGTCGTCGCCTTGAACGACTCCATCGACAGATGACTGCCAGTGCCGTTGCCGGGCGAAGCGTAACTGAGCTTGCCAGGCTGCGCCTTGGCAAAGGCGATCAGTTCACGCACGGTATTCGCTTCGACAGATGGGTGCGCGACCAATACGTAGGGCGTTGCGCCGATCATCGAGACTGGTGCAAAGTCCTCCACCGGCCGGTAGGCCAGACGCATCAAATGGACGTTGGTCGCAAATGCGGAAC
Source organism: Pseudideonella sakaiensis (assembly GCF_048320135.1). Lineage (GTDB taxonomy): Bacteria > Pseudomonadota > Gammaproteobacteria > Burkholderiales > Burkholderiaceae_C > Ideonella_A > Ideonella_A sakaiensis_A. The sequence continues at coordinate 4,071,147 of NZ_CP182947.1, forward strand.
TGCTGGCGTAAGTCACGGTGTAGCCATCGGGCGCTGCCTTGGCACCTTCGGTCGTGCCCAAGGAGCCGCCGGCGCCGGGGCGGTTTTCGATCACGACGAATTGTCCAAGCAAGCGGCTCAACTCAGGCTGCAGGATGCGGCAAACGGTGTCGCTGGTGCTGCCGGCCGTAAAGGGGACGATCCAGCGGATCGGTTTGCTCGGGTAGGTCTGGGCAAATGACGGGTTCGCAAATGTCAGCAGGCCGAGAACGAGTGCAATCCATTTTGACATGTCATCTCCAGATCATTGAGTCGCTGGCGCGACCCACGGCGCGACTGGTGTCCGGCCAAGGTAGCTCACTTCCAGCGCAGGCGGCAGGTGATCTCGGCGTTCCATGAGTATCATAATCGTCGACAAACAACCAATCAACTGTTAGTTTTGTAGTTTCTGAGACCCTATTGAGGAGGCTCCATGGCCCAGGCAACCACTGAGACGGACAAGGCCTTGCAGGCGGCTCGCTTCGTCGAACGTGAAAACTACTACCTGCAAGCACAACCGGACTTTGCAGCCCATGCCTTCATTGACGAGATGCGCATCGCATTCGATCCGCAGGCGCCGACGGGATTCACGGTGCTCGACCATCGCGCAGCACTCGAATGCGAATGGCCGGCCACGACACCAGTCATGCTGGCGCGCTACGCCAAGCTGCGCAAGGGCGAGACGCTGGCGAGCAAATTCACGGCCGGCGGCGAAACCTACTATGTCATTGCGGGCGCCGGCGTCAGCAGCAATCGTGGTGACACGATTGAATGGCAGAAGGGCGACGTGTTCTGCTTTGGCGGCGGCGGTGCAACGCGACACGCTGCGGGCGCTGACGACTGCCTGCTTTGGGTCGTGACCGACGAGCCCCTGCAAGCATTTCTCGGGGTGCAGGCGTCGGACGAGCGGGCACACGCAGCGGGGGCGCTGCATTTTCGCGCGGCGGCCATTGACAAGGCGCTGGCCGCGGCGCAGCAGCGGGAGTTGGCGAAGGGCAGTGCCAGCAACGGCAATGCGGCGTTCATCTTCTCGAGCGATACCGGAATGGTCAGGCGATGCCTGCCTTTCCCGGCCCTGATGCTCGCGCTCAACTCGCTCCCGGCGGGCAGTTCGCAGCGCCCGCACCGGCACAATTCGGTCGCGCTGACACTGGTGCTGTCTGGTGACCAGTGCCACAGCATGATTGCCGGCGCGCGCCACGACTGGCATACGCACGCCGCCATCGTCACTCCACCAGGGCAACTGCATTCGCATCACAACGATGGCGAAGGTGTGGCGCGCGTGCTGATCGCCCAGGACTCCGGAATGCATTACTACCTGCGCAGTGCTGGGTTCAGTTACGCGTGATGGAAGCACCTCAAGCCCGCCACCTGCACCGCAGGCCGACGCAAGACAGCAGATCCATCAGTGCCGATCTTCGAACATCGCTCTAGAACAGGTTCGAGGAGGTCACTGCGTCGAGCCTGGTCAAGGTCGATCTGGGCAGGGTATTGAGCGAAACCAGCGACACGATCAATCCGGCAGGGTTCGTGATTCACTCCTGCATCCACGCCGCCCGTCGCGACTTGGCGTGCGTCTTTCACCTGCATACGCGGGATGGCAGCGCCGTGGCCACTCAGGAGTGCGGCCTGTTGCCGATAACCCAGAACGCATTGCTGATCCACGATCAAGTGCGTACCACGACTATGAAGGCGTGGCATTTAATCTTGACGAGCAAAAGCGCCTGGTGGCCGATCTTGGCGACAAGCGCATCATGATTTTGCGCAATCATGGCACGCTGGCCGCCGGACGCAGCGTCGGCGAGGCTTTCGTCACGAACCGGCTCGAGAAGGCATGCGGGTGGCCAACGGCTGAATGCGCTGCCGGAATCGGTGGTGCAGAGCACGATCGAGACCGGTCGGACGATTTATCCAGAGGTGGCATGTCGCCGGAGGGCGAGCGGGAGTGGCAGGCGCTGTTGCGAATGCTCGATCGCACCGGCGCGGACTACAGTACATGAATCGAGGCTGCGGCGTTCCCGCAACGGGCCGGCAGCACTGGCAACCGCAATTGAAACTTTGGGATGGGGGCCGTCATGGCATTGAGCGTCAAGAAGCTGTCGCATGCATTGGGCGCAGAAATCAGCGGGCTCGATTTGCGCGAGGAGCTGAATGATCGAACCATTGCGGAGATCTGACGCATCTGGTGTTTCGTGGCCAGGAAATCACACCAGCGCAGCAGGTTGAATTGGACAGCGGCTGGGACCGTTGGACGATCACAAGAGCCTGCCGCGTTACCGACTTGCCGAACAACCTGAGATTTTTCTGATCACCAACAAGCAGGTTGGCGGAAAACCGTCCGAGACCAAGGAGACGGGGCGTTTGTGGCGCTCGGACCATTCGTTCACGACGCATCCGACCATGGCCAGCGCCCTGTATTGTCGAGAAATCCCTGCCATCGGCGGAGACGCCTGGAGGCGGTGCATGACATCAGCCGTTATGTGCCGTTCCGAACTCACAACCCGCAGCAGGTGGCGGAGATGGAGCGCGTCAACCCGGCAGTGGCCCAACCAGTGGTGCGCGTGCACCCCGAAACGGGCAAAGGCACTTTATGTCAGCGAGGCACTTTCGTTTCGGTTTGTCGGCATGACGGAAGAGGAGAGCCGTGGGCTGATGCGGTATCTGTGGCAGCACTCGATACGACCCGAATCCCTCTACCGACACAATTGGAAAGTTGGTGACCTGCTGCTGTGGGACAACCGCTGCACCATGCACATGGTGTCGGCTGACTATGCGCCGGGGCAACCGCGGCTGATGGACCGGACACGATCCTGGGCACTCCGAGCGGGCGCGTGTACGAGAAAGATTCAAGCGCCGCGATGACAACGCCTTGAAGCCTGTTGCGCAAGCAGCGACGCGTTCAGATCGAATGGGTCGCCCCGCGGATTGCAATGGCGATGCTACGCGGTTCGACGAATTTAAATCCGGCCGCAAGGCTATACGCGAATCGAGGCATTGGAGTTGCAGTTCCAGGGGCTCCGTTAGCTGATCGGCTGATCGACGGGCCACCTCGCACTACCGGAACTACTGGACCGGAATTTTTGCGTCGCGCACGACGCGCGCCCAGGTGCTGATCTCGGTCTTGATCATGGCCGTGATTTGCTCCGGAGTGCCGCCAAGCACTTCCAGGCCGAGGCTTGCGAATCTCTCCTTGACATCCGGCGTGCGCGCAGCCCGTGCCATGTCCGAGTTCATTTTGTCGACGATTTCCTGCGGCGTTCCGGCGGGCACCGAGGCCCCGAACCAAAGGTTGACGCTGTAATTCGGCACGACCTCGGCGATCGCCGGAACGTCGGGCAACAAGACGGATCGCGTGGCCGTGGTGACACCCAGCGCACGCAATTTGCCTGCCTTGATATGCGGCAGCGCGGCATTGAGCGTTTCGAACATGACATTCGATTCGCCAGCCAGCACCGCATTGAGCGAAGGCGCGTTGCCCTTATAGGCAATGTTGAGCATGTCCACGCCCGCCAGTGACTTGAACAACTCCACCGACAGTTGACCTGCGGCGCCTCCGACGGCGAAATTCATTTTTCCTGGCGCTGCTTTTGCCAGCGCGATCAACTGCTGCAGCGTCTGCGCCGGAACCATCGGGCTGACCACCAAGACGAAGGGCGTGCCGACGATCATGCTGACATGACTGAAATCCTTGATCGGGTCATACGGCAAATTGCTGAACAGGTTCGGGTTCATGGTCATGTTGCCGTTGTAGGCGAATGTCATCGTATACCCATCGGCCGCCGCGATTGCACCTGCCTGCGTACCGATGATCGCGCTTGCACCGGGTCGGTTCTCGACGATGACCGCCTGACCCCATTGCTCCGACAGTTTCTGACCGACCAGACGCGCGATGACGTCGGTGGTACCGCCGGGCTGGAACGGCACGATCCACCTTACGGGTTTGTTCGGGTAGGTCTGCGCGTTTGCACTGCCTGAGGCGATGGCAAGCGCCAGCGCGCATGCGAGAAGAGGAAAACGTATCAGCATGGGGTCCTTTCGATCATTCCGATCGGATTAAACTAACAAACGTTCGGTGGAATGTCAATCTGGGTTTTCCGTGATGTAGGAATCTGCTGGCGCAGTGGGGGCTGCGCCGGTGCCGAGTTCATGTGTGAGCGCCGAGAAGCACGCATTGATGCCGGCAGTCACGTTGCCGGTGGCCAGCATCAGCCCCGACGCACCGGGCCGGGACGGCCCCTGAAGGTCGGCTCAGCGCCGAAGTTCTTCTCCCCCGTGGCGGATCTCGAAAAATTTCAGCTCACAGCGCTGAATCACTGCGCGGGATTTTTCATCATCAGTCCGGCGCGCTTGGCCCTGCACACCAACTCGTCGCGCTGGTTGTAGCCGCGATGCTCGAAATGAACAATGCCGCTGTCGGTGCGGGACTTGGATTCCCGCTTGTCGGAGATCACCGTCTCGGCGCGCAGTGTGTCGCCGAGCTTGACCGGATTCGGGAAGGAGATTTCTTCAAAGCCGAGGTTGCCCAGCGTCGTTCCCAGTGTCAGTTCAGTCACACCCACCCCGACGACCAGCCCGAGCGTGAAAATGCTGTTGACCAATCGCGTCCCGTGGATTGTCCCTTTGCAGAATTCTTCGTCCAGGTGCAATGGCTGCGTGTTGTGGGTCAGCACGCTGAACAGGAGATTGTCGGTTTCCGTCACCGTTCGGGTCACGGCATGCTTGAACGTCTGGCCGACGACAAATTCCTCGAAATAAAGTCCGCGTGTGCTCATGATGTCCTCAGCCTGGCTCTTTGAAGGTGTGGGTGGAATTCGATCGCCGTTGTGCAGCGGCGCCGAGCGGTGATTCGATCTTCACGAGTACTGCCTTCGCCGTATTGCGCTGTTCCGGAGATGTTAAACTAACAAGCGTTCGGCTGTCAGTCAATCGGTGATTGCGGCATCTTTCGCGCCGATCTGCCGGCATAGGATTGCGCGTGCGGCCGCCGACCGTGTCGGTGTCGTCATCGACGATCCGCACGCACCTCCGATCGACCGGGACAGACCATGTTCGGCTTGCGCCAACCGGCCGGCCTTTGCCTTGATGGAGAAACAAAGATGGCGACCGGACCCTTGAGCGGGCTGAAGGTGGTGGAGTTTGCCGGTATCGGACCCGGCCCGATGTGCGGCATGCTTCTCGCCGACCTGGGCGCGGAAGTGCTCCGCGTGGACCGGCTGTTGCCCAGTGGCCTGGGTATCAAGCGGCCGCCGCGTTTTGATCTGCTCAATCGCGGCAAACGCTCGATTGCGGTTGACCTGAAGCAGGATTCGGGGGTCGCCTTCGCGCGTCGGCTGGTCGTAGGCAGCGATGCGCTCATCGAAGGCTTTCGCCCGAACACGATGGAGCGCCTCGGCCTGGGACCTGAGCTCTGCATGGCCCGGCAACCGAATCTGGTCTATGGCCGGGTCACCGGCTTCGGCCAGTCCGGTCCGCTGGCCTCCGTAGCCGGCCACGATCTCAATTACATCGCGCTGTCGGGTGCCTTGCACGCCATGGGCCGCGCCGGCTGCGCGCCGACGCCGCCGTTGAATCTCGTCGGTGACTTCGGTGGCGGCGCCCTCGTACTGGCTTTCGGCATGCTCGCGGCGCTGTGGAACGTGCAGCGCTCAGGGGTCGGCCAAGTGGTCGATGCCGCGATGATTGATGGCGCCGCGATGCTGATGACCTCGATGTACGGGATGCTGGCCAGCGGGCAGCACACCGGCCCGCGCGGCACCAATCTGCTTGATTCCGGGGCGCCTCACTATGAGGTCTATCGCTGCGCTGATGGCGAGTATGTTTCGGTGGCCCCGATCGAAGCAAAGTTTCGCGAGGTCCTGCTGCAGCGTCTTGGTCTGGCTGCTGCGGCATTCGACTTCGATGACAAGTCGCGCTGGCCCGAGACCAAGGCGCGGCTGGTCGAACTTTTTGCAACCCGCACGCAGGCGCAGTGGTGCGAACTGCTGGAGGGGAGTGATGCCTGCTTTGCGCCGGTTCTGGCACCACTTGAAGCTCCACACCATCCACACCACCGGGCGCGTGTCACCTTTGTCGAAGTTGATGGTGTGATTCAACCGGCACCGGTGCCGCGCTTCAGTGGAACGCCTGCCGGACTGCCGCACGCGCCGCATTCTGCCGATGATGGTGCGTTGGCGCAGGTGCTGCGCTGGGGCATTGATCCAGGCGAACTCGATGAACTGGTTCGCGCCGGAGTCATTCGCTCCGGAGGCGCGCAGCCTGGTTGAGCGCAATTCGCCACCTCGATGCGTGGCAGCGTCGAGGTCGCCGAGGCGGCGCTATTGCGGCGGCTTGAAGTAGTCGGGCATGCCGGCCGGCCAAAACTCGCCCCACAACACCATGCCGCCGTCGAGATTGATGACTTCGCCGGTGATGTATTTGCCCGAAGGTGCGCTGAGATAGATTACAGCCTCGGCGATGTCCTGCACGTCGCCGGCCTTGAGCATCGGGTTGGTGCGGAACAGTCCGCCGACGTTCTCGTCCTTGTAATTGTTGAAGCCGTTGCTTTCGATGGCGCCAGCCCCGATGCAATTGACGCGAATACCGTGCTCGGCCCACTCGACGGCCAAGGTCTTGGACAGCGCAATGACTCCGGCCCGCGAGGCCGCCGTATGTGCCATGCCTGGCAGGCCGCGATCGACTGCGGCGGCGATGGTGACGATGTTGCCGTCACGCTTGCCTTGTTTGACCCAGCGGCGCGCGGTGCCCTGCATCATGTACCAGGTGCCGTTGAGGTTGGTATCGATGACCGCGTTCCAGCCTTTGTTGGTGAAGTCCATCGCGTGGGCGGCAAACTGCCCGCCGGCGTTGTTGACGAGTATGTCGATGCCGCCGAAGCGTTCCCAGACCGCGTCGAGGAGGCTCTCCACCTGCGCCGGGTCGCGGATCGTCATGGGGTGCACGAAGACCTCTTGTCCGGAGAGCACTCGCAGCTTGGCGGCGCAATCCTCCAGGGCTTCGATCTTGCGGCCGCAGATCGCCAGCGTGGCACCCAGGCGTGCGCACAGGAATGCGATCGCCTTGCCGATGCCGCTGCCTGCGCCACTCACCAGCACCACCTTGCCGGCGAAAAGATCGTCGCGAAAGACCGTCGGCAGCTTGGCCAGGGCGTCGTCCCCCGGACCGAATCTCGGTTCAGCAGTCGCAGCCGTCATTCTGTTTGCTCTGCCGTGAAATAGGCTGGTTTTGGAATCGTCCATAACTCACCCCAAAGCAGGCCTCCACCGTCGACGTTCAGGAGTTCGCCGGTGATGAATTTGCCCGATGGCGCGGTGAGGTAGATCACCGCATGGGCGATGTCCTGGACATCGCCCTGGCGCAGCATCGGATTTCCGCGTGGAAACTGCTGCCGCGCTTCGGCTGAATACTGCTCGAAGCCGCTGCTTTCGATGACACCTGGCGCGACGCAGTTGACCCGAATCCCGTATTGCGCCCATTCGACGGCCACCGTCTTGGAAAGATAGGTCACCGCCGCGCGCGCGGCGCAGGTGTGCGCGACGCCGGGAAAGCCACGCTGAAAGGTGACGACGATATTGACGATGCTGCCCGGGCTGCCGGTGTCACGCCAATATTTCGCGGCCTCGTGCATCATGTACCAGGTGCCGTTGAGATTGTTGTCGATCACCGCCTTCCAGCCGTTCGGGCTGATGTCGAGTGCGGCCTTCGGGAATTGGCCGCCGGCGTTGTTCACCTGCACGTCCAGGCGACCGAAGTGATCGTAGGTGGCGGCCAGCAGCCGCTGAACCGCATCGGGCTCGCGGATGTTGGTTGAATGCACCAACACGTCGGGGCTGCCCAGCTCGCGCAGCCAGGGCTCGCAGGCGTCGAGTTTGTCGCGGTTGCGACCGCAGATCACCAGCTTGGCGCCCAGCCGTGCGTAAAGGAATGCGATCGCCTTGCCGATGCCGCTGCCTGCGCCGGAGACCATCACCACCTGGTCGTTGAACAGGCCTTCTTCGAACACCCGCGGCAAGCCGGCCAGCGTGGCTTCATTCAGCCCGAATTTGGGTTCGTCAGCCATGCGCAGTCTTCACATCCCGGAATAGTTGGGGCCGCCGCCGCCCTCTGGCGTGACCCAGACGATGTTCTGCGCAGGATCCTTGATATCGCAGGTCTTGCAATGCACGCAGTTCTGCGCATTGATCTGTAAACGGTCGTTCTGCTGATCGTCGCGGACGAACTCGTAGACGCCGGCGGGGCAATAGAGGCTTTCGGGCCCGCCGTAGCGGGCGAGATTCAGTTGCACCGGCAGCGCCGCATCTTTCAGCGTCAGGTGGGCCGGCTGGTTCTCTTCGTGGTTGGTGTTGCTGATGAACACCGACGACAGGCGATCGAAGCTCAGCTTGCCATCTGGCTTCGGATAGTCGATCTGCGCAGCCTGGTCGGCAGGCAGCAGGCACTCGTGGTCGCGCTTGTTGCCATGCAGAGTCCACGGCGGGCTGGTCACGCCGAGTTTCGGCAACAGCCATTGCTCGACGCCGGTCATCAGATTGCCGACCCACTTGCCTTTCTTGAACCAGAGTTTGAAATTGCGGGATTGCTGCAGTTCGGCATTCAGCCAACTGGCTTCAAAGGCCAGTGGATAGGCCAGCAACTGGTCGCGCTGACGGCCGGCCGCCAGTGCCGGCGCCAGCGCCTCGGCGCACAACATGCCGCTCTTGATCGCTGCATGGCTGCCCTTGATGCGGGCTGCATTCAGGTATCCCGCATCACAGCCCACCAGCGCACCGCCCGGGAAGACGGTCGTCGGCAGGGTCTGCGGCGTGCCGTTGTTGATGGCGCGCGCACCATAACCAATGCGCTTGCCACCTTCAATATGGGCACGGATGGCAGGGTGCAACTTCCAGCGCTGCATCTCTTCGAACGGGCTCAGATGCGGATTGCTGTAGTCCAGGCCGATCACGAAGCCGAGCGTCACCTTGTTGTCGCCCAGGTGGTAGAGGAAGCCGCCGCCGAAGGTATCGCCCTGCATTGGCCAGCCAGCGGTATGCACCACCAGACCCGGCTTGGCGCGAGCGGGATCGACCTCCCACAGCTCCTTGATACCGATCGCGAAGGTTTGCGGATCCTTGCCCTCGTCGAGCCTGTAGCGGGCGATCAACTGCTTGCCCAGGTGCCCGCGTGCACCTTCGGCGAACACCGTGTACTTGCCCACCAGTTCCATGCCAAGCTGGAACGCAGCAGTCGGCTCGCCGTCCTTGCCAAGTCCCATGTGACCGCTGACCACGCCGCGCACGCTGCCCTGCTCGTCGTAGAGAACCTCGGCCGCAGCGAAGCCGGCAAAGATTTCCACACCCAGCCCTTCGGCCTGCTGGGCCAGCCAGCGCACCACGTTGCCAAGCGAAATGACGTAGCAGTCGTGATTGTGCAGATTGCGCGGCACCAGCCAGTTCGGCGTGCGAAGGGCACCGCGTTCAGACAGAAAGAGCACGTCGTCGCCGCTGACGGCCTGGGTGAGCGGTGCGCCCTGGGCTTGCCAGTCGGGCAGCAACTCAGTCAGTGCGCGCGGATCCATCACCGCGCCTGACAGAATGTGGGCGCCGGGTTCCGAACCCTTTTCGATGACCACCACCGACAGATTGGCGTTCAGTTGCTTGAGGCGGATCGCGGTGGCCAGGCCGGCGGGGCCGGCGCCCACAACCACCACGTCGTAGTCGATGGCTTCGCGCGGGCCGAAGCGCTCAAGCAGTTGTTCAGGTTTCACGTTGTTTCGACGCCCGACGGCGCATCGTTCAGATTATTGGTGCGGGCACGGGGGGTGTGCGGTCGGGCGCCATGCCACGCTTGTAGACGAGCAAGGTTCGTTTGAACGTGCACACCACCACGGCGTCCTGATTGAAACCCTCGGTGGCCACCGTGATGACTCCCAGCTTCGGTCGCGAAGCGGACTCGCGCTTGTCGAGCACGAATGAGCGTGAGTAGATCGTGTCGCCCTCGAATACGGGCTTGGGCAGGCGAACCTCATCCCAGCCGAGGTTGGCGAACACGTTGTACGACACGTCGATCACCGATTGCCCGGTGACGAGGGCCAAGGTCAGGCAAGAATTGACCAGCGGGCGACCGAACTCGGTGCGCGCTGCGTAGTGCTCGTCGAAATGCACCGCCGCCACGTTCTGTGTCAACAGCGTGAACCAGATGTTGTCCTGCTGAGTGAGCGTGCGCCCCAACGGGTGACGGTATTCGTCGCCCGCGTTGAAGTCCTCGAAAAACCGCCCCTCCCAACCTGGTTTGACGCTCATCTCACACTATTTTCCAACGAACGTGCCATCGAAGACGATGGCCTTGATCTGCTTGACGAAATCCTGGAATGAGCCCTTCTGCGGGTTGTACCACTCGACCGTCCAGTTCATCGCGCCGATCACGAACAGGCGAATGATTGCGGTGCTGCTGTCGGAACGCAACTCTCCGCGGTTCAGCGCATCGTCGAGCAGTCGATCCCAATAGTCGGCGTAGTCGCGCCGGATCTTGCGATGCCGGTTCTTCGCGGCCAGCGGAATCTGGCCGTAGACGCGAATGTTGGCGGAGGTGAAATCCCCGTGATGCAGCAGACCCCAGAGATGTCCTTCGATCGCGGCGGCCACGCGTTCGCGGGCGGGGGCATCTTTGGGCAGAGCTTCGACCCGCTGGTGCACGGTATCTGCCACGATCTGGATGCCTTTGTCGAGCACTTCGCCAAGAATCTGCTCTTTTGATTCGAAGTGGTAATAGATGCTGCCGGCCTTGATGCCCGACGCGTCAGCCACTTCGCGCAGCGTCGTCGCCGAATAGCCGTGGTGCCGGAACAGGCGCGCAGCCTCGAGCAGGATTCGCTCCCGTGTGGCGGAGTCCGCTTCGACGGGCAGGGGCTTGTCGCGGGTCTTGGTGGCCATGGTGGTGGTCAGTCAGGGTGCATGTGATTCGGAAATGGTATCAAAATGATCTCTCGACCTTGGGTTCCGTACAGAATGATGATGACTAACTAACGTATGTTCGATATGATACGCTCAAACCGGTCGGACAGACAAGTGCTGAATGCCGAGGTGGTTGCCGGTCGGGTGGCGCGGCCCGCAGTACCCGCCGTCCAGGATCAATCAACTGCCACGCAAGGAGATGAACAACATGTTGTTGACCGAAGACCAGATCGCACTGCGCGATGTCGCCCGCCGCTTTGCCCGTGAAAGACTCGCGCCGCACTACCAGGCGCGCGAGGCAGAAGGGGGATTCGATCGGGTGCTGATGAAGGAAATCGGCGCGCTCGGTCTGATCGGGGTCGATCTGCCGGAAGAGTACGGCGGTCTCGGACAGAGCGGCGTCACATCGGGGATCATCACCGAAGAAATTGCTTACGCCGATTTCAACATCAGTTACTTGCAGTTGCTGGGCTCACTGATGGGTGCCATCGTGCATCGCAACGCCAATCCGGAACTGGCGCGCCATTGGAACAGCCGTTTGGTAGCCGGAGATGCCATCATCGGTCTCGGTCTGACCGAGCCGCGCGGTGGTTCTGATGCAGCCAACCTGCAACTAAAAGCGCGCCGCGATGGCAAGGATTTCATCCTGTCCGGAGAAAAGACGTCGATCAGTTTCTCCGACCAGTGCGACGCTATCGTGCTGTTCACGCGCACTGGCAAACCCGAAGACGGCGCACGGGGCATCAGCGCATTTCTCGTGCCGATGGACTCTCCCGGCATCCAGCGCACGCGCTTCAACGACGTGGGCAGCAAGATCATTGGCCGCGGCTCGGTGTTCTTCGATGATGTGCGGGTGCCGGCCGAGAACCTGATGGGCTCAGAGGGCAAGGGCTTCACGCAGGTGATGCAGGGTTTCGACTTCAGTCGGATCCTGATTGCGCTGCAATGCGTGGCCGCGGCCCAGGCGTCGATCGACGAAACCTGGGAGTACATGAAGGAGCGCCAGGCGATGGGAGCTCCGATCGTCCAGTACCAGGGCGTGTCGTTTCCGATCGTTGAGTTCGAGACGCTGCTGTCAGCCTGCCGCCAACTGTGTTACCACGGCTTGGCGCTGCGCGATGCCGGCCAATCGCACACGGCCGAATCGGCGATGGTCAAGTGGATGGGCCCGAAGACCGCGTTCGACGCGATACATCAATGCATCTTGACCTTCGGTCACTACGGTTGGTCCAAGGATCTGCCGCACCAACAGCGCCTGCGCGACGTCATGGGTCTGGAGATCGGCGACGGCACCGCCCAGGTGATGAAACTGATTGTGGCACGCGAACGCGCTGGCCGGATGGCCGTGCAGTACGCGGCGGAGAACCGCAAGTGAGCGCCGCGCCGTCCATTCTGGTCAGTCGAGTCGGCGCCGTCGGTGTGATCGAGCTGGCGCGGCCGGACAAGTTCAATTGTCTGTCGATGACGGTGCATGAAGCGATCGCTGGCGCGCTCGACGAATTTGAAGCGGCAGGCTCAGGTGTGCGGGCCGTCCTGATTCGCGCCCAGGGCAAGAACTTCTGCACCGGCGCCGATCTGGAAGAGGTCGAGGGGCTGCGTGGCGACGCCGACAAGGTCGACCGTTTCTTGGCGCTGGGTCACAAGATATTGAGCCGTTTTGAGGCCAGCGAATTGCCCGTTGTGGCGGCTTGCCAGGGCCTGGCCCTGGCAGGTGGCAGCGAGTTGATGCTGGCTTGCGACGTGATCTTCGCGTCCAGTGATTTTCGGATTGGAGATCAGCACGCCCAGTACGGGTTGGTTCCCGGCTGGGGAGGCTCGCAGCGGTTTCCTCGCATGGTGGGCCTGCGTCGCGGGCTGGACATGTTGTTCAGCGCGCGCTGGATCGATGCGCAGACGGCGTTGCAATGGGGTTTGATCAATTATGTCGTCGAGCCCGACAAGCTGGGCGAAGCTTCATTGGAATATTGCGCCAAGCTCGCCACCCGCAGTCGTGTCGGCCTGGCAACCATGAAGCGCCTGGCCCGGCAGGGCATGGGCCGCAGCCTCGAGGAGGGTTTGCAGCTTGAGGTGAACGTGGTGGCGCGCGAATTGATGGGCGAAGATGTCAGCGAAGGCTTGGCTGCTTTTCGCGCCCGTCGTCCTCCGGTGTTCAAGTCGTGAACTCGAGCAACAGATGACAATTCTTGCATCACGCGCGTCCGCCTCCGACCCTGAGTTCAAGCTCAACCGCCACGCCTACGAAGACCTGGTAGCCAATTTGCACGAGCGGCGTCGCGCGGCTCTGGCGGGCGGCCCGCAAAAGGCGCGCGACAAACATCTGGCGCGCAACAAGATCCTGCCGCGAGATCGTGTCGAAGTGCTGCTCGACCCGGGCTCGCCTTTCCTCGAACTCGGGATGCTGGCTGGCGAAGGTCTCTACGACGGCGTGCCGCCCGGCGCCAGCATCATCACCGGGATCGGCCTGGTGCAAGGCCGCCCATGCATGATCATCGCCAACGATGCCACCGTGAAGGGTGGCACCTACTACGGGATGACGTGCAAGAAGCATGTGCGTGCGCAGCAGATCGCCTGGGCGCATCGTTTGCCTTGCATCACCCTGGTGGACAGTGGCGGCGCATTCCTTCCCGATATGGCCAACATCTTCCCTGACGTCGGCCAGTTCGGCAGCATCTTCAACAACCAGGTCCGCATGTCGGCCGAGGGCATTCAGCAGATTGCCGTGGTGCTGGGGCCGTGCACAGCGGGTGGGGCTTATATCCCCGCGCTTTGTGACGAGATCGTGATCGTCAAGGAACAGGGCTTCATGTACCTGGGCGGGCCAGAGCTCACCTTCGCGGCAACCGGCGAGACCGTCGACGCCGAATCGCTGGGCGGTGCGCAAATGCATTGCAGCATCAGCGGCGTCACCGACCACATTGCGAACGACGATCGCCATGCCTTGGCAATGACGCGTGAAATCGTGCGTGAACTCGGCGAGACACCGCAGCCGCGCTGGACCCGGCAGGCCAGCCTGCCGCCGCGCTTCGACCCGCGCGAGATCCACGGACTGATCAGCCGCGACCCAAAAATTCCCACCGACACGCGCGAAATCCTGGCCCGATTCGTCGACGACAGCCGCTTCCAAGAGTTCAAACCACTGTATGGCGACACACTGCTGACCGGCTTCGCGCGCATCCACGGCCACGAGATCGGAATCCTCGCCAATCAGGGTGTGCTGTTTCCAGAAAGCGCGATGAAGGCGGCGCACTTCATCGATCTGTGCTGCCAGCGCGACATCCCGCTGCTGTTCATGGCTGACGTCACCGGCTTCATGGTCGGGCGCGCCGCCGAGCAGTCGGGCATCGCCAAGGCAGGCGCCAAGATGATCACCGCGATGGCCTCGGCCAACGTGCCCAAGTACACCATCATCATCGGCGCGTCGTACGGTGCGGGCTACCTCGCGATGTGCGGCCGGCCCTTCAATCCGACGGCCATGTTCGCCTGGCCGAATGCGCGCGCCGCGATCATGGGCCCGGAGCAGGCGGCGACCGTGATGGCCCTGGTTCGGCGGCAGATCAACAAGTCCGAAGGCCGCGAATGGACGCCCGCCGAGGAGGAAGCATTCAAGGCCCCGGTGCGCAAGGTCTACGAAGAATTCCAGCCGGCCGACAATTTCTCCTCCAACCTGTGGGTCGACGGCATCATCGATCCGGTCGAGACGCGCGACGTGATGGGACTGATGCTCGATCTGGCTTCTCGCACGGCACCGAAGCCCACCCCGTTCGGCATCTTCCGCTTTTGACATGACCACCCCAACGCTCACCTTGTTCGCTCCCCCCGAGGGAGCGCCTCAGCCCCTTGGGGCGGCCCGTCGGGACTGAAATGCAACGTATCCAGAAGGTTTTGATCGCCAACCGGGGCGAGATTGCCTGCCGCATCGCACGGACCTGCCGTCGACTCGGTTTGAAGGTCGCGACCGTTCACTCCAGCGCCGACCGCGATGCGCGCCATGTGCGCGAGATCGGAGAGTCGGTCGAACTTGGTGGTGCTGCGCCGTCCGACAGCTATTTGCGCATTGACGCGCTGGTGGCCGCCGCGCGCCGGGTTGGCGCCGATTCGGTGCATCCTGGTTTCGGTTTTGTCTCCGAGAACCCGGACTTCGTGCGCGCGCTCGACGCCGCCGGACTGATATTCATCGGACCGACGGCCGAGACCATGGAACGCCTGGGCGGCAAGGCGCAGGCCAAGCGAGAGGCCGCACGACTTGGCGTGCCGGTGATCGCTGGCAGCGAAGGCGGCATGAGCGACTCGGCTGCAGTGTTGCGAATGGTCACCGGGATGCCGCTGCCGCTGCTGCTGAAGGCTGTGGCCGGCGGCGGTGGCCGCGGCATGGCGGTGATCGAGACACTCGATGGCATCGAGGCACGGGTCGAAAGCGCGATGCGAGAAGCGGAGAAGGCGTTTGGCAATGGTGAGCTGATTGTCGAAAGCTACCTGCCGCAGGTTCGCCATGTCGAAGTGCAGATAGCGGGCGATGGCCAAGGCCAGGCAATCCACCTGTTCGAGCGCGAATGTACGTTGCAGCGCCGCCATCAGAAAGTCATCGAGGAAGCGCCGAGCGCGGGCTTGCCGCCGCTGCTGCGGGGACGTCTGCTGACCGATGCGGTGAAGCTCGCCGGCGGGGTCAACTACCGTGGATTGGGGACAGTCGAGTTTGTTGTCACCAACGACAGGCATTTTTTCCTCGAGGTCAATCCGCGCCTGCAGGTCGAGCATCCGGTTACCGAAGAAGTGACGGGGCTGGACCTGGTCGAACTGCAACTGCGCATCGCCGACACCGGCCAGCTGCCGCTGACGCAAGCCGAGGTGCGCTGCCAAGGCCATGCCTTCGAGGCGCGACTGTGTGCCGAAGACGCTGAAGCAGGCTTCCTGCCGACGACCGGGCGACTGCAGCGCGTGGACTTTTCGCGCGCCGCGGTGCGCATTGAGTCGGGGGTCGAAAGCGGCGACGAAATCACGCCGTTCTACGACTCGATGATTGCCAAGCTGGTATCGCACGGTGCCAACCGCGAAGCAGCCCGGCGCGCTCTGGCCGCTGGTCTGCGCGACAGCACGGTGATCGGTCTGACGACCAACCTGCAGTTCCTGCACGAACTGTTGCACTGGCCGCAGACGATCGACGGCAGCTTCCATACAAGACTGATCGACGAAGCGTTTGCGACGTCCTCGACAACCCGCCAAGTGCCCGAAGTGCCGGCTGAGCACGTCGCCGCCGCAGCGCTGCACTGGTTCGCCCTGCAACGCGTGGCAACGCCTGCGCTCGGTTGCTGGAGCCAGTTGCAAGGCTTCACCGGCTGGCGGCTGGGCACAGGTGCGAGCGTACCGGCGCTGCTGCCCGGTGTTGTGCTAAAGAGCGGGAGCGTCGAATGGCCGGTGCGGTTTGGCGCTCTGCTGCCGGATGGTGGTGTCGATCTGCAGATCGGCGAACGCACCGAGCGGGCTTCCCTGGCTGAGCTGCCGGCGCTGACGAGCGGTCACCGGCTGCTGCACTTTGGCGGCCGCACGCTCGAATTGGCGCTGGCAGGAGATGCAGCCGGTATTGAATTGACGAGCCCGCTCGGACGCAGCGTGTTCGAGTGCACTCCCTATCTCGGCGGGGCGATCGGCGCTGACGAGGTTGGCGGCCTGCTGCTGGCGCCGATGATGGGCAAAGTGGTGGCGATCAACGCGGCAGCCGGCGAAGCCGTTACGGCGGGGCAGACCGTGATCGTGCTTGAGTCAATGAAGATGGAGTTGCACGTGAGCGCGCCGTTCGACGGCGCGGTGGCGGATGTGCGCTGCGCGGTTGGTGACATGGTTGAACGCCACCAGGTGCTTGCGGAAGTGGCCGCTGCAGCATAGGCTGCCGACTGAATAAACCGTGACCGCGAAGGTCAATCTGAAGGAGCGCCCCAATGAATTCTTTTCCGCGCCGTGTCGAGTTTCACGAGGAGGGGCCGCGTGAAGGCTTCCAGATGGAGAAGTCGATATTCCCGTTGGCCGACCGTCTGGAACTGATCGACGCGCTTGCTGGTTCGGGGCTCCAGCAGGTGCAATGTGCTTCATTTGTGAGCCCGCGGGCGGTTCCGCAAATGGCCGACGCGCCCGAGTTGTTCGCGTCGCTGAAGAAGCGGCCGAGCACCCGCTATACCGCCCTTTGGCTGAACGACAACGGCTTCGAGCGTGCCCGTGCCTGCGAGCAGGTCGATCTCGACGGCAAGATCGTGTTCTATGTCACCGAGCCCTTCTCGCAACGCAACAACAACTGCAGCGTAGCCGAGAACCGGGAGCGCCAGTTGGCCTGGATCGACCGCTATATCTCGTTGGGCATCCGATTCGAGCAGGCGTATGTCGTGACTGCCTTTGGCTGCAACCTCGGCGGCCCGGTGCCGGTGTCGGCGGTGACTGATGTGGTGCGCTGGCTGGCCGATGTCTGCGCCGACCGGCAGATCCCGTTTCCGGCCTTCTATCTGGCTGACACCATGGGTTGGGCAAACCCGGAGGAAATCAAGCGCCGCATCGGTGCGGTGCGCGAGATCGTGCCACAGGCGCGCATCGGCCTGCACCTGCACGATACCCGCGGCCTCGGTGGTGCGAATGTCTATGCCGCGTTGCAGATGGGTGTGGAACTGTTCGACAGTTCGGTGGCCGGGCTCGGTGGTTGCCCGTTTGCTGGTCACAAGCATGGATCGGCCGCCGGCAATGTATGCACCGAGGACATGGCGTTCATGTGCGAAGAGCTCGGCATCTCCACCGGCATCGATCTGGAGCTCCTGGTCGAGGCGTCGCGTCTGGCCGAGCGAATCATCGGCCGGCCGCTGAACGGCCATCTGATGCACAGCGGCACGCTGACCTCGATGCGCGTCTGAGCGCGTTGGCCGCCGCGTCGATCAGCGCCAGATACCCGGTCTCGGGCAGCATGTCGGGGGCCGGCGGATGAGCGACGCTACGCCACCAGGTTCGCTACCCACCGTCGCCGCCCCCGATTCCGAATGGGTCGGACCACTGCTTGCGATGCTGGCCGTGCAGACCGCAGTGTCGTTCCTGTCTCGCATTGCGCCGACCCTGGCACCGATGCTGGCGCCGCGCATCGGCTTGCCGGTCGAGAGCGTGGGTTATCTTTCGGCTCTGATCACCGGCGGCTCTATCGTGTCATTGCTGCTCGGGCTGCCGCTGCTGCGGCGTCTTGGCTCAATGCGCAACCTGCAGGTCGGGCTGAGCATCGGTGTGCTCGGCGCGCTGTTGAGCGCTGTTCCGGCTCCGTCGGCACTGTTGCTCGGCAGCCTGATGATCGGCATCTCGATCGGTCCGCCGTCGTCGGCCGGCATGGATGTACTGCAGCGCTTCGCACCGCAGCGGCACCGCAACCTGTTGTTCTCTGTCAAGCAGGCGGGTGTTCCACTCGGTGGCGTAATTGCCGGCCTGTTGCTGCCATGGGCGTCGCAGCGGCTGGGCATAGCCGCCGCGGTGGCGATATCGGCGGTCATCGGGATCATCACCGTGCTTGCCGTGCAGCCCTTGCGAGGCCGCGTCGATGCCGGGCGCGAGCGTGACCTGGCTTTGCACTGGAAGATGTTCCTGACGCCGAGCAATCTGCGCAAACCATTGGCCGTGCTGGTGGCGATGCCGGCGCTGCGCCGCGTCGGCTTGGCTGGAGGCTGCCTGGGGGCCGGTCAGAGCGCCTGGTTCGCCTTCCTGGTTACCTATCTGGTGGTCGAACTGCACTGGTCGCTGACGGCGGCCGGTGCGTTGTTTGCATTGATGCAAGGGGTCAGCGTGCTCGGCAGGCCTCTGGCCGGATTCATCTCCGACCGTCTCGGCGGTGGGCTGCGGGTTCTGCGCTGGGCAGTTGTTGGATCGAGCCTGACCACCCTCGCATTGGCCTTTTGCACAGCGGCTTGGCCTGCCTGGAGTGTGGTCGCGCTTGCGGTGCTGGCCGGCCTGACGGTGGCGAGCTGGAACGGCGTGCAGTTTGCGGAGGTGGCGCGACTGTCGCCGAGAGACAGATTGAATGAAACGATGACCGGGGCCACCTTGCTGTTGCTGTCGGCATACGTTGCCGGCCCGGCCCTGTTCAGTCTGGTCGTCGCGCTGGGTGCGACCTTCAGTGCGGCCTTCGCCGCCACTGCGCTGGTGACGCTGTCGGCGCTGCTGCCGCTGTCGAGAATTCCAGCTAACTAACGTCTGTTTGATGCTAAGATCGATTCGCATGCCTGGGCCGCAATGGGGCGCGTCTGAAGACTGCACGCACCCGCGGCTGCTGCTGGGGCAAGCTGAAACAGGAGCGCAACAGATTGAGCGTGCAGAGTTCTCTTTCACTTCGGTCATTGGTCACCGCGTTTCATCGGATGGGCGCATGGCCGTAATCCGCAGTCGCCTGGACCTGCGACCGGGGGCTCGCGCATCGGCCGCGGGACAGCAGCAGCTTCAGCTTCTGCACGAACGTCTGGCTGCGGCTGCAAGCGGTGGGCGTGACGCCCACATCCAGCGCCATCGTGAACGCGGCAAGCTGCTGGCGCGCGAACGAATCGACTTCGTCGTCGACGATGCCAGTGCTTTTCTCGAGCTTTCGCCGCTGGCCGCCTGGGGTCAGTACGGCAATGACGTCCCGGGGGCGGGCATCGTCACCGGCATCGGAATCGTTGCCGGGCAGCCGTGCATGTTCATCGCCAACGACGCCACTGTGAAGGGCGGTTCCTTCTTCCACGAAACGGTGAAGAAACACCGCCGCGCGCAGGAGATCGCCTGGCGCCTGCGTCTGCCCTGTCTCTATCTGGTGGATTGCGGCGGTGCCTTCCTGCCCGAGCAGGATCGTGTGTTTCCCGATCGCGACCACTTCGGCAACTGCTTCTTCCAGCAATGTCGCATGTCGCAAGACGGTATCCCGCAACTCTCGGTCGTGTTTGGCGGCTGCACCGCCGGTGGGGCCTACATCCCGGCCCTTTCCGATGAAGTGGTGATGGTGCGCGGCAATGCGCGCATCCACCTCGGCGGGCCCTCCATCGTCAAGATCGCGATCAATGAGACCGTCGACGGCGAAACCCTGGGCGGCGCCGAGATGCACACCCTGGTGTCGGGTGTGAATGACCATCTTGCCGCGGACGAACCGCAGGCGCTGGCGCGGCTGCGCGAGATCGTCGCCAGTCTGCCACCAGCGCCGCTGCCTGCACCCACGCTGACAGCGCGGCCGCCGCTGCATGACCCGGCCGAACTTGACGCCGTCGTGCCGGACGAACCCAAGCAGCCCTATGACGCGCGCGAGATCATCGTCCGTCTGGTCGACGGCAGTGAATTGCACGAGTTCAAGCCGGACTGGGGTGCCAATCTGGTCTGCGGTTTCGGTGCAATTCACGGTCAGCCGGTGGCTATCCTGGCGAACAACGGCGCGCTCGTCGCAGAGGCTGCGCTGAAGGGGGCGCACTTCATCGAACTGGCCAATCAGCGCGGCGTGCCGCTGCTGTTCCTGCAGAATATCGCCGGCTTCATGGTTGGCACGCAGGCCGAACGCGCGGGGATCGCCAAGCACAGCGCCAAGATGGTCTATGCGATGGCGTGCGCACGCGTGCCGAAGATCACGCTGATCGTCGGCGGGTCGTACGGCGCTGGCAACTACGGCATGTGCGGGCGCGGCTTCGAGCCCGAGTTCGTATTCGCCTGGCCGAGCGCGAAGGTTGCCACGATGAGCGCCGACATCGCCAGCAACGTGATGCTGGAGCTGGCGCGCACCAACATGCGCGGCGCGGCCGACGAGGCGCGGCTGGCGGAGACCGAACGCGCCGTGCGCGAGCAATATGGCCGCCAGTCAGATCCCTACTACGCGACCTCCCGGCTTTGGGATGACGGGCTGATCGCGCCGTCCCAGTCCCGCAGTGTGCTGGCGTTGACGTTGGCGCTGACGACGCGGCGCGTGCTGCCCAAGACCGCCACACCCGTCTATCGCATGTGATAGGCCGAATGATGAAGACACCCAGCTTCGAAACCCTGCTGCTCGAGATCGATGGCCGCGGCGTGGCTCGGCTCACGCTGAACCGGCCCGATACCCACAACGCCCTCAACGCAACGCTGATCGTCGAGTTGCATCAGGCCGCCGACTGGCTGGGCAAGACCGCTGATCTGCGAGCCGTGGTGCTGACAGGTGCCGGCAAGACCTTCTGCGCCGGTGGCGACCTCGGCTGGATGCAGCAGAACATCAACAAGACGCGCGCCGAGCGCGTCGCCGAGAGCACCGAGCTGGCGCTGATGCTGCGTGCTCTGAACCAGCTGCCGATGCCGCTGATTGGCCGCGTCAACGGCCCGGCCTACGGCGGCGGTGTCGGCATGATTTCGGTCTGTGATATTGCGGTTGCGGTCGACAGCGGGATCTACTGTCTGACCGAAGTGCGCCTCGGCCTGCTGCCGGCGAATATCGCCCCCTACGTGGTGGCACGCATGGGGGAGGCGAACGCACGGCGAACCTTCCTCAGCGCCAAGCGAATGACCGCTGCCGAGGCGCACCGCCTCGGGTTGCTTTCGGAGGTGGTGGCTGGCGATCAGCTCGACGCGGCCGTCGAGCGCGAATTGGCTTACCTTCTGCAGTGTGCCCCCGGTGCAGTGGCGACAACCAAGAAGCTGGTCAGCTATGTGCACGGTCACGATTTGCCCACCAGCATGATCTACGCCGCGGACAAGCTGGCCGACGCCTGGGAAACCGACGAGGGACGTGAAGGCATCGCAGCCTTCTTCGCCAAACGCCCGCCGGCCTGGCACAACAGCTGAGCGGCTTTTGGCACACACGATGTTTGACACCCTGCTGATCGCGAACCGAGGAGAGATCGCCTGCCGCGTTGCACGCACGGCGCGTCGTCTCGGGCTGCGCACGGTGGCGGTCTATTCGGACGCAGACCGCGACGCACTGCATGTTGCAAGCTGCGACACCGCGCGGCGCATCGGGCCAGCGGATGCTGCGCGCAGTTACCTCGATGCCGCCGCCATCGTCGCCGCTGCGCAGGCCAGCGGTGCGCAGGCGGTACACCCGGGTTACGGGTTCCTGTCCGAGAGTCTGGCGTTGATCGATGCCTGTGAGCAGGCGGGCATCACTTTTGTCGGCCCTTCGCGCGACGCCGTCCGGCGCATGGGCTCGAAGATCGAATCCAAGCGCATCGCGATCGAGCACGGTGTGCCCGTGGTGCCCGGCTACCACGGCGATGACCAGGGTGATGCGTTGCTGGCCGACGCGGCCGGGCGGGTCGGCTATCCGCTGCTGATCAAGGCATCGGCTGGCGGTGGCGGCAAGGGCATGCGGGTCGTGCGAGCGGCCGATCAGTTCGGCGCCGCACTGGACACGGTGCGCCGTGAAGCCGCAGCTTCGTTCGGCGACGACCGCGTTCTGCTCGAACGCTATCTCGAGGAACCGCGTCACCTGGAGGTGCAGTTGCTGGGCGACCGGCACGGCAATCTGCTGCACCTGTTCGAGCGCGAATGCTCGATCCAGCGCAGCCACCAGAAGGTCATCGAGGAGGCGCCGGCAGCCCACCTTGACGATGTGCTTCGCGACACGTTGCATGCGCATGCGTTGACGATCGGTCGGGCCATCGGCTACGACAGCACCGGCACCATCGAGTTCATTCACGACGCGCGCAGCGGCGCCGTCTATTTTCTGGAAATGAATACCCGGCTGCAGGTCGAGCACCCGGTCACCGAGGCGACTGTGGGCATTGACCTGGTCGAGTGGCAGTTGCGGGTTGCCGCCGGCGAGCCGTTGGGCTTCGAACAGAAGGACCTGTCACAGCGCGGATGGGCCATCGAGGCACGGATCTGTGCGGAGGATCCAGCCGCCGGCTTCGCGCCCGAGGTCGGCTCCATCGCGGGCTACCGCGAAGCCACCGGTGAGGGCATTCGCGTCGACAGCGGCGTGCGCGAGGGCAGCCGCGTGACCCCGTATTACGACTCGATGGTGGCCAAGGTGATCGCCTTTGCCGACAACCGCGGACAGGCCGCGCGGCGCCTGGCCACAGCATTGGATCAGTATCAGTTGCTGGGCGTGCGCAGCAACCTTGGCTTCCTGGCCGACCTGCTGCGCGCGCCAGCGTTTGCCGACATGCTCAGCACCAACTACATCGAGCGCAGCTTCCCTGACGGCTGGCGCCCGCGCGGCGATGCTGTCGAGGCCCACGCCATCGCCGCGCTGGGTTGCGCGCTGGCCGCGCAAGCACCCTATTCGGCGTCGCCGTGGCAGGCGCTGGGCGCCTGGCGGGTGGGCGACGATGCGGTCCGATCGGGTGTGCCGGTGCTGCTCGAGGACGCGTCACGCACGCTGCACCAGTCACTCGTGCAGGCCCGCGGCAACCGCTGGCTGGTGCAGGTCGGCGAGCGCAGTTTTCAGTTCGCCGGCCGGCTCGACGGCGTGCAGCTGGATGTTGAATGCGACGGTCGCAGCGCAAGTCATCGATTCTTGCGTGTGCAGGAAAGCGGGACTGAACGCGTATGGCTGTCGGGCCCTGAAGGCATCCACTGCTGGACGCGCGGGGATCGCATTCGGCATGCGCGCAACCGCAGCGAGGTCACGGAAAGCGACACCGGCAACAGCCTGCGTGCGCCGATGCCTGGGCTGGTGACATCGGTGCGGGTCAGCCTTGGCGCGAGCGTGCGACTCGGCGACACCCTGGTGATGCTCGAGGCGATGAAGATGCTGAATTCCCTGTCGGCGCCGGTCAGCGGCCGGGTTACCGAGTTGCGCTGCCGCGAAGGTGATTCGGTGCGCGGCGGCGATCTGCTGCTGGTCATCGAAGCCGAGGAAAGTTCATGAACGAACCGGTCTACTTCACCGAGCAGCATCGGCAGTTTCGCGACAACCTGCGCCGCTTCGTCGAACAGGAAATCGTCCCGTGCGCGGCCTCTTGGGAAGAGGCTGGAATGGTGCCGCGCGAAGTGATTCGCCAGATGGGCGAACTGGGCTACCTGGGCATCCGCTATCCCGAGCAATACGGTGGCTCTGGACTGGACACCGTGTACAGCGCAATCCTGGCCGAGGAGCTCGGCCGCTCCACCTACGGCGGGTTCGCTGTCACCGTCACCGTGCACACCGACATGGCCTCGCCGCACCTGGTGAACTTCGGAACGCCCGAGCAGCTGCAGCGCTACCTGCCGGCGCTGATCCGCGGCGAAAAGGTCTGCGCGGTCGCCGTCACCGAGCCCGATGCCGGTTCCGATGTGGCGGGCATCCGCACCCGCGCGGTGCGCGATGGCGACGACTGGGTCATCAACGGCAGCAAGATGTTCATCACCAACGGAGTGCATGGTGACCTGTACTTCGTCGGCGCGAAGACAGATCCGGCCGCCAAGGGCTCGCGCGGCATCTCGATCTTCATCGTCGAGAAAGGCACGCCGGGATTGCGGGTCGGCCGCGCGCTGAAGAAAAGTGGCTGGCTGAGCAGCGATACCGCAGAACTGGTGTTCGAAAACTGCCGCATCCCGGCCGCCAATCTGCTGGGTGGCGAGAACAAGGGTTTCTACCAGATCATGCGCAACTTCCAGAACGAACGGATGGTGATCGGCGCGGCAGCGATGGGCGAAGCGGCGCGCGCGATCGAGATGACGGTGGACTACGTGCGCGAGCGCAAGGCTTTCGGCGCCAGTCTGTGGGACAAGCAGGTGATTCGCCAGCGCCTGGCTATTCGCGCCGCGCAGGTCGAGGCCGGGCGCGCGCTGGTCTACCACGCCGCCTGGCTCGATGCGCAGGGCCGGGAGTGCGTCAAGGAAGTCTCGATGGTCAAGGCGCTTTGCGGCGAGCTCGTCAACAAGGTCCTGTATGACTGCCAGCAGTTTCACGGCGGTTTCGGCTACATGCGCGAAGCCGCAATCGAACGCATGGTGCGAGACGCGCGCGTCGCGGCGATCGGTGGCGGCGCCACCGAAGTGATGCTCGAAGAAGTAGCGAAACGACTGTGAACACCAACGCCGCCAACGCGACTCCCGCCGCGCCGTCCGGTGCACTTGACGCACGCTGGCGGCAGCTGACCCGGATTTCGCCGTACAGCCGCGAACTGGGCCTGGAGCTGGCCCATGTTGGTGTCGACTGGTGCGTGCTGCGGGTGCCATATGCCGAGAAGCTGATCGGTTATCCCGAGACGCGCGTGCTGCACGGCGGCGTGATCACGGCATTGATGGACGTCGCCTTCGGCCTGTCGATCTTCGTCCGGCTGGGCGAACTGCGGCCGATGGCAACGCTCGATCTGCGCATCGACTACCTGAAGCCCGCGACGCCCGATCGCGACGTGCTGGGCGGAGCGGTCTGCTACAAGCTCAGCTCGGAGCTGGCTTTCGTGCGCGGCTGCGCCTATCACGACACCCCTGATGACCCGATCGCGACCTCGATCGCGATCTTCATGTTCACCGGCGGCCCGCCAATCTCGCTCGAGAAGGCGGGCCAGCCATGAAACTCTCCGAGGTGGTGGCCGCAGCGCGAGCCACCGGAAACTGGACATCGCTGGTGGACACGATCCCGTACGCCCGCTTTCTCAACATGTCGATCGACGTAAAGGGCGACGTGTTCAGCTGCACGCTGCCGTTCGACCAGAAGCTGATCGGCAACCCGATCCTGCCGGCGCTGCACGGCGGCGCCATCGGCGGTTTCATGGAGAGCACCGGCCTGTTCTATCTGCTGTGGCACATGGACAGCAGCGAGCTACCGAAGACGATCGACTTCAGCTTCGACTTCCTGCGCTCGGGTCGACCCGAAAACGTCTACGCCAACGTCTTCATGGTCAAGCAGGGCCAGCGGGTCGCGCACCTGCGCATCGAAGCCTGGCAGTCCAGCCCCGACAAACCCATCGCCACCGGCCACGGCAATTTCATGCTGAAGCCGGCTGCATCATCGAAAGGATCTCCATGATCGACAACCGCTACCGTTCCGTCTACCGCCCCGGCCTGTTTGCCGGCAAGACGGTCGTCGTCACCGGCGGAGGCAGCGGCATCGGTCGCTGCACCGCGCACGAACTCGCCAGCCTCGGCGCCGCGGTCGCGCTGGTGGGGCGAAAGATCGAGAAGCTGCAGGCGGTGCAGGCCGAGATCGAGGCTGCCGCCCCGGGCACGAAGCTGAGCATTCATTCGTGTGATATCCGCGACGAGGCGGGCGTCAAGCAGATGATCACCGACGTGCTCGCTGCGCACGGCCGCATCGACGGTCTGGTCAACAACGCCGGCGGCCAGTACCCGCAGCCGGCGCGCGACATCACGTTGAAGGGCTGGGACGCGGTGGTGCGCAACAACCTGCATGGTGGCTTTCTCGTTTCGCGCGAGGCCTACACACAGTGGATGGAGGCGCATGGCGGCGCCATCGTCAACATCATTGCCGACATGTGGATGGGCATGCCGACCATGGCGCACAGCGGCGCGGCGCGCGCCGGCATGCTGTCGTTCACCGAGACCGCGGCCTGCGAGTGGGCGCAGTCGGGCGTGCGTGTCAACGCGGTGGCGCCGGGCTTCGTGGCCAGCAGCGGGTTCGACACTTACGGCCCGGAGATGAAGGCCAAGTTCCGCAGCCTGATGACAACCGCGCCGTTGCAACGCTACGGCACCGAGGCCGAGGTCTCGTCGGCCATCGTCTATCTGCTGTCCGAAGGTGCCGCCTACATCACAGGTTCCTACATTCGCGTCGACGGCGGGGTGCCCAACGCCCGCCAGACCTGGAAGCTCGAAGAGCACACCCGCTCGGTGCCATACGAGGGCTTTCCGCTCGCCAAGATGCCGGACTGCCTGAAGCCCGGCGCCGAATAACTCGCCTCACCGCTCTAAGGAGAAGAAACATGTCCATGGATATCCCGGCCGGTGCCAAACCGGTGCCCTTCAAGACGCACAACCGCACCATCACCGAGACCGACATCGTCACCTTCGTTAATGTCGTGGGCCTGCACGAGCCCTTCTTCATCGACATGGAATACATCAAGGCGAACATGTCAGGCAAGCACCGCAACCGTTTCGCTCCCGGGCCGATGATCATCTCGGTCGGCATGGGGCTGTTGGCGCCGACCGTGGCCGGCATCATCGACAAGGTGCTGGAAGGCCGCGAGCATGGCCCCTTCGGCGGCATGACCGGCGTGGACGCGCGTATCAAGGCGGCGCTGTTCCCGGGCGACACGGTGCACGTTGAGGGCGAGGCTTGGCTCCGCCCGCCGAGTTCGCGTGGCTACACGCTGATGGACCTGCGCCACCGCGTCATCAACCAGCACGGCGAGGTACTGGTCGAGTTCACCGAAACCATCACTTTCCTGCCCAAGGGCGCCGTCGAACACTGAAGCGCTGAGGCCGGGCCACGCCATGAACGGAAGATTCAATGGGCGCACCGCGATCGTCACCGCGGCAGGCGCCGGTATCGGCGCCGCGACCGCGCGGGCTTTCGCGCGCGAAGGTGCACACGTCGTGGTCGCCGACCTGAGCGGCAAGCGAGCCGAGGAGACGGCCGCCGGCGTTGTCGCGCAGGGCGGTGACGCGGCCTGGATCAAGATGGACGCTGCCGATCCCGCCGCGGTGCAGGCGACCGTGCAGCTTGCGCTCGACCGCTACGGCGGCGTCGACGTGCTGGTCAACAACGCCGGCTACGGCGAGCCGGCGCTGCTGGCAGACTATTCGCTCGACAGCTGGAACCGCATCATGGCGGTAACTCTGACCAGCGTCTTCCTGGGGCTGAAGTACGTCCTGCCGGTGATGCGGCGCCAAGGCCGCGGGGCGGTGGTAAATACGGCGTCGATCTCCGGCACCGCTGGCGACTACGGCATGTCGGCCTATAACGCGGCGAAGGCCGGGGTCATCAACCTGACGCGGTCGGCGGCGCTGGAGTGCGCGCAGGACGGCATACGCATCAACTGCGTCTGCCCGGGGGGCATCGACACCCGCGTGACGCAGGTGCTGGCCGGCGCGCGCGCCGACGAGGTGCGCCGTTCGATGGCGGCCGTGCATCCGCTGGGCCGCATGGGCAAGGCCGACGAGATCGCCGACGCCATCCTCTTCCTTGCCTCGGACGGGGCTTCGTTCATCACCGGTGCCGCGCTGGTGGCCGACGGCGGTCTGACGGTGCAGACCGGTCTGCCTCCGTTCGTGGCGCGCTGACGTTCAACCGCAAAAGCATCTCGAAATGAACTTCAGCTTCACCGAAGAACAAAATCTGCTGCGCGACAGCGCGCGCGCGATGCTCGACCGCGTCGCCACGCCCGAGTACATCCGGCGCTGCGATGTCGAGCCGCACTACCCCTACGAGTTGTACCAGGCCTTCGTCGAGATGGGTCTGCTGCGCATGCCGTTCCCGGAGTCGGTAGGCGGCCGCGACGCGCGTGTCACCACCATCACCGCGGGCAGGTCGCAGATGCAGCGCAACCTGATCGCCGGGCTGCTTGGCCTGAAGGCAAAGTGAGCAACCGCATGGATTTCGATCTGACCGAAGAACAGGTGATGTTGCGCGACGCAGCACGCAAGCTGGCGCAGCAGGAGTTTCGTTCGCGAGCTGCGCGCTGGGATCGGGAAGAAACCTTCCCCGAGGAGAACAAGCATCGCCTGGCTGAACTGGGCTATCTGGGCTTGAGCATCGACAAGGAATATGGCGGCGCTGGCGCTGGCCTGGTCAGTACCTACCTGGTGATAGAGGAACTTGCCAAGGTGGATCTGTTGACCGCAATGATCGTCCACGACCAGAACGTTTCGCCGCGCATCATTGCCAATCACGGCCCCGAACAACTGAAGCGCAGGCTGGTGCCGCGGTTTGTCACCGGTGAACTCGAATGCAGCATTGCCTGGACCGAGCCGCAGGCCGGTTCTGATGGCACTGCCATCCGCACCGCCGCCGTCCGCGATGTCGACCAATACCTGATCAACGGAAGCAAGATCTTCACGACCTTCGGAGACCGTGCCGACATGCACTTGGTTTACGCGCGCTTCGGGGTCTCGAACGGTGCCAAGGGCATCGGCACCATCGTCGTCGAAAGCGATCGGCCGGGCCTGACGGTGCGCAAGCTCGAAGGCAAGATGGGCGTGCGAGGTGCGGCCGAGAACGAACTGTTCTTCGATAACGTGCGCGTGCCGGCGACCAACGTCGTGACCCTCGGCGATCCGCAGAATTCACTTGGCTTCGTCAAGCCGCTGACCATCTACAACGGCACCCGCGTGGGCATGGGTGTGATGGCGCTGGGCGTGGCCGAGGGCGCGTTCGATCTGGCTCGCGAGTACATGACGGTGCGCGAGCAGTTCGGCCAGAAATTGAGCGAGATGCAGGGCCTGCGCTGGTTGATGGCCGACGCGCTGATCGAGATCGAGGCCGCACGCTGCCTTTGCTACAAGGCGCTGGCGCTGATCGATGCCGGCACGCCCGATCCGCAGCTGTGCTCGATCGCCAAGGTGTTTGCCACCGAGATGGCACAGCGCGTCACCGTGCAATGCCAGCAGATGTTCGGTGGCTATGGCTACTTCGGGTCGTTGCCGCTGGAGCGCATGGTCCGCGACGTCCGCATGCTCACGCTGACGGGAGGCACCACCCAGACGCAAAAAAACGTCATTGCCGGTCACATCTTCCCGGCGCCGACGCGCGCGACGAGTGTTGAAGGAGCTTTTGCCGATCAATAGCACTCGTCACCCATACACCAGCTGAGAAACGACCAGCGCCATCCACTTGAAAAGGAGAACCTACCAATGCCCATCAAGACAAGACGTCAACTCTTCGCACTCGCTGCGTCCTCCCTGCTGATCTGCGCCGCGCCGGCGGTCAGGGCAGCCGATCCCATTCAACTCGAGTTCGGCAACTGGCTGCCCAGTACTTCGGCGCAATCGAAGAATTCCTTCGAACCCTGGAAAGCTCTGGTCGAAGAAAGGACGGGCGGCCGGGTCAAGGTCAATCTGTACCACGGTGGTGTCCTGGGCTCGTCGCGCGCGGTGTTGAATGACGTGAAGGGCGGTGTCTACCATGTCGGCCTGCTCGTCGATGCCTACTACTACGAGACGCCACTCTTCAAGTTCCTGATCGGCGAGCTGCCTTTTGCGCTGCCAGAGCCGGTCGTCGCAACCAAGGTGATGAACGAGTTCGTCGACAAGTATGGCAACGAGGTGTTCGACCAGCTGAAGGTCAAGAACATGGGCGTCTTCGTTTCTGACGCATATGTGATGTTCAGTACCAAACCGATCCGCGGGCTAGCCGACCTGAAGGGAAAGAAGTTGCGGGCACCCGGAAAAGCCTGGGTCCAGATCGCCAAGGACTGGGGAGCGGTACCGGTTCCGATGCAGCCAGAGGAAATGTACACGGCGCTGGAACGCGGCACGCTCGATGTGGCCCAATATTCGCCGACCGGCGCAATGGGCTGGAAATACTACGAGCCCGCGCCCTACGTGACGAAGGTCGAGGCGCCGATCATCATCGGTGGACTGATCATGAACCAGACCTTCTACAACAAGTTGCCTGACGACTTGAAGAAGATGTTCGACAACGAGTTGAACCCGGCGCTGATGAAGATGGTCGTGGCCGGCTACGCCCAAGGCGCCGCCGACGCACTGGAGAAGATGAGCCAGGTCTTCAAGGCCAGCGGAAGGGGTGAGGTCATCACGCTGTCACCCGAGGAAAAGGCCAAGTTCGTGGGCCGCACTGAACCGGAATGGGCCGCCTGGGTGCAGGAGGCAAACAAGCGTGGCTATCCGGGCGAAGCCATGATGGCCGATTTCAAGGCCATCCTGAAGAAGAACGGTTTGACATCCCCGTTCTGATTTCTGCCGCAGCCCGAGCGCGCTATCGCTGCGGCATCCATTGCGCAACACCCTGCAAAGGTTCAAGGAGTCCTGAATGAAGATCCCGAATCTCCCGAACATTCTGTGCAGCGCGGCACTGCTGGCGCTTGCCGGCGGCGCCGCCTCGGCGGTCGAGCCGATCCGGCTCGATCTGGGCAACTTTCTGCCCAGCACACACCATCTCAACGTCAACGCCTACGAGCCGTGGAAGAAGATGGTCGAAGAAAAGACCCAGAACCGCGTCAAGGTGAACCTCCACCATGGCGGCGTACTGGGCGGATCGCGGGCGGTGATCGACGATGTCAAGGGCGGTGTTTATCAGGTCGGTCTGATGATCGCAGGCTACTACTACGACACCCCATTGTTCAAGCTGACGATCGGTGAATTGCCATTTGCAATCTCCGGACCGAAGGTCGGCGCAAAGGTCATGACCGAGTTCACCGACAAGTACGCCGCCGATGCCTTCGAAAAGATCGGCGTCAAGAACATGGGCGTCTTTACCAGCGATCCCTATGTCTTGATGAGTTCGAAGCCGATCCGAAACTTCGCCGACATGCACAACAAGAAGGTTCGGGTGCCCGGAAAGGCCTGGGTGCAGATCAGCAAGGATTGGGGCGCGGTGCCGCTGCCGATGAAGCTCGAGGAGGTGTATTCGGCGCTCGAGCGCGGCACGCTGGACGTCTTGTTGACGACGCCTGGCAGTGCGATGGGATACAAGTTCTATGAAACCGCTCCTTACGTCACCCAGCTCACCGCGCCTGTCGTCGTCGGCGGGATGATCATGAACAAGTCGTTCTACGACGCGCTGCCGGCCGACCTGAAGAAGCAGTTCGATCAGGAACTGAATCCGGCGCTGCTGCAGATGATCACCAACACCTACGACCAGACGACCGAAGAGGCCTACGCCAAGATGCGCGAAACCTTCAAGGCCAAAGGCCAAGGCGAAATCATCGCACTGTCGAGCGAGGAGCGGCTGAAGTTCGTGCGCCCGACCGCACCGGCCTGGACTGACTGGGTGGAGGAGGCGAACAAGCGCGGCTATCCCGGGGAAGAAATGATGGGCGCATTCAAGACGACCATGAAGAAGCACGGTCTGACCTCACCGTTCTAGGTATCCACGCTGAGGCCGTCCTCCGCGAACTCGGAGCGAGGGACTTGTTGAGCGTTGCCTAGGCTTTGCCCCCCGACGTTTGTCCTCCACGAAGGAATCCGCATGAAGATTTTGAGTTCTGCCGTCGCAATATTGACGACGATATTTCGCTGGTTGTCGGTCGCATGCGTCGCGGCGATGGCACTGCTGATCGCCGTGTCGGTGGTGCTGCGGGCCACATCGACGCCGCTCGGTGGCGAGCACGAGTTGGTCGAGCTGATGATGGTGGGCGTGGTGATGCTGGGCTTGGCCTACACGCACAAGGTCGGCGGTCACATCTCGATCGGTCTGCTGGTCGACCGCTTTTCGCCGCGCTGGCAGGCCAAGCTGGACGTGCTGGCGGTCATGTTGATTGCGGGCACCTGCCTGCTGATCGGCTGGGCCAATCTGCGCATGGCGTACGACTACGCCACCGGTAGTTCGATATCCACCGACTTTCTTTCGATTCCGCTGTTTCCGTTCAAGATCATGGTGAGTCTCGGGTTCCTGCTCTGGGGGCTGCAGGCGATCGTCAGTCTTGCGGAGAAGCCAGCCACGAAGACTGATTCCGGCCGCGCCCTCGCCGGTGGGGGAAATCCATGAATGTCGCTGTGGAGGTCGTGGGGCTGATCGGTCTTGCCATTATGTTTCTGCTGATGTTCCTGCGCGTCCCGATTGCGATTGCAATGTGCGTTCCCGGTATCGCCGGTGCCTGGTTCCTGCGTGGCTGGGAACCGATGACCACCGTGCTCAATACGGTGATCTGGGGGCACAGCGCCAGCTATACCTTGTCGACGATCCCGATGTTCGTTCTGATGAGCGAGCTTGTCTTCATCTCGGGCATCAGCGGCGAACTGTTCGACGTCTTCCGCAAGTGGCTGGGCAATTTGAAAGGTGGCCTCGCATTGGCCACGGTCGGCGCATCGGCACTTTTCGCGGCGGCATGTGGCTCCAGTGTGGCGGGCACGGCGACGATGGGCATCGTCGCCTCAAAGGAAATGCAGGATGCCGGGTATTCCGATTCGCTCAGTTCGGGTGCTGTGGTGGCTGGCGGCACGCTGGGCATCCTGATTCCGCCCAGCACCGCTTTCATCATCTACGGCATGCTGACCGAGGAGTCGATCGGCAAATTGCTGATTGCCGGCATCGTCCCTGGCCTCGTCTTGACCGCGCTCTACATGCTGACCGTCTACGGTGCGGTGTTGGTGAAGCCGAGTCTCGGACCGGCCATGCAACGGGCTTCGTGGCGCGAGCGCTTGTCTGCGTTGCGATCGATCCTTTGGATCGCAGCCCTGTTCGTGCTGGTCATCGGTGGCATGTATGCCGGGCTGTTCAGTCCTACCGAGGCAGCCGGCGTGGGCGCGGTCGGCGCATTCATCATTGCCCTTCTCCGAGGACGGATGACTTGGGCAAATCTGTTGCACAGCCTCAGCAATACGGTCAAGGTAACCTGCTTTCTGTTTGCGATCATTCTGGGCGCGTTTGTGCTCAACTATTTTCTGGCGATCACCCGTTTGCCGGCCGATCTGGCCAATTTCATCAGCGGCCTGGGCTGGCACCCGATCGCAATCATGCTGGTCATCCTGCTTCTGTATCTCCTGCTGGGCGCGATCATGGATGCGCTGGCAATGGTCGTCATCACGATTCCGATCCTGCTGCCGACGGTCAAAGCGCTCGGTTTCGACCTTATCTGGTTCGGCGTCATGGTGGTCGTGATGATCGAGGTTGCCCTCATCAGTCCTCCGGTGGGCATGGGCTGTTTTGTGCTGAAGGGGGTGAATCCCAGTTTGAAGATGGGAAACATCTACAAAGGCGCGTTGCTGTTCATGCTGCCGATCTTCGTATTGCTGGGCCTGATGTTGAGCTTCCCGGAGATGGCACTGTGGCTGCCGCGCCTGATGCAGTGACGTGGGCCGTTTCTGTGCGACCCGGATTAACCGCAGAGGCGAACGGCCGGCACCGACTGCGTGCCGGACCTGATTCGCCGACCTGATCGGATGACAGGATGGAGACCTCCATGTCGATACGAATAGAGCGCCACGGCGCAGTGGCGCATCTCGTGCTTGCACGACCCGAACGGCTGAACGCGTTGACCCCCGACATGATGGAGCAGTTGGGCGACGCCACGCTGGAGTTGCAGAAGGACGCAAACGTGCGGGCGGTCGTGTTGCGCGGCGAGGGGCGAGCCTTCTGTGCCGGTGCCGATATCGGCACAATGACCGGCTTTGATGTCGTTTCTGGCCGCGCACGGCTGCATCGCGCCCACCGTGTCATCAGCGGCCTGGCCAATCTCGACAAGCCGGTGATTGCGGCAGTGCGCGGTGCCACGGTGGGCGTCGGCTGGAGCTTCGCAATGGCCTGCGATCTGACATTGGCCTCGGACAACGCCCGTTTCGCCCAGGTATTCAAGAAAATCGGCCTGGCACCTGATGGCGCCGCCGCCTATTTTCTGATCCAGGCCATCGGCGCGCCGCGGGCGCGCGAACTGATGATGTCGGCGCGCATGGTCGATGCCGCCGAGGCTCTGCAACTTGGCCTGATCAATGAAGTCGTGGTCGACGCGCAACTCGAGGCACGCGCTGCGGCGCTGGCCGACGAACTCGCCGAATCCGCCACCTTTGCGCTGGCGATGGGCAAGCGTTTGTTTCGGGGCGCTGTGCAACCCGGCCTGGAGGCCTTTCTCGAGCTCGAATCTCAGGTGCAGAACCTCGTGCTGCAGAGTGATGACCACAAGGAAGGCGCCGCGGCGTTTCGTGAAAAGCGCAAACCGAACTTTGTCGGCCACTGATCAGCGGAGTGATGATGTTCCAACTTGACCCCGATCTCGAAGCGTTTCGCCAGGAAGCCCGCAAGACCGCCGAACGCGCCTTTCGCGACAAGGCGGCACATTGGGATGAGAAGGAGGAATTTCCCGAGGAGAATCGCGCACTGCTCGCCCGATTGGGTTACCTCGGCATCGTCATCCCGGAAGCTTTTGGAGGCTCCGGTGCGCCGGTGATCCAGGGCACGATCCTGCTGGAGGAGATCGCCCGGGTTTGCTTCAACACTGCGGTGGTTGCACAGATCGCCATCAATGGCCCGTCGCGGGCGATCGCGGTGATGGGCAACGAAGAACAGAAACAGCGCTGGCTGCCGGGCTGCGCGCGCGGCGACATCATGTTCGCCATCGGCATCAGCGAACCCGGCGCCGGCTCGGGCATGACCGATCTGGTCACGTCGGCCACGCCGGATGGCGACGCCATCGTGCTCAACGGCCAGAAGGCCTATTGCACCGGCGGCCATCTGGCCAGCCACATCTTCGTCTTCGCACGATGGGGCAAGACCCGGGGACCGCGCGGGATAGGTGCGTTGGTGGTCGAACGCGGCACCATGGGTTTCGAGGTTGGCCAGCAGGCGCGCAAGATGGGCGGACGCGGCATGCCCGAGGCCGAGCTGTATTTCGACCATTGCCGAGTACCGCGCGAGAACGTCATCATCGCCGGTGATCCGGACTCCACGCGCAGCTTCAAGCGCCTGATGAGTTCGTTCGGCCCCGAACGAGTCGGTAATGCCGCGATGTGCCTGGGAGTGGCGCAGGCGGCCTACGAGGCCGCCAAAGCCTATTCTCAGGAACGCGAACAGTTCGGCCGCCCGATCTGCGAATTTCAGGGCCTGCAATGGAAGATCGCCGATATGGCGGTGCAACTGCACGCTGCTCGCCTGATGATCTACCGCGCGGCAACCAACTTGGTTGATGGTTTCCCCGAGCCTCTCGAAGCGGCGATGGCCAAGCTTTATGCCAACGAGATGGTGCAGCGCGTAACCAATGAGGCGCTGCAGATCCACGGCCATGCCGGTTTTACGCGTGACCTGCCGCTGGAGCGCATGGTTCGCGATTCGCGAGGCTTTGCACTGGGCGGCGGGACCACGGAGATCCTGCGCAACACGATTGCGGCGATGGTCTACGGGAGGGCGTTCGACCAGCGACGGTCCTGAAGTCCGCGCAGTTCGCCGCGCCATTCGTGCTCGCGGCGAACAGCGGGCTCATTGTCATGCGCTGCCCGTCGCGATGGCCCCTTCGGCGCGCAGCGTGGCGATTTGTGCCGGCGTATAGCCGAGTTCAGCCAGGATCGCCGGCGCGTGTTCGCCCAGTCGCGGCGGCCGGTGGCCGGGCCGGCCCGGGTTGGCCGACAGCTTGACCGGGATGCCGAGCGAGCGGTGGCCGTCGTGTTCGACGAGCATCTGGCGGTGCGCGGCATGCGGCTGCGTCAGCGCCTGCGGCACGCTGTTGACAGGCCCGGCGGGCACGCCCTTGCGCATCAACTGCTCGCACAGGATGGCCACCGATGCGTCTGCGAGCGTGGTCTCGATCTCGGCGCGCAAGGCCGGGCGGTTGGCCAGGCGCGCGCGGCTGTCGGCGAACCGCGGGTCGACAGCGAGTTCGGCACGACCGACATGCTCGCAGAAGCGGCGGAACTGGCCGTCGTTGACGACGCCCAGGAACAGCTCGCCGTCGCGGGCCTTGAAGCTGTCGTAGGGCGTGATATTCGGGTGCGCACTGCCCATGCGCTGCGGCGTGTTGCCCGAAGCCATCCAGTTGGCGCCGTGCGGGATCAGCAGGCCCAAGCCGGTGTCGAACAGCGTCGCTTCGACCCGTTGGCCACGGCCGCTGCGCTGGCGTGCCGCCAGTGCCAGCAGCACGCCGACCAGGGCGTTGTAGCCGGTCATGATGTCCACCACCGGCACACCGACGCGCAGCGCGCCCGAGTCGGGTGTGCCGTTGACGCTCATCACACCGGCCATGGCCTGCAACACGGCGTCGTAGCCGGGCAGGCCGCCGAGTGGCCCGTCGGCACCGAAGCCCGAGACAGCGCAGTAGATCAGCCGCGGGTGGCGGGCGGCGAGCACGCCCTCGTAGCCCAGGTCCCACTTCTCCATCGTGCCGGGCAGGAAGTTTTCGACCAGCACATCGACGCCGTCGAGCAACTTTTCGAGCACGGCGCGGGCGGGCGCGATCGACAGGTCGAGCGCGATCGAGCGCTTGCCGCGGTTGATCGCGCCGAAGTAGGCGGCCTGGCCGGAAGCATCGAAGGGCGGGCCGAAGTGGCGCGTTTCGTCGCCCGCTGGTGGCTCGACCTTGATGACATCGGCCCCGTGGTCGGCGAGCATCTGTGCGCACAAAGGGCCGGCCAGCACGCGCGAGAGATCGAGCACGCGCAGCCCGGCCAGCGCGGCCTCGGCTTGCATCGGGACGGTGGCTGAAGTCATCGTGATGGCGCCGTTGGCGGCAGGGCGTGGATCAATCGTTGTGCGGCGTGTCGTGCGAACTCGGGCAGCGGCACCGACTTGCGTGCGACGAGATCGAAGAAAACCGCCGCGACAACGATCGAGGTGATTGTCTCGCCGGTGCCGGAGTCGACCAGGTGATGGAAGAAGTGGAACACCTTGTCGCCCGCGTTGAGCAGTCCGCTGCGGACTTCCACGGCCTGGCCCACTCGCATGGGCCGGCGGTAGACGATGTCGTAGTCCAGCGCGGCAGAGCCGATCCCACGGCTGCGCAGTTCGCCCTTGCTCATGGCCATGGCGCGGAACAGGTGATTGGCGCACTCGGCGAAGCGCGCGATGTGGGCACACGGCGCCGCGATGCCCTGGACATCGCATTCCCAAGACTCGACCGAGCCGCGGTAGGTGAGCAGCAGCGCCTGGGCGTCGAAGGTGGCGGCGGGCGGCGCCACGACGGGCTGCTGCGGCGGCGGCGCGTCGGGCAACTCGCCCGCAGCGGCCTGCGCACCGGCCAGCACGTCGTCGGGCCAGGCCAGCGCAGTCGCGCCGTCCGCATCGGCCCAGGCCAGGCGGGTCTCGAAGGCTGCCGCCTCGACCCCGGTCTGCGCGTTGACCATGCGGCTGGCGATGTCGAGCGTGCCCTGCGCTGAGATGGATCGAACGCCCGAGCGCACGAAGTAGATATCGCCGGCGAGCAATTCGCGTTTGAACAGGATTCGATCGGCTACCGGCAGCGGCCGGCAGCCCGCAGCGCGCACGCGCGAGGGCGACAAGCCCAGCCTCGCTGCCAGCACCGCCTGCGCATCGCTGGCCTTGGCCAGGTAGAACTGCACGTTCATGTGGCCCCATTGGTCGCAGTCCCAGGGGTTGATCGCGCCGCGGCCGGTGACCCACAGCTCACTGGCAGCAGCGGCGCTTTGCATAGCGGGTTGTTCACCCGTGGGGCGCGGCGGCGAACTCACAGCGCGTCCTGGGGCAGCAGCCGCGCGCGCGCCAGCGCCAGCACGGCCGGGTCGAGCAGCGTCGAGCGACGCGCGTCGAGATCCATGTTGACGGTGAAGACCTTCGATGTCATCACCACCTGTTCGGTTTCGACCTTGGTCAGCCGATGGAAGAAGGTCAGTTTGCGGTCGCTGGCCTCGACCACGCCGCTGTCCATGCGCAAGATGTCGCCGGCCAGCGCTTCCTTCAGGTACGAAATCTCCTGTCGCACCGCAGCCGGCGCCTGGCGGCGCTCGCGGATGAACGCGGGGGTGATGCCGATCGAGGCCATCACATGCCAGGCGGCATCGGAGACGCGGGCAACGTAGAACTGCACGTTCATGTGACCGAGGTGATCGCACTCGAGCGGCGCCACACGGCCCAGGTAGGTTTCGACGAGCAAAGACTCTTCCTTGTCTGGCAACATCATTCTCCGGCCTTGTAGTTGGATTCCTTGACCACGCGCCGCCACTTGACGGTGTCGTTCTCGATCGCCGTCGTTAACTCGGCCGGCGTGCTGCCCACGGGTTCGTAGTTGAGCGTGGCCAGGCGCTCGCGCACCACCGGCGTGAAGTCGCGCACCGGGTCGTAGGGCAACTTGCTATACAGCGAGGCATTGGTCGCGTGCGTGCTGAGCACCGCCAGCATGATGGTGTTGCCGTCCGCGGCGGCCTTGGCCGCGGCCTCCGAGGCGATGATGCCGTTGGCGCCGGGCTTGCTCTCGACCAGGACCGGCTGGCCCCAGGCCTCGGTCAGCTTCTGGCTGACCAGGCGCGCAATGATGTCGGTGGCCTCGCCGGGGGCGTAGGGGATGATGAAACGGATCGGTGTTGACGGGTAGCCTCGGGCCTGGGCAGGGTTCGGCGCCAGCAGCGCACTCGAGCACACCGCCATCAGCCATCGAGCGATATTCATGTCATACATCGGCCTGGGTTCACGAGGGTGTTGTGGGTCTCGCGGTTCCCGCGGTTCATTCGGTCTTGATGCCGGCGGCCTTGACGGCGGCCGCTACCGAAGCCATCTCGGCGCGGTGGGTGGCGGCGAGCGCCTCCGGGTCTCCGGGCTGGGGGGCAAAGCCGATGGCCCGGACCTTCTCCGCCATGGCGGGATCTCTCAGGATCGTCAACAACTCGTTGCTCAGGCGGCTGCTGATTTCCTTGGGCACACCCGCCGGCGCGTAGAAGGCCACCCAGGCGGTGTACGCCATGCTCTTGACCCCGAGCTCCGCAATGGTCTCCATCTCGGGCACCAAAGGCGACCGCTTTGGGCCGGTCTGGGCGAGTGCACGAAGCCGGCCCGCCTGGACGTTCGGCTGGCTGCTGGACACGGGTTCGCAGGTCACGTCCAATTGGCCCCCAATCAGGTCTGTCAGGGCCTGTGCCGAGGACTTGTACGGTACGCGGGTCAGATCAACGCCTGCGGCCACCTTGAAGAACTCCATGCATAGCAGGGCCGAGCTGGTGCCTGCGCCGTAATTCAGCTTGCCGGGGGCGGCCTTGGCCGCTGCGATCAGATCGCGGATCGACTTGAACGGCGAGTTCGCCGGCACCGCGAAGAGGAAGGGCGCGTCGGCGGCCAGTGCGAGCGGCACGAAGTCCTTCAAGGGGTCGAGCGGGAAATTGGCGTAGAGGAAGGCGTTCGCCGCCATCGTCGTATTCGAGCCGAGGAGAATGGTGTAGCCGTCGGCAGGCGCTTTGACGGCGGCCGTCACGCCCAGCACGCCGCCGGCTCCGGCGCGGTTGTCGATGACGACCGTCTGGCCCAGCCGTTCGCCGAGCGCCTTGCCCACCAGCCGCCCGAGTGCGTCGGTGCTTCCACCGGCACCTTGCGGCACGATCATCTGGATCGGTCTGGACGGCCAGGCCTGGGCCCAGGCGGCGTTCGACGAAAGAAGTGCCGCGAAGCACAGCGAGGCGAGGTATCTGCTCAGAATCTTCATGTCTTCCTCCAATACGGTGTGACGGAGCGGGGTCGAAGTTTGCCGGCATTGCGGCGACGGGGCGGCGGTGACAGGACGCGCGGCTGTCCATAAAATCGATGCAGGCGGACGACGCCTTCAACCAAGGAAACACCATGACCGAAGCCGCAGTGCTTGCCAGCACGCGAGATCTCGTCTGCGAGATCACCCTCAACCGCCCCGACAAGCGCAACGCGATGGCGCCAGAGATGCTGCAGGCATTTCAGGTCGTGATCGACCGCGTCAAGGCCGACCGCACGATCCGCTGCGTCGTCATCATTGGCAGCGGCGCCAACTTCTGCTCCGGCGCCGATTTCCGCAGCGGCATCCTCGACCGCGGCAGCGAACTGCCGCAAGAGGCCACTGCCGCCATCTACAAGCCCTTTCTGACAATCCTCGATGTCGAGGTGCCGGTCATCGCGGCGATGAATGGCCATGCCATCGGCGGCGGCTTCGGGCTGGGCTTGGTGTGCGACATGCGCATCGCCAATCGCGATGCGCGCTACGGCGCCAACTTCGCCCGCCTCGGCCTGCACTCCGGCATGGCGATCAGCTACCTGCTTCCGCGCATCGTCAGCGTGCCACTGGCGGCCGAACTGCTGTTCACCGGGCGGGTGTTCACCGGCGCGCAGGCCGCCGAGATGGGCATCGCCAACCATGCCGTCGCGCCGGACGAGGTGCTGCCGAAGGCACGCGAACTGGCCGCCGAGATCGCCGCCTGCGCGCCGGCCGCCGTGCGCATGATGAAGCGCTCGCTCTACCGGGGCCTGAACTGGGACCCGAAGACCGCCGGCGAAATCGAGGCCTTTGCCCAGTCGCGCACGCTCGAGATGGCTGACGCCAAGGAGGGCATCGCCGCCCTGCTCGAAAAGCGCAAACCGCAATTCCGCGGCGTCTGACGGGCGCGTGGTGCGTGCTGCCCGGGCAGCGATGGTCGGCACGCTCTCACCACCCTCCGAAAGACAGCCCGCCGTTGACGCTGACGGTCTGGCCATTGACCTGCGAGGCCGCGTCGGAGACAAGAAATGCCGCCACCTCGGCCACTTCTGCGGCGCTCGGTGCGCGGCCCTGCGGAAAGCGCTCCAGTGCTTTCGAAAACAGGCGGTTCTCGAAACCCGGCTTGGAGAATATGCGGTCCCAGGCCGGCGTGTCGGTCGTCAGGGTCAGGGCGACCGAATTGACGCGAATGTTCCAGCGCGAGAATTCGCGCGCCAAGGCCTTGGTCATCAACACGATGGCTGCACCCACCGCGCCGATCACGGATTCACCGGGCGTCGGGTGACGGGCGGCGTCGGTGGTGACCATGATCACCGATCCCGAACCGCGTGCGCGCAGCGCGGGCAGCGCGGCATGAACCGGGAAGATCCTCGGCATCAGCCGGGCATTGAACGATGACTCGATCTGCTCGGCCGACATCTCGGCAAACGGAGTCGGGCCGATCGGCCCGGTCGCGCCGGCGCTGACCAGCATGTCGAGTCCGCCGGCACGTTGCACCGTGCGCTCGATGATGGCAGTCATGGCCGCGTGGTTGCCGGCTTCGCCGGCCTCGAAGGCAGCGTTCGGATTGATGGCGCGCAGCGTCGCCATTGCCTCCTCGCCATGCTCGGGATCGCGCCCGGTAACGACCACCTGGGCACCACGTTGCGCCAATGCGCGGGCGATGGCGAAGCCGATGCCACGTGAACCGCCGGTTATCAATGCAATCTTGCCTTCCATTCCGTCACTCCTTGTCTGCGCCACAAGCGGTCGCTCCGCTGGCTACCATGGCCGCGATATCGGATGCCGAGTAGCCAGCTTCGCTGAGGATCTCGGCGCTGTGTTCACCCAGCCTGGGGGCCAGGCGGGTCACCTCGAGCGGCGTTCGCGACCAGCTGGACGGCGAGCGCAAGCTGACCACGGTCCCGGCGCTCGGGTGCTCATGGCGTTCGAAGAAGCCGACCGCATTCAGGTGTTCATCCTGCAGAAGCGACTCCAGCGAATGCAGTGGCCCCGACGGCACATCGGCCTTGCGCAGCAGCTCCAGCCAATGCGCGGTGGTCTGGGTGCGGAACAAGGTCTCGAGGTAGCCGTAGACCTCGACCGAATTCGTGGTGCGGGCCTGCAGGTTGGCGAATCGCGGGTCGTGCATGCGCTCGGGTTCGCCGACAGCTTCCAGCAGCGACTGCCAATGCCGGTCGTTGATCAGAAAGGCGCAGACATGGCCGTCGGCAGTGCGAAAGGGCCGTCGGTCACGGCTGAGATGGCGCGTGTATCCCGGTGGCCCCAGCGGGGGATCGAAGCTGGACCCCATCAGGTGGTCTCCCAGCACTCCCTGGGCCATGGTCTCGAACATCGGCACTTCAATCGCCTGGCCTTCGCCGGTGCGCAGTTTGTGCACCAGGCCGCCCAGCGCAGCGTTGACCAGCGCAACGCCGACATGACGGTCGGCCATCGCTAGCGGCGCGTAACGGGGACCGTCGCCGCCGGCGCGTTCGAACAGGCTGGGGATGGCAACCATGCCCTGCATCAGATCGTCCAGCGCCGGCAGCGCCGCATAGGGGCCGTCCTGGCCAAAGCCGACTGCGCCGATGTAGACCACGCCGGGATTGACGGCGGACACCGCGTCGTAGGACAAGCCAAGGCGAGCCATCGCCTGCGGCCGCACGTTGTAGACGAAGATGTCGGCGTGCGCGGCGAGCCGCAGTACGGCGGCGCGGCCGGAGGGCTGCTTCAGGTCGAGCACGATGCTGCGCTTGTTGCGGTTGATCTGCATGAACATGCCGCCCAGGCCGGGTGCGGGCATCGGACCGATTGCGCGCACCAGATCGCCCTCGGGCGGCTCGACCTTAATCACCTCCGCACCCATGTCGCCGAGGATCTGGGTCGCGAAGGGACCCATCAGATAACTGGTCAGATCGAGCACACGAATGCCATGCAGTGGAGTCATCGTCGTCCTTTTCGGTCCCTGTTGATCGCCGGTCAGCGCGAGGTCGCTGCGGTCAGGCCGGTCCACGCACCCGCGGCGCCCTGACGGCGGAATGCCGCGACCAGTTCGCGCGCCCACCACGCTTCGCCGCCATGCTCGTCACGCCAGGTGAGCAGCCGCCGCGTGCTCTGGTGCAGCCCATGTTCGAAGGTGGTACCCATCGCACCGTGCAACTGGTGCGAGATGCGCGCGCTCAGGCCGGCAGCTTCGCCGGCGCGCACTTTGGCCGCAGCGATCGCTGCGGTGGCCCAGGGTCCGCCGCAGGATGCGCCTGCCGCCTGCACCGCCACCCGAGACGCTGCCGCCTCTTCTGCGAGTTGCGCGAGCTGGTGCTGAACCGCCTGAAACTGGCCAATCGATCGGCCGAACTGGACCCGCTCGCTGGTGAAGGCCAGCGTCAATGCCAGCACGCGGCGGCAGGCACCGGCGATCTGGGCGGCGCGCAACAACGCAGCGGCGCCGTGGCCATCGATGTCACTGGCATCAGCGAGCACTCGGCAGGCCACGCCCGGTGTGTCGAGCCCCAGATCACGCACCGTCACTTCGTCACGTGGCTCGCCGCTGAATGCCCGGCCCGCTTGCACTTCGAAGCTTGCGCGTGGCAGGCGCAGCACTACCGCGTCCTTGCCGCAGCGGGCATGGACTACCAGCGTGGTGCTTTGCGCTGCCCACGGCACGCGGTGCAGCAGCAGGCTGAGGCGTCCGGTCTGCAGTGCCGGCTCGAGATCGGTCTCGACGCAGGCAAAGCCCGGCGGGCCGCTGCCGGCTTCAAGACCGGCACGTCCCAACAGCCAGCCGGCCAGCACGCTTTCGGCAATTGGCAGCGGCACGTTGAACTCGCCTGCGCGTTCCAGCAGCAGACAGGCGTCTACCCAGTCGCCACCGGCTCCACCCTGCGCCTCAGGCACCAGCAGGCTCGCTGGTGCGAGGTCTTCGACAGCCTGCCACAGTGATTCCGGCCAGTCGCCGGACTCGGCGCTGTTGACGAGTTCGGCCGTGCAGCGTTGCCCGAACAGCCGCTCGGCGGCCGCGGCCAGAGGTTGTGCGAGTTCGCTCATTTTCCTTGCAGGTTCTTGGCGATCATGTTGCGGAGCACCTCGTTGGTACCGCCGCGCAATGTGTAGGTCGGCGCCAGCGGAAGCGTCGCCGCG
Source organism: Pseudideonella sakaiensis (assembly GCF_048320135.1). GTDB lineage: Bacteria > Pseudomonadota > Gammaproteobacteria > Burkholderiales > Burkholderiaceae_C > Ideonella_A > Ideonella_A sakaiensis_A. Next base: position 4,115,287 of record NZ_CP182947.1, read on the forward strand.
AGCAATGCGCCGATCTCGGTGTCGTCGGCCAGTCGCTCGTCGGCAACCAGCGCTTCGCGCACGATTTCGAGCGATTCGCGCTCGAAGTTCGTGCCCAGGTCCTTCACCATGGCCGCCTCGATCACCGGCGACTGGCCGGCGCCCAGTGCACCCCACACGCACAGGCTCATGTTGCGCAAGGTCATCAGCCGTGCCAGCAGGCGCCCGGCCGCGCTGTCGCCAGACGCCGCCGGACCGGCCGCCAGACGGCGTAAAAAGAGGTCGATCAGCGGCATCGTGCTGAGGAAACGTTCGGGCCCGCTGCGTTCGTAGGCGAGTTCGCTGGTCACCTGCTTCCAGCCCTCTCCCGCAGCGCCCACCACGCGCTCGTCGGGCACGATCACGTCATCGAAGATGACTTCGTTGAAGTGATGGTTGCCGTCAAGCATGTGGATAGGCCGTATCGTCACCCCACTGCTGCGCAGATCGACGATCATCTGGCTCAGTCCGCTGTGGCGTGCCTTGGGGTCGGCTGGCGCGGTGCGGCAAAGCACGATGATGTAGTGACAGAAATGCGCGCCGCTGGTCCAGACCTTGCGTCCGTTCAAGACCCAGCCGCCAGCGCGCCGCTCAGCGCGGGTTCGCACCGATGCCAGATCGGAGCCGACATCAGGCTCGCTCATGCCAATGGCGAAATACTGCGTACCGGCGGCGATGGCGGGCAGGAACTCGCGGCGTTGAGCCTCGCTGCCGAAGCGCATCAGAAGCGGAGCGCTCTGCCGGGCAGCTATCCAGTGGGCACCTACCGGTGCGCCGGCCGCCAGCAGTTCTTCATTGATTGTCAAGGTGTCGAAAGCGGTGCCGCCTTGTCCGCCATAGGAGCGTGGCCAGTGGTAGCCGATCCAGCCGCGCTCGCCCAGGCGCTGGCTGAACTCGGCCGAACAGCCTTCGGTCCATGAGTTACAGATCGGCTTCAGCCGGCCGGCGCTCAACTCGTCGGCGACAAAGGCTCGGACCTTCTGGCGCAAGGCTTCGACGCTGCGGCCGAGGGTTGGCAGTGTCAGCTCGGGATTCAGGAAAAGCATCGGGGAATCGGTTCGTCAGAGATGATTCGCAAAAACTCAGGTGGGAATCATGCTCGGAATGGAGTATTCTGCCAAGTGTTAGTTTGACGCTTGGCGTTTGACGTTTGACAAATCTTGCCACCTGGAGGCCTTCTGATGTCCAACCGATCCCTCGACGACCTTAACACTGGCGATGTTTTCAAGAGCTACGGCCGCACCATCACAGAGACAGACATTGTGACGTTCACCGGCCTTGCCGGCCTGAAGTTGCCAATCTTCATCAACGAGGAATTCGCCAAGAAGCATACCGATTTCGGGGGCCGCATCTGTCCCGGGCTGTTGACGGCCAGCATTGCCGCCGGAATGATGGAAGAAATTCTCGGCCCGGCGACCATTGCCGCGCTTGAGCTGACCGATTTCAAGTTCACGGTCCCGGTGCGGCCGGGTGACACGCTGCGTGCCGAGGTCACGGTGGTCGACAAGAAAAACCTGTCGGACGGCAAGCGCGGCGTCCTGTACGGCTGCGTGCGCTTGTACAACCAGCGCGCGCAGCAGGTCTTCGAGTTCAGCGAGAAGCTGATGATGAGGCGCGGATCGGTCGAGAATCTCGATTGGTGAGCCGGTGAGCCGCCGTGCCGACTCGGTTGCGCAGCGCGCCGCTGCCTGGGCACCAGGCAGCGGGCCCGATCGCAGATCCGTTCAGCAGGCGTGGTTGCGCGGCACGATCAGCGCATCCAGCGCCAGCGCCCCCTGGCCTCGCGGCAGCACGACAAAGGGGTTGATGTCGATGCTGTCGATGTCGTCGGCGTGGAGTGCTGCATAGACCGACAGTTGCGAGAGCGCTTGCGCCAGCGCCTCTTCGTCTGCCGGCGGCTGGCCGCGCAATCCGGTGAGCAGAATCCGTCCCTTGACCTCGTCGATCATCCTGTGTGCCTCGTCGATGCCGAACGGCGCGATGCGGAAGGAGACGTCCTTGAACGCCTCGACGAAGATGCCGCCGAGGCCGAACATCACCACCGCTCCGAACACCGGGTCGCGCGTGACGCCGAGAATTGTCTCGACGCCGCGCGCGGCCATTCCCGCCACCACGACGCCGTCGAGCCGGGCTTGCGGGGCGTTCGAGTGCGCGCGCTGCTGCAGCGTGCGAAATCCCTCGCGCACCTGGGACTCGTCCTGCAGACCGAGCAGCACACCGCCGATTTCGCTCTTGTGGGCGATGTCGGCGGAGGCAATCTTCAGCACCACCGGGAACCCCAGTTCGGCGGCGAATGCCGCCGCATCGTCTTCGCTGGCAGCAAGCCGTTCGCGCACCACTGGAATGCCTGCGCTGGCCAGGATGCGCTTGGCGTCGACTTCGTTGATCGATTGCCCGGGTGGCGCCTGGGCTGCGGCGGGCAGCGGTGGCGGGGCCGAAAGGCTCTTGCCCCGTTCGGACTCGGCGGCAAGATAGGCCAGTGCGCTGGCCGCGCGCACCGCGCGGGTCGGTTCATCGAACAGCATCACGTTGGCGGCTTCGTAAAGCTTGCGAACCTCGGGTGTCGCCAGCATCGACATGATGATGGTGCGGTCGGGAAATCGCTGCAGCACCAGCTTCAGCTGATCCAGCAGGCGGCTGCTCAGATCGAGCACCTGACCGACGCTGGACAGGAATGCGACGACCACGTCGTAGCCACCTTCGGCCAACAGGAGGTCGAAATTCCGTTCGAACAGCGTCAGGTCATTGACAAGTTGCGCTGTCATGTCCACCGGATTGCGGGTGCCGGCGAAAGGCAGGATTTCCTTCAGACGGCGCTGTGCATCTTCAGGCATCGGCGCGACGTCGAGCCCGCACTCGGTGGCGACGTCGGCCATCAGCGCGCCGACGCCGCCCGACACTGTCAGCAGGCCGACACGTTTGCCCTTCGGTGGCTGGCGTGCTAATGAGCAGGCGTAGGCCACGTCGAACAGTTCGTCGATGGTGCGCGCGCGGTAAACCCCATACTGCTTGAAGAGCCCGTCATAGACCTGGTCCGAGCCGGCCAGCGAGGCGGTGTGCGAGGCAGTGGCCTGCGCGCCAGCCTCTGAACTGCCCACCTTCATCAGCACGATGCGTTTGCCGCGCTCACGCGCCAGCGCCAGTGCACTGACGAGTCTGTCCTTGTTGGTGGCGGCCTCGACGTAGCCCATGATGACGTCGGTGCCGTCGTCCAGTGCATAGTGGTTTACGCAGTCGGCGAAGTCGACGTCGCACTGGTTGCCGGTGGTGATCCACAGGTTCAGTCCGAGGCCGCGCTGGCGGATCAGCGACAGGCAGTAGCCGCCGAATGCGCCGCTCTGACTGACCAGGCTGATGCGGCCCGGCGCAAGCCCGAAGCCCGCTGCGCTGGGTGTGAAGGTGCCCAGAATGCGGCGCCGCACGTTGATGATGCCCATGCAATTGGGTCCAACAACGCGCATGCCCGTACGCTGCGTCAGCTCGGTGATCTGCTGCTGCCATTGCACTCCAGGTCCGCCAACCTCGGCAAAGCCCGAACTCAGGACGACGGCGCCGCCGAGGCCTTTTGCGGCGCAGTCTTCCAGCGCTGCAAACACGCTGGGTGCGGGTACCGCGACGATCGCCATGTCGACCGGGCCAGGTACCGACGAGACGGTCGCAAACGCGGGCAGACCCTGGATTTCGGCCGACTTCGGGTTGATCGGATAAAGCGGCCCGTCGTAGCCACTGCTTTTCAGGAAGTCGAGCGGACGCCCACCGATCTTGGTCGGGTCCGACGAAGCGCCGTAGACGGCGATGGCGCGCGGATTGAACAGCGCGCCCAGCGATGCCCGCGGGAGGTTGCCTGATGTGTGCATCGCCGTCTTCAGTGGATCGACATGCCGCCGTCGGCGCCGATCAGCTGACCGGTGACATAACTCGCACCCTCCGATGCGAGGAACACCCAAACCGGCGCCAGTTCTTCCGGCTCGGCCCAGCGGCCAAGCGGGATGCGCTCGAGCGTGCGGGTCTTGAAACGTTCGTCGGTGCGGATGGTCTCCGTCATCGGCGTGGCAGCACCCGGTGCGACGCAATTGACGACGATGTTGTAGCGTGCGAGTTCTCGCGCCGCCGACTTTGTGAATCCGATCAAGCCGGCCTTGGCTGAGCCGTAGTTGATCTGCCCGATGGTGCCGAGGATGCCTGCAGTGGAAATCGTATTGATGATCCAGCCGCGCTGGCGCTCCATCATGCTGCCGACCACCGCCTGCAGGCAATTGAAGCTGCCGGTCAGATGGACGGCGAGGACTTGGTCCCACTGGTGGGGCGTCATCTTGTGCAGCATCGCGGTGCGGGTGATGCCGGCATTGTTTGCGAGTACGTCCACCGGTCCGAATTTCGCAACGGTGTCGGCGACCATTGCATCGACTGCTGCGCGGTCTGCGACGTCGCACTTCAATGCCATGGCCTGGCCGCCCGCGCTGCGGATCGACTGCGCTACCACTTCGGCGGTTTCGAGATTCCAGTCGATGACGGCAACCTTGGCGCCTTGCGCGGCATAGGCGCGCGCGACGGCGGCGCCGATGCCCTGACCGGCACCGGTCACGACGGCGACCTTGTTATCGAGTGCTTTACCGTTGAACATGTTGTCTGCTCCTGATGTGAAAAAGAGGGGGGGTGCGCCGACCTGACATATCGGCCTGATGACAAACCAAACGAGTGTTTGTTAGACTAGACGATGCCACAAACCGGCCCTTGACGCCAGTGGCAACTTTTCGAGACAGGAGCCTATGCAAGCCATTGTCCTAGAGGGTTACGGCGGACCGGAGCAGTTCGCCCGTGTGGAGATGCCGCAGCCGGTGCCGCAAGGGGGCGAGGTGCTGGTGAGACTTCGAGCGTGCGGCGTCTGCTTCCACGATGTGCTGGCGCGCCAGGGTCACTTCCCGCGCACCCAGCTTCCTGCCATCATCGGTCATGAGATGGCAGGCGAAGTCGCCGAGCTCGGTCAGGGCGTCGCCGGCATCGGGATCGGCGAGCGGGTGGTCGTCATGATGAAGGATCACTGCGGCCATTGCCGGATGTGCATCCGGGCCCGGGACAACCTTTGCGAAAACAGTGCCGGCCTTCTTGGCGAGGCGGTGCCCGGCGGCTATGCGGAATATGTGGCGGTGCCGGCGCGCGCGCTGGTGCGCATTCCCGAAGGCGTCAGCTTTGAGCAGGCCGCCGTCGTGCCGTGTGCGCTGGGCACCGCATTCCACGGCCTGCATACGGTCGCGTCGGTGCAGCCCGGCGAATCGGTGTTGGTCACCGGCGCCAGTGGCGGTGTCGGCATCCACGCGGTGCAGGTGGCGCGCATGCTCGGAGCGCGCACGATTGCGGTCACCACCAGCGAAGCCAAGCGGAGCTTTCTGCAGGAATACGGGGCCGATGAAGTGATCGTCAGTGCAGACCTTGACTTCGCCGCACAGGCCCGCGAGCTGACTGGCGGCGTTGGCGTCGACGTTGTCTTCAACATTGTCGGCCAGCTCGCCTGGGCCGCCGCACTGAAAAGCATGGCGGTGGCTGCCCGTCACGTATTCGTCGGCAATCTGAACGCTGCCCCGGTGTCGCTGCGCCCGGCCCACGCCATCTTGAAGGAGATGTTTTTCCTCGGCACCGACGGAGTGACACGTGCCGAAGTCCATGACCTGCTTGAACTGGTGCGCGTCGGCAGGCTGCGGCCGGTGGTCGGCGGCACGCTGCCGCTGGCCGAGGCGGCGCGGGCACATGGGTTGATGGAGTCGCGCGAGGCCTGTGGCCGACTGGTTCTGACGATGTGAGTGTCGGACCGTCTCGATTCCCTGTCCCTTCCTGCCCACCGAAACCGGAGATCCCATGACAACTGCACCCCCGGCCGACGACTGGACCGTCGGCCTCGGCCCCGACATGGTCTATGCGCAGCTGCTTGCGCGCGACGAGTTCCGCATCCAGCACTGCCGCAGCTGCGACAGCCATCTCTTTTATCCGCGCCTGGCCTGCAGCTGTTGTGGCGGTATAGAACTCGATTGGGTGGCGCCGAGCGGCCGAGGTGTCGTGCACGCGGTAAGTGTCGTCAACCGCAAGGCCGACAAAGGCGGACCCTATAACGTCGTGCTGGTCGACCTCGCCGAAGGTCCGCGCCTGATGAGCCGGGTCGAGGGAATCGCGCCCGAGGCGATCCACATCGGCATGGCGGTGCAGGCCCGCGTGGCGCGCGGCGACGACGGCGCGTGCGTGGTGTTCGATGCAGTCAACGCAAGCACCGGAGCAGCAACATGAGCACTCACGGACTTCGTGGCAGCGCCGCGATCGTCGGTGCTGCGCTCGCGGGTCTTGGCGAAGCGCCCGGCCGGAGCTCAGAAGAAATCGCCATCGAGGCGAGCGTCAAGGCCTTGGCCGAGGCCGGCCTGACGACGCGTCATGTCGACGCGGTGTTCGGCTCGCTGCCCGGCAATTCGAACCCGCTGTCGGGGTTGCTGATCGCCGAGATGCTCGGCCTGCAGCCAAAGATTACCGACAACAACCGCACCGGCGGTTCGACCTTCCTCTCGTACACGCTGATGGCGGCAATGGCGCTCAAGGAAGGGCTGTGCGAAACCGCGCTCATCTTCTACGGCAGCAACCAGCGCACGGCCTCAGGCAAGCTGATCTCTTCGGTCCGGCCATTTGCGTATGAGGCACCGTATGCGCCACTGTTCCCGGCCACCTCGTACGCGCTGGCCGCCTCGCGCCACATGCATGAATACGGCACCACACGCGAACAAATGGCAGCGGTGGCGGTCGCCGCGCGGGCTTGGGCCAACCTGAATCCGGAGGCATTCATGCGCGGCCCGTTGAGCATCGACGACGTGCTCGGCTCTCGCATGGTGTCGAGCCCGCTCACGGTGCGCGACTGCTGCCTGGTCACCGACGGGGGCGCCGCGCTGGTCATGACCACGGCGGCGCGTGCACGCGACATGCCCAAGCGGCCGGTCTATCTGTTGGGTGCGGCGGCGGCGACGACACACATGAACATCATGGCCATGCCCAAGCTCACTGAAACGGCGGCGCTGGACTCGGGCCGACGTGCGTATGCGATGGCCGGCATGACGCCTGCCGACATCGATGTCGTCGAGCTCTATGACGCATTCACCATCAACACCATCCTGTTTCTCGAAGACCTTGGTTTCTGCAAGAAGGGTGAAGGCGGCGCTTTTGTCGCCGGCGGCGCAATTGCACCCGGCGGGCGGCTGCCGGTCAACACCAATGGTGGCGGTCTGTCGTGTGTGCATCCCGGCATGTATGGCATGTTCACGCTGGTCGAAGCGGTAAGGCAACTGCGCGGCGAGGCTGACCAGCGCCAGGTCCCGAATGCACAGGTGGCCTTGTGTCATGGCAACGGTGGCGTACTGTCGAGCCAGATCACCAATATCCTGGGCACCCAGGCGACCTTATGAATCTGCCAGCCGCCAACCTTCACGACTCGCCGCCCATCACGACCGATGCGTTGCTGCCGGGTCTGGCCGTGTGTACCTCGACCTGTGCCGGCATGGTGGCGCGCGCGACCGGTAGCGGCCCGAATCTGCTTCTGCTGCATGGCGGTACTGGATCCTGGACTCACTGGATTCGCAACATCGAGGCGTTGTCCCGCAGTTTCCGCGTCATCGTGCCCGACCTGCCGGGCATGGGCGAATCGCTCGACGTGCCGGTGAATTCAGATCTCGACAGCTATGGCGCCCACTTGCTGGCAGCAGTCGAAGCTGGTCTGCTGCCTTCGGATGAGCCATTTTTCATCGCCGGATTCTCGTTCGGCGCCGTCGTGACGGCCTGGCTGGCGGCCCGGTTGCCGCAGCGGGTGCTCCGCATTGCACTGCTTGGGCCGGGCGGGTTCCCGCCAGGAACCTGGGTACGGCCGCCGCTCCGATCGGTGTCGTCTGATGCCACCGATGATGAAATCAATGCGGTGCATCGCCGCAACCTCGAGCTGATGATGGTTGGCGACCCGTGCCGCATCGATGCCCTCACCGTGGCGATGCAGCGGCGCAACCATTCTCTGACCCGCTTCCGGTCCCGCTTCCTCGGCTACCGTGATTCGCTCGGGCCCAGCCTGCGCGCTACGCGCTGCCCGGTGCTGGCGATCCTGGGTCAGGACGACCCGCTGCCGATATCCGGTGCGCTGGCGCGTGCCGCCTACCTCAAATCGAACTCGCCACGGCTCAGTTGTCGTATCCTGGCCGACGCCAGCCACTGGGTAGCCTTCGAGCAAGCTGAAGAAGTCAACCGGCTACTGCTCGGCTTCTTCATGGCGCAAGGCGAGGACATGGCCGGCAGCATCACGCGCTGACGCCGCACCCCATCCACCTTACATCCGGAACACGGCGTATTGGGTCGCCTTGGCCGGAGTGCGGCCGGCGACGTCGAGCAGCTGGGCGATGACCGCGCGCGTCTCCACCGGCTCGATGACCATGTCGCACCACAGCTGGCGCGCCCAGTTCAGCGCCCCTGCGACGTTGTCGCTGGCGTCGGCGCGGGCTGCGGCGCGTGCATTCGGCCACATCAGCAGGGCATTGGGCTTGAAGGCGCGGCCACACATGGCGTAGTAGGCCGCACCGTAGACTTGGCCGACGATGAGCGTGATCTTCGGCACATCGGCATTGGCCACCGCATTGAGCAGCTTGGCGCCATGCTTGCCGACCCCACGTTGCCCGGCCCGGTCGCTGCCGGCAAAGCCCGGTGAATCGACCAGAAACAGCAACGGTATGTCGCGCTGGCAGCACAGCTCGATGAAATGTGCACCCTTGGCGGCAGCTTGCGAAGTGAGCTCGCCATTGCCAGCCAGGATGCCGATCTCGAAACCTTCGATCCGCGTGAATCCGCAGACCAGCGTTTCCCCATGCAGTTGCTTGAACTCCTGGAAGCGACTGCCGTCGACCAGGCGGCTGATGATTTCGCGGCAATCGACGCTGCCGGCAGGCGCTCGCTCGCCTGTGAGGCGGAGCAGGCCGGGCAATTCCTGCGGGCTGTAACGCGGAGGCTCGGCCGCGGCGCGGGTCCAGCGCAGGCGCGGCGGTTCGCCCAGGTGGGCGACGATTCGTCGAGTGATCTGCAGCGCGTGGGCGTCGTCTTCGGCGATGTGGTCGGTGACGCCGCTCAGGCGACTGTGCATCTCGGCGCCCCCCAGTGGCTCGATATCGACCACCTCGCCGGTTGCCGCGAACACCAGTTGAGGGCTGCCCAGGAACATCGCACCCTGATTGCGCACGATCACCACTTCATCGCACAAGGCCGGGATGTAGGCACCGCCGGCAGTCGACGGACCGAATACCAGCGCAATCTGCGCAATCCCCTCGGCCGACATCTTGACTTGGTTGTACATGATCGACCCTGCCTGACCATCGTCAGGGAAAATGTTGGCGAGATCGGGCAGAAAGCCGCCACCGGACTGGACCAGGGTCAGGCACGGCAGGCGGTGTTGCCAGGCGAACAGCTGCGCTCGTGTATGGCGCCTGGTCGTCATGCCGAACATGGTGCCGCCCTTCACGGTCGCATCGTTGACGATCAGCATGCAGGCCCGCCCGCAGATCTGGCCGACGCCAGTGACCATGGTCGCGCCGGGGGGCACGCCGTCGTACATGTCGGCCCCGGCCAGTTGGCCGATCTCCAGGAATGGAGACCCCGGGTCGAGCAGGGCGGCGATGCGTTCGCGTGGCAGCATCTGGCCCCGGCTCGTATGCAGTTTTCGAGATTTTTCGCTGCCGCCCACCGTGGCTTCATCGCGCCGCTCGCGCATTCGCGCCATCACTACAGCGTAGGCGTCGCGCCGGAGCTCGAAGTCCGGCTCGGCGACGGCCAGGTGAGATCCGATCGAGTGATTGTCGTGCAGGGTCATAAAGGACGTTGTAACCTAACGAATGTTTGTTATCGTACATTCTTTGCGGCATCATCGGCAATCCGCTCCGACGTTCTCCGACATGAATCCAGATACAAGAACCACTATTGCAATGTACGCAGCGGGTCGAGGCCGGCGACGCGGAGGCGCGCGATGAGCATTGTCAGATCGGCGCTGCTGACCAGTGCCGACGAGTCGGCCGCCAATCGTGCCTTCTACGAGGAGCGAGTCGCCGATCTACGCCGGCGCCGATCCGCGGCGCTGGCCGCTGGCTCCGAAGCCTCGCGGCAGAGACTGCGCGATGCCGGGCAGTTGCTGGTACGCGAGCGGCTCAGTGCGTTGCTCGATCCGGGCTCGCCGTTCCTGGAACTTTGCCAACTCGCCGGCGAAAGCCTGCACGGCGACGATCCGCCAGGCGCCGCAATGGTCACCGGAGTCGGCATGGTCGCCGGGCGGCCCTGCATGATCATCGCCAACGACGCCACCGTGCACGCAGGTGCCTACACCACCACAACCTGCAAGAAGCATGTGCGTGCACAGCGCTTCGCCTGGTTGCACCGGCTGCCTTGTCTGACTCTGCTGCAGTCCGGCGGTCACGCGGCTGACGAGCAGTCGTCCGACTTCGCCGACGATGGCCAGTTCGGCTCGATCTTGTACAACCAGATGCGGATGTCGCGCGAAGGCATCGCGCAGATTGCGAGTGTGCACGGTCCGGCCGCCGACCGCGGCGCCTTCGTGGCGGCCCTGTGCGACGAGGTTGTGGTTGTGCGCGGGCAGGGTGCGCTGGAATTCGGCAGCCTGGCGCAAGAGGCTGAAGCCGACTGCGGCGACCTCGAGGATGCTGGTACCAGCGATCGCTTGGCCGAGAGCGACGCGCACGCGATTGCGATCCTGCGCGACATCGTCGCCCACCTGGGCGATGTACCCGCGCTGCGCCGCAGCGTGGCCGCCGTCGCCGAGCCATTGCACGATCCGGTCGAGATCTACGGCATCATCAGTGCTGACCCGCGCATACCCACCAACAACCGCGAGATCGTGCTGCGCCTGATCGATGGCAGCGACCTGCACGAGTTCAAGCCCGATTACGGCGATACCTTGATCACCGGATTTGCGCGCATCCAGGGCCACGACGTCGGTATCCTGTGCAACAACGGCGTGCTGTTTTCGGAAAGTGCGATGAAGGCGACGCAGTTCATCGACCTGTGCTGCAAGCGCGACATCCCGTTGTTGTTCATGGCCGACATCAACGGTTTCATGGTAGGTCGCGCGGCCGAGGAGGCCGGAATTGCCAAACACGGCGCGAAGATGATCACGGCGATGACCTGCGCCAACGTGCCCAAATACACGTTGATCATCGGCGGCTCCTACGGTGCCGGCTACCTGGCGATGTGCGGGCGTGCCTTCAAACCGAATGCACTGATCATGTGGCCGAACGGCCGAGCCTCGATCATGGGCCCCGATCAGGCGGCCACGACCCTGGCGATGGTCAAGGACGACCAGCACAAGCGCAACGGCACGAGCTGGACCGATGCGCAGCGCGAAGCCTACAAGTCGCCGGTGCGCAAGACCTTCGAGGACTTCGCCAATGCATACAACTTCGCCCGCAACACTTGGTGCGACATGGTGATCGAGCCCGCGGAGACGCGCGATGTGATGGGGTTGCTGCTCGACCTCGCCGCACGCGTGCCGGCCGTGCCCTCACACTTCGGTGTGTTTCGCATGTGAGCCGGGAAAGACCGTCGTGTTCAAGAAGATACTGATCGCCAACCGTGGCGAGATCGCGTGCCGAATTGCGCGCACTTGCCGCCGCCTTGGCGTGGCGGTGGCCGGTGTGCATTCGAGCGCTGATCGCGATGCCCTGCATGTACACGAGATCGGCGAGTCGGTGGAGATCGGTGGCGCACCGGCTTCCGAGAGCTACCTGCGCATCGACGCGGTGATCGCAGCGGCGAAGGCCGTGCACGCGCAAGCCATTCATCCGGGATTCGGTTTTCTGGCCGAGAACGCCGCCTTCGCTCGCGCCGTCGAGGCGGCAGGGCTGGTGTTCATCGGTCCTACCGCCGATCTGATCGGGCGCCTGGGTGACAAGGCGGCGGCCAAGCGCGAGGCCCTCGCTGCGCAGGTGCCGATCGTGCCCGGCAGCATGTCGCCGAGTACGGACCCGGCCGAAATCGCTGCCAGCGTGCGCGAGATCGGCCTGCCGGTGATGTTGAAGGCCGCTGCCGGCGGCGGCGGCAAGGGCATGCGCGGAATCACCAGCTTCGACAGCCTGTCGGAGGACATCGAGTCCGCAATGCGCGAGGCGAAAAACTCGTTCGGCGATGCCGGATTGATTGTCGAAAAGCTGATCAGCCAGGGCCGCCACATTGAAATCCAGATTGCCGGTGACGGGCAGGGCCATGTCATCCACCTGTTCGAGCGCGAATGTACGCTGCAACGCCGTCATCAGAAGGTGATCGAGGAGGCGCCGGCGGCGATGCTGAGCGCGAAACTGCGCGACCGCATGACCGCCGACGCGGTGCGCCTGGGCGAGCGGCTGATGTACCGCGGCGTCGGCACGGTCGAGTTCATCGTCGGTGCCGACGACTACCACTTTCTCGAAGTCAACCCGCGCTTGCAGGTCGAGCACCCGGTCACCGAGATGGTGACGGGACTGGACATTGTCGAGATCATGCTGCGCATTGCCAGCGGCGAAGGCTTGGCCTTGAGGCAGGAGGATGTGCGCTGCAGTGGCCATGCAGTGGAGGCTCGCGTCTGTGCCGAGGACCCGGCCGCGGGTTTCTTGCCTTCCACCGGTCGGCTGGCGCATGTGCAGTTTCCAGGTCACGGTGTGCGAGTCGAAACCGGCATTCGCAGCGGCATGGAGATCACGCCGTACTACGATCCAATGCTGGCCAAGCTGATCACGTCGGCACCGACGCGCAACGAGGCGCTCGACCAGCTCAAATCCGCCCTCGACGCAACAATCGTTTTTGGCGTCACCACCAACATCCAGTTTCTTCGCCACCTGATCGACCTGCCACAGACACGCAGCGGGAGCTTTCACACGCGCTTGATCGACGAGGAGATTGCCGGCTGGGCGGTCGGCGAGTCGCGCCACGACACGCAGACGCTGGCGATTGCAGCCTGCTGCTGGCTGCAATCTCAGCGCAGCCCTGCGGGTCTCGGCCCGTGGTCGAGTTGGGCCCGCAGCGGCTGGCAGATGCGGTCCTGCGACGATGGTCTTGCGCCGATCCCCAGCCTACATGTCGAGGCGGCCGACGGCAGCGCCGAGATCCGTTTCGCGCCGCTGCATCGCGACGGCAGCATGCTGGTTGGTGTCAACGACGAGCGCCTGCAAATTGCGCTCACCGTCGCTGACGACGGTCGCTTCCTGGCAGTGGCCGGCTCGCGCCGCGAGACCGTGCATCTTCACTGCGACGGCGAGATGGTCTATGTGCATGACCGACGCGGCTCGCACGTGCTCAGGGCCGTTCCTTACCTGTCTTACATCAGCACGGCGGCACAGAGCAGCGGCGACCTGAAAGCCCCGATGATGGGCCTGATCCTGAAGGTCAATGTGGTTCCGGGCGACCGTGTCACCAAGGGGACGGTGGTGGCAATCCTGGAATCGATGAAGATGGAGATGCGGATCGTTGCCGAATCGGACGGCATCGTGGCCGCGGTTCATTGCCAGCCCGGGCTGACCGTCGAACGTGCTGCGGTCGTTGCCGTTGTGACACCTGACTGACGCAGACGGAGCAGAACGAATCGAATTCCGAACGATGACATGAGACATTTCACACCATGAAGCCGAACGAAAAAACCAACACCGGACCGCTGGCCGGCATCCGCATCCTGGACCTGACCAGCGTGGCGATGGGCCCGTACATGATGCAGACGATTGGGGACCTGGGCGCCGAAGTCATCAAAGTCGAACCCCCCCAAGGCGACATCACGCGCCATCTGGCGCCGGGTCGAAGTGCGGGCATGTCGCCGCTTTTTCTGCAGCTCAATCGCAGCAAGCGCAGTGTCGTGCTCGACCTGAAGGACTCTGCCGGACGGGACGCCTTGCTGCAACTGGCGCGCGGCGCAGACGCGCTGGTATGCAATGTGCGCCCCGCGGCAATGGCGAGGCTGGGCCTCGATTACGCCGCAGTCGCCGCAGTCAGCAAGAAGATAGTCTACTGCTCGCTGGTCGGCTTCGGCCAGGCCGGACGCTATGCACGGCGGGCCGCGCTCGATGACTTGATCCAGGGTGGCAGCGGCCTCGCCGCGCTGGCCGCGCGTCAGGATGGCACGCCGCATTACGCGCCCGGCTGGATCGCCGATCAAAGCGTTGGTCTGGTTGGCACCTATGCGCTGCTGGCCGCGCTGCTGCATCGCGAACGCACCGGTGAAGGGCAGGCCGTCGAAGTGCCTATGTTCGAAACGATGGCGCAATACATGCTGACACCGCATTTGTACGGCAAGACGTTCCGCCCGCCGATCGGTGGCACCGGCTACCCGCGCATCTTCGCGCGGCGGCCGTTCAAGACGCAGGACGGCTATATCTGCGCCACCGCCTACACACCGGCGCATTGGTACCGCTTCTTCGAACTGATCGGGCGTGCCGAGCTAAAGAAAGATCCGCGCTTCTGTGATCAGGCCGGCATCTCGGCCCACGTCGCCGAATTGAACGACATCTTCGCCGAATCGGTGCGCACGCGCAGCACGACCGAGTGGCTTCGCCTGCTCGAAGATGCCGATATTCCGGTTCTGCCGATGCACACGCCCGACTCGCTGATCGACGATCCGCACTTGGCCGAGGTCGGCTTCTTCGAAGATGTCGAGCACCCGTCCGAAGGGCCGATCCGTACCATGAGCGTCCCGACCAAATGGTCGCACTCGAAACCGGTGCCGGCTCGCATGCCGCCGACCCTGGGCCAGCACAGTCTCGACATATTGCGCGAAGCCGGGTTGTCGCAGGCGCAGATCGACGATCTGCTCGCGCGCGGTGTCACCCGGGACGGTGCTTCATGATTCAGGCCCGACTGAGGCCTTCGGATTGAACCTGCCCCGGGTCACATCCAGAGGCGGTTCGTCACCGGAACGTCCGGACCCCGTATTCAGCAGGACGGCGGCACCCGGGTGATGTCGGCAGTGATCAGGCGCTGGATCTCGTCGTCGGCGTAACCCGCCTCGCGAAGAATTTCGCGGCTGTGCTCGCCCAACCGGGGCGCGGGCCGCGTCACCACGGGTGGGCAATCGCTCCACTGGGTAGAAATCTCGGTGGTGCGCAGCAAGCCTTCCGACGCATGCTGCTCGAGCTTGAAGAAGCCGGTGCTTTCGAGGTGAGGATCCTGCAACAGCCCGTCCAGCGTGTTCATGCGCATTGCCGGTACGTCGGCCTCATCGAAGGCCTGAACCCACTCGTTGGTCGTCCGCTCGAGCAAGCCACTGGCAAGGATTGCATACAACTCCTCGATGTTTCTGGTGCGTGCCGCGACACCGCTGAAGCGGGGATCGGAAATGAGCTCTTGCCGACCGATCAACTCAAACACCCGTACCCAGTCCTTGTCGACGTAGGGCATGACGCAGACATGGCCGTCACGGGTCGGAAAAGGTCGCCGTTGCGTCGAGACCAGCCGGGTGTAGCCCATCTCGCCCAGCGGCGGCTCGAAGACCTTGCCATAAAGGTGATCGGACAGCACCATGTCGGCCATCGTCTCGAACATCGGCACCTCGATGGCCTGGCCCTTGCCGCTGCGTTCGCGGTGGAAAAGCGCAGCAGTGACCGCGTAGACAACGGTCAGTGCCACCGACCGGTCGGCGATGGCTGTTGGTGCGTAACGGGGTTCACCACCGCCGGCGGCGAGCAGCGACGGAATGCCGACCGCTCCCTGGATCAGGTCGTCATATGCCGACTTGGCAGCGTACGGGCCGTCTTGCCGATAGCCGTAGGCACCACAGTAGATGATGCGAGGGTTCACCGCCGCTATGTCCTGGTAGGCAAGGCGGAGTCGAGCCATCGCCTGGGGCCGGACGTTGTAGACCAGAACGTCGGCTTGCTCCGCCAACTTGAGCAACGCCTCGCGGCCGGCTGGCTGCTTCAGGTCCAGCACAATGCTTCGCTTGCTGCGATTCGAGCACAGGAAAATCGCGCTCATGCCTGGATGACGCGCGGGACCGGTATTGCGTACCGAGTCACCATCGGGCGGCTCCACCTTGATCACGTCGGCGCCCAGGTCTCCGAGGATCCTGGTGGCGAAGGGACCCATCACCGCGGTCGTGATGTCGATGATGCGAATGCCCTGCAGCGGTCCGCTGCTCTTCACTTCCGGGATTGCCGGATTGATATCGTCCGTCACCGCTCTATAGACCGCGGAATTTTGCTTCGCGCTTCTCAAGGAACGCGGTCAGGCCCTCCTGGTGGTCCTCCGAAGTCAGCGTGATGGATTCGCTGGCAGCGGCCAGTTCCAGTGAAGTCTCGAGATTCATGTCCATGCTTTTTTGCATCACCATCTTGGCCAGGCGCAGCGCGATAGGCGGCCCGTCGGCAATGCGTCGGGCCAAAGTCATCGTGCGGTCAAGCAACTCCTGGTGAGGCACCAGCTGGCTCAGCAAGCCCCACTGATAAGCTTCCTGCGCGCCGATCGGGTCGCCCGTGAAAATCATTTCGGCCGCCTTTGACGAACCCACCATGCGCGGCAGGAACCAGCAGCCGCCAGTGCCTGGGAACAATCCGATGCGGGCGAATGACTCCATGAATCGAGTGTGTTCGGAGCCGATGCGTATGTCGCAGGCCAGCGCCAGGTCACAGCCGCCTGCGGCGGCCGCACCGTTGACCATTGCAATGACCGGCACCTCGCAATTGCGGATGCCGTGAATCAACGGATAAACGCCCAGCCGCAGACCCTGCCGCTTCGATTCGGCACTGTTGTGTGGCAACAGTCCGGCCGGTCCTCCCAGGTCCTTCAGGTCGGCCCCGCCACAGAAGGCGCGGCCAGCGCCTGTGAGAACGATGACGCGTGTTCCGTTGCCCTGCCTTGCGGCTTCGAGCACGCCGACGACTTCCTTGATCATCTGGCCGCTGAGCGCATTCATGCGCTCCGGGCGATTGAGTGTCATGGTTGTCACGCCATCCTGGGTGGCGACAGAAATTGCCTGATATGTCATGTTGCTCCTTGCCGATCGATCGTGATCGAAAATTAGAAATGGCGTTCGCGGCTGTCCGGTTGCGCTTGAAACACCAGCCTCACGCCCCGTGTCGGTCGATCTTTTTCCACCCCAGTTCGTCCATCCCGAGCATGTTCTTCTGGATGTTGGCCGAACCTTCCCCGGTGCGCATCACGCGGGCGCAGGTGAAATATCGAAATACCGGAAACTCTTTCGCAAAGCCGTATCCGCCGAAGACCTCGAGGCATTTTTCAGTGACATCCATCACCGCCTCGCCAGCGAAATATTTGGCAATCGATGCCTCGCGGCCGAAAGGCAGTCCGCGGTCTGCCTTGGCGGCGGCACGGTAGATAAGCCAGCGTGATGCCTCGGTTTTCGCCAGCATGTCGGCGATCGTGTGCTGGATGGCCTGGAACTCACCAATCGTCTTGCCGAATGCCACCCGTTCTTTCGCATAGGCGACGGCCATGTCCAGGCAGGCCTGAGCAATCCCCAATCCGCGCGCCGGAACGCAGACGCGTCCATAGTGCAAGGTGGTCATCGCGGCCTTGAAACCCTGTCCCTCGACATGGCCGAGCAGGCTGTCCGCGGGAATCTCGACATCCTGGAAAGACAGTTCAGCGCTGGGTATGCAGCTGGTACCGATATCTGCCGGAATCGGACGGGCGCTGAATCCTTTCAGACCCCT
This sequence comes from Pseudideonella sakaiensis, assembly GCF_048320135.1. Classification (GTDB taxonomy): domain Bacteria; phylum Pseudomonadota; class Gammaproteobacteria; order Burkholderiales; family Burkholderiaceae_C; genus Ideonella_A; species Ideonella_A sakaiensis_A. The sequence continues at coordinate 4,132,995 of NZ_CP182947.1, forward strand.
GGTCTCGACCAGGAAGGCGGAAATTCCGGCGTGACCCTGATCCGGATCGGTCTTGGCAAACAGCAGGATCAGATCGGCGACCGAGCCCAGCGTGGTCCACATCTTGCTGCCATTGACGACATAACGGTCTCCCTTCAACACGGCCCGGGTCTTCATCGCTGCGGAGTCGGACCCTCCTCCGGGTTCGGTGAGTGAAAAACAGCCGACGTACTTGGCCGAGATCAAGCCGGGAACGTATTTCTTCTTTTGCTCATCGGTGCCCCAGCGGTAGATCGCCATCGGCACGTTGACGCCCTGGTTATTGAATGACATGCCGCTTTCAATCGAGGCCCGCATCATTTCTTCCATGATGAGTACCTGAGCGACGAATCCGAGTCCGCTGCCTCCGTATTCCTCCGGGAACAGGCAGCCGAACATGCCGGCCGCCGCCATCTTCTCCAGCAGGTCCCGATGGAAGACACCTTCAGCCTCACGTTGGCGCCAATGGGGCGCGATTTCCTTGCGCGCAAAATCGATCGCCATCTCGCGTGCCGCAGCCTGTTCTGGACTGAGTTCAAAATCCATCGCTACACCTTGGGTATTGGGTCGACATTCAACTGTCGTGCATCATCCGGAACAGCCGATCGGTCGCTTCGACAAACTCGTTCATCATGTCGTGGACGACTTGCCTGCAACTGGTCTGCGCATTGATGTCTCCGACCAACTGGCCGACCGGGTAATACTGCCACTCGTCGAGCTTGCCGCGTGCGACGCGCAGGTGCGGCTCGGTCATCAGCATGGTCTGATAGGGCAGCGGCGCGAACGGCGGTGCGTCCGGACGTTCCCAGGCATCGGACAACTTGCTGCGCAGTACTCGCGCGGGCTTGCCGGAGCGCAGCCGGCTCTGCACGGTGTCTTCGCTGCTGGCCGAGAAGAATCGTCTCTTCAGCGCCGGGGTCAGTTCGCTCTCCTGGGTGCCCAGCCAGATCGAGCCGCACCACACCCCTTCGGCTCCGAGCGCGAGCGCCGCAGCCATCTGCCTGCCGCGGCCGATGCCACCGGCGGCGAGCACCGGCAGCGGTGCCACCGCGTCGATCACCTGTGGCCACAGGACCATCGACGTGACCTTGCCAGTGTGGCCACCCGCCTCCATGCCCTGAGCGACAATGAAGTCGACGCCGGCCTGTTTGTGGCGCAGCGCATGTTCGGGCTTGCCCGCCAGTGCGCCGACCTTGATTCCCATGTCGTGCAGCCGCTGAACAGTCTCTTGCGGCGGCGATCCCAGTGCGCTGACCACCGCCCTGATCGGATGGCGCAACACGACTTCGAGCACCGCCTCGGTCTGCTCGCGCGTCATGTTGATGCAGTCGAGAAATTCCTGGACAAGGATCGCACCATCGGCCTCCGGCAGGCGGGGAATACCGGCTTCGTCGAGGACGCGCCGCATGAACCGGACCTGATCCTGGGGGAGATCTTCGGCTGTCATCCGGCGGTCTGCCAGCTTTTCATACCTGGTCGGCAACAGCACGTCGACGCCATACGGCTTGCCGCCAACGCGCGCATCTATCCATTGGAGTTCGGTTTCCAGCTGGGCGGCGGTCTTGTATGCGACGCCGAGTACGCCCATGCCACCGGCCCTCGTTACCTCTGCGACGACATCGCGACAGTGCGAGAAGGCGAAGATCGGTATATCGATTCCCAGAAGTTCGCTCAGTTTGGTTTTCAACGGGGTCTACTTTCTATCAGAGCGGCACCGCAAGTTCCGCCGGGTCGCGGCCTGAAAGCCGGCACGCGCTTGTCGTTCTTCGCTCGTTACCGCGGCGGCCGGGCGCTGTTGACAGCTTCCGTAAAGGCGCGCAAGGTCTCGGTTCCGGGCTTGCCGCGCCCATCCAGGTCCTTCGCCCATTCGATGCCTGCGGTGGAGAATCGATGCTGAAGATCACTCTTCTCCGCCGCGGAGAATCGAACAACGGAGGCGCCCGCCTGGCGTATCTTCTCGAGATCCGCTTGGGTGTTTTCATCCATCAGCGCGCAGGCCCGCCGCGTGGCTGCATCCCCCGCATCAAGCATGGCCTGCTGCACGTTCGACGGCAGTGATTTCCAGCGCGCCTCACTCATTGAATAGGTGAGCACCGCGCTCGCAAAGTTCTCGCCGGCAGTGACCGATTTGACCAAGGTGTGCAGGTTGTACGACACCGCCGCCGCATACGACACCACGACACCGTCGAGTGTGCCGCGCGACAGTGATTCGTAGATTTCGGGAGCCGCCATGCGAACCGGTACCGCGTTGAGCTTGCGAATTGCGCTGTCACTGGCCGCTCCGGTGGAGCGCAGCTTGCGTCCCGCGAGTTCCTTGACCGAATCGAATTTCTGCTTGAGCAGCACCTGGTAGGGAACACTGACGAGGGTGAACAACACACGGATTCCGTTTGGCGCATATTCCTTCTGCGCCAGGATGCCATCGCGCGCCAGCTTCCAATAGGCCAATGTGCCTTGACACGAACTCGCGAAGCCGCCCGGAAGTTCAGCCACTGCCGACAACGGCATCTTTTCGGAGCTGTAGGACGGCATCACCGATCCAATGTCGACGACCCCGGAAACGGTCAGCGCGAGCAGATCCTTCGCCTTGCCCAGCTGTTCGGATGGATAGTGCTCGAAACTGACCTGCCCGTTGGTTGCGCGTCCAACGGCGTCCATGAAGTACTTGGCCGCAGGCTCCGAGAAATAGTGACCGGAAGCTGGAAACGAATCCGCCACGCGCAGCACAATCTTCTCCTGCGCCTGACTGCCGCCTGCCGACAGCAGCGCGAGTGTCGTCAATGTGGTGGCGGTGAGTCTCGTGAAAGCAGCTGGCATGGCTATCTCCTTGAAGGGTCGTCGTGCCGCAGGTCGAGTCGTCTGGGGATCCCGCCGCCTTCTGCGCACCTGTCGAATCGGACCGTATGCGCGCAACCTGAATCGGTTGGCGAATGCGTCACCTGGCGTCTCACTCTCAGCGTCCCTTACGCAAGGCTGCATCGAAAGCCTCGAGTACCTGGGTTCCCGGCTTGTTTCGCTTGTCCAGGCCCTCGGCCCATTCCGTGCCGACTGTCTTCATCAGCGATTGCAGTTCGACTCGTTCGGATGACGGCAGAGTCACCATGGTGATACCCGCGCGTTTCAAGCTCTCCACTGTATCGACGGCTTGGTTGTCGACCCGTGTGCAAGCGCGCCGGGTGGCATCTTCTCCGACGGCCAGCATGACCTGTTGCACGTTGTCGGGCAGCTTGTTGAAACGGGCCTCGCTGATGACGTAGTTGATGACCACATTGCCGAAGTTTTCGTCGGCAGTTGAATACCGCACCAGCTTCTGCAGGCCGTACGTGGCCAGTCCATTGAGTGGCCAGACGATCGCGTCGATGGTACCCCGCGACAGGGATTCATAGACCTCCGGCGCGGCCATGCGAATCGGCACTCCCTTGACGCGGACCGCCGCCAAATCCTTGGCGCCCCCAGCCGTACGGATCTTCAACCCCGCGAAGTCCTTCAGCGAAGAGAACTCCTTCTTCGTCAGGAGCTGGTAGGGGGAGAGCATCGAGCTGAACAAGACCCTGACGCCGTTCGGCGCGAATTCTTCCTTGGCCAGGATGCCTTCCTTGGCGAGCTGTGAGTAGGCCCGCACACCGGCGCACGACGTGCTGAAGGCTCCTGGCAGCTCGGCCACAGTGGACAAGGGCATCTTGTCGGAAACAAGCGACGGCAGGACGGCCGTGATATCCGCGACACCGGACTGCGCCAGCGACAAACTGTCTTTTGCCTTGCCGAGTTGTTCCGCCGGATAGTGCTGAAACTGCACCTGATTGTCGGTTTGCCGCGTGACCTGCTCCATCCAGTAACGGGTTGCTCCTTCGACGGTCGGGTGACCGGTGGCAGGGAAATGGTCTGCGACGCGGAGCATGATCTTCGTGTCCTGAGCGGCAGCAATTGTTCCGGTCAGGCACGCAATGGCGATCATGGTCCCGTGCCAGGGAATGGATTTGCCTGCGTACATCTTCATCTCCTCGGTTGCGATCCAATATCAGGATCCTGCAAGAACTGTCTTTGTAGTCCGGGATCACTGCCGGGCAAGGCACTCATGCCTCGCGCGCTGCAAGCGCTCGGCGACGGGCTGGTCTCAGCCCGCCTGCATCGTCTGTGGCAGCCACAAGATGATCTGCGGGAACAGGCAGAACAGTCCGATCACGATCAGGTGCGCCACCACATGGGGGGCGACTCCACGAAAGACTTCGGCAAGCGGGCGCCCGGTATAGCGCGAGACGACAAAGACGTTAAGGCCGACCGGCGGCGTCACCATGCCGATCTCGGCGGTGACGATGACCACCACACCGAACCAGACCGGGTCGAAGCCCAGCTTCTGGATGAGCGGCATGATCACCGGCACTGTAAGTATCAGTATCGCGACTTGGTCCATGAAGCACCCCAGCACCAGGTACATCAGCAGGATGACCCCCATGATGACCCAGCGGTCGACCGGCCAGCCACCGACCGCTGCGACGAGCTGCTGCGTCGTTTGGGTGATGGTGAAGAAATAGCCGAAGATGTGGGCACCCAGGATGATCATGATGATCATGCAAGTCGTCTGGGCCGCGCGCAACAGTGCGTGCCGGGTCGCCGAGAAGTCGGCCTTGCCCTTTAGAAGCGCAATGAGAAAGGCGCCGAAGGCGCCGATACCAGCTGCTTCGGTCGGCGTGGCGACACCCAGATAGATGATGCCGGTGACCGCCATGAAAAGCACGAGCATGGGCCATACCGGCAGCAGCGAAGCGAGTTTGTCAACCATGCTGTGCGATTGGCCCCGCGGAGCGCGGGTCGGGTCTCGCCAGACCAGGAACAGGACCGTGCTACTGATCGCCAGCATCACCAGCAATCCCGGAATGATGCCGCCGATCAGCAAGGCACCAATGCTGACGTCAGCGATGATCCCGAACAAGACAAGGGCGATGCTGGGCGGAATCAGCATTGCCAGCGTGCCCGAGATCGCGACCACTCCGCAGGCCAGCTTGGGTTCGTAGCCTGCTTTCAGCATTGCCGGAATGCTGGTCGAGGCCAAGGTGGCTGCCGAGGCCGTCGATGAGCCCGAAATGGCGCCGAAGCCGGCGCCGGCAAATGCGGTGGCAATGCCCAGGCCGCCCGGCACTCGGCCAACCCAGGTGGCTGCGGTCTTGAACAGGGAATCGGCCACTCCGCTGATGATCACGAATTCGGCCATCAGAAGGAACATTGGTATCGTGATCAGCTCATAGGAGCTGGCGGCAGACAACGGTGCGGTATCCAGGATGCCGAGCAACATGCTCGGGCCGCCCAGCGCATAGAGGCCAGCCGCGCCGGCGATGGCCAGGGCGAACCCGACCGGTGTGCCGATGGCCAGCAGGCCGAGCAGGAACAATGTGATGATGGTTGCGAGCATTTCAGCTTTCGGTGCTCAAGGGCCGACCCGCGTCATTGCTCTCGCCGACCGCAGTTGCGGATCGATTGGCGATTGCGACCGCCAATGCCCAGACTGAAAACAGCAGGCGCAGCAGCAGCAGCGCCGTTCCGATTGGCACGAATACAGCGGTCAGCCAGGTCGGCCAGGGTATCGGCCCGGCAATCACCGCCTGGGTCTGCCAACTGTCCATGACCTTGCTGCTGCCTTGGTAGAAGATGGCCAACATGACGAGTGCCGTCAGCAGATTGCCTATCAGTTCCATCGCGTGGCGGGCGGGTGGTGAAACACGTCCCAGCAGAATGTCGACCCGCACATGATGGCGATCGCGCTGGGTGACCGATAGCGCCAGGAAAAACAGGGCGACCATCAGATACAGCGAGATCAGGTCATAGGACCAGCCCAGCGGAGAATTCAGGAGATAGCGCATCCCGACATCCACGAAGACGGTGACCATGATGGCAAACAGGCAGGCGGACGCAGCCCACCCGCAGACGGTCTCAAGCGCGGAAATGAAGCGGTGGGTCGACTGGAGTGGTTTCATGCGTCAACTGGAAAGTAGGCGTACGAGACACCGTGAGGGCTGCCCCGGTCTTCACCGTGCGTCGCGCGCCTCGCGCACGGCCCGGAGAACTTCGCTGCCGGGCTTGCCGCGTTTGTCGACTTCCGCCGCCCAGTCGCGCGCCACGTCCGCCAGCAAGGCATCGACCTGCGCCTTGTCCGCATCCGACCAGCGCACCAGAGTCACGCCTTTGGCTTTGAGTTTTTCCAGGTCATTGGCCTCTTCCTTGTCCATTCCTGCACATAGGTTGGCCCCGGCCTCGACCCCTGCCTCGGTCATGACTTTCTGCACGTGTTCCGGCAATTGCTTCCAGCGCTTGTCGTTAATGATGAAGATCGCTGCCGCTGCACCGAATCCTGTACCGACTGTGGCGTACTTAACCGGTATGTTGTAGTTGACGGTTACACCGTACGAAAAGATGGCCCCGTCCAGCGTGCCGCGGCTGATCGCCTCAAAGGCATCGGGGGATGACATCCTGACCCCGGTACCCTTCAGCCGGCGAACGCTTAGCTCCATCGCACCGCCGAGGACACGCAATTTCATGCCCTCGATGTCTTCCGGCCCATCGATCTTGCGTTTGGCGGAGACCAGCTGATATGGTGGATACACGGTCGCGAAGAGCACGCGCACACCGTTCGGGCCGTATTCCTGCTGTCCCAGAATGCCATCCGGCTTGGCGAGTCTCGAGAAGGCCCGGGATCCCTTGCAGGAACTGTCAAACATGCCTGGAATTTCCAGCGCTGCGGTGAGCGGCATCTTGTCTGAGGCGTATGATGGCGCAAACAACGCAACATCGGCAACGCCGTTTTGTACCAACGAAAGCAGGTCCTTGGCTTTGCCCAGCTGCTCGGCCGGATAGTATTCAAACTGGACTTCCCCGTTGGTCGCTTTTGTGACCTGCTCCATCCACGGCTTGATGGCATATCGCGGGAGAAAATGACCCTGCGGGAACTGGTCGGCGACCCTGAGCACCAGTTTCTTTTCCTGGCTGGCAACCGGCCCGGAAGCCAACGTCGTGGCTGCAACCAGCGTGCTGGCGAGAATTCTCAATATGATGGATCGAGGCATGTGTTCTCCAGGCGGTTGAACATTTTGTGAGCGGCGAAGTGGACTTTGCTCGACCGGCGCTCAAAGGCGGCAGAATCAAAGAGAGATTACCGCACAAGCGTTAGTTAGTCTAGAGGGTTTCTCTTCAGCGTATGCAGATCCATGCGACGACGTGCCGCCCCTCCGAAGGTCATTAGAGTTGAGCAGGCGGCTCAAGTCGTCATCAGTCGAGAACAGGTAGTCTTGCAGGTCTTTCTAGCAGGTGGTCCATTTCGCCGGGCCATATCATCGCCGCGAGGATGGCTGGCTTGCGCCCCGACGCCGCCCGGCGTGGTGACCCTGATCGCCGCAGCAATTTTCAGCGCGGCGGGAAGCAACTGATCCTTCGCCACGGGAGTTGCGGATTCGGCGAGTTCACTTGGCTGGTTCCTTGGAGGCTTGTTCTGAGGTCTGCGGATGGCCGTTCCCGCCTGCCTACAAGCCGAGATAGAGCTCGCGAATATGCGGATCATCGCGCAGCGCGCTGGCGGCGCCGGACAGCGCGATGGCGCCGTTCTCGAGCACATAGGCGCGGTCAGCAAATTCAAGTGCCGTGTGCACGTCCTGTTCGACGAGCAAGATGGTAAGGCCGGCGAGTTTGAGTTTGCCGAGCGCAACGTAAAGTTCGTCGACGATCACCGGTGCCAGCCCCAGCGATGGTTCGTCGAGCATGACGAGCTTGGGCCGTGACATGAGCGCGCGGCCGATGGCCAGCATCTGTTGCTGGCCGCCGGACAGCGAGCCCGCAGCGGCGCTGGCCTTGTCGCGCAGCATCGGGAACAGGTCCAACACTTCGTCGAGCGCATCCATCCGCGCTGCGCGGCTGGGCAGTGGCGTACCCCCGACCATCAGGTTCTCCTGCACGCTGAGCTGTGCGAATACATGGCGGGCCTCGGGAACGTGGGCAAGTCCAAGTAGCGGAATGGAATGCGCCTGCCGTCCCGCGAGCGATTCCTGCTCGAACTTCAGCTGCCCGGTGCGGGCTTCGACGAGTCCGGAAATTGTGCGCAGAAGGGTCGATTTGCCGGCACCGTTCGGCCCCAGCACCGTCACCGCCTCTCCAGACTGGACACTCAACGAAATGCCATGCAACACCTCGAGGCTTCCGTAACCGGCGCGCAGGTCTTCAACGAGCAGCAGGCTCATGGTTGTACCTCGTGGATGCGCATTCCGGAATGCTCGATTGACGCCGCACGCTGTAGCACCAAGCGGGGATGAATTCTCTCGGGTGGTGGCGCAGAACTCATGGCCGCTTCGCCCGGGATCCGAGGTATGCGCGGATCACCTGCGGATCGCTTGCCACCAGTCCTGGCTCGCCGGTGGCGATGACATTGCCGGCATCGAGCACAACGAGCCGGTCACAAACGCTCATCACCGCGCGCATTACATGCTCGATCAGCACAATCGTCAGGCCATCGTCGCGCAGCCCGCGCAACAGGCGTAGCGCCTGATCGGTCTCGCGCGGGGTCAGACCTGCCATTGATTCGTCAAGCAGCAGAACGGTGGGCTCGGTGGCCAGTGCGCGCGCGATCTCGAGCCGGCGTTGTTCAGCCAGCGTGATATCGGCGCACAGGGAAGTACGTCGCGGCCACAGACCGGTGCGAACAAGTACGGCGTCGGCGATGCGCTGCGCTGTTGAGATGTCATGGCGCACCAGGGCCGCAGTGAGCACCGTGTCGAAGACGGTCAACGTCGGAAACGCCTGCGTGATCTGGAAGGTGCGAGCAATGCCGCGGCGGCAAACCAGATGAGGCGCGAGGCCGTCAATGCGCCCGCCAGCGTAGAAGAGCTGCCCAGTGCTCGGCGCCTGGAATCCGGACAGGATCGAGAACAACGTCGTCTTGCCGGCCCCATTGGGACCGATCACGCCGAGGATCTCGCCGGCCTGCACAGTGAACGAGACATCTTGAAGTGCCTGCAGTCCGCCGAAGCGCTTGCAGACCCCGGCGACTTCGATCAGCGTCCCCTGCTGTTGCGCGATTTTACCCAGCGTCGCGGCTGCGCGTGGGCCGGCTGGCGGCTCGGCCAGCATTGCGTTCGGCGCAGCCGGTCTGCGCAACACGAACAGTTTGCGCAGACCGCCCACGACACCACCTGGCCAAAGCAGAATCACCGCCACCAGTGCGGCACCGTAGAAGAACTGATGCATCGTAGCACCCGAACTACCGCCGAGACTCAGGCGCAGCACTTCGCCCAGTGGCACCAACAGCAGCGGCCCGACGATCGGACCAAGCTGTGTGCCTGCGCCGCCGACAACCGCAAAAAGCAGGATCTGGATCGCGACGTCCAACCCCAGGACTGAATGCGGGTCAATGTAGCCGATCTGCTGCGCGTAGAACGTGCCGGCCATGGCCGAGGCGAATGCGCTGAGGGCCAGCGCTTCCTGCTTGACGCGGAACAGATTGATACCGGCGGCCGCTGCCGCGTCTTCATTGTCGCGGGCGGCGCGCCAAAAATAGCCTCGCCGGCTCTGAAACAACAGTCCGACGACCAGTACGACGACGCTGGCGAACAGCGCGATGACGATCAGGTAATCCGCCGGATCGTCGAAGCGCATGTTTGCGAGCGACGCCGGTGCATTGATAAACATCCCTGCCGTCCCCCCCAGCGGCTTGATGCCACTGGCGGTGAACTGCAAAACGAAGGCCAGAGTCATTGTCAACAGCGCGAAGACAAGGTGGCTGAGTCGCCAACGAAATGGCAGGTAACCGGCGCACCACCCGGCTGCTGCTGCCAGGATCCCTCCGACCAGCATGCCGAGCCAGGGGTTCCATCCGAACTGCGCGCCGAGCCAGGTCGAAGTGTAGGCTCCGATGCCAAAGAACGCGGCATTGCCGAAAGAAATCTGCCCCACCATGCCGCCGACCGCGTTCCATGCCACGCAAAGATGAATCCACATCAGCATCGTGGTGGCGACACTGATCCAGTAGGGATTACGGGTCAGCAGGACCACGCCAGCCGCAACCCAGACCAAGGCAAGCGAGAGCGCTGTCTCGATCCGCCGCGCTCGGCGGCCAGGAAGGTTCACGCGATGCTCCCTTTGCCGAACAGCCCGCGCGGACGGAACAGCAAGGCCATTCCAAACAGGATATAGATCACCGCCGGAGCCAGCGCGCTGTCGAACGCTGCGCTGGCCAGCGACTCGGCCAACCCGATCAGCATTGCGCCGACGAAGGTGCCTTTCAGATCACCGAGGCCGCCCAGCACGACGATCAGCAGGGAGAGGATGCTGAACTGCACGCCGGTGTGTGGCGTGACGTGGAAGAAGGTCATCAGGCTGCCGGCGGCGATCGCCAGCACCGCGATACTGGCAGCGAACACGGCCTTCTGCACGCGCGGCACGGCCACACCGCATAGTTGCGCCATCACCGGATCCTGCGCTGTGGCGCGGATGCGGTATCCGGTTTCGGTGCGTGTCAGGAACCAGCCGACGAAAGCACAACTGCATACCGCGACTACGAACGCCGTGAATAGCGGCACACCAATGACGATGCCACCTATCGACCAAGTGCTGTTCTCGAATTCGGTATGCACGATCATCAGGTCCGCGCCAAATATCATCAGTGCTGCGCTCTGGATCATGAACGAGATGCCGATCGTGAGTTGGGCCTGCATCAGTACGCTGGAGGCGAGTAGCGGTCGGATGAAAGCGACGAACATTGCCCAGCCCAGCGCCCCCATCAACGGCACCAGCACCAAGGCTGACACATACGGATGGAGTCCGAATGCATTGTTCAGAAGCACCGTGCCGTACATCGCGATGAGTAAAAGGTCGCCGTGTGCGAAGTTCAACACCCGCATTACGCCGAAAATGAGCGCCAACGAAAGCGCAATCAACGCGTAGATGCCACCGAGCAGCAACCCGGAGGCAGCGGCCTGCAGCAGGAGTTCGAGCGTCACCCGAATTTTCCAGTCGCGCGACTCATTCCAGCGGAAGCGGTGCGCGTGAGGCGACGTCCTTCGGCCAGACGGTGGCCTTCCTGGTCCCGCCGTCTTGCCATTGAGCGACCAGCGACTGCGCGCCGATGTTGCGTCCGTGGCCGTCAAACTCGATCGAGCGGAACGGCGCTATGGTCGCCTCGCCGGGAATCTTGAGGGTCCGCAGAGCTTGGCGAATCGACTCGCGGTCGATCTTGCCACCCGGGGCCTTGAGCGCACTCTCGATTACGGCGCGGGCGGTATAGGCGCCCCGGTAGCACATCGAGGCGTAGCTGCTCGGGATCGTACCGAATTTCTTCTGATAGGCGTCAACGAAACGCTTGGCTCGCGCCAAGTCGGGGTTGAAGTAGTCGACCGTGCTCAAGCGAAGTTTCTGCACGAATGCAGGGTCGACAAGGGTGGGGATGCGGGGGTCGCCTGGGCCACCGCCGACACCCACGACATAGGGCGTGAAATTGATTTGTTGCAGAGCCTTCACGCCGGCCACCACATCTTCAGTGTAGCCAGCCCAGACGACGATGTCGGGCCCTGCCTGCTCCACTTTCTTCACTTGTGGCAGCAGGTTGCGCTCGGCGCGGTTGTAAGAAACCTCGATCACCGGCGTCAACCCTTTGTCCTTTAACAGCTTTCGCGAGGCATCGATGGTGAGCGAGCCTCGCGGGCTGTCTTCGAACAGAAAGGCGAATTTGACCGGCTTGCCAGCACGCTGAGACACCAAGTGCTCGACAAACGAGGCAACTGCGCGCGCCTCGTCATCGCCGGTGATCTGGTCCGAGAAATACCAACTGTAGCCGCGATTGAGTATGTCAGCGGCGGCCGCTGCCGAATTGAGGTAGGGAACCTTGAACTGCTCTGCAAACTGCGCGCCAGCGGCAGTCGCTGCGCTGACTTCGCAGCCGAGCACGAAAGGCGCGTTTTCCAGTCGAGCGAGGCGCTCAAGTTCGCGTCGCATCACGTCGGGTTTGCCCTGGGTATCAACAATCTTCAGTTCCAGTTTGCGGCCGAGTACGCCGCCGTCCTCGGCGATGTGCTGCATTGCGATGTCCAGCGACTTGACGGTATCCTGCCCAATCACGGAGGTCGCACCGCTGAGCGGCGTGACGACCGGAATGACAATCGGCGTCGTGTCGGCCGCCCAAACTGGCGCGGACGCGCCTAGCAAGACCGCGCCTGCCAGCAGGCTTCGCAAGATCGACATCAACAAACAAGGCGACTTGCCCGTGGACGGTCGGACGTTAAGCGAATCGTGCAAGCATGAGATGTTCATCTCGTCTCCTCGGTCTTAGTGAGCCGACGACCTGGGTGCGACCAGGAAGGCTGTCGTTGATGACGTGGCGCTGAATCGTATTCTCGGTACTGCGCGCCAAGGTCATTTCTGCGTGTACTCCAGTCATCAATCTTCAAGCGCAGAGCCAAGCTGCGATTCAAAAGCCGTTGACGACTGAATTCGCATCGCACCGGGGTGGGCGGAGTGCATGCGACTCGCAACTGGATGGACACATTGTATCGTACGATCGTTAGTTAGGTTATGCGGGTTTCTCTTTACGCGCAGCCAGGCATGTTATCTATGACAGAGAGCGGGTAAGATATGCGCCGCCCGGCCGACATCGAGAACGCCGAGACTGCCGGCGGACTTCTCACTTCCTCGACATGGTCAGTCAGCGCCCCGGACGACCCAGCAGGCTGTCGCTGATGATGTTGCGCTGGATCTGGTTGGTGCCCTCGATGATCTGCAGCACCTTGGCGTCGCGGAAATAGCGGTTGATCGGGTATTCCGACGAGATACCCGAGGCACCGAAGAGCTGCACCGCATCAGTCGCGACGCGCATCGCGGTGTCGGAGGCGAAGCACTTCGACATTGCAGCGATAGGTGCGAGTTCGATGCCTGACGCACCGCTGTCGACCATCGATGCCGCGTGGTAGACGAGTTGCCGTGCGGCCTCGGTCTGCACGGCCATGTCTGCCAACATCCAGCGGATACCCTGGTTTTCGCTCACCTTGCGGCCCCAGGTCACCCGGTTGCTGACGAACTCGATGCTGTGATCGATTGCGCCTTGCGCTAGACCGACACCTCGCGCACCGATCAGCGGGCGACTCTTGTTGAAGGCCTCCATGACATCCTTGAAGCCGCGTCCGTCCTCGCCCAGGCGGTTGGCCTCCGGCACGAACACATCGTCCAGGAACAAGGGGCATGAAGGCACGCCGCGCGCGCCCATCTTGTCTTCCTTGCGGCCAATCGTGAAGCCTTTCGAACCACGCTCGACGATGAACAGATTGATGGCGCGAGCACCGTCGCCGTCACCTGTCTTGGCAGCGACCAGAATGAAATCGGCCAGCGGAGAATTGGTGCACCAGATTTTCGAGCCGCTGATGCGGTAACCGCCATCGCAGCGCTTTGCGCGGGTTCGGATGCCGGCGACATCGGACCCGCTTTGCGACTCGGTGGTGGAGAAGGCGGCCCGCATGTCGCCGGCAGCCAACGGGCCAAGCAGTCGCTGCTTCTGTTCGCCGTTGCCAGCTGCAAGGATGGCGCCAAACGGTACCCACTGAACGACCAGCAGGTAGGCTGTGTTGTAGCAGACGCGGCCCAGTTCCTCGAGGGCAACCGAGGCCGCGAGCATGCTGTCGCTGCCACCGTATTCCTTCGGAAACGGAATCGTGAACAGGCCGACCTCGCGCAGCAGGTCGAACATGTCCTGCGGGTACTCGGCAGTGCGGTCGATGTCGGCGGCACGCTGCGCAACTTTTTCGCGCGCCAGTCGTCGCACCAGATCACGAATCTGGAGTTGGTCTTCGTTCAGGGTATAGGCGTTCATTCTCGCTCCTTGCAGGTGCCGGGCAGCAACCGGGTCAATTCGGACCCGTGTTACGGCACTTGATCATGCGCATCGGCGTGTAGGTGATGGCCAGCGTGCCGTCGTGCTTGACAATCTTGTTGCGCGTGCGCACCAGCCCGCGACCCGGGCGGCTCTTGCTCAGGCGGGCCTCGATCACCTCGCACTCGACATGGATCGTGTCGCCGGCGAAGACCGGGTTGTGCACCTTGAGTTCCATGTCGAGGAAGGCATAGCCGGTGTGCTGCATCGTTGCATGCACGAGCAAGCCCTCGGCGAAGGTGTAGGCAAGTGCGCCGGGTGCGACGCGGCCCTTGATATCGGATTCGGCGCGGAGGAATTCGAGGTCAGTGAACAACACCTCGGTCATCCCGGTGACGGTGACAAAATTGACGATGTCGGGTTCGGTGACGGTGCGCGCGACGGTCCGGAATTTGCGCCCAACGGGCAGATCTTCGAAGTGCAGGCCGATGCCGAGGGTTTCCATGATTCAGAGTCCTTTGATGGAAAAATGAGTTCGCAGGAATGGCCTGCGCTCAGGGTGCGACGATGAAAGTGATGATTTGCGGATACGCGGTGAGCAGCGCCACCGTCGGCATGTCAGCGATCACGAACGGCCATACGAAAAGATGGTGCCGATCGGAATAGCCGGACGGGCGCCGCTGAAATTGTGAAATTGGCGCCTGTGCGCGCTTCGACATGTTTTACAAGTTCTCCACAAGGGCGGCAGTCAACGTGGCGGCCAGACGAGTGAGCAGTGAGCTCGGGGATGAGAGCAGAAATTTGTTCACGGTATGTTGTGCCCGCCGGGTGGGTTGGAGAATGGTGTGAATTCGACTTCTTGCCTTTGAGACGGGCCACTGCATGGGGAGGGTGCATCTGTGCGCGTGTACACTGGACATCAGCGGGCGATCTGATCCATCAGTGCGTCGGACAGCGTCGGATATCTGGCCTCGGGTGGCAGCATCGGAACGCGCTTGCCGTTCGGACGTTCGACCAGCCACGGCTGGATGCGACAAGCCGGCCTCTGTCGAGCGGCGTCGATTGCGCTCGTAACATCGGCCGATTGCGCCAGCAACGCAAGGTTTGAAAGGGTCGGGAAGATGAGCGTACGTCGGCGCTGCTCGCATTCACGCAGGGCGTCCAGCGGACGGATCCAGAATGAATCGACTGCTTCGAAGCCATCATGCCGGGCCAGTTGTTCGACCGGCGCTGCAGCGATGAAAAAATGGGTGTCGAATCGCTTCGGCGAGTGTTCTGGCGTCACCCAGTGCGCGAACGGTTGCAAGACATCGCCGGCGATCTGCAGCCCTTCCTCGCAGACCATGTCGACGAAGGCACCTCCGCCGCTGGCAATTGCTTCCTTCCAGCGCTCATGCACAGCACCCAGGCGCGGGCTGCCGAGCAGGCTCTGGTCGCCATCCTGCCGCGCCAGTAGCAAGCCGCTTTCCTCATAGGTTTCGCGGATCGCGGCGACCCGTATGGCGACCTGCTCGTCCTGCAGCCCGGCCATCCCGCAGATCCGAGGCAGCAGCCTTGGATCTCGGTCCGACACGGCCACTTTGCCGCCAGGGAAGACAGCCGCACCGCTGGCGAAATCGATTGCATGGTGGCGCACTACCAGCAGCACTTCCATTCCCTCGATGCCGTCGCGCAGCAAGACGACGGTGGCGGCGATCGCTGGTACCGCGATCGTTGGCGGGGGCAGCGGAGTTGTCATTTCAAACCTGCAATCCATGCGACCGTAGCTGCTGATGCGGTAGGTTGATTGCTGTGAATGATCATTGGCGGGTCTGTGGTATTGCGGTGGATTGGACTCGCTCGGTGGGGTTTCAATGGCGCTGCTCGCGCACAGGCTGGCAGGCCAGAAGACCCGCCAGTGGCGAGAGATCTGGCAACTCCTCGATCCGGCTGGTCAAGTCGAGTACTTCATCGATCGTGCTCTGGTCCAGCGTGGGGCTGGCCAAGCTGCGGAACTTGGCCTCAAGGCGATCCTGCTGTACGGCCAGATCGGTGGCGGGGGTGCCACTGTCGTGCTGCTGCCGCAGGGTCTGGCCGCCGTTGGTTTCTATCTCGACTTCGGCTCGGGTGAGGTCGCTGCATTCGCCTATCAGAACGACGCGCACCTGCTGGCGCAGGCCCAGCAGCACGGGGTTATTGGCGTTGCTGTCGCTGTAACTGGCTATGTCCGCAGTGTCGACGCCAGCAATTGCCATCGCAACGCTCTGCGCAAGGCTGAACTTGGATTCGAGTCCGGTGTGCGGCGCTGCGATGTTGCACACACCATCAGAGACGGCGGACACGCGAACCACGATGCGTCGCACATCGGACGGCATCAACCGGTACTGATCGCGCAACTGACAAGTCGCGTCGATGGCTGCATGTGTGCCATAGCAGGCAGCATGGTATTTGAACAAATTGTTGCGCAGGTGAAGGCCGCTGGCCGGGCGCTGCAGGGCCGCTTCGGGATTGAAGTCGGGCCCGTGGGTGGCTGCAAAGCCCTGCATCGCTTCGATGGCGTCGCTGCGGCTGGTGAAGCCGCGGACCGCGAGCTGCGCCGCCATCAGGCCGTCCGCACTGGCCTTGCCGGCATGCAGCGGCTTGCACATCGTGCCGAACATGGCCTTCAGGCCCGCTGCCGAGGTGGCTGCAATGCCCAGCGCGGTGGCGGTGTCATCGGCATCCAGTTGCAACAGGCGAGAGCATGCCGCCGCGGCGCCAAAGGTCCCGATCGTGCCAGTGGAATGAAAACCTAGCGCGTAGTGGCCGGGCGAGACCGCTGCGCCGATACGGCACAGCGTCTCGTAGCCGGCGACGAACGCCGTCATGAAATCCGCGCCGCTGGCGCCCCTGGCTTCGGCTAGCGCGAGCAGAGCAGGTGTCAGGGTCACCGTAGGGTGGCCGGTGAACGCCATGTTGACGTCGTCGTAGTCGAGCGCGTGCGAGGCCGCACCGTTGATGAGGGCGGCCTGCCGGCAACTGGTGGCGAAGCCATGGCCGATCACGGTGGCTTGCTGGTAACCGCCCTGTTCGCGTGCTTCTTCGGCGAGCATGTGAGTCAGAGGCTCACGGGCGCCAACCAAGGTGACGGCGATCCAGTCCAGCAGACACTGGCGCACTAGCGTGCGGACATCGGCGGGCAGGTCGACGAAGGTCCAGGCTGCGTTGTCGGCTGCCAGCGTCGCCGTGAGCGACGCGCAACCCGTTCCGGGCCTGATGGCCGCCATCGGCGAGGCGGGTTGCCAGAGGTTTGGGTGCGGTGCGGTGTGGATCATGATGTCATCGTCCTTTCCATTGCGGTTTGCGCTTCTCGCGAAACGAACGGGGGCCTTCGAGTGCATCTTCACTGAGGTACACGGAATCGAACGCGCGGTGCGATGCGCGCAGCGCCGCTGTACGTCCCATTTCAGTCGACATGCGCACCATTTCCTTCGCACCTCGCACAGTCAGCGGAGCGTTGACGGTGATGCGGGCAGCCAGTTCCCGGGCACCTTCCAGTGCCTGGCCTTGCGGCACGACGCGGTTGACGTAGCCGAGTTCGTAGGCGCGCCGCGCCGACAGCGGGTCGCCGGTCATGGCGACCTCCATCAGGATGCGCTGCGGCAGCATGTGGATCAACGGCGATGCCCATGGCATGCCGCGGCCTACCCGGCCTTCGGTGATGGCGAACTTGGCCGTTTCGTCTGCCACACACAGGTCGCACATCTGTGCCAACAGCCAGCCGCCGGCATAGGCGTAGCCCTGTACCGCGGCGATCACCGGCTTCGTCACTTCGATGTTGTCACCCAGTACGGGCATGAAATTCTTCGGTGGAATGCGCAGCTGTGTGTCGGCTGCCTCGACCAGATCCATACCGGCGCAGAAGGTGTCGCCGGTTCCTGTCAGAATGGCAACCTGTGCGCTGTCATCGCGCTCGAACCGAGGCCAGATCTCGAAGAGCGCTTCGCGCACGGCGCGGTTGATCGCGTTCTTGCGCTGCGGACGGTTGATGGTGATGACGGCTACGCCGTTGGTGACTTCATATAGCAGTTCGTTGCTCATGCTTTGCCGTTGGTTGGTGTGTGGAACTGAGTTTGTTGCGCGCGGTATCCGAGCGCCTGCGAGAGTTGCTCCGCGCAGTCAATTGCGACGCGGGTCAGACGTTCGGCCGCAGCCTTGCCGCGTTCGAGGGGCGCGCCCACGACGATTGCGGCATTGACCTGTGAGTTGGGTTCAAAGATCGGAGCGGCGAAGCCGGCTACATCTGGCGTCACCTCGCCGATCGTCGAAGCATGTCCTGTCGCCTGGATGCCGGCGATGATCCGCTCCAGCTGGCGGCGATTGGTCACTGTCTTGTCAGTCAAGGCGCGCAGGCTGGCGCTGCTCAGGTATTCGCGGCGCCAAGGTTCGTCTTGAAAGGCCAGCAGCACACGACCCGCCGCGGTGGCGAATAGCGGACGCGTCGTGCCGACAGGAACCATGTAGCGAACCGGCTTGTGGCTCTCGAGAATCTGCGTGTAGGTCAGCCGGCCGGCGCTGCGGTCGATCACCGCCAGCAATACGGTCTCGCCGGATTGCGCACGCGCGTCGAGCAGGAATGGAGTTGCAACTATTGCCAGCGAGCGCGCAGCCACCAGTGCGGCGCCAAGGACGAATGATTCGGGGCCGGGGCGGTACAGGGATTCGTGTCGCTGCACAAAGCCTTCGGCAGTCAGCCCATGCAGCAGGGAGTAAAGGCTGGTCTTTGGGACACCGATTTGAGCCACCAGTTGCGCCAGTGTCAGACCGTCCGGTTGATCGGCCAGCAGGCGCAGTACGCGCAGCACCCGAGCCGGGGCCATCGGTGCCGTTTCGCCGCGACGCGACGGGCTGATTGAGTTGGGCAAAGCGATCGAGGGCAGCACGAAGACTAGATTCCAGTGTGTTCCAATATCGGAACAACTGTTCCGATATTGTTCACCCTACCAGCGTGTTTGACACGTGTCATGAGGGTAATCCCGTCCTGGGGCGTATCTTTCCTGCGCTCCCGCTCAATGAGCGCACTCCGTCTTGCTGGCTGGCTGGAGTTCAATCCCTTGCTGGGCCAGAGCACGCCAGTTGCCTTGTGCGGTGGCGCAGCCTTGCCGTTCTGATTGACGAACTGCCCTTCCGCCAACGCAATGCCGCGCCCGAGGCGCACGACGAGGCCATGCGCAGCGAAGGAATCGCCGCGGGCCACGTCGAGATAAGTCATCGTCAGAGTGATCGTGAAAGTGCGCAATTCGCGCGTCGATCTGGCTCGTCTCGGGCAGGGCAAGCAATTCCGAGATAATCGAGTAGCCAAGGGCGAAAAATGACGCCCCCGTGTTTAGCACTTTGGTGGCATCACCGCCGCCGCCGCGCTGGGCCGCGCCGGCTTGCGCAACGCGGATGGATACTTCGCCGGCAGCGTGCTCCTCGACCTGCAGGCCCTGGGGCGCGCATGAAGGCGTCTTCGGCACAGTCGCACTTGATGGAATCAATGACAGTGCGGGAGGTGTCGGGTTTCATTTCGAAGTTCTGTCGTTCATCCAGTGGAAGAGTGCCGTGACCCAACCATCAAACTAACGATTGTTATGTTATCCTGCTATTTCCGTGATCATTCGTGCAGGAGTCCCGATATGTCCGATCAGCCTCCGGTTAGCCTGGATGTCGATGCCGACGGCATTGCCACGTTGACGTTGAACCGCCCGGAGTTGCTGAACGCCTTCGACCTGAAGATGATCGAGGCTTGGCGTGCCGCACTCGAATCGGCCGAAACCGACGAACGCGTGAAGGTGGTCGTGGTCACCGGCGCAGGCCGGGCGTTTTGCGCCGGTGGCGATTTCGAGGAAATGGCCAAGTTCAGTGAGCTCAACAGCCTGGAGCGCAAGAACTTCCTCTATCGCAATGTGCACCGTATTCCGCTGGCGCTGGAGCGCATGGACAAACCGGTCATCGCGGCGATCAATGGCGCGGCGCGCGGGGCCGGCCTGGACATGGCCCTGATGTGCGACCTGCGCATCATGGCGCAATCGGCCACGCTGGCCGAGACATACATCAACATCGGTCTGATTGCCGGTGATGCAGGGTCATGGTTCCTGCCGCGGCTGATCGGCACGGCACGCGCTCTCGAGCTGTTCTGGACCGGCCGGGTCGTCGGCGCCGAGGAAGCCGAACGCATCGGTCTGGTCAACCGCAGCGTCGCCGACGCCGATCTGCTCAAGGTGACCTACGAACTGGCACGGACGATTGCCTCCAAGCCACAACAGGCGGTGCGCTTTTTCCGCCGCGCCGTCTACCAGAGCCAGACGATGGCGCTGAATGCTCACTTGGACATGGTGTCTTCGCACATGGCGGTGCTTGAGGACTTGCCAGAGCACCGCGCGGGCGTCGCAGCCTTTCGCCAGCGCGCGCGCGGCGGCAACTAGTCTGTACGACGTAGAGGCTGCGCAGTGGTTGGCAAGGGTGTGCTGGACGGTATTACGGTTGTCGACTTGTCGCGCCTGATCGCCGGGCCCTATGCGGCCATGGCCCTGGCCGATCTGGGCGCACGTGTCATCAAGGTCGAGGCGCTGGCCGGTGAAGACGGTCGACACCTGGGGCCGCCGTTCTACGGTGACTCGAGCGTCACCTACATGTCGTGCAATCGCGGCAAGGAGTCGCTTGCGCTCGATGTCCGCAAGCCGGCTGGCCGTTCGCTGCTCGAGCGCCTGATTCAGCGAGCTCACGTGGTGGTTCACAACTTTCGGCCGGATTTCGCCGAGCAATATGCATTGACCTATGAGGCCGTCCGCGGCTTCCACCCGGAGGTGATCTACGCCGCCGTCACGGCGTTCGGCGCACAAGGTGAATACCGCCTGCGTCCGGCGGTGGACAGCGTGGTGCAGGGCATGGCCGGCGGCTTCTACGCCAGTGGCGATGACGGTGACGACCCGATCCGCGTCGGCTTGCCCGTGGTCGACGTGGCCAGTGGAATGTGCGGCGCCTTCGGCATTCTGGCTGCAGTGATGCACTGGCGCCAGACCGGGCGCGGCCAGCAAGTCGAGACCGTGTTGATTGACACGATGTTCAATCTGATGGCAACCAAGGTGGCCGAGCATGCGGTCGAGCAGCGCGAGCCGGCGCGGGCCGTCAATCTGCCGATTGCCGCACCGAGCCGCCACTTCCGGGCCGGTGACGGTCGCTGGTTCAGCGTCTCGGTGATCAGCGATGCTGCCTTTCGCCGCTTCTGTGAGGCCATCGGTCGGGAGGCGTGGCTGACCGACTCGCGGTATGCCAGCAATGCGGGCCGCGTCGCCCACCGGCCGGAGATGGCGGCCGAACTGCATGCAATTTTTGCAACTCGTCCGGCTGCCGATTGGGTCGATTTATTTTCCGACGCCGACATCCCGAGTGGCCCGGTCAACACTGTCTCGCAGGCGATGGCCGATCCCATCCTGGCCGGACGATTCGTGGCCCACCCAGCGCTGCCCGGGCTTCCGCTGATGCCCCTTCCGTCGCACCTCGAAGAGGGCATGTTGAGCCTCGAACGGATTGCGCCGCCGCCACGGGTCGGCCAGCACAGCGCCGCCTTACTGCACGAACTGGGTTGTGATGCGCAAGAGGTAGCCCGATTGGTGGCTGGGCGTGTCGTGCGTCTTGGCGACTGAAGACAGGAGGCTGTTGATGACTGCCGACGACAGTCCACAAGTGATCTGGCGACCGTCGCCACAGCGGGTTGCGAGTGCCTGCGTAACCCGGTTCATCGACTGGCTGCGCATCCACAGGGGCCTGCAGTTCGCCGACTACAACGCGCTATGGCAGTGGTCGGTGCAGGAGATCGAAGCCTGTTGGGCGGCGCAGGTCGAATTCTTCGACCTGCCGCTGCAGGGCGATTGCACGCCTGTGCTGGTCGACCGGGCGATGCCCGGAACGTGCTGGTTTCCCAACATACGCACTAACTACGTCAGCCAGATCTTCAGACACGCCAGCGCGCAGCGGCCGGCGATCATCTTCCGCAGCGAATCCGGTGCACGCGCTGAGGTGTCCTGGACCGGGCTCGAGCGCGACGTGGCCGCGCTGGCAGACTGGCTGCGCGAGCACGGCGTAAAACCCGGAGACCGGGTCGTTGCCTACCTTCCCAACATTCCGCAGGCGGTGGTGGCCTTTTTGGCGGTAGCCAGCCTGGGAGCGATCTGGTCGCTGTGTTCGCCCGAGATGGGTGTGGCCGCGGTGGTCGACCGCTTCCGCCAGATCGAACCCAAGGTGCTGATCGCGGTCGATGGCTATTGGTGGAGTGGCAAGGCCCATGACAGGCGTGAGGTCATCGGGCAGCTGTTGAACGAATTGCCGAGCGTCGAACACATGGTGCTGGTGCCCTATCTGGATACCGATGCCATTGCGTCGCAATGGCCACAGGGCGTGGCATGGGGAGATGCGCTGCGCCGAGACGCCACGCTGAAGATCGAAATGCAGCCGTTCAATCATCCGCTGTGGGTCGTCTACTCGTCCGGCACCACCGGCCTGCCGAAGCCGATCGTGCATGGCCATGGCGGCATCCTGCTCGAGCATGTCAAGACGATGGCTTTGCACAACGATGTCGTCGCTGGCGATCGCTTCCACTGGTTCACCACGACCGGATGGGTGATGTGGAACCTGAACGTCGCCGCTTTACTGGTCGGCGCCACGATGTGCATCTACGACGGCAACCCGGCATGGCCCGATTATTCGACGTTATGGCGCTTCTGCGGCGACACCGACCTCGACTTCTTCGGTGCTGGAGCCGCCTTTTTCACGATGTGCGAGAAGCATGGCATCGAGCCACGCCAGGTGGCAGCGCTGGAACGGCTGCGTACGATAGGCTCGACCGGGTCGCCGCTCTCGCCCGAAAGTTACCGCTGGGTCTACGACAAGGTCGGACGCGACGTCTGGCTGACGCCGATGTCGGGCGGGACCGACTTTGCCGGCGCCTTTGTCGGCGGCGTACCCACGCAACCGGTGGTGGTCGGCGAGATGCAGGTGCGTTGCCTGGGCGCGGATGTCCAGGCGTGGGACGACGCCGGCCACGAGCTGGTCGACGAGGTGGGCGAACTGGTCTGCACCGCGCCTATCCCGTCGATGCCGCTGTATCTCTGGAATGATCACGGCGGCAAGCGCCTGCACGAAAGCTACTTCGACGTCTATCCCGGCGTCTGGCGCCACGGTGATTGGGTGCGCATCACGCCTCGCGGCGGCGCGATCATCTACGGCCGCAGCGACGCCACCATCAACCGCCATGGCGTGCGCATGGGCACGGCCGAGCTCTACCGTGTGGTCGAGGCGCTGCCCGAGGTGATGGACAGCCTGGTGGTGGATCTCGAATTTCTCGGCCGCGAAAGCTGGATGCCGCTGTTTGTGGTGCTGCGCCACGGGGTGGAACTGGATGCCGCGCTGACCGAGCGCATCAAGGCCGCCATTCGCGGCGCGCTGTCGGCGCGCCACGTGCCGAATGAAGTGATTGCGGTGGCCGAGGTGCCGCGTACGCTGACCGGCAAGAAACTGGAAGTGCCGGTAAAAAAACTGCTGCTCGGCCAGTCGGCTGACAAGGTTGCCAACCGCGATGCGATGGCCAACCCGGCAAGCCTGGACTGGTTCGTTGCGCTGGCGCGCCAGCGCGGTCAGACGGCTCCGCCGACTTGAACCGCGACGCCCACCGCAACGTGAGCTGTAGTCATCCAACGCATCGTGTGCAGCAGTCGGCTGCGCAGATGCATCGCCATCAACCCTCACACTGGAGATTGCACATGTCTGAGAAAGAAATCTACTACGAAGTCAAGGACTACGTCGGCACCATCACGATCAATCGGCCGAAGTCGCTGAACGCCTTTACCGGCGACAACATCGTCGAGATGCAACGCCTGCTCGATGTTGCGTCGGCGGACAAGAGCGTCGGCGTGATCGTGCTGACCGGCACCGGTGACCGTGCCTTCTGCGTTGGCGGTGACGTCAACTGGGAGAAGGGCAGCGGGGGCAAGAGCGGGTTGGAAGACCTGAACTTCACCTTCAACCGGCAGATCGTCGAATGCCCGAAGCCGGTGATCGCGCGAGTCAGCGGTTATGCGATTGGCGGAGGCCACCATATCGCCTACTTCTGCGACTTCACCGTCGCTGCCGACCATTCGATCTTCGGCCAGAACGGCCCCCGCGTCGGTTCACCGGCCGGAGGCTACATCGTGTCGCATTCGGCCAACGTGCTCGGCCACAAGCGCGCCCGCGAACTGTGGATGCTGTGCCGCCGATACACAGCGCAGCAGGCGCTGGAGTGGGGCTTGGCGAACTCGGTGGTACCGAAGGAAAAGCTCGACGAAGAAGTGCGCAAATTCGCCGATGAACTGCTGTCGCTGAGTCCGACCTGCCTGCGCATTGTCAAGCGCTCTTTCTATCACCACATGCAGCCGGTGATGGGCCGCGACATGAAGGACCTGATCGAGGAAGTGGCGCCGGACTATTTCGCGACCGAAGAGCAGCAAGAGGGTGCGAATGCCTTTCTGCAAAAGCGCAAGCCAGACTTCAGCCGTTTCCGTTGATCCTGCGGTACACGGGCCTGCTCGTGCAGGGCCTTGTACCGGGCAGGGCGCACTGCAAGCCATGCGGCTGGCGCTGATGTCGGCTGTCCTCGATCATCGCTGAGGAAGTTCTGGTTCATCGTGCTTCGATCCTGTCGGTCAGAAGTCGATCCGTGTCGCAGCACCACTGTTGCATGCAGCGCGCCGCCTCACTTCTTGTCTGGCACACACGCTGGCGCCGCCCGGGGCTGGCAGGCCTCGCCGTCAGGGGCGACCGGGGTTGAACTGGTGGCGCGGCCGGTCGATTCATGAAACGTGACGTAGACGGCACTCAGGAAGATGATCGTGCCGCCAATCCAGCTCCACAGGTCGGGAATCTCGCCGAATACCAGAAAGCCGAGCAGCGAAGCCCACATCATCCGCGTGAAGTCCAGCGGCATCAGCGCGGTGGCTTCGGCGTAGACAAACGACTTCGTGTAGGCGAATTGCCCCACGGTTGCAATCACCGCCATGAACAACAGCACCGGAACGAGTTGCAGACTGGGCCATTTCCAGACCCAGATCGCGAGCAGAAAAGTCAGTGGTGTCACGATCACCGACATGTAGGTGATCTGGGTCGTGCTCGACTCGGTGCTCGCCATCATCTTGATGACGATGATCGATACCGACCAGGCAATTGCACCTGCGATCGCGAGCAGCGGCCCGAGCGAAAGCGGAACCACGCCGGGACGCACGATCAGCAGCATGCCGGCGACGCCTGCTCCTACGGCGAGCCAGCGGCTCACGGTCGAGCGTTCACGCAGCAGCAGGATCGCGACCACCGAGGCGAACACCGGCGATACAAAACTCAGCGCCGTGACCATTGCGATCGGCGCCATCGTCAGAGCCGAGAACAGCCCGAGCATCGAAATCATCAGCATCACCGAGCGAAGCAGATGCAGGTGCAGCCGCCGGGTGCGAAAAATCTCGAAACGGCTGTTCACGATGCCGGGCAACATGAAGAACATCGCGATGAAGTAGCGGAAGAACGTGATCTCGAAGACATGCAGCTCGCGCGATGCATAACGTACCGTCGTGTGCAGCAACGTGAATGAGAGGGCCGCGATCAGGCCGAGCAGCATGCCCTTGGCCCGGCGCGGGATCCGCTCGAACAACCCGGCCAGTTCAGCCATGTCGTGACCGCTCTATCGGCCCCGAGGAAAGACGCCGAATCCGGCTGATTGATGTCGATATCGACCGCTGTGGATGGGCTTGCGACGTCATGGGACGTCGACGATATCCTCGCCCGAAACGTCCTGCAGCGGTCGCACCGGATGTGGTGGGACGACGGGCTCGCCGTCGACTGGCACAACCCGCTGTAGAAATTCAATCGCAGCCGAGGCAAAGATGTCGTTGCGGTCGCCGGCCACCATGTGACCGGCCCCGGTTATGCTGACGTACTCGGCCGTCGGACACAGTTTCAGGAAGGCCTGCGCGCCGGCTTCGCTCAAGATGTCGGACAAGCCGCCGCGCACCAGCAAGGTCGGCAGTGCCAGATTGGCGGCGCAGGCCTCGAGGCGCCTGGTACGTTGATCGAGGTTGCGTATGCCGGTGCGAAAGCGGGGGTCCCAGTGCCAGTGGTACTTGCCATCAGCGCCCAGTCGAACGTTCTTGGCCAGGCCATCGAGCGTCGGCGGACGCCTGCGATGCGGCTGATAGGTTCCGATTGCCTGCGCCACTTCTTCGAGCGAAGCAAAACCGTCCGGCTTCATGTTCATGAACGCCTGGATATTGTCGACACCTTCGGGTTCGATGTTGGGGGCAATGTCCACCAGCACCAGCGCCGTCGCATCGACATGGGCCTCCCCGACCGCCACGAGGCTGGTGCCACCGCCCATCGAGGCGCCTACCAGCACCGGCCTTCGGTTTCCGAGTGCGGCAACAACGCATTGCAGGTCCCGCACCATCACGTCCTGCCCGTACAGGCCGTCCGGCGCCCAGTCGGTATCGCCGTGGCCGCGTGCATCGAAGGCGACGGCGTGATAGCCTGCCGCGCCCAGCACTTCGCCAGCGCCTTTCCAGGCGTGGCGCGTCTGGCCGCCGCCGTGCTGTAGCAAGACGAGCGGCCCGCCTGCGGGGCCCCACGAATCAGCGGCAATCCGAATGCCGCCATGGCCGGGCCAGTAATTCATTGGCTCGGGGGTGCCGGGCAGACGGGTGTATGGGAGAGCGGATGTCATGGATCGAACCTCGTTGAATTCATCGGTAATTGGCTGCGGATCAGTGCCGCACGGCAGTGCTGGCTGCGCTGACGCGCTCAGGGCTGGTTGGCGTGCTTCCATCTGACACGCTGCGGGATCGGGTTGTCGTGGCCTGCCAATTCGGCGCTATCGTCCTGTGCCAGCACCAGGTCCCAGAGCTTCTGGCCGAGCGGCGCGCGCTTCTCGTCGATCAAGTGTGCGACCAGACCGGCCGAGCGGCCGATCAGCGCGAAGCCGCGCGCCCACAGCGGCTCCAGACCCATGTCGGAGATCGAGGCGCCAACGGCGCCAGCGGCATTCAGCGGCAGCAGCTTGCCATACTCGGCCTGGGCCGCCCGTTCGATGGCGCCGGCCAGCCGCCAGTGGCGGCCGGAGAACCCGCACTCGATGGCCAACTGGCGCAGGGCTGGCACGCGCGGGTCGCCGTTGATGTGGATCGGGTGACCGATGCCCGGCACGATGCGCCTGCTGCCGCGGTGCTCGCGCACCAGGGCGTTCGCACAGGCGTCGAACTCGCGATCGTCCGCATCGGCCGCAAGGATCGCAACGCAGTCCTGCAGCAATTGGGCACTGAGTTGCATCGTGCCGAGGAAGTGATTTCCGGCACCGAGCAAGCCGGCGGCAACCGCACCCTGGATCGATTCGGGCGCGCCCAGGAAAGTCAGCCGCGTCGCGATCGCGCTCGGCGTAAGGCCGTGATCGGTGACGGCGACCATCAGCGCGTTGCTCATTCGCTTCAACGGCAAGGTCGGCAACTCGCCGGTGGCGGCGAGAAAGATCATGTCGATGAAGTCGAGCTTGCCGATGATGTCGGTGGCAAGGTTGCGGTCGCGCACGAAGATGTCGTCGCGCGTGGTGTAACCGATCGGTGTCTTGATGGTCATGATGTCTGGTCGTGGCAGGCGCTGCGGCGGCGCACCAGAAGCTTCCAGATGCCTTCGACCACCACTTCGCCGCGCTGGTTGACGACTTGACGCCTGAAGGCCACGACACCGCGGTCGGGTTTGGAGGTTTCGGCTTTTTCGGCGACTTCAACGCGCACGCGCAGCGTGTCGCCGATGAAGGTCGGTCTGGGAAAGCGGCACTGAATGTCGAGCAGCCCCAGCAGACTGGGTTCGAGGTGCTGATTGAGCTGCATACGGGTAACCAGGCCCGACATCAGCGCCAGCACCAACAGGCCGTGCGCGATGCGCTGGCCGTAAGGCGTGTCCTTGGCGAACTCGGAATCGACGTGCAGACGGTTGAAATCGGCCGACAGGCAAGCGAAGTTGACGATGTCGGCTTCGGTGACGGTTCGAGTCGGGCTGTCGAAGGTATTGCCGATCTCCAGGTCTTCGAAGAAGCAGGCCTCGGCGTGCAGGTCAGCCAGGTTCATTGCATTCCCTTGTCGCTGGCTGCCACGTCGCTTGGCGCCGCCAGCGCTTGCATCACCTGCTCGACCAACTGCACCTTGAGCACCCGCCCGGTCAGATTCTTCGGCACCTCGGTCATGAAGACCACGCGGCGCGGCTTCTTGTAGGCGGCCAGGTGCGCAGCCGCAAAGCTGGTGATTTCGTCGACGGTCGGCTGCTCCCCGGATCGCGCCACGATGACGGCACAGATCAGTTCGGTCCAGCGATCGTCGGGCAGGCCGACGCAATGTGCTTCTACCACGGCCGGGTGCTGCTGCAGCACCTCCTCGATCTCTGAGGCGTAGATATTGATGCCGCCGCTCTTGATGATGTCGCGCTTGCGGCCGACGAAGTGCAGCAGGCCCTGACTATCGAGGCGGCCCAGGTCGCCGACGGTGAGGAAGTCGCCGCGGCGGGTACTGCGGGTCAGTTCGTCGTCCTCGAAATATTCGTCATATTGCGAATCGCTGCGGCAGCAGATCTCGCCCACCTCGCCGGGCCGAACCTCGACGCCGTCGTCGCCCAGCAACTTGAGCTCGACCCCGAAGAAGGGGCGGCCGACGCAGTTGCTGTCCAGGTGGTCGCGCACCTCGGCACCTTTCAGATTGGCATAGGGGCCGACCTCGCTCGACGCGGCGTAGATATTGAGGATGCCGTCACCGAAACGGTCGAGCAGCGCGCGCTTGAGCGCCCCAGACAGCGCGCCAGCCCCGGACTGGATGACGCGCAAGCTCGACAAACCGGCGCTGGCAAAACGCGGATGCTCGATCATCGCCTGCAGCATCGCGGGCAGCAGCATGCTGGAGTGGATGCCTTCGGACTCGATTGCGTCGATCACGGCGCCGGCATCGAAGTGTTCGTGCAGGTGGACGCTGGCGCCCAGGTACAGCGGCAGCAGGGTATAGACGCAGCCCGCGCCCAGGCAGATCGGCAGCACGCACAGGGTTTGGTCGTCGATCCCGAAACCCTGCTCGATGGCGCGTTCCTCGAAGCCGAAGCGTGAACGCAGGGCGCCTTTGGGCCGTCCGGTCGTGCCGGAGGTGTGCAGCATCACGGTGCTGCTGGCACGGCCTTCGGGTGGGCTGCCCGGACCCGGTGCCTGCAGCGCTCGCCATCGCAGCGCGTCCGCAGGCGCATGATCCTCGGCGTCGGCAAACCAGATCCAGCGCCACGCCGGATCGGCCAGCGCGTCGGCGCGCTCGGCGAAACCCGAACCGAGCAGCACGAAGCGCGCATGCGCCGCATCAATGCCGTGGCGCAGGTCATCGTCGGCGAGACGGTAGTTGAGCGGAGCGGGAATGGCGCCGATGCCGGTCAGGGCGAAATAGGCCACCAGCATGTCGGCATGGTTGTGCGACAGCATCGGCACCTTTTCGCCGGGTCTCAGGCCCAGCTCGGCCAGTGTGCACATCGCACGCTCGGCGCGTCTCAGCAGTTCGGCGTAGCTGAGTGCGGTGCCGCGGAAGCGGATCGCCGTGCGTCGCGGATTGCGTCGCGCGTTCAGCCGCAGTGCGTGTAGCAAGGTCATCGCCATGTCGGCGCCTCCGGTTTCAGTGGAATGCAGACACGCCAAGCACCTCGCGCCCGATGATGAGCGTCTGGATCTCGGTCGTACCCTCCGGGATAAGCGCGCCGCGGGTATCGCGGAAGATGCGCTCGATTGGCAGTTCTTCGCTGTAGCCCGAGCCTCCGTGTACCTGCAGCGCCATGCCTGCCACCTCATGTGCCGCCTCGGCAGCGTAGAGCTTGGCGATCGAGCATTCGGTGCGTGCGCTGCCGCCCTGGTCGAGCGCCCAGGCGGCGCGGTAACCCAGTGCACGTGCCGCTTCGCAGCGCACCATCATGTCGACGATCAGTTTCTGCACCAGCTGGAAGCTGGCGATGGGCTTGCCGAACTGCTTGCGCTGCTTCGAGTAGTCGATCGACAGGTCGAGCGCGCAGCGTGCTGCCCCGACCGCGCCCATCGCCACGTTCAGCCGGCCGAAATTCAAGCCGGTAAGGATGGCCTTCAGGCCTTTGCCTTCGCGGCCCAGCAAATTGGCCTTCGGCACTGCGGCGTCGTTGAAGCCGAGCTGCGAGGTGCCGGTGGCGCGGATGAACATCACGTCGGCACGCCGCGCCTCGTACTGCGTCTGCGCGCGGTCGACGATGAACAGGCTGATGCCGCCGTCACAGGTCGCGCTGAAGGTGCGCGCCACCAGCACGCCGAAATTGCCGTGGATGCCGTTGGTGATCCACAGCTTGTTGCCATTGACGAGGTAATGGTCGCCCTTGTCTTCAGCGCGGGTCTCGATGCCGGCGACGTTGGAGCCGTGATTGGGCTCGGTGATGGCCATCCAGTGCTTCAGCTGGCCCGCAAGCAGCGGCTTCAGATAACGTTGCTGCTGGTCGGGCGTGCCATGTCGGTGCAGCAGCTGCGCCAGGATGTTCAGCGAGTTCATCATCACGCGCAGCGACAGCCAGCAGTATCCGGCTTCCTCCATCAGGATCGCCCAGTCGGCGTACGTCATCGCATAGCCGCCGGCTTCCTCGGGCAACAGGCCGCCCAGGTAGCCAAACGGCTGCAACTGAGGCAGCAGATCCCAGGCGAATTCGCGTTGCTGCTCGCACTCGAGCACGCGCGGCGCGACGCGCTCGCGCATGAAGCGTCGCACCGATTCGCGCATCGCGTCCTGTTCGGGCGTAAATCCGAAATCCATGTCCATGACCTCGCTTTCAGGTGGCGTAACGCCCACCGGTCACGTGCAGTACCGCGCCGGTGATGTAGCCAGCGGCCTCGCTGGCAAGAAAGGCCGCGGCGCTGGCGATATCGCACGGCGCGCCGAGTCGACCGATTGGCGTGCGGGCGATCGCGTTGTCCTTGATTTTCTGGTAATGCGGCAGATTGCGTACGCCATCGGTTTCGATGAAGCCGGGGGCAATGGTGTTGACCGTGATCTGGTCGCGGCCGAGCTCCAGCGCCAACGCGGCGCTGAAACCGAGGATGCCGGCCTTGGCTGCCGAATAATTGGCTTGGCCGGGATTTCCCAAATGTGCGCGCGACGAGATGTTGACAATGCGTCCCCAGTGCTGCGCGGCCATCACTGGCACCACCGCCTTGCTGCACAGGAAAGCGCCCTTCAGCACGGTGTCGACCACCGCGTCCCAGTCGGCTTCGCTCATGCGGGTGATGCGGGCGTCGCGCGCAAAGCCTGCGTTGTTTACCAGCACGTGTACGCTTCCGAACGCCGCCACGGCGGCCTGCATCAAGTGCTCGACGTCCGCAGCCTTGGTCACGTCGGCAGCCACGCCGATGGCGCTGAAGCCGTCGCGTTGCAGTGCCGCGCAGCCCGCGGTCGCGGTGTCAGCGTCAATGTCGGTGACGACGATGCGCGCGCCCTCGGCGGCCAGCGCACGCGCGGTTGCAGCACCGATTCCTCGGCCCGAGCCGGTGACGATGGCGACCTTGTCTTGCAGACCCAATTGCATCAAAACTCCGTGACTTTCCGTATTCCACAGGCGGATACCAGTGCATCAGCGTGCCAATCGACCGCCAATGCCCGGGCCGAAGAATCCCCGATCTGCAGGAGTAGCAGGCGAGCCCCGATACCTGTCGTACCGTCGTCTCGACGAGTCGACTTGCCGGCAGGATAACATTTAACAAACAAACGTTAGATTGACAAGGACGAGAATTGATGTGAACCTCCCGGGGTCTGAGATCGCTTTCGCAGTCGCGTACCGGTGCGAGAACCGCAGCCACATCGGCCAAGTCTCGCGTCCTCTCCCGGGAAGTGACCAAACCAGATCATCTTCATGTTTCAGGATTTGCGACGCGGCGCGCCAACACGTCGGAGGTATTTCAACGCCGGCCAGGCCTCGTACTGGTCACCCGGAGAACCTGATGACCATACTCGGCGCTGAACAGCAGTCCATTCGCGACGCAGTGTTGCATCTTTGCAGGGATTTCGGTGATCCGTACTGGTTGGATCGCGACCGTGATGGTGAGTACCCGTGGGCTTTCCAGCGGGCAATGGCCCGCGATGGCTGGTTGGGCGTGGCAATGCCCGTGGAATTTGGCGGCTCGGGTCTCGGCGTGACTGAAGGCGCGCTGACCATGCAGGCGGTGGCTGAGTCGGGCGGATGCATGAGTGCCGCGTCCTCGATTGCCTTCTGTGTGTTTGCCCCCAAGGTAATTGTCGAATTCGGCACCGCCGAACAGAAGGCGCGGATGCTGCCCCCCATCATCAAAGGCGAGGTGATTTCTACCTTCAGCATCACCGAGCCCGACGCGGGCCTCGATACCACCAGTATCCGAACCATGGCCGTTCGCAAGGGCGATCACTACGAGGTGAAAGGCCGTAAGGTTTGGGCTTCGCTCGCGCAACGTGCCGACAAGCTCATGCTGCTCGCACGCACCACGCCAAAGGCAGAGTGCGAGCGGCCCACCGACGGTCTGTCACTTTTTTATACCGATTTCGACCGAAGCCGCTGCGAGGCCCGAGAGATCGAGAAGATGGGTCGCAAATGCGTCGATTCCAACGAGTTGTTCATCGACGGCATAGAAATTCCGGTCGAAGATCGGATCGGCGAGGAAGGAAAGGGCTTTGGCTATCTGCTCAAGGGCCTGAATCCTGAGCGCATCGTGCTGGCTGCCATCGCAGTGGGTATCGGCCGTGCCGCCCTTGCCAAGGCCGTTCGATATGCCAAGGACCGTGTTGTTTTCGGCCGCCAGATCGGCATGAACCAATCAATCCAGCATCCGCTGGCGGTGAACTGGATGGAACTGGAGGCGGCCAATCTGATGATGTTGCGCGCAGGAGACCTCTACGATACGGGCCAGCCTTGTGGATCGGAAGCCAACGCGGCCAAGTTCCTGGCGGCCGAGGCCGGCTTCAAGGCCTGTACACAGGCGGTCATGACCCATGGTGGCTTCGGTTATGCCAAAGAGTTCCATGTCGAACGCTATCTCCGCGAATCAATGATTCCGCGTATCGCGCCGGTGAGCCGCGAGTTGATCATGTGTTACATCGCCGAGCGCGAACTGGGACTGCCAACTTCCTACTGAATACGGGGGGCCCAACTGATGTGTACCAGGGGAAGGGCTGCATAAATCGTCATCGAATGTGCTTGGTTGAAGTCGGGGGCCCGATTGAATCGTGTGCCTCATCACCGCTGCCACATTGCTTGCTTCTCTTTTTTGCAGAGCCCAACAATATTGTTTACCTCAGGGCTTCGGCGAATGCGTTCAGTACCGTTGTTCCCGCCTTGCCACGCTTGTCCAGTCCATCCGCCCAAGTCTTGCTGACACTGGTCTGCATTTCGCGCAATCCAGGCTTGTCGGCCGCAGGCAGAGTTACAAGTGTGACACCGACCTTTTGCAGTTTGTTGATATTTTCAGCTTCTTCGCGGTCGGCGAACACGCAGCCGCGCTTGCTGAGCTCTTCGCCCATGTCGGCCAGCACCTTTTGAACGTCAGGCGACAGCGTCTTCCATTTGCGTTCGCTCATCACGTAGTTCGCGACGAAGCTGCCGAAGTTTTCGCCGACGGTGAAATATTTGGCAATCACGTCCAGCCCATAGGCGGGGACACTGCCGATCGGCAATACGGCGCCATCCACTGTGCGACGCGACATCGCCTCGTTGAGCTCCGGGGTGGGCATCTGGATCGGGACTGCGCCCAGCTTTCTCAACGCCAGTTCCTTCGGGGCGCCGCTGGTTCGGATCTTCATGCCGGCGAGATCCTTGACGCTGGCGAATTTCGCAGTGGTGACCAGCTGGTACGGCGGCAATACGATCGAAAACAGCACGCGAACGCCATTCGGCGCGAACTCTTCTTGATCGAGCAAACCGCCAGGCTTGGCAATCTTCCAGTACGCCATGGTCACCGGACAGGCCGACGGCGAGGCGGTTGGCAGTGGCAATTCGCCGACCGCCGCGAGGGGCATCTTGTCGCTCACGAAACCGGGCGCTACGTATGCGATGTCGGTAACCCCGGAGACGGCAAGGGACAGGAGGTCCTTCGCCTTGCCAAGTTGCTCGGCTGGGTAGTACTCGAACTCGACCTTCTGGTTGGTTCGCGCCGACACCTGCTCCATCATGTACTTGGTGATGTTCAGCGATATCCAGTGCGTCGCCGGGAACGAGTCGGCGACCCGCAGCTTGATCTGCTGAGCTGCGCTGGCTTGACTGAATCCGGTCAGAACCGCGAACGACACACTGATGAGAGCGAAGTCTTTCAGGTGTTTTTTCATTTTGCTGTCTCCAAGTCGAAGGTGTGCGCACGGCCATTGCCGCCACGGTGGTGGTATTTCACAATCAGGGCTTTCGGCATCTGCCTCACTGAACGACCGGGCGCCAGTTGATCACTGCTGGCATTCGGGAATGCCCACCTTTCCGGCTGCCTCGACGAGCAGGAGGCCGGCGCGCATCCGCGCTCGCCAAGCAGGAACTTTCAGCGGACAACATGTGTTTCCAGCCAGCAAGCCGCGCCATCGTGTTCGCCGATGAACGGGGCCGGATCGGGTCGTCCAGCCGGTGTGCGACTGAAACGTGGTGCAGGTGACGGTTGCACCACGCCCTCGCTCTCGAAGAAAGTCTCGCGGGCCAGGTTGTGAGGGTGCCGGGCAGCGTCGCCTGTGCTGAGCACCGGCGCGAAGCAGACATCGGTGGCTTCAAACAAGCTGCACCAGTACGCGCTGCTTTGCGAACGGAAGATCGCCACCATCCGGGCCTTCAGCGCCGGCCATGCGGCCGGGTCGCGCTGGCGCTGGAACTCGGGTTCGGTGATGCCGAGCTTGTCGAGCAGCAGGGCATAGAACTGAGGCTCGAGTGCACCGATGGATATCCACTCGCCGTCGGCGCATTCGTAGGTGTCGTAGAAATGCGATCCGCCGTCGAGCAGATTGGATTCGCGTTCGTCTTTCCAATGGCCGACGCCACGCAGTTCACAGACGATCGAGGTCAGCAGCGCGGCGCCATCAAGCACCGCGGCATCGACCACCTGGCCGAGCCCTGAACGGCGCGCTTCGAGCAGGGCGCAGACGATGCCGAATGCGAGCATCATGCCTCCCCCGCCGAGGTCGCCGACCATCGCCGCGGGAGCGATCGGGCCGCCTTTCTTGCGGCCAATCGTGGCCAGCGCACCGGACAGCGCGATGTAATTGATGTCGTGGCCCGCCGCCTGCGCCAGCGGTCCGTCCTGACCCCAGCCGGTCATGCGACCGATCACGAGGCGTGGATTGCGCACCAGAAGCTGCTCCGGGCCCAGCCCGAGCCGCTCCAGGACGCCCGGCCGATAACCTTCGATCACGGCATCTGCGCCATCGATCATTGCCAGAACCTTGTCGCGGTCCTGCGCTGACTTCAGGTCTACCGCCACCGAACGGCGGCCACGGTGCAGCACGCTGCGTCGGCCGCTGGCCAGAAAGGCGGGTTCTCCTCGATCCTTGCCTTTGTCGGCTTTGCGGTCGAGGCGGATCACATCGGCTCCCATGTCTGCCAGCATCATCGCGCAAAACGGCCCGGGGCCGATGCCACCGAACTCAACCACTCTCAAGCCTGCGAGGGGACCGCTCATGCGAAGTCTGCTTTCACATTCGTTCGTTCCATCAGCCCAGCGAGCGCTTGCACCGACGGCAATGTTTGACTTCGAATCTCAAGCCAGAGCCGGGCTGTGGCTGGGTTCGGGGGCGCGAACGCCTGGTGCAAGAACGCTGCTGCCGTGATCCGGCGGCGTGGTGACAGCCGTGAAGTGGCGCTGCCTGTGAAAGGTTGCTGTCGCAGGCGTTGCTACTCCATCGTTCATGGCAGCGAGACTAAGTCGCAGTTGCTTAACTGTCAAGCGTTAGATAGACTCGACAGCCAGCGCGGTCCTGTTTCGGCACCGCAACTGGAACACAACTGACTCGCATGGCAACCGCAATCTTCGCGCAAACACTGACAGTGGCCGACCTGTTGCGCAAGCAGGCGGTCACGAGATCAGGTTTTCCGGCGCTGCAAGACAGCCATGGCACGCTGAGTTATGGTGAACTCGATCAGATGGTCAACCGCTTGGCGCAGGCCTTGTTGGCTCGCGGTCTGAGCCCCGGCGACCGGGTGGCCGTGCTGGCCGAGAACCGTCACGAGTACGTCGTGCTGCAGCTGGCGGCGGCCAGCACCGGGGTCATCGTCGCTTGCCTGAACTGGCGCCTGATCGACGCGGAATTGAGGCATTGCATTCAACTCGTCGCGCCGCGGATGGTATTCGTGTCGGCGCGTCACTCCGCAATGCTGGCCCGCATTGACCATGGCGTGACCGATGTGGTCGAGATCGACACCCAGTTCGAGCCGCTGCTGGCCGGTATGTCGGCCATCGACCCGCAACTCGATATCGATCCTGAACAGGGTCTTGTCATCCTCTACACCAGCGGCACCACGGGACTGCCGAAAGGTGCCGTGATCAGCCAGCGCGCGATGGTGGCGCGGGCGATGTGTTTTGCCGCCGAATACGGGATCGGCGCCGAACACAGCTATGTAGCCTGGTCGCCTCTCTTCCACATGGCGGCGACCGACTTCGGCCTGGCGACGCTGATGATCGGTGGCAAACTTGTGGTGCATGACGGTCTCCGAATTGACCGGCTTTGCGCGGCGATCGAGCGCGAATCAATCGGCTGGCTGGTGGCAATGCCCGGCATGATCGACGTGTTGATCGAAGGCCTGCAGCGCAACGCCACCAAGCCGCGCGGCGTGCGCGTGGTCGGCGCCATGGCCGATCTGGTGCCGCTGCAGCAGATTGCCGACCTGACCCGCTTGCTGAAGGCCCCCTATCTGAACAGTTTTGGCGCCACCGAAACTGGCCTGGCACCTGCCTCGGGGGACCTGCTGGCCCCCGGCGTGGTTCCGCACAAGCTGACCAAGCGGGAGTCTGGATTCTGCCGCGTACGTCTCGTCGATGGCGAAGACAACGATGTGCCGGATGGCACTCCGGGCGAAGCCGCGCTGCGCGGCCCGATGCTGTTCTCCGGCTACTGGAACGCGCCTGAAGTGAATGCGCACGATTTCCGCGGTGGCTGGTATCACATGGGGGACCTGTTCGTGCGTCACCCCGATGGCACGCTCGATTTTGTCGACCGAGCCAAGTACCTGATCAAATCCGGCGGAGAGAACATCTATCCGGCCGAGATCGAACGGGTGCTGCTGGCCCAATCTGCCGTGGCCGACGCGGTGATCGTGCGCCAACGCGATGCCCGCTGGGGCGAGGTGCCGGTGGCGTACGTTGCCTTCAGGCCGGGCGCGGGCCGTGACGTCGAGGCACTGCAGGCCAGCTGCCGTGAGCAGTTGTCGAGTTACAAGGTTCCGAAAGCCATCCGGGTAGTGGATCTGGCGGCCTTTCCGCGCAGCAGCAGCGGCAAGATCCAGCGCCATGAAATCGAGCGCCTCTGGCTGAAGCCGGCCAATGCCGGGGAAGCCGACAACGCATGAGGACGGCCGCATCTATTGATTTCAGATCGAAGGTCGCAGCCGGCGCTGGCGCGATTCCCGTGTGCCGTCTGCTCGACCAAGCGCCGCAGCTGGGCGGTGGCGGCCGAGAGCAGGCTGCCGAGGCTTTGCCGCCCATTGGCGGCCAAATTCCAATGTGCTGAAAGCAGGGAGGTTCTTTAATGCAACACAAAGTCATCGTCGCCGGAGTCGGCATGGTCCCGTTCGCAAAGCCCGGTGCGAGCGAGCCTTACAACATCATGGGGGCGCAGGCCACTCGCCAGGCATTGGTGGACGCCGGGATCGAATATACGTCGGTTCAGCAAGCCTATGTCGGCTACGTCTACGGCGATTCCACCTGCGGCCAGCGGGCGCTGTATCCGGTGGGCATGACCGGCATTCCGATCGTCAACGTCAACAACAACTGCTCGACGGGCTCGTCGGCGCTGTTCCTGGCGCGTCAGGCGGTGCAGTCGGGCGCGGCAGACTGCGTGCTGGCGCTCGGCTTCGAGCAAATGCAGCCCGGTGCCATCAAGGCCGCATTCACCGACCGACCGACGCCGTTCGAGCAATTCGACGATGCCACCGACGCGCTGGTCGGTCATCCCGAGATCCCGCTCGCGCTGCGCTACTTCGGTGGCGCCGGCAAGGCCCATATGGACAAGTACGGCACCCAGCTGGAAACCTTTGCGCGCATCCGCGCCAAGGCCAGCCGCCATGCGGTCAACAACCCGCTGGCGCTGTTCCGCAAGGAGGTCACGACGGAAGACGTGATGGCCTCGCCGATGCTATGGGACGGGGTGATGACGCGCCTGATGGCCTGCCCGCCCACTTGCGGTGCCGCAGCCGCGGTGATCTGCTCCGAATCCTTCGCAAGGAAACACCACCTGAACGTCAAGGTCTGCATCACGGCGCAGGCGATGACGACCGATTTCGACAGCACCTTCGACTCCAAGGACATGATGCGTGTGGTCGGCTACGACATGGCACGCGAGGCCGGCCGGCAGGTCTACGAGCAGGCCGGGATCGGCCCTGGCGACATCGACGTGGTCGAGTTGCACGACTGCTTTGCTCAGAATGAACTGATCACCTACGAAGGTCTGGGCCTGTGTCGGGAAGGCGGTGCCGAGAAGTTCGTGCGCGATGGCGACAACACCTATGGCGGCAAAGTCGTCACCAATCCTTCGGGTGGCTTGCTGTCCAAGGGCCACCCGCTCGGCGCCACCGGTCTGGCGCAGTGTCATGAGTTGACGCACCAGTTGCGCGGCACGGCCGACAAGCGCCAGGTGAAGGACGCGCGCGTCGCGTTGCAGCACAACCTCGGACTGGGCGGTGCCTGCGTGGTCACGCTTTACCAGAGCGTGTGAACGTGATCGACAAGAAATACATCGGCTATACGCTTTCCCCCGTGAGCTGGGACGTGGAGAAGGGCCGCATCGCATTCTTCGCCAAGGTGATCGGCCTCGCCGACCCGATCCACACGGACGAGGCCGCCGCGAAGGCGGCCGGCTACCGCGGCATCGTCGCGCCGCCGACCTTCATCTTCGGCGCGTCGGGCGATACCGGCGAGACGATGCAGCTGATCGAGAAGCTCGAGATCGATCTCGGCAAGGTGCTGCACGGCGAGCAGCGCTTCGACTACCACGCGCCGGTCTGTGCCGGCGACACCTTGCGCTTCGAGTCGAGGGTCAGCGACATCTACGACAAGAAGAAGGGTGCGCTGGAGTTCGTCGTCAACGAATCGAAGGTAACAAACCAACTCGGCGAACGTGTTGCGGACCTGCATTCGGTTCTCGTCGTGCGCCATGCCTGACGGAGATGCGATGAAATTCGACGCCAAGAAGGTCAAGGTCGGCGACACCCTGCGCGTCTTGCAACCAGCACCGATCAGCCGTACCACGCTGGCGCTGTTTGCCGGCGCCTCCGGCGACCACAACCCCATCCACATCGATATCGACTTTGCGCAGCAGGCGGGCATGAAGGACGTATTCGCGCAAGGCATGTTGTCGATGGCCTATCTGGCCCGGGCGCTGACGCAATGGGTGCCCCAGCGGCGCATCCTGAGCTATGGCGTGCGTTTCGCCACCATCACTCAGGTCGGGGATCGGGTGCAGTGCAGCGGCAAGGTGGTGGAGAAGCTGATCTTCTGGAATCGCCCTTGTGCACGGATCGAACTCATTGCGGCCAAGCGCAGCGGTGAAGTGACGTTGGCTGGCGAAGCGCTGGTGGCGTTGGATTGAATCGCGCACAACCGGCAGCGAGAACATATTGATGAACAATCTCGAAGGCAAGGTCGCGATCGTCTCCGGTTCCGGACGCGGCATCGGGCGCGCGATTGCGATGAAGCTCGCCAGGGAAGGCGCCAGCGTCGTGGTCAATGACCTCGACCGGGCGCCCGCCGAGCAGACCGTGGCCGACATCAACGCCGTCGGCGGCAAGGTCATCGCCTGTATCGGCAGCGTCAATGCCGACGGCTTCGCCGAGCAGTTCGTCAAGTCGGCGCTGGACGGCTTTGGTGGCCTGGACATCATCGTCAACAACGCCGGCTATACCTGGGACAACGTGATCCAGAAGATGACCGACGAGCAATGGCAATCGATCCTCGACGTGCACCTGACGGCGCCGTTCAAGATCCTTCGGGCCGCTGCCGACCACTTTCGGCAGATGGCAAAACTGGAAGCCGAGGCCGGCCAGGAAATATTCCGCAAGGTGGTCAATATCTCGTCGATCGCCGGCACCGGCGGCAATGCGGGCCAGGCCAACTACTCGGCCGCCAAGTCCGGCATCGTCGGTCTGACCAAGGCGCTTTCCAAGGAATGGGGGCGTTACAAGGTCAATGTCAATGCCGTCGCGTTCGGCATGATCAGAACGGGACTGACCGAAGCAACCGCAGGCGACGACGCGTCGATCGACGTCGAGGGCCGCCAGATCAAGGTCGGAGTCAACCCCGACCTGCTGGCGATGATGGAGCGCAGCATTCCGCTCGGCCGCAGCGGCACGCCCGAGGAGGCCGCTGGTTCGGTGTATCTGCTGTGCACGCCGGAGTCCAACTACATCAGCGGTCAGACCGTGATCTGCGGCGGCGGACTGTCGATATGAAAATGAAGACGCCTGATTCGAGCTCGGCTAGAACCCGGCCCTGCAGACGCCCCACGCGCACTCCAGGGGGCAGTTGATGAGCCTGATGTCGACCACCGTCTCGCCGGGCAGCGACAGTTTTGGCCGCAATCGAGATGCCTACCGGGAACGCATTGCAGACCTGCAAACACGGCGCGCCAGCGCGCTGGCTGGCGGACCTGAGAAGGCACGCAGGCTGCACAAGGAGCGCGGCCAACTGCTGCCGCGCGAACGCCTGGCGGCGGTGCTCGATCCTGGCTCGCCGTTTCTCGAATTCGGCCAGCTCGCCGGCGACGGCCTGTACGAAGGCGTGCCGCCGGGCGGCAGCATCATCACCGGCATCGGGCTGGTCAGCGGCCGACCCTGCATGCTGATGATCCACGACGCGACGGTGAAGGGCGGCACCTATTACGGCATTACCGCGAAGAAACATGTGCGGGCCCAGATGGTCGCCTGGCAACATCGCCTGCCTTGCATCACGATGGTGCAGTCCGGTGGCGCCAACCTGCCCGAGCAGGCGCACATTTTTCCCGACGACGGACAGTTCGGCTCGATCTTCTACAACCAGATCCGCATGTCCGGCGAAGGCATCACGCAGATCGCCACCGTGCACGGCCCGTCCACCGCGGGTGGCGCCTACCTGCCGGCGCTGTGCGACGAAGCGGTGATCGTGCGCAACCAGGGCGCCATGTTTCTCGGCGGGCCGCAGCTGGTGTATGCCGCGACCAGGGAAGTGGTCGATGTCGAGACGTTGGGTGGTGGCGACATGCACAGCCGCGTGAGTGGCGTCACCGACCATCTGGCGGAAAGCGACGGCCACGCCATTGCCATCGTGCGCGACATCGTGGCCAACCTGGGTACTGGACCAAAACAGCGCTGGGATGTGGCGATCCCGAAGCCGCCGCGACTCGATGCGCGCGAGATTTATGGCATCGTCAGTGCCGACAACCGCCACCCGACCGACAACCGCGAGGTGCTGGCGCGCCTGATCGATGACAGCGATCTGCAGGAATTCAAGCCGCTGTACGGCAGCTCGATGATCTGCGGCTTCGCGCGGATCAAGGGCTTTCAGGTCGGAATCCTCGCCAACAACGGCGTCATCTTCTCCGAAAGTGCGCTGAAGGGTGCACACTTCATCGAGCTGGCATGCCAGCGTGACATTCCGCTGCTGTTCATTGCCGATGTCTCGGGCTTCATGGTCGGTCAGACGGTCGAACGCGAAGGCATCGCCAAGCATGGCGCCAAGTTCATGACCGCGATGGCGTCGGCGAACGTGCCCCGCTACACCCTCATCACCGGCGGCTCGTACGCAGCGGCCTACCTGGCGATGTGTGGCCGCCCCTTCAAGCCGCACGTGATGATGATGTGGCCCACCGGCCGCGCCGCGCTGATGGGCCCGGAACAGGCGGCGACAACGATGGCAATGGTGCGCGACAACATCCACGAACGCGAAGGCACGAGCTGGACCGAAGCGGAAAAGGAGCGTTTCAAACAGCCGATCCGCGAGCAGTTCGAGACCTTCGCCAGCCCGTACAACTACGCCGCCAATCTGTGGTGCGACATGGTCATCGATCCGCTGGAGACGCGCGACATATTGGCCTTGCTGTTCGAGTTGGCGGGACGTCAGTCGCAGCGCGACACACAGTTCGGCGTATTCCGCATGTGAGCCACAACCCGGACCCTGACCGAGACGACTGGCCATGAACTTCGACTACACCGAGACGCAGGGGCAGATCCGCGCCGCCGTCAAGGATCTGTGCAACGCCTTCGGCCCTGAGTACTGGCGCCAGCTCGCGCAGGACGGCGCGTACCCGGAAGCTTTCGTCGATGCAATGGCCAAGGCCGGCTGGCTGGCTGCGCTGATTCCGGAGGAATACGGTGGCGCGGGGTTGCCGCTGCTCGACGCCTGTCTGATCCTGCAGGAGGTCAACCAGAACGGCGGCAGCGCCGTGCATTGCCATGCCCAGATGTACACGATGGCGTCGATCATGCGCCACGGCACGGAGGCGCAGAAGCGGCGCACGCTGCCACGCATCGCCGACGGCAGCCTGCGCCTGCAGGCGTTTGGCGTGACCGAGCCCGACGCCGGTTCGAACACGCTGGCGATCAAGACCTTCGCTCGCAAGGTGCAAGGGGGCTACATCGTCAACGGGCAGAAGATCTGGACTTCGCGCTACAGTCACTCGCACATGTATCTGCTGATCGCGCGGACCACGCCGATCGACGCCGTGACGAAAAAGACCGACGGTCTGAGC
The DNA here is from genome assembly GCF_048320135.1 of Pseudideonella sakaiensis. Lineage (GTDB taxonomy): Bacteria > Pseudomonadota > Gammaproteobacteria > Burkholderiales > Burkholderiaceae_C > Ideonella_A > Ideonella_A sakaiensis_A. The sequence continues at coordinate 4,175,799 of NZ_CP182947.1, forward strand.
CTGTTCCTGATCGACATCAAGAAAGCCGGCGCAGCGCTGAAGGCCACGCCGATCCGCACGATGATCAACCACCACACGTTCGAGGTGTTCATCGACAACCTCGAACTGAGCGACGATGACCGGATCGGCGAGGAAGGCAAGGGCTTTCACTACCTGCTTGACTCGCTGCACTCCGAGCGCCTGCTGGTCGCGAGTGAGGCGGTTGGCGACGGGCACTGGTTCGTCGAGAAAGCGGCTCGCTACGGCAGCGAGCGCGTCGTCTTTGACCGCCCGATCGGCGCCAACCAGGGCGTGCAGTTCCCGATAGCGCGCGCGCACATGAATATCGAAGCTGCCGAGCTGATGCGCAACAAGGCTGCCAGCTTGTTCGACGCCGGGTTGCCGTGCGGCCGTGAGGCGACGATGGTCAAGTACCTGGCCAGCGAAGCCGCCTGGGAGGCGGCGGAGGCCGCGATGACGACTTTCGGCGGTTATGGTGTGGCGTGCGAGTACGACATCGAACGCAAGTGGAAAGAGAGCCGCTTGTTCCGAACCGCACCGATCTCCAACAACCTGGTGCTGGCGCAAGTTGCCGAGCACCTGCTGGGCATGCCCCGCTCGTACTGAGACGCCGATGGATTACGAAACGCTGTTGATCCATCCCGCTTCAGACACGGAACCGGCCGATGGCATTCGTTGCCTGGTGCTGAACCGTCCCGAAGTGATGAATGCGATGAATACCCAGATGTTCGTCGACCTGCGCAATGCGCTGCACGAGCTGGCGTTCGACGACAGCCTGCGCGTGCTGATCGTCACCGGTGCCGGCGAACGCGCCTTCTGCACCGGCGGCGATCTGAAGGAGCGCGGCGGCGTGAGCCCTTCAACCGGTGCCCGGAATGCACCAATGACCGATGCCTGCTGGCGTCGCCAGCACCAGATGGCCGAGGAAGCGCTGCTGGCAGTCAAGGATTTTCCGCGCCCGGTGATCGCCGCGGTCGAAGGCCATGCCCACGGCGGTGGGTGCGAAATGGCGCTGATGTGCGACTGGATCGTCGCCGGGCGCAATGCGGTATTCTCGCTGCCTGAGGTGCGGCGCGGCATCATGCCCGGCGGCGGCGGCATCCAGAACCTGGTGCGTGCGGTCGGTGCGCGGCGCGCCAAGCAGCTGCTGCTGACGGCGCGGCGCTTCTCGGCCGAGCAGGCCGCGATCTGGGACATGGTGACCACGCTTGCGGAACCCGGCCAGGCGCTGACGGTCGCCGTGGCCGAAGCGCGCGAGATCGTGCTTGCCGCGCCGATGTCGGTGCATTACGCCAAGCTGGCCGCCTCGCGAGGTGGCGAGGTCGACTTCCACACCGGCTACGCGCTCGACATTGCCGCCTACAACGTGCTGGTGTCGTCGGACGATCGTCTCGAAGGTGTGAAGGCATTCAACGAGAAGCGTCTGCCGCGCTGGAGCGCCCGCTAGTGCCCATCCCGATCCTGATTGCCAACCGCGGCGACCAGCCGACGCGTGTCGGCGCAGCGGCGAAGCCAGAATGCCTGGCTCGCGCAGCGTGCGCGGGCGATCACGCCGCGGGAGCCTGCGATGTTTAGGAAGATCCTGATTGCCAACCGCGGCGAGATCGCCTGCCGCATCGCCCGTACCTGCCAGCGCCTGGGCATCGCGGTGGCTGGCGTGCATTCGAGTGTCGATCGGGATGCACTGCACACGGCCGTGATCGGCGAATCGATCGGCATCGGTGGCGCCACCGCGACCGAAAGTTATTTGCGCATTGACGCAGTGATCGATGCCGCCCGGCGCAGCGGCGCGCAGGCCATCCACCCCGGCTACGGTTTCCTGGCCGAGAACCCTGAGTTTGCACGGGCGGTCGAGGCCGCCGGCCTGGTCTTCATCGGCCCGACACCCGAAGTCATCGAGCGCCTGGGAAACAAGGCATCCGCCAAAGCCGAGGCGCGCGCGGCCGGCGTGCCCGTATTGGGGGGCGGCGAGCAGGCCAGTTTCGACTCCGAACTGGTTGCCGCCTGGGCGCGCGCGCTGCCGCTGCCGGTGCTGCTCAAGCCGGCCGCCGGCGGCGGCGGCAAGGGCATGCATGTGGTGTGGCAGACGCAGGCTCTGCCGGAGGCCATTTCCACCGCCATGCGCGAAGCCCGCAGCTCCTTTGGCGACCCAGCGCTGATTGTCGAACCTTATGTCGAGCGCGGCCGGCACGTCGAGGTGCAGATTGCCGGCGACGGCCGCGGCGAGGTGATCCACCTTTTCGAGCGCGAATGCACGCTGCAGCGCCGGCACCAGAAGCTGATCGAAGAGGCGCCCGCCGCGCCGTTGCCGGCGGGCCTGCGCGAACACTTGCTGGCTGACGCGGTGAGGCTTGCGCAGCGCCTGCACTACCGGGGTGTCGGCACGGTCGAATTCCTCGTGTCCGGGGATCGGCACTGGTTCCTCGAGGTCAACCCGCGACTGCAGGTCGAGCATCCGGTGACGGAGGAGGTAACCGGTGTCGACATCGTCGAGCTGATGCTGCGCGTGGCCGCCGGCAAGGGCTTGCCGCTGCGCCAGTCCGAGGTCGTGCTGCGCGGCCATGCGGTCGAGGCCCGGGTCTGCGCCGAGGACGCCGAACACGGCTTCATGCCGTCCACCGGCGAGATCGTCGAGGTGATGTTCCCGGCCCGCGACGTACGTGTCGAAACGGGCGTGCGCGCCGGCTCGGTGGTGACGCCATATTACGATTCGATGCTGGCCAAATTGATCGTTCGCGCACCGGATCGGCAAACCGCCCTCGACCGCCTCGCGCTTGCGCTCGGCGATACGCGCGTGTTCGGTGTGACGACGAATTGCAGTTTCCTGCAGCATCTGATCGCACTTCCGCAAACGCGCGATGGCAGCTTTCACACCCGCAGCGTCGACGAGGCATTGCTGAAGCAAATCGGCGTCGATGGCACGCCGCTATCTTTGCTCGCCGCCGCCGCGGCGTGGTGGCTGCTCGAGGCGCGCAAGGCCGGCGCGGGCTACGGTGCCTGGTCGGCACCCGACGTGACCGGTTGGCATATGCATGCCGGCGACGAACCCGTGACCGCGGTGCCCACGCTGCTGCTTCGCGATGGCGCGAAGTTGCACGAGATTCGTTTCGGCCTGCCGGCCCCCGATGGCCAGATGCTGGTCCAGGTGGGCCAAGAGCGCGTGCTGTTGTCACTGCGCCGGATCGGCGAACAGTGGCGCCTTGGCGTCGGCGATGACGTCCAGACCGTCGCCATTGCTCACCGCGACGGCCGGCTGTTCGTGCAGGCACCCGGCAGCTCGCATCAGTTGGAAGCCATCGGTTACCTGGCGCGGGCTGCGGCTGCGAATGTGACCTCCGGTGAACTGCGAACGCCGATGATGGGCACGATCCTGCAGACCCATGCAGCGGTCGGCGACACGCTGCGCGTCGGCGACGTGGTGGTGACGATGGAGTCGATGAAGATGGAGTTGAAGATCTGCGCTGAACACGACGGCGTGCTGCGCAGCCTGACCGTCGTCGCCGGGCAGACGGTAGAGCGCGGGTTGGTGGTCGCGCTGGTTGATGCCATCGAAGCCGAGTGATCGCCTTGCACACATCTTGAGGAGACCGTATTGAACTACGAATCGATCAAGCTGGCGAGGGACGGTGCCTGCGTCGCCCGACTGACGCTGGCCCGACCCGAGATCCAGAACGCGATGAGCATGAAGCTGGTGCAGGAGCTGCGTCACGCGCTGGCGGTCATCGCCGCCGACGACAAGCTGCGTGTCGTGGTGCTGACCGGCGAGGGCAAGTCCTTCTGCGCCGGCGGCGACCTGAACTGGATGCAGTCCGTGCTCAAGCAGACCCGGTCCGAACGCATTGCGGAATCGAAAGTCCTGGCCGAGCTGTTTTACGAGTTCGACACCCTGCCGAAGGTGGTGGTCGGCCGCATCAACGGTGCGGCGACCGGCGGCGGCTTCGGCATGACCTGCATCTGCGACGTGAGCGTGGCCTCGAGCGCGGCGCGTTTTGCGCTGACCGAGGCCAGGCTCGGCCTGCTGCCGGCCAATATCGGGCCTTACGTCGCGCGTCGCATCGGCTTGGCCAGGGCCCGCCGATACGGCTTGACGGCGCAGTTCATTGACGCCGGCCAGGCCGAACGCATCGGTCTGGTTGACCGCGTTGCCGCACCGGCGGATCTCGATCGGGCGATCGAGGAGGAACTGGCACTGATCATGGCCATTCCGGCCGGGTCGATCGCATCGACCAAGAAGCTGTTCAACGACGTCGTCGGCCGCCCGCCACGCGAATGCATGGATTACACCGCAGCCGCGCTGGCCGACGCCTGGGAAACCGAAGACGCCGCAGAGGGCATCAGTGCCTTCCTCGCGCGGCGGCCTGCGACTTGGCAAACGGCCGCGCCTGAGCCTCAACAACCCCAATCATCGAAAGAGTCGACATGAGTGATGCAGACACGGTGAGCTATGAGGTGCGTGACGGCATCGCCACCGTCAAGATCAACCGTCCCGAGATCCGCAACGCGTTGTCGCCCGCGGCAGCCAACCGCCTGCACGACTGCTGGGACAAGGTCGATGCCGATACGAATGTGCGTGTCGCCATCCTCACCTCGGCCGACTGCGGCACCTTCTGCGCCGGACTCGATCTGCGCGAGGCCGCGCGCGTGAAGAAAGAGGAGGGTGTCGACATACTGACCAAGATGAAGGACCCCTTCCACGGTCGCCAGCGCCGCGTCGCCAAGCCCATCATCGCGGCAATGACCGGGCACCTGATCGCTGGCGGCATGATGCTTAGCCTGAACTCCGACCTGCGGGTCGGCCTGCGGGGCACGCAGGTCGGCATCTCCGAGACCCGGATTGCCGGCCGTGGCAGCCCGTGGGCGATTCCGCTGCTGTGGATGCTGCCGCAACCGCTGCTGATGGAAATGGTGCTGACCGGCGATCTGTATCCGATAGCGGTCTTCCACCAACTGGGTTTCATCAACTACCTCGAGGCCACACCCGACGCGGTGCGCGCGCGCGCGCAGTCGCTGGCCGAGCGTATCCGTGACAACGCGCCGCTGTCGGTGATGGCTGGCAAGGAATCGATTCTCACGGCAATGAGCGCCGGCTGCGAAGCCGGCATGGCACTGGCCCACAACATCTACCGTGCGGCCTATGCCAGCGAAGATGCACAGGAAGGTCCGCTCGCCTTCGCCGAAAAACGCAAGCCGGTCTGGAAGGGACGATGAAGCGAACGCCCCTGCAGGCCGACCAGACCTTTCGCGCAGACTTGCGATGACGCGCAGTCCCGAGCTGCCGCAGGGTGTATGCGTCATCGAGCGCAACTGGCTGTCGTCGAACAACATCCTCTGTATCGGTTCCCGGGCCGCGACGCTGGTCGACAGTGGCTACTGTACCCAGGCGGAGCAGACAGTTGCGCTGGTTGACGCCGCACTGGCCGGCCGGCCGCTGGATCAGCTGGTCAACACCCATCTGCACAGCGACCACTGCGGCGGCAACGCAGGGTTGCAGAACCGCTATCCACGACTGCAGACCTTCATCCCGCCGGGCATGGCACCGGCCGTGTCGAACTGGGATCCGCAGGCGCTCGGCTATGTACCCACCGGACAACTCTGTCCGCCGTTCAAGCTGGATGGCCTTGTGGTGCCCGGCACCGAGTTCGAGCTGGCCGACTTGCCGTGGCAGGTGCATGCTGCGCCGGGGCACGACCCCGATTCGGTCATCCTGTTCGAACCCCGGTCGCGGACCCTGATCTCTGCCGACGCCCTCTGGGAGAACGGTTTCGGCGTGGTGTTTCCGGAGCTGGAAGGGGAAGCAGCGTTTGATCTGGTGGCGGCGACATTCGATCTGATCGAGCAGCTCGACCCATGCTGGATCGTCCCCGGCCATGGTCGGGTCTTCCACCATGGCCCGCTGGTCATTTCGCAGGCAAGAAGGCGCCTGGACGCCTTCGTCTCGAGTCCGCATCGTCACGGCCGTCACGCCGCCAAGGTGTTACTCAAGTTCAAGCTGCTCGACAGCAGACAGATGCCACTTGCCGAGTTGATCCGATGGGCCATGGCGACAACTCATTTTCGGCGCATTCACCGCAGCTTCGCAGCAGAGATTCCGATGGCGGACTGGGTCGACCAGCTGACGCAGGAACTGGTGCGTTCCGGTGCTGCGCGCATGGCTGGTGAGTCGATTCATGACGACTGAGACTCGAGACCATGGCTTCGCGAGCAGACGCGGGATTGAACGGCGTGGAGTCCGCCCCGGAACAGGACAGATACCGATTTCTCCAGCGCCAAGTCACCGGTATTTGATTTGCTGATCACCACCCCCCGCTCGCAACTGCTCGCCGGCATCAGAGTGCTGCTGCCTTCGACTCCCGGTGTCGTGGTGTTTTCGCTGGTGATCGGCGTTGCCGGCGCGACCGCCGGAATCTCGGTGTACGCCTGTGGGGCGATGGCGATGCTTGTATTTGCCGGTACATCGCAACTGGTGGCGATCCAGATGTTTGCCGCGCAGGCACCGGTCATGGTGATCCTGGTGACCGTGCTGGTAATCAATCTGCGTTTCCTGATGTACAGCCTGTCCATGGCGCCGCATTTCGGGGCGCTGCCGCTGCGCTGGAAGGCGCTGCTGGCGTATGTGCTTACCGATCAGGTCTACGCGTTTTCGGCGCTACGCTTCGACGGTCACCCTGACATGCTGCACAAGCACTGGTTCACACTGGGGGCCGGACTGACGCTCGGCGTTCCGTGGGTTGTCGCGACCGTGGTCGGTTATCTGTTGGGCAGTGGCATCCCGGCTGGCTGGTCGCTCGATTTCTGTCTGGCGCTGACCTTCATCGGATTGCTCGGGCCGGCGGTCGCCGACCGTGCCACGCTGGCGGCCGCGGTGACCGCGGGCATCGTCGCGGTCGGCGCGGTCGCACTGCCGATGCGACTCGGCCTGATCGCCGCGGCGCTGTGCGGAATCCTGGCCGGAGTGGGGGTGGAGCTATGGCGGAAGGCATGAAACTGTGGTTGCTGATAGCGGGCATGGCGCTCATTACCTTCGGCCTGCGCCTGTCCTTCATCGCGCTGGCCGGGCGGTTCGAAATTCCGCGTGTGATACAGCGGGCGCTGCGTTTTGCGCCGGTCGCGGTCCTGACGGCGATTGTCGTGCCGCTGTTGCTCAATCCTGGCCCCGGATTCACGATCTCGCCGGATTTGCTGCGCCTGTTCTGCGCCGTTGTCGCATTCCTGATCGCGCGCCAGACGCGCAACATCCTGGCCACCGTGGCCGGGGGGATGCTGTTGTTGTGGAGCTTGCAAGCGCTGTTGCCACTGTTGCGCCAGCTTCTCGGCCAGGCCTGATCGGTGGTCACTGACTCCGCAACCCACACAGGAGCTGGGACGACTCGGCTCGAGGCCTTTTGCAATGACCGACACGGACATCGGCGAGAAGGTCGATCTGCTCGGCCCTGCATCAGCCCGGTTTGCAGGTCAGATCAAATTGCCGGGCCGATAAACAAGGCCGGCAAGCCATGAGAAATGCTCTCTTTCCACTCGGCACCCTGACGCTGGTTCAGACACTGATTTCTCTGGCGGTGGGAACGGTGCCCCTGTACGCCGTTGTCGCCGCACCCGATATGGGTATCGATCTCGGAATGCTTGGATTCTTTACCGCGATCACCTATTTGACCAGCACCGTTGCCTCGCCTTACGGAGGGGGTGTCGCCGAACGAATCGGCGGCGTCAGGGGTAGCCAACTGTGCCTTTTCCTCACCGGTGCAGGCATCGCAATGACGGCATCTGCCTGGCCGCCATTGTTTGTGCTTGCAGCGATTTTTCTCGGTGCGGGCCTCGGCCAGGCGACGCCGACCAGTTCGCAGATTCTGGTCCGCAAAACCCCGCCTCACCTGTTGCCACTGGTCTTTTCAATCAGGATGACAGGGGTGCCGGGTGGCAATCTGCTGGCCGGACTGTCTGTACCGGGTCTGGTCATTCTGCTCGGCTGGCGGAGTACGGCAATCGTTGTCGGAGCGCTGTGTCTTGGATTGATGGCTTTGATCCATCCGCTGAAGGCAAACTTCGACTCGGAATCGGTGTCGGATTCAAGTGGCCGAAAAATCGATCCCCCAAGTTTCTGGGGGCCGATCAACATGGTTCTCAAGTCCGCGCCGCTGCGCATCCTGTCACTGGTTTCGTTTCTATACTGTGGTGCCCAACTGGTGCTCACGACCTACATTGCCATCTATTTTGTCAAGGTGGGTCAGATGTCGTTGGTTGACGCCGGCCTGGCCGTCTCAGTGGCCTATGGGTTCGGCGTCGGCGTCAGGATTTTCGTTACTGCCGTGGTGGTCCGCTGGATCAGACCGGACATCATCTTCGGGCTGCTGGGTTGCGGCATTGCCGTGTGCTGTGCCGTTCTCAGTCAGATGAATGAGCACTGGCCTTATGGGTTTACGCTGATCTTCAGCGGTTTCATGGGCGCTTTTGCAATGAGCTGGAATGGCTTGTTCCTGGCCGAAGTTGCCCGCCACGCACCGAACGGAAAAGAAGCTGTCGCGACAGGTGCGGCTCTGTCGTTCGCGTATTTCGGCGCCATGGTGATGCCCGTCCTGTTCGGACTGAATCTGTCAGCCGGCGGCAGTTATCAATCGGGATTCCTGGCGATGGCAATGCTCACGCTTGTTGGCGGCATCATTGTTCTGGGTTTTGGTGCAGGGAAAAAAAGCGCTTCTCAATGCACTTGAGTGGCCACGTTTCAGCAGGGCATCAACCGGACCTTCCCGGCGGTTCAGGCCCACAGCGTTGCGTGCGCACCGGGTCACCATCCCTCCTCCAGAACCTGCTGCAACTCCGCCGCTTCGCGTACCGGTCGTGGGTTGTTGCGCACGAACCAGTCCTGCATCGCCACGTCGGCTAGTTCGGCCAAGGCATCGTGCGGCACGCCAACGTCGCGCAACCGCCGCGGAATCCCGAGATCGCCGCAAATCGCTTCGAGCGCCTTGCTGACGGTCTCCAGATCTGCCTCTGCCGCCACCCCTGACGGGGGCAGGGACAGCGCCAGCTTGGCGAGGCCGGTGCCCGCCGCAGCCGCGTTGAAGCGCAGCACATGAGGCAGGACGATCGCGTTGGAAATGCCGTTGTCGATATGGAACCGGGCGCTTATCGCATGGCCGAGGGGAATCGCAATGCCGGCTCCGGTGTAGTCCGTGCCCTGGCCGCAGAGAATGGCTGCAAGCATCAGGTCGCTGCGGCCGGCGAGGTCAGCGCTGCCGGCGGCGTCGGGAAGGCGCCGCGCCATCAAGCGCACCGAATGCATCAGCAGGGCATCCGATATTGGATCGCCGGACCGCGACATGAGTCCTTCGCAGGCCAGTGTGAGTGTATTCAGGCCTGCGCTGGCGACGAGCTGACACGGCGCGGAGTTGATCGCGGCTGGATGGATGAAGATCGAATGAGCCCGGGTCTTCGGGTCGAACAGCGCGAGCCGCCTGTTGTCCACTGGATCTAGCACTGCGCTACCGGCCTTGACCGTGGCGGTGGTCGGCGTCGTCGGAATGAGCAACTGCGGCAACTTCGGGCGCAGCAGTTTCGGACTTGTCAACCGACCCGACGCGTCTGTCGACGTGCACAGCGTTTTGGCATTCCCGTCCTCAGCGACGAGGATGCTTGCGGCGCGCGCAGTGACGATCGATGAACCGCCGCCTAGCGCGATCACCGCATCGGCTTTAAGCTGCTTCAATGTCTGAGCCGCCGCCTCCACCGCCGGAACGGGACTGTGGGCGAGAACGCCGGCATGAACGCCTGCCAGGCGATCTCCCGCCGCCGTCCGGACCAGCTCGAGCAGTACGCCCTCACGTTGCAGCGAAGCGCCGCAGACAATCACCGCGCGTCTGCTGTTCAGGCGCTGCAGCTCGGCGCAGAGCATCTCCAGGCTGTCGGGCCCATGGAAAAGGCGCAGCGGCCCGACGATGTGGCGAAAGGAGTGCATGCGGTGGTCAGATTGCGACGATGAGGTGTGAAGGCGCTTGGCCCTGAGGTTCAGGCGTGGCATGCGATCGCATCGATGGCCTCTTCCAGCAGCTCGAGCGCTCCCATCGCGAAGGCAAGCAGATTGTCTGGCAGGTTGTCTTGGCCGGCGCGGGGGGTTCGCTGCCGCAACGCCGGGCCGTCAACAGCAAGGCAGGTATGGCCCGCCGGATCGCCATGACTGTTGCCGGTTGGTCCTGTGGCGCCGGTTTCGGCCAAGCCCCAGCTGGCACGAAACGCTTTCGCTGATGGCGGGCCAGCAGTTGTGCATCGCCCAGGCCCGAAGAGCGCGCGCCACCGGTTTGCTCGGACGTCAGCGTGGTCAGAAGCCGGCGCGAGCGGCGGGTATACAGGAGTGTGCCGCCAAGGTAGCAGGCCGAGGCACCCGCGCGCGTCAGCAGTGCGGCCGAGATCGATCCGCCAGCCGAGGACTCGGTCACCGCGATCGTCTCGTTGCGCGCGACAGTTTGTCGCCGACTCGACCGCCCAGCGCGAACAGCTTGGTGATGTCCATCACTGTTGGCCCGCCTTGTTTGATTCGATTTTCGTCGCACTCGGCATCGGACATTGCACCAGCTCTGCACTGGCGTCAGCCGTCGCGCCATGTCGGCCGCCGCCTGGTCGCGAACGCGGCCAGTCCTTCGCGACAGTCGTCGGTGCCGAACACGGTGGAAAGCAGGTCGACTGCACCCGCCGCGCCCTGGCGGTAGCCGTTGTCGGTTGCGCGCGTGAAGGCGGCCTTGCCGAGCGTCATCAGTGCCGGCGACTTGCCGACGAGAACCTGGGCCAGTCGATGGGCTTCGCCCAGCACCTCGTTTGCGGGGGCGGTGCGACTGACGAGCCCCAGTGCCATCGCCTCGCGCGCATCGAAGACGCGGCCGGTGAACAGCAGATCAAAGGCGCGGTAGCGGCCGACGATGCGTGGCAGGTGGGTATAGTGGATCGCGGGCAGCAGTCCGACCTCCAGCTCCGGGTAGCCAAAGCTGGCATCGTCGGCGGCGACCAGCATGTCGCAGGTGATCGCGACCGACATGCCGCCGCCGCGAACCACGCCGCTGATTGCCGCAATGGTCGGCTTCGGCAGGCTCGATTGCAAATCGAACAGTTCGCAATACAGCCTGCGAATGCTGGCGTGCGCCTCGACGGGAGAACTGTCCTTGAACCGTGGCAGGTCCAGACCGGCGCAGAAGCGGCCCGGCACGGCGCTGCCGAGAACGATCGCTCGTATACGCGGATCGTCGCCGGCCTCCTTCAGGGCCGCCATCAGCGCGTCCATCAAGGCATCGGTGATCGCGTTGACCGGCGGGTTGTCGAGCAGGATCTCGGCCACGCCATTGATCACATTGAGTTTGATCACTTGTCTGGTCCTTTGTGTAGGGAGTTTCACCCGGGTACTGTTGGCGGCCGCGACGCCTCAGGTCGAACGTCGCGGGCGATCCGGGGAACCGGCCCGGCCGACACACCGATAGGCCTGCGGCCGCCATCAGATGCCGAGATAGGCGCGCCGCTACCTAATCGCTGCGCGTCAGCGCACGTTCCTTGGCCGTCATGACCACCTTGCCACCTTGATGATGAAGACATCGTCGGGGATGCCAAGCGCCGCCTCGGCTATTGCTCGAGGTCAGCCGCCGCCAGCGCGGACGACGCTTGCCCGCCGGACCGGATCCGGATGGGCGCGATCTGCAAGCTTGCTGAGGAGGCGCTCGAGCAGGTGCAGGCACTGCGGCATCAACCCTGCAAACGCTGCTGAAGTTCGGCGACCGCTTCCGGATTCACCAGCGAAGACAGGTCACCGGGGCTGTCACCCTGGTAGACGGCGCGCACAACGCGTCTCATGATCTTCATGTTGCGCGTTTTCGGAAGGTCGCTGACCAGCAGCACCTGGCGCGGCCGGTATGAATTGCCCATGCCTTGCACGACGGCGGCGGAAAGCTCCTGTTCCAGCGCGGTGTCAGCCGCCACACCCGGCATTGCCACGCAGACGCAGACTATGGCCGAACCCTTGAGTTTGTCGGGGACACCGATCACCGCGGCTTCTGAAACCTTGCCGGTGCCGGTCAGCAGGGTTTCGATTTCCGACGGCCCGGTGCGCTTGCCCGAGACCTTGATCGTGTCGTCGCTGCGGCCGAGGATGTAGATCAGACCGTCCTCGTCGCGCATCGCGAAATCGCCATGGACCCAGATGCCGGGCAGGGTGCGCCAGTAACTGTCGAGGTAGCGCTCGTCATCGCGCCACAGGCTCTTCGTGAAACCGATGTTGGGGTTGCGCAGCACCAGTTCCCCCACCTGGCCAGCCGCCACCGGCTGACCGTGGTCATCGACGATGTCGGCCCCCACGCCGAGACCACCCATTCCGAAGGAACCGGGCCGCAGCGGGTGGTGCACGGTGCCGGTGAAGTTGCAGCCGCCGACCTCGGTGCCGCCGACGATGTTCAGGAAAGGCAGCTTCTTCTTGCACACGTGCTCGAAGAACCAGCGCCAGGGCGCCTCGGTCCAGGCTTCGCCGCCTGAGACGGTGATGCGCAGCGCCGAGAGGTCGAAGCTGCGGACCTCGTCATCGCCATAACGCATCAAGCCACGGATCAGCGTCGGCGCCACGCCAAGGTAGGTGACCTTGTGGTCCTGCAGCAGCCGCCAGAAGCGGCCGGTGTCGGGAAAATCGGGCGTGCCCTCGGCAACCAGCAGACTGCCGCCGAAGTAGCTCGGAATGCAAGCGCACATGGCCCCGACCATCCAGCCCATGTCGCTCATGAAGAAAAAGCGATCGCTGGCCTTGAAGTCGGCGCAGATGTGCATGTCGCGCGTGACCATCGAGCCGAGAAAGCTGACATGCGTCCATACGCAGCCCTTGGGCTTGCCGGTCGTGCCCGATGTGTACAGCAGCACCGCCGGATCGTCGGCGGCCATTTCGGCAGTCGGCAATTCGGTCGGCTGGCCTGCCACCGCGCCGGCCCAATCGTGGTCGCGGCCCGGCGTCATCGAACAGGGCAGGGCGTCACCCAGATGGCGCAATACCAGCACATGTTGCACGCTCGGCACCGACCGCAAGGCTTCATCCAGCACCGATTTCATCGCACCGGGTGTACCGCGGCGCCAAGTGCCATCGGCTGTCAGCACGACTTTCACTTCGCCATCGTTGAGCCGCGAGGTCAGCGGTTGCGGGCCGAAGCCCGAGAACAGCGGCACCACGATCGCACCAATCTTCATCACCGCGAAGAAGGCGATGAAAGTTTCGGGCAGGTTGGGCATGTACAGCCCTACACAGTCGCCGCGCTGGACTCCCATTGCCAGCAGAGCGCTGGCCAGGCGGCTGACTTCAGCATCGAATTCCCGGTAACTCAGGCTGCGCTGGGCGCGCTTGTCTTCGCCCTCCCAGACCAGGTAGGGACGCTCCCAGACCGCGGTATCCCGATGGCGATCGATGCAGTTGAGCACGATGTTGGTCGTGCCATCGATGCACCAGCGGGCCCATTCGATGCCGCGCGAGGTGTCGAGCATCTGCTGCGGCGTCTTGTAGAAACGGAAGTCGCAGAACTGGAACACCTGCTGCATCAGCCAGGCAGGATCGTCGTCAGCGCGCCGAGACAAGGCCTGCAAGTCGGACTCGCCGCACTGCAGCATGAATGCGCTGAGGTTGGACTGCGCCACCAGCTCCGGGCTGGCCAGTAAGTCGAACGATCGTTTGGTAGAATTCATTTAAGGAGACTAGCCCAAGTGTCCTGCGCCGTCCAGTGGTGGCAATGCCGAGATTGCGTTGCCGGTAAGCCCGAATCCTTGAGACGTTCCAGAAGGCATCAAGATGCACGTAGACGAAGCAATCAGCAGCCGCAAATCAGTGCGGCGGTTCCTGCCCACGCCGGTGTCCGCCGATGTCGTGCGCCACATTCTTGAAGTGGCGGCTCGTGCGCCGAGCGGCAACAATGTCCAGCCGTGGCGCGTGTATGTGGTCGGCGGCGAGTGCCGCGACAAGCTCTGCGGCGCCATCGTTGAAGCTGCCAGCGGCGATCCTGACCGACACCAGCCCGAGTACGCCTATTACCCGACCAGCTGGTTTGAGCCCTGCCTGGAGCGCCGGCGCCGCTGCGGCTTCGGTCTTTACGCGGCACTCGGCATTGCCCGCGACGACAAGGACGCCCGCCAACGCCAGATGCTGCGCAATTACACATTCTTCGACGCGCCGGTGGGCTTGATCGTCACGCTCGACCGCCGCCTGAACACCGGCAGTTTCATGGATGTGGGGATGTTCATTCAGAACATCCTCGTGGCGGCGCGTGCACAGGGCCTGCACACCTGCGCCCAGGCCGCCTTCGCCTGGTTTCACAAGATCGCTCGCGAACATCTGCCGATGGCTGCAAGCGAGATGCTGTTGTGCGGCATCGCGCTTGGGCACGAGGATCCGGAGGCCCCGGAAAATGCCTTCATAACCGAGCGCGCGGATTTGAGCGAGTTTGCAAGTTTTCATGGTTGCGACGTGACAGCGCGCTCTGACGCTGCCTGAACCAGATCGACGCCGTCGCAGTCAGAAGCGGAAGATGCCGTAGCTCGGTTCGGCGATCGGCGCGTGCGATGCGGCCGACAACGCCAACCCCAGCGCATTTCGCGTGTCGGTCGGCGCCAGCAGGCCGTCGTCCCACAGTCGCGACGTGGCGAAATAGGCGTTCGATTCACGCTCGGCCTTTTCGACGACGCGGTCGCGCAGGATCTTCAGTTCGGCCTCGTCCGGCGGGTGGCCGTTGCGGCGCATCTGCGCGATCTTCACGTCGGCCAGGGTATTGGCTGCCTGCTCGGGGCCCATCACGCCGATGTGGATGTTCGGCCAGGCCCAGATGAAGCGCGGGTCCCAGGCGCGGCCGCACATGCCGTAGTAGCCGGCGCCGAAGGCCGCACTGGTGATCACGGTGAACTTGGGCACCACACTGCCGGCCTGGGCCATCAACATCTTCGCGCCATCCTTGGTGATGCCCTCCATCTCGTAGCTGCGGCCGATCATGTAGCCGGTGGTGTTCTGCAGGAAGACCAGCGGCGTGCGATTCTGGTTGCACAACGCGATGAAATGCGCTGCCTTCTTCGAACTGTCCGAGAACAGCACGCCATTGTTCGCGAGCACGCCGATCCTATAGCCCCACAGGTAGGCGTAACCGCAAATCAGCGTCGTCCCATAAGCCGGCTGGTATTCGTGGAATCGGCTGCCATCGGCGATGCGCGCGATCAGCTCGCGCTGGTCGAACTGGACCTTGTGGTCGGGGCTGACGATGCCGTGCATCTCGGCCGGGTCGTAGTAGGGCGCCTCGGGCTCGTGCTCGGGCACGAAGCTGCGCGTAGCCGGCCTGAGCTGGGCCACCAGTTCGCGGCAGATCTCGATGGCGTGGGCCTCGCTGTCGGCAGGGTAGTCGACCGTGCCCGAGACCTGGGTTTGCAGGTCGCACCCGCCGATCTCGTCGGCAGTGTGCTCTTCGCCAGTGGCTGCCTTCACCAGCGGCGGGCCGCCGAGGAACACGCCGCCAGCGCCCCGCACGATGATGCTGTAGTCGCACAGCGCCGGTATGTAGGCACCGCCGGCAGTGCAATGGCCGAATACCATCGCGATCTGTGGCACATGGGCCTTGGACAGCAGGCACTGATTGCGGAACACGCGCCCGCCCTCGATGTAGACGCCCGACAGCTCTTCGAGGAAGGCGCCGGCGCTGTCGCACAGGTGCAGCACGGGCAGTCGGTTTTCGAGCGCGATGTCGAGCAGCCGGGTGATCTTGCGTGGCGTCAACGTATACCAGGCGCCGCCCTTGATGCCGGAGTTGTCGCAGTGGATCAAAACCTCCCGGCCGCTGACGACGCCGAGGCCGGTGATCACGTTGGCGCCAGGCACTTCGTCGTCGTACTGGCCGCAGGCGGCGAGCGACGAGAACTCGAGGAAAGGCGTGCTGGGGTCGAGCAGCAGATCGAGACGCTCGCGCGGCAAGAGCTTGTTCTGCGAACGCAGGCGCTTCAGGTCGCGCGGCGGGCAGAGATTGCGCGCGCGCTCCTGGCGGGCGCGGAAGTCGTCGACGATGGCGCTGATCGCGGCATGGTTGCGCTGGTAGCTTTCGGACGCGGTGTCGATGCGGGTTTCGATGCGCTTCATGGCTCAGACGCCTTCGAGAGTGATCAGGGCCGCCTTCAACGCGAAGCTCGCACCGACCGGAAAGTGCACGGCCTTGATGCGCGCGTTGTGTGGCGCGAGCAGAGTGGTTTCGAGCTTCATGCTCTCGATCACCATCAACGCCTGGCCGGCATGTACGACGTCGCCAGTGCCGGCAAGCACGGCGATCACGACACCGGGCATCGGTGCGACGAGAACGTCGGATCCACCGCCGGCCGCGGCGCCGGTCGCGTGGGTCGACTGCTGGCGTTCGACCTCGACTGCACCGATGCCGTCGGCATGAACGAACACCGCGTCGGCGCCGATGGCGATGTGTACGACATGCGTGCGCTCACCGACCCGCAGCCGCCACCGACCGTCGGGCAGGGCTTCGCGGCCGACGGCCAACACGTGTTCACCGCGGCGCAACCGGACGCCGCCGTCGACGTCGCGGGTCGCGACCACATCGTGGATTGCCCCGTCGATCAGGTAGCGGGCATGCATGCGGTTCAGTTCCTCCAACTGCCGATTGCCGCATGCATCGGCGGCACGGCGTGAACCTGGTGCATCAGTTGACGATCGGACAGCACCGCGGCGGCCAATATCAGGTCGATCTCGGATTCGGCCAACGTCGATCGAAGATCTTCGGCGCAGAGCGCCAGCATGCCGGTGTCGGCCTGGCCGCCGATGAACTCGGGATGCCGCAGTACACGCGCGAGATAGGAGGCATTGGTGGCGACGCCGAGCAGCACGGTGTCTTGCAACGCGCGCTCTGCACGTGCAATCGCCTGCGCGCGGGTCGCGCCGTGGCAGATGATCTTCGCGATCATCGGGTCGAACGCGGCAGTCACCGCGCCGCCCGCGGATACCCCTGCATCGACGCGCACGCCCGGCCCGGAAGGTGGTTTCCAGGCAAGAATGGAGCCGGTGGATGGCCGGTAGTCATACGCCGGGTCCTCGGCGTAGAGCCGGCATTCGATCGCATGGCCTTGTTGCAAGATGTCGGCCTGCTGCAGGCCGAGTGGCTCGCCGCGCGCCAGCCGCACCTGCTCGCGCACCAGGTCGAGTCCGCAGACCATTTCGGTAACCGGATGCTCGACCTGCAGCCGGGTATTCATTTCCAGAAAGTAGAACTCGCCGGCGGCACCATGGATGAACTCGACCGTACCGGCGCCGAGGTAGCCGCAGGCCCGCGCGATGCCGGCAGCAGACTCGCAAACCTGGCTGCGCTGCGTCGGCGTCAGGCCGGGCGACGGACTTTCCTCGATGATTTTCTGGAAGCGGCGCTGCACCGAGCATTCGCGCTCCCAGACATGCACCACCTGGCCCCGGCCGTCGCCGAGCAGCTGGACCTCGATATGGCGTGGGCGCTCGATGTACCGTTCGACGAACAGACGACCGTCGCCGAAGTAGCGTTCGCCTTCTCGGCGCGCTGTGGCAATCTCGGCCTCGATAGCCGCCAGATCGCGCACGATGCGCATGCCCTTGCCACCGCCGCCGGCCGACGGCTTGATCAGCAACGGCGGGCCCAGCGCGCGAGCACGGTCGACGAAGCTCGGTGGATCTTCGTCCTCGATCGCGCTTGGCGCCACCGGGAATCCACGCTCGGCGACGAAATGCCGTGCCCGGATCTTGTCGCCCATCAGCTCGATGGTGTCGGCGCGCGGCCCGATGAAGACAACGCCGGCGGAGCCGAGCGCGCGCGCGAATGCGGCGTTCTCCGACAGGAAGCCATAACCGGGATGCACCGCCTGCGCGCCGACCTGCCGGGCCGCAGCGACGATCTGGTCAATGTCCAGGTAGGCAGCGATGGGGGTCGCGCCGTGCAGTTCGACTGCAATGTCGGCTTCGAGGACGGCGGGGCTGCCGGCGTCGACCGCGTGGTGGGCAATCGCCACCCGCAGCGACATGGCCTTCAGCGTGCGCAAAATGCGCAGCGCAATCTCGCCCCGGTTGGCGATCAGGATGGTGTCGAAATGCAGCATCGAAGCCCGGTCGTTGCGCGTCGGGCTGTCTTGCCGGTCAGGCTGACAAGGTCGTGACCGGAACTGTCCCGGACCTCGCCGGCCGGCCCATCGAGTGGGGACCGGACGCTACCATCAGGCCTTGTCCGCGCCGAACTTGCGGAAGTCGGGCTTGCGCTTTTCCAGGAATGCGCGGACACCTTCGCGCGACTCGTCAGTGTCGTAGTACAGGCTCAGTGCCTGCATTCCCAGGCTGCCGATGCCGCGGATATTCTCGGTCGAGGCGTTGAACGAGCGCTTGGCAATCGCAATCGCCGTCGGACTTTTCTCGACGATTTCGCGGCCCCACTTGGTCACTTCGGCATCGAGCTGGTCGTGCGGAACCACCACATTGCACAGGCCCATCGCCAGTGCTTCCTGGGCGCTGTAGCGCCGGCACATGTACCAGATTTCACGCGCCTTCTTTTCGCCGACCACTTGCGCCAGGTAGGCCGTGCCCCAGCCCGGATCGACCGAGCCGACCTTGGGTCCGACCTGGCCAAAGACCGCCTTTTCGGAGGCGATGGTCATGTCGCACAAGGTGGCGATCACGTTGCCGCCGCCGATCGCGTAACCCTGCACGCGTGCGATCACCGGCTTCGGTACGTCCCGGATCGCGCTGTGCAACTCCTCGATTGGCAGGCCGGCAGTGCCGCGGCCATCGTACTGACCGGAATGCGCCGACTGGTCACCACCGGTGCAGAAGGCGCGATCCCCGGTGCCGGTGATGACGATGGCAGCGACCTTCTTGTCCCAACCCGCCTTCATCATTGCGTCCAGCATCTCCTCGACCGTTTGACCGCGGAAGGCGTTCATCACATCGGGCCGGTTGATCGCGATGTAGGCGATCTGGTCGTGTTCTTGATAGATGATGTCTGTATAGCTCATTTGCGACTCCTGGTCAGCCGATCATGCTGTAGCCGCCGGAAACCGACAACACCTGGCCCGTCACGTGGCCGGCCTTGCTGGAGGCGAGGAAAGCAACCGCATTGGCAATGTCTTGCGGCCGTCCGACCTTGCGCAACGGCAAAGCCTTCGCGATCTTCTCCATCTGTTCCGGCGTGAACATGCTGTCGGCATTGGTCCACATGCTGTTGCCGCCCACTTCGTCGGCCGTGGACGGGATGGTTACGCCCGGGCAGACGACGTTGCAGCGGACGCCGTAGCGACCGTTTTCCTTGGCAATCGTTTTCATGAAGCTGTTGATCGCTGCCTTCACGCCACCATAGACTGCCTCGCGCGGCTCGCCCTGCCGGCTGGCATCGGAGCTGATCGAAACGATGGCACCGCCGTTCTGCTTGATCATCAGGTCGAGCGCGGTCTTGGTGCAGTTCAGCACGCCGACGTAATTGATGTCGATCACCTTGCGCCAGAAATCCGGCGTGGTCTGCGTGAAGAACATCAGGTTGTCCCACCCCACGTTGTTGACCAGGACGTCGACGCTGCCGTGCTTGTCGCTTGCGGCCTTGAACATGGTCTGCACCTGTTCGAGATTGGTGACGTCGGTCTTGATCACCTGCACCGACGCCGCGCCGAGCTTGGTGGCGAATTCGGCGGTTTTTTCTGCCTGTGCCGTGTCGATGTCGCCGATCGTGATGTGGGCGCCTTCTCCCGCGAATGCAAGGACGATCGCGCGTCCGATGTTTGAGCCGCCGCCGGTGACGATGACCGACTTGTTCTTGAGTTCGAGGTCCACGAGTTTCCTTTGATCCGAGGTTGAATGTGGAGCGCAGTCGAGCTGTGCTGAGCATAAATTATATGATCAAACGCTAGTTAGAATCAACCTGCACGGCATCATGTGATTTCTTGCCTGAACCAGGGGCATCAATGACCGAGACGTTGTCGGCCGGCCATTTGGTAGAATCGATGGCGGAAGCTGCATTGCGATGGCAGGATCTTCGCCCGCAGTTCTTCCGACCGGTGGTCCGCCCTGCTGCACCGGCCTAGCGATCTCCCTCGACGGGTGCAGTCGAGTCATCCGCAATCACTTGACGCAGAAGGTCCACCGATGAGCAGCGGGAGTGCGCGCTACCCTCATGTATTTGCCCCGCTCGACCTCGGATTCATGCGACTGAAGAACCGCATCTTGATGGGGTCGATGCACACCGGGCTGGAGGAGGCGCCCGACGGCTTCTCGCGCATGGCCGAATATTTCGCCGAGCGTGCGCGCGGCGGCGTCGGCATGATCATCACCGGCGGTTTCCCGCCGAATGCCGAAGGCGGCGCCGGTGGCGAACTTGCCACGCCGGACGACGCGCGACAGCATTGCCTGATCACCGACACCGTGCACGCTGCCGATCCCGAGGTGAAAATCTGCTTGCAGATCCTGCACACCGGGGCGCTGGCGCCGACGCCGGACTGCGTCGCGCCATCTGCAGTCAGGTCGCGAATCGGCCGGCATACGCCCACCGAGCTTGACGAGGCCGGCATCCAAAAGCAGCTAGCCGATTTCGCCAACTGCGCTGCGCTGGCGCAGGCCGCAGGCTATGACGGCGTGGAGATCATCGGCTCGGCCGGTTATCTGATCAGCGCCTTCATGGTGCAAAAGACCAATCTGCGCACCGATCAGTGGGGCGGACCCTGGAAGAACCGCATGCGTTTTGCGGTCGAGGTCGTGCGCCGTGTGCGCGCCGCCGTCGGCGAACGATTCATCGTGATCTTCCGTGTCCCGGCGATGGACATGCTCGAAGGCGGCTTGGCCTGGGACGAGATCTCCGCCCTGGGCAAGGGCCTGCAGGATGCTGGCGTCAGCATCATCAGCACCCACTTCTGCTGGCATGAGGCGCCGGTCCCGACGATTGCGACGATGGTGCCACGAGCCGCTTTTTCGCAGGTCACCGGCAGGCTTCGCAAAGCCGTCGGGGTGCCGGTGATCACCAGCAATCGCATCAACATGCCCGAAGTCGCCGAGGCGGTGCTGGCACGCGGAGACGCCGACCTGGTGTCGATGGCGCGTCCGATGCTGGCCGATTCACAGTTCGTGCTGAAGGCGGCGCAGGGCCGCGCGGATGAGATCAACACCTGCATCGCCTGCAACCAGGCCTGCCTCGATCACTATTTCGGAGGCAGCCAGCAGGTCAGCTGCCTTGTCAACCCGCGCGCCTGCAACGAGACCCTTCTCCAGTACCGTCCGGCGGCGCAGCCCAAGCGCATCGCCGTGGTCGGGGCAGGGCCCGCCGGGCTGGCGGCAGCGGTCGTTGCGGCCGAGCGCGGCCACCGCGTCACGCTGTTCGAGGCTGGCAGCGAAATTGGCGGCCAGTTCAACCTGGCCAGACGCATTCCCGGCAAGGAGGAGTTCAGCGAGACGCTGCGCTATTACCGCCGCATGATCGACAAGCTTGGCATTGCGCTGCACCTGAACACCATGGTCGATGCCGAGATGCTGCGCGCCCAGGGTCATGACGAAGTCGTGGTCGCCACCGGCATCGAGCCTCGCCGACCCGACATCGCGGGCATCGATCACCCCATGGTGATTTCGTATGTCGATGCCATCTTTGGCCGTCGGCCGATCGGCCGGCGGGTGGTGATCATCGGTGCGGGCGGCATCGGCTTCGACGTCGCAGCACTGCTCGCGCAGACCGGCCCGTCAGCTGCGCTCGACATCACCGTGTTCGCGCGCGAATGGGGCATCGACTTCGAGAACCACCCGCGCGGCGGTGTAACCGGAATACAGCCCCAGGTGGCGCGTTCCAGACGTTCGGTGACGCTGCTGCAGCGCAAGGCCGAGGCACTGGGGAAACACCTCGGCCGCACAACCGGCTGGACCCACCGCATCAGTCTCAGTCGACGCGGGGTGCAGATGGTCGGCGGCGTCGAGTATCTGCAGATCGACGACGCTGGCCTGCATACGCTGGTGAACGGAGAGGTGCGGCTGTTCGAGGCCGACAACATCATCGTCTGCGCCGGTCAGACGCCGCTACGCAGCGTCTATGACGCGCTCCAGGCCAGTGGGGAGCGTGCGCATCTGGTGGGTGGTGCATTCGAGGCGGTCGAACTCGATGCGAAGCGTGCCATTGATCAGGCGAGCCGCTTGGCGGCCGAGGTGTGACACGGTGAGCGCAATGGTGGGCGGTCCCGGCGGTCGGCACATCGGCTTGACTGCAGCGTGCGACGGCGCGGCGTACGGCTACGGCCGTGGTGCTGCGGCGGCGCGACTTGCAGATCACGCCGGCAGGACCGCTGATGCGCCCTCCTGAGTGGCAGACTGAGGTGCCGGCTCAACCGGTGTGCTCTCCGGCGCCTAGATTCGCATCGGTGCGACGCGTCTGGTTGAGCATGGCGCCGAACGCACGCGGCGCATGCTGGATCCTACTTGGAGCCCTGAGCCTGGTGATGATGCATGCACTTGGGAAAGACCTGGGCAAGCGGTACGACCCGATGCAGATGACTTTTTTCCGCTGCGTGGTCAGCCTGGCCCTTGTATTCCCGTTTGCGATCAGAGGCGGCTTGGCCAAGCTTCGCACCCGGCACCTGAAGATGCACATCGTGCGCTCGTTGTTCGGGTTGCTGGCCTGGATCGCCGCGTTCTACGCGGTCGCACGCCTGCCGCTCGCCGACTTCACGACGATGAGCTTCTCGATGCCGCTGTTCATCACGCTGCTCGCCGTTCCGGTACTGGGCGACCGGGGTTCATGGCAACGCTGGCTTGCCACTGTTGTCGGATTCGCCGGGGTCGTGCTCACCGCCCGCCCCGGCGCCGAATTCCAGCTCGCCACCCTGGTGGCGCTGGCCGGCGCATTTGCAGGCGCCTGTGTGCTGATGGTTGTCAAGAAAACGCCAATGAGCGAAACACCGGTTGCGATGCTTTTCCATTCGAATCTGATTCTGGCGGTGATGCTGGTGTTGCCGGCACTGGCGGTGTGGCGGACACCTGAACTCGTTGATCTGCTGCTGCTGGTGCTGGTCGGCTTGTTCGGGATCGGAGCGCAGGCGGGATACATTCTTGCGATGCGTGAAGGCGACGCCTCTGCGCTCGCTCCGTTCGACTATGTTCGCCTGATCTATGCCGGCCTGATCGGTTTCGTGCTGTTTGCGGAGGTGCCGGATCACTGGTCGCTGCTGGGTGCGGCACTCATCATCGGCAGCACGTTCTACATCGGTCGACACGAAGGCCGGCTGGCGAGAGCGGCTGCGATCCAGTGACGTGGCGGGGGTGGCGCTGCGCTTCGTTGGCGCAAACCTGCCATGCCTCGATCACGACAGCTGGAAGCCTTCGTAGCCCGATGCGGCCACTTCGGCCAGCTTCTGGCGATAGCGGGGTGCGCCGCCGTTGTAGATCATGTAGCGGATCTTGTCGTGGCCCTCGACATTGGAGTTGTAGCCGGTAAACCATGATTTGGCCTTGCGCAGCAGCAGGCCCTGATACATCTCCTTGACATGTTCGGTCCACTGCCTCTCGGCTTCGACCGTCGGCTCCACACGCGTGATGGCACGCTCCATGATCTGCTGAAAAAAGATGGTGGCCCAGTCGACCGCCGATTCAATGCCACGCGGAAAATTGGTCGACAACGATGCGCTTTGCGGGCCGGCCAGCATGAACAGATTGGGGAATCCTGACGACTGCATGCCAAGATAGTTGACTGGCCCGTCGCGCCATTTGTCGCGCAGGTGCTGGCCCGTCGCGTTGATGAAATCGATCTGGTCGAATGCGCCAGTCACGGCGTCGAAACCGGTGGCGTACACGATCAGATCGAGATCATGGTGTTGGGCGGTGGTGCGGATTCCGGTCGGCGTCACGCGCTCGATCGGCGTTTTTTCAATGTTGGCCAGATGGACGTTGTTCCGGTTGTACGCCTCGTAATAGCCGGTTTCCATCGGCACGCGCTGCACCCCGAAGCCGTGGTCCTTCGGGATCAGCTGCTCGGCAATTGCCGGGTCCTTGACCCGCTGGCGGATCTTGTCGGCGACGAAGGCCGAAAATTGCGCATTCGCGGACTCGTCCATCAGCACGTCGCGGAAGTTGCCCAGCCAGATGCCGAAGCCGGGTGATGCATAGAGTTTTTCCCAGAAAGCCAGGCGTTCCTCAGCCGGCACGTCGGCCACGCGGCGTCGATCCGGCCCGTGAATGAAGCCGCCCGGCGTGGCGGAGCATTTTTCGAAGATCTGGTCGTAAGCAGCCCTGATGCTGACCATCTGCGAAGCGGTGATCGGCGTGTTGTGCAATGGAGCGCACCAGTTCGGCCGGCGCTGGAAAACGATCAGATCACCCACCTTGTCGGCGATCTCTCCGATCAACTGCACGCCGGTGGCCCCGGTGCCGACGATCCCCACCCGCTTGCCAGCCAGTTCGAGCGGCTCGCTCGGCCAGTAATAGGTATGAAACGAAGGCCCGAGGAAGCTGTCCATTCCCGCCAGACGTGGCAAGGTGGGCGCTGAAAGCAGCCCGATCGCGGTAAGCAGGAAGCGGCAGGTCAGCGTGCGCCCACCAGCCAGTTCCAGCGTCCAGATGTTGTTCGCGTCGTCGAACGTCGCCCGCTCGAGCGAGCAGCCAAACTGGATATGCTGGCGCAGCTTGAACTTGTCGACCACATGATTCACGTATCGCAGCGTTTCCGGCTGCGCCGCGAAATGCTCCGACCAGTCCCACTCGTCGAGCAGTTCCTTCGAGAACGAGTAGCCGTAGGTATAGCTTTCCGAGTCGAAGCGGCAGCCCGGGTAGCGGTTCCTGTACCAGGTGCCGCCGACATCGTCGGCACGTTCAAGCAATGTTACATCGGCACCTGCAAGCAGCAGCTTGTGCAGCTGGTACAGGCCGCACATGCCGGCGCCGATGATGATGAACTGGTGCTGCGGTGCTGCAGTGCCTGGTGATGCGACTCGCTGGTCTTTGCCCAAATTGTCTCTCCTCGGCCGGGGGCGCAAGCTCGATAGCTCCCCTTTCGGATGTGAATCGGGAGCATACCAAACGTTTGTTTGTGAGGCTGCCCGGACTATAAATCAGCAGCTCGACCAGCAGCCGGTTGCTGGTTTGCGACGCGCGATTGGAAATGGCCGGAGTCATGAACTGGACCATCCGTCGCGCCGCGGCAGAGACACTGGCCAGAAGGGCCCGGTCGCAGCTGCCCGGGCGACTCGTGCCGGGGCGCCTCGCGGGCCTCTATTCACTCAGTCTGCAGGCGGTTGCGGGACGCGCAGCAGGAGCAGCCCGAATAGCAGTGCCGGCGCCGCGATGGTGATGAAAGCGGTGCTGTAGCGCATGCCGGATTGCAGCATCAGCGAGAAGATCGGTGGGCCGGCGAGCACGCCGCTGAACGTGACGAACAGGGCCGCGGCGGTGGCGGTGCTGACACCGCCAGGCGGCGCGCGCCGGGCCACCTCCGCAAGATAGACGCCGTTCCAGCCGATCGCGCTGGCACCGAAGGCGGCGTATACCGTCAGCAGCAGGACGGTTGGCCATTCGCCGGCGAAGGCGGTTGCCACTGCACAGGCGCCCATCACGCAGCCCATGGCGCCCATCACCCGGCGCGGCTGGCCGCTGCGATCGGCGACAACGCCCGAAAGCAGGCGACCGGCGATGCCGGCGCCCTGGGTCACCGCGAGCGTCATCCCGGCCTGCACCAGTCCGTAGCCGAGCTCGGATGTCAGGTAGGCAACCAGATAGGTGCCCAGGCACAGTTGCAAACCTGCGTAGAAGAACGTGCTGGCGGCCAGGGTCCGGCCGCTGCGGTCAGCCATCGCGATGCGGGCCGGCTCGGCAAAACTGTCCAGGCTGACAGGCGCCGCCGGCATGCGATCGCTGTCCAGCGGCGTGCGCAGCGGCTGCAGCAATATTGCGAGCAGGGTGCACGCTGCAGCGACACACAATGCCGCCAGGCGCCAGCCGCCCCAGAGGACCAGGGTCGGCAACAGCGCGCCGGCGAGCACGGCGCCCAGCGGCACGCCGGTCTGCTTCAGCGAGAAGATCTTGGACAGGTGCTGTGGTGGTGAAATCCGGGTCAGGAGATGCGAACTGGCCGGATTCAGCGGCCCATAACCCATACCCAGCACGAGCGCACCAATCATCAGGCCCGCCAGATGGCCGGTGACGATGCATGACACACCGACGGCCGCGCTGAGCAGGCACAGCTGGCTCAGTCGCAGCGCGCCCCAGCGTCGCACGAGCGCACCGCTGGCCAGTCCGCAGGTCATGCTGGCGCCATATACCAGGGCCACGAACAAACCCACCCAGGCCACCGGTGCACCGATATCGGCTGCCACTTCCGGGGCAAGCACCGGCAGCGTGACCGAGGCCATCGACAGCAGGGCCTGGGCAGCCAGCAGCGCCGAAACCGGTACCAGTACAACACTCAGGCGGGTCATCAGGCTGCGCCGGACTTCGTCAGGTGGGGTGCCGCTGGATCAGTTGGCGCGCGATGATCAGACGTTGCATCTCGTTTGTGCCTTCGCCGATCAGCAGCAACGGCGCGTCGCGGTAATAACGCTCGACGTCGAATTCGGGTGAGTAGCCGTAGGCGCCGTGGATGCGCATGCATTCGAGTGCGTTGTCCATCGCTGCCTCGGTAGCGAAATATTTGGCCATGCCGGCTTCCATGTCGCAGCGATCGCCGCGGTCGTAGGCGCTTGCCGCCGACTCCACCAGCAGCCGAGCCGCCTCGACCCGCGTGCCCATCTCGCCAAGCTTGAGCTGGATTGCCTGATGCTCGCTGATCGGCTTGCCGAAGGTCTTGCGCTGCTGCGCATAAGCCACCGCATCGTGCAGCGAGGCAGTGGCCACGCCCAGGCCACGCGCGGCGACATTGATGCGGCCCAGTTCGAGCCCGGACAACACCTGCTGCAGGCCGCGGCCCTCGACGCCGCCGACCAGCCGGTCGGCCGGAACGCGGAAAGCATCGAACTGCAGTTCGCAGGTGTCGATGCCGCGGTAGCCCAGTTTCTTCAGCTTGCGCGTGACGGCGAAGCCAGGTCCCTTTTCAGCGATGAACAGGCTCATGCCCTTGTGCCGCGGTTCGGCCTGGGGGTCGGTCTTGACCAGCAGCGCCAGACAGCCACCATGCAGGCTGTTGGTGATCCAGGTCTTGCTGCCGTTGATGACGTAGTGGTCGCCGTCGCGCACGGCACGGGTCCGGATAGCCTGCAGATCGGTGCCGGCATCAGGCTCGGTCAGGCCGATGCCACCGCGCAACTCGCCGCAGGCGAAGCGCGGCAGCAGGTCGCGCCTTTGCGCCTCGGTGCCGTGGCGCAGCACCGCCGAGGCCATGATGAGGTGGGAGTTGATGATCCCGGAGATCGACATCCATACCGCCGCGATGCGCGCCACGATCGCGGCGTAGGTGGCAGTGGACAGGCCCAGGCCACCGTAGCCGGTCGGGATGATGGCGCCGAAAAGGCCCATCGCCTTCATTTGCTCGACGATCTCGTGTGGGTACTCGTCGGCCTGCTCCAGTCGCTTGACGTGCGGGCGCACCTCGGTCCTCAGGAAACGGTCGACGGCGTCGAGTATCAGTTGATGCGATTCGGTGTCTTGGGTCATGGGTTCTCGCTTGTGATCGTCGCTCAACCCAGCCCCCCCAGGCCTTGCTGCAGATCGATTGCGGGCTGGTTGGCGCCGATCGCCAGCACCAGATCGCGCACCTGCAGCGCGCGGGCCGGTGCGGCCACGAGTTGCATATTCTCCAGCGCCTTGCGCTGCACGTCCGTATTGCTGATCGGTCGGTCGGCGGCGCCGCGATTGATGTGCTCGCGATGGCGCAACTCGCGCCCGTCATGCAGCGTCACGATGACTTCGCCAGAATAGTAGGTCGGGAAGGGAGAATCGGGATCGACGGCGTATTCGACCTTCTGTGCCAGCGCCAGCACCGACTCTTCGCGCAGCGCCGCGTCGTCGAGTTCGGCCAGTCCGAAGCGGCCGCGTGCCAGTCCGCTGGCCACGGCATAAGGAATGCTGAACTGGGCGTCGTAGCTGTTCTGGGGCCGTTTCTTCGTGGCGACCGGTTCGCACACCGTTTTCACCACCTCCCGCGGGACCAGCGCGCGCACGCTGGCGATATCGGCCACGCGCAGGCTGTGGCGCAGGCGCAGGATCGCCGCCGCATCGGCGCAGGCGTGGGTGAAGTGACAGGCCGGCATCGGCTTGATGGTGACCTTGGACAGTTCCCAGATCTCCCCCAGGCCGGCGCTGGCCAGGTTCAGGTCGGCGTCCTCGACCAGCGGACCGAGGTAGCTGTTGAATAGTCCGAAGCGGCCTTCATAGGGCCGCTCCGGACCCTTGAATCCATGCCGCGCCATGGTCGCCGCAGTCAGCCCGGCCACCGCCGCCCAGCCCGGGTGCATGCGCTTGGTCCAGGCCCCGTCCTGCAGGAATTCCATGCTGCCCGCGGCCATCGACAAGGCGATGCCTTGCGCCATGCTGAGCTGGCGCGCATTGAGGCCGAACAGCCGGCCTGCCACCACCGCGCAGGCGAAGGCGCCGATCATGCCGGTGGGGTGGAAGCCGACCTGGTGAAAACCGCCGCGCGCAACCGATGCCAGCCGTGTGCCGACCTCGATGCCCGCGACATAGGCCGCCAGCAGCGCGTCGCCGGCCAGTCCGGCCCGCGCTGCAGCGCCGAGCGCGCATGGAAAGGTGCTCGCGGTGGCATGAATGATGCCGGCGGCATGGGTGTCGTCGTAGTCGAGACCATGAATCAGGATGCCATTCACCAGCATGGCGTCGCGCATCGTGAGCCTGCTGGTCAGGCCGATCACCGGCGTGTCGCCGGCGCCGGCCGACAATTCGGTCATGGCCGACAGCGAGCGGTGCGCGAAATCATAGTGAGCGCTGGCATGGGCGATGCCGACGGCGTCGAGGATCAAGTGGCGTGCTCGCTCAAGCACGTCGGCTGGGATCTGCCGCACGTCAAGCGTGGCGACGAAGTCGGACAAGGTGTCGGAGATCGCGCGGGTGCAGGAAGAGGTTGTCATCGGTACTCCTCGGCAAGTAATCGCTCATCCGGCGCGCGGCATGTTGGCCTATCGGCAACACAGCTTGCCATCAGTACGAACGTGGCAGACCCATTACATGTTCGGCAATGTAGTTCAGCACCATCTCGCGATTCAGCGGTGCGGTGCGCAGCAGCCTGACCAGGCCATACAGATCGTAGATGCCGTATTCCTTCGTGAATCCGTTGCCGCCATGGGTCTGGATCGCAGCGTCGACCGCGTGGATGCCGGCCTCGGCGCCGGCGTATTTGGCGATGTTGGCAAACTCGCCTGCGGGCAGGCCTTGATCGAATGCCCAGGCCGCCTTCAATGCCATCAGCGAGGCCATCTCGATCTCGCTGCGCGCGATCGCCAGCGGATGCTGCACGCCCTGATAGGCGCCGATCGGCGTCTTGTTGAAAACCTTGCGGTCATTCGCGTAGGCCACGGCTTTCTGCAGCGCGAAGCGGCCGATCCCGGTGCACAGGCCTGAGAGGATGATACGCTCGGGGTTGAGTGTGTCGAACAGGATACCGAAGCCCTTGTTGACCTCGCCCAGCACATCGTCCTCGGTCAACTGCACGTCGTCGAAGAAGACCTGCCACTGTGTCTCCGGCACCGGGAACGCGACCGGAATCAAGGTCATGCTGATGCCTTTTTTCTTCATGTCGACCATGAAGATCGTGAAGCCGTCTGACTTTTTCTTCACGTCGGCACGCGGCGTGGTGCGTGTCACGACCATCGCGTAATCGGCGCGATTCGCATCGGTGATGAACACCTTCTGCCCGCTGAGGCGGAAGCCGCCCTTGCCATCGGGCTTGGCGATGCTGGTGATCTCCATCGAGTTCGAGCCCGCGTTGGGCTCGGTGATCGCGAAGCAGAACTTGATCTCGCCGCTGCAGCCGCCCGGCAGCAGGCGGTGCTTCATGGTCTCGCTGGCGTGCTTGGCGAGCAGGCCCATTGTCATGGTCGGGCCGACCACCAGATTCAGCAGCGGGATGCCATTGTTGGCAAGTCCCTCCATGAACAGCAGCATCTCGGTCATGCCCTGACCCGCGCCGCCGTATGTCTCGGGCACCATGATGCCGAGGAATCCGTCGTCAGTGATCTGTTGGTAGAGCTCGACCGGCGGCTCGCCTTTCTCGGCGTAGGTTTTCCAGTATTTGTGGTCGAAGCGCTGCGACACGCGGTCGCCGTACTCATAGACCATGCGCTGTTCCTGGGTGAGGGCAAATTCCATGTTCTAGTCCAGTCGCATTGCGTGGTCGGGCTGATCAGCGATTGGCGGAAGGGAACTTCGGCGCCCGCTTCTCGCGCACCGAAGCGACGCCCTCCTTGGCATCCTCGCCGAGGAAGCACAACATCTCCATCGCCAACGAGCTTTCGAAGATCGGTCGTGCAACGTTCATCCAGCCGTTGAGGGACCGCTTGGTGTAGCGGATCGCCTGCTGGCTGCCGTTGGCCAGCTTGTTGGCCACAGCCATTGCCTTGTCCATCAGCTCGGCACGCGGCACGCAAAGGCTGACCAGCCCGATCCGCTCGGCTTCCTTGCCGTTGACGAATTCGGCTGTCATCAGGTAGTACTTGGCCTTGGCCATGCCACACAGCAGCGGCCACAGGATCGCAGCGTGGTCGCCAGCGGCCACACCGATCTTGACGTGGCCATCGGTGATCTTGGCTTCCTCTGCCATGATGCTGATGTCGGCGAGGAATGCGACCGCCAGGCCGGCGCCGACGGCCACACCATTGATGGCCGAGATGATCGGTTTGTCGCAGGCCATCATGTTGTAGACGACGTCCGATGCCTCGGTCATCGTGTTGGCAATCTCATTCGGATTGCCGACCATGTTGGCCACCCATTCCAGATCGCCGCCGGCCGAGAAAGCCTGGTCGCCAGAGCCGGTGATGACCGCGACCTTGGTATTCGCGTCGTCGTTGACGACGCCCCAGACCTTGGTCAGTTCCCAGTGCAGACGGGCATTGGTGGCGTTCATCACCTCCGGGCGGTTGATGGTGATCAGCAACACGCCGTTGGGCTTGTTGTCGAACTTGAGAAATTGGAAATCGGCGTAGTTCATGGTTGTTGTCCTTTGACAGAAGTTGGAGAGATCAGCGCAACATGGCGCGGCCGTTGTTCAAGACCACGACATCGCGCTCGATAACGCGCGCACGATACGACGCGGTTTTGCCATCGATCCACATTTCGGTGCGGATCGTCTCGCCCGGATAGACCGGCGACGAGAATCGGTTTTCTATGGTGGCGATGCGCGAAGGATCGCCGCCGCACAGCCCCTTGGTCAGTGCCCAGCCGGCCACGCCATAGGTGGCCAGCCCGTGCAGGATCGGGCGCTCGAAGCCGGCCGCGCGGCCGACCGCCGGCTCGGCATGGAGCGGGTTGTAGTCACCGGACAGTCGGTAGATCAGCGCCGCGCCCGGCAAGGTCTTGCGATCCTCGACGTGGTCCGGAGTGCGCGTGGGCAACTCATGCACCGGCTTCACCGGCCCGCTCGGGCCGCCAAATCCGCCGTCGGCCCGGCAGAAGGTGGTCGAACCCAGCGTGGCGAGAAGTTTCCCGCTGGCCGCGTCATGCACCGTGCGCTCGGTGTAGATGAGTGCGCCTTTGGTGGCACCTTTGTCGACGATGCCGGTGATGCTTGTGCGCCCGATCACCTCGCCCTCTGGCGCCGGCAGTTCATGGAGGACCAGACTTTGCTCGCCGTGGACCAGTCGCACCGCATCGACACCGGTGGCGGGGTCCCGGATCCACATGCCGGGATAGCCCAGCACCACCGGATAGGTGGGCAACGCCACCAGGTTCTTCTCGTAGACGAAGCGCAATTCGTTTTCGTGCTCGGCATCGCACGGATCCGAGCCGAGTCCGATGCCAAGCGCATAGAGCATCGTGTCGCGCCGGGTATAGCGTTGACGAACATCCTCGAACGGCCATGCCATCAGTTTGTCGTAGTCGATTGCCATCCTGCAAGCTCCTTCAGACCGGGTCCCAGGAGAACACGATGTTCGAGCTCTCCAGCGGGAAGAAGTTGGGCTTCATGGCCGGCAGCACGCGTTCTGCAATGGTCTCGGGTGTCCAGCCTTCGGAGGTGTGCATGCCGCGCACCGGGCGGGGCTGGCTCATCAGGAAGATCTCGTTGCCGCGTACGGCAAAAATCTGCGCACTGACATCAGCCGCAGCGTCGCTGGCCAGAAACGCAGCCATCGGTGCGATCTGCGCGGTATCGAGTTTTTTCAGCTTTTCGACACGCGCCTGTTGCTCAGGTGTGTCGGTTGGAATGGAACCGATCATGCGGCTCCAGGCGAACGGCGAGATGCAGTTCGAGCGCACGTTGTAGCGCTTCATGTCGCCGGCAATCGTTCGCGAGAGCGCCACGATGCCCAGCTTGGCGGCGCCGTAGTTGGCTTGGCCGAGGTTGCCGATCAGGCCGGAGGTGGAGGTCATGTGCACATAGGCACCCGACTGCTGCGTCTTGAAATGCGGCGCTGCAGCACGGGAAACGTAGAAGCATCCGTTCAGGTGCACATCGATCACCGCCTTCCATTCCTCGACCGACATCGCAAAAAACATGCGATCACGCAGGATGCCAGCGTTGTTGACGACGATGTCGATGCGGCCGAAGGTGTCGGTGGCGCACTTGATGATCTGGTTGGCGGAGGCCCACTCGGAGACGCTGTCAGTGCTCAGCACGGCCTCGCCGCCGCCGGCTCTGATCTCGTCGACCACTTGCTGGCCCGGGCTGGCGTCGTTGCCCTCGCCGCTGACCGAAGCGCCAATGTCGTTGATGACGACCTTGGCCCCCTGGGCAGCCATTTGCATCGCGATGTCGCGGCCGATGCCGCGGCCCGATCCGGTGACGACTGCAACCTTGCCTTGCAGCATCGTGCCTTTGTTCATCTGTGTGGCTCCTGTTGGTTGTGGGTTGGAATGCGGCAATGGCGCTCAGACCGGCAGCTGCAACACGCTGCTGGCCAGGATGTTTCGCTGGATCTCGTTGCTGCCCCCGTAGATGGTGGCCGGGCGCGCGTTGTAGAACGTGGTGAGAACGTCGATCTGGCCCCGCTCGAGGTCGATATCGCCCGGGGTGCCGCCGCTGGAGCCGGCAATTTCCACCAGCAGGTTGGCCAGGCGCGAGTATGTTTCGGTGGCGAATATCTTCAGCATCGACACGTCGGGGCCGAGTGTTTCGCCGCGTTTGACCTGCTCGACAAACCGGCCGTACAGCGTCCCGAGATCGGCCACGTCCAGCGCCAGCTGCGTGTAGCGGTCGACGAACACCGCGTCGTCGAACAGGTCCAGCTGCTCGGCCACTTCCCGCACGCGCGCCAGCGCGTACTGGCTCTGCTTGGGGCTGCCGAGGAAGATGCGCTCGAAGCCGAGCAGGGCCTTGGCAATCGTCCAGCCCTTGTTGAGTTCGCCGACACGCTGATTGCGAGGCACCCGCACGTTGTCGAAGAAGACTTCGCAGAAGTCTTCGTGGCCGGCAATGTTGCGGATCGGGCGCACCGTGATGCCCGGCGACTTCATGTCCACCAGCAGGAAACTGATGCCTTCCTGCTTCTTCGCCGACGCGTCGGTGCGCACCAGCAGGAAGATGTGGGTGGCATCCTGAGCCAACGTGGTCCAGGTCTTCTGGCCATTGACGATGAAGTCATCGCCATCGGCGATTGCCTCGGTGCGCAGGCTCGCCAGGTCGGAGCCCGAGTTCGGCTCGGAATAACCCTGGCACCAGATGTTTTCACAGGACAGGATACGGGGCAGGTAGTGGGCGCGCTGCTCGTCGCTGCCATGCTGGATCAGCAAGGGCCCGACCATCACGATGCCCATGTCGGGCGCACGAGCGACGCCGTGACGTTCCTGTTCCTCGATGAACGTGATCAGCTTCTCCGGCGACAGCCCCATGCCGCCGTGGCGTACCGGCCAGCTTGGCGCGAGCCAGCCCTGGGACGCGAGTTTCATCGTCCATTCGCGGATCTCGTCCCAGCGCAGACGACGCTTCGGGTAGCGCAGTTCTTCGGGGTAGTTGTCGGCGAAAAATTTTTGTGCCAACCGTCGGAACTCTTCGGTAGGCAGTGAATTCCAGTCGGTGCTCATGAGGGCAGACCTCCGTTGTCGGCGCCTGCTGCGCGGTTGAGGCCAGCCACTCTCCTGCGTTGCGTGCTGCCATTGCCGAGCCATGCCGACAGCACCAGTGCGCGCTGCAGGAAAAGGCCCAGATCGTTTTCATCGGTGACGCCGATCGCACCGTGCAGCTGCACCGACTCGCGCCCGATCTGCAGCGCAGCGTCCGAACAACGCGACTTGGCGCGGGCGGCCAGCGCTGCGCGTTCGTTCGCAGGGCAGCCGGAATCCAGCGCGGTCAGCGCCTGTGCGACGACAGCTTCGCCGAGTTCCTGCTGGATCAACATGTCCACCGCACGGTGCTGCAGGCTCTGGAAGCTGCCGATCAACTTGCCGAACTGCTTGCGGGTGCGCAGATAGTCGAGCGTCATCGTGAGCATGCAGCGCGCCAGCGTCTGCAACTCCACCGCGGTGAGCACCAGGGCCTCGTCATAGGCTGCTGCCAGCGCGGCCTCGGCCTGCAGCCCGGTGGCGAGCACCATCTCGGCGGAAAGTTCGACATCGCTGAAGGCAAGCCGTGCGGCAAAAGTGCCGTCGGCGAGCGGTTCGATGGTCTTGCTCAGAGCGGCACTTTGCGCTGCCACCCATACCAGCGCGAGTCCATCGGCCGACGCAGCCGAGACGATGTAGCCGCTGGCTGCAGCACCTGGGCGTATGTGGCGCTTGCTGCCGCGCACCACGATGCGGTCGCCGCTGCGCACGCAGGTGGTGGACGGTTTGGAAAGCCCGCCATCGCGGTCGAAATCGGCTGCGCCCGAGGTGTGCTCCTGCCAGGCCACGGCGGGCAGGGTCTTGCCTTCGGCCATTTCAGCGAGCAGCTGGCGGGCTGTCGCGCTGTCAGAGCAGCTTTGCAGCAGCCGGCCTGCGAATACGAGCACCGGTGTCACTGGTTCCGGCGCGACCTTCGTTGCCAGGGCTGCCGCGACCGCAGCCATTTCGGCAAAACCCTGAGCGTAGCCGCCTGCGGATTCGGGTGCCAGCAGTCCGGTCCAGCCCTGGCTCGCGAGCGCATTCCAGAAGCGCAGATCGTAGCCTGGCGGCTTGCCACGCAGGGCGCGGGCACGGCTGAACGGCGATTCCTTGGCGACGAAGGCGAAGGCGCTGGAGCGCAGCATCGCGAGCTGTTGATTGGGTTCTGGATCGGCAATGGTGGCGGACATCGGTTCGTGGACTCCTGGGGGCGCGTCTGCGCTCAGTACGACTTGGGCAGGCCGAGCACCTTCTCGGCGATGAAACACAGGATCAGCTGTGGGCTGATCGGTGCGACGCGCGGAATCAGCATCTCGCGCAGGTAACGCTCGACCTGGTATTCCTTCGCATAGCCGAAGCCGCCGAGCGTCGCCATGGCGCGTTGGCAGGCGTTGAACCCGGCCTCGGCCCCCATGTACTTCGCGGCGTTGGCATCGGCACCGCAGTCAAGCTTGTTGTCGTACTTCCAGGCCGCGCGCATGGTCATCAACCAAGCGGCCTCGAGCTCCATCCACGACTGTGCCAGCGGATGCTGGATGGCCTGGTTCTGGCCGATCGGCCGGTTGAAGACGACTCGCTCTCCCGCGTACTTGACGGCCCGCTCCAGGGCAGCCTGGCCTAGGCCGACGGCCTCGCCTGCAATCAGCACGCGCTCGGGATTCATGCCGTGCAGGATGTACTCGAAGCCGCGGCCCTCTTCGCCGATGCGGTCCTCCACCGGTACCTTCAGCCCATCGATGAAAAGCTGATTGGAGTCGACTGCCTTGCGGCCCATCTTCTCGATCTCGCGCACTTCGATATGCAGTCGATCGAGGTCGGTGTAGAACAGGCTCAGACCGAAGGTCGGTTTCGGGCACTCGTCGACCGGCGTGGTGCGTGCCAGGATCAGCATCTTCTTCGCGACCTGGGCGGTGGAAATCCACACTTTCTGGCCGGACAGGAGGTAGTGATCACCGTGGCGCTCGGCCCGCGTCTTCAACTGGGTGGTGTTCAGGCCGGTATTCGGTTCGGTCACTGCGAAGCAGGCTTTCTCCTTGCCGGCAATCAGCGGCGGCAACATTCGACGTTTTTGCTCATCGGTGCCGAAGACCACCACCGGTTGCAGGCCGAAGATGTTCATGTGAACGGCAGATGCCCCGGACAGGCCGGCACCCGAACGTGCGATGGCGGTCATCATCACCGTCGCCTCGGCGATGCCCATGCCGCTGCCACCATATTCCTGCGGCATGCAGATGCCCAACCAGCCGCCTTCGGCCAATGCGTCGTACAACTCGTGCGGAAAGCCGCCGTCACGGTCATGGGCCAGCCAGTAGTCGTCGCCAAAATTTGCGCAGACCCGCCCGATCGCTTCGCGTATCGTTTCGTGCTCGCGCTCGTCGCTGAAATCCATTTGCTCTCCTTCAAAATTCCATGGCCACCCGGGTGCCCTGGTCGATGGCGCGCAAGGCGTCGAGTTCGGCGGCCCGATCGGCGCCGCCGATCACCAGGGGTTCGATGCTCAGCCTGCGCAGGTCGGCCGCCAGGCCGTTGTTGCTGTCCTGGCCGGCGCAGACGACCACAGTATCCACCTCGAGCAACCGAGCCTGGCCATCAACATGCAGATGCAGTCCGGCATCGTCGATGCGCTCGTAGGTGCAGCCGGAGATCGTTTTCAGCCCTCGCAACTCCAGTCCGGCGCGCAACGCCCATCCGGTGCTCAAGCCAAGCCTGCGGCCGGGCTTTTCGGGTCTGCGCTGCAGCAGCGTCACCTCCCGGGTGATGGCAGGCGCCTGCTGCGGTTTGAGGCCGCCGGGCGTTTCGGACGAGGTATCGACGCCCCATTCGGAAAAGAAACCGTCTACGGCATCGATCGCAGCGCCATCGGAAACTGCCTGCGTGGCGGCGTCAGCGGGTGGCGCATTCAGAAGAAATTCAGCGACGTCGAAGCCGATCCCGCCGGCGCCGATCACGGCCACTCGCCGGCCGGCCTGCTTGCGCAGGCCGAGCAAATCGGCATAACCGATCACCTTGGCATGCCGGATGCCTTCGATCTCCGGCTCGAACGGCGTGACGCCGGTCGCAACCACGATCTTCTCGTAGCCGCCATTCGCCAGTTCGACAGCGCTGGGCCGGCAGCGCAGGTTCAGCTGGATGCCGTGCTGCGTCAGTCGGGTCCGGAAGTAGCGGACCAGTTCGTCGAATTCCTGCTTCCCCGGAACGGCGCGCGCCAGGTTCAGCTGCCCGCCGATATCTTCAGCGGCCTCGAACAGCGTGACGATGTGGCCACGCTCGGCGGCAGTCACCGCGCAGGCCAGCCCGGCCGCTCCGGCACCGATCACGGCGACCCGACGGGGGGCGCCAGGCGGAGGCATTTCGTCGAATTCGAGTTCGCGACCGGCACGTGGATTTACCAGGCAGGTGGCCGGCCGTTTGGTGAAGATGAAATCCAGGCAAGCCTGGTTGCAGGCGATGCAGGTATTGATGCTGTCCGGGCAGCCTTGTTCGGCCTTGCGCACGAAGTCGGCGTCAGCCAGGAATGGCCGCGCCATCGATACCATGTCGGCATCGCCGCTGGCCAGGATCTGTTCGGCCATTCCGGGGGTGTTGATGCGGTTGGAGGCGATGACCGGGATTTTTACCGCGTGCTTGATGCGGGCGGCCGCGAAACGGAAGGCGGCGCGCGGCACCACATAGGCGATGGTGGGAACGCGTGCCTCATGCCAACCCACACCGGTGTTGATCACATCGGCGCCCGCCGCTTCGATGGCCTGCGCCAATGCGATGATTTCGTCGGCGGGGGCGCCGCCATCGACCAGATCAAGCGCCGAGATGCGGTACATGAGGAGTGCTCCGGCGCCCAGCCGCTGGCGCGTGCGACGCACGATCTCCACTGGCAGGCGGTGCCGGTTATCGACACTGCCACCGAATTCGTCGACGCGATCGTTGGTGCGGGTAACGGTGAACTGATTGATGAAGTAGCCTTCGGATCCCATTACCTCGACGCCGTCAAAGCCGGCGCGCATGGCGAGTTCAGCGCAACGTACATAGTCCTCGATCGTTGCCCATACCTCGGCGGTGCCCATGGTGCGCGGAACGCGGCGGTTGATCGGCGAAGGAATGCTTGATGCGCCTGCCAATTGCGCGGTCTTGCCGTAGCGCCCGGTGTGCAGCACCTGCAGGATGATCTTGCCGCCCGCAGCATGGACGGCCTGTGGAATCGGACGCAGGGCGTCGGCATGGGCGGTCGTGAAGAGGTCGGGGCCATCGTCATCCAGGCGCGCAACTTCGTTCATTGCGTAGCCACCGGTCACCATCAGGCCGGCGCCGCCGCGCGCACGCTCGGCATAAAACGCCGCCATGCGCTCGACGGCTCGATCCGCCGTTTCCAGGCCGGTGTGCATCGAGCCCATCAGGGTTCGATTTCTTAGTGTGTGTGCGCCAAGCCTGAGCGGCGACAATAAGGTGGGAAACAGGGTTGGAGCTTGCATGATGGGGATCGATCATAACTCTAACTAACGTATGTTCGATGCTATACTTCAATCACCATTTCCAACCTCCCAGGTGTTTGCCGGCCGAAGCCGGAGTCCGCCCCGTGCCACCGCCGCGGTGCCTGACCGACCGGCTCGACAGATCTCTGCCGTCAACTTGGACCAGCCATCAACGATGACCGTCAGTCCTGACAAACCAGTCCCCTCCGACGGCTTCTCTCCGTACCTGAACGCCGGACGTTTCGTCGACAGCGAACACCCGGCAGTTGTTGCGTTTGCCAGGCAACAAACGCATCCGGACATGTCGGGGCGGGAAATGGCCGTTGCCTTGTACTACGCAGTACGTGACGGGTTTCGCTACGATCCCTATCACTTCGACATGTCGGAAAATGGCCTCAAGGCGAGTCGGGTGCTGGCAAGCGGCCGCGGCTTCTGTGTACCCAAGGCGGCGCTGCTGGCCGCTGCAGCTCGGGCGGTGAGATTGCCCGCGCGGCTGGGCTACGCGGATGTACGCAACCACCTGAGCAGCCCGCGCCTGCTCGAAATGATGGGCTGCGATATCTTTGCCTACCATGGCTATACCGAACTTTGGATCGACGGGCATTGGCTCAAGGCCACCCCGGCATTCAATCTCGGACTGTGTCAGAAGGCGGGCATCAAGCCGCTCGAATTCGATGGCACCGCAGACTCGATCTTCCATGAGTTCGACACCACGGGCAGGCGCCACATGGAATATCTGAAGGACCGCGGCAGCTACCCCGATGTGCCACGCAAAGAGATGATCGAAACCTTCCAGGTCATGTACCCGGGCTTTGAGCGCTGGGCGGCTCTCGCCGGAACGGCCGACTTCGAGCGCGACATACAGAAAGCAAAGCTGCGGGCAACATGATGTTGCCGCCATCGAGCAGGTGATGTCGATGGTTTTGAATAGCGAGTTGATCGTTGGCCGATGTCGCATCGCGAAGGCGTTCGATTTACGGTAAGCCGGTGTTTGCGCCAGGAAATGACGGTGCTGTCCCGGGTGGGCCATGGGTGGCCCGGCGACGGCCGCGCGGGCAGTCGGTGTGAATTCCGGCATCGGAGACCTTGGCCGGTCGACCGACTGGCCTCCTGCAACCCTGCCATTGGAGCCCTGAAACGTGAACCTCAGATCCTTCACCCTGCACGATCAGATCCAACGCAATGCTCGCTTGTACGGGCAACGCACGGCCTTCGTCTGCGACGGCCACAGCGTCAGCCATGCGCAATACGCCGCATCTGCCGCGCGGATGGCTGCCGGGTTGCACGCAGCCGGCGTGGTCGCAGGCGAGCGAGTCGCGATCCTGTCCCACAACAGTCTCGCCTACCTCGATCTACTGGGCGCTGCCGCGCTGCTCGGGGCAATCATCGTGCCGATCAATTGGCGGCTGTCCGCCGACGAGGTGACCTTTGTACTGGCGGACACTACACCCCAGGTGCTGATTGCCTCGCCTGATTTGCAGCCTCTGGTGGCCGCAGCCGATCTGTCGACGATGCGGCTGTTCAGCACGGCCGCGGACGGCGCGCCGTGGCGTGCGTTGTCCGGCTTGTACGCCGATGGCCCGCCGCCTGCGCCTGCGGCAATCAACGATGATGCCGGCCTGGCCATCGTGCACACCGCCGCAGTCGGAGGCCGGCCACGCGGCGCATTGCTGTCGCACCGCGGCCTGCTCGCAGCCGCCGCCAAATCGGTGCACGTCTGGTCACTGACAACTGCCGATGTGGGCGTCGGCGTATTGCCGCTGTTCCACCTGGCCGGCATCGGCCTGACGCTGGCGCTGCTGGCGGCCGGTGGAAGCACCGTCGTGCTGCCGCGCTTCGACCCCGCGGCCGTGGTCGGCGTGATTGAAGAGCAGCATGGCAGCGTGATGGGTTCGTTCCCGCCGATGCTGGCCGCGGTACTCGACGCCGCTGCAGCGTCGGGTTCGGCGCTGTCGACGCTTCGCGTGGTGACCGGGATCGATGCCCCCGAAACCCTGGCACGCTTCGCCGAGGTCCAGCCCGGGGCCGATTTCTGGGTCGCTTACGGGCAGACCGAAACGTCGGGATCGATTTCGACATCACGTTATTCCGATCGGCCTGGCAGCGCCGGAATGCCGGTGGAGCAACACTCGCTCGCCATCGTCGACGACGAGGACCAGCCGGTTGCCGACGGCACCATCGGCGAGATCGTCGTACGGGGGCCAATGGTTTTCAGCGGCTACTGGAATTGCGAAGCCGACAATACGTTCACCTTCCGAGGCGGCTGGCATCACACCGGTGACATGGGGCGGCTCGATGCCGATGGTTACCTCTGGTACGTCGGCCGTTCCGCGGCCAAGGAACTGATCAAGCCGGGCGGTGAAAACGTCTATCCGGCCGAGGTTGAACGGGCACTGCTGGAACATCCGGCAGTGGCCGAAGCGGTGGTCTTCGGAGTGCCCGACACGCAATGGGGCGAGGCCGTGAAGGCTGTGTGTGTGCTCGCAGCCGGGCAACAGCTGGTGGCCGAGAAGCTGATTGAATTCGTCGGCCAGCGCATCGCCCGTTACAAGAAGCCCAAACAGGTGGTTTTCGTGGCGTCGCTGCCCCGTACGGCCGCCGGGGCCGTGGACCGGGCGGCGGTGAAGGCCGCCCACACCGGCGCGTGAATTATTCAGCCTGGTGTGCTGAGGCCGCCGTTGACGCTGAGCGTCTGGCCGGTGATCGCATCCGACTCGGGGCCGGCAAAAAACGCGGCCGCCTGGGCGATATCTCGGCAATGCACCGGAAACAGCATCCGTTTCTTCAGGTTGTCGATCATCGCCTGCCCATGACCCCCCGCCAGCGCGGGCGAACCGCCGCCCCAGCGCGGCTCGGCGTCCCAGATGTAGCTCATCGCCACCGCATTGATGCGAATGCCGTCGCGGCCCATTTCGCGCGCGAGCACGCGGCACATCTGCATCATGCCGCCGGTGGCTCCGCCGATGAAGGACTCTCCGACCGTTGCCACCCGCCCGGCGTCGGTGCCGATGGCCACGATCTTGCCGCACTTGTGCGGGCGCATCGCCGCTGCCGCCGCCTGGATCACAAAGGCCCGGGTGAGCCAATGCGAACGGATATAAACATCAAAGTCGGCCTCGTCCATTTCAGCAAACAGCTTGAAAGCCAGCGAATCGCTGCTCGCGCCCGCGCCGCTCGCCACCAGCACGTCCAGCCGCCGATGGCGCTGCACGATGCGCGCGACCATGGCCTGCACCGCGCAACGATCGGTGAGGTCGGCGGCCTCGAACTCGGCGCTGCCGCCGGCGGCGGCAATTTCGTCGACAACCACTCTGCCGCTGGCAGGGTTGCGTCCGTTGACGACGACGTGGGCTCCACGCAGCGCGAGTTCTTGGGCCACCGCGCGCCCAACGTAGGAGGTTGCTCCGGTTACCAGGGCAATCTTGTCCTGCAGGCTCTTGGTACTGATCATCGGAAGGAACATGGCGTGGTCATACCTCATTGTGATGGAGTTCAAGTGTCATGAAAAATCGAGAGGCAGTGATCGTCGGCGTTGCCGACGTGCCGCTGAAGGACGGCAAGGTGCTGACACCGATGTCGGTGTTGCAGATGCAGGCTCTGGCGGCGCGTGACGCTCTCTTTGATGCCGGCATCGCGATGCGCGATGTGGATGGCTTGCTGACGGCCGGTCTGTGGGGAAATCCCGGCCCCGGTTTGCTGCCGACGGTGACGCTGTCGGAGTATCTCGGCATCGTGCCGCGTTTCGTTGACAGCACCAATATCGGTGGTTCGGCCTTCGAGGCTCACGTGGCACACGCCTCGATGGCCATCGAGGCCGGCCGCTGCGAGGTTGCGCTGATCACCTATGGCAGCCTGCAGCGCAGCGAAGTCAGCCGCAATCTGGCGGGGCGCCCTTCGGTGTTGACGATGCAATACGAAACGCCCTGGGGCGCGCCGACTCCGATAGGTGGCTATGCGATGGCGGCGATGCGCCACATGCACGAGTTCGGCACCACGTCGGAGCAGTTGGCCGAGATCGCGGTGGCGACGCGCAAATGGGCTGCTCTCAACCCGGCCGCGATGATGCGCGGTCCGCTGTCGATCGAGCACGTGCTGAAGAGTCCGATGATCTCTGACCCGCTGCACCTGCTCGATGCCTGCTTGGTCACCGACGGCGGCGGCGCCATTGTCATGACCACAGCCGAACACGCGAAGGCGCTTGGCCGCAAGGCGGTGCATGTTCGCGGCTACGGCGAATCGCACACCCACTGGACCACTGCGGCGATGCCCGATCTGGCACGTCACGCCGCGGCCGAGGTATCCGGGCGCGAGGCCTTCACGATGGCCGGCATCGGCCACGATGCGATTGACGTAGTCGAGGTCTACGACTCGTTCACGATCACCGTGCTGATGACGCTCGAGGCCCTGGGCTTCTGCGAGCGAGGCGAAGGTGGCGCGTTTGTCTCCGGCCAGCGTACCGCGCCGGGCGGCACGTTCGCGCTCAATACGAACGGCGGCGGGTTGTCGTATGCGCACCCAGGCATGTACGGCATCTTCCTGCTCATCGAGGCGGTGCGCCAGTTGCGTGGTGAAGCCGGCGAGCGCCAGGTGAAGGATGCTGTCACCGCACTGGTTCACGGCACTGGCGGCATGCTCTCCAGCGGCGCCACCTGCATTCTTTCGATGCGCTGATATTTTCACTGACCACTGCCATGTACGAAAAGCCCCTGCCCACCGTTGATCCGGAAAGTGCGCCGTATTGGTCGGCGTTGAAGGAGGGCCGTCTCGTCCTCAAGCATTGCCTCGACTGCGGCCGCCACCACTTTTATCCGCGGGCCTTGTGTCCGCACTGTCACTCCGACGCACTGGAATGGACGGACGCGCGCGGCAGCGGCAACATCTATAGTTTCACGGTGGCACGCCGGCCGGCCGGGCCGGCATTCAAGGCCGACGCGCCCTACGTGGTGGCGGTGGTCGAGCTCGACGAAGGTGCACGCCTGATGACCAACATCGTCACCGACGACGTCGACAGCGTGCGCATCGGCCAGCGCGTGGTAATCGAGTTCGATGCGGTCACCGCAGAGATCAGTTTGCCCAGGTTTCGGCTCGCCTGAAGCGCAGCGAAGAATTGCACCATGGATTTCGACATCGACGCCGACACCGCGGCCATCGCAGAGGCCGTGACTCGTTTCATCGATCGCGAGGTCGTTCCGCTGGAGGAGCGCCACCGCGGAATATTCGGCAGCGAACGCACACTGTTCGAGCCCTCGGGGCGCTATGTGCCCCAGGCGCTGGCCCTGCGCCGGCAAGTGCGCATGCGTTCGGCCGAACTCGGCTATTACAACCTGTTCGGTGACGAGGCGCTCGGTGGCGCAGGTCAAGGTGCCCAGGTGATGGCCCACGTGCAGGAGGCTGTCAATCACCGCTTCGGCCCGGGGCACCCGCTGGTCCAGACCGTTGTCTTGCCGTCACCGTTCACCAACGGGCTGTCGCCGGTGCTGCGCCACCTCGACGTCGGGGTCTTCAAGCGTTATCGCGACGGGATCACCAGTGGCGAAAAAACACTGTGCTTCGCGCTCAGCGAGCCAGATGCCGGCTCCGACGCCTTCGCGATGAAGACGCGCGCGGTGCGCGACGGAGACGACTGGATCATTACCGGCACCAAGCAGTGGATTACCAACTCACCCTACGCCGACCACGCGATGGTGTTCGCGTTGACCGACCCGGAGGCTGCAGCACAGCACAAAGGCGGCGTGACCGGATTCTTCGTCGACACCTGTGCGCCCGGTTTTTCGGTGCCGCGGATCATCAATACCGTCGGCCACCTTGGCGGCGACACCGGCGTCGTGATGCTCGACGGCGTGCGCGTGGGCGACGACCACCGCCTGGGCGCGGTGGGCCGGGGCCTGGCGGTGGCGATGGACGGCGTGAATGCCGGGCGCATGGGCATGGCGGCTTCCTGCCTGGGCCTGGCGCGCTGGGCGCTCGACC
Source organism: Pseudideonella sakaiensis (assembly GCF_048320135.1). Classification (GTDB taxonomy): domain Bacteria; phylum Pseudomonadota; class Gammaproteobacteria; order Burkholderiales; family Burkholderiaceae_C; genus Ideonella_A; species Ideonella_A sakaiensis_A. The sequence goes on from NZ_CP182947.1 coordinate 4,220,340, forward strand.
AGGCGGTCGAATACGCCAAGGTGCGCAAGACCTTCGGCGTGCCGATCGCCGACCACCAGGCGATCCAGTTGATGCTTGCCGACAGCGCCATCGACATCTACGCCGCCAAGTCGATGATCCAGAACTGCGCCTGGCGAATCGACGCCGACCGAGCAACGACAGCACAGGTGAGCATGGTGAAGGCCTTCTCGACCGAGATGCTCGGGCGCGTGATGGACCGCAGCATCCAGGTCCATGGCGGCATGGGACTGACAAATGAATTGCGGCTCGAGGAAGGTTACCGATTCGCCCGCGTGATGCGCATTCCCGACGGCACCGGTGAAATTCAGCGTCGCACGATCGCGCGCCAGTTGCTGGCTGGCCGCGCCGACCTGTAACCGTGCCGTGAAAAGGCACCCATTTGCCGTCGCGCGCCTGGCTGGAGCGCAAACTAGGCCCACGCGTTTGTCAACACAATGTAGAGATATCTCTTTACGTCTGCAGGCGGGTCGATCAAGCCGCCCCCCGCCCCTGGGGCGCGCCCTCGAACAGTGCCGGGCTACATCTCTGGGCGATGCATCCTGCAGGTGGTCGGAAGCTCCGCGTCGCCAGCCGAGATGCGTTTGACCACCCGAAAGCCGTATCCCGAGCCCTCGACGTCGAACTTCACCCCTGCCGTGCCAATCCGATCGAGCTCGCCGACAGCCAATGGCTGTTGAAACTGATGGTCAGAGGCGCGCATCCAGCCACTTTGACCAGACAACTCCACCTCGACGTTCTCGAGCGCTCGCGCAACCGATACCGCGTCAAGTTTTCCGTCGATGCTCAACTTGCCCGCAGCCCCTGCCCGCTCGATCGCTTTGACCAGAGACTCGATCATCAGCTGCATGCGCATGTGCACATAGTCGTCAGCCGGATCAGGAAACCTTGCCCGAAAGGACTTGTAGAAGGCATCACTCTCATTCGTTTGCAGATTGGGCATCCAGTCGGCCACCGCGAAAACCTTGCCGATTCCTGCATCGCCCATGGCAGCCGGAGCGCCAAGTGCATTGCCGTAGAAGGTATAGAAGTAGCCGTCGAACCCGGCTTCCCTCGCCGCCTTGACCAAGAGCGTCAGGTCGCTACCCCAGTTGCCAGTGACGACAGCCTGCGCACCGCTGGCCTTGATCTTGGCCACATAAGGCATGAAGTCCTTCACGCGGCCCATCGGGTGAAGTTCGTCGCCGACTATGGCGATGTCGGGACGCTGAATCACCAGCTGGCGCCGGGTCTCGCGCAGAACGGCTTGCCCGAAGCTGTAATCCTGCCCGAACAGATAGACACGTTTGAGCTTGGCATCGGCCCGCATCAGATTCATCAGCGCCGCAATGCGCATGTCTGCGTGAGCGTCGAAGCGAAAGTGCCAGAAGCTGCACTTCTCATTGGTCAGCGCCGGCTCGACGGCCGAATAGTTCAGGTGAAGCACCTTTGGCCCGGCGCCGCGCTCGTTATGTTTGCTCACCGCATCGGTCAAGGCCGCAGCATTGGCCGACGAATTGCCTTGAACAATGAACTGCGCGCCATCGTCGATTGCCGAGCGCAACGCGGATACGACTTGCTCGTTCTGACCCTTGCTGTCGTAGCGCCGCAGCGCCAACATGCGGTTGCCCCCGGCGCTTGGAGGGAGCACGACGCCGCCGCGATTGTTCACGCGCTCTACCGCCCACACCAGGTTGCGGTAGACGGCCTCTCCGGTATTGGCGAATGCACCGCTCAAACTCTCGACCATGGCGATCGTGATCGGCTCGGCGGGCGGCCTTGGCGAAGCCAGTGAGGTTTTTGCTGAAAACAGGCAACTGAAAGCGAAGACAATGATTGGACGAACGGTCATAAGTGGTGGAAGTCTCTCAATTGGCATAAGTGGCGGCAAACGCCACATGCAAAAGTTGATCGTGCGCAATATAGGTCAAGGCAACAAGGTTCGACAAGAATTGGGAGTCCCCGCGTCCGATGTTGGGTTTGACGGCGCCATCGGATGACGGCTCACCTGGTCCCAGTCGACATGGATATGAGCGCAATGTCGGTCGTGTTCGTGGCCGACCTCGATCGTCGACGCCGTTTTTCGATCGCAGGAACGTTGCGGCACGCGAGTTCGCCGAGCAGCGGCGGCATGCAGCCCCCTTCGCCGTCAACGAGGACATTTCTACTCTGCGATCAGTGGACATACTGAACTGGGGTCACTCAAGGCCCACGCGTTGATCGCCTGCGCAAACTTGCGCCAGAATCCAGAATCGAAGCGCACCTCTGGCGGACCCCAGGACTGACCGAGGGCCGAGGTCATCCCGCGACCAATGATGTCCGCACCTGCAAATCCGCTGGGTCAGCCTTTCAACAAGCGCGATGTCGCGCGCATCGACCCAACTGACCCTGGATTCGCCAAGCGGCAAATAGAACGAACTCTGATCGCGAGTGGCGCTTGCAACATCAGCATGTTCTGCATGAAGAAGGTGGGCTGGAAGAAGGCGAACGGAATGCCCGTTGCTTTGACTTCCTCTTGGCTCTTGCCGTGCCAGCGTCCGACTTCGGCGCCGACATCCGGCCCTGCACCGTGGCCCGTAGACACCACGGGATCGCTGCGATTCGGTGTGCTGAAGGAGCGGCTCGACGGTGTGTCACCGAAGGTTCTGACCGAGCGTCTGCGCTTGCTCGAAGCCAACGGGCTTGTGTCGCGCCAATACAAGCCGACGATCCCGCCCGAGGTGACATGCGGGCTGACGAAATTCGGCAAGGAACTCGGCAATGCGTTGTACTCTCTCGAGTCGTTTGCGCGACGATGGGAGCGGCGCGCCAAGGCTGCCCCGAAACCGAAGCTCGCCTCGCGAGGACCGCGACTTTTAAGAGTTCGAGCCTGAGCACGCACGCGGCCCATATGGCTGAGTCGCCTGCTCAATGCACTTGACCCTGAGGTCAATAAACGATGGTTTGGACGCTCCCATCCGAATGCGACCGTAGGGCGGCCTTCGGCAAGAAAGCGGTGCCACGCCGCGGCTCAGCCGGTCGTGCTGGCTCGGGCCAGCACCCGCTGCAATGCGTTCAGCACCACGCCGCGTGCCTTGTGCTGCGGGTCATGACCGACCTCCGGCAAGGCGCAGACCTCAAGTGCCATTGAGCCGTGGTCGACCAGCGCGCGGGCGCTGGGGCGCCAGCCGTAGTCGTCGGCCTGGCCGAACACGGCCGTCACCGGGCAGCGCACCGCGGCGAGTTGCGCGGTCATCGACCAGTGGACGGCGTCGTCGCTGGACCAGGGCAAATACCAGGCCCAGAACATCGAATCGGTCTTGTCGCCATGGTGGCGCATCAGCCGCTCGCGCAGTCCGCCTTTCTCGAAGGCGTCGCGCGCGCCTGCCATCGCGCGCACCATGTGAAGATCCAGCGCAATGGTCGGCGAGCATGCGCAGACGGCACGCACGACCTCGGGATGTGCTGCCGCCGCCAGCAAGGCCATCGCGCCACCGTCGCTGTGGCCGAATAGCGCCGCGTCGCGGATGTCAAAGTGGCGCAGCAGCTGGCTGAACACTGGTCCCGACTCTTCGAAGCGATAGGTGCGTTCGCGTGGGACTTTGTTTAGTTCTTCAGAGCCTCCATAGCCCCAGCGGTCGTAGGAAAGCACACCCAGGCCCGTGGCCGCAGCAATCGCCTCGGGCAGGTCCTTCCAGGTGCTGGTGCAGTCCAGTCCGCCGTGCAGCATCACGACCACGGGCCGTGAACCGCCGATCGGGCCCCAGCTGCGGGCGCTGAGTCGGTGGCCGCCGGCACGCAGTTCGTGTTCTTGCATGGTGATCATTTCGGTGGTATCGGTGGTATCGGAACCGTCGGGCGATCAGTAAGACTTCGGCAGCCCGAGCACATGCTCGCCGATGTAATTCAGCAGCATCTCGTTGTTGATCGGCGCAATCTCCAGCAGCCGGATCATCGGCCACAGCGTGATGACGTCGTAATCGCGGTCGAAGCCATAGCCGCCGTGGGTCTGCAGTGCCGCCTCGACCGCGGCAACCGCCGCACGCGAAGCCAGCAGCTTCGCCATGTTGGCGTGGGCGCCAGCGTCTTCGCCACTGTCAAAGCGGTCGGCGGCGTCGTAGGTCATCAGCCGCGCGGCCTCAAGTTCGGCCTTGGCCAGCGCCATCCGGTGCTGCGGCGCCTGGTAGCTGCCGATCGGTTTGCCGAATGGCTTGCGGTCCTTCGAATATGCCACCCCCTTGGCGAGCGCATAGTCGCCCAGACCGAGCGCGGCGCCGGCCGCCAGCAACCGCTCGGAATTCAGTCCTTCGAACATCAGTTTGGCGCCCTTGCCGGGCTCGCCGATCAGTCCATCGGCGGCGACCTTGACGTCGTCGAAGAACACCATGTACTGACGCTCGGCGGTCTCGACCTGGATGTTCAGCTGCTTCAGCGTGATCCCCGGCGCCTTCATGTCGACGACGAACAGCGACAGTCCCTCGGTGCGGTGCTTCACTTCCGCGGCCTTGGTGGTGCGTGCCACGACCAGCATGATGTCGGCGTCGCGCGCACCCGAGATGAAGACCTTCTGGCCATTCAGCGTCCAGCCGCCATCGGCGTTCGGGGTGGCCAGTGTCGACATCGCGAAGCTGTTCGTGCCGGCGTTCGGTTCGGTGATCGCGAAACACATCTTCAGCTTGCCGCTGCAGGTCGGCGTGACGTACTTGGCGATCTGCTCAGGCGTGCCGTGGCGCACGATGGGCACGCGGCCAAGGCCGGTGACGACGAGGAACAGGGTCGGCACGCCGGCCAGCGCCAGCGCTTCGTTGAGTGCGGTGATCTCGAGCACTCCGCCGCCCGAGCCGCCGTGCTCTTCGGGGATCGACAGGCCGAGCAGGCCGAACTTGCCCAAGGCATGCCACAACTCCTCGGGGAAGCGGTCTTCCTTGATGCACTGCAGGATGTAGCTTCGCGGGTACTGCGCAGTGACGCCGCGCGTGGCTTCCTGGATGTCGCGTACACGCTGCTGGATGTTCGACGACGCGGTGCTGCGCCCACTGGTCGAGCTGACGGTGTTCATGTCGAGTCCTTTCAAGATTCTTTGGCGCGCGTGTCCAGCGCTGCTTCAGAGAGCCAGATCGGCGGGCACTGGCACCGGGTGATCAAGCAGCATCTGCGCATAAGCCTTGCCTTGCGGGTCCATGCGAACCGAGGCGATGCCGCCGCCGCCCAGAGCTTTGTGCAGCAGGAAGTTCACGCCGTGTATTCCGGGCAGATCGTAGCGCCGGACCGCGCCCTGGACGAGGTGCGCGAACCAGCGCGACACCGCCTCTTCGGTGATCGCGGCCCGGATGTAGGGCAGGAAGTCGGGCTGGCGCGCGATGATGCCGATGTTGGCCGAGTCACCCTTGTCGCCGCTGCGGCCCCAGGCGAGCTGCACCAACGGCACGCTGCGTGTGCCGCGCGCGAACGCGTCGGCCGCAGGCAGCGGACCATCGACGACCGGCAGCGCCTCGAAGTCGCACGGCTTGCCATCCAGCTGCGGCGTGCTGACCTTCTGCGCTCCCATGTCGATACCGATGTTCAGTTCCGACTTGGACCACAGACATGAGAACAGCCGCACCACCGGTTGCACCTTCGGCCGCCCGCCGGTGAAGCCGGTGATAGCAGGCGCCGACATCAGTGCCATCGGGGCTACTTCGCGTGAGAACAGCTCCAGCGCCTCCTTGATCGGATGGCGCACCCCGATCTTGAGCATCACCTCGCGCGCGCCGCGGCGCGCTTGTGCGCCGTAGCTGTCCTCTGCACCGATGGCTTCGACGCTGGTCTCGGTGAAGTCCGGCCAGCCGCGGGCCGCATAGTGTCTGCGCATGCGCGCCAGCATGGCCGCAGCGGTTCGGTGCGCCTTTGCGCCGGCGTCTATGCCGCCGATCATGAACAGGCTCATTGCGCGAAAGCCGTCGGCGTAGGTCAGGCTGGCCTTGGCCTGGTCGGTGGGAGGGCGGCCGCGCGCACCGTTGACCTCAACCCGATCCGGGCCGGCCTGGGTCAGCGACACGGCGCTGAAGTCGCACACCACATCGGGAAGGATGTAGGCGCACGGATCGCCGATTTCGTAGAGCATCTGCTCGGCCACGGTGGAGGGGCAGATCAGCCCGCCGGTGCCGGCCGGCTTGGTGATGACGAAACGGCCATCGGCGCGGCACTCCGCGATCGGGAAGCCCATGTCATCCCAGCCGGGTACGCTGGCCCAGTCGGTGTAGTTGCCGCCGGTCACCTGCGCGCCGCACTCGATCAGGTGGCCGGCCAGGCTGCCTTGTGCCAGCTTGTCCAGCTCGTCAGCCCTCCAGCCGAAGTGTGCGATCAGCGGTGCCAGCGTGACCGCGCTGTCGACGCAGCGCCCGGTGACGACGATGTCCGCGCCGGCGTCCAGCGCTGCCGTGATCGGGAACGCACCGAGGTAGGCGTTGGCGCTCATCACCTTCGGCGGAAACTCCGCGCCGGAAAACATCTCCTTCACGCCGGCCGCGCGCATTGTCTCCAGCTGCGGCATCAGGTCATCGCCGAGCACCGCAGCGATCTTCAGTTCAACGCCCTCGGCTTGCGCTTCGGCGAGCAGTGCGTCGCGGCACGCCGAGGGGTTGACACCGCCGGCGTTGGCGATGACCTGGATGCGCCGCGATTTGATCTGCTTCAGCAGCGGCCTCATCGTCGCGACGAAGTCGGGCGCATAGCCCTGGCTCGGATCCTTGTCCTTGGCACGACTCAGGAGCGACATCGTGATCTCTGCCAGGTAGTCGAAGACCAGTACGTCGATGTCGCCGTGCTCGACCAACTGGGCTGCTGCGAACTCGGTGTCTCCCCAGAAGCCGGACGCGCAGCCGATGCGAACGGTTTCCTTGCTCATGGTCGTGTGCTGTCTGTGGTGGGGTTAGCGACGTGCTGCGCGGCAGTGCGCGGCCAGAACACGCGCCAGATGCCCTTGGCCGTCGCGCAGATCTGGCCGCGCGAGTCAAGCAGGTGGCCTTCGGCAAACGCGGTGCTGAGACTGGCGCGCAGCACCCTGCCGTGTGCCGCAAAATGGCCACCGACGGCGGCTTTGATGTAAGTGACGTCCAGGTTGATGGTCGATTGACGCAATTCCGTCGGATCGATGCTGCGGGCCTCGGGACGCTCCAGCAACGCCGAGGCGATGGCACAGCCGAGCGCGCCGTCGAACATGTAGGCGATGACGCCGCCGTTGAGCACGTCGGCGGACCCGCCGCCGCCACGCTGGGTCTCCTGAACCTCGGGCAAGCGCACGATGGCTTCGCCAATGCCGGCTATTTCAACCTGCAGGCCCTGCGCGCGCATGAAACTGTTGTTGCCCCAGCGTTGCCAGAAGGCGTCGAGCACATGTTGTGGGATGGCGCGGTCGTTCAAGACGGGACTCCTGTCTTTTGAAAGTCGGCAAGATGGCGCCTGCGGTCAAGCCAGCCCCAGCGTCCGGATGCGTTGCACATGCGCGAGCAGAGACCGCTTGGCCATTGGCCACAACGCCTTTGGCGTTTCGGCGTAAGCCAGCGGTACCCAGGCGTCCAGATCGCCTTCGGGCGCCTGACGCATTGCGGCGATGACCCGCGCTTCACGGCCGAGTCGGTGCGTCTTCAGGCGCGCAATGGTCGTGGTCGCCGAGGCCATGACATGGCCATGCGCCGGCAGGATGAACCGGATGTCCTCGCGCGCGCACGCTGCAGCGAGCGCGTCGAGCGAATCGAGGTAGTCGCTCATGTCGCCATCGGGCGGATCGACGATCGTCGTGCTGCCGTTCAGGATGTGGTCGCCGGAGAAAAGCAGGCCGTCTTCCTCGGCCACCAGGCACAAGTGGTTGGCGGCGTGGCCAGGTGTGTGGATTGCCCGCAACGTGATCGGGTGCCCGGCAGCACTGAGCCGGATGCGTTCGCCATCGCCGAGTTCTCGGTCGGGCAGGAATTCGGAATTTGCACGCGCAGTCGGCGCTGAAGGCAGGCCGAGGATCGGCGGTTGTCGTCCGTCGCGCGCTGCGCAAGCGGCGGCCAACAGGCGTGCGGCGGGCGCGTGGTCGGGGTGCGAATGGGTGCAGACGATGACCAGGACATTGCCACCGGTGGCGTCGATCAGACGGGTAACATGGCCCTCGTCAGCCGGCCCGGGGTCGACGACGACATGGCCCGCCACGTCGTCGCCGATCACGTAGGCGTTGGTACCCGGGCCGGTCATCGTGCCGCCGTTGGGTGCCGTCAGTCGCCACAGGTGGCGCAGCAACCGTACCGGCCGCTCATGCTGCCAGTCGAGCGTATGCTCGAGATGGCCGTCCGGGCAGACCAGCTCGAGTTCACCGAACGGCAGGTCGTGCTCCATGTAGCGTTGTGCCTGTCCGTTGACGAGGCCGCCACGCGGGCATGACTCCCACAGCGGACGGCCGCTAGCACAGGCCTGCATCGCGGCTTCGGTGCTGTCGAATGCGGCCAGCCAGCGCAGCGTGCGCACGGTCGGAAAATCAACGGCAGCGTGCCCGCTTCGTGGCGGCTGAGCGCATCGGCGGCGCGCAGCCAGACAGGTTCGAATTGTTCGGCATCGTCGGTGACTGGGGTCTGCCCGGCGGGTGCCCGGGCGATCAAGAAGATGGTGTCGAAGCGGCGAGGAGCGATATCTCGGGCAGTGATCCAGCGCGCCAGCAGACGCATGTCGGCGGCCTGCAGTCGCAGGCCATGAGCACGCAATTGCGGGTAAAGCGGCTGGCTGCGGTCGATCCGGGCATAGCTGCCTGCGTCGATCAAGCTGCCGTGGCTGTCCACTGCGAGCAGCAGGCCCAATTCTTCGAAGCTCTCGCGCAACGCGGCCAGTGCGGCAGTCAGCAGGGCTGGATCGGCGGTCTCAGCTGCGGCAAGGTCATGGGCGGCGGCATCTTCGTCGTCGATGCGCCCGCCAGGAAAAACAAAGACGCCGGGCAGGAAGCTGGCCCACGGCGAGCGCCGCGTCAACAACACCTCAGGGCCGTTGACGGTATCGCGCAGCCACAGCAGCGTGGCTGCGGCGTGCGCCACCTCGAGCGCGCGCGGGGCGTGGAGCTGCAGCGTCGGGCGGACCATCGTTATTCGACTTTCAGGCGCTGGCGCTGTTGGTGCGCAGCAGTTCGTCGAGGGTGCGCTCGAGGTGGCGCAGCGAGTTGCATTCGCGTGCAATGTGACAGTAGGGGGCATAGCGTTTCATTTCCGAATCGCCCAGGCCCCAGAATGAAACCGGCTCGGGGTTCAGCCAGATCACGCGCCGCGCACGACCGTACAGCGTTTTCATGATGTCGGCGTGAGCCTTTCCGCGGTTGTTGCGCGCATCACCCAGAATCAGCACCGTGGTCCGGCGATCGATGTGATGCATCAGCTGCTCGTCGATATCGAGCAGGACTTGGCCGTAGTCGGTGCCGCTGCCGCCCACCGCGTGTAGCACCTTGTCCACCGCCTGTTCGACCGGCAAGGCCTCGAATGTGGCGCTGACATCGACCAGATGGTTGGTGAAGGCAAAAGACTGCACGCCGGACACCAGTTCATCCAGGCTGTAGAGGAACAGCAGCAGGAAGCGCGCGTATTGGCGCACAGAGCCGCTGACGTCGCAAATAGCGACAACCTTCGGGCGCTCGATCACGGTGCTGCGCCAGTGGGTCTCGAACATCACGCCGCCGTAAGCCGCATTGGCTCGCATGGTGCGTCGGAAGTCGAGCTGGCCGCGCTGTTCGCGACGTTTGCGCCGTGCATGGCGTTCGGCCAGCCGGCGTGCGATCTTGCGCACGATTTCGTACATGCGCGCGAAATCGCGGCGGTCGATGTTGGACAGTTTCTGGGTCTGCAGGAAATCGTCGTGAAGTTCGCGCGTCGGCGCGGTGCCGTACAACGAGAGCTTGCGCTCGACAAAGTTGCGCACTTCGTTGAATAACAGCTTGCGTGCATGCTCGAGCTTGGCCAGCCGCTCTGGCGCCAATGTCTGGCGGCGCGCGTCAGTGATCTCGCGGTCGAGCAGGTCCAGGCCCATCGCACGCTGGATCTTCTGCGTGTAGTAACCCTTTTGCGTAAAGAACCAGATGTCGGTCAGGCCCACTTCCCGCGCGGCCTGCTGCATGCGGCGCGACAATGTGGCCGAGTCGCCCGCCAGCAGCAGCTGCGACAGGCCCTGGCCACCGCTGCCCTGGCAACCGCCGGGCCCGCCCTGGCCCTGGCCATTGCCAGGCTCCTGGGGCTGGTCCGACGGCGCTTCGGCTACCGGCGTCGACGCTGCAGGATGACGCGCCTTTGTGTGGGTGCCGAAGGAGTCGAAGCGGAAGAAGCGCTCAAAGGTCTCGTCGAAGATGGCCCGGTCTGGCTCGCTCTTGGCCAGCGTGGCGCCGAGCGCACTCTTCAGCAGGTCGCGTTCACGCCAGCCGACGAGCTGGGTGGCTCTCGCGGCGTCGACCTGCGCGTTCAGGCTGACTTCGAGATCGCTGCCGCGCAACGCCTTGAAGAAGTCCTCAAGCGTGTTTTGCATGCCTTGCATCGTTTCTGGCATGGGCCACCTCTGCATCCTTGCGCGCCTGGGCCATCAGGGCAGGCAGCTGCTCATTGGCCGACGCGATGTCCTGCTCGAACTTGAGGAACACGTTGAGCGTGTCGCGCACCAGGTCGAGGTTCAGGTGCTCTGAATTCAACAACAGCAGAGTCTTGGCCCAGTCGATGGTTTCGCTGACTGATGGCTGCTTCTTCAGGTCGATCTGGCGCACCGCCTGCACAAAGGCGATCAGTTCGCGGTTCAGTGTTCGCGAGAGTCCGGGAACGCGGCGTTCCAGGATCTGCCGCTCGACCGCGGCTTCCGGAAACGGGATGTGCAGGTGCAGGCAGCGGCGCTTGAGTGCGTCGCTCATCTCGCGTGTGTTGTTGCTGGTCAGGAAGACCAGTGGCTTGACCTTCGCCACGATGGTGCCGAGTTCGGGCACCGAGACCTGGAAGTCGGACAGGACCTCGAGCAGGAAGGCCTCGAACTCAGGGTCGGACTTGTCGATCTCGTCGATCAGCAACACACACCCGCGCTCCTGGTGCAGGGCCTGGTACAAAGGGCGCGGCTCGAGAAAGTGCTCCGAGAAGAACAGGTCGTCGTGCGCGTGCAGCTTCTCGATGGACGCCGCAAGGCCGACCGCACCCTGCATCATTTCGGTCAGCTTGTCCTTGAGCAATTGGGTATAGAGCAACTGTTTGCCGTATTTCCACTCGTACAGCGCCTTCGATTCGTCCAAGCCTTCATAACACTGCAGGCGAATCAGCGGCACATCGAGGATGGTCGCCATGCTCTTGGCCAGCTCGGTCTTGCCGACCCCGGCCGGCCCCTCGACGAGAACCGGCTTCTCGAGGTTGAACGCCAGGAAGACTGCGGTGGCCAGCTGTCGACTGGCGATGTAGTCGACGCCGGACAGGCGCGACAATACGACATCGATGGAATCGAAGTGCGAATCATGCAGGGACTTCATGCTGTTCCTTTGAGTTGATCAACGCGTTGCCGGTCGATAGAAAGCGTTTCTCGCTGACGCCGCGGGCGATGCCCAGCACGGCGCGAATGTCGCGGGTCAGGGACAAATGATCGGGGCTGTGGTCGTCGAGCGGTGCAGCAAAGGAATCGCAACCGTTCTGCCAGCGTTCGATGGCAATTCTCAAACCGAGGTTCAAGTTGGCCAAGCGGTCGTCGGGACCCTGCAGTGCCAGCTGCTCGACGGTCAGGCACGCGAGGCGGGCGAGCGCGTCAAGCTCGAGCTGCAAGGCGCCCATGCTTCGCAGCGACGCCGGCGTGGGCGATGTGCCACGCATCCACAGGGCCAGTTCGTCGAGCTGCCTCCGCATGGCCCCGATCATCGTGCCGGAGAGCAGCACGTCTTCAAGCGCTCGCAGCGGCTTGCCAATCCGTTCGAAGGCGCTTCCGGCGGTGTCAAGAAACCCGGCTGGCGCCACCCGGCAATCCTCCAGCACAAGGCCACAATGGCCCAGCGGCGCCAGTACGGCGGGTATTCCGGAAGGCACACGCGCCAGGCCGGAGCTGTTGGCCTCTACGATGAAGCTGTCGAACAATTTCCGGCCGGCAACCTGGTCCGTGACGGCCAGGATCACATAGAAGTCGGCGCTCGGCCCATTGCTGACGTATGCCTTTTCGCCGTCCAGCTGCCAATGGTTGCCGCGCCGTACGGCACGGCAATTCAGGTGTTTTGGATGCGCGCCGACATGGGGTTCGGAGATTGCCAGAGCGCCAATTTTCTGGCCTCGCGCCATCATGCCCAGCAACGCGCGCTGGGCTTCATTATGCGCATGGGGGGCAATGACGAAACGCCCCAGCATCTCGTTCATCAACCATGCCAGCGCCAGGCCGACGCAGGCCGTCTCGCGAGCAATTAGTCCGGACAACTCGGCAATCGCCGTCCAATCGGCCTGTTCACCAGTGCGGTCGGGGTCGAAACCCAGGCCGACCAGTTTGTGCGCCGCCAGGTGCTGCCACCAGTCGCGAGGGAATGGCAGGTCGCGTGACACCGAGGGCGCGCTGCGCAGAGCATCACGCATCCTGCGCATCAGGACACCGTCAGAACAGTCGACGTGATTGTCAACCATGGGCATCAACGCAAATTGGCAGTTGCGCCGCCCTGATGGCACCGGGCATGACACGACGCAAAAGGATGTTTCCCAAGGTGCCCCGGGTCTGTGGCAGGTACATGGTTCGCTTGAAAATCGTTCACAAAAGTGGGATCTAAAAAAAGGCGGATCCGCGGCGAAAGCCCAACTGAGCGGCCGCCCGGTTGACCTAACAATCGTTAGAAACAAATAATGGTACAGGAAAGCTGCAGCGGCGTCCCAAGCTGACCTCCATCACCTTTCCCTGCACTTGCCGGTCACGTCGAGGCATGCGCTGCGCTGCCGCCGACAGATCATTCGGACGCGCCACCGCCTTGGTGTCACATTTCGTTGCGGGTCGTGTTCCCCCGGCTTTGCCTTGCAGTCCACCCCAAACCTGGCGAGTTCACTCGTGGGACCTGGTTCAGCGTCGCTCTGGACCACTGCGGCATGGTGCAGATCCATCAGTTCCCTACCGACGTCGATGCCAAGCACATCCAATATGGAATCGCATTTCGAACAGAGGCCACCGCATCGGGCAGGACCAGATTCATCCGCTGCTCGTGGTTCGATGCTGCCTGCTGCTTGTGATCCAAATCTCGACCTAACGCTTGTTAGCTGCTAGAGTATGCGGAATGGGTGAGACGAAGAACCCCAACCAGCGGTCGCTGATCCTGTGCATGGCCGCGCTTCTGTTTCGCCAAAACGGTTACGAGCGGACGACGGTGCGTGAGATCGCGAAGGCGCTGAATCTGACGTCGGGCTCGCTCTTTTATCACTATGCAAGCAAGGAAGACCTTCTGGTGGCGGTGATGGAAGCGGGCATCCGCGATGTCCATGATGCGGTGGAACAGGGCGTAGCCGTTGAAACCCGCCTGCCAGAACGGATGTTGGCCATGACTCGCTGCCACCTGACAGCCCTTTTGGGTAGCAATTTCCACGCGTTGAGCGTGATGTTCCACGAGTGGCGAAGCTTGTCGCCATCGTCTCTTGAGCGGGTCACGCAGATGCGCGACGCGTACGAAGCGCTGTGGGCTTCGCCGATAGATGAGGCGGCTGCCCTCGGCCTGGTGGATACCGATACCTTGCTCGTGCGCTACACCGTGTTGGGCGCATTGAACTGGACCGGCCAGTGGTACAAGCCGGATCGACGATTGGGGGTCGACGCACTCGCCCAGCGCTTGTTTGGGTTGCTGTTGCCGCGCGTCGCGGCAGAACTCGGTTCGGAGGCGGATCCCCGCACCGGCCGAACCGAAGCGCGGGTGGCTACGGATTCCGGTGTCCGGGTGCCGCGAGTATGAACCTTCGCTCGTCGACATCAGGCCGATCGAAGTGGAATGAGTACCTCCTTGCTCCGCCCGCAGCTTGAACCATTTTTATCAACCGATGGAGGAACCGTGAAGATACTGGTCGCTGTGAAAAGGGTGCTCGACTACAACGTCAAGGCCCGCGTGAAATCCGACGGTTCGGGGGTCGACCTCGCGAACCAGAAGCTGTCGATGAACCCCTTCGACGAGATCGCCTGCGAAGAGGCGGTGCGACTGAAGGAGGCTGGCGTCGTTTCCGAGATCATCGTCGTTTCGTGTGGTCCCGCGGGGGTCCAGGAGACGTTGCGCAGCGCAATGGCCATTGGCGCGGACCGCGGCGTGCTGGTGGAGACCAACGACGTACTGGAGCCGCTGGCCGTGGCCAAGCTGATGCAGCATGTCGCAGCAAAAGAGGGCGTGCAGCTTGCCATCTTCGGCAAGCAGGCCATCGATGACGACGCGGGACAGACCGGCCAGATGTTCAGTGCGTTGATGGGCTGGGCCCAGGCGACCTTCGCCTCAAAGGTAACGATAGATGGCGACAGCGCTACCATCGTCCGCGAGATCGACGGCGGCCTCGAGACCTTGCAGATGAAACTGCCGGTGGTAATAACGACCGACCTGCGACTGAACGAGCCGCGCTTCATTACGCTGCCTAATATCATGAAAGCGAAAAAGAAGCCAATCGAGGTTGTCAAGGCCGTCGATCTGGGCCTCGACCTGGCACCGCGCACCACTACGCTGCGGGTCGGCGAACCGGCATCGCGCAAGGCCGGCATCCAGGTGGCCGATGTTGCGGAACTCGTGAAACGACTCAAAGAAGAAGTGAAGGTGATCTGATGACGATCTTGATCATTGCAGAACACGACGGGGTGGCCCTGAAGACAGCCACGCTCAACACCATCGCCGCCGCCGAGAAGATCGGTGGCGAAATACATGTTCTGGTGGCCGGCAGCGACTGTGGCGCTGTCGGACAGGTCGCCGCAACAGCCACTGGCGTGACCCGGGTGCTGGTGGCCGATGCTGACCACTATGGAGCGCAACTGGCCGAAAACCTGGCTGCGCTGGTGGTCGACCAGGTGCGCGCCGATTCGTCGTTCACTCACGTGCTGGCGCCGGCCACGGCTTTCGGCAAGAACGTGTTGCCAAGGATCGCCGCATTGCTCGACAGCTCGCAGATCTCGGACGTCACGGCGATCGAATCGCCCGATACCTTCGAGCGTCCCTTTTATGCCGGCAATGCGGTGGCCCGCCTGAAGTCCAGTGACAAGGTCAAGGTGCTGAGCATTCGGACCACCGCATTCGATCCGGTATCCGCGACCGGAGGCTCGGCGACGGTGCAGAGCTTGGCTGGCGGCGCAGACCTGGGTCTGAGCCAGTTGGCAGGGCGCGAGGTGGTGAAACTGGAACGTCCTGAACTGACCGCCGCAACGATCATCGTGTCAGGTGGACGCGGGTTGGGCGCCGCCGACAAATTTCACGCCGTGCTCGAGCCTCTGGCCGACAAGCTCGGGGCGGCGCTCGGAGCGTCTCGTGCGGCGGTCGATGCGGGATATGCACCGAACGACTACCAGGTTGGACAAACCGGCAAGATCGTCGCCCCGCAGCTGTATGTGGCGGTTGGCATCTCGGGGGCCATCCAACATCTGGCTGGCATGAAGGACAGCAAGGTGATTGTTGCGATCAACAAGGATGCCGAAGCGCCGATCTTCCAGATCGCCGACTATGGGCTGGTCGCTGACCTCTTTGTCTCGGTACCTGAACTGGTATCGGCGCTGTAGTCACGCTGTTGCTTGCGATGGCCGGCAAGCCCTTGCCGGCCAATTTGGCATCTACCTAACATACGTTTGGTACGATGGAATTCACTAGCAAACTTCTCGGCCGACCATCATGTCCGACGCCCGCGAGCGATACCCTGAGCTGCGAACTGCACTGCGCGAGCTTTGCAAGCGCTTTCCCGACCAATACTTTAGGGACCTCGACGAAACGCGCGCTTATCCCGAGGCGTTTGTCGATGCGTTGACCCAGGCCGGCTGGTTGGCCGTGATGATCCCCGAAGAGTACGGCGGCGCCGGTTTGGGCCTGGCCGAGGCCTCGGTAGTGATGGAGGAGGTGAACAGCAACGGCGGCAACGCCGGCGCATGCCATGGCCAGATGTACAACATGGGCACCTTGCTGCGCCACGGCAGCGAAGAACAGAAGCGCCGCTACCTGCCAAAGATTGCCACCGGCGACTTGCGTCTGCAGTCGATGGCCGTCACCGAACCCACCACCGGCACTGATACGACCCAGCTGAAGACCACGGCGCTGCGCACGGGCGACCGCTACGTCATCAATGGCCAGAAGGTCTGGATCTCGCGGATCCAGCACAGCGACCTGATGATCCTGCTGGCGCGCACGACGCCGCTGGCGGAAGTCAAGCGCAAGTCCGAAGGCATGTCGATCTTCATCGTCGATCTGCATGAGGCCACCGGCAATGGGCTGACGGTGCGGCCAATCCGCAACATGGTCAACCACGAGACCAACGAGCTTTTCTTCGAGAATCTGGAAATCCCGGCCGAAAACCTGATCGGCGAGGAAGGCAAGGGTTTCAAGTACATCCTCGACGGGCTGAACGCGGAGCGCACGCTGATCGCTGCCGAATGCATCGGCGACGGCCGTTGGTTTGTACAGCGCAGTGCTGCTTATGCCAACGATCGGCGGGTTTTCAACCGGCCGATCGGCCAGAACCAGGCGGTGCAGTTCCCTATTGCCGAAAACCACATCGAGCTGGAAGCCGCCGACCTGATGCGCTGGCGTGCCTGCGACCTGTTCGATGCCAACGAGGCCTGCGGCGCCGAGGCCAACATGGCCAAGTACCTGGCTGCGAAGGCGTCCTGGGAAGCCGCCAATACCGCAATCCAGACCCATGGGGGTTTCGGGTTCGCCTGCGAGTACGACATCGAGCGCAAGTTTCGCGAAACCCGGTTGTACCAAGTGGCGCCGATCTCCACCAACCTGATCCTCTCGTACGTGGCCGAGCATGTACTCGGCCTGCCGCGTTCTTTCTAGAAGGAAACCCATGCGTCCATTGCAGGGAATGTTGGTCGTCACCCTCGAACATGCGATCGCTGCTCCGTTCTGTACCCGCCAGCTGGCCGACCTGGGCGCACGCGTCATCAAGGTCGAGCGTCCGGGCGAGGGCGACTTCGCGCGGGCCTACGACACACGTACCCGTGGCTCGGCCTCGCACTTCGTCTGGTGCAACCGGAGCAAGGAAAGTCTGACACTCGATCTGAAGAACCCTGGCGCCCGCGAGGTGCTGCAGAAGTTGGTCGAGCGCGCCGACGTGCTGGTGCAGAACCTGGCGCCGGGTGCGGCCGCGCGCATGGGACTGGACCACGCCAGCCTGACGCCGGTCAACCCGCGCCTCGTCGTCTGCGACATCTCGGGTTATGGCGACGGCGGCCCCTATACGGAAAAGAAAGCCTATGACTTGCTGATTCAGAGCGAATCGGGCTTTGTCTCGGTGACTGGCACTCCCGAGCAACCGTCCAAGGCGGGGCTGTCGATTGCCGACATTGCCGCCGGCATGTACGCCTACAGCAGCGTGTTGGCCGCACTGCTGGAGCGCGGGCGCACCGGCGGCGGCCAGCGGCTCGAGATTTCGATGCTCGAAGCGATGTCGGAGTGGATGGGCTATCCGCTGAACTACACGCTGAATGGCCAGCCGCCGCCAGCTCGCGCCGGCGCCTCGCATGCCGCCATCTATCCCTATGGCCCGTTTACCTGCGGCGACGGCAAGTCGGTGGTGCTGGGCGTGCAGCACGACCGCGAGTGGACCGCTTTCTGCGAGAAGGTTCTGCGGCAGCCGGGCCTGGCCGAGCAGTATCTGGGCAATGCCAACCGGCTGGCGCAGCAGGACAAACTGCTCGGCATCATCGACGCCGTGTTCTCCAAACTGACAGCGGCCCAACTGATCGAACGCCTCGAAGAGGCACAGATCGCCAATGCACAGCTCAACGAGATGGCCGATCTGTGGAAGCATCCGCAGCTGCTGGCTCGCCAGCGCTGGGCGGAGATCGACACGCCGGGTGGGCCAGTGCCGGCACTGTTCCCGCCGCATCACGTGGCGGGCAATGCGCCTCCACCAATGGGACCGGTGCCGGCATTGGGCCAACATACCGACAGCATCCTGACTGAACTTGGCTACAACGTGGATGACATTGCACGGCTGCGCGCCGCGCGAGCGGTCTGACAACAAAAAGGGCAGCCTGATGAGCACGCATGACACTTCCAGCGCCGCGCTGGCCACCTTCGCTGCCGGCCTGCGCTTCGAGGTCATACCCGCGCCGGTGCTGCGACGCACCGAAGACCTGTTTCTGGACTGGACCGGCTCGGCACTGGCGGGCAAGAGTGCACGTGCGGTGCAGGCTATCGAGGCCTATGCGCGGTCGATGGGTCCGACCGAAGGCGGCGCCGAAGTGTTGGTCACGCGGCGCCTGACCTCGCCGCACTTTGCCGCGATGGTCAATGCCGCGGCCTCGCATGTGGTCGAACAGGACGATGTGCACAACGCTTCAGTGTTCCACCCGGCGGCGGTGGTTTTTCCGCCGGCACTGGCGGTGGCGCAGGCAATCGGCGCCAGCGGGCGCGATTTCCTCGCCGCCGTGGTGGCGGGTTACGAGGTCGGGATCCGGGTCGGCGAATTCCTTGGTCGCTCGCATTACCGCATCTTCCACACCACCGCCACCGCTGGAACGCTCGCCGCCGCAGCAGCCACCGGGCGCCTGCTCGGTCTGGACGCGGCGCAGATGCTGCACGCCTTTGGCAGCGCCGGGACGCAGGCTGCCGGGCTGTGGGAGTTCCTGCGCGACGCGGCCGATTCCAAGCAGTTGCACTGCGCGCATGCGGCGTCGGCAGGCCTGACCTCGGCCTACCTGGCGCTGGGCGGCTTCACCGGGGCACGGCAGATTCTCGAAGGCGAGCAAGGCATGGCCGCTGGCATGTCCAGCGACGCTGACCGGGCGAGTCTCACCGCCGGCCTCGGGGAACGCTGGGCCACTGCCGAAACCTCGTTCAAGTACCACGCCTCGTGCCGCCACACCCACCCGAGTGCCGACGCTCTGCAGTTGCTGATGAGTGAGCATCGGCTCAAGGCCGACGATATTGTCGCCGTGACGGCCCAGGTGCACCAGGGTGCGATCGACGTGCTCGGCCGCGTCGTGGTGCCCAGTACCGTCCATCAGGCCAAGTTTTCAATGGGCACCGTGCTGGCGCTGGTGGCCGAGTACGGCTATGCCGGTCTGGAGGAATTCGACCGCCACTTCCTCGCGCCACGGGTGTCCGCGTTGCGTGACAAGGTGACAATGCAACTCGATGTTGAAGTCGACGCAGCCTACCCGCAGCGCTGGATCGGCAAGGTTAGTGTGCGCACTCACGACGGTCGCATGCTGCAGGGTCGCGTGGACGAGCCCAAGGGGGACCCTGGCAACACGCTGAGTCGGCCCGAACTGGAAGACAAGGCGCGCCGCTTGGCGGCCTACGGTGATGCCGCGACGACGGCTGAGATGGACCGACTGATCGATCGGACCTGGGCCGTCGCCGAGGCGCCGCGGATCGAGCGTTGGTTGCCGACATGAGCACGCCGACGACGAACGGCGGCCGATTGCCGCGCGCCTACCTGTTTGTTCCTGCCGACCGCCCCGAGCGCTACGCCAAGGCACGCGCCTCGGGTGCAGACGCGGTGATCATCGACCTTGAAGACGCCGTCGCTGCAGAATCGAAATTGCGCGCCCGTGATGCGCTGGCCAACGCGCTGGACGAAGCCGCGCCCGTCATTGTGCGCATCAATGCTGCTGACACCCGCTGGTTCGAGGACGATCTGGCGCTGTGCCGTCACCCCGGCGTCGCGGCCGTGATGTTGCCGAAGGCCGACGGCATCGACGCCGTCTGCAGCGCCTTCGAAGCCTGCTTCAAGGATGTGCTGCCAATCATCGAGTCGGCGCGCGGCGTTGAGGAGTCACGCAACATCGCGCGTGTGCCCGGCGTCGTCCGGCTGGCCTTCGGCAGTGTCGATCTGGCGCTGGACCTCGGCATCGACTGCGCCGCGGATGGCAACGAGGACGAATTGCTGTTTTTCCGTTCCCAGGTCGTGCTGGCGTCGCGGCTGGGCGGGTTGGACGCGCCAGTCGACGGCGTCAGCACCACCATTGACGCCAATGAGAAATTGCGCCGCGCTGCCGAGCGGGCGCGACGACTCGGCTTTGGCGCCAAGATGTGCATCCACCCCAGCCAAGTCGCAGCGGTGCAGGCGGCTTTTACGCCCAGCGTCGAACTCGTGGCCTGGGCGAAGCGCGTCGGTGAGGCTTTCAGTGCCGCCGGCGGAGCGGCTGTGGCCGTCGATGGCCAGATGATCGACAGCCCATTGCACCAGCGAGCCCTCGTCATCCTGCGCAGCGCAGCCCCCATTTTCTGAATTTCATCCACCAAGGAATCCCCATGGCCCGCAAAACCAAACCCATCCGCTCCGACATCGCCTGGAGCACCCCCGACCGCATTGAGGTGCACGGCAAGAGCCTGCCCGACGAACTGCTCGGTCACATCAATCTCGGTGACATGGCCTTCCTGCAGATCCTCGGCCGCATGCCAACGCCGCAGGAGTCGAATGTGTTCAACGCCATTTCAGTGACGCTGGTCGAGCACGGCATCACCCCCAGCGCACTGGCAGCGCGAATCACCTATGCCGGGGCGCCAGAAGCGCTGCAGGCCGCGGTCGCCGCTGGCCTGTGCGGGCTCGGAAGTGTTTTCGTCGGATCGACCGAGGGAACGGCCCGGATGCTGTACGAAGTGTTGCCGCAGGGCACGACAGGTGCAGATCTGGAGCAGATTGCGCGTGACACGGTGGCCGGGTTCCGCGCCCGCGGGCAAATCGTTCCTGGCCTCGGCCATCCGCTGCACAAGCCGGTCGATCCGCGTGCGCCGCGCCTGTTCCAGATTGCCAAGGACAACGGTTTCTCGGGCGACTACATCAGGCTAGAGCAGCTGATCTGCGCCGAAGCCGAGCGCCTGTCCGGCAAGATGCTGCCGGTCAACGCGACCGGTGCCATCGGTGCCATTTGCTGCGAACTCGGCTTGCCGTGGAAGATCGTGCGCGGCATCGGCGTCTTTGCGCGCGCGATCGGTCTGGTGGGACATATCCTCGAAGAGAGCACCAATCCGATGGCAGTGGAGATCTGGCAACGGGTGGAGGACGAGGCCACGGCGCACATCCGGCCCGGAGCCTGAGGCGTCGAAGGCCGCAGCATGAATGCCACGATCGAGATCCGGCCGCCCTGCGGGATCCTCCGCAGCAACCGGGCCGCGGGCAGGCAGATCAAGGCCCGGCTTCGGGACCCGGGTCGCGACGCCCGCGTCCGTCATCCATCCGGAGGTAGTCGATGAGCGCCGAACGCAAACCGATGACACTGCACAGGCTGCGCGTGAAACACGCCGCTGGCGAGAAGCTCGTGATGCTGACCTGCTACGACGCCAGTTTTGCACGCCTGGTCGATGCTGCGGGCGTCGACGTGATGCTGGTTGGCGATTCGCTCGGCATGGTGCTGCAGGGCCAACCCAGCACGGTACCGGTGTCGCTCGACGAAATGGCCTACCACACGCGGTGTGTCGCGCGCGGCAATACCCATGGGTGGATCGTCGGCGACCTGCCGTTCGGCTGCTACCACGAGTCGGTTGATCAGGCGATGCGCAGTGCAACGCGACTGATGCAAAGCGGCGCGCACATGATCAAGCTCGAAGGTGGCGGCTGGACCGCCGAGGTCGTGCGTTTTCTGGTCGAGCGCGGAGTCCCGGTCTGCGCGCATCTGGGCCTGACGCCGCAGTCCGTGCATGCGCTCGGTGGCTACCGCGTCCAGGGCGGTGACGCAGAGGCGGCGCAGACGCTGCATCGACATGCCGGCGAACTCGCCGACGCCGGTGCTGCGATGCTGGTGCTCGAGCTGATGCCGAGCGCGCTGGCTGCCGAACTGACTGCCGCGTTGCCGATTCCTGTAATCGGCATCGGTGCAGGCAATGGCTGCACCGGCCAGGTGCTGGTTCTGCATGACATGCTGGGCATCACGCCGGGCAAGCTGCCACGTTTCGTGCGCAACTTCATGGCCGAGGGCGGCAGCATCGCTGACGCACTGCGTCGTTATGTCGACGCCGTCAGGGACGGCAGCTTTCCGGTCGAATCCGTTCACACCTACTGATACAGATCCGCATGCGCGTCATCCATCGCATCGCCGAACTGCGGCAGGCACTCGCCGGCTCCAGTGCAACCGCATTTGTTCCGACCATGGGCAACCTTCACGCCGGCCATCTGGCGCTGATCGAGCGCGCCAGGAAAGCCGGTGGTCCGGTGGTGGCGAGCATTTTTGTCAACCGGCTGCAGTTCGCGCCGCATGAGGACTTCGATACCTACCCGCGCACCCTGGAGCGCGACTGCGAGCTGTTGCGCAAGGTCGGCTGCGACTTCGTATTCGCGCCCAACGAAGCCGAGCTTTACCCGCAGCGACAGGTTTGCACCGTGCATCCGCCCGCAGACCTCGCCGACATCCTCGAGGGCCATTTCCGCCCCGGCTTCTTCATCGGCGTGTGCACCGTGGTGCTGAAGCTGTTCAATTGCGTGCAGCCACGTTATGCGATATTCGGCAAGAAGGACTATCAGCAACTATTGGTGGTGCGCCAAATGGTCCGGCAACTGGCGCTGCCGATTGAAGTCATCGGTGCCGAAACCGCCCGCGCCGACGATGGTCTGGCGCTGTCGTCACGCAATGGCTACTTGGACGAGGTGCAGCGGGCGGAGGCGGTTTACCTGTCGCGTGAATTGAGAGCCATCGATAGCGCGGTTCGACAGGGTCGCAGTGACTGGGCCAGCCTGGAGAGCGCGGCGATGGATGCGCTGAGCGCTCGTGGCTGGCGGCCCGACTACGTGGCGATCCGCCGGCGAATCGATCTCGGCGAGCCGGCAGCCGGCGACGCCGTGGTTGTGGTTGCCGCCGCCAGACTCGGCGCAACGCGCTTGATCGACAACCTTGAACTCTCCGCCGTCAGCTGAGACCGGGGGAGACCCCAACTGCTCCTCGTTCCTGCAAAGACCTGATCCATGTTCCGACATCTTCTGAAATCGAAAATCCACCGTGCCACTGTGACGCATTGCGAGCTTCACTATGAAGGTTCCTGCGCGATCGACGAAGACCTGCTCGACGCATCCGACATCCGCGAGAACGAACAGATCCACGTCTGGAACATTGCCAATGGCGAGCGCTTCATCACCTATGCAATCCGCGCTGAACGCGGCAGCGGCATCATCTCGCTCAACGGCTCGGCGGCGCGACGCGCGGCTGTGGGCGACCTCGTCATCATCGCTGCGTTCGGCATGGTGTCGGATTCGCAATCCAAGCCGCACCTGCCGCGCCGTGTCTTCGTCGATTCGGACAATCGGCAGACCGAGTTGCGGGATCGTGTTGCGCCTTCGACCAACTGAACACTTTCCGCAAATGCCCCTCGAGCAAAAGTAGCGCCTGCGCCTTTTCCTCGATGAACTGATGCCGCTCATAGTGCTTCTGCTGCACCCCGCTCGTGCGACCGTGTGACAGCAGTTGAGCTCGGACCTCTCGAGACACCCCCAGTGCCTGAAGCCGCGTCTCGACGCTCCGACGAATGTCCCTTCCTTGGAAGTCGGGTGCTGCTGCGCCGTCGACCAGTGGCCAAGCACCGCGGATGTCTGCAAAGATCCCCGGTAACGACGTCGAGTGGATCGGCTTGAGCCCGGCCGTTGTCGAGAAGATGAACGCCGCTGTCCCGTTCAGTTCCCTGAGTTGCCCCAGGATATCGGCAACAGCCTTGGAAACTGGCAACACATGCGGCACGGCCTTCGCCCGCTTGCCCTTGGCATCCTCCAATGTCAGCAGCTTTGTTTCGACGTCGTAATCGTCCCACGTCGCACGCAGCAATTGGCGGCTGCGTTGGCCGCCCAGCAGAATCAAGCACCGGATCGCCAAGCCGATCTCCAGCCGGATCGACGCGAGCTGTTTCCACAGGAAAGCGAATTCTTCGTCCGTCAGCACCCGGTCGCGTGTCGCCTCGAACTCCTGGATCCGCGGCAGCAATGCCACAGGGTTCCCCGTCAATCGGAACGTCGCTGCCTCTTCTGCCGCCCGGCGAGGGTCTAGATCAGAGTGAGCGCCATAGGTGAACGCCGCGTGCAGATACGAACGCAGCACATTTGTCTGCCGAGTAATCCCTTTCTTCACCAGGCGGGCCAGCATGTCGCGCACCAACTCTGCCGTCACCGAGTTTGCGGGGGCTTTCATCGACCCGGGCCAGGGCTTCTTGACGTGCAGTGTGAACAGACGCTCGACCTCCCGCCAGGACGCCTTCTCTGCCTGCTTCAGTTTCGCCACATAGGCGTCAAGCAGACCCTCGAAGGTTCCCAGGGCCGCCTGCGCTCGAGCAGTGGCGATCAGCACTGCCTTGTCTTCCTTCGACTTCGCCTGCGGATCTGCCCCTTGTCTGACCAACTCCATCAGATCCCGAGCCCTCGACCGCGCTCGTTCGAGCGGCAGGGCAGGGTGCTCGCCCAGCGTCATCTCACCGCGCAGATCCTGCTTGCGGTAGCGAAAAGTCCAGACCCGGTGGGTTCCACCACCGCGGGCCAGGCAGTATAGGACCAAGCGACCGTTGCCTGGGGGCAAGGCGCCGTCGGTGCGGCTCTCGCCGACGCGCAGGTTCTTGATCACCGTCTCGGTGAGCGGGCGAACGGCCGAGCGTCCAGCAGGTGAGGGCGAAGCGGGAAAAGTCGCCATACAGGTCGCCATACGAGGCGGAGATGTGGTGAGACGACATTGGACTACTTGAGACGACTGAGCGCAAGATTACGAGTCAAATCAAGCAGTTAGAAAGTTGGTTTGAGACGCTGTGCGACGTTGTGACACGAACAGCGGCGCGACTCTTAATCCGTAGGTCGAGTGTTCGAGTCACTCAGGGCCCACCAGAATTTTCTCGAGGAATCAAAGCACCGGCGTCGGGAGGCGTCAGGTGCTTTTTCTTTGGGGGCAGGGGCGAAATGCGCATTGGTCAATGCCAGAGTGCAGAGCGGCATCAACAGAGCTGGAAATGCGCATCGCGGTGAGTCGTGACAGTTAATGTGGTCTCACTGGCGACGCCGCCTCCGAACCTCGCGGGATCGTCGACAGCTCGATAGGCGGCTCGCCTAAGCGCGCCGTGTTCTGTCGGGCCGCGGTCGGAAGGCGGGGCAAGACATGGCCGTCACCAAGCGCTTCCACGGGGGAGACAGAGCCGCCGGAACATTTTGGTGAGAATCACTATCATCCGACAGTCCTTGTCCGAAAGGAAAAGTCATGGCCGCCCCCGACTCCCCGTGCAACTTTCAGGCTGCAATTGACGGTTTGTACGCCGAGAAGCCGGACCATGACTTCATTGTCATTAGCCATCCCATCGAGCGGGCGCTGCATCAAAAGCTGACGCGAGTCCTCGAAAGACACCGACAAGAAGGTCAAGCGCGGGCAAAGTGCACTGTCTTCCTCACAACGTATGGCGGAGACGCACATGCTGGATTTCGAGTCGCGCGATGTCTGCGCCACCACTATAAAGAGGGCGTCCGAGTCGTAGTTCCGAGCTATTGCAAAAGTGCTGGCACGCTGGTTGCAATCGGAGCAAACGAACTAGCGATTGGCGATCTTGGAGAGCTCGGGCCGCTTGACGTCCAAGTGAGCAAACCGACGGAGATTCTGGAGCGGGGCTCAGGATTGGACTACACGCAAGCCCTTTTGGTCGCGCTGGATCATGCCCAAATGGCGTTCAGCAAGAGCCTTCTTCAAATGCGGGGTCGGCTTCGGCTTTCTACAAAGATGGCGGGAGAACTCGCGACTCAACTTGCCTGTGGCGTCGTGGAACCTTTGTATGCACAAATTGATCCGAATCGCATCGGAGAGATGCAGCGTGCGATTCAGATCGCTCACGAGTACGGCTCGAGGCTGGACGGACACGGCAGCAACCTCATGGACGGCGCGCTGGACACATTGGTGGCGGGATACCCCTCCCACAGTTTTGTGATCGACCGAAAAGAAGCGCGACGGGTGTTCAAGTCTGTGCAATCCCTCACACCTGCTGAGCAGCAGCTGTGCACTACACTGTGGTTCCTAGTGGGCGAGCAGCAGGAAGATGATGCGTTCTGCGATCTCTTGAAGCCAACTATCAAGACCGAGACCCAGCAGGAGGACAACGATGCTCCGAAATCTAATGACGGAATTGAACCGAATGAGCATTAACAAGCTGCCGCAGCCCTCGGTGCCAACGCCCCCGAAGAGCTCTACTCTGCCGTCTAGCACCGTTGAGGTTCAGCGAAAGTTGTCGGAACGCTCATACAACATGGCAACGATGATTTCGGTCAAGCAGCAGCAGTTGAGTGAGCGAAGTTCGCACGATTGACGCTTACGACGCAGCAACTAACACCTCCGCGAGAGATCAAGCACCGGTGCCGGAAGGCGTCAGGTGCTTTTTCGTTGGGCGAACGTCGTGAGAGCGGCACCATGCCGAACCCGGGGGCCCGGAGGTCGGTCTTGATATCTGAAAATGCGGCGCCCTTTGGCGCGTCGTGTTCGTCGAAATGGTCTGGCTGGTGATGGCGCGAATCGAAACTTCGCGGCGCCGTCGAAACAAGGCGGCTTCGAGTAAGCGTCAAGGGTTGCGCAGGGCCCCGGTCGAAGGGGCCCTGTGAGCCTCGTCCCGACCGCGCGCGCGCCGGGCCGCCATGGGGCCGGGTCGGGCCCGGGTGCCGGCAGGGTCCGACGGATTGGCTTCCCCGGGTTCCATCGCATTCCTCGTTCTTATTGCCGTGAGCCGTTGCAGACGCAGGCTATAACTCTCGGCATGATCGCAAAGGAAGTCTCATCCGCCATCGCCCTGTCAGACCGCGTGCATAGCCGGTTGCTCGAAGCATTCGAAGAGGCCATGGAAGACTCGCCAGACGAGATGGACATTCGCGATGGTCTGACGCTGGACGCCTGCAACCTCGCGCTTGATCACGCCGAAGCCTTGAGAACACTTTTGGAATTAGGCCTGAACGCATCCGGGCTGGCGATGCTTCGGCTTCAGTACGAGGCGTTGCTCCGAGCGACTTGGGTGTTCTACGCCGCCAAGGACGGCGAGGTGGCGATGCTCGCGGCGCCGTTGACGACCGGTACTTCGGATTCAGCGAAGAAGCTTCCGATGGCGAATGAACTGTTGAGCGCGGTCGAGAGGTCGGAGGCTCCTGCACCCCTCAGACTAGGCTTGCGAGAGTTCAGGACGACGGCATGGGACGCCATGAATTCGTACGTGCACGGAGGCATCCATCCACTCCGGCGATCAGGGAGTGGGCACCCCGTCGAGGAATTGACGACCGCCATCCAGTCTTCGAACGCGATGAGCTATTCCAGTCTGATGCTCGCCGCGGCCACTGTTGGTTGCATAGAGTTGATCGGTAATATCAACGTGATCGTCACGTCGCATCCCGGATTTGCTCGAAGTATCCAAAGGCGGTGAATCTGAGGAGACTAATGTCGCATTGTCAAACTGCAGCGGGATCGGCCATAGGTGCACGCCCGCGCAGGCCACCACTAGGCATGAAGTGCTGAGCGCGCGCCACTTGGGACTTCATGTAGTTCAGCTCGCTCATTGCCAGACGCAGAATGTCGTCCACGAAGTCGTACTGATGCTCGGGGTACCAAATGGCCGTGATGCCGAGACGCGAGAGTTCCGCATTCCGGCTGATGAGATCGCCAAGCGGAGTTCGGTCGCCTTCGTCTGAACGAGATCAAGCGACAGCACGTGCAGCGGTTTCACTCGGGCCTGCTGGATGCCGGTCTGTCGGAGGCGACCGCGGACCACCACGTCAAGATCATCAGGCAGATGCTGAACAGGGCGGTCGAGTGGGAGGTCATCGAACTCAACCCGATCGCCGGCATCAAGCTCTTCAATCCCGACAACCGAAAGGAGAACCACCTGAATAAAGACGAGCTGGCGGCGCTGCTGGAGGTTGAAGTTGCCCCGCTTTCACGGACACCTTAATCTGCGAAGACAAGGAGTCCGCCATGGCCCGAACCCGACCTCCGTACCCTGCCGAATTTCGGCAACAAATGATTGAGCTGGTTCTCGCCGGCCGCTCGCCTGCTGAACTGGCGCGCGAGTTCGGCGTCACCGCGCAGACCATCACCAACTGGGTCGGCCTTGCTGGCAGTAGCGAGGCGCGCACCAAGCCGAACTCGCAGGCACTGAGCAATGCCGAACGTGAAGAGCTCGCTCGCCTGCGCCGCCAGTTGCGCCAAGTCCAGATGGAGCGCGACATCTTGGCAAAGGCTACGGCCTGGTTCGCCGCGAAGGGCGACAAGACGTTCACACCGTCTTCGAACTCATGAACGCGAACCAGGCCGTCTTTCCCGTGCGCAAGATGTGCCGCGTGCTCGGTGTCTCGCACAGCGGTTTTTATGACTGGTTGCATCGACCACCCTCGCGACGGGCGATGGACGATGCGGTGCTCAGCGAACGCATTCGAACGATCCATGCCGAGTCGGATGCGACCTACGGTATGCCGCGCATTCGATTCGAATTGGCAGAGCACGGAATACGCGTTGGCGGCAAGCGCATTGCGCGGCTGATGCGAGCGGCCGACTTGCGAGGCGTCAGCAGGCGGCGAGCCTTCACGGTCACGACGCAACGCGACGACAAGCAGCGCCCGGCGCCAGATCTCGTCAATCGCACGTTCAAGGCCGAGACGGCCAATCAGCTCTGGGTCGCAGATATGACCTATGTGCCGACCTGGGCAGGATTCATCTACTTGGCGGTCGTTCTGGATGTGTGGAGCCGCCGCGTGGTGGGTTGGTCGATCGGCGAACGCATGACCGCCGAACTGGTGCTCGCGGCCTTGAACATGGCAATCGGCCAGCGTAAGCCGGACGGGGTGATCCATCACAGCGATCAGGGCAGTCAATACACAAGCGTTGCCTTCGGCAAGCGCTGCGCCGAGTTCGGCGTTCGCCCGTCGATGGGCAGCGTGGGCGATGCGTACGACAACGCCATGGCCGAGAGCTTCTT
Source organism: Pseudideonella sakaiensis (assembly GCF_048320135.1). Lineage (GTDB taxonomy): Bacteria > Pseudomonadota > Gammaproteobacteria > Burkholderiales > Burkholderiaceae_C > Ideonella_A > Ideonella_A sakaiensis_A. Next base: position 4,249,345 of record NZ_CP182947.1, read on the forward strand.
CGCCACCCTCGAATGCGAGCTGATCGACCGGCGCAGCTTCAAGACGAAGGCGGAGGCCCGCACCGCGCTGTTCACGTACATCGAAGGTTGGTACAACCCTCGCCGCCGGCATTCTGGAATCGGCTACCTGTCGCCCGCCAACTTTGAGAGGAAACATCAGATCGACCGAGGCACTCGACCGTCGTGCACCCAACACGGGTTACCCACCGTCGGCGCCAGCGTGGCATGCGCCACGCCGCCGGTGGATAACCCTGCACCTGTGCTCACCAAGCACGCAAGCCCGGCTTGAGAATCAAGCCGATACCTGTCCGTGGAAACGGGGTAAGTCCAGGTCTTGCGGGTGGACGCCAACCGGCCCGTTTGCAACATCGTGCTGTTTTTGCTGTGCACCGGCGCCAGGCTGAACGAGGCGGTGTCGGCGCGATGGGAGCACATCGATAGGGTGGGGAGGGTGTGGCGCATACCGGCCAAGACCAGCAAGTCGAAGCGGACCCGCACGGTGCCTTTGAATGACTCGGCGATGGAGCTACTGGATCAACTGGGCACCGAGGACGCGCACGACCGGCTGTTCATCAGCGATCGAACCGGCCGACCGCTGACGTACATCCAGAAGGTCTGGGAGCGGCTGCGGCGAGAGGCCGGTCTGCCACATCTGTGCATTCACGACCTGCGCCATCAGTTCGCCAGTTTTCTGGTGAACAGCGGTCGCACGCTGTACAAGGTGCAGAAGATCCTGGGTCACTCCAGCCACTCGGTGACCGAGCGATACGCGCACCTCAGCACGAGCTCGTTGATGGACGCGTCGAACAGCGCGTCGGTGCTGATCAGGGAGAGTTCGCACAAAGGCGCGTGAGCCGATTCGGGGCGCCTGAGCCTGGTGTCGGTCGATCCTCGCAAGAAGCAAGACCCTCGGCCCCCCGCCGCAATCTTCCTCGTCCACGTGACGGGCGGAGGTTGCGGTGGGTGGGCCATTTTTTTTTGCCCTCAGCGGCATGCAAGTGCTGTCGGGCGCAAAATTGACCCTCTGCGGTCGTAGCCTCCGTGACAGTCAAGAGTTACAGCCTTTCGATATGAATAGTCCCATCGCTCAGCGTAATCAGCAAACCTTTGACTTTCCAAGAGGTGACCCTCTTGGACGTTTTATTCGCGGGTCCAAAACTTCGTTCCAACTGTGTCTTCAATGCTGCCGCATTCAACCGTCTATCAAACAATCTTTTGATCACCTCGGGGCTTGTCAGAACTTGGACTTTCTGTTCGCCCTTGGAAGATTCCACGCGCTCAAATTGATCGTGCCTTATATGAAATAGTATATGGTCTATCCGGCGACTGCCAGATTTTTCAGAATAATAATATGTGACTGACGAAAAGAAATGATCATCGGTGGTAACGCTTGCATAGGTATCGTCGGGGTCGTCTTTGGCAACTCGGCCAGGGAATATCTCATATAAGTCGGAGAATGAGCTACCAATCCGCGCCCTCCGAAACCCCCTTGGATACGGATCCTCGGAGGAAAATGCGTCCACCTTGGAAAGCTCAGTGTTTCGAAGCTTCAGCGCGATAACTTCGTCCTGCAGCTTCGCGATTTCTCGATTTCTTTCCTGGACAGTTCTCTTCGTGATCGGAAGCAGTTCGACTTGACGTTTCGCATCCGCCAGTTGCACTTCTAGAATTTTTATTTCGTGTGGAATGATGATTTTCATAAAAAGCCCCGCCGTTGCGGTAGCAGTAGCGGCGCAAAGGGTCAAGACGATAATGAGTGGATGTGCTCGTATCGCCTCCCAATGCCCGCGTGGCTTGGGTGGAGTGCTACCAGCATTTTCCCTAGATTCTTCGGTTTGCATTTGGGACCCTTGTGAACGGCGGAGACTTGCGTGGGCGGCCAATTTTCCCTTGCTTGGTCATGGCGTATCAATAGGGGCCGGATAGAGGCGGCCTTGAAAATCGTTTTCATTGGATGACGGGGCGGCGGCCTTTTTTTTTCGTATCGCCGATTAAGGCTGCGCGGGCTCATCAGGCGAGCCGGCGTGCATCTTCGCTGGCCGTCGTGCACGCATTTCCCGCCCCAAACAGTTTCGCCATTGGTCAGACGACGGGCGTCAATGCATTCACTGCCGCTGGGTGCTGGTCGAGATGATGGCGCTTGGGGCATGCAAGTGTTGTCAGGCGGCAATCAACCTGGTTGCTGACCTTTGCGGCGCTCGCGCGTATGGGCGCTTAGCAGCTTCGCTCGGTCCGCCAGTCACTCAGGCTCAGCCAGGAATGCGTTGATCATCGATATCACGCGCTCTAAGTTTTCGATTGTCGGTTCGTGTTCGGCCAGTTCTGTCCCCTTGAGCCGCATTCCGCGCTCTCCCTGCTCATAAATTAGTTCCAGACATAACAGCTCGTTGTCAAGGTGGGCCGAAAGCATGCTTGCTAGAAAGAAAGTTTGTCCCCTAGTTAGCTTTGCGATGTCCGGCGCAAACTTGGATGGAGACACCCAATTGCCGTCCCTGAGTGCGCTGTGAAGGTATGGAGAGATCGCGAGCAATTCGCGCCAGTAATCCCTTTCCTTGCCCCCAAAAACTCCAACCCAGTCTGAATCAAAATTCCAGACGGAAGAGGCGGCATCCCGGAGTGCGCGGGACCTACGACGTGCGGGCGCCGGCTTGCACAAAACAAAGCCTTGACCGTCCGGGCTTCTTGTAAATGCATGCCCCGGATGGCTTTGCGACCAAGCCACCGCCTCCGGGAAAGTCGTAAAGCGCATCTGCGGCAACGTCTGGTCACTGCCAGTGGAAAGCTGCCTGTCGTCGTTGGCATGGGGCGATTGGGAAGGGTGCCGAGGTTTGGAACGCATGAGGTGCTGAACACCTGCCTTAAGCTCGGTCTCGGTGAATGCATCATCGGGCAGGCCGTCATCGTCATCTTCATCGTCTTCGCGCATCTTCCGGATTATGAGGACCTCCTGAGCGTCTCTTTTGCGCCAAGCTAGCCACAACCTCAAGGGAGTTGATTGGGTCTAGACGAGATTCTCGACTTCCCGCTCGCCAGCAGACACCCAAGTCTCGCCGGATCTGACACCCTTGGCCGTGCCAATTGGGCCGGGGCGAGCAGCATTCAGCAGTCAATGGGCAGGCGTGGTCGGGGTTGATAGCTGCTGGCCGAGAGCGGACCTACATGGGCCAGAGCGAAATGTGGCTGAACGTCCAGGAGCGGCAAAACCGGGCGAAGCGCAAAAAGGTTCGGGTTCGGTTCGGCGTTCGGCGACGCAACTCGTTGATTCACCTCGGGAAAACGGCGGAACTCGCTCGGACGCCCGCATCAAGGTTCGGCATTTGGTTCGGCGAGCCGCCCGTAGCAACCCGTCGCCCGGAAAAGCCCTTACAAATCATGACCTTGCCCGAACCCGGAGGCCAACTTTCCGGTTCTCTTAATCCGTAGGTCGAGTGTTCGAGTCACTCAGGGCCCACCAGAATTTTCTCGTGGAATCAAAGCACCGGCGTCGGGAGGCGTCAGGTGCTTTTTCTTTGGGCGCGTGGTCGGCAGCCGCCGTGGGCTTGTCAATTGGGTTTACGAACGACGTATTCGAAGGTTTGCCTGACCCGTACTGCGACCGGCTTGCCATTTTTGGTCGCGGGCTGATAGCGCCACTCCCGAAGAGCAATGATGGCGTGGTCGGCGAAATATCTGTAGTCGGATTCGACAACGACGAAATCCTTCGTGGTGCCATCTTCAGCAATCGTGAATTCGATGGTGCCTCCCCGCCGATACCGTTCATCAGGCGAGTGATCGGATAGACGGGGGCGTTTCCGGAAATCAATCGTGGTTGCGTGTCCACAGGAGCGCCTGCAGGCAGCGGTTTGCTTCCTTCAATATTGGAGCCCGGTCTCATCGGCATGCCGGCCTCAGTGCGGCCCGTCGACGGTGGCGGTGACGACGACGGCACCAACGGCGCGCACGCGGACAGGACGGCTGCAATGGCAAGGACAGGAATCTTCATTGGTGACAATCTTGGGCGATGCCCATCAGAGTTGGTTTTTCTTGCTGGCTCATTTTCAAGGGCTTTTCGTCCATCGCAGCAGATAGGTTGGAGCGCAGGGCGCAGGCCGGGACTTGATGGCGCTTCAGTGGCAGCTACATCACTGCGACCGTTTCTCTCTCACGACGCAGGCGCGCTGTCTGCGATGGCTGCAGCGGGGCGGCCGCCGCGCTTGCGTGAGGGGTGTGATTCATCAACCCTCTGCCGACCACCACGGCCGGGATCGCGCCTCCGACCTTGACCTGCATCTGCGTGGCTGGTCCCGTCATCACGGACCGAAGGGCCTGACAACCCCGACAACCATCGGCGCTGCAACCGCGTCGCCGATAACCCGGGAACCCCCGCGCCCCGTTCTGCTCCTACTGGCAAGCGGCGCAACCGCCGCCGCGCCGACGATCCAACCAGGAGCCCATCGCATGAACGAAACCGCCAGCAAGACCCCTGACATCGACGCGATCTATCGCGAGTTGCGCGCCGGGCGCGGACGTGAGCACGTCACTGATGACAACGTCGGCGCGCTGATCGATCGCGCGCGACAGGACGGTGACCAGCAGCTCGAATTGCTGCTGCGCGAATGGAAGTCGCCGTGCGGCGAGGATGCCGGCTCGCTGCCGGACAAGCTGCCGCCGCCGTGAGCGCGTTGCTGCAGTCAGACGGCGACCCGCTGCGGCTTGCCAGTCAGACCGCGCAGCCGGACCATCCGGCCCGACGGTGATCGGCCAGGTTCTGCCAACGATTGCCGTTTTGGTCGTTGGTGAAGAGCGTTCGTTTGACATCGCAGGCAAACCGGCGCCTAGTGGGCAACTCCCTCCCATCGGGTGCTGCACGGCCCGACCAGCCCTGGTGCCGCCCGATGATCATCGCCTTCAATGCATTTCGCCTCTGGCTCACGCTGAGCAATTTTTCCGCCGCCAGGAGAATCCACTACAGCCGCGGCAAGGCGCAGGGCCAGGGCAAGGTGCAAAACCTCGATACCGATGTACCGGCGCTGAATCGCAGCCGCGCGGCGCTCGATTGTTCAGGCTATGTCCAGTACGTGATCTATCAAGGCAGTTCGCACAAGGTCAGGATTCCGCAGGGCAGCTACAAGCAGCAGGAGTGGCTCGAAGACGGCGGTTGCCGCGCCGTTGGCGCCAACGATTTTGTCGACCAGGCCGATGTCTATGCCTATGAAGCGGCCAAGCGGGACGACACCGTGCGCATCGCATTCCGCGCCACCGATCCGAAGCGGAAGAACAGCGGTGGCAGCGAAAGCGGCGGTGTCGGCCATGTGTGGCTGGTGATCAACGCCCGAACCTACGAGTGCACCACGCGGCGCGGTAACGGGCCGAACAGCTTCGACTTCGACGCGCGAACCAGCGACGTTGATTCGCTGTATGTGCTCGGCCCAGCGCCCGGATTTGCCGGTCAGGGTGCGTTGCCGCAGGCTTCGCAGGACAGCTGAGCCGGCCTGCAGCTGGCGGAGCCAGCGCTGCGTGTGTCGGCGTTTTTGCGCCGGCTGATACCCGCTCGGAGACGTGCTTGATGGCTTGGACGCAGCGGCAATCGCAGGCTGATTGACCGGCGTTGCAGCAGGCATATGATCTGCGCTGCACGCTGTTCCGGTGCGCCGAGCGACCGGTTTTGCGGGCCTCCCGCGCCGCTCTCGACAGTCGGCCCGCAGGGAGCATCAAGATGGACGAAGGCAAACTTCAGGCCTTCATGGGCAAACTCGTCGTCGACATGGGTGGCGCGGCGATACTGGCGAATGTCGTGCTCGGCGAGGAACTGGGCCTCTACCGCGCGATGGCCGACGGCACGCCCGTCACGCCGGACGAACTGGCCGGGCGCACCGGCTGCAATGCGCGGCTGGTGCGCGAGTGGCTCAACGGCCAGGCCGCGAGCGGATATGTAGAACACGGTTCGGGGCGATTCCGCCTGCCGGAGGAGCAGGCAATGGCGCTGGCCGACGAGGATTCGCCGGTTTATGTCGCCGGCGGTGCAATGGTGCTGTCGAGCATGTACCTCGACAAGGACAAGATCGTCGCGGCGATGCGCGGAGACGGTGGGCTGTCGTGGGCCGACCACCATCCCTGTCTGTTCTCAGGCACCGAGCGATTTTTCCGGCCCGGCTACCGCGCCCACCTCGTTGCCGAGTGGCTGCCGGCACTCGAAGGTGTGGTGCCGATGCTCGATCGCGGCGGCAAGGTGGCCGATATCGGCTGTGGCCACGGCGCGTCGTCGATCGTGATGGCCAAGGCATTCCCGAGTTCGACCTTCCACGGCTTCGATTTCCATCAGCCGTCGATCGAGCAGGCCCACCAACGTGCGCAAGAAGCTGGCGTTGGTGGCAACGTGTTCTTCGAACGTGCAACGGCCAGCGACTTTCCGGGCGACGACTACGACCTGGTGTGTTTCTTCGACTGCCTGCACGACATGGGTGACCCGGTCGGCGCCGCGCGCCGTGCCCATGCCGCGTTGAAGACCGGCGGAACGGTGCTGCTGGTCGAGCCCTATGCCAACGACGAACTCGACGACAACCTGACGCCGGTTGGCCGGCTGTTCTACGCGGCGTCAACCTGCGTGTGCACGCCGAATTCGCTGTCGCAGGAGGTCGGGCTCGCGCTCGGCGCGCAGGCCGGCGAACGCCGTCTGCGCGAGGTGTTCCACCAAGCCGGTTTCCACCACTTCCGGCGTGCCACCGAAACCCCGTTCAACCTCGTGCTGGAGGCCCGCAAATGACCGCGCATCATCATTTCGTCCGCGCGGCGCTGCGCATCGCCTGCGTCACCGCTGGCGCCGCAGTGCTGCTGGTCGCACCGGCGGCGGCCGACACCCTCGACGGCAAGCGGTTCGAGGGTGTATTCCTCGCGAAGGGCAAGACGCGGGGCGATGCCGATACGCTGACCTTCCGCAGCGGCCGCTTCCATTCGAGCGCGTGCGACCAGTACGGCTATTCCGACGCGCCGTATACGACGACGGTCGAAGGCAATGCGACCCGCTTCGATGCCGAGACCGAAAGCCCGAAATACGGCAAGCTGCGCTGGACCGGCTATATCCGCGGCGACAAGCTCGACGCGACGGTGATGATGATCCAGGACGGCAAGCCGCCGCAGGAGAACTGGGTCGCCGCCGGCTTGAAGAAATAGGCGTTGGCGTCCAATCTGCCGGCAGGTGGCGGCAGGCTGGGGCCGATGAACGGCTTGCCGGCAACGGCAAGCCGTTTTTTTTCTGTCTGCGCGCTGAACAAAAGCGGCACGCAGCAGCACACGTCACGCGCCGCCGCTGCGCACCGGCAGCGCCACGACTGCGGTGGCCTTTGCCGTCATCTGCCGCAAGGCGGGGCAGGCGGATGACCGGCGCGGATTGGCGTGTCGACGGCAGCGCAGCGGTTCGACGAAGGGCTGGCTGGCGCCGTGGCGTCAGACGGGCAAGCGGGTGCCAGCGGGCTCGCGGGGCCGAAACGCGCTGAGCTGCAACGCGGGCCACCAGAACCGGGCCAGGGTGCGCTTCGACCCCACGCGGGCCCGCACTGGCAGAATCCTTGCCCATGGAACTGAAAAACATCAGCCAGTTCGAGCGGGCGTCGCGGCGCGGGCGCAACGATTCATTCCGGCTCGGCGTCGGTCTGGTCTTTGTCGTCTGCATCATGCTCTACACCGGGCTGACGCAGGGGATTCAGGGGCCGCACGGCGTGATGCTGGTCGCGGCGGCGATCATCGGCGGCTACATGGCGATGAACATCGGCGCCAACGATGTCGCGAACAACCTCGGGCCGGCGGTCGGCTCGAAGGCGGTATCGATGGTCGGTGCGCTGATGATCGCCGCGGTATTCGAGGCGGCCGGCGCGCTGATCGCCGGCGGCGATGTCGTCTCGACGATCCAGAAGGGCATCATCCGGCCCGATGCGGTGACCGATCCGGACCGCTTCATCTGGCTGATGACCGCGGCGCTGCTCGCTGCGGCGATCTGGCTGAACATCGCAACCGCGGTCGGCGCGCCGGTTTCGACTACGCATTCGATCATCGGCGCGGTGCTCGGCGCCGGGCTGGCTGCCGGCGGTACCGACGCCGCGAACTGGGGCAAGCTCGGCGGCATCGCCGCGAGCTGGGTGATCTCGCCGGTGCTGGGCGGGCTGATCGCCGCCGGATTCCTGTACTGGATCAAGCGCCGCATCACCTGGCAGCCCGACATGCTGGGCGCCGCACGGCGTGGCGTGCCGGTGCTGATCGGTGTGATGGTGTTTGCGTTTTCCGCCTATCTGGTGATGAAGGGCCTGAGCAAGATCTGGGAGGCCAGCGCGCTGCAGGCGCTGGGCATCGGACTGTTGCTCGGTGTATTCGGCTGGTGGCTGGCGCTGGGCTGGGTCGGGCGGCGCATCGACGAGCTGGAAAACTCGAAAACCGACATCAACCGGCTGTTCACATTGCCACTGGTCTGTTCGGCAGCACTGCTCAGTTTTGCCCATGGCGCCAACGATGTGGCGAATGCCGTGGGTCCGCTGGCGGCGATCGCCGAAGTGGTGCGCAGCGGTGCGGTTTCGGGCAAGGCGCCGATCCCGTTCTGGGTGATGGTGGTCGGCGCATCCGGCATCGTGATCGGGCTGCTGCTGTACGGCCCGAAACTGATCCGCAAGGTCGGTAGCGAAATCACCGAACTCGACCAGATGCGCGCCTTTTGCATCGCGATGGCAGCAGCGCTGACGGTGATCGTCGCATCGCAGCTCGGCCTGCCGGTCAGCTCGACGCACATCGCGGTCGGCGGCGTCTTCGGAGTCGGCTTTCTGCGTGAATACCTGAAGCGCCAGCATTCGGGCGTGATGGAATTCATCCGCCAGCACCACGTCGGCGCCGACAAGGCCGATGTCGACAACTTCCTCGACCGCTTCGGCGCCGCCCATCTGGAAGAAAAACGGGCGATGCTGCAGGCGCTGAAGGACAAGGCGACACCGGCGCTGCTGACCAAGTTCGAGCGCAAGCAGCTGAACAAGGTCTACAAGCAGCAGCTGGTCAAGCGATCGGAGCTGATGAAGATCGCCGCCGCCTGGGTGATCACGGTGCCGGCTGCCGGCGTGCTCGCAGCGATGTTCTATTTCATGATCTTCGGCATGGTCAACGCCTGAGCGCTACAGGCTGCGCCAGCTGTCGATGCAGTGCCGCGCCAGCGCGGTGACCCACGGTCCCTGCGCCGGCACGAAGGCAATGCCGCAGCGCGGGCTGACGATGAAGCCGGCACGTTCGAAACGGCCGGGGTCGGTGGCGGCGATGAACGCTGCCAGTGTGTCGAAGGGCACTGCAACCGTTGCGATGTGCAGCACGTGGGCGCGTTTGGTCACCTCCTCGAGCCGGCCGTTGTCCTGGAAGCGGTACACCGCCTCGCCGTAGTCGAGTTCGTTCAGCCCGACCATGCTGCGCGAGACCTCGAGCGGCGCACCGAATTGCAGCCGCAATGCGGCTTCGCTGATCGTGAACGGCATGCCGTCGACCGAGAGATACGGGTCGATCCGCATCGCTAGCGCACGCAGCGAAAACCGATATAGACAACGGCGGTATCGGGCGGCTTCGATTGCAGGTGCGAGGCGCGCATCTGCTCGGCGCCATACCACCATGAGCCGCCGCGGGTGCGCCGCGGCGCGTTGCCAGTCGGCGGTTCGGCAACCCACTCCCAGGCATTGCCGCCCATGTCGAACAGGCCGTTGACGCCGGGCCTGCTGCGGCCGACCGGCGCATGCCCGGCGCCGCGGTCCAGACGGGCGCCGTGCGCAACGGCCAGCGCCTGCGCCTGCGACCCGCAGTCGCCGAGGCAGATCGCACCAAGCGGGCCGTCGCCGGTCGGGAACGGATAGCTGCGGGCGCGTTCGAAGGGCGGCTGCGGCGTGCTGCGCTGCTCGGTATAGGCGGCCGAGACCCATTCGGCATCGCTCGGCAAACGCCCGCCGGCCCAGCGGCAGAACGCGGTGGCCTCGTCGAATGTCAGGTGCACCGCCGGTTCGTCGTCGGCAGCCGCGCGGCCGAACGGGCTGCGCCAGGTCCAGCCGGGTTTGTGTGTCCAGCCGGCCTCGTAGACCTCGCCGCCGCCGGCGCGTTCGGCGCGGGTCGTGATGCCAAGCGCTTGCGCATGGCGGCGAAATTGGCCGACCGTCGTTTCGGTGCGGGCGATCGCGAAGCCGGGCAGCGGCTGCCAGTCGATGCCGGCCGGGTTGTCCGCCGACAGTGTCGCTGCGTGGGAGAGCGCCACCGTGCTCAGCAACGCGCCGCACAGGGCCAGCCGCTCGACGTGCAGCAGCAAGGCAGGGCGCCGGTTCATGTCGGGTCCTCTGCATCCGGCGTCACCGCCTCGACGTCCATCGGCAGCAGCTGGATCGTCGCGCGCAGGCCCGGCACGGCGCTCATCAGCGCCTGTTCGACATTCGCGCGCAACGCGGCCGCGCGCCCGAGCGACCACGACGGCGGCATGTGCATGTGCAGATCGACGAAGCGGCGCGCGCCGGCGCGGCGTGTCGTCACATGGTCGAAGCGGATCGCCGAATGTGCAAACTCGTTCAGCGTCGCCTCGATGCGCTGCTGGATGTCGGGCTCGAGCGCATGGTCCATCAACCCGGCGGCGGAGCGGCGCAGCAACCCGACCGCTTCGCGCAGGATGTTCAGTGCGACCGCGATCGCGATCAATGGGTCGAGCCAGAGCAGGCCGGTGAATTGCACCGCGGCCAGGCCGACAACGACGCCGACCGAGGTCCAGACGTCGGTGAACAGGTGCCGTGCATCCCCTTCGAGCGCCATCGAGCGCGCCTCGCGCGCCTTCTTCAGCATCGCCCACGCGAGCCCGCCATTCAGCACGGTGGCGACGATCGACAGCCCGAGGCCGAGCCCGAGCTGCTCGAGCGGCTGCGGATTGATCCAGCGCTCGACGGCAGCCCAGAGGATTGCCAGCGACGCCACCAGGATCAGCACGCCTTCGAAGCCGCTGGAGAAATATTCGGCCTTGTGGTGGCCGTAGGGGTGTTCGTCGTCGGCAGGCTGGGCGGCCAGCGTGACCATCATCAGCGCAAAGGTCGCGCCGGCCAGATTGACCAGCGATTCGAGCGCATCCGACAACAGGCCGACCGAACCGGTCAGCCACCAGGCACCGGCCTTCAGCGCGATCGTCGCGACCGCGACGGCGACCGACAGTTTCAGATACGACGCGACTTGCATCGGCTGATTGTCGCGCGGCCGCGGCCCGCCGCGGGTGAGCGGCGCAGCGACCCGGGCCGCTGCGCCGCCCGCGTCAATCCGGCCGGATATTCGGGTTCATCCGGAACAGGTTGCCGAGGTCGCAGCGGCGTTTGACGGCGACCAGCCGCAGCCAGGTCGATTCGCCGTAGGGTTCGCGCGTGCGGGCTTCGCCTTCGTCGATCGGCGCATCGATCGCGTTGCCGTCGAGCGGCTTAAGCCATTCCGAGCGGCAGTGGTAGCAGGCTTGCCGTCAACAGCCGCTCGGAACTGGTGTCGCGGCTGTTTTTCGACCAGCGGCCGCGCTCGATGGCCGGGCTCGGGCTCGATGGGCGGGGCTGGTTCATGGCAGGGCGCTGAGCAGCGGCGTCCTCGCCGCAGATGCACGCGAGCGTGGAGGCGCGCCTCAGCTGCTGCGCGCCTGCGAGCCGGCAGAGCGCGCGCGCCGCAGCTTGACGAGCGCCAGTGCGCCGGCGCCGATGGTCCCGGACCGGTATTCGACGAATCCGAGATCACGGTACAGCGACAACGCCGGCTTGTTGTCCGCGCCAGCGGCCACCGCCGTTGCATAACCACCGACCAGCGCCAGCATGTGGACCATCAGCGATCGTGCGACGCCCTCCCGCTGATGCAACGGATGGACGACGAGTGATGTCACCAGAAACTGGTCGGGCTCGTCATCCGGCAGAAAGCTCACCGAGCCAATCAGCTGGTCAAGCTTGAAGGCGCCGAGAAAATAGTCGTCTCGAGCCTGGATAGTCTCGTGGTGCTGATTGAACGGCGCGTGGTCGACGACGCTCAGGATGTCGGCCTCCTGGGCATGCGCAAGCGACAGGATCTGGTGGATCTGCTTGGCAACCGAAGGGTTGCGGTGGTCGATGGGTTCGATCAGAACCATGCTGCAGGTATTTCCGGATGTCGAGCCTTCGGGCAGTCGGAACCGCGGTTGCGGTTGATGGCAGCTGCAGGCGTTGCCGCAGCGGGAGCCGGCACCGCAGCATAACGACGAAGCCGTTGGCAGGCCCAACCCGTTTTGTCGGCAGGGGTTCTGCCGGCCGGCGCAGCGCTGGCGATGCACCCGGCAATGAGGCGCAAGTTCAGACCAAATCGCCGACATTGAGCAGCGTCATCACGCCGAGCGCGGCAAATATCGCCGCGGCGATCGCGTGCACCAGCGTCATCGAGACCTTTTTCGCGATCGTGTCGCCAAGAAAGACCGCCGGCACATTGGCCAGCATCATGCCGAGCGTGGTGCCGGCGACGACGGCTGCCAAGGCGCTGTAATGGGCCGCCAGCGCCACTGTCGCGATCTGTGTCTTGTCGCCCATCTCGGCCAGAAAAAACGCCACCACGGTGGTGCCGAAGACATCGAATCGTTGCCGGGTGGTGGCAGCGTCGGCATCGATCTTGTCGGGGATCAGCATCCAGCCGGCCATCGCGATGAACGACAGGCCGATCACCCAGCGCAGCAGCTCGGGGCCGAGTGTGTGAGCCACCCAGTCGCCGACCAGCCCGGCCAGCGCGTGGTTGGCCAGGGTGGCGACCAGGATGCCGCCGATGATCGGCAGCGGACGGCGAAATCTCGCAGCCAGCATCATTGCCAGCAACTGGGTCTTGTCACCCATTTCGCCGAGCGCAACGACGCCGGTCGAGATGAAGAACGCTTCCAAGGGAACTCCAGGGGCCGGGGCAGACAGGACTGCACGGCCACCCCGGCCCATCCGGAGGCGTGCAGTCAAAGGTCTTGCCAGGCTTGAAGCTGCGCGCGCCATGGCCGTGAGGGCCAAGTCTGTTGACGCGCGCCCCTGCGGTGGCAGGGCGGCTACTCCCCAATGACGGGTTTCAATTCGATCGGCGCGATTCTAGGCGCTCGGCGGTCGACTACATTTCCGGTCGCCCGAAGTCGAATCGGATCTGCCGTGACCCATCGCCGCGCCCTGCTTGGCATGTTGCTCGTCTCGCTGTTGTGGAGCACGGCGGGCGTCGTCACGCGCCTGCTCGAATCGGCCCGCAGCTTCGAGGTCACGTTCTGGCGCAGCTTCTTCACGCTGCTCGCTTTGGCCGTCTATCTGGCGCTGACGAGCGGCCGGGCGGTGCCGGCCCTGTTCCGTGCCGGTGGCCGCGCGCTGCTGGTCTCCGGCGTGATGTGGTCGCTGATGTTCACCTGCTTCATGCTGGCGCTGACCCTGACCTCGGTTGCCAATGTGCTGATCACGATGAGCCTGGCGCCGCTGTTCACTGCGCTGCTGGCGCGGATGCTGCTCGGCGCCCAGGTGGCGTTGCGCACCTGGGTCTCGATTGTGCTGGCCGGCGCCGGCATCGCATGGATGTATGTGCACAAGATCAGCGCCGAGCCGGAAGCGCTTCTCGGCACGCTGGTCGCGTTGTGTGTGCCGTTGGCCGGCGCGATCAACTGGGTCACGCTGCAACGCAACAACGGCGACGGCAGCAGGGCGGGAAGGAATGTCGACCTGATGCCGGCGTTGCTGATCGGTGCGCTGCTGTCGTGCCTGATCAGCCTGCCGTTTGCATTGCCGATGCAGGCTTCGCTGCACGACATCGGCCTGCTCGCCGGCCTGGGTGTTTTCCAGCTCGCGTTGCCCTGCGTGCTTGCGGTCCGGGTGGCGCGCGGTCTGTCGGCGCCGGAGCTCGCGCTGTTGTCGCTGCTCGAGGTGGTCTTCGGCATCGCCTGGGCATGGCTCGGCGCCGGCGAACAGCCGCTGCCGCAGGTGCTGGCCGGCGGCAGCCTGGTGCTCGCCACGCTGGCGGTCAACGAAGGCATCGGGCTGCTGAAGAAGCGGGCGCAAGGCGCCTGACGCGCCGCCGCGGGGGGCTGATTGCGATCGAGCGCAATGTGCATCACCTTGGGCTGTTCGGAGCGGCTGCTGCGCAACTGCAGTTCGATGGCCTGCAGCGAGGCCAGGCGATCGCGTGCTCCCAATGACGGCCGCGCGCCCTGCGCGGGCGCTTCGCCGCGAGCCAGTGCCGGGCGCGGCGCGTTGCCGCTGCATCGCCAGCGCCCGCGCCGTTTGCACGCGATTCGCGCAGGCGGGAGCCGTCCGATGTCGGCTGCAGATCGAAGTTCGGGATTGACTGCCGGCTGTCTCGTTCTGCGCCGCATGCAGGCAGCAGCCCGTTCAACGAGGGTCGGTCGCAGGCCGATCCCAGTCGAAGCGGAACGGCTTTTTCTCGGCGAATCCGGCCACCGCCTGCTGGTGATAAGTCGAGTGGAAAAAGACCGCCTGTGCCGCCGCTTCCATTTCAACCAGCGCGCGCGCGTCGAGGTTGAACGACTGGTTCAGGATGCGTTTGCTGGCGCCGATCGCCGCGGTCGGCGCATCGGTGAAGCGGCGCGCCAGTGCCATCGCCTCGTCCAGCAGCCGCTCGCTCGAATGAACCGCCATCGCGATGCGCAGTTGCCGCGCCTCGTCGGCATCGATGCTGCGGCCGGTAAAAATGATCTCCTTCGCGAGCTGCAGGCCGACGATGCGCGGCAGCGTGAAGAACAGGCCGGTGTCGGGCACCAGCCCGACGCGGCCGAACGACGCGCGGAAGATCGCCTGCGGCGAACACAGGACGAAGTCGGCCGCCAGCGCGATGCCGAAGCCGGCGCCGATCGCCGGGCCGTCGACGGCGGCGATCACCGGCATCTCGAGGTTCATCAGCAGCTGCGCCCAGTCGTGCAACTGGTGGATGCGGCGCCGGTCCTGCTCGGTGCTGCGGCCCGGTTGATTGAGAAACTTCAGGTCGCCGCCGCTGCAAAAACTGCCGCCGCTGCCGGTCAGCACCAGCGCGGCGAGTTCGCGGTCGACCGACAGTTCGCGCATCAGCTGCGTCAGGTCGGCCTTCAATTCGTCGGACAGCGCATTGCGGCGTTCGGGCCGGCACAAGGTGACCACGCCAACGCGGTCGATCACCTCGAAGCGCAGCGCGCGGTATCGCGGTTCGGTGGTCTGGTCGCCATCGGATGGTGTGGTGCTGGTCATGGCCTGTTCCTGCTGAGGGGTTTCCGACTCTAGTCGACCTTGTCCGCTCAACCTTTGCTGCGAGTGGTCTGATTCGCATCGGTCCGCGCCGGTTCGCCGGCCACGGCCTTGAGTTGCGTTGCCGAGCGGGCAGTCTGCGGCCTGCGGGAAAACCATCAGCTCATCGATAAGTGGTTACTACCAGCCCCGGACGACGACGACAAGAATGGACCGATCGACCCAAACCATTCGAAAGGCGAGCGATGAGCAAGATCCTGATGTTGTGTGGCGATTTCGTCGAAGACTACGAGGTGATGGTGCCGTTCCAGGCGCTGCAGGCGGTGGGGCATACCGTGCACGCAGTGGCACCGGACAAGAAGAACGGCGACTTCGTGACGACGGCGATCCACGATTTCGAAGGCCAGCAGACCTACAGCGAAAAGCCGGGCCACCGCTTCACGCTGAATGCCAGCTTTGCCGATGTCGATCCGGCCCGCTACGACGCGCTGGTCGTGCCCGGCGGCCGCGCGCCGGAATATCTGCGGATGAATGCGCGGGTGCTCGAGATCACGCGCCATTTTCTGTCCGCCGGCAAGCCGCTGGCGGCGATCTGCCACGGTGCGCAGCTGTTGGCCGCGACCGGTCTGATCAAGGGGCGCAAGCTGAGCGCCTACCCGGCCTGCCAGGTCGAGGTCGAGCTGGCCGGTGCCGAATACATGGGTATCGCGATCGACCAGGCGGTGACCGACGGCAACCTGGTCACGGCGCCCGCCTGGCCAGCCCATCCGGCCTGGATTGCACAGTTTCTGACGGTGCTGGGCACGCGCATCAGTCTGTAGCATCGCCGGTCAAGCGACGGGAGCAAACATGTGCAAGATCTTCATCAGCGCCGACCCGGCGAGCTACGAGAGCCGCACCCGCTCGGTGCGGCTGCATGGCGTCGTCACCAGCATCCGGTTGGAAAACCTGCACTGGGCGGTGCTCGACGAAATTGCCTGCCGTGACGGCATGACGGTCGCGCAGTTGATCGAGACGCTGTACGACGAACTGGTGGTCGACCGCGGCGCGGTCGGCAACTTCTCGTCATTCCTGCGTGTCTGCGCGCTGCGCTACGAACGGCTGATCGCCGAAGGCCGCATCCCGCGCGACGCGTCGGTACCGATCCGTTCGCTCGACGCCGACCGTGTACTCGATGGCGAGCTGAGGCCGACGCGACCGAGGACGCAGCGGCCAGCGCACCAGCACGGCGGCGCGGGGGCACCCGGCCGCCGACACTGAACCGCCGCCGGGGGTCGCGATCTCACGCCGTGGCGCAGCCCGGCACATCGCGGCCCGCCGGCGCGCACAGCGCGGCGTCGAACCAGATCTCGAACACATCGTTGGCTGGCCGGATGTCGCGCAGGTTGCGCAGCACGGCCGGCATGCCGGCGAGTTTGCCGAGCTCTTGCTGGCACCAGCGGGCCATTGCCGGGTCGCTGCCGCCGTGGCTGCGCACTTCGGGCCGCGAAGGCGCCCGGTCGGTGCCGACCGTCTCGATCGGTGCGGTCGCATAACCGGCGGCCTCGAACTGGCGCACCAGTTCCTCGGCCAGCGGCGCCTGGCGCGGGTTGGCAATCTGCACGAATACCGCCGGCCGCGCGCCATCGGCCTTGCGCAGTGTCGCTGCGAGGGTCTCGGCAGCACCGCTTGGTGCGGTTTCAGGGCTTTTTGCCAGCGCACGTTGCAATGCGCCGATCGCCTTTCGCTCGGATGACACGACCGCGGGCGTCGCGGTGGTGACAAGTTGAAGGGTCGCGGCAAGCCCGTCGCGGAAGTTTGCGTCCGGGGTGGCCAGACCGGCGGTCGCCGCCGCGAGTGCCGCGGGCAGCGTTTCGGCCGCCAGCTGCGGATTGCCGGCCAGCATCGAGCGGGCGCCGAGCCGGCTGTCGCGGTCGGCGGCGAACAGTGCGTTCGCTTCGGCCTGCGCACGCTGCGCAAGTGACGGCTCGGCGGCGATGCGCGGGACCGGCGATGGTGCTGCTGTCGGTAGTGCAGCGACCGCCTTTGACGCTGGTTTTGGCGTGGGTGACGGTGCCGAGGGCTTGCCCCCGCTGTTCCCGCCAGCGCCGCCGAACAGCTTGCCGAGACCGGCACCCAACCCGACCATCGGCGACGCCGGCGGGGGAGCTTTTGCGGTGGGGCTTGCCGTTGGCCGCGTTGCCATCGACGGGCGGTTGCTTTCGATCAGTACCGGAGCCGGCTCCGGACTTGCCGCGAGCGCCGCAACCAATTGCGCGTCGGTGCTGCGTGCCAGCGGCGCCGGTTCGCTGGCACCGAGCCAGGCGATCTGCTCTTCGGCAACCGCGCGCTGGCCGCGACCGAGTGCGGTCAACTGCAGCGAGCGCCTGAAGCGCTCGAGCGCGTCTTCGCGCAGGCCGGCCAGTTGCGCCGGCGACGGTTTCGGCTGCTGGCGCTCCATCAGCGCAACGGTCAGGTGGCCCCAGTAGAAGAATGCCTCGGCCAGCGTCGGATCGTTGACGGTCGCCAGCCGGTACTCGAGTTCGGCCTGCTTCAGGTCCGGCGGCTCGGCCTCGAAATGGTGGGCGAATGCGCGCTCGAGGTGGGACAGCGCAATCCGCTGCTGTTCACGCCTGCGCGCCAGTTCGCGCTCGCGCCGTGCATCGGCGACGAACATCCAGCCGATGCCGCCAGCGGCAGCAACACCGGCGACGCCGAAGCCGAGCACCCAGCGCCGCTGCAGACGGCGGCGCGTCAGTGGATCGACCGTGGCGCGGCGGCGCAGGCGGGCCGCTGGCAACGCTCCGCCATCGCTGCCGGTGGGTGCGGCCTGCTGGATGGCTTCGCGAATCTGCGCGAGCAGTTCGGCCATTGCCTCGTCGTCCGGATCGCCGTTCCAATCGAGCAGGTCGAGTGTGTGCAGCGTGCCGAAACCGAGCGGCAGCGGCACATCGGCAATGCGCACCGGCAGCAGCTTGCGCTGGTCGCGCGCGCGGCTGGCTTCGTCGCGAACGAAGTCGGATTGCACCGAGGTATGCGACCACAACACGATGACCAGCGGTGCGGCGATCAGATGGCGTTCGATCTCGGCGGCAAAGTCGCCGCCGCCGGTCAGCTCGCGGTCCCACCAGACGGCTAGGCCGGCAGCTTCCAGCGCGACCGCAAGCGCATGGGCGGTATCGCGGTCGTCGCGCGAATAGCTGATGAAGATCTCAGCCATCGGCACATCTTGAGGCTTGCAGTCGTGTCGGGCAGGGCATCGTTGTGTCACGAGCCGGTTGGCACTCGTCGGCGCAGCGTACGCCGTCGGCGCGATGTTGCACTCCCTAACAGGCGCAATGGTGCCCGAACCCCCGCGATCGACACCTCCGATCGCCCACGAACTGGCGGGCTGACATTTCGGTATCGAGAAAACCGCGCCCGATCATCGGCGGGAGATCGGTGTCGATCCGGGCGGCAACAAGGTCATCAGCGAGGGACGCAACGCTGATATGCTGCTGCAATGCGTCAGCGACGCGAAAAACGCCGCCGACAAGCGCTGACGCGCTTGCCGGCGTTGCCATTGCCGCGTCAGGCGCGGGCGAGTGCCGCGTTGCCGCTGCGGTCGAACGCCACCGTGCCGGCACCGACTGCGGCGAGCAGGAACAGGCCACCGGCGACGGCCATGTTCTTCATGAACAGCAATTGCTGAACCATCTGCTGCTCGGCAGGCACGGCCCAAAACTGGTGGAACAGCGCGCTGGCAGCAATCGTGAACAGGCCGAGTGCCAGTGCCGCCCAGCGGGCCTGGAAGCCGACGATGATCGCCAGGCCGCCGAGCAGTTCGAGCAGGCCGACGATCACCGCGAGCGCCGAGGCAAACGGCAGGCCGCCGCTGGCGATATAGCCGGCGGTGCCCTCGAGGTTGCCGAGTTTGCCGAAGCCGGCGATCACGAACATCACGGCCAGCATCACGCGGGCCAGCAGCAGCAACGGGGTCTTCAACGAATCGAGCATGGGTTTCTCCATCAACTGGTTCGGCGGCGTCGGGACCATCCCGTCGTTTGCCGATGACCAGAGCTTAGGGAGCGAACCCGCCGGCAGGCTTGAAAGCGGCGCGGTGGCACCGTTCAATAAATTTGATGGCCGGGCGCGCATCTGACTGCCTCCCTGGCGGCGGATTCAGGCCGCGTGGCGGCAGACGCGGAAGCCGATATTGCTCGCCGAAGTCTCGGTGGTATTCGCACTTCGTGCGGCGACCCGGTAACGCCGGCAATAGGAGTCGTGACAGAGAAACGAGCCACCGCGCAACGGGCGCTGGCCATCGGGCAACGCGTCGATGCACCACTCCCAGACATTGCCGCAGACGTTGAACAGGCCGAAGCCGTTTGCCTCGCCGGCATCGGCAGCAACCGGGCCGGGTTGCCAGCCGGGCAGTGGCGCACCGGGAAAATCGCCGCGAAAGATGTTGCAGCGTGGCACGCCAGACGCACCGAGCAATTCGTCGCCCCACGCAAAGGCCCGCCCTTCAAGACCGCCCCGTGCAGCGCGTTCCCATTCGGCCTCGCTCGGCAGCCGGCAGCCGGCCCAGTCGCAATAGGCGAGGGCATCGTTCCACGAGACATGGACGACCGGATGGTCGGGCCGGGTCAGCACCTGAGACCCCGGCCCTTCGGGGCGCTGCCAGCAGGCATGGTCGACCTGACGCCACCATGGCAGCCCATACACCGCCGGCCAGCGGCCAGGCTCCGGCAATTGATGAAGAAAAACGAACGAGCTGCCGCAGCGCTCGGCATCGGTGATGTGCTGCGTTGCGCGGACAAACGCGCCGAACTCGGCATTGGTGACGGTGGTCGCGCCGATTGCGAAGGCCGGCAGCGTGACGCGGCGCGCCGGCCCTTCACCATCGCCGGGGATCGCGTCGGGGCCATCGTTGCCCATCAGAAAACTGCCGGCAGGGATCTCGCGCCAGCGATCAGCTTTCGCCACCTCGGCGTTGCGAGCGGTCGTGGGCTGACTCGGCGGCGATGCCGGCGCGGCCACCCGATCACCGGTTGCCGCGGCGCTCGGCGTGCAGCAGCGCCCGCTGGTCATTGCCTTGCCCGGATCAGTCCTTTTCCCAGAACGCCCGCGTGACACCCTGGCTGCGCATCAATTCGACGATCTTCTCGCGCGGAATCACGCCGCAGCGCTCGGCCCAGGCCTCGTATTGCGCGGCCATTTCGGCAACGCGTTGCGGATGTTCGGTGGCGAGGTCGAGCAATTCGGTGCGGTCGGCGTCCATGTCGTACAGCTCCCACGGCTGCGGATAACGCTTGACCAGTTTCCACTTGCCGATGCGCACCGCGGCATTGCCTTCATGCTCCCAGAACATCGGTCCGCGTTCGATCGCATCGCCGCCGAAGGTCGGGCGCAGCGACTGCCCCTCGAGTGGCTCGATGGTCTGGCCGTTCAATTCGCGTGGATAAGGTGTTGCGGTGACATCGAGGATGGTCGCCATGATGTCGGGCAGATAACCCGGCGCATGGCGGATCGCGCCACGGTCGCGGATGCCGGCCGGCCAGTGCACGATCAGCGGCGTCGAGATGCCGCCTTCGTGGATCCAGTGCTTGTAGAGCCGGAACGGCGTATTCGACAGGTTGGCCCAGGCGGTGCCGTAGCTCTGGTAGGTATTTTCCGGGCCCGGCATGCGGCTGGTGTCGTTGCCGAAATGGACCGCCTCGCCGCTGCGCGTCTGGCGGCGCGCGATCATCAGCTTGTCGACCAGTTCGTCAACCGTCACGTCTTCCGGGATGTCCTCGGCACAGGCACCGTTGTCGGCGAGGAAGATCAGCAGCGTATTGTCGAGCTGGCCGTTGCGCTCGAGCGCCGCGACGATGCGCGCAATGCCCTGGTCCATGCGGTCGATCTGCGCCGCATAAACCTCCATGCAGCGCAATGTCCAGGCGCGGAACTGTTCATCGGCCTCGGCCTCGGTCCACGGCGGTTGCGTCGGATCGCGCTCGGTCAGCTTCCAGTGGTCCATCAGGATGCCGGATGCAACGAGTTTTTCCAGCCGCTGCTCGCGCAACGCATCCCAGCCCTGGTCGAAACGGCCCTTGTATTTCGCGATATCTTCCTCGTGCGCATGCAGCGGCCAGTGCGGTGCGGTGTAGGCGACATAGGTGAAGAACGGTTGCTCCGGCGACGACTGGTGGTGCTGATCGATATAGGCCACCGCCTGGTCGCTGATCGCATCGGTATAGAAGAAGCCGTCGGCATGGGCTTCGTGCTCGACGTTGTCGTTGCCGCGGGTCAGCGTATTCGGATCGTAGAAACTGCCGGCGCCGATGATGGTGCCGTAGAACTCGTCGAAGCCGCGCTGCAGCGGCCAGGTGTCGGTCGGCTTGGTCAGGCTCGACGCGACATGCCATTTGCCGCTCATGTAGGTCTTGTAGCCATTGGCCTTCAGCGCCTGCGGAATCGTCACGCAGCGGTGGTTCAAGTTGCCGGCGTAGCCTTCCGGGCCGGAGTCGTAGGTCAGGATGCCGACGCCGGTCTGGTGCGGATGCAGGCCGGTCAGCATCGATGCACGCGACGGGCTGCAGCGCGCGGTGTTGTAGAACTGGCTGTAGCGCAGGCCGTTCGCAGCCAGTCGATCGAGCGCCGGCGTCTCGACTTCGCCGCCGTAGCAGCCGATGTCGGAAAAGCCCATGTCGTCGTTCAGGATCAGCACGACATTCGGTTTGGTCGTCGTTGTCATGGTCGTCAGGATGTGAAGAGGAAGGGCGCGGGTCTCAGAGTCGGGCCCCGCTGGTCGGATCGAACAGGTGGGCGGCGCCGGGCTCGAAGCCGAGCTGCACCGCATCACCTTCGCGGACCGGTGGCAGGCGGTCGCTTTTCAGTTTCAGCAAGCGCTCGCCGGCGATGAAGCTGACGATGCTGCTGTCGCCGAGGTCCTCGATGCGTTCGACCTTGGCCGGCAGGCCGCCGGCAGCGACGATGCGCAGGTCGCCCGGGCGCACGCCGAGCATCACGTCGCGCGGCGCCGCATCGCTTGCCTGCGGCGCAGCGACCGGCAGCAGCGCATCGCCGATGCGCACGCTGCCGCTCTGCAGTTTGCCCGGCAGCAGGTTCATCGGCGGCGTGCCGATGAAGGCGGCGACCGCCATCGTCTTCGGCTTCGAATAGATCTCGCGCGGCGAGCCGATCTGCACGATGCGGCCTTCGATGAAGACCGCGACGCGGTCGGCGAGCGTCATCGCCTCTTCCTGGTCGTGAGTCACATACACCGTCGTTGCGCCGAGCGAGCGCTGCAGCCGGTGCAGTTCGAGCCGGGTCTCGAGGCGCAGCTTGGCGTCGAGGTTCGACAGCGGCTCGTCGAGCAGGAACAGTTTCGGATGACGGACGATCGCGCGTGCCAGTGCGCAGCGCTGCTGCTGTCCGCCCGACAGCTGGCCCGGCGTGCGCGCGAGCAGGTGGCCGATATCGACCTTGGCTGCTGCATCGGCGACCGCGCGTTCGATCTCGTCGGCCGGCGTGCCGACCATCTTCAGCGGAAAGCCGATATTCTGCGCGACCGTCATGTGCGGATACAGCGCATAACTCTGGAACACCATCGCGACATCGCGCTCGCCAGGCTCCTTTGCGGTGACGTCGTCGCCATCCATCAGCACCCGGCCTTCGCTGACCGTCTCGAGCCCGGCCAGGATGCGCAACGTCGTCGTCTTGCCGGAGCCGGATGGGCCGAGCAGCACGAAAAATTCGCCGGGCCGGATCTCGAGGTCGACGCCGTGCAGCACCGTCGTCGGGCCATGGCGCTTGACGACGCCTTCGAGCCGCACGCTGCCGCTGCCGCCACCTGCTGCCGCCGCAGTGTCTGCTTGCGGGCGCACTGCCGTTGCCTCCACTGAAGCCATCACCGACGTCCCCCACCCTTGACTGCACCCACGGTCAGACCTTTCACGATGTGTCGCTGCGCAAAGATGCCGATCAGGATCACCGGCGCCATTGCGAGCATGGCCCCGGCCGCCAGCCGCGCCCACTGCGTCTGTTCGACCGAGATGAAATTGAACATCGCAACCGTCACCGGCCGCACACGGTTGCCGCCGAGCACGACGGCGAACAGGAATTCATTCCAGGCATTGAGGAAGACGAAGATCGTTGTCACCGCGATGCCGCCGCGCACCTGCGGCAGGATCACATGCCACAGCGTGCGGAAGCGCCCGGCCCGGTCGAGCAGCGCCGCTTCTTCCATCTCGAACGGCACATCCTCGAAATACGAGACCATCAGCCAGATCGCGAACGGCATCGAAAACGTCAGGTAGATCAGCGTCAAGCCGGTATAGGTATCGAGCCCGCCGACCTGTTGCAGCACCAGGTAATACGGAATGATCAGCCCGACCGGCGGCAGCATCTGCGTTGCCAGCACATAAAAGCCCGACGCGCGCTTCGCCGGATAACGCAGCCGCGCCAGCGCATAGGCCGCCGGCACCGCGAACAGCATCGTCAGCGCGGTCGCCAGCGTCGACACCACCATGCTCGACCACAGGTTCGGCACGATCGATGAGGCGCCGAAAATCACCTCGCGGTAGTTGTCGAGCGTCGGCGTGAACAGGAACTTCGGCGGATACGCGAGCACGTCGCGCTCGGTCTTGAACGAGGTCATCAAACCCCAGATCACTGGAAATGCCCAGACCGACAAGCCGAAGCCGGCGACGGCCGCGAGCGCGAGGCGCCGGAATGCGGCGCGTGGGTTGTATGCGGGAGCGTGGTGTGCGGCTGTCATGTCATCGTCCGCAATTCGTTGCTGCTGTTGATGTACCGGTCCCACCATTCGAACTGAAGCGGCCAGTGGCTTCGCAGGTCGGAGCAAATCTTGTGGGAGGGGCTTCAGCCCCGATTCGGGCTATGTCATTCGCAGCTCCGTTACCTCCGTCAGATGGCCGCCCAACGCCCTCGTTGGTGTCACCCAGTTTTTCGACGATCCGTGCGATCGTTGCCACGGCCGGGTGCCGCCTGCCGCGCCGCTCGGTCAAGGCCTCAGCCCAGGCAATGAGCCCGAATCGGGGCTGAAGCCCCTCCCACAAAAAGATGGCTCGCATCACCGCGCCTTCCTCAACCTGAACATCAGCCATGAGATCGCCATCGTGATGCCGAGCAGCACCATCGCGAGCGACGCACCGTAGCCGAGGTTCAGCTCGGTGAACGAGGTGCGGTAGGCATAGAGGTTCAGGATCTCGGTCGCGGAGCCCGGGCCGCCGCCGGTGGCCGCGAAGATCGCCGCGAAGGCCGACAGCGCGGTCATCATGCGCAGGATCACGACCATCACGACGGCCGGCCGGATCAGCGGCAGCGTGATGTAGCGGAAGCGTTGCCAGGCGCCGGCGCGGTCGAGGCGGGCAGCTTCGTAGACATCGGGCGGCAGTGTCGACAGCGTGGCCAGCAGCACCAGGAAGGCGAACGGTGTCCACTGCCAGGTGTGGATCGCGATCACCGAGATCAATGCCAGTTGCGGGTCGCCGAGCCAGTTGTGGCTGCCGAGGCCGAGCGCGCGGGTGACGAGGTCGACCAGGCCGAATTCGGGCGCCAGCACCAGCGTGCGCCAGAACAGGCCGACGACGACCGGCGCCAGCACGATCGGCAGGATCGCGGCGATGCGCAGCAGGCCTTGCCCCTTCGGAATCTGCAGCACCAGCAGCGCCAGTGACAGGCCGATGACGACCTGCAGCACGACGGTCGAGCCGGTATAGATCGCCGTCAGCCACAGCGAATTCCAGAACCGAGGATCGCTGCCCATGCGGGCGTAGTTGTCGAGCCCGGCAAAACCGGACAACCACGGCATGCCGAGGTCGAGCCGGTGCATGCTGTTCCACGCCAGGTAGACCAGCGGCGCGGTCGTTGTCAGCACCAGCACCAGCAGCGCCGGCACCAGCAGCGTCAGCGCAAAGCGCCGCTCGCGTGCTTCCAGCGACGGAGCGACACCACCCATGGTCTTGTTCATCGATTGCGAATGTGATCTGGCAGGCCGCGCGAAACCGGCGCCGGCGGCCCGCTGCGGCTACCGCTGACGGCGCGCCGGCCGCGATGGGCGCGCCTCAGCGGCGCAAGGTCATTTCAGGATCTGCTGCAGGCGCGCCTGGGCATCGTCGAGTGCTTCCTTCGGCTTTTTCTGGCCGACCAGCGCCGACTGGATCGCAGTCGCCATCGTCTCGCCGATCGCCGGCCACTGCGGCACACGCGGGCGCCAGTCGACATCGGTATCGTGCTCGAGCGACTCGAGCGCGGCCGGGATGAAGTTGTCGCCGGCGGTCTTCATCGCGGCGGCAAATTCCGGCGAACGCCAGATCGACATCCGGTTGACGCCGGAGCGCCGTGCCGGGCCGGTCCACAGGTAGGAGGTGCGGGCCTGGGTCTCGGCCGACGAGGCCCACTGGATGAACAGCCAGGTGGCGCGTTTCTGCTTTTCGCTCAGTGCCGCATTGACCGGAAAGCCCCAGTTCCAGATCGACGTCACCCGTTTGCCCGACGGCCCCTTCGGCCAGCGTGCATAGGCGATCTTGCCGACCACTTTCGACTTTTCCGGGTTGTTGATCACCGCGGCCGACGAATGCGCATCGAGGTAGGTCGCGATCGTGCCTTGCGAAAAGGCGTCGGCGATGTCGGGCCAGTTCCAGTTGCGCACCGCCGGCGGTGCGTAGTTGGTCAGCGCATCGACATACCACTCGAGTGCCTTCACCGCCTCGGGCGAATTGACGACGACCTTGCCGTCGTGCATCCAGCTGCCGCCGAAGCCGCGGAAGATCGACGGGTAGACGTACATGTTCTGGCCGGCGCCGGCAAAGCCGCGGATCGCCAGGCCATGGATGCGCTCGGCCGGATCGGTCAGCGCCTTCGCGTTGCTGAGCAGCTGCTCGTAGGTCTCGGCGGGTTTCAGATTCTTCGCCGCATAGAGGTCCTTGCGGTAGACCTGCACCGTGACCTCGCCGTCGAACGGAATGCCGAAGGGCTTGCCGTCGACCGAATCGGCCTCGCGCCAGGCCTTGATGATGTCGTCGTAGCGGAACCACGCCGGGTCGGTCAGCGACGCATCGTTCAGATATTTGTCGAGCGGCTCGACCCACTTGTTCGACACATACAGCGGGTAATACATCGGGTCGGCCGCATGGGTCGCGTAGGTCGCGGTCTTCGACGACAGGTCGAGCATCGCCTTCTGCCGGATCTGCCCCGGCGGCACCTTCTCGAAGCGCAGCTTGATGCCGGTCAGTGCCTCGAATTGCGGTTGCAGCGAAATCAGGTTCTCGAAATAGCTGGCCGGAATCACCGCGACCGTGATCGACTCGCCTTCGGCCTGCTTCCAGTTGATCTTTGCGCGCTGGTAGGGCGCGAGGTCGTCGGGCTGCGCCCATGCGGAGCCGACGAACTGCGGGCCGAGTGCGCCGGCCAGGCCGATCGCGGCGCCCTGGCGCAGGATCCGGCGGCGGCCGGTCGAGAGGCTGTTCTGGTCGTCAGGGTCGCGCTGATTCATGGCTTGTCTCCATTGGTGTTGAGGCCGGATGCGCCTGCCGCGGCGGCGCGCCGATGCGGGGGAAGGCCAGTGACTCTCGAACAACATGTATTCGATTACATCAACCATAACAATGGGCTGCGGTGAGCGCAACCATCTGAGCATTGGCGTTTCCACTGATACGATGTTGATCGATCGTGTAATCGAATTCATTTGTTTGCAACAGGTCGATCGATGAACAGCAACGGTGGTCGCGGGAGAGCGCAGTCAGGGGCCCGCCGGCCCAGCGCGAAGGATGTCGCGAAGCTCGCGGGAGTCTCGACCGCCACCGTCTCGCGGGTCATCAATACGCCCGATCAGGTCGACGTCGCGACACGTCAACTGGTGCGCGATGCGGTCGACAAATTGCATTACCTGCCACACGGCGCGGCCCGCGCACTGCGCAGCCACCGCAGCAAGATGGTCGGCGCGGTCGTGCCGTCGTTCGACTATGCGCTGTATGCGCGCACGACGAGCGCGATGCAGGCGGTGCTGGATCGAAAGGCCTACTCGCTGGTGCTCGCCGAACACCACTACGACCTTTCGGCCGAATTGCGGATCACCGAACAGCTGATCGGCCACGGCGTCGATGCCTTCGTCTTTGTCGGGCTCGACCATGACCCGGCGCTGTTCGCGCTGCTCGAGGGTTATGGGCGGCCATATGTGCTGACCTGGGGTGTCGATCCGATGCGCCGCCACCCGAGTGTCGGTTTCGACAACCGGGCGGCCACCTACGCGATGACGCAGCATCTGCTCGGCCTCGGCCACCGCCGCTTCGGGCTGCTCAGCGCACGCCCCGAAGGCAACGACCGCGCCAGCGAGCGGGGCGCCGGCATGCGTGCGGCGCTGGCGCAGGCCGGCATCGAACTGGCCGATTCGCATGTGCAATATGGCGCGATCGACCTCGCCGCGGCGTCGGCGGCGATGAGCCGGCTGCTCGACCTGCCGCAGCCGCCGACCGCAGTGGTCGCGACCAACGACGTGTTTGCGGTCGGCGCGATGCTGGCGTGCCGGCAGGCCGGCGTGCGCATTCCAGACGACATTTCGATCACCGGCGTCGACAACACCGACCTCGGCGCAACGCAGACGCCGGGGCTGACGAGCATCCGCACGCCGATCGTCGAGACCGGCCGCGCCGCCGCCGAACAGTTGATTGCCCGCCTCGAAGGCCTGCCGCACGAGCGCTTCGAGACATTGCCGTTCGAGCTGGTGCTGCGCGGCAGCTCGGGCCCGCCACCACCAGGCCGCTGAGCCACGCAGTGCCGCTGTGCGGTCAGCGGCAGTGCAGCACGCCGGCGTTGATGCTGCACAGCGCCGCCGGACTGGCGAGGTCCGGGCCGACGCGAATCAGGTAGCGGCCATCGCTGGTCCAGCAGCCGGCACTGTCGCAGCGGGTGACGATGGTCGGCGGCTGGCTGCCGGGAGCGGGCGGCGGCGGAGAGGGCGCGGTCGGCGGCGCGCGGTTTGCGATCGACGGCGGCGCGGCAACCGGGCCGACCGTCACCGGCGGAGAGATGCGCGACGGCGGTGGCAATTGCGGATCGGCTGCGCGGCCGAGGCATTCGGTGGCCGCGCGTTGCCGCGCCTGCTCGACCAGCGGACCGGCGCCACGTCCGCCGCTGCCGCGCTCGGCGCGTCGCGTCTCCTCGACCGCATGCAGCCGTTCGAGTGCGCCGCGGCAGGCCGGCGTCTCGAAACTGCCGGCTGCCGACGCGGCAGTCGACAGCGGCAGCAGAAGCAACAGCAGGCGGCCCGAAAGTCTCATCGCGTTACGACGCGCCTTCGCAGGCGAAGTTCAGTGTGCGCTTGATCGGACCGGTTATTAGTTGACAACTAAAGTATTGAGGATTAATCTTTCTGCCAATCGGCACGGCACCTAGGCGGCCCGGGTTCCTGACCTGGCGCGTTGCGGCCGGCCCGAGCAAACGGAGCATCCATGAATATCGTCTGTATCGGTGGCGGCCCGTCGGGCCTCTATTTCGCGCTGTTGATGAAGCAGCAGAACCCGCAGCACCAGATCAAGGTCGTCGAGCGCAACCGCCCGTATGACACCTTCGGTTGGGGCGTCGTCTTCTCGGACCAGACGCTCGGCAACATGCAGCAGGCCGATCCACCGAGCGCCGCGCTGATCCTCGACGCCTTCAACCACTGGGACGATATCGAGGTCAATATCCGCGGCCACAAGATCCTGTCCGGCGGCCACGGCTTCTGCGGCATCGGCCGCAAGCGGCTGCTCAATATCCTGCAGCAGCGCTGCGAGGAGGTCGGCGTCGAACTGGTGTTCGAGGCCGACGTGAAGGACGACGACCAGTTTCCGGAAGCCGACCTGATCATCGCCAGCGACGGCCTGAACAGCCGCATCCGCACCCGCCACGAGGCGACCTACGAGCCTGATATCGATACCCGGCTGTGCCGCTTTGTGTGGCTCGGCACCCACAAGCTGTTCGACGCCTTCACGTTCGCGTTCGAAGAGACCGAACACGGCTGGTTCCAGGCCCACGCCTACCGTTTCGACGACAAGACATCGACCTTCATCGTCGAGACGCCGGAGGAAGTCTGGCTGAAGGCCGGCATTGACAAGATGGAGAAGGAAGAGGGCATTGCCTTCTGCGAAAAGCTGTTCGCGAAATACCTCGACGGCCACTCGTTGATGTCGAATGCGTCGCACCTGCGCGGCTCGACGCAATGGATCAAGTTCCCGCGCGTGATGTGCAAGCGCTGGGTGCACCACAACGGCCGCGCGCCGGTCGTGCTGATGGGCGACGCCGCGCACACCGCGCATTTCTCGATCGGCTCCGGTACCAAACTGGCGATCGAGGATGCGATCGAGCTGGCGCGCTGCATCGGCCAGTCGCCCGATGACCTGCAGGCCGCATTGCAGCACTACGAGGATGTGCGCAGCGTCGAGGTGCTGCGGATCCAGAATGCGGCGCGCAATTCGACCGAATGGTTCGAACATGTCGACCGTTATGTCGACCTGCCGCCGGAGCAGTTTGCCTATTCGCTGCTGACGCGCAGCCAGCGCATCAGCCACGAGAATCTCAGGCTGCGCGACCGCGACTATGTCGAGCAATACGAGGACTGGATCGCCGAACGCTCCGGCATCAAGCGGGTTCCGCCGCAGTCGCCGATCCCGCCGATGTTCACGCCGTTCACGGTGCGCGGCGTGACGCTGAAAAACCGCGTCGTCGTCTCGCCGATGGCGCAGTATTCATGCGAAGAGGGGATGCCGGCCGACTACCACCTGGTACACCTCGGCTCGCGGGCGATGGGTGGCGCCGGCCTCGTCGTCGCCGAGATGACCTGCCCCTCGCCGGACGCACGCATCACGCCGGGCTGCCCTGGATTGTGGAATGAGGCGCAGCGCGACGGCTGGAAACGGGTTGCCGATTTCATCCACAACAACAGCGACGCGAAGTTTGCGATCCAGCTCGGCCATGCCGGCGCGAAAGGCTCGACCAAACTCGCCTGGGAGGGCATCGACCAGCCGCTCGACGATGGCAACTGGCCGCTGATCTCGGCGTCGCCGCAGCAATACCTCGACGGCGTCAGCCAGTGGTCGCGGGCGATGACGCGCGCCGACATGGACCGGGTTCGCGATGATTTTGTCCGCTCGGCGCGTTTTGCCGAACAGGCCGGCGCCGACTGGCTCGAACTGCACTGCGCGCACGGCTACCTGCTGTCGTCGTTCATCTCGCCGCTGACCAACCAGCGCACCGACGAATACGGCGGCTCGTTGGAAAACCGGCTGCGTTATCCGCTGGAGGTCTTCAATGCGATCCGCGAGGTCTGGCCGCAGCACCTGCCGATGTCGGTGCGCATCTCGGCACACGACTGGGTCGAAGGCGGCATCACGCCGGACGATGCGGTCGAGATCGCGCGCGCCTTCAAGGCCGCCGGCGCCGACCTGATCGACTGCTCGTCTGGCCAGGTCAGCAAGCAGGAGAAGCCGGTCTTCGGCCGCATGTTCCAGACGCCGTTTGCCGACCGCATCCGCAACGAGGCCGGCATCGCGACGATTGCGGTCGGCGCAATTTCCGAGGCCGATCACGTCAACAGCATCATTGCTGCCGGCCGTGCTGACCTGTGCGCGATTGCCCGGCCGCACCTGGCCAATCCGTCGTGGACGCTGCTCGAGGCGGCAAAGATCGGCTACCTCGATCTGGTCTGGCCGAAGCAGTACCGCGCCGCGAAGATGCAGCTCGAGCGCAATCTCGAACGCGAGAAGGCCGCTGCTGCGCAGGCGGCCGGCGCATCGCCGCTCGAGCAGGCGAATGCGGCACTCGGTGTCTGACGCGGGGCCTCGGTGATGAACCAGATCGATGTCTCGCATGCGCTGCTGAAGGATGCGCAGGAGCTCGGCCACGAGGCCCGGGCCGGCCGCAACGACCATGCGGTGCTGAAGCTGTGGCTGCGCATGCTGGCGTGCACGACGCAGATCGAGGCCGAGATCCGCAAGCGGCTGCGCGAGCAGTTTGCGATGTCGCTGGCCCGCTTCGACTACCTGGCGCAGCTGTACCGCCATCCCGACGGGCTGAAGATGCGCGCGCTGTCGCGTTATCTGATGGTCACCGGCGGCAATGTCACCGGGCTGACCGATGAACTCGAGCGCGAGGGCCTGGTGCAGCGTGCCGACAGCCCGGAAGACCGCCGCACCTTCATCGTCAGCCTGACCGCGAAGGGCCGCAGCAGCTTCGAGGTGATGGCGAAGGCACACGAGTCGTGGCTGCTCGAACTGTTCGACGGCATCGACGCAAAAAGCGTGCAGCGCATGTTTGCCGACCTCGGCGAGCTGCGGGTCCACCTCGTCAACCACAACAACGCATCGACAAGCAAGGAAAAGACATGACAGACAAGCCAGCCGATACCGATCGCGTCGACCCGGCGCTGGTTCGCGGCAACCGGCAGCAACTCGCAGGCTACGACGCGACGCATTTCAGCTGGCAGGTCGACGGCGGCGTCGCGACGCTGACGTTGAACCGGCCGGAACGCAAGAATCCGCTGACCTTCGACTCGTATGCCGAGATGCGCGACCTGTTCGGCCGCCTCAAATATGCCGACGACGTCCATGCGGTCGTTGTTGCCGGTGCCGGCGACAACTTCTGTTCCGGTGGCGATGTGCACGAGATCATCGGCCCGCTGATCAAGCTGCGTGCGCCCGAACTGCTGATGTTCACGCGGATGACCGGCGACCTGGTGAAGGCGATGCGCGGCTGCCCGCAGCCGATCGTCGCGGCGGTCGACGGCGTCTGCGCCGGCGCCGGCGCGATCATCGCGATGGCCTCGGACCTGCGGCTCGGCACGCAGCGCAGCAAGACCGCCTTCCTGTTCAACCGCGTCGGCCTGGCCGGCTGCGACATGGGCGCCTGCGCGATGCTGCCGCGCATCATCGGCCAGGGCAGGGCGAGCGAGCTGCTCTTTATGGGCCGCTCGATGTCGGGCGAGGAGGGTGAACGCTGGGGATTTTTCAACCGGCTCTGCGAACCCGATGCGGTGCTCGCCGATGCGCAGGCGCTGGCACGCGACCTCGCCGCCGGCCCGACCTTCGCAAACGGCATCACGAAGACGATGCTGCACCAGGAATGGGCGATGACGATCGAGCAGGCGATCGAGGCCGAGGCGCAGGCGCAGGCGATCTGCATGATGACCGAGGATTTCAATCGCGCGTACCAGGCCTTTGTCGCGAAATCGCGGCCGAAGTTCGAAGGCAACTAGAGCGGTGATGGACAAGCACCAGATCGGTGGCGAACCTTGTAGGAGGGGCTTCAGCCCCGATTGGGGTGTTGCCATGCTGCGAAATCGGGGCTGAAGCCCCTCCTACGGCCCCTCCTACGGCCCCTCCCACGGACACTTGCATGAAAAGCAATCACCTCGACTGGCCCTTCTTTGATGATCGCCACCGTGCACTGGCAACCGAACTCGATGCCTGGGCGGCACAGCACATCGACCAGCACCACGCCACCGATGTCGACGCCCAGTGCAAGGTTCTGGTGAAGCAACTCGGCGCTGCCGGCTGGCTTCGCCATGCGGTGGGCGGCACCGAACATGGCGGCAACGTCGACGTGATCGATACCCGCGCGATCTGCCTGATCCGCGAAACGCTGGCTCGCCATTCCGGGCTTGCGGATTTTGCGTTTGCAATGCAGGGGCTGGGGTCCGGCGCGATCAGCATTGCCGGCACCGACGAGCAGAAGCAGAGCTATCTCGGCCGGGTTGCGCGCGGCGAGGCGATCAGCGCATTTGCATTGTCCGAGCCCGATGCCGGCTCCGACGTCGCGGCGATGAGTTGCGCGGCGACGATCGATGGCGACCACGCGGTCCTGAACGGCCAGAAAACCTGGATCTCGAACGGCGGCATCGCCGACTTCTATGTCGTCTTCGTGCGCAGCGGCGAGGCGCCCGGTGCGCGCGGCATCTCGGCCTTCATCATCGATGCCGATACGCCGGGCTTCGAGATTGCCGAACGCATCGACGTGATCGCGCCGCACCCGTTGGCGACGCT
Source organism: Pseudideonella sakaiensis (assembly GCF_048320135.1). Taxonomy (GTDB): domain Bacteria; phylum Pseudomonadota; class Gammaproteobacteria; order Burkholderiales; family Burkholderiaceae_C; genus Ideonella_A; species Ideonella_A sakaiensis_A. The sequence goes on from NZ_CP182947.1 coordinate 4,282,523, forward strand.
GCGCTTCAACGATTGCCGCGTGCCGCTGACGCGGCGCATCGGCGAAGGCGGCGAAGGTTTCAAGATCGCGATGCGCACGCTCGACATCTTCCGCACCTCGGTCGCCGCGGCGGCGCTCGGTTTTGCGCGGCGCGCATTCGACGAGGCGCTGCAGCGCGCGAAGACACGCAAGATGTTCGGCGGCGTACTCGCCGATTTCCAGCTGACGCAGGCCAAGCTTGCGCAGATGGCGACGACAATCGACAGCGCCGCGCTGCTGACGTACCGGGCCGCCTGGCAACGCGACCAGGGCCGCAGCGTGACGCGTGAGGCAGCGATGGCCAAGCTGACGGCGACCGAAGGCGCGCAACAGGTGATCGATGCGGCGGTGCAGATCTTCGGCGGGCTCGGTGTCGTCAGCGAGCAGCCGGTCGAGCGGCTGTACCGCGAGATCCGCTCGCTGCGCATCTATGAAGGCGCGACCGAAGTGCAGCAGCTGATCATCGGCCGCGACCTGCTGAAGGAGGTCGGGCGATGACCGAGACATTCAGCCGCGAGCGCCTGATCCGCTTCTCCGACTGCGACCCGGCCGGCATCGTGTTCTATCCGCAGTATTTCGTGATGCTCAATGGGCTGGTCGAGGACTGGTTCAACGAGCAGCTCGGTGTGTCGTATGCCGGGCTGGTCGCCGAGCGGCGCATCGGCCTGCCGACGGTGCGGCTCGAAGTCGATTTCAAGGCCGTCAGCCGGCTCGGCGACCGGATCCGGCTTGCGCTGCAGCTCGAGCGCCTCGGCGGCGCCTCGCTGACGCTGCTGCTGAATTGCCGCGGTGCCGATGATGGCGGCACGCTGCGCATGCAGATGCGCCAGGTGCTGGTGACAACCTCGCTCGACAGCCACCGCGCGGTGCCGATTCCGGCCGACGTGCGCGATGCGATCGGGCGCTGGAGTGCGACCGACGTCGTTTCGACCTGACAGACATCCACCAACAACAACGAGGCAAACCATGATGCAAGTGCTCCTACCTCCCGGCTGGCCAAGGCCGAAGGGTTATGCAAACGGTGTCACCGCCACCGGCCGCCAGGTGTTCATTGCCGGCATGATCGGCTGGGATTCGCAGGGCGAATTCCACAGCGACGATTTTGCCGAGCAGACGCGGCAGGCCTTGCAGAACGTCGTCGACGTGCTGCGCGAGGCCGGCGGCAAGCCCGAGCACATCGTCCGCATGACCTGGTATGTGACCGACAAGCGCGAATACCTCGCCGCCGGTCGCGAGGTCGGCAGGGCCTTCCGGGACATCATCGGTTCGTTCAATGCGGCGATGACCGCCGTCGAGGTCAGTGCCTTGATCGAGGACCGCGCCAAGGTCGAGATCGAGTGCACGGCCGTCATTCCGGAGTAAAGCCATGGCCGAGAAATCCGCACATGTCGATACCTTCGCCCGCGACAACCTGCCGCCGCCGGAGCAGCAGCCCGAATTCCTGTTCGAACTGCCGGAGCTGCAGTTTCCGCCGCGGCTGAACTGCGCAACCGAACTGCTCGATCGCCACGTCGACGAAGGCCGTGGTGACCGCCCCTGCGTGATGGCGCCGGGCGGGCCGCGCTGGACCTATGCCGAACTGCTCGACAAGGCCGACCGCATCGCCCACGTGCTGGTCAACGAGATGGGACTGGTGCCCGGCAACCGGGTGCTGCTGCGTTCGTTCAACAAGCCGATGCTCGTCGCCTGCTGGTTCGCGGTGATGAAGGCCGGCGGCATTGCGGTCGCGACGATGCCGCTGCTGCGCGCAAAGGAGCTCGGCCAGATCATCGGCCGGGCGCGGGTCAGCCATGCGCTGTGTGATGTCACGCTGCGCCAGGAACTCGACGATGCGATCGCGAAGGCCGAGCAGCCGCTGCAGCTGCGCTGCTTCGGCGACGATTCGACCGACGGTCTGGAGGCGCTGATGCAGCGCCACGACGGGCGCTTCGCGAATGTCGACACCGCGGCCGACGACTGCTGTTTGTTCGGCTTCACGTCCGGCACGACCGGCCAGCCGAAGGCGACGATGCACTACCACCGCGACGTGCTCGCCTGCTGCGAAACCTTCGGCCGCCATGTGCTGCGCGCCGAGCCCGACGACGTCTTCATCGGCAGCCCGCCGCTGGCCTTCACGTTCGGACTCGGCGGCCTGACGTTGTTCCCGATGCGGATCGGCGCGTCGACGGTGCTGCTCGAGAAGGCCTCGCCCGATGCATTGCTCGAGGCGATCGCCGCGAACAAGGCGACGGTGCTGTTCACCGCGCCGACGTCGTACCGCGCAATGGCCGATCGCGCACGCGATCGAAAGATCTCGGTCGCCAACGGCGGCTCGCTGCGCAAATGCGTTTCGGCTGGCGAAGCCTTGCCTGCCGCGACGCGGACGTTGTGGCGCGAGGCCACCGGCATCGAGATGATCGACGGCATTGGTTCGACCGAGATGCTGCACATCTTTGTCTCGGCCGACGAGGAACATGCACGGCCCGGCGCGACCGGTATCGCGATCCCCGGTTACCGCGCCTGCGTGATGGGTGATGACGGCCAGCCGGTCGGTCCGGGCGTGATCGGCAAGCTGGCGGTGAAGGGGCCGACCGGCTGTCGCTACCTGAACGACGAACGCCAGGCCAACTATGTGAAGAACGGCTGGAACTACACCGGCGATGCCTACATCGTCGACGACGACGGCTATTTCCACTACCAGTCGCGCACCGACGACATGATCATCTCGGCCGGCTACAACATCGCTGCGCCCGAGGTCGAGGAAGCGATCCTGCTGCATCCGGCGGTCGCCGACTGCGCGGTGATCGGCGTGCCCGACGAAGAACGCGGCCAGGTCGTCAAGGCCTTCGTCGTTCTGAAGCAGGGCGAGGCCAGTGACGACGCGATGGTGCGCACGCTGCAGGAGCATGTGAAGGCCAGCGTCGCGCCGTACAAGTACCCGCGCCAGATCGAGTTCTGCGACAAGCTGCCGCGTACCGAGACCGGCAAGCTGCAGCGCTTCCGGCTGCGCAGCACGGCCAGCTGACGCGGCAGGCCTCTCGCGTCAGCGGCGCAACATGCGGCGCTGCGCGAGCTGCAGCCGCAGCTGGCCAATCGCGCAGGCCACGCCGTCGAAGACCGGCAGGCCGCTTCGTGCGGCCAGCGCCGATGCATGGCCACACAACACGGCGCCGGCGAGCACGATCGATCCGGCGCCGGCATCGCGCAGGCTGAAACAGGCGGTTGTCAGGCCATCGAGAACACCGGTCTCGGCCGCTGTGCCAGGCACGGAAAAGGCCGCATCGAGCTCTGGCGCCTGCCAGCCGACGACGCGTCCGGCAACACCGATCTGCTCGACGCGCTGCCGGTACAGCGGCAGCATTGCTGCGCCGACCGTCAGCAGGCCGATCCGTTCGCTGTGCAGGCAGGCAGTCAGCAAGGCCGCTTCGGTCATCCCGACGACCGCAAGGGCCGGGTAGCGTTCACGCAGACGCGGCGCAGCGCCGTCGAGCGAGATGCCGAGCGCGATCGCATCGTGGCCTGCGGCGTGTGCCGCGGCGAGTTCGAGCGCATTGTTTTCTGCGGCCGCAAGCTGGGCGGGTTCGCGGACCGCTGCCGGTCCGTTGCGCGCGGTCACCGCGCTCAGTTGCTCGCCTTCGGACAGCGCAACCCGTGCCGATGCCGCAAGCCGTTCGGTGATGTGGACCGAGGTATTCGGATTGATCAGCAGCACCCGCACCGGCGTCAGGCCTTGAAGATCGCTTCGAGGTCGACCTCGGGTGCGGCCGGGTCGAGTTTCAGGCTGCGCTCGATGTGGTCGAGGTGTGCCAGCATCAGCGATTCGGCCTTCGCGACATCGCGATGGGCAATCGCCTCGATGATTTCCGAATGCTCGTCGGCCAGGCAGGTGCTGGCGGTTGGCGCGTCGTACAACACGATGATCAAGCAGGTGAGCGTGCACAGTTCGCGCATCTGCCGCGCCAATGCGGTATTGCCGGCCTGCTCGGCGATCAGCGTATGGAACTCACCCGAAAGGCGGACGATCGCCCGCTTGTCTTCGCGGCGCCGGGCATCCTGCTCCAGCGCCTGGTGCTGGCGCAGGCGGGCTACCCGCTCCGGCGTCAGCGTCTCGATCAGCCGGCGCACGACCGCCGGCTCGATCAGCCGTCGTGCCTCGAAGACATGCATCGCCTGCTCGATCGACGGCTTCGCGACATAGGCGCCGCGCTGCGGAATCAGCTCGACGATCTGCTCGTGGGCCATTCGCGCGAGCACCTCGCGGATCCGCGCGCGGCTGACGCCGAAGATGTCGGCCAAGCGTTCCTCGACCAGCTTGGTGCCGGGATGCAGCCGATGTTCGACGATCGCCGCATAAATCTTTTCGTAGATCTCGTCCTGCACGTTTTCGCGCTCGAGACGGGCGGAAACAGGCGTCTGGCGCGCGCGGGCAGTTGGCATGGCGGGCTGGTTCAGGAAGGCGGAAAGATCGGGGCGGTGTCGACAGCCGTGCGTGTCGGTGTCTGTCGAATCGATTGTAGGCAGCGCACGAATGATGCCGCCGAGATCGTCGCGGAACGCGGCCATCACCGCCAGCCGAACAGCCGACCCCAGCCGTCGATGACGGACGGATCACCACCGGCGGCACGCAGCGCACCCCATACCGTCGTGCTGACGGTATCGAGCAGCGGGATGTCGAGTTCGCGTTCGATCGCGTCGGCCAGCGGGGCTGCCTGCAAGTTGGTGCAGAAGGTCGTGATCGCCTGCGGCCGCGCCGCCGCGACCTCGCCCATCAAGCTGCGCAAGGTCGCTGGTTCGACCAGTGCGAAATCATGGTTGACGGTGATGCCGAGGTGGCGTTCGGCGACGACCTCGATGCCGATCGTCGCGTAGTTGTCGACGATGCGCTGCTGCACGTCGGCGGTATACGGCGTCACCAGCGCCAGCCGCTGGATATTGCGCAGGGCCAGCAGTTCGTTCAACGCCAGCACCGCCGTCGTTGCCTTGATGCCGGTGCGCGCGGTGATCCGCTCGACCAGCCGGTGGTCGGCATCGAAGCCGAGCCAGCCAGCCGCGGTGCCACTCCACGCGATCACGTCGACCCGCGCATCGGCGAGCAGCTCGGCCGCGGCGAGGATCTTGCTGTCGTCGAACTGGCCGAGCGCCTGCTCCGACAACGCGATCTCGGTGACCGTGAAACGCGAGAAATGCGCGGTGCAGCCGGCGGCGACCGCGAGGGCGCTGGTCAACGGCTCGAGCGCGGTATTCGACGACGGCGTCAGGACACCGAGGCGGATCGGTCTGGACATGGGAACTCCTGGGTTGGACTTGTGACGGGTCCGGATGGTCGCGCGACCCGTCGGGGCAATTATCGATGGCCCATCAAAAATTGTCGACATTAGTGTTAACACGGTATCCAACAAAACGATTGTCGACGAAGATGTCGACATTGATGGGGCGGATTCGTTGAACCTGGCCCACCTCTTGCAACCGGAGCAGTCTGAAATGAACAGTTGTGGCAACAAGCACCAGCGAGGAGCAACAAAGGCGATGTTGACAACAATGTACGCACGCTTGTCAACGTCAATGCACTTCCGCGGTGCGATCGGGGTCGCGGCATGAGCGAATCCGGTTTCGACCTGGTCGTCCGCAATGCTCGTGTGGCGACCGCAAGCGACTGCTTCGACGCCGACATTGCGGTCCGCAACGGCCGCATCGTTTCGCTCGGCAGTGGCCTCGCAAGTGGCCGGCGCGAGATCGATGCGGCCGGCCGGGTCGTCACGCCGGGTGGCGTCGATGCGCATTGCCACCTCGACCAGCCGATGGCGCCGCCGCTGCGGATGGCCGACGATTTCGAATCGGGCACGCGCAGCGCAGCCTGCGGCGGCACGACGACGGTGATTCCATTTGCCGCGCAGGCCAAGGGGCAGTCGCTGCGCGCGGCGGTCGCCGATTACCACCACCGTGCCGAAGGCAAGGCGCATGTCGACTATGCCTTCCACCTGATCGTCAGCGACCCGACGCCCGAGGTGCTCGAGAACGAACTGCCGGCGCTGATCGCCGAGGGCTATACCTCGTTCAAGGTCTACATGACCTATGACGACCTGAAACTCGACGACGGCCAGATCCTCGATGTGTTGTCGGTTGCGCGTGAACATGGCGCGCTGGCGATGATCCACGCCGAGAATGCCGACTGCATCGAGTGGCTGACGAAGCGGCTCGAGGCGGCCGGCCGCACCGCGCCGCGTTTCCACGCGCACTCGCGGCCGATGCTGGTCGAGCGCGAAGCGACGCACCGCGCGATCGCATTGTCGGAACTGGTCGACGTGCCGATCCTGATCGTGCATGTGTCGGGCCGCGAGGCGGTCGAGCAGATCCGCTGGGCGCGTGCCCATGGGTTGCAGGTCCATGCCGAGACCTGCCCGCAATACCTGTTCCTGACCGCCGAGGACCTCGGCATCGACGACAGCTACAAGGGTGCGCGTTGCATCTGCAGCCCGCCGCCGCGCGACAAGGCGAACCAGCAGGTGATCTGGGACGGCCTGAACGACGGCCTGTTCACGGTCTTTTCGTCCGACCACGCACCGTTCCGCTACGACGCACCCGAAGGCAAGAAGCCCGGCGGCGAGGAGGTCGCATTCCGCCACATTCCGAACGGCATTCCGGGCCTCGAGACGCGGCTCGCGCTGCTCTATTCGGAAGGTGTGCTGGGCGGGCGGATCACGCTGGAAAAATTCGTCGAGCTGACATCGACCAATCCGGCCAAGGCCTACGGGCTGCATCCGCGCAAGGGGACGATTGCGCCGGGAGCCGATGCCGATCTGGTGATCTGGAACGAAGGCGAATACGCGATCGACAACGACCGCCTGCACCACGCGGTCGACTACACGCCATATCAGGGGATGACGCTGCGCGCCTGGCCGGGGATGACCTTGATCGGCGGCGACGTCGTCTGGGACGGCCAGAACTTTTATCCGCGCCAGGGCCGTGGCCGCTTCCTGCAATGCGGCCGACCGACGTTGCGGCCGATGCGGAGTCGGCCATGAAACTGCTGCTGATCAATCCGAACATCTCCGACAGCGTCTCGCAGCTGATCCGCGCCGAGGCCGAGCGCAGCGCCGCGCCGGATACGACGATCGAGGTGCTGACCGCACGTTTTGGCGTTGCCTACATCGAGACCCGTTTCGAGGCGCTGATCGGTGCCTATGCGGCGGCCGAACTGGCGGCCGAACACCACGAACGCTTCGACGCGGTGATCGTCGCCGCATTCGGCGATCCCGGCATCGGCGGGCTGCGCGAGGCGCTGCCATGCCCGGTCGTCGGCCTGACCGAAGCGGCGCTCGCCAGCGTCTGCCTGCTCGGCCAGCGCTTTTCGATCGTCGCAATCTCGCAGCGCATCCGCGCCTGGTACCGCGAGACGGTCGAGCACAACGGGCTGTCGGGTCGGCTTGCGAGCATCCGCGGCCTCGACGAAGCGCTGCCGGACATCGGCAATGTGCAGCGCAACCAGGGCGAGCGGCTGGTCGAGCTTGCCGAGCGCTGTGTCGCCGAAGACGGCGCCGACGTGATCGTGCTGGCCGGCGCGCCGCTGGCCGGGCTGGCCCGGTCGTTGCGTGGCCGCCTGCCGGTGCCGGTGGTCGACGGCGTGTCGAGTGCGGTGCGCCATGCCGAATCGCTGGTTGCACTGCAGCCCGGCGCCGCCAGCCGCGGCAGCTTTGCGCCGCCGCCGGTCAAACCGAACCAGGGCCTCAGTCCGGCCCTTGCACGGCTGCTCGACCGCAGCCGCGACTCCTGAAACCTTCGACAAAGGATCCACGATGACTTCGCTTCGCCTGCCCCGCCTGAACCGCATCCTCGCGCCACTGTCCGTCGCTGCCGCAATGCTGGCCGCCGCGCCTGCGATCGCGCAGCAGAAGCTGCAGATTGCCGGCAATTTCGCCGGCGAACATCCGAGCAGCGTCGCCGTCGAGCAGGTATTCAAGAAGGAAGTCGCGCGGCTGACCAACAACCAGCTGCAGGTCGACGTGTTCCCGGCGATGCAACTCGGCGGCGCGAAGGAGAACGTCGATGCGGTGCGCTCCGGCACGCTGGCCTTGACCTGGGTCGGCGCGGCATATTTGTCGCGCATCGTGCCCGAACTCGAGGCGGTGGCATTGCCGTTCGTCTTTCCGAACCGCGAGGTCGCGCTGCGCGTGATCGACGGCCCGGTCGGCGATGCGATCGAGGCGAAGCTGCAGGACAAGGGCTTCACCTCGCTCGGCTGGATGGAGCTCGGCATGCGCCACCTGACGAACAGCCGTGGTCCGATCAAGAGCGTCGATGATCTGAAGGGGCTGAAGCTGCGCCTGCAACCGAGCGAAACCCACCTCGCGTCGTTCCGCGCGCTCGGCGCCAATCCGATCTCGATGGACGTCAAGGAGCTGTATTCGGCGCTCGAGCAGAAGGTCGTCGACGCGCAGGAGAACCCCTATACGGTGATTTCGGCATCGCGTTACGGCGAGGTGCAGAAGCACTTGTCGAACTCGGGCCACTTCTTCGATTTCATCGCGGTGATCGGCAGCAAGCGGGCGCTCGAGCAGCTGAAGCCCGAGCACCAGAAGGCGGTGCGAGAGGCGATGGCGGCGACGGTGGCGTTCCAGCGCAAGCTCGCGATCGAGTCTGAGGCGAAGGCGCTGGCCGACCTGAAGACCAAGATGACCTACACCGAGATCCCGCCGGCGGTGCGCGAGGAGATGCGCAAGCTGTCGGCACCGGTGATCAACGACGTCGTCAAGAAGCGCGCCGGCGCCGCACTGGTCGATCAGGTGCTGGCCGACGTCGCGAAACCCTGAGCCGGATCGATCGGAGACGGCAATGGACACGACGATGCGCAAGCCGGTGCTGCCGGTCACGTTCGACCCGACCACCTGGACGGGCCGCATCCTCGATGCGCTCGACCGCGTGGTGCTCGGCGCGCTGCTGGTCGCGGTCGCGGCGATGGTCGGCATCGTCTCGGCGCAGGTGGTGATGCGCTACGGCTTCAACCAGTCGTTCGACTGGGCCGATGAGTTGTCGCGGCTGGCTTTCGTCTGGAGCATCTTTCTCGCGATCCCGCTCGGCGTTCGCCAGGGTGCGCACATCGGCATCGACATCGTCGTCAGCCGTTTTGCGGCGCCGGTCCAGCAACTGCTGCGCCGTGCCGGCGCGCTGCTGGGCGCGGTGATGATGACGATCATCGCGTGGGCAGCGACCGGCGTTGCCATCGAGCAATGGGACGAGCTGATGTCGGTGCTCGACTGGAGCGTCGGCTGGTTCATCGTGCCGGTGGCGATCGGCTCGGCGCTGTCTGCGCTGCACCTGCTGCGGGTTGCGATCGACGGGCCGCGGCCGAACGATTCCGGGAGCGCCGAATGACCGCGCGCCATCTCCATCTCGAAAGGAGCCTGTCATGAGCCTCGGCATCGTGCTCGGCTTCATGCTGCTGGCCTGCCTGGGCCTGCCGATCGCGTTTGCGATGGGGGTCTCTGCGATTGGCGGGCTGTGGATCGCCGGCGTCGATTTCTCGATCGTGCCGCAGCGGATGATGCATGCGGTCAATTCCTTCCCGCTGATGTCGATCCCGTTCTTCATGCTCGCCGGCGAGCTGATGATCAAGGCCGGCATCGTCGAGCGGTTGATCGCGCTGGCCAATTCGGTCGTCGGCCGGGTGCGCGGCGGGCTGGCGCATGTGACGATGTTGTCCGGCGCCGGGCTGGCCACCGTGTCGGGTGCCGCAGTGTCGGATGCGAGCGCGTTGTCGTCGATTCTTGTGCCGTCGCTGTCGAAGGTCTACGACCGCGGTTTTGCCGCCGCGCTGGTCGCCGCCGCAGCGAATCTCGGCCCGATCATTCCGCCGAGCGGCGCGATGATCGTCTACGCCTTCATGGCCGGCTCGTCGGTGTCGGTCGGCGGCATGTTCATGGCCGGTGTGTTGCCCGGTTTGATCATCGCAGTCGGTTTCATGGCGCTGTGCTCGTGGATCGCGACGCGGCGCGGCTGGGCGATCACCGGCGAGCCGTTCAAGCTGTCGCGCGTGCTCGGCGAACTGCGCCGCTCGCTGGTCGTGCTGCTGATGCCGGTGATCGTGATCGGCGGCATCGTCGGCGGCGCATTCACGCCGACCGAAGGCGCGGCGATCGCCGTCGTCTATTCACTGGCGATCGGCTTCTTCGTCACGCGCAGGCTCGAGATCGCCGACCTGCCCGGCGTCGTCGTCCGCGCGGCGATCACCTCGGCAGTGGTCGGCGCGCTGATCGCCTTCGCATCGATCATCACCTACCTGATGACCATCGACCTGCTGCCGCAGAAGCTGTCGGAACTGCTGCTCGGGCTGACCAGCGACCCGATTGTCTTCCTGCTGCTGGTCAGCCTGCTGCTGTTCGTCGTCGGCATGTTCCTCGAGTCGAACGCGGCCTACATCATGCTGGTGCCGCTGCTGCACCCGATTGCGCTGCAGTACGGCATCGACCCGTTGCACTTCGGCTTCCTGTTCGTGCTGAACCTGGTGATCGGCATGTTGACGCCGCCGGTCGGCGTCGTGCTGTTCGTCGTCTGCGGCGTCACCAAGGTGCCGATGCGCGAGCTGGTGCGCAGCGCCTGGCCGTTCATCACCTTGATGTACGCGGTGCTGCTGCTGTGCATGTTTATCCCGTCGGTCGTCACGACCCTTCCCCGCGCGCTCGGCTATTGACGTCGACGTCGTTCCTGTCCCTCCCCCAAGCAAAGGAAACCCGATGAACCGGACCCACCGCATCGCCAGACTGTTTGCCGCCGGCACCGCCGCCGCCACGTTGCTCGCCGCCCCGCTGCTGGCCAGCGCCGATGACCGGATCACCTTCAAGGTGGTCGGCCAGCCGGCGGCCACCGGCCTGATCCAGAAGAACAAGGAGAAGCCGTTTTTCGACGATTTCGCGAAACGCACCGGGCTGCCGATCGATGCCGACTACAAGTCGATCGATTCGCTCGGCATCAAGGATACCGAGCAGCTGCGCGTGATGAAAGCCGGCCTGTTCGACATCGTTTCGCTGCGTGTATCGCAGAACTCGCGCGACGAGCCGACGCTGCTCGGCATGGACCTGGTCGGCGCGGCACCCGACTATGCAACCGCGCGCAAGGTCTACGAGTCCTATCGTGAGACGCTGGACCAGCGGCTGCAGAAGCAGTTCCAGGTCAAGCTGCTCGGCATCTGGCCGTTCGGCCCGCAGATCCTGTTCTGCAAGAAGCCGCTGACGCAGTTGTCGGATCTGAAAGGCATGAAGGTCCGGGTCTATGACCAGAACCTCGCGAAATTCGTCGAGTCGGTCGGCGGCACGCCGGTGCCCTTGTCGTTCACCGAGGTGCATCAGTCGCTGTCGCTCGGCGTCGTCGACTGTGCGATCACCGGCCCGAGTTCGGCCAATTCGTCGAACTGGCCCGAGGTCACGACGCACCAGTATCCGCTCGGCTTCCAGATGGCGCTGAACGGTTATGCGATCACGCTGAAGGCCTGGAACCGGCTCAATGCCGAGCAGAAGGTCAAGATGCAGGCTGCATTCAATGCGCTGACCGACGACATCTGGGCCTATTCGGCCGAACTGACGCAGGATGCGATCAACTGCAATGCCGGCATGGATCCGTGCACGACCGGCAAGAAATTCAGCCTCGTCAATGTGCCGGTCACCGCGGCCGACAAGGAGACGGTGCGCAAGGCGGTCGGCACGATTTCGCTGCCGACCTGGGCCGAGATCTGCGACAAGTCGAACCCGGGCTGCTCCGATGCCTGGAAGAAGACCGTCGGCAAGGCAATCAACGTCCAGTAAGCCTCGATCTACCCGGGAGGGCGCCGATCGCGGCGCCTTCCACAAGCATCACCATCGAAGGATTCGCGTCATGAAAGACTCCATCGAACGCTGGCTGGGCACGCTGTTCGGCTTGATATTCGTCGCGTTGTCGCTGCTCGTTGCAGTGGAAACCTTTGTCCGCAAGGCCTTCAATTTTTCGCTGCAAGGGGCCGACGAACTCGGCGGCTATGCGCTGGCGTTTGGCGCGACGATTGCATTCAGCCTCGCGCTGATGGGGCGTTCGCACATCCGCGTCGATGTCTTCCACGACCGCCTGCCGCCGCTGCTGCAGACCGTGCTGAACTGGCTGTCGGTGGTCTGCCTGGCCGCCTTCAGCGGCTTGCTGGCCTGGCTCGCGTGGTATGTGATCCAGGATACGCGCAGCTACCAGAGCGTCTCGCAGACGCCGTGGGCAACGCCGCTGCAATATCCGCAATCGGCCTGGCTGGCCGGGTTGATGATGTTCGCGCTGGTCGCTGCCGGCTATGCGCTGAGGGCGAGCTGGCTGCTGCTGCGTGGCGACAGCGCGACGCTGAACGATGAGTTCGGTCCGCGCACGACGAAGCAGGAAGTCGACGAAGAGGTGCAGGACCTGAAGGCCCGTTCCGCCACGGTCACCGAATTGCCGGCTTCCGAACCGGCTGGAGCACAAGCATGAACGTCACCTACATCCTGGTCGCCTTCGGCGGCATGCTCGGCATGATGCTGCTCGGCCTGCCGATCGCCGTCGCGATGGCTGCAGTGGGCATCGTCGGCGGGCTTGCCGCGTACGGCATGCCGTTCATCAATTCGATCGCGCCAGTGGTCTGGGGCGTGCACAACGACAACCTGCTGACCGCAATCCCGTTGTTCGTGCTGATGGGCGAACTGCTGCTGCGCTCCGGCATCGCCGACCGCATGTTCGGCGCGCTGGCTGCCTGGCTCGGCCGGCTGCCTGGAGGCCTGCTGCACACCAACGTCGGCTGCAGCGCGCTGTTCGCCGCGACCTCCGGATCGTCGGTTGCGACCGCGGCGACGATCGGCACCGTCGCGCTGCCGTCGCTGCACAAGCGCAATTACCGGATGGACATGTCGCTCGGCTCGATCGCCGCCGGCGGCACGCTCGGCATCCTGATCCCGCCGTCGGTCAACATGATCATCTACGGCTCGCTGACCGACACCTCGATCAGCAAGCTGTTCGTCGCCGGCATCATCCCGGGCCTGATGCTCGCCGCCGCGTTCATGGGTTTCATCCTGGTCCATGCGCTGGTCACCGGCACCGCGATCCGCGAGGACAAGGTGCCGCTGGCGATCCGGATGCGGCTGCTGAAGGACCTGGTGCCGCCCGGCGTCGTCTTTTTCATCGTGATGGGCGGCCTGTACAGCGGGCTGGCGACGACGACCGAATCGGCCGCACTCGGCGTCGTCGCTTCGCTGTTCTTCGCCGCGAAGAGCCGCAAGCTGAACTGGCCGCTGCTGCAGCACTGTTTCGTGCAGACCGCGAAGACCAGCGGCATGATCCTGCTGATCATCACCGCCGCGTTCATCCTGAACCTCGCGATCAGCCTGACCGGCGTTGCCGAGGCGATGACGGCCTGGGTCACCTCGTTCGGCCTCAGCGCGATGCAGCTGCTGCTGGTGCTGATCGTCTTCTACCTGATTCTCGGCATGTTCATGGACGTGTTGTCGATGATGGTCGCGACGATTCCGATCACCTTCCCGATCGTCACCGCGATCGGCGTCGATCCGGTCTGGTACGGCATCTTCATCGTGCTGATGTGCGAACTCGGGATGATCACGCCACCGGTCGGCATGAACCTGTTCGTCGTCCACGGCATCCGGCCCGACAAGGGCGGCATCCATGACGCGATCGTCGGTGCATTGCCGTATGTGCTGATCATGATCGTCTTCACGATCCTGCTGATGATGTTCCCGGGCATCGCGACCTGGCTGCCGGGGAAGATGTGATGGGCGATCGTTTGTGGCAGTTGTCCGCGTGTGAACTGCAGCGCCGTTTTCGCGACGGCAGTCTGACGCCGATCGCCGTTGCGAAAGCCTGCATCGAGCGGCTCGAGGCGGTCAACCCGCGGCTCAATGCGGTAGTGGTGCGGCGTGACCAGGCCTTCCTCGAAGAAGCCGAGCTGGCCACCGCGCGCCATGCACGCGGCCAGCCGCTGTCGCCGCTCGACGGCATACCGATCAGCGTCAAGGACAGCCTGCTGACCGCCGACATGCCGACCAGCTGGGGCACGCGCGCATTGCGCGAGCACAACACCGGCGTCGACGAACTGGCCGTCGCCCGTGCCCGCGCCGGCGGTGCCTTGATCATCGGCAAGACCAACGTGCCGGAATTTGCGCTCGAGGGTTATACCGACAACCCGGTCTACGGCGTGACCGGCAACCCTTGGGCGCCCGAGCTGACGCCGGGTGGATCGAGTGGTGGCGCGGTGGCCGCGGTCGCTGCCGGCATCGCGCCGCTGGCGATCGCGCAAGATGGTGGCGGCTCGATCCGTCGGCCGGCGTCGCATGCCGGCATCGTCGGCCTGAAGCCGTCGCTGAGCGCATGGCCGCGGCAGCATGTGCTGCCGAGCCTGCTGCTCGATTTCGAGGTGATCGGCCCGCTGGCGCGGACGGTCGCCGATGCGCGGCTGTTGTTCGACGCATTGCGCGGACCGGCACCGGTCGACCGCTCGTCGCTGGCTGCTGCGCAGGCGGCATCGCGCGACCATGCGGTCTCCGGGCCGCAGCGGATCCTGTATGTCGAGCGGCTCGGCAACGCGCCGCTCGATCCGCAGATCGCCGCCAGCGTTGGTCAGGCCGTCGACACGCTGTCCGGTCTCGGCCATCGCGTCGAAGCCGGCGGGCTGCCGCTCGACCTCGACTTCTTTGTCGACGCCTGGCCGCAGATCGGCCAGATCGGCCTGGCGCGGATGTTCGATGCACACCCGGACTGGGAACAACAGGCGTCGCCGAAATACCGCGAGATGGCCGCAGCAGGGCGCCAGCTGCCGGCAACCCGGCTGCTGCAGATCATCGAACAGGTGACGCAGCTGCGGCGCGCCAGCGCAACGCTGTTCAACGACATCGATCTGATCGTGATGCCGTCGGCCGCGGCGCTGCCGTGGCCGGCAACCGAAGCGTTTCCATCGCGCATCGATGGCCAGCCCGTCGGGCCACGCGGCCATGCGATCTATACGGGCTGGGTCAATGCCGCCGGCCTGCCGTCGCTGGCGCTGCCGACCATGCCGGCAGGCAACGGTCTGCCGATCGGGTTCCAGTTGATTGGTGGCTACGGCAATGACAATCTGTTGCTGACGCTGGGTGAGCGTTTCGAGGCCGCTGCGCCGTGGGCGCAGCGCTGGCCGCCAATCTGAAAAGGAAAACGATGACGATGATCGATGACGTGACCAGCCGGCTGGTCGATGCGAGGAACAGGCGGCAGGTGGTATCGGCCGCTGGTGTCGACCTGCCCGATACCGACACAGCGTATGCAGTGCAGCAGGCTGTTGCCGAGCGGCTCGGCTGGTTTGCCGATGCGTGGCCGCCGCGCCATTGGAAATCGGGCGGCCCGTCACGCGATGTGGTGTTGACCCATGCGCCGTTGCCGCCGGCTGGCGTCTGGCAAAGCCCGGCCGCTGCCGGCGACTGGCCGTTCCAGATGCGCTGCATCGAGGCGGAGATTGCGCTTCGGCTGGCCGTTGATGTCGACCAGCAGACCGCGCTCGCGCTCGACGTCGCCCGCGCTGAAAAGCTGATCGACGCAATGTGTGTCTCGATCGAAATCGTCGATTCGCGCTGGACCGAAGGCCTGCAGGCGCCGGTTCTTGCCAGGCTCGCCGATTCGCAACTGCATGGTGCGTTGGTGCTCGGTGACTGGGTGCCGTTCCAGTCGCTCGACTGGAGTGCACAACGCTGCAAGGTGCGGATCGGCGATCAGCCGGCGACCGAGCACCGCGGCAGCCATGCGCTCGGCGACCCGTGTTTTCTGCTGCCGACATGGTTGCGCCATGTCACCCGTGATGGCGATACGGTCGCCGCCGGAACCGTCGTGACGACCGGAACCTGGATCGGGCTTGTTCCGGCAGCCGCTGGCGATCTCGTCAGCGTCGAATTTCCCGGCGTCGGTTCGGCATCGGTTCAGCTCTGACCGCGGCGGCGCATGCCGCCGCTCCTTTGAAGGAAAAAAATGATCGCGCTCGACAAACATCCCAGTGGCAGGCACTTTCTCCAGATCCCCGGCCCGAGCCCGGTGCCCGATCGCATCCTGCGCGCGATCAGCCTGCCGACGATCGACCACCGCGGTCCCGAATTTGCGGACCTTGGCAACAAGGTGCTGGCCGGCATCAGAAAGATTTTCCAGACCCGCCATCCGGTCGTGATCTATCCGGCATCGGGCACTGGTGCCTGGGAAGCGGCGCTCGTCAATGTCTGCAGCCCGGGCGACCGGGTGCTGATGTACGAGACCGGCCATTTCGCATCGTTGTGGCACAAGATGGCGCAGCGCCTTGGGCTGCAGCCCGAACTGCTCGCGCTGCCCGGCATCGACGAGGCCACCGGCTTGCCGAACAGCTGGCGCCATGGCGTGCAGGCCGAACTGATCGAGCAGCGGCTGCGCGACGACCGCGGCCAGCAGATCAAGGCGGTCTGCGTCGTCCACAACGAGACATCGACCGGTGTCACGTCCGACATTGCCGCGGTGCGCCGCGCAATCGATGCGGCCGGTCATCCGGCGCTGCTGCTGGTCGATACGATTTCTGGCCTGGCGAGCGCCGATTTCCGGCACGACGAATGGGGCATCGACGTCAGCATCAGCGGCTCGCAGAAGGGCCTGATGCTGCCGCCCGGGATCAGTTTCAATGCCTTGTCGCCGAAAGCGATCGAGGCCGGCAACACGGCGAAGCTGCCGAAGGCCTTCTGGGCCTGGGACGAGATCGTCGAGATGAACAAGACCGGCTACTGGCCGTACACGCCAAATACCAATCTGCTGTATGGCCTCAGCGAGGCGATCGAGATGCTGCTCGAGCAGGGTATGCCGGTGGTCTTCGCGCGCCACCAGCGCTGGGCCCGTGGTGTGCGTGCCGCCGTGCAGGCCTGGGGCCTGCCGATCCAGTGTGCGGACGACAAGGTTTTTTCACCGGTGCTGACCGGTGTCGTGACGCCGCGTGGCGTCGATGCCGACGCCGTGCGCCGGCTGATCCACGACCGCTTCGATCTGTCGCTCGGCGCCGGGCTCGGCAAGCTGCGTGGCCGCATGTTCCGCATCGGCCACCTCGGCGACTGCAACAACCTGACGCTGATGGCCGCATTGAGCGGTGTCGAAATGGGGCTGAAGCTCAGTGGCGTCGCGATCGCCGGCCGCGGCGTGCAGGCGGCGATGGACTTTTTTGCAGCGACACCGTCGGAATGAAGCTAATCGTCATCGGCTGCCTGGTTGGCGCGCTGCTTGCTGGCATGGCGCACGCCCAGGTCGCGCCGTCAGCGTCGGAAATCGCCGCCTATCGTGGACTGCACCGCGCGGCGCAACAGGGTGATGTCGCTGCCATCGCCCAGCTCGCGAGGGCGTCCAGGGCCGCACTCGTGCAGCGGGATGCCCATGGCCGCACGCCCTTGCATGTCGCGACGTTTGCGCGGCAGCGCGAGGCGATCCGTGCATTGATCGAAGCCGGCGCCGATACCGCGGCGCTCGACAACGACCGCTACGACGCGGTGACGATCGCTGCCGTTGCCGATGACGAGGACACGCTGCGCCTGCTGCTGTCGCTCGGCGCCAGCGCGAAACTCGTCACCAGCCGCTACGACGGCACTGCGCTGATTGCGGCCGCCCACCTCGGCCATGTCGGCATCGTGCGGCAACTCATTGCCGCCGCTGCACCGCTCGACCATGTCAACAACCTGCACTGGACGGCATTGATCGAGTCCATCGTGCTCGGCGACGGCGGCGAGCGCCACCTGCAGACGCTGCAGGCGCTGCTCGATGCCGGCGCCGATACGCAACTCGCCGATCGGCAGGGACGCACGCCGCTGCAACTGGCGACCGAACGCGGCTACACGCGGATGGTCGCGGCGCTGCGCGCCGCCGGCGCCCGCTGAACGCTCAGTCGCGTTTGCAGGCTGCTTGCTGCCAGTAGTCGAACGCCGCCTGCGGCAGCAGGTGCGACAGCGACGACGCGCCGACTTCGACCTTGACGATGTGATCGGCCCGTCCCGGTTCGGCCAGCACCGCGCCGATGCCCTGGCCGAGTCTGTCCAGCTCGATTGTCCGGAGGTTGCCGCCTTCGTTGATCGTCAGCCGGTCGGCAAACACCGTCGTCATCGATACCGGCTTGTCGCCGAGGCACTGGCGGGTATCGGCCATCGCAAAGCCGACATGGGCGACGGCTTCGGCCGCGCCCTCGACCCCTGGCTGCTGCGCATCCGGCGGCAGAAAGGCGACAAGCGTCGGCCCGCCGAGATCGATTCGTGTTTCGGCCAGTGCCACCGCCGGTGCAGCCGGTGTGGCCGCTGGCGGCGCCGGGCCCTTGCATGCCGCGCTGGCGAGAACCAGCGCCGCGGTGGCCAGCCAGCGCCATCGTCCACTGCGGCGCGGGCCCGCACCAGGGCGCGAGGACTGATCGATCATGGATAAAGGGCTCGTGGCAATTCGAAATGGGGTCCGTCGATGAAGGCCCGCAGGCCGGCCTTGCGGCGTCGGCCGACATAGCCGGACACCAGATCTTCAGGCGACGACGTCGAATCGGTGAAATCGACGTCCCAGGCGCCACCCCAGCGCAGCGGTGTGCCGTTTTCGCGAGCGGCCATTCTGACCGCATCGGCGATCCGGTAGATCGGTGGCCATTCCCAGCGCAGCTTGCCGTTGATGTACGGCACCAGATCGACCGCATGGCCGGTGATGTGCCGCGAATCGAGCGTCTGGCTGGCGCCGCAGGCGACCAGGCGCTGCTGCTCGGCCAGCGTGCGGATGCCGTCGTGGACCGAAAAGTCCTGCACAGTCAGCACGATCGCCCGCTTGACGACGGCCACCAGATCGGGATGCACGCCTTTCAGTTCGGACAATGACCTGGTTCCCAATTTGAACTCGCTCATCGCAACCTCCACAAAAGCGGCAGGCTACTGCCGTTCGCTTTTGATGGGCACCCCTATCTGCGATGGCCTGCGTAAAGCGGGCAAAGAAAAAGGCAGGGACCAGCCCTGCCTTCCGGTCGAGAAGCGCGAGAACTTATTTCTTCGCCGCGTCCTTCATGTCCTTCTTCTCTTCCTTCATCTCCTTCTTCTCTTCCTTCATCTCTTTCTTCACCTCTTTCGCCATCGCCTTTTCTTCCTTCTTCACATCCTTGGCGGCGGCTTTTTCTTCCTTTTTCATCGCGCCGCTTGCGGGCGCGCTGGCGGCCTCGGCCTTCATCGGGGCCGCGCCGCCGTGGGATGCGGCGTGGGCATTGAACGAAACGGCGAACAGCGCGAGTGTGAGGGTCGACAGAACTTTGATCATGATTGGTTTTCCGTGAGTTGCAGAAACGAACATGTGAAGCTTGCTTGTCGGCCCATTGCAGGCGGCACCGCATCTTTGGCGATGTCGAACCCGTGACAGCCCGGCCTGACTAGAACGCTGACCGTTTCACCGCGTTGACCGTCGTACAACTTGTTTCATCGCCGCGGCGCCGGCATACAAAGCGTCGATACTCGGCGCTTTGCCGATCCTGGTGTTTTCCATGAGTGTTGTTGTCCGGTCCGTCGTGTCGTGCGCCGTTGCGAGCCTGCTTGGCTCGGCTGCCATTGCCGCGCCCTACCGTCCGGCGTCCGATGCGACGGTGCTCGAAACGCTGCCGGCCCGCGCCGACGATCCGCGCAGCCGCAGCATCCGCGAATTGCGCCAGCGACTGGCTGCGCAGCCGCGCGATCTCGATGCCGCGCTGGCACTGGCCAGGCTGTACCACCGCAGCGTTGCCGCCGAAGGCGACCCGCGCTACATCGGGTATGCGCAGGCGGCACTGGCGCCATGGTGGGATCTGCCGGCGCCGCCGCTGCAGGTGCGCGTCGTGCGCGCGATCCTGCTGCAGTTCAACCACCATTTCGACGAAGCCCTTGCCGACCTCGATGCAGTCGTCCGGGCGGCCCCCGGCAACGGCGAAGCCTGGTCGTGGCGTGCCGCAATCCACATGGTGCAGGCCCGCTATGACGAGGCGAGGGCAGATTGCGCGAAGATGCGGCCGCTCGCGTCGCCATTGATCGGCGTCGCCTGCCGCGCCGCGATCGATTCGCTGACCGGGCGGGCTGCCGCCGCCGCACAGGCGCTGCAGGCCATGCTCGCACCCGGCGGGCCCACCGCCGCAGCCGCCGATCGGCTGTGGGCGCTGACGCTGCTCGGCGAGATCGAGGCCCGGCGCGGCGACCCGGTTGCCGCCGAAAAGGCCTACCGCGAGGCGCTGGCGCTCGGCATCACCGACGGATATCTGCTGGCCGCCTATGCCGACTTCCTGCTCGATCAGCAGCGGCCGCGCGAGGTGCTCGTCCTGCTGAAAGGCATGGAACGCTCCGACCTGCTGTTGCTGCGCCTCGCGCTGGCGGCAAAAGCCGCTGGCGATCCGGCACTCGCCGCGTGGTCGGCCGATCTGCAGGCACGGTTTGCCGCCGCCGCGCTGCGTGGCGACAAGGTGCATGAAAAGGAAGAGGCGCGCTTCGCGCTGGCGATCCGCGGCGAGCCGGCGCGGGCGCTGGCACTGGCTGCCTCGAACTACCGGCTGCAGCGTGAGCCGGCCGACGCCAGGGTGCTGCTCGAGGCAGCCCTGGCCGCCCGCGACCCGGCCGCTGCCGCGCCGGCACTCGAATGGATGACAACAAACGGTGTCGAAAGCGTGGTGCTGCGCGGTCTTGCCGATCAACTGAAAAGCCTGTCGTGAGCGGCACACTGCAGCGGGTCCGGCAAGCCTGGCGGAGCAGTGTCGCGGCGCTGCTGATCGCGATCGCGGCGTCGCCAGCGCTGGCTCACAAACCGTCCGACAGCTACCTGTCGCTGCAGGTCGGAGCCGACGGCCTGTCCGGCCGCTGGGATATCGCGCTGCGCGACCTCGACCATGCAATCGGCCTCGATGCCGACGGCAATGGCGAGATCACCTGGGGTGAACTGCGCCAGCGCCACCAGGCGATTGCCGCCCATGCACTGGCCCGGCTGGCGATTGCTGCCGACGGGCAAGCCTGCGCGATATCGGCTGGCGAACAGCTGGTCGACGACCACAGCGACGGCGCCTATACCGTGGTGCCACTGCAGATCGACTGCCCGGTTGCCGCACCCCGGCAGCTGTCGATCGACTACCGGCTGTTTGCCGAACTCGACCCGCAGCACCGCGGCCTGCTCAGGCTCGATGTCGGCGACGTCTCGCGCAGCGCGATCTTTTCGCCGCAGGCGGCCAGCCAGCAGTTCGAACTCGCCGACCAGGGGCGGATCGCGCAGTTCCTGACGTTTGTTGGCGACGGCGTCTGGCACATCTGGATCGGCTTCGACCACATCCTGTTTCTGTTGTCGCTGCTGCTGCCGGCGGTGCTGCTGTGGCAGGGCGGGCGCTGGCAGCCGGTGGACCGGCTGCGCCCGGCGGCGATCGACGTCGTGAAGATCGTCACCGCCTTCACCGCCGCCCATTCGATCACGCTGTCGCTGGCGACGCTCGGCGTCGTCGTGCTGCCGTCGCGCTGGGTCGAGGCGGTGATTGCGGCGTCGGTCGTGCTGGCGGCGCTGAACAATGTCTGGCCGCTGGTGCAGCGGCGGCGCTGGCTGGTCGCCTTCATCTTCGGCCTGATCCACGGCTTCGGTTTTGCCAGCGTGCTGGCCGACCTCGGCCTGCCGCAGGCAAGCCTGCTGCTGGCGCTGGTCGGCTTCAATGTCGGCGTCGAGCTCGGCCAGCTGGCGATCGTCGTGCTGTTTCTGCCGCTCGCCTACTGGCTGCGCGGCACAGGCTTTTATCGCCGCGGCGTGCTGGTCGGCGGTTCGTTGCTGATCGCGCTGCTGGCCGCGGCCTGGTTCGCCGAGCGCGCGTTCAGGCTCGAACTGCTGCCGTTCTGAGCCCGCGCCTCATCCGGATTGCCGATGCCGGGGCGATTTCCGACATCGAGGGCGTCTGGCGCCACTTATCATGCTGCGACCGTGCCGCGGACGCGGACGCAAAAAACTGCCGGAGCCCACCGATGGAATTGCCCAATCACACACTCCCTGATCTGTTCGAGCAGCTCGGTCTGCCGTCGGATGCCGCGTCGATCGAGGCCTTTGTTGCCAGTCATCGCCCGCTGCCCGACGGCATGGCGCTGGCCGATGCGCCGTTCTGGAATCAGTCGCAGGCGCAATTCCTGCGCGAAGAAATCCGTGAGGATGCGGACTGGGCCGAAGTCGTCGATACGCTGTCGGCGCTGTTGAACCACCAGCCGTCAGACGAACTGCGCGGATCACGCTGATCGAACGGCCCGCTGCGGAGCCTCGCGCATGCCGTTTGCCGCGCATGTGGCCGCAGCGGTCGCCGCCACGGTGCGCTGGTCAATGGGAGAGTGCAGTCAGCCCTGGCTCCGGCTCCGCCGGTGCATCGCGCCATTCGATCGGGTCGGCGAAATCGATTGCGCAGCCCGAGCAGCGGTAGGTGCCGCTGTAGCCCATCGCACCGTCCGGGCCGCGGTGCAGCAGACGCTGGTAGCTGGCAGCACCGCACAGGCGGCAGCGGTAGGGGCGGTGGGTGCTCGACATGCCGCTACTGTACATCCAGCCAGTTGCATCGGCCGCTTCGGCTGGTTGGCCGCAGCCGGCATGTGGCTCGCAGTGTCCTTGGCGATCTGGCTGATGCTGTCCGTTGCCTTGACCGCATCTGCCGCAGAAGTCGAACCGGCGGCGATGAGGCCGATGGACGAGCCGCGGCTGGAACGGATCGGCCAGCGCATGATCCCGCGCGATGTCGTCGCCAGCCTGGCGCAGGACAAGGCCGGCTTCATCTGGATCGGCACCGGTGACGGTCTGGTCCGCTATGACGGACACAACTTCCGGCCGCTGCTGCGCGAGAGCACGAATCCGGCGGCGCGCAACCTCGGCTGGGTACAGGCGATGCTGCCGGCGCGCGACGGTCGGCTGTGGATAGGCACCGAGTCGCTTGGCCTCGGCGTGCACGACCCGGTCACCGGCCGGGTCGAGGTTCATCGGCCGCCCGAATCGGTGGCGGACGGACAGGCTGCACCGACCATCCTGGCGCTCGCCGAAGACCACGATGGCTTCATCTGGGCCGGCGGCGCCGGCTGGCTCGCCCGCTTCGAACCCGCCAGCGCCCGTTTCGAGCATTTCAGCGGCCGGGTCGCCGGTCTTCCGGACGATCGGATCAGCAGCCTGCTGGTCGACCGCGAGGGCAGCTTGTGGGTCGGTACCTGGGCCGGGCTCGCCAGGCTGCGTCGCGGCGCGAGCGAGTTCGAGCCGACGCGCTGGCCGGCGAGCCAGCCGCGACCGGGTGGCAGTGCGGTCGTCAGCGCGCTGCTGCAGGCCTCGGACGGCCGGATCTGGTTCGGCACCCAGCAGGGTGAGATCGGCGCGGTCGACCCGGCCCGCAATGCCGTCAGCTGGCTCGATTCCGGTGTCGATGCCGTTGCGCGGCGCGGTCAGGTCGCCAGTTTCGTCGAGGCGCCGGGTGGCCGGCTCTGGGTCGGCAGTTCGAGCGGAATCGACATCCACCGGCTTGCCGATGGCGCACGGCTGCGGCGGCTGCGCCATGACCCGCGCAATCCGGCCGGGCTCGCGGCCAACCATGTTCGCACGATGATCGTCGACCACGCCGGTTTTATCTGGATCGGCGGCTTCGGGCTCGGGCTGCAGCGGCACAACCCGACCAACCGCAGCATCCTGGTGCGCGGCCCGGATCTGCATCCGCCGGTGCGCCTGCAGCAGGCGGACATCCGTGGGCTGCTGCAGCTCGACAATGGCGAACTGCTGGCCTCGACGCCGGAGCAGGGGGTGCTGGTGATGGATGCCGGTTTGCGCGTCACTGGCGCCTTCGACCCGGACAATCCGATGCTGAGTCCATCGGCGCCGGATGCTGCTGCCGTGCCCGAGCGCATCACCGCGATGACCCAAGCCCCTGACGGCTCGGTCTGGTTTGCCGGCGATTCGCGGCTGCTGCAGTATTCGCGCACACGCGGGCTGCTGCGCACGCTGCGCCATGACGCCGGCATCACCCACTGGCTGCATGCCGACTCCGGCGGCAATCTCTGGCTCGCCACCCAGGACGGACTGCACCGCTTGCTGGCCGGACAGGAACGGTTCGAGCGGATCGCCCTTCACGGCGGCGCGCCGCTGAAGGGTGCGGTGTTCGTGCTGGCGCAGGCCGCCGACCAGACCTTGTGGGTCGGCGGCGCCACCGGCCTGTTCCGCATCAAGCCGGGCGAAAGGCAACTGCGCACGGTCAACGGCTCGGACGGCCAGGGTCTGGCCAATCCGACCGTGATCGGCCTGCTGATCGATCGCAACGGCAGCTTGTGGGTCGATACCGCTGTCACCGGCCTGCACCGCCTGCTCGGCTGGGATGGCCAGCATGCGGTCTTCGATCGCATCAGCGAGCGCCACGGCGTCACCAGCCGCCCGTTCGGTGCCAGCCTGCTGCAGGATCGCCGCGGTCGAATCTGGACCCACATGTATGTCTACGATCCCGTCGTCGACCGGCTCCACGAGCTGACCGAGGCCGATGGCGTCAGCATCGGCACCGGCTGGTTTCGCTCATACGAACGGATGACCAACGGCCGCTTCCTGTTCGGCGGCAGCAAGGGGCTGCTGGTCGTCGACCCCGAATCCTTCGACGTCGCCGATGACCAGCCGCGCGTCGTCGTCACCGAATTCCGCATCAACGGCGAGCGCCAGCGGTCGGCATACCTCACCGACGGCGTGCGTCTCGGCGCCGACCAGCGCCGCTTCAGCGTCGAGTTTGCCGCCCTCGATTTCAGCGACTCGACCCGCAACCGGTATGCCTACCGGCTCGAAGGCTACGACGAGCGCTGGATCGACACGCTGAGCAATTTCCGGGTCGCCAGCTACGGCAACCTCGATCCGGGCGACTATGTGCTGCGCGTGCGCACGACCAATCGAAGCGGCATCTGGAGTCCGCACGAATTGGTGGTGCCGGTTCGGGTGCTGCCGGCCTGGTGGCAGCACTGGAGCCTTCGGCTTGCCGGCGTGCTGCTGCTGGGTCTCGCGATTTGGCTGCTGGTCCAGTGGCGCACGCGGCACCTGCGCCGGGCGCAGCTTCGGCTCGAGCGGATGGTCGCCGAGCGGACGATCGAGCTGCAGCACGTCGCCCATGCGCTGAAGAAGGAATCGGCAGCGCTCGAGGATGCCAGCCTGACCGATCCGCTGAGCGGCCTGCGCAACCGGCGCTTTTTCGGCATCCATGTCGAGGCGGACACCGCGCTGGCGGTGCGCCGCTATGAAAACCATCTGCTGCACGGCAGCTGGCTGGCCGAGGATTCCGACCTGATCTTCTTCCTCGTCGACATCGACCATTTCAAGCAGATCAACGACAGCCATGGCCATGCCGCCGGCGATGCGGTGATCAAGCAGATGCGCGGCCGTTTGCAGACGGTTTTTCGCGACAGCGATCACCTGATCCGCTGGGGCGGCGAGGAATTTCTGATCCTCGCCCGTGATGCGGCGCGAGCCAGCGCCGCGCAACTCGCCGAGCGGGTCGTTGCGGCAATTGCAGAGCCATTTGTACTCGACGACGGGGTCCGCGTGCAGCGAACCTGTTCGGTCGGCTTCTGCTGCTTCCCGCTGGCGCCGAAATTTGCCCGCGCGGTCGACTGGAATTCAGCCGTCAATGCCGCCGATGCCGCACTGATGGCGGTCAAGTCGGCCGGTCGCAATGGCTGGCTCGGCCTGATCCAGGCGCGCGCCGACTCGGCCGAGGAACTGCAGCAATGGCTGCGCCGGCCTTTGGCGCAATGGTGGGCATCGGGCCAGCTCGACGTCGTTTTTTCCTCGACGCTCAGCGGCTGGGCCGACGCGCCGCGGCGGCGCTGAGCACGGCCGATCAGGCGCGCTCGGTCGCCTTGGCGTGGCGCCGGGCGGCCATTTCGCGGCTCATCTCGTTGCGGCCGTTGCCGGCGATGCGTTGCCGCGCCTGCGGATAGATCATCGACTCCTCGAGTGCGATGTGGTCGTGCGACAGGGCAGTGAACACCTCGGCGCCGCGGCGCAAGGTATCGAGTTCCCACCACGACTGTCCGCCGGCGATCGCATCGAGCTGCGGCGCCAGTTCGGCCCAGTCGGCTTCGAGCCAATGGTGGTCCTGCTGCAGCCGGTGGATGACGTCGACCAGTTCGGCGTCGTCACTCGCCTCCAGCGCCGGGAAGACATGGCGCTCCTCGTCTTCGTGGTGCTGGCGGCCGGTGGTCGAGAAAAAGTGGTGGATCTCGCGCGCCAGTTCGCGCGCGCCGTCATCGGCTTCGCGGTATTTTTCCAGCCGGGCAATCAGTGCCGACAGCTTGCCGAGCGTGAACAGCGTCTGCCGATGGCAGCTGTCGAGAACGTCGAAACCGTCGCTGGTCTGGATCGATTGCGTCGGGTCGAAGGGTTTGGTGGCCTGGTTCATCGGAAAACTCCTGCCGGTGCCGGCCGCTCGCCCGCGGATGCGGACGGTCGGGGCTGCCGGACAGGTTCACCTTAGACTTGGCGCCGCGACCGCTTCTTGATCTGCGACAAAGAAGGCGTCTGATCGGACGCCGTCAGCGGCCGGCGGCGACGAACGCGTCAACCGCACGCGGCAGCGCTGCGCGTCCGATCGGCACGCCGCCGGCCTGCAGCGCGGCCTCGACCGCGCCGAGGCAGCCAAGAATGCCTGCCGCATTCTGGTCTCCGAGGTGGCCGATGCGAAATGCCTTGCCGGTCAGCGGCCCGAGGCCGCCGGCAAACGAGACGCCAAAACGGTCACGTGCGATTGCCCGCAGGCCGTCGATGTCGGTGCCTTCCGGCACCGTGATCGTCGTCACCGATACCGACCGGCTGGCCGGCTCGCGGGCAAAAAAGCCGAGCGCGCCGGCCTCGGCCCAGGCTTCGACTGCCGCATGCACTGCCGCCGCATTGGCCCGGTGGCGTGCAAAAACGGCTTCCTCACCTTCCTCGCCGATCAGTTCGAGCGCGGCGGCCAACCCGGCGAGCAGCGAATGTGGCGGCGTGCCGCAGAATTTGCGGTAACTCAGCGGGCTTTCGCGCAGCCGCCAGTCCCAGTAGAAACGTGGCGCCGGATTCCGTTCGGCGAGCGCAGCGGCATGCCGGTTGACCGCGACGATGCCGAGCCCGGGCGGCGTCATCAGCCCCTTCTGCGATGCGCTGAGCACGACATCGGCGCGCAGGCTGTCCATCTCGATCCGGACGCAGGCCAGCGATGCGACCGCATCGACGACCAGCAAGGCCGGATGGCCGCTGCGGTCGATCACGTCACGCAGTGCAACAAGGTCGCTGGTGATGCCGCTGGCGGTATCGGTATGGACGACAAAAACCGCTGCGATCCGCTGCCCGGTGTCGTCGCGCAGCGCCTGCGCCACCGCATCGGCATCGATCGGAAAGCCGGGCCGCCACGGCGTGCGGACGACGCGTCGGCCGAGGGCTTCGGTCTGCACCGCCCAGGATTCGGAAAAGTGCCCGGTGCCCGGGATCAGCACCGCGGCATCGGGCGCCAGCAGGTTCTCGACCACGGCTTCCCAGGCGCCGTGGCCGTTTGCGGCATAGAGGTAGATGCCGGCATCGGGTGCATGCAGCAATTTGCGCAGACCCTGTTCGCACTCGGCGATGCAGGCATCGACCCGCGGGTCGGCAAGGTCCATCGGCTGGCGTGCCATCGCGGCAATCACCTCGTCTGGAACCGGTGTCGGGCCTGGCGAGTGCAACAGGCGCCGGCCGGGGATGCGTCGGGAACTGGACATTCGAGGAGGGGCCGTTGCGGCCGGAAGTCGAGCTTGCCTGATGCTACGGCAATGCCGGCCAAAGCATGCCGGACGCCTGTCTTGCCGGCCCCGCGGTGCGGCCACGTACACTCGTCCGCCACGCGAAGGAGCCCACGATGCCCACCAGCAAGACGGCGGCCCGCTCGAAGGCCGAGGCAAAACCCCGAGCACGCAAGCCGACGACGCGCAGCGGCAAGGCTGCCGCTTCAGTCACCGAATCGGTGCTGCCGGAGACGACCGCGTCGGTGATGCGGGTGGCCCGCGAACTGCGCCGCTGGAGCGACCATGTGCTCGGCATCGCCGGCAGTGCGACCGAACTGTCGCTGAATCTGGCCAAGGCCGGTGCCCGCCGGCCGTCGCAGCAGGCAGCGATCGCGAAGGCCGGCTCATTGCTGCGCCAGGCCCGGGAGACCGCCGGCATGACGACCAAGGAGGTCGGCAAGGCGATCGACATCAAGGACATCTCGCTGCTCGAGCAGGCCGAGGTCGGCCGTGTCGTCTTGCCATTCGAGGTGATCCTGCGGCTCGCTGCGGTGCTCGGCCGCCATGACCCGCTGACCTTCGCGATGAAGCTGGCGCGCTCCTACAACCCGACGTTGTGGAAGGGGCTGGAAGACCTCGGCATCGGCCGGCTGGTCGTGCAGGCCGGCCGCGAGCGGGAACTGGCGAACATCTACCGCTCCAACGATGCCGCCCGCCGGCTGTCCGATGCCGATTTTGCGGCGGTGCTGGCCTTCGTGAAGACCGGCTTCGATGCGGCGGTGCAGTTCAGATCCGCTTCGCCGCCGCGCAGCGGCCGCGCCGGGGACGATGCGCAATAGCTGCCGGGCGCGCCGAGGAACACGGCAGCCTGCGCTGGTCGAATGGTGACGAAATGTATGTGCGGCGTCGCGCTGCTGCGACGCGGCGGGCGCAATCAGCCGCGCTGGCGGCGAGAATCGTCGCCGATGTGCTGGCAGTTCGAACATCCCTTTCTTTCGCCCGGGCCGGGGCAAGCCTTCCGTGCTGATTGCGGTTGCGGCCGGCGGGAGCGCTGCTGATGGCCAGGCTGCAGCTGCCATCGGTGCACCAGGCGCTGTTGCCGGCGCTGGTATTGCTGATCGGTCTCGGGCTCAGCGTCGCCGCCGCACTGTGGTCGCAGCGCGGCGAAAACGCCGCCGCGCAGGCCGAATTCCACCGCAATGTCGATCGCGTCGCACGCGAGATCGTCGAGCGCTTCGACCTGCCGCTGCACGCGCTGAACGGCGCGCGCGCGATGTACGCCGCGACCGGATTCAAGGTCGAGCGCTCGACCTTCCGCACCTGGGTGCAGGCGCGCGATGCCGCGCGTGAATTCCCCGGTGTGCGCGGCTTCGGCTTCATCGAGCGCGTCGAACCGGATCGTCTGGCCGACTTCGTTGCCGCACAGCAGGCCGACGGTGCTGCCGACTTCTCGTACCGCCGCCTGGACGGCGCCGCAACCGGCGACCATCTGATCATCAAATATATCGAGCCCGAAGCGAAGAACCTGCAAGCGCGAGGTCTCGATGTCGGCTCCGAGCTGAAGCGCAGAACGGCGGCCGAACAGGCCATCACCAGCGGCGAGGCAGCGATGACCGCGCCGATCACGCTGGTGCAGGACGAGCGGCAGACGCCGGGCGTGCTGCTCTACCTGCCGGTTTATCAAGGGCAGGGCAGTCCGAAAGACGCCGAGGCGCGCCGTTCGCGACTGGTCGGCCTGTTGTATGTGCCGATCGTGATCGATGAGTTGCTGAACGACCTCGGCGACATCCACCGCGACCGGATCGACTTTCGTCTGCTCGATCCGGCCGCGTCCGATGCCGGCGAGCGGACAGTGTTCAGCTCCGCAGCCAGTCCGTCGAACGAAGCCGACGACAGCCCTCCGGCAGCGACTGTCACGCTGCAGCTGCCGGGGCGCAGCCTGCTGATGGAGGCGCGCAGTGCGCCGCAGCTGGATGCTGGATTTGGCGCTCTGGTGCCGACGGCGCTGCTTGCCGGCGGCGCGCTGGCCAGTGCGCTGCTGGCGCTGCTGCTGTTGCAGCAATCGACCGGACGCAGCCATGCCGAGGCACTGGCGCAGCGCAGGACGGCAGCGCTGCGCCGCAACAACGAACTGCTCGCGAGCATCGTCGAGAACCTGCCTTGCGGACTGTGTGTCTTCGATCCGCAGATGACACTGGTGCGAGCAAACCGCCAGTTCCGTCAGCTGCTCGACCTGCCGGACGAACTGCTCGATCGCGATCGCGTCGGACTGGCCGACATCGTGCGCTTCCAGGCGCAGCGCGGCGATTACGGCGACGCCGCCGGCGAAGCCACGGTCAGCGCAATCGTCGACGAAGTGCGGGCGCAGGACGGGCCGCGGCAATTCGAACGCGAGCGCAGCGACGGCACCGTGCTCGAGGTGCGCACCGCACCCTTGCCGGGAGGCGGCCTGGTGTCGACCTATATCGACATCAGCGCGCGTCGCCGGGCCGAACGGGCCGCGCAGCGCAGCGCCGATCTGCTGCGTGGCGCGATCGACGCGATCGGCGAGGCCTTCGTGCTCTACGACGCCGATGACCGGCTCGTTTTCTGCAACGACAAATACCTCGAGCTGTACCGGCCGGTGCCCGGCGTGATGGTGCCGGGCACGAGCTTCGAGCAGATCGTCCGCGCCGGCGCGGCGAGCGGGCGCGTGCCGGCCGCCGCCGAAGACGTCGAGCAGTGGGTCGTCGATCGCGTCGCCGCCCACCGGGCCGCAGACTCGACCTTTTTGCAAAAACTCGACGACGGGCGCAGCCTGCGCATCATCGACCGCCGCCTGGCCGACGGGCACACGATCAGCTTCCGGATCGACATCACCGAAGTCGTCCGCGCGGCCGAATTCGCGGAAGCGGCTTCCAGGGCGAAAAGCCAGTTCCTCGCCAATACAAGCCACGAGATCCGCACCCCGATGAATGCGATCCTCGGCATGCTGGCGCTGTTGCGCAAGACCGAGCTGACGCCTCAGCAGGCCGATTACGCGAGCAAGACCGAAGGTGCGGCGCGTTCGCTGCTCGGCCTGCTGAACGACATCCTCGACTTCTCGAAGGTCGAGGCCGGCAAGATGCGGCTCGACCCGCATCCGTTCAGCACCGACCAGTTGCTGCGCGACCTGTCGGTGATCCTGTCGGCACAGATCGGCGACAAGCGCATCGAAGTGCTGTTCGATGTCGACCCGGCCGTGCCGAGCGAACTGATCGGCGACGCAATGCGTCTGAACCAGGTGCTGATCAACCTGGCCAGCAATGCGATCAAGTTCACCGCGGCCGGCGAGGTCGTCGTCTCGATCGAACTGCTGGCGCGCGATGCGCAGCAGGTGCAGTTGCGGTTCGCGGTGCGCGATACCGGCATCGGCATTGCGCCGGAGAACCAGCAGAGCATCTTCGATGCGTTCATCCAGGCGGAAGCGGCGACGACGCGGCGCTTCGGCGGTACCGGGCTCGGTGTCAGCATCAGCCAGCGGCTGGTCGAATTGATGGGCGGGCAGCTGCAACTCGACAGCGCACCGGGCCGCGGCAGCCGCTTTTATTTCGAGATTCCGTTGCCGGTCGCCGCCGCCGAGCAGTCGGCGGATGCCGCCGCGCCGGTCTCGCCGCCAGGGCTGCGTGCGCTGGTCATCGACGACCACCCGACTGCGCGCGCGGTGCTGTCGCGGATGGCCCGCTCGCTCGGCTGGTCGGTCGATGTCGCGGCCGACGGCGACAGCGGCCTGGCGCGGCTGCATGCGGCAACTGCCGCCGGGCGTCCGTACCAGGCGGTATTCGTCGACTGGCTGATGCCGGGCATCGACGGTTGGGAGACCTGCCACCGCATCCATGAGCTCGGGCTGGCCGGCGCCGCGCCAGTTGTCGTGATGGTCACCGCCCATGGACGCGAGGTGCTCGATGCGCGCAGCAGCGACGAACAGGCGAGGATCGACCGCTTTCTCGTCAAGCCGGTCACCGCATCGATGCTTGGCGACGCGGTCGTCGATGCGCGCAGCCGGCAGCGGGTGGCAACGCAGCCGCCGTCGCAGCAGCGTGCGGTGTCGAGCCGGCTCGCCGGGCTGCGTCTGCTCGTCGTCGAGGACAATCCGAACAACCAGCAGATCGCCCGCGAACTGCTCGAAGCCGAGGGCGCGAAGGTGCAGATCGCCGACGATGGACAGGCCGGCGTCGAGGCCGTCGCGGCGGCCGATCCGCCATTCGACCTGGTCTTGATGGACCTGCAGATGCCGCGGCTCGACGGTTTCGCGGCGACCAGCCGGATTCGCCAGGATCTCGGCCGGCTCGACCTGCCGATCATCGCGATGACCGCCAATGCGATGGCCTCGGATCGCGAGGCCAGCATGGCGGTCGGCATGAACGACCACATCGGCAAGCCGTTCGACATCGATCACCTGTTGCGGGTGATCCGCCAGCATGCCGGGCCGAAGGCGCCGCTCGCCGCTGCAGCGCAGCCGTTGCAGATGCCGCTGCTCGAGCCGGCGGTTGCCGGAGCCGCTGCCGCTGCGGGCATCGACATCGGCACCGCGATCGCTCGACTCGGCGGCCAGCCAGCGACCTATGCGAGGCTGCTGCGCGCCTTCGTGAAGGACCTGGTGGCGATGCGCAAGCAGCTGAACGACCTGTCTGCCACCGACGATGTCGCGAGTCTGCTGCGGCTGCTGCACACGCTGAAGGGACTGGCGGCAACCTTCGGCGCAACCGCGCTGTCGGCCAGTGCGGCGGCCAGCGAGCGCCGGTTGATCGCCGATCGCAGCGTGCAGAACATGCGTCTGATCGCGACGGCGGCCCGGCTGGCGATCGATGCCGCCAGCCCGGGGCTCGGCGCGCTGCTGCTCGCATTGCAGCCGAACGGGGATGCCGCGGTCAGGGCGTCACCAGCGGCCGGCAACGAGGTCGACCGGCAGGCGGTGCGGCGCGCGCTGCTGCAGTTGTCGGCATTGCTCAGCAGTGCCGACAACGATGCGGTGCGGGTGTTTGCGGAGTTGCGATCGGCATTCGGCCCATCGTTGCGCGACCAGCGTTTCGACGCGCTCGATCGGTCGATGGCTGGCGGTGACTATCAACAGGCACTGCGCCACTGCGCGCAGCTGATCGACGCCTTGCAGCGCTGAGCCCGGCTGCCGCCGTCAGTAGACGCCGTCGCCGTCGTTGACGAGCAAGCCGACTGCCTGTCGCAGCGACGGCGGCAGCTTGCCTTCGGCACCTTGCCCTTCGGCAAACAGGTAACGGTGACCGGCCGGCAGCAGGTGCAGCCGCACGCCGAGCATCTCGAGCCGGTCGCGAGGCTCGATCTCGTCGATGTTCGACGTCATCTGCCGGCCGTCGAGCAGCGTCACGACACCTCTGCCGATCACCTCGATGCCACGGCCATGCTCGATCACCAGCCCGGTGTCCTCGTCGATGCCGAGGCCGAGCAGCGTCGGCTGCTCGGCGACCACCGACAACAGCCTGCCGAGCCGCCTGCGTTCGGAAAAATGCTGGTCGATGATCGCCCGCGATACCAGGCCGAGGCCGCGGTCCAGCCGCGCCGCATCCTTCTCAGGCAACGCCGGCGTGCTGCCCTCGGCCAGCATGTTGCCCGACAGCGCGGCTGCGCCGGCACTGGTGCCGGCAATGCAGGCGCCGTTTTTTACGTACGCCTCGCGCATCGCGTCGGCAAATGCACTGCTTTCGATGCTCGCCATCAGCCGGCGCTGGTCGCCGCCGGTGATGAAGATGCCGTCGGCTTCACGCAGCCGGGTGGCGGCATCCTGGTCGTCGGCTTGTTGGCGGTCGCGGGCATCGACGATGCCGGGGTTCTCGACGCCAAGCGCTTCGAAGGCCCGCCGATAGGCCTTGCCGGCGGCCATCGGGTCGATGCTGGCGGCGGTCAGGACAACGATGCGTGCGCCGCTGCCGCCACTCAGTTCGATGAAGCGTTGCAGGATCTCGCTGTCGGCGCCGCGTTCTTCGGCGCCGCCAATCGCGATCAGCCGACCGCTGCGGCGGCCGGCCGTCACCGCGCCCGCGGGCATCATCGTCGCAATCGCCATTGCACCGGCACCAACCAGAACCCTCCTTCGATCACTCATCGCCGAGATTGTCGCCGAAGGCAGCGAAGCGGGCCGGATTCAGCCGAGGCGGATCGGCACGAAGATCCGTTCGCCGCCGCGCGCGACCAGCAAGGCCAGCTGCTTCGGCTTGTCCTGCAGCGATTCGCGCACCTGCTCGACCGAGCGGATGCTGCGGCCGTTGATCGCCAGCAGCACATCACCCGGCGCGATGCCGGCGCGCGCGGCCGGGCCGCCGACCTGCTCGATCAGCAGGCCCTGATCGGCCGCGACGGCTGCGCTGTGTTGCCGCTCCTGCGGCGTCAGCGGGCGCAGCGACAGGCCGAGTCGACCGCCGTCGACGGCCGCGCCGGCGTCTGCCTTCTCGTCCCGGCTGGCAACCGTCTCGGCGCCACCGAGCTTGACGTCGATCTGGCGCCACGCGTTGTCGCGCCAGACCTTCAGCTGCACCTTGTCACCCGGCGTGGCCAGGCCGATCCGGCTCGACAGATTGCCGGACCGGACAATCGGCTTGCCGTTGACCTCGGCGATCACGTCGCCTGGCTGCAGCCCGGCGCGGCTGGCCGCACTGTCCGGTGCCACATGGGCAACCAGCGCGCCGTCCGGCCGCGGCAGGCCGAACGACTCGGCCAGCGCCTGGTCGAGGTCCTGGATCTGCACGCCGAGCCGCGCGTGGCTGGCCTGGCCGGTTGCGACGATCTGGTCCTTGACCTTCAATGCGACGTCGATCGGGATCGCAAAACTCAGGCCCTGGAAGCCGCCGCTTTGCGAATAGATCTGCGCATTGATGCCGACCACCGCGCCGTCGCCGTCGAACAGTGGGCCGCCCGAATTGCCGGGATTGACCGCTGCATCGGTCTGGATGAACGGCACGACCGCATCGCCGGGCAGCGATCTGCCTTTCGCGCTGACGATGCCCTGGGTCGCCGTCTGGTCGAAACCGTAAGGCGAACCGATCGCCAGCACCGGATCGCCGACCTCGAGCCGGTCGGCATCGCCGAGGCGGACCGTCGGCAGGCCTTCGGCCTCGATGCGCAGCACCGCGACATCGGTCACCGGATCGCTGCCGAGCACCTTGGCGACATATTCGCGCCGGTCGCCGAGCTTGACCTGCACTTCCTTCGCATCACGCACGACATGTGCATTGGTCAGGATCAGGCCGTCGGCGCTGATGATGAAGCCGGATCCCTGGCCGCGAAACGGAACCGACGGCGCCTGGCCACGCCCGCCCGGCGGCTGCAGACCCGGCATGCCGCGGAAAAACTGGAAAAACGGGTCGTCCTCGAGGCCGGGCGGCAGGCCCTGCATTTCGGCAGCGGCCTGCTGCCGGCCTTCGACGGTGATGCCGACCACCGCCGGGCCGGCCTGGCGGACGATGGCGCGGTAGTCGGGCGCACCCTGCTGCACCGACAGCCGCGGCACCGCCGGCGTCGATGCCGGCGCGGCGGCCGCGACCGTGCTGGTCTGTGCCGATTTGCCGCTCTGCAGCCATTGCGGCAGACCGAATGCGAAGGCGGTTCCGCCGGCGAGCACACCGGCGGCTACGAGGCTGGCAACGAGGGGCTTGGTGGAGGTCGTCATGGTCGGTCCTTTGATTGCTGGGGTGCGGCGATTGCCGCAGCCCCGAATGGTCGGACCCACCGATGAGGGCTCGATTAGCGCTCGGTGAAGCGAGGATTAAGCCGGTTCAGCCGGCAGCGGATCGGCCGTCGGGAAGCGCACGCTCGCGCGCAGGCCGCCGCGCGTCGAATCGCCGAGCTCGACACTGGCGCGGTGGCGTTTCGCGATGGTGCTGACAATCGCCAGTCCGAGGCCGCTGCCGTCGCCGTCGCCCGGCTCGCGGCGGAAAAAGCGGTCGAAGACGCGTTGCCGGTCGGCCTCGGGAATGCCCGGCCCGGCATCGTCGACCTGCAGCAGCGGCTGGCCGGCCGGCGCGTCGACCGTGACTTCGACCGCAGCGCCGGCTGGCGAATGGCGCAGCGCGTTGTCGACCAGGTTGCGCACCAGCAGCGCCAGCGCCGTCGCGTCGCCATCGACCTCGACCGGGCGTTCGGCAAACAGCAGCAGGCGTTTGTCGGCGGCAACCGCCAGCGGCACCAGATCGGCGATCACGCCGCGCGCCAGTTCGGCCAGATCGAGCCGTTCGCCGGCGAACGGCGCGGCGCCCGGCTCATGGCGCGCCAGCGCGAGCAATTGCTCGACCAGCCGCGCCGCCCGGTCGATGCCGGCCGCCAGCTGCTGCTCGGCGCTGCGGCGCGCGGCCGGATCGTCGGCGCGTCGCAGCATGCCGATCTGCAGTTTCAGCGCGGTCAGCGGTGTGCGCAGTTCATGCGCGGCATCGGCGACGAAGGCACGTTGCGATTCGAGCGCCATGCCGAGCCGTTGCAGCAATTCATTCAGTGCGCCGACCAGCGGCGCAATCTCGTCGGGCAGGCCACCTGTCGGCAGCGCATCGAGCGACGCCGCATCGCGCCGGCGCACCGCCGCCGCGACGGCAGACAGCGGGCGCAGGATCAGGGTGGCGGTCCACCAGCTCAGCAGCGCCAGCAACGGCGTGATCACCGCCAGCGGCGCCACGCTGCGCAGCGCTGCATCGGTTGCCAGCTCGCGCCGGATGCGCCGCGGCTGCGCGACCTGGATCACGCGGTCGTCGCTGGCGACGCTGAAGGTGCGCCAGACCTCGCTGCCGGTGACGATGTCGGCAAAGCCGAGCTGCACCCGCGCCGGCACCAGGTTGTGGCGGCGCGAGGCATAGATGCTGCGGCCGTCGACGGTCCAGATCTGGATCACGAAATCGAGCTCCTCGTCGCCGAAGGCGCGCGCCTGGTCAGGCGCGATCTCGCCCTGGTCGCGCAGCGACAAGGCCATCTGCCGCAGCTGGTAGTCGAACAGGATTTCGGTCTCGTCGAGCACGGTGCGATAGGCCACCGTGCCCATCAGCAACGCGGCCAGCGCCAGCACCGCCAGCAGCATCAGCAGCAGGCGCAGCCGGATCGACGTCATCGATCGGAACCCGCTGCCGGCGGCGGCTGCAGAAAATAGCCGACACCGCGCATGTTGCCGATGAAGTCGGCGCCGAGCTTGCGCCGCAGCTGGTGGATATAGACCGACACCGCATTGCTCTCGATTTCCTCGCCCCAGCCGTACAAGCGGTCCTCGAGCTGGGCGCGCGACAGCACCGCGCCAGGGCGCATCATCAATGCCTCGAGCACGGCCAGCTCGCGCGACGACAGCAATACCGGCTCGCCGTTGCGCAACACGCGGCGGGTCGCCGGGTCGAAGCTGACGCCGCGGTATTCGAGCACCGGTTCGCTGCGTCCGCCATGGCGGCGCATCACCGCACGGATCCGCGCCGTCAGCTCGTCGAGTTCGAACGGCTTGACGAGGTAGTCGTCGGCACCGGTATCGAGGCCGCGAACCCGGTCGCCCGGTGCATCGCGCGCGGTCAGCACGATCACCGGCGTCGGGTCGCGGCGGCTGCGCAACTCGGCCAGCAGCTCGAGTCCGTCGCCGGCGGATGCGGCAGCCGTGGGGCCGCCGCTCGGCAGGCCGAGGTCGAGCAATACCAGGTCGAAGCGTTCGCTGGCGAGGCTGGCGCGGCCGGCCGCCAGATCACGCACCCAATCGACCGCATGGCCTTCGCCGCGCAATGCAGAGCGCAGGCTTTCGCCGATCATCCTGTCGTCTTCGACCAGCAGCAAACGCATCGTTGTCGGTTGGGTTGTGGGGAGGCAGCATCAGCGGCGGCTGGCGCCGCGCGGTCGACTTTAGGGCAACTTGGCGCCTGCGTAGGAGCGGGCCCACAGTCGCTTGCGCCGCCCACCTATCGTCGATCGGGCCGGTTGCGGTGACGATCTGCCAATGGAGATTCGCACCCCGCCGCGATGACTGCAGACAGCCGCTCATCCAGCCGCAGCCGATGGCCTCGCCGCCTGGCCTTTGCCGGTGGCGGCTTCGTCGCGTTGCTGCTCGCGTTCGTGCTGATATCGGAGTGGGCAGGCTGGCCCTTCCTCGCCGGGCCGATGCAGCTAGGTCTCAGCGAGGTGCTGAAACGGCCGGTGGCTTTCCGCGCGAGTGCGGGCGAGGCCGACGCCGCTGCGGCTGCCTCGGCGGTGACGTTTGCCGACGGCGAAAAAGCCGCTGGCGTCGAAATCCATCTGCTCGGCGGGATCGATGTGCGTGCGGCGCGTATCACGATCGCCGCACCCGAATGGAGCAAGGGCCCGCCGATGCTCGATGCCCACAGCGGCCACCTGAAGCTGCGTTATTCGGACCTGTGGCGGGCCTGGCGAGGCGAGCGGCTGGTGGTGCGGCTGATCAGCGCCGACCGGCTGGCTGTCGTCCTCGAGCGCGAATCGGACGGCCGTGCATCGTGGCAGTTCGGCAAGAAGGACAAGGACAAGCCCGAACGCGACAGTGGCTTGCCGCGGGTCGATGAATTGCTCGTCGCCGATGGCCGGCTGAAGCTCGACGATGCGATGCTCGACAGCCGCATCGACGCACGTTATTCATTGCTCGACGGCTCCGGACGCGTGACCCGCGATGCTGCTGCGCCGGCAAAACCGGCCGCCAGCGGCAGCGACGGTTCGGCCAACGCCGACACGCCGCCGAACGGGTTGCAGGTCAAGGCCGATGGCCGATACCGCAGTCTGCCGTTCAAGCTCGACGCCAGTTCGGACGGCGTGCTGTTTCTCACCGAAGAGGATGCGGCAGAGGCGAAGGCGCCGATCAAGGTCGATGCGACGGTCGGCCATGCGAAATTCCGTTTCGACGGGTTTGTGCGTGGACTTGCGCAGTTGACCGAGATCGATGGCAAGTTTGCGGTGGCTGGCCGCTCGCTGGCCGCGGTCGGCGACGTGCTCGGCGTGACACTGCCGACCACCGGCGCATTCAATACCGAGGGCAGCGTCGCCAAACGCGACGACATCTGGAATGTCAAGGTCGATTCGGCACGCATCGGCGAAAGCCGGCTGAATGCGGCGCTGCGTTACGACGCCGGCCGCGAGACGCCGTTGCTCGAAGGCAAGGTCGGCGGACCGAAGCTGCTGTTGAAGGACCTCGGTCCGGTCGTCGGCACGACGCCGGAAGTCGATATTGCCGAGCCGCGGCGCAAGGCTTCGACCGCGGCACCGGGGCGCGTCCTGCCGGCTCGCGAATTCGATCTGCCGTCGCTGCGGGCGATGGATGCGAATGTCGCGCTCGACTTCCAGCAGCTCAATCTGAATACGCCCCGGCTGGAGCCGCTGCAGCCGATGCGCGCCCACCTGGTGCTGCAGGACGCGGTGTTGACGATCAAGGACATCGTTGCGAAAACCTCGTCGGGCAGCGTGACCGGCACGCTCAGGCTCGACGGGCGCAAGGACATCGCATTGTGGAAGGCCGACCTGAAGTGGCAGGATATCCTGCTGCAGCAGTGGCTGAAGCTGGCTCGCGCAGATGGCGCGCCGCCGTATATTTCCGGCACGCTCGATGGTCAGCTCGACCTGGCCGGCCGTGGCCGCTCGACCGCCGAGATCCTCGGCAGCCTCGACGGCCGGATGCGCACGCGAGTCCGCAACGGCACGGTCTCGCACCTGCTGGTCGAGGGGGCCGGCATCGATCTGGCGCAGGCACTCGGCGTCTGGATCAAGGGTGACGAGTCGCTGCGCATGAGCTGCGCGCTCGCCGACATGAATGTCAAGAATGGCCTGATGCGGCCCGACATCTTCGTCATCGATACCCGCGATTCCATCATCTGGGTCGATGGTTCGGTGTCGCTCGTCGACGAGTCGCTCGACCTGCGTGCGGTGACGTCGCCGAAGGATTTCAGCCTGCTGTCGCTGCGCACGCCGATTCACGTGAAGGGCACGCTGGGCTCACCCGATATATCGCTGGCAACAAAACCGCTGGCCGGCAAGGTGATTGCGGCCGGCCTGCTGTCGATGCTCAATCCGCTGGCGGCGCTGATCCCGCTGATCGATACCGGCGCTGCCGACGACAAGGCCGAAGGCTGCGCGGCGCTCGCCGCCAGATCGGCCGAATTGCGCAAACAGGCCAACCGTTCGTGACCGGTTGATGTCCCAAAGTTACACCCGCTTCCGGCGCCGTTGTAACCGCAGTGCCGGAAAGTTCGGTTGACGATGTAATAAAGTTACATCAGAATGGAGGGCCCTGTTGCAGCCGCGGCGCCTGCCGATCCGACCATGAACCCGACCGTCCAGCGCGTCACCGAGCGAATCCAGCAGCGCAGTGCGGCGCTGCGCAGCGCCTATCTGGCGCGCGTCGACGCAACGATCAAGCGGCCGCGCGGGCCTGAGCGGATGGGCTGCGCAAACGTCGCACACGCGTTTGCTGCGCTGCCCGGCAGCGACAAGTTCAAGGTGGTGGCGGAAAAGGCGCCGCACATCGGCGTCGTTACCGCCTACAACGACATGTTGTCGGCACACCAGCCGTATGAATCCTTTCCGCAGGTAATCCGCGACCAGGCGCGCCGGCTCGGCGCGACGGTGCAGGTGGCCGGCGGCGTGCCCGCGATGTGCGACGGTGTCACGCAGGGCCTGCCGGGGATGGAGCTGAGCCTGTTCTCGCGCGACACGATCGCGATGGGCACGGCGGTCGCCTTGACCCACGACGTCTTCGATGCCGCGCTGCTGCTCGGCGTGTGCGACAAGATCGTTCCCGGCCTGTTGATCGGCGCGCTGCATTTCGGCCACCTGCCGTGTGTCTTCGTGCCGGCCGGGCCGATGAGCACCGGCCTGTCGAACAATGCGAAATCGAAGGTCCGCGAGCAGTATGCGCAGGGCCAGGTCGGCCGGGCCGAACTGCTCGAAGCCGAATCGGCGGCCTACCACGGCCCGGGCACCTGCACCTTCTACGGCACCGCGAACAGCAACCAGATGCTGCTCGAGGCGATGGGCCTGCATGTGCCGGGCGCGGCCTTTGTCCACCCCCACGATCAGCTGCGCGAGGGCCTGACGCGCGAGGCGGTCAGGCTGTCGGTCGAGATGGCGAGCGCGCGGCCGGACGGCGCGCGCTTCACGCCGATCGGTCGAATGGTCGATGAGCGCGTGATCGTCAATGCGATGGTCGCGTTGCTGGCCACCGGTGGCTCGACGAATCACCTGATCCACTGGGTCGCGGTGGCACGTGCGGCCGGCATCCAGATCGACTGGAGCGATTTCTCCGAGCTGTCGCATGTCACGCCGCTGCTGGCGCGCGTTTATCCGAACGGCAGCGCCGATGTCAACCAGTTCCAGGCCGCCGGCGGACCGGGCTTCGTGATCCGCGAACTGCTCGATGCCGGCTTCATGCACGACGATGTGCCGACCGTTTGCGGCCGCGGCCTGCGCGCCCATGGCGAACTGCCGCGGCTCGATCCGGCCTCTGGCGAGGAAACACGGATCAACTGGTCGGCGCTGCCGGCGCAAAGCGGCGACGAATCGGTCGTGCGCAAGGCCGCTGCGCCATTCAGCCCGCATGGCGGCTTGCAGCTGCTGACCGGCAACCTCGGACGCGCGGTGATCAAGGTGTCGTCGGTGCCCGACGACCGCCATGTGATCGAAGCGCCGGCGCTGCTGTTCGACACCCAGGAAGCGCTGTTGCAGGCCTTCAAGGATGGCAAACTCGAACGCGATTTTGTTGCGGTGGTCCGCTTCCAGGGGCCGCGTGCAAACGGCATGCCCGAGCTGCACAAGCTGACGCCGCCACTGGCGGTATTGCAGGGCAGGGGGTTTCGCGTCGCGCTGGTCACCGACGGCAGGATGAGCGGCGCATCGGGCAAGGTGCCGGCTGCCATCCATGTCAGTCCCGAGGTGCTCGCCGGCGGTCCGCTCGGCAAGCTGCGCGACGGCGACCTGATCCGGCTCGATGCGCCGGCCGGCAGACTCGAAGCGCTGGTCGATGCCACCGAATGGGACAGCCGCGAGCAGGCGCAGCTGCCCGCAGAATTGAGCGAGACGAATGCGCACGGCCTCGGCCGCGATCTGTTCGGCGGCATGCGCCGCAATGTGCTGACCGCCGAAGAGGGCGCGATCACCTGGCTGTGATGCCGTATACGATGCGTCGGACCCGGCTCTCCCTCAAATCCTGCAAGGAAGACGAATGAAAACCCTGTCGTTGGCGGATCATGGACCGGTGATTCCGGTGATCGTGCTGCATGCGGTCGAGGATGCCGTGCCGCTCGCCGAGGCTTTGGTCGCCGGCGGCGTCAAGGTGCTCGAGATCACATTGCGCACGCCGGTGGCGATGAAATGCATCGAGGCGATCGCCGGCACGGTGCCCGATGCGATCGTCGGCGCAGGCACGGTGCGCAATGCCACCGAGGCGCGGGCCGCGCTGAATGCCGGCTGCCGCTTTGCCGTCAGCCCCGGTTATACGAGCGAGATCGGCACCGCCTGCCGCAACATCGGCCTGCCGTTGCTGCCCGGTGTCGCAACCGCCAGCGAGATCATGACCGCGCAGGACGACGGCATGCAGTTTCTGAAATTTTTCCCGGCCACCGCGGCCGGCGGGTTGCCGATGCTGAAAGCGTGGGCCGGCCCGTTCCAGGACGTGATGTTTTGCCCGACCGGCGGCATCACCGTGAAAACCGCGCCCGAGTTTCTTGCGCTGCCGAACGTCAAGGTCTGCGGCGGCTCATGGCTGACGCCGGCCGAACTGGTCGAGGCCCGGGATTGGAAAGCGATCACCCGGCTTGCGCAGGAGGCGAGCCAGCTGCGGCCGGCAGGTTGAACGAGCTGCCGGCTGCGCAGATTACGCTGCCGGTTTCCACGGGTCGTAGCTGCCGACGTGCCAGAGGTGGCCTTCGTTGTCGCGG
Organism: Pseudideonella sakaiensis; assembly: GCF_048320135.1. Lineage (GTDB taxonomy): Bacteria > Pseudomonadota > Gammaproteobacteria > Burkholderiales > Burkholderiaceae_C > Ideonella_A > Ideonella_A sakaiensis_A. The sequence continues at coordinate 4,325,107 of NZ_CP182947.1, forward strand.
CAGCTGAAACCCCGACCGCCATAGTCGGCATCGTGGATCTCGACGACGATCTGCGCGCCCTGTGCCTTCGCGCTGGCATAGACGGCATCGGCGTCGGCGACGACGATATACGGGCTTTCGGTTTCGAAGCCGCCGATTTCATCGGGCTGGCGTTGCAGCATGTCGACCGGCGATTCGTCGCGCGGCACCGAACTGAGCATCAGCATGCCGCCGCCGAGCACCAGCTGCGCATGGGCGATGCCGCCGTCGTCGGAAGGGTAAACCGCCCGCCGTTCGAAGCCGAATGCTGCGCACAGCCAGTCGATCGCAGCCGGCGCGTCGCGATAACGCAGGCAGGGGATGACCGTGGAACCGCTCGTCGCGTCGCTGGACATGTCTGCACTCCTGTCGGCCCGTCAAGAGGGGCTTCGGCTTCATCCTAAACAATGAACCGCGACCGATGCGTCGGGGTATGCCGCAGGGTCGTCGCGATGTGCAATCCGCACTTCACGATGCGGGCTTGCACTCGATGATCATTCGTTGTCGAAGATGAAGCAGGTGGTCGACGCATGGGCATAGAGCCGCCCGTCGGGGCCCTCCATCCGCGCGTGTGCGGTTGCCATCCGGCGGCCCAGGTGGATCACCTCGCCGAACGCCCGCACCAGCGGCACCGCGATCGTCAGCGGACGGGTGATGTTGATCTTCAGTTCCGCCGTCGTATACGACTTGCCGGCCGGCAGGCTGGTATGGACGGCGCAACCCACCGCCGAATCGAGCAAGGTCGCAAACCAGCCACCGTGCACCGAACCAAGCGGGTTGTAGTGCTTCAGCATCGGCCGGCCCTGGAAGACCGCGCGGCCCGGGCCGACTTCGATCAACTGGAAATCGAGCGTTTCGGCCATCGCCGGATACGGGATCGCGCCCTCCAGCATCGCCGTCATCACCTGCAGGCCGGTTTTTCCCGCGACTTGCTCGGGTCGCGCCAGACCGGGCCCGGACAGGTTGGCCAGGATGCGCTCGGCCTCGCGTTGCCAGGCCTCGGCGACCAGCTTCGTCGGTGATGGTTCGGCCGTCGCGCGCTCGGCCAGCAGGGAATCGGTCATTTGTCGCTCTCCGATCGATTGCAGATGCAGAAAATTGTATATGCAATCAATCGACGCGATGGTCTGCGGCGGCGGCCAAAGGGCCGACGTCGAGTAGGGATTCGCCGGCGGTGGTGGCAATGGCGCCGCGTCTGCCGGACATTGGGGCCAGCGCTGCCGCTGCCAGCCGTCATTTTTTCGAGGAGCCCGCCATGCCCGCATCGTTGTCACCCTCAGCCGCGACCGCCAGGTGTGTCGGTCTGCTCGCGGTTGTGCTCGGTCTGGCCGCCTGCGCTGGGACCGGCCCGACCAGGCTGGCGCCGGGCAGCAGCAGTGGCCAGGTGATGCAGGCGCTGGGTCCGCCGACCAGCGTCCATGTGCTGCCGCAGCCGTTGGCCGATCCACCGTATCTGCAGGTCGACACGACGGGCAGCGCGACGCGGCGGCTCGAATACCGCGGCGGCAGCTTTGCAACCTCGACCTACATGTTCGATTTCGATGCCAATGACCGCCTGCTGGCCAGCGCGCAGGTGCGCGGCGAGGCGCGGTTCAATGCGATCCGCAGCGGCATGGACCAGTCGCAGGTGTTGCGCACGCTCGGCCATCCGTCGACGATCTGGCACCTCGGCTTCCAGCGCCAGAATGTCTGGGCCTACCGCTTTGAAACGCCGTTCTGCCAGTGGTTCCAGGTCGGCATGGGTTATGACGGCAAGGTTGTCGACACCGCGTATGGGCCGGATCCGATGTGCGAACATCTGTTCGACGGCAAACTTTGAACCGGTCAACCGAGAACCGACCTCCGATGCAGCATCCGCCCGATCGTTCCGCCCCCGAGGTCATCGTCCACGGCATCAGCAATTGCGACAGCGTCAAGCGCGCGCGCGGCTGGCTCGACGACAACCGCGTCGCCTACCGCTTCCACGACTTCAAGAAACACGGCGTGCACGCCGACGATCTTGCAAACTGGATGGCCGACGTTGGCTGGGAGCGGCTGCTCAATCGCCAGGGAACGACCTGGCGCAAACTCGACGACGGCACCCGCGACGCGGTCCAGGACGCGGCGAGCGCCGCCGAACTGATGAAATCGCAGCCGAGCGTGATCAAGCGGCCGGTCGTCCGCTGGCACGACGGCGAACTGACGGTCGGCTTCGACCCGTCGTTGTTCGCGCACCGCGCCGCCGCCTAGCCGCTTCAGGCGGCCTTTGCGGTCGCCGGCGCCTGCTCGAGCAGCTGGCGCAGCACGAACGGCAGGATGCCGCCATGGTGGTAGTAATCGACCTCGATCGCGGTGTCGATGCGCAGGATCAACTTCACCTCGCGCTGATCGCCGTTCGCCGAATGGATCACCAGCGTCGCCTCCTGCTGCGGCCTGATTTCGTCGGCCAGCACGATGTCGAAGCTTTCGCTGCCGGTGATGCCCAGCGATTCCCAGCTGTCGGTGCCGGTGAACTGCAGCGGCAGCACACCCATGCCGACCAGGTTGCTGCGGTGGATGCGCTCGAAGCTGCGTGCGACCACCGCCTTGATGCCGAGCAGTGCCGTGCCCTTGGCAGCCCAGTCGCGCGACGAGCCGGTGCCATATTCCTCGCCGGCAAAAACCACCGTCGGCGTGCCAGCGGCGATATAGGCCATCGCGGCGTCGTAGATGAACATCTTCTCGCCGGATGGCTGGAACAGCGTGACGCCGCCTTCCTCGCGCGAGCCGGTGCCGTCCGGCGGGATCATCAGATTCTTGATCCGCACGTTGGCAAAGGTGCCGCGCATCATCACGTCATGGTTGCCGCGCCGCGAGCCGTAGGAATTGAAATCGGCCTTCAGCACGCCGTGTTCCTTCAGCCAGTGCCCGGCCGGTGAGTCCTCCTTGATCGAGCCGGCCGGCGAGATGTGGTCGGTCGTGATCGAGTCGCCGAACAAGGCCATCGCGCGGGCGCCGCGGATCGCCGACGCGGCCGGTGCGGGCGTCATCTCGAAACCGTCGAAGAACGGCGGCTGCGCGATATAGGTCGATTCCGGCCAGTCGTAGACCTGTCCGGACACACCCTTGATGCGTTGCCACAGCTTGCCCGGGTCGCTCGCGACCTTGTCGTAGTTGGTCTTGAACGCCGGGCCGTTCATCGCGAATTTCATCAGGCGATGGATCTCGTCGCTGCTCGGCCAGACATCGCCTAGGAAAACCGGCTTGCCGCCCTTGCCGATGCCCAGCGGCTCGCTCATCAGGTCGACGCCGACGCTGCCGGCGATCGCATAAGCCACCACCAGCGGCGGGCTGGCGAGGAAGTTGGCCTTGATGTTCGGATGGATGCGCGCCTCGAAATTGCGGTTGCCAGACAGCACCGATGCGCAGACCAGGTTGTTCTGGTTGATCGCTGCATTGATCTCGGCAGTCAGGTCGCCGGCATTGCCGATGCAGGTCGTGCAGCCGTAGCCGGCGAGGTAGAAGCCGAGTTTTTCCAGTTCGCGCAGCAGGCCGGCCTTCTCGAGGTATTCGGTGACGATCCGCGAACCCGGCGCCAGCGAGGTCTTGATGTGCGGCTTGACCTTCAGGCCGGCGGCAACCGCTTTCTTCGCAAGCAGGCCGGCAGCCAGCAGCACGCCGGGATTCGAGGTGTTGGTGCACGAGGTGATCGCGGCGATCAGCACATCGCCGTTGCGGATCTTCAGCCCGCTCGGCGTCGTTGCGACGAAGTCGAGCCGCTCGGCCGGCTGGTTGAAGCCGTTTTCCACCGGCGGCATCGAAAACAGCGACGCGAATTGCTTTTTCACCTCGCCGAGTTCGATCCGGTCCTGCGGCCGCTTCGGGCCGGCCAGGCTCGGCGCGACGGTGCCGAGGTCGAGCGTGACAACCTGCGAATAATCGACCTCGCCGGCGCGCGGAATGCCGAACATCTTCTGCGCGCGGAAATAGGCCTCGAAGGCCTCGATCTCGGCCTTGCTGCGGCCAGTGCCGCGGAAATAGTCGATCGTCCGCTCGTCGACCGGGAAGAAGCCCATCGTTGCGCCATATTCGGGCGCCATGTTGCCGATCGTCGCGCGATCCGGCAGCGCCAGGCTCGCCGTGCCTTCGCCGAAAAATTCGACGAATTTGCCGACCACCTTGTGCCGGCGCAGGATTTCGGTGACTGTCAGCACCAGGTCGGTGGCGGTGACGCCTTCGCGCAGGCGGCCGCGCAATTCGAAGCCGACGACGTCGGGGGTCAGAAAATAGACCGGCTGGCCGAGCATGCCGGCCTCGGCCTCGATGCCGCCGACGCCCCAGCCGACGACGCCGATGCCGTTGATCATCGTCGTGTGGCTGTCGGTGCCGACCAGCGTATCGGGGTAATAAACCGGTGCTTCACCACGCGCCGCAAGCTTGCTCTTGAAGACGCCGCGCGCGAGGTATTCGAGATTGACCTGGTGGACGATGCCGAATCCCGGCGGCACGACGCGGAAGGTGTCGAAGGCCTGCATCCCCCATTTCATGAACTGGTAGCGCTCCTCGTTGCGCTTGAACTCGAGTTTCATGTTCAGGTCGAGCGCCTTGCTGCTGCCGTAGTAGTCGACCATGATGCTGTGGTCGACGACCAGGTCGACCGGCACCAGCGGCTCGATCGCCTTCGGATTGCGGCCCGTATCCGCCGCGACATTGCGCATCGCGGCGAGGTCGACCAGCAGCGGCACGCCGGTGAAATCCTGCAGCACGACGCGGGCCACGACGAACGGGATTTCCTCGCTGCGCACCGCGGTCGGCTGCCAGTTCGCCAGCTCGGCGACGTGTTCGGCAGTCACCTTCTTGCCGTCGCAGTTGCGCAGCACCGATTCGAGAACGATGCGGATCGATACCGGCAGCCGCGAGACATTCGGGAACTGCTTTGCCAGTTCGGGCAGCGAGTGGAAACGGCCGACCTTGCCGGAGGCGGTCTTGAAGGTCTTCAGCGTCTTCGCAAACGGATGTGACGCGGCGGCGCCAAGGCGGGTTGCAGCGGTTTGGTTGGACCTGGCCATGCGGACTCCTTGCGTTGGTTCTCGGCGATTGTGCCTGTCAGCCTTGCTCATTGTCGCTACCGACACCCCTGGCAGGACGATTCGCCCGCCGTGGTCGATGCGCTATCGTCGTCGCATCACGATGCAGCCGCCGCAATGAGCAACTTCAGTTTCTACTGGCACGACTATGAGACCTTCGGCCGCTCGCCGCGCCGCGATCGGCCGTCGCAGTTTGCCGGCATCCGCACCGATGCCGAACTGAACGAGGTCGGTGCGCCGCGGATGATGTTCTGTCGGCCGGCGCCGGACTATCTGCCCGAACCGGAAGCCTGCCTGCTGACCGGCATCCTGCCGCAGCAATGCCTCGCCGAGGGTGTCGCCGAGCACGAATTTGCCGCGCAGATCGAGTCGGAGCTGGCCTTTCCCGGCACCGTCGGCGTCGGCTACAACAGCATCCGTTTCGATGACGAGGTGACGCGTTTCCTGTTCTGGCGCAGCCTGATCGATCCGTATGCGCGCGAGTGGCAGAACGAATGCGGCCGCTGGGACCTGCTCGACGTGTTGCGCTGCTGCCATGCGCTGCGCCCCGACGGCATCAGCTGGCCGCGCAATGAACTGGGCCAGCCGTCGTTCAAGCTCGAGCATCTGACGCAGGCGAATGGTCTTGCCCACGATGCGGCGCACGATGCCTTGTCGGACGTGCGCGCGACGATTGCGCTGGCGCGGCTGGTCCGGCAAAACCAGCCGCGGCTGTGGGATTTCTGCCTGCGCCTGCGCAGCAAACACGAGGTGGTGCGCGAGATGAACCGCGCCCAGCAGGCCGGCGCGCCGTTCCTGCACATCTCCGGGATGTATGGCACCGAGCGCGGCTGCCTGGCGATCGTCTGGCCGCTGGCACCCCATCCGACCAATCGCAACGAGCTGATCGTCTGGGATCTGGCGTTCGATCCGAGCGAACTGTTCACGCTCGGCGTCGCCGAGATCCGCGAGCGGCTGTTCAGCCGTGCCGATGCGCTGCCGGCCGGTGTCGAGCGGCTGCCGATCAAGACCATCCACCTGAACAAGTCGCCGGTCGTGATCTCGAACCTGAAGACGCTCGGCGACGAACGCGCCGCCGACTGGGGCATCGACATCGCCGCCGCACACCGCCATGCGCAGCTGGCCGCGCAACACGGCCCGTCGATGGCCGGCATCTGGCCGGGCGTCTTCGAGCGGGCGGTCGATCCGGCCTCGGTCATCGACATCGACGAGGACTTGTACGGTGGATTTGTCTCCAACGACGACCGCCGCGTGTTGCAGCGCATACGGGCGACCGAACCGGAGCAACTGGCCGACCGACCGCATGTTTTCGACGATCCTCGGCTCGCCGAACTGGTCTTCCGCTACCGCGCCCGCAATTTTCCGCAGACCCTCAGCCCGGCGGAAAACCTGCGCTGGGAAAGCCACCGTGCCGATCGGCTGCACGGCGGCGCCGGCGGCGCGCAGACGCTGCAGGCCTATTTCGAGCACATCGACGAGCTCGGTGAAGCCACCGACGACGAGCGCAGCCAGCAGATCCTTGGAGATCTCGTCGAGTACGCGACCGAGATCGCGCCGGAGCACCACTGAGGCGCACCGCAATGGGTTGATCCGCGAGGCTGGCTCCACCGCGGTGCATCGAACGCCTTGCCACAGTGCATTCGCGGCGCGGGCTCCGGAGCTGCCATCGATGGTGCGCCTGATGCACCAGTCTGGAACGAATGTTGCTTTGCGCTGCCGTCTGCCGTCTGAATCGGTGCGCCGTGCACCGAGGCGGCGCGTTGTGGAGCTTTCATGGATCAGGTCAAGCAGGGCACCGATGCCTTGTTCATCTTGCTCGGCGCCATCATGGTGCTGGCAATGCACGCCGGTTTTGCCTTTCTCGAACTCGGCACGGTGCGGCAGAAAAATCAGGTCAATGCGCTGGTCAAGATCCTGGTCGATTTTTCGGTCTCGACGCTGGCCTATTTTCTGGTCGGTTATACGGTGGCCTATGGCATCGACTTCTTCAGCGGTGCCGACACGCTGGCCGCAAAAAGCGGCTATGAACTCGTCAAGTTCTTTTTCCTGCTGACCTTTGCCGCGGCGATCCCGGCGATCGTCTCCGGCGGCATTGCCGAACGCTCGCGTTTCGGCCCGCAGCTGGTCGCCACCGGCCTCATCGTTGCGGTGGTTTATCCGCTGTTCGAGGGGGCGGTGTGGGGAGGCCGCTTCAACATGCAGGCGTGGATCAACCAGCTGACCGGTGCCGATTTCCACGATTTTGCCGGCAGCGTCGTCGTCCATGCGGTCGGTGGCTGGATCGCGCTGGCCGCCGTGCTGCTGCTCGGCGCGCGCCGCAACCGCTATCGCAAGGACGGCGGCATCAGCGCGCACCCGCCGTCGAGCATCCCGTTCCTCGCGCTCGGCGCGTGGATCCTGACGGTCGGCTGGTTCGGCTTCAATGTGATGAGCGCGCAGACGATCGACAAGATCTCCGGCCTGGTCGCGGTCAATTCGCTGATGGCGATGGTCGGTGGCACGCTCGCCGCGGCGCTGCTCGGCCGCAACGACCCCGGCTTTGCGTACAACGGGCCGCTGGCCGGACTGGTCGCGGTGTGTGCCGGCTCGGACGTGATGCATCCGCTCGGCTCGCTGGTCGCAGGCGCAATCGGCGGCGCGATCTTCGTCGCGATGTTCACATTGACGCAGAACCGCTGGAAGATCGACGACGTGCTCGGCGTCTGGCCGCTGCACGGCCTGTGTGGCGCCTGGGGCGGCATCGCCTGCGGCATCTTCGGCTCGCAGGCGCTCGGTGGGCTCGGTGGCGTCTCGCTGACCGCGCAGTTGATCGGCACCGCAGTCGGTGTTGGCTGGGCGCTGCTTGGCGGTTTCCTCGTTTATGGCGGCATCCGCCTCGTCACGCCGCTGCGGCTGACGCAGGAGCAGGAATACGACGGCGCCGACCTGTCGATCCACCGCATCGGCGCGACGCCCGAGCGCGAGGCGGCCTGGTAGGCGCAAAAGCAACGGCCCGCCGGGTTGCCCCGGCGGGCCGTTGTCGATCAGCGGAGACGCCAGAGGATCAGGCGGTCACGCGTTTCGCCGTTTCGGCATATTCCTCGATCTGGTCGAAGTTCATGTATTTGTAGATCGCGCTGCCGTCCTGGTTGATCACGCCCATGTCGGCCTGGTATTCGGCCAGAGTCGGGATGCGGCCGAGTTTCGACGCGATCGCGGCAAGCTCCGCCGACGCCAGATAGACGTTCGAATTCTTGCCGAGCCGGTTCGGGAAGTTGCGGGTGCTGGTCGAGACGACGGTGGCGCCTTCCCGGACCTGCGCCTGGTTGCCCATGCACAGGCTGCAGCCGGGCATCTCGATGCGCGCGCCGGCGGTGCCGAAGGTGCCGTAGTGGCCTTCCTTCGTCAGCTCCTGCGCATCCATCTTGGTCGGCGGCGCGACCCAGAGCTTGACCGGAATGTCACGCCGGCCTTCGAGCAGCTTCGATGCGGCGCGGAAATGGCCGATGTTGGTCATGCACGAGCCGATGAAGACCTCGTCGATTGCGGTACCGGCCACTTCGCTGAGCAGCCGCGCATCGTCCGGATCGTTCGGGCAGCACAGCACCGGCTCCTTCAGTTCGTCGAGATCGATCTCGATCACCGCGGTGTACTCGGCATCCTTGTCGGCTTCGAGCAGGTTCGGATTGGCCAGCCAGGCCTCGACCGCCTCGATGCGCCGCTGCAGCGTGCGCTTGTCCTGGTAGCCGTCGGCGATCATGTTTTTCATCAGCACGACGTTGCTGGTCAGGTATTCCTTGATCGGCGCCGGGTTCAGCTTGACGGTGCAACCGGCGGCGCTGCGCTCGGCGCTGGCATCACTCAGCTCGAACGCCTGCTCGACCTTCAGGTCCGGCAGCCCTTCGATCTCGAGGATGCGGCCGGAGAAGATGTTTTTCTTGCCGGCTTTCGCAACCGTCAGCAGGCCGGCCCGGATCGCATACAGCGGGATCGCATGCACCAGGTCGCGCAGCGTGATGCCGGGCTGCATCTTGCCCTTGAAGCGCACCAGCACCGATTCCGGCATGTCGAGCGGCATCACGCCGGTGGCTGCGCCGAATGCAACCAGGCCGGAGCCGGCCGGGAAGCTGATGCCGATCGGGAATCGGGTGTGGCTGTCGCCGCCGGTGCCGACGGTATCGGGCAGCAGCAAACGGTTCAGCCAGCTGTGGATCACGCCGTCACCGGGCCGCAGCGAGACGCCGCCGCGGTTGCTGATGAATTCGGGCAGTTCGCGGTGCGTCTTCACGTCGACCGGCTTCGGATAGGCCGCGGTGTGGCAGAAGCTCTGCATCACCAGATCGGCCGAGAAGCCGAGGCAGGCGAGGTCCTTCAGTTCATCGCGGGTCATCGGGCCGGTCGTATCCTGGCTGCCGACGGTCGTCATCTTCGGCTCGCAGTAGGTGCCCGGGCGAACGCCCTGGCCCTCGGGCAGGCCGACTGCGCGGCCGACCATTTTCTGCGCCAGCGTGAAACCGGCCTTGGTCTCGGCCGGCGGCTGCGGCAGGCGGAACTGCGTCGATGCCGGCAGGCCGAGAAATTCGCGCGCCTTCGCGGTCAGTGAGCGGCCGATGATCAGGTTGATGCGCCCGCCGGCGCGCACCTCGTCGAGCAGCACGTCGCTCTTCAGCTGGAATTCGGCGACCGCCTCGCCATTGCGGACGATCTTGCCCTCGTACGGCAGGATGTCGACGACATCGCCCATCTCGAGTTTGTCGACATCGACCTCGATCGGCAAAGCACCCGAATCCTCCTGCGTGTTGAAGAAGATCGGCGCGATCTTGCCGCCGAGCGTGACGCCGCCGAAACGCTTGTTCGGGACGAACGGAATGTCCTGGCCGGTCGCCCAGATCACGCTGTTGGTCGCGCTCTTGCGGCTCGATCCGGTGCCGACGACATCGCCGACATAGGCGACGAGGTTGCCCTTTTTCTTCAGTTCCTCGATGAAGGCGATCGGTCCGCGCTTGCCGTCTTCCTCCGGCGTGAAGGCCGCACCCTGGCGGGTATTCTTCAGCATCGCCAGGTAGTGCAGCGGGATGTCCGGCCGGCTCCAGGCGTCGGGCGCCGGCGACAGGTCGTCGGTATTGGTTTCGCCGGGCACCTTGAAGACGGTCACGGTGACCTTTTTCGACACTTCGGGCCGGCTGGTGAACCACTCGGCATCGGCCCAGCTTTGCACGATCGCCTTTGCCTGCGCATTGCCGGCCTTCGCCTTTTCGGCGACGTCGTGGAAGAAGTCGAACATCAGCAGCGTCTTCTTCAGGCCCGCGGCGGCAATCTCGGCGACATCGGCGTCGTCGAGCAGGTCGATCAGCGGCTTGACGTTGTAGCCGCCGACCATCGTGCCGAGCAGTTCGGTCGCCTTTGCCTTCGAGATCAGCGCAACGGCGATGTCGCCGTGCGCGACTGCGGCGAGAAACGAGGCCTTCACCTTGGCCGCGTCATCGACACCCGGTGGCACGCGGTGCGTCAGCAGGTCGAGCAGAAACTCGGCCTCGCCGGCGGGCGGGGTCTTGATCAGCTCGACCAGTTCGGCGACTTGCTGGGCATCGAGCGGCAGCGGCGGGATGCCGAGCGCGGCGCGTTCGGCGGCGTGTTGACGATAGGCTTGCAACATGTCTGGTTCTCCGGAAGGGGTTCGAGTGACGGGTCAGTTGGTTGTGGGCTCGATCACCTTGAGCCCCTTGAAGTAGTCGCGGAAAAAAACGGCGTCGCGGCTGATCAGGCCATCGCACTGAAGCATGGCGTGTGCCCCGATCAGGAAATCGCTGATGCCGCGGTGGGTGATCGCGGCGTCGGCGGCGGCACGCTGGCGGAATTTGCGCTGCATCTCGCCGGCCCGCACCGCCGAACGCTGGTCGAGGGCATCGAAGCGGATGCCCATGTCGTCGAGCACGTCGACGACCGTCGCACCTTCGCCGAGCAGCGCGCTCAGTTCGGCCAGCACCACCGGGCAGACGACGACCGGGCCCTTGCCGAGCGCAATCCGCAGGCAGGCTTCCGCCGCATCGGCGCCAGGCCGGTTGCCGAGCAGGTCAAGCAGCACGGCGGTGTCGACCGCAATCGTCACGACCCGCTGCCGTTTTCGCCGGCCGGTGCGCGCAGTACACGGGCCAGTTGCTCGCTGCCGGCCTGATCGGGCAGCGCAAATCGACCACGTGCCCGCGAGATTGCATCGTCGACGTTCTTGCGCAGGATGATGCGCCCGCCGTCGAGCTCGACCTTCAGCGTGCTGCCCTTGGTCAAACCCAGTGCATCACGCACCGACTTTGGCAGCGTGATCTGGCCACGCTCGGCAACAATGACTTCCATGGGGTATGCGTCGGGTAAGGTATGCAATGATTATACATACCGATCCGTGCATACCTACCTGCACTGCCCGGTGCGGGCGTTGATCTTCAGTTGCGCGGCGGCGCTTCGCTGGGTTTGTCGGGGACTGCTGCCACATCCCCGCTCAGTGCCGACGATGCGGCCGGACTGGCGGGCGCGGCCGCCGGCTGCGTTGCCGCGGTACTGACTGCAGCGGGATTTGCCGTATCGACGGCGACCGCTGGTGCCTGCGCCGGCGTGGCCGACGCATCACCGCCGGCTGCGCCAGCGGCGATCGGTTCGGATGCGGCTTGGCCCGGGGCGGCCGCCGCTTGCGCCGCTGCCGTCGCCGGGTCGACCAGCAGCACCGGTGTCGCCAGCTGGCCTGCCGGGCGCATCCGTTCTGCCGCCTGTGCCTCGGCCTGAACCATCCGTTGCGTCGGGCTGGTGCATGCGTCGACCATGCGCTGGCCGGCGCGGGTATTCATCAGCATCGACTTCATCGGGATCTGCAGCCACGCGACGCCAGCGTCGGCGTCGTAGAGCCGGACCGCGCCGGTCGAGGTTTCCTCGGGAACCATCCGGTAGGTCTTGCGCTGGAAGCTGACGCGGAATGCGCCAGGCTGGCGGCTGTCCGGCTCGACAACGATCGACTGCTGAAATTCGCACTCCGCGCGGCCGGTCTGCACCAGCTCTGCCAGGCGCATCTGCGACTCCGACAACGGCGGCAACACCGGCTCTGGTGCCGCCGCTGGCTTGCCGGCCTTCGCGGAGCGCTCTTTGCTGCTGCGTGACGCCTTCTTGGCTGGGCTGGATTTGCCGCTGACAGCCTTCTTACCCTTGGAGGTTTCCTTGTTTGCCAGCGCGGGGGCGCCTGACAGCGCAAATGCGAGGATGCCGACACCCACCCCCAAGACAGCTCTCATCCGCTACTCCCGATTCCGTATTTGCGAGGACACGCGCCAACGCCGGCGCAACATCGCATTGTCGCCCGCCCGCAGGCTGCGACCATCCGGATTGACCCCGTGGGCTTCAGGGAGCTGGTGTGTCCGGCGGCTGCGCGCCGAACCAGGCGGCCTCGATTTCCTCGGGCAGCTGCAGGCCGCCGGCATACGAGGTGCGATGCGCACGCTCGATGACTTGCCAGAAATAGCGGTAGCTGGCGCGGTCGTGCAGCGTGTCGTCGTGGCGGATCGGCGCCCAGTCGGCAGTCTCCGCTGCGCGAATGATCTCGATCGCCTGGTCGACCTCGGCTGCGCTCGGCGTGAACGCCTCGACGATCGGCTCGATCTGCGACGGGTGGATGCTCCACATCCGCGTATAGCCGAACTGCCGCGCCGCCTTGGTGGCCGCCTCCTGCAGCGCCGATGCGCGCTTGAACTCGGTCACGACGCAATGCGACGGGATCTTGCCGTGCGCATGGCAGGCCGCGGCAATCTCGGTTTTTGCCCGCACCACCAGCGGATGGGTGAACTGGCCATCGACACTCATCGCGGTCTGCGGGATGGCGCCGCGATGGGCGGACACAAAATCCATCAGCCCGAACGACAGCGACTCGATGCGCCGGTGGGCGGCCAGCGCGAAGACCTCGTGCAGCGCGCCGTGGGTCTCGATCAGCGCATGCAGCGGAATCTCGCGCTGCAGGCCGGCCGAGCGGGTCGCTGCATCGATCAGATCGACCGCCCGCTGCAAGTCGGCCAGGCCGCGTACCTTCGGAATCATCAGATAGGCGACGCTGCCGCCGGCGCCGCTGACGATGGTCTCGACCACCGACTCGAAGCGCGGATGAACGACCGGCAGCACCCGTGCACCGACCCGGCCATGCAGATTGGCCGGCGAAGTGATCAGTTCGGCAATCAGTCGCGCATGGTCGACCTCGCCGCCGACCGGCGCACCATCCTCGTTGTCGAGCGTGACGTCGAATACCGGGCCGAGCTTGCCCTGCAGTTCCAGGCTCTTGCGCATCCGCGCCTCGACGCCGGAATAGTGGTCGCAGACCGGCAGCAGCCGGAAAACCTCGCCGGCCTCGAACAATGCATCACGCGGATGGGTGCCGCTCATGGCGATCTCCGATCAGTGGCAAGCGGCGCTGCGCCGGCACGCGCGGGCGCAGCGCCGGCCATGCTCACAGCAGGTGCTTGACGCCTTCCTGCTCTTCCTGCAGTTCGGCCAGCGTCTTGTTGATGCACTCACGCGAGAAGGCGTCGATCTCGAGTCCTTCGACCAGCGTGTATTCGCCGTTCTCGCAGGTGACCGGGAAGCCGAACATCACGTCCTTCGGGATGTCGTACTGGCCGTCGCTCGGAATGCCCATCGTCACCCAGGCGCCGTTGGTGCCGAGCGCCCAGTCGCGCATGTGGTCGATCGCGGCATTCGCTGCCGACGCCGCCGACGATACGCCGCGGGCGGCGATGATCGCGGCGCCGCGCTTGCCGACGGTGGGCAGGAAGACGTCCTTGTTCCACTGCTGGTCGTTGATCATCTCCTTCACCGACTGGCCGTCGATCGTCGCGAAACGGTAGTCGGCATACATCGTCGGCGAATGGTTGCCCCAGACGGCGAGCTTCTCGATCTTCGACACCGGCTTGCCGGTCTTCGCGGCGATCTGGCTCAGTGCGCGGTTGTGGTCGAGGCGCAGCATCGCGGTGAAATTCTTGCGCGGCAGGTCCGGCGCGCTCTTCATCGCGATGTAGGCATTGGTGTTGGCCGGATTGCCGACCACCAGCACACGCACGTTGCGCGAGGCGACCGCATTCAGCGCCTTGCCCTGTGCGGTGAAGATCTGCGCATTGGCAGACAGCAGGTCCTTGCGCTCCATGCCCGGGCCGCGCGGACGCGCGCCGACCAGCAGCGCATAGTCGGTGTCCTTGAAGGCGGTCATCGGATCGCTGTGCGCTTCCATGCCGGCGAGCAGCGGGAAGGCGCAGTCCTCGAGCTCCATCATCACGCCCTTCAGCGCGTTCTGCGCCTTCTCGTCCGGAATCTCGAGCAGTTGCAGGATCACCGGCTGGTCCTTGCCGAGCATTTCGCCGGAGGCGATGCGGAAAAGCAGGGCATAGCCGATCTGACCAGCGGCTCCGGTGACGGCGACTCGAACGGGTTTTTTGCTCATCGGATTCTCCAAAAGGGGGGGCGGTACGGAAGGCGGGGTCCACGGCTTGGCGAGCGCATCGCGGCCGGCCTGCAGCAGGCCGGCGGCCCTGCTCGCGGTCAAGGCTGGCCAGGCTGCAAGTGTAGTGCGTTGCACATCGCCTGGCCGCCGCCCGCGGGGGAGGGGTCGGGCTGATTCTAGTGTCTTCTGTCTTATAGAAGACACCAATCAAATTCGCCCTTTTGATGGACGGCAACACGGGCCTGTGCTGCAATAGCGCCATGCGACCGAATGCGCCGACCGCCAGCCCAGCCTCCGTAGTGGAGGGTGGGAATGCTGCATCGCCGCCTGGTCTGCGTGGCAATGATGCAGCCCCGTCCGACGGCCCATCGTTCAGCCCGCTGTACCGGCAGATCAAGGCGCTGATGACGCGCAGCCTGCAGCAGCGCGAATGGCGGCCGGGCGACGCGATTCCGAGCGAGCTCGAACTGGCCGCGCGTTTCAAGGTCAGCCAGGGTACGGTGCGCAAGGCGATCGACGAGCTGGCGACCGAAAACCTGCTGGTGCGCAGGCAAGGCAAGGGCACCTTCGTCGCGACCCATTCCGAGCAGCAGGCGCAGTACCGATTCCTGCGCCTGGCGGCCGACGATGGTTCGGAGGAGCCGGCCGCGCGCCGCTTCATCGACTGCCGGCGCCTGCGCGCGCCGGCCGAGGTCGCGCGGGCTTTCGGCCTGAAATCCGGCGACGCTGCGGTGCAGGTCAGGCGGGTGCTGTCGTTTCGCGGCAAGGCGGTGATCTTCGACGACATCTGGCTGCCGGGCAAACTGTTCAAGGGCCTGAGTGCCGAGCGCCTGAGTGGTTACCGCGGGCCGATGTATGCACTGTTCGAGACCGAGTTCGGTGTCCACATGGTGCGTGCCGAGGAGAAGATCCGTGCGGTTGCGGCCGATCCGGTCGCCGCGCAGATGCTTGGCGTGGAAGAGGGCAGTCCGTTGCTCAGCGTCGAGCGGCTGTCGCTGACCTACGGCGACCGCCCGGTCGAGTTGCGCCGCGGTCTCTACCACACCGACGCCCACCATTACCGCAACGAATTGAACTGATCCGGAGAAGTCTTTGCCGCACGCCGCGGGTCGGCTTGCTGCGATGCAATAAACTCTTCCGGCCGACACATTTATTGACAAGAAGGCCGCAAATGGCAACAGAACCTCTGAAACCACGTCCGGTATACCGCAATATCCACGTCTCGCAGATCGCGCGCTACCGCCTGCCGCCGGCCGGCGTGGTGTCGATCCTGCACCGCATCAGCGGCGTGCTGATGTTTCTGCTGATGCCGTTCATCATCTGGATGTTCGACACCAGCGTGACTTCCGAGATTTCCTACGACCGGTTCACCACCGCCTTCAATGCCGGCCTGCTCGGGCTGCCCGGCTTTTTCTGGAAGCTGGTCGCGCTGGCGCTGATCTGGGCCTTCCTGCACCACCTGATTGCCGGCGTGCGCCACCTGTGGATGGACATGACCCATGCGGTCGGCAAGGAATTCGGCCGCAGCAGTGCAATCGTCACGCTGGTGCTCAGCATTGCGCTGACGCTGGCGCTCGGCTTCAAGCTCTTCTTCTGAACGCGACGACTTCAATGGCACAGAATTTCGGATCGAAACGGATCGTCGTCGGCGCCCATTACGGGCTGCGCGACTGGCTGTCGCAGCGCGTCACCGCCGCGTTGATGGCCTTGTTCACGCTGCTGGTGATCGTGCAGGTGCTGCTGCCTGGCGAAATGGGCTATGACAAGTGGGCGGCAATCTTCTCGTCGCAGTGGATGAAGGCGCTGACCTTCGTCGTCATCGTCTCGCTGCTGTACCACGCCTGGGTCGGCATGCGCGATGTCTGGATGGACTACGTGAAGCCGATGGGCATCCGGCTGGCGCTGCAGATATTCACGATCGCGTGGCTGGTTGGCTGTGCGGGTTGGGCAATCCAGGTGTTGTGGAGGCTGTAAACGAAATGGGCTCAACCATCACGAAACGCAAGTTCGATGTCGTCATCGTCGGGGCCGGCGGCTCCGGCATGCGCGCGTCGCTGCAACTGGCCGAGGCCGGTCTCAATGTCGCGGTGTTGTCGAAGGTCTTCCCGACCCGCTCGCACACGGTCGCCGCACAAGGCGGCATCGGCGCCTCGCTCGGCAACATGAGCGAGGACAACTGGCACTTCCACTTCTACGACACGATCAAGGGCTCCGACTGGCTCGGTGACCAGGACGCGATCGAATTCATGTGCCGCGAGGCGCCGAAGGTGGTCTACGAACTCGAGCATTTCGGGATGCCGTTCGACCGCAATCCCGACGGTACGATCTACCAGCGCCCATTCGGCGGCCACACCGCGAACTACGGGGAAAAGCCGGTGCAGCGCGCCTGCGCCGCTGCCGACCGCACCGGACACGCGATGCTGCACACGCTGTACCAGCGCAACGTCAAGGCACGCACCAATTTCTTCGTCGAGTGGATGGCGCTGGACCTGATCCGCGACGCCGAAGGCGATGTCGTCGGCGTCACCGCGCTGGAGATGGAGACTGGCGACCTGCACATCCTCGAAGCGAAGACGGTGCTGCTGGCAACCGGTGGCGCCGGCCGTATCTTTGCCGCATCGACGAATGCCTTCATCAATACCGGCGACGGCCTCGGCATGGCGGCGCGCGCCGGCATTCCGCTCGAGGACATGGAGTTCTGGCAGTTCCACCCGACCGGCGTGCACAACGCCGGCGTGCTGCTGACCGAAGGCTGCCGCGGCGAAGGCGCGATTCTGCGCAACAGCAACGGCGAGCGTTTCATGGAGCGTTATGCGCCGACGCTGAAGGACCTCGCGCCGCGCGACTTCGTCTCGCGCTGCATGGACCAGGAGATCAAGGAAGGCCGCGGCTGCGGGCCTGACAAGGACTACATCCAGCTCGACATGACCCACCTCGGCGCCGAGACGATCATGAAACGGCTGCCGAGCGTGTTCGAGATCGGCCACAACTTCGCCAACGTCGACATCACGAAGGAGCCGATTCCGGTCGTGCCGACGATCCACTACCAGATGGGCGGCATCCCGACCAATATCCACGGCCAGGTCGTCGTGCCGAAGGATGGCAATCCGAACACGGTCGTCAACGGGCTGTATGCGGTCGGCGAATGCTCGTGCGTCAGCGTCCACGGCGCCAACCGCCTCGGCACCAACTCGCTGCTCGACCTGCTGGTTTTTGGCCGCGCGGCCGGCAACCACATCGTCGAGCAACAGCTGAAGCAGCGCTCCCACAAGCCGCTGCCGGCCGATGCCGCCGACGCCACCCAGGCGCGACTGGCCCGGCTCGACGGCAGCAGCAGCGGCGAATATGCGCAGGATGTCGCCAACGATCTGCGGCGGACGATGCAGACCCATGCCGGCGTCTTCCGCACCCAGGCGTCGATGAACGAGGGCGTCGAGAAGGTCAAGCAGCTCGCCGAGCGGGTCAAGGCGATCCACCTGGCCGACAAGTCGCAGGTCTTCAATACCGCGCGCATCGAGGCGCTCGAAGTCGAGAACCTGATCGAGTCGGCGCTGGCGACGATGGTCTCGGCAGCGGCGCGTACCGAAAGCCGCGGCGCCCACACCGTCAACGATTACGCCGACTCGCCGGAATTTCCGGCCGGCCGCAACGATGTCGAGTGGATGAAACACACCTTGTGGTACAGCGAAGGCAACCGGCTCGACTACAAGCCGGTCAACCTGCAGCCGCTGACCGCCGAATCGGTTCCGCCGAAAATCCGCACGTTCTAAGTCCGGCCGCGCTGCGGCCGCCGACGCCGAAAGAATCACATGTCCAAACGCGTTTTCAATATCTACCGCTACGACCCCGATGCCGATGCGAAGCCGCGCATGCAGACGCTCGAGGTCGAACTCGACGGCAGCGAACGCATGCTGCTCGATGCCCTGAACAAGCTGAAGGCGGTCGACCCGAGCCTGAGCTTCCGCCGGTCCTGCCGCGAAGGGGTCTGCGGCTCCGATGCGATGAACATCAACGGCAAGAATGGTCTGGCGTGCCTGACCAACATGCGCACGCTGCCCGGCGTCGTGACGCTGAAGCCGCTGCCCGGCCTGCCGGTGATCCGCGACCTGATCGTCGACATGACGCAGTTCTTCAAGCAATACAACTCGATCAAGCCGTATCTGGTCAACGAGACGATGCCGCCCGAGAAGGAGCGCTTGCAGACACCGGAAGAGCGCGATGAGCTGAACGGGCTGTACGAGTGCATCCTGTGCGCGAGCTGCTCGACCAGCTGCCCGAGTTTCTGGTGGAACCCGGACAAGTTCGTCGGACCGGCCGGCTTGCTGCAGGCCTACCGCTTCATTGCCGACAGCCGCGACCAGGATACCGAGGCCCGCCTCGACAATCTCGAGGATCCGTACCGGCTGTTCCGCTGCCACACGATCATGAACTGCGTCGATGTCTGCCCGAAGAACCTGAACCCGACCAAGGCGATCGGCAAGATCAAGGAGATGATGGTCCGCCGCGCCGTCTGAAGACCGATGCCAGACCGGATCGATGACCGAGCAATGAGCAAGCTGCGCTGGCGCTGCCGGCGCGGTCTGCTCGAAAACGACCTGCTGATCGAGCGATTCTTCGACCGGCACGCGCAGACGCTGACGACCCGGCAGGCCGACGGTCTGCAGCAGCTGATGGCGCTGTCGGACAACGATCTGCTCGATCTGCTGCTCGGCCGCCAGCAGCCCACCGGCGAACTGCTGGCGCCGGAAGTGGTCGAAGTGCTCGAGCAGATGCGCGTGCCGGCGCCGGCAGCAGGCCGCTGACGGGCCCGCTGTCGATCCAGGATTCGACCGCTATTTTTTTACCGCCAACCAGGAATGCCCATGACACCGTCCGACGTCAAAGCCACCCTTTCGTTTTCCGATGGCAGCCCGAGCATGGAGCTGCCGATCCTCAAGGGGACCATCGGCCCGGATGTGGTCGATATCCGCAAGCTGTACGGCCAGACCGGCAAGTTCACCTACGACCCGGGCTTTTTGTCGACCGCTTCGTGTGATTCCTCGATCACCTACATCGACGGCGACAAGGGCGAGCTGCTGTACCGCGGCTATCCGATCGAGCAGCTTGCCGAGCATTGCGACTTTCTCGACGTCTGCTATCTGCTGCTGCACGGGGAATTGCCGAACCAGCAGCAGCAGAAGGATTTCGACCGTCTGGTCTCGGTGCACACGATGGTCAACGAGCAGATGCAGTTTTTCCTGCGCGGCTTCCGTCGTGATGCGCACCCGATGGCGATCATGACCGGCCTGGTCGGCGGCATGTCGGCCTTCTATCACGACAGCACCGACGTCCACAATCCGAAGCACCGCGAGATCAGCGCGATCCGGTTGATCGCGAAGATGCCGACTCTGGTGTCGATGGCCTATAAATATACGATCGGCCAGCCCTACATCTATCCGAAGAACGACCTGTCGTATTCGGCGAACTTCATGCGGATGATGTTCGGCACGCCGTGCGAGGAATACGAGCCGAACGACGTGCTGGTGCGCGCGATGGACCGCATCTTCATCCTGCACGCCGACCACGAGCAGAACGCGTCGACGTCGACGGTGCGGCTGTGCGGCAGCTCGGGCACCAACCCGTTCGCCGCGATCGCCGCCGGCGTCGCCTGCCTGTGGGGCCCGGCGCACGGCGGGGCCAACGAGGCGGCGCTGAACATGCTCGAGGAAATCCAGCGCAACGGTGGCGCCGAGAAGATCGGCGACTTCATCAAGCAGGTGAAGGACAAGAACTCGAACGTCAAGCTGATGGGCTTCGGCCACCGCGTCTACAAGAACTACGACCCGCGGGCCAAGCTGATGCGCGAAACCTGCCACGAGGTGCTCGGCGCGCTCGGGCTGGAAAACGATCCGCTGTTCAAGCTCGCGATGACGCTCGAGAAGATTGCGCTGGAAGACGACTATTTCGTCGCCCGCAAGCTGTATCCGAACGTCGATTTCTATTCCGGCATCGTGCAGCGCGCGATCGGCATCCCGGTCAGCCTGTTCACCGCGATCTTCGCGCTCGCCCGCACGGTTGGCTGGATTGCGCAGCTGAACGAGATGATCGGCGACCCGGAGTACAAGATCGGCCGGCCGCGCCAGCTCTACAGCGGCTCGCCGCGGCGCGACGTGAAGCCGCTCGGCGGCCGCAGCTGATCCGGCACAGCTGTTCGTCGCGTTTGCACACCAACCCCGGCCAATGGCCGGGGTTTTTGTTTTCCGGCCAGCCACCCTGCGGCCACGCGATTCGACTGGAAAGCCTAAAATAGGAGGTTTTCCCTGAACCGCACAATCGAACAGAGGCTGACGATGGGCCGCACCCTTTACGACAAGATCTGGGACGAACATGTCGTCCACACCGAGGATGATGGCACGTCGCTGCTGTACATCGACCGCCACCTTGTCCACGAGGTCACCAGCCCGCAGGCCTTCGAAGGGCTCGATCAGGCGCAGCGCAAGGTCTGGCGGATTTCTGCCAATCTGGCCGTCAGCGACCACAACGTGCCGACCACCGACCGCTCGCAGGGCATTGCCGACCCGATTTCGCGGCTGCAGGTCGACACGCTCGACGCCAACTGCGACCGCTTCGGCATCACGCAGTTCAAGATGAACGACAAGCGGCAGGGCATCGTCCATGTGATCGGCCCTGAGCAGGGTGCGACGCTGCCGGGGATGACCGTCGTCTGCGGCGACTCGCACACCTCGACGCACGGTGCATTTGGTGCGCTGGCCCACGGCATCGGCACCAGCGAGGTCGAGCACGTGCTGGCGACGCAGACCTTGCTTGCGCGCAAGGCAAAAAACATGCTGGTGCGCGTCGAGGGCAGGCTGCAGCCCGGCTGCGGCGCGAAGGACATCGTGCTGGCGGTGATCGGCAAGATCGGCACCGCCGGCGGCACCGGCTACACGATCGAATTCGGCGGCAACGCGATCCGTGCGCTGAGCATGGAAGGCCGGATGACGGTGTGCAACATGGCGATCGAAGCGGGCGCCCGTGCCGGCCTGATCGCGGTCGACGAAACGACGCTGGCGTATGTGAAGAACCGGCCGTTTTCGCCGCGTGGCGCCGAGTTCGAACAGGCCGTCGCCTATTGGCGCACGCTTTATTCGGATGCCGATGCGCACTGGGATGCCGTCGTCGAGATCGACGCCGCGAAGATCCGCCCGCAGGTCACCTGGGGCACTTCGCCGGAAATGGTGCTCAGCATCGACGACCGGGTTCCGGATCCGGACCGCGAAAAGGATGCCGGCAAGCGCGATGCGATCGAGCGGGCGCTCAAATACATGAACCTGCAGCCGAACAAGCCGATCGTCGACATCATGCTCGACAAGATCTTCATCGGCTCGTGCACCAATTCGCGGATCGAGGACATGCGCGAGGCCGCCGCCGTCGTGCGCCGGCTCGGCCGCAAGGTGGCGCCGAATATCCGGCTCGCGATGGTCGTGCCGGGCTCCGGACTGGTCAAGGAGCAGGCCGAGTGTGAAGGGCTGGACGCGATCTTCAAGGCCGCCGGTTTCGAATGGCGCGAGCCCGGCTGCTCGATGTGCCTGGCGATGAATGCCGACCGGCTCGAGCCGGGCGAGCGCTGCGCGTCGACGTCGAACCGCAATTTCGAGGGTCGCCAGGGCGCTGGCGGTCGCACCCACCTGGTCAGCCCGGCGATGGCCGCGGCCGCGGCGATCGAAGGCCACTTCGTCGACGTCGCAAGACTGTCCTGATTCGAGGAGCACAGACGATGCAAGCCTTTCGCATCCATACCGGACTGGTTGCGCCACTGGACCGGGAAAATGTCGATACCGACGCGATCATTCCGAAGCAATTTCTGAAATCGATCAAGAAGACCGGTTTCGGCCAGAACCTGTTCGACGAGTGGCGCTACCTCGACCCCGGATTTCCGGGCCAGGATCCCACATCGCGCAAGCCGAATCCGGATTTCGTGCTGAACCAGTCCCGCTACAAGGGCGCGTCGGTGCTGCTCGCGCGGGCCAATTTCGGTTGTGGCTCGTCGCGTGAACATGCGCCGTGGGCGCTCGACCAGTTCGGCTTCCGCGCGATCATCGCGCCGAGTTTTGCCGACATCTTCTTCAACAACTGCTTCAAGAACGGCCTGCTGCCGATCACGCTGCAGGAGGCGGCGGTCGCCAAGCTGTTCGATGAGACGGCGGCTTTTGTCGGCTACCAGCTGACGATCGATCTGGAGCGCCAGGTCGTCGTCAAGCCCGACGGCAGCGAATTGCCGTTCGAGATCCAGCCGTTCCGAAAATACTGCCTGATCAATGGTTTCGACGACATCGCGCTGACGCTGCGCCATGCCGACAAGATCAAGGCCTTCGAGGCCGAGCGGTTGCTGCGCAAGCCCTGGCTGGCGAATACGGTATGACGGCCATCGTCGGTCATGCCGGTCGCGTCGCCGACCGGCCCGCTTTGGACTGAGATGGCCGCCGCGCCTGTCCCCAGCCGTTTGTACCGGGTGCTGTCGCGGCACTGGTGGCTGAGCCTGCTGCTGATGGGCATCAGTTTTGTCTGCTTCGGACTGGCGTCGCTGAACCTGTTGCAGATGCTCGGCGCCAATCTGTCGTTCCTTGCCCGCCACGGCATCGATGCGGTGCGCGAAGGTGGTTTGCTGCAGTTGCTTGAACTCGTCGTGTCGGGATATGCCGCCGCGGTTTTTTATATCTTTTTCAGGCTGTGTGAGAAGGCGCTGGTCGACCGGCTGGCTTATGTCGTGCCACGCGACGGCGCCGTTTCCGCAACAGAAGGAAATCTCTCGTGAGCAAAATTGCCATTCTTCCCGGTGACGGCATCGGCGTCGAAATCATTGCCGAGGCGCGCAAGGTGCTCGCCTGCCTCGATCTGTCGTTCGAGATGGAGCAGGCCGAGGTCGGCGGCGCCGCCTATGTCGCGCACGGCCATCCGCTGCCCGACAGCACGCTGAATCTTGCGAAATCCGCCGACGCGATCTTGTTCGGCGCGGTCGGCGACTGGCAGTTCGACAAGCTCGAGCGTGCGCTGCGTCCGGAGCAGGCGATTCTCGGGCTGCGAAAGAACCTGCAGCTGTTCGCCAATTTCCGCCCTGCGATCTGCTACGAGGAACTGACCGCGGCGTCGACGCTGAAGCCGGAAATCGTTGCCGGCCTCGACATCCTGATCATTCGGGAGCTGACCGGCGACATCTATTTCGGCCAGCCGCGCGGGCGCCGCGAGTCGCCCGACGGCGCATTCGCCGGCGCGCCCGAGGCCTTCGACACGATGCGCTACACGAAGCCGGAAATCGAGCGCATCGCCCACGTCGCCTTCCAGGCCGCGCGCAAGCGGCGCGGCAAGCTGCTCAGCGTCGACAAGGCGAACGTGCTCGAGACCTTCCAGTTCTGGCGCGATGTCGTCACCGAGGTCCATGCCGGCTATCCGGACGTCGAGCTCGAGCACATGTATGTCGACAATGCCGCGATGCAGCTGGTCAAGGCGCCGAAGCGGCTCGACGTGGTGGTGACCGGCAACATGTTCGGCGACATCCTCAGCGACGAGGCGGCGATGCTGACCGGCTCGATCGGCATGCTGCCGTCGGCGTCGCTGAACGATCGCAAGCAGGGGCTTTACGAACCCAGCCACGGCTCGGCGCCGGATATCGCCGGCAAGGGCATTGCCAATCCGCTGGCGACGATTCTCAGCGCGGCGATGATGCTTCGTTTCAGCCTCGATCAGGAGGCCGCAGCGCAGCGCATCGAGGCGGCGGTCAAGTCGGTGCTGGCGCAGGGCCTGCGGACTGCCGATATCCACAGCGAAGGTACCCGCAAGGTCGGCACCGCCGAGATGGGCGATGCGGTCGTGGCGGCATTGAAGGCGCAAGGCTGAGGCGACCCGCCTCGGTTCTTGCTGACGGATGACGTTTTTTTCTGGACGAGAGTGATCATGGCAAGCAGATTGGTCGGCCTGGTGGGTTGGCGTGGGATGGTCGGTTCGGTATTGATGGACCGGATGCAGCAGGAGGGCGACTTCGATCTGATCGAGCCGCTGTTCTTCAGCACCAGTGCAGCGGGTTCGAAAGCGCCGGAGATGGCGAAAAACGAGACCCGCTTGCAGGATGCCTATGACATCGCGGCGCTGAAGCGCTGCGAAATCATCATCACCGCTCAGGGCGGCGACTACACCAGCGACGTCTATCCGAAGCTGCGTGCAGCCGGCTGGTCCGGGCACTGGATCGATGCGGCATCGACGCTGCGGATGAAGTCCGACTCGGTGATCGTGCTCGACCCGGTCAACCTGCCGGTGATCAAGAATGCGCTGGCCGCCGGCGGGCGTGACTGGATCGGCGGCAACTGCACCGTCAGCTGCATGCTGATGGGCGTCGGCGCGTTGTACAAGGCCGGCCTGGTCGAGTGGATGAGCACCCAGACCTACCAGGCGGCTTCCGGCGGCGGCGCCCAGCACATGCGCGAACTGCTGACGCAATACGGCACGCTGCATGGCTCGGTGAAGGAACTGCTGGCCGACCCGAAAAGCGCGATCCTCGAGATCGACCGCCGCATCGCCGAAACCCAGCGGGGCCTGGGTGAGGCGGAAACGGCCCATTTCGGCGTTCCGCTCGGCGGCTCGCTGATCCCGTGGATCGACAAGGACCTCGGCGGCGGCGCCGGCTCACACGACAACGCGTCGTGGGGCGTCTCGAAGGAAGAGTGGAAGGGCGGGGCGGAAACCAACAAGATCCTCGGCCAGGGCGAGGGCTTCGACAAGCCGGCAGTGCCGGTCGATGGTTTCTGCGTGCGCATCGGCGCAATGCGTTGCCACAGCCAGGCGCTGATGTTCAAGCTCAAGAAGAATGTGCCGATGGCCGATATCGAAGCGATGATCGCGGCTGACAACGCGTGGGTGAAGCTGGTGCCGAATACCCGCGAGGCGACCGTCCGCGAACTGACGCCGGTCAGCGTCACCGGCACCCTGACGATTCCGGTCGGCAGGCTGCGCAAGATGGCGATGGGCCCCGAATATCTTGGTGCCTTCACGATCGGCGACCAGTTGCTGTGGGGTGCTGCTGAACCGCTGCGCCGGATGATGCGGATCCTGATCGACGCTTGACCGCATGCTGGCGGCGCTGCGGCTGTTGGGTCGTGGCAACAAAAGGCGGTATCGACAGCGGTCAGCGGCGTCGGCAAAAGCTCGAGCCTTGGCTCAGCTTGTTTAATGTGGGTTTTGCTGCGCGCGCAGATGCATCGGTGCGCGCCAGCCATGTCCGGTGGGAATGAGGAGACAGCTTGAAAACAGATCGGCCAGACCACCGGCACACCGTATTGGCCGCCAGCATCGCCGCAGCATTGCTGCTCGGCGCTGCGGGCGCGCAGGCACTGACGCTCGGCAAGGCGGTGGTGCAATCCTCGCTCGGCGAAAGAATGCGCGCCGAGATCGAATTCGAGAATCTCACCGCCGCTGAGGCCGCAAGCCTGCGCGCGAGCATCGCGTCGGCCGATCAATACCGCCAGGCCGGCGCCACCTACAACGCCAACCTCGGCAATGCGCGGGTCGTGCTGCAACGCATCGCGAACCGCCGCGCGTCCTTGCTGGTGACGACCGACCGCCCGATCCAGGAGCCGTTCGTCGATGTCGTTCTCGATTTGACCTGGGCCGGCGGACAGCTGGTCCGCACCTACACGCTGCTGCTCGACCCACCTGGCATGCCGCGCCCGCCGCGCTCGGCGACGCTGACGCCGTATACCGGACCGTCGGGGCTGGCTGCACCGTCGACGTCAGGGCCGCCGATCGCGGTCGCACCGCCGGCCCCGGCGGCCCCGCCCGCTGCGCCGCAAAGCACACCGGCGCCGCGTGTCGCCGAAGCGCCGGTCCGGGCTGCGCCGTCACCGGCACCGGCCAAGGCCGAGTCGCCACCGGCGCCCGCGCCGCGGCGTGGCCCGCCGCCGCCTGGCGCGCCGCCGGCGCCGCCGCTGATCGACGATCCCTACCGCGTCCGTACCGGCGATACCTTGTCCGAGGTTGCGCAGCGCGGCGTCCGGCCGGGCGGCATCTCGCTCGACCGGCTGGTGCTGGCGATGTACCGCGACAATCCGGATGCCTTCGTCGACGGCAATATCCACAAGCTGCGTCAGGGTGTGGTGCTGAGTCCGGCCAAGCAGTCGACGATCGATTCGATCACCGACAGCGAGGCGCGCCAGGTGATCAAGGCGCAGAGCGTCGATTTCGACGCCTACCGCAGCCAGCTTGCCGAGGCGCCGCGTCAGACCCCGGAAGCGACGCGCAGCGCGAGCGGGCGCATCGACGCCGATGTGCAGGTGCGCGAAAAGCCGAAATCCGCTTCCCCCGACATCCTGACGTTGAGCAAGCCGCAGGCCGCTTCGGCGCCGGTCGATGCCGCGGTGCAGCAGGCCGCACAGCGCGAGCGCGAGCAGGCGGCGGCGCGGGTCGCCGAGTTGTCGAAGAATGTGCAGGACCTGGCCCGTCTGTCGAGCGAAGCGGCCTCGCAGCCGGCGGCCGCGGGTGCCGCTGGCGCTGGCCAGGCCCCGGCCGACACGGCGCCGACGGTGGCCTTGTCCGACGGCGCGGCCTCGGCGCCGGTTGACGCAGCCAGCGAGCCCGCTGCGCCGGCCGACAGCGCGTCGATGCCGGCGGTCACCGTCGCGGCTGCGCCGCCGGTGGCGCCACCGCAGCCCGCTGCTGCCGACCCGACGCCGATGGATTCGCTGCTCGACGACAACCTGCCGGTCGTCGGCCTGGCCGGGCTGCTGGTCGCGCTGTTGGCCGGCTTCGGCATCTTCCGCCTCGTCAAGCGGCGCCGCGAAGCGGTGCCGGAGACATCCTTCCTCGAAAGCCGGCTGAAACCGGATTCGTTCTTCAATACCAGCGGCGGCGAACGCGTCGATACCAGCGAGGTTCCGGCGACTGGCACCGGCTCATCGATGATGGCGTATTCGCTGAGCCAGCTCGATGCGATCGGCGACGTCGATCCGGTCGCCGAGGCCGATGTCTACATGGCCTATGGCCGCGACATGCAGGCCGAGGAGATCCTGAAGGAGGCGATGCGCACCAACCCCGAGCGCATGGCGATCCGCAGCAAACTGCTCGAGGTCTATGCGAAACGCCGCGATACCAAGGGCTACGAGGCGCTTGCGCTCGAAT
The DNA here is from genome assembly GCF_048320135.1 of Pseudideonella sakaiensis. GTDB lineage: Bacteria > Pseudomonadota > Gammaproteobacteria > Burkholderiales > Burkholderiaceae_C > Ideonella_A > Ideonella_A sakaiensis_A. The sequence continues at coordinate 4,352,752 of NZ_CP182947.1, forward strand.
TGTTTGCCCTGACCGAGGGTGTTGGCGCCGATTGGGAGCATGCACGCCAGCTCGGGCGCCAGCTCGATCCGGACAACCCGCTGTATTCCGATGCCGGTCCGGTCAGCGGCCAGGGTGCGGCCGATGACGAGCCGTCGCCACCGAGCGGGCTCGACGTCGCGACGATGCCGCTGTCGGTGCTGCCCGGCCAGCGGGAGCCGGACAGCAAGATCGATTTCGAACTCGACCTCGACCTGAGCGGCGACGCCGGTGCTGACGCAACCAGACCGGTCGAGCTGTCGCCGACGCCTGGTGACACGACGCCGTCGTCCGATGCCGGCCAGGCGCCGCCGAAGGCCGACGACATGTTCAGCTTCACGACGTCGAGTTTCGGCACTGGCCAGGGGGGCAGTGATGCACCGGGCGGTCCCGACGACGATGCGACGGTCGCTGCGCCAGCTCCGGCGCCCGGCGCCGACAAGCCGGTCAAGAAGGAGTCCGATCCGTTCTCGCTGTCGGACTTCTCGCTCGACCTCGAACTGCCCGAGCCGTCCAGTCTGTCGACCGGCCCGAGCATGTTGCCGCCGATCGATGACGGCGCCGCCAAGGACAGCGGCGAGCCGTCGGATTTCGATCCCGACTCCGGTCTCGACGAAGGCGATCCGCTGGCCCGCAAGCTCGAGCTGGCCGACGAATTCCGCCAGATCGGCGACGTCGACGGTGCGCGCGAACTGCTGCAGGAAGTCATCGACGGTGCCGATGGCACGCTGAAGGCGAAGGCGCAGGCGATGCTCGCCAACCTGTCGTGAAAAACACCGGGCGGTGAGACTCGCGCTCGGCGTCAGCTACCTCGGCGGCGCCTACCACGGCTGGCAAAGCCAGCCGGGCGTCGCCACCGTGCAGGACGCGCTCGAATCGGCGTTGCGCCAGTTTGCTGCGGTGCCGTCGCCGCCGCGCACGATCTGCGCCGGCCGCACCGATACCGGCGTGCATGCGCTGAATCAGGTCGTCCACCTCGATACCGAGCTGGACAGGCGCGAATTTTCATGGGTCCGCGGCTGCAACCGCTATCTGCCGCGCGACATCGCGATCCAGTGGTGCCGGCGCGTGCCGCCCGACTTCCATGCTCGATATGCCGCGCGCGGCCGCCGCTATGTCTATCTGCTGCTCGAAAGCCCGGTCCGGCCATCGCTCGAAGCCGGCCGCGTCGGCTGGGTCTTCCAGCCGCTCGACGGCGATGCGATGCGGCAGGCCGCGGCGCTGTTGATCGGCGAACATGATTTCAGCGCCTTCCGTTCGTCCGAATGCCAGGCGCTGTCGCCGGTCAAGCAACTGCGCGAGATCGCCATCAGCCGGCATGGCAGCTACTGGCGCTTCGATTTCGAGGCCAGCGCCTTCCTGCACCACATGGTGCGCAACCTGATGGGCTGCCTGGTCGCCGTTGGGGGCGGCACGCGGGCGCCCGGCTGGGTCGGCGAGGTGCTGGCGGGCAAGGATCGCTCGCTTGCCGCGCCGACATTTACCCCCGACGGCCTCTATTTTGTCGGTCCGCATTACGATGCCGAGCTGCAGCTGCCGGCTCACACCGCCGCGATGGACGGGCTGCCAGGCGGGCCGCATCGCTGACCGCCGGGCCGCCGCAGCGAGACGCGCACCGAATGAACAGCCAACCCCGTACCCGAACCCGAATCAAGATCTGCGGCCTGACCCGCGAAGCCGACGTCGATGCCGCAGTGGCCGCCGGCGCCGATGCGATCGGCCTGGTCTTCTACCCGCCGAGCCCGCGCCATGTCGACATCGATCGTGCCGTGCGGCTGGCGCGCCGACTGCCGCCGTTCGTCACGCCGGTCGGGCTGTTCGTCAATGCGAGCAGTGCCGAAGTCGGTGCTGTCGTCGACGCGATCCCGAACCTGCTGCTGCAATTCCATGGCGACGAGACGCCCGCCGATTGCCGGCACGCCGGTCGGCCCTACCTGCGGGCGGCACGGATGGCGCCGGGGCTGGATTTGTTAGACTTCGCAGCTTCTTTTGCTGATGCCCAGGCGCTGCTGCTCGATACCCATGTCGTGGGTTATGGCGGTGGTGGAAAGGTCTTCGATTGGTCGCTTGTTCCCGCAGATCTGCCCTGTCCGGTCGTTTTGTCTGGTGGGTTGCATGCCGGAAATGTGGGCGACGGCATTCTTCAGGTGCGGCCGTGGGCCGTTGATGTCAGCACCGGCGTCGAGGCAGCAAAAGGCATCAAGGATGCCGCCGAGATGGTCCGGTTCTGCAATGCAGTGCGCGAGGCGGACCAGCGCCGCCTGGAAGGCAGTCCCGCTGCCGTATGACCTGAAGGTTTACCGATGTTGAAGTACCAGCAACCTGACGAACTGGGCCATTTCGGCCCTTATGGCGGCAGTTTTGTCGCCGAGACCCTTGTCCATGCGCTCGACGAATTGAAGGCCGCCTATGCCGAGGCGCAGGCCGACCCGGCGTTCATGGCCGAATTCCGCTCCGAATTGGCGCACTTCGTCGGCCGTCCGAGCCCGATCTACCACGCCGCGCGGCTGAGCCGTGAACTCGGTGGCGCACAGATTTACCTGAAGCGCGAGGACCTGAACCACACCGGTGCACACAAGGTCAACAATACGATCGGCCAGGCGATGCTGGCGCGCCGGATGGGCAAGCCGCGGGTGATCGCCGAGACCGGCGCCGGCCAGCACGGTGTGGCGACCGCGACGATCGCCGCCCGCTACGGCATGGAATGCGTCGTGTATATGGGCAGCGAAGACGTCAAGCGGCAGTCGCCGAATGTCTACCGGATGAACCTGCTCGGCGCACGGGTGGTGCCGGTCGAGTCGGGCAGCAAGACGCTGAAGGACGCGTTGAACGAGGCGCTGCGCGACTGGGTCACCAACGTCGAGAACACCTTCTACATCATCGGCACGGTCGCCGGCCCGCATCCCTATCCGGCGATGGTGCGCGATTTCCAGCGCGTGATCGGCGACGAATGCCTGGTCCAGATGCCCGAGATGATCGGCCGCCAGCCGGACATGGTGATCGCCTGCGTCGGCGGCGGCAGCAATGCGATGGGCATCTTCTACCCGTACATCGACCAGGCCGAGACGCGGCTGGTCGGCATCGAGGCGGCCGGCCACGGCCTCGACAGCGGCCACCATGCGGCGTCGCTGCAGCGCGGCACGCCGGGCGTGCTGCATGGCAACCGCACCTATTTGCTGCAGGACGACGACGGCCAGATCACCGAGACGCATTCGGTTTCGGCCGGACTCGACTATCCGGGCGTCGGCCCCGAGCATGCTTGGCTGAAGGATATCGGCCGCGCCGAATATGTCGGCATCACCGACGACGAAGCGCTGCAGGCCTTCCATCACCTGTGCCGCACCGAAGGCATCATCCCGGCGCTCGAGTCCGCGCATGCGGTGGCCTATGCGATGAAGGTCGCGCCGACGATGCGCAGCGACCAGCATCTGCTGGTCAACCTGTCCGGTCGTGGCGACAAGGACATCGGCACCGTTGCCGACCTGTCGGGCGCGCAGTTCTTCTGCCGGCCTTCGTGCCAGGCGCAAGGCATCAAGATGCCGGCAGCCTCTGCACAGGGCGGTCAGCGATGAGCCGGATTGCCGCCACCTTTACTGCGCTGCAGGCGGCTGGCCGCAAGGCGCTGATCCCGTTTGTCACCGCCGGTGACCCGTTTGCCGATGCAACGCCGGACATCATGGTCGCGATGGCCGATGCCGGCGCCGACGTAATCGAGCTCGGTGTGCCGTTTTCCGACCCGATGGCCGATGGCCCGGTGATCCAGCAGGCCGGCGAACGCGCATTGAAGCGCGGCATCGGCATGAGCAAGGTGCTGGCGATGGTGCGCGAATTCCGCCGCCACAACGACCACACGCCGGTCGTGCTGATGGGCTATGCGAATCCGGTCGAGCGCTACGGCATCGGCCGCTTCATCGGCGACGCGGCCGAGGCCGGCGTCGACGGCGTGCTGGTCGTCGACTACCCGCCCGAGGAGTGCGAAGAGTTCGCGCGCGATCTGCGCGAGCGCGGACTGGACCTGATCTTCCTGCTCGCGCCGACATCGAGCGACACGCGGATGCGGATGGTCGCACGCATCGCCAGCGGTTATGTCTACTATGTCTCGCTGAAGGGCGTCACCGGTGCCGGCCACCTCGATACCGCCGCGGTTGCCGAGATGGTTCCGCGGATCAAGTCGTTTGTCGACGTGCCGGTCGGCGTCGGCTTCGGCATCCGCGATGCGGCAACTGCGCGGGCCGTCGCCGACGTCTCCGATGCGGTCGTGATCGGATCGGCGCTGGTGCAGAAACTCGCCGGTGAACCGCGTGACCAGGTTGCAAAAGCTGCCGGTGAATTCATTGCCGGCATCCGCCGCGCGCTCGACGCCACCGCGTCTTGACGAACGAAAGGACAGATCGATGAGCTGGCTCGAAAAATTGCTGCCGCCGAAGATGCAGCAGACCGACCCGAGCGAGCGCCGCACGGTGCCCGAAGGGTTGTGGATCAAGTGCCCGTCGTGCGAGACCGTCCTCTACAAGAGCGACCTCGAGAAAAACCTCAATGTCTGCCCGAAATGCGCCCACCATCACCGCATCGGTGCGCGCGCGCGGCTCGACGTCTTTCTCGACGGCGAGGGCCGCTTCGAAATCGGCCACGAGGTGCTGCCGGTCGATGCACTGAAATTCCGCGACAGCAAGAAATATCCGGAGCGGCTGAAGGGCGCGCTCGAGACGACCGGCGAAACCGACGCGCTGGTCGTATTCGGCGGCGCATTGCACAGCATTGCCGTCGTCGCTGCCTGTTTCGAGTTCGATTTCATGGGCGGCTCGATGGGCTCGGTGGTTGGTGAACGCTTCGTGCGTGGCGTCGAAACCGCCGTCGAGCAGAAGACGCCGTTCATCTGCTTTACCGCCACCGGTGGCGCCCGGATGCAGGAAGGGCTGCTGAGCCTGATGCAGATGGCCAAGACCAATGCGGCCTTGACCCGGCTTGCGAAGGCCCGGCTGCCGTATATCAGCGTGTTGACCGATCCGACGATGGGTGGCGTATCGGCAAGCTTTGCGTTTGTCGGCGATGTCGTGATCGCCGAACCGAAGGCGCTGATCGGTTTTGCCGGGCCGCGGGTGATCGAAAATACCGTCCGCGAAAAACTGCCGGAAGGCTTCCAGCGCGCCGAATTCCTGCTCGGAACCGGTGCCATCGACATGATCGTCGACCGCCGCGATCTGCGCACGACGATTGCCCGCCAGATCGCGATGCTGCAGCGGTTGAGCGCCGACGCCGTCGCCTGATCGAGAACCTTCGCTGAACCGCTGCGCCGAGGCGCAGTCATGATGAATCCGTCAACACAACCCGGCGCGGCGCGCCCGCAGACGCTGGAGCAGTGGCTGGCCCATTGCGATGCGCTGCATGTCATCTCGATGGACTTGTCGCTGGAACGGACGATCGAAGTCCGCCAGCGGCTCGGCATCACATTCACCGTGCCGGTGATTTCGGTGGCCGGCACCAACGGCAAGGGCTCGACCTGCGCGATGCTCGAGTCGATTGCCTTGCAGGCCGGCTACCGGGTCGGCGTCTACCAGAAGCCCGAACTGGTCCACTTCGAGGAGCGCTGCCGGATCGGCGGCCGTCCGGTGGCCGCCGATGATCTGCTGCCGCACATGGAGGCCGTCGAGGCGGCGCGCGGCGAGATCACGTTGACGCGTTTCGAGTTCACGACGCTGGCGATCGCACGCCTGCTGGCCCAGGCCGAACTCGATCTGGTCGTGCTCGAAGTCGGCCTCGGCGCACGCTTCGATGCGGTCAATGCATTCGATGCCGATTGCGCGGTGATCACCAGCATCGCGCTCGATCACATGGAGTTTCTCGGCCCTGATCGCGAAGCGATCGGTTTCGAGAAGGCGCACCTGATGCGGCCGGGCCGGCCGGCGATCGTCAGCGACCCGGTGCCGCCGCAGTCGGTGCTCGACCATGCGCAGTCGATTGGTGCCGACCTGTGGCTGGTCGGCCGCGACTTTGCGACCAGCGGCGATCAACAGCAGTGGGCATGGAGCGGCCGGCAGCAGCGGTTCAATGGGCTTGCCTATCCGGCGCTGCGCGGCGCCAACCAGTTGCTCAATGCGGCCGGCGCGCTGGCGGCGTTCGAAGCGCTGCGCGAGCGGCTGCCGATCACCGCGCAGGCGGTGCGCAACGGCCTGGCGCTGGTCGAACTGCCGGGCCGCTTCCAGGTGATTCCGGGCCAGCCGACGCTGGTGCTCGATGTTGCGCACAACCCGCACGCAGTCGCGACGCTGACGCACAACCTCGACCGGATGGGATTTTTCCCGCGCACCCATGTCGTGTTCGGCGTGATGGGCGACAAGGACATCGCGGCGATGCTGACGCAGCTCGCCCCGCTGGTCGACAACTGGTTCTTCACCGACCTGCCGAGCGCACGCGCGTCGAGTGCGCAGGCACTGGCCGCGCTGCACGGCAGCCTGGCACTGCGCGGGCCCGGTCCGGTCGGTGTTTTCTGCCACGCCGACCCGCAGCAGGCGGTCGATGCGGCGATCGCCGTCGCCGACCCGGCTGATAGAATCGTCGTGCTCGGATCCTTCCTGACACTGGGGGGCATTCTGCGCAATGGCATGCCCAGATTGGCGGCCAAACACGTCGGCTGAAAGCTCGCCCGCTTGCCGGGCGAGCGGCGTTTGGCAGCTGTCTCGCCGACGCCCCGTTGGAACGCCGTCGGCGATCTCGAACCCACCTGGAATCGGCACCGCATGGGCCTGTTGTCATTGTTCTCCCGTTCAAAACCGGCCAGCGACAACGCGGCCGATGGCGATGCCGGCGACAGCGTCGCCCGCGCACGCACCCGTGCCCGGCAGCGGCTGCTCGGCGCGGTGGTGCTGGTCGGCATCGGCATCGTCGGTTTTCCGCTGCTGTTCGAGACCGAGCCGCGGCCGATCCCGGTCGATGTGCCGATCGAGATTCCGGCGCGTGATGCGGCCGCGCCGCTGACATTGCCCGGTGCCCGCGACGCCGAGCCGACGCCGCCGTCGCTCGGCACCGCTGCCCCGGCAGGCCGATCGGAGTCGATCATCACCGAATCGGCTGCCGACGCCGGCAAGCCGGTTGTCAGTGCCGACAAAGCCGCGCCGGCCGAGAAGCCGCAGCCAGCCGAGAAAGCGCCTGTTGCCGAGCGGCCATCTGCCGAAGCTGGCGCCGCTGCCGCGACCGCGAGGGCCACCGAGAAGGCCGCCGCCGACAAGGCTGCGGCCGACAAGGCTGCAGAGAGGGCCCAGGACAAGGCAAATGAAAAGGCCGCCGCTCAGGCCGCCGAAGCGGCCCGCGCGCGCGCGCTGCTCGAAGGCAAGGTGACGCCAAAGGTCGCTGCGGATGCGACGCGCTACATCGTGCAGATCGGCGCCTTTGCCGACCCGGAGCTGGCGCGGGCGACGCGGCTGAAGGTCGAACGGCTCGGCCTCACCACCTATACCCACGTCGCGAAGACTGCCGAAGGCGAGCGCACCCGCGTGCGCGTCGGTCCGGTGGCAACCCGTGATGAAGCGGAGAAGATTGCCGCGAAGATCAAGGCCGCCGGCCTGCCGACCGCGATCCTGACGCTGTAGCCTCGTGGCAAGCCCGGACTTTTTCAACGCCTTCAATGCCGTCGATGCGGTGCTGCTTGCGGCACTGCTGATCTCGGTGGTGCTCGGCGCGCTGCGCGGCCTCGTCTACGAGGTGATGTCGCTTGCCGGCTGGCTGGTGGCCTATGCCGCCGCCTACATCTATTCGCCGCGCCTGCCGCCGTTGTGGTCGGCCGATGCCTTGCCGACCGATCCTGCGACCGGCGCAGCGGTGATGCCCTTGCTGTCGTTTGCGCTGGTTTTTGCCGGCGTGCTGATCGCGTGGAATCTGCTGTCGCACCTGATCCGGCTGCTGGTGCGGGCGACGCCGCTGAGCGGCCTCGATCGCCTGCTCGGCAGCTTCTTCGGTCTGGCCCGCGGTATCTTGCTGCTGCTGGCGATTGCCGTCGTCGTCGCGTTGACGCCGTGGGCGAAATCGCAACCCTGGCAACGTTCGCAGCTGGTGCCGAAGCTCAATGAGGCCATCCTGTCGATCAAGCCATTGCTGCCGCCCGGTCTTCATCGGTGGATGGCGCCCTGACTCCGCGCTCTTGAGACAATACGGCCTGCAACCGAGGACCACCCCATGTGCGGCATCGTTGGAGTCATCTCCAGAACACCGGTCAACCAGCTGATCTACGACGCATTGCTGCTGCTGCAGCATCGCGGTCAGGATGCCGCAGGCATCGTCACGATGCAGGGCACGAAGTGCTTCATGCACAAGGCGCGCGGCATGGTTCGCGATGTCTTCCGCACCCGCAACATGCGCGCATTGCCGGGCACCGTGGGTCTGGGCCAGGTGCGTTATCCGACCGCCGGCAACTCGTACAGCGAGGAAGAGGCGCAGCCGTTTTATGTCAATGCACCGTTCGGCATCGTGCTGGTGCACAACGGCAACCTGACCAATGCGCCGGCCTTGCGCAGCGAGCTCGAGCAGGTCGATCGCCGCCACATCAATACCGACAGCGATACCGAGGTGCTGATCAATGTGCTGGCTCACGAACTGCAACGCGCAGTCGGCGACCAGCCGCTGAGCAACGATGCGATCTTTGCCGCGGTCAGCGCGGTGCACAAGCGGATCAAGGGCTCGTATGCGGTGATCGCGCTGATCGCCGGCCATGGCCTGCTGGCCTTCCGCGATCCGTTCGGCATCCGCCCGCTGTGTTATGGCGAGATCGAGACCGCAGACGGCCGTGAAGTGATGGTCGCCAGCGAATCGGTTGCGCTCGAAGGCACCGGCCATCCGCTGCTGCGCGATGTCGCGCCGGGCGAGGCCATCTTCATCGACCTCGATGGCCGTCTCGAGACCCGCCAGTGCGCAAGCCATGCGGCGCTGCATCCCTGCATGTTCGAATTCGTCTATCTGGCGCGTCCGGATTCGGTGATGGACGGCATCTCGGTCTACCAGGCGCGGCTGAACATGGGGCAGACGCTGGCGCAGCGGCTGATCTCGACGATCCGGCCAAACGAGATCGACGTCGTGATTCCGATTCCCGAATCGAGCCGCCCATCGGCGATGCAGCTGGCGCAGAAGATCGGCAAGCCTTATCGCGAAGGTTTCGTGAAGAACCGCTATGTCGGCCGCACCTTCATCATGCCGGGGCAGGGCATGCGCAAGAAGTCGGTGCGCCAGAAACTCAATGCGATCGCCAGCGAATTCAAGGACCGCAATGTGCTGCTGGTCGACGATTCGATCGTCCGCGGCACGACCAGCAAGGAGATCGTGCAGATGGCGCGCGAGGCCGGTGCACGCAAGGTCTATCTGGCATCGGCCGCGCCGCCGGTGCGTTATCCGAATGTCTACGGCATCGACATGCCGACCGCTGGCGAGCTGATTGCCCACGAGCGCAGCATCGAGGAGATCCGCCAGTTCATCGGTGCTGATGCGCTGATCTACCAGGACGTCGCGGCGATGAAGCGGGCCGTCGGCGAACTGAACCCGAAGCTCGACGGCTTCGAGGCCTCGTGTTTCGATGGCAATTACGTGACCGGCGACGTCAGCGCCAACGATCTCGACCGGATGGCGGCGCAACGCGGCGGCCAGTCCGACGACGACGAAGGCAATGAATCGCCACGCAGCCGGCTGGCCTTGCAGAGCGCGACGGAGCGGTCCTGATGGAAACAAAAAAGACGATTCCCCGAGTCGACCTGCCGAAGACGGTGCGGCTCGATACGCTGGCGGTGCGCGAAGGCCTGCCGCGAACCGCCTGGGGTGAAAACTCCGAAGCGCTGTTCCTGACCAGCAGCTTCGTGCAACCCGATGCTGCCAGTGCGGCGGCGCGATTCGCGAACGAGGAAGAAGCCTTCACCTATTCGCGGTTCTCGAACCCGACGGTGATGATGTTCGAACGCCGGCTTGCCGCGCTCGAACGCGCCGAGGCCTGCATTGCAACGGCCAGCGGCATGAGCGCAATCCTGCTGCTCGGCATGGCGGTGCTGAAGGCCGGCGATCATGTCGTCTGCTCGCGCAGCGTCTTCGGCTCGACGATCATGTTGTTCAGCCGCGAGTTTGCAAAATTCGGCATCGAGACGACCTTCGTCTCGCAGACCGACGTTGCGCAGTGGCGCAGCGCGGTCAAGCCGAATACGCGGCTGCTGTTTGCCGAGTCGCCGACCAATCCGCTGACCGAGGTCTGCGATATCCGGGCGCTGTCGGAAGTCGCGCGCGAAGCCGGTGCGCTGCTCGCGGTCGACAACTGCTTTTGTTCGCCGGTCCTGCAGCGGCCGATCGAACTCGGTGCCGACCTGGTGATCCACTCGGGTACCAAATACCTCGACGGCCAGGGCCGTGTGCTGGCCGGCGCGGTCTGCGGCGCCGCGAAGCTGATCGATGAACAGTTCGTGCCGGTGATCCGCAGCGCCGGCATGAGCCTGTCGCCGTTCAACGCCTGGGTGGTGCTGAAGGGGCTGGAGACACTGTCGATCCGGATGGCTGCGCAGAGCGAACGTGCATTAGCGCTGGCGCAGTGGCTCGAGGACCAGCCGGCGGTCGAACGTGTCTTCTATCCCGGGCTCGCCTCGCATCCGCAGCATGCGCTGGCAATGGCGCAGCAATCGGGGCGCGGCGGCGCGGTCGTGTCGTTCATCGTCCGCGGCGAGCAGCAGGGCGGGCCGGGGCAGGCGCGGCGCCAGGCCTTCCAGGTGATCGACCAGGTGAAGGTGATGTCGATCACTGCCAACCTCGGCGATACGAAGACGACGATCACCCATCCGGCAAGCACCTCGCACGGTCGGCTGACCGAGGAGCAGCGGCAGGCTGCGGGCATCACGCAAGGCATGATCCGTGTCGCGGTCGGCCTCGAGGATGTGCACGACCTGCAGGACGATCTGGCGCGCGGGCTCGATCTGATCGGCTGAATGGCCCAGCCACGGAGCGCCTGCGGCGCGTCCCACATCCTTGCAGAGCGAGGATGGTTGATTGATTCGAGCGCCTCGATGCCCCGGCGCTTCGTGCGCCCTGAATTGAACGTGACATGACACAAGTACGCACCAGATTTGCCCCGTCGCCGACGGGTTTCATCCATCTCGGCAATATCCGCTCGGCGCTGTTTCCGTGGGCCTATGCGCGCGCCAACAACGGTGTGTTCGTGCTGCGCATCGAAGATACCGATATCGAGCGTTCATCGCAGGAAGCGGTCGACGTGATCCTGCAGAGCATGCAGTGGCTCGGGCTGACGCCTGACGAGGGCCCGTACTACCAGATGCAGCGGATGGACCGCTACCGGCAGGTGGTGGCGCAGATGCTCGACAGCGGCTTGGCGTATCGCTGCTATGTGACGCCGGCCGAACTCGATGAACTGCGCGAGCGCCAACTCGCCGCGAAGCAGAAGCCGCGTTACGACGGCCGCTGGCGGCCCGAACCGGGCAAGACGCTGCCGTCGGTTCCCGATGGCATCGCGCCGGTGATCCGCTTTCGCAATCCGCAGGGCGGCACGGTGGTCTGGGAAGACAAGGTCAAGGGCCGGATCGAGATCAGCAACGACGAACTCGACGACCTGGTCATCGCGAGACCGGCCGATGCCGGTGAAGACGGCATCGGCACGCCGACCTACAACTTCTGTGTCGTCGTCGACGACATCGACATGGCGATCACGCACGTGATCCGCGGTGACGATCATGTCAACAACACGCCGCGGCAGATCAACATCCTGCGCGCACTCGGCGCCGTGCCGCCGGTTTATGCGCACCTGCCGACCGTGCTGAACGAGCAGGGCGAGAAGATGAGCAAGCGCCACGGCGCGAAGCCGGTGACGCAATACCGCGACGAAGGCTTCCTGGCCGATGCAGTCGTCAACTATCTGGCGCGGCTCGGCTGGAGCCACGGTGACGACGAGATCTTCAGCCGCGAGCAGTTGCTGCAATGGTTCAACCTCGATCACCTCGGCAAGAGTGCTGGGCAGTTCGACGAAGCCAAGCTGCGCTGGGTCAACTCGCAGCACATCAAGGCCGCCGATGCGGCGCGGCTGACACCGTTGGTCATTGAGCAGCTGCAGCGCCGCGGCGCAAATGTCGCTGCGGACGCGGCCTGGCTTGAGCCTGCGATCAACCTGTTCAAGGACCGCTGCGCGACGACCGTCGAACTGGCCGAGTGGCTCGAGATGCTGGCCAGACCGGTCGAACCGAGTGCGCAGGACCTCGAAGATCATGTCACGCCGGCCGTATTGCCGGCGATCGAATCACTGGCCAAACGACTGCCCGATGTGAGCTGGGACAAGGCCGGTATTGCCACTGCGATCAAGCAGACACTCGGCGAATTCGGACTGAAGATGCCGCAACTCGCGACCGCGGTTCGTGTGCTCGTTTGCGGCCGCCCGCAAACACCATCGGTCGATGCGGTGCTGGCCTTGTTTGAATGCAACATTGTTGTCGCGCGTTTGCAAAAAGCCAAAAAATGAGGATATACTCTTGGTCTCGCTTGAACAGCGCGGCGCAGTTTGAAATGAGTTCGAAAGAGATCAGATCGGCCTGCACCACCGGGGGTATAGCTCAGCTGGGAGAGCGCTTGCATGGCATGCAAGAGGTCAGCGGTTCGATCCCGCTTACCTCCACCAGACAAGCGCAGTTCGAGAGAGTAAATTGCTGGAACAGGTTTCTGTCCCCTTCGTCTAGAGGCCTAGGACACCACCCTTTCACGGTGACTACAGGGGTTCGAATCCCCTAGGGGACGCCAAATTTTTTGGCCAAGTTCGGTGGCACTTGCACCGCGCAGCAGCGCAGTGGAAGCCACATGGAGTGGTAGTTCAGTTGGTTAGAATACCGGCCTGTCACGCCGGGGGTCGCGGGTTCGAGTCCCGTCCACTCCGCCAATATTCATGAGGTTCTCCTCGAAAGTGCCCACTAACATGTGGGCATTTTTTATTCCAAATTGGAATATGGCCGGGTCTCCGGCGCTGAAGCCATCATCGCCGGCTACTAGGTTTTCTGCAACGGTGCTGTGCTTCTTTGGCGTGGATGCGCTACTTTCCCGCGCCGCAGCGAGTGGCTTGCCATTCTTGACGCGACCAGGGAATGCACCGTCGTATCCGTCCGGCAAAGTCATCTTGAGTCGTCCGGCGACGTCGGAGACGATGGTGTCCACCAAGGAGGTAGGTGGACCCCATGGAAGAGGCCAAGACAGGGATCGCGGTTCGGCGTCGCCACGATCGCGAGTTGAAGCAAAGAGTGTTGCAGGAGTGTCGCCAGCCGGGCGCCTCGGTGGCGCAGGTTGCGATGAACAACGGCCTGAACACCAACCTGGTCCACAAGTGGCGCCGGCTGGCTGAGCGAAGCGAGTCGCCGGTCGCTGCGGTGAGCCAAGCGCCAGCGTTCATTCCCGTGGCCTTGCCCAGCAGCCCGCAACCGCTGCCCGATCTGCGCATCGAACTCCGCCGCGGCGCGACGACGATCATCGTGACTTGGCCGATCGCCGCGGCCGCCGAGTGTGCAAGCTGGATGCGCGAGTTGCTGCGGTGATCCGTGTCGACTCGTTGTGGCTGGCCGTGGAGCCGCTGGACATGCGCTCCGGCACGGAAGCCGCGTTGGCAAGGGTGGTCACGGTGTTCGGCGAGGCCCGCCCGCACCACGCCTACCTGTTCGCCAATCGCCGTGCCAATCGGATGAAGGTGCTCGTGCACGATGGCATCGGTGTATGGCTGGCCGCTCGGCGCCTGAACAGCGGCAAGTTCGTCTGGCCGAAGGATGCGGCGGCGACGGCCTCGCTCAGTCGAGCGCAGTTCGATGCGCTGGTGCTTGGCCTGCCGTGGCAGCGCGTGGGCGAGGCCGGAATCATTCGGGTTCTGTAGAGCGGCGCAATAGTCGCTTCTGCCGATGTGCAACAGCGCATCGATGCGGCACGATCACGGCCTGTGATCGCCCCACAGCAACTCGACTCCCTCGATCCGCAGCAGCTGCGCCAGGCGCTGCTGGCGATGATGTCCGAAGCGGCGGCCAAGGACGAACTGCTCGAGCGGCGCCAGCGCGAGGTGGCGTTCAAGCAGGCGCAGATCGACAAGCTTACGCACGAGCTTGCGGCGCTGAAGCGGTTGAAGTTCGCCGCGAGCAGTGAGAAGTTCTGTGCCGGTCTGAACGCGGAGCAGAAGAGCCTCCTGGAAGAGACGCTGGACACCGACATTGCCGAGGCCTGCAAGGAGATCGATCGGGCCAGCGACGACGGCAAAGGCAAGGACAAGAAGGACAAGCGGCAGCCCAAGCGGGAAGCGCTGCCTGCGCACCTGCCGCGCCGCGAACTGCGCCACGAGCCCGACAGCACGGTGTGCGGCTGCGGCTGCCAGATGAAGCGCATCGGCGAGGATGTCAGTGAGAAGCTGGACTACGCGCCGGGCGTCTTTACCGTCGAACGCCATGTGCGCGGCAAGTGGGCCTGCGCGAGTTGCCAGAAGCTGGTGCAGGCTCCGGTGGCGCCGCACATCATCGACAAGGGCATCCCCACCGCCGGGCTGCTGGCCCAGGTGCTGGTGGCGAAGTTTCTGGATCACCTGCCCTTGTACCGGCAGGAGCACATCTTCGAGCGCGCGGGCATGGCGATCGCGCGCTCGACGCTGGCGCAGTGGGTCGGTGAATGCGGCGCGCAGTTGCAACCGCTGGTGGACGCGCTGTCGGCCGAGCTGCTGCGCCACGATGTGCTGCACGCCGACGAAACGCCGGTGGCGATGCTCAAGCCGGGCAACAAGAAGACCCACAAGGCCTACATCTGGACCTACTGCACGACCCGCTTAAACGCGACGAAGGCGGTGGTCTTCAACTTCGCCGAAACGCGCAGCGGCGAGAACGTGCGCGACTTCCTGGGGCTGGAGGGAGACAAGCCATGGAAGGGCACGCTCGTCACCGACGGCTTCTCGGGCTACCGGGCCACCTTCGAGCGCGGCGTCACCGAAGCCGGATGCGTCGCTCACGCGCGACGTAAATTCCATGAGCTGTGGGCCAACCACAAGAGCAAGGTGGGCGAGCAGGCACTGAGGTACTTCCAGTTGCTGTTCCGGATCGAAGACGACATTGCCGAGTGCACGGCCGAGGAGCGACGACGAATCCGGCAGCGCAAATCACGCCGCGTTGCCGCGGCGCTGCACCGATGGTTGATCCGGCAGCGCCTGCAGGTTCCGGATGGATCGGCCACCGCCAAGGCCATCGACTACAGCCTCAAGCGCTGGGCGGCGCTGACGCGGTACATCGGCGACGGCGACCTGCCGATCTCGAACAACTGGGTCGAGAACCAGATTCGCCCGATTGCGCTTGGAAGAGCCAACTGGCTGTTTGCCGGCAGCCTGCGCGCCGGCAAGCGCGGCGCGGCGGTCATGAGTCTGGTGCACTCGGCCAGGATCAACGGGCACGATCCGCGTGCCTACCTGCAGGACGTGCTCGAGCGGCTGCCGACGCAGCCCGCCAGTCGAATCGAGGAATTGTTGCCGCACTGCTGGCAGCCTGCAGACTGAAGTACCGCCGTTAGGCTGCTACGCTTTGCGGATGCCATCGCGCAAGACTGCTGCCCCCAAACGACGCAAGGCCAAATACGCCTATCAGCTCCTGGTCACGCTCGTCGAAAGCGAGCCGACCGTGTGGCGCCAGATCTGCCAGATCGTCATTCCGGGCAACATGACCCTGGCGGACCTCGACCGGGTCATCCAGACTGCCATGGGCTGGACCAACAGTCACCTGCACCAGTTCACCGTGGACGGTCGGGTATATGGCGAGCCCGACGACGAATTCGCCGCCGAGTTGCCAACCTTGCCTGACGGAGAGTTCACTCTCGACCAGGTGATCGGCACCACCGTCAAGAGCTTCATCTACGAATACGACTTCGGCGACAGCTGGGAACACGACGTGAAGGTGCAGATGGTCATGGTCGCGACCGAGGATCTGTACCTCGGACCGATGTGCCTCGCAGGAGCAAACGCCTGTCCGCCAGAAGACGTCGGAGGAATCCCCGGCTATGCGGAGTTGGGCCATTCGCGACCCATCGCACGAAGAGCACGACGCCATGTGGCGCTGGTGGGGCGGGCCGTTCGATCCGACTGGCTTCGACGTCAACTCGGCCAATCGAGCGATCAGGATGTGGCTGATGACAGGCGACTGACGCAACTATGCGCTCACCGCCAAGTCGTCAAGATGACTTGCCCGGACGCATACGCACCGTCTTCGTGATCGTTCGAAGATGATGTTGCGCGCTCTTTTCGCTTTGCCGAATTCGTTTGCGAAAGCAGCGGCGGCTTGTTCCGACTTCGCCGCAGCGGTCTTCACGGCATCGATCTGTCGCTGCAATTTCAACAGGCATCCACGCACCTGCCAGGTGAGGCTGACGCCGTCAGGCCAACGCTGCATCGCGGGCATCGTCGCGAGCGTCAAGACGAGGTCGTCGCCATCGAAGTCCATCAGCTGGACGAAGCTGCCGAATTCGTCACCTACTTGCCACCGATACGTGGTGATGTCCATCACCACACCGCGCAATTCACCAACCGGCCCATGAAAGACATTGCGAAATCCGCGCAGCACGACCAAGTAGCAGGCGTCGCGGAACACAACGTCGAGGGTGCAGAGCATTGACAGTCGCGTCCAGAGGTCCTCGAGACGCCACCATGCTTCCATGGGTCCATGCGCTTCCAGTGTATCGAGAGTATTCGGCGGCGGCTCAGTCAGCGCGACAAGCCGCGCAGGACGTCCCGTCGGATCGGATGTCGGCATGGTCGTGAGCGCTTGCAAAGCAAGGTGAAGCGCACCGTGCTCGAACCATTCCGTTGCGCCATCGAGCCGGTGGCCGGGATCTGCCGCATAGGGGGCAAGGATTTTGTGCATGGCCTGCTCGATCTGTTCTGCACGGCGCCTGCTTGGAAGCCATAAGATGCGACACCCAACGATGTCGATCTGACCGGCTGCAAACTCGGGCAGTTTCACAACACGTTTGGCAGGACTGAACGCCCAGCCGAGCTTGAACCGTCGGCGATCGATTCTCTGGAAGAGGTAGACAGCGGCACGGGGACTCTCAACCTGTGTTCGATGAACTCGCATCGGATTCTTTCAATGCAAAGGCTGAGGAACAGCTGACAGTTCGACGGCAAGAAGATAGTCCTGCGAACTGATGCGTCCGACTCCGTAAAGCCATGACAGCAAGGCGAGGCCGGGGTTTTCGAGCCCGTCTGCAGTGTCCATTCCGATAGGGAGTGTCGGTGTCCCGTTGTTCGGCTGCCTCACCGACACAAGAGAGCTTTCCATGACCGTGTCAAACGGGGAGGGTCTGCGGAAGACGACCCATACCTGGATACAAATCCCCTTAGGCCTTTGCATTGACGCCTCCGACAGCAAATTTTTGGATCGCGTGCGAACCCGTGGGAACGGAATAGGGCGTTGACTGCATGCTATGCTCCTGGTTAGTCAAATCATCAAATGTGCATCTATCGCGACATTTGATATCAATGATAGACGTTCTGTGGCAAGTTTTGTCCACGAATGGTGATCTAAGTCAACGTATGTAGTTTTTTTGACACATGATTCGTTTCAAGCTTGCCGAGCAGATCGAGCGCCTTCAGTTTCATCAGGCGCGCCGCATAACCCTGCAAGAGGTCACTGAAGCCACGGGCATTAACAGATCGACGCTGTCGAAAATCCTCAATCAGCGCGGATACAGCACCAGCACCGACATCCTGGATCGTCTATGCGGATTTTTTGATTGCAAGATCGAGGACCTGGTGGAACGAGTGGAATAAGGGTCGTCTTCTCGTCCTCAATCTCTCCTGCCGGTTCTGGCCGGTTGACCTCACCAGTAGCCGCCAACAGCATGTGCGTGCCCTGTCTCAACCGATCTCAGTTCTTGGCCGCACCCGCGGGGGTCAATTTGCGATGTCGCCTGAGAGCATTCGGTGTTCGTGACCGCCGTGTTCGATGGCGGTGCTGCGCAGGGGTCATAGCTTGCGGTTGGTTTGGGCGAATCGATCAGGCCATCGGTTTGCCCTCCTGATGGTGGGCAGAGTCTCCGGAATCACCGTACTCGCCAACCGTGACGTAGCCCAGCCTGCCGCCGTTCTGAAAGTTCGTTTTTCCGCTCTGCTCGAGCAGGAAGGCCACTTCTCTTCGCGCACGGCGTGGCGTGGGCTCCCGGTGGAAACGCCGAATCGGCGGCCGGCGGCTCGCCGTCGGGCTCCTTCAGGGAGAAGCGCATCGGCTCTCAGTCGGGCCGAAGCCAAAGGACTGCAGGTACTCGGCCATCAGCTGACGCGCTGTGGTCGGGTGCCGCTTCCGGGCGAGGAGCTTCGCATCCTGCACGGCGCCGGCACCTTTCAGCGCTGGTTCGCTGGTTCGGACAGTTGGCCCAATCGACGTGCTCGTCCTCGATGACTGGGAAACTGGACCGCTCGACGCCGCCAGCCGCGGCAGCTTGCTGGAGGTCATTGACGACCGGTCGGCCACTTCGCGACCGATCATCACGCACAAGTTGCCGATCGATCAACCCGCGAAAATCGGCGCGGGCACGTGAGCGCGCACGCTCGACGGCAACAGCCTGGACTGGCGCTTCAGCTTGGTTTCGGTAGAAGAACGGGCTGCTGGATGCCGCGCCTTCAGCGTCGTGGGAAGCGGAAACATCTTGGGGTGCTGATCCTTGACGGATTCCAGACGCAGGCACCGAAATCTTCTGTTGACATGTCGTCGAGCAAATGTACCGTTGTGATCAATGCGTGGCATCGACCAGGGTGCCGGCGGTTTCGCTGAAAGCGCGACCACGGAGGCGATTGCCGGCAGCTCGAAATAGGGTGAAAGCCAGCGGTACATTGATGGCATGGGTCAACTGGCCTATGTGCGCAGCTAGTGAAGCGGCACTATTGGATAGTCAATTGATTTCCTTGGCTGGTACCAGTCGTACGGATTCAGAGACTGGGCCTTCCAGGAAACGATCGCATGTCGTCAACCAGCCGGGTCCAAAACTCGGAGCCAGCCGATTGGATCGTCCAATTATTGAACTAATGAAGCTGTCCAGCGTATTGGCAGTCCCTCAGCGTGCCAGCCCAGCAGCGCACGAGAGGCCTGGAAACTTGTACATAACGGTCCAACGGACTTGTACATTAACGTGTCAACGAAATGTTGCATTAACGTGGGGATGGAGGAAGAAAATTCTCTGCCCCGGTTGTCCGGATGAGCGCCAATAACAGCGGCAGTTCGGCCTCGAAATTGGATGATCCAATTTTTGCGTGCGGCCCGTTGCAGTCGAAGCCGTCGTCACCCTTGTGCTGGATGAATTCGAAGAACACCGGGCCGAGCAGCGTCTGCTGAAGATCTGCGCCAGCAGCCGCGGGTTGCCGTCTTCCATGGTGCCGTCGAGCAGGATGCCACGCGTCTTCGGTTTGTCCACCGGCTGGCCGTGTCCGGGCAGCCGCTTCTCGAGCATCTCGTAGTAGACGTTGTTTGGTGCGCTCATCAGCGGCACGTCGGCCATTGCCAGGCTGTCGATCGACGAATGCAGATCATGGGTGAGCAGTGCGATGTGCTGGATGCCCTCGTCGTTGAACTGCATCAGGAATTCTTCGATCTGGCCGCTGCCGCCGCCTGCCTACTCGTTGAGCGGGATGCGGATCTTGCCGTCGGGTGCGGTCATCGCCTTGCTCGTGAGACCGGTGTATCGCCCTTGATGTCGAAATAACGAATCGCGCGGAAGTTGAATAGCTTCTCGTAAATCGGCTCAATCGGCCATGCGGCCACGGTAGCCGTTTTGCGTCAGGTGGTCGACGATCTTCAGGCCGTGTCCCAACGGCAGCCTGCTGGCGATACGACGGAGCCCGCTGTGTACGAGCTGCAGGGGGTTGAACCATGAGTAAATGGCCCAACCGCGGGGGTCCTCCGGCGGCCCCTGCGCACGGCTGGACAAAGGGAAAGGAGAACTGCAATACCAACCGGTTAGGCCATGCGGGCCTGACTCACACCCCAACAGGCCTCCTCGAAACCCGGTGTGGTTCAGACGATCGGCTCGGCAGAGGCTGCGGCAGAAGCGAAGAGGATTCCAAGGGCGATCGCGAGGGGTCGTAGTGTCATGTGGTTGCTCCGTTGATGTAGTTGTTTGAAGGTGGCTGTTGGGCCGGCCAGCGGCTGCTCACAATCGAAGCAGCTCTCTTGCTTGCTTCGGTGTCGCTGGGGGACGGCCTGCCTGCTCGCACAGATGAACGACCTCGCGCACCAGCGCGGCGTTCGACGGCGCGAGGGTGTCGCGGTCGAGGCGAACGTTGTCTTCCATGCCGGTGCGGCAGTGGCCACCCAACTCGAGTGACCAGCGCGCCAGCGTCATCTGCTCGCGGCCGATGCCCGCACCGGTCCAGGTGGCACCAGGCGACACCCGTTCCAGCGTGCGCACGTAGAACTCGAAAACTTCCCGGTCGACCGGCATCGCATTGCGGATTCCCATCACGAACTGCACGTGCAGTGGGCCTGCGATCAGGCCCTCGCGCGCCATCCGTGCGGCCTGGAAAATCATCGACAGATCGAAGGCCTCGACTTCCGGTTTGATGCCGTGTTCGCGCATTTCGCCAGCCAGTGCGTATTTAGGCCAACGTGACCGCCCATTTCGGTCCATCGTGACCGAGTCGCCGAGGGCTGAATTCGGCGTCGTTTCGGTAACGTGACCACGCATTTCGGTGATCGTGACCGCCGTGTCGATGGCGGTGCTGCGCAGGGGGCTCAGTTTAGGTTCGGTTGGTCGGATCGATCAGGTCATCGGCTGATCCTCCTGAACTATTTTTGATGGTCTGGCGGCAGATCGGGCGGTCTTGCCGGTGCGACGAGATTCACCCTCGAGGTTGAAGCGCCGGCAGCTTTGCATCAACCGGTCGAGGATCGCGTCGGCGATGGTGGGGTCGCCCAGCCAGGCATGCCAGTGCTCGATCGGCAACTGGTGCGTGATGATCGTCGCGCGGTGGCCCACCCGGTCGTCGATGACTTCCAGCAAGTCGCCGCGGGTGGCAGCGTCGAGCGGTCCCGTTCCCCAGTCATCGAGGACGAGCACGTCGACCTTGGCCAACTGTTCGAGCCAGCGCCGGAAGGTGCCGGCGCCGTGCAGGATGCGAAGCTCCTCGGCCAGACGCGGCACCCGCAGATACAGCGCCGAGTGCCCCTGGCGACAAGCGTACTGGGCCAGCGCGCAGGCCAGCCATGTTTTACCCAGCCCGGTGGCGCCGGCGAAGGTCAGCGTCTCGCCGCGTTCGATCCAGGTCGACAACGCGACGCCCATCAGGGCGGATCTGTCGATGCCGCGAACGCCCTCGAAGCTGGCGTCCTCCAGCGTGGCGGTGGGGTACTTCAGCTGGGCGCGCTGCAGCAGCCGGGCTCGCTTGCGGTCGCCTCGGGCGTAGACCTCGCGCTCGACCAGCAGGGCCAGCCGCTCGTCGAATGACAGGCTCAGGCAGTCGGCCTGTTCGTGCTGCTGCTGCAAGGCGTCGGCAAAGCCCTGCAGCTTGAGCGCGCGCAGTTGGGCCAGGGTGGCGTTGTTGAGCATGGCGTGGGGGTGCAGTTGATTCGATGGGTTCATTGGTTGGATCGCTCGGGCGGTGTCGTGCGTTCTCACTGGTAGTAGTCCGGTCCGCGCAGGTTGGCGTGGGCCGGGCTGGTCCATTCCGCATCCGTGTCCGGCGGCAGCTGGTCGCGGTTGTTGGCCAACAGGTCGCGCACATGGCGGTAGCGGAAGGCGCCCAGCGCCAGAGCGCGTTCGCAGGCCGACTCCAGCCGCGCCTCGCCATACCGGCGCGACAGGTTCAGCAGCCCCAGGCACGATCGGTAGCCGTGCTCGGGGTGCTTGTAGTTCTGCAGCAGCCGGGTGACGAGTTCGCCGCAGGCCATGCCGATGCGCTGGCCCCACTCGATCAGCCGCTGCGGCGTCCATTCCAGATGGGCGCGATGGGCCGCCGGCATATGGGCCTGCACCGTGGTGTAGCCGCCTCGGCGCTCGTTGCGGGCGTGGGCTGCCACGCGCTGACCGCGCAGCAGCAATTCCACGCCGTGGCGGGTGAGCCGCGCCTGCAGAACCTGACCAACCAGCGCGTGCGGCACGCTGTAACGGTGGCCCACCACCTCGACGTGGTAGTCGATGTGGACCTTCACCGTCTTGAACCGGGCGAGTTCGTAGGGTTGGCGAGGCAGCGCCGTCAGTGTCGGGGCATCCACCTCGGCGAAGACACTGGCCCGGCTGCCGGGCAGTTTCTGGAACGGTCTGTCGTTCACGCTGGGCAGCAATTCGGTGATGGCGGCATCGACCTGAGCAACGGTGTCGAAGCGCCGGTTGCGCAGCCGTGCCAGCACCCAGCGGGTGACGACCTGGACCGAGCTCTCGGCGGTGGCCTTGTCCTTCGGCGTTCGCGGGCGCGCAGCCAGCACCGAGGTGCCGTAGTAGCGGGCGAAGTCGAGCACCGTGTCGTTGGCGCGCGGCTCGTAGCGGTCGGGCGAGGCGATGACCGCGCGCGCGTTGTCCGGCACGACCAACTGCGGCACACCGCCGTAGAAATGCAGCGCCCGCACCATGCAGTCGATCCAGTCGTCCAGTCGCTGGGCCGGGGTGGCACAGGCGAAGACGTAACTGGAAGCCGCCATCGCCGAGACGAACACCTGCGCGTGGTTGGCGACAATGATCTTGGCCGGCTGACGACAACTATCTTGGCCGGTTGAGGCCGAAGCCGGCAGGTCCGGGACGCGGGGCTTACCGTGGGGTCATCGAACACGTCGAGACCCCGGAAATGCCCGGCAAGAGAATCACGGACCACCAAGTGCTCAAGTACAAACAACATCGCAACAAACTCCCGCAGGTGGCGGCCGCCGCCAAGGCGGGAATCAGCGAACGCAGTGCGCGACGCATCGAAGATGCCGGTCAACTGCCTTCGCAACGGCCAGCCAGGAGCTGGCGGACCCGATCGGATCCACTGGCCGAGGTGTGGGAGGCTGAAGTCGTCCCGCTGCTGCGGGCGGACGCGCAACTCAACGCCGTGACGCTGCTGGAGGAACTGCAGCGCCGGCATCCTGGCCAGTACGGAGGTGCCGTGCTTCGTACGCTGCAGCGCCGCGTCCGCCAGTGGCGCGCCGTGCATGGCGCCGAACGCGACGTTTACTTCGCCCAGGAGCATCCGCCAGGCAGACTGGGACTGTCCGACTTCACCGTCGCCGACGACCTGCAGGTGAAGATCGACGGGGTCGCTTTCGATCACCGGCTGTACCAGTTCGCGCTCGCGCATTCGGGATGGCGGCACGCCGTCGTTCTCACTGAAGGCGAGAGCTTCGCCGCGTTGTCCGGCGGACTACAGGCCGCGCTGTGGCGGCTGGGCGGGGTGCCGGAGGAGCATCGCACCGACAGCCTGTCGGCGGCGTTCAACAACCTGGCCGAGGCGCAGGAGCTGACCCGCCGGTACGAGGGTCTGTGCCAGCACTACGGCATGCGCGCGAGCCGCTGCAATCCGAGCCAGTCGCATGAGAACGGCTCCATCGAGTCGCGACACGATTCGCTCAAGACCGCGCTCGACCAGGCGTTGCGGTTGCGCGGTACCCGTCGCTTCGACGAGCGCGCCGACTACGAGGCCTTCGTCGAGACCATCGTGCAGCGATTCAATGCCCGCGCCGTCACCCGGCTGGCCGTCGAGCGGACCATGCTACGGCCGCTGCCGGCGCGCCGCACGGCTGAGTACGAGGAGTTCCCGGCGCGGGTCAGCAAATACGCCATCTTCACCGTCAAGGGCGTGCAGTACAGCGCGCCAAGCCAACTGATCGGACACCGCCTGACGGTTCGCCAGTATGCGCAGCACATCGAGTGCTGGCTGGGCGGCCAATGCGTGCTCGAGCGCAGCCGCGCGACCCACCGCGACGGCCAGCGGCACCCGCGCAACATCGACTATAGGCACCTGGTGGCCGCGCTCAGGCGCAAGCCCGGCGCCTTCGCCCGCTGGGTGCTGCGCGATGCGGTATTCCCCCGCGACATCTACCGCCGCACCTGGGAACGCCTGTCAGCAGCACTTGCAGAGCGCGAAGCCTGCAAGACGATCGTGGGCCTGCTCTCGTTGGCCGCCGACGGCCATGAGGCACAACTCGCCGAGGAACTTGAGCAGCTGATCGAGCTCGACCAATTGCCCGATCTGAATGCGCTGAGCGCGCTACTGAAACCGCCCATCGTCGAATTGCCGGCGGTGTCGGTGCAGTTGCCGCCGCTGCAGGACTACGACGTACTGATCGAGGTGTCGCCATGAGTGCGACGACGCTGCCATCCGGGCGCCTGGCGCTGATGCTCACCGAACTGCGACTGCCCACGATCAAGCGACTGGCCGACGACCTGTGCGCGCAGTCCGACCGTGAGGGCTGGCCCGGACATCGGCTGCTGGAAGCGCTGATGGAGCATGAGATCGCCGAGCGCGAGTTCCGCCGCATCGACCGCCACCGCGCCGAATCCTGCCTGACGCCGGACAAGCGATTGTCGAGCTTCGACTTCGCGGCGGTACCGAGCGTCTCCAAGGCTCAGGTGATGGCGTTGGCCGAAGGTCATGAGTGGATCGACCGCGGCGCCAATGTGCTGCTGTTCGGCCCGCCGGGCGTCGGCAAGAGCCATCTGGTGAGCGGGCTCGGTCACGCACTCGTCGATGCCGGGCGCCGGGTGCTGTTCACCCGGTGCAGTGACCTTGTACAGCGCCTGCAGGCGGCCCGGCGCGACCTGCGGCTGCCGCAGGAACTGGCCAGGCTCGACCGCTTCGACCTGCTGATCCTGGACGATCTGAGCTACGTTCGTCGCGATCAGGCCGAGACCTCGGTGCTGTTCGAGTTGATCGCCGAGCGATACGAACGCAAGAGCCTTGCGATCACCGCCAACACGCCGTTCTCGCAGTGGAGCGACGTGTTCGTCGACCCGGCGATGACCCTGGCCGCAGTCGACCGGCTCGTGCATCACTCGACGATCTTGGAAATGAATGTGGAGAGCTATCGCCGACGGGCGGCGCACGCGGCACAGCCCAGCGGGAGAAGGACCAACGCGAGACCGACGACAACTACAGCGACCGACCACGCAACCTGAGCGCGGGGAAGCCGCGGTGGACAAGTCACCTGCCCACAGGACAAGCCTGTGGACAGCCCCTGCGGGGTCCGTGACTTGCCCACCGCTCGACGACGAAGGAGATCAACAAAACCAAAACCAAGGCACCGATCAACGACAACTACGCCCACGTTCCACCGGCCAAGATAGTTGTCGTCGAGCGGTCAGGATAGTTGACGCCGGCCATGCGCGCGGGCGCCGTCGGTCAGGGGCACGGTCGGGCCGGCGAAATCGATGAACAGCTTCTCGCCGGCGCGCCGGTGCTGACGCATCGAGCGCTTGAGCGTGCGGGCAAACGCCTTGTAGTGCTCGCAGAACTGCGTGTAGCGCCAGGTGCGGCCTTCGGGGTGGGCGGCCACGTATTCCTGCCACAACAGCATCAGCGTCATGCCCTTGCGGTCGAGTTCCCGATGGATGCAGCCCCAGTCGGGTTCGACGAATGGCTGCGAGGTGACAGCGCGAGGCAGCAACGCGTTCGACAGTTGCCGTTCATTCCAGTGTTGGACGGTCTGCCAGTCCAGGCCGGCGACGGTGGCCAGGCTGACGTACTTGGCGACGACGCCCTTGGAGACCTTCAGGGTGGTCGCGATCTGCTCGTGCGAGAGCTTGCCGTGCCACTTCAGGCGGATGACATCTTTGATCATGGGTAGAGAAATTCGTTGCTGGGGCATCCCGTTCCTTCGACGGCAAATCCGCCGAGGCTACGGTGCCCAGGGTTGCGTTCTCTACGCAGTGCCGTCGATGAGTCCGGGCGCCTCCTCAGGAGGCATCAAGCCGGCGGTCACGATCGCCGAAACAGGCGGTCACGATGCCGAATTGGTCGGTCACGTTGCCGAAACGGTCGGTCACGATGACCCGAAACGCGCGCCGGTCACGATACAACGAAATGACCGGTCACGATGCCGAAATCAGCGGTCACGATTGGCCGAAATACGCACCAGTCGCTGGGGCAACTGCAAAGTGGGTAGCCCAATGGCCGCAATGGAGCCAAGACCGTGGACTGGGCGTCCATCAGCGACCGACCGGAACCGCTGCGATGCGGTCGTCATGCAGTGAAGTCTCAATCCAGGAACCAGTCATCCGAATGTGATGCGATTTGCATCGCACTGGGGCGAGCTGCAGCACGATTGATTTACGTTCGCCGATAACGAGTCCTGGCAATCTTCAATGGCGGCGTGAGGTCAAGGCCAATCACCGTGATTTACTGCCACCCAGCGACGCTGCGACGCGCTCAGGTGTGTGCGCATTGCTGTCTGGGCCTCCAATACGTCGCGCTTTTCCATCATTCGATAGACAGCTTCATGCTCATGCAGCGCGTCTGTCCAGGTCTGAGTGTTTTCAGCGCGTCCGCGCAGCTTGGACGAGATGGGGCTGTGGCGTTCATCGAACATGTCGCCGACGAGGCGCACGAGCACCGAATTGCCGGTGATGGTCGCGATGCCGACGTGGAATTCCCGGTCGTGCAACCACGGCTCGCGACGTTCGAAGATTGCCAGACGCATGGCTTCGATCGATTGCGCCAGTGATCTCAGTTGCGGTGGCGTTGCCAGCGCGCAGGCCATCTCGATCACTGTGCCTTCGATCGCGTAGCGCGCTTGCATCAACTCGATCGGGCTTTCACCCATCGGGACGGTGCTGGGGTCAGCTCGCTCTGGTGGAGCGCAAACGTATACGCCCGCGCCCATCCGGATCTCGACATTGCCCTGGATTTCCAGAGCAATCAATGCTTCTCGCACCGACGGCCGCGATACCCCCAGTTGCTGCGCCAGTTCGCGTTCAGGAGGAAGCCTGGTCCCTGGTCGGTATTCCCCGGCAAGGATCAGGCTTCGAATCTGGTCGGCGATTCGTTGATACAGGCGCCGATTGTCATCAGGTTTGATCGGGTCGAGCATGGCCTTGGATCTTCCTCCGGCCTTACCAATGGCCCGCCTTTGCGCCAAGTGTAGCGAGAAAACCCGTCGGAATTGGCCTATTTTGTCAGGCCAACTTGTATTTTTGCGTAATTGGCCTTACCATTTCGCCCGGTCACCGGATCGGCCGAGTCCCTGATGCAACGAAGGAGAGCCATGCTTGCCGTCATATGTGAAACCCCGGGTCGCTTGATTGCGACGCAGCGCCCGCTGCCGACGCTTGCCGACGGTGACGTTCTGCTGCGGGTCAAGCGGGTCGGCGTATGCGGCACTGACCTGCACATCTTCAGCGGCAACCAACCCTACCTGAACTATCCGCGGGTCATGGGGCATGAACTCTCGGGCATTGTCGAACAGACGCCATCCGGCAGCCACCTGGCTGTCGGCGACACGGTTTATGTGATGCCGTACATGTCTTGTGGCCATTGCATCGCGTGCCGCCAGGGCAAGAGCAACTGCTGCGTCAACATCCAGGTGCTGGGCGTGCACCGGGATGGCGCTTTCACCGAATACCTGAGCGTGCCGCAGTCGTTCGTGCACAAGGCCGAAGGGGTCAGCCTGGATCAGGCGGCGATGGTCGAATTCCTGGCTATTGGTGCACATGCCGTGCGTCGCGGCAATGTCTTGTCGGGGCAACGCGTTCTTGTAGTCGGTGCGGGCCCGATCGGCATGGCCGCGATGATCTTTGCGAGGTTGCGCAGTGCCACGGTCACCGCACTCGACTCACGCCAGGACCGGCTCGACTTCTGCATGCAGCATCTCGGTGTCGATGGTGCGATCGCACTCGGTGACGACGACGAGCAGCAACTGGCTGCGGCCAGTGATGGCGAGGCCTTCGACGTGGTTTTCGACGCCACCGGCAATCCACAAGCCATGGAGCGCGGCTTCAAGTTCGTTGCCCACGGCGGTACTTACGTGCTGATCTCGATCGTCGGGGCGAACATCACCTTCTCCGATCCGGAGTTCCACAAGCGGGAGACCACCTTGCTGGCCAGCCGCAATGCAACGACCGAGGATTTCGAGACGGTGCTTCGAGCGATGCGCGCCGGCGATATTCCGGACCGGGCCTTGAACACCCATCGCATGACCCTGGCCGAGGTGCCCAGCGAATTCAGCAAGCTGCTCGATCCGGCTCGCGGCGTCGTCAAGGCGATTGTTGAATGTTGAAGCCCGGCAGCAACGCCATCCTGCAGTTCGGCACCAGCCGTTTCCTGCAGGCGCACGTCGACTTGTTCGTATCGCAGGCCCTCGAAAATGGCGACGCCGGCAAGGCACTCGGCGGCATCACCGTCGTTCAGACGACGGCCGACGCGGACCGGGCACGGCGCATTGCTGCGATGGCAGGGGGCGACGGTTATCCGGTGCGCATCCGCGGAATCAGCGACGGCCAGTTGATCGATCGGACCATGACCTGCCGCAGCGTGCGCCGAGCCTTGCAGGCCGATGCAGACTGGCCGCAACTCCTGGCCATCGCCGGGAGCGAAGCTCAGGTCATGATCTCGAACACGGCCGATCGCGGATTCCAGCTTGATGCAATCGACGGTCCGAGCCTGATCGGCAGCACGCAGCAGGTGCCGCGCAGTTTTCCGGCAAAACTGTTGGTGCTGCTGAACCACCGTTGGCAGGTCAACCCGGGCGCAGCGCTGTCGATCTTTCCCTGCGAACTGATCGAGCGCAACGGCGACGCCTTGCGAAAGCTGGTCGTCGACCTGGCCGGAAACTGGTGCCTGCCCGATGACTTCCTCGACTGGCTGAGTGACCATTGCGTGTGGGCCAACTCGCTGGTCGACCGCATTGTCTCGGAGTCGATCGAGCCGGTGGGCGCGGTCGCCGAACCGTATGCCTTGTGGGCCATCGAACGTCAGGCGGGGTTGGTGCTGCCTTGTCTTCACAAGAGTATCGTGCTGACCGACGATCTCGCGCACTACGCGCGGTTGAAGCTGTTCCTGCTCAATGCCGGCCATACCTTCCTGGCCGAGCTGTGGTTGCGTGACGGCGGCCCCGCCGATCAGACCGTCGCTCAGGCAATGAGCGAGCCCGGGCTTCGCGATGAGCTCGAGGCGCTCTGGGCCGAGGAAATCGTGCCGTTGTTCGATGCGATGGGACAGGGCGACGCAGCTCGAAGCTATCTGGTCGAGCTGCGCGAACGCCTGATGAACCCCTTCCTCGCCCATCGGATCGGCGACATCGCGGGCAACCATGAGCAGAAGAAGCAGAGGCGTCTTGCACCGTTGCTGGCGCTAGCTGCTCAGCAGAACTTGCCATTGCCGCAGCGCAGGCTGCGCGCAGCGCTGGCCGCGCCCCATTGCTCACTCCCAACTGTGTCATGAAAAACGCAAGCCGATCGATCATCCGGTTGAGCGACATCGACAACGTCGTCGTCGCCCGGGTGCCGCTTGACCGAGGCAATGCGCTGCAACTGGGTGACGAAGAGCTGACGCTGCTCGATGCAGTCGATGTCGGTCACAAGCTGGCGTTGTGCGAGATTCCGGCGGGAACAGCGGTTCGAAAGTACGGCCAGACCATCGGCCTTGCCTTGCGCGATATTCGCCGCGGTGAGCATGTTCATGTGCACAACCTCGGGATGGCGAGCTCGCCAGTCGAGCATGGGTTCGGCGCGGCCTACAAGCCGACGGCGCTGATCCGGCCCGAAGCGACCTTCCAGGGCTTCGTGCGTCATGGCGGACGCGTCGGCACGCGCAACTATCTGGGCGTCATTTCGAGCGTCAATTGCTCGGCCACCGTGTGTCGGCATATCGCGCAGGCCTTCGGGAGCGAGGCGCTGCGCGAGTACGCGGCGGTCGACGGGGTGGTGGCGATCACCCATGGTAGCGGTTGCGGGATGTCGGGCAACGGCGAGGGCCTGGAATTGCTGCGCCGCACGTTGCGGGGTTATGCCGACCACCCCAACTTCGCCGGCATCCTGGTGATCGGCCTCGGATGCGAAGTCAATCAGGTGGCGCCGTTGGTCGAGGTGCTCGACGCTCGTGAACCCGGCCTGTTTGCTGCCTTGACGATTCAGGACGAAGGCGGTACGCGCGAAACCATCGATGCCGGCATTGCACGGCTGCGCGAGATGTTGCCGATCGCCAACCGGGCCACGCGCAGCACGGTCGGTGCCAGCCATTTGACCGTGGGTCTGCAATGTGGCGGCTCCGACGGATATTCGGGCATCAGCGCCAATCCCGCTCTGGGTGCCGCCGTCGATTTGCTCGTAGGCCATGGCGGTACAGCCATTCTGTCAGAGACACCCGAGATCTATGGTGCCGAACACCTGCTGACGGCGCGCGCCGCAACGCCGGCGGTGGCCGACCAACTGCTGGCCCGCTTGCGTTGGTGGGAACACTATACGAGCGCGCAAGGCGCAGACATGAATAACAACCCGTCGCCAGGGAACAAGGCCGGCGGCATCACCACCATCCTGGAAAAGTCGCTCGGTGCAGTCGCCAAGGGGGGCAGCACCGGCCTGATGGCCGTCTACGGATATGCCGAGCCGGTCCGTGCCCGCGGCCTGGTGTTCATGGACACGCCGGGTTACGACCCCGTCTCGGCGACCGGCCAGGTGGCCGGTGGTGCCAACCTGATCTGCTTCACGACGGGGCGGGGGTCGACCTATGGCTGCAAGCCGACACCATCGCTGAAACTGGCGACCAATTCGGCCTTGTTCAAGCGCATGGGCATGGACATGGACTTCGACTGCGGTGGCATTGTCGAAGGTGAGATGGGCATCGCGCAGGCTGGCGAATTGCTGTTCGAGCTGATGCTGCGCACTGCATCGGGTGCGCGGAGCAAAAGCGAGCTGCACGGCCTCGGCGACAACGAATTTCTGCCCTGGCAACTGGGCGCGGTGATGTAGGCAGCGCGATCGCGGTTACCGGAGCCCGACCTCCGCATTCAGACCTTCTCCCACAGCTCACGCAGGAAGTCATGGCCTTCGACATAGACCTCTTTGTCGCTTGCACATATGTCGCGATAGATGCGCACATTCGGCCCAGGGTTCATAGGGCGTCGACCGAATGACTCAATGACGCACCAGCCAGCGTAGCCCGACGACTTCAGCGTGCGCAACGTTTTTTCCCAGGGCACATGTCCTTTGCCCGGTGAGCCGCGATCGTTCTCCGAGAGGTGCACATGGCCAATTGCGCCCAGATGCCTGCGCAGCGACCCCACGGGATCGGCTTCCTCGATGTTGGCGTGGAAGGTGTCGTAGAGGAAGCCGTAGTTTGGCCGATCGACTTCGGCCACCAGTTCGGCGGCTTGCGCGGCGGTAGTGCAGACATAACACTCGAAACGGTTCAGCGGCTCGACGGCGAGGCGGATGCCGGCCTCCGCGGCATGCTCGGCGGCCCGTCGATGAACATCGACCAGCCGCTCGATCTCGATCGGCGTCGGCGGCTTTCCGTGGATCTGGAACAGCGGCTGGTGGTATGGCCCCACAAGTACCTCACCACCAGCGAGCTCCAGGCAATCGATTGCCCAGCGGATATGGTCGAGCGCCGCCTGACGCACCGCTGCGGCGTCGCTGATGCAGCTCTTGTCGGGCCCGAGCACCGTGATGCCGGTGCGACGCAGCCCGAGGTCGTCTAGTTGCTTGCCGATGTTCCGGTAAGCCTCAGCGGTGCCATCGAGCACCGGCAGTTCGACACCGTCGTAGCCCGTTTCGGCGAGCGCGTCGAGCAGCGCGCGGTGGTCTGCCGTCACGCTGCGCGTCCAGAGCAGAAGGTTCATTCCGAGCAACATGTTGTCTCCTTAGGCTAAGCGCTCAGAAAAATTCCTGAAGCAAGAGTCGGTTCAATACGCAGCACATCGTAGAAAAGCATGTTAAATCAACATGATGCACAACGAATGCTTGGTCGTATAAAAAGATTGACGACGCAGAAGTCGACCCATACAATGCAACTGAGCGCTCAGATAGAGCGGTTCAGCCCACACACTTCAGGAGGCCGTCAGATGACCGATGAAAACCCCGCTGCAATTGGTACGACTCGCCGAGGCTTCTTGAGCAAGGCCGGTTGGGGTGCGGCTGGCCTGCTCGCGCCGGCCTACCTGAAGGCCAAGGGGCGCCACGACGGCACGACCATCAACGCTGCGATGTTCAGCCACGGGTTCGTCAACCTGCTTCGCCCGATGCTGCCGCAGTTCAAGGAAGAAACCGGCATCACCGTCAACCTGGTGGACAAGGCTTTCCCGATCTACAACCAGCAGACCGATCTGGAGCTGGCGACTGGGGGCGCGAGCCTGGACGTGATCTCGATCTCGTTCATCTACACCGCACGCTGGATCGGCAGCGGGTTCATGGAGCCTCTCGACCGCTACCTGGGCAATCCTGAGCTGACGCCTGCGGACTGGGGGCGGACAGACTTCGTCGAGGCGCTGCAGAAGTTCGGACGCAGTGCCGACGGCAAGGTGACCTACGGCATTCCCTGGGAAGCCGGCGTGTGGTTGATGGCTGCCGGGCGTGGTGACCTGATGGACAAGGCCGGCCTGGCCAATGGTGGCATTCCAGCTTCGTTCGATGAGTTGAAGGCGAACTGTGCCCGGCTGAAGGCGCTCGACCCGTCGGTCGCGCCTTTCATCAGCGACACCACTCATCACGTCAACTACCCGATGTATTTGCAGGGAATGGGTGCACAGATCTTCAAGGATCCGCCGAACAATCTAACGCCGCTGCTGGACAAGCCCGTCGCTGCGGCAGCTGCTGAAATGTATGCGGGCCTGCTGCGTGATCACGGCCCGCAAGGTGTGTTGTCGATGCGCACCGACCAGGTTGCCGGCCTGCTGCGGGGCGGCCAGGCGAACTACTGGCATTACGCCTTGCCCTGGCTGGTGAATGCTGCCAAAGGCGACAGCGCCATTGCCAAGACGGTGCGCTTCGGCGAAGTGCCTGGTGGCTCGGCCGGTCGCTTCCCTTCGGTCGTGACGCATTCGCTGGGCATCCCGAAGTTCTCTCGCAAGAAGGACGCCAGTTGGGAATTCATCCGTTGGGCGATGAGCCCGGCGGTGCAGCGCCGTATGGCCATCGAGCAGGGGTACGCGGCGACCACGCGTACGTCGATCCTGCGTGATCCGGCCTTCGTGAAGAGCATGACGATCAATGGCACCAACATCGCCG
This sequence comes from Pseudideonella sakaiensis, assembly GCF_048320135.1. GTDB lineage: Bacteria > Pseudomonadota > Gammaproteobacteria > Burkholderiales > Burkholderiaceae_C > Ideonella_A > Ideonella_A sakaiensis_A. The sequence goes on from NZ_CP182947.1 coordinate 4,385,893, forward strand.
CGCTGGTAGAAAAAGTGCTGGCCGACGCCGAGAAGAAGGACTACATGAACTACCGCATCGTCAGTGTCTTCCCGATCATCGGCGGGCACATCAACTCGGCGATCCAGAAGATCGCCTCCGGCCAGGCGACCGGTGCAGAAGCGATGGCCAAGGCGCAGAGCGACATCCTTGTCGACTTCAAGAAGAATCAGGTGAAGGTCGATGCCTGAACACACCGCGCAGTGCTGATCCCGCATGAACACCCTCTCTGACGCGCGAACGAACGTCATCCCCGGCCACGCTTTCAGGCGCGCGACGCTGCGCTCGTGGCTGGCGTCGGACAGAGCCTTCGTTCTGCTGGCCACCGTGCCGTGCATGTTGTGGCTGCTTGTGATGACGATCGGTCCCGCGCTGTTCAACGTGGTGGCCAGTCTCACGCCGATGAACCTGACGATTCCCGGTTCGAGCTGGGACTTCTCGCAACCCTTCGCGAACTATGCGTTGATGCGCGAGGACGACCTATTCCTGAACTCGCTGTGGGTGCAGGCCAGGCTGTCGTTCTGGAGCGTGCTGCTGCAGATGCTGATGGGCCTGGGAATCGCGCTGGTACTGAATTTGCAAACGCCGCTGTACCAGCGCTTGCGCACGGTGTTCCTGGTGCCGATGGTGTTGCCACCGATCGTCGTGGCAGTGATCTGGAAGGTGCTCTACGACCCGAGCACCAGTCCGATCTACTGGCTGCTCGGCGCGTTCGGCTTGAACGACCTGCCGTCGATGACTACCAGCGCCAGTTGGGCGCTGGCCGCGATCATTATCGGCGAGACATGGGAGTGGTTTCCGTTCACGATGCTGATGATCCTGGCGGGACTGAGCACCTTGCCAGAAGAGCAATACGAGGCCGCGCGTATCGATGGTGCCTCCGCTTGGCAGATCACCCGTGAAGTGGTGCTGCCGCACATCAAGAACGTGCTGGTCGTGGCCGCAATCTTCCGGATGATCGACAGCTTCAAGGCTTTCCCGCTGATCTACGTCCTGACAAATGGCGGTCCGGGCGACGTCACCAACACCACGAACTACTACTCGTACCGGCAGGCCTTCGAGTTTTCTTTCATCGGATATTCAAGCGCGATAACTGTGGTGCTGCTGTCGATCACCACCGTGCTCAGCATCATCGCACTGAGACTGGTCAAATGGAGGAGCACCGATGGCTGAAACGCGTGCCGCAAGCCGTCGCGAGCGGGTCGCCGTGCTGGCCGTCACGGCATTGATCTTGTTCCCGGTGCTCTGGCTGTTGTTCCTGTCGTTCGTCCCAGGCAAGGACATTGCGGCCGGCATGGGCGCCATCGGCCGCAATTTCACGCTGCACAACTACACCAGCCTTTGGGATGCGGTTTTCGCCCGCTCGTTCGTCAACAGCCTGATTGTCAGCACGGTGTCGGTCACCGTGGCGATGGCCCTGGGCGCACCGTTTGCCTTCTGGCTGTCGCGCGCCCACCTGAAGGCCCGATCCGACTTTGTCATAGGTTTGATCATCCTGGGCACGCGCATGGCCCCACCAATTGCCTTCACCTTGCCATACTTCCTGGCCTACCGTTATGCCGATCTGATGGACACCCGAACCGGGCTGGTCCTGGTCTATGTGACGATCAACCTGTCGCTGGTGATCTGGACCATGCGCACCTTCTTCGACGGCGTACCGACTTCGATCGACGAGGCGGCCGAGATCGACGGAGCCAGCCGTTTCCAGACCTTCTTCGAGGTTGTGCTTCCGATGTCGGCCACCGGCCTCGTGGCGACCACCATCCTGGCATTCATCTATTCGTGGAATGACTTCTTCTTCGCGCTGATCCTGACGCGCACCGAAGCGATGACCGCCCCGGTTGCAATCGTCAACTTCCTCAATTTCGAAGGATGGGAATGGGGCAAGATTGCCGCCGGTGGCGTGATGGTGATGGCGCCGGTGGCGCTGTTCTCCCTGGGGATGCAGAAGTACCTGGTCAAGGGCCTGTCGGCAGGAGCGGTAAAAGGATGATCGCCATGCGCAAACTCGGCGATACAGCGGTCAGCCGGATCGGCTTCGGCGCCGGGCCCATCGGAGGCTTTCGCGGGCCGGTCGACAGCGTCGAGGCCGAAGCGGCGATGGCCGCCTACCTGAACGCCGGCGGCCGCTACTTCGACACGTCGCCGCTCTACGGCTATGGCCGCAGCGAATTGCGCGTGGGTGCTTTCCTGCGCGAGCAGACCGCCAGTGCCCAACCGCCCGCGGTCATATCGACCAAAATCGGACGTGTGTTCCGGGTCCAGCGTGCGGGTGATGATTTATCCACGCTGCGTCACGGCGGGTTGCCGTTCTGGCCGCGCTTCGACTACTCCTACGACGGTGCGATGCGTTCCCTCGAACAGTCCAGCCTGCGCACCGGCCTGACGCGTTTCGACATCGTGCTGGTGCACGATCTCGAGCCCGGTGTACACGGGGCTGATTTCCAGCGACAGTTCGACACCTGCATGGATGGCGCCTACCGGGCATTGCGCGAGTTGCGCGATGCCGGCGATATCCTCGCCATCGGCGTCGGCGTCAACCAGAGCGAAGCGGCGCGCGCCTTCGTCGAGGCTGGTGATTTCGATTGCGTAATGCTTGCCGGCTGCTATTCGCTGCTCGACCACGACCTGGCCGTGCTGTCGTTCTTCGAACTGTGCCAGGACAAGGGGGTGGGCATCCTGGCTGCCGGGGTGTTCAACTCGGGCATTCTGGCCACCGGCGCTGGTGCTAGCGCCAGCTATGGCTACCGGCCCGCCAACCCCGCCATCAAGCAACGCGTCCGCGCCATTCAGCAGGTCTGCGCGGAATTCGACGTCGACCTGCCAGCGGCAGCCATCCAGTTCGTTCTTGCACACCCGGTGGTGGCGTCGGTGGTGCTCGGTTCGTCTTCTGCGACAAACGTCCAACAAAACCTGGCGCACGCCGGCAAGGTCTTACCAACTGCCTTCTGGCGCAAGCTGGCCGATGCCGGGCTGTTGCCGATGCACCTCACACCAGAACACGGAAAACCCATATGCTGACCGGTGAAACCCTGCTGTTTCCGCTTCTGGCCGATCCGGCTCGGCACGTCAAGGCACCGGCGATCTTCCAGCCGGCGTTCGAAGCCAGAGGACTGGATTGGTTCCTGTTTCCGCTGAACGTCCGCCAGGAGAATTTCGAAGCCGCGTTCGCCCAACTGAGACTGATGGGCAACGTCGGTGGCTGCGTTGTCAGCGTGCCGTTCAAGGCGCGCGCCGCGAGATTGTGTGACCGGCTCGGCCCGCTCGCGCAAAAGGGCGGCGTGGTCAACACCGTGCGCTTTGCCGACGACGGCACCGTCGAAGGCGAGATCCTCGATGGTGTCGGCCTCATCCTGTGCGCCGCCGAAACGGGCATCCGGCTGGAAGGGGCGAACATCCTGATGCTCGGCGCGGGCGGGGCGGCGTCGGCCATTGCTCATGCGCTGGCCGACAAGGGAATCGGTTCGTTGACCGTCCAGAACCGCAGTGCCGACAGGGCCCGTGCGCTGGTCGCCAGCGTCAGGGAGCATCGGCCCGACTATCCGATTGATATCGGCTCGTTCGATGCCACGCGGCACGACGTGGTAATCAATGCGACGTCGCTGGGCATCAGCGCCGACGATCCGGCGCCGATGGATGTGGCACAGCTCAAGCCATCCACCTCGGTCATCGACATCGTGGTGCCCGACACTGCATTGCGTCGCGCTGCACAGGCGTTGGGCTGCAAAGTGACGGGCGGCCGGCCGATGGTGGCAGCCCAGATTGCCGCCCAGATCGCGCTGTGGAAAGGCGAGATCGCCACCAGTACCAACCTCATTCATCGTTGAACAGGAATCCCATGAAAGGCCCTGGCATTTTTCTGATCCAGTTTCTCGGCCCGAACCCGCCGTTCAACTCGCTGGAAGGCCTGGCTGGGTGGTGCGCGGACCTGGGCTTCAAAGGCGTGCAGGTACCGACCTTCCGGAAAGACATCTTCGACCTGGAGCAGGCGGCACAGAGCAAGGGATATTGCGACGACATCAAGGGCATGCTTGCCGACAAAGGGATCGAAATATCCGAGTTGTCGACCCACCGGCAAGGCCACATCTGCGCATTCAACCCGGCCTTCAACCACATGCTGCGCAACTTTGGGCCGCCGGAATTCGCGGACAAACCCGAGGCGCGAAAGGAATGGGCAAGGGCGCAGCTGCTGCTGGCGGCCAAGGCTGCCGGCAACCTGGGCCTGAAGACCCACGCTTCCTTCTGCGGCAATCTGCTTTGGCCCTATTTCTATCCCTATCCACCGCCTCCACCGGGGTTGATCGACGACGGCTTCGCCGAATTGGCCCGCGTCTGGCGGCCGATCCTTGATGCCTTCGACGACGTCGGCGTCGATGTCTGCTTCGAAATACACCCCGGTGAAGATGTACACGACGGCGTCACGTTCGAGATGTTCCTCGACAAACTGGGGGGGCACCCGCGCTGCAACATCCTCTATGACCCCAGCCACATGCTGCTTCAGCACATGGACTATGTCGGTTTCATCGACATCTACCACGAGCGCATCAAGGCCTTCCACGTCAAGGATGCCGAGTTCGTCCCGAGCGCGCGCTGTGGTGCCTATGGCGGCTTCCAGCGCTGGGGCAACCGACCTGGGCGCTTTCGCAGCCTGGGTGACGGGCAGATCGATTTCGGCGCGATCTTTTCCAGACTCGCGTATCACGGCTACGCGGGCTGGGCCGTGCTGGAATGGGAGTGCTACCTGAAGCGCTCGGAAGACGGAGCACGCGAGGCCGCACCGTTCATCACCCGGCACATGATCTCGGTGACGGAGCAGGCGTTCGACACATTCATGACCGACAAGGGCGACGCCCATGTCAACCGCGCGCTGCTGGGTACCTGATGGCAAGGCGATCCATAACCAATTCCGTCGCCGACGTCGAAGATGCGCCCGGCGACGCGATCGAACGCGAGCCCAACCTGCGAGATGTGGCCTACGCGCGTCTGCAACAGCTGTGGTTGAACGGGACGATCAAGCCGCAGCAGTGGCTGAGCCAGCGGCAACTGGTCGAGCTGATCGACGCGCCGCTCGCCTCGGTGCGCGACGCATTGAAGCGCTTGGAGGCCGAAGGGCTGGTCGTGCTGCAGCCGAAGCGCGGCGTTTTCACGCTCGGCACCACGCCGACCCAGATCAGCGAAATCTACGCCTTTCGCATGTTGCTCGAAGTCACGGCGGTCGGCCGCGCCGCCGAGCGGCCGGACATGGTCGCCATCGGGCGGTTGATGTCTGAAACCCGCCGGCTGTACGACACGCGGCAGCAGTCGGATGAAGCTTGGGCAGCCGAACTGCCGCAGCGCATCGAGTGCGACGTCGGTTTCCACCGGTTCGTGATCGGTCAATTCAACAACGCCTACATCAGCGAGGCCTTCGATCGCGCGATCTCGCGCCAGCGGCTGTACCGATTGACGTTTCCTGGCAGCAACCGCCGCGATGGCGTAGCGCTGGCTGAACACATTGACGTGCTCGCTGCGATCGCCGACGGCGTGCCGTCCCGGGCGATGGAGGCCATGCGCAGCCACCTCAGCCTGGCCCTGCGGCGGACGCTCGACATTCCCGAGACGGAAACGAAGGCCCGGTGATGCAGATGACTCCGAAGCCGCGCTTCATCGACGCACACTGCCACGTCTGGCCGGCGCATGGCGTTGCGCTGGTGCCTGGCATGTCACCATACGATCGGCAGCCCAATGCCTATCCGATCGAAGCTCACCTTGACAGGCTGGGCGCGCTAGGCATCGAAGCGACCGTGCTGGTGCCGCATATCGGCTACTACCACCGCGATCTCGGCTACGCCTTCGAATGTGCGAAGCGCTTTCCGGGCCGCATCGCGGTGATGGGCGCAATCACGCAGGCCGAATGCGAAGACCCGACAAGCCTGGCCGGCGATTTCGATCTGGGAGTGCGTTCGTTCCGGATTCGATTCGTTGACCTGCAGCGCCCGCTCGACAACCTGTGCGAATCGCTGGCGACCCAGGCGGCGGTGCTGTGCCCGCTGATCACGCGCACGCAGGCGATGGCCGGCGCATTGAACCGTGTCATCGAACTCGCCGCGGGCCATCCACGACTTCGCTTCGCGATAGACCACTTCGCCGGCTGGCCGGAGGCGCCGGCATGGACGTCTCTGGCGGCATTGCCGAACGTGCTTGTGAAGGTATCCGACTTCGCGGCCTTCGATGTGCCACCTTATTGGCGTGCCCTCGAGGCCACGCTCAACATGCAGGCGCTGTTCGGCGCGGATCGCCTGATGTGGGGCAGCAACCTGCCGGTCTTCGAACTCGATGCCGTGCAGCGACTGGATCAGGCCTTCAATGTCATCGAAACCGCCCGCGGGATGAGCGGCACCGACAAGGCCGCAATCCTCGGCGGCACCGCCGCGCGAACCTTCTTCAACCCATGAACCCTCACGCATTGAACGGACCGACCATGGCGCAGCCGCCGAACATCATCCTCATCATCACCGACCAGCAGCGCTTCGACACGATCGCGGCGCTCGGTGCCGGCCACGTCGATACCCCCAACATCGATGGGCTGGCAAAGACCGGGGTCAGCTTCAACAACTGCTTCATCACTGGAGCGAGCTGCGTACCGAGCCGCGCCAGCCTTTTCACCGGGCTGTACCCGCACACCACTGGCGTGCTGAAGAACGGCGCACCTTGGCAGCGAGGGTGGGTCGATCAGCTGCGCAACGCCGGCTACCGCACGGTGAACATCGGCAAGATGCACACCGTACCGTACGACGCGAAGGCCGGTTTCGACGAACGGTACATCGTCGAGAACAAGGACCGTTACCTTGACGGCCGCTGGTTCTTCGACGAATGGGACAAAGCACTGGCACACCGTGGCTTCGTCAAGCCCCAGCGCGAGCTCTATCGCAAACGCGCGGACTACGCCGAGCGTCTCGGTGCGTTTGCCTGGGAGCTGCCGGCGGAGCTGCATTCCGACAACTTCGTCGGTGGCATGGCCAGGTGGTGGCTGAACACGAAACCCAAGCAGCAGCCCCTGTTTCTGCAGATCGGATTTCCCGGGCCGCACCCGCCGTACGACCCGACGCCCGAACTCCTGGAGAAATACCTGGCGCGCAGCGACACACCCATGCCACGCGTCGACAAGGTAGAACTCGAGGCATTGCCACCCCCATTGAAGGGCAAGCGCATCCACGACGCCGAGGTCGACCACGACTCCGTACTGTGGCCGCTCGGCGCCAGCGACGAGCAGATTCGCCGCATGCGTGCCCACTACCTGGCCAACATCGAAATGATCGATACCCAAGTTGGCGAGATCTTGGCGACGCTTGAATCCCGCGGCTACCTTGACGATGCCATCGTCGTCTTCACCACCGACCACGGCGACTGCCTGGGAGATCACGGTTTGACGCAGAAGTGGAGCATGTACGAAGAGGTTGTCCATGTGCCATTGATCATCAGCGCACCAGGCCGCTTCGACGGTGGGCGCAGCGTCGACGGCCTGGTGCAGTTGCACGACCTGGCTCCGACAATCCTCGAATGGGCCGGCGTGGGTGCTCCTTACCCGATGGAGGCCCAGTCGCTGGGTGCGGCGCTCAGTGGCGGGGAGTTTCCAGGACGCGAGTACGTGTTCTGCGAGCAGGCCGGCGACCACAACCTGACCGCTTGCGAGTTCATCACCATGGTGCGGTCAGCGGATTGGAAGCTGGTGCACTTCAAGGGCGAACGTTATGGCCAGCTGTTCGACTTGAAGGCGGACCCGCACGAGCAGCGCAATCTGTGGGACGCACCAGCCCATGCCTCACACAAGCAGCATCTGCTCGACGTGCTGCGTGACTGGCTGATCGAAAGCAACTACGCGGCGCGCGACATCTACGCCGACGCGCGCTGAAACCAACGGATCTGAAGGTTCGCATCATGGCCACCGTTACCACCCGCAAAGTCGTCAAGTCTTTTGGCAACGTCGAAGTCATCCACGGAATCGAGCTGAACGTCGCAGATGGCGAATTCGTCGTCCTCGTCGGCCCGTCGGGCTGCGGGAAATCGACGCTGCTGCGCATGATCGCCGGCCTGGTCGACGTCACGTCGGGCGACATCGAGTTCGACGGCAGGCGTGTCAACGATGTCGCTCCACGCGACCGCGACATTGCGATGGTGTTCCAGAATTATGCGCTGTACCCCACGAAGACTGTTCGACAGAACCTTGGCTTTTCGCTGAAGATCCGGCGCGAGGCGCAAGCGGAGATCGAGCGCAAGGTCGACGCGGTGGCAGACCTGCTCGGACTGACGAAGTTGCTCGACCGTCTCCCCGGGCAACTGTCGGGTGGACAGCGCCAGCGGGTCGCGATGGGTCGTGCGATCGTGCGGCAACCGCAGGTTTTCCTGTTCGATGAGCCATTGTCGAATCTGGACGCGTTGCTGCGCGGACGTATGCGCTCAGAGATCAAGGCAATGCACCAGCGAATCGGCACTACGTCCATCTACGTGACCCACGACCAGGTTGAAGCGATGACGCTGGCTGACCAGATCGTGGTCATGAATGGAGGCCGGGTCGAGCAGATCGGATCACCGCTCGAGCTCTATCACCACCCGGTCAATACATTCGTCGCCGGTTTCATTGGTGCGCCGCAGATGAACTTCTTCAAGGGGCGCATTCTGAGTCAGGCTGGCCAACGAGTCGCCGACACCGCCGTAGGTGTCCTGCCGTTTGACATCGATGTAGCAACCGATGACGGCCGCGAAATCAGCTACGGCATTCGCCCGGAGCATCTGGGCTTCGTTGCCGAGGGCGGATTCGAAGCGCGGGTGAAGTTGGTCGAGCCGATGGGAGCGGAGAGTCTGGTCTTGGCCGAGGCGCGTGGAGAAGAGGTGCAGGTCCTGATTCGTGATGAGTCGGTGCCGCTGCCGCTGCCGGGTGAAATCGTTCGTCTTGCACCGCAGCGCGGCAAGGCATGCACTTTCGACGCGGTGTCCGGCTGCAACCTCGTGGCCGCCTGAATCCTTCAGCCAGATCCACCTGTTCGACCTTGCTCTTTGAGTGGCGATTGTCCACTCGTCGGGAGCCTTGCGGAAACAAGCTCCGTCAATGTGCAGCTCGACCCCTTTCATCCACCCATCCCAGGCATGGCGAGCCAACGCAAGCCATGACCACATCACCAAGGAGACCCAGCCCATGTTCATGAAAAACCGGTCGTTGTTCGCGTCGCTGCTGCTCGCTGCGACCGCCTGTACAGGCGCTCTGGCGCAGACCTATCCGGACAAGCCGATCAATGTGATCGTCCCTTTCAACCCCGGTGGAACTTCGGACACCGTGATGCGAGCGATCGCCGGAAAGATGGCCGAGGCGCTCGGCCAACAGGTCGTGGTAGACAACAAGGCAGGTGCCGGTGGCGGTATCGGTGCGACGCTGGTGGCGCGCGCCGCTCCCGACGGCTACACGCTGCTGATCGCACCGATCGGCACGTTCGCGATCGCGCCATACATCAACAAGAGCATGAAATATGAGCCGCGTCGCGACTTCGATCTGTTGACGATTCCAGTGCGAACGCCGAACGTTCTGGTCGCGTCGCCTGGCTTCCCCGCCAACTCTTTCAAGGAACTGATTGCCTACATGAAGGCGAACCCCGGGAAGGTCTCGTTCGCCAATTCTGGCACTGGCACGACCGACCACCTCAGCGCGGCCCTGGTCTGGAAGCGCACTGGCACGACTGGCATTCACGTCGCCTACAAGGGCGCCGGCCCCGCTTTGACCGACCTGATGGCCGGCCATGTGAATGTATTGATCACCAACTTCGGAAACGTCAGCAGCCATATCAAGGCGGGCAAGATCAAGCCGCTGGCCGTCACCGCCCAGCAGCGAATACCCGAGCTGCCGCAGGTGCCGACCTTCACCGAAAATGGTATTGATGATTTCGTCATCTATGGCTGGCAGGGGATTGCCGGACCCAAGGGCATGCCGCCTGCCGTCAATGCCAAGCTGCACAGCGCGATTGTGGGCGCGTTGAAAGATCCCGATGTGACGCGCCAGCTCGAATCGCTGGGTTTCCAGGTCCATGGCAGCACAAGCCAGGAATTCGCTCGCGAGTTGGACAGGGAAACGGTGCGGTGGAAGAGCATCATCGAGGCCGAGGGCATCGTGGTCGAATGACGATCCGCTTGTAACTCTCCGATGTCGAGGGCATCTCGTTGCCGCAGCTCCAGCTGTTAGCAAGGACGCCATGGCCGTCAAATCGCACAGCTGCATCGCAGTGACACGGCAGCCTATTCCTCCGGCTTCCGGATCTCCCCTCCGAGCAGAACAGACAGTTCATGCGCTCCCTGCTTGACATGTTGAAGCGCCTCGACCACCGTGGTGCGCGGATTGGCCTGCCCCATGAAACCCATCGTGATTGCGGCGACGACGCCGGAGTGATCAAAAACCGGGGCACTGAGGTTGATGATGCCGTGCACCATGACGCTGTCTCGTTGCTCATGGCCAAGCTTTCGGATCTGTTCAAGTCGCTGGGCGATGACGTGGCGCTCGCCGGGAACGAATCCTGCCAGCACACGCTCTTCTTGGCCATCGCGAAGCACAGCGCCATCAATTCATTCTCGATCTGGTAACCCAGTTCGATGTTGCCACTCATGGCTGCGCGTACCGCCGGTCGGTCGCTCGCAGGCCTCACAGCGGGCTGTCAGGCCGCAGTTTCGCTACTGGAAAATTGCGTCAGCTCGTTCTGCTCCCAGTGCGATTATTGGGTCTCCGGGCTTCAAGTCCCGCGGCCTCGCGTCCGGCTCGACTGTGGTCGGTCGCGGTTGTGCAGTCGGCGCGTGGGACGCATCCACCAAATCCACTGCACACCCGTGGTCCACGATCGATATTCCGCTTCAGACTGAACTGAGTCACTCGCAACCGGCTGTCTGAGTGACGGCGGCGTTCACTTCCAGTCGTCCGCTGGTCCGAAACTTGAGGGACCGCTACAGCTCCGGAACCGGGTCTTCAACGACTAGGGCGATCAGCCTTCAGTCGAATAGTCAATTGACCGGTTGCCGGTTCGCTTCAGGCGCGCTGGAGGACTTGATGCCAAACGAATGGGCTCTCCAGAATCGGTAGCTTCATCGTGCTCACCTTTGGCCGGCGGGCCTTGGCGCCACTCGACTCAGATGACTGCTTTCGCCTTCAATGCGGCGAGGTCGGCCGTCGTCAGGCCCAGCGAGCCATAGATCTGCTCGTTGTGCTCGCCGGTCTCTGGGCCCACCGTGGGAACGGTGGGCGTGCGGCCGGTGAACCTTGGCACCGCCGCCGGCGCCGGAATTGCGCCAAGCACCGGATCCTGCATCGAGACGAAAGTCCCGCGTGCGCGAAAGTGCGGGTCGGCGAGAACGTCCGCTGTCGAGTACACCTTGCTGAAAGGCACCTGCTCGCGGTCAAGGGTCGCCGCAAGCTCCTCGAGCGGCATGCTTCGACACCACGTCTCGATGATCTGATCGAGTTCCGCCAGGTTGACGGTTCTCAGCACGGTGCTGCGAAACCTCGTGTCTTCGGCCAAGTCGTGTCGATCCATTGCAGTACAGATGCGTCGGAAGATGTTGTCGCCCGATCCGACCAGGGTGATCCACGCACCGTCCCGAGTCTGATAGACATTCGAAGGCGCGGTATAGGTCGCCCGTGAGCCCGAGCGGATGCGGTCGATGCCGGCCACCACATATTCGGCTGCCAGCGGATCGAGCAGCCGAATCATGGCCTCCGTGGCAGACAGATCGATCTCGACGCCTTCTTGCTGATGCTTCGGCCTCGAGTTGCGCTCGAGGAGCGCGGTCACGATCGAGAATGCCCCGAACAGCCCCGAGATAGCATCTCCCAGCGGGTAGTTCATGTGCTGAGGCGGGCCCCCTGGCTCGCCGGTCAGATGGGCGAATCCGCTCATCGCCTCGAAGATTCGGGCGAAGCCCGGCCGTTTCGCATACGGTCCGGTCTGTCCGAACCCGGTCAGGCGCAAGACGATCAGCCGAGGGTTGTGGCTGCGAAGCGTTGCCATGTCGAGTCCCCAGCCGTCGAGCGTTCCGGTTCGAAAGTTCTCGATCAGCACATCGAAACTCTCCACCAGCCGGAGGAACAGCGCTCGACCCTCGGGCTTCCGTACATCCAGGGAAATGCCTTTCTTGCCTCGGTTCAGGGTCTTCCAGAAGAGGGCGTGCCCGTCATGCACCGGTGCGAGGCCGCGCAAGGTGTCGTTGCCGCTCGGAAGTTCGAGCTTGACGACCTCGGCTCCCATGTCGGCGCAAAGCGTCCCCGCGAAGGGCGCCGCGATCACCGTGGCCATGTCGAGGATTCGGATACCGCTGAGTGGACGATCTTGCATGTCGAGAGTTCGGTTGGTTGGGGCCGCCGGTTGCTTCGGCACGAGTGCCGTTACCCGGTTGACCGGAAGCGTCTTTGCCTGAAGCGATGGTTGATCGGACTCCTTTGACGCGATGCGAGGCCGGGCCGTCGTCGCGGCGAGCGGCTGTGGCACCTGCTCAGTCGTCGTCATGCGCAACCATGGCGCTCGTCCTGATTAAAGCATTTGACTTAATGTCAGTCAAGCAGTTGGAAGACAAATTAAAGCACTTGACTTACTTGGAATGACTGTCTAGACTTGCGCCATCAGCTTGAGATTGACCGCGATTGCTCCAGCAATAGGAGGTCGCGGATTGATTCGGGAGAACACGATGACCGCAAAAGGATCCGCAAGGACGACCAAGGAATCGCCGCCCTCGGCAGGCTCGAGGAGCGAAGGATCCGAGCGCCTGCTCGAGACGGCGGAACGGCTCTTTGCCGAACGCGGCATCGACGCGGTTTCGATGCGCGAAATCGCACGCGAGGCCGGGCAACGCAACAACTCGGCACTGCATTACCACTTCGGTACAAAGGAAGCCCTCGTACGTGCGGTGCTGCAGTTGGGCATGCGTGAGGTCGACATCCTGCGCAACGACTATGTCAGCCGTCTGCTGGCGGGCCAGCGTCAAGGCGAGGTCAGGGCACTGGTCGAAGCGCTCGTCTGGCCGCTGGCGTCGAAGCTCATGACCAGAAAGGGCAACACCTACAACCGCTTCCTCGCGGCGGTGCAGCTCCACCCGGACATCGAGCTTTCTGCGCCGGCGGCAGACGACATCGATCGAGGATTCCGGCGCGTATACGAGTTCCTGGGCCCCGCATTGCCGCATGTGCCCGAATCACTCTTGCGACAGCGCTACCTGTCGGCCATCAACTTCCTGTTCTTCAGCTTGGCGGACTTCGAGCGCGTCAGCGCTCGGCGCGGCCGCCAGAACCGCGGTTTCGACATGCGTCGCGCAATCGAAAACCTGATCGACATGCTGGCCGGGGCGCTTGCCGCCCCGGTGTCGACCCAGGTCCAACAGCTTCTTGGCGAGGTACGGGCGCCCCTGGAAAAGAGCCCGACCGCCTAGTCCCACAGTCGATTCGAACCCCTTCCTTCGGGAGGGTGGCCTCGCTCGGCCTTTTTTTACCCAGAGAGGAGACAAACGTGATCAAGATTCTCAAGACGCTGCTGGTCGCAGCAAGCATGCTTTCGAGCAATGCATGGGCCCTGCAAAACTGCCAAAGCCAGGTTGTCCGCCTGATCGTGCCCTATGGCCCAGGCGGCCCCACGGACTCCGTCGCGCGCATCGTCGGGCAGGCGATGTCCAGCGAACTGGGTGGCATGCAGGTCATCGTCGAGAACAAGGCCGGTGGCGCCAGCACCATCGGCACCGGCTATGTGGTGCGCCAGCCCGCAGACGGCTGCACGCTGCTGGTCGTGGCGGCGAACCTGGTACTCAACCCGGCCACCGGAATCGAAACGCCGTACGACGTGCTCCGCGACCTGACGCCGATTGCGCCGTTGGTGGCCATGCCCATATTGGTGGCCGTCAATCCCAAGGTTCCGGCGAAGGATCTCAAATCGCTGATCGAATGGATCCGCTCGCAACCGCAAGCGGTTGCCTATGCGAGTCCGGGTACGGGCACACTGACCCAGACCTGGGGCGAGATGCTTGCCCAGAAGCACAATCTCAAGCTCCTGCACATCCCGTTCAAGGGCTCGGCCGAAGCGTCGCGGGCGACAGTCGCAGGCGAGGTGCCGCTGCTGTTCGACCTTGGCGGCGTTACTGCTGCGCTGATCGCGCAGGGCAGGCTGAAGGGCATCGTGACGCCGGGACAGCAGCGTGCCCCGGGCCTGCCGGACCTTCCGACGGCGAAGGAGTCCGGTTACAAGGATCTGGACGCCGAGAGCTTCCTGGGCCTGATGGCTCCGGCCAACCTGCCGGCCGGCGTACGCGACAGGCTGCACGCGGCAGTGAATGCCGCGCTGAAGAAGCCTGACGTGGTCGAGGCCATCCGGAAGCTCGGAATGACGACGACCGGCGGCACTGCGGAAGGCTTCGGAGCCTTGCTGGCAGACGAACTCAAGCGCTGGACCGCCGTCGTCAAGGCCAGCGGCATCAAGCCCGGCCAATAGGCGCCCGAATCCAACGCGATACGTCGCAGGAGAAAGACCGACATGAATGCAGTGATTCTCGAAAAGCATCAGGGATGGTGCGAGCTGATCCTCAATCGACCAGAGAAGAAGAACGCCGTGGAGGGGAGCTTGGCCGCTGCCCTGCTCGAGGCCGTCGCAACGATCGAGAAGGACGACGACATCCGCTGTGTCCTGCTGCGTGGAGCCGGCGGAGCGTTCTGCTCGGGCTTCGACACCAAGGAATTCGGTGCGACACCGAAACCGCAATGGCTCGCGGAGTTCCCTGCGTTGTGGGAGTCCGTGCACACCGCATTGGTCTCGAGCAGGAAAGTCTGGATCGTCGGGCTGGAGCGTTATGCCATCAACGGTGGCGCGTCGCTGGCGCTGGCGGGCGATCTCATGGTCTGCGGACGCTCGGCGTTCCTGCAGGTCGGGGAGATCGCCATCGGCATGGCCGCGCCGCGCAATGCCGCCTGGCTCGCCTTGCGCCACACCGAAGCCGTTGCCGCGCGGCTGTGCCTGACCGGCGACCGGATCGCGGCTGACGACCTGGTTCGCCTGGGCATCGCCACCGAGCAGGTCGACGACGACCAGGTGCTCGACCGGGCCAGGGAACGGGCCCGTGCGATCGGAGGCTATCCGGCGCATTCGGTGGCCGCGGTCAAGTCGGGCATGCGTGCAGCCTCGATGCTGATGCCGGCTGGCGAGTGGATGAAAGCCTGTGCCCGACACGACCCCCTCTCCGGTCGACCGATCGGCAAAGTGCAAGCCAACAAGCAAGCCTGACCGAGGAATTCGCCATGAAAACCACCATCACCGAACTCTTGAAGATCCGCTACCCCATCATCCAGGGCGGGATGATGTGGGTCGGGCGTGCGGAGTTGGCTGCGGCAGTCTCCAATGCGGGCGGACTGGGAACGCTGACCGCGTTGACGCAACCATCTCCCGAGGCGCTTGTTGCCGAGATTGCACGGTGCCGCGCCATGACCGATGCGCCTTTCGCGGTCAACCTGACGATCCTCCCCACCGCGTCCCCGCCCCCCTATGCAGACTATGTACGGGCCATCATCGACAGCGGTATCGATATCGTCGAGACGGCGGGCCGCCACCCTGAAGAGTTCACCGAGGCGTTCAAGTCCGCCGGCATCAAGCTGATTCACAAATGCACATCGGTTCGCCATGCCCTGTCGGCGCAGAAGCGCGGAGTCGATGCGATCAGCATCGATGGCTTCGAATGCGCCGGCCATCCGGGCGAGGACGATGTGCCCGGTTTGATCCTGATCCCGGCTGCCTGCGCCAAGCTGAAGATTCCCGTTGTCGCTTCCGGCGGCATTGCGGACGGCCGCACGATGGCCGCGGCTCTTGCGCTGGGCGCCCAGGGCGTCAACATGGGCACGCGCTTCATGGTCACGCAGGAGGCGCCGATTCATTCCTCGGTCAAGCAGGCGCTTGTCGACGCATCGGAGAACGACACGACCCTGATCTTCCGCGGACTGCGCAACACCGCACGGGTCTGGCGCAACGCCGTGGCGGCTGAGGTCAACCAGATCGAGCGACGTCCGGAAGGTGCGACGTTTGCCGACTTGCGGCCGCTGGTCGCGGGCGCGCGTGGGCGGGAAGCCCTCGAGACGGGCAAGACCGACGACGGGCTGATCTGGGCCGGCCTGTGCATCGGCATCATCGACGACATCCCCACCTGCGCGGAGTTGATCGATCGGATGGTTCGTGACTGCCGCGCCGCGCTCGTCGGTGCAACCGGTCTTTTCGCCTAGAGAGCCTGACGCTGTTCAACGCGGACGCCTGCCCGGGCCACTGCTCGCGGGACCGGCTTCTGCCCAACGACATCAAGAACATGAATCTGGATTTCACTCCCTCCGAGGAAGCGTTTCGCCAGCAGGTCCTCGACTTCCTGCGCACCGATCTTCCCGCCGATATTGCTGCCAAGGTTGCGGTGGACGAGCGGCTGAGCCGCGAGGACATGCTGCGCTGGCACGCGATCCTGCAGTCGCGCGGCTGGTTGGCCAATCACTGGCCGACGGCGTACGGCGGGCCTGGCTGGACCGCTACCCAGCGCTACATCTTCGAATATGAAAGCGCGATGGCGAATGCTCCGCGGCCGATTCAATTCGGGATCAACATGCTGGGCCCCGTGCTGATCAAATTCGGCACCGAGGCGCAAAAGGCGCACTACCTGCCCCGGATCCTCGATGGCAGCGACTGGTGGTGCCAGGGCTACTCCGAGCCCGGTGCCGGCTCCGACCTTGCGTCGCTGAAAACCACCGCCGAACTTCGCGGTGACCGCTGGGTTGTCAATGGTCAGAAGACGTGGACGACGCTCGGGCAGTTTGCGAACAAGATGTTTTGCCTCGTCCGCTCCGAGAAGACCGAAAGAAAGCAGGAGGGCATCAGCTTCCTGTTGATCGACATGGATTCGCCTGGCATCGAGGTTCGACCGATCATCACCATCGACGGCGAGCATGAGGTCAACGAGGTGTTCCTGAGCGACGTCGAGGTTCCGGTCGACAACCTGGTGGGGCAGCCAGGTCATGGCTGGACCTGCGCGAAATACCTCCTCGGCTACGAGCGCACCGGAATGGCCGGCGTGGGTTACGCCTATGCCGCGCTGGAGCGCCTGAAGCATGCGGCTGCCACCGTGCAGCGTCGGGGTCGGCCATTGCTGTCTCATGCCGATTTTCGCAAGGAGCTGAGCCTCCTCGAAATCGAGGCGTGCAATCTGCGGGTTACCAATTTCAGGACGCTTGCTGCCGTCGAGAGCGGTGGCGGCTCGGCCGCCGCAGCGTCGATGCTCAAGATCCAGGGGTCGCGTCTTCGGCAGGCGATCAACGCGCTGTCGCTGAAGGCCATGGGCGCATACGGGCCGAAGGTCGTCAACGACCTGACCGATGAAGCCGGCCTTGACCTCCAGGGGATCGGACCGCAGGCGTCCTCACGAGCCTCGGTTACTTACCTGAACAACCGGAAGCTGTCGATCTTCGGGGGCTCCAACGAGATCCAGAAGAACATCATCGCCAAGACCATCGGGCTCTGAGGGGCGCTGCAATGAATTTTGAATATACCTACGAGCAGACGTCGCTCGCCGAAAGCATCACTCGCTGCATCAAGGACACCCTCCCGACTCCGTCGCACCGCTCGCGGCAGTTCGAAAGGACCCCGGAACACGCTGGCACCTGGCAGGCATTGGCCGAGATCGGGGCCGTCGGCGTGCTGTTCGACCAGGAGGTCGGAGGATACGGCGAGGACTTGTTCGACGTCGTCAATGTATTCGAGGTCTTCGGTCGGGCGCTTCTGGTCGACCAGCCCTTCCTGGGCACCCTCATGGCAGGCCGGGTGCTCGCTGCGTCCACGCCGCACCACGACCTGCTGCAGGCTGTCATCGCCGGCGAGTCTGTGGTGACCCTCGCGCACTGCGAGACCGATGCCACATGGGAGCCTTCCTACGTCACCACCCGTGCCGAACGACAGGGCGACGCATGGGTTCTCGATGGCGTCAAGGCCGCGGTTCCGAACGCGAGGGACGCCAAGGATTTCGTTGTCAGTGCAAGGACGGCGGGTGCACCTGAAGACAAGGCGGGCATCACCATGTTCCTGGTTCCTGCGGTCGGCAAGGGGGTCAAGGTGCGCTCCTATCCGGAGATCGACGGCGGTCGGGCTGCGGAGGTGGCGTTCGAGTCGGTGGTCCTGGACGACAAGGCAATCATCGGAGCGGAGGGGCAGGCGTTCCGGACGCTGGAACGAGGCATCGCCATCGGCACGCTGGCACTGTGTGCGCAGGCGGTCGGTGCAATGGATGCGCTGATCAACGACACGATCGAGTACCTGAAGGTCCGCAAGCAGTTCGCTACCCCCATCGGCAGGAACCAGGCGATCCAGCACCGCATCGTCGAGATGATGATTGCCCTGGAAGAAGCCCGTTCGTCGGTCATCAATGCCGCGGCCCAGTCAGATGAAGCCGCCTTCTTGAAGGCAGCGGCCGCGGCGAAGATCACGACCAACGCGTCGTCCCGATTGATCGGCGAAGAGGCCATCCAACTGCACGGCGGCATCGGCATGACATGGGAGCTGGAGTCGGCCCATTATGCGAGTTGGCTTTCGATGGTCGGCGTCCGGCTGGGAGACGACGACATGCACCTTGAGCGGTACTTGGATCCGGCCTGAGTGAAGGGCTGGGACCGCGCTTGCCCGATTGACGCCGAGGTGGCGAATTGCCCAATGCGTTTCCAGGCTCAAGTATTCAACGATGAGCTTGCGGTGAGGGGAAGACATCCACGATGCGACGCCGATCGCGGGCTACGAAGACGTCACGCGCTGAAGTATTGCAAAGCAGCGGTCGGGTCCCGCCCCTACCCAACTTCGGCTACGTCTGTAGCGCAAAGAATACCGGGCACTGGGCCCTAGCGCCGCCCGCGGGTTGCTGCCTTCGTCGCTTGGTCACTTGGCCGTGGTCGGCACGTAAGTCGATTGCGCACGACTCCTTGACAGAGCCCGATCCGATTGGCTGGAAACGACCCTGAACCGACATCCGCGCACTCGAATTCGTCTCCCTGAAGCCGCCGGTCAAACCAAGCGACACACCCGAAGGGGGTCAGCACCGAGAGGCCGGCCACCGCCGCCGGGTGCGACGTCGAGTGCGACCTCGAGTGCGAAGTCAAGTTCTTTACATCGTCAGTCTTGTCCTTATGCGAATGGCTGGGCCCCTGGGCGACAGTCAGCGCTACCATGTCGCTTCCGTTGCCGATCTTCGCGTAATCGGCCTGGGAACCACCCGCCGCGTACCCAATGATGAAGCGACACAGCCCCACCCCATAGCGGCCCTTGCCCGTCTGATACCCATCTCGCTTCGCTCGTGCGCCACGACCTCGTCAGTCTGAAAATCTTCGTCGCCGTCGCCGAGTGCCGCAACCTGACTCGGGCCGCCGAACGCGAGCACCTGGCGGTGTCGGCGGTCAGCAAGCGCATCGCCGAGCTGGAGGATCTGCTGCGCGTGCCGCTGCTGCAGCGCCATGCGCGCGGCGTCGGGCTGACGCCGGCCGGTCAGTCGCTGCTGCGCCATGCGCGCCAGGTGTTGAACCTCGTCGAGCGCATGGACGCCGAACTCGGCGAATTCGCCGACGGTGTAAAGGGACATGTGCGGCTGCACGCGGTGGCGTCGGCGCTGAACCAGTTCCTGCCCGAGGAGATCGAAAACTTCCTGTCGGGCTATCCGGGCGTGAGGATCTCGCTCGAGGAGCGCACCGGAAAGGCGGTCGTCGCGGCCGTCACCGACGGCTCGGCGGATCTGGGCGTTGTCGCCGACCAGACCCCGCGTCATGGGCTGACCGCCTTGCCCTACCACAGCGACCGCCTGATGATCGCGACGCCGATCGGCCATCCGCTGGCGCGCCGCAAGTCGGTGCGTTTTGCAGCCGCTCTGGACTATGCGTTCGTCGGGCCGCATGCCGACAGTTCGATCGCGCAATTGATCGCCGCCGGTGCGCAGGCCTGCGGCAAGGCCGTCGAACAGCGGGTGCAAGCCAGCAGTTTCGATACCATGTGCCGCTTGGTGCAGACGCGACTGGGCATCACGATGCTGCCCGAGGGGGTCCTCGCACCGCATGTCGAAGCCGGCCGCATTGCGATGCTGGGCCTGAATGAGGACTGGGCGATTCGCAGAATGTGCGTCGTCGTGCGTGACCCAGAGCAGCTGAGCCCGATCACGCAGACGCTGATCGAGCACCTGCAGCGGGCGGCCGCCGGCCGCAGCGGTAGCTGATCATCTTGACCCGAGCGTTCTTGATCGGAGAACGCTGCGTTGGCAAGAGTTTAATTTTCATCGGCGAGCCTTCTGCCTACGATGCCTTCATGCCGATCCGATCGGTTTCATGAAGGAGACAAACCCGTGCAATTCACCCGCCGCACCCTTTTTGCCACCACGCTCGCCTGCGCGCTGTCCGCCCCCTTCGCCGCGATGGCGCAGGACTATCCGACCCGCACGATCACGCTCGTTGTGCCATTTGCCGCCGGCGGCGGCGTCGATGTGATGGGCCGGCTGCTCGCCGAAAAACTGCGCGCCTCGCTGGGCCAGCAGGTGATTGTCGACAACAAGCCCGGCGCCAGCGGCATGCTCGGTGCGCTGGCCGTCGTGCGCGCCCCGGCCGACGGCCACACGCTGCTGCTCGGCTCGGCCGGCGAGACAGCGATCAACCCGTTCATCTTCAAGGCACGGATGCAGTACTCGCCGGACAAGGATTTGGTGCCGATTACGCCGATCGTGAAGGTACCCAATGTGCTCGTCGCGCGCCCCGATGCGCCGTTCAAGTCGGTCGACGAGCTGGTCGTCTTCGCGAAGAAGAACCCCGGCAAGCTGACCTATGCGACCAGCGGCGTGGGCAATCCGCAGCACCTCAACGGTGAACTGCTCGAGGAGATGGCCGGCATCCACATGGTGCACGTGCCTTATCGCGGCGCGTCCGCGCAGCTGCTCGACGTGGCTGGCGGCAATGTCGACATGACTTTCGTCAGCATGGCCGCCGCAGCGCCGTTCCTGAAGGATGGCCGGGTCAAGCCGATTGCGGTGACCAGCGCGAAGCGCGCGGCCTTCGCTCCGGACGTTCCGGCGATCGCCGAGAGCAAAGTGGCGTCGAAGTATGCGCTCGAGAACTGGTTCGGCCTGTTCGCCCCGGCGGCGACGCCGGCTCCGGTGCTCGCGAAGATCAATGCTGCCGTCGTGCAGGCGCTGCAGGATCCCGAGCTGGCCAAGCGCATGACCGACCAGGGCGGACTGATCGCACCGATGTCACCGACGCAGTTCCGTGATTTCATCAAGGCCGAATCGGCGCAATATGCACGGATCGTCGATTTTGCGAAGATCACTGCCGACTGATCGGCCAAGCGGAGAACACCCGGTGACCCTGCACGCCTACGTCGGCAGCCGAACGACCCGCGAGCGCCATGCGCGCGGCGAGGGCATCAGCGTGTTTGCGTTCGATGCCGCCAGCGGCGCGCTCGAACGCATCCAGATCGTCGAGGGGCTGGTCAACCCGTCATACTTGGCGCTGTCGGCCGCCGGCCACCATCTGTACAGCGTGCACGGCGACCGCAGCGAGGTCAGCGCCTTCGCGGTCGACCGGGCGAGCGGACGGCTGAGCTTTTTGAACCAGCAAGGTACCGAAGGCCACAACCCGGTGCACCTGGCGCTCGACCCGAGCGGCCGCTTTCTCGTCGTCACCAACCACCTCGGTGCCAGCCTCGCGGTGTTGCCGATCGGCGCCGACGGTGCGCTCGAGCCGCTGGTGCAGCTCGTGACGGTGTCTGGCCCGATTGGTCCGCACCGCTTTGAGCAGCAGCAGGCCAAGCCGCACTTCAATCCCTTCGACCCGTCAGGGCGCTGGGTGATCGTTCCGGACAAGGGGCTGGACCGCATATTCAGCTTCCGCTTCGACGCCGGCAGGCTGACCCCGGCCGCGACGCCGTTCGTGCAGGCGCGCGAGGGCGCCGGGCCGCGCAACGCGGTGGTCCACCCGTCGCTGCCGCTGGCCTATGTGGTCAACGAGCTCGACTCGACTTTGACGACCTACCGCTTCGATGCGCAGATGGGCGCGCTCGAGGCCTTGCACCTGATCACGACGCTGCCGCCCACCTTCACCGGGAACAGCCGGGCGGCCGGCATCGCGATCGACGGCGCGGGGCGCTGCCTCTACACCTCGAACCGCGGCCACGACAGCATCGCGGCCTTCCGGCTCGACCGGCAGAGCGGCCTGCCGAGATTTGTCGAGGCGCAGCCGACGCTTGGCCGCACGCCGCGCTTCTTCACGCTGACTCCCGACGGTCGAATGTTGTATGCCTTGAACGAGGACAGCGACACCATCGTCGCCTTCGATGTCGATGACAGCGGCAAACTGGCCGCGCCGCGCGTGGTGGCCGACTGCGGCAGTCCGGTGTGCATGGTGTTTTCCAATGAGAACTGAGGTGACGTTCGAAGCCGTCGAAGTCACGCTTGCCGGCCGCAGCGGCCGGCTCGTCGACCTACCGGCCCTGCTCGGTGCCGACCTGCATCGCCTGCCGGTCGTGTTGCGGCTGCTGCTCGAGAATGTGGTGCGCTGCATGCGCGGCGCCGAGCGCGACGCCGCGGTCGCCGCGCTGCTGGACTGGCTCGATGCCGGCAGCAGCGAAGCCGAGGTCGAGTTCCAGCCCGGCCGCGTGCTGATGCACGACACCACCAGCACGCCGGCGCTGGTCGACATCGCCGCGATGCGCGATGCGCTGGCCGAGGCCGGCGTCGATCCGGCGCGGCTGAATCCGGTGCTGCCGGTCGAGGTGTCGGTCGACCACTCGCTCGCGGTCGAGGTCTACGGCCGGCCCGATGCCAAGGCCGAGAACCTGATCCACGAGATGCGCCGCAACCGGGAGCGTTATGCCTTCCTGCGGTGGGCGTCGAAGGCGCTCGACGGTGTGCACATCAACCCGCCGGGCACCGGCATCATGCACACGATTAATCTCGAACAGCTGGCGACGGTGGTCACCACCGAAATCCGCGACGGCGCGACCTGGTTCGTTCCTGACATGATGATCGGCACCGACAGCCACACGCCGATGGTCAATGGCATCGGCGTGCTCGGTTGGGGCGTCGGCGGTCTCGAGGCGCAGACCGTCATGTTCGGCATGCCGACAATGCTGCGCATCCCCGACGTGATCGGCGTCGAACTGCAAGGCGCGCTGCAGCCCGGCGCGCTCGCTACCGACTTGGCGCTGACGGTGACGCAGAGGCTGCGTGCGATCGGCGTGGCCGGCGAGTTCGTCGAATTTTTCGGGTCGGGCGTGTCCAGCCTGAGCGCCGGCGAGCGCAGCGTGGTCGCCAACATGGCGCCGGAGTACGGTGCGACCACCGGCTTCTTCGCCGTCGATGCGAGCACGCTCGACTACCTGCGGGGGACTGGCCGCGCTGCCGCCAATGTCGATCTGGTCGAGGCCTATACACGGCGCACAGGCCTGTGGTTCGACCCCGATGCCAGGCCGCGCTACTCCCGAACGATCGTCATGGATCTGGCGACGGTGGGCATGCACATCGCCGGGCCGAAGCGGCCGCAGGACCTGCTGCCGTTCGGCCAGGCGCGCGCGACGCTGGCCGCACTTGGCTTCGAGCGCCGAGTGCCGCATGCCTTCATGCCGCGGCACCCGGTGGCGATCGCCGCGATCACCAGTTGCACCAACACCTCGGACCCGGCGCTGCTGATCGCTGCCGGGCTGCTGGCGCGCACGGCTCGCCGCCTCGGCCTGAAAGTGCCGTCGTGGGTCAAGACCTCGCTCGGACCGGGTTCGCCGGCCGCGGCGGCCTACCTGCAGCGTGCCGGGCTGATGGACGACCTGTCCGCCGTCGGATTCGACATCGTCGGCTATGGCTGCACCACCTGCATCGGCAACCCTGGCCCGCTGCCCGAGGTGATCCGCCTCGCGCGTGCCGCAGGCGCGATCCAGCCAGTCGCCGCGCTGTCGGGCAACCGGAATTTTCCGGGCCGGGTGCATCCGGACATGGAACTGGGCTTCCTGATGTCGCCACCGCTGGTGATCGCATTCGCGCTGGCCGGCGATGCCGAGGTGGACCTGAGCTGCGAGCCTGTGCAGATCGATGCGAAGGGCCGCGAGGTGTACTTGCACGAGCTGTGGCCGACGCGTGAAGAGATCGCTGCCGCGCTGGCTGCCGCCGCCGATTCGGGCGACTACCGGCGCGAATTCGCGATCGCTGCGCGCAACCCGGCCTGGCATGCACTCGGCGCGCCCGATTCGCCACGCTTTCCGTGGAACCCGCGCTCGACCGCCCTGAGGCGCCCGCCGTTCGCGGCGGTCGACCAGGGCAGTCAGCTCGGGCGCTATTGCGCCTATCCGCTGCTGGTCGTCGGTGACGACATCACCACCGATCACATCTCGCCGGCCAGTGCGATCCCGCCCGACAGCCTGGTCGCGGACTTTCTGGTTGAACGCGGCGACGACCGCCACGACCTCAATGTCTTCGCATCGCGCCGCGGCAACTGGGAAGTGATGATGCGCGCGGCCTTCCACAGCAAGACGCTGTGCAACCTGCTCGCTCCGGATGCGCCGGTGGCGCACACGCTGCATGTGCCGAGCGGCGAGCTGATGCCGATCTGGGATGCGGCATCGCGTTACCGTGAAGCCGGCGACCCGGTCGTACTGGTCGCCGGTGAGCGTTACGGCACCGGCTCGTCGCGCGACTGGGCGGCCAAGGGTCAGCGGCTGCTTGGCATCCGCGCGGTCCTTGCTGCGAGCTTCGAACGCATCCACCGCTCCAACCTCGTCGGCATGGGCATCCTGCCGCTGCGCTTGCCGGCCGGCGTCGACCCGCAGTCGCTGGCACTCGCACCGGGCGATCGGATCGAGGTCGATGCGCCGCCTGAAACCCTCATGCCACGCGGCGAACTGCCATTCAGGGTCTTGCGCGAAAGCGGCACGGTCGAATCCTTCGTCGGTATCGCCGCGGTCGAAACGCAGCTCGAGGTGCAGTTGCTGCGTGACGGCGGCGTGATCCCGGCCATTCTGAAGAAGACGATTGCAGAGGAGGCTGCCACATGACCGTTCCCGCCGAAATCGTTTCCGCCTTCACGCCGACCGGCACGCTGCGCGCGTCGATCAATCTCGGCAACCCGATCCTCGCCAATATCGATCCGACGACGGGTTCTCCGTGCGGCGTCTCGGTCGACCTGGCGAACCGAGTCGCGCGGCGGCTCGGCGTCGGCATCGAACTCGTCGTCTTCGACGCCGCGGGCAAATCGGTGCAGGCCGTCACCGACGAGCAGGTTGATATCGGGTTCTTCGCGATCGACCCGCTGCGCGGTGCCGGCATCGCGTTCACCGCGCCCTACGTGCTGATCGAGGGCTGCTACCTCGTACGCGACGATTCACCGCTGCAGTCCAACGACGAGGTCGACAGGGCAGGGCGCAGCGTCGTCGTCGGCAAGGGCAGCGCCTATGACTTGTTCCTGACGCGCGAACTCGAGCACGCAACGATCCTGCGTTCGCCGACCTCGCAGACGGTGGTCGACACCTTCGTCGAGCAACGCGCGGACGTCGCCGCCGGCGTCCGCCAGCAGCTCGAAGCCGATGCCCGGCGCCTCGGCGGCATGCGGCTGCTGCCCGCGCGCTTCATGGTGATCCAACAGGCCATGGGCATGCCGAAGTCGCGCGGCAGCGCTGCGGCGGCTTACCTCGCGGCATTCGTCGAGGACATGAAGGCTAGCGGATCTATTGCCGCTGCGCTGGCGCGGCATGGCATCGAGGGTGCTTCGGTGGCGCCAAGCGCCACCTGAGCCTCGCCCGCCCAAGCCGGCAACGCCGGCGGGACGGCGCCCGAAGCGGACCAACTTCCGGAATTGCTGGGATGCCCGCGGCCTCCTCCGCAATGTGCCGCCCCTGACGAGCGATTGGCGGCCACGTCGCCGCAATGCCCGATGCGTGCAGCACCGAACGCATGAAGGGGTAGCTTGTCCGCTGCGTTGTATCTGGGAACTCCATAGAGCATGTCGGAGAGCTGGTGTCGCGGTCGATCAGCACTGAAAGGCCCTTTCTTTATCAGCGGGCGGCGACCCTCGAGGATACCCAAAAATTGTGTTAAGTATTGTGCAAGTACAAAAAACCGTTTATCCTTCCGGCACCGCGGCGCACCTTGCTGCCCGTGAGCGAGCGAAAGGAGACGAACCCATGCAGCAACTGCAATCCCGTGCGGCGCTTCTCGGCTTGCGGCGCCTTGCGGCGATCGCCGGCATCACGCTGGCATCGCTGTCCGCCGTGCAATCGCACGCCCAGTCCGACTACCCCAACAAACCGGTCTCGATCGTCGTGGCGTTCTCGCCGGGTGGTCCGAACGACGTGATGGCACGCATCCTCGCTGCCAAGCTCTCTTCCACTCTGGGCCAGCAGTTCATCGTCGAGAACAAGCCCGGAGCAGGCGGGACGATCGGCACCGGGCAGGTCGCCAAGGCGCCAGCCGACGGCTACACGCTGCTGTTCAACAGCGCACCGTTCGTGACTGCGCCCTCGCTTTACGGCGCAAAGCTGTCTTACGACACCTTGAAGGACTTTGCCGCTATCACCAAAGTGGCCGAGTCGCCGCTGGTGCTGATGACCAGTCCGCAGTCGGCCCACAAGTCGCTTCAAGGGCTCATCAGTTCGGCCAAGTCGGCGCCCGGCAAGCTCAACTATGCGAGCGGCGGCGTCGCCAGCACGCCGCACCTGGCCACCGCGCTGCTCTCGGTCACCACCGGCATCGAGATGCAGCATGTTCCGTACAAGGGGGGTGGCCCTGCGATCACCGCGCTTATGGGCGGTGAGATCGACATCCTGCTCGACAGCATCACCTCCGGCGGTTCGTTCCTGAAAGCGAGCAGATTGCGTGCACTGGCAGTCACCGGGGGCAAACGCGTCGCAGCCCTGCCCGACGTGCCGACCTTCGCCGAAGCAGGTCTGCCGGCGTACAAGATGACGCACTGGGTGGGCTTGGTCGCTCCGGCCAAGACGCCACCTGCCGTGCTCGACAAATTGCACCAGGAGGTGCAGAAGGCGATGGCGACCGATGATGTGAAGGCACGTTTCGCTGAACTCGGTGCCGAGCCCGCCGTGGGTCCTCGCGACCGATTCGGAGACTTCCTGCGATCCGAAGTCGCCGATTGGACGCGCATCGTCAAGCAGGCAAACATCCAACCCGAATAACGGGAAGCCCGCATCCCTGCGGGCTTGCCGCGCCATCACACAGGCCTCCTTTCACTCAATCCAAGGAGACCACATCGTGCGAATCCTGGTACCCCTCGCGGCGCTCTGCGCCATCGTCGTCGCCACCACGGGCAACGCTCAAGCCCAGGCCGGGGTCGTCGTCTCGGCGGGATTGCGTCACCGCTTCTGACTGCAGAGACAACGCGAGAGAGGAGGGGCCACGTGAACGTCACTGTGCCGCAGCGGGCAACCGACTGCCATGTGCATGTGTTCGACCCGGCCCGTTATCCGTACGCGGCGGGGCGCCGCTACACGCCGCCATCGGCCACGGTCGACGATCTCGTTGCAATGCACCGCAAATTGGGCATCGAGCGCGCGGTGCTCGTGCAGCCCAGCGTCTACGGGACCGACAACCGTTGCCTCGTCGCAGCGCTGCAGCGCCTCAGGGGGCGGGCCCGCGGGATCGCGGTGATTGGCGCCAGCGACGATCGGACGCGGTTGCAGCAGCTGCACGCGAGTGGCGTGCGCGGCGTACGACTGAACCTGCAGGTTGCGCATCAGCGGGATACCCTAGCGATTCGCCACCGCATCCTGCACCTGTCTGAACAACTCTCGGACCTGCCGTGGCTGATCCAGCTCTATGCCGGCCTCGAGGTGATCGCCGGCGTCGCGGACACGCTCGCGGGATTGCCGCAGTGCGTGCTGATCGATCATTTCGGCATGGCCCGAGCCAGCGCCGGCGTCGAGCAGAACGGATTCCGCGAACTGCTTGCGCTCGCTGCACGGCCGAATGTCCACGTCAAGCTGTCCGGGCCGTATCAGATCTCGACCCGGGGGCCGCACTACTGCGACGTGGCAGCGATCGCGCATAGCCTGTTCGAGGTCGCACCGGATCGCACGGTCTGGGGCAGCGACTGGCCCCATCCGGGCGGCTCGCAGCGGCCTGCCGACGCCGATCCGCTCGCGATCGAGCCATTCCGGCAGGAAGACGATCGCCGAACGCTCGGGCTGCTCGGCGAGTGGCTGCCCGCGGTGGGAAGCCGGCGACGCGTGCTCGTCGACAATCCTGCTCGCCTGTTCGGCTTCGACGACTGAACCAGGCGATGCGCCGCGCACGCCGAGCCGAAGGCTGGCGGTTGCAGCGTCGGCCGGCCGGGTTCAGGTGGCGGCATCGGCCAGGTGCAGCCGGCTGCGCATCGCATCGACTGCTGCGTCCGGCGAGCTGAAGACCGGGCAGTTCAGCACGGCCTTGACATCTTCCAGTGCGGTCGAAGTGGAAAAGTGCGCCAGCATCACCGCGTCGCAATGCGCCAGGCGAGGTGCGGCTTCGGCGAGCAGCCGGTTGTGCGTGGCGACGTCGCCGGCGCGCGCTGCGGTGATCGCGGCCGGCACGCACACCACGTCGACGCTCGGATACAGCCCGCACGCCGCCGCTTCGGCAAGGAAGTCGCGTGTCATCGGGGCCACGGCCGGCTCGAAGGTGGCAAGCAGGCCGATGCGCTGGCCGCTGCGCATCGCGGCCTGGAACATCGCCTCCTCCGGCCGCATGACGGGCACCACCATGGCGCATGCCGCTGACGCAATGGCTTCGCCGAAAGCGGAGCAGGTGAACAGCACGCCCTGTGCTCCGGCGTGCACCGCATGCTCGGCGAGGCGGCGGATGCGCTCGCTCATCGCGCCGGTCAGATGCCCGTCGCGCTCGAGATCGCCGGGCATGCCATCGTCGACGATGTTGAAGGTTTCGGCCTGCGGCCAGCGGCGCGCAAAGGCCGCCTGTATCGGCGCAATGGCCGGGAACACGGCATGCACGAGGCCGATGCGGATGGCCGGGGTGCTGATCGGTGTGTGGCTCATCTCAATCGTCCTCACCCAGGCGGATGCCGCGACGCCGCAGTACGAAGGGCACGAACAGCACCAGGAAGGTGATGCCCAGCAGCGTGGCCGAGATCGGCTGCTTGAAGAATACGAGCCAATCACCCTGTGCGATGCCCAGCGCCAGCCGGAACTGCTTTTCCGCCATCGGTCCGAGGATCATGCCGACGATGACCGGAGCGACCGGGAAGTCGAAGCGGCGAAGCGCGACGCCGATCCAGCCAATGATGAACATCAGCACCAGATCGAACGCTGACTGGCGCGTGGCGTAGACCCCGATGCTGGCAAACACCAGGATGCCGGCATAGAGGTAGTGGCGCGGTATCGCCAGCAGCTTGACCCAGAGTCCGACCAGCGGCAGGTTCAGGATCAGCAGGATCACGTTGCCGACGTAGAGCGAGGCGATCAGCCCCCAGACCACGTCGCTGGAGGTCAGGAACAGCAGCGGGCCCGGCTGCAGGTTGTAGCTCTGGAAAGCGGCCAGCAGCACCGCGGCGGTGGCCGATGTCGGGATGCCCAGCGTCAGCAACGGCACCAGCGCACCAGTCGACGAGGCGTTGTTGGCTGCTTCCGGGCCGGCCACGCCTTCGATCGCACCGGCGCCGTTGGCCGGTGCGAAGTCCGCCTGATGCTTGCTCAGCTTGCGCTCGGCGGCGTAGGACAGAAAGGTCGGAATTTCGGCGCCGCCCGCAGGAATCGAGCCGAACGGAAAGCCGATGAAGGTGCCGCGTAGCCACGCCGGAATCGAACGGCGCCAATCGTCGCGCGTCATCCTGATCGACGACATCTTGTGGATGCGGCTCTCGGTATGGCCTTCGTACAACACGTTGTAGAGGGCCTCGGAGACGGCGAACAGACCCACGGCGACGAGCACGACCTCGATGCCGTCGATCAGGTTCGGCACGCCGAGTGTGTAGCGCGCGAAGCCGGACACGGTGTCCATGCCGACCAGGCCGATCGACAGCCCGAGCCCGAGGCTCGCGATGCCGCGCAGCAGCGACGCGCCGAGCAGCGACGACACCGTGATGAACGCCAGCACGATGATTGCGAAGTACTCGACCGGGCCGAACTTCAGTGCGAAGTTCGCGATCGTCGGTGCGAACAGCGTGACGAGGACGGTGGCGATGGTTCCGGCAACGAACGACCCGATTGCTGCGGTCGCCAGGGCGGGGCCTGCACGGCCATTTCTGGCCATCAGGTTGCCTTCCATCGCCGTGACCATCGACGACGACTCGCCTGGCGTATTCAGCAGGATCGAGGTGGTGGATCCGCCGAACATCGCGCCATAGTAGACGCCGGCGAACATGATCAGCGCGCCGGTGGGCTCCACCTTGGTGGTCAGCGGCATCAGCATCGCCACCGTCAGCGCGGAGCCGATCCCCGGCAGCACGCCGATCATCGTGCCCAGCAGGCAGCCTGTGAAGCCGAAGGCGAGGTTGGTCGGTGTCAAGGCCGCGGCGAAGCCTCCCAGCAGGGAATTCCAGATCTCGATCATCTCAATCCTGTGGTGCGATTACGGTGCCTGCCCGGGCTCAGATCCAGGGCCTGGCGAGGCCGGGCAGCGACAGGCCGAGCCCGAGCGTGAATCCGAGGTAGATCGGCCAGGCCAGCGCAAAGCCGATCAGCAGGTTCGCGACCCAGCGTCGACTGCCGAAGCCACGCGCAGCGGCCGCGAAAAGAATCGTCGCTGCGAATGTGAAACCGATGCGCTCGATCAGCAGCGCATTGACGAGCAATCCGCCCGACACCCAGGCCGCCGCCTGCAGCCGCAGGGTCAGCGGCCAGGCATCGGGCGGCAATGCCGGTTCCTCGAAAAACCGGAAGCCGCCCGTCAGCGACTGCCAGATCAGCGCCACGCCGACAATACCCATCAGCAGCGATACGGCGAACGGGAATACCCCCGTGCCGACCACCGTGTAGCCTTTGTCGACGGGCAGCAGCGCGGCGCCGATCGCGAGCATCAGCGCAATGGAGATGGCGCCGATGCCCAGTGCGAGCTGCGCGCCCTTTGTTTCCAGCTTCACTTACAGCAGCCCGACCAGCTTCAACGCCTTCTCGAGGCGCGCATTCTCCGAGCCGATGAAGGAGTCGGCATCCTTGCCATACAGCGGGGTCGCCGTCCACTGGTTGGTCTTCACCGCGTTTTGCCAGAACGGCGTCTGCGTGGCCTTGGTGATCGCGTCGATCAGCGCCTGCTGCTGGGCCGGCGTGATCCCGGGTGCGCCGTAGTAGACGCGGAAGTTTCCGGTCGTCACGTCGACACCTTGTTCCTTCAGCGTGGGGACGTCCACGCCGGCCAGGCGCGTCGGCGAAGTCACCGCCAGCAGCCGCATCTGCCCCGCGGTGACGAATTTGGACACCTCGGGGTAGCCGCCGCTGAGCGCGGTGACATGCTCACCGAGCACGGCCGCTGCGGTCTCGCCGCCGCCGCCAGTGGGGCTGTAGTTGACCTTGTCGGCGGGCACGCCGACGGCCTGGGCCATTTCGATCACGCCGATGTGGTCGACCGAGCCCTTGGAACCGCCAGCCCACTTGATGCTGGTCGGGTCCTTCTTCAGCGCGGCGATCAACTCGCCGAGGTTCTTGTACGGTGAATCCTTGGCGACGGCAATCACGTTGTACTCGGTGAAGACGCGGGCAATCGGCGTGGCCTGGGCCAGCGTGACCGGCGCCTTGGTCTGCAGGATGCCGGTGACGGTATTGGCACTGACGACGATCAGCGCATTCGGATCACCCTTGTTCGAATTGACGAATTGCGCCAACCCGATCGCGCCGCCGGCGCCCGGCTTGTATTCGAAAGTGACGTTCTTGGCCACCTGTGCCTCCTGCAGCGCCTTGCCCATCGTGCGGGCGGCGGTGTCAAAGCCGCCGCCGGGCGTGCCGGCAACCATGAACTTCACGTCGTCGAGGGCATGGGCGGTAAAGGCGGCACTGCACAGCAGGGCAGCGGAGAGCGCGCGGGCGAGGTGGGTTCGGGTCAGCAACATGAGTCGTTCTCCAGTCAACAAATTGTATTAAAACACAATCGGAAACAATAAATGCCAATCGAAGATTCGTCAATGTTCTTCCTTTAGGGATATACCCTTCCCATGCATGGAGCGATAGAACTACTCGCGACGGTGGCCGGCCGATGGCGATCGACGCATTGATCCTTGACCGGATCTGATGCAATGTGGATCACCGATGCAGCGGCAGCAGCCGTACCACGCGCCTGTGCGCGCATGGGGGGTGGTGTGCGCGCAGCCGCTCGGTATCGACGTGTCGTCGTGCGGTGTCGACCCCTGCCACCACGAGCTACCAGGCCGCGCCGAAGACGTCGCGCAACTGCGCCAGTGCGGCCGCGTCGAGGTGCACCGGACGCGGATTCGTCATCAGCCAGAGCCGGGCCGTCTCTTCGAGTTCTTCGAGGATGGCCATCGTCGCAGCGGGCGTCGCGCCCCAGACGTTTGGCCCCAGCCGATCGAGCATCACTGCCCGCAGGTCGATGCCAGAGGCCCGTCTCGACTCGATCGCCGCTGCGACAAGGTCGCCGACTGTCGGGTCGCCTGGCCGGTGATAGCGGATCAGCGGCACATGTCCGACCTTCATCACGAAATAGGGCGTGATCGGCGGCAGGATGTCGTCGTTGCTCCAGACGCCGGCCAACGTCAGCGCGACCAGATTTGTCGAGTGGGTGTGGATCACGCAGCCGGCGGTGTCGGCCGCGTCGTAGATCCGGCGGTGCAGGGCCAGGGTCTTGCTGGCGCGATCACCTCCGACCTGCTCGCCCGATGGCGTCACTTTCGCGAGGCGGGCCGGAACGAGTGTGCCCAGGCAGGCATCGGTGGGCGTGATCAAAAAGCCGTCGGGCAAACGGGCGCTGATGTTGCCTGCGGTGGCGTGCACATAGCCGCGGGCGAACATGCTCGCGCCGACCCGGCAGATTTCGTCGCGCAGTTCGGCCTCGGTCATGCCAGCCGGTCGAATGCCTTGGTGAAGAAGTCGAACGTGCCGAAATTGCCGGACTTGAGCGCCAGGTGCAGGCCCTCTGCATCCGCGGCAGGGGAATCAGCGTGGCACCAGGGCACACCCGGATCGATCTGCGGGCCGATGCGCAATTGCGCGACCTCGAGTGCCTGCACGCAGGCGCCGGAGGTCTCGCCGCCAGCGACGACGAGCTGGCGCACGCCGCGCTCGACGAGACCGAGCGCGATCGATGACAGCGCCTGTTCGACCAGAGCGCCGGCCTGTTCGACGCCGAGCCGGGCCTGCACGGCCTTGACCGCCTCGGACTCGGAGGTTGCATAGACGAGGATCGGCCCCGCGACGAGCCTCGGCGCGGCCCAGGCCAGCGCCGCGCTGACGGTGTCTTCTCCGGCCGCGATGCGCAGCGGATCGATCGCATACGCCTGCCCTCCTCGGCGAAGAAAATCCGCGACCTGGGCATTCGATGCCGCCGAGCAGCTGCCGGAAACGATCGCGCGCAGTCCACCGGCCGCCGGCAGGCGCGCGGCCGCCGCAC
Source organism: Pseudideonella sakaiensis (assembly GCF_048320135.1). Taxonomy (GTDB): domain Bacteria; phylum Pseudomonadota; class Gammaproteobacteria; order Burkholderiales; family Burkholderiaceae_C; genus Ideonella_A; species Ideonella_A sakaiensis_A. Next base: position 4,419,475 of record NZ_CP182947.1, read on the forward strand.
TGGCCTGAAAGCCATGGTTCTGCGGCAGTCCGATGGCCACGCCGGAGCCGGCAACGATCAGCGGCATCCCGCTGAATGCCTGCCCCATGGACATCAGGTCGACGTTGGAGATCGCGTCGACGATGCCGAACCGGTGACCGCAATTGCGCAACTGCGTCATCCGGTTGCGGATTGCTGCGCTGCCCGCGGCGACCACGGCCTGGTCCACCAGTCCGACTTTGCCTCGGCACTGCCGCTGCATCACGCGCACCAGGTTCGGGTCCGTCATCGGCGTCAGCGGATGGTTGCGCATGCTGCTGTCGCTGAGCAGCAAGTCGCCGACGAAGAGGTGGCCCTTGAACACCGTGCGCTGGTTCTCCGGGAAGGCAGGGCAGACGGGCGCGAAGTCGCCACCCAGCGCCTCGAGCAGTGCCTCGGCGACCGGGCCGATGTTGCCGCGATCCGTCGAGTCAAAGGTCGAGCAGACCTTGAAATAGACCTGTGCGGCGCCGGAGCGCCGCAGCCAGCTCAACGCCGCAAGCGACTGTTCGACCGCGGCTGCCGGCTCGATGGTGCGCGACTTCAGTGCGACGACCACGGCATCGGCGTCGATCCGGGAACCGTCATCCGGCTTACCGATCGTCTGCACTACGCGCATGCCGCTTCGCACGAGGTTGTTTGCAAGGTCGGTTGCGCCGGTGAAATCGTCGGCAATGCAGCCCAGCAGCATGTGGTGCTCCGTCAATAGGTGGTTCGCGGTCCCGGTGGCCCGCGCCTGTGTGCGGTTGCGCTCAGTTCGAGCCGACCGCGCGCGCCACTTCCTCGCCAAAAGCCTTGCAGCCGAGCTTGCCGCCGAGGTCAGCGGTGCGCGTGGCCGGGTTGGAAAGCACCTTGTCGACGGCGGCGTCCATCGCCGCACCGGCCTTCACCAGCGCGGGCGAACCGTGGTGCTCGCCCATCCATTGCGCCAGCATCGCCGCCGACAGGATCATCGATACGGGGTTGGCCTTGTCCTGGCCCTGGATGTCGGGCGCCGAGCCGTGCTGAGCCTGCGCGCAGCAATGCGTGTCGCTCGCCATCATCGAGCCGGCGAGGCCCAGGCTGCCGGAAAGCTCGCTCGCCAGGTCGGAGATGATGTCGCCGTAGAAATTGGTGGCTACCAGCACGTCGAAGCGCTCAGGGCTGCGCACCAGGTGCGCGGTCGACGCATCGACCAGCAGGTCGTCGAGCTGCACCTCGGGGAAGTCCTTGGCGACATGGCGTACGCACTCGAGGAACAGGCCATCGGTCATGTGGAAGCTGTTCGCCTTGTGGATCGCGGTGACCTTCTTCCTGCGCCTCATCGCGAGCTCGAAGGCGCGTCGCGCGATGCGCTCGCTGCAGTGGCGGGTGATCTTGCGCACCGACAGCGCCATGTCAGGGCTGGGCATCATCTCGCCCCAGCCGCGTGACATGTTGCGGTCGGGGTAGAAGCCCTCCGTGGCTTCACGCATGATGACCAAGTCCATGCTCTTGCCCGGCTTCATGTTTGATTCGAGGAAGGGGCGCGTGCGCGCCGGGCGCACGTTGGCATAGAGGTCGAGGCCGATGCGGAACCCGGCCGAGACATTGCGCCCGCCTTTTTCCGGCGCCGGATAGTCTGCGTGCGACTGGGTGCCGAGGATGATGCCTTCGTAGGACCTGGCGCGCGCCAGCACGTCGTCGCGCAGCGTGGTGCCGTGTTTCTCCAGGCTGGAGAAACCGACGTCGTCGTAGTCGAAGTCCAGCTGCAGGCCGAATCGGCGGTCTGCGGCCTTCAGCACGTTCAGCGACGCGTCGACGATTTCGGGGCCGATGCCGTCGCCGGGCAGGACAAGAATCTTCATGTGACTTTCCTCTGGGGCTGGCACCAACCGTGCCATGGCCCGCAGTGTAGCCACTTGATTGCACTAAATCAATATCACGTACAATTAGATATGTGGTGAAAACCCGAACTGGGCTCTATAGGTGCACCTCCACCTCGTACGCGCTTCTCGATCCGGAGCCACGGGTGCCGTCGTTCCTCGCGCTCTGCATCTCGCCGGTCTTGATCGCACGGACGACGTCCAGGTGCTGACGCAGCGCATGCGACGCCTCCATCCGCTCACCAGCCTCCAGGAGGTCGAGCAGCATCAGATGCTCTTCGCACTGGCGGCGCAGCCGCTCACGGTCGTGCAGCGATCCGGTCTGCGAGTGGTATTCGATGACCCTGCGAAGCTGGTTGACGTTGCGCAGCGCATCGAGAAAGAAGCGGTTGCCGGAGCAGGCGACAATCGCTTCGTGAAACTCGCTCCCGGCGCGGAAACGCTCGGCGGCGGTCCAGCGCTCGATGCCGCTATCTAGCAACTGCATCTGCTGGCGCCGGACCTTGTCGAACAATGCCCGGTCGATCCGAAAGCTCGGCTCCAGGATCGCTGCCGGCTCGATCACCATGCGAAAGCGGTAGCTCTCGCGGTGCGAGCTGACGGAGTCCAGTAGCGGTCGGAAGATCCAGCCGCGCCCGGGCTTGCGATCGATCAGGCTTTCGCGCGCCATCCGGTTGAGCACGCGCTGCACCTGCAGGCGCGTCAGGTCGTAGCGCTCCATCAGTTCGGCTTCCGACACTTCCTCCTCGACAACCCCTTTGAGCCGGTCTTCGACGATGCGCATGTAGACGGCCTCGTCGGACTCCGTGTCGGTCGGCAGCTTGATCTTGCGCAGCTGCGCGGCAGGCCTGGCGACGTGGAAGCCGCAGTTCGGGGTCGAGCCGAGTGCTCCCAGCTGTTCGAGGAATTGCAGCGCCTTGCGCACTGGTGATCTCGATACGCCCAGTTCGTCGGCCAGCGACTGCTCGGTCAATCGATCGCCGACCTCGTGCTCGCCGCGGATGATGAGGTCGAGCAGCCGGCCCGCCAGCACCGGAGCCAAACCGGTTGGGGGAACTGGGCTCTTCGGCATGAGTGCATCCTTTTGTCAGAGATGGATTGCACGATATTACACGGCAGTGCAAAAAATTCGTGCTCGCGTCCTGCCGTGGCCGCCGCAGCTGTAGCTCCGCCATCCATACCTGGGTCAGCCCGATCAGCGCCGGTGTGCAAGCGCTCTCCGATCCGTGTGTGCCGATCGACTTCTTCGTGGTCATCAAGAGGGGCCGTCAAAGGACCGCGCTGGCCACACGGCTAATCGATGCCCTCGGCGAGCACTTCCGTGAGATCGCGAAGGAGGTATTCGCCTTTGGACCGAGCAACTAACGAAGCCCGACCCGTCGCGGTGTCCAACCTCGCAGTCGGCAGTTCTGCACCAATGACCCAATCCCCGGAACCGGCCGTTCGTGAAAGGCCAATGTTGGCCGAGACTGCCAGTTCGACCCTGCGCCACATTTCAGCCATTGAACGCGGCCACCCCGGGTGCGATGCTCGGGATGGCCGCCGCAGCATCCTCAGATCTCAGTCTGTTCCGAGATTTCGAGGGCGTCATCGACTTCGATACCGAGGTATCGGACCGTCGACTCGAGCTTCGAGTGCCCAAGCAGCAACTGCACGGCGCGCAGGTTCTTGGTGCGTCGGTAGATCAGTGTTGCCTTGGTCCTGCGCATCGAGTGCGTCCCGTACTCGGCGCGGTCCAGGCCGAGTTCATCGACCCAGTGCCCGAGGATCCGGGCGTACTGTCGGGTTCCCAGATGGGGCGAGTCGTGCAGGCGGCTCGGGAACAAGAATTCATCTGACTTCAGCCCGGCCTGCTTGATCCAGGCGTGCAGGACATCCCGGGTTGCCTGCGTGATTTCGAACTGGACCGGGCGCTGCGTCTTGTGCTGCATGACGACGGCGCGCGTCGCCACCTGATCGCCATGACACACGTCCCGGACCTTCAGCGCGACGAGGTCACAGCCGCGCAGCTTGCTGTCGATGCCGAGGTTGAACAGGGCGAGTTCGCGCACCCGTCCCTCCATCTGGAGGCGGACGCGCAGCGCCCAGATGTCCTTGAGCTTGAAGGGCGCCTTTTGCCCCACGAGCTTGCCCTTGTTCCAAGGCTCGCGATGAACGGGGTTGCCTGTGGTTCCCATGATGGTCTCCCATCGAGTTGAGGGCTCCACAGGATGCGCTTCGGAACAGAGCCGTTGCCGCCTTGCCTAATCGTCGGCGGAGAGGAGCCACCATGTCCCGCCGAGTGGCAGCTTCTTGGCGTGCCGGCGAACTGTCAGTCTCGGCCATCAGCGGTCGGTTGAGGAAATGGCGTAAACCGGTCATACGGTGCTTCGTCATCCTCGTATCGGACCTGAATCTCACCGCTCGACGTACTTCAAGTCTCCCCGCACCAAGCCAATGTGCAGATGTACTCCACCTTGGACGCCGAGCAAAGTGATCTTGCCGACCTCTACCTCCACACCGACCAGAGCGGCGAACGCTGCGTAGTCGTCGAACCAGATGTGCTCGGCGCTGAACGAGTGAACAGGCATGAGTGCATGATGCGCGCAGAACCTCTTTGCCTCGATCCTTGCCGAGGCTGCCTGCATCCCATTGATGCGTCATGGCGGTGTCCGCGTCAGGTGGCTGACGGCTTGGTCGAGGTTCGGCGCGTCGGAGATGCCTAGTTGGAATGTTGTGTTGAGGCAAGAATCTGCCGACGGCTTCAGCTGCAGCTGGCCAGCTCCCGCAGCTGGGCATTAATGGCGCTCGGCGCCCGCAAACGCTGAAACGTCAACGATGCCAGCAGAACGACACATCCCCCAGCGAGCTGTCTCCTTCAAATGGGGATACGGGCCCTCCGACGCGACGCCGCCGCGCTGGATATCCCCCAGGTGAAGGACAGCCAACCCTGTGACATACGGTGCCACTGCGTTATCGTCGGTCATAAAACAGGGGGAGACCATGGTCGCAGTTGTCCACGGCAAGACCGTCCGAATCGGGATTGCGTTGTCAGGAGGAGGTTTCCGCGCTGCTGCGTTCCACCTTGGCATGCTGCGCAAGCTTCAGGAACTGAAGCTCCTCGAGTGCATCGACCTTCTGTCCTGCGTGAGCGGCGGGAGCATAGCTGGAGCGTTCCTGGCGCTCAATTGGGGACGCCCCGACGCGCTGGATCGCCTGGAGGCATACCTGCGAACCCGTTCGATCGCGGTTGCCTCCGTGATCGGGGGTCTACTTGACCCCTTCGCCACACGTCTCGACAAGCTGGCCGAAAGCTACGACTCCCATCTCTACAGCGGCGCGGCGCTGGGCGCGCTTGCGGCGGGCCCACGCATCTACCTCAACGCCACCAACCTCGCCACCGGCAACATGTTCTTCTTCGTTGCCGGCGGGGGCGGCCCTGCCGAGATGGGGGAGCATGAACTTGGCGTTGTTCCCGCCGACAACTTCGTGCTTGCACGGGCGGTCGCGGCATCGTCGGCGTTTCCCCCTGTGTTCCCTCCCCTGAAGCTGGGAGCCGACGAGTTTGCGCCCGCGGGCAATGTGGACTACATCACGCTGACAGACGGCGGGATCTACGACAACCTGGGGGTGAACCCGGCGCTGCGAAAGCGAAATGCGCTCGACTACCTCATTGTGAGCGACGGCGGCAAGCCGTTCGCCAACGATATCCGCCCGACCGAGGACGGCGCCCTGGTGCTGAAAGCAGGGCTAGACATCATGATGGAGCAGATCAGGGGGCTCGAGTTCGACCGCATCGAACACCGGCACAAGGCCGGGGTAGGCCCCAAGCCGCTCTGGTTCTCCATCGACAGCACTGACGGCGAGGTTCAGCCAGGTGATGCGGAGTTCGCCAGTGCGATCGGCACCAACCTGAAGGCCCTCAGTGATGCCGAGATGCGCCTGCTCGCCCGACACGCCGGAGGCTTGGTCTATGCCCGGCTAGCGAGGTACTCACCCGAACTTCTGACGCCGTGATCCGCACTCGCAAGAGAGCGCACCGATCAACAGGCCGCGCACGACTCGACTGCCAATTGGATAATTTTATCAAAATATTGCATAACAATTCGACTGAATGCATTTTATGCCATTATCATAGAATGATCACAATCAAATTTTGCATGCAATTCCGCCGCATGTATCATGCCTATGGAACACTTCCCCATCGTGTTGGCCCTGGTGCGCGCGGCCATGCGCAGCCCTAACTCGGCCGTTCTCCAGCACGTGGAGCGCCTGCGCGAGGCCCTTGCAGAAGCGGGCGCGAGCGGCGAGGCCGATGCGCTTCGAACCGCAGTCGAGTCGACGAAGCCGAACTCGGGCAAGTTGCTGCCGGCTCGTGTCGTGCAGTCGCGCGCCGTTTCGTCTGGCGAAACCCTGACCAGTAACACCGCTGCGCCCGTCGACAAGGAAACAAGCGCGCCTCTTGCTGACATCTGGCCGCTGGACCGGCTCGCCTCCCTCGATCAGCCGATCCTCGACGAACGGCTCGGCCGCGCCGTCGGACATCTGGTACAGCAGTGGGTAGGCGCGGACTTGCTCAACGCAGCTGGGGTGAAGGTACCCCGCAGCGCTTTGTTGTTCGGACCTCCCGGGACAGGCAAGACGCGTTTGGCGCTATCGATCGCCAAGACACTTGCGCTACCCGTAGTCCTTGCCAGGTTGGACGGCATCACCAGCTCCTTCCTGGGAACGACGGCCCGCAATGTCCGCTCGCTGTTCGACTTCGCCAATCGCTACCGCTGCCTACTTCTCCTCGACGAGTTCGACGGTATCGCCAAGCTCCGGGACGACCCACAAGAGCTTGGTGAAGTGAAGCGCGTGGTGAACGCGGTCCTGCAAGCCATGGACTCACGCGCGTCCGTGGGTTTGACCGTTGCGCTCACAAACCATGAGGGTCTCCTGGACCCGGCTGTCTGGCGTCGTTTCGACGCTCGCGTACACATTACGCTTCCTGAGGTAGGTACACGCCTGGCGATCATCGATCGCTACCTAGCAGGGTTCGCCACGCCGGGCTCGCTCAAGGTCTTGGCCTGGATGACAAACGGCTTCAGCGGCTCTGATCTCGAGACCATGTGCGACTTCATCAAGCGGCACATCACCTTGAACCCCGACGAGCAGCCGTCGATCCTGGCTGCCGTAGAGCTGTTCCTTGACCTCTCCGCCACGCTCACCCGCTCGCCCGCCGTCGAAGCTCTTCGCAAGGGGCATTCCGGGTGGGTCCAGGACGCCCTTGGCAACCGCGAGACCAAGCTCACGCAGAGCGATATCGCGGAAATTATGGGCAGCACCCAATCCAAAGTCAGCCGGCTTGCCTCAAGGGCAGCCGACAAAGTCGCATAAGCACTATGGCTCACAACCCCGTCCAGGTCGTGCTCAACACCGAGCAGTACATGAAGGCTCCTGATACGGGCGGGGGCGGGTCGGCGCGCGATTTCTACAAAGGTAACGACGCAGACTTCGCCAGGCATCGCGAGAAGCTGCTGAGCGAACTGGAGGGCGTGCGCGCCCAGCTCATTCCATCTAGCGCTCCGGTCGGGTTCGTTCGTGTGAAGCTGCAGGCGGCCGCTCTTGCGAAGACGCATCGCCCGATGGATGCCATCTTTAAGGCGTCCAATTTCCCGCTCGTCGGGACCGGCGGGCTGGGGGAGCTGTACTTCGAGGTCACCGCAGAAACGTTGCCAAAGGCCGAGGCCGTGATCCGGGGCGCCGAAAAGACCGTCACGAAGCGCAACAAGAAGAATGAGCTGGTGCCAAGCGCCGCCCGCTCGGAGGTCGGAGCGATCGAGTCGGTCTCTGTTCCTTCGGCAAAGGACAAACGTCGTTTCTCGGTTGATGACGCGCTGTCGTACTTCACCGGTCGACCAGCGGGGCGTTACCTGGCCGTGGAACTCTTCGTCCACGAGGGCTCGCTGCCGCACGGCAGCGATGACAGATCGCAGATCCGAGGCGCGCTGCGGATCTTCAGGCGCAAGCTCGCCTCAGTGTCCGACGATCTCGAAGTGTGGAGGTCAGGCGAAGAATGGAAGAGCCTGCATCTCACGGTCGTCAAGTTCCCCGCCGAGCTTCCTTCCGTAAATAAGCTCAAGCAGACCTTGGTCTCGGTCGTCGATTTCCTCGACAGGTCGCCGCTCGTTCGTCGGTACTCGCTTGGCCCCGTGCTGATGCAGGCCGCTACGGCACCAACAGTCCCACGCAGACGACTTGCTACCACCCCGTTTCCCGCCCCTGAAGAAGGAATCGAGTATCCGGTAGTGGGCATCGTCGACGGTGGCGTATCTCGTGCAGGTCCGGTGGCTGCATGGAGCGCAGGATCCACCAACTTCATGCGCCAGGCAGACGCCGAGCGCGAACATGGAACTCTAATCGCGGGATTGCTGGCCAACGGCCACAACTTCAATCCGAGCCAACCCTGTGAGGCGTATCAATGCAAGTTCTATGACTACGACCTGCACTGCAATGACGAGCAGAAGTTCAGGGCCAACTTCGACAACGGCTTCGTCGACATGATGCGGCAGCTGGACGCACAGCTGGCGACCAAGCCCAAGCGCATGCGCGTCATCAATTTGAGCCTCAACCCGGACGAGCTTGCCAGGGTTGACGGCTACAGCTGGGCTGCCGCCATCCTCGACGAGCTCTCTGACAAGCACGATGTGATCTTCGTGGTCTCCGCGGGCAACCTCGAGCCGACTAGGGTGCGGGATCGTTGGCCTGCCGAAGCCACGCCGGCGCTCCAACAGATCGCTTCGTATCCGCACTTCGGCGAGGATCGTGTCCGAATTCCTGGGGACACGGCCCGCAACTTCACTGTCGGCGCCTTCGAGCTGTTTGAAGAGAACAGGACACGGCCTGCGCTTTACACCCGCCGCGGGCCCGCGACTTCCGCCGGGATCAAGCCCGACTTCGCCCACATCGGTGGTTGCACGTCGAGCAGGAGGCCCCTTGTTTCTGCCGACATCAGGGGCGGTAGCCGCACGTGCCAGGGCACCAGTTTCGCAGCTCCCATGGTGGCGAAGACGCTCGCTGTTCTTGACCACCAGCTCTCCGGTACCAAGCCACGAGAACTACTCACTGGTCTGATGTACCACTTCGCTCAGATGCCTGCGCTTCTGAACGACAAGCTGCTGCGAGATGTTGCCAAGGACTTCGCCGGCTTCGGTCTGCCTGCGAGCGTGAGCACGATGCTGACGACCGATGATCACGCGATCACATTGGTGTTCACCGATACGCTGAAGGCTGGACTTGAACTGTCCTTCGACTTCACGTGGCCCGATGCTCTCTTCGACCTGAACACCGACACCCGGCGCGGAGATGTTGCGTTGACCATCGCATACACACCGCCCCTGGACAGTCAGCATCAGGCCGAGTTCGCTCGCGTCAACCTGGACGCCTACCTGCGCCAGGAAACGATCGACGCGGAGGGCGAGATCACCTACAAGGGGCGGTTGAAGTCAGAGCACTCTGGGAATCTGGAGCGCGACCTTATCACCCATGGAGCCAAGTGGTGGCCGGTGAAGCACTACCGTAAGAGCTTCAAGAAGATTGGGGGAACGGCGAACTGGCGCCTTGTGGTCGACGCGGTTGCGCGTGCAGGGACGGGCTACCCTGCTGATGGGGTCAAGTTCGCGGTCATCCTCACCATCTCCGACCCGAAGAAGCAGGAGCAAGTCTTCGCCAGCACTCGCCGCGGCCTCGTGAACAGCGGTGTTCAGCTGCGCGATGTGCGCACGACCACGAGGGTCCGCGCACGATGACAACGTTTCACCTGGACGACTCCGAGGGACCTGGCACCCACGTCTTCATTGTCGGCGTCGGCGACTACTTCCATCTGAAGGATGGCGCCAAGAAGCTGACCAGGCAGCCCATGGGCATGGGGCAGCTCTCGTCTCCCCCGCTTTCCGCACTAAAGCTTCTCGAATGGTTCGATAGGGAGCTCAACAATCCTAAGGCACCGCTGAAGTCCATCGAGGTCTTAATTTCGCAACGCCAGGCCGCCAGTTACACGGACATGGCGAACGCGACGGCCGAGATCGAAGGCGCAACGCTGGACAACTTCATCTCGAGCGCCGAGGCCTGGTTCGCGCGCGCCAATTCCGACCCGGACAACGTCGCCATCTTCTACTTCTGCGGCCATGGTCTGAACGACGGCCTAAACACGCAGCTGCTGCTATCGGACTACGGACGTGATGATCGGGCGATGCGCCATGCGATCAACCTGTCGGGCTTCCGGCTCTCCATGGGGTCCTGCCTTGCCAAGAAGCAATTGTTTCTGATCGACGCCTGCAGGATCATCGATCCAACTCTCATTCTCGACCCAAACCAGCTTGGTGATCCGGGCCTTCGTCCAGGCAACATCACGAAGATGAACGCCACGAGCCCCGTAATCTACGCGGCCAGAACCGGGGAGCAAGCGTTCGGCCCAATCGATGGCGTGAGCTACTTCGCCGAAGCGCTTCTTCAGGGTCTAAGCAAGTGCGGGGTTCACCACTGGAAGGGAGCCAGTTGGGTGGTGACGCCGCTTCACCTTCAGCTTGCGCTCGCCGGTCTCCTCGATGACCTGAGCGGCAAGCCTGCCTGCCCCGTTGACGGGCTCGTCGGCACCGGATTCGAGGTTCATCATCTCAAGGCGGCTCCTGAGGTGGCCGTCCTGGTCACCCTGAACCCGTCTGCATCGCATGAAGAAGCTTTGATCCGTGCAACCTGTTCTGGTGTCCCGCATACGCGGACGAATCAGGAGCATCCCTGGCGCACGTTCCTGCCGATCGGTCCTTGCGATGTCGACGCGATCTTCCCTGCGGCAGCGAAGTTCACTGCTGCGCCCCGGTCCCTTCAACTTCATCCTCCATGGCAGGAAATCGAGCTGGAGGTCACATGAACCCCGTCATCGCGTTCGAGTCGGTCGCAGATGCTGCCTATCCCATCGCTCGCGAGCTGGTATGCACCATCTGGCAGCTCGATGGAGCCAGCGAGCGGTCCGAATCGGAGGTTCCGGTCGTTGATCGCCAGCCCGTTCTTGTTGGAAGCGCGCTTGCCTCGCCAGGGGATGCAGAGATTGCGCTTCCTGCCTCGGGCAACTACCTCGTTGACGTCGTGTTGCCCAACGGTCGTCGAAGCCGTCGGACGCTGTCGCTCGCTGACGGTGAGCGGTATCGCTACGTCCTTCGAGAGAGTCGCTACGGCCAGGCAAGCCCATCCGTTGCCCCGACGACGCTGCTGACACGAACCAAGCGCGTTGTCGCTTCTGCGTTCAGGGCCTTCAGCGGCCATGCAGAGCTTGAGGTCAGCCTGGTTACAACCGACGCCAGCCGAGAGCACGGCGGTCTGGGCTCGCTGCGCACCTTCTTCGAGGTGCTGGAAGGCGACTCGGACAGGGCCAGGGTCATCGAGCGGGAGTCGTCACTCGGGTTGAGCTATGCCTTCGAACTTGATGCCGCGATCAACCCTGACGATGCTGATCCGCATAACCCGCTTTATCGCAGATCATGGCTCGTCGTCTCCGGCTCCGGCAGGGACGCCACCGTCGTGCCGTTCCCGAACGGATGGAGATCGGCCGCCGGAAGCCAGAGCTGCTTCCTCGTAACTGCACGGCGCAAGGCCACAACCGGAGACGAGTCAACGAAGTGGTCCGTCAGTCTCCAACTGCGTGATGCCTCGCATGGCTCGCTGTTGGGGTACCTGACGCGTCGCGACATCCAAGCCAGCAATGCTGTGTCAGGCAGCAGCAGGTCGCAGGCCATGAGCGCGTTGTACGACAAACAGGTAAACCCTTTTGCCGCTTCTGCGGGTGCGTACCTGCTGGCCATGTCAGAGGAAGATCTCGACCACGAGCAGAAGGGGTGGCTCGAGAACCTGACGCAACGGTTTCCTTGGCTACCTGACGGTGCAATCGCTCAGGGCTACCAGCTCATGCGGCAATCGGAGAAGGGGACCGAGAAGTTCGACCTCGCGCGTGAGCTTTTGGTCCGCACGTCCGTCGAGCGCGGGCTGCCGTTCTTCAGTGTCGGCCTGTCGTTGCTGACCGAGGGTCTCAACTTCCTGGCGTTGGTCTATCGGGACGACCCGACGATTCAGCAGAGTCTTGCCAGCGCAATCGCAGCGCAGACAGCGTGCGCACGTGACGAGGTCTTCTCCACCTTGCAGACCTCTCGTTTCAAACGGCTGCCCGAGGGTCCAGGCGGCCTCACTTAAGGACTCACATGTTCAAGCTTTCTGTGCTTCCGGCAAGCTATGGGGATTGCCTCTGGATTGAGTATGGCCAAGAGGACGCCCCAAGGGTGATACTTATCGATGCCGGACCTTCGGTCCCCGAATCGCTGATCCGTCGGCTCGAGAAGCTTCGAGATCGCGGCGGCCGCATCGAGTTGATGGTCGTAACTCATGTCGATGCCGACCATATTGCCGGCGCCCTCAAGCTGCTCAAGAAGGACTTCTACGGCGTCGAGGTCGCAGACCTGTGGTTCAACGGCTTCCGCCACCTGCCCGGCATTCAAGCGTTTGGAGAGAAGCAGGGCGAGCAGCTGACCGAGCTGATCGTCGAGAAGGGCTACCCATGGAATAAGCGCTTCGGAAACGGCTCGATCATGGTCAACGACGAGGAAGGCCAGTATCCGTCAGTCGAACTCGAAGGGGGAGCTCGAATCACCCTTCTATCGCCCGATCCAGAGCAGCTGACCAAGCTCAAGAAAAGGTGGATCGATGTCTGCGGTGAGGCCGGGCTCTACCGCGACATCATTCCCGTACCTGAAGCCGAGCAGGTGCAGGGGCAGGAGGCTTTCGGCGACGTTGTTCTTATCGATGTGGACGAGCTCGCGAGCACCTCGTTCAGCGAAGACAATGCTGTCGCCAACGGCAGCAGCATCGCGTTCGAGCTGAGCTTCGAGGGCAGATCCATCCTCTGCGCCGCCGATGCTTTCCCTTCACGACTGATGAAATCTCTTCACGCACTTCGTCCCGGGCAGAGTTTCACATTCGACGCAGTGAAGCTTCCTCACCATGGCAGCCAGAACAACGTGTCGGCCGAGTTTGTCTCTGCCATTGACTGCCCTCGCTTCATCTTCAGCTCTAACGGGGCGAAGTTCAAGCATCCTTCGAAGCCTGCGGTTGCCCGAGTGATTCAGCAGGGCCAGAACCCCGAGCTGATCTTCAACTACCGCTCGGAGTTCAACGAGATGTGGGGTGCCCCGCCGCTCCCAATCCCGTACCCTTTCACAGTGACCTACGGGGAGGGAGATGGCTCAACCATCGATTTGGCATGAATGGTAATTTATGAGCCCGTGTATCGACACCCTCTCCGGGCTCACTGAATTACACCACTCCACGGGACGCGATCCATCCAACCGCTGTGGCATCACCCGAGCGACAGCTTTCGCGAGGAGCGTTTGTCCACTTTGGGTCGACCCGAGCCTGTCGCGCCAACAAGGACCGGTCGTTCACGGTGCGGGGCCCCGCAGTAACGTCGCGAGGGTCAGCTGCCCCCGCATTGCTGACGCTCATGGCGGCGCCGGCCGCAAAACTGAATGTCGGATCGATCGTGCTCACCGTGAGTCCGCCCTAGGACGGCCACCGGCTCCTTACGCTGCTTCGCTGACACCGCGCGTCGTCGGCAATGTGACTTCGTTCGATGGCCCGCCGCTAGTCGGTGCCCGTTGCGCACTCCACCAGACCTGCCTCCCTACTGCAGGCCGCTCCGCACGCCTGAAGCCGTTCGATTTCGTGAGGTTCGAGACCGGCTTCGCGCAACACCTCGACCGTGTGCTCACCCAGACCCGGGGCACGTTCGACATCGGAAGCCGCGCCTGTTTCCCGTTCGAACCTGAAGGGCAACGCCGGCATGAGAAAGCGCGTGCCTGTGGCGTCCTCCACTGGCTTGAAAACGCCGCAGGCACGCACGTCTGCGCTGGCAAGAACCTGGGCGTAGTCGCGGACCACGCCCACCACCACCGAGTGTCGCTCGAGAAGCTCGCGTGCTTCTTCACCGCTCAAGTGGCCGAGCGCTTCGCGCGCGACGGCGATGATTTCGGCGCGGTGCGCTACCCGGCCACTGTTTTTGGAGAAGCGTGGGTCGTCGGCCAGTTCGGCCTTGCCGATCGCAGCGCAGAAGCGGCGCCAATGGGCATCGATGTAGGCCGAGATCACGATATGGCCGTCGCGCACTTCAATCAGATCGGCTGCCGGCGCCACTAGTGGCTGTGCATTGCCTGCTCGCTGCGGCTGATGGCCGGTGTACTGGTACTCGCCCCAGAGCTGAGCTTGCATCGCCACGCTTGCCGCGAGCAACGACGTCTCAATCGTCTCGCCATTTCCGGTTCGCAGCCGGTAGATATATGCCGCGAGCACGGCTTGGGCGGCGGCGTTGGCCGCGGAGACGTCGGCCACTGCAAATCCTGCCTTCAGCGGCACGCCGTTGCGCTCGCCAGTCACCGACATCATTCCGCTTTCGGCTTGAGCGGCGATGTCCAGGCCAGGCCTGCGGCTCGACGGGCCCTGTTCGCCAAAGCCGGATATCGAGACATGAATCAACGTCCGCTTCTCGCGACGAAGTGTCGCTGCGTCGAGACCCAGAGCCTCTGCCGTTCCGGGACGCAGGTTCTGCACCACCACATCGGCCTGCAGCGCCAGCTTGCGTGCCAGCGCCAGGCCCTCCGGCAGGCGCATGTCCAGCACCACCGATCGCTTGCCGCGGTTGTAGGCGGTAAACAAGCCGCTGCGCAGCTGGGTTGCTTCGCTGGCACCGAAGCGGCGGCCGTTGTCTCCGTTCGGGCTTTCGACCTTCACGACGTCGGCGCCGAGATCGGCGAGGATCTGCGTGGCGCCAGGCCCGGCAATGAACTGGCCGAACTCGATGACGCGCACGCCGGAAAGCGGTTTCGGAGGGGTTGATGGGGACATGGCCAACTCCTTGGCTTGCTGGTGGGTCAGCGGGGTCGTTCGCCGTCGTCACGCATACGACGCCGCCTCGGTTGGCGCGGGCACGGGGTGCATTGCCAAAGCCCGAGCCAGTGCGTGGCGGCACTCGGCCACCATGCGCCGGATCAGTTGATCGCAGCTCGGAAGGTCGTCGATCAGGCCCACGCATTGGCCGGCCCAGATCAGGCCGTCGTCGACGTCGCCGCTTTCCAGCGCCCGGCGTCCGCGGCTGCCGGAAACCCAGGGATGGAGATCCTCGAAGCTCGCGCCTTCCGGCCGTGACTCGAGTTCGCGAACCGCTGCGGACACCGCGTTGTGCCAGACCCGAGCCGTGTTGCGCAGGCCGCGGAAGATGAGTCGGGTGTCGCGTTCGCTTGCGCTCAGCAATGCCTGCTTGACACGGATATGCACCGGTGCCTCTTCGGTCAGCATGAAGCGCGTGCCCATGTTCACGCCCTCGGCGCCCAGCGCCAGCGCGGCGGCCATCGTACGGCCATCGGCGATGCCTCCGGACGCGATCACCGGTATCGTCAATCTTGCGCAGGCGCTCGGGATCAGAATCAGCGCCGGCACGTCGTCTTCACCGGGGTGGCCGGCACATTCGAAGCCGTCGATGCTGATCGCATCGACGCCGCGCCGCTCCGCCGAGAGCGCATGGCGGACCGAAGTGCACTTGTGCACTATGGTCAGGCCCCGTGTCCTGAAGAGTTCGGTTATTTCGGCAGGATGATTGCCAGCCGTCTCGACGATGCGCACATCGCTGTCGACGATGGCGCGAGCGTAATCGAGGTAGGGCGGTGGCGAACTGCTGGGCAGGATGGTCAGATTGACTGCAAAGGGCGCCGCCGTCATGCGCCGACAGCGGTCGATCTCGGCGCATAAGGCCTGGGCGGACGGTTGCGTCAACGCGGTGAGCGTGCCCAGTCCGCCAGCATTTGACACCGCTGCGGCGAGTTCAGCCCGACCGACCCACATCATGCCGCCCTGAATGATCGGGTAGCGGATACCGAGAAGTTGCGTGATACGTGTTTGCATGTCGTGCTGTCTCCGTGGTGGGGTGCAGGCTCAGCAGCAGGTGCGTCCACCATCGACGACGAGTGTGTGGCCGTGCACGAAGCTGGCGGCCTCGCTGGCCAGAAAAACGGCGGCGCCTTTCAGATCCTCGGCCCCGCCGAATCGGCCCAGCGGCACCGCCGCGCGCAACTGCGCTTCCCAGGCGCCGGAAAGCGAATTCATCTGCGACGGGAACGGGCCCGGTGCGATCGCATTGACATTGATGTTGAACCGGCCCCACTCGGTGGCCAGTGCGCGCGTCAGTGCGATCACCGCCGCCTTGCTGGTGTCATAGGCAACGGTCGAAGGTCGCTCCGGATGAGGCAGGATGCTGCGCATGCCTGCGATCGACGCGATGTTGATGATCTTGCCGTGCCGGCGCGGGATCATCAGCTCACGCGCGACCGCCTGCGTCAGGCGGAACAGTGCGTGCAAATTGAGGTCCATCACCTTGTCCCAGCCCTTGCGCGGCAGGCTTTCGGCAGCGCCGCCCCAGGCCGCACCGGCGTTGTTGACGAGCACGTCGATCCGGCCGGTCGCAGCACATGCCGCGCTCACCAGTTCGGGGACGAAGGCCTCTTCGGCCAGCGAGCCGGGAACGATCTCGGCATCGACGCCGCGCGAGGCGAGCATGGCCTTGGCCTGTGCCAGTTCGTCGGCGCCGCGCGCACTCAGCACCACCCGGGCACCCATCTCGCCGAACCCCTCGGCCATCTGGAGACCCAGACCGCGCGAACCGCCGGTGATCAGCACGGTCTGGCCGTCGAAGCGGAAGCGTTCGGCCAGCGTCGTCATGTCGCGGCTCCGGTTGCCACGGCGGCAGGCGCCGGTGCGCGGTGTTTGCGCAGTTCGATTCGCGCAATCGTTTCCCGGTGCACCTCATCGGGTCCGTCGACCAGACGCAAGCGGCGCGCCTTTGCGAAAGCTTCTGCCAGCGGGGTGTCCTCCGACAATCCGGACGCTCCGTGCAACTGGATTGCCCAGTCGATCACCTGTTGTGCGGCAGCGGGCGCGGTCACCTTGATCATCGCGATGTCCGCCAGCGCGGCCTTGTTGCCGACACGGTCCATGCGATACGCGGCGTGCAGCGTCAGCAGTCGGGCCTGGTCGATCAGGATGCGCGACTGCGCAATGCGCTCGCGGGTCACACCTTGCTCGGCAAGCGTGCGGCCGAAGGCGAAGCGTTGACTGGCGCGCCGGCACATCGATGCCAGCGCGCGTTCGGCCAGGCCGATCGTGCGCATGCAATGGTGGATGCGTCCTGGCCCGAGGCGGCCCTGGGCGATCTCGAAGCCACGCCCCTCGCCGAGCAGCATGTTGCTGGCCGGCACCCGCACCTCGTCATAGGCAACCTCGGCATGCCCGTTCGGCGCATCGTCGTAGCCGAAGACGCTCAGCGGGCGAATCACCCGGACCCCGGGCGTTTCCATCGGCACCAGGATCATGCTTTGCTGGCGATGCCGGTCGGCGTTGTCCGGATCGCTCTTGCCCATGAAGATGGCAAGCTTGCAGCGCGGATCGAGCGCGCCGGTTGACCACCATTTGCGGCCGTTGATGACATAGTGGTCACCATCGCGGACGATGCGCGATTCGATGTTGGTCGCGTCCGATGACGCGACCGCCGGTTCGGTCATCGCGAAACAGGACCGGATTTCTCCGTCCAGAAGAGGTTGCAGCCAGCGGGCCTTTTGTTCGTCGGTGCCGTAGCGCGCCAGCACCTCCATGTTGCCGGTGTCGGGAGCGGAACAGTTGAACACTTCGGACGCCCATTGGACCGCTCCCATGATCTCGGCCAGCGGCGCATATTCGAAATTGCTCAGGCCGGCGCCGTTCGGGGCGTCGGCCAGGAAGAGATTCCACAGCCCTGCGGCCCTGGCCTTCTTCTTCAGGCGCTCGATCAGCGGCAGCACCTTGAAGCGCTCACCCGTGCGCAACTCCTCCAGGTAGCATTCCTCGTTCGGGTAGACGAATTCGTCCATGAAAGTCTGCAAGCGGCGTTGCAGGTCCTGCACCTTGGGGCTGTACTCGAAACTCATGTCGCGTCCTGTTTGTCTGAAGTGGGTTGCAGCAGCGCCAGCGCTGCAGCGGCGATGTGGCACACGCGGGTGATGTCGAGTGCCTTGGCCGAACTGGCATTGCCTTGCAGCGCGCGCCGCACGACACCCTGGTTGATGGCGGCCTTGCGAAACAGTGCAAACGCCAGCACTGCCGGCCAGTCGTCGATGCTGGCCCGGCCGGTCCGTTCGCAATAACGCGCTCGATAACCGGATTCGCTTGGCACACCCGTGCCGGTGAGATCAACGTCGGCCATGCCCCAGTAGCGCTTCGGCAAGTGCCAGGCAAGGCAATGCGTGGCCAGGTCGGCGAGAGGATCGCCGAGCGTCGACAGTTCCCAGTCGATCAGCGCAACGATGCGCGGCTGCGTCGGGTGGAAGATCAGGTTGTCCAGCCGATAGTCGGCATGGACCAGCCGTGTCTCGCCGGTTGCGGGCAGGCGGGCTGGCAGGGCTTCGATCAGCCGCTCCATGTGCGGGATGTTCTCTGTCTGCGCAGCGCGGTATTGGCGCGTCCAGCGATCGAATTGCCTGGCGAAATAGTTGCCGGGCTTGCCGAAGTTGGCCAGCCCCAACGTCGCGGGATCGATGCGGTGCAGCGCGGCAATCACTTCCAGCACCTGTGCGTAGATGGCCTCGCGCTCGGCTGCGGTCATCCCGGGCAGCGACGGGTCCCAGAACACGCGGCCGGGAACGTAGGCCATCAGATAGAAGGGGGTGCCCAGCACCTGCGGGTCTTCGCACAACGCGAGCACTTCCGGCACCGGCACCGCGCTGCCACGCAACGCTCGCATGACGCGGAACTCGCGTTCCACCGCATGCGCCGAGGGCAGCAACGAGCCGGCGGGTTTCTTGCGCAGGACGTAGGTGTCGCTCCCCCAGATGAGGCGATAGGTCGGGTTCGACTGGCCGCCGCTGAACTGTTCAAGCGTCGGCATGCGCGTGTCGGCAGGGCCCAGTTCACGCAGCAGATAGTCGTGCAACGGCTCGAGTTCCAGAGTCGACCCGTCGGGTGTGGCGGTGGCGTGCATCGATGCGACCTCTCAGCACACCGTGATGCCGCCATCGACGGCAATCGTCTGGCCGGTGATGTGGCGAGACGCTTCGGATGCGAGCAGCACCGCAATGCCGCCGAGATCTTCGGGCGAGGCGACACGGCGCAGCGGCACCTGCTCGCGCAAATGATCCTCACCCCATGTCTCCAGCGTGTAGCGCGACATACGCGTCGGTATGAAACCCGGCGCCAGGCAGTTCACGGTGATGTTGTACGGGCCCCATTCACCGGCCAGCGAACGGGTGAACGCGACCAGCGCGCCCTTGGTCGTGCCGTATGCAATGCCAGTATTGTTCGGGTTGTGCTTCAGCCCGGCAAACGAGGAGATGTTGATGATCTTGCCGTAGCGCTGCGGGATCATGAACCGGCGCCCGACTTCCTGCGTGACCAGGAAAGTGCCGGTCAGATTCACGTCGACCAGTTTCTGCCATCCTTCTAGAGAATGCTCGACGGTCGGTGCGGTCCAGGCCGCTCCGGCGTTGTTGATCAGGATGTCGATCGGGTGGCCGCCTGCCACATCGGCCACCGCGCCGGCGATGGTGGCGGCCATGCGGATGTCGCAGTGCACGCCGGTGGCGGCAACGCCCTCCCGGTCGAGCGACGCACATGCCACCTGCATCTGTTCGGCGTCGCGGTCGAGGATCGCGATGCGGGCCCCCATCTCGCCGAGCGCGCGAGCCATCTCAAGTCCGAGGCCCCCCGAGGCGCCGGTGATCAGCGCCGTCCGGCCCTCCAGGTTCAATAGCTGTCGCACACTCATCGCGGTCTCCGGTTGCTGGGGTTGCGACAGATTCTTGGCGCCAGGCAAGCGACCGCTGCGCAGGTGACCGAAATGTGCGCAAAGTGCAGGTTTTTTCAGTAAATTCAGGTGCGCTGTGCCAATATTTGCGCATACCGGTCGAAACGGTGGTGATCGAGCATCTGCATGCGACGCTTCGTTTACCGGTCAGGCCTTCGCCCCGCCGGATCCACCGATTCAATCCGGAGACAAGCATGAATATCTCGATCTCGATCTCGATCAAGAAGGCGGGTGCTCTGCTGGCGCTCGCGCTGGCCGCGCATGGCGGCGCATGGGCGCAGGCCGACCGCATGCTGAAATTCGTCGTTCCTTTCCCCGCCGGCGGCGGCGGTGATCGCATCGCGCGAACGATGCAGCCGGCGCTCGAAGCCGAACTGCAGCAGACGGTGATCATCGAAAACAAGTCGGGAGCGGGCGGCTTCATCGGCACCGCGCACGTCGCGCGGGCGGCTCCGGACAGCAACACCGTGGTATTCGGGATCGGCTCGACCTTCGGTACTGCGCCTGCCTATTTCGAGCACCTGCCGTACGACGTGCGAGCAGATTTCACGCCCATCACGTTGATTGGCACTCAGCCGCTGATGCTGACGGTGCGCGCCGACCTGCCGGCGCGCAACCTGCAGGAGCTGATCAAGCTGGCGAAAAGCAAGCCGGGCGGCTTGACGTTTGCATCGCTCGGCGACGGTTCGGCGCACCGGCTGGCCGCCGAGTTGCTGCAGCTCGAGACGCAGACCAAGATGCTGCATGTGCCTTACAAGGGGACCGGCCCCGCTCTGATCGACATCGCGGGCGGCACAGTCGACATGATGTTCGTCGATTACAGCTCCTCGGCGCCGCTGGTGCAGGCGAAGAAGCTGCGCATTCTCGGTGCCGCGGGGCCGCAGCGCGTGCCCACGCTGCCTGACGTACCGACCTTGTCCGAGCAGGGCGTTCCGGTCGACGCGCTCGCATGGTTCGCGGTCTATGCGCCGAAAGGCCTGCCAGCGGCCGAGATGGCGCGGCTCAATCGTGCCTTCGTGAAGGCCATCCGCTCGGAAGAGTTCCAGAAGCGTTTTGCCGAACTCGGCGGCACCCCGGATGGTTCCTCGCCCGAGCAACTCAAGACGTTTGCCGAATCGCAGGTCGTCAAATGGGCGCAGGTGATGCAGCGTGCAGGCATCGCCCGTGACAAGACCAATTTCTGACGCGGAGCCGGCTGTGAACGAACCCGTGCAGAGCGAGAGGCGTGGCGCCGTCCTCGTGTTGACGATGAACCGTCCCGGCAAGCGCAATGCCGCCACCCATGAAATGGCACAGCTGATGGCGAGCGCGTTCGAATTGCTTGACTCGGACCCGGCGCTGCGCGTGGGCATCCTGACCGGAGGCAACGGCGATTTCTGCAGCGGCATGGATCTGCAGGCATTCCTGTCCGGCCAGACGCCGCGTGTGGCGGGCAAGGGCTTCGGCGGCCTGTCGGAGGCGCCTCCTGCCAAACCCCTGATCGCGGCCGTCGAGGGTTTTGCACTCGGCGGCGGTTTCGAGATGGCGCTCGCCTGCGACATGATCGTGGCAAGTCGCGCCGCGCAGTTCGGCCTGCCGGAAGTCAAGCGCGGACTGATCGCATCGGCCGGCGGACTGCTCCGCCTGCCGTACCAGATTCCCTACCGCATCGCCGCCGAGATCATCATGACCGGCGACATGGTCAGCGCGGAATTCCTGGAACGCCACGGTGTGGTCAACCAACTGGTGGAACCTGGCCAGGCGCTGACCGCTGCCCTTCGGCTGGCCGATCGGATCATTGCGAATGCGCCACTTGCGGTGTCGGCCAGCAAGCGCGTGATGCAGGAGTCCCGGGACTGGCCGCGGGCAGAGATGTTCGCCCGTCAGCAGCTGATCAAGGAGCCGATCGCCGCGTCGCAGGACGCGAAGGAGGGCGTGCGCTCGTTCATCGAGAAGCGTGCGCCGGCCTGGATCGGAAGCTGACACGCCGTTGGCGAGGAGGCGATCACGAAGACGCGGGACTTCCAGTTTGCCAGCTCGCTGGAACGCGGGCTGGCCCTGCTGCGCTGTTTCGACCCGTCGTCGCCGCTGCTGGGCAATGCGGACCTGGTTCGGCGGAGCGGCCTGTCGCGCTCGGCGGTTGCACGTTTGAGCTATACGCTGTGTGCGACCGGATTCCTGAAGCAGGATTTCGAGTCGCGCAAATACCGACTCGGCGCCACCGCCGTTGCCGTGGGATATCCGTTGCTCCTCAGTCTGGATGTCCGCCAGCGCGTGCGGCCGGCGATGCAGACGCTGGCCCGGAATGCACATGGCGCGGCCTTCTTGGCCATGCGGGACCGGCACCGCATGGTGCTGATCGAGTGCTGTCGCGCCGATGCGGGAGCCGGTGCAGGGCTCGACATCGGCTCCAGCCTGTCGATGGTCGGCAGCGCCGTTGGTCGTGCCTGGCTTGCCAATGCGCCGCGCCACGAACGCGACGCCGTTCTTCGTGTGATCAGGCGCACCGAATCCGAAGACTTCGAGCGCCATTGGGATGCCGCCAAGCATGAACGCCTGCGCATGCTGCGCGATGCCTATTGCGTCTCCGACGAACTGAGTGGCGGGGGACTGGTGTCGCTGGCAGCGGTGCTGGGTATGCGACGTGGCAACGACGCCGTTGTCATCGGGTGTGCAACGCCGTCGATCGCCGCAGGGAATGCCGAGATCGGCCGGCAACTGGCCGAACTGGCCCGGGGGGTGAGCAACGAATCGGACGACGATGTCTGAGCATAGCCATCAGCGCGACCCCCAGTTCGTCACGACGCTCGCCTACGGGCTCGACTTGCTTCTGTCGTTTCGCAGCGGCGAGCGGGCTCTGCGAATGCGCGACTTCATCGAGCGCACCGGCCTCGACCGGGCAACCATCGCCCGTCTGGTACATACGCTGTGCGAGCTTGGTTATCTGAGCCATACCCCGTATGGTCGGGAATACCGGCTCGGTACCCCGGTGCTTTCGCTGGGCCATCCCTTGCTCGCCAACCTGGAGATCAGGCAACTGGCAAGGCCGTACATGCAGGCGCTGGCCGATCGCCTGAACTGTTCGGTATCCCTCGGGATGCGAGACCGCCTGCACATGGTCAACGTCGAGACCTGCCGGCAAGTCGACAGCCTGACGCCGCATTCGGACATCGGCGTGCTGCTGCCGATGATGTCCAGCGCGATGGGTCGGGCGTGGCTGGCAGCCATTCCGGCGCGCGAGCGGCAGGCGGCATTGAACCAGCTTCGCGTTCGCGAACCGCAGGCCGTTGCAGACATGCGCTCGCGCGTGGACGAGGAAGTCCGCCACTTTCGTGAGCGTGGCTACTGCCGGAACCTGTGCGAATGGCAATCGAGCTTCTACGGCGTCGCCGTACCGTTGCGCAAACCCATCCAGGGCGAGATCCTGGTCTTCAACTGCGGGCTGCACGCCAGCATCGTGCATCCAGGGTTTATCGAGAAGGTGGCGGCTCCATCATTGATTGAGATGGTCCAGGAGGTTTCATCCGCAGTCTGGAATTGATAATTTGGGCAATAAACGAGGACGGGCATCGGGCAGATAGCGTTTGTCCCGTACGACTTCCTGCACGGTGATGTCGACGCGCACGGTGTCGCCGGGGGCGGACCGGCGCCTTGTATCGCAGGTTCTGCACCAGGTAGATCGTGCCGGGTCCCGGCAATTTGTTCGCGATCGCCGCCGAAATAACACTCGCCGTCAGCATGCCGTGCGCAATGCGGCCCATGAACGGCGAGCTTGCGGCGAATTCTCGTTGACATGCACCGCGTTGTTGTCGCCGGACACGCCGGCAAACAGCACGATGTCCGCCTCGGTGATGGTCTTCGCAAAGCTGGCCTGCATGCCGGCCTCGAGGTCCTCGATGTCGTAGCGCCTGCGTTCGTTCATGGTGCGCTCTTCGTGTGTGCCGATCTCGTGCCCGCCGAAGCGGTCGTGGCCTTCGGGTTCGTTCGTCGTCATGTCTCAAGCACTGGCGTGCGGCATTTCGCGGTGTGTGAAAAGCTTGTGGGCACGGGCCTCCTCGGGTATCGGCGGCAGCGTCGCGTCCCATTGCTCCCACGCGGAGCGCAACTCCTGCATGCGCGCGCTCTCTCGGTGCACGAGGTTGGCGCGCTCGCGTTCGTCGGCTTCGAGGTCGAACAGGAAGTCGATATCGTCGACGCGCAGGTATTTCCAGCGGCCGCGGATCAGGGCGCGCTGGCCTCGGTGCTTCATCCGCCAGCACAGATCGCCCGGACGTTGCCAGGCCGCATCACCGAACAGCGGCGCAAGGTCGACACCGTCCAATGGGTAGTTCGGATCCGGCGAAACGCCCGCTGCGGCCAGCATCGTCGCGGCCCAGTCCATCGTCAGGTTTGGGCAATGGCTGTCGGTGCCGGGCCCGATGCGCGCGGGCCAGCGTGCGATCAGCGGCACGCGGATGCCGCCTTCGAGCAGGTCCATCTTCTGGCCGACGAACGGCCAGTTGTTGGAGAAGCGCTCGCCGCCGTTGTCGCTCGTGAACACGACGAGCGTGTTGTCTGCCAATCCCCGGCGCTCGAGGGCATCCAGCACCCAGCCGATGCCTTCGTCCATGTGGTGGATCATGCGCTGGTAGGTCGCGATAGAGCCGCCGTCCAGATGCGGACCGTTGCTGCGGGTCTGCGCCGACTCGGCTTCGTCGTCGCGCGTCAGCCAGGGCCAGTGGGGCGCGCTGTAGTGCAGGCTCAGGAAGAAGGGCTTGGACCCGTCCTGGCGCTCGATGAAGTCGGCCGCGCTGCAGCTCAGCAGATCGGTCAGGTACCCGCGTTGCTCGATCGGCGTCTCGTCCGCCCAGAAGTCGGGGTCGCCGCGTGGATCGGTGTGCGCGAAGTAGTCGTTGCCTCCCGCGTGAAAGCCGTAGAACGACTGGTAGCCCGACTTCCTGGGCCCGAAATGCGGTGGATAACCGAGGTGCCACTTGCCGACGAGCGCCGTCGAAAAGCCTGCTGCGCCGAGCAGCGACGGCAGGGTTGGATGTTCGGGCGGCAGTCCCAGCACCTTGTCGCCGTGCGCCCGGGCCAGCGGTTCCTCCGCCGCGCCGCGCAGGCGGTATTGCCAGCGCCCAGTGATCAGCGCAAAGCGGGTCGGCGAGCAGACCGCCGAATTTGCATAACTACGCGTGAACCGGGCGCCTTGCGCCGCCATCCGGTCCAGGTTCGGCGACACATCGGCCGGCCGGTTGGCCGCGTCGCGGGCACCGAAACATCCGAGATCGGCATAGCCCAGGTCGTCGGCCAGGATGAAGATGAAGTTGGGTCGATTGCTTGACATGTCTTGCCTCCGTACCAGGGATTCAATACGACGCGGCCTGCGCGGCGGCTGCGCCCTGGCTTCTGAACGACTCGAGTTGCCGCTCGGCGCCGCGCGCGAGCGTGACCACGTCGACGCCGATCGCGGTGAACAAACAGCCGCGCTGCTCGAAGCGCCTCGCAAGTGCGGGATCGAGCGTGAGAATCCCGCAGGCCTTGCCGTTGGCCCGTGTGCGGTCGATGGCGTCCTCGATGGCCTGCAGCACTTGCGGATGGCTGGGCTGGCCCGGAAAGCCCAGATCCGTCGCCAGGTCGGCCGGCCCGATGAAGATGCCGTCGACACCGTCGACGGCGGCGATGGCGTCGAGGTTGTCCAGGCCGCGTCGCGTCTCGACCTGCACCAGCAGGCAAAGTTCGGCTTCGCAGGCCTGCGCATAGTTGCCGATTCGGCCGAAGCGTGTCGCGCGCACCGTTGCTCCGCCGACGCCGCGTTTGCCGCGCGGCGGATAGCGCATCGACTCGACCGCATGCGCCGCCTCTTCGGCCGTTTCGACGTAGGGCACGAGCAGCGTCTGCGCGCCGATGTCGAGGGCACGCTTGATCAGCATCCTGTCGTTGGCAGCCGGTCGCAGCACGGCTGACGCCGGATACGCGGCGATGGTCTGCAGCATCGCCAGCATCGATTCCGTATCGATTGGCGAGTGTTCGCCGTCGATCAGCAGCCAGTCGTAGCCGGCGCCGGCCGCCACCTCGGCGCTGTAGGCATTGCCCAGCGACAGCCAGTAGCCCGCCTGCGGCCTGCCTTCAGCCAGCGCGCGCTTGAACGCATTGGGTGGGAGCTGCATCACGCCTCCTGTCGCCTGGGCTTGACCAGTCCGTCCAGCGCACGAACGCCCTGGCCCTGGGGCAGAACGGTCAGGGGGTTGATGTCGAGTTCGCCTAGCGATGCCTCCAGGTCGACGGCCAGCGCGGACAGGCGCAGCAGCGCGTCGGTAGCGGCCTCGACGTCGCCCTTGGGCCGGCCGCGGGCGCCGTCGAGCAGCGCGAATCCGCGCAGGTCGGTCAGCATCTCGCGCGCCTCGCTGCGCGTGATCGGCGCGAGCCTGAAGTTCACGTCCTTCATCACCTCGGCGAAGATCCCGCCCAGGCCGACCATGATCGTCGGGCCGAACAGCGGGTCGTTGTTGACGCCGAGGATCAGTTCGGTGCCGCCGCTCACCATCTCCTGCACGACGACGCCCTCGAGCCGCGCCTGAGGGTCGTAGGCCTTCGCATTGGCCATGATCTTGGTGAACGCCGCGCGCACATCGGGAGTGCTGGGCAGCCCGATGCGCACCCCGCCGGCCTCGGTCTTGTGCGGAATGTCCGGCGACTGGATCTTCATCACGACCGGCAGGCCGATCGATTCGGCTGCCTGTGCAGCCGCATCGGCGTCCTGCGTCAGCGTCTCGCGCGTCACCGGGATGCCATATGCCGTCAGCAGTTGCTTGGACTCGTATTCGGTCAGGTCGGCCTCGCGGCCGCTCAGGGTCGTCGACCATTGCGGCGCGTGCAGCTTCAGCGGCGCCTCGTCGCTTACCCGGGCCTGGCGCTGGGTGGCGTCCGCGAACGACCAGAGCGCCGCGATGCCGCGGGCGCAGCGCACCGGCGACGCGTAGCGGGGGATGCCCGCGGCATCGAGGATCTCGTAGGCCTCGCGGTTGGTCTGCGCATCGGCATTCCAGGCGACGAAGATCGGCACGCCGGTCTCGTCGGCGACGCGGACCACCTCGTTAGCCAGGTCCACCGCCAGCTTGCCGCTCGCGGCGGCCAGCGCGAGCGCGATCATGTCGACGTTCGGATCCTTCGCCAGTCGCTCGAGCGTGACGCGCAGCAGGCTGCCGTCGTTGAACAGCCCGGCCGTCACGTCGAGCGGATTGGCCACCGCGGCGAACGAGGGCAGGGCTTCACGCAGCGCGGTCGCCGTGTCCTCCGCCAGCGGCGGCAGGACAACACCGCCGGCGGCGGCGCGGTCTGCCACCGCGATGCCGGCGCCACCGGAGATCGTGATCACGGCGAGTCGGTTGCCGCGCGGCATCCGCCCGGGCAACAACGCCTTCGCGCAGTCGGCGAGATCGCCGATGTCGTCGATCTCGATGATGCCGGCCTGCCGGAAGGCCGCACGGTACAGCGCCATCGCGCCGCCCAGGTTGGCGGTGTGCGATGCGGCCGCCTTGGCGCCCGCCTCCGAGGTTCCGACCTTCCACACCAGCATCGGCTTGCCGGCGGCCAGCGCGCGCCGGCCGACGCCGAGCAGCCGTCGTGCATCCTTGAATCCCTCGACGTAGCCGGCGATGACCCGGGTGCCCGGGTCGTCGATCATCGCGTCCATGAAGTCCAGCGAGGTCGTCACCGACTCGTTGCCGGTCGACACGTAGTGGCGGAAGCCCACGCCGTCGGCGCTGGCCAGCATCACGATCGAGTTGCCGAAGGCGCCGCTTTGCGAGGTCAGGCTCAGCCCGCCCCTCGGATAGGCGAGGCCGTACGGCGCGCCGAAGCCCACATGGATGCCGTCGCTGATGTTCATGTAGCCCTGGCAGTTGGGCCCGATCACCTCGATGCCGTGCTCGCGCGCGATCTCGGCCAGCCGGCGCTGCGCCTGGGCGCCCTCCGCTCCGGCCTCGGCGAATCCGGACGAGAGGATCACCGCGAATCGGCAGCCCTTGTTGCCGAGATCCGCCAGCGCGTCGGGCACGCGCTTGGCGGCCACTGCGATCACCCCCACGTCCGGCGCCTCGGGCAGCGAGGCCACGTCCGGATAACAGGTGAGACCTGCAACCTCGCTGTAGCGCGGGTTCACCGGCAGGATCCGGCCGGCATAGCCCTTGGACTGGAGGTGGGCGATCGGCTGGCCGCTGATCGAGCCGAGGTCCTGCGAGGCGCCGATGACCGCGACGCTGCGCGGATTGAAGAATTTTTCGAAGCGAGACATGTTGTTCAGGCCTGCGCGAGCGTCTGCTTCGCGATGTTGAGTTGATGGATCTGGCTCGTGCCCTCGTAGAGGCGGAACAGCCGCACGTCGCGGTACCAGCGCTCGATCGGCGCATAGTCGGCGACGTAGCCCGAGCCGCCGAACATCTGCACGCAGCGGTCGGCAACGCGCCCACACATCTCGGTTGCGAAGTATTTGCACATCGACGCCTCGAGCACCACTTCCTCGCCGCGGTCGCGCCTGCGCGCGGTCTCGAGGATCATCGAGCGCGCCGCGTAGATCTCGGTCTGGCAGTCGGCGATCAGTGCCTGCACGAGCTGGAAATTCGCGACCGGCTGGCCGAACTGCACCCGTTTGGTCGTGTGCGCGATCGCCATTTCGAGCATGCGCATCGCCGGTCCGGTAGACAGCGCCGCCAGGTGGATGCGTTGCTTGTTCAGCGTCTTCATCACCGTCTTGAAGCCGCGGCCTTCCTCACCGCCGATCACGTTGGTGGCCGGAACGATGCAGTTTTTGAAATAGACCTCGCCGACAGGTGAGCCGGCCTGGCCCATCTTGCGGTAGGGCGCACCGGTGCTCAGGCCCGGCATGCCGCGCTCGACGATGAAACCGCTGATGCCCTTGGCGCCTTTCGATTCCGGCTCTGTGCGCGCGGTGACGGTGAAAACATCGGCGATCGGCGCGTTGGTGATGAAGCACTTCATGCCGTCGAGCACGTAGTGGTCACCCTCGCGCCGCGCCGTCGTCTTGACGTTGGTGGCTTCGGACCCGGCATCCGGCTCGGTGACCGCGAGGCAGCCGGTCCACTCGCCGCTGGCCAGCCGCGGCAAGTACTTCGCCTTCTGCTCCTCGGTGCCGTCGGCGACGATGCCTTCGGAGCCGATGCCGGTGTTCGTGCCGACCCGCGCGCGGAACGCGACAGAACACTGCGAGATCTCGAACGCGCCGAGCACCAGCTCCTCGGTGGTCAGGCCCGCGCCGCCGTAGGCCTCGGGAATGCTCCATCCGAACAGGCCCAACTCTCGCATCTCCTGCACGAGTTCGGCCGGCACCTCGTCGCGCTCGGCGACCTGGTCCTCGGCGGGGATGGCGCGCTCGCGCACCCATTGCCGCATCTGGGTCAGCAAGGCCTGCAGCCGCTTTTCGTCTCGAATCATTTGCCAGCTCCTTCAAAGGGGGCGTGAATAGGCGGTCTTCACCGTGGTGAAGAACTCCTGCGCATAGCGGCCCTGCGCGCGCGGGCCGTGGCTCGATGCCTTGCTGCCGCCGAACGGGACGTGGTATTCGTAGCCGGCGGTCGGCAGGTTCACCATCACGAGGCCGGCCTGGCTGTGGCGCCGGAAGTGGCTCGCATATTTCTGCGAGCGGGTGCAGATCGACGAGGCGAGGTCGAACGGCGTGTCGTTGGCGACCTGCAGCGCCTCGTCGTAGTCGCGCACCCGGGTCACCGAGGCGACCGGGCCGAAAATCTCCTCGCTGTCGATGAACAGCGCCAATGCCATGTAGTGCCCGCGCTTCGGACGCTTCAGAAGCTCGCCTCCCTCGACCAGCCGTGCGCCCTCGGCCTTGTCGATCTCGAGGTAGCGATGGTTCTGCGCCATCTGGTCTTGACTCACCACCGGCCCGATCGTCGTGCCGGGGTCGAGCGCATGGCCGACCGCCGCGCCGCGCATGCGCTCGCGCAGCGCCTCGACGAAGCGCTCGTGGATGCGTCGGTGACGATCAGCCGTGACGACGCGGTGCAGCGCTGGCCCGTAAAAAAGAAGGCCGCATCGAGCGCCGCATCGGCGGCAACCTCGAGGTCGGCATCGTCGAGCACCACCATCGGGTTCTTGCCGCCCATCTCGAGCTGCACCTTCTTGCCGGACGACATCGCGGCGGAGCCGATCTGGCGTCCGACCGATACCGACCCGGTGAAGCTGATGCTGCCATCGGCGGCGCCAACCCATTCGCTGTCTATATAGTTGGTTGCAGGGGTCATCGAATCAATCGGGTCAGGGTTGGCTGGCGGGTTCGTTGCAGATAACAGCGGCGCGGATCAGCTCTCGGGCTTGAAGCCGGTCTCCTTGATGATCCGGGCCCACTTCTTCGTCCCGGCTGCGATGTCCTCGCGCAGTTCAGCGGAGCCCCTGGCCACCGGGCTGAATCCGGATTTCTGCAGCGTGGCCCTGACGTCGGGCATCTGCAGCGTTTCTCGCACCGCGTTCGCAAACGCCTGCGTCTCCGCGGCCGGCGTTCCGGCTTTCGCGACGAAGGCAAACCATTCCTCGGCCTGCGCCTCCTTGTAGCCCAGCTCCGCGACGGTCGGCACATCGGGCAGCAGCTCGCTGCGCTTGGCGCCCGTCGTTGCCAGGACCCGCAGCTTGCCCTCGCGGTGCAGTTCGGTGAAGTTCGACAACACATTCACCGCCAGCGGAACCTGTCCGCCCAGCAGGTCCTGCAGCATTGGCGGGCCGCCGCGATAGGGGACGGGCGTCATCTTCATGCCTGTCTCCTTGCCCAGGATGACCCCGATGAAGTGCGGCGCCGTGCCGAGGGCGGGAATGCCGTAAAAGCCGCGCTTGTCGGGGTCGGCCTTGCTCCACGACACGAATTCGGCAAGCGACTTGGCGGGATTGCCCTGTCCGGCGACGATCGCATGTTCGAACGTGCATCCGGTGATCACCGGCTCGATCTTCGAGACGTCGTACGGCAGGCGCGGGTAGATCGTCGGATACATTGTCAGCATGCCCGGCGGCGTCAGTGCGTACTGGGTCCCGTCGGCGGGGCCGTTGTACAGCGCGCCCAGGGCGAGTTGTCCGCCGGCGCCGGTCTTGTTGTCGACGATCACGTTGCGCTTGAGCTTGATCTGCAGTTTCTCCGCGATCGTCCGGGCTACCAGGTCCGGAGCGCCGCCGGGCGCGAAGCCGACGAGGATGGTGATCGGCCTGGCGTCCTGGGCCAGCGCAAGACCAGCGGCGGTGGTGGCAAGGGAAGCAGCGACGAGGGTTCGCAGCACTTGGCGTCTTGCAGTCATGGTTGTCTCCATTGATTGATAAGTGATTGATGAGGGCAGCAGGTGTCCTCGAGATCGGGGCATGTCCCGCTCACCGCGAGCGCAGGTGCTCCGGCAAGCGGCTGTCTTCGCCGTACGCGACGCGGGTCACTTCCGAACTGCTGTTCGGTTGATGGCCGACGCTGGCCCGGGGTGCCGGTGCGGCGACGACGCGATTCGACAAGCGTCCCAGGCCGGTCACCTCGACCTCGATCAGGTCGCCGACATCGAGCGGTCTCGAGTTCGCCGGCGTCGCCGTCAGGATCAGGTCGCCCGGCATCAGCGTGATGTGGCGTGCCAGGTCGGCCACGAGGTAGTCGAAGCCGAAGATCACGTCGTCGGCCAGCACGCCTTCCTGCACCAGTCGGCCGTTGCGGTAGGTTCTCAGCGTCTGCTCGCGGATGTCGATGCCCGAGACGATGCCGGGGCCGACCGGGCAGAAGCCGTCGGAGCCCTTGACGCGCAGCATCGAGCCGGCGTCGGTGTCGCGCATGTCCTGCAGCCCCATGTCGATCGCGCAGGTGAAGCCCGCCATGTGGTCCCACGCCTCGTCGGGCGTGATGTTGCGCGTCGGCTTGCCGATCACGATCGCGACCTCGCCTTCGTAGTTGAGGTACTGGTAACCCTCGGGCCGCACGATCTCGCCGCCGTGGGCGTTGAGCGTCGTGACCGGCTTCATGAAATAGTTCGGCGTGCCGTAGTCCGCTCGGGTTGCGAGCCGCTTGCCGCGCAGTTCGTAGAAGCGCGACATGTAGTTCAGATGCAGGCAGATGATCTTGCTCGGCGTGCAGGGCGGTAGATGCACGACATCGGCGATCGCGACGACACGGCCGTCGGCCAGGCGCAGGTTTTCTTCGCCTTCTGGGCTGGCCCAGTATTCCGAGCCGTTGTGGATCACCCGGCGCACTTCGCGGCGCGGGCCTTGCAGGACGTTCATGCGTTCACCTTCTGGGTTGTGGTGTCGAACCAGATGTGCACGTTGCCCGTGCCCATCGCGTTTTCGTAGGCGGAAAGCTGCTCGCTGCGGGCCGTGCATTGGCGGCCGCCGAGGGCGCCGACCATCTGCAGGTAGTGGCCGCACAGGCCTTCGTAGGCCGCGGCGCGCAGTTCCGGGTAGCGGTCGATGACCGATGCGTGGTCGCCCTTGGCCCAGGAAGCCATCACCTCGTGGTCGAGCGTCACATGTTTCGGATCGCTGATGTTTTCCGGATCCCACCAGCGCGGGTTGCGCGGCTGGAAGTCGAGGTCGACCATGCGATGGCTCAGCGCACCCGAGGCCAGCAGCACGACGCGTGCGTCGCTGCGCCGGATCGCTTCGCCGATCACCTCGCCCATCGCCAGGAAATGGTGCAGGCGGGCGTTCTGGCAGATCCCTGCACCGAGTACGCGCTCGCCGCGCCACAGCGGCTCGAGCAGGTTCACCGTCGGATATTCCGGTCCTATGTGCTCGTTGGTCGCGTTTTCGACCGGCACCTTGCGCTCGGCACCGACCCGGGCAATCTCGGCTGCCAGGGCCGGTGCGCCATCGTAGTCGTAGGGTATGTCGTGCAGGATCCACGGCATCTCGTTGGAGGTATAGATGCCCTTGTAATGCGGTGCACCGGCCACGATGTGGCGGCCACTCGTGAACCAGTGCGTGTCGAAGATAATGAGCGTGTCGGGCCGCGCGTCATCGATCTTGCTGCGCAGGCGTGCATAGCCCTCGACCAGGTCGGTGTCATGGCCGTTGCCCATTTCGATGCGGTCCGCCTTCGGACGGAAAAGACCCGGGTGATGCGACACGATGGCCGCGCCGACGATTTGTCCCACTGGAGTTCCTTTCGGTTGCTTAGAGATCGAGAATCAGCACGTCGCTGCGCGCACGCGAGACGCAGGGCATCACCTTGTCGCAGGAGCGCCGCTCCTCGTCGGTGAGGAACGAGTCGCGGTGATCGGGCTCGCCGCCGAGGACGCCTGTCAGGCAGGTGCCACAGACGCCCTGCTCGCACGACACGTCGACCATGACGCCGTACTGCGCAAGGGCCTGGGCGATGCTCAGTTCCTCGGGCACCACGTAGTCGCCGCCGCTGCGTGCGAGCTTGACGACGAACGACCCGCGCGGCGCGGCCAGCGCATCCTGGTCGGCGGTGAAATATTCGACGTGGATCGCTTCGGGCGGCCAGGTCGCGCTGGCGACGTCCTCCACGCTGTCCATGAAAGGCCGCGGCCCGCACAGGTAGAGGTGCGCGTGCGGCCGGCGCGTCCACAGGATCTTGCGCAGCTTAGCCCGCGTGGCCTCCGGTGCGAGGGCGTAGTGAAAGTCGACCCGACCGCCGAACGCCGGCGCCGACAACTCGTCGTGGAACGCCGCCAATGCGATCGAGCGCGCGAAATAGTGAAGCTCGAACGACGCGCCGCGAGCCAGCAGGTGGCGCGCCATCGACAGGATCGGTGTGACACCGATGCCGCCCGCGACGAGCACATAATGCGCTGCCGTATCGCGCAGCTCGAAATTGTTGCGCGGCGCGCCGATCTCGAGCGTGTCCCCTTCCTTGATCCGCTCGTGCACCGCGGCCGAGCCGCCGCGTGAATCGGTCTCGCGTTTCACCGCGATGGTGTAGCGATCGGTGTCGGCCGGGCCGTTGCACAGCGAATACTGCCGCACCAGTCCCGCGCCGAGGTGAACGTCGATGTGTGACCCGGGCGTGAACGGCGGCAGTGGCGTGCCGTTGGCCGCCTCGAGTTCCAGCACTCGCACTTCTGCGCTGGCCGGCCGAATGCCTCGGACGCGTACATTGAGTTTCGTCATGTCGCCGCTCCCTCACCCGTTGCGCGGCCCGAGCCGCGCCGGCAGCGCGAAGGGACCGTTGATGAAATTGCTGCGCAGCCGGTCGACTGGACCCGTCGCGTACACCTTCGGATAGCGGCGCAGCAACTCGGTGTAGGCGATGCGGATCTCCAGCTTGGCGAGGTGGGCGCCCAGGCAGAAGTGCGGGCCGGCCATGCCGAAGGCCATCTGCGGGTTGGGCGAACGGCCGATGTCGAAGCAATAGGGATCGGCGAACTTCGATTCGTCGAAGTTGCCGGATGCGAACCAGACCGCCACCTTGTCGCCGGCGGCGATCTTCTGGCCCGCGACCTCGGTGTCACGCGTGGCCGTGCGACGCATGTGCATCGTCGGCGACGCCCAGCGGATGATTTCCTCGGTTGCGTTTGCGGCCTGGCCGTCGAGGTCTTTGAGCCACCGATCCCGCTGCTCCGGGAAGTCGGTGAATGCACGCAGGCCGTAGCTGATCGAGGACCGGACCGTGTCGGCCCCGGCGGCGCCGAGCAGGCCGAAGAACGAGCCGAGTTCGTCGATGCTGATCCGCTGGCCGTCGATGGTCGCGGCGACGAGCGAGCTCATCACGTCGTTCTTCGGTTCCTTCTGCCGCTGCTCGGCGAGCCAGCGCCCGTAGGCCTGGATCTCGCGGCCGGCTTCGCCGACGCCTTGCTGGTCGCCGCCGAAGCGGGGGTCGCCGGAGAAGAAGGTGCGGTCCGCGAGGTCCAGCATGCGCCGCTGGTCCTCGGCGGGAACGCCCATCAGGTCGTAGAACACGCCCAAAGGCAGCGGGGTCGCGAAGTCGCGCACGAAGTCGATCTCGTCGTCGCCGTCCAGGCTGTCGAGGATCGTCGTCACCCGGGCGCGGATCTGGTCCTGCAGCTTGGCCACGCTCATCGAGCTGAAGGTCGGGCCCACCAAGCGGCGAAAGCGCGTGTGCTCGGGCGGGTCCTTCTCGATCATCGAACCCTCGGCGGCGTGCGGCAGGTCGCCCTCGAACTGCACCTGCACGCCTTCGCGATTGCTAAACGTCGCCGGATCACGGTTCACCGCGACGATGTCGTCGTAGCGGACCACGGCCCAGAAGCCCTTCTTGCCCGAGTCGGGATGCTGGTGCCACGACACCGGTGCCTCCTGGCGCAGCTTGCGGAACAAACCCGCCAGGTCGGGCCTCATGAAGGTGTCGATCGAGGCGAGGTTGATGTCGCCGACCGCCAGGTCGGTCGTCGGTGCGTCCTTCGTGCTCATGCTGTGTGTCCTTGTCGACAGTGCGTGGTTTGGCAGCGCTTGCTGTCCGTCCTCAGCGCCCGGCGAAGACCGGGGCATAGGGCTTCTGCGGCAGCATCACGTCCTTGATGTCGCAGAAGAACTCGAAGCTCCACTGCCCACCCTCGCGGCCGATGCCGGAGTCGCCGACGCCGCCGAACGGGGCTTCCAGGTCGCGCAGGAAGAACGAGTTGACCCAGACCATGCCGGTGCGAACCTGCCGGGCCACGTCGACCGCGCGCTGCTCCGATCCGAATACGACTCCGGCCAGGCCGAAGCGGGTGCTGTTCGCGAGCCGGACCGCCTCGGCATCGCCGTCGAAGGTCTGCAGCACCAGCACCGGGCCGAAGATCTCGTTCTGCACCACCTCGTCGGATTCGCCGACGTCGGTGACCAGTGTCGGCTGGTAGTAGAGGTCGCCGGCCTCGTGTTTCGCACCGCCCCACAGGATCGTCGCGCCACTCTCGCGTGCGCGGTCGACGAAGCCGGCCACCTTGTCGAACTGGCGCGGGTGGATGATCGGGCCGATCTCGGTCGACGGCTGGCGCGGATCGCCAACGTTCAGGCTCGCCACCACCTTCTTCATCCGCGCCACGAAGTCGTCTGCAACCCGGCCGTCGACGAGTAGCCGCGTGCCGGCCAGGCACACCTGCCCGGCATTGCGGTACTGCAGCGCGGCGGTGCTGGCGGCCAGGTCCAGGTCGGCGTCGTCGAGGACGACGAAGGCCGACTTGCCGCCGAGCTCGAAGCTGGCCGGCACCAGGTTGCGCCCGGTGGACTGCGCAATCGACTTGGCGGTCGGCACCGAGCCGGTGAACGAGACACGCGCAATGCGCGGGTCGGCGACCAGCGTCGCGCCGGTCGTCGCGCCGATGCCCTGCACGACGTTGATCACGCCTGGGGGCAAACCCGCGGCTGCCGCCACGTCGGCGAGCATCGAGCAGGTCAGCGGCGCCCACTCCGGCGGCTTGACGATCACGGTGTTGCCGGCCGCGAGCGCCGGGCCCAGCTTCCAGGTAGTCAGCATCATCGGCGAGTTCCACGGCGTAATTAGCACGCAGACGCCGGCCGGATCGAACTGCAGGCGGTGCTTGGCATTGCGCCCTTCGATCGTGTGATCGACCAGCTTCATCGCCTCGTCGGCGAAGAAGGCGATGTTGTGGGCGCAGCGCTCGATCTGGTGGCCTTTCAGGCGAGCGAACAACATGCCGTTGTCTTCGCACTCGACACGGGCGAGCTTGTCGCCCCAGGCCTTGAGTTCGGCCGCGAAGCGGTGCAGGTGCTCGCGCCGCTTCTCCGGACCGAGTGCGGCCCAGGCTGGAAATGCGGCGCGGGCGGCCTCGATCGCTGCATCACAGTGTTCGGGCAGACCCGCGGCGATGTGGCCGATCAGGTGACCGTCTATCGGGCTGCGGTCCTCGAAGCGCTCGGCAGACGGCACGCGCTCGCCGTTGATGAAATGGTCGGTCGAGACCTCGATGCCGTCGATGGCGATGGTGTTGCTCATCTGATTTCCTATTCGGTGAACGCGACCGCGATGCCGCCGAGCGGCCCGTAGTCGACATGGAAGACATCGCCAGCGGCAACCGCGAGAGGTCGGGTGAAGGAGCCGCCGAGCAGGACCTGGCCGGGCTCCAGGCAGACGCCGCGCGAGCCGAAGCGATTCGCCAGCCAGGCCACGCCTGCTGCCGGATGCCCGAGAACGGCGGCCGCGACCCCGCTGTCCTCGATGACTGCGTTCTTGTAGACGACGGCCCCGATCCAGCGCAGGTCCAGGTCCATCGGCCGCACCGGCCGGCCGCCGATGACCACGCCCGCGCTCGCGGCGTTGTCCGACAGCGTGTCGACGAAGTTGCGCGGCAGCTCGGTACGCGAATCGATCAGCTCCAGCGCCGGAACGACATGTTCGGTGGCACTGAGGACGTCGGACACCGTGACGCCGGGTCCCTTCAGGGGGCGGTTCAGGATGAACGCGAGTTCGACCTCGACCCGCAATGCTTGGAACGGCGCGACCGAGATGCAATCCCCGTCCGCGTGGAACATGTCGTCGAGCAGGTGGCCGAAATCGGGCTCAGAGATCCCGGCGGCCGACTGCATCGCCTTTGACGTCAGGCCGATCTTGTAGCCGCGGACGCGGGCTCCGCTTTCGACCTTCATCGCGATCACCCGGCGCTGCACGTCGTACGCATCCTCGACGTCCATCTCTGGATGGCTGTCGGACAGCCGCGCCATCGGGCGGCGATCCTGTTCTGCCGCGAGAAGCTGCCGGGCAGCCGCCTGTCTCCGTTCTTCGCTGAGCATTCTCTAGTTGCCCTCTGGGTGGAAGCCGCGTCCCAACATGGGTCCGCGATTGCTCTGGAATGGACTGTGGGCTATGCTGATAATTCAGACAAGCAATACTTCCTTAGCCACTTTTAAGATTTCGTGAAAAATCTTACCTTGCGCCAGTTGCGCGCTTTCCAGGCGGTCGCGGAGTCGGAAAGCTTCACGCTTGCCGCCGAGCGGCTGCACCTGACACCCGCGGCACTGAGCGGCCTAATCAAGGAGCTCGAGAATCAGCTCGGCGTCACGCTGTTCGACCGCAATACGCGGAAGGTCGGCCTGTCGGCGGTGGGCGCCGAGTTCCATCCGCTGACCGAACGGGTGCTGCAGGATCTCGACGATGCGGTCTCGAACATCACGCATTTGAAGGAGATGCGTCGAGGCATCGTGCGGCTTGCGGCGCCGGAGGTGATGTCGTGCACCCTGGTTCCGGCGGCGATGGCCGAATTTCGCGAGCGCTACCCGCAGGTCGAAGTGCGCTTCTTCGATGTGCCGCTCGAGGAGGTGATCGAGCGCACGGCGCGCGGCGAGATCGACCTCGGGATTGCGCCCGGTTCGGTCACCAATCCAGAGATCGATCGGGTCCCGTTCATGAGAGCACCGCTGTGGCTAGCTGTACCTCGCAAACACGCGTTGGCACGCCGCTCGAAGGTGGCGTGGGAAGACGTCAAGGGACATACGTTCATCAGCTTCTTTCGCGGCTTCGCGCAATGGGCGCCGGCCCAGTTCGGTGCCCAGGGTGGCGACCTGCTCCCGCAGGATGTGCTCGCCGTAAGACGCATCAATACGGCACTGTCCATGGCCCAGGCGGGATTCGGCTTCACTGCATGCCCCGTGTATGCACGCGACCTGGCCGCGGGATTCGGCCTGTCGCTGGTGAGGCTCATTGGGCCGGAAGTTCGTCGCGAGTACGCCTTGCTGCTCCGGAAGGGGCACTCACCTCCACCTGCTGTAGAAGCGCTGCGGGACTTCCTGCTCAGCTTCTCACCAGCTTGGGCCGCGAGCTTTGCGAAGTCCAAGTCCTAGCGATAGCGCACTAGGTCACATCGGAGGACGGCTTGGTAGCGGATAGCGTGGGTTCGTCTGCCCGCAGTGACTGACGGCAACCGCTGCTTCATTAACACTGATACGTCGTCAATAAGGTCGCCTTGGACGATGGCCCGCCGCTACTTTGACCGTCCTTTGGATCCGATCTGCACCGTGAGTCAGTCCTCTTCCGCAAACGCGACTTCGCGCTGCTTCTTGATCGACGGCAGCGCGACGATCACCAGCAGCATCAACGCGACGAACAGCAGCGATGCCGACAGCGGCTTGGTTACGAAGGTTGTCCAGTCGCCGCGGCTCAGCAGCAACGCGCGGCGCAGGTTTTCCTCCATCATCGGCCCGAGGATGAAGCCGAGCAGCAGCGGCGCGGCCTCGCAGTTCAGCTTGTAGAGCAGGTAGCCGAAGACCGTGAAGCCGGCGGCGACGAAGAGGTCGAAATTGTTGTTGTTCAGCGTATACAGACCGATGCCGCAGAACACGACGATCGCCGGGAACAGGAAGCGATAGGGCACCGTCAGCAGCCTGATCCAGATGCCGATCAGCGGCAGGTTCAGGATGATCAGCATGAAGTTGCCGACCCACATCGATGCGATCAGGCCCCAGAACAGCTCCGGGTTGCTGGTCATCACCTGCGGGCCCGGCTGGATGCCCTTGATCGTCATCGCGCCGATCATCAGCGCCATCACCGCATTCGACGGGATGCCGAGCGTCAGCATCGGGATGAAGCTGGTCTGCGAGCCGGCGTTGTTCGCGCTTTCCGGTCCGGCCACACCCTGGATCGCACCCTGGCCGAACGGCACCGACGGGTTTTTCACCAGCTTCTTCTCGAGCGTGTACGACGCGAACGACGACAGCAGCGCACCGCCACCGGGCAACACGCCGAGCACCGAACCGATTGCGGTACCGCGCAGCACCGACGGCCAGGCCTCCTGGAAATCCTTCTTGGTCGGCCACAGGCCCTTCACGTCCTTCGTGAACACCTCGCGGTGCTCGGCGGGGCGTCCCAGGTTGGCGATGATCTCGCCGAAGCCGAAGATGCCCATCGCGATCACGACGAAGCCGATGCCGTCGGTCAGTTCCGGGATGTCGAAGCTGTAACGCGGCACGCCGGAAATCACGTCGGTATTGATCTGGCCGAGCAGCAGGCCGAAGATGATCATGCCGATCGCCTTGATCAGCGAGCCCGAGGCCAGCACCACCGCGCCGATCAGGCCGAGCACCATCAGCGAGAAATATTCGGCCGGGCCGAACTTGAACGCGAGTTCGGTCAGCACCGGCGCGAAACCGGCGATCACCAGCGTCGCGACGCTGCCGGCAAAAAACGAGCCGAGGCCGGCGGCGGCCAGCGCAGGGCCGGCACGGCCCTTGCGCGCCATCGCGTAACCGTCGATCGCGGTCACCACCGACGAGGCTTCACCAGGCACGTTGATCAGGATCGCGGTGGTCGAGCCGCCGTACTGCGCGCCGTAATAGATGCCGGCCAGCATGATCAGCGCCGGCGTGGCGTCGAGCGCATAGACGGTCGGCAGCAGCATCGCGATCGTCGCCAGCGGGCCGAGGCCCGGCAGCACGCCGATCAAGGTGCCGAGCAACGCGCCGAGCAGCGCGTAGCCGAGGTTCTGCAGCGAGACCGCGACGGTCAGGCCGAGATAGAGGTTACTCAGGAGTTCCATTTGCGCAGCCTCAGCCGATGAAGGTGGGCCACAGCGGGATCACCAGGTTCAATCCGTAGATGAAGACCGCCCAGCTGCCGATCGTCAGGATCGCGGCATTGAGCAGCACCTCGCCGAGGTGGAATTCGTCACCGGCGAGCGCCGAGGTCAGCACCAGCAGCGGCAGCGCGATCGCCATGCCGAGGTGCGGCAGCGTAAACGCGAACAGGATGATCGAGCCGACGATGATCGACAACGGCTTCCATGCGATCTTGCCGATCGGGCCTTCGTGTTTGGACGCCAGCGAACCGACCAGCACCATCGCGCCGATGATCGCCAGCAGCAGGCCGAGGCCGAACGGGAAATAGCCCGGACCGGGCCGTGCCGCGGAGCCGAAGCTGTAATTCGTTGCGCCGACGCTGAAGCCGAGCCCGACCACGATGTACAGGACCCCGCTCCAGAAGTCCTGCTGGTTCTTGATTCGCATGTTGTCTCGGTCGCTTCGTGATCAAGGCGGACATGATCCGACAGCTCGTTCATTCGATCGGATTCCGTCGCCGATCGCAGCGGCCGGAGCGACACTCGTCGGCGGGTTCGAGAAAACGCACGCCTGTGCGAGATCGATGATCAGAGTTCTGACAGCTTGGCCGTGTCCCTCCGGCCCGGCGTCATGACGAAACCGCCCCAGCGCCGTCCGCGCGTCATTGCGAGATTGCGTTGGTGCTGATCACCTCGGCCCACCGCTTGCCTTCGGCGGTCAGCCAGGTGCTGGTCTTGCCGGCATCCATCCAGGTTGCGGTCATGCCGCGGTCGGCCATGCCTTTCTGGAATTCTGGATTGGCGACAACCTTCGACAGTGCGGTTCCAAGCTTGGCCACCTGCGCATCGGCGAGCTTTGCGGGCGCCATCAGCAAGTAGGCCTGCTCGACGACGAATTCCTTGTAGCCGGCTTCGGCAAGCGTCGGCACATCGGGCAACTGCGGCACGCGTTTCGGGCTCGATACCGCCAGCGCGCGCAGCTTGCCGCCCTGCACCTGCGGCAATGCACCTGGCAGCACGAGGAAGGAGCTGTCGACCTGCTGGCCGATCAGCGCGGTCATCGCCGGCGCGCCGCCCTGGAAGGGAACGTGCAAGGTCTTCATGCCGGCGAGTTGCGCAAAATACGCCATCGCGAGATGGCCGCCCGAGCCGACGCCGCCAGACGCATAGGTCAGCTCGCGCTTCCTGCCTTCGGCGACAAAATCGGCCAGCGTCTTGATCGGGCTGGCAGCGGGCACCACCAGCAGTTGCGGCAGCGTGGCGACCATTCCGATCGGCTTCAGGTCCGACGGCTTGAAGCCGGCAGTCTTGTACAGCGATGGATTGACGGTGATGACGCCATCGGCGGCCATCAGCAGCGTGTTGCCGTCCGCTGCGGCATTGACGACCGCGACCGCGCCGATGTTGCCGTTTGCGCCACCGCGGTTGTCGACGATCAGGTCACGCCCGAGCGTGGTCTTCAGCTGCTCGGCGAGCAGCCGGCCGGTGTAGTCGAGTGCACCGCCGGGCGGGAACGGGACAACGAGGCGGATCGGGTCTTCGGCGAAGGCCGGTGCCGCGCAGGCGGCGCTCGCGATCAGCGCGAGAAATTGGCGGCGGACGATATTCGACAGCTTGGTCATGGTCTGGTCTCCTTCGATGTGATTGGATAAATAACCGGATGGGGCAGGGGTCGGGCAACTACTTGTTTGCGCCGCCGAGCGGTGCCAACTGGCTGCCGCCACAGACATGGATCACCTCGGCAGTGATATAGGCGGCGCCCGGTGACAGCAGGAAGGCAACGGTGTTGGCCACGTCCTGCGGCGTCGCCAGGCGGCCGAGCGGTGTCTGGTTGATCTGGCGCTCGGCCATCGCGCCAAAAAATTCCTCGCTGCGGCCGTCCATCGTGAAGGCCGACGGGATCAATCCCGGCGCGACCGCGTTCGCGGTGACGTTGAACGGTGCGAGCTCGCGTGCGATCGACCGCGTGAGGCCGACCACGCCGGCCTTGCCTGCCGCATAGGCCGGTGGTCCGCCGGCGACCCAGGCACGCGACGCGATGTTGACGACGCTGCCGGATTGCTGACGCTCCCAGTACGGAATCACCTGCTGGCACAACACCGCCGGCCCGCGCAGGTTGACGGCCATCATGTGGTCCCATTTGTCGGGGTCGAAATCGCGCAGCGATCCGCGATGGTTGACAGCGGCGTTGTTGACCAGGTTATCGATGCGGCCGAATCGTTCGCCGACCAGCGCGACCAGCGCGGCGATGCTCGCGTTGTCGCCCATGTCGACGCGGGCAGGCAGCAGTTGCTGTCCATCGGCGAGCGGAATCTTCGACGCCAGCGCGTCGGCGCGACCAATGTCGAGGTCGGCCAGCACGACGTGCATGCCGTCCTCGGCGAGCCGTTCAGTGATCGCGCTGCCGAGCGCACCGCATGCGCCGGTGACGATGGCGACCGGGCGTTGTGTACTTGTATTCATGGCTTGGTTGTTGGTGATGGATGAGTTGGGGCCGTCATGCAAGGGCTGCGCGCCGCGCCAGGTGCGACAGCGCGACCGAATAACCTTCGATGCCCATGCCGGTGACCACGACGTCGGCTGCCTCGGCATAGAGGTCGGTGCGCCCGGGCTTGGCGAGCTTGTAGACGGCAGAGATATGAACCACCGCGACCGGCACACCGGCTTCGGCAACCGCTTGTGCGAGCGAGCGGCCATAAGGCGTCAGGCTGGCCGGGTTGATCACGATGCCGTCGATCGCATCGACGCGTTCATGCAGCCAGTCGACCAGCACGCCTTCGTGGTTCGACTGCATGCATTCGACGTCGATGTCGAGGTTGCGCGCCAGTGCATCGAGTTGCTCGTCGGTCTGCGCGAGCGTGGTGCTGCCGTAGCGCGCCGGATCGCGTGTGCCGAGGCGGTTCAGGTTCGGGCCATGGATGACGACGAAGCGCCGTTTCGTTGCTGCGGGTTGGGTGGTGGTCGAATTCATGATCTTTCCGAACAGCGTCGAAGGTCAGCGGGTGTGCCGCGAGTGCGCATCGCTGATCCAGCGTTGCAGCAGCATGTGGTTGCGTGTCAGCTTGTCGAGGTCGGTCTGTCTGGTGCTGAAATCCTCGGCGCTGATCCAGCCTGCAAAGCCGGCATCGACGAGTGCGGCAACGATGCCCGGCAGATCGAGCTGGCCTTCGTCCATCGGGCACCAGTGCCATTGCCACGGTCGGCCTGCGCCGGGCGACAACCAGACTGCGTTCTTGATCTGCACATGGGTCAGTCGGTCGCCGATCAGTTCGAGCGCGAGCGGCGGATGCTCGAAGCCTTCGACCGCCAGGTTGCCGATGTCGTAGAGCACACCGACGGCTGCCGTGTCGATGCCATCGAGCATGCGCAATGCCATTGCCGCGCTCGGGCAGACGGTGGCCTGATGCACCTCGAGCGCAAAGCGGACGCGGTGGCGCAGCAACACCGGCTCGAGGTCGGACAACCAGCGCCGCATCCGCTCGATCGCCGGCCGGTACGGGCCGGGTTCCCTCGTCGACGGCGCCCAGACGCGGATGCGTGAGACACCGATGTCGGCAGCGATGCCGATCAGGTCCTCCGCGGCAGCAATGTCACCGACCGTCAGGTAGGGGCTCAGGCCGACGATCGACAGGCCTGCGTCGGCACAACGTGCCGCGATCTCTTGCAAGGCACCAGCGTTCTGCGCGACGGTGCAGCGGTTGTTGCTGCGGAAGTTCCAGCCAGACGCTTCATCGAGCCGATCGACATCGTCGCTGACCCGCCACTCGATGCCGGCGTAGCCACTGCTGGCGGCCGCCGCGATCAGCTCGGCGGGCGTCAGCGAAGGTGTCGAGGCACTGGAGACGGCGAGTTGCATGGTGTGGTCGGATCGGGACGGGTGTGGCGGCGTGAGGTCACTGTATGTGGAGTGATCGCTCATGTAAAACGACGATTCGGCCCGGTTAACATGACCAAACGATCATGTAACGCTTTCGCGATGAACCTGAATGCCATCTCGCTGCGCCATATCCGCGTCTTTCTGGTGATCGTCCGCGAGCGCAGCCTGCGCCGCGCCGCGCAGGCGCTGCACATCACCGAATCGGCGGTGTCGAAATCACTGCGCGAGCTCGAGAATGCGGTCGGTGTCCGGCTGCTGCAGCGCGATCGCCGCGGCGCGACGCCGACGCCGGCCGGCGAGACCTTCCACCGCCATGCGACACAAGGCGCGGCCAGCCTCGCGCTGGCATTCGAGGCGGTGCAGCGGCGGCGCGAACCGCGCGAGCCATTACGCGTCGGTGCGCTGCCTACCGCTGCCGCGTTTGTGGTTCGGATTGGCGTGCAGCGCATGTTCGAGCGCTACGACGACATCGCGGTGCATGTCGAATCGGGGCACTACGAGCAGCTCGTCGCCCGGCTGCGCGCGGCCGATATCGACCTGATCATCGGGCGCATGGTCTCGCGCGACATGGTCGGACTGTCGTTCGAGCTGCTGTTCGACGAGGACATCGTCGCGGTGGTGCGCCGAGACCATCCGCTTGCCGGTGCAACGATGGTTTCGA
This sequence comes from Pseudideonella sakaiensis, assembly GCF_048320135.1. Lineage (GTDB taxonomy): Bacteria > Pseudomonadota > Gammaproteobacteria > Burkholderiales > Burkholderiaceae_C > Ideonella_A > Ideonella_A sakaiensis_A. Next base: position 4,464,167 of record NZ_CP182947.1, read on the forward strand.
TCGATGCGCTTGCAGACTACCTGCTGATCACGCCGTCACCCGGCACCCAGGTGCGCGCGGTGGTCGACAGCTATCTGTTTGCCAGCGCGTCGCGACCGCTGCTGCGCCACCTCGATACGCAGAGCGAAACCTTCGCGCGCGCGTGGACGCTGGAATCAGATGCCGTCTGGTTCGCTCCGCGCGGCCTCGTGACGCCCGACCTCGAGCATGGCCTCGTCTCCGAACTGCCGCTGACCAGCCCGCTGCTGCGCGCGCCGTTCGGCATCACGACGATGACCGATGTACCGCGCACCCGGGCTGCAGCCGTCTTCATCGAGATCGTGCGCGGTGTCGCGGCAGAGCAATAGCGCGGTTAAAGGGTTCAACCGATCGCCTGCGCAACTTCCCCATGTCTCTGCTGGGCGACAGCGAGAACGTGTCCTTGCCTGCGGCCCGCATCGCAATGGAAGGGGAAATCAACAGATGCCCTCTCCGGTCATCATGTTGAAGCACAGGCGGGCCCTGGTTCAAAAGAGACTGCACTTCCCGCCGGTCGCAATGTCGGCAACAGACTGGTTGCTGTCGTTCGATCCCTTGGTTTGAACGTCGGTGGCGGCGCCAACCGGCCATTCACGCTTGATTCCTCGATCGACCGCTGCACCTTCGTCACCGGTCACTCGACTGCGGTCGGTAGCGAAGCCGATCGCGAATGACTCCCTTCGCCAGAGTTGAACGGCTGGATCCGTAGCTGTCTCTCAAGCTCAGCAAGACCGGCCTTTCGTGATCAGTCCTTTCGGGCCATCAGGGAGCCGTCATCGCCGTTGGACGAGTGTTGCGTGAGGCTGAATCCGTCATTCGGTCATCGGTCCGAACGGCCTTGCTGCGACTTTTCGACCTTTGAGGATCACAGCCTCGACTGATTGTTGAACTCTGGATCGTCCAACAGCCGATCAGCCGATGCTGGAAACCGGTTGAACGTCCACCGGTGGATGAATCCAGTCTGTCCCTTGGACTCAGAATATTTCTGCTGGCAACTCGGTGACTGCGGCCGCACCATCGATCGCGCTGTCACGCAGGCCTGGTACGCGAGTCAGGATGTGTTCCGCGTAGAAGCGGGCGCTGGCAATCTTGGCGCGCATGAAGTCGGTGTCCTCGCCCGAAGCGAGTGTGCGTTCGGCTACGAGCAGTGCGCGGCCGAGTTGCCAGCCTGCGGCCAGATTGCCCGCAAGCAACAGGTATGGCACCGAGGCGGCGAAGACCGCATTCGGATCGACGCGGAATTGTTCGACGACGAAATCGACGACGGCGAGAAAAGCCTGTCGTCCCTGACCCAGGCGACGCGCCATGGCTATCGCGGCGGCGCTGCCCGAGGCGCGCAACTGACCTTCGGTGGTTTCGATCTGCGCAGCAAGGGCGCGTGCAACCGCTCCGCCATCGCGTACTGTCTTGCGGCCGACGAGGTCGTTGGCCTGGATCGCCGTCGTGCCTTCGTAGATGCTGAGGATCTTGGCGTCGCGCAGATGCTGGGCAGCGCCGGTCTCCTCGATGAATCCCATGCCGCCGTGCACCTGCACACCCAGGCTCGCCACCTCCAGGCTCATCTCGGTGCTGAACCCCTTGACCAGCGGCACCAGGAATTCGTAGATGGCCTGGCTGCGCTTTCGTTGTTCGGCATCGACAGAAGCATGGGCGCGGTCGTATTCGGCCGCAGCCACCAGCGCCAGCGCGCGGCAGCCCTCGGTCAACGCGCGCATCGTCATCAGCATGCGCTTGACGTCCGGGTGGTGGATGATCGGTGCCGCACCGGGCAGCGAGCCATCCACGGGGCGCCCCTGGACCCGCTCTCGGGCATACGCGGTCGCCAGCTGGCAGGCCCGCTCGGACACCGCGATGCCTTGCACGCCGACCGCAAAGCGTGCGGCATTCATCATGATGAACATGTATTCGAGGCCGCGATTCTCCTCGCCGACGAGATACCCCACGGCGCCACCCCGATCGCCGAACTGCAGCACCGCGGTCGGGCTGGCCTTGATGCCCAGCTTGTGCTCGATGCTGACGCAGTGCACGTCGTTGCGGTCGCCAAGGCAGCCGTCGTCACCGACCAGGAATTTCGGCACCACGAACAGGCTGATGCCTTTCACGCCCTCCGGCGCACCGGCCACGCGCGCGAGCACAAGGTGCACGATGTTGTCGGCCATGTCGTGTTCGCCGTAGGTGATGAAGATCTTGGTGCCGAAGATCTTGTAGCTGCCGTCGGGTTGCGCTTCGGCCCGCGTGCGCACCAGCGCGAGGTCGCTGCCGGCCTGCGGCTCGGTCAGGTTCATCGTGCCGGTCCATTCGCCCGACACCATGCGCGGCAAGTAGCGCTGCTTCAGTTCGTCCGAGCCCGCGGTCAGCAGCGCCTCGATCGCGCCATCGGTCAGCAGCGGGCACAGCGCAAAACTCAGGTTGGCGCTGTTGCTGATCTCGATACATGCCGCGCCGATGGTCTTCGGCAGGCCCTGGCCGCCGAAATCCAACGGGTGCTGCAGGCCCTGCCAACCGCCCTCGGCGTACTGCCGGTAGGCGTCGCTGAAGCCGCGCGTGGTGCTGACCTCCCCATCATGGAACGTCGACGGCGATTTGTCGCCCTCGTGGTTCAGCGGCGCCAGCACGCCTTCGTTGAAGCGCGCACATTCGTCGAGCACCGCCTGCGCGGTGTCGATGCCGGCCTCCTCGAAGCCGGGCAGGGTGGCGACCTGGTCGAGGCCGGCGAGTTCGGTCATGCAGAACAGCATGTCCTTGACGGGGGCTTGATAGCTCATTCGAATGTCTCCTGATGGATTGAGATCGGTTCAGGTCGCGGTGGCAACCGCGCCAACCGGCGGCGTCACGCGCCGCGAATGCAGGCCGGTGGGCAGCAGGAAGTGCGACAGGGCCGGAATCAGGATGACCGCGCCGATCATGTTCCACAGGAACATGAATGCCAGCAGGATGCCCATGTCGGCCTGGAACTTGATCGGCGAAAACGCCCAGGTGATCACTCCGGCGGCGAGCGTCACGCCGACCAGCACCACGACCTTGCCAGTGAACTGCAGCGCACGCCGGTAGGCCTCGCCGAGCGGAACGCCGACACGTTGCTGCGCCAGTTGCACCGACAGCAGGTACAGCGCGTAGTCGATTCCGATCCCGACGCCGAGTGCGATCACCGGCAGCGTCGCCACCTTGACGCCGATGCCCAGCCAGACCATCAGCGCTTCGCACAGGATCGAGGTCATGATCAGCGGCACGATCGCCACCACCACCGCACGCCAGCTGCGGAAGGTGATGAAACACAACACGATCACTGCCCCATAGACCAGCAGCAGCATCTGGGTCCAGGCCTTCTCGACGACGATGTTGGTGGCCGCGTCGATGCCGGCTGAGCCTGCGGCGAGCAGGAACTGGCGTTGCGGCGTGTTGTGCGCGGCGGCGAATTCGGCACTGGCCTGCACCACGCGGTCAAGCGTCTCGGCACGGTGGTCGGCGAGGTATGCGATCACCGGCATCACCGAGCATTCGGTATTGAACAGGTCGGGGTTGTTGACGCTGGCCTGCTGCGCGCCGTAGTTCAGCACATGCTGGTTGCGTGCGATCGTCAGCCACTTCGGGCTGCCCTCGTAGCTTCCGGCGGTGATGCGTCGCACCGCGTCGGGCAGCGAAACCGTGGTCTGCACGCCGTCGACCTGCTGCAGTGCCCATGACAGCCGATCCGCCTCGATCAGCGTGTCGTATTTGAGGCAGCCCTCCTTGCCGGTCTTGACGATCACCGCGAACTGGTCGCTCGACAGGGAATAGTTGGCGGTGGTGTAGGCGTTGTCGCGGTTGTAGCGCGAATCGGGGCGCAACTCCGGCGCGCCAGCGTCGAGGTCGCCGATCTTCAGGTTCTGGCTGGTTGCGAAGCCGAATGCCGTCAAGGCTGCCGCGACGATCAGCGCGCCGGTGGCCCAGCGGCGCCCTACGAAGCGGTCGAGCCCGCTGAGCAGTCGGTCCAGTCCTCGTCCGGTATTGGCGCGCAACGCGCGTTCAGCCGCGACCGGGCTGACGCCGATGTAGGACAACAGCACTGGCAGCAGGATCAGGTTGGTGAGGATCAACACCGCGACGCCGATGCTTGCGGTCAGCGCCAGGTCCTTGATCACCGGGATGTCGATGACCATCAGCACCGCAAAACCCACCGCATCCGCCAGCAGCGCGGTCAGCCCGGCCAGGAAGAGCCGACGGAAGGTGTAGCGCGCGGCGACCAGCCGATGCGCGCCGCGGCCGATGTCTTGCATGATGCCGTTCATCTTCTGCGCGCCGTGGCTGACGCCGATCGCGAAGACCAGGAAGGGCACAAGGATCGAATACGGATCGAGCTCGAAGCCGAATCCCGCCACCAGCCCGAGCTGCCACAGCACCGCCACCAGCGAGCAGGCCAGCACCAGCGCGGTGCTGCGCACGCAGCGGGTATACGCATAGATGATGCCGGCGGCGACCAGCGCGGCGAACCCGAAATACATCGCGACCCGGAACAGCCCTTCGATCAGGTCGCCGACCAGCTTGGCAAAACCGATCACATGCACCCGCACAGCAGCGCCCTGGCCGTCGGCGGCCGACTCGTACTTGGTGCGGATGGCCTCGATGTGCTGCGACAGCGCACGGTAGTCGATGCGCTCGCCGGTGGTCGGGTCCTTGTCGAGGAGCGGTACGACGACCATGCTCGACTTGAAATTGTTGCCGATCAGGCTGCCGACGATGCCGGCGCGCGCGATGTTGCCGCGCAGCTGCTCGGTGGCCTTTGGCGAGCCGTCGTAGTTGTCGGGCATCACCGGGCCGCCGCGGAAACCCTCCTCTGTTACCTCGGTCCAGCGCACCGCCGGCGACCACAGCGATTTGACCCACGCCCGGTCGACGCCCGGCGTCAGCACCAATTCGTCGTTGATCTTGCGCAGCGATTCCAGGTAACCCGCATCGTAGATGTCGCCAGACGGGTTCTCGACCACGATGCGCAGCGCATTGCCGAGGCTGCGCAGGTCGTTGCGGTGCTCGAGGTAGTTCTGGATGTACGGGTGGCTGACCGGCAGCATGCGTTCGAAACTGGCATTCAGCGTCAGGCGCGTCGCAGCAAGAAAACCCAGCACGACGGTCAGCACCGCGCACAGCGCAATCACCAGCCGCCGGCGGTTGAAGACCAGCCGCTCGAGGCGCGAACCGGTGTTCGGGTTGAACTCGTCGAGACCTCCCGGCAGAGGCAGGTCTTCGTGGGATGAGGTTGCATGCATGGCTTGTCTCCGGGCGTGTCTGTCTTGTGCTTACTGCAGCGCCTGTGGCAGCGTCTGTACGGCCAGTCCGCGCGGCCCGCCGACGAGCACGGTGTGTTTGCCGGCCGCGACGACGGCCGCGGCCGGCATCGGACGCTCGATCGTGGCCGGCCTGAAGCTCGCGCCGTCGTTGTCGCTGACCAGCACATGGCCGGCCTGGCTGACGATGACGATGCGACCGTCGGAGCCGACGCTGCTGCCGGTCAGGCCGACCTGCAGCCCGGTTGGGACCGCCTGCCAGTTGCTGCCGGCGTCGGTGCTGCGCAGCACCGTGCCGCGTAGGCCGTGCACGAGCAGGGCCTGTGTGTTGCCGGTGATGCCGAACAGCGTGCCCTTGTAGGGCAACTCCAGCGCGCGCAGGCGCCCGCCGCCGGCAGCCGTGCGGTCGAGCTTGAGCAGCAGGCCCTGTTCGCCGGCGATGTAGACCTCCCCACCGACCGCGCGCACTGCATACAGATGCAGCGCCCGCGGGTTGTCGGCGGCATGCAGCATCGGCTGCCAGCTGGCGCCGCCATCGGTGGTGCGGAAGATCAGGCCGAAGGCGCCGACCAGCCAGCCGTTGTTCGCATCCTCGAATGCGATGTCGAGAAACGGGTTCTCCGCACCCTGCGCGGCGAACCGCTCGGATTCAGCCACCATGGCCTCGGCCAGCTTGACGTCCGCCATGTCGTCCGCGGTGCGCTTGTAGTGGTCCAGCATCAGGGCTGCGGCGCTTTTGCCATCGAGCACGCGGGTCCAGCTGACGCCGGCATCGTCGCTGCGCAGCACCACACCGTCATGGCCGACCGCCCAGCCCTGCTGCGGGCTTGGAAAAGTCACCGCCACCAGGTCCGAACTCGACGGCACAGACGCCTGACGCCAGCTCTTGCCCTGATCGTCGGACAGCAGCACATGGCCGCGCTGTCCGACCGCCACGACCCGTGCGCCGGCCAGCGCCAGACCGTTGATCAATGCCTGCGGCGCAAGCGGGCTTTTCAGGGCCGGCGCGTCGAGCACGTCGATGGCGGCGGGCTCGGTTGGGGCTGCAATCGCCATCGCGACGGCGGCCGCGATGGTCAACGCGAAAGCAAGTGCTGGTCTGAACATGAGGTCTCCGTCATTTGTGCGCCCCGGGCTCGCGGGGTCGGCGATGACAGCGCGTCGGGGCGCCGTTCGGTGAGGATGATTCTGTTGGGCAAGGCCCGTCGCGGGCCCCCTCTCGTCAGGGGGGCGAGGCTGGTTTCGAAAGCTGAGCGCAACCACGAGTCGCGTCCCGATCGCACACCTCTGTACCGTCGACACGGGAGAGGGCTCTCGGCCCGGAGCGGCCGGTGGCCGCTTAGTAGTGGGGACTTTTGTGTGAGGGGCTGAAGCCCCTCACACAAAGTCATCACAGCCAGCGAGATCAACGGCCGCTTGGGGCCACCAGCAACCGCCCAACGGTCGGCCCAGGAAAATGACAAGAGCGGCGGCGGACGCGAAGTCCGGCGCCGCTCCTCGGCTCCAGTCGATGATGCGAAGCTGGACTTGTCTTCTTCAGCGAATCCCCGCTCCGGCCAGCGCGTCGGCGGTCCATTCGCGGTCCGACATCGGCTTGGTGTGCCGCAAGCCGCCAGTCTCTGCGGTAAAGCCGGTCAGCGAGTAGGTGCGGCCGATCAGATCGTAGGTGGCGAACATGTCGGTATACGGGGCCGGCAAGTCGTAGCTGGGCGCCATGAAGGCGAAGCCGGCGCGGTAAATCTGGCCGCGTGCGTCGTATTGATCCGAGGCCAATGCCGCCCACGAATCCTCGTCGAGGTAGAAGGTGCGCTTGCTGTAGATGTGGCGCTTGCCGTCACGCAGCGTCGCCTCGACCACCCAGACGCGGTGCAGTTCCCAGCGAACCAGGTCGGGGTTCAGGTGGTTGGCTTTCAGCAGATCGTCCTGCTTGGCGCCGTAGACCGCGGCATAGGCGTTGTACGGAACATAGATCTCCTTCTTGCCGATCAGCTTGAAGTCGTAGCGGTCCATCGAGCCGTTGAAGATGAAGATGTCGTCGAAGGTGTTGCCGCCCGCGGTGCCGGGGTTCGGCGTGTCGAACGAGAAGTCGGGTGCAACCTTGACGCGGCGCTGGCCGGGCAGATAGCTCCAGGCGCGCCGCTCCTTGTTGCCGACGTCGATCGGGTCGACGATCAGCAGCGCCTCTCCGGCGCGGCGCGCCGGTGCGGTATAGGTCAACTTGATGCGCCAGTAGGTCTCTGCCTCGGTCTTGCTGTGGTCCCAGTACGGATACTCCTGCACGCTGTTGCCTTCGGTCGCGAGCGTCGGGCGGCCATTGGCGTCGACCGTCAGGTTGCGGTATTTCTGCTCGTAGGCCTGGCCGTTGAAGCGCACCAGGTGGTTCCACATCGCTTCATAACCGTCTTTCGGAATCGGGAACGGAAAGCCGGCGTGTGCACCTTCTATCGAGCGGCCGCCGTTGCCGGTCTTGGCCGTTGTCGCGACCTTGGCGGTGTTGTCGAGCAGCCATTTCGGGAATGCGACGCTGCGGTGCGTCGGGTAGACGTCGACGCGGAAGCTCGGGTACTGCTGCAGGAGGGCCTTCGTGCCCTCGGTCAGCTTGTCGGCGTGTTGCGCCATGTTCTTGGCGTCGATCTTCAGGCGCGGTTTCTCGTTCGCAAACGGGTCCGGGCGGATGCCGTCGCCAGGCTTGAACCCGGCAGGCGGTTTGGTCAGGCCGCCGGTATAGGCGGGGATGGTGCCGTCCTTGTTGGCGCCCTTGTCGGCGCCGACGCCGGTCAGCGTGGTGCCCAGCGCCTTCGCGTCTTCGGCGCTGATCGCCGCTTGGGCGGCGCCGCTGGCGAGCAATGCGGCGGCCAGGGTGGCGCAGATTCTGTGGTGTAAGTGCATGTCTGTCTCCTGTGGTTGTCGGCTGACCTAGAACGTGGTCTTGAAGGTCAGGTTGATGAAGCCGCGGTCCTTCAGCAGCGACGTGAAACCGTTCTGGCCGGTGACCGCTCTGCCGTTGTCGCTGGTGTGGCCGAAGTAGTCGATGTACTTCAGTTCGATGCGGTACTTTTGGTAGACGTCGGCGCTCAGGCCGATGCTGTAGTTGCCGTTTTTCTGGTTGCCGCCGAAGACGGTCGGCGCATTGCCCGACAGGCCACGGTAGAAGGCGATCGGCATCGACAGGTCGACGCCCGGCATCACCTGGTACCAGGTCGGCGTGAATGCCGCCGAGACGCCCAGGTAGTTGCGGGTGCTGCAGCCGTCCCATTTCGACCTGCCGACGCAAGGGGTGTAGCCCTCGCCCATGAACAGGTTGCTGCCGCTCTTGACCGACGCCAGGTGTGCCCAGGTCAGTTCGGCAGCCCAGGTGGCGGCGTCGAACAACGCGGTTTTCGGCAGCACGCCGAGCACGTTGACGAGCCCGTGTACGGTATCGCCACGCGGGCCGGCGGTCTGCCCGCCGGGCAACACGCCGGCCGGAGCCGCGTTCCCGAGCACGACGGCGTTCAGCGGCGTGTTCCGACGATAGGACAATTCGGCGCCGAGGCTGAGACCGCCGACATTCTTGGCCAGGCTGATGCCGAACAGGTCGATATCGTCGCCATAGATCAGGTTGTACTGGCTGGTCCCCGCGCCGACACGGGTCAGCAGCGACTGCGGCAACTTGTCGCTGTAGTTGCGGTAGTAGAAGCCGAGCGTGCCGTCCAGCCATTGCGGGCTCCAGCGCGCGCCGATCCCCCAGTCGCCGCGATCGCTCGGATCGATGTTGCCGCCGTTGCTGGCGAAACCGAGCGGCGCGCCGAGGGACTGGCGCTGCGGGCCGCGAAATGCGAAATCGACCGGTCCGAGGTAGGTGCCGCCCTCCGGGTAGCGGAACGAATCCCACTCGAGGTAATACTGCGCCATCAGCGTCAGCTCGTCGGTCACCGACGCCTGAGCGGAGATCTGGTTCAGCGGTCGGAAGAGTTCCTTGGCCTCGGCACCAGGCGTCGCGAAACCCTTCTGCAGGTCGAGCGGATTCTGCGCGTAGGCGATGCTGTTCAGGTTGCCGTTGACGAACAGTGATTCACCCCAGTAAAGCGTATGCCGGCCCAGCTTGAAGCGCAACGGCACCTCGCCGAGGTCGACGCGGCCAAAGACGAAGGCATCGAGCACTTCGGCGTCTGCGCCACGGTAGAGATCGCGGGTGTAATCCGTGTACCGGTTGCCGGCGTAGCTGGAGATCGCCGCGAAAGTCGGGTTCGCGCGGCTGGCAGAACCATAGGCGCCGTCGTACCAGAACTGTGCACTGACGCGCGCCCCGAACCGCTTCTTGTAGACCACGTCGAGTTCGCTGAACCAGTCCAGGCGCTTGGCCACCATGTCGCCACGGTCGAAGCTGTAGGTGCCTTCGTCGTAGAGCTGGTTGTTGCCGATCAGGTCGTTGCGCTTTTCGACCCGCACGCCGAGGTTGACGCGCGGCGTGTTGTCCCAGCGCACCGAAAAATCGGGGTTGCCGGTATCGAGCTCGAAGGCCCCGGCCGGTGCGGCGGCCAGGATCGTCGCCACGGCCGCGGTCAGGGCCATCGCCGCTGCGGCGGGGCCGCTGTGGGCACGAAGGGTTTTGCGCTTGGTCTGCATGGCTTGTCTCTCGTCTCGTTTGTTGATCCGGGTGCACGATGCGGTGCCGCGCACGGAGGCTGGGTTGGGTGGCAACTGCGGCCTGTGGCCGAGTGAGAAAATTCTGTCGGCTGCAGCCGCTTTTCTGCCCCCTCTTGGATGGGGGGCGGTCACGACGATGACGGCGTCGAATCGAGAACGCTCGCAAACAATTGCCGGCGGGCTTTGTCAATGTCGCCTGCTTCGGCAGAGTGGCGGTCGGCCCGGAACGCGCGGTCGATCTCGTTCCAGTCGCTGTCGCTCAGGTGCTGTTGTGCGGCCGGCAGGATCACGCCTTCTTCGCGCCCGAGGTGGTCCCACAGGAATCGCGCATAGTCCTGCACCGCTTCGTCCAGCAGGCATGTGGCCTCGACAGCGGCAGCGGCGTCGGCGCATTCGGCCAAGCGCTCCACGCTGGCCGCGAGTTCGGCGATCAGTTCATCGTCGCGCTGGTGCTGGCGCTGCAGTTCATCGAGTTCAGCATCGAAGGCGTCGGTGCGCGCACGCAAGCGGGCGAACAGGAAATCGTCTTCCTTCGGGTGGTGCCGGGTCGAAGGGAAATCCCGCAGATGACGCACGATCGCGCGCATTCTTGCCGCGTCGGCTCCCTTGCCGGCACGGCGTGCGGTGGCCAGCATCTGCATCCACCCATGCATCACCGCGGCCAGCGAGCGGTGTTCGTCGCGGATGATGCCGATCGCATGGGCCCGCGGTTTCGGGTCACCGGTGGCCGACACCAGCACCGGCAGCCCGGCATTCATCAGCACCAGCAGCGTCTCCGACGCCAGTGCCATGCCGAGCCGGCCACGGTGACCGTGCGACGCCATGAAGATCAGGTCGCAGCCGGTCGAACGTGCTGCCTCGATGATCGCCGTCGCCGGTTTTTCGCCGCTTCGCAGCAGCGAACTGCAGGGCACGCCCCAGGCGCGCGCGGCCGCCTCGGCCTTGGCCAGCAGTTCGCGCCCCTTGCCGCCGCAGCTGGCGCAATATTCGTCATGAGCCGTCAGTCGCAGCACCTCGGCATCGCTGCCCAGGTGGCGGGCCGGGTCGTCGGCAACGTGGAAGAAGGTGATGCGCGCGGCGACGGCGCGTGCCAGGCCGATGGCGTTGCCGATCACGTCGATGGACAGATCGCTGTCGTCGATCGGGACCAGAAGGTGGCGATACATGGTGGGCTCCGCAAGTATTGAGGCATGCGATGCGCGGCTCGTGGTGCGGCGAATCGTTGCTGCGAATCTACGGACCGCATCACGCGGCAGACCTACTCGCGAAGGGGGGGAAGCTCGGATTGGCGGCGCCCGGATGCGGTTAGCATGGAAAAGCGACTGCTGCCCCTGCCGATGACCCAGAACCAGTCCTCTGCCGGCCCCGCCGACGATCTGTTGCTGAAAGTGACCCCGCCGCGAGCGCCGCGGAATCTGGTGGCACGATCGCGCCTGACGATCGACGATGCGCGGCTGCGCGACGCACCGGTGGTGCTGGTGCAGGCGCCGGCCGGGTTCGGCAAGACCTCGCTGCTTGCGCAGTGGCGGCTCGAGCACCTGGCCCATGGCGCGGTGGTGGCCTGGGTGCTGGCGCAGGCCCACGACCACCCGAAGCGCCTCGTGCAGGCGCTGGCGTTGGCGGTCCGCAGCGGCGCGGCGCGGCCGGGTTTCGGCCACACGCTGCTCGAGTCGCCCGCTGCCAGCGCGATCGAAGGCGTCACCGACTGGCTGGCCGAGGTGGCGCAGAGTGCGATCGATCTGGTGGTATTCGTCGACGAGGTCGAGCGCCTGCCCGAAGCGACGCTCGAGGTGCTGACCTACCTCCTGCACAACGCACCGCCCAATCTGCGCGTCGTGCTGGCCGCACGCAGCGACTGCACGCTCGCACTCGACGATCTGATCGACTACGGCCATTGTGTCGTGGTCGGCCAGTCGATGCTGCGCCTGCAGCTCGCCGAGACGCTGGAACTGGTGCACAAGCGATACGGCAGTCAGTTCGACGACGATGCGGCCGCACGGCTGCACGACCTGACCGAAGGCTGGCCGCTCGGGCTGCAGCTGGTGCTGGCGGCGATGGCCGACGGCGGCGCTTCGCCGCTGGCCAGCCTGGCGCCAATGGCGCGCGATGGCGCACTTCGTGAGCACTTCATCGGCCTGATGCTGGCGCGGCTGGATCCCGCGGATGGCAATTTTCTGACCCGCATCGCCATCGTCGACGTGTTGCATCCCGACCTGTGCCGCGCCTTGATCGGCACTGACGACGCCGTCGACCGGCTGGCCTGGCTGGTTCGCGACACGCCGGTTTTTGTCGCGGTTGAAGGCGTCGAATGGCTGCGCATGCACAGCATGGCGCGCGACGTGCTGCGCGAGCGGTTCGTTTTGCTGCCGGCAGACGAACAGGCAGCACTGCACACACGGGCGGCCGACTGGCTGGCCGCAAGAGGTCTGCTCGAGCTCGCCGCCGGCCACGCACTCGACGCCGGCCTGAACGACCGTGCCTATGAACTGGCGGAGCGCAGCCTGTATGGCTCGTTGATGACGCGCGGCCAACAGAGCAGCGTGCTCGAGTGGCTGGAGCGGCTGCCACCGGCGGAACTGGACCGGCGCCCGCGCCTGCTGCTAGCGGCAGCCTGGTCGCTCGCCTTGAGCGAGCGCCACGACGAAGCCGGCCGGCTGGTCGAACGCATTCTTGCGCAGCCCGATGTCGACGCCACGCTGCAATGCGAGTGTTCGCAGATTCTGAGCGGCGCGGCGGTATTCGCCGATGATCCCGATCGATTTGCGATGCTGCACGACCGCTGGGGTGACACGCCACCGTTGCGAGATCCGCTGCTGTTGAAGATCCATGCGAATCGATCGGCATTCCGGCTGCTGCTGGAGGGTGAGCCGGAGCAGGCGCGCCTGCGCGAGCACAGGGAGCTGTCCGGTGCGTCGCCATCGACGCTGGCCTATGTCAGCCGCTGGGGCGACCTGATTGTCGGCCTGACCTATCTTTGGGAAGGGCAGGTGCTGCTCGCCGAGCGTCAACTTCGCCCGGCACTCGCCCAGGCCGAAGCCGAACTCGGCCGGCGCAGCCGGTTTGCGACGATGCTCGGCGCATTGCTCGCATCGGCCGTCTGGGAACGCAACCAGCCGGCCGACGCCGCCGCGCTGATGGCGAATCGACTCGACGTGCTCGAGCGCAGCGGCTTGCCCGAGACGGTTCTGCTCGGCTACCGCACGATGGCGCGCATGGCCGCCGCGCAAGGTGCGGAAAATCGCGCGCTCGAACTGCTCGGAGCGATGTTTGCGGTCGGAGTATCGCGGCGCCTGCCGCGGTTGTGCATCGCCAGTCTGGCCGATCAGGTGCGGTTGCACGCGCGGCGCTTTCGTCCGGAAACCTGTCGCGAACTGTGTGGGCGCATCGACGGCCTGCTCGCCGACCCCGCCGCGCCGACCGGGCGGCTGTGGCGGCGCAGTGTCTCGCTGCTGCGCGAGCTGGCATTTGCTTACGCTGCAGTTGCGGCGCAGGATTGGCGCAAGGCAATTGAACCGCTGGAACATGCCGACGCGCTGGCGCAGCAGCTGAAACAGGGGCGCGTTCACATCGAGATGCTCGGCCTGCGCGCCTTCGCGCTCGATCGTTGTGGCGAACGGTCGGCTGCCGGCTTGCTGCGCGAGGCCGCCGGGCTGGCGCAGGCCTACGGTCTGCTGCGCGTTTTCGACGATGCGCATCCGGCACTCGGCGATTGGGCACGCCAGTCGCTCGATCCGGCGGTCGAGGCCGGTCCGCTGGCGGCGCCGCTGCGTGCGCCGCCACCGCTGGCAGAGCCGGCACGACCCCGAGCCCAGCCGAGCATGGCGTTGACACCGAAGGAACGCGAGGTGCTGGAATTGCTGACGCGCAACCTGTCGAACAAGGAAATTGCGCTGGCGATGCAGGTCGGCGAGGCCACGATCAAGTGGCACATGAAAAACCTGTTCGCCAAGCTCGACGCCGGCACCCGCAAACAGGTGGTGCAGCGCGCGCGCATCCTCGGGCTGCTCGAATCCGGCTGAGTCGGCCACGGGGGCTCCGCCCGGTCCGTCGATCTCGGCCGCGGCAGCCGCGGCGCCGCCCACTCCTTGCATCTCCCCCCTCCACGGGTAGGGGGGAATTGCCATCGGGCAGAACTAATCTTCAGTCATCGCCAGCGGCCGTCGGTTCGCTGGACAAGAACAGGAGACAAACCCCATGGATACGGACACGACCCTTTCCCCGGCCCGGGCCCCGGCCCCGGCCCCGGCCATCATCCGCGCTGGATCGCTCACCAATTCGATCAGGGTCGAGCCGCTGACCTGCGCGATCGGCGCGGAGTTGTCCAACGTCGATCTCGGCGTGGCCTCGCGAGATCTCGGACTGGTGGCCGAGATCCGCCGCCTGCTGCTCGAGCACAAGGTGCTGTTCTTCCGCGACCAGGACATCAGCCGGGCTGAGCATGTGGCGTTTGCTCGCCACTTCGGCGATCTGGAAGACCACCCGGTGGCCGGCAGCGACCCCGAGCATCCGGGGCTGGTTCGCATCTACAAGACGCCCGATTCGCCGAACGACCGCTACGAGAACGCCTGGCACAGCGACGCGACCTGGCGGGAGAAGCCGCCGATGGGTTGCGTGCTGCGCTGCGTCGAATGCCCACCGGTCGGCGGCGACACGATGTGGGCCAACATGGCGCTGGCCTACGAAAGGCTGCCCGATCAGGTCAAGCAGCAGATCGCCGACCTGCGCGCCCGGCATTCGATCGAGGCCAGCTTCGGCGCCGCGATGCCGGCCGACAAGCGGCTCGCGCTGCACGCACAGTTTCCCGACGCCGAGCACCCGGTGGTGCGCACCCACCCCGAAACCGGCGAGAAGGTGTTGTTCGTCAATGCCTTCACCACCCATTTCACGAACTACCACACGCCCGACAAGGTGCGCGTCGGCCAGGACTACACACATGGCGCGTCGGACCTGCTGCGTTACCTGATCAGCCAGGCCGCGATTCCCGAGTACCAGGTGCGCTGGCGCTGGAAACCCCATTCGATGGCGATGTGGGACAACCGCTCGACCCAGCATTACGCGGTGATGGACTACCCGCCGTGCCACCGCAAGATGGAACGCGCCGGGATCATTGGCGACGCCACTTTCTGACCCCCCTTCCCACAATCAGACAGGACACACCATGAACTTCCTCGACGGCTCGCTTTTTCCCGAAAACCAGGACAAGCTGGTCATCACCGCCGCGCCATACGGCCCCGAATGGGTCCCTGCGGATTTTCCGGAAGACATTCCGGTGACGATGGAGCAGCAGATCCAGAAGGCGGTCGACTGCTACAACGCCGGCGCCACCGTGCTTCACCTTCATGTGCGCGAACTCGACGGCAAGGGCAGCAAGAAGCTGTCGAAGTTCAATGAACTGATCGCCGGTGTGCGCGCCGCGGTCCCGGAAATGATCATCCAGGTCGGCGGCTCGATCTCGTTCGCGCCGGAGACCGAAGGCGCCGCCGCCAAGTGGCTGTCCGACGACACCCGCCACATGCTGGCCGAACTCGACCCGAAGCCGGATCAGGTGACGGTCACGGTCAATACCTCGCAGATGAATGTGCCGGAGCAGTTCGACTTCCGCGACATCGCCGGCACATCACTCGCCGAACCGGACAATTTCGCCGCCTACTCGAACATGGTCGTGCCGTCGACGCCGAGCTTCTTCGAGGAGCATGTCCGGCGCCTTTCCGCCCGCGGCATCCAGAGCGCATTCCAGTTCTACAACATCAACAGCTTCGAGACGGTCGAACGCCTGATCCGCCGCGGCATCTACAAGGGCCCGCTGGTGTGCAACTGGGTTGCGATCGGCGGCGGCATGGACCAGCCGACGATCTACAGCATGGCGAATTTCGTCCGCGCGATTCCCGACGGCGCGATGCTGACGGTCGAGAGCAGCATGCGCAACGTGTTGCCGATCAACATGATCGGTCTGGTGATGGGCCTGCATGTGCGCTGTGGCATCGAGGACAACCTCTGGAACCAGTCCCGCACCGAGAAGATGTCGACCGTCAGGCAGATCGAGCAGCTGGTTCGTATCAGCCGCGAATTCGGCCGCGAGGTGGCAACGGCCAAGGAGGCGCGCGGGATCTGCAAGATCGGCGTGTTCTACGACAGCGTCGAGGAGACGCTGGCCGCCAATGGCTTTGCACCGAACCGCAACGGCGGCCACCAGGGATTCCTGCGCAAGGCGGCGTGAGCGCCGTGCGCACTCGAAAGATGGAGAACCCCATGTCCGGACCACCGATTCTCCTGCGGCCGATGAAAGCGCTGGCGGCCGCGCTGGCGATCGCCGCCGCGCCGCTGGCGGCGAATGCCTGGACCGACAAACCGGTCAGGATCCTGGTGCCGGCGCCGGCGGGCGGCACCGCCGACATCGTTGCGCGGGTCGTCGCCGATGCCGTGTCGGCCGAGATCGGCCAGCCGGTGATCGTCGAGAACAAGCCGGGTGCCGGTGGCGCGATCGCGGTGCAGGCACTGCGCAGCGCGCCGGCCGACGGCCAGACGCTGCTGATCGCTGCCAGCAACATCCTCACCGAAGTGCCGCTGGTGATGAAGACCAGTTTCGATCCGGTCAAGGACGTCAAGCCGGTGACGATGGTCGGCCGCGCCAATCTGGTGCTGGTCGCCGGCGCTCACGCCCGCGACCTGAAGGGCCTGATCGGCCACCTGAAGTCGCACAACGGCGGACAGGGCAGCTTTGCGTCCTATACCGCGGGCACCAGCTCGCACTATGCCGGCCTGATCTTCTCGAAGAAGGCCAGGCTCGACCTGACCCACATCCCTTACCCGGGGTCGCCGCCGGCGCTGCAGAACCTGATGGGCGGCCAGGTCGATATCATGTTCGACGGCATGCCGACCGCGCTGCCGCTGGTCAAGGCGGGCAAGCTCGTCGCCTATGGCGTAACCGCGAAAACCCGCTCGGTACACCTGCCCAACGTGCCGACGATGGCCGAGCAGGGCTTTGCCGAGATCGAATTCTCGAACTGGCTCGGCACCATCGTGTCGTCCGAGCTGCCGGCCGATCTGATGTCGCGCATCAACATCGCCACCGTCAAGGCGGTGATGACGCCGAAGGTGCGTGACCGGCTGGTCGCCGCCGGCTTCGAGCCGGCGGTCAGCGACAGCCCCGACAAGCTGGCACAAAGCGTCAAGGCCGATTACAAGCGCAATGCGCAGATCGTCAAGACCTTCGGCATCACGCTGAACCAATGACATGAGCACCATCCTGATCATCCCCGGGCTGCGCGACGCCGTCGCGCAGCATTGGCAGACGCTGCTGGAAGCGCGGCTGCGTGCCGATGGGCGCTCGGTGGCCAGCGTACCGGCCATGGGCCGTGCCGATCTCGATTGCGCCGCCAAGGTCGCGGCGATCGAAGGGGTCGCGCAAGCGATTGCCGGGCCGATCGTGCTCGTTGCGCACAGTGGCGGCTGCATCATGCTCGCGCATTGGGCGCAACAGACCCGGCGCGAGGTGCAGGGGGCGCTGCTGGCGGCGCCGCCCGATTTCGAGCAGCCGATGCCAGAAGGTTATCCGACGCTGGCCCAGCTCGATGCCGCCGGCTGGCTGCCGGTGCCGCGCCGGCCGCTGCCATTCCGCTCGATCGTCGGCGCAAGCCGCAACGATCCGCTCGCCCACTTTGACCGCATTGCCGAACTGGCGGCGTGCTGGGGCAGTGAGCTGGTCGACCTCGGCGAGGTCGGCCACCTGAATCCGGCATCCGGTTTCGGCGAATGGCCGCAGGCGGACACCTTCATCGAACGGCTCAGCCAGCCGGCCCATGCGGCCAGCGCCTGAGTCGACATCGAACAACATCAAGGAGACACCATCATGGCCAAGGCCATCCGTATTTATCAGACCGGCGGACCCGAGGTGCTGCAGCTCGAGACCGTCGAGGTCGGCGAGCCCGGCCCGGGTCAGGCCCGTGTGCGCCACAGCTATGTGGCGGTCAATTTCATCGACATCTATTTCCGCACCGGGCGTTATCCGCATCCGCTGCCAGCGGGGCTGGGCAGTGATGCGGTCGGCGTCGTCGAGGCGGTCGGCGACGGTGTCACCGACATCAAGCCCGGCGACCGCGTCGGTTATCTGCTCGGACCGCAGGGTGCCTATGCGGACGTTCGCGTGATGCCTGCCGATGTGCTGATCCCGATTCCCGATGGGGTCACAGACCGTACTGCTTCCACCTTGATGATGAAGGGCTTGACCGCGCAATACCTGTTCCGCCAGGTCCACCCGCTGCACGGCGGTGAAACCATCCTCTACCACGCCGCGGCCGGCGGAGTCGGATCGGTCGCCAGCCAATGGGCGAGGGCGATCGGCGTGACGATGATAGGCACCGTCAGCACCGAAGCCAAGGCCGAGGTCGCGCGCGCCAATGGGTGTGCGCATGTGATCGTCACCGGCGGCATGACGCCCGACGACATGGCGCGCGAGATCCCGCGCCAGGTGAAGGAAATCACCGGCGGCAAGGGCGTGCCGGTGGTCTACGACTCGGTCGGCAAGGACACGTTGATGGCGTCGCTCGACAGCCTGCAGCCACGCGGCACGCTGGTCAGCAACGGCACCACATCGGGGCCGGTGGTGGTCGACACCACGCTGCTCGCGGTCAAGGGCTCGATCTGGCTGACGCGACCGGCGATGGTTCATTACGCGACGCCGCGTGCCCACATGCTCGAGATGGCGCGTGAACTTTTCGATCATGTGCTGGCCGGACGCATCAGCGGCGAGCCGAACCAGCAGTTCGCGCTCGACCAAGCGGCCGACGCACACCGCGCACTCGAGTCGCGCCGCACCACCGGCGCCACCGTGCTGGTGCCATAGGGGGCCAGGACCATGGACCTGCACGCCCTCGAACGCAGCCCGCGTGAAGACGACTACCTGGCCGGTCCGCGCGCCGCGTGGTTCGCCTTCGCAATGACGCTGGCATTGATGGTCTTCGACTATGTCGATCGCCAGATCATCGTTTCGCTGTTTCCCTTCATCAAGGCCGAGTGGGGGCTGTCGGACAAGCAGCTCGGTGCCCTGGTTTCGGTGGTGTCGATCACGGTGGCACTCGGCGCCTTGCCGATCGCGCTGATTGCAGACCGCGCGAGCCGGGTCAAGAGCATCGTCGCGATGGCGACGATCTGGAGCCTGGCAACGATCTCGTGTGTGTGGGCACGCAGCTATGGCGCGCTGCTCGCCGCGCGCGCCGTCGTCGGCCTCGGCGAGGCCGGCTACGGCTCGGTCGGCGCGGCGCTGATCTCCAGCCACTTTCCGTCGCGCATGCGCGGTGCGCTGCTCGCCGGCTTCTTCGCATCGGCGTCTGTCGGCTCGGTGCTCGGCGTGCTGGCCGGCGGTTACATCGCCAGTCATTGGGGCTGGAAGGCGGCCTTCGGTGTCGTCGGCGTGCCCGGGCTGCTGCTTGCGCTGCTGTACCTGAAGGTGCGCGACTACCGCACCGTCGAACTCGCTCCCGGACTGGATGCCAAGCGACGTTCGCTCGGCGAGGCGACGCTGCATATCGTCAGGCTGCTGTCGCGCTCGCGCACGATGTTGTGGGTGTGCATAGGCGGCGCCGCGCAGCTGATCGTCGTATCGGCCTTGTGGTCATGGCTGCCCAGCTTCCTCAACCGGGTCCACGGCATCGCCCCGGCGCAGGCCGGCGCGAAGGCGGCACTGGTCGTGCTGGCCGGTGCCGCAGGCAGCGTGATCTGGGGCATGGTGATCGACCGCGCGGGGCAGAGCCAGCCGCGCCGCAAGCTCGCGGTGCTGGCCCTGCTGTGCCTGGCTTCGATGGGTGTGTTGACCTACGCCTTCGGCGGCGCCCACGAGCCGCAGGCACAGTTCGCATGGATCGCGCTCGGCGGCTTCATTGCGACCTGCAGCGTCGGTCCGGTGTCGGCGATCGTCATCGACGTCATCCACCCCGGCGTGCGGGCGACAGGCGCGTCGGTGCTGGCGCTGTTCCAGAACCTGTTCGGCCTGGCTGCCGGCCCGTTCCTGGTCGGTATGTTGTCCGACGGCATCGGCCTGCAGTCCGCATTGACCGTGGTGCCGCTCGCCAGCGTGCTGGCCGCAGGCGCCTTCCTGCTCGCCGGACGCAGCTACGAGGCCGACAAGGCGCGTGCTGCCGAGCCTATCGACACCACGCACCGGTATGCGCCGGCGGCGGCTTGAGATTCCTTTCGATCCATCCAACTT
Organism: Pseudideonella sakaiensis; assembly: GCF_048320135.1. Taxonomy (GTDB): domain Bacteria; phylum Pseudomonadota; class Gammaproteobacteria; order Burkholderiales; family Burkholderiaceae_C; genus Ideonella_A; species Ideonella_A sakaiensis_A. Next base: position 4,484,279 of record NZ_CP182947.1, read on the forward strand.
TTCAAGGCAGAACCCCCATGAACGGACTGATGCAACAGCAGCAACTGCTGATCTCCAACCTGCTCGTGCACGCCGAGCGTCACCACGGCGAGCAGCAGATCGTTTCGCGCCGTGTCGAAGGCGACATCCACCGATATACCTACCGCGAACTGGCGCAGCGCTCGCGCCGTGCCGCCAACGCAATCAAGGCGCTCGGCGTGAAGTTCGGCGATCGCGTCGGCACGCTGGCCTGGAATGGCTACCGGCACATGGAGCTGTATTACGGCGTCTCCGGTTCGGGTTCGGTGCTGCATACGCTGAATCCGCGCCTGCACCCGGACCAGGTGGTGTGGATTGCCGACCATGCCGAGGACCAGGTGCTGTTCTTCGACCTGAGCTTCCTGCCGCTGATCGAGGCGGTGGCCTCGCGCGTCAAGACGATCCGGCATTTCGTCGCGCTGACCGACCGCGCCCACATGCCGGCCTCGACGAAAGTGCCGAACCTGCTGTGTTACGAGGAACTGCTGGCCGATGCGTCGCCCAAGTTCGACTGGCCGGAATTCGATGAAAACACCGCCTCGTCGCTGTGCTACACGTCCGGGACGACAGGCAACCCGAAAGGCGCGCTGTACAGCCATCGATCGACGCTGCTGCATACCTACGCAGCGGCCTTGCCCGATGCGCTCGACTGCTCGGCGCGCGACGTGATCCTGCCGGTGGTGCCGATGTTCCACGTCAACGCCTGGGGCCTGCCTTATGTCGGCTGCATGGTCGGCGCCAAACTCGTCTACCCCGGCCCGGCGCTCGACGGCAAGAGCCTGTACGAATTGTTCGAGAGCGAAGGCGTCACCGTCTCGGCCGGCGTGCCGACCGTCTGGCAAGGTCTGCTCGGCCATGTCGAGGCCAACGACCTGAAATTCAGCACCATGCGCCGCACCATCATCGGCGGCTCGGCCTGCCCGCCGGCGATGATGACGGCGTTCCAGCAGCAGCACGATGTGCAAGTGCTGCACGCCTGGGGCATGACCGAGATGAGCCCGCTCGGCACCGTGTGCACCCTGAAACCCAGGCACGCGGCGATGAAAACCGACGAGCGCATGGCGGTACAGGCCAAGCAGGGCCGCGCGGTCTTCGGCGTCGACATGAAAATCGTCGATGCCGACGGCAACGAACTGCCGATGGACGGCAAGGCGAGCGGCGAATTGATGGTGCGTGGCCCCTGGGTCATCGCCAGCTATTTCAAGGGCGACGGCGGTGACCCGATCGTCGAGGATGGCCAGGGCCGCGGCTGGTTCCCGACCGGCGACGTCAGCACCATCGACGGCGATGGCTACATGCAGATCACCGACCGCGCGAAGGACGTGATCAAGTCCGGCGGCGAGTGGATAGGTTCGATCGATCTGGAGAATATCGCGATGGCGCATCCCGCGGTCGCGATGGCCGCCTGCATCGCCGCCAGGCATCCGAAGTGGGACGAGCGGCCGTTGCTGGTGGTGGTGAAGAAGCCGGGTGCCGAGCTCGGACGCGACGAGATGCTGGGCTTCTTCGACGGCAAGATCGCGAAGTGGTGGACGCCGGACGACGTCGTTTTCGTCGACGCGATCCCGCTCGGCGCGACCGGCAAGATGCAGAAGAACAAGCTGCGCGAGCAGTTCGCCGACTACCAGCTGCCGACCGCCTGAGACCGTCATGACCACACTGACGATGCGCGCCGGCCAGGCGCAGGCCCAGGTGCGAACGCTGTTCCCCGGCGTGCTGGCGTGCATCGTCGTCGCCGCGGCTGCTTCCTTCCTGTCGGAGCACTACGGTGCGCCGGTGATGCTGTTTGCGCTGCTTCTCGGCATGGCGATGAATTTCCTCGCCGCCGACGGCGCCTGCAAGCCGGGCATCGAATTCACCGCCCGGCAGGTCTTGCGCATCGGTGTGGCCTTGCTCGGCCTGCGCATCACGCTCGGCCAGATTGTCGAACTGGGTTGGCAGCCGGTGGCCATCATCGTCGTGTCGGTCGTGCTGACGATTGCGGTGTCGATGGTCGCGGCCCGGCTGATGGGCTTTCAGTCGCTGTTCGGCTTGCTGAGCGGCGGCGCCACCGCGATCTGTGGTGCCTCGGCCGCGCTCGCGCTGGCCGCGGCATTGCCCAACCATCCACTGAAGGAACGCGCAACGCTGTTCACCGTGATCGGCGTCTCGGCGCTGTCGACGCTGGCAATGATCGTTTATCCAATGCTCGCGCAACTGCTCGGCCTCGATCCGCGCCTGGCCGGCATCTTTCTCGGCGCGACCATCCACGACGTCGCCCAGGTAGTCGGCGCCGGCTACAGCCTGTCCAAGGAAACCGGTGACGTGGCGACCTTCGTCAAGTTGATGCGGGTGGCGATGCTGGTGCCGGTGATCGTTTTTGCGGTGATGCTGGTGCGGATGCGCAACCGCGAAGCCGGCGCAAGCACCGGCCCGCGCCCGCCGCTGTTGCCGTGGTTTGCGGTCGGCTTCGCGCTGCTGGTTGTGATCAACAGCACCGGCTGGCTGCCGCAGGCGCTGACTCAGGCCGGCAGTGAATTTTCCCGCTGGTGCCTGATGGCGTCGATCGCCGGCATCGGCATGAAAACGCAGCTGAAGGAACTGGTCACCGTCGGCATCCGCCCAGTGTTGCTGATGATCGGAGAGACCGTCTTCCTGGTGGTGCTGGTCATTGCGCTGCTGCATTGGACACGCTGAGTCGCGATTCACGCCGAGACTGCCAGTTCGACCATGCGCCACATTTCAGCATTGGACGCGGCCACCCCGGGTACAGGGCTCGGGATGGCCGCTGCAACATGCTCAAATTTCAGTCTGCTCCGATATCTCAAGGGCGTCATCGACTTCGATTCCGAGGTATCGAACCGTCGACTCGAGCTTCGAGTGCCCAAGCAGCAACTGCACGGCGCGCAGGTTCTTGGTGCGTCGGTAGATCAGTGTTGCCTTGGTCCTGCGCATCGAGTGCGTCCCGTACTCGGCGCGGTCCAGGCCGAGTTCATCGACCCAGTGCCCGAGGATCCGGGCGTACTGTCGGGTTCCCAGATGGGGCGAGTCGTGCAGGCGGCTCGGGAACAAGAATTCATCTGACTTCAGCCCGGCCTGCTTGATCCAGGCGTGCAGGACATCCCGGGTTGCCTGCGTGATTTCGAACTGGACCGGGCGCTGCGTCTTGTGCTGCATGACGACGGCGCGCGTCGCCACCTGATCGCCATGACACACGTCCCGGACCTTCAGCGCGACGAGGTCACAGCCGCGCAGCTTGCTGTCGATGCCGAGGTTGAACAGGGCGAGTTCGCGCACCCGTCCCTCCATCTGGAGGCGGACGCGCAGCGCCCAGATGTCCTTGAGCTTGAAGGGCGCCTTTTGCCCCACGAGCTTGCCCTTGTTCCAAGGCTCGCGATGAACGGGGTTGCCTGTGGTTCCCATGATGGTCTCCCATCGAGTTGAGGGCTCCACAGGATGCTCTTCGGAACAGACCCGTTGCCGCGTTGCCTGGTCGCTTTCGGAGAGGAGCCACCATTTCCCGCCGAGTGGCATCCTGACGTGCCGGCGAACTGTCAGTCTCGGCCAGGAGCTGCCGGTGATGAACGGCGACCTCCGAGCATCGGACCTGCTCGTCTGCACAGCATTGGGCGACTGGTGGGATCACGGCCGTTAGAGCGTGGAGCGCGGCTGACGGTCGCAGGGGTCATCATGGCTGCGACACGAGGCGGGCCTCGAACCGGTGCGTCACTGGTGCCGTTTGTAGCACGGCGCGGAATGCCACCAGCCAGGGGGCCAGCCAAGCACCGCGCCAAGTGGACGCGAATCCCGATTCAAGACCTGCGGCGCGCATCGCTGAACTGGACACGATCGCTTCGACCGCCGACATTTCAGGCAAGCCCCGGAAAGGATTGAGCAGTGACGGCAATGACGGCGCGCGAGGCGCAAGCTGTGGCCCGGATCGCGGGATATGGCTATCTGACGATCTTCGTCCTGGCGATCCTCGCCAACTTCTTTGTCTTGGGGCCACTCGGTGTGCGCGGCGACGCTGCGGCCACCGCAGCGAACATCGCGGCTTCCGAGCCTCTGTACCGGGCCGGCGTCGCTGCGTTCGTCGTTGTCCTGATCGCCGACCTCGTGGTCGGCTGGGCGCTGTTTGTGACGCTGCTTCCGGCAGGAGCGCACTTGTCAGTTCTGATGCTGATGTTCCGCGCCGCCTACACGATTGCGCACATCGGCGTTGTGCTGAGCCTGTTGGGCGCATTGAGTTTCGCCACAGCGCCTGCCTGGGTGGACGCGTTGGGGGCCGGGTCACCGGTCTTGGCCTACCATTTCCTTGCCAGTCACGGCCTCGGCTTCAAGGTCACACTGATTTTTTTCGGCGTGCACCTGCTGCTGCTGGGCACGCTGATCGCGCGCGCACCCTACATGCCGACGGCGATCGGCTGGCTTGCGGGCGCCGCAGGCGTGGCCTACCTTGCCGACGGTTTCGGGACCATCCTGCTGGGTTCGTACGGGGCCTATGCCAGTGCGGCTTCGGCGGTCGTCATCATCACTGCCATCACTGGCGAGGGTGCGCTGATGCTGTGGTTGATGATTCGGGGCGTGAACAAGGCGCTGTATCCGGAGAGCTCGCGCAAGCCATCCATCTGAAGCCTGCACTGAATCTGGCGTCGCCGCCGGCGGGACGGACGGGCAGCATCGCCTGTCTTCTTGTTGAGACGCCAACGGTGCCGCGGCGATCACAGCCAGCCGGGGACTGCTGTGCGGCCAGCACGGGACGTCACCTCAGGATCAGTCGCAGACAGGTGATGCTGCACAGTGGGCATCGGACGCCGCAGAGGCTACTTCCGCTTGGGGTCGGGAGGAGCCGCGCGACGCCGGTGGGCGCGCGCTGCCGCGTGATGTCGATCCTTTGGAGCGACGCCGCCCATCGTTCCGACCGAGCCGATCTCCACCCTGGTGCGAGTGGTGGTGGACGGGTCACAGGATTGCTCCCCGACGCCGACCTAGAATGCTTCCAATCCCTAGAATGGCCGCATGACCACCGAGCCCACCCCCGCCCGTCGACCAGTCCGCATGCTGCTGGCGCTGCTCGCGCTCAGCAGCGCGCTCGCCGGCTGCGCCGGGATTGGCTTCGGCATCGGTGTGCCGCTGGTCCCGGGCGTCTCAATCGGCGTGGGCGTCGGCGGGGGCGGCGTCAACGTCGGTGTCGGCGCAGGCGCAGGCCCCTTCGGCGTGGGCGTCGGCGTCAACCAGCGTGGCCAGGTCAGCGGCGGAGTCGGCGTGGGTGCCAGCGTGCCGATGGGCGGCGCGCGAGTGGGTGCCGGCGTCGGGGTCGGCACCGTGCTGCACGACCCGCAACGCGACCGGCGCGAGCCCGTCTACGGCCCGTGAGCGTCTGACACGCCAAGGCGCGCTGGCTGCATTTCCCCCACGCGCCGCAACGGCGCGAAGGTTCAGGCTTCGGGCGTCGATGGACCCGGACCCGGTCTCTGGATCCGCAAAATCTTGCGACGCCGCATCAGGTTGGCGATTGACCACCCATCTTCACCTTGCCACCTGCACCCTAGCGATCGCGGCGGCCAGCAATGCAGCAGGAAGCGACCCGGCGCCCGCAAGTGCAGGCGGGCTGTACCCAACGGGCACGAAGAACGCGGCAATCGTAGTGGCCTGTGCGTCGCGGCCACCTGTTGTGATCTCGGTGGTCCATGTGCCGTCGAGCCGTATGTTGGTCAGTGGCTGCGCAAAGGTCGGCTTCCTGGCGCGGCCCCGAACTCGCGGAGCCGGCCAGTTGCAGTCGTGCGCCAAGGCCAGTTTGCGGAAGCTCGGCTATGGTCATGGCGTCTAATGGATTCGCCCCTCGACACAGAAGTCGCAGGCGTCAAACGGGGCGGCCGTGGCGATGTACGATCGTCACTTATGGACGTGTTCTACTACTGGAAAGACTTGGTGACCGACGTGAAGTCCGGTCGAGTGGGCCGTTTTAGATCGGCCAAGGAACGGCTTGAAGAGTTGCAAGCAGGATGTCCCAGCTACATATGGGCATTCAAGACTCCGCCTGGTCGAAAGGGCGAACTCCAGCTCTTCGCGCGCATGGTCTGGTCTGACAAACCTCTCGTCGCGTTCGTTCCAATGGCAGGTGATACACACATCTTTTATGACCCGGATCATCCTCACTCGGTGTGGTTTGATGGGTCAGACAGCGACCGCGCGATCGCCGAGGTGACTCGGTGGGTTCGGGGTCACATCCCTGTCGCGCATGCTTCAAACTTCCAGGGCATGAATGGTCAACACGCCATGCGGGGTGCTGTGGTGGCGGATCTACAGAAGCTATCGGCCAGCCTTGGAAAACGCCCATTTCGCCAGGGCATTGGCACTGCCGCCTAGTTGTGGCCACAGTGAACTCAAACACCGAAATCGAATTGCTTGACGCGCGCAGGCGATTGCTTGCGTATGCCGAGTCATATGATGCGGCGCCCGAGACAAATCTCCTGAACGCGATCTGGGAGAAGGCGAAGGAGCTCGGCAAGAGCGCAAGTGGCTCATGGCTCGGCTACCACGCCAATGTCTACTATGCCGACTTTAGGCCACCGCCGGCCGGCGTTCACTTCGATGTGGACAACGGAACAGCCGGCACGTACTTCGCTGGCCCTGACCCCGCCTGGGTCGAGCACACTGGTCAGGAAGTGTTCGATCTACTCATTGACGAAGAGGGCAAGGCGGCGCTGGCCGCTGCAGATCGTCGAGCCGAGGAGGGCTTAGCTCTGCTTACCAGCGTCAGGACAGACGTATCGTCTCTGCTAACGGTCTATCTGAAAACCCACGACGACAAGTTTGCCCGCCGTATCTCGGAGGAAATTGAAACGGCTAAGGTGCTCGACGCGGCCGATATCACCAACGAGATGTCCCCGAAGCGCCAAGTAATCACCCGAGACATGCGCGCTGTCCAGCAGGGCACATGGGCACCGCCTCACATCAAAGTTCAAGCAAGAGTCACAGCGGCGCATCAGCCGGCAGCTCATTGTCATGAACTTGCCGAGAAGCTTGAAAAGTTGGCAGCTCACTTCGCCCGCGTCGCCAGGCTCGATGTCCGGTCCGCTCGCCTCGGTACAAACGTCTTCATTGGCCACGGTCGTTCAGCCGTCTGGCGGGACCTAAAAGACTTCATTCAAGATCGTCTGCGGCTGCCATGGGATGAATTCAACCGGATACCGGTGGCCGGCATCACAAATATCGCTCGTCTCTCCGAGATGCTCGACTCAGCTGCTTGCGCTTTTGTGATCATGACCGCAGAAGACGAACTTGCTGATGGCACGGCACAAGCCCGGATGAATGTCATCCACGAGGTCGGTCTGTTTCAAGGCCGGCTGGGCTTTACTAAGGCAATTGTGTTGCTCGAAGATGGATGTCAAGAATTCAGCAATATTCAAGGCTTGGGGCAGATTCGATTTCCCAAAGGCGCCATTTCGGCAAAGTTTGAGGAGATTAGGCAGGTTCTCGAGCGGGAAGGTGTTATCGAAGGCCTTAAAAATGCACTCTAGCCTCTTGGTCGAGCCGACAAAGTGGAGCAAGTTGTACTTCACAGCTCACCACGAACGTTGATCGGTAGCTTCAGGGAATCGATTTCGTACTCATCGATGACTGCAACGGGTCGAGGCCGTGTGGAAACTCGGTTTTCCGATCACCTGAGCAGACCAACGCGATGGCCAGGCGGCAATCTCTGAACTTGCCCCGCGCGAAGAACTTTTAGGTGAGGGCGGGCGCCCTATGCCCTCATCGCTGCGATCAGCGGCCCAGTGCCGAGGATCTTGATCATCCGCTTTAGGTTGTAGGCCAGAACCTGCAAGCTCATCTCGGTTTTCACGCGAGGCAGCGTACGGCTCAGGAAATGACTCGATCCCATCCAGGCCTTGAGCGTTCCGAACACATGCTCGACGGTCTGCCTTCGTTGCTTCATGGCTTCGGGCGCGCGCTCCAGCCGTTCTTGAACGACATCTAGGATGTCGTCGTGCTCCCAGCGGGCGATACGGCGATTCTTGCTCGTCGTGCACTGTGGCTTCATCGGGCACTGTGGGCAGTCTGACGACCAATACTTGTGCAGGATCTTGCCCCTCTCCTCGGATGTAAACCTGTGGATGGCAATCCGCCCGGCCGGGCACCGGTATTCGTCTTTCTCGCCGTCGTAGACGAAATCCCGCTTGTCGAAGAGCCCGTCGGCCAGGTTGTTCGAAGTCATCGGCTTGGGAACGACTGCGGCCACACCCGAGCGCTCGCACTCCAGGATCTCGTAGCCTTCGTAATACCCGCGATCGGCCAGCGCAATCAGCTTGTCCTCGCCGGTGGCTGCCTTGGCAAGCTTGGCCATGTTCGCCAGTTGGTCCCTGTCATGGCCAACGTTGGTGACCTCGTGGGCCACGATCAGGTGGTGCTTGGCATCCACGACCGTCTGGACGTTGTAGCCCACCACGCCAGTGCCTCGGCCGCTGGTGGCCATCGAGCGTGCATCCGGATCGGTCAACGAGATCTGCCCGTCCTCGGACACCTTCATTTGCTCACCGATCGCCTCCAGCGCCTTCATCTGCTGCTTGACCTTGGTGATCTTCTCCTTGAGGTGCGCAACTCGGCCAGGCAGAACGGCCGTGGCATCACGGTCGGCGCGGTCGAGCTCAACCAGGTAGCGCTTGATGCTGCTTTCGAGTTGTTCGATTCGCGCCTGAAGCTTGCGGTCGGTGAAGTTCTTGTCGCGGCTGTTGACCGCTTTGAACTTGCTGCCATCAATGGCGACGACGCCGTCGGTGAAGAGCTTCATCCGGCGGCAAAGCAGAACGAACTCCTTGCAGACTTTGCCGATGGCATCACCGTTGTCACGGCGGAAGTCGGCGATGGTCTTGAAGTCCGGCGCCAAGCGCCCGGTCAGCCAGATGAGTTCGAGATTGCGCTGTGCTTCGGTCTCCAGGCGTCGGCTCGACTGCACACGGTTGAGGTAGCCGTAGACATAGATCTTGAGCAGCGTCGCCGGGCTGTACCCCGGCCGACCCGTCTCTGCAGGATTGGCACGATCGAAGCCCAGCTTCCTCAGATCTAGTTCGTCGACGAAGACATCGATGACGCGAACCGTGTTGTCCTCATGAATCCAGTCATCCAGTTGCTCGGGGAAGAGGACGCTCTGCGTTCGGTCTTGGCCTTCGACGTATCGCCCCATCGATCACTCCTGTCGTCGCTACTGGAGATATGACACAACTGGTGCCGAAGAGTTTCCACACAGCCTCGGCCGATTCGAGTCTGTCGGGCGAACAAGGACCGGTCGTTCAAGGTGCGAGGCCGTGCAGTGGCGTCGCGAGGGTCAGCTGTCCCCCGCATTGCTGACGCTCATGGGGGCGCCGGCCGCAAAACTGAATGTCGGCTCGATGGCGCTCACGGTGAGTCGGGCCTAGTACGGCGACCGGCTCCTCACGCTGCGCAGCTGTCGTTAGCAATCGAAGATGGCCCCATCCCGAGTTGGCCACTGGGTGCTCAACTCGACGAAAGTCGGCAGTTCCGCCGTGCCGTTGACTATGCGCCAACGCATCACTGGTACGCCCCGCTGTCGATGGCGCCGATGAGCTGAGTCACGACCTTGAGCCCAGTCGGAGTGCCAATGAGGTCGGCCGGTTTGCGGCCGCCCAACGCGGGTTGCGGACGCTCGATCCATTGGCCGAGCCAACGGGCGGCGTCGAAGTCCCTCGCTTCGGCTGCAGTCGAGTTTTCTATGGTTTCCTTGGTGGTGGCCAGTAGCCTTGCCAGACCCAGCGCCGCCTGCCCGCCGGCGCCAGCAATTCGCTCATTCGCTGCTACCTTCCTCGCCACCGCTGCCTTGGAAATGCCGACGATGTCAAACATTCGCGCCGCCGGTATGTGCATGTGCACCGATAGATCCTGCAGAAACATGGCGTCGATGCCGCGCCGCTCGAGTTCGATCATCTCCATCGGGGTGGCTGATGCAACGCGCTCGGCGAAGAAGTGGATGCCTTTCGCACGCACGTAGTTGATCAAGATGGTCTCGGCTCCGGGCCGGACGGTCTTGTTCCGCTTCACAGTGCCAGACGTCGCGGTGATTCTCGCCATGGTCGTCACGACCAATATCTTGGGCTCATACCAGCTTCCTTTTGAAGGTTCGCCAAGGCAATGCCCGTCGCGCGAGCCCTCCAGAGCGAGTCCTCGTATGCAACTCCATTCTGCACACCAGCATCGTGCGGCGCGATCCCTGAAAGCCACGCCCGCATCATCAGGATGGCACAGTTGGTAACGACGGCAAATGGCCGTGACGAAAACGGTCACTGCCGTCCGCACTTGTTTGCAAGACCACGTTCTTTAACCCCAACGGTGGTGTCATCGCGCTAGGCCATCCGCTCGGCGCCAGCGGCGTACGGTTGGCGACGACGGCGGTTTACCAGTTGCATCGCAGCGGCGGGCGCTACGCCTTGTGCACGATATAGCGGTGTGGGCCAGGGCATCGCGCTTGTGCAGGAGCGGGTCTAGCAAGAGCCGGTCGAGAGCCGCGAGCCGGCTCGCGTGTCGCCTCATGGCGCGATAACCCATGGTAATTGACTTCATTACTTGTGATGCGACAGCCTTGAAGGCACTCGCTAGCATGCATTGCATCTGCACCATTTTCAAGGCGCGCGCAGCGAAAGCAACACTGGACCCGCCACCTGGAGACCAATGCCGATGCAAAAAGAACAGAATCAGTATGTCGAAGGCCAATCGCGGGTCGGCTTTCCGGTGCTCCGGCCTCGACGAGTTCGGCGAATGACACTGTCGGGCACAGCGGGTACGAGGCCGCCAATGCCTGGCTCGGCCATCTGAAGGGTGGGCTGGCGCACGCCACCGTCGCTGCTTCCGGCCTGTTTGCGGCGATCTCCGGCAGTTCGATCGCAACCGCCGCGACCATGACCAAGGTGGCGATCTCGCCGATGCGCCGGCTCGGCTACCACGACCGCTTGTCGACCGGGGCGGTGGCCTCGGGCGGGGTGCTGGGTGTGCTGATACCGCCCTCGTGCCGTTGGTGATCTTCGGCCTGCTGACCGATACCGACATCCGCAAACTCTTTATCGCGACCATCATCCCGGGCATCGTGCTGCTGCTGCTGTTCATTGCTGCGGTCTGGATCACCGTCGCCCTGAATCCAAAGCTCGGCCCGAGCGGCGTGGCCATGCCAATCCGTCAGCGGGTGCGGGCGTTGCGCGGCGTCTGGTCGACCGTGCGGTTGCTCGTCTTCGTGATGGGCGGCCTGTATGGCGGCAGCTTCACCGCCACCGAATGTGCCGCGATGGGCGCCGTCGGCGCGCTGGTGATCGCGCTGGCGCGCCGCAAGCTCAGCCTAGCGGGCGTGATCGAGTGTTTGAAGGAAACTGCGTTCACGACAGCGATGATTTTTGCCATCGTGTTCGGCGCGCTTGCGTTCAGCAATTTCATCACGCTGTCGGGCTTGACCTACGAGCTGGTCAACTGGATCCAGACCAGCGGCCTTTCCGTCACCGGCGTGTTGCTGGCGATGGTCGTGATCTACCTCCGGTTCGGCATCTTCGTCGTCATGATGATAGAGATCGACATGTTGTCGCCACCGGTTGACATGAACGTATTCACCGTCAAGACGCTGCTGCCCGAGGTGAAGCTGTCGACCATCTTCCGCGGTGTGATGCCGTTCATCGCCGCCAACATGGTTGCGGTCGGGTTGATCATCGCCTGGCCGCAGATCGTGCTGGCGCCGCTGCGCTGGTTTTGACGAATCCGTCAGGGTGGCGCAGCAGCGCGCTCTCGATCACCTGTGCGAAAAGGTTGGTGGCAGGCAATGATGGCAACGGCGGTCGGTGAGCCCGACGGCTATGCCGGTGACCTGCCGGTGGCCTGGACTTACCCCGTTTCCACGGACAGGTATCGGCTTGATTCTCAAGCCGGGCTTGCGTGCTTGGTGAGCACAGGTGCAGGGTTATCCACCGGCGGCGTGGCGCATGCCACGCTGGCGCCGACGGTGGGTAACCCGTGTTGGGTGCACGACGGTCGAGTGCCTCGGTCGATCTGATGTTTCCTCTCAAAGTTGGCGGGCGACAGGTAGCCGATTCCAGAATGCCGGCGGCGAGGGTTGTACCAACCTTCGATGTACGTGAACAGCGCGGTGCGGGCCTCCGCCTTCGTCTTGAAGCTGCGCCGGTCGATCAGCTCGCATTCGAGGGTGGCGAAGAAGCTCTCGGCCATGGCGTTGTCGTACGCATCGCCCACGCTGCCCATCGACGGGCGAACGCCGAACTCGGCGCAGCGCTTGCCGAAGGCAACGCTTGTGTATTGACTGCCCTGATCGCTGTGATGGATCACCCCGTCCGGCTTACGCTGGCCGATTGCCATGTTCAAGGCCGCGAGCACCAGTTCGGCGGTCATGCGTTCGCCGATCGACCAACCCACCACGCGGCGGCTCCACACATCCAGAACGACCGCCAAGTAGATGAATCCTGCCCAGGTCGGCACATAGGTCATATCTGCGACCCAGAGCTGATTGGCCGTCTCGGCCTTGAACGTGCGATTGACGAGATCTGGCGCCGGGCGCTGCTTGTCGTCGCGTTGCGTCGTGACCGTGAAGGCTCGCCGCCTGCTGACGCCTCGCAAGTCGGCCGCTCGCATCAGCCGCGCAATGCGCTTGCCGCCAACGCGTATTCCGTGCTCTGCCAATTCGAATCGAATGCGCGGCATACCGTAGGTCGCATCCGACTCGGCATGGATCGTTCGAATGCGTTCGCTGAGCACCGCATCGTCCATCGCCCGTCGCGAGGGTGGTCGATGCAACCAGTCATAAAAACCGCTGTGCGAGACACCGAGCACGCGGCACATCTTGCGCACGGGAAAGACGGCCTGGTTCGCGTTCATGAGTTCGAAGACGGTGTGAACGTCTTGTCGCCCTTCGCGGCGAACCAGGCCGTAGCCTTTGCCAAGATGTCGCGCTCCATCTGGACTTGGCGCAACTGGCGGCGCAGGCGAGCGAGCTCTTCACGTTCGGCATTGCTCAGTGCCTGCGAGTTCGGCTTGGTGCGCGCCTCGCTACTGCCAGCAAGGCCGACCCAGTTGGTGATGGTCTGCGCGGTGACGCCGAACTCGCGCGCCAGTTCAGCAGGCGAGCGGCCGGCGAGAACCAGCTCAATCATTTGTTGCCGAAATTCGGCAGGGTACGGAGGTCGGGTTCGGGCCATGGCGGACTCCTTGTCTTCGCAGATTAAGGTGTCCGTGAAAGCGGGGCAACTTCAACCTTCGCGTCGCTGAAGCCGGGTCCTACAGCGGATGGTGCCGAAATTGCGGGCTTCGCGGCCCGCACATTGCTTGCCGAGCGGTGCCGGCGGTGCCGAAACGCAAACCCGGTCGAGCGGCATGGTCGATCCTGGCTCATCGATACTGGCCTTGATGGTGCACCTACATGTCACGACTTCTTTCGACGGTGTCGGACGATCCGGCTGATTCAAGCATTCATCGATCAACCTGATAGGGCATTTTGGCATTTGCGCAAGACGCCTTGTCGGAGAGGGGGCTATCCGTTCCTTTATCCCGGGGAGCACCCCTTGCCTTTGAGTGCCGGTCCGGGATGGAGTTTGATTGTCTTGCATGCTTCAACTACCAATTCAATGCTCTCCGCGGTCAATGCCCCCACAAAAATGAGCTTTGATCTTGCGCCTAGGTGAAGATGTCCGACGATTCCTCCTCCTTCCGATTTCAGTTCTTTTGGCTCCGCGGGAATTAGTTCATCGCATCGCATCGTAATATATTCTGAGATATTTTTTGCTGATGCCTTTCCCGAATCTTCAGTTGCAACGTCCAGTCGGATTGCCAACTCGCCTTTGGAAAGATCCCCCTCTGCTTTTCCTTGAAAGAACCTGTGAAGATGCGAAACTTCGCTGTATGGGATTCTCGTGGGACATCCGAACGCATTGAGAACCCGAGGTGGCAAGCTCGCGCACTGAATTGCACGGGTAATATCCGATGCTGGCGCATGCAAAGCTTTAGCTAATTCACCTTTGTTTTTGAATAAACTCAACACAGATCTGTAGGCTTGCCCTTGCTCGAAGGGGCTGAGTTCGTTCCGGCAGGTGTTTTCCCGTAGCATATTCAAAGCTGCGTTTTCATCGGAGAGGTTTTCGATTATTACAGCGCGAACTGGCAATTGGAGTTCTCTGCACGCCCGAAGGCGCCGCGCGCCGCATACCAGTTCGTACTTGATGTGCTCTGATGCATCACCTGCCACTGATCGGACTGTAATCGCCACGCTATTCCCCATCGAGGCGTTGATGCTATTCTTGAGATCTTGATAGCAGCTGTCGCTAAAGGAGGTTTCGTGCCGATGGTACCATCGCTGCCGGACGCTCGATGGATTAATAACTTCAACTGTAGATTCTTGCATATATATTGATCGGCGTTAAACTGCCGATACGGAGGTTGGAGAAAGAAACTGCCGAACCAGGCGAGGCAATAGGGGTCCTCCGAGGATGGAAGTGCCTCATATTTGCCCATCTCGCCTGAGGGTCGGTACGAAGCGATGGTGATGGCTTCGAGTTCTCTGATGCGATCCTGCGCCACCGTTTCACGGTGATGGCTGTCGCTCAGTCGATCCGCTAATCCCTGCCGAATCGCTTTTTCTACGGAAATATCGTTTTCTGCGGCATGCAGTTCGTCGCGCATTTTTTCCATTGACAATTTCATGTCGCAGAGTTCCTGCTGCATCCTGCTTCTTTCTGCCTTCCAGATATCCTCGGAGAGTTGCGACCGGATCAGATCGGACATGGTCGATCGGCATTTCGCCTGGTTGCTGAGGAGTTCTGATCTGAGTCGGTCGATTTCATGATCTTTCGTGTGAAGCATTCCGTTGGCGGCTTCAATCTGCATGGCTGATTTGTTAGTTTTTTCGATCAGCATGGCGACCTCTTCTCCTTTAAAGGCGAGTTCTTGGGCCGCTCCCTTCAAATCTTCTGCAAATGCGTCGCGCTCGAACCTCATCTGGTCTGCAGCCTCGTTGCAGGCCATTTTCAAGGTCTTAAGTGCAGATTCAATGACCGCCGGTGAAAAATCCCTGGGCGTCAATGCTTTGCGGGCTTTCCACCGCTCCAGCGCCGGAATGATCACATCGCGCGTGCCCCGACCGAGGATTGCTCGCACATTTGCGAAGGTGGGAATCGCGTCCTTTCCACTGCAAGTTGTTGCGACGTGATCCGCCGCAGCGTGAATCTCTTCTTCTGAAACCGACGGCTTCCGTCCCCTTGTTTCAATTCGTTCTTCGTGCATGCTCTGCCTTTCTGGGAGTCACTCAAGTTGTCTTGGATGGGAGGCTTTTTCGGAACTATTTCGAAATTGCTTTCCGAAATGGTGATGGAAACGTGTCAGCGGGCTGGTTTTGCGCTGCGTGTGCGGCGCCGGTCGTAGACTTGATCGATCAACTTCGAATTGCTGTGCAACGTTGCATCTTGGGTGTCACTGTGACCGGCGGCCAGTTTGTCGGTGACGCCTTTGGGGCGCTGGTCCTGGAGGCTGAACCGTTCGAAGGAAACTCCGTCTTGCTTTGCTTGCTCTACGCATGCATCCATCAAGCGCCTGAGCGTTGCTTTCCATCCGCCCCGGGTATAGCGGCTGCCTTTCTGCGTACCGAAGACGAACTCGCTTGGAGATGAGCGGAGGCTGCGAGCCTCGTCGATGACGGCTTTCAATTCTGGTGACCAACTGATCAGAACAGCCCGTTTGAAATCGGCAGCCTGACGCTTCCCGCCAACCCAATGAATACCGTCTTCGTTGATGTCTTCGACGCGAAGATCGAGCACTTCGGCTGACCGGCGGACACATAGATACCCTGTCCTCAGGCAGAGGGCTGCCATGTGTGAGGCGCCCCCCACCCGACGGCCGACCTGCATCGTCAGGTCCAACTCCTCATCCGCGACATAGCGTGAACTCGGCGCGGTCGGCAGTTTCTCGAGATCGCGCATGGGATTGATGTCAACGATTCCCTTTCGCACTGCACGCTGAAGGATGAGATGCAGGAGTGCGATCTCCTTGTTGCCCTTCGGGCCCCGGCCGAGGGCGTCACATTTGTCGAGATAGTCGTAGCCGTGGTGAGTCTTGATGTCTCTGATGGCCATTTCGCCAAAGACGCGGCGCAGGTTTTCGGCTTCGCGTCGGTTTTCGGCGATCGTGGTTGCCGCCCGTTTGCGCAAGCTCTTTGCGGGCAGGCTGCTTTGCCAGGCAAACCAGTCGACGATCAAATCTGCAATGGTTTCTAGATCCGAGCCGTCGTCCGAACGGCTCAATGCTCGCCGAATGGCCTTCCTTGCGCAGATTCGCAATCTTCTTGCGGTCGTCGATGGCGCACCTGAGTCGGAATGACCAACTGCCATCCGCACACTTGTATCCAATTGAATAGAAGCGGATGCCCCTTCTCTCGTAGACTCGATGTGGCAAGCCATCGTTTGTTTTCCGGTTTCTCATGTGAAGTCATCCAGTCTTTCTAGAGCGTCTAAACGAGGCTTCGGAGCCGACTCAGCGGGCAGCCGATGAGCCATGCGATCGACGAACACTGCGCGGGCAACGCGCGGGTACGACCCTCGCCCGTTTGCGTTCACATATGGCCAACCGTGGCGGTCGAGCCACTGTCGCTGCCGGGCCGGTTGGGTGGATCCGGTCAAAATGCAGACTTCATCTCGCGTCAGCAGGAGCGCACCGCCTTCCTCGACGAGGTGCATACGTTGTTGAGGACTTGTTGATTCGGCCATGGTTGCGGTTCCTGTGGCAGGAATTTTCCTGACCAAGAACCCAAATACCCCCCTCAGACCCAATCCCAGATGCGACCCAGTTTTCGACGATTTTTTATGGATACCTGCTTCTGAACACGGTGGTTGCCATGTCAAAAAAGAACGTTTCAAGCGAGAGGCAATGCGCGCAGCGCATGTGTGAAATCGAAGAAGGCACGAGGAAGGTCAGGCCAGACGTCTATTCCGTCGATGAGGTGGCCGCGAGATACGGGGTCCATCGCGACACGGTGTACAAAGGGGTCCGATCAAACAGCCCTTTGTTTCCGACGCCACGCCGTGATGGGTCGGGCCCCAAGGCATCGATTTACTTCACTCCCGACGCCGTGCATGCCTGCGACGTGCGGAGGATTGCGTTCTACAAAACCACGCCGTCTTGGCACGAGATGTACGGCGATGGGTTCAAGTCGGCGCCCCCCAGAAGAGCCGCTCGGGATGTGATCGGCAGCCTTCAGCAAGCCTCTGTGGAGAGCGATCTTCGGCCGAGTTGATGCTGGACGCCGGATGGTCCCGTGTTCCGCTCGATGTGAAATTCGAGCCTGTGGGACCGGTGCAGGGTGGGGGTCGCACTTTGGAATTCGATCTGGGCATCCGGGCGGAAATCTGCAGGTTTCAGCACGTTTTTGGAATACGAATCGCCCGCAAACCCGCGTGGATGCTCGTTCGACCCCCGGCCTGTCACGCCGGGGGTCGCGGGTTCGAGTCCCGTCCACTCCGCCAACATTGATGAGGGTCTACCTCGAGAAATGCCCACCGATCGGTGGGCATTTTTTATTCCGGATTCGAATACGCGCGCTTTCCGGATGACGCACCGAGCTCGCCATCGATGAGCCGACTGCGTTGCCCAGGTGCTGGGACCATTCGAACTGCGGATCGCGATGAAGAGGAGATTGGCGGGCCCGTGAAACGAACTCCTCTTACTCCGCCACCGTATCGGCCTGCACCGCGCTGACCGGCCGCTGTTTCTCGGCCGCGGCTCGCACGTTCAGCCAGGCGCTGGCGGCGCCGCAGACGGCGATGATCGCCATGCCGATCCAGCCCCAGGCGTCGGGCACGACGCCGAAGACGATGAAGCCGGCCAGTGCCGCGACCGCCAGTTGCACATACTGGAACGGCATCAGCGTCGATGCCGGCGCCTTGCCGAGCGCCATGATCAGCAGCAGGTGGCCGGTGGTGCCGAGTGCAGCCACCGCCAGCAGCGCGCCGACCTGCAGCGCCGGTGCGGCCATCAGCTTGTCGAAGGGATCGATGACGCTGGCCAGCAGAATCGGCGTCGCGATCGCCATCCCGGTCGCGCCGGTGTAGAAATTGGTCGTGAACGGATCCTCGTGTGGTGCATAGCGGCTGGTCATGATCTGGAAGGCCGCGTTCGAGAATGCGGCGACCAGCGGCAGCAGCGCCGCCCAGCCGATCAGGCCGCTGCCCGGCCGCACGACGATCAACGCGCCGATGAAGCCGCCGCATACCAGCGCCCAGCGCAGCAGCGAGACCTGCTCCTTCAGCCAGATGCGTGCGACCAGCGTTGCGATCAGCGGCGTCAGCATCACGATCGCGGTGAATTCGGCGACCGGCATCCGGCGCAGCGCGGCAAAGGCGATCGCCGATGAAAACGCGAGCAGCGCACCGCGCGCGATCTGGAACATCGGATTGGCGCTGCGAAAGGAGCGCCGCTTCGACAGCGCGATCCACAAGGTCATGATCGCCGCGTGCAGGCCATAACGGGTCCACAACACCAGCGCGACAGAAAAGTAGGCGCCGACAAAACGCACCGTCGTGTCCATCGTCGCGAAGCAACTCGCGGCGCCGATCACCAGCGCGATGCCGAGCAGGGGTTGAGGTGTATTCACGCGCTGATCGCGGTTGGCCGCTTCGATTCTTGTTCGTTTGAGTGCCTGCGCGAGGTGGCCTGGCCTTGCCCTGTCGATGCAGCAGACCCCTAGACTATAGGATGGTGCTGCAGCGGTGCAGCGCCTATTCTTCAATGCCGGCTTGGCCCACGGCTACACGAGCCGCACCATGGACGTTCGATGTCCTCCCAAGCTGTATCAATGCCCCGGCCGTTGCCCAGCAGCGGCTCCATCGAAGCCGCGCTGTCGGCCATCGTCGGCGTCAGTGAATCGATCTGCGCGTTGCGCCGTCTGCTGCCCCGGCTCGCCGCGGCGGACTGCAGCGTGCTGATCACCGGCGAAACCGGCACCGGCAAGGAATGCGTCGCGCAGGCGCTGCACCAGGTCGGCCCTCGGCATCACGCGCCGCTGGTATCGATCAATTGCGCGGCGCTTCCGGAATCGCTGCTCGACAGCGAATTGTTCGGCTATGAACGCGGTGCCTTCACCGGCGCCAACAGTGCCTACCCGGGCAAGATCACGCTGGCCGAAGGCGGAACGCTTTTTCTTGATGAGATCGGCGACATGCCGCTGCCGGCACAGGCCAAGCTGCTGCGCGTGCTCGAGACGCACGAGGTATTCCCGATCGGCGCGCGGCGCAGCCGCCGCGTCGATTTCCGCGTCGTCGCCGCCACCCATGGCGCGCTCGAGCAACTGGTGCGCAACGGTCGATTTCGGGCCGACCTGTTCTACCGGTTGAATGTCGCGCGTGTCGAACTGGCGCCGCTGCGCGAACGGCGCGAAGACGTGGCCGTGCTGTTCGAACATTTTGCGCGTCAGCTGGCCGCACGAAGCCGCTTCGGGCGGCTGCGGCTGCAACCTGCGGCGCTGGCCCGTTTGTGCCAGCACGAATGGCCTGGCAATGCACGCGAACTGCGCAACCTTGTCGAGGCCGCCTGCATCGTCTTCGAAGGCGAGGCCTTGCACGCCGACGAGCTGCCGCTGCCGGCGCCGAGTGGCGATGCCGACGAATCGACACGCATCGTCGAAGCCCTCGAGCGCTGCGAATGGAACCGCAGCAAGGCGGCTGCGCTGCTGCATTGGTCGCGGATGACGCTGTACCGCAAGATGAAGCACCTGCACATCGGCCACTGAGCCTGTTGGCAGCGATGTAACGCGCACTGTCACAGCGGGCTGTGACAGTGCAATGCGCTGAATTCGCTGGTCTTTTCCGATCCGCTGTCACATGAGCGCTGTGACATCAGGCGCCGACGATGCCTGGCCTGGTGCGCCAAGTGCCTGATTCGCAAACGAATTTTCCGAATCGCTCGGCTGGCACGCGTTCTGCACCACAACGGCCATGCAAGCGCGAGCCGGCACCTCTTCGGATCTCGACCGCCTCGGCATTGAAGCCGATCCGCGCGGCTTCGACTATGTCAATCATTTCGAAGTCGGCTTCGGCCACTTCGAAGTGCTGTTGCGCTTCGCGCAGGCCTTCGACGGCACCGAGGTGCAGATGCGCCGCACCAGCGTCGTGATGACGCCGGCTTATGCGAAGGCGCTGCTGCTGATGCTGTCGTCGGCGATCGACCGCTTCGAAGCCGTTCATGGCGAACTGCCGGTGGCCGGTGCCGCCAGCAACGATCCGGCGGCAGCGCCATGAGGATCATCGATGGCCAATGAATTTGCGCTGATCTCGCTGGCCGATTCGCTGGCCGCGCGGCTGACCAACGCCTATCCGGCCGAACTGCAGGCGGTGCATCCGTGCAGCTTCCAGTCGGTCGGTTCGGGCGGCCTGCTCGCCGACCTGGGTAGCGAAGGTGCGGTGCTCAGCGTCTGGCCGCACCGGGTCACCGTCAACGAACAATTGCGCAACGTACGCCCGGCGCCATTGCCGACGCCGGGGCGGCGCAACCGGCCGCTGGCGCTCGACGTGCACTTGCTGCTGTCGGTGTGGAGCGGCAGCGCCGCGACCGAACTGATCGTGCTGGCCTGGGTGATGCGCGAACTGCACCGCGAGCCGGTCCTCGATGCGTCCGCCCTGTCCGGCAACGGCGGCTGGCGCGACGACGAGGTGGTGCAACTGGTACCGGCGGAGATGAGCGTCGAGGACATGATGCGTCTGTGGGAGGCGATCACGCCGTCTTACCGCATCAGCGTGCCCTACGTGGCCCGCATCGTCGCGATCGACCTCGAAGAAGACGAGGCCGCGCCGGTGCTGGCGCGCCGCTTCGACTATGCGAAGGCGGGGTGAGCGTGGACCAGCCGACGATCATCGAATCCGACGTTCGCCGCATCTGGGGCGCGGTGCGCTTCGTCGATGCGGCTTCGGCTCGAACGATCGAAGGCCCGCTCGCATTGAGCGCGCCCGGCGCGCGCTGGCAGCGCAACCACGCGCACCTGCATGTGCTGATGCAACTCGACCAGCCAGCCGAGCGGCAGACCGAATTCGACGCCTACGAGGCGGCCTTCGACGTGCTGCCGGCGGTCGGGCCGACCGTCGTCAGCGCCAGTGTCAGCGATCCGGCCGGGCGCTACCTGCCGCGCCGCTTCGAGGTCGCGCTGCCACGTGACGTCGATCCGGCCGGGCCGACGGCGCCGCGCTTCAACCCGCTCGACGTGATCCTCGACGCCGCACCTGCCGCGCCGTTGCTGCCGACCTGGGCGGTACTGCGTGTCAGCGTCTTCCGCAACGGCCAGCCGGCGGCCAATGCGGTCTTGCGGCTGCAACCGGCCGGCGGCGGCGCGCTGCTCGGTCGCGGCCTCAGCGACGCGCGCGGCGAGGCTCTGGTGATCGCCGCCGGCATCGCTCAAATGAGCGTCGGCGCCGGCGACATCGTCGTCACCCGCGAAGTGCCCGCCGAACTGGTGGTCAGCTTCGATCCCGCTGCACCGGCCGATTTGCCGGTGAATCCGGACGCGCTGGCGGTGCGCGCGGACGTCATCCGCCACACCGTCGCCCTCGACCTCGCCAGCGGCCGCACCGACACGCTGCGCATAGCCCTGCCCTGAACGCGCAAACCAAGGAGAAGCACCGTGCCCGAATATCTTGCCCCTGGTGTCTACGTCGAAGAAACCTCGTTCCGCGCCAAGTCGATCGAAGGCGTCGGCACCAGCACCACCGCCTTCGCCGGCCCGACACGCAAGGGCCCGCTGGCGACGACCGAACTGCTGCCCGAGATCCTGACCAGTTATGCCGACTTCGAGCGCATCTATGGCGGACTGTCCGACCTGCAGCTCGCGGTCGCCAATGCCGCCGATGCGCGGCCGATCAACTACCTGGCCCATGCGGTGCGCGCCTATTTCAACGAAGGCGGTTCGCGCCTTTATGTCGCGCGCGTCTTCCTCGCCGACGGCGGTGCCGGAACGGCCAGCAGCGCCGACCTGCGCGTCGGTGCTGCACTGCCCGCCGAGGACGACAGCAACCGCATCCGTTTTGTCGCCCGTTTTCCGGGGCGTTGCGGCAATGGCGCGCTGCCGACTCCTGAACAGCCGCGCCTGAGCGGCGTCCAGACGCGCGAGATCGTCGCACCGGCGCCGCAGCGCGTGCTCGACAGCGCGCCGGGCGGCTCGATCGTGCGCACCGGCGCCGGCCCGTTCACCTATTTCCTGAAACGCGACAGCCAGTGGTTCCAGATGGCCGACGATGGCAGCGTTGCCGCCGATGCCGCTGCGGCCGATGCAGCAGCGCTGGCCGACGCCTCGCTGATCACGCTGGCCGTCATCACCACCGACGCCGACGGGCAAGGCCTGGCGATCGACGACATGGGCTACGACCGCAACCATCCGCGCTGGGTCGGCACGGTGATGGCACGGATGCCGAACCGCCGCGTCGACCAGATCGAAAACCTGTACGCACTCGACATCGGCACCGCGGTCAACGGCCGCGCGTTGCTCAATGCACTGTTTCCCGATGCGCAGAATACCGGCGCCGATGCGGCCGCCACCGACGCGCTGCGCCGCAACGGCCGCCGCGGCTCGTTCGTGCTCACTGGCGGCAATGATGGCGCGATGCCGACCGACGCGGCCTATGCACCGGCATTCGCCGCGCTGGCGAAGATCGACGACATCGCGATCGTCGCTGCGCCAGGCAGCAGCGCCTATGTCGCGCGCGATGCGATCCGCAACGCGCTGATCACCCATGCCGAAGGCCGGCGCATGTACCGCATCGCGGTGCTCGATACCGATGCCGGGCTGAACGCCGGCGGCGCGCGAACCGCCCGCTCGACGATCGATTCGAAATATGCGGCGCTGTACTACCCGTGGGTGGTGATCGCCAACCCGAATGCCCGGCCGGGCCGCGAGGACATCCCGCGCGAGATCGCGTTGCCGCCATCGGGATTCCTGTGCGGCATCTATGCCCGCAACGATACCGAGCGCGGCGTGCACAAGGCGCCCGCCAACGAGGTGGTGCGCAGCGCATTGCGCTTCGAGCGCGAGGTCGCATTCGGCGAGCAGGAAATGCTCAATCCGCTCGGCGTCAACTGCCTGCGCTTCTTCCCGGGCCGCGGCTTCCGCGTCTGGGGCGCGCGCACCGCAAGCAGCGACCCGGAATGGAAATACGTGAACATCCGGCGCTATTTCAACTACCTCGAAGCGTCGATCGACCGCAGCACGCAGTGGGCGGTGTTCGAGCCGAACGGCGAGCGGCTGTGGGCCAATATCCGCGAGACCATCGGCTCCTTCCTGTTCAACGAATGGCGCAACGGCGCGCTGCTCGGCGCCAAGCCCGAGAACGCCTATTTCGTCCGCTGCGACCGCTCGACGATGACGCAGAACGACCTCGACAACGGCCGCCTCGTCTGCCTGATCGGCGTCGCCGCGGTCAAGCCGGCCGAGTTCGTCATCTTCCGCATCGGCCAGAAGACCGCCGACGCCCGAGATTGATCGCGCGCTGCACAACTTCCACACACAGGAGCAAGCATCATGGCCCGTCAGGTTCCGTATGGCGCCTTCAACTTCATCGTCAATTTCGCCGGCGGCGAATCCTTCGGCGGCTTTTCCGACGTCTCCGGCATCGGCTCCGAGATCACCGTGGCCGAATACCGCTACGGCAACGACAAGGAAAACCATGTGCGCAAGGTGCCCGGCGTGCACAAGGTCGGCGACATCACGCTGAAGCGCGGCGTCATCAACTCCGAGTCGGTCTGGGCCTGGATCAGCGACGTGCGCACCAATGGCGTCAATGGCCAGCAGGACGTCTCGATCACGCTGATGGACGAGGCCCGCAACCCGGTGCAGACCTGGCTGCTGCGCAATGTCATCCCGATGAAATATACCGGCCCGACGCTGGCTGCCAAGGGTGGCGGCGACGTCGCGATGGAAGAACTGGTGCTGGCTGCAGAAGGTCTCGAAGTCGAGGCCGTCTGAAGCTTATCCAACAGCGACCACCACCGATGTTCGGGCTCAGCTTCGAATCCGCCGCCGCCGTCGAGGCCGCGCACCCGGCGCGTGCCGACATCGCGCTGTTTGTCGGCTGGACCACGCGCCGCGCGAGTGCGAAGCTGCCGCGCCCGGTCGCCGAGTGGCTGCACGCGCGCCGCCATCTGGCGCAGGACGCTTTCGCGACCGACGCCTGGCAGGACGATGCCTTGCTCAACCTGCCGCTGCCGATCGACAGCTGGGCGGTGTTCGAGACCTTGTTCGACTGGCACGCACGGCCGGTCGGCGGCAGCGCCGGCGAGCGTTGCGACGATTACCTGGGGCTGGCATTGCGCGCCTTCTTCGCCAACGGCGGGCGCAAGGCTTATGTCTTGCGGCTCGGTGATCCGTGGCCGGTGACGCCGCAGGTCAGCGGCAGCGAGCGCGAAGCGCGTCTGGCGCAGCTGCTGCCGCCGGCCGGCAGCTCGTCGTGGCAGCGCGAATCGTGGCGCGGCATCGAGACCGCCTGGGCACTCGACGACGTGAGCCTGGTGCTGGTGCCCGATCTGCCCGAGCTGTTCGGTGACCAGCGCACCATCATCGAGGGCGACGAGGCGCAGTCGCCACCGGTGCCGGAAGTCTTCGTCGAATGTGCCGACACCCTGCTCGGCGCCGATGCGGTCGGTGGCGTGCAACGCATCCGGGCGCCGCGCTCGGGCGACGTCGGCTACGGCGAGTGGAATGCGACGGTGCGTGCGCTGCGCGACCGGCTGGCGCAGCGCCGGCGCGACCTGATGCTGCTGCTGGCCACGCCGCTGCCGGCTGTCGATTCGAGCGCCGCCCGGCGACTGGCCGACACGGTCACGCTGCGATCCAGCATGGTCCAGCTGGCGACGCCGTGGCTGCGGCCCACCCACGCCGCGCGAACGCCCGAAGGCTTGCTGCCCGCCGACGGTGTGCTGGCCGGACTGGTGGCCGCCGGCGTGTTGTCGCGCGGCGCTGCGCGCACCGTGGCCGGTGCCGCGCCGACCGGTGTGTCAGCGGTTTTTCCGCAACCCGCCGACGAGGAACTGCGCACGCCGAACCCGCAGCGCGAAGCCCGTGCGCTGGTATCGCGTTTTTCGCTGTTCGCGCCGACGCACGACGGTGTGCGGCTGCTGTCGGACCTGAGCTGCAGCGCGATCGACGCATGGCGCCACGCCGGCGTCGTCCGCCTGCTCGGCCAGTTGCTGCGCACCGCGCGGCAGGTCGGCGAGACGCTGGTCTTCGAGCCGTCCGGCGAGGCGCTGTGGACACGCGTGCGCAGCCGCTTCGAGGACATGCTGACGCGCTACTGGCAGGCCGGCGCGCTGCGCGGCGCCAGCGCAGCGGAGGCCTTCAGCGTGCGTTGCGACCGCAGCGTGATGAGCCAGAACGACCTCGACAACGGCCGCGTGATCGTGCTCGTCAGCTTCACGCCGCAGTTGTCGATCGAAAGGCTGCGCGTCACGCTGGCGCTGGCCGAGGATGGCAGCGTGTCGCTCGCCGATGCCGCAGAACTCGACGAGGTGACGCCATGAAGCGGGCCGAGCGCCGGGCCGCTCCCAAGCCGGACCGCATCCCCTCGGGGGATCGGCCGATGTACCCATCGGACGAGGGGCAGACATGATTGGCCGCCCGGACACGGCGACGCATGCGCCGCAGGCCTTGTTCAATTTCCACGTCGCGTTCTCGCGCGACCCGGTCGATGGCGGCAACGAGTCCGAGGAAGTGGCCTTGTGCAAAGGCGCCTTCGCCGAAGTCAGCGGACTCGAGGCGACGATGGAGCCGCGCGCGATCCGCGAAGGCGGGCTCAACTGGGGTGCCCACCAGCGGCCCGGCGTCGTCAGTTTTTCGACGGTGGTCTTCAAGCGCGGCATCACCCGCGCCCGCGACCTTTGGTGGTGGTTCGAGCTGATGGGCAGCGGCAGCTATGCCGCGCGGCTGCGGGCGCAGATCCAGATCTTCGACACCGCCGGCGAGCCGATGATGGCGTGGACACTGCGCCGCGCGCTGCCGGTCAAGTTCAAGTGCGCCGATCTGAATGCACGCGCCGGCGATGTCGGTGTCGAGGAGCTGCACATCGTGCATGAAGGCCTGGAGCACTCGACATGAGTGAATTGCAACTCGCCAAGGCCGAAGTCGTGATCAACGGCGAAACGATACCGGTGCAGTTCAACCCGGTGTCTCTGCAGGTCGAGATCACCAACAGCATCAACCAGCAGGGCGAGGCCGGCGGCACGAACCAGGTGTCGACGCAATCGAGCGCGAAGATGGGGCTGGAGCTGTTGTTCGACACCAGTGCGGTCGGCGAGGATGTTCGCAGCAGGACGCGGCCGTTGCGTGCCGCGGTGCGCGCGCCGCAGGATGCCGAGAGTTCTGGTGGCGGCAGCAGCTCGTCCGGCGACGCCGGTGCCGCCTTCGTGCCGCCGCTGGTGACCTTCCAGTGGGGCACCTTCACCTTCGCCGGCATCGCCGAGTCGTATCGCGAGACGCTCGATTTCTTCTCCGCCGACGGCGTGCCGCTGCGCGCGCAGGTGGCGATCAGCCTGAAGGAACAAGCCGGCGAGTTCACCGCGCTGGAACGCGCCAATCCGAACGGCGCCGCGAGCACCAGCGCATTCGAGGTGCCGTCCGAGCTGGCTGGCGGCGTCGGCGGAGCGGCCGGGGTCGCGCTGGCCGGCGGCGACCTGCGCGCCGCACGTGCGATCGCCGGCGCCAATGGCGAGGCCAGCCTGCGCTTTTCGGCCGGCGCCAGCCTGTCGGTGCAGGCCGGCGTGCAACTGCGCGAGGCGGTGTCGTTCGCCGGCGGCTCGGCCGGCGCCGGTTTTGGTGCCGGCGCAGGCTTGTCGGCCGGTGTCGGTCTCGGCATCGGTGGCGGCGTAGGGCTCGACGTCGGCATCGGCGCTGGAGCCGCGGCAGGGTTCGGCGCCAGTGCCGGTATCGGCGCAGGCGCCGGCGCCGGGCTGACGATCGGCGCGGGCGCGGGCGCAGGAGCCGCGGCCGGTGCCGGTGCAGGTCTCACGATCGGCACGGGCGCCTCGTCGCCATCGAGGAGCAGCGCGCCAGCCTTGCGTTTCGATGCACGCCGCCTCGCGAAAGCGCCACCGGCGCGGCAGCTGGCCACCGACGCCGGTGCCGGCTTCGGCATCGACGGCCGCGCGCTGCCGGCCGGCAGCGCCGGGCTGCGCAGCGATGTCGGCCAGGGCCGGCCCTTGTCGTCACGACTGAAATTCGACCTGTAGAGGAAACACCATGCCCGTTGTCATCGAACAAGTCGAGATTGCCGTTCCGAGCGCCGAGTCGACGCCGGCCAACCCGCCGCGCAACACCTCTTCAGCGACGGGCCCGAGCTGGTCGGTCGAACTCGCGCGCAAGCTGCAGGAGCAGTTGCGAATCGCGCTCGAACGTCAGCAGCGCCTGCAGGCGGATTGAGGCCATCCAGATGCCGGTAGCGACGCCCGAAACCCCGGTTGCGCAACGCGCCGCCTACAGCGCCCGCCCGACGCTGCTGATCGACGGCACGCGCAGCGATGCGGTGGCCGAGATGGTGCGCAGCTGTGTCGTTCGCGAGGCCGAAGGTGGTCTGAGCAGCCTGGTTCTGACCTTGTCCGACTGGGGCGTCAACCAGGGCTCGATCGGCCATCTGTTCGATGCCGGCGGCGAGATCGAACTGGGCACCCGGCTGAAGCTGTATTTCGGCGAGACCAGTTCGCCGCGCGCGGTCTTCGACGGCGAAGTGCACGCGATCGAGGCGCACGCGTCGACCGGCACACCGCCGGAAATCGTCTTCCTCGCCGAAGACAAGCTGTTCGCCGCGCGGCTGGCTAGGCGCAGCGCAGTTTATGTCGACCAGTCGCCTACCGACGTCGTGAATACGATCGCCGAGCGGCTCGGGCTGCAGGCGGATACCGGCGACCTGGGAGGCGCCGTCGGAACCTGGGCGCAGTTCAACGAAAGCGACCTGGCCTTTCTGCGCCGGCTGCTGTCGCGGCTCGACTGCGACCTGCAGATCAGCGACGAACAGCTGCAGGTTCGCCGCATCTCCGACCGCGACCGCGGCAGTCTGAACCTGTCGCTGTACAGCCAGCTGCAGCAGGTGCGCGTGATCGCCGACCTCGCCGGGCAGGCGACCGCGGTCACCGCCAGCGGCTTCGACCTCGCCGCCGGCACCGCCTTCACGGTCGAAAGCACCGGCAGCGCCGCCGGCCCTGGCAGCGGCAGCAGCGGCGCCGACCTGCTGGCTGGTCTGCGATCGCGCAGCGAACACCTGACGCCGCTGGCCTGCGCCAACGAGACCGAGGCGCGCGCACTCGCCGACGCCGCCTTCGACCAGCGCGCGCGCCGCTTCGTCCGCCTGCACGGCAGCACCGAAGGCAATGCATCGCTGCGCGTCGGCACGACGCTGAACATCGACGGCATCGCCCGTCGCTTCGACAACAGCTATGCGGTGGTCGAGGCGACGCACCGCTACGACCTCATCAGCGGCTACCAGACCGACTTCGTTGCCCAGTCGGCCTGGCTGGCCGCGCCCTGAAGGAGACACGATGGACCGCGCCGATCCGCAAACCCTGCTGCCCACCGGCACCCCGCCGGCGCTGGGCCCGGCCTGGGCGGGCGGCGTCTTCCTGGCCCGGGTCGCCGACATCGTCGATCCGGAGGGCCTGGCGCGGGTACAGGTGCGACTGCATGGCGCAAGCGGCGTCGACGACCAGGACATGCCGTTGTGGGCACAGCTCGTCAGCGCCGGTGCCGGCGACAACCGGGGCAGCTACTGGGTGCCCGATGTCGATGACCTGGTGGTGGTCGCATTCGTGCAGGGCGATGCACGTTTCCCGATCGTGCTCGGTGGCTTGTGGAACGGCAGCGCGACGCCGCCGGAAGCCATGGACGGCAGCGGCAACAACAACCTGAAGGTCTTGCGCTCGCGCAACGGCGTCAAGGTCACGCTCGACGACGAGGACGGCCAGGAAAAGCTGATCCTGGAGACGCCGGGCGGCCAGACGCTGACGCTGCGCGATGGCCCCGGTAGTTGCGAGCTGGTCGACAGCAACGGCAACAGCATCACGCTCGAAAGTGCCGGCGTCACCATCACCGCGGCGGCCAAGGTCAAGGTCGAGGCGGCGACGGTCGAGGTCAGTGCCGGCATGGTCACGGTGAACGCCGGCATGTCGAAATTTTCCGGCGTCGTGCAGTGCGACACGCTGATCAGCAACTCGGTGGTCTCGGCGTCGTATACGCCGGGCGCTGGCAACATCTGGTAAGCCGCGATGGCCGCCGTCACCGAAACCCGACATCCGCATCCGGTCCGGCTGCGTGGTGCTGCTTCGGGGCGCACCGGTGCGCCGGCGCTGCTGCCCGACATCGAGGCCGAGGATTTTGTTGCTGTACTCGGCCAGGCGATCAAGCGCAGCCCGTGGCCGCGCTTCGGCTGGCCGGCGACGCCGCCGCTGCCGACACTGGCGCAGCAGGGCGCGCCGCGGGCGCTGTTCCAGCCGATCCACCGCCGCTTCAACCTGCTGCTGCTCGACACCCACTGCGATATCTTCGGCAGCCCGCGGCTCGATCCGCGCAGGATCGAATCGGCCGGCTTCGTCGTTCGCCGCTGGATCGGCCCCGACGCCGGCAAGACGATGCCAGGCGCCGAGCAACTGGCATCGCCGGCGCACTGGCAGGCCTGGCAGGAATCCGATGGCGAACCGCTCGGCTGGGCGCCGCTGCGCGACCAACGCGGCTTCGATGCCGACCCCGACCCGGCACGCCGGCCGCTGCCGCGCACCGGCAATGCCGTGGTCGATGCGCAACTGGCCGCGCGCCAGTCGTCCAGCCCCGGTGAGGTCATCAACCGGCTGTATCCGCTCGCACCCGACGTCAACGACCACGCCAGGCGCACGCTGCTGTATGGCCTGGTGCCGGCCGGCGAGGCGCAGCGCAAGGCCGCCACGACCGCGGTCGACTATTCGGGTGCACGGGCGCCGGGCGAGGCACGCGACAATTTTGTTGCCCACCTGTCGCCTTATCTGCGCAGTGCCGGCATCACCCGCACGCTGCCGAACCCGAACAGCTTGTTCGACAGCAGCTGGATCGATGGTGACGGCGACGTGATGCTCGATGCCGCGACCGATGTCGGCAACGGTGGCAACGACCTGCAGCGCGCGCAGTTCACCGCCTTCATCCGCCAGCTGGCACTGGAGTTCGAGATCGACAGCGCACGTGCCGAGCCGCTGCGCCGGCTGCTCGACGAAGTGCCGCTGCATCGTCGCCGCTCGCCGGTGCCGCCTCCCCGCCAGCCCTTGTTCGAGCGCATCGACACCTCGAGCTTCATCGTCGCCTGCGCGCGGCTGTTCGGCGACGAGACGGCACCGGCGGTTCGTCTGCCCGAGCTGTTCGGCCCGCTGCCCTCTGGCTGGACGCAACGCTTCGTCGACGCCGCGCTCGACCTGCTGTCGCTGCGCAGCGTCGAGGCGCGCACGCTCGAGAGCCGCTTCGACGACGACGGCGCGCTGTATGCGATCCGCGCCTTTGTTCGCGTCAAGCAGGGCGACGGCTGTCCGCCGCTGCTGGTGTGGAGCGAGATGACGCCGCTGTACCGCATCGCACCCTGGTTTGCATCGACCGGTGCGCCGCAGGCCCGCATCGCATTGCCGCCGTTCGACAAGGAATCGCTGCGCGCGATGAAACCGAATGTCGCCTTCGATCTGCCGCCGTCGCTGCAGAACCTGCTGATGAACAACGACCCGGCCGATCTGCTGGCCGGCAAAGGCAAGAAGGGCAGCGAGTTCGGCATCGGCTGGTTGTGCTCGTTCAGCATCCCGATCATCACGATCTGCGCCTTCATCCTGCTGAACATCGTGCTGTCGCTGCTGAACATCTTTCTGCGCTGGCTGCCGTTCGTGAAGATCTGTCTGCCGATACCGACGAAGAAGCCATGACAACGCGTAGCCACATTCATGCCGGCTGCCGTGGCGGGGGTGGGGCACGATCATGACCACCCGCGATCCTGCACTCGCACCGCCGATCGGCTGGCCGCTGCTCGGTGTGCCCGACGCCGATGGCCAATGGAACTGGCCATCGCTCGAACGCAGCGTCGCCGAAGGGCTGCGCAAGCTGCTGTCGGTGCGGCCGGGCGAACTGCTGATGCACGCCGACTACGGCGCCGGTCTGCAGGACTTCCTGCATGAGCCGAACACGCTGGCGGTGCGCGCACGCATCAAGGCACGCATCGAAGCCGCCGTCGCACGCGACGAGACGCGTGTCGTACTCGATCGCGTCGAGGTGCGCGAAGACGATGCCGATGCCGCCGCGGTGCGTGTCGAACTGCACTACCGCCTGCGCCGCAGTGGCGCACCGCAACAGCTGTCGCTGGCGATGAACCTGGGAGGCTGACGTGCCCTTGCCCGTGCCCCAACTCGACGACCGGCGCTTCGACGACCTGGTGGCGGAGCTGCTGGCACGGATCCCGTCGCACACGCCGGAATGGACCAACCCGCGCGTCGGCGACCCAGGGCGCACGCTGGTCGAATTGTTCGCCTTCCTCGGCGATACGCTGCTGTACCGCGCGAACCAGGTGCCCGAGCGCCAGCGCCGAGTCTTCCTGAACCTGCTCGGTCTCGGGCTGAAGCCGGCGCGTCCCGCACGCGGCCTGGTCGCGCTGCGACTGCCCGACGAAGGCCGCGACGCGGTCGACCTGCGCGCGCGGGCACGCATCGAACGGCCGGTGCCCTTCGAGACGCTGCAGGAGGTGTCGATAGCACCGGTGACCGGCGAGGCCTATATCAAGCGGCGCGTCAGCGCCGAGACGAATCCGGAACTGACCGAAACGATCGCCCAGCTCGGCCAGCTCTACGGCGGGCGATCGCTCGATACCTACGAAACGACGCCGCTGTTCGCCAACGGGCTGGCGGTGCCGCAGGGCATCGATGTCGTCGCCGATACGGTCGATCGCTGCGTGTGGATGGCCTTGCTCGCGCCGAAGCCGGCGCGCGGAGAAGATCCGGTCGCGCTGCGCGACCGTGCGCGCGAACAGCTGGCACGCGACGCTTCGGGCGCGCCGCGGCTGCTCAATGTCGGCGTGCTGCCTGCGCTGGTGGTTCCCGACGAGCAGCGCGCCGTCGGCGCGCGCGAGCAGATCGATGCGCAGTGGGAAATCAGCGTCGGTGGTGCACGCGCGACCGACTACCACACGCTCGATGTCGCGTCGGGCAGCAGCGATGGCTTGCGGCGTGCCGGCGTTTTCCGGCTGGTGCCGCCCGGTGCCGACCTGATCGGCGTCGGTGATTCGGTACGCGGCATCGACGCGCTGTCGGGCGTCGACGACGAGCCGCCGCGCCTCGACGATCCCGAGCGCGCACAACGCCTCGTCGCCTGGCTGCGGCTGCGTGCCGCGCCGTCGACGATGCAGCTGCGGCTCGCCTGGATCGGCCTGCATGCGGTGCAGGTCGAGCAGGGCACGCGCAGCGAATCGCTGGTGGTCGCGCAGACACGGGGCATCGCCGACGAGCGCATCGTGCTGCCGCTGCGCAACATCGATCCGGCCAGCCTGCAGCTGGCGGTGGCCGAACCCGGCGCCGACTACGACGCCTGGACGCGCGTCGACGACCTCGCGCTGCTGTCGCACCGGCCCGACGTCGCGCGCAATGCGCGGGCCTACGAACTCGATCCGCAATCGGGCGAAGTACGCCTCGGTGACGGCGTTCGCGGCCGCGTGCCGGCTGCCGGGTCGCGGGTGAAGATCGTTTCGGCGCGCGCCGGCGGTGGCCGCGCCGGCAACCTGGCGCCGCTGACGCTGAAGGAGATCACCGGCTGGCGCGTTGCCGACCGCAGCCCGGTGTCGAATCTGAAAGTGCTGCAGCCGAGCACGACGGTCGGCGGCGAGGACGCCGAAACGGTCGAGGCCGCCGAAGCCCGCATCCCCGGTGTGCTGCGCCATCGCGAGCGCGCTGTCACCGCCGACGACTACCGCGTGCTCGCCTTGCAGACCCCCGGCGTCGACATCGCCCGGGTCGAGGTGTTGCCGCGCTTCGTGCCACGCTCGCGCGCCTTCGGCGTGCCCGGCGTCGTCACCGTGTTGGCGCTGCCCGGCACCATCGGTGGCGGCGTCGGCACCGCGCCGAATCCGCGTGCCGACCAGCCGTTGATCGAGGCGGTGTTTGCGCAGCTCGATTCGCGCCGGCCGCTGGCCACCGAGTTGTATGTGATCGGCTGCGAATATGTGCCGATTGCGGTATCGGTCGGCGTCAGCCTGCGCGACGATGCGCAGCGCGATGCCACGTTGGCGGCGGTTCGCGCCGCGCTGCGCCGGCTGCTGTGGCCGCTGGCGCCGGGTGGCTTCGACGGCGTCGGCTGGGCGCTCGGTCGCAGCGTGGCCGACCGCGAACTCGAGGTCGAGGCGGCGCGCGTCGCCGGTATCGCCAGCGTCGCCGGCGTCAACCTGTTCGTGCGCGAGGGCAATGGCTGGGCGCTGGTCGGCCGCAACGGCAACGGCGCGCAGCAGCTGGCGCTGGCCGGCTGGCAACTGCCCGAACTGATGCAGGTGGTGGTGGCGGTCGGCAATGCCGCACCCGAACGCATCGACGCCGACATCGGCGGCGGCGGCGAAGCTGGCACGCGTGTCGCGGTGCCGGTGATCACGGACTTGTGCTGACATGGACGCCAACGGCCAACGCTTCTGGATGTGGTCGCAGCCCGCCGACTGGCTGGAACTCGACGGCACGGCCGTTGCCTTGTCGAGCAACACCGTCGCGGGCGCGCACGATGCCGCACCGCGGCCGTTGCTTGCGCTGCGTGCCGAACGTGCCGCACCGGCGCTGCGCGACGGACCGGCGCGCGAACTGCTGGCCGAAACCGAGCTCGCGCGCCTGCCTTTGCTGCGCGACCGTTTCGGCACGCTGGCGCGCTGGGACGTGCCCAGCCAGACTTTGATGGGCTTCGGTGCCTTCGAAGGCGAGGTGCCGCGATACGCAACCACCGCCGGCAGCACGCCGCTGGCGCTGGCGCTGGACCACGACGATGTGCTGCTGCTGGCCTTTGCCGACCGCATCGAGATGGTCGACCTGCGCGACCGTTTTGCGCCGCTGCGGCTGACGCCGCCGCTGCTCGGTGGCACGACGCCGTTCACGCCGCATGCGCTGGCCTGCGATGCGGTCGGCGGGCGCTGGGCACTCGACCGGAATCGGCGCCGGCTGGCGCGCATCGCCGGCACCCCCTGGCCGGACCGCGCCGGCGTCGTCTACGACCCCGGCACCTTCCGCCCCAGTCCAGAGAACCCCGATGCGCCGCATATCGAGCTGCTGCCTGTCGCACTGCCGGCCGAGCTGCGGCCGGTGGCAATGGCTGCCAGCCCCGCCGGCCGCCTGGCGGTGGCCTGCTGGGGCGCCGATGGCGAGCTGGTGCTGCTCGCGTCCGGTGCGGACGGCGCTGCGCCGCAACGTCTGGTGCTGGCCGGTGCGGCCTACGCCCATGCGATCGCCTGGCTCGACGACAGCGAGGTCGCCTTGCGCATCGCCGATCTCGACGAGGCGCTGGCTTATGTTGTGCCGCCGGGACTGGCAGCGGACATGCCGCTGCAGCCGGTCGGTCGGCGTTATCCGAGCGCCGACGCCGCGGCCGGGCCCTTCGTCGCAGCGCAAAGCTGGCCGCCGCATCTGCCGCTGGCGCAGCCGGTCGAGCCGGCACTCGGCGGGCCCGATACGACGCAGCGTTTCAGCCGCGAACTGGTGCCGCTGGCCTGGCGTGGTTTTGTCGCCGAGGGCAGCGCCGCCGGCCGAGCCATCGACAGCGGGCAGCTCGACCTGAACTGGCACCGCCTGTATCTGGAGGCGATCATTCCGGCCGGCTGCGGGGTGCTGGTCGAACTTGCCGCGTCCGACGAGAACCTCGTACCCGCCGACGATGTTTGGTGGCCACACTGGTTCGGCGACCTCGGCGCCGCGCCAGCGCTGCCTGCGGGCACGCCGCACGGTGTCTGGCAGAGCGAAGGCAGCGAGCTGCCGCACCGCGCCGGCCTGCTCGACTGTCCGCCGCAAGCCGGCCGCGTCGGCCTGTTCAATGTGCTGGTGCAGCGCGCCGGGCGGCGCCTGCGCGCGCTGCGCGGCCGCCATCTGTGGCAACGCATCACGCTGTTCGGCAACGGCCGCTCGACGCCCGAGGTCGCCGCGCTGCGCCTGTGGGGCGAACGTTTTTCGTATGTGCGTCGCTACCTGCCCGAGCTGTACCGCGACGAGGAGGTCTTCGACCGCGACGTCGACGGTGAGGCGACGCCGCACGACTACCTCGAGCGTTTCAGCCAGCTTTTCGAAGGCCTGCTGACGCCCTGGGAGGACGGTATCGCCGAAACACGCGTGTTGTGTGATCCGTCGAGTACGCCGCCGCAGACCCTGCCCTGGCTGGCCGGCTGGACCGGTGAATCCTTCCCGGCCCGTCTCGACGCCAAACGGCGCCGCGACTGGCTCGTCAATGCGGTTGCGCTGCGCCGGCACCGCGGCACGCTGCACGGCCTGCAACTGGCGCTCGACATCGCCTCCGGCGGCCAGGTGAGTCGCGGCCGGGTGATCGTGATCGAGGACTTCCGGCTGCGCCGCACGATGGCGACGCTGCTCGGCATCGACCTGAACCGCGGCGACGACGATTCGCTGCTGCCGGGGCTGGTGGTGTCGGGCAATTCATTCGTCGGCGACACGCTGATCCTCGGCGACGCGGACGACGCGCAAGCGCGGCGCGAATTCCTGGCGTTGTTCGGCGACGCGATCGAATCGGAAGCCGAAGCCGAGACCGTCGCCAGCGTCTACCAACGCACCGCCCACCGCGCGACCGTGCTGGTGCACGAGGACCTCGACGACGACCTGCGTGCGCTGGTCGCGAATATCGCCAGCGAAATGGCGCCGGCGCATGTGCTGATCAAGGTGATCGCCGCGCGAGAGCCCTTCCTCGTCGGCGTCGCCAGCCTGGTCGGCGTCGACAGCTATCTGCGCGACCCGCTGCAGCCGGCGACGGCGCGCATCGACGTCAGCGACATCGGCCGTGGCGATCACATCCGCGGCGGTGGCGCCTTCGACTGGCGGCTGGAGGACGGCGTGCCGTCCGACAGCTTCGGCGAGCCGACCGCGGTGCTCGAAGCACCTGGCCTGGTCGAGGCCAACCAGCCGCTGACGCTCGATGGCCGCCATTCGGTACCGCCGTCCGGCGGGCAGATCGTCCGCTGGCGTTTCACCCGCAAGAACTGACCTGCCCTGAAACATCACCGAGGAGAGAGAGATGGCCAAGCTAGAGATCAACGTTCCCTTCGAAACCGACCAGGCGGTGATCGTCGTCGAGGTCGATCCCGACCAGCCGCTGGCGCGCGGCCGGCATCTGTACCAGCTGGAAGTGACCGACGATTCGGGCAACGTCTCGGCGCCCGACCAGGTGGTGGTGATCGTCGCCGACCGCGAGCGCCCGACCGCGGTGCTGAACGGGCCACAGATCGCCGACGTCGGCAAGGAGTTCCAGCTCAATGGTGAGAAGTCCTTCGACATCGGCGGCACGATCAAGAGTTACCGCTTCACCTACCTCGGCCCCGACCAGCGGGGATGAGCCAGCGCGATGCCGGTCCTTGTCATCAACCGGACGATCGAGCAGCGCGAGCCGACGCTGCTGGTGGAGAACCGCCTCGCGCCGGGGCTGCACCGTTTTTCTCTGGTGGTGGTCGACGACAGCGGCAACGCCAGCGAGCCCGACTTCTTCACCGTCACCGTGCGCCGTGCGGTCGTCGTCGATCCGGTGCGTCCGCCGGTGACGCCGATCCGGCCGGTGATCGTCGATCCGGTCATCAGGCCGCCGATCAGCGGCCCGCTGCGCCCGCCGGCGCCCGGCCCGACACCGCTTCGGCCGCGCAGCGCGGCAACGCGCAAAGGAAAAAAACATGGCCCTGAATGACAACGACCTCGCCGCCGTCGACGTCTTGCCCGCCGCATTGCGACCCGACCGGCTCTACTACGACACCGGCGTGCTGCTGGATCGGGACGATTTCGTCGACGAACAGACCTATCACCGCAGCCGCCTCGCGCGCGCGCTCGGCTACCTCGGCGGATCCGGCACGCTGGTCGGTCTGAAGGTGGTCGCGGCGCGGCCGGCGCCCGGGCTCGAACTGCAGGTCGGTGGCGGCCTGGCGGTCGACCGGTTCGGCCGCCTGATCGAAGTGCCACGCCCCTGGTGCCTGCGCCTGGCGCCGTGGGTCGCTTCGAAGAGCAGCGACGCGTTGCGCGCCGCACTCGGGCCCGCGGGTGTCGTCGCCGACCTGTACCTGCGTTTTGTCAGCCGCGGCCGCGGCGCAACGCCGGCGTTTGCGCACGGCGCCTACGACGCCACCGATGCGCTGGTGCCGTCACGGGTTCGTGACGCCTTCGTCTTCGAGCTGGTACTGCGGCCCGAGGCCAAGGACGATCCCGCAGCGACCAACCACCTGCCGCGCCAGCGTTTTGCCGCGCTGCGCGCGATGGCGCCCGCCGATCGGCCCAATGCGGTGCGCGCCGCGCTGCTAGACGGCTGGGACGATGCGCTGGCGCGGCCGAACGGCGAATCGCTGGCGCCGCTGCAGGAACATGCCGTCGGTGTCGATGCGGCGGCGGTTTTCCTGGCCCGTCTGCGCCTGCCGGCCGGCGCACCCGATGCCGACGGCCGCCCGGTATTCGACCTCGACAGTTTCGACAACGACCACATCGACAACGAATCGCGCGCCTTCGTCGTGCCGAACGACATGCTGGCCGCGGTCTTTGCGGCATGACGCCCCATCGCTGGAGCAGCGAATGAACATCACCTCCAACCGCACCTTCATCAGCCTGGAAAACGCGCTGCAACTGCGCCAGGCCAACCTGCTGGTCGAGGAGTCGCACCGTGTGCGGCCGCGTTATTTCGACGGCAAGTTTCTCGCCGCGCGCGACCTGACGCGAGACCAGGCCTATTTCCTCGCGCGCCAGTCCGGCTTTGCACGCGCGCTCGGCAGCGGCGTCGTCGAAGGCCTGCAGGTGCGTGCCGGCACGGTCGCCAGCGACCTCGAGGTCGATGCCGGTTTCGGCTATACCAGCGCCGGTGAGCTGGTCTCGCTGTCGCGCACCGTGCGGGTCTCGCTGCCGCAGCTGTTCCGGTTGCAGACATTGGCGGCGCAGCTCGGCACGCTGCGCCGGCCGGGCCCGCCGCTGCGCAACCGCACCGGCATCTTCGTGCTCGGCCTGCGTGCGCTGGAGTTCAGCGCCAACCCGGTCGCCGCCTACCCGACCAGCCTCGACGGGCCGCGCCAGGTCGAAGAGGGCGACATCGTCGAGGCCAGCGCATTGACGCTGACACACTGGGTCGCCGCGCCGCCCGAATCGCTGGACGGCCAGCGCGGCAGCCTGGCGCGCGACGCTTTCGTCACCCAGTCGCTACCCGATCTGCCGGCCGAGATGCTGCCGCTGGCCATCGTCGCGATCGCCGGCGACAACATCCGCTGGGTCGACATGTTTCTGGTTCGCCGCGCCGCCGGCCAGGCGCACAGCGACGTGCTCGGCTTCGGTTTTGCGCCCAGGCTGCAGCGCGAGGCCCACCTCGCGCAATACATGCAGCAGCTGGCCGATGTGATGGCGCGCGCCGGCACCGGCCGACCGAATGCGTCGCAACATTTCAGCGCGCTGCCGGCGGCCGGGGCGATGCCCGCTGCCGCGCTGAACCCGCAGGATTTCAGCCAGAGCTGGTTTCCGCCCGGCGTCGATGCCGAATTGATGCTGGTTCCCGAGGACGAGATTCCGGCGCTGGTCGAGGAGTCGCTGCTGTTGCCGGCTATCGACCTGTCGTTGAGCCCGGCGCAGCAGGAATCGACCGCTGTCGCGATCCTGGTGCCGGTGCCGCGCGAAGCGCTGGCTCGCCAGGCCGCGCGGCTGCGCCAGCAACTGCAGCGCAGCATCGCGGCGCCGGCGCTGCGCCTGTCCGCGAAGCGGCTGCCGCTCGAGACGATCCGCCTGCTCGCCAGCAGCCGCCTGAAGCTGCCGGTTCCGACGCCTGCGCCAACGGTCGATCCGGTCGATGCGGTGTGGGCCGAGCTGCTGTCGGCGCAGGCGCTGCTCTGGTATACGCGGCGGCGCAACCTGTCGCTGCGCCCCGAGATCGAAGGCAGCGTGGTCGCGGTGGTCGCCGGCGACGACGGCGATCTGGAAGACGTCGTGCGCAGCCGCTTCAGCGAAGCATCGCGCGAGCGCCTCGACAAGGTGCTTGGCCATGCCAATGTCGCGTCGCGCGCCGAGCTGAGCAAGTTGCTGGCGTCGCCGAAGATGGCGTCGCCGCTGCTTGCCGAAGCGACGCTCAGCGCGCTCGAGGAAAAGGGCAGCGCGATCAGCAGCGCCGATGTGGCCGAGATCGCCGAAAAGGTCAGCGCGCCGGGCGTCGGCGAAGGCCTGGCGCGACTGGTCGAGGCGCGGCCGGAGCTGCGCGACGACCCGGCACTGGCGACCAAGCTGGCCGGCAACAACCGGCTGTTCGAACTCGACCGCAAGCTGGGGCAGGCGAACAGTTTCGAAGTGGCTCGCCTGTCCTCCGAAATCAATCTGACGACACGTGGCCGCGGCATCAACCTCGCCCGCGTGTTGCCGCCGTAGGCCAACGAAAGAAGCTGATGCAGATACGCCAACCATCGGGCCGCAATCTGTTGCGCGCCGCCGGCGAAATCCCGGTCGCGGTGCAGCCGCGGCTGGTCGGCCGCGTCGATGCCGGCGAGCAGCGCCGGATGAACGCGTTTGCCGGGCGCGCGCTGACCGCGCCGCTGCTGCATGCCGAGCAGAACCAGCGCAGCCGGCGCATCGCCTTGCTCAATCGCGCGCTCAGCGCGGGTGTCGTCGAGGGCCTCGCGCTGGCCTTCTTCGAAGCCGACATCGCGCCGATCGGCAGCGTCGCCGACCCGGCACCCGAAGCACTTGACCTGGACACACCGCGGCGGATGACGCTCGACGCCGGCCTCGCGCTGGCCGCCAACGGCGAGGAGGTGGCGGTGCCGATGGCGCTGGACTTCGACGCACTCGACCTGCCGGTGATGGCGCCGGGCTGGCTGCTTGCCGGCGAGACGCCGCTGCCGGGCCCGGCCGATGCCGACGGCTCGGCGCTCGATTCGCGCCACCTTGGCCTGCCCCTGCGCGACGAACTCGCCGCCGGCCATCAGGTGCCGCGTGTCGGCATCGTCGTGCTCGAGCCGGTCGAACATTGGCAGGTCGAGGGCGCCGACCCCTTCGACCAGTGCGAACGCGACCTCGAGGCCGAGGCCTTCGAGGACCAGCAGCGCCGCGATGCCGGCCGGCTGGTCTACTACGCCTGGCCCGACGAATGGCTGGCGTCGCGCGCGCCCGATGCGGCGTGGCGGAACCGGCTCGCCTGGCAGATCTTCGGCCGCGAAGCGCAACTCGGTGTCGCGCAGGCCATGCCCTGGCATCGCATCGGCGTGCCGCTGGCGCTGGTCGCATTCAATGCCGCGTGGCAACCGCTGTTCGCCGACCGCGCCGCGGTGGTGCGTGCGGGCGGCCGGCCGCGCGGCCAGGCACTGCTCGCCGCGGCGCGGCGCGCTGGTGACGATTCCGCACGGCGCATCGCCGCCAGCGGCGAGCGTTTTCTGTGGCAGGCACGCATCGAGCAGTTGTCGGAGCACCTTGCCGAAGCGAGTCTGGCCGGCGCGGACATCGCTGCGATGCGTGCGCAACTGCGGTTGCTGCCGCCAGCCGGGCTGCTGCCGATCGACGCGGTCGACGTGCGGGCGCGGCGCAACCACTTCTTTCCGCCGACGCTGGACCTGTTTGCCGCGCCGGTGCCGCTCGAGCAGCTCGACCTGCTGCTCGAGGAGGCGGCCGGCCTCGGGGCGATCGACCTGTCGATGCGCGATCGGCTGAGTGTGTTCGTTCCGGTGCCGCAGGCGGTCTTCGAACCCGATCTGCTGGTCATCGAACAGGCCGACCCGACCGGCGAGATCGGCCGCACGCTGTCGCGCTTCGTCGACGTGCGCGCCGACTGGCTGCGCCGCCGGCAGAACCTGCGCGGCAAGCAGCATCAGCTGAGGCTGGGCGTCGACGGCAGCGAAGGCACGCCACCACTGGCCGAGGCGAGTGACGATCCGCTGCGGCTGGAAGACGAAAGCCTGGCGCCGACGGTGCCGGCGCCGGCCGGATTGCTGCACCGCTCGGCGCTGGTTTCGGGCCTGCACCAGCATGTGCTGGAAGCAGCGCCGACGCCGTTGGAGGTGGCGGCCGATGGCACCTTGTACGCCTGGGTGCAGATCGACCGCGAGAATCCGCCGCAGCAACTGATGCTGCAGTTCTTCGCCGCCAGCTGGGAGCACCGCGCCTACTGGGGCGCCAACAAGATTGGCTGGGGCAGCGACGGCACCGCGTCGCGGCGGCTGCAGTCGGTCGAGCTGCCACCGGCGGGCGTCTGGACACGGCTGGCTGTGCCTGCCGCAGACCTGGGTCTCGGCGACAAGCCGATCACCGGCATCGCCTTCACGCTGTTCGACGGGCGCGCCTGTTTCGGCCCGGCGGGCACGCTCGATGGTTCTACCGAAACCGTCTGGCTCGACGAGGACTTGCTGAGCGACAGCACGGCACGCGGCAGCGGCGAAGGCTGGGATCTGGTTCCGCTACCCGAGCGCGACGCCCCGTTCGAAGCGGCCTTCGGCACACGGGCAGTTGAGAAAAATTTCGAGGCCGAAGCGGTCGCCGAACTGCTGGCCGGCGAAGACGTCAAGTCGCTGAAGATCATCCCGCCTGGCACCGACCGCGCCGCCGCACCGACGCTGGCGACGCTGATCGGCACCCAAGGCCTGAGCGCAACGGTGGCTGACCTGGCGGCGCGCGTCGACGAGGCCGACGATGCATTGAACCTCGGTTATCTGCGTGTGCAGACCGACCTGTACCGGCTGCGCCAGTCGGTGCTGAAGCAGAGCCAGGCGACGCGTTTTGCGGTATCGCCGGCGCTGACGCAGATCGCCGACCTCGACAACGCGACCGCGACGCGCGAGCAACTGGCCGATTTCTACCAGGATGTGCGCGCCGACAAGACGATCCTGAAGCGCGATTCGTCGCCGACCGCGCCGACGCCTGCGCCGGCGCCGCGTGCCAGCGCCGCAGCGATCGGCGGTATCGGCAGCACGACCGTGTTCAGCAACACCGGATTCGGCGCCGGGGTGCGGGCAACACCGGCTCCCGCGCCAGCGGTTTTTGGTGGCGTGGTGACCGAGCGGCTCGATGCCGGTCTGGTTTCCGGCGTCTTTGCGAAGGCACCCGCGCCGAGCGTCGGCACCATCATCGGCGCCGATGCACTGACCGGCAAGGCCGAGATCCGAACGACCTCGATCGCGGCGCGGATGGAGCGGCCGCGTTCGATCGAGGCCAAGGATTTCACCGTCGCGACGCGAGCCGACATCATCAGCAAGCTGGCGGCGCTCGGCCTCGACATGGACGACCTCGACGTGCACGGCATCGCCGACGAAGGCAAATTCGACAGCACCGGCCAGCCGCTGCGCGGCGAGGCGGTCAAGCTGTCTGCGCTGCGCGCGAACAATTTCGCAGCGGTGCTGCGCGACCCCGACCCCGAAGCCGACAAGGCCGACGAGGCGGCGTTCTTTTTCAGCGGCGTCGACCTGTCCGACTACACGGTGGCGCTGCTGCGCAACGCCGAAGGCATCGTGCGCCGCTACCGCGATGCGCTGGAGCGCATGCGCAAGACGCTGGAGACGACGCAAGGCCTGCTGCGCGACATCAACTCGCGGCTGGGCGTGGTCGCGCGCGAACTGGCCGAAGCGCGCCAGGACGTCGCAACCGCACGTGCACTGCTGGCCGAGGACGAACAGCGTGCGCGAGATCTCAACGCACACCGCGACGAGGTGATTGCCGAACACGTCAAGTTCCTCGCCTATTCGCGGGTCCGGGTTGCTGCGCGCAGCGTCGATTCGCCGTCGCGCTGGCTGGACTCCGCGCTCGA
This sequence comes from Pseudideonella sakaiensis, assembly GCF_048320135.1. Lineage (GTDB taxonomy): Bacteria > Pseudomonadota > Gammaproteobacteria > Burkholderiales > Burkholderiaceae_C > Ideonella_A > Ideonella_A sakaiensis_A. The sequence goes on from NZ_CP182947.1 coordinate 4,527,231, forward strand.
ACCCGACGTCGTGCCGGCCTGCCTGGCTGCGCACGACAACCCGCCCGACGATGTGTTGGCGATGCTGGCGCTGCTGCGGCGCGCTCCGCTCGACTGGTTCCCGGCGATGCGCCCGCACCTGCAACTGATCGACCAACCTGCGCTCGCCGACCGTCTGATCGCTGCACTGCAAACGCCGGTGGCCTCGACATTGGCGTTGAACACCAGCGCGCCCGCGAAGCAGGCGTCGATGCTGGCGCTGCGTGCCCAGTCCGACAGCGTGATGCTGGCGCGCGCCACGGCGCTGCCGCAGGCGCAGGCCGCGCTGCAGGCCGGCGCCGGCGTGCGTGCCAAGGTCGACCTGTTTGCCCGCGCGGCCAGCCTCGGCGACCTGCTCGGCGGCGCGGCCGAAAGCAGCGAACTGAAACGCCGCGCTGCGGCCGAGTTCGAGCGCATCGAAAGCATCGCCGCCTGCCTCCACGAGCGGCTGTCGCGGGTGCGCGCGGCGATCCGTCTGCAATGGGCCGAGGCCTACAGCCAGTTCGATGCGGCGCGCGGCCAGGCCGACCTCGGTGATCTGAGCGGTCTGCCGCGCTTCGGTGAACTGCCGCGCGAAGAACGCGAGGACCTGCGCGAACTCGCCGCCTGGCTGCAGGGCCGCGCCGACCGCAACAATCCGCAGGCGGTGGCGCTGCTCGCCGACCTGGTGCGGGTCTGCCTGCTCGCCGCCAGCCATTCGCCGACCGGCGAACTGGTCGCCGGTCGCATCGTGCGCCCGCTGCCGCTGAACCCCGGCCTGCGCCTGGATGTGCGCGCGCTGCTGCCCGACCGGGTGCGCATCGGCATGCAGCTGCAGTTCTTCGAAGCCAACGAGGTGGCGGCGCGCGCGGTGGTCGAGGACCTCAGCGGCGATGTCGCTTCGGTGCGCGTGACGCAGACGGTGCGCGCGAATCTGGCCACCAGTCTGGCCACGACGGTGAATTTCCTGACGCGATGAGCAGCAACGACCTGAATGTTCGACGGCTGCGGCTCGAGTTGCCGCACGACATGTCCGCGCATGCACTGCGATCGCGCGTCGAGGACGCGTTGCGCATCGCGTCGATGCCGACTTCGCTGGCGCATCGCTTCGTGCTGCTGCGCCGGCTGCGGCTGGTGCTGCCTCGCGAAGCCAGTGCGCAAAGCCTGGCGCTGCAGCTCGAGCGTGAATGGCGCGCCATCGAATCGCTGGCGCAGCCGATGGCCAGCGCATCGGCCGATGCGCCAGTGGTGTGGGCTGCGCACGAGGCCGAGGCGCGCCTGCTGCTGCTGCAGCGCTGGCTGGATGGGCGCGACACCGGGGCCTGGTTCTGGCAGCGCCTGCTACCGACAACACACCCGGCGCTGCCGCTCGCCTTGTGCCTGCAGGTGTTGCTGTTCGAGCCTCTCGAGAACGAGCCGGCGCATGCCGCCTTGGCGGTTGGCCAGCGCGCCGAGCTGTGGCGCGAGGCACTGCCGCGAATCGAGGCTGCAGGGCAGATGCCGGCGTTGATGGCTGTGCTGTCGGTGGACGAGCACAAGGCTTTGCTGGGCTTTGTCGCCAAGTCACCGCCTGCCAAGGGTCGAGCGACCGCGGCAGTGCAGGCGCGGCGCGCCGAAGCCGATGCATCGGTGTCGCCGCGAAATGAAGCGAGCGCAGCGTCATCGGCGCGCGCCAGCCTGGTCCCGCGCCTGCCATTCGAACAGCCTATCGACGACGAAGGAAGCGCCGACACGCCTGCTCGGCCGTCTGGCGAAACGGATGATTCAAGGTTTCTGGTTCCGGCCAGACCAACGCCGCTGGTCGCTGATGTGGCTGCCCCGCAACTTGTAGCCGAAGCGCCCGCTGTGCATGGCACCTCGACCGAACGCACAGCCGCCGAGACCAAACCGACGCAGCATCCCGCCGAGCCAGCGCCATCGGCTGTTGCCGAATTCGACGGCGCCCTCGACACCGCCTGGGCCGGCCTGTGGTTTCTGCTGCCGCTGCTGCTGCGCCAGGGACTGTCGCAGCAGCCCCAACCTGCACGGTTGTTCGCGGCGATCCTGCAGCTGGCGGTCGAGCACCATCGCCTGGATGCAACGGCGCGAAGCTGGGTCGAGCAGGTCGCGCACCACGCCGATCTCGACGAAGCCGCGATGTCGGCGCTGCGTCCGGCGGCCGCCGGCGCATGGCGTCATGCACGCGTGATTTGTGTCCGCGAAGCGCGGCTGCCGCTGCGCCGCGTGCTGCACCGGCCCGGCCGGGTCTGGCTGGCGCCGCACCGCGTCGATCTGACGCTGCCGCTGCAGCACGTCGATGTGCGCATCCGCCGCGCCGGTTTCGACATCGACCCGGGTTTTGTGCCGTGGCTCGACAGCGTGATCCGTTTCCACTACCTCTGATGAACGCACCCGCCTCCGAAATCGAACAAGGCCAGCTCGGTTGCCGCGATCTCGCGTTGGCGGCATTCGGCGCGCTGTTGCAGGCTGCACCGCCACAGGACGCACCCGAGGCGCGTTTTCTGCACGAGGCCTGGCAACGTGCTGGCGGTGCGGACTGGCCGCAGCAGGTGGCGCACTCGCTGGCAATGCCGCCGGCGCACGATGCCTTGCTGATTCGCGCCGCCGAGCAGCTGCAGCTGCAACCGGTCGAGGTGCTCGCGATGGCGCTGGCCGCCGCGGTCGAGGACGATCCGCTGGTCGGCCGGCTGATGGCCTGGCTGCAGGCACCGGTGGCCAGTGCGCGCCCGAGCCTGGCCTTGCTGGCGCGGGCCTTTGCGCCCTTGTGCGCGAGCGGGCGCAGCGACGCCCAGGCCGAGGCCGAGACGCTGTACGCGCTGGCCTTCGGTGCGGCCGTGCGATCCGGTGCGCTGCTGCTCGACGCCGACGACCGGCCGCTGTGCGAACGTGGCCTGCGAATCCAGGCGCCGCTGGCTGCCGCCTTGGCCGGCATCGAGACCGACTGGCCCGGCGCACCGGGTGCGCAGCCGGCCGGCGCCGATGGCCTGGACGCCGACGCGCTCGATCGATGGGCGAAGCGGTTGGCAGCCAGCGATGGCGCCGGCCTGCTGATCCGCAGCGCCAGCACGGCCGAGGCGCAGGCCGTCGCCGCCGCGCTCGCCGCACGGCTGGGCGTGCGGCCGGCCTGGTGGGGCAGGGAGCTGCCGCCGGGTGCCGATTTGTGGATGTCGCTGGGCTGCCGGCTGCCGGTATTTCTCTTGCCTGCGGCGCCTGGCGAGGTCGTGTGTATGCCGCCGCTACGCCATCACACCGGGCCGGTGCTGGTGCTGGCAGGTCTGGACGGCAGCATCCGCCGTGACGACGGCGTGCTTGCCGAATGGCGGGTGCCACGCGCGACGCTGGCGGTGCGCGAAGCACTGTGGCGCGATGCGCTCGGCGACAGTCCGGCGGCGACCCAGGCGGCGCGCCGCTACCGCGCCGCACCGGCTCAGGCGGCCGAACACGCTCGGCTGGCACAACTGCTGGTCGCCGGCGAGGCGGCAAACGCAGGTATCGGCGATCGCATCGCGCAGGCGGCGCGGCTGAGCTCGGCCTGCCGCGCACTGGAAGCGCTGGCGATGCCGCTGCCTGAACCGGTCTGCGACCAGGCGCTGGTCGTCGCCGACGGCGTGCGCGCCGAACTGCAGCGCGTGCTGCAGCGCTGCGAGCAGCGCGAGACGCTGCACGAGCGGCTCGGCGCCGCCGCGCGCACCCGAGCATGCGAAGGTGTGCGGCTGCTGTTCACCGGTGCCTCCGGCACCGGCAAGTCGCTGGCCGCGCAGTGGCTGGCATCGCGTCTCGGTCTGCCGATCTATCGCGTCGACCTGTCGTCGATGCTGAGCAAGTGGATCGGCGAGACCGAAAAAAACCTGGCCGAGCTGCTGGCACGCGCCGAGCATGCCGATGTGCTGCTGCTGTTCGACGAGGCCGACGCGCTGTTCGGCAAACGCACCGAGGTGGCGTCGGCCAACGACCGCTTTGCCAATGCGCAGACCAACTACCTGCTGCAGCGCATCGAGACGCATGGCGGCATCGTCGTGCTGACCGCCAACAGCCGCAGCCGCTTCGACCCGGCGTTTGCGCGCCGGCTCGACTTCATCGTCGACTTCAGCGCGCCCGACGCGCAGGCGCGGCGCGAACTGTGGCGGATGCACCTCGGCGAGGCCAGCGACTGCGACGATGCCGCGATCAACCGGCTCGCGGCGCGCGTCGACCTCGCCGGCGGCAACATCCGCAACGCGGTGCTCGCAGCGGCCGCCAGCGCCGGATCGCGCGGCGAGCCGATCGGCATCGACGACATCGGCGCCGGCGTGCGCGCCGAATTCCGCAAGCTGGGCCGCACGCCACAGGAGTTCTGATGCCGACGCTGGCCGCGCCCGCGAGCCGCTCCGCAGCGTCGGAAAACGAGCGGCGCAGCCGAAGTGGCCGCAGCAACGCTCCGCCATCGACGCAGCCGCGTGCCGCAACTGCGCGAGCCCCGCCGGCGGCGCAACGTGCGGGCCTGCCGCGTTATCTGCAGCGTGACGGTGCCGGCCAGCCCTTGCCGCAGCCCGTACGCCGCGACATGGAGCAGCGTTTCGGCGAACCGCTCGGTGGCGTGCGCGTTCATGCCGACGGTGCTGCGGCTGCGTCCGCCCGCACGATCGGCGCACGCGCCTACACGCACCGGCAGGACGTGGTTTTCGGCGCCGGCGCCTACGACCCGCAATCGCGCGCCGGACGCGGCCTGCTGGCCCATGAGTTGACGCATGTGGTGCAGCAGAAGCGCGCCGGCGCCGCGCTGCAGCCCAGCGTCGCCGACGGCGGTGCGCGCCGCGTGCCGGCGGGCGGAGATGCAGCCGAGCGCGAAGCCGAGCTCAATGCACGAAAGGTGCACACGCCGGCGCCGCTGACGGCCACGCAGTTGCCGACCCAAGCCGTGCAGGCCGACCTGCTCGACAAGTTGGGCGATGCGGCCGGCGCGGTCGGCGGCGCGGTGGTGGACGCCGGTGGCGCGGTGGTCGATGCCGGTGGTGCGGTCGTCGACGCGGCCGGCGAAGCGATCGGCGACGTCGCGATGGCGCTGGTCGAACGGGTGGCGCCCGAGCTGGCGCCGATCATCCGCCAGGGTCCGATGGCCTGGCTGCGCGACATCGTGGCCCAGGCCTTCGACGGCATCGCCGCGGTGCTGAACCGGCTCGATCCGAGCGGCACGCTGGCCGGCATGCTGGAGTTGTTCACCGGCCTGGTCTCGCGTGCCGCCGGCATCGTTGCCGCGCTGGCGTCGGGCGACTGCCAGCCGCTGCTCGCTGCGATCGGCCAGCTGAAGAATTTCGTCACCGAGGTCGCCGGCGAAGCCTGGGACCGCCTGAGTGCCTTCTTCGCACCGGTCGGGCAGTTCTTCAGCGACCTGTGGGCCGGCTACGGCGCGCCCGCGGTCGAGTGGCTGCAGCAGTTTGCCGGCGGTGTGTGGGAGAGCGTCCAGCAGTTCGGCACCGACATCTGGAACTGGACCGCGCCGGTGCGCAATGCGGTCGGCGATGCCTGGGGCTGGGTCAAGGAGCAGTTGTTCGGACCGGAAGATGCCGGCAGTGGCGACAGCTCCGACGGCATCATCGGCTGGGTCACGACCAAGGCCGGCGAAGCCTGGGACTGGGTCAAGGAGCAGACGCGTCCGGTCTGGCAACCGATTTCGAACGCCGCCGACCGCGTGGCCGAACTGCTGCCGCCGCCATTCCTGCAGGGCCTGGGCGAGCAGATGCAGGGCCTGTCGGCCGAACTGGAGACGGCCGAAGGCGCGATGGAAGGCGGCGGCGCGGTGGCCGAGAACCGCGAGACGCTGGCCAGCGTGCTGCCCAGCGTGTCACGCATCATCGGCGGCGTGCGCGGCGTCATCGTCGGCGCGGGGCAGTGGCTGACGGCGAAGATCGGCAGCTTCAGTGCCGGTATCGCCGCGCTGATGGGCGCGCTGCGCGGCAGCAGCCTGCTGGGGGCGCTGGCCGGCGCGCTCGGCTGGCTGGAAAGCGCAGCCGAGCGGCTGATCGTCTGGGTGCAGTCGGGTGTCGGCGCGCTGTTCGAGCGCGTGCTCGGCGCCTTCGATGCGCTGTCGCCGTTCGTCGAAGCCGCCGCCGGCGTCGCGCGCCGCTTGATCGGCGTGGTCGGCAACCTGCTGCGGCTGCCGCAGCTGATCCTCAGCACGGTGTGGGAGGCCATCCCCTGCTGCATCCGCGAGCCGATCAAGAATTTTGTTCTGCAGCAGATCCTCGGCCGCATTCCGGTCTTCGGCCAGTTCTTCACCGACCCGACGCTGTGGCCACGGGTGCAGGCCACTGCGATGCGCATCCTGCGCCAGGTCTTCGTCGATGGCGACATCCCGCGCGCGGCGTGGAGTTTTTTCCAGGCGGTGCTCGGCGTGCTCGGCGTGCCGGCGCAACTGGTCGTGCAGATCCTGCGCAAGGCGGCCACCGCGATCGGCGACATCCTGACCAACCCGATCGGTTTCCTGCTCAACCTGCTTGGCGCTGTGCGCACCGGTTTCGGCCTGTTCTTCAGCAACATCCTGACCCACCTGCTCGGCGGCGTCACCGGCTGGCTGATGGGCCAGGTGCGCGACGCCGGCATCACGCCGCCGGCCGACTTCTCGCTGCGTTCGATCCTCGGCTTTGTGCTCGACGTGCTCGGCGTCACCGCCCAGCGCATCTGGGCCAAGCTGGAGCGCCGGCTCGACCCGGCGACCGTCGCGCGGCTGCGCGCGATGCTGAGCGCGGCCACCGGCGTCTGGCGCTTCGTCTACCTGCTCGTCACGCAGGGCCCGGCCGCGTTGTGGGAAGAGATCCAGGGCCAGCTCGGCGACCTTTGGCAGACCGTGCTGACCGGCGTCATCGGCTGGATCAGCACCCGTGTCATCGACCGCGCAGTGCGCTGGCTGATGAGCCTGCTCGACGTGACGGGCATCATGCCGGTGATCAACGCGCTGATCGCGATCTACAACGCGATCGAATCCTTCTTCCAGTATCTGAGGCAGATGCTGGAGATCGTCTCGCGCGTGCTCGACGGCATCCTCGGCATCGCGCGCGGCGCGATCGAAGCGGCGGCCGGCTTCCTCGAAGGCGCGCTGGCGCGCGCGCTACCGGTGGCGATCGGTTTTCTCGCCAACCAGTTCGGGCTCGGGCGCCTCGGCGAACGCATCCGCGAGTTGCTGGAACGTGTGCAAGGCGTCGTCGACCGCGCACTCGACTGGCTGGTCGACCGGGCGATCCGGCTCGGCCAGAGCCTGATCGCGCTGGCGCGGCGCGGTGCCTCGGCGGTCGGCAGCGCGGTGCGCAACCTGCGCGAATGGTGGCGCAACCGCTTCGGCTTCACCGCGGCCAACGGCGAGCGCCACGAGTTGTATTTCACCGGTGAAGGCGCCGCTGCGCAGCTGACGATCGCCTCCGAACCGAAATCGTTCAGCGCCTTCCTCGACGAGCAGGAGGCCGGTGCCGATGCCGCGAAGCGCACCCGCATCGAGACCGCACGCACGACCCACCGCAGCCTGCTGGCGAAGATGCGCACCGCGGTTCCCGCCGGAGCAGCCGCCGGCGCCGGCCCCGCCGACGCGGATGCCGCCGAAATCGTTCGACTGACCCACGAGCTGGCCGGGATCGCTCGCGAGCTGATTGGCGGCGACGCCGCCAGCGCATCGACCGCGCCGGTGTTCGGCGGACTGCAAGGCGGCATGGGGCGATCGGTGCGGGTCGATCGGCTGACCTCGGTCCATCCGCCGGGCGACCAGCCGAGCGTCAGCGGCGGCCTGTGGGACACCCTCGGCCGGCGCCGCCAGGGGGGAACCACCTACTACATCATGGGGCATCTGCTGAATCACCATCTCGGCGGCACAGGCTCGTCGTGGGCCAATCTGACGCCGATGACGGGGTCGATGAACACGACCTTCTCGAGCCGCTTCGAGGAACGGGCCAAGCAGCGCGTGCACGACCAGAACGTCGCGCTGCGCTTCGAGGCCTCGGTCCGCTTCGGTCGCGGTGCGCGCACTGCCGAGCAGCAGCGCCTGCGCGCCACCGCCAATCCCGACGACGCACTGGTCGCCGACATCATCGCCGCCGAGCAGCATGTGCCGACGCAGGTCAGTGCCAGCGCAGCCGACCTCGGCGATGGACCGCCAGGGACCAGTCCGGTGGCACCGTTCAACGAGACGCACACCATCGTCGACGACCCGGACCTCTACGACGTGACCGGCACGCCGCGCCAGCCGGCCTATGTCAGCGAGATGAGCGACGCGCAACTGGCGCAGCACTGCGCCGTGCCGGGGCCACCCCGGCCGGGCTTCCCGAACCGCCCGTGGCGCAGCGTCGCCGCACTGATCGCCAATACCGGAACCAGCCGCAACTGGGACGAGATCGTTGCCTCGACCAACGCACGGCTGCGTCTTTACCGGCAGTAGAACGCTGCCATCGACATCAGCGAAAGATGATCAACAACACCGCCCAGACCACATCCCCACCCACCGCGCCGACCACGACCGACCGCGTGCCAATGCGTGCGCTGTCCGAACCCTATGCCTTCGCGCTGCTGCAGTGGCCGGCGCTGCTCGGCGTGCTGTCGCTCGAAGGCGACGGCTTCGCCTGGCTGGTCTTGCGCATCGCGCTGGGCGCCGTCGCCGCGCTGGCGATCATCGGCGCCTACACCGGCCATCGCGGCCTCGGCTTCGGCAACGCGATGCTGGCCTGTTGCGGCTGCGTGGCCGCGGCCTGGTGGACCTGGCCGACGCCCTGGAGCCTGGCCTGGCTGGCGCTGCTGGCGCTGTTGATGCTCGCGGCGCAGGGCCTGCGCTTGCGCGATCTCGCGGCCGACAAGCGGCGGCCCGCAACGACCTAGCCGCTGCCATCGACTCTCGCTGCGAAGCCGCGCAGCACGTTTTCGCGCTGGCCGGGTCGAAGTGTGCAGAAAGCCTACGGTGCGCTTCCCTTTGCAGCCGCGCCGGGCGCGGAACAGTTAAAATTCCGGCCAACACGAGTGCCCATGTCCTGCATGGCGCACTTTTTTTTATCTCGTGCTTTGTGCCGTCGATCGTCGTCCGGCACAGGCAAGCTGCCTTTCAAACCAACACCATGACCACCTCGGCCGCCTCCGTATTCGACCAACTGCTGTGCCCCGACACCATCGCCGATCGACTGAAAAGCTCGACTGCATTGCAAGCCCTGCCGACACGGTCCAACAAGTCCGACACCCATCCGCGGCACGTCAGCATCGACCTGCGCGAGGCCGATGGCAAGATCGACCTCGAGATGGACGCAGCGCTGGCGCGGAAGAAGCCCAGCACGCCGAAGCCGAGGGTGGCCGCGGCAAACCATTGACGCCGTGGCCGGCTCGCGGATCGCCTGCTGCTGATCGCTTCACGGCTTGGCGCTGGATGTCGAACGTGTTGGCGCATCGGCCGCGAGCAGCCTTGCAATTCCCGCGGTCAACAGCAGTCCGAGCAGGCTGAACGCGGCGGTCACCAGCCAGGTAGACTGCCAGCCACCAGTCGCCACGGCCATCCACGCGACGAGCGGCGGGCCGCCGAACTGGCCGAGCGCAGACCACTGCTGGACCCAGCCGACCGTGGCCGAGATGCTTCCTTCGTCGGGTGCGACCCGCATCGCCAGCACGAACAAGGTGGCAGGGATCAGACCACCGAACGCAGAGAACATCAGCACCGCGCCATAGCGCAGGCCGGCCGGGATCGGCACGCCGGCACCGAAGCCGGCAAAGGCGATGGCGGTGGCGAGGCCCATCACGACGAAGCCGGTGCTCATCAGCCGGGTCGGTGGTGCGCCGCGATGCAGCAGACGGCCCGCGGCAATGTTGCCGATCATGTTGGCCGCAGCCGCCAGCGCGGTCAGCGCGCCGGCGACGGTGCCGGCGACGCCGGCCTCGGCATAGACGGTCGGCAGGAATCCGATCACTGCAAGCCACTGGCCCGAATACATCGCAAACGCCATCGCCACCAGCCACGGCCCCGGCGCAGCCAGCGTCGAACCGAGCCGCGCGACCCAGCGCGGTCCCGTTTGGCTGCGCATCGCAGGTCCGCTCGGTCCAGCGGTGACTGCCGCAGCCAACCAGATCGCCATTGCCACCGTCAGCGCGGCCAGGCCCCACCACCAGACTCGCCAACCCGCCAGCGCGATGACCCACGGGCCCGCGAGCAGCGCAATCGCGGTCGCCAGTGGCATGTAGGCGCCCCACAGCCCCAGCATCTTGCTCAGCCGCGCCGGCGCGACCAGCCTGCGCACCAGCGCCGGCGCGGCGAGCACGACGAGCAGAAAGCCGAAGCCTTCGGCCGCACGCAGCACCATCAGTGTCGTGGCATCGTCGGCCGCTCCGCCGAGCGCACTCGCCAGCGCGAGGATTGCCAAGCCGAAAAGCATGCTGCGCCGCGGCCCCAGGCCGTCGGCGAGCGCACCGAAGGCCACCCCCGCGGCCATGCCGGCGGCTTGAACGAGCGAGAGCAGAAAACCGGCCTGCATCAGACTCAAGCCGAGCGCCGCCTGCAGCGCGGTGATGGCAGGTGGCAGTTTGCCGACGTGCAACGCGGCGCAGACGCCGGCGAGGATGGCCACCAGCGCGGGATCGAATCGCGCGGCGGGCAGTTCGGACGACACGTGACTGGTGGCAGGGGTGGCTCTCACGGCCGCCAGTGTGCCTGCACCGGTTTGCCCGGCCATGGCCAGAGCGACGGCGAGGATCTGCAACGCCATTGCCGCCGCACCTGTACCGGGCGCTGCGTGGCCACAGCGTCAGCTCGGTGCCCGCTTGGCGCACACTGGCGGTCCCGCCATTTCGCAATCGAGGCATGACTGCACCGAGCAACCCCAAGGGCCTGCGCAAGGGCCTGACCCACTACGGCGACAGCGAGTTTTCGCTGTTCCTGCGCAAGGCCTTCATCAAGGGCGCGGGCTACACCAACGATGCGCTCGACCGGCCGATCATCGGCATCGTCAATACCGGCAGCGGCTTCAATCCCTGCCACGGCAATGCGCCGCAGCTGATCGAGGCGGTCCGGCGCGGCGTGATGCTGGCCGGCGGCATCGCGATCGATTTCCCGACGATCTCGGTCCACGAGAGTTTTGCCTTCCCGACCAGCATGTATCTGCGCAACCTGATGGCGATCGATACCGAGGAAATGCTTCGCGCCCAGCCGATGGATGCGGTGGTGCTGATCGGCGGCTGCGACAAGACCGTGCCGGCGCAGCTGATGGGTGCGTTGTCGGCCGGCGTGCCGGCCATCCAGCTCGTCACCGGCTCGATGCTGACCGGATCGAGCGAAGGCCAGCGGGTCGGTGCCTGCACCGACTGCCGGCGTTTCTGGGCAGCCTTCCGCGGTGACGATATCGATGCGAAACGGATCGCGGCGGTCAACGAGCAGCTGGTGGCCAGCGTCGGCACCTGTTCGGTGATGGGCACAGCCAGCACGATGGCCTGCATCGCCGAGGCGCTCGGCATCATGCTGCCCGGCGGTGCGTCGCCGCCGGCGGTCACCGCCGACCGCATCCGCATCGCCGAACGGAGCGGCGCCTGCGCGGTGCGGATGGCGGCCGAGGGTCTGACGCCGCAGCGCATCCTGACCGCGCAGGCCTTCGAGAATGCGCTGCGCGTGCTGCTCGCAATCGGCGGCTCGACCAATGCGCTGATCCATCTGACCGCGATCGCCGGCCGGGCCGGCATCGATGTCGATCTCGATGCGCTGGACCGGATCAGCGAACAGACACCGGTACTGGTCGACCTGAAACCGTCGGGCGAGCACTACATGGAGGATTTCCACCACGCCGGCGGCATGCCGGCGCTGCTGCGCGAGTTGCGGCCGCTGCTGCACCTCGACGCAATGACGGTGACCGGACGCAGCCTCGGCGAGGAAATCGATGTGGCCGCGCCTGCCTTTGCGCAGCAGGTGATCCGGCCGCTGCACGATCCGGTCTATCGGTCCGGCGGCCTGGCGGTGCTGCGCGGCAACCTGGCGCCGGCGGGCGCGATCATCAAGCGTTCTGCAGCGTCGCCGGCCTTGATGGAATTCGAGGGCAGGGCGGTCGTCTTCGACGGCCTGCAGGATCTGGCATCACGGATCGACGCCGACGACCTCGACGTCGAAGCCGACGATGTGCTGATCCTGAAAAACATCGGTCCGATCGGCGCGCCCGGCATGCCGGAGGCCGGCCTGATCCCGATTCCGAAGAAGCTGGCGCGGCGCGGCGTCAAGGACATGCTGCGGATTTCGGACGGCCGCATCAGCGGCACCGCCGCCGGAACCATCGTTGTCCACGTGACGCCGGAGGCCGCGGTCGGCGGCCCGCTGGCGCTGGTTCGCAGCGGCGACCGGATCCGGATCAGCCTGGCCGCACGCAGCCTCGAGATGCTGGTCGACGAGGCCGAACTGACGGCCCGCAAAACGGCCTTCAGGCCGGCAGCCGATGCGGGGGACAGTCGTGGCTATCGACGGCTGTTCCTGCAATCGGTGACACAGGCCGACCAGGGCTGCGATTTCGATTTTCTGCGCGCGGCCGAACGTTCCGGCTCGGTGCCGGCGGCCGACTGAACGCCGCCGGAATCTGCTCTCAGTGCAGGCCGAAGCCCAGTGAAGGCTGCGGGCCGCGGTTGCGGGCGTCGATCTCGCGCATCCGCCGCTCGAGGTCGCGGATATCGACTGCTTCGGCGAGGTAGTTGTCGTCGCGCTCCCGCTGCGACTGCATCACCGGCAACCAGCGCCGGATCGATTCGTAAAGGTATTTCATCTCAATCTTCTGTATCGTCGTTTGGACGCCGATTCTAGGGAAAACCCTAGGAGCGTGTCGGCTGCTGCCGAATGCCCCCAAGAATCGGCTTGCCGACGCTTGACGTGGGTCAAGCCTGCGCCAGTGCGGCGGCTGGAAGATCAATTGATCGAGGCATTCGGGAGGCGAGATGGCGGCGGTTCAGAAGGTGGCGGTATTGACCAGCGGTGGTGATGCACCAGGCATGAATGCGGCGATCCGCGCCGTCGTGCGCGCCGGCATCAGCCGCGGCGCCGAGATGTTCGGCGTCGAGCATGGCTATACCGGGCTGATGTCGGGCTCGCTGACGCGGCTCGGCGCGCGCGACGTCGGCGGCATCATCCAGCGCGGCGGCACGATGCTCGGCACCACCCGCTGCGCCGAACTGAAGACGCCGGCCGGGCTAGACAAGGCCGTCGCGACGCTGCGCGAGCTGGGGATCAGCGGGCTGGTCGTGATCGGCGGCAATGGCTCGCAAAGCGGCGCGGCGGCGCTGGACGCCAAGGGCGTCGCGGTGGTCGGCGTCGCATCGACGATCGACAACGATTTGTATGGCACCGACATCACGATCGGCGCGACCACCGCCGCCGACATCGCGCTCGAGGCGATCGACCGGCTGCGTGTGACCGCTGCATCGCACCAGCGCGCATTTCTGGTCGAGGTGATGGGCCGCCAGTGCGGCTATCTCGCATTGATGGCCGGCATTGCCGGCGGCGCCGAGGCGATCCTGGTTCCGGAGGTCGAGACCGATCCCGAAACGGTCGCCCGCGAATTGTGCGAGGCGAGGGAGCGCGGCAAGAGCCATGCGATCGTCGTCGTCGCCGAGGGCGCCCGCTACAACGCGGCCAGCCTGGCCGAACATTTCAACACGCACGGCCAGCGGCTCGGCTTCGAGTTGCGCGTGTCGCTGCTCGGCCATATCCAGCGCGGCGGCAGCCCGGGTGTCTTCGACCGGATGCTGGCGACCCGCCTCGGCGCCGGCGCGGTCGAACGGCTGCTTGGCGGCCACCATGGTGAGCTGGTCGGGATGGTTGGCGGCAAGCTGGTGACGACGCGGCTCTCCGAGGTCGCCGGCCGCAGCCGGCCGGTCGATCCGCAGTGGATCGAGCTGGCGCGGATGCTTGCGGTCTGACCGCGATCGACTGGGCTGCGCCTATTGCCCGAACGCGACGATCTGCGCCGCCTGCGTCGCGCCGGCCTGGCGCGCCACCTCACGGCCGTGCTGCAGCCTGACCAGCGTCGGAATGCTGCGGATGCCGAAGCGCTGCGCGGTCTGCGGGCTGGCGTCGACATTGACCTTGGCCGTCAGCACACGGCCCTTCAACTGCCGCGATGCCTGATCGAACTGCGGCGCCATCGCATGGCAAGGCCCGCACCACGGCGCCCAGAAATCGACCAGCACCGGCAGATCGGTGCGGCTGGTGACGCGATCGAAATTGGCATCGTCGAGCTCGATCGGCGTGCCGTCGAGCAGCGCATTGCCGCAGCGTCCGCAGACCGGGCTTTCGCCGAGGCGTTCGGCCGGGATGCGATTCACCGCTTGGCAGTGGCTGCAGGCGACGTGGGGGGATGAGTTGTCCATCGGGACTATCTGGGTGGCACGGCGGCCAATTCAAGATCCGGTGTGTGACCGCGGATCGGTCAGAAGGTCTCGGTATCGATCTCGCGCCGCGTCGCTTCGGCATAACGGTTGCCGCTGACCGTCTGCTCGTTGATCAGCGCGTCGAGCCTTGCCATCATCTCGGCATTGATCCGCACCTCGGCCGCACCGAGGTTTTCCTGCAGATGCTCGATCTTCGTCGTGCCGGGAATCGGCACGACATGGTCGCCGCGCGCGAGCAGCCAGGCCAGCGCGAGCTGCGCCATCGTGCAGTTGGCGTCCCGTGCCAGGTGCTCGAAATCGTCGAGCAGCTTCAGGTTGGAGGCATAGTTGTCGGGTTCGAAGCGCGGCATGTTGCGCCGGATGTCCTTGTCGTCGAGGCCGCCGACATCGCGCAGCTTGCCGGTCAGGAAGGCACGCGCGAGCGGGCTGAATGCGACGAAGACAATGCCCAGCTCGCGGGTCGCTTCGAGCGTGCCGAGTTCGGCATTGCGCGTCCACAGCGAATATTCATTCTGCAACGCGGTGACCGGATGGACTGCATGGGCACGGCGCAGCGTCGCCGCCGACACCTCGGACAGGCCGATCGTGCGGATCTTGCCGGCGCGCACCAGGTCGGCGAGCGCGCCGACGCTGTCCTCGATCGGTACCTGCTTGTCCCAGCGGTGCAGGTAGTAGAGGTCGATCACCTCGGTGCGCAGCCGGCGCAGGCTGTCTTCGCAGGTTTTTTTCAGCGTATCCGGGCGGCCGTCGATCACCCGCTTGCCGTCGACACCCTGCATGCCGCATTTGCTCGCCAACGTGAATTTCGCGCGGTGCGGCGCCAGCGTGCGGCCGACCAGTTCCTCGTTCGCGCCAAAGCCGTACAGCGCGGCGGTATCGAACAGCGTGACGCCGAGGTCGAGCGCACGCAGCAGCAGCCGAGCCGCCTCTTCGGGCGGCGGCGGCGCGCCGTAGGCATGGCTCAGGTTCATGCAGCCGAGGCCGATCGCGGAAACCTGGAACGGGCCGAGTTGTCGTTGTTGCATTGTCTGGTCCAGTGGTGAACAGGAGGGGCCTCAGGCGGGCTCCATGCCGTTGTGTCGCTTGATCTGCGCGGTTTCCGGCGAGCGGAAAAATTCGAGCATCGCCCGCACCGCGTCGGGCTGCTTCGATGTTGCCGACAGGCCGGCCGAGAAGATCGTGATGATCTGGATCGCGCCGGGCAGCGGGCCGAGCACCTCGATACCCGGCAGGTTCATCAGCTCGCTCAATTGCTGGAAGCCGAGTTCGACCTTGCCGTCGGCGACCAGCGAACCGACCGGAATCCCCGGTGGCGCCTGCACGATCTTGCCGGCGATCTGCCCGGTGATGCCCCAGCGTTCGAACACCCTGGTCAGGTGGACGCCGCTTGGCCCGGTCGAATAGCTGATGCTGCGGGCGGCCAGCACGGCTTGCCGGACCGCCTCTTCGGAGCCGATGTCGATTTTCGGTGCCCCCTCCGGGACAGCTACCGCGACGCCGGACCTGACCAGGTCGACCTTGCTGCCGGCGATGACCTTGCCGGCTTCGGTCAACTGCTCGATCGCATTGGCCGCGAGTACGACGACATCGAAGGCTTCGTCGGCTCGGACGCGCCGGGCTGCATCGACGCCGCCGACCGATTCGGTCGTGACCGGTTGCCCGGATTGCCGCTGGTACTGCCGGGTCAGTTCGGCGAGCAGCTGGCGGGTTGCCATCGAAGAAATGATCGTGATTGGGGGTGCCATCGTCAGACCTCGGTCCGGTTGCCTGCTGCCGACGCCCGAGCGCCTGCAGGTCCGACTTTAGCGCCCGCAGGCCGGCCGGTCAGACAGCGTCCTCAGCGCCGTCCTGCGGCGCGAGCAAGGCCATCGAATCATCGATCAGCGCATGCAGCGCGAGCACACGTTCGGCGCCGAGCAGTTCGTTCATCGTCTGCTGGGCCACACGCCAGCGCTGCTTGGCCTCCGCGCGCTTGGCGCGCCCGGCGTCGGTGATGTGAACGAGGCGGCTGCGGCCATCGGCGCCGGCACCGAGTTCGACCCAGCCGGCGGCAATCAGCGGCTTCAGGTTGCGGGTCAGCGTCGATGCGTCCATCGCCATCGATTTCGCCAGATCGACCGGACGCACCGGGCTGAACTGCTGTACATGCGACAGCAGCGAATATTGCGTCGTCTTCAGGCCGACCTTGGCCATTTCCTCGTCGTAGCGCTGCGACACGCGGCGCAGCAGACGGCGCAGCTTGAAATTGGTACAGCCCTGTGCCTTCAACTGCGCGGCAATCGAGGGCGAGGGTTCAATGGCCATCAACCCAGTTTAGCTGCAAAGCTTGCATATGCATCAAGTCAGGGAGCCGTGGCCGGTCCCATCGGAGACGATTTGTTGCTTTTCGGGTGCTGGTCAGCTGTTGCGATCGCGGCTATCGTCGCCGCGATGCAACCCGCCATCTTTCCCATCGCCAGCCGGCCCGCCCGGGCGGGTCATCCTGTCCGGTCGGCGCGTGTCGCACTGTGGCCTGCGCTTGCCGTGCTGCTGTCAGCATGCGGCACGCTGGCACCACCGAACCCGCCATCGACCACCGCGCCGCCGCCGGCCGTCGATCGGCGGCCACCGCTCGAGCGGCGTGCCGCGTTGCCGGCGGCGCTGTCGGCCGAGCGGCAATGGCTGCAGTCGTGGTTCGACGGCACGCCGGTATTGATCGTGCAGCGCGGCGACGGTGCGATCGGCATCGACGTGCCGATCGACTTCTGTTTCGATCCGGGCCAGAGCAAGGTCAAGCCGGCGCTTGGTGCGGTGCTCGACAAGGTGGCCGAAAGCCTGCGCCGGGTCCGCGATGCGCGCCTGCCGGTGGTTGCGGCGCCGCCGGACGCCGACGGGCGGCGCGCACTGGCATTGCAGCGCGCTGACCAGGTGCGCCGCCACCTGCGCTCACGCGGTGTCGAGGCCGCGCGGCTCGGCCCGGCCAGCGCCGCCGAAATCTCCGCGGTGCAATTGCGCATCGACAGCGGCGACGACTGAGCAGGCCTGCGGCGGCCGCTTCAAGCCCGGTTTGCCGCCGAACGGAGTAGGCCGAGCAGCACCAGCGCCACCGTCGCGAGGCCTGCGCAGCCGAGCATCAGCAGTCCGAGGTTGGTTGCATCGTCGTGGTCGACGAGACCGACCGCGAAGCCGCCGAGCGCGCCGGTCAGCTGTTGCATCAGTCCCGCCACCGCGGCCGCCGATCCGGCCAGCGCCGGCAGCAGGCTGACGGTGCCGACCAGCACCGGCGGCACCAGGATGCCGTGGCCGAGGCCGAGCAGCGTCAGCGGCAGCGCAAACGCCAGCGGCGAATCGATGCCGACCATCGCCAGCGCCGTCATCAGCGCGATGCCGGCGATCGTCAGCGCCTGCCCGACGCCCATCAGCAAGCTGTCGCTGCGCCGCTGGATCAGCCGGCTGGTCAGGAAATTGCCGACGATGTACGACAGCGGCACCACCATGATGTAGTAGCCGATCGACTCCGGGCCGACGCCGAATCCGCCGAGCACCACCGGCGCGCCGGCGAGAAAGACATAGAAGGTCGCCGTCGTCATCCCGGCGATGACGACATAAAGCAGGAAGGCCGGTTCGTGCGCCAGCCGCGCATACGACGCTGCCATCGCGGCCAGCCAGCGCCTGTCCTGCTGCGGCGAGCGCTGATGCGCCGGCAGGCCGCGCCATGCGGCAACCAGCAGCAGCGCAGCAAGAACCGCCATCAGCAGGAAATTGGCCTGCCAGCCGAAACGCACATGCAGCTGTCCGCCGACGATCGTCGCCAGCGGCGGGCACAAGCCAAGCACCATGCCCATGTAGGCCATTACGCGGGTGCGCTCCGGGCCGACAAACAGGTCCTGCACCATCGCGCGGCCGACCACCATGCCGGCCGCGCTGCCGGCGCCTTGCACCAGCCGGGCCAGCGTCAGCGTCGTCAGGTCCGGCGCGGCGGCGGCCAGCAGCGAGCCGATGCCGGCCAGCAGCAGCCCGGCGATCAGGATCTTCTTGCGGCCGAACTGGTCCGACAGCGGCCCGTAGACCAGTTGCAGCCCGCCGTAGCTGACGACATAGGCGCTGAAGGTCAGTTGCACGTTGGCCTGGCTGGCGCCGAAGATCGCGCCCCACTGCTGCATCGACGGCAGGCAGATCGTCATCGCCAGCAGGCCGAATGCCAACTGGGCCAGCAGGTTGGCGATCAGCGGACCGCGCGGTATCGCAACGGCCGGCCCGGCAGCGTGATCCGCCGCCGGGCGCGGCAACGCCGCGTCGTCATCCATTGCGGATGCGTGCGACCAGCGCCTTCGTGAAGGCCTCGGTATTGGCGTTGCCGCCGAGGTCGCCGGTGCGGACCTTGTCGATGTTGACGGTGCCGTCGATCGCGTTGCGCAGCCGCGCCGCCAGGTCCGGCAATTTCGTGTGTTCGAGCATCAGCGCGGCTGCCAGCAGCAGCGCGGTCGGGTTGGCGATGCCCTTGCCGGCGATGTCCGGCGCCGAGCCGTGCACCGCCTCGAAGATCGCCGCATCGGTGCCGATATTGGCGCCCGGCGCCATGCCCAGGCCGCCGACCAGCCCGGCGACCAGGTCCGACAGGATGTCGCCGAAAAGGTTGGTTGTCACCAGCACGTCGAACTGCCAGGGGTTGAGCACCAGCTTCATCGCGCAGGCGTCGATGATCACCGAGTCGATCGCGATCTGGTCCTTGTATTTGCGCGCATGCAGGTCGTAGGCGGCATCGAGGAACAGCCCGGTCAGCGCCTTCATGATGTTCGCCTTGTGGACGATCGTGACCTTCTTGCGCCCCTGCGCGATCGCATGCTCGAACGCGAATTCGAGCAGCCGCAGGCTGCCCATCCGCGTATTGACGCCGGTGGCCATCGCGACCGCGCGTGGGTCGTTGCCGATCGGCACATAGTGCTCGTGGCCGATATAAAGGCCTTCGAGGTTTTCGCGGACGACGATCAGGTCGATGTCGTCGAAGCGGCCGCCCGGAATGATCGTGCGCGCCGGACGCAGGTTGGCATAAAGCTGGAATTCCTCCCGCAACCTGACGTTGGAACTGCGGAAGCCGCCGCCCGACGGCGTCTCGAGCGGGCCTTTCAATGCGAGACGGGTGCGGCGGATGCTGTCGAGCGTCGCCGCAGGCAGCGGGTCGCCGACCGCCTGCACGCCGCCGAGTCCGGCGGTCTGGTGATCCCAGTCGTAGGGCGCGCCGAGCGCATCGAGTGCGGCGAGCGTCGATTCGACGATTTCAGGGCCGATGCCGTCGCCGGCGATGAGGGTGGCGGGAATCCTGGTGGACATGGTCTGCTGGATGCTGGGTGGGGGCAAAGCATAACGCCGGGCCGCTGGCGCCGCGGGTGCGCGATGCCCCTGCGCGGCGCTGGCCGGGACTTGATCATTCGAGATCCAGGCGCCAGCATTAACCATGGCCGAATTTTTCAAGACCTCGACGATCTGGGTCGTCGACTTCCGCTACAAGGGCAAGGCGAGGCGCTGGTTCAAGGCCTTCGCGCCGGATGCAGATGTGAAACGGCTGGTCGGCGAAGAACTCGATCAGCTGTACGGCAGGGATGTGCAGATCGTCGAACTGCGACGCGCCACCGACGAGGAAGAACTGCAATACCTGCGCGACGAACTGCCGGTGCAGTCGTTCTGTCCGACCGGCCGCTGAACCGGCCGGGGCGTACCGCGCCGCCTACCAGGCGATGTAGGCGTAGCCCTGCTCCTGCAATTCCATCAATGTCGAGGCGCCGACTTCCTCGACCTCGGCGAAGTCGACCATGTCCTGCCCGGTCCATCGGTAGGTCTTCATCGTATTGCCGCAGGCGATGAAACGCACCCGGTACGACTTGGCCTGGCTCCTGGCGCGCTCGCGCAGCTGCGCCGAGACCGGCCGTTTCGGCGCCTTTGCCAGCAGATGGATGCCCGGGCCGAATGCGACGACCGCGATCGCGACGTTGTCGGCATATTTGCCGATCATCGCGCCGATCGAATTGAGGATGGCTTCGCCATGTTCGTCACCGGCCTTGTTCAGCTGGTAGACGAGCTTGTGTTCCGGCGGGTCGCCTGGAAAACGTTCGGCTTTCGGCTTTGCCGCACTGCCTTGCTGCGCGGCCGCCGGGCCGGCGGCCAGCAGTCCGGCGCCGAATGCCGGCAGGGTTTCGATCAGCCGGCGTCGGGTGGTCTTGCCGGCTGCGGTGGCGGGTGTTGCTGCGAGTCGTTTCATGGTGCTGCTTTCAAGGTCAATGCGCCGATTGGAACAAGCGCAACGCTTGCGGTCCAGTCCTACGCGATCTCGATTCGATTCCTGACGACGCAGGACACGACTCGTTTCAACAATGGCAGCGCACGTGCCGGTTGCGGTCGATGGTGCCCGCTGGTTGCGGTCATGCGATGTGATCCACCGCCGGCATTTGTCGCGATTTTCAACCACATAACAATTGGAGCGATCAATGGCAACTGCAACACGGAAATCGGCCAACGGGGCCGGCAGCAAGGCCCAGGACGCAATGGCAATGCTGCGCGCCGATCACAAGAAGGTCAGCGGCCTGTTCGAGGACTACGAAAAGGCGCGTTCGGCAAACCGCAAGCGCACACTGGTGCAGCAGATCTGCACCGAACTGACGGTGCATGCGCAGATCGAGGAGGAAATCTTCTATCCGGCGGTCAAGCAGGCGCTGAAGGACAAGGAGCTGGTTCCGGAAGCGACGGTCGAGCATGACACGTTGAAAAACCTGATCGCGCAGGTCGAGGGTGTCGAGCCCGACGGCGAGATGTTCGACGCGAAGATCAAGGTGATGTCCGAATACGTCAAGCACCATGTGAAGGAAGAGCAGGGCGAGATGTTCAAGAAGGCCAAGTCGACTCGGCTCGACATGAAGGAACTCGGCGCCCAGATGGCGCAGCGCAAGCAGGAATTGATGGCGCAGCGCTGACCCAACCGACTGGCGGTCGGCGAGCTGGCGCCGACCGCTGGCCGGCATCGTGCACACGTCGCGCCGCCGAGGCGGCGGCGGCCGTGCCGCCGTTGCCGGAATTCGCTCTGTGTTTCAATTCAGCGGTATCGGACCATAGCGCGCAGGCGCGCGCTGGCCGCGCGAAACACAGATCGGAGTTTTTCATGCCAGGTTTGCTGCCCACCGTCGATCCCGAAGGTCTGCTCGAATATTCGGTCGTCTATACCGACCGCGCGCTGAACCACATGTCGCAGAATTTCCAGGCGGTGATGCGTGGCGTCTCCTCTGTGCTGAAAGAGGTTTATGCAGCGCGTTCCGCGGTGGTCGTCCCCGGCAGCGGCACCTTCGGCATGGAAGCGGTGGCGCGCCAGTTCGGCGCCGGCAAACACTGCATGGTGCTGCGCAATGGCTGGTTCAGCTACCGCTGGACGCAGATTTTCGAGATGGGCGCCATCCCGGCGCAGCAGACGGTGCTGAAGGCGCGCCGGGTCGAACCGGGCAGCCAGGGTGCATTTGCGCCAGCGCCGGTCGACGAGGTGGTTGCCGCGATCCGCGAGCAGCGGCCCGATCTCGTTTGTGCGCCACACGTCGAAACCGCGTCGGGAATGATGTTGCCCGACGACTATCTGCGCCGTGTCGCCGATGCAGTGCATGAGGTCGGCGGCATGTTCGTGCTCGACTGCATTGCTTCTGGCGCGATCTGGGTCGACATGGAGAAAACCGGCGTCGACGTGCTGATCAGCGCACCCCAAAAGGGCTGGAGCGGCTCGCCGTGCTGCGCTTTCGTGATGCTGAGCCCGCTGGCGCGCGAACGCATCGAGTCGACGACCAGCAGCAGTTTTGCCGCCGACCTGCGCAAATGGCTGCAGATCATGGAGACCTACGAAGCGGGCGGCCATGCCTACCACGCGACACTGCCGACCGATGCGCTGACAAAAACCTACGACGCAATGCTGGAGAGCCGTGGCTACGGTTTTGCCCGTCTGCGCGCCGAGCAGCAACAGCTCGGCGATGCGGTGCGCAAGATGCTCGCCGAACGCGGCTTCCGCAGCGTTGCCGCGCCGGGCTTCGAGGCGCCGGGTGTCGTCGTCAGCTACACCGACGATCCGGGCATCCAGTCAGGCAAGAAGTTTGCCGCGCTCGGACTGCAGACCGCCGCCGGTGTGCCGCTGATGTGCGACGAAGGGGAAGACTTCAAGACCTTCCGGATCGGCCTGTTCGGCCTCGACAAGCTGCATGCCGTCGAGCGCAGCGTCGCCAGCCTCGCCGCGGCCCTGGACAAGATCCAGGCCAGCTGACCCGTCTGCGCAACGAAATTTGCGCAGATTTACCCGCCGGCAAGACAGGCGGCGGCAGCGCGTCGTAAGATTCGCCCCCTCAGACAGGCTGGGTCAACATTTTTGCGCCTTGTCCCTGGATTTCCCGTCCTTGCCGCCGCGAGCGTGAGCAGCCCATAGGGTTGGCCGCGCCGTGGTGTCGGGCAGCATCCGGCGCGACGCGGCATCGGGCATTTCATGAACAAGTCGATGATCGCGGTGGCGCTGGGAGCGGCCGGGCTGGCAGCTGCCGGCGGCTATTTCTATCTGCAGCAGCAACCCGATTCGTCGGCCAGCCATGTCGCCGGCGCCGCGGCTCCGGCCGCCGCTGGCGCTTCCGCTGCGAACAAGGGTGGTGGCGCGGCACGCCCGCCGGGCGGCGGTGGCCCGATCAGCGTGACGACGGTGAAGGCGCAGCAGCGTGACCAGCGCATCACGCTCGAGGCCACCGGCACTGTCAGCTCGTTGAATGTCGTCGACATCAAGCCGCAGGTCAGCAGCAAGGTCGAGCAGGTCCACGTCAAGGAGGGCCAGTTCGTGCGTCGCGGCGAGCTGCTGTTCACGCTCGACAACCGCGCCGACGCGGTCAACGTCACGAAAATGCGTGCCCAGCTGGCGCGCGACCAGGCTGCACTGAACGATGCGCAGCGCCAGCTCGCACGCAGCCGCGACCTGCTCGAGCAGAAATTCGTCTCGCAAAGCGCCGTCGACGCCGCACAGACGCAGGTCGAGACGCAGCAGGCGGTGGTTGCCGCAAGCAAGGCGGCGGTCGATGCTGCCGTACTCGGGCTTGGCTATCACCGCATCACCGCCCCGAGTGCCGGCCGCGTCGGCGCGGTCAACGTATTCCCGGGCAGCCTGGTCCAGCCGAGCGGTCCGGCGCTGCTGACGATCACCCAGCTCGATCCGATCGCGGTCAGCTTCAACCTGCCGCAACGCAACCTCGACGAGACGCTGCAGGGGCTGCGCGAAGGCGGCCTGCCGGTCAGCGCGCAGCTGCCGGACCGTTCCGACGGCACGCCCGGACCTCGGCTCGACGGCAAGCTGCAGTTCGTCGACAGCGTGGTCGACCAGTCGTCGGGTTCGGTGCGTGTCAAGGCGGTCTTCGACAACCCGCAGCAGCACCTCTGGCCGGGCGGCTATGTGAAGGTAGCGCTCGCGGTGCGCACGCTGCGTGACGCGATCGTCATTCCGCAGGCGGCGATCGTCACAGGCGTCAAAGGCCGGACGGTTTTTGTCGTCGATGCCGACGACAAGGTCCAGCCGCGGCCGGTCGAGATCGTTCATCCGGTCGGTCAGGACGCGGTTGTCAGCGGGCTGCAGGCGGGCGACCGCATCGTTGTCGATGGCCGGGAGAATGTGCGCGCCGGCAGCAAGGTCGTCGAACGCGGCGGCCAGGGCGGAGCCGGCAAGCCTGGCCGTGCCGGCACGCCGGCATCCGGTGCTGCCGGGGTGACGCCATGAACCTGAGCGAGTTGTTCATCCGCCGTCCGGTGATGACGGTGCTGCTGAACCTGGCAATCATCGTCGCCGGCCTGATCGCCTACAGCCGCATCCCGGTGGCCGCGCTGCCGAGCTACAACACGCCGGTGATCAATGTCTCGGCGTCGTTGCCCGGCGCGAGCCCGGAGGCGATGGCCAGCGCGGTCGCGCTGCCGCTCGAAAAACAGTTCCAGACGATTCCCGGCCTGAACCTGATCAGCTCGACCAGCACCCTCGGCTCGACCTCGGTGACGCTGGAATTTGTCGAAAGCCGCGACATCGACGAGGCCGCGGTCGACGTGCAGGCGGCGCTGCTGCGCGCGCAGCGCTCGTTGCCGATCGAGATGACCTCGCCGCCCAGCTACCGCAAGGTCAATCCGGCCGATGCGCCGATCCTGTTCCTCGCGCTGACCTCGCCGTCGATGAACCCGTCGGAGCTGAACGACTATGCCGAGCACCTGATCCAGCCGGCGCTGTCGACGCTCGACGGCATCGCGCAGGTCAATGTCTTCGGCTCGAAGCGCTTTGCGGTGCGCATCCAGGTCGATCCGCAGGCGCTCGCTGCGCGCAACATCAGCCTCGACGAACTGAGCGCGGCGCTGCGCTCGGCCAATGCGAATACGCCGGTCGGCACACTCGAGGGCCAGCGCCAGACGCTGACGCTGACCGCCAATCGCCAGCTCGCCAATGCGGCCGAATTCGGCGAACTGATCGTCAGCAACCGCGGCGGCAGCCCGGTGCGGCTGAAGGACGTCGCCAACGTCGTCGACAGTTATGAATCTCTGCGCTCGCACGCCGACCTGAATGGCCAGAGCGCGATCTTCCTTTCGGTGATGCGCCAGCCCGATGCGAATACCGTGCAGGTGGTCGATGCGATCAAGGAGCGGCTGCCGGGTTTTCGCGAGCAGCTGCCGCAGTCGGTCAACCTGGTGCTGGTCGGCGACCGCTCGACGTCGATCCGCGAGGCGCTGCACGATGTGACGCTGACGATGTACGGCACGATCGTGCTGGTGGTGCTGGTGATCTTCCTGTTCCTGCGCCGCTTCTACGCAACCGTGATTCCGGCGTTGTCGCTGCCGGTATCGCTGATCGGTGCGATCGCGATGTTGTGGGCGTTCGGCTATACGCTCGACAACATCTCGCTGCTCGGGCTGACGCTGGCCGTCGGGCTCGTTGTCGACGACGCGATCGTGATGCTCGAAAACATCATGCGCCATGTCGAGGAGGGCATGGCGCCATTCGAGGCGGCGCTGAAAGGCTCGCGCGAGGTCGGCTTCACGATCATCTCGATATCCAGTTCGCTGATCGCGGTCTTCATCCCGATTTTCTTCATGCCCGGCGTGATCGGGCTGCTGTTCCACGAATTTGCCGTCATCGTCTCGCTGGCGATCGTCGCGTCGGCGTTCGTTTCGCTGACGCTGGTGCCGATGATGGCCGGCAAGTTTCTGACCGACGAGCAGCACAAGAAGCGGCCCGGCGCGCTGGTCCGCGCCTTCGGCCGCGCCTTCGACTGGATGCTGGCCCTGTACACGCGCAGCCTCGACATGGCGTTGCGGCACCGCCGCTTCGTGCTCGGCGTCGCTTTTGCAACCTTTGCCGCGACTGCGGTGCTGTTCTACGTGATCCCGAAGGGCTTTTTCCCGCAGGAGGACATCGGCCAGATCCGCGTCTCGACCGAAGCCGCCGAGGACACCTCGTACGAGGAGATGGTGCGGCTGCAGGCGCGCGTCGCCGAACTGGTGCGCAGCGATCCGAATGTGTTGTCGGTCAATTCATTCGTTGGCGGCGGCGGTGCGATGAATACCGGGCGCATGTTCATCAATCTGAAGCCACTCGGCGAGCGGGCGCCGATGAAGCAGGTCGTCGAGGACCTGCGCCGCAAGCTGCGCCAGGTGCCGGGCATCCAGTCATTCATGCAGCCGGTGCAGAACCTGCGCCTCGGCGGGCGGCAGAGCAAGGCGCAATACCAGTACATCCTGCAAAGCGTCGCCGCCGACGAGCTGAACGACTGGGCGATCAAGCTGCAGGAGAAGCTGCGCGAGGACCCGCTGTTCCGCGACGTCACCAGCGACTCGCAGCTGAAGGGGCTGCAGGCGTCGCTGAAGATCGACCGCGACCGCGCCAATACGCTCGGCATCTCGATCGACAACCTGCGCTCGACGCTGTACAGCGCATTCGGCGAGCGCCAGGTCTCGACGATCTATACCTCGGTCGACAGCTACCAGGTGATCATGGAGCTGAAGGCCGACGCGCGGCGCGACGAGCGCGCATTCTCCGAGGTCTTCATGCGCTCGAATACCGGCGCGCTGGTGCCGCTGTCGAGTTTTGCCACCGTCGAGCGCAGCATCGGTCCGACCTCGGTCAACCATGTCGGCCAGTTGCAGGCGGTCACGGTGTCGTTCAACCTCGCGCCGGGTGCCGCGCTCGGCGAAGCAACGAGCAAGCTCGACGCCTACCGCAACCAGCTCGGCATGCCGGCATCGATCATCACCCGCTATGGCGGCGATGCCGCGGTGTTCAAGGATTCGCAGGGCGGCCAGGCGATCCTGCTGATTGCTGCGCTGCTCGTGATCTACGTGTTGCTCGGCGTGCTGTACGAGAGCTACATCCATCCGATCACGATCCTCGCCGGCCTGCCGTCGGCGGCGGTCGGCGCCCTGCTGACCTTGCAGATGTTCGGCCAGGACCTGACGCTGATCGCGACGATCGGCATCCTGCTGCTGATCGGCATCGTGAAGAAAAACGCGATCATGATGATCGACTTCGCGCTCGATGCGCAGCGCAACCACGGCGTCGGTGCTGCCGAGGCGATCCGCGAGGCCTGCATCCTGCGGTTCCGGCCGATCATGATGACGACGCTGGCGGCGATGATGGGCGCCTTGCCGATTGCGCTTGGCCTCGGCGCCGGCGCCGAACTGCGCCAGCCGCTCGGCCTCGCGGTGGTCGGCGGGCTGGTCTTTTCGCAGGCGATCACGCTGTACATCACGCCGGTGATCTTCATCGCCCTCGACCGCTTCAGCGGCAAGGGGCCGGTGACGACGCCCGAACATGTCGTTCCGGCCGGCGCCGCCGACCTGCCGCTGCCGACGCGGCTGGCCAGCGGCAACGACTGACGAGGCGTCGGCCTACGGGCGCAGCAGCCAATCTGGGTCATCATCGGCGGGCGTCTCGCGCGATGACCCACCATGCCACCACTGCTCGACCAGCAAGCCCGCAAGATTCTGGCCCGGCCGGGCGCCTTTGCGTTGCGCACGCTGAAGGCGTTCCGCGCCAACCAGGGCCTGCTGCTGGCCGGCGCGGTGGCCTATTACGCGCTGCTGTCGATCGTGCCGATGCTGATCCTGACGGTGATTGCCTTGTCGCATTTCATCGACCAGGGCGCACTGCTGCACACGCTCGGCCACTACCTCGAATGGTTGATACCGGGCCAGTCGGCGGCAATCGTCACCGAACTGGCCAATTTTCTGCAGCACCGCAATGTGATCGGCTGGGTGCTGCTGATCAGCATGATCTTCTTCAGCTCGCTGGCTTTCACCGTTCTCGAAAACGCGATGTCGGTGATCTTCCACCACCGGGTCGTGATCAAGCGGCGGCATTTCCTGATGTCGGCAGTGCTGCCCTATCTGTACATCCTGTCGCTCGGCTTCGGCCTGCTGCTGGCGACGCTGGTCGCCGGCAGCCTGCAGGCGATGGGCGAGCGCGAAGTCGAGTTTCTCGGCCAGATCTGGTCGCTCGAAGGGGCCTCCGGCCTCCTGCTCTACCTGCTCGGTTTTGCCGGCGAGGTGCTGGTGCTGACCTCGCTTTATCTGGTGATGCCGGTCGGCCGGCT
The DNA here is from genome assembly GCF_048320135.1 of Pseudideonella sakaiensis. GTDB lineage: Bacteria > Pseudomonadota > Gammaproteobacteria > Burkholderiales > Burkholderiaceae_C > Ideonella_A > Ideonella_A sakaiensis_A. The sequence continues at coordinate 4,555,163 of NZ_CP182947.1, forward strand.
GTCGCTGCTGCACGCGGTGTTCGGTGCCGTCACCGCGGCACTGCTGTGGGAGGTCTCGCGGCATGTGCTGCTCTGGTATTTCGAGACGCTGTCGCAGATCGGCACCGTCTACGGCTCGCTGACGACCGCGATTGCGGTGTTGCTGAGCCTGGAGCTCGGTGCGACGCTGCTGCTGCTCGGAGCGCAGGTGATCTCCGAATACGAACGCGAACGGCGCGTCGGCACCGACGCGCCGCCGCGGCCGTTCACGACCGACTGAATACGCCGACAGCGTTACCGGCGGTCAGGCCAGATCGCCGAGGCTGCCGTGCCAGCGTTCGACCTCCTGCAACCGGCGTCGGCCCGACTCGCCGAGTGCCTGCGCCAGCTGCGCCGCGAGAAAATTGAGCAGGCTGACCGCGGCGACATAACTGTCGAACATCGACGCGCTGCGGCAATGGCAGCTCAACGTCCAGTCGGCAAAACGCAGGTCGGCGGCGCCCGACGGGTCGGTGACCAGCACGATGCGCGCGCGGGCGGAATGGGCGGCACGCAGCGCCGCAGCAAACGCCGGCACGCGACGCCGGAAGCCGACCGCGAAGACCAGATCGTCTGCACCGAGCCCGACCATTGCCTCGGCCAGCGTCTCGGCCGGCAGCGGCGCCAGCTCGATGCCAGGGCGCAGCAGGCCGAACTGCGAATGCGCATACATCGCCAGCCAGGCGCTGTTGCGAAAGCCGATCACGACGACGCGGCGGGCCGACGCCAGAACCTCGATGGCCGCTTCGAGGTCGCCATTCGTCAATGCGCCGAGCGACTGCGCGAGGATCTGCTGGTCCGCGGCGACGTGGCGCGCAAATGCGGCGCGTGCGCCGACTTCGACCGGTGCCTTGGCCTCCAGGTAGACCGGTGACCCCCATTGCTGTGCCTCGCGGGCTTCGCTGCGTGCCTCGGCATAACTGGCAAAGCCGAGCCGCTGGATCAGCCGCGTGACCGCTGCCTTCGACGCCTTCGCAGCAGCCGCGAGTTCGGTCGCCGAATGGGTCGCGAGCCGGCCCGGGTGATGCAGCAGCACATCGGCCACCACCACCTCGCTGCCGGGCAGCGACTGGTAGCAGGCGCGGATGCGGTCTTCCAGCGTCAGCAAGGGCGCGGCGGCGCGGCCATCGTGGTCATCGGCCGGCGCGGACGAAGCAGGCAAGGGTTTTTGGCGCATCGATTGGTACGGGTTTTGCTCAGGACATCGTCAACGGCTGAAACTAGCGTTTTACCGGATTAGATTATGAAACGAACGGATCACAATGGTGCCTGCGACGACTCCCTTCATCCAGCTCGGTGCGTTCTGCACCAGGCCGGGGCCACAACCCGAGGACCACGATGAGCGAGACGCTTGAATTGACCGGTCTGGCCGCACGGGCCGACCGGCTCAGCCTGAAGCTCGGCTGGTGGACCGACCGGGCGGCCGCGGTGCTGCTGGCGGTGCTGATCCTCGACGTCTGGCTCGGCGTATTTGCCCGCTACATTCTGCCGCTGCCGATCACCTTCATGGAGGAGGCGGCTCGCTACCTGATGATCTGGGTTGCGCTGCTCGCCGTGTCGAGCTGCATCCCGCGCCGCGAACACATCGGTGTGCAGGTGTTGTTCGAACGGCTGCCCGCGGCAATCCGCCGCCATCTGCTGCTGCTGCTCGACCTGCTCGGCATCGTCTTCTTCCTGTTTCTCGCGTTCTACGGCGTCGGCCTGGTCGAACGCGGCGCGAAGACCTTCACGATGATCTCCGGCATGAGCAAGGCGCTGCCGTTTGCTGCAGTCCCGGTCGGCGCCACGCTCGCCGCGATCCAGCTGGCGCTGGTGGCGATCCGCGACCAGGCACGCCTGCGTCAGCAACCCCTTGCCGTGGTATTCCCATGACCATCGTCGCCGTCTCCTTTTTCCTGCTGATGCTGGTCGGCATGCCGATCGGCTATGTGCTCGGGATTGCCGGCCTGATCGGCATGTGGACCATCGACCCGGGCGGGCGCTTTTTCCCGATGGCCGCCGAGCGTTTTTTCGCCGGCCTCGACCTGTTCACCTTCCTCGCGATGCCGTTTTTCATCTTCGCCGGCGAGATCATGAACCGCTCCGGCATCACCGACCGGCTGATCGGCCTGGCCGATGCGCTGGTCGGCTACATGCGCGGCGGCATGGCGCATTCGAACATGGTCGCTTCGGTGATGTTCGCCGGCCTGTCGGGTGCGGCAACGGCCGATGCCGCGGCATTCGGCAACACGCTGGTGCCGGCGATGGTCAAGAAGGGCTATTCGCGGCCGTTTTCCTGCGCGGTGACCGCTGCCGGGTCGATCATCGGCCCGACCATCCCGCCGTCGAACCTGATGATCATCTACGGTTCGCTGATGGGCGTATCGATCGCCGGCCTGTTCGCTGCCGGCATCCTGCCCGGGCTGTTGATCTGCGCGGTCTGCATGGCGGTGATCCGGCTCGGCGCCAACCGTTTCAAGCTGCCGCCGGCAGAGGGGCGGCTCAGCCTGTGGAACATCATCCGCGCATTCAAGGATGGTTTTGCCGCGCTGCTGATGCCGGTGATGATCCTCGGCGGCATCCTCGCCGGCATCGTCACGCCGACCGAAGCGGCGTCGATCGCGGTGTTCTATGCGCTGGTGATGGGTGCGTTCGTCTACCGCAAGGTCGGCTGGGCCGATCTCGAGGAGATGCTGATCCGCACCGCGCGCATCACCGGCATCGTCTTCCTGATCATCGCGTCGGCGTCGATCCTCGGCTGGTGGATGACCTTCAACCAGATTCCACAGGCGATTGCCGCGGCCTTCCTGACGGTCTCCGACAACCCGGCGGTGATCGTCGCACTGATCCTGTCGATGCTGCTGTTCATCGGCATGTTCATGGACATCAATGCGATGCTGATCATCCTGGCACCGGTGCTGGCGCCGCTGACGGTGACGATCGGCATGGACCCGATCCATGCCGGAATCATGATCGTGCTGGCGCTGAACATCTCGCTGATGACGCCGCCGGTCGGTGCCTGCCTGTTCGTGCTCGCGTCGGTCACCGGCGAGCGCATCGAGCGGATCGCGAAATCGCTGTGGCCGTTCCTGATCGCCGAGGTGACGATCCTGTTCGGCGTTGCCTACATCCCCGAACTGACCCTGTTCGTGCCGCGCCTGCTTGGCCTGGCGCAGTGAGTTTTCCCGCCGGCGCCCGGCTGCGGGCCGCCATTTGATCGACCCCCTCTTTCCACCGTCCGACAAGGAGTTTTTGATGTCCCTCTTCAACAAGATCACGCTGGCCGCCGCCGCCCTGCTGCTTGCCTCGTCGCCGGCACTGGCGCAGAAGACGATGCGCCTGGCCCACCTGAACCCCGACAGCCCATTCGAGAGCCACTCCGGCGCGATGGCCGCTGTCTTCAAGAACCTGGTCGAGACCGGCACCAACGGCAGCGTCAAGGTGCAGTTGTTCGCCAACGGCCAGCTCGGCAAGGACAACGAAGTCATCCAGCAGGTGCGTGACGGCATCGTCGAATCGACGATCTCGTCGGCCGGCGGCATTGCCCAGCACTACAAGATGGTCGGCGTGTTCGACATGCCGTTTGCCTTCCCGAACATCGCGGTGGCCGACAAGGTGATGGACAAGGACAGCGATTTCGGCAAGAAGTTCAGCGCCGACCTGCAGGCCAAGACCGGACTGAAGGTGCTCGGACTGCTCGACAGCGGCGGCTTCTTCGCGATCAGCAATTCGAAGCGGCCGATCAAGACCGCCGCCGACATGAACGGCCTGCGCATCCGCACGATGACGCTGCCGACCCACGAGACGACGGTCAAGTCGCTCGGCGGCCAGCCGACGCCGCTGCCGTGGGCGGAGGTCTACACCTCGCTGCAGACCGGTGTTGCCGACGGCCAGATGAACCCGATCCCGATCATCGCGTTCGCGAAGTTCGACGAGGTGCAGAAATTCCTGTCGATCACCAACCACGTGATCACGCCGTATATCTGGACGATGAACCAGAAGTTCTACGACGGCCTGACGGCTGACGAGAAGCGGGTCGTCGACAACGCCGCCGAAGTGGCGGTCGGCGCCGGCCGTGGCATCTCGCGGATCATCGAGGCATCGACCGAGAAGGGCCTGCCGAAGCTCGGCAAGAAGATGACGATCAATGCGATCCCGCCGGCCGAGTTGAAGAAGTTCGCCGCCGTTGCCCAGCCGGCGGTTCGCAAGGTGATCGAGGAGCAGCTCGGCGCCGAAGGTGTCTCGATGCTCAATGCGATGCTCGCCGATATCGACAAGGCCTCGAAATAACGACGGAGGAAAGCCGGCATGTCTTTCGAACTGTTGACAACCGACGGTGTGCGCGCGATGCGCAACCCGTCGGCCGCACCGGCCTCCGAGCCGTATGGGCCGGTGCGCTCGGAAATCCTGAACGATGCCGGCTTCAACGCTGCCCAGCGCGAGATCTGCCAGTGGCCCGGTTATGCGCCGACGCCGCTGCGTGAACTGCCGGCGCTGGCCGAGCGGCTCGGCGTCGCCAGCGTCCATTACAAGGACGAGGGCGACCGCTTCGGGCTGAAAAGTTTCAAGGCGCTCGGTGGTGCCTATGCGGTCTACCGGCTGCTCGCGCAGGCAATCGCGCGCCGCAATGGCGGCGAGCCGGTGCGTGCGGCCGACGTCGTCGCCGGGCGCTGGCGCGAGGTCGTCAAGGACATCACGGTGACCTGCGCGACCGACGGCAACCACGGCCGTTCGGTCGCCTGGGGCGCGCAGCTGTTCGGCTGCCGCTGCGTGATCTATATCCATGCGACGGTCAGCGAAGGCCGCGGTGCGGCGATCGCGAAATACGGTGCCGAGGTAATCCGGGTGCGAGGCAACTACGACGATTCGGTGCGCCATGCCGATGCGCAGGCCAAGGCCAACGGCTGGACCGTCGTCAGCGATACGACCTACGAGGGTTATCGCGCGATACCGATCGATGTGATGCACGGCTACGGCGTGATGTCGCGCGAGATCGTCGAGCAGATCGGCGCGACGCCGCCGACCCATGTGATCGTGCAGGCCGGCGTCGGTGCACTCGCGGCATCGGTCGCCGCCGCCTTCTGGCTCGCCTGGGGTGACAAGCGGCCGAAGCTGGTGATCGTCGAGCCGACCGAGGCGGATTGCTATCTGCAAAGCGCGCAGGCCGGCAAGCCGGTTGCGGTGACCGGTGCGCTGGACACCGTGATGGCCGGCCTGGCCTGTGGCGAGGTCTCGCCGGCGGCCTGGGAAATCGTCTCGGCCGCCGCCGACGGCTACCTCGCGATCGACGACCACTACGCACTCGACGGGGTGCGCCTGTTCGCCAATCCGCAACGCGGCGATCCGGCGATCGTCTCCGGCGAGACCGGCGCCACCGGCCTCGGTGCGCTGCTCGCCGCACGCGAGCACCGGGAGCTTGCCGAACTGCTCGGCATCGATGCGCAATCGCGGGTGCTGCTGCTCGGCAGCGAGGGCGATACCGATCCCGAGATCTATCGCCAGATCACCGGCCGCAGCGCCGAGGCCGTGCGTTCATGAGCGCGCCGGCGGCGACGCAGGCGCTGCGCATCGATCAGGCCCGCTTGATCGAGCGCCTGGATCAGCTGGCGCAGATCGGCCCGATCGATGGCGGCGGCAGCTGCCGGCTGGCGCTGACCGACGACGACCGGCGCGGCCGCGATCTCGTCGTGTCGTGGATGCGCGAACTCGGCATGGCGGTGCATATTGATGCCATCGGCAACGTCTTCGGCGTGCGCGCCGGAACCCGCGAGCTGCCGCCGGTGATGACCGGGTCCCACATCGATACCGTGCGCACCGGTGGTCGCTACGACGGCAACCTCGGCGTGATCGGCGGGCTCGAAGTGGTGCAGACGCTGAACGATGCCGGCATCGAGACCGAGCGGCCGATCGTCGTCGCCTTCTTCACCGACGAGGAGGGCGCGCGGTTTGCGCCGGACATGCTCGGCTCGCTGGTTTACGTGGGTGGCATGGCGCTGGACGAGGCGCTCGACGTGCGCGGGATCGACGGCGCGCGGCTCGGCGATGAACTCGAGCGCATCGGCTATGCCGGCAGCGCTCCGATGACCACGCTGAAACCAGCGGCGTTTGTCGAACTGCACATCGAGCAAGGCCCGGTGCTCGACGCCGAAGGCCTGACGATCGGCGCCGTCGAGGACCTGCAGGGCATCTCGTGGCAGGAGCTGACGATCACCGGCCAGTCCAATCATGCCGGCACGACGCCGATGCGGCTGCGCCACGATGCCGCTTATGCGGCAGCCGCGGTTGCGAACTTCGTGCGCCAGCTGACCCGCGAGATGGGCGGTTCGCAGGTCGCCACCGTCGGCAAGATCGACCTGCACCCGAACCTGATCAACGTGATCGCGGCGCGGGCCCGGCTGACCGTCGACCTGCGCAATACCGATGAAACGCTGCTGCAGCAGGCCGAGCAGCGTCTGGGCGATTTCCTGCAGCAGCTCGCGAAGGACGAAGGCGTGACGATAGAGAGCCGCCAGCTGGCACGTTTCGAGCCGGTGATCTTCGACGCCGGCGTCGTGCAGCGCATCGAGGCGGTGACCTCGCGCCTCGGCTACTCGCAGCGGCGCATCACCTCGGGTGCCGGCCACGACGCGCAGATGCTCGCGCGCATCTGCCCGACCGCGATGATCTTCGTGCCCAGCATCAAGGGCATCAGCCACAACCCGGCGGAGCACACCGAACCCGCCGATCTGGCCGCAGGCGGCAATGTGCTGTTGCACACGCTGCTCGAGCTGGCCAGCCAGGAGACCTGACATGCCCAGAATCGTCACCGTCGGCGCCGCCCAGCTCGGCCCGATCGCCCGCAGCGACACCCGCAAGCAGGTCGTCGAGCGAATGATCGCGTTGATGAACGATGCCGCGCAGCATGGCTGCGACCTCGTCGTTTTCCCCGAACTCGCGCTGACGACGTTTTTCCCGCGCTGGTATATCGAGGACCAGGCCGAGCTTGACCAGTTCTACGAGCGCGAGATGCCGGGCCCCGAGACGCAGCCACTGTTCGACGCGGCAAAAAGGCTCGGCGTCGGCTTCTACCTCGGTTATGCGGAACTGAGCGTCGAGGACGGCCGGCCGCGCCATTTCAATACCTCGATCACCGTCGACAAGACCGGCACCATTGTCGGCAAATACCGCAAGATCCATCTGCCCGGCCATGCCGAACACGAACCCTGGCGCCAGTTCCAGCATCTGGAGAAGCGCTATTTCGAAACCGGCAACCTCGAGTTCAATGTCTTCCGCGCCTTCGATGGCGTGATCGGCATGGCGATCTGCAACGATCGGCGCTGGCCCGAGACCTACCGCGTGATGGGCCTGCAGGGTGCCGAGATGATCCTGATCGGCTACAACACGCCGGTCCACAACCCGCCGGCGCCGGAGCACGATGCGTTGTCGCACTTCCACAATGAGCTGGTGATGCAGTCGGGCGCCTACCAGAACGGCAGCTGGGTTGTCGGCGTCGCGAAGGCCGGCGTCGAGGAAGGCGTGATGCAGATCGGCAATTCGATCATCGTCGCGCCGTCGGGCGAAATCGTTGCCGCCTGCAGCACCGTCGGTGACGAACTGGCGATCGCCCGCTGCGACCTCGACCTGACGAAGTCATACAAGAATACGACCTTCAATTTTGCGAAACACCGCGAGCCGCAGGCCTACGCGATGATCGTCGAGCGCAAGGGTGCGGTGCCGCCGGCCTAGCCGATGGCTAGACGTAGCGGCCGACGATGGCCGCGAGCTTCGCGAAGTGCGGGCCGATCTCCTGCTCATCGACGGCGCCGTAGCCGAGCAGCAGCCCGCGGTCGGAGCGCCGCGCGCTGATCTGGTAATTCGACAGCGGCCGGGTCGCGATGCCGGCGCTGGCAATTCGTTCGCTGAGCAGGCGGTCGTCGACGCCGGCCGGCAGGCCGAGCACGAGGTGCAGCCCTGCATCGCCGCCGATGATCGGCAGCTGATCGCCGAAATGCTGCTGGATGCTCGCGATCAGCGCATCGTGGCGCGCGCCGTAGACCGCGCGCATGCGCCGCACATGGCTGCTGAAATGGCCTTCGAAGATGAAGCGCGCGAGCACCGCCTGCTGCGGTGAATGGCCTTCACGGTACAGCTCGCGCGACGCACTGGCAAAGCTGTCGACGAGGTCCTCGGGCAGAACGGCATAGGCCACGCGCAACGCCGGAAACAGCGTCTTCGAGAAGGTGCCGAGGTAGATCACGCGGCCATGCCGGTCCAGGCCCTGCAGCACCGGCAGCGGCCGCGAGCCGTAGCGGAATTCGCTGTCATAGTCGTCCTCGATCACCCAGACGCCGTTGACCGCCGCATAGTCGAGCAGCTGGCGCCGGCGGCCATGGCTCATCAGCACGCCGGTCGGATACTGGTGCGCCGGCGAGACGAACATCGCACGCGGCGGCGTGCGCAGGTGGGCGGTGTTCGGTGCCAGGCCTTCGGCGTCGAGCGGCACCGGGATCATCTCGAGGCCCATCGCGCGAAAGACGCTGCGCACCCCCCAGTAGCCCGGGTCCTCGATCCAGATCGCGTCACCCGGATCGGTCAGCAGGTGAGCGATCAGGTGCAGCGACTGCTGCGTGCCGCTGGTGATGACGATCTGTTCGGCAGAACAGTGCAGGCCGCGCGTGTCCTGCAGATATTCCGCCAAGACGCGGCGCAGCAGGGCATCGCCGGCGCCGGTGGCATAACTCATCTGCGCTGGCTGCAGGCCGCGCCAGACCCGGGCCTGCAGCCGGTTCCAGGTCTGCACCGGAAACTGCCGGACTTCCGGCACACCGGGAGCGAAGGCGCCCCACTGCCGCGGCGCAGCCGACAGGCCACCAATCAGCCGGCCGCCGCGCGACGACAACGTCGCCCGGCGCTTTTCCGGAGCCGACGGCGGGAGGTCGCGCCGCGCCAGTCTCGGCGCGACCGCGGCGACAAAGGTGCCGCGGCCTACACGCGAGTGGACAAAACCCTCCAGCGTCAGCTGTTCGTAGACATGGGTGACGGTATTGCGTGCAATGCCGAGCGCGGCAGCGAGTGCGCGGCTCGGCGGCAGCTTGCTGTCTGGCGCGATCTCCGCCTCGCGGATGGCCGACTGCAGGATGTCATAGAGGCGGCGGTGGTCGAAACCGCCGCCTTGATTGGCGAAACGGCGCCTGACAAGGTCGGCGATGGCGGCCGGCCCGTGGCCGGCATTGGCACTCCGCGGGTCCATATTGGCTCTATTTTGATGAAATCATTGGCTCTAATCATAGGTCCAATTGAAGCCTATACTGGTTTCAGACCAACCAAATCGGCCGCATGCGCGGCCGCCTGCTGAAATGAACACCCACACCAAAACCGAATCGGCACGGGTTGCCGCTGCCGCGACGACGAATGCGGCGATCGATGCGCGCCGCGTCGCGGCAACGCCGCGTGGTGTCGGCATCGGCTTCACCGTCTATGCCGACAAGGCGCGCAATGCCGAGCTGTGGGATGTCGAAGGCAAGCGCTATATCGACTTCGGTTCCGGCATCGCAGTGCTCAATACCGGGCACCGCCATCCGCGCATCGTCGAGGCAATCGCCAAACAACTCGAATCGTTCACGCATACCGCCTACCAGGTCGTGCCGTATGAAAGCGTGGTCAGGCTGGCCGAACGGCTGAATGCGGTGACGCCGGGCGACCATGCGAAGAAGACGGCGTTTTTCACGACTGGCGCAGAGGCGGTCGAAAACGCGATCAAGATCGCCCGCAATGCGACGAAGCGCCCTGGCGTGATCGCGCTGTCCGGCGGTTTTCATGGCCGCACCTACCTCGGCATGGCGCTGACCGGCAAGGTCGCGCCGTACAAGGCCGGATTCGGCCCGTTCCCGGCCAGCGTCTACCACGTGCCGGCGCCGATGGAACTGCATGGCGTCAGCGTCGAGCAGTCGCTGCAGGCGATCGCACAGTTGTTCAAGGCCGATATCGAGCCCGAGCAGGTGGCCGCGATCATCGTCGAGCCGGTGCAGGGCGAGGGTGGTTTTTATGTGATGCCGACCGCCTTCCTGCGTGCGCTGCGCGAGATCTGCGACCGCCACGGCATCGTGCTGATCGCCGACGAGATCCAGACCGGCTTTGCCCGCACCGGCAAGATGTTCGCGATGGACCACCACGACGTCGTTCCCGACATGATCACGATGGCGAAGAGCCTGGCCGGCGGCATGCCGCTGTCGGCCGTCTGCGGCCGCGCCGAGATCATGGACGCGCCGGCGCCCGGCGGGCTCGGTGGCACTTATGCTGCCAATCCGCTGGCAATCGCATCGGCGCTCGCGGTGCTCGACGTGATCGAGGACGAGAAACTGTGCCAGCGCGCGGAACAGTTGGGCCACCGGCTCAGCGAACACCTGAATGCGCTGCGCAAGAAATTCCCGGTGATCAGCGATGTGCGCGGGCTCGGCTCGATGGTCGCGATGGAATTTGCGAAGCCCGACGGCACGCCTGACGCCGACTTTCCGAAGGCGCTGCAAAAGCGCGCGCTCGACGCCGGCCTGATGTTGCTGGGCTGCGGGATCTACGGCAACGTGATCCGTTTCCTGTTCCCGCTGACGATCGAGGATGCCGTCTTCGACGAAGGCATGGCGATCCTCGCGAAGGCGATGGAATCCTGATCGAAGGAGCCGACACCATGCCCGTACAAGAACTGAAACTGAAAGACCCGTCGCTGTTCCGTCAGCAGGCCTATGTGGCCGGCGCATGGATCGACGCCGACGATGGCAAGACGATCGACGTCAGCAACCCGGCCAACGGCCACAAGCTCGGCACCGTGCCGATGTGCGGCAGCGCCGAGACCGAACGTGCGATCAAGGCCGCCGACGAGGCGCAGCGCAAGTGGCGCGATGTCTCCGGCAAGGAGCGCGCCGCGATCCTGCGCCGGCTGAACGACCTGATGCTCGCCAATGTCGATGACCTGGCGCTGATCATGACGTCCGAGCAGGGCAAGCCGCTGGCCGAAGCGAAGGGCGAAATCGCCTATGCCGCGTCGTTCATCGAATGGTTTGCCGACGAGGCGCGCCGGGTCTACGGCGACACGATACCGGCGCCGCTCGGCGACCGGCGCATCCTCGCGATCAAGCAGCCGGTCGGCACCACCGCAGCGATCACGCCGTGGAATTTTCCGACTGCGATGATGACGCGCAAGGCCGGGCCGGCACTGGCCGCCGGTTGCTCGATGGTCGTCAAGCCGGCGACACAGACACCATTTTCGGCGTTGGCGTTTGCCGAACTCGCCGAACGCGCCGGCGTGCCGAAAGGCCTGCTGTCGGTGCTGACCGGTTCGTCGAGCAAGATCGGCGGCGAGATGACGCGCAACCCGCTGGTGCGCAAGCTGACCTTCACCGGATCAACCGAGGTCGGACGGCTGCTGATGCGCCAGTGCTCCGACACGATCAAGAAGATCTCGCTCGAACTCGGCGGCAATGCGCCGTTCATCGTGTTCGAAGATGCGGACCTCGATGCCGCCGTCGAAGGCGCGATGGTCTCGAAATACCGCAATACCGGGCAGACCTGCGTCTGCGCGAACCGCATCTATGTGCAAAAGCCGGTGCTGAAGGCCTTCACCGACAAGCTGGTCGCGAAGGTCAATGCGCTGAAGGTCGGCCCCGGCGTCGACGATGGCGTCACGCAGGGCCCGCTGATCGACGACAACGCGGTGAAAAAGGTCGAGGAACACATCGCCGATGCGAAGGCAAAGGGCGGCGAGGTGTTGGCCGGCGGCAAACGGCATTCGCTCGGCGGGCTGTTCTTCGAGCCGACGGTGATCGGCGGCGCGACCGCCGAGATGAAATTTGCCAGCGAGGAGACCTTCGGCCCGCTGGCGCCGATCTTCTCCTTCGATACCGAGGAAGAGGTGATCGCGCGCGCCAACGATACCGAGTTCGGCCTTGCCGCGTATTTCTACAGCCGCGACGTCGGCCGCGTGATGCGGGTTGCCGAACGGCTCGAATCGGGCATGGTCGGCGTCAATACCGGGCTGATCTCGACCGCCGAAGCGCCGTTCGGCGGCGTCAAGCAGTCCGGCCTCGGCCGTGAAGGTTCGAAATACGGGCTCGATGAATTCATCGAGATCAAATATATCTGCCTGGCCGGACTCGACAAGTGAGCCAGTTGCTGCATCCTCCGGCGCCACCGATGGCGCATCCGCCGCGTGCCGATTCGTTCGGCATCGCCGGCGTGCAGATGAGCGTCGTCGCATTTGCCGACAACGTCGACCGCATGGCCGGCTATATGCGGCACATTCGCAGCCGTTTCCCGTGGGTCCGCATGGTGCTGTTCTCCGAGCTGTGCCCGCTCGGCCCGCGTCATGAGGCCGAGCCGCTGCCCGGGCCGACCGAGGCGCGGCTGTGCGAGCTGGCCAGGGAAACCGGCCTGTGGCTGATTCCCGGCTCGATGTTCGAGAAGGTCGAGGCCGCCGACGGCGACCGCGTCTACAACACGACGTCGGTGATCAACCCGCAGGGCGAGGTGATCCGCCGCTTTCGCAAGCTGTTTCCATTTCGCCCGTATGAGCGCGATGTCGCCGGCGGCAGCGAATTCTGCGTCTTCGACATCGACGGCGTCGGCCGCTTCGGCGTCTCGATCTGCTACGACATGTGGTTCCCGGAGACGACGCGCACGCTGGTCGCGATGGGTGCCGAAGTGATCCTGCATCCGACGATGACCGACACCATCGACCGCGATGTCGAGTTGTCGATCGCACGCGCCGCGGCGGTGACGAACCAGGTCTATTTTTTCGACATCAACGGGTCGGGCGATGGCGGCGTCGGCCGCTCGATCGTCATCGATCCGTCAGGGTATGTCCTGCACGAAGCCCAGCAGGGCGCGGCGATCATCCCGATCGAGGTCGATCTGCTGCGGGTGCGGCGCGAACGCGAGCGCGGCTTGCGCAGCAACCTCGGCCAGCCGTTGAAGAGTTTTCGCGACCGTGATGTCGATTTCACGGTCTACGCCAGGGACGCAGGAGAAGCTTCCTATCTGAATACCCTCGGACCGTTGATCAAGCCTGATTGATACCCGGCGGGACGCGCGCGCCTGTTGAGGCACGCGGCCACGCCGAACCGCTTCGGGGCACGCATAAGGAGACATGCATGACCAAGAAGAACAAGGCCGCCGCCGTCGACAACGCCTTTGCGCTGGGCCGGCACCGCAGTGTCTGGGAAATCCGTGCCGATGGCTGGATCGGCATGGTCGACGACCTCGGCCGGCTCGCGCAGCTGAACCGCGACCAGCCCGATTGGGAAATCTGCATGGCGCGCGTCCGGCGTGTCGTCAGCAATCTTGCACCGATCGAAAGCTACTGGGCATTTCCGGGCGGCCGCGTCTTCAACGAGTTGTGCACCTGGCTGGAGCGTGGCGAGATTCCGCGTGCGCACCAGGCGGCGCGGCGCATCCACCGGATGCTCGCCGGCCAGACCTACCGCCATTCGACCTCGCTCGACAGCGACTCCGACGGCCCGTCGCAGATCGAGACCGACTCGGAGCGCCAGGCGCAGCTGTCGCGGCCCTATTTCGAGGTGCTGATCGTCGACGAGATGACGGCCAGCGAAGAAGACGCATTGCGACGCCGCGTCCAGCGCAAGCGCAACCCGGATGACGACTTCGTTTTCGACATCGTCGTCGTGCCGAGCTTCGAGGATGCATTGATCGCGACGCTGGTCAATTTCAACCTGCAGGCGGTCGTGATCCGGCACGGCTTTCCGTTCCGCTCGATCTACAACAACCAGATGCTGCGGCGCTTTCTCGACAGTGTCGACGACACCATCGAGCAGATGCCCGAATCCGAGCGCGGGCCGGTGCTCGGTCAGCAGATCGCGCATCTGCGGCCCGAACTCGACCTGTACCTCGTCACCGACGTCAATGTCGAGGAGATCGCGGCGCGCGCCGGCGAGATCTTCAAACGCATCTTCTTCCGCGAGGAAGACCACACCGAGCTGTACAGCTCGATCATGAAAGGTGTCGGTGAACGTTACCGCACGCCGTTCTTCAATGCGTTGCGCGAATATGCGAAGCAGCCGACCGGCGTCTTCCATGCGCTGCCGCTGGCGCGCGGCAAGTCGATCATGAATTCGAACTGGATCGGCGACCTGATGCAGTTCTACGGCTCGAACCTGTTCATGGCCGAAACCTCGGCAACGTCGGGCGGCCTCGACTCGCTGCTCGATCCGGTCGGCCCGCTGAAACTGGCGCAGGAATATGCGGCGCGCGCCTTCGGCGCAAAGCGCACCTTCTTCGCGACCAACGGCACCTCGACCGCGAACAAGATCGTCGTGCAGGCGCTGGTGCGGCCCGACGACATCGTGCTGGTCGACCGCAACTGCCACAAGTCGCACCACTACGGGCTGGTGCTGGCCGGCGCCCAGGTGGCCTACCTCGATTCGTACCCGCTCGACCAGTATTCGATGTACGGCGCGGTGCCGATCCGCCACATCAAGCAGACGCTGCTCGACTTCCGCCGCGCCGGCACCTTGAACCGCGTGCGGCTGGTGCTGCTGACCAACTGCACCTTCGACGGCATCGTCTACGACGTCGAGCGGGTGATGATGGAATGCCTGGCGATCAAGCCGGACCTGGTTTTTTTATGGGACGAAGCCTGGTTCGCCTTCGCCTGCTGTCATCCGATCTACCGCCAGCGCACCGGCATGGCGAGCGCAAAAAAACTCGCCGAGGGGCTGCAGACGCCCGAATATGCAAAGCGGTATGCCGCATTCTGCGAGGAGTTCAGCGCCGACGACTGGGCCAATGAGAAGAAGCTGCTCGATACCCGGCTGCTGCCCGATCCGGCGAAGGCGAGGGTGCGCGTCTATTCGACCCATTCGACGCACAAGACGCTGACTTCGCTGCGCCAGGGCTCGATGATCCACGTCTGGGACCAGGACTTCAAGGACAAGGCCGAGGAAGCCTTCCACGAGGCCTACATGACCCACACGTCGACATCGCCGAATTACCAGATCCTGGCCTCGCTCGATGTCGGCCGCCGCCAGGTCGAGATGGAGGGTTACGAGCTGGTGCAGCGCCAGCTCGAGCTGGCGATGACGCTGCGCGAACAGGTGCTGACGCACCCGTTGCTGAAGCGCTATTTCCGTTTCCTGCGCGTCAGCGACCTGGTGCCGGACGAATTCCGCGAGTCGGCGGTCGAGAGTTATTTCAATGCCGAAACCGGCTGGAACAACCTCGAGATGGCCTGGCGCATCGATGAATTCGCGATGGACCCGTCGCGCGCGACCTTGTGCATCGGCGCGACCGGCGTTGACGGCGATACCTTCAAGAACAAGTACCTGATGGACAAGTTCGGTATCCAGATCAACAAGACCTCGCGCAATACGGTGCTGTTCATCACCAACATCGGCAGCACCCGCTCGGCGGTGGCGTATCTGCTCGAGGTGCTGGTGAAGATCGCACGCGACGTCGATCGGCGGGTGGCCGACATGAGCTCGATCGAGCGGCGCATCCACGACAAGCGGGTCCGCTCGCTGACACTGGAGCAGCCGCCGCTGCCGAATTTCTCGGCCTTCCATGCGGCGTTCAGGGTCAGCAGCGCCGAGGGCCTGTCGCAAACCCGTGACGGCGATATCCGCACCGCGTTTTTCCTGTCCTACGACGACGACAACTGCGAATACATCGACATGTCCGAAGCGGCGCAGGCGATCGCCGCCGGCCGCGAACTGGTGTCGGCGCTGTTCGTGATCCCGTATCCGCCGGGTTTCCCGATCCTGGTGCCGGGGCAGGTCATCAGTTCGGACATCCTGCAGTTCATGGCCGCGCTCGACGTGCGCGAGATCCACGGCTTCCGTCCGGAGCTCGGCTTCCGGATCTTCAACGCAGCGGCATTGGCGCGGGTCGGCGAAGCAACCGCCGCACGCGCCGCGCTGGCCGAAGCCGGCCGCGCCGCCTTCCCGGTCGAGAGGAGTTCGCAGACGGTTTCGCAGACTGCCGAGCAGCAGGCCGAAATCACGACCACCACCCCTGTTGCAAGGACCGAATCATGAAATCGAACAAGGTGACAAACATCTCGGACATGAAGCTGATGTTCCATCGCAACGAGCGTCCGATCTATTTCATCAGTGCGACCAATTTCAACCTGCTCGGGCTCGACCGCTGGGTCAACCGCTTCAAGTACATCAACTACATCGACTGCTTCGACGGGCGGCATCCGAATGTCTTTGTTCCGAACGAATCGCCGCACGACGAATTCGAATCGATCGAGGACATCACCAACTACCTGCTGCAGCACAAGGACGTGATCGACACGATCGAGCGCCGCGGCGGCAATCCAGTCGCGACCTTCCTGATGTTCGACGAGAAGACCGAGGAGTTGTGCAAGGAGATCGGCCTGGACATCTGGTTTCCGCCGGCCAAGCTGCGCCAGCGCTGCGACAACAAGATGGAAACGGTGCGCATCGGCAACAAGGCCGGCGTGCCGTCGGTGCCGAATGCGCTCGAGAAGGTCGACAGCTACGAGTCGCTGCGCAAGATCTGCGACCGTGCCGGGCTCGGCCACGATCTGGTGATCCAGTCGGCCTTCGGCGACTCCGGCCACACCACCTTCTTCATCGCGAACGAGGACGATTTCAACAAGCACAAGGACGAAATCGTCAACGATCCGGAAGTCAAGATCATGAAGCGGATCAACTGCCGCGGCGCGACGCTCGAGGCCTGCGCGACGCAGTCGGGCACGGTTGTCGGGCCATTGCTGACCGAGGTCGTCGGCGCGAAGGAACTGACGCCTTACAAGGGCGGCTGGTGCGGCAACGAAGTCTTCCCCGGCGCCTGGCCGGAAGGCGTGAGGCTGAAGGCGAGGGCGATGGCCGAGACCTTCGGCAACCAGTTGCTCGAAGAGGGCTACCGCGGCTATTTCGACGTCGACTTCCTGATCGACCAGGACGATGGCGAGGTCTACCTCGGCGAGCTGAATCCGCGCATCTGCGGCGCCAGCCCGATGACCAACCATGCGGCGTTTGCCTATGCCGATGCGCCGCTGTTCATGTTCCACCTGCTCGAATTTTCCGGCGTGCCGTTCGACCTCAATGTGCGCGAGATGAACGACCGCTGGGCGCAGCGCCACTTCATCGACGACTGGTCGCAGGTCGTGATCAAGCACACCGATACGAACATCGACCAGGTCACCCACGCGCCGGCAACCGGCATCTACCGGATGGCCGAAGACGGCACCGTCGGGTACGGCCGCTTCGACTACGAACGGCGCGCGGTCGAGACCGAACGCGAGGCCTTTTTCCTGCGCATCACCGGCCCCGGCGACTACCGCTACGAAGGCGCGGATCTCGGCATCCTGATCACCCGCGGCCGCACGATGGACGACAACTTCCACCTGAACCTGCGCGCCCGCGACTGGATCCGCGGCATCAAGAAGCACTATGCCGCGAAGCCGCTGGTGACCACCCAGCACGAGGCGGTGCCGGAACCCGGATCATTCAAGATTCTTTGAATCAGCGCGGGCCCGGCCTCCGATGACGATCCAGCTCGAATTTCGAACCCTGATCGAAGACGAGCCGGGGCCGTTTTGGCAGGCGTTGTTCGAGCGCCTGTGGCCGGCCTATCGCTCGTGGTATCTGCGGCGCGGCGTCGGCGATCTGCCGTCCTACCTGTCGTGCCGCCGCGCGATGCGCGAACACATGCCCGAGCTGGCCGGCACCTGGGAACAGCTGGTTGAACTGGCCGGCGGCGGCGACATCGAGTCGCGCTTTCTGTCGCTGTGGTGCCCGCCGCCGTACATCACCGGCTGTTCGCAGGCGGTCTGGGTCGACCGGCACGGCGATGCCGAGCCGGTGCTGCTGCGCAACTACGACTTTGCGCCCGGCCTGCTCGAAGGCAACTGGCTCGCGACACGCTGGAACGGGCAGCGGGTTGCCGCACTCGGCGACTGCATCTGGGGCGCTCTCGATGGCATCAACGAATCGGGGCTTTCGGCGTCGCTGTCGTTCGGCGGTCGGACGGTTTCCGGCACCGGCTTCGGCATACCGCTGGTGATGCGCTATCTGCTCGAAGTGGCCCACGATACCGCCGAGGCGGTGGAGATCCTGCAGCGCATTCCGGTCAGCATGTGCTACACGGTCACGCTGCTCGACGCTGCCGGAAATTGGGCCACGGTTTTTGTCGGGCCCGACCGTGCCACCCAGGTTACCGACCAGGCCGTCGTCACCAATTACCAGGACCAGGTCGAGTGGGAGCAGCATGCCGCCGCGACCCGGGCGGTCGAGCGGCGCGAGCGGCTGCAGCAGCAGGTCGACGGCCCGGGCAGCGCCGAAGACGTGATCGAGGCGCTGCTGCAGGAACCGCTCTACCAGCAGAAATGGCTGCACGGCTACGGCACCCTGTACGGCGTGGCGTACCGGCCGCGCAGCGGTTCGATCGAGCTGTTCTGGCCGAATCAGCGCTGGCAGCAGCGGCTCGCTGCATTCGAGGACGGCGCCCGCCTGATCACCTATGTCGGAGACAGCAAGGCAACCAAGACAGCGGACTGAGACCCTAGCCCTTGTTACACGATCGCCGGGTTGTCGGGGTTTGCAACAATTGATTCTTTTTTGATCGAGTGAAACAATTGTTGCATCAACATGTCCCCCGACACCATTCAGCAAATGATTGCCGACCGGTTCGAGAGCCTGAGCCCCGAGCTGAAGCGCGCAGCCAGTTGGGTCGCGATGCACGGTTCGGCGCTGGCGCTGCATTCGATGCGCGATTCGGCGCGGGCCGCCGACGTGACCCCCGCGACGATGACGCGGCTGGCACGTCGTCTCGGGTTTGACGGCTTCGAAGGCCTGCGGGCGCCGTTCCGGCGCGAACTGGCCGGCAATGGATCGGGCGCCGAATTCGAGCGCATGCTGCAGTTGCGGCGCGGCTCGACGCCGCTGGACGAGGTCGTGTCGTCACTCAATTCGCTGCAGCAGGGCAATGTTGCGTCGGTGCTGGCGCGCAATCGCAGCGAACAGATCGAGGCCGCAGCGCGCGAGATCATCGAGGCCAACCAGGTATGCTTTCTCGGGCTGCGCGTCTGTTACGGTGTCGCGACCTACCTGTCATACGCCTATGGCCTGTTGCGGCCGAACGGGCAACTCGTTACCGGCATCGGCGGCATGATGAGCGACCAGATCGCGCGGTTTGCCGCCGGCGACGTGATGCTGGCGGTCAGCCAGGCACCGTATACCCGGCAGACCGTCGAGGGCGTCGTGCAGGCCGCAGACAATGGTGCGAAGGTCATTGCGCTGACCGACAGCAAACTGTCGCCGCTGGCGCGCGCGGCAACCCATGTGCTGCTGTACGACACCGCGTCGAGCACCCATTTCCATTCGACAGCCGGCGCACAGGCGCTCGCCGAGGCGTTGATCGCCGCGGTCGCGGCCCGCGGCGGCGCGCAGGCGATGACCCACCTGCGCCGAGTGCGCAAACACCTGCGCGACAGCGGTGCCTACTGGGACCGGGTTTCAAACAAGGAATGAAGCAATGACCACCCATGTGCTGCACCGCAGCCTGCGCCACAAGCTGCCGACCGCCGTTGCCGTCGATGGGGTCCGCTTGATCGACGGCCAGGGCAAGTCCTATATCGATGCCTCCGGCGGCGCGGCGGTTTCCTGCCTGGGCCATGGCCATCCGGACGTGATTGCCGCGATCCATGCGCAGATCGACAAGATCGCCTATGCGCACACCAGTTTCTTCACGACCGAAGTCGCCGAGCAACTGGCCGACAAACTCGTCGCCGGTGCGCCGGACGGCATCAGCCACGTCTATTTCGTCTCCGGCGGATCCGAGGCGATCGAAGCGGCGTTGAAGATGGCGCGGCAATATTTTGTCGAGATCGGCCAGCCCGAGCGCCGCCATTTCATCGCACGCCGCCAGAGCTACCACGGCAATACGCTAGGCGCGCTGGCGGTCGGTGGCAATGAATGGCGACGCCGCCAGTTTGCGCCGCTGCTGATCCCGGTCACCCACGTCTCGCCGTGTTACGAGTACCGTGACCGGCGTGCCGACGAATCTGCCGAGCAGTACGGTGCCCGCCTGGTGCAGGAATTGGCCGCGGCGATCGACGAGCTCGGCCCGCAAACCGTCATCGCCTTTGTCGCCGAGACAGTCGGAGGCGCGACTGCCGGCGCGCTGACGCCGGTTCCCGGCTATCTGCGCGGCGTGCGTGAGCTGTGCGACCGCCACGGCATCCTGCTGCTGCTCGACGAGGTGATGTGCGGCATGGGACGCACCGGCACGTTGCATGCGTGCGAGCAGGATGGCGTCGTGCCCGACCTGCTGACGATTGCCAAGGGTCTCGGTGGCGGATACCAGCCGATCGGCGCGGTGCTGGTGCAGGGCAAGATCGTCGACGCATTCGAGCGCGGCAGCGGCCTGTTCCAGCATGGCCACACCTACATCGGTCACCCGACCGCCTGTGCCGCGGCACTGGCGGTGCAGCAGGTGATTGCACGCGACAATCTGCTCGACGCGGTGAAGCGCCAGGGCCAGGGTCTGCAGGATCGTCTGCAGCGCAAGCTCGGCGATCATCCGCATGTCGGCGATCTGCGTGGTCGCGGCCTGTTCCGCGGTGTCGAGCTGGTCGCGGACCGGGCCAGCAAGCAGACCTTCGACCCCACGCACCGGCTGCATGCGCGCATCAAGGCGCAGGCGATGGCGCGCGGGCTGATGGTTTATCCGATGGGCGGCACGATCGACGGCCAGCATGGCGACCATGTGCTGCTGGCGCCGCCGTTCATCGTCACCGACGATGATCTCGACCAGATCGTCGACAGGCTGGCTGCCGCGATCGATGCGGCGCTGGCTGAATTGCCCGCGACCCGCTGATCGGTTATTTTCCGGTGGCGTTCCACAAGAGCCCCACCATTTTTCCCTCAACTCCAAAAGGAGCATCGATGAAATTCTTTCCCACCAAACCGCTGAAACTGGCGCTCGGCGCTGCTGCGATCGCACTCGCGCTGCCTTCAGGCAGCGTGATGGCACAGCAGAAATTCATCACCATCGGCACCGGCGGTGTCACTGGTGTCTACTACGCCGCCGGTGGTGCGATCTGCCGCCTGATGAACAAGGACCGCGCCAAACACGGCATCCGCTGCTCGGTCGAATCGACCGGCGGATCGGTCTTCAACATCAATACGATCCGTGCCGGCGAACTCGATTTCGGCGTGGCCCAGTCCGACTGGCAATACCATGCTGTCAACGGCAGCAAGGTGTTCGAGAAGGACGGCAAGTTCGGTGATCTGCGCGCGGTTTTCTCGGTCCACCCGGAGCCGTTCACGGTGCTGGCACGCAAGGAAGCCAACATCTCCAAGTTCGAGGACTTCAAGGGCAAGCGCTTCAACGTCGGCAACCCCGGCTCCGGAACGCGTGCGTCGATGGATGAACTGCTGTCGGCGATGGGCTGGACGACCGCCAGCTTCGGGCTGGCGTCGGAGCTGAAGGCCGACGAGCAGGGCGCGGCGCTGTGCGACAACAAGATCGACGGCTTCTTCTACGGCGTCGGCCACCCGTCGGCGGCGATCCAGGATCCGATCACCACCTGCGGCGCGAAGCTTGTGCCGTTGAGCGGTGCGGCGGTCGACAAGCTCGACAAGCAGTATCCGTTCTACGCCAAGGTCGATATTCCGGGCGGCCTGTATGCCGGCCATCCGAACCCGACCCCGACCTACGGCGTGCTGGCAACCTTCGTGACGTCGTCGAAGGTGCCTGACGCGACGGTCTACGAGCTGGTGAAGGCGGTGTTCGAGAATTTCGACGACTTCAAGAAGCTGCACCCGGCATTTGCCCACCTCGATCCGAAGCAGATGGTCACCAAGGGCATCTCGGCGCCTATCCATCCGGGCGCGATGAAGTACTACAAGGAAAAGGGTTGGCTGTAATCACCCTGACCTGATGAACCGGGGCGCAGCGCCAGCCGGCGTCTGCGCCCTTCCCGTTTGAACCGGAGGAGGCCCCTGATGATTGACAAGAAAAAGACTGCCGACCCTGCCGAAGTCGACGTCAACCAGCTGGTTGCCGAAAGCGATTCCGGCGGCCGTGCACCGGGCCCCTTCGTCCATCGGTTCATCGTCGTCGTCTGCATCTGCTGGAGCCTGTTCCAGCTGTGGATTGCTTCGCCGCTGCCGTTTTCTCTCGGCATCGGCGTCTTCAACGATACGCAGTCGCGCGCCATCCACCTGGCGTTCGCGATCTTTCTCGCCTTTCTGGCCTATCCGGCATTCAGCGCGTCGCCGCGTGACCGCGTGCCGGTTCTCGACTGGATACTGGCCGCCGTCGGCGCCTTGTGCGCGTCCTACCTGTTCGTCTTCTATGCCGAGCTTTCGACCCGGCCCGGACAGCCGACGACCCAGGACCTGGCCGTCAGCGTGATCGGCATCGTGCTGCTGCTCGAAGCCACCCGCCGCGCGCTCGGCCTGCCGATGGTGATCGTCGCCTGCTTCTTCCTGCTCTATACCTTCGGCGGGCCCTACATGCCCGACCTGATCGCCCACAAGGGCGCGTCGCTGTCGCGTGCGATGTCGCACCAGTGGCTGACGACCGAAGGCGTCTTCGGTGTCGCGCTCGGCGTCTCCAGCGGCTTCATCTTCCTGTTCGTCCTGTTCGGCTCGCTGCTCGACCGCGCCGGCGCCGGCAACTATTTCATCCAGTCGGCATTTGCGCTGCTCGGCCACCTGCGCGGCGGCCCGGCAAAGGCAGCGGTTGTGTCTTCTGCCGCGACCGGCATCATCTCCGGTTCGTCGATCGCCAACGTCGTGACCACCGGCACCTTCACGATCCCGCTGATGAAGCGGGTCGGTTACCGCGGCGACCAGGCCGGCGCGGTCGAAGTGTCGAGTTCGGTCAATGGCCAGATCATGCCGCCGGTGATGGGTGCGGCGGCCTTCCTGATGGTCGAATATGTCGGCATCCCGTATACCGAGGTCATCAAGCACGCTTTCCTGCCGGCAATCATCTCGTACATCGCGCTGTTCTACATCGTCCACCTCGAGGCGCTGAAGGCCGATCTGCAAGGGCTGCCACGGCGCAGCGAGGCGACCGCGATGCAGCGGCTGATCTCGTTTGTATCAACCGTGGCCGGCTTCATCGTGCTGGCCGGCATCGTCTATTACGGCATCGGCTGGCTGAAGGTGGTGCTGCCCGATGCCGCGATCTTCATCATCGGCATCGGCCTGCTGGCCGTTTATATCGGGCTGCTGTGGATCGGCTCGCGCCAGCCCGAACTGCACCTCGACGATCCGGATGCGCCGGTTTTCCAGTTGCCCGAGACGGCGCCGACGCTGCTGTCCGGCCTGCACTACCTGCTGTCGGTCGTGGTGCTGATCTGGTGCCTGATGATCGAGCAGCTGTCGCCAGGGCTGTCGGCCTTCTGGGCGACGATCTTCATGATCTTCGTGATGCTGACGCAGCGGCCGCTGATCGCGATGCTGCGCGGCCGCGGCAATTTCGGTGCCGCATTC
This sequence comes from Pseudideonella sakaiensis, assembly GCF_048320135.1. Lineage (GTDB taxonomy): Bacteria > Pseudomonadota > Gammaproteobacteria > Burkholderiales > Burkholderiaceae_C > Ideonella_A > Ideonella_A sakaiensis_A. The sequence goes on from NZ_CP182947.1 coordinate 4,578,622, forward strand.
AAGGTCGGTGTCGGCGACCTGCTGGCCGGCCTCGAGGCCGGTGCGCGCAACATGATCGGGATTGGCGTCGCAACCGCGGCTGCCGGCATCATCGTCGGCACCGTCTCGCTGACCGGTGTCGGCCTGGTGATGACCGAGGTCGTCGAATTGCTGTCCGGCGGCAACCTGATGCTGATGCTGGTGCTGGTCGCCTTCGTCAGCCTGATCCTCGGCATGGGGCTGCCGACGACCGCGAACTACATCGTCGTCTCGACGCTGATGGCGCCGGTCGTCGTCGAACTCGGCGCGCAGAGCGGCTTGATCGTTCCACTGATCGCGGTCCACCTGTTCGTCTTCTATTTCGGGCTGATGGCCGACGTGACGCCGCCGGTCGGACTGGCGTCGTTCGCCGCCGCGGCGATCGCACGGACAGATCCGATCAAGACCGGTGTCACCGCATTTTTCTACAGCATGCGCACCGCGATCCTGCCGTTCCTGTTCATCTTCAACACGCAGTTGCTGATGATCGGCATCGAGGGTCCGCTCCATCTGGTGCTGACGGTCGGCAGCGCGCTGATCGCGATGCTGATCTTTGCGGCAGCGACGCAGGGCTATTTCCTCGCCCGCTCGCGCTGGTACGAGACGATTGCGCTGCTGCTGATCACCTTCACGCTGTTCAGGCCCGGGTTCTGGTGGGACATGGTCTATCCGCCGTACCAGGAGATGCCGCCGTCGCAGCTGATGAAGCTGGTCGAGGAGGCGCCGCCGAATACCGGCAAGCGGGTCTGGGTCGAGGGCATCAACATCGACGGCAAGGAAATCCGCAAGGGCGTGCTGCTGCCGCTCGGCGAGCCCGGGCCGGCCCGTGAACGGCTTGCCAAGCTCGGGGTGACGATCGTTCCGCTCGGCAACGAGATGCAGATCGCGCAGGTCAAGTTCGGCTCGCGGGCCGAGAAACTCGGCCTCGAGCAGGGCTTCAACGTCGCGAGCATCGAGGTTCCGGCCGAGCGCCCGGCCAAGGAATGGATGTTCGTGCCGGCGCTCGTGCTGCTGGCGCTGGTGATCTTCCTGCAGCGACCGCGAATCCGGCGCACGCCGGCGGCTGCCAAGCCGGCTGTCTCGGTCTGATCGGCCGCGTCGGCGGGCCGCGCCGGCTCAGTGGCCGGCGTGGTCGCCGTCGAGCGAATGCAGGCGCGCGTGGATGCGCCGCGTCGTCCGCCAGGTTGCCCACAACACCAGCGGGATCAGCGCGCCGGCGGCAATCTCCGGATTGATCGGTACGCCGATCGCCTTCGCCGACTTGCTGACGTAATACAGCAGGCTGACGACGTAATACGAAATCGCCGCGATCGACAGGCCCTCGACGGTGGTCTGCAGCCGCAGCTGCATCTGTTGTCCACGGGTGATCTTCTGCAGCAACTGCTGGTTCTGCACCTCGGTCGCGATATCGACCCGCGTGCGCAACAGGCCGCTGCTGCGTTCGACCCGTTGCGCAAGCGACGACAGGCGCTGCGCGGTGGCAGCCACCGTCGCGATCGCCGGGCGCAGCCGCCGGCGCATGAATTCGCCGATCCTCTGCGTGCCGGGAATCGCTTTTTCGCGCATCTCGGCGATTCGCTCGTCGACCAGCGCCGCATAGGCCTGCGTCGCAGAAAACCGGTAGGCATGGTCGGCGGTCGCGCTTTCGATCGTCGACGCCAGCGCGACCAGCTGGTCGAGCAGATCCTGGTACGAGGCCTGCTTGGCGGCAAACTGGCCGGTGATCGTTGCCAGCGCGGTTTCCGACTCGGTGATCATCGGGCCCAGCGCCTTTGCCACCGGCAGGCCGCGCAACGCGAGCAGCCGGTAGGTCTCCAGTTCGAGCAGCCGCTGGCTGATGCGGCCGGCGCGGGTTTCGCTGGTGCCCGGCGGCGCGATCACCAGCATGCGCTCGAAGCCGCTGTCGTCGAGCTGGAAATCGGTGACCGCGAGCGAGTGGCCGTTGCCGAGCAGCGATGCCACCACCGGATGCTCGCCAAACCATTGCTGGGCCCGGGCCAGGCAGGCATCGGGATCTTCGAGCGTCTGCGAAACGAAGACCTGCTGGATCGCGGCGATCGTCCGGCCCGGAATGCCGCGCAGCCATTCGCGATCGATCAGCATCGTGCCGAGCAGGTCCGGTTCCCGGCGGTCCAGCCCGGCCTCGGCCGGCAGCGGCTGGAACAGCGTATAGCGGGTGAATTCCGAATGGCGTTCCCAGCGCAGCAGCTGGCCATCCAGAGGCAGACGCAGGAAGTTGCGATCGAGTGCCGCCTGCGGCAGATCGTCATGACCGGGCAGGCGGCGCAGATGGGCCCACTCGTCGGCCCGGTCAACGCCCTTGTTCGAGACCGCGACATGGATCACCAGCGCCGGCACGCGGATTCGCGCCGATGGGCGGGCATGCACCTCGTTGTGCAATTCCTCGCGCAACGGGTGGTCGGCGGGCAGGGCAAGGGCCTGCGCCGGAGATTCTGTCGACTGCATGGCGATGGTCGGAAGTCCTGGATGTCTGGGGCTGTCGGCATGCCCGCCGCGGCATTCGGCGGAGCTGCCCCGATTGTCGTGCCGCGCGGCGGCCCGGCTCTTTCGATCAGAATCGGCGCATGAGATCGAAGCCATGAACCCGCCCAGCGAACCTCGTCCGGCGGCTCCGGACCCGGCTGCGGCGGCCGGGCCGCCGCAAAGCGGCAGCTCCGCGTCGATCATCGGCCCGTTGCGCGATCCGGTCTTCCGGATGTTGTGGCTCGCCTGGCTGGCGGCGAATGTCACGATGTGGATGAACGATGTCGCGTCGGCGTGGCTGATGACCTCGTTGACCGACAGCGTCGTGATGGTCGCGCTGGTGCAGGCGGCATCGACCTTGCCGGTTTTCGTGCTCGGCCTGCCGAGCGGCGCGCTCGCCGATATCGTCGATCGCCGGCGCTATTTCGCGATGACCCAGCTGTGGGTGGCGCTTGTCGCGGTGCTGCTTGGCGTGCTTGCATTGACCGAAGCGCTCAGCGCGCCGCTGCTGCTCGCGTTGACCTTTGCCAACGGCATCGGCATGGCGATGCGCTGGCCGGTATTTGCCGCGATCGTGCCGGAAGTCGTCAAGCGGCCCGACCTGCCGTCGGCGCTGGCGTTGAACGGCATCGCGATGAACATGTCCCGCGTGATCGGACCGGTCGTCGCCGGCGCCTTGCTCGCCAGCGCCGGCAGCCCTTATGTCTTCCTGCTCAATGCGATCCTGTCGGTCTCGGCATTTTTCCTGATCCTGCGCTGGCGCTCGCAACGCAAGGCGAGTGCGCTGCCCGGCGAACGTTTTCTCGGCGCGATGCGGGTCGGCGTGCAGCACGTCAGGGAATCGCCACGGATGCGCGTCGTGCTGGTGCGGATCTTCCTGTTTTTTCTGCAGACGACGGCGCTGACCGCGTTGCTGCCGCTGATCGCGCGTGCGATTGGCGGCGGCGCCGGCACCTTCACGATGCTGCTGGCCGCGATGGGCACGGGCGCGGTGATCGTCGCGCTGTTCCTGCTGCCGATGTTGCGCGGCCGGCTCGATCGCGACGACCTGGTCCGCTGGGGCACGGTGATCCATGCGGTGGCTGCGGTTGTCGTCGTGTTGTCACCGACGATCTGGCTCGCGGTGCCGGCGATGATGATCGCCGGCATGATGTGGCTGGCGGTGGCCAATTCGCTGACGCTGGCGGCGCAGATGGCCTTGCCCGACTGGGTCAGGGCACGCGGCATGTCGATCTACCAGATGGCGCTGATGGGTGGCAGTGCCGCCGGCGCGGCGCTGTGGGGTTATGTGGCCAGCCACAGCACGTTGGCAATCGCCATCATCAGCGCATCGGTGGCCGGACCGCTGGTGCTGCTGCTGACGCGCCGGCTGACCGTGGGCGGTGTTGCCGATGAAGACCTGACGCTGACCAGCCCGATCAGCCTGGCGCGGCCGCCGGTGATCGAGTTGCATGGCGACGAAGGCCCGGTGATGGTGACGGTTGAATACCACGTCGATCCGGCACGGGCGGCCGAATTTTCGGAGGTGATGCGAGAGACCCGGCAGGCCCGGCTGCGCCAGGGCGCGTTGTCCTGGGGATTGTTCCGTGATACCGCCGATCCCGGGCGCTACATCGAATATTTTCTCGACGAAAGCTGGATCGAGCACCAGCGGCGCCTCGAACGCTTCACGAATGCGGATGTCGGGCTGCGTGCGCGCCGGCTGAGTTTCCAGCTCGGCGATGAACTGCCGCTCGTCAACCGCTATATCGCCGATTCGATCGATCGTTAGACAGCGGCCGCGCGCGAAGCCTTGGCAGGTGGGCGGCGCTGGAAGGCCGGTGTGAAATGGCGGTCGAATTCGTCGGCCTGCACCTTGTCGATGCGGCCTTCGCAACTCGACGGCAGGCCGATGCTCTCGACCCGACTCCAGACCGGCAGTTCGCAGAACAGCCAGGTCAGGTGGCGCGTTTCGGCCGGCTCGGGGAAGGATTGGCCGCCGCGGCCGTCGGCATGGGTGCGCATTTCGGTGCGCCGGCGCAATTCGATTCGCAGCAGGCCGGCCTCATCACGGCGCACCAGCGTCAGGTCGCACATCGCCAGCCGGCGCCAGACGCTGCAGCCCACGATGATCAGCAACAACACGACCAGACTCGACAACACGACAAAACCACTCCGCTTCTTCGACACCACACGGGCAAGCTGCAAGACAGGAGCAAGCTTCGGACCCGGGTCGGTGACTGTAGCGATGATGCGACAGGCCTCCTAGCACGTAAACCCTGAACAAATGGCGAAGTTGTGGATATTTCACGACAGCGCGGCCGAGCTCAACCGAAGATCGCCACCACCTGGTAAGCGAGCGCAGCCAATTCACCCGACGGTGCCCAGATACGGGCCGCATGGTTGACATACCCATCGTCGACGAGCAGCGATTCGTTGTCGGCGCGCCACCAGCCGTCGCGCGGCGTCGGGTCGCGCAGCGGCCGCAGTTCAAGCGCCCAACTGACCGAACTGGCCGGCGGGCGCTGGCTGAACTGCCCGGTCGCCGGCGTCGGCGACACATCGGCGAACAACACCGTCAACATCTCGTCGTCGAGGCCGTCGCCATCGACCATCCGCATGTGGATGCGTGTCGCCAGGCCCGGATCGCTGCTGCCCGGCTGCGGCCCATGGTCCCAGCGCATGTCGAAATGGCGCAGAAACTGCGGTGCTGCCCCGGCCCGCACGCGTGGCGGCAGTTCGTCGGGCGCACAACTCGGCTCCGGGCGGCGCAGCAACTGCGTGCGCATCGACGATTCACGGGCCTGGGCGAAGACGCCGAGCAGCACCGCGGCAACTTCGCCGTGCTGGTGCAGCGTCGCCTGCAGCTGTCGCACATTGCGGCCCTGGCGCAGCAGCACCACATCGGCGGTGACGCTGCCGACCGTGACCGGCCCGACAAAACTCGTCTGCAAGGCCCGCAAGACAAATGGCCCGGTCGCGCCCGGCTGCAGGTCGCGCATCGCCTGCAGGCCGAAAGCCGAGGTCAGGCCGCCGAAAGCGGTCCGCCCCTGCGCCCAGTCTTCGGTGACGTCGAATTCGACCTGCACCGTCGAGCCGTCGCCGGCCCGGCTGATCCGGCGCTGGTCGATCAGTCGGGCAAACGGGATCAGCGGCGGCGAGTTGTCGGCATGTAACGTCATCTGCCGATTATCGAGAGCTTGGCCAGCCGGTGCGACAGCGGCGGCTTTGCCACAATGCAGACATCCATCCGCAGCAAGCAGCGTGACCAGCCCGCCCCCATCCTCCCCGATCCGCAACGATGCGGACTCGCGTTTCGGAGCGCCCGAAGAGGGGCTGCGCCGGCGCGTCTACGTCGTGATCTTCGAGGCCGATACGGTCGCCGGTCGCCGGTTCGACCTGTTGCTGATCTGGGCGATCATCGTCAGCGTCAGCGTCGTCGTGCTCGACAGCGTCGGTCCGTTCCGCGCCCGTTACGGCGATGTCTTCAGCGCCGCCGAATGGTTTTTCACGCTGCTGTTCAGCGCCGAATACCTGGCCCGGCTGTGGTGCGTGCGCCGGCCGCTGGTTTATGCGCGCAGTGTTTTCGGGCTGATCGACCTGATCGCGGTGCTGCCGACCTACCTTGCACTGTTTTTCCCGGGGCTGTCGGCACTGATCGACGTGCGGGTGCTGCGGCTGCTGCGGATCTTCCGGGTGCTGAAGATGGGCGCCTATGTCGCCGAGTTCCAGTCGCTCGGTGATGCGCTGCGGTCGAGCCGGCGCAAGATCCTGGTTTTCCTGATGTTCGTGATGCTGGTCGTGTTGCTGATGGGCACCCTGATGTACGTGATCGAGGGCCCGGCCAGCGGCTTCACGAGCATTCCGGTCGGTGTCTACTGGGCGATCGTCACGATGACGACCGTCGGTTTCGGCGACATCACGCCGCAGACCGACCTCGGCCGCTTCATCGCCTCGTGGCAGATGCTGATCGGCTGGGGCATCCTGGCGGTGCCGACCGGCATCGTAAGCGCCGAATTTGCCGCGCAACGGATCCGCCCGACGACGACGCGCACCTGCGCCGAATGTCTGAGCATCGGCCATGAGCCGCGGGCGAAGTTCTGCCGCGATTGCGGCGCCAGATTACCTCCGGTCAGGGCCTCCTGACACCGATCAGCACGAGGACCGACGACGATGGTTGCGATCACGCTCAGCGAGTACAACGGTCTGGACGCCGTGCAGCTGCGCTCCGGCGACGGCTCCTGCGCGACGGTGCTGCTGCACGGTGCGCAGGTCGTTTCGTGGCAGCCGGCCGGCAAGGGCGAACAGCTTTATCTGTCGCCGTCGGCGGTATTCGACGGCCGGACCGCGGTCCGCGGCGGGGTGCCGGTGATCTTTCCGCAGTTCGACCAGCGCGGCACGTTGCCGCGCCACGGCTTTGCGCGCAACCGGCGCTGGCGGCCGCTCAGCATCGACAACGGTGCCAGCGACGCGCTGGCGGTGCTGCGCCTGGTCGACGATGACGACACGATGGCGATCTGGCCGCACCGCTTCATTGCCGAGCTGAGTGTCCACCTGTCGCCGGCACGGCTCGACATCGAACTGTCGGTCGAGCACCGTGAGCCCGAGGATGCGGCGCCGCCGGCCGAGCCGCTGCGTTTTACCGCCGCGCTGCACAGCTATTTGAGGGTCGGCGACGCCGCGGCGGCACACGTCGACGGGCTGCAGCGGCTGCGTTTTTTCGACAAGGTCCGCTCGACCGAGCAGGTCGACATGGCGCCGCAGCTGACGCCGGCCGGCGAACTCGACCGCATCTATTTCGACGTCGCCCGGCCACTTGTGCTGCGAGACGGCGAGCGGCGCATCACGATCGAGAACCACGGTTTCGACGACGTCGTCGTGTGGAATCCGGGGCCCGAGCTGGCGCGCCGCCTCGACGATCTGCCCGACGACGGCTGGCGCGAGATGTTGTGCATCGAGGCAGCGGCGATCGGCCGCCCGGTCGAAGTCCGGCCCGGCGACTGCTGGATCGGCCGGCAGACGATCAAGCTCGAGCAGCCGGAAGCCTGAGAACCGGCGCGCCGGTTCAGGCCGCGCTATTTTTTCTCGGCGACCGATTTCAGGTTGCGCAAGCCCGCCTCGAAATCCGGCCCGATCATGTAGTCGGCGCCGAGCGCAAACCAGCGCATCGGCGGCTTGTCGCCCATGTCACCGTTCAGCGTCCAGCTGACCCGGGTGCCGCCATCGATCGGCTCGAATATGAAGCTGCCTTTCGAGGTGGCCTCGAAATCCTCGAACTGCAGGTCGTAGTCGAGCTTGCGGTTCGGGTCGGCGGCGATGAAGGCCATCCGGCCGTTGCCCTGCGATTTGCTGCGCCACGCCCAGCCGGCGCCGGCGCCGACCGGTTCGCCGCTGAAACTCATCTGCATCTCGGGGTCGCGGCGATTCCATGCCGACCACTGCTGCCAGGCCTTCGGATCGGCGACCAGCGCATACACCTGTTCGGGCGGCGCCTGGATCTCGACGCTGCGGATCACGGTGAATTTGGGCGACAGCAACATGCCGCCACCCCAGACCAGCGCGGCCAGCAGCGCGACGACGATCAGCAGGACTTTCAGAAATCTCATGGTTCACTCCTCGCGCCGAGTGTCGCCCGCGCCGCAGGATGCTGCAAGCCTCGTCAATACCGGGTCGACGCTGGGGCATCATCGGGGCATCGACGGCGCCATTTCGGCGCTGCCTCCACGTCTGTCAATGGAGTTTGTTCGTGGCCGATCTTGATCTCGATCTGATGGTGTTGGGCGCCGGCAGCGGCGGCGTGCGCGCTGCGCGCATGGCCGCGCAACTCGGCGCGCGGGTCGCGGTTGCCGAGGTGGCGGCAACCGGCGGCACCTGCGTCAACGTCGGTTGCATCCCGAAGAAGCTCTACAGCATCGCCGCCCACTATGCCGAGGATTTTGCCGAGGCGCCCGGCTTCGGCTGGCCGGAAAGCGCTCCGAAACTCGACTGGGGCCTGCTGAAATCGCGCCGCGCTGCGGAAATCTCGCGGCTGAACCGAGTCTACGAAGGCCTGCTCGACGGCGTCGGTGTCAAGCTGCTGCGTGGTCGCGCGCGGATGGCCGGCCCCAACGAGGTCATCGTCGACCTCGCCGAAGGCGGGCAGGCGCGCGTCAAGGCCAGGCACGTGCTGGTGGCCACCGGCGGCCATCCGATCCACCTCGCGATCCCCGGTTGCGAACGTGCCGTCGTCTCCGACCAGATGTTCGATCTGCCGGAATTTCCGCGCCGCCTCGTTGTCGTCGGCGCCGGCTATATCGCCTGCGAGATGGCGTCGATCTTCCACGGCCTCGGCGCCGAGGTGACGCAGCTGATCCGCGGCGACGGCCTGTTGCGCGGCTTCGATGCGGACATCGGCCGGTTTCTGGCCGGCGAGATGCAGAAGAAGGGCGTCGAGCTGTGTTTCGGCCGCAAGCCGGTCGCGATCGGCCACAGCGACGACGGGCTGTTTGTCCACGTCGACGACGGCAGCCGGATCGGCGCCGACACGGTGCTGATGGCCACTGGCCGCGGACCGAATACCCACGGGCTGGGTCTGGCCGAGATCGGCGTGAAGCTGCGGCCGAACGGCTCGGTGATCGTCGATGCCGCGGGTGCCAGCAACCTGCCATCGGTGCACGCGGTCGGCGATGTGACCGACGCGCCGCAGCTGACACCGGTGGCGCTGGCGCAGGCGATGGTCGTCGTCGATCGATTGTTCGGCGATGGCCGGCGCAGTTTCGACCCGACGCTGATCCCGACCGCGGTATTCACGCATCCGAATGTCGGAACGATCGGCATCAGCGAGGCGGCGGCGCGTGAGCGGCAGCACCGCGTGAAGATTTTCCGCAGCGAGTTCAGGCCGTTGAAGCACACGCTGTCGGGCAGCGACGAGCGCAGTCTGATGAAACTCGTCGTCGATGGGGACAGCGACAAGGTGCTCGGCCTGCACATGGTCGGTGCCGAAGCCGGCGAGATCGTGCAGGGATTTGCGGTCGCAATGGGAATGGGCGCCACCAAGGCGCAGTTCGATTCGACGCTCGGCATCCATCCGACGATGGCCGAGGAGTTCGTCACGATGCGAACGCCGGTTGCAGAGGCCTGAGCGGCCGGCAACCCAGCTACGGCGACTGCATGTCGATGCGCCGGACGGTGCCGCCGAGCGCCTGCACCGCATCGATCATGTGGCGCACGCCACCCGGACCATCGCCCGGCTTGCCGTCCCACAGGCAAAGAAATCGCAGCCTGTCGGCGCCAAAGGCAAGCGCCGAATCGAGCAGCCAGCGGTTGCAGCGCTCGTAGCGGTCGACCGCCGGGGGTGTCGGTCCGAGTTCATCGCCAAGGCAGCGAGGCGGCTCAGCCAGCCGCTGGCGGACCTGTTGCCATCGCTGCAGCCAGTCCTGCCCATCGCTGCTCGACAGGATCGACTCGGCGATGAAGGCGGATTCATCGGACGGCAGCAGCACCCGGCAGGCGACGCCGCGGGCCTGGCATGCCTCGAGAAAAAGCAGATCGCCACCGGCTGCGGCCTGGCACAGCGCCAGGTCGCTGGCGCCGGCACCGAGCTGCTCGAGTTCGGCCGCGAGCCGGCGCTCGACGGCCGGCACCAGCGCTGGCGGGAAGCGGGGCTGGGCACGATCGGGCGCATCGACGCGGTGTCCTGAAAACAGCAGGACCTGACGTGGTTCGGGCAGCTCAGCCATCGCCGGATTGTCCGACAAGCGGCGTGATTTTCGGGGCGTGGCATCATCTCGCCCCACCGTCCGGCACTGTCCGGGCGCCGAGCCAGCCGTCCGGCGCCGATCCGGACGCCATGCGTTTGTCGACCTATTCCGTCATCCATGCGACTTTCATCGATCCATCCTGATGCGCCGCCTTGCGGCTCGTTGTTCCGCCGCGGGCGGGTTTTTGCCAGCCTGGCCGTTGCGCTCGGCTGCGCGGTTGGCGCGGCCCATGCGGCCGACAAGCCGGCCGACAAACCGGCCAGCAAGCCGGCTGCCAGCAAACGCGCCAGCCCGCCGCCGGCCGAGCCGGTGCCGGCGCCGAAGCCGTTGACGCCGCTGCTGACCCGTGACGAACTGCGCGCCTGCATGACGCTGCAGGCGAGCAACAAGCAAAATGCTGCCGATGTGCAGCGGATGCAGCCGGAGATCGTGGCCGAAAAAGCCGAACTGCAGCGCAGCGGCGAAACGATGAAGGCCGAACTGGCCGCGCTCGATCGCAGCAGCGAAGAAGCCGTCAACGGCTACAACGCGCGTGCCGCCGCCCGCGATCGGCAGATCGCCGACCTCGAAGCGAAGATCAGCGAATTCAATGCCAAGCTGACCGCGTTCGAGACGGGTCGCGCCGACTATGCGCGCAACTGCGACAACCGGCGTTACGACGAGCGCGACGAGAAGGCCTTGCTCGGCCAATGAGGCTGGTGCGCCGGCGCGCTCACCGTGCCGCGCGCTGCGCCAGCAACCGGTCGAGGCCGCCGAGAAACTGCTCGAACCGGATCGGCTTGGTCCAGTAGTCGTCGAAACCGGCCGCCTTCGCGCGCTCGATGTCCTCCGGGATCGCGTTCGCCGACAAGGCCACGCACGACGTCGCACGCGTCTGCGCCTGTTCGCGCAGCCGACGCAGCACCTCGAAACCGTCGATATCCGGCAGATGGATATCGATCAGCACCAGGTCCGGCCGGAATACCGCGGCCCGGTCCACCCCCGCGAGCCCGGTTCCCTCGCTGAGAAACTCGATCCGCCCGCGGCGCGCGATCAGCTCCTGGACGAGGATCACATTGACCGGGTTGTCCTCGATGTAGAGCACCCTGGCGGCGCAGCCGCCGGTTTCGCTGGCGGCGGCAAGTTGCGCGCGCGGCAGCACGATCCGCAGCCGCTCGCCACCGCCGGGCAGCGGCGATTCGTCGAGCCGGCCGTTCATCACGGCCAGCAGCGCGGCAAACAGGCGCAGGTCGGGCGCCGGTGCCGGCTTCGCGACCAGTGCCCGATCGATCGCGCCATCGAACAGTTCAGCCTGCCGGGCCGGCGCAGAGTGGGTGCCGGCCCGTTCGATGTCGATGAAGCCGTGTGTCTGGTCGGCCGATGCCGACACGCCAATTGCCGATGCTGGCGATGCCAGCGACTGTTGCTGGCCGAGCAGCTTGCTTACCAACCTGCGCAAACGGGGTTCATCGGCCAGCACGGCGACCGCATCGGCGGGGGGCTGGAAATGCACGGCCGGCGCCCGTGCGGCCGATTTGCCGTTGACTGCCGTGGCGACGCCGCGCAGCAGCGGCTCGAGGTCCACCGCTTTCAGTGCAACCACCGGTTCGCTCGGCTTGACCGTCGACAGGTCGAGCACCTCGTCGACCAGTTCGAGCAGTTGCTCGGCGGCATTGCGGATGTGCGACAACATCTGCAGCCGGCTGCCGGCGGTCGTCGGCGCGCGATCAGACTCGCCTGCCGCCTGTTCCGCGCCGGCCAGCAGTTGCGTGAAGCCGAGGATGGCATTCAGCGGCGTGCGCAGTTCATGGCTGATGTGGGCCAGCAGCTCGGACCGCGCATCGCTGCGCCGCTGCGCGGCCTGCGCCTCGCGCCTGACCTCCTCCGCGACGACGCGTTCATGGATGTCCCAGTTGACGCCGAGCACCCTGCTCACATTGCCCTGCGCATCGCGCACCGGCACCGACCGTGCCGCCAGCCAGCGCAGCGCGCCGTCCGGCCGGACGATGCGGAATTCGTAGCGCGCCATCGAGCCATCGGACAGCGAACGTTGATGGGCGGCGCGGATGCGTGGCAGGTCGTCCGGATGGGCTTGCGCCGTCCAGGGCTGGCGCGCGGCCTCAGACTCGAGATCGGCCGGTGCATCCAGGCCGCGCAGCATGTACATCTGCGCATCCCAGCGCGCCAGCTCACCCGACAGCTCGGTTTCCCAGGTGCCGATACCGGCACCGTGGGTGGCCAGCGCACTGCGCTCGCGGGCCTGCGCCAATGCCTGGTCGGTGGCCCGTCGCTCGGTCACATCGAGGGTGGCGCCGAACAGCATCGGATGCCCGTTCGACGATTCGCGGCGGACGCGGTCGACCAGCCAGCGCACCTCGCCGGCTGGCCTGACGACACGGTATTCGTATTCGGCCGCGCCGCTGTCGAGACGCTGCAGGCCGACGAGGGCGGCGCGTACCGCAACGCGATCGTCCGGATGGACCACCTCGGCAAGCCAGACCTCGGTCGACGGCGGCCCGAGGTCCGGTGACCAGCCGCACAGGCGGAACATCTGGCCGTTCCAGTGCACCTGTGCGCCGTCAGGGTCGCGGCTCCAGATGCCGACACCGGCGGCAGAGGTCGCTATCTCGAGACGCCGGGCCAGTTCGGCGGCGGCATATTCCTGTTTGACGCGTTCGGAGACGTCCAATGCGACGCCGACCATCGACAGCGGCCGCTCGAGGGCGTCGCGCTGCAGGACGCGGCGTGACAACAGGTACCGCCAACTGCCATCGGAGCAGCGGTAACGGGCCTGCATGTCGACCGGGCCGGGTTTGCTCAGCGCGGTCTCGAACGCGGCAGTGGCCTGCGCGCGGTCATCCGGATGGATCAGCTGGCACAACCGTTCGATCGGTGTCCCGTCGGCATCGTCCGGCAAGCCGAACATCTGCTGGCCGCGGGAATTGAAATGGATTCGATTGCTTTGCAGGTCGTGCTGGAAGATCACGATCTCGCCGAGTTCGACGGCAAATGTCAGTTTTGCCGAGGCCTCCTTCAGCGAGTGCGCAGTGGTCACCGACTCGGTATCGTCGACCATCACACCGACCGCGTGGGCAGGCTGGCCGTCGGCAGACGGCTTGATTTCCCATTGCGAATGCAGCCAGCGCATGCTGCCGTCGGGACGGACAACGCGGAAGCGTTGCGCATAGCGGCCGATCTGCCGAGTCGAGCGGGCAAATTGGTCAACCCGGACATCGTCGGGATGAATGCGCTTGATCGCCTCGTCGAAATCCGGTGTTCCGTCGGCCGGATCGAGCCCCCAGAACCGGAAGACATGGTCGTCCCAGCGGCCTTTGCCGGTCGCGAGGTCGCGTTCCCAGACGCCGAGGCGGCCGAATTCCTGCGCGGTGCCGAGCAGCTCCTCGAGTTGACGCAATCGTTGCTGCTGGCTGCGTTCGGTGCGCAGATCACTCAGCGTCCACAGCCGCAGATCGGCGTGCGCGCTGATCCGCACTTGCAGTGGCACGCCGAGCAACCGTGGTGGCAGGTCGAGTGTGGCCGTGGTCTCGATCGCGAGCCCGCGCTGCAGCGCGGTGCCGATCGACTGGCGCAGCGTCTCATCCGCCAGATCCGACTGCGGGTCGGTGGACAACAGCGCAGCGAGTGCGGTCCCTGCCGCGGGTGCACCGCTCGCGTCATCGAAGGCGCGGTTGGCCCACAGCAAGCGGCCGGCGGCGTCACTGACCAGTTGCCACTCACGGCTCTGCCCCAGCAATGCGAGCAGCTCATTGCTGTGGGCGATCGCTTGAGGCCAGGGGCGCGACGCGGTCAATGGGAATCCAAACGGCGATTCAACGGCTGCATTGTCGCCGTGCCGGCAAGAATCACCCTGTCAATCCCCAGGAAATCACTCGCCGGCGGGGAGTGGGCTCGCTGCCGGGCGCGGCAACGGCTGTCGGAAGCTTCCTACCGAGCTTCAGCCCGGTGGCCGATGGGCGCGGCGACGACTTGTCACTAAATTGTGGTTCACCGGAGCAATCGCCGCCACGCAGGCTGGCGCAGAGGAGAGGAGAACAGCCATGAAACGCAATACGACCCTGACCGTGATGTTGATGATGGGCAGCATTGCCGCGGCAGTGGCTGCGCCCGAGCTGCCGGCCGATATCGCCACCGTCGCCTGCGCCGAACAAATCGCGATTGCGCCGGCATTGCCGCTGGCCGCGCGCGAAGGGGTACAGCGGGCCACCAACAAGACTCAGACCTCGTCCAGCGTATCGCGCCAGGACGCACAGGCCGTCTGCGAGACCGACGTCACCGCGCCCTACCGCCAAGCCCATCATGGGGGCATGAAGGTCGTGCCGGTCTGCCGCGTGATGGCAACCACCTGACGCACGGATCGACAGACGAAAAAAAACGCGGCCTCGGCCGCGTTTTTCATTGCAGGTGAAGCCTTACAGCGGACGGATGTTCGCTGCTTGCAGGCCCTTCTGGCCTTGCTTCACTTCGAATTCGACCTTCTGGTTCTCGGTCAGGGTCTTGAAACCCGAGCCCTGGATGTCACGGAAGTGGGCGAACAGGTCAGCGCCGCCCGCGTCTTGAGCGATGAAGCCGTAGCCCTTGCTCTCGTTGAACCACTTCACGGTACCGGTTTGCGTCGTCATGGATATTTCCTAACTCTCTAACTTTCTAGCGGATTAAATACGCGGCACATGCCTCGCATACAGCAACACTCAAGAAATGATCCGGGGATTTCCAAACGACATGACAACCGCGGCCGCCAACATTCAGGTATCTCTTCAATCTGTCTTGCGCATGACTGTGCCCGGAATGTACACCATGTAGCCGTCGATTGAATCGAAGTGTCGATGCGACCTTTGATTTATGAGGTCGCACAATGCGGTTCCTATCCGAACAACGGGAGTTCCGAGATGAGTGCCGAGTCATCGAGTGCCACGCCACGCTGGAAACATGACGGAGTGCGTGTCGTTCCAGGCGATCGCCTCGACCCGAATACCGCGCAGACGCCGGGCATGGACCGCAAGGCGGCAATCAACTTTGCGCGTGTCGGCGCGCAGAAGCTGTGGGCGGGCACGGTGCACATCCACGCCAATGCGAAGACCGGGCCACATCATCATGGCCCGCTGGAAAGCGTGATCTATGTCGTCAAGGGCAGGGCAAGGATGCGCTGGGGCGAGGCGCTCGAGTTCACTGCCGAGGCCGGGCCGGGCGACTTCATCTATGTACCGCCGTATGTGCCGCACCAGGAGATCAATGCCAGCGTCGACGAGGTGCTGGAGTGCGTGCTGGTGCGCAGCGACGGTGAGGCCGTCGCGGTCAACCTCGACATCGAGCCGGCCGAGAAGCCGGAGTCGGTGGCCTGGGTCGATCCGACCCATCCGGCGCCATGAGTACCGCGAACTGCTGATGCAGATGGTCGATTTTGAATTGCGCGGCGAGTTCATCCCGCTCGATGCACTGCTGAAGGCGACCGGCCTGGCAAGCAGCGGTGGCGTCGCAAAAATGATGATCGCCGCCGGCGAGGTATTCGTCGACGGCGAGCCGGAGTCGCGCAAGACGCGCAAGATCCGGGCCGGCCAGATTGTCGAGGCCGCCGGATCCAGGCTTCACGTGACGGCAGGGCCGCCGCCGCCGCAGTGATGCGGCGGCGGGCCGTTTGCCGGCGTCAGAAGGCGTAGCGCACGCCCATCGAGTACATGTCGGTATTGGCCTTGCCGTTGTTGGTGTCGAGGCGGTAACGCTCCCACTCGCCACGCAGCGACAGGTTGCTGTCGATGGCATATTCAAGGCCCGCGCCGACCTTCGGGTTGGTGCCGCGGCCTGCGCCGCCCAGCCCGTCGGTCTTGCCATTGACGACACCGACGCGGCCGATTGCCGATACCGAGTTGGTCAGCGGCAGCTTGCCGACAGCATCAAGATAAACCGCATCGGCCTCGAGCTGGCCGGCGCGGCTCTTGAAGCTGCCGAGGTCGGCATAACCGGTTTCGAGCGCAAAGTTCGGCGTCAATTGATAGCCGCCATAGATCTTTGCGCCGGTCGACGAGCGGTCGGTCTCCTGGCGGCCGACACTGTCGCCCTTGTAGTGCGAGCCACCGACGGCGCCGCCGATATACAGGCCTTGCGCCTGCGCCTGCGCGAGGCCGGCAAATCCGATACCGCCAGCCAGGGCGGCGGCAACAGCAACAACTTTCAGCGATTGGTTTTTCGAGTTCATCTGAGCTTCCTTTTTTTCTGTTGAGGATCGTCGATCGATCTCGACCAGCACGACTGTGCGCAAGCTGCGTGAACCGCAGATGCACGGCAGGTGAAGTTGTGTCGACCGGCTGTAATGCCTCGTGACGACGCGCGGCACAATCCGACATCACCGCTTCCGAATACCGCACATCAGATGACGCCGACGCCGCCGCTGGCCACCGCCGATCAATTGCCGACTCGCCTCGCCGACCCGGGTTTTGCGGTGCTGGCACCGTCGGAGCTGGCATACCTGGTCAATGTCCCTCTGTCCGATTTGCGGGCTTTCGAGCTGAGCTGGGACGATCTGCCGCCCGATCTCTATCTGCGCGACGGTGGCCGTTACCGGCGCCGCCGCCACGCCTGCTTCGTGGTGGACGGCGAGCGGGTCGACGCGGTAGCGCACCGCGCCCACTGGCAGCCGGTCGAATACAACGCATTGCACGGCGGCCTGGAACGCTGGTTCGAAGCGATGGCGCCGCAGCTCTGCAATTCAGCCGCATGGCGGCGATTGCTGGCCGGCCTCGGTCAGGTGGCGTCGGCGGTGAAGGGCGTGCAGCCCTGGTATGTCGAAGCGCACCAGTTCCGCATCGATACGACCGACGGCATCGGCCGGCCGACGCCGGAGGGCGCCCACCGCGACGGCGTCGATCTGGTCGCGGTCTTGCTGATTTCCAGAGTCGGCATCAAGGGCGGCGAAACGCGGGTCTTCGATGCCGACGGTCCGGCCGGCAGCCGATTCACATTGTCCGAGCCTTGGACGCTGCTGATGCTCGACGATGCGCTGGTGATCCACGAAACGACGCCGATCCAGCCGGTCGATCCCGATCGGCACGGCTGGCGCGACTCGCTGGTGATCACCTTGCGCGCCGGCGGGTTTCAGGGCCCGCCGGACTGACTGGCGCCGGGGCTGCGCGGTGCCGGCGGCCAGACCGCGTCAGCGCTGCGAACCGGCTCCGATCACGCGGCGCAGGAATTCAACCGTCGCATGGAACTGGAAGTCCGCATTTTCCTTGCGGGCAAAACCATGCCCCTCGTTTTCGGCGCGCAGGTACCAGACCGGGACGCCGAGCTGGCGCACCCGCTCGACGATCTGCTCGGCCTCCGTATAGGGCACGCGCGGATCATTGCGCCCCTGCACGACGAACAAAGGCTTGCGGATCCGCTCGGCATTGGTCAGCGGCGAGATCCGTTCAAGAAAGGCGCGCATCTCGGGATCACGCTCGTCCCCGTATTCGACCCGGCGCAGGTCGCGGCGGTAACTCTCGGTGTTGGTCAGGAAGGTGACGAAATTGGAGATGCCGACGACGTCGATCGCTCCGGCAATGCGGTCGGCGTAGTGGATCGCCACCGCCAGGCTCATGTAGCCGCCGTAGCTGCCGCCCGAGACGACGACGCGTGAGGCATCGAGCCCTGGCTGCCTGGCGATCCAGTCGAGCAGCGCGCCGATATCCTTCACCGAGTCTTCGCGCAGGCGGCCGTTGTCGAGCGTCAGAAAGGTCTTGCCATAACCCGACGAGCCGCGCACATTGGGCTGGATCACGACGATGCCGTGGTCATTGACCAAGTGGTTGTATCGGCCGAGAAAGCCGAACCTTGCCTGCGCCTCCGGCCCGCCGTGGATCAGGATCAGCACCGGCCGCTTGCCGGTGAAGCGCTGCGGCGGCTCGTTGATCAGGCCGGAGATCGTGCGGCCGTCGAAACTCTGCCAACGGATGATGCGCTGCTCGCGAAAGCGGCTGGTATCGACCTGCGACGGCACGACCGGGCGCGTCCATTGCTCGATGCGCCCGCTGTCCGCATTCAGTGCATACAGCTGGCTTGGCCCGCGGACATTGCTCAGCGAAAACGCCAGTTCCGGCAGCCGGCGATGGAAGACGCTGCTGCCGACATTGCCGGCCGGCACGGCAGGCACTGGCAGCTCACGCAAGCTCGCGGTATCGAACAGCCGCAGTTCGTCGCGTCCGTCGACATTGGCCTGCGCCGCCAGCACCCGGCCGTCGGCGCTCAGCGTGACCGCGCCGATGTCCCATGGAATGTGCGGGGTGATCCGCTGCAGCCGACCGCTGTCGAGCTCGACCCGGAACAGTTCGCGGAATTCGCCGGCGCGGTCGCTGGTCAGATACAGCGCCTCGCCATCGGGCGAGAAATCGGCGGCGAAGTGGCTGGCCTTGTCGGACGATCCCGGCGCGGGCAGCAACTGCGAGCTGCGGCCACTGGCCAGGTCGATCAGCCAGATCTGCGACTCGTTGGCGGACAGATAACGTGTCAGCGCCAGCTGCCGGTCGTCGCGCGAGATCACCGCGCCGAACCAGCCGCCGCCATCGAGTTCGGCAACCAGTTTGGCAGCCGCCGGATTCAGCGGGTCGACCAGCCGCACCCGGGTGCTGATGCGCGCGCGGCTGCCGCCGCTGGCGGTCTTGTCGAGCGGTACCGAAGTGACCAGCATCGTGCTGCTGTGGTGCAACCAACCCTGCAGGCTGTGGCGTTCATCCGGGTCGGTCAGCAAAGTCGAACTGCGGCTCGCCGGATCGAGGCGGTACAGCTGGTTGGCCTCGTTGCCACCGCTGCCGCGTGCGTAGACGATGAAGCGGCCATCGCGCGGCTCCCACGCTGCCGAGGTGACAGGCTCCGGCGCATCGGTCAGCTGCACCGGCTCGGCCAAAGGCGCCGCGAGCTGGAACAGCTGTGCGGTATTGCCGCCGGCCGGCCGGTGGCTGATCAGCATCTCGCGCCGCGTCGGATGCCAGTCGACAAATCCGTGGCCGCGGAATTCGCCGTACGGCGCGAGTTCGGTCGCGATGCGGGTCGGCAGCGGCGGGATGCCCTGCACGACGAGGTTGGGATTGGGTGTGATCTGGCTGTCTGCCGCCGGCTTCTCAGGCGCGCTGGCGCATGCTGCCAGCAAGCCGCTGAAGGCGATCGACAACAGTGCAAGTCCCAGACTGCTCAAGCGGGTCGGCGCAGCGTCGCCGTGGATCGGTGCCGGCTCAGACATTGCGGACATCGGCAATCACCTCGTTGCCAAACTCGGCGCGGTGCAGGAAATCGACGACCTGCCGGGCCGCCTGCGCCGGCGAGGCGAGCATCCCGCGTTCCTTCAGCGCGACAAAATTCGCCTTGTCCGGAAACCCCGCCTCGTCGGCGCCGCGCAACTGCACCTGCATGTCGGTATCGATGACACCGGGCGCCAGCGACACGATGCGCGCCGCATTGGCATGGCCCGTTTCGTCGAGGGCCATTGCACGCGACAGGTTGTCCAGCCCCGCCTTCACCGCGCAGTAGGCGGCGGAGCCGGCCATCGCGCGGCGGCCGAGACCGGACGAGATATTCAG
This sequence comes from Pseudideonella sakaiensis, assembly GCF_048320135.1. GTDB lineage: Bacteria > Pseudomonadota > Gammaproteobacteria > Burkholderiales > Burkholderiaceae_C > Ideonella_A > Ideonella_A sakaiensis_A. Next base: position 4,598,384 of record NZ_CP182947.1, read on the forward strand.
GATCCGGCGCGACGCCGGCCAATCGCGGGTGGCGCGCAGAAACGATGCGCTGAGCAGCAGCGGCGCCTCGATGCCGACCCGCACCGCCTGCGCCAGTTCGGTGTTCGACGATTCATCGACCGGCCCGACGCGGCTGATCATCGCGGCATTGTTGATCAGGCAGGCCGTCGACAGCTGCGCCGGCCCGATGCCCGCCAGCCACTGCGCCAGTTCTTCGGCGACTCGCTCCGGATCGGCCAGATCGCGCTGCCATTGCAGCAAGGTGGCGCCGGCCTTGCCGGCCAGCGGCTCGAGCGCCGGATTCTGCTTGCGCGAGATGCACAACACGGTGTGGCCTGGCGCGAGCAACTGTTCGGCGATTGCGGCGCCGAGGCCGCGCGAGGCGCCGGTGACGATGTAGATGGCGGATGGCATGGCTTGTCTTCCTTCGGACGGGCAGAGGTATTGATCGGATCTAGAAAGGAACCGGCGATTCGACGCCGATGTCGCAGCCGCGCAGCGGATGCCACCAGGCGAGCGAGCAGGCATGCAGCATCAGCCGGCGCTGCGGCGGCCCGCTGTCGCCGCTGCCGTACAAGGCATCGCCGATGATCGGATGTCCGATCGCCAGCAGGTGGACCCGCAACTGGTGCGAGCGGCCGGTGACCGGGGTCAACGCCAGCCGCGTCGACAAACCGGCAGCGTCGAAAGCGACGCTGCGCCAGTGGGTCAGCGACGGTTTGCCAGCGGCCTGGTCGATGCGTTGGCGCGGCCGGTTCGGCCAGTCGGCCGACAGCGGCAGATCGATCACGCCGAAATCGCCGACCGCATTGCCGAGCCGTCCTTCGACCAGCGCCGCATACTGCTTGGCAATCCTGCGCTGCGCAAATTCGATGCTGTAGTGGCGTTGCCAGTGCGCACCGCGGGCAAACAGCAGCACGCCCGATGTCGCCATGTCGAGCCGGTGCACGACAAGTGCTTCCGGAAAGACCGCCTGCACCTGTTGCGCAACGCTGCCGTCGGCAAGCGCGCCGCGTCCCGGCACCGACGGGCAACCGGCCGGCTTGTCGACGACGATGCAGGTTTCGTCGAGGTGCAGGATCGGCGGACATTCGCGCGGCTGGGCCGGCGTTCCGGCGACGTCGGTGCAGCATGCCGCCACCGCCGTCCCCGCATCACCGACGAAGCTGCGATCATTGCCTGCCATCAACCCTCACCATCCCGATCCGCCATGCACCACTTTCCTGCCTTTCACGCTGCCGCCAGCGGGACTGCCCGATGAACTTCGACATCGTGTTCTGGCTGTTGAGCGCGATCCTGATCATCGTCGGCCTGGCCGGCACGGTGTTGCCGGCGCTGCCGGGTACCGCGCTGATCCTCGGTGGCATCATCCTCGGCGCCTGGGTCGACGGCTTCGTGCGCGTCGGCACCGGCATGCTGGCGGTGATCGCGGTGATCGCGGTGATCGCCTGGGTGCTGGATTATGTGGCCGGCCTGCTCGGCGCGAAGCGGGTCGGTGCCAGCCGCGAGGCGGTCATCGGCGCACTGATCGGCACCGTTGTCGGGCTGTTCATGGGCGTGGTCGGTGTGTTGTTCATGCCGCTGGTCGGTGCCGCGATCGGCGAATTCATCGCGATCAAGGAACACCGCCGGGCGCTGCACGTCGGCTTTGCGACCTGGCTCGGCATCATGGCCGGCTTGCTCGCCAAGGTCGTGCTGGCCTTCGTGATGATCGGGCTGTTCATCGCCGCCCTGATCTTCTGACGCAGGCCCTCGCGGGCCGGCTGGCAACACGCCGCTCGGCGTGTTGCCGCGCTGCGATGCTCAGCGCTGCTGGATACCGGCGATTGCCCAGGAGCGGCTGTCGTCGACCGGCTTGACCAGGTGCCAGACCTCGTCGAAATCGCTGGCAGCTGCGTCGCGCTCTTCGCGGATCAGGCCGTGGAACCGCACGCTGACGATCTGCTGGCCGTTTTCCTCGGCGACATCGAGCACCTCGGCGTCGACCTTCAGCACATCGGTGGTCTGCGGCTGCTCGCCGCGTTCCTGCAATTCGAGGCGAACCGCGGCGAACATCTCCGGGGTCGTGAAATTGCGCAGATCGTTCAGGTCACCGGCATCGTTGGCGGTCTGCATGCGGATGAAGATCATCTTCGCGATCCGCTCGAAACCCTCGGTATCGAATCCGGCAGGGATCGATCCGGCTGCGGCCACTGGTGCGGCCGCTGCGGCGGCCGGCATCGACGAGCCGCCTGCAGGCGGATTGAACATGTTGCGGTTCATCGGTTCGGCGGCCAGCGGGTTGCCGTGACCGGCGGCCTGCAAGCGCGGGCCGGCCGATGTGGCCGACTGCGGGCCGAAACGCCGCATCAGCAGGCGGATCACGAAGAAGGCTGCGACCAGCATCAGCGCGATCATCAGGAAGTTGGCCATCTCCTCGCCGAGGCCGAGATGACTCATCAGTGCGGCCAGACCGAGGCCTGCGGCGAGGCCGGCGATCGGTCCCATCCACGAACGCTTGCCCGCGGTGGCTGCCGCACCGGCGGCGGCCGGAGCAGCCGCATTCGCCGGTGTCGCCTGCGATGGCGGCGGCGTCGTCGGCTTCTGTGCCGGCGTCGTGCGCTGCAGGCCCTGCGAACGGGCCCCACCGAAGCGTTTTGCCTCGGCATCGGTTGAAACCAGGGCAGTGCCTGCGCTGCCCAGAACCATCAGGACGCTCATCGTCGCTGCCAACCAGCCTTTTTTCATCTCGTCGTTTCCTTTTTCACCACATCGGTGTCGTTGCCGCACAAGGCGATTCGACACATTAACCCACCGTTATTTCCAGGGAAGGAGGTGGGGTCAGCAGCGGTTTCTTCAAGCCGCCGCGGCGGCCAGTGTACGGTAGCCCGGACTGCGCCAGCGTGGCGTTTTCACTCAGCCGAGCGGATCATGTCAGCCGCTTTCTCGGCAATCATCATCGTCGGCGCATTGGTATTTCCACCAACGATCTGCGGCATCACCGATGCATCGACGACGCGCAGCCCGCTTATCCCCTTGACGCGCAGTTCTGCGTCGACGACATCGCTGGCCGCCGGGCCCATCCGGCAGCTGCCGACCGGGTGATAAATCGAATCGGCCCGGTTGCGGATGAATTCGGCGATCTCGGCATCGGTCTGCGCCGCTGCCGAGACCGCAAGTTCACGTCCGCCGAGCTCGGCCAGCGCCGGCTGCTGCAGGATGTGACGCATCAGCTTGAAGCCGCGGACCATGCCGGCGACATCCTCGTCTTCAGCCAGAAAATTCGGATCGATCAGCGGTGCGGCCAGCGGGTCGGCGCTGGCCAGCTTCAAGCTGCCGCGGCTTTTCGGCCGCAGCAGGCAGACATGGCAGGAATAGCCATGCCCGAATACCGTCTTGCGGCCGTGGTCCATCAGTTTGCCGACGACAAAATGCAGCTGCACATCGGGCAGCGGCTCCTCGGGGCGGCTTTTCAGAAAGCCGCCGGCCTCGGCAAAATTGGTCGTCAGGCAGCCGCTGCGGCCGCGCGACCATTCGCGGATGCCGGCCAGCAGATTCCAGACCCCGCGCGGCGAGATGCCGAACAGCTCGGTCAACGCCGGCGAGTCGATCACCTGGATCACATCGGGGTGATCGTGCAGATTGGCGCCGACGCCGGACTGGTCGAGCAGCGTCGCGATGCCCAGCTGCTGCAGTTGCTTGCCGGGCCCGATGCCCGACAACATCAGCAACTGCGGCGACAACAATGCGCCGGCACTGAGCAGCACCTCGCGCCGGGCGCGCACCTGCTTGTGGTCGCCATCCTGCAGATACTCGACGCCGATCGCCCGCCGGCCTTCGAAAAGAACCCGGGTCGCGTGTGCCGACGTGATCACGCGCAGATTCGGCCGACCGAGGTTGGGCGTCAGATAGGCTTTTGCGGCGCTGAAACGTTCGCCGCCGCGGTGCGTCACCTGGTAGCCACCGACACCCTGCTGCTCCTCGCCGTTGAAATCCGGGTTCAGGCGATGACCGGCCTGTGCCGCTGCGGCAAGAAAATCGGCCGTGTGCCGGTTCGGGCTGGCCAGGTCCATCACGTTCAGCGGTCCGCCACTGCCGTGGAAGCGGTCGGCGCCGCGCTCGTTGTTTTCGGCCCGGATGAAATATGGCAGCACCTCGTCGTAGCTCCATCCCGGGTTGCCTGCGGCGGCCCAGCCGTCGTAGTCGGCGCGGTGGCCACGGATATAGACCATCGCATTGATCGAGCTCGATCCGCCGAGCACCTTGCCGCGCGGCTGGTAGCCGCGGCGGCCATTCAGCCCGGGCTGGGGCACCGTCTCGAAACACCAATTGGCGCCACCGGTGCGCGCGAGCAGCGCAATGCCCGCCGGGCAATGCAGCAGCATGCTGCTGTCGGTCGGCCCGGCTTCGAGCAAGGCGACCGTCACCGCCGGGTCTTCGCTGAGACGGGCGGCCAGCACGCAGCCTGCCGATCCGCCGCCGACGACGAGGTAGTCGAACTCCATCATCAAGATCCTCACGTTCGACCGGTGCGGGCCCGATGGCTCGATGCAGGTCGACCCCGTCGAAGGTCGCCTGCCACTGCCCGGTCTTGATTGGCTGTCCGGGAGGACCGGCCGATGGTATCGGTGCAGACGTCGTCGGTCCGGCACTGGGCTAGAGGTTGCTCCCCAGCGCAGGCGATGAAACCGCTCGCCCGACCGGGGCGGATTGCAGATGAAATCGACCGCTGCGCCGGCTGCGATATCGTCGCGGTTCCAGGCAGATGCGGCATACCGACCCGGGGCGCCGCGCGCCTGAGGCCTGTCCCCGACCCGGAGATTCGTGTGTTCAAGTCCTTCGAAAACCTCGTCCATCCCTATCCGGAGCAGATGCCGGGGACGTTGCCGAAGGGCTTTTTTGCGTTTCTCTGGCGCTGCACCGCCGGGCTGCGCCGCTTCATCCTCGCGATGACGCTGCTGACCGCGCTGATCGGCGTCTTCGAGGCGATGTTGTTCAGCATGCTCGGCAATGTCGTCGACTGGCTCGGCAAGGCCCAGCCGTCGACCTTCTGGCAGACCGAAAGCCGCAACCTGCTGCTGCTCGCCGGCATCCTGCTGGCCAGTCCGCTGCTGATCGCGCTGCAGACGCTGATCAAGCACCAGACGCTGACCGCCAATTTCCCGATGCTGCTGCGCTGGAATTTCCATCGGCTGATGCTGAGCCAGAGCATGTCGTTCTATCAGGACGAATTTGCCGGCCGGATCGCAACCAAGGTGATGCAGACGGCACTGGCGGTGCGCGAGTTCTGGATGATCATGGGCGACATCCTGGTCTTCGTCGTGATCTATTTCGTCACGATGGTCGCGCTGGTCGGCGGCTTCGACCTGTGGCTGCTGCTGCCGTTTCTCGGCTGGCTGGTGCTGTATGTCGGCGCGATGGTCTATTTCGTGCCGCGACTGGGCAAGGTCGCGAAGGCGCAGGCCGATGCGCGCTCGCTGATGACCGGCCGGGTGACCGATGCCTACACCAACATCGCGACCGTCAAGCTGTTTTCGCATGCCCGCCGCGAAGCCGGCTTCGTCCGCGGCGCGATGCAGGAGTTCATGGTCACCGCACACGGCCAGATGCGGCTGGTCACGATGTTCGAGATCGTCAACCACATCCTCAGCATGGCGCTGATCGCGAGTACCGCGGGTGCGACGCTGTGGCTGTGGACGCTCGGCCAGGTCGGTATCGGCGCGGTCGCCGCGGCCACCGCGATGGCGCTGCGGCTGAACGGCATCTCGCACTGGGTGATGTGGGAGTTTGCCTCGCTGTTCGAGCACATCGGCACGGTGCAGGACGGCATCAATACGCTGTGCCGTCCGCAGGCGATCGTCGACCGGCCCGATGCCCGGCCGCTCGAGGTGCCGCGCGGCGAGGTCCGCTTCGAGCATGTGCACTTTGCCTATGGCGGTGCGACGCCGGTCGTCGACGACCTGTCGTTGTGCATCCGGCCCGGCGAAAAGATCGGCCTGGTCGGCCGCTCCGGCGCCGGCAAGTCGACCGTCGTCAACCTGCTGCTGCGTTTCTATGACGTCGAATCGGGCCGCATCCTGATCGATGGCCAGGATATCGCCGGCGTCACGCAGGATTCGCTGCGCGCCCATGTCGGGATGGTCACGCAGGATACGTCGCTGCTGCACCGCTCGGTGCGCGACAACATCCTGTACGGCCGCCCGCATGCCAGCGACGACGAGATGATCGCCGCGGCGAAGCGGGCCGAGGCGCATGAGTTCATCTGTGCGCTGGTCGATCCGAAAGGGCGCACCGGCTACGACGCCCACGTCGGCGAACGCGGCGTCAAATTGTCCGGCGGCCAGCGGCAGCGGATCGCGATCGCCCGGGTGATGCTGAAGGATGCGCCGATCCTGCTGCTCGACGAGGCGACCAGCGCGCTCGACAGCGAGGTCGAGGCGGCGATCCAGCGCAGCCTGTACCGGCTGATGGAAGGCAAGACGGTGGTCGCGATCGCGCACCGGCTGTCGACGATTGCCGCGATGGACCGGCTGATCGTGCTGGACAAGGGCCGCATCGTCGAGGAGGGCGACCACCGCAGCCTGCTCGCGCGCAACGGCCTTTATGCGCGGCTGTGGGCGCACCAGAGCGGTGGCTTCCTCGGCGACGATGCCGACGATGTCGCCGCCAACGAGGACGGCAAGGCTGTCGAGCTGATGCCGGCGGCCTGAGCGGCCCGCTCCTTTCAGAGCTTCATTTCGAGCCGCAGCGTCCACTGTGTGCGGGTCGTGCTGCGGTTTTCGCTGCTGTCGCGCAGGCTGCCGGTATCGACGCTGCTGACCGTCTGGTAATCGAGCGGCAGCAGGTCGCTGGCGCCGACCCGCAACGACAGGCCCGGGTTGAAGGCCCAGATCGCAAACGCCTCGAAGCTGCGTTTGGTGCTGGCGCTGCGTCGCTGCGTGTCGCTTTGCTGGACGACGTAGCTCGGCGTCCAGTTCAGGTTGCCACCGACGCTCAGCGGCATGCCGCGGAAGCGGTAGTCGGCACCGAGGTTGGCGGTTGCCGACGGTTGTTCCTCGAGCCGGTTGTCCGGGCCCGGTACGCCGTCGACGCGAGACTGGAACAGGCTCAGGTTGCTGCGCAATGCAACCGGCGGCAAACCGGCGCGCAGTTCGTTCAGCCTCGCCTTGGCCTCGAGTTCGATGCCTTGTGTGACCGCATCGCCGATATTGCGCGGCTGCGAAACCCAGCGCGGCTGCTGTGCCCACGGCACCGTCTGCAGCGATGTCACATTGCGGATCAGGTCACTGATCCGTCGATGGAACAGATTGACGCTGACCAGGCCGCCAGCGCTCAGGTAGTGTTCGTAGGCGAGGTCGATGCCGGTCGCCAGTTCCGGCCGCAACTGCGGATTGCCGATGCTGTCGGGGCTGGTCGCCTCGTTGCCGCCGGGCGCCGGATAACGCGTCGACAGCGAGGGTCGCGCGATCAGGTTGCGCAGCGTCGGCGACTTGTAGCTGCGGGTCAGCGCGACACGGATCTGGTCGCGGCTTTTTTCATTCGGTTTCCAGACCGCCTGCAGCAGCGGCGTCCAGACCGCGCTGCGCTGGCTGACCGGATCGGCCGCGCCGTCGCTGCGGGTCGCGATCTGTTCCCAGCGCAGCCCGGCATACGCCGACCACTGCTTGCTCGGATTCCACTCGTCCTGGATATACAGCGCCAGCCGCTGCGACGAGGCGTCGAGCTCGTTGTTGAAACCGGTCAGCAGCGCGACGCCGTTCTGCACGCTGCTGCGGCGCTCGCTGCGCCGGATCAGTTCGACGTCCCAGCCGGTGACCAGGCTGTGCTCGCTGGCCAATTCGTGCGACAACTTGCCGAGCGAGCTGAGCGAGCGTTCGCGGGTCGATGAATCCTCGTCGAGCCGGCGCCGCGCGACACCTGCGGCGTCGAATTCCTGCCGCCGGCTGCCCGAATCGCTGTCGAAGCCTCCGCCGCCGAGACGCAGGTCGAGCCGCGAGGATGCCGCCAGGCGTTTCTGCCATTGCGCATTCAGACGCATCACCTGCAGCCGGTTATCGGAATCGATTTCGGCATCGCTGTACGGGGCGGCCGTGCTGCCAATGGGCTGCTCGAGGTGGCGGCGGCCCGTGCCGTCGCTGCGCGCCAGCAGCAAAAACGGTTGCAGGCTGAGGCTGTCGCCGTCGCCAAGCCGCCACTGCAGCCGGCTGCTCAGGTTGATGCCGAGCCGGTGGTCGCGGTCGACGCCGGTTTCATGCTGCTCGAGCGTGGTGGCGCCGCTGTCGATGCGCGAGATCGTCGTCCGGTTGTCGATCGGATCGGCGCGGTTGCGCCGGAAGACCGATACCGACAGGTTGTAGGCATTGCCCGCGCCTTCGCCGAGCTTGTCGTTGCGCGTCCACGAGATGCCCGGCGAGGCATATCCGGCTTCGACAGTGGTGCCGAAACGCAGATCGTTGAGCCGCTTCTGCAGCGCCTCGCGCAACACGATGTTGATCGTTCCGGCGACCGCCCGGGCGCCATATTCGGCGGTCGGCGCGCGCAGGATCTCGATCCGTTCGACCTGTTCGGGCGTCAGCGATTCGAGCGAAAAACCGGCGGGAATCGGCTCGCCGTTGATCAGCATCTGCGTATAGCCGCCGCCGAGCCCGCGCATTCGCGGACCGCCGCGCCGCCCCGGCGCGCCGCCGGTGGTCACCCCCGGCAGGCGTTTCAGCACATCGCTGACACTGCTGTCACCGAATCGCTCGATTTCCTCGCGTCCGACGATGATCTTCGCGGCGGTCGATTCGCGGCGCTCGCGGGTATCGGCGTCGCCGGCGGTGCTGCCGGAGATCTGCACCCGCTGCAATGCCGCGGGCGCGGCGGCACCGCTGGCCGGCGCCTTCGGCGGCGGTGTCTCTGCGACGGGTGCAGAGGCCGGGGTCGCCGGAGCGGCAGCGGCGGCGCCCGCATCCTGGCCCTGCGCCTGGGCAGCAGAAACCAGGCAATACAGCGCCGCTGCGGCCAGCGGTGCGCGCCGCAGCAGGTCACGCTCGAGGCGACGGCAAGCCGCGGATGAAGACGAACAACGGGACAACAGGCGCATGGTCTGCGGGGCGGCGGGGCTCGAGGGGGGCGCGATTCAGGACCGAATGGCGCGTGATGGGGTGTATTCTCCTGCAGCACAGCCGCAGCAGCCGCTTGGCTCGACTGCCGCTTTGGGCCGGACCCTCGTTTCTTGTCAGGTGACCCGATGCAACCGCCATCCCATGATGCAAACGATGCGCGCAGTGCCGACGACCCGCAGGCCGGGCGCGGTGCAAGACCGCTGACGAGCAGCCCGGCGCTGGCCGAGCTGGCGACCGAACTGCTGGTGACGTCGGCGGCGATCGGCGAGCTGAGCGCCGACGAAGCCGCCTGTGTCGTCGGCTACATGGGGCTGGTTGGCTATCCGGCCGGTGCCACGGTGCTGCGCGAGGGTGACGCCGGCAATACCAGCTATCTGCTGCTGATCCTCAGCGGCGAGGTAACGGTCGAGACAGCCGATCCGGTCACCGCGACGCAGGTGCCGATTTCGGTGCTCGGCCCGGGCAATGTGATCGGCGAGATGGGCTTGATCGACGGCTCGCCGCGCTCGGCCAGCTGCATTGCGGCAACGCCGCTGCAGGCAGCCGGCCTGACCCGCAAGGCGCTGCAGCGCCTGATCGACGAGCAGCCGAAAGTGGCTGCGCGGCTGATGGTCGGCCTCTGCAAGCGGCTCGCCGACCGGCTGCGCGGTCTCGGCGAACAACTGCAGATCTATTCACGGCTGAACACCACGCTGCAGCAGCAACTCGACCGGCTTGCACCACGCAGCCGTTGATCGACGACCAATGTGGCAGGGCACAATTGCGGCCCGGCACACACGGTGAGCGTCACGCTGGGCAGGGGCCCGGCAGCGGCGGCATCGATCCATCAACGAAGCAGGAACGCGCATGCGGCATGTCGTTTTCAATCAGAAGGGCGGCGTTGGCAAATCGACGATCACCTGCAACCTTGCAGCCGTCAGCGCCTACCAGGGCCACCGCACGCTGGTCGTCGATCTTGATCCGCAGGCCAATTCGACCCGCTACCTGCTCGGGTCGGCGGCCGATGAGCCGCTCGTCAACATGGCCGAGCTGTTCGAGCAGACGCTGAAATTCCTGGCCCGGCCGAAGGCAACAGGCGAATTCATCTACGAAACGCCGTTCGAGGGCTTGCACCTGATGCCGGCCTCATCGGAACTCGAGGAATTGCAGAGCAAGCTCGAATCGCGGCACAAGATCTACAAGCTGCGCGAGGCGCTCGACGAGATTGCCGGCAACTACGACCGCATCTACATCGATACGCCGCCAGCGCTGAACTTTTTCACCCGCTCGGCACTGATCGCGGCGCGCGGCTGCCTGATCCCGTTCGACTGCGATGATTTCTCGCGCCGCGCGCTGTATGCGCTGCTGGAAAACGTCAACGAGATCCGTGCCGACCACAATCCGAAGCTGAAGGTCGAGGGCATCGTCGTCAACCAGTTCCAGCCGCGCGCGAACCTGCCGCAGCGCGTCGTGCAGGAACTGATCGACGAGGGCCTGCCGGTGCTGCAGCCCTATCTGAGCGCGTCGGTGCGGATCCGCGAATCGCACGAACAGGCGATGCCGATGATCTACCTCGATCCGCGCCACAAGCTGACGCAGGAACTGATCGCGCTGCACGACGCGCTGCCGACGAAATGAATCCGCCGCCGGCCGCCGGGCCGCTGTTCATCGTGATGAACGAGGGCTCGGGTCGGACCGATCCGGGCGAGCGTCGCGAGGTCATTGCCGCGGTGACCGCCCGTCACGGCCGCCAATACCAGTTGATGAGTTTCGATCGGCGCAAGCCGATCGCCGGCGTCGCCGCCGAAGCGGTGCGGCAGGCCTCGGCGTGTGACGGTGTCGTCGTCGCCGCCGGAGGAGACGGCACGATCAATGCGGTGGTCCAGGCGGCAATCGGCAGCGGCTGCGGTTTCGGCGTGCTGCCGCAGGGAACCTTCAACTATTTCGCGCGCACCCACGGCATTCCGGAAGATACCGAGGCGGCCCTCGAGCGCGTGCTCTCGGGGCGGCCGGAACCGGTGCAGGTCGGTCGCGTCAACGACAAGGTCTTCATCGTCAATGTCAGCCTCGGGCTGTATCCGGAACTGCTCGAGGACCGCGAATCGTTCAAGCAGCGCTTCGGCCGGAGCCGGGTCGTCGCGATGTTCTCGGCGATGTTCAGCCTGCTGCGCGAGCACCGGCAGCTGAACCTGCAGGTCGACTGGCGTGAACCGGGCACCGACGACGACAAGGAGGGTGCGCCGCCGCAGCGCCTGCGGACACCGACGCTGTTCGTCGGCAACAACCGGCTGCAACTCGAGCAGATCGGCATCGACGAAGCGGAACAGCTGCAGCATGGCCGGCTGGTCGCGATTGCGCCGCGCGATGTCGATACGCTGTCGATGTTCGGCCTCGCGCTGCGTGGCGCGATCGGCCAGCTCGGCGATGCCGAATCGGTGCGCAGGCTGGCCTTCCGGCGGCTGCGGGTCGAGCCGATCGGGCGCTTCGGCCGGCGCCGCTACAAGGTTGCGACCGATGGCGAAATCGCCTGGATGAAGCCGCCGTTCGATTTCAGCGTCCATCCGCAACGCCTGTGGCTGATCAAGGGCGAACCCGAGCCGTCCGCCCGATGAGTCTGCTGCTGCAGGTTTCCGACACCCATTTCGGCACCGAACGCCCCGAGGTCGTCAGCGCATTGCAACGCCTGGCCGGCCGGCTGCAGCCCGATGTGCTGGTCGTCTCCGGCGACATCACGCAGCGCGCCCGGCCGGCCCAGTTCGAGGCGGCGCGGCGGTTCTTCGACAGCCTGCGCATACCGAAGCTGCTGGCGATTCCCGGTAACCACGACATCTCGCTGTTCAACCCGTTTTCGCGCCTCTTCATGCCGTACCGGCGTTACAGCCGCTGCTTCGGCAACAACCTCGAACCAGAACTCGAGTTGCCCGATCTGCTGCTGATGATGCTGAATACGACCCGTCGCTGGCGTCATGTCGATGGCCAGCTGTCCCCACGGCAGATCGACCGGGTCGCACGGCGGCTGCGCGCGGCGAAGCCGAGCCAGCTGCGGGTCGTCGTGACCCACCAGCCGATCGCGGTGTGCACGACGATCGACCGGCACAACCTGCTGCATGGCCATCGGCGGGCGATCGAGGTGTGGTCGGCGGCCGGCGCCGATCTGCTGCTCGGTGGCCATATCCATCTGCCCTACATCCGGCCGCTGCACGAAAACCACCCGAGCTGGGTGGTGCAGGCCGGCACCGCGGTGTCAAGCCGGATCCGCCACGAGGCCGGCAATTCGATCAACCTGATCCGCACCGGCGATAGCGCGGCCGGACAGCATGTCGGCCCCGCCACGGCGCGCAAGGCCATCGTCGAGCGCTGGGATTTCAACGATGCGGTTGGCGAGTTCGTTGTTCATGAGCAACAATCTCTGGCTTGCGGCCCGGTGCGGCCGCCGAAACCCGACCGCTGACCTGGATGGATTGCCGTTGCCGAACCGGCAATGCATGCAACGACGACAATGCGGGTCGCAAAAAATACAGCCGTTACAGTCCTGACCTTTTTTCGTTTGACCGATCTCATGCCTTTGTCCACTACCGACCTGCCGACCCGTACCGCATTTGCCGTCCGTCCCGCCTCGCTGCGGGACGCCAAACCGATTGCCGAAGCCCATGTGGCTGCATGGCAGGCCTGCATCCGCGAGGCCGGCCCGATCGAGGCATTGCAGAGTTTTTCCGTCGAGCGCTGCCAGGCCTACTGGCGCGAGGCGATCGACCTGTGCGAGCCGCAGGTGCTGGTCGTCACCGACAACGACAAGGTCATCGGCTTTGCCGGCTTCGACCGTTCGCGCGACAAGGGCACGCCGTCGACGACCGGCGAGCTCTGGGCGCTGTATGTGCACCCGAATCACTGGAACCGCGGCGCCGGACTGGCGCTGTGGGATGCCGCCCGCGACGGGTTGCAGGAAGAGGGCTGCACCAAGGTCAGCATCTGGCTGCCGATGCGCTTCGAGCGGACGATGCGCTTCATCGAACTCGCCGGCTTCAAGCGTGAACCGGCATCGGCAAAGACCATCGAGGTCGGTGGTGGTGCACGCATCGAGGAAATCCGCCTGCACCGCAGCGTGATGTGAGGGCGCGGGCCGGCCGCTGCGCCGGCCATCAACCGCCAGAAAGAATGCTGGCCGGTCCGGCAAGTGGCGGCTCATCGAGGTGGCCGACGTCATCGAGCAATGAGATCCGATGCGGCGCTTCGGCGTCGACGATGCTGACCGAGGTATTGCGCAGGCTGGCCGGCATCACCTGACCGTCGGCGAGTTGCGCATGGCGCTCGAGCATTGCCAGCACCATCAGGCCGTGGGTGACGACCGCCAGCGGTCCGCCACTGCGGCTGCGCCGCCGGCACAGATCGGCAAATGCCGCTGCCGCGCGGTTCAGGAACTGCTGCATCGATTCGCCCTCCGGTGGCGCCTCGACCATCCGCAACGGATCGATCGGCAGGTCGGCATAGGCACGGCCACGCCACGCACCGAAATCGCGTTCGCGCAGCAGCACGCTGGTGGCGATCGGCAGGCCGGTTGCACGGGCCAGGTAGTCGGCAGTCTGGCGCGCGCGCGGCAGGTCGCTGCAGACGATGCCTGCCAGGTCACTGGCCGCCAGCCTGCAGCCCAGCGCCTTTGCCTGCGCATGGCCGCGTTCACTCAGTGGCGAGTCTTCCGGCTGGAGAGTGCGTGACACATTCAACGCAGTCTCTCCATGGCGTATCAACAACAGGCTCATGGTCGGTGCTTTCCGGTCGATAAACGTGTCAGAACGAGCGCCAGGGTGAAATTTGCCGCAAGTGTGTAAGTCATTGTCTTACCGGATGCGGGGCATGACACCGACGCGACGTTTGGGCATGCATCCGATGCGTTGGAAGCAACGCAGGACTAATGTAGTAGCCAACAGAAGTCGATCTGTCACCCGAACCGGAGTCAGCGCCATGAACACCGCACCGACGAACCTCGAACCGAAAGCCTGCTTCGAACTGCGCTTCCAGTCGCTGTTCAGCGAGGGGCGCGCCTTGTCGTTTCCTTGTGACGATGGCGGGCATGTTCCTCTGGACAGCCTGAGCGAACGGGCCCGAACCAACTACCTCTATGCACGCGCCGTGGTCGGCCGCGAATTCGCGGTCCCGGTTGTTCGTCCGGCCTGTGTCGAGTCGCACTGATTGATCTCGCCGGCCGGCACTCAGGCCGGCCTTGACCGGGCAGGGCCTGCTGCGCTCGTCGCAGTCACGCCCAGCCCGACACCGCGGTAGGCGGCCGCGATTGCTACCATCGGCTGCTGTCCCAGCATTTCCACTTCTCGCCGATCGGTCCCGCCCATGGCTTCCAGCTTGCTTGCGCTGCTCGACGATGTCGCCACCATCCTCGACGATGTCGCCGTCCTGACCAAGGTCGCAGCGAAAAAGACCGCCGGCGTGCTTGGCGACGACCTGGCGCTGAATGCGCAACAGGTCAGCGGAGTCTCGGCAAAACGCGAAATTCCGGTTGTCTGGGCGGTCTTCAAGGGATCGGCGCTGAACAAATTGATCCTGGTGCCGGTGGCATTGGCGATCAGCGCATTTGCACCGTGGGCGGTGACGCCGCTGCTGATGGCCGGTGGCCTGTTCCTCTGCTTCGAGGGTTTCGAGAAAGTCGCCCACCGCTGGCTGCACCGGCGCGAGGACGATGAGGCGCATCATGCCGAACTGACCAAGGCCTTGGTCGATCCGAAGGTCGATCTGGTTGCGCTCGAGAAGGACAAGATCAAGGGCGCGATCCGCACCGATTTCATCCTGTCGGCCGAGATCATCGCGATCACGCTCGGCACCGTGCAGGATGCCGATACCGTGACGCGGCTGGCGGTGCTGGCGACGATTGCCGCGGTGATGACGATCGGGGTTTATGGGCTGGTCGCCGGCATCGTCAAGCTCGATGATTTCGGCCTCTACCTGAGCCGCAAGCAAGGTGGCACCGCGGCACTCGGGCGAGGCATCGTCAGTTTTGCGCCGTATCTGATGAAGGGCCTGACGATTGCCGGCACCGCGGCGATGTTCCTGGTCGGTGGCGGCATCCTGGTCCACGGCATCGCACCGCTGGCGCATCTGATCGAGGCGCAGGCCGAGGCGTTTGGCGGCGTGATGGCGATCGTCGTTTCCAGCCTGCTCAATGCGCTGGTCGGCATCATTGCCGGCGGACTGGCGGTGGCCCTGTTCAAGGGCTTCAGCGCGATGCGCGGCCGCTCGGCAACGGCATGACCGTCCGCGGCATGCCATTGGCGAGGCGGTGCCGGTGACACTGCTGCTGGCCCCGATGGAGGGGCTGCTCGATTTCAGCCTGCGCGACGTCCTGACCCGGGTCGGCGGCGTCGATTGCTGCGTCTCGGAATTTATCCGCGTCAGCGGCACGCTGCTGCCCGAACGTGTCTTCACCCGCATCGTGCCGGAGTTGCTCGCCGGCGGGAAAACACCGGCCGGCGTGCCGGTTCGCGCCCAGTTGCTCGGGTCGGACCCGGTCTGCCTGGCCGACAACGCCGCGCGGCTGGCCGGACTGCGTCCGGCCGGCATCGATCTGAATTTCGGCTGTCCGGCGAAGATCGTCAATCGGCACGGTGGCGGCGCCGGCCTGCTCGACGATCCCGAACTGATCGGCCGCATCGTCGCCGCGGTGCGCCGTGCGGTGCCGCAGCCGATGCCGGTCACCGCAAAGATGCGGCTCGGCGTTCGCGACGGTTCGCGCGCTGTCGACTGCGCGCTGGCGCTGGCCGGCAATGGCGCCAGCGAAATCGTCGTCCATGCGCGGACCAAACTCGACGGCTACCGCCCGCCGGCCTACTGGGAGCAGATTGCAGCGGTGCGCGAGGCCGTCACGGTGCCGGTGATCGCCAATGGCGAGATCTGGACCGTCGCCGATGCGCTGCGCTGCCGGGCGGAATCGGGCTGCTCGTCATTGATGCTCGGCAGGGGCATCGTCGCCAACCCCGGGCTGGCGCTGGAAATCATTGCAGCGTCAATGGGCTCACGGCAGTCGCAGACCTTGCCGTGGACAGCGATGCAGCCGTTGCTGCGTGCCTACTGGCAGATCATCGCCGGCCATGTGGCCGATCGGCACCGGCCCGGTCGCATCAAGCAGTGGCTGCATCTGCTGCGCCGCCACTATCCGCAGGCGGAGCAAGCCTATGTTGAGGTGCGGACGATCAACGATCCGGCACGCATCGCCGCGGCGCTTGGATTTGTCGATGCCAATGCGCACCGTCGGCAGGAAGCCGCGGACTCGATCGACCGCCTGTGTACGGTGGCCTGATCGCGTCTACAGGAACAGCGCCGGATCGACCATCTGCCGGTTCAGGCTGACCGACCAGTGCAGGTGCGGGCCGGTGACGCGACCGGTAGCGCCGACGGTCCCGAGGTGTTGGCCGACCGCCAGCCGGTCGCCGACCTTGACCGCAATCGAATCGAGGTGGCAGAACATCGACAGCAGGCCGCCGCCATGGTCGAGCCAGACCGTATTGCCGTTGAAAAAATAGTCGCCGGTGTCGATCACGCGGCCCGCCGCCGGTGCGCTGACCGGCGTGCCGACCGGTGCTGCGATGTCCATGCCGCTGTGCGGATTGCGCGGCTGGCCATTGAAGAAGCGGCGCAAGCCGAATGAACTGGAACGGCGGCCGGGGGTCGGCACCTGAAAGCGCAGCAGTGCCGGCAGCGGCTCGCTGACCGTTGCGATGACGGTCTGCTGGTGCGCGCGCTCGCGTTGGTGCCGGGCGAGGTCCCGCGCCGACAGGTCGACCTTGCCTGGCTTCACCGTCAGGCGCTGCTCGGCATAGTCGGCGCGGCCGATCTGGATATCGATGATTTCCGCCGCGCGTCCCGGCTGCTCGACCCGCAACGGCACCATCCCCGGTTCGGCCGACAGCGCGATGCCGACGACTGCGGTCCAGCCGAACGGCGACGCGACGACCAGCACCGGCACATCGCCGAACCAGGCGCGCGGTTTGTCGGCGGTGCTGCCGATCGTCACGATCGCAATGCCGCCGGGAACGCGACGCTCGGCCGGCAGGCTGGGCTCGGCCGCCGCCGCGGTCGCCTCGGGGATGGCGAACATGCTGCCGATCAACAGATGGCGGGGCAGGGCGGCGGTCAGTGACATCGCGGCACAACGCTGCATCAGCTGGCGGCGGCTTGCGTGGGGGCGGAAATTGGCCATCACCAATCTTGCCTCATGTCCGCCAGATCCGTGGTGGATGGGCATCGAGCTGCCATGCCGACTGCCGCCAGGCGGCGCGGACCTGGCCGAGCAAGGCCAGCACCGGCTCGGCGCGGTGCGCCAGCACGCGCAGCACCACCAGCCTGGCGTCGGTCGATGTGGCGCCGGCGGTCGCCGCCAGCGGTGACGCCGCGACAAGCTCGCGTGCCTGATCGAGCAGGCGCTCGCGCAGCAACGGGTCGATCGCATCGCCGCGGCTGAACCAGACGCAGCCGAGGACGGATCGGCCGGCCCAGCCGAGCGGACCATCGAGCAGCCTGCGGTCGCCGCCGTCGATCAACGCACGTTCGAGCCAAATGCCGGGCAGTTGAATCTGCTGCCGCATCGAACCGCTGTCGAAGGCTTCGCCGCTGGCCGGCAGACCGAGCGCCAGCGTGTCCCAGCCGATCATCTCTGCGCCGGGCGCCAGTTCGAACGACAACTCGTTTTCGGCCCGGGTACCGCGGTGGCAGATGGTTTCGAGCGGCAGCCATTCGAGGCGCGCCGTTGCCTCGAGCCTGGCCCGCACCGCCTGCCGTGCGACATCGCCGCCGCTGCGGTAGAACCGTGTCGCGCCGGGAGTCGTCAGCACGACATGGCTGCCCGCGCGCAGGCCGATCTCGAGTTCGAGTACGTCGCCATGGACCAGTCCGCCCGGCGGATGGACCAGTACCTGATGGCAGACCGCCGGACCTTCTGGATAGAGGCTGGCCAGCACCCGCATCGGGCCGTGGTGCCGGCTGCGCGAGACGGTCGTGCCGGCGTGCTGCTCGTAGCTCAGCGCGAGCCGGCCGTGCCAGCCCATCAGCCGCGCGGCAGTTCGGCCAGCGTCGGTGCGGCTGCGTCCTTCGCCGACAGTGTCGGCGCCGCGCCGTTCAGTGCGTCCAGCGGCCAGGCAATCGCCAGCGCCGGATCGTCCCAGCGCACCGCGCCTTCGGCCGCCGGCGCGTAATAGTCGGTTGTCTTGTAGAGAAAATCGGCGCTGTCGCTGGTCACCAGAAAACCATGCGCGAGGCCGGCCGGAATCCACAGTTGCCGGTGGTTGCTGCCGGACAGCTCGATACCTTCCCATCGGCCGAAGGTCGGGCTGTCGGGCCGGATATCGAGCGCGACGTCGAAGACGCTGCCCTGCGTGACGCGGACCAGCTTGCCCTGGGCATGCGGCGGACGCTGGAAGTGCAGGCCGCGCAGCACGCCGCGTGCCGAGCGCGAATGGTTGTCCTGCACGAAGCTGATGCGCTCGCCGACCGCATCGTCGAAGACCTTCTGGTTGAAACTCTCCATGAAAAAGCCGCGTTCGTCGCCGAAGACCTTCGGCTCGAAAATCAGCACACCGGCGATCGAGGTGGGGATGACCTTCATCAGAACACCTTCTCGCCGAGGATCTGCAGCAGATACTGGCCATAACTGTTTTTCGCCAGCGGTTCGGCCAATGCCTGCAGCTGCTGCGCGCTGATCCAGCCGGAGCGGTAGGCGATCTCCTCCGGACACGCGACCTTCAGCCCCTGGCGCTTTTCCAGCGTCGCGATGAACTGCCCGGCTTCGAGCAGGCTGTCGTGGGTGCCGGTATCGAGCCAGGCATAACCGCGGCCCATGATCTCGACGTCGAGCTGACCCTGCTCGAGGTAGCGGGCATTGACGGTGGTGATCTCGAGCTCGCCGCGCGCCGACGGCTTGATGCTCGCAGCGATGTCGCAGACCTGCTGGTCGTAGAAATACAGGCCCGTCACCGCATAGTTGCTTTTTGGCTGCTTCGGCTTTTCCTCGATGCTCAGCGCGCGCCGGTCGGCATCGAATTCGACGACGCCATAACGCTCCGGATCGTTGACGTGGTAGGCAAAAACTGTTGCGCCATCCGGTCGCGAATGGGCCGATTCGAGCAGCTGCTGGAAGCTGTGGCCGAAATACAGGTTGTCGCCAAGCACCAGCGCACTCGGGTCGCCGGCGATGAAGTCGCGGCCGAGGATGAAGGCCTGGGCGAGGCCATCCGGGCTTGGTTGCACGCAGTACGAGATGTTCAGGCCCCAGCGCTCGCCGTCACCAAGCAGTGAGTCGAAACGCGGCGTGTCCTGCGGCGTGCTGATCACCAGGATGTCGCGAATGCCGGCCAGCATCAGCGTCGACAGCGGGTAATAGACCATCGGCTTGTCGTAGACCGGCAGCAATTGCTTGCTGATCGCCAGCGTTGCCGGGTGCAGCCGGGTGCCGGACCCGCCGGCGAGGATGATGCCTTTGCGCTTCATGAGGATTCCGTCAGAGAGGGGTCGGTGCCGCGGCTCATTGGCCGAGCACTTCGGTCAGCATGCGATCAACGCCGATGCGCCAGTCGGGCAGCGTGACGCCGAAGGTTTCGCGCAGCCGGGAAGTATCGAGCCGTGAATTGTTCGGGCGCCGAGCCGGCGTCGGGAATGCGCTGCTCGGCACCGCAGCAATCGCATCGGCCGCGACCTTGACCGGCTGACCGGCGTGGCGGGCGAAATCGATCACATGGCTGGCATAACCGTGCCAGCTGGTTTCGCCGGCCGCCGCCGCATGGTAGGTGCCGGAGATCTCTGGCCGCTGCAATGCGGTGCGCAGCGCGTGGGCACTCAGATCGGCCAGCAGTTCGGCGCCGGTCGGTGCACCGATCTGGTCGTCGATCACGCTGAGCCGGTCGCGCTCGGCGGCCAGCCGCAGCATCGTCTTCGCAAAATTGCCGCCGCGCGCCGCATAGACCCAGCTGGTGCGCAGAATCAGATGCCGGCAGCCGCTGGCGCGGATCGCCTGCTCGCCTTCGAGCTTGGTCTGCCCGTAGACGCTCAGTGGCCCGGTTGGCGAATCCTCGCGCCATGGCGCGCTTCCGCTGCCGTCGAACACATAGTCGGTGCTGTAGTGCAGCAGCCAGGCACCAATCGCCGCTGCTTCGCGGGCCAGCACGCCGGGTGCGGTGGCATTGATCGAGCGAGCGAGGTCGGGCTCGCTTTCGGCCTTGTCGACCGCGGTATGGGCGGCGGCATTGACGATGATCTGCGGTGCAATCGCGTTGACGGTGGCGCTGAGCGATTCGGGTCTGGAGAAATCGGCGCTGAAGTCCGTGCTGTCGAAATCGAGCGCGACCAGCTCGCCCAATGTGGCCAATGACCGTTGCAGTTCCCAGCCGACCTGGCCGCCTTTGCCGAGCAGCAGGATCTTCATGCGGCGTTCCGGTCGGCGTAGTTGCGGTCCAGCCACTCGCGGTAGGCGCCGCTCTGCACCCGCGCGACCCAGTCGCCGTGTTCGAGGTACCAGTTGACCGTCTTGCGGATGCCGGTCTCGAAGGTTTCGGCCGGTTTCCAGCCGAGTTCGCGCTCGAGCTTGCGCGCATCGATCGCATAACGCCGGTCGTGGCCGGGGCGGTCGGTGACGTAGCTGATCAGACGCTCGTAGCTGCCGGCCGGGTCGGGTTTCAGCTCGTCGAGCAGCGCGCAGACCGTCTTGACGATCTCGATATTCGGTTTTTCGTTCCAGCCGCCGATGTTGTAGGTTTCGCCGACGCGGCCACGCGCCAGCACCTCGCGGATCGCCGCGCAATGGTCCTTCACGTACAACCAGTCGCGCACCTGCTGGCCGTCGCCGTAGACCGGCAGCGGCTTGCCGGCCAGCGCATTGACGATCATCAGCGGGATCAGTTTTTCCGGGAAATGGAAGGGGCCGTAGTTGTTGCTGCAATTGGTCGTCAGCACCGGCAGGCCGTAGGTATGGTGCCAGGCGCGGACCAGGTGGTCGCTGGCCGCCTTCGATGCCGAATACGGGCTGTTCGGCTGGTACAGATGGGTTTCGGTGAACGGCGGATCGTCGCGGCCGAGCGATCCGTAAACCTCGTCGGTCGAGACGTGGTGAAAGCGGAACGCCTTCTTGTCCGCCTCACCCAGCGAGCTCCAGAAGCCGCGGGCCGCCTCGAGCAGCGTGAACGTGCCCTGCACATTGGTCTGGATGAATTCGCCGGGGCCGTGAATGCTGCGGTCGACGTGGCTTTCGGCTGCGAAATGGACCACCGCGCGCGGGCGATGTTCGGCAAAAAGCCGATCGAGCAGATTGCGGTCGGTGATGTCGCCGTGCACGAAGTGATGGCGTGGGTCGCCATCGAGGGAGGCCAGGCTTTCGCGGTTGCCGGCGTAGGTCAGCGCGTCGAGGTTGACGACCGCTTCATCACAAGACGCCAGCCAGTCGAGAACAAAATTGGCGCCGATGAAGCCGGCGCCGCCTGTGACGAGGATCATGGAAAGCCTTGAATGCCAGAAAGTGGAGCAAACCGGCCTCGAAATCTCCGGAAAGCGACGTTCCGGTGGATTTTAGGTGGCAAATACCAGGGCGATCGGCCGATCAACCGGCTGGAAAATGCCCCAGGCGCGATAATCGCCGGATGATTGAAGCTACACAAATGGTCGAAGGCGCTTCGCCGGAGACCGCGGCAACCGCTCCTGCACCTGCCCGATTCGATACCCTCCCGCTTGACCCGAAGCTGCTGCGTGCAGTCGCCGAATCGGGTTATCTGATGATGACGCCGATCCAGGCGAAGGCGATTCCGGTCGTGCTGGCCGGCCGCGATGTGATGGGCGCCGCGCAGACCGGCACCGGCAAGACCGCGGCATTTTCGATTCCGCTATTGCAGAAGATGCTGCGCCACGAGACATCGAGTGTCTCGCCGGCCCGCCATCCGGTGCGTGCGCTGGTGATCGCGCCGACGCGTGAGCTTGCCGACCAGGTCGCGAACAACGTCAAGACCTATTCGAAACATACCAAGCTGCGCGCTGCAGTGGTATTCGGCGGCATCGACATGAAGCCGCAGACGGCCGAACTGAAGGCCGGTGTCGAGGTGCTGATCGCGACGCCGGGCCGGCTGCTCGACCACATCGAGGCAAAGAACTGCGTGCTGAACCAGGTCGAATATGTGGTCCTCGACGAGGCCGACCGCATGCTCGATATCGGCTTTCTGCCCGATCTGCAGCGCATCCTCAGCTACCTGCCCAAGCAGCGCCAGACGCTGTTGTTCTCGGCGACTTTCTCGCCGGAAATCAAGCGGCTGGCAGAAAGTTATCTGCAGGACCCGGTGCTGGTCGAGGTGGCGCGGCCGAATGCGACCGCGACCAACGTCGAGCAGCGTTTCTACAGTGTCAGCTCCGACGACAAGCGCGCCGCGGTGCTGAAACTGATCAAGGAGCGCGGGCTGACGCAGGCGCTGGTGTTTGTCAATTCGAAGCTCGGCTGTGCGCGGCTGGCGCGAACCTTCGAGCGCGACGGTTTGCGCACGACCGCGCTGCATGGCGACAAGTCGCAGGACGAGCGGCTGAAGGCGCTCGATGCATTCAAGGCCGGCTCGGTCGACGTGATGGTTGCGACCGACGTCGCGGCGCGCGGCCTCGATATTGCGGATCTGCCGGCGGTATTCAATTTCGATGTGCCGTTCAATGCCGAGGACTATGTGCACCGCATCGGCAGAACCGGCCGCGCCGGTGCCTCCGGCCTCGCGGTGACGCTGGTCACGCGCGACGACACCCGGCTGATGGCCGATATCGAGAAGCTGATCAAGAAGAAGATCGAACTCGAGCCGCTCGAACTCGATGACTCGCCGCCGCCGCGGCGCGAGCGGTTCCGCCGCGACACGCCGGCCGATGCCGGCCAGGCAGCGCCGCGCAGTGCGCCGGCAGCGGCGCCCCGCGCCTCGCGCGACCCGTTTTTCGACAAGCCCTACGAGGCCTCGGCCGACGCCCGGCCGAGCTGGGACCGGCCGGCGGCGCCGGTGGCGCGCAGCGTGTCGGCAAATATCAAGCCGAAAAAGAAGATCGCGGCGCTGTTCGGCGGCAAGCCGGCGGCCGAGTCAACTTCCGGCCAGCAGTGAAAAAACCGCCGGCATGTCGGCCGGCAAGGTCCAGTCGCGTTGCCGCCACGTCGCGACGCTGGCGCTGCGGCTGAATCCGCCCGGCATGCTGAGCCCGCAGCTGACGGCCAGCCGCGTCGTCGGCTGCAGCGCCGCCAGCAGCGCCGCCAACAGCGCCTGATTGCGATACGGTGTCTCGATCATCAGCTGGCTCTGGCCGGCGCGGCGCGATGCCGCCTCGAGTTCGCGGATGCGTGCCGTCCGCTCGGTGGCCGCGACCGGCAGGTAGCCGACGAACGCGAAATGCTGGCCCTGCATTCCGCTGGCTGCCAGCGCCAGCAGCAGTGAACTGGCGCCGGGCAGGGCGACCACCTCGATGCCTTTGTCATGGGCGGCCTGTACCAGGCCGGCGCCAGGGTCGGCCACTGCAGGCAGGCCGGCTTCGGACAGCAGCCCGAGATCACGCCCCGCCAACGCCGGCGCCAGCAGTTCGTTCCAGCGTTCGCCGCTGATGGCGGCACGCGCCGGGCCGCCTTTTTGCGGGCGCGGCATTTCGACGATGGCCAGCGATTGCAGCGGCGTCGCCAGCGGCACCAGCGCGTCGACACGTTTCAGCAGCGCCCGCGTCGTCTTCGCGTTTTCACAGACCCAGCAGGTGAGTGTGCTGGCAATTCGGATCACGCCGATCGGCAGCAGTTCCTCGAGCGGCAGCCGCGGCTGGTTGTCGGCCAGCCCGAAGTCCAGCGTGTTGGGCATCAGGTAGAGCCGGCCATGAGGTGTCGCGCTCACCGGCCGCCTCCGGCATCGCTGGCCAGCGGATCGATGCCTGCCTCACGCAGCAGTGCCGCAGTGCGGATCATCGGCAGCCCGACCAGCGCCGTGGCATCGGCGGAGCGGATCGCCGTCATCAGCGTGATGCCGAGCCCCTCGCATTTGGCGCTGCCGGCGCAATCGTAGGCCGGCTCGAGTTGCAGATAACGCTCGATCTCGGCATCGCCCAGGTCGCGCATCGTCACCTCGACCGGCTCGACCGCGCTGCGCTCGAAGCCGCTCGCCCGGCAGACGACCGCAACGGCGGTCTCGAACAGGATGGTCTGGCCACGCATCAAACGCAGCTGTTCGACTGCGCGTGCGTGGTTGCCGGGTTTGCCGAGTGTTCTGCCGTTGACCGTCGCGACCTGGTCGGAGCCGATCACGACCGCATCCGGGTGCTGCGTGGCAACGGCATGCGCTTTTGCCAGCGCCAGCCGCAGAGCCAGCGCGCTGCCGTGCTCGCCGGGCCCGGCGGTTTCGTCGACGTCGGGCGCGACGACATCGAACGGCAGTTGCAGCCTCGTCAGCAGTTCGCGCCGGTAGGCCGAGGTCGAGGCAAGGATCAGGGTTCGGGGATGGGCCATTCCCGATTGTCCAACAGCCTCGCCGGCGGCATCGGCATCGTGGCAGGCCGCCGCCCGGCCGGGATGTCTCACCTACACTGCAACGATGCGAGAAAGACCCTTCAACCCCTCCCGCCTCGATGTCCGCAGCTTTGCCGACCGTGCTGCGGCCCTCGAAGGCGACATGCCGATCCGCGATCTCGAGCGGCTGGTCGCGAGCACCCATCCGGAAAGCCCGCCTGCCGCCGATGAACTCGTCCATTGGCAGGCCTCCGGCGAGATGCGGTCCGCACCCGGCGGCGACAAACAGCCGTGGCTGCTGCTACAGGCCAGTGGCCGGGTGCGTCTGACCTGTCAGCGCTGCCTGCAGGCGGTCGAGCATGCAATGCAGATCGATCACGAATACCGGTTTGTCGCCGACGAGTCGACCGCCGCTGCGCTGGACATCGAATCGGACGAGGATGTGCTCGTCGAATCGCGCTCGTTCGATCTGCCGGCGCTGATCGAGGACGAGCTGCTGCTGTCGTTGCCGCTGGTGCCGCGCCACGAAGGCAGCTGTCCGCGGCCGCTGCAGGCGCCGCCGGACCCGGTGGCCGCGGCGATCGAACTGGCGCCGCCAGAAAAGCCGTTTGCGGTACTGGCGCGGTTGAAAGCCCGCAAGCCGGAGAATTGAAGCGGCTGCGCCGAGACATGCTAGAATCACAGGCTTTTCAAAGTGCAGATCGGCCTATGGTGGCCGGCTTTGCACCGCTTGCCTCGGCGATGATGTCCGGGAGCAATTCCAGGAGAAACCCATGGCCGTTCAACAAAACAAGAAATCTCCCTCGAAGCGTGGCATGCACCGCGCCCACAATGCAGTCGCCGCACCCGGCACTGCAATCGAGCCGACCACCGGTGAAGTGCACCTGCGCCACCACATCAGCCCGACCGGCTTCTACCGCGGGCGCAAGGTCCTCAAGAGCAAGGCTGACGCCTGATTCCGCGCTCGTTGCGGCGGGCGTCGGACGGCCGGGCCTGACCCAGCTGCGTTGCTCGCCGACCTGC
This sequence comes from Pseudideonella sakaiensis, assembly GCF_048320135.1. GTDB lineage: Bacteria > Pseudomonadota > Gammaproteobacteria > Burkholderiales > Burkholderiaceae_C > Ideonella_A > Ideonella_A sakaiensis_A. The sequence goes on from NZ_CP182947.1 coordinate 4,623,947, forward strand.
CGCATGGATGAATTGTCCGTTCACGACCTGCGTCGCCGGCGACCCGCGCCGCCGGGCCGCGGCGGCACGCAGCAATGAGTGCCGGTCGCCCGCCGAGCGGTACTGCAGTCCCCGGTGAACGAGCCCTGGTCCGCCTGGCGGTGGACTGCATGGGTGGTGACCACGGGCCGTCGATCACGCTGCCGGCCTGCAAATCCTTTCTCGAAACCCATCCTGACGCCGAACTGATCCTGGTCGGACGCCCGCAGGCGCTGGCGGCTGCCGAGGCCTGGCCGCGCTGCACCATCGTTGGCGCTGCCGACGTCGTCGAATCCGATGATTCGATCGAGACCGCGCTGCGTCGCAAGAAGGATTCGTCGCTGCGCGTCGCGATCTCGCAGGTCAGGGCCGGTGAAGACGGCGCCGCAGCGGCCGACGTCTGCGTCTCCGCAGGCAATACCGGTGCGTTGATGGCGTTGTCGCGCTACCTGCTGAAGACGCTCGACGGCATCGATCGGCCGGCCATCGCGACGGTTCTGCCGAACGAGCGGGATCGCTTCACGACCGTGCTCGACCTGGGCGCCAACGTCGACTGCAGCGCAGAACATCTGCTGCAGTTCGCGGTGATGGGCAGTGCGCTGGTGTCGGCCGTCGAGGGTTGCGAGTCGCCGAGTGTCGGCCTGCTCAATATCGGCGAAGAGGCGATCAAGGGCAGCGACACGATCAAGAAGGCCGGTGAACTGCTGCGTGATGCGGCCGAGCGTGGCCATCTGAACTTCTTCGGCAATGTCGAAGGCAACGACATCTTCAAGGGCACGACCGACATCGTTGTCTGCGACGGTTTTGTCGGCAATGTCGCGTTGAAGACCTCCGAAGGATTGGCAGCGATGCTGTCCGACTTCATCAAGCAGGAATTCACGCGCAATCTGTACTGCAAGCTGGCGGCGCTGGTTGCACTGCCGGTGCTGAGGCATTTCAAATCGCGCGTCGATCACCGGCGCTACAACGGTGCGGCGCTGCTCGGCCTGCGCGGCCTCGTCTTCAAGAGCCACGGTTCGGCCGATGCGTTTGCATTCGAGCATGCGCTGAATCGCGCTTATGATGCCGCGAAACACCAGTTGCTGGCCCGTGTCCACGACCGGATCCGCGACATCCTGACGGCCATGCCGGAGACTGCGGGTGGCCCTCGTGCCGTGCCTGCGGACCCGGCTGGCCTGCTAGCCTGACGATTCCAGATCCTGCACCCATGGTTTATGCACGCATCACCGGCACCGGCAGCGTCCTGCCCGGCCAACGACTGAGCAATCAGCAACTGGTCGATCGGCTGGCGGCCCGCGGCGTGGAGACATCCGACGAATGGATCGTCGAGCGCACAGGCATCCGTGCCCGCCATTTCGCGGCCGATGACGAACTGGCCAGCGACCTGGCCTGCACCGCAGCGCGTGCCGCGCTCGAGGCGGCCGGCCGCGAAGCGGGCGAGATCGACCTGATCATCGTCGCGACATCGACGCCGGACATGGTATTTCCGTCGACCGCATGCATCGTGCAGCGCAAGCTCGGCGTCCATGGCTGCCCGGCATTCGATGTACAGGCGGTCTGTTCCGGATTCGTCTATGCGCTGAGCGTCGCCGACGCGATGATCCGCACCGGCGGCGCGCGCAGGGCGCTGGTGATCGGTGCCGAGGTGTTTTCGCGCATCCTCGATTTCGACGACCGCACGACCTGCGTGCTGTTCGGCGACGGCGCCGGCGCGGTGGTGCTGGAGGCGAGCGATCAGCCGGGCATCCTGGCCAGCGAACTGCATGCCGACGGTCGCCATGCCGACATCCTGTGCACGCCTGGTTCGGTCGCCGGCGGCAAGGTCAGCGGCAATCCGTTGCTGAAGATGGATGGACCGGCGGTCTTCAAGATGGCGGTCGGTGTGCTCGAAAGCGTTGCGCGATCGGTGCTCGACAAGGCCGGCCGGACGGCCGACGATGTCGACTGGTTGATCCCTCACCAGGCCAATATCCGGATCATGCACAGCACCGCGAAGAAGATGCGGCTGCCGCTCGACAAGCTGATCGTCACGCTCGACGAGCAGGGCAATACCTCGGCGGCTTCGGTGCCGCTGGCGCTCGATGCCGCTGTTCGTGGCGGCAAGGTCAAGCGTGGCGATACCGTGCTGCTCGAAGGCGTTGGTGGCGGATTTACCTGGGGTGCGGTGCTGCTGGACTTCTGACCGGCGCTGCGGCTTCGGCCGGGTCGAGGTCGGCGCGGTGGCGCGTTGCAATCAACATGGAAGGGAACCAAACGCCGATGACTGAGTTTGCATTTGTATTTCCGGGCCAGGGTTCGCAGGCGGTCGGGATGCTCGACGCCTGGGGCGACCATCCCGCGGTCCGGCAGACGCTGGCCGAGGCATCCGATGCGCTGGGCGAGGACCTGGCCGCCCTGATCCGCAACGGGCCGAAGGAACAACTCGACCTGACGACGAATACGCAACCGGTGATGTTGACCGCCGGTATTGCCTGTTACCGCGCCTGGCTGGCCGAGACCGGCCTCAAACCGGCGCTGGTGGCCGGGCATTCGCTGGGTGAATACAGCGCGCTGGTGGCCGCAGAGGCACTGAGCCTGGCCGATGCGCTGCCGCTGGTGCGTTTTCGCGCGCAGGCGATGCAGGAGGCGGTTCCGGTCGGTGTCGGCGCGATGGCGGCGATCCTCGGTCTCGATGCCGAGGCAGTCAGCGCGGCCTGCGCCGATGCGGCGCGCGAAAGCGGTGAAATCGTCGAGGCGGCCAATTTCAATGATCCGAAGCAGACGGTGATTGCCGGCAGCAAGGCCGGCGTGGCTGCTGCATGTGAACTCGTCAAGGCGCGCGGCGCCAAGCGCGCGCTGCCGCTGGCGGTGTCCGCACCGTTCCATTCGAGCCTGATGCGGCCGGCGGCCGAGCGGCTGCGCGATCGGCTGGCCGGTGTCGAACTGAGGGCGCCGGTGATTCCGCTGATCAACAACATCGACGTCGCGATCAACGACGATCCGGAGCAAATCCGCGAGGCCCTATACCGCCAGGCCTATGGCGCGGTGCGCTGGGTCGAGATCGTGCAGGCACTGCAGACGCGGTCGATTCCGGTGGTCATCGAATGCGGTCCGGGCAAGGTGCTGACCGGCATGGTCAAACGCATCGCGCCCGAATTGCAGGCCGCCTGCCTGTTCGATCCGGCGTCGCTGAGCGAGGCCCGCGCGCTGTTGTCGTCGGCGCCAACCCACTGATCTTCCAATGACTGAACACACATTTGCAGGACAGGTCGCGCTGGTCACCGGCGCGTCGCGCGGTATCGGGCAGGCGATTGCGCTGGAGTTGCTGAAGCGCGGGCTGACGGTGATCGGCACCGCGACCAGCGAAGCCGGCGCCGAGGCGATCGGCAAGGCCTTGCAGGCAGCCGGTGCGGGCAAGGGCCGCGGCATCTGCCTCGATGTGACCGACGGCGCCGCCGTCGATGCCGCAATCGACGGCATCGTCAAGGCCGATGGCGGACTGCACGTGCTGGTCAACAATGCCGGCATCACCCGCGACAACCTGTCGATGCGGATGAAGGACGACGAATGGGATGCCGTCGTCGATACCAACCTGAAGGCGGTTTTCCGTACCAGCCGGGCGGCGATCCGCCCGATGATGAAACAGCGCTATGGCCGCATCGTCAACATCACGTCGGTGGTCGGTGCCAGCGGCAATCCGGGGCAGGCCAACTATGCGGCCGCGAAGGCCGGGGTCGCCGGCATGACCCGCTCGCTGGCCCGTGAACTCGGCAGCCGCAGCATCACCGTCAACTGCGTCGCACCGGGCTTCATCGATACCGACATGACCCGGTCATTGTCCGAGGCCCAGACCACCGCATTGAAGGCGCAGATCCCGCTCGGCAGGCTCGGCCAGACCGCCGACATTGCGCATGCGGTCGCCTTTCTTGCGTCGCCCGAAGCCGGCTATATCACCGGCTGCGAATTGCACGTCAATGGCGGCATGTTCATGAATTGAGCATTTTCCGGATTGGCCCGGCCGGATGCCGCTGCACCATCTCGCGAAAGCGGGGGTGGTGCTGCCTTTAGAATCCCGGGCTGTTTCAGACCACACTCCAGGAGGAGTCATGAGCGATATCGAATCCCGTGTCAAGAAAATCATCGCCGAACAGCTCGGCGTGCCCGAGTCGGATGTCACCAACGAAAAAGCCTTCGTGGCCGATCTGGGTGCCGATTCGCTTGATACGGTCGAACTGGTGATGGCACTCGAGGACGAGTTCGGCATCGAGATTCCGGACGAAGAAGCCGAGAAGATCACCACCGTTCAACTCGCGATCGACTACGCGCAGAAGCACCAGAAGGCCTGATGGACGGGGCCGCAACAACGGAGCCAATCAGATGACCCGCAGGCGTGTCGTGATCACCGGGCTGGGCTTGATCAGTCCGGTAGGCAATTCGGTTGCCGAAGGGTGGGACGCATTGCTTGCCGGCCGGTCCGGCATTGCCAATGTGACGAAGTTCGATGCGTCGAATTTCGCCTGTCGATTCGCCGGCGAAGTCAAGGGTTTCAAGGTCGAGGATTACATCCCTGCCAAGGAAGCCCGCCACATGGATACCTTCATCCATTACGGGCTTGCGGCGTCGATGCAGGCGGTTCGCGATGCCGGACTGCCGGTCAACGATCAACTCGATGAGACACAGGCCGAGCGCATCGGTTGCATGGTGGGCTCCGGCATCGGCGGCCTGCCGTTGATCGAGGATACGCATGCCGAGCTGACGGCCAAGGGGCCGCGCCGGATCACGCCGTTTTTTGTTCCGGCGTCGATCATCAACATGATTTCGGGGCACGTGTCGATCCAGTTCGGCTTCCAGGGGCCGAACCTGTCGATCGTCACGGCCTGCACGACCGGCCTGCATTGCATCGGCGAGGCCGGACGCCTGATCGAATATGGCGACGCCGACGTGATGATTGCCGGCGGTGCCGAGGCGACGGTGTCGCCGCTGGGCATCGGCGGTTTTGCCGCCGCCCGCGCATTGTCGACGCGCAACGACGATCCGGCCACTGCCTCGCGGCCGTGGGACAAGGATCGCGACGGCTTCGTGCTCGGTGAAGGCGCCGGCGTGCTGGTGCTCGAGGAGTACGAACACGCGAAGCGCCGCGGCGCGAAGATCTACGCCGAGCTTGCCGGCTTCGGCATGGGTGCCGATGCCTTCCACATGACGGCGCCGAACGTCGATGGCCCGAAGCGGTCGATGAAGGCGGCATTGCGCAATGCCGGCGTCAATGCCGATCAGGTGCAGTACCTGAACGCCCACGGGACCTCGACGCCGCTCGGTGATCTGAACGAGTCGAATGCGATCAAGCTGGCCTTCGGCGACGATGCGGCGCGCAAGCTGGTGATCAGTTCCACCAAGTCGATGACCGGCCACCTGCTCGGTGGTGCCGGCGGTGTCGAGTCGGTCTTCACGGTGCTGGCGATTCATCATCAGGTGGCGCCGCCGACAATCAACATCTTCAACCAGGATCCGGCCTGCGACCTCGACTTCTGCGCCAACACCGCGCGCGAAATGAAGATCGATCATGCGCTGAAGAACAACTTCGGCTTCGGTGGAACCAACGGCAGCCTGGTATTCAAGCGCATTTGACGCTGCTGCCGACACCTGCTGCCGGGGCTGACCGAATGCGCACAAGCCTGCCGCCCGTCGATGTCGCGAATCCGGCCCGGTCCACCTGGGCCCGGATCGTCGACCTGCTGGCTGTGCTGGCGCTGCTGGCGCTGGCCGGCTGGTGGTTCGCCGCACCGGCCGAGCTGCCGCCGCTTGGCCGGTCGCTGATCCTGCTGCTCGGACTTGCTGCTGCTTTGGTCGGCTGGTCGTCGCGGCGGGCGCCGTCCTGCTGGCTGCGCTGGGATGGGCGGCAATGGCTGCTTGTTGCCGCCGAGCGTACCGATGCCGGTGCATTGACGCCCGGCAAGCTGCGTGTCATCGTCGACCTGCAATTTGCAATGCTGCTGCGCTTCGAGTCTGGCGCGGGCAGGGGGGTGTCGTTGGTCCGCTGGTTTGCCGTCGATTGCCGTGGCCGGCAGTCCGATTGGCACCTGCTGCGCTGCGCTGCATTCGCCAGCCAGCACGGTGAAACCCTCGTGGCGCCTGTGCAGCGTCGCGAGATGCCGCAATGAGTGCGTCGGATGCCGATGCGCTGCTGATCGAACGGGTCAAGCGCGGCGATGTGAAGGCGTTCGAGATGCTGGTCGTCAAATACCAGCGGCGCATCGAGCGGTTGGTCGGACGGATGGTGCGGGATGTCGACCTCGTCCAGGACATCGCCCAGGAAACCTTCGTCCGGGCCTACCGGGCGATCCCGCAATTCCGCGGCGAAAGCGCCTTCTACACCTGGCTTTACCGGATTGCGGTCAATACCGCGAAGAAGGCGCTTGTCGAACTGAAACGCGATCCACTGGTCACCGAATCGGCCCGTGCGAGTCGGGATGATGACGATGAAACTTCTCGCACCGAAAACGAACTAAGCGATGGCGAGACACCCGAGTCGGTTCTGGCCGGCAAACAGGTCGCGGCGGCGGTGAACTCCGCAGTCGATGCCTTGTCTGACGACCTGCGTCAAGCGATCACCTTGCGTGAGATCGAAGGACTCAGCTACGAGGAAATTGCCGAATTGATGAATTGTCCGATCGGGACGGTCCGCTCACGCATCTTCCGTGCCCGGGAGGCCATTGCGACGCGGCTTCGGCCCCTGCTGGACACCCGTGAAGGCGAACGTTGGTGAAACCAACGGCGGACGATCGCCCGTTCGCGGCGCATGCGCTGCGATTCGCGTTGAGTTGGAGATGGAGATGATGAACAGTTCAGATGGCGCGGCTCGAGCGAACGAGCAGATGTCGGCGCTGGCCGATGGCGAGCTCGGTGCTGCCGAGGTGAAGGCGGCAATCGACGAGTGGCATGCCGACCCGCAGGCCCGTCGTGCCTGGCACGACTACCACTTGATCGGCGACGTGTTGCGCTCGGACGATCTGGCAGCGGCCGCGCCCGGCGACGCCGACTTCCTGGCCGCCGTGCGCAGCCGGCTCGCCGCCGAACCGACGATCCTTGCGCCGACCGCGGCGCCGATGCCGGTTGCGGCGCCGAACCGCCAGCGCAGCAGCGGCGGCGGACGCCGTTTTGCCTCGTATGCGGCGATGGCTGCCGGATTTCTGGTGGTCGTCGCCGGTACGCTGACGATCACCGGCCTGCCGTTCTCGACGAACAGCGGACCGGACGCAGCGATCGCCGAAGCTCCGCGGCCGGCGATTGCGCCGCCGACGGCACTGGCCGGTGCAGGCGACACCGCCACCGATCCGATGAATCAGATCGAGGTCGCTAGCGGGCAGCTGATCCGCGACGCCCGGCTCGACCGTTATTTCGCCGCCCATCATCAGTGGTCGAGCAATCCGATGCTGGGCGGGCATGCGGCCTATTTGCGCCCGGCTCCGAACGACGCTGCCGGACGCTGAGGCCGGGCGAGGATGCGTCATCGCCTGCTGATCGCCCGCGCTTCCGTCTGCGCCTGGTCGTTTGCCCTGGCGCTGGGCAGCGCCGTTGCGGCCGATGCCGCTGCGGCCGAAACCAAAGGCGCCGCCCGGCCGGCGGCATTGTCGACGGCGCAGGCGCAGCAATGGCTGCAGCGCATCCAGCAGGCGCCGTCGAAGCGCAATTTCCAGGGAACCTTCGTCGTCAGCGCCGGTGGCTCGCTGTCGAGTGCGCGAATGACGCACTATCAGGTCGGAAACAGCCAGTACGAGCTGATCGAGTCGTTGAACGGCCAGGCCCGGCTGGTGTTTCGCCACGACGACGTGATCCAGACCAACTGGCCCCAGCACCGGGTGGCCTTGATCGAGCAGCGCGAAAAACTCGGCTCGTTCCCGGCCCTGCTGGAAGCGGGTGATCCACGGGTCGTCGAGTTCTATGAGCTGCGTGTTCTCGGCGAGGACCGGGTGGCCGGTCGGCTCGCCGACGTATTGCAGCTGACCCCGCGCGACGCGCTGCGCTTCAGCAAACGGCTCTGGGTCGACAAGGAGTCCGGCCTGCTGCTGCGCGAGGATGTGCTCGGAGCAAACAGCCAGGTGCTCGAATCGTCGGCCTTTTCCGATGTCGCCGTTGGCGTGCGGCCGCAGCCCGAGGCGGTGCTCGCGGGCATGAAGAAGCTCGATGGCTATCGGGTCGTGCGGCCGACGCTGACGACTGCGGAACTCGAGGCCGAGGGCTGGGTCCAGCGGGAGATGGTGCCCGGTTTTCGCCGGGTCAGCTGCATCAAGCGGCCGCTGTTCAGCGCCGGCGAGGTCGATGCGCAGACGATGTCGCCACAGGTCCTGCAGACCATTTATACCGATGGTCTGACCTTTGTATCGGTGTTCATCGAGGCGTTCGACGAGGCCAGGCATTCGCGGCCGGTCTTGACAAGCATCGGTGCGACCCACACCTTGATGGTCCGGCAAGGTGATTGGTGGTTCACCGTGGTTGGCGACGCGCCGCCGGCTGCTTTGCGTGCCTTTGCGAAGGCAGTGGAGCGCAAGCGCTGATGGCCCTGCGTCGACTGGCGTCTGCCATCACCGGCCCCCGACGGGCGGACCGGATTGCTGTCGAAAGATCCAGAAGATGAGGAATACCATGAACAGTTTGTCGTTTCCTTGGATGACAGGAGGCTCGTCACGCCAGCCCCTGCGTGTTTTTCTGCTGGCGCTGCTGTCGGGCATCGTCGTGGCCGTCGGTGCGCTGAGCCCGAACCAGGCCGCCGCCCAGGGGCTGCCCGACTTCACCGAACTGGTCGAGCGGGTTGGCCCTGCGGTCGTCAATATCCGCACCACCGAACGTGTGCGATCGCCGCGCGGGGGTGGCGGCGGCTTCGAACTCGACGAGGACATGCTCGAGTTTTTCCGCCGCTTCGGCATTCCGATCCCGGGCATGCCCGGCACGCCGGGGCAGCCGCCGCGGCGCGGCGGGCCGCCGATGCCGGAAGGCGAACCGCAGCAGCGCGGCGTCGGCTCCGGCTTCATCCTGACCGCCGACGGCTTCGTGATGACGAATGCCCATGTCGTCGAGGGTGCAGACGATGTGCTGGTCACGCTGACCGACAAGCGCGAGTTCAAGGCGCGCGTGATCGGCAGCGACAAGCGCACCGACGTGGCGCTGGTGAAGATCGAGGCCACCGGGCTGCCGTTCGTGCGCATCGGCGACGTCAGCCGGCTGAAGGTCGGTGAATGGGTGATGGCAATCGGCTCGCCGTTCGGCCTCGACAACACCGTGACGGCCGGCATCGTCAGCGCCAAGGCCCGCGACACCGGCGAGTTCCTGCCGTTCATCCAGACCGATGTCGCGATCAATCCCGGCAACTCCGGCGGACCCCTGATCAACCTGCGGGGCGAGGTCGTCGGCATCAATTCGCAGATCTACAGCCGTTCGGGCGGATTCATGGGCATCTCGTTTGCGATCCCGATCGACGAGGCGATCCGGGTGTCGGACCAGCTTCGAACCACCGGCCGGGTCATCCGCGGCCGGATCGGCGTGCAGATTTCGCCGGTCACGAAGGAGGTTGCTGAATCGATAGGCCTCGGCAAGGCCGGCGGCGCGCTGGTGCAAAGTGTCGAGCCCGGCGGCCCTGCCGACAAGGGCGGTGTAGAGGCCGGTGACATCATCACCCGCGTCGAGGGCCGCATCGTCGAGAAGTCGGGTGATCTGCCGCGCATCATCGGCAACACCAAGCCGGGCCAGAAGCTGACGCTGCAGGTCTTCCGTCGTGGATCGTTCAAGGATCTGCCGGTCACTGTGGTCGAATTCGATCCGCCGGAGACCAAGACCCGTTCGGCTGCCGCCGAGCCGAGCAAGAACCCGGCACCGATGAGCGCGATCGGGGTTGCGGTGTCGGACCTGACCGAAGCGCAGAAGCGTGAATTGAAGGTCAAGTCCGGTGTGCGCATCGAAACCGTCGAAGGGGCGGCGGCACGTGCCGGGCTGCGCGAAGGCGATGTGATCATGGCGCTCGACAACATCGAGGTCACCAGTGCCCGCCAGTTCGAGACCATCGTGGCCAAACTCGACAAGTCGAAGCCGGTCACCGCGCTGGTGCGACGCGGTGAGTGGGTCAACTATGTGGTGATCCGTCCACTGCCTCGATGAGTGGGGGAGCGGGAGGCGGCTGCACTGCGGCCGCTTTCCGACTCGTGCCGCGGGTCTTTCCGCCAGATGGAAGCTGGCCGTCCCGGCGAATGGGTCCAGGCAGCCGGCGACTTGCGCAGCCGCTCTGACGGGCCAGATTCGGCTGAGCGTTCTGATCGGATTCGATGCGGAAAAGGTTGTAATCCGGCTTCTTCCACTGGAATAAGATGCGCCGGGGTTCGCAGTATTCCGCAGCGTGAGATGCGCCCACCGTTTGTGGATAAGCTGTTGATATCTTTGCTGTTGGCGCGCTGCAACGGCAATATTTCGGCCATTCGAGCGGCATCCTGAGGGGGTCTTTTCGCTACAATGAAGGCCCAACAAGCAGTTGCCAAACATTTTGTTGGAAGGCGCGTCAGCACTTCGACGTGCCTTTTTTTTAGCTTCCGCATCATCTCTTTTGCGCGCGCCCGCACCACCGGCACGCGCAGGTGGTGGGCCGAGCGAGGCGGGTCTCCGCCCGGCGGCAAGGCCAGATGCGCAAATCGCCTGCGTCCAAAGCAGCGTTCATGAATCACATCCGAAATTTCTCCATCATTGCCCACATCGACCATGGCAAATCGACGCTGGCCGATCGACTGATCCAGCATTGCGGTGGCCTCAGTGACCGCGAGATGGAGGCGCAGGTGCTCGATTCGATGGACATCGAGCGCGAACGCGGCATCACGATCAAGGCGCAGACCGCTGCGCTCGAATACAAGGCCCGCGATGGCCAGGTCTACCAGCTCAATCTGATCGACACCCCGGGCCACGTCGACTTTTCGTACGAGGTCAGCCGCTCGTTGTCGGCCTGCGAAGGCGCGTTGCTGGTCGTTGACGCGAGCCAGGGCGTCGAGGCGCAGACGGTCGCGAACTGCTATACCGCGCTTGACCTCGGCGTCGAGGTGATTCCGGTGCTGAACAAGATCGACCTTCCGCAGGCCGATCCGGAGAATGCAAAGGCCGAGATCGAGGATGTGATCGGCATCGATGCGTCCGACGCAATCGTCTGCAGCGCGAAGACCGGGCTCGGCATCGAGGACATCCTGGAAACGGTGATCCAGCGCGTGCCGCCGCCGAAGGGCAAGGTCGATGCGCCGCTGCGCGCGATGATCATCGATTCATGGTTCGACAACTATGTCGGTGTCGTGATGCTGGTGCGTGTTGTCGACGGCGAACTGAAGCGCGGCGAGCGCTTCAAGATGATGGCCAGCAATGCCGCCTATGCGGCCGAGCAGCTTGGCGTGTTCACGCCGAAGTCGATCCCGCGCGAAGTGCTGCGCGCCGGTGAGGTCGGCTTCGTGATCGCCGGCATCAAGGAATTGCAGGTGGCCAAGGTCGGCGACACGATCACCGTCGAGAAAAAGCTGCCGAACAACCTCGGCCCGGCCGCGCAGGCGCTGCCCGGATTCAAGGAGATCCAGCCGCAGGTGTTTGCCGGCCTGTACCCGACCGAAGCAAGCGAATACGACCAGCTGCGCGACGCGCTCGAAAAGCTCAAGCTCAACGACTCCTCGTTGCGCTACGAGCCGGAGGTCAGCCAGGCACTCGGCTTCGGCTTTCGCTGCGGTTTCCTCGGCCTGCTGCACATGGAGATCGTGCAGGAGCGGCTCGAGCGCGAGTTCGACCAGGACCTGATCACGACCGCGCCGAGCGTGATCTATGAGGTCGAACTGAACGACAAGACCGTGATCCAGGTCGAGAACCCGTCGAAGATGCCGGATCTTGGTCGGATCGCCGAGATCCGCGAGCCGATCGTCACGGTTCAGCTCTACATGCCGCAGGATTATGTCGGCCCGGTGATGACGCTGGCCAACCTGAAGCGCGGCAACCAGATCAACATGGCCTATCACGGCCGCCAGGTGCAGCTGACCTACGAGATGCCGCTGGCCGAGATCGTGCTCGATTTCTTCGACAAGCTGAAAAGCGTCTCGCGCGGCTATGCATCGATGGACTACGAGTTCAAGGAATACCGGGCTTCAGACGTCGTCAAGGTCGACATCCTGCTCAATGGCGACACCGTCGACGCCTTGTCGATCATCGTGCACCGCGCGCAGTCGCAGTTCCGCAGCCGCGCCGTCGTCTCGAAGATGCGCGAGCTGATCTCGCGGCAGATGTACGACGTGGCGATCCAGGCCGCGATCGGTTCCAACATCATCGCGCGTGAGACAATCAAGGCCCTGCGCAAGAACGTGCTTGCCAAGTGTTACGGCGGTGACATCAGTCGCAAACGCAAGCTGCTCGAAAAACAAAAAGCAGGCAAGAAACGCATGAAGCAGATCGGCTCCGTCGAGGTGCCGCAGGAAGCGTTTCTGGCCATTCTCCAAGTGGACGACTGATGAGCTTGTTGACCGGGTTGCTGTACGGCGCGCTGGCGCTGTATCTGGGCGGGTGGTATCTGGGCAAGTGGAGCGGCAATTTCTCGCTGCTGCTGTTCATCCTGTCGGTGACGACGATGGCCTACTGGCTGGCGGAGAAATTCGTCTTCGTGCCGCGCCGCCGCGCCGCCGCTGCTGCGCTCGAGAGCCAGGCCGCGTTACGCGCCGACGAGCTGGCGAAGCGGGGCATCACCCGCGTCGACAGCGACGTTGCGGAGGCCCGCCGCGCTGCGCTGGCCCAGCCCTGGTGGCTCGATTGGACGGCCGGCCTGTTTCCGGTCATCGTTGCCGTTTTTCTGCTGCGCTCGTTCCTGTTCGAGCCATTCAAGATTCCATCCGGATCGATGATCCCGACGCTGCTGGTCGGCGATCTGATCCTCGTCAACAAGTTTCATTACGGCGTCCGGCTGCCGGTGATCAACAAGAAGATCATCGACAACAATGATCCGCAGCGCGGCGATGTGATGGTGTTCCGTTTTCCGGCCGATCCGAGCATCGATTTCATCAAGCGGGTGGTCGGCGTGCCCGGCGACGTCGTCGGTTTCCACAACCAGATGCTGTCGATCAACGGCAAGCAGGTGCCCGTCGAGCGGATGCCCGAGCCCGGGTTCTACGATGAAACCGTGATGCGTTATTTCCCCGAATACCGTGAAAAACTCGACGGTGTCGCCCATCGAATCATCGTCAATCCGAAATACCAGCCGTTCTACGGCGTGGCCGACAAGATCGACTTTCCCTACCGCGACAATTGCACCTACAGCGCCGACGGCGTGACGTGCAAGGTGCCCGACGGCCACTATTTCATGTTGGGCGACAATCGCGATAATTCGCAGGATTCGCGCTTCTGGGGCTTTGTGCCGGATGCCAATATCGTCGGCAAGGCATTTTTTGTCTGGATGAATTTCGGCGACCTGAAGCGCATCGGTGGGTTCCATTGACGGCAACAGGCCGGTCCGCGCGGGGTGTCGGACTGCGGTCCGGCGCCGTGCCCGCAAGAACAGGGATGGGGAGTAGACATTGATGAGACAAGCTGTCGCAGTCGCCCGCACACAGCGGGGCATGGGTCTGTTCGGGCTGTTGTTCCTGCTGGTCCTGATCGGTGCCGTCGTGCTGGTCGGACTGAAGGTCTTCCCGACCGTCAATGAATACCTGACGATCAAGCGCGCAGTCAACAAGATTGCGGCAAGCAAGCCGGCAAACGTCGAGGATGTGCGGCGCGCCTTCGAGGCGACGAAGGCGGTCGAATATTCGATCGTCTCGATCGGCGCGAAAGACCTTGCGGTCACGAAAAGCGGGGATGACCTCGTCATCGCTTTTGCCTATAACGTCGAGATTGAACTGATCCCGCCTGTCTACCTTCTGATGAAGTACAGGGGCCAGGCCCAATAGGCGAGTTGCTCGCCACCACAGACGCGTGAACGAACTAGACATACTGGAATCATTGCAGGGGCGAATCGGCTACCGTTTCGTCGATACCGAGTTGCTCGGGCGGGCGCTGACCCATCGCAGCCATGGTGCCGATCACAACGAACGGCTCGAATTCCTCGGCGATGCGGTGCTCAGCCTGGCGATCTCGGACTTGCTGTTCGAGCGTTTCGCCGGGTCGGACGAAGGTGACCTGACCCGCGTCAGAGCCCATCTGGTGCGCGAGGACAGCCTGCACCGCGTCGCGCTGGCGCTCGACCTGCCCGAGGCCTTGCGGCTTGGCGAGGGCGAGGCGCGCGGCGGTGGCGCACAGCGGGCGTCGATTCTTGCCGATGCGCTCGAAGCGGTGATCGGCGCGACCTTCCTCGACGGCGGCTTCGATGCGGCAAAGGCGCTGGTCGAACGGCTGTTCGGCGAAGTGATCCAGACCACCGACGTGTCGTCGTGGGCCAAGGACGCGAAGACCGAACTGCAGGAATGGTTGCAGGCGCGGCGCCTGCCGGTGCCGGCCTATCGGATCGCCGGCACCCGCGGCCAGGCCCATGCCCAGACCTTCGAGGTCGAATGCGTCGTCGGCGCCTTGAACATGGTCCGCGCCGGTGAAGGCCGCTCGCGCCGCATGGCCGAACAGGAAGCAGCCCGGCGCATGCTCGATGCGCTCAACGATACCGATCGGCCGGACGGCCCGCTTCGCAGCTGAGCCGGCCCGCCTCCATGAACAAACCAAAGCCTGACGTAGCCACAGCGACGTCGGCGGTCGTGAACAACCCGTCTTCGCCCGAATCCGTCGCCGACGCGGGCACTGCGGAAAGGCGGTGCGGCTGGATCGCGATCGTCGGCCGCCCCAATGTCGGCAAATCGACGCTGCTCAATGCGCTGGTCGGCCAGAAGGTCAGCATCACGTCGAACAAGGCGCAGACGACGCGCCACCGCATCCACGGCGTGCGCACGGTCGGCGCGACGCAGTTCGTCTTCATCGATACGCCGGGCTTCCAGACGCGCCACACAGCGCCGTTGAACCGCACGCTGAACCGCACCGTGCAAGGTGTGTTGAGCGACGTCGACGTGGTGCTGTTCGTCGTCGAGGCCGGCCGCTTCGGGCTCGACGACGCGAAGGTGTTGTCATTGCTCGCCGCCGGCGGAGCCGATGCGACGCCACCGGTGGTGCTGATCGCCAACAAGCTCGATGCGGTGCACCGCCGGGCCGAGATCGCGCCTTGGCTGAAAAGCATGCAGGAGCGCCATCCGTTTGCCGAATATGTGCCATTGAGCGCGCGCCGCAAGACCGATGCGCAGCGGCTGCTCGGCATCATCGAGCCCTATCTGCCGCAGCAGCCATGGTTCTACGACGAAGAGGCGCTGACCGACCGCAGCGAGCGTTTCCTGGCCAGCGAACTGATCCGCGAGAAGCTGTTCCGGCTGATGGGTGACGAGTTGCCCTATACCTCGACCGTCGTGATCGACAAGTTCGAGGAGGAAGGCCGGCTGAAACGGATCGCCGCGAGCATCGTCGTCGAGCGCGATGCCCACAAGGGCATGGTGATCGGCGAAAAGGGCGCCATGCTCAAGCGCATCGGCAGCGAGGCGCGCCAGGAGCTCGAGACGCTGATGGGTGGCAAGGTCTTCCTCGAACTGTGGGTGAAGGTGCGTACCGGCTGGGCTGACGACGAGGAACATCTGCGCAGCTACGGCTACGAATGAAGCGCCAGCCGTCGACGCTTGCGGCATTCGTGCTCCATCAGTACGACTGGAGCGAATCGAGCCTGATCGTCGACCTGCTGACCCGTGAACAGGGTCGCATCGTCGTCGTCGCAAAAGGTGCGAAGCGGCCTTATTCGCAGCTGCGTTCGATCCTGCTGCCGTTCAACCGGATCCAGATCTCACTCGGCCGCGCGCAGCGCGACAACGAGCAGAACGCATCCGAGGTACAGACGCTGCGCGCGGCCGAATGGGCAGGCGGCGATGCCGCGCCGAGCGGCGCCGCCCTGTTCAGCGGTTTCTACCTGAACGAACTGCTGATCAAGCTGCTGGCTCGCAACGATCCGCATCCCGGACTGTTCGATGCCTATGCGGCGACGCTGCCGGCGTTGGCCGGTGCCGGCGAATCGCGCAACCTGCTGCGTGACGCCGCGGCCGAGACGCCGCGGGCCGCGCTGCGCGACGATGCGCGTGGCCAGGCCGCGCTGCGCGCTTTCGAGCTGAAGCTGCTGCAGGAGACCGGCCTGCTGCCCGAGCTGAGCATCGTCACGTCGACCCAGACTCCGGTTGCTGCGGCCGGGCACTATCGGCTGTCGGCCGAACACGGCGTGATGGCTGCGGACGCGGACGGCGAACTGAGCGGGCTGGCACTGATCGACGTGCAGGCCGCTCTGCAGCACGGCAGCCTCGACGCGCTGCGCCAGGCTTGCGCGCGCTCACTGCCGGGCTGGCGCAGCGCATTGCGTGGCATGCTCCAATACCACCTCGGAAGCGCGAGCTTGCGCACCCGACAACTGATGATCGAACTGCAGTCGTACGAGCGCTGAAGGCCCACGATGAATCCATTGATGACGAGCGGCGCGATCGGCACCGATCGGCGGCACGACGGCACCGCGCTGTCGGTCAACCTGAACAAGGTCGCATTGCTGCGCAACAGCCGCACGCTGACGATACCGAGTGTCTGCCGCGCCGCGGTACTGGCACTCGATGCCGGTGCGCACGGCATCACGGTCCATCCCCGGCCCGACCAGCGCCACATCCGGCCGGGCGATGTCGATGAATTGTCGCGGCTGCTCGCCGGTCGGCCGCAGGCCGAGTTCAACATCGAAGGCAATCCCTTCCACAACCTGATGGACCTGCTGCGCAATCTGGCCGCCGATGGCCGCTGCCCGCAGCAGGTGACCTTCGTGCCCGACAGCGTCGAGCAGTCGACCTCCGACCACGGCTGGCAGATGCCGCAGGATGCAGCGCGGCTGGCGCCGCTGATCGAAGAGGCGAGGGCGCTCGGTGCGCGGGTCAGCCTGTTCATGGACCCCGAGCCGGTGGCAATGGCCGCGGTGGCCGGCCTTGGCGCCGACCGGGTCGAGTTGTATACCGAAGCCTATGCGCGCAGTCACGGCACCGCAGAACAGGCAAATTGCCTGGCGCGGTATGTCGACGCCGCGCAGGCCGCGACCAGCGCCGGCCTTGGCCTGAATGCCGGGCACGATCTGAACCGCGACAACCTGGCCGATTTTCTGCGCGCGATTCCGGCGGTGCAGGAGGTGTCGATCGGCCACGCGCTGATCGCCGATGCGCTGGAGTTCGGCATCGCACAGACGGTGCGCGAGTACCTCCAGTGTTTTGTGGCAGCCGCTGGGACACCTCGCCGATGATCTTCGGCATCGGCACCGATGTCTGTGACGTGCGGCGCATCCGTGCGACCTGGCTGCGGCGCGGCGAGCGTTTTGCGCAACGCGTGCTCGGGCCGCAGGAACTGCTGGTCTTCGAGGCCCGGCTGCGCAAGGTCGAAGCGCGTGGCATCAGTTATCTGGCGACGCGCTTTTCGGCCAAGGAGGCCTTTTCGAAGGCAATCGGCCTGGGCATGCACATGCCGATGAGCTGGCGCGCCTGCGAGATCCTGAACCTGCCGAGCGGCCAGCCGGTGCTGCGGCTGCACGGCGCTTTGGCCGAATGGTTTGAGGCGCACCGCCTTGTCGGACATGTGACCGTCAGCGACGAAACCGATTACGCGACCAGCTTCGTGGTCGTCGAAACCAAGAACAAGGAGAGCTGAAAGATGGCCAACCGCATTGCCGATACCGGTGCAGTCCATGCACCGGTGGTGCTCGACATCGAAGGCACGGCGCTGACTGCCGATGACAAGCGCCGCCTGCGCCACCCGCTGACCGGCGGCCTGATCCTGTTTGCGCGCAACTGGCAGGACCGGCGGCAGTTGACCGAGCTGTGTGCGCAGATCAAGTCTGTCAGGCCCGACATCCTGATCTGCGTCGACCACGAAGGCGGCCGGGTGCAGCGCTTCCGCAGCGACGGCTTCACCCACCTGCCGCCGATGCGCGTGCTCGGCGAACGCTGGATGGACGATGCACTCGACGCCACCGATGCGGCCACCGCGGTTGGCCATGTGCTCGGCGCCGAATTGCGCGCCTGTGGCGTCGATCTGAGTTTTACGCCGGTGCTCGACCTCGATTTCGGGCGCAGCAGCATCATCGGCGACCGCGCCTTTCACCGCGATCCGCGCGTTGTCGCGATGCTCGCGAAAAGCCTGATGTTCGGCCTGCTGCGCGCCGGCATGGCCAATTGCGGCAAACATTTTCCCGGCCACGGCAAGGTCAGGGCTGACAGCCATGTCGCGATACCGGTTGATACGCGCAGCCTGAAGCAGCTGCTGGCCGACGATGCAAGCCCGTACCGATGGTTGTCGACCAGCCTGTCGAGCGTGATGCCGGCACACGTCGTCTATTCGAAGGTCGATCGCCGGCCGGCAGGCTTCTCGTCGCGCTGGTTGAAGGATGTATTGCGCCAGCAGCTCAATTTCAACGGCGCGATCTTCAGCGATGACCTCAGCATGGAGGCGGCCCGCCAGCTCGACGGTGCGATGCTGACCTATACCGAGGCGGCGATCGAGGCGTTGAATGCCGGCTGCGACATGGTGCTGCTGTGCAACCAGTCGGTCGATGGTGGGGCTGCGGTCGATCAGTTGCTCGATGGCCTTGCCGACGCAGCAGGCAAGGGCCGCTGGCGAGCCGATCCGGACAGCGAGATGCGCCGCCTCGACCTGCTGCCGCAGACCGCGCCGCTGGCCTGGGACGAACTGATGCACCAGGCGGCCTACCAGCATGCGCTGGAGCGGTTGCCGTAACAGCTCGCCGCAGCGCCTGTTCGGCGCATTGTCCAAGGCCTTGCAGCAAGCGGGGGTTCACAAAGCAACAGGGCCTGCGCAAGCAGGCCCTGTTCAATCCCCCGAGCAGCCGTCCGCCGCTGCGGACGGCTGCCGGTTCAGTGCGACGCCTGCTGCGTCGCGGCGCCTGCCTCGAACGGCAGCTTGATCTGCGACAAATCCTTGCGGGTCTCGACCAGCACCAGCGGACCTTCGTCGATCTCGACCACTGGCTTCGGCGGCCGCGGCTTGTGCACCGGCTTCGGCTCGGCGGCAATCGCCTGCTGGGCCGCGCGGATCTTCTCGGCGTCCGAATTGACCCATGCCAGCCCGGCCGACTCGGCCAGCGCCTGCAGTTCATCGGTCGGCAGCACAAAGCCCTTCGCCTGGGCGGTCGGTGCCGCAGCTTCGGCGACTACTGCCGGGGTGGCGGCAGGTGGTGTCGCCTCTTCGGCCTCTGGCTGCTGGGCGGCGACCTGCGGTGCCGCCGCAATGGCGGCTACGCCGGCGGCGGCGACAGCGACAGGCACAACCGGTGCCGGTGCCTCCGCCGGTGCCTCGCTTGCCGGGCTGTCAGCCACGTCGCGGCGCGCTGTTTCGGCGGGCTGCTGAGATTCCGCTGCGACCGGCGCCTGCTCGGCGTCGTTCTGCTCGCTCGCCGTTTGCGTGGCGTTGTCGCTGGAGTCGCTGGCGGCGGTATCGTCGCCACTGCGATCGCGGCGATTGCGGCCACCGCGTCCGCGGCGCCGGCCATCGCGTTCACCGCGTTGCCCGTCGTCGCTCGGCGCTGCCGCAGCTTCGCTGCCGGTTTCGCTGTCGGCCAGTGCAAGCTGAGCCTGAGTGTCATCTGCAGCCGAGCCATTGCCGGACGACGCAGCGTCATTGCCCTGGGCGTTGACGTCGTCGCCGCGATCGCGGCCACGGCCACCCCGACGGCGGCGGCGGCCGTCGCGCGGTTCACGTGCGCTGTCGCCATCGGATGTCGGCTTGCTGTCAGCGGCGGTCGTCTCGCTGGTAGCCGGCTGGGTATCGGCAAATACCTCTTCGGTCACCTGCTCGTCGGCCATACGGTCGCGGGCATTGTCCCGGTCCGATGCCTGGTCGGAACGGCCACGGCCGCCGCGGCGGTTTTCCCGCGGCTCGCGTGGCTCGCGCGCTTCACGGGCCTCGCTCTGCACCGCGCGTTCGGCGGTATCTCCGGCTTGTGCCTGGTCGCCACGGCTACCACGGCGGCCGCGGCCATCGCGGCCCTGCCGCGGCTCGCGGCCTTCGCCAGCGCCATCGGCGCCACGCTCGGCGCGCGGCGGACGATCCCCTCTGTCTTCGCGACGACCGTCACGCTCGCCACGGCCACCGCGACCGCCACGGCCACCACGCTCGCCGCGCTTTGTGCCGGTGTCGGGGGTCGGCACGGCAACCGGTGCCGGTGCAACCGCTGCAGCTGGTTGCTGTTCAGTTTCCTCCGGCGCACCGAAGACACGCTTGATCCAGCCGAAGAAGCCGCCTCCGGCCGGCGCCGGTGCAGCGACGGGTGCGGGCGGCGCAGCGACGATCGGCGCTGCCGGTTCCGGCTTCGCGGCCGGCATCGGTGCCGGCGTTTCCGGCAGGATGCCCTTGATCACCGGCTCCTGCTTCGGCTTCGCGCGCTCGCTGCCGTCATTGCGGCGGGTGAAGCCGACTTCCTCCTCGGCATCGATCATCGTGTAGCTGGCTTGCAGATTTTCCAGCCGCGGGTCGTCGTGGCGCAGCCGCTCGAGGCGGTAGTTCGGTGTCTCGAGCGCCTTGTTCGGCACCAGCAGCACGGTCACGCGCTGCTTCATCTCGATCTTCGTGATCTCGGTGCGCTTCTCGTTGAGCAGGAAACTGGTCACCTCGACCGGCACCTGGACGTGCACCGCAGCGGTGTTGTCCTTCATCGACTCTTCCTGGACCATGCGCAGGATCTGCAGCGCGCTCGATTCGGTATCGCGGATGTGGCCGGTACCGTTGCAGCGCGGGCAGGTGATGTGGTTGCCTTCGGACAAGGCCGGGCGAAGCCGCTGCCGGCTCAGTTCGAGCAGGCCGAATTTGCTGATCGTGCTGAACTGGACGCGGGCCCGGTCCTGGCGCAGCGAATCCCGCAGCCGGGTCTCGACTTCGCGGCGGTTTTTCGACTCCTCCATGTCGATGAAGTCGACGACGATCAGGCCACCCAGGTCGCGCAGCCGCATCTGGCGCGCGATTTCGTCGGCCGCCTCGAGGTTGGTGCGGGTCGCGGTTTCCTCGATGTCGCTGCCGCGGGTGCTGCGTGCCGAGTTGACGTCGACCGAGACCAGGGCCTCGGTGTGGTCGATGACGATCGCGCCGCCGGAAGGCAGGTTGACGGTGCGGCTGAAGGCGGTCTCGATCTGGTGCTCGATCTGGAAGCGGCTGAACAGCGGTGCATCGTCACGGTAACGCTTCACCTTGTGTGCCGTCTCGGGCATCACATGGCTCATGAACTGGTGCGCCTGTTCGTAGATGTCGTCGGTATCGATCAGGATCTCGCCGATATCTGCGGTGAAGTAGTCGCGAATGGCGCGGATCACCAGCGACGACTCCTGGTAGATCAGGAACGCGCCCTTGCCGGCCTTGGCCGCGCCGTCGATCGCGTCCCACAACTTCAGCATGTAGTTTAGGTCCCACTGCAGCTCGGGTGCGCTGCGGCCGATGCCGGCGGTGCGGGCAATCAGGCTCATGCCTTTCGGATATTCGAGCTGGTCGAGGTTTTCCTTCAGCTCTTCGCGGTCCTCGCCCTCGATGCGGCGCGATACACCACCGCCACGCGGGTTGTTCGGCATCAGCACCAGGTAGCGGCCGGCCAGGCTGATCATCGTCGTCAGCGCCGCGCCCTTGTTGCCGCGTTCTTCCTTCTCGACCTGCACCAGCAGTGCATCGCCTTCGCGGATTGCATCCTGGATCCGGGCGGTGCGCACATCGACGCCATCGCGGAAGTAATTGCGCGAAATCTCCTTGAACGGCAGGAATCCGTGCCTATCTTCGCCGTAATCGACGAAACAGGCCTCAAGTGACGGCTCGACCCGGGTCACCACGGCCTTGTAGATATTGCCCTTGCGTTGTTCGCGGCCCTCGATTTCGGTCTCGAAATCGAGCAGTTTCTGGCCGTCGACGATCGCAAGACGCCGCTCCTCCGGCTGCGTCGCATTGATCAGCATGCGTTTCATGTACCACTCCTTCTCGCCAGGCGGCTTGCGCCCGACAGTTCTCTACAGCGCCACCGGACAGGCCGGCGGCGACGCTTCGATGCACGAGAAACGTGGAGGAACCGGAAGGAATCGCCCTGGACCGCGGCGAACGGCGTGGTCAGTTGACCGGCCGTTCGGGCAGCGTTGGCGCGTGCGTGGTTGTGGGTTGGGCGGAGGCCCGGTTGCCGACGGGCCGGAGTGGCCACTGGCAGTCGGGTTCAGAGGGGTCGAGGCCAGACCGTCGTGCAGCGTCGCCGCGCGGCCTCGTCACGCTGACCGAAATCGGCCGGTGCGAAGCGCGCCTCGAGGGCTGCCGGGGAGGGTATGGCGTCAACAACATCCGCTTGGGTTCACTTGACGCAGGCGAAAGCGCGGAGCGGGTCGGTGCCTGGATTCAGGCAGGATCGTCACGCAAACCGTCTTCCGCCTGGAAGACCTTTATAGGGGGTTCGTTCTTGGTTTTCTCTGCCACACCGGGCGGACGATCGCAGTTCACTTGGGGAAACTGCCGGTCAAACGCGCCGGTGTGTTGCATCACCGGGTTGTCGGGCCTTGCCCGACGGCCAAGAAGATTTTGCAAGTGCGACGGTAAACTCTGAAAAATCAAACACTTACAACAGCAACGTGGCGCAGCCGATTATACGGGCGAAAGAGCAGATGAAACAGCCGTCGGTTCGGGCGACCCCGCGACGCGGCGCTGACGCGGCCGCGAGCGGTGCCCGCAATCCGCCGGTTGCGGCCGTCGCAGCGGCGTCTGCACCGGCGGTCCGCCACCTGCTCGTCGACGATTCCTCGGAGGGCCAGCGGCTCGACAATTTTCTGCTGCGGCAACTGAAGGGCGTGCCGAAAACCCACGTCTACCGCGTGATCCGCAGCGGCGAGGTGCGGGTCAACAAGGGGCGCGCGGCCGCCGATACCCGGCTGGCGATCGGCGACGATGTCCGGGTTCCGCCGGTCCGCGTCTCGGCGCCGGCGGCCGACGGTGCTGCCGGCGACGCACCGGCGCGCGAGTTTCCGATCGTCTTCGAGGATGAGTTTCTGCTGGCAATCGACAAGCCGGCCGGCGTCGCGGTCCATGGCGGCAGCGGGGTCAGTTCCGGTGTCATCGAGCAGCTGCGCCAGGCTCGCCCGGGCGCGCGCTTTCTCGAACTGGTGCATCGGCTCGACAAGGAAACCTCGGGCCTGTTGCTGATCGCAAAAAAGCGCTCGGCGCTGCTTGCGCTGCAGGAACAGTTCCGCCAGCGCAGCAGCGAGCAGCCGATGGCCAAGGTCTACGCGGCGCTGGTCGCCGGCACCTGGCCGGCGCGCCACAAGGTGATCGACCAGGCGCTGCACAAATATCTGGACGCCGCCGGCGAGCGGCGGGTCAGGGCGGTTGCCGCCGATCATGCCGACGGACGCCGTTCGATCACGCTGGTTCGCGTGGCCCGCCAACTGCCCGGATTCAGCCTGCTCGAGGTGTCGCTGAAAACCGGACGCACGCACCAGATTCGCGTCCATCTGGCCGGCGCCGGCCATGTCATCGCCGGCGATGACAAATATGGCGACTTTGCGCTGAACAAGGCGCTGGCGCGCGGCACCGCGGTGAAGGGCTGCCGTTTCGACCGGATGTTTCTGCATGCGGCGAAGCTGCAGCTGCGCCACCCGGCCAGCGGCGAGCCGCTCGAACTGGCAGCGCCACTGCCGCCGGAATGCGAAGCCTTGCTGGCGGCGCTGGCTGCGGCGCCGGCGGGGGTTGCGCAGTGAGCGAGCGCCGCTTCGATCTGATCGTCTTCGACTGGGACGGCACGCTGTTCGATTCGACCGCGCTGATCACCCGCTGCATCCAGTCGGCCTGCGTCGACATGGGCCTGCCGGCGCCGAGCGACCGCGACGCCAGCTATGTGATCGGCATGGGCCTGGTCGAGGCGCTGCAGCATGCCGCGCCCGGCCTCGCGCGCGACCGTTATGGCGAACTCGGCAGCCGCTACCGCCATCACTACTCGACCCGGCAGCATGAACTGGCGCTGTTCGACGGCGTGCTCGGCTTGCTCGACAAACTCGGACAACGCGGCCACCTGCTCGGCATCGCAACCGGCAAATCGCGGCTCGGCCTCGACGAGGTGCTGGCGACGGTCGAATTGCACGGCCGCTTCGACGCGACGCGAACCGCCGACCAGACCGCGTCGAAGCCGCATCCGCAGATGCTGCTCGAACTGATGGACGAACTCGGCGTCGATGCCGAGCGCACGCTGATGATCGGCGACACCACGCACGACCTGCTGCTCGCCAGCAATGCCGGCGCCGCCAGTGTCGGCGTCGGCTATGGCGCGCACGAGCACAGTGGTTTTGCCGAGCACCGGCCGCTGTTCGTCGCGCACAGCGTTGCCGAGCTCGAAGATTGGCTGCTGCGCCATGGCTGATGCCGCGCCGTTGGCGATCTGCCGCGCCGACGAATTGCCCGAGCGCGGCACGGCCAGGCTGTTCGATGTCGTGCAGTGGGGAGCGACGGTGCGCGCCTTCGTGCTGCGCCATGACGGCAGCGTCGTCGGCTATCTGAACCGCTGCGTCCATGTGCCGGCCGAGATGGACTGGCTGCCGGGCGAGTTTCTCGACAGCGAGCGCCGCTACATCATCTGCTCGATCCACGGTGCAACCTATGAACCCGGCGACGGGCGCTGCGTCGGCGGCCCGTGCGGCCGCGGCAAGCTGACCGCGCTGCGTATCGAGGAACGCGACGGAATGGTGTATTGGTATCCTTCCAGCGACATCCGGCCGGCACCGCCGGCCTCTGAAAGCCCCCCATGAGTTCGTCAGACAACTTCCCGCCCACCGCACCGCCGTCCCTCGATCCGCCGCAATCTGCCGGCCCGCGCCCGTCCAGCGAGCGAACCGGGCCGCCGCCATGGTCGGGTGTCGACCATGTCGTCGAACAGTTCGCACGCGACTATCTGAAGGACCGGCGCAGCGAGCGCCGCTGGCGGGTCTTTTTCCGGCTGGCCTGGCTGGCGTTTTTTGTCTTCGTCTTCTGGGCGCTGCTGGCGGCGCGGAACAATGTGCCGGCGCCGAGCGGCAAACACACGGCGCTGATCGAGGTGCGCGGCGAGATCAGCACCGACAGCGAAGCCAGCGCCGAGCAACTGGTCGGCGCGCTGAAAAGTGCGTTCGAGGACCGCGGTTCGCAGGCGATCGTGCTGCGCTTCAATTCACCCGGCGGCAGCCCGGTCCAGGCCGGCATCATCAACGACGAGATCAAACGCCTGAAGCAGTTGCACAACAAGAAGGTCTATGCGGTGATCGAGGAGATGTGCGCCTCCGGTGCCTACTACATCGCGGTCGCTGCCGACGAGATCTTCACCGACAAGGCGAGCATCGTCGGGTCGATCGGCGTGCTGATGGATGGCTTCGGCTTTCCCGAGCTGATGGACAAGGTCGGCGTCGAGCGGCGGCTGATCATCGCCGGCGAGAACAAGGCGATGAACGATCCCTTCCTGCCGCAAAACGAACGCCAGCGCGCCTATGCGCAGCAGATGATCGATCAGATCCACGCCCAGTTCATCACTGTCGTGCGCGAAGGTCGCGGCGAACGGCTGAAGGAAACGACGGAGACTTTTTCGGGCCTGTACTGGAATGGCGAACAGGCAGTGCAGAACGGCCTCGCTGATCGGCTCGGCAACCTCGATTTTGTTGCCCGCGAGGTCGTCAAGGCCGAGGAGATCATCGACTACACGCCGCACGAAAATGTGGCCGAGCGGCTCGCCAAGCGCTTCGGCGCGTCGATCGGCGCCGGCGCGGTGAAGGCGTTGCAGGGCCTCGGCGGTATCCGCTAGCGGCAGGGCGCCGCTCAGCCGGCGCGCAACATGCCGCGGGTCTCGATGAAGGTGATCACCTCGTCGAGCCCGTCGAGCGTTTTCAGGTTGCACATCACGAACGGCCGCAGGCCGTTCGGCCCGCTGCGCATGCGGATCGTGTCGTTGCGCATCACCTCGAGATCGGCGCCGACGTGCGGCGCCAGGTCGATCTTGTTGATCACGAACAGGTCGCTGCGGGTGATGCCGGGGCCGCCCTTGCGCGGGATCTTCTCGCCGGCGGCGACGTCGATCACATAGATCGTCAGGTCCGACAGTTCGGGGCTGAAGGTCGCGGCGAGGTTGTCGCCGCCCGATTCGATGAAGACGATGTCGGCCTGCGGAAATTTCTCCAGCATCCTGTCCACCGCCTCGAGGTTGATCGATGCATCCTCGCGGATGGCGGTATGCGGGCAGCCGCCGGTCTCGACGCCGACGATTCGTTCGGCATCGAGCGCACCGGCCACCGTCAGCAGGCGCTGGTCTTCCTTCGTATAGATGTCGTTGGTGACAACGACGAGGTCGTGGCGCGAACGCATCGCCTTGCACAACATCTCGACCAGCGTCGTCTTGCCGGAGCCGACCGGTCCGCCGATGCCCACGCGCAGCGGAGGCAGCGTCTTGTCGCGGCCGGGAATCGAGTGCAGCTTGCTCATGGTGTCGGATTATCGTAGTCCACGACTGCACAAGCACGATCGATGCCTGCCGAGGTGCGCGTCAGGAACGGAACAGCCGCGAATACTGGACTTCGTGGCGGGCCGACAGGATCGCCAGCATCGGTGCATGGGCCTGGCGCATCGGCTCGTCGAGTTGCAGCGCGAGGTCGACCGCGCCTGGGATCGCCTCGACGAGGCGGCCGAGCAGCCGCTGCGCCGCCGCCTGGCCGAGCGGCACCGCCTTGATCGCGCTTTGCGCCATGTTTTCGGCCCAGCCAAAGGCCATCGCCAGCAGCGCGTCGCGCGGCGCGGCGCCGGCCAGCACGGTGGCCAGTGCAAATGCCAGCGGCCAGGTCGGCGCCGGGGCCAGATCCGCCAGCATCGCCACGCGCGGGTCGGCCGCCTGCGGGCTGTTGCGCAGCCATTCGAGCAGCGAGCGGCCGGTCTGTTCGGTCTGGGCACGCCATTCCATCGATTCCCGCGTCACGACGACCCATTCATTGAGCCGCTGCAGTTCGGCGGTGTCGCTCGCCTGCCACGCCGCATGGGCGGCAGCGGCGACGGCCCAGTCGGCGCGCGCCTGGCCGAGCAGCAACTGGTCGAGCAGCCAGTCGCCGGCCTGCGCCTCGTTGCCGACGAGGCCGTGCTCGACGGCCGATTCCAGACCTTCCGAATAACTGAAGCCGCCGACCGGCAGCGCCGGCGAGGCCAGCCAGATCAGCCGCAGCAGCGTCGCATCGGCGCTGCCGGCCGTTTCAGCCGTTGTGGCCGTGGCTGTGATCATGGTCGTGATCGTGATGGGCATGGCCGCCGTGGTGGTGCGAACCCGCCGCGGCCTGCCCACCGTAGGCGCCGGACTCCGGCTCGAACGGCGCCATCGTCTCGTCGACGATCAGGTGCATGCGGCGCAGCATCTCGGCGAGCACATGGTCGGGCTCAAGGTGCAGGCGTTCGGCCTGCAGTTCGAGTGCGACATGCCGGTTGCCGAGGTGGTAGGCGGCGCGCATCAGGTCGAACGGCGAACCATGCTGCCGGCAATAAGTCACGGCCATCACCGGCTGTTCGGCGGCAATCACCCGCAGCAGGCTGCCGTCGGTCGCGACCAGCACATCGCCGCCGCGGATCACGCTGCCGCGCGGCAGAAACACCGCGACCGTGCGGTCGAGGCTGTCGCGGGCCTCGAAGCGGCTGCGCTGGCGGACATCCCAGTCGAGTGTCAGGCTCGGCGCTCGCCGGACCAGCGCCGGCGCGAGCCCGCGGCCGGCGGGCAGGATCTTGTTGATTGTCAACATCTGCAATTCTGGAAAATTGTGGAAGTGAGCAGGCGTGCAGCGGAGACACGCACGGCGCGTGCCGGGATTAAAGCATCTCGCCGGCAGGTATTCTTCGCTTATGTACGTGCAGCATTTCGGTCTCGAGCACGAACCCTTTTCGATCGCGCCCGACCCCCGCTATCTCTACCTCAGCGAGCGGCATCGCGAGGCGCTGGCGCACCTGACCTACGGGCTCGGTGCCGGCGGCGGCATCGTGCTGCTGACCGGCGAGATCGGCGCCGGCAAAACCACCGTCTGCCGCTGTTTTGTCGAGCAGATACCGGACGATTGCCGAATCGCCTACATCTTCAATCCGAAGCTGACGGTGGTCGAGCTGCTGGCCTCGGTGTGCGACGAATTCGGCATCGCCGCGAGCGTGCCGGACGGGCAGGCCACCGTGAAGACCTGGCTCGATCCGCTGAACCGGTTTCTGCTCGAGCAGCACGCCGCCGGGCGCAACTGCGTGCTGGTGATCGACGAGGCGCAGTCGCTGTCGGCCGAGGTGCTGGAGCAGCTCAGGTTGCTGACCAATCTCGAGACCAATGAGCGCAAGCTGCTGCAGATCATCCTGGTCGGCCAGCCGGAACTGCGCACGATGCTGGCGCAGCCGGGCCTGCAGCAACTGGCGCAGCGGGTGATTGCGCGTTACCACCTCGGCGCGCTCGACGAAGCCGAAACCGGGCGCTATCTGCAACATCGGCTCGAACTGGCCGGCCTGCGCGGACCGAGCCCGCTCGGGCCGCCGTTGCTGCGCCACATCCATCGGCGCAGTGGCGGCATCCCGCGGCGCATCAACCGGCTCTGCGACCGCGCGCTGCTCGGCGCCTTCGGCCAGGGGCTGGCGGCGGTCGATCTGCCGACCCTGCGCCGCGCGGCCGATGAGGTCGAAGGGGTCGATGCGCCATCGTCGTCGGGGCGCTGGCCAGTGCGTGGTCTGGCATCCGGCTGGCGTCGACTCGGCGCGGCAGCGGCCGCCGGCGCGCTCGGCGGCGTTGCGGCAATGCTGATCTGGAGCGACCATGCTGGCAGTCCGCCGATCGCGTCGGTCGCGGCGGCGCTGTCCGCCAGCGAGCTGGCGGCGCCGGCAACCGCTGCAACAAGCGGTCATCCACCGACCGTGCCGGCGATGGCGTCCGCGAGTGCCGCTACGGGCACGCCGCCTGCCATCGGCCGGGATCAGTTGCGCCGCCTGGCAGCCAGCGCCTCAGTAGACGAACAGGCCGCGTGGCAACTGCTGGCGGAGCAATGGGGGCTGCAACTTGGTCCCGGCGAGGCTTGCCTGGCGGCCGCGCGGCACCGGCTCGGCTGCTATTCGAGCGACGGCGGCATTGCACTGGTGCGCCAGCTGGCCAGGCCGGGCATCCTCGAGCTGGCAGGCCAATCGGCTGGCGGCCGTCGGCTGCTGCTGGTCGGGCTCGACGGCAGCTCGGCCACGCTGCTGATCGACGGCGCAACGCGGCAAGTTTCCCTGGTCGACCTGGCCACCGTATGGAACGGTCGGTATGCGACGTTCTGGCGCGTGCCCGAGCCATTGCTGCAGCCGGCGCCGGCCGATGGCAGCGAACCGCTGGCCGGCTGGTTGTCGCAACGCCTGGCAAAGCTCGACGGCGGCGCCGAGCGGCCCGACATCCGCCAGATCGACGCCGCATTGCGCGAGCGTCTGCTGCAATTTCAACGGGCCCACGGACTGTCTGCCGACGGCATACCGGGCCCGCGCACACTGATGGCGCTGAACCGCGCCACCGGCGTCGACGAACCCAGCCTCAACCGCGCGCGCTGACAAGAAACCATGTCCTATATCCTCGATGCGCTGCGCCGCGCCGAAGCCCAACGATCACGCGGCCGGCTGCCTGGTCTTCATGAAGCAGCCGCCGCTGGCGCATTGCCGGTGACCGCGCCGGCAGGCGCTGCACGGCGCTGGTTGCTGCCGCTGACGCTGCTGCTGGTGCTCGGATTGCTGGCGGCAGCCTTCTGGGCGCTGCAGCGCCAGACCCCCGCCGATTCGCTTCCAGCACGGCAGCCGGCGGCGGATCGCGTCGCACCTGACGAGGCTGTGGCCATTGCCGGGCCGGCGAGCACCGCAGCGTCGGAACCGCTGGCCTTGCCGCGAAAAGCCGTGATCGCCGAACCGCGGTCCGCCACCGCTGCGCCTGCGGAGAAAGCGATCGCAACGCAACGGGCCTCGCCGACAGCGCCGAGCGCCGCTGCTGCGCCAGGCGACGTGCGGCCGGTTCCTGCTGCCGAGTTGCCGAGCCGGAAGGATCTGCCGCCGGATCTGCAGCGCAGCCTGCCGGCAATCGTCGTCAGCGGCAATGTCTATTCGTCGGACCCGAGCCGGCGCATGCTGGTCGTCAACGGCGAACTGTGGCGAGAAGGTGACCAGATCGGGCCGGATCTGGTTCTTGAGCAGATCCGCCGGCGAGACGCGGTGCTGCGTTACCGCGGCACGCGGTTTACCGTCAGTCCGTGACGAGGACGTTCAGGAGGGCGTCGTGCAGCTCTCCGCCTCGGCGGCCTTCAGCACTGCCGGCAGGTCGTCGGCAA
Organism: Pseudideonella sakaiensis; assembly: GCF_048320135.1. GTDB lineage: Bacteria > Pseudomonadota > Gammaproteobacteria > Burkholderiales > Burkholderiaceae_C > Ideonella_A > Ideonella_A sakaiensis_A. Next base: position 4,654,333 of record NZ_CP182947.1, read on the forward strand.
TGCAATCGAGCGGCTTGCGGTCGTTCAGCCAGATATTCGGCGCGACCAGCCAGCGGCTCGCCTGGTCGTTGTCGAGACGGCCGGCCAACGCTGCCAGCAGTGCGACGACTTCGGGTTTGATCGTCATCTGTTCGAGGTCGAACTGGAACAGCGGGATCAACGTCTGGCCCCGCCAGTCGAGGCTGATGATGTCGCCCGAGACGATCCAGCGTGCCAGCTGCGACAGCGGCTGATCGCAGCGGCGGCGCAGCAGGATCGTGATTTTCTCGCCGCTCGCGATGCCGCCGGCGGCATTGAAGGCTTCGATCAGGTCCCAGATCGGGTTTGCCGTCGCACTGGCGTCATTGCTCGCCGCACCGGCGGCAAAACCGGGCGCGAACGGGGCGCGTGAAATTGCCGGCATCGGCATCGCTCGTGAGGGATACATGTCGCCGCCTAGGTTCGTTGCATGTGGAGCAGCGCCAACAGGCGCTCGCCAAGAGAGGGTCCGTCGAGCGGCGACCGCAGGCTCGGCAGGGGCGTCGGACGGCGCAGACGGCGGAAGTTCAGGCTTCGCGACGGCGTGGTCGGCAGCTCCAGCGACGAGCGCGATGGCAGTCTCGGCATCGGTATTTCCTTGTCAGGTGGCAGGAGCCGATGATCCAGGCGGCTGAGTCGGCACGGATCGTCGGCGGGCATGGCCATCTTCACGGGGACCGGCAGAACGCGTCGTCGGGCGGCGGCGGAACCGCCTGTAGGGCATTTCCTGCACGATTTGTCGGCGCCCGATCGCACCGGCATTCGGCCCGGCTGCCGGCAAGCCCGTATGCTCGGCGCCGAGGCCAGCTTTTTTCAACTTCTCAGGATGCGACGATGGACGACCGTGACGTGGTGGTGATGCCCGATGCCTTGACCCTGGCGGTCGAGACGCTGTTCAGCCAGGCCGGCAGCGAGGCCCGCGAGGCAGAACTGGTGGCTGCGCAGCTGGTCGGCGCCAACCTGACCGGGCACGATTCACATGGCGTCGGCATGATTCCCCGTTATGTGGAGGTGCTGCTCGCCGGCGATCTGCGGCTCAATGCGCACCCGCGGCCGGTGCTCGACGCCGGCGCGATCAGCGTCCTCGACGGCGAATACGGGCTCGGTCAGGTCGCCGGCTTCGAGGCGATGCAGCAGGCCATTGCGCTGGCCAAACAGCACGGCCTCGCATTGACCGGGCTGCGCAACAGCCACCACCTCGGCCGGATCGGGCACTGGGCTGAACAATGCAGTGCCGCGGGTCTGATTTCGCTGCATTTCGTCAATGTCATCAGCATCCCGATGGTCGCGCCGTTCGGCGGCCGCCAGGCTCGGCTGGTGACGAATCCGGTCGCCGTCGGCGTGCCGCGGCAGGGCAAGCCGCCGCTGATCCTCGATTTTGCGACCAGCAAGATCGCGGTCGGCAAGGTGCGGGTCGCGCTGAACGAAGGCAAGCAGCTCGCGCCCGATACGCTGCTCGACCGCGACGGCGAGCCGACCCGCGACCCGGCCGCGCTGTTCGACAAGCCGCACGGCGCGCTGATGCCGTTCGGCGGGCACAAGGGTTCCGGCCTCGCGCTGATGTGCGAAATCCTCGGCGCCGCATTGATCGGCGGCCCGGTGATGAGCGGCGCGCCGGCAAGCCGGCGCATCGTCAACAACATGTTGACGATCGCGATCGATCCCGACTTTTTTGCCGAGCACGGCGCGCTCGATGCGTCGATCGACGAATTGCTCGAATGGGTGCGCTCGGCGCCGGCGGTCGATCCGGCCACCGGCGTGTTGGTTGCCGGCGAGCCGGAACTGGCAGCCCGGGCGGCTCGCGCCGCCGGCATCCGGGTCGACGCGAAAACCTGGTCGGAGCTCGAACATGCCGCCGACCTGGTCGGGCTGACCGCGCAGCAATGGAACCGCTGCGCCGGCGTCAGCCGCCCCGGCTGAAAAACCGCTCCTAGGCTTCGCCGTTCGCCAGCTCGCGCTGCGGATGGCGGTGGTTGGCGACCGCGGCGATGAACTGCTCGGCCACGTCAGCGACCGCGCCGGCGTCGGACACGAAGACGCCGGGATCCGGCTCGCCGTTCGCCATCTGTTCGGCAACGCCGGCCCGCTCGAGCAGACTGCTCGCCGCGCCAATCGCGAGAATGGTCTTGCCGTGGTGGTACTGGTCGCTGATGAACGGCATCGTTTTCGGATGGCGCGCCAGCATCCCGACCGCGGACTCGCCGTCCGCCAGCACCAGCGCATCGAATTGCACCGGCGCGCAGTTCTCCAGCGACGCCTTCGCCTCGACGGTGGCCTTGTCGCTGCTCGCGATGCGGCCGAGCCGTGGTCCGACGATGACCGGTATGCCGCCTTCGGCGGCAATCGCCTTCGACACCGTCGCGATCGATTTGCCGTGGCAACCGTCGGCGACGATGATCGCGATCATCCGGGTCCGGATGCCGCCTTCGCCCGGCCGTGCGGTCAGCGACAGCGCCGGCGAATTCGTCACTTCCGGCTGGGCCGGCTCGTCGAGCACCCGCGGCAGCGCCGGCGGCACCTCCATCCCCAGCCCCTCGGCAACTTTCGCCGCCAGGTCGGGCGACACATTGACCAGCGACGCAAGCATGCGCTGACGGATCGCCGGCACCGTCACCTTGCTCAGTTCGAAGCGGAAGCCGCCGGCAATGTGCGCCTTCTCGAAATCGGTCTGGCTTTCGTAGAACAGCTTCGCCTGCGTGTAATGGTCGGCAAATTTTTCCGGCTTGCCGCGCAGCTTGTCCTCCTGCACCGGCTGCGGAAACGAGACAAAGCCTTTTGCGCCGGCCTGGAACGGGCAGCCGCCACCGAGCGAATTCGGCTCGTAGGCGACGCGGCCCCGCGGGATCGTTTGCCGGTGGTGGCCGTCGCGCTGGTTGTTGTGCACCGGCGCCAGCGGCGCATTGATCGGGATCTCGTGGAAATTGGCGCCGCCTAGCCGGGTGATCTGGGTATCGACGTAGGAGTGGATGCGCCCGGCAAGCAGCGGGTCGTTGCTGAAATCGATGCCCGGAATGACGTGTGCGGTACAGAACGCGACCTGCTCGGTTTCGGCAAAGAAGTTGTCCGGATTGCGGTTCAGCACCATCCGGCCGACCAGCCGCACCGGCACCAGTTCCTCCGGGATCAACTTGGTCGAATCGAGCACGTCGAAGCTGAATTGCTCGGCTTCCTCTTCGCTGAAGATCTGCAGGCCGAGTTCCCACTCCGGATATTCGCCAGCCTCGATCGCATCCCACAAATCCCGGCGGTGGAAATCCGGATCGGCGCCGCCGAGTTTCAGCGCCTCGTCCCATACCAGCGAATGGGTGCCGAGTTTCGGTTTCCAGTGGAACTTGACGAACTGCGAGACACCGTCGGAATTGACGAGGCGGAAGGTATGGACGCCGAAGCCCTCCATCATCCGGTAGCTGCGCGGAATCGCCCGGTCCGACATGATCCACGTCAGCATGTGCGTCGACTCGGGCATCAGCGAAACGAAGTCCCAGAACGTATCGTGCGCCGACTGCGCCTGCGGGATGCCGTTGTGCGGCTCCGGCTTCACTGCATGCACCAGGTCCGGGAATTTCATCGCGTCCTGGATGAAAAACACCGGCATGTTGTTGCCGACCAGGTCCCAGTTGCCTTCGTCGGTATAGAACTTGACGGCAAAACCGCGCACGTCGCGCGCGGTATCGACCGAGCCGCGTTCGCCGGCAACGGTCGAGAAGCGGACAAAGACCGGCGTCACCTTGCCGGCCTCGGCAAATGGCGCAGCGCGGGTCAGGTCGGTCAGCGCCTCGTAGGCTTCGAAGAAGCCGTGCGCAGCCGAGCCGCGGGCATGGACGATGCGTTCCGGAATCCGCTCATGGTCGAAATGCGTGATCTTCTCGCGCAGGATGAAATCCTCGAGCAGCGTCGGCCCGCGCAACCCGGCTTTCAGCGAGTTCTGGTTGTCGGCAATCGGCACGCCCTGGTTGGTCGTCAGCATCTGCCCGCCATCGTCGGCCCGCACCCTGGCCAGCGAGCCGCCGACCGCATTGACGCCGGGTTCGGCCGGGCCGGGGCCGACCTTGTCGGACGCGTTGTGCTCGGCCAGCGTGCTTGCTGTGGCCGAGTTCGACGAGGGTTTTGCGGTCTGGCCCTCTGATGGCGCGAGCGCGCTGTCGCGCCCGTACTCGTTAGCCTTGTTCTCGTTGTGCGGCATCGTCGCGGCGAGGCGGTCGGTGGCGTCGGCCTGCTGCGGCTGCGAATCGGCAATGCCGGTTGTCGCCGGTTTCTTTGCGCGTGCCGGCGCACGTTTTGGAGCAGGGGTCTTGCGGTCGTTGTTGGCCATGGCGGTCCTTTGTCGGTTGGTCGGTCGGTTGACGGGGTGGCGTGCCGTGTCCGCATGCGGGCGCAGCCAGCCGACCGCACCGACGCTGGCGCCGGGCGATCTGGAAAAAATGGAGACACGCTGCGGCTACGCGCCGCGGCGCGGTCACTCAGCGCGCGAGCGCTTTCTGCAGCTCGGCCTTGTTCATCTTCGAGCGGCCTTCGATGCCGCGTTCGCGGGCCTCGTTGCGCAATTGCTCAACGGTTCGCCCGCCGCTGCCACTGTGCGAGCGCAGCCCGCCGCGGCGGCTCGACGAGATGTCCTCGGTCGAGCTCTTGCTCGATTCCTTCGCCTCGCCATGGCGGGCCCGCTCCTTGTTGACGGTGCGGGCGGCAATTTCCTTCGCCAGCTTGGTCGACTTGCCCTGGTCCTTCAGGGAATCCTTCACGTGTTCGTACTGCCGCTCACGCTTGGCGCTCCATTGCTTCTCGGGCATCGCTTCATCTCCCTTTCGAGTCGGCGCCGACGGTCGCGCGGCAGGGAAAGCACGCGCGACGGCGCAGCATTTCCGGTCACTCTCGATGCGATGATCTGGCCCGCCGCCGGCATCCGCTGTCGGCGGCCGCTGAAAGCGGTTGTCAGGAAAATCCTGCAAACTGCAGCAGCTCGACTTTTGTTACCAGGAGAACGTTTTGCCGATTCAACTTCATGCCTTCGATACGCCGAACGGACGCAAGATCAGCGTCGCCCTCGAGGAGATGGCGCTGCCCTACGACGTCAACGTCGTCGACATCACGAAAGGCGAGCAGCATGACCCGGCCTTCGTCGCGATCAGCCCGAACCACAAGATCCCGGCGATCGTCGATCCGGAAGGCCCCGGCGGCATGCCGATCGGCATCTTCGAATCGGGCGCGATCCTGCTGTACCTCGCGCGCAAGAGCGGCAAGTTCTGGCCGGACGACGAGCGGGCGCAGATCGAGGTGCTCGAATGGTTGATGTTCCAGATGGGCGGCTTTGGCCCGATGCCCGGCCAGGTCCACCATTTCATCGCGCTTGCCGACGAAACCGAACGCCGCTACGGGCTCGAGCGCTACATGGCCGAAACGCGCCGGCTGTACGGCGTGATGGACCAGCGGCTGGCCGGCCGGGAATTTTTTGCCGCCGACCTGTCGATCGCCGACTTCGCGATCCTGCCGTGGGTCTGGCGCCATCCGCGGCACAAGGTCGACCTGGCCGACTTCCCGAATGTGCAGCGCTGGTACCAGGCGCTGATGGAACGGCCCGCAGTGAAGAAGGGGTTCGAGGTCTCGCTGCGCCACCCGGCCTGAGGAGCGGGCCGCTCAGCGCTCGGCGTCCGGCTTGAAGCTGACGACCCGGTAGATGTAGCTGACAACCACGCCGACGACGATCAGCGTCGTGACCGGATTCATCCACGACGCAACCTCCTTGTAGTGGGATCCGAGCGTGCTGCCGAGCAAGGCGAGCAGGCCGCTCCAGGCGGCCGAACCGATTGCCGACCAGAACAGGAATCTGCCGAACGCCATCCGGGTGACGCCGGCCGGCACCGAGATCACCGTGCGCACCGCCGGCACCATCCGGCCCAGCAGCACTGCGCGTGCGTCGTGACGTTCGAACCAGCGGCGGGCGCGGGCATGTTCGGCTTGCGTGATCGTGAACCCGCGGCCATGGCGCTCGATCCAGCGCTCCAGCTTGTCGCGGCCGAGCCAGCGGCCGGCGAAATACCAGGGCAGCGCGCCGAGCAGCGAGCCGCAGGTGCCGGCGGCGATGACGCCGGCAAGACTGAGCGTGCCCTGCGCAGCGCTGAAGCCGCCGAACGGCATGATCAGCTCGGACGGCAGCGGTGGAAAGATATTCTCCAGCGCCATCAGTGCGGCGATGCCGAGATAGCCGAACTGCTCGACGAAACCGATGATCCACTCAGCCATCGGTCAAGTGTGCACCTTGGACGTCGCAGCGTGCAGCCGACGTTGCCGCACGGCGCGGTGCGGCTCGTCCTACGCGCGGGTCAGAACAGGAAATAGCGCTGTGCCATCGGCAACACGGTGGCCGGTTCGCAGCCGAGCAGTTCGCCATCGGCACGCACCTGGTAGGTCTGCGGATCGACTTCCATCGTCGGCAGCCAGCCGTTGTGCACCATCTGCTGCTTGCGCACGCCGCGGCAGCTGGTCACCGCCGATACCGCCTTGTGCAGGCCGAGTTGCGCCGGCAGATCGCTTGTCAGCGCCGATTTGCTGACGAAGCTCAGCGAGCCGCCATGCAAGGCGCCGCCGAAACTGCCGAACATCGGCCGGTAGTGCACCGGCTGCGGCGTCGGGATGCTGGCATTCGGGTCACCCATCGCTGCCGCGGCAATGAAGCCGCCCTTCAGGATCAGCGCCGGCTTGACGCCGAAGAAGGCCGGTTTCCACAACACCAGATCGGCCCATTTGCCTTCCTCGATGCTGCCGACCTCGTGGCTGATGCCGTGTGCGATCGCCGGATTGATCGTGTATTTCGCGATGTAGCGCTTGACGCGCTGGTTGTCGTTGCGCGGACCGTCACCGCTCAAGGCGCCGCGCTGCAGCTTCATCTTGTGCGCCGTCTGCCAGGTGCGCAGGATCACCTCGCCGACCCGACCCATCGCCTGGCTGTCGCTGCTCATCATGCTGATTGCGCCGAGGTCGTGCAGCACGTCTTCGGCGGCAATCGTCTCGCGGCGGATGCGGCTTTCGGCGAAGGCCAGGTCCTCGGCGATCGATGCATCGAGGTGGTGGCAGACCATCAGCATGTCGAGGTGCTCGTCGACGGTATTGACGGTATACGGCATCGTCGGATTGGTTGATGAGGGGAGGAAATTTTCCTCGCCGACGACGCGCAGGATGTCCGGCGCATGGCCGCCGCCGGCGCCTTCGGTGTGGTACGCGCACAGCGTCCGGCCCTTCGTCGCGGCAATCGTGTCCTCGACGAAGCCCGATTCGTTCAGCGTATCGCTGTGGATCGCGACCTGGGTGTCGGTTTCCTCGGCAACGCCGAGGCAGCAGTCGATTGCCGACGGTGTCGTTCCCCAGTCCTCGTGCAGCTTCAGGCCGATTGCGCCGGCCTCGATCTGCTGGCGCAGCGCAGCCGGCTGGCTGGCATTGCCCTTGCCGAGAAATCCGAGGTTCATCGGCCAGGCGTCGGCTGCCTGCAGCATGCGGGCCAGGTTGGCCGGGCCCGGCGTGCAGGTCGTTGCATAGGTGCCGGTGGCCGGCCCGGTGCCGCCGCCGAGCATCGTCGTGATGCCGCTGGCCAGCGCCTCGTCGATCTGCTGCGGGCAGATGAAGTGGATGTGGCAGTCGATGCCACCGGCGGTGACGATCATTCCTTCGGCTGCGATCACCTCGGTGCCCGGCCCGATCACGATATCGACGCCCGGCTGCACGTCCGGATTGCCGGCCTTGCCGATCTTCGCGATGCGGCAGCCGCGCAGCCCGATGTCGGCCTTCACGATGCCCCAGTGGTCGACGATCAGCGCATTGGTGATCACGCAGTCGACCGCATCCTGCGGCCCCGGCCCGTTGACGCGCTGGCTCTGCCCCATGCCGTCGCGGATCACCTTGCCGCCGCCGAACTTGACCTCTTCGCCATGGCTGCCGGCGCGCAGCGTGTAGTCGTCCTCGACCTCGATCAGCAGTTCGGTATCGGCGAGCCGCAAGCGATCGCCGACCGTCGGGCCGTACATCTCGGCATAGGCGCGGCGGTTGATCGTCGCCATCAGAGCGCCCCCTGGATCTGCGCGCGGAAACCGAAGACGCGGCGGTCGCCGGCATAGTCGACCAGTTCGACCGTGCGCTGCTGGCCCGGCTCGAAACGCACCGCGGTGCCGGACGGGATGTTCAGCCGCATGCCACGTGCGGCGTCGCGGTCGAACTGCAACGCGGCATTGGTTTCAGCGAAGTGGTAATGCGAGCCGACCTGGATCGGCCGATCGCCGCTGTTTTCGACGACCAGCGTCGTGCAGCGACGGCCGCTGTTCAGCGGATGGTCGGCGCCGTCGGTCAGCAGTTCGCCCGGGACGATCGTCATCGGTTCGACCTTTTGCAGAAGGAGGGGAACGGCGCCATCAACGGATCGGCTGGTGCACCGTGACGAGTTTGGTGCCGTCGGGGAAGGTCGCTTCCATCTGGATCTCGGGGATCAGCTCGGCAACGCCGTCCATCACCTCGTCGCGCCGCAGCACGTTCTGGCCATCGGCCATCAGCTCGGCGACCGTCTTGCCGTCGCGTGCGCCTTCCATGATCGCCGCACTGATCAGCGCCACCGCTTCGGGGTAGTTCAGCTTCAGCCCGCGTGCCTTGCGCCGCTCCGCCAGCAAGGCGGCGGTGAAGATCAGCAGCTTGTCCTTCTCGCGCGGCGTCAGTTCCATGGCGCGAAAGTTAGCACGACGCGTGCCCGCGAGACAGGCTGGAACCGCGTGCCGAGGATCGTCAGCCGGTAGCAGACAGGGTGGGTGGGGCTTCAGCCCCGATTCCGGTTGAGTCCCGACGACTGGCACAAGCCTTGCGCTCCGCACCACCCATGAGCGTCGGCAATCCGTGCACTGAACCAATCGGGATGCCCGTCGGCCCCGCCGTGGTGCAGCCGCGGCGCACCGATGCGGTGCAGCGCGTCGTCAAGGTGCGCCGCGACTACAACAGCTGGGTTGCGCGCGAGACGATGGAGGACTATGCGCTGCGCTTCACGCCGCGCTCGTTTCGGAAATGGTCGGCGCTGCGGGTCGCCAACACCGCGTTCGGTGCGTCGTCGTTTCTCGTGCTCGAGGCGGTCGGCGGCACCTTGCTGGTCGATTACGGCTTCATCAACGCGTTCTGGGCCATCCTGGCCACCGGTCTGATCATCTTCATCGCCGGCTGGCCGATCAGCGTCTATGCCGCCCGCTACGGCGTCGACATGGACCTGCTGACGCGTGGCGCCGGCTTCGGCTATATCGGCTCGACGGTGACCTCGCTGATCTATGCGTCGTTCACCTTCATCTTCTTCGCGCTCGAGGCCGCGATCATGGCCTATGCGCTCGAGCTCGCATTCGACATTCCGCCGGCCTGGGGCTATCTGCTGTGTGCGCTGGTCGTCGTGCCGCTGGTCACTCACGGCGTGACGACGATCAGCCGGCTGCAGGTCTGGACGCAGCCGCTGTGGCTGGTGATGCTGATCGTGCCGTTCTGGTATGTGCTGCAGCAGCACCCGGGCGTGCTCGGCGAGATCTGGGCCTACGGCGGTGGCGTGCGCCCCGGCGAAGCGGCCGCGCCGGCCGGCTTTGACCTCGTCAAGTTCGGCGCCGCGATGACGGTCGGCATCGCGCTGATCACGCAGATGGGCGAGCAGGCCGATTACCTGCGTTTCATGCCGGAGGCAAAACGGCGCACCACGCGCGACGGTCGAAGCCGGCCCGACCTGCGCTGGTGGAGCGGCGTGCTGATCGGCGGCCCGGGCTGGATCGTCCCGGGCGTCGCGAAGATGCTCGGCGGTGCGCTGCTGGCCTTCCTCGCGATCGGCTATTCGGTGCCGCTCGATCGTGCGGTCGACCCGAACCAGATGTACCTCGTCGCCTATGGCGCGGTGTTCTCGAACTATGGCCTTGCGGTCGCCGCAACCGCGTTGTTCGTTGTCATCTCGCAGCTGAAGATCAATGTCACGAATGCCTATGCCGGTTCGCTCGCGTGGAGCAATTTCTTCGCCCGGCTGACCCACAGCCACCCGGGCCGCGTCGTCTGGATGATCTTCAACATCCTGATCGCGCTGATGCTGATGGAGCTGAACGTCTTCCAGGCGCTCGGCAAGGTGCTCGGCCTGTATTCGAACATCGCGATCAGCTGGATGATGGCGGTGGTTGCCGATCTGTTGATCAACAAGCCGATGGGCTGGTCTCCGAAGGGCATCGAATTTCGCCGTGCCCATCTGTACGACATCAATCCGGTCGGGCTCGGCGCGATGGTGGTCGCGTCGGCGTTGTCGATCACCGCCTATACCGGCGCGTTCGGCGAACTGGCACAGGCCTTCTCGGCGCTGATCGCGCTGGTCACCGCGCTGCTGGTCTCGCCGCTGCTTGCCTGGGCAACCGCCGGCCGCTACTACATCGCCCGCCAGCCACTACCCGAGCCGAGCGCGGCTGCCGGCAGCTACAAGCGGCTGACCCGCTGCGTGATCTGCGAACGCGAATACGAAACCGACGACATGGCGTTCTGCCCGGCCTACCAGGGCGACATCTGCTCTCTGTGCTGCTCGCTCGACGCGCGCTGCCACGACCTGTGCAAGCCGCATGGCCGGCTCGCGGTGCAGTGGCGTGCAGCACTCAGCAAGCTGCTGCCGCGCCGGTTGTGGCAGCGCCTCGATACCGAACTCGGCCACTACCTGATGCTGATGCTGCTGGCGGTGCCGGCACTGGCCGGCTTGTTCATCGCGATTTACCAGCACCAGCGGCGCGCCGCTTCCGCGGCGATTGGCGGGCCGCTGTCGCGCGAGGCCGAGGCCGCGCTGCAGGCCGGTTTTCTGAAACTGTTTGCCGCGCTCCTGGTGATCAGCGCGGTCGTCGCGTGGTGGCTGGTGCTGAAACACCGCAGCGCCCAGGTGGCGCAGGAGGAGTCGAATCGGCAGACGCACCTGCTGGTCAACGAGATCGAATCGCACCGGCAGACCGACGAGGCATTGCAGGAGGCGAAACGCCAGGCCGAACTCGCCAATGGCGCAAAGAGCCGCTATATCTCGACGATCAGCCATGAGTTGCGCACGCCGTTGAACAGCATCATCGGTTATGCACAGCTGCTGCACGAGGATGCCGGCATCCCGGTGCAGCGCCGGCAGGCGGTCGAGGTGATCCGCCGCGGCGGCGAGCACCTGCTGTCGCTGATCGAAGGCACGCTCGACCTCGCGCGCATCGAAAGCGGCAAGCTGTCGCTCGACGTCGCACCGATCGATCTGCGCGACAGCCTGCAGCAGATTGCGCATCTGTTCGAACTGCAGGCCGCCGGCAAGGGCATCACGTTCAGCTGGCGGATCGACGGCACGCTGCCCGAAGTGGTGCGCGCCGACGAAAAGCGGCTGCGCCAGATCCTGATCAATGTGCTCGGCAATGCGGTCAAGTTCACGCAACGCGGCGGCGTCACGTTCACCGTCCGTTATGCGCGAGAGATCGCCACGTTCGAGATCGAGGATACCGGCCCCGGCATTGCCGAGGCCGAGCGGGCGTTGATCTTCGAGCCGTTCGGCCGCGGCTCGGCATCGGGATCGGCCGGCGGCAGCGGCCCGGCCGGCAGCACCGGGCTCGGGCTGACGATCAGCAAGATGCTGACCGATCTGATGGGCGGCGAGATGACGGTGCACAGCCCGCCGGCCAGCGCGCCGGGCAGGGCGGGGGCGGGCGTGATTGGCACGCTGTTCCGGATCCGGCTGTTCCTGCCGGAGGTGCGGGCCGCCTCAACAGGCCAGGGCATGCCGCGGGCACAGCGCACCGGCTACCTCGGCGCGCGCCGCCGCCTGCTCGTCGTCGACAACGAGGAGGTCGACCGTGGCCTGATGGTCAGCATGCTGGCGCCGCTCGGCTTCGAGGTCCGGCAGGCTGCATCGGGGCTCGACTGCCTTGCGCAGCTGCGCGACTTCAGCCCCGATGCGATCCTGATGGACCTCGCGATGCCGGAGATCGACGGCTGGGAGACGATCCGGCGCCTGCGCGCCGAACGGCTCAGCGATGCGCCGCTGGCAATCGTCTCGGCAAATGCCTTCGAAAAAGGGGTCGGCAATGCGCAGGGCATTTCGCCGCAGGATTTCATCGTCAAGCCGGTGCGCAAGAACGAGTTGCTCGATTGGCTCGGCCGCACGTTGCAGCTCGAATGGACGTCCGCGCCGGTCGACCGGCCTGACGCGTCGGCTGCTGTTGCCGCCAGCCCATCACAGCCGGCGCTGTGTTTTCCCTGCGCCGCGCACCGGCAGGCCTTGCAGGCGGTGATCGAGATCGGTTATCTGCGTGGCATCCTGCGGCAGCTCGACCAGATCGAGGCCGAGGACCGCCGCTGCCGGGCCTTCGTCGCACAGATGCGCACGCTTGCGCGCAATTTCCAGCTCGATGCGATGAGCGGCCTGTTGGGCCGTGCCGCCGCTGCGGACGGTGACGAGCTCGAGTGCGCCAGCGGGGTGGCCGGTGTCTGATCGCTTGCAGACCACGCCTGCGGCAATGCCGGCCGGCGCCATCGACCGCAACACCGCCGACGTCGTGCTGATCGTCGACGACGTGCCCGACAACCTCGCGGTGCTGCACGATGCACTCGATGAGTCGGGTTATACGGTGCTGATCGCCACCGATGGCGAAACGGCGCTGCAGCGGGCCGCCCAGGCAATGCCCGACATCATCCTGCTCGACGCGATGATGCCCGGCATCGACGGCTTCGAGGTCGCGCGGCGGCTGAAGGCCGATGAAGAGACCGCGCACATCCCGATCGTCTTCATGACCGGCCTGACCGAAACCGAACATGTCGTCAGTGCCTTCAATGCCGGCGGCGTCGACTATGTGACCAAGCCGATCCGGGTGCAGGAGGTGCTGGCGCGGATGTCGGTGCACATGCAGGGTGCGCGGCAAGCCCGCCACGCGCGCAATGCGCTCGATGCCTTCGGCCATGCGAGCCTGGTCGTGCGTGCCGCCGACGGCCGCATCGTCTGGCAGACGCCGCTCGCGCGTGGCCTGCTCGAGAAACATTTTCCAGACGGCAGATTGCCGTCGGAGGTCGGCAGCTGGATGCGGGCCGAAGGCGAGAGGCGGCTGAATGGCCAGCCATCGCATCCGCTGGTGCTGTCGCTGGCGCGTCAGGGCGCCGAGCAGCCGGCAGCGCTGCAGCGGCCGCACCGGCTGATCTTCACGCTGCACGAGGCCGACGACGACGAGTGGCTGCTGGTGATGCGCGAATCGTCGGACCAGGCGGTGATCGATGCGGTCGGCGCCGCATTCGGCCTGACGGCACGCGAGGCCGAGGTGCTGTATTGGCTCGCGAAGGGCAAGACGAACCGCGATATCGGCGACATCCTCGGCACCAGCCCGGCGACGGTGAAAAAGCAGCTCGAGCATGTCTACCAGAAGCTTGGCGTCGAGACACGCACCGCCGCCGCATCGCTGGCGATGAACCGGGTCGGCGCGCTGGGGCAGGGCTGACACGCGGGCGGATGCCCAGCGCGATGCTGCGCTGCGTCATACGCCATCTGTCGTATTGGGAATCGGCGAGCTGCTTTCTAAGCTTCAGTTGTCTGTTCGACAACCATGCCCGCCTACCAGGAGCCCCAGATGAGCCTCACTCGCCGCACCTTCACCCATTCACTCAGCGCCGTCGGCCTTGCCGCGGCAACGCTCGGATTCCCCGGCCTTGCGCAGGCCTCCGACACGATCAAGATCGGCATCCTGCATTCGCTGTCAGGAACGATGGCGATCTCGGAGACGGTCCTGAAGGACGTCGCGATGATGACGATCGACGAGATCAATGCGAAGGGCGGCGTGATGGGCAAGAAGCTCGAGGCCGTGATCGTCGATCCGGCGTCGAACTGGCCGCTGTTCGCCGAGAAGGCCAAGCAGCTGATCGACCAGGACAAGGTTGCCGTCGTCTTCGGCTGCTGGACCTCGGTCTCGCGCAAGTCGGTGCTGCCGGTCTTCGAGGAGAAGAATTCGCTGCTGTTCTATCCGGTGCAGTACGAAGGTGAAGAGCTCAGCAAGAATGTCTTCTACACCGGCGCGGCGCCGAACCAGCAGGCGATTCCGGCGGTCGAATACCTGATGAGCAAGGACGGCGGATCGGCCAAGCGCTGGGTGCTGCTCGGCACCGACTATGTCTACCCGCGCACGACCAACAAGATCCTGCGCGCCTTCCTGAAGTCCAAGGGTGTCGCCGAGGCCGACATCATGGAGGAGTACACGCCGTTCGGCCACTCCGACTACCAGGGCATCATCGCGAAGATCAAGAAGTTCTCGTCCGAAGGCAAGAAGACGGCGGTTGTCTCGACGATCAACGGCGACTCGAACGTGCCGTTCTACAAGGAACTCGGCAACCAGGGCCTGAAGGCGACCGACGTGCCGGTCGTGGCGTTCTCGGTCGGTGAAGAAGAGCTGCGCGGCGTCGACACCAAGCCGCTGGTCGGCCACCTCGCCGCCTGGAACTATTTCATGAGCGTCAAGAGCCCGGCGAACACTGCGTTCATCAAGCAGTGGTCGGACTATGCGAAGGCAAAGAATATCCCGGGCCACAAGGACAAGCCGCTGACCAACGACCCGATGGAAGCGACCTACATCGGCATCCACATGTGGAAGCAGGCGGTCGAGAAGGCCAAGTCGACCGATACCGACAAGGTGATCGCCGCGATGGCCGGCCAGACCTTCCAGGCGCCGGGCGGTTTCATCTCGACGATGGACAAGGAAAACCACCACCTGCACAAGCCGGTGTTCATCGGTGAAGTGAAGGCCGACGGCCAGTTCAACGTGGTCTGGAAAACCAAGGGCCCGGTCGTCGCCGACCCGTGGAGCGACTACATCCCGGAAAACAAGGGCAAGAAGAACGTGGTCGAGAAGAAAGCCGTCGTCGCCGCGAAATAAGCGCGACGTGTGCCGAAGCGGGGCCTGCGGGCCCCGCTTGTCTGCCAGTCCGGCAGGCGGCCGTCCCGGTCGCCGCCACCGAAAACCGATTCCGATGAAACGCCAGAACCGTCTGCTTGATCTGCTGCGCGCGATGCTGCTGATGTTCAGCCTCGCAGCGGTTTCTTCGCCTGCGTCTGCGTTGAACGCCGACGATGTCCACGCGATGACGATCGGCGACAGCGACGAGCGCATCGCCACGATCAACAAGGTCGCGATCGGCGGGGATCCCGGCGCGCAGGCATTTTTCGAGGCCCTGCTCGGCAACGAGGTGCAGGTGGCCGGCGACGAGGTGTTCATCGTCCGCGACGGCAAGGCCGTCGATGCCGCCAGCGGCGCGCCGCGCACGCTGCCTGCCGACGCCGACGACGTGATCAACAACAACCGCCTGCGCGGCGAGATCAAGGCCGCACTGGCCTCGCTGAAGCTGCTGTCGGCCGACATCGTCGAGCGCCAGCAGGCGGTGAAGACGCTGCAGGAAGCGCCCGACGAGGCGCGGCTGCCGCTGCTCGACAAGGCGCTGGAAAGCGAGACCGATGCGCGGCTGAAATCGCAGATCGGCCTGCTGCGCGCAGCAATCATGGTCAGCTCGCAGGACCGCGACAAGCGGCTGAAGGCGGCGGTGCTGCTCGAGCAGGGGTCGGAGCCGTCGATCAAGGCCTTGCTGCTCGAACGCCTGCAGCCCGATGTCGAGACCGATCCGGAGGTCCGCACCCAGCTGAAGGCGGCCTTGTCCAGCCTGGAGACCAAACTCGCATGGGGCGAGAGCCTCGGCATCGTCTTCACCGGCATCAGCCTCGGCTCGATCCTGGTGCTGGTTGCGCTGGGTCTGGCAATCACCTACGGCCTGATGGGCGTCATCAACATGGCCCATGGCGAGCTGATGATGATCGGCGCCTATGCGACCTATGTGGTGCAGAACCTGTTCCGGACCTGGCTGCCCGACTATTTCGATGCCTATGTGCTGGTCGCGATACCGGTCAGCTTTCTCGCCGCGGCCTTCGTCGGCGCGGTGCTCGAGCGCGGCGTGATCCGCTGGCTGTATGGCCGCCCGCTCGAGACGCTGCTCGCGACCTGGGGCATCAGCCTGGTGCTGATGCAGGCGGTGCGCTCGATTTTCGGTGCGCAGAACGTGCCGGTCGAGAACCCGAGCTGGCTGTCCGGCGGTGTCGAGGTGCTGAGCAACCTGACGCTGCCGTACAACCGGATCGCGATCATCGTCTTCGCGATCCTGGTCTTCGGCGGGCTGACCTACATGGTGTCGCGCACCCGGCTCGGCTTGTTCGTCCGCGGCGTCACGCAGAACCGCAAGATGGCGGCCTGCATGGGCGTCAATACCGCTCGCGTCGATACCTCGGCCTTTGCGCTCGGCTCCGGCATTGCCGGGCTGGCCGGTTGCGCGTTGTCGCAGGTCGGCAATGTCGGCCCCGACCTCGGCCAGGGCTACATCGTCGATTCGTTCATGGTCGTCGTGCTCGGTGGTGTCGGCCAGCTGATCGGCACCGTCTACGCCGCGCTCGGCCTCGGAATCATCAACAAGCTGCTCGAGGACTGGACCGGCGCGGTGCTGGCGAAGATCTTCGTGCTGGTGCTGATCGTCATCTTCATCCAGAAACGTCCGCAGGGGCTGTTTGCGATGAAGGGCCGCAGCGCCGAGGCATGACCCGTAACCACAGGAGACAGACATGAGTGCCGTCCTGCCCGGGTCATCGATGCCCGGCTCATCGATCGAGGCAAAACCGGTGCCGGTCGCGGCGACGCCCACCCCGGCGGCGCCGCGGCAGCCGACCCGCTGGCTGAGCCTGCGCGCCTGGGGCGGCGTGATCGCCGCGCTGCTCGCGGTGGTGGTTGTCGCACCGTTGCTGAACCTGGTCGTGCCGGAGGGCAGCGCGCTGCACCTGAGCGACTATGCGGTGCTGCTGGTCGGCAAGATGATGTGCTATGCGATGGTCGCGCTGGCGATCGACCTGATCTGGGGCTATACCGGCATCCTGTCGCTCGGCCATGGCGTCTTCTTCGCGCTCGGCGGTTATGTGATGGGCATGTACCTGATGCGGCAGATCGGCCGCGATGGCAACTACCAGAGCGATCTGCCGGATTTCATGGTCTTCCTCGACTGGAAGGAGCTGCCCTGGCACTGGGCGCTCAGCGATTCCTTCGTCGCAACGCTGCTGCTGGTGGTGCTGGTGCCGGGACTGCTCGCCTTCGTCTTCGGCTATTTCGCTTTCCGCTCGCGGATCAAGGGCGTCTATTTCTCGATCATCACGCAGGCGGTGACGTTTGCGACGATGCTGCTGTTCTTCCGCAACGAGACCGGCTTCGGCGGCAACAACGGCTTCACCGATTTCAAGCGCATCCTCGACATCCCGATCGCAACGCCGTCGATGCGGATGACGCTTTTCGTGATCACCGGGCTGACGCTGATCGGCTTCTTCCTGTTCTCGCGCTGGCTGGTGCGCAGCAAGTTCGGCCGCGTGCTGCAGGCGATCCGCGATGCCGAAAGCCGCGTGATGTTCACCGGCTACGACCCGCTGCATTACAAGCTCGCGATCTGGACGATCTCGGCGGTGATGTGCGGCATCGCCGGTGCGCTGTACGTGCCGCAGGTGGGCATCATCAATCCGAGCGAGATGTCACCGGCGGCGAGCATCGAGATGGCGATCTGGGCCGCGGTCGGCGGCCGCGGCTCGCTGATCGGCCCGATCATCGGCGCCTTTTTCGTCAATGGCGCAAAAAGCGTGCTGACGCAGGTGGCGCCTGAGTTCTGGCTCTATTTTCTCGGCGGGCTGTTCATCGGCGTGACGCTGTTCCTGCCGCAAGGCATCATCGGTCTGCTCGCCCGCTTCAAGCGCAAAGGCCCGGAGGAGCGCGCATGACGCCCGATCTGATGCAGGCCGGCGCTACGCGGCTGCGTGAGGCCCAGGAACGGCTGCAACGCAACAGCTCGGGTGACCGCGGCGCAAGTTACAGCCGGGTCGTCAAGCCCGGCGAACTCGATGTTGCGCATGGCGCAATCCTCTACCTTGACGACATCACCGTCAGTTTCGATGGCTTCAAGGCACTGAATGCGTTGAGTCTGAGCATCAGCGCCGGCGAGCTGCGGTGCATCATCGGCCCGAACGGCGCCGGCAAGACGACGATGATGGACGTGATCACCGGCAAGACGCGGCCCGACGCCGGCCACGCATTTTTCGGCTCGACGATCGACCTGCTGCGGCTGCGTGAAAACGACATCGCATCGATCGGCATCGGCCGCAAATTCCAGAAGCCGACGGTATTCGAGCAGCTGTCGGTATTCGAGAACCTCGAGCTGGCGCTGAAGGCCGACCGCGGCGTCCGCGCATCGATGATGTTCCGACTCAGCGGCGAGCAGCTCGACCGCATCGGCGAGATGCTGACGCTGATCCACCTGAAGGACAGCGCGCAGCGCACCGCCGGGCTGCTGTCGCACGGCCAGAAGCAGTGGCTGGAGATCGGCATGCTGCTGATGCAGGACCCGAAGCTGCTGCTGCTCGACGAACCGGTCGCCGGCATGACCGACGAGGAAACCGAACGCACCGCCGAACTGTTCCTGTCGCTCGAAGGCAACCACTCGCTGGTCGTCGTCGAACACGACATGAAATTCATCGGCGAATTGACTGCCGACAACCCGGCGAAGAAGGTCACCGTGCTGCACGAAGGCAGCGTGCTCGCAGAAGGCACGCTGGCGGCGGTGCAGGACAACGAGAAGGTGGTTGAGGTCTACCTCGGTCGGTGAATGAGGCCACCCCCGGAGCGCAAACGATGCTGAAATGTGAAGGAATCAACCAGTACTACGGCGGCTCGCACATCCTGCGCGACGTCGGATTCGACGCAGCGATCGGCGAGGTCACCGTCGTGCTCGGCCGCAACGGCGTCGGCAAGACCAGTCTGCTGAAAAGCCTGATGGGTGTGGTGCCGGTGAAGACCGGCAGCATCCGGCTCGACGGCATCGATATCACCCGCGATCTGTCGTATGACCGCGTGCGCAAGGGCATGGCCTATGTGCCGCAGGGGCGTGAAATCTTCGGCCGCCTCACCGTCGAGGAAAACCTGCGGATGGGGCTTGCGTACAAGCCTGCCGGCACGCCGATTCCGAACGAGCTGTTCGAGCTGTTCCCGGTGCTCAAGCAGATGATCAACCGCCGCGGCGGCGACCTGTCCGGTGGCCAGCAGCAGCAGCTCGCGATCGCCCGCGCACTGGCCGCCGGCCCGAAACTGCTGATCCTCGACGAGCCGACCGAAGGCATACAGCCGAGCATCATCAAGGACATCGGCCGCGTGATCCGCATGCTCGCCGATCGCGGGACGATGGCGATCGTCCTCGTCGAGCAGTATTACGATTTCGCCGAGGAACTGGCCGACAAGTACATCGTGATGGAGCGCGGCGAGATCATCCGGCGCGGGCTCGGCCGCGACATGCAGTCCGATGGGGTGCGGGCACTGATGGCGATCTGAGGGCAGGGCTTCGGAAAGCCGCGACCGGCCACGCCGACCAGGCGCCGGCGGCTCGGCAGCCGTGCAGCGACTGCCAGCGCGACGCCCCGGTCTGCGATTCATGCATCAATGATCTGGATCAACCGCGTCTGGTTGGTCGCCGGCACGATGGGTCATGTCCCACTGGGCAAAGGCGTGGATTCGCATGACAGTGACTGAAGCGGTGACCAGAATCAAGCGCAGCTTCCCTGTCAGAGGAGGGCTCCTGGCAGCGGCCCTTCTTGCTGACCCCTGCGTGTCCGCCGCGGCAGACGAGCCGGTTGAACGGGGTATCTGCAAGTCGCTCGATTTGGCGGTCGAAAGCATTGATCGCGCACCGACTGCATACCGGGTTTTCTGCCGAGCGAATCTGGGTGAGTGCGAGTTGGGTGGAGCGCCCCGGTTGAACTGGACTCCGGTTCTGCAACATGTGCTGGAGCGGATCAACAACCAGGTGAATGCAGAGATCCGTTTCATCACCGACATCGAGAACCTGGGCCGAGAGGAAGTCTGGAGCTATCCCGACGGTGGCTGGGGCGATTGTGAGGACATCGCGCTGGAGAAGCGACGCCGTCTGGTGGAAAGCGGCCTGCCTCGTGGCGCGTTGACGCTCGCCATCATCCACCACCGCAGCCGGTATTTCTCGCATACGGTACTGCTCGCTGAAACAAGCCTGGGCACGCTGGTGCTCGACAACCTGACGTCCAAGGTCAACTGCTGGAACGACATCGATTTCAATTTCGAGACCCGCGAACGGCCCGACAGCCGTTGGGACCGTTACGACCAGCGCGAGTGGATCTATGGCCCGTCGATACCTGCAGCGCAGACACCGAAACAGAGCGCCAACTGACACCCGCCGGCTGCGGCAGGCGGCGCGGCAGCGTGTCTCCACCGGACCGATGCGACGCCCGACATCGCACGCACACTGCCGCCATTCCACCGTGCCAGCTCCGGACGGCGGCCATCAGCGCTGACGTCAACAGGAGCTGTCAGCGCCAATCTGCATGTCTTGCAGCTGTTTCAGCAACACGGGCATGTCAACGGGCTTGACCATCAAGCTGTCGAAGCCTGCGTGCGTCGCACGCAGCCGTGTTTCCGCAGCGGAGTAGCCGCTGATGGCGATCAGCGTGATGTCGGTGCCAAACTGCCGGCGCAGCGCCTCGGCCACGGCAAAGCCGTCGAGCCCCGGCAGGCCGATGTCGACGATGGCGACTTCGGGCCGCTCTGCGAGGGCCGCTGCCAGGCCCGCCGGCCCATTCGAAGCGATGGTGCAGGCGTAGCCGTGCAGCCGACACAGCTCCGCCAACGCCTGCAGGGCGTCGGCGTTGTCGTCCATCAGCAGCAGCCGCCGTTGCGGGGCCGTGCTCTCCGTTGCCAGGGCAGGCGCTGCCGGCACTGTCGCAGCGGCCGACGGCGGCGCAACAGTCGGGAGGCTGACGATGAATTTGCTGCCACGGCCTGCACCGGCGCTGTGCGCGCTGACCGTGCCGCCATGGTCGGCGGCCAGTCGCTGGACGATGGTCAGGCCGATGCCGAGGCCGACATCCTCGCGAGCCAGGCTGTTTGGTGCCTGGATGAACAGCTCGAAAATCTTCGGCAGCATCTGGGCATCGATGCCGATGCCGTTGTCCTTGACGCTGATGTGAACCGATGCGCCGGCGGCAGCGATGCCGACCTCGATCAGGCCGCCGTTCGGCGTATAGCGCGCGGCGTTGTGCACCAGGTTGCTGATCACCTGCTTCATGCGCACCACGTCGACGTCGACCCAGGCGTTGTCGTCAACTGCCGGCAGCACCAGCCGGTGTTGCTTGGCATCGACAAACGAGCGGGTCATCTCGATGGCTTCTGATACCAGCGTCCCGACCCCCACCACCGTGCGTTCAAGATCGACCTTGCCGCGTGAGACCCGCGACACATCCATCAGGTCGTTGACGAGCTTGGTCAGCTGCGTCGCCTGCCGCCCGATGGTGTCACGGTATTTCTCGACCTCGACCATCGTCAGGTCCTTCTTGCGCCGCATGACCTCGACGCTCATCGAGATCGCCGCCAACGGATTGCGCAGCTCGTGCGCCAGCATCGCGACAAATTCGTTCTTGCGCTGGTCGGCGAGTTCGAGGTCGTTCTTGCGCTGTCGGAGCTCGTCGAGCGCGTGCAGCATGTCGCGATTCTGCTGCTCCAGTTCCTCTCGCGGGTTCTGCGGCTGGCGGCGCAACAGTTCGTCGACACGCTGGCCGATGTCGGCGGCCGCGAGCCTTGGCGCGCTGCGCGGCAGCAGCATCTCCATCGAGACGGTCGAACCCGCACCGGGCCGGACCTCGATCGCAAAGGCGTCGACCAGGCGGTAGCTGCCATGAAGGCCGCCGGCGCGGTGTCCGGCATTGATCTGGCCATCGGCCCAGATCGAGGCTGGCACGCCCGGGCCCTGGTCGGCGACCCGGATCAGCAGGCTTTGCGCGCCCGGGTGTGTTGACGAATCACCGATCTGGAAGCTCACCGTCGCACCACCGGCGTACTGCAACGCATTGCGGCCGATCTCCGACACCGCCGTCGTCAGGCGCGTGCGCTGCAGGCTTTCCAGCCCGAACTGCTCGCTGACCTGGCGGCAGCGGTGGCGCAGCGCGACCAGACTCTGGTCGCTCTGGATCTTCACGGTCAAGACGACAGCCTGCATCAAAGCGCCTTGATGACGACCACGGTGGCGTCGTCGGTGTTGCGTGCGAAATCCCGGTGCAGCACGGCCGCGATCAGCAGCGGATGGCAGGCCAGCAAACCGGGATGCCGGGTCAGGGTCCAGCGCGAGCTCAGGCCGTCGGTGTTCATGATCAACGTCGAACGCGGGCTCCAGTCCGCCGTGGACTCGCGCGCCCTGCGCGAGCCATAACCGACTGTGCCGTCCGTGGAACCGAGGCGTACCGATTCACCGGCGGTAAACACCACCGCGGCGATGTTGCCGAGTCCAGCAAATCGCAAGGTCTGGGCCTGCGCGTCGATGCAGGCCACCGCCATCACCGCGCCCCGCGTTGTCTTCAGGGCCTGGTGGGCCAGGTCGATGGTCTGCGCCGGCCCGGCATCACGCACGCCGCGATGGAATGAATCGATGGCAGCATGCGCTGCTTCGGCAGCCTTCGGGCCGTGGCCGAGACCGTCGACCACCGCGACCGCCAGCGATTGTCCGAAGCGCAGGCAGGACCAGTTGTCGCCCGAGACGATCTCGCCGCGTATCGGCGTCATCAGGCTCGCTACGGCAAACCCTTCATCCGCCGGCACGACGGCTCTTTTTTCGTGCATGCGCACCATCACGGCGGTGCCCAGGCCGGGCGCGGTGTAGACGTCGAACAGCGCGGCGGCACGGCGCATGGTTCCCAAACCAATGCCCAGGCTGCCGCCTGTCGTGAAGCCGTCCTTCAGCGCAGCGTCGAAGTTGTCGATGCCGGGGCCGCGGTCCAGCGCAACGATGTCGAGCCCATGTGCCATGCCATCGGCCGCCAGCGTGCGGATCATGATCTGGCCACGTTCCGCGTACTTGAGGATGTTGGTGCACAACTCCGAGGCGACCAGAGAGGCTTGTGCGATCAGCTCAGGCGTCAGCCCCATCGTCTGGCCAAGCATCGCCACGGCGCGGCGCACCTCGGCCACGCGGCTGGGATGGTCGACCGTTACCGTCGTTTCCATTGCGCGATCCGCACATGGGTGCCTGCACCGGGCAGGCTGGAGACGATCTCGAAATGTTGAACCAGGCGCTGCGCCCCGCCCAGCCCCAGACCGAGGCTGTTGGCGGTACTGAATCCGTCGCGCAATGCCTGCTGCACGTCGGCGATGCCCGGCCCCTGGTCCTCGAAATCGAGCTGCAGGCCAGGCCTGCCGTCGCGGTCGATGTCGCGCATCGTCATGCTGCCGCCGCCGCCATGGACCAGCAAATTGCGCGCCAGTTCGCTCACCGCCGTCACGAACTTGGTGGTCTCCAGCGTCGACAGGCCGATCGCTGCCGCACGCGCCTGCACTACCCGGCGTGCGCTGCTGACCTGTTCAGACGTGCGGATCTCGATCACGACGGCGCCAGTCACGGTGCGGCGCCAGCGCCTCTTCGATCATCCAGCGACTCCCGGAGCAGGGCCAGCCCCTTGTCGACATTGAGTGCCGTTCGCACCCGGGGAATCGTCATGCCGAGTTCGACCAGCGTGATCGCCACCGCAGGCCGCATTCCCACCAGCACCATGGTCGCATCCATGATGCCCACCATTGCCGAGATCTGCGACAACATGCGGCCGATGTAGGAATCAACGATCTCCACCGCGGAGATGTCGATCAGCACGCCGTGCGAGCTGGTTGTCAGCAGCTTCTGCGTCAGGTCGTCCTGCAACCTGATGGCCAGGTCGTCGTGCAGCTCGACCTGGATCGTGACGAGCAGGAAGCTGTCGACCTTGAGTATCGGGATGTGATCCACCGGGCGCGGTCTCTAGCTGCCGACCTTCGCCGGCACGGCGCGCTGCACGCTCTGGCCGGTCTTGCGCAGCGCCGTCTGCAGCGCACCGGCCAATGTGGCCTTGGTGATGACGCCATCGAGGCTGACGCCGAGGTGGACGATCGTCTGCGCGATCTGCGGGCGGATGCCACTGATGATGCACTCGGCACCCATCAGCCTGGCGGCCGCGACTGTTTTCATCAAGTGCTGGGCGACCAGGGTATCGACCGTGGGCACGCCCGTGATGTCCAGGATCGCCACGGTCGCCTCCTTGGCGACGATGGCATTGAGCAGACTCTCCATCACGATCTGCGTGCGTTCGCTGTCCAGCGTGCCGATCAGCGGCAGGGCCAGGATGCCTTCCCAGAGTTCGACCACCGGTGTCGACAGGTCCAGCAGTTCCTGGTGCTGCCGCTCGATCACCTCTTCACGGCCCTTCGTGTAGGCCTCGATGCAGAACAACCCGAGCTTGTCCAGCATGATCGAAACCGTCCAAAGCTCGTCGCTGAGCCGCTTCGGGTCATCGGCCAGGGCCTCCCGCAATGCGGCGAACAGGGGCTTCTTCAGCGAGAACACGAAGGTGGCCGTCTCGCTCGGGCTGAAGCCGGCCATTGCGCGGTCGCGCGACAGTTCGGCGAGCGTGGCTCTGACGTCGTCCCATTCGGCGCCAGCCAGATCCTCGTCGCTGGAGCAACGGATCGCCTCGGCAAATGCCGCAAGAAAGCCGCGCGCCTGGGCATGCGTGTCGCGGTCGACGCCGCCCGGGCTGCCATGGCGGCGCACCTCCTGCAAGGCCCCCGTCCAATCCTGCAGAACCCTGCCTTCGTGCTGGCGCAGCACCGCCGCCAGACCCTGATCGTTTTGCATGGTTTGCTCCGTGAGGGCGAAAAAAAAGGCCGACAAACTGCGGCCAGGGGCGGATTATCTACGGTGTTCGCGCAGGCGAGAGCGATATTTCGGTTCCGTAGCCACTCTTGGTGGTCGCGCTGGCGCAGATGTCCCGGGGCGGCAAGGCGGCGTTGGCTGCGCGATGTGTGCCAGTGACCCGTCCGAATATCACTGCTCAGCATTGCCGCCCGCACGCGCTGGCGCATGCCCGGTCTCGCGCCGTCGTCGCGACACTTCCGTCATACGCGGCGCGCAGCTGGTCGAGCGGTGTGGAATCATTGCGCCCATGCTCGGCATCGCACTCACTTCCATACCCTTCTTCGCACTCGTTCTGGCCGGCTGGATCGCGGCTCGCACGCGCCGGCTTCCAGCCGATTCGGTGGCCCCGCTGAACGGGTTCGTGCTCTGGTTCGCGCTGCCGGCAATGCTGCTTCGCTTCGTGGCGCAGACGCCGGTCGAGACGGTCGTCGATCCACGCGTCGCGCTCGGCTATGCCGCTTGCGGGCTGGCCGCCTATGCGCTGGCTGTGACGCTGCTGCGAACCTTCGCACGCAGCAGCTGGATCGACAGTGCCTACGGGGGCCTTGCCGCCGCCTGGCCCAATTGGGGCTACATGGGCTTTGGACTGATGCCGGCGCTGTTCGGCGAGCGGGCGATCGCCACCATGATCGCAGCCGGCATCATGGATCTCCTTGTGCTGATGCCGGTTGCCCTGCTGGTCGCCTCGCGCCAGAACGCCACCGGCAGTCTCGGTGCACTCGCCGCGGGATTGAAGACAGTGGCCCGCAACCCTCTGTTCATTGCCATCGTGATCGGACTGGCACTGTCATTGCTGCAAGTGAAGATTCCCGGTCCGATCGACGAGTTCCTGCGATTGCTCGCTTCATCGGCCGGACCGGTTGCCTTGTTCGCCATCGGCGTCTTCGTGTACCGGCCGGGCCCGGTGCGCGCCGATGTCGTGAGTTGGTGGCTGATCGCCGTGAAGCTGCTGGTGCACCCGCTGCTGATGTGGGTTGTCGGTGCATGGATCCTGCAGCTGGATCGCGAAACGCTGGCCGTGGCTACCGCGACAGCGGCACTTCCGGCGGCCGGCACGGCATTCATCCTGGTGGAGCGAAATGGTGGCAACGTCGATCGGGTAGCCAGCGCCATCCTGCTGTCGACGGTGCTCTCCTTCGTGACCATCACAGGCCTCACCGCCTGGCTTCGTGCAGCCGGCGGCTGATCACGACGGCCGGCCGGATGCCGTCAAACCAAGCATGACCGACACTCGATACACGACATCGCCGCAATGGCCCACCGCTTGTCCGGCCAGCGGCGCCAGCGCCACGCTGAAACTCCTCAACGAGGATTTCATCGTGACTGAACTCCCGCTGCAGCTGCCCTGCGGTGAAGGCGAACACCTCTGGCTGGACATCGAAAAGAACGGCGCCAACACCGCGTTCGTTGCCCAGCAGCTGGCCGAGGCCGCCGGCGTGCAGGAAAGGGACGTGGGCTATGCCGGCCTGAAGGACCGCTACGCGATCACCCGTCAATGGTTCAGCATCTATCTGCCGAAGGGCGACACGCCCGACCTGACCCAGTTGCAGCACCCGGAACTCAAGGTGCTGGGGCAGGGCCGGCACGTGAAGAAGCTGCGCCGCGGTGATCTGCTGGGCAACCGGTTCCGCATCGTGCTGCGTGACGTGACCGGCGACCGTGGCGCCATCGAGGCCAATCTCCAGGCCGTTGCAACGCATGGCGTGCCGAACTACTTCGGTGCCCAGCGTTTCGGCTTTGATGGCGGCAACGTCGAGCAGGGCCGCGCCATGCTGGCGCGCGAAATCCGCGTGCGCAACCCGAGGAAAAAGGGCATCTACCTGTCGGCGGTGCGCTCCTTCGTCTTCAATGAAGTGCTGGCGCTGCGGATTCGGCAGGGGCTCTGGGGCAAGACCCTGTCCGGTGACGTGTTGGACGAGGCTGGCCGACCCACCGGGCCGCTCTGGGGCCGGGGCCGCGTGCTCACCACCGACCAGGCGCAGGCCCTGGAAAACGGCGTGGCCGAACGGCACGCCGCCCTGTGCGACGGCATGGAACACGCCGGTCTGGACCAGGAGCGCCGTTCCCTGGTGGCGAGCCCGGTGGAAATGTCGTGGCAATGGCCGCAAGCCGATCAACTGGAGCTCAGCTTCTCTTTGCGCGCCGGCAGTTACGCCACTTCCGTCCTGAACGAAATCCTTTGCGCCACGGAGCCTGACCGGCACATCGAGGACGAGGCTGCGGCTGTCGAATGACTGTGGCGGCCCATTGGAAGTCGCACATGTCGGTTCAGGCTCGAGAGCGTCGTCGGCGGCGGTTGATACCGGTCATCCACATCGGATCAATACGCAGCACGCGCAGCATGGCAGCACGACCCCCACCAGCGGTCATCTGAATACGGTACGCCAGTCGATTTGCGAATTCACCTTCGTCGTCCCTCGCGCGACTGCAGTGCGATGGCTCCGCACCGGGTCGACCTTGATGCGGGTTCATTTTTCTATAATGTTGGAAACATGAATGAACAAGCCGCCGTCACCGCACTGGCTGCACTGGCCCAGCAGGCACGTCTGCGTGTCTTTCGGGCGCTGGTTGGCGCCGGCCCCGAGGGCATGACGCCGGGTGCGTTGGCGGCCATGCTCGACATCCCGAACTCGACACTGTCTTTTCACTTGAAGGAGTTGGTGCATGCCGGCCTTGTCAGCACCGAGCGCGACGGCCGCAATCTGCATTACCGCCCGGCGCTCGAGAACATGAACGCGCTGCTCGCTTACCTCACCGACCACTGTTGCCAGGGCCGGCAACGTGCGCTCAGCGGCGCCAGGCGCCGCACCGCCTGCTGATATGACAAACGCCATGAATTCCATCGGCATCCGTCTGCAGGTCGTCGATCTCGTCAGGCGTCTTGCCGTCGATTTCAGCGGCGGCAACTGAGGGCCGGACCGATGGGTTTGTTCGAACGTTTTCTGACCGTCTGGGTGGGCCTCGGGATGCTCGCCGGCGTCGGCCTCGGGCTGGTGATGCCGGGTGCATTCCAGGCCATCGCCGCGGTCGAAGTTGCGCACGTCAACCTGGTGGTGGCCGCGTTCATCTGGGTGATGATCTACCCGATGATGATCCAGGTCGACTGGTCGGCGGTGAAAAACGTCGGCCGCCGGCCCCGCGGTCTGGTCATGACGCTGGTCGTGAACTGGCTGATCAAGCCGTTCACGATGGCGCTGCTCGGCGTTCTGTTCTTCGAGCATGTGTTCGCGCCGTGGGTGGATCCGGCGTCGGCGCGCGAATATATCGCCGGCATGATCCTGCTCGGCGTTGCGCCATGCACCGCGATGGTTTTCGTCTGGAGCCAGCTGGTGAAGGGCGATGCCAATTACACGCTGGTGCAGGTGTCGGTGAACGACCTGATCATGGTGTTTGCCTTTGCGCCGATCGCCGCCTTCCTGCTCGGCGTCACCAACATCAGCGTGCCATGGCAGACGCTGGTGCTGTCGACCGTGCTTTATGTGGTGCTGCCGCTGCTGGCCGGCATGGCGACCCGGCGGGCGCTGGCCGCACGCTCGCCGCGCGCGGTGGCCGATTTCGTCGCCAGGCTGAAACCCTGGTCGGTGCTCGGGCTGATCGCCACCGTGGTGCTGCTGTTCGGTTTCCAGGCCGGCACGCTGGTCGCGCAGCCGCTGGTCATCGCGATGATTGCGGTGCCGCTGGTGCTGCAGAGTTATGGCATCTTTGCGATCGCCTGGGCAGGTGCCAGGCTGCTGAAGCTGCCGCACGATGTCGCCGGACCGGCCTGCCTGATCGGTACCTCCAACTTCTTCGAGCTCGCGGTGGCAGTCGCGATCTCGCTGTTCGGCCTGAACTCGGGCGCGGCGCTGGCGACGGTGGTGGGCGTACTGGTCGAAGTGCCGGTGATGTTGTCGCTGTGCTGGCTGGTCAACCGCAGCGCGGCGGCGCGGGCCCTGGCACCGGTGCAGTTGAACAAGTCGAGCGGCGCCGCATCGTCAAGCTGACAGGGCAATGGGTCGGTGCTGGCCGCCGATCAGATCCGATCAGCGGCTGGTGCCCGACGCGGTGTGCATGACGACACTGACACCGGGGCCCTGAGACGGCCGCGCACGGATTCGATTCAG
Organism: Pseudideonella sakaiensis; assembly: GCF_048320135.1. Taxonomy (GTDB): domain Bacteria; phylum Pseudomonadota; class Gammaproteobacteria; order Burkholderiales; family Burkholderiaceae_C; genus Ideonella_A; species Ideonella_A sakaiensis_A. The sequence goes on from NZ_CP182947.1 coordinate 4,683,264, forward strand.
CCGCCCTCCGCGCACAGTGTGGCGATCGCGGCACCGAGTTGCAGATCATCCACTGCGCCGAAGGCATGCAGCCGCAGCTGGCCGTTGCGGTCGATCAGCAGCAGGCTGGGCGTTCCCTGCATCGCGCAGGCCAGCATCGTCGCGGGTATCGGCTGAAGCGGATCGCCCCTCGGCGCATCGACGCCGACCGGAAACCCGATCCGGTATTCATGCAGGAAGGCCTGCAGCGAGACTGGCGTCATCGCGGCATGATGTTCCAAACACGGTGTGCAGGCCGACCACCACGACGTCCGAGCCAGCGAACGACCGTTGGATGCGCTGCGCCTGCGGCAGCCCGTCCTGCACGCGCCCCGGGCACAGCATCTGGAAGGCGTGCAGCACCACCACGCGGCCGCGCAGGCCGGCGAGGGTGAGCGCTTCGGCGGTGTTGAACCACGTGCAGGTGGTCCACGGCCTGCGCGACCTGGCAACGCAAGACCTGTCGATCGTCAGCGCTTCCTCAGACCGAGAAACATCACCGTCGCTACGACGAGCAGCCCGCCTGCAACCTGGATCGCTGCGATCGTCTGGCCGAGGATGGCCCAGGCGAGCGCCAGCGCGAAGATCGGCTCGATGTTCATGATCGCGGTATTGCCGACGACGCCGAGTTTCGGCAGCACCGTGAACATGATCGTGAACGCGGTGCCGTAGAGGAAGGTCAGCGCCGCGAGGCCGACCCAGCCGATGGGGGCGGTTGGAAAGTGGAAACCGCCTTGCGTCGCGACGCCGGCCAGCGCCATCACGCCGACGATGCCCATCGTGCTGGCGGTGCGCAGCCGGCCGTCGAGGTCACCGGCCTCGTGCTGGGTCCAGACCAATGCCAGGCCGAAGGTCGCCGCGGCAACCAGCGCAAAGGCGACGCCAATGCCGATCTCGCGCCAGTGTTCGGCGGCGCTGAGGCCCGATGCCGCAGCGAAGACGTCGAGCGCAAGCGCGAGCCCGATCAGCATCACCGGCATCGCGAGCACGACGCGGCGTTCCGGCTTGTGCTGGTAGACGACGCGTGCCCACAGCGCGGTCCACAGCGGGTAGGTGTTGAAGGCGAGCAGCGCGAGTGCGACCGGCAGCCGGGCGACCGCCGAATAAAGGCACAGGCTCTGGATCCCGATCAGCAGGCCGATTGCCGGCAACGCACGCTTGTGCCGCCCGGTCAGCCGGACCGGCACGCGGTTGACGATGAGAATCAGACCGACGACCAGTGCGGTGACCGCGCTGCGAAAGGTCACCGCGGTCGCGACATCGACACCGTGGTTGAACGCGAGGCGGGCGGCGACATGGTTTGCGCCCATCATCAATGCGATCAGCAGCAGCGTGGCAAATGCCGCGATCGACAACTGTGCGCCGGCAGCCGGTCCGGCCGCAGCGCCCGCAGGCGCAGGATTCATCGCGTGTTTTTCTTCGATGCCTCGTAGCGCGCCTTGTTGTCGGCATTCGGCGGGTACAGGCCGGGCAGCGACGCGCCTTGTTCGACCTCGCCCATGATCCAGGCCTCGAGCCGCTCCTGCTCCGGCGCGGCCACCAGCACCTCGTCGAGCAGGTTGGCCGGGATCAGCACCGCGCCGTCATCGTCGACGACGATCACGTCGCCCGGAAAGACCGCCACGCCGCCGCAGGCTATCGGCTGCTGCCAGGCGACGAAGGTCAGGCCGGCGACCGACGGCGGCGCGGCCGCGCCGCTGCACCAGACCGGCAGCCCGCTGCCGAGCACGCCGGCGAGGTCGCGCACGACGCCGTCGGTGACGAGCCCGGCGACACCGCGCTTGGCCATCCGCGCGCACAGGATGTCGCCGAAGATGCCGGCATCGGCAACACCCATCGCATCGACGACGGCGATGCAGCCTTCGGGCATCGCCTCGATCGCCGCACGCGTCGAGATCGGCGACGACCACGATTCGGGCGTTGCCAGATCCTCGCGCGCCGGCACGAAGCGCAGCGTGAAGGCGCGGCCGACCAGCCGCGGCTGCCCGGCGCGCAGCGGCCTGGTGCCGCGCAGCCAGACATTGCGCAGGCCCTTCTTCAGCAGGATCGTCGTCAAGGTGGCGGTCGTCACCTTCTCGAGGACGGCGCGTGCCTCGGGCGCGATCGTCAGGTCGACGCCGCTGTAGTCGTTGCTGGTTGCCATCGTGTTCGCCCTGTTGCTGTCAATTGATTGCGGCCAGCCGACGGTTCTGCCGTTCGGTCAGCCGCTGGATGTCGGCCTTGTCGGCGGCCGACAGTTTCGGGCCCGGCTTGCGCACCGCACTCGACGCAATCACGCCGCGGTCGGCAAGAATCTGCTTGCGCACCGCGAGGCCGATTCCGGGCTGCTGTTCGTAACGCGCCAGCGGCAGATAGGCGTCGAAGATATCGTGTGCGCGTTCGACGTCGACGTTCGAATAGGCCCGGCAGACCTCGACCATCATCTCCGGGTAGGCGAAGCCGGTCATCGCGCCGTCCGCTCCGCGGCCGAGTTCCTCCGGCAGGAACAGCCCGCCGCCGTTGCCGGTCAGGATCGAGACGCGGCGCAGTTCACCGCGGTCGCTGGCGCTGCGCAGTGCCGACAGCTTGGCAAGGCCGGGGCAGTCCTCATGCTTCAGCATCACGCAGCTCGGTACCTTCTCGATGATTCGCTTGATCACCGACGTCGACATCGCGACGCCGGTCGAGACCGGATGATCCTGCAGCACCCACGGCACATCGGCGCCGAGGGTTTCGCCGACCATCTCGAAGTAGCCGACGATCTGCTCGTCGCTGCGCAGCGTGTGTGCCGGCGCCACCATCACGCCGGCGGCGCCGATGTCCATCACCTTCGCGGTCAGCTCGCGCATCGGGGCAAAACCCGGCGCCGATGCGCCGACGACGACCGGTACCTTGCCGCCAACGCGGTCGAGCACCCGCTTGACGAAGACCTGCGATTCGTCGGCGGTCAGTTTGGTCGCTTCGCCCATGATGCCGAGCACCGTCAGCCCGGTGACGCCGGCTTCGAGGTAGAAGTCGACCATGCGGTCGGTGCTTTGCAGGTCGAGTGCGCCATCGTCGGTGAACGGCGTGACGGTGATCAGGTAGACGCCACGTGCACTGGCATCGAGCTTGTTCATGCGGAACTCCGGCTGGGCTGTCGTCGAGCCGCCATTGTCCACGCTGCGGCGTCAGGCTGCCGAGGCTTGGGACCCTGCCTCAGACGCCGAGCAGTTCGCCGATCGGATTCAACTCGTCGATGTGGTCGCAGACCGTCTTGATGCCCATCAGGATCGGCGCGCCGAGCAGCAGGCCCCACATGCCCCACAACCAGCCGAATGCCAGCACGCCGACGAAGACGACGATCGGATTGATCCGGCAGGCGCGGCTGGTCAGCAGCGGCGCCAGCAGATTGCCCGAGATGATGTGGATGCCGATCGATGCGGCGGCCAACTGCACCGCGATGCCGATCGTGCCGACCTGCACGAAGCCGGCCAGCGCCAGTGCGGCGGCGACGACCGCCGAGCCGATATACGGAATCAGGTTCAGCACCCCGGCAACGACGCCCCAGACCGCGGCCCGCTCCAGCCCGAGTGCCCAGACCGCAAGGCCGGTCACGATGCCGACCAGGATGCTGGTGTGGATCTGCACCGCCAGGTAGCGCTGGATCTGCGCGTTGATCTCGTCGAGCACCTGCAGCGTGACCTTTTTCTGCCGCAGCGTCGGGCCGGCGATCTTGACCATCTTGCGGCGGAAGCTGTCGCCGGCCGAAACGAGGAAGAAGACGATGAACAAGACGACGACTGCCTGGCCGACGAAGGTCATGAAGCCGATCGTTCCGGACAGCAGATAGTCCTTCACATTGAATTTCGGCTTCTCGATCTGCACCCGGGTGACGCCGCGGCTCGGCGGCACGACGTTGCTCGATTCCTCGGCCGCCTGTTCGAGGTTGCTGGCCGCGCGCTGCACCTTCTCGATCGGGCTTTCCGGCGCATTGCGAGCGGTCGCGCGCATCTCGCGGCGCAGCTTCTCGGCCGCAGCCGGCAGCGATTCGACCAGCGCGACGGCATCGTCGGCCAGCGCATAACCGACGCCGCCGGTACCGGCGAGCACGGCGGACATCACCAGCGTGATGCCGAGCGAGCGCGGCACCCGCAGCCGCTGCAGCCAGTCGACTGCCGGCGACAAGGCATAACTGAAGATCACCCCGAGCAGCAGCGGCACCAGCACGGCCTTGGCCCAGCTGAGAAAAAAGATCGTCGCCAGCACCGCGATCAGCGCCAGCGACGCACTCTTGATATCGACCGGCATGTGCAGGTGGATGCGCGGGACCGGGCCGGTCGACGGCGACACTGCGGTGGTGTCGATTTCAGCCGGGGCTGGGGGTTGCATCGGATCTTCTCCAGGGAAATACGGGTTCGGTCGCCGCGCAGCAGGCCGGCGCTATTCTCGTCGCAAGGTCCTGCACCGCTGCGGACGATGCCCGGACGGCGGCGACAATCGGGCCTCGCCCACCACGGAGACCGCGATGCTCGTTGTCCACCACCTGAACAACTCGCGCTCGCAGCGCGTGTTGTGGCTGCTCGAGGAACTCGGTCTCGACTACGAGGTCAGGCACTACCAGCGCGACCCGAAGACGATGCGTGCGCCGCTCGAGTTGCGCGAGGTCCACCCGCTCGGCAAATCGCCGGTCGTCACCGACGGAGCAACCGTGCTCGCCGAAACCGGCGCGATCATCGACTACCTCGTGAACCGGGATGGCGAGCGCCGGCTGACGCCGGAGCCGGGCAGCGCTGACCACCTGCGATTTGTCTATTTCATGCACTATGCCGAGGGGTCGGCGATGCCGCCACTGTTGATGAAGCTGGTGTTCGACAAGATTGCAGCGGCGCCGGTTCCCTTCTTCGTCAAACCGGTTGTCAAAGGCATCGTCGCGAAGGTGTCGGCCGACTTCATCACGCCGCAGCTGAAAAACCACCTCGACTTCCTCGAAGCCGAGCTGGCCGACCGGCCCTGGTTCGCCGGGCAGGAATTCAGCGCCGCAGATGTGCAGATGAGTTTCCCGCTCGAAGCCGCCGCGCAGCGCGCCGGCCTCGACGAGAGCAGGCCGCGGCTGATGGACTTTCTGCGCCGCATCCACGCCAGGCCGGCCTATCGGCGCGCGCTCGAGCGCGGCGGGCCGTACGCATTCGCGAAGTAGGCGACAGCGCGCCGGGCGGCTGTCGGCGCTCAGGCCGCCGCCGCGATGATCACGCTCGATGCCTTGAACAATGCGACCGCGCGGTCGCCGGCTTTCAGGCCGAGTTCGGCGACGCTGCCGCCGGTGATGATTGCGGCGATCGCGCCACCGCCATCGAGCGCCAGCACCACCTCGGCATTGACCGCGCCGGGCGTGATCCGCGAAACGGTGCCGGCCAGCTGGTTGCGCGCCGAGATCCTGGCGCCGGTCGGGCCGGTCATCAGCAGGACCGACGAGGCCTTGATCAGCGCCACCGCGGTTGCGCCGGGCGCCAGCCCGAGGTCGATGCGGCTGTCGCGGGTCACGGTGGCGACGATCGTCTGGCCGCCGATCACCGCCAGTTCGATCTCGTCATTGACCGCGCCATCACGTATCGAGCGCACGGTGCCGACAAACTGGTTGCGGGCGCTGGTGCGCAACGCGATGTTTTCCAGCATCGCCAGTTCGCGGCCGAGTCCGTCACCGCGGCGGTTCAGCCGCTCGACAAAACGCCGGTGTTCGGCTTCGACCAGCGCAAAGCGGCTGACCAGTTCCTCGCCACGCGCCGTCAGGCGGCTGTGGCCGCCGCCCTTGCCGCCGGTCGAGCGCTCGACCAGCGGTTCGCCGGCCAGATTGCCCATCTGCTCGATTGCGTCCCAGGCGGCCTTGTAGCTGAGGCCGACCGCTTTTGCCGCTTGCGTGATCGAGCCGACGCGAGCGACTTCGGCAAGCAGTGCGAGCCGCCGGGCACTGCCGAGCGATTTGCCGGCCACGTTCAGCGACAGGTCGGCATAAACGCTGAGACCGGCCGCGGTCGTTGCGGGATCGGCCGGCAATTCGGCAGGCGGCGGCGGCGTGGACGGTAGTCGGCCGGCCATCAGCGGGATGCTCCGATCGTTCCGGCCAGCCTGCCGTTGTCGATCACGATCGTCTGTTCGCCGAACAATTTCAGGTCGTCCGGATCATGGGTGATCAACACGATCGGGATGTCGACCCGCTTCAGCAGCGCATCGAGTTCGCCGCGCGTGCGCTCGCGCAACGCCGGATCGAGTGCGGAAAAGGGCTCGTCGAGCAGCAGCGCGCGCGGTGAATCGACCAGCGCACGGGCCAGCGCGGTGCGCTGGCGCTGACCGCCGGACAGTTCATCGGGCCGCTGCTCGGCGACATCGCGCAGCTCGAGCAGTTCCAGCCAGTCGTCGACGGCATGGTCGGCACTGCAGCGGCGCGGATTCAGCCATCCCTTGTGCAGCCCGAAACCGACGTTCTGCCGAACGTTCAGGTGCGGAAACAGCGCATAGTCCTGAAACAGATAACCGAAGCCGCGACGCCGTGGCGGGACGTCGATGCCCTGCGCATCGTCGAAGCAGGTCTGGCCGCGAAAGCGGACATGCCCGGCATCGGGCCGCAGCAGCCCGGCCATCACCTGCAGCGTCAGGCTCTTGCCGGCGCCCGATGGGCCGAGGATCGCGGTGCGGGCGGCGTCGCTGGCGAAACGCACCCGCAGGTCGAAGCGTAGCGGGCCGCTGCCGACCGATTTGCCGATCGCGACGTCGAAATTCATCAACGCAACCCCGGTCGGCGCGGCGCCAGCCAGCCGGCACCGAGCAGCACCGCGACACAGGTGGTCGAGATGATCATCACGAGGAAGGCCGCGAGATCGTCCTGTCCGGCCTGCACCGCTTCATAGACGGCAATCGACAGCGTTTGTGTGCGCCCCGGGATGCTGCCGGCGACCATCAGCGTCGCGCCGAATTCGCCGAGCGCGCGGGCGAATGCGAGCAGCAGGCCGGCCAGGATGCCGCGCCAGGCCAGCGGCAGGCTGACGCGGAAAAATACCGCGGCCTCGCCGAGGCCGAGCACACGCGCTGCCTGCTCGAGTTGCGGGTCGACATTCTCGAGCGCTGCGCGGGCCGATTTCAGCACCAGTGGAAAGGCGACGATGGTCGCCGCGATCACCGCCGCCTGCCAGGTGAAGATCAGATTGATGCCGAACGATTCATCGAGCCAGCGGCCGAGCCAGCCGTTGCTGCCGATCACGACCAGCAGGTAGTAGCCGAGCACGGTCGGCGGCAGCACCATCGGCAGGGTCAGCAAGGCATCGACGAGTTCGCGGCCGGCGAAGCGGTGCCGTGCCAGCCAGTAGGCGACACCGACGCCGAGCAGCAGGTTCAGCCCGGTGGCCCACAACGCGACCTTCAACGACAAGGCCAAGGGTATCCAGGCCGATTCCATCGCATTCAGCGGCTGACGAAGCCGTGCCGCGCAAACACCGCCTGCACCGGCGGCGACGCGAGGTGCTCGATGAACTGCTGCGCCAGAGCCGGCCGGCTGCTGCCGGCAATCACCGCGATCGGGTAGCTGATCGGCGTCGGCGTCGGCACGACCAATGCGACCTTCACCTTGTCCGGCATCGACGCGGCGTCGCTGCCGTAGACGAAGCCGGCCTGCGCCTCGGCGCGCGCGACGTAGTCGAGGCCTTGCCGCACATTCTGTGCATACACCGCCTTCGCCTCGAGCGCCGGCCAGAGCCCGGCCTCGCCCAGTGCGGCGCGTGCATATCGGCCCGCCGGCACGCCGTCGGGCCGGCCGAGCGCGACATGCCGGATCGCCGGCGATGCCAGGTCGCGCAGCGACTTCAGCTCGATGCGGCTGTCACGCGGCGTGATCAGCACCATCGTATTGCCGACGAAATCGCGCCGCGAACCCGGCAGCACCAGCCCGAGCTTGTCGGCACGGTCCATCACCTGGGCATCGGCGACCGCCAGCACATCGACCGGCGCCCCCTTGCTGACTTGCGCCAGCAGCGTATCGGACGACGCGATATTGAACAGCAGCCTTGTCCCAGGATGACGGGATTCGAATCCCGGTGCGATCTCGCGCAGCACATTGCCGAGGCTGGACGCCGCCGACACGACCAATTCGGCCGCCTGCGCCGGCCACGCGCCGCACAGCAGCACGAGCAGCCAGGCGGTGGTGCAACGGGCGAGCGGGCGCGAACGGGTGGAAGGCGGCATCGGTGGTCCGGGGGGAGCGGACCGCAATATACCGCACTACATAACGGGTCAGTTGGCCACTGCGGCCGATGCCCGCGCTGGAGCGGGGGATGCATTGCGGCTGCGGGCACAGATGCGCTGCAGCGCCTGCAGGTTGGTTGCATATTCGACCGCGTCGGTCCAGCGCTCGGCTTCGAACAGGTGTTCGTCGACCAGTTCCGGCGTGCCGTCGAAATTGACCTGCACGGCCTGCACCGATTCGCCGAGATTGCCCTTCACCTGCAGCGCGCCGTGCAGCAGCCGGACGGTCAGGATTCGCTCGGGGCGGTCGCCGCCGCGGCCGACCAGCCTCAGCTGACACGGGCCGAGCAGGCTGAACTGCCATCGGGTCGCGGTCAGCGAGCCCTTGTTCATCCGGTTCAGCCGAGCGACGATGTCAATGGCGCTGACACCGGCGGTCGGATTGTCGAGGCCGAGGTCCTTGCGCGGGTAGCCGTCACCGCAGGCGGCCAGCAAACAGGCGAGGAAGACGCAGACCAGCGGTGCGGCGATTCGGTCGCGGCACCGAGATCCGGTTTCCATGACAGCAGGCTCAGCGTTTCAACAGACGGTCGACCGCCGCCACGTCGTTCGCGAGCAGTTTGCCCGAGGCCTGGGCGAGGCGCAGCCTGCTGAGCAGCAGGTTGTAACGCGCCTGCGCCAGATCGCGCCGGGTCGTATAGAGCTGGGTCTGCGCATTCAGCACGTCGAGGTTGACCCGGACCCCGACTTTGTAGCCGAGCAACGTTGCCTCGACCGCCAGCAGGCTCGACGACTCGGCCGCCTCGAGCGCCTTTACCTGCGCCTCGCCGGACTGCACCGCGAGGAAGGCTGTGCGGGTGGCCTGGGATACCGCGCGCCGCGCCGCTTCGAGGTCGTTGCGCGCCTTGTCTTCGAGGACCAGCGTTTCCTGGATCCGGTTGTCGACCAGCCCGCCGGTGTAGAGCGGCAGGTTGAACTGCAGGCCGACGCTGGCATTGCCGGTCGTGCCCTTGTTGCCGTTGAAGGCCGCCGCGCTGCCGTTCGCGTGGGTCGCGCTGACCGATGCCACCGCATCGAGCGTCGGCTGCCGGCCCGCACGGGCCTTGTTGACTTCCAGCCGGGCGACCTCGAGGGCGAGCTGGGCGCGCTGTACCGCCGGGTGTTCGGCTTCGGCGCGGCTGACCCAGGCTTCCATCTGCGCCGGCACCAGCGGCGGCAGCACGACCGGTATCGCCAGCTGCTTCGGCACCACGCCGATGCGGCCGACCAGCTGGTCGAGCACGACCCGCTTGCTTTTCAGGTCGTTGTCGGCGGCGATCTCCTGCGCGGTCGCAAGGTCGAAACGGGCCTGTGCCTCGCGGGTATCGGTGATGGTGGCGGTGCCGACCTCGAAATTGCGTTTTGCCGAAGCCAGCTGTTCGCTGATCGCGGCCTTGCTGGCGCCGGTCGTCGCCAGCGTATCCTGGGCCGCCAGCACGTCGAAATAGGCCTGCGCGAGGCGGATGATCAGGTCCTGCTCGGCGCTGTCGAGTTCATGGACCGATTGCTGCAGCTGCTTTTCGGCCTGTTCGATCGTCACGTCATTGGCGCGGTTGTACAGGCTCTGCCGGCCCGACAGCGCCAGGTTCAGGCTGTTCGACGTCAGCCCGCCGCGGGTCGGCGGATCGACCTGGGCCATGCTGGCGCTGCCGCCGAGCGCGGCATTCGGCCGTTTCAGCGCCTTGCTCTGCGCAGCCCGGTACGGCGCCGATTCGGCGAGCGCCTTCGCCGCCAGGTAGGTCGCGTCGTAGGCGTGGGCGGCCTGGTACAGCTCGAGCAGGCTTTGCGCCTGGCTGGCCGAGGTGCCGGCAAACAGCCCGGCACCCAGCAACCAGGCCGCCAGCGGCATCAGGCGCAGGCCTTTGCGTGTCTTTCCGGCCGGCTGCGGCGTTTGCTCCGGCGACAGCCAGCGGTCGTCGCCCGCTGCGGGCGCGGCCGGGTTCTGGCTGAGGTGGCGTGAAACGGGCATGTCGGCTTCCTTGAGAGTGGGCTGGGTAGCGGGTTCGATCCCGATCGGCATCCGGTCAATATCGGGGCAATTGCGGGTCGACTTGAGTCGACCACGCATCGGTCCCGCCTGAAAGGTTGAAAACCGAGGAATAACCCTGTCGTTCCAGGAAGTTCGCGACCTGCGCGCTGCGCATGCCGTGGTGGCAGATGCAGACGATCGTGTCGGAACGGTCGATTTCGCCGAGCCGGCCGGGGATCTCGTTCATCGGGATCGCCATCGACCGGGCGCCGGCAATGTCGATCCTGCCCAGCGCCACCTCCCAGGGTTCGCGGACGTCGAGCAGCACCGGAGACGACGTTGCACGTTGGGCCACGAAATCCTGCAGCGCGGTGACGTCGACCTGCTGCATCAGAAGCTGAACCGGCTCGGTTCGTCGAAATTGCGCAGCCGCGGTGCGACGGTATCGAACAGGTCGACGCTGACGAAATCATGCTCGCTGCGCCGCGTCGTCAGGCGGGCGCGCATGATCGGCAGCTGGCCGACGATCGCGGCCAGCCGGCCGCCGGTCTTCAGCTGGCCGAGCAGGCCGGGCGGCACATCGGCCACTGACCCGGACAACACGATCACGTCGAACGGCGCCTCGCCAGGCAGCCCTTTCGCGCCATCGGCCTGCACCACCTTGACGTTGCCGATGCCGGCCCGCTCGAGGTTCTGCCGCGCGAACTGCGCCAGGTCGGGGTCGATCTCGAGCGTCGTCACCTGCTGCGCACGATGGCCGAGCAGCGCGGCCATATAGCCGGAGCCGGCGCCGATCTCGAGCACCCGCTCGTGCTTGTGCACATCGAGGTCCTGCAGCAGGCGGGCCTCGACACGCGGCGGCAGCATATGCTGCAGCGCCGGGCTGGTGGTCGACGGCAGCGGCACTTCGGTATCCATGAAAGCCATCGAGCGGTAGGCCTGCGGCACGAAATCCTCGCGCCGGACCACCGCGAGCAATGCGAGAACCGTTGGATCGAGCACCTCCCAGGGGCGGATCTGCTGCTCGATCATGTTGAAACGCGCTTGTTCGGTATTCATCGGCTCGGGATGCTGACTGGGCTGAATCCGCAATTCTAGGAGGCCGGTGGCGCGACCGGCGTTGTTGCGCTGTCGCCTTGCAGCAACAGGCCGTGCAGAACCAGATCGATCTGCGTCGCGATCACCGCCGCTGGGTCGACGATCTGCTGGCTCTGCGAGCAGGCGCCGAACGAATGTTTGTGCAGCATCAGAAAGATCACCGGCGCAAGCAGGTTCATCGCGGTTGGCTGCACCGGCAACGCCCTGAATTCGCCACGGTCGATGCCGCGCTGCAGGCAGCTCGCCAACAGCCGCTGCGCCGGCCGGGTCACCTCGTCGTTGTAGAACGCCGCGATTTCGGGGAAATTGCGCGCCTCCGACAGCATGATCTTGTGGATTGCCGACGCCGGTGTATTGCCGACCCGGTCCCACCAGGTGTGCAGCAGCACCGACAGCAATTGCGAGGTCGGCCCGTCGAATGTCGCGACGAGATTCTCGCCGGCATCGAGCAGTTGCCCGAGGTGCTCGCGGATCACCGCCTTCAGCAGCGCCTCCTTGCTCGGGTAGTAGAGGTACAGCGTGCCCTTGGAAACGCCGGCCAGTGCGGCGACTTCCTCGATGCGGGTGGCGGCGAACCCCTTCTCGCCGAACAGCGTCAATGCCGCCGCCAGCAATTCATGCGGCCGGGCCTGCTTGCGCCGCTGGCGCGGCGCGGGCGCCGACGGAGGCGCCGTCGCAGCGTCTGGAAGGTCGGCAGGAGGGGATTGGGACATCTCGATAATGACTATTCGGTCAGTAATATTAGGGCGATCGGATCGCTGCGGTCAAGGCGCCGCCGGAGGCCAGCCGACCGCGGGCGGTCGGTGCCGCCGGGCGTCGCGGCTATCATCGCGCCCTTTGCATGTGGAGCGCCGCGGTGGACATCGTGATTCTTCTGAAGGCCGCCGTGATGGGCGTGGTCGAAGGCCTGACCGAATTTCTGCCGATCTCGAGCACCGGTCACCTGATCCTCGCCGGCACCCTGCTCGATTTCCACGATGAACGCGGCAAGCTGTTCGAGATCGTGATCCAGTCGGCGGCAATCCTCGCGGTGGTGTGGGAATTCCGCGAGCGCATCGCCTCGATGTTCAGCGGCCTCGGCCGCGACCCGAAGGCGGCGCGGCTGCTGATCAATGTCGGCATCGCCTTCCTGCCGATTGCCTTGCTCGGCCTGCTGGTCGGCAAGGTGCTGAAGGCACACCTGTTCAATGCGCCGACCGTCGCGACGACCTTCATCCTCGGCGCCTTCGTGATCCTGTGGGCCGAGCGCCGCCAGCACCATGTGCGGGTCGAATCGGTCGACGACATGACCTGGCTCGATGCGCTGAAAGTCGGCTTCGCGCAGTGTTTTGCGCTGATTCCAGGCACCAGCCGGTCCGGCGCGACGATCATCGGCGGGATGTTGTTCGGACTGTCGCGCAAGGTCGCGACCGAATTCACCTTCTTCCTCGCGATCCCGACGCTCGCGCTGGCATCGGCCTATTCGCTGTGGAAGGACAGGGCGCTGCTGTCGGTCGACGACCTCGGCATGTGGACGGTCGGCATGGTGACCTCGTTCATCTCGGCCTTCTTCTGCGTGCGCTGGCTGCTGCGCTACATCTCGACGCACAGCTTCGTGCCGTTTGCCTGGTACCGGATCGCGTTCGGCCTGATCGTGCTCGTGACCTGGTGGACCGGCACCGTCAACTGGAGCGCCTGAACAGCAGGTCCCAGACGCCGTGGCCACGTTCGAGGCCGCGGTTCTCGAACTTTGTCAGCGGCCGCCAGGATGGCCGCGGCGCATAGCCGTCGGCCTCGTTGACCAGGCCCGGCTGCGCCGACAGCACCGCCAGCATCTGCTCGGCATAGGGTTGCCAGTCGGTCGCGCAATGCAGGTAGGCGCCGGGCGCCATCCGGCCGATCAGCCGCTCGATGAACGGCGGCTGGATCAGGCGGCGCTTGTGGTGGCGCTTCTTCGGCCACGGATCGGGGAAATAGATGTGCACGCCGGCCAACGACGCCGGCGCCAGCATCTGTTCGATCACGTCGACCGCGTCGTGCTGGATCAGCCGCAGATTGCCCAGCTGCTGGGCGGCAATCTGCTGCAGCAACGCGCCGACACCTGGTGGATGAACCTCGATGCCGAGAAAATTGGTCTCCGGCCTTGCCTTCGCGATCGCCGCGGTCGCAGCGCCCATGCCAAAGCCGATTTCGAGCACGACCGGCGCCTCGCGACCGAAAACCGCCGGCAAATCAATCACCTGATCGCGGTAGGGAATCAGGTGGTCGGCGGCCAGGTCCTGCAGCGCGCGGGCCTGGCCCGGACCGATGCGTCCGGCACGCACCACATAGCTGCGGATGCCGCGCCGCGGAGGGGATTTGTCGGGAGTGGTCAATTCAGGCTGGCCTGCCGGCGCCAGGTGTGAAAAAAGCCCATCGCATTTCGCCGCCGATCGGCCTATGCTGGCACTTTTGCCGGGGCCGCATTGTGCCCGAGCGCTGCTGGCCATGTTCAGCCAACGTCCTTCCGATCGTCGATCGCCATGCCCGCCGCCGTCGAGTGGTGGGCCGGGCCGCGCGTTCGAGCCAACCGGACCACGCGGCAGCCGTGCCGGCTGGCGAGGCCGCAGCGCGGCCTGGGCGCTGACCGGCTCGTTGCTGGCGTTCGCAAATGCCGGCGCGGCCGCCTATCCCGGCCCCGCGCCGCCGCGCTCCTACCATCCGCCGACCGCGCATGGCGATACACGGACGATGTTTCCCGGCCTGCCCGATCAGGTGGTGGCCGAACTCGGCAAGGCCGGCATTCCGATCGGCCAGTTCGGCCTGTTCGTGCAGGCGGTCGACCAGCCGCTGCCGATGCTGGCGCTGAATGCCGAACAGAAATTCGTGCTCGCATCGACCACCAAGGTCATCACGACGCTGGCTGCGCTCGATCTGCTCGGCCCGGCCTACCGCTGGCGGACCGAGGCCAGATTGCTCGGCGAACTCGCCGACGGCCGGCTCGATGGTGATCTGCTGATCGTCGGCGGTGGTGATGCGCGGCTTGGCAGCGACGACCTGCTGGCCTGGTTCGCCGAGATGCAGGCGCAGGGCCTGCGCGAGATCCGCGGCAACATCATCCTCGACCGGCTCGCCTTCCGGCTGACCGACGAGGATCAGGCGCTGTCGCCGCGGCCCGGTCCGGACCGCCCGCACCACAACTGGCCCGATGCGTTCAGCCTGAACGACGGCGTGCTGCGGCTGCGCGTCGAGCCGGCGGCGGGCAGGCCCGCGGGTCTGAGCCTGCAGCCGCCGCTGGCCGACGTGACGGTCGTCAACCAGCTGCGCAAAGGCCGCGGCTGCATGGCCAAGGCCGAGTGGCTGGAGCCGGCACCCGACGCCCGGCTGCGGCAATTGCGCGTGACCGGCCAATGGGGCCGCGGCTGCGGACAGCACGAGCAGCCATTCGCCTTGTTGTCCGAGGGTGACCTGACGGCCCGCGCGGTCGGCGCGTTGTGGGTGAAGGCCGGCGGCGTGCTCGAGGGGCAGGTCGTCGACCCGCGCATCGGCCAGCCGGGTCAGGCCGTGCCGCCCGGCAGCCGCAAGCGGCCGGACGGCACGCGGGCGTTTTCGGTCCGCCAGTCGGCCCGCCTGCCGCAGCTGATCCGAGAGATCAACAAATACAGCGACAACATCGCCGCCCGAGCGCTGCTGTTGTCGCTGTCGGCCGGTTTTCCCGGCGAGGCCGCGACGCCGGCGGCGGCGCGTGCGCGGCTCGAGCAATGGCTTCGCACCCGGGGCCTGCCGGCAGGTGATGTCGAGGTCGACAACGGCTCGGGCCTGTCGCGAGCCGAACAGGCCCGCCCGCGTGCGCTGGTGCAACTGCTGCGCCAGGCCTGGCACGACCAGCGCAATGGCCGCGCCTTTGTCGATTCGCTGCCGATCGCCGGGGTCGACGGAACGCTCGCCAACCGCATGCGCGACGGCCCGGCAACCGGACGTGCAATGCTGAAGACCGGCAGCCTGCTCGACGTGCGGTCGGTCGCCGGCTATGTGCGCTCGGCCAACGGCCGTGTCTATGCAGTCGCCGCGCTGATCAACCATCCCGACGCACCGGCATCGACCGCGGTGCTCGACAGTGTCGTCGAGTGGCTCGCGCAGTTGCGCCGCTGAGCTGCTGCAGCCAGTCGCCGTTACATCGCCTTGAACAGGTGCACGTACGCCTTGCTGACGGGCAGTTCGCGATCGCAGCCGCGCACTCTCACGAACAGCCGGCTTGCCTCGTCGCGCCGGGTGCCTGCGAGGTGGGCGAGGTTGACAATCGTCGAGCGGTGGACCTGCACGAAGCGCTGCGGATCGAGCCGGGCCGCAAGCTCGGCGATCGGGGTGCGGATCAAGTGCTCCGTTTCGGCGGTCTGCACGCAGGTGTATTTGTCGTCGGCGCGGAAAAACAGCACATCGTCGACCGCCAGCTGATGCACCACGTCGCCGCTGCCGGCGCGAATCCAGCGCAGCCGCTCGGCCGGCGCCGCCGGTGCGATCGGCTGCAGGCGTCGCAATGCGGCGGCCAGCCGGGCGTCGTCGATTGCCGGCGGCGCCGCCAGCGCCTGCTGCAGCCGAAGCACCGTGCGCCGCAGGCGCTCGCTGCCGACCGGCTTCAGCACATAGTCGAGCGCCTCGTGTTCGAAAGCCTGGACCGCGAATTCGTCGAAGGCGGTGACGAATACGACCCGGGTTTGTCCTTCGATGCCCTGCGCCACCTCGAGCCCGCTCAGGCCCGGCATCTGGATATCGAGGAACGCGAGGTCGGGCTCGAGCTCGGCAATGCGTTCGGCGGCCTCGAGGCCGTTGCGCGCCAGCGGCGCGAATGCGAGCTCGGGCCACAGCGCCGCCAGTTGCTGCTGCAGGTGGCGCGCCAGCGCCGGTTCGTCGTCGGCGATCAGCGCCAAAGTCATGACTTGCTCCGCGGCAGTCGCAGCGTGGCGCGGGTACCGGGTTGCAGCGACGCTATCGTCAGCGTCGCGGCATTGCCGTGCAGGCCATGCAGGCGCTGGCGCATGTTGTCGAGCGCAACGCCATTGCCACCCGGCCGGTGACGGGCCGGTGCGTCGGGGCCGAGGCCGTTGTCGCTGACCACGAGCAGCAGGTCATTGCCTGCGAGACGGGCCTCGACCTCGACGCGGCCGCCGTCGATCTTGGCTTCGAGCCCATGCTGGATCGCATTCTCGACCAGCGGCTGCAGCAGCAGCGGTGGTATCGGCTCGCGCCGTGCCTCCTCGTCGACGCCGATGCTGAACTGCAGCCGGTCCTCCATGCGCAATTGCATCAGCTGCAGATAGGCCGCGGCAAGCTCGATCTCGCGTTCGACCGTGCTGCGCTCGGTGCGCAGGTTCGCCAGCGTCGCGCGCAGATAGTCGGTGAAGGATTCGAGCAGCCGCCGCGCACGCGCCGGCTCGGCCTCGATCAGCGTCAGCACGCCGGCCAGCGTGTTGAACAGGAAGTGCGGCTCCATCTGCGCCTGCAGCAGCCGGAGCTGGGCCTCCACCGCGCGCTTTTCGGCCTCCGCCTGATGCATCTTGGCGTTGAAGATCTGGAACAGGATGAAGCTGATCAGCAATGCGAACAGGAAAATGCCGACGAACAGGCCCGGGCCCATCCGCTCGATATGGCCGGCCGCATCCGGGCTGACGATCCACAAACCGACAGGCCAGCCGATCATCACGCCGGCAATCGGAATGACGCTGAAAAACAGCGCGCGCTGGCCGTAGCTGAAGGCCCGTATCCGCTGCGTGCCGACCAGCGGGATCAGCAGCGCGAACAGACTGTGGATCGTGTAGCCGATGATCAGCGAGACGACCAGGTTGCTGCCGTAGGTCCTCAGCCAGGCATCGGCGCGAATCCAGGCATCACCACCTTTCGTCGCGTTGATCGCCAGCGCAAGCACCGTGAAACACATCGCGATCACGAAGCAGAAAGCCGTTGTCCAGACCCATTGCAGCCAGCCCGGGCCGACCGGGTCGAGGCTGTTGCCGTACCAGGCCTTCCAGGAAAGCGACAGCTGCTCGCGGTTCAGGTTCGTCATGTGGGGCCAGTGTATGCAGGCACACGCTGCTACCTGCAGCCGGGCGACGGTTCGACGCCGCGAGCGCCGAATCGACGGTTATTGCGACGAACGGCGGTTCGTCACGGGCGACGCGATGCCGACCGCGACCCGGGCGGCGGCCGCTGAATCAGCGCAACGGCTCGAAATTCAGCTGCAGTCCGCCCTGGCTGCCGATGCCGATGCTGCGCAAGGCCATGCCGTGCTGCTGCAGCCGAGCAATCTGCTCGGCATTGAGCCGATAGACGGTCGCATCCTCCAGTGACTGCGCGAGCAGCAGCGCGGGCAGCCGGCCGGCGCGGCCGAGCAGCGACTCGCCATCGCCGGCGATCTGCAACGCGTCGACGTCGACATTCGAGAGCCGCAGGCTGTGGTCCTGCTCGTCGAAGCGCGGCCGTGCCTGCAGGCGCAGCCGCGCGGCGTAGCGCCGGTCGATCAGCCGGCCGCCGAATCCGAGGTCGACATCGATGCTCAACAAGCCGGTCTCGGAACTGGTGCGCACCTGCGGGTTCGACATCCGCACATCGAAAACCTCGAGCCAGCGCCGGTCGATCGGAAATTTTTCGGCCAGCCGGCGACTCAGCTCGGCATCGCTGACAACGATCGACCGCGGCCCCGCCAAGGTCGTGCAGGCCGCGAGCACGCTGACCGACAGCAGCAGCGCAAGCCTGGCCATGTTCGTCATCGTTGCAGTCCTCCTGTCGGTCATGCAGTCCGCCATCGCCCAACTGCAGCTCGTGCGCCACGGCCACCTCGGTCACACCGGCATCCGCCGCCAATGCGAGGCAGTGTTGGATAGAACACCAAGTATGCATCCCGATGACGGCTGGACGCAGGCGCCATGCTTGCCACGCCTGTCCGGGCGGGGCGACGCACAATGCAGGCACCGAGACTTCCAGGTCCTGTGCGATGCCCCTGGTCACATTGTCGTCGGCCGAATTGCGCTTCAGCCTCGATCCGCTGACGCTCGGACTGGCCGACACTTCCGAACTGCTCGACGCACCGCTGCCTTGGATCGGACAGGATCGCGCCGAGCAGGCGGCGCGGTTCGGGTTGCAGATGGCGCAGCGCGACTACAACCTGTTCGTGCTCGGTGAAGAAGGCAGCGGCCGCAGTTCGCTGATGACACAGATCATGCACCGTGAGGCCGCGGTGCGCCCGGTCCCGCCGGACCTGTGTTACCTGCACAACCACGAAGTCCCGGAGCGACCGCTGGCGCTGCGCCTGCCGACCGGTGAGGGGCGGCTGCTGCGCCAGCTGATGGCCGACTTCAGCAGGCTGCTGGAGACCGAGATGCCCAGGCGGCTGGTCGCCCCCGACATCAAGGCCGAAAGCGATCGCATCGAGAGTGCCGGCAAGGCCGACGAGGAAAAGGCCTATGCGGCGCTGAGCGCATTTGCCGATGAACGCAACTTCGCATTGATGCGCAGCGAGGGCAACCTCGTCTTCACGCTGCGCGGCGACGATGGCGAACCGCTGACTGCCGGCAAGGCACTGACGCTGTCGAGCGAGAAACGCGCTGAACTCGACGTTGCCGAAGATGCGCTGCGCAGCGAGATCGCCGCTTTCCTCGAACAGGCGCAGGCCCGGCAGATGGCGCTGAATGAGCGACTGCTCGCGCTGCGGCGCCGGCTGATCAAGCCGATGGTCGATCAGCAGATCCACCACATCCGCAGCGCGTTGCGCAAGCAGATCAAGGACTCGGTGAAGCTCGGCCGGTTTCTCGACGCGGTGCGCGACGACGTGCTGGCGAACCTGGAGCTGTTCCGGCCCGGCGACACGCAGGAGGAGCTGCGGGTCGAGGCGCTGGTGGAACTGCTGTCGCGCCTGCGCGTGAACCTGCTGGTCGACAACCACGATGCGGCCGGTGCACCGGTGATCGTCGATGACAGCCCGCTGTTCCGCTCGCTGTTCGGCAGCGTCGAATATTCGACCGAGCACGATGCGCTGGTCACCGATTTCTCGCGCATCCGGGCCGGCAGCCTGCACAAGGCGCACGGCGGCTTTTTGCTGCTGCACCTGCGCGACCTCGTCGGCGACCCCCATGTCTGGGAGAAGCTGCACCGCTTTCTGCGCAGCGGCAGGCTGCAGATCGAGGAGCCGGGAATGGTCGTCGCGCCGATCGCCGGCGTGTCGCTGCAGCCCGAGCCGGTCGATGTCGACGTCAAGATCGTCCTGATCGCCTCGGTCGAGGAGTACTACCAGGTGCAGGAGGGTGACCCCGAGTTTGCGCGGCGCTTTCGCTGCAAGGTCGACTTTGCCGAGCGCTTCTGCGCGACCGCAGACACCCGGCAGGCCACCGCCGTTTTCGTCGCGCAGACCTGCCAGCGGCTTGGGCTGCCGCATTTCGCTGCCGACGCGGTGGCGGTGCTGATCGAGCAGACCCACCGCGAGGCGCAGGACCAGACGCGGCAAAGCGCCAATTTCGCGCAGAGCGAGGCGCTGGTGATGGAAAGCGCGGCCCAGGCACGCGCGCGTGGCGCGGCGACGGTCGCGCGGGCCGATGTACTCGGCGCACTGCAGGCACGCGACCATCGGCACGGCTACCCCGAACAACACATGCAGGAGGCAATCGTCGACGGCGACCGCCTGCTCGACGTCAGCGGCGAGCAGGTCGGCCAGGTCAACGGGATGACCGTGCTCGATCTTGGCGACCATCGGTTCGGATTTCCGGTCAAGGTGACCGCCAGCACCCATGCGGGTGAGCAGGGCGTGCTCAATATCGAGCGAGAGGTCGCGCTGTCAGGCCCGATCCACGACAAGGGCGTGCTGATTCTGCACAGCCACCTGTCGGCGTTGTTCGGGCACATTGCGCCGCTGGCGCTCAGCGCCGCCGTCGTCTTCGAGCAGCAGTACCACGGCATCGAGGGCGACTCGGCCTCCTGCGCCGAGTTCTACGCACTGCTGTCGAGCCTGTCGGGGCTGGCGCTGAGCCAGGGCATCGCCGTCACCGGTGCTGTCAACCAACGTGGCGAGATGCTGCCGGTCGGCGGCATCAACGAAAAGATCGAGGGCTATTTCCGCAGTTGCGAACTGCTCGGACTCGATGGCAACCAGGGGGTGCTGATTCCGCGCCGCAATCGGCGCAACCTGATGCTGTCGCCGACGGTGGTCGAGGCGGTCAGGCATGGGCGCTTTTTTGTCTATTCCGCGGACTTTGCCGGCGAAGGCATGGAACTGCTCAGCAAGACACCGTTCGGCACGCTGGGGCCTGGCGGCTACGCACCGGACACCGTGCTCGGACGCGCGCAACGCACGCTGCAGGGCTACCGCCGCGCCTGCCAGCAGGCCGACGGTCGCCGACCGCGGCGCAGGCCGTTTTTTCAGCCGCGCGAACTGGCCCGCCGGCGCGATGCGGGCGATTGACGACTGTGCCGTCGAGACCAGTTCCGGAGTGCGCCAATCGCGCGATGCGGCGGACCGGCCATCACGATGGCATGAGCTAAGCTCGTCCGGCCCCTTCTGATGCCAGGCGGCCACGACATGCCAGACACGCGTTGGTTCACGATCGATCCGGCAGATGGCCGCGCGACGATGCGCCTGGCTGGCGCCTGGCGCCTGCGTGACCTGCCCGAGATCGAAACCGCGTTGGCCGAGCTGGTCTTGCCGGCAGGATCAACGGTTGATGCCAGTGGGCTGCGCGAAGTCGACTCTGCCGCGGCACTGGTGCTGCTGCGCGCACTGGCGAATCGCGCGAACGATCCCGGCTCGATTGCGTGGGTCGGGCTTGCACCGGCACACGCTCGAATCGTCGACCAGGTGCGGTTGCGGCTGGATGGTGCGAGGGCCTTGCAGCCAGCGCCTCGATCTGGCGTGCTGGCGCAGGTCGGCAGGCAAACCGTCGCCCTGCTCGAGTTGCTTGGCGGGCACGTCAATTTTCTTGGCGCCACCGTGCTGGGTTTTTTCGAGATGCTGCTGCAACCGCATCGGCTGCGCAGGCGTGAACTGACGGTGCAGATCGAGCAGACCGGACTGAACGCGATTCCGGTGGTGGCGCTGGTGACGATGCTGATCGGCGTCGTGTTCGCCTATCTGCTGGGCCTGCAGGCGGAGAAATACGGCGCCAACATCTTTGTCGTCGATGGCGTGGCCATCGGCGCGACGCGTGAATTCGCGCCGATCATCGTCGCGGTGATCGTGGCCGGCCGCTCCGGCGCAGCGTTCACCGCCCAGCTCGGTTCGATGCGGCTGACCGAGGAGACCGATGCGATCCGGACACTCGGGCTGTCGCCGATGCAGGTGCTCGTCATTCCGCGCGTGTTGGCGCTGATGCTCGCATTGCCGTTGCTGGTTTTCGTCGGCGACGTGATGAGCCTGGTCGGCGCGATGGCGATTGCCGGCCCGATGCTCGACATCACGCCAGCCGCCTTCCTGACCCGGCTGCGCGAGGCGCTCGACATCCGCCATGTATTCGTCGGGCTGGTCAAGGCACCGGTGTTTGCGCTGGCGATTGCGGTGATCGGCGTGCGCATGGGCATGACGGTCGGCCGCGACACACGCGCGCTCGGTGCGGCGACCACGTCGACGGTGGTGCAGAGCATCGTCGCGGTGATCCTGCTCGACGCGGCATTCGCGGTGCTGTTGCAGGCGCTGGGTTTATGAGCCAGCCACCGACCGCGAACGCCAGCATGGCGCCGCAGCCGGTGGACGACCGCAGCGCATCGGTGATCGAGGCCGATGCAGTCGTCACGCGGTTCGGCGCCCACACCGTGCACGACGGTGTCAGCTTTTCGGTCGGCCGCGGCGAACTGGTCGCGCTGATCGGCGGCAGCGGTACCGGCAAGTCGGTGCTGCTGCGCGAGATCATCGGCCTGCACCGGCCGACCGGCGGGCGTTTGCGCCTGCTCGGCACCGACATGTGGAACGCCTCGTCGGACGAACTGGCAGCGGTGCGCCGGCGCTTCGGCATGATGTTCCAGGATGGCGCCTTGTTCTCGTCGTTGACGGTGGCGCAGAACGTCGCCGTGCCGTTGCGCGAGAACACCCGGCTGAGCCAGCCGACGATCGATGCGCTGGTGGCGCTGCGCCTGCTGCAGGCCGGCCTGCCGCTCGAGGCCGGCAGCAAGAGCCCGAGCGAACTGTCCGGCGGCATGCGCAAGCGCGCGGCAATCGCCCGGGCGATTGCACTGGAGCCGGAAATCCTCTTCCTCGACGAGCCGACCTCCGGCCTCGACCCGATCACCGCGCGCGGCTTCGATCAACTGGTGCGATCGCTGGTCGACGACCTGGGCATCACGGTCTTTCTGGTGACCCACGACCTCGACACCCTGCTCGGCGTCGTCGATCGGCTGATCGTGTTGTCGCGCGGCAAGGTGCTGGCCGACGGCTCGGTCGACGAGGTGATGGCCGTCGACGACCAATGGGTTCGCGACTATTTTTCGGTCCGTAGAATGGCCCACGGGGATTCCGAAAATGGAAGCTGAAGCGCGCTACACCTGGGTTGGCGCTGCCGTGCTGGCGCTGCTGGCAGCGATGGTGGCCGCGGTCGTGTGGCTGAAGAATATCGGCGGCGATGGCGAATTCAACCGCTATGCAATCCATTTCCAGCAACAGGCACTCGATGGCCTGGAGATCGGCGCCGCAGTGACGCTGCGCGGCATCAAGGTCGGCCGAGTCGAGGACTACGCGCTTGCCGGCGAAACGCTGGACCGGGTGCGGGTCACGATCCGGGTCGACCGGCGCGCGCCGGCCTATGCAAATACCGTCGCACTGGTGACGCGCAATTTTGTCACCGGCATCGCGCAGATCACGCTGGTCAACGGCGACCCGCCCGGCGAACTGCTGGTCAAGATCCCGCCCGGCGAACAATATCCTCTGATCGGCGAGGGCCGCTCCGATCTGCAGGAGATTGCCGGGCGCGTCAACGAGGTTGGCGAGATGGCGACGAAGGCACTCGCCAACATCAATGAACTGCTCAGCAACGACAATCGCGCAGCGTTGATGGCCACCGTCAACAGCGTGCGCGAACTGACGGCGGGCCTGAACAGTCGCCTCGACACGCTCGAACAGACGACCAGACTGGTCGGCAGCTCGGCGACGCAGATCGGTGGCGCTGCCGCGAGCTTCAGCGTCGCCGCCAGGCAATTTGGCAGCGCAGCAGACAAGCTCGGCGAGTCGGGAGAACGGATCGCCGGCGTTGCCGATCGCAGCGTGCAGCGCCTCGACACGACCCTCGACGAGACCGAACGCATGCTCACGGAAGCCCGGCTTGCCTTCGGCAAGATTGCCACTGCGACAGACAGCTTGCAGAAGCAGGCCGTCGCATCGGCGAAGCGGCTCGAGGACTCGGCGGCCAATGTCGACGATCAACTCGGTGCGACGCTGTCCGAGCTGCGATTGAGCATCGACACCGCGACGCGCGTGCTCGACCGCTTGCGCGAGCCCCGCGCCGCGTTGCTCGGGCCCGACAAGTCTCAGCTCGGCCCCGGGGAGAAGATGCCTTGACGACAGCCCTTCGCCGCTGCTGCGTCGCTGTTGCCGCATCGTTGCTGCTCGCATCGTGCATGTCGGTCAGCGTCGGCAACGAAGGTTCTCCGCACACGCAGCTGCGACTGACCGATGCCGCGGCCGCCCAGCCGACCCGGCGCGCCGAGCCGCTGATTGCGGCGCTGCTGATCCAGCCACTGCCGGCCGATGCCTTGACCGACACGACGTCGATCGCCTATGCGCGCCGCGACAATGAGTTTGCGTTCTACCAGTTTGCATCGTGGACCGAACGGCCGGTGCGCCAGGTCCCGCGGCTGCTGCAGCGCCGCCTCGAGGCGCGCGGCATTGCCGGCGCCGTCGGGCTGCTCGGTGACCCGCTGCGCGCTGACTGGCTGCTGACCGTGGCGGTGCAGACTCTGCACCATGACGCCAGCATGACGCCCGGCACGGGGCGGCTGGCGATGACCGTCGAATTGTTCGACCGGCGCGGCCGCATCCGCGTTGCGCGCCGGCATTTCGAAACCGCTGCAGCCACCACGCGCGAAGATGCGCCAGCCGCCGCCGCGGCGATGTCAAAAGCCGTCGCGCTGGCCTTCGACGAACTGCTGCCGTGGCTCGAAGCCGAACTGCAACGCGCAGCGGGCACGCCGCCGCACTGAGCGTTCACTGGCGCCAGCGTTGTGCGGGCCAGGCAGGCGCGCAAGTCAACGCTCAGCCGATGTGGCAGCGTGCGTCGAATCGGGAGGGGTGACCAACAATCGCGAACGCCGGCCGCCGACGGCGGTGCCGTGATCAACGAAGGAGTTCAGAAACTGGAGCGGGTGAAGGGAATCGAACCCTCGTATGAAGCTTGGGAAGCTGCCGTTCTACCATTGAACTACACCCGCACGATCGTGAGTTTACGCGATCGTTTCGAAGCGGCCGAGCGCAGCCGCTGCAGCGGTCGTCAGCAGTTGAACGGGACCATGCCGCCGTCGAGGCTGCGGCGTTCGAGCCCGACCGGTGGCGGGTCGATGCGGCGCCCGTCGACTTCGAGCGGTGGCAACTGGACGTCGTATCGCTCTGCACCCGCCGGATTCAGCTGTGCCGACAGCGCGGCCGAAGTGCGTGCGCTGGAGGCTGCGGGTGCCGAGATGCTGGTCGACAGCGGCAACGCGCGTCGGCTGAGGCTGACATGCATGATGTCCAGCGCCTGCAATGTGGCGGCACCGGTCCCCGAGTTGATCAGCGCAACATCCGACGACGACCAGCGCCACCGCTGCGTGGCCGGCACCTTGATCTCGATGTAGGCGATCAGCTCCGGTTTGGCCGGGTCTGCTGCCAGCAGACGCCCGCTCAGGATGGCGCCGTCGGCTTCGACGGTGAAGCCGCTGTCGTAGCTGTCGAGGATGTTCGCGCACGCCAGTTGCGGCGTCTGCTGCACGCACCGGGCGTGCGCGGTTGTCATTCGCTGCTTTTCCTGCGCGCTCCGATAGACGGTCCCGCCGCCGCGCTGCACGGCTTCGAGTTCGATTTCGGGAAAGCGGGTGATCCGTCCATCGGCCCAGCGCAACTCCGGCCAGCGCAGCAGCAAGCGGTCCGGGAGGCGGTCGAGCCGGCCACGCTGCCAGCCGGTGTTGACGTGCAGTGTCGAGGCCGCTGCTTCGGCGCCGTCGGCCAGTGCAAAGACCGCCGGATCAACGGCCTGGCCGGCCGCAATGCTGAGCTGTTGGAACAGCCGCAGCGTTGGTGTCTGCCTCGCGGCCAAGCCGCCGGTTCCGACCCGCACGCCGTCATCGAGGAAACGAACGGTCACGCCGGGGTCGATGTCGAACTTGACGCCGAGCGTCGGCGGACTGCGTGTGGCATTGCGTGCGTCGACTGCCAGCGCAACACCGGGTGCGAGACTCGCCTGCAGGCCGGTCGTCGGTCCGACCTGCCCGCCGCAATGGGCCTGGCTTGTCCTTGCCGACGGGTCGGCATATGACGGCCGGTAGTAAGTGCCCATCAGCGCAGGCATGCAGCCGCTGAGCAGCAACATGCCGACAATGGATGCGCCAGCAGCCAACCGAAGATGCGTCGTCATGATGCGGCCTCACTTTTGCGATGCGACGCTTACCGTGCGTACGCGGCGCCGATGATGCCGCGGACAGATGACGACATGCTTGCATCGGCAGCTGGCTGGGTTTCAATTGCAAGACGGGCCTCAGCTCTGCCCGGCCAGCCCCGACGCGACCAGCACCAACATGGTGCAGCAGAGCGCGATCGTGCTGGCCGCGACGATGGATCGGGCCCGACGTGGCCACACGGTGATCGCCGCATATCCCGCCAGCGGCATCAGCTGCTGCGCATGGATCGCGACGAAGTGGGCGGGCCGCAGATCGCCACCGGCCAGCGACCAGCCGAAGAGGGGCAAGGGCGCTGCAGCGGTTGGCGGTTGAATGCCCGACAGCAGTCCGCCGACCGCGGTGCCGAGAACGAAGGTCAGCAGCAGGCCGATCAAGACCGCGGCGCGAAAGGCGGCCGGCCGGCGCGGGTCGGAATGGCGGAACAGCTGCCATGCCAGCAAGACCTGCGTCGAGGTCATCGCCACCGCGCCGACACCTATCAGCGAATACATCGTTGCGTGCCAGGCATCGGCGACGTTGTAGTGCGATGCCTGGCCGAGCGCCGCCTGCAGCGTGATGTAAGTCCATTCGAAGCTGCCCGCGCCGATCAGCATCCAGACGATCATGTCGACAGCTCGGCTGCTGCGCCGTGACGCCGGCAGATGGCCGATCAGCCACGCGGTGGTCCAGGTGAACAGCGCGATCGACAACGCGAACTTGATCGGCTTGAGCCAGACGTTGGCGCCGCGCAGGCTGCGGTCGTCGAACAGCAGCATCAGCACCAGTGGCAGCAGCAGTGCCATCAGCGCAGCGCCAAACAGCGCCAGCCGGCGTTCCCGCTGCAGCAGTTCGAGCGCAAGGGCCCGGGTATGCCGGGCGAGCGGCGACGCCGTCGATGCGGTGGTGATGTCTGAGCTGGACATGCAGGATTCCTCGATGCTTGTGTGCTTCGACGCTCAGGCCGCGCCGGCGATCGCAGCACGGCGCGGCCGCCACAATGGGCGGACCACGGCATACGCGAGCAGCCCGGCCGGGCCGAACCAGAATGTCGTTACCAGCAGCGGCACGATCAGCCAGTGCGGAAGGCCGATCTGCCCGCCGCGCTCGGCGATCCAGCTGCCGACGAACAAGTCGAAGGCAAGGAAGTGCAGCCAGGCCGCGGTCAGCAGCTCCGGTCTGGCCAGCAGGCGCTGCACCGCGGCCAGCGAGTCGTAGCCGCCGTCACCGAAGCCGTGGACCGCAAACAGCGCGACATAGACCAGCGCCAGCAACAGCGGCACCAGCCTGCCGGCCAGCCAGCGCACGCGCGCCGACCAGGGGGCTTTGAATGGCGACGCGATCAAAGCCAGCCAAGCGATGGCGGCCAGCGTGCCGGCGGCGCCGAAGATCTGTTCTGGCGCCAGCAATGAAAGAAGAGTCATTTGCTGCTCCGAAGTAAACACTGTTCAGATTACGTTAGCGTATAGTCTGAACGGTGTCAAGATCTATCCGGCTTTCACTCGATGCACCCAGTTGAACCACCTGCAGATCCACCGGCACGCGAGGCCTATCACCACGGCGCACTGCGTGATGCGCTGATTGCGGCGACCGAGTCGCTGCTCGCCGAACGTGGCCTGGAGGGCTTTTCGCTGCGCGAAGTCGCCCGACGCTCCGGCGTCTCGCCGGCCGCTCCGGCACACCATTTCGGCGATGCACAGGGTCTGCTGACGGCGGTGGCGACGCTTGCCTTCGACGGCCTGACCGAGGCGCTCGAAGCCGGCAATGCACGCGGCGGCGATGACGCGGTGGCTCGGCTGCGGGAGCAGGGCGTCGGTTATGTCGACTTTGCGATGAAGTTTCCCGGTCGGTTCAGCCTGATGTTCCGTTCCGGCAAACCAGCGGACGAAGCGTTGTCACGCAGCGCAGCCGCCGCATTCGCTGCGCTCGAGAACGGTGTACGCGAGTTGTTCGGCGTCGCAGCGGATGAGGATCTGACGCCGGCGCAATGGCAGGCCTTGTTGTCGATCTGGTCGGTGGTGCACGGTTTTGCCCAGTTGGCGCTGGCCGGGCAATTGGCGCGTTTTGCGCCGCCGGGTGGCCGCGAGGCGATGTTGCGGCAGGTGCTGGCACCGATGCTCGAGCAGCAGTTGCGCGGCTTGTGTGCGCGGCCGGCGAAGCCCGCGCCGCGCCGCACCGGCAAGCCGCGGCCGCGCTGACCGCACGCCGGTGCTGGCATCGCTGGTGCGCGTTTGCATCGCCGTGCTGCGCTCGGATCGGGCATGATCGGCTGGTCCGATTGAAGATCGCTCCCGCCTTCCATGACCAACAAACGATTGCATCCCGAAAGCGTTGCCGCCCAGGCGCTCGGCTGGGTCGACGACGCCACCCGCGCGATCACGCCGCCGGTCCACGTCTCTTCGACCTATCTGCGCGACCCCGACAACCAGTACAGCTCGGGCCGTGTCTATGCGCGTGCCGACAACCCGGCCTTTGATCAGGCCGAGGCGGTGCTGGCCGAACTCGAGCACGGTGCCGACGCGATGCTGTTTGCATCCGGGATGGCCGCGGCGACGGCGGTTTTCCAGTCGCTGTCGCCCGGCGACCACGTGCTTGCGCCGAAGGTGATGTATTGGTCGCTGCGCAACTGGCTGACCGGCTTTGCAAGCGACTGGGGGCTGCAGGTCGAACTGATCGAGATGACCGACCCGGCGGCGGTGCAGCAGGCGATCCGTCCCGGCAAGACCCGCCTGGTCTGGGTCGAGACGCCGGCCAATCCGCTGTGGACGGTGACCGACATCGAGGCGACCGCCGACATCGCCCATGCTGCCGGCGCGCTGCTGGCGGTCGATTCGACGGTCGCGACGCCGGTGCTCAGCCAGCCGCTGCGGCTCGGCGCCGACCTCGTGATGCACGCCGCGACCAAATACCTGAACGGACACTCCGATCTGATCGCCGGCGCGCTGGTGACGCGCAACGACGACGAGCACTGGCAGCGGCTGCGCCGCATCCGCGCCCAGCTCGGCGGCACTCTCGGATCGTTCGAATCGTGGCTGCTGCTGCGCGGCATGCGCACGCTTTACCTGCGGGTGCATGCGGCGTCGGCCGCGGCCCAACGCATCGCCGAACATTTCAACGGCCACCGGCGGGTTGCCGAAGTGCTTTATCCGGGCCTCGCCGAAGCCGCCGGGCACGCGGTTGCCGCGCGGCAGATGCGCGGTGGCTTCGGCGGCATGTTGTCGTTGCGTGTGGCCGGCGGCGAGGCCGCAGCGATCGCGACCGCAGCGAAAGTCGGCTTGTGGAAACGCGCGACATCACTCGGCGGCGTCGAAAGCCTGATCGAGCACCGGGCGAGCGTCGAAGGGGCCGGCAGCCCGGTCCCGGCCGACCTGTTGCGCCTGTCGGTGGGTATAGAGCGGGTCGACGATCTGATCGACGACCTCGAGCAAGCCCTGGAGGCCGCTGCGCCGGTCGAATGACGGCAGGCGGGAGTTCGCCCCGGAATTTGCCGCGCCATGACCCGGCGCGGGCCAGCTGAAAAGGAACGTGACGTGTTGCTGTCCAGACGCTTCGCCAATTTGTTCATTGCCGCCGGGATCGTGCTGGCTGCCGATCCTGTTCTGGCCGCCACCGGTGATTCCGGGCACGCGGCAAGCGGCAGGAGCGAGGCGACGGCGCCGGATTCGACGCTCACCGAGGCGCCGGGTCTGGTGATGCTCGACTACCAGGTGATTCCGGTCCGCGGCGGTCCGTCGATCGACCTGATGGGTTTTCACCTGTTCAACAAGGTCAACGACTGGTTTTATCTCGGTGTCGGCGGACATGCGCCGTTGTTCCACGGCGAATATGGCGGCTTCATGGTGTTCGACGCGACCGCCCACGTCCAGCGGCGGATATTCGGCGATTTTTTCGCCAATGCCGGGGTCTCGCTCGGCGGCGGCGGTGGCGGCAGAAGCGTTGCGCAAAGCGCCGTGCTGTCCGGCACCGGCGGATTCATCAAGGCGTATGCCGGTGTCGGCCACCAGTTCAAGGATTTTTCGGTCGGCGCGAATCTGTCGCGGGTTCGCTTTACCGATTCGGCGATCAGCCACTCCCAGCTCAGCCTGTTTGTCCAGCTGCCGTTTTCATACACGATCGGCCCGTATCACCGCGGTGGTGAACGCCTCGAGGCGTCGGATCGCCGGGGCGTGCTCGGCAATCGCGATGGTGGAGGCGAAACGATGTTGTCGCTTGGTCTCGACAACATGTTCCAGATCGATCCGCAAGGCACGAACAAGGGCGATATCAACAACATCGATCTGCAGTATTCGCATTTCATCAACCGGCACGGCTACTGGTTCTTCAATGCCGGTGGCGGCTACCGCGGGCGCCCGCTGTACAACCAGGTTTTTGGTGGCCTCGGCTACCGGTATCCGGTGTCGCCGAGAGTCAATCTGTACGCTCAGCTCGGCATCGGTTCCGGCGGATATGCGCCGGAAATCATCGACACCGGCCCAGGGCTGCTGGTCTACCCGAAACTTGCTGCCGAGTACATGATCAACGACAACTTCGGCTTGTCGGCCTGGGGCGGATACCTGTGGGCACCGAAAGGGTCGTCGAAGAACTACACGCTCGGCGTCGGTCTGAACTACCACATCGATTACCGCGGGCGCGGTTCGCCGGCGGTTGGCGGCGGTGTGCTGCGCGCCTACCGCTTCAACCTGTTCCAGCAAACGGAATTCAACGTCGAATTCAGAGGCGATGCCCAGCCGGATATCAAGCTGCTGACCTTGCAGATCGACGGCGTGGTCAATGACCACCTGTACATACCGGTGCAGGTCGGTGTCGCCTACAACCCCTATCTCAATTTCCCTGGCTATGGCGAAGTGCTGGCCGGCCTCGGCGTACAGACCCGGCACAGCAAGAACGATGCGTTCCAGCTGTTCGGTCAGTTGCTGATCGGGGCCAATCCGCATGGCGGAGTGTTGAAAACCGGCATCGGCTTCCATTACGGCGTCAACGATCGGCTGGCGCTGCATGCGCTCGCCGGGCAGACCTTCGGCAGTCTGGGCGCCAAGGACAAGAAGTTTCGAGCGGACTACCTCGGCGTCGGCTTGACCTATCGCTTTTCATCGCCGAACTGGTAGCAGTCCGCCGTCGCCGGCAGGCTGCCCCTCGCTAGCGGGCAAACTCGTCGATCTCGACGACGCAGCGGATGCCGCGCGGAATGCGTTGCTCCCAGCGGATGCGCCCGCCGAGCTGTTTGGCCCGCTTGCGCACGCCGCCGAGTCCGAGGCCATGGGCCCATTCGCCCGGCTTGCTGCCGCTTCCGTTGTCGCTGACTTCGAGCACCAGCCGGCCGGCCGCCAGCCGCAAGCCGACGTCGACCTGACTGGCCCGCGCGTGGGCAATTGCGTTGCTGACGAGTTCGCGCAGGATGCGCGTCAATGCCGACCACTGGACGACGCTGAGCGCAAAATCCTTGTCGATCTCGCACTGCCAGCGCAGATCGACGCCGGCGGCATCGAGGCGCTGGTGCAGGTCTGCCTTCCATTCGGCAGCCGCATGCGAAAACTGCTGATCGGGTGTCGACAAGCCCCGGGTCAGCGTTTTCAGGTCCTGCAGCGTATGCCGCACGTAGTCTTCCATCTCCGGATTGGTCGACTGGTACATCATCGTCAGCAGGCGTGCGCCGATGTCGTCGTGCAGATCCTGCGCGAGCCGCTGGCGCTCCTCGACCCGGCCATGCTCGACAGCGCGGTCAAATTCGACGGCGCGGCGCAGCTGCTCGACGATGCGGTCGGCCAGGCGTGCATCTTCGGCAATGAACAGCCGCCGCCCGCGCTGCGCAAATCGCAGCTTCACGGTGACGGCAGGCTGCTGAGCGCCCGCATCGAGGCTGACCGGCACCACCATCATCGAGCCGCCGGCCTCGACCCTGGCCTGCGGCGCAGCGGCGGCATCGGTGCTGACTTCCAGCGGCTCGAACAAGTCCTTCAGCAGCTGCATCAGCAGTGCCGGCGCCCGCTCCGGACGCGCCTCGACTTCGCGGGCGATCCGGTACAGCTGCTCGAACATCCGCTCGGTCGACAAGCGACGCTGGCCGAGCAGGCGGTCGAGCAGCCAGTGGCGTGCGCTGGCATAGGCGGCGATCGCAACGAAGAAGGTCAGCGTGACCGAGCCGATCGGGCCGAATGCGAAGACACCGACCAGGATCAGGTCGAACATCGCGGCAAACGTGCTGACGCCGGCAACCAGCGCAAATTCGCGCAGTGCGGCACGCGAATGCGACAGGAACGGCAGCAGCAGCAGCAACGAACTGAAGACCATCGTCCACAGCATCGGTCCGATCGCGTGGAAATGGACGCGCAGATTCGGCAGGCTCTCGGCCAGCGCCGCCAGCGCGCTGAGCATCAGCCAGGCCGACAGCGCCATCGCACCGACGGTGCGCAGCAGGATCGCATACGGATGGGCTTCGATGCGGTGAGACCAGGTGAGCAGCAGCAGGGCGACCGCGCCCATCGCCGCCACCACGATCTGGCTCCACCACCAGGCCTGTGGCAGCAGATTGGCGAGCAGCAGCACCGACAGCAGCAGCATGGCGGCCCAGGCTGCGCTGCTGATCCAGCGGGCCTGCGGCAAGCGCAGCGGGTGGATGGCGGTGGCGTGGACGACGGCAGCGCCGGTCGCGAGGTCGAAGATCGTGCGCCAGTCGGCGTCGAGTCGGGTCAATATCGGCGGAAAGCCCCATTGCAGCGCTGTTTCGACCGCAAGAAACGCCATGTTGCCGGCCTGGCACAACGCGATCAAGCCGTACAACAGCGTATGCGGCTGCGGATTGGCGAGCACCACCGCGACGGCGACCAGCAGCAGCATCAGCACGACGCTGCAGGCAAGCCAGAAGACGATCGACAGGTCGCTGATCCGCGACGGGCCGGCTGCGACGGTGACGGCTTCGCCGTTGTCGAAGTGCAGCACCAGCTTGTCGTGCGAAAAGGCGCGGCGCAGGCGGTCGTGGATCTGTTCGAGTTGCGCACGGGACTGGTCGTCGGTGGTCCAGCGTGGCGCCGCCTGCAGCGCATCGGCACTGTCGAACTGCAGCGTGTCGGTCGGCGTTTCGATCGAGCTCAGGCGGCGCCGCATCACGCGCTGCAATGCCGGGTCCGAGCTCGATACCAGCTCCAGCTGGGTTGCCGCATCGGCCCGCCAGCGCGCATCGATGCGCGGCTGCTCGGCCACCCAACCGGCCAGCAGCAGGATCGCGATGCAGGCCGCCAGCGCGGCCAGCGCCAGCAAACGCAGCCGCCAGCCCAGCCACAGGGTGCCGGACGACGCCGCTCCTCGGCCAACCCACCCGGCAAAGCGGCCGGTTGATCGGCCTGTCGCCGCATCGACGCCGACCCGCGGCAAGCCGCTGTCAGACGATCGACTGGACATCGCTGGCCGCGTTGCTCAAGCGCTCAGACCAGCCCCTGCTTGCTCGCCAGGACGGCGGCCTCGGCACGGCTGGAGACGTTGAGTTTCTTGTAGATCGACTTGATGTGATCGTTGACGGTGAACCACTTGATTCCCATCAGGTTCGCGATTTCCTTGATCGTGAAGCCCTTGCTGAGGTAGGTCAGCACCTCGCTTTCGCGCGGCGTCAGGCGCTCGTGGTCGAGCGGTGCGCTGCGGCCAGCGGACGGGGCGCGGCTGCTGACGAATGCCGAACCGCCGCTGGCCACATCGTCGGGACTGGCGTCACTGCGGAAATGGCTCAGCAGCCGGCGTGCGATCGCCGGCGACAGCGGGGGCTGGCCACGCACGATCTTCTGCAGTTCCTCGACCAGCACCTCGAAACGATCCTCCTTCAGCAGATAACCGTCGGCGCCGCATTGCAGCGTCGGAAACAGGTGCTCGTCGTCGGAGTAAAGCGTCGTCACGATCCGCGTCGCCGGATAACCGATCAATTCGGTCAGCAGTTCCATGCCGTTGCCATCGGGCAGTTCGAGGTCGAGCAGGATCAGCTTGTACGGGTCGTCGGGAACCGCGCTGCCGCCGTGAGCGGTCCAGCCGATGGCCTGCCGCGCCTCTCGCAGGTCGGCTGCCTCGCTGATCTTCAGTTCGTCGCTGAAACTTTCGCGGACGACCCGGGCCAGAAAGCTGCGGGCCACCGGGTTGTCCTCGACGATCAAAACCTTCACAGGCATCTGCATCGACTCCGCGTTCGGATCACGCATCGTAGCAGGCAGAGCCGCGCGACGGTGGCCGCAATGCACCGCCCGATGCGGCTTCAGGCGTTGCTCAGCACCAGTTTTCCACGCACCTCGCGGCTGCCCATCCGGGCAAATGCAGCAGGCAGTTCGGACATCGGCAGCACCCGGTCGATCACCGGCTTGATCTTGCCGGCGGCATACCAGCCGGCCAGTTCGGCGAGCGCTGCCGCACTGGCTTTCGGTTCGCGGCGCGCGAATTCTCCCCAGAAGACGCCGACCACGGACGCACCCTTCAGCAGGCTCAGGTTCAGCGGCAGGGCGGGAATGCTGCCCTGGGCAAAACCGACGACCAGATAACGGCCGCGCCAGCCGATCGAACGGAAAACCGGTTCGGCCAGGTCACCGCCAACCGGGTCGTAGACGACGTCCGGACCCTTGCCGTCGGTCAGCCGCTTGATCTGTTCGCGCAGGTCGCCCTGGCTGTAGTCGATCGTCGCATCGGCGCCGAGCTGCTGGCAGAAATCGCATTTTTCCTTGCTCGATGCGGCGGCGATCACGCGCGCGCCGACCGCCTTTGCGATCTGGATCGCGGCGGTGCCGACGCCGCCGGCCGCGCCGAGCACCAGCACGGTTTCTCCGGCCCGCAAGGCCGCGCGGTCGACCAGCGCGTGGTGGCTGGTGCCATAGGTGCACATCAGCGCCGACGCATCGTTGAAATCCATGCCCTCGGGCAACGGCATCAGGCGCTCGGTGCGGGTGCAGGCATGGCTTGCAAAACCGCCGTGGCCGCCAAAACTCGCGACCGCATCGCCGACCTTGACGCTGCTGACGCCATCGCCGACGGCGTCGACGACGCCGGCGAACTCGGCTCCCGGCACAAACGGCAGTTCCGGCTTGACCTGGTACTTGTTCTGCACGATCAGCAGATCGGGAAAATTCAGGCTGGCCGCGCGGATGGCGATCCGCACTTCACCTGTTTTCGGTTCGGGCGTCGGCAGTTCCTTCCATTGAAGGGCTTGCGGGCCGATCGGGTTGTCGCATAACCAGGCGTGCATGGGATCTCCTCGAGGTGGGGCGGGTGATTGCACCGACGGCGCAACGGCGAACGCGACCGGGGACCGGCTCACCGATGATAAGCAGCACCGCTGTCAGCCGGCGTCGCGGCGGCGACTCGTCCGCCCGCTCGCGCCAGGCGCACGAGCGGGATCGCGCGACTGCCTACAATCGCCGCCGATGCGCATCCTGATCGCCAATGACGACGGTTACCTTGCCCCCGGTCTGGCCGCGCTGATCGAGGCATGCCAGGGGCTGGGCGATCTCGATATCGTCGCACCGGAGCAGAATGCGAGCGGCACGTCGAATTCGCTGACGCTGAATCGGCCGTTGTCGGTCCATACCGCGGGCAACGGCATCCGTTTCATCAACGGCACACCGTCGGACTGCGTCCACATCGCGCTGACCGGCCTGCTCGAGCAGCGCCCCGACCTCGTCGTCTCCGGCATCAACCAGGGCGCCAACATGGGCGACGACACCTTGTATTCGGGCACGGTTGCCGCCGCGATGGAAGGATTCCTGTTCGGCATTCCGGCGATTGCGTTTTCGCAGGTAGCGAAGGGCTGGGTCGACCTCGACGCCGCCGCGCGCACGGCGCGGCGCATCCTGCAGTCCTTGCTGCCCGAAGTTACGGCCGCGCAACCTTGGCTGCTCAACGTCAACATTCCGAACGATCCGGCATCCGACTCGATGCCGTGGCGGATCACCCGGCTCGGCCGGCGCCATGCCAGCGAGCCGGTGATCCGGCAGCAAAGCCCGCGCGGCGAGACGATGTACTGGATCGGCCCGGCCGGCGACGCCCGCGAGGCCGGCGAAGGCACCGACTTCCACGCCACCGCCGAAGGCATCGTCTCGATCACGCCGCTGCAGGTCGACCTGACCGAACATGCCGGGCTCGGCCGCTGGCGTGACTGGCAGGCCGGTGCCGAACGGCCGGAACAATGACCGACAAACCGCCAGCCAGACGAGGCAGCTTTCCGCTGCGCCTCGATCAGCTCGGGCCGTCGCGCTCGGCGGCCGGCGACCCGGCGCGCAAGCCGGTTGCCGCCGCGGTGCGCACGGTGCTGCGTCCGCAGGCCTTGCTGCAGCATGCGGCCATGGTCGCTGCGCGGCCGAATCTGCCATCGGGCACCGGCCTCGATTCGGCCGGTGTGCGCCAGCGGATGGTCGATCGGCTGCGCCGCGGCGGCCTGACCGACGAGCGGGTCTGCGACGCGTTGTCGCGGGTGCCACGGCATCTGTTCGTCGACAGCGCGCTGGTGCCGCAGGCCTACGAAGACACAAGCCTGCCGATCGGCCATGGCCAGACGATCTCGAAACCGTCGGTGGTTGCCCGGATGATCGGTCTGCTGTTCGGCGGGGCCAACGCCCATGCCGGCAACGGGCTCGGCAAGGTGCTCGAGATCGGCACCGGCTGCGGCTATCAGGCCGCGGTGCTCGCCGATTGCGCACGCCAGGTGATCTCGGTCGAGCGGGTTGGACCGTTGCACGACAAGGCGCGGGCCAACCTCGAGCCGCTGCGCGTCTGGCGCGACCGCATCCGCCTCGTCTATGGCGACGGCATGCTCGGCCATCCGCCGAATGCGCCGTATGACAGCATCATCGCGGCGGCCGGCGGCGACGCGCTGGCCGACGCCTGGCTCGAGCAACTGGCGATCGGCGGACGCCTGGTTGCGCCGGTTCAGGACTCCGCCGGCCGGCAGTCGCTGGTGGTCGTCGACCGTGACGACCGAGGCTGGCGGCGCAGCGTGCATGAAGGTGTGCACTTCGTCCCACTAAAATCCGGACTTGTCCGCTGATGGTGTCAACCTTGCCCATGAACCGTGTTGCCCTAGGTCGTTGTCGCTCCAGTTGGTCGGTGCCTGTTGGCGCCAGGCGTGCCGGCGCATGCCTGTTCGGTGCTGCCGTGCTGCTGCTCGCCGGCTGTGCCGCCACCCGACCGGCTCCCGTCGAGGTGCGTACACCGGCCCGGGTTCAGACTGCGCCGCCGGTCACGACGGTGACGCCGGCGCCGGCCGCAGCCGAAGCCGTCAAGCCGTTGCCAGGCATCGAAAACCTCGGCAAACCCGGTTATTACGCGGTCAAGCCGGGCGATACGCTGATCCGCATCGGCCTCGAGAATGGCCAGAACTGGAAAGACCTGGTCCGCTGGAACGACCTCGAGAATCCGAACGTGATCGAGGTCGGCCAGGTGCTGCGGGTGGTGCCGCCCGGCACCGACCCGACGGTCGCCGGTACTCGGCCGGTGAGCCCGCCAAGGGTTGAATCGCGTCCGCTCGATGCACCCGCTGCCGCGACGACCGCACCGGTTGGGGCGGCGGCATCGGCGCCAGTCGCCACGACACCACTGCCGATCGCTACGCCGGCAACGAAGGGCGACAGTGACGAAAATGTCAGCTGGGCCTGGCCGGCCGAAGGACAACTGGTCGCCGCATTCGACGAAGGCAAGAACAAGGGCCTGTCGATCGCCGGCAAGGCGGGGGATCCGGTATTTGCAGCCGCCGACGGCCGCGTCGTCTATGCCGGTTCGGGGCTGCGTGGTTACGGCAACCTGGTGATCCTGAAACACAACAACACCTACCTGACGGCCTATGCGCACAACCAGGTGCTGCTCGTCAAGGAGGACCAGAACGTCAAGCGGGGCCAGAAGATCGCCGAGATGGGTTCATCCGATGCGGATCGCGTGAAGCTGCATTTCGAGATCCGCAAGCAAGGCAAGCCGATCGATCCGGCCCGGCTGCTGCCGTCGCGCTGACGTGGCAATGGCCGGCCAGCCTGCGGCAGCCGCGGGCTGCCGGGATAATCGAGCGATGACGGATCCACAGGAATGGTTGCAGGTCGAGTCCCTCGACCTCGAGGCGCAGGGCGTTGCGCATAACGCCGAAGGCAAGGTGGTCTTCATCGAAGGGGCGCTGCCGGGTGAACAGGCGCGTGTCCAGGTGCGGCGCCGCAAGAACCAGTGGGAGCAGGCGACGCTGCTCGAGACGCGCAGCGAGAGTTCGCAGCGGGTGCGTCCGCAATGCCCGCATTTCGGCGTCTGTGGCGGCTGCAAGATGCAGCACCTGCACGTTGGCGCGCAGGTCGCGACCAAGCAGCGTGCGCTCGAGGATGCCTTGTGGCATCTTGGCAAGGTCAAGGCCGTGCAACTGCTGCGGCCGATCGAGGGCCCGGCCTGGGGGTATCGCTTCCGCGCCCGGCTGTCGGTCCGCCATGTCGTGAAGAAGGGCAAGGTGCTGATCGGCTTCCACGAGCGCAAGTCGAGTTATGTCGCCGACATGGACAGTTGCGAGGTGCTGCCGCAGCACCTGAGCGCGATGCTGCTGCCGCTGCGTGACCTGATCGCCGCGATGGACGGCCGTGACCGGCTGCCGCAGATCGAGGTCGCGATCGGCGACGAGGTCACCGCGCTGGTGTTGCGCCATCTGGAACCGCTGACGGCAGCCGATCTGCAGCGCCTGCGCGAATTTGCGGCTGCTCACGGCATCCAGTGGTGGCTGCAGCCGAAAGGGCCGGATACCGTCCATCGGCTCGACGAGGCAGGCCCGCCGCTGGCCTATACGCTCCCGGAGTTCGGCATCACGATGCCGTTCAAGCCGACCGATTTCACGCAGGTCAACCATGCGATCAACCGCACGCTGGTCGGCCGCGCATTGCGGCTGCTCGACGTGCAGCCGGATGAGCGGGTGATCGACTGGTTCTGCGGGCTCGGCAATTTCACGCTGCCGATCGCGCGTCGCGCCAGCCGGGTGCTCGGGATCGAGGGCAGTTCGTCGCTGGTCGAGCGGGCGCAGCAGAATGCGGCGTCGAACGGCCTTGCCGAACGGACCCGCTTCGAGGTGCGCAACCTGTTCGAGTTGACCGTCGACGACCTGGTCTCGCTCGGCCGCCATGACAAATGGCTGGTCGATCCGCCGCGCGAAGGCGCCTTTGCGCTGGCCAAGGCGCTGGCCGACCTGCATCAGGGCGAAGCCAGCGCGGCTTCACGCGATTTCGTCTTTCCGCGCCGCATCGTCTACGTCAGCTGCAACCCGGCGACGCTGGCCCGGGACGCCGGGCTGCTGGTCCATCAGGCGGGTTACCGCTGCGTTGCCGCCGGCGCGGTCAACATGTTTCCGCACACCGCGCACGTCGAGAGCATCGCGGTATTCGAGCGCGCCGCGGACGAGACGCCGGCCAACTGCTGACATAAAAAACGGGGCCCGCAGGCCCCGTTGTATCTTGGTGCGCCAGCGCTTATTCGCTGTTGCCGCCAATACCGAACAGCACCAGCAGCGACTGGAAGACGTTGTAGATGCTGAGGTAGACGCCGAGCGTCGCGGTGATGTAGTTCGTTTCCTGGCCGTCCTTGACCCGCTTCAGGTCATACAGGATGAAGGCCGAGAAAATGCCGATCGCGATCACCGACAGCGTGATCATCAACGCGCTGGACTGGATGAAGAAATTGGCCAGCATCGCGACCAGCAGCATGATCATGCCGATGAACAGGAATTTGCCCATCGAGCTCAGATCGCGCTTGATGATCGACGACAGCGTCGCCATGCCGAGGAAGATCGCGCCGGTGCCGGCAAACGCCATCATGATCAGGCTGGCGCCGTTGGCCATGCCGAGCACGACGCCGAGCAGGCGCGACAGCATGATGCCCATGAAAAACGTGAACGCCAGCAGCACCGGCACGCCGGCGGCCGAGTTCTTCGTTTTCTCGATCGCGAACATGAAGGCAAAGGCGCCGCCGAGGAAAACGATCAGCCCGATGCCGGGCGACATCATGCTGGCGATGCCCGTCGCGAGGCCGACCCAGGCGCCGATGACGGTCGGCACCATCGACAACGCGAGCAGCCAATAGGTGTTGCGCAATACGCGGTTGCGCGCCTCGACCGAAAGGCCGGCACCGGCGTAGCCGGCGTAGGCGGATTGCAGGTTCTGGTTCATCGATACCTCCTGGAAAACAACACTTGGTGAGACCACCAAACAGGCATTCTAGTTCCCGGGGCCCAGCTGCGGCCTCGGGAGATACCGCTACAGTGGCGGCATTCCAGCCGATTTTCAACCCCTCCGATACCCATGAAAACCAGATCTTTCCTGACCCACGACGACGCCCGCCGGATGGCGGCTGCCTGCGAAGCCGAGGCCTCGGCCAATGGCTGGGCCGTCAGCTTCGCGATCGTCGACGACGGCGGCCACCTGTTGTGGCAGCAGCGCCTCGACGGCGCGGCGCCGATCTCCGCGCAGATCGCACCCGCCAAGGCCAGAACGGCGGCGCTCGGCCGGCGTGAGAGCAGGATCTACGAGGAAATGATCAACCAGGGGCGGGTCTCGTTTCTCAGCGCACCAGGGCTTGACGGGCTGCTCGAGGGCGGTGTCCCGATTTCGATCGATGGCGAATGCCTCGGCGCGATCGGCGTCAGTGGCGTCAAGTCGACTGAGGATGCCCAGATCGCCCGCGCCGGAATCGCCGCACTGACCGCCTGAGTACCCCCGGAACGGGGGGAGAGCGGGGCCGCATCGGCTACAATTGACAGGTTTACCCTCAATCAGCCTGCCCTCTCGAAACCTCCTGTTGTTTCCTCCACCGGACACCAGACCGCAAGGCGCTTGTGAGCAATTGCAAGCGCCTTCCTGATGGCCGAGATGGGCACGCGTCAACGGAGATTTCCCGTGCTGCCCGTTTTATCCCCGGCTCTACTCGCACTTGCAGACGGCACGGTCTTTCAAGGCTATTCCTTCGGTGCTCCCGGCCAGACTGTCGGCGAGGTGGTGTTCAACACCTCGATGACCGGCTACCAGGAGATCCTCACCGATCCGAGTTACTGCCGCCAGATCGTCACGCTGACCTATCCCCACATCGGCAATACCGGTGTCAATGAAGAAGACGCAGAGGCCGGCAAGGTCCACGCCGCCGGACTGATCATCAAGGATCTGCCGGTTCGCTCGTCGAACTTCCGCCAGAGCGAAACGCTGGCTGACTACCTGGCCCGCAACGGCACGGTGGCCATCGCCGGCATCGATACCCGGCGCCTGACCCGGATCCTGCGGACGACCGGCGCACAGAACGGCTGCATCACCGCGTTCCCGGTCGGTACCGAGATCAACGCCGAGCACCGCGCCGCTGCGGTTGCGCAGGCGCAGTCGGCGCCGTCGATGGCCGGCCTCGACCTGGCCAAGGTCGTCAGCGAGCCGAAGCGCTACGAATGGCAGCAGACCGAGTGGCAACTCGGACAAGGCTACGGCACCGCCGACGCGACCCGCTTTCACGTCGTTGCCTACGATTTCGGCGTCAAGCACAACATCCTGCGCATGCTGGCCACTCGCGGCTGCCGGATCACCGTGGTGCCGGCACAGACCAGTGCCGCCGATGCACTCGCGCTGCAACCGGACGGCATCTTTCTCAGCAACGGGCCCGGCGACCCCGAGCCCTGCGACTATGCGATCGACGCTGCGCGCAGCCTGATCGACAAGGGGCTGCCGACCTTCGGCATCTGTCTCGGACACCAAATTCTGGCGCTGGCTTCCGGCGCCCGCACCTACAAGATGAAATTCGGCCACCACGGCGCCAACCACCCGGTGAAGGACCTCGACAGCGGGCGCGTCAGCATCACCAGCCAGAACCACGGCTTTGCCGTCGACGACAAGGCCCTCCCGCCCAACCTGCGGGCGACCCATGTCAGCCTGTTCGACGGCAGCCTGCAAGGTCTGGCCCGCACCGACCGGCCGGCGTTCTGCTTCCAGGGTCACCCCGAAGCGTCACCGGGGCCACACGATATCGGCTACCTGTTCGATCGCTTTATCACGCTGATGGCAGACCGCAATGCGGAGGTGAAGCATGCCTAAGCGCACCGACCTGCAAAGCATCCTGATCATCGGCGCAGGGCCGATCGTGATCGGCCAGGCCTGCGAATTCGACTATTCCGGCGCCCAGGCCTGCAAGGCCTTGCGCGAAGAAGGTTACCGGGTCGTGCTGGTCAACAGCAACCCGGCGACGATCATGACCGACCCGGACATGGCCGACGCGACCTACATCGAGCCGGTGATCTGGCAGGTGGTCGAAAAGATCATCGCGAAGGAACGCGAACTGCACCCCGACGAGAAGATGGCGGTGCTGCCGACGATGGGCGGCCAGACGGCGCTGAACTGCGCGCTCGACCTGCACCGCAATGGCGTGCTCGAGAAATTTGGCGTCGAGATGATCGGTGCCAACGAACACGCGATCGAGAAGGCCGAGGACCGGCTGAAGTTCAAGGATGCGATGACCGGCATCGGACTCGGCTCGGCGCGCAGCGGTATCGCCCATTCGCTCGAGGAGGCGTGGGCGGTGCAGAAGCAGATCCAGGTCGATACCGGCGGATCGGGCTTTCCGATGGTGATCCGGCCGAGCTTCACGCTCGGCGGCACCGGCGGCGGCATCGCCTACAACCCGGAAGAGTTCGAGGAAATCTGCAAGCGCGGTCTCGACCTGTCGCCGACCAAGGAACTGCTGATCGAGGAATCGCTGATCGGCTGGAAGGAATACGAGATGGAGGTGGTCCGCGACCGCGCGGACAACTGCATCATCGTCTGCTCGATCGAAAACCTCGATCCGATGGGCATCCACACCGGCGACTCGATCACCGTCGCGCCGGCGCAGACCCTGACCGACAAGGAATACCAGCTGCTGCGCAATGCCAGCATCGCGATCCTGCGCGAGATCGGCGTCGATACCGGCGGCTCGAACGTGCAGTTCGCGATCAATCCGCGCGACGGCCGGATGGTCGTGATCGAGATGAACCCGCGCGTCAGCCGCTCGTCGGCACTGGCGTCGAAGGCGACCGGCTTCCCGATCGCCAAGGTCGCCGCCAAGCTCGCGGTCGGCTTCACGCTCGACGAACTGCGCAACGACATCACCGGCGGCGCGACGCCGGCCAGCTTCGAGCCGAGCATCGACTACGTGGTGACGAAGATCCCGCGTTTCGCATTCGAGAAATTCCCGGCTGCCGATTCGCGGCTGACGACGCAGATGAAGTCGGTCGGCGAAGTGATGGCGATGGGCCGCTCGTTCCAGGAAAGTTTCCAGAAGGCGCTGCGCGGGCTTGAGACCGGCATCGACGGGCTGTCCGAGCGCAGCGACGACCGCGA
Organism: Pseudideonella sakaiensis; assembly: GCF_048320135.1. Taxonomy (GTDB): domain Bacteria; phylum Pseudomonadota; class Gammaproteobacteria; order Burkholderiales; family Burkholderiaceae_C; genus Ideonella_A; species Ideonella_A sakaiensis_A. Next base: position 4,726,440 of record NZ_CP182947.1, read on the forward strand.
CGAGATCATTGCCGAGATCAGCGACGCCGGGCCGGAACGCATCCTGTATGTCGCCGACGCCTTCCGCATCGGCATGAGCCTGGACGAAATCTTCGAGGAAACCGCGATCGATCCGTGGTTCCTGGCGCAGATCGAGCAGTTGGTGCAGATCGAGAAGGAAGTCGCGACGCGCCGCCTCGACGATCTGTCGGTCGACGAACTGCGTTTTCTGAAGCAGAAAGGTTTTTCCGACAAGCGCCTGGGCAAGCTGCTGGCGACCAGCCAGTACACGGTGCGCGAGCGCCGCCATGCGCTCGGCCTGCGACCGGTCTACAAGCGGGTCGATACCTGCGCGGCCGAATTCGCGACCCAGACCGCCTATTTGTATTCGAGCTACGAAAGCGCCGATGGCGAATGCGAAGCCGAGCCGACCGACCGCAAGAAGATCATGGTGCTCGGCGGCGGGCCGAACCGGATCGGCCAGGGCATCGAGTTCGACTACTGCTGCGTGCATGCCGCACTGGCGATGCGCGAGGACGGCTACGAGACCATCATGGTCAACTGCAATCCGGAAACCGTGTCGACCGACTACGACACCTCGGATCGGCTGTATTTCGAGCCGGTGACGCTGGAAGACGTGCTCGAGATCGTCGACAAGGAAAAGCCGGTCGGCGTGATCGTGCAATACGGCGGCCAGACGCCGCTGAAACTTGCGCTTGACCTCGAGCGCGCCGGCGTGCCGATCATCGGCACCTCGCCCGACAGCATCGACATCGCCGAGGACCGCGAGCGCTTCCAGGCGTTGCTGCATGAGCTCGGCCTGAAGCAGCCGCCGAACCGTACCGCGCGCACCGAGGAGCAGGCGCTGCAACTGGCCCAGGAAATCGGCTACCCGTTGGTCGTGCGGCCGAGCTACGTGCTCGGTGGCCGGGCGATGGAAATCGTCCACGGCGACAAGGACCTCGAGCGCTACATGCGCGAGGCGGTCAAGGTCAGCGAAAAGTCGCCGGTGCTGCTGGATCGCTTTCTCGACGATGCGGTCGAGGTCGATGTCGACTGCATCGCCGACGGCGGCGACGACGAGTCGTCGGTGATGATCGGCGGCATCATGGAGCACGTCGAGCAGGCCGGCATCCATTCCGGCGATTCGGCCTGTTCGCTGCCGCCGTATACGCTGCCGGCCGAACTGCAGGACGAATTGCGCCGGCAGACGGTGCTGATGGCGCGCGCGCTGAAGGTCAAGGGCCTGATGAACGTGCAGTTCGCAATCCAGGGCGAGGGCGCCGACGCGGTGGTCTACGTGCTGGAGGTCAATCCGCGCGCGTCGCGCACCGTGCCTTTCGTCTCGAAGGCGACCGGCCAGGCGCTGGCGAAGATCGCCGCGCGCTGCATGGTCGGGCAGCCGCTGGCCAGCCAGCGCGGTCTCGGCGGCCGGCCGCCGCGCGAGGTCGTACCGCCTTATTTCAGCGTCAAGGAAGCGGTCTTCCCGTTCAACAAGTTCCCGGGCGTCGATCCGATCCTCGGCCCTGAGATGCGATCGACCGGCGAGGTGATGGGAGCCGGCCGCGGCTTCGGCGAGGCGATGCTGAAAAGCCAGCTTGGCGCCGGTTCGCGGCTGCCGGCCAGCGGAACCGTCTGCATCACCGTGAAGGATGCCGACAAGGCGCGTGCGGTTGTCGTTGCGCGCGATCTGGTCGCACTCGGCTTCTCGCTGGTTGCGACGAAGGGCACGGCGGCGGCAATTGCCGAGGCCGGCATCGAGGTCCGCCAGGTCAACAAGGTCAAGGACGGCCGTCCGCACATCGTGGACATGGTCAAGGCCGGCGAGATCCAGATGGTCTTCACGACCGTCGACGAAACCCGCACCGCAATCGCGGATTCGCGTCACATCCGGCAGGCTGCACTGGCGCACCGCATCACCTACTACACCAGCATGGCCGGTTGCGAGGCCGCCGTCGAAGGCCTGAAACACGAAGCCGACCTGGTTGTGGTGTCGCTGCAGTCGCTGCACACCGAGTTGCACTAAACTCCGTGCAACACAGCCGCCGCCAGTTGATCTGGCGGCGGTGTCATTTTTGCGTCAGGATTTGAGCAGCATGAATACCATCCCCCTCACCGTGCGTGGCGCGGAAAAGCTGAAGGAAGAACTGCACCGTCTGAAGACGGTCGAGCGCCATTCGGTGATCCAGGCCATCGCCGAAGCGCGCGCCCAGGGAGATCTTTCCGAAAACGCCGAATATGAAGCTGCGAAGGACAAGCAGGGCTTCATCGAAGGGCGGATTCTCGAGATCGAAGGCAAGCTCGCGGCGGCGCAGATCATCGACCCGAAAACCTTGAATGCCGAGGGCCGGGTGGTCTTCGGTTCGACCGTCTCGCTCGAGGAGGAAGAAACCGGCGCCAAGGTCAGCTACCAGATCGTCGGCGACGACGAGGCCGACCTGAAACTCGGGCTGGTCTCGATCAGCTCGCCGATCGCGCGGGCGCTGATCGGCAAGGAAGTCGGCGATGTCGCCGAGGTGCGGGCGCCGGGAGGCACCAAGAGTTACGAGATTGTCGACGTCCAGTACGTCTGATCGGCCGCCTGTGGCAGCGCGTGCCGCCGCGCTGCTGGCCGGGGTCTGGGCAGGGGCCTTGCTGGCGCTCGCTGCGATCGCCGCGCCGCTCGCTTTTGCCAATGCCGCGCGCGACGTCGCCGGCCGGATCGCCGGCCAGACCTTTGCGCTCGAGGCCCGGGTCGGGCTGCTGATTGCGGTGGTGCTGCTCCTGCTGCTGCGCCGGCAGGCGAGGCCGACCGGTGCACCGGTATTCAGCACCGACCTGATGCTGTTGCTCGGTGCGGTGTTCTGCACGGTTGCGGGGCATTTTGCGCTGCAGCCGATGCTCGCCGCCGCCCGGGCCGGCGAGGGCAGCTTGTCTTTTGCCGCGCTGCACGGCATCGCCGCCGCGTTCTACGGCGTCAAGACGCTGCTGGTGCTGGTTCTCGCGTGGCGCCTCGTCGGCACGCCGCGCGCGGCGGCGACAAGCGTTATTCCGCCGCTGTCTTCTTGATGCTGCTGGCGCGCTTGCGGGCGCGCTTGATTTCGCCACCGGCCGCCAGCCGCTGGTTGCCGAGCACCTTGATCTTCTTGACCTGCGGGCGATGGTTGCCGCTTTTCGAGAATTTGAGGATCTTCACGACCTTAGGCCCCGGCCTGCGGCCCTCGGCGGGCTCGGCTTTTTCCTTCTCCGGAATCGGCCGCCACAACACCAGCAGCTTGCCGATGTGCTGGATCGGCGCGGCGCCGAGTTGGTCGGCGAGCCGTCCGAACATCGCCTCGCGCTGGCTGCGGTCGTCGGAAAATACCCGAACCTTGATCAGGCCGTGCGCATTCAGCGCAGCGTCGATCTCCTTGATCACGCCGTCGCTCAGTCCCTCGGAGCCGATCGAGACGACCGGATCGAGGTGGTGGGCGTCGGCGCGTTTGTCCTTGCGCTCGGCAGGGGTCATCTGAATGGCGGGCATCCCCGTATTATCCGTCGAGCATGAAAACGCGCACCAAAAGCAAGAAGGTCAACAAGAGCTGGCTCAACGACCACGTCAACGACCCGTATGTCAGGCTGGCGCAGCGCGAGGGCTACCGGGCCCGCGCCGCCTACAAGCTGAAGCAGATCGATGAGGAGTTGTCACTGATCAGGCCGGGCCAGCTCGTCGTCGACCTCGGCGCGACGCCGGGCGCCTGGAGCCAGTATGTGCGGCGCAAGTTTGCGCCGCGCGAGGCCGGCACCGGCGGCGCGTCGGCCGGCCAGCTGAACGGCACGATCATCGCGCTCGATCTGCTCGAATTTGAGCCGATCGAGGGCGTCCAGTTCATCCAGGGCGATTTCCGCGAGGCCGAGGTGCTCGCGGCGCTCGAGGCCTCGCTCGGCGGCCGCCGCGTCGACGTCGTGTTGTCGGACATGGCGCCGAATCTGTCGGGCATCGCTTCCGCCGATGCGGCGCGGATCGAACTGCTGGTCGAGTTGGCGCTGGACTTTGCCTCCGCCCACCTCGCGCCGTCCGGCGCGCTGGTCTGCAAGGTCTTCCACGGCGGCGCCTATGACCAGCTCGCCCGCTCGTTCCGGGAACATTTCAAGATCGTCAAGGCGATCAAGCCGAAAGCCTCTCGTGACAAATCGGCCGAAACCTTTCTGGTCGGTATGGTTCCAAAAGGTCCAAGGCCCGAAGAAACCCCATCGGCGTAAGCTGATCCGGCCATGACCCGCCGGTATCGGGGTGTATTCGCCGAGGTCGCCGGGGTTGAGTGTCATAAAATTGGCCCCAGTTGAGATAAAGCTCAAATTGGGCGTGGTGGGTGACCACTGCGCGACGACGTTTTGACCGGGACAAGGAGCCGCGGTGAACAATCAATGGTTCTCGAAAGTGGCTGTCTGGCTGGTGATCGCCCTGGTGCTGTTCACCGTGTTCAAGCAGTTCGATCGAGGTGCAACCCAGGGTAATCTGATCGGCTATTCCGATTTCCTCGAGGAAGTCCGGAACAAGCGGATCAAGTCGGTGACGCTGCAGGAAGGTGCTTCGGGCACCGAGATCGTCGCGATCACCAATGACGACAAGCGCCTGCGCAGCACTGCCACCTACCTTGACCGGGGCCTTGTTGGCGACCTGATCAACAACGACGTCAAGTTCGACGTCAAGCCGCGCGAGGAGCCGTCGATCCTGATGAGCATCCTGGTCTCATGGGGACCGATGCTGTTGCTGATCGGCGTCTGGATCTATTTCATGCGCCAGATGCAGGGCGGGGGCAAGGGCGGCGCCTTCAGCTTCGGCAAGAGCAAGGCGCGCATGCTCGACGAGGCCAACAATTCGACCACCTTCGCCGATGTCGCCGGTTGCGACGAAGCCAAGGAAGAGGTCAAGGAACTGGTCGACTTCCTGAAGGATCCGCAGCGCTTCCAGAAACTCGGCGGCCGCATTCCACGCGGCGTGTTGCTGGTCGGCCCGCCGGGAACCGGCAAGACCTTGCTCGCAAAGGCGATCGCTGGCGAGGCCAAGGTGCCGTTCTTCAGCATCTCGGGTTCCGATTTCGTCGAGATGTTCGTCGGCGTCGGCGCGGCTCGTGTTCGCGACATGTTCGAGCAGGCGAAGAAAAGTGCGCCTTGCATCATCTTCGTCGACGAGATCGACGCGGTCGGCCGCCATCGTGGTGCCGGCCTCGGCGGCGGCAATGACGAGCGCGAGCAGACGCTGAACCAGATGCTGGTCGAGATGGACGGCTTCGAGACCAATCTCGGCGTGATCGTGATGGCGGCGACCAACCGGCCCGACATCCTCGATCCGGCACTGCTGCGCCCGGGCCGCTTCGACCGCCAGGTCTATGTGACGCTGCCCGACGTGCGCGGCCGCGAGCAGATCCTGCTGGTCCACATGCGCAAGGTGCCGGTCGGCCAGGACATCCGCGCCGACATCCTGGCGCGTGGTACGCCGGGCTTCTCGGGCGCCGATCTCGCCAACCTGATCAACGAGGCGGCCTTGTTCGCCGCGCGTCGCAATGGCCGTGTCGTCGAGATGATCGATTTCGAGCGCGCCAAGGACAAGATCATGATGGGCCCCGAGCGCAAGTCGATGATCATGCCCGAGGAAGAGCGGCGCAATACCGCCTACCACGAGTCCGGTCACGCACTGGTCGCCCGTTTGATGCCGAAAACCGATCCGGTCCACAAGGTGACGGTGATTCCGCGTGGCCGTGCACTTGGCGTGACGATGCAGTTGCCCGAGGGTGACCGCTACAGCATGGACAAGGAGCGCATGCTCAGCACGATCAGCGTGCTGTTCGGTGGCCGGATCGCCGAAGAGGTGTTCATGAACCAGATGACCACCGGCGCCAGCAACGACTTCGAGCGGGCCACTGCGATCGCCCGCGACATGGTCACGCGTTACGGCATGACCGACGAGCTCGGCCCGATGGTTTATGCGGAAAACGAAGGCGAGGTTTTCCTCGGCCGTTCGGTGACGAAGACGACGACGATGTCCGAAGAGACGATGCGCAAGGTCGACATCCAGATCCGCCGCATCATCGACGAGCAATACAGCATCGCCCGCAAGCTGATCGAGGACAACAAGGACAAGATCCACGCGATGGCGCAGGCCCTGCTCGAATGGGAAACCATCGACGCCGATCAGATCGACGACATCATGAACGGCAAGCCGCCGCGGCCGCCGAAGGATCTGACGCCGAACAACGATCGGCCGCCGAGCGGTCCGACCGCAACGGTCGGTACCGACAGCGCGCCGGCAGCGGCCTGATCGGCAGACAGCGATCAACAGACGGGGCTTCGGCCCCGTTTTCCGTATCCAAGGGGCGCTGAGCCACTTCCGGTGGCGCGCCGACAGCAAGCGATGATCTGGCAGACGACCCGTTTTGCGATCGACCTCGGTCGCCCCTGCGTGATGGGCATCGTCAACCTGACCCCCGATTCGTTTTCAGACGGTGGTGGTCTGGTGACGCCGCTCGATGCGGCACGGCGCTGCGAACGGCTGCTGGCCGACGGTGCCGACATCCTCGACATCGGCGGTGAATCGACCCGCCCGGGCGCCGAGCCCGTTCCGGCCGACGAGGAATGGTGGCGCCTGGCGCCGGTGCTGGAAGCGGCGCTGCAGCTGGGCTGCCCGGTGTCGGTCGACACGATGAAAACCGAGGTGATGCGGCGCGCACTCGATCTCGGCGTCGACATCATCAACGACGTCCAGGCACTGCGCGCCGACGGCGCGGTCGAGGCTCTCGCGGCGAGCGCCGCGGGTGTCTGCCTGATGCACATGCGTGGCCAGCCGCGCTCGATGCAGGCCGATCCTCCGGCCGATTGCGACATCGTCGCCGAGGTCGGCAAATTTCTTGCCGAACGCGCCGCGGTGCTGGTCGCACAGGGTATCGATCGACGCCGGATCACGCTCGATCCGGGGATAGGTTTTGGCAAGACGGTGCGGCAGAATTTCGAACTGCTGCAGCAGACCGCGGCCTTGGGCGAGCTCGGGTACCCGCTGCTGGTCGGCTGGTCGCGCAAGTCCTCGCTCGGTGTCGTCACCGGCCGGCCGGTCGATCAGCGCGGCAGCGCCAGCGTCGCGGCAGCACTGGCGGCGCTCCTGCACGGCGCGCGGATCGTCCGCGTCCATGACGTGGCCGAGACGGTCGACGCGCTGAAGGTCTGGCAGGCCGCCGGGCTGCCGGCGTGGCAACGGCCAGGCGCCACTCCCAACGAACAACAACCAACGAGACAGACATGAGCAGACAATTTTTCGGTACCGATGGCATCCGTGGCACGGTCGGCGATCGGCCGATTACGCCGGATTTCATGCTCGGCCTCGGCCATGCGGTAGGTCGGGTGCTGAAACGCTCGACGGCGCGGCCGACCGTGCTGATCGGCAAGGACACGCGCATTTCCGGCTACATGATCGAGTCGGCGCTGCAGGCCGGGTTTGCATCCGCCGGTGTCGATGTGCTGCTGACCGGGCCGCTGCCGACGCCCGGTGTCGCCTATCTGACGCGTGCACTGCGCCTCGACCTCGGTGTCGTGATCAGCGCCTCGCACAACGCGTTTGCCGACAACGGCATCAAATTCTTTTCCGCGCACGGCGAGAAGCTGCCGGACGCCTGGGAAATCGAGGTCGAGGAGGTGCTTGCGGAGCCGCCGCAGTGGGTCGATTCGCTGCAGCTCGGCAAGGCGCGGCGCCTCGACGATGCGCAGGGGCGGTATGTCGAATTCTGCAAGAGCCGGGTTTCCGCCGACCTGTCGCTGAAGGGCCTGCGGATCGTCATCGACGCCGCCCATGGCGCGGCCTACCATGTCGCGCCAAGCGTATTCCATGAGCTGGGTGCCGAGGTGATCTGCATCGGTTGCGCGCCCGACGGCTTCAACATCAATGCGGCGGTCGGCGCCACCCAGCCCGACGCCTTGCGCCAGCGTGTGATCGACGAGAAGGCCGATTTCGGCATCGCGCTCGATGGCGATGCCGACCGCCTGCTGATCGTCGATGGCGGCGGGCGGCTGTACAACGGCGACGAGCTGCTGTATGTGCTGGTTGCAGACCGGCTGGCGCAGGGGCATGAGGTGCCCGGCGCGGTCGGCACGTTGATGACCAACATGGCGGTCGAAGTGGCGCTGCGCGAGCGCGGGGTCGAACTGGTCCGCGCCAAGGTCGGTGATCGCTATGTGCTGGAAGAATTGCAAGCGCGCGGCTGGACGCTCGGCGGCGAAGGCTCCGGCCACCTGCTCGCGCTCGACAAGCACACCACCGGCGACGGCATGATCAGTGCATTGCTGGTGCTGCAGGCGGTTGTGCGCAATGGCGGCAGCCTGGCGCAGATGCTCGCCGGCGTCGATCTTTTTCCGCAGACGCTGATCAATGTGCGACTGAGCGCCGGGCAGGACTGGCGCAGCGATGTCCGGCTCGACCAGGTGCAGGCCGAGGTGCGCGACGAACTCGCCGACAGCGGCCGGGTGCTGATCCGGCCTTCGGGTACCGAACCGCTGCTGCGGGTGATGGTCGAGGCGCGTGCCGCCGACCAGGCCCGCCGATGTGCCGAGCGGATTGCCGCCGCGTTGCAGTCTTCCTGATGCTGCGTGGTGGAATGTGACGGGCCGGCGGTATTTCGCCGGCTGTCATGGTGTTGTCACATGCGTTTTTTATAGTCCTGGTCATCGATTCAGAGTGAATCCACCAGCGGGCTCTGCCCGAAAGGACCGACATGAAAAACGCGATTGTCCGTGTTGCCACCACCGCTGTACTGCTCGCCGGAACCTCCGGCCTGAGCCTTGCCCAGAGCGTCACCGGCGCCGGCGCCACCTTCCCGGCGCCGCTGTATGCCAAATGGGCCGATGCCTACAACAAGGCCACCGGCGTGAAGATCAACTACCAGTCGGTCGGCTCGGGAGCCGGGCTGAAGCAGATCCGCAGCAAGACCGTCGATTTTGGCGCGTCGGACATGCCGCTGAAAGACGACGAACTGGCCAAGGATGGCCTGCTGCAGTTTCCGACCGTGATCGGCGGCGTGGTACCGGTCGTCAACATCAAGGGCATCGCGCCGGGACAGATCAAGCTCAGCGGCAAACTGCTCGGCGACATCTACCTCGGCAAGGTCAAGAAATGGAATGACCCGGCGCTGCAGGCGCTGAACCCGGGTGTGCCGCTTCCTGATGCGGCGATCGCCGTCGTGCGTCGCGCCGATGGCTCGGGCACCAGCTTCATCTTCACGAACTACCTGTCGAAGGTCAATTCCGACTGGAAGAGCGCGGTCGGTGAGGGCACGGCGGTCAACTGGCCGACCGGTACCGGCGGCAAGGGCAACGAAGGTGTCGCGGCATTCGTCACGCGGCTGCCGAATTCGATTGGCTATGTCGAGTACGCCTACGTCAAGCAGAACAAGATGACGTATACGCTGCTGCAGAACCAGGCCGGCAACTTCGTCACTCCGGACGATGCCAACTTCAAGGCGGCCGCTGCCGGCGCCGACTGGGCGAAATCGTTCTACCAGATCCTGACCGACCAGCCGGGCAAGGATTCCTGGCCGCTGACCGGTGCGACCTTCATCATGATGCACAAGGCCCAGGACAAGCCCGAACAGGCGACGCACTCGCTGAAATTCTTCGACTGGGCCTTTGCCAACGGTGACGCGATGGCGGCCGAGCTGGAATATGTGCCGCTGCCCGATGCCGTCAAGACGATGGTCCGCAAGCAGTGGTCGGAAATCAAGGACGGCAGCGGCAAGGTCGTCGCGCAGAAATGATCGAAGCTTCGGGCGGCGCGAGCGCGCCGCGCCGAACCGCCGGCCGCCTTCGGGGCGGCCGGTTTTCATGGCCGAAACGGAGTTTTTGTGGCCGCTACACTTCCCGCTGCACCTTCTGACGACAAGGCGATCGTGCGTACCCCAGCACATGGCGGACCGCCGAAGGCCCGCGCCTCCAAACCCTTCGGTGACCTGGTCTTCTCGCTGCTGTCGCATGGCGCGGCGATCCTGACACTGGCGCTTCTCGGCGCGATCATCGTCTCGCTGATCGTCGGCGCCTGGCCGGCGATCGCCGAATACGGGCTGAGCTTCCTGTGGCGCAGCGAGTGGGATCCGGTCCAGGACCAGTACGGCGGCCTGGTGATGATCTACGGCACCGTCGCGACCTCGCTGATCGCGCTGGTGATCGCGGTGCCGGTCAGCTTCGGCATCGCACTGTTCCTGACCGAGTTGTCGCCTGGCTGGCTGCGCCGTCCGCTCGGCATTGCGGTCGAACTGCTGGCGGCGGTGCCGTCGATCGTCTACGGCATGTGGGGCTTGCTGGTATTCAGCCCGGTGCTGGCAACGTATGTGCAGCAGCCGCTGCAGCAGCTGCTCGGCGATGTGCCGGTGCTGCGCGAGCTGGTCTCCGGGCCGCCGGTCGGCATCGGCCTGCTGTCGGCCGGCATCATCCTCGCGATCATGATCATCCCGTTCATCGCCGCGGTGATGCGCGACGTCTTCGAGGTGATCCCGCCGCTGCTGAAGGAGTCGGCCTACGGCCTGGGTTCGACGACCTGGGAGGTCGTCTTCAAGGTCGTGTTGCCGTATACCAAGACCGGCGTCATCGGCGGCATCATGCTCGGCCTCGGCCGCGCGCTCGGCGAGACGATGGCGGTCACTTTCGTGATCGGCAACTTCAACCAGCTCGACAGCCTGTCGCTGTTCGAGGCGGCGAACAGCATCACATCGGCGCTGGCCAATGAGTTCGCCGAGGCCAGCGAAGGCCTGCACCAGGCCTCGCTGATCTACCTCGGGTTGGTGCTGTTCTTCATCACCTTCGTCGTGCTCGCGCTGTCGAAGATCCTGCTGCTGCAACTGCGCAAGAACGAAGGAGCACGGACATGAACCAGCCGGCATCCCGCTCGACCTTCTTCGCGATGTCGGACAGCCGGCGCGCGATGCACCGCAAGCGCAAGATCATCAACGTGATCGCGCTGAGCCTGTCGCTGGCCGCGATGGCATTCGGCCTGTTCTGGCTCGGCTGGATCCTGCTCGAGACGTTTCGGCTCGGGCTCGCCGGTCTGACGATGATGACCTTCACCGAGATGACGCCGCCGCCGATGGCCGAGGTCGGCGGGCTCGCGAACGCGATCGTCGGTTCGCTGATCATGGTCTCGATGGCAACCTTCATCGGCACGCCGATCGGCGTGCTGGCCGGCGTCTATCTCGCCGAGTACGGCCAGAACACCCGGCTCGGCGCCGTCACCCGCTTCATCAACGACATCCTGCTGTCGGCGCCGTCGATCGTCATCGGCCTGTTCATCTATGCCGTCGTCGTCGCGCAGTTCAAGACCTATTCGGGCTTTGCCGGCGTGCTGGCGCTGGCGCTGATCGTGATCCCGGTCGTGATTCGCACCACCGAGAACATGTTGTCGCTGATCCCGAATGCGCTGCGCGAGGCGGCCTATGCGCTGGGCACGCCGAAGTGGAAGGTGATCCTCGGCATCACGTTGAAATCGGCGCGCGCCGGCGTGCTGACCGGCGTGCTGCTGGCGTTCGCCCGGATCGCCGGTGAAACCGCGCCGCTGCTGTTCACCGCGTTGTCGAACCAGTTCTGGACCACCGACCTCGGCGAACCGATGGCCAGCCTGCCGGTGACGATCTTCAAGTTTGCGATGAGCCCGTACGAGAACTGGCAGCAGCTGGCCTGGGCCGGCGTGCTGCTGATCACGCTCGGCGTGCTGGCGCTGAACATCCTGGCGCGGACCTTCCTGCGCAACAAACACTGATGCCACGCGAGGTGGACTGCTGATGGACAAGAAAGTCGATATCCCGGTGACCGAGAAGGCGAAGATCTCGGTGCGCAACCTGAACTTCTATTACGGCAAGTTCCATGCGTTGAAGAATATCAACCTGGAAATTCCGGAAAAGAAGGTGACAGCCTTCATCGGCCCGTCCGGCTGCGGCAAATCGACGCTGCTGCGCACCTTCAACCGGATGTTCGAGCTGTATCCCGAGCAGCGTGCCGAAGGCGAGATCTTGCTCGACGGCGAGAATATCCTCGAGTCGAAACACGACGTGACGCTGATCCGCGCCAAGGTCGGGATGGTGTTCCAGAAACCCACGCCGTTCCCGATGTCGATCTACGACAACATCACCTTCGGCGTCAAGTTGTTCGAGAATCTTCCCCGAGTCGAGATGGACGAACGCGTCGAATGGGCGTTGAAGAAGGCCGCGTTGTGGAACGAGGTCAAGGACAAGCTGAACCAGAGCGGATCGGGTTTGTCCGGCGGCCAGCAGCAACGTCTGTGCATCGCGCGCGGCATCGCGATCAAGCCTGAGATTTTGTTGCTCGACGAGCCCTGCTCGGCGCTCGACCCGATCTCGACCGGCAAGATCGAGGAACTGATCAACGAACTGAAGGCCGACTACACCGTCGTGATGGTGACCCACAACATGCAGCAGGCGGCGCGCACGTCCGACTACACCGCCTACATGTACCTTGGTGACCTGATCGAATTCGGCCTGACCTCGGACTTGTTCCTGAAGCCGAAGAAGAAGGATACCGAGGACTACATCACCGGACGTTTCGGTTGATCGAACGTCGAACCACGGAGCAGCAATGACCGACAAGCATCTATCGACCCAGTTCGATGCCGAACTCAGCGGCATCTCGACGCGCGTCCTCGAGATGGGCGGACTGGTCGAGTCCCAACTGGCGCAGGCGGTTCATGCGCTGGCCAATTTCAGCGGTGAGGTTGCCTCGCAGGTGTTGCTCCGCGAGGAAGACGTCAACACGATGGAGGTCGAGATCGACCGCGATCTGTCGGCAATCATCGCGCGGCGTCAGCCGACCGCGCGTGACCTGCGCCTGCTGATCGCGATCAGCAAGGCGATCGCCAACCTGGAGCGGGTCGGCGACGAGGCGGCGCGGATTGCACGCACCGTGCAGCGCCTGCTTGATACCGGCGTATCGAGCCGGCTGCGCCTGCCGGTCAGCGACCTGACCTATGAGTCCGAACTCGCGGTTGCCCAGTTGCGCAAGGCGCTCGATGCCTTCGCACGCCTCGATGTCGAACGCGCGATCGAGGTATTGAAGCAGGACGACCAGATCGACGAGGAATTCGAAGGCCTGGTGCGCAAGCTGATCACCTTCATGATGGAAGACCCGCGGACGATCTCGTCGAGCATCGACCTGATCTTCGTCGCGAAGGCGATCGAGCGTGTCGGTGACCATGCGAAAAACCTGGCCGAGGTCATCATCTACGTCGTCAAGGGGACCGACGTCCGCCACAACTCGGTCAGCGAAGTCGAAAGCCTGGTCCGCTGATGTTGCTGCCGCGGCACCACCGATGAGCCGGATTCTTGTCGTCGAGGACGAAGCGGCGATCGCCGAGCTGATTGCGATCAATTTGCGCCATGCGGGCTTCGATGTCGTGCTGGCAGCGACCGCCGAGCAGGCGCAACGCGAGGTCGACCAGATGCTGCCGGAACTGGCGATCCTCGACTGGATGCTGCCGTCACAGAGTGGTCTGGCGCTGGCGCGCAGCTGGCGGCAGAATGTCCGCACGCGCGACCTGCCGCTGATCATGCTGACTGCGCGCAGCGAGGAAAACGACAAGATTGCCGGGCTGGACGCCGGCGCCGACGACTACCTGACGAAGCCGTTTTCGCCTAAGGAATTGCTGGCCAGGATCCGGGCCGTGTTGCGACGCCGCGCACCCGAGGCGCTCGACGCGCCGGTCGAAGTCGCCGGCCTGACGCTCGACCCGTCGACGCGGCGGGTCACACGCGACGGGGTCGAGGTCAAGCTCGGGCCGACCGAATTCCGGCTGCTGCATTTCCTGATGACCCACCCGGAGCGTGTGCACAGCCGTGCGCAATTGCTCGACCGTGTCTGGGGTGACCATGTATTCATCGAGGAGCGCACCGTCGACGTCCACGTCAAGCGGTTGCGCGAGGCGCTGGGCTTGAGCGATGGCAAGCGCCTGATCGAAACCGTCCGCGGAGCTGGCTACAGGCTGAACCAGCAGATGCAGACGCAGGCCGACTGATCCGGCGAGGCGGCGAGATGGGCTGGCTGCTGTCGCGTGTCATTACCGCTGCCTTGCTGGCATTTCTCGGTGCCGAGATCGGCATGCTGATCGGCCATGGCTGGGGTGTGCCATCGTTTGGCGCTGCGCTCGGCGGCGGCTTGTCGGCGGCAATCATCGTCGGCATCGAATCGTTGCGCGCAAACCGTCTGCTGTCATGGTTGCGCAGCGACCGGACGGTGGCCGCGCCGCGCGATCCGGGTGTCTGGGGTGAACTCGGCTACCGCATCGAGCGCGGCTTTCGCAAGCTCGACAAACGCGCCGCGATCGAATCGTCGCGCCTCGAGCAGTTCCTGTCGGCAATCGAGGTGTCGCCGAACGGCGTGCTGGTGCTCGGCAGCGGCGATTTCATCGATTGGTGCAATTCGGCGGCGGCCGACCATTTCGGGCTCGATCCGGTGCGCGATCGGCGCCAGCGCGTCACCAACCTGGTTCGTGCGCCGGCATTTGTAGCCTATCTGCAGGCCGGCGATTATTCGACGCCGATCACCTTCCAGGGGCCGGGCCAGCGTGGAACCCTGCAGGTGATCATCCGCAGCTTCGGCGACGGCAAGAAACTGGTGCTGTCGCAGGACGTCACCGAACGCGAGCGCAACGAGGCGATGCGGCGCGATTTTGTTGCCAATGTGTCGCACGAGATCCGCACGCCGCTGACGGTGCTGGCCGGTTTTGTCGAGACGATGACCAGTCTGCCGCTGAGCGAAGTCGAGCGACGCCGCGTGATCGAACTGATGGCGCAGCAGACGCAGCGGATGCAGAGCCTGGTCGCCGATCTGCTGATCCTGGCACAGCTCGAAGGCAGCCCGCGGCCGGCCGCCGACCGCTGGGTACCGGTGCGTGGCCTGCTCGACCAGGCCCATGCCGATGCCGTTGCGTTGAGTGCCGGGCGCCACCGCATCAGCGTCGAGATCGCCGAGCCGTCGGAAATCGCCGGCATCGAGGCCGAACTGGCCAGCGCAATCTCGAACCTGGTGACAAATGCCGTGCGCTATACGCCGGCCGGCGGCAGCATCGCGATCGGCTGGACGGTCCGCGACGACGGCAGCGGCGAGGCCGAGGTGCGCGATTCAGGCATCGGCATCGGCAAGGAGCACCTGGCACGAGTCACCGAACGTTTTTATCGTGTCGACGGCAGCCGATCGCGCGATACCGGCGGCACCGGTCTCGGACTGTCGATCGTCAAGCATGTTGCGCAGCGCCACGGCGGCGAACTCGAGATCAGCAGCGAGCCGGGTCAGGGCTCGAGCTTCAAGCTGATCCTGCCGGCGGCGCGGATCCGTCGCGGCGAATATGCGACGCTGCCAGCTGCCAACGGACGCAATGCCCAGCCGGCCGTGCCGCAGCAGGCCGATCCGCCCACGCCGGGGCCCGCGCCCGGCCGGAACTGAGCCCTGGCTGCTGCTGCTGCTCAGCGCCGCGGTTCGCGCGCATAGATCGCAGTCAACTCGAGCCGTTCGGTCGGCCGTCGCACCCGTGCCAGCAGCCGCCAGCCCGGTGGCGCGATGTCGACCGCATCTTTCGGCTCCTGCCGCAGCAGAAAATCGCACGGCGTACGCGCCAGCGGCGTCGCGGCGTCGACCCGATAGCCACCGAGCTGCTCGATTGCCGCGATGCGGGCCAGCGGCTGACTCGGCATCGCGACGCAGCTGCGGTCCTTCGGCAGATGGCGCGAGACGCGCTGGACGAGGGGCCGCTCGCTGCGCGCATAGTCGAGCATCGGCAGCCAGATGCTCATCAGCAGCAACCAGCACAACGCGACACCGCCGGCCGGCAGCACCATGCTTTTCCACAGCGGATGCCGGTGCCGGCCGGTGCGCCAGAACACCAGCGCGATCCAGGCGACGCTGCCGGCAATCGCCAGCATCAGTTCGGGCCACGAGAACGAGACCTGCAGCCCGGGCAGCAGCCGCTGCACGTTGGCGGCCGGTCGCGCCGGAAATCCGGTTTGCACCGCCAGGTAGATGACCCAGATCGTCAGCGCGCAGATGCTGAAGAAAAAGACCGAAAACCAGTCGATCGCCGCGCCGCTGCTGCGTTGCAGCGTCGGCAGCGCAAATGCACCAAGCACCGCCAGCGGCGGCAACGCAAGCATCAGTGCGCGGTCGACGCCACCCATCAGGATGCTGGCCACCATCGCGACCGCGGCACAGGCCAGCGGCACCGCCATGTGGCGCTTCTGCCAATGCAGCCTCCAGCGCCACAACGTCCAGGCGGCCAGCGGCAGCGTCGGCCAGGTAAACCATGCAAACAGGCGCAGCGTATCCCTCACATCGTCGGCGCTTGCCGGCAGATCGATCCGGTAGTCCCAGGCTCCCAGCATGCTCGCGGTTGCGGCAGCCAGCATGCCGGCGAGGCCGACGTGCACGCTGAAGCGGCGCACCTGCTGATAGCTGGAGCGCACGCTGATCACCAGACCGGCAACTGCCAGCGCGACCGCGATCGCCGGTGCACCGCTGGCAGCCAGTGCCGGCAACGCGCCCCAGACCGCAAGTGGCGCCAGCCGCGGCCGGTAGGGGCTGGCAGCCATCGCATACAGGAAAATCGACACGCTCGCGAGCTGCGCCAGCTCGGGCGTCGTCTCATGGCCCAGCTGCAGCAGTCCGAGCGTCGCGATCAGCGCCAGCACCGCGCCATCGGCGACGGCGCGTGCATAGTCGACCGGATCTGCCTCGCCGCCGAAGGCAAACGGCAACGGCTGCGCCGCATCGGTGCGCGCGAGGTGGTAGGTGCTGTACCAGGTCATCGCGAGCGAGACGACCAGCAGCAGCGCAAACGGCAGCCGCGCTGCGATCGCCGGCTCGACCAGTGGCGTCAGCAGCGCAATCGCGGCGGCACCGATCCAGTACGGCAGCAGTGCGGCATCGGCGGGCAGGCCGCCGACGCTTGGCGCCAGCCAGCTCGAATGGCCCTGCGCAATGCTTGCCATGTAGCCGAATGCGGTGATGTCAGCATTGCGCCAGGGGTCGCGGCCGAACAGGCCCGGCAGCACATAAGCCGCACAAAACAGCAGCAGCGCGAGCCGCGGCAGGCGCTGCGCTGCGCGCTGCGTCACGAGGGCCGGATTCGGGGTGGTCGCCATGTCAACCAGTTTGCCAACAAAAAAGGCAGCCGAAGCTGCCCTTTACGCTGCTGCCGGACGCAGCATCACTTCTTGATGCCGACCTTGGCAAACTTGTTGCGGAATTTCTCGACCCGGCCGCCGAGCGAATCGATGCTCTTTTGCGTGCCGGTGTAGAACGGATGCGACTCGCTGGTGGTTTCCAGCTTGAACAGCGGCAGCTTGCGGCCGTCTTCCATGTCGATGGTTTCCTTCGTCTGCGCGCATGAGCGGGTGACGAACTTGAAGCCGTTGGACAGGTCGACGAAGCAGACGTCGCGATAGGAGGGATGGATGCCGTCTTTCATGGGAGAGCCTTGACGCTGAAGTTGCGGTAGCCACGCCGAACCATTCGACGCACTTTCCTGAAGCGGAGAACCGCGGATTATAGCCTGCCTCGCAGCAGCGGCGTTCAACCGCCTCTGCGCATCAGGTCGAAGAAGTCGAGGTTGTTTTTCGTCGACTTCATCTTGTCGAGGATGAATTCCATCGCCTCGATCTCGTCCATCGGGTAGAGCAGCTTGCGCAGGATCCAGGTCTTCTGCAGGATTTCCGGCTTCAGCAGCAGTTCCTCGCGCCGCGTGCCACTCTTGTTCAGCAGGATCGACGGATAGACGCGCTTTTCGGACATCCGGCGGTCGAGGTAGATCTCGCAGTTGCCGGTGCCCTTGAATTCCTCGTAGATCACCTCGTCCATGCGGCTGCCGGTATCGATCAGCGCGGTGCCGATGATCGTCAGCGAGCCGCCTTCCTCGATGTTGCGTGCCGCACCGAAGAAACGTTTCGGCCGCTGCAGCGCATTGGCGTCGACACCACCGGTCAGCACCTTGCCCGACGACGGCAATACGTTGTTGTAGGCACGGGCCAGCCGGGTGATCGAGTCGAGCAGGATCACGACGTCCTTTTTCAGCTCGACCAGGCGCTTGGCGCGTTCGATCACCATCTCGGCAACCTGCACGTGGCGCGCCGCCGGCTCGTCGAAGGTCGAGCTGATCACCTCGCCGCGCACGGTGCGCTGCATCTCGGTCACTTCCTCGGGCCGCTCGTCGACCAGCAGCACGATCAGGTGCACGTCCGGGTGGTTGGCGACGATGGCATGCGCAAGGTGCTGCATGATCATCGTCTTGCCGCTTTTCGGCTGCGAGACCAGCAGCGCACGCTGGCCTTTGCCGATCGGCGCGATCAGGTCGATGATCCGGCTGGTGATGTTTTCCTCGCTCTTGATCTCGCGCTCGAGCTTGAACTGCTCCTTCGGAAACAAGGGCGTCAGGTTCTCGAACATGATCTTGTGCTTGCTCTCCTCCGGCGTCAGCGCATTGACGCGGTCGACCTTGACCAGCGCGAAATAACGCTCGCCGTCCTTCGGCACCCGCACTTCGCCTTCGACCATGTCGCCGGTGTGCAGGTTGAAGCGGCGGATCTGGCTCGGGCTCAGGTAGATGTCGTCGGTCGACGCCATGTAGCTGGCTTCGATCGAGCGGAGGAAGCCGAAGCCGTCCGGCAGCACCTCGAGCACGCCGTCGCCGAAGACCTGTTCGCCGGCCTTGGCGCGCTTCTTCATGATCGCGAACATCAGTTCCTGCTTGCGCAGGCGCGCGACGTTGTCGATCTCGAGGGCTTCGCCCATCTTGATCAGCTCGGACACGTGGAGCGCTTTGAGTTCTGACAGATGCATGAGTGGGGCTCGGAGGGAAGGGTGCTGCCGCGAAGGCAGTCAGGTCGGATCAGCCACCAGCATGCCGTTGCGGAGCAGCGCCCGGAACAAGGCGCGTTGCAAACAGCCGCTGAAGGCGGTGAAGCAGAAAAGAATCAGGGGTAGGTAGCCGAATCCACGTCGGGCCGGCCGGGGTGCGGGTCGCGGGCGCGACCGGCGGACGTGGTGGCAGATCCTGTCGAGGTGAAGGCCGGCCTGCACGGCCCGCCTTCACGAATTCGCAGGATTATAGATTGCCGTCCAGGAATGCCGTCAACTGTGCTTTCGACAGTGCGCCGACCTTGGTCGCGGCGAGCTGCCCGTCCTTGAACAGCATCAGCGTCGGAATGCCGCGGATGCCGTATTTCTGCGGGACCTCGCGGTTTTCGTCGACGTTCATCTTGGCAATCTGCAACCGGCCGTCATAGGTCTTCGACACCTCGTCGAGAATCGGCGCGATCATCTTGCAGGGGCCGCACCATTCGGCCCAGTAGTCGACCAGCACCGGCTTGTCTGACTTCAGGACATCGGCATCGAACGATGCGTCGGATGTGTTTTTGATCAATTCGCTCATGGAAGCCCTTCGGCATGGATGTCGGTCCGGATCGACCGACCCTCGGAAAACGATTCTGACATATTCCCTCGGACAAGGCCGGCGGCCGCCAAGTCGTTGCTGCAACGCCGCAGTGAGGCAGAACTGGCCACCGATCCGGCGCCTTTTTCGACCTTGCGCCGGGGCGCAGCCGCGGTCCAATCGAGGGCATGAGCATCACGAATCATTCGGCCGCTGCCGCCGCGGAGGCGCAGCCGGCCACCGACAAGGCAGCGACCCGTGCATTCGGGCGCTTTGCCCTGCGGGCGCTGATCGCGAAAAGCGAGCGCTCGATGGTCTGGCTGGCGAACGACCCGAGAACCGGGCAAGACGTCACGCTGCATCTGCCGCGGGTGCAACCCGCGGATGCCGCTGCGCTCGAGGTGTGGCAGCGCGAAGTCGGCATTGCCGCGCGGCTGAACCATCCGAACCTGGCCGCCCCGAGCGAAATGGGCGTGCAGGACCACTGGCCTTACACCGTCGTCGATCGCGCCTACGGCGTGACGCTCGGCGAGTGGCTGGCCACGCACACGGCCGAACCGGTGGCCGACCTGGTCGGCTGTATCTGCCGGGCGCTCGAGGGATTGGCTTTTGCCCATGAAGCCGGCGCTTTTCACGGCGACCTGCAACTGCACAGCCTGCTGATCAACGACCAGGGTACCGTCCGCGTCGCCGGGCTCGGCGTCGCCAGCGAGCCGGCCGGTCAGCCGGGCAACGCGGCGGCTGGCCGCGCCGCCACGCTTGGTGCGGCCGATCTGCGCACCCGGCGCAGCCTCGCCGAACGCGACGTGTTGGCGATCGGCCTGATTGCCTATCGCCTGTTTTCCGGCCACAACCCGCTCGACAAGGAAGACGTCTCGGCGGTGATCTCGAGGTTGCCGCCGCTCGGCCGCGAAATCGTCCGGCTGCCCTGGAGCACCTCGCGCCCGGTTCCCGATGCGCTGCGGGCCATCGTCAACCGTGCCACCGCGGCACAGGAGCGCCAGCGCTATCTGAATGCGCGCACGCTGCTGCGCGCGCTGAACGGCTGGCTCGAGGTCGACGGCAGCGACAGCGGCGGCCCGCTGGTGCTGCTGATCGATCGCATGCGAGCGGTCGGCCACCTGCCGGCGCTGCCCGGCGTCGGCCAGCGCATCGCTCGATTGACCAGCGCCGAGGGTCAGCGCACCGAAGACATGGCGAACGATCTGCTGGAGGATTTCGCACTCAGTTTCGAACTGCTGCGCGCGGTCAATTCGAATGTGCTGCAGTCGGCCCACCTGTCCGGCGGCCCGGCGGTCATCACCGTCAAGCGCGCCGTTGCGATGCTCGGCCTCGACGGCATCCGCCGCGCCGGCAACGCCTTGCGCATCTGGCCCGGACCGCTGAATCCGGCCGCGGCGGCCAATCTGCAGAAGCTGTTCGACCAGGTCCGGCTGGCAGCGCGCGTCGCGCAGGCGCTGCGCCCTGCCGGCTACGACCCGGAGGTGGTTTATCTGGTCGTGATGTGGCAGAACCTCGGCAGGCTGTTGCTGCGTTACCACTTCCCGGACGAGGCGAACCAGATCAGCCAGCTGATGAACAGCGCGCCAGCAGCCGCCGGGCCGGCCGACGACGGCGCCGCCGATCTGCCCGGCCTGTCTGAGTCGATGGCCTCGCTGGCGGTGCTTGGCGTCGACAGCGAAGCGATTGGCGCCGCGGTTGCCAAATACTGGGGGCTCGGCGAAGAGGTGCAGGCGATGATGCGGCGCAATCCGCTCGATCGGCCGGTGCGCAACGCCGACAACGATGCCGAGGTGCTGCGCAACGTCGCCAGCGCCGCCAACGAGATTGTGGACGCGATGCATGGCGCGACCGGACCGCGCCTTGGCGCGGCAATGGCCGCGATCATCAAGCGGTATGCACGGCCGTTGAACATCGAGATCGACGACATCAAGGCCGCGGTGCAGCAGTCGCGCCAGGCGATGCGCGAGGGCAGGGGGCCGTTGCAGGCCGGCCGGGCAATCCAGCCAGAGGCCGAGCCGCAGCCCGGAGTCGAGGTCAAGGCGGGGTGACGAGCCTTGCCCCGGCACTGGTCACAACGGTTGGGGCTGCTTCGTTCCCGACCTGACCCGGTTGGCCGCGCTTCCATGCGGGGAGGCCCGTCGCTGACGATTGTAGGCGAGCCGCCAAGGCTGCACC
Source organism: Pseudideonella sakaiensis (assembly GCF_048320135.1). Lineage (GTDB taxonomy): Bacteria > Pseudomonadota > Gammaproteobacteria > Burkholderiales > Burkholderiaceae_C > Ideonella_A > Ideonella_A sakaiensis_A. The sequence continues at coordinate 4,748,011 of NZ_CP182947.1, forward strand.
GCCGACAGGTTCATCGCAGTTGCAGCGCGTCGTCTCCGTAGCGGATGCCGAGCGGCTCGATCAGCAGCTGTTTTGGCCCTTCCTCGACACGGCCGGCAACCAGAGCCGCGATGCCTTCGGCGCGCGCGATCTCGACCGTGCGCTGCGCATCTTCCGCCGCGACGAACAACGCGAATCCCGCCCCCATGTTCAGCGTGCTGTAGGCCTCCTCGTCGTCCTGACCGGCCTGCTGTTGGATGAATGCGAGGACCGCCGGCACTTCCGGAACCTGGTCGATGCGGTAGGTCAGCGTCGCCGGATGGCGCAGCAGCTTGCGCCAGCCATGGCCGGTGATGTTGGCGCAATAGTGCGGCGTGATGCCGGCTGCGTACAGCGCCTCGGTGACCGGCGAATACAGCGTCGTCGGCTCGAGCAGCGCCTCGCCGTAGGACTGGCCATTGGCGAGCCGCGTTGCATAACCGTCGGGCAGGCGTTCGACCAGCTTGCGCGCGAGGCTGAGGCCATTCGCATGGATGCCGCTCGACGCCAGCAGCACGATCGCGTCACCGGCTGCCAGCCGGTCACCGAGCGACAGTCGCTGTTTCGGATTGACCAGCCCGGTGCAGCTTGCCGCGAGGTCGATGCGCCCGTCGGCGACGATGCCGGCCAGCGCCGGTGTCTCGCCGCCGCCCCAGGCGACGCCGCAGCGGTCACAGGCCTTTTTCCAGCCGTCGACCAGCGCCTGCGCGCGTTGCGCGTCGGCAAACCAGTCCGAACCACCGGCGGCCCAATAGGCCTGCACGACCAGCGGTGTCGCGCCGACGGTGATCAGGTCGTTGACCGCCATCGCGATCGTGTCCTGCGCGATTGCGGCGTAATAGCTCTGGCCGGTGATCGCGTGCATCTCGTCGGCGACCAGCGCCTTCGAGCCAAGGCATTCGACGATGCTTGCTAGGTAGAACGGGCCGACATCGACGACGTAGGCCGATTCACCGCGCGATGCGGCGACCTCGCTGAAGCCGTGGCTGCCGAGGTGGCCGGCCGTCGAAGCGGCCGCGCGTTGTGCCGCCACTTTCAGCGGATCGATCAGGTCGTAGTCGACGCCGGCTTGCTGGTAGCTGAGGGTGCCTGCAGGCGGCGTCGGATGGGCTGGGGAAGTCATGTCGGGAAGGATGTCGAAACGGCTGACCGATTATCCCGCCTCGTAGAATCGGCGGATGTCCTATCTGGTCCTGGCCCGAAAATACCGCCCGCGCAGCTTCGACGCGATGGTCGGTCAGGAGCACGTCGTGCAGGCACTCGCCAATGCACTGCAGCAGCAGCGCCTGCACCACGCCTATCTGTTCACCGGCACCCGCGGCGTCGGCAAGACGACGGTCTCGCGCATCCTCGCGAAGTCGCTGAACTGCACCGGCGCCGACGGCAGCGGCGGCATCACCGCCCAGCCCTGCGGCGTCTGCCAGGCCTGCACCGCGATCGACGGCGGCCGCTTCGTCGACTATGTCGAGCTCGATGCGGCATCGAACCGCGGTGTCGAGGAGATCACCCAGCTGCTCGACCAGGCGGTCTACAAGCCGGTGATCGGGCGGTTCAAGGTCTACATGGTCGACGAAGTCCACATGTTGTCGAACCATGCCTTCAATGCGATGCTGAAGACGCTGGAGGAGCCGCCCGAGTATCTGAAGTTCGTGCTCGCGACGACCGATCCGCAGAAAGTCCCGCCGACGGTGCTGTCGCGCTGCCTGCAGTTCAATCTGCGGCCGATGGCTGCGGATACCGTGCAGGAGCATCTTGCGAAGGTGCTCGGCGAGGAGGGCATCGCGGCCGAGTCCGCTGCGCTGCGGTTGCTCGCGCGCGCCGCGCGCGGTTCGATGCGTGATGCGCTGTCATTGACCGACCAGGCGATCGCCTTCGGTGCCGGCGCGATTGCCGAGGCCGGTGTCCGGCAGATGCTCGGCGCGGTCGACCGCGGTCATGCGGTCGATCTGCTCGACGCGCTGGCAAATTGCGAAGGCGCGGCATTGCTCGCCGTCACCGACCGGTTGCGCGGGCTCGGCTTGTCGGCCGCCGCCACCCTCGAGGAGATGGCCAGCCTGCTGCAGCAGATGGCGGTGCTGAAGGCGGTGCCGTCGGCGGCCGATGCGGGCGACCCCGAACACCAGCAGGCGTTGCGGCTCGGTGCGCAATTCGGCGCCGATGAAATGGCGCTGCTGTACAGCATGTGTCTGCATGGCCGCGCCGAGCTCGGCCTGGCACCCGACGAATATGGTGCCTTGGTGATGGTTCTGTTACGGATGCTGGCATTCCGGCCGCCCGAGGCGCGCAAGGCCGCCGGTCCGGCGCAGGCCTCTCCAGCCGCCCGGCCGGCTGTTGCGCTGCATTCGCAGCAGGTGGCGCGGACCGCGGTCGCAGTCGCGAAAACACCGGCGGCTGCCGCAGAAGCGGTGGCAGCGGTCGGCAACAAGGCCGCCGATTCGGCCGACGACGATCTGCCGCCGTGGCTCGATGCACCGGAGGCCGAGCAGCGCGGCGCCGCCGAACCAGCCGCGCCGGCTGCCGCGGGCCCGGCCGCCACCGAGCACTCGACGCGGCGGGCCGCCGGCCGTCCGGACGGCGAACGGCGGGCCGCGTCCGCAGCGCCTTCTGCGCTGGCCCGCCTGGCGACAACACCGCAAGGCGACCGCTGGGCGGCTGCGGTGCAGGCGCTGATCGAACGCGGCAGCATCACCGCAATCGTTCGCGAACTGGCCTGGCAGGCGCAGTGCCTGGCGATCGAGCAGCCGACCGGCGGGCCGGCAGGTGCGGTCTGGCGGCTGCGCGTCGAGCGCGAGATGCTGCGCGCGCCTGCGCACGTCGAGCGTTTGCAGGCTGCGCTGTCCGACTGGCTTGGGTCGGCAGTGCAGTTGCAGATCGAGGTCGGTGCAAACGACGATACGCCGGCGCTGCGTGCATTGGCCGAGCGCGAACGCAATCAGCAACTGGCCGAGCAGGTGATTGCCGAGGATCCGCTGGTGCGCTCCTTGCTGGACCAGTACAAGACCGCCCGCATCGTGCCGGGATCGATCCAGCCAGGCTGACCCCGCTGCCGCGGTGGTGGCGGGCCCGGCTGCTATTCTGTTCAGGATTTTCTGGAGCTCTTGACGATGATGAAAAACCAACTCGCGGGCCTGATGAAACAGGCCCAGGCCATGCAGGACAACCTGAAGAAGGCCCAGGAGGAACTCGCGACGATCGAGGTCGAGGGCCAGTCCGGCGCCGGCCTCGTGAAGGTCACGATGACCTGCAAACACGACGTCAAGCGCGTTGTGATCGACCCGTCGCTGCTCGCCGAAGACAAGGACATGCTCGAGGACCTGGTCGCCGCGGCCTTCAACGACGGCGTGCGCCGGGCCGAGGAACTGAGCAGCGAGAAGATGGGCAAGCTGACCGCCGGGATGCCGTTGCCGCCCGGCATGAAGCTGCCGTTCTGAGTGCGCGCCGCGCCATTGCCGCGTCGACGAGGACTGGCTGGCGATGAGTGAGTCAGCCCTCGATGCGGTGATCACGGCGCTGCGGCGGCTGCCTGGCGTCGGCGTCAAGTCGGCGCAGCGGATGGCCTTTCATCTGCTGCAGCATGACCGCGACGGCGCCGAGCAGTTGTCGGTGGCGCTGCAACGTGCGCTGTCGGCGATCCGCAATTGCGCGCGCTGCCAGACCTTCACCGAAGACGAGGTCTGCCGCACCTGCCTCGATCCGGCCCGCGATGCCAGCCTGCTGTGCGTCGTCGAATCGCCCGCCGATCAGGCAGCGCTGGAGCGCAGTGGCGGTTACCGCGGACTGTATTTCGTGCTGATGGGGCGACTGAGCCCGCTCGACGGCATGGGTGCACGCGACATCGGCCTGCAACAGTTGCTGGCACGTGCGGCCGAGCCGGCGGTTTCAGAGGTGATTCTGGCCACCAGCTTTACCGCCGAAGGCGATATCACCGCCCATGTGATTGCCGATACGCTGCGTTCGCGCGGCATCCGCAGCACGCGGCTGGCCCGCGGCGTGCCGGTCGGCAGCGAACTCGAGCATGTCGACGCCGGAACCATCGCTCACGCCTTGCACGACCGCCGCTGAGCGCCGCCATCAGCGGCGCCGCTGCTGAAGCTCAATATTTGATCTGCGTCAGCGGATTTTTCCCGGACTGGGCAACCCGGCTGCCCTTGCTGCTCTTGCCGGCAACGCGCTCGCTGTCCGGCCGGCTCTTCCCGGCAACCCTCGAAGCAGTCTTGCGGGCGCTCGGCTTGCTGGCCGAAACCGCCACCTTGCTGGGACTGCCTGAGCTGCCGGCGACGCGGGAACCCGAGTCGGTCGGCACATAGACGAAGATCGTCTGGCCGGTGCGGAAGCGCGCCTGCGTCGTCGTCTTGTTCCACGCGGCAACCTGGCTTTCGCTGACGCGGTAACGCTTCGCGATACCGGCCACGGTATCGCGTTTGCCGGCGCGCAGCGCGAGCCTGCGCAACGGCGGGACATCGGGTGCCAGCGTCATCATCGCGTTGTCGGCGATCTGCTCGGAAACGTCGGCCTGGCGCTGGGCGAGCCGCGGAACCAGCAGCGTCGAACCGGCCTTGATCAGCATCCGCGGCGGGATCCGGTTCAGTTCGCGCAACGCCGTCTCGTTCATCCCGTGTTCCTGGGCAACGTCGCGCGGGCGCATCGTCTTTGGCGCGACCCAGGCCGTCCAGGTGGCCAGCGGGCCCTTGTGTTCGCGGTGCCGACGGACGAATTCGTTGGCGTTGTCGTAAGGCAGCAGCAGCTGCGGCGTGCCGGCGGCCAGGATCACCGGCTTGTTCATCTGCGGATTGAGCGCCTTGAAATCGGCCAGTGACATGCCAGCCAGCCGCGCAGCAACATCGACATCGATGTCGCGTTCGATCGGGATCGAAAGGAAATACGGGTGGTTCTCAAGCGGCGGCAGGCTCAGGCCGAAATGCTGCGGCCGCGCGATGATGTTTTTTACCGCCTGCAGCTTCGGCACATAGTGCTGGGTCTCCAGCGGCATCCGCAGACTCAGGTAATCGGTTGCGAGCCCGTCGCGCTCGTTGCGTGCAATCGCGCGCTGCACGCTGCCTTCGCCCCAGTTGTAGGCAGCCAGCGCCAGCCGCCAGTCGCCGAACATGCGATGCAGCTTCTCGAGATAGTCGAGCGCCGCTTTCGTCGATGCCAGCACATCGCGGCGGTCGTCGCGGAAGATGTTCTGCGTCAGGTCGAAATATTTGCCGGTCGATGGAATGAACTGCCACATGCCCGACGCATTCGCCGACGACAAGGCCTGCGGGTTGAAGGCGCTCTCGATGAACGGCAGCAGGGCCAGTTCGGTCGGCAGGCGGCGCCGCTCGACTTCCTCGACGATGTGGAACAGGTAGCGCGAGCCGCGCTCGGTCATGCGCTGGACATAGTCGGGCCGGCTGGCATACCACTGCTCACGGTCGCGCACGATTTCGGTTTCGAGATCGGGTATCGCAAAGCCGTTGCGCAGCCGCTCCCACAAATCGATGCGCACCGACCGGTCCTCGAGGTCGACCTTGCGGCCCGGGCTCAGCGGGTCGATCGCCTGGACCGGCGGCGGCGGGGTCTCGATGGCCGCTTGCGTGGCTGCGACCGGCGGCTGCGCGATCGCAGCAGCGCGCGTTGCGGCGGCGTCAGCTGCCGCCGGCTGTGCGGCGGATTTCGCGAGTTCGGCGGCAACCGCCGCGTGGCGCGCCGGCGGGTAGGCCACGCCTTCCGGATTGGTCGCCGCACAGGCGCTCAGGGCAAGGGCGATCGGCAACGTGGAATAGCGGATCCAGTTGGCCGGGGCCAGCCTGCTCGGACGCTTTGGTGTCATGGGAGGGTCTTCTTGCAATGACCGTGGCCGGTCGGTTGAAGGCGCTCTGGCGCGACGCTGCGCGCGTGTCGATGCGATGGGGGGCTTCGGAGCGGTCGCGGCGTGCCGCGCTCCGAATCAGCGGTGCTGGCCGGTAAGCCGGCGAGCAGGAAGAAGTTGTCGACACATGAACCGGCGCTGGTTCTGGATTGCGCCTTTCGGCCCGATCACGCCGGCTCACTAGAATCGTCAGGTACGCATTGCCTCGGGGGGACGCGCACACCGGTTGGGCCACGATGTTTTGCTGCCTGTCGTGGCATACCCGGATGTCGAACAGTACAAAGGCAGGGTGTGCAACAGGTTCCATGACGAAAGGTGCCGGCATTATAGGTTTGGCCGACTGGCTGGAAACACCCGCGGGCCGGTATTTACTCGAATGGGAGAGGCGGCAGATCGAGATCCAGGTGGCCGACATATTCGGTTTCCACTCGCTGCAGCTCGGCCTGCCGCAACTGAACGGCCTGCAGGCGAATCGGATGCCGCACCGCTGGTATGCATTCGACCCGGTCCGCGAGGCGTCCGAGGGCCCGTTCGAACAATCGGCTGAAGCTTCCACGGCGGACGCTGCCGACGCTGCCGGCGCAACGCGCCGCGTCGCGACGATCAATCTGCAGTGCGAGTTCGACGCCTTGCCGTTCGACAGCCGCAGCCTCGATCTGGTGTTGCTGCCGCATGCCCTCGAGCTGGCGCGCGACCCGCACCTGGCGCTCAGTGAGGTCGAGCGCGTGCTGGTGCCGGAGGGCAAGGTCGTGATTCTCGGCTTCAACCCGGCCAGCCTGTGGGGGTTGCGGCAGCGCGTCGGGCGGCTGCTTGCGCGCATCGGTCTGCATCGGCGGGATGGCCTGTACCTGCCGACGGCCGGCGAATTCATTGCCTACAAGCGCATGCGCGACTGGTTGCGGCTGCTCAGCTTCGAAGTCGAAGCCGGGCAGTTTGGCTGTTATCGTCCTGCGCTTCGAACCGACAAGTGGTTGTCGCGTTACGCCTGGATCGAGGCCATCGGCGAACGCTGGTGGCCGGTATTCGGGTCTGTTTACCTGCTGGTCGCGGTCAAGCGCGTGCGCGGCATGCGGCTGGTCGGGTTGGTGCGGTCCCAGTCGGTGGCGCCGAAGGCGGCGCCGGCCGCGGCCATCCACCAACGACGCGATGTGCTGCGGCGGCGGCACCACGATGGCGTTGAACCTTGAATTGAAGGAGGGCTTCGATGCCTTGGGTCATTTATGCCGACGGCGCCTGCGCGCCGTCGAATCCCGGTCCGGCCGGATGGGGACTGGTGCTGATCGGGCCGGACGGTCGCAGCGAAGTCGATCACTTCGGCTTCATCGGTCACGGCACGAACCAGATTGCCGAGCTGACCGCGGCGATCGAGGGGCTGTCACGGGTGCCGAAGGGCGATGCGGTCGAACTGGTATCCGACAGCCAATATGTGCTGAAAGGCCTCAGTGAGTGGCGTGCGGGCTGGGAGCGGCGTGGATTCCGCAACTCAAAAGGCGAGCCGGTGGCCAACCTCGACCTGTGGAAGCGGCTGTTCGCCGAAGCCGACGCGCGCACCGTGAAGACGCGCTGGGTGCGCGGCCACAACGGCGACGTCTACAACGAGCGCGCGGACGCGCTTGCCAACAAGGCGCTGCGCCTGCGTACAAACGGCTGACGCTGCGATCTGCGGCTGTCCTACGCCGCTATGCGACCTTTCCGACTGTCTTGTGACTAGTTGGTATGGAAAATGGGGCCATCAGTAGCGAGGCTCTCGCTGCGATCCGGCAAGACGGTGCATCTGGCGCCATCTTTCCGGTACCCACCATGTCTGCGGGACCTCGTCCTGCTGAAAGGATCACATCATGAACAACCGCAAAATCATCGCCGCCACCATCCTCGCACTGTTTGGCGGAGCAGCAGTGGCCGAAGGCGAAAGCAAGGTCAACTATACGAACCAGCATCTGACGGACACCCGCGCCGAGGTGTTTGCGGAAACCAACGCGTTCAACGCATCGCACGACGGTTTCCTTGCCAGCCGCACCGAGGCCTATGGCCAGTTCGACCCGGCTGCGTCGGTCTGGGCATCTCCGGAGCAGGGCAGCATTCATGCCGACTCGGGTGTCGCTGCCGACACGGAACTGCGCAACAACGAGGCCTACGGCGGCTTCCCGCAGGTCTCCGCATACGACGGACGCGGCGAATAAGCAGCCCTCGCTGCATCGAACGAAGCCGCCTGCGGGCGGCTTTTCTGTTTCCGCAGACGCAGGCGCGACGCCGGGATTCGCCGGCCGGGCTATAATCGCAGGCTTTTCCCTTGCCACACCCGTCTTCGACGCGTCGGGGTGGCTCCGCACAGCCGGTTGGCCGGCCGTGTTTTTCCACAAGGAGAGTCCATGCGTCATTATGAAATCGTGCTGCTGATCCATCCGGACCAGAGCGAACAGGTTCCGGCCATGCTGGAGCGCTACAAGGGCATCGTCACCGCCGGCGGCGGCAAGGTGCATCGGGTCGAGGACTGGGGCCGTCGCCAGATGGCCTATCTGATCCAGAAACTCGCGAAGGCCCATTACCTTTGCATCAACATCGAGTGCAGCCAGGAAGTGCTGGCCGAACTCGAGACCGGTTTCCGCTTCAACGATGCGGTGCTCCGTCACCTGACCGTGAAGAAGGAAAAGGCCGAGACGACGCCTTCGGTGATGATGAAGACGGTCGATCGCGAAGAGGCCCGCAAGGCGCCGCAGCAACAGGAAGCCGCCGCCTGAGGCGAGTCGCGACCAGCAACGCTTCGACCGAATACCTGTCTTGAACCCCAGCGCTGCCGACGAACCCGGTCTGAACCGGTTGCTGCTGTCGGCGCAACTGGTGGCCCGAGGCTCACTGCGTTACACACCGGCCGGATTGCCCGCCCTCGACCTGAGCTTGAAGCACGAGTCGACGGTGACGCAGCAAGGCCAGCCGCGCAGGGTCAGCCTCGAGATCAAGGCCAGGGCAGTGGGCGACATCACCCACCGCATCGGTCAACTCGAACTTGGCAGCGAGCACGGCTTCGCCGGCTTTCTCGGTTCACAGCGCAATGGTCGCGGAATCGTCTTTCATGTGATCGAGCTGGATTGATCCAGCCCGCCAACAAACAGATTTCAAACGAGGTCAGATATGCCCCCGCCACGTGGTAAAGGTAAGTTTTCCAAAGATCGCAAACCCAAGCGCAACCAGCAGTCACTGCTGTTCCGGCGCAAGCGCTTCTGCCGCTTCACGGTCACCGGTGTCACCGAGATCGACTACAAGGACATCGATACGCTGCGTGACTTCATCGGCGAGAACGGCAAGATCACGCCGGCCCGCCTGACCGGCACCCGCGCGTTCTTCCAGCGTCAGCTGACCACCTGCATCAAGCGGGCGCGTTTCCTGGCGATGCTGCCGTACAGCGACCAGCACAAGACCTGAGGACAACCGACATGCAAATCATTCTTCTCGACAAGGTCGCCAACCTCGGCAACCTGGGTGATGTCGTCAAGGTCAAGGACGGCTATGCACGCAACTACCTGATCCCGACCCGCCAGGCGCGTCGCGCCACGGCAGCGGCGATCAGCGAGTTCGAGGCCCGCCGCGCCGAGCTCGAAAAGGCTGCTGCCGAAAAGCTCGCCGCCGCCCAGGCACTGGGTGAAAAGATGAGCGGCCGCACGGTCCACATCACGCAAAAGGCCGGCGTCGACGGTCGGCTGTTCGGTTCGGTGACGAACAACGACATCGCCGAAGCGCTGACCCGGATCGACTTCAAGGTCAGCAAGTCGCAGGTGCGCATGCCCAGCGGCCCGCTGAAGACGATCGGCGAACACGTCGTCAACGTCGCACCGCATTCCGATGTGGTCGTCGAGGTCAAGGTCGTCGTCGTCGGCGAAGCTGCCTGACGAAACCAGCCGCAGCCCGCGCTGCGTTCTGATCAGAAGGCCGGCTCTGCCGGCCTTTTTCATTGCCGCCGCCGGACGCCCGGCGGCGCGCCGCTGTGCACCGAAAGCCCCCCGCTTTTCCACAGGGCTGTGCACAGGCTGGCGCTGCACAAAACCGTATAGTGCCGACATGGTCGCCGTCTTCACATCTCCGCCGTTGCCGAACCCGTCCAACGCCCAGCCGACCTCGGTGAAAACCCCGGCAGTCGACGACGAAGTCGCGCGGCTGCGCATCCCGCCACACTCGATCGAGGCGGAGCAAAGTGTGATTGGCGGTCTGCTGCTCGACAACAGCGCCTGGGACCGCGCTGGCGACCTGCTGGTCGACACCGATTTCTACCGCTTCGAGCATCGGCTGATCTATTCGGCGATCGGCACGCTGATCAATGCCAGCAAACCGGCCGACGTGATCACCGTCTTCGAGCAATTGCAGGGCCTCGGCAAGGCCGAGGATTGCGGCGGCCTGGTTTATCTGAATGCACTGGCGCAGAGCGTGCCGAGTGCGGCCAATCTGCGCCGCTATGCGGAGATCGTCCGCGAGCGCGCGGTGCTGCGAAAGCTGGTCGCGGCCAGCGACGAGATCGCGACCCAGGCCTTCAATCCGCAGGGCCGCCCGGTCGACCAGATCCTCGACGAGGCCGAAGGCAAGATCTTCCGCATCGGCGAAGAAGGCTCCAAATCGAAGCAGGGTTTCCAGAGCATGGATTCGCTGGTCGTGCAATTGCTCGACCGCGTGACCGAACTGCACGACAACGGCGCCGAGGAGGTGACCGGTGTGCGCACCGGCTATTTCGACCTCGACAAGATGACCGCCGGCTTCCAGCCCGGCGACCTGATCATCCTGGCGGCGCGGCCATCGATGGGCAAGACCGCCTTTGCGCTGAACATCGCCGAACATGTCGCGGTCGGCGAAGGCCTTCCGGTCGTCGTGTTCTCGATGGAAATGGGTGCGGCACAGCTTGCGCTGCGCCTGGTCGGCTCGCTCGGACGCATCGACCAGCAGCGGCTGCGTACCGGCGCATTGAAGGATGACGAATGGGGCCGGCTGTCCGAAGCGGTCGAGCGCCTCGGCACCGTCAGCATGTTCATCGACGAGACGCCTGCGCTGACGCCAAGCGAGGTTCGCGCGCGGGCTCGGCGGCAGGCCCGCCAATGCGGCAAGCTCGGGCTGATCGTCGTCGACTATCTGCAGCTGATGAGTGGCAGCGGCGGCAGCAGCGATGAAAACCGCGCGACGGTGATCGGCGAGATCTCGCGCGGCCTGAAAGGCCTCGCGAAGGAGTTGCAGTGCCCGGTGATCGCGTTGTCGCAGCTGAACCGGTCGGTCGAGACGCGAACCGACAAGCGCCCGATGATGAGCGACCTGCGCGAGTCCGGCGCGATCGAGCAGGATGCCGACGTCATCATGTTCATCTACCGTGACGACTATTACACCAAGGAGGCTTGCAAGGAGCCGGGTGTTGCCGAAATCATCATCGGCAAGCAGCGCAATGGCCCGACCGGCACCGTCAAGCTGTTCTTCAACAAGCCGCTGACCAAATTCGACAACCTCGCGCCAGGCAGCATTGGAAGCAGCGAATACTGAGCAGGAGAAAGCCCGATGGCCTTGCCGCACGCACATCCGCTCGACGTCATCGACGTCCGCCCGCTGGATGCGGGATTTTCGGGTTCGGTATCAACCAGTCTGCTGAAGACAGCCGACTTGCAGCTGATGCGGCTGGTGCTGCCGGCCGGCCTTGGCATGCCCGAGCACAGCGTGGCCGGCCCGATCACGATCCATTGCCTCGAGGGTGAGGCCGTGGTGACCGCAGCATCGCGCAGCTGTGAACTGCATGCCGGGCAACTGGTCATGCTCGATGGCGGTGAACGCCATGCCGTGAAGGCGGTGAAGGACGCGTCGCTGCTCGTCACGATCGTGCTGCGCGGCCGTTGACCGTTCCCGGCCTGCGCCGGCGGCCCTCGATCGTCAGCTGAATTGAACCGTGCGGCCCTGGTGGTCGAACGGTATGAAGGCACCGATGCGGCCGGTCCTGATCGCTTCGACCACTGACTGCAGTGCTGCTTCAGCCTGTTCGGCAGTCGGGCTGATGCCATTGGTGCCCGACATCGCCGCGACAAAAACGATGTCCCAGGGTTGTTCAAACTGAAGCGACTCCGACAGCAGCGTTTCGAACGAATCCAGTTCGGCAGGCAATTTGTCGACACACATCAGCGGGGTCAGCGTGCCGCCTTCGCCGGCCTCGAATCGCTCCCGTTGCTCGGCGGAAGCGTCGTCGGGCAGGCCGGCCCGCGCAAATACGAACAGCAAGCGCTGCGGCTCCTGCTGGTTGCCGGCGCTTCGCAGCAGATCGTCGAAACTGGAAATGGTCATGCTCATTGGACGAGTGGTGTTTCGGCCGCATCCAGATCGACCCCGACAACATCAGCCGCTCCGGCCAGCAACTGCAGGCATTGGCGCAATGCGGTCACCCAGGCCTGCTGGCGCAACGCCATCGCAACGGAACCGCGCACCGCCTCGAAGGCCTGTGGCTCGCCGCCCTTGCGCTCGAGCACCTCGACCACATGCAGCCCGAAACGGCTGTGCACCAGCCTCGGCAATACGCCGATCTCGAGATGGCCGAATACCTCGCGGGCAAACTCGGGTGCGCATTCGGCGGGTTCCATCCAGCCGAGATCCCCACCGATTTCACCGCTGGGACAATTCGACAATTCGCGTGCGGCGCGGGCGAAGCCGTCGCCGGAACGGCCATCGTGGCAACGCACGTCGAGCAAACAGGTTTCGGCCCGATTGCGCAACGCGACGACGTCGACTCCAGGAGTCACGGCAAACAGGATGTGGCGTGCGCGCACCAGTTCCCCGGTGCGATAACGCGCTGCCTGTGCCGCATGGTGGCGTCGGCAGGCCTCTTCCGATGGTTCGGGCAATTCGAGTTCGGCCTGCAACCAGGCGTCGATCGACTGCGATGCCGACTCGCTCAGAATGCCGTCGCGTGGCGGCGGGTCCGACGCGTCGAGCAGACCGTCGCGGATGGCGGCCTGCCGCAGCAGTTCGCTGCAGGCACGCTGGCGCAGGATTTCTGGCGCCAGCGTTTCCGCCTCGCGATGCAGTGCGACGCCATTGACGCTGGCGACGACGGTCGCTGCCGGCGCTGCAACGGCGCTCAGGTCGATTGTCTCGGTTTTCATCGCGTCTCCTTGGTTCAGGCGTCGGCACGCGTCTGACGCGGCTGGTTATGACCGGCCGGCACATTGAGCCGCCGGCTGCGCACCACCTGGTGCGGACGGAACAGGAAGCGGACCGTGGCGAAGCCGCTCCACACATGGACGAGCCGGCTGAACGGAAACAGCAGGAAGATCGTCATGCCGAGGATCAGGTGCAGCGGGAACGGCCAGTCCAGCGTGACCAGCGCGTCTGCGTTCGGCTGGAAGGTGACGATGCCCTGCGCCCAGTCGGCAAGGATCAGCATCGCGCTGGCATCGGCATGCTTGTACGAGAACGGCAGCGTGATCAGGCCGATCACCAGTTGCACCCACAGGATGAGCAGAATCGCCAGATCGGTCTTGTGGCTGGTCAGCCGGATTCGCGGGTCGAACAGCCGCCGGTACAGCAGCATCGACAGGCCGATGAAGCAGACGAAGCCGGCGACGCCGCCGGAATAGATCGCGATGCGCTGCTTGGTGGCGGCACTCATGAAACCTTCGTAGAGCCAGTGTGGCGTCAGCAGGCCGACCAGGTGGCCGAAGAACAGGAACAGGATGCCGACGTGGAACAGGTTGCTTCCCCAGCGCAGCAGACCGGTGCGCAACATCTGCGACGAGTCGCTTTTCCAGGTGTACTGGTCGCGGTCGAAGCGGGCCAGGCTGCCCATCAGGAACACCGCCAGGCAGATATACGGGTAGACGTTGAAAAAGAAGTTGTGCAGGTAGCCGAGAATCGGGTTCATGTCGAAGCTCCCGTTTGCGCGCTCTTGCGAACGACGTGAATCGGTTGTGGCGTACCGGGCCTGGCCTGGCCCTGGGTCGAACAGCCGTCGAATACCGGTGGCTCTTCCCAGCTTTCGTCGAGTGGCGCGTCCGGCGTCGGTTCAACCGGGTGCGCCTGTTCGCCTGCGAGTTCGATCAATGCGCCGAGCACGCTGGCGTAGGCGCTGCGCTGCTTGCGCAGCGCATTGAAGATCGAATTCAAGATGTGGCTCATCTCGCCTAGAAAAGCCTTGGCTTCGCGCGCCGGTTGGGTCGAGACGAACTCGAGCACCGCCGGCAGATAGTCGGGCAGTTCGCCCTCGACGAGAAGCAGCCCGGCCCGCTCGTAGGTCTGGCCGAGGTCGATCAATGCCGGGCCTCGCTCGCGCGAATCGCCGTGCACATGTTCGAACAGATGCAGCGATGTCGAGCGGCTGGCGTCGAACAGTTCAACATAGTCGGCCTCTGCCTGCAAGGGCTCGGCACGGCGCAGTCGATCGATCAGCACCTCGATCTCGTGGCGCCGCGACGCCGACACCGCGCCCTCGTCGTGCAGCAATTCGCGCATCTCGGCAAGGTGCTGGCGCATCCGCGGGTCGGGATAGGTCAGCAGGCCTGCGAGAACACGCAGGCTGCGGTGCATCGGCTGGACGGTCTTGATCGCGAACATGCTCATATCTCCGCCTTGATCGGGATCGTGCGTTTTTTCTCGCTGCCGAACAGGCTGGTCTCGCCGGTTCCTTCCGAGCAGCCGTTGCCGAAGCTGAAACCGCAGCCGCCGCGCACATTGAAGGTGTTCTCGGCATATTCGCGGTGCGTCGACGGGATCACGAAACGGTCCTCGTAATTGGCGATCGCCATCACGTGATACATCTCCTCGACCTCGGCCTGGCTGATGCCCACCTGCTGCAGCACCGCCTGGTTGATCCGCCCGTCGACGTGTTTTGCGCGCTGGTAGGCGCGCATCGCCAGCATGCGTTCAAGTGCTCGGGTCACCGGTGCGGTATCGCCCGCGGTCAACAGATTGGCCAGGTACTTGACCGGTATGCGCAACTGGTTGACGTCCGGTATCTCGCCGTTTGCGCCGACATGGCCGGCATTGGCTGCAGCGCTGATCGGCGACAGCGGCGGCACATACCAGACCATCGGCAGCGTGCGGTATTCCGGATGCAGCGGCAGTGCCACCTTCCATTGCACGGCCATCTTGTAGACCGGACTGTTGCGCGCCGCCTCCATCCATTGGTCCGGAATGCCATCTTCCCTGGCCTGGGCAATGACCTTCGGATCGAAGGGGTCGAGGAAGATGCCGAGCTGGGCCTGGTACAGGTCGCGGTCGTGTTCGACGCTGGCGGCTTGCTCGATGCGGTCGGCGTCGTACAGCAACACGCCGAGGTAGCGGATGCGGCCGACACAGGTTTCGCTGCACACGGTCGGCTGGCCGGCTTCGATGCGCGGATAGCAGAAGATGCATTTCTCGGCCTTGCCGCTTTTCCAGTTGTAGTAGATCTTCTTGTATGGGCAGCCGGACACGCACATGCGCCAGCCGCGGCACTTGTCCTGGTCGATCAGCACGATGCCGTCTTCCTCGCGCTTGTAGATCGAGCCCGACGGGCAACTCGCGACACAGGCAGGATTCAGGCAGTGTTCGCACAGCCGCGGCAGGTACATCATGAAGGTGTTCTCGAACTGGCCGAGCATGTCCTTCTGCACCTTCTCGAAACCGTCGAGGTTCTTGTCCTTGCTGCGACCGGCATATTCGCCGCCGAGAATCTCTTCCCAGTTCGGACCCCAGACGATCTTGTCCATCTGCTGACCGGTGATCAGGCTGCGCGGGCGTGCGGTCGGCGTTGCCTTCATCTCCGGAGCTGCCTGCAGATGCTGGTAGTCGAAGGTGAAGGGCTCGTAGTAGTCGTCGATCTCGGGCAGGCTCGGATTCGCGAAGATGCGCATCAGCAGCTCCCATTTCGCGCCCTGGCGCGGTTCGATCGCGCCGTTGGCCTTGCGGATCCAGCCGCCGTTCCACTTGTCCTGGTTTTCCCATTCCTTCGGATAGCCGATGCCGGGTTTGGTCTCGACATTGTTGAACCAGGCGTATTCCATCCCCGGGCGGCTGGTCCAGACGTTCTTGCAGGTAACCGAACAGGTGTGGCAGCCGATGCACTTGTCGAGGTTCAGCACCATGCCGATCTGGGCGCGGATCTTCATGCTGCCTCCTGCCGGGCCGCCATGGGCCATGAAGGGGCCCTTCCGTGACCCCGGGAGGCCAACGCCCCCTTGGGGGGCAGCGAGCGAACGCGAGTTTGGGGGTTCATGCGACCTCTCCTTGCGATTGCACGGGTTTGACCAGTTCCTGGCCGACCGGCGTATCGAGCCAGTCGATCTTGTTCATCTTGCGCACGACGACAAATTCGTCGCGGTTCGTGCCGATCGTCCCGTAGTAGTTGAAGCTGTAGCTGAACTGCGCATAACCGCCGATCATGTGGGTCGGCTTCAGCACGATGCGGGTCACCGAGTTGTGGATGCCGCCTCGCGCCCCGGTGATCTCGGAGCCCGGTGTGTTGACGATCTTTTCCTGTGCGTGGTACATCATCACCATGCCGGGTTTGACGCGCTGACTGACCACCGCGCGGGCCGCGATCGCGCCGTTGATGTTGAACAGCTCGATCCAGTCGTTGTCGACGATGCCGGCGCGTTTCGCATCGTCCTCGCTGATCCAGACGCACGGTCCGCCGCGGCTCAGCGTCAGCATCAGCAGGTTGTCGGTATAGGTGCTGTGGATGCCCCATTTCTGGTGCGGCGTGATGAAGTTCAGCGCGATCTCCGGGTTGCCGTTCGGCTTGATGCCCTGGATACCGGCGGTCGTCTTCAGGTCGACCGGCGGGCGGTAGCTGCTGAAGCCTTCGCCGAAGGCAATCATCCACGGGTGGTCCATGTAGAACTGCTGCCGCCCGGTCAGCGTCCGCCACGGGATCAGTTCATGGACATTGGTATAGCCGGCGTTGTACGAGACGGTTTCGCTCTCGATACCGCTCCAGGTCGGTGAGCTGATGATCTTGCGCGGTTGAGCCTGGATGTCGCGGAAGCGGATCTTCTCGTCTTCGCGATGCAAGGCCAGATGGGAGTGGTCGATGCCGGTCTGCTTGCTCAATGCCTGCCATGCCTTGACAGCAACATGGCCATTGGTTTCCGGCGCGAGTTGCAGGATGACCTCGGCGGCATCGATGTCGGTCTCGATCTTCGGCATGCCGCAGCTCACGCCCTCCGCGCTGATGAGGCCGCTCAGTTCGCCGAGTTGCCTCACTTCGGTCTGCGTATTCCAGGCGATGCCCTTGCCGCCATTGCCGACCTTGTTCATCAGCGGGCCGAGCGCGGTGAAGCGCTTGTACAGGTTCGGATAGTCGCGTTCGACGACCGCCATGTTCGGTCCGGTCTTGCCGGGAATCAGCTCGCATTCACCGCGCTTCCAGTCCTTCACGTCGAAGGGTTGCGCCAGCTCGGCCGGGCTGTCGTGCATCAGCGGGCTCAACACGAGTTCGTGTTCGACGCCGAGGTGTCCGACGCACAGTTCGCTGAACTTTTCGGCGAATCCCTTGTAGATGTCCCAGTCGCTGCGCGATTGCCAGGCCGGATCGACCGCGGTCGACAGCGGATGGATGAACGGGTGCATGTCGCTGGTATTGAGGTCATTCTTCTCGTACCAGGTCGCGGTGGGCAATACGATGTCGCTGTACAGACAGGTCGTGCTCATGCGGAAGTCGAGCGTGACCAGCAGGTCGAGCTTGCCTTCCGGCGCCTTGTCATGCCAGACGACTTCTTTCGGCTTCGCGTCTTCGGTGCCGAGGTCCTTGCCCTGCACGCCGTTGCTGGTGCCGAGCAGGTGTTTCAGAAAATATTCATGGCCCTTGCCCGATGAACCGAGCAGGTTCGATCGCCAGACAAACAGGTTGCGCGGCCAGTTGTCCGGGTGATCGGGATCGGTGCAGCTCATCTTCAACGAGCCGTCCTGCAGGCTCTTGACGGCATAGTCACGTGCTTCCATGCCGGCCAACGCCGCATCCCGCACGACATGCAGCGGGTTGGTCTGCAACTGTGGTGCCGACGGCAGCCAGCCCATGCGTTCGGCGCGCACGTTGTAGTCGATCATGCTGCCGCCGTAGAGCTTCTTGTCGGCCAGCGGGGAAACCACCTCGGCAAGGTCGAGCTTCTCGTAGCGCCACTGGTCGGTATGGGCGTAGAAGAAGCTGGTGCTGTTCATCTGCCGCGGCGGGCGGATCCAGTCGAGCGCGAAGGCCAGCGCGGTCCAGCCTGTTTGTGGCCGCAGCTTTTCCTGGCCGACGTAATGCGCCCAGCCGCCGCCGCTCTTGCCGATGCAGCCGCACATCATCAACATGTTGATGACGCCACGGTAGTTCATGTCGCTGTGGTACCAGTGGTTCATCGCCGCACCGATGATCACCATCGACCGCCCCTGCGTCTTGTCGGCGTTGTCGGCAAACTGGCGGGCCACCGTGATCAGCTGCGCACGCGGCGTGCCGGTGATCTTTTCCTGCCAGGCCGGCGTATACGGCGTGTCGTCGTCAAAACTCCGTGCTGCCAGTTCGCCGGGCAGGCCACGCGCGATGCCGTAGTTGGCGACCTGCAGGTCGAATACCGTGGCGACCAGCGCCTCGCGTTTTTCGCCCTCCTTGCCGAGCGCGATCCGGCGCACCGGGACGGTGCGGATCAGCACTTCGGTCTGCACGTTGTTGGCGAAGTTCTCGCTTTCGATACCGCCGAAATACGGGAAGCCGACCTTGGCGGTATCGGCGCTCGGGTATTTGCCGTCGAGCACCGACAGCGCGAGCCTGACCTCGTTGCCATGCCGTGCCTCCTTGGCTTCGAGATTCCACTGGCCCTGGTCGGCGCGGCCATCGGGACCCCAGCGGAAACCGATCGCACCCTGGGGCAGCACGACCTTGCCGACCTCGTCGAAGGCGACGGTTTTCCATTCCGGATTGTTGGCCTGGCCGAGTTTGCCGTTGAAATCCGACGCGCGGACATAGCGGTCCGGCACCGTGATGACGTCGCCATTCGGCAGCGCATGCTCCTTCAGCATCACCAGCATCGGCATGTCGGTGTAGCGGCGCACGTAGTCGTCGAAATACGCGCTGCGTTCCCCCTTCTCGGGAAAGTAGAACTCCTTCAGGATCACGTGGCCCATCGCCATCGCGACCGCCGCATCGGTGCCTTGCTTCGGGTTCATCCAGATGTCGGCCAGCTTCGCGACTTCCGAATAATCGGGCGTCACCGCCACCGTCTTGGTTCCCTTGTAGCGGACCTCGGTGAAGAAGTGGGCGTCCGGCGTGCGCGTCTGCGGAACGTTCGATCCCCAGGCGATGATGTAGCTCGAGTTGTACCAGTCGGCCGACTCGGGCACGTCGGTCTGCTCGCCCCAGATCTGCGGGCTTGCCGGCGGCAGGTCGCAGTACCAGTCGTAGAAACTCATGCACACGCCACCGATCAGGCTCAGGTAGCGGCTGCCCGCCGCATAGCTGACCATCGACATCGCCGGGATCGGCGAAAAGCCGATCACGCGATCCGGGCCATGACGCTTGATCGTGTAGATATTGGCAGCGGCGATGATCTCGTTGACCTCGTCCCATGTCGAGCGGACGAAGCCGCCGAGACCACGGATCTTCTGGTAGTCGCGGCGCTTCGTGTCGTCCTCGACGATGCTCGCCCAGGCGTCGACCGGTTCATGGTTCAGCCGCGCCTCGCGCCAGCTTTTCAGCAAGCGGCCACGCACCATCGGATATTTGACGCGATTGGCGCTGTACAGATACCAGCTGTAGCTGGCGCCGCGCGCGCAGCCGCGTGGCTCGTGATTGGGCATGTCCCAGCGGGTGCGCGGATAGTCGGTCTGCTGTGTTTCCCAGGTGACGATGCCGCCCTTGACGTAGATCTTCCAGGAGCACGAGCCGGTGCAGTTGACGCCGTGCGTCGAGCGCACGATCTTGTCGTGAGCCCAGCGGTTGCGGTAGGCGTCCTCCCAGGTGCGGTCTTCACCGGTGGTGACGCCATGCTCGCCCGAAAAGGATTCGCGCGGCTGCTGGAAATAGCTCAGTCGATCGAGAAAGTGGCTCATCGGATACCTCTCTGGAATTTTTTGTCGGCTGGCGGGTTGCTGCGCGAGTTCAAGGGTTCTTCACGTAGGCGTCGCTGCGCAGGTAGAACCACCAGTTCAGCAGCAGGCACAGCGCATAGAAGACCGCGAAGCCGTACATCGCGGTTTGTGGTGTGCCGGCCTTGATCTGCTCGCCGATCACCACCGGTGCGATGAAGGCGCCGTAGGCGGCGACAGCCGAGGTCCAGCCGAGCACCGGCCCGGCCTGCTGGCGGTCGAAGATCACGCCGATGGTGCGGAAGGTGCTTCCGTTGCCGATGCCGCTGGCGGCAAACAACACGACGAACAAGGCCATGAAGATCAGGAAATACTGCTCCGGCGTTGCCGACTGGTAGGCCAGCAGCATCACGTAGCCGACCGCGGCTGAAGCAAGCACCATCACCGCCGAGATCCACTGCGTGACGATCGAGCCGCCGACCTTGTCCGAGATCCAGCCGCCGACCGGCCGAATCAGGGCGCCGACGAAGGGGCCGATCCAGGCATAGGTCAGAGCCGACGGCGCATTCGGATTTTTCACCGTGTGGGTCATCACACCGGCGGCATCAGGCATGTGCTGGAAGCCGAAGATCACCGTGATCGACAGCGGCAATGCCATCGAGAAGCCGATGAACGATCCGAAGGTGACGATGTACAAGGCCGTCATCGACCAGGTGTGCTTGTCGCGGAAGATCGCGAACTGCTTGGCGATGTTTTCCTTCATCGCGCCGAAGGCGGCGAGCTTCATCACCAGCAAGGTGCTGATGACGATCAGTGGCATCGCCAGCCACATGTTCAGCACGCCCAGCCCGGTTGGCGCCGGCAGGTACAGGTACAGGCCGCCGATCGCCGGCACGAAGGCCAGCGTATAAAGCCAGGTGATCTTCATGAACGCGACGACGGGCGAGCCGGTGTCCGGCGAGATCGTCTTCAGGTTGTTCATGCCGAACCAGCACAGCGCGGCCAGCGGCACCAGCGACAGCACCCAGGCGAAACCCGCGTTCTGGATCCAGGTCGGCGTGCCGGCTGTGATCTTGCCGAAGATCCAGCCGCTGTCCTTCGCGAGCGTCATCGGCTCGCCGCCAAAACTGCCGAGGAGACCGACCGTCATCACCAGCGGGATCACGATCTGCATCGTCGTCACGCCGAAATTGCCGAGGCCGGCATTCAGGCCAAGCGCCGTGCCCTGCAGCCGCTTCGGAAAGAAGGTGCTGATGTTCGACATCGAACTGGCGAAGTTGCCGCCGCCGACGCCCGACCACAGCGCGAGCAACTGGAACACCCACAGCGGCCAGTCGGTGTGCTGCAACGCGATGCCGGTGCCGATCGCCGGCGCCAGCAGCATCGCCGTGGTCAGGAAGATGGTGTTGCGCCCGCCGGCCAGCCGGATCAGGAAGGATGCCGGGATGCGCATCGTCGCGCCGGCCAGGCCGGCGATCGCCGTCAGCGTGAACAACTGGGCCTGGCTGAACGGAAAGCCCAGGTTCAGCATCTGCACGGTGATGATTCCCCACATCAGCCACACCGCGAAACCGCACAGCAGTGCCGGTATCGAGATGAAGAGGTTGCGGTAGGCGATTCGCTTGCCCTTGCTTTCCCAGAAGACCGGGTCCTCTGGCCGCCAGTCGGCAATGTCGGCGCCGCTGTCGGGCGGGCCCGGCACGACGGGGGTTTTTGATGCGACGGTGGTCATTGGTTTTCCTTTCGATGAGCGGCGCTCAGCCTTGCAGGCTGAAGCCCTTGGCTTCGCTGCCCATCACTTCGGTGCGGCGGACTTCGGTCCAGTACATCCAGATCAGCGAGACCCAGACGACGCCGTACATCAGCATGAAAGCGCTGGAGCGGATGCCGGTGATGTCGACCAGCGCGCCGAACAGGATCGGCAGCACGAAGCCGCCCATGCCGCCGGCCAGACCGACGATGCCGCTGACCGTGCCGATGTGGGTCGGATAGTCGTTGGCGATATATTTGAAGACGCTGGCCTTGCCGAACGCGAAGGCGACGCCCAAGGTGAACATCAGTGCAGTGAAGACGTAGACGTTCAGGCCGATGTGGAAGGTCGCGCTTCCATCGACGGTCAGCACCGTGAACTCGGTTTGCGGATAGGACAGCAGGAACAGGCAGATCCAGCTGACCCACATCACCCACCAGGTGACGCTGTGTGCGCCGTATTTGTCCGACAGCCAGCCGCCGACCGCACGCAGCACGCCGCCCGGCAGCGAAAAGCAGGCCGCGAGCAATGCCGCGACGCGGATGTCCAGGCCATACTCGAAGACGTAGTACTGCACCATCCACAGCGCCAGCGCGACATAACCGCCGAACACGATGCTGTAGTACTGGCAGTACTTCAGCACCTTCGGGTCCTTCAGCAGCTTCAGCTGGTCGCGCAACTTGACGTTCGACGGCACGACATGTGTCGGGTCGGTTGCGCTGAAAAACCAGAACAGCACCACGGTGCCGAGCATGATCGCGGCATAGACCTTTGGCACCATCGTCCAGCCAAAGCCGACGAGCAGCACTGGTGCGAGGAACTTGTTGACCGCAGCGCCCGCATTGCCGGCGCCGAAGACACCCATCGCGAAACCCTGCCGGTTCTTCGGGAACCAGCGTGCAACATACGGCGTGCCGACCGAAAACGATCCGCCGGCCAGGCCGACGAACAGGCCGATCACCAGGAACTGCCAGTACTCGGTGGCGTAGTTCATCAGCCAGATCGCCGGCACCGTGACCGCGAGCAGGATCGTCATCACGATGCGGCCGCCGTAGCGGTCGGTCCAGATGCCCAGCGGCACGCGGCTGAGCGAGCCTGTCAGCACCGGCATCGCGGTCAGCAGACCGAATTCGGTGGCATTCAGACCCAGCGTCTCCTTGATCGGTATGCCGATCACGCCAAACATCATCCACACCATGAAGCTCACGGTGAACGCGAGCGTGCTGACGAGCAGCACTGCGATCGCGCGGCTGTTGCTGGTGGTCATTGCGAAGTCCGTTGCCTTGCCATGTAACGGACTTTAGAAATCACCTTCCGCTTTCGGAATCCTTCTGAAGACCTGCGCAGCGGGTGCAGAAGGACGATGTGCCGGTGGCTGCCATCGTCCGGAAGAACTAGGGACTTGCCCGAGATCGGTCTGCACGCGAACGAGCACAGCCCTCGCCCGACCAGCGCGGGCGGCTGCGCTGGTCGGGTCAGGATGTCAGGCCAGGCCGGACTCGGTGGCGATCACCGCGGCGTGCACGCGCGAACTGACATCGAGTTTGCGCAGGATGTGCTGGACGTGGATCTTCACCGTCGTTTCCGCGATTCCGAGCGTGCGTGCAATTTCCTTGTTGGCCTGCCCCTTCGTGATGCCACCAAGGATTTCGCGTTCCCGTGCCGACAAGGTTTCGATCGGCGAGCTCGCGTCGGCGGCCGGCTTGTCCGGCGCTTTCGGTTGCGGCAAGCCGGCGCCTCGGAAGGCGGCAACCAGCTTGCCGGTCATCTCCTCGGCAACGACATGGTCGCCGCGCATCGCCCGCTTGATCGCACTCGCCAGCGCGTCGCCATCCATCGTCTTCAGCAGATAGCCACAGGCGCCGCCGTGCAGCGCTGCGGCAAGATCCTGCTCGTCTTCACTGACGGTCAGCATCATGATCCGCACGCCCGGCGAGGCTTCGAGCAGGCCGGGCAGCGCGTCGACGCCATTGACCCCGGGCAGGTGGTTGTCGAGCAGGATCAGGTCGGGCGTCAGTTCGGCCGTTCGCCGCTGCGCCTCGCCGGCATCGCCGGCATCGCCGATCACTTCGAATTGCGGGTCGCGATTCAGCAAGGCGGTCAGGCCGCGGCGGAAAAGCGTGTGGTCGTCGACGACGAGGATGCGGATGTCGGCAGTTTTTTCGATCATCGGGTGTCCGTTCAGGCGATGGCCTCTTCCGTTTCAGCCACCGTTGTTGCGGCATCGGACTGGCGGGTCGGCAAGCAGAGCACGACCGACGTGCCGCGGCCGGGAGTCGACAGCACATCCAGGCTCGCACCCAGACGGGCAGCGCGCTCCTTCATGATGCGCAGGCCGACGTGGGTTTCATCGTCCGGGTCTCGTTCGGGCGAAAACCCGATGCCGTCGTCGCGCACCTCGAACCGCCAGGTTGGCTGCTGGTCGATATCGAGCCAGACCTGGCTCGCCCGGGCATGTTTGCGCACATTCGACAGCGCTTCCTGCACGATGTGCAGCACCTGCACCTGGGTGTCCGGCGGCAGCGGCAGGCCATGGCCACGCATCGTCAGCCTGGCACTCTGACCCGACTGGTGCTCGAACTTGCGCAGCGTCGTCTGCAACGCCGGCTCGATATCCTCGCCATTGGTTCGGGTGCGGAAATGGATCAGCAATTCACGCACGTCGCCATAACTCTCACGCACGCCGAGGTCGATTTCCTCGAGCGCATGATCGATTTCAGCCGCATCGCCGGCATCCAGCGCCTCGCGCAGCAGTTGCACCTGGATCTTCAGGAAGGCGAGGGACTGCGCAATCGAATCGTGCAATTCGCCGGCCAGCATGCTGCGCTCCTGCGCGACTGCTGCCTCGACTTCCAGCGAACCGAGCCGCAGGTTTTCCATCGCCCCGGCCAGCTGGACTGTCAGTGCCTCGAGCAGCGACCGTTCGGCATCGGCCAGCTCGTGCTGTGCATGGAAGAACAGGTCGACCTCACCCATCTGCCGGCCGTGCAGCCGGATCGGAAGCGCCACCAGCGTGTTGAAGTTCGCCTCTGCGCAATGGCTCAGCGGGGCCGGCTGGTCGGAGCGAATCGGGATCACCCGCGCCGCTGCTGCTGCCGTTGCGGGCGCCCCGCAGTGGCACTCGCCGGCAGTCAGGCAATGTTCTGCTTCGAGCATCGCAGCGGGCAGGCGATGCGAGGCCAGCATCAGATGGCGTTGCTGGCCTTCGTCTGACCAGCGCAGCGCGACGCCGTCGGCACGGGCGATGCTGGCAATGCTGCGGGCGAAGCCGCCGGCGAGCTGGTCGAGCGTGACCGCACGGTTGACGAGATTGGTCACCTCGTAGAGGCTTTCGAGACGCTGGTGCTTGTCGACCAGTTGCGCGGTCTTTTCGCGAACCCGCTCCTCGAGGTTCTGGTAGACCGTTTGCAGCCGGTCGGCCATCTGGTTGAATCCGTCGGCCAGCGTGCCGAATTCATCGGTGCTGTCGAGCTCGACCCGGGCGCCGAGTTCGCCGGCCTGAACCCGCCGGGCGGCGGCTTTCAACTGGCCGACCGGCTCGAGGACAAAGCGGTGGCCGACGTAGACCAGTGCGCCGGTTCCGGTGACCGCCAGCGCGAGCAGGAACAGCTGCAGCAGGTTCATCATCGCCGACCCTTGCGCCAGTCGTTGCTCGATGGCGGCGACCAGTTCGCCGACCAGGCCGACAAACAACGACGCCTCGCGCTCGAGCACCGCGTCTGCCGTGGTGGCGCCGGTGGCTGCGAGCAAGTGCCGACGGTATTGCGCCCACGCCTCTTCGACCACCGCAAACTGCTCGTGCACCTGCAGGCTCCACGGAACGGCCAGCGGCCGCGCCGGGTCGCCTTCGCGCAGCAGCGCCAGGCTGTCGTCGAAGGCGGCGGCCTGGCGTTCGAGCAGGATCCGGTTGCCAGCCCGGGCGCTCAACACCAGCCGGTAGGCCTGCATCCGCATGCTGCCGGCTTCATTGACGGCAGCCGCGCCGCCTTCCAGCTGCGAAGACATCCAGACCAGCGCGGCGATCGAGACCGTCGCCAGCATCAGGAATGGTGCGGCGATCAGCGCCAGCTTGGCGCCCAGAGTCCAGTGACGCTGTGTCTGCATGCAGGCAGCGTATGCCGCCGCGGCGTTGCCGACCTTGACCTGCGTCAGAGCTTCGCTCTTGCCGCCATGCCAAAGACTGTATATATTTACAGTATATGAAGCACCGCCGTCGCATCGACCTGATTCCGGCCGCTCCGGACGCCCTGCCGTCAACAGTGAAGGGCAGGGGCACGGCCTGGGCAATCGAGCACCGCTTCGGCGAGACCAGCCACGACCAGTTCGACGACGGCTGGGGCGCCCTCGACCAGCTTGCCGAGTTGGAGGTGTTGCCGCCGCAGACCCAGGTGATCGAGGAAACGGTAAAAACCATCCTGACCGCCAACGAGTCACCCGACATCAATTTCGACCTGTCGATCAACCCCTACCGCGGTTGCGAACACGGCTGCATCTACTGCTTTGCGCGGCCGACGCACAGCTACCTGAACCTGTCGCCCGGCCTCGATTTCGAAACCCGGATCATCGCGAAGCACAATGCCGCGGAGCGCCTCGAGCAGGCCCTGAACCACCCCCGTTACCAGCCAAAGCTGCTGAACATCGGTTCGGCAACCGATGCCTATCAGCCGGTCGAGCGTGAGCTGCGCATCACCCGCAGTGTCATCGAGGTGCTGAGCCGCTACCGCCATCCGTTTTCGCTGGTAACGAAATCATCCGGCGTCGAGCGCGACCTCGATCTGTTGCGGCCGCTGGCGGAACAGCGCGGCGTCGCGGTCTATGTCTCGTTGACAACGCTCGATCCGGCGCTGGCGCGCATCATGGAGCCGCGGGCGGCGGCGCCGCACCGCCGGCTGCGCACGATCCGCAGCCTCGCCGAGGCCGGCATACCGGTCGGCGTCAGCATCTCGCCGATGATCCCGTTCATCAACGAACCCGAACTCGAGCGGCTGCTCGAGGCGGCGGCCGAGGCCGGCGCCGGGTCGGCGTTCATGGTCGTGCTGCGCCTGCCATGGGAGGTCAACCCACTGTTCCAGCGGTGGCTGGACGACCACTTCCCGGATCGCGCGGCGCGTGTGATGGCCCGCGTGCGCGAAATCCATGGCGGCAAGGACTACAACGCCCGCTTCGGTACCCGGCAGCGCGGCAGCGGGGTCTGGGCCGAACTGCTGCAGCAGCGTTTCGACAAGGCCTGCATCCGCTACGGGCTCGGGCTGCAGCGGCGCGAACTCGATTTGTCGCAGTTCCGCCGTCCATCCGGGCAGGCAGCCGCTGGCGATCGGCCGGCCAGCTCGACCGCTGCGCAGAACCGGCCGCAACAGGCTTCGCTGTTCTGACCGCGGCATGCCGGTGTGTCCGGCACGCCCGATCACTTACTTGAACAGGTCCTTGACCCGATCCGACCAGGATTTCGACGTCGGCGAAT
The DNA here is from genome assembly GCF_048320135.1 of Pseudideonella sakaiensis. Classification (GTDB taxonomy): domain Bacteria; phylum Pseudomonadota; class Gammaproteobacteria; order Burkholderiales; family Burkholderiaceae_C; genus Ideonella_A; species Ideonella_A sakaiensis_A. Next base: position 4,775,080 of record NZ_CP182947.1, read on the forward strand.
GCTTGTCGCCACCCTTGCGGAAGGATTCGTCGAGTTCCTTCAGCAGCTTGCGCTGGTGCTCGGTCAGCTTGACCGGCGTCTCGACGCTGACGTGGCAATACAGGTCGCCGGGATAACTCGAGCGCACGCCCTTGATGCCCTTGCCGCGCAGCCGGAAGGTCTTGCCGTGCTGGGTGCCTTCGGGCAGCTCGATTTCGGCCTTGCCGTTCAGTGTCGGCACCTCGATCGTGCCGCCCAGTGCAACCGTCGTCAGCGATACCGGCACGCTGCAATGCAGATCGTCGCCATCACGTTCGAAGATCTCGTGCGGCTTGATGCGGATCTCGATGTACAGGTCGCCCGGCGGGCCGCCGTTGGTTCCGGGCTCGCCATTGCCGGCCGATCGGATCCGCATGCCTTCGTTGATGCCGGCCGGAATCCGCACTTCCAGCGTCTTGTTCTTCTTCACCTTGCCCTGCCCGTGGCAGGTCATGCAGGGTTCCGGAATGATCTTGCCGCTGCCGCGGCAATGCGGGCAGGTCTGCTGGATGCTGAAGAAGCCCTGCCGCATCGTCACCTGGCCGCTGCCGCTGCAGGTTGCGCAGACCTTCGGTGTCGTGCCAGGTTTCGCCCCGCTGCCGTCGCAGGTCTCGCAGTTGTCCCAGGTCGGAATGCGGATCTGGCTTTCCTTGCCGTTGGCCGCCTCTTCGAGCGTGATCTCCATCGCATACGACAGGTCGCTGCCGCGGTAGACCTGCGCTCCGCCGCCGCGACGCTGGCCACCGGCGCCGAAGATGTCGCCGAAGATGTCGCCGAAAGCCTCGGCAAAACCGCCGAAGCCGTCTGCGCCCGGTCCGCCGCGGCCCATGTTCGGATCGACGCCGGCATGGCCGAACTGGTCGTAGGCGGCCCGCTTCTGCGGGTCGCTGAGCATTTCGTAGGCTTCCTTGGCCTCCTTGAATTCGTCCTCGGCCTTCTTCGCACCGTCCCCCTGATTGCGGTCAGGGTGGTGTTTCATCGCCAGCTTGCGGTAAGCCTTCTTGATCTCTTCTTCACTCGCGTTGCGGGCGACGCCGAGCACGTTGTAATAGTCACGCTTTGCCATCTTCTGAGCCTTTGAAACACAAAGCCCCCCGTTCGCCGCCAGGCGCACGGGGGAGCTCTTGCCGGCCCCGGATCAGCGGGGCCGACCGTTGGGCAGTGCTTATTTCTTGTCCTTGACCTCGGTGAACTCGGCATCGACGACATCGTCGTCGCCGGCCTTCGCCGACTGGCCGGCACCCGCACCGCCAGCCTGGCCCGCACCGGGCTGCTCCGCACCGGCCGCCGCCGCACCGGCTGCCGCCTGCGCATCGGCATAAACCTTCTCGCCGAGTTTCTGGCTGGCCGCCATCAGCGCTTCGGTCTTGGCTTCGATGACTGCCTTGTCGTCGCTCTTCAGCGATTCCTCGGCTTCCTTCAGCGCGGTCTCGATCTTCTCCTTCTCGCCGGCCTCGAGCTTGTCACCGTGTTCGCCAAGGCTCTTGCGAACGCTGTGCACCATGGCATCGGCCGAATTGCGGGCCTGGATCAGTTCGAGCTTCTTCTTGTCCTCGGCCGCGTTCATTTCCGCGTCCTTGACCATCTTCTCGATCTCGGATTCGCTCAGGCCCGAGTTGGCCTTGATCGTGATCTTGTTTTCCTTGCCGGTTCCCTTGTCCTTCGCGCCGACGTGCAGGATGCCGTTGGCGTCGATGTCGAAGGTGACCTCGATCTGCGGCGTGCCGCGCGGCGCCGGCGGAATGCCCTCGAGGTTGAACTCGCCGAGGCTCTTGTTGCCCGACGCCATCTCGCGCTCGCCCTGGTAAACCTTGATCGTCACTGCCGGCTGGTTGTCGTCGGCGGTGCTGAAGGTCTGCTGGAACTTGGTCGGGATGGTCGTGTTCTTCTTGATCATCTTCGTCATCACGCCGCCCAGGGTCTCGATGCCCAGGCTCAGCGGGGTGACGTCGAGCAGCAGCACGTCCTTGCGGTCCCCACCGAGCACCTGGCCCTGGATCGCGGCACCGACGGCAACCGCCTCATCGGGGTTGACGTCCTTGCGCGGCTCCTTGCCGAAGAATTCCTTGACCTTCTCCTGCACCTTCGGCATGCGCGACATGCCGCCGACCAGGATCACGTCGTCGATCGCGCTGACGGCGACACCGGCATCCTTGATCGCGGTGCGGCACGGCGCGATCGTGCGGTCGATCAGGTCCTCGACCAGCGCCTCGAGCTTGGCACGGCTCAGCTTGATGTTCAGGTGCTTCGGACCCGACGCATCTGCGGTCACGTACGGCAGGTTGATGTCGGTCTGCGCGCTGTTCGACAGTTCGATCTTCGCCTTCTCGGCCGCCTCCTTCAGGCGCTGCAGCGCGAGCACGTCCTTGCCCAGATCGACGCCTTGCTCCTTCTTGAACTCGGCAATGATGTAGTCGATGATGCGCTGGTCGAAGTCCTCGCCACCGAGGAAGGTGTCGCCGTTGGTCGACAGCACCTCGAACTGCTTTTCGCCGTCGACATCGGCGATCTCGATGATCGAGATGTCGAAGGTGCCGCCACCGAGGTCATAGACGGCGATCTTGCGGTCGCCCTTTTCCTTCTTGTCGAGGCCGAATGCCAGCGCAGCCGCGGTCGGCTCGTTGATGATGCGCTTGACGTCGAGACCGGCAATCCGGCCGGCGTCCTTGGTTGCCTGGCGCTGTGCGTCGTTGAAATACGCAGGCACCGTGATCACCGCTTCGGTGACCGGCTCGCCGAGGTAGTCTTCGGCGGTCTTCTTCATCTTGCGCAGCACTTCGGCGCTGACCTGCGGCGGCGCGAGCTTGTTGCCGCGCACCTCGACCCAGGCGTCGCCGTTGTCGGCCGCGACGATCTTGTAGGGCATCAGGTCGATGTCCTTCTGCACTTCCTTCTCGGTGAACTTGCGACCGATCAGGCGCTTGACGGCATACAGCGTGTTGCGCGGGTTGGTGACGGCCTGGCGCTTCGCCGAAGCGCCGACCAGGATCTCGCCGTCTTCCTGGTACGCGATGATCGACGGCGTGGTGCGGGCACCTTCCGAGTTCTCGATCACCTTGGTGGTGTTGCCTTCCATGACGGAGACACACGAGTTCGTCGTGCCCAGGTCGATGCCGATGATTTTGGCCATGTTGTTGCTCCTCTGGCGGAAAATTGTGTTGCGGGTAACTTGTGGATAACCAGGCCGTTTTTCAAGGGAGCGACGTGCGCTCCGGGCCCTGTGGACAGACTTATTTCGGTGCCGACACCGTGACCAGTGCCGGACGCAGGATGCGGTCGGCGATCAGGTAACCCTTCTGCAGTACCGCGACGACGGTATTCGGCTCCTGCGTCGACTCGGCCGGCAGCGGCACGACGCTGATCGCCTGGTGCTGGTGCGGATCGAACTTGTCGCCGGCTGCCGGGTTGATCTCGACCACCTTGTTGCGCTCGAGCGCGGTCGACAGCTGGCGCAGCGTCGCGTGCACGCCTTCGAGCATCTGCTCCGGGCCGGCGTCGGGCGCGCCGATCGCGGCCTCGAGGCTGTCCTTCACCGGCAGCAGCGCCTCGGCGAATGATTCGATCGCAAACTTTCGCGATTTGCTCATCTCCTCCTCGGCCCGGCGGCGGGTATTTTCAGCCTCGGCCTTCGCGCGCAGGTAGGCATCGGCGACATCGGCGTGTTTCGCCTCCAGTTCGCTGTATTTCTGCTGCCAGTCGACGGCCGGCTGTTCAGAAGTGGCCGATTCGTTGATTTCCGTCTGGTTTTCAGGGTTTTCGGGTGTGGCCATGGTGCTGGTATCTGGTTTTCGCAAACTTCGAATGGCCACTATCTCGGGACCATCCCCCTGATTTCAAGAGGGCCAAAACGACGGATGTGCGTAAATTTCCGCCGCGCGCCGCCCGCTAGGTATCCGCATCGTCGACGCTGGCGCTCCAGCGATGCCAGTCGGCGAGATCGCGGCGGTCACGTTTGGTCGGCCGGCCCTGCTCGATGGTGGTTGACGGTTCCGGCGCCAGCCGGCGCTGCTCGGCGGCTCGTTCGCGCTCGGCGATGCTTTGCGCCGTCTCCTGGTACAGCCCCTGCGCGATGCTCGCCGGCCCGCGCACCGCGCTCAGCGCCTGCACCTCGACGGTGCGTCGCTGTGGGCCCTGCTGCAATTCGATCAGGTCGCCGACGCGAACCAGGCGCGACGCCTTCGCCGACTGGCCGTTGACCAGCACCCGGCCTTTCGCGATCTGCTCGCTGGCCAGGGCCCGGGTCTTGTAGAAACGGGCGGCCCACAGCCATTTGTCGAGCCGTGGCGGATCCGGGGCCGGCTTGTCGCTCATCGCTTGTCCCGCTCAGGCTTCGGCGCCGAGTTCGATTGCCCGCGCGCGTTGCGCGGCAAGGGCCTGCGGATCGGCAGCGCTGCGGGTGTCCCAGCCCTGCAGGTGGGTCTGCGCGATGTCGGCCAGCGCGGCGATCCACTCGTGCTGGTCATTCAATGCCGGGATGTAGTGGAAGGTTTCGCCACCGGCGGCGAGGAAGGCGGTGCGTGCCTCGATCGCGATTTCCTCCAGCGTTTCCAGGCAGTCGGCGACGAAGCCGGGGCACATCACGTCGACCCGCTTGACGCCGCGCCTGGCCATTTCGACAAGGGTCGGCTCGGTATAGGGCTGCAGCCATTTCGCCTTGCCGAAGCGGCTCTGGAAGGTCACGACCAGATCATCCTTCGGAATGCCCAGCCGTTCGGCAACCAGCCGTGCGGTCTTCAGGCATTCGCAATGGTAGGGATCGCCGAGCAGCAGGTTGCGCTGCGGCAGGCCGTGAAAACTCATCACCAGCTTGTCCGGGCGGCCATGCTGGCCCCAGTGCGCGGTGATGCGCCGCGCGACCGCCGCGACATAGCCCGGATGGTCGTGGTAATGGTTGACGAAACGCAATTCGGGCAGACGGCGCGTGCGCAGCGCCCAGCGGGCCACCGAATCGAAGACGCTGGCGGTGGTGGTGGCCGAATACTGCGGGTACAGCGGCAGCACCAGCGCCCGCTCGACCCCTTCGGCTTTCAGTTCATCGAGCACCGAGGCGATCGACGGCTGGCCGTAGTTCATCGCGTAGCGGATCACCAGCCGGTGCCCGCGTTCGCCGAGGTAGCCGCGCAGCATCGTCGTCTGTTTTTCGGTCCAGACCTTCAGCGGCGAACCGTTGTCCATCCAGATGCTGGCGTATTTGCGCGCCGATTTGGCGGGCCGCACGCGCAGGATCACGCCGTGCAGGATCAGCCACCACAGCGGCCGCGGGATTTCGACGACCCTCCGGTCGCCGAGAAACTGCGCCAGGTAGCGGCGCAGTGCCGCAGCGGTCGGCGCATCGGGCGTGCCGAGGTTGCACAACAGCACCGCGGTCGCGGCGCCGGCCTGGCCATGTTCGAATCGGGGTTCGCTTGCGTAGGGCATGAAGGCAGGGCAGGTGGCAGGAGCTCCTTGCCTGCGCGGGTCGGGAAAGGCACGGGCATCGATTATCGAGCAGCCGACGTTGGGCAGCGCACGCCCGGCGCAGCACCGACAATCGATGCCATGCCTTACCAAGCGATCCGCGTGCTCAGTTTCGACCTCGACGACACCTTGTGGCCGGTCGCTCCGATGATCGCCGGCGCCGAGCTGGAACTGCGCCGCTGGCTGGAGCAGCATGCGCCGGCCACCGCGGCGGCGTTCGACGCGTTGCGCATGCGCAGCCTGCGGGCCGACATCGAACGTGAGCAGCCGACGCTGGCGCACGACCTCAGCGCGCTGCGGCTGCTGACGCTGCGGCGCGCGATCGAGATCGCCGGCGAACCGGCGCATCTGGCGCAACAGGCTTTCGACGTCTTTTTTGCCGCCCGCCAGCGGGTCGAGTTCTATCCGGACGTGATGCCGGCGCTGCAGCGGCTGGCGCAACGCTACCGGCTGGTCTCGCTGAGCAATGGCAACGCCGACCTGCACCATGTCGGTCTCGGCCACCTGTTTTGCGGCTCGGTCAGTGCGCGCGAGGTCGGCTGTGCCAAACCGGATCGCCGCATCTTCGATGCAGTGTGCGATCGGCTCGGCTGCGAGCCGTCGCAGGTGCTGCACATCGGCGACCATTTCGAGATGGACATCGCCGGCGCCCGCGCGGCCGGGCTGATGGCGATCTGGTTGCGCCGCCATGTCGATGGTTCCGCGCCGCCGGCGGACGCTGACGATCCGGCCGGCTGCATCGCCGACCTCGACGAACTGGTACAGCGGCTTGGCTGCTGATCGCGGCTTCAGGCGAGGGCGATGCCCGCGTCGGCCCTGACGGCCGACGCTGCCGCAGCAACGGGCTGTGCGCTGCCGCTGCGGTGCAGCACCTCGAAGCGGATCGCTGCCGCCGGCTCGTCGTTCGGTGAGCTGCCGAGGCCGATGCTGCCGCTGCCGTGCAGCGTGCAGCGGCCGCGACGCAGCGCAACGACCTCCGGATCGTGGTCGAAGCGCACATAGCTGCCATTGCAGCTGAGGTCGCTGAACAGCAGCGTCGCGCCATGCCAGTCGATGCGTGCATGCAGCCGCGACGCCCGTGCATCGTCGATGCGGCAGCTCGCCTGCGGACTGCGGCCGAGCATCAGCCGCGGCAGCGGTGGCGTGAACAACTGGTCGCGTCCCAGCCAGCTGAGCCGGATCGCCGGCGGCGCCGCGACGGGTTCGGCCGCCGCGAGGCGGGTCGCGGCAAAATCGCCGGCGCCGCGCGTCGCCATCAGCAGCACATGAACCGGTTCGGAGCGCCCGCGCAGCGGAATCTGGCTGAGGCTTCGAAAACGCCGTTGTGCCGATGGGCTCAGTGCGGCGACGACATCCTCGGTGACAAGAATCTCGTTGTCGCCTGCATGGTCGAGCAGCCGCGCGGCGACGTTGACGGCGTCACCGAAACAGTCGTTGTCCATTTCGACGACCTCGCCGCAGGCGAGCGCGACCTGCAGCTTCAGCCGAGGCCGTCGGCCGGGCAGGCCGGCACCTGCGGCACCGGCGCGCTGCGCGGGTTGCTGCAGCGCCTGCTGCATTGCCCGGGCGGCGCGCACTGCCGGCGTCGCAGCGGCAAAACTGGCCATCAGGCCGTCGCCCAGCGTCTTGATCACGGTGCCGCCGCACAACTCGACCGCCGCGCCGAGACTGGCGACACAACTGGTCACGACATGTGTGGCCTGGGTATTGCCCAGCCGCTCGAACAGGCCGGTGCTGCCGCGCAGGTCGGCAAACAGGACGGTTTTTTCAGCGAGGGTGGACATGCGTCAGGCAGCGGGGGAAAGCCTTCTATGACGCGATATCGGCAAATTCGTGAAGAAATGCAGGGGTTGGGAGATCAGACGCGATTTATTCGGTGTAGGAAACGCAACGGGCCCACCGTCGAGGTGGGCCCGTTGTGAGCGCAGTTTGTGGCTTCGCAGCAAATTGCGTCGCCGCCGCGCGGCGGCTCGCTGGCGTGAGCCACCTATCCGGCCAAGCTTTACAGGTGGCTGCGCAGCTTGTGCCGTGCCTCGCTGCGCGAGTCACGGCGCAAACTCCGTGCGGCCTGCTGCGCAGCCCGCACCGCCTTGCGGCGGCCCCGTACCAGTCCAACCTTACAGGTTGTCCAGGTACGTGCGGAGTTGTGGCTTCGCCGCAAACTGCGTCGCCGCTGCGCGGCGGGTCGCTCGCGACCCACGCATCCGGCCAACCTTACAGGTTGTCCAGATACGTCCGCAGTTTGTCCGACCTGCTGGGGTGTTTGAGTTTGCGGATCGCCTTGGCTTCGATCTGGCGGATACGTTCGCGGGTGACGTCGAACTGCTTGCCGACTTCTTCCAGCGTGTGGTCGGTGCTCATCTCGATGCCGAAGCGCATGCGCAGCACCTTGGCCTCGCGCGGCGTCAGGCTGTCGAGGATGTCCTTGACGACGTCGCGCAGGCCGGCCTGCATCGCGGCCTCGATCGGCGCGGTGTTGTTGGTGTCCTCGATGAAGTCGCCCAGATGCGAGTCGTCGTCGTCGCCGATCGGCGTCTCCATCGAGATCGGCTCCTTCGCGATCTTCATGATCTTGCGGATCTTGTCCTCGGGGATCTCCATCTTCTCGGCCAGCGTCGGCGCATCCGGCTCGAAGCCGAATTCCTGCAGGTGCTGGCGCGACAACCGATTCATCTTGTTGATCGTCTCGATCATGTGGACCGGGATGCGGATCGTGCGCGCCTGGTCGGCGATCGAGCGGGTGATCGCCTGGCGGATCCACCAGGTCGCATAGGTCGAGAATTTGTAGCCGCGGCGGTATTCGAACTTGTCAACCGCCTTCATCAGGCCGATGTTGCCTTCCTGGATCAGGTCGAGGAACTGCAGGCCGCGGTTGGTGTACTTCTTCGCGATCGAGATCACCAGCCGCAGGTTGGCCTCGATCATCTCCTTCTTCGCGTCGCGCGAGGCCTTTTCGCCTTCGTTCATCCGCTTGTTGATCGCCTTCAGGTCGGCCAGGGGCACGACGGCGCGGGCCTGCTGGTCGGCGAGCTTCTTCTGCAGTTCCTGGATCGGCGGCAGGTTGCGCGCCAGCACCGCGCTGTACGGCTTGCCGGCAGCGGCTTCCTTGTCGGCCCACTTCAGGTTCAGCGTATTCGGCGGGAAATTCTTGATGAAATAGTCCTGCGGCATGCCGCACTTGTCGACCAGGATCTTGCGCAGCTCGCGCTCGTAGCGGCGCACGTCGTCGACCTGCGAACGCAGGATCGCGCACAGCTTCTCGATCGTCTTGACCGTGAAGCGGATCGTCATCAACTCGTTGCTGATCGCGGCCTGGGCCTTTTCGTAGGTCGGCGACTTGTAGCCTTCCTTCTCGAACGCCTTGCGCATCTTGTCGAAATTGCTGCGCAGGTTGTCGAACTTGGCCAGCGCGGCGGTTTTCAGCTCCTCGAGCTTCTTCGTCAGCGCCTTGCTGCCGCCGTTGCCGTCGTCGTCGTCGTCCTCGTCGAAGAAGTCGACGTCCTCCTCGGCGACATAGTCGTCGGCCTCGTCTTCCGAGACGAAGCCGTCAACGACTTCGGAAATCTGCATCTCGCCGGCGGCGATGCGGTCGGCGTAGGTGAGGATTTCGGCGATCGTCGTCGGCGAGGCGCTGATCGCCAGCATCATCGCCTGCAAGCCGCCTTCGATGCGCTTGGCGATCTCGATCTCGCCTTCGCGGGTCAGCAGTTCGACCGTGCCCATCTCGCGCATGTACATGCGCACCGGGTCGGTGGTCCGGCCGAATTCGCTGTCGACCGTCGACAGCGCCGCCTCGGCGGCCTCTTCGGCCTCTTCCTCGGTCGCGGTGGTTGCGCCACCACCTGCGATCAGCAGCGTTGCCGCATCCGGCGCCTGCTCGTAGACAGCGATGCCCATGTCGTTGAGCATCGAGACGATCGCCTCGAGGATCTCGGCATCGACCAGTTTTTCGGGCAGGTGGTCGTTGATTTCCTGATGGGTCAGGAAACCCCGCGTCTTGCCCATCTTGATCAGCGTCTTCAGCTCCTGCCGGCGCTTGGCGACCTCTTCCTCGGTCAGCGCGGTCTCGTCGAGGCCGAATTCGCGCATCAGCGCGCGCTCCTTGGCGCGCGAGACCTTCATCCGCAGCGGCTTCAGCTTGGCCTTGGTCTCGTCGCTGGTATCGACGGCTTCGACTTCCGGTTCGGCCTCGGTCTCGGTCTCGAGATCCGATTCGACGTCGCTGAAGTCTTCATCGAGATCGCCTTTCGACGACTTGTCCGCAGCCTTGCCCTTGGCCGGGCGGCCACCCTTGGCAGCCGGCCCGGCAGCCTTGGCGGCAGGCTTCTTCGCGCTGGCCTTGGTGGCGGTCTTGGCGGCAGCCTTCGGCGCAGCCGCGGCTTTGCCGGCGGACTTGACCGCAGCCTTCGTGGCGACCGGCTTCGTCGTCTCTTCGGCGGGCGCGGATGCAGATGTTTTGGTGGCGCTTTTCTTCGCTGTCATGCGATTCCTTCGATATGCTTCAGGCAGAGTTGCAGCCGGACCCGGCGATGTGGCCGGGTCGCGCAAGGGCAAGCCGCCGGCGCGAAAGCCGGGCAGAAAAATGCCGTTGCGGAGCGGGCAAGCAGGCGATTGACCGAAACGGCCTGACAGTCCTTGCGGGTAGAGGTTGGCCTTGGAGGGGACCCTGTTTCAAAGGGTGGCCGGGGCCCGGAGGTACTGATGTCACTCTTTGCTGCTGCTTCTTGCCGCGCCTAGCGAACCGAGCATTATCGTTGATTCGACCCGGTTCGTCAAAAGATTGCGGCCAAAGGCATGTGACCCGGCCTCCGATCGTGGCCCCTCGGGGAAGGCGTCGTGCGCCATTGAGGTCGGCTGCCGCGTTCATCCGGCCTCCGGCGATGCCAGCGCCTTCAGCAGCGCCTTGCGGCGCAGATCGAGCTCCTGCCATTGCGATCGCGCGGCGGCGTCCGACGAGATCCGGCCGATCAGCTCGTTCTGTCGCTCGCGCAACTGCTCGATCCGCAGGCCATCGAGCACGCGGCGCAAGTCGCTGAACGACAACTCGTCTTCGAGCGCAGCCCGCGGCACCGTCGCGACCTCGGGCAGCGGCGGATCGGCGGCGGCCTGCGCCTGTTCGAGCTCGGCCCAGCTCATCGGGCCGTGTTCGGCAATCTGCCGTTCCAGCCACGCGATCACCTCGCCGTGGGGTGCCGGCATCGCATGCAGCAGGTCGTGGTCATCGGCCGGCAACTGCTCCCACCAGTCACTGTGCAGCATCAGCATCCGGATCGCCTGATCGGCCGGGCTGCTTGGTGGCCGCCGCGACGCCAGCCGGCCCGGGCTCGGCGCACGCGTTCTCGGCGCCTGCGCGGCAGCCGGTCTTGCAACTGCGCTGTCGCGGGAGACGGGCGCGCGGCTGGCGCCGCGCGGCGCCGTCTGGCCACGCCACAACTCGGCCAGTTCGGCGGCTTCGAGGCCGCCGATCGAAGCGATTTCGCGCAGCAGCTGGCGCTGCAGCGATCCGTCGGGCAGCGCTGTCCACAGCGGGCGCGCCATCGCGACAAATTTTGCCCTGCCCTCTGCACTGCCGAGGTCGCAGCCTTCCTTCGCGACTTCTAGCAATTGTTTCGACAGCGGTGTGGCCGATTCGATGCAGCGCTGGAAGGCCTCGGCGCCGAGTTCGCGGACATACGAATCCGGATCATGTTCGGTCGGCAGGAACAGGAAGCGGATGCTGCGGGTATCGGTGGCGTGCGGCAGCGCCGCCTCGAGCGCGCGGCCGGCGGCGCGCCGGCCGGCCGCGTCGCCATCAAAACTGAAGACCACCGAATCAGTAAAACGCAGCAGTTTGCTGACATGTTCGGCGGTACATGCCGTGCCGAGCGTTGCCACCGCATTCGCGAATCCGGACTGCGCCAGCGCAACCACGTCCATATAACCTTCGACTACCAGTGCATATCCGCGCTGCCGCATTGCCGTTCTGGCCTCATGCAGGCCATAAAGCTCACGTCCCTTGCTGAATATCGGCGTTTCCGGTGAATTGAGGTATTTCGGCTCGCCCTGGCCTAGCACCCGGCCGCCGAATCCGATCACCTCACCGCGCACCGAGCGGATCGGAAACATGATTCGATCGCGAAAGCGGTCATAGCGCTTGCGGTCCGACTCGTCGGTGGTATCGCCCGCCTGCACGATCACCATGCCGCTTTCCTCGAGCAGCGGATCGTCATAACTCGGGAAAATGCTGGCCAGGCTGCGCCAGCCGGGCGGCGCAAAGCCAAGACCGAACCGTGCGGCGATTTCGCCGGTCAGGCCGCGCGATTTCAGGTAATCGATCGCCACGGTCGATGATTTCAGTTCGCGCCGATAGTGATCGGCGGCCCTGCGCAACACGTCGCTGAGGCTGGACTGGCGCGCCTGCTGCGCATCGGCCTGCTGGCGATCGGCCGGCGTTCGTTCATCCTGCGGCACCGTCATGCCGGCCTGCTGCGCCAGATCCTCGACCGCCTCGACAAAACCCATTCCGAGGTGGGCGCAGAGGAAGCCGATCGCATTGCCGCTGGCGCCGCAGCCGAAGCAGTAATAGAACTGCTTGCTCGGGCTGACCGAAAAACTCGGTGACTTCTCGCCATGGAACGGGCACAGGCCCATCAGGTTCGCGCCGCCCTTGCGCAATTGCACATGGCGGCCGACAACCTCGACGATGTCGATCCGGCTCAACAGGTCCTGGACGAATGACGGCGGAATCACGGGATGGAGTCTACGGCGGCCGCCGCCGCCGGCCGGCCGAGTGGTGAATGTGATCCGGCAAAAGAAAACGCCGCCCGCAGGCGGCGTCCGCTTCGCAGAAGGCGGGGATCAGTGCAGCACCAGCGTGCTGCGGATCCGCTGCAGCCGTGCAGTCAAAGCGCGAATTCCTCGATCTTGCGCCCCGAGGCCAACGCCGCCTTCAGCCATTTCGGCTGCAGGCCACGTCCGCTCCAGGTTTCGCCGGTGGCGGCATTGCGGTATTTGGCGGCGACCTTGCCGCCGCTCGACCCGCCGCGCGACGAGCCCGTCTTGCCACTGATATCGGCCAGTGTCAGACCCTGTTCGGCCATCAATGCCTTCACCTTGGCAATCGCGTCGGCGCGTTCATGGCGCCGCGTCGCCTCGATCTGGCGTTCCAGTTCGGCTTTCTGGTCAAGCAATTGCTGCAACGATGGCATCGCGATTCCTTTACGGTAGTTCGTCAGTTTGCGCGGGATAACTCCCGGGGACGCATATTATACGAACAGCCGGCGAAGGTCGACCGCCAACATCATTTATAGCCGACGCGATCGAGGATCTGCTGAACCTTGGTCTGATTACGGCCGGCGAACTTGACCGGAATGGTTTCCGATTTGAACTCGCCCAGCGCGGCCAGCGCCGGGTTCGATACCTTGACACGAGCAACCACCGGCCATTCATTGTTGCCGTCGGCAAAATAAATCTGCGCCTGGTCGCTCGCGAGATATTCGACGAACTTGACCGCATTGTCGCGGTTGGGCGAATGTTTGGCGACCGCTGCGCCGGCAATATTGACGTGGGTGCCGAAGCTTTGCTGGTTCGGGAATACCACGCCGATCTTGTCGATCACCGCGCGGTCTTCCGGCTTGTTCGAGCGCATCAGGCGCGCCAGGTAATAACTGTTGGTCAGCGCGATCTGGCACTCACCGCTGGCGACCGCCTTGATCTGGTCGGTATCGCCGCCTTTCGGATCACGCGCCATGTTGGCGACCAGGCCCTTCAACCAGCTTTCGACCCCGGCCTCGCCGAGGTGCTCCATCATCGAGCCGAACAGCGACAGGTTGTACGGATGCGAGCCCGAACGGGTGCACAGCTTGCCCTTGTGTTTGGGATCGGCCAGGCTCTCGTAGGTCGACACGTTTGCCTTGTTGACGGTCGCCTTGTTGTAGACGATGACCCGCGCCCGCGTCGACAAGCCGAACCAGGCGATGCCCTCGGCGGTCTGGTCGCCGCGCAGCGTCGCCGGGATCCGGCTCTCCAGCAGTGTCGACTTGATCGGCTGGAACAGGCCGGTGGTTTCGGCACGCCACAGCCGCGACGCGTCGACCAGCAGGATCACGTCGGCCGGGCTGGCCGAGCCCTCGCTCTGCAAGCGGGTCAGGATGCCGGCATCGTCGGCATCGACACGGTTGATCTTGATGCCGGTTGCCTTCGTGAAATCGGCGTAAAGCGCCTCGTCGGTCTGGTAGTGCCGTGCCGAGTACAGGTTCAGCACTTTCTGCTGCGCATGGGCCGACAACGGCAATGCGGCCGCCAGGCTCAGTGCGGCAACAGCGACGCGCCGGGAAATGCCCGAGCGGGCGGCCGAGGGCGAGGCGGGGCGGAAAAACAGTCGCATGGAGCAGTCCCTTCAGTCAATGAATGGCCGCAGTATATACAAATGCGAATCATTCTTGATACGACTGTGGGGTCGGATCGCTGTTGCCGCGCCGGGGTCGCGGCGCTGGTGGTTGGTGCCAGGGCGGCAGCGCTGCGCCGCTGAGGCGGCCGTCAGTTGCTCGGCGGGACGTAACCGGCCGGCTGCTCGGCGCCGCCGCCGAAAAAGAAGTTCTCCATCTGCCGCGCGAGGTATTGGCGTGCGCGCTGGTCGGCGAGATTCAGGCGGTTTTCGTTGACCAGCATCGTCTGGTGCTTCATCCAGGCCTGCCAGGCCTCCTTGCTGACTTCGGCATAGATGCGTTTGCCGAGTTCACCTGGGTAGGGTGCGAAGTCGAGTCCTTCGGCTTCCTTCTTCAGATAGACGCATTGGACGGTACGGGCCATGGTTTGCTCCTTGATGACGGGTGGTGCGCGCCGCGCTTGCGCGGCGCATCGTGAAGAGGCGGCCCTTTGTGGCGGGCCTATGCTCACGGATTGAGTTTCTTGACCAGCACGACGCTGCGCCGGTCCCAGTTGTATTTTCGTTTGCGCGCTTCGGGCAGCCACTGCGCATCAACGGGCGCGAAGCCGCGCTTGATGAACCAGTGCATGGTTCGGGTCGTCAGCACGAAGATGCTTTCGAGCCCGGCAGCCTTCGCGCGCTGCTCGATGCGCTTCAGGATGCGGTCGCCGTCGCCCTGGCCCTGCACGTGGGCCGACACTGTCAGCGCCGCCATCTCGCCGGTTCTCGCTTCCGGATAGGCGTAAAGCGCGGCGCAGCCGAAGATCACGCCGTCGTGTTCGATCACCGTATAAAAGCCGATGTCGCGCTCGATCTCGGTGCGGTCGCGCTTGACCAGCGTGCCGTCGCGCTCGAACGGCTCGATCAGCTGCAGGATGCCGCCGATGTCGTCGGGGCCGGCCTCGCGCAGGCTCTCGAGTTTTTCGTCGATGATCATCGTGCCGATGCCGTCGTGCGTGAACGATTCGATCAGCACCGAGCCGTCGACCGAAAACGGCACGATGTGCACCCGGTCGACGCCGTTCTCACAAGCCTTCACCGCATGCTGCAGGTAGAACGCGGTATCGGTCGGCTGCACCGGGTTCGGCAGCGAGGCGAGCAGCTTGCGCGCGTCGGCCAGCGTCAGTTCCTGGTCGATGTCGCTGGCCGGATCGGCGGGATCGAGCGGTATGCCGCGGACCTCTGTCACATAAATCAGCTTGTCAGCCTGCAATGCCGATGCCGCGCTGGCCGCGACATCCTCCATGCTGAGGTTGAAGGCCTCGCCGGTCGGCGAAAAGCCGAACGGCGACAGCAGCACCAGTGCCCCGAATTCGACCGCGCGGCGGATGCCTTGCGCATCTACCTTGCGCACCAGCCCGGTATGCTGGAAATCGACGCCGTCGACGATGCCGACCGGGCGCGCGGTGATGAAATTGCCGGAGACGACGCGGATCTGGCTGCCTGCCATCGGCGTATTCGGCAGCCCTTGCGAAAACGCCGCCTCGATTTCGTAGCGCAACTGGCCGGCGGCTTCTTGCGCGCAATCGAGCGCCAGCGCATCGGTGATCCGCATGCCGTGGCTGAATTTCCAGTTGCCGCCCTTCGCGACCAGCTGCTCCTGCACCTGCGGGCGAAAACCGTGCACCAGCACGACCTTGATGCCCATCGCATGGATCAGCGCCAGGTCCTGCGCAAAGGAGGCCAGCTTGCCCGCCTCGACCAGTTCTCCGGCGATCGCGACGACGAAGGTCTTGCCGCGATGGGCGTGGATATACGGCGCCACCGACCGGAACCACGGAACGAAGGTGTGCGGGAATACCAGGCTCATCGTGGCGGCGCAGGGGGCATTTGGAATAATCGCTGATTTTGCACGAAGCATCCATGGGCCTCCCCGGTGACGGCAACGGCGAATCCGCCCCTCGCCGCGGCGCACGCGGCAGGGCCGCGACAACTGATCGGCCGCGCCAAGCCGCGCGGAGCGATCGGCCGCAGCCGCTCGCCAATCCGCTGCCGCCGATCACCTTCCCCGAAGCCTTGCCGGTTTCGGCGCGGCGCGACGAGATCGCCGAGGCGATCAAGGCCCACCAGGTCGTCATCGTCAGCGGCGAGACCGGATCGGGCAAGACGACCCAGCTGCCGAAGATTGCGCTGGCGCTGGGGCGCGGTCGCGGCGCCGGCGGCAAGGGGCTGATCGGCCACACCCAGCCGCGCCGGATTGCCGCATCGAGTGTCGCGAAACGCATCTCGCAGGAGCTGAATTCGCCGCTCGGCGAACATGTCGGCTTCAAGGTCCGGTTCCAGGACCGGCTGTCACCCGGCGCCAGCGTCAAGCTGATGACCGACGGCATCCTGCTCGCCGAGTCGCAGACCGACCCGCTGCTGCGTGCCTACGACACGCTGATCATCGACGAGGCGCACGAACGCAGCCTGAACATCGATTTTCTGCTCGGCCACCTGCGGCAGATCCTGCCGCGCCGGCCCGATCTGAAGGTGATCGTGACCTCGGCGACGATCGATGCCGAACGGTTTGCGCGTCATTTCGCATCGGCCGCGCCGGCCGGGTCGGATCAGCCGACACCGGCGCCAGTGATCCAGGTCTCCGGCCGGATGTTTCCAGTCGAGCAGCGCTACCGGCCGTTCGAGGAAAGCCGCGAATACGGCCTGAACGATGCGATCGTCGATGCGGTTGATGAGTTGTGGCGCGGCAGCGCGCAAGGCGGCGACGTGCTGGTGTTTCTGCCCGGCGAGCGCGAGATCCGCGACGCCGCCGAAGCGCTGCGCAAGCACCATCCACCGGGTGTCGATGTGCTGCCGTTGTTTGCGCGGCTGAGCCAGGCCGAGCAGGACCGCATCTTCGAGCCGCATGCGGCGCGACGCATCGTGCTCGCGACCAACGTCGCCGAAACCTCGCTGACGGTGCCCGGTATCCAATATGTGATCGACGCCGGCACCGCACGCGTCAAGCGCTACAGCTACCGCAACAAGGTCGAGCAGCTGCAGATCGAGCCGATCAGCCAGGCGGCGGCGAATCAGCGCGCCGGCCGCTGCGGCCGGGTCTCGAACGGCATCTGCATTCGCCTCTATGACGAAAAGGAGTTTGCCGAGCGGCCGCGTTATACCGATCCGGAGATCCTGCGCTCGTCGCTGGCCGGCGTGATCCTGCGGATGAAATCGCTCGGGCTCGGCACCGTCGAGGATTTTCCGTTCCTCGAGCCGCCGCCGCGGCGCGCGATTGCCGACGGCTACCAGCTGCTGAACGAGCTCGGCGCAGTCGACGAGCAGAACGAGCTGACCGCGATGGGCCGCGAACTGGCGCGCCTGCCGCTCGATCCGCGGGTCGGCCGGATGATCCTCGAAGCCCGCCAGCGTGAGGCGCTGACCGAGGTGCTGGTGATCGCCAGCGCGATGAGCCTGCAGGACGTGCGCGACCGCCCGCTCGAACAGCAGCAGTCGGCCGATGCCGCACACCGCAAGTTCGACGACGAGCGCTCCGAGTTCAGCGGCACGATCCGCTTGTGGAACTGGCTCGAATCGCTGCGCCATGGGGCGGCGACGACCGACAAGCCGGGAGCGGCCACAGCGCCGCGCCTGTCGCACCGCAAGCAGGAACAGCTGCTGCGCGACAACTTCATCTCGCCGCGCCGCGTGCGCGAATGGCGCGATATCCATTCGCAGCTGCACACGGTGGTCGCCGAACATGGCTGGCGGCTGAACAAGGCGCCGGCAACCTATGAGCAGCTGCACCTGTCATTGCTCGCCGGCCTGCTCGGCAACATCGGCAACAAGAGCGACGACGAGGAGTGGTACCTCGGCGCGCGCGGCATCCGCTTCTACCGCCACCCCGGCGCCAACCTGAGCAAGAAGCCGGGGCGCTGGATCGTTGCCGGCGAACTGGTCGAAACCAGCCGGCTGTACGGCCGCAACCTCGCGAACATCGACCCGGCGTGGCTGCCGACGGTTGCCGGCCATCTGATCAAGACCCAGCTGCTCGATCCGCACTGGGAAAAGAAGGCCGCCGAGGTGATCGCGTTCGAACGCGCGACGTTGTACGGCATCGTCATCTACAACCAGCGGCGGGTCAATTTCGGCCAGGTCGACCCGGCCGCGGCGCGCGAGATCTTCATCCGCGAGGCGCTGGTCGGCAACGAATGGGAAACCCGGCTGCCGTTCCTCGCCGCGAACCGCAAGCTGATCGCGCAGGTCGAGGATCTGGAACACAAGTCGCGGCGCCAGGACGTGCTGGTCGACGACGAGCTGATCTACGCCTTCTACGATTCGCTGCTGCCGGCCGATGTGCACAGCGGTGCGACGCTGGAACGCTGGTACCGCGAGGAAAGCCGGCGCCAGCCGCGGCTGCTGATGCTGACCCGCGACGAGCTGATGCGCCACGAGGCCGCCGGCATCACGACCGCGGCCTTTCCGAAGGTGCTGCGGCTTGGCGGCGTCGATTGCAGCGCCAGTTATCTGCACGAACCGGGCGATCCGCGCGATGGCGTGACCGTCACGGTGCCGATTTTTGCGTTGAACCAGGTCAGCGAGGAGCGCTGCGAATGGCTGGTGCCCGGCATGCTGAAGGACAAGGTGCTGGCGCTGGTGAAAAGCCTGCATCAACGGCCGCGTTCGCGGCTGGTGCCGTTGCCCGACTATGCAGAATCGTTTGTCGCCGCGGTGCGAGAGCGTGGTGAATTCGGCAGCGGCAGCCTGCTCGATGTGCTGCTCGACGACGTGCGCAAGCGCACCCAGCTCGATGTGAAGCGCGCAGATTTCAAGCTCGAGACGGTGCCGGCGCATCTGTTCATGAATTTTCGCGTCGTCGACGAACATGGCCGACAGCTTGGCAGCGGGCGCAACCTCGCCGCGTTGAAGGCGCAATGGGGCGGCCAGGCGCGCTCGGCCTTCCAGGCGTTGGCGAAGCTGAAGACGGCGCCGGCGCCCGCGCCACAGCCCTCGGCCCAGGCGGCCGCGCGCCAGGCGCCGACACGAACGCCGGCAGCAGCCAGCACCGCGCCGGCGGCTGCGCCGGCATCGACGCCTTATACCGACTGGAGCTTCGGTGAGCTGCCCGAGCTGCTCGAGGTTCGCCGTGGCACCCAGAGCCTGGTCGGCTTTCCGGCGCTGATCGACCGCGGCAGCCATGTCGAGATCGAGGTCTTCGACGAACCCGACGTCGCGGCACGCAAGCACCGCGCCGGCTTGCGCCGGCTGGTTGCGCTGCAGCTGAAGGACGCGCTGAAATACCTCGAGAAGAACATCCCTGACCTGGTCGGCCTGTCGGTGATGTACATGCCGCTCGGCACCGCCGAGGAGTTGCGAGCGCAGATCGTCGAACTGGCGCTCGACCGCGCCTTTCTGGCCGACCCGCTGCCGACCGATGCGGAGTCGTTCCGGCGCCGCATCGACGAGGGGCGCAGCCGGCTCAACCTGATCGCCAGCGAAGTCGCGCGCAGCGCCGGCCAGGTGCTGATCGACTATGCCGCCGCGGTGCGCAAGTTGCGCGATTCGAAGGCTCCCCGCGAGGTGGCCGACGATGTCACCGCGCAACTGGCGCGCCTGATGCCGAAGCGTTTCCTGGTCGAGACGCCGTGGCCGCAACTGGCGCATCTGCCGCGTTATCTGAAGGCGATCACGATGCGGCTCGACAAGCTGCGCAGCGACCCGGCGCGCGACCAGCAGCGGCTGGCCGAACTGCGGCCTGCCGAACAGCGTTATCTGCGCTTGCTCGCCGATCGCAAGGGTGTTGTCGACCCGCGGCTCGACGAATACCGCTGGATGCTCGAAGAGTTGCGGGTCAGCCTGTTTGCGCAGGAACTGCGGACGCCGCAACCGGTCAGCCTGAAGCGGCTCGACAAGGCCTGGAGCCAGCTGTTGCATTGACGCGCTGGCAGCCTCGACTGGGGCTGCGACCATCGGCTACATTGGGCCAACCGCCGGGTCAGGGGCACCGGCGGACTTACTGGAGCATCCATGGGCATCATCGGCATGATCGTGATCGGCTTCATCGTCGGACTGGTCGCCCGCGCGATCCTGCCAGGGACCCAGGCACTGGGCTTCATCCTGACCACGCTGCTCGGCATCGTCGGCTCCTTCATCGCCGGATTTCTCGGCCAGACCTTCGGCCTGTATCGGGCAGGCGAGGGCGCCGGTTTTGTCGGCTCGGTGCTCGGCGCGATGCTGCTGCTGTTCATCGTCGGCAAGATCAAGGGCGACGGAGGCGGCAAGCCGTGAAGTCGGCATCCGGCACCGGGCAGGAATGGGTCGTGGTGCCGGGCAACGAGCGCGACATCGAGGCGATCTCGCGCCGCTGCCGGCAACTCGTGACACGCCGCGCGATGATTGCCGCCGGGGTCGCGGTGCTGCCGGTGCCGGGCCTCGACTGGCTGACCGACGTCGGCATCCTCGTCAAGCTGATCCCCGAGATCAACGAAGCCTTCGGCCTCAGCCCGCAGCAGATCGAACGCCTCGCACCGGAGCGGCAACTGGCGGTGTTCAAGGCGGCGTCGGCCGGAGGCAGCCTGCTGGTCGGCAAGCTGGTCAGCCGCGACCTGATCATCCGCGTGCTGAAGCTGGTCGGCGTCCGCCTGACCGCGCAACAGGCGGCCAAATATGTGCCACTCGCCGGCCAGGCGGTTTCCGCCGCGTTGACGTTCTCTGCGCTGAAACTGGTCTGCGACATGCACATCCGGCAATGTGCGGCGGTCGCGCGCGAGTTGCTGCTGGCAGCGCCGCAGCCCGCTGCCGCCACGCCGGCTGAAGATTCTCCGGCCGACGGCAGGCGCGGCGCCAAGCCCGGGTAGAATGCGCGACTTCGGGGCGTAGCGCAGCCTGGTAGCGCAACTGGTTTGGGACCAGTAGGTCGCGAGTTCGAATCCCGCCGCCCCGACCACAAACAGGATTCGCCCGCCGCATGGCTTCGGCGATGGTGCCGCAGGCCATGCGGCCAGCCGCATCCATACAGCCCGTAGCTCAACTGGATAGAGCACCGACCTTCTAAGTCGGATGTCGGGGGTTCGAGTCCCTCCGGGCTGGCCAACCACCGGTCCTGCTCATTGCGCCCCGCATTGCGCATTTATTCGCTCAGACCGCGACCCGCACCGGTATCCGACGCCGCCCGAAGTGGCCGGGTCTGCGGTCGAAATGTCCGGCGGGCGCGGTTCCGCAGTCGGGGCAGCGCCCATCTGCATCGAGCCGATAAGCGTTGATCTCGTACCAGTCGCGCTCGATCAGCGGTTTCCCGCAACCGGCACAGAAGGTGGTGCCGCCTTCGCGGTCGTGCACATTGCCGGTGTAGACGAAATGCAGCCCTTGCGCGAGGCCGATCTCGCGCGCCCGGCGCAGCGTTGCCGGTGGCGTCGGCGGCACGTCGGTCATCTTGTAGTCCGGATGGAAGGCGGTGAAATGCAGCGGCACATCAGGGCCGAGATGCTCGGCAACCCAGCGTGTCAGCGCCTCGAGCTCTTCGTTGCTGTCGTTGGCGCCCGGGATCAGCAGCGTCGTGATCTCGAGCCAGCAGTCGGTTTCATGGTGGATATATTCGAGCGTCTCGAGCACCGGCGCGAGGTGGGCGCCGGTCTGGCGGAAATAGAAGTTCTCGTTAAAACCCTTCAGGTCGACATTGGCCGCATCCATCTTGGCGTAGAAGGCCCGGCGTGGCTCGGCATGGATATAGCCGGCCGTGACCGCCACCGCATTGATGCCGCGCTGATGGCAGGCGTCGGCGGTATCGATCGCATATTCGGCAAAGATCACCGGATCGTTGTAGGTGAAGGCAACGCTGCGGCAGCCGTTCGCCTCGGCCACTTCGGCGATGCGCTCGGGTGATGCCTGGTCCATCAGCCGGTCCATCTCGCGGCTTTTCGAGATGTCCCAGTTCTGGCAGAACTTGCAGGCGAGGTTGCAGCCGGCGGTGCCGAACGACAACACGCTGCTGCCCGGATGAAAATGGTTCAGCGGTTTTTTCTCGATCGGATCGATGCAGAAGCCGGAGCTGCGGCCATGGGTCGTCAGCACGATGTGGTCGCCCTGGCGGGCGCGCACGAAACACAGCCCGCGCTGCCCGTCGTGCAGGCGGCAGTCGCGCGGGCAGAGGTCGCATTGCAGCCGGCCATCGTCGAGCCGGTGCCACCACGATGCCGGATGGACCGTCCCGAGCGGCTCGACGCGCGTGTTCACTGCAGGCTCCGCAGCGTGCCGCCTGCATCGGCATAGTGGCGAACGCGGTAGGTTTTCAGCTGCACGTCGGCAGCCCAGAAATCGGCGGGCAGACCGGCCTTGCGCAGCAACTCGCTGACGAAGTCCTGCGGCTGCGGCAATTGCCGCCAGACCTGCGGCAAGAAGGTCGACCGATGCCCGCGCCACTCGAGGATCACGCCGTCGCGATGCGGCTGCAGCTGGCGCAGCACGGCATCGCGGCTCGGTGCCGGTGGCAGCGCTTCGGCCGGCTCGAGCAGCGAGATCTCGACCGCGATGCCCGGCCATTCCTCGGCGCGCAGCGGCGCAAAACGCGGATCGTCGAAGGCCGCCGCGGCGGCATTGCGGCGCACATCGTCTTCCAGCGCGGCTGTCGCCTCGAGCCGGCCGATGCAGCCGCGCAACTCGCCGGCAGCGTCGCGCAGCGTGACGAAGGTGGCGCCGGCGATGCCGAGCGACGGATGCGGCGGCTCGGCTTCGAGCGACTGCAGGCCGAGGCGCTGGCTGATCGTGTTGCGCGCCCGGCTCAACAACGCCGCGCCGAGCTGCTGCTGATCGTCGGCTGGTTTTTCCTGCTCGAGCGGGCCAGTCAATACCAGCGCGGCGTAACCGACAACCCGCTGGCGGTCGCCGGCGGTATCGCCGGAGTTGCGCAGGTCGAGCAATTGCGCATGCAGCCCGTGGCGACGCGCCGCGAGCATTGCGCCGTTCAGCGCATGCGCGCCACAGGCCTCGAACGGGTCGAAATCGGTCGCCAGGTCGACCATCCGCGCCGTCGTCATCCGGTCGGTCGTGCGGGCATCGTCGTACGGCAGGTAGTGCGACAGATCGGTGCTGATGACGATCAGCGTCTCGTCGCCGCCCCACAGCCGTTCGATCACCTCGGCCACCTGCTCGGGATCGGCGTTGCCGACCGCCAGCGGCAGCAGTTCGAAGCTGTCGCCGAGCACGGCCTGCAGGAACGGCAGCTGCACCTCGAGCGAATGTTCCTGCGCGTGGGCGCGGTCGCTGCGCACGACCTGCGGCAGCGCGGCAATCGAATCGCGCGCCGCGCGATCGATGCAGATGCGGCCGAGCGGCGTCTCGAATGCGTCGACGGTCGGTACCGCAAGCCCGTCGACCCGGACCCGGTGGGTCGGGCCGAGCAGCACGACGCGGCGGATCTTCGATGCCCAGGGCGCCATCTGCGCATAGGCGCGGCCGGCTACCGCGCCCGAATAGACATAACCGGCGTGCGGCACGATCAGCAGTTTTGGTTGCACATCGGACGCTGGCAGCGCCGACGCTTCCAGACAATCGCGCAACTGCGAGCGCAGCGCGGCATCGTCTGCAGGGTAGAACATGCCGGCCACTGCGGCCGGTCGGATAGCGAACATGGCTGGGAACCTCCGTACCTCGGGCTGCCCGAGGCGCAGCCCGGCAGGGCAAGCGCCTACTGAACAGAAGATAGGTCCGGGTCGGCGTTTGTCAAGCCGGCGGCTGGCAAGCCCGGCAATTCAGCCGTCAGCGCAGCCTGTACTGGCGGTCGCCGAACAAGGCCTCGCGGGCTTTTTCGTCGACCAGCGGCTTGCGCCTGTCGGCCAGCACCTCGACGCCTCGCCGCACCGCCGGGCGGCCGGCGATCTCGTCGAACCAGCCGCGCAGGTTCGGATGGTCATCCCAGACAATGCCCTGGTTTTTCCACGAGCGCAGCCACGGAAAGGTTGCGATATCGGCGATCGTATAGTCGGCGCCGGCAAGATAGCCGTGGCGCGCGACCTGCTTGTCCAGCACGCCATACAGGCGCCGCGCCTCATTGGTATAGCGCTCGATCGCATAGTCGATCTTCTGCGGCGCATAGATGCGGAAATGATGGGCCTGGCCGAGCATCGGTCCGACCCCGCCCATCTGGAACATCAGCCATTGCAGCACCTCGTAGCGCGCGCTGACCGACTGCGGAAGAAAGCGGCCGGTCTTGGCAGCGAGGTAGAGCAGGATCGCACCGGATTCGAACAGCGAGATCGGCTTGCCGTCAGGGCCGTCGGGGTCGACGATCGCCGGAATCTTGTTGTTCGGGCTGATCGCGAGGAAGTCCGGATCGAACTGCTCGCCATTGCCGATATCGACCGCGTGAACCCGATAAGGCAGCCCACATTCCTCGAGCATGATGTGGATCTTGTGGCCGTTCGGCGTCGCCCACGAATACAGGTCGATCATTTCCAGTCTCCAGGCTGACGAGGTGCCCGAAGACTATAGGCCCTTCGTCGGCCACGGCGGCCGTTGTCGCCGCGGCCGCAGCCGTCAACGCATCCGCAGCTGCTCGTGTTCGCCCATGTCGGTCGGCGGATCTCCAGTCACTGCTGCCTTTGCCATCTTCAGCAGTTGCACCAGCTTGTTGCTCTTGACGTCCCAGTAGTCGGCGTGGATCACGCGCACACCGACCAGCGCCAGATCGGGATCCTCCGGCCCGCCCGGGAACCAGGCCTTGGCCATCGCCGACCACAGCTGCTGCTTCTTCGCCGGGTCCTCGACCACCGATGCGTTGCCGGCGATCGAGACATAGCTGTCGTCGCCCGGGTCGGCGAAGGCGATGTTGACGGCAGGGTCGCTGGCCAGGTCGGCGACCGCATCGTTGCGTCGCGACATGAAAAACCACAACGTGTCGGATTGATCGAGCGACTTGTTCTGCACCGTCATCGGCCTCGAGTGCAGGTGGCCGTTCGAATGTCGCGACGTGAACATCGCGAACCTGATGTCCTTGATCAATGACCACAGGTGTTCGCGGCGATCGTCATCGGTTTTCAGGTTGGACAGGTCTGGTGCGGGCATCGTTCTACCTCCGGTTGCGTTGTCGGTTTTCCATTGCAACGCCTCGCTGGTCCGGCCGCAGTCGGTCGGCGCCGGAGCGGGTTGTCGGACAAGCACCATCGCGAGTCGCGCACGGCCGCATACACTCGGGTTGCCGGCTCGCAGACTCACGCACCTGCCGGCTTTCGTCCTTCCAAGCTCCCAGCATGTTCGACGCGATCAAACGGATGTTTGCCAGCCAGCCAGACGGGCCCGACTGGCGCGCGGTGGCCGGCTGGGCCCGCGCACAGCGTTTTACCTTCAAGCAGGTACCCGAGTCGGACGGCTTCGCGATCGACGGCCGCTTCGACGATCGGCCGTGGCGGCTCGAGTGGGGTCCGGCGCAGCGCCGCTACATCAAGACCCGCGAGCTGCGGATCCGGATGGAAATGGCGCAGCAGCCCGAACTGCAGATGATGGTGCTGAGCCGCAGCCTGCTCGAATTGCTGGAGCAGGAGACCTTCGACGATTTCACGCAGGGCACGCAGACCTATGTCGGCAGTTCAGTGCCGGAGGAGATGCGCTGGCTGGCGATGTGGCCGCGCGCCGCGCTGAGCGGGCAGCGCGAGGTGCGCCAGCATTTTGCGGCGCTCGGCGCCAACCCCGATGTCGCCGGGAGCTGGGTCGAGGGGCCGCTCGGCACCCAGTTGCTGGCGGCCGGGCAAGGGCTGCTGAGCCGGCAGCCACCGTTCATGCTGATGTGCCATCGCGCGCGCCTGTATCTGCGAATGGAACTGGGCGAGGTCGACCCGCTGGCGCTGTCCGAGGCCGTGCTGCTGTTCGCGGTCGCTGCGCAGCAGGTGCTGCGCCTCGATGGCCGCGATGCGCAGGCGCAGGCCTGGGTCGCAGCCGCGTCAGCAGACTGGCAAGGATTGCGGGCCAGGCAACACGGCCCGACCTGAGCACGCCAGTCAGCGCTTGCCGCGCGCGATCCGCCAGCCGAGTTCGGCCAGCGGCTTCGCGCCGGCCGCGGCCTGGCGCGCCTCGTCGCTGGAGGCGGTGCCGTCGACCACCCGTTTGGCAATGCCTTGCAGGATGCCAGCCATCCTGAACAGGTTGTAGGCGAGGTAGAAGGTCCAGTCGGCAAGCACCGCGTCGACGTCATTGCCGGGCGTGGTGCGGCCGGTGCGCTCGCAATAGCGGCGCACATAGTCGCGTTCGTCCGGAATGCCGCGTGCGGCCAGGTCGAGGCCGCCAATGCCGCGGAAGACATTGGCCGAGATGTGCCACGACATGCAGTGGTAACTGAAATCGGCAAGCGGGTGGCCGATCGTCGACAGTTCCCAGTCGAGCACCGCGAGCACACGCGGCTCATCCGGATGGAAGATCAGGTTGTCGAGCCGGTAGTCGCCGTGCACGATGCCGACCTGCCGCTCGTCGCGCGCGCTGGCCGGAATATTCGCCGGCAGCCAGGCCATCAGTTCTTCCATCGCGGCGATCGGCTCGGTCACCGACGCCTGGTACTGCTTGCTCCAGCGGCCGATCTGGCGCTCGAAATAGTTGCCCGGCCGGCCGTAGTCGCTCAGTCCGACGGCCGCCACGTCGACCCGATGCAGCGCGGCGATGACCCGGTTCATCTCGTCATAGATCGCCGATCGCTCTTGATTCGCCATCCCCGGCAGTGCCTGGTCCCACAACACGCGCCCGTCGACCATGTCCATCAGGTAGAAGGCCCGGCCGATCACCGATTCGTCCTCGCACAGCAGGTGCATCCCGGGTACTGGCACCTCGGTCGACTGCAGTGCCTGCATCACGCGGTATTCGCGTTCGATTGCGTGCGCCGACGGCAGCAGCTTCGCCTTCGGGCCGGGCTTGGTCCGCATCACGAAGCTGCGGTCGCCGCAAACCAGCTTGAAAGTCGGGTTCGACTGGCCGCCCTTGAACCGTTCGAGCCGCAGCGGCCCTGCGAAGCCGGGCAGTTCGCGGCTCAGGTAGGCAGACAAGGCATCGGTGTCGATCGCGTGCTGGGCCTGGTTGTTGGATGTTTCGGTCTGTTGAGGCATGGCTTGCAAGGTGGTTCAGGTCTGGTGTTCGGCGATCGCCATCAGCTTTTCCCGCGACAGCACGACCAGCCGCGTCGGCTCGATGCGCACCGCGCCGTCGCGCTCGAAACCTTTCAGTTCCTGGTTGACGCGCTGGCGCGATGCACCGAGCAGCTGGGCAAGATCCTCCTGCGCAAGCGCCAGTCCGATGCGGATTTCGTCGCCACTCCGGCTGCCGTAGCTGCGCGCGAGCAGCAGGATCTGTTTCGCCAGCCGCGAGGCCAGGGGCTTCGTATTGAGGTCCTCGAAGGCGTCGAACATCAGCCGCAGTCGGCGGCAGTTCAGGCGCAGCAAGGCGTCGTACAGCTCGACGTGGCGGGCCAGCAGATCGTGGAAGTCTGCCCTGCGGACGATCAGCAGCGTCGTGTCGCCGTGCGCGGTGGCGTCGTGGGTGCGCGGCAGTCCATCGAACAGCGCGATGTCGCCGAACCACACGCCGGGCTCGACATAAGTCAGCGAAATCTGCCTGCCCGACAGCGACACCGAACTGATGCGGACCGCTCCGTTGGCAACGCCGCACCATTCGGCGGCGACATTGCCGCGCGCGGTGACCAGTTCGCCGTCGGCGATCCGCCTGACCGATGCCCGCGACAGGATGTCGGTGCGCAACGGCGCCGACAGCTTCGAGAACCACGATCCGGTTTCGATGTGTTGGCGCTCGGGCGGGGTGAGGGCAGACGAATACATTGGGCGATTGGCTGGCACGCGAAGCGCCAGGCATCTTATTGTGCGACGTCGCGAGGCCGCGCCAGCCGCAGCGACATGACGTTCCGGGCGACCGAGCGACCTGCTTGCGAATGTATCTTCATGTTAGAGTCATTCGACACCGAACACCCCCTCCGCATGCGCCGACCTGCTACCGCCGTTACCGTTGGTTTGATGCTGTTGCTGGTCAGTGCCAGCGTCTTCGCGCTCGGCATGGGACGGGTGCGGACCGCCAGTTTCCTTGGTGATCCGCTCGATTTCACGGTCGCGCTGCTGGCCCAGCCTGGCGATCCGGTCGTTCCGGAATGCATCAGCGCCGATGTCTATTCCGGCGAGTCGCGAGTGCCGGACGACCTCGTGCGCATCAGCATCGACCGCGCCCGCGATGGTGCTCCGAGCTCGCTGCGCGTGGTCACGGCGACCCGCATCGACGAACCATTGGCGCGCGTCGATCTGCGGCTCGAATGCGGCACGTCGATCCGCCGCAGCTATGTGGTCTTCATCGATCCGCCGACGCTCGACCTCGCACGCACCGAGCGTTTCGCTGCCGCCGATGGTTTGCAACCGCAGTTGCCAGCTCGGCGCGCCGCCGAGCCGTCCACTGCCGCCACACCTGCGCGCGCGGCGTCGCGGCGGGCTTCGACGGCGTCCGGACGTGCACCGTCGTCGGCGCGCTCCAGCGGCGGTGGTGCATCGCGCGCAGCGCGGCCGCAGCGCAGTGCCGCAGCAGCGCCGCCGCGCCGCGCTTCGACACGCGACACCAGGGTTGCCGCCGTTCCGCGCGAAGCCCCGGCCACCAGCAGCCTGAAACTTGAATCGGCGCCGCCAGTGCTGCCGGGCGCAGACACGGCCGGTGGTGCTGCTCGGTCGGCAGCCGGCGGCTCGGCGACCGCCGATCCGACATTGGCCGCGGCCAGCGCCGCGCCCGCTGCAGCGGCAAGCCCGACCGCCAGCGGTGTCGTCGTCGGTGTTGCGCCGTCGGCATCGGCAGCGGTCAGTGGCCTGCTCGGAGAGTTGGCCGCGAAGGCCGATGCCGATGCGATGCTCGTCAGTGCCGACAAGCTGCGTGCACTCGACGAAAACCTGGCGCGCCTGCGCAGCGACAACGAGGCGCTGCAACGCAGCAGCGCCGAACTGCAGCAGCGGCTGCTTGCGGCGGAACAGGATCGTTCATCGAATACGCTGATTTATGGCCTCGCGGCCGCGATGCTGTTGTTGCTGCTCGCGGTGATCGCCTTGCTGGTCAGGCAGTCGGCGATGCGCCGCGAGTCTGACTGGCTGAAGGCTGCCGCCGAGAATTCGCCGCCGGTCGATCCGACGATCGGCGCCGTGCGTTCAATCGTCCGGCCGTCGGCAGCCGCCGGCAGCCATGCAGCGGCCGACGCGGCCGCGGCGGCAGCGGCGGCGCGGTTGTCCGAGAAGGCGACGACGCCGGGCCCGCGCGCCGCGCTGCATCCGGGCGCTGGAAAATCCGCCGCGCCGGTTGTCGGCGGCGCGGCCGCCGCCGCTGCAGGCGCTGCGGGGCTGGCCGCTGCCGACGATGACGATGACGATGCCTCGGCAGCGCCAGCACCGGCGGCCGCGAGAGCGTTCGACACCACCGCGGTGCACGAGCCAAGACAGGATGTCAGCGTCGATGAATTGATTGACCTCGAGCAGCAGGCCGACTTTTTCGAGGTGCTCGGCCAGGATGACGCGGCGGTCGACCTGTTGAACGGCCACCTGCAGGGCACTGGCGGCGTCAGTCCGATGCCGTATCTGAAGTTGCTCGAAATCCATCGCCGGCGCGGTGAACGGGCTGCCTACGACCGTGTCCGCGAGCGCTTCAACCGGCGGTTCGGTGCCTTCGCGCCCGAATGGGAAGCGCATTCGGGCCACGACCGCGGGCTGCAGGACTATCCGCAGATCGTCGAGCAGCTGCAGCGCGGCTGGGACAGCCCCACGCACGCGATGAATACGCTGACCGACCTGCTGTTCAAGCGGCATGAAGGCGCCGAGACCTTCGACCTGCCGGCATACGCCGAGCTGCTGTTCCTGTATTCGATCGCCCGCGACCTGGCCGAGACCGAGGCTTCGTCCAGCGACGTCGACCTGCTGCTGCCGCTCGACGACGGCGACGCGGATCGCAGCTTCAGCCTTGATGCTGCTGATGGTTCGCCGGATACCCTGCCGGTTGATCCTTCCGCCGATCTGGCCGACTTGCCGCCGACGGTGCCCGAGTCGAGACCAGACGCGGCCGCCCCGGAACCGGCGCCACCGGCGCCTGCCCCCGGCGAGCGCTCGCTGCCAGACCTCGACTTCGATTTGCCCGACCTCGATCTGCACGAGCCCAAGGAGCCCAAGGGCCCGCTGTCGAAGAACTGATGCGCCCGGCGGGGCGCTGCGTCAGAGGCCGCTCAGGCGGCCCAGCGCATGCTGCAGCGTCTCGTCCTTCTTCGCGAAGCAGAAACGCGCCAGGTGCTGGTCGCGGCCGTCCGAATAGAACGCCGACAGCGGAATCGCCGCGACACCGACCTCGCGCGTCAGCCAGCTGCAGAATTCTGCTTCCGGCAGCTGGCTGACCTCGCTGTAGTCGACGACCTGGAAATAGCTGCCTTCGCTCGGCAGCAGCCGCAGCCGGCTGTTGCCGAGCCCGGCGCGGAACAGATCCCGCTTGTGCTGGTAGAACGCCGGCAGATCCAGATAGGGCCGGGCATCCGCCATGTAGCTGGCCAGCGCATGCTGCATCGGCGTATTGACCGTGAAGACATTGAACTGGTGCACCTTGCGGAATTCGGCCGTCAATGGCGCCGGTGCCGCGACGTAGCCGATTTTCCAGCCGGTCACGTGGTAGGTCTTGCCGAAACTCGAGACGATCACGCTGCGCGCGGCCAGTTCCGGCCAGCGCGCGACGCTCTGGTGTGGTGCGCCGTCGAACACCATGTGTTCGTAGACCTCGTCGGAGATCACGATCACGCCGGTCGGCCGCAGCAGCTCGGCGAGCTGCTGCATGTCCTCGGCGCGCCAGACGGTGCCGCTCGGGTTGTGTGGTGAATTGATGATGATCGCCCGCGTATTCGGGCGCAGCGCCGCGGCGATGCGGTCGAAATCGGGGCGGAAAGTCTGCGGCGTCAGCGCCACATGAACCGGCCGCGCGCCGGCCAGCACGATATTCGGCTCGTAGCTGTCGTAGCAGGGATCGAGCACGATCACCTCGTCGCCCGGATGGACCAGCGCAAGGATGGCGGTCAGGATCGCCTGCGTCGCGCCGGCGGTGATCGTGATTTCGGTGCCGGCGTCGTAGCGGTGGCCGTACAGCGTCGCGATCTTCGCCGCCACCGCGTCGCGCAGCGGCGCAATGCCGGTCATCGGCGGATACTGGTTGTGGCCTTGCCGCATCGCCTCGGTGACCGCATCGAGCAGCGCCGGGTCGCCGGCGAAATCCGGAAAACCCTGGCCCAGATTGACCGCGCCATGCTGCTGCGCGAGCGCCGACATCACGGTGAAGATGGTGGTGCCGACGCTCGGCAGCCGGCTGGTGACGGCGGGGGACTGGAAATCGGTCATCAGAGGGATCGCAGAAAAATGCTGGTCAGAGCTGGTAGTCGTCGGGATTGCCGGAGATCGCACGCGCGACGAGGTTGCGGCCGAGGCGGTCGGACAGCATCTCGGCGAACGAATAGACGAAGCTGCGCAGGTAGGCGCCACGCTTGAATGCAATGCGGGCGACATTCTGGCCGAACAGATGGCCGACCGGCCGCGCGACCAGTTCGCCGTTGGCCGGGTCGTCGCGGACAGCCATCTCGGCGACGATGCCGACCCCCATGCCGAGCCGCACATAGGTCTTGATGACATCCGAATCGATCGCCTCGAGCACGATGTTCGGTTTCAGCTGGCGCGTCTCGAAGGCATGGTCGATGCGCGTTCTGCCGGTGAAGCTCGGGTGGTAGGAAATCAGCGGCTGCACGACCAGGTCTTCGAGGCTGAGCCGCTCGACGCGGGCCAGCGGATGGCCGACCGGCATCACCGCGACGTGTTGCCATTCATAACAGGGCAGCGAGACCAGCGCGTCGAAATTCTCCAGCGACTCGGTCGCCAGCCCGACTTCGGCGACCTCGTCGATCACCATCTGCGCCACCTGTTCGGGCGTTCCCTGGTGCAGGCTGATGTTGACTTTCGGAAAACGCTTGCGCAGCTGCGCGACCGGCGCCGGCAACACATAACGCGCCTGCGTGTGGGTGGTTGCAATCGACAGCGTGCCGGCGTCCTGCTTGGAGAATTCCTCGCCGATCCGCTTCAGGTTGTTGACCTCGGCCATGATCAGCTCGATCGAGCGCAGCACCGCAACGCCAGGTTCGGTGACGCGTTTCAGCCGTTTGCCGTGGCGAGCGAAGATTTCGATGCCGAGTTCGTCTTCGAGCTCGAGGATGGCCTTCGAAACGCCAGGCTGCGACGTGAACAGCGCCTTCGCCGTTTCAGTCAGGTTCAGGTTGCGCCGGACGGCCTCCTGGACAAAGCGGAACTGGTGCAGGTTCATCGGCTGCCGCCATCGGGCGGGGTGGGTTCGGAGGAAGGGCCGCCGCCGATCCAGCTCAGCGATGCCTCGGCCATTGCCGCGACGACGCCGGGCATCTCGCCGACCGCCGGCCGCAGTTCCCAGCGGATGCGCGGATAGCGCTCGGCGAGCGTGCGCAGCAGCGCCGGCAGATCCTTGCGCACATGGCCGCCGGCGCCGAGGAACAGCGGCACGACATCGACATGTTCGCAGCCGGATTCGGCAAGGGCCTGGCCGGCGGTCGGCAGATCGGGCTGCATGAATTCGAGAAAGGCGAGCCGCACCTGCAGCGGCGGCTGCAGGCCGGCGCCGGCGCGCGTCGCCCGTGCCGCCACGGCCTCGAACGGCAATGCCCAGTTCGGGTCGCGGGCTCCGTGAGCGAACAGCAGCAGCCCCTTGCGCATCGCCGTCGTCATCAGCGGTAGCGCACCAGCCAGGCGAAGGCGCCCAGCGACAGCAGCAGGTACAGCCCGCTCGGCACCAGCGCGGTCAGCCACGGCGTCCAGTTGCGCAGCAGGCCGAGGTGCCCGGCAACATTGTTCAGCAACACGAAACTGATGCCGAGCATGATGCCGCCGAAGATCTTCAGGCTGATGCCGCCGGCGCGTGCGTGCAGGTAGGCAAACGGCAGGGCCAGCGCAACCATCACGATGCAGGCGAACGGATAGAACGCGCGTTTCCAGAACTGGATCTCCTGCCGCTGCGCGGCCTGATCGTTGGCCGACAGATGGCCGATATAGCGCCACAGTTCCCAAGTCGACATCGTCGCCAGCGGCAGCACGGCGGCGGCAACGACATCGGCGGACAGGCCGCTCGACCAGTCCATCGCTTCGAGCTTGCTGCTTTCGATGCGGGGTGGCTGCTGCACCGGCGCCGTCGCATCGAAACCCGACCAGCGGGTCATCTCCACGTCGCGCAGCGCCCAGCGGCCGTTCCTGTCGACGGTGCCGGATTCAGCGGCGATGCGCTTGACCAGCGAGCCGTCGCCGCCGAACTCGTAGATACGGATGCCTTCGAGCTGGTTGCCGGAGCCGGCGCTCGCGACATTGACCGCGACATTGTGTTCGCCGTCGGTGGAGACCTGGCGGTCCTTCAGCCAGGCGCCGGCACGGCCGCCGCTGAAACCGGAGCGCAATTCCTCGGCCTGCTGTTCGGCATACGGCGCGACATAGTCGCCGATCACGAACGTGAAGACCGCGAAGATCAGGCCGAGGCCGGCAAGCAGCGACAAAGCCCGGCCCGGGCCGAGCCCGCCGGTGCGCAGGATCGTGAATTCAGACGACTGCGCCATCCGCGCCAGTGCATAGATGGTGCCGATCAGCACCGCGATCGGCGCCAGTTCGTAGAGGTGGCCGGGAATCTCGAGCAGGCTGTACGCGGCCGCATCGAGCGCGGTGTAGCCACGTTTGCCGACATCGCCGAGTTCATCGACAAAATCGATGAAGAAGAACAGCGACAGGAAGGCCAGCGCGACGAATACCACCGCGCTGACGATGTCGAGGTAGAACAGACGGCGAACGGTTTTCATGCCGCCGCTCCGGCCGGCGGTGACGCTGCGAGGCGGCTGCGCCGTTGCCACGGCATGCCGCGGATGCTGTTGTCGCGCCACCAGATCAGCGCCAGCGCCAGCAGCATCGTGCCGCCGTGGGCCAGCAGCAGCGCAGCGCCGAGCCCGAGCTTGCCATTGGTGACCCAGGCCTTGGTCAGGTTGATCAGGTTGTAATAGACGACGAAGCTGAGCAGCGCAAACAGCATGTTCCAGTTGCCGGCGCGGCGCGGGTTTGCATAGGACAGGCCGATGCCGAGCAGCACCATGTTGCTGGCCGCCAGCAGCAGGCCCATCCGCCACGCCAGTTCACCCTGGAACGGCGGATCGGGCTGGCGCAGCAACTCGAGGCTGTGCCTGGCCTTCGGCGGGCGCTGCTTGTTGTCGCTGCTGACGCGTTCGCCGACGCTGGCCGAATACGACTCGAAGCGCGAGATCGTCGTCTCGCCGGATTTTTCATCGATGTCGTTGCGCTGGCCGCGCTGCAACACCAGCATCCGCTCGTCGTCGCGCCATTCGATCTGGCCGCGTTCGGCGGTGGTGACCGATTCGCCGTTGTCGGAATTGCTCAGGATGAAGACATTGTGGCCGGTCGTGCTGTCCGGCGTGTCGCGGTCGATGAAAAAGGTGCGGCGCCCATCCTTCGAGGTCTGGAAGGTGCCGGCGGCGACGCGCGACAGGTCGGAGCGTGCCTCGAACCGCGCCTGCAGGTCGACCGCGCGCTGGTTGACCCACGGCCAGACGAACAATGCCAGCAGGCCGACCACCAGCAGCACCGGCCATGCGGTGCCGAGCACCGGGCCGACGAAGCGGCTCAGGCCGACGCCGCTGGCAAACCAGATCGTCATCTCGCTGTCGCGGTACATGCGGCTCAACGTCGCAACGATCGCGATGAACAGCGACAACGCGAGGATCGTCGGCAGATGGCCGAGCGCGGTATAGGCCAGCAGCAGCACCACGTCCTGCGGCGAGACCCGGCCGAGTGCAGCCTGGCCAAGCGTGCGGATCAGCATCATCGTCAGCACGATCGTGATGATGACGACCAGCGTCGCGCCGAAACTGCGTGCCAGATCGCGACGCAATGTGGAATCGAATAACATCGTTGATTGCCTGATCCTTCTGGACATTATGGACTTCAAACACCTGATTTCTTCGGCAGCGGCGCTGTCATCCATCCAGGCCGACGCGCTGGTCGTCGTGATCGAAACCGAACAGCGTGACCCCTCGCTCGACCCGGCAGTCGCGACGCTGATCGACGATGCGGTGAAGGGCGGTGACCTGCAGCTGAAGGCCGGCCGCAACGTCTATTTCCATCGCCCGGCCGGTCTGAAGGCGCAGCGGCTGGTGGTCGCGGTCGCCGCACCGTCGGCAGCCGGCGAGGTAAAAACCTTCAAGGCCGCACTGGCGCAGGCGCTGTCGGTGCTGAAGGGCGGTGGGGCAAAACATGTCGTCGTCGCGCTGGCCAGCTCAGCCGCCGTCGGCGCCGTGCATGCCGAGGCAGTGACCGCCGCTGCCGGCGACGCCACCTATCTGTACCGCAAGACCAAGCCGAGTGCCGGCGCGGCACCGCTGCTGCAGAAGCTCAGCCTGGTCTGCGACAAGGCAACCGCACGCGAAGTGCAGCAGGGCCTGCAACGCGGCGCGGCGATCGGTGCCGGCGTCGGGCTGGCGCGTGAATTCGCCAACATGCCGGGCAACCACTGCACGCCGAGTTTTCTTGCCGACCAGGCGCGTGCACTCGGCAAGTCGCACGGGCTGAGCGTGCAGGTGCTCGATCGCAAGGCGGTCGAAAAACTCGGCATGGGCGCCTTCGTCGCGGTTGCGCAAGGCTCGGCCGAGCCGTTGAAATTCATCGTGATGCGCTACGACGGCGCGGCGAAGACGGTTGCGCCGGTGGTGCTGGTCGGCAAGGGCATCACCTTCGATACCGGCGGCATCTCGATCAAGCCGTCGGCCGAGATGGACGAGATGAAATACGACATGGGCGGCGCGGCCAGCGTATTCGGCACGATGCGCGCGATTGTCGAGCTGAAGCCGAAGCTCAATCTCGTGTGCATCGTTCCGAGCTGCGACAACATGCCGAGTGGTACGGCGGTCAAGCCTGGCGACGTCGTCACCAGCATGTCCGGGCAGACGATCGAGATTCTCAATACCGACGCCGAAGGCCGGCTGATCCTCTGTGATGCGTTGACCTATGCCGAGCGCTTCAAGCCGGCGGTGGTCGTCGACATTGCGACGCTGACCGGCGCCTGCGTGATCGCACTCGGCCACCACCACAGCGGCCTGTTCACCGCCGACGACGAGATCGCAGACACGATGCTGCAGGCCAGCCGGCGCGCGCTCGATCCATGCTGGCGGATGCCGCTCGACGAGGAATACGACGAGGCCTTGAAGAGCAATTTTGCCGACATGGCCAACGTCGGCGGCCGTGCCGGTGGCTCGATCACCGCGGCCCGCTTCCTGTCGCGTTTCACCGGCAAATACCGCTGGGCCCACCTCGACATCGCCGGCACCGCGTGGAAATCCGGTGCCGCGAAGGGTGCGACCGGCCGGCCGGTGCCGCTGCTGACGCATTTCGTGCTCGCCCAGCAGAAGTGAGCGATCGGGGTCCGCCGCGGCCATGACCGACGTCGAATTCCATTTCAATGTGCCGGATCGCCAGGCCTACGCATGCCGTCTGTTGCGCAAGGCGGTACGCAAGGGTGCCGGTGTCGCGGTGACCGCGCCACCGGCCACGCTCGATGAACTGGACCGGCTGCTGTGGACGTTTGAAGATACCGGCTTCCTGCCGCACCTGCGGCTGGCGGCGAATGCCGCGCCCGCGCCGCTCCAGCAGCGCACCCCGATCTGGCTGGTCGACCGGGCCGAACAGGCGGCGCATCTGCCGGTGCTCGTTTATCTCGGCGAGCAGCCGGCCGAGGGTTTTGGCAGCTTCGAGCGCCTGATCGAGATCGTCAGCACCGACCCGTCGGAGCGCGAATCGGCCCGGCTGCGCTGGCGCCACTATGCAAGCCGTGGCTATGCGATCAAGCGCCATGAGGTAACCGCATGAAACACCCGACCCCCGCAATCCGACCTTGTGCATCTGCTTGCAGTTGTGACAGCGAGGCAGTTGCCGGCGACGCAGTCGGCGGGCCGAGCCGATGAAACGGTCGCAGCCCCCGGCACGCGTGCCGACGTTGACCGAGGTCCTCGCGCCCGCGCCGGAGCAGCCAGACACGCTGACCCAGGCCGGCGAGGCCCCCGGGCCGCCGGTATTTTCCGAGGCCGAGATCGCCGAGCGGATCAGCAGCGAGCTGCAGGCCCACATCGATCGCGTGCTCGAGGCGCGGGTGCGCGCGGCGCTGACGCCGCTGCTCGAACAAACGGTTACACAGGTCATCGAAGAGACCCGTCGCGAGCTGGCATCGACCTTGCGAGACGGTCTTGCGCGGGCCCTGGCCCATGCACCGGCGCGTCATCGCGACGGCAGTTAGCGGCGTTTGTTTGTCGGACCGGTTGATATACGAAGGTTGGGCTCCAGCGCATCGAGCGCACCCCTGGCAAACACCGCCAGGACAACGGAGAAAACTGGAGTAAATTGCCGCTCCTTGAAATGCTCGCGTTTCAAACGTTCTCTCAACAAGTGTTTTCACGCTCCGGAGGAATTCATGCAAGTCAGATTCAACGTGGTGATGGGTGCGGTGTTTGCGATGGCAGCCGCTGGCGCATCGGCACAGGACCTGGTCATCAAGATCGGCCACGTGGCGCCGACCAGCGGCGCGATTGCGCACCTTGGCAAGGACAACGAGAACGGCGCTCGCATGGCGATCGACGAGCTCAACGCCAAGGGCGTGATGATCGGCGGCAAGAAGGCGAAGTTCGAGCTGCTGGCAGAAGACGATGCCGGTGACCCGAAGCAGGGCACCGCTGCAGCGCAGAAGCTGGTCGATTCGAAAGTCAACGGTGTGATCGGCCACCTGAACTCGGGTACGACGATCCCGGCTTCGAAGCTGTACAGCGACGCCGGCATTCCGCAGATCTCGCCGTCGGCGACGAATCCGAAGTACACCCGCAACGGCTACAAGACCGCGTTCCGCGTCGTGGCCGATGACGTGCACCTCGGTGGCACGCTCGGCCGTTATGCGACCAAGCAGCTGAATGCTAAGACCGTTGCCGTTGTCGATGACCGCACCGCTTATGGACAGGGCGTCGCCGAGGAATTCGCGAAGGCCGTGAAGGCCTCGGGCGGGCAGGTGGTCGACCAGCAGTTCACGACCGACAAGGCAACCGACTTCACCGCGATCCTGACCGCGATCAAGTCGAAGAAGCCGGACATCGTCTTCTTCGGCGGCATGGACGCTGTGGCCGGCCCGATGCTGCGCCAGATGAAGCAGCTCGGCATCAAGGCCAAGTTCATGGGTGGTGACGGCATCTGCTCCGGCGAGCTGCCGAAGCTCGCCGCCGGCGCGATGGACGACAGCCAGGTCTACTGCGCCGAGGCTGGTGGCGTCGAGGGCTCCGAGAAGCCGGCACTCGACAAGTTCAAGGCCGACTACAAGAAGAAGTTCAATCAGGACGTCCAGATCTACGCGCCGTACGTCTACGACGCGCTGAACGTGATGGTTGCCGCAATGGTCAAGGCCAACTCGGCCGAGCCGGCGAAATACCTGCCCGAGCTGGCCAAGACCAATGGCTACAAGGGCGTCACCGGCACGATCGCATTCGACGAGAAGGGCGACATCAAGAACGGCGCGCTGACGCTGTACACCTACAAGGGTGGCAAGCGCGAACAACTCGCCGTGGTTCGCTGATCGGCTGCATCGATAGAGTCCGTCCTCGCGACGGATTCCGTCCATCGATCAAGGGCGCCTTCGGGCGCCCTTTTATTTGGGTTGGCAAAGCCGGCAAGCGGCCCGGAGAGGCCGTTGGCCGCTTGGAGGTGGTGACTTTTGTGGGAGGGGCTTCAGCCCCGATTCGGGCACTTGCACGACTGCGAATCGTCAGGCACACAGAGGCGAGAGCAAAGGCGCAGTCGGGCGGCCGCTTGCGCTTAGATGCTTGCCCTCGCGCCGGGCGCTCGGGTTCCCTGCGATGCTCGGTCTTGTGGCCCGTCGCGGAAACTCGCTGCACTCGCTTCGCTCGTTGCGCTCAGACAGTCCGCGACAAGCCAGTTGTTGATGCTCGCTGCGCTCGCGGGCCACAAGCCCTGCGCTTCTCGGCTGCGCATATGCGCGCCAGCAGCCACCCGCCCGCGCCTTTGCGGCAGCACCGAGGACTTCGACGAGGTTCACCAGCGTCACTGCGCGGCAGGCGGTGCCCGGGCGGGGCGATTTATGCGGCGGCGAGAAGCGGAGGTTCAGGGTCGGCGAGCGCAGCGAGCATCAACAAACATGCTCGCGGCGGTTGTCCGAGCGCAGTGAGCGCAGCGAACGTAGCGAGTTCCGCCGCGCGACCCTGGACCGAGCATCGCAGCGAAGTCCGAGCGCCAGCGAGGACCGCCGCATCATGAGCCACGACCGGGTGCCGCCTGCCGCGCCGCTCGGTCGTCGAATGCGACCCAGGCTTATTCCACCAGCCAGAATCGGGGCTGAAGCCCCTCCCACAAAGTCAGCCCAGCCAGCGAAATCAACGGCCGCCAAGGGCCGGAACAGACCTCAGGCCGTCACGACCGGAATCTTGCCGATCTTGGCCTGCCACTCCTTCGGGCCGGTGTTGTGCACCGAGGTGCCGGTCGAATCGACGGCGACGGTGACCGGCATGTCCTTGACGTCGAATTCGTAGATCGCTTCCATGCCGAGGTCCGCAAAGCCGACCACCTTGGCCTGCTTGACCGCTTTCGACACCAGGTAGGCGGCGCCGCCGACGGCCATCAGGTAGGCGCTCTTGTGCTTGCGGATCGCCTCGATGCCGGCCGGGCCGCGCTCGGCCTTGCCAATCATGCCGATCAACCCGGTCTGCGCGAGCATCATCTCGGTGAACTTGTCCATGCGCGTCGCGGTGGTCGGGCCGGCCGGGCCGACGACTTCGTCGCGCACCGGATCAACCGGGCCGACGTAGTAGATCACACGGTTCGTGAAATCGACCGGCAGTTTTTCGCCCTTGGCGAGCATGTCCTGGATGCGCTTGTGCGCGGCGTCGCGGCCGGTCAGCATCTTGCCCGACAGCAGCAACGTATCGCCGGGTTTCCATGAGGCAACCTGCTCGGGCGTCAGCGCATCGAGGTCGACCTTCTTCGACTTGTTGTAGTCGGGTGCCCAGTTCACGTCGGGCCACAGGTCGAGGCTCGGCGGCTCGAGGTAGGCCGGGCCGGAACCGTCGAGCACGAAGTGCGCGTGGCGCGTCGCCGCGCAGTTCGGGATCATTGCCACCGGCTTGCTCGCCGCATGGGTCGGGTACATCGAGATCTTCACGTCGAGCACCGTCGTCAGTCCGCCCAGCCCCTGCGCGCCGATGCCCAGTGCATTGATCTTGTCGCACAGTTCGATGCGCAGTTCCTCGGTCTTGTTCTGCGGGCCGCGCTGGCGCAGTTCGTACATGTCGATCGGGTCCATCAGCGATTCCTTGGCCATCAGCATCGCCTTTTCGGCGGTGCCGCCGATGCCGATGCCGAGCATGCCGGGTGGGCACCAGCCGGCGCCCATCGTCGGCACCGTCTTCATGACCCAGTCGACCAGGCTGTCGCTCGGGTTGAGCATCACGAACTTGCTCTTGTTCTCGCTGCCGCCACCCTTCGCGGCGATTTGCACGTCGACGGTATTGCCCGGCACCACCTTCATGTGGATCACCGCCGGCGTGTTGTCGGTGGTGTTCTTGCGCGCGAACTGCGGGTCGCCGACGATCGAAGCCCGCAGCGGGTTGTCACTGTTCAGATAACCGCGCCGAACGCCTTCGTTGATCGCATCCTCGAGACTGCCCGTGAAGCCATCGAAGCGCACGTCCATGCCGATCTCGATGAAGACATTGACGATGCCGGTGTCCTGGCAGATCGGCCGGCGGCCCTCGGCGCACATCTTCGAATTGGTCAGGATCTGCGCGATCGCATCCTTTGCCGCCGGGCTCTGCTCGTGCTCGTAGGCACGCGCCAGGTGGCTGATGTAGTCGGTCGGGTGGTAGTAGCTGATGTACTGCAGCGCAGCGGCCACGGATTCGATCAGGTCGGCTTCTTTGATGGTCGTCGTCATGGTCTGTTGGGCGTCGGGGCGGTAGGGGATTATCTCAGCACACCATGTCGCAGTCCGTGTTTTCCCGCGGGGCGTCCCGGCCGACCGCACGGTCTTGCGGCGGCAGTGGCTGACAGCGTGCCGGCAATCAGCAGGTATTTCCGCCCTGTTTTTCGGCTCATCGGCGGCAGCCGAATGCCGATACGCTTGCCATCAGACGCCGCTCGAGGCTGCAATCATGAATCCGAACGCCCTGAAGAACCGCCCCGTCAACCCGCAAGCTGCCGACATGGTGGAGTGGGAAGAGATGCCATCGTTTGTCGATACGCTGTCGCGCCGCCTGATCGTGCGCGGCGCGCGTGGTGGCGAGCGTGCGGATTTCCAGCAATCGTCGGTTTTTCCGCCTTGGGACAATACGATGCCCGCTGCGCTCGATCCGGCCCAGGAGCCGGCGCCGTTGCTGGAAACGGCAATCGGCGGTCTGGTCGCGCGCGAATTGCACGAGCCCGAGGTCTTCCGCTACTTCTTCGCCTGACGCGACGGCTTTCGCCGCCGCTGCAGGGCTCAGCAATCAGCGGCCGGCATCCAGCGCCGCTTCGCCGGGATCCTCGTCGAGGCAGGTCAAGGTCCGGATCGTCTGCATCAGGTGCATCGGGTTGACCGGTTTCGCCAGGTGCTCGTCGAATCCGGCCTGGCGAGCGGCGTCGATGTCCTGCGGGCGGGCAAAGGCCGTCAGCGCAATGCTTCTGACGTCGCCGAGCGGTGCCGGCTGGCGGCGCAGCCAACGCATGAATCCATAGCCGTCCTCGCCGGGCAGGCCGATGTCGCTGAGGATCAGATCGAAGCCGTCCTCGCGCACCAGCGCTTCGCGGGCCTGCGTCGTTTCCGCCACCGCAACAACGGTGGCGCCGGCTTCGGTCAGCATGCGTTCGAGAAACTCGCGTCCGGCCGCATCGTCCTCGATCAGCAGGATCCGCCCCTCGAACGGCTCGATGCTGGCCTCGGCCACCGCCCGTTCCGGCTCATCGACGATGCTGGTGGTGACCGGCAAATGGATCGTGAAGGTCGAACCCTGACCTTCGCCGGGGCTGTGCGCATCGACGCTGCCGCTGTGCAATTGCACCAGCTGGTGCACCAGCGCAAGCCCGAGTCCGAGCCCGCCAAAGCGCCGTGACGTCGACTGATCGGCCTGCCTGAAGCGATCGAACAGGAACGGCAGGTATTCGCTGCGAATGCCTTTGCCGGTATCGCGCACCGCGATCGAGACCATCTCGCCGTCGCGGCGGATCGTCACGTCGATGCTGCCGCCGGGCGGCGTGAACTTGACCGAGTTCGACAACAGGTTGGAGACGGCCTGCTGCAGCCGCTTCGAGTCGCCGCGCACCAGCGTGGTGCCTGCAGCATTGTCGACCGTCAGCGCAACGCGGGCGGCGGCAGCAGACGGCTGCACCAGATCGACCGCCGCATTGACCACACTCGCGACTTCGACCACCGACAGTTCGAGATGCAGCTTGCCGGTGGTGATCCGGCTCATGTCGAGCAGTTCCTCGACCAGTTCGTGCTGCGTGCGTGCGCTGCGCTCGATCACGTCGAGACCCTTTTGCAGCGCTGCCGGATCGGAAGTGCCCTTGAAGCGCAGGATGTGCAGCCAGCCGAGGATCGCGCTCAGCGGGGTGCGCAATTCGTGCGACAGCGTCGCGAGAAACTGGTCCTTGACCCGGCTCGCGCTCTCGGCCTCGCGCCGTGCCGTGCGTTCGCTTTCGAGCAGCGCGTCGCGCTGGCGCATCGCGCGCTGCGCCTCTGCATACAGGCGCGCATTGTCGACCGCGGCACTCGCCTGCCCGGCGATGCCTTTGGCCAGCCGCTCGGTCCGTTCGGTGAACATGCCGGGTTGTGGGTGACCGAAAAACAGTCCGCCGATGACGTCGCCGCGGCGTGAAATCACCGAAACCGCCAGATAGCTGCGCACCGGCAGGTGGCCCTTCGGCATCCCGTGGTGCGGAGCCCATTGCCCATAGCGCGGATCCTTGGTCACGTCGTCGATGCGGATCGCCGGCCCGCCCTGGAAGGTCGGCGCGAACATCGGTGTCGGCCGCGGATGGCCGAAATGCTCGAATGCGCTTTTCGGTGCGCCCGACAGCGTATACAGAA
Organism: Pseudideonella sakaiensis; assembly: GCF_048320135.1. Lineage (GTDB taxonomy): Bacteria > Pseudomonadota > Gammaproteobacteria > Burkholderiales > Burkholderiaceae_C > Ideonella_A > Ideonella_A sakaiensis_A. The sequence goes on from NZ_CP182947.1 coordinate 4,818,077, forward strand.
GGTAGGCCTCGCCCTGTTCGTCCTGGCCGTTGTAGAAGAAGGCGCCGAATGCCGCGCCGGTCAGTCGCGTGGCCGAATCGGTCACATCCTGCAGCAGGCGGTCGATGTCGAGTTCGCCGCCGATCAGCGTCGCGGTCTGGTTCAGGATCTCGAGCAGTTCGGTCTCGTTGGCGGCGGCCTGTTCGCGGCGCTTGCGTTCGGTGATGTCCTGCACCTCGATGATCGTGCCGATCGGTTGCCCCTCATCGCCGCGGATCGGGCTGGCGGTGAACGACACATCGTAGAACTGACCGTTCTTGTGCACGAACACCTCCTCGCCCTGCGTGCAGTTGCGCTCGGGGAAGGCGCGGTCGATCGGGCAATCCTCGAGGGGGTAATGCCGGCCGTCCGGATGCTTGTGGTGGATGACGTCGTGCAGCGGCCGCCCGGTCACCTCGTCGAGGCGATAGCCGGTCATCCGTTCGGCCGCCGGGTTCATGAAGACGCACTGCTGCCGCTCGTCCATGATGAACAGCGCAACGCTGGCGTTGTCGGTGATCGCTGTCAGCAGGCGGACTTTGTCTTGGAGCATGAATCCTAGAGTGCGACCTGGGCAACTGGTTCCTTGCCGCCAGGCAAACCGGTGGGCGCGGTGTCCGGACCTTCCGGCCGACGGTGCCGCGAGAAGCCGGGGATTATCCCCGAGCCGGCGCCAGCGTCAGCGCCGCTGCGCTGCCGATGTGGCTGTGCAATACAGGCTGTAACGAGTTGGTCCTGTCGATGTGGTTTCCACGATCGCAGCCGGAGCATGCAGCGACGAGAATCGCGGATTCTTTTCCGTAGTCGGAGTTTCCTCGATGAACAAGCGTCAAGCCACTTCAACCCTGCTTGCCGGCGCGCTGCTCGCCTGCTTCCCGCTGCTCGCGCAGGCGCAGGCCTATCCCAACAAGCCGGTCCGCCTCGTCGTGCCATTTGCCCCTGGCGGCACCACCGACCTGATCGCACGCATCATCGGTGAGCGCATGGGCACCGTGCTCGGCCAGACGGTCGTGATCGAGAACAAGGCTGGCGCCGGCGGCGCGATCGGCGCGGCCGAAGTCGTCAAGTCCGCACCCGACGGCTATACGCTGAGCATGGCGACGGTGTCGACGACGGCAGCAAATCCGGCGATCAATCCGAAGATTCCGTACGACCCGATCACCGATTTTGTGCCGATCATCAACATCGCGGCAACGCCGAACGTGATTGCGGTGCACCCGAGCTTCCCGGCCAGCGACTACAAGGGATTCCTCGAGCAGTTGAAGAAGAACCCGGGCAAGTTCAGCTATGCCAGCTCCGGCACCGGTGGCATCGGCCACCTGCAGACCGAGTTGTTCAAGAGCCTGAGCGGCGTCTTCATGACCCACATCCCGTACCGTGGCGCAGGCCCGGCACTGAACGACGTCGTCGCCGGCCAGGTGCCGGTGCTGTTCGACAACCTGCCGTCGGCGCTGCCGTTCATCAAGGACAAGCGGCTGGTGCCGATGGTCGTCGCTGCGCCGCAGCGCGTCGCCGCGCTGCCCGACGTGCCGACCTTCAAGGAAGTCGGCCTCGAGCCGGTTAACCGGATGGCGTATTACGGGCTGCTGGCGCCGAAGGGCACGCCGAAGGAAATCGTCGACAAGCTCAATGCGGCGGCGCGTACCGCGCTGGCCGATCCGACCGTGAAGTCGCGCATCGAGGCGACCGGATCGATCATCGTCGGCAACACCCCGGCCGAATTCGGCGAGCAGATCAAGGCCGAACTGGCGGTCTACAAGCAGGTCGTCGCGAAGCAGGGCCTGAAACTCGACTGATCGACAGTGCAGCCGTCGGGGGCCTGCGCTCCCGGCTGCGACGCAGCGCCTCGGCGCTGCCGATCCGAAAAATCGCCGCCTCCGGGCGGCCTTTTTTTGCCCATTCTTCGCCCATTCGGGTTGAGCGGCGTTCAGGCTTCCTACAATGCCGCGACGTTCCACTCTCGTTAGCCGCCCGACGCATGAACCTGCTCGCGACGATAGTGCTGCTGCCGCTGCTGCTCGGCACGACGTTGTGTTTCTGGAGCGGGCAACGCAATACGCCGGGCCGGCGCCGCCTGACCGCATGGCTGGCCGGTGCGGTAACGGCCGCCGCGCTGCTGATTCTTCTCAGCCAGGCCCCTGCGGTATTCGGTGGCGCGACGCTGCTGACGCAGACCGACTGGATCCCGGCGATCGGCCTCGATCTCGATTTCCGCCTCGACGGCCTGTCGCTGCTGTTCGCCGGGCTGATCAGCGGCATCGGCCTGCTGATCATCCTGTATGCCGCGTATTACCTCGGCAAGGACGACCCGGCCGGCAAGTTCTTCACCCAGCTGATGTTGTTCATGGCGGCGATGCTCGGCGTCGCACTGTCCGACAACCTGTTGCTGCTGCTCGTTTTCTGGGAGCTGACCAGCGTCTCGTCGTTCCTGCTGATCGGCTACTGGGGGCACAAGGCCGAATCGCGGGCCGGCGCACGGATGGCACTGGCCGTCACCGGTGGTGGCGGGCTGGTGATGCTGGCCGGATTCCTCGTGCTCGGCCAGATCTCCGGCACCTACCAGGTGTCGGAGATGGCTGCGATGGCCGGCCAGATCCAGGCCGATCCGCGTTATCCGCTGGCGCTGGTGCTGATCCTGATCGGCTGCTTCACGAAAAGCGCGCAGTGGCCGTTCCATTTCTGGCTGCCCGAGGCGATGGCCGCACCGACACCGGTCTCGGCCTACCTGCATTCGGCGACGATGGTGAAGGCCGGCATCTTCCTGCTGGCGCGGCTGTACCCGGTGCTCGGCGGCAGCGGCCTGTTCGAGGCGATCGTCGCCAGCGTCGGCCTGATCACGATGGTGTTCGCCGCCTATGTCGCGATCTTCCGCCATGACATCAAGAGCCTGCTCGCCTATTCGACGATCAGCCACCTCGGCCTGATCGTCTTCCTGATCGGCCTGGCGTCGCCGTTGTCGGCGGTCGCCGCGATCTTCCACCTGATGAACCATGCGGCGTTCAAGTGCGCATTGTTCATGTCGGCCGGCATCGTCGACCATGAAACCGGCACCCGCGACATGCGCAAGCTTGGCGGGCTCGCGAAATTCATGCCGTGGACAGCGAGCATCGCGTTCATCGGGGCTGCCGCCATGGCCGGCGTGCCGCTGACCAACGGCTTCATCTCGAAGGAGATGTTCCTGACCGAGGCGGTCGAGGCGCAGTCGCATTTCGCATTCGGCGTGCTGGTGCCGCTGGCTGCAGCGGCTGGCAGCATCTTCTCGTTCGCCTATGCGCTGCGTTACGTCCACGATGTCTTCCTCGGCCCGGCATCGGGCAAGATGCCGAGCAACGAGCCGCACGAGGCGCCGTTCTGGATGCGCGCGCCGGCCAGCCTGCTGGTGGTGGTCTGCCTCGTCGTCGGCCTGCTGCCGGCACTGACCTTCGGCCCGATGGTGCATCTGGCGGCGACCGCACTGCTCGGCGCACCGCTGCCGGAATACCACCTGTCGCTGTGGCACGGCTTCAACCTGCCGCTGCTGCTGAGCGCACTGGCGATCGGCGGCGGCTTCGTGCTGTACTGGGCGCTGCAGCGCCATTACCGGCTGCACCGGCACGAGCCTGGTGCCTGGACCGCGAAGCGGCTGTTCGAGACTGCGGTCGACCGACTGTTCGGATTCTCCGGCCGGATTACCCAGCTGGTCGAAAACGGCTCGCTGCAGCGTTATGCAGCCTGGCTGATCGGCAGCGCGATCGTGCTGGCCTTGTGGCCGTTTTTGGGCGGCCAGGGCAGCGGGCTCGGTGGCGGCGATCGGGTACTGTGGGAAGCGCCGCTGCTCGCCTGGGTCGTCTGGGCACTGCTGCTGGCCGCCTGTGCCGCGCTGGTGCTCGGCCACCGCGACCGTTTTCTGGCCGTCGTGCTGACCGGTCTCGTCGGTCTGGTCGCCTCGCTCGGTTTTGTCGCGTTTTCCGCGCCCGACCTCGCGCTGACCCAGCTGACCGTCGACGTGGTCTCGGTCGTGCTGCTGCTGATGGGACTGGCGCTGCTGCCACCGTACAGCCCGGTCGAGTCGAGCGTTCGGCGGCGCTGGCGTGATGCGACGCTGGCGACCGCCGGCGGCGCCGGCGTCGGCTGGCTGGCCTGGCTGATGCTGACGCGCGACCATCAATCGATCGCCTGGTATTTTCTCGACAACGCGGTGCCCGGCGGCGGTGGCGCCAACGTCGTCAACGTGATCCTGGTCGACTTCCGCGGCTACGACACCTTCGGCGAGATCACCGTGCTGGCGATCGCCGCGGTCGGTGTGCTCGCGCTGCTCGACGGCATGCGGGTACGCCGCCCGCTGGCCGATGCCGAAGGCCGGGTCTGGACCTTTGCGCAAGAGCCGCTGATGTTGCGCATCGTCGCCCAGCTGATCCTGCCGCTGGCGCTGCTGGTCACCGTGCACATCTTCTGGCGTGGCCACAACCTGCCGGGCGGCGGCTTCATCGCCGGGCTGATCACCGCGGTTGCGCTGGTGCTGCAGTATGTCGCGCAGGGGCAGGGCCGTGCCGAAGCGCTGCTGCACGGCCAGGCCGGCCGGCGCTTCACGCGCTGGGCCGGCGGCGGCCTGGCGATCGCCGGGCTGACCGGCATCGGCGCCTTCTTCTTCGGCCATCCGTTCCTGACCAGCGCAAGCGGCCATCCGGTGGTGCCGCTGCTCGGTGAACTGCCGCTGGCCACCGCGGCCTTGTTCGACCTCGGTGTCTATGTCACGGTGGTCGGGGCGACGATGCTGATGTTGTCGGCGCTCGCAGCGGCCAGCAGCGAGCCGCCGGTATCACCGAAGATGCGCAAATGAATGGTCCCGCCGTCCGTCGCCGCCGGCAATGCCGCCGCGCAGGCAATCTGATCGGAGTTGTTCGATGAGCATGGAATTTCTCGTCGCCAGCGGCATCGGCCTGGTGACCGCCTGCGGCATCTACCTGCTGCTTCGCGGGCGCACCTTTACCGTCGTGCTCGGCCTGACGCTGCTTGGCTATGCGGTCAATTTCTTCATTTTCGCGATGGGCCGGCTGTGGCCCGATGCGCAACCGATCCTCAGCGAAGGGCCGTTGTTTGCCGATCCGCTGCCGCAGGCGCTGGTGCTGACGGCGATCGTGATCGGCTTTGCGACGACCGGCTTCGTGATCGAACTGGCGCTGCGCAGCCGGCATGAGAGTGGCGGCAACGACCACGTCGACGGATCGCGCGAGGCTGCGCGCCGGCGCGGCCGGCCGGGGCAGTCCTGATGGTGCTCGATTTCATCGCCGAACACCTGCCGGTGCTGCCGGTGCTGCTGCCGGCATTCACCGCGATGCTGCTGCTGGTGCTCGGCGACAGCGGCAGCGATACCCATGGTGGTCACGGTCTGCGCCGGCTGCGCCTGGCCCGGCCGATCTCGATCGCGTCAGCAACACTCGGCCTGGTCTGGGCGGCGCGGCTCGCGCTCGAGGCCGATGCCGGCGTGCTGCAGGTCTACCGGGTCGGCGACTGGCCGGCGCCGTTCGGCATCGTGCTGGTGATCGACCGGCTGTCGGCAATGATGCTGCTGCTGTGTTCGACGATTGCGCTGCCGGTGCTGGTGTATGCGAGCGGCGGCTGGGACAGCCATGGCCGGCACTTCCACCCGATGTTCCAGTTCCAGCTGCTGGGCCTGAACGGTGCCTTCGTGACCGGCGACCTGTTCAACCTGTTCGTCTTCTTCGAGGTGCTGCTGGTCGCCTCGTATGTGCTGATGCTGCACGGCCAGGGCCGCACGCGGTTTCGCGTCGGCGTGCACTATGTCGTGCTGAACCTCGCTGCGTCGTCGCTGTTCCTGATCGGCGTTGCGCTGATTTATGCGTTGACCGGCACGCTGAACCTGGCGGATCTGGCGATGCGGGTGCCGCTGGTGACCGGTCCGGAAGCGGCGGTGCTGCAGGTGGCGGCGCTGGTGCTGCTGGTCGTGTTCGGCTTCAAGGCCGCGATGGTGCCGCTGTCGATGTGGCTGCCAGCCACCTATGCGGCGGCGACCGCACCGGTGGCTGCGCTGTTCGCGATCATGACCAAGGTCGGTGTCTATGCAATCCTGCGCGTGCATGGCGTCGTTTTCGGCGCCGATGCGGCAAGCACCGATTGGTCGATCGGGCCGGTGCTGCTGCCGCTGGCGTTGGCGACCAGCGTGCTCGGCGTTTTCGGCGCGCTCGCCGCACACACGCTGCCGCGGCTCGTTGCCTGGCTGACCGTCGTCTCGGTCGGCACCGTGTTGTCCGGCATCGGGCTGTTCAGCGTCGATGCCTGGGCGGCGGCGCTGTTCTACCTCGTCAACAGCACGCTGGTGATCGCCGGCCTGTTCCTGCTGGCCGAACTGGTGGCCGCGCAGCGCGGCGTCGTCGGTGGCCGGCTGCGGCCGGCGTCGCAGGTCGCGCAACCGCAGCTGCTCGGGCTGATGCTGCTGCTCGCAGCGGCCTCGGTGGCCGGCCTGCCGCCGCTGCCAGGCTTCATCGGCAAGCTGATGATCCTCGACGCCGCCTACGATTCGGCGTCGGTCGTCGCGGTCTGGGTCGTCGTGCTCGGCGTCGGGCTGCTGACATTGATCGGCGTCGCGCGTGCCGGTGCGATCCTGTTCTGGAGCGCCCGCGACGATCTGGTCGCCGATATCCAGTCCGGCGCCAGCCCGCGGCTGCTGGCGGCGACGCTTGTGCTGCTGTCGGGCAGCGTCGTGATGACGATGGCGGCTGCACCGCTGCAGGCCTATATGGCCGATGCGGCGCGGCAGCTGGTCGACCGCGAGGCGTATGCTCGAGCAGTGATCGGAGAGCGTGATGGCCGCGTGCCCGATACCACCCGCCCGTACCGCGGCAGCGCCAACGGCGTCGGCCCGGCGGGCCACTCGACCGAGGTCAAGCAATGAGCGGCAACGCAGACAAGCGGCTGGCCAGCCAGCGCCGTCGTCGCTGGTTCACCCACCCGACGCTGACCGTGACGATCGCGATCGGCTGGCTGCTGCTGCAGCACTCGCTGGCGCTGCCGCAGCTGATCACCGCCGTCGTGCTCGGCTTCTGGCTGCCGTGGCTGATCGATGCGTTCCTCGACCCGGTGGTGCGGCCGCGCAATCCGAAGGTGATGCTGCGGCTGCTCGGCATCGTCGTGCGCGACATCGTCGAATCGAACCTGACAGTGGCGCGGCTGGTGCTGAGCCCGTCGGCGAATCCGCAGCCCGGCTGGCTGCGCGTGCCGATGGACATCCACCACCCGGTCGGGCAGTTGCTGCTGGGCAGCATCATCACCAACACCCCCGGCACCGTGACCTGCAAGATCGACGAGGATGCACAGGAAATCTATGTCCACGTGCTCGATTGCGGCGATCCCGACGAGTTGATCGCCCACATCAAGCAGCGTTATGAAAAGCCGTTGATGGAGATCCTCGAATGATCATCGAATGGGCACTGAATTTTGCGCTGCTGGCGATCGCGTTGTCGATGCTGCTCGGCGGCTGGCGGCTGCTGCGTGGCCCCGACTCCTGCGATCGGGTGCTGGCGATCGACACGCTCTACATCAACGTCGTCGCGTTGCTGGTGCTGCTCGGCATCCAGCAGCGCAGCAACCTGATGTTCGAGGTCGCGCTTGTGATCGCGATGCTCGGCTTCGTTTCCACCGTCGCACTGGCTCGCTTCCTGAGCCGTGGCGACGTCATCGGCTGAGGTTCGTGATGGAAGAGCTTTCGATGTGGATCCAGATCCCGGTCGCCGTGCTGCTTGTCGTCGGCGGCCTGTTCAGCCTGATCGGCGCGATCGGCATGGTGCGTTTTCCCGACTTCTACATGCGCCTGCATGCGCCGACCAAGGCAACGACGCTCGGCGTCGGCGGCATCGTCTTTGCCAGTTTCATTTTCGGTTTCGGCAATGGCGACTTCGCCGCTCGCGAGCTGATGATCATGGCCTTCCTGTTCGTCACCGCGCCGGTTTCAGCCAACCTGATCGCGAAGGCCGGCCTGCACCTGCGGGTGCAGGCGAAGGCCGAGCCGCCCGAGGAACTGCCTCACCATTAGGCTCAGTCGTGTGGCTGGTCCTTGTTGTGCGCATGCGGGCGCCACAGCAGCCAGACCAGCCCGAAGCCGACCAGTGCGCCGACAATTGCCAGCACGCTCAGGCCGACGACCAGCGGTGCACCGGCGGACTGGATCGACGACCAGATGCCGGCCAGGAATCCCGGTTGGGTCAGCAATTCCTCGGCCTGCCGCTCGATGCGCAGCGCAGCGCCCTTGTCGCCGGAGTCGCCGAGGATGAACTGGCCAAGCTTGTAGGCTGCCCAGTAGATCGGCGGGAAGGTCAGCGGATTCGAGACCAGCGTCGCCGCCGCGGCGATCGCCACATTGGCGCGCAGCACGATCGCCAAGCCGACCGCGAAGACGAATTGCGCGATCGGCAGCATGAAGCCGAAAAACACGCCGATCGCCACCGCCATCGCAACGCTTTGCCGGTCGGTCAGCCACAGTCGGTCGTTGTCGAAGTGGTGCGCGAGCGGGCGCAGCCATCGCTGGCCGCGCAATTGTTCGCGGGTTGGCAACCAGCGTTTCATCACGAGCGGCTGCAAGGCGCCGACGGCAGCGTCAGTGTTTTGCCGATGAATTGATCATCAGCTTGTCGGTCGCGGCGATTGCCAGCGCCGACAACAGGAAGGTCACATGTATCAACGTCTGCCACATCAGGACCTTGTCGGTGTAATTGTCGGCATTGATGAAGGTCTTCAGCAGGTGGATCGAACTGATGCCGATGATCGCCGTCGCGAGCTTGACCTTCAGCACCGACGCATTCACGTGATTGAGCCATTCGGGCTGGTCCGGGTGTGTTTGTAGATTCATCCGCGAGACGAAGGTTTCATAGCCGCCGACGATGACCATGATCAGCAAGTTGCTGATCATCACGACATCGATCAGCGCCAGCACGACGAGCATGATCACTGTTTCGTTCAGCGCGGTGACCGCCACATCGGTGCGGTAGCCGATGCTGTCGACGAGTTTCTGCAACGCGACCTCGCTGCCGAACGCAGCCTCTACCAGATGAACGAGTTCGACCCAGAAGTGGAATACATAGACGATCTGCGCGAGGATCAGCCCCAGGTAAAGCGGAAGCTGCAGCCAGCGGCTGGCGAAGATGAGGGTCGGAATGGTGCCGAGCTTGACTTGCTGGTTCGGTTCTAGGTGCGGGGACATGGGGTGCAGCAGGCGCGTTATTCGGGAAATCACGGATGGCCCGGATTGTAGGTGGCCGGCTATCAAGCCTAAGGCGACGCTGAACAAGTCCTCGCGGATGAGCGCGCCTTGGTTTCGGATGGGCTGCAAGGCGCAAACCGCAGCCATAGCCCGAGCTATGGCGAGGATTTGCAACGCCGCAGACCGCCGAAAGCAAGGATGCGATCGCCGTGGGGGACTTGTTCAGCGTTGCCCAAAGCTGCCGGGTTTTGCAGTAAGCGATTCGTAAGAGCGGTTTTCTATCGTCCGGAGATCCCGGATTGAAACAGTTCAATACATAGGAGGCCCCGATGACAGAACACAAGATCTACCCCCCGCCGGCTGAGTTGGCTGCGTCGGCGCATGTGTCAGGCATGGAGGCCTACAACAAGCTGTGCGCCGAGGCAGACGCGGACTACGAAGGCTACTGGGCGCGGCTGGCGCGCGAATTCGTCAGCTGGAAGAAGCCGTTCGAGCAGGTGCTCGACAGCAGCAACGCGCCTTTCTTCAAATGGTTTGCCGACGGCAAGCTCAATGTCTCGTACAACTGCCTCGACCGCCAGGTCGAGGCCGGCCTCGGCGACAAGACCGCGATCATCTTCGAAGCCGACGACGGCAAGGTCACGCGCGTCAGCTACAAGGACCTGCTGGCCCGCACCGCGCGGATGGCCAATGCGCTGAAGGAATGCGGTGTCAAGAAGGGCGACCGGGTCGTCATCTACATCTCGATGTCGATCGAGGGCATCGTCGCGATGCAGGCCTGCGCCCGCATCGGCGCGACCCATTCGGTCGTCTTCGGCGGTTTTTCGGCGCAAAGCCTGCGTGATCGCATCGAAGGTGCCGGCGCGGTGATGGTGATCACCGCCGACGAGCAGTTGCGCGGCGGCAAGAAGCTGCCGCTGAAGGCGATCGTCGACGAGGCGCTCGGCATGGGCGGCTGCGATTCGGTGAAAAACGTCGTCGTCTACAAGCGCACCGGCGGCGATATCGCGTGGAACGACGACCGCGACCGCTGGATGCACGAGCTGACCGCGGCGGCGTCGGACAGCTGCGAGCCGGAGTGGGTCGAGGCCGAACATCCGCTGTTCCTGCTCTACACGTCGGGCTCGACCGGCAAGCCGAAGGGCGTGCAGCACTCGAGCGGCGGCTATCTGCTGCATGCGGCGCTGACGACGAAGTGGACCTTCGACCTGAAACCCGACGACATCTTCTGGTGCACCGCCGATATCGGCTGGGTCACCGGCCACACCTACATTGCTTATGGGCCGCTGGCACTGGGCGCCACCGAAATCGTCTTCGAAGGGGTGCCGACCTATCCGGACGCCGGACGCTTCTGGAAGATGGTCGAGGCACACCGCTGCACGGTGTTCTATACCGCGCCGACAGCCATCCGCTCGCTGATCAAGGCGGCCGAGAGCAACGAGGCGGTGCATCCGAAAAACTACGACCTCGGCTCGCTGCGCATCCTCGGTTCGGTCGGTGAGCCGATCAATCCGGCCGCCTGGGAGTGGTACCACAAGAATATCGGCGGCGGACGCTGCCCGATCGTCGACACCTTCTGGCAGACAGAGACCGGCGGCCACATGATCACGCCGCTGCCGGGCGCCACGCCGCTGGTGCCGGGCTCGTGCACGCTGCCGTTCCCCGGCATCATGGCCGCGGTGGTCGACGAGACCGGCAAGGACGTGCCGAACGGGCAGGGCGGCATCCTGGTCGTGAAGAAGCCGTGGCCGAGCATGATCCGCACGATCTGGGGCGACCCCGAGCGTTTCAAGACCAGCTACTACCCAGCCGATTTCCAGGGTCGTTACTACCTCGCCGGCGACGGCGCGATCCGTGACGAAAAGACCGGTTATTTCACGATCACCGGCCGCATCGACGACGTGCTGAATGTTTCCGGGCACCGGATGGGAACGATGGAGATCGAGTCGGCACTCGTCAGCTGCACCGAGCTGGTCGCCGAGGCGGCGGTTGTCGGCCGGCCCGACGACACCACCGGCGAAGCAATCTGCGCCTTCGTCGTGCTGAAGCGGCCACGGCCGACCGGCGACGAGGCCAAGCAGATTGCGAAGCAGTTGCGCGACTGGGTCGGCCGCGAGATCGGTCCGATTGCCAAGCCGAAGGACATCCGGTTTGGTGACAACCTGCCGAAGACCCGATCCGGCAAGATCATGCGACGCTTGTTGCGTTCGGTTGCAAAGAATGAGCCGGTGACGCAGGACACCAGCACGCTCGAGAATCCGGCAATCCTCGAGCAGCTCGGGCAGGCGTATTAGGCCCCCCCAGGGGGGCCGAGCCCGGACACAAAAGGTCCGGTAGACCTTTTGTGCCTGGTGAGGGGCCGCTGTGCTCGGCGCGGCCTGCAAGGCACGCCAGTGGCCCGGCGGAGCATGATCCACGGCGTCTGCTTGATCTACGGCGCTGCACAGCGAAGCTCCCGCAGGCGAACAACAAAAAGCCCCGCGAGCGGGGCCTTTTGCTTCAGGGAGTGAAGCGCTTATTTGACCGTCAGGATCCAGCGCACCAGGTCTTTTGCCTCGGCATCGCTGACTTGCGGATTGGCCGGCATCGGCACCGGGCCCCAGGTGCCCGAGCCACCCTTCAGGATCTTCTGCGACAACACATCGACCGCATCCTTCTGGGCGCCGTATTTCGATGCGATGTCCTTGAACGACGGGCCGACCAGCTTCTTGTCGGCAGCATGGCAGGCCATGCAGTTCTTCTTGCTCGCCAGCTCCTGGCTGGCGGACGCGGCGAGGGAGGCAGCGGCCAGCGCGCAGCCGACGACCGTCAGACGGAGAACCGTTTTCATGCAGCTTCTTCCTTCATTGAGAGCCCAGGGTTTGGGCTATATTGGTTCGTACAGAACCCTCAACGAATATTAACCGGATGCCGTTGACCCGCTGCCGGGTCGGGCCTTCGTACCTTTTGATACCGATCGACGCTGCGACGCGCAAAGGCTGGCCATGTACCTCGTGATTCTCGGGCTGCTGCTGCTGACCCTGAAATGGATGGAAATCGGCACGGTGGCCGACTGGCCCTGGTATGGCGTGTTGTCGCCATTTGCCGGCGCGGTCGTATGGTGGGCCTGGGCCGATGCCACCGGCTACTACAAGCGGCGCGAGATGCGCAAGCTCGAGGAAAAACAGGCGAAGCGGCGCGAGCGCTCGATGGAGGCGCTCGGCACCGGCACCCGGCGCCGGCGATGAGATCGGCACCCGCCGACGACTGGCTGCGCCCGCAGTGGCAGCAGGCCGGCGTCGACGCATTGATGACCAGCCGCAACGGCGGCGTCGGCAAACCGCCGTTTGACAGCTTCAATCTGCGCCGCGGCATCGGTGACGACGATGACGGCGCGGTCGCCGCCAACCTGCAAACGCTGCGCGCCTTGATGCCGGCCGAGCCGGTCTGGCTCGACCAGGTGCACGGCAACCGGGTCGTGAGGCTGACCGCCGCCGACGCTCAGCCGGGCCGGGCTCAGCCGCAGGCCGATGCAAGCGTCTGCACCGAGCCTGGCATTGCCTGCGTGGTTCAGGTGGCCGATTGCCTGCCGGTGCTGATGGCCGCTGGCGGCCGCGGGGTTGCCGCTGCCCATGCCGGATGGCGCGGCCTTGCCGGCGGCGTGCTCGAGGCGACGATAACGGCCTTGTGTGAGGCAGCCGACTGCCGGCCTGGCGACATCGAAGCCTGGCTTGGCGCCTGCATCGGCCCACAGCAGTTCGAGGTCGGCGCTGATGTGCTGGCCGCATTCGGCGCCGATGCGGAAGACCGGCGAGGCCGTTTCCGGCCGCGCGGCCCCGCCGCCCCAGGCAAATGGCTGGCCGACCTGCCGGGCCTGGCCGAAGACAGGTTGCGCGCTGCCGGCGTCGGCCGGATCAGCAGTGCGGGCCTGTGCACCGTCGAGTCATCTTCACGTTTCTTTTCCTACCGGCGCGACCGCGTCACCGGACGGATGGCCGCCGGCATCTGGCTCACCGGCTGAACTGTCCACGGCAGCTTCGCGCTTGCGCCGGGCGCGGGCGCGCATCGGGGTACCCATCAGGTACATCAGCAGCGAGACTGGCAGCACGCCATAGAGGACAATCGTCACCAGCGCACCCAGCCAGGTGCCCGACGGGCTCGCCAGTTCTGCGGCCGCCATCATCATGACGACATAGATCCAACCGATGGCCACCAAATACATGCCGTATCCTGTAACGTGAGCATTGCGCAATCGCAGACCCATCGTACGCAGGTTTGCCGTCCGTCGCGGGCGGCGTGGCCGATGACCTCAGGGTTTGCACCAGGGAAACGAGGAAGCAGATGACAGACAAGGCCCCTTCGCTTGCTGCAGCCATGCCGGACGTCGAAAAGACGAGCAAGGCATTTGCCGACCTGATGAAGTCGGTGGAAGGTTTCAATGTGCCGCTGCCGGTACTCGGTGAAATCCAGGCCGACTATCTGAAACAGGCGACAGAACTGTGGAACCGCTCCCTGTCCAGCCTCCAGGGCGGCGGCGACGCCGGCGCGGTGTCGCTGAAGGATCGCCGTTTCTCGGCACCTGCGTGGAACGAAAACCCGCAGGCCGCGTTCACCGCGCAGATGTACCTGCTGAATGCGCGCACGTTGTTGCAGATGGCTGACGAGGTGCAGGGCGACCAGAAGACGCGCGAACGGATCCGCTTCGCCGTGTCGCAATGGGTCGATGCCGCCGCGCCGAGCAACTACCTCGCGCTCAATCCCGAGGCCCTGCGCCGCGCGATCGACAGCAAGGGCGAAAGCCTGGCCAACGGCGTGCAGCAGCTGCTGCACGACATCCGCCAGGGTCATGTCTCGCAGACCGACGAGTCGGTATTCGAGGTCGGCCGCAATGTCGCGACCAGCGAAGGCTCGGTGGTGTTCGAGAACGAGCTGTTCCAGCTGATCGAATACAAGCCGCTGACGCCGCAGGTGCACGAGACGCCGATGCTGTTCGTGCCGCCGTGCATCAACAAGTTCTACATCCTCGACCTGCAGCCGGAGAACTCGCTGATCCGCTACACGGTCGAGCAGGGGCATCGGCTGTTCGTCGTCAGCTGGCGCAATGCCGACAAGAGCATGTCCGACGTGACCTGGGACCAGTACATCGAGGACGCAGCGATCAAGGCGATCGACGTGGTCCGCGAGATCAGCGGTTCGAAGAAGGTCAATACGCTCGGCTTCTGCGTTGGCGGCACGATCCTGTCGACCGCGCTGGCGGTGCTCGCGGCGCGTGGCGAACAGCCGGCTGCCAGCGTCACCCTGCTGACCACGCTGCTCGATTTCAGCAGCACCGGCATCCTCGACATCTTCATCGACGAGGCGATGGTGCAGATGCGCGAGATGACGCTCGGCCCTGCCAGCCCGGCCGGCGGTGGTCTGCTGAAGGGCAAGGAGCTGGCGTCGACCTTCAGTTTCCTGCGTCCGAACGAACTGGTCTGGAACTATGTCGTCGGCAACTACCTGAAGGGCGAGACGCCGCCGGCGTTCGACCTGCTGTACTGGAACAGCGACAGCACGAATCTGCCGGGGCCGATGTACTGCTGGTACCTGCGCAACACCTACCTCGAGAACAAGCTCGGCAAGCCGGGCGAGACGGTGGTCTGCGGCGAGTCGGTCGATCTCGGCAAGATCGCATCGCCGGCCTATGTCTATGCCTCGCGCGAAGACCACATCGTGCCGTGGCAGAGTGCCTACCGCTCGACGCAGATCCTGAAGGGCAAGACACGCTTCGTGATGGGTGCGTCAGGCCACATCGCCGGCGTCATCAACCCGCCGAAGAAGGGCAAGCGAAGCCACTGGATCGGCAAGAGCGCCGCGTTGCCAGCGGATCCGGAGAAGTGGCTGGAGAGCGCCATCGAGAAGCCCGGCAGCTGGTGGACCGACTGGGCCGAATGGCTGCAAGGCCATGCCGGCAAGTCGATTCCGGCGCCGAAGACGCCGGGCAACCGACAATACAAACCGATCGAGCCGGCTCCTGGCCGGTATGTCAAGCAGAAGGCCTGATTCGCCGGCCAGATCCCGCAAGTGCGAAATTAGCAAAAGGAGAGTTCCATGTCCGATATCGTGATCGTCGCCGCCACCCGCACCGCAGTCGGCAAGTTCGGCGGCAGCCTGGCCAAGATTCCCGCACCCGAGCTCGGCGCTGCGGTGGTAGCCGAACTGCTGAAGCGCAGCGGCGTCAGTGGCGAGCAGATCGGCGAGGTCATCCTCGGCCAGGTGCTGCAGGCCGGTGTCGGCCAGAACCCGGCCCGCCAGGCAGTGATCAAGGGTGGTTTGCCGCAAGGCGTGCCGGCACTGACGATCAATGCCGTCTGCGGCTCCGGCCTGAAGGCAGTGATGCTCGCCGCGCAGGCGATCCGCGATGGCGACAGCGAGATCATCATCGCCGGCGGCCAGGAGAGCATGAGCATGAGCCCGCACGTGCTGATGGGCTCGCGCGACGGCCAGCGCATGGGCGACTGGAAGATGATCGACACGATGATCAACGACGGCCTGCTCGACGTCTACAACCGCTATCACATGGGCATCACCGCCGAAAACGTCGCGAAGAAATACGGCATCACCCGCGGCGACCAGGACGGCATGGCGTTGGCCTCGCAGCAGAAGGCCGCGGCCGCGCAGGACGCCGGCAAGTTCAAGGACGAAATCGTTCCGTTCAGCATCCCGCAGCGCAAGGGCGACCCGGTCGTCTTCTCGGCCGACGAGTTCATCAACCGCAAGACCAGCCAGGAAGGCCTGAGCGGCCTGCGCCCGGCCTTCGACAAGGAAGGCAGCGTGACCGCCGGCAATGCGTCGGGCCTGAACGACGGTGCCGCCGCGGTGATGGTGATGACCGCGAAGAAGGCCGAGTCGCTCGGCCTGAAGCCGATGGCGCGCATCGCCAGCTATGCGACGACCGCGCTCGACCCGGCCTTCATGGGCATGGGCCCGGTCACCGCGTCGCAGCGCGCGCTGCAGCGCGCCGGCTGGAAGGCCGCCGACCTCGACCTGATGGAAATCAACGAGGCCTTTGCCGCGCAGGCCTGTGCGGTCAACAAGGAAATGGGCTGGGATACCTCGAAGATCAACGTCAACGGCGGCGCGATCGCGATCGGCCACCCGATCGGCGCATCCGGCTGCCGCATCCTGGTCTCGTTGTTGCATGAGATGCAGCGCCGCGACGCGAAGAAGGGCCTGGCCTCGCTGTGCATCGGCGGCGGCATGGGTGTCGCATTGGCCGTCGAACGCTGAACGACGTCTTTTCCCTCGGCTGACGGCGCGCATCAGCGCGCCAGGCCGCAGCGGAGACCCAATCAGCGGACGCCATTGGCCGGAAGGCGGATGGCGTCCGCATGCTTTTTGCATCGATCCGGAGCAATTCATGACGAAGAAGTTGGCCTATGTCACCGGCGGTATGGGCGGCATCGGCACCGCGATGTGCCAGCGCCTGCACCAGGATGGTTTCAAGGTCATCGCTGGTTGCGGCCCGAGCCGTGACCACGAGAAATGGCTCGGCGAGCAGGCCGCCCAGGGGTACCAGTTCATCGTCTCGGTCGGCAATGTCGGCGACTGGGATTCGACGGTGGCCGCATTCGAGAAGGTGAAGGCCGAACACGGCCCGGTCGACGTGCTGGTCAACAACGCCGGCATCACCCGCGACGGCATGTTCCGCAAGATGAGCCGCAGCGACTGGCACGAGGTCATCGAAACCAACCTGACCAGCCTGTTCAATGTCACCAAGCAGGTGATCGACGACATGTGCGACCGCGGCTGGGGCCGCATCATCAACATCAGTTCGGTCAACGGCGAAAAGGGCCAGTTCGGCCAGACCAACTATTCGGCTGCAAAAGCCGGCATGCACGGCTTCACGATGGCGCTGGCCCAGGAAGTCGCGAACAAGGGCGTGACCGTCAACACCGTCAGCCCCGGCTATATCGCGACCGACATGGTGAAGGCGATCCGCCAGGACGTGCTCGACAAGATCGTCGCCGGCATCCCGGTCAAGCGCCTCGGCACGCCGCAGGACATCGCCTCGATGGTCTCGTGGCTCGCCTCCGAAGAATCCGGCTTTGCCACCGGCGCCGATTTTTCGGTGAATGGTGGGCTGCACATGGGTTAGCGCCCGGACCTGAATTTTGTGGGAGGGGCTTCAGCCCCGATTCAGGCTCGGGGCATGCGAAAAGATCGGGGCTGAAGCCCCTCCTACGGCAACGCAAGGTTGCCGGTCGTCAACCCCTTCGCCACCTCCCGCAACGCCTCCCACGACCCGTCGCGCGGCTGCAGCACCGTCGCATCCCGGTACCCCGCAAAATTGCGCTCGATCGAGCGCAGGTAGATCGGGTCGTAATGCAGCAGCAGCAGTTCACGGACCACGTCCTCGACCGCACCGGAGCGGGCCGCAGCCTGCCAGCGGTCGATCACGTCGCTGCCGCGCAGTTCGCGCAACGCATCGAGCCGTTCGCAAAACGCCTCGATGTCGGCAACGAAGAAGTCGTAATCGGCCATCAGCAGCGCGACCCTTGCGTCAACCGACAGATCGATCCGCCAGCACGGTGACTGCCTGATAGCATCGATCAGCGCATCGGGCACGCGCAACGCGCCGACCTTCTTGCTTTCGCTCTCGACCCAAACCGGCCGGCCCGGATCGAAGCGGCGCAGCTGGTCCCAGACCCGTGTGTCGAAGGCTTTCTGGCTCGGTTGCACCACGCCTGGCACCAATCCCAGCACCGAACCGCGATGCTCTGCAATGGCCTCCAGGTCGAGCACCTGTTCGCCAGCCCCCTGCAGGACCTGCAGCAGCCGGCTCTTCCCCGAGCCGGTCGTGCCACACAGCACCTGGTAGCGCAGCGTCGGCGCCAACTCGTCGAGCGAGGTGACGAGCGCGCGGCGCAGGCCCTGGTAGCCGCCTTCGACCAGATCGACCTTGAAGCCGATCTGGTCGAGCACCAGCGCCAGCGATCCGCTGCGCTTGCCGCCGCGCCAGCAATAGACGAGTGGCCGCCAGTCGCGGCCGGCATCGCCGAGTTCGCGTTCAATGTGGTCGGCGATATTGCGCGCCGACAACGCCGCCCCGCGCTTGCGCGCGGCAAACGGCGACACCTGCTTGTATTCGGTGCCGACGATGTGCCGCTGTTCGTCGTTCAGGGTCGGCCAGTTGACTGCGCCGGGCAGCCGATCGAGTGCAAATTCGCTCTCCGAGCGTGCATCGATGATGCGGTCGTAGCCGTCGAGGCTGCGCAGCGCATGTTCGGGTGACACGGAGTTGACCGACACCGCTTGCCTCTAGCGCCCGCTGATCACGTCGAGCAGTTCCGATTCGATCTCGAGTTGCGAGCGGTTGCGTTGCAGTGCATCGCCGTCGATCAGGAAGGTGTCCTCGACGCGCTCGCCGAGCGTCGTGATCTTCGCCAGGTGCAGGTTGATCTTGTGTTTTGCGAGCACGCGTGCGATCGAATACAGCAGCCCGGAGCGGTCGCTGGTCGACACCGTCAGCAGCCAGCGCTGTGCGCGCTCGTCGGGCCGCAGCGTGACCCGCGGCGTGATCGGGAAGGACTTGACGCGCCGCGAGACGCGGCCCTGGCTCGGCGCCGGCAGCGGGCCGGCGGCCTTGATCGCCGCGGCGAGCTGCGTCTCGACGAGCAGGATCAGGTCGCGGTAGTGCTGATAGCGCTCGGCGAGCAGCGGGCTCGTCACCTGGAAGGTGTCGATCGCATAGCCGTCGCGGCTGGTGTGCACCTTGGCATCGAGAATGTCGAAACTGCCGGTATCGAAATAGCCGCAGATCCGCGCGAACAGGTCGGTGAAATGCGGCGGCGCGTAAACCATCACCTGCAGCCCTTCGCCGACCGACGACAGCCGGGCAACGACGATCGGCTCGGTCGCAGCAAGGCGGCCCTCCAGGCTGCGTGCATGCCAGGCAATGTCGCTGGCTTCATGGCGCGAGAAATAACGCGTATCGAGCTTGGCCCACAGCGGCTGTTCGATGCCGTCGGGCAGGCTCAGCAGGTTCAGCAGCCGCCGCGCCTCCTGTTTGCGTGCGCTGGCCTGCGCATCCTGGTTCGGCAACGCGCCGCCGAGCGCGCGCAGCGCCAGGTGGTACAGGTCCTCGAGCAGCTTGCCTTTCCACGCATTCCAGACCTTCGGGCTGGTGCCGCGGATATCGGCAACCGTCAGCAGATAAAGCGCGGTCAGATTCGCCGGGTTGCCGACGCGGTCGGCAAACCTGCGAATCACGTCCGGATCGGACAGGTCTTCCTTCTGCGCGACCCGCGACATCGTCAGGTGTTCACGGACCAGAAATTCGATGATCGCGCAGTCTTCCTTCGCGATGGCGTGGTCGCGGCAGAAGCGCCGCACCTCGACCGCGCCGAGCTCGGAATGGTCGCCGCCGCGGCCCTTCGCGACGTCGTGGAACAGTGCCGCGACGTACAGGATCCACGGCTTGTCCCAGCCGGCGGCAAGCTGCGAGCAGAACGGGTATTCGTGTGCGTGTTCGGCAATGAAGAAGCGCCGGATATTGCGCAGCACCATCAGGATGTGCTGGTCGACCGTATAGACGTGGAACAGGTCGTGCTGCATCTGCCCGACGATGCGGCGGAACACCCACAGGTAGCGGCCGAGCACCGAGGTCTGGTTCATCAGCCGGAACGCGTGGGTCTGCCCCTCGGGTTCGAGCAGGATCTTCATGAATGTCGCCCGGTTCACCGGGTCGTGCCGGAATTCGGCATTCATCAGATCACGCGCGTTGTACAGCGCACGCAGCGTGCGCGCCGACAGTCCCTTCGTCGCAACCGTCTGCTGGAAAACGAGGAAGGTCTCGAGGATGGCGTGCGGATCGCGTTCGTACAGATCGTCGCTGACCACTTCGAGCATGCCGCCGCGTTCGAGGAACTTCTCGTTGATCGGCCGCATCGGCGCGTCCTGCGAGCCGTTGATGCGCTCCTCGATGTTCAGCATCAGGATCTGGTTCAACTGGGTCACTGCTTTCGCGGCCCAGTAGTAACGCTTCATCAGCACTTCGGAGGTGCGCTGGCCCGGCGTTGCGAGCAGGCCGAAACTTTCGGCCACTGCGGTCTGCAGGTCGAAGACCAACCGGTCCTCGCGGCGGTTCGCGATGATGTGCAGCCGGGCGCGGATCAATCTCAGCACGCCTTCGTTGCGCTGCAGCTGGCGGCATTCAAACGGCGTGATCAGGCCGTTGCCGGTCAGCTCGCGCCAGGTGCGGCCGAGACCGGCGGCACGTGCAACCCAGATCAGCACCTGCAGGTCGCGCAGGCCGCCCGGGCTTTCCTTGCAGTTCGGCTCCAGCGAATACGGCGTGTCCTCGTATTTGAGGTGGCGCTGCTGCATCTCCAGCGTCTTCGCACGCAGGAAGGCGGCCGGGTCGACCGCGCTCAGCGTCGAGTGGCGGAAATGCGCATAAACGCGGCGCGTGCCGCACAGGTAACGCGACTCGAGCATCGCGGTCTGCACCGTGATGTCGCGCTGCGCCTCCTCGACACAATCGGCAACGGTGCGCACGCTGGAGCCGATCTCCAGCCCGATGTCCCAGCACGAGGTGATGAAGCGCTCGATCGCCGGCGTCAGGTCGCCAACCGTCGGCACCGAGACGCCGGCGACCGACGGCACCGGCGACGGCAGCAGCAGCAGCACGTCGATGTCGGAGAACGGGTACAACTCGCCGCGTCCGTAACCACCGACCGCGACCAGCGCGGCCTGGTCGGTCATGCCGGCGAGTTTCCACAACTGCAGCAGCGCCTTGTCGACATGCGCGGCGAGTTGCCGGATCAGATAACCAGCGGCGCGGGTCGTCGGCCGGCCGCGCGTGAAATGGTCGAGCAGCGCCTGCTTGCCCTGGCGGAACTGGTTGCGCAGGCCGGCGATGTCGACCGCGTCGATGACCGGCAGCTTCGGGCCGTCGAGCACCGCATCCGGCGCCGGATCCTCGAACGGCAGCAGGTTGGCGCGGGTGGTGGCGTCGTCGGCGATCGTCATCGGCGCAGGCCGCTTACGCGGCAGCCGGCGCAGGCGTCGACGCAGCGGTGATGAAGGCCGGCGGCGCCGGCGATCCGGCCGAGACCGTCAGCACCTCGTAGCCGGTTTCGGTGACGAGGATGGTGTGTTCCCACTGGGCCGACAGCGAACGGTCCTTCGTGACGATGGTCCAACCGTCGCCCATTTCGCGGACCTCGCGGCGGCCGGCATTGATCATCGGCTCGATCGTGAAGACCATGCCGGGCACCAGTTTTTCGAGCGTGCCGGGGCGGCCGTAATGCAGCACCTGCGGCTCTTCGTGGAATTTCTGGCCGATGCCGTGGCCGCAGAATTCGCGCACCACCGAGAAGCCGTTGCTCTCTGCAAAGGTCTGGATCGCGTGGCCGATATCGCCGATCGTCGAGCCCGGCCTGACCTTCGCAATGCCGCGCCACATCGCGTCGTAGGTGAACTGGCACAGCCGCTTCGACGCGATCGAGCCTTCGCCGACGATGAACATCCGGCTGGTGTCGCCGTGCCAGCCGTCCTTGATCACCGTGACGTCGATGTTGACGATGTCGCCGTTTTTCAGCGCCCGGCTGTTCGGAATGCCGTGGCAGACCTGGTGGTTGATCGAGGTGCAGATCGATTTCGGATAAGGCGTATAGCCGGGCGGCGCATAGTTCAGCGGCGCCGGAATCGCCTTCTGCACATTGACGATGTGGTCGTGGGCAAGCTTGTCGAGTTGTTCGGTGCTGATGCCGGGCTTGACATGCTCGGTCAGCATGTCGAGCACTTCCGACGCCAGCCGCCCGGCGATGCGCATCGCCTCGATGTCGGCGGGGGTCTTGATGGTGATCGTCATCCGTGGATTATCTCACCGGGCCGCTAAAATCGCGGGTTACCCCGGTGGGCCAAGGGCGTTGCCCACTCCCCGTCGGCCCATGCCACCCGGCGGCTCCGGTCTCGACCGGCTGCCCGCAGCGCCCCGTCAGAGACCCCTCGCGAATGTCCAGTCCCTTGTATCTGCTTCATTTCGAGGGCGGCGACGCGCTCTCCGCTTTTCGCGCGCAAGCGCTGCTGCCGCGGCTGCAGGCGGTTTTTGCTGGCGTGGCCTCGGTCCACGCCCGCCATGTGCACTGGGTGCGTGCCGACAGCGAACTCGACCGTTCGTCACTCGACAGCCTGCAGGGCCTGCTGCAATACGGCGATCCGTATCGCGGCCCGCAGGCCGACGCGAAGGACGTGCTGCGGCTCGTCGTCGCGCCACGGCTTGGCACCGTGTCGCCGTGGGCCAGCAAGGCGACCGACATCGCGCACAACTGCGGGCTGCCGGTGCGGCGCATCGAACGTGTCACCGAATACCTGTTGCAGCTGAAGTCCGGCCTGCTCGGCGGCGTGAAGACGCCCGATGCCGACCAACTGGCGGCGCTGGCCGCGCTGCTGCACGACCGGATGACCGAATCGGTGCTGCTGCAACGCGAGGATGCGGCGCACCTTTTTGATGAGCAGCCGGCGCAACCGATGGCGCGCGTCGACATCCTCGGCGGCGGCCGCGACACGCTGGTGCAGGCGAACCGCGAGTTCGGCCTTGCGCTGTCCGACGACGAGATCGATTACCTCGTCGATGCATTTGTCGGCCTGCAGCGCAATCCGAGCGATGTCGAACTGATGATGTTCGCGCAGGCGAACAGCGAGCACTGCCGGCACAAGATCTTCAATGCGCAGTTCACGATCGACGGCGAGGCGCAGCCGCAGTCGATGTTCCAGATGATCCGGCACACGCACCAGCTCGCGCCGCAGCACACGGTGGTTGCGTACAGCGACAACGCGTCGGTGATGGAAGGCGGCGAAGTCGAATCGTGGCGGCCGGACGGCTTCACGAATGGGCCGCGTTACCGCGCACAGCGCGAGACGATGCACGTGCTGATGAAGGTCGAGACGCACAACCACCCGACGGCAATCTCGCCGTTCCCCGGTGCCGCGACCGGCGCCGGCGGCGAGATCCGCGACGAGGGCGCAACCGGCCGCGGCTCGAAGCCGAAGGCCGGGCTGACCGGCTTCAGCGTCTCGAACCTGCACCTGCCGGGCACCAGCGAGCCGTGGGAGCGCAACCCGGTCGGCCGACCGGCACACATCGCGAGCGCGCTGCAGATCATGATCGACGGCCCGCTCGGCGGCGCCGCCTTCAACAATGAATTCGGCCGGCCGAACCTGACCGGTTATTTCCGCGTCTTCGAGCAGGATGTCGCCGGCGTGCGCCGCGGTTATCACAAGCCGATCATGATCGCCGGCGGCCTCGGCAGCATCGCCGCAGGGCAGACGCAAAAGGTGCAGTTTCCCGCCGGCACGCTGCTGATCCAGCTCGGCGGGCCCGGCATGCGGATCGGCATGGGCGGCGGCGCCGCCAGCTCGATGGCCGCCGGCGCAAATGCCGCCGAGCTCGATTTCGATTCGGTGCAGCGCGGCAATCCGGAAATCGAGCGCCGCGCGCAGGAGGTGATCAACCACTGCTGGGCACTCGGCGACAACAATCCGATCCTCGCGATCCACGATGTCGGCGCCGGCGGCATCTCGAATGCCTTTCCGGAACTGGTCGACGGGGCAGGGCGCGGCGCGCGTTTCGACCTGAGCAAGGTGCCGCTGGAAGAAAGCGGGCTCGCGCCGAAGGAGATCTGGTGCAACGAGAGCCAGGAGCGTTATGTGATGGCGGTGTCACCCGACGCCTTGCCGCTGTTCGAGGCGATGTGCCAGCGCGAGCGTTGCCCGTTTGCCGTCGTCGGCGTCGCGACCGCCGAGCCGCAGCTGGTGCTCGAGCAGCCGGCCAGTGCTGACCGGCCGATCGACATGCCGATGGAAGTGCTGCTCGGCAAGCCGCCGAAGATGCACCGCATCGTTGAACGCGTCGCGCGCGACGATGCCGCGCTGGAGCTCGCCGAACTCGATCTGACGCAGGTTGCGTTCGATGTGCTGCGCCATCCAACCGTCGCGAGCAAACGTTTTCTGATCACGATCGGCGACCGTGCGGTCGGTGGCCTCAGCCACCGCGATCCGATGGTCGGGCCGTGGCAGGTGCCGGTGGCCGATTGCGCGGTGACGCTGGCCGACTACAGCGGCTTCCGCGGCGAGGCGATGAGCCTCGGCGAACGCACGCCGCTGGCCGCGCTCGATGCGCCGGCCGCCGGCCGGATGGCGGTCGGCGAGGCGATCACGAATTTATTGGCTGCGCCGTTCGAATTGCCGCGCGTCAAGCTCAGCTGCAACTGGATGGCGGCCTGTGGCGAGCCCGGCGAGGATGCCGCGCTGTACGACACCGTCAAAGCGGTCGGCCTCGAGTTGTGCCCTGCGCTCGGCATCAGCGTGCCGGTCGGCAAGGACAGCCTGTCGATGCGCACGCGCTGGAGCGAGGCTGGCGAAGACAAGCAGGTCACCGCACCGGTATCGCTGATCGTCACCGCCTTCGCGACGCTGGCCGATGTGCGGCCGACGCTGACGCCGCAGCTGCGCGGTGGCGATTCGACATTGCTGCTGATCGACCTCGGCCAGGGCAGGAAGCGGATGGCCGGCTCGATGCTGGCGCAGGTGACCGGGCAGTTCGGCAGCCGCGAGGCCGACGGCATTCCGGATCTCGACGATCCGCAGCTGCTCAAATCGCTGGTCGATGCGATCAACGCATTGCGCAGCGATGGCCACCTGCTCGCGTATCACGACCGCAGCGACGGCGGCCTGTGGGCGACGGTCTGCGAGATGGCGTTTGCCGGCCGCCTCGGCGTCAGCCTGAATGTCGACATGCTGGTCACCGAGGGCGACGGCATCAGCGACAGCCGCGCCGAATATGGCGACTCGAAGAACTGGGCGACGCAGGTCGACGCGCGCCGCCGCGAGCTGACGCTGCGCGCATTGTTCAACGAGGAACTCGGCGCGGTGATCGAGGTGCCGACCGCGGTGCGCAACGACGTGATGCAGACGCTGCGTTCGTTCGGCCTCAGCAAGCACTCGCATTTCATCGGCAAGACCAACGACCGCGGCGTGGTCGAGGTCTGGCGCGATGCGAAGGCGGTGTTCAGCGCTCCGCTGGCCGATCTGCAGCGGGTATGGGACGAGGTCAGCTGGCGCATCGCCGCATTGCGCGACAACCCGGCCTGTGCCGATGCCGAACACGAAGCCGCCGGCAATGTCGACGACCCGGGCCTGCACGTCCAACTGTCGTTTGACCCCGCCGAAGATATCGCCGGGCCGTTCATTTCAACGGGCGCCCGCCCGCCGGTCGCGATCCTGCGCGAGCAGGGCGTCAACAGCCACCTCGAGATGGCCTATGCGATGGCGCAGGCCGGTTTCGACAGCCACGACGTGCACATGAGCGACCTGCAGTCGGGCCGCGCGCGGCTCGACCAGTTCAAGGGTTTTGTCGCCTGCGGCGGGTTCAGCTACGGCGATACGCTTGGCGCCGGCCTCGGCTGGGCGCGCTCGATCCTGTTCAATGCGCAGCTCGCCGAGCAGTTCGCAGCCTTTTTCCAGCGCGGCGACAGCTTTGCGCTCGGCGTCTGCAACGGCTGCCAGATGATGGCCGCGCTGGCGCCGATCATCCCCGGCGCGCAGGCCTGGCCGGCATTCACCCGCAACCGCAGCGAGCAGTTCGAGGCCAGGCTCAGCCTGGTCGAGGTGCTCGACAGCCCGTCGATCTTCTTCAGCGGCATGGCCGGCAGCCGGCTGCCGATCGCGGTGGCGCATGGCGAAGGATTTGCAGACTTCTCGCAACGCGGCGACGCCGAACAGGTGCAGCGCGCGATGCGATTCGTCGATAACCATGGCCGGCCGACCACCAACTATCCGTTCAATCCGAACGGCAGCGCCGACGGCCTGACCTCGGTGACGACACCCGACGGCCGCTTCACGGTGCTGATGCCGCATCCGGAACGGGTGTTCCGCAACGTGCAAATGAGCTGGACCAGCGGCGACGCCTCGCAGGCGAGTCCGTGGATGCGGATGTTCGGCAACGCGCGGCGCGCGGTCGGATAAGCAAGACGCCGGTGCGGCCACCACCGCGCCGGCTATCATCGCAGCGGCCCGCTCGGGTGGCGGAATTGGTAGACGCAGCGGGCTTAAAACCCGCCACTTCCCGGAAGGGGGTGTACGGGTTCGATTCCCGTCCCGAGCACCAGGAACACGTTTCAGGCAGTCTCAAGACGTCTCACGACGCCTCACCAACAAGCCGGAAAGCCGCATGAATGCTGGGCTTTTCGGCATCAGGTGGTCTCAGACCGTCTCATTGCGTTCCAACGCATTTCAGGGCAACATTCGGGGCAACTGGTCAGAGCCCCTTCAGGAGTTGCCCCCATGCCACTCACCGACATCCAGGTCCGCAAGGCGGAGCCCAAAGCGAAACCGGTCCGTTTGTTCGACAGCGGCGGCCTCTACATCGAGGTGGCGCCGAGCGGTGGCAAGTGGTGGCGCCTGAAGTACCGGCATGCCGGCAAGGAAAAACGGTTGTCGCTCGGCACCTACCCCGACACGACGTTGAAGACCGCCCGCGAGCGCCGTGACCAGGCGCGCAAGCTGATCGCTGACGGCATCGACCCCAGCGCGTCCAGACAGGCCGAGAAGGAACGCGTGTTGCGCGAGGTCGAACACGACTTCGAAACGGTTGCCCGCGCCTGGGTCAAACACCAGCAAGGCGCATGGACCGACGAGACGAAGGCGAGGGTGGTCGACAGCCTGGTCGCCGACATCTTCAAGCCGATCGGCGCGATGCCTATCAAGAGCATCAAGGCACGCCATGTGATCGCGGCCATCAAGGCGATCGAAGCGCGCGGTGCCAGCGATACCGCAGGGCGGGTGCTGCAACGCGTGCGAGCCGTTTTTCGCTTCGCCGTCGTTCACGAATACATCGAGACCAATCCGGTGCAGGACCTGCTGCGCGCCGAACTGCTGAGGCCTCGACCGGTCACCCACCGCGCCGCGTTGCCACAACAGGAATTGACCGAATTTCTGGCCAAGCTCGCAGCCTACGATGGCTACCCGGGCACGCTCAATGCCTTGCGCTTGTTGATGCTGACGGCAGTGCGCCCCGGCGAACTTCGCGGAGCGCGCTGGGCCGAGTTCGATCTGCAGGGCGCGCAGTGGCGCATCCCCGCCGAGCGCATGAAGATGCGCACCGAGCACCTGGTGCCACTGAGCCGTCAGGCCTTGGCGGTGCTTGCGACGACGCGTGAACTGTCGGGCAACGATTCGCTGGTTTTTCCGAGCCCGTATTACCCTGGCAAGCCGATCAGCGAAAACACGCTGAACAGCGCGCTGGCGCGGATGGGCTACAAGGGAATCGCGACGGCGCACGGCTTTCGAGCGCTGTTCTCGACCGTCGCCAACGAGTTCGGCCACTCGCCCGATGTCATCGAGCGGCAACTGGCGCATATCGAGCGCAATGCGGTGAGGGCGGCCTATCACCGATCGAGCTACCTCAAGGATCGCGCCGTCTTGATGCAGTGGTGGGCGGACTATCTCGATCAGCGGCAAGACGGCGAGAACGTTTCGCCGTTTGTGCAACGCGCGGACATCGCCGATCACGAAGCGCCTATCGGCCTAAATAAACCGCAGTGATCTGCTCGCGCTCGTGTCCGAGCTCGCGGGAGATGGTCAACCTCACTTCTCGATCCACTGCCTTTTGTTCGGGGCTCAGTTGCTTCGAGGTGGGTCCACCGGCTGCCGGTGCTTTCCATCCGGTCAATTCCTCGTAGCGGGTTTGCGCATACGCGTGCCGCAGACCGTGCACATGGTCGATGCCGGCGCGCGCGGTCTGCGCCTTGAAGCGGTTCAGCTGATCGCGGTACGACATCTCAGCCGGGATCAGGCTGCCCTTGCCGGCAAGCGCCCTGGCTTCGTTCAACACGTCTCGCTGCGTCTCGCTGATGATCGGCACGTCGCGCTCCTTGCCGCCCTTGGTCCAGCTGGCCTTGAGCGTCAGCACATCGCCGCGGTCGGCCCATTCGGGCCGCAGCTTGATGCTCTCCTCGCGCCGCAGGCCGAAAGCCGCCTGCAACCGCAACGACATCGCGGTGTACGGATCCGAAACCTTCGCCAGCTTGTCGCCGTCTAGCTCGGTTGCCTTCGATTCGTTGCTGACGAATCGCCGATCGGCGATCGCATAGGCCGCATTGTCGCGCGCGACGATGTTCTGCTTGCCGATCTTCTCGGCCACCCAGCGCAGCGCGCTCATCCGGTTCTTGAAGGTGCCGGCCGAGATCTGCTCGGCATGCCAGCGAATGACAAGGTGCTCGATGTGTTTCGTTCGCAGTCCCTGCGCTCGAAGATGGCGGAATCCGCCGTCGGCGAGTTGATTGGCGACCAGGCCGAGGATGCTCTCCCGGTCATGCTGGGTGGCGATCGAGCCGTCGCGGTTGCGCCGGCCGAGCTGCTTGAAATCGAAGTTGAGGTCGCGCATCGCGATTCGCTCCTTTCTCGATCCGTTGTTCGTTGTTGATCCGGTTTCCGGTACTGCGTGGTTTGAGGCATTCAGGTAAGTGTTTCTGTCCATTCCGCTCGCCGCAGCGCGCGGAAATCACGAGGGACACGGGACACCACGCCCGTTTCGTGCAATGGGGCTACAGCTCGCCTGCGTTGCACATCGCATTAGCGCCGCGGCTCGTGCCTGTGGGCACCTCGCTCGCGGGGACCAGTGACCCGGGGTCCACGGGGTGTGCCTCGCACACGTCGGATTGATCCGATAACGGGGATCAGCCGGCACGCCACGGTCGGGCCGTGGCCATACGTCAGGAAAAACGGATGCGGGTCATCGCCGCACCGCACGAGAGGGCTCGGGGCCCTGAGGGCAAAGGCCGGGAGGCTTCGGTTCACGCGGTCAAGGCCGCGATTTGCTCGTCACTTCGACGCATCACTGCCGGGCGCGGCAGCGGTTCAACGTCCGATCAAGGACTTGGACGCGTCGTCACTGTCAGCGCTGCTTCCAGTGACGACGCAAAGCGCTTCGGCAGCGCCGGATCATTGCCCAGGCCCGAGGCGCTGGGCATCGTCAAGGGCGATCGGGTCGCACGTCGCATCCAGGCAGGCGTTGAGCCTGCCGATCGTCAGCCGAGCCAACGGGCCTCGGCGAATCGATGGTTTTGCCACTCGTTCAAACTGCGCCTGTTCTTGCAGGTCGCCCTACCATTCGAGCCCGTCGAGCGGGCTGCTTGCTTCAGTGCAGGTAACGACTGCGACGCCAGCGAACTGGCCGTCAGCCAGGCGAAGCAGGTGGTGACGGTCTTGCGGACGCGATGCCCGCGGAAGAACCTTTAGTGTGGCCCGGGCTGCTCTTCGATTCAAGGTGCAGCCAGGTCAACGAAACATTCGGCCGCGAAATCTAAGCCGAGATGCGGCCTGTTTCGCAGGCAATCACTGCCGGCGTCAAAAACGACGGCGACTGAACAGCGTCATCGCACCGCGAGATCAAGTCTCACCAGAACTCCAAGGCAGGTAACGACTGCTGCGGCCGACATCGGTGTGTCCCGTTGTTGCGCCCGCGATGGGCAAGGGGGAGGAGCCCTTGGGAAGAACCGCTAGTCTGCGACCGGCCAGAACACGCGTCTTGTCCAAATCGGGGGGAAAAGCGGGGGGATTTCGAGAACAGCTTT
This sequence comes from Pseudideonella sakaiensis, assembly GCF_048320135.1. Taxonomy (GTDB): domain Bacteria; phylum Pseudomonadota; class Gammaproteobacteria; order Burkholderiales; family Burkholderiaceae_C; genus Ideonella_A; species Ideonella_A sakaiensis_A. Next base: position 4,847,885 of record NZ_CP182947.1, read on the forward strand.
AGGCTTGGCCCCTCGAATTGGCATAGATGTGCGCGGGTCATTTCTGGTAACTTGCTTGACTCCCAGTGCGCGGACCCTCGAACGCCGGAACGGGCCAGAGGTCCATCCACAACCCCGGGAATGTGGAGGCCACCCAGGTAGCAGAATTTTCGTGTAATGATGCTGCGCGCATGCGCGCAGCATCTGTCGAGGCGCGCGGAGCGTTAGGAATCTCCTTTCTGAATGAGTGGAAACCACCGAAGGAAAATGAATTCAAGTGTCCAAAAGCTTTTTCGTATGCACTCGACCAAGTATCTGACGGGTGCGACTGGAACCATCTCTAACCCTAATCTCCAGAGGACTAGGAAACCACGCGATTTGCCTATCGCAATTCATCAATTCTTGATCGAATGGTTTGTGGAACACTTTCGTGTTGACTATCGCGGGAGATCACTCTTCTGCACAGGTGATGCCTCGATCGCCGCAGGCTACAAAACGCCGTCATCGACGCTCATTTCGATTGAACCGCTCGGCGACTATTCAGTTTGCTTCAGCACAAAATGCAAGGATCTGTTTGAACATTACCAATTTTATTGGAGCGCGGCAACTACTTCTCTCGAGACGATTCGAACTGACATGGCGTCGCTCGGGTTTGTTCACCAGCACAACGGCGGCTTGGACGAGGCAGCTATGAGTGGTCATGAGGTCATGCTCGTGGCCGAGCGCTTCCGCTATAGCGTCGTAGCTTAGCCGTAAAGATTCACCAAGAAAAGCAATATGGACTTCGCAGAAGCCAAGGTGTTCTCAGATTCGCTATTGGCAGGTGGTCCTATTGCCGGCTGGGAGCTGATAGATTACCTCTCGCATGGCAAGTCAGCCGTTGTCATGCGAGCCCGTAGGGATCATACGATCGCGGTTGTCAAGGTATTTCATCCGGGCCTAATCGAGCAATATGGAAGAGATGCCCAACTGATTAGGGTTGAGCGAGAGCGGAAGCTCATCGAAAAGCGCCACGCGAATATTGCTCGCGTCCTGGACTCGGGCAGCTGCGAGGCCTCCGGGCTTCTTTTCGTAGTTATGGAGTTTGCGCCGGGTCAACCGCTTTCGAAGGTGCTCTCCTCAATCCCGCGCGCAAATATCCCTGCGCTTATTGAACAACTTGCCAGTGCGGCTATGCAGCTTGAGGATTGGGGCTTCACGCACCGCGACATAAAGCCGGACAACATTCATGTAACTGACAAAGAGTTGTCGTCGTTGATGTTGCTCGACTTTGGCGTTCTTAAGCCCCATGGTGATGATGCCGCTACAAGTCAACAGGCATCAAAGGGTTTCGTCGGCACGCACCAGTACAGCCCGCCTGAGATGATTCACGGGCGAGAAGAGGACACCCTGAATGGTTGGCGAGCCATTACGTTCTATCAAATTGGGGCCGTTTTGCATGATCTGATTGTGCGCAGACCGATCTTCAAAAATGCGACTACCAGGCATGCTGACCTTGTGGCGGCCATTGACAACGACGATGTCGTCGTCACTGCCGACGATGTTGATTCCCACCTCTGCAACCTAGCCACCCGATGCCTGCTGAAGAATCCGTTGGAGAGGCTTGAGTTAGTACGCTGGGAGGATTTCATGTTCTCCGAACGAGCGTTGCAAAAGCCATCGCTTCAGGCCAGAAAAGACGCACTTCTGAGGCAGCTTCAACTTGGCCCTGCTCTGAATCGTGTCGACGCGATCGAGGGCGGAGAAACGCGGCGCCTGAAAGATGTGCGGTTGTCGACGATTGTCAGGTCCACGAGGGTTCATTTCGACCAAGCTCTCGCTGCGCTCGGCGACTTAATACCTCCAAGAACCACTACGCTCGATGGAGGAGCTTACCCTAGTGCTGCCGTTACCTACACGTTCGCTGCAGCTCCAATTTTAAAGCTTGCCTTGCCCTTCCGGATTCAAGTTGCCATCGCTCTCCGTGATGATCGCAGCATAGTCGACGTCTATGCTAGGGCATCGAAGGGGCTCGCCGACACCGAAGTTGGATGGTCTCATCTTGGGGCTGCCCTAGATAGCCTTGAAGGCATCTCCGATGTCCTTCAGGAATGGATACTCTCGGTAATCGAAGAATTGGCTGGTCAATAGAGAACGGAGACCTTTGCGATGTCTGGTACCTGGTGGGTTGACGAAAACGATCTGCTGCCCGAGCAGCTTCAGGTTCTGAGCGTAGATCTTGCCGAAGACATGCTTCTTTCTGGTCCACCGGGTAGTGGGAAGACCAATCTCCTCCTTCTGCGCGCCAATTACTTGATGTTGGCGACGCCGGATGCAGAGTTCTATGTCATTTGCTTTACAGGTCTATTGCAGAACTTTGTTCGCACCGGTGCAGACCTCTATCTTTTCCCTGCGAATCGAATCATCACTCAACGCAAACTGCTGGAGCAAGTCTTGGGCGATCACGGGAGTCTGCCTAAGCGGGAGAGTGGCGAGTCCTATCAAAAGCGAGATGCCGTACTGAAGTCTGCAATGGAAGAATTGATGAAGACCGGCGCCGGTCGCAATTCGTTCCCGGTGTTGTTCATTGACGAAGCGCAGGACTATTCCGACGTTGACCTTGAGATATTTAGGTATCTTGCCAAGAACCTTTCATGCGCCGCTGACTTGCGACAAGGCATCTACGGCGCTGGTTCCGCTGGGACACCTTGGCTCAAGAGCCACGCTTGGCATGCGCCGATCACGCTGCAACTTCACTACCGTGTCGCTCCGGCAATTCTCGAAGTGGCAGACAAGATCATGGACGGGAAATTTGATCACAAGCCAATGCTTGAGACTCACCAGTACAAGGGTGACCCGGGGAATGTTGAGGTCGTGGCAGGAATGGGGCTGGCTGATCAAATAAAGTCGGCAATTCCCAAGATCGTCAAACAAATAGCGGTGTATCCGGGCCAAATCTTTGGCGTACTGGTTCCACTCCGGAAGGATGTCGAGCAGGTAGTTGACCTGCTGCTCGCCGCCGCTGAACTCTCCGGACAGGTCACTAATGCGATGTCTAAGGACTTTGACCCGACATTGCCCGTTTGGGTGAGCACGGTGCATTCGTCCAAAGGGCTTGAATTTCGAGGCGTCCACGTTGTCGCTGCAGACACGATGGCAGAGTTCCGGGAGCACGAGAGGAGGGTCGTATTTACAGCAGTCACCAGAGCCAAGACTGCGCTGAACATTTACCACGACCAGCCTCTTCATGCGTTCTTCGCGGCGGCGCTTGCGAAACCCAACACTAATAAGATCAGCATCAAAAACTTGTTTGGAAAGGTATCATGAAAGAGTTTCGAGGTATCGATATCGATGCTCGGGAACTGGTTCGCAACCTGGGCCGATTTGGCGAGCTGCGTACACTTGCTCGTCCAATCGAACGCGAGGACATCGGCCGTCCACTCGCGCAGAATGCGGTGCGTGCTCTGTGGTCAGTGGGCGATGGCCTGAGCCCTGACCTGCCCTCCGTCCTCCTCAGTTCGGAACCTGTTCTAGCTGATCTTCTCCCGAGGATGCTGGCGCTTCCGGGCGTTGTGACGCCTATCACGTCGCTCATGAAAGCTTGGCAGATTGAGGACTTCAGAGATTGCACAGAATACGGCGAGAGACCGCTTAGCCGCGCAGCAGTTTTGGGGTTTGTCGGTCTAATCGTCGGAGAGCTGAAGGCGACTATCGGTCCTGATGCCGACTTTCGTCTCATGGGAATGGACAGTGTTCGCCGAACAATGTCGTTTGCCTGCGCACAAGCAGTAATGAAGGGATGGCGGCACGAGTCCCTTGCTATTATTGTCGAACGCTGGCTTGAGGCAAGTGTACTGACGGCGAACGACGTGGACGTCGCCTCGCTGATCCCGGTTGCAGATGTGGGGGGGTTCCTGCAAGCTCTCTCGGATTTAGGCGAGTCACAAGACGCTTCTCCCCAGGCACTTGGGGATAGTGTCCAATCTTGGGTCGATGCACGAAATAATCTGAATCAACGTGATTTGCTTAAGCCCGCGCTTTCTCAGTACGCGCGCTCATTGTCGGGGGTCACCAGCCGAGAACAAAGGTATGACCTAATCATGGAGGCCCTAGATCGGATGAGGTCGTCTGCTGAAACGCCCCATTCCCTAGAGCGCGGTTTCTTGATCAGCCTAATCGAGCCTGGCTCGTTTGACTTTCTCGAGTTGGCAACACGGGCGGATAAGAGCGGTGGCGCCGTCGCAACCGCCTATTGTGCGTTTGCAGCAATTCTTGGTAAAGAGGCCACGCTGAGCAAATTCGGTGGGTTCGGCTGGAACGTGATGAATCATGGATTTCGGGTTGGCGTTGAAATGCCTATGGATATTTCAATCGCTGAACTTCGGATTCTCCACAATATGAGACGCGACGCGCCAATTGCCTTTCGTACCCGTTCACCGTCGCTCGTGGACGTGGAAATTGCGCCCATGGTGACCGGCAGCTTTGGGAACTCATCGCGAAGGAAAACTTCGTCACAGAAAGTCGAGGAGGAATCCGACAATGCGGAGCGTGACGAAGCGCTACGCGAGCGCCTTGCCACAGCACTTCGTGCAGTGGAAGAGGCTTACAGCATAATTGCGGGAAGAAAGCCCCGACACGATCGCAAGACGAGCCCGCAGCGCCGACTGAGCAAGTAGTGGGGCTCTTCCTTTCTGTAATATTGATGGTATTTTAGTAAAATGCTTCGGCAATGGTTTGTATTTCTCATGCTAGGCAAGTTGGTATAATTTGTTGCGGCGAATTAATGGTTGTCTAGAGCAACTTTGGGGGCAACTCGCAATCGAATCTGCAGGCGCCTTATTTTTAGAGGCCCAGCGCCCAGAATGCGGTGACCGTCCCGCCAATCAACAGCAACGCGATCCCTCGACCTCAGCGCCAATGCCTCACCCTTGCGAGTGGCCGGCGCGGGGCCGATCCCCATGATGTGTAGCGTGGGCAGAAAGCAGCGGCGCGGACGGCCATCGTTGAGGCCCGATGCGTTGTCATTGGATCAACTGCATGTGCGTGGCCGAGTGGCCCTGTTCATGAAGCACTGCTGCTCCGCTGTCGCGATCTCCGCCGACGGATATTTTCCCGCTACCACGCCCTCGGCGATCAGCCGCAACCCGCTTAGCGTTGATACAGAAATCCATATCCTGGTCGCATGAAGCCCACGCTGAACCTCATCGACCAACTCCTGGCCGATGCCAAAGCCCTCGCAGCCTGGCAACGCACGAGCCTGACCCGGGTGATCGAGGAAGGCCTGCAACTACGGCTTCGTGCCGAAGCAGATTCCACCAAGCGCACCCGGATCCGCCTGCCGCTCTTGAGGGCCGGGGCGGTCTATTGGAAGGTCTGAGCCCGCTGAGCAACAAGGCGCTGCTCGAGGCGCTGGGGATAACGCCTGACGTCAACGTGCTGGTCGTCGCCTCGCGCACCGACCATTCGCATCATGGAGTGGCGCGCGCGCTGGCACGGGGAGACGCTCGGAGCCGCCGATATCGGTGCCACCTCGACGCTTGGTTGGCGACAATGATCTTGGCCGGCTGACGACAACTATCTTGGCCGGTTGAGGCCGAAGCCGGCAGGTCCGGGACGCGGGGCTTACCGTGGGGTCATCGAACACGTCGAGACCCCGGAAATGCCCGGCAAGAGAATCACGGACCACCAAGTGCTCAAGTACAAACAACATCGCAACAAACTCCCGCAGGTGGCGGCCGCCGCCAAGGCGGGAATCAGCGAACGCAGTGCGCGACGCATCGAAGATGCCGGTCAACTGCCTTCGCAACGGCCAGCCAGGAGCTGGCGGACCCGATCGGATCCACTGGCCGAGGTGTGGGAGGCTGAAGTCGTCCCGCTGCTGCGGGCGGACGCGCAACTCAACGCCGTGACGCTGCTGGAGGAACTGCAGCGCCGGCATCCTGGCCAGTACGGAGGTGCCGTGCTTCGTACGCTGCAGCGCCGCGTCCGCCAGTGGCGCGCCGTGCATGGCGCCGAACGCGACGTTTACTTCGCCCAGGAGCATCCGCCAGGCAGACTGGGACTGTCCGACTTCACCGTCGCCGACGACCTGCAGGTGAAGATCGACGGGGTCGCTTTCGATCACCGGCTGTACCAGTTCGCGCTCGCGCATTCGGGATGGCGGCACGCCGTCGTTCTCACTGAAGGCGAGAGCTTCGCCGCGTTGTCCGGCGGACTACAGGCCGCGCTGTGGCGGCTGGGCGGGGTGCCGGAGGAGCATCGCACCGACAGCCTGTCGGCGGCGTTCAACAACCTGGCCGAGGCGCAGGAGCTGACCCGCCGGTACGAGGGTCTGTGCCAGCACTACGGCATGCGCGCGAGCCGCTGCAATCCGAGCCAGTCGCATGAGAACGGCTCCATCGAGTCGCGACACGATTCGCTCAAGACCGCGCTCGACCAGGCGTTGCGGTTGCGCGGTACCCGTCGCTTCGACGAGCGCGCCGACTACGAGGCCTTCGTCGAGACCATCGTGCAGCGATTCAATGCCCGCGCCGTCACCCGGCTGGCCGTCGAGCGGACCATGCTACGGCCGCTGCCGGCGCGCCGCACGGCTGAGTACGAGGAGTTCCCGGCGCGGGTCAGCAAATACGCCATCTTCACCGTCAAGGGCGTGCAGTACAGCGCGCCAAGCCAACTGATCGGACACCGCCTGACGGTTCGCCAGTATGCGCAGCACATCGAGTGCTGGCTGGGCGGCCAATGCGTGCTCGAGCGCAGCCGCGCGACCCACCGCGACGGCCAGCGGCACCCGCGCAACATCGACTATAGGCACCTGGTGGCCGCGCTCAGGCGCAAGCCCGGCGCCTTCGCCCGCTGGGTGCTGCGCGATGCGGTATTCCCCCGCGACATCTACCGCCGCACCTGGGAACGCCTGTCAGCAGCACTTGCAGAGCGCGAAGCCTGCAAGACGATCGTGGGCCTGCTCTCGTTGGCCGCCGACGGCCATGAGGCACAACTCGCCGAGGAACTTGAGCAGCTGATCGAGCTCGACCAATTGCCCGATCTGAATGCGCTGAGCGCGCTACTGAAACCGCCCATCGTCGAATTGCCGGCGGTGTCGGTGCAGTTGCCGCCGCTGCAGGACTACGACGTACTGATCGAGGTGTCGCCATGAGTGCGACGACGCTGCCATCCGGGCGCCTGGCGCTGATGCTCACCGAACTGCGACTGCCCACGATCAAGCGACTGGCCGACGACCTGTGCGCGCAGTCCGACCGTGAGGGCTGGCCCGGACATCGGCTGCTGGAAGCGCTGATGGAGCATGAGATCGCCGAGCGCGAGTTCCGCCGCATCGACCGCCACCGCGCCGAATCCTGCCTGACGCCGGACAAGCGATTGTCGAGCTTCGACTTCGCGGCGGTACCGAGCGTCTCCAAGGCTCAGGTGATGGCGTTGGCCGAAGGTCATGAGTGGATCGACCGCGGCGCCAATGTGCTGCTGTTCGGCCCGCCGGGCGTCGGCAAGAGCCATCTGGTGAGCGGGCTCGGTCACGCACTCGTCGATGCCGGGCGCCGGGTGCTGTTCACCCGGTGCAGTGACCTTGTACAGCGCCTGCAGGCGGCCCGGCGCGACCTGCGGCTGCCGCAGGAACTGGCCAGGCTCGACCGCTTCGACCTGCTGATCCTGGACGATCTGAGCTACGTTCGTCGCGATCAGGCCGAGACCTCGGTGCTGTTCGAGTTGATCGCCGAGCGATACGAACGCAAGAGCCTTGCGATCACCGCCAACACGCCGTTCTCGCAGTGGAGCGACGTGTTCGTCGACCCGGCGATGACCCTGGCCGCAGTCGACCGGCTCGTGCATCACTCGACGATCTTGGAAATGAATGTGGAGAGCTATCGCCGACGGGCGGCGCACGCGGCACAGCCCAGCGGGAGAAGGACCAACGCGAGACCGACGACAACTACAGCGACCGACCACGCAACCTGAGCGCGGGGAAGCCGCGGTGGACAAGTCACCTGCCCACAGGACAAGCCTGTGGACAGCCCCTGCGGGGTCCGTGACTTGCCCACCGCTCGACGACGAAGGAGATCAACAAAACCAAAACCAAGGCACCGATCAACGACAACTACGCCCACGTTCCACCGGCCAAGATAGTTGTCGTCGAGCGGTCAGGATAGTTGACGCCGGCCAGACGCTTTTGCCAATGGGTACGGGCGAGCTTTTTGCGGCTGGTCACTGGCCCCGAACATCCTCCATCTGGCAAATCCGGTCGAAAAAGCTCCCGTGGCGGTCCGATGTCGCTGATGGGTCGAGACCAGCCACCAGCCACCAGCCACCCGGTCCAGGTAGCCGACGCTGGCAACCGGCCCTTGCTCAGCGCGCCACCGACACCGGTGCCGGAGGCAGAGGCTGCCCGCCCGGGCCGGCCTTGAAGGTGAGCGGACTGACCGCAACCTGTTGGCCGACACCCGGCTTGCTCCAGTCACACACGCCGCCCGGGAAAGCGGTCTGCAGGCGCGCAAGCTGGCTGCCGGTGAAGGTGATACGCGGGTAGTCGCTCGTCGCCAGAGGCTTGAGCTGGCACTTGAGCACGTCTTCGGCGCGCGGCCCGCCTGCCACCTGCCGCGGCGAGAGCGACGGCTTCAGGAAGCGGTTCGCATCGCAGACCGACATGTCGAAGACCTTGTTGGTCTGTGCCACGTCCTCCGGCAGCAGGCAGAAGTCGCGGGTGTCGAACGGCCCCGACAGCGGGCGCGCGCTGCGCACCTTCTGCTCGATGGCTGCGGTGCTGGTGTCGGCCTTCAGCGCCGTCATCCACTGGTCCATCGCCAGAAAACCCTCCAGACTGAGTGCCGGCGATGGCAGCAGCCCGGTCCGTGCAAAGCGCCACAACGCCTGGTTCTGTGCGTCGCCCGCTGCCGCGGTGATGCGGTCGCGGATGGCCCAGCTGAACCACTGGTGGTGGATCGGGATGCTGCCCGGCGTCGCGCCCGGCGGCACGTTGGCCGGCAGGTTCGAGTCGTCCCATCCGCGCAGGTCGATAATCGCCGTCTTGGCCAGTTGCTTGCCGCTGGCGACGATGCCTGCACGGTAGGCGATGTCGAGCGCCGCGGTGTCGGCCGTCGTGCGCTGCGCCCGCGGAGTCGAATCACGGTCCAGGCCGCCGATCACCTCGTTCAGCGTGACGAATTCCTCGGCGGTGATCGTCTGGGCGAGCAGTGCACGCAATCCGTACTGCACACCGACGTTGTCGCGTGGGTCCACCGGCACGTTTTCGCCCGGCACCTTGCCGAAGATCGGCTCGCCCCAGGCCGTCGCATTGCAGCGCGGCAGGTTGGCGGTGGCCACCGGGTTGGCGGGGTCGTAGACCGCGCTGTTCGGCAGCTCGCAGTTGTTCACGACAGTCGACGACTGGGTGATCGCGCCGGTCGCGTTGTTGCTGACCAGGCGCTGCTGGTAGAGGCCTGCCTTGGCATTGCTGCCGAAGGCGTTGTTCCAGGCGTGGCAGGCGGTCTGGTCGGGGTGGCCGTTGATGGCGCTTTTCTTGGCGTCGATCTCGGCCTGGGTCAGCCCGGTCCACAGGCCCAGGACGGCCGGCTTCTGGTAGGCCTCGACGAGCAGCACGCAGTCGCCCACCTCCAGGCCGGTGGTTTCCGAATCCGGGTAGGTGCAGGTGGTGACCACGCCGTCGAGAATGCCCGGGTTGAACGAAGCGTTCATGTTCGAGTTGATCGAGCCGCCCGAGCATCCGGTGCCGATCATGAATTTGACCGGCCCGTAGCTGTCGCCGATGTGTTCCTTCATCATCATCGTCGTCTCGCTCATCAGCACGCGGTTCGAATTGCGCGCTGAGTCGCTCATGCTGTTGGTGGCGTACAGGTAGCCCCGCTTGAGCTGTTCTTCGGCGGACGTCCAGCTTCCCTGCGGCCGGATCTGGCGCCGCGGCTGGCCGGTACTGGAGCCGAACGAATACCAGACCTTGCCGTTCCATCCCGACTGCGGTGCCACCGGGTTCCACGGCTGGGCCGGGTTGGTGAGCACGGCAATGTCGTAGATGCCGCGGTTCAAGGTGCCGCGCTCGACACGCACGATGAAGGGCACGGTGACGCCGCTGTCGGTGGTGGTGGTGGCCAGGTCGACCGGGGTTACACCCACCGTGTAGGGCTTGAAGCAGCCGTTGGCGGGCGCGGCAGGTTGGGTGGGCACCGTGGTGGCGGTTGCGGAAACGCTCCACACCGGATCAGGCAGGCCGCCGGTGCAGCCGGTCGGGTTGGCCGCGCTCAGTGGAGCCGAGGTCGTGCGGTAGTAGAACTTCGTTTCGGTGGCGATGTTGCAGTTGGCGTCTGCCGTGCCGGCGAGCCCGCTGGCCACCGTGGCTGGGGTATTGCCGTTGACGGCCACCGGTGTCGGTGTGGCGCAGAAGAACGGCGTGACGCGGGCGCCGGAAATCACGGCGGCGCCGGGTGCTGCGTTGGTGAGGGTCAATTGCGCGGCACGGGCATTGTTGACTTGCGCCACCAGCAGGTTCTCCCCCGCGGCGAGGCCGCTGACGAGGCCGGTGATCCGCCCATCGGCGCGCTTCGCGAAGGCGGTGGTGATGTCGCGGCTGCCGACCATCACGTTCAGCCCGCTGGCATCCGTGCCGGCCGGGGCCACGATCTCGACCAGGGCGTCGCCGCCGCTGACCAGATCGGCGCGCGTGGACAGGGTGCGGATCTGAACCGGATCCTGGGGATCGTCGCTGCTGCTGCAGGCGGTCAGCGCCAGCACTGCGCTGCCGGTGCCGAACAGGGCTGCGAAGCGCAGGCCGCGCTGCAAGCGGCTCGATCGCGGGATGGGGCGATTGGTCAAGTCATGCTCCTGGGGGTGCCTGCTGAGGCAGTGAATATGAGAGCCGTTTCTTGCAGGGCTCCTGGCCTCTTGCCAGTGTCGCGGCCTGCGCTGTCAGGCGATGCGGCGCGTCTGAAAACGGCCGGGCCCAGTCTATGGCGCTGCTGTTGTCCTGCTACGCGGTACAAACCCTTTGAACGGTGATGCAGCAAGCGGCTCCAGCGTCAGTGCCCCTGCAGCCCCTGCTCGCCTGCGCCGGCTTTTCGAACGTCACCCGAGCCGATGCCCGACAGCTTGACGCCGATAATGCGGGCGTCGCGCCACGACATCCGGGCGCCCATCCCCGCTCTACCTGCCAAGGCGCCCGATGAAAAATTTCTTCATCCTTGCTTCCCTTTGGGCCGCGTGCGCCGTCGCCGTTGCTGCTGCCCCCACCGAATGCGACAAGGAGAAATTCGACTACCAGGTCGACGGCCGTGACATATCGATCAACCATTGCTATTTCAAGGTCGCCCAGGACGGCAGGCATTTCGACCAGGAGATGAAGGCGGGCCGGCAGTATGTCGGGATCTACGACTTCACCAACCGCGAGTGGTTGCTCGAGCCGGTTCACAAAAGCGTCACGACGTTCCAGAAAGACCGGTTTCTGACCCTCGGTCACGACGAGCGTTTCTACCGCTACTACGATCTGAAGACGAAGGCCTTCTCGAACTCGAACATCAGCCGGATCGTTCCGTATCCGTATGCCGCGGGTGACAAGCATGTCTGGAGTGTCTTCGAGCTGGACGGCGACTCGACCCACATCGGGCTGTACAACTTCCGCGATGGGTCGATCTACAAGTCGCTGAAGAATGTCGACAAGGACATCGGCGGTGGCGAGGCGCGGCCGATCAAGCCGGTCTATACCGCCCGGGAGGGCGGCTATATCGTGCGCCAGGTCCGCCCCGATGGATCGAAGTATTACAAGGCCTATTCCGATGCGGCCGAAGAGCTCACCGGCGAAATCGATGCGGCAAGGGTGTATCCGTTTGCGATCTCGATCAGGGAAGGCCGCAACGCGATCGGCAGCAGCTATGTCTTTTTCGAGAAGGTCGACGAGAACCGGAAACTGTTCTGGCCGATCTTCTTCGACGACACGACCCTGCTGAAGCGGCCCGACAATCTGCGTGGCATACGGGTCGACCACACCGAGCCGAGTCTGAGCAGATTCAGCGGGCTCGACGAATTCATCATCGAATTCAGCGACAGCCGCTATCTGGGCTACCAGAAGGCCAGCATCCCCGAGGACATCGGCGATCGCATCGCCTTCTTCTCCGACCAGTCGCGCAAGCTGGTCGATGCCGAGTTGGTGGATCTGCCGACGCCGCTGGTCACCGGCGCGCATTTCACGTCGAAACGACGCATCCTGGTGTTCGAGGACCGGATCGAATTGCCGCATCTGAAGAAGTCGTTCAAGTCCAGGCCCGAACTCCAGGCCTTCCTCGATGACCGGCTGGCCAACATCGAGAAGCTTGCCGCCGACGAGAAGCGCGAACACGAAAAGTCGATGCAGGCGTTTGCCGCGAGGCAGAAGGAGAAGGAGAAGGCGAACAAGCCGATGACGGCGCAGGAATTCATCGAGCGGATGCACCAGCACGGGCCGAGCACCGAATCGCTGCAGGCGTTCTACTACGACGTCGGTGTTTATTGCCAATACCGCGGCCCGCGCTGCTCCGCCTACCAGGCGCAATACCGGGCGATGGAGAACTCGCGCAACCAGGCCAGCGAACTGGCCAACCAGCGGCGCATCAACAGCTACGCCAGCGGCGGTGGCGGGGGTGCCAGCGCCAGCACGCGTGCCCCGTCCGAGTCCACCGAGCGCTACAACGCGGCGGTCAAGCGCGCCGCCGACAAGGAACGCGACCGCGTCCGGGACGAGCAATGGAAAAAGAGGTGACCGACGCGCTGACATGAGCGCGTAGCGGATCGGTCCCTTCCTGCCGCGCCAACTACGCCGCGATCAGCAAGCGCACGCTGGCATCCAGCCCCTCGACCCGGCCGCCACGCATCCGGTTCTCCAGCGCGATCATCCCCTGCAGCGATTCGACAATCTCCTTGCAGATCGTCAACCCCAGCCCCGATCCGCTGCGCACATCGCCAGCGGCAAACGGCTGAAACAGCCGTTGCCGTTGATCGTCGGAGATGCCGGGCCCTGAATCGGAGATCGTCAGCGTTGCCGTGTGGCCATCGTTGGCAAGCCGCACCGCGAGGCTGCCGCCGGCTGGCGAATGCTTGATCGCGTTGTGCAGCAGGTTGCGGCTCAGTTCCTGCAGTGCCCATTCGTGTGATCGCACCGGCGCCGGGCGGGTGTCGATCTCGAAATCGAGCTGATGGTCGGCGATCAGCGCCGACAGGTCGAGTGCGACTGCACGGACGATCGTGGCCCAGTCGACGACCGGTGCGTCGCCTTGCTGGCGCAGCTGTTCGATTTTTGCCAGCGACAGCATCTGGTTCGCGAGCTGGGTCGCGCGGTCGACGGTCTGGTTGATTTCGCGCAGCGCGTCGTCGGCGGCGATGTCATTGCGCAGCGCCGATTGCACCTGCGTCTTCAGCACTGCGAGCGGTGTGCGCAGCTGGTGAGCGGCATCGCGGACAAAGCGTTTCTGGTGTTCGAGCAGCAGTTGCAGCCGCGCCATCACTTGGTTCGTCGCATCGATCAGCGGCAGCAGTTCGCGCGGCGCATCGGCTGCGGTGATCGGCGCCAGCTCGCCCTCGGGGCGGCGGGCGAGCTCGCCGCTCAGGCGGCGCACCGGCAGCGTCGCGCGCTGCACGACGATCACGACGACCAGCGCAATCACCGCGATCAGCCCGAGCTGGCGCAGCAGCGTATTGGTCAGCAGCTGCTGTGCCAGCGTGCGCCGCAGCTCGAGCGTCTCGGCGACCTGGATCGTCGCCATGCCAAGGCCGTCGGTGCCTGCTACCGGCTGCAGCAGCACCGCCATCCGAACCGGGTCGCCGCGGTAACTGTCGTCGTAGAAATCGACCAGCGCCGCGTAAGGCCCCTTCAGCGGCACCTTGCCATGCCAGGCCGGCAGGTCCTCGAAGCCCGAGACCATTTCGCCGTTGAAGCCGGTCACCTTGTAGTACAGGCGGCTGCGGTTGTCGGCCTCGAACGGCTCGAGCGCCGAATACAGCATCGTCGAATTGAGCCGCGCACCGGTGCCGCTGCCGCTGACCTCGAGCATCTCGCCGATCGATTTCGCCGTCGCGAGCAGCGTGCGGTCGTAGGCGGTGTCGGCGGCCTCGAGTGCCTGCAGATACAGGCTGACCGCATTGATCACGACGACGATCGTCACCGGTACCAGGATGCCGACCATCAGCCGGCGGCGCAGCGACATGCCGCGGCCGAACAACTTTTTCATGCTTGCGCCTTCAGCAGATAGCCGAGCCCGCGCAGCGTGACCAGCTGCGCGCCGGTATCGGCAATCTTCTTGCGCAGCCGATACACGATCACCTCGATCGCCTCGATCTGCACGTCGGCTTCGCCGGCAAAAACCAGTTCGAACAGCCGCTCCTTCGCGACCGCGTGGCCGGGCCGCGCGAGCAGTGCCCGCAACAGCGCGGCTTCGCGCGGCGCGAGTTCCATCACCGTGCCATTGAAATAGACCGCGCCGCTGTCGTCGTCGGTATGCATGCCGCAGAACGTACGTGGCGCATCGCCGTTGCCGACGCTGCGCGGGTTGCCGCCACGCCGCGCCAACGCATTGACGCGGGCCTCGAGTTCGTCGAGGTCGAAGGGTTTCGGCAAATAATCATCGGCGCCGGTATTCAGCCCGAGCACGCGGTCGCCAACGGTGCCGCGCGCGGTCAGGATCACCACTGGCGTCGTCAGCCCGGCGTCGCGGGCGCTGCGCAGCACCTGCAGCCCGTCGATGCCCGGCAGGCTGAGGTCGAGGATCACGACATCGGGCACGCTGGCCAGCCAGCGGTCGAGCGCGCGCCGGCCATCGTCGCAGGCAACGACCTGTGCGCCGCGGCGCTCGAACGCGCGCTGCAGCGTCGACGACATCGCCGGGTCGTCCTCGATCAGCAGCAGCTTCATCATCCTGTTCGGCATCAGCGTTTCCCCTAGGCCCGTCGACAGCAGGCTGACAGGCTCAGGCGCAATCATCCACCACACCTTTGCAAACCATGGGAGACATCGATGCGTCGAGATACCTTTCTGAAGTCCCTGGCCGCGCTGGCCGCCACCGGTGCGCTGCCGATGAGCGCCTGGGCCGCCAGCCCCAACATCAAGATGATGATCCCGGCCAATCCGGGCGGCGGCTGGGACACCACCGGCCGTGCGCTCGGCAAGGCGCTGCAGGATGCCAATCTGGCATCGGCCGTCACCTATGAAAACAAGGGCGGCGCCGCCGGCGCAATCGGCCTCGCGCAGTTCGTCAACGCGAGCAAGGGCGACCCGAATGCGCTGATGGTGATGGGCGCCGTGATGCTCGGCGGCATCATCACCGGCAAGCCGCCGGTATCGATCACGCAGGCCACGCCGATCGCGCGGCTGACCACCGAATACAACGTGTTCGTGTTGCCGGAGAGCTCGCCGTTCAAGACGATGAAGGACGTCGTCGAGGCGATGAAGAAGGACCCGGCCAGCGTCAAGTGGGGCGGCGGTTCGCGTGGATCGACCGAACACATCGCTGCGGCGATGATCGCGCGTGAGGTCGGTGTCGATGCATCGAAGATCAACTATGTGCCGTTCCGTGGGGGTGGCGAGGCGACTGCAGCGATTCTCGGCGGCAACGTCACGGTCGGCGGCAGCGGCTACAGCGAATTCCAGCAGTACATCGAGGCCGGCAAGATGAAGCCGATCGGCGTCACCTCGGAGGCTCGCCTGAAAGGCATCGCGATCCCGACGCTGAAGGAACAGGGCATCAACGTCGTGCTCGGCAACTGGCGCGGCGTCTATGCCGCACCCGGCATCTCGGCAGCCGAGCGCAAGGCGCTGACCGACATGGTGATCGCCGCGACCAAGTCGAAGGCCTGGCAGGAAGCGCTCGAGAAGAACAACTGGACGCCGGCGCTGCTGGCCGGCAAGGAGTTCGAAGACTTCGTCGACAACTCGTTCGCGAGCCTGCGCGCAACGATGGTCAAGGCCGGGATGATCTGATCGTCCCGACAGCGCCCCGCGTTTGTCGATCGCGGGGCGCTGGCCGTTCGCAACGTCGGTCTGACGTTGCGAGATCTTCTCCTGCAAGACCCGGATGCCGCTCGCCGGCATGGAGCCCGCCATGTCCCACTCGTCTCGTTCACAAACGCACCAGGCGCTGATCGGCGTCGGCGTGCTCATCGTTGGCGGCCTGTTGGCGTGGGGCGCGAGCGGCCTGCCGGAAGGCGTCGGTTATTCGGGTGTCGGGCCGGCGGTGCTGCCGTGGTTCATTTCCGGCGCGTTGATGTTGTGCGGCGTGTTGTTGCTGCTGCAGGCGCTGCGCGGCGGCTACCGTGATCTGGAGGATGGCTCCGGTGCCGCACACGGCAACTGGCACGCACTGGCGTGGATCGCTGCCGGCATTTTGCTGAATGCAACGCTGGTCGAACGCGCCGGCTTCATCCTCAGCTGTGCGCTGTGCTTCGTCCTCGCGGTGCGCGGCCTGCGGCTGTCCGAAGGCAAACCGGGCGGCGGCGTGCGGCAAGTGCTGATCGATGCCTTCACCGGCTTCGCAATCGCTGCGCCGGCCTTCTGGCTGTTCACGAAGGTGCTGGCGATCAACCTGCCCGGCCTGACCCAAAGCGGCTGGATCTGAGCCGCTGACGAACGAGAACAAGCACCATGGGCGATATCCTGGCAGCACTGGCCGGCGGCTTTGCCACCGCAGGCACACCGATCAACCTGATGTGGGCCTTCATCGGCTGCGCGATCGGCACCGCGATCGGCGTGTTGCCGGGCCTCGGCCCGGCGGTCACCGTCGCGATGCTGCTGCCGATCACCTCGCAAGTCGAGCCGACTGCATCGATGATCTTTTTTGCCGGCATCTACTACGGCGCGATGTACGGCGGCTCGACGACGTCGATCCTGCTGAATACGCCGGGCGAGACCGGCACGATGGTGACCGCGCTCGAGGGCTTCAAGATGGCGAAGAGCGGCCGCGCCGGCGCGGCGCTCGCCACTTCGGCAATCGGCTCGTTCGTCGCCGGCACGATCGCCACCGTGCTCGTCACGCTGTTTGCGCCGATCGTCGCGAAATATGCGGTGCTGCTCGGCCCGCCTGAATATTTCTGCCTGATGCTGCTGGCGTTCACGACCGTCAGCGCGGTGCTCGGCAAAAGCATGCTGCGCGGGCTGACCGCGCTGTTCATCGGCATCGCGATGGGGCTGGTCGGCATCGACCAGATCAGTGGCGCAACCCGTTATACCGGCAACATTCCGGAGTTTTTTGATGGCATCGAGGTGGTGCTGATCGCGGTCGGCCTGTTTGCGGTCGGCGAAGCCCTTTACACCGGGTTGTACGAAGGCAAGTCGCAGACGCAGATGAATGCGGCCGGCAAGGTCCACATGTCGCGCAGCGAATGGCGACGCTCGTGGCCAGCCTGGCTGCGCGGCACCGCGCTCGGTTTTCCGTTCGGCACGATTCCGGCCGGCGGATCCGAGATCCCGACCTTTCTCAGTTATGCCACCGAGCGCAAGCTGAGCAAACATCCGGAGGAGTTCGGCACGACCGGCGCGATCGAAGGCGTTGCCGGCCCCGAAGCGGCGAACAATTCGGCCGTCACTGCAACGCTGGTGCCGCTGCTGACGCTCGGCATCCCGACTTCGGTCACCGCGGCGATCCTGCTGTCGGCGTTGCAGAACTACGGCATCAATGCCGGGCCGCAACTGTTCCAGACCTCGTCGACGCTGGTCTGGGCGCTGATCGCGTCGCTGTACATCGGCAACGTGATGTTGCTGATCCTGAACCTGCCGCTGGTCGGTCTGTGGGTCAAGCTGCTGAAGATTCCGCGGCCGCAGCTGTATGCCGGCATCCTGATCTTCGCGACGGTCGGTGTTTACGGCATGCGGCAAAGCGCATTCGACCTCTACCTGATGTTCGGTATCGGCATGCTCGGTGTGCTGATGCGCCGCTTCGATTTTCCGACCGCGCCGGTCATCGTCGGCCTGATCCTCGGCCCGCTAGCCGAAGCGCAGCTGCGCAATGCGCTGTCGATCGGCGAGGGCAACTGGACGGTGTTCCTGGAGCGGCCGATGTCGGCCTTCCTGCTCGCGGTGATCGTCGCGTTGCTGGTGTTGCCGCGCTTCTTCGCCTGGCGCGCGCGCCGCAATGCCTGAGCGCGCTGCGATGACGGCAGCGCCGAAGCCGCTGCGCGGCATCCGGGTGCTCGACCTGACGAATGTGCTGGCTGGGCCATTCGCCTGCCACCAACTGGCGCACATGGGCGCCGATGTGATCAAGGTCGAGGCGCGCATCGGCGGCGACCTCGCGCGGCAACTCGGCGCCGACCCGGCGCTGAACGACGCATTGATGGGTGTCTCGTTCCTCGCGCAGAACCCGGGCAAGCGCTCGATCACGCTCGATCTGAAGCAGGCTGCCGGCAAGCAGGTGCTCGGCCGGCTGGTCGCCAGCGCCGATGTGCTGGTCGAGAATTTCCGGCCCGGCGTGATGAAGCGGCTGGGCGTCGGCTACGACGATCTGCTGGCGCACAACCCGACGCTGATCTATTGCGCGATCTCGGGTTTCGGCCAGGACGGCCCGCTGCGCGACCTGCCGGCCTATGACCAGATCATCCAGGGCATGTCGGGGCTGATGAGCATCACCGGCGCGCCGGACACCGCGCCGTACCGGGTCGGTTATCCGGTGGCCGACACGATCGGCGGCATCACCGCGGCATTTGCAGTGGCCGCCGCGCTGGCCGATCGGGACCGGAAGACCGGTACCTTCATCGATGTCGCGATGCTCGAGGCGGTGATGGCGACGATGGGCTGGGCGGTATCGAACCACCTGATCGCCGGCCGCGAGCCGCAGCCGCTCGGCAACGACAACATGACCGCGAGCCCGTCTGGCACCTTCCGCACCGGCAACGGCCTGCTGAACATCGCCGCCAACAAGCAGCAGCAGTTCGAGGCGGTTTGCCGCGTGCTTGGCCATCCGGAGTGGGTGGCGGATCCACGGTTTGCGCAGCGCCAGGCCAGGCTCGAGCACCGTGCCGAGCTGACCACGCTGATCGAGCAGGCGATGGCCGACCGGTCTGCCGACGAATGGTGGACGCTGCTCAGCGCATCGGGCGTGCCCGCCGGGCCGGTCTACAGCGTGCCGCAGGCCCTGGCGCATCCGCAGATCGACGGGCGAGGGATGGTCGGCGAGTTTGCCGATGCCCCGGGCGTCGGCCGCGACATCCGCATCGTTCGCACCGGCTTCAAGCTCGACGGCA
This sequence comes from Pseudideonella sakaiensis, assembly GCF_048320135.1. GTDB lineage: Bacteria > Pseudomonadota > Gammaproteobacteria > Burkholderiales > Burkholderiaceae_C > Ideonella_A > Ideonella_A sakaiensis_A. The sequence goes on from NZ_CP182947.1 coordinate 4,867,055, forward strand.
AGACGCCGACGGTCGACACGCCGCCGCCGCGGCTCGGCGAGCACACCGCGGAAGTCCTTGCCGAACTCGGCTACAGCAACGAAGAGATTGCCGCGCTGGCGCGCGAGCAGGTGACATGACAAGCGAACAGCAGGCAGTCAGCGACTGGTGGCGCACCTCGATCATCGAGATGCAGCCCGGCGAGATCCGCTACCGCGGCTACCCGATCGAGGAGCTGATTGGCCGCATCGGCTTCGCCCAGATGATCTGGTTGATGACCCGCGGCGAACTGCCGACCGCAGCGCAGGGCCGGCTGCTCGATGCCGCATTGATGGCGGCGGTCGACCACGGCCCGCAGGCGCCGAGCATCGCGGTGGCGCGGATGGCCGCAACCTGTGGCGTCGGGTTGAACAACGCGATCGCGTCGGCGGTCAATCTGCTCGGCGACGTGCACGGCGGCGCCGGCGAACAGGCGGTCGAGATGTACCGGGCAATCGCGGCGAAGGTCGATGCCGGCGTGGCGCTGGCAGACGCAGTGCGCGACGGGATCGACGATGCGATCGCGTTGCACGGCAAATTTGTCGCCGGGTTCGGGCACCGTTTCCATCCGGTCGACCCGCGTGCACCGCGCTTGCTCGAACTGGTTGATGCGGCCGCGCACGACGGCGTGGTGAGTGGCCGGTTTGCCGCGATCGGCCGGGCCGTCGAGGACGAACTCGCCACGCGCAAGGGCGGCCGGCGCATCCCGATGAACATCGACGGCGCCACCGCGGTGATTTATGCCGAGCTCGGTTTTCCGGCGCCGCTGGCGCGCGGGCTGTTCTGCCTGTCGCGTTCGGTCGGCATCCTCGCGCACGCCTGGGAGCAGAGCCAGCAGGGTGGCCGCAACAAGGGGCCGATCCCGCGCGAGTACCTGTGGACCTACGACGGCCCGCCGCAGCGGCCGGTGCCGACCGAGCCGACCGATCGCTGACGCGCCGGCCACGGAGCCGGAAGCGCCAGCGCGTTTTTTCAGGGCAGAATCCGCCGCTTTTGGCTTGCTGATCCGTGATGTCCGATGTTTCGCCGTGCACCACTTGCGGTGCCTGCTGCGCCACCTACCGCGTGTCGTTCTACTGGGCCGAGGCCGAGCAGCTGCCGGCCGCGCTGACACGGCCGCTCGGCCGCTGGTATGCCTGCATGAGCGGCACCCAATTGCCGCGGCCGCGCTGCGACGCACTGCATGGTGAGCTGGGCGCGGCCGCCGCCTGCGCCGTCTACGAGCAGCGGCCGTCTCCGTGCCGTGAACTGCAGCCCGGCGATGACAAATGCCAGCGTGCGCGGCTGCGGCACGGCCTGGCACCGCTGCCGGTCACGCCGAGCGTGCCGGTCGAGGCCTCAGCGTTTGCATAGCTCGCGGTAGACCTGCCCGGCGATGTCGATCGCCTGTTCGTCGACGACTTCCCGATAGACAGCGGCCAGGTCCGATCCGGCGTAGGAGTCGCCGCGGGTCAGGTGGCTGGACAGCAGCTGGCCGTCCGGCGTCGTCAGATTGACCGCCGCGCTGACCGAGATGTCGTTCAGCGCGAGGCGCCGGTTCGCGCTGGCCTGCGACGTCACGGTGCCGCGCAGCGTGAAATCGGTCGGCCCGGCGGTGGCGACCCGCAGGCCCGCCTGCCGCAGCCGTTCACCGAGCGAGGTGGCAAAGATTCCGGCGCCGCCGAGCGCGGCGACTCTTTCCTCGTCGATGTCGAGCCGCACGCGAGCCGCTTTGCGCGCTGGCGCACAGGGCGTGGCGAGCACGGCCTGGAATGCCGAGTTGCGCCCCGCGGGGCTGGCCTGGTCCATCCGCGCTTCCTCGGCCGAGAACGAGAAGCCGCTGGTCGAGCGCGACGCCGGGGCAGGGCGGGCCATTGCAAGCACGTCCGTCGGACGCCACGCTCGCGGCCGCCGCAACCCGCTTCTTCGCCTCTTCGGCATGCGCGCCAGCCGGATAACGTTCGAGATAGGCCCGGTAGGCCGATGGTGTATCGGACTGGCTGACCAGCGACCAGACCTCTGCCTCTGCCGAGGCTGCCGCCGGCGCATTGGCGGCCGGCACGCCGCCGCTCGGCGGCTTGAAATAGAAATCGCCTTCGAGCGAGGTGCTTTCCCACGGAATCTGCTTGCCGTTCGAGCTCTGCTTGACGGCAACCCGGGTGCGCTTGAAGACATCCTCGACCTTCAGGCCCGGCGTGGCCATGTGCTGCAGCAGATGGCTCGTATACAGGCCATTGGCGCCGCTGCCGTCGGCGGCTTCGGCGCCCGGCGCGGTGGCGAAGGCGACGATCGAACCGGTCGGCGCATCGATCTGTGCAAGACCGCGCGTTGCCGACCGCGAGCCGCGCGCAAACGGGTTGTTGCGGCAGGCGTCGAGGATCACGATGTTCAACGGATTTTTTGCCGTCTCCATCTTTGCCAGCACCAAACCGACGTCGAAGGCCTTGTACGGCACCTCGTCCTCGCGCTCGATCGCCGCATCGACCGGAATCAGGAAATTGCTGCCCTTGACCTGCACACCATGGCCGGCGAAATAGAACAGACCGACACCGCCCTTCAGCGCGTCGCCGAACTCGCGCACCGCATCGTGCATCTGCTGCTGGCTGGCGTTTTCGCGGCGGATCACCTTGAAGCCGAGGCGCTGCAGCGCATCGGCGACCGCCCGGGCGTCGTTGACCGGATTGGTCAGCGGCATCGTGCGGTAGCCGGCGTTGCCGATCACCAGCGCGACTCGCGGGCCGTCGTTCAGTGTGGCCGCGTCGGCCGGCCAGCCTATGGTCCAGAGTAGCAACAGCATGCAGGTCGCTGCGACGCGCTGCACCAGTGCCACCATCGGATCGGTCAGCCGGCAGGACATGGCGCCGGAACCGCTCGCCGGCATGGCTATTTGTACCGGGCGTCGATTTCGGCGACGCTTTTCTGCACCAGGCGCTGCACCAGCGAGTCGAGCGTCAGCTGGCCGCTGGCAGCGGAGGAAGCGCCCATCACCGATGACGAGGTCTTGCCCGCTTCCATCTTGTCTTCGGCATAGCCGCTGGCCACCTGTTCGGTGGTGTTGGCATCGAGGATCTTGTAGCGCAGACCGACAACCCAGACACCGGCCGCCTCATTGGTATTGACCGAGCCGGCAACGCGGCCGAGCGCGGCGCCGGCACTGCCGCCCAGTGCACCCAGCAAGCCGGCCACCGCGCCACCGCTGAAGCCGCTCGACGCGGTGGCGACCTGCTCGGCCTTCAGCACGTCGAACTTGACGATCCATTTGGTCGACCTGAGGCTGCCCTTCTGGAACAACCGGCGCGCCTGTTCGGCGTCGCCCATCGTGTACGCCAGTTCGACCTCGCGCTGCATCGGCCCGAGCTCGACGCGGTCGAGCACCGTGAAATTGGCGCGGGTCAATTCGAGCTCGCCGAAGTCGGCGATGTTGTTCGGCGTCACCTGCTGCAGGAAACTCGCGTTGTTGCTCCTGATCTGGCCCGGCAGCACGATGATCCGCGGCCCCTTCTTCGCGACGTTGGCATAGTCGATCTGCCGGTCCATCGTCGAGTCGGCGCGCCGGTTCGCGTCGATCGAGACGCCGAATCCGGCCAGCGGCGACGGGTTGCCGTCGGCTGCGTTCGCCGACGCCAGCAGGCCGCCCGTCGCCAGCGCGACCCAGGTTGCGCCAACCGCCAGCGAGCGGCGAGTGGCCGCAAGAATCGCATCCGAGGATCCACTGTCGATCATCATCGCCACTCCGTCAGTGACACGGGCCGCCGCAGCAACGCATCCCGGCCCGGCCCTGGCCCTTGGATGGCGGCCGATAGTGTCCCATTTTCCGGCCCGTTGCGGCTGCGAAAACGGGCTCTGGCGACGCCGTTCGCGTTACGTCTGAAACCGAGCCGACGAGGCTGGCAGACTCAACGTGCCCAGCGCAGCGCCAGCACGTCGCGCCGGCGGGCCGCTTCGATCAGCAGTGCACGGCTGTTCGGGTCGATTGCCGGCCACGGGTGGCGCGGGGCTTCGCAGGCGATGATGCCGCCTTCCTTCATCAGTGCCTTTGCGGCCAGAAAGCCGCATTGGCGGTTTTCGAGGTTGATCAGCGGCAGCCAGTGTTCGTAGGCGGCAATCGCATCGTCGCGCCGGCCGCCGAACCAGGCGTCAAGAATGGTCCGGATGCCGTCCGGGAAACCGCCGCCGGTCATCGAGCCGGTTGCGCCGGCTTCGAGATCGGGCAGCAGCGTGATCGCTTCCTCGCCGTCCCACGGCCCCTCGATGGCGTCGCCGCCGAGGCGGATCAGCTCGCGCAGCTTGGCCGCGGCACCCGCCGTTTCGATCTTGAAATACGACACCTGCTCGATCTCGCGCGCCATCCGGGCCAGAAACGCTGCCGACAGCGGCGTGCCGGCAGCCGGCGCGTCCTGGATCATGATCGGAATGCCGACCGCATCCGACAGCCGGGCATAGAAGTCGTAAACCCGGCTTTCAGGCACCCGGAAGGTCGCGCCGTGGTACGGCGGCATCACCATCAGCATCGCGGCGCCCATCGCCTGCGCGCAGCGCGAACGTTCGATGCAGACCTGGGTCGAGAAATGTGTCGTCGTGACGATCACCGGCACGCGCCCATTCACATGTTCGAGGATGGTGCGGGTCAGCAGCTCGCGCTCGTCGTCGCCGAGCAGAAACTGCTCGGAAAAATTGGCGAGGATCGCCAGCCCGTCGGAACCGGCGTCGATCATGAAATCGACGCAGCGTTTCTGGCTGTCGAAGTCGAGCGCGCCGTTGTCGTCGAAGGTCGTCGGCACGACCGGAAACAGGCCGCGGTAGCGCGGCGCTTGTCCTGGCTTGGTTTGAGGCGTCGTGGCCATCACTCGATGATATTGAACTGCGACAGGTAGTCGGTGCGCAGCGTCAGGCCGAGGCCCGGCGTGTTGTCGTCGAGTTGCAGGAAGCCGTTCTCGGCGACCGGTTCGCCTGCGAAGATGTAATAGAACAGCTCGTTGCCGACCTCGATATCGAACATCGGGAAATATTCGCTCAGCGGGCAGTTCAGGCTGCTCATCGTCAGGTGGTAGTTGTGCATCTGCCCGGCGTGCGGAATCACCGGCACCGAGTAGGCCTCGCACAGCGCATTGATCTTGTGCGCCATCGTGATGCCGCCGACCCGATTCGTGTCGTACTGCACGACGCTGACCGCCTTGCGGTCGAGCAGCTGCTTGAAGCCGAGCAGCGAGAACTCGTGTTCGCCGCCGGAGATCGGCACGATGTTCATCGCATTCAGTTCGGCATAACCGTCGATGTCGTCGGCGATCACCGGCTCCTCGAGCCAGCGCGGCTGGAATTTGGCGAGCTTCGGCAACATGCGCTTCGTGTATTCGAGGTTCCAGCCCATGTAGCACTCGAGCATCAGGTCGTTGTCGTAGCCGATCACCTCGCGCACCGCCTCGACCGATTTCAGGTTCTCGACCACACCCTGCTGGCCATGCTGCGGCCCGTAGCCGAATCGCATCTTGAAGGCGCGGAACCCCTGCTTCAAATAAGTCTCGGCCTCGGCCTGCATGTCGGCCAGGTCGGTGCGGTACAGCTTGCTGTAGTAGCAGGGGATCTTCTCCTTGGTGCGGCCGCCGAGCAGCTTGAACACCGGCTTGTTCACCGACTTGCCGAGGATGTCCCAGATCGCGATGTCGACCGCCGAGATCGCGGCCATGCCGACACCCTTGCGACCCCATGCGTGGGTCGCGCGGTACATCCGCTGGTTCAGGTATTCATAGTCCCACGGGTCCTGGCCGACCACCAGCGGCGCCAGGTATTCGTCGATGATGGCTTTCGCGATCTTCGGCGCCAGCGCGACGTTGCCGAGGCCGACGATGCCGTCGTCGGTCTCCACTTCGACGACGGTCCAGCCGTGGAAGCGGAAGGTATTCATCGTGTCCTTGCCGGACCCATGCTGCGACTTGCGGTTGTCGTAGACCAGGTCCATCGCGTTGGAGCAGAAATTGCCCTGCGGCGGAACGGTCTTGCCCTTCCATTCGAATACGCGGGCGCGGACGGATTTGATTTTCATGCTGCAAATTTCTGGTTCGAGAGGAATGATTCGCGTTGCGCGCGCCCCATGCGGGCGGCGATCGCAAAGGCGTTGGCGGTGGCCGTGACGTCGGCGCGGCCCTGGCCGGCGATGTCGTAGGCCGTGCCATGCGCCGGCGTCGTGATCGGCACCGGCAGCCCGCCCTGCACCGTGACACCGCGCGAGAAGCCCATCAGCTTGATCGCGATCTGGCCCTGGTCGTGGTACATCGTGACAATCGCGTCGAGTTCGCCGTCGCGCGCGCGCAGGAAGATCGTGTCGGCCGAGAATGGCCCGACGACCGGCAGGCCGAGCGCGTTGAGTTCGCGCACCGCCGGCTCGATCACGTCGATCTCTTCGCGGCCGCAGGTGCCGCCTTCGCCGTTGTGCGGATTCAACCCGGCGACCGCGACCCGCGGCGCTGCGATGCCGCTGGCCTGCAGCGAGCGCACCATCAGGCCGGCTGCGGCAATGATGCGTTCACCGGTGATGTATTTCGGCACTTCCGCCAGCGGCACATGCGACGAGATGCGGCAGGTCCACAGAGCATCGAGCGTGTTGAATTCGCAGAAGTAGCCGGTCACGCCGAGGTATTGCGCGAAGTGGTGCAGTTCGTCCTCGTGCTTCAGGCCACCGAGTTTCATCGCATGCTTGTTCAGCGGCGCGAAGCAGATCGCATCGATGTCGCCGGCCAGCGCGGCATCCATGCAGCTGTCCAGCACCTGCAGCACCGAGCGGCCGCCTGCGGCGTCCGACTGCGAGCGCACCACCTGCTGCGGCGCGATCGTGTCGACGGCGAGGAAGGCGGGCCGCGAACTGTCGGCGCGGCCGCGCACCTCGGCGAGGCTCGCGACCGGCTCGGTCGCGACCTCGACGCCGGCGATGCGCTGGCCGTCGGCCCACAGCCACGGGTCGCCGACCAGCACGACATTGGCCGCGGCAGTGGTCTCCGGCCGCGCCAGCAGCCGCGCGATCAATTCGGCGCCGATGCCGGCCGGATCGCCGAGCGTCAGCGCAACGACCGGCTTGTCGATGGGCAAGGACATCGTCAGTCGACCTTGATGCCGCGGCGCTGGATCAGCTCGGCATAACGCTTGTTCTCGGCGCCGTGGAAGGCGACGAACTGGGCCTGCGCCATCGGCACCGATTCACCGCCGATCATTTCGAGCCGCTTGCGCGTTTCCGGCATCGCCATCACCTTGCTGACTTCGTCGTGCACGCGGTCCTGCACCGCCTTCGGCGTCGATGCCGGCATGTAGACGCCGTACCAGGCGCCCATCTCGACGCCGTTGACGCCGGCTTCGGCCAGCGTCGGCACGTTCGGCAGCGCGGGATTGCGGCGCGCGCTGGTCACGGCCAGCGCCTTGACCTTGCCGCTCTGGATGTGCGGCAGTACCGAGGCCAGCGTGTCGAAGCTCATCTGCACCTGGCCCGACATCAGGTCGACCAGCGCCGGGCCGCTGCCCTTGTACGGGATGTGCGTGATGAAGCTGCCGGTCGCCTCCTTGAACAACTCGGCGGCGATGTGCTGCGTGCTGCCGTTGCCGCTCGACGCGTAGTTCAGCTTGCCCGGCGACTTCCTCGCCAGGTCGACGAGTTCTGCGACGCTGTTGACGCCGAGGCTGTTGTTGACGACCAGGACGTTCGGCACCGAGCCGACGAAGATCACCGGCACCAGGTCGCGGTCGTTGTCGTAGCCGAGCTTCAGCAGATGCGGGGCGATCGCATGCGCTGTCGAGACGCCCATCACCATCGTGTGGCCGTCGGTCGACTTCGCGGTTGCGTCGGCCGCCAGGGTATTCGATGCGCCGGGCTTGTTCTCGACCACCACCGTCGTCTTCAGCGCCGGGCCGAGCCGGTCGGCGACCGCACGCGCCATCGCGTCGGTGCCGCCGCCCGGCGAGGAGCCGACCAGCATGCGCAACGGCCGCGTCGGCCAGTCGCTGGCCTGCGCGAAGCTGCCGCCGTGGAACGTCAGCAACGAGGCTGTCGCCGCCGCTGCAAGAAGGGTTCGTCTGTGCATCGCTTGTCTCCCGTTTCGGGTTGTAGGGTGGAGCGGATGCTAGGTCGCGCATTCATTCCCGTAAACTGAAAGATCTTTATCGATTCATAGCCGCAGGTAATCAGTCATGGGTTCGATCGACCGCCAGCACACGACCCCGCAACTGATGAACCGGCTGCGCATGCGCCAGGTGACGCTGCTGCTCGCAATCGACGAGCTCGGCACCTTGAGTGGCGCCGCCGAACGGCTCGGGCTGACCCAGCCGGCGGCGACCAAGATGCTCGGCGAACTCGAGACCGTGCTCGGCCAGCGGCTGTTCGACCGCGTCGGCCGTGGCCTGCAGCCGAATGCGGTGGGTCAGCGCGTGACGGCGTTTTTCCGCAGCATCCGCGGCAGCATGGAGGCGCTGAACCAGGACCTCGAGGCGCTGCGCCATGGTGCGGCCGGCAAGCTGGCGATCGGCAGCATCATGGCCGCGTCACCGGGCCGGCTGACGCGCGCGCTGCTCCAGCTGAAGGAGGAATACCCGATGCTGGCGATGGAAATCGCCGTCGATACCAGTGACCGGCTGCTGGTGCAGCTGCGCGAAGGCGTCGTCGAACTGGTGGTCGGCCGGCGGGTGCCGGTGCCCGGCGTCGAGTGCAGCTTCCGCGCGATCGACGACGAGGAGCTCGCGGTGATCTGCGGTGAAGGCCATCCGCTGGCGGGCCGTCGCAAGCTCGATCTTGCTGCGCTGCTTGCCTATTCGTGGATCCTGCAGCCGCATGGCAGCCCGATGCGTGAATTGATCGAACGCGAATTCCGCCACCACCATGCGGACCTGCCGAATGGCCTGATCGAGACCGGCTCGATCCTGACGACGATCAACCTGGTGCGCCGCTCGACGATGCTCGGTGTGATCCCGATGGCGGTTGCGAAAACCCATGCCGAGCACGGCATGCTGCGCGTGCTGCCATTCCGCTTCCGCCACACGCTGGAAGCCTATGGCAGCCTGGTGCCCCGCGACCGCCCGCTCAGCGAACCGGCGGCGCGGTTTCTGGAACTGCTGCATCGGGAGGGGGGGTGAGTTCGTCGATCCGGCCGGACCGGCGTGGCCGGCTCAGCTGAACGCGCCGATCGATGGTTCCGCCTCGCCCAGCCACTCGCTGACGGCGCGGTGCAGGCGCTTCGGATCGCCGCTGGTGCGGTAGGTCACCGCCGCCGCTGCCATCGCGCATGCCGGGCCTTGCGCTGTGGCGACCCAGCGTACCGCGGCCTGCCGGGCAACCGCGTCGGCGGTATCGACCAGCCTGACCTGCGGGCCGAGCGCGGCCTGGATCAGCGGCGCAACAAACGGGTAATGGGTGCAGCCGAGCACGACGGTATCGACCTCGGCACGGCGCAGCGGCTCGCAGAACCGGTCGACCAGGCTGCGCAGGCCGCCGTCCTGCAGGTCGGCGGTTTCGATCGCGGCCGCGAGCCCGGGGCAGGGCTGCAGATGAACCCGGATCGGCCGCTCCAGCAGCCGCTCGGCGGCGGCCAGCTCGCGCTGCATCAGCGACTGGAAGCGTTCGCTGCGCAACGTGCCTTCGGTCGCCATCACGCCGATCCGTCCCGAGGTGCTTTCGCGCAGTGCGGGCTTGATCCCGGGCTCGACGCCGACGATCGCCAGCTCCGGCCAGCGCTCCCGGAGCGAGCCGACCGCTGCTGCGGTGGCGGTGTTGCAGGCGACGACGAGCAGGCGTGCGCCATCGTCGACCAGGACCTGGGCAATCCGCAGCGTCCGCTCGCGGACATGGTTGTCGCTGCGTTCGCCGTAGGGCGCATGCGCCGAGTCGGCGAGATAACTCGTCGCGAGGCCCGGCAGCGCCTGGCGGATCGCGCGCAGTACCGACAGCCCGCCAAGCCCGGAGTCGAAGATGCCGATCGTCGATGGCTTCACGAGGGCAACGGCTTGGTTTGGCGGAAACATCGTCGGGTCGAGGCTGGCGAAGCCGGGATTGTCGTGCGGGCCGGGCCGCGCTCGGGCGTGCCGGGCGGATGGTGCAAAATAGAACGGTCGTGCTTTTTCTGGTGCCGGTCCGCGCCATCGCGGCCGCCATCGATGGAGGGGCTCGTAGAATGAAGCGATACCCGGTCACCATTGCAACAGGAGCATTCCATGAAAGTGCTGGTCCCCGTCAAGCGGGTCGTCGACTACAACGTCAAGGTCCGCGTCAAGAGCGATGGCAGCGGTGTCGACATCGCCAACGTCAAGATGAGCATGAACCCGTTCGACGAGATCGCGATCGAGGAGGCGGTGCGGCTGCGCGAGAAGGGCGTTGCCACTGAAGTGATTGCGGTGTCGTGCGGCGTCACGCAATGCCAGGAGACGCTGCGCACCGCGATGGCGATCGGCGCCGACCGCGCGATCCTGGTCGAGACCAGTGAGGAATTGCAGCCGCTGGCGGTGGCCAAATTGCTTAAGGCGCTGGTCGACAAGGAAAAGCCCGAGCTGGTGATCCTCGGCAAGCAGGCGATCGACGACGACGCCAACCAGACCGGCCAGATGCTCGCTGCGCTGGCCGGGCTGCCGCAGGCAACGTTTGCATCGAAGATCGAGGTCGCCGACGGCCATGCCAGCGTCACCCGCGAGATCGACGGCGGGCTGGAGACCGTGAAGATCAAGCTGCCGGCGGTCGTGACCACCGACCTGCGGCTGAACGAGCCGCGTTATGTGACGCTGCCGAACATCATGAAGGCGAAGAAGAAGCCGCTCGAGAACATCAAGCCGGCCGATCTTGGAGTCGACATCAAGAGCCACCTGAAGACGCTGAAGGTCAGCGAGCCGCCGAAGCGCAGCGCCGGCATCAAGGTGCCCGATGTCGCGACGCTGGTCGACAAGTTGAAGAACGAAGCCAAGGTGATCTGATTTCTGGCCCCTTCTCCCGCTGGCGGGAGAAGGCGGGGGATGAGGGTTCGGCGGTTCGCGCAGACCCTCACCCCAACCCTCTCCCGCCGGGCGGGAGAGGGAGCAGGCTGATTCGAAGAATGCACGCGCCAAGTGCGCAGGAGATACCGACATGACCGCTCTCGTAGTAGCCGAACACGACAACCAGTCGATCAAGGGATCGACGCTGAACACCGTCACCGCCGCCGTCGAGTGCGGCAAGGAAGTGCATGTGCTGGTCGCCGGCTCGAATGCCGGCGAGGCCGCGAAGGCCGCTGCGCAGATCGCCGGCGTAACCAAGGTGCTGCATGCCGACGGCGAGCAGCTGGCGCACGGCCTGGCCGAAAACGTCGCCGCGCAGGTGATGGCAGTTGCGAAGAACTACACGCACATCCTGTTTCCGGCGACCGCCGCCGGCAAGAATGTCGCGCCCAGGGTTGCCGCACTGCTCGACGTCGGGCAGGTATCCGACATCATCCGGGTCGAATCGGAAGACACCTTCGACCGGCCGATCTATGCCGGCAATGCGATCGCGACGGTGCAGAGCATCGATCCGATCAAGGTGATCACGGTGCGCACGACCGGCTTCGATGCCGCTGCGGCCAGCGGCGGCTCGGCCAGCGTCGAGCAGGTCGATGCGGCCGGCGACTCGGGGCTGTCGAGTTTCGTCGGCGCCGAGATCGCGAAAAGCGACCGGCCAGAACTGACCGCCGCGAAGATCATCGTCTCCGGCGGCCGCGCAATGGGCAGCAGCGAGAAGTTCGACGAGGTGCTGACGCCGCTGGCCGACAAGCTCGGTGCCGCGCTCGGCGCGAGCCGCGCCGCGGTCGACGCCGGTTATGCACCGAACGACTGGCAGGTCGGGCAGACCGGCAAGATCGTCGCGCCGGAGCTGTACATCGCCTGCGGAATTTCCGGCGCGATCCAGCACCTGGCCGGCATGAAGGACAGCAAGGTGATCGTCGCGATCAACAAGGATGCCGAGGCGCCGATCTTCAGCGTTGCCGACTACGGGCTCGAGGCCGACCTGTTCAATGCAGTGCCCGAACTCGTGAAGAGCCTTTGAGTTTGATCCTCGGCCGGCAGGCCCCGTGCCCGGCCGGCTGACCGCTTGCCCAGGAGACAGTGATGAGTTATCGCGCCCCCGTCAAGGACATGTTGTTCTGCATGCAGGAGCTGGCCGGCCTCGACGAGGTTGCGGCGATGCCGGGTTTCGAGGACGCCAACATGGAGACCGCGCAGGCGGTGCTCGACGAGTGTGCGAAGTTCAACGAGGAAGTGATCGCGCCGCTGAATCGCGCCGGTGACGAAAACCCGTCGAGCTGGAAGGACGGTGTCGTCACGACGACGCCCGGCTTCAAGGATGCGTTCAAGCAGTTCGGCGAAGCCGGCTGGCAGGGCCTGCAGCATCCGGTCGAATTCGGCGGCCAGGGCCTGCCGAAAACCATCGGCGCCGCCTGCATCGAGATGCTGAACAGCGCGAATCTGAGTTTTGCGCTGTGCCCGCTGCTGACCGATGGTGCGATCGAGGCGCTGCTGACGGCCGGCACGCCTGAGCAGCAGCAGATCTACATCCCGAAGATGATCTCCGGCGCGTGGACCGGCACGATGAATCTGACCGAGCCGCAGGCCGGCTCCGACCTTGCGCTGGTGCGCACGCGCGCCGAGCCGCAGCCCGACGGCAGCTACAAGCTCTACGGCACGAAGATCTTCATCACCTATGGTGAGCACGACATGGCCGAGAACATCGTCCATCTGGTGCTGGCCCGCGTCACTGGCGCGCCGGAAGGCGTCAAGGGCATCAGCCTGTTCATCGTGCCGAAATTCCTTGTCAACGCCGATGGTTCGATTGGCGAGCGCAACGATGTGCAATGTGTCTCGATCGAACACAAGCTCGGCATCAAGGCCAGTCCGACCGCGGTGCTGCAGTTCGGCGATGCCGGCGGTGCGGTCGGCCAGCTGATCGGCGAGGAGAACCGCGGCCTCGAATACATGTTCATCATGATGAATGCGGCCCGCTACGCAGTCGGCATGCAAGGCATCGCAGTGGCCGAGCGGGCCTACCAGCAGGCGGTGGCCTATGCGCGCGATCGTGTGCAGTCGCGCCCGGTCGATGGCTCCGTCGCCGGCAGCGCGACGATCATCCACCATCCCGATGTGCGCCGGATGCTGATGACGATGCGAGCCTATACAGAAGGCTGCCGGGCAATGGCGATCGCCGCTGCAGCCGCCTTCGATGCCGCACACCGCCATCCGGATGCCGAGGTGCGCAAGCGCAACCAGACCTTCTACGAATTCATGGTGCCACTGGTCAAGGGCTACAGCACCGAGATGAGCATCGAGGTGGCCAGCCTCGGCGTGCAGGTGCATGGCGGCATGGGCTTCATCGAGGAGACCGGCGCGGCGCAGCATTACCGAGATGCGCGCATCCTGACGATCTACGAAGGGACGACCGCGATCCAGGCGAATGACCTGGTCGGCCGCAAGACCGCGCGTGATGGCGGAACCGTTGCGAAGGCGATTGCCAGCCAGATCGAGAAAACAGAGGCCGAACTCGGCAAGCGTGACAGCGATGCCGCGCGCGCAATGCTGAAGCGCCTTTCGGCAGCGCGGCAGGCCTTTGTCGACGTCGTCGATTTCATCGCCGCGCAGAGCAAGGCCGATCCGAATGCGGCATTTGCCGGCTCGGTGCCCTACCTGATGCTGGCCGGCAACCTGGTGGCTGGATGGCAGATGGCGCGCGCGTTGCTGGTCGCCGAGCAGCAACTCGAACAAGGACAGGGCGACGCCGAATTTTTGCGGGCGAAGGTTGCGACCTCCCGCTTCTATGCCGATCACCTGCTGAGCAAGGCGCCAGCAACGCGCGACGCGATCGTCGAAGGTGCGAACAGCGTCACCGCACTGGCGCTCGAGGCCTATTGACCTTGCCGCCGCGAGCTGCAGGCACAACCTGACCGGTGACTGCAAGGCGGCGCCGGCGAGGGCCGCTTGTCGATCGACCAACCGACCGTTACTGGAGAGAGTTCGTGTCCCTGCCCCCCGTTCTGCAAAACCTGCCGCTGCCGATCATCGGCTCGCCGCTGTTCATCATCAGCAATCCGAAACTGGTGATCGAGCAATGCAAGGCGGGCGTCGTCGGCGCGATGCCGGCCCTCAATGCCCGGCCGGCCGAGCAGCTCGACGAATGGCTGGCCGAGATCACCGAGACGCTGGCCGCCCATGACCGTGCCCATCCCGATCGGCCGGCGGCGCCGTTTGCGATCAACCAGATCGTGCACAAGAGCAATGACCGGCTCGAACAAGACATGGCGGTGTGCGCCAAATACAAGGTACCGATCGTCATCACCTCGCTCGGTGCGCGCACCGACGTCAACGACGCGGTGCACGGCTGGGGCGGCATCGTGCTGCACGACATCATCAACAACTTCTTTGCGAAGAAGGCGATCGAGAAGGGCGCCGACGGCCTGATCGCGGTCGCTGCCGGCGCCGGCGGCCATGCCGGCGTGAAAAGCCCGTTTGCACTGGTGCAGGAAATCCGCGAATGGTTCGACGGCCCGGTCGCGTTGAGCGGATCGATTGCCAACGGCGGCGCGGTGCTCGCGGCGCAGGCGATGGGCGCCGACTTCGCTTACATCGGATCCGCCTTCATCGCCACCGACGAGGCCCGTGCCGCCGATGCCTACAAGCAGATGATCGTCGACAGCAGCTCCGACGACATCGTCTACAGCAACCTCTTCACCGGCGTGCTCGGCAACTACCTGAAGGGCTCGGTGCGCAATGCCGGCCTCGACCCGGACGCACTGCCGGAAAGCGATTCGAGCGCGATGAGTTTTGCCGGCGGCAGCAGCAAACCGAAAGCCTGGAAGGAAATCTGGGGCAGCGGCCAAGGCGTCGGCGCGATCAAGCAGATCGTGCCGGCCCGGGTGCTGATCGAACGTTTGCAGCGCGAGTATCTGCAGGCACGGCAGCGGCTCGGGCTTGCCTGACAGCAGCTTCCCATTTCTCAGAACATGGCCTGCGGCGCCAGATCGGTGGTGCCGATCGACATCCTTGGCTGCAACGTGGTGGTGCCATTGGTCATTGCAGACGCCGCACCGAAGCCCGCCATTGCGCCGACCAGCGCCTGGGCTTGCGAATCGAGCAGTACGCTGCCATCGCTGAAGCGGAACTCCTCGATGTGATACTGGTTGCCCAAGTACCAGTTCTGGAAAATCATTCTGTCGGCGGTTCCGGCAATCGCCATTTCAAGGTTGTTACCGGTTCGTGAAAAGCGCATGTCGGCCTGGGTCAGCGTACCCTGCAAGATCACCATGTCTTTGACACCGCTGGTCGAATCGTTCTCCTGAACGGTGTCGACGCCGTAGCCGCGGCCGAACAGGTAGGTGTCGCCGCCGCTGCCACCGATCAGGGTGTCGTTTCCCGCGCCGCCGTCGAGCGTATCTGCACCGCCATTGCCGGTCAGGATGTTGGCGCCGGCATTGCCGATGATGACGTTGTTCAGCGAATTGCCGGTTCCGTTGAGTGGGGCGGACCCACCCAGCGTCAGGTTTTCAAGGTTGTTCCCGAGCGTCCAGTTGGCCGCAGAGATCACGGTATCGGTGCCTTCATTGGCGTTTTCGACGATGCTGTCGCCACTCGCGTTGACATGATAAGTGTCATCGCCGGCACCTCCTCGCATCGTGTCGTTGCCGAGGCCCCCGTCGAGCGTATCGTTGCCTGCTCCGCCGGTCAGCACGTTGTTCGCGCTGTTGCCGATCAGGCGGTTGTCGAGCGCGTTGCCGGTGCCGTTGATCTTGTTGCTGCCGGTCAAGGTCAGGTGCTCGATGTGGCTGCCCAGCGTCCAGGTGATGTTCGACTGAACGGTGTCGATGCCTTCGTTCGCCAGTTCGGTGATGACGTCGCCGCTGGCGTTGACGACATAGCTATCGTCGCCCGGTCCGCCGAGCATCGTATCGTTGCCAGCGCTGCCGTCCAGCGTATCGTTGCCAGCGCCGCCGACCAGCCGGTTGTTGCCGCTGTTGCCGACCAGCAGGTTGTCCAGTTCATTGCCGGTGGCATTGAGCGAGGAAGTTCCCGACAGGCTGAGGTTCTCCACCTGTGCCGGCAAGGTATAGCTGATCGTACTGACCACGGCATCGATGCCTTCCCCCTGCAACTCGATGATCTGGTCTCCGATGTTGTCGACGATGTAGCTGTCGTTGCCGGCGCCGCCGGCCATCGTGTCTGCGCCGAGGCCACCGTTGAGTATGTTATTGGCCGCATTGCCGGTCAGCCGGTTGGCCAGGCTGTTGCCGGTGCCATTGACCGGCGCATTGCCACTGAGGGTCAGGTGCTCGACGTTGTCGCCAAGCGTGAAGCTGACGCTGCTGAAAACCGAATCGATACCTTGGCTTGGATCCTCGAGCACGCGGTCCGCTGCCGTGTCGACGTAATAGGTATCGTCGCCTGCGTTGCCTCGCATCTCGTCATTGCCCGGACCTCCGTCGATCGAGTCGTTGCCGGAGCCGCCGAAAATCGTATCGTCGCCGGCGAGCCCATGGATGCGGTTGTCGGTGGAATCGCCGACCAGATAGTCATTGCCCGCCGTGCCGTAGATATTGCTTGCCAGGCCATCGAGCATCGCCGTATTCCACACGCTGCCATCCGCGAAATGAACCGATTCGATCTTCGATCCGCCCAATTGGCCAACGATCAGCAACTCGTCGGTGCTGCTGCCTGCCACCTTCAGCAGCAGGCTGTCTTCGATGCCGCTCCATGGATTGAGCGCCTTGCTGCCGGTGACATCGGTTGGTGATATGCCAGCGGAGAAAACGATCGCGTCGGCAGTGCCATCGTCGTCGACGATGATGTCCGAGCCGTCGCCGCGCGCAAATCGGAAACGGTCGCTGCCTTTTCCGCCATGAAGCGTGTCGTGTCCTGTGCCGCCGGTCAGGTCGTCGTCCCCCTCACCGCCGGCAATCAGATCGTTGCCCGCACCGCCAGCGAGGATGTCAAAACCGGCTGAGCCGATCAGAACGTCGTCACCCGCGGTACTCGCATTGGCGTTGCCCGCATTCAGTCTGGCGACAATCTGGTTGCTGCTCATGCGCAGGCCTTCCGCGGACTCGAGGAGTCCGAACGTGCCGCTGTGTTGGCTGGAGCTTGCATCGACGAAGAAGTCGTTCCAGGTCAATGCGTCGTTGCGGCCGGCGATCTGCAACTTGATATGGCTGCCGTTCCTGCTGAACCGGATATCTGAAATCGGAATGCTGCTGTCGAGCAGCAGTCTGCGGGTGCTGGAAGGCCCCAAAGCCTGGACCGTATCGGCGCCAAAGCCGGCGCCCAGGGCGATGGTGGCGTGGCTGCTCCACAGCAGGTCGTAATGATCGTTGCCCGGTCCGCCATCGAGCCAGTCGGCGCCGCCGCGCGACATCAACCGGTCGTTGCCCGCGCCACCGAGCAGCGTGTCGGCATCGATGTAATAGGGGGCAAACGGGCCATCCTCGAGTTCGTCGTCGCCGGCACCGCCGTCAAGCAGGTTGTCGGAGGTGTTGCCAATCAGCCGGTTTGCGCCAGCATCGCCGCGCAGGCCCGAGGCTCCGCTCGAGGCATTGAGCCGAAGCGATTCCACATTGGGAAAGTCCGTGCTATCGAAGATTCTGGCCGGCCCGCTGATGTCCACCGTGTCATTGCCCTCGCCCGGCAGTTCGATCACGACGTCGCGAGTCGTCTCGCTGAACTCGATGAAATACAGATCGTCACCGGTGCCGCCGACCAACGTATCGACTCCTCGGCTGTCGTAGGCGATATTGAACTTCGACCAGGTGCCCGATGTGGCGTAGAAGGTATCGTTGCCGGCCAGGCCCTCGAGCCGATCGTTGCGCCCGTTGCCGATCAGCAGGTTGTTGCCTGCGTTGCCGATTCCCCGCGCAGCGCCAGGAAGCAGCATCAGGTCGTTCCAGCCGGCTTCGAGTGTCCAGTTGATGCTGCTCGATAAATTGGCTTCCTTGCCGACTAACACGTCGCCTGGGTTGTCGACAAAGAACAGCGTCTGCGGCGTCAGGCAGATCATCGTATCGGCGCCGGCCTTGCCATCCAGCCTGTTGTAGAAAAACCGGCTGTTCGAAATGATCACGTTGTCGAGCGCGTTGCCGGTCAAGACCATTTCTCCGAACCAATAGCCGGTGCCGGTCAGATTCTCGACATGGTCCGGCAGTACATAGTCCGTCGCCGAGATGACGGTATCGATGCCCTGGTTGGCGGATTCGATAACGAAGTCGGCACCATCGTAGTCGTCGATGTAGTAAGTGTCATCGCCGGCGCCGCCGATCAATGTATCGGACCCCTTGTGCCCGTTGAGCACGTTGTTGCCGGCGTTGCCGGTCAGCACATTGCTCAGTTCGTTTCCAGTGCCGTTGATGCTGGCATGGCCGCTCAGCACGAGTTTCTCAACATTCGCCGGCAACGTGTAGCTGACCGAACTGGTGATCGTGTCGATACCCTGGTTGAAGCCTTCTGAAACCGTATCGGCCGCGTTATCGACGACGAAATTGTCGTTGCCGCTGGTGCCGACCATCGTATTGACCGCGCCGCTGATGGTGCGGGCAGCGATCGCCGCCGCGTCCCAGGCCGTGCCGTCGACAAACTCGATCCGCTCGATCGCGGTCGCAGTGCCGACGAACTGGCCGACGATTCGAGCCTGGCTGACGGTCTGGCGGATTGTCAACATCAGGTCGGCACCGTCGCGGAACAGGCCGATGTCCGCCGGTGTGATGCCGGCGCCCAGCACCACGCGGTCAACACCTCCAGTGTCCGTGATGTGGTCGTGGCCACTCGTCAGATCGAGTACGTAGGTGTCGTCGCCCGCCTCGCCATGGAGATGATCGCTGCCTGGCCCACCCCGCAACGTGTCGTTGCCTCCGCCGCCATACAGCGAATCGTTGCCGGTGCCGCCATCGAGACTGTCGTTGCCATCATCGCTGCGGAAGTAGCCTTCGTCGCCGACGAGCCGGTCGTCCCCCGAGCCGCCTTCAAGCGTGTCGTTGCCGCCGTTGCCGTACAGCGTGTCGTTGCCGGCGCCGCCGAGGATGCTGTCGTTGCCAAGCATGCCGCTGACGTGGTCGTTGCCGCCTTTGGCATCGATGACGTCATTCCAGCGGAAGCCGCCCACCACATCGTCACCTTCGGTGGTGCTGTTGGCCGAAGTCCGCGCAATCAGATCGGCTGCCGTCCAGACGGCGCCATCGGCGAATTCGAACAATTCGACGGTGCCATTGCCTCCAGGAGCCTCGAAGAACCTGACGATCGTCACCGGCACGAACGAACCCTGGGTGCGCAATGCGAGGTCATCGACATAGCGGGTCGAGGTGTTGTAGCCGAATTCGATCACCACGGAACTCGATGGCACCGGCAACTGCAGCCTGTCGATATCTGAAGGCGCCGAGGACGCTTCGGTGATCACCGCTGCCTGCCAGTTGCGCAGGCGATAGGTATCGTTGCCGCTGCCGCCCACCATCGTTTCACCGTCGATCAGCAGGTCGTCACCGCCGTCGCCGTACAGCATGTCGATCCCCAGTCCGCCATCGAGGGTATCGTTGCCGGAGCCGCCTGAAAGCGTGTCGTTGCCGTCGCCGCCGTCGAGAAGGTCGTTGTCAGTGCCGCCGTCCATCGAGTCGTTGCCGGTACCGCCAGCCAGGGTGTCACTGCCCCATTGGCCGAACAAGGAGTCGTTGCCCGCTCCGCCAAAGATGGAGTCGTTGCCGGCCACGCCGTTGACAAAGTCGTCACCATCGCCGGCATCGATCAGATCATCGCCACTGGTACCGACGAATACGTCGTTGCCGGACGTCAGTTCATTCGACAGGTGCACTGCGATCTCGGTCGGGGTCCAGACTGTGCCGTCGGCGAAAACCAGGCGCTCGATGCCGGTGCCTGAGAAATGGCCTGCCACGGTAAGTTGCTCGTTGGTGGCGCGCAGGCGTATCACGAGGTCATCGGCGGCGCGGTAGTAGCCCAGTGCCGACGGCGTCAACCCTCCGCTGAGTTGCACGGTATCGATCGTGGTGGCTGTCGCGTCGCCGTCGACGATCAAATCGTTGCCATAGCCCAGCCCCCACCAATAGGTGTCGCCGCCGGCACCGCCCGACAAGGTGTCGTTGCCCGCGCCGCCGTTCAGGCGATCGGCAAATGCGGTGCCAACCATCTCGTCGTTGCCTGGAGTGCCGTCGAATCCCAGCGCGACGAGCTGTTCGAATGTCACCTCGCTGGCGTCGGCGAACGAGAAATGGTCGATCGGTACCATGCCGACGGTCCGGCTTGGATCGAATTCGCCCAGCGTGATCGCATCGGCGGACGAGGGTCCAACCTGGATGCGAAACTGCCCGGTACCTGGGGCGTTGAACAGGCGCAGGTCCGTCAACGCGATGTCCCGACCGAAGCTGATCCGATTGGCCGCCGGGCTGCCGTCGGGCTTGAGCTTCGCGCTGCGGTCAATGATCAGGTCAGCACCGCCGCCGGATTCATAGCGGTAGGTGTTGTTGCCACCGATGCCGATCAGGGTATCGTTGCCGCGCCCGCCAGACATCGTCGCGTAGGCGCTGCTCGTTTGCAGCAGGTCGCTGTTGCGCCCGCCGAGCGCATGCTCGCGGCCTTGGCTGTCGGTGGCAACGGCGGCGGTCGGCGACCAGTCTCCGATCAACTGGTATGCAGCGAGGATCGTCCGGTCGCCGAAATGGAACTGGTTGCTGCTGCCGGCAACGCCGTTGACGATGATCAGGCCCTGCATGGCCGATGCGCTGATCTGGAGGTCGCCGTTCGGCTGGGCCATCACGGCAACGGCTTCCGGCCGAATGCCTTCAAGGATGATCTGGTTGCTGCCGAGGTTGTCGTCGATCGCCTCGGCATGGCCGTTGGCATCCAGCGGGCTGTCGCCGACTCCGATGTAATACGTATCGTCGCCGGGTCCGCCCTGCATCATGTCGGTTCCGGCCCCACCGATCAGTGTGTCGTCGCCATCGCCGCCAACCAGCAGGTCGTTGCCGGCACCGCCGAGCAGCAGGTCCGCTCCGCCGTCTCCGTACAGGATGTCATCGCCATTGCCGCCATCGAGCACATCATCCGATTGCTCCGCCGCAGCGACGTGGTCGCCGTCGCCATGCAAGACATCGTGCCCGTCTCCGCCGTACACGGTGTCGGCGCCGGCGCCGCCGACCAGGGTGTCGATGCCTGCGCCGCCATCGAGCCAGTCGGCTCCGCCTTCGCCGCCGCCCAAGGCCTCGATGGCGGTGTCGCCCCACAACATGTCGTTGCCATCGCCGCCGAGCAGCGTGTCGTGGCCACCACCGCCTTCGAGGTAGTCGTTGCCGGCTCCGCCGTCGAGAAGGTCGTCACCGTGGAAACTGCCTGGCAACTGGGAAGGAGTAGCGTCGCCGAACAGCGAATCATTTCCGTTGCCGCCGAGCAGCGTATCGTTTCGTCCGCCGCCGATCAGCTCGTCGGCGCCATCGCCACCGTCGAGAAAGTCGTCGCCGTGGAACTCCGCCGGCGTGTGCCGCAAGTCACTGCGGTCGCCCCACAGGCGGTCGTCGCCGCTGCCACCGTACAGACGGTCCGAGCCACCGTCTCCGAACAGGGAATCATTGCCGGTGCCGCCATCGATCAGATCGTCGCCGTGCAACACGCCGGCCACCGTGCCGAGATAGCCGGGCATCGCCGTTCCGTCGCCGGAGATGACGTCGTTGCCTGCATCACCGAACAGGATGTCTGCGCCGCCCAGGCCGAAGATGTGGTCATTGTCACTACCGCCATAGACCGTGTCGCCGCCGGAGCCGGCATGGATCCAGTCGTCGCCACTGCCGCCGTCGATCAACTTGCCGAAGTCGCCGGCCAACCATCGCGCGTCGGCGCCAAGCAGCCGATGCGTGTCGACACCGTTGCCATCAATGCCGCTGTCGAAGGTCACCCAGGAAAAACCGCGTGTGAACTCCGGCCCCGTCGCCACCGGTGGTGGCGACCCTGGCCCGGGCAGGTAGTTGAGAATGCCGATGCCTGAGCCATGGATCACGTCGCGTCCCGCGCCGCCGTTCAGGGTGTCTCGGCCAAGGCCGCCAAACAGCAGATCGTCACCGTCGCCACCGTCGATCAGGTCGTCACCTGCCATGCCGGCCAATGCGTCGTTGCCGCCAAAACCCTGCAGCCGGTCGGCGTTCGCGCTGCCGGTGATCACATCGTGGGCGTTCGGCTGCGCTCCGTCGCTGACATAGTTGCCACCGAGAATTGCATAGGTCGATCCGATGACCTTCTTCGCGAAATCGCCGGCATAGGAATTGGCCGGTGGCGGTGGCGGCGGCGGTGCCGCTGGGCCCAGGGTGATGCCGAGGCTGCGTGACTCGCTCCAATTTCGGATCGTGATGACGTCGGGTCGATCGGCGAATGAGATGTACAAGTCCTTGCGCGCGGGATCTGCGTCGACCACGGTGTAATTGACCTGCCGGTTGGCCGTCTGCCAGACCTTGTCGACCACCTTGGCCGCGCCGTCGCCGGTCACGAAACCGAGGTCGTGAATCCAGATCCTGCCGGAGCCATTGCTATCGTCGATGACGTCGTGCCCCCAGCCGAGATGGAATTTATAGGTATCGAAACCCTCGCCGCCGTACAGCTGATCGTTGCCCGCGCCACCGTCGAGATCGTCATTTCCACTGCCGCCGTAGAGGGTGTCGGCGCCCTCGCCGCCGGACAACTGGTCGCTTCCGCTCCCGCCGAGCAGGCGGTCGTTGCCGGCGCCACCGTCGAGCACATCGTCACCGTCGTTGCCTTCCAGGTGGTCGTTGCCTGCCAGGCCGGACAAGCTGTCGTTGCCGACACCACCGTACAGTCGGTCTGCCAGGGCACTTCCACTGCGCACATCGTTGCCTTCGCCGGCGAACAGGATTCGTTGACGGTAGGCATCTGTGGCGATGCCCATGCGGATCAAATCGCCGCTTGCCCCGTCCTCGTAGATGACCGTCTTCGCGAATCGTCGGTCGGTGGTGGGAAGCAGTGGGTTCTGGAAGTTGTGCTGGTTGCGGACCAGGAGGACGCCCAACGTCTCGCTACGGTCACGCAACCACTCGTCGGTGAACGTCGCGCCTCCTGCGGCGCGCTCGGCAGCGTTCATGGTCCTGTCAGCGAGCCAGGCGCTGTGGATGGCGCTGTTGATGTTGGCAAGCGTGGCCTCGAGTGCACTTTCCTGGCCGGCCTGCGCGACCAGGGTCAGTGGGGACAGCATGCAAAGACTGAGGAAGGCACTGAAGCTCGTACGCGCCTCGTCCGCGAGGCCAACCCCCGAGGGCCTGATCTCGACCTTGCCGGCCAGTGCCTTGAACGAGCTGTTGGCTTCGAGCTGGGCGATTGCCTCGTGCAATGCGTTGCGATGGTCGTTGCCGGCCGGCATCTGCTCGCCGTTGATGCCGAGCACCCGTTCCAGCGAGTCGAGCACGTTCTCGAACGAGCGGTTTTCGCCCGACGCCGCAGCCCGGATCAACGTGCCCATCTTCTCGAGCGTGAACGTCGGGTCGAGCCGGGCCAGCAACTGGTGCAGCGCGAGCGAGTCCGTGACCTGTCGCTGGTCGTGGTTCCAGGACTGGATCTTCGCATCGGTGACGTCGAAGCCGAGCTGATTCTCGATCGGTACCGTCACGCCATGGCCGGGAAAGCCGTGATATCCGGCGATCAGGTCGAAGCCCATGTTTGGCGGCCGGTTGCTCTCGCTGGACCGCACGTTGGTGATGATCGATCCGGGGTTGTCGGATGGCTGCAGTGTGCCGACCGGACGCGTCGCGCCGAGCGCGCCTAGCACGACGTTCACCGCGTACGTCTCGGCAAAGCCCGGCGAGTTGAAGGCATAGGCCTGCGCCGTCACCGAGGGGAACAACGCAGCGAATGCCATCGCCAAGTGACCGCCGAGGGAGGAGCCGGCCACGGTGAGCTTGCGATCCGGGTCCTGCTGCAGGAGGGGGTAGAGCTCCCCGGTGGCCTGGACATCTTGCGCGGGCGCGATGACAAGCGGGCTCTCCAGTGGGCCGGAAACGTAGACATGTCCGTCGGGGGCCGTCGTGCCAATCGCCACCGTGACCAACTTGAATTGTCGGGCTGGTGCTCCTGGTGCACCAGAAATTCTGGTGAACCAGTTGTACATCGCGACAATCTGTTCAATTGCCGCACCTTGCGTACCAATGGAGCTGGAGTCCTGCAAATCGTTGGGATTGCCGGTTTTTTGCTGGGTGCCGCGGAGGGCCAGAAAGATCTGATTATTGTTGTTTGTTGCTGTGGAACCATCTCGTCCAATAAAGAGGGTAGCATCGAAACTGGTCATGCCACTCCCGAAACTAGATGAATCATCTTCATAGGTCGGGAGGCCGATATCAAATCGACTTGAGAACCGGATCGCTTGCGTTGATGCGAAGCCGGCAGGATCACCGTTTAATTTGGTCAACTGGTCGGTGCTGGGCACACCTGAGGCAATGAATCTGCCATAAGCTGCCAAGGCGATCTCGGACGCATCTTGAAGCTGATATGTACTCATGATCACTCCGACCTATTTAGTGGATGATTAATGAAGACTTGGCTGTAAATGGCTCTGGTGCCGATTCGGCTTAAAGGAATATCGGGGCAGTCGTGAACCTCGGATGGATCGGGCATCGGTATCCCGCCACCTGTACGCAAATAGCGAATCTCCTCCCCGAGCACCTTTTCGTCTGCGACGCGGGTAATCCGGAATGAATACTTAACGACCCTAGGGTCGTTGTGCCTAATTACTCCGAGGTCAACTGCCTCTTCGACAATGGGTTCGTTTGGTTTGGCTGTTTTGCTGGGCAATCTCCAAGGCACCCGAATGTCCGCCGGCATCGCGCCACTCGCCGGCCTGATATAACTCTCCGGCGCCATCACCCGTTCGTACACTCTCAACCCGACGTTTTTGCCGCCGTCTTCGGCGCATAACTCGTCGATCCTGTTATTCCAGTATTCGACCCGGCGCTCGAGATAGGCGCCGTAGGCGATCAGAGCTGCGATGCCGATTACCAGCACTGCGAGAATCACGCTGAACATGCGAAGCCGCGTCATTGCAGAAAGCTCCTAGCGAATGGAAACCAGTCTAGGCTTGCGACCGGGCTTGAAATCCCCTCGTGCGGGGGAGACGGCTGCCGTTGAAGAGGGGGGCGGTCGTTCAGCGTTAGCGAGATGGTCGACGAAGAGCAGGGTTGCCGTCATGCCTTGCAGATGATTCGTGTGGCCACAGCAAAAGCCGCACGCTGCGCGAGCTGCTTGCGATCGATGGCAGACCAGCGCCGCGTTGTATCTGTTCGGACATCGGTCGAGGCACCGCCCTGCCGACGATGGAACGGAGTCAGGCTCCGGATGCGGAAGCCGTGCGCCGGGTCGTGCGCCACCCGCGCACGATCAACGGCCAGAACCAGATCAGCAGCGTCACCGCGCCGAGCGCGCCAGCGATCGGGCGCTCGAAAAATACCAGCAGGTTGCCGTCGGCCTTGACCAGGCTGCTGAAGAAGTGCTGCTCGAGCATCGTGCCGAGAACAACGCCGAGGATCGTCGGCGCCACCGGAAAGCCCCAGCGCTCCATGAAGAAGGCGGCGACGCCGGCGACCAGCATCACGATGATGCCGAACGCGGTGTTGTTGATCGCGAAACTGCCGACGATGCAGAACAGCAGGATCAGCGGCATCAGCTTGCCGGCCGGGATGCGCAGCACCTGCTTGGCCGCCTTGATCGCCATCCAGCCGAGCGGCAGCATCAGGAGCTGCGCCAGCAGGAAGACGATGAATACCGCATAGATGTTCTGCGGGTTGTTGACGAACAGCATCGGCCCCGGGTTCATGCCCTTCAGGTACAGCACACCGATCGCGATCGCGGTGATCGAGTCGCCGGGGATGCCGAAGACCAGCGCCGGAATCCAGGCGCCGGCCAGCGACGAATTGTTCGCTGCACCCGATTCGACGATGCCTTCGACATGACCGGTGCCGAATTTTTCCGGCTCCTTCGAGAAACGCTTCGAGATCGCATACGACATCCATGACGCGATGTCGGCGCCGGCGCCCGGCAGCGCGCCGACCACCGTTCCCAGTGCCGAGCCGCGAAACAGCTGCGTCGGGTATTTCCGGACCAGCGCCCACATGCCCGCAAAGACGCTGCCGAACGGGCGCTCGATCGCCATCTTCGGCTTCGCCACCGTCACCGCGAAGCGCAGCACTTCGGAGATCGCGAACATGCCGATCATCAGCGGGATCAGCGAGATGCCGCCCATCAGCTCGGCATTGCCGAAGGTATACCGTGGTGCACCGGCCGGGTTGTCGAGGCCAATGCAGGAGATCAGCAGGCCGAGCAGCAGCGAAACGGTCCCCTTCAGCGGGTCGCTGCCGGCGATGAAGATTGCGCAGGTGAAGCCGAGCATCACCAGCCAGAAATATTCGAACGAGCTGAACTGCAGCGCGATCTCGGCCAGCGCCGGCGCGCCGAAGCTGAGCACGATCACGCCGAAGATGCCACCGAGTACCGAAAACACCAGGCCGGCGCCGAGCGCCATTTCCGGGCGGCCGCTGCGCGTCATCAGATAGGCTTCGTCGGCATATGCCGCGCTGGCCGGTGTGCCGGGCATGCGCAGCAGCGCGCTCGGTATGTCGCCGGAGAAGATCGCCATTGCGGTGGCGGTGACGATCGCCGCAACCGCCGGGATCGGATCCATGAAGAAGGTCACCGGCACCAGCAGCGCGGTGGCCATCGTCGCGGTCAGGCCGGGAATCGCGCCGACAAAAAGCCCGTAGCAGGCCGCGAGCACGATGACCAGCAGCACGTAGGGCTGGAAGACGAGCCCGAAAGCGGTGACGACGGCGTCCATCGTTGCGGGCGGCGGCTCAGTAGAACGGGCGCAGCAGGCCCCAGGGCAGCGGCACTCGCAGCAGCTTGTAGAAGCCGACGTGCACCAGCAGCGTGCCGCCGATCGCCCACAACACCGCCTGCCCGGTGCTGACCCGCATCGCCTTGAAGACTGCCAGCAGGCACAAGGGCGCGACGATCAGGAAGCCGAGCCAATCGGCCAGAGCGATGTAGAACACCACCGCAGCGACGATGACAAAGAAGCTGCCGAAATGCTCGGTGCCGGGCGGCTTGCGCGCCGGCTCATCCGAATACGCCAGCCCGCGCAAGCTGCGCACGAGAAGAACGACGCCGCAGGCCAGCAAGCCGGCGCCGATCAGCATCGGCAGGAAGGCGGCGCCGAGATCCTGGCCAGGGACCTTCGGAAAGGAGCGCGCCGACCACAAGACCGCGGCGGCCAGCACGATCAGCGCCACCCCGAGCCAGCGGTCGGTGCGTTGCATGGGATGCTTGCGTGAAGGCGCTTACTTGGCGATACCCACCGCCGTCATCACCTTCTTCATGTCGGCATCGCCCTTCGCCATGAACGAGGCGAATTCGCCCGAGTTGCCCCACAACATGCCGAAGCCGCGCTGGCTCATGAAGTTCTTGTATTCGGCGCTTTCATAGGCCTTCTTCACCGACGCTTCGAGCCGGGCCGCGATGTTCGCCGGCAGTCCCTTCGGCGCGGCAATGCCGCGCCAGGCGCCGGTTGCCCAGTCGGAGCCGGTCGCCTCCTTCAGCGTCGGCACATTGGGGAACAGATCGGAGCGCGACTTCGCCATCACCGCCAGCGAGCGCACCTTGCCGGCATCGATCAGCGAGCGGGCCTCGGGCAGCGAGCAGGGCACGAATTCGACGCCGCCGGCGACCAGGTCCTGCAGGCCCGGCGCAGCACCGTTCGACGGCACCCACGGCACACTTGCCGGGTCGACCTTGGCATCGCCGAGCCAGCCGGCCAGCGCCAGGTGCCAGATGCCGCCCTGGCCGGTGCCGGAAGCCTTGAACTTGCCGGGATTTGCCTTCACCGCCGCCAGCACGTCGTTCATCGACTTGTAAGGCGAGTCGGCGCGCACCTGGAAGCCGGCCGGGTCGAGGTTGACCAGCGCAATCGGCGTATAGCTGGTCGGGTTCAGCTCGGTCAGCTTCTGGTGATGCATCATCGTGATCTCGACGGTGATCATGCCGATCGTGTAGCCGTCCGGAGCCGCCGTCGCGATCGCCGAATGCCCGACGACACCCGATCCGCCGGTGCGGTTGACGACATTGACCGGCTGGCCGAGATCCTTTTCCATCAGGCTGGCCAGCATGCGGGCCACTGCATCGGTGCCGCCACCGGCTCCCCACGGCACGACCATCGTGATGGGCCGGTCTGGATAACTCTGCGCCCACGCGCCGCTGGCGCATGCGGCCACCGTCAGACCGATCAGCAGACGACGCGAGATGGCAATCTTGGTCATGTCGATTCCTTTGGTCATATGAAAGGGGGTCGTCAAATTCTGGCCCATCGACGCGGCGCTGCAAGCAGGGAAAGCCCGGCAACGGGATGCGGATCAGCCGGAGCGTGCCGCCGGAACTCGAGCCGCCGCGCTCACTCGCCCGGCGCGACCTTCAGCAACGCGCGCTTGACCGATTCGCGCTGTCGCGCCAGATCCTGCAGCGCGCTGAGCAGCCGGGCGTCGCCGCCGGCGATCGGCAGCGTCGCCGAGTCGACCCATTCGATGATTGGCGCCGAATCGGTGTCGCGCAGCAGCGCGGCGACGCGGTGCAGCGAGGCGAGGTAGGACCTGACGCAGGCGCGGTCTCGGTGGTCGAGGTGGCGGGCCTGTTGGACAAAAACGGCATTGACTTCGCGCAGGCGCTGCTGCGTGCGCTGCCGACTCGCGCAGGCGGTTTCGCGCATCCGGAAGTTGACGTCCTCGAGGATGGTCCACAAGGTCTCGGCTGCCTTGCGGCGGGAGTCGTCGGACGGCGCGAAGCCGACCGGTCCTACCCTGTGCCGCCAGCGGTAAAAGCCGTAGGCCGCGACCAGCAAGGGTGCAATCAGTCCCAGCAACAGCACTGCCAAGTTGTTTTGATCGGGCATTGGTCAGACGGCAGGTGGCCTGGTGACCCGATCGGCGCGGCGGCGGGCGGACTCCCGTTCGTCGCGCATATCGGCGGCACCCGCAGTGGGCCGGCGAACGAGCGAGAGGGGCGACTCGGCAGCGTGGCAAGACGGGCCATGACGCCGCTGATGATGCGGCGCCGCCCGCAAGCTGGATATCCTCGAAATCGGGGGGCAGCGTGTAAGTGCGGGTCCCGGATGAACGCCGCGGCTGCGCCATTTGCGCCAGGAGTATCGAGCAGATCTGCTGGCGCCAGCGGGTGCCGCGACTGCAACGTCGGCTGTGCCACCGATCCGCGGCAAACGTCGCCGGCCGGTCGCCAATGGTGAACTGTGGATCGTCAGCTCCTCAACCGGCGCTCAACACCCACCACGCGCCGATCGCCAGCAGTGCGACCGTTGCCGCCGCCAGTGCCGCACTGGTGCCGCGACGCGGCATGTCGCCTGGTCCGAGGCTGCCGGGCCGCTTGCCGCGCTGCGCGGTGCCGGCTTTCGCCGCCGGGACGTGCCCGGCGGGCAGTCTTCCAGTCGGCCAGCGGACCGCGCGCAGCAGCGCAATCGCCCCGGCCAGTCGGCGCACCAGACGGCCGGGCGCACGTCTGCTGCTGGGCCGTGCAGCAGCCTGATCGGTTTCGTTGGGAGATCGACTCGGCATCTCACTCGGTCAGGACATTCGGACAAGCCGATTCTGCGGCGACCCGGCTGTCGATGGCATGCCGCTGGCGACTTCAAACGTGGGAGGCGGCGTCTGCGCCAATCTGGTGCTGTCGCCGCTCGACGACATTCCGGCGCCCAGGCGGGCGGGCTCTGGCGCTGCGGGTGTTACAGTCTCGGGCGTTGTGATATCAGGTCCTTCCCGTCCCCTTTTCTGGCAACAGTAAAGGCGGGTCGCAATCCGCCAACCGGTCAAGCCGAGCCGCGGAAGGTTTTCAACCCACTATCGCGCTGGAAGCCAGCGCATGAGGTGAGCGAAATGATGCAGGAATACAGGTCGAATTCGTACCTGTTCGGAGGCAATGCGCCCTACGTCGAAGAGATGTACGAGGCCTACCTCGACAACCCCGGCTCGGTGCCGGAAAACTGGCGCGCGTATTTCGATGCGCTGCAAAACGTTCCTGCAGTCGACGGTTCGGACAGCCGCGACGTTGCCCATGCACCGGTGGTCGCATCGTTTGCGCAGCGCGCGAAGGCCAATGCCTTCGGCCTGAAGACGACCGGCGCCGATCTCGCCGTCGCACGCAAGCAGGTTCATGTCCAGTCGCTGATCGCTGCCTACCGCTTTCTCGGTGCACGCTGGGCCAGCCTCGATCCGCTGAAGCGGCACGAGCGGCCGAAGATTCCCGAGCTGGAGCCGGCCTTCTACGACCTGAGCGAGTCCGACATGGACATCTCGTTCAGCGCAACCAACACCTATTTCACGACCGCGGAGCACATGACGCTGCGCGAGATCGTGCAGGCATTGCGCGAGACCTACTGCGGCTCGATCGGTGCCGAATACATGCACGTGACCGACCCGGCCGAAAAGCGCTGGTGGCAGCAGCGGCTGGAGAGCATCCGCGCCAAGGGCAGCTATACCGCCGAGCAGAAGGTCCACATCCTGAACCGGCTGACCGCTGCCGAGGGGCTCGAGCGGTATCTGCACACCAAATATGTCGGCCAGAAGCGTTTCTCGCTCGAAGGCGGCGAGAGCTTCATCGCGGCAATGGACGCGCTGGTGCAGCGGGGCGGCATCGCCGGCGTGCAGGAAATCGTGATCGGCATGGCCCACCGCGGCCGGCTCAACGTGCTCGTCAATACGCTGGGCAAGTCACCGGCCGAACTGTTCTCCGAGTTCGACCACAGCGCGCCGGAAAACCTGCCGTCCGGCGACGTCAAATACCACCAGGGATTCTCCAGCGACGTCAGCACGCCTGGCGGTCCGGTTCACCTGAGTCTGGCGTTCAATCCCTCGCACCTCGAGATCGTCAACCCGGTCGTCGAAGGTTCGGTTCGGGCCCGCCTCGACCGCCGCGGTGACGCCCGCGGCGCCTCGGTGCTGCCGATCATCGTGCATGGCGACGCGGCGTTTGCCGGCCAGGGCGTGGTGATGGAAACGCTGGCGCTGGCGCAGACCCGCGGCTATTACACCGGCGGCACTGTCCACGTCGTGATCAACAACCAGATCGGCTTCACGACCAGCGACCCGCGCGATACGCGCTCGACGCTGTATTGCACCGACGTCGTCAAGATGGTCGAGGCGCCGGTGCTGCACGTCAACGGCGACGATCCGGAGGCGGTGGTGCTGGCGACCCAGCTGGTGCTCGACTACCGGCAGGAGTTCAACAAGGATGTCGTCGTCGACATCGTCTGTTTCCGCAAGCTCGGCCACAACGAGCAGGACACGCCGGCGCTGACGCAGCCGCTGATGTACAAGAAGATCGCGCAGCACCAGGGCACGCGCCGGCTGTATGGCGAAAAACTGGTTGCGCAGGGCGTGCTGCCCTCGGACGGCCCGGACCAGATGGTCAAGGAGTTCCGCGCCGCGATGGACGCCGGCAAGCACACGATCGACCCGGTGCTGACCAACCACAAGAGCAAATATGCGGTCGACTGGGCGCCGTTCCTCGGCAAGAAGTGGACCGACGCGGCCGACACCTCGCTGCCGATGGCCGAGGTGAAGCGGCTGGCCGAGCGCATCACGACGCTGCCGCCGAATTTCAAGGCCCATCCGCTGGTCGAGAAGGTGCTGGCCGACCGCGCGGCGATGGGCCGCGGCGAGATCAACGTCGACTGGGGCATGGGCGAACACCTTGCTTTCGCGTCGCTGGTTGCCAGCGGCTATGCGGTGCGGCTGTCCGGCGAAGACTGCGGCCGTGGCACCTTCACCCACCGCCACTCGGTGCTGCACGACCAGAACCGCGAACGCTGGGACGAGGGCACCTACATCCCGCTGCAGAACGTTGCCGAGGGCCAGGCGCCGTTTGTCGTCATCGATTCGCTGCTGTCCGAGGAAGCGGTGCTCGGTTTCGAATACGGCTATGCATCGGCCGAGCCGAATACGCTGGTGATCTGGGAAGCCCAGTTCGGCGATTTCGCGAACGGCGCGCAGGTCGTGATCGACCAGTTCATCGCCTCCGGCGAGGTCAAGTGGGGCCGCGTCAACGGCCTGACGCTGATGCTGCCGCATGGCTACGAAGGGCAGGGCCCTGAGCACAGCTCGGCGCGCCTGGAGCGCTTCATGCAGCTGGCCGCCGACAACAACATGCAGATCGTGCAGCCGACGACGGCCAGCCAGATCTTCCATGTGTTGCGCCGCCAGATGGTGCGGATGTTCCGCAAGCCGCTGGTACTGATGACGCCGAAGTCGCTGCTGCGGCACAAGGATGCTGGCTCGCCGCTGAGCGAATTCACGCGCGGCGAATTCCGCACCGTGATCCCGGAGAGCAACAGCGAACTGGTCGCCGACAAGGTCAAGCGGGTGATCGCCTGTTCGGGCAAGGTCTACTACGACCTGGTCAAGAAGCGCGAGGAGAAGAAGAGCAGCGATGTCGCGATCATCCGCGTCGAACAGCTCTACCCGTTCCCGCACAAGGCATTTGCTGCCGAGATCAAGCGCTATCCGAACGCCACCGAGATCATGTGGTGCCAGGACGAGCCGCAGAACCAGGGCGCCTGGTTCTTCGTGCAGCACTACATCCACGAGAACATGACCGACGGTCAGCGCCTCGGTTATGCCGGCCGCCCCGCCTCCGCCTCGCCGGCGGTCGGTTATGCGCACCTGCACCAGGAGCAGCAGAAGGCCTTGCTCGACCAGGCCTTCGGCAAGCTGAAGGGCTTCATCCTCACCAAATAGGCTTGTCGACGAGCACGCTCGTGTCGACAAGTCGTCGCCTGTCGCCGGCCAGTCTGTCCGGCGGCGGCGATCCCCCAGCACCGCGGCGGTGCTGCTGAAATTCCCGAAAGAAAATCATGGCTATCGTAGATGTGAAGGTCCCGCAGCTGTCCGAGTCGATTGCTGAGGCAACCCTGGTCGAGTGGAAAAAGAAGCCCGGCGAGATGGTCGCCGTCGACGAAATCCTCGTCGAGATCGAAACCGACAAGGTCGTGCTCGAAGTTCCCGCGCCGTCGGCTGGCGTGATCGCCCAGCTCGTCAAGGGCGACGGCGAACAGTGCGTCAGCGAAGAGGTGATCGCGAAGATCGACACCGAAGGCACCGAGGCGGTCAGCCCGCTGCCGGTCAAGCCGGTGCCGGCCCCCACCCCGCCGGCCGCACCGGCTCCGGCGCCGGCGCAGGCCGGCGGCGACAAGGGTGATGTCGCGATGCCGGCGGCCGCCAAGCTGCTGGCTGAAAACAAGATGGACGCCGGATCGGTTGCCGGCACCGGCAAGGACGGCCGGGTCACGAAGGGCGACGTGCTGAATGCGCTCGAGTCGGGCGGCAGCAAGCCGGCCGCTGCGGCGCCGGTTCCTGCGCCGACTCAGTCGACCAGCCTGCCGAAGGTGATGCCGCCGCCGCTGCCGCGCCCGCAGGCGCGCGCTGCAGCACCGATCCAGGCCGCGTTGTCGAACCGCCCCGAGCAGCGGGTTCCGATGAGCCGGCTGCGCGCACGCGTTGCCGAGCGGCTGCTGCAGTCGCAGCAGACGAATGCCATCCTGACCACCTTCAACGAGGTCAACATGGCGCCGGTGATGGAAATGCGCAAGCGCTTCCAGGACAAGTTCGAGAAGGAGCACGGCGTCAAGATCGGCTTCATGAGCTTTTTCGTGAAGGCCGCAATCGCTGCGCTGAAGCGTTATCCGGTGATCAATGCGTCGGTCGACGGCAACGACATCGTCTACCACGGCTATTTCGACATCGGCATCGCAGTCGGCTCGCCGCGTGGCTTGGTGGTGCCGATCCTGCGCAATGCCGACCAGATGAGTTTTGCCGACATCGAGAAGAAGATCGCCGAATTCGGCCAGAAGGCGCGCGACGGCAAGCTGGCGCTCGACGACCTGACCGGCGGCACCTTCTCGATCAGCAATGGCGGCGTGTTCGGTTCGATGCTGTCGACGCCGATCATCAACCCGCCGCAGTCGGCGATCCTCGGCGTCCATGCGACGAAGGATCGCGCGGTGGTCGAGAACGGCCAGATCGTGATCCGGCCGATGAACTACCTGGCGATGAGCTACGACCACCGCATCATCGACGGCCGCGAGGCGGTGCTCGGTCTGGTCGCGATGAAGGAAGCGCTGGAGGATCCGGCGCGGTTGCTGTTTGATATTTGACCCCCCCCCCGGAGCGCCTTCGGCGCACCCCCCCAGGGGGGCGGCGCTGGTGGACCGGCAGAGCCGGATCCACTGCGCCACTTGATCTTGACGGCCGCTGCGCGGCGTCGTTGACAGAGTGACCGTCGCAGTGTGCTGGCTCGCGCGGGCGACAAAAGGATTACAAGATGAGCAAACAATTTGATGTGGTCGTCATCGGTGGCGGCCCGGGTGGGTATATCGCGGCGATCCGGGCGGCGCAGCTGGGCTTCAATGTCGCCTGCATCGACGAGTGGAAAAACGACAAGGGCGGGCCGGCGCCGGGCGGGACCTGCACCAATGTCGGCTGCATTCCGAGCAAGGCGCTGCTGCAGTCGAGCGAGCACTACGAACACGCCGGCCACCACTTCGCCGACCACGGCATCGGGGTCGGCAAGCTGTCGCTCGACCTGGCCATGCTGCTCGGCCGCAAGGACGGCATCGTCAAGCAGAACAACGACGGCATCCTGTACCTGTTCAAGAAGAACAAGGTCGCGTTTTTCCACGGCCGCGGATCGTTCGTCGCGGGCAAGGACGGCGGCTGGCAGATCAAGGTCGGCGGCGCTGCCGAAGAGGAACTGACGACGAAACACGTGATCATCGCGACCGGCTCGAATGCACGGGCATTGCCGGGTGCGGATTTCGACGAGAAGAACATCCTCAGCAACGACGGCGCTTTGCGGATCGACAAGGTGCCGAAGAAGCTCGGTGTGATCGGCTCCGGCGTGATCGGACTCGAGATGGGCTCGGTCTGGCGCCGGCTTGGTGCCGAAGTCACCGTGCTCGAAGCCTTGCCGACCTTCCTCGGCGCGGTCGACGAGCAGATCGCGAAGGAGGCGCACAAGGCCTTCACGAAACAGGGTCTGAAGATCGAGTTGGGCGTGAAGATCAGCGAGGTCAAGACCTCGGGCAGCGGCGTCAAGGTGATCTACGCCGATGCGAAGGGTGGCGACAAGGAACTGGTCGTCGACAAGCTGATCGTCTCGATCGGCCGGGTTGCGAACACGATCGGCCTGAATGCCGAAGGCGTCGGCCTGAAACTCGACGACCGCGGCGCGATCGTCGTCGACGACGACTGCAAGACGAATCTGGACAACGTCTGGGCGGTCGGCGATGTCGTGCGCGGACCGATGCTCGCGCACAAGGCCGAGGAAGAGGGCGTTGCGGTTGCCGAACGCATTGCCGGACAACATGGCCACGTCAATTTCAATACGATCCCTTGGGTCATCTATACCAGCCCGGAGATCGCCTGGGTCGGCCAGACCGAGCAGCAGCTGAAGGCCGAGGGCCGTGCCTACAAGGCCGGCACTTTCCCGTTCCTCGCCAACGGCCGCGCGCG
Source organism: Pseudideonella sakaiensis (assembly GCF_048320135.1). Classification (GTDB taxonomy): domain Bacteria; phylum Pseudomonadota; class Gammaproteobacteria; order Burkholderiales; family Burkholderiaceae_C; genus Ideonella_A; species Ideonella_A sakaiensis_A. Next base: position 4,902,598 of record NZ_CP182947.1, read on the forward strand.
TGCGCTCGGTGACACCACCGGCATGGTGAAATTTCTCGCCGATGCAAAAAGCGACGAGATTCTCGGCGTGCACATCGTCGGCCCGCAGGCCAGCGAGCTGATCTCCGAAGCGGTGGTCGCGATGGAGTTCAAGGCCTCGGCCGAAGACATTGCCCGCATCTGCCATGCCCACCCGTCGCTCAGCGAGGCGACCAAGGAAGCGGCGCTGGCGGTCGACAAGCGCACGCTCAATTTCTGATCCGGCAGAGCCTGGCAGCGCCTTGACCGTTCGCGACATCTACAACGCGGCGCTGGCCGAGCGGGGTTACCACAGCGATCCGGCGCAGCTGCGTGCAATCGATGCGCTCGAGCGCTGCGAGAATGAATGGGCCGACTACAAGGCGCGGCGCCGGAACCGGCTGAGCAAGCTGCTGGTGCGCCCGCCGATCCCGCGCGGCGTCTACATGTACGGCGGCGTCGGCCGCGGCAAGAGCTTTCTGATGGATTGCTTCTTCAACGCCGTGCCGTTGCAGCGCAAGACGCGGCTGCATTTCCATGAGTTTCTGCGCGAGGTGCACCGCGAGCTGGCCGATCTGCGCGGCACCGCGAATCCGCTGCATGTGCTCGGCGAGCGCGTGTCGCGCCGCTACCGGCTGATCTGCTTCGACGAATTCCATGTCGCCGACGTGACCGACGCGATGATCCTCTATCGCCTGCTCGAATCGCTGTTCGAGCACCGCGTCAGCATCGTCACGACGTCGAATTTCCAGCCCGACGACCTGTACCCGAACGGCCTGCACCGTGACCGCATCCTGCCGGCGATCGAATTGCTGAAAAAGCATCTGCAAGTCGTCAATGTCGATGCCGGCACCGACTACCGCGCTTTGACGCTGGCCCAGGTCGAGACCTATCTGACGCCGGCCGGTCCGGAGGTCGACGAGGTATTGAACGCCAGTTTCGACCGGCTCGCCGAAGCCCGCGACGAGGATCCGGTGATGCGCATCGAGCAGCGCGAGCTGAAGGCGCGGCGCAAGGCGGGTGGTGTCGTCTGGTTTGATTTCCGCGAACTGTGCGCCGGCCCGCGCTCGCAGAACGATTACCTCGAGCTGGCGACCCAGTTCCACACCGTGCTGCTGTCGAACGTGCCGCAGATGTCGCCGCGTTTTGCGTCGGAAGCACGCCGCTTCACGTGGCTGGTCGACGTGTTGTACGACCGCCGCGTCAAGCTGCTGCTGTCGGCGCAGGTGCCGCCGGAGGAGCTGTATACCGAGGGGCCGCTGGCGCATGAATTTCCGCGCACCGTGTCCCGGCTGCGCGAGATGCAATCGGCCGAGTACCTGGCGTTGTCGCGGCGCGAGGTGGATACTGCGCTGACATGAGCCGATCACGAACCATCGATGGCCCGAGCGGGCGGACCCGTGCGGCAGGCGGCCGCTGGTGCGCGTTGCTGATCCTCCTCGCCGCGCTCGGCGCCAGCCCGGCTGTTGTTGCCGGGCCGGTGGAGCAGGACTTGTCGCGCGAAGAGATTGGCGGTGCGCGTGCCCGCGCCGAAGCCCGCTACCAGCAGCAGCGCTGGGAATGCAGCCGCCGCTTCATCGTGACCTCGTGCATGGAAGATGCCCGAGCCGAACATCGGGCCACCGTGCAGGCGCTCGATCGCCGCGAGGCCGAGATCGACCGCACGCTGCGCCACCAGCGGGCGCAGCAGCGCCTGGCGATCATCGAGCAGAAAACCGCTTCGCTGGCCCGGCAGGCACCGCTGCCATCGGCCGATCGCCCGCAGGCCACGCCGCAGCCTGACGCCGCCGAAAGCGAGCGGCAGCCACGGGCCGATGGCCATGCCGCCGGCCCGCGCAGCAACGAGGTTGCTGCCGCCGAACGTGCCGCGCGGGCGAGGGCAGAGGCATCGCAGCGGCGCCGCGCCGAGGCAGAGCAGCGCCGCGCCGAACGTGAACAGCGGCGTCAGGCCGAGCAGAAGAAGCCCGCCGCCGGCCTGCCCGAGCGGCCGCTGATTCCATTGCCGACCAACTGAGCGGCGGCGGACCGGTCGGCTGCCGTCAGCCGAGCGGCTCGACCCGGATCAGCGCCAGCGACAGGTTGTCGCCCGACCCGCGAGCCCGCTCGCGTGCCTTCGCAATCATCATCTCGCCGGCTTCGCGCGGCGGCAGTGCATGGGCAATCGAACCGAGTTCGAGCGGCGACAGGTAGTGCCACAGGCCGTCGCTGCAGGCGAGGACGCTGTCGCCGACTTCCAGCGGACCGAGTTCGTTCAGCGTGACCGGTGGTTCCTTCAGCGTGCCCAGGCAGCCTGTCAGCAGGTTCGACTGCGGATGGTTGTTCGCCTCGTCCTCGGTCAGGTCGCCGTCGTCGATCAGCCGTTGCACATAGGAGTGATCGGAGGTCCGGAACATCATCTCCGCGGCGCGGAAATGGTAGATCCGCGAATCGCCGGCGTGGACCGCAAAACAATGACGGTTCGGCATCACGACAAACCCGGCGACCGTGCTGTGCGGCTCCTCCTCGGCGGTGATCGCGGTCAGCTTGATCATCAGGTGAGCTTCCATCACCAGTTGCTTCAGCATCGTGCTCGGATCGTCGCCGTTCGGCGAGAAGCGGTCGAACAGCTGCTGGGCGGTCAGGATCACCTGATCGGCCGCCTTGCGGCCGCCGCTCTTGCCGCCCATGCCGTCGGCCAGCACCGCCATCGCGCATCCAGGCGACCTGCCATGCGCATAAACCGCGACCTGATCCTGCTGGTAGGTGCGGTCCCCGCGGTGCAGCGCAGTGGCTGCGGAAAGTCGGTGCCCGCTGATCGCGATCGTCATGGCAAAACTATAATCCTTCCAAGGCCCCGATAAACAGGCTGCAACGGGTCTTTTGGACTGTAGAACAGCCATTTGGCCGTCATCACACGGCGATGGACAACAACCTGCATTCGTTAACGCGCCAGCTGATCGAGCTGCGCATCGAACACGCCGATCTCGACAGCCTGATCGACCAGACGGCACAGGATCGCCCGGCCGACGAGTTGTCGCTGCGGCGCCTGAAGAAGCGCCGGCTGCTGCTGCGCGACCGCATCACCAGCCTGGAAGCCGATCTCGAACCCCCCGAGCCGGCCTGAACGTGGCCGCACCGATGCTTGCCGGCCAGCCCGCCGCCGTACCGCCCGCCACGGCCGCCACCGATCAGTCGCCGACCGCGCCGTCATCGTTGCGCATTGCAGTCGCACAGGCCTTCGCGGCGACCGGACCGCTGGCGCAGGCCGATGCGCGCTATGTCTCGCGCGAGGTGCAATTGCAGATGGCGCATGCGGTGGCCGATGCGATCGACAGCCGCAGCGTGCTGGTTGCCGAGGCCGGCACCGGCGTCGGCAAGACCTTCGCCTACCTGGTGCCGGCGCTGCTGTCGGGCGCGCGAACGCTGATCAGCACCGCGACGAAAAGCCTGCAGGACCAGCTGTTCCTGCGCGATCTGCCGCGCTTGCGCGAGGCCCTGCAGTTGCCGATCGACATCGCATTGCTGAAGGGCCGCGGCAGCTACCTGTGTCTGCACCGCATGCAGCAGGCGCGGCAGACGGCGACCTTCCCGGACCGCTGGGCGGTGCGCACGCTGGCCAAGGTCGAGGCATGGGCCCGGCATACCGTCAGCGGCGACCTCGCCGAACTGGAAGGCCTCGATGAACGCAGCAGCGTGATCCCGCTGGTCACCTCTTCGCGCGAAAACTGCCTTGGTGCCGAGTGCCCGGAATATCGCAACTGCCATGTATTGAAGGCCAGGCGCGAGGCGATGGCAGCCGACCTGGTCGTCGTCAACCACCACCTGTTTTTTGCCGACATGGCGTTGCGCGATACCGGGGTCGCCGAACTGCTGCCGAGCGTCGACGTCGCGATCTTCGACGAGGCCCATCAGCTTGCCGAAGCGGGCGTGCAGTTTCTCGGCACGACGCTCGGCAGCAGCCAGCTGATCGATTTTTCGCGCGACATGCTCGCCGCCGGACTGCAGCAGGCGCGCGGCCTCGGCGAATGGCAGGCGCTCGCTGCCGAATGCGATCGCGCGGCGCGTGAACTGCGGCTGGCCTGTGTCGGCTCGATCGGCGAGGTGCGCGGCAGCTTCAAGCTGCGCTGGGACGAACGCTGCGACGACAGCGATTTTCGGCAGGCACTGGGCAGTCTCGCCGAGCGCTGCAGCGCGGCGCACGACGCGCTGCAGGCGGTGGTCGAGCTGTCACCGGATTTCACGAAGCTGGCCGAGCGCGCCCAGCGTCTGGCTGCGCTGGCACGCCGCTTTGCCGAGCCGGCGGCGCACGGGCTGGTCCGCTGGATCGACCTGTCGGTGCACCAGGCGCGGCTGGTCGAATCGCCGCTCGACATCCGCGAAGCGCTGGCCCAGCAGATGAAAGCCGCGTCAAAGGCGTGGATCTTCACGTCGGCAACGCTCGGCGACGACGAGCGGCTGAGCTGGTTCACCGAGTCGGCCGGGCTCGAGGATGCCACCTGCCTGCGCGCCGGCAGCCCGTTCGACTATGCAGCCCATGCGCGGCTGTATATCCCGCGTGGATTTCCGAAACCGAGCGACAGCGGCCACGGGCCGGCGGTGGCGGTGCTGGCGGCGCGCTGCGCGGCGGCGCTCGGTGGACGGACCTTCGTGCTGACGACGACGCTGCGCGCGCTGCGGCAGATCGGTGAGGCGCTGCGTGGCGAACTCGACCAGCTCGGCGAGGACATTCAGGTGCTGGTACAGGGGCAGATGGCGAAGCGGCAACTGCTCGATCGCTTTCTCGCCGAGCCGCGCTCGGTGCTGGTCGGCTCGCAGAGTTTCTGGGAGGGCATCGACGTACCCGGCGAGGCGCTGCAATGCGTGCTGATCGACAAGCTGCCGTTTCCGCCACCGAACGATCCGCTGGTCGAGGCGCGGGTGCGCCGGCTGGAGGCGGAAGGGCGAAATGCGTTTGCCGACTATTTTGTCGCCGAGGCTGCGGTGTCGTTGAAGCAGGGCGCCGGCCGATTGATCCGCAGCGAAACCGACCGCGGTTTGCTGGTCGTCTGCGATCCGCGGATGGCCGGGATGAACTACGGGCGGCGGCTGCGCGAGGCGCTGCCGCCGATGGGGCCGATTGCCAATGAGGAACAGGCGATGAACTGGCTCGCCTCGCTGAACGACGGCGCGCCGCCCTGGTAGCGATTGATGGGCGCGGCCGGCGCGGCCGGGCCCGTCAGTTCACCAGAGCTGCCACCAAGGGCGATCGGCCTTGCGGTTGCTGGCGTTGGCCGCGATCACGCCCTCGCCACGCAGGAAGGCGCTGTTCGGAAAATTTTTCGCGAGCACGCGGCGCGCATCGTCGCGCAGGTCTTTCATGCCGAGCTGGTCGTAGCTGCGCACCATGATCGCCAGCGCCTCCTCGACCGACGGCGACTGCTGGTAGTCCTGCACCGTTGCCTGCGCCCGGTTGATCGCGGCGACATAGGCGCCGCGCCGGAAATAGTAGCGGGCGACATGGACTTCGTAGGCGGCCAGTGCGTTGACGATGTAGTTCATCCGCAGCCGCGCGTCTTCGGCATAACGCGAGTTCGGAAACTGCTCGACCAGTTGCTTGAACGCCTGGTAGGAGTCGCGCGAGGCCTGCTGGTCACGCTCGGACAGGTCCTGGCGCGACAGGCTGCCGAACAGGCCGAGGTTGTCGTTGAAATTGACCAGGCCCTGCAGGTACATCGCATAGTCGAGCGCCGGGCTGGTCGGGTGCAGCTTGATGAAGCGCTCGAGGATCGTCAGCGCCTGCGCCTTCTCGTTGGTGCGGTACATCACATAGGCGCGTTCGAGCTGCGCCTGCTGCGACAGCAAGGTGCCGGTCGCCCGGCCCTCCAGCCGCTCGAACAGCATGCTGGCGCGTTCGTAGTTGCCTGCGCCCATCTCGTCCTTGGCCTCCGAATACAATTTCTCGGTCGACCAGTTGGCGGTTTCGTCCTTCGGTGTATTGCTGCAACCGGCAAGCGCGATGGCGACTCCGGTCAGCAGAGCCAGCCCCGGCCGCGCCCATTTGCGGGCCGTTTCCGGCCGGGTTTCAAATCGTTTCGAGCGCTGCAGATCCATGGGCCTCGACGCCGCCTCGGGCGCACGTCTTCCGTCAAGAATGATCCCAGATTATAGGGTTGGCCCTCCGGCGGCAGACGCCCCTGGACAGCCGTACGACAGCGACGACGACGAGCCGGACAGCTTGTCCGATGCCAGCGGCGCCGAGCCGGGCGCTGCGGCTGCGCAGGTCTACGAGACGCGTGGGTGTGTCGTCGCGGCCTCGTTTCATGGCCAGCGGATCGACAAGCTGCTGGTCGAGATGGCGCCGGAGTTCTCGCGCAACCACCTGCAGGGCCTGCTCGAGCAGGGCCATGTGCGGCTCGACGATGCGCCGGCCGTGTCGTCGTCGCGCAAGCTGCGTGCCGGCCAGCGTGTCGAGCTGACGCTGGTGCCGACTGCCGAGAGCCGGGCCTTTCGCGCCGAGGCGCTGCCGTTGCGCATCGTCCATGAGGACGCCGACCTGCTGGTGATCGACAAGGCGGCCGGCATGGTTGTCCACCCGGCCGCGGGAAACTGGTCGGGCACCTTGCTGAACGGCTTGCTGGCGCACCACGCCGGTGCGGCGTCGCTGCCGCGCGCCGGCATCGTGCACCGGCTCGACAAGGACACATCGGGACTGATGGTCGTCGGCAAGACGCTGGAAGCGGTGACTGCGCTGAGTCGCGCGATTGCCGCGCGCACGGTGCGCCGCGAATATCTGGCGCTGGTGCATGGCGTCGTGCCGGCTGGCGAGTGGCGCATCGATGCGCCGATCGCCCGGGACCCGAAATCGCGGGTGCGGATGGCCGTCGTCGCCTCCGGACGTGTCGCGCAGACCGACGTCACGCGGGTGGCCAGCGACGGCGTCTGCAGTGCCGTGCGCTGCAGGTTGCACACCGGCCGAACCCACCAGATCAGAGTCCACCTGGCGTCGCGTGGCCATCCGCTGGTGGCCGATGCGCTGTACGGGGGCGCCGCCCGCTGGGGCCTGCAGCGGCAGGCGCTGCATGCGGCCCGGCTCGGTTTCTCGCACCCGAAAAGCGGTCGGCAGATGCTGTTCGATGTGCCGCTGGCGGACGATCTCGCGCCGGCCTGGCAGGCCTTGCTCGATGCCGCGGCCGATGCATAGGCGCCACGCCGGCGTGGCCGGCGGCTGCAAAAAATTCACGCCTGCGGCCAGCCTGGTTACAATGAGGGCGTAAGCAGGGTTCCGGCAAAAGCGTTCGGCCCGCCGCGATGGAAACGATCCGCCGCGCAATCCACCGCCGCCACAAGACGACACGTGTGCTGTTTGTGGCCGCTACGCTGGCCCACCGCGTGAAGCGTGTACAAGCCCTGGTGTTTCAATTAACCAAGCCCGAATCGGGCTTTCGAGCGCGATCACGGAATCGACGCAGCGGCCCGATCGGCGAACTGCCGCACTGATGCAGGCTAAGCCCCGGTGAGTTGCACACCCGCCCCGTTCGTTTGAGGATGACCCTTATCCGATGAATACCCAGGATGCAAAACGCGTCCTCGAAACAGCGCTGATCTGCGCCCGCGAGCCGATGCCGTTGCGCGAGATGCGGCAGCTGTTTGCCGACGAGATCAATGCCGACGGTCTGCGCCTGTTGCTCGACGAGCTGGAGCGCGACTGGCAGGGCCGCGGTGTCGAGCTGGTTGCGGTCGCCAGCGGCTGGCGTTTTCAGAGCCGGCCGGAGATGCGCGAATACCTCGACCGCCTCAATCCGGAGAAGCCGCCGCGTTATTCGAGGGCGGTGCTGGAGACGCTGGCGATCATCGCCTACCGGCAACCGGTCACGCGCGGCGACATCGAGGATATCCGCGGCGTGACGGTATCGACGCAGATCATCAAGCAGCTCGAGGATCGCGGCTGGGTCGATTCGATCGGATATCGCGAGGCGCCGGGCCGGCCCGCGCTGCTCGCGACGACGCGACAGTTCCTCGACGACCTCGGTCTGGCCAGCCTCGAGCAGTTGCCCGCGTCCGATACCGGAACCGTCTCCAGTGCCGATGTCGCGGCGCGGCTTGGCCAGCATTCGCTTGACGATGCACAGGCTGCGCTTGCGCTCGATGCGGCGCAGGCCGACGACGATGCAGCCGATGGCCAAGCCGATCACGACGCTGATGCTGATCCCGAAGCCGATGCAGGCGTCGACGCCGATCCGGCGGCGGTGGCCGCCGACCGCGGCGCGGAAAGCGCCGAAGCCTCCGAGTCCCCGAGCGAAGAAACCAAACCCGAACCTGCGGCCAATGCCGTCCCGATGGAACCTCAAGCATGACTGTAGACGCCGACCACCCCGAAATCCCGCGTGAGCCGGAGACCGCAAGCGACAAGCCGGCACCGGCGCGGCGCAAACGCGCGAGCAAGGCTGCGGCCGAAGGCGCTTCGTTGCCGGACGCACCGGTCGACGCCGCGGTCGGTGAATCTGCCGTCACCGCTGCTGCCGATGAACCGGTGGCGCCGGTGAAAGCGCCGCGCAAGCGGCGCGTTGCGGTCGCCGTCGAGACGATGGCGCAGCCTACCGAGGACCTGTTCGCCGCGCCGAGCATCGACGATGTGCTGCCGGCTTCGCGGCGCAGCGATGCGGCGCCGGAGACCGCCGCGGAGTCCGTTGCCAGCGAGCGGACCACGGCCGAAGGCGAGACGCAGTCGTCCGAGGGGGGTGAGGCATCCGGCGGGGATGGGTCGGGAGAGCCGCGCTCCGGGCGCAACCGGCGCCGCCGCAAGCCGCGCGGCGAGCGCAATCAGGGCGGCGAGCGCGCAGCCGATGCACCGGTCGACGCAGGCGGCGCAGATCGGCGATTCGATCTCGACGACGACGATGATGACGACGAGCCGGCCCAGCCGCGCCCTGAGCCGACCGACTCTGCCGAGGTGTTCGCGCAGGTGGTGTCCGGCGAATACGATGCCGCAGCCGAAGAGGTGCCGGAGCCGCCACCGCCGCACAAGCGGGTGCTGCTGCCCGAGCCGGACGCGCCGAAGTTGCAGAAGGTGCTTGCGCAGTCGGGCATCGGCTCGCGCCGCGACATGGAAGCGCTGATCCAGGAGGGCGAGGTCGAGGTCAATGGCGAAACCGCGCACATCGGCCAGCGCATTTCGTTCGGCGACCGCATCACCGTGCGCGGCAAGCCGGTGCGTGTGCGGATCGTGCCGCCGCCGCCGCGCATCCTCGCGTACCACAAGCCGGCCGGCGAGGTCGTCAGTCACGACGATCCGCAGAACCGACCGACTGTTTTCCGGCGGCTGCCGCGCTTGCAGCAGGGCAAATGGCAATCGGTCGGCCGGCTCGACCTGAATACCGAGGGCCTGCTGCTGTTCACCAACTCGGGCGAACTCGCGAACCAGCTGATGCATCCGCGTTTCGGCGTCGAACGCGAATATGCGGTGCGCGTGCTCGGCAAACTCGACGAGATGGACAAGATGCAGTTGCTCGAGGGCGTCAACATCGATGGCCAGACCGCATCGTTCCGCTCGATCGAGGACGGCGGCGGCGAAGGCGCGAACCACTGGTACCGGGTGGTCATCACCGAAGGGCGCAACCGCGAGGTGCGCAAGATGTTCGACGCGGTCGAGCTGACCGTCAGCCGGCTGATCCGGATTCGTTACGGCACGGTCGTGCTGCCGCGCGGCCTGAAGCGCGGCGTCTGGGTCGACCTCGATCCGGCCGATGTGCGCGCGATCAGGCAGCTCGCCGGCGGTCCGCGCAACGAGGCCAGGCCGGCACAGCCCGGCCAGGGCGGCAAGTCGGAGGAGCGTGGCGGTCGCAACAAGCGGCGCGGCGACCGGCCGCAGAACAATGCGCAGAAGGGTCCTCCGAATGCCGGACCGCGTGGCAACCAGCGTCCGCCTCGCGACGACGGCAACGTGCGGCCGAGCCATGATCGCGACGACGACCTCGAAGACGATTTCGATCCGGCGCGGATCCCGAATCCGCTCGAGCAGACCTTCGACAAGCGCTTCGTGCAGAACCCGCGCAACTCGGCCAGCCGCGGCTTCGGCCAGGGCGGCGGCGGTTTCGGGCCGGGCGGCAGTTCGCCGCAACGCAATGCGCCGCGCAAGCCCGGCGCGCCGCGCGAACCCGATCCGTTGCAGACCTCGGTTGGTTATATCGGCGCCGACGCCTTCCACCGCAAGAACCGCGGCGGCGGTGGTGGTGGTGGCGGTGGTGGAGGTGGCAATCGCGGCGGTGGCTTCGGCGGCGGCCGAGGCGGCAAGCGGGGTCGGTGAGGCCGGCCGAGCTACAATTGTCGGCTTTGCCCACTGTTGAATTCAGGAGAATCGGATGGCCATTGAACGTACCCTGTCGATCATCAAACCCGATGCGGTTGCCAAGAATGTGATCGGTCAGATCTACAGCCGCTTCGAAGGCGCCGGTCTAAAGGTGATTGCTGCCCGGATGGCGCACTTGTCGCGCGGCGAAGCCGAGGCTTTCTACGCCGTCCACAAGTCGCGGCCGTTTTTCAACGACCTGGTCGAATTCATGATCTCCGGCCCGGTGATGATCCAGGTGCTCGAGGGTGAAGGCGCGATCGCGAAGAACCGCGACCTGATGGGCGCGACTGATCCGAAGAAGGCCGAGAAGGGAACGATCCGCGCCGACTTTGCCGACAGCATCGACGCCAATGCCGTCCATGGTTCGGATGCGCCGGAGACCGCCGCGGTCGAAGTGGCGTTCTTCTTCCCGGCAATGAACGTTTACAGTCGCTGAACCGGATTTCCGGTCCACACCACCTGTCAACTTCGTCGCAAAGGTCTCCATCCGCGCTGGCATGAACGCTGTCAATCTGCTCGACTTCGATCTCGAAGGTCTCGCACGCTGGTGTGCTGGATTCGGAGAGAAGCGTTTTCGGGCGACGCAGTTGTTCCGCTGGATTCACCAGCGCGGTGCTTCGGACTTTGCGCTGATGAGCGACCTCGCGAAATCGCTGCGCGAAAAGCTCGATCAATCGGCCTTCATCAAGCCGCTCGAGGTGATCAGCGAACAGGCTTCGGCCGACGGCACGATCAAGTGGCTTTTTTCGGTCGGCAACGGTGATGCGGTCGAGACCGTCTTCATTCCGGAAGACGACCGCGGCACCTTGTGCATCTCGTCGCAGGCCGGATGTGCGGTCGGCTGCCGCTTCTGCTCGACCGGCCACCAGGGCTTCAGCCGCAACCTGTCGACCGGCGAGATCGTCGCCCAGCTGTGGTTTGCCGAACACCATTTGCGCAAGCGGCTGCAGTTGCCGGTTGGCCAGCGGGCGATCACCAATGTGGTGATGATGGGCATGGGAGAGCCGCTGCAGAACTATGCGGCGTTGCTGCCGGCACTGCGCGTGATGCTCGATGACCATGCCTACGGGCTGTCGCGCCGTCGAGTGACGGTATCGACGTCGGGGGTCGTTCCGATGATCGACCGGCTGCGCGAGGACTGTCCGGTCGCGCTGGCGGTATCGCTGCACGCGCCGGCCGACCTGCTGCGCGACGACCTCGTGCCGCTGAACCGGAAATACCCGATTGCCGAGCTGCTCGGCGCCTGCGAGCGTTATCTGGAGCGCGCGCCGCGCGACTTCATCACCTTCGAATATTGCATGCTCGACGGCGTCAACGACAGCCTCGAGCAGGCCGGTCAGCTGCTGCAGATGACCCGCGGGCGCGGCGCCGATGGCCAGCCGGTGCCGGTCGTCAACTGCAAGTTCAACCTGATTCCGTTCAATCCCTTCCCGGCCTCCGGGCTGTTGCGCTCGCCGACCGAGCGCGTGCAGGCGTTTGCGCGCTGCCTGCAGGACGGTGGCGTCGTCACGACGGTGCGCAAGACGCGCGGTGACGATATCGATGCCGCCTGCGGTCAGCTGGCCGGCGAAGTCCAGGACCGCACCAGCGTCAGGCAGCGCACCGCAACGCGGGCGCCGATCCGCATCCATGCGCGTGGTTCTGCAGTGCGGCCGGTGCCGCCGGAGGGGGTGCGATGACGGCAGGCACCTCGTTGCTGAAGATGGCAATGGCCGTGTTGCTGGCCGCGCTGCTGGCCGCCTGCGCGAGCGGCGGCGCTCGCGGGCCGAACATCCTGCAAACCGCGACGCCCGATCGCATCACCTCGTCCGACGAGCCCGAGCACACGCGGCGCGCACGGGTGCGGCTCGAACTGGCGAGCGCCTATTTCGCGCGCGGCCAGGTGGTGATCGCGCTCGATCAGGTCAAGCAGGCGATTGCCGCCGATCCGATGATCGCGCCGGCATTCAATCTGCGCGGCCTGATCTATTCGAATCTCGGTGACAACCAGCTGGCCGAGGAAAGTTTCCAGCGCGCGCTGGCGCTCGACCCGGCCGATGCCGACACGATGCACAACTACGGCTGGCACCTGTGCCAGCAGTCGCGCCACGCCGAGGCCGAGGCGCTGTTCAAGCGCGCACTCGAGGTGCCACGCTACGACGCGACCGCGAAGACCTTTCTGGCGCGCGGGGTCTGCCATGCGCGGGCCGGCCGGCTGGATTTGGCCGAGGCCATCCTCGAGCGGGCCTACGACCTCGATTCCGGCAGCCCGCTGATCGCCGTCAATCTGGCCGAAGTCCTTTATCAGCGCGGTTCCTTCGAACGTGCGCGGCAGCTGATGCGGCGCGTCAACGGACGCCTCGAATCGAGCAGCGCGCAGACCTTGTGGCTGGCGGCGAAGATCGAGAACAAGCTCGGCAATGCGCAGGCTGCGCGTGCGATGGGCGAGCAGTTGGCGGCGCGGTTCCCTGAGTCGCCGGAGGCCGGCGCTTATGAGCGGAGGCGGTTCGATGAATGAATTCGACGCTGCGACGCCAACCGACACCGCGAAGGGTGGCGCGGGTCGCTTGTTGCGTGAAGCGCGCGAGGCGCAGGGCATGTCGATCGACATGCTGGCGACGTCGATGAAGGTCAGCGTGCGCAAGCTCGAGATGCTCGAGGCCGAGCGCTTCGATGAATTGCCGGACGCGACGTTTGCACGCGCGCTGGCGCAGGCCGTTTGCCGGGCCTTGAAGATCGACGCTGCGCCAGTGCTGGCAAAGTTGCCGCCGCCGTCCGGGCACCGCATCGAACTGGTCAGCGAAGGCCTGAACGAGCCGTTCCGCGACCATCCCTCGCGGCTCGATCCGCTCGCCTGGGCGGCGACGCTGAAGGCGGCATGGGCGCCGGCGCTGGTGCTGGCTCTGGCCGCGCTGGTATTTTTCCTGCCCGGCTCGTTGCTCGAATCGACCAAGTCGCTGATTGCCGACGTCACCGGCGCCATCCGTGGTACCGGCCAGCCGGCGGACCAGGATACCGTCATCGAAACCATCCACCCGTCGATCGACCTGATCGCGCAGTCCGGCCAGGCGCCGGCTGCCGCGGCGTCGCAACCGACGCCAACGGCCGAGCCGGGTGCTGCCGCGCCGGCGGCTTCGGCTGCCCCGCTGTCGGTCGCGCCTTCGACGACGGCGCCGCCGCCGGGGGTGCTTGAACTGCATGCCACCGCCGAGTCGTGGATCGAGGTCAAGGACGGCCGTGACCGGGTGCTGCTGTCGCGCAGCCTGCGGCCGGACGAAACCGTGCAGCTCGACGGGGTCATGCCGATGCGGGTGAAAATCGGCAATGCGGCCGCAACCAGGCTGCGTTATCGGGGCGAGCTGATCGATCTCGCACCGATGACCAACGAAAACATCGCGCGAGTGCTGCTGAAGTGACTGCCAGACCAGACCATCCAGACGACGCAGCGGCCGGTAGCTCTGGCACTGCGGGCCACGATCTGCCCGACGGCTTCATCGAACCGGCGCGGCCTGCGGCGCGCAACCGCCTGCAGGCAGTCGTACGATGGGGCGATCGCGTCGTGACGATCGGTGGCGATGCGCCGGTGCGCGTGCAGTCGATGACGAATACCGACACCGTCGATGTGATCGGCACGGCGATCCAGGTCAAGCAGCTCGCGGTTGCCGGCTCCGAGCTGGTGCGCATCACCGTCAATACGCCGGAAGCTGCTGCCGCGGTGCCGCACATCCGAGAGCAGCTGGATCGGATGGGCATCGATGTGCCACTGGTCGGGGATTTCCATTACAACGGCCACCGCCTGCTGAGTGATCACCCGGCATGCGCCGAGGCCCTGTCGAAATACCGCATCAATCCGGGCAATGTCGGCAAGGGTGAAAAGGGCGATCGGCAGTTTGCGCAGATGATCGAGATCGCGGCGCGGCTCGGCAAGGCGGTGCGCATCGGTGTCAACTGGGGCAGCCTCGACCAGGAACTGCTGGCGCGGATGATGGACGACAACGCACGTTTGCCGGAGCCGTTCGAGCCGCAGCAGATCATGTACCGGGCGATCGTCGGCTCGGCACTCGAATCGGCGCGCGACGCCGAACGGATCGGCCTGCCGGCCAACCAGATCATCCTGTCGTGCAAGATGAGCGGGGTGCAGGACCTGGTCAGCGTCTACCGCGCATTGGCACGCCGCTGCCGCTACGCGCTGCACCTCGGCCTGACCGAGGCCGGCATGGGCACCAAGGGTACCGTTGCATCGACGGCGGCGCTGGCGCTGCTGCTGCAGGAGGGCATCGGCGACACGATCCGCGTTTCGCTGACCCCGCAGCCCGGTGAGGCGCGGACCCAGGAGGTGGCGGTGGCACTGGAGGTGCTGCAGTCGCTCGGCCTGCGAGCCTTTAATCCCAGCGTGACGGCATGCCCTGGCTGCGGCCGCACGACGAGCACGACCTTCCAGGAGCTCGCCAAGCAGATCGACGATTTCCTGCGCGCGCAGATGCCGGTCTGGCGAGGCAAATATCCGGGCGTCGAGTCACTGAAGGTTGCGGTGATGGGATGCATCGTCAACGGTCCCGGCGAAAGCAAACACGCCGACATCGGCATCAGCCTGCCCGGCACCGGCGAGTCGCCGGCCGCGCCGGTCTTCATCGATGGGGAAAAGGCGCTGACCCTGCGCGGCGACAACATCGTCCAGGAGTTCCATTCCCTGGTATCGGCTTATATCGAGAAACGCTACGGCGGGTCCGGCGACGCTGCCGTGACGCCGCCGCTGGCCGAAAACGCCTGATTCCGGGCAGCACGGTCCGGTCCGCTGACAGCAGCGCGGCCGCGGCGCGGCCCGCTTCCACTTTCAACGCAATACCTGCAATGGCGACAACGCTGAGAGCCGTCAAAGGCATGAACGACATCCTGCCGCCGGATTCGGCGCGCTGGGAATGGCTGGAGGAGCAGATCCGCAGCCTGATGCGTCGCTACGGATATGCCAATGTCAGAACGCCGATCGTCGAGCCGACGGCCTTGTTCGTTCGCGGGCTCGGCGAGGTGACCGACATCGTCGAGAAGGAGATGTATTCGTTCGAGGATTCGATGAACGGCGACCGGCTGTCGCTGCGTCCGGAAAATACCGCCGGCGTCGTCCGGTCGATGATCGAACACAATCTGCTGCGCGACGGCGGACGCCGGCTCTATTACATCGGGCCGATGTTCCGCCACGAGCGGCCGCAGAAGGGCCGCTCGCGGCAGTTCCACCAGTTCGGGGTCGAGGCGCTCGGTTATGCAGGTCCGGACGTCGATGCCGAATTGATCCTGCTGCTGCGCGCGCTGTGGCGCCAGCTGGGTCTCGTTGAAGGCAGCGACATCAGGCTCGAGCTGAACAGCCTTGGCCAGCCCGACGAGCGACAGGCGCACCGCGCCGCGCTGGTCGACTATCTGACGGCCCATGCGCAGCAGCTCGACGAAGACTCGCAGCGCCGGCTGCACAGCAATCCGCTGCGCATCCTCGACAGCAAGAACCCGGCGATGCAGGCGCTGATCGAGGCGGCGCCGAAGCTGAGCGATTTTCTCGGCGCCGACTCGCTGGCTCATTTCGATGCCGTGCGAGCGGTGCTCGATGCCGCCGGGCTCGCCTACCGTGTCAATCCGCGGCTGGTGCGTGGCCTCGACTACTACAACCTGACGGTGTTCGAGTGGGTCACCGAGCGCCTCGGCGCGCAGGGCACGGTCTGTGGCGGCGGCCGCTATGATGGGCTGATCGAACAACTCGGTGGCAAGCCGGCGCCGGCGGTCGGTTTCGGGCTCGGCATGGAGCGTCTGCTGCTGCTGCTCGAAGAGTTGAAGATTGCTGCGCCGGCCGAAGCGCCGAACGTCTATGCCGTGGTGCCGGCGGCCGATGCGCTGCCAAAGGTCTTTGCCGCATTGGAGACGTTGCGGGCAGCCGGTGTCTCGGTGCTGATGAATGCCGGCCTGAGTGGCATGAAGGCGCAATTCCGTCGCGCCGATTCCAGCGGCGCGCGCTACGCGCTGATCTTCGGCGACGAAGAACTGGCGCGTGGTGAGGTCGCGCTGAAGGACCTGCGCGATGCCGCAGTGCCGCAGCGCAGCCTGTCACTCGACAAGGTCGCCGACTGGGCGGCCGAACTCCTCAACGCATAATCGCGCCTTCGCTGAAGGTAATACTCGACATGGCAACGCAACTCGACCTGGAAGAACAAGAACAACTCGACCAGCTGAAGGCCTTCTGGAAGCAATACGGCAATCTGATCACCTGGCTGCTGATCGCGGTGCTCGGCAGTTTTGCCGCCTGGAACGGCTGGAACTGGTGGCAGCGCGAGCAGGCGGTCAGTGCCAGCGGCATGTACGACGAGCTCGACAAGGCGGTCGGTTCCGACGACGTGGCCACTGCCAGCAGGATCTTCGACGATCTGAAATCGCGTTACCCGCGGACCGCCTATGCGCAGCAGGCCGGCATGCTCGCCGCCAAGCTGCAACACGAGAAAGGTCAGTCCGACGCCGCGCAGGCGACGTTGCGCTGGGTTGCCGAAGAGGCCACCGACACCGAATATCGAGCGCTTGCGCACCTGCGGCTGGCCGGCCTGCTGCTCGATGCGCAGCAGTACGACGCCGCGTTGAAACAGCTCGATGCCGCCGAAGGCAAGGAGTTCGAGGCGCTGGTCGCCGATCGCCGCGGCGACATCCTGCAGGCCCAGGGCAAGCTCGACGAGGCAAAGGCCGCCTACCAGCAGGCCTGGAAGGCCTTCGACAGCGAAGTTGCCTACCGGCGCCTGGTTGAAGCCAAATTGACGGCGCTCGGCGCTGCACCGGAGGCCGCCCGATGATCCGATCTGATTTCCTTCCTGCATCGACGGCGTCGCGATTGGCACGCTGGGCTGCGACCGCGCTGGCCGTTGTTGTCGTGGCCGGTTGCGCCAGTGGCCCGGCAAAACCGAAGCCGGGCCCGCTCGAAGCGATCAGCTCGCCGCTGCCCGGCCGCGTGGTCTGGCAGCAGCGCATCGGCAATGTCCAGTTTCCGCTGGCGATCGCGGTCAACGGCAGTGCGCTGACCGTTGCCAGCAGTGATGGCACGATGGCTTCCATCGAAGCCGATACCGGCCGCGTGCTGTGGCGCGTTTCGCTCGGCGCGCGGCTCGGCGCCGGTGTCGGCGGCGACGGCCGGCATGCCGCCGTGGTCAGCCGCGACGGCGAACTGTTCGTCCTCGACAGTGGTCGCCTTGCCTGGCGCAAGAAACTCGGCATCCAGGTTAATACCGAACCGCTGGTCGCCGGTGCGCGGGTCTTCGTTCTCGGCAGCGACCGCAGTGTCCGTGCCTTCGACGTCCTCGACGGTCGCCAGCTGTGGGAGGTCCGCCGCTCCGGCGAACCGCTGACGCTTGCCCAGCGCGGTGTGATCGCGCCGTACAAGAATACCTTGCTGGTCGGCCAGGGACCGCGGCTGGTCGGACTCGATCCTGACAACGGCACGGTGCGCTGGGAAGTGGCGATCGCCGCGCCGCGCGGCACCAACGAGATCGAACGCCTGGCCGATCTGGTCGGGCCTGCGGTGCGGGTCGGCGAAACGGTCTGTGCGCGTGCCTTCCAGGCCGCGATCACCTGCGTCAATGCCGAGCGCGGCGCATTGT
The DNA here is from genome assembly GCF_048320135.1 of Pseudideonella sakaiensis. Lineage (GTDB taxonomy): Bacteria > Pseudomonadota > Gammaproteobacteria > Burkholderiales > Burkholderiaceae_C > Ideonella_A > Ideonella_A sakaiensis_A. The sequence goes on from NZ_CP182947.1 coordinate 4,920,499, forward strand.
CGTGGACTCGCAACCTCGGTGGCACCGATGGGCTTGGAGCCGATGAGGAACTGGTCGCCGCCGCCGATGCGTCGGATCGGGTGAGCACATGGAAAACCGGCTCGGGTGATGCCGCGTGGAGCAGCGAGAAACTGCTGTACCGCGAGCTGGCGACACCGCTGGTCACCCGCGACGCCGTCGTCTTCGGCGATGCCCAGGGCACCGTCCATTTTCTGTCGAAGGGCGACGGCGCGACCCGGCTGCGGCTGCCAACCGACGGCAGTGCGATCGTCGGCACTCCGGTTCTTGCCGGGCGCACGATCGTCGTCGCGACCCGCAACGGCTCGATCGTCGGGATTCGCTCCGAATGATGCTGGTCCAAGCCCGTGGCGGCAGCGCCCGTCCCGCCAGTGGCGGGCCGGCGATGCCGCCGCATCCGTGGTGGATGCCTGCCCGCGCCATTTCACGGTCGATTCGATGAAGCCGGTCATTGCGATCGTCGGGCGGCCCAATGTCGGCAAGTCGACATTGTTCAACCGGATGACTAAAACCCGGGATGCGATCGTCGCCGACTTCTCGGGGCTGACGCGCGACCGCCACTACGGCGACGGGCGGCTCGGCAACCGCGAATTCATCGTCGTCGATACCGGTGGCTTCGAGCCGGACAGCACGACCGGCATCGTCCGCGAAATGGCCAAGCAGACGCGGCAGGCGGTCGCCGAAGCCGATGCGGTGATCTTCGTCGTCGACATCCGCGCCGGGCTGTCGGCGCAGGACCACGACATCGCGCGTTATCTGCGCTCGATCGGCAAACGCGTCGTGCTCGCCGCCAACAAGGCCGAGGGCATGGTCGAGTCGCCGCTGCTCGGCGAATTCCACGAACTCGGAATCGGTGATCCGCATCCGGTGTCGTCGGCGCACGGGCAGGGCATCCGCAGCCTGCTCGAAGCCGCGCTCGATCCGTTCGGCCCCGAGCCGGACGACGACGAGGAAGAAGCCGACGATGCCGGCGCGAGGCCGATCCGGCTGGCGGTGGCCGGGCGGCCGAACGTCGGCAAGAGCACATTGATCAATACCTGGCTCGGCGAAGAGCGGCTGGTCGCATTCGACCTGCCCGGCACGACACGCGACGCGATCACCGTGCCGTTCGAGCGCCATGGCCAGCAGTTCCAGCTGATCGACACCGCGGGCCTGCGCCGGCGCGGCAAGGTTTTCGAGGCGATCGAGAAGTTTTCGGTCGTCAAGACGCTGCAGGCGATTGCCGATGCGAATGTCGTGCTGCTGCTGCTCGATGCGACGCAAGGCGTCAGCGAGCAGGATGCGCATATCGCCGGCTACATCCTCGAAAGCGGGCGCGCGGTGGTGATCGCGGTCAACAAGTGGGATGCCGTCGACGCCTATCAGAAGGAATTGCTGCAGCGCTCGATCGAGCAGCGGCTTGCCTTCCTCAAATTCGCTCCGGTGCTCAATATCTCGGCGATCAAGCGGCAGGGCCTCGGCCCGGTCTGGAAGGCGATCGCCGATGCCCATGCGTCGGCGAACTGCAAGATGTCGACGCCGGTGCTGACCCGACTGATCCAGGAGGCGGTCGAACACCAGACGCCGAAACGCTCCGGCATGTTCCGGCCAAAATTGCGTTATGCGCACCAGGGCGGCATGAATCCGCCGGTGGTCATCGTGCACGGCAACTCGCTCGAACATGTCACCGAGGTCTACAAGCGTTATCTCGAGACGCGCATCCGGGCCCACTTCAAGCTTTCTGGAACGCCACTGCGCATCGAGATGCGTTCGAGTCGCAACCCTTTCGCGGGCAAGGCAGGCTGATCCGGCCGCCTGCGCGAGCGGGGCGCTGTGGTACCGTATCGACCGGTCCAGACGGTTTTTCAACACGGAGAATATCGTGAGCAACAAAGGTCAGCTTCTGCAGGATCCCTTCCTGAACCTCCTGCGCAAGGAGCATGTTCCGGTTTCGATCTACCTGGTCAACGGCATCAAGCTGCAGGGCCACATCGAGTCCTTCGACCAGTACGTCGTGCTGTTGCGCAATACCGTCACGCAGATGGTCTACAAACACGCCATCTCCACGGTGGTGCCGAGCCGGGCGGTCAATTTCAGTGCCGCCGAAGCGCCGGAGCAAACCCCCTGAGTCGCGCTGCATCCGATCGACCTGCCGGGCCCTCCGTGTTGAACGAGCCCGACGCCGCTGTGCCTGCGTCCGACACCCGGGCAGGCGGCGGTGGCGCTGCGCGCGCCATCCTGGTCGGTGTGCAATTCGCAGGTCGTCCCGGTTTCGACGAAAGCCTCGACGAACTGGCTTTGCTGGCAGAGTCGGCCGGCGATCATCCGGTGGCGCGGGTGGTTGCGCGGCGCAAGGCGCCGGATGCGGCGCTGTTCATCGGATCCGGCAAGGCCGACGAAGTCAAGGCGATGGTCCACGACCTGCAGGCCGAAGCGGTGCTGTTCGACCAGGCGCTGTCGCCGGCCCAGCAGCGCAACCTCGAACGCCATCTCGGCGTCGCCGTCGCCGACCGCACGATGCTGATCCTCGAGATTTTCGGCGAGCGTGCGCAAAGCCACGAAGGCAAGCTGCAGGTTGAGCTGGCGCGATTGCAATATCTGGCGACCCGGCTGGTGCGCCGCTGGAGCCACCTCGAGCGCCAGCGCGGCGGCATCGGCGGCCGCGGCGGCCCGGGTGAGGCGCAGATCGAACTGGACCGGCGGATGATCGACGATCGCATCAAGTCGGTGAAGCAGCGGCTGGTGCGCGTGAAAAAGCAGCGCAAGACGCAGCGCCGCGCCCGCGAGCGCAACCAGACCTTTCGGATCTCGCTGGTCGGCTATACCAATGCCGGCAAGTCGACGTTGTTCAATGCATTGGTGAAGGCCAATGCCTACGCCGCCGACCAGTTGTTCGCGACGCTCGACACGACCACGCGCCAGCTGCATCTGGACGACTCACGCCGATCGGTGTCGGTGTCCGATACGGTCGGATTCATCCGCGAACTGCCACACAAGCTCGTCGAGGCCTTCGAGGCAACCTTGCAGGAGGCTGCCGACGCCGATCTGCTGCTGCACGTCGTCGATGCCTCCAGCCCGCAGCGGCTCGAGCAGATCTCCGAAGTCCAGCGTGTGCTGCGCGAGATCGGCGCCGGCGAGGTGCCGCAGCTTCTGGTCTTCAACAAGGCCGACCAGCTCGACCAGGCCGAATTGCCGCGCGAGCGCAGCGACGTCTTCGAGATCGAGACCGGCCGCCGGGTGCCGCGCATCTTTCTCAGCGCGGCCAGCGGCGACGGTCTGCCCGAATTGCGCCGGGTCATCGCCGCTGCTGTCGAGGGCGAAGACCCGCCGGACTCGGCGCCAATGCCAGGGAGTGACGACGTCCCCGACGCGTCGCCGAACGATTTCCACCAATCTGCAGCATGACCTCTCGATCCACCTTTGAAGCCGTTCCCCGATCGGACTCGCGCCTGCGCGAGCTGATCGTTTCGCTGCGCCGCCTCAGCAGCGCGCTCGTCGCGCGTGCGGTGCATCGCCTGCGCGGCCGGCCGGCCGGCCTTTCATCCATCGATGGGCCGATCCTCAACAACGGCAATCGCGGCGACGGGCCGCCAGACCTCGACGAACTGTGGCGCGATTTCAACCGCAAGCTGAGCGGACTGTTCGGCGGCAAGGGCCCGGGTCGCGGGCCTGATGGACCGCGCGGCGGCGGTGACGGCGGCGGTGGAGGCCCCGGCTTCCAGCCCGACATGAAAAGCGCCGGCATCGGCGTCGGCCTGATTGCCGGCGTCGTGCTGCTGATCTGGCTCGGCAGCGGCATCTTCATCGTGCAGGAAGGGCAGCAGGCGGTGGTGACCTCGTTCGGCAAATACAGCCATACCGCAGATGCCGGCATCCAGTGGCGCCTGCCGTATCCGTTCCAGGCCCACGAAACGGTGCCGGTGACGCAGCTGCGATCGGTCGAGGTCGGACGCAGCGCGGTGGTGCAATCGACCGGCATCCGCGATTCGTCGATGCTGACGCAGGACGAGAATATCGTCGACATCCGCTTCACGGTGCAGTATCGGCTGAAGGATGCTCGGGCCTATCTGTTCGAGAACCGCAACCCCGACGAAGCGGTGGTGCAGGCTGCCGAATCGGCGGTGCGGGAAATCGTCGGCAAGAGCCTGATGGATTCGGTGCTGTACGAGCGGCGTGATGCGATCGCCGCCGATCTCGTCAAGTCGATCCAGGAGCAGCTCGACCGCCTGCAGGCCGGCATCATCGTCGCCAACGTCAACATGCAGAACGTGCAGGCGCCCGAACAGGTGCAGGCCGCGTTCGACGATGCCTTCAAGGCTGGCGCCGACCGCGAACGGCTGAAAAACGAAGGTCAGGCCTACGCGAACGATGTGATCCCGAAGGCGCAGGGTACCGCGGCGCGGCTGCGCGAGGAGTCCGAAGGCTACAAGGCGCGCGTGATTGCGCAGGCCGAAGGTGATGCGAGGCGGTTTGCCAGCGTGCTCACCGAATACCAGAAGGCGCCGGCCGTGACCCGCGACCGGATGTACATCGACACGATGCAGCAGGTGTTCAGCAATGTCAGCAAGGTGATGGTCGACAGCCGCAACAATTCGAATCTGCTGTACCTGCCGCTGGACAAGCTGCTGTCGCAGCAGTCGGGCGAGGCGCCGCCGCCGGCGGCGACGTCCAGTGAAGTCAATCCCACCGTTCCGGCCGCTGCCGTCGACGTGCGCTCGCGCGACGGTCAACGCAGCCGCGACCGTGATAGCCGCTGAACCCCGGGTCCCGTTGTCATGAATCGCATTGGTCTGATCGTTTCCGGCGCGTTGATCGCGCTGATGATTGCCTTTTCCACCTTGTTCATCGTCGATCAGCGGCAGTTCGCGGTGATCTACGCACTCGGCGAGATCAAGGAGGTGGTGACCACGCCGGGTCTGAAATTCAAGATGCCGCCGCCGTTCCAGAACGTGGTCTTCCTCGATCGGCGTGTGCAGACGCTCGACAGCCCGGAAACGCGGCCGATCTTCACCGCCGAGAAGAAGGCGCTGGTGATCGACTGGCTGATCAAGTGGCGCATCTCCGATGCGCGGCAGTTCATCCGCAACAACGGCGTCGACATCCGCAACCTCGAGTCGAGGCTGAGCCCGGTCGTGCAGGCCGCGTTCAACGAGGAGGTCACGAAGCGCACGGTGCAGGAGATGCTGGCCACCGATCGCGAGCGGGTGATGCAGGGCGTGCGCGAGCGTCTCGCCGACGAGGCGACCTCGTTCGGTATCCAGATCGTCGACGTGCGGATCAAGCGGGTCGATTTCTCGGCGACGATCACCGACTCGATCTACCGGCGCATGGAGTCCGAACGCAAGCGGGTTGCCAACGAACTGCGCTCGACCGGTGCGGCTGAAAGCGAAAAGATCCGCGCCGATGCGGACCGCCAGCGCGACGTGATCGTTGCCGAAGCCTACCGCGATGCGCAGAAGGTCAAGGGTGAGGGCGATGCGAGAGCAGCTGCGATCTTCGCCGAGGCCTTTGGCCGCGATCCGCAGTTTGCGCAGTTCTACCGCAGCCTCGAGGCCTACCGGGCGAGCTTCCGCAACAAGTCGGACGTGATGGTGCTCGACCCGTCCAGCGACTTCTTCAAGGCCATGCGCAGCGGCGGCGGCTCCAGCGCAGCCGCGCCTTCGGCGGCGCCACGCCGCTGAGGCTGCAACGGTGGGAGACCTGCTGCTGGGCGCGCTTGCGCTGATGCTGGTGGTCGAGGGCCTGCTGCCGTTTTTCAACCCCGGAGCCTGGCGCCGGGTCTTCGAACGCGCGATCCAGATGAGCGATGGCCAGATCCGCTTCATCGGCCTGACCAGCATGCTCGCCGGCGTCGCGATGCTGCTGGTCTTCTGGAATTAAGTCTCCCGAAGCGCTCGATCGGTTTGCTGCGCCGCGCAGCGGCCGCAGCCCCGTCAAGCAACGCCCGCGGATCCGGCTTTGCCGGTCCGCCAGGCGGCGCCCCTTGGGGGCAGGAGCGCAGCGACTGGGGGGCCGGTACAATCCCGGTTTTAATCCTGTCGAAATCACATGTCGTCTGCTTGGCTGTTGCCTGAGCACATCTCGGATGTGCTTCCCGCGCAGGCTCGGCACATCGAGGAATTGCGACGTGGCCTGATCGACGGGGCGCGTCGTTGCGGTTACGAACTGGTCATTCCTCCGCTGCTCGAGCACCTCGAGTCGCTGTTGTCCGGAACCGGCCATGCGCTCGATCTGCAGACCTTCAAGCTCGCCGATCAGCTGAGCGGCCGCACCCTCGGCGTCCGTGCGGACACGACGCCGCAGGTCGCCCGCATCGATGCCCATCTTCTGAATCGTGTCGGGCTGGCGCGACTTTGTTATTGCGGCCCGGTGCTGCACACGCGGCCCGCGGGCCTGAGTGCCAGTCGCGAGCCCCTGCAGTTCGGCGCCGAGATCTACGGGCACGGCGGCATCGAGGCCGAACTCGAGATCATCGATCTGGCGCTCGACGGCCTGGCGAGTGCCGGCCTCGACGGCATCGCGCTCGACCTCGGCGACACCCGCATCGTTCGTTCGCTGCTGGCCGGGATTCCGGTCGATGCGGCGAGTCTGTCGGAGGTGGTTGCCGCGCTTGCCGCGAAGGATCCGGCGGCGCTGCGCGAAGCCAGTTCCGGCTTTCCCGACGAGGCCCGCGCTGGACTGCAGCAGCTGCTCGGCTTGTATGGCGCGGTCGACGTGCTGCAGGCAGCCGAGAAGCAACTGCCGGCGCGCGCGCCGTTGCAGCGGGCGCTGGCCGATCTGCGGCAACTGGCAGAACATGTCGCGCGGGTGCACCCGACGGTGCAGCTCGGTGTCGACCTGGCCGACCTCGGCGGCTATTCCTATTACAGCGGTTCGCGGTTCGCGGTGTATGCCGCCGGATCGAGCGACGCGGTGCTGCGTGGCGGCCGCTACGACGAGGTCGGTGCGGTATTCGGGCGCAACCGGCCCGCCGTCGGCTTCAGTCTGGACGTCAAGCTGATCGCAAGCCTGTTGCCGACGCGGCGCGGTGGTGCAGCAATCCGCGCACCGTGGAGCGACGATCCGTCCTTGCGCGCCGCGGTGCGCCGGCTGCGCGAAAAAGGCGACGCGGTCGTCTGCATCCTGCCCGGACATGAACACGAAGGCGAGGAGTTCGAATGTGATCGCGAACTCGTTGCCATTGACGGCCAGTGGCTGGTGCGATCGCTCTGAAGCGCTCGCCCATCCAGCCCGGCGTCATCCACCCAACAGATCAAGCATCGGAAATTCGACAAATGCAGCAGCAAGGCAAACGGCAGACACCCGGCCGCAACGTGGTCGTCGTCGGCACCCAGTGGGGCGATGAAGGCAAGGGCAAGGTGGTCGACTGGCTGACCGACCATGCGCAGGGCGTGGTCCGCTTCCAGGGGGGGCACAATGCCGGCCACACGCTGGTCATCAATGGCGTCAAGACGGCGCTGCAGCTGATCCCGTCGGGCATCATGCGTGAAGGCGTCGCCTGCTACATCGGCAACGGCGTCGTCGTCGACCCGACCCATCTGCTGTCGGAGATCGAACGGCTGGAGGCGATCGGCGTCGAGGTCAGGTCGCGGCTGTTCGTCAGCGAATCGTGCCCGTTGATCATGCCGTTCCACGTCGCGGTCGACAAGGCGCGAGAGGCACTGCGCGAGACCAGCGGTGCCGGCAAGATCGGCACCACCGGCAAGGGCATCGGGCCGGCCTATGAAGACAAGGTGGCGCGCCGTGCGCTGCGCGTGCAGGACCTGAAACATCCGCAACGTTTCGCTGCCAAGCTGCGCGACCTGCTGGCCTTGCACAACGAGGCGCTGACCGGTTACCTGCAGGCCGAGGCACTCGAGTTCGATCCGATCTTCGAGCATGCGATGAAGGTTGCCGAACAACTCAAGCCGATGCTTGCCGATGTCGGTTATCTGCTGCATTGCGCGCATCGTGATGGGGCCAATCTGCTGTTCGAAGGTGCGCAGGGCACGCTGCTCGACATCGACCACGGCACTTACCCGTACGTGACATCGAGCAACTGCGTCGCCGGCAATGCGGCGGCCGGCGCCGGCGTCGGCCCGGACCTGCTGCACTATGTGCTCGGCATCACGAAGGCCTATACGACGCGGGTCGGCAGCGGACCGTTTCCGACCGAGCTGCCGATGGACGAGCCGGGCACGGTCGGCCATCACCTGTCGACGGTCGGCCAGGAGCGAGGTGTCGTCACCGGTCGGCCGCGCCGCTGCGGATGGCTCGATGCGGCGCTGCTGAAGCGCTCGATGATCATCAACGGTGTCAGCGGCCTGTGCATCACCAAGCTCGATGTGCTCGACGGCCTCGACGAGATCAAGGTCTGCATCGGTTATGAGCTGAACGGACAGCGGATCGACATCCTGCCGCTCGACGCCGACGACATCATCGCCTGCAAGCCGATTTATGCGAGTTTCCCGGGCTGGACCGAGACCACCGCCGGCGTGACCGAGTGGGACGCCTTGCCGGAGAATGCACGCCGTTATCTCGAGACGGTGCAGCAGCACATCGGCGCGCCGATCGCGATGGTTTCGACCGGCGCCGATCGCGATCACACGATACTGATGCGTCATCCCTACGCCGCCTGAAGCGGCGCCCGACAAGAACACCCCAACCCACCCTCACCAAGCGACAGGAGAGCAGATGCTGACGGACGATGGCAAACACTTGTATGTGTCCTGGGATGAATACCATCTGCTGATCGAACGTCTGGCCCTGAAGGTCCATGCATCGGGATGGCAGTTCGACCAGATCCTGTGCCTGGCGCGCGGCGGGATGCGGCCCGGCGACATCCTGTCCAGGGTGTTCGACAAGCCGCTAGCGATCATGTCGACCAGCAGCTACCGAGCCGAAGCCGGCACGATCCAGGGCCGGCTCGACATGGCGAAATACATCACGATGCCGCGCGGCGAACTGGCCGGCCGTGTGTTGCTGGTCGACGACCTCGCCGATTCCGGTGTGACCTTGCGTGCGGTGGTCGAGCGCCTGCGCGGCATGCCGACGATTTCCGAATTGCGCTCGGCGGTGATCTGGACCAAGGGCGTGTCGAGCTATACGCCCGATTACCATGTCGAGCTGTTGCCGACCAGCCCATGGATCCATCAACCGTTCGAGGATTACGACGAACTTCGCCCGGAAGGACTGGCGAAGAAGTTCGTCATCTGAGAAGCCGCCACGCTTGCCCGGCGCCACGCAGCGCCGCCGGGCAAGAAAAAAGCCGGCTCCACTGTCGTGAGGCCGGCTTCATTCAACTTGCTGTAATGTCTGGTGCCCAGGAGAGGACTCGAACCTCCACGGAGTTACCCGCTAGTACCTGAAACTAGTGCGTCTACCAATTCCGCCACCTGGGCTATCAGGAACCCGAGATTCTATCATCAAAAAAAACTACTCCACAACAAATATCGGCGCAGATCTTCTCAATGAGGTCGAAGGCGTCGTTCAGGGCCATCGCGACGGCCACGGTTTCGTGATCCGCGACGATGGTCAACCCGATCTCTATCTGGCGCCGCAGGAGATGCGCGCGGTGCTGCACCGTGACCGCGTGAAGGCCCGCATCGTCCGGATGGATCGCAAGGGCCGCCCCGAAGCGCGCATCGTCGAGATCATCGAGCGCAAGAAGGCGCCGATCATCGGCCGGCTGCTGCACGAGAGCGGTGTCTGGCTGGTTGCGCCGGAAGACAAGCGCTACGGCCAGGACATCCTGGTGCCGAAGAATGCGACCGCGAATGCCGCTGCCGGACAGGTCGTTGCGATCGAATTGACCGAACCGGCGTCGCTGTATTCGCAGCCGGTCGGACGCGTCACCGAGGTGCTCGGCGAGATCGACGACCCGGGCATGGAGATCGAGATTGCGGTGCGCAAATACGAGGTGCCGCACCGCTTCGAGCCGGAGACGCTGGCACAGGCGGCAAGCCTGCCGGACAAGCTGCGCGCTGCCGACCTGAAGCACCGCATCGACCTGCGCGACGTCCCGCTGGTGACGATCGACGGCGAGGATGCGCGTGACTTCGACGATGCGGTGTATTGCGAGCCGGTTGCCACCGGCCGCTCGAAAACGCCGAATGCCTGGCGGCTGATCGTCGCGATCGCCGACGTCAGCCACTACGTGAAGCCGGGCGATCCGCTCGATGAGGATGCCTACGAGCGGGCGACGTCGGTCTATTTCCCGCGCCGGGTGATTCCGATGCTGCCGGAGAAGCTGTCGAACGGCCTGTGCTCGCTGAACCCGAACGAAGACCGGCTGGCGATGGTCTGCGACATGGTCGTCGCCTCGAACGGCAGCATCGATGCCTACCAGTTCTACCCGGCAGTGATCTGCTCGCATGCCCGCTTCACCTATACCGAGGTTGCGGCGATCCTGACCAATACGCGCGGGCCGGAAGCGGCGCGGCGCAAGCAGCTGGTGCCGCACCTGCTCGACCTGAACGAGGTCTACCGGGCGCTGCTGAAGGAGCGGGCGCGCCGCGGAGCGGTCGACTTCGAAACCACCGAGACGCAGATCATCTGCGACGAAAACGGCCGGATCGAGAAGATCGTGCCGCGGGTGCGCACCGAGGCACACAAGCTGATCGAGGAGGCGATGCTCGCCGCCAACGTCTGCGCCGCTGATTTCATCGCGCAGGCCAAGCACCCGTCGCTGTTCCGCGTGCACGAAGGCCCGACGCCCGAGAAGACGACGCTGCTGCAGAACTACCTGAAGGCGCTCGGCCTTGGTCTCGGTGTCAGCGATGAACCGAGCCCGGGTGAATTCCAGAGCATTGCCGAAGCGACGCGGGATCGGCCCGATGCGATGCAGATCCACACGATGCTGTTGCGCTCGATGCAGCAGGCGATCTACACCGCTGCGAACAATGGCCATTTCGGGCTCGCCTACGGCGCCTATACCCATTTCACGAGCCCGATCCGGCGTTATCCGGACCTGCTGGTGCACCGGGTCATCAAGGCGCTGCTGCTCGGCAAACGCTACAACCTGCTGAATGCGCCGGTGAAAAATCCGGCGCCGCAGCGGCGCAAGGCCGCGGCCAAGCCGAATGCGAAGCCGGCGCAACTGACCGCTGAAGGCGAGATGTGGGAGGCCGCAGGCGCGCATTGCAGCGCCAACGAGCGGCGCGCCGACGAGGCTTCGCGCGATGTCGAGGCCTGGCTGAAATGCCGCTTCATGCGTGAACACCTCGGCGAGGAGTACAGCGGCACCGTCACGGCGGCAACCAATTTCGGTCTGTTCGTCACGCTCGACGAGTTGTATGTCGAAGGGCTGGTCCACATCACCGAACTCGGCGGCGAATATTTCCGTTTCGACGAAGCGCGCCAGGAGCTGCGCGGCGAACGCAGTGGCGTGCGTTACGGCGTCGGCACGCGGGTGCGGGTGCAGGTCAGCCGGGTCGACCTCGACGGGCGCAAGATCGATTTCCGGATGGTGCGCGATCCCGAGGAAGATGCGGTGATGGCACGGGTTCGGCGCGATCGCAACGCCTCTGCGGTCGCCGATCTGGCCGCGGTGAAGGAGGAAGATCGCGTGATCAAGGCGGCGACCAAGAAGCGCGGCCGTGCGGCGAAGTCCGGCGCCGCCCATCCGGTCAGGGCTGCGAAATCGACGGCGCGGAAGGCGGCTGGCAAAAGCGGCAAGGGCGGCAAGCGGCGTTGAGCGCCGCTGCCGGTTCGGCCGCGTCAGCCGGCAGTTGGCGCGGCCGCCATCGCCTCGATCAGATCGGCGGCACGCAGCAGTGGCAACGTGCTGCGATCGGCGGCGGTGCCGTGCCACCAGACGGCATCCGATGCGGCGAGGAAGGCGGTTTCGGCCGCCGACGTTGATCCCTTTGCAGCCGTGCTTGCCGCGGCAGCGCTCCAGATGCCGGCCAGCCAGCCTGCCAGTACGTCACCACTGCCGGGTGTGGCCAGTGCCGGTCCGCCGCTCGAATTGAGCTGCGGTGTCATGGCTGGCGCGGCGATCACGCTGCCCGAACCTTTCAGCACGGCGACCGCGCCAAACCGATCGGCCAGTCGCTGCGCGGCTTGCAGCCGGTCGTGCTGGACCTCGCGCGATGAAGTGCCGAGCAGGCGTGCCGCTTCCAGCGGATGGGGTGTCAGGATGCTCGGTTGGCCACGGTCGGATCGCTCGCGCAAGGCCTTGGCCAGTGCCGGATCGCCGGCAATCGCATTCAGGCCGTCGGCGTCGATGACGAGCCGTGCCGCATGCCGCAGCAAGCGCGGCAACTGCTGAGCGATCGCTTCGCCGCCGCCGCATCCCGCGGCGATCGTCATCCGGCCAAGCCGGTCGGGATCAAAAACATCGAGGTCTCGGACCCACATCAATTCCGGCCGAGCCGGGTCGAGCAGTGGCGCAGCGTCGTCGAGTGGCACGATCCAGACCCGCCCGGCGCCAGCGGCATGTGCGGCGCGAGCACACAACAGCGCCGCACCGGACATCCCGGGCGCGCCGGCGACCACCGCGAGATCGCCGAAGCTGCCCTTGTGTTGATCATGTCGCCGCATCCGTGCGCCGCCGTGCGGCCGGTTCGGGCCGCTGAGCCAGGCATCGGGTTGATGTGTTGCGGGCTGTGCCCCCAATGCGTCGAACCAGATGCTGCCGGCGAATTCGCGGCCGGCGCCGGTGAACAGGCCCGGCTTCAGCGTCAGCAGTGCAAGCGTCGCGCTGGCGCGCACCGCGCAATCGCCAAGCAGCGCGCCACGATCGCCGTCGAGCCCGGTCGGCAGGTCGACTGCGAGGATCGCGCAGCGTTGCGCATTGATCCGGTCGATGGCCGCGGCGATCGGCCCCTCCGGCGCGCGGCTGCTGCCGAGGCCGAGCAAGGCATCGATCACCAGGTCATTTGCGTCGAGTCTGGGCGGCGACGCCAGCGGCTTGGCAATCACGCCGGCCTCGGTCGCGGCTTGCAGGCTGACGGCTGCGTCGCGCGGCAACTTTCCTGCATCACCAAGCAGATTCAGCGTGACCTGGCGGCCCTGGCGGTGAAGGTGCAACGCTGCCTCGATGCCGTCGCCGCCGTTGTTGCCGGGGCCAGCGACGATCCAGATCCGGCTGGCGAATGGCGCCAGCGCTGAAGCCAGCCTGGCGACCGCGATGCCGGCGCGCACCATCAGGCGGGGTTCGCCGGCGCGGGCGGCAGCGGCCGCCGCGTCGGCTTCGATCTGCCGCGAAACGGCCGCTTGGTGCAGCGGCCAGCGGGTCCTGGCCGGAAGGATGCGGTCCATGCGCGATTGGAGCATGGACCGCAGGGCGGTTCAAACCGGCGCGGCTCAGCTCAGCAGGCGGTCGACGCCGAGGCCCTCGGGATCGATGCTCGGCGGCTGACCGCCAACGAGGTCGGCGAGCAGCCTGGCCGAACCGTTCGCCATCGCCCAGCCGCTCGAGCCATGGCCGAGGTTGAGCCAGATCCCCGGAATGCCACTCGCGCCGATCACCGGTGGCCCGTCCGGCAGCATCGGCCGGGCGCCTTTCCAGACCTGGGCCTGGTTCAGCCGCGCGACGCCCGGGTACCAGTCGTTCAGCACATCGTGGAGTTTCTGCAGCGCCTTGTCGCTGTTGCGCGTCATCGACCCGCCGATCTCGGCGCCGCCAGAAACGCGGATCCGGTCACCGATCCGGCTGATCGCGACCTTGTAGCGTTCGTCCATCACGCCAGAACGCGGGCCGAGGTCTGTTTCGCCGTGGTCATGGCGCATCGGCGCGGTGATCGAATAGCCATGCACCGCGAGCAGCGGCAGCTGCAGGCCGTGCGGCGCCAGCAGCGTGCGCGAATCGAGTGCGGCGCAGACGACGATCGCATCAAACAACTCGCTGGCCGGCTCGTTGCGAGCCCCTGGCGCAGTCGCGGCAATCCGCCCCGGCTCCTGCGGCAGCTTCTGCAGATATCGCAGCGCCGGCTTCGCGCCCGCATCGATGCCGAGCACCGTGGCGTGGAAACGGAAACGTGCACCGAGTTTTTGCGCCTCCTGGCGCATCAGGTGCGAGAACTGCCGGCAGTTTGCGACCTCGTCGTCGATCAGGTGGATGCCGGCATGCAACGGCATGGCCGGATTCAGTCCGGGCTCGAGCTGGCGGCAGGCGTCCGCGTCGAGTAGTTCGAAGCGCACGCCGAGTTCCTGCAGGACCTGCAGCCCACTGCGGGCGAGCGCCAGGTCTTCGGCGCTGCGCAACAGCACCGTATAACCGGTGGCGTGTTCATGATCGAGCCTGAGCACGCGGGTCAGCAGCCTGCGCCGCACCCGACCCGCGACTGCGAGCCGGTGCATGCGGCCGCGGTTGTGCAGATAGGTGTCGCTGCGGCAGCTGCGCAACCATTTCCACAGCCAGGCCGCGCCACCCGGGCCCGGATGGCCGGCCCAGTGCAGTGGCGCGCGCCGGTTCAGGCAATGGCGCAACAGCTGGCGCGGCATGCCCGGCGCTGCCAGCGGCGTGACATAGCCCGGCGCGAGCACGCCGGCGTTGGCAAAACTGCCTTCGGCAGCGACGCTGCCGCAACGTTCGAAGACGGTGACCTCGTGGCCGTCGAACGAAAGCTCAAACGCGGTCGTGACGCCGACGATCCCGGCGCCGATCACAGCAATGCGCATCTTCAGCTGCCTGTCCGGACGTCGCGGCCGCGCAGCCGGGCCTCGATCGCCAGCGATGCCGCAAGGACCGTCTCGTCGGCGAGCGCGCGCTGCCAGACCATCAAACCAACCGGCGCTTCGCCGGGTTGCTGGCAGGGCAGCGACAACGCGCAGCCATCGAGCAGATTGACGACCGACGGGTTGCGCAGCAACTGCGCATTGACGGTGAAGAAGCGCTCGTCGTCGTCGAGCAGCGGCGCCAGCGGCGGCGCGATGATCGGCACCGTCGGACTCAGCATCACGTCGAATTCGCGCAGCCGGCCCTCCATGCGGGCGATCCAGTCGCGGCGTGCACGTTGCAGATCGATGTACTCGGCCGCACTCATCTGCTCGCCGCGGCGGATCCGGCGGGCGACCCGCGGGTCGTAATCGGATTCCCGTTCGGCCAGCTGATGCCGGTGCCAGGTCCAGGCCTCGACCGGCGCGAATCCGCCGCCGGCGTTGATCGAAGCGACCTCGGCCAGTTCCGGCAGGGTGATCGACTCGATGCGGGCGCCGGCATCGCGCAGCGTGGCAAGGGTCTGTTCGAAGGCGGCAGCGACCGCCGGTTCGAGAGCATCGAGCATCACGGTGTCCGGCACGCCGATCCGCCAGCCGGCGACCGGGCGTTGGGCCAGCCGCACCGGCCGCGCGGCGATGATGCCGTGCAGCAGAGCCGCGTCGCGCACCGAACGGCTGATCATCCCGGTGGTGTCGAGTGACGGCGACAGCGGTATCGAACCGTCGGCCGGCGTCAGCCGGGCGGTATTCTTGAAGCCGACCAGGCCTTGCAGCGCAGCCGGAATGCGCAGCGAGCCGCCGGTGTCCGAGCCGAGCGCCGCCCAGGCGGCACCGGTCGCCACCGAGACCGCACCACCCGATGTCGAGCCGCCCGGTATCCGTGCGATGCCATCGTCCGGCACCGCCGGATTGGCCGGCGTGCCGTGATGAGGATTGATGCCGACCGCGGAAAAGGCGAACTCGCTCTGGTTGGTGTGGCCGATCAATGCTGCGCCGGCATCGCGCAGGCGCTGCACTGCAGGGCAGTCGGCGGTGGCTGGCGCGTCGTCCGCAAGGATTTTCGATCCCGAGGTCGTGACCCGGCCGTGCACGTCGAACAAGGCCTTGATGCTGACCGCGAGGCCGCCGAGCGGCGGCAGCGGACCGCCAGCGCGCCGCATCTCGTCGAGCGATCGCGCCTGTTGCTCGGCAGTGTCGGTGAACAGTTCTAGAAAAACGTGGCGGCAGACGTCGGAATTGGCTGCTGCAAGCGATTGCCGCATCGCGCTGACGGCATCGGTGTGGCCTTCGGCAATCGCGGTACGCGCGCCGATCAGGTCATCGGCGAGGAAAGAGGCTTCGGAGAACATGGTAGACTCGACGGGTTTATCCGGAAACAGGAGCGCAAGCCCTTCATTTCGGATCGACAAATCGCAAACCCGGCTGCTGAAAGGTGTCGTGGCGAGCAGCCTGAGGGCAGGCCTGCACCGCACGATTCAAGCCGGATTTTAGAACCAACCTTTGGAGTCTCCATGTCCGTCACGATGCGTGAAATGCTGGAAGCGGGTGTCCATTTCGGACACCAGACCCGTTTCTGGAATCCCAAGATGGCCCCGTATATCTACGGCCATCGCAACAAGATCCACATCATCAACCTCGAGAAGACGCAGCCGCTCTTCAACGAGGCGATGAAATTTGTCCGCCAGCTTGCCTCCAAGCGCGGCACCATCCTGATGGTCGGCACCAAGCGCCAGGCGCGTGAAGTGATCGCGATGGAAGCCAGCCGTGCCGGCATGCCTTATGTCGACCAGCGCTGGCTCGGCGGCATGCTGACCAACTTCAAGACCGTCAAGGGCTCGATCAAGCGCCTGAAGGACATGAAGGCGCAGATCGAGGCCGGTACCGAGATCCGCATCAAGAAGGAAGCGCTGCTGTTCCAGCGCGAGCTCGAGAAGCTCGAGAAGGACATCGGCGGCATCCAGGACATGGGCGCACTGCCCGATGCGCTGTTCGTGATCGACGTCGGTTACCACAAGATCGCGATCGCCGAAGCCAACAAGCTCGGCATTCCGGTCGTCGCAATCGTCGACTCGAACCATTCGCCGCTTGGCATCGACTACGTGATCCCCGGCAACGACGACTCGGCGAAGGCCGTCGCGTTGTATGCGAAAGCCGTTGCCGACGCCGTGCTCGAGGGCAAGGCCAACGCCGGCAATGACGTTGTCCAGGCCGTCGCGGCCGAGGGCGACGAGTTCGTCGAAGTCGACGAGAACGCCTGATCCGCAAGCCCTTCCTGCCCGACCGGGCAGGATGTGAAAGGGGCTGCTGAGGCCCCTTTTTCAATGCAAGAACCCTGACCTGGCTGCATCGCGAAGTCTCGCGTGCAGGCCGGATCCAAATACGGAGAGAACAAGATGCCCGCAATCACCGCCAGCATGGTCGCCGCGCTGCGTGCCAAGACCGACGCCCCGATGATGGAGTGCAAGAAGGCGCTGACCGAGGCCGACGGCGACGCCGATCGTGCCGAGGAACTGCTGCGAATCAAGCTCGGCAGCAAGGCCGGCAAGGCCGCTTCGCGCGTCACCGCCGAAGGCGCGGTTGCCGCCAGCGTCGACGGCAGCACCGGAGCGCTGGTCGAAGTCAACTGCGAAACCGACTTCGTCACGAAGAATGATTCCTTCCTGGCGCTGGTCCAGGCCTGTGCCGATCTGGTGCGCAAGCACAACCCGGCCGATGTCGATGCCCTGTCTGCGCTCGAATACAGCCAGGACGGTTTCGGCCCGACGCTCGAGGATGTCCGCAAGGGCCTGATCGGCAAGATCGGCGAGAACATGTCGATCCGCCGCTTCAAGCGCTACAGCGATGGCGGCAAGCTGGCTTCCTACCTGCACGGCACGCGGATCGGCGTGCTGGTCGAGTACGACGGTGACGATGTTGCCGCGAAGGATGTCGCGATGCACGTCGCGGCGATGAAGCCGGTTGCGCTGTCGTCGGCCGAGGTGCCGGAGGACCTGATCGACAAGGAGCGCAAGATCGCAGCCGAGAAGGCTGCCGAGGACGCCGCCACCGCGACCGCCGCCGGCAAGCCGGCGCAGTCGCCGGAGATCGTCGCCAAGCGTGTCGAGGGCTCGGTGCAGAAATACCTGAAGGAAGTCAGCCTGTTCAACCAGACCTTCGTGAAAAACGACAAGCAGACGGTCGAGCAGATGCTGAAGGCGCAGAACACCACCGTGAAGGGCTTCACGCTCTATGTGGTCGGTGAAGGCATCGAGAAGAAGGTCGACGACTTCGCTGCCGAGGTGGCGGCCCAGGTCGCCGCAGCGAAGGGCGGCTGAACGCCGCCGACGTGGCGCAGCGCCGCCTCGCGGTGCCGCGCCGCGGATAGACTTGCGTCGACGCAGGGCCCGCGGCCCTGCGCGCCCGAAAGGACCAAAGGACCCGCATGCCACCCGTCTACAAGCGAATCCTGCTGAAACTCTCCGGTGAGGCATTGATGGGCGAAGATGCCTACGGCATCAACCGCGCGACCATCGTCCGCATCGTCCGCGAGATCCAGGAAGTCACCCAGCTCGGTGTCGAGGTTGCCGTCGTGATCGGTGGCGGCAACATCTTTCGTGGCGTGGCCGGCGGGTCGGTCGGCATGGATCGCGCGACCGCCGACTACATGGGGATGCTGGCGACGGTGATGAATTCGCTGGCGCTTGCCGACACGATGCGCGTCGAGGGCATGACCGCGCGCGTGATGTCGGCGATCGCGATCGACCAGGTCGTCGAACCCTATGTCAGGCCGAAGGCACTGCAGTATCTGGAAGAAGGCAAGGTCGTCGTGTTTGCCGGCGGCACCGGCAACCCGTTCTTCACCACCGATACCGCCGCCGCGTTGCGCGGCGCCGAGATCGGTGCCGAGATCGTCTTGAAGGCGACCAAGGTCGACGGCGTCTACAGCGCCGATCCGAAAACCGATCCGGAAGCGACGCGTTATGCGCGGATCAGCTTCGACGAAGCGATCATGCGCAATCTGCAGGTTCTCGACGCGACGGCGTTTGCGCTGTGCCGCGACCAGAAGCTGCCGATCAAGGTATTCAGCATTTTCAAGCCCGGTGCGCTGAAGCAGGTCGTGCTCGGCGCGGACGAGGGTACGCTCGTCCATGTGTGACCAAGTGCGCCGGCTCGTCAGTGCCGGCGGCCAGTCGAGGAGTTGCAAATGAGCATTGAAGACATCAAGAAGAGCGCTGAAGAGAAGATGGCCAAGTCCATCGAGGTGTTCAAGGCCGACCTGCAGAAGATCCGCACTGGCCGCGCCCACCCCGGCATCCTCGATCAGGTGCTGGTCGACTATTACGGTTCGATGCTGCCGATCAGCCAAGTTGCCAACGTGACCTTGCTCGATGCTCGCACGCTCAGCGTCCAGCCCTGGGAAAAGGGCATGGGCGGCAAGATCGAGCGCGCAATCAGGGAAAGCGAACTGGGGCTCAATCCGTCGTCGCAGGGCGAACTGTTGCGTGTGCCGATGCCGGCACTGACCGAGGAACGTCGGCGCGACCTGACCAAGGTGGTCAAACACGCCGGCGAAGAGGCGAAGATCGCGGTACGCAACCTGCGGCGCGAAGCCAACGATCACGCGAAGAAGTTGCTGAAGGACAAGACGATCACCGAAGACGAGGAGCGCCGTTCGCTCGACGAGGTGCAGAAACTGACCGATCGGACGATCGCCGAGATCGACCGGATGGTCAGCGTCAAGGAAGGCGAGATCATGGCGGTCTGACCGCCGCTGCCTTCGCCAGAGCAGAACAAGTGTCCGCAAATCCTGACTTGCCCGAACAGGCGCTCGGCTCGGTGCCGCGCCACGTCGCGATCGTGATGGATGGCAACGGTCGCTGGGCGAAAAAGCGCCACATGCCGCGTTTCGTCGGGCACAAGCAAGGCGTCGATACGGTGCTGAAAACCGTGCGTGCCTGCGCCGACCGCGGCATCGAATACCTGACCGTGTTCGCGTTTTCGTCGGAGAACTGGAAACGCCCGCACGAGGAGGTGTCGGGTCTGATGGAACTGATGCTGGTCGCGGCATCGAAATACCTCGGCCGGCTGGCCGAAGATGGCGTGCGCATCCGCATCATCGGTGATCGCTCGCACCTGTCTGACAAGCTGCGCGGCGCCTGGAACGAGGCCGAATCGAGGACTCGCCACAACAACCGCATCACGCTGTCGGTGGCGTTCAACTATGGCGGGCGCTGGGACATCGTGCAGGCCTGCCGCCAGGCGATCCGCGACGGCGTGCCCGAGCACGAACTCGACGAGGCCCGGCTCGGCCGCTACATGGCACTGAACTATGCGCCGGATCCGGACCTCTTCATCCGCACCGGCGGCGAAGTCCGGATCAGCAATTTCCTGCTCTGGCAGACCGCCTATGCGGAGCTGTTCTTCACGCCGTGCCTGTGGCCGGAGTTCGATGCCACCGAGCTCGATGCTGCATTGACCGCCTATGCACGCCGGGACCGGCGCTTCGGCATGGTCAAGGACGCGCAGTCCGATGGCGCCCAGCACTGAATGCTGAAGCAACGCATCGTCACTGCGCTGGTCCTGCTGGCAATCCTGCTGCCGGCGCTGTTTGCCACGTCGCCGTGGCCGTTTGCCGCGTTGACGCTGCTGCTCGTTGCCGCTGCCGGCTGGGAGTGGGCGCGGCTGAACGGGCTCGCCGGCAATGGGGCATTGCTGTTCGGATCGGTGCTCGCCGCGCTGTGCGTGCTGACCTGGTTGGCCGGGCTGACAACGGCGGTGCCGGCCGCCATCTGGTGGCTGGCGATGCTCGCGTGGGTGCTCGGCGGCGCACACGTGCTGCGCCGTGGGGTGCCGGGCTGGCCGCAGATGCCGCGCGCGGCCCGACTGCTGCTTGGCCTGCTGCTGCTGTGGACGGCCTGGCTGGCGCTGGTTGCTGCGCGCTCGCTCGGGCTGAATTTCATCCTGTCGCTGTTCTGCGTCGTCTGGATGGCCGATGTCGCCGCCTATTTCGGCGGCCGTGCATTCGGCAAACGCAAACTGGCGCCGGCGATCAGTCCTGGCAAGAGCTGGGCCGGGGTCTACAGCGGCATGGCCGGCACGGTGGTGCTGGCGGTGGTCTGGCTGCTCGTCGACCGGCAACTGCTGGTCGGCGCCGAGTCGGCGAGCTGGTTCAGCATCGTCGCGGCGCGCATCGGCATCGTCGCGATGCTGTTCGCGGTGCTGTTTCTGGCTGCGATGAGCGTGGTTGGCGACCTGGTCGAGTCGCTCGTCAAGCGCAGCGCCGGCGCGAAGGACAGCAGCGCGCTGCTGCCCGGCCATGGTGGGGTGCTCGACCGCATCGATGCGCTGCTGCCGGTATTGCCGCTGGCGCTGGTTTTTGCGAGCCTGTGAGCGCATCGATCCGCTTCGAGCCCGCGCCGTTACGATGAGCCCCATGCCCCGTTCCCCTTCCGATGTCCAGCGGCTGTGCGTGCTCGGCTCGACCGGCTCGATCGGCGTCAATACGCTCGACGTGCTGGCGCGCCATCCCGAGCGCTACCAGGTGTTCGCGCTGACGGCAATGAGCCGGGTCGACGAACTGTTCGAACAATGCCTGCGCTGGCAACCACGATTTGCCGCAATGCCGGAGGCAGGCAGCGCCGGCCGGTTGCGCGAACGGCTGGCCGCGCACGGCTCGCCGACCGAGGTGCTGTCGGGCGCAGCGGCCTTGTGCGAGCTTGCCGCCCACCCCGAGGTCGATACCGTGATGGCGGCGATCGTCGGCGCCGCCGGCTTGCCGCCGTGCCTGGCTGCGGCCGCTGCCGGCAAGCGGCTGCTGCTGGCCAACAAGGAAGCGCTGGTGGTTGGTGGCGCAATGTTCATGAAGGCGGTTGCCGAAGGTGGCGCAACGCTGCTGCCGATCGACAGCGAACATTCGGCGATCTTCCAGTGCCTGCCGGAAGACCGATCGGCCTGGCCTCAGCGCATCGATCACATCATCCTGACCGCGTCGGGCGGCCCGTTTCGCGAGCGTGAACCGGCGAGCCTGCGCGAGGTCACCCCGGACCAGGCCTGCGCGCATCCGAACTGGGTGATGGGGCGCAAGATTTCGGTCGATTCGGCGACGATGATGAACAAGGCGCTCGAGGTGATCGAGGCGCGCTGGCTGTTCGATCTGGCGCCTGACAAGGTGAGGGTGGTGATTCACCCGCAAAGCATCATCCATTCGATGGTCGTCTGCCGTGACAACTCGGTGCTCGCGCAGCTGGGCACGCCGGACATGCGGGTGCCGATCGCCTACGGCCTCGCTTTTCCGGAACGGATCGAAAGCGGGGCCGGGCAGCTCGACTTCGCGACCCTCGGTTCGCTGAGCTTCGAAGAGGCCGACGCACGCCGCTTTCCCGGTCTGTTCCTGGCCTGGGACGCGCTGCGGGCGCCAGCCGGCAGCACCGCGGTGCTGAATGCCGCCAACGAGGAGGCGGTGGCTGCCTTTCTCGACGGCGCGATCCGATTCGACCAGATCCATGTCGTCAACCGCGAAGCCGTCGAGTCGGTGATCCCGGGCGAGGGCGATTCGTCGACGCTCGACGCGCTGCTCGAACTCGATGGTCGCGGCCGGCGCGCCGCGCGCGACACGATCAGGACGCTGTCGCGATGATTTTCACGATCCTGGCTTTCATCGTCACGCTCGGCGTGCTGATCGTGATCCACGAGTACGGGCACTACCGGGTCGCCCGCGCCTGCGGTGTGAAGGTGCTGCGCTTCTCGGTCGGCTTCGGTCGCGTCCTCTGGCGCCGCCAGGCGACGCCCGACAGCACCGAGTTCGTCGTCTCTGCACTGCCGCTCGGTGGCTACGTGCGCATGCTCGACGAGCGCGAGGGCGAGGTGCCGGCGCATCAGTTGTCGATGGCGTTCAATCGCAAGCCGCTGGCGCAGCGCGCGGCCGTCGTCGCTGCCGGGCCGCTGGCCAACCTGCTGCTGGCCGTGCTGCTGTATGCCACCGCGAACTGGATCGGCATCGAGGAACCGAAGGCCTTGCTCGCCGCGCCGCCGGCAGAAAGCGTCGCCGCGCGCGCGGGTGTGCGTGCCGGCGACTGGGCACGTGCAGTGTCGGTCGACGGCAATCAATGGGTCGATCTGCAGTCGATGACCGACCTGCGCTGGGAGGTCACGCAGGCGGCAATGCGCGGCGAGCCGTTGCTGTTGTCGCTCAGCAATACGAACGGTACCGGCTCGCGCACGGTGACGCTCGATCTGGCCGGTCTGGAAGCCCGCGAAGTCGACGCCAGCCTGATGCAGCGGATCGGCCTCGGCCGCGCCTACAGCGAGCCGGTGCTCGGCGAGATCCGCCCTGGCGGGCCGGCGGCACGCGCCGGCCTGCAAAGCGGAGACCTGGTGCTGAGCGTCGACGGTGTTGCCGTCGCCGATGCCGCCAGCCTGCGCGAGACGATCCGTGCCAGCGTCACCACCGACAACGGCGGCAAGGCCACGGCGAAGCCGATGCAGTGGCGCGTCGAGCGGCAGGGTCGCACACTCAGCCTGCAGGTCGAGCCGATCATCGTCTCCGACAAATCCGGCACCTTCGCCCGTGTCGAGGCGTTCATCGGCCGGCCAGCCGAGATGGTGACGGTCAGTTATGGTGTCTTCGACGGCCTTGCGCAGGCAGCGGTCCGCACCTGGGACATGTCGATCCTGACGCTGAAGATGATGGGCCGGATGGTGACCGGCGACGCGTCGCTGAAGAACCTCTCCGGACCGTTGACGATTGCCGACTACGCCGGCCAATCGGCACGGCTCGGACTCGCCTACTATCTCGGCTTCCTCGCCATCGTCAGCGTCAGTCTCGGCGTACTCAATCTGCTGCCGCTGCCGATGCTCGATGGCGGGCACCTGATATATTATCTTTTCGAAGCAGTGACAGGGCGGCCGGTCTCCGAGTTGTGGCTGGACCGGCTGCAACGAGGCGGCGTGGCGATATTGCTCATGGTGATGTCGCTGGCCCTTTACAACGATGTGGCCCGCCTGCTGGGCCTGCACTGACTCCCCGCATGCCCACCCATTTCCGCCTGAATCGCATGGCCGCCACGGCGGCGTCCGTCGTGTTGAGCGCCGCCCTTTTTTCGGCGCCCGCGCTTGCCGTCGATCCGTTCCAGTTGAAGGACATCCGCGTCGAGGGCCTGCAACGCACCGATGCCGGCACCGTCTTCGCGTCGCTGCCGTTCCGCGTCGGCGATACCTATACCGATGAGAAGGGCGCTGCCGCACTGCGTGCGCTGTTTGCCACCGGCCTGTTCAAGGACGTGCGCATCGAGATCGAGGATGGCGTCGTCATCGTGATCGTCGACGAGCGCTCGGTGATCGCCAACATCGACTTCGTCGGCCTGCGTGAATTCGACAAGGACGTGCTGACCAAGTCGCTGAAGGACTTCGGCATCGGCCAGGGCATGCCTTTCGACAAGGCACTGGCCGACCGCGCCGAGCAGGAGCTGAAGCGCCAGTACCTGACGCGCAGCCTGTACGGCGCCGAGGTCGTGACGACCGTGACGCCGCTCGAGCGCAACCGCGTCAACGTCACCTTTACGATCAATGAAGGCGAGGCTGCAGCGATCCGCGAGATCCGCATCGTCGGCAACAAGGTATTCAGCGAAAGCACGCTGAAGGGCCTGTTCGACCTGAACGACGGCGGCTGGCTGAACTGGTATACGAAGGCGAACCGCTATTCGCGGGCGAAGCTGAATGCCGACCTCGAGACCTTGCGCGCCTACTACCAGAACCGTGGCTACCTCGAGTTCAACATCGAGTCGACGCAGGTTGCGATCTCGCCGGACAAGCAGGACATCTCGATCACGATCAATGTCAACGAAGGCCAGCAGTACACGGTGACAGGGGTGCGCCTGGAAGGCGAATACCTCGGCCGCGAAGACGAATTCAAGGCGCTGGTCGCGATCAAGCCCGGCGAGCCGTACCGGGCCGAGGCGGTGGCCGAGACGACCCGCAATTTCACCGAGCGCTTCGGCAGCTTCGGTTATGCATTTGCACGCGTCGAGCCGCGCCCCGAGATCGATCGCAGCACCGGCCGCGTCGTCGTCGTGCTGGTCTCCGACCCGCAGCGCCGGGTGTATGTCCGCCGCGTCAACGTCGCCGGCAACAGCCGCACGCGCGACGAAGTGATCCGCCGCGAATTCAGGCAGTTCGAGACATCCTGGTACGACGCACGCAAGATCAAGCTGTCTCGGGATCGTGTCGACCGCCTCGGTTATTTCAGCGAGGTCAACATCGAGACGAGCGAGGTGCCCGGCGCGCAGGACCAGGTCGACCTGACGGTGACGATCAAGGAGAAGCCGACCGGCAACCTGCTGCTCGGCGCCGGCTTCTCGAGCGCCGACAAGCTGTCGCTGACCGCGTCGATCAAGCAGGAAAACGTCTTCGGTTCGGGCAACTACCTCGGCATTGAGGTCAATACCAGCAAATCGCAGCGGACCATCGTTGTCAGCACCGTCGATCCGTATTTCACGATCGATGGCGTATCGCGCGCGATCGACGTCTTCTACCGCACCGTCAAGCCGCTGAACAGCCAGGGCGAGCAATATACGCTGGTGACACCCGGCGCGGGCGTGCGTTTCGGCGTGCCGTTCAGCGAGTTCGACACGGTCTTTTTCGGCATCGGCTACGAGCGCACCGAGATCAAGGGCACGACGGCATTGCCGAACAACTATTTCCTGTACCGCGAACAGTTCGGCTCGACCAGTTCGTCGGTGCCGTTGACGATCGGCTGGGCACGCGATCAGCGGGACAGCGCACTGGTGCCGACCAGCGGCCGGTATTCGCGCATCAACCTCGACTGGGGCGCATTGGGCGATACGCGTTATCTGCGCAGCAATTTCCAGGTTCAGCAATATTTCCCGCTGACCCGCCGCTTCACGCTCGGCGTGAATGCCGAACTCGGCTGGGGCAAGGGCCTCGGCGGCCGTCCGTATCCGATCTTCAAGAATTTCTACGGCGGCGGCCTCGGCACCGTCCGTGCATTCGACCAGGGCTCGCTCGGTCCGGTCGACGTCACCGGCGCCTACCTCGGCGGCTCGAAACGGCTGAACATCAATGCCGAGCTCTATCTGCCGATCCCGGGCACCGGCAACGATCGCACGCTGCGCTGGTTCACCTATGCCGATGCCGGCAACGTCTGGGGCGAGCACGACAAGGTGGACATGTCGAGCCTGCGCGCTTCGGCTGGCATCGGACTCAGCTGGATCTCGCCGGTCGGCCCGCTCAAGCTCAGTTATGGCACGCCGATTCGCAAGCGGCCAGAAGATAGAATCCAACGTCTTCAATTCCAGATCGGGACAGCGTTCTAATGAAAAGCTTTTTGATGAAGTCTGCTGCGGCCGCCGTGATGGCGTGGGCCGTGACCGGCGCGCAGGCGCAGGAGCTGAAGATCGGTTATGTCAACAGCGATCGGGTGCTGCGTGATGCAACGCCGGCGAAGAATGCCCAGGCCAAGCTGGAGGCGGAATTCTCGAAGCGCGAGAAGGATCTTGCCGACATGGCTAACCGCCTGAAGGCCGCCAGCGACAAGCTCGAGAAGGATGCACCGACGCTGGCCGAGGCCGAGCGCAACCGGCGCCAGCGCGACCTGATCGATCAGGACCGGGAATTCCAGCGCAAGCGCCGCGAATTCCAGGAAGACCTGAACCAGCGCAAGAACGAGGAACTGGCAGCAGTCGTCGAACGTGCGAACAAGGTCATCAAGCAGATCTTCGAATCCGAGAAATACGACCTGATCATCCAGGAAGCGGTGTTTGCGGGGCCGCGCCTCGATATCACCGACAAGGTCATCAAGGCCTTGAACGGCCCGGCGAGCAAGTAGCGCCGTGACCGCCAGCCATGCGCTTGGCGAAATCGTCGCCGCGCTGGCTGCACAACAGCGCGGTGCGCCAGCCGCCGAACTGGTCGGAGACGCCGAACTGCGCATCACGCGGATCGGTCCGCTCGATGGCGCAGATTCCTCGACGCTGTCGTTTCTGTCGAATCCGCGTTACCGCTCGCAGCTCGCGCAGACCGCAGCGGCCTGCGTGATCGTCGCGCCGGCGCTGGCCGACGAGGCCGCGGCGCGGGGCGCGATCATCCGCTGCGACGACCCCTATCTCTATTTTGCCCATCTGACCCAGTGGTGGGCACGCCAGGCGCGGCCGAGCTTCGTCACCGGCATCCATCCGAGTGCGGTCGTCGATCCCTCGGCCGACATCGACCCGGCGGCAGCGGTCGGCCCGCTGGCGGTGATCGAGGCGGGCGCGGTGGTGGCCGCCGGCGCGAGCATCGGCGCTCACTGTTTCATCGGTGCCGACGCGCGCATCGGTGAGTCGACGCGGCTCGCCGCCCGTGTCACGGTCGCGACCGGATGTTCGATCGGCGCCCGCGGCATCGTCCACAGCGGCGCGGTGATCGGCGCCGACGGCTTCGGATTTGCGCCGGCACGCGACGGCCACTGGGAAAAGATCGAACAACTCGGCGCGGTGCGCATCGGCGACGATGTCGAGATCGGCGCCAATACCTGCATCGACCGCGGCGCACTCGACGACACGGTGATCGGCGACGGCGTCAAGCTCGACAACCTGGTGCAGATCGGCCACAACGTCATCGTCGGTGCGCATTGCGCGATGGCCGGCTGTGTTGGTGTTGCCGGCAGTGCGGTCATCGGCGCGCATTGCTCGATCGGCGGCGGCGCGATCGTGCTCGGGCACCTGCAACTGGCCGAACATGTCGTGATCTCGGCAGCCACGGTGGTGACGCGGTCGATCAAGCAGCCTGGCCTGTACAGCGGCGTCTTTCCCATCGACGACAATGCGTCCTGGGAGAAAAATGCAGCGACGCTGCGGCAACTGCATGGCCTGCGTGACAGGCTGCGGGCACTCGAGCAGCGGGCGCGACCGGCGCAAGACGAGCAACAACCATGACCATGGATATCCACGAGATTCTTCGCAAGCTTCCGCACCGCTATCCGATCCTGCTGGTCGATCGGGTGCTCGAATTCGAATCGGGCAAGCGGATCAAGGCGTTGAAGAACATCACGATCAACGAGCCTTATTTCACCGGGCACTTTCCGCAGCGCCCGGTGATGCCCGGCGTGCTGATGCTCGAGGCGCTGGCCCAGGCGGCAGCGCTGCTGTCGTTCGCGACGATGGGAGTCGAGTCGGACGACAAGACCGTCTACTATTTCGCCGGCATCGATGGCGCGCGTTTCAAGCGCCCGGTCGAGCCCGGCGACCAACTGATCCTCGATGTGACGCTCGAGCGGTCGAAGTCGGGTATCTTCAAGTTCAAGGCGCGCGCCACCGTCGATGAGCAGACCGCGGTCGAAGCCGAGCTGATGTGCACGATGCGCCGCATCGGCTGAGCGACGCGGCGTCCCCCTGACTTTCGAGCCGAGACCACTGAAGAATCCTTTCGCCGTCATGCCCGATATCCACGCCACCGCGATCGTCCATCCCGACGCCGAACTGGCCGACGACGTGTGCGTCGGCCCATACAGCGTGATCGGCGCCAATGTGAAGATCGGCGCCGGCACGACGGTGGCAGCGCATTGCGTGATCGAAGGCCACACGCGGATCGGCGCCGAGAACCGGATCTTCCAGTTCTGTTCGCTCGGTGCGATCCCGCAGGACAAGAAATACGCCGGTGAGCCGACCGAATTGCAGATCGGCGACCGCAACACGATCCGCGAGTTCTGCAGCTTCAATACCGGCACCGCACAGGATGTCGGCGTGACCCGCATCGGCAACGACAACTGGATCATGGCCTATGTGCACATCGCCCACGATGTGCAGCTCGGCGACCAGACCATTCTGGCCAACAATGCGACGCTGGCAGGCCATGTGCAGGTCGGCGACTGGGCCATCATCGGTGGTCTCAGCGGGATCCATCAGTTCTGCAAGATCGGTGCGCATGTGATGACCGGCTTCCAGAGCCATGTCTCGCAGGACGTGCCGCCGTACATGACGGTCTCCGGCAACCCGTTGTCGGTCCACGGCTGCAATGTCGAAGGCCTGAAACGCCGCGGTTTTTCAGCCGAGCGGATCGCCCGCATCCGGCAGATGCACCGGCTGCTTTATCGCGAAGGGCTGACCTTCGCGAAGGCACAGGAGGCGATCGCCGCGCTCAGCGCGGCCGATCCGCAGGGGCAGCAGGACATCGAACGGATGGTCTCGTTCCTTGCTGCGGCCAGCCGTGGCATCGTCCGCTGACGCGGCTGGCCCGGTGAATACAGCGCCGCGGCTGGCGATGGTCGCCGGCGAAACCTCGGGCGACCTGCTGGCCGGTTTGCTGCTGGCCGGTCTGCGCAGACGCTGGCCCGACCTGTACAGCGCCGGAATCGGCGGCCCGAAAATGGCTGCACACGGTTTCGAGGCCTGGTGGCCACACGACAAGCTGGCCGTGCGTGGCTATGTCGAGGTGCTGCGCCATTACCGCGAGTTGTCGTCGATCCGCCGCCAGCTCGGCGACCGCCTGCTGCAGCAACGTCCCGACGCCTTCATCGGTGTCGATGCACCGGACTTCAACCTCGGTCTCGAAAACCGGCTGAAGCGGGAAGGATTGAAGACCATCCATTTTGTCAGCCCGTCGATCTGGGCCTGGCGCAGCAAGCGGGTGCACAAGATCGGCGAAGCGGTCGACCATGTGTTGTGCCTGTTTCCATTCGAGCCGGCGCTCTACGAGCAGCACGGCATCGCCGCCAGTTATGTCGGCCATCCGTTGGCCGATGCGATACCGCTCGAGCCGCCCCGCGCTGCCAGCCGCGCCGCGCTTGGTCTCGCAGACGAAGGCGAGGTGGTCGCGCTGCTGCCGGGGAGCCGGCGCTCCGAGGTCGAGCAGATCGCGCCACGGCTGCTCGCAGCGGCAGCGTTGATGCAAGCCGAGCGGCCTCGGCTGCGGTTTCTGTTGCCGGTCGTGCCGGGTTTGCGGCCGCTGGTCGAGCCGATGGTCCGGACCCACGCCGCCGGAGTGCGGGTCGAACTGCTCGATGGCCGTTCGCACGAGGCGCTCGCGGCCTGCGATCTGGTGCTGGTCGCCAGCGGCACCGCGACGCTGGAAGCCGCGTTGTTCAAGCGGCCGATGGTCATCACCTATGCGATGAACAGCCTCAGCTGGCAGATCATGAAACGCATGCAGCTGCAGCCGTGGGTCGGTCTGCCGAATATCCTGCTGGAAGAATTCGTCGTGCCCGAACTGCTGCAGCAACAGGCAACGCCGCGGCGCATCGCCGATGCAGGCCTGCGCTGGCTCGACGATCCGCAGGCCTGCCGGACGCTCGCCGAGCGCTTCAGCGGCCTGCACCAGCGGCTGCGCTGCAACATGGCCGAAGCCGCAACCCGGGTGATCGAAGATGTCATCGCCTGAACGCCGCCGCCGCACTGCGCCTGCGGTGCAACTCGACCTCTGCTGGGACCGCCAGGGCCTGGTCGCCGGCGTCGACGAAGCCGGCCGCGGGCCGCTGGCGGGGCCGGTCGTTGCTGCAGCGGTGGTTCTCGACGACCTGCAGCCGATCGCCGGGCTGCGCGATTCGAAACAGCTCAGTGCCAAGCGGCGCGAACAACTGTTCGACGAGATCCGCGCCCGGGCACTGTGTTTTGCGATCGCGCAGGCCAGCGTCGAGGAAATCGACCGGCTGAACATCCTGCATGCGACGATGCTCGCGATGCGCCGCGCGGTGCTGGCGCTGCGGCTGCGGCCGAACCTGGTGCTGGTCGACGGCAACCGCCTGCCGGTTCTCGATCTGCCAGCCGAACCGGTGATCAGCGGTGATGCCAAGATCGCCGCGATCGCCGCGGCGTCGATCCTCGCAAAGGTGCACCGCGACCGTCTCTGCCAGGCCCTGCACTTGCAGTATCCGGGTTACGGTTTTGCCGAGCACAAGGGTTATGCCACCGCCGAGCATCTTGGCGCGCTGCGCAGCAATGGCGCCTGCCCCGAACACCGCCGCAGCTTTGCGCCGGTCGCCGAGGTGCTGGCCGCGATGCCATGAGCGCGGTCAGGCAGATCCAGTCGCGCAGCAACCCGCAGTGGCAGCGCCTGCGCAAGCTGGCGCAGAAGCCCGTCGCCTACCGGACGCTCGGCGAGGTCTGGGTCGAAGGCGAGCACCTGTGCGGCGAGGTCGTGCGCCGCGGCCAGCCGATGCGCTGCGCGGTGGTCGGCGAGTCGGCCTGGGAGCAGCCGGTATTCCGCGAGCTTGCGATGTCGGCGCCCGAGGTGCTGCTGCTCCCCGACGCGCTGCTCGCCGCATTGAGCAGCATGGATTCGGCGCCACCGATCGCGATGGTGCTGCCGCTGCCGGACACCATCGATCCGGATCCCGCTGCGCCGACGGTCGTGCTGGATCGATTGCAGGATGCCGGCAATGTCGGCACCATTCTGCGCAGTGCCGCGGCATTCGGCTTCACGCAGGTGCTGGCCCTGAAAGGAAGCGCCGCGTTGTGGGCGCCGAAGGTGTTGCGCGCCGGCATGGGGGCCCATTTCGTGCTGCGCCTGGTCGAAGGCTGCGAACCGGACAGCCTTGACCAATTGAAGATCCCGCTGCTTGCGACCAGTTCGCACGCCGCCGAAAAAATCGATGCGTTGCCGCTGCCCTGGCCGTGCGGCTGGGTGCTCGGCCACGAAGGGCAGGGCTTGGCGGCCGAGGTCAGCGCGCGCTGCGAGCGGGTGCTGAGGATCGCCCAGCCCGGCGGCATGGAGTCGCTGAACGTGGCGGCAGCGGCAACGGTATGCCTGTACGAGTCGTCGCGCCAGCGGCAGCGCTGACGGCGCTTCAGTAGGTCAGCCGCTCCGGCTGCAGATCGCGCAGGATCGTCGTCGCGATCTCCTCGATCGACTTGTGCGTCGACGACAGCCAGCCGATGCCTTCGCGCATCATCATCATTTCGGAGTCCTTGACCTCGCGGCGGCAGTTCTCGATCGATGCATAGGTGCTGTCGGGTCGGCGCTCGGTGCGGATCTGGTGCAGCCGCACCGGGTCGATGGTCAGGCCGAAACATTTCTTCTTGTGCGGCGCCAGCGCCGGCGGAAACTTGCCGCGGTCGAAATCTTCCGGGATCAGCGGATAGTTGGCTGCCTTGATGCCGTGCTGCATCGCCAGGTACAGCGAAGTCGGCGTCTTGCCGCTGCGGCTGACGCCGACCAGGATCACGTCGGCGGCATCGAGATTCTTTGCCGACTGGCCGTCGTCGTGGGCGAGCGAAAAATTGATCGCCTCGATGCGGTCGGTATATTGCTGGCTCTTCGAGACGTCGGTAAAACGGCCGACCCGGTGGTTCGACGTCATGCCGAATTCCGATTCGAGCGGCGCGATGAAGGTGCTGAACATGTCGAGCACCAGCCCGCGCGACAGGCCCTTGACGATCTCCAGCACCTCGCGGTCGATCAGCGTGACGAAGACGATCGGCCGGCGGCCTTCGATCTCGGCCGAATGATTGATCTCGCGCACGACCTGATGCGCCTTGTCGGCGGTGTCGATGAACGGACGCCGTACATGTTTCGGCTTGATCGCGAACTGGTTCAGGATCGAGTTGCCGAAGGTCTCGGCGGTGATTCCGGTGCCATCGGAAACGAAGAAGACGGTCTGGTTCGACATCGAGGGAATCGCTCGCGGGTTGGTGGAGATGCCGGCTTGCGCCGGGCAGCGGGTCAATGATAGGCACAAGACCCGTAGAATCGGTCGGTTGAACCAATACGGGGCCGTTGCGGCCCCGATTCCGCAGCCTCATGCACGCCATCCGCCCCCTCAGCATCGACCGGAACGTCGGGTTGGCGGTGACCTGCGCGGCAGGACCCCTGGAGCGATGCTCGGGGTCGGCCTCCGGACTGCGGACAGGACCAATTTCGCAACATCACGGAGCTTTCCCATGTCTTCCAGCCACCTGGCGACCGCCCTGGTCGTTCCATTCGAAGCGTTGAGGATGACCGACGTCGACTCGGTCGGCGGCAAAAACGCGTCACTCGGCGAGATGATCAGCCAGCTTGCAGCGTCCGGCGTGCGTGTGCCGGGCGGTTTTGCGACGACGGCCCATGCATTCCGTCAGTTTCTGTCGCACCAGGGTCTGGCCGATCGCATTGCCGCGCGGCTGTCGTCGCTCGATGTCGACGATGTGCGCGCGCTTGCCGAAGCGGGCGCCGAGATCCGCGGCTGGATCGAGAGCACGCCGTTTCCGCCCGATCTCGAAGCGGAAATTGCAACCGCGTTCAAGAAGCTCGCGGCCGATTCTCCGGATGCGTCGTTTGCCGTGCGCTCTTCGGCCACTGCCGAGGACCTGCCCGATGCCAGTTTTGCCGGCCAGCAGGAAACCTTTCTGAACGTCGTCGGCCTCGACGAGGTGATGCACAAGATGAAGGAGGTGTTTGCCAGCCTCTACAACGACCGCGCGATCAGCTACCGCGTGCACAAGGGCTTCACCCATGCCGAGGTGGCGTTGTCGGCCGGTGTGCAGCGCATGGTGCGATCCGACCTCGGCGCCGCCGGCGTGATGTTCACGATCGATACCGAAAGCGGCTTTCCCGACGTCGTCTTCATCACCTCGAGTTTCGGCCTCGGTGAGACGGTCGTGCAGGGCGCGGTCAATCCGGACGAGTTCTACGTCCACAAGCCGGCGCTCGAAGCAGGCAAACACGCGATCATCCGCCGCAACCTCGGCTCGAAGATGATCAAGATGGAATTCGCGAGCCCGCAGGAAAAGGCGCAGACCGGGCGGCTCGTGAAAACCGTCGACACGGTGCCGGAGCAGCGGAATCGCTTCTCGCTCGAGGATGGTGAAGTCGCCGAACTGGCCCGTTATGCGTTGACGATCGAGAAACACTACGGCCGCCCGATGGACATCGAGTGGGGCAAGGACGGTGCCGACGGCAAGCTGTACATCCTGCAGGCGCGGCCGGAAACCGTGAAGAGCCAGCAGGGCGAGAAGGTCGAGCAGCGCTACAAGCTGAAATCCAGTGGCACCGTGCTCGCCGAAGGCCGTGCGATCGGCCAGAAGATCGGCACCGGCCCGGTTCGCATCGTCCACAGCACCGCCGACATGGACCAGGTGCAACCCGGCGACGTGCTGGTCACCGACATGACCGATCCGAACTGGGAGCCGGTGATGAAACGCGCCAGCGCGATCGTCACCAACCGCGGCGGGCGGACCTGCCATGCGGCAATCATCGCGCGCGAACTCGGCGTGCCGGCGGTCGTCGGCTGCGGCGATGCGACCGAGACGCTGACCAACGGCTCGCTGGTCACCGTGGTCTGCTCGGAAGGCGATACCGGCTACATCTACGACGGCCTGCTCGATACCGAGGTCACCGAGGTCAAGCAGTTCGATCTGCCGGAATGCCCGGTGAAGATCATGATGAACATCGGCAACCCGCAGCTGGCCTTCGACTTCGCGCAGATGCCGAACTCGGGGGTCGGCCTGGCCCGGCTCGAATTCATCATCAACAACAACATCGGTGTCCATCCGAAGGCCATCCTCGACTATCCGAACATCGACCTCGACCTGAAGAAGGCGGTGGAATCGGTGGCCCGCGGCCATGCGTCGCCGCGCGCGTTCTATGTCGACAAGCTGACCGAAGGCATCGCGACGATCGCCGCGGCGTTCTGGCCGAAGCCGGTGATCGTCCGGCTGTCTGACTTCAAGAGCAATGAATACCGCAAGCTGATCGGCGGCTCGCGTTACGAGCCGGAAGAAGAAAACCCGATGCTCGGCTTCCGCGGCGCCTCGCGTTATGTCAGCGAGGAATTCGGCGAGGCCTTTGCGATGGAATGCGAGGCGCTGACGCGGGTGCGTGGCGACATGGGCCTGACCAATGTCGAGATCATGGTGCCGTTCGTGCGCACACTCGGCCAGGCCGAGCGCGTGATGGGCATGCTCGCCGAGCGCGGCCTGAAACGCGCGTCGCAAGGTGGCACCGATGGGCTGCGAATCATCATGATGTGCGAGGTGCCGAGCAATGCGGTGCTCGCCGAGCAGTTCCTCGAACATTTCGACGGCATGTCGATCGGCTCGAACGACCTGACCCAGCTGACGCTCGGCCTGGACCGCGATTCCGGGATGGAACTGCTGTCGCGCGATTTTGACGAGCGCGACCCTGCAGTGCAGGCATTGATCGAACGCGCGATTTCGGCCTGTCTGGCGGCTGACAAATATGTCGGCATCTGCGGCCAGGGGCCGAGCGACCACCCGGACTTTGCCGAGTGGCTTGCCGCGAAGGGCATCAAGTCGATGTCGTTGAACCCCGATACCGTCGTCGACACCTGGCAACTGCTGACCAAGTGATCCAACGCCTGCAACCATGACCACCATCCTGAAAAACCTGCCGACCGGTCAAAAGGTCGGAATTGCCTTCTCCGGCGGACTCGATACCAGTGCGGCGCTGCACTGGATGCGCATCAAGGGCGCGATCCCGTATGCCTACACCGCCAACCTCGGCCAGCCCGACGAGCCGGACTACGACGAGATCCCGCGCAAGGCGAAACAGTACGGTGCCGAGAATGCGCGGTTGATCGACTGCCGCTCGCAGATGGCGGCCGAGGGCATTGCGGCGCTGCAGTGCGGCGCCTTCCACATCTCGACCGCCGGCATCACCTACTTCAATACGACGCCGATCGGTCGGGCGGTGACCGGCACGATGCTGGTCGCCGCGATGAAGGACGACGATGTCAACATCTGGGGCGACGGCAGCACCTACAAGGGCAACGACATCGAGCGTTTCTACCGTTATGGCCTGCTGACCAATCCGCAGCTGAGGATCTACAAGCCGTGGCTCGACCAGCAGTTCATCGACGAGCTCGGCGGCCGCGCCGAGATGTCGGCATTCATGCAGCAGGCCGGCTTTGGCTACAAGATGTCGGCAGAGAAGGCCTATTCGACCGATTCGAACATGCTCGGCGCGACGCACGAGGCGAAGGACCTCGAGCATCTGGCGACCGGCATGACGATCGTCCAGCCGATCATGGGTGTCGCGTTCTGGCGCGACGATGTCGAGGTCAAGCGCGAGCAGGTCACCGTGCGCTTCGAAGAAGGCAAGCCGGTTGCGCTGAACGGCCAGACCTTCTCGAGCCAGGTCGACCTGATCCTGGAAGCGAATCGCATCGGCGGCCGCCACGGCCTGGGCATGAGCGACCAGATCGAGAACCGCATCATCGAGGCAAAAAGCCGCGGCATCTACGAGGCGCCCGGCCTGGCGCTGCTGTTCATCGCCTACGAGCGGCTGATCACCGGCATCCACAACGAGGACACGATCGAGCAGTACCGTGACAACGGCCGCAAGCTCGGCCGCCTGCTGTACCAGGGCCGCTGGTTCGACCCGCAGGCGCTGATGCTGCGCGAAACCGCGCAGCGCTGGGTGGCCCGCGCGATCACCGGCGAGGTGACGATCGAACTGCGCCGCGGCAACGACTATTCGATCCTCGACACACGTTCACCGAACCTGACCTACCACCCGGAACGGCTGACGATGGAGAAGGGCGAGTCGACCTTCTCGCCGCAGGACCGCATCGGCCAGCTGACGATGCGCAACCTCGACATCACCGACACCCGCGACAAGCTCGGCATCTACAGCCGCACCGGCCTGCTGCCGAGTGGCGGTGGTCTGCCGCAGCTGGAGGGCGGCGACAACGACTGAGCGAGAGAGCTGAAGAACCGGTTGTTCAACGCCGCAGAGAAAGAACAAGGCGTGCAATCGGGGCTGAAGCCCCTCCTGCGGGTGACGCCTCAGACCAGCCCGTCGAACGGCAGCACGTCGACCAGGCCGCCGGCGTCGACGCTGCCTTGTTCGTGGTGCAGCACGACCAGACCGTTGGCGACACTCATGCTGCGCAGGATGCCGGAACCCTGCGAGCCGGTGATCTGCACCTGCCATTGGCCGTCGGCGCCGTGGCTGACGATGCCGCGCTGGTATTCGGTGCGGCCCGGCTTTTTCCGGATCGGCGCGGTCGCAGCGGCGCGCAGCATCGGCAACGCAGCGACCTGCGCGCCACTCATCGCGAGCAACGCATCGCGGACAAACGCGTAGAACGTCACCATCACCGCGACCGGATTGCCGGGCAGGCCGAACAGGATTGCCGGCGGCTTGCCGGGCTGGTCGACGGCGCCGATGCGGCCGATCGCCATCGGACGGCCGGGGCGCATCGCGATTTTCCAGAACAACACATCGCCGAGGCTGGCCATCACCTGCTTCGTGTGGTCGGCCTCGCCGACGCTGACGCCGCCCGAGGTGATCACCGCGTCGGCGGCAGCAGCCGCATCACGGAAGGCTTTTTCGAGCGCCGCCGGGTCATCGCGGACGACGCCCATGTCGATCACCTCGACGCCGAGCCGCTGCAGCATGCCCCACAAGGTGTAGCGGTTGCTGTCGTAGACGCAGCCTTCGTCGAGCGGCTCGCCGATCGAGCGCAGTTCGTCGCCGGTCGAAAAAAAGGCAACCCGCAGGCGGCGGAAAACCGGCACCTCG
The DNA here is from genome assembly GCF_048320135.1 of Pseudideonella sakaiensis. Taxonomy (GTDB): domain Bacteria; phylum Pseudomonadota; class Gammaproteobacteria; order Burkholderiales; family Burkholderiaceae_C; genus Ideonella_A; species Ideonella_A sakaiensis_A. The sequence continues at coordinate 4,957,567 of NZ_CP182947.1, forward strand.
GCCTGGCCGAGCGAGGCCAACAGGCCGAGGTCGGCCGGGCTCAGGATGCGGCCGGCGCGCAATGCGGCCTCGCCACGCGCGAGGTCCTCGCCGGCCAGCCGCCGGTTGTCGCCGGCGCGCACGACGCCGGCCGGGATCACGACCCGGTTGCCGTCGCTGCGCGTGAATTCCTGCGGCACGACGGTGTCGAGACCGGCCGGCATCACCGCGCCGGTCATGATGCGAACCGCCTCGCCGCGGCCGACATTGCCGGCAAAGGCCTCGCCGGCGAACGCAGTGCCGACCACCGGCAAAGCGGTATCGGCGCCGTCGCGCAGGTCCGCCGCAGCCAGCGCAAAACCGTCCATCGCCGAGTTGTCGTGGGCCGGCACATCGATGGCCGACACGATGTCGCGCGCCAGCACCCGGCCGAGTGCGCTGCGGATCGCCAGGCTCTCGACCGCCTCGACCCTCGGGGTCAGCCGATCGATGAATTCCTTCGCCTGCGCAACCGGCAGCGCGTTCGGGTCATAACCGGACACACACGAGGCGATCTCTTGCAGCGAGGGCAGGGGTGTCGTCATCGGCAAATAGGGTCAGCCGCGGGCAGCTTGCAGCGCGTGCAGGTCCTGCGGCGTATTGGCATTGAAAAACGCGGAGGCGTCGTCGAACCGCACTTCGGCGCAGCGGTGCTGTGCAGTCCAGCGGTCGATCTTGCGCTCGCCAGCATTGATGAAGCGGACCAGGCTTTCGAGCAGACTGGTCTTCATCAGGCAGAACACCGGCTGCAGCTGCGTGCCGCCGCCGCTTGACGGGTCGGTCGTGGCGGCCATCGCGAGGTCGGCATCGTCGGCTTCGAGCCCGGCGGCCAGCCGCGCGACGAGATCGGCCGGAAAATTCGGCGTGTCGCAGGGCACCGTCACCATGTACGGTGTGTCGCAGTGCTCGAGTCCGGCCAGGAATCCAGCCAGCGGGCCGGCAAAGTCGGCACTGGCATCCGGCCAGACCGGCAGGCCGAACGACTCGTAGGCGCCGAGGTTGCGGTTCGCATTGATCATCAGGTGGCCGACCTGCGGGCCGAGCCGCAGGATCGCATGCATGGCCAGCGGCATGCCGGCATGCGTCTGCAGGCCCTTGTCGGTGCCTCCCATGCGGCTGCCGCGGCCGCCGGCGAGGATCAGGCCGGTTATCTGTTCTGTGTCGATCATCCGGAACCCCGTTCAGCCGCCGATATAGTGCATTTCGACGCGTTTGCCGGCGCCATCGGCTGTGCGTTCTGCGGCTGCCTCGGCGGTGCGCAGTTCCGAATAGCGGTCGTCACGCCCGCTCCAGATCAGACCGACTGCGCCGGCGATCTGCCGGTCGGAATACGCGCCGCGCAGCAAGGCGCGCAGGTCGTGTCCGCGGTTGGCGAACAGGCACAGGAACAGCTTGCCTTCGGTTGACAGCCGGGCGCGGTTGCAGTCGCTGCAGAAGGCCTGCGTGACCGACGAGATCAGCCCGATCTCGCCGCTGCCATCCGCATAGGCCCAGCGCTCGGCCGTCTCGCCGGGCTGGCTCGGGCTCAGCGCGACCAGCGGATGTTCTGCGTGGATGCGCGCCAGCACCTCGGCCGACGGCAGCACCTCGTCCATCCGCCAGCCGTTGCTGGCGCCGACGTCCATGTATTCGATGAAGCGCAGCACAACCGGGCTGCCGCGGAAATGGCGGGCCATCGGCAAAATCTCGTGGTCGTTGGTGCCGCGCTTGACGACCATGTTGACCTTGATCGGACCAAGCCCGACCCGCTCGGCCGCGGCAATGCCTTCGAGCACTTCGGCGACCGGAAAATCGGCATCGTTCATGCGGCGGAAAACCGCATCGTCGAGTGCATCGAGGCTGACCGTGACGCGCTGCAGGCCGGCGTCCTTCAGCGCCTGCGCCTTGCGCGCGAGCAGCGAGGCATTGGTTGTCAGCGTCAGGTCGAGCGGCGCGCCGTCCGGCGTGCGCAGGCCGGCGAGCATGCCGACCAGCACCTCGAGGTTCTTGCGCAGCAGCGGTTCGCCGCCGGTCAGCCGGATCTTGCGCACGCCATGGTCGACGAAGATCCGCGCCAGCCGCGTGATTTCCTCGAAACTCAGCAGCGAGTCGTGCGGCAGGAAGCGGTAGTTCTTGTCGAACACTTCGCGCGGCATGCAGTACGCGCAGCGGAAATTGCAGCGGTCGGTGACCGAGATCCGCAGGTCGTGCAATTCGCGTCCGCGGCGGTCACTGAGCAGCGCGCCAGCCGGCAGCGGTTCGGCCGGCACCAGCGGCGTGCTCGCGGCATAGCGGTGATCAACCAGCGGGATCGATTTTTCGGCCATGGCCGGATTGTGCCTGCGCTGCCGCAGCGCCGCGCGATTGGCGGCTGAGACCGGATACCGGGTGCGCCATCCGCGGCGGCTGCCGCGAGGCTCAGTTGGCGTTCAGCACCGCCCGCCGCGCGCCGGTGAAGCGGGCGCTCCAGTAGCGCACGCCCATGTCCTCGACGCGGACCTCGGCGCCGGGTTTTGGCGCGTGGATGAAGCGGCCATCGCCGATATAGATGCCGACATGCGAAAAGGTGCGGCGCAGCGTATTGAAAAAAACCAGGTCGCCAGGCCGCAATTCATCGCGGCGGATTGCGATCATGCCTTCGGCATTGGCCTGTTCGTCGGCCCGCCGAGGCAATATCAGCCCGATGCTGCGTTCGAAGATGAAGCGTGTGAAGCCGCTGCAGTCGAAGCCGGTTTCCTCGCTGTCGCCGCCGCGGACATAAGGCACGCCGAGAAAATTCATCGCGGTGAGTACCATGTCCGACGCCCGGTCCCGGATCGCTGCGAAACGGTTCTGTCCTGCCGGTTCTGCCTGCGTATTGCCTGCCTTGCCCGCCGGCTGCGGCACCAGCCCTTTTTCGACCAGCAGTTTGCCGAATGGGTCGAAACCATCGTTCGGCCCGGCGCTGGCGGGTATCGCCGCAACCCACAAAACGGCCGCACAGATGTAGGACAGCATCTGCCCTTGCAATGATCTGTTACGGTTTGTCGACATGGTCGCGCAGCATATAGACCGACCCGGACAGGGTCAACCAAATCGACTACGCGCAAACCCTTATCGCGCCGGCTGTTGTTTCTACTCGTCGTCGACCACATTCGGTGGTATCAGGGCTGGTGTGTACAGTCAGTTGATGCGATTTCCTTCCCTCAACGAAACAGGAGTGACGATGTTCAAGGCCTTGCTGCTGAACAAGACGAGCGACGGCTTTTCCGCCGCAATGGGTGAACTCGACGACTCGGCGCTGCCCGACGGCGATGTGCTGGTCGGCATCGCGCACTCGACGCTGAATTACAAGGACGGCCTTGCGATCACCAACAAGGGGCCGGTGGTGCGGTCATGGCCGATGGTGCCGGGCATCGATGGCGCCGGCACCGTGCTCGAAAGCAGCCATCCGGACTGGAAAGCCGGCGACAAGGTGATCCATAACGGTTGGGGCGTTGGTGAAACCCGCTTCGGGTGTCTGGCCGAACGCGCGCGGCTGAAGGGCGAATGGCTGGTCAAGCTGCCGAGCGCGTTCTCGACCGCGCAGGCGATGGCGATCGGCACTGCCGGCTATACCGCGATGCTGTGCGTGCTGGCGCTGGAGCGGCACGGCGTGCAGCCGGGCGATGGCGAGATCCTCGTCACCGGCGCAACCGGGGGCGTCGGCAGCGTCGCGACCGCCTTGCTTGCCAAACTCGGCCATCGGGTGACCGCGTCGACCGGGAAGGCGGCCGAGGCCGACTATCTGAAGTCGCTCGGCGCATCTTCGGTGATCGACCGGCAGGAACTGGCCAATCCCGGCAAGCCGCTGCAGAAGGAGCGCTGGACAGCGGTTGTTGATGCGGTCGGCAGCCACACGCTCGTCAATGCGCTGGCGCAGACGCGTTACGGCGGCGTGGTTGCCGCCTGTGGGCTGGCGCAGAACGCCGATCTGCCCGGCACCGTGATGCCGTTCATCCTGCGCGGCGTCACGCTGGCCGGCATCGACAGCGTGATGGCGCCACTGGCTGTGCGCCAGCAGGCGTGGCAGCGGCTGGCGGGCGACCTCGGCGCCGACACGCTGGCGACGGTCGCCGACGAGATCGGCCTCGACGAGGTGATCGGCGCCGCCGCCGACCTGATGGCCGGCAAGGTGCGCGGCCGCAAGGTGGTGCGCATCGTCTAGCGGTCTGCGGCGAATCCCGAGCAGCGCCCTCGGGAAAGTCGCCAGCGTCAGGGCAATGTCAGTGCGTGGCGTTCGAATGAGTCGAGCGGCCCGGGATTCGACCGGGCCGGCATGGAGGAGACCAGCATGGCCACAGCAACGCCGACTTCCGCTTCAGCCGACCGCTATGACGAGTTCTACCGGCGCTCGGTCGAAGAGCCCGACGCCTTCTGGCGCGAGCAGGCCGAACTGATCGACTGGCAGCGCCCGTTCGACCGCGTCTGCGACTACGACAAGCCACCGTTTGCCCGCTGGTTTGTCGGCGGCAAGACCAACCTGTGCCACAACGCGGTCGACCGCCACCTGGCAGAGCGCGCCGACCAGCCGGCGCTGATCTTTGTCTCGACCGAGACCGATCAGGAAAAGGTCTATTCGTTTGCCGAACTGCACGCCGAAGTGCAGCGGATGGCGGCCTGCCTGCACGCGCTCGGCGTAGGACAGGGCGACCGGGTGCTGATCTACATGCCGATGATTGCCGAGGCGGCATTCGCGATGCTCGCCTGCGCCCGCATCGGCGCCATCCATTCGGTGGTTTTTGGCGGTTTTGCCAGCAGCAGCCTGGCCAGCCGGATCGACGATGCCGAGCCGAAGGTGATCGTCTCGGCCGACGCCGGCAGCCGCTCCGGAAAGGTCGTCGCCTACAAGCCGCTGCTCGACGAGGCGATCAAGCTCGCCCACAGCAAACCCGAAAAGGTGCTGCTGGTCGACCGCGGGCTGTCCGCGATGGCCCATGTCGACGGCCGTGATGTCGACTATGCCGAGTTGCGCGAGCAACACCTCGAGGCATCGGTACCCTGTGTCTGGCTCGACTCGACCGCGCCGAGCTACACGCTCTATACCAGCGGCACGACCGGCAAGCCGAAAGGCGTGCAACGCGATACCGGCGGCTATGCGGTCGCGCTGGCGGCAAGCATCCGCCACATCTTCTGCGGCCAGCCCGGCGAAACCTTCTTCTCGACCAGCGACATCGGCTGGGTCGTCGGCCACAGCTACATCGTTTACGGTCCGCTGATCGGCGGGATGGCAACCATCATGTACGAGGGTCTGCCGACGCGGCCGGATGCCGGGATCTGGTGGCGGCTGGTCGAGCAGTACAAGGTCACCGCGATGTTCAGCGCGCCGACGGCGGTGCGCGTGCTGAAGAAGCAGGATCCGGCCTACCTGTCGAAATACGACCTGTCGTCGCTGCGCGCACTGTTCCTGGCCGGCGAACCACTCGACGAACCAACCGCCCGCTGGATCACCGAGGCAATCGGCAAGCCGGTGATCGACAACTACTGGCAGACCGAAACCGGCTGGCCGATCCTCGCGCTGGCCAACGGCGTCGAGCCGGCACCGAGCAAGTTCGGCAGTCCGGGCCGCGCGATGTACGGCTACAAGGTCAAGCTGCTCGACGAGAATACCGGCGAGGAACTGACCGCGCCGAACCAGAAAGGCGTCGTCGCGATCGAAGGCCCTCTGCCGCCCGGTTGCATGCAGACGGTCTGGCGCGATGACGAGCGATTCGTCAAGACCTACTGGAGCAGCGTGCCGGGCCGTCAGGTCTACAGCACCTTCGACTGGGGCATCCGCGACGAGGACGGCTATTTCTTCATCCTCGGCCGCACCGACGATGTCATCAACGTCGCCGGCCACCGCCTCGGCACGCGCGAGATCGAGGAAAGCATTTCCAGCCATCCGAATGTCGCCGAGGTCGCGGTCGTCGGGATTGCCGATCAGCTGAAGGGCCAGGTGGCGATGGCCTTCGTCGTCGCCAAGGACGCATCGGCACTGGCCGAACCGGCGGCGCGGCTGAAGCTCGAAGGCGAGATCATGAAGACGGTCGACCAGCAGCTCGGCGCCGTGGCCCGGCCGTCACGGGTGATGTTCGTCTCGCTGTTGCCGAAGACGCGCTCTGGCAAGCTGTTGCGGCGGGCGATCCAGGCCGTCTGCGAGCGGCGCGACCCGGGCGACCTGACGACGATGGACGATGCCTCCGCGCTGCAACAGATCAAGGATCAGGTCGGCGCGGCCGGCTGAGCGGCTGCGGCGCGGCGGCATCTGGTGCCGCTGGCTGCTGCTGGTCGCGGCCTTGCTGTGGCAGCCGGCGCTGGCCGCCGATCCGGCTGCCGTCTTTCCGTCGATTGCGTCGCCGGCGGCGCTGGCCACGTTGTGCCGGCAGAATCTGGCGCAGGCCAGGACCGCACTGCAGCGCCTTGAGCAGAGGCGACCAGGGCCCGGCTGGCTGGCGGCCTATGACGGCTTGCTGGCCCGGCTCGAGGATCTGTCAGCCCCGCTGCTGTTCCTGTCGGCCGTTCATCCCGACAAGGCGATGCGGGACGCCTCCGAAGCCTGCGAACTGCGCTGGAACGACTTCTATTCAATGCTGGGCCAGAACCGCCGCCTGTTTGCTGCCGTTCTTGCGGTTCGGCCGGCCGATTTCATCGATGCCGAACTGCGGCGCACGACGGTCGACGGCTTCATCGACAGCGGGGTTGCCTTGCCGGCGGCCGGTCGCACCCGTGCGAAGCGGCTAAGCGACCGCATCAGCGAACTCGGGCAGGTTTTCGATCGGAACATCCGCGACGACAAGACGCTGCTCCCATTCGACGCCGCCGAACTGAGCGGTGTGCCTGCCGACGTCTGGCAGCAAGCGCCGCGCGATGTGGCGGGCCGGTATCTGCTCGGCCTGTCGTACCCGGTTTATATGCCGGTGATGCAGTCGGCCGAACAGGCAGCGACGCGGCGCAGGATGTGGCTGGCAAAAACCAACGAAGGCGGCGCCGCCAACCTGCAGCTGCTGCGGCAGATCACCGATGCGCGCAAGGCCTACGCCGGCCTGTTCGGCTTCGACAGCTGGGCAGCATTCGTGCTGCGGCGGCAGATGGCCGAGACGCCGCAGCGTGCGCGGGCCTTTCTGGACGAGGTCGGCGCGGCGGTTGTGCAACGCGAGCGGGCCGAACTCGAGCAATTGCGGCTGGCCAAGGCAGATCACCTCGGACAGCCGGCAGCCGCGGTCGAACTCGACCGCTGGGACATCGCCTTTTATACCGAGCGGGTGCGCCGGCAGCGCCATGCGGTCGACCAGGACGTATTTCGCAACCATTTCCCGCCCGAGCAGATCCTGCAGTTCGTGCTGCGGGTGATCGAAAAGCTGATGGGCGTGCGTTACCAGCGCATTGCCGACGCCGGTGTCTGGCATCCGGAGGTCCAGACCTATGCGGTATCCGATGCCGCGAGTGGCAAGCGGCTGGCCACACTGTGGGTCGATCTGTATCCGCGCGACGGCAAATACAACCATGCGGCGGTCTGGAGCTTGCGATCCGGGTCGGCCGCGACCGGCCGGCTGCCCGCGGCGGCGTTGGTCGTCAATGTCGATCGCAAGGGCCTGACGCTCGATGAACTCGAGACGCTGCTGCACGAACTCGGCCATGCGGTGCACAACAACCTGTCGGCAACGCGGTATGCGGCCCAGGCCGGCACCAGTGTCAAACGCGATTTTGTCGAGGCGCCATCGCAGATGCTCGAGGATTGGGTCTACGACAAGCGGGTGCTGGCGTTGTTTGCCGAGATCTGCCCGGCATGCACGCCGGTGCCAGAAGGCCTGATCGAGAAGGCCGATGTCGCGCGCCGCTTCGGCAAGGGCATCTTCTTCGCGCGCCAGCATCTGTATGCAAACTTCGACCTCGCGCTGTACGGTCGGCAATCGCACGATCCGCTGGCATTGTGGTCTGCGCTGGAGTCGGGCACGCCGCTTGGTCATGTCGCCGGCACGATGTTCCCGGCCGGGTTCAGTCATATCGCCGGGGGCTACAGCGCCAGTTATTACGGCTATCTCTGGAGCCTGGTCGTCGCGAAGGACCTGCGCACCGCCTTCGCAGCCGACAAGCTCGATCCGGAAGTCGGCGCGCGTTTTCGCCGCACCGTGCTGGCCAATGGCAGCCAGCAGCCGCCGGAACTGCTGCTGCGCGCCTTCCTCGGCCGCAGCTTCGATTCGCGCGCGTTTTTCGACGACTTGCAGCGCTAGTGCGACGTCCCGCAGCGTAGCTGCAGGACACCACATTGGCCCAATCGCTTAAAGCACCTCGCTGGCGAAGTCGGCCAGCCGCGAACGTTCGCCGCGGGCCAGCATGATGTGGCCGGAATGTGGCCAGCCCTTGAAACGATCGACCGCATAGGTCAGGCCGGAACTGCCTTCGGTCAGGTAGGGCGTGTCGATCTGCGCAAGGTTGCCGAGGCAGACGATCTTCGTGCCAGGGCCGGCCCGAGTCACCAGCGTCTTCATCTGCTTCGGCGTCAGGTTCTGCGCCTCGTCGATGATCAGGAACTTGTTCAGGAAGGTGCGGCCGCGCATGAAATTCAGGCTTTTGATGCGGATCTTGCTGCGCACCAGGTCGTTGGTCGCCGCGCGCCCCCATTCGCCAGCTGCGCCATCGGTCTTCGACAGCACTTCGAGGTTGTCGTCGAGCGCGCCCATCCACGGGCCCATCTTTTCTTCTTCGGTACCAGGCAGAAAGCCGATGTCCTCGCCGACTGGCACGGTGACGCGGGTCACGATGATCTCGGTATAACGCCGGTCGTCCATCACCTGGCTGAGGCCGGCGGCCAGCGTCAGCAGCGTCTTGCCGGTGCCGGCGGTGCCGGTCAGCGTGATGAAGTCGCACTCCGGATCCATCAGCAAGTTGAGCGCGAAATTCTGTTCGCGGTTGCGCGCGGTGACGCCCCAGACGGCATTTTTCGGGTTCGAATATTCGCGCAAGGTGCGCAGCACCGCATTGCGGCCGGTGATCTCGACGACCTTCGCGAACAGCGGTGCGGCGCCGGGCGCCTCGAGATGGACAAACTGGTTGATCAGCAACGACGGCACCAGCGGGCCGCTGATCCGGTAGAAGGTGAAGCCGCCCTGGTTCCAGCTTTCCATCGTCTTGCCGTGGCGTTCCCAGAAATCGGGCGGCAGCGCCATCGCGCCGGTGTACAGCAGGTCACCGTCGTCGAGCGTCTTGTCGTTGAAATAGTCCTCGGTCGGCAGACCGAGCGCGCGCGCCTTGATGCGCATGTTGATGTCCTTCGACACCAGCACCACATCGCGTTTCGGTTGCTGTTCGCGCAGTGCCTGCACGACGCCGAGGATCTGGTTGTCGGCCTTGCCTTGCGGCAGCCCGGCCGGCAGGCTGATGTCGATCAGCCCGGTCTGGAAATAGAGCTTGCCGGCGGCTTCGCGGTGGCCGGTGCGGTCCAGCGGCAGCCCGTCGACCAGGCCCTTGCTGCCGGCGTCCTCGAGGCTGGCGGCCAGCGAATCCAGGTCGCGGCTGACCTGGCGCGCATTGCGCGCAACCTCGGTCATTCCCTTCTTGTGGCCGTCCAGCTCCTCGAGCGTGATCATCGGCAAATAAACATCGTGTTCCTCGAAGCGGAACAGGCTCATCGGATCGTGCATCAGCACATTCGTGTCGAGCACGAACAGCTTGGCCGGCCCGCTGCCGCGCGGCTTGCGTTTGCGTTTCTCGGGCGCCGGCGGGCGGGTTGGCGCGCTGCGGGCCGTTGCAGCGCGTTCCGGTGCGAGCACGCCGATCGCGGCAGCGGCCGATGTCGCTGCCGGCGAGTGCGGCGCCGGATCGAACAGCTCGACCGTATCGGCCATTGGCGCCTCGCCGGTGCTGCGGGATTTCTGCGTTTTCTTGCCCGTTTTGGGCGCGGCCTGCGATTCGAAATCGGCGGCGGTCAGCAATGCGGCTCGTTTGGCAGGCGGCTTCGGCAGTGGCATGAGGAATCGGTCGGCTGGACTGGGCAACAAAAAAGCCGCGCGGTGGCCCGAGCGGCTTGGGGGTCGTGGTGCACGGCGGCGTTCACGGGCATGGCCCATTATGCACAAGCCCACGCGCGCGGGCGGCGGGTTCCGGCAGGCGTTGCGCCGTGCCGACGCCAGCTTGTGGGCCGGCTATTTCAGCGACTTGACGGCCTTCAGCACCTCTTCGACGTGACCGGCGACCTTCAGACCGCGCCACTCGGCGCGCAGCGTGCCGGACGGATCGATCAGAAAGGTGCTGCGCTCGATGCCCTTGACCTTCTTGCCGTACATGATCTTGTTCTTCACGACACCGAACATGTGGCAGAGCTTTTCTTCGGTATCGGCGATCAGCTCGAACGGCAGCTCGAGGTTCTGCTTGAATTTGTCGTGCGAACCCATGTTGTCGCGCGAGACACCGAACACGACGGCGCCGGCCTTGACAAATTCCTTGTGGTGGTCGCGGAACTGCATCGCTTCGGTCGTGCAACCCGGCGTGTTGTCTTTCGGGTAGAAATACAGCACAACGGTCTGCCCGAGGTAGGCCTGCGGGGTGAACTTGACACCGTTGGTGGCGAGCGCTTCAAATTCTGGCAGCGGTTTGTCGAGAGCTGGCGTCATGAGCTATTCTTTAAGATGGCGTCCGCGATGGCGTAGCCTCTGATTATAAGTCAGAGGCTTTACCAGACTGCGACAGCGCGCTCATTCGAACAGCAGCGCGGCCACCACCCTGCGTTCCTCGGCAAGCAGTACGTTGTAGGTGCGGCAGGCGGCGGCATTGTCCATCGTTTCAACGCCGATGCCGGCGGCCATCAGCCCGGCGAGCAGCCGTGGCGGTGGAAAGCGCAGCCGTGCGCCGCTGCCGAAGATCACCAGCTGCGGCTGCAGCGCGAGCAGACGGTCGAAATGATCGGCTTCGAGCTGGGAAAATTCGCGCACCGGCCAGTCCTCGACCGCGCCGTCCCACGGAACGATGACGCTGTGCGTATATTGGGTTCCATTGACGATGACGCCGTCGGGCCCGTGGCGGGCAATCGCATTGCGTCCGTCGATGCGGTCGGCCTGGAGCTTCACGTGGGAATCCGGGTAGTGGCAGTTGATGGCCGGCGCATGCGGCGGGGAGCCCCGTCGCCGCTGGCGGCCATGTGGTTAAATTATAGGTTTTGTGCGGTGCCGCATTCACCGCAGCGGAGATTCCTGCGTGAAACCCATCGTCAAATCGAGCAAGCTCGCCAACGTCTGCTACGACATCCGCGGCCCCGTGCTCGACAAGGCGCGGCAGATGCAGGACGAAGGGCACAAGATCATCCAGCTGAACATCGGCAATCTGGCGGTGTTCGGACTCGAGCCGCCGGACGAGATCGTCCAGGACATGATCCGCAACCTGCCCGACGCCGCCGGTTATACCGACAGCAAAGGCCTGTTTGCGCCGCGCAAGGCGGTGGTGCACTACATGCAGGAAAAAAACGTTCCGGCGGTCACCGTCGACGACGTCTACCTCGGCAACGGCGCATCCGAGCTGATCACGATGAGCATGAATGCGCTGCTCAACAATGGCGACCAGATCCTGGTGCCGGCACCCGACTATCCGTTGTGGACGGCGTCGGTGGCGCTGGCCGGTGGCGCGCCGATCCACTACCTGTGCGACGAGCAGAGCGACTGGATGCCCGACATCGACGACATCCGCTCGAAGATCACCCCGTCGACGCGCGGCATCGTCGTGATCAACCCGAACAATCCGACCGGCGCGTTGTATCCGGAGCCGGTGCTGCGGCAGATCGTCGATCTGGCGCGCGAGCACCAGCTGATCATCTTTGCCGACGAGATCTACGACAAGACGCTTTACGACGGTGAAACCCACACCAGCATCGCGTCGATAGCTGACGACGTGTTGTGCGTGACCTTCAACGGCCTCAGCAAGAACTATCGCTCCTGCGGCTACCGCGCCGGCTGGATGGTCGTCTCGGGCGAAAAACGCCATGCCGGCGATTACATCGTCGGGCTCAACATGCTGGCGTCGATGCGGCTGTGCTCGAACACGCCCGGCCAGCTCGCAATCCAGACCGCGCTCGGCGGCTACCAGAGCATCAAGGACCTGGTCGCGCCGGGCGGGCGGCTGTGCCATCAGCGCGACCTGGCCTACGAACTGCTGACGCAGATTCCCGGCGTCTCGGTCGTCAAGCCGAAGGCCGCGTTGTACATGTTTCCGCGCCTCGATCCGAAGGTCTACCCGATCGCCGACGACCAGCGCTTCGCCTATGAACTGCTGGCTGAGGAAAAGGTGCTGATCGTCCAGGGCACCGGATTCAACTGGCGTGCGCCGGACCATTTCCGCCTCGTTTTCCTGCCCAACGTCGACGACCTGACCGACGCCATCGGCCGCATCGCGCGTTTCCTCGAAAACTATCGCAAGCGTCATACCCAATGATTCGTCGATCGGCGGCCAACAGGTCGTCGATCCCAGCCAGACTCCTCCGACCACGGCACGCCGGCAACGGCACGCCGAAGATCTCATGAAACCCATCCAAGTCGGCCTGCTCGGCATCGGCATCGTAGGCAAGGGCAGCTTCGAGGTATTGCTGCGCAACCAGGAAGAAATCAAGCGTCGCGCCGGTCGCGGCATCGTCATCACGATGGTCGCCGACCTCGATGTGGATCGGGCCCGTGCGATCGTCGGTGACGGCGTCGAAGTGGTTTCCGATGCGCGCGCGGTGATCGCGAATCCGGAAATCGACATCGTGATCGAGCTGATCGGCGGTTATGGCATCGCCCGGGCACTGGTGATGGAGGCGATCGCCGCCGGCAAACACGTCGTGACCGCCAACAAGGCGCTGCTCGCGGTGCATGGCACCGAGATCTTCGAAGCCGCCCATGCGAAGGGGGTGATGGTCGCGTTCGAGGCGGCGGTGGCCGGTGGCATTCCGATCATCAAGGCGCTGCGCGAAGGCCTGACGGCGAACCGCATCGACTGGATCGCCGGCATCATCAACGGAACGACCAATTTCATCCTGTCCGAGATGCGCGACAAGGGGCTGGATTTCGCCGCGGTGCTGAAGGACGCGCAGCGGCTCGGCTATGCCGAGGCCGACCCGACCTTCGACATCGAGGGTGTCGATGCGGCGCACAAGGTCACGCTGATGAGCGCGATCGCATTCGGCATTCCGGTGCAGTTCGACAAGGCCCATGTCGAGGGCATCACCTCGCTGCAGGCCGCCGACATCACCTATGCCGAGCAGCTCGGCTACCGGATCAAGCTGCTCGGCATCACGCGGCGCCGCGTGATCGGCGAAGGCGCCGGCATCGAACTGCGCGTCCATCCGACGCTGGTGCCGGCAAAGCGGCTGATCGCCAATGTCGAAGGCGCGATGAATGCCGTCGTCGTGCAGGGCGATGCGGTCGGCACGACGCTTTATTACGGCAAGGGCGCCGGTTCCGAGCCGACCGCGTCGGCGGTGGTCGCCGACCTCGTCGACATCACCCGGCTGCATACCGCCGACCCGCACCACCGCGTGCCGCACCTGGCTTTCCAGCCCGGCGAGCTGGCAGCGACGCCGATCCTGCCGATCGACGACGTCGTCACCGCCTTCTATCTGCGGCTGCAGGTCGCCGACCAGGCCGGTGTGCTGGCGCGGATCACCGGCATCCTGGCCGAGGCCGACATCTCGATCGACGCCTTGCTGCAGCGCGAATCGGGCGAAGGCGAGAAGCAGACCGACGTCATCATCCTGACCCATGAAACGGTCGAGGGCCGGATGAACCGCGCGCTTGCCCAGATGCAGGCGCTGCCGACGGTCCTCGCCCCGATCGTCCGGATCCGCAAGGAAGAGCTGAATTGAAATACATCAGTACGCGGGGCGACCCGGCGCAGCGCGGGTTCTGCGACATCCTGCTCGAAGGCCTGGCGCCGGACGGCGGCCTGTACCTGCCGGCCTACTATCCGCAGATCGATGCCGCGACGCTGCAGCGCTGGCGCGGACTGTCGTATGCCGACCTCGCGTTCGAAGTGCTGGCGCTGTACATCGACGACATCCCGCACGACGATCTGCGGCAACTGGCGCAGCGCACCTATACCCGTGCGATTTTCGGCAGCGATGAGATCACGCCGCTGACGCGACTGGACAAGGCCGAAGGCAAATCGGGCGATGCCGGGCTCTACCTGCTCGGCCTGTCGAACGGCCCGACGCTGGCATTCAAGGACATGGCGATGCAGCTGCTCGGCAACCTGTTCGAATACGAACTGGCGCGCCGCGGCGAAACGCTGAACATCCTCGGCGCAACCTCCGGCGACACCGGCAGCGCAGCCGAATATGCGATGCGCGGCAAACGCGGCATCAATGTCTTCATGCTGAGCCCGCTCGGCCGGATGAGCCCGTTCCAGCAGGCGCAGATGTTCAGCCTGCAGGATCCGAATATCCACAATATCGCAATCGACGGGGTATTCGACGACTGCCAGGACATCGTCAAGGCGGTCTCCAACGACCTCGACTTCAAGCGCAGGCACCGCATCGGCACCGTCAATTCGATCAACTGGGCGCGGCTGCTCGCGCAGGTGGTTTATTACTTCGCCGGTTATTTCCGGGCCACCGCCAGCAATTCGCAGCGCGTCAGCTTTGCCGTGCCGTCGGGCAATTTCGGCAACATCTGCGCCGGCCACGTTGCGCGGATGATGGGTCTGCCGATCGATCGGCTGGTGCTGGCGACCAACGAGAACAACGTGCTCGACGAGTTTTTCCGCAACGGCCATTACCGGGTGCGCGCTTCGTCGGAAACCTTCGAGACCTCGAGCCCGTCGATGGACATCTCGAAGGCGTCGAACTTCGAGCGCTTCATCTTCGATCTGCTGCAACGCGACGGCGGCCGCGTGCGTGCGCTGTTTGCCGACGAGTTGTCGAAACACGGCGAATTCACGCTGGCCAGCGACGATTTCGCCCGCATCGCCGACCACGGCTTTGTGTCGGGCAGCAGCAGCCATGCCGACCGGCTGGCGACGATTCGCACGACCTGGGATCAATGCGGCGTGATGATCGATCCGCACACCGCCGACGGCGTCAAGGTCGCCCGCGAGTTGCGCGATCCGGCGCTGCCGATGATCGTCCTCGAGACCGCGTTGCCGGCGAAATTTGCCGCGACGATCGTCGAGGCGACCGGCCGCGAGCCGCAGCGCCCGCCGGCCACCGAAGGCATCGAGCAACTCCCCAAGCGATGCAAGGTCTTGCCCCGCGATGCAGCGGCCGTGAAAGCCTATCTCACCGAGAATGTCTGAATGATGAAGGTGATCGGTTTCAGCGCGTGGTCAGGGTCCGGCAAGACGACGCTGGTCGAGCGGTTGCTGGTGCGGCTGCGCGAGGCCGGCCAGCGGGTGTCGGTGATCAAGCATGCGCACCACGAGTTCGACATCGACCATCCCGGCAAGGATTCCTACCGGCACCGTCAGGCTGGCGCCTTCGAGGTCGTGATCGCGTCGAACCGCCGGCTGGCGAAGATCCGCGAGTTCGAGACGCCGGTCGAGCCGACGGTGCACCAGCTGATCGCCGAACTGTGCGACTGCGACTGGGTGCTGGTCGAAGGCTTCAAGTTTGCCAACCTGCTGAAGATCGAGGTCTGGCGCGAAAGCGTCGGCAAGCGGGTCCACTATCCCGACGATCCCTATGTCGTCGCGGTCGCCACCGACGATGCTTCGCGGCTGCCGGTGCCGACTCGGCTGCCGGTTTTTGCCCTCGACGATGTCGATGCCATCGCCGAATTCCTGCTGGCCAATTCCGCCCGATATGAATACACGCCCCAAACCGGCTTCGGCGACGACTCCGGCGCGACCGCCGATGTTGACGCTGGACGAAGCGCTGCAACGGCTGCTTGAGCCGATCCGTCCGCTGACCGGTTCCGAATCGGTCGATACCTTTGCTGCGCTCGGGCGGGTGCTGGCAGCGCCGGTGGTGTCGGGCCTCGACGTGCCGCCAGCCGACAACACCTCGATGGATGGTTATGCGCTGCGCTGCGCCGATGTTGCCGCAGGCGGCACGGTGCTGCCGGTCAGCCAGCGGATTCCGGCCGGTCAGCCGGCGCAGCCGCTGTCGCCCGGCACCGCTGCGCGGATCTTCACCGGTGCGCAACTGCCCGACGGCGCCGATGCCGTCGTGATGCAGGAGCAATGCGAAGCACTTGCCGACGGCAGCGTGCGGATCGACGCGGTGCCGTCGAGCGGCCAATGGATACGCCGTCGCGGCGAAGACGTGATGCGAGGTGCCGAGGTGCTGCGTCCGGGCGACCGGCTGACGCCGCAGGCGCTCGGCCTGGCCGCATCAGTCGGTGCGGCCTCGTTGCAGGTATTGCGCCGGCCGCGCGTCGCACTGTTTTCGACCGGCGATGAACTGGTGATGCCCGGCGAGCCGCTGCGACCCGGCGCGATCTACAACTCGAATCGCTTCACGCTGCGCGCGCTGATCGAGCAGGCCGGCTGCGAATGCAGCGACCTCGGCATCGTTCCGGACCGGCTCGACGCGACCCGCGATGCGCTGCGCCGCGCCGCGCAGGGGCACGACCTGATCGTCACCAGCGGCGGTGTCTCGGTCGGCGAGGAAGACCATCTGAAGCCGGCGGTCGAGGCCGAGGGCCGGCTCGACCTGTGGCAGATCGCGATCAAGCCCGGCAAGCCGCTGGCCTTCGGCGCGGTCGGCCATGAAGAGCCGACCTGGTTCATCGGCCTGCCCGGCAATCCGGTGTCCAGCTTCATCACGTTTTTGCTGGCGGTCCGGCCGCTGCTGCTGCGCTTGCAAGGCGTGGCTGAATGGCAGCCGCGCAGCGTCCCGATGCGCGCCGATTTCGACTGGCCGCGGGCCGACCGGCGGCGCGAATTTCTGCGCGTGCGCCGCAACGGCGACGACGGGCTCGATCTGTTCGGCAACCAGAGCTCGGGCGTGCTGACTTCCGCCGTCTGGGGCGATGGCGTCGTCGACAATCCGCCGGGGCAGACGATCCGCCGCGGCGACGTCGTTCGCTACATCGCCTTTTCCGACTGGATGTCATGAAACTGCAGGTTCGTTATTTCGCGTCGATTCGCGAGGCGCTCGGCTCCGGCGAGACGGTCGAGGTCGACGCCGGCTGCAGCATTGCCGAATTGCGCGATCGATTGATCTCCGCCAGCCCGGCGCATGCCGCGGCACTGGCCCGTGGCCGGGCGCTGCGCTGCGCGCTGAACCAGCAGTTGTGTGATGAAAACCAGCGCGTCGACGCCGATGGCGCCGAGCTGGCATTTTTCCCGCCGGTGACCGGCGGCTGAGCGCGGCCGACGAGATCAGCGATGAGCGACCAGGCAACCAGGCACAACGCCGACTTCCGCAGCCGGGTGCTGATCCAGACCGACGATTTTGATCTCGGCGCCGAAGTGGCCGCACTGCGCGCCGCTGATGCCGGTATCGGCGCGGTCGCCAGCTTCATCGGCACGGTGCGCGACCGCAACGACGGCCTTGGCGTCAGCGAAATGGAGCTCGAGCACTATCCGGGCATGACCGAAAAGGCGATCGAGGCGATGGTCGACGAGGCGCGCCGGCGCTTCGACATCCGCGGCGCCGTCGTGATCCACCGCGTCGGCAAACTGGCTCCGCTCGACCAGGTGGTGCTGGTCGCCGTCAGTTCGGCACACCGTGGCGATGCCTTCCAGGCCTGCGAATTTCTGATGGACTATCTGAAGACGCAGGCGCCGTTCTGGAAGAAGGAGGTCACGCCGGAAGGCGCACGCTGGGTCGATGCCCGCGTAAGCGACGACCGGGCGCTGGCCCGCTGGGGCCTCGCCAGCACGAACAGCGCCGAGGCTGCGGGCGGCGCCGGCTGATGGCCGGCCTCGGCAGCGGCAGCACCGCGGCCGCCCAGCTGCTGGCGGTGGCGATCGGTGCGGTGCTCGGCGCGGTGCTGCGCTGGCGGCTCAGCCTGTGGCTGAACGGCGCCTGGCACGGTTTTCCGCTCGGCACGCTGCTGGTCAATTGCGCCGGCGGGCTGCTGATCGGGCTGGCGATGGTCTGGTTTGTCAGGAATCCGAACGAATCGATGCGGCTGCTGGTCGTCACCGGCCTGCTCGGCAGCCTGACGACGTTTTCGACCTTCTCGGCCGAATCGCTGGCCTTGCTGCAGCGCGGCCACCTGGCGCTGGCCTCGCTGCACACGTTGGTCCACGTGCTGGGTTCGCTCGGCAGCGCGGCGATCGGATTTGCGATCGGGCGCCACGTCTGGCACTGATTCAGCCGGCTGACCCGTCGGCGGCTTGATCGGCGTCAAGCAAGGTGTTCGGGAAGACGCGCCCGCCTTGAAATCGGCGTCAAATGCCTGAAATTGGACGCATCGGAGGATTTTTCCATGCGACTCGACAAGCTGACGACCAAATTCCAGGAAGCGCTGGGTGATGCCCAGAGCCTTGCGATCACCCGCGACAACCCATATATCGAGCCGGTCCACGTGCTGGCGGCAATGCTCGCGCAGGACGAAGGACCGAAGGCACTGCTCGCCCGGGCCGGCGTCAATACGGCCAAGCTGCAGGCGTCGCTGGAAAGCGAGCTCGGCAAGCTGCCGCAGGTGCAGGGTGGCGAGCAGGTGCAGGCGAGCCGCGACCTCGGTGCGTTGTTGCAGGCCTCCGAGAAGGAAGCAAGCAAGCGCGGTGACCAGTTCATCGCCAGCGAGATGTTTCTGCTGGCGCTGGCCGACAGCAAGGCCTCGATCGGACCGCTGGTCAAGGAGCATGGACTGACGCGCAAGGCGCTGGAGTCCGCGATCGAGGCGGTTCGTGGCGGCCAGAAGGTCGATTCGGCCGAGGCCGAAGGGCAGCGCGAAGCGCTGAAGAAATACACGCTCGACCTGACCGAGCGCGCGCGGATGGGCAAGCTCGATCCGGTGATCGGCCGTGACGACGAGATCCGCCGCGCGATCCAGGTGCTGCAGCGGCGCACGAAGAACAACCCGGTGCTGATCGGCGAACCCGGCGTCGGCAAGAC
This sequence comes from Pseudideonella sakaiensis, assembly GCF_048320135.1. GTDB lineage: Bacteria > Pseudomonadota > Gammaproteobacteria > Burkholderiales > Burkholderiaceae_C > Ideonella_A > Ideonella_A sakaiensis_A. The sequence continues at coordinate 4,976,531 of NZ_CP182947.1, forward strand.
GGCAATCGTCGAGGGCCTCGCGCAGCGCATCGTTGCCGGCGAGGTGCCCGATTCGCTGAAGAACAAGCGCGTGCTGGTGCTCGACATGGCGCTGCTGCTCGCCGGCGCAAAATTCCGCGGTGAGTTCGAGGAGCGGCTGAAAGGCGTGCTGAAGGAGGTCGCCCAGGACCAGGGGCAGACGATCGTCTTCATCGACGAGATCCACACGATGGTCGGCGCCGGCAAGGCCGAGGGCGCGATCGACGCCGGCAACATGCTGAAACCCGCGCTGGCGCGCGGCGAACTGCATTGCATCGGCGCGACGACGCTGGACGAATACCGCAAGTACATCGAGAAGGACGCCGCGCTCGAGCGCCGCTTCCAGCGGATCCTGGTCGGCGAACCGACCGTCGAGGCAACGATCGCGATCCTGCGCGGGCTGCAGGAGAAATACGAAGTCCACCACGGTGTCGAGATCACCGACCCGGCGATCGTCGCGGCGGCCGAACTGAGCCACCGCTACATCACCGACCGTTTCCTGCCCGACAAGGCGATCGACCTGATCGACGAGGCGGCGGCCAAGGTGAAGATCGAGATCGACTCGAAGCCCGAGGTGATGGACAAGCTCGACCGGCGGCTGATCCAGCTGCAGATCGAGCGCGAGTCGGTGCGCCGCGAGAAAGACGAAGCGTCACAGCGCCGCTTCAATCTGCTCGAGGATGAGATCAAGAAGCTGCAGCGCGAAGCCGCTGACCTGGAAGAGATCTGGAAGGCCGAAAAGGCCGCTGCGCAGGGCTCGGCGCACCTGAAGGAAGAGATCGACCGGATGCGTTTCCAGATCGAGGAGTGGAAACGCAAGGGCGATTTCAACAAGGTCGCCGAACTGCAGTACGGCAAGCTGCCCGAGCTCGAGAAGAAGCTGAAGGAGGCGCAGGCCACCGAGACCGGCAAGGCACAGGCCGACGATGGCCGCCCGCAGCTGCTGCGCACGATGGTCGGCGCCGAGGAGATCGCCGAGGTCGTCGCACGCGCGACCGGCATTCCGGTCTCCAAGCTGATGCAGGGTGAACGCGAGAAGCTGCTGCAGATGGAAGAGCGGCTGCACCAGCGCGTCGTCGGCCAGGACGAGGCGATCACCGCGGTCGCCAATGCGATCCGCCGGTCGCGCTCAGGCCTCAGTGACCCGAACCGGCCGACCGGATCGTTCCTGTTCCTCGGCCCCACCGGGGTCGGCAAGACCGAGCTGTGCAAGGGGCTGGCGAATTTCCTGTTCGACAGCGAGGATCACCTGATCCGCATTGACATGAGCGAATACATGGAGAAGCATTCGGTCAGCCGGCTGATCGGCGCGCCGCCTGGGTATGTCGGCTACGACGAAGGCGGCTACCTGACCGAGGCGGTGCGGCGCAAGCCGTACAGCGTGCTGCTGCTCGACGAGGTCGAGAAGGCACATCCGGATGTCTTCAATGTGCTGTTGCAGGTGCTCGACGACGGCCGGCTGACCGATGGCCAGGGCCGCACCGTCGACTTCAAGAATACCGTCATCGTGATGACCAGCAACCTCGGCTCGCACCTGATCATGCAGATGGCCGGGCAGGACAGCGAACTGATCCGCGAAGCGGTCTGGGTCGAGGTGAAGCAGCATTTCCGGCCCGAATTCCTGAACCGGATCGACGAAACCGTCGTTTTCCACTCGCTCGATGCAACACACATCGAGGAGATCGCGAAGCTGCAGCTGCAGATCCTCGAGTCCCGTCTCGAGAAGATGGAGATGAAGCTCGAGGTCAGCCCGCAGGCGCTGGCGCAACTGGCGAAGGCAGGATTCGACCCGGTATTCGGTGCGCGGCCGCTGAAGCGGGCGATCCAGCAGCAGATCGAGAATCCGGTCGCCAAGCTGATTCTCGAAGGCAAGTTCGGGCCGAAGGACGTGATCCCGGTTGACGTCGTCGATGGCCGCTTCGTGTTCGAACGCGTCGTGCATTGACGCAAGCGGCAGCCCGGCAACGGGCTGTCGATAGAATCGAAGCCCCTTCCAACGATGCCGGGCGGCCCGCGCGCCCGGCCACGGCTCATGCCCGCTGCCTCTGCCGTTGCGCCTGACGAGACGTCTGCGCCCGTCGTGATCGTCGGCGCCGGTCTTGCCGGCCTGACCACCGCATTGCAACTCGCCGAGCAGCGCCGCGTCATCGTGCTCGCGAAACGAGGCCTCGATGAAGCGGCAACCGCGTGGGCGCAAGGCGGCATCGTCGGCGTGCTCGGCAGCGACGACAGCATCGAGTCACATGTGCGCGATACCCAGGATGCCGGTGCCGGGTTGGTCGACGAGGAAACGGCGCGCTTCATCGCCGAAAACAGCGTCGCCGCGATCGAATGGCTGGTCGCTCGCGGCGTGCCATTTTCCGGCGATCCGAGCGGCCCGCTCGGCCTGCACCTGACCCGCGAGGGCGGCCATGCGGTGCGCCGGATCGCCCATGCAGCCGATGCGACCGGCAAGGCGATCCACAACGCGCTGCTCGATGAGGTCAAGCGCCATCCGAACATCGAGTTGCGCGAGCGCTGGATGGCGCTCGACGTGATCACCTCGCGCCATCTGAAGCGCGTCGAGTCGCCGCGCTGTTATGGCGTCTACGCACTCGACATCGACCGCCAGCGCGTCGAGACACTGCCGGCGACGGCGGTGGTGCTGGCCACCGGCGGCGTCGGCAAGGTCTACCGATATACGAGCAATCCCGATACCGCGACCGGCGACGGCATTGCAATGGCCTGGCGTGCAGGATGCCGGGTCGGCAACATGGAGTTCATCCAGTTCCACCCGACCTGTCTGTACCACCCGCAGGAGCGCAGTTTCCTGATCACCGAGGCGCTGCGCGGCGAGGGTGCGCACCTGCTGCTGCCGAATGTCGATGCCGATTCGGCACGCTTCATGACCTGGCACGACGAGCGGATGGAACTGGCGCCGCGCGACATCGTCGCGCGGGCGATCGACTTCGAGATGAAGAAACACGGCCTCGATTTCGTCTGGCTCGATGCCCGGCATCTCGGCGAAGCCTTTCTGATCGAACATTTCCCGACCATCCATGCGCGCTGCAAGGCGCTCGGCATCGATATCGCGCGCGAGCCGATCCCGGTCGTTCCGGCAGCCCACTACACCTGCGGCGGGCTGGTCACCGACCTGCATGGCCGCTCCGACCTGCCCGGGCTGTATGCCGCCGGCGAAGCGACCTATACCGGACTGCACGGCGCAAACCGGCTGGCCAGCAATTCGCTGCTCGAATGCGTCGTGATCGGCCGCACCTGCGCCGACCACATCCTCGCGCATCCGGCCGCCGAACTGCCCGAGTTGCCCGGCTGGGACGAAAGTCAGGTCGAGGATGCCGACGAGCAGGTCGTGATCGCCCACAACTGGGACGAGCTGCGGCTGCTGATGTGGAACTATGTCGGCATCGTCCGCACGACCAAGCGCCTCGAACGTGCCTTGCACCGGATCAAGCTGCTGAAGGGCGAGATCGACGACTACTACGCCAATTTCCGCGTCAACCGCGACCTGCTCGAATTGCGCAACCTGGTCGACTGCGCCGAACTGATCGTCCGCTCGGCGCTGCTGCGCCAGGAAAGCCGCGGCCTGCATTTCAGCCGCGATTTTCCGCAGACGCTGCCGGTCAGTTTTCCGACCGTGCTGGTGCGCAGCGCACACAGCAAGAAGAAAAAGCCGAAGGCACTCGGCCTCAGCGGTTGACGCGCGGCGCAGGCGTCGGGCTGCTGTTCATCGCAGCAGCCAGAAGGCGCCATGGCGCCACGCCCACCAAGCAACCTGCACGCTGCTGCTGATCACGCAGCCATAAACGAAGATCCTGCCGACAAATCGCGCGCCACGCACGACCCGTGGCCAGCGTGGCGGCGCAGTGTCGATGGCAGCTGCCGCGGCAATTGGTTGGATGTTCGCGCTGACAGCTGCCGGCGGTGACGCCGGTTGTGAAGGCGACAGAGGCTGCGCAGACGACTCGGTGACGGCCGGCAACGCCTTCATCGGCAAAGGCGCTGCTGATTCGAGGGGCATCATTGGAGGCGTGTCGGCACTGCCGACCGCGTTCGATGTCGCGATCGCAACGGCTGGCGAGGCAATTGGTGCTGATAGCGGCGGCGCCGCGGGCGTGTCTTCGGCGGTGACGATGGGTATCGCGGTATCGGCAACGGCCGCCGCATCGCTGACGGGAGGCTCGGCTGCAGGTTCGGATTCGACCAGCGCCTCGCTCGGCGGTTCGCTGTCGGCGGCGTCGGCAGTGCCATCCGCCGCCTGCGGTGGCGCGGGCGGGTCTTCGATCACGTGGATCACCGGCCGCAGCGCCGACCATGTCTTCCACAAGGTGTCGGCGGTTTCGGCATCGAGCACGCCATCCTCGACTGCGGCATCGAGGTCGCGCGGGCTCAGCAACAGGCCGTTGACGCCGTCGCGGGCGAGCACCTCCAGCGTCCGTTCGCAGCGCTGCTCCTGCAGCACGGCCTCGACACGTGCCTCCTGCTCGTCCATCTCGCGGCCGTCGGCATGCCGATAGGCCGGCTGGAACGGCTGGCGCGGCGCCGGAAAATGACCCTCGACCGGCGCGTCGGGCTTGCGCCCGGGCCGCCGCACATCGTCGCCATGCTCGCGCGGGTCGTAAGCCGGGAACAACACCTTGTGCGCGGTGCTGCGAGGCGTGCTCGGTGCCGGCTCGTTTCTGGCCGCGGCGAGTTGTGCGATCAGCGCCGCCTTTTTCTGCTCGGCATCGAGCGCTGGCGCGACGGCGTCGAGCAAATCGGTGCGGGCGTCGATCCGCAGCAGCGGCTCGTCGCTGTCGGCCGGGTGGCTTGCGCGTGGTGTGGCGCCGGCTGTCGGAGGTGGCGCCGCACGCGCGCTCTCCTGCTGCGGGCGATGACCCGCCGATGACGCTGCGGCTGAGGCCGTTGCGGGCCGCTCGGCACGTGGCATCGCCATCGACAACGACGCCGTCGTTCGGCCTGGCGGCTGCGGGCCCTGCTCGCCACGTTGCAACACGGTCCGGCCGCCAGCAATCAGACGGAGCAGGCGTTTGCGCGTCAGCGGGTCGGCCTTCGCCAGCGCCTGGCGGATGCGCTCGTCGCTGACGGGCAGGCGCGCTGCTGGTGCTGCGCGCGGTGTTCTGGCTGCTTGCGGCGCGGTTGGCGGCGGGGAGGGCGCAGGCGGAGGTGCAGGAAGCGGCGGCTGTGCTGCGGACGACGGCCGCCGCGTCACCGTTGACGGCTCGACGTCGAAGGCGCCCAGCTCCTGCAGCGACGGCAGCTTCCTGCGCGTCGTCGGAATCTCATTGACGTCTCCGATGTCCATCGATGCTTATCGGCAGCCGAGCCGCCCGCTTGAAGCCGCCATGCCGAATTGCATCAGTCGTCGACCGAACTCAACAGCGACAGCGAATGGGCGGCAACGGGCAGTTCTACACCGCCGTCGATGGCTCGTCCGTCTTCACCGGTCGGCCGGCTGCTGTCGAATTCGATCCGCCAGCCGCCGGCCGGCAGCCGCATTGCGGTGTCGTGCGCATTGCCATTGACCAGCATCAGCAGGCGCGTCGTGCTGCGGCCCGGCCGTTCGATCAGGCAGACCAGTGAGTGATCGTCAGGGGCGCGCCATTCATCGCCGCGCAGCGGCTCACCGTCGCGGCGCAGCCAGCGCAGTCCGGGCCGGCCATCGCTGTACCAGCGATCGGCCAGCGGCAGCAGACGCCGACGCAGCGCGATCAGCCGCGCAGTGAATTCGATCAGCTGATCGTCGGCTGCGGCCCAGTCGATCCAGGTCGTCTCGTTGTCCTGGCAATAGGGGTTGTTGCTGCCGCGCTGGCTGTGTCCCAGTTCGTCGCCGGCGGCGAGCATCGGCGTGCCCTGCGCGAGCAGCGTCGCCGCCAAAAGTGCTCGCTGCAGGCGCGAGCGCAGCGTCATCACCTGCGGATCGTCGCTGGCGCCTTCGACGCCACAGTTGAAGCTCAGATTGCGCCGGTGGCCGTCTTCGTTCTTCTCGCCGTTGGCGTGGTTGTGGCGCTCGTTGTAGCTGAGCAGGTCGCGCAGCGTGAAGCCGTCGTGCGATGCGACATAGTTGACCGATTCGGCCGGTAGCCGCGAACGGTTCTCGAACAAGTCCGCCGACGCGCACAGCCGCAGCGCGAAGTCCCCGCGGGTCGCGGCGCCCGGGTGCGCCATGTGCAGCCAGAAGCCGCGCATCGCGTCGCGGAAGTGGTCATTCCATTCGAACCAGCCGCGCGGGAAATTGCCGACCTGATAACCGCCCGGGCCGATGTCCCACGGTTCGGCGATCAGCTTGACACGTGACAGCACCGGGTCCTGGGCCAGCGCGGTAAAAAAGGCAGCCCGCGGATCGAAACCGTGGTCGCCGCGGCCGAGCACCGGCGCGAGGTCGAAGCGGAAGCCGTCGACATGCATCTCGCCAACCCAGTAGCGCAGTGAATCCATCACCAGCTGCAGCACCCGCGGCTCACGGAGGTCGAGCGTATTGCCGCAGCCGGTGAAATTGTCGAGCACGGCGCGGTGGTCGCCATCGACGTGGTGACGGTAATAGGCCAGGTTGTCGAGGCCGCGCATGCTCAGCGACGGACCCTTGACGTCGCTTTCGGCGGTATGGTTGTAGACGACGTCGAGGATCACCTCGATGCCCTCGCGGTGCAGCGCCTTCACCATCTGACGGAATTCGTCGCGGGCCGACACGCCGCCGACGCCGCTGGCAAACCGCGGGTCGGCGCAGAAAAAACCGATGCTGTTGTAGCCCCAATGGTTGCGCAGACCCAGCGCCGCCAGCCGTTCCTCGTCGACGTGGTGATGCACCGGCAGCAATTCGACCGCGGTGACGCCGAGCCGCTTCAGGTGCGCGATCGATGCCGGCGCAGCCAGCCCGGCATAACTGCCGCGGACCGCTTCGGGCACTGCATCGTTGCGGATCGAAAAGGCCTTCACCTGCAGCTCGTACAGGACGGTATCGGCCGCAGCGATGCCTGGCGGACGGTCGCCCTCCCAGTCGAATTGCTCCGGCCGTTCATCGACGACCACCGCCTTCAGCGCAAAAGCGGCGTTGTCGCGTTCGTCGAGCTGGTTTGGATGGCCGCGCCGAGCGGCGAAGTGTTCATCTCGCCATTCGAATCGCCCATGGATCTGGCGGGCATATGGGTCGAGCAGCAGCTTGTGCGGATTGAACCAGTGGCCACGGTCCGGTCGCCACGGGCCATGCGCGCGCAGGCCATAGATCAGCCCGGGGCCGGCGCCTGCCAGCCGGCCGTGCCAGATGTCGTTTGTATGTGCCGGCAACGCGAAGCGCTGCAGTTCGACCTCGCCGCTGGCATCGAATACACACAGTTCGACGCGCTGCGCATGGGCGGAAAAGACCGCGAAATTGACGCCGCTGCCGTCCCAGTGCGCACCGAGTGGCCACGGCTCGCCGGTGCTGATCGTGTCCGCCTCGACAGCATGGGCGACGGCGCGCGGCGTCATCTCGGCGGACGGTCGGGGTGGTTGCGGCAGCAGCCGACGTCAGCCGGCCTCGGGCCGGATGCGCCAGATCTGCTCCGCATATTCGCGGATCGTTCGATCGGACGAGAAGATGCCCATCCCGGCAACATTGGCGATCGCCTTTGCCGCCCACTGTGCCGGCTCGCGGTACAGGTCGTCGACCTTGGACTGGGTCGCGACATAGTCGGCATAGTCGGCCAGCAACAGGTAGTGATCGCCACCCCACAGCAGCGAATCGATGAGGCTGCGGTAGCGCCCCGGCTCGGCCAGCGAAAACTGGCCGCCGGCGATGCCGTCGAGCGCGGCGCGCAGTGCCGAATTCGACTCGTAGAAGCGCATCGGCTGGTAGCCCGCCTGGCGCTGCGTAACCACCTCGGCGGCGCGCAGACCGAAGATGAAGATGTTGTCGTCACCGACCTGCTGCCGGATCTCGATGTTCGCGCCGTCGTCGGTTCCGATCGTCAGCGCGCCGTTCAGCGCCAGCTTCATGTTGCCGGTACCGGAGGCCTCGGTGCCGGCGGTCGAGATCTGCTCCGACAGATCGGCGCCGGGCATGATCACCTCGGCCACCGAAACGCCATAGTTCGGAATGAACACGACCTTCAGCTTGTCGCCGATGCGCGAATCGTTGTTGATCACCGCACCGACATCGTGGATCAGCCGGATGATCGATTTGGCCGCGTGGTAGCTCGATGCAGCCTTGCCGGCGAAGATCACCGTGCGCGGCACCCACGGCCGGCCGCCGATGCCGTGTGGATGGATCAGCATCGCCTGGTAACGCGTCACGACATGCAGCACGTTGAGCAACTGCCGCTTGTATTCATGGATGCGCTTGACCTGCACATCGAACAGGCTCGACGGGTCGACGATGACGCCGGTGCTGTCGGCGATCAGTTCGGCCAGCCGCTCCTTGTTGGCGCGCTTGACGGTCGCAAACGACTTCTGGAAGCCGGGGTCGTGGCGCTGCTCGCGCAAGGCCGACAACGCATCGAGGCGGCTGCGCCACTGCCGGCCGATCGATGAATCGAGCAGCGTCGACAGCCCCGGGTTCGCCTGCTGCAGCCAGCGCCGCGGCGTCACGCCGTTGGTCATGTTGGTGAATCGGTCGGGCCAGAGCGTCGCGAAGTCGGCGAAGATCGTCTGCACCAGCAGCTGCGAATGCAGTTCCGAGACGCCATTGACCTTGTGGCTGCCGACGATCGACAGGTGCGCCATCCTGATCCGCCGTTCGCCGTGTTCGTCGATCAGCGACAGACGCGACAGGAAGGCGGTATCGCCGGGCCGCTGCGCGGCAGCGAATTCAAGAAATTCCTTGTTGATGCGGAAGATGATCTCGAGGTGGCGCGGCAGCACATGCTGCATCAGTGCGACCGGCCAGGTCTCGAGCGCCTCCGGCATCAGCGTGTGGTTGGTATAGGAGAAAACATCGACGCATTGCGCCCAGGCGTCCTTCCAGCGCATGCCGTGGTCGTCGCACAGCACCCGCATCAATTCGGCGACGCCGATCGCCGGATGGGTATCGTTCAGGTGGATCGCGACCTTCTCGGACAGATTGGTCAGGCCGCCGTGCTCTTCGAGGTGGCGGCAGACGATGTCGTGGATCGATGCCGCGGTGAAAAAATATTCCTGCTTCAGCCGCAGTTCACGACCTGCCGGCGTGCTGTCGTTCGGGTACAGCACCCACGAGATGTTTTCATATTCGTTCTTCACGCTGGCGGCGCGGCCATAGTCGCCGGTGTTGAACGCATGCAGGTCGAGGTGGGCCGGCGCGACCGCCTTCCACAGCCGCAAGGTGCTGACCCGGTTCGTGCCGTGGCCAGGGATCACCATGTCGTAGGCCTTCGCGGCAACCTCGCCGGCCGGCCGCCAGACGGCCTTCATCTGCTCGCCTTCGCCATGGTGCTCGACCCAGCCACCGAAGCGGATCGGCACATTGATGCCTGTGCGCGGAAATTCCCACGGTGTGCCGTCGGCCAGCCACGGGTCGGGTGTCTCGACCTGCGCGCCGTCCTCGATCTGCTGCGCAAACATGCCGTATTCGTAGCGGATGCCGTAGCCGAACGACGGCAGGCCGAGGCTGGCCATCGAATCGAGGAAACAGGCGGCCAGTCGGCCGAGACCGCCATTGCCGAGCGCGGCATCGGGCTCGCAGGCAGCCACATCCTCCAGCGACCGGGCATGCTTCATCAGCCCGACAGCCGCTGGCTCCTGCAGATCAAGCGCGGCCAGCGCATTGCCGAGGCTGCGCCCGATCAGGAATTCCATCGACAAATAGCAGACCCGGCGTGCGCGTGCGTCGCGGTCGGCCGCCTGCGTCTCGACCCAGCGCTGCGACAACTGCTGGCGCGCAACCTGGGCGACGGCCTGCATCAGTTCGGTCGGTGTCGCCTGGTCCGGCCGCACACCCACCGTCTTCAACAGGTGGGTATCGATCTTCTCGGCGGTCGGCGTTTCGATGACCTGTTCCGGTTGCTTGCTCACCTGGTTGACCCTTTCGTCACGTGTCGGCCCTCGGGCGGGGCCCAAAGGCGCATTGTCGGTGCGACCGGTGCATGCAAGTCGCATTCCCGGCCGGCGAGGCGCGTGTCGATGCGCCGCACGGCATAAAGCCGTGGCATGCTCCAGTCTGACGGTGATGCGCGCCAACGCCCGAGGCCCGACGCCAATGGGAGGAGAGGAACATGGACAAACCGATCGATCTGGCTCTCAGCCTTGAGTTGCCGAAACGCGCGATGGCGCTGGTGCTCGCCGGTGGCAGAGGCAGTCGCCTGCACAACCTGACAGACCGGCGGGCCAAGCCTGCAGTCTATTTCGGAGGCAAATTCCGGATCATCGATTTTGCGCTGTCGAACTGCCTCAATTCGGGCATTCGGCGCATCGGCGTGATCACGCAGTACAAGAGCCACAGCCTGCTGCAACACCTGCAGCGCGGCTGGGCGTTCCTGAAAAGCGAGATGAACGAGTTCGTCGATCTGATGCCGGCACAGCAGCGGACCGAAGGCGAAAGCTGGTACAGCGGCACCGCAGACGCGGTCTATCAGAACCAGGACATCATCGAGGCCTATGGGCCCGACTACATCGTCGTGCTGGCCGGCGACCACATCTACAAGATGAACTATGCGCTGATGCTCGCCGACCACGTTGCGAAGAAGCGCGAGTGCACGGTCGCCTGCATTGCGGTGCCGCGCGCCGAGGCCAGCGCCTTCGGCGTGATGGCTGTCGACGAAGACAATCTGGTGATCGACTTCGTCGAAAAACCGGCCGACCCGCCACCGATGCCCGGCCATCCCGATCTGGCGCTGGCCAGCATGGGCATCTACATCTTCAACGCCGACTACCTGTTCCGCGCCCTCGAGAAGGACCTCGCGAATCCGCAGTCGCAGCACGATTTCGGCAAGGACATCATTCCGGCGGCGGTTCGCGAAGGCCAGGCGGCCGCCCATCCGTTTGCGCTGAGCGCGGTGGCGACCCGCTCCGGCGAGCAGCCGTACTGGCGCGATGTCGGCACCGTCGATGCATTCTGGGATGCCAACATCGACCTGACCGCGACGGTGCCGATGCTCAATCTCTACGACACCAACTGGCCGATCTGGACCTACCAGGCCCAGTTGCCACCGGCCAAATTTGTCCACAACCAGGGCGATCGACGCGGGATGGCGATCGAGTCGGTGGTCTCCGGCGGCTGCATCGTTTCCGGCCATGTCTTTCGCAGCGTGTTGTTCTCGAGCGTGCGGGTGCATTCGCATGCCAGCGTCAACTGGTCGGTGGTGCTGCCCGGTGTCGAGATCGGCCGGCGTGCCCGATTGACCCGCACCGTCATCGACCGCGGCTGCAAGATTCCGGACGATCTGGTGATCGGCGAGAACGCCGATTTCGACGCCCGCCATTTCAACCGTTCGGAGTCGGGCATCACGCTGGTCACCAGGGACATGCTGGATCGGCTTGCCAGATGAAACTGTTGCAGGTGGCGGCGGAAATCTTTCCGCTCGTCAAGACCGGTGGCCTGGCCGATGTGATGGGGGCGCTGCCGCAGGCGCTGGCCGCTGAAGGACACGAGGTGCGGCTGGTGCTGCCGGGGCTGCCGGCGATCGCCGATGCGGTCCGGCACCAGCAGACGGTCTGCCGCCTCGGCCCGATGTTCGGCGCCGGGCGGGTCGATCTGCTGCTCGGCCGCATGCCATTCAGCGATTTGCCGGTTTATGTGATCGACGCACCGTTTCTCTACCGTCGGTCCGGCGGCCCTTACCAGGCCAGCGACGGCATCGAGTGGCCTGACAACGCGCAGCGCTTCGGCCTGCTCGGCTGGGTTGCCGCGCACCTGGCAGGCGGCGAACTCGATCCCGAGTGGGTGCCGGAACTGCTGCAGGCGCACGACTGGCATGCGGCGATGGCTTGTGCCTATCTGGTTGCCAATCCGGCCATCGATGTGGCAACCGTCTTCACGGTCCACAACCTGGCGTTCCAGGGCCTGTTTGCCGCGGCCGATTTCCACCTGCTCGGCCTGCCGGGCCGGCTGATGCACGCGACCGGTCTCGAATTCCATCAGCAGCTGTCGTTCATGAAGGCCGGTCTCAAGTTTGCCGACCATGTGACAACCGTCAGCCCGACCTACGCACGCGAAATCGCGACACCGGACCACGGCTTCGGCCTGCACGGCGTGATCCAGAGTCGGGTCTCGAGCGTCTCCGGCATTCTCAACGGGGTCGATGGCGAGGTGTGGAATCCGGCCACCGATCCTGCGCTGCACCGGCGCTACAGCGCGACCGAACTCGACGGTAAGGCGGATAACAAGCGGATGCTGCAGCGGCAGCTCGAACTCGCCGAGCGCGACGATGCCATGCTGATCGCGGTGGTCAGCCGACTCAGTTCGCAAAAGGGGCTGGATCTGCTGCTCGATGCGCTGCCGGCAATCCTCGGCCGCGGCGCCCAGCTGGTCGTGCAGGGCACCGGCGACCCCGGGCTGGAGGCGGCGTTCCGCAATGTCGCCGCAGTCCATTCGGGGCAGGTTGCGGTGCGCATCGGCTACGACGAAGCCTGGGCACACGCGATGATCGGCGCGGCCGATGCGGTGCTGGTGCCGTCGCGCTTCGAACCCTGCGGCCTGACCCAGCTGTACGGGCTGCGTTATGGCAGCCTGCCGATCGTCCGCCGGGTCGGCGGGCTGGCCGATACCGTCGTCGATGCCGACGATGCCGCGCTCGCCGCCGATCGCGCCACCGGTTTCAGCTTCGACCACCCGACCCCGGGTGCGCTCGACGAAGCGGTCTGGCGTGCGCAGCAGCTGTACGCGCAGCCGCAGCGCTGGCGGCAGGTGATGGTGCGCGCAATGGCAAAGAATTTTTCGTGGCAGGAAGCCGCGCTGCATTACGGCGAGCTTTACCAGCGCGTGGTCGCCATACGCCGAGGAAGAGGGGCCGCTCGGTAGAATCGGGCTTTCGCATCCCCGCTGCCCGACCGATCGGTCGCGCGGCCGATCCGTCAGGGTTTTCATGTCCGGCAGCACGTTTGGCAGCTTGTTCCGCGTCACCAATTTTGGTGAGTCGCACGGCCCCGCAATCGGCTGCGTCGTCGATGGCTGCCCGCCCGGAATGACGCTGTCAGAGGCCGATATCCAGCCCGAACTGGATCGCCGCCGTCCTGGTACGAGCCGGCATGTGACGCAGCGCAACGAGGCCGATCAGGTGGAGATCCTGTCGGGGGTCTTCGAGGGCAAGACCACCGGCACGCCGATCTGCCTGCTGATCAGGAATACCGACCAGCGCAGCAAGGATTACGGCAACATCCTCGACACCTTCCGCCCGGGCCACGCCGACTATACGTACTGGCGCAAATACGGGCTGCGCGATCCGCGCGGCGGCGGGCGCTCGTCGGCCCGGCTGACTGCGCCGATGGTCGGCGCCGGGGCCATCGCACGCAAATGGCTGCGTGAACAACACGGCGTGTCGTTCAGCGGCCATCTGACCCAGCTTGGCGATATCGCCGTGCCGTTCGAATCGCTGGACCATGTTGGCGAGAACCCGTTTTTTGCCGCCAACCGCAGCGATATCGCGCGGCTGGAGGCCTACATGGACGAGTTGCGCAAGGCCGGCGACAGCTGCGGCGCGCGCATTGCGGTCGCCGCGCACGGCGTGCCGCCCGGCTGGGGCGAACCCCTGTACGACAAGCTCGACGCCGACATCGCCTACGCGATGATGGGCATCAATGCGGTGAAGGGTGTCGAGATCGGCTCAGGCTTCGGCTGCGTCACCGAGCGCGGCACGACCCATGGCGACGCCTTGCTGCCCGACGGCTTTGCCAGCAACCACGCCGGCGGCGTGCTCGGCGGCATCTCGACTGGCCAGGACATCACGGTGTCGATCGCAATCAAGCCGACCAGTTCGATCCGCAGCCCGCGGCCATCGATCGACCGGGCCGGCCAGCCGACCGTCGTCGAGACATTCGGCCGGCACGACCCGTGTGTCGGCATCCGCGCGACGCCAATTGCCGAGGCGATGCTCGCGCTGGTGTTGATCGACCATGCGCTGCGCCACCGGGCGCAATGTGGCGATGTCGAGATCCCGCTCGCGCCGTTGCCGGCTTCAAGCCGCCTGGCTGGCGACGCCGGGGGCTGACGCAACGCTCCAGGCTCCGATTGGCGGCCCGCCGCAGTGCAGGGCATGTGTCGAATTCCTGCGGATTGTCCTGGACAAACCGACCTGCCAGCCAGGGAACTTCCGGCCCGTAACTTGACCAAAACAGTGGGGATAAGTTATACTTGACGAAACTACTCGGGTACAGCGCGCCATACCGGTGTGCCACGGTCGAGGGTCTTGTCAAACATGACGAACCACTGTCTTGTTTGTTATGCCTTAGCGGGCCACAGGAGAAATTCATGCGTCTGACCACCAAAGGCCGCTTTGCGGTAACGGCGATGATCGACCTCGCATTGCGTGAGCATTCGGGTCCGGTCGCCCTTGCGGCGATCAGTTCCCGCCAGCAGATTTCCTTGTCGTATCTTGAGCAGCTGTTCGGCAAATTGCGCCGGCACGAGCTGGTCGAAAGCACGCGCGGACCTGGCGGCGGCTATTCGCTCGGCCGCAAGTCCGAGGAAATTTCGGTTGCCGACATCATCGTCGCGGTCGACGAGCCGATCGACGCGACCGGCTGCGGCGGCAAGGAAAACTGCATGGGCGACGACTCGGGGCGCTGCATGACGCACGACCTGTGGGCGAGCCTGAATACCCGGATGATCGAATACCTCGATTCGATTTCGCTGAAGAAGCTGGTCGACGAGCAGCTGGCAAAGGGCGTGTCGATCGAGGAGCAGCCGGTGAAGCGGGCGATTTCGTCGCAGCCGGTCGTCAAGCCGATCAAGATCACTGCGCCGAATTCGGTGTTTGCGCTCGGCAATGCGTTCTCGAAATAGTTCTTGACGTTTCTTTTCAGTTCAACCCACGTTCCGATTGCGCGATTGTTATGGACATGACGCCTCACTTCCCGATCTACATGGACTACGGAGCCACCACTCCGGTGGACCAGCGCGTCGTCGACGTGATGATTCCGTGGTTGCGCGAGCATTTCGGCAATCCGGCGTCGCGCAGCCATGCCTGGGGCTGGGAAGCCGAAGAGGCGGTCGAGAAGGCGCGGTCGCAGGTTGCCGAACTGATCAATGCCGATCCGCGCGAAATCGTCTGGACCTCTGGTGCAACCGAGTCCGACAACCTCGCGCTGAAGGGTGCGGCGCATTTCTACAAGAGCCGCGGCAAGCACCTGATCACCGTCAAGACCGAACACAAGGCGGTGCTCGACACGATGCGCGAACTCGAGCGCCAGGGTTTCGAAGTCACCTACCTCGACGTCCAGGAAGACGGCTTGCTCGACCTGGACAAGTTGAAGTCGGCGATGCGGCCCGACACGATCCTGGTCTCGGTGATGTTCGTCAACAACGAGATCGGCGTGATCCAGGACATCGCGGCGATTGGCGCGATGTGCCGCGAGCGCGGCATCATCTTCCACGTCGACGCGGCGCAGGCCACCGGCAAGGTCGAGATCGATCTGGCCACGTTGCCGGTCGATCTGATGAGCCTGGCCTCGCACAAGACCTACGGTCCGAAGGGCATCGGCGCGTTGTATGTGCGGCGCAAGCCGCGGGTGCGGATCGAGGCGCAGATGCACGGTGGCGGCCATGAGCGCGGCATGCGCTCGGGCACGCTGCCGACGCACCAGATCGTCGGCATGGGCGAGGCCTTCCGCATCGCCCGCGAGGAGATGAGCACCGAGAACGAACGCGTCAGGACGCTGCAGCAGCGGCTGATGAACGGGCTGCAGGACATCGAGCAGATTTTTCTGAATGGCCATCCCGACAAGCGGGTGCCGCACAACGTCAACATCTCGTTCAACTATGTCGAGGGAGAATCGTTGATCATGGGCATCAAGGGGATCGCCGTTTCGTCGGGCTCGGCCTGTACGTCGGCCAGCCTGGAGCCGAGTTATGTGCTTCGCGCCCTCGGCCGCAGTGACGAATTGGCTCACTCGAGCCTGCGCATGACGATCGGCCGTTTCACGACGGCCGAGGAAATCGACTATGTCGTCACGACGCTGAAGGATCGTGTCGCCAAGCTGCGCGAGTTGTCTCCGCTGTGGGACATGTACCAGGAAGGTGTTGACATCAGCACCATCCAGTGGGCTGCGCATTGAGGATTGAAGGAGAAATCGAATGGCATACAGTCAAAAAGTTGTTGATCACTACGAAAACCCGCGCAATGTCGGATCGTTCGAGAAGGGCGATGACACGGTCGGAACCGGCATGGTCGGCGCGCCTGCGTGTGGTGATGTGATGAAGTTGCAGATCAAGGTCGACCCGGCTACCGGGCTGATCCAGGACGCGCGCTTCAAGACCTATGGCTGCGGCTCGGCGATTGCTTCGAGTTCGCTGGTCACCGAGTGGGTCAAGGGCAAATCGCTCGACGAGGCGATGCAGATCAGGAATACGCACATTGCCGAGGAACTGGCGCTGCCGCCGGTGAAGATCCACTGCTCGATCCTCGCCGAGGATGCGATCAAGGCGGCAGTGACCGATTACCGGGCCAAGTCGACAACCGAGACGGCTGGCGAGGCCGCTGCCGCATCGAACCCTTGATCGACATGAGCGTGACCCTGACCGAGGCGGCTGCGCGACATGTCAGCCGCTACATCGCCAAACGTGGCAAAGGCGTCGGCGTGCGCCTCGGCGTGAAGACGACCGGCTGCTCCGGGCTTGCCTACAAGCTCGAATATGCCGACGACGTCGCGCCCGAGGACAAGGTATTCGAGGGCCATGGCGTCAAGGTTCTGGTCGATCCGAAAAGCCTGCCCTACCTCGACGGTACCGAACTCGATTTTGTCCGCGAGGGCCTGAACGAGGGTTTCAAGTTCCACAATCCGCGCGAGAAGGATCGCTGCGGCTGTGGCGAATCCTTCCGCGTCTGACTGACCGCGGCCGGGGCCATTGCGGGAGCTGCCGTTCGGCGGTTGCTCGCGGCACCGGCCCTGTTTTTTTCGACAACCCGCGTGCACACAGCCGCCAACCGATCCGCAGGTGTCAGCCCGCCTGCGAGCTGATCGCCGATGAAGCTCGACAGCGACGACTTTGAACTGTTTGGTCTGCCGCGCCGCTTTGTGCAGGATCGCAGCGAGATCGATGCCCGCTGGCGCATGTTGCAAGGCGAGGTCCATCCCGATCGCTTTGCCGCCGGTGGCGCTGCTGCGCAGCGCAGTGCGATGCAATGGGCGGTGCGCGTCAACGAGGCCTACCAGCGACTGCGCGATCCGCTGAAGCGGGCTGCCTATCTCTGCGAACTGGCCGGCGCGCCGATCGACGCCGAGAACAATACCGCGATGCCGGGCGACTTCCTGATGCAGCAGATGGCGTGGCGCGAGGCGCTCGATGATGCGCAGGGTATCGAGGAGGTCCGTCTGCTGGCCGACGAGGTGTCGGCATTCCGGCGCGATGCGCTCGAGCGCTTGCAGTACACGCTCGACGAGCAACGCGATCCAGCGGAGGCGGCGCGTCAGGTGCGTGCATTGATGTTCGTCGAGCGTTTTGACGACGACATCGACCGGCGGCTCGAGTCGCTTGGTGAATGAGAAGATAAATCCATGGCCTTGTTGCAGATATCAGAACCCGGCGGCGCGCCCGATCCGCACCAGCGGCGGATTGCGGTCGGCATCGATCTCGGAACCACCCACTCGCTGGTCGCCGCGGTGCGCCATGGCGTCGCCGAATGCCTGCCCGATGCGCAGGGCAGGGTGATCCTGCCGTCGGCGGTGCGTTATCTGCCCGGCGGGAGACGCCAGATCGGCCACGACGCGCTGGCTGCTGCGGCGATCGATCCGAAAAACACCATCGTCTCGGTGAAGCGTTTCATGGGCCGTGGCCTGGCCGATATCGCCGACCGCGGCAAGCTGCCGTACGACTTCGATGATTCCCCCGGCATGCTGAAACTGCATACCGTCGAGGGCCTGAAGTCGCCGGTCGAGGTGTCGGCCGAATTGCTGGCCTGCCTGCGCCAGCGCGCCGAAGACAGCTTCGACGACGAACTGTTCGGCGCGGTGATCACGGTGCCGGCCTATTTCGACGACGCGCAGCGGCAGGCGACCAAGGATGCGGCCGAACTGGCCGGCCTCAACGTGCTGCGGCTGATCAATGAGCCGACCGCGGCGGCGATCGCCTACGGCCTCGAACATGGCTCCGAAGGTCTGGTGGCGGTCTACGACCTCGGCGGCGGCACCTTCGACATCTCGCTGCTGCGGCTGAGCCAGGGTGTCTTCGAAGTGGTTGCGACCGGTGGTGACTCGGCGCTCGGCGGCGACGACTTCGATCACGTGCTGGCCGACTGGGCGCTCGAGAAGTCGGGGCTGCGGGCCGATTCGCCACAGGACAAGCGCGCGGTGCTGGTGGCCGCACGTGCCGCGAAGGAAAAGTTGTCGTCGACCGACCATGCGACGATCGCCTGTCCGCTGGCTGGTGGCGAATCGGCGGTCCGGGTCACGCGCGCCGAATTCGAGGCCTTGACGCGTCCGCTGCTCGACCGTACCGCGCTGGCGCTGCGCAAGGTGTTGCGCGACGCAAAGGCCGATCGCGACGAGGTTCACGGGGTCGTGATGGTCGGCGGCTCGACGCGGATGCCGCAGGTGCAGGCGATGGTTGCCGAATTTTTCGGCAAGCCGCCGCTGATCGATCTGAACCCGGATGAAGTTGTCGCGATCGGCGCGGCAATCCAGGCCAATTCGCTGGCCGGCAATGTTGGCGCCGACCAGTTGCTGCTGCTCGACGTGATCCCGCTGTCGCTCGGCCTCGAGACGATGGGCGGGCTGGTCGAGCGGATCGTGCCGCGCAACAGCAGCATCCCGACCAGCCGGGCGCAGGATTTCACGACCTTCAAGGACGGCCAGACCGCATTGGCGATCCATGTGCTGCAGGGCGAACGCGAGCAGGTCGAGTTCTGTCGTTCGCTGGCACGTTTCGAGCTGCGCGGCATCCCGCCGATGGTCGCCGGCGCAGCGCGCATCCGCGTGACTTTCCAGGTCGACGCCGACGGCCTGCTCAGCGTCAGCGCGCGCGAACTGACGTCCGGCGTCGAGGCGTCGGTCACCGTCAAGCCGAGTTATGGCCTGGAGGATGCCGACATTGCCCGCATGCTCAGCGAGAGTTTCAGCACCGCCGAAGGCGACATGCGCGAGCGCGCGTTGCGAGAGTCGAGGGTCGAGGCCGAGCGCATGCTGCTGGCGACGCGCGCTGCGCTGCAGGCCGATGGCGATCTGCTCGACGCCGCCGAACGCGAACGCATCGACGCCGAGATGGCCAGCCTGGAAACCTTGCGCACTGGCACCGACCATGCGGCGATCGACGCCGCGGTCGAGTCGCTGGCGGAGGCAACCGAGTCGTTTGCCGCCGAGCGCATGAATCGCGGTATCCGCAAAGCCCTTGCCGGGCGTCGAATCGAGGAAGTCTGAGCCGCGGCCGGACCAGCAACATGCCGAAGATCAAGGTTCTTCCCCACATCGAAATCTGCCCGCAGGGCAAGGAAATCAGCGCGCCCGCCGGCACCTCGATCTGCGAGGCGCTGCTCGATAACGGCATCGAGATCGAACATGCCTGCGAGATGAGTGCGGCCTGCACGACCTGCCATGTGATCGTCCGCGAGGGTTTCGATTCGCTCGGCGAGCTCGAGGAGGTCGAGGAAGACCTGCTCGATCGTGCCTGGGGTCTCGAGCCGCAGTCGCGGCTGTCGTGCCAGGCGATCGTTGCCGGCAAGGATTTGACGGTCGAGATCCCGCGCTACACGATCAACCACGCGAAGGAAGGCCATTGACGCGCTGTTCGGAGCACGCGGTGAAGGCGCGGCGGCGATGAACGTGCTCGGCTTCGAATCGTCGTGCGACGAAACCGGCGTCGCGCTGGTCTCGGTCGATTCGACCTCGCTGCGTCTGCGAGCGCAGGCGCTGCACAGCCAGATCGACATGCACCGCGCCTATGGCGGCGTGGTGCCCGAACTGGCGTCGCGCGACCACATCCGGCGCGTGCTGCCATTGACCGAAGCGGTGCTCGCTGGCGCCGGCGCCGAACTGTCGGACATCGATCTGCTCGCCTATACCCGAGGCCCCGGGCTGGCCGGCGCCTTGCTCGTTGGCGCCGGTTTTGCCTGTGCGCTGGCCACCGCGCTCGGCAAGCCGATGCTCGGCGTGCACCACCTCGAAGGGCATCTGCTGTCGCCGTTCCTGTCGGCGAATCCGCCGAGTTTTCCGTTTGTCGCGCTGCTGGTCTCCGGCGGGCACACTCAGCTGATGCGGGTCGACGATGTCGGCGACTACCGGCTGCTCGGCGAAACCATCGACGACGCCGCCGGCGAGGCCTTCGACAAGACCGCCAAGCTGCTCGGCCTGCCTTATCCGGGCGGGCCCGAACTGGCGCGGTTGGCCGAGACCGGCGACGCGGCAGCGTTCGAACTGCCGCGTCCGCTGCTGCACAGCGGCACGCTCGATTTTTCGTTTGCCGGCCTGAAAACCGCGGTTCGCACCCATGTGCTGAAGCTGGGCGACGGGATCTCTGCGCAGCAGCGCGCCGACCTCGCGGCAGCAACGCAGCAGGCGATCGTCGACGTGCTGGTCCGCAAGTCGATCGCCGCGCTGAAGCAGACCGGTCTGCGCAGCATCGTCGTCGCCGGCGGCGTCGGCGCGAACCGGCTGCTGCGTCGGCAGCTCGATGCGGCCGCCGCCGGCCGTTCGGCGACGGTTTTTTATCCGGAGCTGTCGCTGTGCACCGACAACGGCGCGATGATTGCGCTGGCCGCGGCGATGCGCGTGCAACGCGGCATCGCCGAGCCTGCGACCGTCGGCCGCTTCGATGTCCGGCCGCGATGGCCGCTGTCCGAAGTCTCAATCACCTGATCCGATGCCTCCAGTTTCCCGTCTGCTGATCGACCGCCTGCCTGGCTCGAAGATCCGCGAAGTCGCCGATGCCGGCATCGGCCGAAGCGACCTGCTGCCGTTCTGGTTTGGCGAAAGCGACGAGGTGACGCCAGCGGCGATCCGCCAGGCTGCTGCTGATTCGATCCAGGCCGGCGAAACCTTTTATTCGCCGAACCTCGGTCTGCCCGAGCTCCGCGAGGCGATCGCCGGCTATGTGTCGACGCTGCATCCGCCGCTCGGCGCGGCTCGCATTGCGGTCGCGTCGGGCGGCGTCAATGCCCTGATGCTGGCGCTGCAGGCGCTGGTCGACCCCGGCGACGAGGTGGTGGCGGTCGTGCCGCTGTGGCCGAACCTGACCGCGCAGGCAAATATCCTCGGCGCGCGGGTGCACCGGGTGTCGTTGCGCTTCGACGAAGCCGGCGCCGGCAGCCGCTGGGTCCTCGACCTCGATCGCCTGCTCGAGCGGGTGACGCCGCGCACGCGGGTGCTGCTGCTGAATGCGCCGAACAATCCGACCGGCTGGACGCTCAGCGCGGACGAGCAACGGCGCATCCTCGACCATTGCCGGCGCACTGGCACCTGGATCGTCGCCGACGAGGTTTATGAGCGCATCTTTTTCGAACACGACGCCGCTGCGCCGAGTTTTCTCGACATCGCCGACGCGGACGAGCGGCTGATCGTCGTCCACAGCTTCTCGAAAAGTTTTCTGATGACCGGCTGGCGGCTCGGCTGGATGGTGGTGCCGGAGGCGATGGCCTCGGCGATCGGCAAGCTGATCGAATTCAACACCTCGTGTTCGCCGGT
The DNA here is from genome assembly GCF_048320135.1 of Pseudideonella sakaiensis. Taxonomy (GTDB): domain Bacteria; phylum Pseudomonadota; class Gammaproteobacteria; order Burkholderiales; family Burkholderiaceae_C; genus Ideonella_A; species Ideonella_A sakaiensis_A. The sequence goes on from NZ_CP182947.1 coordinate 4,998,263, forward strand.
TTTTGTCCAGCGCGCCGGCATCGCCGCGTTGCTGCAGGGCGAGCCGCTGGTCCGCGATGTCGTCGACCGCTTGAAGATCTGCCGCGATGCGCTGCTGCCGGCGCTGGCCGCGGTCCCTGGCGTTCGGGTGGCGACGCCGCCGGGCGGCATGTATGCGTTTTTTGCGATCGACGGGCAGACCGACTCGCTGGCGCTGGCCAAGCGGCTGGTCGCCGATGCCGGCCTCGGGCTGGCGCCGGGCGCCGCGTTCGGCGACGAAGGCGAAGGCTGGTTGCGCTGGTGTTTTGCATCCCGCGATCCGCAACGCCTGGTCGACGGGGTTGCCCGGCTCAGGGGCGCTCTCGGGGTATAATCGATCGGCTTTGCGTATGGGCATGTCGATCGGGGTCTTCCCGGGTCGCTGCTGGCGCAGGGCAATTGCCGACAAGCGGGCTGAGTCCGCCGGCCGGCAAACCACAGCACGGCACCGGTTGTTTCCACTGGTGACCGCAAGTCGCAACAGCCTGCCACAACCTTCACGGCGGGCCACTCGGAAATTTCATGACTGCCACTACCCTCGAAAAAGCCGAAATCGTCAAGGCGCACGCGCGCAGCAAGGGCGATACCGGTTCACCCGAAGTCCAGGTCGCGCTGCTGACCGCACGCATCAACGAACTGATGCCGCACTTCAAGACCCACAAGAAGGACCATCATGGCCGCCGCGGCCTGCTGAAGATGGTCAATACCCGCAAGAGCCTGCTGAGCTATCTGAAGGCGAAGGACGCGTCGCGTTATACCGCGCTGATCCAGACGCTGGGCTTGCGCAAATAAGACGCGCATGGCGAAGAAGAGCCTGTCTGGATTGCCAGCACAGGCTCTTCTCGTTTTCGCCGCGTTGTTTGTCCGTTCGGAGCCAGGTATCTATCGATGACGATGTGTCATTCCACCGGTGCTGTGCCGCAGTGCCGCTGGAATGGCATCGCGCCACGATACCGCAGCTCCGTCAATCCAAAGCGCCCGCGCATCGATGCGCAGGACCATGACAGGAGATCGACATGAGCATGTTCAACAAAGTCACCAAGACATTCCAATGGGGCCGCCACGAGGTCGTGCTCGAGACCGGTGAAATCGCCCGCCAGGCCGGCGGCGCGGTGCTGGTCAACATCGAGGACACCGTTGTCCTCGCCACCGTCGTCGGTGCGAAGAACCCGAAGCCGGGGCAGGATTTCTTCCCGCTGACCGTCGACTACATCGAGAAGACCTACGCCGCCGGCAAGATTCCCGGCAGCTTCTTCAAGCGCGAAGGCCGTCCGAGCGAACTCGAGACGCTGACCTCGCGGCTGATCGACCGTCCGCTGCGTCCGCTGTTCCCTGAAGGCTTCTACAACGAGGTTCAGGTCGTCATCCATGTGATGTCGCTGAACCCGGAAGTCTCGGCCGACATCGCCGCGCTGATCGGCTCGAGCGCCGCGCTGGCGATCTCCGGCATCCCGTTCAACGGCCCGATCGGCGCCGCACGCGTCGGTTATATCGACGGCGACTATGTGCTGAACCCGGGCAAGACCGACCTGCTCGATTCGAAGATGGACCTGGTCGTTGCCGGCACCGAAGCCGCCGTGCTGATGGTCGAATCCGAGGCCCAGCAGCTGAGCGAAGAGATCATGCTCGGCGGCGTCGTTTATGGCCACGAGCAGTGCAAGGTCGCGATCGCCGCGATCAACGAACTGGTCCGTGACGCCGGCAAGCCGGCCTGGGACTGGACCCCGGCGGCGAAGGACGAAGCCTTCATCGCCAAGGTCACCGCGCTGGCCGAAGAGCCGCTGCGCGCGGCCTACCAGATCCGGTCGAAGCAGGCGCGTACGCAGGCGACGCGTGACGTCACCGCGAAGACGCTGATCGCGCTGGCCGAAGGCGGCGAGCCGGTCGACAAGGTCAAGGTCGACAACGTGCTGTTCGACATCGAAGCGAAGATCGTGCGCAGCCAGATCCTGGCCGGCGAGCCGCGCATCGATGGCCGCGATACCCGCACCGTGCGGCAGATCGAGATCCGCAACGGCGTGCTGCCGCGGGTCCACGGTTCGGCGCTGTTCACCCGCGGCGAGACGCAGGCGCTGGTCGCCGCGACGCTCGGCACCGACCGCGATTCGCAGAAGATCGATGCGCTCGCCGGCGAGTTCAGCGAGCACTTCATGCTGCACTACAACATGCCGCCGTTCGCGACCGGCGAAACCGGCCGCGTCGGCACGCCGAAGCGGCGCGAAATCGGCCACGGCCGACTCGCCAAGCGCGCGCTGGTTGCCGTGCTGCCGGACCGCACCGAGTTCCCGTATTCGATGCGCGTCGTCTCCGAGATCACCGAGTCGAATGGTTCGTCGTCGATGGCTTCGGTGTGCGGCGGCTGCCTCGCACTGATGGACGCCGGCGTGCCGATGAAGGCCCATGTGGCCGGCATCGCGATGGGCCTGATCAAGGAAGGCAACCGCTTTGCGGTGCTGACCGACATCCTCGGAGACGAGGATCACCTCGGCGACATGGACTTCAAGGTCGCCGGCACGACCGCCGGCGTGACCGCGCTGCAGATGGACATCAAGATCCAGGGCATCACGAAGGAAATCATGCAGGTTGCGCTGGCGCAGGCCAAGGAAGCGCGGCTGCACATCCTCGACAAGATGACCGAGGCGATGGGCCAGGCGAAGACCGAGGTCTCGCAGTTCGCACCGCGGCTCTACACGATGAAGATCAATCCGGAGAAGATCCGCGACGTCATCGGCAAGGGTGGTGCGACGATCCGCGCGCTGACCGAAGAGACCGGCTGCACGATCGATATCGGCGAAGACGGCACGATCACGATCGCGTCTGCAGATGCCGACAAGGCCGAGCACGCGAAGAAGCGCATCGCCGAGATCACTGCGGAAGTCGAGATCGGCAAGATCTACGAGGGCCCGGTGACGAAGATCCTCGATTTCGGCGCGCTGATCAACCTGCTTCCAGGCAAGGACGGTCTGCTGCACATCAGCCAGATTGCGCATCAGCGTGTCGAGAAGGTCACCGACTTCCTGAAGGAAGGCCAGATCGTCAAGGTCAAGGTGCTCGAGACCGACGAAAAGGGACGCGTCAAGCTGTCGATGAAGGCGCTGATCGACCGTGATGCACCGGCCCCGGCCCCGGCGTCGACGCCGGATGCCCAGCCGCAGGATTGAGCACTCGTTGATGATGCAGTGGGCGACGGCGCGCTTGCGCGGCAAGCGCGGTGCGCCGTCGTCGGAATGATCGTGGAGGCTGTGCGATGAAAGCGATAGCAATCAGTTCGCCGGGTGCGCCGGAGGTGCTGCAACTGGCAGAGCAGCCGAAGCCGCAAGCCGGCGCCGGCGAACTGCTGATCAAGGTGGCCGCATCGGGCGTCAATCGTCCCGATGTGCTGCAGCGAAAAGGCCTGTATCCGGTGCCGCCCGGCGCGTCCGAGCTGCCCGGTCTCGAGGTTGCCGGCGTCATCGAAAGCGGTGATGCCGATGCGTTGGCAAAAGCCGGGCTGTCGATCGGGGACCGGGTCTGCGCCCTGGTTGCCGGCGGCGGTTATGCGCAATGGTGCGTCGCGCCGGTGGCGCAATGCCTGCGCGTGCCGGCCGGTTTCAGCGACGTCGAGGCGGCGAGCCTGCCGGAGACGTTTTTTACCGTCTGGTCGAATGTCTTCGATCGCGGCCGCCTTCAGCCCGGCGAAACGCTGCTGGTGCAAGGCGGCAGCAGCGGCATCGGCGTCACCGCGATCCAGCTTGCGAAGGCGGCTGGTGCGAAGGTGATCGTCACGGTCGGCTCGGACGAGAAGGCCGCGGCCTGTCTCGCGCTCGGTGCCGACCATGCGATCAACTACAAGACCCACGACTTTGCCGAGGAAGCCAAGCGGCTGACCGACGGGCGTGGCGTCGACGTGATCCTCGACATGGTTGCAGGCCACTATGTGGCGCGCGAGCTGAGCTGTCTTGCCGATGACGGCCGCCTCGTGATCATCGCGACGCAAGGCGGCAATGATGCGCAGATCAATTCCGGCCAGGTGCTGCGGCGCCGTTTGACGATCACCGGTTCGACGCTGCGGCCGCGGCCGGTTGCCTTCAAGGCCGCGATCGCGCAGGCGCTGGCCGAGCATGTCTGGCCGTGGCTGGAGAGCGGCATGGTCAAGCCGGTGATCTACAAGGTCTTCCCGGCCGAGCAGGCCGCACAGGCGCATGCGCTGATGGAGTCGAATCAACACATCGGCAAACTGGTGCTGACATGGTGAACGCGATGCAGGCTTCCGCTGGCACTCCGGTCAAGCGCGTGATCGGCAACTGGAAGATGAATGGCGACCGGGTCGCCAATACCGATCTGCTGGCCGAGCTGAAGAAGGCCGGCCCCTGGGTTGCCGAAGTTGCGGTCTGCGTGCCGTTCCCGTATCTCGGCGACGTGGCGCTGTCGCTGCAAGGCGGGCGCATCGCCTGGGGTGCGCAGGATTGCTCGGCCCATGAAAGCGGCGCCTATACCGGCGAAGTGTCGGCAGCGATGCTGGCCGAATTCGGCTGCCGCTATGTGCTGGTCGGCCATTCGGAGCGCCGCGCCGGCCATGGCGAATCGGATCAACTGGTTGCCGACAAGGCAAAGCGGGCGCTCGCCCATGGCCTGACGCCGGTCGTCTGCGTCGGCGAGACCCTCGAGCAGCGCGACGCCGGGCAGACCGAGGAAGTCGTCAAGCGGCAGTTGTCGGCTGTGATCCACACGCTCGGGCCGTGCATTCCGCAGATCGTCGTGGCCTACGAACCGGTCTGGGCGATCGGCACCGGCCGCACCGCAACGCCGGAGCAGGCGCAGGCCGTGCACCAGCGGCTGCGCCAGCAACTGCACGCGGCGACCGACAAGGCCGCGCGCATCAGCCTGTTGTACGGCGGCAGCGTCAAGCCCGACAACGCAGTTGAACTGTTTGCCCAACCCGATATCGATGGCGGCCTGATTGGCGGCGCCTCGCTGAAGGCTGCCGATTTTGCGGCGATTTGCCGCGCCGCCGATTGACGGCCGAGCGCGCTGAGGATTCTTGGAGTTTGATGACATGAACTGGATGACGAACCTGGTGGTGATGCTGCAGATCGTGACGGCATTGGTGATGATCGGCCTGGTGCTGGTTCAGCACGGCAAGGGGGCCGACATGGGTGCCTCGTTTGGCAGCGGCGCCTCGGGTAGCCTGTTCGGCGCGACCGGCAGTGCGAACTTCCTGTCGCGCTCTACCGCGGTCTGCGCGGCGATCTTTTTTGCGTGCACGCTGCTCCTCGCCTACATCAGCAACGAGCGGATGATGCGGCCCGGCCAGGGCACGGGCACGGGCAGCATCCTCGAACGGCCGGCAACGGCGGCCAGTGCGCCGCCGGCCACCGGTGCGGCGCAGATTCCGGGTGCGGCCGAGGTGCCGCCGCCGGCCACCGTGACACCGGCTCCCGCCGTGCCGACACCGGCGCCGGCAACTGCGCCTGCAGTGGCCTCCGAGCCGGCCAAGTGATGCCGCTCGACGACGCGATCGCGAAGCCGCGAATCGTTGTTGTCGGGATGCAAAAAGCCAGGGTTGTCCCCGATCGGGCAATCGATTGGGTTTAGAATGTTGGGCTGTTCAGAGAGCGATCCTCATGCCATCTGAACACTCTTCATGCTGCTGAGTGCGGCCGACGTGGTGAAATTGGTAGACACGCTATCTTGAGGGGGTAGTGGCGAAAGCTGTGCGAGTTCGAGTCTCGCCGTCGGCACCAGATTGATAAAGTCGGGCGGTTTTCTTTTCGCTGCCTGTGCGCGAACCAGTCCCCACCGCAGACCATGAACCTCGAACCCTACCTGCCCGTCCTGCTGTTCATCCTGGTCGGCATCGGCGTTGGCGTGGCGCCCCAGGTTCTCGGTTTTGTGCTCGGCCCGCGTCGTCCTGATGCGGCCAAAAATTCGCCCTACGAATGCGGCTTCGAGGCATTCGAAGACGCGCGGATGAAGTTCGACGTTCGCTACTACCTGGTCGCGATCCTGTTCATCCTGTTCGATCTCGAGATCGCATTCCTGTTCCCGTGGGCGGTTGCGCTGCGCGACATCGGCGCGACCGGTTTCTGGGCGATGATGATTTTCCTCGGCATCCTGGTGGTTGGTTTCGCCTACGAATGGAAGAAGGGTGCGCTGGACTGGGAGTGATCCGGGGTCGGCCGCGATACCGTCGAAACAGGCAGGGCGAACAAGACAAGCGAGGTTGATCAGATGGGAATCGAAGGCGTACTGAAGGAAGGATTCGTCACCACCAGTCTTGATACGGTCATCAACTGGTCGAAGACGGGTTCGCTGTGGCCGATGACCTTCGGTCTGGCCTGTTGCGCGGTCGAGATGATGCATGCCGGCGCGGCCCGCTATGACATCGACCGCTTCGGGATGTTGTTCCGCCCGAGTCCGCGGCAGAGCGACCTGATGATCGTTGCCGGCACCTTGTGCAACAAGATGGCGCCGGCGCTGCGCAAGGTCTACGACCAGATGGCGGAGCCGCGCTGGGTGTTGAGCATGGGCTCGTGTGCCAACGGCGGCGGCTACTACCACTACAGCTACTCCGTGGTGCGCGGCTGCGATCGCATCGTGCCGGTCGACGTCTATGTGCCCGGTTGCCCGCCGACGGCCGAGGCCTTGCTGTACGGCATTCTTCAGTTGCAGGCCAAGATCCGCCGCGAAAACACCATCGCCCGTTGAGCCGCCTTCCGGACCAAGCATGAGCAGAATCGAAACGCTGGAAGCGGCACTGGTCGCTGTCCTCGGAGAGCGGATCAAGGGGCTGGTCGCCGACCGCGGCGAACTGACGCTGACGGTTGCCGCCGAGCATTGTCTCGACGTCGCCACGACGCTGCGCGACGATCCAGGCCTGAAATTCGAGCAGGCGATCGACCTCTGCGGCGTCGACTACAGCAGCTACAAGGATCTCGACTGGGACGGACTGCGTTTCTGTGTCGTCACCCACCTGCTGTCGGTCAGCCACAATTGGCGGCTGCGGCTGAAGGTCTTCTGCCCCGACGACGAACTGCCGATGGTCGCCTCGCTGACCGATGTCTGGGCCTCGTTGAACTGGTTCGAGCGCGAGGCCTTCGACCTGTTCGGCATCATCTTCGAAGGCCACGTCGACCTGCGCCGCATCCTGACCGACTACGGCTTCATCGGTCATCCGTTCCGCAAGGATTTCCCGACCAGCGGCACCGTCGAGATGCGTTACGACCCGGAAAGCAAACGCGTCATCTACCAGCCGGTGACGATCGAGCCGCGCGACATCACGCCGCGCATCATCCGCGAAGACCGCTACGGCGGCTTGCACTGAGCCGGCGCCGGCTGACCGACCTCACCGACCTATTCCATGGCCGAGATCAAGAACTACACCCTCAACTTCGGTCCCCAGCATCCGGCTGCGCACGGGGTGTTGCGGCTCGTGCTCGAGCTCGATGGCGAGGTCATCCAGCGCGCCGATCCGCATATCGGGCTGCTGCACCGGGCGACCGAGAAGCTGGCTGAAAGCAAGACCTACATCCAGTCGCTGCCGTACATGGACCGGCTCGACTATGTCTCGATGATGTGCAATGAGCACGCCTATTGCCTGGCGATCGAGAAGCTGACCGGTGTCGACGTGCCGGTCCGTGCGCAGTACATCCGCGTGATGTTCAGCGAGATCACCCGTCTGCTGAACCACCTGCTGTGGCTCGGCGCGCACGGACTCGACTGCGGTGCGATGAACATCCTGATCTACTGCTTCCGCGAGCGCGAGGATCTGTTCGACATGTACGAGGCGGCATCCGGCGCGCGCATGCATGCCGCCTATTTCCGCCCCGGCGGCGTCTACCGCGACCTGCCCGATTCAATGCCGCAGTACCGCGCATCGAAGATCAAGAATGCGAAGACGATTGCGCGGCTGAACCAGAACCGCGAAGGCTCGCTGCTCGATTTCATCGACGACTTCTGCCGCCGCTTCCCGAAAAACGTCGACGACTATGAAACCCTGCTGACCGACAACCGCATCTGGAAGCAGCGCACCGTCGGCATCGGCATCGTCTCGCCCGAGCGGGCGCTGAACCTCGGTTTTACAGGACCGATGCTGCGCGGCTCGGGCATCGAGTGGGACCTGCGCAAGAAGCAGCCCTATGATGTCTACGACCAGATGGACTTCGACATCCCGGTCGGCGTGAACGGCGATACCTACGACCGATACCTGGTGCGCATCGAGGAGATGCGGCAAAGCAACCGGATCATCAAGCAGTGTGTCGACTGGCTGCGCGCCAATCCGGGCCCGGTGATCACCGACAACCACAAGGTCGCTCCACCGTCGCGGCTCGAGATGAAGTCGAGCATGGAGGAACTGATCCACCATTTCAAGCTGTTCACCGAAGGTTTCCACGTTCCCGAAGGCGAGGCCTACGCGGCGGTCGAGCATCCGAAGGGCGAATTCGGCATCTATATCGTCAGCGATGGCGCGAACAAGCCCTATCGGCTGAAGATCCGCGCGCCGGGCTTTCCGCATCTGGCTGCGCTCGACGAGATGGCGCGTGGCCACATGATCGCCGATGCGGTCGCGGTGATCGGCACGATGGACATCGTATTTGGAGAGATCGACCGATGAAGTCCGACGTCGTCAGGTTCTCGGAGCAGACGCTGCAGCGCTTTGCCCGCGAGATCGCGAAATATCCGCCCGAGCAGAAGCAGTCGGCGGTGATGGCATGCCTCGCTATCGTTCAGCAGGAGCAGGGTTTCGTCTCTCCGGCCAGCGAGAAGGCGGTTGCCGAGGTGCTCGGCATGGCGCCGATCGCGGTGCACGAGGTGACGACCTTCTACAACATGTACAACCAGAATCCGGTTGGCCAATACAAGCTGAACGTCTGCACCAACCTGCCGTGTCAGCTGCGCGACGGCCAGCAGGCGCTCGAGCACCTGTGCGAGCGGCTCGGCATCGAGGAGGGCGGCACGTCCGCCGACGGCCGTTTCACGGTGCAGAAGAGCGAATGCCTCGGCGCCTGCGCCGATGCGCCGGTGATGCTGGTCAATGACCGGCAGATGTGCAGCTACATGAGCAACCAGCGGCTCGATGAACTGGTCGAACTGCTCGCTGCCCAGCCGGCGCGCGACAGCGGAGACGGCCATGCTTGACCTGTCCAAATTCCAGTCGACTGGCGAACACACCAGCTTCCACGGCCGCCACATCAAGCCGCAGATCCTCGTCGACCTCGACGGCTCGAACTGGCATCTCGACGCCTATCAGGCCCGGGGCGGCTACCAGGCACTGCGCAAGATCCTCGGTGTCGACGGTGCCGAACCGATGACGCCCGAGCAGGTGATTGCCGAAGTCAAGTTGTCGGGCCTGCGCGGCCGTGGCGGCGCCGGTTTTCCGACCGGGCTGAAGTGGAGTTTCATGCCCCGCCAGTTCCCGGGCCAGAAATACCTGGTCTGCAACTCCGACGAAGGCGAGCCGGGTACCTGCAAGGATCGCGACATCCTGATGTTCAACCCGCACATCGTCATCGAAGGGATGGCGATCGCGGCGTATGCAATGGGCATCACGGTCGGCTACAACTACATCCACGGCGAGATCTTCGAGGTGTATGAACGCTTCGAGGAGGCGCTCGAACAGGCGCGTGGCGCCGGTCTGCTCGGCGACGGCATCCTCGGCTCGGGCTTCAATTTCCAGCTCCACGCAGCGCACGGCTTCGGCGCCTACATCTGCGGCGAGGAGACCGCGCTGCTCGAGTCGCTGGAAGGCAAGAAGGGGCAGCCGCGCTTCAAGCCGCCGTTCCCGGCCAGTTTCGGCCTGTACGGCAAGCCGACAACGATCAACAACACCGAGACCTTTGCCGCGGTGCCGTGGATCATTCGCAACGGCGGCCAGCCCTACCTCGATGTCGGCAAGCCGAACAACGGCGGCACGAAAGTCTTCTCGGTGGTCGGCGACGTCGCGCGGCCGGGCAACTACGAGATTCCGCTCGGCACGTCGTTTGCCGATCTGCTCGAACTCGCCGGTGGCATGCGCCCCGGCCGCCAGCTGAAGGCGGTGATCCCGGGTGGATCGTCGGCGCCGGTGCTGCCGGCGTCGATCATGATGGACTGCACGATGGATTACGACTCGATCGCGAAGGCCGGATCGATGCTCGGCTCCGGCGCGGTGATCGTGATGGACGATACCCGCTGCATGGTCCGCTCGCTGCTGCGCTTGTCGTATTTCTACATGCACGAGAGCTGCGGCCAGTGCACGCCGTGCCGTGAAGGCACCGGCTGGCTGTTCAGGATGGTCGAGCGGATTGCCGACGGCAAGGGGCGGATGGAGGACATCGACCTGCTCAATTCGGTTGCCGACAATATCCAGGGGCGCACGATCTGCGCGCTCGGCGATGCGGCGGCGATGCCGGTGCGGGCAATGATCAAGCATTTCCGCCATGAGTTCGTCGCATTGATCGAGCAGGCGGCGCTGTTGCCGGGCAGCGCGGCTGCCGCACCCGGCGTTGCGCCGGTCGGCGATGGTGGCTTCGCTGCCCGGGTGGCGCAGGTGAGCGCATGACGGCTTTGGAGAACACGAGCATGGTGGCGGCTGTTCGGAGCCTCCATCCCGGCCTTCCCCGAAACGGGGAAGGGGCAGAAGGAGCCGCCCGGCGGCTGGATGCATGATTGAAATCGAACTCGACGGCCGGAAGGTCGAGGTGGCCGAAGGCAGCACCGTGATGCATGCCGCCGACAAGGCAGGCACCTACATTCCGCATTTCTGCTATCACAAGAAACTGTCGATTGCGGCGAACTGCCGCATGTGCCTGGTCGAGGTCGAGAAGGCACCGAAGCCGATGCCGGCCTGCGCGACGCCGGCGACCCAGGGCATGATCGTGCGCACGCGCAGCGACAAGGCGCTGAAGGCGCAGCAGAGCGTGATGGAGTTTCTGCTGATCAATCACCCGCTCGATTGCCCGATCTGCGATCAGGGCGGCGAGTGTCAGCTGCAGGACCTGGCGGTCGGTTATGGCGCTTCCGAATCTCGCTACGACGAGGAAAAGCGGGTCGTCTTCCAGAAGGATGTCGGGCCGCTGATCTCGATGGCCGAGATGACGCGCTGCATCCATTGCACGCGCTGCGTCCGCTTCGGCCAGGAGGTTGCCGGCGTGATGGAGCTCGGCATGATCCATCGCGGCGAACACGCGGAAATCACGACGGTGCTCGGCGATACCGTCGATTCGGAGTTGTCGGGCAACATGATCGACATCTGCCCGGTCGGCGCATTGACGAGCAAGCCGTTCCGCTACAGCGCACGCACCTGGGAGCTGTCGCGGCGCAAAAGCGTCAGCCCGCACGACAGCACCGGCAGCAACCTGATCGTGCAGGTCAAGGGTGGCCGCGTGATGCGCGTGCTGCCGCTGGAAAACGAGGCCGTCAACGAATGCTGGATCGCCGACCGTGACCGCTTCAGCTATGAGGCGCTGGGCAGCCCGGACCGGCTGACGACGCCGATGGTCAAGCAGGGCGGGCAATGGCAGCCGACCGACTGGACCAGCGCGCTCGAATATGTCGCGCGCAGCCTGCAGCACATCAAGTCGGAGCACGGTGCGAACAGCATCGGCGCGCTGGTGTCGCCGCACAGCACCGTCGAGGAACTGTTCCTCGCCGGTCGGCTGGTTCGCGGCATTGGCTCGGAGAATATCGACCATCGCCTGCGCAACCGCGATTTCGCGGCCGCACCGGCCGGCTCGGCACGCTGGCTCGGCGGGTCGATCGCCGAACTGTCGACCGCTCAGCGCGTGCTGGTGATCGGCTCCTTCCTGCGCAAGGACCATCCGCTGTTTGCGCAGCGGCTGCGCCAGGCCTGCAAGCACGGCGCACAGGTCCACTCGCTGCATGCGGTCGCCGACGACTGGCTGCTGCCGGTCGCGAATGCGGTCACCGCGGCGCCCGGCCAATGGCTGGCCGAACTGGCCGGCATCGCTGCCGCCGTCGCCAATGGCGCTGGTGTCGCGGCGCCGGTCGACGCCAAGCCGTCCGATCAGGCGAAGGCGATCGCCGAATCGCTTGCCAGCGGCGACAGCAAATGGGTATTGCTCGGCAATGCGGCGGCACAGCATCCGCAAGCGGAGCAATTGCTCGCGCTTGCCGACTGGATCGGCAGGCAGACCGGCGCGCGTGTCGGTTTTCTTGGCGAAGCGGCCAACTCGGTCGGCGCGCAGCTCGTCGGTGCCTTGCCAGGGCCGGATGGGCGCAACGCGAAGGACATGCTGAACGGCGAACTGAAGGCGCTGCTGATGCTCAATGTCGAGCCGATGCTCGACATCGACAATGCGCCGGCTGCGCTCGAGGCGATGCGCGGTGCCAAGCTGGTGGTCGCGATGACGCCGTTCAAATCGGCCGCGCTCGACGCCGCCGACGTGTTGCTGCCGATCACGCCATTCACCGAGACCTCGGGCAGCTTCGTCAATGCCGAAGGCCGGGTGCAGAGTTTCCACGGCGTCGTCAAGGCGCTCGGCGATGCACGCCCGGCGTGGAAGGCGTTGCGCGTGCTCGGCAACCTGCTCGGCCTGGACAATTTCAACTTCGAATCGTCGGAAGACGTTCGTGCCGAGGCGCTCGGCCCGGCCGACCAGTTGCAGCGGCGCCTCGACAACGCGCCCACCGTCGGTACCGACGAGTTGAAGCTCGAGCAAGCCGACGAGGCCGGATTCGAGCGCATTGCCGAACTGCCGATTTATGCAACCGACATGCTGGTGCGGCGTGCGCCGAGCCTGCAACTGACTGCCGATGCGCGGCTGCTGCCGCTGGCGCGGATTCCGGCTGCGCTTGCCGACGAACTGGGTGTCGAATCCGGTGCGTCGCTGCGTTTTGCGCGCGGCGGGTCGGCCAGCGTGGTGTTGCCGGTGGTCGTCGGCGCCGGTCTTGCGCCGCGCACGATCCGCATTCCCGCCGGCCTGGCCGCCACTGCGGCACTCGGCGCGGCATATGGTCCGTTGACCGTCGAAAAGGCATGAGCCCGCGATGATCGATCACATCAATCAATTCGGTGAATCGGTGCTCGGCGGCGCCTGGCCGGTCGCCTGGACGCTGATCAAGATCGTTGCGCTGCTGCTGCCGCTGATGGGCTGCGTCGCCTACCTGACGCTGTGGGAGCGCAAGGCAATCGGCTGGTCGCAGATCCGCCCCGGGCCGAACCGGGTCGGGCCATGGGGCCTGCTGACGCCGATCGCCGATGCGATCAAGCTGATCTTCAAGGAGATCATCCTGCCTGCGGCGGCCAACCGTCCACTGTTCCTGCTCGGCCCGGTGATGACGATCATGCCGGCGCTGGCCGCTTGGGTGGTAATCCCCTTCGGCCCGGAAGTCGCGTTGTCGAACATCAATGCCGGCCTGCTGTTCCTGCTTGCGATCACTTCGCTCGAGGTCTATGGCGTGATCATCGCCGGCTGGGCGTCGAACTCGAAATACGCCTTCCTCGGCGCGTTGCGCGCGTCGGCACAGATGGTCAGCTACGAGATCGCGATGGGTTTTGCGCTGGTCGTCGTGCTGATGGTCAGCGGCACGCTGAACATGACCGAGATCGTGCTCGGCCAGGACAAGGGCCGCTTTGCCGACATCGGGCTGAATTTCCTGTCTTGGAACTGGCTGCCGCTGCTGCCGATCTTCGTCGTCTATTTCATCTCGGGCCTGGCCGAGACGAACCGCCATCCGTTCGACGTCGTCGAAGGCGAGTCGGAGATCGTTGCCGGCCACATGGTCGAATATTCGGGCATGGCGTTCGCGATGTTCTTCCTCGCCGAATACGCGAACATGCTGCTGGTCTCGGTGCTTGCGGTCACGATGTTCCTCGGAGGCTGGTTGCCGCCGATCGACAGCGTTTTCTTCAACTGGATTCCGGGCTGGATCTGGCTCGGCCTGAAGACCTTCGTCGTCGTCACGCTGTTCCTGTGGGTTCGGGCGACCTTTCCGCGCTTCCGCTACGACCAGATCATGCGTCTGGGCTGGAAGATCTTCATTCCGGTGACGCTGGTCTGGCTGATCGTGGTCGGGCTGTGGATCCAGTCGCCGTGGAACATCTGGATCTGACGCCATGAGCCGATCGATTCGAATTGAAGCCGCGGCCATCGCAAGCCGGTCCGCCGTCGCACCGGCTGCCGGCGGGCAGAGGGAGGAGCACCGATGAGTGCCATCAAGGATCTGTTTTCGAGCTTCATGCTCACCGAGCTGTTCAAGGGCCTCGCGCTGACCGGCCGGCACTTCCTGTCGCCGACGATCACGGTTCAGTTTCCTGAAGAGAAAACGCCAATGAGCCCGCGGTTTCGCGGCTTGCATGCGCTGCGCCGCTATGAGAACGGCGAGGAGCGCTGCATTGCATGCAAGCTGTGCGAGGCGGTCTGCCCGGCGCTGGCGATCACGATCGAAAGCGACGTGCGCGACGATGGTTCGCGGCGCACGACGCGTTACGACATCGACCTGACCAAGTGCATCTTCTGCGGCTTCTGCGAGGAGAGCTGCCCAGTCGATTCGATCGTCGAGACCCACATCTTCGAATACCACGGCGAGAAGCGCGGCGACCTCTATTTCACGAAGGACATGCTGCTGGCCGTCGGTGACCGCTACGAAAGCGAAATCGCCGCCAACAAGGAGGCCGACGCCCGCTACCGCTGAGCATCGCTCGCGATGCCGCCGCCGCGTCGACGCGGTCGGCTGCCGCCGCGCTGTCAGGCTTCCGCGCCAGGACCACGATGAATACGACTTCCGCGCTTTTCTACATCTTCTCGGCCGTGCTGCTGTTCGCGGCATTCCGTGTCATCACCGCGCGCACGCCGGTCTACGCGGCGCTTTATCTGGTGCTCGCGTTTTTCTCGGCCTCCTGCGTCTGGATCCTGCTGCACGCCGAATTTCTCGCGATCGCGCTGGTGCTGGTTTATGTCGGTGCGGTGATGGTGCTGTTCCTGTTCGTCGTGATGATGCTTGACATCGATTCGAATGCCTTGCGCCAGGGTTTCTGGAAGCATTTCCCGGTCGCCGGGCTGGTCGGCGTGATCATCGCGCTCGAGATGGCCGCGGTGCTGCTCGGGGGCTTCCGTTTGTCGGAGGCGCCGGTTGCCGATGCGGCGACGGTGCAGGCCGGCAATACCAGGATGCTCGGCATCGAGGTCTATACCCGCTACCTGTACCCGCTGCAGATCGCCGCGGTGCTGCTGCTGGTCGCGATCATCGCGGCGATTTCGTTGACGCTGCGCAAGCGCAAGGATTCGCGCAGCATTGACCCGTCCGATGCGGTTCGGGTGCGCAAGGCTGACCGGGTGCGGCTGGTGAAGATGCCGGCCAGCGTCGATTCGGCGCCGGCGGCCCGTGGAGACCAGCCATGATTACGCTTGGCCACTTTCTGTCGCTCGGCGCGATCCTGTTCGCGTTGTCGGTGATCGGCATCTTCCTGAATCGCAAGAACCTGATCGTGCTGCTGATGGCGATCGAACTGATGCTGCTGGCGGTCAACCTGAATTTCGTCGCCTTTTCGCATTACCTCGGCGACATGGCAGGTCAGGTATTTGTCTTCTTCATCCTGACCGTTGCTGCGGCCGAATCGGCAATCGGCCTGGCCATCCTGGTCGTGTTGTTCCGCAACCGCTCGACGATCAACGTGGACGAGATGGACAGCCTGAAGGGCTGATCAGCACATGGCAACAGAACTCTCCCAGAACATGCTGCTGGCGGTGCCGCTGGCACCGCTGGTCGGCTCGCTGATCGCCGGCCTTGCCGGCAAGAAGGTCGGCCGCCGCGGCGCGCACATCGTCACCATCCTCGGCGTGCTGATCGCCTTCATCATCTCGGCGATGACCTTGTATTCGGTCGCCATCGACGGCGCCCGTTTCAACGCGACGATCTACGAGTGGATGGTCATCGGTGACCTGAAGATGGAGGTCGGCTTCCTGATCGACGGCCTGTCGGCGATGATGATGTGCGTCGTCACCTTCGTCTCGCTGATGGTGCACATCTACACCATCGGATACATGGAGGAAGACCCGGGTTACCAGCGTTTCTTCAGCTATATCTCGCTGTTCACCTTCAGCATGTTGATGCTGGTGATGAGCAACAACTTCCTGCAGCTGTTCTTCGGCTGGGAGGCCGTCGGCCTCGTCAGTTATCTGCTGATCGGTTTCTGGTTCAACAAGCCGACCGCGATCTTCGCGAACATGAAGGCCTTCCTGGTCAATCGGGTCGGCGACTTCGGCTTCATCCTCGGCATCGGCCTGATCGTTGCATTTGCCGGCAGCCTCAGTTATGCCGAGGTGTTCGCTAAGGCGCCCGAGCTCGCGGCCCTGGGTTTTGCCAATCCCTTTGGCGGAGCCGAATGGATGCTGATCACCGTGATCTGCATCTGCCTGTTCATCGGCGCGATGGGCAAGAGCGCGCAGTTTCCGCTGCACGTCTGGCTGCCCGATTCGATGGAGGGCCCGACGCCGATCTCGGCGCTGATCCACGCGGCGACGATGGTGACCGCCGGCATCTTCATGGTGGCCCGGATGTCGCCGCTGTTCGAGCTGTCCGACACCGCGCTCAGCTTCGTGCTGGTGATCGGCGCGATCACCGCGCTGTTCATGGGCTTTCTCGGCATCATCCAGAACGACATCAAGCGTGTCGTTGCCTATTCGACGC
This sequence comes from Pseudideonella sakaiensis, assembly GCF_048320135.1. Taxonomy (GTDB): domain Bacteria; phylum Pseudomonadota; class Gammaproteobacteria; order Burkholderiales; family Burkholderiaceae_C; genus Ideonella_A; species Ideonella_A sakaiensis_A. The sequence continues at coordinate 5,014,889 of NZ_CP182947.1, forward strand.
TGTCGCAGCTCGGCTACATGACGGTGGCGCTTGGCGTGTCGGCCTATTCGGTCGCCGTCTTCCACCTGATGACGCACGCGTTTTTCAAGGCCCTGCTGTTCCTCGGCGCCGGCTCGGTGATCATTGGCATGCACCATGACCAGGACATCCGCAACATGGGCGGCCTGCGCAAGTACATGCCGATCACCTGGATCACGTCGCTGCTCGGTTCGCTGGCATTGATCGGCACGCCGCTGTTTGCCGGCTTCTATTCGAAGGACAGCATCATCATCGCGACCTATGCGTCGCAGCTGCCCGGCGCCTGGTTTGCGCAATTCGCGGTCACCGCCGGCGTCTTCGTCACCGCGTTCTATTCGTTCCGGATGTATTTCCTCGTCTTCCACGGCGACGAGCGTTTCCGCCACAAGCCTTTCCCCGGTGAACACGACCACCACGACGAGCACGGCGGCGAGCACCATGTGCACGAGCCGCACGAATCACGCTGGGTCGTGACGCTGCCGCTGGTGCTGCTCGCGATTCCATCGGTCGTGATCGGCTACATGACGATCCAGCCGATGCTGTTCGGCGATTTCCTGCGCGATTCGATCTTCGTCGACGTGGCCAGGCATCCGGCGATGGCGCAGCTGGCCGAAGGCTTCCACGGCGCGATGGCAATGGCCACCCATGGCCTGGTCACCGCACCGTTCTGGCTGGCGCTGGCCGGCGTCGTCACCGCCTATGGGTTCTACATGGTCAAGCCGCAGATCCCGGCGGCGATCAAGGCCGGCGCCGGTCCGATCTACAAGCTGCTCGACAACAAGTATTACTTCGATGCGTTCAACGAGAAGGTGCTGGCAGCCGGCGCGCGACTGCTCGGCGTCGGCTTGTGGAAAGGTGGGGATGCTGCATTGATCGACGGTGTGCTGATCAACGGTTCGTCGCGCGGCATCGGCGGCATCGCGCAACTGGTGCGCAAGGTGCAGACCGGTTATCTGTACTGGTATGCGTTGGTGATGATCCTGGGCCTGATCGGCCTGATGACCTGGCAATTGTGGCCCTTCCTGGGCGGCTTGACCGGTCGCTGAAGCGGCAACGGCTGCTGCAGCGGATTTTTCCAGTCGAGTCACGGAGAACAAGAACATGGGTTTGTTGAGCCTCGCCATTTGGCTGCCGATCTTTTCGGGCGGCCTGCTGCTCGCGCTGGGTCGCGACGAGTTTGCGCGCCCGGTTCGCTGGCTGGCACTGGTCGCCGCATTGGCGAGCTTCCTGGTCACGATTCCGCTGATCACCGGTTTCGATTCCAGCACTGCGGCGATGCAGTTCGTCGAGAACCTTGCCTGGATCGACCGTTTCAACGTCCGCTACCACCTCGGTGTCGACGGCATTTCGGTCTGGTTCGTGCTGCTGACTGCGTTCATCACGGTGATCGTCGTGATTGCCGGCTGGGAAGTCATCACCGACCGCGTCCACCAGTACATGGGCGCCTTCCTGATCCTGTCCGGCATCATGGTCGGCGTCTTCAGTGCCGTCGATGCGCTGCTGTTCTTCGTCTTCTTCGAGGCGACGCTGATACCGATGTACATCGTGATCGGCATCTGGGGCGGTCCGCGCCGCGTCTATGCGGCGTTCAAGTTCTTCCTCTATACGCTGGCCGGCTCGCTGCTGATGCTGGTCGCGCTGGTCTACCTCTATTTCAAATCGGGCGGCAGTTTCGATCTGCTGGCCTGGCATCAGCTGAAACTGCCGTTGCCGGCGCAGGCGATGCTGTTCTTCGCATTCCTGGCGGCGTTCGCGGTCAAGGTGCCGATGTGGCCGGTCCACACCTGGTTGCCCGATGCCCACGTCGAGGCGCCGACCGGCGGTTCGGTCGTGCTGGCGGCCATCATGCTGAAGCTTGGCGCCTACGGCTTCCTCCGCTTCTCGCTGCCGATCGCGCCCGATGCGGCGCATGAATATGCCTGGTTCATCATCACGCTGTCGCTGGTCGCGGTGATCTACATCGGGCTGGTGGCACTGGTCCAGCAGGACATGAAGAAACTGGTTGCCTATTCGTCGGTCGCCCACATGGGATTCGTCACGCTCGGCTTCTTCATGTTCAACGAGCTGGGCATCTCCGGCGGCCTGGTGCAGATGATCGCGCACGGTTTCGTCTCCGGCGCGATGTTCCTGTGCATCGGCGTGTTGTACGACCGTGTCCACTCGCGCGAGATCGCCAGCTACGGCGGCGTCGTCAATACGATGCCGACCTTCACGGCGTTTGCGGTGTTTTTCGCGATGGCCAATTGCGGCCTGCCAGGCACCGCCGGTTTTGTCGGCGAATGGATGGTCATCATCAGCGCGGTGCAGGTCAATTTCTGGCTCGGCGCGCTGGCCGCGACGGCACTCGTCTTCGGCGCCGCCTATACCTTGTGGATGGTCAAGCGGGTCTATTTCGGCGACATCGCGAATGCCGAGGTGCGCGCGCTGACCGACATCAACGCACGCGAATTCCTGATGCTCGCGATCCTGGCGATTGCCGTGTTGTGGATGGGTGTCTATCCGAAACCGTTCACCGACACGATGCATGTATCGGTCAATGAGCTGATTCGCCATGTCTCGGTCTCGAAGCTGAACTGAGACCAGGTGCACGACAAATGAACAACATGAACTGGCTAGCCATCGCCCCCGAGATCCTGCTGCTGCTGATGGCATGCATCGTCGCGCTGGTCGACCTGTGGGTCGTCGACGAGAAGCGCACGCCGACCTACTGGCTGACGCAACTGTCGCTTGGCGCGGTGGCGGTGCTGCATCTGCTGGCGTTCAATCGAGGCGAGACCGTCTACGCGATGCAGCGCATGGTCGTTGCCGATCCGATGGGTCACCTGCTCGGCTTCTTCGCGACGATCGCGGTGATGATCACGCTGGTTTATGCGCGGCCCTATGCGGCGTCGCGCGACCTGTTGAAGGGCGAGCTGTTTTCACTGAGCATGTTGTCGCTGCTCGGCATCGGTGTGATGGTGTCGGCGAACAATTTCCTAGTCGTCTACCTCGGTCTCGAGTTGATGAGCCTGTCGCTGTATGCATTGACCGCGCTGCGCCGCGATCACCCGCCGGCCACCGAGGCGGCGATGAAATATTTCGTGCTCGGTGCGCTGGCCAGCGGCTTCCTGCTCTATGGCCTGTCGATGATGTATGGCGCGACCGGCTCGCTCGAGGTCGGTGAGGTCTTCAAGGCGATCGGCACCGGCCAGATCAACAAGGCGGTGCTGGTGTTCGGCATCGTTTTCGTCGTCAGCGGCCTCGCGTTCAAGCTCGGCGCGGTGCCGTTCCACATGTGGGTGCCCGACGTCTACCAGGGTGCACCGACTGCGGTGACATTGCTGATTGCTGGCGCGCCGAAGCTCGCTGCCTTTGCAATCACGATCCGGCTGCTGGTTGACGGCATGCTCGGGCTGGCGGTCGACTGGCAGCAGATGCTGATCGTGCTGGCGGTCGGTTCGCTGCTGATCGGCAACCTCGCAGCGATCGCACAGACCAACCTGAAGCGCATGCTGGCCTATTCGACGATCGCGCAGATGGGCTTCATGCTGCTCGGCCTGTGTGTTGGCGTCGTCAACGGCAATACGCTGTCGGCGGCCAATGCCTACAGTTCGGCGATGTTCTACGTCGTCACCTACGTGCTGACGACGCTCGGAATATTCGGCGTCATCATGCTGCTGTCCCGCGAGGGTTTCGAGGCCGAGCAGATCGACGATTTCAAGGGCCTGGCCAAACGCAGCCCCTGGTATGCCGGTGTGATGGCGATCTGCATGTTCTCGCTGGCCGGCATTCCGCCGACCGTCGGTTTCTACGCCAAGCTGAGCGTGCTGCAGGCGCTGGTATCGACAAACATCACCGGCTTCATCTGGCTCGCGGTGATCGCGGTGCTGCTGTCGCTGATCGGCGCCTTCTACTATCTGCGGTTGGTCAAGGTGATGTTCTTCGATGAGCCGACCGATACCCACCAGATCGTTGCCGGCGGCGACGTGCGTGGCCTGCTGTCTGCCAACGGTGCGGCGATCCTGCTGTTCGGCCTGCTGCCCGGCGGCCTGATGGCGATGTGCGCGCAGGCGATCGTCAAGGCGCTCGGCACTTGAGCGCCGGGCCGGCCAGCACCGACGATCGCAGCCTCAGCGAAGACCGCGTCGATTCCACCCAGGTCTATCGCGGCCATTTTCTCGATGTGCGCCGCGACCAGGTGCGGCTGCCCGATGGTTCACTGGCCTACCGCGAATACATTGTCCATCCGGGCGCAGTGATGATCGTGCCGCTGCTTGATGACGGCCGGCTGGTCGTCGAGCGGCAATACCGCTACCCGATGCAGCGGGTGATGCTCGAGTTCCCGGCCGGCAAGCTCGATGGCGGTGAAGCACCATGGCAGTGTGCAATCCGCGAACTGTCCGAGGAAACCGGCTATGCGGCGCGGCAGTGGGCGAGGGCAGGCATCCTGCACAACGCGATCGCCTATTCCGACGAAGGTATAGAGGTCTGGTTTGCGCGCGGCCTGAGCGCCGGAGCGGCGCATCTTGAAAGTGGTGAATTTCTCGAGGTCGGCAGTGCCAGCCTCGAAGAGCTCGAAACCCTCGCAATGGAAGGCGCGCTGACCGATGCAAAGACGCTGATCGGTCTGCTCTGGCTGCGCCACTGGCGGGCTGGCCGCTGGCCATTGACGTGGATGGACGCGCCGCGCAGCTGACTTTGTTTGGGATAATGCGGAATGAAGGTTTTCAACCTGCGCTGCTCGCTCGACCATCGATTCGAAGGCTGGTTCGCCTCCGAGGATGACTATCTGAGCCAGCTCGACCGCGGGCTGATGGTCTGCCCGGTCTGTGGCAGCGCGGCGATCGATCGCCTGCCGAGTGCGCCGCGGCTGGCGGTATCCCGGTCGCGGCGGCCCGCTGAGCAGGGCAAGGTCGATCGAAGCGACGCTGCGGCGGCCGTCACCGAGTCGGCACCGCCACGCGACGGCGGGCCGCCACGCGAGATGGCCTTGCAGTCGATGTGGCTGCAGGCGGTGCGCCATGTGATGGCCAATACCGACGATGTCGGCGAGCGCTTTCCGGAAGAGGCGCGGCGCATGCACTACGGCGAAATCGACGAGCGGGCGATCCGCGGCCGCGCAAGCCGTGACGAAGCCGAGGCACTGCGCGAGGAGGGCATCGAGGTGATGTCGCTGCCGCTGCCGGATTCGCTGAAGGGTCCGTTGCAATGACGAACCCGGCGCGGCTCAGCGTTCGAGCACGCGCCCGGGGTTGAACAGATTGCCGGGATCGAGCGCCTGCTTGATCTGCCGCATCATCCGCACCGCCACCGGCGACTTGAACTGCAGCAGCGCATCGCGCTTCAAGGTACCGATGCCATGTTCGGCCGAGATGGATCCGCCGTGTGCGGCAACCGCCGCATAAACCAGCTGGTTGATCGCCTTTTCGTTCGCTGAGAGAAAAGCCGCCGCATCCTGGCCCGGCGCAGCCTGCACGTTGTAGTGCAGGTTGCCGTCGCCGAGGTGACCGAAATCGACCATCCGCACACCGTCGAAGTGGCTGGCCAGCGCCGCATCGGTCGACGCGACGAAGGCCGGAATCCGCGAGACCGGCACCGAGATGTCGTGCTTGACGTTCGGCCCTTCGTCGGCCTGCGCGAGCGGTATCGTTTCGCGCAGATGCCACATCGCATGCGACTGGTCGATATTCTCGGCGACTGCGGCGTCGACGATCGTGCCGTGCTCGAGCGCCTCCTCGAGCAGCGCCTCGAACAATGCGCGGGCATGGTCCTCGCCTTCGGTGTCCGACTGCTCGAGCAGCACCGTCCATGGCGCAGGCGGCAGCGGATGGCGCAGGTCCGGGTAGTGCTTGCGAACCAGTGACAGCGCAAATTCGCCCATCATCTCGAAACCGGTCAGGCCGGCACCGAGCCTGGCCTGCGCGCGCTGCAGCAGTTCGACCGCCGCCTCGACGCTGGCCACCGATACCCAGGCCGTCATCACCGCCGCCGGCTGCGGCACCAGTTTCATCGTCGCCGCGGTGATGATGCCCAGCGTGCCCTCGCTGCCGATGAACAGGTGGCGCAGGTCGTAGCCGGTATTGTCCTTGCGCAGGCCGCTCAACCCGTCCCAGACCTCGCCGTCGGCGGTGACGACCTCGAGGCCGAGGCAGAGGTCTCGCGTCGACCCGTAACGCAGCACCTGCGTGCCGCCGGCATTGGTTGCCAGGTTGCCGCCGATCGTGCAACTGCCTTCGGCCGCCAGGCTGAGCGGGAACAGCAGATTGCGCGCAGCGGCGGCTTCCTGCACCTGCTGCAGGATGCAGCCGGCTTCGACAGTCATCGTCAGATTGGCCGGGTCGATCTCGCGGATGCGGTTCATGCGGCCGAGGTTCAGCAAAAGCTGCCTTCCGCTGTCGTCCGGCACCGACGCGCCGACCAGGCCGGTATTGCCACCCTGCGGCACGATCGCGATGCGTTCGCGGGCGCACAGGCGAACCACCGCCGCCACTTCGCCGGTCGTGCCGGGGCGCACCACCGCCAGCGCCTTGCCGCGGTAACGCTTGCGCCAGTCGACTTCGAACGCCGACAGGTCGCCATCGCTCAGCAGATGCTTGTCGCCGACGATGGCGCGCAGTTGATCGAGCACAGTGTTCATGATCGGTTTTCTTCGGTGGTGGCCGTCGGATGTCGCAAGCGCCAGCGGACATGGATCGCGCAGGCGGCGAACAGGCTCAGGCACAACACGATCTCGATCAGCGCCAGCCAGACCGATGGCCCTCGGTCGCTGGTGGCCCGGATCACGCCCTCGGCGAAATAGAGCCAGACCAGCAGGCTGACCCAGCGGTAGGTGTACATGCGCCGCTTCAGCAGTCCGGCGAGCGGCCATGCGAGCGGCAGCACCTTCAGTGCGAGCGTGCGATTGCCGGTCGGCGCAAGCCACAATTCCCAGGCCAGCCCGAGCACGATCAGACCGAGCAGGCTGCTGACCGCAATCGCACGCGACCAGCGCACCGCGGGGGCATCGGCCGCGTCGTCGACCGGCCCAGATGAAGAAAGCTGCTGTGTCATCGATGGCATGATAGCCAGCGATGGGACTGCCACCGAAATTGCCGCGAGGGCAAGCCGACAAGAACGAGCCAGACTGGCAGGAGCTGGTGTCGGAGTTGCCCGAGACGCTGCATTCTTGGCCGTGGATCGACACGCTTCGCACATTGGCGGTGCGTTTTCGCGAGGACCGGCTCGGCATCACCGCCGGCAGCCTGACGTTCACGACGGTGATCTCTCTGGTGCCGATGCTGACGGTGATGCTGGCGGTATTTTCGGCCTTCCCGGTGTTCAACCAGTTCCAGGGCTCGGTGCAGCGTTATCTGCTGCAAAGCCTGATTCCGGACAGCATCGCCAAACCGGTGCTCGACGCACTGACGCAATTTGCCGCGCAATCGAACCGGCTTGGCAGCGCCGGGCTGGTCGTGCTCGTCGTCACCGCGGTGGCGATGATGCTGACGATCGACCGCGCGCTGAACAACATCTGGCGGGTGCGGCGGCCGCGGCCGATTGCGCAGCGCGTGCTGGTTTATTGGGCCGCGATCACGCTGGGGCCGGTGCTGCTCGGCGCAAGCCTCAGCCTGACCTCTTATGCCTTCACGCAGTCGGAGGGCATGGTCGACTCGTTGCCCGGCGGCGTGAATTTTCTGCTCAACCTCGCCGAGTTCCTGTTGCTGGCCGCAGGTGTCGCCGGCCTGTTCCACTATGTGCCGAATACCGAGGTGCGCTGGCGCCACGCGCTGGTCGGCGGCATCTTCGTCGCTGCCGGTTTCGAGATTGCGAAGCGCAGCCTGACGCTGTATCTGGCGAGCATTCCGACCTATTCGCTGCTTTACGGTGCCTTCGCGACCTTGCCGATCTTTCTGATCTGGTTGTATCTCGGCTGGGTGATCGTGCTGCTCGGTGCGGTCATTGCCGCCTATGCGCCGAGTCTGCAGATGCGCGTCGTCGGCCTCGGTGACAACCCCGGTCGCCGCTTCGAACTGGTCGTGACGCTGCTGCGTCAGCTCGACCAGGCGCGTGTTGCCGGCCACGGCGGTCTCGGCCTGTTCGAACTGTGCACTCGCCTGCGGATCGATCCGCTGCAGGTCGAACCGATGCTCGAGCAACTCGCAGGCATCGACTGGATCGGCCGGCTCGACGAGGAGCACGGATCGCGCTATGTGCTGTTGTGCGATCCGGCAACGACGCTGGCGGCCCCGTTGTTCACCCGTTTTCTCGTCGAACCGACACCGACGCTTGGCGGCTTCTGGAGGCGGGCCGATCTGGACCGGATCAGCCTCGCAGAACTGATCACGCCGGTCTGAAGCGGCTCAGTTGCGCGGCACGCGGCTGCGGATCGCGGCCAGCACCGCCTCAGGTGCTTCACCCATCAGCGCATGTCCTGACGGCGCCAGAATCGTCTCGGCGGACAAGGCTGCGGCGAGCGACCGGCTCGCCGCCGTCGGTGTCATCTGGTCCCGGATGCCAACGACGATGCTCACCGGACATCGGACCCGCTGCGCCGTCTCGAGGCCGGCGGTATAGGCATTGCACAACGAGAAATCGCGATGGAACAGGTTGCCGAAGCCGGCTTCCGAATGCGCTTGCTGGTTGCGCCGGTACAGCGCCCTGTCGACGCCGCGCAGCCAGAAGCCTGGGGCCGGCGCCGACGGCTTGCTGGCAAGCGACGAGTGCGACAGTGCGATGACCATGTCGATCGCCCTCAGCGGCTCGTTCGCCGCGGTATCGAGCAGCACCGATGACACCTTCATCGGGAACGCGCTCCCGACCATCACCAGCCCGAGCGCGTCGGTGCCGAGTCGGGCCGCCGTCTCGAGTGCAATCAGCGAGCCCATGCTGTGGCCGACCAGCAGCGCACGGCTGACGCCGGCCGTCTTCAACAGGTGCAGCAACCAGTCGGTCAGCGCGTCGACGCTGTCGAGCCCGGGCCCGGCGCTGCGGCCATGCCCTGGCAGGTCGACCGCGAGCACCGAGCAGCCGTGGTGCGCAAGCGATCGGCTCTGCAGCGCCCAGACGCTGTGGTCGCCGAGCGCGCCGTGGACCAGCACAACCGTCGGCAGCTTCGGATCAAAAACCTTGCCACCGGTATAAGCGTAGGCCGCGCGGCCGTCGATCTGCAGGTTCATCGTGCGCCTCCACCCGCCTTCTGCGCCGCCTTCAGCGCACGGCCGAGATCGTCGCGCAGATCGTCGGCATCCTCCAGGCCGATGGACAAGCGGATCGTTCCCTGGCCGATGCCGGCTTGTGCAAGCGCGGCATCGTCCATCCGGAAGTGGGTCGTCGACGCCGGGTGGATCACCAGCGAGCGGCAATCGCCGACGTTGGCAAGGTGCGAGAAGATCTTCAGCGACTCGATGAATGCCTTGCCCTGTTCGCGGCCGCCTTTCAGGTTGAAGCTGAAGACCGATCCGCAGCCGCGCGGCAACAGCCGGCGGGCCAGCGCATGGTCCGGATGGCTCTCCAGTTCGGGATAGCCAACCGATTCGACCATCGGATGGGCGACCAGAAACTCGACCAGCCGGCGCGTATTGGCGACGTGCCGCTCCATCCGCAGCGGCAATGTCTCGACTCCCTGCAGGATCAGCCAGGCCGTGTGCGGGCTCATGCAGGCGCCGAAATCGCGCAGTCCTTCGCGGCGTGCGCGCAGCAGAAATGCGGCGGTGCTGCTCTCCTCACTGAAGACCATCTGATGGAAGCCGGCATAGGCGGCGGTCAGCTCGGAGAATCTGCCCGAACGGTCCCAGTCGAACGCGCCGCTGTCGACCAGCAAGCCGCCGACCACGGTGCCGTGGCCGCTGAGAAATTTGGTCGCCGAGTGGTACAGCAGGTCGGCACCGAATTCGAACGGCTTGATCAACCATGGCGTGCTGAGGGTCGAATCGACCAGCAGCGGCAGTCCGTGCTGGTGGGCAATGTCGCTGACGGCCGGAATATCCAGCACGTCGAGTCCGGGATTGCCGAGCGTTTCACCAAACAGCAATCGGGTCTCGGGCCGGATCGCCGCCCGCCAGCCATCGAGGTCGCCCGGCCGCACGAAGGTGGTGCTGATGCCGAAGCGCGACAAGGTGTAGTGCAGCAGGTTGTGCGAGCCGCCGTACAGCGCCGAACTGGCGACGATGTGATGGCCGGCGCCGGCAATCGTCGCGATCGCCAGGTGCAGCGCGGCCTGGCCGCTGGCGGTCGCAATCGCTCCGATGCCGCCTTCGAGCGCGGCGATGCGTTCCTCGAGCACCGCATTGGTCGGGTTGCTGATGCGGCTGTAGACATGGCCGGAGCGTTCCATGTTGAACAGTCCCGCCGCATGGTCGCTGTTCTCGAATACGAAGCTGGTGCTCAGATGGATCGGCACGGCGCGCGCGCCGGTGGCCGGATCAGGGCCGGCGCCGGCATGCAGGGCCAGTGTGTCGAAGCCAGGATCCGAAAAACCGGCCATGTCTTGTTCCTCCAGTTGCTGGGTGCGCCGGCAGGCGACTTCTGTCCTGTGGCATTGTGGGCTATATTGAAAACGACTCACTCGATACCCGCGGTCCGACGGAGGCGTCGGGCCGGCCGCAAGCGGCAGCGGTCGTCACGTTTCCGTTGGAGGACACCTGCATGAAAGTCAGCGACATCCTGCGCGTCAAGGGCGGCACGCTTTACACCGTATCTCCGGACCAGAGCCTGCGCGAGGCCGTCGAGACGATGGCCGACCGCGACATCGGTTCGTTGATCGTGATGGAAAAAGGCGCGATGGTCGGCATGCTGAGTTTTCGCGAGGTCATCAAGGCGGTCGTGAAAAACGACGGCGAGGTCGGTCCCAGCCTGATACGCAGCGTGATGGACGAACACCCGCTGACCTGCTCGCCGGAGACCGAGATCGACGATGTGCGGCGCATGATGCTCGACCGCCATGCGCGCTACATGCCGGTGTTGTCGGGGGACACGCTGATGGGCGTGATCTCGTTCTACGACGTCGCGAAGGCGGTTGTCGAAAGCCAGGATTTCGAGAACCGCATGCTGAAGGCCTACATCCGCGACTGGCCGGTCGAGGATGAAAAAGACGCTGCCGCCGAACCGAAACTGCCTTGATCTGCGCTGCCTGGGTTCAGATCGCGCGCGCCGCCGCGAGGCCGTTGCGCACCGCACCTTCGAGGGTCGCAGGGTAGGGGCCGTCGACAAAATCCGCTGCAGCGTACAAGCCGTTGGCGATCCGCATCGACGGGCGCTGCAGGCCCGGCGTGCAGCGAAAGGTCGCCCGCTTGTCGGTCAGCACCTGCAACAGTTCCGGCGGTGAAACCAGCGCGCTGCCGAGTTGTTCGGCAAGCTGCCGCAGTGCCGCCGCCACCATCGGATCGTGGCCTCGTTCAAGCCATGGCGCAGCACCACTGACCACCAGCGTCAGCAGGCCGGGCGAAGCGCCAAGCTGCCCCTGATCAAAAACGAACTGCACCGGTCGATCGCTGTCATCGGAATCGAGTGCCAGCATCGGGTGCGCCAGCACCGTGCCGACGCTGCGCACGCTCAACGTGACGATCGGTTCGTGCTGCAACGCGGCGGCGCTTGCGCTCCAGGCCGGCGCGATCGCCGCGGTCAGCCGGGCCGCTTCGGTCGCTGTCGTCGCGAGGATCACCGCGTCGAATGGCTCGCTGTCGACCCGCCAGCCGCCGGCGGCGTCGTGCTGCAGGCTGCGCACGCGCGTACCGGTGCGCACTCGCGCGCCGGCAGCCGCGAGTTGCTTGATTGCCGGTGCCGGCAGCAAGCGGCTCAGCCGCTGGCGCGGCAACAGCAGGTCGGAGGCGCCAGGGCCTGCAAACAGCGCATCGCGCAGCACGCGCAGGAATACCTCGGCGCTGGCCGCGCTGCTCGGGGTATTCATCGCCGCAACGCACAGCGGATCGATCAGCTGCGAGCGGATCGTCGGCGGCAGGGCGCTGGTCAGTTCGGCAACGCTCAGTTCGGGTTTGCAGCGGAACCCGCGGATCCGCCAGCGGGCGGCCGCGCGCAGCAATGCCAGTCGGTCGGCCAGCGACCAGCGCGATTGGCCGAGGACGCCGCGCAGAAAAGCCAGCGCCGGAGGTCCGGCCGGCAGCAGCAGCCCGCCGCCATCCGGATAAACCAGCCGCAGCGGCATCCGCAGCAGTACCTGCGCCGGGTCGACGCCGACCCGTTGCATCAGCGCCAAGGTGTCGTTGTAGGCACCGATCAGGATGTGCTGGCCATTGTCAAGGCCGCCAAGGTCCTCGTGGCCGGCAACCTGCCGAGCCCGGCCGCCAGGTTCTGCCGCCATCTCGAACAAGCTGACGCGGTGACCCCTCTCGCAGGCCTCGAGCGCAGCGGCGAGGCCGGCCCAACCTGCGCCGACGACTGCCACTCTGCAAGCTGCCGCAGGTGCCTTTTCCGTCGACCCCACGTCAACGGCCGCGCACGTGGGTCCGCGCGGCGATCCACAATTTGCGCAGCGGAGTCAGCGACACCTTCTGGTGCAACACCTGGAAGCCGTCGGCCTCGATTTCGCGCAGCAGGCTGCGGTAGATGTTGGCCATCATCAGCCCGGGCTTCTGCGAGACCCGGTCCTGCTCGGGCAGCAGCGCAAGCGCCTCGTCGTAGATCTGGTGGGCGCGCTCGGCCTGAAAACGCATCAGCGCCTGGAAGCGGTCGCTGTAGCCCCACGGCGGCTTGCGCATCAGCAGTTCATGCGCCTTCACGTCGAAACGCTGCAGCTCCGAGACCGGCAGGTAGATGCGGCCGCGCCGCGCATCGTCGCCGACATCGCGGATGATGTTGGTCAGCTGCATCGCCAGCCCCAGGCGGTGCGCATAGGCGATCGTTGCATCGCTGCTGCGGCCAAAGATGTTCGACGCCACCTCGCCGACTTCACCGGCCACCAGGTGGCAATAACGGGCCAGGCCGGCGAAATCGAGGAAGCGGTTCTGGTCGAGGTCCATCTGGCAACCTTCGATGACCGCCAGCAGGTGTTCGGCGCGGATGTCGAATTCGGCCGTCAGCGGCATCAGCGCCTTGGTCACCGGATGGCTCGGCTGGCCGCCGAAACTCGCGACCACCTCCTTGCGCCACCAGGCCAGCTTGGTCGCCGCAATGCCCGGGTCGCTGACTTCGTCGACGACATCGTCGACTTCGCGGCAGAAGGCGTAGAACGCGGTGATCGCGGCGCGGCGCTGCGGCGGCAGGAACAGGAAAGCGTAATAGAAACTCGAGCCGCTGCCGGCCGCCTTCTCCTGCACATATTGCTGCGGACTGGTGACCGCGCTCATCGTGCCGCCCCCGCGAGCACACCGCCATCGCTGCGCATGCGCAGCGCGCGCCACAGCATTGGCAGTGCATCGCGCGCGCCGAGCCGCGGACGCTGAGCGAGGGTGTCGAATCCGCGGGCGGCGATGTGGTCGAGGATGCGCAACCCGCCTTGCACGACCAGCCGCAATTCCCAGCCGGCACGACCGCCGATGCGGTGCACCAGCGGCGCACCTTGTGCCATCAAACCGCGGGCCCAGTCCACTTCATCGGCCAGCAACCCATTCAGAGCCGGGCCCGGCCGGCAGGCGAGCAAGGCGTCGGCATCGACGCGATGGCGCTCGCAATCGTCGAGCGGCAGGTAGATGCGGCCGCGCTGCAGATCGATGCGCAGGTCCTGCCAGAAATTGATCAGCTGCAGCGCGCTGCAGATCGCATCGGATTGGCGCAGCGCGTCGGCATCGTCGACACGGTACAGGTGCAGCAGCAAGCGGCCGACCGGATCGGCGGAGCGTCGGCAGTAGTCGAGCAGTTCGGCGCGGTCACGGTAGCGGTGCTTGGTGACGTCCTGCTCGAAGGCGCTGAGCAGATCGGTGAATGGCCGCAGCGGCAAGGACCACTCGGCGATCACCGGCCCCAGCCGGGTGAATACACCCTGCCAGCGGGGGCCGGGTGGGTTGCCGGCTGCCACCGCAAGCAGGTCGGCGCGGTATGCCGCGAGGTCCGCGAGGCGCTGCGCGGCCGGAACATCGCCTTCGTCGGCGAGATCGTCTGCGGTCCGCGCAAACCAGTAGATTGCGGCCACCGCCGGCCGCAACCTCGGCGGGCACAGCAGCGAGGCAACCGGAAAATTTTCGTAATGATCGACGCTCACCCGCGCATTGTCCACGCGGAAGGCCTCCCGCGTGGCGCGCTGCTGCATTGCAGACTGCCGACGATGCTGCGCCGGTGGCTGGATGCCGCCGTTTGACAGCTTACGCCGCGCTCGACTATATTACTGACCAACCGGTCAGTTATTAATCAACCATGCTTTTGTTGAAGTCCTGTGTGCCCGCAGCGGCGATCGTCGTGGCTGCGCTTCTTGCCGGCTGTTCCAAATCCGCGCCCACCAGCGACCCGATCCGCGCGGTCAAGACCGTCGTCGTCGGCACCGACAGTGCCGGTGGCCGGCTCGACTTCGCAGGCGAGATCCGCGCCCGAACCGAATCGGGTTTGTCGTTCCGCGTCGCCGGCAAACTGCAGCAGCGACCGGTCAACCTCGGAGATTCTGTCAAGCCCGGGCAGACGCTGGCCACGCTCGACGCCAGCGATCTGCTGCTTGGCCAGCAGGCAGCAGCCGCCGGCCTCGCTTCGGCGCGCGCCAGCCTCGACCAGGCACGCGCCGAGGTCGGCCGCGCAAAGGAACTGCGCGCGCAGGGCTTCATCGGGGCGGCCGAACTCGAGCGCCGCCAGAATGTATTGCGCAGCGCCGAGGCACAGGTGCGGCAGGCCGAAGCGCAGGTCGAGGTCCAGAGTAACCAGGCGCGGTATGCAAAGCTGGTCAGCGATGTCGGCGGCGTCGTCACCGCGGTGTTGGCCGAGCCCGGCATGGTCGTCGCGGCTGGTTTGCCGGTGCTGCGCCTGGCACACGACGGGCCGCGCGATGTCGTGTTCTCGATTCCAGAAGACAAGGTGGCGCTGATCAAGTCGCTGGGTGCCGCCGGCAACAGCTTCGACGTCCATCTCTGGGGCCGCGACGGGCCGCCACTGTCGGCCCGACTGCGCGAGGTCTCGGCGTCGGCCGATCCGGTGACCAGAACCTTTCTCGTCAAGGCCGATCTGCCGGCCGGCGCCGGCACAGCAGTCCAGCTCGGACAGACCGCGGCGGTCCACGTCGTCTTGCCGCAGGTGGCCGGCGTCACCAAGCTGCCGTTGTCGGCGCTGAGGGAAGAGCAGGGGCGGACAACGGTCTGGATCGTCGATCCGGTTGCACTGACGGTCCGTGCTCAGGCGGTCGAAATCGCCGGCATCGACGGCAACGAGGCGGTCATCGCTGGCGGGCTGCAAGCCGGCCAGCGCGTCGTGACGGCCGGTGTGCATGTGCTCCATGCCGACCAGAAGGTGCGCCTGTTCGCGGCCAACGGTGCCGCTGCGGTACGCCAGCCGGTGGAGCGGCCGGCTACCTCCGCTGCAGTCGACCGATGAGCAGCGCCGATGACGCAGCCGCGCAGCCGCCGTCGCACGGGCAGCGGCGCTCGTTCAACATTTCCCGCTGGGCGATCGACCATCCGGCGCTGACCCGCTATCTGCTTGTCGTGTTGCTGCTGCTCGGCGCGGCGGCCTATTTCCAGCTCGGGCAGAACGAGGACCCGCCGTTCACTTTCCGCGCGATGGTCGTGCGCGCCTACTGGCCGGGCGCGACCGCGCAGCAGATGGCCGATCAGGTGACCGACAAGATCGAGCGCACGCTGCAGGAGGTGCCGTACGCCGACAAGATCCGCAGCTATTCGAAGCCCGGCGAGACGCAGATCATTTTCCAGGTCAAGGATTCGTCGCCACCGCAGCAGATGGCCGAGCTCTGGTATTCGGTACGCAAGAAGGTCGGCGACAGCCGCGGCGCGTTGCCGGCCGGCGTGATCGGGCCGTTTTTCAACGATGAATTCGGCGATGTCTACGGCTCGATCTACGCGTTGTCGGCCGACGGCTTCAGTTATGCCGAACTGAAGCGCCATGCCGACGATGTCCGGCAGCGGCTGCTGAAGGTCAAGGATGTGCGCAAGGTCGAGATCTTCGGCGCCCAGGATGAGAAGCTGTACATCGAGATCTCGCAGTTGCGGCTGGCCCAGCTCGGCCTTGATCTGAACCAGGTGCTGGTGCAACTCGGCCAGCAGAATGCGGTCGAGTCGGCCGGCCAGATCACGACTCCGAGCGACTCGGTGCAGGTGCGTGTCGGCGGGCAATTCAACAGCGTCGACCAGTTGCGCAATTTTGCGATCCGCGCCAACGGCGCAAGCCTGAAGCTCGGCGACATCGCAGAGATCCGTCGCGCCTATGTCGATCCGCCGCTGGTCAAGGTGCGCCATCAGGGGCGCGAGGTGATCGCGCTCGGCGTGTCGATGGCCGCCGGCGGCGACATCATCGCGCTCGGCAAGGCATTGCAGCAGACGACCGCGGCAATCCGCAACGACCTGCCGGTCGGCATCGAGATGGAGCAGTTCCAGAACCAGTCGACGGTGGTCTCGAACTCGGTCAATGAATTCGTCAAGGTGCTGCTCGAGGCGGTGCTGATCGTGCTCATCGTCAGTTTCGTTGCGCTCGGCCTGCATTTCAAGCCCGGCAGCCGGCGCTTCACGATCGACTGGCGGCCCGGCCTGGTGGTCGGCATCACGATCCCCCTGGTGCTGGCGATCACCTTCATCGTGATGTATTACTGGGGCGTCGGCCTGCACAAGATTTCGCTCGGCTCGCTGATCATTGCGCTCGGCCTGCTGGTCGACGACGCGATCATCGCGGTCGAGATGATGGTCCGCAAACTCGAGGAGGGCTACGACAGGCTGCGCGCCGCGACCTTCGCCTACGAAGCGACCGCAATGCCGATGCTGACCGGCACGCTGATCACCGCGGTCGGATTCCTGCCGATCGGCATGGCCCGCTCGTCGGTCGGCGAATATACGTTTGCGATCTTCGCGGTGACGGCTGCCGCGCTGCTGATCTCGTGGCTGGTATCGGTCTATTTTGTTCCCTACCTCGGAACACTGCTGCTGAAGCCGCCGCCGCATGCGGTGCAACGTTCGGCCGTTGCCGCCGACGACAACGAGCCGCACGAATTGTTCGACACGCCGTTCTACCGCCGTTTTCGCACAGTCGTTGATTGGTGCGTCGCCCACCGCTGGATCACGATTGGGTTGACGGTTGCGAGCCTCGCACTGGGATTGTTCGGCA
The DNA here is from genome assembly GCF_048320135.1 of Pseudideonella sakaiensis. Lineage (GTDB taxonomy): Bacteria > Pseudomonadota > Gammaproteobacteria > Burkholderiales > Burkholderiaceae_C > Ideonella_A > Ideonella_A sakaiensis_A. The sequence continues at coordinate 5,032,064 of NZ_CP182947.1, forward strand.
TGAGCCGGGTGCAGAACCAGTTTTTCCCGGATTCGAGCCGGCTCGAGGTGCTGGTCGACCTCTGGTATCCGGAAGGAACATCGTTCGTCGCCAACGAAGAAGTCACGAAACGGGTCGAGCAGCGCCTGATCGCGCTCGACGAGGTGGTCTCGGCGAGCACCTGGGTCGGCAGCGGACTGCCGCGTTTTGCGCTGACGATCGACCAGATCTTTCCGCAGACCAATGTCAGCCAGATCCTGCTGATGTCGCGCGACCTCGCTGCACGCGAAACGCTGCGCAAGCGGCTGCCGGAACTGCTGGCAAGTGAATTTCCGGAAGCGCGGGCACGTGCCAAGCTGTTGCCGAACGGGCCGCCGGTGCCGTATCCGGTGCAGTTCCGTGTGATCGGGCCACACACCGAGCAGGTGCGTGGCTATGCCGATCAGGTGAAGGCCATCATGCGCAGCAACCCCAATCTGCGCAACATCAACGACAACTGGAACGAGTCGATCAAGGTCGTCAGGCTGGAGATCGACCAGGCGAAGGCGCGCAGCCTCGGCGTCACCAGCCAGGGCATCGCGCAGGCGGCGCGGACGATCAACAACGGCATGCCGGTCGGTCAGTACCGCGACGGCGACAAGCTGATCGACATCGTGCTGCGCCAGCCGCACGACGAGCGCGATGCGATCAGTGACCTGTCGAATGCCTATGTGCCGACCGCCAGCGGCCGCAGCATCCCGCTCGGCCAGATCGCGAAGGCGCAACTCGGCTGGGAGCCTGGCGTGTTGTGGCGCGAGGGACGCGACTACGCCGCCACCGTGCAGGCCGATGTCGTCGACGGGATCCAGGGCGCAACCGTCAGCGCCCAGCTCTTGCCGGAATTTGCCGAGCTCCGCGCGGCGATGCCGCCCGGTTATCGGATCGAGGTCGCCGGCGCCGTCGAGGAGAGCAGCAAGGGCCAGGGATCGATCGCCGCGGGTGCGCCGCTGATGCTGTTCATCATGTTCACGCTGCTGATGCTGCAGTTGCAGAGTTTCAGCCGCACGGTGCTGGTCTTTCTGACCGGGCCGCTCGGCATCGCCGGTGTCGCTGGCGCATTGCTGCTGCTCGACCGGCCGTTCGGATTCGTCGCCTTGCTCGGCGTGATTGCGCTGATGGGAATGATCATGCGCAATTCGGTGATCCTGATCGACCAGATCGAGCAGGAACGCGCCCGCGGTGTCGCGGCGTGGACCGCGATCGTCGAATCCGCGGTGCGCCGCTGCCGGCCGATCGTGCTGACCGCTGCGGCTGCCGTGCTGGCGATGATTCCGCTGTCGCGCAGTGTCTTCTGGGGCCCGATGGCGGTCGCGATCATGGGGGGGCTGATCGTTGCCACCGCATTGACGCTGCTGGCCTTGCCGGCAATGTATGCCGCCTGGTTTCGTGTCGGTCCGCCGCCGGCCTCGCCGAGTCCTGCAGCATGATCGGCAAGGGGGCTGGCCGAAAAGGTTAAAATCCGCGGTTTACTGCGGGGCCGGCCGGGCTGAAACGGCGCAAGACGCCGACTTTGTCGGGCTTGCGCCGGGTGTGCTTCGGCGAGGGTGAAGCTTTTCCAGATCCAACAGAGTTCGAACCAGGGCGCGGCGGGGCAGCCGTAGATTCCCAGGCCAGCGCGGGTGGCGAAATTGGTAGACGCACCAGGTTTAGGTCCTGACGCCAGCAATGGTGTGGGGGTTCGAGTCCCCCCCCGCGCACCATGATTTCCTTCAGTCTTGTTTTGAGAAAGTTTTTCTGACCATGTCCGTGAACGTTGAAACCCTCGAGAAACTCGAACGCCGCATCACGCTGACGCTGCCGGCAGAAACCATCACCAACGAAGTCAATACGCGGCTGAAGCGGTTGGCGCGCACCGTCAAGGCCGACGGCTTCCGTCCGGGCAAGGTGCCGTTGAGCGTGGTCCAGCAGCGTTATGGCTATTCGGTCCACTACGAGGTGATGAACGACAAGGTCGGCCAGGCCTTCTCCGAAGCCACCACCGAGGCCAAGCTGCGGGTTGCCGGCGCGCCGAAGATCACCGAGAAGGAAGGCGCTCCGGAAGGCGAAATCGCCTTCGACGCGACTTTCGAGGTTTATCCGGACGTCAAGTTCGGCGACCTGTCCAGCCTCGAGATCGAGCGTGTCAGCACCGAAGTGACCGAGGAAGCGATCGACAAGACGATCGACATCCTGCGCAAGCAGCGGCGCAGCTTTGCGCAGCGGCCGCAGACCGAGGCTGCTGCCGAAGGCGACCGCGTGACGATCGATTTCGAGGGCAAGATCGACGGCGTGCCGTTCGAAGGCGGCAAGGCCGAAGGCTTCCAGTTCCTGATCGGCGAAGGCCAGATGCTCGAGGCCTTCGACAAGGCGGTGCGCGGCATGAAGGTCGGCGAGTCGAAGACCTTCCCGCTGCAATTCCCTGAGGATTACCAGGGCAAGGATGTCGCCGGCAAGGAAGCCGACTTCATGGTCACGGTCAACAAGATCGAGGCCCAGCACCTGCCCGAGGTCAATGAGGCGTTGGCCAAGTCGCTCGGCATCGCCGACGGCACGGTCGAGGCGCTGCGCGCCGACATCAAGAAAAACCTCGAGCGCGAAGTGAAATTCCGCGTGCAGGCGCGCAACAAGGCGGCGGTGATGGACGGTCTGATCAAGATCGCCGAGCTCGACGTGCCGAATGCGCTGGTGCAAGGCGAATGCGAGCGCATGATCGAGCAGGCGCGGGCCGATCTGAAGAAGCGTGGCATCAAGGATGCCGACAAGACGCCGATCCCGGCCGAGATCTTCCAGCCGCAGGCCGAGCGCCGCGTCCGGCTCGGCCTGGCTGTCGGCGAGCTGGTGCGGGCAAACAACCTGCAGGCCAAGCCCGAGCAACTGCAGGCGCACATCGAGGAGATGGCGCAAAGTTATGAAAAGCCGGCCGAGGTGATGCGCTGGTACCTCGGCGACCGCCAGCGGATGGCCGATGTCGAGGCGGTGGTGATCGAGAACAACGTCGCCGAATTCGTCTTGTCCAAGGCGAAGGTGAACGACAAGGCGCTGCCGTTCGACGAACTGATGGCCGCGCAGAACTGACGCGAGCGGGCCTTTCTGCCAGGGCACCGTTCCGGCTCGGACGGTGCCCTTTTTCATGCACGGGCGGGGCTTGCGGTTGGATAATCGAACCCCACTTCTCCATATCACGCCAATCTTCTGAGGACAGCACGATGAGCGCACTCGACACCCAAGGTCTGGGCATGGTCCCGATGGTCATCGAGCAATCGGGCCGCGGTGAGCGCGCCTACGACATCTACTCGCGCCTGCTGCGCGAGCGCATCGTTTTTCTGGTCGGCCCTGTGACCGACCAGTCGGCCAACGTGGTCGTCGCGCAGCTGCTTTTCCTGGAAAGCGAAAACCCGGACAAGGACATCTTCTTCTACATCAATTCGCCGGGTGGCTCGGTCAGTGCCGGAATGTCTGTCTACGACACGATGCAGTTCATCAAGCCGCAGGTGTCGACGCTGTGCATGGGCATGGCGGCCAGCATGGGCGCTTTCCTGCTGGCGGCGGGCGCCAAGGGCAAGCGGCTGGCGCTGCCGAATTCGCGGATCATGATCCACCAGCCGTCCGGCGGTACCCAGGGCCAGGCCTCGGATATCGAGATCCAGGCGCGCGAGATCCTGAAGCTGCGCGAAAGCCTGAACAAGATCCTCGCCGAGCGCACCGGCCAGACGCTGGAAAAGATCCGCCTCGACTCGGAGCGCGATTTCTTCATGTCGGCCAACGAAGCGCTCGACTACGGCCTGATCGACCAGGTCATCGACCGGCGCCCCTGAATCGTTGCCGAGCGGTCGGGCGGCAGCGCAAGTGGCTGTCTGCCGCCGGCCCGCCTCCGGCCAGCCCCGCTGTCGGACGGGGCGGAAAATGCCCTACCGGAAAGGCCTTTCTCTCTGAGAGGCCGGTTTGGCTTTTGTTCTATCATTTGTCTGCTCACCCCTGAACCCGAAACCTATCCATGGCCGAGAAAAAAGGCTCATCCAGCGAGAAAGTGCTTTATTGCTCCTTTTGCGGCAAGAGCCAGCATGAGGTCAAGAAGCTGATCGCCGGCCCGTCGGTGTTCATCTGCGATGAATGCATCGAACTGTGCAACGACATCATCCGCGACGAAGTTCCGGCCGAGGGTGCTGATGCCAAGGGCGGCAAGTCGGATCTGCCGATCCCGAGCGAGATCAAGGCCAACCTCGACAACTACGTGATCGGCCAGGAAGTGGCCAAGCGCATCCTGTCGGTCGCCGTCTACAACCACTACAAGCGGCTGCGCCACATGAGCCGCGCGAAGGAAGACGTCGAACTGGCCAAAAGCAACATCCTGCTGATCGGGCCGACCGGCTCCGGCAAGACGCTGCTCGCGCAGACGTTGGCGCGGCTGCTCAACGTGCCGTTCGTGATCGCCGATGCGACGACGCTGACCGAGGCTGGATATGTCGGCGAAGACGTCGAGAACATCATCCAGAAGCTGCTGCAGAACTGCAACTACGACGTCGAGCGGGCGCAGCGCGGCATCGTCTACATCGACGAGATCGACAAGATCTCGCGCAAGGCCGACAACCCGTCGATCACGCGTGACGTGTCGGGCGAAGGCGTTCAGCAGGCCTTGCTGAAACTGGTCGAGGGCACGATGGCGTCGGTGCCGCCGCAGGGCGGACGCAAGCATCCGAACCAGGACTTCCTGCAGATCGACACGACCAACATCCTGTTCATCTGCGGCGGCGCATTCGACGGCCTCGAGAAGGTGATCCAGAACCGTTCCGAGAAGTCGGGCATCGGTTTTGGCGCGACCGTCAAGACGAAAAGCGAACGTGCGGTCGGCGAGGTCTTCCGCGAGGTCGAGCCCGAGGACCTGATCAAGTTCGGCCTGATTCCGGAACTGGTTGGCCGTCTGCCAGTCGTCGCGACGCTCGGCGAGCTGACCGAGGATGCGATGGTGCAGATCCTGACCGAGCCGAAAAATGCGCTGGTCAAGCAGTACCAGAAGCTGTTCGCGATGGACGATGTCGAACTCGAGATCCGCCAGTCGGCTCTGTTGGCGATCGCGCGCAAGGCGCTGGCGCGCAAGACCGGCGCACGCGGGCTGCGATCGATTCTCGAGCTCGCGCTGATCGACACGATGTTCGACCTGCCGACGCTGAATGGCGTCGCCAAGGTCGTGATGGACGAACACACGATCGAAGAAGAAGCGGCTCCGCTGCTCGTCTACCACGAGCAAGCCAAGGCCAGCGCCTGAGGGATTGGTGCCTGCGGCTCGCGCCCGGCCTGCGGCAGGCTTCTTGCAATTGAAGACTCGGACCCTACATGGGTTCGAGAAAGAGAGGTTCCCTCATGTCCGGACATCCCGTTTTACCTGCTGAACGCATCACCCTGCCGCTGCTGCCGCTGCGCGACGTGGTCGTTTTCCCGCACATGGTCATTCCGCTGTTCGTCGGACGGCCGAAATCGATCAAGGCGCTCGAAGCCGCGATGGAGGCAGGCCGGCAGATCATGCTGGTCGCGCAGAAGGCTGCCGGCAAGGACGAGCCGAAACCGGACGACATGTTCGAGGTCGGTTGCGTATCGAGCATCCTGCAGATGCTGAAGCTGCCCGATGGCACGGTCAAGGTGCTCGTCGAGGGCATCCAGCGCGCCGATACCCACACGATCAGCGACAACGGCGAACATTTTGTTGCCGAGGTGACGCCGGTGCCGCCGGAGGCCGAAACCAAGCCCGAGATCGAGGCGCTGCGCCGCGCGGTGACACAGCAGTTCGACCAGTACGTCAAGCTGAACAAGAAGATTCCGCCGGAAATCCTGACCTCGATCGCCGGCATCGACGATGCCGGCCGTCTTGCCGACACGATCGCCGCACACCTGCCGCTGAAGCTCGAGAACAAGCAGTCGGTGCTCGACCTGTATGCCGTCGACAAGCGGCTCGAGAAGCTGCTCGAGCAACTCGAGCACGAGGTCGACATCCTGCAGGTCGAGAAGCGCATCCGTGGCCGCGTCAAGCGGCAGATGGAGAAAAGCCAGCGCGAGTACTACCTGAACGAACAGGTCAAGGCAATCCAGAAGGAACTCGGTGACGGCGAAGAAGGCGCCGACATGGAGGAGCTCGAGAAGAAGATCGTCGCCGCGAGGATGCCGAAGGAGGCCAAGAAGAAGGTCGACGCCGAGGTCAAGAAGCTGAAGCTGATGTCGCCGATGTCGGCCGAGGCGACTGTCGTGCGCAACTACATCGACACGCTGGTCAACCTGCCGTGGGCAAAGAAGACCAAGATCAAGCATGACCTGACGTTCGCCGAGAACGTGCTGAACGAGGACCATTTCGGCCTCGAGAAGGTCAAGGACCGCATCCTCGAATACCTCGCGGTGCAGCAACGCGTCGACAAGGTCAAGTCGCCGATCCTGTGCCTGGTCGGCCCTCCGGGTGTCGGCAAGACCTCGCTCGGCCAATCGGTGGCCCGCGCAACCGGGCGCAAGTTCGTCCGGATGGCGCTCGGCGGTGTTCGCGACGAAGCCGAGATCCGTGGCCACCGCCGCACCTACATCGGCTCGATGCCGGGCAAGGTGCTGCAGAGCCTGACCAAGGTCGGCACGAAGAATCCGCTGTTCCTGCTCGACGAGATCGACAAGCTCGGCATGGACTTCCGTGGCGATCCGTCGTCGGCGCTGCTCGAGGTGCTCGATCCGGAACAGAACCACACCTTCAGCGATCACTATGTCGAGGTCGATTTCGACCTGTCCGACACGATGTTCATCGCGACGTCAAATTCGATGAACATTCCGCCGGCCTTGCTCGACCGGATGGAAGTGATCCGCCTGTCCGGCTACACCGAGGACGAGAAGGTCAACATCGCCGAACGTTATCTGCTGCCGAAGCAGCGCAAGAACAACGGCGTCAAGGACGACGAGCTCGAGGTCGAGGAATCGGCGATCCGCGGCATCATCCGCTACTACACGCGGGAGGCCGGTGTTCGTTCACTCGAGCGCGAGATCTCGAAGATCTGCCGCAAGGTCGTCAAGGGCAGCCAGCTGAAGCAGTACGACGGCAAGGTCATCGTCAACGAAAAGAACCTGAACGATTTTCTCGGCGTGCGCAAGTTCGACTATGGCCAGGCGACGAAGGAAAACCAGGTCGGTCAGGTTGTCGGTCTGGCCTGGACCGAAGTCGGCGGCGACCTGCTGACGATCGAGGCGGCGGCGATGCCGGGCAAGGGCAACATCATCCGCACCGGCTCGCTCGGTGATGTGATGAAGGAGTCGGTCGAGGCCGCACGCTCGGTCGTGCGCAGCCGTTCGCGCCGGCTCGGCATCAAGGACGAGTTGTTCGAGAAGCGCGATGTGCACGTGCACGTTCCGGACGGTGCGACACCAAAGGACGGCCCGAGTGCAGGTATCGCGATGACGACTGCCTTCGTGTCGGCGCTGACCGGGATCCCGGTGCGTGCCGATGTCGCGATGACTGGCGAGATCACGCTGCGTGGCGAGGTCACCGCGATCGGCGGCCTGAAGGAAAAGCTGCTCGCGGCCCATCGCGGCGGCATCAAGACGGTGATGATCCCGGAGGAAAACGTCAAGGATCTGCAGGAGATCCCGGAAAACGTGAAGAATCACCTGGAGATCATTCCGGTCAAGTGGATCGATCGCGTGCTCGAAGTCGCGCTTGAAAGACTGCCCGAGGCATTGCCGGATGAAGAGCCGGCGAAGGCCGACGGCAAGCCGGCTGACAAGCCCGCGCCAGGCCCGGCTTCGGATACGCTGACCCATTGAAAGCAAGGCCGCAAGATGAGATGAAAACTTCATCGACTCTTGCGGAGAGCGAAAAAAATGGGTTAGAATCTTGGCTTCGCTGAACACGAGGGTTGGCAACAAAACTCAAGTCAGCAAAGCACTTCGCGGGAATAGCTCAGTTGGTAGAGCGCAACCTTGCCAAGGTTGAGGTCGCGAGTTCGAGTCTCGTTTCCCGCTCCAGACGATTCGAAAAAGGGAAGCTTCGGCTTCCCTTTTTTTATCGGTAGCATTGCAGTTCGGAAGTGTGGCCCGCCGCACTGAGGAATTGATCACACACGGCGCGATAGCAAAGCGGTTATGCACCGGATTGCAAATCCGTTCAGCCCGGTTCGACTCCGGGTCGCGCCTCCAGCATCCTTGATGCCACGCATTGCGATGGCGATTCATTCGAGCCCGGCCTGTCCGGGCTTTTTTGCGACCACTTGCGGCGTTGCAACGTTGTCTGCCGAAGATTGCTCATGGCCCCGATGACTCCGGTCACGCGGCGCAGACTGGCGCTGGCGGTGTTGTGGCTGGTGCCGGCCTTGTGGTCGTCGAATTATGTGATCGCAAGGGCGTCGGTCGATGCGATCTCGCCGCACCTGCTTGCACTCGGTCGCTGGTCGCTGGCATTCGTGATCATGCTGCCGCTGACCTGGCGGGCATTGGTGCTTGGTTGGCCGCAATGGCGCGGCGAATGGCCGCGCATGCTGCTGCTTGGCGCGCTTGGGATGTGGATCTGTGGTGCCTTCGTCTATATCGGCGCGCGCAGCACCAGTGTCGCGAACATGGGGTTGATCTATGCGGCGACACCGGTTGTCGTTGCGCTGCTCGGCGCGAGGCTGCTGCGCGAGCCGGTCGGCGCGGCGCAGCGCTGGGGCATGGCGCTCGCGTTGTCCGGCGTGTTGTTCGTGATCACGAAGGGGCGGCCGGCCGAACTGCTTGCGGTGCGATTTGTTGCCGGCGATCTGTGGCTGCTGGCTGCCGCTGCGGCCTGGGTCGGTTATTCGCTGCTGTTGCAGCGCTGGACCTCGGCGCTCGACAATGTCGCCCGGCTTGCCGCAATCGTTGCCGGTGGCATTGTCGTGCTGCTGCCGTTCACGCTGATCGAACTGCTCGCAAGCAGCGCTCCGGCTCTCGCGCAACCGGGCAAGGGGCTGCTGCTGGTGGTGCTGGCGGCAGTGCTGCCCGGTGTCATTTCGTACCAGGCCTATTCATTCCTGCTGCACGAGCTCGGCGCAGCGCGCGCCGTGCTGGTGTTGTACCTGGCGCCGATCTACGGCGCGCTCAGTGCATGGCTCGTGCTCGGCGAGCCGCCGCGCTGGTACCACGCGGTTGGTGCCGCGATCATCTTGCCGAGCATCTGGCTGGCGACGCGAAAGCGCTGAACGGGCAGCCGCTCAGCCGAGGAAGCCGAGGTTGCGCTGGCTGTAGTTGCCGATATTCGGCAGCACCGTCGGCATTTCGCCGTCGCTGACACCGAACCAGCTGCTGAGCGTCGCGGCGAACTGGTCGACCGCGATCGCCGGCAGCAGCCGCCCCTGGCCGACATCGTCCGGCCCGTTGTTCGCGATCACCGGTGCGGTGCCGACATAACTGCGTCCACGCACCGCGCCGCCGAGTACGAAATGCATGCTGCCCCAGCCGTGGTCCGAACCATCGCCGTCGGTCGTCAAGGTGCGGCCGAAGTCGGATGCCGTGAAGGCGGTCACGTTCGACGCGACGCCGAGTTCGACGGTCGCTGCATGGAATGCCGCCAACGCATTGCCGACGGTGGTCAGCAGTCCCGGGTGATCGGTCAGCATGCCGTCGTGGTTGTCGAAGCCGCCGAGCGAGACAAAAAAGACCTGCCGCTTCGCCCCGAGCGCCTGGCGCACCGCGATCAGCCGGGCGACCATCGACAGCTGGGCAGCGAGGCCGTTGCCGGTCGGAAAGGGCGTCGTCAGGGCGGGTGCGCCAGCCAGCGCCGAACTGAGCTGCGCGTCGGCATCGATGGCCCGCTTCATCACGCGCGCATGTTCCGCCTCGAAGAGGTGCGTGCGCGGCGCGGTGACCAGTGTCCGCAGTGCATCGCTGCAGGCCTGCGAGCCGAACAGCGGTGCGGCGAGCGCCGCCAGCGGCACCGAACCGTTGCTCGTCACCTGGTACTGCACCGCGCTGTGCCCGGACAGATAGACCGCATTGCCGGCAGCGCTGATGCAGGTGAAGGTCGAGTTGCCATTGCCGGCCGCGAAGAGGTCGCCGATGCGTCCACCCCAACCCGAGGTCGAGCCTTCCGGCGACGACGATTGCCAGACCGATTGCTGGTCGTTGTGCGAAAAGAGTTTCGGCGGCAGCGGCACCGACCGGTTGGCATAAGCCTGTTTGCTGGTCGGCTGGACCAGCGTGCCGATATTCAGCAGCACCGACATCTGCCCGCCATCGAAAATCGGCTTCAGCGGCGCGAGCCCGGGTGCCAGCGCATATTGGCGGCCATCGGCCAGCGGCGTTGCCGGTGCCAGCACGGTCTGCTGCAGCGAGTCGCGCGGCAATGCGATCGCCGCTCGGTGGCTCAGATAAGCCGTGTGGCTCGGGTTGTCGTACGGAACCAGCGTATTGGCGTAATCGTTGCCCCCGTACAGGAAGACGCAGACCAATGCCTTGTAATCGCTGGCGCCAGCGGCTGCCGCTTCGCCAAGCGCTGCGAGGTTCAGGGCCCAGGGGGTCGCCGCGCCGGCGATCGACAGGCTGGCGGCACGACGCAGAAATTCGCGTCTTGAAGCTGCGGTGGTCATCGTGCGGTGTCCTATTTCTGTGCGATGTATTCAGGTGCCGCCATCACCAGCGTGATCGCTGCATGGAGGCGATTCGTGCGGCCGTTGCTCGTCGCCGCCGAGATGCTGTCCAGCGCGGTCTTCAGCGTCGCGATCGTCGGCGCCGGCAAGGCGCCGGCAGCGAGCACGACATTCAGTTCGGCCAGCAGCGCCGCCGAATCGGCCGCGAGTTCGACCCATGCGCCGTAATCGGCGCGCAGGCTGTTGATGCCGCTGGAAATCGTCCGCTGCATGAAATTGACATAGCCGGCTACCGACGACTCGGTCGTGATCTGGAATTCCGGCGCGGTCAGCGCCAACTGGCCGATCGCACTGCCGGGCGGGATATAGCCGGGCCGGAAAAAATTGAACACCGACGGCGCACGCAGCGGGCTCTGCCCGAGCCGGCTCGCCGGATCCGACAGGTCGCCGACATTCCAGCTGTCGTCCGGCGAATTGAGGCCGAAGGTGCGCGCCCACTGGATGAAACGCAACACCGGTTCGCGCAGCTTGCCGAAGGTCGGATCGCCAATGCCGGCATCGCCGCGGGCCTCGACATCGAGCAGGATCGCGCTGATCACCGCCTTCAGGTCGCCTTTCACACCGCTGCCGTTGTTGTCGAAGACATTGGCGACGCGGGCGATATAGGCCGGGCTCGGATTGCTGGTGACCAGCCGCTGGATCAGCTGCCGGCCGATGAAAGGGCCGGTATTCGGGTGCGCGATCAGGATGTCGAGCGCCTGCTTCAGGCTGTTGACACCGTCGGTGCCGGCGGCGATCTGCTGGCCCAGCACATTCTTCGCGCCGGTTTCATGGCGGCTCGCGATCTGCACCATCGGACGGATCACCAGGTCCGGCGTATCGACCCCCCGGCTGGCATCGAGGTCCCAGCCGGTGAATACGCGCGCCATCTGGCTGACGTCGTCCTGGCCATAGCTTTCCTTGACGGCGCCGTTGACCAGCCGCGGCGAGCCGTCGCTGTTCAGCTCGACCAGGCCGATCGTGAACAGCTGCATCACCTCGCGCGCATAGTTCTCGTCGGGCACGCTGCCGGTGGCCGGGTTCGCCTTGCGGTTGCCGCGGAACGACAAGAATGCGCCCATCGCGGTGCTGGTCGATACCTGCTCGAGCAGCGTACGGTAGTTGCCGAAGGCATTGGCCTCGAGGATGTCGACGAAGGCGGCCGCAGAAAACGACTTGAACGGTGTCGAGGCGAGGTTGGCGATCGAGATCACGATGATCTCGGACAACGCGAGCACGATGCGTTGGCGCAGCAGATCGGGGCTCGCGAGCAGCTTGCGCCACAACATGTTGTTGCTGCCGGCCTGCGTATTGCGGAAATCCGCGGCGTCGAAGCCCTTGCTGCGCAGCCAGTCGACGTGGCTGCTGCTGCGTGGCATCGCGAACTGCTCGGCGAGCCAGCCGGCATAACCGAGGCTGCGGACACGCTCGATCTCGGCAGCCGTGCTCGCCAGCGACGCCTGCGACAGAAACCGTGCCGCCTGCACGCGCGATGGACTGGCTGCCGGACCAGGAGGTGGCGCCGGCGGTGCGGGCGCCGGTGCCGGTGCGGGGGCGCCATCTCCGCCGCCACCACAGGCCTGAAGTGCGGACAGTGCCGTTGCCGCGGCGCTGGCGCGCAGCATGACGCCGGTGGCCGAGCCCGTTGGTGGTGATGGTTCGGCCGCTTGCGGGCCCGGTTCGTCGCCGCGTGCGGTTGTTGCCAATGCCATGGTCTTCCTTCCCGGTTCAGCGACGGTGATCGGCGCCGATTGTCCAAGCTTGAGCGCTTGCAGCGGATTCTTTACCTCTCGCAGCAATACGTGACGATTCGACACATCCCGCGGCGGGTGGCCGCAGCGGTTGACGATCCGCAGAAAGTCCCGATACTGGGGCTCTGAACTTCAGGAGAGCGTCATGGCCGTCTGCCCGCACTGCGACAAGCCGTTGTCGGAACTGACCGTCAACCCGATGGAAGGCAAGCTGCCGGTCGGCGTGGCCTTCAACTGCATGCTGTTGTCGTGCCCGTCCTGCCAGAAGGCGATCAGCGCGATCGTCGACACGTCGGCGGCAATCCGCGAGGTGCGCGCCGAGGTCGAGAAGCTGGGGCAGAAGTCCGGCGGCGACTGAGCGACGGCCGGCGGGCCGCTCTTCGCCAGCAGCATGCTCAGCCGTGCTGGATCGCGATCGTCTTGATCGTCGTGAAGCTGCGCAGCCCTTCAAACGCCTTTTCCCGGCCGTAGCCGGAATGCTTCATGCCGCCGAACGGCAGTTCGATGCCGCCGCCGGCACCGTAGTTGTTGATGAAGACCTGCCCCGCGTCAATGCGGTGTGCGATGCGCAGCGCGCGGCTGCCGTCGCGCGTCCAGACCGCGGCGGTCAGGCCATAAGGCGTCGCGTTGGCGAGGTGGGCGGCCTCGTCCTCGTGATCGAAGACGAAGGCGGCGAGCACCGGACCAAATACTTCTTCCTGCGCGATCGAGTGGTCGGCCGCGACACCGTCGATCAGCATCGGCGGGAAAAAGAAGCCGTTTGCCGGCGCGCGGTCGGCCATTGCCGCGCGGGCAACGACGCGGGCGCCGTCGCCGATCGCCTGGTCGACGCGTGATTGCACCCGCTCGAGCTGGCGCCGGTTGATCAGCGGACCACAATCCGGACCGTCGATGCCGGCGCCGGTCCGTAGCGCCTCGAAGCGCTGTGCCAGCCGCTCCATCACCTGCTCGTGGATGCCGCGTTCGATCAGCACCCGACTGCCGGCCGCGCAGGTCTGCCCGGCGTTCTGCACGATCGCATTGACGACGACCGGCAGCGCCGCATCGAGGTCGGCATCGGCGAACAGGATCTGTGGCGACTTGCCGCCGAGTTCGAGCGTCACCGGCACATGGTTGACCGCCGCCGCCTGCGCGACCGCGGTGCCGGTCTGCGGCGAGCCGGTGAACGAGATGTGGTTGATGCCGGCATGGGCGGCCAGGGCCGCGCCGGCTTCGCTGCCGAGGCCGCAGACCATGTTCAATGCGCCGGCCGGCAGCCCGGCGTCGAGCGCCAGCGTGGCGATCCGCAGCGGGGTCAGGCAGGCGTCCTCGGCTGGTTTGACGACGCAGGCATTGCCGGCCGCCAGCGCGCCGCCGACCGAGCGGCCGAAGATCTGCGCCGGATAGTTCCACGGAATGATGTGGCCGGTCACACCGTGCGGCACGCGCAGCGCCATCACCGTGCTGCCCTGTGCATACGGAATCGTCTCGCCGTGCAGCTTGTCGGCGGCGCCGCCATAGAACTCGAAATAGCGCGCGCAGGCGGTGATGTCGACCCGCGCCTGCTGGATCGGCTTGCCGGTATCCAGGCATTCGAGCTCGGCGAGTTCGGCGTGGTGTTCGGTGATCAGCGCTGACAGCCGCAGCAGGATGCGGCCGCGTTCGGTCGCCGTCAGCCGGCCGAAAGCGCCGTCAAAGGCTGTGCGGGCGGCGGCAACCGCCGAATCGACATCGCCGCGATCGCTGCGCGGCAACGTCGTCAACACCGATCCGCTGCTCGGATCGACGACCTCGATCGTCCGGCCGCTGGTGGCCGCACAGGCTTCACCGGCAATCAGGTTGGTTCGGGCTGGCAACATCGGTATTCCTTTCTTCTCTGGGCGCAGCGTATCGGCGATCAGTTCGCCTGCGCAGCGCGGTAGGGCTCGAACCAGCCGAGCCCCGCGGTGGTGCCGGCGCGGGGTCGGTATTCGCAGCCGATCCAGCCGTCATAACCGAGTTCGTCGAGCAGGCTGAACAAATAAGGGTGGTTGATTTCGCCGTGATCGGGTTCGTGGCGGTCCGGCACGCCGGCGATCTGGAAATGGCCGACCCGCCCGGTCGGCAGATGCTGGCGGATCTTCATCGCCAGGTCGCCCTCGACGATCTGGCAGTGGTACAGGTCCATTTGCACCTTCAGGTTTGGCGCACCGACGGCGGTGACGATCTGGTGGGCGTGGTCCTGGCGGTTCAGGAAAAAACCCGGGATGTCGCGCGTATTGATCGGTTCGATCAGCACCTCGAGACCGGCCAACGCCGCCTCGCCGGCCGCCCACTCGAGGTTGCGCAGATAGGTTTGCTGATGCGCCGCGCGGTCGGCCCCGCCTGGCAACAGGCCGGCCATCAGGTGGATGCGCGGGCAATTCAGTTGCTGGGCATACGGCAGCGCCTGCTCGGCAAAACCACGGCGGAATTCGTCCTCGCGGCCGGGCAGGCTGGCGAGACCGCGTTCGCCGCCGTCCCAGTTGCCCGGCGGCGCGTTGAACAGCACCTGCTGCAGGCCGTTCGATTGCAGGCGGTCGGCGAGTTCGGCCGGCGCAAATGCATACGGGAACAGGAATTCGACGGCCCGGAACCCGTCTTTCGCGGCCGCGGCGAAGCGGTCGAGAAAATCGAGTTCGGTGTACATCATCGACAGGTTGGCGGCAAAACGGGGCATCGCGAACTTTCGGGAAGATGAACGGAATCAGTCAGGTCACCAGCGGGCGCCGAACTGGCGCCGCAGTTGATCAATGTCGGCTTCGGCCAGCGCTGTCGCGCGCCGGTTGGTCAGCAGCCACAGCCGCGCGGTCTCTTCGAGTTCTTCCAGCACCGCCGAAGCGGCGGCCGGGCAATCGTGCCAGACATTCGGGCCGAGGCGGTCGAGCATCACCGCGCGCAATGGCGTGCCGCGGTCGCGGGCTGCGCTGATTGCCGCGCTGACGAGCGCGGCCACCGCCGGATCGCCCGGCCGGTGGTAGGCGATCAACGGCACATGGCCGACCTTCATCACGAAATACGGCGTGATAGGCGGCAGGATGTCGTCGTCGCGCCAGATGCCGGCCAGCGTCAGCGCAACGAGGTGGGTGCTGTGGCTGTGGATCACGCATTGCGCGCTGTCGTCGCTGTCGTAGATGGCGCGGTGCAAGGCCAGCGTCTTGCTGGCGCGGTCGCCGGCCCGCTGCGTGCCGTCCGCGCCGACATGTGCCAGCCGCTGCGGGTCGAGATGGCCGAGGCAGGCGTCGGTCGGCGTGATCAGGTAGCCGGCACCGTCGGGCAGCCGGGCACTGATGTTGCCGGCGGTTGCATGCACATACCCGCGCTCGAACAGCGAACGGCCGACCCGGCAGATTTCGGCGCGCAGTCCGGCATGCTCGGCCATCAGTCGACCAGGTCCAGCGCCTTGGCAAAGAAGTCGACGCTGCCGAAATTGCCGGATTTCAGCGCCAGCAGCAATGGCCTGCCTTCGGCCTGCGTCCATGGCACGCCGGGGTCGATCGTCGCGCCGATCCGCAACGACGACACGCCGAGCGCCTGAACCACCGCGCCCGAGGTCTCGCCACCGGCAATGACCAGACGACGAACGCCGCCATCGACGAGACCGGCGGCAATCCGCGCCAGGCAGTGTTCGACCAGCTGGCCGGCGCGGTCGGCGCCGAGTGCCGACTGCACCTGCTGCACCTGTGCCGGTTCGGCGGTTGCATAAATCAGCACCGGCTGCTGCCTGCCTTCGACGGCCGCCCAGGCCAGCGCCTGCTCGGCCACCGGCGCGCCGCCGGCCAGCGCCTGAACGTCGATCTGCCAGGCCGGCCGGCCGGCCGCCACCCAGTCGCCGACCTGCGCATTGGTCGCACTCGAACACGAGCCCGAAATGACTGCCGCGCTGCCGCCGACGCTATCCAGCGTCGCCGCCCGCTGATCGGGAACCAGCCAGCCGCGCTCTGCATAGACCACTGGCAGGCCGAGGGCAACGCCGGAGCCGGCGGTGATCAGCGGCAGATCGGCACAGGCCTGTGCGAGCACCCGCAGGTCGTCGTTGCTGACCGCATCGGCAATCGCCAGCCGCACGTCGTCGGCGCGCAGCGCGGCGATGCCGGAACGTGCTGCTTCGACGCCGCGGGCCAGCGTGTCGTAGCGCAGCAGGCCAACCGCCGAACGCGTCTGCGACTGCAGCACCCGCACCAGGTTGCTGTCGGTCATCGGCGTCAGCGGATGGTTGCGCATGCCCGAGTCGCTGAGCAACTGGTCGCCGACGAACAGGTGGCCGCGGAAAACGGTGCGGCCGTTTTCCGGGAAGGCCGGGCAGGCGATCGCAAAATCGCTGCCCAGCGCGTCGAGCAGCGCATCGGCGACCGGGCCGATATTGCCGGCGGCGGTCGAGTCGAAGGTCGAGCAGTATTTAAAATAGAACTGGCGCGCACCGGCGTCCTGCAGCCAGCGCAGCGCGGCCAGCGATGCGGCAACCGCATCGGCAGCCGCGGTGGTGCGCGACTTCAACGCGACGACTACCGCATCGGCGGCCGGCGTCGGGCCCTGCGGTATGCCGATCACCTGCACCGTGCGCATGCCGGAGCGAACCAGCATGCTGGCCACGTCGGTGGCGCCGGTGAAATCGTCGGCGATCACCCCGAGGGTGATCCGTGATGGGTCAGTCATTGGTTCAGGCAGCAGCGGCCGTGACGCGATCCCTGCCATTCTGCTTCGATTGGTACAGCGCCGCATCGGCGCGGGTGATCAGACTGGCCGCATCGTCGCCGGCGCCCGACAGCGCGACCCCGGCAGACACCGTGACCGTCAACACCACTTCGTTGGTTGCGCGGTTGCGCACCTTCATCGCCTTGACCGCCTTGCGCAGCCGCTCTGCCAGCCGGATGCTGTCTGCCGCGGTGGTCGCCGCAAGCAACACGGCAAATTCCTCGCCGCCATAACGCGCAGCGGTGGCGCCGGCGGGTTCGGCACATTGCTTCAGCACTTCGCCAAGCGCCTGGATCACCCGGTCACCCATCAGGTGGCCGTGGCTGTCGTTGACCTGCTTGAAATGGTCGATGTCCAGCATCAACAGCGCATGGCAGTGCCCTTCGGGCGGCGGCGACTTCAGCATCGCGTCGAGCTGTACATCGAAACCGCGGCGGTTCAGCACCCGCGACAGCGGGCACAGCAATGCATCGACGCGCTCGCGTTCCAGATCGGCACGCAGGTTGGCGATCTCCTGCTGGCTTTTTGCGACCCGCTCGTTCAACTGTTGCACCGCCTGCTGCATCCGCGTGGTACCGGCCAGCACATCCTCCAGCCAGTTCGGCACCGATCCGGCGTCGCCGCTCTTCAGCGAGTCGTTCAACGCGGTCAGGCTGCTGGTGAACTGACCAGCGGTTTCATCGGTGCGGCTGGCCGCGTCGGCCATCCCGCTGATCAACTGCTGGAAACGCTCGCTGATATTTTCGGCTTTCTCGGCATCGAGTTCGGCAACGTACTCGCCGTGCAGCCGCTCGATCATCGCGTCGTCGAACCGCGTTTCTGCGCGCAACTGCTCCTCGATCGCCTGGCTCAATGGCGGATTGATGCCGGCCACGTGTTCATACCAGACGGCGAAGGTCAACGGGGTGAAGGCCGCCTGATGGCGGCCCATTTCGGCCAGCGCGAGGCGAAGCAATTCGGCGCTTTGTTCCCGCTGTTGTCTGTATCGCATGGTTGCGTGGTGCTCGGATCGGGGCGTGGTGCCGACTCGCCGGGCGGGATGGCCGCAGCGATCAATCTGGCGCGAGATACCGGCGCCCCTCTCGATCATTATCGGCGAGCCGGGGTCGATACTTCAGTCCGTCAGGCACCGGCGAGCAGGCCGAACACTTCGCGCAGCACCGCGTTGAAGTTTTCGAATCCGGATGCCGACGGCAGCCATCGGTAGATACCCTCGGCCGGGTCGTACGACAGCCCCATCGGCGCGGCGACGATGCGCAGATCGCTGCCCGCGCTGGCGCGGAACGCGCGCAGCGCGCGGCGCATGTGCCAGCCGTCGGTGACCAGCAGCACGGTATCGACGCCGTCGTTGCGCAGCAGCTCGATGCTGTGGCGCGCGTTTTCGCGGGTATCGCGCGACCGGTCTTCGACCCAGCGCAGCGGCAGCTGGTATTCGGTGGCGGCTATGGCTGCGGCGATGGCGGCTTCGCTGTCGCCGGTCGGCTGCTGCCAGCCGCGGCCGCCCGAAAAAGCCACCGGCGCGCCGGTTTGCCGGGCCAGCCAGAGCCCGTAACGCAGCCGCTGCAGCGATGCGTCGCTCAGGCTGGCCGCCGCATATTCCGGCGCCAGCCGCTCGCGGCCACCGCCGAGCACGACGATTGCCATCGGCGAGCGGTCGGCGCCGCCGGCTTGCGCGACCCGCTCCGCCAGCGTCGTGATCGCCGGCTGCGCAAGCGGCGGCGGGTGCAGCCCGGCAATGCGTGCCAGCGCCAGCGCTGCGCCGCTGGTCGTGCTGAGCCACAGCCCGGCGACGCCGACGCCGATCAGCAGCCAGCCGATCCGGCGATGCCGGCGCAGCAATGCTGCGGCCAGCAGCACCAGCAGCAAGAATGGCACCGGCGGCAGCAACGCCACCGTCAGCAATGGCTTGACCGACTGCAGGTCGAGCGACTGGAAAAGACCGTTCACGGGGGCAGGGTGCTTGTTGGGGATCGCAGGCGCAGTGGCGCAGAATGGCCGTTGTCACTTTGCGGGAGTCGGTCCGATGGGCTCATCAGCGCGCACGATCACGCTGGCCAGCGGCTGTTTCTGGCGCACCGAAGCCGTCTTCGAGCGGCTCGAGGGCGTCATCTCCGTCGAATGCGGGTATACGAACGGGTTTCTTGCCGCGCCGCGGTATGAGCAGGTGTGCAGCGGGCATACCGGCCATGTCGAGGTCGTCAAGCTCAGTTATGACCCCGGGCGCATCAGCCTGCGGCAGATCCTGGAGGTATTTGCTGCGATCGACGCGTCGGCAGGCGCCGACCGGATGCAGGTCGACGTCGGCCCGCAATACCGCTCCGGCATCTATGTCGACAATGATGCCGACGCCGCGCTGGCAGCAGCGGTGCTGGCGGACATCGAACGCTGCGGCGGCCGGCCGGTCGAGGCCGAGATCTGCCGGCGCGAGAACTACTGGCCTGCCGAGGACTACCACCGCCATTTCTGCGGCCGCCACCCCCATGCCGGTTATTGCTCGCTGATCGTTGCGCCGACGGTGCGCCGGGTGCAGCAGGATTTTGCGCGGCTGACCGGCAACCGCTGAGCGTCGGCTCCCATCACGGCGCAAGGCGTTCGCGGATCCAGCCTGCCTCGCCTGCCTCGCCGGTGCCGGCAGGCCGGTAGCGCAGCCGGTCGTGCAGTCGAGACGGCCTGCCTTGCCAGAACTCCCAGCGGTCGGGATGCAGCCGGTAACCGCCCCAATGCGGCGGCCTCGGCGGGTCGAGCAGGAACTTCGCCGCATAACGCGCCGCATTGGTGACCAGCTCGGAGCGGCCGGAGATCACCTGGCTTTGTGGCGATGCCCAGGCACCGATCCGCGAATCCAGCGGGCGCGACTTGAAATAGGCGTCGGACTCGGCATCGTCGACCTTGTCGACCCGGCCCTCGATGCGCACGACCCGTTCGAGCTCGACCCAGTGGAACTGCAGTGCCGCCCATGGGCTGGCCACCAGTTCCTGCCCCTTGCGGCTGTTGTAGTTGCTGAACCAGACGATGCCCCGCTGGTCGAGGCCCTTGATCAGCACGATCCGGGTCGACGGCCGGCCATCGGCGCCGACGGTCGCCAAGGTCATTGCATTCGGCTCCGGCAAGCGGCCGTCGATCGCCTGCTGCAGCCAGGTCTGGAACTGCCGCAACGGATCGGGATCGGAAACCTTCTCGTCGAGTTCGTCGCGTTCGTAACTCTTGCGCAAAGCCGCAATGTCGTCCATCGCCGAAGTTTAGGGCAAGGCTGAACAAGTCCATGGCACACGGCGCGCCAGCGCGGGTTGGCGATTTACCTTACGGGGAATGCCTTAAGTGAAGGCCCTCTGGATTTCATCGGCTCGGGCGTTGATGCTGTGCAGCATCGGCCCGTGCTGGCGTTTTGCCTTCTGCGGTGCCGCAGGAGGGGATTTTTGATGCAAGCAAGACCAGCGGTGATCGTGCTGGCTGCCGGCGCGGGCGCCCGTTTCGACGGCGCTGGAGGACACAAACTCGCACAGGAGCTGCTCGATGCGTCGGTGCTCGGAACGACGCTGCGCCATGCGGTGGCCAGTCATCTGCCGGTAGTCGTCGTGACGACGCCGGCCTTGGCCGATCTCGCCTGCCGGCACGTCGCATCGCGCGATGTCGTCGTGCTGCCGGCGGTCGACAGCGGATCGGCCGAGCCGGTCGGCATGGGTTATTCGATTGCAGCCGGCGTCGCCGCGCGGGCGCATGCCGGCGGCTGGCTGATCCTGCCTGGCGACATGCCACTGGTCCAGCCGTCCACGCTGATCAAGGTCGCGGCCGCACTCGTCGATCACCCGGTTGCCCATGCCCAGCATCGCGGCCGCCGCGGCCATCCGGTCGGTTTTGCCGCCGAGCTGTATTCGGAACTGGTGGTGTTGTCCGGCGACGACGGCGCGCGCCGCCTGCTGTCGCGCTACCCGGTCGCCCAGGTCGAAGTCGACGATCCGGGTGTGTTGCTCGACGTCGATACCGAGGCCGATCTCGAACGGCTGCGCGCCGTCGCGGCCGAAGGCCAGCAGGATCCGGAAGCGACGCTGTCGCCGCGCAATTGAGCGTCAGCCCCCGCGCTCGCTGTCGCCGGGATCGGTTGGTCACTCGTCCGGGCATCCGGGTCGGCTGATTTGCAGCGGCTGCGGCGGCGGCAGGCCCAGCCCGAGCGCCGCCGCTGAGGATGACGGCTCGGTGAAATGCGCGTGGTGCAGGCCGTGACCCTTCGCCAACTGGACCAGCCGCTCGATCGAACGGTCGCGGATGCCGCAGGCGCGCAGGCAGGTGGCGGTTTCAACGAGGTAGTCGAAGGTGCGCCCGTAGCGGCCGCTGGCCACTCGCAGGATGCGCAGCATCGCATCGTCGTCGATCGGGCCGGTGAAACTCGGACTGCGCCGGCTCAGCGTGAAGGCCAGTGCACGCACCGGCCCGGAGGCGGTTCTGCACATCAGCCATTTCGGGTCGTAGACGCCGGTCGGCATTTCGCGGTGCCAGAGCCGCTCGAGGTCTTGATCGACGCTGTCCGCCGCCAGCCGATAGACCATGCCGCGGCAGGAGCCGCCGGGCACCAGCGCAAAAACCAGTCCCGGCGATTCGGGCGTGCCGCGGTTGACCCGCGACGTCATCTTCAGGCTGCGGTGCCAGCCGTGGACGCTGGCCGGACGCTGCTCGGCGGCGTCGAATTCCGGCCGCCAGATCAGCGACGCGTAACCGAAGACCCACAGCGGCGTCTTGCCGCCCCACTCGCGGCGGACCTTTTGCAGCAACGGCGCCGGATCGCGCAACGGCGGGGGCAGCCCGGCGTTCATCGGCTCGATTTGACGGCCTGGCCGAGTTCGATCACCGCCATCGCGTAATAACTCGACCAGTTGTAGCGGGTGATCGCATAGAAGTTGCTCGTCCCGGCGACATAACTGGCCGCGGCGCTGCCGTTTTGCAGTTCGACCAGCGCGAGTTTGCCGTCGTGTTCGATCGCCGCCGGCGGCAACCAGGCGCCGCGCTCGATAAATTCGCGGGCCGTGAAGGTCGGCAAGATATCCGGCGCGAGCAGCGCTGCCCGATCGCTGACATCGACCGGCGCACCGACCTGGTGGTGGGTTGCCAGCCCGGGTTGCCAGCCGAAGGCCGCCAGGTAGTTGGCGACGCTGCCGATCACGTCGGCGGTGTTGTTGTGCAGGTCGATGCGTCCGTCGCCATCGAAATCGACCGCATATTTGCGGATGCTGCTCGGCATGAACTGCGGCATGCCCATCGCGCCGGCATAGCTGCCGCGCATCGCGAGCGGATCGATCGCCTGGTCGGCGCACCAGCGCAGGTAGTTTTCCAACTCGTCGCGGAAGAATGGACTGCGGTCGCGGCGCCCGGCCGGATAGTCGAATGCGAGCGTTGCCAGCGCATCGATGACCCGGAAAGTGCCCATCTGGCGGCCGTAGATCGTCTCGACGCCGATGATGCCGACGACGATTTCGGCCGGCACGCCGTACCGCGCCTCGGCCGCGGCCAGCCAGCGCTGGTTGGCATCCCAGAAAGCGCGGCCGGCGCGCACGCGCACCGGCTCGATGAAGCGGTCGCGGTAGGCGGCCCAGTTTTTTGCGGTGCCGGCCGGTGGTGGCGACATCAGCCGTGCGACCGTCGGCAGATACCGCGCCTGCTCGAGCATGCGGGCGACCCATTGCGGATCGAGTTGCTGCCGGCTGGCGATGTCTTCGCCGAACCGGCGCACGTCATCGCGGCGGCCGTAGATCACGTCGTCGGGCGCATCGTCATTGCGTGGCGACGCCGCCGCGGCCTTGCGCCGCGATGGTTTGTTGTCGGCGGCCTTTTTCGGCTTGGCCTTCGCGGGCGACGCCGAGCGCTGATGATTTGCCGCGTCAACAGCGGCTGGCGTGGCCGCGCCGAGCAGCGCAAGCGAAACAAGACAGCACAGGCTTGTGATCCGGTTCAGCGGCATGGGGAATGGATTCGGTTCGGCAATCGGGTCGATCGTGGAGATGATTCAAACACTGGCGGCGCGCGCGATCAGGCGGGCCTCGGCAAGGAACCGGCGGGTCAGGCCGGAGTCCGGGCGGCTGCGGGCAGCCGGACCATAGTGCTGCAGATCGAGCTGCTCGAGCAACTCGGCCAGCACAAACCCCTGCTCGCCGAGCCGTTGCCGGACGCGCGCGGCCAATGCGCGCGGCGGCTCGTGCGGCGCCGATTCGATGCCCAGCGAAACCAGCCGCCGGCGCAGCAGTTCGCGCTGGCGCTGCCACGGATCGACGCGGGCATGGTCCCACCAGGCCCAGGTCGCAACCGCCAATGCGAGGCCGCTCAGCGAGCCGATCAGCAGCAGCGCGAGGTCCTGCCAGGTGGCTGCATCGAGGCCGATCGCCTTCAGCAGCCCGATCTGGTGGCCACGGGTATAACTGAGCACCCACTGGTTCCAGCGGTTGTTCGCAGCGTCCCAGAAATCGCGCAGCCCGCCGAGGAAAGCCGGGCTGACCCTGCCCCAGGTTTCGGCCACCAGCCCCGGCGTCGGGCGCAACAGCAGGTTGCCGCGAATCCGTTCGGGCGCCACCGCGGCGGTCGGGTCGGCCCGCAGCCAGCCGCGGCCGGCCACCCAGTATTCGGCCCAGGCATGCGCAGCGCTCTGGCGCACCGTGTAATAGCCGTCGATCGGAAATGGATCGATGCCCTGGTAGCCGGTGACGATGCGCGCCGGTATGTCGAGCGCGCGCATCACGACAACGAACGCGGCAGCAAAATGTTCGCAGAACCCCTCGCGTCGATCGAGCCAGAATTCGTCGATCGCGCCGTAGGGATCGGTTTCTCCATAGATGCCGGGCGCCAGCGTATAGCTGAAGCCGGCGCTGCCAATGTGCTGCAGAACGGCCTGCGCGAGCGTCGTCGCATCGGCTTCGGCAAGCCCGGGCTGGCGCCGCAGCGCCACCGCCCAGGCCAGTGTTCTCGGGTTGTAGCCGGGCGGCAGTTCGACGTATTCCTGCAGGCCGAGCACCGGATCGAGCGGCCCGTGGCGGAACCGGGCATAAGCCTCGGCAGTAAAACGCAAGCGCTCGAACACCGGCCGCTCGACCAGCCACTGCAGGTCGCTGCGCTGTCGGACGGCATAGCCGTCGATCTGCGGCGGCGTCACCGCCACCTCGAGCAAGGGCAGCACCGCGAGTTTCAGTGGCTCGAGTGTCATCTCGTAGCGCCGCGGCTGGCCGTCGACCTGCAATTCGGCCGCCGGACGCAGCGCGCTCGGAAATACCGACGGCAGCTGGGCGCCGATGACGCGCCATTCGCGGCCGTCGAAGCGGCCGAAAACCGGCCCGCGGAAATACTGGCTCTGCGGCGGCGGCGCGCCCCGCCCGTCGAGAAAACGCAGCCGCATCGCGACGCTGTCGTCCTGCGCCAGCTCGGCGATCGAGCCCATCTGCATCCGCGACGACAGGCCGGTCTTGCCGCCGGCATCCTGCGGCACGCCCCACAGCGGGCCGATGCGCGGAAAAAAGACGAACAGCAGCGCCATGATCGGCGCGCCCCACAGCGCGGTGCGTGCGGCCAGCCCGGCCGCCTGGCGCAGCGCCGGCTGGCCAACCGGCATGTGGGCGAGCACCAGCGCCGTCAGCAGTCCCCAGACGGATACCAGCATCGCCAGCGCGACCAGCAGCGACTGTGAGAACAGGAAATGGGTCAGCACCAGGAAGAAGCCGAGGAAAAAGACGACGAAGGCGTCGCGCCGCGCCCGCAGTTCGAGCGTCTTCAGCGCCATCAGCACCACCGCCATCGTCACGCCGGGTTGTTTGCCGAGCAAGCTGCCAAAACTGGCAAAGGTGCCCACCGTCGCCAGCAGCAGCAGCGCGACCAGCCACCAGCGGCCCGGCAATGGGGCCAGCGTGATCGCGAGACGGGCTCGCCACGCCAGCACGCCAGCGGTCAGCGCGCTGCACCACAGCGGCAGCTGGGCGGTGTGTGGCAGAACCGTCCAGGCGATCACCGCGAGCAGAAACAGCGTATCGCGGCTTTCGCGTGGCAATTGTGCGATCCAGGCCCAGCGAGGCCGCTGATGCTGCACGGCCGCAGGCGAGGTTGCCGAAACTTGCCTCGTCAGCGCCACGTTGCCAGTGCCTCCAGGCAATTGCGCCGGTGCAGCTCACCGTGCGCCGGCGCGATGCTTCTCGACGGCAGGCGCAGGCCGTAGTTGATGCCGAGCCGGTCGGCGGCGATGACCCATGCGGTCAGCCGCGACAGCCGCTGCTCCGGCTCGAGCGGCGCGCAGGACTGCCAGTCCAGCCACAGCGTGCGCAGGCCCTGGGCTGTCGGTTCGCGGCTCAGCAGCTCGCCGCCGGCATCGAGCAGCTTGGCCGCCTTGCGCCAGACGATGGTCTTCAGCGGATCGCCGCGGCGGTAGTTGCGGATGCCGTCGCTTTCGCTGCCGCTGCCGGCGCTGCGCAGCTGTTGCCGGATCGCTGCGCCGCTGCCGTCGGCCGCCGGCAGCGGCGGCGGGTCGGCTTCCGGCTGCGGGTAGACCAGGCAGCGCGCCGCCGGACGCCAGATCGTCCAGGCGCGGAACAGGCCGAGCGGAAAGCGGGTCTGAACGGTCAGCCGCGGCAGCGGCTGCAAACCGCGCTGGCGGGCGGTGAACGACAGTTCCGACGACACCTGGCCGCCGGCGGGTACGTCGACCCAGCTCAGACGGTCGGCGCCGGCGGTATGGATCACCAGACCGATCCCATATCGCGGCTGCTTGTCGGACGCCGGCGCCGAGACGACGACCTCGATCGGCGCCGGGCTGCCGGCAAATACCGCCGGCACCGGCTTCAGATGCAGCCGCAACCCGCGCAGCGTGTTGTGGGTCCACTGCATCGACACGACGCCGCTGCCGGCAAGCAAAAAAGTCAGCACATAGCCGAGGTTCAGCTGGTAGTTGATCGACGCCAGCAGCAGCGTCAGCACGGTGATCGTGAACATCAATCCGGCGCGTGTCGGCAGGATGTAGATGTTGCGTTGCGTCATCAGGTGGCTGTCGCTGGGCGCGGCGCGCAGCTGCCACCAGCGCCGCAGGCCCTGCCGCAGCTGCAGCTCGATGCGGCCGAGCTGCCGCGTCGGCGAAGCACTCATCGCACCGCCCCGCCGCTCGCGCCGGCGCCCGTCGAACCGTGCCTGGCGCCGATCATCAGGGCACGGCCACCGATTCGATCATCGCCCGCACCTGCTCGACGCTGCCGCGGCCGGCGCCGGCGACCGGGATCAGCCGATGGGCGATGCACTGCGGCAGGATCGACTGCACATCGTCCGGCGCGACATGGTTGCGCCGGTCGAGCAGCGCGCGGGCGCGCGCTGCGCGCAGCACGGCAAGCCCGGCGCGCGGGCTCAGGCCTTCAATGAACCAGCGCCCGGACCGCGTCGCCGCGATCAGCGCCTGCAGGTAGTCGAGCAACGCGTCCGATGCATGCACCGCCAGCACGCTGCGCTGTACCGCAAGCAGTTCGGCCGGCTGCATCACCGGCTTCAGCTGGGCGATCGCGGAACGGCGGTCGGTGCCGGCGAGCAGCGCCCGCTCGCTGGCATGGTCCGGATAACCGAGGGTGATGCACATCAGAAAGCGGTCGAGCTGGCTTTCCGGCAGGTTGTAGGTGCCGAGCTGGTCGCTCGGGTTCTGCGTCGCGATGACAAAAAACGGTTGCGGCAGCGCGCGCGTTTCGCCCTCGACGGTGACCTGCTGCTCTTCCATCGCCTCGAGCAATGCGCTCTGCGTTTTCGGGCCGGCGCGGTTGATCTCGTCGGCGAGCAGCACCTGCGTGAAGACCGGCCCGGGATGGAAGACGAAGCGTTCCTGCGCCCGTTCGTAGACGCTGACGCCGATCAGGTCGCTGGGCATCAGGTCGGAGGTGAACTGGACGCGCGAAAAACGCATGCCGAGCGAGACCGACAAGGCGTGCGCCAGCGTCGTCTTGCCGACCCCCGGCACGTCCTCGATCAGCAGGTGGCCGCCGGCCAGCAGGCAGGCGACGCTGTCGATGATCTGCGCGCGTTTGCCGACGATGATCGTGCTAACCTGATCGACGAGCTCGCCGAGTTGGCTGACCTGTGCTGCGTTGATTTCGCTCATCGCTGGCGCCTCGGCTCGATCGGGCTGGATGCCTGCATCTTCGCCTTGCCCAACGTCACCGACCCGCTCTCTTCACGATTCATGCCAACTGCCTTCTACAGCCATCCGGATTGCCGCGGCCACGACATGGGGCGACATCACCCCGAATGCCCGCATCGCCTCGATGCGATCGATGATTTTCTGCTGGCCAGCGGCCTCGATATTGCACTGGAACGGCGGGAAGCACCGATTGTCGATCTGAAAGACGTCGCGGCGGCGCACGAGAGCGGTTATGTTGCACGTTTGCAGGATCTGCTTGCCCGTGTCGACGAGTGCGGCAAGGCCTGTGCGATCGATCCCGATACCGTCGCCGGGCCGGGTACCTGGCAGGCGATCCTGCGCGCCGCAGGCGCCGCCGTTGCAGCCACCGATGCGGTGATCGCCGGCGATGCGGAAACCGCGTTCTGCGCCGTCAGGCCGCCTGGCCACCATGCGACGCGGCGCGAGGCGATGGGCTTCTGTTTCTTCAACAACGTGTGCATCGCCGCGCGCCGTGCGCTCGACGTGCACGGCCTGCAACGGGTGGCGATCGTCGATTTCGACGTCCATCACGGCAACGGCACCGAGGACATCGTCGCCAACGACGACCGCATGCTGATGGTCAGCATCTTCCAGCACCCGTTGTATCCGGGCAGTGGTGCGACGCCGCTGGGCACCAACATGGTCAATGTGCCGGTGCCGCCGTATACCGGCGGCAACGAGGTGCGCGAGCTGATCGAGGCGATGTGGATGCCGGCGCTCGAGCGCTTCAAGCCGCAGATGATCTTCGTTTCGGCCGGCTTCGACGCCCATCGCGAGGACGACCTGGCCCAGCTCGGGCTGGTCGAGGCCGACTATGAATGGATCACGCGGCGCATCGTCGATGTCGCCGATCGTTTTGCCAACGGGCGGATCGTCTCCTGCCTCGAGGGGGGCTACAACCTCGGCGCGCTGAGCCGCAGCGTTGCCGCGCACCTGCGCGTGCTTGCCAAGGTCGACGGCTGACGCCAGCCGGCTGTCGGCATCCGGCCGCGCCGGTCAGAAATTGTGGCGCACGCCGACGGCAATACTGGAGAACTTGCCGCCGTACAGCTGCGCGTCGTCGGTCACCCGCGTGTAGTAGGTGTAGGCCTTGGTGCGCTTGCTGAGGTTGTGGTTGTAGCCGAGCGTCACCTGCCGCGCATCGTCATTGGCAATCGCGTTGCCCTTGACCTTCTCGGCATAACCCATGTTCAGATGCAGCTCGCCCGGCCCGATCGCATACATCAGCACGCCACGCAGCGCGTTGCGCCGGGTGTCGGTGCCGAAGCTGTCGTCGTTGCGGATGAAATAGCCGCCGACGCTGAGTGCACCGAACTCGTAGAGCACCCGCAGACCGAGTTCCTTCGGCCGCGGGCCGCGCACGCCGGCACCGCTTTGCAGATAGCTGATCCCGACGTGCCACGGTCCCTTGTCGTAGTTGCCGGTCAACACCTGGGTGCGGCCGAGCTGGCTGTTCTCCGACAGGCTGGCCTGCGCATCGATCACCCAGCCGTCGATTTCCGGCGAGGTGTAGGCGATCATGTTGGTTGCACGACCGGGATAGAGATAGAACGCGTCGGCCGACGAGCCGGTATCGTGGTTGTGCAGGCTGATGTAGTCGGCGGTTGTGTAATAGGCGTTGGTCGCGCCCATATTCCCGAGCCGGGTGCGGCCGAAACTGCCGCCGATCGCGACCCAGCTCTCGCGGCCCCACATCGCTGTGCCTGACTGCGCGCCGGTGTCGACGTTGAAGCCGTGCTCGATCAGGAAGCTGGCACTCATTCCGCCGCCAAGGTCCTCGATGCCGCGAAAGCCGACCCGCGAGGCGTTGTCGTTGAGCCGATAAACGGTCTGGTTCGCATTGCGCGTGCGCTCGACGGTCGCATTGACGCGGCCGTAGGCGGTCACTGCACCCTGCGCAAAAGCGCCGCCGGCCGCCAGTGTCGCGATGGCTGCAAGCAGAAGATGGCGGTTCATGTCGGCTCCCTGGGCGTGCCGCCCGTGTTCGATGCAGCCTGTGCTGCGGTGGAACGGCAAATTCTAGGTAGTTCCACCAAGCTGGCGACAGCCCCGGCGTCGCCGTTGCTGCGATGCAACAACGGGCGCGCAGTTCAGCGGCCGCGCAGGTGGGCCGGGGCTTCGAGCCGCTTCGCCAGCAGCGACAGGCTCAGCGTCAACACGAGGTACAGCGCCGAGATCGCGAGGTAGGGCTCCCAATAGCGTGAATAGGCGCCGGCGACGGTACGCGCTGCCAGCGCCAGTTCGGCCAGTCCGATCGCCGAGACCAGCGACGAGTCCTTGATCAACGTGATCCCTTCGTTGACCAGCGCCGGCATCATCCGCCGAAAGGCCTGCGGCAACACGACGAATCGCATCGCCTGCGCATGCGTCAGGCCGACGCTGTAGGCGGCCTGTGTCTGGCCGAGGTGGATGCTCTGGATGCCGGCACGGAAGATCTCGGAGATATAGGCGCCGGCGTTCAGCGTCAGCGCCAGCGCGCCGGAGAAAAATGCGCCATGCGACTGCCGGAAGTCGCGCGCGGCATCGCCGGCGAGCAGCAGCCCGGAATCGGGATGGATCAGCGCCGGCATCACCGCAAAATGCACCAGCAGGATCTGCACGAACAGCGGCGTGCCGCGGAAGAAGGTCACATAGGCCGTCGCCACCGCGCGCAACGCGATCAGCAGCGCACGCAGCGGCGCGGACTTCGGCTGCGGCGCATCGCGCGAGCTGCTGATCAGGCCGAACAGCACACCGAGCACCAGGCCGGCGGCGATCGCGACGATCGTCAGCTTGACCGTCGTCAGCAGGGCGCTTGCGAACAGCGGGCCATAACCCGCCAGGATCTCCCAGCGCAGATCCATTGCGCGGTGGCTCCGGGCTTATCTCGACGCCGCCGATGCAGCGGGCGTCGCCGCCTGCGGCGTGCCGAAATACGTCGCATAGATGCGGTCGTAGCTGCCGTCGGCCCTGATCTCGGCGAGCGCCTTGTTGATCTTCTCGAGCAGTTCGGTATTGCCCTTTTTCACCGCAATGCCGTATTGCTCGCTGGCGAATGCGGCCGGATCGGCGACCGACTTGAATTTCGCCGCCGCATTGTTGGCGACGTAGTTTTCGACCACGCCGTTGTCGGCAACCACTGCGTCGACGCCGCCGGCTTCGAGTTCCTGCAGCGCCAGTGGCGTCGACTCGAAGCGCCGGATCGAGGTGCTGGTCTTGCCCTGCAGCTTGCTGACCGCCTCGTCACCGGTGGTGCCGGTCTGCACGCCGACCTTCAGCTTCTTCAGATCGGCAAATTTCGAGATTTTCGAATCGGCCTTCACCGCAATCAGCTGCTGCGCATTGAAATAAGGATCCGAGAAATCCATCGACTGCCTGCGCTCGTCGGTGATCGTGATCGCCGAGACGAGCAGGTCGCGGTCGCCCTGGTCGAGCGTCGTGAAGATGCCTTCCCACGGCGTATTGACGAATTTCACCTGCAGCCCGGCCTTGTCGGCGATCGCACGGACGATGTCGATGTCGAAGCCGACGATTTCGCCGCTCTGGTTCTGCGACTCGAATGGCGCATAGGCCGCATCGGTGCCGACGACCAGCACCCGGGCAGGTTCAGCAGGCGGTGCCGTCGTCGCCGTGGTGGCGGCAGCGGGGGCGGTCGATTCGGATGGCGGTGCATCCTTCTTGCCGCAGGCGCCGAGCAGCATTCCGGCCACCAGGACGGCGGCGGTCTGCAGAAAGCGGCGGGTGGTCAAAACGCGCATGGCAGCTCCCTCGAGTCGTGACCGCATCGAGCGGTCGCGTGGTGTATCGAAGAAGTGTACGCGGCGCTTGCCGCGATGCCGTGTATCGACGAGGGCGCCGTTGGCGCCAGCCCGTCCAGTACTCGAAGCCGGTCACCCGGCCCCGAAGCCGAAGCTCAAAGGCCGATGCGGGCTGCGCGCTGGCGCAGCTCGGCAGCGCGTGCCGGATCGGTGCTTTCGATCGTCGCCGCGGCGCGGTGCAGTGCTGCCATGCGCTCGACATCGGCAAGAATGCGGCGCGGGGTGAAAATGACGCGCAGGAAAGCCGACACTTCGGTGGCAAAAACTTGCCAGGCCCGCTGTGCGAGACCGCTCTCGCCGAGAATCGTCGTTGATTGCTGCTTGTTGATCGTGATCGTGGTCATCTGTCTGGTATCCGTTCTGTAACTTCAGAAGCGAGTCTAAGGGTTTTCCCGGTAATAGGGAATACCCTGATCCCGGGTGAGGTCGCAGACGTCGCGTGATGACAACGGTTGCCCAGCGCCAACCCGCACCTGAAAGGACTATCCATGGCCACACTGATCTACACCCACGCCGCCTGCCTGGACCACCAACCGGGCCCAGGCCATCCGGAGGCGCCGGCCCGCCTGAGCGCGGTGCTGCAGGCGCTGCAGGCGGCTCCGTTTGCCGACCTGCAGTGGCGCGATGCGCCGCTCGGTACCACCGACCAGGTCGGCTTGATCCACACGCCGGCCTATATCGACGAGGTTGCGTCGCGCGCACCGGCCCACGGCCATGCGATGCTCGACGGCGGTGACACGGTCATGTCGCCGGGCACCTGGGAAGCGGTGATGCGTTGTGTCGGCGCCGCCTGCGCCGCAGTCGATGCCGTCGTGGCCGGCGAGGTCGACAATGTGTTCTGCGCGACGCGCCCGTGCGGCCACCATGCAGAAGCCGATCAGGCGATGGGTTTTTGCGTCTTCAACCAGGCGGCGATTGCCGCGGTGCATGCGCAGCGCGCCCATGGTTTGCAGCGGGTTGCGGTGGTCGACTTCGACGTTCACCACGGCAATGGCACGCAGAACTCGTTTTATGACAAGCCTGACCTGTTCTACGGTTCCTGCCACCAGGCGCCGTTCTACCCAGGCACCGGCTCGCGTCAGGAGTCGGGTGTGGCCGGCAACATCGTCAATATCCCGCTGGCGCGCGGCTGCAATTCGCAGACATTCCGCGATCGGATGGCTTCAGAACTGTTGCCGGCGCTGCGCAACTTCGGCCCGGAATTGCTGATCATCTCGGCCGGCTTCGACGCGCACCACCTTGATCCGCTCGGAGGCCTGAATTTCACCGACGACGATTACCACTGGATCACCAGCGAGCTGATGGCGGTGGCCGATGAAAAATCATCTGGCCGTGTCGTCTCGGTACTGGAAGGCGGCTACAGCCTGGAAGGCCTGGCCAGCGGATCCGCCGCCCACGTCAATGCGCTGATGCGGCGCTGACGGAGTGAGAGAGACCGGCCCTCCGCGACCCATAAGCGATCATGGATGGTTGTGCGAAAAAAGTTTCACTATCGGTTATCGAACCAGAAACCTACAGTGCATCCAAGACGGCGCAACCTGTGCCGTCCACACCCTCTGACAAGGAGTGCAAGGATGACGACTTCGGTTTCTTCGCCCGCCACCGCCACGTTCTGCGACCGCGATCGCCACGCGTTCAACGCCAGCTTCCATGACCTTGGCCTGGTCTGGTACTGGGACATCGATACCTTCGAGGAACTGCAGGCGCCGGGCCGCGATGCCGCGGCGATGGTGCGGGCCTACCTGACCACCGCCCAGGCGCACCTGCTGAAGGCCTACGACGTCGAATTCCTGGTCGACCGGATCGTCGCGCGGATGAAGGAAATCCGCGCCAGCGGCGCCGCCCGTGCGCCGCATGCAACGGCCTTCGAGCGGCCGGCGTCGTGCCGGGGCGTGATCGGCTTCTGACCTGCTCGACGCCGACCCGGGCCGGCGGGCGAGGGTCGCTACCATCGGGGGAACATGACAAGCCTCCGAACGCAAGCGATCGACGCCCTCGTCTGCAGCGACCCCGACCGCAAGGCGGCGCTGGCGCGCCGTCTTGATCCGGCAGCCGCGCTGATCGGTCCGGATGAACAACTGGCCGAACCGGCCGGCATACCGGGCCGGCCGCAGCGGCCACAATTGGTGCCGCACACCGCACTGAAGCAGCGTTCGATGGCCACCGTCGAGGGCCGTGCGGCGTTGATCCACGCGCTGGCGCACATCGAGCTGAATGCGATCGACCTGGCGCTCGATTTGTGCTGGCGTTTTGCCGGCCTGCCGGACGCGTTCTACCGCGACTGGGCCGGCGTCGCCCGCGAGGAGGCCCTGCATTTCGAACTGCTGCGCGATCACCTGCACGGGATGGGATTTGCGTATGGAGATTTTCCGGCTCACGGTGCCTTGTGGCAGATGGCCGAGAAAACCCGCGGCGACCTGCTGGCGCGCATTGCACTGGTGCCGCGCACGCTCGAGGCGCGTGGTCTCGACGCCTCGCCACCGATCCGCGCGAAACTGGTCGGCGCCGGTGACCTGCGCGGCGGCGAAATCCTCGACATCATCCTGCGCGACGAAATCGGCCATGTCGCGATCGGCAATCGCTGGTACCGCCGGCTCTGCGCCGAACGCGGGCTCGACCCGGTGGCGACCTATGCCGAACTGGCGCGGCAATTCCAGGCGCCGCGGCCGCGCGGGCCATTCAACCTGGAGGCGCGGCGCGCGGCCGGTTTCGAGCAATCCGAACTCGACGCGCTCGGTGCGATCTGAAGTCGCGACTGCCACCGTCGGGATGAAGGCCGTCCGCCGGTCGGCCCATTTGGCCGCCGCACCAGCAAGCAGGCCGTTCTCCCTAGAATCGTCGTTTTTCCTCGCCCGGGCGGCTTGCCGTTTGCCATGTCCCTATTCCAGATCGATGAGCACGTTCCGCAGCTCGACCCGTCTGCATGGGTCGCCGACAGTGCGGCGGTGATCGGCAATGTCCATCTGGCCGCAAACAGCAGCATCTGGTTCAACGCGGTGCTGCGCGGCGATACCGAGCGGATGACGATCGGCAAGGGCAGCAATGTGCAGGACGGCAGCGTGCTGCACGCGGACCCGGGCTTTCCGCTGACCCTTGGTGACAACGTCACCGTCGGCCACCTGGTGATGCTGCATGGCTGCACGGTCGGCGACGGCTCGCTGATCGGCATGCAGGCGGTGGTGCTGAACGGCGCCCGGATCGGCCGCAACTGCCTGGTTGGCGCCGGCGCACTGGTCACCGAAGGCAAGGAATTTCCCGATGGCTCGCTGATCGTCGGCAGCCCGGCGCGGGCGGTGCGCCAGCTGAACGCCGAGCAGCTTGCGATGCTGAGCCACGCAGCCCATCACTATGTCGACAACGCGCAGCGCTACCGGCGCGGCATGAAAAAACTGCCCGATCCCGCATGAGCGAAGTACACAAATTCCTGTTCGAAGGCCTGCCGGTGCGCGGCATGGTGGTTCGCCTGACCGATGCCTGGCGCGAGGTGTTGCAGCGCCGCCAGCAGGGCGGCGACCCGTGGCCACAGCCGGTGCGCACGCTGATGGGCGAGATGGCCGCGGCCGGCGCGCTGATGCAGTCGAACATCAAGTTCGACGGTGCGCTGGTGCTGCAGATCCACGGCGACGGCCCGGTCAAGCTGGCGGTGGCCGAAGTGCAATCGGACCTCGCATTTCGCGTCACCGCGCAACTCGACGGCCCGGTTGCCGACGGCGACGGCATCGAGGCGATGCTCAATGTCAACGGGCGCGGGCGTTGCGCGATCACGCTCGATCCAAAAAACCGCCAGCCCGGCCAGCAGCCCTATCAGGGGGTCGTGCCGCTGTATGGCGACCAGCGCGAGCCGCTGCAGCGCTTGAGCGAGGTGCTCGAGCACTACATGCTGCAGTCCGAGCAGCTCGATACCAAGCTGGTGTTGGCCGCCAACGACGAGGTTGCCGCCGGCTTGCTGATCCAGCGCCTGCCGGTTGAAGGTGTCGGCAACCTGGGCGGTGAACGCAACGAGGACCAGATCGGCGAAAGCGAGGATTTCGACCGCATCGCGATGCTGGCCGCCACCTTGTCGGCCGATGAATTGCTGAGCCTCGACGTCGACACGCTGCTGCGACGGCTGTTCTGGGAAGAAAACCTGCGCCGTTTCGAGCCGATGCGCGGCGAGCTCGGCCCGCGTTTTGTCTGCAGCTGTTCGCGCGAGCGGGTTGCGCAGATGCTGAACAGCCTCGGCCGCGAAGAGGTCGAGAGCGTCGTTGCCGAACGCGGCGAGGTCGAGGTCGGCTGCGAGTTCTGCGGCATCAAATACCACTTCGATGCGGTCGACGTCGGTGAACTGTTTGCGCCCCTGGCCGCCCAGGCGCCAGGGTCGGCGAGCATCAACTGAGCAGGCTCGTCAGCCTGCGTCGCCGCGCGCGCGCAGCAGCCAGTGCCGCTCGCAACCGGCATCGCCGCAGCGATCGCAGACCCACTGCCAACGCGGCTGCGCGGTGTCCTCATCGCTGCGCTGGCGCAGCGTCCAGGCGCGTCTGACGGCCGCCAGTGCGGCATCGATGCGTTGCTGGCCACTGCCGGCAACAATCGAATAGGCGACGCCGGTGCGCTGCAGCGCGCCGCGCAGCAGCCGGTCGACCGGCTCGCGCACATGCGGCCCGTCGCGCTGCAGGCCATCGGCGATCCACGGCAGGTCGAGCGCGGTCAGCAGTGTCAGGTCGCAGCGGGCCTGCGCCGCCTCTGCGCTGGCATACAACGATGTATCGCCGAAAACCAGTTCGCTGTAGACGGCGATCATCAGCGCCGTCGTATCGGCAATGACGATGTCGTGGCCGGCCGCCGCGGCGTCGGCAATGCGATTCGTCTGCGTCTGTGCGATCAACGCCTGCTCGTCGATGCGCGGCGTGCGGCGATGCTGATCGCAGAATTCGCGCAGCGTTTCGCCGACGACGGCGACCCGCAGGCCGTCGGCAATCAGCTGCTGCTGCAATGCCGCCGCCAGCGTCGATTTGCCGGTGCTTTCGGCACCGACCAGCGCGACGACCATCGCCGCTTCAGGCAAGCCTCTGCTCCGCTGCGATCGCCGCAGTCGGCTGGTTGTTCGCGAGGCGCCGCCAGGCCAACCAGCCGAGCACCGACAACACGACGAACAGCGCGTACAGCAACACCGTCAGCCACAGGCCCTTGTGCACGAACAGCGCAACGCTGACGATATTGACGATCAGCCAGGCCAGCCAGTTCTCGACATATTTGCGGCCGAGCAGCCACTGGCCGAGCAGGCTGCCGGCGGTTGGAAAGGCGTCGAACCACGGCACGTCGGAATCGGTGTAGGTGGCGAGCAGCAGCGCCAGCGCCGGCCACGCCACCGCCATCGTCGCCAGCAGCGCCCAGCGTTTGCGCGGCTCGAGCCAGCGCACGCGCAGCGGCGCGCCGCTGTCGGTCGTGCCGCGCAGCCATTGCCACCAGCCCCAGAACGCGACCGTGATGAAGACCAGTTGCAGCCCGGCTTCGCCATACAGCCGGCTGTCGAGGAACAGTGCGGCGTAGAGCGCCGAGCTGACAATTGCCAGCGGCCAGGCCAGCGGATTGACACGCATGTTGCAGCCGACCATCACCAGCGCCAGCACGAAGGCGACGATCTCCAGCCAGGTGACCGGCGAACCCCACGCCGTGAAGGCCGGCACGAGCAGCGGCTGCAATGGAATGAGCCAGGATTCCACGATGGGTGTCGATCAGGAAGATGCAGCGTGCCGAGCCGGCGCGCCGGTCGGCGCAGCGGCTGGCATCAGGGCCGGCGCTGCGCGACCTGCACCAGGATTTCGTCCGGCTTGATCATCCCGAGCTCGAAACGGGCCTTTTCCTCGACCATCTCGAGCCCTTCCTGCAGGTCGCTGACCTCCGCCGCCAACTGGCTGTTGCGCGCCTTCGCGGCGAGGTTTTCCTGCCGCTGCCGTTCCAGCTTGTTGCTCAGTTCGATCGTGCGCGGCACGCCGCCACGGCCGAGCCAGAGCTCGGCGTGGACCAGCGTCAGCAGCACGATCAGAACAACGGTGATGGCGCGCATGAACGGGCAGGGCGGCGGCCGGAAAAAAACTCAGCGCAGGTTGTAGAACGCGCTGCGGCCTGGATAAAACGCGACGTCGCCGAGGTCCTCCTCGATGCGCAGCAACTGGTTGTACTTCGCGATGCGGTCGCTGCGGCTCAGCGAGCCGGTCTTGATCTGGCCGGCATTGGTGCCGACCGCGATGTCGGCGATCGTCGAGTCTTCGGTTTCTCCGGAACGGTGGCTGATCACCGCGGTGTAGTTGGCGCGCTTGGCCATCTCGATCGCGGCGAAGGTCTCGGTCATCGTGCCGATCTGGTTGATCTTGATCAGGATCGAATTCGCGATGCGCTCGTCGATGCCGCGCTTCAGGATCTTCGTATTGGTCACGAACAGGTCGTCGCCGACCAGCTGCACCTTGTTCGCGAGCCGTTCGGTGAGGTGTTTCCAGCCCTCCCAGTCGCCTTCGTGCATGCCATCCTCGATGCTGATGATCGGGTATTTGTCGACCCAGGTCGCGAGCATGTCGGTCCACTCGGTCGCCGACAACACCAGGTTCTCGCCTTCGAGGTGGTATTTGCCGTCCTTGTAGAACTCGCTGGCGGCGCAGTCGAGGCCGATCGCGATCTGTTCGCCGGCGGTATAGCCGGCCTTGTCGATTGCTTCCAGGATCATCTGGATCGCCGCCTCGTGGCTGTCGACGTTCGGCGCAAACCCGCCTTCGTCGCCGACCGAGGTCGGCATGCCCTTGTCGTGCAGGATCTTCTTCAGCGCATGGAAGACCTCGGCACCGTAACGCACCGCTTCGCGGAAGCTCGGCGCGCCGACCGGGATGATCATCAACTCCTGCAGGTCGAGGTTGTTGTTCGCATGCGCGCCGCCGTTGACGACGTTCATCATCGGCACCGGCATCTGCATGCCGCCGGAGCCGCCGAAATAGCGGTACAGCGGCAAGCCGCTTTCCTCGGCCGCGGCACGTGCCACTGCCATGCTGACGGCCAGCGTCGCATTGGCGCCGATCCGGCTCTTGTTGTCGGTGCCGTCGAGGTCGATCAGCGTGCGGTCGAGAAAGGCCTGCTCGCTGGCATCGAGGCCGAGCACGGCTTCGCTGATCTCGGTGTTGACATGTTCGACCGCGCGCAGCACGCCTTTGCCGAGGTAGCGGTTCTTGTCGCCGT
Organism: Pseudideonella sakaiensis; assembly: GCF_048320135.1. Taxonomy (GTDB): domain Bacteria; phylum Pseudomonadota; class Gammaproteobacteria; order Burkholderiales; family Burkholderiaceae_C; genus Ideonella_A; species Ideonella_A sakaiensis_A. Next base: position 5,070,252 of record NZ_CP182947.1, read on the forward strand.
CGCGCAGCTCGATCGCCTCGCGCGAACCGGTCGACGCGCCACTCGGCACCGCGGCGCGGCCCATCGTGCCCGATTCGAGCAGCACGTCGCATTCGACGGTGGGATTGCCGCGGCTGTCGAGGATCTCGCGGCCGACGATGTCTACGATCGCACTCATTGTTTTCCTTTTGGCACAGGTGGCCGTTCAGATCGAGGCGTCCACGCCCTCGACGACGACCATGTTGAAAAATTCGGTGGCGCCGGCGCGTTTTGCGCGCGCTTGGCGGTACATCTCGTCGTCGTAGAAGGCCTTCGCCTGCTCGAAACTCGGAAAGCGCAGCATCGCGATCCGCGATGGCTGCCAGTTGCCTTCCAACGTCTCGTGGCGGCCGCCGCGCACCAGGTATTCACCACCGGCGGCCTTCACCGCGGCCGGTGCCGCCGCCATGTACTGCTTGTACTGTTCGGCGTCGGTGATCTTCATGTCGACGATGATGTAGGCGGTCGGCATCGACGCTCCTTGGCTGGCTTCAGCAGCTGAAATCGTTCTCGAGCAGCGGTTGTTTCTTGACGACGCGGTCGAGCGCGAGCAACTGCTCGAGCAAGGCCTTCATGTGTTTCAGCGGCACCGCATTCGGGCCGTCGCTCATCGCATTGGCCGGATCGGGATGGGTTTCCATGAACAGCCCGGCGATACCGACCGCAACCGCCGCCCGCGACAGGACGGGAACGAATTCGCGCTGGCCGCCGCTGCTGGTGCCCTGGCCGCCGGGCAGTTGCACCGAATGGGTCGCATCGAAGACGACCGGCGCGCCGGTCTCGCGCATGATCGCCAGCGAACGCATGTCGCTGACGAGGTTGTTGTAGCCGAAGCTGACGCCGCGTTCGCAGGCCATGAAGCTGTCTTCGGCCAGCCCCTTCTCGCGCGCCGCGGCACGGGCCTTGTCGATGACATTCTTCATGTCGTGCGGCGCGAGAAACTGGCCCTTCTTGATATTGACCGGCTTGCCCGACTGCGCAACGGCGCGGATGAAATCGGTCTGCCGGCACAAGAAGGCCGGCGTCTGCAGCACGTCGACGACGGCGGCCACCTTCTCGATCTCGGCTTCGCTGTGCACGTCGGTCAGCACCGGCACCTGCAGATCGCGCTTGACCTTGGCCAGGATCTGCAGACCCTGCTCGATGCCGGGGCCTCGGAAGCTGGTGCCGCTGGATCGGTTCGCCTTGTCGTAGCTGCTCTTGAAGATGAACGGAATGCCGAGTTCGGAGGTGATTTCCTTCAGCCGGCCGGCGACATCGATCTGCAGTTGTTCGGATTCGACGACGCAGGGGCCGGCGATCAGGAAAAACGGCTTGTCGAGGCCGACCTCGAATCCACACAGTTTCATGCTGCGAGCTGCTCGTTGTGCGCGCTCTGGTGGGCCAGTGCCGCGCGGATGTACGAAATGAACAGGGGATGACCTGCCCACGGCGTCGACTTGAATTCCGGGTGGAACTGCACGCCCATGAACCACGGGTGCACCGAGCGCGGCAGTTCGACGATCTCGGTCAGCTTTTCGCGCTGCGTCAGCGCCGAAATGATCAGCCCGGCCTGCTCGAGCCGCTCGAGGTAGTTGACGTTGGCTTCATAACGATGGCGGTGCCGTTCCGAGACGACGTCGCCGTAGACCTCGTGCGCCAGCGTGCCCGGCTTGACGTCCGAGCTCTGCGCGCCGAGCCGCATCGTGCCGCCGAGGTCGGAATTGGCGTCGCGTTTCTGGATCGAACCGTCGGCATCCTGCCATTCGTCGATCAGCGCGATCACCGGCTCCGGCGTCGAGGCGTCGAATTCGGTGCTGTTCGCCTTCGTCAGCCCGGCCTTGTGGCGGGCAAACTCGATTGTCGCGACCTGCATGCCCAGGCAGATGCCGAGGTAGGGCGTGCCGTGTTCGCGGGCATATTGCGCCGCCAGGATCTTGCCTTCGACGCCGCGCACGCCAAAGCCGCCGGGCACCAGGATCGCGTCGTAGCGGGCGAGCTTGCCGATGTTTTCGGTCGTCAGGCCCTCCGAATCGACATATTCGATGTTGACCTTCGCGCCGTTGTGGATGCCGGCGTGGCGCAGCGCCTCGTTCAGCGACTTGTACGAATCGGACAGGTCGGTGTACTTGCCGCACATCGCGATCGTCACCTCGCGCTGCGGGTGCTCGACGCGGTCGACCAGTTCGTCCCAGCGCTTCAGGTTCGCCGGCGGCGTGTGGATGCGCAGCTTGTCGCAGATCAGGCCGTCCAGGCCCTGCTCGTGCAGCATGCGCGGCACCTTGTAGATCGTGTCGACGTCCCAGACCGAGATCACGCCCCATTCGGGCACGTTGGTGAACAGCGAGATCTTCTCGCGCTCCTCGGCCGGTACCTCGCGGTCGGCGCGGCACAGCAGCGCATCGGGCTGGATGCCGATCTCGCGCATCTTCTGCACCGTGTGCTGGGTCGGCTTGGTTTTCAGCTCGCCGGCGGCGGCGATGAACGGCAGATAGGTCAGGTGGACGAAGGCCGAATGGTTCGGCCCCATCTTCAGGCTCAACTGGCGCACCGCCTCGAGGAAGGGCAGGCTCTCGATGTCGCCGACGGTGCCGCCGACTTCGACGATCGCGACGTCAACCGCCAGGTCGGTGCCAATGCCGGCGCCGCGCTTGATGAAATCCTGGATCTCGTTGGTGACGTGCGGAATCACCTGCACCGTTTTGCCGAGGTAGTCGCCGCGACGCTCCTTCTCGAGCACGCTCTTGTAGATCTGGCCGGTCGTGAAATTGTTCGAGCGCTTCATCCGGGTCGTGATGAAACGTTCGTAGTGGCCGAGGTCGAGGTCGGTTTCGGCACCGTCGTCGGTGACGAAGACCTCGCCATGCTGGAACGGCGACATCGTTCCCGGATCGACGTTCAGGTACGGATCCAGCTTGATCAGGGTGACCTTCAGGCCGCGCGATTCGAGGATGGCCGCAAGAGAGGCTGCCGCGATGCCCTTGCCCAGCGAGGACACCACACCGCCGGTGACAAAGACGAACTTGGTCATTGGATGGAGCCGTCGTACGCAGGCTCTGGTGGTAAAGCGCGATTATAGGCGTCGGGTCGACCCGCCCGCGGCCGGCTGGGCGCCGAATTCGTGCAACCAGCCGAGCACCGCCGCTGCGGTCTCGGCGGGGCGTTCGAACGGGAACAGGTGGCTGCCTTCCAGCCAGCTGATGCGGCCGGCGCAGACCTGGCGCGTCATCTTCAGCCCGACCTGTTTCACCTCGGCCGATTCGCTGCCGGCGATGAAGGCGACCGGGCACTGCAGCGGCTTGCGGCGCAGCAGTCTGGCGATGTGGTTCGGCAAGGTGTTGTAGATCGCGGTTTCGATCTCGCGGTCGAAACCGAGCCGCAGGCCATCGGCCTCGGCTTCCATCCCCGCGTCGACATAGTCCTGCAGCACACCCGGCGCCCAGCGGGCGAAGGCCTTCTTGCCGGCGAAATGCTGCAGCGCGTGCACCGCGTTGCTCCAATTCTGGCGGCGCCGCTTCGACACCGCGCCCGGCGTGAAGCGTTCGCCGATGCCGGTCAGTTGCGCAAACTGCCACGCCCGGCCAAGCATCGGCGGCAGCAGCGGCGAATCGAGCAGCACGATGCCGCGCGCCAGATCGGGCCGCTCGGCCGCCGCCAGCACACTGAGAAATCCACCCAGCGAATGGCCGACCAGCCAGACCGGCGCGGCCGCTTTGGCCTCGATGAAATCGACCAGCTGGTCGCGCAGATGCGGCCAGTTCAGGCTGACCGGATAACGCTCGTCGTGGCCGATCTTGTCGAGCGCGCGGACGTCGAAGCCGGCGTCGCGCCAGACCTCGAACAGCTGCCGGTAGGTGCCAGCGGGGAATCCGTTGGCGTGCGAAAAGACGATGACCGGCCGCGCGCTCAAATGATCTTCTGCCCCGGGTGGCTGATCTTGCGCATCGGCTCGTAGCGGCTCGGTGCGCCCTGCAGCGGCAGATTGCCGTTGGCGCTGCCCCAGTGCGGGTCCTCGAGCGAATCGAAGACCTGGCGCAGCCGCTGCCCCCAGCTGTTGTGCACCATCTGGAAATACGGGTTGTTGTCGTCGATGCAGATGATCTGCTCGGTCTGCAGGCGGTTGTTTTCGTAGACCAGCAGGTCGAGCGGCATGCCGACCGACAGGTTCGAATTCATCGTCGAATCCATCGACACCAGCGCCGCCTTCGCGGCAACCTCGAGCGGCGTGTCGGGAACGATCAGCCGATCGAGTACCGGCTTGCCGTATTTCGATTCGCCGATCTGGAAGAAGCAGGTTTCCTGCGTCGCCTCGATAAAATTGCCGGCCGAATAGACAAGAAACAGCCGCATCGCCTCGCCATTGATCTGGCCCCCGAAGATCATCGATGCATTGAAATCGACGCCGCTCGCCTTCAGCGCCGGCCCGTCTTCGGCATAGACGCGTCGCACCGCGGAGCCGAGCACGCGCACCGCATCGAACATGCTGGTCGCATTCCAGATCGTGATCGGCGGCGCGTCGGGATCGTCGCCGCCGGCCGGGATCTTCTCGATCTGCAGGATCTCGCGCACCGACTGGCTGATCGACAGGTTGCCGGCCGACAGCAGCACCATGAAGCGGTCAGCAGGCCGCTCGTAGACGATCATCTTGCGGAAGGTGCTGATCTGGTCGACGCCGGCATTGGTCCGCGAGTCGGACAGAAAAACCAGCCCGGCCTTGAGCTTGATGCCGATGCAGTAGGTCATGGAGAAGTGCCGCTATTGGGATTGAAGTATTTTGAGCTTGTACAACGCAGCCAGCGCATCGCGCGGGCTGAGCTGGTCCGGGTCGATCTCGGCCAGTGCCGCTTCGACCGCCGACGGTTCGCTGTCGGGCAGCTCGGCCGGTGCGGCGAACAGGTCGATCTGCGGCTGGTGCGCGGTCTGCTGGGCTTCCAGCGCCTCGAGCGTCGCCTTTGCCTGGCGGATCAGCGTCGCCGGCATGCCGGCCAGCCGCGCCACCTGCACGCCGTAGCTGCGGCTCGCCGGGCCGGGCTGGATATCGTGCAGAAAGACGATGCGGTTGCCGCTTTCGGCGGCCGATACATGCACGTTGCGCGCCTGCTGGTGGCGGGCCGGAAATTCGGTCAGCTCGAAATAGTGCGTCGCGAACAGCGTGAATGCGCGGTTGCGGTCGTGCAGATGCGATGCGATTGCGCCGGCCAGCGCCAGGCCGTCGAAGGTCGAGGTGCCGCGGCCGATCTCGTCCATCAGCACCAGCGAGTGTTCGCCGGCGTGGTTCAGGATTGCTGCCGCCTCGGTCATCTCGAGCATGAAGGTCGATTGCGCATTCGCGAGGTCGTCGGCCGCACCGATGCGGGTATGGATCGCATCGATCGGGCCGAGCCGGCAGGCGCGCGCCGGCACGTAGGAGCCGATTGCCGCAAGCAGCGCGATCAATGCGATCTGCCGCATGAAGGTGCTTTTGCCGCCCATGTTCGGGCCAGTAATGACGAGCATCCGGTTCTGGCTGTCGAGCCGGCAGTCGTTGGCCATGAAATTGCCGCCGCCGGTCTCGAGCAGCCGCGCCTCGACGACCGGATGGCGGCCGGCGCTGATGTCGATGCACGGTTCGCGGACGAACTCGGGCCGGCACCAGTTCAGCGAGATCGCCCGCTCGGCCAATGCACACAAGGCATCGAGCGTCGCCAGCGCGCGGCCGAGGTCGACCAGCGTGCGCAGATGCTGCTGCAGCTGGTCGAGCAACTGCTCGAACAGCCACTTTTCGCGCGCCAGCGCGCGTTCCTGCGCCGACAGCGCCTTGTCCTCGAAGCTCTTCAGTTCCGGCGTGATGTAGCGCTCGGCATTCTTCAGCGTCTGCCGGCGCTGGAAGTCGGCCGGCACCTTGTCGAGCTGGCCCGCAGTCACTTCGATATAGAAGCCGTGCACCTTGTTGAACTGCACACGCAGGTTGCTGATGCCGGTTCGGGTGCGTTCGCGAGCCTCGAGGTCGAGCAGGTAGGCATCGCAGTTCTGGCTGATGCCGCGCAACTCGTCGAGTTCGGCATCAAAACCTTCGGCGATCACGCCACCGTCGCGCAACAGCACCGCAGGAATTTCGGCAATCGCCGATTGCAGCAACTGAGCGACCGCCGGCGGCGGCGCCAACGCGGCGGCCACCTCGCCGAGCAGTCCGCCGGCCGAGCCGGCAAGGTCATGCGGCAGCAGTGCGCGCAGGCTCGGCAGCAATGCCAGCGTGCTGCGCACCCCGGCCAGTTCGCGCGGCCGGATCTGCCGCAACGCCAGCCGCGAGCTGATGCGTTCGACATCGCTGATCTCGCGCAACGCGGCGCGCAATGCGTCGATGCCGTGATCGATCAGCACCCCGATCGCATCGTGTCGCTGCTGCGCTGTCCTGCGCTCGCGCTGCGGGTGCGTCAGCCAGTGGCGCAGCGTGCGGCTGCCCATGCCGCTGCGGCAGGTATCGAGCAGCGACAGCAGCGTCGGTGCGGCTTCGCCGCGCAGCGTCTGCGTCAGCTCGAGGTTGCGATGCGTTGTCGGCGGCAGGTCGAGCAGGTCGCTTGAGCGTTCGACACTCAGCGTCTGCACATGCGCCAGCGCCTGGCCCTGCGTGTGCTCGGCATAGCTGAGCAGTGCGGCAGCGGCAGCGTGTGCGGTGCCCAGTTCCTGAGCATCGAAGCCGGCCAGGCTCGCAACCTGCAACTGCTCGCAAAGCTTGCGCTGACCGAGTGCGGCATCGAATTGCCAGGCCGGCCGGTGTGTCACCGCGATCCGGCTGCCGGCGAGCGCGGCGGGTATCGCATCGCGATCGACCAGCGCTTCGGCGGCGTCGAGCCGGGCCAGCCAGCCCGGCAATTCGTGTTCGGCGCATTCGGTCAGGCCGAGGCGGCCGCTCGACAGGCCGAGCCAGGCCAGGCCGTAGCTGGTGCGGCCGCGCTGCCGTGTCGTCGCCAGGGCCAGCAGCAAGGCATCGCTGTTGTCGGCCAGCAGTTCGCTGTCGGTGACGGTGCCCGGCGTGACGACGCGGACGACCTTGCGTTCGACCGGCCCCTTCGAGGTCGCGACATCACCAACCTGCTCGCAGATCGCCACCGCCTCGCCGAGCTTGATCAGCTTCGCCAGATAGGCCTCGACCGAGTGCACCGGCACGCCGGCCATCACGACCGGCTCGCCGGCACTCTGGCCACGCGTTGTCAGCGTGATGTCGAGCAGCCGGTTGGCGCGCCGCGCATCGTCGAAAAACAACTCGTAGAAATCGCCCATCCGGTAGAACACCAGCGTATCCGGGTGTTCGGCCTTGATGCGCAGGTACTGGGCCATCATCGGCGTATGGCCGGTCAGATCACCCTTCAACAGGTCGGCGGTGGAGGTCGGTTCGGTCATGAAGCCGCGCATCTTAGGCGAGGGGTGGGGGCCGCCAGCAAACTGCACTTGCCGGGACGGCAATGCGTATCGTGGATTTTCAGGGGTTTACCCGGTTGGTAGCTGCCCGGTTGACCGCCGGGTCTTGCGTTTTAAGGTGGTCTTGGCAGCCGCTGATGGACAGTGGCTGTTGCAACGCCATCGCCTGCCGTCGTGCGGTGGCCATTTCAGGCTGCCTCAGGCAGATCGGAAGAAAGGCAAGAATGAAAAACAGGAATCAGGCAGCTGCCGAGATGGCAGACATGAGCTCACCTGCAAAGGAAGCCAGGATCGCGCAGAAGATTTGCCACAAGGGAATCGCTGCAATCGCGGTGTTGATCGGCATGCTCGTCCTCCCGCAGAGTGCCCAGGCTGAAACCTTCTACGCCTGCGTGAAGGGCAAGAAATTGAGGATGGTCGGGGCCGATGACGGTTGCAAGAAGAAGGAGACCAAGATCAGCTGGAACGACGTTGGCCCGGCCGGCCCTCCCGGCCCTCCGGGCCCCAAAGGCGATCGGGGTCCACAGGGCGCCATGGGCCCGCCAGGACCGGCTGGCCCTGCGGGATCTGCAGGTGACGCGGTCGCTGCCGTATGTGAAGCGCTCGGCTTCCCGTCCGACTGCAAGCTGGGGGAACTGCTACCGACCATCGCGCCACCGGGGACGGTGTGGGTTCCTTCCACCGGCTTGCTCTGGGAGAAGAAGGAGGATTGCGGCATGGCTATGCCGTACGCCAATCCGCACTGCATGCAGAACGAATACCAATGGTCCGCTACCGGTACTGCATTCGACGGGACTGTCGCTACCGTTTTCTTGGCGCTGTTGAACGACACCAGAGAGCTCGGTGCGAACTGCTTTGCGGGGTTTTGCGACTGGCGGCTTCCGACGATCGAGGAATTGCAGACCATCGCGTCGCCGTCCCTGTGTGACGGTGGAAGAAAGCCGTGCTTCGATACAGCCATTTTCGGGCCAACCACCCCAGGCTTTTATTGGTCGTCCAATACCTATCTGGCCTGGCCACAGCCAGTCTTTGCGCAGGGCATCGGGTTGTCCGGAGATGTAACCAATGCCCTCAAGGTCGATAGCCGCCCGGTGCGCGCAGTTCGCAACGGGCGTTGATCGTCGCGGCGTGCTTTGCATTGATTTGAGCCCAGGCTCCAGGCGTTGCTGGGCGCGTGTGCTCCCTGCGTTTCAGGCTGCGCGAATTCGAAACCGAGTCTAGTGGGCCCGCGTTGCAATGGCTCGCCACCCACGCAAGTGACGAGCTGCAACGCCGGCAGGTTTTGATCTCTGCGCCGAGCCGGCGTATGGTTGGTTCCTGAGCCACGCATGCAAGGCAGCAATGCGAGCCGCGTTCCGAGGTGTCGCGACGATGCGAGTCTGCAGACAACTCCGTCCTGGCGCCGCTGGCAGTGGCGACGCTGCTCAGCGTCGACATCGCTGCGGCCTTCGACCCGGATGCCTGGGCTTTGGTCACTGTGCCCGAGCCTTCGAGAGTAGGCAGGCCATGATTGACGCGATTTGAAATTCGGGCGGGACGGGAGTAACCAATATGGCCGCTCGCCGTTGCCGGCTCTCGGCCCATTGCAGCCGACCAACCTTGTTTTGCGGCATGCTTCGTTTGGAGCGGGAGCGCTGCGGCGGGGTACCCTGTTCCGTTCATGTCCCCTGGGGTCGAACATGACCGAGCGCTCGCTCCAGACGCGAACGACCCCTCCTCCTTTACTTCACTGCACAGGGAACCCCACCGCAGCGCTCGGGGCCGGCTCGTGCGGCCCGCAGCGCTCCGCGCGTGATCCGACCCCGGGGGAGAGAGCCCGGCCACAAACAGTCCAGTGGACTGTTTGTGCCTGGCGAGCGCCCGGCGCCCCTGCCCCGGGCATGGAGGGCACCCAGTACCCCGCCGGCCCGAGCCCGCCGAGGCGCAGCGCATGAATGAGCGAGCGGCCGCCAAGGGCCGTTGGCCGCGCGCCAGCGCTGCCGTCTCGGCGCCGTGAAACCGTCATTCATTTGGCACTCCGACGCTGACCCTCCAAGGACGGGGATTTCAACGCCGCCTTGAAGGTTTCGGCCACTTCGTCCATGAACAGCGCGGCCAGTGTGCCGAGCGGGCGATGGAGCGGAGACGCCGAGAAAACCGGGATGTGCAGGGCCGGCGTGATGGGCAGGATGTCGATGTTGCCTGCTGCGACGCTGGCCGCCGTCAGTTCATCGACGAAGGCCACGCCAACGCCTGCGGCGGCAAGCGAGCAGGCGGTGTGTGCAAAGCGGACGCTGACGACCGGAGCGACCGGCGGCTCGAGCTTGGACAAGGCCCTCGCGACGAGTTGGCCCTGCGTCGTGTGCGTGTCGAAGCTGATCAACGGCAGCTTGCTGACATCGTTGGCAGACACCTTCGCCTTCGACGCAAGCCCATATTCCCGCGGCCCGACACAGACCATGCGCATCTGTCCGATGCGTTTGATCCGCAGCAGCGGGTGGTCGATCGCCGCAGCCCCGACGCCGACATCGGCATGCCCCATCACCAAGGCGTCGACCAGTGCCAGCGACGAGAGCACCTCCATCTCGAAGCGGGCCGACGGCATTCGCCGCAGCAGGTTCGAGATCACGCGCGGCACGACCTGCAGCCCCAAACTCGGGCCGCAGACGATCCTGAGGGTGGAGTGCGAGCCATCGCCCAATGAACCCGCAAAGGCCTGCACCGTTTGCACACCCTTGTAGACCTGCTGTATGCGCTCGAAGAGTTGGCGTGCCTCCTCGGTCGCCAGCAAACGCCCCTTCAGGCGCTGGAACAGTCGAACGCCCAACTGCTGCTCCAGATGTTTCACGGCCCGGCTGATCCCGGGTTGCGTGACGTTGAGCAAACGTGCGGCGTCGGAAATGCTGCCGCTCAGCATCACGGCGCGAAAGATCTCGATCTGACGCAGGTTCATGACGATTCCTCCCTATAACCGGATGGCATGAATCAACGCATTATCGGCATTGGACGTGATGAGATGCCCTGGCGAGAATCCGCGTCGGGAATCCAGGAAAAAGACCATGCCAGCCATTGCCGAGACCTCGTTTGTCGACCCAACCGGCCTCGAAGGTGCGGTGCGGCGCATCGCGGTCATCGGATACGGCCTGATCGGCGGCTCGCTCGCACGGGCGGTGCACGCCAGATCCGCGACCAACCAGGTCCGGATCTGGGACCCCGAGGACGCGGCAAGGCGCGTCGCCACTGAACAGATCGGGGCGAAGTGTGTCGCGACATCACTCTCGGCGGCTGTGGCCGGCGCCGAACTGGTCGTGATTGCCGTGCCCACCCGGTTTTTTGCGGCGGTCTTCCGCGACGTGATGGCAGCAGCCGGGCCGGCGACCGTGGTGTCCGACGTCGCGAGTGTCAAGGGGGCGATCGTCGATGCGGTTCGCGGGTTGCCGCTGCAGCAGTTGTCGCGTTTCGTGCCTGCGCATCCGATCGCAGGCTCGGAGCAGTCGGGCGCCGCATATTCCAGGCCGGATCTGTTCACCAACTGCCAGCTGATTCTTTCCCCGATGCAGGAGACCGCCGCAGGTCCATTGCAAGCCGTGTTCGAGTTCTGGCGCGATCTGCAGACCCGCGTCACCGTGATGTCGCCGAAGGCGCACGACGAGGTCTACAGTGCCGTCAGCCACTTTCCGCATCTGCTGGCCTTCGCCTACCTCGGCGCGCTGGCCGCGTCGAATGCCGGCCACGACTACGCGGCGATGGCAGGCCCAGGGTTTCGCGATTTCACGCGCATCGCGGGGTCCGATCAAATGCTTTGGGCCGACATCTGCGTCTCCAATCGACAGGCGCTTCTGAACGACATCGGCAATTTCAGGCGCGAGTTCGAGCACCTGTGCACGCTCCTGGGCGAGGGCGACCGCGTCGGTCTGTCCGAGCGCTTCGCTGCCGGCAGGCAGCTTCGCCTGGCATTCGAACGGCATGCGGCAACGGCCGCGTGACCCGCCTTGCCACCGGAAGACCTTCTCATCCCCTCATCCATTCAACAGGAGACATCACTTGAAAACAAACCACCTTCGCCGCGGCCTGATCGCGATGGCGCTGCTTGCGGCGACATCGGCATTTGCACAGAGTTTCCCGTCGCGGCCGATCCGGCTCGTCGTTCCCTATCCGCCCGGTGGCCCTCTCGATATCGCCGCGCGCGCGCTCGCCGACACCGTGCGGCCGGCGCTGGGAACGGTCGTCGTCGAGAACAAGGCCGGGGCAGGGGGCAATATCGGCGCCGACAGCGTTGCAAGGTCGGCAGCCGACGGCTATACCGTGCTGCTCGGTGCGGTCGCCACGCATGCGATCAACCCGTCGCTGTACGCCAAGATGCCCTATGACGCGGTCAAGGATTTTGCGCCGATCACATTGATCGCCAATGTTCCGAACGTGCTCGTGCTGAGCCAGCAGTTCGCGACGGAGAACAAGATCGCGACACTGGCCGATTTCATTGCCTATGCGAAGCGCAACCCCGGCAAGCTGGTCTACGGGTCGGGCGGCAACGGCAGCGCAGGCCACCTGGCCGGCGAACTGTTCAAGCAGCGTACCGGCACCTTTGCCGTCCACATCCCGTACCGCGGCGCCAGTCCGGCCCAGCTCGCGCTGCTGAGCGGCGAAGTCCAGTTCATGTTCGACAACCTGGCGTCGGCAGCACCACGCATCCGCGAAGGCAAGGTCAAGGCGCTGGCAGTGACGACACGTGACAAGGCCGCTGCCTTCCCGGAGCTTCCGACGCTGTCGGCTTCGGGCATCTCCGAACTGAAGGATTTCGAGATCAGCACCTGGTTCGGCCTGTTTGCGCCGGCCGGGACACCGAGCCCGGTTCTCGACAAGCTCCACAACGACTTCGTCGCGGCGATCAAGTCGCCGGCATACGCCAAGGTGATGGATCAGCTGGCCGCGTCGGCGGCGCCGACCACGCCGCAGGAGTTCGCGCAGATCATCGCCCGCGATACCGTGAAGTATGAAGCGCTGATCAAGCGCGCGAACGTCAAGGTCGATTGACGGAAGGCTTGCCAGGCCGCGTGGGGGCTGGGCCGCGCCTGCGGAATGCTGGCTCCACCGCGAAGCCTTGATGGCAGGATCGAGCGCCGATCCGCCCTCGTTGCCGACCCCGCAGTCCTGTCGGCTTCACACCGGCAGGTTTTGATCTTTGCGCCGGGTAGGCGTAAGGTCAGCAGGCAAGGCCGCAGGCGCATGGCATGTCGGCATGTGCCTGTTGGCGGAGTGCAAGATGATGCAAGTCTGCAGATCGATTGGCATTTCGTCGGTGGTGGTGGTTTCGGCACTGTATGTCGCTGTTGCGCCCGCCGCGTCCGACGGTTCCGTGGCCGCGGCATTCGTGCCCGGACCGCTCGACGGCAAGACCTTCCGCGGCGCGTTGGGACCGGACGGCAAGCCCAAGGACACCCCTGACGTCTTCGTCTTCGAAAACGGAACCTTTGTATCGAAGGAGTGCGAACTGCGCTGCAAGTACCCGGCGCGGCCCTATTTCGTCCGCGGCGACGGCGACAGGATGGAGTTCATCAGCGAAACCCGTTGTCCCTACAAGGATGCCAGGATCACCTGGCGCGGAACCGTCGAGGGTGACCGCATCAGGGGCAAGTCGACCTGGGTCGTCAAGCGCTGGTACTGGAACGTCGAGAATACCTTCGAGTTCGAAGGCCGGCTGGTGCCGGCAGATACCTCGTCAGCTGCCATTGACTAGGGCTGCGGGATGCTGCAATCCTTGGCCGGGATACGCCGCAGCGCAATCGCCAAGATCCTGTTGCTGGTCGCGCTTCTGGTGATGCTGAACATCGCTGCGCGCGAGGCCGTCGGGCTGCTGGACTTGACCATTCGGCCGAGAACCGAGGACATGGTGCACCGCACCATCATGATCTCGGCGCTGCTGTATGTGGTGTTGCTCGCGATCCCGTTCGTCCCCGGGGCCGAAATCGGGCTTGCGCTGATGGCGATGCTCGGGCCGCAGATCGCGCCGCTGGTCTACCTGTGCACGCTGGCCGGCCTCGCGCTTGGTTTCCTGATCGGCCGCCTGGTGCCGTTGTCGATGCTGGCGCGGTTGGCGCATGACTGCAGGCTCGAGCGCGCCGCGCGACTGCTTGCCGAGATCGAGCCGCTGGACCAGGATCAACGGCTGGCGCTGTTGATCGAGCGTGCACCGCGCCGCTTGCTGCCGCTGGTGTTGCGCCACCGTCATCTGGCGCTGGCATTGGCGCTGAACATTCCCGGCAACTACCTGATCGGCGGCGGTGGCGGCATCGCGCTGGTTGCCGGCATCAGCCGGCTCTACTCGGTCCCGGGCTTCCTGCTCATCATTGCGCTCGCGGTGGCGCCGGTGCCGCTGGCGGTACTGGTTTTCGGCAGCGGTTTTCTTCCGCATTAGGGCAACGCTGAACAAGTCCCTCACGGCGACCGCGTCCATGCTTTGAACGATCTGCGGCGCGGCGCGCGTGTTGGCCTGTTCGACGACGGCCCGGCCTGCTAGGCTTGCAAGGCTCCGAACGAAGACAGACGAAGGAGGGTCCGATGTCCGCCAAGCCGCCCGCTGGTCGCCGTCATGTCGCCGCGTCGCCGACCGCGATCGTGAAGGCTGGCTCGTTGTGCCACGAACTGCAGTCGCATGCCTTCGAGCGCTGCACCCACTTCTTCTATTTCATCGTCACGATGAAGATGGTCGTCCACGAATTGAACCGGCTCGGCGGCGCCGGCGCGCCCCATGCCTTCTCCCGATGGGTTTCGGTCAAGGCGACCGACCAGATCGGCAGCGGCCTGCGCAGCGACCATGAGGCGTATTCCGAATTCGCCAAGACCGATCCGGCGGTGGCCGATGCGCCGACCACCCATTTCACCCGCAGCGATGCCGCGCACTTCTGCAACCTCGGCTTGAAGGCCGGCCTCGATGCGGCCTGCCAGGCCAATGCCTTCACGCGCGACGGCTACGAGCGGCTGAAGGTTTATGCCGGCAATACGATGCAGTTGCCGCAGTTGATCAATATCGGGCCGGATCGCAAGCTCGACGTGCTGCATGGCGAACTGGCGACCGAGATGCTCGACGACGGCCAGCTGATCTTCACGCGCGAGCGCGTCAAAACCTACCGCAAACACGCGGTCGAGCGCATCACCGACTACCGCGATGGCAAGGTCAAGGCCGGCGAAGCGGGTCTGGCGGCCTGTGCGGGCTGTTATCTGGTGGCCTACGCCGACGACGATTTCAGCGACCGCATCTTTCGGCAGGTTTATCCGGAAATCATCGGCCTGTGCCAGGCCTCTGCGGATCTGAAAGGCAAGGCGCACCTGTTCTTCAGCTAGCGTCGATGCAGCCGAAAGCTTGATCGACCTCAAGCCGGGCACAGGTCGGGGAGGGCACCATCGTTGCAACCGATGGGGAATCCGCATGACGTCTTTCTTGACATCCGATCAACGAGCCTGGCTGCAGGCCGAACTCGAGCGGCGCCGGCGCGCATTGAGCGGGCAACTCGCCGACCATCTGCATGGCCAGACTCGGGCCGAACGTGCCGCTGACGTCGCCAGCCAGGACGCCGACGATGCGCCGCAACGGGTACCAGAGCGCGACATCGCGATGGCGCTGACCGACCGCGAACAGTGCGAACTCGATGCCGTCACTGCGGCGCTGCATCGCCTGCAGGAAGGGCCGTACGGTCGTTGCGACGATTGTGGTGACGATATCCCGTTTGATCGGCTGCAGGCCAAGCCATGGGCACAGCGTTGCGTCGCCTGCGCCACGCGCTTCGAGCAGCGCAGCCGCTGATCTGGCGCGAAGCCCGCGGTCTGCGATCGGACTCTCGATCCGATGCTGTGCCGGGCAGCGCCTGCAGCCTCGAATTGCAGGCCCGCCACAACCGGCTCAGGTTGACCGGCACCAGCAGCAGATGCAGCACGACCACCGGTGGCAGGCCCACCATCTGGCCGTAACTGATGAAGGCGGCGTTCGCCGCGAGGGCCAGCGCACGCAAATGGACCGGATCGATGCTGGCAAAGGTCGCCAGCATCAGCGTTGCGGCCAGCCATCCGAACAGATCTGCGGCACTCATCGACGATCTGGTGCAGACGTTGACAGCGCGAATCAGGGCGACGAAGGCGGCCGCCGGCAGTGCAGCCGGCGCCGCGTCGGTTCAGCGCGGCGCGGCCAGCGATCGGTCGATCGCACGTGTTGCCGCGAGCATCCAGCCATCGCGCCGCGCCTGCGGCGCTGCCAGTTCGATGCCATAGAGCTGCCGGCCATGGCGCGCCATCAGCAACGCGATCCGGGCCGCATCCTCGTCGCCACCATCGGCAAGCGCCGCAAACTGGTCGAATGCGCTCGCCCATTGGGTGCGTTCGTAGGCGGCAAAGGCCGCGCTGGCGGCCGGCGAGCGTTCGACATCGTCGTCGGTCGCGGCGAGGGCCGCGATGGGGCTGGCAAAGGCAGCCAACGCGATTGCCGCGCACTGCGTGGCGCGGCGCAGCGCGCCGCAGGCAAGTCTGGCTTGGGGCAGAGGGCTGGACATCTTGACCTCGTTGTCGGTGTGCCTCGGATCGAGACGCCTAGACTGTCGAAGACCGGCCCACCCGCCGTCATCCGCAAGATTGGGGACGCGGCGGAGCGAGCCGCCGCTGCGATGCGTCATCGCCGGCAGCGCGCGCTCAGGCCGCCCTCGCAGCGCAGCCCTATGGGGGCGCCTGCTGCATGCTGGTCAATTCTCTGCTTTCATGGTAAAACGTTACACTAATGTCGAAGTACATCGTTGCTGCCCGTTGTTCCGCCACTTCGCCGAGGCTGCAGCCGAAGGGCCAGAAGTGAATCCATGACGAAGTCAACCACCGCCACCATCGAGGATGTCGCATCGCTTGCCGGCGTGTCGACCAGCACTGTCTCGAACGTGCTGAACAAGCGCGAATCGCGGATGCGGGCAGACACGCTCGAGCGGGTGCGGCGGGCCATTGCCGAGCTCGGCTTTCGGCCGAACCAGTCGGCGCGTCGCCTGAAGACCGGGCACATGCCGATGCTCGGCCTGCTGGTGCCGTCGATCGCCAATCCGTTTTTCGGCGCGCTGGTGCGCTGGACCGAGGAGGCCGCCACCGCGCGAGGTTACGGCGTGTTGCTGTGCAATACCCAGCGCAGTCCGCAGCGGGAGCTCGAATATGCCCGCGCCTTCATGGCCCAGGGTGTGCGCTGCGTGATCATCGGTGCGCCACTGCAGGCGCAGCAGTACCTGGCGCCACTGATCGAAAACGGGCTGGCCGCGGTCGGATTCGACCGCAGCGCAGTGCCCGGCCGCATGCAGATGGACCATGTCAGCCTGGACAACCGCCGCGCCGGTGAGCTGGCGGCCGAACACCTGTTGTCGCTCGGCCACCGTTCGATCGCCTATGTCTCGGCGCCGGTGGATTCGAGCAACCGCCTGCAGCGCCTCGAAGGTGCTCGGCAAGCCTGCGCGCGGCACGGTGTCGTGTTGCAGGCTCACATCGACGAAGGTACGGATGCACACGCCGAACTCGAGCTGGCCGAACTCGGCCGGGTCGCGGCGCGCACGCTGACCAGTGGCGCCCGCCGTGCAACCGGTTTTGTCGCGATGAACGACACCGTCGCGATCGGGGTGATGGCCGGGCTTCGCGATGCAGGCCTGCGGGTGCCGGACGACGTCTCGGTGGTCGGCATCGATGATCTGTTCGTCGGCCACTACGTCAGCCCGGGCCTGACCACCGTGCGCCAGCCGATGAAGGCGATGGCTGCTGCGGCGGTCGACCGGGTGCTGGCGCGCCTGAAGCGGCCCGACGATCCGGCACACGAGCAGATCTTTCTGCCCGAAATGGTCGTCCGCGAATCGACCATCCGCTGTCGCACGATTGCCAACCGAAGGAAACAAGCCGCATGACCACGAACGCAACCACCACCTTCGTCACCGGCGGGGCGTCCGGCATCGGCGCGGCCATCGTCCGCGCCTGCGCCGCACGCGGCGACAACGTCGCCTTCACCTACTGGTCGAGCGCCGACGAGGCCCGATCCCTCTGCGCCGAACTCGGCGGCAGCGTGCTGACGCTGCGCTCCGACGTCACCGACGAGGCGCAGGTCGAGCAGGCGTTTGCGCAGGCGCTGGATCGGTTCGGCCATATCGACGTGTTGATGGCGAATGCCGGTGGCCTGCTGAAACGCGTCAAGTGCGTCGACATGTCGCTTGAGTTCTGGAACCAGGCGATCGCGCTGAACCTGACCAGCACCTTTCTCTGCTGCCGGGCGGCACTGCGCCACATGGTGCCGCGCCATAGCGGCAACATCGTGCTGATGTCGTCGCTGGCAGGGCACGATGGCGGCGGGCCCGGCGCCAGCCACTACGGCACGGCGAAGGGCGCGTTGCTCGCCTTTACCAGGGCGCTGGCCAAGGAGGTCGGCCCCGATGGCGTGCGTGTCAATGCGATCGCGCCGGGCCTGATCGCGACCCGTTTCCACGACCAGTTCAATACCCCCGAGGGCCGCGCCGCCGGCGTGTCGCGCACGCCGCTGCGCCGGGAAGGCCAGCCGGAGGATGTTGCCAATGCCGCGCTCCACCTCAGCTCGGACGCCTCGTCATTCCTGACCGGCGAGGTGCTCGAGGTCAACGGCGGCATGGGCCTGTACTGACGGCTGCAACGGTTTGCGGGGCAGCGGCGCCGGCTGCAACGCTGGCGGCATCAAGACTGTCGGTCGTCCTGACAGGCTGCAGCGGGATCCGCGTTTTCCCTAGGCGCAAAGACGAAGGAAAAGCTTGTAAAACGGTGGTGTAACGTTATACTAAACGCTGTGCCGAATGCTGATGCCCATGTGCGCATCGAACCGACGGCCAGACCGGATTACCCCCCCATCAGCAAAGGACAGGAGACGAGATGATTCCGAAACACATGGCGCTGGCCGTCGCAGCATTGATGGCTTCCGCCAGCTTCGTGACGCTGGCCGATACGCCGGTGCATCCGGCCGACCTGCTCGGCGGGTTGAAGCATTGGCACCTGACGCTGCCGACCAGCCAGGACCGCAAGGCCTTTCCGGCCGACCAGATCGATCAGCCGCAGCTGGCAACTTATTCCAGCGAGTGGTTCAAGCTGAACGACAAGAAGAATGCCGTCGTTTTCACGACCAACGTCGGTGGTGCGACAACCAGTGCCGGCACTGCGTTTGCACGCACCGAATTGCGCGAGCGTGATGCCCAGGGCGAGAAGGCGGCCTGGGAGTGTTTGACCGCCGAGCGCTCGATGACTTTCCGGCAACGCATCCTGAAAACGCCGACGCACAAGCCGCAGATGAGCGTCGGCCAGATCCACGACGCGAAAAACGACAACCTCGAGCTCTATTACAACGGCCCGAAGAAAAACACCAACGGCACGACCGACGTCGGCAAGATGCTCGCCAAGTTCAATGGCGAAAGCTCGAGCAAGGCACCGGTGCTCGACGATGAATACCAGATCGGCGACATGATGGTCGTGAAGATCTCGACCAAGGCTGGCGTGATGACGGTCGACTACAAGAACGAGCGCACCGGCAAGACCTCGACGGCGTCAAAGCCGTTCGAGAACGTCGTCGGGGGCTGCTACTTCAAGGCCGGCAACTATCCGCAGGCCTGCACGAAGACCAATGTCTACGGTGTCGAGAACCCGAACTGCAGCAAGAAGAGCTACAAGCCGGAGATGTTCGAGACCGATCCGAATGCGACCGCGGTACTCGAGATCTACTCGCTGAACATCGACTGATCCAGCCCGACGCCGCCCGCCGCCCGGCCTGATCCGGGCGGTGGCCGCTCCCATCGACAAGGCTCGGCGCAGTGGCGTGCGGGCCGAAGGAACCCCATGCCCGAAACCCTGTCCCTGGCGCTGTGCAAGCCCGACGAGATGGCCCGGCTGCGCGAGCAGCTGGGGCAACCCGGCCTGATGGGGCGCAGCATCGAATCGCTGCGCGTTTTTCTCGAGCCGCATCTCGCAAAACCGAGCGACATTCCCGGGCATGGTGAGGCGGGCAGTTATGCGCACAACCAGCACCAGCTGAACTACCGCCTCTGTGAAACAGCCGGCACGCTGTTCCAGATCACCGGCGAGCAGTGTTATGCCGACCTGGCTGCCGACCTGCTGACGCGGTATGCCGATTGCTACCTCGGCCTCGGTTTCCAGAAGGCAAAAAATACCAACCCGGCCGGGCGGATCTTCCACCAGATCCTGAACGAGAACATCTGGCTGCTGTCGATGTCGATCGGCTACGGCAGCATCAGGCACACGCTGAGCGCCGGGCAGTGCGCCCACATCGAGCAGCAGTTGCTGCGCCCTGCGGTCGTGATGATGACCGAGCTGTATGCGCACGATTTCGCGACCATCCACAACCACGGCCTGTGGGGCGTCGCGGCGGTCGGCACCTGCGGGCTGGTGATCGGCGACGAGCGCTATGTACAACTGGCGCTCGACGGCCTGGCCGGCGACCGCAAGACCGGCGGCTATCTGGCCGAGATCAGCCTGCTGTTCGCGCCGTCGGGCTACTACATTGAAGGTCCGTATTACCACCGCTTTGCAATGCGCGCGTTGCTGCTGTTCGCAGAGGCCTTGCACACGCACCGCCCGGATCTGGACATCTACAACTTCAACGATCAGGTCATTCGCACGACGATCCGCGCGCTGCTGGCGGTCGTCACCCCCAACGGTTGCCTGCCGGCGCTGAACGATGCCTCGCGGACGATGGGCATCCATGACGAAGGTCTGCTGATCGCCGCCGCCGTCTACAACGCCCGCTACGGCGATGATCCCGCGGTGTTTGCGCTGGCCCGCCAGCAAGGCCAGGTCTGGGTTCATCCTGCGGCGCTCGGCCTGGCGGCCGCTGCCGATGCATTGCAAAGCGATGCGCTGCCGTTCTGGCCCAGCGTCGAATTGAACGAAGGCCCGGCCGGCGACAAGGGTGCCCAGGGCATTCTGCGGGCGAAAGCGTCCGATGGCGACATCAGCCAGGTGCTGATGAATTACGGCCAGCACGGCATGGACCACGGCCACTTCGACACGCTCGGGATCACGCTGTTCAACCGTGGCGAAGAGGTGCTGCGCGAATACGGCTTTGCCCGCTGGCTCAATGTCGAGCCGAAATTCGGCGGCCGTTATCTGCCGGAAAACCTGACTTGGGCGCGCCAGACGGTGGCGCACAACTGCGTCACCGTCGACGGCCGATCGCAGAATGACGGCGACCGCAACCGGGCCGACCAGGTTCACGGCCTGCCGCACTTCTTTGTCGGCTCCGGCGCGGTGCAGGCAATGAGTGCGATGGCCAACGATCATTTCGTCGGCGTCGCGATGCAGCGCAGCCTGCTGCTGGTGACGCACGAGAAACTCGACACGCCGGTGCTGGTCGACCTGTACCGCCTGCGCAGCGACACCGAACATGTCTACGACTATGCGGTGCAGTACGCCGGCCAGATCACCGAGACGAGCGCGCCGGTCGACTACAACCGCAGCCAATGGACGGTGCTCGGCGAAGCTTCCGGCTACCAGCACCTGATGGGTGTCGCGAACAGCCGCATCACCGAGCCGTGCAGGATCACCTGGTTGCAGGGAAAACGCTTCAACAGCTGGCTCAGTGCAGCGACCAGCGGCGAACTGCTGTTCGGTCAACTCGGCGGCAACGATGCCTCGTTCAACCTGCGGCGCGACACGACGCTGATCCTGCGCCAGCGCGGCAGCAAGCACCTGTTTGCATCGGCTTTCGAGACGCACGGCTTGTTCGACGAGCCGAGCGAGCGCTGCCACGGCGCGCGCGGCGAATTGACGCAGATCCGCGTCGTCGGCCACGACGACCAGGGCAGCGTCGTCGAACTGACAGGCCGGCAGTTGCGCTTGCTGGTGATGGTCAGCAACCGCGCCGATGTCACGGCGCAGACCGAACATGAAGTCCGCTTCGACGGGACGACCTACCGCTGGACCGGGTTCTTTGCCTGCGAAGCCGTGGCGTAGGCGGCGCCGAAGGCAGGCCTCGCGTGGTGATGCGACATCGGGCGGCGGCTGCTGGGGCCGTGGGCATCGCGCTGCTGATCGCAGGCGCAGTTTGCGCTTCGGAAACGCCGGCTGCCCGGTCCGCTGGCGCGCCGCATTCCGCGGTCGCCGTTCCTGCGGGCAACCCGGGCTTGCGCGAGCGCGATGGCAGTGAGCACCGGCGGCATCAGCGCAATATCGCGCCGAACCGCATCGATGTCGTGCAGCGCGCTGCCAGTCTCGGTTTCAGGATCGATCCGGCTGATTCGGAACACGACGACCAACCGGGCATCGACGCCGTGCTTGCCGATGCCGCGACCACCGCCGGCAGCACCGTCTGGTTTCCGGACGGCACCTACAACCTGTTGAGCGGATCCGCGCGGCAGCCCAACGCCCACATCGTGCTCGTCAAGTCGGGCGTCAACCTCGAGGGGCAGAGCCGGGAACGGACGATTCTGAAGTCCGGATTCGACGATCAGGGGCGCAACAGCGTCTACGGCATGTTGCTGCAAGGCGTGCACGATGTCGTGATCGCCAACCTGACCGTCACCAGCAGCTGGAACAGAAACTATTCCACCGACAGCCGCAGCAACAATCCCGATGCCGGCGGCCTGACCTATTCGATCGCGACGAGCTCGGCCGGCCATCCGACCTACAACGTGACGATCGACAATGTGCTGGTCGAAAAATTCCGCCGCATGGGCGTGCGCATCGGCGCCGGGTCACACGACATCGTCGTGACCACTTCGCTGGCGCGCAACGCCACCGATGTCGGTGGCGGCGGGGCCGGCTACGGCTTCGTGATCCAGGGTGATAAGCACAAGACAGCGAAGACCAATCCCTACCTCGGCAGGCCCGATCAGGATACCTATTTTGTCGTGCTGGACGGTAACCGCACCGACGGCCCGTACATCCGCCATGCGGTGATCATCCAGTACTGGGCGCACAACAACCTGGTGACGCGCAACACCTTCGAAGGCACGCAGCTCGATGCGATCGACCTGCATGGCGAGGACGAATATGCAAACGAGGTTTCGCACAACACCGTGATTGCATCACAGCGGGCCGGCATCGGGCTCGGCAATTCGGGTGCGACCCACGACAAGACCGGCGTCGACAACTGGATCCACCACAACGAGCTGACCGGCTGCGCCTGGGGCATCACGGTGCAATACGGCACCGAGCGCAGCACGATCGAGCACAACCTGATCCGCGACAACACCGCGCTGGCGCATCCGCCGGTCGCCGGCGTGATCCTCGGCAACAGTTCAAACAGCGTGCTGCGCAACAACCGCTTCGTCAACAACACCGTCGAAGGATTTTCGGCGATCGTGCTGAAGGACGACCGCGCGATGGGCGACGAAGCCGCTGGCGGGCCGCGCAACTGGACGATTCTCGGCAACAGCGTCATCAACAGCGGCACGCCGCTTGTCGACACCTCGAAGCTCGGCTCCGGCAATGTGGTCCAGCCCTCGTGGTGAGTGGCACGCGATGGCAGGATAGCTAGCGCCGCCGCGCCGGCCAGTCGGCATACCGGGCGATCGCGCGGGCCGGGCCGTGGCCGAACCAGGCATAGCCGTTGCGCCGCTCGACGCTGAGTTGTTCGACGTCGTGGTGCACACGGCCGTCACGGTCGCCGAAGATCGGCTGCAATGTCGTCAGGTCGTGGAAACGCGCCCACAGCAGCGGCGCCCCGGCCTGCGGCAGCAGGCTGCGTGCTTCGGCGCCATCGATCCGCTGCCAGCGCCGGTTTTCGATCGCGAGCGCCTGCAGCGTGGCGATGCCCGATTCGACGGCATCGACGATGCGCGGGCCGGGGGCCGGCAGCGCCATCAGATAAAGCAGCACGCGCGCGCTTTCGGCGCTGGCTAGCGCAGCGGGCTCGTAGGCTCGCGCGCCGACCGGTGCGTGCGAGACCGCGTCGTAATGCTGTGCCCACAGGGTCTTGCGCCCGTCGATCACGACCTGCAGCTGCAGCAGCGCGTCGATCGCGCGTTGCTCGGCCTGCACGGCGCGGCTGCGGACATCTGCCGGGACAAAACGCCAGTCGGGCTCGCCGCGGGCAATCTCGCCGAGCAGCTCGGCGACATTGACCATCGCATCGTCGTTCAGCGTGATCGCATCGTGGTAACCACCCTGCAATGGCCAGACCTGCGGCCAACCGCCGGCGGGATACTGCGCGTCGAACAGATAGCCGATGCCGCGCAGCGCACTGGCGCGGTAGACCGCGGCTTCCTCGTCCGGCAGCTGCTCGGCGACCTTGACGAGGAAACGGATCTCGGTGACGGTGGCGCCGTTGTCGATGCTGCCGACATGTCGCCAGGACGGCTGCCCGGACCCCGGCTCGACTGCGACGAACCACTGGCCCGGCAGCCGCGGCGGCCGGTCACGCGGCTGATTCTTGCCCCAGCCGCCGGCCGGTGTCTGGAAGCTGATGATGTTGTCGGCAACCTGCCGCGCCGCCGCCGATCCGTACCAGTCGGCTGGCCTGTCGAGCGGCATCGTCTCGAGGCCGCGACCCGTCGCAACCGGCTCCGGCAGCGGGCCGGTCAATGGGTAGCGTTCGGCAGCGAGCACCGCCTTGTCGGCCGCCATCCGCGCCCGCGAGCGCGACAGATGGTCGGCCCGGTTGCCGCGCTGCGTGCTGGCCGGCTGCTGCGGCTGATCGCGTTCAGCGCGACCGGCCGCGGGCTCCTGCGCGCACAGCGGCGTGTTGCCCAATGCGAGCAGCAGCAGCGCTGCGCTAGTCGCGGCTGTACGAGACATTCCTCATCGTGACCTTGGCCTCGACGATGCCGTAGGCGGCGTAACAGCCGGCAAACGGGCTGCAGTTCTGCAGGCTGACCGGATCCTGCGATTGCAGATAGTTGCCGAATTTCAGATACGACGCGCCACCGTCGGCGACCGCAGCGGTCTTCGTGCGGCCGAACGCGGAGACGCTGACATTGCCGCGTTGATTGCTGACCGACAGCTGGAAGGTGTTGCCGCTGACGATCGTGCCGAGCGCCATCTTTTCCTCGCTGCTGCTGCCGGCCGGCAGGATGCGCACATAGACGTCGAAGATGCCGTCGTTGGCGACGCTGTTCAGAAAGCCCGATTCCGCCGAGTCGGCGACATAGACCTTGACGATCGTGCCGGTGCCTTCGGCATGGTACTGGGTGATGATCGTCTTGCCGCCTTTCGACAGATCGACGGTGAAGTCGGCGACCAGTGTTTCGCTGGTTCTCGTCATCCCGGTGCGCAGCCTCGATGGGATCTTCAGTTCATGCCGCCAGCCGTGGCCGTTGCTGGTCGTGTACTGGGCTGCCAAGGCGTCGAAGACCATCGCGCAGCCGTCGGCGGAGTATGGGCTCGGCCCCTCGACCTCGAAGGTCGATCTGAGGTTCTGCGGGATCGGCTGGCAGCCGGTCGGCGCGGCAAGCGGCCCCGGCGCGGCCGCGGTTTCGCCGCTGCTGCCACCACCGCCGCAAGCGCTCAGCAGCACGATGGCCGCGGTGGCCCACGCAGCTGGCAAAGGCCTGCAAGCGCCGGGTATCTTCATCTTCATCTTGGGGGTCCGATTGAAAAACGACGCCGGACTGCCGATCAAGGCAGTGGCGTCGCTGGAGATGGGGTGGAACTCGCCGGCCGCCACCGCTGGTGCGATGCCGGCGCGGCCTTGGCGGTCAGAACTGCGCGAAGCGGGCAGCCACCTGCGACGCGGTCAGGCCGACGTTGTACATGCGGAATTCGTCGAGCTGGCCCTGGAAGTTGCCGGTATCGGTGCTTTGCGTGGTGGTCGTTCCGCCGACCTTGAAGTTGCTGCACTCGACGTTGGTCGGGCCGGTGCTCGACGCCACCGGGTTGACGATGCTGGCGGTGTACGGCGTCGTGCCGACCAGCGAGCCGTTGACGTAGATGTTCATGTTCGCCTTGTCGTAGCTCGCGACGACATGCGACCAGGCGTTGTCGGGCACCGGGGTCGTCGACGTGACGGTGCCCTGGGTGCCGTTGATCGCGAAGACCAGCGTGCCGTTGGTATTGAGCTTGAACGAGTAGCCGGAGCTCGACGAGTTGTAGGTGCAGCCGGCGACCGAACTGGTCGACACGCTGACCAGCGTGTCGGCCTTGCTGGCGCTGTGGCCGGCCGGGCGGATCCACATCTCGATGGTCATGCCGGCGCTCGACGCGAAGCTGTAGTCGCCGCTGCCGGTCTTGACGATCGGGTAGTTGGCCGCGGTGGCGTCCTGCGTCATCTTCACCGACTGGCCGAGCTTGCCGGCGACGCTCGTGAAGACGTTGCGCGCTGCGGTCGTCGAGCTCGGCACCAGCGTGTCCTTCAGCGCATAGGCCGAGGTCGCGGTCGAGATCACGCCGGGGAAATTCAGGTCGTCGAACTTCCACTCGCCGACCGGCGTCGGGACGCCTGGTGCCGGCGCAGGTGCGGGTGCGGGTGCGGGTGCGGGAGACGGGGCCGGCGAAGGTGCCGGTGCAGGTGCAGGGGAGGGAGCCGGAGCGGGCGAAGGCGCCGGCGACGGGCTCGCCGTCGGCAGCTTGGAATCGCCTTCGTAGCCGCCGCAGCCTGCCAGGCCAACCATCGAGGCGAGGAAAAAACTTGCTGCGAGGCGGTTCTTGTTGGCGTTGCGTGAGGTCATGTGAAATCTCCTGTTGAAGCTCGTGACGACGCGGGCGGTCGTCTGCCGATGCGGCTGCTGCCGCACCGGCATCGGTTGGTCAGAATTGCGCGAAGCGGGCCGCGACTTCGGCGGCGGACAGGCCGACGCCGTAGATGCGGAATTCGTCGAGCTGGCCCTGGAAGTTGCCGGTATCGGTGCTCTGCGTGGTGGTCGTTCCGCCGACCTTGAAGTTGCTGCACTCGACGTTGGTCGGGCCGGAGCTCGACGCCACCGGGTTGATGATGCTGGCGGTGTACGGCGTCGTGCCGACCAGCGAGCCGTTGACGTAGATGTTCATGTTCGCCTTGTCGTAGCTCGCGACGACATGCGACCAGGCGTTGTCGGGCACCGGGGTCGTCGACGTGACGGTTCCCTGGGTGCCGTTGATCGCGAAGACCAGCGTGCCGTTGGTGTTGAGCTTGAACGAGTAGCCGGAGCTCGACGAGTTGTAGCTGCAGCCGGCGACCGAGCTGGTCGACACGCTGACCAGCGTGTCGGCCTTGCTGGCGCTGTGGCCGGCCGGGCGGATCCACATCTCGATGGTCATGCCGGCGCTCGACGCGAAGCTGTAGTCGCCGCTGCCGGTCTTGACGATCGGGTAGTTGGCCGCGGTGGCGTCCTGCGTCATCTTCACCGACTGGCCGAGCTTGCCGGCGACGCTCGTGAAGACGTTGCGCGCTGCGGTCGTCGAGCTCGGCACCAGCGTGTCCTTCAGCGCATAGGCCGAGGTCGCGGTCGAGATCGCGCCGGGGAAATTCAGATCGTCGAATTTCCATTCGCCAAGCGGTGTCGGCACCGTGACGGGCGCAGGGGCAGGCGCGGGAGCCGGAGCGGGAGCCGGAGCCGGAGCCGGAGCCGGAGCCGGAGCCGGAGCCGGAGCCGGAGCCGGAGCCGGAGCCGGAGCCGGAGCCGGAGCCGGAGCCGGAGCCGGAGCCGGAGCCGGAGCCGGAGCCGGAGCGGGTGCCGGAGCGGGTGCTGGAGCCGGTGCGGGAGCGGGTGCAGGCGCAGGCGCGGGAGCAGGGGCTGGCGCGGGAGCAGGTGCAGGTGCAGGTGCAGGTGCAGGTGCAGGTGCAGGTGCAGGTGCAGGTGCAGGTGCAGGTGCAGGTGCAGGTGCAGGTGCAGGTGCAGGTGCAGGTGCAGGTGAGGGCGAGGCTGCGCTGCTTGGGGTGGCGGTGGAGGTCGGGTCCTCGCCGTCGTAGCCGCCGCAGGCCGACAGACCGATCATGGAGGCGAGCGCAAAGCTCGAGGCCAGTCGGCAGGAAATGCGGTTTTGTCTGGTCATCTGGATTGACTCGAAGGGGTGGGTTGTTGCCCCGCTTGCAGGCGAGGTCGACGGGTTGGAAACAACAAAGGGAACGCGGCCCGGAGCGAATTGTGTATAAAAATAGTGTATCGATACACCACGTTTACCCTAGGATGTGTTTTTTGTTCGATTCAGTGTGTTGACATCGCCAAAGCGGCGCGCTCAGCTGGCCAGCTTGCGCGAGATCGTCGCCGGGAACGCGAGCGCGCCGGCATAACGCGCCTGGCTGCCCAGTTCCTGTTCGATCATCAGCAGGCGGTTGTATTTCGCGGTGCGTTCGGAGCGGCACAAGGAGCCGGTCTTGATCTGCGTTGCCGCCGTTGCCACCGCGATGTCGGCGATCGTCACGTCCTCGGTTTCGCCGGATCGGTGCGAAATCACCGAGGTGTAGCCGGCCGCCGTCGCCATCGCGATCGCTTCGAGCGTGCGGCTCAGCGTGCCGATCTGGTTCGGCTTGATCAGGATCGAGTTGGCGATGCCGTCGTCGATGCCACGTTGCAGGATCTCGGTATTGGTGACGAACAGATCGTCGCCGACCAGTTGCACGCGCTGGCCGAGACGCTCGCTCAGCAGCGCCCAGCCTGACCAGTCGTCCTCGGCCATGCCGTCCTCGATCGACAGGATCGGATGGTTGGCTGCGAGCTTCGCGAGGTAGTCGACGAATTCGGCCGACGAGAAGCTCTTGCCTTCTGCCGACAGCCGATAGCTGCCGTCGTGGTGGAATTCGGAACTCGCGACATCGAGGCCGAGCCAGATGTCCCTGCCGGCCTCGAGCCCGACGACGCGGATCGCCGTCAGGATCGCATCGAGCGCCGCCTCGTTGCTCGGCAGGTTCGGTGCGAAGCCGCCTTCGTCACCGACCGCCGTTGCCAAGCCGCGGGCTTTCAGATCGGCCTTCAATGCATGGAAGATCTCGGTGCCGAATTGCAGGGCCTCGCCGAAGCTCGCCGCGCCGACCGGCAGGATCATGAATTCCTGGATGTCGATGTTGTTGTCGGCATGGGCGCCGCCGTTGATGATGTTCATCATCGGCACCGGCAGCACGAAGCTGTCGAGATCGCCGGCCAGTGACCGGTAGAGCGGCACGTTGGCGTCAGCGGCGCGGGCCTTGGCGGCCGCCAGCGAAACCGCCAGCAGCGCATTGGCGCCGAGCCGCGACAGGTTGGCGCTGCCGTCGAGTTCGATCATCGCGCGGTCGATCGCCGCCTGGTCGCCGGCGTCCAGCCCGGCGAGCGCGCACCGCAATTCGTTGTTGACATGGCCGACGGCGCGCAGCACGCCCTTGCCGGCATAGCGGCGGCGATCGTTGTCGCGCAGTTCGACCGCTTCGCGCGAGCCTGTCGACGCGCCCGAGGGCACTGCCGCAAAGCCGGTTGCGCCGCTGTCGAGCTCGACGGTCGCGGCGACGGTCGGGTTGCCGCGCGAATCGAGCAGTTCGATGCCGCGGATGTCCTTGATGCTTGCCATGATCTTCAGGCCTTTGCGATGTGGAGGAAGTTGGTGCTGCCGACGACGCCGAACGGCATGCCGGCTGCAACGACAACGTGGTCGCCGCTGCTGGCCAGCGTTTCATCGCGGGCGATGGCGCAGGCGGTCTCGATCATCTCGGGCACGTCGCTGATCGCGTGGTCGGAGAAAACCGAATGCACGCCCCAGGTCAGCGCAAGCCTGCGCGCAACCTGCAGATCCGGCGTGATGCTGAGGATCGCGGCCTGCGGCCGCTCGCGTGCCGCGCGCAAGCAGGTGGCGCCGGAGCGGGTATAGGTGACGATCGCAGCGATCGGCAATACGCGCGCGGTTGCGCGCATCGACAGGCAGACCGCATCGGCGACGGTCGGCTGCGGCTTCTTCTGCGATGCCTCCATCAGATCGCGGTAGTGCGGATCCGACTCGACCTCGGCGATGATGCGGCTCATCATTGCGACCGCCTCGACCGGATAGTTGCCGGAGGCCGACTCGGCCGACAGCATCACCGCATCGGCGCCGTCGTAGACCGCGGTCGCGACGTCGGAGGCCTCGGCGCGCGTCGGCACCGGTGCGGCAACCATCGATTCGAGCATCTGCGTGGCGACGATCACCGGTTTGCCGGCGTCGCGGCAGGCGCGGACGATCTGCTTCTGGATGCGCGGCACCCGCTCGGCCGGCAGTTCGACGCCGAGGTCGCCGCGGGCGACCATCACCGCATCCGAAGCCTCGACGATTGCGGCCAGCGAATCGATCGCCGCCGGCTTCTCGAGCTTGGACATCACCCCGACCCGGCCCTTGACGATGTCGTGCACCTCGTGCAGGTCGGCAGCACGTTGCACGAACGACAACGCAACCCAGTCGATGTCGAGCGTCATGCCGAAGTCGAGGTCGGCGCGGTCCTTCGGCGTCAATGCGGAAATCGGCAGCAGCACCGACGGCACGTTGACGCCCTTGCGTTCGGACAGGCGGCCGCCGTTGACGACGACAGTTTCGGCGAAGTCGGCGCCGCAGCTTTGCACCGACAGCCGGATCTTGCCGTCGTCGAGCAGCAGGTCGGTGCCGGCTTTCAGCGCGGCGAAGATCTCCGGATGCGGCAGCGGCGCGCGGTGCTGGTTACCGGGCTGCGGGTCCAGATCGAGCCTGAAGCGCTGGCCTGCGACCAGTTCGACCGGTCCATCGGCAAAGGTGCCGACGCGCAGCTTCGGCCCCTGCAGGTCGAGCAGGATCGCGATCGGTCGGTCGCGTTCGCGTTCGATCTCGCGGATGTAGTCGACGCGTGCGCGGTGCTGCTGATGCGTGCCGTGGCTGAAGTTGAGCCTGAAGATGTCGGCGCCGGCATCGAACAGCGCGCGGATCGTCGCGAAGTCCGAACTGGATGGGCCGAGGGTCGCAATGATCTTGGCGCGGCGTTGGCGATTCATGGTTGTCCTTTCGGGCGGTTTTCCGTCGTGATGGTTGTTGGCGAAGGTCAGACCGAAGCCGCGCAGTGCTCGCAATGCGAAGCGATGGGTCGCGACCGGCAGCTCGGGTGCATCCGGTGCGCGCCGCGGCGCCGGCCGCAGGCCGAAGCGCCGCTGCGGTGCTCACAGGATGAAGCCGGTGTTGATGAAGGTCGAACGGTGGTCGTGGACGATTGCGTTCAGCAGCTGCTTGTTCGCATCGCTTTGCTTCGTCGCGACCATCGAGCGGATCGAGAACGCGCGCAGCGCATCAGATACCGACAGCGTTCCCTCGGCCGAATCCTTGCGGCCGGCAAACGGAAACACATCGGGCCCGCGCTGGCACTGGCAGTTCAGGTTGACGCGGCAGACCTGATTGACGAGCGGGTCGACCAGCGCACCGATCTGCTGCGGGTCGTTGCCGAAGATGCTGACCTGCTGGCCGTGGTCGGAGGTGATCACGTAGTCGAGCGCCTCGTCAACCTCATCGAAGGCCATCACAGGCACCACCGGGCCGAACTGCTCCTCGCGGTAGAGCTTCATGCCCTCGCGAACCGGATAAACGACTGCCGGATAAAACAGCGTGCCGCAGGATTCACTACCACCCGGGTTGACGACCCGGGCCCCGTTGGCGACCGCCTCGTCGATCGCCTCGCGCATGTAGGCGGTGCGATGCGGGCCCGGCAGCGGCGTGATGCTGACGCCGTCGGTCCACGGCATGCCGACCACCAGCTTGTCGAGTGCGGCAACAAAGCGGCGCAGAAACTCGTCGACGATGCTGCGGTGCACGATCAGCATCTTCAGCGCGGTGCAGCGCTGGCCGTTGAACGACAGCGCGCCGAGCAGGCATTCGCGGACCGCGAGATCGAGATCGGCGTCGGGCAGCACGATCGCTGCATTCTTCGCATCGAGGCCGAGGATCGCGCGCAGCCGGTGCGACTTCGGATGCTGCTTCTTCAGGTGATCGGCGACCTTGCTGGATCCGATCAGCGCCAGCACGTTGACCTTGCCGGATGCGAGCATGCGCGGCACGACGACCGCGCCTGGCGCATAGACGGTATTGACGACGCCGGCCGGAAAGGCGCTGCGGAAGGCCTCGAGCAGCGGCTCGAACAGCAGCGTGCCGTATTGCGGCGGCTTGAAGACGACCGTATTGCCCATCAGCAGCGCCGGTATCAGCGTGCAGAAGGTTTCGTTCAGCGGGTAGTTGTACGGCCCCATGCACAACACGACGCCGAGCGGCGTGCGCCGCACCTGGCCGATCGTTCCTTCGACGACGGTGAAACGCGAGTTGCCGTTGTCGAGTTCCTTCAGCGACTCGATCGTCGCCTGGACATATTCGACGGTACGGTCAAATTCCTTGCGCGAATCGGCGAGGCTCTTGCCGATCTCCCACATGATCAACTTGACGATCAGTTCGCGTTGCGCGGCCATCTGGCGGACGAAATCCTGCATGCAGGCGATGCGCCCGGCCACCGGCATCGTCGGCCAGGCGCCGCGTCCGTTGTCGTAGGCGCGCACCGCGGCGTCGAGGATCGCGTCGCTTTCGGCTTCACCCATCACCGGATAACTGCCGATCTCGATCTGTTGCACGCTGCCGTCCGGCTGACGTTCACAGATCGGCGAGCGTACGGTCTTGACCGCGCCGTCCCAGCGGGCGAGTTCGCCGTCGATCACATAGTGACGCTGGTGGATCGCCTGGTTCATGCGATGGGCTTGCGGGATCTGCTCGAGCAGCGGGAAACAGGCGCTGAGCTGCGTGCTGGAGGTGGTCATTGAATTTCCGATCGAGGAGTGGGCGTCGCAGCCGCGTGCAAAGCGAGCCGCTTCAGTTGCCGCGCAATGCGGCCATCAGTTGGGAGCGATCCGGCAGCCCGTCGCAGTCGCCGGGAAACTGCACGACGCGGGCACCAATCGCATTGCCACGGGTAGCCGCCATCCGCAGGTCCTGGCCTTCAAGCAGCGCGCTGATTACCCCGACTGCGAAGCCGTCGCCGGCGCCGACGGTATCGATCACCTTGCCGACCCGCTGGCCTGGCACGGTGCCGCGGCCATGGCGATCTGCGAAATGGGCGCCGTCGGCGCCGAGCTTGACGACGACTTGGCTGGCGCCGCGCTCGAGGTAATAGTCGGCGATGCCGTCCGGCGTCTGGCGGCCGGTCAGCAAGCGGCCTTCGGCAAGCCCGGGCAATACCAGGTCGGCGCGCGCCGCCAGCTGGTTCAGCGTCTCGATCATCGCCTGCTGCGACGGCCACAGGCTGGGCCGCAGGTTCGGATCGAAGGAGATGCTGCGGCCGCCTTCGCGCGCCTGCTCGGCCATCTCGAAGACGAGTTCGCGAACGCCGTCGCCAAGAGCAGGGCTGATGCCGGTCAGGTGCAGATGGCGCGATACCGCGCAATAGGACATCGGGTTGTCGGCCCGGCTGAGCCGGCTCGCTGCGGAACCCTTGCGGAAATATTCGACCTTCGGATCGCTGCCGTCGGTCTGCAGCGACTTCAGCATGAAACCGGTCGGCCGTTCGGCGTCGATCGTCACGCAGCTGCGGTCGATGCCCTGGGCGTCGAGGAACGACAGCAGGTGCTGGCCGAAGCTGTCGTCACCGAGGCGGCTGATGAAGCCGACCTGGAAACCGAGCCGGGCGAGGCCGGTGGCGACATTCAGCTCGGCGCCGGCGGTCACGCGGTGGAAGGAATCGACGGTTGCGAGCGGGCCGCTGCGGCCGGCGATGAACAAGGCCATCGCCTCGCCGACGGTGACGACGTCGAGTGGCATCTCGCTGCTCATGGCCTGGTTCCCGCGTCGCCGGCAGGTCGATAGACCAGCATCGTCACATGGCCACCGGTGCGGGCATTGAAGATGCGTTTGCCGAGCAGGCCCAGCGGGTCCTTGGCGAAGCGGGCGCGGTAGAACTCGGCCCAGGCCTGGTCGCCACGCCCGGCTACGAACGCGCGCAGATCCATCTTCTTGCCGTCGCTCGGCGGATTGGCCTGGTGAGCGGCCAGTGTCTTGCGCAGGAAGTCGATCGCCAGGTGCAGGTCGCGGCCGTCCACCTTGTGGGCATACAGGTCCACACCCTGCTGCGCGGCGATCTCGGCAATCATCACCAGCGGCAGCAGCGCATAGTTCTGGTAGTGCAGCGCCTGCTCGTGGCGGGCCATCTCGAGCGGCCAGCTGCCGTCGGCGGCCATGTGCTCGATCGCCAGCGCATATCGGCCGAGTCCCCAGCGGAACAAGTCGTTGTCGTTGGCCAGCACGCCGATCATCGTCGCGTGCAGACCGCGCCAGTAGGCGTGGTTGTTGCAGCAGGTATTTTCGCCGCCGGGGTAGCTGATCTGCTTCTTCGAGACCCGGTGCAGCCAGTCGATCACGGCCTTCAGCCGCGCCTGGTCGAGACTCGGCTCGGCAACCACCTGCGACAACGCCAGCGCGGCCGCCGAGGCCGACCATTCGGCCTGGTACCAGGCCTGGTTCGACGCACCCTTCGCGGTCGATATCTCGTAGCCGAGCAAGGCATCTGCCTTTGCCCAGCGCTCCAGATGATCGAGCAGGCATTGCGCAAAACGCGGCTCGCCGCTCGCCACATACTGGTTGGCGAGCGTTGCCGAAATGCTCTCGAAATCGCGGTACAGCTTGACCGTCGCCTCGTAGTCCGGATGCAGCGGGCCGTGGTTGCCGCTTGCATAACGCGGCGGGATCACCATCGCACCCCTCGGCGCTTCCAGTGCCGGCTCAGCCGCGCAGTCGGTCGCTTTCGGCAGGCTGGCGCGCAGCGTCGGGTCGGCCGGTTCACGCAGCAGCTTGCTGCGCTGCGCGACATCGATAAACGAGGCCCGCGGGTTGCTGACCTCTGCCGTGTCGAATGGGGCAGCGGCGGCCACACCCAAGCTCAGACCGCCCAGCAATGCGGCGAGCAGCGATTGAAGGCGAGCCGGCCGGCATGCGGAGCTGGCTCGACGCAGCGACGCCGCGATCGACAGGATCGTCGGGCCATCGGTGCGGGGAAAGGGTGCAATGGGCATTGCGGTGGATCCTGTGGTTGGCGCATGCAGGGAACATGCGGTAGCAAACGAAACGACGTTAGTGTATCGTTACACCAATCATCTGCGCAGCCCCGGGTAAACCCTTACAGTGCGGAGCAGGGATACAGTTGCATCCGGAATCGGCTGTTCGCGCAGGGCCCGGGCCTGTCTCCAGGCATGTGCCTTGAACCGGTCGCCGACGCCCCACGGTATTTGTCGTGCAACGTTATTTCTCAAACCGTCCAGACTGTCGTACACCATGAAAACCATCCAGGATGTGGCCGCGCTGGCCGGCGTTTCGGTGAGCACGGTCTCCAATGTGCTGAACGACCGCGAGGCGCGGATGCGCCCGGAGACGCTGGCGCGGGTCAAGGCGGCGATCGCCGAACTGGGGTTTCGGCCGAACCATTCGGCACGGATGCTGAAGACCGGACACATGCCGATGATCGGCCTGATGGTGCCGACGATCGCCAATCCCTTTTTCGGCGTGCTCGCGCGTTGGGTCGAGGAGGCTGCGCAGGCGCGCGGTTACGGCGTGTTGTTGTGCAACACCTACCGCAATGCGCAGCGTGAGCGCGATTACGCCGAGGCCTTCATGGCGCAGGGCGTGCGCGGCGTCATCCTCGGCGCCGCATTGATCGCACAGGAACACCTGGTGCCGTTGATCGGGCAGGGCCTGGCCGCGGTCAGCCTGGATCGCGGAACGAGTTCCGACGGTCTGCTGCGCGACTCGGTCAGCGTCGACAACGGCCAGGCCGGCGCGATGGCTGCCGAGCATCTGATCGGCCTCGGCCACAAGCGCATCACCTTCGTCACGGCGGCATCGAATTCGGTCAACCGCGTCGCGCGGCAGGAAGGCGCACAGCTGGCCTGCATGCGTGCCGGCGTCGAGTTCGACGTCCACGTCGGTTCGACAGACGGCGATTTCAACGAAAACGAGATGGTCGAACTCGGCTGCAGTGCTGCAGTTGCCACGCAGGAAAAGGGCAACCCGGCGACGGCGCTGATCGGTGTCAACGACATGGTCGCGATCGGGCTGCTCGCCGGCCTGCGCCGTGCCGGCGTCGATGTGCCGCGGCAGGTTTCAGTGATCGGTATCGACGGGCTGTTTCTCGGCAACTATGTCAGTCCGCCACTGGCGACCGTCGCGCAGCCGATGGAGGCGATTGCTCAGGCAGCGGTCGAGCACCTGTTGAACCGCATGATGCGGCTCGACATGGAGCCGCGACAGGTCATCTTCTCACCCGAGCTGCTGGTCCGCAGCTCGACCGGGCCGGCGCCCGGCAGCGCTCGGCGAGGCCGCAAGAGCGCCTGATCGGGGTTCGAGGGTTTTTACTAGTGCAACGTTACACCAGACGACCTATCATTGCGTTGTGTATCGATGCACCACCTCTTCGAATCCAAGGACCACTTTCATGCGATCCCTCCTGCAAACCGCCACGCTGGCCACCTTGACGCTGCTGCCGATGGCCGGCATGGCCGACGTCCGGATCTACGGCCGGCTCGACCTGGCGCCGCTGTACCAGACCAATCCGCGAGACGGCGTCAACTGGCGCCTCGAGGAAGTCTCTGCCAACCGGTTCGGCTTCAAGGGCAGCGAAAAGCTCGGCAAGGATCTCGACGCGTTTTTCCAGCTCGAGCACCGCTTCTACCTCGACACCGGTGCCGAGCGTTCCGGTGCCCGCATGTGGACCGACAAGGCCTGGGTCGGCCTGAAAAGCCGCAGCTTCGGTGCGCTGTCGATGGGCCGGGTGCTGACGGTCGGCAATTCGATCGTCGGCGGCAGCGATACCGAGGCGATGACCGACAGCGCCGGCGCGATCAACAGCCGCAAGGGCCGGATCGAGAACAACATGAACAACGGCCTGTTCTATGAGTCGCCGTGGTTCACGCCGGTCGGCAAGCTGAAGACCCGGGTCTCGGCGCACTATGTGCTGCCGGAAGTCAAGGACATCGAAAATCCGTGGGGCCTCGGCTTCGAATTCCGCCAGGCGCCGTTCCTCTGGGACATCGGCTACCAGCATGACGTCTACCGCGATGCGTCGGCGCCGGCCGCCGAAGACCGCAAGTCGAACTCGTGGTTTACCGGCGCGGCGTGGGACTTCGGCCAGTACGAGGTGAAGGCCACCTATGCCCACTCGAAGGGCTACAAGGGCGTCGTCAGCGACCACTCGCTGTACCGGATGACGACCGGCTCGCTCAGCCTCAATGCGCATTTCGGCCGCTGGGATCTCGGCGTGATGGGCACCAAGAAGCTGGAGAAAAACACCTCCGGTGTCGTGCAGCCCGAAATCAACAAGTTCGCCGTCGGCTATTGGTACAACTTCAGCAAGCGCACCAAGTTCATGCCGACGATCGCCTATGAAGAGCTGAGCGGCCCGGGCTACAAGCCGCGCAGCAACGGCTTCGGCCGCGCCAGGGACAAGCGCGAGAACGTCTACATCGAAATCGGCTTCCGCCACGAGTTCTGAAGCCAGCTTCCGCTCGATGGGCCGATCAGGCCCGCACCGTTTCCACAACCCCAAGGAAAAACACCATGATCAACGATCTGAAGGGCCGTCGCGTCCTCGTCACCGGTTCCTCGTCCGGCATCGGCCTGTCCATTGCCAAGCAGTTTCTCTCGCTCGGCGCCCACGTCGGCCTGCACGGCCACCTGGAGCAGCCGACGGCCGAGGCCAAGGCCCTGGTCGACGAAGCCGGCGAGCACGCGGCGTATTTCCATGCCGACCTGACCAAGTCTGCCAACTGCCGTGCGCTGATCGAGCAGTTCGTGGCCCGCTTCGGCGGCCTCGACGTACTGATCGCGAATGCCGGTGGCCTGGTCGGCCGCCGTGGGCTCGAAGTGCTGGAAGACGACTTCTACGAGCAGGTGATGGACCTCAATGTGCGCTCCGCGCTGATGACGACGCGTTTTGCGATTCCGCACCTGCGCGCTTCGGTCAAGGCCACCGGCCAGACCGCAGTCGTGATCAACACCGGCTCGCTGGCCGGCCGTGAAGGTGGTGGCCCCGGTTCGTCGGTCTACGCCGCGGCCAAGGGTTGGGTGCACAGCGCACAGCGCAACTGGGTGAAGGAATTCACGAAGGACGGCATCCGCTTCAACGTCGTTGCACCCGGCTCGATCACGACCGCTTTCCATGCCGACAAGGACCAGGCGACCGTCGACAAGATCTCGTCGACGATTCCGATGGGCCGTTTCGGCGTTCCGGACGAGGTCGCCCCGGCCTATGTCTTCCTGTCGTCGCATGCCTGGGCCGGCTACATCACCGGCCAGATCCTCGACGTCAACGGCGGCCAGATCTGCCCCTGAGCCCGGCCAAACACTGAGGAAATGAAGGAACCACCATGCCAGCGAATGTCAGCCTGACCAACGTCGTCAAGAAATTCGGACCGGTCAACGTCGTCAACGACGTCAATCTCGAAATCACACCGGGCGAATTCGTCGTCCTGGTCGGTCCGTCGGGCTGCGGCAAGTCGACGACGCTGCGCATGGTGGCCGGCCTGGAGCACATTTCCGGCGGCACCATCTCGATCGACGGCAAGGTCGTCAATCACCTGGCGCCGAAGGATCGCGGCGTTGCGATGGTGTTCCAGAACTACGCGCTCTATCCGCACCTGACGGTGCGCGACAACATCTCGTTCGGCCTGCGCCTCGGGCGCACGCCGCGCAAGGAGATCGATGCCAAGGTCGACCGCGCGGCATCGATCCTCGAACTCGGCCCGTTGCTCGATCGCCAGCCGGCCGAACTGTCCGGTGGCCAGCGCCAGCGCGTCGCGATGGGGCGTGCGATCGTCCGCGATCCGCAGGTCTTTCTGTTCGACGAGCCGCTGTCCAACCTCGACGCCAAGCTGCGCACGCAGATGCGCACCGAGATCAAGCGGCTGCATGCGCGGCTCGGCAATACCGTGATGTACGTCACCCACGACCAGCTCGAGGCGATGACGCTCGCCGACCGCATCGTCGTGATGCGCAAGGGTGTGATCGAGCAGATCGGCACACCGAGCGAACTGTTCAACTCTCCGGCGACGTCGTTCGTCGCGACCTTCATCGGCTCGCCGCCGATGAACGTCTTCCCGTGCACGCTGACCAGCGATGCCGACCGGCTCGCCGTCAATGTCGGCGGCGACAAGCTCGCGCTGCCGGAGCGCGCCCGGCATGCGGTGGCCAACTCGAAGGAGCTGCTGTTCGGTGTTCGTCCGGAGGACATCCACCTGGCGCCGCGCGACAACACGCAAGCCATCCACGGCCATGTCGAGCTGGTCGAGCCGCTCGGCGGCGAGTCCTTCGTCCACGTGCGCATCGGTGACGCGACGTTGATCGTCCGCTCCGAAGGCCGCAAGCTGGTCGAGAGCGACAAGCCAATCACGCTGCACGTCGACCTGCAGCGCATCTATCTGTTCGACGTCGCGACCGACCGCTGCGTATTCCACGACACGGAGGCGGCATCGTGACCTCCATATCCGGAATCGCCCCGCGGGCGGGCGAACTGACCAAGGCGCAGTCCGGCGAAACGGTGATGCAGGCGCTGCGCCGCGACTGGATGCTGTACGCGATGCTGGCGCCGGCGCTGATCTGGTTCCTCGTATTTCTCTACCAGCCGATGTACGGCCTGCAGATCGCGTTCAAGCAGTTCAGCGCGTTCAAGGGCATCGAAGGCAGCCCGTGGATCGGCTTCGGCCACTTCGTCACGTTGTTCGAGAGCGACCAGTTCCGCCAGGCGATCTGGAATACGCTGGTGATCAGTTTCTACTCGCTGATCTTCGCGGCACCGGTGCCGATCCTGCTCGCGCTGATGGTCAACGAGGTGCAGCAGAAGGGCGTGCGCAAGTCGATCCAGACCGCGATCTACCTGCCGCACTTCATCTCGATCGTCGTCGTTGCCGGCATCGTCGTCGCGCTGCTGTCGCCGACCAGCGGCCTGGTCAACAACGCGCTTGCGGCACTCGGCTTCGACCGCACCTATTTCCTGACCCGGCCGGAGTGGTTCCGAACCATCTTCATCGGCTCGGGGATCTGGAAGGAGGCGGGTTTCGACTCGATCATCTACCTGGCCGCAATCATGGGCATCAACCCGGCGCTGTATGAATCCGCGCAGGTCGATGGCGCGACGCGCTGGCAGATGATGTGGCGCATCACGCTGCCGAGCATCGTCCCGACGATCGCGGTGCTGATGGTGATCAAGCTCGGCAACATCCTCGAAGTAGGCTACGAATACATCATCCTGCTGTACCAGCCGACGACCTACGAGACCGCCGACGTGATCTCGACCTATATCTACCGCCTCGGCCTGCAGGGCGCGCGTTACGACCTGGCTGCCGCCGCAGGCATCTTCAATGCCGTCGTCGCGCTGGTCCTGGTGCTGGTGGCCAACAAGATCAGCCGGCGCATCACGCGCACCGGCGTGTTCTGAGCAACAAGGAGCACATGATGATGACGACGTCTTCGCCGATCTATTCGACCGGCGACCGCTGGTTCGGCCGGGTCAACCTGCTGCTGCTGTCGATCTTCGCGATCGGCACGCTGTATCCGCTGATCTATGTCTTCTCGCTGTCGATCAGCTCCGGTGCGGCCGCGTCGGCCGGGCAGGTCTGGCTGTGGCCGGTCGAGATCACGTTTGCCGCGATCGAGCACGTGATGAACGACCGGATGTTCTGGATCTCGTACGGCAACACCTTCTACTACACGATCGTCGGCACGCTGACGAGCCTGGCGCTGATCATTCCTGCGGCCTATGCGCTGTCGAAACCGCGGCTGATGGCGCGCCGCTATTTCGGCTTCTTCATCGCCTTCACGATGTGGTTCAGCGCCGGCATGATCCCGTTCTACCTGAACCTGCGCGATCTCGACCTGCTCGATTCGCGCTGGGGCATCGTGATCTCGTTTGCGGTCAACGCATTCAACATCATCCTGATGCGCAACTTCTTCGAGTCGATTTCGCCGAGTTTCGAGGAAGCGGCCCGGATGGACGGCGCGAACGATTTCCAGATCCTGTGGAAGGTCTATATCCCGCTGGCCAAGCCGGCGATCGCGACGGTTGCGATGCTGTGCGCGATCTCGCGCTGGAACGGCTACTTCTGGTCGATGGTGCTGCTGCAGGACGAGAACAAGATCCCGCTGCAGGTCTACCTGAAGAAGGTCATCGTCGACGTCAGCCTGACCGAAGAGGCGGCCGGCGCAATGACCCAGCAGGGCTACTCGCTGGAGACCGTCACCGGCGCGATCATCGTGTTGTCGATCATCCCGGTGATGGTCTTCTTCCCGGTAATCCAGAAATATTTCACCAAGGGCGTGATGATGGGCGGCGTCAAGGAATGAGCCCCGTGCAGATGCCCGCCAAAACCACCCCATTCAGGAGACATTCCGTGAACCGCTTGACCCGTCTTTCGATCCTCGGCGCGGCGCTGTGCGTTGCGCTCGGAGCTGCCCTGCCGGCCGCGGCACAGTCCGCCGCAGCGGCGCCGATCGTTGCCAAGCCGCTGGATCTGAAGATCCACATGCACTTCCGCGACAAGTTCGTCTGGAACGAGGAGTGGCCGGTCGCGAAGGAAATGACCCGGATGACGAACATCCGGCTGGTCAATACCGCGAGCAAGGTCGCGACCAACAGCACCGAGGCGTTCAATCTGCTGATGGCTTCGGGCAAGCTGCCCGACATCGTCGGCGGCAACAGCCTGAAGGACGAATTCATCCGCTTCGGGATGGAAGGCGCCTTCGTTCCGTTGAACAAGCTGATCGACCAGCATGCGCCGAA
Source organism: Pseudideonella sakaiensis (assembly GCF_048320135.1). GTDB lineage: Bacteria > Pseudomonadota > Gammaproteobacteria > Burkholderiales > Burkholderiaceae_C > Ideonella_A > Ideonella_A sakaiensis_A. Next base: position 5,111,260 of record NZ_CP182947.1, read on the forward strand.
CCTGAAGGCCTTCCTGCAGAAGAACCCGCTGATCGCACAGGCGATCACCGCGCCGGACGGCAACATCTACTACATCCCCTATGTGCCGGACGGCTCGGCCAGCCGCGGCTGGTGGATCCGCCAGGACTGGCTCGACAAGCTGAAGCTGAAGACGCCGCAGACCGTCGACGAGCTCTACGAGGTGCTGAAGGCCTTCCGCGACCGCGATCCGAACGGCAACGGCAAGAAGGACGAGATCCCGTATTTCAATGGCACGCCGACCGAGGTCTACCGCCTCGTGCTGCTGTGGGGCGGACGTTCGTCGGGTTCGAACTCGGCAATGGACTTCATGGTCGATGCGAACGGCAAGGTCGTGCACCCGTTCGCCCAGGACGGCTTCAAGACCGGCATCAAGAATGTCGCGAAGTGGTACAAGGAAGGGCTGATCGACAAGGAAATCTTCACCCGCAAGAGCCGCGCCCGCGAACAGCTGTTCAGCGCCAACCTCGGTGGCGTGACGCATGACTGGTTCGCCAGCACCAGCACCTACAACCAGCCGAGCTCGATGCCGTCGCGGGTGCCGGGTTTCAAGGTGATCCCGATGGCGCCGCCGGCCGATATCAACGGCAAGCGCTTCGAGGAAGATTCGCGCAAGCTGGTGATGCCCGATGGCTGGGCGATCAGCTTCTCGAACAAGCATCCGGTCGAGACGATCAAGTTGTTCGACTTCTTCTTCTCCGAAGCCGGCCGCCGTCTGTCCAACTTCGGCGTCGAGGGGCAGCAATACACGCTGAAGGACGGCAAGCCGGTCTTCAAGGATGCGGTGCTGAAATCGGCGACCCCGGTCAACAGCCAGTTGTGGGAAATCGGCGCGCAGATTCCGATCGGCTTCCCGATGGACTACAGCTATGAAGAGCAGTGGACCTTCCCGGAGGGCTTGAAAGGCCGCGAGATGTACATCAAGGGCAACTATCTGCTGCCGCAGTTCCCCGGCGTCAACATGACGAAGGACGAACGCGCGGTCTACGACAAGCACTGGACCGACCTCGAGACCTACATGAACGTGATGGCGCAGAACTGGGTGCTCGGCACCAAGGATGTCGACGCCACCTGGGCCGAATACCAGGCGCACCTGAAGAAGAACGGCTACGACAAGGTGATCGCGGTGATGCAGAAGGCCTACGACCGCCAGTACAAGAAGCCCTGAGCCGGGCGCCAGCCCGCCGACACCGAGCCTGCAACCCATTCGTGACGGCGGCCGCATCCAGCGCGCCGTCGTCACGCCGAACCTTGCCTGACTGATTCGCCATGAGCGCCTTGCGCACCCTCGAGCAGCCCGCCACCGGGCGACTGACCCTGCAGCCGACACCGCGCCCCGATGCGCCGCCGACCGAAAATCCGCCGCGCTTCGCGTGGATACCGGACATCGATGCCGGCGCGCAGTATTCGCTTCGGGTCCGGCAACTCGACGGCAATGGCGCGGAATACATCACCGACGGACTGCGGCACAACTTCCACACCCCCGACCGCAGCTTCGAGCCCGGCCGTTATGCCTGGAGTTATGCGCTGTGGTCGCCGACTGCCAGCAGCGTCGTGACCGCCTGGAGCGCCGAGCGGGAGTTCGTGCTCGAGCCCGGCCTGACGCATGCGCCGGCGATGCGGCACCAGGACCGTTACGCCGGCTGCGAGATGGCCCATCCGCGCCTGTGGCTGAACCCGCGGGAGCGCGATGCGATGGTGCGCGCGGTCGGCGCCGATCGCCGCCATCTCGGCTGGGACAGCTTCTTCGAGACCGCGGTGCGGCCTTGGATCGACCGCGAGCTGATCGCCGAGCCGCAACGCTATCCGGGCAACAAGCGCACGCCGGCGCTGTGGCGCAAGATGTACATCGACTGCCAGGAGCTGCTGTATGCGGTGCGGCACCTGGCGGTCGCGGCAAAGGTGCAGCGCGATCCGGCGCTGCTCGAGACGGCGCGCAGCTGGCTGCTGCACATCGCCGGCTTCGACCTGAACGGTGCAACAGCGCTCGCCTACAACGACGAAGCCGCATTCCGGATTGCCGGTGCGCTGGCCTGGGGCTACGACTGGCTGTACGACGATCTCAGCGAAGACGAGCGGCGTGCCGTGCGCGAGGCGCTGTCGGCGCGGCTGGAGGATGTCGCGGTGCACGTGATCGACCACGCGCGAATCCACCTGTTTCCGTACGACAGCCATGCGGTGCGTTCGGTCGCGTCGGTGATGGTGCCGGCCTGCATCGCGCTGCTCGGTGAACATCCGCGCGCGCAGGAGTGGCTGGATTTCGCGATCGACTATTACGACACGCTGTATTCGCCCTGGGGCGGCGCCGACGGTGGCTGGGCCGAGGGTCCGCACTACTGGACCACCGCGATGGCGTATCTGATCGACGCCGGCAACCTGCTGCGCAAATATGCCGGTCACGACATCTACCAGCGCGTCTTCTTCCAGAAGACCGGCGCATTCCCGCTCTACACGAAGGCGCCTGACACGACGCGCTGCTGCTTCGGCGACGACTCGACGCTCGGCGACCTGCCGAGCCTGAAGGTCGGCTACAACATCCGCCACTTCGCCGCGCTGACCGGCGACGGCCATCTGCAGTGGTATTTCGAGAAGATCTGCGAACTGGCCAAGGGCACCGAAGGCGAGTTCTACAACTACGGCTGGTGGAGCTTTGCCTTCGACGAGCTGCAGTACCGCCACGACTGGCCGCAGGTCGACGCCGTCGAACCGCACGACCTGCCGCTGCTGCGGCACTTCAAGGATGTCGGCTGGGTCGCGGTGCAGCGCGACCTGCACGATGCCGACGAGCACCTGCAGTTCGTCACCAAATGCAGTTCTTTTGGGTCGATCAGCCACAGCCATGGCGACCAGGGTGCGTTCCTGCTGTTTGCGCATCGCGAGGAACTGGCGATCCAGAGCGGCTATTACATCGGCTTCGGCACCTCGATGCACCGCAACTGGCGGCGGCTGACGAAGAGCAAGAATGCGATCCTGATCGACGGCAATGGCCAGTATGCCGGCGCCGACAAGGCGAAACAGATCCAGGCCGTCGGCCGCGTGCTCGAGGCCCGGGAGGAGGGCGATGGCACGGTCTTCATCAGCCTCGATCCGTCGGCGGCGTATCGCCTCGAAGTGCCGTATCTGCGCAGCTACCGGCGCGATTTCCACCTGATCCGTGGCCGGCACCTGGTCGTCGTCGACGAGGTCGAACTCGAGCAGCCGGGCCAGATCCAGTGGCTGATGCAGCTGATCGGCGCGCCGCAGATCGGGCAGAGCAGTTTCCGCTACGAAGGCGAACACGGCGGCATCACCGGCGAATTCGTCTTCAGTTCATCCGGGCCGGTCAGCCTGTCGACGGTCGAGGGTTTCGACGATGTCGATCCGGCCGAATGGCAGGGCCTGCCGCCGCATCACCGCGTGATCGCGACGACCCGCCCGGCGCGCAGCCACCGGCTGGTGACGGCGCTGACGCCGTACCGCATCGGACGCTCCGAGCGGCTGCACCATTTCATCGACGACCAGGGTTATTCGACAGCGATCTATTTCCAGGACGCGCAGGACCGCAGCCATTCGATCATCCTGCCGAAGCAGTTCTGAGGCGGCGCCCCCTTGCCCCGATTGCACCTTCCGCGGCTCGACGGCAACAGCCGGCTGCTGCTGTCGCTGATCCTCGCCCAGCTGGCCGTCAATACGTCGATGGCCGGCGTGCGGATGGCCGCGCCGCTGCAGGCGCTCGAGGCCGGTCATGCGGCATGGTCGGTCGGGCTGCTGCTGGCCTTGTTCACGCTGCTGCCGGTGCTGACCGCGATGCCGACCGGCCGGATGACCGACCGCTGGGGTTATCACCGGCCGTTGCAGCTGGCGGTCGGCCTGACCGTCGCCGGTTCGGCGCTGGCACTGCTGGCAGTCCGCCTGCCCGGCCTGTGGCAGTTCGGGCTGCTGTGTTTCGCCGCCGCGGCGGCGGGCGCGGGCGCCAACATCTGCGGCATCGCGACCCAGCGCAGCGGTGGCCGGCTCGGTACCGATGCCAGTGCGCGGCTGCGCATCTTCAGCTGGCTTGCGATGGCGCCGTCGCTGGCGTCGGCGGTCGGGCCGGTGGCAAGCGGCGTGCTGATCGACGGCGCCGGTTTCGGCTGGGCCTATGCATTGATGGCGGTATTGCCGCTGGCGGCACTGCTTCTGGCGCGCGGGCTGCCGCGCGAAACCGGGCGAGCCGACGCGACGGCGATCGCGCCGCGTGGCCGGCTCGCCGAGCTGCTGGCGGTGCCCGGCCTGCGCCGCCTGCTCTTTGTCAACTGGCTGCTGTCGGCGAGCTGGGATGTGCACAGCTTCGCGGTGCCGGTGCTCGGCCATGCGCGGCAGTTCAGCGCATCGACGATCGGCCTGGTGCTCGGCGCGTTCACGCTGGCGGTGACGATGGTGCGGGTGCTGATTCCGCTGCTCGCGCACCGAATCAACGAAGGCAGGCTGCTCAGCACCGCGATGCTGGTCACCGCGCTGATCTTTGCCGTCTACCCGTTTGCCGCCAGCCCGTGGCAGATGGGCATCAGCGCGGCGCTGCTCGGCCTCGCGCTCGGAGCGGTGCAGCCGACGGTCGTCTCCGCGCTGTATGCGGTTGCGCCGGAGGGGCGGCACGGCGAGGTGATCGCCTTCCGCTCGATGGCGATCAGCGTCTCGAATACCGTGATGCCGCTGGCCTTCGGCCTCGGCGGCAGCCTGCTCGGACCAGGCGTGATGTTCTGGCTGATGGGCGCCGCGGTCGGCTCGGGCAGCTGGATCGCACGTGGTCTTCGCCGCAGTGCCGCGCCATCTTCCGCAACCTGACCGGACGAGTCCGGTCGCCTACCTGAACACCATCATGAACACACTCAGCCTTGCCGACCACGGTCCCGTCATTCCGGTCATCGTGCTGCACGAGGTCGAGCACGCGGTGCCGCTGGCCGAAGCGCTGCTCGCAGGCGGCGTCAAGGTGCTCGAAGTGACGCTGCGCACGCCGAAGGCGCTGGCCTGCATCGAGGCGATCGCCCGCCACGTGCCCGATGCGATCGTCGGCGCCGGCACCGTGCGCAACGCCGGCGATGCCCGCGCGGCGCTCGACGCCGGCTGCCGGTTTGCCGTCAGCCCGGGTTATTCGCAAGCGATCGGTGCTGCCTGCAAGACGGTCGGCCTGCCGCTGCTGCCGGGCGTCGCGACCGCCGGCGAGGTGATGGCGGCCAACGACGACGGCCTGTATTTCCTGAAATTCTTCCCGGCGGTGCAGGCCGGCGGGCTGGCGATGCTGAAGGCGCTGGCCGGGCCGTTCCACGATGTCGTCTTCTGCCCGACCGGCGGCCTGACGCCCGAATCCGCGCCGGATTTTCTGGCGCTGCCGAACGTCAAGGTCTGCGGCGGCTCATGGCTGACGCCGGCCGACGCGGTCGAATCGGGTGACTGGGCCCGCATCACCCGGCTGGCGCGGCAAACCGCGACGCTGCGCCGCTGAATCGCAACGCAGACGCGCGTTTCAGTTGCCGCTGCGGTCTCCACGCGTGCTGGTCGCGACGACGCGCCCCTCGACGTCGAAATCGATGTGCACGTTGCGGCGGCCGAAGCTCAGCAGGTTGTAGACCCAGGTCACACCGGCGCGGTTGCCGTACTGCCGTTCGCCGGCCGGCTTGCCGAGTGCCTGCAGCACCTCGCTGCGGCTCATGCCCTGCTTGATCTGGCCGAACTGCTCCGGCGTCACATTGAACCCGGTCGCCGCATGCACTGCCGCTGCAGCAGCAATGCCGCAGCAAAGCGCCAGCAGCCGCGGGGCCCGGCGGCGATTCGTGTGCTGTCCGTTCATCGTGATTTCTCCACTTCGCGGGTCAAAGATCCGGTGCCGCACCGCGCAGCCGGCAGGCGCCCGCTTGCCTGTCGGCGTCTCCAGCGGGTCGATCACCGATGCGTCGGCCCGCCGCTTCTGAATCTTTCGAAAACGCAATCCGGCGACACGATCACGTCAGGGTGCGACCGTTGCCGCCAGCAGATCCTTCACCGCCGTGTCGAGCTTTTCGACGACCGGGCATGACGCGGCGGCGTGGCGGGCGGCAATCCACGCCGGGTCATTGCTGCCGAGCCAGACCTGGCCCGACGCATCCTCCCAGACCAGGGCCTTCAGCGGCAGGTCGATGCCAGCCGATTGTGCACATTCCATCAGCGGCGTGCCACCCTGCGGATTGCCGAATACCAGCAATTCGGTCGGCCGCAGACTCTTGCCGATCTTTCGGGCGCCGGCCGCATGGTCGATGCGGGCAAACACGTTCATGCCACGCTGCTTGACCAGCGCTTCGAGCTTGTCCATGGTCGCCTTCGCGCCGTGCGGGCTGCGCACGGTCACGAGGCCATCCGCGGCATGGGCGGTCAATGCCGCGGTCAGCAGCACGCCGCTGGCGATCAGCCGGGTCAAGTTCATTGCCATTCCTTCAAAGTTGATCATTCGGTCAGCGCCGTCTGGTGGTGCAGCGCCAGCTTCCAGGCTTCACCGTCGTGGACATAGGTCGAGCTGCACAAGGCCTGGTGGTCGGGCGAATCGTCGCGCCCGGCACGCACCGCATAGGCGAGCACCGCGACGCCGGCTGCCGGAAAATTCAGCGTCTGCTTGCGCAGCACGACACTGGTCCAGCGCGGCGCTGCTGCCAGCGCCTCAACGCCGGCCATGCCTTGCAGCACGCCGGTGGGCGGCGGAAATACCAGCAGCGCCGGTTCGGCGAGCCGCTGCCGGATCTTTGCGGCATCGGCGAGCCAGAATTCGCGCTCGAATTGCCACAGGTCTTGCAAGGCGGTGCGTTTGTCTGTCATGCCAGGACGATTCGAACTCTTGGATTCGACGCCGCAGAGGCTGCCGGCGACATGGATTGCTCAGGTGTGGACCCGGCGCAGCCGCCGCGGTTCCGCGGCCCGCGGAAAAAGGCGGGCGCATGCGCTGCGCCGACCCGTGGGATATCCATGGCATTGCTGCACGCGACCCCGGGCTATCATCCGCGCTCTTCAATGACACCGGGAGTTGCAGATGGCGCATTCGAAGATATTTCGCACGCTCGCACTGGCCGCAGCCTGCTCGACCGCCGCCTTCGCCCAGGCGCAGGAAGTGACGCTGCGTGCGATCAATGCCTTCCAGGAAGGCACCACCTTCGCGAAGCCGTTCGAGGCCTTCATCGACAAGGTCAATGCCAACGGCAAGGGCCTGCTGAAGATCAACTACATCGGCGGCCCGAAAGCGATGCCGCCGTTCGAGGTCGGCAATGCGGTGAAAAACGGTGTCGTCGACATCGCCAACGTCACCGGCGCGTTTTATACCAACCTGATGCCCGAGGCCGATGCATTCAAGCTCGCCGAGCGGACGATCCAGGAGCAGCGCAAGAACGGCGCCTGGGAGTTCATCAACAAGCTGCACAACGACAAGCTCAACGCCTGGTACCTCGCGCGCACCGGCGACGGCGTGCCGTTCCACCTCTATCTGAACAAGCCGCTCGACAAGCCCGACCTGAAAGGCCTGAAGCTGCGCGTCACGCCGGTCTACCGCGCGTTCTTCAACGACCTTGGCGCGAACCTCGTGCAGACCGCGCCCGGCGAGGTCTATACCGCGCTCGAACGCAACGTGATCGACGGCTACGGCTGGCCGACGCAGGGCATCCTCGACCTCGGCTGGCAGGAGAAGACGAAATTCCGCGTCGACCCCGGCTTCTATACGGTCGACGTCAACTTTCTCGTCAACCTCGATACCTGGAAAAAGCTCAACGATGCGCAACGCGCATTGCTGACGAAAACCGCCGCCGAGATCGAGGCGAGCAATGCCGACAACGTGCAGATCAACCAGGCCGAGGTCAAGAAGCAGTCGGAAGCCGGCATCAAGGCGATCACCTTCGAAGGCAAGGACCGCGAGACCTGGCTGAATACCGCGCGCGAGTCGGGCTGGGCGCAGATCAAGAAGGTCGCGCCGGCCAACGCCGACCGGCTGCGCGAACTGCTCGCGAAATAACGCGGCGCCCGCAACGCGGTGGAGCGCGACAAGAAGCGCGGCGTCGAGAGGCTGCTCGACCTGCTCGGCGTCGGTGCCGGCGCGGTTTTCGGGCTGATCGCGCTGGCCACCACCTACGACGTGCTGCTGCGCAGCGCGACTGGTGACACGCTGGCCGGCCTCGCCGAACTGGTCGAATACACGCTGTTTGCGTCGACCTTTCTGGCCGCGCCCTGGCTGCTGCGGCACAACGGGCATGTGCAGGTCGACTTCGCGGTCGGCGCATTGCCGGAGCGGCCGCGCCGGCTGGTTCGGCGCATTGCCGACGGCATCGGTCTGCTGGTCTGCCTGGTGCTGCTGGTCTATTCAGTCCAGGTGACCTGGACCGCCTGGCGCGACGGCAGCATCGTGCTGAAGACGCTGGTCTTCCCCGAATGGTGGCTGTTCGCGGTCGTCGTCGTCTCGATGGCGCTGCTGGTGCTCGAATTCGCGCGCCGGTTGTGGATCGGCCAGGTCGAGCCGAGCGGCGCGAGGGACTTCTGATGAGCTGGTACCTCGCGCTGGCGCTGATGCTGGGCCCGCTGTGCACGCTGCTGCTGCTCGGCCTGCCGGTGGCATTCGCGTTCTTCGTCGTCAATGTGCTCGGCGCGATGGTGTTTCTCGGCGGCGATGCGGGGCTCGCGCAGATGGTGCGCAATTCGGCAACCGCGGTGGCGAACTATTCGCTGGCGCCGATTCCGCTGTTCGTGCTGATGGGCGAGATCCTGCTGCACAGCGGCGTCGCCTTTCGCGCGATCAATGCGATCGAGAAGCTGATCGCCCGCGTGCCGGGCCGGCTGCCGATCGTCAGCGTCGTCGGCGGCACGGTGTTTGCGGCGCTGTCCGGCTCGTCGCTCGCGAATACCGCGATGCTCGGCAGTGCGCTGCTGCCGGACATGTTCAAGCGCGGCTACGAGCCGAAGATCTCGATGGGCCCGATCATGGCCACCGGCGGCATTGCGATGCTGATCCCGCCGTCGGCGCTCGCGGTGCTGCTCGGCAGCCTCGCCGGCATGTCGATCTCGAAGCTGCTGATTGCCGGCATCGTGCCGGCATTGATGCTCGCGGTGCTGTTCATCGGCTATATCGTCGTCGCCTGCATCATCGACCCAAGCCGGGCGCCGCGCGACGACGGGCCGGTGGTCGCCGGCTGGGCCCGTTACCGGCCATTCCTGGTCGACGTCGTTCCGCTGTCGCTGGTCTTCATCGCGGTGATCGGCAGCCTGGTCGCCGGCATCGCGACGCCGACCGAATCGGCCGCGCTCGGCTGCGTCGCGTCGGCGCTGGCTGCCATCGGCTACCGCGCACTGGACCTCGGCAAGCTGGTGATCGCGTTGCGCGAGACCGCCCGCATCAGCGTGATGATCCTGTTCATCATCGTCGCGTCGGTGACCTTTGCGCAGATCCTCGCCTTCTCCGGCGCGACCGGCGGCCTGGTCGATCTGGTCGGCCAATCCGGTCTGCCGCCGCTCGGCCTGGTTGCGGCGATGGTCGTCGTGCTGCTGTTTCTCGGCTGCTTCGTCGACCAGGTCAGCATGCTGATGATCACGATCCCGCTGTTCATCCCGATTGCGCAGGCCGCCGGCATCGACCTGCTGTGGCTCGGCGTGCTGTACCTGCTGGCGATGGAGATCAGCTTTCTGACGCCGCCGTTCGGGCTGCTGCTGTTCGTGATGAAGGGTGTCGCACCGGCCGGCATCACGCTCGGCGAGGTCTATCGCGCTGCGCTGCCATTCCTGCTGCTCGAACTGCTGGTGCTGGCGCTGCTGCTGATCTTTCCGCAACTCGGCACCTGGCTGCCGGGGGTGCTGGTGCCCTGAGCACCCGACCAGCGGTCGCGGGCGCAGGCTCAACTGGCGTACCGGTATTCAACGGCTCTTGCGCCGCCCGCTGCTGCGGCTCTTGGCACCACCGTCGCGGCCGCTTTTTGCCGGCGGAGGCGCTTGAGTGGCCAGGCCGGCAGCCGCCTGGTCGAGCCAGAACAGTGCATCGAGCTGGCGGAAAAATGCCTTCAGATAGGCCGGCGAAATCTCCTGCATCGTCTGCAGCGCGCGCAGCACCAGCAACTGCGAATTGAGCGGCCCTGGATTCGCCGGCACGCTGGCCTGCGACTGCGCCATCTGCCGGTCGATGCGCAGCCGCGCCCAGGTATCGCGCGATTCGCGGAGCGCCTTCAGTTCGGGCGTCGCGCCGGGCGTTGCCGGCGCCGAATCCGGAGCGCGCGGCGGCGCAGCGCTGCGGTCGAGCCGGCGCAGCAGGTCGGCCAGCGGCCCGACGTCGCCGCGGCCCTCGAGCCGCGCGCTCAGCCGGCGCAGCGCGCACGCGTCGCGATCGGCGACCAGGCTTTCGATCTCGGGCCTGGCGTCTGGGAAACGCTGCGCGAGCGCGCCAGCACGTTGCGCCAGTTCCGCGATTGCCGACTCGTGCTGTCCGACAAGACCCGCCAGTGCCTGCTGCAGCTTGTCGTCGAGCGCTCGCCGCAGCGCGCCATGCTGCGACGCGGCGCGCTGCGCCAATGTCTCGATGAAGCGGAAACGCACCGGATCAATGCGATCGGCGCCGGCCTCGCGCAATGCGGCGATCACCGCCGCCGGATCGCCACCCGACGCCGGCGCCCGATCGCAGGCTTCACCGACGCGCGGCTTGTCCACCATTGGCCGCTTTCGGCACCGGCGCCATCTCGACGCGGCGATTGCGGGATCGGCCATCGGCATTGGCATTCGACGCGACCGGCTGTTCGGCGCCGAAAGCGGCAGCAAACACCGAGGACGACGGCACACCGGCATCGATCAGCGCCCGCGTCACCGTCAGCGCGCGTTGCGCCGACAGCTCGAGGTTGTCGGCAAAATGGCGGCTGCTGTCGCGCACCGGCTTGTTGTCGGTAAAGCCGCTGACCATCAGCAATTCATCGCGGCTCGCGAGGTAGGCGGCCAGCGGCGCGGCAAGGCTTTGCAGCAGCTGTTTGCCCTCTGGCTGCAGCTGGTCCGAGCTCAGCGCAAACAACACGCTGCCGCTGATGCCGATGCGGCCATTTTCCAGCGTCACCCGGCCGCTGGCCAGCGGGCCGGCGAGCGCCTGCTCCAGTGCCGAGCGTTGCTGCTCGGCTTGCTCGCGCTTGCGCACCTCGGCCTGCAGGCTGTCGACCAGCTGCAATTGCACGCCGAGCACCAGCACCAGCATCAGCACGAAGGCGCCGAGCAGGCCCGACATCAGGTCGCCGAACACCGCCCACGCCGGGGCGTCGTGCTCGATGCCGGTCGAGTCGATGCTGTTGTCCATCACGCAGGCTCGCGCTGCGCCGACAATTCGCGCAGCTGGTCGATGATGTGTTGCTGCGACGAGATCGACAGGTCGATGATCTCGCGCGCCTGGGCGACAAAATAGCCGAGCTGCTCGTCGCTGCGCGCGGTCGATTTGCCGAGCGCGCCTTCGATGCGCTGCAGCTGGCCGATCATCGATTCGCTGGCGTCGCCGAACAGCTTGACCGCAAGCCCGAACGACTCGCCGACGCTGGCCGCCTCGACGGTGCTCGCGGACAGTTGCGCCGAGACCGTCTCGATCTTCGCCGACTCGGCGTCGATCCGTTCGCCGAACTGCGCGCCGGCCTGCTGCAGCATCGCCGCCGACGATTCGACCAGCGTGTCGATCGCGCCGCGCTGCTGCGTCGCCGCATGGTCGACGGCATCGAGCAGGCTGGTGAGGCTCGTGATGATGCGGCTGCGTTCGGCGAGCATCTCGTTGTCGCGGCTCAGGCTTGCCGACAGCTTGTCGCGCAGTTCGGCAACCAGCTCGGCCGCCGCCTGCGGTGCCTGCGCGGCGGTCTCGACCAGCCGCGAGACTTCATTGATCGTCTCGCGTGAACGCAGCTCGGCCTGCTGCTGGATCGCCGCCGCCGTCTGTTCCAGCGTCCGGCAGATCTGCTGTTGCTGCGCCAGCGTTGCCTGGCCGACTTGCTGCCACTCGTGCTGCAGCGACTGCCGCATCGCATCGAGCGACACCGTCCATTGCTCCAGCCGCTTGCGGTCTGCAGCCGCCAGCTCGGCCTGCAATGTGGTGTGCGACTGCTCGACGGTCGCCAGCAGCGTCGTCGACTGGCGCTCCAGGCTCAGCCCGGACTCTCGGCTGAATGCCGCCAGCGTCTGCTGCAGGCCGTCGAGCATCGCCTCGCTGCCACGCTGCTGGCGGGCCAGCGAGTCGGACAAGGCCTCGGAAACGCCGCCGACCGTTGCATCGAAGCGGGTTGCAAGCCCGTCGAGCTGGCGCTCGACCTGGCCGGCGATCTTCTGCTGGAAGGCGCTACTTTCGCGCGCAATCGTCGTCATCGTCGCCTCGGCCAGCGGCTGGATCACGTTGCCGGCAGCTCGGCCGGCTTCGGCCAGGCTTTGCTGCAGCGAGCGGTCGACCGATGCGGCGAGTTCGGAAAAAGCGTTTTCGGTGCGGCTGAAGAATTGCTGCTGGCCGTCGAGCAGCTGCGTGCTCAACACGCTGTGGTGCTTGTCCATCTGCAGCATTGCGGCCTGCATCGTCGCGACCAGTTCGGGCAGCGCCTGCGACTGCAGCTGCAGCGTCTGCAGCGTCTGGCGGCGCTGGTGGGCAAGCGAAAACGGCTGCAGCGAGGTCGCGATCCGCGCATCGAGCTGCTGCGCAAGCTGCTGTCGTTCGCGGCGGCGCAGCGTCAGCAGCATGCCGAGCATCGCCGATGCGGCGACGCCGGCGACCGAGGTGCCGAATGCAAGACCCAGGCCCTTCACCGGCGCGGCCAGTGCCGAACGCATTGTCGCGAGGTCGCTGGTCTGCTCCAATGCCAGCACCGTGCCGTTCAGCGTGACGACCATGCCGAGGAAGGTGCCGAGCATGCCGAGCAGCACCAGCAGCCCGACCAGATACGGCGCCATCGACGGCCCCGGCAGCGCGACGCGTTCGCCCTCTATGCGCAGGCGCACCGCGGTGCGCAGCGACGGGTGCAGCTTTGCCAGCCAGTCGTCCAGCACCGCCAGCTGCTCGGGTAGCCCGGCCAGCGCATCGCCGAGGCTTCGCGTCGCCTGCTGGAAACGCCGCAATTCGAGTGCGCCAGCCAGGTAGGCGGCGGCGATCAGCGCCGTCATCGTCAGTGCGAGTGGATTCGCGCCGAGATAGCCGTAGGCGACCCAGCCGATCGCGGCCAGCCCGAGCAGGAAGACGGCGCCGCCGAGGTGGCGCGTCATGATGGGGTGCCGGCCTGTTCGGCCAGTGCGTCGATCATTCCGTCGATCGGTGACATGCGTAACTCCAGTTCGGCCAGCAGCAGCCGCTGCATCGTCGGCCCGATGGCGTCCGGCGAACCGGCCGCCGGTGCTTGGGCAAAAGCCTTGTCCAGCAAGGCCGGGATTGCGCCGAGCGACTGCCGTTCGCGCGCCGCGAGCGCGCGCTCGAACGCGGCGTCCAGCGCCGCAAGCTGGCCGAGTTCGGCCGAGCGCAGCGCCAGCGTCGTGCGCAGCTTGTCGCGCAATGCGGTGATCCGTCCCTGCATCGACTGCTGGTGCGCCAGATAACAGGCGCGACAGCTCGCCCGGTCGGCGGCATCGGCGTCTGCCAGCAGCGGATCGGCCGAGATGTCGCGGGCCAGGTCGGCGCGCAGCCGCGCCGCGTCGTCGGCGGCCGATGTGCGGCTGCCCGCGCGCGGGGTGCGGCGGGGCGGGGCGTGATCGAGGCCCGCCAATATGTCGGCCACCGCGATCGAATCGGTCCAGCCGACCCACTGGCTCAGCCGTTCAGCGACGGTCTGCGGGGAATCGGCCACCTCGGCGACCTGCAGATCCGACAGCAGGCGAACGAGCTGCGATTGATTGAAGCTCGTGCGGGAAATCTGTGGCATTGCGCCGTCGACCAGGTTGCTGGGCAAAACCGCGGATTTTACGTTGCCGGCGGTTTTTGCCCGGTCCGGACGCCTGGCCGGGGGCGATCAGGGGCTGGCCCGGGTCGGGCGACCGCTCAGACAAAGCCTTCGCGTTGCGCCACCGAGCGCGGATCGCGGCACCAGACGTCGAGCAGGAAGTCCGGTTCGGCATGTTGCACGAGCCGCGGCAGCCCGATCCGCTCGGCCAGCGCGGCATGCACGGTGTCGCCGCTGGCGTCGAAGCCGGCAACCGGATGCCGCCAGTGGCAGGCGAGCACGGTGCCGCCGTCGTCGAGGCTGGCCAGCGTGCGCTCGATCACCGCCGCCAGCGTCGATGGCGACAGGTAGAAACCGAATTCCGACAACACGATCAGGTCGAAGCGGCCGGCCGGCCAGTCGTCGGGCACCCAGCCCTGGACGATCTCGACATTCGGCAGCGATGACACCCGCCTGCGGGCCAGGCTGACCGCGGCGTCGATGCCGTCGCTGGCGACCACCTCGTCGCAGCGTTCGGCCAGCGCGGCGGCCAGTTCGCCATTCGCGCAGCCGGGCTCGAAGGCCCGCCGGTAACGCGGCGCCGGCAGGCTGGCCAGCGTCAGTGCGCGTTTGCGCTGCTCGTACCAGCGGCAACGAAAGCCCCAGGGGTCGTCGCTGGCGGCAAACATCTCGGCGAATACCGCAGCGGAGTGGTGGGTGCCGGGCGTGCTCATCGCGGCCGGCGGAGAAAGAAATATTCCGCAGGCCGCAGCAGCCGATTCAACCGTCGCGGTGTCAACACCGCGTCGCGGCCGTCGTGCTGCGGCGTCAGCTGCGTCTGGTGGGCGGCGATCGCTGCGCGTTTGCGCGCCTGCGTCTCGGCATCGAGCGGCAGCCGATAAAGCTGATCCCACGGCACGCGCGGGTCGGCCGGCTCGGCCCAGTGCCACATCCAGACCGGCGCCTGCAACGCCACTGCGCCAACCGTCGCACAAGCGCGCTCGACCGCCAACGCGGTGGCTTCATGGTCAGGATGACCGTCGTGCGACCAGGTCGTGAAGACGCGATCGCCGGCGCGCAGCAGCGGCTGCAGCATTGCAGTGACGCCGCGGCGCCGCCGCTGCACCTGGCCGTCCGGACAACCGAGCCGGTGCAGCGGCAGTTTGCCGAGGCCGAGGCGGCGCAGGCCCTCGGCTGATTCCTCGCGCCGCCGCAGTGCGAGGCGCTGCGGCGACCAGATCGGCGATCCGGGGTGGCTGGCGTCGCCGTCGGTCACCGCAATGATCGAGATCGGCGAGCCGCGAGCGGCCAGCATCGCGAGCAGGCCGCCGAAGGCCAACACCTCGTCGTCCGGATGCGGCGCAACGACAATGGCCCGGGCGCCCGCCGGCACCAGCTCGTCGAGCGCCAGTGTCGGCAGCCGGTGCAGCCGTGGCCAGCGCTGCCACGCCGACTCCGGCGTGCCGTCGGCGACGATGCGCCGTGCGGCGTCTACAGCGCCCACGGGTCAGCCTCCGTCTGGTCGGCGGCCCAGCTGCCGAGCGCCGCCGCATCGCGGTCGGCACCACTTTGCCGGATGAAGACCGGCAAATCGGCCAGGCGGCGCGCCATCGCGGCATCGCGGCAGAACGGCGCCGGCCCGAGTGCCCGTGCGACTTCGTCGAGCACGCAACGCGCCATTGCATCGGCCGACAGCCGCACCCGCAGCGCGAGCGCCTGCGCGTCGGCCTGCGGATGCGCGTCGATCCAGGCCGCAGCGGCACGCAGCAAGGCCGCGGTCTGCGCCAGGGCGAGGTCGACGCGGCCGAGTGCCGCGGCCCTGAATGCCGCCGCCTGATCGCCGGCTTTTGCATGTTCGGCGGCCCGCCGCACCGCGCTGCGCAAAACGCCTGCAATGCCGAGCGCGCCGCCGTACCAGCAGGCGGCGATGCCGGCGCCGCCGTGCCAGAAGCCGGGCCGCGACAGGTAGTCGCCGCTGCGGCCGACCAGCTCGGCTGCCGCACCATCAAAAACGACATCGATGCTGGCGCTGTCGGCCATGCCGACCGCCTGCCACGGCTCGGCATCGAAGGAGACACCCGGCTGGCGCAATTCGACCCGGGCCAGCCAGGGTCCGTCGCCATCGGCCAGCCAGACCGTCAGCAGCGCATGGCTCAGAAACCGGGCGCCCGAGCACCATGATTTGCGGCCGTCGAGCCGCCAGTCGCCGCCGGCCTGACGGCTGGCAATGACCCGCGCGCCCGGCGCCTCGGCGGCCCAGGTGCCCCAGCTGCTGCCGGGCGGCGCGGCGTCGCGCTGGCCCAGTTCGGCGAGGATGGCCAGCGCATCGGTATGGCCGTCGAACAGCTTGACGAGTGCAAGGTCGCGCGCAGCGACGTCGCTGAGCGCTCGCCAGCGTTCCAGCGTGCGCCCGGAGCCGGGCAGCGGCAGCCGGTCGGCGCCGCTGTCGATCAGCCGGCGCAGTGCGTCGGCCGGATCCGCTGCGCTCATGACTTCGGCCGTCAACATGCACCGATCGGCGCAGCCGCCGGCCTTTCGATCCCGACGCCGGCCAGGCGCAGCAAGGTCGCGCCGAAACCGCCGGCGGCGCGGAAGTCGCGGCGGGCGCTGGTGGTCACCCGCGGCCGCGCAGACCAGGCGACCGACGCACCGCCGGCGAGCAGCGCCTCGACCAGCGCGACGTCCTCGCTGCAGGCAAAAGGCGGAAAGCCGCCAGCACGGCGATAGGCCGCTGCGGCGATGCCGAGGTTGGCGCCGTGGATGTGGCGGTGCCCGTCGGCGTCGGTATACGCCGCGTGGTAGCGGCGCTGCGTCGCCTCGTCGTGATCCTGCCAGTCGGCAACCGCCACGGTGCCGCAGACGGCGTCGTGGCCGGCGTCGGCCAGTGCCAGCTGGTCGGCGAGCCAGTCGGGCGCAACCTGCGAATCGGCATCGGTGAACGCAAGCCAGCGCGCGCCGGCAGCAAGGCAGTGGTGCGCGCCGGCTGCACGGGCGATGCCGACATTGCGCGAGGTGAGGCCAAGCGTGGTTGCGCCGAGGCTGCGGGCGACGTCGCCGGTGGCATCGCTGCAGGCATCGAGCACGACGACGACCAGCACCTGCTCGTTGTGCAACGCAGGCTCGGCGGCCGCGCGGCCGATGCTTGCCAGGCAGTCGCCGATCAGGTGCGCCTCGTCGTGGGCGGGGACGACGACGCCGATCACCGCGCGGCCTCGCCGGTGATCTGGCGTGCCGCCTCGGCAGCGGCGAAACGCCCGGCCGGAGCGGGCGGTGGCTTCTGAAGAACGGTCGGCGGTGGATGAACGGCAATCATCGGCTTGCGGCGTCGGATGGAATCGTTGTCTGTGCGAATGCCAACCCTAGCTGCTCGTCGCGCCTTGCGGCAGGGGCGCCGCATCGAAAGTCCTGTCGGCCGACCGTCAGATCGGCATCCGGCCGGCAACAAGCTGTGGCGCATTCCTACGCGCCTGCGTTTCGCTTTGATGGGTCTGGTTGAGCGGCAAAGTCCCACGGCCCAGGCGGGCGCAACCCAAGTTCTTTAACAAACGATCGTTTGGTATAGTGCGGCATGGCCACCCCTCACGCCGACAGCCGCCTGCCGCTCGTGCTCGATGCCGCCGCCCGGCTGATCCGCAGCCGCGGCTACGAAGGCGCGTCGGTGCGGCAGATTGCGCAGGCCGCCGGCATGTTGCCCGGGTCGCTCTATTGCCATTTCGCGACCAAGGACGAACTGCTGGTGGCGGTTTACCTGCGCGGCGTCGAGCAGATCACCGAAGCCGTGCTGGCAGCCATCGAGCCGCACGACGATCCGTGGGACCGGCTCGAGGCGGCCTGTGTCGCCCACCTCGAGGCGATCCTGCGTGACGACGATTACGCGCAGGTGGTGGTTCGGGTGCGGCCGAGCGACGCGCCGGCTGCCGAGCCGCGGCTGGTCGAACTGCGCAACCGCTACGAGGGGCTGTTCAACGAACTGCTGCAGCAGTTGCCATTGGCCCGCGGCACCGACCGCCATGCGCTGCGGCTGATGCTGATGGGCGCGTTGAACTGGTCGCAGACCTGGTACCGGCCGGACGGCCGGTTCAATCCGCGCGGCATTGCCCGCAAATTTGTCGGCCTGCTGCGCCAGGCCCAGGAGGTTGATGCATGAACCACAACCAGCTGATTCCAAAGGTGCTGGTCACCAAGGTCGGTTTCGACGGCCACGACCGCGGCAGCCGCATCGTCGCGGCCGGGCTGCGCGATGCCGGGATGGAAGTGATCTATACGCCGCCGTGGCAGGAGATCCCGACCGTCGTCAAACTGGCGCTCGAGGAAGACGTCGACGTGATCGGCATCTCGTCGCTCGCGACCGACCACCTGATCGTGCCGAAGCTGATGGCCGCGCTCGACGAGGCCGGGCTCGGCGATGTCGGTGTCGTCGTTGGTGGCATCGTTCCCGATGCCGACGAGGCGATGCTGCTCGAAGCCGGTGTCGCCCGCGTCTTCCACCCCGGCTCCGCGATGGGTGAAATCGCCGCGTTCGTGCACGAACTGGCCGCGTCGGTGCGTTCGCGCCGCGCCGCCACCGCAGAGGAGACGACACGATGAACAAGGCCCTCGACCCGAAACTGTTTTCGTATTCGGTCGCGCTGGAAAACTGGCAGAAGGAGTATTCGGCCGCGCTGCCGAACGACCGTCAGGTGCGCAACCGCTCCGGCATCCCGGTGCAGCCGCTGTATACCGCGCTCGACTGGAATGCCGCCGACCGTGCCGAGTCGCTCGGCGTGCCGGGCCAGCCGCCGTATACCCGCGGGATTTATTCGACGATGCACCGCGGCCGCACCTGGACGCAGCGCCAGCTGATCGGCCTCGGCACCCCGGCCGAATACAACGTCCGGCTGCGCGAGGTACTGGCGCAGGGCGCGACGGCGCTGTCGCTGATCCCGTGCAATTCGGTGTTCCGCGGCTACGACGCGGATGAGTCGCACATCGAACTGCTCGGCACCTGCGGCACCGTCATCAATACCGTCGACGACATGGACGAGGCGCTGGCCGGCGTCGACCTGGCAAAAACCTCGTGTGCGCAAAACGACCCGTCGCCGTTCACGCTGCTCGCCTGCATGCTCGGCGCCGCCAAGCGGCGCGGCACCGACTGGCGGCAGATCAGCGGCACCTCGAACCAGAGCGACTACATCAGCCATTACGTCGCCAACCACATGTTTTTCCGCATCGCGCTGCCCGGCGCGCGGCGCATCCTCGGCGACCACATCGCATTCTGCAACGAGTTCCTGCCGCGCTGGAACCCGATGTCGGTGGTCGGCCAGCACATGCAGCAGGCCGGTGCGACGCCGGCCGAGGCGGTGGCATTCATGCTGTCGACCGCGATCCAGAATGCCGACGATTGCATCAACCGCGGCATGGACCCGGATCAGTTTCTGCCGCGCTTCACGTTCTTCTTCGACATCTCGATCAGCTTCTTCGAGGAGATCGCGAAGATGCGCGCCGCGCGCCGCATCTGGGCACGGATCGCGAAAGACCGGCTCGGCGCGAAGGACCCGCGTTCGTGGCGCTTCAAGTTTCATGCGCAGACCTCCGGCCTCGACCTGACCCGCCAGCAGCCGCTGAACAACATCGCCCGCGTGACGATCCAGGCGATGGCCGGCATCTTCGGCGGTCTGCAGTCGCTGCACACCGACGCCTACGACGAGGCCTTGTCGTGCCCGAGCGAATTCGGCGCCCGCATCGCGATCGCGACGCAGAACGTGCTGCGCGAGGAGGCGCACCTGACCGACGTGATCGACCCGCTCGGCGGCAGCTTCTATCTTGAAAAACTGACCGACCAGATGGAGGAGGAAATCGTCCGCGTGCTGCAGCTCGTCGACGATGCCGGCGGCATGTACCGCGCGGTCGAGTCGGGGCTGGTGCAGCGGATGATCGGCGAGTCGGCGGCGCGTTTCCAGCGCCAGGTCGAAAGTGGCGAGCAGACCGTGGTCGGCGTCAATGCCTACCAGGTCGACGAGGACAGCAGCGCACGGCCGACGAACCGGCGGCCCGATCCGAAAGTAATGCAGGCTCATGTGCAGCGGCTGCGCGAATTCAAGGCACTGCGCTCGCAGGATGCGGTGCGCCAGGCGCAGGATGCGCTGGCGCGCGCCGCCAACGATCCGGCGGACAACGTGTTCGGCCGCGTCGTCGATGCGGTCGAAGCCGGCGTCACGCACGGCGAGGTCTGCGATGTGCTGCGCCGCGAAATGGGTTTCGGCCATGTGCAGGCCATCGTCTGATGGCGGCGGTGATGCAGAACGCGCCGCCAGTCGGTGACACGGCCGCAGCCTCACCGCCACTCGCCGACCGGCGCGTGCTCGCCCGTGCGATCAGCCGGCTCGAACGCGGCGAGGCGCAGGCCGATCAACTGATCGGCCAGCTCGGCGGCAAGCCGGGCCGCGCCCACATCGTCGGCATCACCGGAGCGCCCGGCGCCGGCAAATCGACGCTGGTCCATGCGCTGCTCGGCGCCTTGCTCGAGCTCGGCCAACGGATCGCGGTGGTCGCGGTCGATCCGTCGAGCCCGCTGACCGGCGGTGCGGTGCTCGGTGACCGGGTTCGGATGGGTGAACATGGCAGCCATCCGGACGTTTTCATCCGCTCGGTCGCGTCGCGCGGCCACCTCGGCGGGTTGTCGGCGCAGACGCGCGGCATCGTCGACCTGCTCGATGCGGCCGGTTTCGACACCGTGATCGTCGAGACGGTCGGAGCCGGGCAGTCCGAGGTCGAGATCCTGCAGGTTGCCGATAGCCGCATCGTTGCCTGCCCACCGGGGCTCGGCGACCATATCCAGTCGATCAAGGCCGGCATCCTGGAAATCGCCGACGTGCTGGTGGTCAGCAAAGCCGACCTGCCCGGAGCCGATCCGACGGCCCGCGACCTGCGCGACATGCTGCACCTGCGTGCTGCCGGCGCGCCGGGCGCCTGGCAGGTGCCGGTGCTCGGCGTCAGCGCGGTCGACGGCAAGGGATTGCCGGAGCTGCTGGCCGCGCTGGATGGCCACCGCAGCGCCTGTGGCCGGGGGAGGCGGCTGCAGACCGATCCACAGGCCGGGCCGGCGGCGGCCTTGCTGTCGCGCCTGCTCGCGCGCGACCCGCTGGCAAAAAATCTCGGCATCACGTTGCGCGATGGCGGCGCCGGACATGCAACGGTGGCGCTGACGATCCGCGCCGATCACCTCAATTTCAACGGCACCTGCCACGGCGGCGTGACGTTTGCGCTTGCCGATACCGCTTTCGGTCTGGCCAGCAATTCGCACGGCGTCATTGCCGCCGGCATCGATGCCCACATCACCTACCAGCAGGCGGCGCGTGCCGGCGAGACCGTACTGGCCCGGGCGGTCGAGGTTTCGCGTTCGCGCAAGCTCGCGGTCTACCGCGTCGACCTGACGCGTGACGGCGACGGCGCGGTGTTGTGCAGCTTCACCGGCACCGTCTACGTGACCAGCCGTCCGCTCGAAGGCGGCGGCGAGAACGCATCGGACTGAGCAGCGTCCGGTCGGCTGCCCGGCGCTGCCGCTACGATGGCTCAATGCCATTGCGGAGATTGCCTGATGCCTCAACGCGATCAACCCATCGTCCACCACATCCCGGTCTGCCCGTTCAGCCAGCGGCTGGAGATCCTGCTCGAACTGAAGGGCCGGCGCGATGCGGTGGAATTCCGAGTCGTCGACATCACGAAGCCGCGTTCGGAAGACCTGCTGAAAAAGACCCGCGGCACGACCGCGCTGCCGGTGATGGAGCTCGGCGACGAGCGCATCCTGAAGGAGAGCCTGGTCATCCTGCAGTACCTCGAGGACGTGCTGCCGGATCGGCCGGTCGCGCAGCGGGATCCTTACCGGCGCGCGGTCGAGAACATGCTGGTGGCGATGGAGGGCGCCTTCGCGACCCAGGGTTATGTCTGGGTGATGAACCAGGATCCGCAGCGGCGCGACGAACTGCGCAGCGGCATGCTGAAGCTGTATGGGCGGATCGACGATTTTCTGCAGCAGCATGCGCCGTCCGGCCCATTCCTGTTCGAGCAGTTCGGCTGGGCGGAAACGGTCTTCACGCCATTTTTTTTGCGCTTCTGGTTTCTCGACTACTACGAGGATTTCAGCTGGCCCGACGACGGTTCGTGCCAGCGGGTGCGGCAATGGGTCGAGGCCTGCCTCGCCCATCCGGCGGCGCAGCAGGTGACGAAGGAACAGATCGTCAAGCTCTACTACGACTATGCGATGGGTTCGGGCAATGGCGCGTTGCCGGCGGACCGTCGCGTGTCATCGTTCAGCTTCGAGCCGGATTGGCGCGAGCGCCCCTGGCCGCCGCGCAACAAATACGAACACCACGCGACCGACGCCGAACTCGGCCTGCTGCCGGCATGACCGGCCGGCGTCAGGCCTGGCCGAGCGGCAATGCGGTCTTGTAGCGCACCTGCTTCAGCGCAAAACTCGAGCGGATCTTCTCGATCTCCTTCATCGGCGACAGCTGCTCGAGGATGAAGCGCTCGAGCGCAGCGATGTCGGGCACCGCGACGCGGATCAGGTAGTCGGCGTCGCCGGTCATCAGATAACACTCCATCACCTCGTCGCGCGCGCCGATCTTCGCCTCGAAGGCTTCGAGGCTGCTGCGGGTCTGCTGTTTCAGGCTGATCGAGATGAAGACATTCAGGTGCAGGCCGAGCCGGGTCGGGTCGAGCAGCGCGACATAACGGCGGATCAGCCCGGCCGCCTGCAGTGCCTTCACGCGCGCCAGGCAGGGCGACGGCGACAGATGCACCTTGCGCGCGAGCGCGACATTGGACAGGCTGGCATCGTCCTGCAGTTCGCGCAGGATGCGCAGATCGACGGCATCGAGGTTCATTTTGCTTCCAAATGCTGATTCGGCAGCATTTTGTGCTGATTCGAAAGCTCTCGGCGGTGCGCTTCGCAACCATCTGCCGGGCCGGCCCGGCTAGAGTAGATGCTGAAGGAGACTGCGTGATGAGCGACCCGATGATCCAGACCCATCTTGCTGCCGGGCGGCAGGCCGACAGCGATCCGATCGAAACCGCCGAATGGCGCGATGCCTTGATGTCGGTGCTGCAGGCTGGCGGCGCGGCCAGGGTACGCGAGCTGATGGACGCGATGGCGCTGATCGCGCGTGATCCGGCGATCGGCTGGCAGCCGGTACACGGCACGCCGTATGTCAATACGATTCCGGCGAACCGGCAGCCGGTTTTTCCGGGCGACCTCGCAATCGAGGAGCGGCTGGCGTCGATCATGCGCTGGAATGCGCTGGCGATGGTGGTGCGAGCCAACAAGGCCTACGGCGAACTCGGCGGCCACATCGCGAGTTATGCCAGCGCCGCCGACCTGTTCGAGGTCGGCTTCAACCACTTCTTCCGCGGCAATGCCGATGGCGGCGGCGGCGACCTGGTGTTCTACCAGCCGCATTCGGCACCCGGCGTCTACGCCCGCGCGTTTCTGGAGGGCCGGCTCAGCGAGGCCGATCTCGCGCATTACCGGCAGGAACTCGGTGCGCTGGCCGCCGGCGCACGCGGCCTGTCGAGTTATCCGCACCCGTGGCTGATGCCCGATTTCTGGCAGTTCCCGACCGGCTCGATGGGCATCGGCCCGATCAGCTCGATCTACCAGGCGCGCTTCATGCACTACCTGCAGCACCGCGGCTTGGCGAAGGGTTCTGGCCGCAAGGTCTGGGGTGTGTTCGGCGACGGCGAAATGGACGAGCCGGAAAGCATGAGCGCATTGACGCTCGCCGCACGCGAAAAGCTCGACAACCTGATCTGGGTCGTCAACTGCAACCTGCAGCGGCTCGACGGCCCGGTGCGCGGCAATGGCCGAATCATCGACGAGCTCGAGGCGCTGTTTTCCGGCGCCGGCTGGCGGGTGATCAAGCTGGTCTGGGGCTCCGATTGGGACGGCCTGTTTGCCCGCGATGCCGACGGTTCACTCGCCGAGGCCTTTGCCGGCACCGTCGACGGCCAGTTCCAGACCTTTGCCGCGAAGGACGGCCGCTACAACCGCGAGCATTTTTTCGGCCAGAACCCGCAGCTCGCCGCACTCGCGCAGGGCCTGACCGACGAGCAGATCGACCGCCTGAAGCGCGGCGGCCACGACCTCGTGAAGATCCACGCCGCCTACCACGAGGCGGCGCGCACGACCGGCCGGCCGACGGTGATCCTCGCGCAGACGAAGAAGGGTTACGGCATGGGCACGGCCGGCCAGGGCCGGATGACGACGCACCAGCAGAAAAAGCTCGATGCCGACGACCTGCTCGAATTCCGCGACCGCTTCGACCTGCCGCTGAGCGACGAGCAGGCGACCTCGCTCGCCTTCTTCAAGCCGGCCGACGACAGCGCCGAGATGCAGTACCTGCACGCGCGGCGGGCCGCGCTCGGCGGGCCGGTACCCCAGCGCCGCGGCAGCGCGGATGCGGTGCCGGTGCCGGCGCTGAGCGCCTATGCCGAATTTGCGACCAAGGCGGCCGGCAAGGAGATGAGCACGACGATGGCCTTCGTGCGCATGTTGACCAACCTGCTGCGCGACAAGGCACTCGGCCCGCGCGTCGTGCCGATCGTCGCCGACGAGGCGCGCACCTTTGGCATGGCCAATCTGTTCAAGCAGGTCGGCATCTATTCGAGCAGCGGCCAGCAGTACGAACCGGAGGACATCGGCTCGTTGATGAGCTACCGCGAGGCGACCGATGGCCAGATCCTCGAGGAGGGCATCAGCGAGGCCGGCGCGATCAGCAGCTGGACGGCCGCGGCGACCAGCTATTCGGTGCACGGCCAGGCGATGCTGCCGTTCTACATCTACTACTCGATGTTCGGCTTCCAGCGTGTCGGCGACCTGATCTGGGCCGCGGCCGACCAGCGCTCACGCGGCTTTCTGCTCGGCGCGACCGCTGGCCGGACGACACTCGGCGGCGAAGGGCTGCAGCACCAGGACGGCAGCAGCGTGCTGCAGGCCGCGTCGATCCCGAACTGCCGCGTCTACGACCCGTGTTTTGCCGGCGAATTTGCCGTCATCCTCGACCATGGCATGCGGCAGATGCTCGAGGAACAGCGCGACGTTTTCTATTACGTCACGCTGATGAACGAAAACTATGCGCAGCCGACGGTCTCCGACGAGATCCATGCGGACATCGTCAAGGGCCTGTACCGGCTCGGCGGCTACGGCGCCGGAACCGGCGGGCCGGAGCTGCGGCTGGTCGGGTCGGGGACGATTCTTCGCGAGGTGATCGCTGCCGCCGAGCTGCTGCGCGACGATTGGCAGATCGACAGCGAGGTCTGGAGCGCGACCAGTTTTGCCGAACTGGCCCGCGAAGCGCGCGAGGTCGAACGCTGGAACCGCTTGCATCCGGGCGAGACGGCGCGCCAGAGTCATCTGCAGCAGTGCCTCGGCGGCGAGCAGCCGGTCGTCGCTGCCAGCGACTATGTGCGGGCATGGCCGCAGCTCGCGACCGCCTACCTCGACGCGCCGGTCACCGTGCTCGGCACCGACGGTTTCGGCCGCAGCGATACGCGGGCGGCGCTGCGCAGCTTCTTCGAGGTCGACCGGCAGCAGATCGTGTTGTCGGCGCTGACCGCACTGGCCGATGCCGGCAGCATCGAGCGCTCGGTCTGCGCGCAGGCAATCGAGCGTTACCGCATCGCAACCGACGAACCCGCCGCCTGGAGCCGCTGATCGGTTGCTCGCGCCGCGCGCCGATGCTCAGCGCGGCGTGCCGAACACCTGGGTCCAGTAGATCGTCGTGTCGCTGGTCGGGTTGACCGCATAGGCGGCGCCCATTTCGGTGAAGCGCGGATTCATGATGTTCGCGCAATGGCCTGGGCTCGCGAGCCAGGCGGCGACGACGGCATCGGTCGAGCCCTGGCCGCTGGCGATGTTTTCGCCGACCCGCCGCCAGCTGTAGCCGGCGGCTTCGGCTCGGTCGCTGACCTTGCCGCCCTTCTTGCCGCTGTGGCTGAAAAAGTTGTCGTCGGCCATCTGCCGGCTGTGGCCGAGCGCGGCCTTCGCGAGTTTGCCGTCCCAGCGCAGCGGCGGCGCCTGCTGCAGCCGCTCGTCGCCGCAGCGGCGCGGCTTGCTGCGCGCGTCGTTGACCAGGTCGAGGATCTGCCGGCCGGCCTGCGGCCAGTCGGCCAGATCCGGCGCCAGCAGCGGCCGCGCAAAAACGATCCGCCAGCGCTTGCCCTGCTGCGACACACCGATTTCGGCGTGGCGCGAATTCGACAACGCGCGGCAGTAGTTCTGCGCCAGCACCCGCATCGTCGATTCGGCATCGGGCGGGCCGCCGACCTCGATCAGTTGCACCCGTTCGGCCTGGTAGCCGTTCGCCTTCAGCCGATCGAGCATGTCGTTGCCGGCGCCGCTTGCCGCTGCGGCAAGCCGGTCATCGGGCGCCAGCGGGCCGGCCGCCGGCGTCGAGCTGCCGGCGCAGGTCTGCTCGCTGCTGCGGTAGTCGTTGATCAGCCCGACCAGTTGCTTCGCCGACCCCTCCATCGCGCTCGCCGGCAGCGCGGCTGCCAGCAGGCCCGTCAGCAGCACTGGCCCGGCGAGGTGGCGCAGGGTCGGGCGGCGGGTGAATCGGCGGGAACTCGGGGTCATCGGTCGGATCGATCTGCGGACGGGAACATCGCTGCGTTGTCGGCGAAGGGCACCCGGGTGAGTGCAACGGAGCGACGGATGGTTCCATCGTGGACCGGCCGCCGCAACATCAACCAAGCGTGAGGTGACGATGAACGACGACCAGAACAAGGCCCCATCTGCCACGACCTCGCCGCAGCGCGACGGCGATGTCGGCGGCATTCCACAGACCGCCGATTCGGCGCTGCGCAACGACAAGGCGTCGACCGCAACACCGGCTGCGACGCGGCGCGACCAGTCGCCCGGCGGTGGCGACGCAGCGCGCGACAAGGCGACGGACAAGGATGGCAAGGCCGATGCGGCGAAACGCGCCGACGAGAAGACGCCGGAAGACGAATCGGCCCTCGAATCGCTCGGCCGCGCGATCGGCGCACCACTGAGCGGCGAGGCGTCGGACGAGGAGCCGCGCCGCTGACGCGCACTGCCATCCTGTCCTCGCCCTGGCCTTGCCGATTGCCGGATGCGTCCGGCGCTGCCTGTAGCATGCGCCGGACGATGGCCACTCGGAGGTTTGCGCGATGAGTCAGCTGATTTTTTATACCAACCCGATGTCGCGGGGGCGCATCGCCCACTGGATGCTCGAGGAAATCGGCCAGCCGTACAGCACGGTCTGGCTCGAGTACGGCGAGGCGATGCGCACCCCCGAATTTCTCGCCGTCAATCCGCTCGGCAAGGTGCCGGCGCTGCAGCATGGCGATGTCGTCGTCACCGAGGCGGCGGCGATCTGCGCCTACCTGGCCGACCAGTTCGGCGATGCCGGGCTGATTCCGCTGCCCGGTGATCCGGCGCGGGCCGCGTTCTACCGCTGGCTGTTTTTTGCCGCCGGGCCGCTCGAAGCTGCGGTGACCGCGAAGACGCTCGGCTGGCAGGTGCCCGAAGGCAAACGTTCGATGGTCGGTTTCGGCAGCTACGACGAGGCGATTGACGTGCTCGAGACCGCGCTGCAGCCCGGTCCGTATGTCTGCGGCGAGCGCTTTTCCGCTGCCGATGTCTACCTCGGCGCTCAGCTCGGCTGGGGAATGATGTTCGGCACGATACCGAAACGTCCGGTCTTCGAGGACTATGTCGGCCGCACCCATTCGCGGCCAGCCGCGCAGCGCGCCGACCGGATCAACGAAGAGCGGATCAACAGCACGAAACGCAGTGCCTGATCAGCGGCGCAACCCGGCTGCGCCGCGAGGCCGCGAGCCGACGGCGCGGTGACGGCCGCCGCACCGCCGGCACTGCACCGCCACGCGACGCTGCCGGTGACGATGCTGGTGCAGGCTGCGTCGTCGGCGGCGGTGATCGCGCCGGCGGTGGCCGCACCGCGCCTGCTCGAGGCGCTGCAGCTCGGCGCGGTCGCGGTCGGTTTTTATGTCGCGCTGGTTTATGGCGCGGCCGCGGTATCGAGCCAGTTCGGTGCCGCGCTGGTGCGCCGCCTCGGGCCGATCCGGACCAGCCAGATCGCATTGCTGCTGAGTGCGCTCGGCCTGCTGCTGGTTGCCGTGCCGAGCCTCGCTGCCGCGGTGGCCGGCGCGCTGCTGATCGGTCTTGGTTATGGGCCGATCACGCCGGCCAGCTCCGACATGCTGGCACGCACGACGCCGCCCGAGCGCACCGCGCTGATCTTCTCGATCAAGCAGACCGGCGTGCCGGCCGGCGGAGCGCTCGCCGGATTGATGGTGCCGGGTGTGCTGGTGGCGTTCGGCAGCACGATTGCGCTGGCACAGATGGCGCTGCTGTGCCTGGCCGGCATCGCGCTCGCGCAGTGGCTGCGCGCCGGCCTCGATGGCGCGCGCGACCCGTCGGCGCCGTTGCCGTCGGCGGCGGTGATCGCGGCGCCGGTGCTGTCGGTGCTGGCGCACCCGATCCTGCGCCGGATTGCGCTGGCGACGCTGGTTTTTTCGACGGTGCAGGTCGCGGTCACGTCCTACCTGGTGAGTTTTCTGACCGCTGATCTCGGCTGGTCGCTGGTCAGTGCCGGTGCGGCCTTGTCGATCTCGCAGGCCGGCGGCGTCGTCGGTCGGGTCGTCTGGGGCGGGCTGGCGGATCGATTGCACGACGGGCCGCGCCGGCTGCTGCTGGCGCTGGCCACCGCGATGGCGCTCGCCGGCGTGCTGATGGCGCTGTTGACGCCGCAGACGCCGGCGCTGCCGGTGCTGGTGCTGCTGGCCATCTACGGTGCGACCGCAATCGGCTGGAACGGTGTCTACCTTGGCACCGTTGCCCGCGTCGCCGGCCGCGAGCAGGCGGCCACGGCAACCGCCGGCTGCCTGTTTTTCACCTATGTCGCGGTAGTGATCGGCCCGCCGCTGTTCGGCCAGGTCGGTGCGTTGACCGGATCGCTCGGCATCGCCTATGCGGTGCTGGCCTTGCCGCTGGTCTGGACCTTGTGGATGCTCGGTAGCCGCTGGACCAAGGAGGGCTGAGCCGCTGGCCGAGCCCGGCTCAATCGTCCGGATGCTGCCAGCAGGGGATCGTGCTGCCGAGAAAATCGACTTCGCCGATGCAGCGCGCGCCCAGCCGTTCGGCAAGCCGGTTCGATGCCGTGTTGTCGGCGCGGATCAGGCTGATCAGCGTGCCGGCACCGAGGGCGTCGCGGCTGAAGGCACGCGCGGCGCGGGCCGCCTCGAACGCATAACCCTGGCCCCACGCTGCTGCCTCGAGCAGCCAGCCGAGTTCGCAGCCCGGCCAGCCAAGCGGCTCGATCAGGCCGACCCGGCCGATCAGCCGGCGGTCCGAACGACGTTCGATTGCCCACATGCCGCGCCCATGCAAAGCCCATTCGCCGAGCATGCCGGCCATCTGTCGCCACGCGATGTCAGGCCCGACCGGCCCGCCGTTGCCGATGTGGCGCATCACCTCGGGGTCGGCGCAGATCTGCGCATAGGCATCGATGTCGCTGCGCCGGAATCCGCGCAGGCGCAGCCGTTCGGTCTGCAGTTCAGGAATATTCATCGAACCACCTCGTTCCGCTGCCACGTCGTGGCCGGCATTGTCATCGACGCGCCGGACCGAATACCACCGGCACTTGTCCGGGTGCCCAGGGTTCGAACTTGTCCATCACGTCGAGAAAATCGGCGCTTTGCTGCCAGCCGTTGAGCCAGCGCCGGGTTCCCTGCCACGCCGACTGCTCGAACCATCCGGTATCGACCGCGGCAAACTGGCGGATGAACGGAAAAACCGCGACATCGGCAAATCCCGGCTGCATGCCGGCCAGAAACGGCTGCTGCTGCAACAACGACTCGGTGTGTTCGATCAGCGCCGCCTCGGCCACGGCGCGGTGGGCCGCCGGCGGTTCCTGCGGAAACCGTTCTGCATATTTGTAGCGATCGAGCGCCTGCTTGAAAGCGCCATCATTGCATTCGATCAGCGCTCGGCTGGTCGGCGTGTCGGCATCGGCCAGCCAGTTCGCCGGGTCGTTGTGCTGCAGCGCCCAACGCATGATCGCGAGGCTTTCGTCGATCACGCTGCCGTCGCCTGGCGCGAGCACTGGCACGGTTGCTTTCGGCGACAGTTCGGTCATCTCGCGCGGCTTGTTGCGCAGTTGGACCTCGCGCAGCTCAACCGCAACTCCGGCCTTGCGCAGCGCGATGCGGGCGCGGATCGCATACGGACAGCGGCGAAACGAGTAGAGGATCGGCAACATGGTCGCGCCCCGATTCTGCCGGACCATGCGTCGCGCCGCGGCGACGCGAACTTAAACCGGGGCGTCGACTCGAAGCGCCATTGCAGCGACACTGGTGAACATGCAGACAACGACAGAGAACGAGGCCGCCGATGCCTTGCACCAACTGGCCGAGCGGCTTGGCCTGTCATTGAAATACCGGTCGGCATCCGGCGACTGGCGCATCGTCGGCGACGACACCTTGAGGGCGCTGTGTGCCACATCCGGTTATCCGGCGGCGACAAATGCCGAGGCCAGACAGGCGCTGGCCGAGCTCGACCGCATGGCCGACCAGCTCGACCCGGTCTTCGTGACTTCGGATCCGGATGCGCTGGAAACAGCCTGGCACGGACACGCCGCCGCCGGCGAAGCCTTCGACTGGCGCATCGAGCTGGAAGCCGGCGAAGCGATCAGTGGCACTGGTGTGCTGCGCCCAGCCTCAGCTGCACCGGCGAATCGCCGCGTCTTTGCGACGCTGCGGGTGCCGTTGGCCGGTTTGCCACTCGGCTACCACCGGCTGCAGGTGTCGTGCGCCGGCGAACAGGCGGCGGCCGCGCTGATCGTCGCGCCGCAACGTGCCTACACGCCACCGGCATGGGAGCGTGAACAGCGCCGCGACTGGGTCATCACGGCGCAGCTGTATGCCTTGCGTTCGGCGCGCAACTGGGGCATCGGCGATTTTTCCGACCTTGGCGAACTGGCGGCCGCGGCCGCGCCCTTCGGCGTCTCGGCGATCGGGCTGAGCCCGCTGCACGCGCTGTTTCCGGCCAACCCGCGTCACCTGAGCCCGTATTCGCCGTCGAGCCGCGTGTTCCTGAATACGATCTACGTCGATGTCGAGGCGGTGCCCGAATTCGCATCGTGCAGTGCGGCGAGGGCGCTCGTCGACAGCGACGATTTCCAGGCCAGGCTGAATGCGGTGCGCAGCAGCGAACTGGTCGACCACGAAGCGGTGTGGGGCCTGAAGCTGCAGGTGCTCGAACTGCTGTTCGATGAATTTGCGAGCCGCCGCGAACGGCAAGCGGACAACGAACGCGCCGCGGCATTTGCCGAATTCCGCGCGATGTGGGGGCCGGCGCTGACCCGCTTTGCCCGCTTCGAGGCGCTGCACCGGTTTTTTGTCGAGCAGGGCAAGGGCATCTCGTGGCACAGCTGGCCCGAAGCCTACCGCCGCCCGGATTCGCCGGAGGTCGAGGCGTTTGCCGCCGAGCAGGCACGGGCGGTCGAGTTTTCGGCCTGGCTGCAATGGGAGGCGGATCGCCAGCTCGGCGTGCAGGCGCAGGCGATGCACGAGGCCGGCATGGACACCGGCGTCTACCGCGATCTGGCGGTCGGCGTCGATCCGAATGGCGGCGAGGCCTGGGGAGACCAGAGTCTGCTGGTCGATGGCGCAACCGTCGGCGCGCCGCCGGACCTGTTCAATATCCAGGGGCAGGATTGGGGGCTGACGCCGTTCAGCCCGCAGGCGCTGCGGCGCAGCGCCTATGCCGCCTTCATCGCGACGATCCGCGCCAACATGCGCCATGCCGGCGCGGTGCGGATCGACCATGTGCTCGGGCTGAAGCGGTTGTACTGGGTGCCGCACGGCATGGGTGCGCCGGCCGGCGCCTATGTCGCCTATCCGTTCGAGCAGCTGATGGGCATCATCGCGCTCGAAAGCCACCGCAATCGCTGCCTCGTCGTCGGTGAGGACCTCGGCACGGTGCCCGACGGGTTCCGCGAGGATGCCGAGCGGCGCGGGCTGCTGTCGTACCGGGTGCTGATGTTCGAACGCGAAGACGGCGACGGCCCGTTCCTGCCACCAGCGCGTTATCCGGAACTCGCCGCCGCCGCGGTCTCGACCCACGACCTGCCGACGCTGGCCGGTTTATGGACCAGCCGCGACCTCGACTGGCGTGTCAGGCTGGGCCTTTATCCCGGTGAAAAGGAAGCTGCCAACGACCGGGCCTACCGGGCCGGCCTGCTCGCCGCATTGGTCGATGCGCTCGGTCTGGACGACTGGCATCGCCGCAACGGCTCGGCGCCGCCGACTTCGTTCACCGAACTGGTCGAGGCGGCCCATATGTACCTGGCGAAGGCGCCGGCCAAGCTGCTGCTGGTGCAGATCGAGGATCTTGCCGCGGAGGTCGAGCAGATGAACCTGCCAGGTACCGTCGACCAGCATCCGAACTGGCGGCGCAAGCTGCAGCACACGACCGCCGAGATCTTCGGCGACCCGGCGGTGCGGCAGCTCGCCGATGCGATCCGCAGCGCACGGGCCTCGCCGCCGGGCTGAATTCAGGCGGCCGACTGCCGCTTGACGGTCTCCGACTGGATCTTGCGTGCCAGCGACCATTTGTGCACCTCGGTCGGGCCGTCGTAGATGCGGAAGGCGCGGACCTCGCGGAAGACCTGCTCGACGATCGTGTCGCGGCTGACGCCGGTGCCACCCATCACCTGCACGCAGCGGTCGGCGATGCGGAACAGCGCCTCGGATACCGCGACCTTCGTCATCGACGATTCGACGGTGCCGTGCGCGCCCGAATCGAGGACGTCGGCACACCAGTCGATCATCACCGCGCACTGTTGAATGTCGATGCGATTGTCGGCCAGCATGAAGCCGACCCCTTCATGTTCGATCAGCGGCTTGCCGAAGGCCTGCCGGCGCACCGCATAGTCGCAGGCGATCTCGTGCGCGCGGGTGCAGGCGCCGAGCCAGCGCATGCAGTGTGTCAGCCGTGCCGGCGCCAGCCGGACCTGTGCATATTTGAAGCCGGCGCCGACCTCGCCGAGCACCTGGCCGCCGGATACGCGCAGCTTGTCGATCGCGACGATCGAATGGCCGCCGGGCATCGAGCTGTCGATCGTGTCGAGCACGCGTTCGATGCGCACCGCCGGATCGGGCAGGTCGACCAGGAACATCGTTGCGCCGGCATCGGTGCGGGCCATCACGATGCCGACCTTGGCGCCGTCGGCGCCGGTGATGAAGGCCTTGCGGCCGTTGATGATCCAGCCGTCGCCGTCCGGCGTTGCCGTCGTTTTCAGCATCGACGGATCGGACCCGGCGCCACCTTCGTCGGCCGGCTCGGTCATGAAAAATGCCGAGCGTGCGGTGCCGGCGACCATCGGCTCGAGAAAATGTTTTTTCTGTGCGTCGCTGGCGACCCGGCCGAGCAGGAACATGTTGCCTTCGTCGGGCGCCATCGTATTCAGCGCCACCGGGCCGAGCGGCGACAGGCCCGATGCGCGCAGCACCAGCGCGGTTTCACGGTGCGACAGGTGGCTGCCGTCGTCGAGGATATGCGGCGTCAGCAGGCCGGCGCCTGCGGCGAGGTCGCGCAGTTCGACGACCAGGTCTTCGCTCGGACCGTGGTCGCTGGCGCGCGGATCCCGTTCATACGGAACGACCTGCTGGCGGACAAAGGTTTCGACCCGGGATGCAATGTCGCGACCGCGCGCCAGACGATCGGGCGCGGCAGCGTTGGCGGATTGGCTCATGGCGATGTTCGTGTCGTTGACGGGGCCCGACCGACCAGCGTCGCCGGGATTTCAGTATCACCGGATCGCGCGCCGCTTCAAGTCTCCTTGGTGACGCCGGCGGCCCATTCGGCAAAGGCATCGAGCATCTGCGCCATCGCCTGCGCGTCGGTGCGGCCGCTGCGGGCGCGGATGTGGAAAGAGTGATCGGCATCGTCGACGACGACCAGCGTCGCGCGCGGCGCCAGCTTGTCGATCACCGGCTGCAGCAGTTCGAGGTGGGCCAGTTCGTCACGCGTGCCCTGCAGAAACAGCATCGGCAGCTGCACGTGCTCGAGGTGTTGCGCGCGGTCGATCGCCGGCTTGCCGGCCGGGTGCAGTGGAAACCCGACAAAGGCGAGCGCGCTGACTGATCGCAAAGGCTCGGCCGCCTGCGCCTGTGAACTCATCCGGCCGCCGAAGGATTTGCCGCCGGCGATCAGCGGCAGGTCCGGACAATGCTCGGCCGCTGCGGCCACCGCGGCACGCACCGTTGCCTGCGCCAGCGCCGGCGGATCCGGCCGACGCGATCCGCGTTCGAGAAACGGAAACTGGTATCGCAGGCTGGCGATGCCGCGTTCGGCCAGACCGATTGCAAACGCCTGCATGAAGGCATGCTGCATGCCGGCGCCGGCGCCATGGGCAAAAACGAAGCAGGCCTTCGCGGCAGACGGATTCAGCAGCAGCGCGCTGACCGACAAGCCGGGCTCGACAAGGATCGACAGCGGTTCGGCTTGTTTTGGCTCCATCGCCGCATCGTAGCAACTCGGAGCCAATCCGCGCCGCCGGCGTGTCGGCGCAGCGGTTCAGGTCTGATCAGCGAAGCCGCTCAGCGCCAACCGCGGTGCCAGCCGCGGTGAGGATGACGCCAGCCCCAGCCGCGGCGGTGGTGGTGGCCCCAGACATAACCATGGCCCGGCGAGGCATGGGTCGGCGCGACATAAACGGCGCCGCGCGGATGGTGGCCGCCATGGTGGCCTGGCAGCGGTGCAACGACGCAGCCGGCAAGCAAGGCCAGCGCGGCGGATGCAGAGGCCAGCTGGCCGAGCCGACGCAAACGAGTGCGGCGCGGCGGGTGGGGGGCGGGCGAATGGGCCATCGTGGTCTCCTTGTCGGAATCAGCGCGGTCGCGGTCGCGCGGTGGGGGCGCGGCCATCGATGCCGGCGCCATGCTGAAAAAAACGGGGCGCCGCGCAGCCGAGTTGACCCTGCTTGGTTAAGGGTGTGTAAAGCCGGCCGAATCCGGCGGCGATACCCCTGAGCCGAGCGCAGTTGCTGGCCGATTCCGAAGAACAGCAGGTTCAGAATGGCATCGTCAAGCTGCATCAGAGAGGGCGGCGTTTCCGCCCGCACCAGGAGGCTGCATGAAACGTCTTCCGCATCAACTGTTGCTCGGTGCCGTGTGCGCATTGCTGGTCGCACCGGTGGCTGCCGCGGGTACCGTCAAGGTCGACTGGATAGCACCCGACACCTATACCGATGCCGGTACCACGCGCTGGGGCGAGCGCGACAATCTGCGCGAGCTGGGCCAGCATCTGCAGCGCCTCGGCGAGCGCCATCTGCGCGCCGGGGAGGAGTTGCGGATCGACGTGGTCGATGTCGACCTGGCCGGCTGGGTGAGGCCGTCGCGTGCGACCGGCACCGATCTGCGCATCGTCAGAGGCGGCGCCGACTGGCCGCGAATCGGCCTGCGTTATTCGCTGCTCGTCAACGGCAAGCTCGTGAAGAGCGGCAGCGAAACCGTCGCCGACATGGACTACAGCCGGCGCGTCGGCCATCTGCGTGGCACGGAACCGCTGCACCACGAGAAGCAGATGCTCGAGCGCTGGTTCCGCGCGACGTTTGCCCCGCAGCAGGCGGCATTGAACTGACGGCTGGCGCCGCTGCTCAGGCCGGCTTGCCGGCCTGGTCTGGCGTTAGCGCCGAAACCGCCGCGCGCAGCGCGAGCAGGTAACTGTCGACACCAAAGCCGGCGATCTGGCCGCGCGCGATGCCGGCGATCACCGAATGGTGGCGGAATTCCTCGCGCGCATGGATATTCGACATGTGCACCTCGACGATCGGGCACGTCAGGATCGCCAGCGCATCGCGGACCGCATAGCTGTAGTGGGTCCAGGCGCCGGCATTGATCAGCACCGCGTCGATACCGTCCCCGTGCGCGCGATGGATGCGTTCGCACATCTCGCCTTCGATATTGGTCTGGTAGGTCTCGACCTCGGCGCCGAGTTCGGCCGCCAGGCTGCGCAGCCGCTCGTCGATCTCGGCCAGCGTGACCGTGCCGTATTGCGCCGGGTCGCGTTTGCCGAACATGTTGAGGTTGACGCCGTTGAGCACGAGGATCTTCATGGCCTGGACCTGTTGGTGATGGGGATGGCGGTGCCGCGATGATGCCTGCTCGGCGGACCGGCCTTCAATGCAGTTTCACATGCGGCTCGGTACGCCGCACGATCAGCCGGGCCAGCGTGTCGAGCGACACCTTGATCCAGCCGTGCAGCGCCAGTTCGTGCATCTTGTACAGCGACTGGTACATCAGCCGCGCGAACAGGCCTTCGACCATCAGGCTGCCGCCGATCAGACCGCCCATCATGTTGCCGATCGTGCTGTATTCGCCGAGCGACACCAGCGAGCCGAAATCGCGGTAGCGGTAGTCGACGAGCGGCTTGCCGGCGAGGCGCCGCCTGATCTGCTTGACCATGTGCGAGGCCTGCTGGTGCGCAGCCTGGGCGCGCGGCGGCACGGTGGCGTCGGGTTTCTTCGCGCCGGCCGACTCCGGCCACGGGCAGGCGGCGCAATCACCGAACGCGAAGATGTTCTCATCGCGCGTCGTGCACAGCGTCTGCTCGACGACCAGCTGGTTGATGCGGTTGGTCTCGAGCCCGCCGATGTCCTTCAGCACCTCGGGCGCCTTGACACCAGCGGCCCAGACGATCAGCTCGGCCGGCAGCAGCCGGCCGTCGTCGAGCCTGACACCGCCGGCCACCACTTCCTCGACCTTCGCGCCGGTGTGCACCGCGACCCCGAGTTCCTCGAGCAGGCCCAACGTTGCCGTCGACAGTCGCTCCGGCAGCGCCGGCAACACGCGCGGCGCGGCCTCGATCACGCTGACCTGGATATCCTTGTCGGGATCGATGCGGTCGAGGCCGTAGGCGACGACGGTGCGCGTCGTGCGGTGCAGCTCGGCGGCCAGTTCGACGCCTGTCGCGCCGGCGCCGATGATCGCGACGTGCAACTGTTCGGGCCGCAGCGGCGTCGATTGCGCATGGGCGCGGATGCAGGCATTGACCAGCCGGGTGTGGAAACGCAGCGCATCGGCCGACGATTCGAGCCGCATCGCATGTTCGGCGACGCCGGGTGTGCCGAAATCGTTGGTCTGGCTGCCGATCGCGATGACCAGCGTGTCGTAGCCGAAGCTGCGCTGCTCGGTGACCTGCTCACCCTCGTCGTCGAAATACGGTGCAACCAGCACCTCGCGGCGCTCGCGGTCGATGCCGGTCATCTCGCCGACCCGGTAGCGGAAGTGGTGCCAGTGCGATTGCGCAAGGTAGTCGACCTCGTTGTCGCCGATGTCCATGCTGCCGGCCGCGATTTCATGCAGCTTCGGTTTCCACAGGTGGCTGCGCGTCTTCTCGATCAGTGTGACCTCGGCCTTGCCGCGGCGGCCGAGCGTGTCGCCAAGCCGCGTCGCCAGTTCGAGCCCGCCCGCGCCGCCGCCGACGATGACGATGCGGTGTGGGGTGGACGGGCTGTTCTGCGGGGATGCTGACATGGGGCGTTGCGAGTCGAGGAACGGGCATTTTCGCCGCAAGCCGCGCGGCGGCGATATATCAACTCGGCAGCTGCACCGTGCGCGGAAATGCATCGCCATTGGCATCGAACAGGTGACAGCATTCGGCCGGCAAGCGCAGCGCCAGCGCCGCACCTGGGCGGTCGCTCGCCGCACCGTCGACGCGCAACGTGACCAGTGGCGCGTCATCGCTGGCCGCAAGGTGCAGCAGCGAGCTGTCGCCGAGCCGCTCGATCTGCCGCAGCGTCAGCCGCAGCGCTGCTGCGTTGCCATCGCGATCGACGCCGAGGTGTTCCGGCCGGATGCCGAGCCAGACCGCATCGCCGGCGGCTGCGCGGCGCGCATCGACCGCGGCGACGACCTCGTTGCCGAACAAGTCGACGATTGCATGGTCGGCCTCGGCGCGCAGCAGCCGTCCCGGCAGGATATTCATCTTCGGGCTGCCGAAAAACTCGGCAACGAAGCGGTTGCGCGGCCGGTGATAAACGTCCATCGGCGTGCCGGCCTGCGCGACGCTGCCGTGTTCGGCGACCGCGCTGCCGGCGCGAAGCAGCACGATGCGGTCGGCCAGCGTCATTGCCTCGACCTGGTCGTGCGTCACATAGACCATGCTCGCGTTGCCGATGTCGGCGTGCAGCTTCGCGATCTCGAGCCGCGTCTGAACGCGAAGCGCGGCGTCGAGGTTCGACAGCGGCTCGTCGAACAGAAAGACCTGCGGCTGCTTGACGATCGCGCGGCCGATCGCGACGCGCTGGCGCTGCCCGCCCGACAAGGCCTTCGGCAGCCGGTCGAGCAACGGCGTCAGCTGCAGGATCTCGGCGGCATGGCGCACCTTGGCCTCGATCTCGGCCCGGTTCGCGCCGAACCGGCGCAGGCCGAACGCCATGTTCTCGGCCACCGTCATGTGCGGATACAGCGCATAACTCTGGAATACCATCGCGACACCGCGCTGCGCCGGTGGCAGGTCGTTGACGCGGCGGCCGGCGATCTCGATATCGCCGCTGCTGACCGATTCGAGTCCGGCGACCATCCGCAGCAGCGTCGACTTGCCGCAACCCGACGGCCCGACAAACACGCAGAACTCGCCGTCGGCGATCGACAGGCTGAGGTCGTTGATCGTCAGCGGCACGGACTTGCCGAAGCTTTTGCTGACCTGCTTGAACGTGACGCTGGACATGGTTCGTCAGCCTTTGATCGCACCAGCGGTCAGGCCGGAGATGATGCGGTTCTGGAAGGCCAGCACCAGCAGCAGCAATGGCAGCGTGACGATCACCGATGCGGCCATGATGCTGCCCCACGGCACCTCGTAGGCGGTTGCGCCGGTGATCAGCGAGATGCTGACTGGCACCGTCCGCTCGTGATCATCGGCGACGAAGGTCAGCGCAAACAGGAATTCATTCCACGCGCCGATGAAGGCGAGCAGGCCGGTCGACACCAGCGCCGGCGCCAGTAGCGGCAGAAAGACCTGGAAGACGATGCGCAGCGGCCCGCAGCCGTCGAGGATCGCCGCCTCTTCCAACTCGACCGGCAGCCCACGCATGAAGCTGGTCAGGATCCAGACCGTGAACGGCAGCGTGAAGACGGTATACGGCACGACCAGGCCGATCGCGCGGTTGTACAGGCCGAGCGAACGCATCAGCTCGAACATGCCCGACAACACTGCGACCTGCGGAAACATCGAGACCGCCAGAATCGTCAGCAGCAGCACCGCCTTGCCGCGAAAACGGATCCGGCCGAGCGCATAGGCCGCGGTCACCGCCAGCAGCATCGACAACGCGACGGTGACGGTCGCGACCAGCATCGAATTGAGCAGATGGCGGCCAAACGGCTGGCGGCCTTCGAACAGCTGGATGTAGTTGCGCAGGGTCGGTTGCTGCGGCCACAGATCGGTGCTGAACAAGGCATTGCCGGTTTTCAGCGAGGTCGCGATCGCATACAGCAGCGGATAAACCGCGATCACGACGACCAGCAGCGCGGCTGCATACAGCGCGATGCTGCCGAGCAAGGGGCGCCGCATCATGCCGGCCCCGCCGACAGCCGCAGCCGCGACGCGCGGATGAACAGCAGCACCGCGAACAGGATGATCAGCGTCAGCGAGGTCGACGCGGCCGAGCCGAAACCGACGTTGCCGTTGGCGATCATCTCGCGCCGCACGTACCCTGACATCGAGATCGTGCTGCTGCTGTTCGCGGTCAGCACATAAATGAGGTCGAAGATCCGCAAGGCGTCGAGCAGGCGGAAGATCACCGCGACCAGCAGCGGGAACTTGATCAGCGGCAGCGTCACTTTCCAGAATACGCGCAGCGGATGCACGCCGTCGACGCGGGCCGCCTCGTAGCAGTCCTTCGGCAGCGTCTGCAGCGCGGCAAGGATCAGCAGCGCGACGAACGGCGTCGTTTTCCAGACGTCGACCGCGATCACTGTCCAGAGCGCATAAGCCGGATCGGCGGTCCACGCGATCTTGCTCGCGATCAGTCCCCAGTCGACCAGCAGCTGGTTGATCACGCCGAACTGGTCGTGCAGCATCCAGCCCCACATCTTGGCCGAGACGATGGTCGGGATCGCCCACGGCACCAGCACCGCGGTGCGAACGATCGCACGGCCGCGGAATTCCTGGTTCAACAGCAGCGCGACGCCGAGACCGGCCAGCGTCTCGAGCAGCACCGAGACGACCGCGAACTGGAAGGTGTTGCGGATCGACGTGCCCCAGTCGCTGGCCCAGAAGCCGTCGGCGTAGTACGCATTGCCGAACAGGCCGAATTCACCGACATAGTTTTCGATGCCGATGAAGCTGCCGGCCGCGAGGTCGTTGATGCTGGTATCGGTGAAGCTGAACCAGACCGAACGCGCCAGCGGCCAGGCCGCAACGGCGGCCAATAAAACCAGCATCGGTGCGAGGAACAGCCACGCGGTTCGTGTCCGCGGGTTCATCGTTGCGACCGGCGGCGCATGCGGTTTACCAGCCGCGGCGCTTGATGCGGCGCAGCTTGCCTTCGAGCCGCTTCACCGCCTCGGCGCCGCTCCGCTTGCCCGACAACACATCGTGGCTGGCGTCCCAGAACGCCTGGCTGACCTGCGGGTATTTGAGCCCGGTGACGGTGGCCGGGCGCGCGACCGCATCGGTGAAGACCGGCAGCAATTCGGCCATGAAGGGATTGGCGGCAAGGATGTCGGCATCCTGGTACAGCGCCGGCAGCGTCGGGTTGTACGAACCTTCGACGGCGCGCTGCTTCTGTACCTCGGCGCTGGTCATGTGCATCGCGAGCGCCGCGGCGGCCTCGATGTGTTGCGAATAACGCGATACCGCGAGCTGCCAGCCGCCGAGCGTTGCCGCCGGCCGCCCGCCTTCGCCGACCGGCAATGGCGCGACGCCGATCCGGCCCTTGATCGGGCTGTCATCGGCCTGCGCCAGCGACCAGGCATACGGCCAGTTGCGCATGAAGGCCGCATTGCCGGTCTGCCAGATGCCGCGGGCATCCTCTTCCGCATGGTTCAGCACGCCGGGCGGCGAGATGCTGCCGAGCCAGCCGGCAGCGGTATCGAGTGCCTTCGCCGCGCGAGGGTTGTTGATCGTGATCCGGCCAGATTCATCAACGATGCGGCCGCCGCCGAAACTCGCAATCCATTCGAGCGCATTGCAGCTCAGGCCTTCATAGGCCTTGCCCTGGAAGACATAACCATGGAAATCCGGCGACCCGGCCGCACGTTCGCCGTCCTGGATCTGCTTCGCCGCCGCCGCCAGCGCATTCCATGTCTTCGGCACGGCAAGCCGGTATTTGTCGAGCAGGTCCTTGCGGTAGTAGAGCAGGCCGGCGTCGACGAACCACGGCATGCCGAGCAGCTTGCCGCCAATCGTATTGTTCGCGACGATCGCCGGGAAATGGCGCGCCTCGGCGCCGCCGCTGTACGGCTTCAGGTCGACCAGGTGGTCTTTCAGCACGCCGGGCCAGACGATGTCGATCATCACGACGTCGATGTCCGACGAGCGCGCGGCAAACTGCTGGCGCAGCAGCGCGAGGTTGTCGGTGCTGCTCGCTGGCGCCGACCAGATCCTGACCTCGTGGCCATTCGCCTTGCCCCAGCGTTCGGCAAAACCGGCACAGAATTTCAGATCGGCGGCATTGGAGCCGCACGAGATCGTCAGCGTTGCCGCCTGCGCCGCGCCGGCGATGCCGATCGCCGTGGCGAGGGCGGCGGTCAGGCGCGCGGCGATCGAGAAAGATGTTGTCTGCATGCCTGAATCTATACCGCCTTCGCGCCGTTTCAGCGGCCCGGCCTCGGTACGGCCTGAAATGCCGGCAAGTGCGGTTTACGATGCGCCAGCCCCGCTGCCTGCAGCGGCCGACCGATCACCACGTCGCAACCAGTCCCGCCATGAAGATCCTGTTCTCGCCTTTTTCGCCATTCGTGCGCAAATGCCTCGTCGTTGCGAGGGAGCACGGGCTCGACAACCGCATCGAACTGCTGGCGTCGAGCGCGCATCCGATCAACCGCGACCGCAACATCGTCGCCAGCAACCCGCTCGGCAAGGTGCCGACCTTTTTCACCGACGACGGCCAGGTGTTGTTCGACAGCCGGGTGATCTGCGAATACCTCGACGGCCTCGGCGGCGGCAAGCTGTTCCCGGCCGTCGGCAACGAGCGCTGGACCGCGCTGACGCTGCAGTCGCTCGGCGACGGCATGCTCGATGCGGCGATCCTGGCGCGTTACGAGGACCACGTGCGTCCAGAGGCGCTGCGCTGGGCCGACTGGAAGGCCGGCCAGCTCGACAAGATCGAGACCTCGCTGGCGGCCCTCGACGCCGACATCGCGTCGCTCGACGGCCGTGTCGACATCGGTGCGATCACCGTCGGCTGCGCGCTGTGGTACCTCGACTTGCGTTTTGCCGACCTCGGCTGGCGGGACCGTTTTCCCGAGGTCGCGGGCTGGTATGCGGACTTCGGGCAACGGCCGGCGATGAGCGCGAGCTGGGCGCTGGCTTGAAGAAAAAACCGCCCGCCGCTGCATTGCCCTTGGTGCAGCGGTGAGCGCCGGCCCGGCCGCACCCGCCGGGCCGGCGCCGGGCCTGGCCGAGCTGCTGCAGCAAAAGCCTTACATGCGGCTGTGGCTGGCCAGGCTCGCCGGCACCATCGCGATGCAGATGCTGATGGTCGCGATCGCCTGGCACATGTACGAGCTGACCGACAGCGCCTGGGACCTCGGTCTGGTCGGTCTGTACCAGTTCGCGCCGGCGCTGCTGCTGGCGCTGTGGGCCGGCCATGTCGTCGATCGCCATCATCGGGGCCGCATCCTCGCTGTCTGCCTGGCCGTCCAGGGGCTGGTCGCGCTGCTGCTGTTTGTCTCGACGTGGCTGCAGCCACCCGCCGACGCAGCGGACCGGGTGGGGCAGTTCAGGGCCTTGCTGTTGCTGATGTCCGTGGTGCTCGGTGCGGTGCGCGCCTTCCAGATGCCGGCCCAACAGGCGCTCAGCGTGATGCTGGTGCCGCCACGCCTGCTGCCGCGGGCGATGGCCTTCAGTTCGGCCGGCCTGCAGTCGGCAATCATCGGCGGCCCGGCATTGGCCGGGCTGCTGTTCGTTGCCGGCATCCACGTCGTCTATGCGGTCTGTCTGCTGCTGTTCCTGATCGCCAGCGGGCTGGTCAGCCGGCTCGGCTATCGGCATGTGCCGCCGGCCCGCGAACC
Organism: Pseudideonella sakaiensis; assembly: GCF_048320135.1. Classification (GTDB taxonomy): domain Bacteria; phylum Pseudomonadota; class Gammaproteobacteria; order Burkholderiales; family Burkholderiaceae_C; genus Ideonella_A; species Ideonella_A sakaiensis_A. Next base: position 5,154,387 of record NZ_CP182947.1, read on the forward strand.
GGTGACCCTGGCGACGCTGCTGGCCGGCATCGATTTCATCTGGCGGCGCAAGGTGGTGCTCGGTGCGGTGTCGCTGGACCTGTTCGCGGTGCTGCTCGGCGGCGCGGTGGCCCTGCTGCCGATTTATGCGAAGGACATCCTGCACACCGGAGCCTGGGGGCTCGGACTGCTGCGCAGCGCGCCGGCCGTCGGTGCGCTCGTCGTATCGATCGCGTTGACGCGGTGGCCGATCGAGCGCCGCGTCGGGCCGGTGCTGCTGACGTCGGTCGCCGCATTCGGGCTGTGCATGCTGGTATTCGGCCTGTCGCGCAGCTTTCTCCTCTCGATGGTGGTGCTGGCGATATCGGGTGGCGCCGACATGATCAACGTCGTGATACGGCAGACGCTGGTACAGCTCGAAACGCCCGACGTGATGCGTGGCCGGGTCAGTGCGGTCAATTCCATCTTCATCGGTGCGAGCAATCAGCTCGGCGAATTCGAATCCGGCGCGACCGCGGCGCTGATCGGGCCGGTCGCATCGGTCGTCGTCGGCGGCGTCGGCACGATGCTGGTGGCCCTCGGCTGGATCCGGCTGTTTCCGAGCCTGGCCAGGCGCGACCGCATCGAGTCGGATGGGCAGTCCGGTCGGAGCGGCTGATGCGCCGCGCGCGAAAGACGAGCACCATGCAGAGAATCAACGGGCATCGCCCGCAAGAAGGCTTCGAATGACTGCTGACCCGACTCCCGAACTGTTTCCCGGCTTCGAGCAGCGCATCGTCGACGTCGGTGATGGCATCGACATTGCCGCGACGATCGGCGGATCCGGCCCGCCGCTGTTGCTGCTGCACGGCCATCCGCAGACGCGGGTGATCTGGCACAAGGTCGTGCCACGGCTGGCAGAACGGTTCACAGTGGTCGCCGCCGACCTGCGCGGTTATGGCGATTCATCAAAACCTCCAGGTGACGGCGATCACGGCAATTATTCGAAGCGCGTGATGGCGCTCGACCAGCTGGCGCTGATGCGCATGCTCGGCTTCGAGCAATTCGACGTGCTCGCCCACGACCGCGGCGGACGCGTCGCGCACCGCCTCGCGGTCGATCATCCGCAGGCGGTCGGCCGCTTGATCCTGCTCGACCTCGCGCCGACGCTGGCAATGTACGAGCAGACCAGCGAAACCTTCGCGCGCAGCTACTGGCACTGGTTTTTCCTGATCCAGCCGGCGCCGCTGCCGGAGCGGCTGATCGAGGCCGACCCCGCGGCCTATGTGCGCGACGTGCTCGGCCGCCGCAGCGCCGGGCTGGCGCCGTTCGATCCGCGGGCGCTGGCCGAATACCAGCGCTGCCTGGCGTTGCCCGGCGCCGCGCATGCGATGTGCGAGGACTACCGCGCCGCTGCCACCATCGATCTCGAGCATGAGCGGGCCGACCGCGAGGCCGGGCGAAAGCTGACGATGCCGACCCGGGTGTTGTGGGGCGAGGAGGGCGTCGTGCACCGCTGCTTCCGGCCGCTCGACGAATGGCGGCGGGTCGGGATTCAGGTCGACGGGCAGGCCTTGCCGTGCGGCCATTACATCGCCGAAGAGGCGCCCGACCTGCTGCTCGACCACGTGTTCGGCTTTCTGCAGCATCCGCCGGCCTGAGCGGCCAGGCCGTGGCCAATCGCGCCAGCACCGCCGAAGCGCGCCGCCTGCTGGGCGGCCGCGGGCTGCGTGCATTTGCCGACGGTTATGTCGCGATTCTGCTGCCGGCCTACCTGATCGAACTCGGTTACGGCGGCTTCGACGTCGGCCTGCTGAGCACCGCAACGCTGCTCGGTTCGGCGCTGGCGACGCTGGCAATCGGCGCGGTCGGCCACCGCTGGCCGTCGCGCCGGCTGCTGCTGGCGGCGGCGCTGCTGATGGCGGCAACCGGCCTCGGCTTTGCCGGCCTGTCGTCCTTCTGGCCGCTGCTGCTGGTGGCTTTTGTCGGCACGATCAATCCGAGTTCCGGCGATGTCAGCGTTTTTCTGCCGCTCGAACATGCGCGGATCGCCGATTCGACCGGCGGCGATGCCCGCACCGTGCTGTTTGCCCGTTATTCGCTGACCGGTGCGTTGTGCGCCGCGGTCGGCGCGCTGGCCGCCGGCATCCCGACCTGGCTGGCGCTGCACCAGACCGTCGACCGGCTGGCCGGCATCCGCGCGATGTTTCTGCTGTATGCGCTGATCGGCCTGCTGGTCTGGTGGTTGTATCGGCGGCTGCCGGTCGACGACGGCCGGGTCGCGTCGCGACCGGCGCCGCTCGGGCCGTCGCGCGGCATCGTGTTGAAGCTGGCCGCGCTGTTCAGCGTCGACGCGTTTGCCGGCGGCCTGGTCGTCAATTCGCTGCTCAGCCTGTGGCTGTTCGAGCGCTTCGGGCTGAGCCTGGTGCAGGCTGGCGCGTTCTTTTTCTGGGCCGGGCTGCTGGCCGCAGGTTCGCAACTCGCCGCGCCGGTCGTCGCGCGGCGCATCGGCCTGCTCAATACGATGGTGTTCACGCACATTCCGGCCAACCTGTGTCTGATCGCCGCGGCGCTGGTCGCCGACCTGTGGCTCGCGCTCGGCCTGCTGTTCGTCCGCGCTGCGTTGTCGCAGATGGACGTGCCGACCCGCAGCGCCTTCGTGATGGCCGTCGTGACGCCGGCCGAACGCGCGGCCGCCGCCAGTTTCACCGCGGTGCCGCGCAGCCTGGCCTCTGCGGCGAGCCCGACGCTGGCCGGCGCGCTGATGGCCGCCGGCCTGCTCGGTGCGCCGCTGATCGCCTGCGGTGTGCTGAAGATCGGCTACGACCTGGCGTTGCTGGCGGCATTTCGAAACGTGCGGCCTGCGGCACAGGATTGACCACCGCTGGAGCAGAATCGCCGCACTCCCCATTTGCGCGCAGGAACAACCGATGGCCGATCCCCGCCCCAGCATCACCGACAAACGGCGCAGCTTCCGCCAGTTGCACGAGTCCGGCTGCTTCGCGATCCCGAACCCGTGGGACATCGGCAGCGCGCGTTATCTGCAAAGCCTGGGCTACAAGGCGCTGGCGACGACCAGTTCGGGCTTCGCGTGGTCGAAGGGATACAACGACAACGCGGTGCCGCGCGATACCGTGCTGGCGCATCTGAACGAGCTTGTCGAGGCCAGCGACCTGCCGATCAATGCCGATTTCGAGAGCGGTTTTGCCAGCGGCCTCGGTGGCCTGGCCGACAACGTGAGGCTGGCCGTCGAGACCGGCATCGCCGGCCTGTCGATCGAGGATTCGACCGGCGACCGCGCGAATCCGTTGCTGCCGATCGACGCCGCGGTCGACCGCATCCGCGCCGCCCGCCATGCGATCGACAAGGCCGGCGGCGACGTGATGCTGGTCGGCCGTGCCGAATGTTTTCTGGTCGGGCGCACCGACCTCGACGAAACGATTGCGCGGCTGACGGCCTATTCGATGGCCGGCGCCGATTGCCTGTATGCGCCGGGCATCCGCAGCCGCGAGCAGATCGCCGCGCTGGTCGCGGCTGTCGCGCCGAAGCCACTGAACCTGCTGATCGGCCACGCCAGCCCGCTGACGATGGCCGAGGTCGCCGAACTCGGCGTGCGCCGCGTCAGCGTCGGCGGTGCGCTGGCCCGGGCTGCCTGGGGCGGCATGATGCGTGCGGCGCGCATGCTCGCCGACGAAGGGCGCTTCGATGCCTTTGCCGATGCCGCATCGGGCGTCGAACTCGACGATTTTTTCCGTGACGACCGGCGCCGCCGGCAACTGGGCTGAGCGGGATCAGCGCAGCTTTGCCGGCCCCTTGCCGCGCAATACCTGCGCCATTTCGGCCGCCTGCCAGATGCTGATCACGTGCTGTTCGGCATACGGGCGCGCGTTCTCGGTCAGTTCGCCGAGGCAGATGTAGACGGCGGCCGAGACGTCCTTCGCTTCGCGCACCGCCTGCAACGCGCGCAAGGCCTCGAGGCCGATGCGGGCCGATTTCCAGCGGCGTGCACAGACGAGCATGCGTGCGCCGTTGCGCTCGAGTTCGAAGTCGTAGGCGGTGTTGCTGCTGCGTGTCAGTTGATATCCGTCGCGGGCGAAGGTCTGTTCGAGCAGCGCGGAAAATTCCGGCCACGGCATCGCCGACAGGCGTTCGCGGGTGCGCTGCTGCTCCTCGGCGCTCGGCAGGCCGCGTTGCCGGTTCGCCGCGATGATGCCGACGACCATGAACGGCAGCGCCGCCGATATTCCGCCGACGATCTTGTAGGCATCGGGCAACAGGGCTGCGGCAATCAGCGACAGCACCGCTGCAATCAGGAAACTGATCCACCATGGCGACCGCAGCAGGATCGCGAACAGCGAATTCTTGGCCATCTTCAGCTTCAAGCGGGCTTCTCCTCAACGGTCGGTGGTGCGATCCGGGAGTCTACGTGTTGCCCGCGGCGTGCCCGCCGTCGCGGCGGAGCCGACCTGCGCGTGGCTCAGCCCGGCTTCAGGTCGAACAGGCTGGTCGCCTGCAGTTCCAGCACCTCGCGGTCGTTCTGGTTGAACAGCTGCCAGCGCCATTCGAGGATGCCGAGATCGGGCTTGCTCGCCGAACGCCTTGCCTCGGTGACCGTGGCGACGAGGCGCAACCGGTCGCCGGGGCGCACCGGGTGCGGCCAGCGGATCCGTTCGATGCCGGGCGACGCAAACGATTCCGAGCCGTGCAGCGCGGCGTCGGTTGCCAGCCGCATCGCGATCGCGCAGGTATGCCAGCCGCTGGCGATCAAACCGTTGAAGCGGCCTTTGCTCGCCGCCTGCGGATCGGTGTGGAACCACTGCGGGTCGTAGGCCTTCGCGAAGCGAATGATCTCGGCCTCGTCGACGGGGTAGGGGCCGGCCTCGATGGTCTGGCCGGCATGGAATTCGGCAAATTTCATTGCCGACTCAGCGCGGGATCCAGTTTGCCGGCCGCTTGCCGAGGAAGGCGGCAAATCCTTCACGCGCCTCGTCGCTGCCGCGCACCCGGCTGATCGTCTGCGCGGTCAGCTCGCGCACCTCGTCGGTGATAGGGCCGACCTCGAGTTGCGCAAACAGCTGCTTGATCTCGCGCTGCGCCTGCGGCCCGCCGATCAGCAGATCGGTGACGACGGCATCGATTGCGGCATCGAGCCCGTCGAGTGGCACGACCTGCTGCACCAGGCCGATCGCCATCGCTTCGGGCGCAGCGATGCGGCTGGTCGTCAGCGCGAGACGCTGCGCCTGCCGCCGGCCGACCGCATTGGTGACGTAGGGGCCGATCACCGCCGGCAGGATGCCGAATTTCGCCTCGCTGACAGAGAAGCTCGCGTTGTCGACGGCAATTGCAATGTCGCAGGCACAGGCCAGGCCGACACCGCCGCCGAGCGCCGCGCCCTGGATACGGGCCACAGTCGGTTTCGGCGAACTGGCAATGCGGTGCAGCATGCCGGCAAATTTGCGGGCGTCCTGCAGATTCCATTCGCGGCTCGCGGTGCTCGCGCGCTGCATCCACTGCAAGTCGGCGCCGGCGCTGAAATGTTTTCCTTCGCCGGCGAGCACGATCACGCGCACCTCGTCATCGCCGGCCAGCTGTTCGAATGCCGCGTCGATTTCGCCGATCATCGCCTCGTCGAAGGCGTTGAAGACGTCCGGGCGAGACATCGTGACCTGGGCGACGCCGGCCGCCCGCTTGGTGATATGGAGTGTGTTCATCTTTGTAGGAGGGGCTTCAGCCCCGATCTGGTCGCATGCCAGCAGCCCGAATCGGGGCTGAAGCCCCTCCCACAGAGCTGACCGGGTTGGTGAGCATCTGAGGGTGGGTCAATAAGTCTCGAGATGCAGTCGCCCGTTCTTCTTCAGCGATTCGGCAATGCCTTCCCAGTTCAGCCCGGCTTGCACCGCCACATCGCGCAGCGCGAGCACGACGCCTTCTTCCATGCTTTTCAGCCCGCAGACGTAGAAATAGCTGTCCGGGTCGGCAAGCATCTTCGCGACATCGGCGGCGCGCTCGCGCATCACGTCCTGCACATAACGCTTGGTCTTGCCGGCCTCGCGCGAGAACGCGAAATTGATGTCGATGAAATCCTTCGGCAGGCTTTTCAGCGGGCCGAAATAGGGCAGTTCTTCCTTGGTTCGGGCGCCGAAGAACAGCATCAGCTTGCCGCCCTCGAACTTGCCCGACGCGCGCAGCCGGCGCCGCCATTCGGTCATCGCACGCATCGGCGCCGAGCCGGTGCCGGTGCAGATCATCACGATGTTCGATCGCGGATGGTTCGGCATCAGGAAGCTGGTGCCGAACGGGCCGATCACCTGCACCTTGTCGCCGACCTTCAGGTCGCACATGTAGTTGCTGCCGACGCCGCGCACCGGATTGCCGTCGTGGTCCTCGAGCACCCGCTTGATCGTCAGCGAGACATTGTTGTAGCCGGGCCGCTCGCCGTTGCGAGGGCTGGCGATCGAATATTGCCGCGCATGGTGCGGCCGGCCGGCGGCGTCGGTGCCCGGCGGAATGATGCCGATCGACTGGCCTTCGAGGATCGGGAACGGCCGCGAGCCGAAATCGAGCACGATGTGGTGGGTGTCGTATTCCTTGCCGACCTCGGTGACGCGGACATTGCCGGTCACGGTCGCCTCGATCGTCTTCTCCGCCGCCTTCGGCCCATAAAGATTGGTGAACGGATGCGCGGCCGACCACGGCGGAATCGTCGCGCCGAAGCGGGCGCTGACGAAGCTCGTTTCCCCTTCGGCCACCGCGGCCAGCGCAGAAGGCGCCGGCGCTTCGACGGCAGGCGCCGCCTCCGCGGTTGTCGCTCCGGCCGCAGCCAGCTCCTCGGCTCCCAGTTCCGGCGGCAGTTCCTCCCAGGTGAACTGCTCCTCGACACTGTAGGCCTTGACTTTCGGCACCTGTCGCCAGTTGTCGATCGAGCCGGTCGGGCACGGCGAGATGCAGTCCATGCACAGGTTGCACTTGTCGACATCGACGACATAGTTGTCGTCGTTGTGCGTGATTGCATCGACCGGGCAGGTCGCCTCGCAGGTATTGCAGCGGATGCAGATCTCGGGGTCGATCAGATGCTGCTTGATGATGACGACGTCTGACGCGTCCATGGTTTGTCTCCTGTTTGGCCCGGCAAGCACAGGGGAGCGCCGGCCGCTGCGGGATCGGATTCAGCTCAGATCGGCGTGCATGCTTCGAGCCCGAATCGCGGCTGAAGCCGCTCCCACAAAATACCCGCGCCACCGCGGACTATCAAGCGGCCACCGCGGATCCGGCTTCGCCGGTCCGCCGGTGCCGTCCGAGCTCTGCGAGGGCGTGGAATGCGCCGAAGGCGCTCCGGGTGGGTCAATTGAATCGGACGTATTCGAAATCCACCGGCTGCCGATTGATGCCCATCACCGGCGGCGCGATCCAGTTGGCGAACTTGCCCGGCTCGACGACGCGGCCCATCAAACTGGCGACATAGGCGCGGTCTTCGCTGCTCGGCAGCCACTTGTCGACGTTGGCATCCCATTCGGCATCGCTGACGACGCGGCCGTCCGGCGATACCTTGGCGCCCGACAGCGAGCCGATGTTGCGGTGGAAGGCCTTGTGCGGCACGCTCAGCTTGAACGGGATGCCGGCCTTGTCGATCACCTTGTTCCAGCGATTGACGCCGGCGACCGAGTCCTTGATGTAGTCGTCGCGCAGCACCTCGTTCAGCGCATTGAGCATCGGCACATCCTTCTCGACCAGCTTGCCGTCCTGCACCTCGAGCACCTTGTAGGTCTGGCCCTTCAGCACATGGTCGTCGTCGCGCTTGCCTTCCTCGAAGCGGCCCTTCAGGCCCGAGCTGTAGAAGATCGCGGCATTGCTCGACTCGTCGGCGCCGAACAGGTCGACGGTGACGCTGAAGTGGAAATTGATGTAACGCTGGATCGTCGGCAGGTCGATCACGCCGGCGGCGCGCAGCTTGCCGACATCGTCGGTCTTCAGCTCGTTCATTGCGGCGACGGTGCGGCTGATGATGCGGCTGATGCCCGACTCGCCGACGAACATGTGGTGCGCTTCCTCGGTCAGCATGAACTTGGTCGTGCGGGCCAGCGGATCGAAGGCGCTTTCGGCGAGCGCGCAGAGCTGGAACTTGCCGTCGCGGTCGGTGAAATAGGTGAACATGAAGAAGCTGAGCCAGTCCGGCGTCTTCTCGTTGAACGCGCCGAGGATGCGCGGGTTGTTCTCGTCGCCGCTGCGTCGCTCGAGCAGCGCCTCGGCTTCCTCGCGGCCGTCGCGGCCGAAATGCTTGTGCAGCAGGTAGACCATCGCCCACAGGTGGCGGCCTTCCTCGACGTTGATCTGGAACAGGTTGCGCAGGTCGTACATGCTCGGCGCGGTCAGGCCGAGGTGGCGCTGCTGCTCGACCGATGCCGGCTCGGTATCGCCCTGCGTGACGATGATGCGGCGCAGGTTGGCGCGGTGCTCGCCGGGAACGTCGGTCCAGGCCTTCTCGCCCTTGTGGTCGCCGAAGTGGATCTCGCGGTTGGCGTCCCCGGGGTTCAGGAAGATGCCCCAGCGGTAATCGGGCATCTTGACGTGGCCGAACTGCGCCCAGCCCTGCGGATCGACACTGACCGCGGTGCGCAGATAGACGTCGAAATTGTTCGAGCCGTCCGGCCCCATGTCGCCCCACCAGTTGAGGAAGTTGGGTTGCCATTGTTCGAGCGCGCGCTGCAGTGTGCGGTCGCTGCCGAGGTCGACGTTGTTCGGGATCTTTTCGCTGTAGTTGATGGTGCTCATGGGTGTTCCTGCTGCGGTTCAGTTGCTCAATCGGGGGTGATCAGACGCGGTTCCAGTCGAAGCCGGCTTTTTCGCCGGACCCATAGACCTTCAGCGCACCTTTTTCGCCAACCGCATTCGGCCGCTGGAAGATCCAGTTCTGCCATGCGGTGAGCCGGCCGAAGACCCGGGTGAACATGTTTTCCGGGCCGTTGAAGCGCAGATTCGCTTCCATGCCGGTCAAGGCGTCGGGCGACATCGCGACCCGTTCCTCGATCGCAATGCGCACCTCGTCGTCCCAGTCGATGTCGTCCGGGTTCGCGGTGACGAGGCCAAGACCGAATGCGGCATCGGCATCGAGCTTGTCGCCGATGACGGCACGCACCGCATCGATCTCGCTGCTGTTGCCGTAGAAGCGGCGCTCGAGCCGCGTCTGGCCGGTGATCATCGGATAAAGCTCGAAATTGGCTTCCGACACCGCGATCTTCGGCGCCTTCGCCTCGTCGTCGGGCAGTGCCAGGTGGTAGCTGCGGTCGCAGGCCAGCGCCAGCTCGAGGAAGGATCCGGCAAAACACGAGCCCGGTTCGATCAGTGCAAACAGGCTGCGCGACGAAACGTCCAGGCGGCTGAAGGTGCGGCGCAGCAGACCGGTGGTTTCACGCACCAGCCAGTGGCTCTTGTTGGCCAGCAGGACCTTGTCCATTGCCAGCACCGCATCGGCTTCTCCTTCGGTCTTGATCAGCCAGGTGCCGATGTCGAGCTCGTTGGTGCGCATCTCGAGGATCGCATCTTCCAGTTCACGCGCCAGCACCAGCGGGTACCAGGCAACGCCTGCGGCCTCTATGCCGGCGACGTCGGTCGGCTGATCGGCGCCAGGGCCCTTCACGGTCCAGGTCGCGGTGCGCTTGTTGCGGTCGATCTCGACTGTCACGTTCGAATAACGCAGTGCGTCAGCCTCGATTGTTCGTTGCAGCGGCGTCAGCACGACGCCTTTTGCATCGGCCGGGCGGTCGCTCTGCTCGGCCAGTTGCAGCGCGCGCTCCTGCACCTTCTTTGCGAATTCGGCCGGCTTGGCGATATCGTCGACCAGTTTCCAGTCCTTCGCCTTCTTGCCGCGCACACCTTCGACGCTGGTGCAGAACAGGTCGGCGAGGTCGTGGCGGACCTTGCGCTTGTCGGTGACACGGGTCAGGCCGCCGGTGCCCGGCAGCACGCCGAGCAGCGGCACTTCGGGCAGGCTGACCGCGCTCGAGCGGTCGTCGACGAGGATGATCTCGTCGCAGGCCAGCGCGACTTCGTAGCCGCCGCCGGCGCAAGCGCCGTTCACCGCGGCGAGGAATTTGAGCCCGGAATGCTTCGACGAATCCTCCAGGCCGTTGCGGGTCTCGTTGGTGAACTTGCAGAAATTGACCTTCCAGGCATGGCTGGAGACGCCGAGCATGAAGATGTTGGCGCCCGAGCAGAACACCTTGTCCTTGGCGCTCGTCAGCACCACGGTGCGCACTTCAGGATGCTCGAAGCGGATGCGGTTGATGGCATCGTTCAACTCGACATCGACGCCGAGGTCATAACTGTTGAGCTTGAGCTTGTAGCCCGGACGCAGCCCGGCGTTTTCGTCGAAGTCGGCCGCCAGCGTGGCCACCGGGCCTTCGAACTTCAGCTTCCAGTGGCGGTAGTTGTCGGGATGGGTCTGGTAGTCGACGCGTGCGGGCTGGTTCATGGTGTCTCCTTGCGGGCAGGTGCTCTGGGATGGCATGCATGCATCATATTGCCGATAAATGCCTCCGTCAAGCAGTTTAGTGCATTATTCTGCGTGTTCTGTCTGATCCATCTGCAATGCGTTGCGCACCATCTCGCGCAGGGCCAGAAACGTTGGCTGCAGCGGTTGGCGACTGGTATCGAGCTGGAATTCGGCCTTCGAATAGAACGCGGCGCGGCCGGCGAGGATGGTTTTCAGGTCGTCCATCGCCTCCTTGTTGCCGGCCATCGGCCGCATGTCGCCTTGCGCGGCGACCCGCGCCATGTGGTCCTCCGGCAATGCGCGAAGCCAGACCGTCGTGCAATGGCCGAGCAGCAGGTTGAAGCTGGCCGGGTCGGAGACGAGGCCGCCGGGGGTTGCGATGATCGCTTCGGGATAGATCTGGATCGCTTCCTCGATCGCCCGCCGCTCGTAGCGGCGGTAGGCGTTCTGGCCGTACAGCCCCTGGATCTCGCTGATCGTGCAGCCGGCAAATTTCTCGATCTCGCGGCTCAGCTCGACAAACGGGAAACCGAGGTCTTCGGCCAGCATGCTGCCGAGCGTCGTCTTGCCGGCGCCGCGCAGGCCGATCAGCGCAACCCGTGATCCGCGCCGCGACCTGGCCGACGCCTTGGCGCTGCCCGAGCCGAGCAGCTCGCCGATCGCCTCGCGCGCCCGGCGCAGCGTCGCCTCATCGCGGTTCTCGAGCATCTCGCGGATCATCAGCCACTCCGGCGACTGCGTCGTCGGGTCGCCGAGCAATTCGGCAAGCGAGCATTTCAGCGCGACCGCAACCTGCAGCAGCACCAGCACCGAGGCATTGCCGACGCCGTATTCGAGGTTGGCAAGGTGCCGTTCCGAGACATCGGTGGCCAGCGCCAGCGCCTTGCGCGACATGCCGCGGCGCGCGCGGATATCGCGGACGCGCTGACCGAGCGCGACCAGAAACGGGTGCTTGCCGCCGGAATCTTCGGCCTCGGAGGCTGCGGCGCTAGGTGTTAACTCGGATACAGGCAATATAGTGCTTGACATGGTAGGCCCACGAACTTAGAGTTCGAACAAGCACGATACTGCATGTTGGCTGGGGCGACAAGACCAAACCCGCCCCACCCGATGTCTACCGAGGTTGGAAATGATGATGAGCCAGACCGATACCGTCACCCCCGAATCGTTCAAGGCGCAACTCGCGCAGCTGACAGCTCAAATGGCCGGCCGGCCGCTTGATGATGAACTGGGCAGCTGGCTGAACCGCGAATGGGGCCCGGACAGCGAAACCTATGCCGAACTGAAGGCCAGCTGCATCGCCGGCGCCGAGGCCGGCTGGTTGTGCAACCGCGAAGGCGGCGGCATCCGTTATGGCCGGATCTTCAAGCCGACGCCTGAGTTGCACGGTTTTTCGGTCGACGTCGTCGACATGAAGGATGTCGTCGGCCCGCACCACATGCACCCGAACGGCGAAATCGACCTCGTGATGCCGCTCGAAGGTGATGCACGATTCAATGGCCAGCCTGCTGGCTGGCTGGTCTGCCCGCCCGGCAGCGCCCACCATCCGACGGTTTCCGACGGCCGTGCGCTGGTGCTTTATCTGCTGCCCGAAGGGCGGATCGAATTCACCCGATGAGCGAGCCGGCCGGCGCCCGGCGCGCGGCAGCCGCCCGCGCCGCCGTCCGGTAAACAACATCACAGGAGACAGCCATGGACAAGCCCGCCGTCGCGGCCCCCGCAGCCCGCTTCAATTTCGCCCAGCATCTGCTCGACGCCAACCGCACGCGCGGGTCCAAAACCGCCTTCGTCGACGACCACGGCAGTCTGGGTTATGCCGAACTCGAGCAGCGGGTGCGCCGTGTCGCCGCGGCGTTGCGCAAGCAGGGCCTGCGCCGCGAGGAGCGGGTGCTGCTGCTGATGCACGACTGCAACGACTGGCCAGCAAGTTTTCTGGGCGCGATGTATGCAGGGCTGGTGCCGGTGGCCGTCAATACGCTGCTGACCGCCGACGACTATGCCTACATGCTCGAGCATTCGCGCGCCCAGGCGGCGTTGGTTTCCGGCGCATTGCTGCCGGCGTTGACGGCGGCGATGACGCGTTCCGACCACGAACTGCAGAAGGTGATCGTCTCGCATCCGATCGCACCGCTGCATCCGGCCGAAGTCGAATTCGAGGCTTTCATCGACGGCGTCGCGCCGGCCACGAAGCCGGCTGCGACCAATGCCGACGACCCCGGCTTCTGGTTGTATTCGTCGGGTTCGACCGGCCGGCCGAAGGGCACCGTCCATTCGCACGCCAACCCGTACTGGACCGCCGAGCTGTACGGCAAGCGGGTGCTCGCCCTGACCGAAAACGATGTCTGCTTTTCCGCGGCGAAGCTGTTTTTTGCCTATGGCCTCGGCAATGCGCTGACCTTTCCGATGAGCGTCGGCGCGACCACCGTGCTGATGGCCGAGCGGCCGACGCCGGACGCCGTCTTCAAGCGCTGGATCGAGCGCCAGACCACCGTTTTTTATGGTGCGCCGACCGGTTATGCCGGCATGCTGGCGTCGCCGGCGCTGCCGTCGCGCGACCAGGTCGCCTTGCGGATGGCGTCGTCGGCCGGCGAGGCGCTGCCGGCCGAGATCGGCGAGCGTTTCAAGGCGCAGTTCGGCGTCGACATCGTCGACGGCATCGGCTCGACCGAGATGCTGCACATCTTTCTGTCGAACCGCCCGGGCGACGTGCGCTACGGCACGACCGGCTGGCCGGTGCCGGGATACGAGATAGAACTGCGCGGCGAGGACGGTGGGCCGGTGCCCGACGGCGAACCGGGCGATCTCTATATCCAGGGCCCGTCGGCAGCGATGATGTACTGGGGCAACCGCGCGAAGACCCGCGAGACCTTCCAGGGCGGCTGGACCAAGAGCGGCGACAAATACCTGCGCAATGCCGACGGCACCTACACCTATTGCGGTCGCAGCGACGACATGCTGAAGGTCAGCGGCATCTATGTGTCGCCATTCGAGGTCGAGGCGACGCTGGTGCAGCATCCGGCGGTGCTCGAGGCCGCGGTGATCGGAAAGGAAGATGCCGAGGGGCTGACCAAGACCAAGGCTTTCGTCGTGCTGAAGCAAGGCGAGCAGGTCAGCGAGGACGAGCTGAAGGCGTTCGTGAAAGAGCGGCTGGCTCCGTACAAATACCCACGCTTCATCGAGTTCGTCGCCGACCTTCCGAAGACCGCCACCGGTAAGATCCAGCGCTTCAAATTGCGTGAGATCGAATCCAAGCAATGACGTCGCAATTCGCCGAAATCGACTGGGCAGGCCGCCGCGTGCGGATCGAGCACCAGTGGATCGGCCGGGAGCGCCGCGACCAGCCGCTGCTCGTCTTCCTGCACGAGGGGCTTGGTTCGATCTCGATGTGGCGCGATTTTCCGGCCCGCTTGTGCGCCGCCGCCGGCTGCCGCGGCCTCGTCTATTCGCGGCCCGGCTACGGCCGCTCGACGCCGCGCGCGGCCGAGGAGGCCTGGGGTCTCGATTTCATGCACCGCCAGGCGCACGAGGTGCTGCCGGCGCTGCTCGAGGCGCTCGACATCGATGCGGATGCCCAACCGCCGTGGCTGTTCGGTCACAGCGACGGCGGCTCGATCGCGCTGCTGCATGCGGCGCGGTTCCCGCAGCGGGTGGCGGGGCTGATCGTGCTGGCGCCGCACATCCTCGTCGAGGAGCTTTCGGTCGCGAGCATCGCAAAAGCGCGCACCGCCTACCTGGAAACCGATCTGCGCGATCGCCTCGCGCGCCATCACGACGATCCCGATTCGGCATTCTGGGGCTGGAACGACATCTGGCTGCACCCGCCGTTCCGAGACTGGTCGATCGAAGCCGAGCTGGACTCGATCCGCTGCCCGCTGCTGGCGATCCAGGGGCTGGACGACGAATACGGTACGCTGGAGCAGATCCGCGGCATCGCGCGGCGCGTTGAGCAGACCCGCTTGCTCGAATTGCCCGACTGCGGGCACTCGCCGCACCGCGACCAGCCGGAAGCGGTGATCGCCGCGGCGTCACAATTGATTCATCAACACAACGGAGACAAACGATGAAATTTCCCCGCCTGACCACCCTCGTAGCTGCCACGCTGCTGGCGACCGCCGCGGCGACGCCGGCGCTGGCACAGTCTTCCGGCAAGCTGAAGGTCGGCCTGATGCTGCCGGCCACCGGCACCTTTGCCGCACTCGGCACCGCGATCGAGAACGGCTTCAAGCTGTACGTTGCCGAGCAGGGCGGCAAGCTCGGCGGCCGCGAGATCGAGTTCTACAACGTCGACGACGAATCCGATCCGTCGAAGGCGACCGACAACATGAACAAGCTGATCAAGCGCGACAACGTCGATGTTGTCGTCGGCACGGTTCACTCGGGTGTCGCGATGGCTATGGCCAAGGTCGCGAAGGACACCGGCACGATGCTGATCGTGCCGAACGCCGGCGCCAATGCGGTGACCGGCCCGATGTGCGGCAAGAACATCTACCGCAGCTCGTTCACGAACTCGCAGCCGGGTTATGCGATGGGCGAGGCACTGGCGAAGAAGGGCGTCAAGCGCGTCGTCACGATCACCTGGAAATATGCGGCCGGCGACGAATCGGTCGGTGGCTTCAAGGAAGCCTTCGAGAAGGGTGGCGGCAAGGTCGTCGAGGAGCTGGCGGTGCCATTCCCGAGCGTCGAGTTTCAGGCGCTGCTGACGCAGATCGCGTCGATCAAGCCTGACGCCGTCTATACCTTCTTTGCCGGCGGCGGTGCAGTCAAGTTCGTCAAGGACTATGCGGCAGCCGGTCTGAAGAACAGCATTCCGCTGTATGGCGCCGGCTTCCTGACCGACGGCACGCTCGACGCGCAGGGCGATGCAGCGCAGGGCCTGCAGACGACACTTCACTATGCCGACAGCCTGAATACGCCGAAGGACAACGCGTTCCGGCTGGCCTATGCGAAGTCCTACAAGCAGCAGCCCGACGTCTATGCGGTGCAGGGCTACGACGCGGCGCAGATTCTTGGCGTCGGCCTGGCTGCGGCAAAGGGCGACATCAAGAACCAGGATGCATTTGCCGACGCGGTGCGCAAGGCGACGATCGACAGCCCGCGCGGCCCGTTCAAGATGTCGAAGTCGCACAACCCGATCCAGGACTTCTACCTGCGTGAAGTGAAGGGCAAGGAAAACGTCGTCGTCGGCATCGCCTCGAAGGGCCTGGTCGACCCGGGCCGCGGCTGCCGCATGTAACGCGCTTTCCTGCTGCGCGGTCCGAGTCCGGGCCGTGTGCGCAGCAAGGGGCGGAGGTCGGTGGGTGTTCGTGGGAGGGGCTTCAGCCCCGATTGGATGGTGTGGCAGCAGCCCGAGCGGGGCTGAAGCCCCTCCCACAAAGTCGGCCTCGACCTGAGTTTCGTTTAAGTTTTCGGCGCCTGCTTTGCAGCGCGCCCTGAGGGCTGCTGTGCCCGACACCCATCCGGTGAACACCATGGACCTCGCCTCATTTCTGATCCAGTGCCTGAACTCGTTGCAGTACGGGTTGCTGCTGTTCCTGGTTGCGTCCGGGCTGACGTTGATCTTCGGGATCATGGGGGTGATCAACCTCGCGCATGGCAGCTTCTACATGATCGGCGCCTACATGGCGTTTGCGCTGGCGCCGATCGTCGGCAGCACGTTTGGCGGCGGGTTTTTCTCGACGCTGGCGGTCGGCGTCGTGCTGGCGGTGCTGCTCGGTTATGTGCTCGAGTGGGTGTTCTACAGCTACCTGTATGAACGGGAACACCTGCAGCAGGTGCTGATGACCTATGGCCTGATTCTCGTCTTCGAGGAGTTGCGCAGCCTGCTGGTCGGTGACGACGTGCACGGCGTGCAGGCGCCGGAGATCCTCGCCGGCACGATTCCGCTCGGCGATCTGATGACCTATCCCGTCTACCGCCTGTTCATCTCCGGCGTTTGCCTGCTGCTGGCGCTGGGCATGTACCTGGTCTTCACGCGCACCCGGCTCGGCATGATGATCCGCGCCGGCAGCACCAATCGCGAGATGGTCCAGTCGCTCGGTGTCGACATCAAGTTTCTCTACCGCGTGGTGTTCGCCGCCGGGGTTGCGATCGCGGTCTTCGCCGGCATGGTCGCCGCGCCGGTGTCGTCGGTTTATCCGGGCATGGGCAATTCGGTGCTGATCATCTGCTTCGTCGTCGTCGTGATCGGCGGCATCGGGTCGATCAAGGGGGCGCTGGTCGCCGCGTTGCTGATCGGCGCGGTCGACACCTTCGGCAAGGTGCTGCTGCCGCAGGCTGCCGGCGTGCTGGTCTACGTGATGATGGCGTTGATCCTGCTGTGGAAGCCGGACGGTCTGTTCAAGGCGGGATGATCGAGATGAGCAAATCCAAGTTATTCAGCGTCGTGCTCGCCTTCGGCGCGCTCGGCCTCTACCCGCTGGTCGCCGGCGACTATGGCCTCGATCTGGTCACGAAGATCATGATCTACGCGATCCTCGCGCTCAGCCTCGAACTGCTGGTCGGCGGCACCGGGCTGGTCTGTTTCGGGCAGGCGGCATTTTTCGGCATCGGCGCCTATGCGGCGGTGATGTTGTCGCCGCAGGACACCTCGCCATCGGTGCTGTGGCTGCTGCCGGCGTGCATGATCGCCGCTGCGGTCTATGCGCTGGTCGTCGGCGCGCTGTCGCTGCGAACCAAGGGCGTCTACTTCATCATGGTGACGCTGGCATTCGCGCAAATGGCCTATTTCGTCGTCCACGATACGCCGATCGGCGGCGGCACCGACGGCATCTACCTGTACATGACGCCGGTGCTCGGCAGCGTCCTCGACCTCGGCCAGTCGATGACGCAGTATGTATTCACACTGGCTTGCCTGATCGCCGTTTTTGCCTTCCTGGGGCAGCTGCTGCGCTCGCGCTTCGGCCGCGCGCTGGCCGGCATCCGCGTCAACGAGCAACGGATGCGCGCCACCGGCTTCACGACCTATCCGTACAAGCTCGCTGCCTTCGTGATCTCCGGCGCGATCGCCGGGCTGGCCGGTTTCCTGTTCGCGATCAAGGACGGTTATGTCAATCCGGAGATGCTGAGCTGGCACCTGTCCGGCGCCTTGCTGATCATGATCATCCTCGGCGGCATCGGCCACCTGCGTGGCGCACTGATCGGCGCTTTTGCCTTCGTGCTGCTGCAGGAATTCTTCAAGTCCGACGCGGTGTTCGGCGCCTTTGCGAAGCATTGGCACCTCGGCCTCGGCCTGACGATCATCATCAGCGTCGCACTGCTGCCGCGCGGGCTGATCGGCGTACCCGACCAGATTCGCCAGCGGCTGGCCGGCCGCGGCAACCGCCAACCGGAGGTGCGCAATGACGTCGCCTGAAGTGCTGCTGCGCGGCCGCGAGATCACCCGGCGCTGGGGAGGCCTGGTGGCCGTCGACAAGGTCTCGATCGATCTGCAGCGTGGCCATGTCCATGCGGTGATCGGCACCAATGGCGCCGGCAAATCGACGCTGATCAATATCCTGTCGGGTGAAATCGAGCCGTCCGAAGGCAAGGTCGAACTGCTCGGCAAGGATGTCACCGGCTGGTCGCAGCCGCGCCGCGCCAGTGCCGGCCTTGGCCGCAGCTACCAGCGCACGACGATTTATCCGACTTTCAGCGTCTTCGAAAACTGCCGGCTTGCCGCGCAGGCGCGCACGCCGCGGCCGTGGGCGATCTGGGAAAGTGCTGCGTCCTGCAAGCGCAGTGGCGAGGCCGCGCGCGTCGCCGCTGGCCGGGCCGGCCTCGACGATGTGCTCGAGCGCGAAGCCGGGCTGCTGTCGCACGGCCAGAAGCGCCAGCTCGAGATCGCGATGTGCCTGGCCACCGATCCCGAGGTGCTGCTGCTCGACGAACCGCTGGCCGGCATGGGCGCCGAGGAAACGGATCGCATGCTGGCGCTGCTCGCCGAGTTGAAGCAAGGCCACGCGATCCTGCTCGTCGAGCACGACATGGATGCCGTGTTCCGCATCGCCGATGAAATCACCGTGATGGTCAACGGCGCGGTCGTTGCGACCGGCAACCCCGACGAGGTTCGCAACAGCCCCGAGGTTCGCGCGGCCTACCTTGGGGAGGATCATTGAGATGAAAGTCCGCGCGATGCTGCCGCTGTGGGAGCGGCCTTTGTGGGAGGGGCTTCAGCCCCGATTCGGGCTGCTGCCCCACCATCCAATCGGGGCTGAAGCCCCTCCGACGGACACGAGCACAAGTGCAGCCTTGAAATGAGCACCACTGACCTGATCGTCGATGCCCGCGATGTGCATGCCTGGTACGGCTCCAGCCATGTGCTGCACGGCGTCAATCTGCAGATCGGCCGCGGCCAGACGGTCGGGCTGCTTGGCCGCAACGGCATGGGCAAGAGCACGCTGATCCGCACCTTGCTCGGCCACGTGACCCAGCGCTCGGGCCACATCAGCTTTTTCGGCGAAGACATGTCGCGCGCGAAGCCGTATGAAGTGGCGCGCCGCGGCGTGGCTTATGTGCCGGAGGGCCGCGGCGTCTTTCCGAACCTGTCGGTGCGCGAGAACCTGGTGATGGCGGCGCGCGAAGGCCGCGACGGCCGCAAGGACTGGACACTCGATCGCGTGCTCGAGACCTTCCCCCGGCTGCGCGAACGCATCGGCAACCAGGGCAACCAGTTGTCCGGCGGCGAACAGCAGATGCTGTCGATCGGTCGGGCGTTGATGACGCATCCGGATCTGATCATCCTCGACGAGGCGACCGAGGGCCTGGCGCCGCTGATCGTCGTCGAGATCTGGCGCGTCGTCGCCGAGATCCGCGCCAGCGGCATCGCGACGCTGATCGTCGACCGCGACTACCGCAAGGTGTTGTCGCAGGCCGATCGGGCGCTGGTGCTGCAGAAGGGCCAGGTCGTGCTCGAAGGCACGGCCGACGAGGTCAGGCGCAGCAACGAGCTCGCGGCCTTTCTCGGCGTCTGAGGGGCAAGGCGATGGCCGGGGAAGAGCAGACCAACCGCGAGCGCGGCCATTACCGCCATTTCCAGTCGATCTCGACGCGCTGGATGGACAACGACATTTATGGCCATGTCAACAACGTCGTCTACTACAGCTTCTTCGATACCGCGGTCAACCGCTACCTGATCGATAGCGGCGCGCTCGACATCCACGACGGCGCCTCGATCGGCCTGGTGGTCGAGACCCATTGCAACTATTTTGCGCCGCTTGCCTTTCCGGAAACCGTCGACGCTGGCCTGCGCGTCGCCCGCATCGGCCGCTCCAGCGTGCGCTACGAGGTCGGCCTGTTTGCGGCTGGCGCCGAATCGGCAGCCGCCGCCGGCCACTTTGTCCACGTCTACGTCGACCGGCAGACGCGGCGGCCGGCAGCGCTCCCCGATCTGCTGCTGCGGGCGCTGCAGCCGCTGCTCGTGCAGTCCTGACAGGCGCGGCGACTGCGGGTGGCGGCCGGCCCCCGATGGCGCTAGCATCGAAACCCGCGGACTTCGAGAGGACGGTCATGATCCGCAAGCTGCACCACAACGCCTACCGCTGCCGCGACTCCGAGCAGACGCGCCGCTTCTACGAGGATTTTCTCGGCCTGCCGCTGGTCAAGACGCTCGACATCGGGCAGACCAAGACCGGCCGCGACACGAAGGCGCTGCATACCTTCTACCAACTCGACGACGGCTCGCACCTGGCCTTCTTCGAGACCGACGACCTGCCGTTCGAGTTCAAGAATCAGCATGACTTCGACCTGCACATCGCGCTCGAAGTCGACGCCGATGTGCTGCCGACAATGCTCGCGAAAGGGCGCGAGCACGGCCTCGAGTGCCGCGGACCGTCGGACCACGGTTTCATCGATTCGATCTATTTCCGCGATCCGAACGGCTACGTGATCGAACTGTGCGCGAAGCGCGCCGACCACGACGAACAGATGGATCCGGCGCGCAATGGCGCGCGCGAGATGTTGCAGCGCTGGACCGAGCGCAAGGCGGGCGATTCCGCCAACCCAACCGCAAAGGAGGCACCATGAAGCTCTACATGCATCCCGTGTCGACCGCGAGCCGCCCGGTGCGGCTGCTGCTGGCGGAAAACGGCATCGAATGCGACGAGGAGGTCGTCGATATCCTGCAAGGTGCGCACCACGGCGAAGCCTATGTCTCGATCAATCCGAATCGCTTGGTGCCGATGCTCGAGGACGGCGATCTGCGGCTGACCGAAAGCTCGGCGATCCTCAAATACCTGGCCGACAAGTACGACCTCCCGAGTTATCCGAAGGACCTGAAGCAGCGCGCCAAGGTCAACGAGATGATGGACTGGCTCAATACCCAGCTCTACCAGAGCTTCGGTTATGGCGTCGTGTATGCGCAGCTGTTTCCGCACCACCGCCGGCGCAGCGACGAAGCCCATGCCGGCGCGATCGCCTGGGGCCAGCAACAGGCGAAGAACTGGCTGCAGATCCTCGACGACCACTGGCTGGGCCCGGACAAGCCCTATCTGTGCGGTGACCAGCTGACGATTGCCGACTATTTCGGCGCGTCGGTGGTGTCGATCGGCGAGTGGATCGGCTGCGATTTCGCTGCCTATCCGAACATCAGCCGCTGGCTCGCCAACATCAAGGCGCTGCCGTCATGGGGCAAGGTCAACGAGGTCTTCGACGGTTTTGTCGCCGCGAACAAGGGCAGGGAGTTCGTTCGCGTTTGAACGGGCGCGGCTCAGCGGTCAGCGGATCGCGCGGTCAGATCGACCGCAGCGGCGTCGATCAGCCGCTCGACCACGGCAGGATCGTCGATCTGCTCGATCGCCAGCAGTGCAAAGCGCGCGAGAAACAGCTGCGCCTGCGGCTCGCCGAGTTCGGTCATCGTCGTGCACAGCCGGGTATAGGCGGCATCGCGGTCGCGTTCGTTCATTGCGGCATCTCCTGGCCGGGCGTTGATGGCAAGCCGAGTGCAGCGGTGATTGCCGGCTCGACCTCTTGCGGATCACACGCCAGCCAGCGCGCCAGCACATGCCCGTCGGGACGCAGCAGGTACAGGCTGCCGGGTGCGGCGCCGTACATCGGGAACAGGCGGCCGGTGTGGTCGTGACCGTCGACGCCGCTGCCCGGAGTGGCGGCAGTGCGCGCCAGCACCCGCAGCACGAACGGAATGCCGCGCGTATGCAGCACCTGCTCGACCTCGCGCAGTGTTGCCGGCACCTCGCCGCTGTCGCTGAAATACAGCGCGGCAAAACCGGGCCCGGCCAGGTCGCTGAGGTAGCCTGCTCGGGATGCGCCGTCGGCCAGCAGCGTCAGCGGGGATTCGAGAAAAACTGCGCCGGGTGCCGGACCACTGGCAAATGCCGCCGACGCGGCTGCCGCGGCATTCAGCGGTGAACTGTCGTAGCTGATCGCCGTCGTCTGGCGCGGATTGATCAGCGACTGCAGCGCCGGATGCCGCGCAGCCAGCCCGAGCACCGCGCTGCGCATCAGATCGAATGCAAACGACGGTGGCGCCATGAATTCGGTGCTCTTGCTGCCGTGGCTCAGGTTCTCGTGGGCGGCGGCGACACGTTCGTCGGAATAGCTGTCGAGCAGCGCATCCCCTGCCAGTCCCTTGACGACCAGCGCCAGCTTCCAGGCAAGGTTGTCGGCATCGTCGATGCCCGAATTGGCGCCGCGCACGCCGAAGATCGGCAGCAGGTGCGCGGCGTCGCCGGCGAACAGCACGCGGCCGTGGCGGTAGCGATCGAGCGTCAGCGCATTCGCCTTGTAGATCGTGATCCAGATCGGCGCCCAGGCACCTCGCTCGCCCATCATCTCGAGCAGGCTTTCGACCCTCGGCATCACGTTTTCCGGTTTTATCGCGTCGGCCGGATCCTCGCCGTCGCGCAACTGGTAGTCGATGCGCCAGACATTGTCCGGCTGCTTGTGCACCAGCACCGTCGAGCCCGGATTGCACGGCGGGTCGAAATAGGCGAGGCGTTCGGTCTTGCGGTCGGTCTCGAGCAGGATGTCGACGATCACATAGCGGCCTTCGTAACTGGTGCCGTGCAGCGCGAGGCCGAGCGACTCGCGGATCAAGCTGCGCCCGCCATCGGCAGCGACCAGCCAGTCGGTCTCGAGCGCGTAATCACCGGCCGGGGTCGTCACCGATAGCCGGGCGCCGTCGTCGCTTGTCTCGATGCCGCTGACGCGTGTCTGCCAGCGGATGTCGATCAGGCCAGACAATTCGCGTGCGCGGTCGAGCAGGATCTGTTCGATGTGGTACTGCGCAAGATTGACCATCGGCGGCAGCTTCTGGTTTTCGTCCTGCGGCATGTTGAACTGCAGCACCTGCTGGTCGCGGTAGAAGCTGCGGCCGCCGGTCCACGGCAGGCCGATCTTCATGAAGCCGTCGAGCGCGCCGAAGCGTTCGACGATCTGCAGGCTGCGCCGCGAGATGCAGATCGCGCGGCTGCCGGCGCAGACCGAATCGTCGGCCTCGAGCAGCACGACCGGCACGCCTTGCGTCGCCAGCCCGAGCGCGGCACACAGGCCGACCGGGCCGCCGCCGACAACCACGACGCGGTGGCGCTGCGGCTCGACGCCGTCGTGCAGCGGCGGCAACTGCGCCGCGTGCCGGGTCGGCTCGAAGGGGTAGGGTACAAAGTTGCGTTCCATTGCGCGGTTCATCCTTCGCCGGTGGCCGTCGCGGCGATGCCGAATTCCGCAGCCAGTGTTCTGGTCGCGCGTGCCAGCAGCGCGGTGTCGATGCCGACCGCGACGAAGCGGGCGCCGATTGCCAGATAGTGGCGTGCGGTGTCGTTGTCGTCGGTCAGGATGCCGGCGGCCTTGCCGCTGGCAGCGATGCGGCGGATCGCATCGTCGATCGCGGCCTTGACCTCCGGATGGCCCGATTTGCCGCGGTGGCCCATCGACGCCGCCAGATCGGCCGGGCCGATGAAGACGCCGTCGACGCCGTCGACCGCGCAGATCGCATCGAGGTTCTGCAACGCGGTGGCCGTCTCGGCCTGCACCAGCAGGCAGGTTTCGTCGTTCGCGACATCGATGTAGTCCGCATGCAGGGCCCAGCGCGAGGCGCGCGCGACCGCCGGCGCGACGCCGCGGATGCCCTGCGGCGGGTAACGCGTCGCGGCCACCGCAGCCGCAGCCTGCGCGGCGGTGTCGACCATCGGCACCAGGATGGTCTGCGCGCCGACGTCGAGCACCTGCTTGATCAGTGCCGGATCGCCGTTGACGACACGCACCACCGGATGCGCGCGGTATGGCGCAATCGCCTGCAACTGCGCCAGCACGCTGCGCACATCGTTCGGCGCATGTTCGCCGTCGACCAGCAGCCAGTCGAAGCCGGCGGTTGCGCACAGTTCGGCGGTATAGGGCTGCGCCAGGCTCAGCCAGAGGCCGATCTGCTGGCGGCGCTCGGTCAGTGATTGCTTGAAGCGGTTGCGCACGGCGGTTCTCCTCGGCAGACGGTTGAGCGGCAGCATGTTGTTGCCGGGCATTGTGATTGCGGCTGAATGCAGCGTCGGCGAAACACGACCCCGCGCGCACCTTTTACGGGGGCAGCCGGCAAGAGCGAGCGGCCTGACACCGGGTAATCCCCAGGTGGTGATGCGCCAGATGTCACTATACTAATGATCAGCGTACTGATGATTAGAGCACAGAACAGAGAGGCGAGCGAATGACATCGACCAATCCAGACCTTCCCGTGATCGTTGCCGGTGGTGGCATCGGCGGGCTCGCCGCCGCACTGGCGCTGGCCAATCGCGGACTGCCGGTCAAGGTGCTCGAACAGGCCGCGGAGATCGGCGAGATCGGCGCCGGCATCCAGCTCGGCCCGAACGGCTTCGCCGCCTTCGATGCGCTGGGCATCGGCGACGAGGCCCGTGCGCTGGCCGTCTATACCGACGAGATGGTGATGCACGATGCGCTTGACGAGACGCTGGTCGGGCGGATTCCGGTCGGCGAGGCGTTCCGCAAGCGCTTCAAGAATCCGTATGCGGTGATCCACCGTGCCGACATGCATTTGTCGCTGCTGCACGGCGCGATGGCATCGGGCCGGATCGAATGCCTGACGTCGACTCGGGTCGAGCGCATCGAGCAGGATGACAACACGGTCACGGTGATCGACACGAACGGCGGTCGCCATCTCGGCCGCGCGCTGATCGGTGCCGACGGCGTCAAGTCGGCGGTGCGCCAGCAATATGTCGGCGACGAGGCCCGTGTCTCCGGCCATGTCGTCTACCGCGCAGTGGTTGACCGCAACGAGTTTCCGCAGGACCTGCAATGGAATGCCGCGGCAATCTGGGTCGGCCCGAATTGCCACCTCGTCCATTACCCGCTGCGCGGCGGCGAGCAGTACAACGTCGTCGTCACCTTCCACAGCCGCGACAAGGAGGAGTGGAGCGTCACCGAAGGCAGCCCCGACGAGGTGCTGAGTTATTTCGAGGGCATCTGCCCGAAGGCGCGGCAACTGATCGAATTGCCGAAGGACTGGAAGCGCTGGGCGACCGCCGACCGCGATCCGATCGGCCAATGGGTATTCGGCCGGGTTGCGCTGCTCGGCGATGCGGCCCACGCCACGCTCCAATACATGGCGCAAGGCGCCTGCATGGCGATGGAGGATGCGGTGACGCTCGGCGAAGCTTTGCGGGTGCACGACAACGACATCGCCAAGGCCTTCGCGCACTACCAGCGATCGCGGGTCGCGCGCACCGCCCGGGTCGTGTTGTCGTCGCGCGAAATGGGGCGCATCTTCCATGCGAAGGATGTCGAGCGGCTGGTCCGCAATGATTTGTGGAAAGGCCGCAGCCCCGAACGCTTCTACGATGCGATGGAGTGGTTGTACGGATGGACCGTCGACCGTTGTCTGGCGGAAAAAGGAGACAGGAAATGACTGCCGAATTGGGACGAATCGAAGACCTGCCGGCCGACTATGTCGACGAGTTGCGGTCGCGCAACCTGGTGCCGTTGTGGCCGAGCCTGCGCGCGCTGCTGCCGCCGGCCAGGCCGAAGGTCAATACGCAGGCGACGCACTGGCCGTATGCGGCAATCCGGCCGCTGCTGATGCGCGCCGGCGAGCTGACGCCGATCGAGAAGGCCGAACGGCGCGTGCTGGTGCTGGCCAATCCGGGCCACGGCCTCGACAAGATGCAGGCCAGCGCGGCGATGTACCTGGGCATGCAGTTGCTGCTGCCGGGCGAATGGGCGCCGTCGCACCGCCATACGCCGAATGCGGTGCGCATGGTCGTCGAAGGCGAGGGCGCCTGGTCGACCGTCGACGGCGAGAAGTGCGTGATGAAACGCGGCGACCTGATCCTGACGCCGACCGGCCTGTGGCACGAACATGGCCACGACGGCGACGAACCGGTGGTCTGGCTCGATGTGCTCGATCTGCCGCTGGTCTACTACATGGAGGCGAGTTACCACGTCGACGGTGGCCGCCAGCAGGTCAGGCCGGCACATGGCGAACGGGCCTATGCGCGCGGCGGCCTCGTGCCGACGCCGGTCTTCGAGCGCTCGCGCAAGGCCTATCCGATGCTGCGTTATCCGTGGGCCGATGCGCGCGCGGCACTGCAATCGCTGGCCGACGACCAACCCGAACTAGAGGCGGTGCAGATCACCTATGCCAACCCGGAGACCGGCGCGCCCTGCGAAAACATCCTCGGCTTCTATGCGCTGATGCTGCGTCCCGGCCAGAGCCTGCAGCTGCCGGTGCGTTCGCCGGCGATGGTGTTCCACCTGATCGAAGGTGCGGCCGAGCTGCAGAACGAAGGCCAGACCTTCACGCTGGCCGAGGCCGATACCTGCTGCGCGCCGGGCTACTCGGCGGTGGGCCTGCGCAACCGCTCGAGCTCCGAACCCGCCTTCCTGTTCATCGCCGACGAAACGCCGCTGCACCAGAAGCTCGGCGTCTTCGAAATCCGCAACTGACCTCTCACGGAAACAACATGACCCAGCCGAGCTATATCTGGAACCCGCCGCCGCCGCCTTCATTGCCGATCCGCGGCAGGACCGAACGGCTGCCGATCAACCGCATCTTCTGCGTCGGCCGCAACTACCACGCCCACGCGGTCGAGATGGGCCGGCCGGTCGACAAGGCGAAGGAGCGGCCGTTTTATTTCACGAAGTCGCCGCAGTCGCTGGTGCAGTCGGGCGCCACGGTGGCCTATCCGCCGCAGACCGACAACTACCATTTCGAGATGGAGCTGGTGCTGGTCGTCGGCAAGCCGGGGTTTCGCGTCAAGGCCGAGGATGCTCACGACATCATCTACGGTTATGCCTGCGGCCTCGACATGACGCGGCGCGACCTGCAACTGGTCGCCCGCGACAAGGGCCGGCCGTGGGACCTCGGCAAGGACATCGAGGACGGTTCGGTCGTCTCGGAGATCGTCGAGATGCCCGGCCATGTGATCAGCAGCGGCGAGATCGCGTTGACGGTCAATGGCGAGCCGCGCCAGAAATCCGATATCGACAAGCTGATCTGGGATATCCGCGAGCAGATCGCCGACCTGTCGCTGTTTTATCACCTGCAACCGGGCGACCTGATCTTTACCGGAACGCCCGAAGGTGTCGGCCCGGTGGTCGCGGGCGACCGCATTGCCGGGCATGTTGCCGGCGTCGGCGAGATTTCGCTGCAGATCGGTCCGGCCGAATAGCCCAGGCCGCGGGCCGGCGCGCCGGCCCGAAGTTTCAGGTCAAGTCATGCCGTTGCGCGATAGCTGTTATCCGCCGCAGACATTGCCGGACCGTCGTCAGAAACCAACAATCACCCCGCGAGGGCGCCCGGGCCCGGCCTGCACCTGCCCGTTTCGCACCGCATCGAATCCACCAAGGAGACCAGCATGAAATACCGCGTCAAGACCCTGCTCGCCACCGCTGTGTTCGCCGTGTCGCTGCCCGCCGCGATGGCCGCGGATGTCACGCTGCGTTTTCACCAGTTCCTGCCGCCGCAGGCCAATGTGCCGAAGCTTGCGATCGAGCCGTGGGCAAAAAAGATCGAGAAGGAAAGCGGCGGGCGCATCAAGGTGCAGCTGTTTCCGAGCATGCAGCTCGGCGGCAAGCCGCCCGAATTGTTCGACCAGGCCAAGGACGGTGTTGCCGACGTGATCTGGACCGTGCTCGGCTATACGCCGGGGCGCTTCCCGAAGAGCGAGGTATTCGAGCTGCCGTTCATGATCGGCGGCGGTGAGTCGGGCTCGCGCGCCTTCCAGGCCTTCGTCGAGAAAAATGCGATGGACGAATTCAAGGACGTCAAGCTGATCGCCGTCCACACCCATGGCCCCGGGCTGTTTCACAGCAAGTCGCCGATCACGAAGCTGGAGGATCTGAAGGGCATGAAGGTGCGCGGCGGCTCGCGGGTTGTCAACATCATGCTCGAGCAGCTCGGCGCGACGCCGGTCGGCCTGCCGGTACCGGCGGTCGGCGAGGCCTTGTCGAAAGGCGTCATCGAGGCGACGACGATCCCGTGGGAAGTCGTGCCGGCGCTGAAGGTCGAGCAGATCGTGAAGAACCACACCACCTTCGCCGGCGACAAGGGCTTGTATACGCAGACCTTCGCGGTTGCGATGAACAAGGGCGCCTACGACCGGTTGCCGGCCGACCTGAAGAAGGTGATCGATGCGAACACTGGCATCGAGACCGCCGCCTTGTTCGGCCGCGCGATGGACGCCGGCGACGTCACCGGCAAGGCTGCAGCGCAAAAAGCCGGCAACAATATCGTCGCGCTCGATGCGGCAGAGACCCAGCGCTGGGCTCGCACCGCTGCCGGCGTGCGGGCGGTATGGTTCCAGCAGGTCGGCGAGAAGGGCATCGACGGCCCGAAGCTGGCAGCCGAAGCCACCGAACTGATCAACAAGTACCAGAAAAAATAAGTCGCAGCAGCGAAGAGGCGGTCGGCATGAATACGTTCATCTACAGGACCAGCCAGGCCCTGGCCTGGTTCGGTGGTGCGGTACTCACCGCGATGGCGGTCTTGAGTGTCGCCAGCATCATCGGCCGGGCCTTCAGCGGTTTCGGGCTCGGGCCGGTGCCGGGCGACTTCGAGCTTGTCGAGGCCGGCACCGCGATCGCGGTGTTCTGCTTCATGCCGTGGGCGCACCTCAGGCGCGGCCATGCGATGGTCGACCTGTTCTGGAAGGTCTATCCGCCGGCACTGCAACGTGTCTTCCTGATCCTTGCCGACGCGCTGATGCTGGTGATCTGGGTACTGCTGATCTGGCGCATGGGCATCTCGACGATGGACTACCGTGAAAACGCCGAGGTCAGCTTCATCCTGCAGATGCCGGTCTGGTGGGCCTATGCGGTGTCGATGGTGCCGGGCGTATTCGGCTGCATCGTCTATGCATGGCGGCTGCTCGAGGACTTCGGCATCGGCCAGCCGCCGGCCGGCTTCGTGATGGCCCAGGGAGAGCACTGATGGACGCGCTGCAACTGGCGGCCTGGTCGTTCCCGGTGCTGCTCGCGCTGATCTTCATCCGCATTCCGATCGGCCTGTCGATGCTGGTGCTCGGCCTGCTCGGCTCGTGGTACGTCTACGGCAATGCAATGCCGCTGCTGAACCAGATGAAGACGATGGCCTATGGCAGCTTCTCGAACGGCTCGCTGTCGGTGGTGCCGCTGTTCCTGCTGATGGGGCAGTTCGCAACACTCGGCGGCATGTCCAGCGCGCTGTTCAAGGCCGCCGAGGCCTTTCTCGGCCACCGCAAGGGCGGTGTCGGCATGGCGGCGATCGGCGCCTGCGCCGGCTTCGGCTCGATCTGCGGTTCGTCGATGGCGACCGCCGCGACGATGGGCCAGGTCGCGCTGCCCGAATTGAAGCGGGCCGGTTATGCCGGCAGCCTGGCCAGCGGTGCACTGGCGGCCGGCGGCACGCTCGGCATCCTGATCCCGCCGTCGATCGTGCTGGTGATCTACGCGATCCTCGCCGAACAGAATATCGCGAAGATGTTTGCCGCGGCCTTCATCCCCGGCATCCTCGCCGCACTCGGCTACATGGCGGTGATCTGGATCCGCGTGCACCTGAACCCGAAACTCGCCGGCCAGCTCGATCCGATGCCGTGGCCCGAGCGCTGGCAGGCGCTGGGCGCGGTCTGGCCGGTGCTGCTGATCTTCGTGATCGTGATCGGCGGCATCTATACCGGCATCTTCACGCCGACCGAAGGTGCGGCGGTCGGTGCGGTGTGCACCGGTCTGCTGGCCTGGCAGCGCGGTGGCCTGAGCGGCCCGAAGTTGCGCGAGGCCTTCGAGGCGACCGCCAACGGCACCGCGATGGTGTTCATGATCGTGCTCGGAGCCGCGGCCTACAACACCTTTCTCGCGCTGTCGCAGCTGCCGCAGGAGCTCGCCGGCTGGGTCGGCGAGCAGGGCTTCGGGCCCTATACGGTGCTGACCGGCATCCTGCTGTTTTATCTGATCTTCGGCTGCGTGATGGATTCGCTGTCGATGATCCTGCTGACGATCCCGATCTTTTTCCCGATGTTCGTCGGCCTCGATTTCGGCCTGCCGCCCGAGGACGCCGCGATCTGGTTCGGCGTGCTGGTGCTGATCGTCGTCGAGGTCGGATTGATCACGCCACCGGTCGGGATGAACCTGTTCGTGATCCAGTCGATGGCGCCCGGTGTGACGATCCGCGATACCTACCGCGGCGTGCTGCCGTTTGTCGCCAGCGACCTGCTGCGTGTCGTCGTGCTGGTGCTGTTCCCGAGCATCACGCTGTTCGTGCTGCGCTTCTAGCGCGGCGCGGCAGCGCTGCCTTCCAGTGCGTCCTTGGCTGCGCCGACCGGCTCCGGCGCGCGTAATGCGACGCCATTTTTCACCGCCAGCAGTTCGGCCATCACGCTGACCGCGATCTCCGGCGGCGTCTTGCTGCCGATGAAGAGGCCGATCGGACCGTGCAGCCGGCGCAGCGACTGTTCGGTGGCGCCGAAATGCTCGATCAGTCGCTGCCGCCGCGCCTGGTTGTTGCGCCGCGAGCCGATCGCGCCGATGTAGAACGCGTCCGAGCCCAGCGCCTCGAGCAAGGCCAGATCGTCGAGCTTCGGGTCGTGCGTCAGCGCGACCACCGCGCTGCGACGGTCCGGCGCGAAGCGCTGGACCATGTCGTCCGGCATCTCGTGGACGAGGTCGACGCCGGCGACAGACCAGCTGCCGCGGTATTCCTCGCGCGGATCGCAAACCGTGACCGCAAAGCCGTTGAACAGCGCCATCGTCGCGAGGTATTCGGCGAGCTGGCCGGCACCGATGATCAGCAGCCGGTAGCCGGGGCCGAAGCTGTTGACCATCACCTCGTGATCGAGCCTCAGCCCGGTGGGTCGCTCGCAGGCCCGCAGGCTGGCCGAACCGTCGGCCAGCCGCAGCGACCGCTCGACCAGCTGCCCCTGGTCGAGCTGGCCGAGCAACTCGCCGAGCCCGGCCGGGTCGGGGTCGAACTCGAGCAGCAATTCGAGCGTGCCGCCGCATGGCAGGCCGAAGCGATGCGCCTCGTCGGCGCTGACGCCGTAGCGGACGAGTTGCGGCGGACCCGGCGCGATCGGCGCCGTTGCATCGGCGCCGGCGAGGCTGCTGAAGCGGTGCACCAGGTCGTCCTCGATGCAGCCGCCGGAAACCGAACCGACCAGCGAACCGTTTTCGCACAAGGCCATCAACGAACCCACCGGCCGCGGCGACGAACCCCAGGTGCGCACGACGGTGGCCAGCAGGCCGTGTCGGCCGTCGGCACGCCACTGCTGCAGCGTGCGCAGAACGATCAGGTCGATGGCTTCCATCGGCGCATTCTCGCAGCGGCCGCGACGCGATCCGCGGCGGGTGGATGGAGTAGATTCGATTCCTTCACAGCCAGCCGACGGAGCATCCCATGGACGAGGAAACCTTCAACATCAGCACCCGCAAATTCCTGAAGATGGTCGGCGTCAGTTCGCAGCGCGAAATCGAGCATGCGGTGGCCAAGGCAATTGCCGACGGCACGATCAAGGGCAACGAGAAACTGAATGCGACGATGCGGCTGGAGATTGGCGAGCTGAAGCTCGACGTCAAGTTCGACGGCGATATTGCGCTGCAGTGAGCCGGCTGCGCCGACCCGTCAACGACCGCGGGGCTTGTCGTCGGCCGGTGGCTGCGCCAGATCGGCCTTCCGGATGCGCACTGCCTTCGACACCGGCGCTGCGGCCGGTTGCGATGTCTCGGCCGGGCCGGCCAGCGATGCGGCGAGCGCCGATTCAGGCGTCGAATCACCGGAATGGGCCAGCGGCTTCGCCGCGTCGGCCGGCTCGATCTTGACGACTGCAGTGTGCGGCGCGAGCAGCGGCACCAGCTGGCCGTAGATCTTCGGATTGCCGGCCACCACTTCGCGCTGGAACAGGTAGTCGGCCTCGCCGGTGAAATTGCCGATCAGCCCGCCGGCCTCGGTGATCATCAGCGAGCCGGCCGCGATGTCCCACGGGTGCAGGCCGGTCTCGAAGAAGCCGTCGTAATAACCGGCGGCGACATAACAGAGGTCGAGCGCGGCCGCGCCCGGACGGCGGACGCCGGCGCAACGCTGCATCACCGCCTCGAACATCGCCAGATAACGCTGGAAATTGTCGCCCTTGCGGAACGGAAAGCCGGTGCCGATCAGCGATTCGGCGAGCCGGGTCCGCTTCGAGACGCGCAGCCGCTTGTCGTTCAGGTAGGCGCCACGGCCTTTCGATGCATAGAACAGATCGTTGCGCGACGGGTCGTAGACCACCGCCTGCTGGATCTGGCCGCGGTAGCTCAGTGCGATCGACACCGCATACACCGGCAGCCCGTGGATGAAATTGGTCGTGCCGTCGAGCGGATCGATGATCCACAGATAGTCGCTGTCACGGGCGCCGTGCTGGCGGCCCGATTCCTCGGCCAGGATGGCGTGGCCCGGATAGGCGCCGAGCAGTGTCTCGATGATTGCGCGCTCCGCCGCCTGATCGACCTCGGTGACGAAGTCGTTGGTCGCCTTGCTGGTGACCTTCAGCAGGTCGAGGTCCAGCGATGCGCGGTTGATCAGCGCCCCCGCCGTACGTGCCGCCTTGATGGCGATGTTGAGCATGGGATGGAGCGCTTGCGACATGGGGCAACCTGGGGGTGGAGATGCTGGCGGAAAAAAGAACGGCAGCGACGGCGGCCGGTGAGGGCGGGGCGTCGCTGCGGATAATCCCTATTTTATGACGCCAAGTTTTTCTGACGCCGAGCAACCGGTGATGCCCCCAGGCGGCGATACCCGCTTCATCCTTGTCGAGACCAGCCACCCGGGCAACGTCGGTGCGGCGGCGCGGGCAATGAAGGTGATGGGTTTTGCCGACCTGGTGCTGGTCGCGCCGCGCGACCCGCTGGTCGCGCAAAGTCCGCAGGCCGTTGCAATGGCGAGCGGCGCCACCGACGTGGTGCACAACGCCCGGGTCGTTGCCAGCCTCGACGAGGCAATCGACGGCATCGACTACCTCTGCGCAACGGCAATGACACCGCGCGATTTCGGCCCGCCGACCCACGCGCCGCGCGAGCTGCTGCCGCGCATCGCCGGCAGCGGGCATCGGGTCGGCTTCCTGTTCGGCTCGGAGCGTTTCGGCCTCGGCAACCACGATGTCTACCGCTGCCATGCCGCGCTCAGCATCCCGACGCCGCCTGGATACGGCTCGCTGAACCTGGCGCAGGCGGTGCAGCTGATCGCCTACGACTGGCGCTGCGCGCTTGGCGCCTTCGACGTCTCGCCGCGCACCGCCGAGCCGCAGTATGCCGATGCGGCCGCGGTGCGCGGCCTGCTGGCGCATTGGCAGGCGACGCTGGAAAAAATCGGCTTTCTCGACCCGGCAGTCCCGCGCAAGCTGATGCCGCGCCTCAACCAGCTCGTCAACCGCGCCGAGTTGCGGGTCGAGGAAATCCACATCCTGCGCGGCATTGCGCGGGCCGTCGACGAAGCCACAACGCGCTGACGGACCCTTCGCCGCGCACTGCAGGCTTGTAACAAGCGACATACACTGGCCACCGGCAATCGCTGCGCGCGGCCACGCGCATCCAACAACATGTTCGAACGAATCAGAGAAGACATCGCCTGCATAGCAGAACGCGACCCGGCGGCACGTTCCGTCTGGGAGGTGCTGACCTGTTATCCCGGCCTGCATGCGCTGGTGATGCACCGCTGGGCGCATTTTTTCTGGCGCCGCCAGTGGTTCTGGCTCGGCCGCTTCACCTCGCACATCGCGCGGTTTCTGACCGGCATCGAGATCCACCCCGGCGCGACGATCGGCCGGCGCGTCTTCATCGACCATGGCATGGGCGTCGTGATCGGCGAAACCGCCGAGATCGGCGACGACTGCACGATCTACCAGGGCGTGACGCTGGGCGGCACTTCGCTGGCGAAAGGTGCAAAGCGCCATCCGACACTCGGCAAGGGCGTCATCATCGGCGCCAACGCGCAGGTGCTCGGCGGTTTTCTGGTCGGTGATGGCGCCCGCGTCGGCTCCAGCGCCGTCGTCGTCAAGCCAGTACCGGCCGGCGCCACCGCGCTCGGCAATCCGGCGCGCGTGCTGCTCGCCGAGGTCGAAGCCAAACGCGAGGCCACTGCCGCGCGGATGGGTTTTTCGGCCTATGGCGTCACGCAGGGCGACGACCCGGTGGCACAGGCGATGAAGGGCCTGATCGACCATGCGTCGGGGCACGAGCACCAGATCGCGATGTTGTGGCAGGCGATCGAAAAACTGTCGGCACGCTCGCGCGAATTGCCGGGCCAGGACTGCGTGCCGGCCGATGCGCGCAAGACCGAATGTTTCGACGCCGAGAAGCTGAACCAGCTCGTCAAATGAGCCAGCAGGTGGCGGCCCGCTGCTGGACCGGCAGGGACTTTGTGGGAGGGG
Organism: Pseudideonella sakaiensis; assembly: GCF_048320135.1. Taxonomy (GTDB): domain Bacteria; phylum Pseudomonadota; class Gammaproteobacteria; order Burkholderiales; family Burkholderiaceae_C; genus Ideonella_A; species Ideonella_A sakaiensis_A. The sequence goes on from NZ_CP182947.1 coordinate 5,188,641, forward strand.
CTTCAGCCCCGATTTGTCAGCGCATCTCGAGGCCTCATCGGGGGAGGAAGCCCATCCCCTCCCGACTCCTCAAGTCCTGATCGCCGCCTTCGGCCTGAATGCCTTGCAGACCGTCTCGTCGGTATCGAGGTAAGGCCCGCCGATCAGGTCGATGCAATACGGCACGGCGGCAAAGATGCCGTGCACCGGCGGCTGCGCCGAAGGCAGGCCCTGCAGCGTCTCGGCGATCGATTTCGGCTGGCCGGGCAGGTTGATGATCAGCGTCTTGCCGCGGATCACCGCGACCTGGCGCGACAGGATCGCGGTCGGCACGAAATTCAGGCTGATCGCGCGCATCTGCTCGCCAAATCCAGGCATCACCTTGTCGGCGACTGCCAGCGTCGCTTCCGGCGTCAGGTCGCGCGGCGCCGGGCCGGTGCCGCCGGTCGTCAGCACCAGGTGGCAGCCGGCCTGGTCGACCAGTTCGGTCAGCGTCGCGCTGATCTGCGCCTGGTCGTCCGGAATCAGCCGCGGCTCCCATTCGAGCGGATTGCGCAGCGCGCTGGCCAGCCATTGCTGCAGCGCCGGAATCCCCTTGTCCTCGTAGATGCCGCCGGACGCCCGGTCGCTGACCGAGACGACACCGATGCGCACCGTCTCGAGCGGCAGCAGTGGCGGCAGTTCAGGGTTTGTGGTCGAAGTGGCTTCAGTCATCGGCGGGTTTGTCTTGCTGCGCGGAACGGATGAATCGGAACAGCTCGCGAAAGGCCTTGCCGCTGCGCTTTTCGGGCTCGGCCGACGCGTCCTTGCGCGCCGCGCGAACCAGGTTGCGCAGCTGTTGCACATCGCTTTGCGGATAGTCGGCGGCCCATCGAGTCACCGCCTCGTCATCGGCAATCAGTTCGGCGCGCCAATGCTCGGCCTGGTGCAGCGCCAGCGAATCGCGCGCCTGGCCAAGCTGCATCGCGGCGACCGCCTCGCGCAGCGGCTCCGGGTCGACGCGGCGCATCAGCTTGCCGATATATTGCATCTGGCGTCGCCGGCCTTCGTGGCTGCGCGTATTGCCGTAGTCGCGGATCGCATCGCGCAGGCTGTCGGGCATCTCCAGATCGGCGAGCCGTTTTGCCGGCATCTCGACCAGTGCCTCGCCGAGCGATTGCAGATCGTGTGAGGCCTGCTTGCGGCGGGTCTTGCTCGGCCGCGACGAACGAACGTCGTCGGTGGCTTCTGGCAAATCGTCGGATCCGTCGTGGTCGGCCGGTTCGCGGGGTGTTGACGGGGACATGGGCGGAAGCAGCGGCGGCAGCGCGGCCGCAAGCGTGAGGGCTCGGTATCATAGCTTCGCGCCTGCCGAAGCCTGCCTGCACGCGCCTTGCCACAACACCAACCGGCCATTCAATGAACCGACCGATGCAATCCCGACCGACCTCCGACCTGAACGACCGTGCTCAGGCCACGACCAGCCGCGGTGGCGCAGGCGGTGCAGGCAGCGGCTTTGCGCTGAGCCAGCAGCGCTTTCGCGAGCTGGTCGAACAGGCGCTCGCCGGCGCGCGCAAGCTCGGCGCCAGCGACGCCAGCGTCGAGGTCTCCGAAGGTGTCGGGCTGTCGGTCTCGGTGCGCAAGGGTGAACTCGAGAATGTCGAGCGCAACCGCGACAAGTCCTTGAGCATCTCGCTGTACCTCGGTCAGCGGCGCGGCAATGCCAATACCTCCGACTTCTCGGCCGAGGCGATCGAGCAGACGGTGCGTGCGGCCTACGACATCGCCCGCTTCACCGCCGAGGATCCGGCCGCCGGCCTGCCCGACGAGGAAGACCTGGCGAAGGGGGACGAGCTGGCCCGCGACCTCGACCTGTTCCATCCGTGGGACATCGATGCCGAAGGCGCTGCCGAGCTGGCCCGCCGCTGCGAGGACGCCGCGATGTCGACCGACCGGCGGATCACCAATTCGGAAGGCGCCGGCGTGTCGGCGCAGCAGTCGCATTTCTTCTCCGGCAATTCGCGCGGATTTCGCGGCGGTTATGCAGCGTCGCGGCATTCGATCTCGGTCGCGCCGATCGCATCGATCAGCGGCCGGCGCGGCAACGACATGCAGCGCGATGCCTGGTACAGCTCGATGCGCTCCGCGGCCGACATGGCGTCGCCGGAGGCGGTTGGCCGCTACGCCGCCGAGCGCGCGCTGGCGCGGCTCGGCTCGCGCAAGATCAAGACCTGCGAGGTGCCGGTGCTGTTCGAATCGACGCTGGCGGCAGGCCTGCTCGGCGCCTATGTGCAGGCGACCAGCGGCGGCTCGCTGTACCGCAAGTCGAGTTTTCTGCTCGATTCGCTCGGCAAGCAGGTGATGCCCGAGCACATCGACATCGTCGAGGAGCCGCACCTGCCGCGCGGCAAGGGCAGCGCGCCGTTCGACGACGAAGGGGTGCGCACCTGCCGCCGCACGGTCGTCGATGCCGGTGTCGTGCAGGGATATTTCCTGTCGAGTTATTCGGCCAGGAAGCTCGGCATGAAGACCACCGGCAATGCCGGTGGCTCGCAGAACCTGAGCCTGCGCAGCCGGCTGACGCGGCCGGAAGATTCGCTCGAGCAGATGCTGAAAAAACTCGACCGCGGATTGTTCGTGATCGAATTGATGGGGCAGGGCGTCAATTATGTGACCGGGGATTATTCGCGCGGCGCCGCCGGTTTCTGGGTCGAAAATGGCCGAATCACCCATCCGGTGCATGAAATCACCATTGCGGGGAATTTGCGCCAGATGCTGCGCCATATCGTTGCGATCGGTGCGGACGAATACACTACCGGCGCCAAGACCGTCGGCTCGGTGCTGCTGCAGCCGATGAAGGTCGCTGGCTTCAGTTGACTGGGGAAACCCACATTGTTTCGCCAGTTGTGATCCCTAGAATGTTCTGACCTATCACCCACCCAGGAGAATTCATGGAGCGTCGCTCATTTGTCCGCAATGCTGGTCTGGCCGGTGTTCTTGCCGCCGGTGCAGCGCCAGCCATCGTTCACGCTCAGTCGACGATCCGCTGGCGCCTGGCGTCGAGCTTCCCGAAGTCGCTTGACACCATTTATGGCGCTGCCGAGACCATGTCCAAGTTCGTCAAGGACATGACAGGCGGCAAGTTCGAGATCAGCGTCCATGCCGGTGGCGAACTGATGCCGGCATTCGGCGTTGTCGACGGCGTCCAGCAGGCCACCGTCGAGATGGCGCACACCGCGCCGTACTATTTCTTCGGCAAGGATCCGACCTTCGCACTGGGCTGCGCGATTCCGTTCGGCCTGAACTCCCGCCAGATGACGGCGTGGATGGTCGAAGGCAACGGCATGAAGTTGATGCGCGAGTTCTACAACAACTTCAACATCATCAACTTCATCGGCGGCAATACCGGAGCCCAGATGGGCGGCTGGTGGCGCAAGGAGATCAAGTCGCTGGCCGACGTGAAGGGCGCCAAATTCCGCATCGGCGGTTTCGGCGGCCGCGTTTTCGAGCGCATCGGCGGCGTGCCGCAGAACATTCCGGGCGGCGAGATCTACCAGTCGCTGGAAAAAGGCACGATCGATGCGGCCGAGTGGGTCGGCCCGTACGACGACGAGAAACTCGGCTTCAACAAGGTCGCTCCGTTCTACGCCTACCCGGGCTGGTGGGAAGGCGGCCCTGAGCTCGACTTCTACGTCAACAACAAGGCCTACAACGCGCTCAGCGCCGAATACAAGGCGATCCTCGAGGCGGCCACGATGTATGCGGCCACCGAGATGCAAGCCAAGTACGACGCCCGCAATCCGGCCGCACTGAAGCGCCTGGTCGGCGGCGGCGCCAAGCTGTTCCGCTTCCCGAAGGACATGATGGATGCGGCCTTCAAGGAGGCGATGGCGCTGTACGGCGAGCTCGGCAATACGAACCCGGCCTGGAAGAAGATCTACGCCGATTATTCGAACTTCCGCCGCGACTCGAACCTCTGGTTCCGTTTCACCGAAGCCGGTTTCGACGACTTCATGCAGCAGCAGCGCCTCTGACCGGTTCTGCAACGCGACAGCAAAGCCCCGCGCAAGCGGGGCTTTTTTTATGGCCAGTGCGCATGCGTGGCGTGGGGCATGCCGGTGTCGTGCGCCCGCGTGACAGATGGCACCGCCGCGTGGGCAACATTGGAACGGGTTGATTGACTCAGCCCCTGTATCTGCACGCCGCGCGGGTCGCATCGTCGACCGCGGGCTGCGCCGCTGGAAGCGGTTTGCCCTGTGCGGCATCGGCCGTGCCACTGTCGGTTTCCGGCCGCACGCAGTCATCGGCAGCTACGCGGGAGGCGGCGCCGCGCGCAGGCATAAAAAAGCCCCGCGGTGCGGGGCTTCTTCTGGCCGGCCGGTTGGCGCCGGCGCCTGCTGCCCTTATTTCTGATCCTTCTTGATCTGCTCCATCAGGCCCTGCATCGGGTCGAACGGCGCCGGCGCATCGCTGTCGGGCTTGCGGCCTTCGATCGCTTCGCGGCCCATGTCGCGCATCTGCTGCAGTGCGTCTTCGGCATCGATCTGCACGCCCTTGTCGATGTTGCCCGAAACCAGCTCCGGCTTCAGCACGATCGCGGTGACCATGATGACCTGCAGCACGATGAAGGCGATCGATCCCTTGTAGATCTGCGCGGTCGTCACCGCCGGAATCGTCTTGCCGGTCAGGCGGTCGACATAGTCCGATTTCGGTGCGACGCTGCGCAGATAGAACAGCGCGAAGCCGAACGGTGGCGTCAGGAACGAGGTCTGCAGGTTCATCGCCAGGATGACGCCGAACCAGATCAGGTCGATGCCCATCTTCTCGGCCACCGGCGCCAGGATCGGGATCACGATGAACGCGATCTCGAAGAAGTCGATGAACATGCCGAGGATGAAGACCAGCAGGTTGACGACGACCAGGAAGCCGATCTGCCCGCCGGGCAGCTGCGCGAACAGGTGCTCGACCCAGATGTGGCCGTCGGCGGCGTTGAACGTGAAGCTGAATACCGTCGAGCCGATCAGGATGAACATCACGAAGGTGGCGAGCTTCGCGGTGTTGTCCAGCGCCTGGCGCAGCAGCTTCATGCTGAGTTGGCGGCGCATCATCGCCATGATCAATGCACCGAGCGCGCCCATCGCGCCGCCTTCGGTCGGCGTCGCGACGCCGAGGAAAATCGTGCCCAGCACCAGGAAGATCAGCACCAGCGGCGGGATCAGCACGAAGGTCACACGCTCGGCGAGCTTGGACAACAGCCCCATCTTCGTGATGCGGTTGATCGTCGCGAGCGCCAACGCGAGGAACGAGGCGACCGTCATCGACATGATGAAGATCTCGTCGTTCGGCGCCGGCAGCACACGGCCGATCCACGGGTTCATCACCGATTCGTGGATCTTGCTCCAGGCGACGCCGGCGACCGCGCAGATCGCCAGCAGCACGACCAGCGAGCGATGCCCGCTGGCGCCATTGCTTTCACGGTAGATGCGCATTTCCTCCGGCAGCGCCGGCACCCACTTCGGCTTCACCAGCGCAACGATGACGACAAAGGTGATGTACAGGCAGACCAGCAACAGGCCAGGGATCAGCGCGCCGGCATACATGTCGCCGACCGAACGGCCGAGCTGGTCGGCCAGCACGATCAGCACCAGCGAGGGTGGTATCGCCTGCGCCAATGTGCCTGACGCAGTGATGGTGCCGGTTGCAATCGTCCGGTTGTAGCCGTTGCGCAGCATGATCGGCAGCGAGATCAGGCCCATCGAGATCACCGCCGCGGCGACGACACCGGTGGTTGCCGCGAGCAGCGCGCCGACCAGCACCACCGCGATTGCCAGGCCGCCACGCACCGGGCCGAAGACCTGGCCGACAGTCTCGAGCAGATCCTCGGCCATTCCGGATCGTTCAAGGATGATGCCCATGAACGTGAAGAATGGAATCGCCAGCAGCGTGTCGTTCTTCATGATCCCGAAAACCCGCAGCGGCAATGCGCCGAACAGGTTGGTCGGGAACAGGTCCGCTTCCATGCCGATGTAGCCGAACAGCAGGCCGGTGGCCGCCAGGCCGAACGCAACCGGGATGCCGGTCAGCAGGAAAAACAGCAGCCCGCAGAACATCAGCGGGACAAAATACTCGGCAATCAGCGCGGTCATTGACGGGCTCCCTCAGCTGCCTTGGCCTCTTTGGCCTCTTTGGCAGCAAATTCCTTTGCGGCCATTTCTTCTGCGAATTCTTCTTCAGCCGTCTTTTCGTGGCCGTAGCTGAACGGCTCTTCACGCGCGCCGGTCAGGAAGGCGATGCGCTTGATCAGTTCCGAGATCGACTGAACCATCAGGATGCCGAACCCGACTGGTATCAGCAGCACCACCGGCCAGCGGATCAGGCCGCCGGCGTTTTCGCTCATCTCGCCCGAGATGTAGGTCCGCATGAAATACGGCCACGACAGGTCGATCAGGATGATGCACAGCGGGATCAGGAATATCACGATGCCGAGCGAGTCGATGATCGCGTTGGTGCGCTTGCTCAGCTTGCTGGCGATGAAGTCGATGCGCACATGACCGTTGTGCAGAAAGACATAGGCCGCGCCGAGCATGAATACCGCAGCGAACAGATACCACTGGATCTCGAGGAAGGCATTCGAGCCGATGCTGAAGGCCTTTCGCATGATCGCGTTGCCGGCACTGATCAATACCGCTGCCAGAACCAGCCAGCCAACCAACTTGCCAAGGCGATCGTTGATCCAATCGATCGCGGCCGCTATCTTGAGCAGAAACTGCATCGCGTATGCCTCCGTAGGTGGTTCTGGATTCTAGGCACTGACACCCGCTCTGGCCGCGGGGTTTGCCATGATTGAGTTTGAGCAGGCTGCAAACCTGCCTTCCCGAAACGCGAAGGCTCAGAGGTTTTGCGCGGCGACGAACAGTTTGGTGCTGCGCGCGCCTGAGCGGCAGAACGCCAGCACCGGTGCCGGCAGTTCGGCCAGCAGTGCGGCGAATGCCTCGATCTCCGCGGGCGACTGGTAGTTGCCGGCGACCGGCAGGAAGCGGTATTCGAGCCCGGCTTCCTTGGCAGCCGCGGCGATCGCCTCGTTGGTCGGCTGGTCCGGCCCGCCTTCGAAATCGGGCCGGTTGTTGATGACGCTTTTGTAGCCCTGTTCGGCGGCCCAGTTCATGGCTGCCGGATCCAGCTGGCCGCACACGGAAACGCTGGGACTGAGGTTCTGGATCGCAGGGTGGGTCATGGCAGTTCCGTTGCAGAAATCCTTGTTCAGCCTTTCAGTGCCTGCTTGACCGCAACCGACACCAGCCCCATGTCGGCCTTGCCGGCCAGCCGTGGCTTGACCGCCGCCATCACCTTGCCCATGTCGGACGGGCCGGTCGCGCCGAGCTCGGCAACGACGGCTGCTACCTCGGCGGCGATCGCCTGTTCGTCGAGGCGCTGCGGCAGATAGGCTTCGAGAACGGCCAATTCGGCTTTCTCCTTGTCGGCGAGATCGCTGCGGCCGCCGGCGGTGAACTGGGCAATCGAATCCTTGCGTTGCTTGACCAGCTTGTCGACGATCGCAATGACTGCATTGTCGTCAAGGCTGATGCGCTCGTCGACCTCCTTCTGCTTGCATGCGGCGAGCAGGCCGCGGATGGCCAGCAGGCGCGGCGCATCCTTGGCGCGCATTGCGGTCTTCATGTCCTCGGTGATGCGATCCTTCAGGCTCATCTCGAATTTCCGGAAGCAGTGGCACTCACAAACGACGAAGCCCGCGATCAGCGGGCTTCAGATTCAGGCGACGATCTCGCGCGGGCGCGGCCGTCCGCGCCAGATCAGTACAGCTTTTTCGGCAGCTGCATGCTCCGCACGCGCTTGAAGTGGCGCTTCACGGCGGCAGCCTTCTTGCGCTTGCGCTCGGCAGTGGGCTTCTCGTAGAACTCGCGGGCACGCAGGTCGGTCAGCAAACCGAGTTTTTCGATGGTGCGCTTGAAGCGGCGCAGTGCCACGTCGAATGGCTCGTTTTCTTTGACGCGAATCGTAGTCATGTAGCGGTTTGAGTTCTGAAGTTCAGCAAAGACAGCGATTATAGCTCGGAAATTGAGGCATGCAACACCCCCTCACGCGGCTTCGCGTGCCTCGGCAGCCATCGCACGGGCACAGGCAGCTGCGCTGGCCCACGCCCACTGGAAATTGTAACCGCCGAGCCAGCCGGTCACATCGACCACCTCGCCGATGAAATAAAGACCCGGCAGGCGCTGGCTGGCCATCGTGCTCGAGCTGAGTTCACGGGTATCGACGCCGCCGGCGGTGACTTCGGCCTTCCGGTAGCCCTCGGTGCCGTTCGGTATCAGCGTCCAGCGTTGCAGCGTGGCAGCCACCTGGTGCAGTTCGCGGTCGCGCCAGTCGGCCAGCGGCCGAGATGCGCGCGCCGCCGCGCTGGACGCGTCGTCTCCCGGCAACACTGCGGCCGACCACGCCTCGGCGAGCCGGCGCGGCAGCCATTGCGCGAGCGCATTGTCGAGTTGCCGACGCGGCGTCGCCGCCTTCGCCGCCAGCAGTTCGCGGCCGAGGTCGGTGCCCGGCGCGAGATCGAGCTCGATCGGCGTGCCACCACGCCAGAAACTCGAGATCTGCAGGATCGCCGGGCCGCTGAGCCCGCGGTGCGTGAACAGCAGGTCCTCGAGGAATTCGCCGCGCGCCTTGCCGCTGGCGGTGGCAACGCGTGCCGGCAGCGCGACGCCGGCCAGCGGCACGAAGCCCTGCCAGGCATCGCCGGCAAAGGTCAGCGGCACCAGTGCCGGCCGGGTTTCGATGATCCGGTGGCCGAACTGGCGGGCCAGCCGGTAGCCGAAATCGCTGGCGCCGATCTTCGGAATCGACAGCCCGCCACTGGCGACGACCAGCCGCCGCGCGCGCACCGGGCCGCGGTCGGTATCGAGCTCGAATCCGCCGGCGCCGTGGCGGACCGCGGCGACCTCGCAGGGCTGCCAGCGGACCACGCCGCCGGCGTCGCACTCGCGCAGCAGCAAGCCGATCACATCGTCGGCGCTGTTGTCGCAGAACAACTGGCCTTTGTGTTTTTCGTGGAAGGCGATGCGATGCCGCTGCAGCAGCGCGATGAAATCCTGCGCGCTGTAACGCGCCAGCGCGGAGCGGCAGAAATGCGGATTGGCCGACAGGAAGTTGCCCGGCCCGGTTTCGCGGTTCGTGAAATTGCAGCGCCCGCCGCCGGAGATGCGGATCTTCTCGGCAATCTTCGGGCTGTGGTCGATCAGCAGCACCTTCAACCCGAGCTGCCCGGCGATGCCGGCACAGAACAGCCCGGCCGCACCGGCGCCGATGATCACCACGTCGTGTTCAGCCATCGGCGCGATGATAGGCCGGCGCCCGCTGCGGCCTGCGCGGGCAGGGCGGGCTCAGCCGGGGTATTTGCGCCCGGTCAGGTATCGGGCGCCACTGGCGCCGAACTGCTCGACGTGCTCGCGCCCGGCATCCATCGTGAAGATGTCGCCGGCGCGCCAGGTTTCAGTTTTGCCTTCGCAGCTGAGCTGCAGCTCGCCGTCGAGCATCAGTGCGCGCACCTCGAACGGGTGCGAATGGGCATCGTTGCGCACGCCCGGCGCGATCTCGCGCTGCTGGATCTCGGTAAAACCGCGTTCGCGCAGCTCGTGTTCGAAGGCGCTCGGCTCGATCGCAGGTTTGGCTGACATGTCAGGGGCTTTCGGTGGCGGATGAAAAAAGAGGCTGCGCGTCTGCAGTCGGCACCGCCTTGATCAGTTGCAGCACCGCCATGAATTCGGCATGCCGGCAATGGTGCAGCCACTCGAAGGCGACCATCTCGACGCTGACCAGCGTCGCGCCGGCCGCCTGCAGCCGCTGCATCGCCAGTGCGTGATCGGCCGGACGCCGCGAGCCGCAGGCCTGTGGCGCGATCCAGACCCGGTGCCCACTTCGCAGCAGCCCCATCGAGGTCTGCAGCAGGCAGACATGGGCTTCGCAGCCGGCGACGACGATGTCGAGCGGCGTGCCGCTGCGCCGGCCGGCGCGGGCCAGCCGCACCGCATCGAGCAGGCCGTCTGCGCAGGCATTGAAATGCGTCTTCGTGATGATCGTGTCGCAGCGTTCGCCGATTGCCGCGACGCTGGTGCCGAGCCCGGCCGGATTCTGCTCGGTGCCGATCACCGGCACGCCGAGCGTGCGCGCGACATCGGCCAGCAGCACCGCCTGCTCGAGTACCTTTTCCGCACTGTCGATCGCCGGCAGCAGACGTGGCTGGTAGTCGACCAGCACCAGCACGCTGTCGTTCAGGGTCAGGGTCTTCTTGGTATCGATCATCGTCAGCGCAGACAAGGCTGCGGCGACTATACCGAGGCCGGTGAAGCCTCGTGCTGCGCTCGGGCGTTGCCTCAGGCGCTGGCCGCGACCGATCGCATCCGCATCGCCGCCAGCGCCCGCTGCAGGCACGCGACCTGCTGCTGCAACGGCGCCGGCGCCGGCTTTTCGCCACTGACGACGCCCTGTATATACAGCGCGGTGGTCGCCGCATCGGTTTCGCGCGGCAGCACCGGCAGTTCGGTCAGCACGCCGTCCTGCGCGAGCAGCGACAGGTCAGGCCGCGGCTGGCCGGCGATGAACAGGTCGATGCGCGGCATCCGGCGCGGATCGGCGACCGGCTCGCCTTCGGTACCGCGCAGCAGCATCGCATCGGCAGCGCTGTGCTGCAGGAAGGTGTTCAGGCTGCTGCCGTATTCCGGGTGCGTGTAGTTGACGACGCGCAGCGAATGGCCACCGCTGCATGGGTCGAGCAGCTTTGCGATCGTGTGGCCGGAGTTGCGCAGGCCGACCGTCCAGCGGACGTCGAGCAGCCTTGCCAGTGGCGGGCAGAGGTCCTGCGTCCCGATGAACACCGGTTCCTGGCGCTGCCAGCCGGCCTCGATGTCTTCGACGTCGCGCGCCACCGGCAGGCCGAGCGCGTGGAAGATCTCGGCGGTCGTGACGCGGCCCGGATCGCTCAGCGGCCCGTGCACCAGCACCTGGATCTCCTGTTGCGCGAGCAGCAGCGCGAGCAGCGCGGTCAGGTTCGGCAGCTTTCGCGAGCCGTTGTATGACGGCAGCACGACGGTGCTGCGTTGCGGCGCCAGCGGCAGGCAGCGTTCGCGTACCGCCTGCAGAAAGCCGCCCAGCTCGGCCTGTGATTCGCCCTTGATCCGCATCGCCATCACGAAGGCACCGAGCTCGAGATCGCCGACCTGCCCGTCGAGCACCGCGGCCATCAGCGCAGATGCCTGCTCGGCGTCGAGCGAGCGGGCACCTTCCTTGCCGCGTCCGATTTCCCGCAGATACTGGGCGATCTTCATCACCGCAGTTTCGCAAGTTTTGGGCCCATCGGACCTGGATCGAGGGTAATTCCCAGGTCTGCTCGGGCTCGCGAAAAGGGGCTGTGCGGCCTCACGCCGCCTGCAGTTGCAGCCGGATGATCCGTCTCAGTTCCGGCACGCAGGATCCGCATTCGGTGCCGCATTTCAACGCCGCCTGCAGGCTCGGCAGCTGCATCTCGGCCGGGCCGGGATGTTCGGCCAGCCAAGACACGATCGCCTGCTCGCCGACATCGTGGCAGCTGCAGACCTGGCGGCTGCGCGCCGGTACCGCCAGCGGCGGTTGCGAGCCGGGGATCAGCAGCGCGCGGCCATACGCCTGCGCCGGCAACCCGTCCTGCAGCAGCGGCCGAACCCAGGCTTCGGCGCGGATATCGCCGGCGAGCAGAAAGCCGTCGAGACGCTGCGATTCACCGTTGCCGCTCAGCCTCATGCTGCGCCGCTGGCCGCGCCGCTTGTCGGCATAGTGCAGCACCCCGTCGGCATGCAGGCCGAGCAGCTGTTCGATCTGCAGCAGGATCTCGTCGTCGACCGGTGCGGCCGCCGCGGCGCGGAACATCAGCCCGCCGCGCTCGCGGCCGAACGGCACGATGCTCGCGAAGTCGAAGCGCTGCATCAGGGGCTGCAGTTCGCCGCGCAAGCGCAGCAACTGGTCGTCCGGCAGCCAGGCCAGCGCCAGCAGCTTCCACGGCAATTCGGCCGGCGCGATGCTGACCGCCGCATGTTTCAGCTCCGGCTGGCCGGACGACGGGCAACGCGCCGGCGTCGTCAGCGCATTGATGCCGTGGATCGGCGCGCCGTCGGCATCGCGGCCCGACAGCGCCTCTTCGCCCCAGTGCATTGCGACGAAGGCCTGCGCCGGCGCGACCTGCGCGCTCGCCTGCACCGGCAACACCAGTTCGCCACGGCGGGAGCGGATCCGAACGAGGTCGCCATCGGCGAGTTTGCGCCGCGCGAGGTCCTGCGGGTGCATCTCGACAACCGGCTCCGGCACATGGCCGAACAAGCGTCCGAGGTTGCCGGTGCGGCTCATGCCGTGCCACTGGTCGCGCAGCCGGCCGGTATTCAGCGAAAACGGAAAGCGTGCATCGCGCGGTTCGGCGAGCGGCGTGAACGCCGCATCGACGAAGCGGGCGCGGCCGTCCGGTGTCGCGAAGCAGCCGTCCTGATAAAGGCGCTCGCGGCCCGCGGATGCGCCTTCGGGAAAGGGCCACTGCGCCGGCGCCTGTTCGAGCGCGGCGTAACTGAGCCCGGTGATGTCGAGGTCGCGGCCGCGTGTGCTGTCGCGGTGCTCGTTCCACAAGGCCTCGGCGCTGGCGCCGGCGAACATTGGCGCGCTGGGCAGACGTCCGTTGCCGAAGCGCTGCAAGCGATCTTGCAGCCGGTTGCCGAATTCGGCGGCGATCGCCCAGTCGTCGCGGGCCGCGCCGGGCGCGGGCACCGCCGCGCGCACGCGGCTGATGCGGCGCTCGCTGTTCGTCACGGTGCCGTCCTTCTCGCCCCAGGTGGTGGCCGGCAGCAGCAGGTCGGCAAAGCGGCAAGTCGCGGTTGTCGCAAAGGCCTCCTGCACGACGACATACTCGCAGCGTTCGAGCGCGCGCCGCACCGTCGCCTGGTCCGGCATCGACTGCGCCGGATTCGTGCAGGTTATCCACAACGCCTTGATCGCACCATCGGCTGCGGCCTCGAACATCTCGACCGCCGCCTTGCCCGGCGTTGCCGGCACATCGGCGACACCCCACAGCCGCGCGACTTCGGCACGGTGCGCCGGATTCGCGAGGTCGCGGTGCGCGCTGAGCAGGTTCGCGAGCCCGCCGACTTCACGGCCGCCCATCGCGTTCGGCTGGCCGGTCAGCGAAAACGGCCCGGCGCCTGCGCGGCCGATCTGTGCGGTTGCCAGATGCAGGTTGATCAGCGCGGCATTTTTCGCGGTGCCGCTGCTGCTCTGGTTCAGCCCCTGGCAGTAGAACGACAGCGTCGGCGCGCGCTTGGCGTCTGCTTCAACGCCGGCAAACCAGCGCGCCGCCTGCACCAGGTCGGCTTCTGCGATGCCGCAGATGCGCGCGACTTCCTTCGGATTGAAATCGCGCACGCGGTCGCGCAGCGCCTCGAAACCGGTCGTGTGGTTGGCGATGTACGCCGTGTCGGTCAGCCCTTCCCACAACATCAGGTGCAGCATGCCGTGGAAGAGGGCGACATCGCTGCCCGGCAGGATCTGCAGGAACAGGTCGGCCGCCTCGGCGGTTTCGGTGCGCCGCGGATCGACGACGATGATGCGCAGCGCCGGGTTTGCGCGTTTCACATCCTCGATCCTGCGGAACAGGATCGGATGCGCAAACGCCATGTTGGCACCGGTGATGAACAACGTGCGTGCGTGGGCGATGTCGTCGTAGCAGGCCGGCGGCGCATCGGCGCCGAGCGTCGCCTTGTAGCCGGCCACCGCGCTGCTCATGCACAACCGCGAATTGGTATCGATGTTGTTGCTGCCGATCAGGCCCTTCGCGAGCTTGTTGAACGCGTAATAGTCTTCGGTCAGCAACTGGCCCGAAATATAGAAACCGACCGCATCGGGCCCATCGTTTTCGATGATCGCCGCGAAGCGATCGGCCGCATCGTCGAGGGCCTCGTCCCAGCCGACCGGCTCCGCTGCTGCACCGCGCTGCGCGCGCCGCATCGGCTGCAGCAGCCGCGTTTGCAACGTGATCGGCCGGCTTGCGGTCAGGTGCAACGTGCTGCCCTTGGTGCAGAGCCGGCCGAAATTGGCCGGATGCTCCGGGTCGCCGCGAACGCCGGTGATCTCGCCGCCGTCGCTCGAGACGATCACGCCGCAGCCGACGCCGCAGTAGGGGCAGGTGGAGCGGGTTTCAGGCATTTGCGGAAAGCCGGAAGGAATCGCGGCTGAAGCCGCTCCCACAGAATTCAGGTGAGCGCCGCGATTGGGTGTTCATGCCGTATGCGGCGCCTGCACGTCGAAACTCTGGTCACCGAGCGCACCGGTCGATGCACCCGGCCCGGCCTTCGGCGGCTTGACATCGAGCGCCAGCGTGGCGAGCTCATGCCGGTCGAGAAAAACCTCACCGGCCTCGACCTTGCAGACAAACTTCTGCGTGCAGCCGACATCCTCGCCGCGCGCGCAGCCGTCATCGAGGCCGATTGTCCAGTTGTGCAGCGGGCAGGCGACGCTTTCGCCAAAGACGATGCCCTGGCTCAGCGGCCCGCCCTTGTGCGGGCAGCGGTCGAGCAGCGCGAACACCTTGTCCTCGGCATTGCGGAATACCGCGACCGGTATCGCCGCCGCGCGGTCGACACGCCGCGAGCCGAGCACCGGGATGTCGTCGACGCGGCAGACCCTTTTCCAATCGTTGTTCATGCCTGCAGCTCCAGTTTCGAGAATTGCCGCGTATCGACCGCCGCCTTGTCGAATTCGAACCACGGATCGGGTTCGCCGTCGAGGCTGAACTGCAGCCGCGCCCACAGCGCCTTGCGGCCCTCGGCATCGTCGAGGATCTTCTTCTTCACGTGGTCGAGGCCGACCCGGTTCACGTAATGCACGGTGCGTTCCAGGTACCAGCCTTCCTCGCGATAAAGCTGGCAGAACGCGCCGGTGTATTCGAGCACCTCCTCGGCGGTCTTGAGCTTGACGAAGAAATGCGCGACCTCGGTCTTGATGCCGCCGTTGCCGGCGACATACATCTCCCAACCCGAGTCGACGCCGATGATGCCGACGTCCTTGATGCCGGCCTCGGCGCAATTGCGCGGGCAGCCCGATACCGCGAACTTGACCTTGTGCGGCGCATACATCCGCCACATCGCGCGCTCCAGGTCCTTGCCCATCTGCGTGCTGTCCTGCGTGCCGAATCTGCACCATTCGCTGCCGACGCAGGTCTTGACGGTGCGCAGCGCCTTCGCATAGGCGTGGCCGCTCGGCATGCCGATGTCCTTCCAGACCGACTGCAGGTCTTCCTTCTTCACGCCGAGCAGGTCGATGCGCTGGCCGCCGGTCACCTTGACGGTCGGGATCTGGTATTTGTCGACCGCATCGGCGATGCGCCGCAGCTCGTCGGCCGTCGTCTCGCCGCCCCACATCCGCGGGATCACGCTGTAGGTGCCGTCCTTCTGAATATTGGCGTGGCTGCGCTCGTTGATGAAGCGGCTCTGCGGATCGTCCCTGGCCTCCTTCGGCCAGCTGCTGATCAGGTAGTAGTTGATTGCGGGCCGGCAGCTCGAGCAGCCGTTCGGCGTGCGCCAGCCCATTCGCTTGTAGACCGCGTCGATCGTCAGCAGGTGTTCGGCCTTGATGATCTCGCGTGTTTCCTGGTGGCTGGCGTCGGTGCAGCCGCACATCGCCTTCTTCTTCGGCGCCGCCGAATAATCGCCGCCGGCGGTGAACATCAGCAGCTGCTCGACGAGGCCGGTGCACGATCCGCACGATGCGCTCGCCTTCGTGTGCTTGCGCACGTCTTCAAGCGTGAACAGGCCCTTTTCCTTGATCGCCTTGCAGATCGTTCCCTTGGCCACGCCGTTGCAGCCGCAGACCTCGTCGGCGTCCGCCATCGCCGCCGCCTTGTTGTGGCCCTGATGGCCGGCGTCGCCGATATTCGATTCGCCGAACATCAGCTTGTCGCGGATGTCGGCGATCGAGCGGCCTTCGCGCAGCAGCTTGAAATACCACGCACCGTCGACGGTATCGCCATACATGCAGGCGCCGACCAGCTTGTCGTCCTTCAGCACCAGCTTCTTGTAGACGCCGCCGTAGGGATCGCTCATCACGATCTCCTCGTAGTCGGGCCCGCCGGAAAAATTGCCGGCCGAGAACAGGTCGATGCCGGTGACCTTCAGCTTGGTGCTGACCTGGCTGCCCGCATAGCGGCCGATGCCGAACTCAGCGAGGTGCGTCGCGCAGACCTTGGCCTGCTCGAACAGCGGCGCGACGAGGCCATATGCGATGCCGCGGTGCGCCGCACATTCGCCGACCGAATAGATGCGCGCATCGGTGATCGTCTGCATCGTGTCGTTGACGACGATGCCGCTGCGGTTGTTCTCGCCGCAGTGCAGGCCGATCTTGATCGCCAGTTCGGTATTCGGCCGGATGCCGGCGGCCATCACGACGAGGTCGGCCGGAATTTCCAGGCCGCCCTTCAGCTGCACCGCCATCACACGGCCCGCATTGCCACCGTCCTTGTCGCCGATCAGCGCCTGCGTCTGCGTGCCGAGCAAGAAGCGCAAGCCGCGCTGCTCGAGCGATTTCTGCAGCAGCCCGGCGGCGGTGCGGTCGAGCTGGCGCTCCATCAGCCAGTCGGCCAGATGCACGACGGTGACCTGCATGCCGCGCAACATCAGCCCATTCGCCGCTTCGAGGCCGAGCAGGCCGCCGCCGATCACCACCGCATGCTGGTATTTCTGCGCAGCGTCGATCATCGTGTTGGTATCGGCGATGTCGCGGTAGGCGATCACGCCGTCGAGCTGCCTGCCCGGGATCGGCAGGATGAACGGGTTCGAACCGGTCGCGATCAGCAGCCGGTCGTAGGCCACTTCGCTGCCATCGTCGACCTGCACGATGCGCGCCTTGCGGTTGACGCCGACGACCTTGCGGCCGGCGCGCAGGTCGATGTTGTTTTCCGCATACCAGCTGAGCGGGTTCAGCACGATTTCATCGAGCGTCTGTTCGCCCGACAACACCGGCGACAGCAGAATGCGGTTGTAATTGGGATGCGGCTCGGCACCGAAGACCGTGATGTCGTACAGGTCGGGTGCGATCTTCAGCAATTCCTCGATCGTGCGAACCCCGGCCATGCCGTTGCCCACCATCACCAGCTTCATTTTTTTCATCGCGCTTCCTTTTGCGCACCGTGCGAGGTGCCTGGGCCGGCTTCTTGCAAGAACCGGACAAGATGAGTGTTGATGTCGATATCGGCCAGGCCAGCGACCGCGGGCCGCAGCCGCTGAACGAGGATTTCTGCGCCTGGCGCGACGATGGCGAGGCGCATGGCCTCGTCGCCGCGCTGGCCGACGGCGTCTCGAGCGGCGGCGGCGGCCGCGATGCGGCACGCAGCACGGTGCTGTCGCTGGTCAACGACCACGGCGCCGCGCCAGATACCTGGGATACGACGGCGGTGCTCGATCGGCTGATCGGCGCACAGAACGCCTGGCTTGCCGACCACAACCGCCGCCGCCAGGGCGTGCGCCAGGACGGCGCGCCGGCGATCGGCCTGACGACGCTGACCGCGTTCGTATTGCGTGGCCATTCGTACACGGTGGCCCACGTCGGCGACAGCCGCGCCTGGCTGCTGCGCGGCAGCGACGATGCGGCGGCGCTGATCCAGCTGACGCAGGACCACTGCTTCGAGCAACCCGACATGCGCAGCCGGCTGACGCGTGCGGTCGGCCTCGACGACCGCGTCCGCGTCGACTACGTGCAGGGCGAACTGCAGCAGGGCGATGCCTTCATCCTGACCAGCGACGGCGTGCATGGCGAGCTGTCGCGCACGCAGATTGCGGCGATTGCCGGCGCTGCGCCCGATGCGCAGGCGGCGAGCACCGCGTTGGTGCGCGCTGCGCTGGCCGCCGGCGGCCGCGACAACGCCAGCGCGCTGGTCGTACGCATCCGCGGCCTCGCGAAGGCCCGGCTCGAGGACTGGCTGCTGCAGGGCCGCCAGTTGCCGCTGCCGCGTGCGATGAAACCGGGCGACCGGCTCGACGGATACCAGATCACCGCCACCGTCGCAAACAACGGCGTGCACCGGCTGTATCAGGCGCGCGATGTCGCGACGCAGCGGCTGGTCGCGATCAAGACGCTGCACGAGGCGCGTGCCAGCGACCGCGAGGAGCGCGCGATGCTGGCCCACGAGGCCTGGCTGGCCAGCCGCGTCGCGCCGTTTGCCGGCAGCGACCGCGGCACCGGCGCCGAGGCCGGGCTGGTGCGTGTGCACGAGGTTGCCGAGCCGAGCGCCTGCTATACCGTCTACGACTGGCATGCCGGCCGCACGCTCGAGCAGCATCTGGCCGCAGGCCGCCGTTTCGAGGTGGCCGAAATCGTCGCCGCGGCGATCGCGATCAGCAAGGCGCTCGGCCGGCTGCACCGGCATGGCGTGATCCACCGCGACATCAAGCCCGGCAACCTGCACCTCGGCGACGACGGCCAGTGGCGCATCCTTGACCTCGGCGCGGCGATCTCCGGCAGCGAGCCGAAATCGCTGCGCACCTTGCACGCGGGCACGCCGAGCTACATGAACCCCGAGCAGTGGTCGCGCGAGAACCACGTGCCGGCCGATCGCGGCAGCGACCTCTATGCGCTCGGCGTCACGCTTTACCAGTGGCTGACCGGCCGCCTGCCGTACGGCGAGATCGAGCCCTACCAGCGAACCCGCCACCTGAGCGACCCGCCGGCGCCATCGCGGCGCCGGCCCGATGTGCCGGTCTGGCTCGACCATGTCGTGCTGAAGCTGATCGCGATCGACCCGGCGCAGCGTTTCGAGACCGCCGAGGAATTGCTGCTTGCGCTCGAACGCGGCGCGTCGCGCCAGCTTGGCGCGCCGCCGGCCACGCCGCTGATCAACCGCGACCCGGCGCTGTTGTGGAAACTCGCCTTTGCCGTCGCGATGCTGTTCAACCTGCTGCTGATCTACTGGCTGCTTTTCCTGCCACGCTGAAGATGGCTTGGCGGCAGGTCGGCAGCGGATCGGTCGTCCGCTCATGGCCGCGCCGTCTTCAGCCCGGCGCCGGCGCCGCGGTCTTCGGGTGTCGACAACGCCGCATCAGCAGGCCGGGCGCGGCCGCCTTTTTCGGCCCAGGTGCGGGTCCAGCGGATCTGCACGACGCGCAGCATCAGCAGCATCGCCAGCGCCAGCACCGCAAACGAGACAAAACCCCACAGATAGGTGCCGGTCAGCTGCATCGACTGGCCCATCGCATTCGGCAGGAAGCCGCCGCCGAGCGCACCGACCTCGCCGATCATCGAACCGGCAACCGCCGTCGTCAGCGGCCAGCGCAGCGGCACCAGCTGGAACAGCGCGCCATTGCCGGCGCCGAGCGCGGCGAAGCACGCCATGAACAGCAGCGTCGTGACAACGACCGAGCCGCCGGAGAAACCGCACAGCACCAGCGTCAGCGCAACCATCAGCAGCACCCCGCTCAGCGTCGTAATGCCGCCGAGCCGATCGGCAACATGGCCGCCGACGACGCGCACCGCCGAGCCCATCAGCGTCGCCAGCATCGTCAATTGCCCCGCCTCGACCTTCGTGACGCCGAACTGGTCGTGGAAATAGGTCGGCAGAAAACTCGCGAGGCCGATGAAGCCACCGAAGGTGATCACATAGATCAGGCTGAACGCCCATCCGTCCTTCTCGAACAGGCACGAGACATGTTCACGCAGCGTCTGGTGCTCGCGGTCCGGCGGCTCCTTCGCGACCCACCACATCACGACCATCGGCAGCAGCATCGTGCAGGCGGCCAGCCCATAAACCGCCGACCAGCCGAACTTCATCGCCAGCGGCGGCGCAAACAGCACCGCCAGCACGGTGCCCGAGTTGCCGGCGCCGGCAATGCCCATCGCCAGCCCCTTGTATTGCGCCGGGAACCAGCCGGAGCCGAGCGACAACGCAACGCCGAAACTGGCGCCAGCGATGCCGAGCAGCACACCCATCGCCAGCACCTCGTTGTAACTGTCGACGAGGAAAAAGCCGTAGATCAGCGCGGCGACGATCAGCGCCATCTCGACCATCGCGGCATTCTTGCGGCCGATATATTGCGCCAGCACGCCGAGCGGGAAGCGCATCAGCGCGCCGGCGAGGATAGGCACCGACACCATGAAACCTTTCTGCGCCGCATCGAGGCCGAAACTCTCGCTGATGAACGGCGCCATCGCACCGTTCAGCACCCAGATCGCGAAGCAGAAATCGAAATAGAGAAACGACGCGGCAAGCGTCGGCCAGTGGCCGGAACGCAAGAAGGTCTTGAAGCTGGACATGGCCTGCCCTCCACACGGTTGGAATCTGGTCCGTCCGGGCGGGCGGACGGCTGCTTGTTCAGAAAGCACACGGGTACTCACCGCATCGTGAGTTCGGCCCCGCGGGTGTGCAGGTGTCGGGCCGGGCGCGTCGTTACGCCCGCAGTGGTCATAGCAGCAAGCGTGCCAACCCGGCCACGAGCGCCGCGGCAGGCGCGGACCTTGCTGAATGCGGACCATGATTTCCGTTCTGCTCGTCAGCGACAGCCCGCAGGCGCCTGCGGGACTGTCCGCCGACCTCGTTTCTGCGGGTTTTCACCTAATTGGTGCAAGCGACTGGCGCAATCTGGTGCGCGACGCGTTGCAGCACGATCCGGCGCTGGTCGTCGTCGATGCGCCGCGTCCTGACGACGAGGTGTTTGCTGCGCTGGCCGGCCTGCATGCGACGCACCCGCTGCCGGTGCTGCTGTTCACGCAAAGCCCCGATGCGCAGCGAATCGAGCAGTCGCTCGCCGCCGGCGTTGCCGAACATGTGGTCGATGCGTTTGCGCCGCACCGGCTGCGCCCGCTCGCGCACCTGGCGATCGCGCGTTTCCGCCGCGAGCAGGCGCTGCAGCAGCGGCTGGCCGAACTGCAACGGCGCTTCGACGAACGCAAGCTGGTCGACCGCGCGAAGGCGGTGCTGATGCGCGCGCGGCAGATTCCGGAAGACGAGGCGTTCCGGATGCTGCAGGTCGCGTCGATGCACACCAACTGCCGCGTCGGCCAGGTCTCGCAGCAGGTGATCGATGCGGCCCGCTTCGCCGAGGCGGTGAACCGCGCCGGGCAGCTGCGCATGTTCAGCCAGCAACTCGTCAAGCTGGCAGCGCTGCGGTCGCTTTCTGACGATCCGGCGGCCGATACCGCGCGGCTGGCCGACCTGCTGCAGCGCGGCCGCGGCAACCTGCAGGCGCTGCGCCGCGGCCTTGCCGCCGCGACCTATGGCGACCTGCTGGATGCTGTCGAGCTGCCGTGGCAGCAACTCGAGGCAGCGCTGCAACATGCCAGGCCGTCGCTG
The DNA here is from genome assembly GCF_048320135.1 of Pseudideonella sakaiensis. Lineage (GTDB taxonomy): Bacteria > Pseudomonadota > Gammaproteobacteria > Burkholderiales > Burkholderiaceae_C > Ideonella_A > Ideonella_A sakaiensis_A. The sequence continues at coordinate 5,209,954 of NZ_CP182947.1, forward strand.
CCGGTGATCGACGCGCTCGCCGAGCAACTGCTGCAGCAGGCCGAGCGGCTGACAGCACAACTGGATAATGCCGGCCTCGCCGCACCGCTGCGCGTGATCAACCTCAGTGGCCGGCAACGCATGTTGTCGCAGCGGCTGGCGAAGCAGGCGCTGTTGGCGCGGCTTCTGCCCGGCGCCGAAGCCGCCGCCGCGCTGCAGCAGACGCGCGACACTGAAGCCGCGTTCGAGCAGGCGCTGGCCGAACTCGAAGCGATGCCGCTGAGCAGTCAGGAGATCCGCGCCGACCTCGCGCAAGCGCGGGATCTATGGGCGGCGATGCTGTCGGCGGTGCGCCACGCCGCGAGCGGTGGCGGCGAAGCCGAATTGCGCACCAGCAGCGATCAACTGCTCGAATTGTTCGAGCGGCTGACGCGGCGGTATGAGCACAGCTTGCAGATGTTGCTGGGGTAGGGGGGAGGGCATGTGGGCTGCATTCCGATTCCGCAGCCCGAAGCGCGGCTGAAGCCGCTCCCACAGCTGGGATCCAGTGGGAGGGGCTTCAGCCCCGATTCCGCAATGCGTCCAGAACGCAACCGCTCGATCTGTTCGAGCGGCTGACGCGGCGCTACGAGCACAGTTTTCAGATGTTGTTGAGGTAAGGCGGTGCGAGCAGGCACGCATCGCGGGTTGTGCACAAGCCTGCCTGCAGGCAAGATCCCTTTGTGGAACTGATTGGGACCAGCCCATGAACATCACGATCATCGGCGCCGGCTATGTCGGCCTCGTCACCGGCGCCTGCCTGGCCGATCTCGGCAACCAGGTCGTCTGCCTCGATGTCGATGCCGAGAAGATCAAGGTCCTGAATGCCGGCGGCGTGCCGATCTACGAGCCCGGCCTGCAGCAGCTGATCGCAAACAACGTCGATGCCGAGCGGCTCAGCTTCACGACCGATGTGGCCGGCGCGATCGAGCATGGCGAGGCCTTGTTCATCGCCGTCGGCACGCCGCCCGACGAAGATGGCAGCGCCGACCTGCAGCATGTGCTGTCGGCGGCGCGCAGCATCGGCCGCCACATGCATGGCTTCAAGGTCGTGGTCGACAAATCGACCGTGCCGGTCGGCACCGCCGACAAGGTCTCCGCTGTCATTCACGAGGAACTGGTCCGCCGCGGGATTGAGCTCGACGCCGATGCCGTCGCCGCCAACGCGACCGGCTTTTCGGTCGTCAGCAATCCCGAATTTCTGAAGGAAGGCGCGGCGGTCGAGGATTTCATGCGCCCCGATCGCATCGTGCTCGGCGTTGCCGACGACGCCCCCGGTCAGCATGCGCTGGCCGTGATGCGCGAGATCTATGCGCCGTTCAACCGCAACCACGAGCGCTGCCGCGTGATGGATGTGCGCAGCGCCGAGTTCACCAAATATGCCGCCAATGCAATGCTGGCGACCCGCATCAGCTTCATGAACGAGCTGGCCAACCTGGCCGACAAGGTCGGCGCCGATATCGAACTGGTGCGCCAGGGCATCGGTTCCGACCCGCGCATCGGCTACAGCTTTCTGTATGCAGGCACCGGCTACGGCGGCAGCTGCTTCCCGAAAGACGTGAAGGCACTCGATCACACGGCGCACGAACATGGCATGAGCCTGCGTGTGCTCGAAGCGGTCGAGGCGGTCAACGAGGATCAGAAGCACGTGCTATTCGACAAGATCCGTGGCGAGTTCGGCGACGATCTGCGTGGCCGCATCTTCGCGGTCTGGGGCCTCGCCTTCAAGCCAAACACCGACGACATGCGCGCCGCGCCGAGCCGCGTCCTGATCGATGCGCTGCTGCGTGCCGGCGCCCGGGTGGTGGCGCACGATCCGGTGGCTGAGGATGCAGCATTCAAGGCCTTGCAGTCGGACCTCGCCGATCAACCGGCCTTGCTCGACAACCTGCGCTTCGCCGACAAACCGATGGACGCGCTGGCCAACGCCGACGCGCTGGTGATCGTCACCGAATGGAAGGCCTACAAGAGCCCGAACCTGAAAACGATCAAGAACCTGCTGAAGACGCCGCTGATCTTCGATGGCCGAAATCTGTACGAACCGGAGACGATGAAGAACGCCGGCTTCCGCTATTTCGCGGTCGGGCGGTCGATGCCGCATTGATCGAAGCCGTACCCTGATTTTGTGGAAGGGGCTTCAGCCCCGATTCAAGGGCGGCGCCAGGCCGCAATCGCTTTGTAGGAGGGGCTTCAGCCCCGATTCCGCGGTCGAGCCACACCGCAATCGCGGCTGAAGCCGCTCCCACGGAATATCCCTCAATGATCCTCGAGCCGAATATGCGAATCCTCCGGCGGTTCGCCGGTCTCCGGGTCGATCCAGCCCGCAATGCCGAGCGTGTCTTCGATCTCCTCGAGCGATGGCGGCCCGGTGTCGAATTCGTTTTCCTCGACCTCCATGTCGGCGAGCGCTTCCTCGATCGAATCGAAGGGTCCGAACTCTTCATGGCCTTCGAGCCCGGTCCAGTAATAACCGTCGGGGTGCTTGACGACGCGCTCGAGCCGCTCATCGCTCACCGCATCCGAGAGGGCCTCGTCATCGGTGATCGGCGCCGGTTCATCGACCGGTGGCGGTTGCGCTTTGCGGTTCACGGCAGTGCCTGGAAGCGGAAGGTACCGAACCATCTTACGCCCCGACCGCGGCGCTGTCAGGTTTCTTTGGCCACTGGCGGGGTCTTCCACGCCGCTGCGGTGCTCGCCTCCAGCGCATCGAGAAACGCGCGCGTGCGCGCCGGCATCAACCGCCGGCCCGGAAATACCGCCCACGCACTGGCCGGCGGCAGGCACCAGTCGGCCAGCACCGGCATCAGTTCGCCACGCTCGATATAAGGCGCCGCATACAGATGATGGACGGCCGCGATGCCGCTGCCGGCCACCGCGAGGTTGCACAACATCAACGGCGAGTTGATCGTCGCGCGGCCCGGAGGTATGCCTTGCCATTGCATCTCGCCGCGCAGCAGCCGCCACGCAGCCGGTTCGCCATTGCGCTGCAGCAGCCGCAAGGTGTCGTGCGCCATCAGCGCTTCCGGCTCGCTCGGCATGCCGCGCCGGCGCAGGTAGTCGGGCGATGCAAACAGGCCGATCGTCAACGAGCCGATCGAGCGTGCGGCCAGCGTCGCATCGTCGGGCAGGTCGCCCATCCGCAGCGCGAGATCAAAGTTCTCGCCGATCAGGTCGACGCGGCGCGCGCTCAGGTCGAGCTCGAGCGAGATCAGCGGAAACGCGGCGATGAAATCGGCAAGCAGCCGCCGCGGCAACATCATCGCGAGGTCGTTCGGCATCGAGATGCGCAACCGCCCGCTCGGCGCCGCCTGCAGATGCTGCGCGAGCGCCGATGCCGCCTCCGATTCGGCCACCACCTGGTTCGCATGCTCGAGCACGCCGCGGCCGAAATCGGTCAGCGTCAGCTTGCGCGTCGTGCGCAGCAGCAGCCGCTCGCCGAGTTCGCCTTCAAGCGCGGCGATGCGCCGCGACACCGTCGACTTCGGCACACCGGCGCGCTCGGCCGCGCGGCTGAAACTGCCTTCGTTCGCGACCCGCGCAAACAGCATCAGGTCATTCGGTTCAACCGCCATCGCGCCCTCATTGTTCCGTCAGTCGAACAATGATATCCATTTCAATGGCTTCCGGAATGATTTCGGGATGATTACATTGGCTCCATCGCACTTCCACCCATCTTCCGGAGCACCCCATGAACATCCTACAAATCAATTCCAGCGCCCGCCAAGACGGATCGCATTCCAGCCAGCTTGCACGTCGCCTTGTCGAGCGGCTCACCGAAACCAACCCCGGCGCGTCGCTGACGATCCGCGACCTCGCCCGCACGCCGCACCCGGCGCTCGATGAAGCGGCACTCGGCGCCTTGTTCACGCCGGCCGAGCAACGCACGCCGCAGCAGGCCGAACGCGTTGCGCTCGACGATGCGCTGATCGCCGAGATCCAGGCCGCCGACGCCGTCGTGCTTGGCGTGCCGATGTACAACTTCGGCGTCTCGTCGCAGCTGAAAAACTGGATCGATGCAATCTCGCGCGCGAAAGTCACCTTCGCGTACACCGAAAAAGGCCCGGTCGGCCTGCTGACCGGCAAGAAGATCTACGTCGTGCTGACCCGCGGCGGCAAATACCGCAACACCCCGGCCGACACCCAGGTGCCGTACCTGCAGACCGTGCTCGCCTTCCTCGGCATGACCGACGTGCAGTTCGTCTACGCCGAAGGTCTGGCGATGGGCGCCGACGCCGAGAAGGAAGCAGTGGCCTCGGCCAACGAGCAGATCGAGGACGCACTGGCTGCCTGACCCCCGCCCCGCGCAAGTGAAGCTGGTATTCCTCCCTCTCCCCCCGGGAGAGGGCCGGGGTGAGGGTGGTCGAGTTCCTCGGTGCTCCTTCGCGGAACAAAGATCCCGCCCCTCTCTCCACCCTCCCGCAGCGGCACCATCGCCCCCAGCACCGCACACAACTGGATCTGCGACGCCGACCCCGTCTTCGCGAGGATGTTGGCGATCTGCGTGCGCACCGTCGCGATGCCGACATTGCGCAGGCGTGCGCAGGTTTTCGCGGGATGGCCGGCGGCGAGCAGCACCGCCAGGCTCGCCTCGCTGCGGCTGAGGCCGAACAAGGCCTGCAGGTGGACCGGGTCGACGGCATTCCTGCCGTGGTCGAGAACAATCACCGCATGCGGTTCGCTCGGGCCAACCATCAGCGGGTGCGTCAACGGCAGCGGCATCACGCGGATGCGCAGCGACAACTCAGCGGCGCCGGGTTGCAACGGATCGCGCAGCGTGAAGGCAGACGCCTCGCGCGGATTCGCCGTACAGGCCTTGCGGATCGCCTCGCGCAGCAAGGCGTCGGCATTGGCAGAACACGCACCGATCCGGCCGGTCCGCAGCCGGACGCAGCGGCTTTTCTGCAGCACCTGTTCGCCGGCCGAGTTGCTGTGCAGCAGCTTGGCATCGCCATTGACGACACACAACGGGATGTCGAGCAGGTCGAGGCTCAGCATCGCGGCGGAAATCGCCGGCAGCCGCGCATTCAGTTCCAGCCGCAGGCCGAAGGCCCGCTGCACATGCGGCAGCAACCTGTCGAGGCGCTGCACGATGTCGTCATCGAATGTCGCGACATGGCCGGGGCGCTGCACACACAGCGTCGCCGAGCCGAACTTGCCGTCGTAGACCTTGCCGCCGCGCATCCAGCGCATGCCCATCGGCACCGCGAAATCATTCGCATATTCGCGCGACGGGCTGTGCAGCGGGTCGATCAGCCGGTCATCCGTCACCCAATGCCCGACCGGCTGCGCCATCGCGATCGTGCGGCGCGGGTCGAGGCCGGCGTAGTACTGCATCCATGCCGCCTGCATCCCGGCTGGGAAGTTCACCGCGTTGAACCCGGCAACATTGCCTTCGGCATCGAAGCTGGCGAGCGTGCTGGAAGCGGCATTCGTGTAGTGGCGGATCGCCTGCAAGGCCTCGGCTATCCTGCCCGGGTCGCAGATGCTGCCGTACAGCCCATCGAGGCACGCATCAAACAAGTGATCCGATTCAGACATCGCGCTCCTGTCATTGCATCGCTGATCGGCGCACTTTTGCGCCGCGCCGATGGCGATCGTCTGCGAGCGGGCGGTTTGGAAAAATCCCCTGACTGCGGGAGGCGCGTAGCTGGGCGGCAACGCTGGCGGTAACAAGCTCGAGCGTCAGTGCCCGGGTTGCGCGACGACAACGGCGCGCTGCCGCTGATACCACCGCGCCATCCCCTCCATCGTCAGCCAAGAAGCCGCCGCGGCTACCAGCAGCACGACCTCGGCAACCTCCCAACCCCAGCCATCGACGATCAGCGCAAACAGCGTCGGCGCGCCGGCATTGACGATCAGCACTGGTGTCGCCAGCAGGCCGAGCACCGCGCCATAACCGGCGCTGCCGAACAGCGCCAGTGGCAACGCGCCGCGGACGATCGTGATGACGCCTTGCGATGCGCCCATCAGCAGCGTGAACAGCAGCAGCGCGTGGAAGTGCCCGGCCCCGAGCAGCAGCACGACGAACGACCAGGGCAGGGCGCCGATCGCGAGCCGCGCCACCGTGATCGCGCGCAGGTGGCGGCCGAAAACGATTTCAACCACCCGGCCGGCGAACTGGCCGAAACCTTTTGTCGATGCGATCCACACCGCGGCGGTTGTCGACAGCTGCGCCGCCTCGAGCAGCGGCACCAATTGCACCGTGACGACGCCGAACACCAGCCCGTTCAGCGCCATCACCAGCGCGAGGAGCCCGATCGCGATGCGGCGTGGCTGACCGGTCAGCGGCGGGCCATCGATCGAGGCGGCGCGCGTCTTTTCAGTTGCCGCGGCGCCATTGTCGGCGACCCCCGGCGCTTCGCGCCGCGACAAGCCAATCCAGTTCAGCGGCAGGCAGACAACCAGATTGATCGCCGCAAACGCCGCCAGCGTCCAGCGCCAGCCGTAGGCCTGTTCGAGCTGATGGCCGAGCACCCAGAAAATCGTCGACGCAAACGCGCCGAACAGCGTCAGGTACGAAATCGCCAGCCGCCCACGCGACGGCACCACCTGCACCAGCCCGGCAAAAGCGGTGTCGTAAAGACACAGCCGCATGCCGATGCCGAGCAGCGCCCAGACGCCGAGGTACCAGCCCTCGCTGCGGCTGATCGCCAGCAGCGCAAGCGCCACCGAAACCAGCACCACGCCAACCGCCATCACCCGCTGCGCGCCATACCGATCGGTCGCCCGGCCGGCCCAGGTCGACACCGCGCCCATCATCAGCACCGCGACGGTGAAGCCCAGGTAGATCAGGCTCAGCGTCCAGCCGGTGTCGGCAGCGATCGGCTTCGCCAGCACGCCAAGGCAATAGAAGCTCGTGCCCCAGGCGGTGATCTGGGCAAGGCCGAGGGTGGTGACGGCGATGATCAAGACGTCCCGGGGGGGCTTCACGATGCCCGCGATCGTAAGGCTATTGCCCGTCCAAGCCGGCGCGCAGCATTAGTTTTAGGCGTTGTGCAGTCCCGCGATCGCGGGGTTGTGTAACAGCGACGGCTTGACGACGATCATCGCCCGATCAGAGGTTTGCCTGGTCCTTCAAGAAGGAATGTGCATGAATTGCTACTGGTCAGAAAAGGCGATAACGGGAGTTGCAAAGGTGCTGCGTGCCGGCGCGGCGTTGGCGCTTGCACTGTCAGCTGGCGCGGCGACTGCCGTGACGGTCGTCAACATCGGCACCGGGGTGGATGCGAGCGGGTCGACGCTCGCCACGAGTGCGACGGATCCTCGCTGGGACATCGTGGCAGGGCCGGGCGTGAGCAGTTCTTTCGACGCCGTCGTGGCTTCGAATCAACATCAGCTGTATTTCAAATCTCCACAGTCGATGTGGATCTCGACAGCGGCGAATGCCCGTTCAACGATCAACTCGCCATATACCTACCAACTGGTATTTGATCTGACCGGATACGATGCATCGACCGCACGCCTCGATGGCTCATGGAGCGTCGACAACTACGGCAGCATCCTCTTCAATGGGCACACACCCAATGGCACCGGTACCCTCAGTCTGACAGGGAATGCCGTGCAGAACTATCGCAGCTCACATTCGTTTTCGATTACCGGTGGTTTTCTGCCTGGGCTTAACACGCTGCAATTTCGCGTCACCGATACCGGCAATCCGGCAGGTCTGAATGTGCAGGGCAATGTGACAGCCGTCACTGCGGTTCCCGAGCCATCTACGTTGGCGCTTTTTGGTGTCGGACTGCTGGCGGTGTGGGTGACGAGGCGTCGAACCGTTCCACGTAGAAATAGCCTTCGCGCCGCGACAGGCCGATCCAATTCAGCGGCAGGCAGACAAGCAGATTGATCGCCGCAAACGCCGCCGGCGTCCAGCGCCAGCCGTAGGCCTGCTCGAGCTGGTGGCCGAGCACCCAGAAAATTGTCGACGCAAACGCGCCGAACAGCGTCAGGTACGGAATCGCCAGCCGCCCGCGCGACGGCACCACCTGCACCAGCCCGGCAAACGCGGTGTCGTAAAGGCACAGCCGCATGCCGATGCCGAGCAGCGCCCAGACGCCGAGATACCAGCCCTCGCTGCGGCTGATCGCCAGCAGCGCGAGCGCCACCGACACCAGCACCACCCCAACCGCCATCACTCGCTGTGCACCATACCGATCGGTTGCCCGGCCGGCCCATGTCGACACCGCGCCCATCATCAGCACCGCGACGGTGAAGCCGAGGTAGATCAGGCTCAGCGTCCAGCCGGTGTCGGCGGCGATCGGCTTCGCCAAAACGCCAAGGCAATAGGAGCTGGTAACCAGGCGGTTATCTGGGCGAGGCCGAGGGTGGAGACGGCGAGATCAAGACGTTCCGGGTGAGCTTCACGATGCCCGAGATCGTACGTCTCTGATAAATCTGTTTGACAACGAAGTAGTGCGGAACTGAGATTCAATGCGGCAGTCACGCGTGCTACTCACCGAGGGGTAGCCTTTGACCGACACCTCTCATCGACTTCCCCGGGCGCACTCCAGTAACTGACGCAGTCTAGCCCGCTCGCCCCAATAAAGATAAAACCCGCCGAAGCGGGTTTTCGCAGATGCAGTCTGCAACGGTTATTTCTGCTTGCGTCGGCGTGCCACGAAGCCGAGCGCGCCCATACCGGCTAGCATCATCGCGTAAGTTCCAGGTTCCGGCACTGCCGGTATCGGCGATGGCAATGCACCCCCGTCCACTGAAAGGGACGATTTGGCCAAGGTCAATAGCCATCCATCGTTGTCAACGTCTATGTCGACCTTAACTTGCAAGCCGGACTGGATGCTGCCAAAAAAACTATTATCAAGGGTGAACTCAGCGAAGCTCCAGGTCTCGTCAAAACCCTGAAGCGGGCCTAGCAGTACCCAATCCGTACCGTTCCAGGCGGAAATGTTATCGACTTCGAAGGGCGAATCGACATCATATGCGCTGATGTTCAGGGTGGCGGTCGTGAAGGGGTCGGTGATTGCGTTATGGGTCCATCCCCAGTCTTGCGTCCCATTGCGCCAGTATGGCGACTGCAACTTCAAATTGTCATCCGGGACAAAATAGGTATTGGCTTGACCAGAGGTGTGGTCGATTGTGTCAGTCACCGCCACGGCTTGCGCTTGACCCGTGGCCAACATCACCATCGTGGTAAGTGCAGCTAATGAAATCGTTTTCATCGCAAATCCTTTGAAAGATGATTCATGTAAGCGAAGTTGCACGGGATGTTTCACGGCCAGTGACAAGCATGTCGTTAGCGAACTGCACAATCTTGCTGAGTGCAAGCCAATGGGGATGCCTAAGCAACTCAACCCCAAGCTATCAAGTCGGCTTACAACACGCAACACACACTAGCCTGCATTCCTGCGGCGGATCATGAACCCGATCGCGCCCAGGCCCGCGAGCATCATGGCGAGAGTCTCTGGTTCAGGTACAGCTGTCACCGTGTAATTCGCGCCCATGAACGCAAGGCCGCCGTTGCTGCTGGTAGCAGATGCCTTGAGATCGTATGTCCCCATCGCCACATTTGCGAACGAGAAATTTGGCGAGATCCCGGTGTTTGTGCCGGAATAGGTTGCACCTCCGAACGTGATAGGGCTCAGCGTTAGCGTGAAGAACCCGAAATTGATTGATTGAGCGCTGAAAAATGAGCCAGAGACGTCCGACGTCGAACTGAGGCTGATCGGCCCGAAATTGATCAGCTTCGTCTCGTTAGGGGCGAATGTTTCTTGGACGATCGGCGTCTGCAATGCTGCGGCACTGATCGAAAACGCCATGCTGCACAGGCCGACGATGTATTTCAGTTTCATGATTTCCTCAAAAAAGTGTTGCTGAGCTGCGAATACAGGGCACGACCTATTAGGGGGTGCGCGATGTCAGTGTACGACTCGTTACACCATCTTTCAGGCCCCTGTTCAGGGGGTTTCACAACGTTCTGAACGTAACAGTCCTCAAGCAGACCCCGCGCCAAGCCGAGCCCGCGAACATCATTGTTTTCTGGTGGCTGTTCCTGTTCACCGCACATCCAACTGCACCTGCACCGCGCAATTCGCAGACTCTGCCGAGTAGTCGTACGACAGCGTCGTCGAGGTCGAGCGCTTTTCCTTCGCGACACCGCAGTCCACCGCAACATTGCGGGTCGGCACGTAACGCGCGCCCAGGCTCACCTTCGTGGTGCTGTCCGAGCCGGATTGGCTCGCCGTTGCGCCCACGGCGGGGTTGCTGATGTCGGCATTCAGCGAACGGTGCGTATGCGCCACCGAAGCCTGCAGCCGGGTCTTTGCCGTCGCGTCGTAGCGGGCAGCCACCTGCACACCGGTCGCGAGGCGGCTGGTTCCGTATTCGCCGACGATGCCATTGCCTGCGTCGAAGAACTGGCTTTCGGCGCCGGTGTCGCGGGTCAATGTCGTCACCACCTGCAGCTTGCCGGTGGCCTGATAGGTCCACGCCAAAGCACCGGTCACTCCCGAGAACTCGTTCTGCCGAGCTTCGGAGTGGGTCTGGCGGCCGATGCTCACTCGCGCATTCAGCGCGCTGCGCCCGCTCGGCGTCCAGGTGGCACTCAGGTCGACATCCCTTCGCTGGAACTTGTCGGCCACGTAGATGCCGCCCGGCCCCTGGCGATAAAGCGGGAATCGGCCCTCGGTGAACCGCAGACCGGCGCCAACGGTAAGCGCGGCGCTGGGCCGATAACGGGCGCCGACCTTGACGGCTGACTGCTTCAATTCCTGCGGGTCGAACTGCGGAGCCGAGTAGCGGCGCTCACGGTGCTGGTATCCGGCCTCGAAACTCAGCCGTGTCGTGCCACCGATCCTTGCCGTGGCGTCGAACTGGCGTGACTCTTCGATGTTCTTGCTGTTCAGGCGCGGCAGATTGATGTCGCTCGCATAGCTGGCCAGGTTGCGGTTCGCCGCATAACTCAGGCTGCCCGAGAGGCGGTGCAGCGTCTGCCAGTCGAGCCCGGTCGTCAGCCCGTAGCTGACGTTGTCGAGTTGGTCCTGATCTCGGAAGTTGTTGCTGCGCACGTTGGCATTGGCATGCAGGCGCTGGCGGCCGAGGGCGATGTCGGTGCCGGCCACGATGCCGGTGCTGGAGATCGTGTCCGAGCTGGCCGGTTGCCCGTCCGGCGTTCGAAAGATGTTGCTCTGGTAAGTGAAGGCCTGGCTGGCGCCGATGAAGGTGTTGGGGTCGGCCTGCGCCTGCGCAGAGCCGCATGCCAGCAGCGCGGCGGCGAAGAAGACGGTGTGAACGGGGCGGGGCTCCCGCTGGCGAGGGCAAATGTCAGGGTGCATTCTTGTTGTTGTCGTTCAATACGCCTTGCTGTCGCGCACCACCAGCCGGATCGTCGCGAGGATGATCTGCAGGTCCAGCAGCAGCGACCAGTTGCGCAGGTATTCCAGATCGTGCTCGACGCGCACCTGCATCTTCTCGATGGTGTCGGTCTCGCCGCGGTGGCCGTTCACCTGCGCCAGGCCGGTGATGCCGGGCTTGACCTTGTGGCGCACCATGTAGGCCTTGATCAGCTGGCGGTAGGTCTCGTTGTGGGCCACCGCATGCGGCCGCGGGCCTACGATGCTCATCCGGCCCTGGAGCACGTTGATGAACTGCGGCAGCTCGTCCAGCGAGGTGCGGCGGATGAAGGCGCCGAACGGCGTGATGCGTGCATCGCCCTTGGTGGCCTGGCGGATCTCGCTGCCGTTGTCCATCGTCGTCATCGAGCGGAATTTGTAGACGATGATTTCTTCGCCGTCCAAACCGTTGCGCCGCTGCTTGAAGATCACCGGCCCGGGTGAACTCATCTTGACGCCCAGCGCGATCGCCAGCATCAGCGGCGAGATCAGCAGCAGGATGATCGACGCCAGCACGATGTCGCTGATCCGCTTGACCAGCTCGCTGGTGCCGGTGAACGGCGTCTCGCACAGCCCGACCACCGGAATGCCGCCAACATCGCGCAGTCGCCCCTGGATGATGCTGATGCCAAATACGTCGGGCACGAAATACAGGCTGGCTGTCGTGCCCTGCAGCTGTTCCATCAACTGCAAGATGCGCGGCTGCGAGCCCAGCGGCAGCGTGATGTAGACGCTGCGCACACCGTGGGCATTCACATAGGCGGCCACTTCCGATATCGAGCCCAGGCGCTTGCCTTCCGCGCCTTTGGCAACCCGGCCGTTGGTGCGGTCGTCGAAGTGGCCGAGCACATCGGTCACCCGGTCCTTCGACTTCGCCAACGAATTGGCGAGCTTCACACCCAGCGTGCCGGCCCCGACGATCACCGCCCGGTCCACCGCCTCGGGCTTGCGGGCTTGCGCGCGCAGCAGCGAGCGCCCGATCCACATCATCGCCCAGTGGGTCAGCGGGGTCAGGATCGCCCACGCAATCAGGATCTCTTCGTCGAACAGCCCGAAGCTGCGCGTGGCAAAGCCGCACAGCGCGAGGATCAGCAGCAGGAAGACCCAGTCGGTCAGGATGCCGATGCCGGCCGGCAGCCAGCCTTCACGGAAGCGGTCACGCCCCGGGAAGCTCAGCGCGAAGACCAACAGGCACAGCGTCATGTCGGCACGGTTGACCGACCCGTAGTACCAGCCATTGATCGCCAGGTAGACGAACACCGACAGCGCAGGCTCGAGCACAGCCGCAGCCAGCGTGCGCACCGATTGCGGGCCGGTCAGGAAGGTCTGTCGGGATTCTTTGTCTTCGAACATCTGGCAGGAGCAATAGCGATGGGAAAGTGCGTGTAGACAAGGCACGCATGAACCGGGCCCGGCCCGGTCGGAATCAGTTCAATGGGGAGGAAAAGCCGCGCGGGTGTGTTTGCGCCGTCGATACAAGAAGCCGAGCCCGAGTGCCATCATCAATACCGCCGGCGGTTCCGGTACCGGCGACACCGCCATCGTCCACTGCGCGGCCTGGCCGGGAGTCACACTCCTGATCGTGCTGTTGATCCACGGCATGTACGGCGCCGTCTGCACGTGGCCAGAAGAGTTGAATCCGCCCCCGCCCAGCAGCGTCGTTGTCACCCCGAGCAGCACGGCATTGCTACTGGAATCGACGTTGCCCATGAACAATCCGCCGCCGCTGTCGCCGCCTTCAACGTAGACCGGACCGGAAGTGATGAGCCAATTGGGCGTATGCGTAGCACCTTCCCAAACGACCGTATCGAGGGCCAGTGCAACACTGCCAACTCCGGTGACTGGCCTGCCTGCAGTTCCGCGCTTTGCGCTCGTCAATGTCACTGGCCCCAGACCTCTGACCTGAGATTGGCCGATCGCCGTGCTGTTCAGCAGCGGGAAGGCGCCTCCTGCATTGAGCGATGTGGCGAGATAAAGCAGCCCAATGTCGTGGCTCGGATAGCTGTGGCCAGGATATTTATAGCTGGCCAACACATTCGAGGTGCCTGCTTCCGACTCGAAACTGCCAAGCACGGATCCGCTGATGTTGTGAGCCGCAGTCAGCACCCAGTTCGGTGCAATCAAGACGCCGCTCGTTCCGCCGACATTGCCAATGTGCGCGTAGGCATTCGCCGGCGCGGTGGTCGCCGCGGTCAGCGCAAGACCAGGCGTGGCTACCCATGCGAGCAGAACAAAAAGCAGGGGCATTGCCTGCTTCTTCAGGCATCGCAAGGGCGATAACCGGACAATGATGTGGCATGGGTTCATGGATGACATGCGCATGCCGGATACGAATTCGGGTGCGCGGCCGATTTTCTGTGTCGAGGTGTTGCGCGGCAACGCCTTGAACAGGGGGGAGGCAAACCCCATCGAGGAGCGTACAAAGGGGCTGTTCTCAGAATGGGGCAGCGTTTGTAACAAGGCTCCCGCGGCCGTAGGCAATTGCTTACAAGTTGCCGTTAAAGGTCTCCCGCAGGCCTGTCGATGAATCCGGAAGGTCGCGCGAGCAGTCGGCGCGGCACGTTTCCCGTGCACCCAAATCGTTGTTGCTCACGATCAGGCTGATTTCATGACCATGTTTGTTTCCCTCGTCCAAAAGCACACCACCCCGTCGGTGTCCGCCTTCGGCCGCAGGCTATGCGCTGCGGTGGCCTGCGCGTCTTCACTGTTACTTGCCGCTTGCGGCGGCGGCGATGTCGTCGAGTCGGCCAAGGCCGCGGCTGGGTCGATGCTCGATTCAGGCAAGAAGGTCGCCTTGGCCTTCCAGGCGCCGTCGGTCTCCCGCTTTGCCGCCAACGGCTGGTACTGGAACCCGCAGGAGGGTGGCACCGGCTTCATGTTCGAGGCGCAGGGCGATGCCGGCTTTGCCGGCTTCTTCATGTACGAGGAGGGCACCGGCAAGCCAATCTGGTACGTGGCGCGCGGCACCTTCGGTGCCAGCTCCGACGGCAGCTACGGCTTCTTCGGCGAGATGCGGCAGTTCCAGGGTGGGCAAAGCGTCGCGTCCCCGGTCTACAGCGAGCCGACGTCCACCTCGGCCGGTTATGTATGGATCACCTTCAACGGCAACGATGCCGTGGCGATCTTCTCGAGCGGCCGGCGCATGCCGTCGACGCGTTTCGACTTCAACGGTCTTGCCACCACCACGCAGCCGCACCAGCCCGAGGTTGGCTGGTACTGGAACCCGGCCGAAGGCGGCCGCGGCTATGCCGTCGAGGTGCAGAACAACCGCCTCTTCATGGCGATGTTCCACTACAACGCCGACGGCTCACCGACCTGGAACCTGGTGCAGGGCGACATCAGCAGCGGCGAGGCCACGGGGCCGTTCGAGCTGTATGTGGGCGGCCAGTCGCTTTATTCGGCCCACCGCCACGGCGTCAAATACGAATCCGGCAGCTATACGGTGAGCTTCCGCAACCCGTGCGCGGGGCAGGTGCAGCTCAACGGTGCACCGCCGGTCAGCGTCCGGCGCTTCGTCTTCGGTGAACTGCCGGCAGGCAACGAGTGCCGCACCACCGCAGGTGCCACTGCCGATCTGATCCCGGGCGTGCAGGCCGGGCCAGTGCGTTTGCTGCCCGGCGACAGCGTCTTCGGCCGAGTCGACAGCGCCGGCGATGTCGACGCCTATGGCATCAGCCTGCAAGCCGGCGTTGCCTATCAATTCGATCTGAAGGGCGCCGGCAACAAGAACGGCACGCTGGCCGACCCGTTGCTTGCATTGTTCGACGCCAACCTGAAACAGCTGGCCGTCAACGACAACATCTCCGCGGGCCAGGCGGATTCGAGGATCACCTTCACCCCCACCGCCAGCGGCACCTATTACCTGGCGGCGCAGGCCAGTGGCAGCGGTACAGGCAGCTTCGTGCTCAGCGCCAGCGGCCTTGCACCTAGCCTTGCGCCGTATTCGGCGGCGGCGCCCAGCAGTTTTGCCGGCAACCTGACCGCCACCGTCACCGGCAAGGAAACCGGCACCGCCAACCTCGTCGTCGATCAGTCCGGGCGCGTGACTGGCACGGTCGCGCTGGTTCGAAACGGCAGCACCGTCTCGCTTACAGCCAGCGGAACCGTGTCCTCCGGTGGTGTGTTGAAGGTCACTGCCGCCGGCAGCAGCAGCTCTTACACCTTCACCGGCGAAGTCGGGACGAGCAAACAGGTGACAGGCACTTGGCGTGATGCAAGCGGCGCGGGTGGAATGGTCTTCGCGCAGGGCGCAGCGCCTGCATCGACGGGCGCCGGTGCAGCTGTCCCGACCCTCACCGTGCGCGCGCGTGGATCGTTGGCGGGCGGGGTGGGGCCGATCATGGTGGTGCGGCTGGACGGCACCGTGATCGGCACCGTCGAGGTTCGGTCGACCGAACCGGCTGATTACAGCTTCAGTGCGCCGGGGTTGAGGGCCGGGTCGAAGGTGGATGTGGTGTTCACCAACGATGCGGTGATCAATGGCGAGGACAGGAATCTGTATGTCAGTTACCTGACTGATGGGACTTCCACGCTGCTTCCCGTTGCGCCGGGGACCGTGGTCGACAAAGGAAGCAACGAGAAGGCTTTCGATGGCATCGATGTCATCGCCGGGCAAGGTGAATTGGCCTGGAACGCTGCGCTGCGCATAACTTGGGTAGGCTCTGGTTCCGCCGATCTTGCGATCGCACGGAAGAACGAGGCCTCGCGCCTGCTGCAGCAAGCTACCTTCGGCCCCACCCCCGCCGAGATCGCCCGCTTGGCCGGCGTAAGCGATGCGGCGTGGCTTGCAGATCAGCTGGCCCAGCCGGCAAGCCCCGATTTCGTGAATGCCGTGCAAGCTCAGTTCGACCGCGGTGCGGCCTATCGCCCCGGAGGCGCGAGCTATTCGACGGCCATAGTGGGCCAACGGTTCTGGGCAAATGCCGCAAGCAGCCCTGACCAGTTGCGAAAGCGCATGGGTTTTGCTCTGCATCAGATCTTCATGGTCTCGCAAGCCGATTCCAACTTGCATCACCACTCGCGAGCGTATGCCCACTACCTGGATACGCTGAACCGACACGCCTTCGGCAACTTTCGCAACCTGCTGGAAGACATGGCACTGAGCCCAGTCATGGGCATCTACCTGTCGCACATCCGCAACCGCAAGGAGGATGCGGCAACAGGAAGGAATCCGGACGAGAACTTTGCGCGGGAAGTGATGCAGCTCTTCACCATCGGCCTGCATGAACTGAATATTGACGGAACCGAGAAGCTCGAATCAAGCGGCAAGCCGATCGAGACGTACAACAATGCCGACGTGATGGCGCTGGCCAAGGTGTTCACCGGCTGGAGCTGGGGCTTTCCGGATGCGCAGCTGACAGAGAACAACTTCCGCTGGGGTAGCCCCGATTATTCAGTGGCTGGCGACACGCGCATCGATCTGCAGAAGATGAAGGCCTACCCCGGACAGCACTCCTCGGCAGAGAAGCGCCTATTTGCTGGCAAGTCTCATGCGGTGACCATCCCCGCAAATACCGGCGCTGCTGAAAGTCTGCGCATTGCGCTGGACACCTTATTCAACCACCCAAATGTTGGCCCGTTCATCGGCAGGCAGCTGATTCAGCGCTTCGTAACCAGCAATCCAAGCCCGGCGTATGTCGCAAGGGTTGCATCAGCCTTCAACAACAATGGCCAAGGTGTGCGTGGCGATCTGGGAGCAGTCGTTCGTGCCATCCTGCTCGACACCGAGGCGCGGCAAGCACCGACCGGAGAGTTTGGCAAATTGCGGGAGCCCGTCTTGCGGGTTACTCATTGGATGAGAGCATTCGGTGCCACTTCGGCGACCGGTGGATTCATGATGGCCTGGGAACTCGATTCGCAAAGCCAGCGAGCATTGCATGCACCCTCCGTATTCGGCTATTTCCGCCCTGGCTATGTGCCGCCCAATAGCACGTTGGCCGCAACCGGAGCCACCGCGCCAGAGCTACAGATCGTCAACGAATCGAGCACTGCCGAGTGGGTGAATCTTGCCGAGACGATGGCTGGCTCCGGCCTGGGCTGGACCGGCAGCGCGCGCGACGTGAGCGTGGCGCTGTCGGCCCAGGCGGCCCTCGCCGCTGCCGGTAACTTAAATGGTTTGATCGACAACCTCGATCTGCTGCTTTTTGCTGGCCGCATGCCGAAGGCCCTGCGGCAAGATATTCGCGATGCCGTTGGCGGCGTAGCCGGCAATTCCGAAGCCAGTCATCTGTATAGAGCGCGCGTCGCGCTGTTCGTCGCGCTGGCATCCCCCGACTACTTGGTGCAACGCTGATGAGCCACAACAACCAATCACGACGGCAATTTCTGCGCGCTGCCTCCGGCCTTGCCGCCGCCGCAGCCGGGCAGGGCATTCACCGATTCAGTGCGCCGCTGGCGATGAGTCTGGCCGGGATGGCTACGTTGGCCAGCCAGAGTTCCAGCGCAGCCACGGTGACCGGCCCCTACCGCGCACTGGTCTGTTTGTTCATGGCTGGCGGCAACGATTCTCACAACTGGGTGGTGCCTATGGACGCCATCGGCTACGGCCAATATGCGGCCGTGCGCCGCGAACTGGCTTGGCCGCTGGCCAATCTGCAGCAGATCACCAGCACCACGCAAGAGGCGGGCCGCGTCTTTGGCATGCCGGCAGAACTGCAGCCGCTGCGGCAGTGGTATGAAGCCGGCCGTGCTGCCATCGTTGCCAACGTCGGCCCACTGAAGCGGCCGATCACCAAGGCGGAATTCCTGGCCGGAACCGATGTGCCGTCCAAACTCT
This sequence comes from Pseudideonella sakaiensis, assembly GCF_048320135.1. Lineage (GTDB taxonomy): Bacteria > Pseudomonadota > Gammaproteobacteria > Burkholderiales > Burkholderiaceae_C > Ideonella_A > Ideonella_A sakaiensis_A. The sequence goes on from NZ_CP182947.1 coordinate 5,228,089, forward strand.
TCTCGCACAACGACCAGCAATCGACGTGGCAATCGCTGTCGCCCGAAGGCGCGCGTTCTGGCTGGGGCGGGCGCATGGGAGACATCCTGATGTCAGCGAACCAGCAGCCGATGTTCACCGCGGTTTCCGCCGCCGGCAATGCGGTCTTCCTGTCCGGCAGCACGGTCACCCAATACCAGGTCGGCGCCAATGGTCCGGTAAAGGCGCGTGCGCTCGGCAACTCGTGGGTTCACGGCTCGAGCACCGCCGGCAATGTGCTGCGCAACACGCTCGCGGCAAACGGCGACACCGCGCTGCAATCCGAATACACCCGCGTGATGCAGCGCTCGATTGCTGCCGACGCGATGCTGCAGACGGCCCTGGCCTCGGGCAACGTACCTGCAATTCCGTCAAGCCAAGTGAGCCCCGGCAACACCGCGACCTTGGACAACGATTCGCTGGCCAAGCAGCTGCGCATGGTGACTCAAATGATCGCCGCTGGCCAGACGCTCGGTATGCGGCGCCAAGTCTTCATGGTTTCGATCGGCGGCTTCGATACCCATGCCAACCAAATGCGCGATCAGCCGGTGCTGATGGCGCGAGTGGCGCAATCGGTCAACTACTTCTTGTCGTCGCTCAACACGATGGGCATGCTGAACAACGTTACGCTGTTCACTGCGTCGGACTTCGGCCGCACGCTGACGACCAATGGCGACGGCAGCGATCACGGCTGGGGATCGCATCACTTCATCGCAGGCGGCGGTGTGCGGGGCGCGACCATTCATGGGCGGTTTCCCACAACGGCGCTGGGCACCAGCGAAGAAGTCGGCTCAGGTCGGCTGCTGCCGGGAATCTCGGTGGCCGAATTGGCGGGCAATCTTGGCGGCTGGATGGGCCTGAGCCGGGCGGAGCAGGAAATGGTGTTACCAGATCTCGCTGCATTTGGGGCCCGGCTACCGCCAATGATGTGGGCCTGATCGTGAGAAGCTTGGGTGCCCCGGTCTGACCTCTATCTATATAGGGGGTCAGCGAGCATGCCACACGGGGGCGGCCAAAAAATTGAAGTTATCGCGTTGCCAGTCGTTTGCGCCTGCCTGGCTCGGCGCCCGCGGACCCCAGTCAACCTGGGGTGCTGAGCGATGGGCTCGGCGGACACAATGGGAGCGCCTAAAGAACGGCACGCTCAAGGAACTGCCACCTTTTGGGTAACGTAACCTGCTTCGGGTGCGGTGCACGTCGTGCTTCTGCGGTGTCTTTGCGTTCGTACTGCGTTCAGCCATGGGCTCGATAGCCACTAATGCATTCTGCCGCTAAGTGATTACAGCGGGGTCATTTGCACCTTTCACCCTTTCACATCCATCCGGTAGTATTAACCATCACGGGAGTACGATCATCCGGGCTGTTTGCCAGAATGATGCCCTGGTAAATTTCGAGGGCTCTGTTTCGCGATACAGGTACTGGGCCATTACCCATCGATGGTAGCCAGATCCCGGGGTCAGGGTCGGGCCCAGCGCATCAACCACTAGATTGCCATTTACCCATATGCGCTCCCTGCCTTTGCCGCCTTGGTCATTTTCCCGTTCGTCGAGAAATGATTCGATTACTATAGGAATGAACGTCGCTCGAGGTATGCCCGATACGTGAGCAATTGGCCTTAACTTTGGCACATTTCCGCCCTTGGCAAAGAACGTGAGAATTAACGATTTATCTGGCGCTTGGGGATCAGTATCAACAACAGCAGACATGGAAGGACTCGGACTAGAGGAGCTCTTTAGCTGCCAAAACAGAACTGGGCTAAGTTTCGGTGGTGTCAGGGCCCAATGGTCTCCTCTATCGTGCCCCCCAAAAGCCACCACTAGTTCCCATCGGACATGGGTTCGGGGTGGAACTGGATAACTTACAAGTTGGGATCTGCAAGCTCCCGCAGTGATCCCATCTCCTGCGTTATACCTAATAACCGTGCGGCCGCTTCTTTTTTCGATCCGGCCTGCAAGCCCATCGTTGGTTATTTGGGAGTCAGTCAGATTAACAGAGTTGTTCCTATACGGATCCCACCCTTGTAATACAGCGGCATCAGGTACGTTAGTTGTCGAATTAATAAATGGCAAGTTTCCACTGAAGTTATGCATGCGCGGCGCAGCAAGGTGGGCCTGAGACATTGTGCCCATGATATTGACCATGTAGGGATCTAGCGCCGTAAATGCGCTTACATTCGATGCCCCTGGATACGATACTTCCGATTTGGGCATAGGAGCCAGCGTGCCTGGAAGACGGTCAACTTGGATTCCACCCGTGGCATCGATCCATGCGAAAGACTGTGCTCCGTAGGAATTGAGAGAACATGCCGAAACCATGAATGCCTGCACCACCATTCTTGAGTGTGCTCCGCGTATATTGATACCCCGAAGCAAACGAAAAAACGTAGAGCGATCACGCTGCGCGTCATCCGTCTTCGCAGGCGACGAGAATAGATGAATCCTCCCCACCTGCAAACGGACAGCGACGCCAAGTGAGGTCTTATACAGGTTAATTAGTGATTTCGGCATTAGCACCCTCTTGTCGCTTAAAGTAAGACTAAGACAGTGCTCCCGGGCGCTACTCAGTAAGAAACCGCCGGACGTTGGCAACGAAGTCTGCAGGTGCGCTAGCCGAAATAGAGGGGGTAGCGATGAGTGGCCGATTGAGCGCTTCAGTGATGGTGGCTGGCAATCCCGAGACATTTGGGGAAACGAATATGCCAGACTTTTCCTTTGCCCAATTCGCTGTGTGGATTTGGTGGTCTGTCGTTACTTCATGGTTCGCAACTAGGCGAGGAAGCAGGACGATAGACTTGCCCGCAGTCAGAGCAGTTATGATTGTTCCCATGCCCGCATGCGAGATAATCAGTTCTGCCGCCCGTATCTGCTCTGCAAACTCGTGCGGAGGCAACGCCGGCTTCCAACCGAAATTTCGCGGCTGATAAGCGGTATTTCCGATTTGCGCAAAGATATCGTGACGTCCCGCCTGTCCGGCCCACGCATCGACTGCGATGATCAAACGGTCGAATGGCAACATGGATCCAACGGTTACGAAAATCATAGGATGGCGCCCCAGTAATCAGGTTTGCGACCGTCTTTCAGATGAGGCCATTGTGTTAGCCATACATCAGCTACATGGCGGGCAAGCATCCCGGAGCCTGACACCTTTTCACAATTGGCAAGGCTGTCGATCCACATTGTCTTTTTTCTAAACAAGAGTTTGGCGAGCAGCAAAGCTACGAGCCCAGGCGCTGCCCCGGTGGTCATAACCACGTCGGGGCGAACTCTCCAGAAGATGCGAAGAAATTGACAGGCCAAGATCACAAATCCAAACCGATCCCAGCGATTAACATCGCGAACCGCTAAAAAATCGGAACCAGGGACGTCTTCTGCATAATCCGCGCTCACACTGACGAATGTGACATCGAGGCCTTCAAGTGCGGGTCGTAGTCGACACATCTGAACCCAATGACCACCTCCAGAGGCTACCGCGAGAATCTTTTTTTTTGTCATGCGCTATATCCTTGAACCGGCTGATGCAAACCAGCGCTGATGCCACGAGCAGAACATAGCCACAATCCAAAGCTTCTCGGAATATCCGACACGTCCTGCAAGGTGCGCACGCCAGGCGTCGTCGATCATGAGCCAGTTAAGTGTTTCTCCCGTATTACGTCGTCCGTAGTAGAAAAGTTCTTCCATCCAATCGCGCAGCCCAGCTGTCATCCATTTTCCAACTGGAACAGAAAAGCCTTGCTTAGGTAGGTCTACGAGCTCGCGCGGTACATAACGGAACAACAGACTCCGCAGAATAAGCTTTGACGCTCGATTGCTTGCTTTCATTGCGGGAGGAAGGCGCCATGCCATCTCAACCACGCGATGATCAAGTAGCGGACTTCGTGCTTCCAGCGATGCCGCCATCGTGGCGCGATCGACTTTTGTCAGCAGATCGCCGGGGAGATAGTGCAGTGTTTCCCAGAATTGCATCGATTCCGAGGGTTCTAAGTCTAGTGCCAGAGGTGCGGAGAAGGGATCGGACGGGGATGATTTGTAGCCAGTGATGAGATCTGGCGGCGACCAAAAAGAAAGGTATGCCTTGGCACGTTCGACGTCGCTATCAAGTCGCATAGCGCGTATCACCTTAGCAATTTTTGACGCGACGAAGCGGGGCCGGCGCCGTGACGGCATGAGCCCAACAGCAGCCTCCCATGCAGACGCTGGTACAGCGCTAATGGTATCTGCTAAGACAGAGCGCATTGGCCGGGGCATTGAGCACAGCGCTCCAACCAAACCATGCTGGTTTCGATAACGCGGATACCCGCCGAAGGATTCGTCCCCACCATCCCCTGTGAGCGCCACAGTTACCTGATTGCGCGTTAGCTTGGCGAGAAGGTACGTGGGGATCTGCGACGCGTCGGCAAAAGGCTCGTCAAAAATATCCGGGAGTTGAGGCACTACTTGCTGCGCATCGATGTCAGTGACGTACAGTTCGGTATGGTCAGTCCCAAGGTGGCGTGCGACGGCTCTTGCCACAGGCGCTTCATCGAACGCCGCCTCTCGGAAGCCGATCGAGAAGGTTCGCACTTTTTTAAAATTGGCTTCTTGCATGAGAGACACAACCAGGCCCGAATCAACGCCACCGGACAGAAAGCCACCAATAGGTACGTCGGCAAGCATGCGCCTTTGCGTTGCGTCTCGCAGCAGATAAAGCAGCGATTCCTCAGCCTCCGCTTCTTGGTAGATCCGATTGGATTTGCCATGTTTGACCACCTCCGCGAGCGACCAGTAGCGCTGGGTTTGAGCCAATTCACCTAACTTGAACTGAATGATTGTGCCGTGCATTACCTTCTCGACATCCTTGAAAATGCACAGGTGATCCGCTATATAGGAGTATCGAAAATACTCTGACAGTGCTTGATTGTTGATTTCCGCTTTGAAACCTGGAAAATGCCTTAAAGCCTTTAATTCAGAGGCAAAGGCAATGCCTCCATGCTCGTGATGAAAGACATACAAAGGCTTCTTGCCTAGACGATCCCTGGCAACGGTGAGCCGCTTTTCAAGACGGTCCCAGACCGCAAAAGCGAACATGCCAAGCAATCGTTCGCAGGTCTTGAATACGCCCCAGTGGGCAATCGCTTCCACCAAGACTTCCGTATCGCTGGCCGAGCGAAACCGACACCCAACGGCTTCCAAGTCCTGCCGCAGGTCTAGATGATTATAAATTTCTCCGTTAAACACGACCACAAAACGGCCGTCCGCAGCAGCCATTGGTTGGTGTCCACCTGGCGACAAATCGACAATCGAAAGCCGACGGTGAGCGAGGCCGATTCCGTGATCTGCGTCGAACCAAGCTCCTTTATCGTCTGGACCCCGGTGGCGAATCGCATCTCCCATGGCCCCAAGCACTGTCGGAATCGCTCCATTACCCCAGCGAGTCGCCCCTGTCAGAAATCCTGCAATTCCGCACATGGCTCTAATCCTGCACTTTCGGCGCGAAGATAAAAGCTCCAGGATTAGGGGAAATTCCGAGCTGAGTGTAAAGATCGCCGATCCGGCGAAACACCACCTCGGGTGAGAACTCCTGTTTTGCGCGCCGGGCACCAACCCCCCCCATGGTTAGTTGACGCTGCGGATCTGAGAGGAGAGATACTAGAGAATCGGCCAATGCCGAAGGAGAGCCGGGTGGAATCAACACACCGGCGTCCGGGCCCAAAGCCTCGGCAATTCCTCCGACGTCCGTCGCAATGACGGGGATCCCGTTTGCCATCGCCTCAAGCATTCCGAGCGGTAAACCCTCGAAATACGAGGGCAGTACAAAAATTGTGGCGGTGGCTAGCAATGAGTCTTTGTCAGGACCGTCTACCCATCCCGGGAAGTCGAAGTTTTGCGCAATACCGCGCTCTTGCACCAATGATATTAAGGAGCCGATCTCGCCGTCGCCGGCGCAGATAAACCTCGTTCGAGGATATCTTTTCACTACAGTAGTCGCAGCATCCACGAGATCATAAATCCCTTTCTCTCGCCAGAGTCGGCCGAGGAATAGGATGTTTTCACTATTTGAACAGCGGGGTGTCTTTAACGCGACCACGGGATTAGGAATTACGACGAACCGGGCCGTTGGTTCGATTCTTCCAATCTGATTTGCCCAACCGGGCGTCAGTACGACAACGCAATCCATTCGCCGTAGGACAAATCTAATAGCCCATTGAACAGTCGGTCCACATTTCTCCCAATAGAAATCGGGAAAAGAACCGTCGTGCAGATGTAGTATGGTAGGCTTACCAGCTAGACGTGCTATAAGAAGGAATGTTGACTTCCGCCAGAAACTGCCTCTAGCTGCTGTGTGTGCGTGCACGGCAACGACGCGGCCGGTCAATAGTAAACCTAGGTAGCGAAACAATGCATACAGGGCGATAAGCAGCTTGCTGGCTACCGATTTTTGATGATGAGTCGCCAGAAAGTGGATCGGCCATCGCTCAAATAGTCCACCTGCTACGTACGACCGAATGACCGTAGTTATCCCTCCTGGCGAGGATAGGTCTGTGCCAAGCATTACGATCACTTTGCCCTTTTCAAAATGTTCAGCCATCTAGAAGTCTGAGTAATTTGGGACATCATTAGGTCGGTTGATTCGAATTACCCTAGCAGGCACTCCTACCGCGACAGCATAAGGTGGGATATCCATCAATACGACAGCGTTTGCGCCTATCGAAGCAAAGGCGCCGACCTCGATGGGGCCTAACACTTTCGCGCCTGTGCCAATTAGTGCTCCTTTTCGGATCACCGGGGCTCCCTCCCGGCCGCCACGGCCACCAACGGTCACGCCAGTAGAAATGATTGCCCCTTCTTCGATAATCGCGTCCTTGTGGATAACAGTGCCTAGCCCTTGGTAGCTAATAATCACTCCGCGTCCCAATTTGACGGAGGGCGGAAGAACCACGCCAAAGGCAAGTCGGCTAAAAACTTTGATAAGCCAGGGTACCAGTGGTACGCGTTTACGCCAGAGATAATGGGAACATGAGTGAAGATAATTAATCATATTATGACTCGATGTTCGATAGCGGATTTCCAATCATGTGAAGCACGAACGGTGCATCAGTCTCATCAACCCTTACTCTTTCGAATAGTCCGTGCGTACACCTCCACGGTTGCTCGCGCAATGCCTTGCCAGCCGAGGCGCGCGTCGCGGACATTAGAGACTAACTCCTGATATCTTGGGTTATCAGTTATTAAGAATTGGATTGCGTTTGCAAGTGCGTTGGAGTCACGGGGTGCTACTAGTATCCCTGTTGAATTATGAACTATCATTTCCGAAATGGATCCGACATTGGTTGCAACCACAGGCTTACCGAAACCCATTGCCATTGCGGCGACGCCGCTCTGGGTGGCGTCGATGTAGGGCATTACAATCACCTGTGCGCGTGTGAATAGTTCGTGAACCCGCGCCCTCGGCACATACTCCTCGTATAACTCGAAACAGTCATTTTCTAGAATAGTTTCACGATTTGGTTCTAGGTCGCTTCCGCGCCCTGCGATTATTCCTTTAACAGCGTAACCGTCGGCTCTCAATCTAATTACCGCGTCAACAAAATAGCGCAGCCCCTTATACTCATTGATCCGACCGAAAAACAGCAACGTTCCCATTTCCGGCGGGTTGTTCGGCAACTCGAAAGGCCCGAGGGGACCATGCGGAACGATCGAAATCCGGTTCTGGAGCAATGGAAAATTGACTCCGAGTTGAGCGCGTAGGCTTGCTCCGTGAGTTATCGCTGAGGTGCACCACCGCCTGAGTAGTCGCTGGTAAATGCCTCGGCGACTATTATGATAATCCATTGCGTCATCCCCGGAATGGGGTACTGGATCATGGACAGTCAGAACAAAGTTGTACCGGCTACGGAGGAATGAGATTGCTAAAACGAGATAGTCTTTGGGATCCTCATGTGAATGGAGTACGTCGGGTTCAAAATGTTTAACACCGCGCGCGATAGCGAATGCGATGGCTAGCATCCCCCACGGGGACCTTCGGTGGGGTAATACGATAATCTCAAGCCTAGGGATTCGCAGGAACTGATCGAACTCCTCCTCCAATTCCGCCCGAATGTTTGGCTCGCTTAAAATGAGTTGCACATCGTGGTCCTGTGCCAAGGCTGCTGCTAGGCGGCAGGAATATTCTGCAAAGTGCAGCGCAATGAGGCTAATTCGCATGGCTAGATATTGAATTCACGCCCCGTTCGATTTGTGACATTGGGTGGCAACTGACTTGGCCATTGATCGGGGTTGCGCATAGCTAGAAGAAGCGCCTTTAACTCGTTGCGCCGCCCCTTGATGAGTGCCTTGAAGCTTTCCCATGCCATCTGCAGGTAAGTAGCGGGAAGTAGCCTCGGATAATGCTTGCGCATAAACCGGATGCGGCTCCGAGATAGATAGTGCAGAGATAGTAATGACTGATTGCCAGTGGATCGACCAACTTTGTGATATACGATGCTATCCGGCGCATACGCAAGTTTAAAGCAAGCGGATCCCCGACGGGCCCAATCTAGTTCCTCGAAATACAAGAAATAATCTTCGTCCATAAGCCCAACTTTGCGAAGGAACGTCGATGAAACCAGCATGGAAGCACCGATCACATAAGCCGATTCATGTTCAACTTCCGCGATAGCCTTTGCATCCAGTATGCGCCATTCGGAAAACAGCCCGATTGGGCTTGCTTTCGCTAGCCATCGATTGAACCGCGCGCCACCATATGCTTGAACCGTTTTCGGTTGATCATAAAGCAGCAAAGTCGATCCAATGATGCCGGCCATTGGATGCTCGAAGCTTCGCTGCAGCAGCGCCGAGAGGGCTTTAGGATCGATGACAGTGTCGTTGTTTAATAACCAAGCGTAGTCGTAGTCTCCCTGATTTAGAATATGGCGCAGCACGATATTATTACCGCCAGCAAAGCCCAGGTTGCCACCAGCATGGATCAGCACGAGTGGCCCATCGGCGATAGCCCCATTCTCGACCTGTCTTCGATCGCATTCGATGACTGTTACGGGTTTCTGTACCGTGGGCAGGGTTAGTGGAGTGAGCGGGGTAAGTGTGGCGACTGGGACGGGCTGCGAACCTGCCGCCCATTCTTTGATGCGGTCTGGCGAGCCATCGCCGGAATCGTTGTCAACTACGAAAACGCGAAAGCCAGGATAGTCAAGATTAAATATACTTTCCAAGCACTCGATCGTGTCCCGCCATCCTTTCCAGTTTACCAATATGATTGCGACTTTCAATTCGTTTGCTCCGTGTCCACACGAAAGAGATGCCCCATCACTGCGATAATTCCGGCCATGAGCGCAAAGAACGACACACCCAGCGATGTTAGCCATTCAGGTTGCGTGATACTTGTAACGACCGGCACGAGAAACGCGGTGAGGCACGCAATGAGGAGCCCCTTGTTCGGCTCACTTAACAATTCTCGATGCAATAAGATGCGGCATCTACGAACCACTGCGAAGACGAGCCATCCGGCAGCAAGAGGGCCGACAAGCCCGAGTTTTAACCAAAGACCCAAATACCCATTGTGGATATATCGCACTTGGTGCCAATCAACGCCAGGATCGGTACGCGGCTTGTAGGCGGTGCCGAAGCCAATACCGAAAATCGGACTGGAGGCGATTTTATTCAGTGCGAAGCCGTTTTCCTCCAGTCGTTCGCCGAGCGAGGATCGTTCCTCTCCTTCGCCAAACGTGCTGGTGAACCGCTCGAACGAGGCACCGACAACTTGGGGCTTGAAAATCGCCAGGCTGCCAAGCGCCATTACGCTCCCTATGCAAACAAATATCAAAACTTTGTTCAGCGCTCTTGCCCCGCCCAAGTAGATAGCAATTCCACAGAGGCCGATGCCACAGGTTAGCCAAATTCCTCGACCGAATGTGGCAATGATGCCTGCCGCCAGCAACACAAGTAAAGGAAACGCAACGATGGGCCGCAGTGTTTTCGTCAGTATGCGAGTGGTAAGGAAATAGAGCGCGAAAATAATGAGGTAGATTGCCCCGCCCGCCGTGCTTCGCGTAACGTCTTCGTATTTCGTTCCGGCCGTCCTAAGATCCTCCATCCGCCCATGCTCGAGCAGATGAACGCCAAGTATAAATTGCGCAATTACCATGCAGGCGAGCGTAACTCCGATAATGGCAAGGCCCCACGCTATGCGATTCAAGTCCCTCGGTTTCGCGACAAGAAAGAGTGGTAAAAAAAAGACCAGCCAGTAGATCTGTACGCGCGCTTCATTGAGCACCTCTCGTGGAGAGGTATGGTATACGAAATACCCGACCATCGAACACGGAATGATGGCGAGCAAAAAGACAACCACGGGCAAAGCAAGGGGTTTACCGTCCTTTAGTGAATCATTGCCATTGGCAAGGGCTTTCAAACATGCAAGTACAACCAACATCGTTAGCGCGAGGTCAGTGCCTAGAATTTTTCCTGGGCCTAGGTTAATTTGGGGCAGAATCCACGACGGAATCATGCCGGAAAGCAAAATGATCAGCCCAAGCAGGCCAAGGAACGGCCAAGCGAGGGCTACTGCTGCTAGCAGCGGGAGGACCAGACCGATGGAGACCATCCACCAAGGTAGGACGGCCGCCGCGATGCCCAGAGATCCTCCCACTACCACAGTTGTGGCGATAATCCACAGGCCAGCACTCGAGTGATGTGCGAAAGTGTTGGCGCCGGACGTGGTCATTTGAGACTTTGTTCGGGTAGCTCTAACGCCTGAAACATTCTGTCGAAATTGTCGTAAACCAAACCCTTTAGACGTTCAATCTCCATGGCGCCGGGCTGTGCCGCGAGTTGTTGTCCGAGGAGTTCGCAAAGCGCCTGCGCAAGGTTTTCGTACTCTGCAAGTCGATAACTGCTCGATCTGCCCCAGGTTTTGAGAAATTCAGCAAGCTTCAGGACTTGGCTGGGACAAAGGCCGACCACTGGTTTGTCGTAACTGATTGCAGTGATGGCGCCATGGAGGCTGGTACCGCAATACACTGAAGCATTGCCAATTATCGCCATAACATCAAAAATGTTTTCGCACGTAACATACTGCGCATACTCGCCCAACCTTTTTCGAGTAGATAATCGCTCTACCAGAACCTGGTCGCTATGCGCTGCGGCCTTCCCGATATCGAAGAATATGCATCGGATTCCGAAGGTCTTGGACACGGCTGAGATTTGACTTTCTATGATGTCCTCATGTCCGGCGGCGGCCTCGGCGGCTGACTGGAAACAAACATACGGCCTGTGGTGATCGAGAGCCAGCTTTACGGCCCCCGATACGTGCGACTCAAGCTCTGAAAGGGGGTACATATCGGATATGATCATCGCGCAGTCTGGCGATAGAAAAACTTCTCGGTCCAAGTGGCGCTGTAGGATGGACTTTGTTTTGTTATCTCTGACCGACAGATACGAGACCTTGGCAAGGCGGCGAAATGACTCATTTCGCACGAAAGTATCAACCTTGCTCAGATGAGAGCCGCCAACAGCGTTGTAGGCAACTTTTTGACTTGGAAAATCGTCGTCCGAAATCACAAAAGGCAAGAGGGATGGAAAATCGAATAGCCTTGCATATAAATGCGCGAATGGCTTGTCTCCAATCAGTCGCCTCGCTACCCGTTCGACTCGCCCGAGAAAATCGTTCGGAAGCAGCGAGGCAATAAAACCACCCCAAGTGGCGGACAGGACTTCGCCTCCGGCCACTATCAAGACTCCAGGACGCCCGGCATCCGCCAAGGTACGCGCATCGAGTCTTAGGTCGCGTGCCGAACGTGTCTGAACACCCCCATAGGTGCGGAGATCCGAACGGGTAGGTGCGTAGAAACGTAAATCTCCAGCAAAGCCGCGCTGCTTAAGATAGAAGTTAATGACCAACGGAAAGAGGATGTCTCCGTAGTTGAGGCGGTCGTACGCGCCGTAGAGACTGATCGTTGAACTCATCGCTATATGTGCCCGTGAAATCAATAGAATACCAATGTTCTTGGAAGGCCGTCAATTAGATAATGCGATGTTTAAAACGATCAAAAGGGCCGCTAAACTGAGAATCAGGACGTTGGTCGAGCTCATTCCGGTTGGAATCCGTCGCGCGATTAGAGTTATGTAATAGGCAAGGGCCACGAATCCCATCGCCGAGGCAACTGCGAATGCCATGCCGCGAGGCCCAAAGGTTGGAACCGTTAAGAGTGCGATGACGATCAATATCGCCAGCGCGGAAACGTTCGTGACTACGCGAATATACTGATGACCATGTGCCGTCAAATTGATTCCGAAGCCGGCCGCTAAATAGCGTAGTACGAGAGCAAGAGCGAACCATGGCAGGAGCGTAGTCATTTCAGAATATTCGGTTCCGAAGAGCACTGCAGTAATACCGCCACTTGCCCACGCAAGAATGATGCCCATTCCGGCGCCGAGTGAAAGGACTTTAAAGTTTAGTTCTGTAACTGTTTTCTTGATATTATCGCCCGACGATGCTCGTTCTGAGATATAGGGCATATATACGTTGCTAAGAACCGGCGCAAATGTGGTCGCCCCTTGCATCAGTTTTAGTCCCGCTTGATATAGCCCCACTGCACTTGGTCCAGCCAGATGACTCAACAAAAGTATGTCAAAGGTTGAGTTAAGTGTAACGAGTGCCATATCCGCTGCATAGGCGAAACCGTTGCGCAATGTGGCGCGAATCCGAGGCATAGCTAGATTTAAGGTTGAGATTCGAATTGGGAGATATTTGTCAATCCATCGCCAGGTGATGATCAGAGAAAAGATTCTTGTGATGAGAAAACCGGTTGCAACTGCGGGCAATGTCTCCAGAGCCAGCGTGAATGCGATAACGCCTCCAAAATTTAGCAGCGCGGTCACAAGTGTTAATTTGGCTTCTTCTTGGAAACGGCCGAGTGCTCTCAGGGAATAATTTAAGTATTCGGAAAACGATTCCGCCATTGCCATGCCGTATAGCAACCAGAAAAGTTGCTGGTCGGGTATCCAATTATAAGCCGCTGTCGCCATTCCAATGCTAAGTACAGCGGCGAGAATTAACTTTGCGACAAGGGTATCGCCCAAGATTATTGAAAGATGGTCTTTGGATTTTCCCGCTTCCCGCAAAATATACAGTCCAAATCCGTAGTTGACTGGCATGAGTGCAAGAGTGCAAAATGCCAGCCAATATGCTAATGTTCCGAAATCTGCGACGCCTAGTGTTCGTGCTAGGATAAGGAAGAGAACTAACCCGGATCCCAACCGCAAAAGTGTTGAAAACGTCATCCATCCGATCTTGGCTAACATTTTCTTTGCGTTCTTATCTTCGCTATCGCCACTTGGATCAGAGGCTGCATTTTGTCGTTTTGATGACGTTGACTTGTTGAAGTTTTGCAATTTCCGAATGAGAGCGCATTCGAGCCCATTCAACCAACGAGAAATTCTACGGATTGCGGTTCTCCGTCGCTCCAATGACTTGCGGTTGAGCGTCGACGGAAATATGTATCGCCAATTCTCGAATAAACGCGGATTGCCTTTCAAATGCAGATTTGGCGTCCGCGTCGATGTTGGAAACTCGAACAAGCATGCCGTCAGGAATGAAACCTCGCGTGCTGTACGACAGCTGAGCCAGCTTTTGCTCAGTTCCACTAACCGCGAGGCGGTCGCCAACAGTCGTCCAATATGTTATTGGTTCTACTCTATCAGCCAATTTGGCGACCAGCCTTCGTACCCGTAGATTCTTTGAATGGAGCGCGACTTCGTCGCGTTGCTCCGAAAGGATTTGAAAACCCTGAGCGGGATAACACACCTCGGGTCTATGCGCGCGCGTACCATCCGATTGATCGCCGCCATATGCGACAGAAAGCATTATTCGCTCTCCCCGCTTGTTAACGTAGGTGCGGCTTAGGGTCTGGTTGTAGATCTTGTCGAGTACTGCCGCAGTGTCCGGGGACACAAGCTGTACCGGCATCCGGTCATCCAAGGTCCAGGTTCCAAAGGATTTGGGAAACAGGCTCTCGAGATTTATAGGCGGCCGGGTATCGGCCAAAGGCAAGATCGGCCGCCACGCCGCCGCGACTGCAACTGCCACCATGGCTAATAAAAGAACGACGACCGCTCTGAAGCGCATCGCCTTCAAACCGCCACCTTGTTATGCGCCGGCAAGGCCAGACCCAGCACTTTGTCCAACACCAGCATCAGCAACAACGCCACCATGAACAAGACCATGCCGGCGAAGCCATGCACAAACCCTTGCCCGGCTTCATCGCCGAAGTGGTAAGTCACCAGTACAAGGATCATCACCCGCACGATGTTGGCGGCGAAGGCCGTGGGGATCAGCAGTACCGCAAGGACTATGTTGCGTAACGGATTGGTGTACTTCATAAGGTACATATAAAGGATGCCCAGGGCCTCGAGTGTGAACATGCTGTTCAAGCCGGCACAGGCATCCGCCACCAGCAGTTGGTAGGGGCCCACGGTCATGACGACGCCGGTACGGCCCACGGGATAGCCCAGTGTGTAGAGCAAGCTCGCGGCAACAGCAGAGACCGCAGATTTCAGTGGGGCTGTCACGGCAGCCACGAGCGCCTCTGGCAAGGGGACCATGAAAAACATGAAGAACAATGGGAACCAAGCTGCCCGCAATGCGCGCGTCCCCTTGAAGATCAGCAGCATCGCGACCAGCAGCACGATCTGTGCGCTGATCTCGAACATGATGATGTCCTGCGATCGGCCGAGCGCATAGAACGCCAAACCAGACACCAGCAGCGGCCATCCCAGCCAGGGGATCGGGTCGCTGGGCGCGGCTGCAATATCGTGGCGCTTGATGAACAACAGCCACAGGCTGACGGCCAGGATGATCGGGCCGTGGCCTTGTTCGTCAGTCGACCAGACGGTCTTGGCCAGATCGATGTAGGCCGGGACATATAGCAGCAGCAACCCCGCGCTCAGCAGCGCGAAGACTACCCAGTCGAATCCTACGGGCAGTAATGGCTGTCGGTTCGGGGGCGCGTTGACGTGGGCGGGATGCATGGCCATTTAAAAATCTGGGCACGGGCTCAATTTGTGCGGTGGAATCAAAACTCATTCATCACGACGCCCGCCGTCTTCGCGCTGGCATTCGCGAGCACCTGGACCAGTTCCTGGACCTCGAGCATGCGTGCGACGTTCTTCCGCGCAACGACTACTGCAAGCCCGCACCGCGAAGCGATTACCGGTGCATCCGCCCCATAGCTCGACGCAGGGGTATCGACGATCACCTGATCGAAGCGATTAGTCAGTTCGGCGAGCAGTCCATCGAACCAGGTTCCTTCGATCAGTTCCAGGGGATTCGGTGGCTGGATGCCTACAGGCAGCACGAAAAGATTTGGAACCCCGTCCACCTTCTTGATCGCACCGATGCCCGCCTTGCCTGGCTGCCCCGGTCTGCGCCTGGTCAGCAGGCCTGAAAGTCCGTGGTCGTTGTCGACTGCAAAGACTTCGTGCATCCGCGGGCCGCGCAAGTCGCAGTCCACAACCAGTGTTCGCTTGCCCAGTTGCGCAAATGTCACCGCCAGATTGGCGCACAGGTAAGTCTTGCCGTCACCCGGTGACGCACTGACGACGGCAATCGCCCGGCGCTGGCGCAGATCGGCCTGGCCGTCGACCTGGATGCGTTGCAGGATCTGGCTGCGCATCGCACGGATGGCTTCGGCCTTCTGGCCGAATGGTTCGTTAAGTGCAACGAGTTCCGGGCTGAGCCTGCGGCGCTCTTCGCTGGCGTAGGGGTAGCTGAACTGCTCGCTCAGCGCCAGCAGCACGTCGTCGTTGGTGGCATATCCGAGTGCGATCGCTGCCTCGCCAAAGCGCACGCCATGGTCGCGCTGGTGCGCGAGGATCTGCTCCACCTGGTCGGCAGTCAGGTTGCGCGTGTCCTTGATGATTTCGCCGATGCTGCGCACGTCGGCGGTTGCGGTGTTGGCTGAGGGGGACATGACGCTGTTCGGCTCTCGTGTGATGCGCTTGCGTGCTGGATTTCTGCTTCAAGCAGGGCTGCGCGTGCCGAACTTCAGTGACATCAGGCGGCGGCCGCTGATAACACGCTGCTCCTGGTCTTGCTGTTGCGCTATTGCTGCCTTCGACTTCTTGCCGCGCAGCTTCTTCGTCGCGCCGGGCAACACGCCGATCAGCGGCAGGCCGAGGGTGTCGACCACGTCTCGGCTGCTGCGCACACGGCGGTCGGTCAGTTCCATCATCAATGCCGAGCCGACCGCCAGCAGGCTGCCGAGGAAGACGGCAAGGGCGGTATTCAGCAGGATCTTTGGTGACGACGGCTGGCTGGGTGGAGCAGCAGCACTGAGGATGTTGACGTTGCTCTGTTGCGTCTGGCTCTCGAGACTGGTCTGGTTGAGCCGCTGGTTGATCGCTTCGAATGCGCGCTGGGCATTCTCGGCATCGCGCACCAGCACGCTGGCTTCGTCGCGCACCGCTTTCATCTTCAGCACGGTGCTGCGCTGCGCGTTGTAGGCGGCCTGCACATCGGCGAGGCGGCGGCTGCTGACGTTGGCGTTCAGGCCGACGCCGCCGGCCACGCGCCGGCTTTCCTGCTCGATGCGGTTGCGCAGCGACTCGGTGCTGGCCTTGGCTTCGATCACCGCCGGATGGTTGACGCCTAGGCGTGCGTTGAGCTCATGCAGCTTGGCCTCGGCGCGGCTGAGGTCGGCCTTCAATCCGGAAACCAGCGGGTTGTTGATCACCTCCTGGATCTGCGTGCCGCTCTCGCCGCTGGCCTGGGCGCTGCGGCTGCGGGTTTCGGACGCCAAGGCCTGTAGCGCGACCAGTTGCGAGCTCAGTTCATTGAGCCGCTGGTTCTCGACGTCGAAGCGCTCGTCAGTGGCGATCAGGCCGTTTTCCTTCTGGTACTCACTGAGCTTGGCCTGTGCGCGTTCGAGGGCCTCGCGGGCCTCCTTGGCACGGGTATCGAAGAAGTTGTTGTACTGGCGCGCCGGGTCGACTCGGAGCTCAAGTACCGTTTCGACATAGGCCTGGACGAAGGCATTGGCCAGGCCGGCGGCGAAGCGTGGGTCGGGAGCAGAGTAGGCGACGGTGATGACGCTGGATTCGCGCGACGGCTTGACATCAAGCTGCCGCTGGAAGTTGCTGGCCAGCCACTGCTCGAGGCTGCCTTCACCGTTGGTTGCTTCGAGCCACTGACTGCGAACTTCCGGGTTCTCGGTCAGCTTCAGGTTCTTCACCACCTTCAACGCCACCCGGTCGCTGCCGATGATGTCGACTTGCGTGGCCATCAGCGCGGTGGGCGGCATGCCGGCGTACAGCGATGCCGACAACGGGTCGGGTTTGAAATCGACCACCACCGATGCGCTTGCGGTGTACTTCTTCGGCAGCAGCAGGCTGACGCCGAGTGCGGTGCCGACGGTCAGCACCAGCACCGCGAGCATCGCCCACCAGCGGGCTTTCAGGATCGACAGGAATTGGCCGAAGGTCATGTCAGGGGCATGCCGGTGGGAGGGGGTGGGGTGCGATGGGGGGTTGGGGCGAGTCTGAATCGGGGCTGAAGCCCCTCCCACAGTGTTCGTCGAACGGTTGGTGTGGCATGGCAGGGTTGCTCAGAACAGGCTCTCCTGCACGTGGATCACGTCGCCGTTGTGCAGCGGGTCGTTCAACTTCGGCTGGATCACGGTGATGCGGCCGTCGGCGTCGCGGCGGTGCACCTTGACGCCGCGCTCGGTGCCGCGCTGGGTCAGGCCGCCGCCGGTGGCCAGGCCTTGCATCACGGTCATGTTGCGTTCGAGACGGGCGGCGCCGGGGCGCTGCACCTCGCCGTAGATGTAGAACATCGGCGCGCGGTCGACGTAGATCGTGTCGCCATTGACGACGCGCAGATCCTCGCCCTGGCTGGTGCTGCTGAAGAGCGACTGCACGTCGATCTCGGTGCGCGTGGTGCCGTTGGCGCCTTGTCTGACGAGCGTGACGATGTCGGATCCGTTCGGGTTGACGCCACCGGCAAGCGCCAGCAGGTCGCTGATGCGCATGCCGGCCAGCTCGAGCGGGAAGCGCCCGGGGCGATTCACCTGGCCGAGCACATTGGCCTGGTTGCCGCGCACCTGCATCACCAGCACGCTGACCTGCGGCTGCTTGACGAAGCCGCCATTGCGCAGGCCGTTGGCGATCAGCGCCTCGGCTTGCGACACGCTGCGCCCGCCGAGGGGCAGGCTGCCGAGCAGCGGGAACGAGATGACGCCGGCTTCCGAGATGCGGGCCTCGATGTTCAGGTCGGGGTTCTGGTACACCGAGATGCGCACGACGTCGCCACCGCCCAGGGTGTATTCGGCGGCCGGTGCGGCAGCAGTGCTTGCGCTGGCCCGGGTGGCCGGCTGGGCATTGACTGCGAATGGCATGATCGCGAGGCCGGCCGACATCACGGCGACGAGGGTGCTGGCACGCAGGTGGCGGCCAGCGGATGCTGCGGTGATCATTTGAGTTTCAAACCCTTGGCGATGTCGGACGACGTCATGCCGGTGCCAGCCGCCGGAGCGGTTGTGGTGGTGGAAGCCTGCGGGGTGGTGGGGGCTGGCGGGTTGACTGGAGCAACTTCCGTACCGTTGGCGGCCATCGCCTCGAACTTGCCCTTGTAGGCAATCTTCGCGTCGGCGCGCATCGCCTTCAGATCGTCTTGCACGAGCTTGCGCTTTGCATCGGCGACGAGGAATTGCTCGATCGCCGGCCGGGCGCGCTCGATGTCTACCGGCTCAGAGCGCGAGGCATTCATCACGATCACCTGCACCCCGGTTTTGACCGGGATCAGCATCGCCTGGCCATCCTTCATCTTCGACACCTGTTCGAGGATGGCGAGCGGGATCTGCTCTGCCGGGCGCGTGACCTGGTTGCCGGCAAAACGCAGGCCGCTGGTGCGCAGGTAGTCGATGAAATCGGGAACCGTGGCCGCGGCTTGCAGCTTGGTGCGCAGGGTCGGCACATGTTCGGGCATTGCTTCGATGCCAATCTCTTGCAAGGTGTAGACGCGGCGCTCCTTGAACAGTGCCGGGTTGTCTGCGTAGTAGCGGTTGATCTGTTCGGGCGTCGGCTTCGGCGCTGCGGCGCCGGCCCGGTCGACATAGGCCTTGGCGAGAACCTGCCGGCGCGCCGCCTCCAGCATCTGCACGGTCTGCGGGTCACGATCGAGCTTCAGGTCCTCGGCCTTCTGCACCGCGAGTTCCTGCTCGATCAGGCCTTCGAGCGCAGCCTTGCTGGCTTCGTCGAGCTGCTCGGGCCTGAGGCCAGGCTGCTGTTGCAACACGAAATTGATCTGGTGGACGGTGATCTCGGATTTGTTGACCCGGGCTGCGGTCTGCGTCGCAGTGGGTTTGTCGGCGCTCTTGTTGCCGCAGGCGGTCAGCAGCAGCGGCGCGGCCAGGGCCATCGCGGCCAACGAAATCGAGCTGGGAGGGAAGTGACGGGTGGGCATCTGCAGACGCTCCTGGACTGGCGGGGTTTGACTGGTGGCTCGGCGCATGTGCGCCGTGCAGCAGGGGAGGGTTCTGGATGGCAGCTGCGCGAACTTGCGCAAGACATCGAGAGGGGGCCGGCGGCCGTGCGCTGGGCCGCGCCGCTCGGCCGCCGGAGCGGCAGTGAGCCGCTATCCGGATGCGTACGCCGAGATTGGCGAGTGCTGGGGCTGGATGCGATCGGTATCGCTCGTGCGCTGCCGTTTGGCGGCGAGGCGGCTCGGGCGTTTGCGGAGGAAGACCGCCAATCCTGTCAGGCCGGCGAGCATCATCCCCAAGGTGGTGGGCTCGGGTACCGGCGTCGCGATGAACTCGGCAATCTTGATCGCACCGAGGTAGAAGCTTTCGGGGCGGGTGTTCGCCAGGCTGAACGTGAACGAATTGCCGATCAGCAGCAGCGATGTGTCGAACGGGTAGCCGCCGAGCAGGCTGAACTTGTAGTCGACCTTCGGCGCGCCGTTGATTGACAGGCCGAAAGAGTCGCCGGCAAGTCTGCTGATCCCATGGTTGCCGTCGAAGAAGTGAAAGCCGAGCACGCGCACTGTCTTTTCGAACGAGAGCGTCAGCGTGTCGCCGGCGTTGATTTCGTCGTTGCCATAGAAGGTGGGCGGCGTCGTGACGGTCTTGTACGAGCCGTATTTGGTATTGCCGAGGTACTCGGGCTTCTGGTATTTGGTCTTGCTCGACTTCCACACCCACGACGTCGAGCTGGTGCCGGCTTTGTAGCCCTGGACGCCCAAGCCGCCGTATTTGGGGTAGAGATCCTGCCGAACGATTGCAGTCGTGCCACCTGCGGTGGTCGATCCCGTGGCAGTAACTGCGCCGCCGAGCAAGGTGTTGAACCTGAGCGTCTGGCCGCAGATGTCGGCATCCGCGCACAGATCCGTCCCGCCGATGACGGAGCCAATCGAGGTCGGCTGGCCGTCGGCATACAGCGAGTTCTTGCCGCCGCTCGGTCCGTAGAAACGCAGTTGCTCCCAGGTCTGGGTGCCGTTGGTCCCGAGGCCAGGCAGCGCCGCCGCTGCAACCCATGTGCATGCGGTGAGCAACAAACCGGCTATGGCGAACTTCGACCGCATGGTGGACCTGTTTTCAGCGTGTGACGGAGTGTAAGGACGCGATCTCCGTTACAGGACCACCTATTCAAGGGGGTCGTCCACAAGGGGCAACAGGTCAGGGCCTGGTTCGTGAAGAAGTACCGCACCCGCGAGATGTCCCCTCCAATTGGCTTGTCTCCAGCGGCAAAAAGTGGGATGAACGCCGACCCGCTTTCGGTGCCGTGTATGCGTCCGGGCAAGTCATCTTGACGACTTGGCGGTGAGCGCATAGTTGCGTCAGTCGCCTGTCATCAGCCACATCCTGATCGCTCGATTGGCCGAGTTGACGTCGAAGCCAGTCGGATCGAACGGCCCGCCCCACCAGCGCCACATGGCGTCGTGCTCTTCGTGCGATGGGTCGCGAATGGCCCAACTCCGCATAGCCGGGGATTCCTCCGACGTCTTCTGGCGGACAGGCGTTTGCTCCTGCGAGGCACATCGGTCCGAGGTACAGATCCTCGGTCGCGACCATGACCATCTGCACCTTCACGTCGTGTTCCCAGCTGTCGCCGAAGTCGTATTCGTAGATGAAGCTCTTGACGGTGGTGCCGATCACCTGGTCGAGAGTGAACTCTCCGTCAGGCAAGGTTGGCAACTCGGCGGCGAATTCGTCGTCGGGCTCGCCATATACCCGACCGTCCACGGTGAACTGGTGCAGGTGACTGTTGGTCCAGCCCATGGCAGTCTGGATGACCCGGTCGAGGTCCGCCAGGGTCATGTTGCCCGGAATGACGATCTGGCAGATCTGGCGCCACACGGTCGGCTCGCTTTCGACGAGCGTGACCAGGAGCTGATAGGCGTATTTGGCCTTGCGTCGTTTGGGGGCAGCAGTCTTGCGCGATGGCATCCGCAAAGCGTAGCAGCCTAACGGCGGTACTTCAGTCTGCAGGCTGCCAGCAGTGCGGCAACAATTCCTCGATTCGACTGGCGGGCTGCGTCGGCAGCCGCTCGAGCACGTCCTGCAGGTAGGCACGCGGATCGTGCCCGTTGATCCTGGCCGAGTGCACCAGACTCATGACCGCCGCGCCGCGCTTGCCGGCGCGCAGGCTGCCGGCAAACAGCCAGTTGGCTCTTCCAAGCGCAATCGGGCGAATCTGGTTCTCGACCCAGTTGTTCGAGATCGGCAGGTCGCCGTCGCCGATGTACCGCGTCAGCGCCGCCCAGCGCTTGAGGCTGTAGTCGATGGCCTTGGCGGTGGCCGATCCATCCGGAACCTGCAGGCGCTGCCGGATCAACCATCGGTGCAGCGCCGCGGCAACGCGGCGTGATTTGCGCTGCCGGATTCGTCGTCGCTCCTCGGCCGTGCACTCGGCAATGTCGTCTTCGATCCGGAACAGCAACTGGAAGTACCTCAGTGCCTGCTCGCCCACCTTGCTCTTGTGGTTGGCCCACAGCTCATGGAATTTACGTCGCGCGTGAGCGACGCATCCGGCTTCGGTGACGCCGCGCTCGAAGGTGGCCCGGTAGCCCGAGAAGCCGTCGGTGACGAGCGTGCCCTTCCATGGCTTGTCTCCCTCCAGCCCCAGGAAGTCGCGCACGTTCTCGCCGCTGCGCGTTTCGGCGAAGTTGAAGACCACCGCCTTCGTCGCGTTTAAGCGGGTCGTGCAGTAGGTCCAGATGTAGGCCTTGTGGGTCTTCTTGTTGCCCGGCTTGAGCATCGCCACCGGCGTTTCGTCGGCGTGCAGCACATCGTGGCGCAGCAGCTCGGCCGACAGCGCGTCCACCAGCGGTTGCAACTGCGCGCCGCATTCACCGACCCACTGCGCCAGCGTCGAGCGCGCGATCGCCATGCCCGCGCGCTCGAAGATGTGCTCCTGCCGGTACAAGGGCAGGTGATCCAGAAACTTCGCCACCAGCACCTGGGCCAGCAGCCCGGCGGTGGGGATGCCCTTGTCGATGATGTGCGGCGCCACCGGAGCCTGCACCAGCTTCTGGCAACTCGCGCAGGCCCACTTGCCGCGCACATGGCGTTCGACGGTAAAGACGCCCGGCGCGTAGTCCAGCTTCTCACTGACATCCTCGCCGATGCGCTTCATCTGGCAGCCGCAGCCGCACACCGTGCTGTCGGGCTCGTGGCGCAGTTCGCGGCGCGGCAGGTGCGCAGGCAGCGCTTCCCGCTTGGGCTGCCGCTTGTCCTTCTTGTCCTTGCCTTTGCCGTCGTCGCTGGCCCGATCGATCTCCTTGCAGGCCTCGGCAATGTCGGTGTCCAGCGTCTCTTCCAGGAGGCTCTTCTGCTCCGCGTTCAGACCGGCACAGAACTTCTCACTGCTCGCGGCGAACTTCAACCGCTTCAGCGCCGCAAGCTCGTGCGTAAGCTTGTCGATCTGCGCCTGCTTGAACGCCACCTCGCGCTGGCGCCGCTCGAGCAGTTCGTCCTTGGCCGCCGCTTCGGACATCATCGCCAGCAGCGCCTGGCGCAGCTGCTGCGGATCGAGGGAGTCGAGTTGCTGTGGGGCGATCACAGGCCGTGATCGTGCCGCATCGATGCGCTGTTGCACATCGGCAGAAGCGACTATTGCGCCGCTCTACAGAACCCGAATGATTCCGGCCTCGCCCACGCGCTGCCACGGCAGGCCAAGCACCAGCGCATCGAACTGCGCTCGACTGAGCGAGGCCGTCGCCGCCGCATCCTTCGGCCAGACGAACTTGCCGCTGTTCAGGCGCCGAGCGGCCAGCCATACACCGATGCCATCGTGCACGAGCACCTTCATCCGATTGGCACGGCGATTGGCGAACAGGTAGGCGTGGTGCGGGCGGGCCTCGCCGAACACCGTGACCACCCTTGCCAACGCGGCTTCCGTGCCGGAGCGCATGTCCAGCGGCTCCACGGCCAGCCACAACGAGTCGACACGGATCACCGCAGCAACTCGCGCATCCAGCTTGCACACTCGGCGGCCGCGGCGATCGGCCAAGTCACGATGATCGTCGTCGCGCCGCGGCGGAGTTCGATGCGCAGATCGGGCAGCGGTTGCGGGCTGCTGGGCAAGGCCACGGGAATGAACGCTGGCGCTTGGCTCACCGCAGCGACCGGCGACTCGCTTCGCTCAGCCAGCCGGCGCCACTTGTGGACCAGGTTGGTGTTCAGGCCGTTGTTCATCGCAACCTGCGCCACCGAGGCGCCCGGCTGGCGACACTCCTGCAACACTCTTTGCTTCAACTCGCGATCGTGGCGACGCCGAACCGCGATCCCTGTCTTGGCCTCTTCCATGGGGTCCACCTACCTCCTTGGTGGACACCATCGTCTCCGACGTCGCCGGACGACTCAAGATGACTTTGCCGGACGGATACGGTGCCGTGGGCGTGTCCTTGATTGCCCGCGCATCTGTAACAGTGAGATGAAAAGCCGGCGCCCGCCGCACCGCAGAGCTCACTGACCCAGCTCGAGCGAGCAACCTTGGACAAACGTTGCCGTGCCTGACAGGCATGTACCGCCGGGGCAGTTCTCCTTTTTGTACTTCGACGTGAAGCTCACTTCCAGGGTGCGGGTTTCACCAGGATCGAGCTGCCGCTTGGATACCTGCGCTTCGGTCCAGTTGCTGCTGGAGATGGTGACACCCGAGGTGACGGCAAGAGGGCTCCTGTCCGCCTTGTAGATTGCGCCGTCGAGCTTGATCTCCTTGATTGCGCCGTAGGTGGCGCCGACCGGCCAGTTCAATACGAAGGTGTCGAGCGTGACCATCGTGTTGCCCGGGTTGGTGATCTTCAGCTTGTATTTGTCGTCCTCAATCTTGTAGAGCGCCTGCTTCACCGAGCATGGCGGCGGCTGCAGCACGGTGACTGTTGCCGTGGCCTTGGTGCCCGCCAGGCATGCATCGGACGTGGCGGTGGCGATGTTCGACGTGGTCTGCGTGATCAGCCCATTCGCGGTGAGCGTGTGCGAAGCGCCCGGGGCCAGCGAGAACGGGCTGCCCGAGATCAGACCCAGCTTGTCGTCATTGACGACGATGTTGTTGGCGTTGAACGCGCTCTTGTTCGTGATCCTGTACGCGAAGCTGACGTTTTGCCCGGCCCCGATGCCGTCCTGCGCCACCAGCGTCAGGCTGAAGAATTTGTCGCCGACCACCAGCGGTTGCGAGCAACTGGTGTGCAAGCCGTCGTTTCGGTACCGCCGCTGTTGCTCAGCGAGATCACCGTGTTCGACTGCGTGCGCGGGATCGTGAACGTACCGCCCGGCGGAATGTTGTTGATGCTCCCGCCCGGGTAGACGACGTTCACCGGCTTGGTCGGATCGATCTGCCCGCTGCAGCTCGTCTTGCCGGCCGCCTGGTTGTGACTTTGCGTCGCGGATCCGCCGCCGGTGTATCTGAAGGTCAGGGTGCTCGGCTTGAAGCTGCCGCCGGTGCCGCAAGACGGTGCATGCTGCGGCTCAAAGGCGCAGGAATTGGTTGTCGTGATCGGTGCCGGGCTTCCCCGGGGTGATGGCTCAGTCTATCGAGCGGGCGGGGGGAGGGGACCCACTCATTCAGGGGGGTGGGGCGATTTCAAGCGTTTTGGCAGGCGGCTTGATGGAGGAGAAATCGGTCGTCGTTGGGAGCCTGCTCGAGCCGCGCGATCTCTATCTGATCGGTGTTGAGGCTCAAGGCCTCCCAAGTCTATCTAGTACGACGACCTCCGTCGTTGTGCCACCACCAATACACCCAAGCCCATCAGCATGAGGGCGTAGGTTTCGGGCTCTGGCACGGCCGAAATCACGTCCCCAGATCGCACCGCCATTGCGAAATACTCTGTTGTTTTCTGCGCCGGCGACTGAAAGCCGGAATTGACGTTGAAGGCCCACGCCGTGTTTGCATTGAAGGGCGTGCCGGACCAATAAGGCCGCGAGGTTTGCAGATTTTGAAAGTCCCCTGGGTTCAGTGTGCGTCCCTGCTGAGGCACACAAGAGTTGAAGCTGCCATTGGCTCCCGGTATGCATTGACCCTGATTTCCCAATGAAACGTAGAACAGGTGCCCCATCTCGCTGGCGGTTCCCCAGCCCGTGCCGGCAGCAGCAGTACCGTTGTCGGTGCTGCCATTGTTGGAAAAGGAATTGTTGAACGTCGAGCCGTTGACAGGTCCGACGCTCGGCAAGCGCCAGTCGCTGAAACTGCCCACGGTCAAATCGTCTGCCCAGGCCGCTGCGTCAACCCAGCTCATCAAGCCATTGATGTTGGCGTTGCGCGCCCAGGTGATGTCAAGCACCGAGTCATAAAGGAATACAGCGCTCGCATCGCTCCCCGCCACGGCGGCACCGTTGATGTCGCGCCCGAGAAGGTCTGCCTTTGCAGTGGTCGCGATTGAACATGC
Source organism: Pseudideonella sakaiensis (assembly GCF_048320135.1). Taxonomy (GTDB): domain Bacteria; phylum Pseudomonadota; class Gammaproteobacteria; order Burkholderiales; family Burkholderiaceae_C; genus Ideonella_A; species Ideonella_A sakaiensis_A. The sequence continues at coordinate 5,253,955 of NZ_CP182947.1, forward strand.
CGCCATGAGGATGGCGCAATGCTTTTTCATCGTCGATGACAGAGTTTGATCAGCGCGTGAGAGGGCAGTCAACGTTGGTACTCCAGTTGCAGGGCCGAAATGGAAACTGCTGCCGTGCACCTGAAGTGCAATTGCAGTCGTGGCACGGCAATGATGCTCGGAACGGCTGGGGACCCCCGCCCGCCGCATTCCTTGGAGATTTTCCAAGGGTTCGGTCGCCTCCGACAAGCCCCCTCCCCCCAAACAGGGGGAGGCTGGCACAACGAACTGGTAAATACGCTGTACAGCGTGTTTTGGCAAAGTCACGTTGCCTCGCCAGACCAGGCGAGGTCTGTCTTCGTCGGATCAGGCACCTTGCTGCAGCCGCGCAATCCGCTCCTCCATCGGCGGATGGCTTGAGAACAGCGCCATGAAGCTGTTCGGTCGCGTGCTGATGGCCAAAGACTGCATGGATTTGGGCATTTCGCCGGGGTCGAGGCCGCCGAGGCGGGCGAGGGCGTTGATCATCGGCTGCTTCTGGCCCACCAGCTGGGCGGCGCCGGCGTCGGCGCGGAATTCGCGCTGGCGCGAGAACCAGGCGACGATCATCGCGGAGATGATGCCGAGCAGGATGTCCATCACGATCGTCGTTGCGTAAAAGCCGATGCCGGGGCCGTCGTTCTGGTTTCGCAGCACGACCTTGTCGACGACATAACCGACCAGCCGCGACAGGAAGACGACGAAGGTGTTCATCACGCCCTGGATCAGCGTCATCGTCACCATGTCGCCGTTGGCGACGTGTGCCACTTCATGGCCGATCACCGCTTCGACCTCGTCGCGCGACATCGACTGCAGCAGCCCGGTCGACACCGCGACCAGCGCGGAGTTCTTCAACGCGGCGGTGGCAAAGGCATTCGGCGGGCCTTCGTAGATGCCGACTTCGGGTGTCTTGATATTGGCCTTTAGCGCAAAACCCTCGACGGTTTGGACCAGCCAGCGGTGATGAGGATCGGGCGACTCGTTGATCACCTGCAACTTGGTCGTCCATTTGGCCATCTGCTTGCTGATCAGCAGCGAGATGAAGGCGCCGCCGAAGCCGAATACCAGCGCGAAGCCGAGCAGGTCGGGCAGGCTGATGCCGTTGGCGGTCAGGAAGGTGTTCAGCCCAAGCAGGTTGACCACCAGTCCGAGCACCAGCATCACGCCGAGGTTGGTCATCACGAACAGGGCAATGCGTTTCATCGGTGGCTCCGGTCTGGCTTGTGGGTGCGGGGTGGAATCGAGGTGTTGGAGGCGGAACGGCGCGGCAAGTTCTCTGGGACGGCCGCGATCATTGGCGGATCCGGGAAAGGCCAATCGGGGCTGAAGCCCCTCCCACGGCAGCCTGCATCCGGTGGGAGCCGGTTTTTGGTAGGAGGGGCTTCAGCCCCGATTTGCTATCAGGCCACCAGCCCGAATCTGCGCTGAAGCCCTACGTGCGGTCCGCCACCCCCAACATGCTGCCACCTCCGGCGACCACCACTGACGGCGCAGGCACCGCGGCCCGCTTCTCGCGCACCAGATAGCTGTAAACCACCGGCACGACCACCAGCGTCAACAACGTCGACGTGATCACCCGGCGGATGATCGCGCGGCCCATTGGCGCCTGGATCTCGCCGCCGTCGTTCAGCGCGAGTGCCAGCGGCAGCATGCCGAAGACCATTGCGGCGGTGGTCATGATGATCGGGCGCATGCGGATGGTGCCGGCCTGCAGCAGCGCGTCGGCGACCGTCGCGCCGGCCTTGCGGGCCTGGTTCGCGAAGTCGACGAGCAGGATCGCATTTTTCGTCACCAGGCCCATCAGCATCACCAGGCCGATCATGCTGAAGACGTTCAGTGTGCTGCGCCACAGAAGGAGCGCCAGCATCACGCCGATCAACGCCAGCGGCAGGCTGGCCATGATCGCGATCGGCTGCACGAAGCTGCCGAACTGGCTGGCGAGCACGATGTAGATGAAGATCACTGCCAGCACCATCGCGCCCATCATTGCGCCGAAGGCCTCCTGTTGTTCGCGCGTCGCGCCGCCGACGTCGAAGCGGTAGCCGGGCGGCAGCGAGGTGTCGGCGACCAGCTTCTGCACGTCGGCGCCGACGTCGCCGGCCGGGCGGCCTTTCACGCCAGCGAAGATCGCTTCGCGGCGCTGCAGGTTCTGCCGGCGGATCACTTCCGGGTTGACGACCGGCTCGATCGTCGCGACGCTGGCCAGCGCGATCGGCGTGCCGTCGCGGGCGAAGGCCACCGGCAGCTCGCGCATCTGGTCGACGAGTTCGCGCATAGCCTCGGTCAGGCGCAGCAGCACTTCTACTTGGCCGCCGTTGGGCGTGGTCCACCAGGTGGTGACATCGTCGACAGGTTGCAGCCTGTCCATCAACACCGACGACTCGACCGATCGAAACCTGACCCCCTTGCTTCGGGGGGTGGGGCTTGCCGCCGGACATCTGGCGGAGGATTATCCGCACGCTATCCGTAGCACCGCTGCCAGCTTCTGCTCCCGAGCGCGCATTGCTGTGTCCATTTCGTTTCGGCCCGGATTCACCAGGAGAGAACTATGAAAGTGGCATTCGTTCGCTCGCTTTCGGTATCGAAACTGAGCTCGTGGGCGAGAAAGCCAGTCGGCATTGAATTGGCTTCGTCTGCGTGTCTGCAAGCGCTGGTTCACTTCCCGCAATGGCCGTACAGCCGCCTTCGTTGTCTCGTCGGGGCCGTGATGCTGTCATGCTCGAGCTACGCTGGAGCGGCCAGCTACACTTTTACCGACCTCGGCACGCTGGGCGGAAGTTCCAGCTTCGCCAGAGGGATCAACAGCGCCGGACAGGTTGTCGGCGATTCCAAGACCGCGGGGGGCGCAACTCACGCCACGCTATGGAGCGGCGGCACCACCACCGACCTCGGCACGCTGGGGGGAACATACAGCGTCGCCAGCGGGATCAACAACGCTGGCCAGGTTGTCGGCTATTCCAGCACCGCGGGGGGCGCAACTCACGCCACGCTCTGGAGCGGCGGCACCATCACGGACCTCGGCACGCTGGGGGGAAGTTACAACCAAGCCAGCGGGATCAACAGCGCCGGACAGGTTGTCGGCTTTTTGGACACCGCGGGCAATTCCGCACGGCGCGCCACCCTTTGGAGCGGCGGCACCATCACGGACCTCGGGACGCTAGGGGGAGCTTCCGGGTCCGCCCACGGGATCAACAGCGCCGGACAGGTTGTCGGCGTTTCCAGGACCGCGGGGGGCGCATCTCACGCCACGCTCTGGAGCGGCGGCACCATCACGGACCTCGGCACGCTGGGGGGAACTACCAGCATAGCCAGAGCGATCAACAGCGCCGGCCAAGTTGTCGGTGAATCCCTCACCGCGGGGGGCGCAACTCACGCTACGCTCTGGAGCGGCGGCACCATCACGAACCTCGGCACGCTGGGGGGAAGTCTCAGCTTCGCCAACGGGATCAACAGCGCTGGACAGGTTGTCGGTAATTCCAGCACCGCGGGCAATTCCGCACGGCGCGCCACGCTCTGGAGCGGCGGTGTCATCCATGACCTGAACACGTTTCTGGACGCAAGTACGATTGCCGCAGGTTGGGTCTTGCAATATGCGACATCAATCAACGACAGCGGGTGGATCGTAGGAGGTGCCTACAACTCGCTGACCGGATCTTCGCACGCCTACCTGCTTTCCATATCTGCCGTGCCAGAGCCAGCAAGCTATGCGCTCATGCTTGCCGGTGTTGGGGTTGTCGGTGCGGTGGTGCGACGCAAAGGGCCCGCGAGGCGCATTGCTGATGGAGTTGGCGGCGGGGTGCCGTCTCCCGGCGAGGCGAATCGTGGCTCGAAGCCGCTTCTACATTGACTCGGTTGACCGAGCGCGTTCGCGCGGTGGTGGCATGCTCCGTAGGAGCGGCTTCAGCCGCAATTTTGTCGCGTGGCACGAGCCCGAATCGCGGCTGAAGCCGCTCCTACATTGACTTTGTGGGCCAAGCGCTACTCGCGATCCGCTGTCGCCGGCATCGGACCGCCGCCGCCGATTGGCATCGGCGCGGCCGTCGGCGCCACCTTCCGCTCCTGCACCAGATAGCTGTACAACACCGGCACCACCACCAGCGTCAGCAACGTCGACGTGATCACGCCGCCGATGATCGCGCGGCCCATCGGCGCCTGGATCTCGCCGCCGTCGTTCAGTGCGAGTGCCAGCGGCAGCATGCCGAAGACCATTGCGGCGGTGGTCATGATGATCGGGCGCATGCGGATGGTGCCGGCCTGCAGCAGCGCGTCGGCGACCGTCGCGCCGGCCTTGCGGGCCTGGTTCGCGAAGTCGACGAGCAGGATCGCATTTTTCGTCACCAGGCCCATCAGCATCACCAGGCCGATCATGCTGAAGACGTTCAGTGTGCTGCGCCACAGAAGGAGCGCCAGCATCACGCCGATCAACGCCAGCGGCAGGCTGGCCATGATCGCGATCGGCTGCACGAAGCTGCCGAACTGGCTGGCGAGCACGATGTAGATGAAGATCACCGCGAGCACCATTGCGCCGAGCATCGCGCCGAATGCCTCCTGCTGCTCGCGGGTGGCGCCGCCGACGTCGAAGCGGTAGCCCGGCGGCAGCGAGGTTTCGGCGACCAGTTTCTGCACATCGGCGCCGACATCGCCGGCGGGGCGGCCTTTCACGCCGGCGAAGATCGCTTCGCGGCGCTGCAGGTTCTGCCGACGGATCACTTCCGGATTGACGACCGGTTCGATCGTCGCGACGCTGGCCAGCGCGATCGGCGTGCCGTCGCGTGCGAACGCCACCGGCAACTCGCGCATCTGGTCGACGCGTTCGCGCATTGTTTCGGGCAGCCGCAGCAGCACCTCGACCTGGTCGCCGTTCGGCGTCGTCCAATATGTCGCGACCTCGCCGTTGACATAGGCGCGCAGGCTGGACGCCAGTTGCGGCGCGGTGATGCCGAGCTCGCGCACCGCGGCCGGCTTCAGCCGCACTGCATAGGCCGGCAGCCCCGGCTTGACCGACAGCTCGACGTCGGTGATGCCCGGGATCTGCTTGATGCGCTCGGCAAAGTCGCCAGCGATCTTCATCAGTCCCTGCGCATCGTCGCCAAGGATCGCGACATAGATCGGCCGGTCGAAGCCGACCGAGACGTCGATGCCCGGTATGCCGGCGATCTGCGCGCGGATCGCATCCTCGATTTGCTTCTGGCTGCGCTCGCGTTCGCGCCGCGGCACCAGCCCGATATTGATCGACGCCTGGTTGCGGCCGACCGACAGGCCGCTGCCGGTGCCGCCGATGCTGGTCTGCACATTGCGCACCTCGGGAAAACCGGCCAGCACCGCCTCGACCTGGCGCACCTTCGCGTCGCTGCGCTCGAGGCTGGAGCCGACGGGCATGCGGATCGACAGCTGCGTGAAGCCCTGGTCGGTCTGCGGGACGAACTCGCTGCCGACCAGCGGGGCGAGTGCGAGTGCAACGCCGAAACTCGCGGCGCCGGCGCCAACGATGACGCCGCGCGGCGTCAGCGTTGCGCGCCGCCAGCCGCGCGGGCGGGTCCGGTCGCGGCGTCCGGCGGCATCGAACGGCCGGCCCCAGGCCGGCAGCGGCAACGGCCAGCGCCGGCCGCTGAAGGCCCAGCGCAGCAGCCGCTCGTAGACCGCATGCAGCAGATCGAGGCCACGGTCGGTCGCGCGGATCGCGTGGCCGATGCCCCAGACCGACTTGATGCGGGTGGCGGGCGGATCCTTCCAGACCGACGACAACATCGGGTCGAGCGTGAAGCTGACGAACAGCGAAACCAGCACCGCGACCGCGACGGTGATGCCGAACGGGTAGAAAAATTTGCCGGCGACGCCGCCCATGAACGACACCGGAACGAAGACCGCGCAGATCGCAAAGGTGGTCGCCATCACCGCCAGGCCGATCTCGTCGGTGCCTTCGCGCGCGGCACGGTGGTGGTCCTTGCCCATGCCGAGGTGGCGGACGATGTTTTCGCGGACGACGATCGCATCGTCGATCAGCAGGCCGATGCACAGCGACAAGGCCATCATCGTCATGAAATTCAGCGTGAAGCCGAAGGCGTGGATTGCGATGAAGCTCGCAATCACCGAGATCGGCAGCGTCAGCCCGGTGATCACGGTGCTGCGCCACGAGTGCAGGAACAGGAAAACGATCGCCACCGTCAGCAGCGCACCTTCGATCAGCGTGTGCTGCAGGCCTTTCAGCGAGCCCTTGACGAAATCGCTGTTCGCGAAGATCAGCCGCAACTCGACATCCGGGGGCAGTGTCTTGCGGATCTCCTCCATCGCGGCCTTCACCGCATCGCCGGTCGCGACGATGTTCGCATCCTGCTGCTTGTAGATGTTGAAATTGATCGCCTGCTGGCCATTGATGCGGGCCAGCGTATCGGGCTCGCGTTCGCGCTCGACCAGCGTGCCGAGATCGGCCAGCCGCAGCGGCAGCCCGTTGCGGTTCGCGATCACCACCTGCTCGAACTGCCGCGGATCGTGCACGCGGCCCTCGACACGCAGGATCGTGTCCTGCACGGTGTTCGACAGCAGGCCGACCGGCTGGTCGCTGTTCGCCTCGCGCAGCGCGGCGGCGATCTGCGCCGGCGTCAGCGCATAGGCGCGCAGCCGCGCCGGATCGAGGTCGATCCGCAGTTCGCGTTTCGCCAGGCCCGAAATATCGACACGGGCAACGCCTTCGATGCGCTGCAGCCGCTTGCCGACATCGTGTTCGCCGAGCAGAGACAGTTCGCGCTGGCTGCGCGTTGCCGAGACCAGCGCGAGGTTGACCATCGGCCGGCTGTTCTCGTTGTCGAAACGCTGGATCAGCGGCGGCTTCGCATCGCGCGGGAAAACCGCCTGCGCCGCAGCGACGCGGTCGCGCAGGTCCTGCATCGCACGCGCCATGTCGGCATCGAGGCTGAACTCGACGCCGGTCTGGCTGCGGCCCTCGAAGCTGCGCGAGGTGATGCGCTTGACGCCGGCGATGCTGTTGACCGCCTCCTCGACGACCTTCGTCAGTTCACGCTCGACGGCCTCCGGGCTGGCGCCCGGATAACTGATGTCGACGAAGGCGACCGGCGGCGCGACGTCCGGCATCTGCTCGACGCCGAGCCTGGCATATGAGTAGAGGCCCAGCACACACAACGCGACCATCACCATCGTCGCGAAAACAGGGTTGTTGATCGATACGCGGGTGATCCACATCGCGCATCACTCCTGCATCGCGGCGGTTGCCGGCGCCGACGATGAGCCGCCGCGCGGCCGGTCGCCGACGACCAGCGCCTTGCGGCCTTCCTTCAGGTTGTTGAAGCCGGCCGCCAGCACCTGCGCGCCGGGGTCGATGCCGCCCAACACCTCGACGCGGCCGGCCGCCGCATCCTCGCGGCCGAGCGTCACCGCGCGGCGCGCCAGCACGCCGCCGTCGATCACCCAGACATGCGGCTGGCCGCCGGTGCTGCCGACCGCGGTCGCCGGCAGCGTCAGCCGCTTCGTCGCATCGGGCAGTTCGACGCGGGCGATCGCATACTGGCCGGCGCGGAAAACCTGCTTCGCATTGTCCAGTTCGACGGTGACGCCGATCGAGCGCGTACCGGCCTCGGCAGCCGGCGCGATGCGCGCGATGCGCCCGGCCAGCGGCGCCGGCGCGCCTTCGATCTCGACCTCGACCGTCATCCCGGCCGCGAGCCGGCTGATCTGGTGGGTGCCGACATGGCCGGCCAGTTCGAGCCGGGCCAGGTCGACGATCGTCAGCACCGGCTGGTCGGGGTTCAGTTTTTCGCCGGGCAGCGCATGGCGCTTCGCGACGATGCCGGCGATCGGCGCAGAGAGGGTCGCATCGTCGAGCGCGACCCGCGTGGTTTCCAGCAGCGCGGTCGCCTGCGCCAGCTGCGCGCGGGCGGTTTCGGTCGCGGCGCGGGAACTGTCGAGCGCGATCGGCGAGATGAAACTCTGCGCCGCCAGCCGTTCGTTCGACGCCTGGCTGCGCTCGGCCTGCGCGAGTGCCGCGCGCGCCGCCTCGACGGCCGCGGCCCGCTCGGCGAGCCGGCTCGCCTGGTCGGCGATGTCGATGCGGCCGACGACCTGCCCGGCGCTGACTCGGTGCCCCTCGGCAAGCTTCAGCTCGGCCAGCGTGCCGCGGGCCCGCGCCCGCAGCAGCGCGGTATTCGGCGCCACCAGCGGGCCGGAAAATTCGACCCGCTGAGCCATCGTCGAATTGACGGGCCGCACCAGTTCGTTGGCGAGGAACTCCAGCGGTACCTCGGGTTTTTTCGGCTTGTCGCGCTTGAACAGCGCGGCCGGTGACGGCAGCGCGCCACCCACGAATGCTCCGCCGGCGCCGAGCACCAGCACCGCGGCCAGCCCGCCGATCAGCCATCTTGTTTTCATTGTCTGTCTCCCCCGCCGTGTCCCCGGCAGGGTCGGCAGTGTATGCAAGCGGGCACGTCGTTGGTGCAGTCGCGCGACGGAATGCAGCAGGCGGGTGATGCAGTGCGGTTTCGGGCGACGAACCGCACCGCGACAATGGTCCTCGTTCCATTCTTTTGCCAACACCCGGAGGACCCGCGATGAATGCCGCCCAACTGCTGGTGCAGTGCCTGGAAAACGAGGGCGTCGAATTCATCTTCGGCGTGCCCGGAGAAGAAAACATCGACGTGATGGACGCGCTGCTCGGCAGCAAGATCCGCTTCGTCACGACGCGCCACGAGCAGGGCGCGGCCTTCATGGCCGATGTGCACGGCCGGCTGACCGGCCGCGCCGGTGTCTGCCTGGCCACACTCGGCCCCGGGGCGACCAACCTGATCACCGGCGTCGCCGATGCCAACATGGACCGCGCGCCGGTCGTCGCGATTGCCGGCCAGGGCTCGACGACGCGGATGCACAAGGAAAGCCACCAGATTCTCGATCTGGTCTCGCTGTTCCAGCCGATCACGAAATTCTCGGTGCAGATCCGCGAGCCGGAAATCGTGCCGGAGATCGTCCGCAAGGCGTTCAAGGTCGCGCAGACCGAAAAACCCGGCGCCTGCTTTTTCGAGCTGCCGGAAAACGTCGCCGCAATGGACGCGGCAAAGGCGCCGATTCCGGTGCAGACGCCGTTCCGCTCGGTCCCGCCGGACGAGAAGATCGCCGAGGCGGCGCAGGTGATCGATGCGGCGCAGCGGCCGCTGATCCTCGCCGGCAACGGCGTGATCCGGCAGAACGATGCCGACGCGCTGCGCCGATTCGCCGAGGCGCTGAACATCCCGGTCGCGAACACCTTCATGGCGAAGGGCGTGGTCGCGTTTTCGCACCCGCTGTCGCTCGGCACGATCGGCCTGAAATCGCGCGACCTGCCGTGGTTTGCGTTCGACGAGGCCGACGTCGTGGTCTGCATCGGCTACGACATGGTCGAATACCCGCCGGAGCTGTGGAACCCGGCCGCCGACAAGACCATCATCCACATCGATTCGCTGCCGGCCGAGGTCGACGAACACTACATCGTCGAGACCGGCGTGCTCGGCGATATCGGCGAGGCGCTCGATGCGATCGCGCGCCGGGCGACGCGCCGCAGCGAAACCTGCTTTGCCGATCTGCGCGAGGCGATCGTTGCCGATCGGCGCGAACATGCCGACGACGATGGCTTCCCGCTGAAACCGCAGAAGATCCTGTGGGACCTGCGGCAGGCGCTGGCGGCCGACGACATCGTGATCTCCGACGTCGGCGCGCACAAGATGTGGACGGCGCGGATGTACCAGGCCGAGCGGCCGAATACCTGCATCATCTCGAACGGCTTTGCGTCGATGGGCATTGCGTTGCCCGGTGCGGTCGCGGCGAAACTGGTTGCGCCCGAGCGCAAAGTCGTCGCGCTGACCGGCGACGCCGGCTTTCTGATGAACTCGCAGGAGATCGAGACCGCGCTGCGGATGAAGACGCCATTTGTCGTGCTGATCTGGAGCGATGCCGAATATGGCCTGATCACCTGGCACCAGATGCGCCATTTCGGCCGCGCCAGCCACACCACCTTCAACAACCCGGATTTCGTCAAATATGCCGAAAGTTTTGGTGCCAAGGGTTACCGCATCGGCGCCGCGGCCGAGCTGCTGCCGACGCTGCGGCAGGCGCTGGCCGACGACACCGTCTCGATCATCGACTGCCCGGTCGACTATGCCGAGAACATGCGGCTGACGCATCGGCTCGAAGCGCTCGACCGGCCAGGGCCTCATTCGTAGATCAGCAGCCCGGTCGCGAACTGGCCGTCGATGCTTTCGCCGCCGGCAATCAGCACCCGGCCGTCGGCCAGGCGGTTCGCGCTGAGGTAGGCGCGGTCCTGGTCGAGCCCGGCGATTGGCTGGCCACCGCTGGCCGGGTCGTAGCGCTCGGCGCCGGCGCTGTGCCGCGTCAATTCGGTCTGGCCGCCGAACAGCAGCAGCTTGCCGTCACGCAGCGGCACGACCGCGGCCATCGTGCGCGGCGCCGCCAGCGGCGGACGGCTGTGAAAGCCATTAGTGGCAGGGTCGAAACGCCAGACCTCGGCGCTCACGTTCTGGATGTTGTGGCCGGCGATGCGCTCGCCGCCGAGCAGCAGCACGCTGCCGTCGGGCTGCAGCACCGCCGCATGTTGCGCCACCATCTGCGTGACCGGCGAGGCGATCGCGGTGAAGGATTCGCTTGCCGGCTGGAAGATCTCGGCGTGCACATACGGCAGCACCGACGACCAGCCGCCACTGATCAGCACCCGGCCGTCGCGCAGCTTCGTCATCCGATGCCCGGCACGCGGCGCGGCCAGCGCATTGGCGATGCGGCGCACCGAGCGGGTGGCCGGGTCCCAGATGTCGCACGATCGGCTGATGCCTGCCGACGCGCCTTCGCCGCTCGTGAAGCCGCCGCAGAACATCACCTTGCCGTCGGCGAGCAAGGTACTTGCCGCATCGACGCGCGGCACGCTCAGCTGGCCGGCCGCGACGATGCTGCCGGTGGCCGGATCGAGCAGCTCGAGCCGGCGCGAATCGGTTCCGGACGTCGTGCCGCCGCCGATCAGCACCTTGCCATCTGGCAGCAGCAGCGCCTGCGTACCGGTGCGGCCTTCGTACATGATCGACAACGCTGAGATGCTGCGGCTGACCGGATCGAAGCGGTCGATGCGCTCGGACAGCGTGCCGGTGCCGCGCGAGCCGCCGATCAGCAGCACGCTGCCGTCGGCCAGGCTGACCGAGGCATGGCCGGACAAGCGGGCGCCGACCGGCAATGTCTGGTAACGGTTGCGGTAGCTGACCGCCAGCGTGACCGACAGCGCATCGACGCGGCCATCGCCACCGCGCACCGTCAGCGAGTAGGTGCTGGTGGTATCGAGCGGCGGCGTCTGTACCGTGCCGCCGTTCTGCACTGCGCCGATGCCGCCGTCGATGCTCGCGCTGCCACCGCTGAAGCGGGCGCTGAGGATCGCGCGTTCGCCGACCAGGTAGCTGCTGCGATCGGCGCTGAAGGCCTCGGCCTTCGGTCCGCCGGCGCCGTCGCCACCGCCGCAGCCGGCGAGCAGCAGCGCCGAGATCAGCGTGGCGGCCGACCAGCGGACGGGTCGAGAACGCAGTGCAGCGCGGCGGCTTGCCGGCAGCGCGCCGGCGGGGAAGGGGTTCTGGCAAGGAGCTGTGGACATGGCTTGCAGGTATCGAAGAAGCGAAGCCGGGCAATGTGCAGCGGCCAGCGTGACCGCAGCGTGACCGGAAAACCACCACGCCGGCGCCGGCTCGATGTACAACCTCGGGCTCTTGCAAACCGATGCGATGACCACGCTGCATCTGTACGGATCTCCCCGGCTGCGCTTCGATGGCGGCCGTGAACTGCCGTTGTCGCCGCGCGAGGCGGCGTTGCTTGCCTGGCTGCACGGCGAAGGCCGCACGCCGCGGGCAAAACTGGCCGCGATGTTGTGGCCCCACAGCGGCGAGGCGCAGGCGCGTGCCAATCTGCGGCAGACGCTGGCGCGGCTGAAGCGCGCCGCCGGGGTGTTGTGGGCCGAAGACGAAACCGGGCTTGCGCTGCAGGTCGACGTTGCGCCGGCCGGCGGCGAGCCGCTGCTCGGCGGTGTCGAATTCGACGATGCCGATGAGCTGGCGCGCTGGCTGGCCGAGCGGCGGGCCGCTTTGCAACGCGAACTTCACCGAGCGGCGCTTGCCCAGCTGCGGGCGCTGATCGGGCAGGGTGCGCTCGACGAGGCGCTGGTGGTGTCGAACCGGCTGCTCGCCGCCGATCCGGAATCGGAAGAAGGCTGGCGGCTGCGGATGGAGCTGTTTTATCTGCGCGGCGACCGCGCGGCCGCGCTGGCCGCGTGGGACGAATGCCGCCACCAGCTGCGCCAGGCGTTCGGCGCGACGCCGTCGGAGCCGACCAATGCGCTCGGCCGGCTGATCCTCGGCGGCGAAGCGGCGCTGCCGTCGAGCGGTCCGGCGAAGGCCTTGCCGACCGCGCTGCGCCGGCCGCCGCGGCTGGTCGGTCGCGACGGGCTGCTGCGCGAGATCGAGCGCGGCCTGTCGCTCGGCCATGCGGCGGTGCTCGCCGGCGAGGGAGGCATCGGCAAGACGCGGCTGCTGCAGGAGCTCGCGGCGCGGCATCCGGCCAGCCTGCAGCTCAGCGCCCGGCCGGGCGACCAGCTGGTTGCCGGCGTGCTGCTCGGCCGGCTGCTGGCGGCGGCACTGGCCCGCTGGGCGCCGCAACTCGACGCGCCGACGCGCGACGATCTGCAGGTGCTGCTGCCGGGCGCCGGCGCAGCGGCGGGGCTGCAATCGGCGCAGGAGCATCGCCGGGTGCTGAATGCGGCGGCGCGCGCACTGCACGCCTGCCACCGTTGCGGGCTGCGGCTGGTGCTGCTCGACGACCTGCAGTTTGCCGACGACGCGAGCCTGGCGGCATTGCAGATGCTGCTCGGCCGCTGGGCGCAGGCGCCGGCCGGCGAGTTGCCGGTGCCGGTGATCGGTCTGCGTCCCGACGAGATTTCCGCCAGTGGCCGCGCGCTGCTCGAGCAACTGGCAGCCAGCGGCCGCGCCGCGCGTTTCGATCTGGCCCCGCTGCGCCATGCCGAGGTCGTCGCGCTGCTGCAATCGATGCCGTTGCCAGGTCCGTCAGCGCCAACGCCGAGACACGACGAACTGGCGGCGGCGCTGCTGGCGCGTGTCGGCGGCAACCCGGCGCATCTGGTCGAATCGCTGAAAGGCCTGTGGCTCGACGAGATCGGCGCGTGGTCGCCTGGGCAGCGGCTGCCTGTGCCGCCGACGCTGGTCGAGGCGGTGCGCCAGCGCCTGCAGCGTCTCGGCGACGAGCCGCTGCAACTGGCGCAGCTGGCGGCGATTGCCGGTGCCGATTTTTCGCTGCAACTGGCAGCGCGGCTGCTCGACCGCACGCCGCTGGCGCTGGCGCCGCTGCTCGCCAGACTGGAAAACGCGCAGGTCTTCAATGGCCAGGGGTTTGCGCACGATCTCGTTGCCGAAGCAGTCGCAGCATCGATTCCGTCGGCGCTGGGCGCCGGGCTGCATGCGCTGGTGGCCGATCACCTGGCAGCGCGCCCCGATCGGCACGACGCCGCGGCGCGCATCGCCGCCCATCTGCAGGCGGCCGGTCAGCCGCGTGCGGCGGCGCAGTGGCTGCTGCGCGCGGCGCAGCAGGCCAAGGCGCGCTGGCAGATGCGCGACGCCGCGCTGGCCTTCGAGGCGGCTGCGCGCGCGATCGATGCGGCGGACCGGCTGTCGCAACGCGACAGCTGGCTGGAAGCGGCGCGTTGCTGGATCCTGGCCAGCCGCAACGACGAGGCGGCCGCGGCGCTGGCCGCGGCAGAGCAGTTGTCGCACGGCGCCGCCGAACAGGCGCTGCTGCTGCCGGCTCGCACCGCCTGGCTGTTCAATTGCGGGCGCCGCGCCGAAGCGGTGAGCAGCGCCGAGGCCATGATCGACGCGGTGGCGGAACACGGCGAATTTTTCGAACCACGCGAGCTCGCGCACGGGATACGCACCGTCGCGGTGACGGTGTCCTATGGCACCGATATCGACCGCGCGCTGGCGCTGGCCGACCGCGCGCAGGCGCTGATCGGCCAACGCGACGCTGCCGCGATGCGGCTGCTGCGCACCGCGCGCGGCGGCTTGCTGCACTGGGCATCGCGGCCGCTGCAGGCGCTGGCCGATCTGCAGGCGGCGCGGCCGGCCGCCGGAGCGCGGCACGAGGCCGGCACCCGCATCGCGGTTGCGAACCAGCTGATGCGCGTCCGCCATGCGCTCGGCGATCTGCCGGGCGCGCTGACGCTCGGCCGGCAGCTGCTCGCCGAAGCCGAAACGCTTGAGCTCGGCATTACGACAATCGCCGACGTGATGCACGTGCTGGCGATGATGGAGATCGGCAGCGGCCAGGCGGCGGCCGGCATGCTGCGCTGGCAGCAGCTGCAGCAGAAACTGGCTGCCGCCGGCCTGCCGCTGGCGCCGCTGTATCAGACTGCGCAGGCGCTGGCGGCCATCGCGATTGGCCGCCACGACGATGCGCTCGGCTGGCTCGAGCAGCATCCGCCGCTGGACAGCGTCGACCACCCGGCGCAACGCCTGAACTGGCTGCTGGTGCGTGCTTGGCTGGCCGATCTGCAACGCGACGATCCCGGCCGCTGGCTGGCCGCCGCGGCCGATTGCGGGCCGCTGCCGCCGGCGCTGCTGTTGCAACGCGAGGTGGCGAGCGCACTGATCCGCCCGCCGGCCTATCCGGCGCTGCAGCCCTTGCTCGACCTGCTGCGCGAACGCGGCGTGCGCAGCCAATGGCGCAGCGCCGAGATCGCCGCCGCCCGCGCCGCGCTGCTGGCCGGCGAAACCGAGCTCGCCAGTGGCCACGCGCGCCAGGCGCTGCGGCTGGCGTCGGCGGTCGAATGCTGGATCGACGAGGCGGCGAGCGTCTGGCTGACCGCCGCCGAAGTGCTGCGCGACTGCGGCGCTGCCGACGAAGCCGATGCCGCAGCCGGGCAGGGCGCGGCCTGGGTCGAACGCGGCGCCGCGCAGTGGGCCGACGCGGCCGCGCGCGAGGCCTGGCGGCACGGCAACCCGGTGCACCACAGGCTGCTGGCGTGGCATGTCCGGCCGGCGCAGGCGGCTGTCGACCCGGCGATCCAGACCACCGCGTTCTGAGGGCGTTGCCGTCAGATCAGATGCGCTAGATCAGGCACTGCGCCACGCAGGAAGATCAACGCGCCGCCGTCGCTGCGCACCGCCGCATGCGGCAGGTCCTTGCGGCCGAGGTGGAATCCGCCGGGGCCGATCCGCAATTCGCCGACCTGCACCTCGCCGTCGAGCACGACACATTCCTCGTCGACCGGATGGCGGTGCGGCGGCAACACGCTGCCGGGCGCCATCCGAACCAGATACGACATCAGATCGCCGTGCCGGTGCAGCACCTTCAGTTCCAGGCCGCCGCCGAGCGCGTTCCAGTGGCCATCGCCGGGCTGCACGGTCAGGTGGCGGCCGGTCTCGGCCGACGCGATGCGGTTCAGGATCTTGCGGCGCAGCCGGCCGACGCCGGCTTCGTCCGCCGGCTCGGGCATCAGTTCGCCGGCGAGCAGCGCGCTCAGTTCGGCAAAGCCATCGGTCTTGATCTCATCGGTGGCCATGGTCGGCGGATTCTCCATGCTCGGTGGCTGGCGGTTGCAGCCGTGCCCTGATCTTGTGTTGCGCGCGCAGGATCAGCGATTTGACGCTGCCGAGCGGCAGCCCGGTCGCCTGCGCGATCTCGCGGTGCGACAAATCCCTGAAATAGGCCAGGCCCAGCACCCAGCGCTCGCTGGCCGACAGGCCGGCAAGCGCCGCATGCAGGCGCTGCTGCGTTTCCAGCTGCCACAGGCGCTCGGCCGGTCCGTCAGCCGGATCGGCCGCGTCGTCGATGCGGTCATGGCCGTCGGCAGTGATCGACGCGAGCATTGGATGCGGCTGCCGCAGGCGGTCGAGCGCGCGGTTGCGTACGATCGTCAGCAACCAGCTGACCGCGCTGCCGCGGGCGGCGTCGAACTGCGCGGCATGGCGCCAGGCGTCGAAATAGGCACCGGCCAGCGCATCGTCGAGTTCGGGTTCACGCAGCATGCGGCGGCCGAGCGCCCGCGCATAACCGACGGTGGCATCGAAAAAGACCTCGAATGCGCTGGCATCGCCGGCTGCGGAGGCGGCCAGCAACTCGGCATGGCGCGCATCGCGCTCCGCGCGGCCAGCCTCCGCGGCGGTGGCGGCGCGATCGGGGAAGGACGGGTCGGCGGCGGACATGCGGGGCAGCGCAGCAGATCGCCGCCACGGTAGCACTCGCCGCGTGGCGCGCCAAGGCCCGCCGCTGTCACGCTGAAGCACGCTTTCCATCAGCGGCATACGGGCGCGGCGGCGCACCGGATGCATAACCGATCGGCCTGCATCCAGCCAGCCGCATCGGCCGTAGACGCAACACGCGCCAGACCGACGCACCGGTTGGCCGCGCCGCGGCGGGGCGGCTCCCTGCCATTTTCCGGAGCACACGATGACCACTGTCGAGACCGTCCAGAACATCTATGCCGCGTTCGGCCGCGGCGACATCCCCGCGATCCTGGCCTGCCTGGCCGACGACATCGAATGGGAATACGGCCACTTTCCGAACCCGGTGCCGTGGCTGCAGCCGCGCCGCGGCCACGCCGGCGCGCAGCAATTTTTCAACGAGCTCGCCGCGCTCGAGTTCCTGTCGTTCCAGCCGCTGAAGGTATTCGGCGATGCCGATACCGTGCTCGGCCTGGTCAGCCTCGAGGCGAAGGTGCGCGCGACCGGAAAGCACATCGTCGAGGCCGGCGAGGTGCACATCTTCCAGTTCAATCCGCGCGGTCGGGTGCAGCGCTTCCGCCACGCCGCCGACTCCTGGCAACACGCGATGGCATTGCGCGGCGACTGAGACGGTCGGGCATCCTGCGGCTGCTCCCGGGGCCTGCGCCGGCCCCGCTATCATGCTTGCTCCCACGTCAATGGCAGCAGTACCACCATGTCGCTCGGCGCCCGGCAACCCGCGAAGCTCGACCCCGCCCTGCTGCGCGCCATCGAGGAGGCGACCCGCGCCGGCCTCGCGGCAGTCGACGCCAGCGGCCGGCAGTCCTATGTCAACCCCGAATTCTGCCGCATGCTCGGTTTCGATGCGACCGAACTGCTCGGCTGCCGCGCGCCGTTCCCGTATTGGCCGGCCGACCAGATCGGGCAGATCCAGCAGGCCTTCGAGCGGACGATTCGCGGCGAGGCGCCGTGCGAGGGTTTTCCGCTGCAGTTCCAGCGCAAGGACGGCTCGCGGGTCGATGTCAGGCTGTTGATCTCGCCATTGCTCGCCGTCGGCGACGAACCGGGCTGGCTGGCATCGGTGTACGAGCGCAGCGTCGAGTCGCGCGCCGAGAAGAACCGCCACGACCTCGAACTGGTGACCTCGCTGGTCGAGAACAGCGGCGAAGGCATCATCGTCGCCGATGCAAACGGCGAGATCCTGATCTTCAACGCCGAAGCGCAGCTGCAGCACGGCCGGCCGTACCAGCCGACCAGCGCAGAGCAGTGGGCGGCGCAGTACGGCCTCGAACGTGCCGATGGCAAGCCGCTGCCGCTCGCCGAAACGCCGCTGTGGCAGGCACTGCACGGCCGGCGCGTCAACGGCGCGCAGTGGTTCGTGCGCCGCCCGGACGGCTCGCTGCGCACCCTCGAAGGCACCGCGACGCCGATCCGCCGCGCCGACGGCAGCCCAGGCGGCGCGATGATCGTGACCCGCGACATCACCGACCGCAACGACGAGCGGCGCGTGCTGGCCGCCGCGTTGCAGGGCGAGGAAAAGGCGCGTGCCGAGGCCGAGCGCTCGCTGGCGCTGTTCGAGAGCATCCTCGAGACCGCGCCGGTCGGCTTGTCGTTTCTCGATCGCGACTTGCGTTATGTGCGCATCAACGAGCGGCTGGCCAGGCTGAACGGCGTGCCGATCGAGCAGACGGTCGGCCGCCTGCAACGCGAGGTCGTTCCCGATGTTGCCGGCCACCTCGAAGCGGTGCACCGGCGCGTGCTCGACAGTGGCGAGGCAGTGGTCGGTGTCGAGGTGACGGCGGCGACGCCAGCGTCCGACGAGCGGCGGCATTTCGAGGCCAGCGTCTTTCCGGTCTTCGATGGCGCCGGTGTGCCGTGGATGGTCGGCACCGTGGTGCGCGAGACGACCGAGGAAAAGCGGCTGCAGGCCGAACAGATGGCGCTGCGCGAGCGGGTGCTGCGCGCCGAGGCGATGGCCGAACGCGCACAGACCGAAGCCAACGAGCGGCGTTTTCGCAGCCTGGCCGAGGCGACCAGCGACATCGTCTGGCAGACCGATGCCAATGGCCAGATCCAGGTTGATTCGCCGAGCTGGCGTGCCTTCACCGGCCAGTCGCGCGAGGTTTTTCTCGCCAATGAAGGCTGGGAGGCATTGCATCCGGACGACCGCGAACGTGTGCGCAACGTCTGGCAGCAGGCGGTGCGCAACCGCGAGCAGTTCGTCATCGAATACCGGGTGCGCCGCCACGACGGCGTTTATGTGCCGATGTCGGTGCGCGGCGCGCCGGTCTTCGACGACGACGGCGAGGTCGTCGAGTGGATCGGCGCCAACATCGACATCTCCGAGCGCATCGCGCACGAGGCCGAGCGGCAGCGGCTGCTCGAATCGGAACAGCGCGCACGTGCCGAAGCCGAAGCCGCGCGGCAGCGGATGGCGCTGCTCGACCGCATCACTGCGCGGCTGGTCGGCGAGACGCGCGGCGCCGACCAGGTGATGCAGACGCTGTCGGAGATGCTGGTCGAGACGATGGGCCAGTGGTGTGCGGTGCATGTGCCACAGCCCGACGGCTCGATCCGCGCCGCCGCGGTCGCGCACTGCGATCCGGCGATGGCCGAGGCGACGCGCGCCTTCGTCGCCCGCCATCCGATCGACCCCAATCTCGGCTGGGGCGTGCCCGGCGTGTTGCGCAGCGGCAAGCCGGAGCGCTCGCAGGTCACCGAGGAATTGATCGACGCGTATACCGCCGATCCGGAACAGCGGGCCGAACTGAAAAGCTGGAACCTCGGCTCCTACATCCTCGTGCCGCTGACCGCGCAGGGCAAGGTGATCGGCGTGCTGGCGCTGACCCGCGATGCCGACCACCCGGCGTTCAACGACGACGAACTGGCCTTTGCAGAGGAGGTCGGCGTGCGCGCCGGCCTCAGCTTCGAACAGGCGCGGCTGCTGCAGGAGGCGCAGGCGGCGCGCGCCGACGCCGAGGCGGCTGGCCGCGCGCGCGACGAGTTCCTCGCGATGCTCGGCCACGAATTGCGCAACCCGCTGGCGCCGATCGTCACCGCACTCGAATTGATGAAGCGTCGCGAAGGCCAGGATCTGACGCGCGAACGCGCGATCCTCGAGCGGCAGGTGCGCCACATGACGCGGCTGGTCGACGACCTGCTCGATGTCTCGCGGATCGCGCGCGGCAAGATTGAACTGCGCATCGAGCCGGTCGATCTGGGCGAGGTCTGCCAGCGTGCGGCCGAGACGACCGGACAGCTGTTCGACAGCAAGGGCCATGCACGCGAGATGTTTGTCGATGACGGCCTGCGCCTGCTCGGCGATCCGGCGCGGCTCGAGCAGATCGTCGTCAACCTGCTGACCAATGCGGCGAAATACACGCCGCCCGGCGGCCGGGTGACGCTGCAGGCGCGGCGCGACGGCGGCAACGTGGTGATCGCCGTCAGCGACGATGGTGTCGGCATCGATGCCGACCTGTTGCCGCATGTCTTCGAGCTGTTCGTCCAGGGCGGGCAGTCGATCGAGCGGGCTGCCGGCGGCCTCGGCCTCGGCCTGACGATCGTGCGCCGGCTGGTTGCCGCGCATGGCGGCGAGGTCTCGGTGGCCAGCGACGGTGCCGGCCGCGGTTCGACCTTCACCGTCGTGCTGCCATTGGCCGATGCGGTGCCGCCGAGCCGGCCGGATCCGGCGCCGGCCGGCCGCTTCGGCCAGACGACCCGCGTGCTGGTCGTCGACGACAACGAGGATGCGGCGGTGCTGCTGGCGCAGGCGCTGGAAAATTTCGGCTTCGAGGTGCAGGTCAGCCATTCCGGGCCGGCGGCGATCGAGATGGTGCGGGCCTGGCGGCCCGATTCGCTGCTGCTCGACATCGGCCTGCCCGGCATGGACGGTTATGAACTGGCCGGCCGCGTGCGCAGCGAATTCGGCGCCGCGGCGCCGCAGATGGTTGCGGTGACCGGCTACGGCCAGCCAAGCGACCGCGAGCGAGCGCTGGCCGCCGGTTTTGTCGAGCACATGGTCAAGCCGGTCGATCTCGAACAGTTGCGCGACCTGCTGGCGGGGCGCACCGAAACCGCCTGAGTGGCCTCATCGGGCCGGCTGGTCTTCCCAGTCGATCCAGTCGACCTCGTGGTCCTTCAGATAACCGGAAACCGCTGCACCGACGGTCGGAAAAAACCGTTGCGCGCCGAAGCGGCCGAACAGGCCGAAACGCTTCAGCTTGTCCTTCACCGGGTCCTTCATTTCGGCAAAACACAGTTCGATGCCGGCTGCGCTCAACTGGTCGTCGAGTTCGGCGAGCACGTCGGCGGCAGTGACGTCGACGCCGGTCACCGGCTCGGCGGCAACGACGATGCGCCTGACATGGCTTGGCGAGGCCGCCACCGCGGCGAGCACGCGGTCGTGAAAAAACTCGGCATTGGCAAAAAACAGCGGCGCATCCCAGCGGAACAACACCAGCCCCGGGATCAGCCGGGCTTGCGGATAACGCGTGATGTCGTGGTATCCCTTGATACCGGCGGCACGGCCGAGCACCGCCGAATGCGGCCGCCACGCGTCCCATAAGAACTCGATCACCGCGATCACGATCGCCAGCCCGATGCCGGGTATCGCGCCGAGCACGACGACACCGGCGGTGCAGCCGATCGACAGCCAGAATTCCCAGCGCTGCATCCTGCCAATGCGCCGCAGGTCGGCGATCTCGAGCAGGCCGATCGCCGACGCGATCACTACCGCGGCGAGTGCACTGGTCGGCAGGTGCTGCAACAGATCGGGTGCGGCAAGCAGCAGGCCGGCAACGCCGAGCGCGCCGACGACGCCGGTCAGCTGGCTGCGGGCGCCGGCGGCTTCGGCAACCGCGTGCGCGACGAGCTGCTGCTGATCGGAAAACCCTGGAACAGGCCGGCGGCAAAATTCGCTGCGCCGAGGCCGACCATCTCCTGATTCGGGTCGACCCGGGTGTTGAAACGCGCCGCATAACTGCGCGACAGCACGCTGGTATCGGCAAACGAGACCAGTGCCGCGGTCAGGCCGCCGAGCACGACCGGCCCGATATCGGCAGCCGTGATCGACGGGATCACGAAGCCGGGCAGACCCTGCGGCAGCGAACCGAGCACCGCAACGCCGGCCTTTGCCGACAGGTCGAGCAGGCCGACGACGACGGCCGCCGAAACCACCGCGATCAGCATGCCCGGGATGCGCGGAAACCGTTTGGCGATCAGAATCAGCGCCAGGCTGGCTGCGCCGATCGCGAAGGTGACGAGATGGGTGCGGCCGTCGAGCACCGCATCGACTATCGTCGCCAGGCTTTGCAGCGGGCCGTCGCGCTCGATCGAGATGCCGAGCAGGCTCGGCAGCTGGCTGATCAGCACCGTCAGCGCAATGCCGTTCATGAAGCCGTAGCGGATCGGTTTCGACAGCAGTTCGGTGACGAAGCCGAGCCTCGCGATGCCGGCCGCCAGACAGGCCAGCCCGGAGACCAGCGCCATCATGCTGGCCAGCGCAATGGCCCGCGCCGGATCGCCGCCGGACAGCGGCAGCACGACGCCGAGGATGATCGTCGCGAGCGCCGAGTCGGGGCCGAGCACCAGGATGCGGCTCGGCCCGAACACCGCATAGACGAGCAGCGGCACGATCGTCGCGTACAGCCCATAAATGCCGGGCACGCCGGACGCCACCGCATAGGCGATGCCGACCGGCACCAGCATCGCGGTCAACACCAGGCCGGCGGCGATATCGTGGCGCAGCCACTCGGCGCGGTAGTCGCGCAGCAACTGAAGGCCCGGCAACCAGCGCGCCCAGCCGCGGCGCGTCGCGAGGCGCGGGGCCAGACCCTGGCCGGGCGGCTGCGGCGGTGGTGGCGGAGCGGGCGACGGCGCGCTCATCGGCGAATCAACTTCATCGGGTTGTCGGCGGCGGCGGGGTTAGGCGGTGATTGTGTTCCGGTTCCCGCCGCCCACTGGCGCCATCCGCCATCTGCCTGCGCGCAGCATGATTGCTGGGCGGCGGTGTAAAACAGCAGCCTCTGTCCAACCCCGCGAGAGTCTGACGATGACCGACCAGCCAACTCCCCGCATCGATGCCGCAGCGATCGACGCCGACCTGTGGTGCTTGTTCGACCAGTATGTGCACGGCGATATCGACCGCCGGCGTTTTCTCGAACGCGCGGCCGGTTTTGCAGCCGCCAGCGGGATGACGGCCACCGCGCTGCTGGCCGCACTGAGCCCGGATTTCGCGCGGGCGCAGAAGGTCGCGGCGACCGATGCGCGGCTGGCGACCCGGTTCGTCGAGGTCGATTCGCCAGCCGGCTACGGCAAGCTGCGTGCCTATGTCGCGCGGCCGGTACAGGCGACGACGGCGCTGCCGGTGGTGCTGGTGATCCACGAGAACCGCGGCCTGAATCCGCACATCGAGGACGTGACGCGCCGCCTCGCGCTGGCCAATTTCATCGCGGTGGCGCCCGATGCGCTGTTTCCGCTCGGCGGCTATCCCGGCGACGAAGACAAGGCGAGGGCCTTGTTTGCGCAACTCGACCAGGCGAAGACGCGCGAGGATTTTGTTGCGGCATCGAATTGGGCGCGGCAGATCGACGGCGGCAACGGCAAGCTCGGCGCAATCGGCTTCTGTTATGGCGGCGGCATGGTCAATTTCCTCGCGACCCGTGTGCCCGAGCTGCGCGCCGGCGCGGCGTTTTATGGCGGGCCGGCACCGGCCGGCCAGGCCGGCCATATCAAGGCCGAACTGCTGCTGGTATTTGCCGAAAACGACGAGCGCATCAATGCCGCCTGGCCGGCCTATGAAGCAGCGCTGAAAAGCGCCGGCGTCAAGTACGACGCCCACACCTGGCCAGGCACACAACACGGCTTCAACAACGATACGACGCCGCGCTACAACGCCGCTGCAGCGGCTGAGGCCTGGCAACGCAGCCTGGCCTTGTTCGAGCGGACACTGCGATCGTGAGCAGCCGCTGCGCTTGCATGGCGCAGGCGATCGTCTGCCTGCTCGCTGCGGCGCTGCTGGGCGCTTGCAGCGGCGTGCCGCGTGCGCCGGCTGCGATGGCCGCTTCGACTGCACAGCCTGCCGCCGATGCCTTGGAGACGCGCAAGGCCCATGCGCTGTTCGACGCCTATTGGGACGAAACCGCGCGGATGTATCCGGAGTGGGCCAGCTACCGTGGCGACCACCGCTTTGGCGACCGCCTGCTCGATGCGTCGCCGGCAGCGATCGAGGAGCGGAAAGCCTGGTGGCGCGAACTGCAGCAGCGCGTGCGGCGGATCGACGCCGGCCGGCTGTCGACGACCGACCGGGTTTCGCTGCAGATGCTCGGCCATACCGCCGACATCAATGTGCTGATGCAGCAGTTCGAGGCCTACCAGGCGATGTCGGTCAACGGCGGTGTCGATTCGTTCCACGGCGCATTGGCCGACCTGTTGCGGGTGATGCCGGTTGCAACCATTGCCGATGTCGAGCGGCTGCTGGCGCGGATGGCGGCGTATCCACTGCGTGTCGAACAGGAGATCGCCCGGCTCGAGTTCGCGCAACGTGCCGGCATGGTGCCGCCGCGTGCCGGCCTCGAACGCGCGCTGGCGCAGATCGATTCGCTGCTCGCCGCGCCGCTGGCGAGCAGCCCATATTTCGAGCCGTTCACCCGTCTCGGCTCGGCGATTCCGGAGGATGGAAAGAAGGCCCTGCGTGAACGCGGCGAACGCGCGGTGTTGACCGAGGTGCTGCCGGCGATGCGTCGGCTGCGCGACTTCGTCGGCGGTGCCTACCTCGCCGCCGCGCCGGCCGATGGCGCATTGCTGAATTATCGGGACGGCCAGCGCATCTATGCCGCGCTGGTGCGCAACCACACGACGACCTCGCTGACGCCGGCCGAGATTCACCAGATCGGCCTGCAGCAGGTTGCCCGGCTGCGCGGCGAGATGGAGGCGATCCAGCGCAGCACCGGCTTCGACGGCGACTTTGCCGCCTTCGTGCGCTTCCTGAACAGCGACCCCAAGTTCTTCTACGGCAACGGTGACGAGCTGCTCGCCGGCTACCGCGACATCGCAAAACGCATCGATCCGGAATTGCCGAAGCTGTTTGCCGAATTGCCGCGCGCGCCGTACGGCATCCGCGCGGCGCAGGCGATGGGCCAGACCGAAGGGCCGGAGACGTATTCGGGCCCGTCGCTCGATGGCAGCCGCCCCGGCTGGTTCAATGCCAATATCCTGCGCTACAAGACGCGCACGAAATGGGAGATGGAAACGCTGATCGCTCACGAGACAGTGCCCGGCCACCATCTGCAGGCGGCGCGGGCGGTCGAGCTGAAGCAACTGCCGGCCTTTCGCCGCGGTGCCTTCCACACCGCCTACATCGAGGGCTGGGGGCTGTATGCCGAGACGCTCGGCGGCGAACTCGGGCTGTACAAGGATCCGTACAGCCGCTTCGGCCATCTGCAGGCGCAGATCTGGCGCGCCGCCCGGCTGGTCGTCGATACCGGCATCCATGCCGAGGGCTGGAGCCGGCAGCGCGCAATCGACTACATGGTGGATCGCACAGGCATGGGCGCGGAACGGGTCGCCAGCGAAGTCGACCGCTATACCGCGTGGCCGGCGCAGGCGCTGTCGTACATGATCGGCCAGCTGAAATTGATCGAACTGCGCGATCGCGCGAAGGCCGCGCTCGGCGACCGCTTCGACATCCGCCGCTTCCACATGGTGCTGCTCGATCAGGGCCCGATGCCGCTCGACGTGCTCGATTCGCAGGTCGAGGCTTGGATCGCGGCGAGTCGGTGAGGGGCCGGGCCGGCATCGTTTTCCGCTTGCTGCGTCGGCGGCAGGATGACGGCGCTGTAGCCAGCTGTGGCAATGGCCGCTGCGGCGCCGGTACCGTGCGGCCCGCTGCGCCCCGCGCCTGCCTGGTGGACCGGCGTTCCGAGTGATTGCAACCACGCGCGCACGCCTTTCTGCGAAGTTCCGTCGGCGAGCAGGCGCGACGCGACCAACCTGGTCACCCAGGCCGCCGCCATCGAGGTGCCTTTCAGCGTCTTGCGGCTGCCGCTGAGAAAGCCGGCGGCGGCGAATTCGCCCGGCGCGAAAAACTGCGGCCGGTCAGAAATCGGCCTGGCGGCGACCCCTTGGGCGGGCATCTCTGCACGACGTGAAGAGATGTCGGCGATGCGTCGCTCCCCGTCCTGCGGATACTCGGCCGCGCCGACGACGATCGTGTTGCGGCCGTTCGCAAGGCTGCCGAGCGTATTCGCAGTCGAGGAGCTGCCAGCCGTCGCGTTGCCGACAAACCCGTATTGCGGGCGCTCGCCGGCCAGTTCACCCGGGATGTCGCGGCGTTCGATCCAGGCCTGCAGCAGCACCGGCGAATGACCATGGTGGGTGACGCGGATCTGCCAGATGCCGACCGGCGCCTTGAATCCGGTGACGTTGCGCGTCGTGCCGATCGCCAGCAACACCATCGGCCCGTTGCCGCGCGGGCCCGGACCGCTGCGGTTGCTGAGGTTGACGACCATCGCCAGCGCCGGCGCACCGGAATCGGGGCGCCAAGCTTTTTGCTCGCCAGGCGCTGCGCAGATCACATGCGCATTGCGTGGCGGCAGCAGTTCGACCGTCACGCCGTATCCGCTCGCTTCGTCGGGCAACCAGAGCTCGATGAAGGTTTCGCTCGCATCGGCGCGGTCGATCTCGACCTCCAGCGAGCACGTCGCATCGTTGCCGCCCGCAGGCTGCAGGCAGACCTCGGCATGGCAGCGGCGAACGCCGCCGTCGCCGTCGTCGCGCGGCTTGCCGGCATTGCCGGCGGCAACGACGACGTTGAGCCGGTCGGGGTGCTCGTCGATCAGCGCGTCGATCGCCTGCTCGATCATCGAACTGCCGTCGTGCGGGCCGGCGAATGCGGCCAGGCTCAGGTTGATCACGACCCGGGCCTCGGCGCCGGCGCGCGCGAGGATGTAGCGAATGCCGTCGAGCACCAGTGCGGCGATCCAGCGCCCGCTGGTATCGCGCAGCGCAACCTCGGGCAGTTGCACGAAGACCAGTCCGGCTGCGTCGACATCCGATGCGGCTACCGCTTGCAGCGGCGCATCGCCGCCGGCAATGTTCGACCGCAGCGGCGCCGGCTGCTCAAGGGGTGGCGAGCCGCCGGCCATGTCGAGCACATGTGTGCCGTGTGACCAGTCGGAGACGGCCGGCAGCCCGACGCCGAGCGCGCGGTAGATCGCCCGCTCGCCGAATGCCTGCGATTCGTCGTCGTCGGCTGCGGTGCCGAGGTGGCGGTTCAGCAAGGCGTCGAAATCGTCGATCCGCAATTCGCGGCCATGGCCGAACTCCACTGGCCGCTGCCAGACGGCACGCGCCGGCAGGTCCGCATCGGCATCGCCTTGCTGGTCCCAGAAGGCGAGCAGTCGGCTGGTCCAAGCATTTTCTTGTCGGCGGCGAAAGTGCCGATGCGCGAAGCCGCATGCGCCGTCGATCACGCCGATCACCACCTTGGCTGGACGTGACGGTGCGGTGGCGGAGTTTGGCTGCGTCTCGCGCAGCCGATCGAGGGATTGTGGCGGCGCATCGGGCCTCGCCATGCCTGGTTCGGCAAGCAGCACGTCGGCAAGCTCGTGCAACCGTTGCCAGTCTGCGGCTGGCGAATCTGCCGTGATCTCTGCGGTGCAGAATGCGTCCGAGCGAAGCGCCGCCGTTGCGTCGATCGACCGGTCACGGTAGATCGCCGGTACCGTCAGGCCATCGATTTTCAGCAGTGCGGCCAGCGTCGCCGGGTCGCGCAGACGCAGCGCCAGTCGAAGCCGTTCGGTGCCGCGATTTGCAAGGTAGGCCCCATTCGTCGCCGCCGCCCAGATCAGATAGGGGTCGGACATTCCGGGCCCGGCATCGCCGTCGGCCGGCAGCGGCCAGTTCATTTCGCCGGCTCCGCAGGAAGTGGGGCTCCCCATTCAAGCCTGGCCTGGTTCCACAACCATTCCAATTGCGGACTCGATTCGACGCTGATGTCAGCACCCGATTGCACCGCGGCAATGTTCGAAGGCTCGCCGGACTCCATGCATTCTTCGTCGCCGGTGAGGTTCGATCCATCAAACGTGCCGCTGGAAACCTTGCCGGCGCCGCAACGCGCGGCAACAAAGGCGCCCAGCACCTGCCCGAGCACCTGGCCGGCCAGCGAATCGATGGCGTAATGCAGGCCGGCCACCTCGCGGTTGTCGGCGATCCGCTGGGCCAGACGGCGCAACAGTTTTCCGGTGGCCTGATCGTTGCCGAGGAATGCCGTCATCAGCGTCGCGACCGTGAACGCCTCGGTGGCGTGTCCGCTCGGCAGGCTGCCGTGGCCGGGTGTCAGCAAGGCAGGACTGACCCCGGGATCGATTTCATGCGGGCGCGGCACCGCGAGCGCGTGCTTGAAACGTTGTACGACGGTGAATGCGAGGTCGAGCGCCAGCTGCATCAGCTCCAGCGTCTTCGGCATGCGCTGCGGGTGAATCGGCAATACGCTGCACCAGAAGGCAAACTGCGGCGTGACCTGGGTGCCGATCTCGAGCAGCCGGTCGCGGACTGCGGGTTCATCGGATTTGACCAGCGACCGCAGCCTGGCCCGGTCGGCAACGCATGCCGCCTGCTTGTGAAGCACCGTCAGCGTCGGGCGGATCATCGTGACCAGTGGCAGTTCATCGTTTCGCCACCGCAATGATTTGCCGCCGCATTCCGGATCCGCCGCGGTATCTGCCGGGCGGGTTTCAAAACTCAGCCCCTCCATCAGCTCGAAGCGCAGCACCTCGGCCCGGCAGTCGCCCTGCCAGCATTTCAGCATCTCCGGCGAATCGATCGGCAGCAGCTTGCACGCCGGAGAGTTTGGAAACTCGCTTCTCCATTTCCAAGTTTCGGGAAACGCCTCGCGCAGATGCTGCCGCGACGCCTCGACGGCCATCAGCAGCAGCGGGTTGATCAACTCGCCGGCATACCCCGGCAAACCGTTGGCTGCGCCGGCGGAGCCCGCCGAGCCTGCGGACCCAGCCGAACCGGCGGAACCTGCGGAACCTGCGGAACCGGCCGAGCCGGCAGACGAGTAGGGCATCGAATGCTCCCGGTTGTTGCGAAGCGGAATTCAGGGCAGCCCGGCGGCCGACAGGGCATCGGCATAACGCGTCGTCCGCTCGCCAGGCGGGCCGGGAAAACGCTTGAAGAAGGCCTCCCGCGTGAAGCCGGGCTCGAGCGTCAGCAGTTCGGCGACGGTCGCGCGGGCCGCTGGCAGGTCGCCGCCGAGCGACTGAGCGATTGCCAGCATGCGCAGCGTCGAGGCGTGGCTGCGGTTCGCGCGCAGCGAGCGCATGCCGACCTCGACCGCCGCCGGATAGTCGTCGGCGGACAGATGGGCGAGGCAGGTGAAGTTGTCGTAGTAATAGCGCAGCGGGTCGAGCGGCGACAGCCGCTGCGCGCGCAATGCGCAGTTCACGGCGTCGGTACCTCGCTCCTCGTAGGCATGCAGCGATGCCTGGAACAGCAATGCCAGGCCCTCGTTCGGATTGGCGCGCAGAGCAGCCTCGTAGCGGCGTCCGGCAGTGGCCAGGTCCTTGCCGATATAGGCGCAGATCAGCCCGTCGATGGCCAAGGCCAGCGCGTGCTCGCTGTCGAGGTCGAGTGCCTGCTGCACGACGGCATGGGCCTGCCGTGCATCGTCGGTCGGCTCGCTCGAATAACCCTGCGCCACCTTCAGCACATGCCACTTGCCGAGCCAGGCACGCGGTGTCGTGGCTTTCGGATGCCGCGCAACGAGGTAATTCAGCATGTCGCCGGCACGCTGGAAGTCGCGCTGGGTCAACCGATGCATCAGGCTGATCGCGGCAAACAGGATCGAATAGCTCTGCAGGTTGTACAGCGGAACCGTCTGTGCGCGCTGTGCCTCGCAACCGACGATGGCCCGGCAGACGGCGGCCGCCGCATCGGCGGCGGTCGGGCTGTCGCCGCCGAGCAGCGCATCGACATCGGCGTCGAACTCGTCGGCCCAGACGGTTTCGCCGCTCTGCAACTGATGCAGATTGGCGAACAGCCGCAACCGGGTCCCGCGGACCAGGAAATTGCCGCGCAGCACATATTGAACGTCGAGCAGCTTGGCCATCGTCGCCTCGCTCTCGTTGCGGCGGCTGAACCATGCCGAAGACAGACGAGAGACAACCCGCAAGCCGGGAATGCGAGACAGCACCGCGATGATGTCGTCGGCCAGCACGTGGCCGATCGGCTCCTGCTCGGCCGCGCCGCCACGTGGCGCGAACGGGATCACCGCGATGCCGGCCCGCTCTTCGGCGCCGCCGTGGACCGCGCCATCACCGGCGGGTGCCGCCCCGGTCGACAAGCCTTGTCTGACCGGAGCGATGCGAAAAGCCCGCTGCGGGCCGTCGAGATTCTTCAGGTAACACAGGCCAAGGTCCTCGACTTCGGCATCGACGCCGGGCAGAACCAGGTCGCGCAGCTCGTCGGAAACGATCAGTTCGCCGCCGCCCCCGAGCGTCGCGAGCCGGGCGGCAAGGTTGACGCCATGGCCGTAAATATCCAGCTCATCGATCACGACGTCAGCGATATGCCCGCCAAGCCGCAACACGATCGCCAGATCGGGCCGCATCGGGTCGTTGAACGTCGCGATGCGCCGGTTCATCTCGAACGCGGCCTCGATCACCGAAGTCGGGTCCCCCGCAAACTCGATCAGCAGCCCGTCGCCCAGGCTCTTGACCAGCCGGCCATCCAGCGGCGGCAGCACATCTCGCGTCACTTCGTGGATGAAACGCCGCCAGCGGGAGATGACGTTGCCCTCGTCGCGCTGGAGCAGCCGCACCGATTCGACGGTGTCGACCACCAGGATGGCGCGACGGGCCCGGTGGAGATCAATCCAGGCTTCGTCCCCCGAAATGACTGCAGATTCCATGGCCGGTGGCGTTGCCCGCGATGCAACGATTCTGTGGGATGCGCGAGCCGTCGGCAAGGCCGCCCGACGCCGGCCAGCAACGCCGCTGGCTAACGAATAGTTTGGCTGCTTTGCCGCGCACAATCGACCGCATCGGCAAAGACAGGAGACCCGCGTGCGACAGGCCATATCCCGCCAGGCCCGACTGCTGTCGTCGACGCTGCTGTCGACGATGGACCTGTGGCGGGGCACGATGCTGCTGCCGACGGTGCGGCGGCCGAAGAAGAAGCTGAAGCTGTACGACCTCGAAGGCAGCACCGCCTGCCGGCAGGTGCGCGAGGTGCTGACCGCGCTCGGGCTCGATGCCGTCGTGTTGCCTTGCCCGATCGGCGGCAAGCGCTTCCGGCCGACTGCGGAGGCGCTGCTCGGTGACGGGGAAGACCTGCCGCTGCTGGTCGATGCCGACGCCGGGGTCCGCGTCAGCGGCGCGGCGCCGGTGATCGAGCACCTGTTTCGCCGTTATGCCGGCACTGCGCCGCCGCGGGCTTATCAGGCCGGTGCGGTTTCTGCGCGGCTGGCCGCGCTCGGCAGCCTGCTGCGTGGCGGGCGCGGCATCGATGCGCGGCCGGCGCGCCGGCCGAGGCGCAGGCTCGTCCTGTGGAGTTTCGAGTCGAGCCCGTATTCGCGGCTGGTCCGCGAGCGGCTGACCGAACTCGAACTGGCCTATCAGCTTCACAACGTCGGCAAGGAAGCTGTCGGAGAGCTCGGGCCGGCCGCGCAGCGGCTGAGCCCCGGGCCCTACCGGCCAGAACCCGGCGGGCGGCGGGCCGAGATGTTCGAACGGACCGGCCGGGTTCAGCTGCCCTACCTGGAAGATCCGAATACCGGCGAGGCCTTGTTCGAGTCGGACGCGATCATCGACTACCTGGAACACCATTACGCGCTGTCGCCGCAGACAGCCGGCTGACGGACTCCGGGCTGCATCAGATGGCGGCCGGACTTTGCCGCCGCCGCGGTTACGCCGATCGAAAAGATGCGACAGGCGCAGCTTTGTCAGCGCCCGCCAACGATTCCTACGCGAGGTGTGAAGCTTGTCCTATCTCGCCGGCCCTGCCCTCATGGAACAGTGAGCGCATCGCCCGGGACCCGACGGGTCCCGGAGACCTCACCGGAATCCCGCATTGCTGCGGAACCTCGAGTGGACCAGAACGGAAGCAGCCGACATGAACAAGACCCCTTTCGCAGCGACCTGCATTGCACTCCTCAGCCTGACCGGCGCCGCACTGGCGCAAACCGGCACGGCCGGCGGAGCGATCGATCCTATGAATGGCATGACTACCGTGCTCGACGGCAAGCCCCAGCTTGTCGTCGATGCGTCGCGCGTGCGCACGCAGGCCGAGCGTGAGGAGGACAGGGTCAAGAGCAGCGCGCGGGACGAGATCGTCGAAGAAAAGGTTCGTGGCGCGGTCAATGCGAAGGCGCAGGGCAGGGCGATTGGTGTTGCCAACGCGAAGGAGCGTCAGGAAGACAATGCGAACAGCGCAGCCGGCACCTCGAAACAGGGTGCGGTGAAGCCGCAGACCCGCTGATCGTTCGGCACGCATGAAAAAACCCGCTGGCCTGACGGCTCAGCGGGTTTCCTGTTTTTCGATCGCCGGCAGTCGACGGGCTTATTTGCCGCCGGTCAGCACCCATTCGGCGAGCGTTTTCGCATCGGCTTCGCTCAGGTTAGGCTGCGCCGGCATCGGCACCGGGCCCCACTTGCCCGAACCGCCCTTGCGGATGCTGTCGGCGAGCATCGTCGCGGCATCTTTCTGGCCGGCATATTTTTTCGCGATCTCCGAGATCGCCGGGCCGACGACCTTCTTGTCGACGGCGTGACACGCCATGCAGGCGTTTTTCTGTGCCAGCGCGAGGTTGGCATGGGCCGGCACGGCGGCGGCAACCGCTGCGGCGGCAACTACAAAGGAGAACACGGTTTTCATCGGATGGGCTGGTGGGCTGGGTTGAGCGGTCGACCCGCCGATGGCGGCAGGGCGGGAAGTTCTATCTATTCGTATGTGATGATATTTTATCCAAAGCCGGTCCGCCGTTCGGACTTTCACCAATATCCCGGTGGCACGCTCGGTCGACGGGCGCCATCGATTGCTGCGGCAGGGGGTGCAGCCGATGGCTTGACGATCGCCACCAGCTTATCTCGGCGCTCGACCAGCGGGCCAGTGGACGCCGTCACCCGGCCCCTGCGGATCAAGGCAGCGTGCTGAGCCGGATGCTGTTCGCCGCAGGCGCGCCGCGCAATTCGCTGAGCAGCAGCGCGCGCCCGTCCGGGCGGTGGAAGACGTAGCGGCCGATCTGCGCGAAGCGGTCCGCGCCGACCGTGATCGGCGCCAGCGTATTGCGGGACAGCAGCGCCAATGTCGACGCGGCATGGGTTGCGACCCGCGTGAAGCAGTCGATCTGCCGGTCCTGCCGAGGATCACAGATGAACTTGTCCTGCTCGAGGACCAGCAGCCGGTCACTGACCGGGCTGTCGCTGACCGACGTCGCGATCGAACCCCAAGGCGCCGGCCCGGATTTCGGAGCCAGCGCAAAGCTTCCGATGTAGCGCATGTCGAGCCCGACATCCTCGGTCGAGCCGAAGATGTTGCCGCATGCGGTATAGAGCCGGGCGCCAAGCGTGCCGGCCCAGACCTGCCCGCAGATCTCGTATTCGCCGTGGTATGGCGAGTCCTTCACCGCACTGACGCCATTGGCACCGAGCGAGACACGGAAGATATCGCTCGGTGAAATGTCGCGGTCTGCGGAGTAGATCCGGGTGCCGGCCGGGTGCAGCACCGGAAAGCCGGGGCCGAAAATGCGCGCCACGCTTGGCTCGACGCTGCCTGTCGCCGTGTCGACGACAAAGACGGGCGTCCAGGTCGACGCCGCGCCGAACGCATGGATCCGGGCACTTGCATCGAGCACGACGCTGCCGACCACCGTGCCGACCGGGATTCGGCGAACGCTCGCCGTCGTTCCCAGGTCGACCAGCGAGACGGCCCCATCGTGGCCGACGGCCGCGTGAAGGCCGTCCGGCGAGACCGCCACCGACGTCGGCGCGCTGGCCAGCGGCATGCTGCGGCTGCGCCCGGTGGCGAGCTCGACGACATGAAGCGCCGCCACCGGAGTCCGTGACACCATCAGCAACGTGTCCTGTGAGCGGCTGTAGGCCGCTGCGACCAGATCGTGCGACAGCGCCTGCAGCGCCGTCTGTGGCTGGGAGGGCACTCCGGCCTCGGTCGGCGCGAAGAAACCGACCGCCAGGGTCACCGGCACCAGGAACGGGCTTCCAGCGGCAGGCCGCAGGCAGGCCTGATCCAGGCAGACCTCGACCGTGACCGTGTCGACATGGCTGCCGTTGCCGAGTACGCCCGGAGCCTGCAGCTGGAGCTGAAGGTCGATGCTGCCGTCGCCGAGTGGCGTCTTGCCAATGCCGAAGATCGCGTTCGATGTATGGGTGACCCGGTAGAAAAAACCTTCGCCGGGAAGGCGGTCGACCAGCAGTTTCAGCTGCAAGGGCTGACCGGTTCCGCGTTGGTAGGTGTCGCGTTCAACCACCAGGCTGCTGGCGGACATCCGCGCCCCAATGTCGTTGGACGCCGAACTGGCCGCACCACCACCACCACCGCCGCCACAGGCGGCCAGACTCAGGACCAGCGCGGCCACCCACAGGCCGCGGCTGCTGACAAACTGACGCATCGAAGGGATCTCCAGGGTGGGTTGTCGTGCCGCGAATGCGGCAGCGGCCTGCGCCAGCGCCGTGAACGTGGTGGGTGTCTTCGGCGACGGATTCTAGGGTGAGGTTTTCAGCCTCGCCGCGAGATCGCCGCGCGCTTCAGCGCCGCGGCGCGAGGTGCTCGGCGAGGAAGCGCTCGACCTGCCGCATGAAGTCGAGCCGGTTGTCGAGCAGGAAGAAGCCGTGGCCTTCGTCGGCATATTCCTTCCACAGCGGCGGGTTGCCGGCCTCCTTCAGCGCATCGCGCATCCGGGTGCCGTGTTCGAGCGGGACCCGCCGGTCTGCGCCGCCCATTGCAAGCAGCACCGGCGCCTTGATGCGGCTGGCGTGCAGCACCGGCGTCGCGGCATCGAGCATCGCCTTGTCGGCAACCGGGTCGCCGATCAGCAGCGGCAGGTCGTACTCACGCGCTTCGTTCGCGACGTCGGTGCCGTATTGCCATTTCATCATCAGCCGCGGATCGCTGACCGCGACCCAGGCGACGCCGCAGCGGTAGACGGCGGGGTGGCGGACCAGGCTCATCAAGGTCGCATAACCGCCATAACTCGCGCCGGCGATGCAGACCCGGTCCTTGTCGACGAATCCCTTGCCGGCGGCGAAGTCGAGCGCATCGACCAGGTCGTCCTGCATCGCGGTGCCCCACTTCTTCCAGCCGGCCCTGAACAGCGTCCGGCCATAACCGGTACTGCCGCGAAATTCAGGCTCGATCACGACATAGCCGCGCGACGCCAGAAATTGCGCATGCGCGCTCCAGTTCCATTGGCGGCCTCGCACCCAGGGCCCACCATGAACCAGCACGACGGCCGGACGGGGCGCCTCCGCCTTGCCCGGCGGCGTCGTGATCCAGACCGGGATCTCGGTGCCGTCACGCGTGCGGATGCGGAAAAAATCGGTGGTCGCCATTTGCCTGGCATCAATCTCCGGCCGGACCTTCGCGATCGCGCGCCAGCTCTGGTCGGCGGCGCGGTACAGCCAGACCTGGCCCGGTTCGCGGTCGGACCAGCTGTTGACCAGCGCCGCCATGTCGTCGTTGTCGCAGCGGCGGCAGCTGATGCGGTTGACCGTGCCGGGGAAACGCTCGTCGGCGGCGCGCTGCAATGCCTGCAGCCGCTTGTCGAACCAGATGGTGGTTTCGGCATCGGTCAGCACCCGCACGCCGAGTGCGCGGCTGCCCGGTGTTTCGCTGACGATCTGACCGGAAAAGTCGAAACCCGGCGTCTTCACCAGCGCCTCGGGCTGCGGCTTGCCGGTGGCGAAGTCGAAGCGCCGCAACTCGTGGGCGCCGTCGGCGCCGCTGGCAACGGTGACGTACAGATTGCCATCGGCATCGATCTGGCGGGGCATCCATGGCGCCAGCAGCGCATCGAATTCGGCCAGCAGCCGCCATGGCTTGTCGGCTGCGTCGCGCCAGTGGTAGGCGGCGGCTTTGCCGTTGCGGGTGGCCACAAGCCGCGGCTGACCATCGGCGTCGAACCACCAGGACATCACATTTTCCGGCGCGCCGAACGACAACGACCTGCTGCGCCCGCTGACCACGTCGAGCCGTTTTGCGATGACCGCCGACGCTTCGCCGGTGCGTGAAAACTGCCACTCGCCGACGATGACTTCGCGTCCGTCGCCACGCGGCACATGCAGCAGTCGGTGGTTGGCGGGCAGCGGCTGGTGCGCCGCAGCCGGCCGCTGGACGACAAAGCGCATGTCGATGTCGACCAGCAGGCGCAAACCCGAGCCGTCGCGGTGCACCGAATAAAGCCCGGGCCACCAGCGCTGATCGCCGCCGCCACGGTTGCGGTCGTCGATGTCGAAGACCAGCATCTCGTCGTTGACCCAGCGCACATCGCCGATGTCTGCATCGGCGAAACGCGCCGGCACCACCGGCGGCTTGTCGGACTGCAGATCGATCACGATCAGGCTGACGCGCGGGCTGCCGCGCGCACTCGTGAACGCCAGGTAGCGGCCCGATGGCGACAGCGCGATCTGCTCGAAATCGGGCGTTGCAAAGAAAAGCCTGGCATCGGGCAAGGTCGAATCCGCAGCAGTGGCCTGGCCGCCGGATGCCGCTGCCGTACCGACCAGGCAGCCAAGCACTGCGGCCAGCGTGGCCAGCGCCTGCCGCGCCCACACGGCTGGCCTGCGGCGGGTGATCGAGCCCGGCAGCAGCTGGATGCAGCGGTGCTGCACAGAGATCAGGTTCAGCGCCAACGCGGCGACAGTGGAGGCGTGGAAAGTTTGCACGGGAGTCCGCTCGGCTCGGAAATCGGGGAGGCCAGCCAGCATGCCCGACGCCGCGGACACTCCCCATCCCGCATTCATGGGGGTCGCGAACAGGTGATACCGGCGCAGCATTGTGCCGGGGTGCCAAGGGGCGGTTCGAGGAGCGTGGGCAGCTGCAGGCGCTCGATTTCGAGGCCAGTTAGGCGTACATTGCCACTATCGATCGCCCGGACGAGGAGGCGTTCCGATGATCAGCCGCATGCCCAACCGCCACGAGCTGCCGTCGACGCGGATCGAACTCGTCTTGCTGGGCATCGTCGACGGCCAACTGTCGGTGCTGCTCGGCGAGCGCCACGGGGAGCCGCATGCCGGCCGCTGGGCGCTGCCTGGTGGCGTGTTGCGGATCGACCAGGACGCCGACCTCGATGCCGCGGTGCAACGCACCGCGGTCGAGCGACTCGGTGTCGCGCTGCCGTTTTTCCGGCAGTTGCTGACGGTCGGCTCGATGAGCCGTGATCCCGGCGCGCCGTGGTCGCTGGCCATCGTCTACCGGGCGCTGCTGCCGGCCGACGTTTTCCAGGCGGGGGCCGGCAAGCGGACCGACGAATGGCGCTGGTTCGCTGCCGAGGAGGCCGCAGCCGATCGGCGGCTCGCCTTCGAACATGCCGAACTGATCGGCCGGGCGATCGCGGTGACGCGCAGCGAAACCGATCAGCTGCTGCTGCCCGCCGGGCTGTTGCCGGCCACCTTCACATTGAGCGAACTGCAGCAGGTCTGCGAGCAGATTCTCGGCCGGCGCCTCGACAAGGCATCGTTTCGTCGCAAGCTCGCCGAACGCGAACTCGTGCAGCCGATCGAAGGCGAGATGCGCGGCGGCGCGAACCGGCCGGCGCAGGTGCATCGGCTGAGGGTGGCGGGGAGTTGAACAACGTCAGGCTCATTTCTCCAGCGGAATCGGTGTCCCCCGGTCGACGGCGACTGCGGTCAGGCTGTTCTGCGGCGAGCCTTCGATCACGCGGTCCGAATAGGTCAGGTAGATCAGCGTATTGCGCGGCGCGTCGACCATGCGCACGACGCGCAGCTTCTTGAAGATCAGCGAGATCCGTTCGCTGTACATCTCGTCTTCCCGCGGGATCGGCTTCGGAAAGCTGATCGGGCCGGTCTGGCGGCAGGCGATCGACGCTTCGGCCTTGTCTTCGGCCAGGCCGAGGCCGCCCTTGATGCCGCCGGTCTTCGCGCGCGAGACATAACAGGTGACGCCGCGCACGCCGGGATCGTCGTAGGCATCGACGACGATCTTGTGGTCCGGGCCGATCAGCTTGAAGACGGTATCGACCTCGCCGACCCTTTCGGCGGCGGCCGGCAGCACATGGCCGAATGCGACGGCGCACAGTGCGGTGCGCATCAGCAGAAGAAGGCGACGGCGGGCAGCAGTACTCATGAAAAATCCAGTCTGGTTCGAATTCGGTGGCGACGGCGTTGCGCGCCTCGCGCCTGCCGTCAGGATGCTCGTCAAGTGCACAGCACTTTCGCATGGTGGCGCAGGTGATCGTCGACGAAGCTCGCGATGAAATAGTAGCCGTGGTCGAAACCCGGATGACGGCGCAGCGTCAGCGGCTGGCCGGCTTTGTTGCAGGCCTCTTCGAAGGCCTCCGGATAAAGCTGCTCGGCAAGAAACTGGTCGGCCAGACCCTGGTCGATCAGGATGCCCTCAGGATGGGGCGCGCTCGCCTGCTGCGCCATCAGCGCGCTGGCGTCGTGTGCGGTCCAGGTCGACTCGTCCTGGCCGAGGTAGCCGGTGAAGGCCTTGTGCCCCCATGGGCAGCGGGTCGGGGCGCAGATCGGCGCAAATGCCGATACGCTGGCAAACAGCCCAGGGTGGCGCAGCGACAGCGTCAGCGCGCCGTGGCCGCCCATCGAATGGCCGAACAGGCCAAGCCGTTGGTTGGCCAGCCCGAACTCGCTCTGCACCGCAGGCAGCAGTTCCTTCACCAGATAACTCTCCATGCACCAGTGGCCGGACCACGGCGCCTGTGTCGCATCGAGGTAGAAGCCGGCGCCGACGCCGAAGTCCCAATGGTGATCTTCGCCATCGAGACCGGCGCCGCGCGGGCTGGTGTCCGGTGTCAGCAGCGCGAGGCCGAGTTCGCTGGCAGTGCGCTGCGCACCGGCCTTGATCGCAAAAGTTTCCTCGGTGCAGGTCAGCCCGGCGAGCCAGGTCAGCAACGGCACGGCCTGTCCGGCCAGCGCCTGCGGCGGCAGAAACAACCCGAAGCGCATCGGCAGGCCGATCTCGCTCGACATGTGGCGGTAGAAACGCTGCTCGCCATCGAAACATTGGTGGCTGCTGATCGGTTCGAGGCGTTCGAACGGGGTTGTCATCAATGGGCTCCGAAACTTCCGAAGAGATGGTCGGGCGACGATGCTGATCGCCCGTGCGATCGCTCAATCGTAGCCGGGGCGGCCGAAGACATTGCTCGCGATCGCGACGAGATTGACCTGGCGCAGCCTGCAGCCGCCATCCAGGGTATAGGCTTGTTGGATGGGAACGATCCGACGCCTGACCGGGCAAGACCTCGCAGCGCTGTTGCTGGTGATGTCTGCGCAGGCGCCGCTGGCCGCTGGCGCGCCGCAACCAGCCGCGGCGGCTCTTCCCGACACCCAGCGTTCGCCAGCGACCCGCCACCGCGATGCCAGCGGCCAGCCCCGCTTCGCCAATGCGCTGGTCCGCGAGCGCTCGCCCTATCTGCGTGATTACGCCCACAGTCCGATCGACTGGTTGCCGTGGGGCGGAGATGCGGATGCGAAGGCGCGCACAAGCGGTGCGCTGAAATTCATCTCGATCGGTTATTCGAGTTGCCACTGGTGCCATGTGATGGCGCGTGAATCGTTCGACGACCTGGCAATCGCCGAGGTGCTGAACCGCGGCTTCGTCAGCATCAAGATCGACAGCGAGGAACGCCCCGATGTCGACCGCCGTTTTCTGGCCTGGCTCGAGACGCTCGGCGTCGCGCCGGGCTGGCCGATGAACCTGGTGCTGACGCCCGACGGCGAGGTGATCTGGGGCGCGACCTATCTGTCGCGCGACGAGCTGCTGGCGACGCTGCGGCGGCTCGAAAACCACTGGCGGACCGACCGCCAGCGGCTGCGCGAACTGGCCACGGCGAATGCCGAGCGGCATCGGCGCAGCGCGCAGCCGCCGGCGGCGGCGCTGGCGGTCGGCGAGGCCTATGCACAGACGGTGCAACGCATCGCCGCCGATTTCGACCCGGTCGACAAGGGTTTCGGTACCGGCCGCAAATTTCCGGCGCCGGCCGAAGTGGGCGTATTGCGCGATGCCTTTCTGCGCAGCGGCGATGCGGCGCACGCCCGCAAGCTCGTCGAGACGCTGCGAGCGATTGCCGGCGGCGGGCTCAGTGATCCGATCGATGGCGGTGTTTTCCGCTACTCGATCGCACGCAGCTGGAAGCAGCCGCATTTCGAGAAGATGCTGTACGACCAGGCGCAGGTCGGGCGGCTGCTGTGCCAGGGTCTGGCGATCTCGGGCGATGCCGCGCTCGGCGCTGCGGCAGGCCGGATCATCGATTTCTCATTGACGCGGTTCTCGACCGGTTCCGGCCTGTTTGCGGCCTCGTTCGATTCGGAATCGGCCGGTGCCGAAGGTGCTTTTTACCTGTGGAGCTTCGACGACGAGGACCGGCTGGCTGCGCCGCTGCGGCCATTGCTCGAGCGCCACTTCGACAGCGTGATGCAGTCGAACGGCGGCATGTTGCTGGTGCCTGCATCGGGTGCCGGCCCGGTGCCCGACAAATTGCTGAACGCGCTGCGCCGGATTCGCGCATCGCACCCGGCGCCACGCCGCGACGACAAGGCGATCACCGCCTGGAATGCCAACATGGTGGCGACGCTGGCCGAGTGCGCGCCGGTGCTCAACCGGCCGGAGCTGGCGCTCAAGGCGGCAACGCGGATGCGCCGGCTGCTCGCGATCAATGCAAAGGGCGGTGTGATCCGTCGCTACAGCCTCGGCGGCCAGGCCGCGCACACGGGCAGCATCGAGGACTTGGCGTGGCTGCTGGCGGCGCTGACCGCGCTGCACGATGCCGACGGCAAGCCGCGCTGGATTGCCGCGGCGCGGCAATTGCTGCAGCGCAATTTGCCGGCAGATCGCGCAGCACTCGATCAGGCGCTCGACACCTTCGCGCGTGACCGCACCGGTTTGTCGGCATCGGCGGTGCTGCTGCGCTCCCTGACGCAACTCGCGCGGCGCAGCGACGAGCGTGAATTTGTCGCCGCGCGCGACCGTGTCGCACATGCGCTGCACCGGTTTGCCGGCGCCGACAACCATGCATGGCTGACCGCCGCACTGCACGAGATCGAGGAGCCGGCACCGGCGCCGGTCGTGTTTGCGGCGGCGGGCCGGGTCCGGCTGACGGTGGCCGCCAGCCCGGCGCCGGCAGGTGGTGCGCATGTCGTCGTGACCGCCGATATCCGGCCCGGCTGGCACATCAATTCGGATCGGCCGATGCAGGACTATCTGCGCCCGACGCGCATCGCCGTGGCAGGCGCTGCCGATGCCAAGGTCGCATACCCGCCGGGCAAGCCGTTGCGCTTCGGCAGCGCCGGCGATCTGCTGCTGGTGCTCGACGGCAGCGCGCGCTTTGACGTCCGGTTGCCCGACGGCAGACCGGCAGGCGACTTCCCGCTGGTGAGGCTTTCGATCGCGCTGCAGACCTGCTCGGACCGCGTCTGCCTGGCGCCGGAAACGGTGCAGCTGGCCGGGCTGGCCGGCGTCGTGACGAGAACAGCCGGACGCTGAGCCGGTCGGATCGGCTATCGTGCCGGCGGCGCCGATCGCGGCGCGGCATGCCGTCCGAGGAGACCCACCGATGACCCGCTCCGCAGCAATTGCCCGTGCCGGTGAACATTTCGACTGCGGCGAATTCCGCACGACGCTGGCGCGGCGGATCGCGATGCCGACCGAGAGCCAGAGGCCGGAACGTGCCGATGTCCTGGCGGCCTATCTGTCCGATGAGATGCAGCCGGCGTTCGAGGCAATGGGTTTCAAGTGCCGGACGCTGCGCCATCCGCTGGCGAAGGCGCCGTTCCTGTTTGCGCAGCGCATCGAGGGGACCGGGCTGCCGACGGTATTCGGTTATGGCCATGGCGACGTGATCCGCGGCCTCGAGCCGGAATGGCGGTCCGGGCTGTCGCCATGGCAGCTGAGCGAACACGACGGCCGCTGGTATGGCCGCGGCATCGCCGACAACAAGGGCCAGCATTCGATCAACCTGCAGGCGATGGCCAACGTGCTCGCCGAGCGCGGCCGGCTCGGCTTCAATGCCAAATACCTGATCGAGATGGGCGAGGAAACCGGCTCGCCCGGTTTGCGCGAGTTGTGTGCCGAGCACCGCGCGCTGTTCGACGCCGATCTGCTGCTCGCTTCCGACGGCCCGCGGCTGCGCGCCGACCGGCCGACGCTTTTTCTCGGCTCGCGCGGTTGCCTGAATTTCGACCTGCGCATCGACGCACGCGCCGGTGGCCACCATTCGGGCAATTGGGGCGGGCTGATCTCGAACCCCGGAATTCAGATGGCCCATGCGATTGCCAGCATCGTCTCGCCGACCGGCCAGATCCGCATTGCCGAATGGGTGCCGTCGGAACTGCCGGCCG
Organism: Pseudideonella sakaiensis; assembly: GCF_048320135.1. Taxonomy (GTDB): domain Bacteria; phylum Pseudomonadota; class Gammaproteobacteria; order Burkholderiales; family Burkholderiaceae_C; genus Ideonella_A; species Ideonella_A sakaiensis_A. The sequence goes on from NZ_CP182947.1 coordinate 5,295,776, forward strand.
CGGTGCGTCGCGCGCTGGCCGACTGCGAGGTCGATGGCGGTGTGGATGGACCGGCGATCGACGCCGGCTGGGGCGAGCCCGGGCTGTCGCCGGCCGAACGCGTCTTCGGCTGGTGTTCGTTCGAGGTGCTGGCATTCAAGACCGGCAATCCCGAGACGCCGGTCAATGCGATCCCGCCGCGCGCGTGGGCGCGCTGCCAGTTGCGCTTTGTTGTCGGCATCAACGACAGCCGGATCCTGCCGGCGCTGCGTCGGCACCTCGACCGGCATGGTTTTCAGATGGTCGAGATCGTCGAAACCGGCGAGGAGCGTTTTCGCGCAACCCGCATCGATCCGGACGATCCGTGGGTGCGGTGGGTGGCCTCGTCGATTGCCGAGACCAGCGGCAAGACGCCGGCCATCTTGCCGAATCTCGGTGGCTCGTTGCCGAACGACATCTTCACCGACGTGCTCGGCCTGCGCACCGTGTGGGTGCCGCATTCGTATCCCGGCTGTTCGCAGCATGCGCCGAACGAACACCTGCCACCGGAGCTGCTGCGCGAGGCGCTGCTGGTGATGACCGGTCTTTACTGGGACCTCGGCGCGGGCGGCACACCCGCCGCAGCCGGCTGAGCGGGCAGGCGCTTCAGAACGATTCAGGTCTCATTCAGGCCGCTCAAGGACGCGGCGCGGGCGATTTTGCACAGTGAAGGCACGTCGAAAAACCTCACCGGAGATCGCCATGGACGTCCCCCGCCTGATAGCCGCCACCGCCGCCGCATCGATCACGTTGATCCTGTTCAGCGCCGTCGTCTCGATCGCGCCGCCCGAGCGCCATGTGCTGCTGGCGCGCAGCCAGCAGGCGGCGCAACAGAGAACCCGCCAGGCGGCAACGCCATCCGCTGCCAAGCCATCGGTACTCGCGATGGCGACGCAGTCGGGTGAAACATTGCCGGCTGCGCGCCTTTCGGCCATGCCTGAGCAACCCCGCTAGAGCGGTTGCGGTAGCGGGTCAATGGCCGTGCGCGAGCAGCCGGAAGGCTGCGACCAGCCGTTCGTTGCCGGCATGGAAGGTCGTCGTGCCGTTGCCGCGGGTGCGCACGACCAGCCGCGGCACGATCAATGCCGACAGCCCGGGCACGCGGATCAGCTTGACCTGCGTCACATCGGCCAGGTCGATCGTGCGGCCCCATGGCGCGCTGTGGCTGATCCTGCCGTCGGCGATGCGGGTGCGGCAGGTCATCACATGCCACCAGCCGAGACAGACCGCGAACACCGCGAGGCCTGACAGCAGCCACTGGTCGCTGCCGACGCCGTCCCAGCCGCCGGCTCCTGCTGCCTGCACGCCGAGCACGCCGAGCAGCCCAAGCACGCCGGTGGCGAGCAGTCGCCCGGTGAGCGGGAACGACGGTCCCTCGATCGCCGGCATCGCTTCGATGCCAGGCTCGGTGCCCGTATCGGTCGCTGTCGAGTTCATCGTCGTGCTCGTCATGGTGCCCTCGCTGGTGCCGGCGGAATGCTGAACAGATCCTGGATCGCCTTTGCGTCGTCGGGCTCGGAGGCACGTATGTCGGCCGCCGGCAACTCGACCTTGTCGATGTCGATCACCTTCGCCTTGTCGAGCATGCCGGTCACCGTCTGCGGCACCGCGATCACCAGCGCGACCAGCGCGAGCTGCATCACGATGAACGGTATCGAGCCGAGGTAGATGTCCTTCGACGTCACCGCCCGCGGCAGCGCGCCGTTCTTGAACAGCGTGTCCGAGATGCCGCGCAGGTAGAACAGCGCGAAGCCGAACGGCGGGTGCATGAAGCTCGTCTGCATGTTGACGCACAACATCACGCCGAACCAGACCAGGTCGATGCCGAGCTTGTCGGCGACCGGCGCGAGCAGCGGCAGGATGATGAACGCGATCTCGAAGAAGTCGAGGAAAAACGCGAGGATGAAGATGAAGATGTTGACGACGATCAGGAAGCCGATCTGCCCGCCGGGCAGGCTGGTCAGCATGTGCTCGATCCAGATGTGTCCGTCGACGCCCTGGAAGACCAGCGAGAACAGCCGCGAGCCGATCAGGATGAAGACCACCATCGCGGTGATGCGTGCCGTGCCGGCAAGTGATGCCACCAGCAGCGTCCAGGTCAGCCGCTTGTGGATCGCCGCCAGCAGACATGCGCCGACCGCACCCATCGCGCCGGCCTCGGTCGGCGTCGCGATCGCGGTGGTGATGCCGGGCAGGCCGCCCATGCTGCCGAGCACCGCGAAGATCAGGATGGCCGACGGCACGATGCCGCGCAGCGCCTTGATCCACAGGTCGCGGCCTTGCAGCGTGCGCGCCTCTGGCGGCAGCGGCGGCAGGTCGGCCGGTTTCAGGCGGGTCAGCACGAAGGTATAGATCGCGAACAGCAGCACCTGCAGCACCGCCGGTCCCCATGCACCCTTGTACATGTCGCCGACCGAGCGGCCGAGCTGGTCGGCCAGCACGACCAGCACCAGCGACGGCGGCACCAGCTGCGTGATCGTGCCCGACGCAGCGAGCACGCCGGTCGCATAACGCATGTTGTAGCCGTAACGCATCATCACCGGCAGCGCGATCATCGCCATCGCGATCACCTGGCCGGCCACCGTGCCGGTGATCGCGCCGAGGATGAAGCCGACGATGATCACCGAGTAGCCGAGGCCGCCGCGGCGCGGGCCGAACAGCTGGCCCATCGATTCGAGCAGGTCCTCGGCGAGGCCGCATTTCTCGAGGATCGCGCCCATCAGCGTGAAGAACGGGATCGCGAGCAGCAATTCATTCGACAGGATGCCGAGCACGTTCAGCGGCAGGTTGCCCATGAACGCGGCCGGAAACCAGCCCATCGAGATGCCGATCAGGCCGCACAGCAGGCCGAGCGCGGCGAGCGAAAAGGCGACTGGAAAACCGATCAGCAGGATCGCGATCAGCCCGCCGAACATGATCGGCGCGAACTCTTGCGGGTTCATTTGACGACCCTCCGGTCATTGCATGACTTCCTCCCCGGGGGAGGGCGAATGCCACCTTCGGGCGGCCGGGCGGTGGCATTCATTGCAGCGGCCTTTCGTAGTGCGCGTCCATCTCGAAGCAGTGCATCAGCCAGCCGCTCCTCTTGATGATTTCGGAGATGCCCTGCAGCAGCAGCAAGGCCATGCCGAGCGGGATCATCAGCATCACCGGCCAGCGGATCAGGCCGCCGGCATTCGGCGACATCTCGCCGCTTTCGACCATCCGCATGAAGACCGGCCAGGCCAGCACGAGCACCGCGGTCGTCACCGGGATCAGGAAAAACAACATGCCGAACAGATCGACGAGCACCTTGCCGCGCGTCGGGTACTTGGCGTAGACGACGTCGACGCGGACATGCTCATTGAGCCGCAGCACCTGCGCGGCGCCCAGCATCACGCAGCCGGCAAACAGATACCACTGCATCTCGAGCAGCGCATTCGAACCGAGGTCGAAGGCATAACGTGCAATCGCATTGCCCGCGCTGACCGCGCAGGCGATGCCTACAGCCCACTTGGCCAGATCGGCCATGCGGTCGTTCAGCGCATCGATCCATCGCGCCAATGTCAACAGCGCATCCATGATTCCTCCTCGCTCCAGACCCCTGTCCGGACACTGGCGAGAAGGTTACGGTTGGTCGCGTAAAGGGCGCGTATAAACAACGCGCTGCGCGATCGCGCAAACGGCTGCTGCTGCCGCGCGATCAGCCGATCGAATCGTTGTCGATGACGAGGCGATAGCCGACGCCGGTCTCGGTGACGAGGTGCACCGGATGGGCGGGATCGGCCTCGAGTTTCTGTCGCAACTGGCGGATATAGATCCGCAGGTAATGCGCCTGGTCGGCATGGCCCGGTCCCCAGACCTCGCGCAGCAACTGGCGCGCGGTGACGACGCGGCCGGCGTGGCGGCACAACACCTCGAGCAGCCGCCACTGGGTGGCGGTCAGGTGCACCTGCTCGCCGTCGCGCTGCACGGTCTTCGCGCTCAGATCGACCGTCGCCGGCCCGACGGTCAGCGCTGCCTCGCCTTCCAGTGTCGTCTGCGAGGCATGGCGCAGCGCGACCCGCAGCCGCGCATGCAGTTCGGCAACGCCGAACGGCTTGGTGACGAAATCGTCGGCACCGGCATCGAGCGCCTCGACCTTCTGCGCCTCCTGCGTGCGTGCCGACAGCACGAGGATCGGTCGTTGTGTCCAGCCGCGCAGTTCGCGGATCAGCGCGACGCCGTCGCCATCGGGCAGGCCGAGGTCGACGAGGTAGACATCGATGCGCCGATTGCCGGCGAGCGTGCGGCCATCGCGTGCGGTCGCGGCTTCATGCACCGCATGGCCTTCGGCTTCGAGCGTGGTTCGCAATAACTGGCGGATCGCCGGATCGTCCTCGATCACCAGCACCTGGACGACGCGTGGCCGCACCGGATTCATCGGGTTTCTCCATCATCAAGCTGCGGCCGCGCGGGTTGCGGCAGCAGTATCTCGAAACGGGCGCCGCCGTCATTGCGGGCGCTGATCGTTGCGCCGTGCAGCTCGGCGACCGCCGCGCAGATCGCCAGCCCGAGGCCGCGGCTGGCGCCGTCGCGGCCGTCGCCGGCGCGGTGGAATTTGCGGAAGATGCGCTGCTCCTCGCCGGGCGGTATGCCCGGCCCGTCGTCGCGCACCGTCAGTGTGCAACGGCCATCGCCGACATCGACGGCCATCTGGATGTGGCCGCGCTCGCCGGTATGACGCACCGCATTGTCGAGCAGGTTGACGAGCAGCTGGCCGATCAGTCGCGGGTCGCACCAGACCAGCGCCTCCGGATCGGCATGCAGATCGAGCCGGCGCCGGCCAAGGATCGGACGCACCGCAGCCTCGGCTTCGGCAAGCAGTTCATCGGCAGGGCACCACTCGGGCGCCAGCGCGATCGCGCCCTCCTGCAGCCGCGTCATGTCGAGCAGGTTGCTGGTCATCACATTGAGCCGCCGGGCCTGCTGCAGCAGCGATTCGAGCAATGCGCGCCGATGTTGCTCGTCGATCGCACCACCTTGCTCGAGCAGCGTCGTTGCGCTGCCGACGATCGTCGTCAGCGGCGTGCGGAAATCGTGCGACAGACCGGCGAGCAAGGTGTTGCGCAGCCGCTCGCGCTCGGTCTCGATCGCTGCCTGGACGCGGCGCTGCTCGGTCCGTGCCCGGTCCAGGCCGAGTGCGGCCTGGTTCGCCAGCGCGCGCACCAGGTGCCAGTCTTCCAGCGAGTCGCGGCCCGCCGGCAACGGCTGCAGTGCCAGCACGCCGAGCGCCTCGTCACCGACACGCAGTGGCAGGTAACGCAGCGGCGCGCCGGGTTCGATCTCGGTGCCGGCGCCGGCATCGCGGCCGCTCGCGAGCACCGTCGCGGCGAGCGTCGGATCAGGCTCGGGCATCTCTTCGTGTCTGATGCCGACACGCTGCGCCTCGCGATCCGCCGCCACCAGCATGCAGGCGCGCACCTGCAGCGACGATTGCAATGCGTCGGCCAGCGCCGCGCCGACGGCGTCGGCGCCACCGGCGCCGACCAGGCCGAGTGCGAGTTCACTTTGTGCCTGGGCGCGGCGGGCACGGGCTTCGGCCATCCGCGCATGGTCGCGCATGCCGGCGCCGAGGTGGCTGACCAGCCAGCCGGTGGCCAGCATCAGCGCAAACGCCAGATAGTCTTCCGGATCGGCCGGCTTCAGCGACCAGCGTGGCGCGACGAACAACAGGTCGTAGAGCGCAATCGCCGCAGCAGCGGCCGTCAGCGTCGCCGCCTTGCTGCTGCGCGACGCGATGAAGACGATGCCGGCGAGGTAGATCGTGATCAGGCCGTCCGGATGGAGCTGCGTCTCCAGCCATGCCGCCAGCGCGGTACAGGCCGACAACGTCGCCAGCACCGTGATCCAGCCGCCAGGCAAGCGCGGCTGCCAGCGGCGCTGCACCGGCACAGTGGCTTCGCCCGGCAAGGCCACGACGTGCAGCGTCACTTCCGGCAGTGACTGCGACAACATGTCGGTGAAATCGCTGAGCCGCGTGCGGTTGCCGGTCCAGTTCGAGCCGGCGAGCCGCGAGCGGCCGATCACCAGCATCGTCGCCTGCGCGCTGCGCGCGCGGTGGATCAAGGCCTCGACGGCTGCACTCGGCGCGTGGCTGCCGGTGCTGATGCGGCTGACGCGGGCGCCGCGGCGCTCGGCTTCGGTCAATGCGTCGAGCAGGCAGGCGCGGTGGCGGGCGGCACGCGATTCGGTCTCCAGCGTATCCAGGCCGACCACCGACCAGCTGCCACCGAGCGTCTGGTGCAAGCGGAATGCGGCCTCGACCAGCCGCGGCGCCTCGTCGTCGGCGAGCACCGCGAGCAGCAGCCGGGGTGAAGCCGGTGCGGTGGGCGCGACGGCAGCGGGATGTGGTGGCGGGAAGGTCATGGGGCAATGCAGCCGCGGTTATCGCATACGCGGTGTAAATGCCGCATATCGAAACCGGCTACGCGTGCAGGCCGTCCGTCGCCGGGCGAATGCAGCGTGGCAAAGCGAATCGACACCGCCCGCGCTGCTGAGCCTGGCTCAGAACCCGAGCTTGAAGCCGACGCTGAGCAGCTGCGGCCGGCCCGGCGCGATCTGCCGGCCGTACGACGCGTCGAGCCAGACGCGCTCGGCCGCCACCGTCCAGCGCAGGCCGACATTCCAGCGCGGCGCCTCGCGGTCGTCGCCGTGCAGTTCGGCGACCGGCGTCAGCGAACCGAGCGCGGCATGTTCAAAGCCGATGCCCCAGGGCGTCGACCTGCGCTTGGCCACTTCGTCGCGTGAGTGCCCGAGCTTCAGGTGCAGTGTTCCGATGTGGCCGAGCGGCCGGCTGTGGATCAGCGTCAGCGCGCTTGCCGCGTGCCGCCAGTTGCCGCCCGGAGAGCGGGAACCATCGATGCCGTAGCCGAGCGTCGTCATCGGCCGGCCTTCGTCGCCGGCGAGCGCAGTCTTGCCGGACAAGCCGAGCAGATCAGCGCGGGTGCCGGCGTCCTTCGCGCGGCCCGTTGCCAACGCCAGTTGCGTGTGGCGGCCGACGCCGCAGCCGAGTTGCAGCGTCTGCGTCGTCGAGCGGTCGGATCCTGCCCGCTGCCGCTCGGCCGCGCCTTCGAGTTCACAGGCACCGCGGTCGAGCACGCCGGCATCGTCTGTGTTCAGCGGGCGCCCGGCGTGGGCGGAGGTGGCTGCGAGGAGCAGCAGCGCGAGGAGGGCCGGAATGCGGGACATCGGAATGACGTGATCGAAGGGGAGGGACGGCGTCCGGCGCGGCGCGCCGGCGCGCCGCGATTGGATCACATCGGTCAGGTCCGCTGAGCTGCGGCTATCCGCGATCCGGCCGCGCGGCCGGATGCACGGCCGGTCGTCGGGTCGCCCGCTTGCTGCGCGTGCGGTTCAGCGCTTTGCCGACGGCCCGAGCAGCGATACCAGTTCCGGCACCAGCGCCTGGTTGCCGCCCTTGGCCAGCGCCGACTCGAGCGTGCCGAGGACGGCTGCCGCGATGTCGTTCGGCGCGCCGGCGGTTTCGGCCATCGCGTTGTAGTAGCCGAGGTCCTTCGCGGCATTGGCGATCGAGAAGCGCAGCCCGGACGGGTCCTGGGCGAGCAGGTAGGGCTTGACCCGTTCGAGTGCGATGCCGCCGCCGCCGCCGGTCGCCAGCACCTGGACAAACGCCTCCGCGCCGACCCGGCTGCGTTGCGCGCAGGCGGCAGCCTCCGACAGCAGCGCCACCATGCCGAGCGACACATAGTTGTGCAGCAGCTTCATGCTGTGGCCGGCGCCGAGCGGGCCCATGTGGGTGATGTTTTCGGCGAAGCAGCGCAAGATCGGGCGGCAGCGCTCGAGCAGTTCGGTATCGCCACCGACCAGCAGGTTCAGCCGGCCTTCGGCAGCCTCCTTCGGCGTGCGCGTCATCGGCGCATCGAGAAAATGGCAACCGACCGCCTCGACCGCCTGCGCGACCTGGATCGTCGACGACGGCATCGCGGTCGAGCAGTCGATCACGATGCTGCCGGGGCGCAGGCCGGCGAGGATGCCGTCATCTCCCATCACGACCGCCTCGACCTGCGGCGATCCGGTCAGCACCAGGATCACGACGTCGCTGCGCGAGCCGAGTTCGCGCAGGCTGCGCACGGTCACCGCGCCGGCCGCCGTCAGCGCGTCGAGCGGTTGGTTGCCAACGTGTTCGAACAGCACCAGCTTGTGGCCGTGTTTGGCCAGATTGGTCGCGATGCCGTGGCCCATCAGGCCGATGCCGACCATGCCGATTGTTGTTGTCATGGGATCTCCAGAAATGGGGTGGTCAGGTGCGCAGCACGATCGGTTGCGCCGCGGCGCGCGATTCGAGCAGCGCATGGGCGGCCGCGGCGTCGTGCAGCGGGAATTCGATCGGTGCCTCCGGCGCGATCCAGCCGCGGTCGAAGGCATCGAACAGCGATGCCGCCATCTGTTCGAGGCGGGCCCGACCGGCGACATAGTGGAAGACGACCGGCCGCGACAGCGTCGTGCTGCGCGCCGCCAGCATCGACATCGCGACCGGCGGCACCGGGCCGGAGGCCTGGCCGAAATTGACCAGGTGCGAACACGGCGCCAGCGATGCCAGCGAGCCGGCGAAGCTGTCGGCGCCGACCGCGTCGTAGGCAACGTCGACGCCGCGGCCGCCGGTGATCTGCGCGACCCGCGCGGCAACGTCTTCGTCGCGGTACAGGATCACCTCGGTGCAGCCGGCAGCGCGTGCCGCCTCCGCCTTCGCCGCCGATCCGGCGGTGCCGATCACGCGTGCGCCGAGCTTGCTCGCCCATTGCACCAGCAGCTTGCCGACGCCGCCTGCTGCCGCCTGCACCAGCACCCAGTCGCCGTTTTTCACCTTGTGCACGTGGTGCAGCAGCATCTCGGCGGTCAGCCCCTTCAACAGCATCGCCGCGGCGCTGCGGTCGTCGAGGTGGTCCGGCAGCTTCAGCGCCAGGTCGGCGCTGAGCAGCCGCTCGCTGGCATAACAGCCGTAGCGGCTGGTGACATAGCCGATGCGGTCGCCGGGCCGGAATGCATCGACGCCATCACCGACCGCGTCGACGATGCCGACCCCTTCGATGCCCGGCGTGCCCGGCAAGGCCAGCGTGTTGTACTGGCCCGAACGGACATAGACATCATGGAAATTGACGCCGAGAAAGGTCTGGCGCAGCCGCAGCTCGCCGGCCGCCGGTGCGCCGACCTCGACCTGCTGCGCCTGCAATACGTCGGGCCCGCCGTATTGCTCGATCACGATCGCCTGCGCCATCAGAAAGTGCTCCCTCTCGTTTGAGTCATCCGTAGCCGTCCTATTTTCTGTCGACCGATTTCATTGACAGCATCATGCTGTCGAAGCTGCCTTCGGCGAAGCGTGACCACAGCACCTGGTCGTCGCGGTACTTGATGAAGCTGTCGAAGATCTTGCGCCAGGTCGCGTTTTTCGCCGACAGCTCGGCGAACAGGTCGTTTGCTTCCTTCCATGCGGCGACGCCGACTTCACGCGGGAATGGCTTGACGATGGCGCCGCCACCAACCAGCCGCCGCAGCGCATTCGGATTCAGCGTGTCATATTTGGCCTGCATGTCGATGTGCGCCTCGCTGCATGCCAGCGCGAAGATCTGCTGATAGTCCTTCGGCAACGCTTCGAAAGCCTTCGCATTCACGTACATCGTGATCTGGCCGCACGGGTCCCAGTAGCTCGGGTAGTGGTAGAACTTGGCGATCTTGTGCATGCCGAGTTTCTCGTCGTCGTACGGGCCGATGAACTCGGCGGCGTCGATCGTGTTTTTCTCGAGCGCGGTGTAAATGTCGCCGGCGGGGATGCTCTGCGGCACGACGCCCATGCGCTGCAGCACGACGCCGCCGAAGCCGCCGATGCGGAATTTCAGCCCCTTCATGTCGGCCAGGCTCTTGATTTCCTTGCGGAACCAGCCGCCCATCTGCGTGCCGGTATTGCCACACGGGAAATTGACGATGTTGTAGTCGCGGTAGAACTCGCGCAGCAGTGGCAGGCCGCCGCCGGCGTACATCCAGCTCGTCATCTGGCGCGAGGTCATGCCGAACGGCACCTGGCCGTCGAGCGCGAAGGTCGGGTCCTTGCCGAAGAAGAAGACCGATGCGGTGTGTGCGCATTCGACGGTGCCCTGCTGCACGGCATCGGCCACCTGCAGGGCGGGAACCAGTTCGCCGGGACCATGCACGCTGATCTCGAAATTGCCGTTGGTCGCTGCCGACACCTTCTTCGCCACCACTTCGGCGGCGGCATAAATCGTATCGAGGTTCTTCGGCCAGCTGGAGGCAAGCCTCCAGCGGACCTGCGGCTGCTGCGCACGCACGATGGCGGGTGCGGCGAGGACGGTGCCACCGGCGGCGGCTTGCAGCATCAGGCGTCGTTGCATCTCTGTATCTCCAAAGAGGGCCCCTCGGCCCGGTTGTGCCGCTTGCGCGGCGGGTTTGACTACTGGTATGATGAGTACATGAGTGATGATTATGAATCGACTGCAGTGAACAGTCAACGCGGTTTTTCTCCAGCCGAGGCGGGCGAGCGCATTTCGCGGCGCAAGCTGTCGCACGAGGTGCAGGAGCGGCTGCTTGCGCGCATCCGCTCCGGCGAGTTCGCGGTCGGTGCGTGGCTGCCGTCGGAACGCGACCTGATGCAGGGTTTCGGCGTCGGCCGGCCCGCGGTGCGCGAGGCGCTGCAGTCGCTCGAGCGCATGGGTCTGGTCGCGATCGTCCACGGCGAAGGCGCCAGGGTGCTGCCGCTGTCGGCGGACAAGGTGATCGGGCAGATCTCGGAAGCGGCGATGCATTTGCTGTCCGGCTCCAGCGACCTGGTCGAGCACTTGAAGGAAGCGCGGCTGCAGTTCGAGGTCGGCATGGCGCGGCTGGCCGCGCAGCGTGCGACAGCCGAGCAGATCGAGCAGTTGCGCCAGTTGCTCGACGAACACAAGGCAAGCGTCGACGATGCCGATCGTTTCCTGCAGACCGACATGGCCTTCCACCGCGGCATCGCGGCGATCACCGGCAATCCGATCTACAGCGCGGTGTCGCAGGCGATGCTGCAGTGGCTCGAGCAGTTCCACCACGAGGCGGTGCGCGCGCCGGGCGTCGAAAGCACGACGCTGGCCGAACACGTCAGGTTGTTCGACTGCATCGCCAAGCACGATGCCGATGGCGCCGCGAAGGCGCTGACCGCGCACCTGACGCGTGCCAACCGGCACTACGGAGTCCGGAACCCGCCGCCGAAACCTGCGGCTTCTTCTCGAAGGAAATCCAAGTGAAAGACCCCACCTGGCTGGAAGTGGCGCTGAACGGCCCCTGGTCGCGCAGCCGCCAGCCCAACATCCCGGTCCGCGCCAGCGAGATCGCCGAGGCGGCGCTCGCCTGCGCCGACGCCGGCGCATCGATCATCCACTTCCACGCCTACGACCCGGCGAGCGGCCGGCAGCGCGACGACTACGAGATCTATGCGCCGATCATCGAGCGAATCCGCTCCCGAGCCGACGTGATCTGCTACGGCACCTTGCCGTTTGCCGGCAGCATCGACGCACCGAACCCGCTGACGCCGCAGCAGCGCTTCAGCGCAGTCGACCAGTTGGTGCGTGCCGGCCTGATCGAGTGGTCGGTGGTCGACCCGGGCTCGACGAATATCAGCCATTACAGCGACATCGCAGCCGGCAAGGAAGGTTTTGTCTACGCGAATCCCGAAGCGCACATCCGCCATGGGCTGTCGCTCGCGCAGCAGCATCACATCACGCCGTCGTATGCAATCTATGAGCCGGGTTTTTTGCGCCTCGGTGCGGCGCTGCATCGCGCCTACCCGGGTGCGCCGGTGCCGATCTACCGGCTGATGTTTTCGCAGCACATCGCATTCGGCTTTCCACCGGCCGACTGGGCGCTCGACGCCTATCTGAAACTGCTCGAGCAGGAACAGCCCGGTGCGCCGTGGATGGTCGCCGGGCTCGGCGTCGAGCTCGGCGAGCTGGTGCCGGCTGCGGTCGAACGCGGTGGCCATGTGCGGGTCGGCCTCGAGGATGCGCCGATGGGCTGCACGCAGGACAACGTCGCGCTGGTGCAGCAGGCTCGGCGTCGCATCGAGCAGGCCGGCGGCAAGCTGGCCAGTGCGGCGCAGGTGCGCGAGCGGCTGCAACGCGATCTGCCGGCAAGGAGCTGACAAGATGGCACTGTTTCCAGCCGAATTCGAACGGCATCGCTTCGACGCAAGCGGCGCACAGATCAACTATCTGCGTGCAGGTTCGGGCACGCCGGTGCTGCTGCTGCACGGTTATCCGCAGACACACGCCTGCTGGCACGGCGTCGCGCCCGAACTGGCTCGCCGCCACACGGTGATCTGCCCGGACCTGCGCGGCTACGGCGATTCGTCGAAGCCGCAGGGGCTGCCGGACCACTCCAACTATTCGAAGCGCGTGATGGCGCAGGACATGGTCGAGCTGATGGCCTCGCTCGGTTTCGAGCGTTTCCAGCTGGTCGGCCATGACCGCGGCGGCCGCGTTGCGCACCGGCTCGCCGCCGACCATCCACAACGGGTGCACACGCTGACGGTGCTCGACATCTCGCCGACGCTGAAGATGTTCGAGCGCACCGACATGGCGTTTGCGAAAGCCTATTACCACTGGTTCCTGATGCTGCAGCCGCCGCCGCTGCCCGAGCAGATGCTGGCCGGCCGGGTGCCGTTCAACATCCTCGGCCGGGTCGGCCGCGACGAGCCCGACCTGGGCAAATTCGCCGACGAGGCGGTGCGCGAATATGTGCGCTGCTTCGACGATCCGGCGGCGATCCATGCCAGCTGCGAGGACTACCGCGCCGCCGGCACGATCGACCTCGAACACGACCGCGCCGACCGCGCCGCCGGCCGCAAGCTGCCGATGCCGGTGCTGGCCTTGTGGGGCGCCGACGGTGTCGTCGGCTCGATGTTCGATTGCCTTGCCGACTGGCGCGAGGTTGCCGACGACGTGACCGGCCGGGCGCTGCCGTGTGGCCACTTCGTGCCGGAAGAGGCGCCGGCGCAGACGCTGGCCGAGGTTTCGGCATTTTTCGACAAGCATCCGCTGGAGGCGGCATGAGCAGCAAGGATTTCGACACCCGCCACAAGAGCCGCGTGCTGCTCGAAGGCACCGACCGCGCGGTCGCACGCGGCATGATGAAGGCGGTCGGCTTCAGCGACGACGACCTGAGGCGTCCGCAGATCGGTGTCGCCCACTGCTGGATCGGCACGATGCCGTGCAACTGGACCCACCGCGAGCTGGCAGCGAAGGTGATGGAAGGCATCCGCGAGGCCGGCGGCACGCCGCTCGAGGTCAATACCGTCGCGATCAATGACGGCATCACGACCGGCACCGAGGGCATGAAAACCTCGCTGGTCAGCCGCGAGGTGATTGCCGATTCGGTCGAACTGGTTGCGCGCGGCCACATGTTCGATGCGCTGGTCGTGATCGCCGGCTGCGACAAGACGATTCCGGCGATGGCGATGGCGCTCGGCCGCCTCGACATTCCCGGGCTGCTGCTGTACAGCGGCTCGATCAAGTCGGGCGCCTGCCATGCGAAAGAAGGTTTGTTCGCCGGCCGCAAGCTGACGATCCAGGATATCTACGAGGCAATCGGCGCCTTCAATGCCGGGCGCATCAGCGAAACCGAATTCAGGGATGTCGAGGACCACGCCTGCCCGGGCGCCGGCGCCTGCGGCGGCCAGTTCACCGCGAACACGATGGCGACCGCCTGCGAGATGCTGGGGCTGTCGCCGATGGGTCTGGGCGGCATTTCCGCACCCGACGCCGCGAAGGCAGAGGCGGCCAGGCAGTGCGGCGCGATGGTGATGGACCTGCTGCGCGACGGCATCACGCCGCGCTCGCTGGTCACCCGCCGCAGCTTCGAGAATGCGATCACCGGCGTGATGGCGACCGGCGGCTCGACCAATGCGGTGCTGCACCTGCTCGCGATGGCGCGCGAATTCCGCGTGCCGCTGGCAATCGACGATTTCGACGTGATCTCGCGGCGCACGCCGGTGCTCGCCGATCTGAAGCCGTGGGGCAACTACACCGCACCCGAGCTGCACGAAGCCGGCGGCATGTCGGTGGTCGGCAAGCGGCTGCTGGAGGCTGGGCTGCTGCATGCCGACGAGTTGACGGTGAGCGGGCGGACGTTGCGCGACGAGGTCACGCTGGCGCACGAGCCGGATGGCCAGCGCGTGATCCGGCCGCTGTCGGATCCGCTGAAGCCGCAGGGCGGCATCGCGATCCTGCACGGCAACCTCGCGCCGGGCGGCTGCGTGATCAAGCTGTCGGGGCAGGCGAAGGCAGTGCACCGCGGGCCTGCGCGGGTCTTCGACCGCGAGGAAGATGCGTTCCAGGCGATCAAGGCCGGCCAGGTCGTTGCCAACGATGTGCTGGTGCTGCGTTTTGAAGGACCGAAGGGCGGACCCGGCATGCGCGAGATGCAGCTCGTCACCGGCGCGCTGCAGGGTGCCGGCCTCGGCGAGACGGTTGCCCTCGTCACTGATGGCCGGTTTTCCGGCGCGACGCGCGGCTTCGTGATCGGCCACGTGGTGCCGGAGGCGGTCGACGGTGGGCCGATCGCGATCGTGCAGGACGGCGACCCGCTGCTGATCGATGTCGCGTCGCGTCGCCTCGAGCTCGAACTGCCGGACGAGGTGATCCGCCAGCGGCTGCTCGGCTGGCAAGCGCCGCCGCCGAACGCCGCAGCGACCGGTGTGCTCGGCAAATTTGCGCGCCTGGTGTCCGACGCGTCGCAGGGCGCGGTGACCAGCGGTCTGCCCGACGTCGGGTGATGTCTCAACGCTGATCGTCGTCGCGCGCGCGGCCGGCGGTTTCCTTCAGTTCCTCGGTCAGCCACTGCGCCAGCGCCTGCGTTTCCGGGCGCGAGCGCAGGTGCGGCGCAATCCACAACGCGAGTTTGTGCGGCCCCGGTGCAAAGCCGAATGGCGCGACCAGCTTGCCCGACTGCAGGTCGTCGAGCACCAGCATGCGCGGCACCGGCGCGATGCCGAGGCCGCAGGCCGCGGCCTGGATCAGCACGTAGAAATGCTCGAAACGCTCGCGCGCCTGCAATTCCAGCCCGGTGATGCCGGCGGCCTCTGCCCACTCGGTCCAGGCATTCGGCCGCGTCTTCGTGACCAGCAGCCTCGCGTCGACCAGATCGGCTGGATCGACGATGCGCGCTTCGCGCATGTAATCGGGTGAGCAGACCGGACCGACCCATTCGGTGACCAGTTCGCGCACGACGACATCCTCCGGCGGCGCCACCATCGTATTGCGGATCGCGACGCCGATGTTCTCGCGCACGACGTCGACCGGCCCATAGTTCACGTTGAACTGCAGTTCGATATCGGGATGCCGCTGATTGAAGCGCACCAGCCGCGGGATCAGCCAGTGCGTCAGGATCGACGCCGAACACGACAAGGTCAGCGGGCCCGGCTTCAACTGGTCCAGCGTCGCCTGCATCAGCTTCAGGGCCGCGGCAACACCTTCGGCGAGCCGGGCGCCGTCCGGCGTCGGGTCGGTCGAGTGCGCGCCGCGTGTCAGCAATGCAAGCCCCAGCGTTTCTTCCAGTGCGCGGATGTGGCGGCTGATCGCGCCATGCGTGACCGACAGTTCGTCGGCTGCCGCAGTCATGCTGCGCAGACGGGCCGTCGCCTCGAAGGCGCGCAGTGCATTGAAGGACGGTCGGGTCGAGTTCGGCACGTCGTGACTTTTCATCACAGGCGGCAAAGTTTAAATCGTTTGTCCCACATGACACGCGCGCGGATAGTCCTGTTCATCGGACCACAGGCATCGGGCCTGCGGTTGCAACGACGGGAAAAACCAACGTGGTGATGCTGCGAAGCGACGGCGGTGAACGCGAGGAATTCAGGGCCCGCTATTTCGTCGAGAGCCCGGACCCGCTGCAGAAGGCGGCCGAGATCATCGCCGGCGAGCAGTCGTCCGGCACCTTCCTCGACGTGCCCGGCGAAACCGCCGAACTGAAGCGGCGCGCCCGCGCCCGCGTCACCCGCATCGATGCGCATCCGCCGGCGCTGAAACCGGCATTGCCGAGTGCGCTGGTCGAGCGGCGTGGCCATGCCGGTTTGTTCCACCGCGGCGAGATCGAGATCGCCTTTCCGGTCGACAACATCGGCGCGAACCTGCCAACGCTGCTCGCGACGGTGGCCGGCAACCTGTACGAACTTGGCGAACTGACTGGCGTGCGGCTGCTCGACCTGGAGCTGCCGACGTCGTATGCGCAACGTTTTCCCGGCCCGCGTTTCGGCGTCGCGGGCACCCGCGCCAAGGCCGGCGTCTTCGGCCGACCGCTGATCGGCACGATCATCAAGCCGAGCATCGGCCTCGATGCCGCCCAGACGGCGGCGCTGGTCGATACGCTGCTGGCCGGCGGCATCGATTTCATCAAGGACGACGAGCTGACGGCCGACCCGGCCCACGCGCCGTTCGAGCAGCGGCTCGCCGCAGTGATGCCGGTTGTCCATCGTCATGCCGACCGGCTCGGCCGGATGCCGATGTATGCGATCAACATCAGTGGCACGGTCGACGAGATGCGACGGCGGCACGACCAGGTGCTGCGGGCCGGCGGCACCTGCGTGATGGCCAGCATCAACTGGGTCGGCTTCTCGACCGTGCAGCACCTGCGGGAACACGGCGAGCTGCCGATCCATGGCCACCGCAATGGCTGGGGTGCGCTGACGCGCTCGCCGGAGCTCGGCATGTCGTTTGCGGCCTACAACAAGCTGTGGCGGCTGGCCGGCGTCGACCAACTGCACGTCGGCGGCCCGCGCGGCAAATTCTGCGAACCGGATGCGACGGTGATCGAGGCCGCGCGCAGCTGCCTGAAATCGTTCGGCGGCTCGACGCCGGTGATGCCGGTCTTTTCGTCCGGCCAATGGGCCGGCCATGCGCCGGAGCTGTTTGCCGCGCTCGGCAGCACCGACCTGATGCACCTGGCGGGCGGCGGCATCGTCAGCCACCCGGGCGGCGTTGCCGCCGGTGTTGCCAGCATGCGCGAGGCCTGGGAGGCCGCCGCCGCTGGTGTTCCGCTGCAGCGTTATGCCGACGAGCGCCCGGCGCTGCGCGCGGCGCTCGACAAGTTCGGCAGCCTGGTCTGAGCGCGCAGCCACCTGGTCCGATCGACGCTTTTCCACTTCACAGCAACCCCGGCTCGGCCGGCGCAGTACTGCCACACCGGCACCCCTCAACCCAGGAGACATCATGAAGAAACTTTCCATTCGCCTGATCGCCGCCGCGGCTGCGGTGCTGCCGCTCGCCGCCGTGGCCGACCCCGCCGCCGCGTTCAAGGAGCGCACGATTCGCGTCAGCCACGTCGTGCCGAAGGACCATCCGTTCCAGATCGGCATCGACCGCTTCTCCGAGCTGGTCGCGCAGAAGACCGGCGGCAAGATGAAGATGCGCGGTTATCCGGACGGCCAGCTCGGCGCCGAGCTGCAGTCGATTTCGGCCGCGCAGGGCGGCGTGCTCGAGATGACGCTGGTCTCGACCGCGGCAACCGCATCGGTGGTGAAGGAATTCGGCGTCTTCGATCTGCCGTTCCTGTTCAGTGACTTCAAGGAAGCCGACCTCGTGCTCGACGGCCCGGTCGGCCGCAAGCTGCTCGACAAGCTGCCCGAGAAAAACCTGATCGGGCTGTGCTATTTCGAGACCGGCTTCCGCCACGTGACGAACAGCCGCCGCCCGATAACGAAGGCGGAGGATCTGAAGGGTCTGAAGATCCGCACGATCCAGAACCCGGTTTTCATCGATGTGTTCAACACGCTCGGCGCGAATGCGACGCCGATGCCGTTCACCGAGGTCTTCACCGCGCTCGAGACGAAGGCGATCGACGGCCAGGAAACGCCGTACAGCAACATCCACGGCAACAAGTTCTACGAGGTGCAGAAACACGTCAGCAACACCGGCCACATCTACGGCGCGGCCGTCGTGCTGGTCGGCAAGAAATTCTGGGACCAGCTGAGCGGCGGCGAGCAGGCGCTGCTGCAGGAGTCCTGCCATGCCGCGCGCGACCATGAGCGCAGCTATAGCCGCACCGAGGATCCGAAGCTGCTGGCGCAGATCAAGGCGAAGGGCGCCGTCTATACGGAGATCGCGCCGGCCGAGCGCGCCCGCATGCGCGAGCTGCTGCAGCCGGTCTACGAGAAATATGCCCGCACGCTCGGCGAGGACGTCGTCAAGCAGACGCTGGCCGAACTCGGCAAGCACCGCGCCGCCAGCAAGTAAGGCTCTCGCGACGGCTACCGGACTGCCCGTGGCCGTCGCAACTCCTGGAAGGATTCGACATGAAAAAGATCGTTGTTCTCGGCGCCGGCGGCAAGATGGGCTACCGCTGCTCGGCCAACCTGCGCGGTGCACCGTATCAGGTGTCGCATGTGGAAGTCAGTGATGCCGGGCGCACGCGGCTGAAGGAGCTCGGCATCACCTGCGCGCCAGCCGACTCGGTGATTCCGCAGGCCGATGTCGTCGTGCTGGCGATTCCCGACAATGTGATCGGCAAGGCCACCCACGCGCTGGCGAAGCAGTTCAAGCCCGGCGCGATCCTGATTGCACTCGATGCGGCAGCGCCGTTTGCCGGCGAGCTGCCGGAGCGCGACGACCTGACGATCTTCGTCGCCCATCCCTGCCACCCGCCGGTTTTCAATGAAGAGACCGACCCGGAAGCGAAACGCGATTATTTCGGCGGCGTGAAGGCGAAGCAGGCGATCGTCTGCGCGCTGCTGCGCGGCCCGGCCGAGCATTTCGACCTTGCCGAGGATGTCGCGAAGCGGATGTATGCGCCGGTGATGCGCTCTCACCGTGCAACGGTCGACCAGATGGCGATCCTCGAGCCGGTGTTGTCGGAAACCGTCTGCGCGACCTGCCTGGCGGTGATCCGCGAAGCCACCGACGAGGCGGTGCGGCGCGGTGTACCGAAGGAGGTTGCGCACGACTTCATCCTCGGCCACCTGAATGTCGAATTGGCGATCCTGTTCGATCAGCTGCCCGGTGTGCGCATGTCCGATGCCGCGAACCGCGCGGTCGAGCGCGCGAAGAAGGAGATCTTCGCGCCCGACTGGAAGAAGGTGTTCGAGCCGGACGCGATTCGCGAAAGCATTCGGCTGATCACCAACGTCGAGGCCTGACGGCTGGCGGGACAACAGGAGAAACCGATGGCCAGGCTCGTCGACGCTTATTTCCGCACGCTGAAGGCGCTGATCGCGCTGTGTCTGCTGCTGATGGTGGTGCTGGTGTTCAGCAACGTCGTGCTGCGCTATGGCTTCAATACCGGCATCACGTTGAGCGAGGAGGTGTCGCGCTGGCTGTTCGTCTACCTGGTCTTCCTCGGCGCCATCGTCGCGATGCGCGAACATGCCCACCTCGGCATGGACGGCGTCGCCAAGCGCCTGCCGCCGCAGGGCAGGAAGGCCTGCCTGGTGGCCAGCCAGCTGCTGATGTTGTGGGCGACCTGGCTGCTGCTGAAAGGCAGCTGGGTGCAGACGCAGATCAACCTGCCGTCGACCGCACCGTCGTCCGGCCTGTCGCTGGGCATCTTCTATGCGGTCGGCATCGTCTTCGGTGTTTCGGCCGGCGGCATCCTGCTGGCCGACCTGTACCGCGTGCTGAGTGGCGCAGTCGGCGACGACGAGCTGGTGATGGTGCGCGAGTCGGAAGAGGTCGAGGAACTCGAGGCGGTGCTGCACCAGCCCGCCGCAGCCACCGCCGCGCCGCCGGTGAGCGGCAGACCGGCCTGAACACGGAGCCCCGAGATGCCCGCTGCCGTTTTCCTCTTCTCGTTGCTGGGCGCGATGACGCTCGGCATGCCGATCGCCTTTGCGCTGCTGGTCTCGGCGATTGCGCTGATGCTGCACCTCGACATGTTCGACGCGCAGATCATTGCGCAGAACGTCATCAACGGCGCCGACAGCTTCGCGCTGATGGCGGTGCCGTTCTTCCTGCTCGCCGGCGAGATCATGAATGTCGGCGGCCTGTCGCGGCGCATCGTCAATGTCGCGATGGCCCTGGTCGGACACGTGCGGGGCGGGCTCGGTTATGTCACGGTGGTCGCGGCCTGCGTGCTCGCGGCCCTGTCGGGCTCGGCGATCGCCGATGCCGCGGCACTGGCGACGCTGCTGGTGCCGATGATGGTGCAGGCCGGTCACGACCGGTCGCGGGCCGCCGGCCTCGTTGCCTCCGCCGGCATCATCGGGCCGATCATTCCGCCGTCGATCGGCTTCGTGATCTTCGGCGTTGCCGCCAACCTGTCGATCAGCAAGCTGTTCCTGGCCGGCATCATGCCGGGCATCTACCTCGGCGTCGCGCTGATGATCACGTGGTGGTTCCTGGTTCGCAAGGAGCATGTGGTCGCGCCGCCGCGCTGCCCGCCCGGCGAACTGCGCCGTGCACTGCTCGATGGCAGCTGGGCGCTGATGTTGCCGTTCATCGTGATCTTCGGGCTGAAATTCGGCATCTTCACGCCGACCGAGGCCGGCGTGGTGGCAGCGGTCTATTCGTTTTTTGTCGCGGTGTTCGTCTATCGCGAGCTGAAGCCGTCGCAGATCTACCAACTGTTCGTGACCTCCGCGAAGATCACCTCGGTCGTGATGTTCCTGGTGGCTGCCGCGCTGGTCGCCGGCTGGCTGATCACGATTGCCGACATGCCGGCGAAGGTCATCGCGATGCTCGAGCCGCTGATCGCGCACCCGACGCTGCTGCTGATCGCGATGATGGTGCTGGTGATCCTGGTCGGCACCGCGATGGACATGACGCCGACCATCCTGATCCTGACGCCGGTGCTGATCCCGGTCGTCAAGGCGGCCGGCATCGATCCGATCTATTTCGGTGTGTTGTTCATGATCAACAACGCAATCGGCCTGATCACGCCGCCGGTCGGCACGGTGCTGAACGTCGTTGCCGGCGTCGCGAAGATTTCGATCGGCCAGGTTGCCAGGGGCGTGATGCCGTTCATGCTGGCCCAGTTGATCGTGCTGTTCCTGCTCGTGTTGTTCCCGTCGCTGGTCACGGTGCCGGCGAAATGGTTCACCGGGTGAGCTCGAGCTTTTTCTACCAGACCGAGAGAACGAACATGTTGAAGAAGGAAGTGGTGCGTGGCAATGGCGCGCGTGTCGTGATCATGGACTCGATCACCAAGGTCACGCCGGAGGACAAGGGCAGCATCGTCGTCTCGGCGTCGCACGGCGGCGCCAGTTCGGGTGAATTCGCACTCGAGGTGCCGCTGCAGGCGGCGTTTTTCAACGATGCCGGCGTCGGCAAGGACAAGGCCGGCATCGCGGCTCTGGCGATGCTGCAGCAACGCGGCGTGGCCGGCGGCACCGTCTCGCACACCAGCGCACGCATCGGCGAGTCGCAGGACATGTGGGACGAGGGCGTGATCTCGCATCTGAACGAAGAAGCGCAGGCGCTCGGACTGGTCGTCGGCGAGCGGCTCTGTGATGCGTTGACCCGGCTGGCGAACGGCGAGGGCGCAACGACGGCGTAACGGCCGGGTCGCAGGCAGCATGCCCGCATGTCGGATCGGACGGCTTCGGCCTGAAAAGGCTTCTGCTCGGCGCAAGTCCTTGTCCGCCGCTCGGAGATTGGCATTGCTGCGGATGCCGATTGATACCTCGGCAGCGCTGCTCAGATGCAGCCTGGGCGCGCAGCACTTGGCGTGCAGCCTTCTCTTCGATATACTGGGCCGCTTTCGAAAATAAGAAAACATTTTCGAGAAATGGGAGTCCAGGAGATACGATGCCGACACTCGACGCTGATGCACGACGCCTTGTCGACCTCGGAAGACAGGCTGGAAAACCACCGTTCGAAGTCTTGACGCCAGTGCAGGCGCGCGAGGCTTATGCGGCGAGTTGGGACCTGCTCCAGCCGCCCGCGGAGCCGGTCGCCTCGGTGCGCGACATCGATATCGACGGCCCGGGTGGTGTGCTGCGGCTGCGGGTCTATCGCGGCACTGGCACGGCGGCCGGCCAGTGCATTCCATGCCTGGTCTTTCTGCACGGCGGCGGCTGGGTGATCGGTGGGCTGGAGAGCCACGACCGGTTGTGCCGCAACCTTGCCAATGCCGCTGGCATTTGCGTCGTTGCGGTCGACTACCGGCTGGCGCCCGAGTTTCCGTATCCGGCCGGGCTCGACGACTGCGAAGCGGCGTGGCGCTGGGTTCATCAACACACAGCCGAACTGTCGATCGAGCCTGAGCGCATCGCGATCGGCGGCGACAGTGCCGGCGGCCACCATGCCGCGGTACTTGCGCTGATGGGCCGCGACGGCACGGTGCCGGCGGCCTGCCACCAGACCTTGCTGTATCCGGTGACCGACATCGCGGCCGAAAGCGATTCGTACCGAAGCGTCGCCGATGTGCCGCTGACCGCAGCGACGATGCGCTGGTTCATCGACCTGTATGCACCGGATCCGGCGGCGCGCGCGCACTGGAAGCTGTCGCCGTTGCGCGCTGCCAGCTTCGCCGGACTGCCGCCAGCGCTGCTGTTGACCGTCGGCCACGATCCGCTGCGCGACGAGGGTCGGGCCTACGGCGAGCGGCTGCACGAAGCCGGCGTGCAGATGCTTTCGCTGCACGCCGGCGACCAGATGCACGGCGTATTGCTGCAGGGCCGGATGGTGCGCGCCGCGAATGTGCTGGCCGAGATGCTCGGCACCGCATTGCGCGCCGCGCTGCGGCCGGTTGCGAATTGAGGCCCGAGATGCGGCGCATCTGCCATCCGTATCGACCAGAGCTTTTTTGCATCGCTGCGCCGGCGCGACATGCCTCCGCGCGCAGCGTTTCCATTCCCACCAAGCCGGCGTGACCGTCCGGCCGATCACGAGGAGAGACAAGTGACGAAACGATTCGAGAACCGCGTCTATGTGGTGTCCGGCGGAGCGCGCGGCCTCGGTGCCGCGATGGCGCGCCGGCTGGTCGCAGACGGTGCCAAGGTGCTGATTGGCGATGTGCTGCAGGAGCAGGGCGAGGCGCTTGCCGCCGAGCTCGGCGAGGCCTGTCGGTTCCGGCGGCTCGACGTCACCGACGAGGCGCAGTGGAACGCAGCGGTCGATGCTGCCGAGTCGATGGGGCCGGTGCACGGCCTCGTCAACAACGCGGGCGTCTACAAGCCGGTCTCGCTGGTCGCGCCGGACAGCCCGGCCGAATTCCGCCGTCACATGGAGATTAACCAATACGGCACCTTTCTCGGCCTGCGTGCGATCGTCCCGGCGCTCGAGCGCAACGGCGGCGGTTCGATCGTCAACATCTCGTCGACCGTCGGGCTGCGCTCGGCGCCGAATTCGATCGCCTATACCGGCACCAAGTGGGCGGTTCGCGGCATGACGAAAACCGCTGCGCTCGAACTGGTCGGCCGGAACATCCGTGTCAACTCGGTGCATCCAGGACCGACCGATACCGAGATCCTGCGCGTGCGCACCGACGAGGAAAACCGCCAGCGCGTGCAGCAGGTGCCGATGAAGCGGCTCGGTACGCCGGATGAAGTCGCGTCGGCGGTGCTGTTCCTGTTGTCCGACGAAAGCAGCTACACGACCGGCGCCGAGCTGGCCGTCGATGGGGGGACCGTGCTGTGAACCCGCAGACCGAGCAACCGATCGTCGGCCACAGCGAGCCGCACACGCCGGACACCGGCGCCTACGATGCCGTCGTGATCGGCGCCGGTTTTGCCGGGCTGTACATGCTGTATCGCCTGCGCGAACTCGGCCTGAAGGCACGCGGCTACGAAACCGGTGCCGGCGTCGGCGGCACCTGGTACTGGAACCGCTATCCCGGCGCGCGCTGCGATGTCGAGAGCATGCAGTATTCCTATTCCTTCTCCGAGGAACTGCAGCAGGAATGGGTGTGGAGCGAGCGTTATCCGCGCCAGGACGAGATCATCCGCTACATCGATCATGTGGCCGACCGCTTCGAGCTGCGGCCGATGATCCAGCTGCAGACGCGCGTGACCAGTGCGGTGCTCGACGAAAACAGCGGGCTGTGGGAAGTCGGCACCGATCGCGGTGACCGGGTCGGCGCACGCTTCGTGATCTCGGCCGCCGGCTGCCTGTCGGCCTCGCGGGTGCCGGACCTGCCGGGGCTGGCCTCGTTCAGCGGCAAGTGGTACCACACCGGCAACTGGCCGCGCGAGGATGTCGATTTCAGCGGCAAACGCGTCGGCGTGATCGGCACCGGTTCATCGGGCATCCAGATCATCCCGATGCTCGCGAAGCAGGCGGCGCAGCTGACGGTATTCCAGCGCACGCCGAATTTCAGCATCCCGGCCTGGAACCGGCCGTTGCCGGTGGACGAGCAGGATGCCTGGAAGGCCAATTTTGCCGAGCACCGCCGCAAGGCGAAGGCGTCGAAGTCGGCGATCCTGTACGACTACAGCCAGCGCTCGGCGCTCGAAGTCGACGATCAGGAACGCAAGGCTGAATACGATCGCCGCTGGGCCCGTGGCGGCAACAATTTCACGCACTCGTTCAACGACCTGCTGCTGAACAAGGAAGCGAACAAGACGGCCAGCGACTATGTGCGCGGCAAGATCCATTCGATCGTCAAAGACCCGCAAAAGGCGAAGCTGCTGGCGCCGGTCGACCACGGCCTCGGCACCAAGCGGGTCTGCGTCGATTCGGACTATTACGCAACCTACAACCTGCCGCACGTCAGCCTGGTCGACCTGCGCAGTTCGCCGATCAGCGAGATCGTGCCGGACGGCGTGTGCGCCGGTTCGCAATTGCATCAGCTGGACGCCCTCGTTTTTGCCACCGGCTACGACGCCGTCACCGGTGCACTCGACCGCATCGACATCCGCGGGCGCAACGGGCGCAAGCTGAAGGACGAGTGGGCCGATGGGCCGCGCACCTACCTCGGCCTGATGTCGCATGGTTTCCCGAACCTGTTCTTCATCACCGGCCCGCAAAGCCCGTCGATCCTGACCAACGTGATCATGTCGATCGAGCAGCATGTCGAGTGGATTGCCGGCTGCCTTGGCCACATGCAGCGCAACGGCCTGCGCTCGATCGAGGCCGATGCACAGGCGCAGCAGGACTGGGTCGTGCGGACCAACGAGCTGGCCATGAAGACGCTGTTTCCGAGTGCCAACTCGTGGTTCATGGGCGCGAACATTCCCGGCAAGCCGCGGGTCTTCCTGCCCTGGGTCGGCGGATTCGGCAACTACACGGTGATCTGCAACGAGGTCGTCGCAGCCGGCTACAGAGGCTTTCACCTGCGCGATGCGGTGAACGCCACCGAAGCGGCCGCGACCAGCTGAGCGCAGCGGGCCCTTCGCGGCCCCTCGTCTCACACCACGAGGAATTTCGCCAATGGCGTACAGAAGGCTCGGCCGCTCCGGCCTGATGGTGTCCCCGCTGTGCCTGGGAACGATGATGTTCGGCGGCGCCACCGAAGAGGCGGAGGCGGCACGCATCCTTGCCGATGCTGCCGAGCACGGCGTCAATTTCATCGATACCGCCGACGCCTACAACGCCGGCCGCTCCGAGGAAATCGTCGGCCGCGCAATCCGCGGAAGCCGCGAACACTGGGTGCTGGCGACCAAGGTCGCGTTTCCGATGGGGCCGGGCCCGAATCAGCGTGGCCTGTCGCGCCGCTGGATCAGCGAGGCGGTCGAGCACAGCCTGCGCCGCCTCGGCACCGACCACATCGACATCTACTACCTGCACAAGGAAGAGCACGACACGCCACTGGCGGAAAGCGTGCGTGCAGTGGGCGACCTGATCCGCCAGGGCAAGGTCCGCCATTTCGGTGTGTCGAACTACCGCAGCTGGCGGGTCGCCGAGATCTGCCGGCTTTGCGACGAGATGGGCATCGACCGGCCGGTCGTCAGTTCACCGTATTACAACGCGCTGAACCGGATGCCCGAGGTCGAGCACCTGCCGGCCTGCGGTTTTTTCGGACTCGGCGTCGTGCCCTACAGCCCGATCGCGCGCGGCGTGCTGACCGGCAAATACGATCCCGACAAGCCGGCGCCGGAAGGTACGCGCGCCGGGCGCAACGACGTGCGGATGATGCAGTCCGAATGGCGCCCGGAATCGCTGCGCATCGCGCAGCAGATCAAGCGCCACGCCGAAGCGCGCGGCATCAGCGCCGGCCAGTTTGCCGCCGCCTGGGTGTTGAACAACCGCTTCATCACCTCGGTGATCGCAGGTCCGCGCACCGAGGCGCAATGGCAGGAATACCTCGGCGCGACCCGTTATCGCTTCACGCCGGAGGACGAGGCCTTCATCGACAGCCTGGTGACGCCAGGCCATCCGTCGACGCCGGGCTACAACGATCCGGCCTATCCGCTGGAAGGCCGAATCCCACGCCACGCAGCCGCCGACGATTCCCGGGAAAACCCGGGAACAACAACTTGATCAGATCTCTACAATTTCGAAAACAGAGATGCGGTTTCGAAATCACGAAACACGCGCCACCTGGCTCCAGAAGCATTTCTCCACTGCTCACTCCTTAGGAGACTCAACATGAAACTGTCCAAACTCCTGCTCGCCCTCGGTCTCGGTGTCGCGATCGCCTCAGGTCCGGCTGCGGCGCGCGATCTGAAACTGGCTTCCGGCGTGCTGCCGACGCACACCAACCACACCGGCTACGAGGCATTCGCGAAGGCGCTGAAGGAACAGGCGCCGGACATGAACGTGCGCATCCTGCCGCTGTCGTTCCTCAATTCGACCCAGACCTACGCCGGCATCCGCGACGGTGTCGTCGACCTCGGCTTCGTGCTCGCCCCGCTGCTGCCGTCGGACCTGCCGGAAGCGCAGCTGCCGATCAACCTGGCGATGCTCGGCAGCAGCGGCTTTGCGATGGCCGGTGCGATGACCGAATACCTGATGACCTGCCAGGAATGCCAGGCCGAGAAGCTGAAGATGAACCATGTCTACCTTGGTTCGGTCGCAGCCGGCCCGTACTGGATCCTGTCGACGAAGAAGATCACCACGCTCGACGACATCAAGGGCAAGAAGCTGCGTTCGGGCGCCGCGCCGTGGGGCCGCTGGGCCTCGGACATGGGTGCGGTCGCGATGTCGATCACGCCGAACGAGATCTTCGAGGCGATGTCGCAAGGCACGCTGGACGGCGGCATGCTGCCGGCCTCCGAGCTGACCAACCTGCGGCTGATCGACCTTGTCAAGCATGTGACGACCGGCGCGCCCGGCGGCACCTACCACGGCATGGAGATCCTCAACGTCAACCGCAATACCTGGCGCGCACTGTCGGAGCCGCAGCGCCGCGCGGTCGTCGATGCCGCCGCGATGGGTTCGGCGGTCGTCACGCTGCGTTTTCTCGGTGATGTCGAGCGCAACCTCGCCGAGGCGCGCAAGAAGGGCATCCAGATCCACGAGGCAGCGCCGGACCTGGTCGCTCGCTCGAAGGCGTTCGCCGCGGCCGATATCGCCCGCGTCGCCGCATCCGCCGAGAAGGACTACGGCATCAAGAATGCCCCCGCAAAGGCGCAGCGCTTCCGCGACCTGGTCGCGAAATGGGAGAAGCTGATTCCGCCGGGCATCGATAAGGCCGAACCGAAGGTGCTGGCCGACATCCTGCACAAGGAGATCTACTCGAAGATCGACGTCAAGACCTACGGCATGTAAGGCGCAGCGCGAGCGACTTCCATGGATGCCCGGCAGACCGTTGCCTACCGGATAGGCAGCTTCCTCGACGGACTCGTCGTCGCCATCGCCGCGATCGGCCTGATGGCGATGATGGTCCACATCACGCTCGACGTGATGGCCGGGCTGCTGCTGAACTCGCCGCTTGCACTGACCAGCACCTATGTCACGCAGTACTACATGATTGCAGTGGCATTTCTGCCGGTCGTTGCGGCCGAGTTCCGCGGCGCGCACATCAGTGCGGATCTGTTCTACCGGCGCATGCCGCCGCGGGTGCAACTGGTCGTGCGCATCCTCGTGCTGGTGATCGTGCTGGGCGTCTACCTGATGCTGACCACGCAGGCCTGGCAGCAGGCGATGACGAAATTTGCGAGCAGTGCCTTCGTCCATGAGCACGGCACCCGGGTCGTTGTATGGCCGTCGTATTTCATGCTGCCAGTGGGCTTCGGCCTCAGTGCCGTCGTCATAGCCGGCCGGCTGGTGCTGGCGTTGATGGGTGTGCCCGAAGCGCAGGACGAGCCGGCGGAACACGATATCGAATCGGAGCATGCCGGTGTCTGACACGATGATCGGCATGGTCGGCATCGGCGGCCTGCTCGGGCTGATTGCGCTGCGTGCGCCGATCGGCTTGTCGCTGGTGCTGGTTTCCTACCTCGGGCTGTGGGCGATGTCGGACCATGCAGCCGCCTGGGGCATGCTGCAGGTGGTGCCGTTCTCCTTCATCGCGAACTGGACCTTGAGTTCGGTGCCGATGTTCCTGCTGATGGGCTTCGTCTGCTACCGCTGCGGGCTGACGGCAGGTCTGTTTGCAGCGGCGCGGCTGTGGTTCTCGCGACTGCCCGGCGGCCTCGCGATCGCGTCGGTTTTCGGCTGTTCCGGTTTTGCCGCGGTTACCGGGTCGAGCGTTGCCTGCGCGGCCGCGATGGGCAAGGTCGCGGTGCCGGAGATGGTCAAGCACCGCTACGACATGGGGCTGGCGACCGGCACGCTGGCCGCGGCGGGCACGGTCGGCGCGCTGATTCCGCCGAGCATCCTGCTGATCATCTTCGGCGTCGTCGCTCAGGTGCCGATCACCGCGCTGTTCCTGGCCGGCCTCGGTGTCGGCATCGCAACCTCGCTGACCTATGTGCTGGTCATCATCATCCGCGTCAAGCTGAACCCGTCGCTGGCGCCGCAAGTCACGGAAACGGTGACCAGGGCCCAGCACTGGGAAGCGATCAAGTCGACCTGGCCGATCGTCGTGCTGATAGTCGGCGTGCTCGGCGGCATGTTCGCCGGCCTGTTCACCGCGACGCAGGCCGGTGCGGTCGGTGCCGCGATGGCGCTGCTGGTCGCTGCGGTCAAGCGCACGCTGACCCGCGAATCGTTCAAGCTGGCAACCGTCGAGACGCTGGTCACCTGCGGCGGCCTGTTCATCGTGATCGTCGGCGCGAGCATGCTGACCCGATTCCTGACCTTGTCCGGTGTCGGCGAAGCGATCGCCAGCGGCGTCGACTCGCTGAATGCCGGCCCGCTGACACTGCTGCTCGGCATCACCGTCGTCTATCTGGCGCTCGGCATGTTCCTCGAGCCGGTCGGCGCGATGCTGATCACGCTGCCGATCTTCCTGCCGATGATCCGCGGTGCCGAGATCAGCCTGATCTGGTTCGGTGCCTATGTCGCGAAGATGCTCGAGATCGGCATGATCACGCCGCCGGTCGGGCTGAATGTCTTCGTGCTCAGCAGCACGATCGGCAAGACCGCGCCGACCGAACTGATCTTCCGCGGCATCTGGTGGTTTTTCATCGCCGACCTGCTGCTGGTCGCGCTGATCATCTTCGTGCCGGGCATCGTGTTGTGGTTCCCGGGGCTTTTCTCCTGACTCTGCGTCCCGAAACCCAGCAATGAGCGCCATCGAGGAGCCCGTTCCGCATCCCCACCTGCCGATCCGGCCCGACTGGCTGGCGCAACACGATGAGGCTCCGCTCGAGCCCGAGCTGTCGATCATCGATGCGCATCACCACATCTGGGACCACGCGAACAACCGCTACCTGCACGAGGACGTGCTGGCCGACGTGAGCTCTGGCCACCGCATCGTCGCGACGGTCTTCGTCGAGTGCGCAAGCATGTACCGCAAGCAGGGCCCGACCGAACTGGCGCCGTTGGGTGAGACGGAATTCGTCAATGCGATCGCCGAAGCCTCCGCCGACCGGCCGTGCCGGATTGCCGCCGGCATCGTCGGCCATGCGAACCTGCAGCTCGGCAGCGATGTCGCCGCAGTGCTCGATGCGCATGTTGCCGCGACGCCCGGCCGCTTCCGGGGCGTGCGCCATTCGAGCGTCTACCACCCCGATCCGCGCGCCCGTGGTTCGCTCGCGAACCCGCCGCCGGGTCTGCTGCTCGATGCGCAGTTCCGCCGCGGCTTTGCCTGCCTCGGGCCGCGCGGCCTGTCGTTCGACGCCTGGCTGTACCACACGCAGATCGGCGAGCTGGAAGATCTTGCGCACGCCTTCCCCGGTACCACCGTCGTGCTCGACCATGTCGGCGGGCCGATCGGCATCGGCCCCTACCAGGGCCGGCGCGATGCGGTATTTGCCGACTGGCGCCGCTCGATCCGGTCGCTGGCGCATTGCGACAATGTCGTCGTCAAGCTCGGCGGCATGGGCATGCGGCTGTTCGGCTTCGACTTCGCGCAGCGCGACCGGCCGCCGAACTCTGAACAGCTTGCTGCCGCATGGCAGCCGTATATCGCCGAATGCATCGCCGCCTTCGGGCCCAGGCGCTGCATGTTGCAGAGCAATTTTCCGGTCGACAAGGGAACAGCGAGTTACGGCGTGATCTGGAATGCGTTCAAGCTCATCACGCGCGACTACGGCGCCGACGAGCGCAATGCGCTGTTCCATGACACCGCGGCGCGCGTCTACCGCATCCCTGCCGTCAGCGCCGGCTGAGCGCGGGCCGCGCCGATGGCCACCGATTTCGACTATGTGATCGTCGGCTCCGGGCCGGCAGGCTCGGTGCTCGCGAATCGCTTGAGCGAAGACGGCATCAGCACGGTCTGCGTGCTCGAAGCGGGCCCGCTCGATAAACACCCCTATATCCGAATACCGGCCGCGTTCGTCAAGCTGTTGAACCGGCCCGACATCATGTGGCCGTTCGAGTGCGAGCCCGGTGCGGCGATCGCTGGCCGCAGCGTGCGGCTGCCGCAGGGCCGGGTGGTCGGCGGTTCGAGTTCGATCAACGGCCTCGCGTATACGCGCGGCCAGGCCGAGGATTTCGACGACTGGGCGGCGCTCGGCAATGCCGGCTGGGGCTACCGCGACGTGTTGCCGTATTTCATGAAATCCGAGCGGCGCATCGGCATCGGCGACCCGGTCTATCGCGGCCTCGACGGCGAATTGCCGGTCACCGATCCCGACTGGACCAGCCCACTGTGCGAGGCTTTCATCGCCGGCGCGGCCGAACTCGGCATTCCGCGCAATCCCGATTACAACGGCGCGCAGCAGCTCGGCGCCGGTTATTTCCAGCGCACGATCGATCGCGGCCGCCGCGTCAGTGCCGCCGATGCCTTTCTGCATCCGGCGGTGCAGCGTGGCCGGGTCGACCTGCGCACCGATGCGGTCGCAACGGCGATCGTTTTCGACGGCCGACGCGCAACTGGCGTGTCTTATCAGCAAGGCGCCGAAAAACACATCGTGCGGGCGCGGCGCGAAGTGATTCTCTGCGCCGGCACGATCAATTCGCCAAAGCTGCTGCAGTTGTCCGGCATCGGGCCCGGCCCGTTGCTGCAGCAGCTCGGCGTGCCGGTGCTGCAGCATCTGCCCGGCGTCGGCGAAAACCTGCGCGACCATTACACGGTGCGGATGACGGCGCGCGCGCGCGACGTCCGCACGATCAACGAATCGGCACACGGCTGGCGGCTCGGCATCGAGATCGCGAAGTGGCTGGCCGGCAGGCCGAGCATCATCGGCCTGAGCCCGTCGCTGGTCCATGTGTTCTGGAAGACCCGCGCCGAACTGACGCGCGGCGACATCCAGGTGTTGTTCACGCCGGCGAGCTACAAGCCCGGCAAGCACTACCAGGTCGACGATGCACCGGGCATGAGCGTCGGTGCGCGCCAGCAGCGCCCGGAAAGCCGCGGCAGCGTTCGGATCGCGAGCGCAGACCCGCTGGCCGCTCCGCGTGTGCAGCCGAACTATCTGCACGAGGAGCAGGATCAGCGGACCATCGTGGCGGCGCTGAAGATTGCGCGCCGGCTGCTGCGAAGCCGCGCGCTGCAACCGTTTTTCGACGCCGAGACACTGCCCGGTGATGCCGTCGCCAGCGACGACGAGTGGCTGGATTTTGCGCGCCGCATCGGCAATACCGCCTACCACCTGGTCGGCAGCTGCAGCATGGGTCCGGGTGGCGACCCGCTGGCGGTCGTCGATGCGCAGTTGCGTGTGCGCGGCGTCGACGGCCTGCGCGTCGTCGATGCCTCGGTGATCCCGCGGGTACCGTCGGCGAATACGCTTGCCGCGACGCTGATGGTTGGCGAGCGGGCCGCCGACCTGATCCGCGGTGTGAGCGCGCCGGCCACGGCGCTGGCGCCCGATCGCGCAGCCCCGGTCGCAGCCTGAAATGGATCTGCCCGAGACGATGACGGCATTGCCTTCAACGCAAATTCTGATCGATGGCCGGCGTCTCGACGGTGACGGGCTGTTTGCCGTCGACGACCGCTTCACGCAACAGCCGCTGGCACAGGTGCATGCGGCGAGCCGAATGCAGGTGGCCGATGCGGTGCGGGTCGCGCGCCGCGCCTGCGCGGCAATCCCGCCGCCGTACGAACGGGCGCAGATCCTGCGCCGCGCGGCGCAGCTGATCTCGCAACAACGGCAGCGGCTGATCGAGCTGACGATCGCCGAAGCCGGTTTTACCGTCGCCGAGGCGCAGGGCGAACTGCTGCGTGCGCTCGATACGCTGGAGCTCTGCGCCGAAGAGGCGAAACGCATCAGCGGCGAGATGATGCCGCTCGACGGCAACCCGGGTCAGCACAACCGCATCGGTTTTTCCATGCGCGAGCCGGTCGGCATCGTCTGCGCGATCACGCCGTTCAATTCGCCGCTGAATGCGGTGCTGCACAAGCTCGGCCCGGCGATCGCCGCCGGCAATGCGGTGCTGTTCAAGCCATCCGGCTACACGCCGCTGACCGCGAGCCTGATCTGCGATCTGTTGCTCGAAGCCGGATGGCCTGCCGGCGCGATTGCCTTGCTGCATGGCCTGGACGGGCAGGTCGGCAGCTGGCTGCTCGACGAACCCGACATCGACTTCTATGCCTTCACCGGCAGCACCCGTGTCGGCCGGCTGATCCAGGCAGCGGCCGGCCTGCGGCGGACCCAGCTCGAGCTCGGCAGCATCGCCTGCACGATCGTCTGCGCCGATGCCGATATCGATGGCGCGCTGCCGAAGCTGGCCCGCGCGTCGTTCCGCAAGGCCGGTCAGGTCTGCACGTCGATCCAGCGGCTGTATGTCGAGGCACCCCTTGCCGACGAGGTGCTGCATCGGCTGAGCGAAGCCGCTGCGGCGATGCCGGCCGGCGACCCGCGCGATGCAAGGACGCAGGTCGGGCCGATGATCACGCAGGCGCAGGCCGAACGCGCCGAAACCTGGATCGCCGAAGCCTTGCAGGGCGGCGCCAGGCTCGGCGTCGGAGGAGGGCGCACGTGTTCGGTGCTGCAGCCCACGGTGCTGGACCAGGTGCGGCCCGGCATGAAGGTCGTCGACGAGGAAATCTTCGCACCGGTCGTCTCGGTGATCCCGTTCGCCGATCTGCAGGCGGCGATCCGCGAGGTCAACGCAACGCCGTTCGGCCTCGCCGCCGGCATCTTCACGCGCAACCTCGGCAGCGCCTTCGCCGCAGCCCGGCTGGTCAAGGCAGGCGCGGTGCACATCAACGAGACGTCGAGCTCACGCGCCGATGCGATGTCCTATGGCGGCGTCAAGGCGAGTGGCTTCGGCCGCGAAGGGCCGAGGTTCGCGATCCGCGAGATGACCGACGAGAAGGTCGTGACGGTCAGCCTCTAGGCAACGCGGCTCACTCGCCTCGCCAGGCAGCGGGCCGCCGCTCGGCAAACGCCGCTGCGCCTTCGCGGGCATCCTTCGATGCCAGCACCGGCGCGGTGATCGGCTCCTGCAGCTCGAACATGCGGTCGAGTGGCCAGTCGCGCTGCTCGACGATCACGCGTTTGCTGGCGGCGACCGACAGCGGTGCATTGGCGATCACCCGGCGCGCCAGCTTGATCGCCTCGGCCAGTGCCTCGCCCGGGTCGACCACCGCATTGAACAGGCCGTAGGGCGCGAGTTTGTCGGCCGGGTACAGGTCGCCGGTCAATGCCATCTCCATTGCGATGCGTTGCGGTATCAGCCGCGGCAGCCGCATCAGCCCGCCGGCCGCCGCGGCGAGGCCGCGCTTGACCTCGGGAATTCCGAACATCGCGTTGCGTGCGGTCACGACGAGGTCGCAGACCAGCATCGATTCGAAGCCGCCGGCAAGGCACCAACCCTCGACCGCAGCGATCAACGGCTTTTTCGGCGGGGTCCTCGCGATGCCGAGGATGCCGCGGCCTTCGACGCGGGTCACTTCGCCGCGCAGAAAAGCCTTCAGGTCCATTCCGGAGCAGAAGGTGCCGCCGGCGCCGGTCAAGATGCCGGCACGCAACGCCGGATTGCGGTCCATCTCGTCGATCGCTTCGCAGACGCCGTAGGAGACCGCGCGGTTGACGGCATTTTTCTGATCGGTCCGGTTGATCGTGATGATCACCAGGCCGTCGTCGTGCTCGACCAGGACTTCGGGTGTGCTCATGTTGCTGGCGTGAAGGTTTGCAGTCGCTCGACGGCCTCGAGGTATTCGAGCTGCATCCGGTACATCACGTCGCGGACGCTGCTCTCCTCGTTGATCATGCCGACCACCTGGCCGGCGGGAAATGAATAAAGGTCCTTGCGCTTCGCGCGAACCACGCGGGCATGGGCCTCGTTGTAGAGGATGCCCTGCAGCGGTGTCGGCAGGTAGGCCGGCGCGCCGGGTTGTTCCCAGGCTTCGGACAAGCGGCTTTTCAACATCCGCACGGTCTTGCCGGTGCGTGCCTTGCGCCGCACCGCATCGCTGGCGCCGGCCTCGAACAACACCTCCTTCTCGAAGGCATCGAGTTCGCTTTCTCGCGTGCCGAGCCACACCGTGCCGCACCAGACACCCTGCGCGCCGAGTGCCAGCGCGGCGGCGATCTGGCTGCCGCGCGCGATGCCGCCGGCGGCCAGCACCGCGACGCGGTCGCCGCAGGCTTCGACGACCTGCGGCACCAGCACCATCGTCGCGATCTCGCCGGTATGACCGCCGGCCTCGGTGCCCTGCGCGACGATCACCTCGACGCCGGCCGCCATGTGTCGCTCCGCATGTTCGGCCTTGCCGCACATCGCGCCGATCACGATGCCCCTGCCGCGGAGATCGGCGATGACATCCGGCGGCGGCGAACCGAGTGCGCTGACCACCAGCCGCACTTGCGGATGCGACAGCGTGACCGCCAGCAGCCGCCGGGCGCCGTCGGGTGTCATGCCGCCGCGGCCCTGCACGATCTCGCGCTCGACGCGCTCCTTTTCGTGCGGCGGCAACGGTGGAATACCGGCCTCGCTGAGGATGTTCTCGACAAAATCACGGTGGGTTTGCGGGATCAGCTGGTGCAGGTCTTCGCTGGTTTTTTCGGCCTGCGTGTCGTAGCTGGTCGGGATGATCACGTCCACGCCGTAAGGCCGGCCATCGACATGTTCGTCGATCCAGCGCAGCTCGGCCTCGAGCTGCTCCGGTGAAAACGTCGATGCGCCGAGCACGCCGAAACCGCCGGCCCGGGTCACCTCGACGACGACATCGCGGCAATGCGAAAAGGCAAAGATCGGCAGCTCGCAGCCGAGTCTGCGACACAACGGTGTCTGCATGTCAATTGCGGCGGGTTGCCCGCCACCTCCAGGGCTGATTGGTCAAAGCGCGATGTTGAGTTTTTTCACCAGCGGCTGCCAGCGCGCGATTTCGGCCTGCATGAAGGCGCGCGCCTGTGCCGGATTCGAATTGCGCACCGGCGTGATCCCGAGGCCGACCAGTTTGTCGAGGATCGCCGGGTTGTCCATCACCCGCGTCGTCGCCTTGCCGAGGTTTTCGACCACCGCGGCCGGCGTGCCGGCCGGCACGGCCAGCAGGTTGTAGGTTCCGGCGATCAGCTCGTAGCCTTCCTCGCGGGCGGTCGGGATGTCCGGGTTGATCTTCTCGCGGCTGTCCGCCAGCAGGCTGATGATGCGCAGCCGGCCCGACTTGTGGTGCGGCAGCAGCGTGCCCGAGGTCTCGACGATGAACTGCACGTTGTTGGCGATCGTGTCGGTGATGGCAGGCGCGCTGCCGGCATAAGGCACGTCGACGACCGAGATGCCGGCCGCGTCCTTGAACATCTCGGCGGCCAGGTGCACCGTCGTTCCCATGCCGGCGTGGCCATACGACATCTTGCCCGGCCGCTCCTTCGCATACGCGACCAGTTCCTTCAGGTTGCGCACCGGCAGCGTCGGATTGATCGCGATCACGAACGGCGCATTCGACAGCAGCGCGATCCACTGGAAATCTTCCATCGGGTTGTACGGCGGCTTCGCGCGCGAGATCGGCGCAGCGACCGCGGTCGAGCCGGTGGCCAGCATGATGTGGCTGCCGTCCTTCGGCGCGCGCAGAAAATTCACCGCAACCGTCAGGCCGCCTGCACCGGGCCGGTTCTCGACGACTACCGGGCGGTTCAGTTCCTCGCGCAGGCCGTCAGCAAGGATGCGCGCAAAGATGTCGCCCGAGCCTCCGGGCGGAAAGCCGACCGACAGGTGGACGATGCCCTCCTGGGCCCAGACTGCGCCGGGCAGCGCCAGCGCGGCGGAGCCGGCCGCAGCCGCCCCGAGGAAGGAACGTCGTGAAAATGTCGTGGGGTCGGACATGGTGTCTCCAATGGCGTTGAGCGGGGCGGGATTTGCTGCGTGCTGTTGTTGTCGACCGGGCTGGTCACGCACCGGCCCAGTTCCAGTGATCGGGCCGCAGGCCGGCGACCGGTGAGCGAAAACGCACCAGCGCTGATCCGCCAAGGCAACCGAGGTAGGCGGTGCACAGGTCCGGGCCGCCAAACGCGAGGCTCGTCACATTGGCCAGGTGGCGGCCGCGCGCCGCGCCGAGCAACGGCCGCGTCAGTTCACCGGCCTGCATCGCCGACTCGAGACGCGCCACGCATTCCGGATCCGCATCGTCGATCACCGTCTGCCGCTTGCCGTCCGCGGTGATCCGGTATATCCGGTTGCTGCCGACGCAGACCACCCACAACGCGCCTTCGGCATCGAGCGTCAGGCCGTCGGGGAAGTCACCGGCCTCGAACTCCGCAACCGTCGCGCGGTCGCGCAGGCAGCCGTCCGAGGCAAGCGCGAAACGCGTCGTGCGGCGTGCGAAGGTCTCGTTGACAAAAAGTTGGCGGCCGTCGGCGCTCAGCCGCAATTCGTTCGTGTAGCCGAGCTCGCCGCCGACCTGGCGGATGCCGTGCCGGTCGTGCAGCAGGATGTAGCCGCTGCGCTCGCGCAACGGGTAACGGTCGCCGGTCTGGTTCGCGCTGACGCAGATCCAGGTGCGATCCTGCGCATCGGTCGTCACGAAATTGACGCCGGGCAGGCGCACGCCGGCAAATTCGAGCAGCCACGGTTGCACTGAGCCTTGCGCATCGATCCGCCAGACGCCGCCGTCCGGGCCGAGGTTGGCGACCAGAAAGCCGCCGTCACGCTGCAGGGCGATGCCGTTCGGCACCATTGCCGAACTGCCGAGCAGATGCTGGCGGCCATCCGGCTCAATGGTCGTCACGCCGCCGCGCTTGTCGGAAACGTGTAGCCGACCTGCCGCGGTCGCGAGCACACATTCGGGCCGCCGCAGGTCATCGCCGACGAGGTCGAATTCGATCGGCCCAGATGCTCCGGCGAGCACCCGGCCTGTTCCGGTCGGGCTCACAGGCGCTCAGTCCATCGTCAGCTTGATGCGGTTGGCGACTTCGCGCCATTTCGCGACATCACGCTGGATCAGGTTGCGCATGTCCTGCGAACCGAGGAAATTGGCGGTCACGCCGACTTCGCGCAGCTTGGTCTGGGTTTCCGGGTCGGCCAGCACCTTGCGCAGGTCGTCGCTGATCTTCTGCACGATCGCCGGCGGTGTATTGGCCGGTGCAAGCAGCCCATACCAGATGTCGGCGTCGAAATCGATGTTCATTGCCTCGCGCACCGTCGGCACGTCGGGCAATGCCTGCGAGCGCTGCTCGGTCGTCACCGCCAGCGTGCGCAGCTTGCCGGCCTTGATGAAGGATTCGAATGCCGACTGCGCGCCGAAGGCGACCTGCACCTCGTCGGCCAGCACCGCGGTGACCGACGGCGCAGAGCCCTTGTACGGAATGTGCGCCATCGAGGTGCCGGTCTGCTGCAGGAACTGCTCGACGACCAGGTGCGGCGCGGTGCCTTGGCCAGCCGAGCCGTAGTTCAGCTTGCCCGGGTTGGCTTTTGCATGCGCGACGAGCTCGGGCAGCGTGCGCACCGGCAGCTTCTCGTTGACGACGACGACCATCGGCGACGTTCCATAACGGGCGATCGGCACGAAGTCGCGCTGCAGGTCCCAGCTCAGGTTGCGATAGACGGTTGTATTGATCGTGTACGAGTTGACCGCGAGCAGCAGCGTATAGCCGTCCGGTGCGGCGCGCGCGACGAGGTCGGCGCCGATGTTGCCGGCCGCTCCCGGCTTGTTGTCGACAACGATCGACTGGCCCCACAGCTGCGACAGCTTTTGCGCAACGATGCGCCCGGAGATGTCGGAGCCGCCAGGCGCGAAGCCGACGACGAGGCGGACCGACTTGTCCGGATAGGCGGCGTTGGCCGCGGTGGCCAGGGTCAGCGCGGCCGCCGCGGCCAATGGCCTGGCAATCCGGGTCGTCAGTGCAAAAAATCCGCTCTTCATCATCGTCTCCGTCGTGGTGGGGGGAAAGGGCAGGTCTGGTCGTCAGATCGTTCCGTTGCGGCCGAGCTCGGCAATCCGCGCGGCGTCGTAGCCGAGCGCGGACAACACGTCGGACGTGTGCTGGCCGAGCGTCGGCGGCGGCGCATCGATGCGCGCCGGTGTGCCGGAAAACTTGACCGGAAAGCCGAGTTGCGGGATGCGGCCTTCGACCGGGTGGTCGACATGCAGCAGCATCTGCCGTGCCCGCATGTGCGGGTCGTCGAAGGCCTCACGCATCGTGTTGACCGGCCCGCCGGGTATGTCGTGCTCGAAGAACAGGTCGACCCATTGCTGGCGTGGGCGCTGGCGGAAAACCGCCTCGAGCCGGCTGAACTGGCGCTCGCGTGCCTCGCCTTCGGGGAACTGCTCGTTCTTCAGCTCCGGCACGCCGGCGAGGTCGCAGAAGCGGGCCCAGAAGTGGTCCTCTAGCGCGCCCAGCGTCACATAGTGACCGTCGGCACAACGGAAGATGCCGTAACACGGCGCGCCGCCGGTATTGCGGTATTCGCCGCCGCGTGGATCGACATTGCCGAACAGCGGCTCGGCGGCGTGGTAGGTCAGAAAGGCCATCGCGGTGTCCATCATCGAGACGTCGACGAACTGGCCTTCGCCGGTGTGCTGGCGCGCAAGTACCGCAGCGAGGATCGCCCAGGCACCGGTCAGCGAGGCGCCGGTATCGGCGGCGAGCATCCCCGGCACCATCGGCCCCTCGCCGGCCTTGCCGAACAGCGGCAGCGCGCCGATCACGCCGAGATAGTTCAGGTCGTGGCCGGCGACGCGCCGGTACGGTCCGTCCTGCCCATAACCGGAGATCGCGCAATAGATCAGGCGCGGGTTGATCGCGCGCAATGCCTCGTAGCCGAGTCCGAGCCGGTCCATCACGCCGGGGCGGAAACCTTCGACGATCACGTCCGACTGCGCGGCGAGTTCCTTGAAGACCCGTTTGCCTTCATCGTGCTTCAGGTTCAGCGTCATGCTGCGCTTGTTGCGATTGCACAGCAGGAAGGTGCCGGAATCGACCTTGCCGATCGGCGGAAAACTGCGCTGGTAGTCGCCGCGGCCGGGTTCCTCGACCTTCAGGATCTCGGCGCCGAGGTCGCCGAGCATCTGCGTGCACAACGCAGCCGGCAGCAGCCGGCTCGCATCGAGCACCTTGATGCCGGCGAGCGCGCCGGCCGGAAGGCTTGGCTTGTTGTTCTCGCTCATGCCGTGTCCTGCAGCTGTCTGCGGCCGGATTCGCGACCGAGCAGGCGCTCGATCTGTTCGGCGCAGGCACGCGCGGCCGGCAGCAGCGCCTTTTCGTGGGCCGCCGTTGCGCGCGAAGCGAGCACCGAGACATGCACCGCGGCGGCAACCGCGCCGGTGCCGTCGCGAATCGGGATCGCATAACCGACGATGCCTTCAATCGACTCCTCGTTGCTCTTTGCATAGCCCATCGTCCGGATGCGGGCGTATTCCTTGCGCAGCAGTTCCGGGTCGGTGATCGTGTTGGCGGCCAGCTTCGTCAGCTTCATCAGCTTGCCGCCGAGCGCCTTCGCGGCGAGCGCGTCGTCGAAGGCCGCGAACAACTTGCCCGTTGCGGTGCTGTGCAGCGTCAGCGTGACGCCGAGCCGGATGTCGAGCGAGATGCGCTGGGTACCGAGCACCCGATCGACATAGAAGACGCGGTCGCCGACGCGCTGCGCGAGGTAGACATCGTCGTTGATCTCGCGCGCCAGGTCCTGCAACGGCCGGCGGGCGATCGTGCGCACGTCGAGCGACTGCACCGTGCGCAGCGCCAGCGAGATCGTGCGCGGCCCGACGCTGTAGCGCAGTTCGTCGTCGACGGTGACGACCTCGGCGGCGACCATCGTCTGCAGCATGTTGTGCAGGCTGCTGACCGGCAGGTCCAGCGCCTGCTTGATCTCGGTCAGCCGCAGCGGCTCCTTGCGCTCGACCAGCAGCTTCAGGATGTCGAAGGTTCTCAGATAGCGCTCAGGGCTCATGGTGTTGTTGTTCTCGGCATTCAGGGAAGTGGAGGGAGCTTCATCGCCTCGATGAACGAGCTCGACGCGACGGCCGGGAATTGCAGCACAACCACTTCGGCCCCCGCGCCGCCGGCCTGCAACGGCAGCGCACTCGATGCACCGACCCAGATCGTCGCCAGCGCCTCGACTTCGGCATCCGGCAATCGCAGGCTGCCCTGCGTCACCACATAGAAGCGGCCGCCGCCGGTGTCGGCGCCCGGCGGCTCGTCGGCGAAGGCGGCGGCCGGCATCCGCAGCAGCCACGCGGCCAGGCCATCCGGCTCGGCTGCGATCAGGCTCTCCTGCAGCGGCTCCGGCAGCGCCGCGACGGCGTCGATGGTCATCTGCTGCGCCGGCGCGCCGTGGACCTGCCGCTTCGAAATGCGCAGATTCGACTCGTGGCGCTCGGGCAGATACCAGGCGCCGGTATCGCCAACGGCGCGCAGCGTCAGGTAGGACAGCCCGCCATGGCCCGACATCAGCGGCCCGTAACCGGTGTGCGGCGACGCGTAGTGCACTGCCAGCGGCGGGATCGGATTGCGGCCGATCGTTCCGCCACCGGCGACGAAGAGCTGGAACTGATGCTCCTGGTGGAAATGCGACGGCAGTGTCCAGTCCGCCTGCTGCTCGACCAGGAAAGCCTGCGGCCGCGGTGGCGGGCCTTCCGCCGGCACGATCATGTCGGTGACGAAGCCGACGAACTGCGGCTTGCTGACGGTGCGGCGCCGCGTTTGTGACTGGCTGAGCGTCTGGTAGCTGATCATTCAGGCCTCTGATCGCGACGTTTCGATGTTCGGAAACAGAATTCGATAAACGGAAAAATATCCGCCTTCTGCCGGCGCGTCAAGCGGTGGAAAACGCGCGCTTGTGGCAGCCTGCAAGTCCTGCTAGACTTTTTCGAAAATGGAGATTAGATTTCGAATTATCGAAGTCGCGCCCGCCGAATCCGGCAACTGCCGGCGCCCGTTGCAACGACACCTGGAGGCTTTATGAAGCTCGGTTTTTTCACGATGCCCATGCATCCGATCGGCAAGGACTGGCAGCAATCGCTGCGCGAGGACCGGGAGGTCTTCATCCTGGCCGACCAGCTCGGCTTCGTCGAGGCCTACTGCGGCGAGCATGCGACCGATCCGGAGGAAAACATCACCTCGTCGGCGATGTTCCTCGCGACGCTGGTCGATGCGACCAAGCAGATCAAGCTCGGCACCGGCACGATCAACATGCCGAACCACCATCCGGCCGCGGTTG
This sequence comes from Pseudideonella sakaiensis, assembly GCF_048320135.1. Classification (GTDB taxonomy): domain Bacteria; phylum Pseudomonadota; class Gammaproteobacteria; order Burkholderiales; family Burkholderiaceae_C; genus Ideonella_A; species Ideonella_A sakaiensis_A. Next base: position 5,337,703 of record NZ_CP182947.1, read on the forward strand.
CCGGCGAAATCGCGATGCTCGACCACCTGCTCGGTGGCCGTTTCATGCTCGGCATCAGCCCGGGCGCCTTGCCATCTGATGCCGAGATCTTCGGCAACATGGACATGCCGCGCCCGGCGATGTTCCTCGAGGCGATCAACCAGCTGCTGCAGCTGTGGACGACCGAGCCGCCGTACAACATCCAGGGCCAGTTCTGGAACCTGACGACGCAGCGCACCTTCATTCCGGAAACCGGCATGGGCACGGTGCCGAAGCCGCTGCAGCGGCCGCACCCCCCGATCGTCGTCACTGCGGTGGCGCCGTTCTCGCAGGGCATCACCGAAGCGGCGGCGCGCGGCTGGGATCCGATCTCGGCCAACTTCCTGCTGCCGAAGTGGGTCGCTTCGCACTGGGGCAAATATGTCGAAGGCTGCGAACGCGCCGGGCGCACGGCCGATCCGGCCAACTGGCGGGTTGCGAAGACCGTCTTCGTCGCCGAAGACGATGCGACCGCGAAGGCCTACGCGACCGGCAGCGACGGCCCCTATTACTACTACTACCGCTCGCTGTTCAACAAGCTGAAGCGCCGCGGCGCACTCGGCGTGTTCAAGAGCGATCCGAAGATGCCCGATGACCAGGTCACGCTGGAAGATGTCGTCAACAAGCTGGTCATCCACGGATCTCCGGGCCGGGTTGCCGACCAGCTGATGTCGCTGCAGGAGGAAACGGGCCGCTTCGGCACGCTGCTGTATGCCGGCGTCGACTGGAAGGACCGCGAACTGGCGCGCAATTCGATGCGACTGATGGCCGAGAAGGTCTTGCCGCTGCTGAACTGACCGCACGGAGATTCCGGCCATGCCGACAAGCGAAGTCCTGCTGGATGGCACGCACGATCCGCGGCAACTGCGCAATGCGCTGGGCCGCTTCTCGACCGGCGTGACCGTCATCACGACGCGTGCGCCGAGCGGCAAGCGCGAAGGGCTGACCGCCAATTCGTTTTCGGCACTGTCGCTGTCGCCGCCGCTGGTGTTGTGGAGCCTGGTCAGCAAATCGGCGTCGCTGCCGGGCTTTCTCGCCGCCGGCCACTTCGCGATCCATGTGCTGGCGTCGAATCAGGCCGACATCTCGCACCGCTTCGCGACGCCGAGCGCCGACAAGTTTGCCGGCCTGGCGGTCGAGGAGGGCCTGGACGGCGCGCCGCTGCTGTCGGATGTGCTCGCGGTGTTCGAATGCAGCACCGAGCGCAGTCTCGAGGCCGGCGACCATGTGCTGTTCATCGGCCAGGTGCGCCGCATCCGTTATGCGGACGGCGATCCGCTGATCTTCAATGCCGGCCGCTATTGCACCGCGCTGCCGATGCGTTCGCCAACCGCCGAGTCCGACCTGGACGCGGTCTGGGACGGGCTGGGCTGAATCACATGAACATGCCAGAAAGTCAGACGATTCCGCAGCTGCTGCAGGAGCAGGCGGCCCGCTACGGCTCCCGCGAGGCGGTCGTCGACGGGCGGCGGCGCTGCACCTATTCGCAGCTGCTCGACGATTCGAACCGGCTTGCCCGCGGCCTGCTCGCGCTCGGGCTGAAGCGTGGCGACCATGTCGCGATCCTGATGGGCAACCGCGTCGAGTGGCTGCTGTCCTTCCTCGCGATCCAGCAGATCGGCGCGATCTCGGTCGGCCTCAATACCTGGTCTTCGGCGCGCGAGATGGCCTATACGCTGGCCCATGCAGAGGTTCGCTGCCTGATCACGACCGACCGGTTGCGGCGCCTCGATTTCCGTGCGCTGCTCGGCGGCCTCGATCGCAGCGAGCTGTCAATGTTGCAGCACACGGTCTGGCTTGCCGCCGATCCAGCCGCTCCGGTGCAACTCGATGCGGCCGCCGGCGAGATTGCCTGGGACGAGGTGCTGCAACTCGGCGAACGCATCGCCCAGGCCGATGTCGATGCGGCGGCGCAGGCCACCCGGCCGGCCGATGTCGCGATGCTGCTCTATACCTCCGGCTCGACGGCGGCGCCGAAAGGCATCCTGCTGCAACACGGCCAATGGGTGCGCAACTCCTTCCACATCGGCGAGCGCCAGCATGTCACGCACGAAGACCGGCTGTGGCTGGTCGTCTCGCTGTTCTGGAGCTTCGGCATCGTCAATGCGGTGCCGAACCTGCTGACGCACGGCGGCTGCGTCGTGCTGCAGGAGAGCTTCGATGCCGCCGAGGCGCTGGCGCTGATCGAGCGCGAGCGCTGCACCATTCTTTATGGCACGCCGAATATCGTGCAGGCGTTGTGGGAGCATCCGGCACGCGCCGACCGCGACCTGTCGAGCCTGCGCAGCGGCGCGATGATCGGCACGCCGGCGCAGGTGATGCGCGCAGTCGAGATCGGCGTGCACGGCATCTGCAACGTCTATGGCCTCAGCGAGACCTATGGCAACTGCACCGTCGCCGATGCCGACGATCCGCTCGAAGTGCGGCTGCAGTCGGTCGGCCGGCCGCTGCCCGACGTGACGATCCGCATCTGCGACCTCGAGACCGGCGCACCGCTGGCTGCCGACGAGGTCGGCGAGATCCGCGTCAAGGGGCCGCTGGTCAAGGAATATTTCAAGGACCCGCAAAAAACCGCCGAGGCCTTCGACGCCGACGGCTTCTTCATGACCGGCGACCTCGGCATGCTCGATGCCGACGGCCGCATGTACTACAAGGGCCGGACCAAGGAAATGGTCAAGAGCGGCGGCATCAACATCGCGCCGGCCGAAGTCGAGGAAGTGCTGATGCGCCATCCCGGCGTGCGCACCGCCTATGTGATCGGCGTGCCGCATTCGACGCTCGACGAGGCGCTGGTCGCGATCATCGTCGCCGAAGCCGGCAGCGAGCCGGGCGCCGATGAACTGAAGCGCTTCTGTGCCGCCGAGATGGCCGCCTACAAGGTGCCGCACCGGTTTCATTTCACGACCGAGTCGCAGCTGCCGCTGACGACTACCGGCAAGGTGCAGAAGATGAAGCTGCACACCATCCTCAGATGAAGCTCACCAAGGACAGACGATGAGCGAGACGACCTACAGCAACGAGCGGCCGAACGCCTGGCAACGCTGGGGCGCCGACGATGAAGCCGGTGCGCTGAACCTGATCGGACCGGATCAGGTCAGGCGCGCCGCCGGCCTGGTTCGCAGCGGTCAGGTGCTGCGGCTTGCCCAGCCGCTGTCGCGGCGCACGCCGGTGCCGCGGCACCGCTCAGGCCTGCAGCATTTCATGGGCCGCGACGGCGGCGACTATGCGGCCGGTGCGAACCGCCCCGGCGGTTTCCAGTTTGCCGAGGACACGGTCGTGATGCCGCTGCACATCGGCACCCACATCGACGCCTTGTGCCACGCCTGGTGCGATGGCCGCATGTTCAACAACTACCGCGAGAACACGATGCGCAGCACCAGCGGCGCAACCCTGCTCGGCGTCGAGAAGATGCCGCCGGCGGTCACCCGCGGCGTGCTGCTCGACGTCGTCGGATTGCGCGGCCGCGCGCTCGCAGCCGACGAAGTCATCACGCGCAGCGATCTGCAGGCCTGCCTGGAAGCAGCTCGGCTGCAGCTCGAGCCGGGCGATGCGGTGCTGTTGCACACCGGCTGGCTGGCTGCCAATCTGGGCAAGGCCGATGTCGACTTCAACGCCGAACCCGGCATCGATCACGAGGCCGGGCTGTGGCTTGCGCAGCAGGACGTTGCGATGATCGGCGCCGACAACTATGCGGTCGAGGTGTTGCCGTTTGCCGAAGGCACCGTCTTCCCGGTCCACCAGTGCGTGATCCGCGACTACGGTATTCCGCTGCTCGAAGGCCTGCAGCTCGAGGAACTGGTTGCGACGAAACGCCGCGAATTCCTGTTCGTCGCGGCGGCGCTGCCGTTTGTCGGCGGCACCGGCAGCCCGCTGGCGCCGGTGGCCGTCCTCTGAGGCGCGGCTCGATGGACAAGACCAAGCAACCACTCGGCCCGTTGGCGGGCGTGCGCGTGCTCGAGATCGCATCGATGATCTTCGGTCCGGTCGCCGGCCAGTACCTCGGTGACATGGGCGCCGACGTCGTCAAGCTCGAGCCGCCCGAGGGCGACCTGACGCGATCGATCGGCCCGCGCCGCTCGCCGCTGATGGGATCGTTTTTCCTGTCGAGCAACCGCAGCAAACGCAGCATCGTCGTCAACCTGAAGACCGAAGAAGGCCAGCAGGTGCTGCGGCGCCTGCTCGACGAAACCGATGTGCTGCTGCATTCTCTGCGCGAACCGGCGGCAAGAAAACTGGGCCTCGACTATGAGGCGCTGGCACGCGACAACCCACGTTTGATCTATTGCCACGTGACCGGCTACGGCAGCCAGGGCGCCTATGCCGGCCGGCCGGCCTATGACGATATCGGCCAGGCGGCGTCGGGCCTCGCGCAGCTGCAATCGGTGATCGCCGGCCAGCCGCGTTTCATGCCGACCATCCTGGCCGACAAGGTCGGTGGTCTGCATGCCGCGCTCGGCATCGTCGCCGCGGTCGCACACCGGGCGATGTCGGGGCAGGGCCAGAAGGTCGAGGTGCCGATGTTCGAAAGCCTGGTCGCCTTCAACATGTTCGAGCACCAATGGGGCCACTGCTTCGAGCCGCCGCTCGGGCCGATGGGTTACCAGCCGGTCGCCACCGCATCGCGCCGGCCGTACAAGACGAAGGACGGTTATCTTGCACTGCTGCCGTATTCGGACGACAACTGGCGCAGTTTCTTCGAGCTGGCCGGCGAGCCGCAGGTGATGGACGATCCGCGCTTTGCGACCTTTCCGGCGCGGCAGAAACATTTCCGCGAGGTCTGGGACGAGGTCGAGCGGCAGGCGGCGCGCAAAACCAATGCCGAATGGCTGGCGCTGCTGTCGCAGGCGGACGTGCCGTTTTCTGTCGTCAATACGCTGGAGGACCTGGTGCACGACCCGCACCTGGAAAGCGTCGGCTTCTGGAATGTCGCCGAACATCCGAGCGAGGGTTTGTTGCGTTACACGGCAAGCCCGTTGCAGATGAGCGCATCGCCGATGCAGATGACGCGCCCACAGCCGCGGCTCGGCGAACACAGCGCCGAGATCCTGCGTGAATGCGGCTACGACGATGTGGCAATCGAGCGCCTGACCGCCGCCGGCGGCGCCTGCCGCGGCAAGGACGCATGATGATCCCGCGCGCGATCTTTTTGCCCGAGCACGAGGCCTTCCGCGACACCGTTCGCCGCTTCGTCGCAGAGCATGTGACGCCGCACCACGGACAGTGGGAGAAGGACGGCCAGGTGCCGCGCTCGTTGTGGCACAAGGCCGGCGAACTCGGCCTGCTGCTGTGCAACGTGCCCGAGGAATATGGCGGCATCGGTGGCGACTTTTTGTACAGCGCGATCCTGGTCGAGGAGATGGCGCGCGCCGGTGCCACCGGCCCGACCTTCTACCTGCATTCCGACATCGTCGCGCCGTATCTGGTCGACTTCGGTACCGAGGAACAGAAACGAAAATGGCTGCCGAAGATGGCGACCGGCGAGGTGGTCGTCGCGCTCGGCATGTCGGAGCCATCCGGCGGCAGCGATGTGCAGGCAATCCGCACGCAGGCGATCCGCGACGGCGACGACTATGTCGTCAACGGCCAGAAGGTCTTCATCACCAACGGCCACAGCGCCGATCTGCTGCTGCTGGCCTGCAAGACCGATCCGACGGCGCGCGGCCGCGGTGTCAGCCTGTTGCTGGTCGAGACCGACCGGCCCGGCTTTGCACGCGGCCGCAAGCTCGAGAAGATCGGCTGCAAGGCGCAGGACACCTCGGAGCTGTTTTTTTCCGACATGCGGGTGCCGGTCGCGAATCTGCTCGGCGAGGAGGGCGGCGGCTTCAAGATCCTGATGACGCAGCTGGCGCAGGAGCGGCTGGTGCAGGCGGTGCGGGCCGTTGCCGCGGCCGAGGCGGCGCTTGAGTGGACACGCGACTATGTCGCCGACCGCAAGATGTTCGGCCAGACGCTCGCCGATTTCCAGAACACCCGTTTCGTGCTCGCCGGGCTGCACGCCGAGGTGACCGCGCAGCGTGTCTTCGTCGACCGCTGCCTCGAACTGCACCTGCGCGGTGAGCTCGACCCAGTCACAGCGGCGTCCTGCAAGCTGGTCACGACCGACCTGCAGTTCAAGGTGATGGACCACTGCCTGCAGTTCTTCGGTGGCTGGGGATACATGTGGGAATACCCGATCGCCCGTGCCTTTGCCGATGCGCGGATGACGCGAATCGGCGGCGGCACCGCCGAAGTGATGAAACAGATCATCGCCAACGACATCCTTCCACGGCCGAAGCGGGCCGGCTGAGCCCGCAACCATCTAGGAGACATCCATGTCCATCAATCGACGCGTTCTTCTGCAAGCTGGTGCCGCGATGGGCCTGGCACCCGGGCTGGTGCCGCTGCTGCGTGCGCAGGAAACGAACTGGCCGCAGGCGCCGGTCAAGGTGATCGTGCCTTTCTCGGCCGGCGGCGCGGCCGATACGCTGACCCGCCGCCTCGCGGAACGGCTGCAGCAGCGCTGGAACCAGCCGTGGGCGGTCGACAACCGCACCGGTGCCGGCGGCAACATCGGCATGGAGGCGGTCAAGTCGTCGCCAGCTGACGGCTACACGATCGGCTCGGCGACGATCGGCACGCTGACGATCAACCAGTTCCTGTATGCGAAGCTGCCGTACGACCCGGTGGCCGACTTCGCCTACGTCTCGAAGATCTGGGAAAACTGCAACGTCTTTGTCGTGCCGCCCGAGCACCCGGCGAATTCGGTGAAGGAGTTCATTGAGTGGGCGCGCCGCAAACCGGAAGGCGTCACTTACGGTTCGGCCGGTGTCGGCACGACGCCGCACCTGTCCGGCGCGCTGTTCGGCAACCGCACCGGTTTGCAGGCACTGCACGTGCCGTTCCGCGGCGCTGCCCAATCGATGCCGGCGCTGATGGGCGGCCAGGTCGATTTCGCGATCGACAACATCGCGAGCTACATGCCGCTGATCCGCGCCAACAAGGTGAAGGCGCTGGCGATCACGATGGGCGAGCGCTGGCCGACGCTGCAGGAGGTGCCAACGATGGCCGAGGCCGGCGTGCCCGATTTCATCATCACGTCGTGGGGCGCATTCGTCGTGCCGAAGGCCACGCCGGCAGCGGTCGTCAACAAGCTGTCGATGGCGATCCAGGAGTTGTCGCGCGAGCCGGCGACGCGTGAACAGTGGCTGCAGGCCGGCTCGCTCGCGGTGTCGTCGACGCCGGCCGAGACTGCGGCATTCGCCGAACGCGAGCGCGCGAAGTGGCGCGAGGTCGTGCGGATTTCCGGCGCAAAGGTGGAATGAGGCAATGAGCCTGCGCGACAAGGCCTGCATCAGCGGTGTCGGCGAAACCGCCTACCAGCGCGGTGCAACCGGCACGGCGTTCGAGCTGCAGCTCGAGGCGTCGCTGAAGGCAATCGCCGATGCCGGCCTGCGGCCGCGCGAGATCGATGGCGTGATACCGATTGGCATCGTCAGCGGGACTGCCGACGATTTCATCGACAACCTCGGTTTTGACGACCTGCGTTTTTCGGCGCTGATCCCGCACGGTGGCGCGAGCCCGGTGATGGCGCTGCAGGCGGCGGCTGCCGCGGTGGCTGCCGGCGCCTGCAACCACGTGCTGATCACCTTCGGCCGCAATGTCTCGGCCGCGGCAGCAAGCGGCCGCGCCGGTGCGCGCATCCATTCGATGCCGCAGTTCCATTACGTGACCGAATTCGAATATCCGATCGGTGCGATCGCGCCGGCGCAGCTGTATGCGCCAATGGCGCGACGCCACATGGAGATTTATGGAACGACGTCGGAGCAGTTCGGCGAGGTCGCGGTGAGCTGCCGCGAGCATGCGCTGCTGAACGACAACGCGCTGATGAAGAAGCCGATCACGCTCGACGATCACCGCAATTCACGGATGATCGCCGATCCGTTCCGGCTGCTCGATTGCTGCCTGGAAAGCGACGGTGGCGCGGCGATCGTCGTCAGCTCGGCCGACGCGGCGCGCGATACGCGGCATCGGCGCGTCTTCATTTCCGGCGTTGCCGAGGGGCATCCGGATTCGCCGGGTTCGATCACGCAGCGGCCCGACATGACGCGGCTCGGCGTCGAGAAGGCTGCACAGCGCTGCTTCCGGATGGCCGGCGTGACGCCACAGGACATCGATTTCGCCGAGCTCTACGACTGCTTCACCTATGTCGTGATCTGCCAGCTCGAGGCGCTGGGTTTTTGTGCAAAGGGCGAAGGCGGCCCATATGTGCAGGGTGGCCGGCTGCGGCTCGGCGGCGAGCTGCCGACCAATACCCACGGCGGCCTGATGTCGCAGGCGCATGTCTGGGGTTTGAACCACATCGTCGAGGCGGTGCGCCAGCTGCGCGGCGATGCCGGCCGGGCGCAGGTGAAGGATGCCGAGCTCGGGCTGGTGACCGGCTACGGCGACATGGGGGACGGCGCGGTTGCCATCCTCCGCAGAGGTTGAAAACGATGGAAGAGACCAGCAAGCCGCTGCCGCCGGATCTGCCGCTGTCGCGCGGCTACTGGCAGGCTGCCCGCGAAGGGCGACTGGTGGTGCAGCGCTGTACCGGATGCGGCACCTTGCGCCATTACCCGCGGCTGCTGTGCACCGCTTGCCACGACAGCGGCGTCGACTGGGTCGAGCTGTCGCGGCGTGGTGCCATCCACAGCTGGACCGTCAGCCACCATGCCTTCCACCCGGCATTTCGCGACGAGCTGCCCTACGCGCTGGTGACGGTCGATCTGGAGGAGGGCGTTCGTGCGCTCGGCCGCTGGAACGGCGGCGAGTTGCAGATCGGCCAACCGGTGATCGGTCACTTCGAAACAGACGGCGAGCGCGCCGAATTGTGGTTTTCGCGATGCAAATGATGACAGCCGCCGAACTCGACCCCGGCGCAAAGGTGGTCGAAGGATTGAAGAGCCTGATCGTCGACTCGATTCCGTCGGCACGCGACATCGTGCTGCGCGGACTGGTCCGGAGCGCCGGCGGGTTGTCGCGCGAAAACTGGTCGTTCGACGCCAGCTGGACCGATAGCGCAGGATCACACGCCCATCCGCTGATGCTGATGCGCGATGCCTCGGGCACGCTGCTCAATACCGAGCGGGAACGCGAATTTGCGGTGCTGCAGGCGCTCGACGGCACACCGGTGCCGGCGCCAAAGGTCTTCTGGATGGACCCGGAAGGGCAATGGCTGGGCGCGCCGTCGGTCGTGATGGAACGCATGCCCGGGAGCTGCGACTACATGATCCTGAACGGCCAAGGCTCGCTCGATGCGCGGCTGGCGCTGGCCCGCGGCTTCATCGAGTTGATGGCCAACATGCATGCAGTTGACTGGCAAGGCCGCGGCCTCGACGCGAGCCTCGGCCTGCCCGATGGCCCGCCGTCGCTGCGCGAGCTCGCGCACTGGGAGGCTGAATACCGCAAGGCACAGCTGGAACCGCATCCGGAGCTCGATTACGTGCTCGCGTGGCTGAAGCGCCAAGCGCCGCAAGCCGAGGCGATCGTGCTGGTGCACGGCGACTTCAAGCCTGGCAATGCGCTGGTCGATGGCGGCCGCATTACCGCCAAGCTCGACTGGGAAACCGCCCACCTCGGCGATCCGCTCGAGGACCTCGGCTGGATCACCAATCCGGTCAGAAAACGCGAGCATCAGATCGCCGGCCATTGGGAAACGCCGCAGATCGTGCAGGCCTATCGCGAGTTGACTGGCCGCAACGTCGACGAGGCCGACCTGCGCTGGTGGAACGTATTCTCGTGCTGGAAGCTGTCGGTGATCCAGCTGACCGCCGTCGCCGAATTTGTCGCCGGCCGCTACAACCGGGTATTCCAGACGCCGACCTGGCTGTTCCGGCCGATGTTCCAGATGATGGAAGGAGCGGCGCGATGAAGCCGACCGTCGAAGACCAGTTGCAGGGCACCTGCCGGATCCTCGAGACGGTGGTTGCACCGTGCGTCGGCGAGCCATTCGCGCGGACGATTCTCGACGGCCTGATCGCCAACCTGCGGATGTTGACCGCTGCGCTGCCGGCGGTTCCCGGCTTTCTTCGCCACGACAACCAGGCCAGCGCGGGGCTGCTGGCGACGCTGCGCGATTCGCTGCCCGATGAGCTGGCTGCGCGCGTCAGCGCGGCGCTGGCCGAGCCCGAACCCGACGTTGCCGATGCCGCCGCGCTCGATGAGCGCAACCGCGGCCTGCGTGAACTGCTGGCCGCGGCCGTCTGTTGCGAAGGGCTGGCGCGCGAGCAGCACCGCACGATCGTGCACCACATGACCGAGCGCGCATCGCGGATGCCGATGCGTTATGTCGCAACGGCCCCGAGCCAGGCCTCGAAACCAACCAACTGACCCATGCTGACACCGCTCGACGACACGCTCTGGCACCAGCTGCCGACCACCTTCGACCATGTCTGGACCAGCGACCCGCGCTGGTTCGACCGCTACTGGTTCGCAATTTATTCGCCGGATGGCCGCGTCGCGATCCAGGTCACGATGGGTGCCTATCGCAACATGAATGTGCTCGACGGCGGCGCGGTGATGATCGTCGACGGCCGGCAATACAACCTGCGCGTGTCGCGCTCGCTGAACGGCAGCGTCGACACCGTCTGCGGGCCGCTGCGCGTGCGCCCGGTCGAGCCGCTGAAATCCTTCGCGATCGAGATCGCTGCCGGCGACCATGCACCACACGGCGAGATCCGCTGGGAATGCGTCGAGCCGGCGCACGAGGAGCATCCGCACTACACCCGCCTGCAGAGCCGCACCGTCGAGGATTACCGTCGCTTCGACCAGATCGGCATCGCCAGCGGCTGGCTCGAGGTCGATGGCCAGCGCGTCGCAATCGACCGCTGGTGGGCCTGCCGCGACCATTCCTGGGGCGTGCGACGTGGCATGGGTGTGCCCGAGCCGGTGACCGGCCCGAAGCTGACGCTGGCCGAGAAGGGGCATGTGATGTCCTTCCTCTTCTTCTCGACCGACACGATGAGCGGCTCGCTGCTGTTCTCGGCGCGTGGCGACGATACGCCGTATACGACCGGCGTCGTCACCGATCGGCGAACCCAGGCGCAGCATCACGCGACGAAGATCGAGCTCGATGTCGAACTGCACGAGGGCACGCGGCGTTTTCGCACCGCCGGCGTCAATGTGACGCTGGAAGACGGCCGGCGGCTGCGGCTGGCGGTCGAGGCACGCGGCTCGTCGATCGCGATGCAGGGCCTCGGCTACAGCGGCGGATATGACGACGGCAAGGGTCTCGGCGCCTGGCGCGGCGAAAACGTTCTCGAATCCGACGTCTGGGACGTTTCGCATCCGTCGAAGATCGTCTATCCGGACGGCAGGGAGAAGGAGCACTGGCACCGCATCCAGCCGGTCGGGCTGGCTGCCGATCTCGATGGCGAATCGAGCCAGGGAGCCGGCAGCATGACGCTGACGATCGCCGGCAAGCTGCCTGAGCATCTGCAGCTCAGGTCTGGCGGCTGAACGGCTCGAGCGAGATGACCACGTCCCGTCTGTCCGATTGCCTGCGCGCCGGCGACCACATCGTCATCGGCCAGGCCACCGCAGAACCGGTCGGCCTGGTCGCCGAGCTGTTCGAACTGGCGCCCCGCATCGGCACCATCGAGGCCTTCTGCGGCCTGTCGCTGAATCCGGCCTGGGAGGCCGATGTGCCGGACGCGCTGCAGGTGTCGACCTATTGCGGGCTCGGCACGGTGCGCCATCTGGTTGCGTGCGGCCGTGCCCGCGTGATGCCGTGTTCGTTGTCGCAATTGTCGTCGCTGATCGCGTCGCGCAGGCTGCAGGCCGACGTCGTGCTGCTGCAGGTGGCGCCGGCCGATGCCGACGGTTATCACAGCCTCGGCTGCACGCTCGACTATGTCTGGGATGCGGTGCAGGCCGCGCGTGTCGTCGCCGTCGAGGTCAACCCGAACCTGCCGGTGACTCGCGGCGGCGCCCGTCTGCACAGCAGCCGTGTCATCGTTGCGCGCGAGAGCGACACACCGCTGCTCGAATCGCCCCCCGAGGTGCCCGGCGAGGTGCAGCGGCAGATTGCCCGCCGCGTTGCGCAACTGGTGCCCGATGGCGCCACCGTGCAGCTCGGCATCGGCGGGCTGGCGGTCGCGATTGCGCATGCGCTGAAGGGCCACCGCAAGCTGAAGATCCGCTCCGGCATGGTCGGCGACTGGTTTGCCGAGCTGCTCGACAGCGGGGCGATCGATACGGAGAGTCCGGAAGCCTGCCTGGCCTCGCTTGCGGTCGGCAGTCGAAGCCTGTATCAGTCGTTGTCGCGCGACGGCATCCTCGGGTTTGCGGCGCCATCGCAACTTGTCGTGCCGATTGCGGGCTCGCCGCTGATGGCGATCAATTCGGCGATCGAGGTCGACCTGAGCGGCCAGGTCAACGCAGAAATTCTCGGCCAGCGGTATGTCGGCGCGGTCGGCGGTCAGACCGACTATTTCAGGGCAGCTCGCCGGTCCGACGGCGGGCTGGCGATCGTCGCGCTGCCGGCGTCGACGGCAGGTGATGCAAAAAGCCGCATCGTTGCACGCTGCACGCACGTGACCTCGCCGCAAAGCGATGTCGATATCATCGTCACCGAGCACGGCGTCGCCGACATCCGGGCGACGACGCTGCACGAGCGCAAGCTGATGCTTGCGGAACTGGCGCATGCCAGGCACCGCGACAAACTGATCGAATCGACAAGCCAATGAATCCACGGCGTCCGGCACCCGGCGAACTGCTGAAACAGGCCATCGCCGAGCGCCGTGGCATCGTCGTGGCCGGCGCGGCGAATGCGCTTGCCGCGCGTGTCATCGAGCAACTCGGCTTCGAGGCCGTCTACCTGTCGGGTGCGGGGATCACGAATACCTTCTATGGCATGCCCGATCTCGGCTACATCACGCTCGGCGATCTGGCGCAACATACCGCCGCGGTTCGCGACGCCGTCGAGCTGCCGATCATCGTCGATGCCGATACCGGCTTCGGCAACGAACTGAATGTGCGTCATACGGTGCGCACCCTCGAGCGCGCAGGCGCCAATGCGATCCAGCTCGAAGACCAGGTGATGCCGAAGAAATGCGGCCACTTCGACGACAAGTCGGTGATCACTGCGGCAGACGCCGCGTCGAAGATCAAGGCCGCGGTCGACGCACGGCACAGCGAGAATTTTCTGATCATTGCCCGCACCGACGCCTGCGCGGTCGAAGGTTTTGAAGCAGCGATCGACCGCGCGCGATTGTTCATCGAAGCCGGCGCCGACATGACCTTCGTCGAGGCGCCGACCAGCATCGACGAGCTGCGCCAGATTCCGCAGGCGCTGTCGGTGCCGCAACTGGTCAATGTCGTGATCGGCGGCAAGACGCCGACGCTCGATGCCGCCGAGTACGCACGCATGGGTTTTTCGATCGTGCTTTATGCCAATGCAGCACTGCAGGGCGCGCTGCTCGGCATGACGAAGGCGCTGACGCATCTGCGCGAGAGCGGCCGGCTCGACGAGGACAGCGGGCTGGTTGCGACGTTTGCGCAGCGGCAGCGGGTGGTGGGGAAGCCCAGCTGAGAAGCGCTGGTTCTGCATCGGCCACCAGCAAGTGCTGCTTCAAGCCGCACGCCGCTACACCGTGTCGTCGCTCGAACTCCAGGCATTCGCAGCGGTCACCGCCTCGCGAAGCGGCCGCAGCGCAAGTGCCAGCGCGATCGTCGCGCACAGGCCCATTGCGCCGCATACCAAAGACAGCGAGAGGCCGATGCTCTTTTCGTCGGCAAATAGATGGTCGGAGCACAGCGCGACCAGGCTGGGGCCGAGCACCGAGCCCAGGACCGTCGTCAGCATCAGGCCGAGTGCCGAGACCTGGCCGCGCATCTCGTTCGGCGTCACCAGCTGGATCGTCGACGTTCCGAGCGAAATGAAGATGCTCGACAGCAGGATCGCCGGCGCGAACAGCGCCACCGACAGCATCACGCTGTTCATCAGCGGCGCTGCGATCAGCAGCGGAACCGCCAAAGCCATGCCGATCAGCGAGGTGCGCAGCGTCGCATCCTTGATGCCGAGCCGAAGCAGCCGGCTCGAAATCATTCCGCCGGCGACGATGCCAACGGTGCTCATCGTCAGGATCACTGCACCCAGCAGTGCGCCGACATCCCGCGGTGAAGCGCCGTGGACCCGGATGAAATAGCTGGTCAGCCAACCGAGCAGCGCATAGGTGACGGTGAACGCCGCGCCGATGCCGATCACGAAACACCACGCGAGGCGCGAGCGCTCGCGCAGGAAGCCCGCGACTTCGGCAACCGTCGCCGGTCGTCCGCTGGTCAGCACGCCACGACGGCGAGGCTCGCGCAGCGTCATGATCAACGCGGCCAGGAGCACGCCCGGCAGGCCGACCAGCATGAATGCGGCCTGCCATCCGCGCATCGTTCCGATTGCGGGTACCGCAACCTCGGGTTGCGAGGCGATGTGGCTGATCAATCCGCCGACGACGAAGGACAGACCCGACCCGACCGCAGTGCCGAGCACGAAGATCGAGATCGCCAGCGGCAGTCGCGACTTCGAGAAATAGTCGCTGATGATCGAGTAGGCGGCCGGCCCCAGTGCAGCCTCGCCGATGCCGACGCCGGCGCGGGCGAGGAACAGTTGCAGGTAGGAGGTGGCGAATCCGCCGGCCGCGGTCATCAGGCTCCAGAACGTGATGCCCGCCGCAATGATGGTGCGCCTGACCGAGCGGTCGACCAGCCGGCCGATCGGAATGCCGGCGATCGCAAAGGTCAACGAAAACGCGAGCCCCTGCAGCAGGCTGACCTGGAAGTCGCTGATCTGCAGATCGCGCTTGATCGGCTCGACGAGTTGCGCGATCAGCAGGCGGTCGACCAGCGACAGTGCCGCGGCGACCATCAGGACGACCACGACATACCACGCATAGGCCGGCCGGCCTTCGCCAGGCCGCGGCTCGGTGCTGCAGTCAGTCATCGCAGCCGGGTGATCGAGACTCCGGCCACGAGGCGATTGCTGTTTTGGCTGCCACCCTCGACGACATGCTTTGATTCCTTCACGTAGTCATCAAGCATAGCGGGCCGCTCGGCTGACTGGCGTGGCTTGTCGCTGCACCTGAGGACTTCGTTCCGACCGTGGCCAGCAGGGACTGACAGGGCCCGACTAAACAACGCGGACAGCCATGCGTCACCGGATGTGGCTTGCCGAGTCGACTTGAATCAGTACAGGACAAAAAAAACGGGCCGCGAAGGCCCGTTTCTGCTTGTCGTCTGGCGGAGAGAGCGGGATTCGAACCCGCGGTGGGTTTTACCCCACGCACGCTTTCCAGGCGTGTGACTTAAACCACTCATCCATCTCTCCGGAGCCGGCGATTCTAGCCGATGGCGGGCGTGGGACCTCGGTTGTAAGGCGCGCCGGAGATCAGCCACCGGTCAGCGGAGGCGGGGCCGGCGAAACGCTCGGTACGGCGATCCGGTCGGCGAGGTCGCAGACCCGCGGATCGAAGGGGACATGTGGTTCCTGGATACCGGATGAAGAAAGCTGACGGCGATATTCGGCCCAGCGCTGGTTGGGATCGGCAGGTCGTCTGTGCTCAGGCGGCAGTACGCGGAAGGCGCCGGATGCGCGTTCGCTGGCGTTGCTTTGCCAAGCCTTGCTGCCGAAACGGGAGACCGCGACGAATATCTGCGAAACGGTGGTTGGGTCGACTGCACTTTCCTGCATCGCCTTCAACATCAGACGGTCCGCCTGCCCACGGCTGCAGGGCTGGGTCCAGTACAACCAGTCGTGGATGATCGCCGCGCGGCCATAGGGGCCGTTCTGGGTGTAGCCGAGGGACCACAAGGCTTGTGGCGTCGATGCAAGGTCGGTGACGAAGCCCGATGGAACGGTGAGCGCGAGGCCGCTGTCGCCAATCTCCCAGACCAGATCCTCGAGCAGGATGAATACCCGTTCGTCGCCGAAAGGGCGCAAGGCGGCGGTCGGTGGCGCACGTTTCAGGGTCGGCAGCAGCAGCCAGCCAAGCGCGATGATCGACACCGCCAGCAGCAAGACCAGCCATCGGCGACCCGCCCACATCGTTGTCAGCCAGCCCTCAGCTGACCTTCCGCAGCGCGTGGCTCTTCAGCGTCTCGAGGCTGACGAATTCGAGTGCGTTTTCGTGTGTCGCCTCGAGCACGACCATCGGCGCGACGCCGGCGGCGTGGGCTTCGTTCCAGCGTTGCACGCACAGGCACCAGCGGTCGCCGGGTTGCAGGCCGCGGAAGCGGAATTCGGGCCGCGGGGTCGACAGATCGTTGCCGCGGCTGGCCGAGAAGGCCAGAAACTCCGCCGTTGCTTTCACGCACACCGTGTGGTTGCCCAGGTCATCGTCACCGGTATTGCAGCAGCCGTCGCGGTAGAAACCGGTCAGCGGGTCATAGGAACAGGGCAGCAGTTCGGTGCCGAGCACATTGAAGGCCATCGTCGAGCTCCTGGTTCAGCCGGCAGGCGGTTGATGCTGCGCAGGCTGGCGGATCAGCGCCATCGCGGTGGCAATCAGCCCCGACACCTCGCTCATGTTGGCCGGCACGATCATCGTATTGTTCTTTTTCGCGAGTTCACCGAACGCGTCGACCGCGCGTTCGGCGACCTTCAGCTGCACTGCCTGTTCGCCGCCGGGCTGCAGGATTGCATCGGCGATCTTGCGGATCGCGTCGGCGGTCGCATCGGCCACCGCGATGATCGCGGCCGCCTCGCCTTGCGCATTGTTGATCTCGGCCTGGCGCTGGCCCTCGGAGCGCGCGATGAAGGCCTCGCGCTCGCCGTTGGCGATGTTGATCTGCTCCTGCTTGCGGCCCTCGGAAGCGAAGATCAATGCGCGCTTCTCGCGCTCGGCGGTGATCTGCGCCTGCATCGAGCGCAGGATCTCGGCCGGCGGCGTCAGGTCCTTGATCTCGTAGCGCAACACCTTGACGCCCCAGGTGGTGGCCGCATCGTCGAGCGCGTTGACGACCGCGGCATTGATCATGTCGCGCTCCTCGAAAGTCTTGTCGAGCTCCATCCGGCCGATCACGCTGCGCAGCGTCGTTTGCGCAAGCTGGGTGATCGCGAAGATGTAATCGGACGAGCCGTAGCTCGCGCGCATCGGGTCGGTGACCTGGAAATAGAGGATGCCGTCGACCTGCAGCTGGGTGTTGTCCTTCGTGATGCAGATCTGGCTCGCAACGTCGAGCGGCACCTCCTTCAGCGAATGGCGGTAGGCAACGCGGTCGACGAACGGGATCACGAATTTCAGCCCCGGCGTCAGCGTGCGGTCGTATTTGCCGAGCCGCTCGACGACCCAGGCATTCTGCTGCGGCACGATCTTGAACGTGCGGACGATGAAGATCACCGCAATGACGGCAACGACGAGGGCGATTTCCATGGGGTGCTTTCAGTGCGATGAGTCGATTGTGCGCAAGCTGCTACGGCGCTTCAAGCCGCCGGTTCCAGCGGGCTCAGCACCAGCCAGTTGCCTTCGACGGCGCTGACGCGGTGCCGGCCGGGCGCCGCCGGCGCGCCGGGCGCCAGCCGCGCCAGCCAGGTGCTGCCGCGGTACACGACACGGGCGGTGCGCTCCGGCGACCAGGCGTCGACGCGGATTTCCTCGCCGATGTCGATATTGACGTCGTGGTTTTCGCGCGCGGCGGCCGATTTCGGATGACGCGAGCGCTTCAGATACCACAGCGCCGTCGCGCCGCCGCTGATCAAGGCGGCGATGACGACCTGCGCGGTGCCGCCGGCACCGAGGTGGGCGGCGATCGCGCCGGCGGCCAGGCCGAATGCGACCATCAACAGATAGAAGCTGCCACTGGCCAGTTCGGCGACCACCGCGATCCCGGCCGCGAGCCACCACAGGGTTGCCGGATTCCAGCTTTCGAACATGACGCTCCTCGGCCTGCGACGACCGGCGCCTGGTGGCCATCGATGGCCGGGCCCGGTTCTGGCGCGAGTGTACGGTGCCGAGCGTGCGCCGCCGGCGGCAGTGCGCCGCCGGCGGCGTCATGCGGCGATGACGATCAGCGTTGCGGCATGTCGGCGCTGCCGTAGACCAGCGATACACCGGCATCGACCGGAATCGGCTGCATCGCGTGGTCCCACGATTCCCAGGCGGCGCGCATCGACGCCAGCCGCTCGGGCTGCAGCCGGCCCTGGTTCGCACGTTCGCGTTCGTCGGTCTCGACGTCGAACAGGTATTCGTGTTCGTCGACCTTCAGGTACTTCCAGCGCCCGTCGCGCAGCGCGCGCTGCTGGCGGTGGTTCATCCGCCAGTGCATCGGGCGGGCAAAGCCATGTCCGGCATCTGCGAGTGCCGGCTGCAGCGCGACGCCATCGAGCGGGAAGTCGGCAGCAGGCGCCACGTTGGCGGCGGCCAGCATCGTCGCCATCCAGTCCATCGTCAGGTGATGCTGCTCGCTGACGCCGCCGGCAGCGATCGTCTTCGGCCAGCGCGCGATGCACGGCACGCGGATGCCGCCTTCGGTCAGGTCCATCTTT
This sequence comes from Pseudideonella sakaiensis, assembly GCF_048320135.1. GTDB lineage: Bacteria > Pseudomonadota > Gammaproteobacteria > Burkholderiales > Burkholderiaceae_C > Ideonella_A > Ideonella_A sakaiensis_A. The sequence continues at coordinate 5,356,214 of NZ_CP182947.1, forward strand.
CCACCGACCAGCGGCCAGTTGTCGGAGAAGCGCTCGCCGCCGTTGTCGCTGGTGAAGACGACCAGCGTATCGTCGCCGAGACCGGCGGCGTCGAGTGCATCGAGCACGCGGCCGATGCCTTCGTCGAGTTCACGCACCATCTGGTGGTAGACGTGGATCGAGCCGCCATGCAGGTGGCCGAGCGTCGGCCCGGTGATCGGCGGCTCGGCGCGGCCATTCCGCGTCTCCCACGGCCAGTGCGGCGCCGTGTAGTGCAGGCTGAGCAGGAAGGGTGCGCGGTCGGCAGCGCGCTGCTCGATGTATTGGACTGCGCGGTCGCTCAGCAGGTCGGTCAGGTAGGCGCCCTGGTGGTCGGCCGGCTCGCCGTCTTCGACCAGGTCGGCATTGCCGCCGCGGTCGAGGTGGGTGAAATAGCTGACGCCGCCGGACAGCGGCCCGAAATGGTGGTCGTAGCCGCTCTTGCGCGGCGAGAAATGCGGCGGATAACCGAGGTGCCACTTGCCGATCAGCGCCGTCTGATAGCCGGCGGTTTTCAGCAGCGATGGCAGCGTCGGATGCTCGGGTGGCAGCCCGACCGTCGTGCTGCCGCGGTATTTGCCGGTCAGCGGTTCCTCGGCAGCGCCGCGCAGCCGGTACTGGTAGCGCCCGGTGATCAGCGCAAACCGGGTCGGCGAGCAGACCGGCGAGTTCGAATACGAGCGAGTGAAACGCATGCCTTCGGCCGCCATCCGGTCCAGCGCCGGGCTGATCGCCGCCGCCCGGCCGCCGTAACAGCCGAGGTCGGCATAACCGAGGTCGTCGGCGAGGATGAAGACGAAATTCGTCATTCGCTCTTCATTCCGGTCGACTTGACGATGCGTGCGTATCGGGTTTTCGCGGCATCCAGGCGCTGCTGCGCAGCGGCGCCGGACTGGTTCTCGATGATCGAATCGAGCTGTGCAAGCTGGTTTTTCAGATCCGGCTGCTGCAGCGCATCGCTGATCGCCTTGCTGAGCACCTCAACCACCGCCGGCGGCGTGGCGGCCGGCAGCATCGCGACCTGCAGCACCTCGAATTCCAGTTCCTTGACGCCGGCTTCGGCAACCGTCGGCACATCGGGCATCACCTGCGAGCGGCGGCGGCTGGTCACCGCAAGCGGCGTGATCTTGCCGGCCTTGACGTGCGGCACCATGCCCGGCGTGGCCAGGATGCCGGCATTGACCTCGCCCGACAGCACCGCCAGCACTGCCGGCGCATTGCCCTTGTACGGGATGTGAATGATCTTGCCGCCGGTCGCGTCGCCGAAGATCTCGGCCGCGAAATGGCCGGGGCTGCCGTTGCCGGCCGAGCTGAAGGTCACGGCGTCCTTTTTCGCCTTGGCCACCAGATCGGCCAGCGTCTTCGCGCCGACTGCGGGATGGGTGCCGACCAGCAGGCCGGACGACGCGATGATCGACAGCGGCTTCAGCGCGTCGGGCGCAAACGGCATCGACGCGTACAGCGCCGGGTTGATCGTGAACGTGGTGTCGATGCCGAACAGCACCGTGTAACCGTCGGCATCGGCGCGGGCAACGTCGCCGGCCGCGATGTTGCCGCCGGCGCCGGGCTTGTTCTCGACGATCACGTTGGTTTTCAGCGAGGCCGACATCTTCTGGCCGACGGCGCGCGCAATCATGTCGGTCGGCCCGCCAGGCGCAAAGCCGACGACGATGCGGATCGGCTTGTTCGGAAAGCCGTTCTGTGCTGCCGCCGGCAGGGCTGCGAACGTGGCTGCTGCTGCCAGCGCAACACATGCGGTGCGGCGGGTGAAGGTGAAGCGGGCCATGTCGTCTCCTGATCTGTTGTGGATGGGCTATCCTAAGTTTCTTAAAGCTCACTTGTGGTGACCAATTCGCCCATTTGACTGAGAAAATGGAAATCAACATGCGGGTTTACCCATGGCGGTAACGCTCGATCCGCGGCTGAAGTTGCGTCATCTGCAGGCGCTGCTGGCGATCAGCGACGGCCGCTCGGTGCAGGCCGCTGCCGATCAACTGTCGCGTACGCCGTCGGCAGTTTCCAAATCGCTGAGCGAACTCGAGCTCATCGTCGGCGACCGGCTGTTCGATCGCACCCGCCGCGGCCTGCTGCCGACCACCTGTGGCGAGCGCTTGCTCGAGCAGGTGCAGCGCGCGCTCGCCTTGCTCGGCGACGGCCTTGAGCAGGCGGGGGGACGCGACGGCGCCGCCAGCGGCACGCCGACGGTCACGCTCGGCGTGTTGCCGACCGCGGCGTCGACCTTGGCGCCGGCAGCGGTGCGGCAGTTCCAGATCCAGCATCCGAATGCGGTGGTCCGGGTCGTCGAAGGCACGAACATCAGCCTGCTGTCGAGATTGCGCGAGCGCGAATTCGACATCGTCGTCGGCCGGCTTGGCGACGCCTCGCTGATGTTCGATCTGTCGTTCGAGCCGCTGTACGAGGAGCCGCTGGTGCTGGTGGCCGCTGCGGGCCACCCACTGCTCGATGAGACCGCGGTCAGCGTCGCGCGCGCCTGTGAATACCCGGTGATCCTGCCGGACGACAACACCATCATCCGCGCGACCCTCGATCCGGTGCTGATCGGCGGCGGTGTCAGCCGGCCGCCGCGACTGGTCGAGACGCTGTCGGATGCCTTCGGCCGGCACCTTGTCGCGCAGGGCGAGGTGGTCTGGTTCTGTGCGCCGGGCGTCGTCGAGCAGGAACTGGCCAGCGGCCGCTTCGGTGTGGTGGACATCGACCTCGGCGCGACGCGACGCGCGGTCGGGCTCAGTGCGCGCAGTGATGCGCCGCTCGCGCCGGCTGCGGGCGACCTGGCCGAGTTGCTGCGCATCCAGGCGCGCCGCTTGCGGACAGACCCGTTGCGCCGGCCTGCGTCGCCGGGCCGGCCGATCCGCATCCCGTCGTCGTCCCGGCGCGGGCGCTGACCGTTGGCTGCGGCAGTGCGGGGCTCTGCAGTCAGCGCCGCAGAGGCATCTACACTGCGGGTCGAATCCCGTCCAACAAAACTAGCCCGGTTCACCGGCCTGACCCAGGAACGACATGCTGCGATTTCGTTTTCCGATCGTCATCATCGACGAAGACTTCCGCTCCGAAAATACCTCCGGACTGGGCATCCGCGCGCTGGCCGAGGCGATCGAGAAGGAACGCTTCGAGGTGCTCGGCGTCACCAGCTACGGTGACTTGTCGTCGTTTGCCCAGCAGCAGAGCAGGGCGTCGGCCTTCATCCTGTCGATCGACGACGAGGAGTTCAAGGGCGGGCCGGATCTCGACCCGGCGGTGCTGAGCCTGCGCAAGTTCATCGAGGAGATCCGCTTCAAGAACGCCGATATCCCGATTTATCTGTACGGCGAGACACGCACCAGCCAGCACCTGCCGAACGACATCCTGCGCGAGCTGCACGGCTTCATCCACATGTTCGAGGACACGCCGGAATTCGTCGCCCGGCACATCATCCGCGAGGCCAAGAGTTACCTCGACGGCCTCGCGCCGCCGTTCTTCAAGGCGCTGATGGACTATGCGCAGGACGGCTCGTATTCCTGGCACTGCCCGGGCCACAGCGGCGGCGTCGCATTCCTGAAGAGCCCGGTCGGGCAGATGTTCCACCAGTTCTTCGGCGAGAACATGCTGCGCGCCGACGTCTGCAATTCGGTCGAGGAACTCGGCCAGCTGCTCGATCACACCGGCCCGGTGGCGCAGAGCGAGCGCAATGCGGCGCGCATCTTCAATGCCGACCACTGCTTCTTCGTCACCAACGGCACCAGCACCAGCAACAAGATGGTCTGGCACCACACGGTCGCACCCGGCGACGTCGTCGTCGTCGACCGCAACTGCCACAAGTCGATCCTGCACGCGATCATCATGACCGGCGCGGTGCCGGTGTTCCTGCGCCCGACGCGCAACCACTACGGCATCATCGGCCCGATTCCGGAGTCCGAATTCACGAAGGAGGCGATCCAGAAGAAGATCGCCGCCAATCCGCTGCTGAAGGGCGTCGATCCGGCGAAGGTCAAGCCGCGCATCCTGACGCTGACGCAGAGCACCTACGACGGCGTGCTCTACAACACCGAGACGATCAAGCATTCGCTCGACGGCTACATCGATACGCTGCATTTCGACGAGGCCTGGCTGCCGCACGCGGCCTTCCACAAGTTCTACGGCAGCTACCACGCGATGGGCAAGAACCGGACGCGGCCGAAGGACCAGCTGGTATTCGCGACGCAGTCGACGCACAAACTGCTGGCCGGCATCAGCCAGGCCTCGCAGGTGCTGGTGCAGGATTCGCAAGAGCGCAAGCTCGACCGGCATCTCTTCAACGAGGCCTACCTGATGCACACCTCGACCAGCCCGCAGTACGCGATCATCGCGAGCTGCGACGTCGCGGCGGCAATGATGGAGGCACCGGGCGGCACCGCGCTGGTCGAGGAGAGCATCGCCGAGGCGATGGACTTCCGCCGCGCGTTGCGCAAGGTCGAGAAGGACTACGGCAAGAAGGACTGGTTCTTCAAGGTCTGGGGGCCGGAAAAGCTGGCTTCCGAAGGAATCGGCAAGAGCAGCGACTGGGTGCTGAAGGCCGGCGACAAGTGGCACGGCTTCGGCGACCTGGCCGACGGCTTCAACCTGCTCGATCCGATCAAGACGACATTGGTCACGCCGGGGCTCGATGTCTCGGGCAAGTTTGCGAAAACCGGCATTCCGGCATCGATCGTCACGAAGTTTCTCGCCGAGCACGGCGTCGTCGTCGAGAAGACCGGCCTGTATTCGCTGTTCATCATGTTCACGATCGGCATCACGAAGGGCCGCTGGAATACGCTGCTGACCGCGCTGCAGCAGTTCAAGGACGACTACGACCGCAATGCGCAGATGTGGCGAATCCTGCCCGAGTTCGTCGCCCAGCACCCGCGCTACGAGCGCATGGGGCTGCGCGACCTGAGCCAGAGCATCCACGAAACCTATGCAAAGGGCGACATCGCGCGGCTGACGACCGAGATGTATCTGTCGAACCTCGATCCGGCGATGAAGCCGACCGATGCCTATGCCTATATCGCGCACCGGCAGACCGAACGGGTCGAGATCGACCAGCTCGAAGGGCGGATCACGACCTCGCTGCTGACGCCGTACCCGCCGGGCATTCCGCTGCTGATCCCCGGCGAGCGCTTCAACAAGAAGATCTGCGACTACCTGCGCTTCACGCGCGAATTCAACAGCAAGTTCCCGGGCTTCGACACCGATGTGCACGGGCTGGTCGAGTCGGAGGACGACAACGGGCAGCGCCGCTATTACGTCGACTGCGTGAAGGCATGACCCGCCCTGTTTTTGTGGGAGGGGCTTTTCAGTCCGGATTCGGGCTGCTGCCTGACCATCGAATCGGGGCTGAAGCCCCTCCCACAGCCATCTCTGACCGCTTTGCGCCGCTGACATGACCGCCAAGATCCTGTTCGGATTCCATGCCGTCACCGTGCGCCTGAAAAGCGCGCCGAAGACGGTGATCGAGATCCATGTCGATGCGAGCCGGCGTGATCAGCGGATGCGCCAGTTTGTCGAGCGTGCCCGCGAGGCCGGCGCAAAGCTGATCGACAGCGACGACGACCGCTTGCAGAAGATGGCCGGCAGCCACCGCCACCAGGGTGTGGTCGCGCGCGTCGAGGCGGTCTCGCTGAGCCATTCGCTCGACGATACGCTCGACGCCGTCGAGGCCGAGGGCAAGGGGCCCGCACTTCTGCTGCTGCTCGACGGCATCACCGATCCGCACAACCTCGGCGCCTGCCTGCGGGTCGCCGACGGCGCCGGTGCCCATGCGGTGATCGCGCCGAAGGACCATGCGGTGGGCATCAATGCAACGGTCGCGAAGGTCGCGAGCGGCGCGGCCGATACCGTGCCGTATTTCATGGTCACCAACCTCGCGCGGACGATCGGCGAGCTGAAGGAACGCGACATCACCGTGATCGGCACCAGCGAGGATGCGGAGCAGTCGCTGTACGACGTCGACCTCAGCGGCCCGATCGCTCTGGTGCTCGGTGCCGAAGGCAGCGGCATGCGCGCGTTGACAAAAAAACACTGCGACCAGCTGGTCCATCTGCCGATGCGCGGCGCCGTCGACAGCCTGAATGTCTCGGTGGCATCCGGCGTCTGCCTGTATGAAGCTCTGCGCCAACGCAGGGACTGATCGAAGGGGAGGGAAGACATGCCCGTCATCGCCGTGCGCCATCCGCTGGTCCGCCACAAGGTCGGGCTGTTGCGCGAGGATGGCATCTCGACGAAGAAGTTTCGCGAGCTGACCAACGAACTTGCGCGGCTGCTCGCCTATGAGGCGACGGCCGACTTTCCGATCGAGAAGACGACGATCGGCTGCTGGAGCGGACCTGCCGAGATCGAGCAGATCAGCGGCCGCAAGGTCACCGTCGTGCCGATCCTGCGCGCCGGCATCGGCATGCTCGACGGCGTGCTCGACATGGTGCCGAATGCCAAGGTCAGCCTGGTCGGCCTGTCGCGCAATCACGAGACGCTGCAGCCGGAGCATTATTTCGAGCGCTTTGTCGGTCACCTCGACGAGCGCACCGCACTGATCATCGACCCGATGCTGGCCACTGCCGGCTCGATGATCGCGACCGTCAAGCTGCTGCAAAGCCGCGGCTGCCGCGACATCCGCGCGCTGGTGCTGGTCGCTGCGCCCGAAGGCATTGCCGCGCTCGATGCGGCCTGTCCGGACGTGCGCTGCTGGACGGCGGCAATCGACAGCCACCTCGATGCGTCCGGCTACATCATCCCCGGCCTCGGTGATGCCGGCGACAAGATCTTCGGCACCAAGGAATAGGTCGCAGGGTTCATCAAGGCTTCACATTCGCCGCGCACCATCGTCGCCAACAACAGCAACAAGCGATGGAGCGAACGAATGAACAGAAGATTGCGTTTCTGGATGAGCGGCTGCGCCGCGGTGATCTCGCTGGCGCTGGCCGGGATCGGTGATGGCTGGGCCGACGACGAGACCGATTCACGCGCCGGCAGCTGGCAGACGAGCCGCTTCGACATGGCGCAGACCGTGCAGCGCTTGCAAGCCCATGCGCCCCGCCATGGGCTGACGGTGATGGCTCGCTGGGCGCCGCGCGCGGCGCAGGGCAGCGACGCGCAGTCCCATCTGGTCGTCGTGTTCGCCAGTGCGGCCGGTGGCACGCCGGTGCTGATGGCAGGGGATGGCGCCCGGCCGGACCTGCCGCTGAGCCTGCGGCTGCGCACACGCAGCGACGGCGTCGTCGAAGCGTGGCTGCCGACCCCGGGCTCGATCGACCGCCAGGCGCTGCCCGATGAAGTGACGCGCAGCGTGACCGAATTGCCGGGCCTCCTGGCCGAAGCGCTCGGAGCGGTCAAGCCGGCCGCTCGGCCCGATCACGCCTGAACTGGATGCAGGGATCGACGCGGTCGCGTTTCGGCGCAATCGCGACGACGGCATCGAACACCGCGGCCGCATCGGCATCGGTCGATTCGAGGTAGCCGATCGCGACGATGTCGCCGGCCGCAAGGCCGTGCCGGCCGCGCAGCCACAACGGCACGCCGATATCGCGCCGCACATGGCCATTGCCGGCGATCAGCACCGTCCCGTTGGCGCGATGCCTCGCCAGACGTTCGGCGAGCACCGCATCGCGTGCGGCCTGCGCACGAACCATGCCCGGCAGCATCGTCGCCGGCAGCGCATTGCAGTGGCCGATCTCGATCTCGCGCTGCTGCGCTGCCTGCCAGTCAGGCGGCAACGGCTGGTCGAGACCGAGCGAGCGGGCGTTCTCGGCACCAAGCACTGCCGCATGCTGCTCGCGAACCAGCCGGCGCGCCTGTGCCCGCGGCAGGTTGCCTGCGATCAGCGGCAGCTGATGGTCCAGCGCCAGCTGCACGAGCGGCCGGTACAGCGGCCAGTCCCAGCCATCTCCTCCGGCCTGCTCGATCAAATGGCCGGCATCACCGGGTCGTTCGCGGCGCGATGCATCGATCTGCGGCTGGCGGTCGGTATCGAACTGCTCCATCACGATCGCCGGGCGCCAGCCGCGCGCGATCGCGCGCTGCAATGTCGCAAGGCGCAGCCGCTGGCCGTCGGCGTTGTCATGCACCTCGCCGAGCAGCGCCAGCGTTGATCCGCCGAGCCGGCGCTCCCACGCGGCGGGTCCGGTTGCCGGCAGCGAACAGCCTGCCGCCAGCAGCGGCGTCAGCACGCACGGCAGGGCGGCAACGCAGCGGCGGCGGATCGGATCGACGGTGAGGGAGGGCATCACGAATCCGAGCATAGGTCAAACGATTGCCGCTGCCGTGGCCGCGCAGCGTCGAGAATGGCGGCTTTGCCCGCCCTTGGGGAAACTGTCATGAAACTGCTCACCGACTGGCAACTCGTCACCGTCCGCCCCGGCCAGGTGGTTGCGCCGGACCAGCGCCTGGCCTGGCCGCAGACCGTCGTGCTCGGTCTGCAGCATGTGATCGCGATGTTCGGCGCGACGGTGCTGGCGCCGTTGCTGATGGGTTTCGATCCGAACCTCGCGATCCTGATGAGCGGCATCGGCACGTTGATCTTCTTCGTCGCCGTCGGCGGCCGGGTGCCGAGTTACCTCGGCTCGAGTTTCGCGTTCATCGGCGTCGTCATCGCGGCCAGCGGTTACGCCGGGCAGGGCGCCAATCCGAACCTGGCCGGTGCACTCGGCGGCATCGTCGCCTGCGGCGCGGTCGTCGCGCTGATCGGGCTCGCGGTGACAGCCGTCGGCACCCGCTGGATCGAGGCGCTGATGCCGCCGGTCGTCACCGGCACGGTGGTTGCGGTGATCGGCCTGAACCTGGCCGCGGTGCCGATCAAGAACATGGCGCCGACCGCCTTTGATGCCTGGATGCAGGCGGCCACCTTCATCAGCGTTGCGCTGGTCGCGGTTTATGCGCGCGGCATGGTGCAGCGGCTGCTGATCCTGGTCGGCCTGCTGATCGCGAGTGCGGTCTATGCGCTGCTGGCGAACGGCTTCGGGCTGGGCAAGCCGATCGATTTTTCCGGTGTTGCGGCGGCCGCCTGGTTCGGCGTGCCGACGTTTGCCGCGCCGGTATTCGAAGCCAATGCGATGCTGCTGATCGCACCGGTCGCGCTGGTGCTGGTTGCCGAGAACCTCGGCCACATCAAGGCGGTGGCCGCGATGACCGGCCGCAACCTCGATGGGTTTATCGGCCGCGCGTTCATCGGTGACGGTGTCGCGACGATGGTCAGCGGCTCGGCCGGCGGCACCGGCATGACGACCTATGCCGAAAACATCGGCGTGATGGCGGCGACGCGCGTGTATTCGACGGCGATGTTCGTCGTTGCCGCCGCGGTTGCGATCGTGCTCGGTTTCAGCCCGAAATTCGGTGCACTGATCCAGACGATTCCGCTGGCGGTGATGGGCGGCGTCAGCATCGTCGTGTTCGGCCTGATCACGGTCGCCGGCGCGAAGATCTGGGTCGAGAACAAGGTCGATTTCGGCGACTCGCGCAACCTGATCGTCGCGGCGATCCCGCTGGTGCTCGGCACCGGCGACTACACGCTGAAATTCGGCGCCTTCACGCTCGGCGGCATCGGCACCGCGACCTTCGGCGCGATCCTGCTGCACCTGCTGTTGTCGGGTGGCCGGCACGGCGCGACCGAGCGCGGGCATTGAGCCGCGTTCAGGCCAGCCGCGGCGCGATCCGGCGGTTGACCCAGACGCTGACGGCAATCGCGGCCAAGACGAAGCACAGGCCGAACCAGCTGAGCGCGGCATAACCGGCATGCTCGACCAGCCAGCCGCCGCTCGACGAGCCGACCGCCTGGCCGAAATAGATCGCCGATGAATTGAGCGCCAGCAAGGCTGCAGCCCATGCGGGGGCCGCCTCATTGAGCCGGGCCTGCTGCGCCGAGTTGGCGGCAAACATCGCAAGCGCCCACGGGATCATCAGCAGCGCCGCGATGGTGACGCCGTCGGCCAGCGGCCAGAACAGAAGTGTCGTCGCGGTCAGCAGCATCGCAAGCGTCGCCGCGCGGCCGGCGCCGATCTGGTCGATGTGCCGCGACAGCAGCAGCGTGCCGATCAGGCCGAGCAGGCCGAACCAGCCGAACAGCCCGCTCAGTTCGAGCGGGCTTGCATGCAGCACCTGGCGCGCGTAGGGCGCAATGAACGACAGCAGCGCAAACTGGCCGGCGCTCAGCAATGCGGTGACGCCAACCATCGCCATCAGCAGCGGATGGGCAAAGACGCCTTTCCAGGCGGCAAGCGACAACGCCGCCGGCTTGACGCCATCCGGCATCACGACGGCGACCCAGATCGCGCCGATCAGCGCGAGCAGCGCCACCGCGAGGAAGGCGCTGCGCCAGCCAAAGCTCGCACCGAGCCATGCGGCCATCGGCATGCCGAGCACCGATGCCGCAGACCAGCCGAGAAAGATGAAGGTGATCGCGCGGCCACGCTCGGCCGGCGGTGCCATGAAGGCCACTGCCGCCGCGGCCTGCGGCGTGAACACCGCAGCGCCGAGCACCGACAGGCCGCGCACCGGCAGCAGCGCTGCATAGTCGGGCATCAGTGCCGAGGCGGCGTGGCCGATCGCAAACCAGAGCAGTGCAAACGAAAGCAGCCGGCGGCGGTCGAATCCCGACACCCAGCCGGCCAGCAACGGCGCGGCAAAACACATCACCGCGGCACCGATCGCGATCAACTGGCCGCCGAGCGCGACCGATACCTGCAGCGAGCGGACCAGGTCGTTCAGGCTGCCGGCGACGACCATCACGCCACAGCCGATTGCGAAATTGCCGAACAGCAGCGCCCAGCGGGTCGAGGCGAGCCGCCCGGCCAGCGGCGCCTCGGCCGGCAGCGCCGCTGTCACTCGCGCTGCACCTTCAGCGCTTCCGGGTTGACGATGTTGGTCGGCTCGCCGTTGATGAAATTGATGATGTTGTCGAACGCGGCATTGAAGAACTGCTCGTAGTTGTCCTGCTCGACATAACCGATGTGCGGCGTGCACACCGCATTCTCGATCCGCAGCAGCGGATGGCCCTGCAGGATCGGCTCGATCTCGAACACGTCGACCGCCGCCATGCCGGGCCGGCCGCGGTTCAGCGCCGATACCAGCGCACCTTCCTCGATCAGCTCGGCGCGTGAAGTGTTGACGATCAACGCGGTCGGCTTCATCAGCGACAGGTGGTCGAGCTTGATCATGCCGCGCGTCTGATCGCTCAGCCTCAGGTGCAGCGACAACACGTCGCAGGCCTCGAAAAAGGCCTCCTGGCTGGGAGCAGGTATGTAGCCGTCGGCCTGCGCACGGGCGCGCGAGGCCTCGCTGCCCCAGACGGTGACCTGCATGCCGAAGGCACGGCCGTAGCCGGCGACGATCTGGCCGATCCGGCCATACCCCCAGATGCCCAGCGTCTTGCCCTTCAGCACCATGCCGATCCCGAAATTCGGCGGCATCGATGCGGACTTCAGACCGGACTGCTGCCAGGCACCGTGTTTCAGGTTGCCGATGTACTGCGGCAGCCGTCGCATCGCAGCCATCGTCAGCGCCCAGGTCAGCTCGGCGGTGGAGGTCGGCGAGCCGGCACCTTCTGCAACCGCGATGCCGAGCCGAGTCGCCGCCTCGATGTCGATGTGGGAGCCGGCCTTGCCGGTCTGCGAGATCAGTTTCAGGCGCGGCAGCTTCTCGAGCAGCGAGCGGGGAAATTGCGTCCGCTCGCGGATCAATACCAGCACTTCGGCATCACGCAGCCTGACCGCGAGCTGGCCGATGCCCTTGACGGTATTGGTGAAGACCTTGGCATTGAACGGATCGAGCTTGCTGGCGCACTGCAGCTTTCTGACGGCGTCCTGGTAATCGTCGAGGATGATGATGTTCACAACACGCGGGGCGACAAGAGAAATGGAATTCCGATTGTGCACCGATCAAAAAATGCGCTGTTACCGCCGCCGGTGAGGTCGGCGCGTTTCCAATAGCATCCAGCGATTCAGACACGAGGAACTCCAATGCCCGCGATTTCGATGTATTCGGCCAGCGTGCCGGTGTTTGTGCGCATGCTCGACAACCTGTCGGCATGTCTGGAAAAGGCCGAAGCCTTTGCGAAGGCGAAAGGTTTCGATTCGAAGGTGCTGGTCGACAGCCGGCTGGCGCCCGACATGCTGCCGCTCGCCAGGCAGGTGCAGATCGCCTGTGATGCCGCCAAGTTTGGTGCCGCGCGGCTGGCCGGTGTCGAAGCGCCGTCGTTCGAGGACAACGAGGCCAGCATCGCCGAGTTGCAGAAGCGGATCCGCAAGACCATCGACTATGTGAAATCGGTCGATGCGGCAAAGATCGACGGCAGCGAAGAGCGCCAGGTCAAGGTGCCGATGCGCGGCCGCGATCCGCTCGAGATGACCGGCCTCGACTACCTGAACGGCTTCGTGATGCCGAACTTCTATTTCCATGTCTGCACCGCCTACGGGCTGCTGCGCCACAACGGCGTCGACCTCGGCAAACGCGACTATCTGGGGCGCAGCTGAAGATCACGGCAGGGCTGCCTGCCGGCAATGGCGGCTCGGCAAGCTGTATTCGCTGATACCGCTGCTTGCCGACCTTACCGTCAGGCCTGCGGACGCTGGACGTTGTTGCTCGGGACCGGCAGGCGGTCGAGCCAGCCGCGGCGGGCCGGCGCTTGTTCGCGGATCGGGAAATGGCGATTCAGGTCGGCCAGCCGGTCGCGGGCGATCTGCTCGCAGTGACCAATCGAGACGACCGTGAACAGTGGATTGCGCAGATGCCACAACTCGCGCAGCGTGTGCGCATCGCGGGCCCGGTTCGCCAGTTCTGCGGCGGCCTCGTTGTCGAGGTCGGCCAGCGCAGCAACAAAGGCCTGGCGCGCCGATCGCAGTTTTTCGTCGGCGCGGATGAAATGCGGATCGATGCCGGAGACGCGGCGCGGCACCTGGTCGGTCGAATACCAGCCGGTCGCAAGCCATTGCCGGATCGTCGTCAGTGGCGGCAGCAGCGAACGCAGGCCGCTGCGCGAAGGACCGAAATCATCATCGAACAGTGACGGCGGACAAACCTCGAAACGCGAGCGCAGGCTGCTTGTCGTCTCGGGGCCGGCAGGGCGACTGGGAATCGTCGGTTCGAAACCCGGCATCGCCACTGCTCCGCGTCGTCCCATTCCACCCACCCGCCACCACGCCATCGGTTCGCTCCAGCCGTCGGCCACACTGGTCGGCCGACCGACGATGCGTGACAAGCCGATTGCTGGCTCGTTCGATCGCGATCGGGACGACCCGCCTGGGTTCAGGCCGGGTGCGGCGACGATGTGCCGCGCACCCGACCCCCGTGCTGCGATTGTTCGCAAGCGGGCGTTTCGCGATGCCGCGATAAGCGGTGCAGAAGGGGGGCAGATCTGCCTGGCAGCGGCGGTGTGGCGCCGCGGCGGCGCTGCTCAGATCGAGCCGAATCTCAGCTTTCGATCGGCCGTATACCGCCACCAGGGGGCGGGTGGCGCACCGGCCATGAAGTCGGTGATCGCGAGAAAGGTGTCGAGCACGCAAGGGTCGTGGCGGCGGCCAGAGGCCTGGCACAGGCGCTGATAGAGCTGGAAGGCATCGGCACCACGCAACTGCTGCGGCGAATCGATGCCGATGCTGCGCAGGTCACCGGCCAGCGACGGCCCGATATTCGGCAGCTGCTCGAGCTGCTGGCAGTCGGCCGCGCAACGCGCTTTCGTCGGGCTGCGTGTGCTGGTTGCGGCGCTGCCGGCCATCATCGGCTCAGAACGCGCTGCCATTGCGGATCAGCCCGACCGCAAGGCCCTCGAGCGCAAACTGCGGATCGCCTTCGGCGACGTGGATCACGTCGAAGTCGGGGTTTTCCGGCAGCAATTCGATGCCCTGGCGATTTCGCTTGTAGCGCTTGACGGTGACCTCGTCGCCGAGGCGGGCGACGACGATCTGGCCATTGCGCACCTCGCTGGTCTGCTGCACCGCGAGCAGATCGCCATCGAGAATGCCGGCGTCGCGCATGCTCATGCCGCGCACCTTCAACAGATAGTCGGGCCGGCGGCTGAACAGGCTGGCCTCGACCTGGTAGGTGCGGTCGACATGTTCTTCAGCAAGGATCGGGCTGCCGGCTGCAACGCGGCCAACCAGCGGCAGCATCAGCTGCGCAAGCCCCGGCATCGGCAGTTGCGCCTGTTGCTGGCGCCGCTGGTGGACTGCGCGCAATGTGTCAGACTGCAGACGGATGCCGCGCGAGGTGCCGCCAACCAGTTCGATCACGCCCTTGCGGGCCAGCGCCTGCAGATGCTCCTCGGCGGCATTGGCCGAACGGAAGCCGAGCGCCTGTGCGATTTCGGCACGGGTTGGCGGTGCGCCGGTGCGTTCGATCGCGGTGCGCACCAGGTCGTAGATCTGCTGTTGGCGGTCGGTAAGCTTGGTGCTTGCAAGCATGGCACTCCTCGTCAGGTCGCAAGCTGTATTTTTATCCAGTATTGAAAAAAATGCAAAACATATCTCGGCGGATCGTCGTGATCGGCACCGGCGGAACGATCGCCGGCACCGCGGCGAGCCAGCACGACCACACCGGCTATACCGCTGGTCAGGTGGGGATCGGCGATCTGCTGCGCGGCCTGCCCGGTGTCGACGCGGCAACGCTCGAGACCGAGCAGGTCGCGCAGCTCGACAGCAAGGACATGGACCATGCGACCTGGCAGCGCCTCGCGCAGCGGCTTGCCCACCATCTGGCGCGCGACGAGGTCGCTGGCGCGGTTGTTGTCCACGGCACCGATACGCTGGAGGAGACGGCCTGGTTTCTGCAGCGCGTGCTGGCGCCGGCCAAGCCCGTCGTGCTGACCGCGGCGATGCGACCGGCCAGCGCGTTGAACCCGGACGGGCCACAAAACCTGATCGATGCGGTGCTGGTTGCCGGCTCGACCGGCGCGCGCGGCGTCGTCGCGGTGATCGCCGGGCAGGTGATCGCCGGCGGCGACCTGCGCAAGCTGCATCCGTATCGGCTCGACGCCTTCGGCAGCGGTGACGGCGGGCCGCTCGGTGTCGTCGAACAGGGCAGGTTGCGCCGCTTCCGCGACTGGCCGGAGGCACAAACCGGGTCGGGAGCGATCCATCGCGCGCTCAGTCTTGATACCGACGACTGGCCCTGGGTCGAGATCGTGACCAGCCGTGCCGGCGTCGATCAGCGGCAATTCGATCTGCTGGTGGACGCCGGCGTCGATGGCATCGTCATCGCGGCGACCGGCAATGGCACGGTGCACCGGGTCTTCGATGCGCCGATCCGGAGGGCGCTCGACAAGGGCATCGCTGTCGTGCGCAGCACGCGCTGCGTCTTCGGCGGGCTGATCGGTGCCGAGGCCGACAGCCTGCTCCGGCTCGACACTGCGCCGCCATGGCCGACGGTGCTCGGCGCCGGCCCGCTGAGCCCGGTGCAGGCGCGGATCGAACTGATGCTGGCCTTGCTGCGGCTGCGCCCGCCTGCCGGCTGACGCGAGCGCTCGGTGGCCGTTGCGCGCCTCAGGGTGCGCGGGCAACCAGTGCGACGCGATCGAGCGAGGCGAGAAAACGGTCTGCCGGCTGGTAGCCGATGACGCGTACCGGCAGTTCCTGGCCTTCGCGGTCGAAGAAGATGATGCCCGGCGGGCCGAACAATGCGAAGCGGGCCAGCAGTGCGCGGTCATCGGCATTGTTGGCGGTGACGTCGGCGCGCAGCAACAGACTGTCCTTCAGCCGGGCCTGCACGCGCGGATCGGTGAACGTGAAATGCTCCATCTCCTTGCACGAAACGCACCATTCGGCCCAGAAATCGAGCATCACCGGCCGGCCGCCCGACGATGCGATGCGCTGCTCGAGTTCGGCCACGCTGCGCACCGTCTCGAACGGCAGTTCGTTGCGCGCGACCGCCGCTTCGCCGCGCAGCCCGGCCAGCGGCTGCAGGATGTCGCGGCTGCCGGACATCGCGCCGACCAGCATCGCCGCGCCGACCAGCAGCGCGATCACGCCGACCCCCTTGAACAGCCGGCGGTGCCCCGGCGCCTGCGGCGGCAACGGATCGAGTGCATGCAGGAACATCGCCGGAATGATCAGCAGCGCGGCCCATAACACCTGCTGGACGACCAGCGGGATCACCGGCGTCAGCATGTAGACGGCCACTGCCAGCATCGTCACGCCGAACACGCGTTTGACCGATTCGGTCCACGGGCCGGCCTTCGGCAGCAGCGAGCCGGTTGTTGCGCCGACGATCATCAGCGGCACACCCATGCCGATCGCCATCACGAACAGCGCGCTGCCGCCGAGCATCACATCGCGCGTCTGGCTGATATAGAGCAAGGCACCGGCCAGCGGCGCCGCGACACAGGGGCCGACGATGACCGCCGACAACACGCCCATCAGGAAGGCGCCGAGCGCCTTGCCGCCCTTGACCCGACTGCCGGCCGCCGCCAGCCGGTTCTGCAATGCCGCCGGCAACTGCAACTCGTAGAGGCCGAACATCGACATCGCGAGCAGCACGAAGATCGCGGCAAAGGCGCCGAGCACCCACGGGTTCTGCAGCCAGGCCGACAACATCGTGCCGGCCAGGCCGGCTGCCACGCCGGCAATCGCATAGGTGATCGCCATGCCCAGCACATAGACGGCCGACAAGGCCAGCGCATGGCGTTTGCTGATCGACGTGCCGTGGCCGACGATGATGCCCGACAGGATCGGAATCATCGGCAGCATGCACGGCGTGAACGCGAGCAGCAGGCCGAAGCCGAAAAACGCCGCCACCAGCGCGACGCGACTGCCGCCGAACAATTCGTTGATCGCTGCATCGTCGCCGCCGAGCCCGCCGCTCAGCGCAGCGAGCCCGCCACCTGAGGGTGCGGCGCCGCCGGCCGCACCGAAGGTCGGGGCGCCGCCGGATGCGGTCGTGCCGCCAGCCGCCAGCGCGACCGTGAAGGTTTTCTCGATCGGCGGGTAACAGACGCCGATCGGATCGTTGCAGCCCTGGTAGCTCGTGAACAGCTCGACGCTGCCGGGCAGCGGCGCTGCCGATGCGAGCGTGATCACCGCATCGATCGGCTGGAAATAAACCTCGACCTTGCCGAAGGTCGGATCGAGTTTTTCCTTGCCCTTCGGCAGTGCGACATTCGCCACCGAGATGCCGTCCGGGCTCGCGACGCGGAAGCTGATCCGGTCGCGGTACAGGTAATAGTCGGGCGCCGGCGTCAGCCGGGCCAGCAGCGTGCCGGCCGGGCCTGGCGAGACCTCGACCTTGAAGGCCTCATCGGGCGGCAGCAGCTCGGGCTGCGCCTTCGCGCCGCCGAGCAGGCCGCGCAGTGCGTCGAGCGGCGATTCGGCGGCAGGGCTCGCGGCCGTGCTGGTGCTCGTGGCGGCACCGGTCAGTGTCTGTGCCGGTGCGAACAGCGGCATCAGCAGCGCCGCGACGATCAGGCTGCGCAGGGTCTGGACGATGGCTCTTGTCATTGAATGGTGGGTATTGCCGCGCGGTTGCCACGCGGCCGGCCTGTTTGGCATGGGACAACGCGGATTATCGGCGCGCCGCCGGTGCCACGTCGGCACGCGGGAATTGGCCGGCCGGGTCTCGCGGCACGGCAATCAGGGGCAGGAATGCGCCCTTGTGCTGGATCGGCCAATCCCGTACGCTGGGTGCCGGCCACGCTTTTGTCTCACCAACAACACGGCCAGGCTGCGGGTGCCGGCCGAAGGAGTTATCCAGATGTCAAGCCGATCGAACGGCCTTGCGGCCGAGATGGATTCCGTTCGCACGCTGGCGCTGGTCGGTGCCGCGGCGACCGGCAAGACCTGCCTCGCGGAGGCCATGCTGGTGCACTCGGGTGCGCTCGGCGCGGCCGGCAGCCTCGAGCGCGGCGCCACCGTCAGCGACCACGACCTCCTCGAGCGGCGCATGCAGCACTCGCTGAATTCGTCGGTGATGCACATGGTCCACGACGGCACCCGCATCCACTTCATCGACACGCCCGGCGGCCCCGACTTTCTCGGCCAGAGTCTGCCGGCGCTCGAAGCCGTCGAAACGGCGGCGATCGTGATCAATGCGAGCACCGGCATCGAGCCGATGGCGGTGCGGATGATGGCTTATGCCGAGTCGCGCCAGCTCGACCGGATGATCATCGTCAACAAGATCGATGCACAGGGCGTCGAGCTCGAGGCCTTGCTGGCGCAGATCCAGGAAACCTTCGGCCGTGTCTGCCTGCCGCTGAACCTGCCAGCGCAGGGCGGGAATGCCGTCGTCGACTGCTTCTTCAACCGCAGCGGCGAAAGCGATTTCGGTTCGGTCGAGGCGGCGCACCGCGCGCTGGTCGAGCAGGTCGTCGAGGTCGACGGCGATTTTGTCGACCGCTACCTGAACGATGGCGACATCGACGCCTCTGAACTGCACGCGCCGCTCGAACAGGCGTTGCGCGAAGGCCATCTGATCCCGGTCTGTTTTGTCTCGGCGCGCACCGGAGCCGGCATACCGGAACTGCTCGATGCAATCGTCAAGCTGCTGCCTGACCCGACCGAGGCGAACCCGCCGGATTTTCTGAACGGCGAGGGCCCCGATGCCAAACTGATGCATGCGCAGCCCGATCCGTCGCTGCATGTGCTGGCCCATGTCTTCAAGGTCACGCAGGATCCGTTCATCGGCAAGATGGGCATCTTCCGCGTCCATCAGGGAACGATCACGCGTGACAGCCAGCTGTATATCGGCGATGGCCGCAAGCCGTTCAAGGTCGGCCATCTGTTCATGCTGCAGGGCAAGGACCACGTCGAGGTCTCGCGGGCGATACCGGGCGACATCGCGGCGGTCGCGAAGATCGACGACATCCATTTCGATGCGGTGCTGCACGATGCCGCCGAAGACGACCACATTCACCTGAAGCCGCTCGATTTTCCGACCGCGGTGCACGGCCTGGCGATCGAGCCGAAGCGCCATGGCGACGAGCAGCGGATGTGGGACATCCTCGGCAAGCTGGTCGACGAGGATCCGTGCCTGAAGGTCGAACATGTCGCGACGACCAATGAGACCGTTGTTTATGGGCTCGGCGAGGTCCACCTGCGGGTGCTGATCGAGCGGCTGCGCGACGTCTACCATTTCGAGGTCAACACGCGGCCGCCGCGGATCGCGTTCCGCGAGACGGTCACCGCGCCGGCCCAGGGCCATTTCCGGCACAAGAAACAGAGCGGCGGCGCCGGCCAGTTCGGCGAGGTATTCCTGCGAATCGAACCGCTGCCGCGCGGTGCCGGCTTCGAATTCGTCGACGAGGTGAAGGGCGGGACGATTCCGGGCCAGTTCATCCCGGCGGTCGAAAAAGGTGTTCGCGAGGTGCTCGAGCATGGCGCGATCGCCGGTTACCCGGTGGTCGACGTGCGCGTGATCGTCTACGACGGCAAACACCACAGCGTCGACAGCAAGGAGATTGCGTTTGCGATCGCCGGCCGCAAGGCCTTCATGGCCGCAATTCGCGAGGCCAGGCCGATCGTGCTCGAGCCGATCGTGCAGATCGAGATCGAGTCGCCCGACCAGGCCATGGGCGACATCACCGGCGACCTGTCGGCCAAACGCGGCATCGTCACCGGCACCGACAACGAATCGGCAGGCATCGTCAAGGTGCGCGGCCAGGTGCCGCTGTCCGAACTGACCAGTTACCAGTCGCGGCTGAATGCGCTGACCAGCGGGCAGGGGCGCTACACGATCGAGTTTTCACACTACGAGGCCGTGCCTCCGACGCTGCAGCAGCAGCTGGTCAGTGAGAGCAAGCTGCGGGACGACGATTGAGGGGGTGGGCTGGAGTGACCTCCAGTTTGTGTGAGTGGCTTGTGGGCTTGTGGGCTTGTGGGAGGGGCTTCAGCCCCGATTTGCAGGCATGCCTCAAGGCCGAATCGGGGCTGAAGCCCCTCCTACGGAAGACGCGCCGCAGGGAGCCTCCCGCAGTCGCTTGCGGGCTGCGGCGTCACCCGCCGCTGCGCTTGACCTTCATTCCCTGCGCGCTCAGCAGCGCGATCACCCGATCGCGGTGGTCGCCCTGGATCTCGACGACGCCGTCCTTGACCGTACCGCCGCTGCCGCAGGCCGATCGCAACTGCTTGGCGATCGCATCGATCGTCGCGGGTGGCGTCGCCACGAGGCCGCGGATCACGGTGACGGCCTTGCCGCCGCGCCCCTTGGTCTGCAGTTCGATCCGGACGATGCCGTCGCCGGCCGGCGCGGCTGTGCGCGCGCCACAGCGGCAGTCGGCAATCGCCTGCCGGCAGGTCGGGCACGTGCGGCCGCTGTCGGTTGAATAGACGAGGCCGCCGGCCTGGTTCTTGCGCATGGTGTTGGTGGGTCGCCGGGCGGCGAGGCAATGGTCAATGGACCAGATATTGCCAGAGCCCGACCAGGCGTTCGGTATCGACGACGGCGACGAAGACGATGCCGGCCGCGGCGCCCGCCAGATGGGCATCGTGGTTGATGCGGCCCCGGCCGCGGCGTGATGCCCAGACGCTGTAGGCGAGGTAGAGCACCGCAAACAGCGGCGCCGGAATCGGCACCGGTATCGGCAGGATGAAGATCGACGCGCCCGGCACGTAGACGATCGCGGCAAACAGAACCGCGAGGATCGCGCCCGATGCGCCGAGGCAGCGGTAGGCCGGGTCGTGTTTGTGCCTGAGCCACGTCGCGGCATCGCTGACCAGCAGGCCGAAAAAATACAACGCGAGAAATTTGCCGCTGCCGATCATCCGCTCGAGCGGAAATGCAAAGGCCCAGAACGTGATGCCGTTGAACAGCAGATGGCCGAGGTCGGCGTGCAGGAAGGCATTGCTGATCAGCGTCGCATATTCGCGGCGCGGTAGCAGCCAATAAGGTCTGAACAGGCCGGCCTCGAGCAGGTCGGGCCGCAGCTTCAAGCCGACCAGGCTGGCGACCAGGATGATCGCCAGCAGCGCGGCGGCTGCCGGCGAAACAAGCAGCGTGTCCAATCCGGTGTCCGGACGCGCCGTCAGCCCGTGGCTGCCGCGTCGCCGAGCAGCGCCGCGACCGGAAAGTCGCGCAGCAGTTCGGCCACTGTCAGCGAGCCGTCAGCCGGCTGCAGCGTGCGGCCGCTGATCGCGTCGCGCAAGCTGGCTGGCGGCGAGATGCCGTCGGGCCAGGCGATCGTCGTGTCGCGCCAGACGTCGCCGATCGGCGCGGTGCCGACTTCGAGATCCAGCGATGCAAACAGCCTTGCGGCGACGACGACCAGCCAGCGCTTGCCGTCGTGGCGGGCAAAGGCGATCAGATGATCGGCCTGCTCGCCGCCGAGCTCGAGGGCCACATACTCGCCATCGCGCAGCAGCGCTTCCTCGTCGCGGCGCGCCTGCAAGGCACACCAGGTGACAAAAAACTTCGCCGAACCGTCGACCGCCTGCTCGAGCAGTTCGCGCAGTGCCTGGCGGCGGTCGGATTCGCCGGTAACCGCCTGCGCACGCTGCAGCCATTGGCGGCGGCGCTCGTAGTCGATCGGCCGCCGGTTGTCCGGATCGACCAGCGACAACTCGATCGCCTCGTGGCCCTGGTAATAGTCGGGCACGCCTGGCGACATCGCCTTGACGACGGCCAGGCTGAGCCCGTTCAGCGCGCCGTACCACGCAAAAACCGCGGCGTTGGCCTGCAGATCGTCGAGGAACAGCGAGTTTTCACGCCGCGTCAGCAGCGCCTCGATAAATCCGGTCAGCGCGGCCTCGTACGCCTCGTTCGGGTTCATCCAGCTCGTCAGCCGCTTCGCCTCGCGCACCGACTTCAGCATCGCCTCGGTGACGCGCTGGCGGTATTCGGCCAGTTCGTCGTCGTCGAGCGGGCCGGCCGGCAGGCTGCCGACCAGCGTCTGGTACAGCAGGTATTCGTCGTTGCGCGACGGTGCGGTTGCGCCGTCGACGGTGCGCTTGTGGCTGCGGTTCAGCCGGCTCCAGCGCCGCACCGTCAGCCGCCAGGCCGCTGGCAGTTCGCTGATCACGTCGATCCGCGCGCGCACGTCTTCAGAACGTTTTGCGTCGTGGGTCGAGGTGCCGAGCATCTCGAGCGGCCAGTGCTGCTGGCGCTCCTTCGCGGCGGCATGGAAGGCCGCGACCGAGGTGCCGAACACATCGGGCTCGCCGCCGACATCGTTGACCGAAATCAGCCGCTGGTGCCGGTACAGCGCGGTGTCCTCGATACCCTTCGCCGCCACCGGCGCGGTGTACTGCTGCAGCCGCCGCGCGAACGAGCGGTAACGCTCGCCGAGGCCGGCCGGCGCGCCTGGCATCGGCTTGCCGAGCAGCACCTGGCGCAGGAAGTCGAACACGCTGGCATCGGCGGCAACGCTGCGCCGACGCGCCTTGCCGATTGCCCAGTCGACATATTTGCGGTCTTGCGCGCTCGGCTTGTCGACGATGTAGGTGCGGTAGACCGGGAATGACGCGACGACTTCGGACAGCGCCTGACGCAGCGAATTCAGCGTGAAGTCGCGGGTGCGGCGGTCCTCGCGGGCCAGCCGCAGCAGCGCATTGCTCAGCACCGTCAGCTCGCCGGCCAGCGTGCCGTCCATCACGACATGGCGGCAATGCCAGGCGAGGTCGTCGAAATCGACCGCCTCGTCGCGGACGAAGGCGCGCCACGCGCGATCGAGCCGGCTCTTTGCGCTGCCGTCGATCAGCAGGCCGTTGACGAGGTTGGCGAAGCGGTAGCCGGTCGTGCCGTGGACGGCCCAGTCGCGCGGCAACTGTTCGTACGGTGCGACGATTTTTTCGACGGTGACAAAAAATGGCCAGTCGGCCGGCTTGTCGCCATCGCCGGGCTCCGGCATCGTTGCGCCGACCAGTTCGGCGCAGCGCTGCTGCAGCTGCTGGAAATATTTCGCCGGATCGGCCAGCCCGTCCGGATGGTCGATGCGCAAGCCATCGATCGCGCCGCTGCCGACCAGTTCGAAGATCAGCTTGTGGGTCGCCTCGAAGACCTCTTCGGACTCCATCCGCAGCGCGGCCAGTTCGTTGATGTCGAAGAAGCGGCGGTAGTTGATCTCGTCGGCGGCGACGCGCCATTGCGCGAGGCGGTACGGCTGCAGATCGATCAAGGCATCGAGTGCATCGAAGCTGGCGCGGTCGCCCGGTTTGCCGTTCAGCTTGTCGACGATGGTCTTGAAGACGGCGGCCATCGCCGGGTGCGCCTTCGCCAGCGCCGCGAAGCGGGCTTTCAATGCGGTTTTCTGCTGCTGCCTGTGCGGCGCGGCGACCGGATCGGTCGTGTTGTGCGGCGGCAGGCATTCGAAGGCGTCGGCCAGCGCCTGCAATTGGTCGCGTGTCTCCTTCAGATCGGGGTGGCCGATCGCGCGGCGGATCAGCTCGCCGTAGCAGACCGGATCGATCGGCAGCTGGTGCTCGAAATACGACAGCGTGAAGCGGCCGTGCTCGGCGTCGAAGCCGAGCTTGATCTCGCCGCGCTCCAGGACAACGCCGTACTGGTCGCCGAGGATCGGCAGCAGCACGCGGCCGGTCAGCGCCGGGTCGGCGGAGCGCCAGTCGATATCGAAATACGACGCGTGGGCCGATGCCGCGCCGTTTTCCAGCACATCGAGCCACCAGGCGTTGTCGCCGCTGAGCACGCCCATGTGGTTCGGCACGATGTCGACCACCAGCCCCATGCCGTGGCGGTGCAGCGTCTCGACCAGCCGGTCGAAATCCTCGCGCGTGCCGAGTTCGGGATTCAGCTGGCCGTGGTCGATGACGTCGTAGCCGTGTTTGCTGCCCGGCCGCGCACGCAGCGGCGGCGAGCAATACAGGTGGCTGATGCCGAGTTCGGCCAGATACGGCACCAGCGCGGTCGCATCGTCGAAGCGGTAGTCGGCATGCAGCTGCACGCGGTAGGTCGCACGCGGAAACGCGGGCTGGCGGCGCTGCGCGGCGCCGGCTGTCGGTGAAGTGCTGCTCATGGAAACTCGATGTTGACGGCCACCGACCAGGCGGCAAGCCCGGCGGACGCCGGAAAACTGCGGTAGACGCTGCTGCCAGGCAACTTGCCCACTGCGTCTGCTGCGCCAGCGGCGTCGGACAGTTGCGCCAGCAGGTGCCAGCGTCGGCCTTCGCCGAGCGGCCAGCTGATCTGCAGCGTGCCGGCCTCCGACGCGCTGAAACTGCCGCTGCGCGCGTCCTTCAGCCACGGCACCAGCTGCTCGGCGCGGATCTTCAGCAGCTGCGTATACAGCGCAAGCCAGCCGGCATGCGGCTCGCTGCTGCGCTCGTCCCAGTTCAGCTTGCTGTTGCGGAACGTCGACTCGGCATTCGGATCCGGGATGCGGTCGCGAACCTCCGGATCCGAGAAACGGGCGAATTTGCCGAATTCGGAGCGCCGGCCATTGGTCACCGCCTGCGCCAGCTCGCCGTGGAAATCGCAGAAATACTGGAACGGCGTGCTCGCCGCCCATTCCTCGCCCATGAACAGCATCGGCGGCGATGGCGCCAGCAGCACGCAGGCGAGCAGCGCGCGCAACGCATCGTCGCGGCCCGCTTCTGCGGCCAGTGCGGCGATCCGCTCGCCGAACGCGCGGTTGCCGACCTGGTCGTGGGTCTGCATCGAATTGACGAAGGCCAGTGGCGGCAGATGGCTGGATCGGCTGCCGCGCAGTTCGCCATCACGGAACTCCGACGGGTCGCCCTGGTAGGCAAAACCTTCGGCCAGCGCACGGCCGAACAGCCGCAGCGGCTCGCGCGCATAGTCGATGTAATAGCCGTCGCTCTCGCCGGTGGCGATCACGTGCACCGCATGGTGGACGTCGTCGTTCCACTGCGCACTGGCGAGCAGCATCCGGCCGTCGTCGCCGACCGCGAAGCGGCTGGCATCGTTCAGGTCGTTTTCGAGGATCAGGTGCACATGGCGATCGCGGCCGGGCCCGTTGCGTACCGCCTGCGCCAGTTCGTCGATGAAATGGGTTGCCGAGCGGTCGTGCATCGCGTGCACCGCATCGAGGCGCAGCCCGTCGAAGCGGAACTCGTCGATCCAGTACAAGACGTTGTTGATGAAGAAGCTGCGCACGGTTTCGCTGTGCTCGGCGTCGAAATTGATCGCCGCACCCCATGGCGTCGGCACATCCGGATTGAAAAACGGCTTTGCGTAGGCGTGCAGATAGTTGGCGTCCGGGCCGAAGTGGTTGTAGACGACGTCGAGCAGCACCATCAGCCCACGCTCGTGGGCGGCAACGACGAGCCGTTTCAGATCGTCCGGCGTGCCGTAACTCGAGTCCGGCGCGAAGTGCAGCACGCCGTCGTAGCCCCAGCCACGTTGGCCTGGAAAATCGGCGACCGGCATCAGTTCGATTGCGGTGACGCCGAGCGCCACAAGCTCGTCGAGGCGTTCGATCGCCGCACTGAAGGTGCCGGCCTCGGTGAAACAGCCGACGTGCAACTCGTAGATCACCGCCTCGTGCCAGGGCCGGCCGGTCCACGGCTGATCAGGCCATTCGAAGGCGAGGGGGTCGGTCAACCGGCTGGCGCCGGCGGCATCGTCCGGGTTGTGCCGCGACGCCGGATCGGGCACCACCAGGTCGCCGTCGACACGGTAGGCATAACGGGTCTGCGCATCAGCTCGCTGCAGTCTGCCTTGATGCCAGCCGTCGGGCTGGCGATCCATCGCCACCGGCGATCCGTCGTTGCCATCGACGATCAGCTCGATCGTCGACGCGCTCGGCGCCCAGAGTCGGAAAACAGCACTGCCGTCGGATTCGAGGCGGGCACCGAAAGGCATCTGGTGGACATGTTTCATCGTTCGGCTCGGCTCAGGTTGGGTGGTCTGCAATCGGCCGGCCACCGGTGAACGCACCGTCTGGCGGGGGCGGACGGCTCAGCGCCGGGTGGTCGGCTGCGGCATTGTCGAGCAGGTAACAGGCCGGTTTTGTCGGACGATGGCGCATGCCGGACACCGCCGGATCGCCATCACGCGCGCATCGCCGGCCAGCGCGGCCGGCGGCGCGCGCGTCATCGCAGCTTTTGGTCGCGGTCGCGCGGGAACCAGCGTTCGAACAGCGTCGCCGCCCGGTGCCGGGCGCCAAGGCCGAATGCCAGCGCCAGCGCAAAGACGACGCCGGCAAGCAGGATCAAAAAGGTCTGCTGGATCAGCCCGCCGCCGATGTCGAGGTGGTCGACCGCAAGCAGGATCACGAATGCCAGCACGCCATACTGCATCACGGTGCCGAGCAGTTCGGCATCGCCGATCTCGGCACTGCGGCAATAACCGGCGACCGCATTGCCGGCAAAACGCGCGAAATAACTGCCGAAAACCAGCACCAGCAGCGCGACCAGCAGGCGCGGCACGAACAGCAGCACCTTGCCGAGCAGGTCGGTGACCTGCGTCAGCCCGAGGCCATTGAACGCGATGATCAGCGAGGCCAGGATGATCAGGCCGTAGGCGATCGCACCGAACAGATCGGTCGCATCGCGGCGCGAGCCACCTTGCTGCAAGAAGCCGTCGATGCCGGCGCGTTCGGTCAGCACATGAAAATTCAGCGCCCGCAGCGTCTTCACGACCGCGAGCTTGAAGGCCTTGGCGATCAGCCAGCCGACCAGCAGGATTCCGATCGCAATCGCCAGGCGCGGCAGGAACAGACCGATCTGCTGCAGAAAGCTGCGCACCGGCTCGAGCACGACATCAATGTTTTGCATGGAAGATTCTCTCGTTCAGGAAGCGATGCCGACCAGGCCAGCGATGCCGGTCAGCGGGACTTCGATCCAGTCCGGGCGGTTGTCGATTTCGTAGCGGAGTTCGTACAGCGCCTTCTCGAGCTCGAACAGGTCGAGCATCGCGATCGCGGCATCGAACGCCGCGTCGTCGGCATACAGCCCGCCGCCGACCGCCACCTCGCGGTAGGTCTTCAGGAAGCCTTCTCGCACGCGGCGTTCCCACTCGCGGGCCATTGGCGCCAGCCGTTCGACTTCCGGCGGCGTCGGCGCGGTCTGGTTCAGCGCGGTGTGGCGCGCATAGTCGAACGACCGCAACATGCCGGCAACGTCGCGCAATGCACTCTGCTTGGCGCGCCGCTCGTCGAGCGTGCGGGCCGGTTCGCCTTCGAAATCGATCAGCAGGAAATCGTCGCGGCGGATCAGCACCTGGCCGAGGTGCAGGTCGCCGTGCAGCCGGGTTTTCAGGCCGACCGGGTCGGCGCTCGGCAACCGATCGATGCGCTCGAGCATCTGCTCGCGCGCGGCAAGCACCTTGCCGGCGAGCTGCGCCACCGGCGCTGGCCAGTTGCCATGCGCCGACTCGATCAACTGCAGCGTATGTTCGGCTTCGCGGTGGACGGTCTCGCTCCAGCGCGCGAGGTCGGCCGCTTCGACCGGCTCCGGGTCGAATGCCGGATCGCCGGTGCGCCGCGCCAGCGCGACGTGCAGTTCGGCAATCCGCTGCGCCAGAACCTGCATGCGGATGACCATCGGTTCGATGCCATCGCTTTCGTCCTCGCTGTCGCCGTCACCGGCCTCGAGCAGACGTTTCAGTTGCTCGACGGCAAACTGCCAGGCATCGCCCTGATTGGAAATCTGTGCCTGCAGCAGCGCCACCGTCCAGGTCGCGCCGTCGGCGTCGATGTATTCGAGGCTGCCGGCAACCGGCACGCAATTCGCGAAATGGACGACGTCAGTCAGGAAACGGCCCATCTCGAGCTCGAGACCGAGGCCCTTCTGGATATGCCGGTAGGCCTTCAGGAACAGCCGGTCGCCGAGCAGCGAAACCGAATTGCTGCTGTTGGCGAGCCGGTGCAGCGGCAGCGGTCCTTGCAGAGAATCGCCGACCAGCGTTTCATAGGTCGCGCCGCGGCTGCAGACAAAGCGGCCGTTGTCGGACTTGAATTCCTGCTGCTTGCCGATGGCCTCGACCAGCGCCTTGCAGAAGATCTCGTCGGCCATCGCATCGGCCAGCACGCCCATTTTCGCCTGCTGCCTGACCTTGGTCACCGCCAACGGCGCAAGCGAGCGGGCGTGTTCCTCGTCGTCGTCGTCGTAGGCGATCGACATCGGCACGAAATAACGCGCCTTCGAATTTGCGCACTCGGCATCGGCCAGGGCCAGCAGCCACTCGGTCTTGCCCTTGTTCAACCGGGCCTGGTCGATCAGCGTGGCCCTAACGATTGCCTCGTTTTTCGCTGCATACCAGCGCTGGCGCTGCATGAAGCGCGGCAGCAACTGGCCCTCGAGCTGGGTGCGGGTCTTGTCGGCCAGGCCCATCCGCCATGGCACGACCTTCGAGCGGAAGAAGCTGTTCCAGTCGTCGAACAGCACCAGTACCGGCAGATCCTCGATCGGCAGGCGGTCGGTATGCCAGCTCGGCGGCTGCGCATCGGTGGAGAGCCGGAACCAGAAGAAGCCGTAGCCCGGCAGCGTCAGCATGTACGGCAGCTCACCGATCGGCGGGAAGGCATTGCGGCCCATCATCTCGACCGGCACCCGGCCTTTCCAGTCTGCGAGCTCGAGTTCGACCGGCTGCGCGGTGCGGCTGACGTTGGACACGCACAGGATCACATCGTCTTCGTATTCGCGGATATAGGCCAGCACCTTGCGATTGCCCGGGTGCAGCATCGTGAAGCGGCCGCGGCCGAAGGCATGCGTGCTGCCGCGCACCGCGAGCAGCCGCCGTGTCCAGGCCAGCAGCGACGATGGCTCGCGTGCCTGTGCCTCGACATTGACCGCCTCGAAGCCGTAGATCGGATCCTGGATCGGCGGCAGGTACAGCCGTTGCGGGTCGGCGCGCGAGAAGCCGCCGTTGCGGTCGCTGGTCCATTGCATCGGCGTGCGAACGCCGTCGCGGTCGCCGAGGAAGATGTTGTCGCCCATGCCGATCTCGTCGCCGTAATACAGCACCGGCGTTCCAGGCATCGACAGCAGCAGACCGTTCATCAGCTTGATCCGCTCCATGTCGTTCTCGAGCAGCGGCGCGAGACGACGGCGGATGCCGAGGTTGATGCGGGCGCGTTTGTCGGCCGCATACATGTTGTACATGTAGTCGCGTTCCTTGCTCGTCACCATCTCGAGCGTCAGCTCGTCGTGGTTGCGCAGGAATACCGCCCACTGGCAATTCGGCGGGATGTCCGGCGTCTGCGCGAGGATCTCGACCACCGGATGCCGGTCTTCCTGCGCGATCGCCATGTACATGCGCGGCATCAGCGGGAAGTGGTATGCCATGTGGCATTCGTCGTCGTCGCCGAAATACTCGCGCACGTCCTCCGGCCACATGTTGGCCTCGGCGAGCAGCAGCCGGCCCGGGTATTTCTCGTCGACACGGCGGCGGATCTGCTTGATCACGTCGTGTGTCTCGCGCAGGTTCTCGTTGCTGGTGCCGTCGCGCTCGATCAGGTACGGGATCGCGTCGAGCCGGAAGCCGTCGACGCCCATCTCGAGCCAGAACTCCATCGTCTTCAGCACCGCGTCGATGACCGCCGGGTTGTCGAAATTGAGGTCCGGCTGGTGGCTGAAGAAGCGGTGCCAGAAATACTGCTTCGCGACGTCGTCCCAGGTCCAGTTCGATTTTTCAGTATCGGTGAAGATGATCCGGGTGCCGGTATACAGCGTCGGGTCGTCCGTCCAGACGTAGAAATTGCGCTCCGGCGAACCCTTCGGCGCGTTGCGCGCGGCCTGGAACCACGGATGCTGGTCGGAGGTGTGGTTGACGACCAGCTCGGTGATCACGCGCAGGCCGCGCTTGTGCGCCTCGGCGACGAAGGCCTTGAAATCATCGAGCGTGCCGTAGGAGGGATGGACGTCCTCGTAGTCGGCGACGTCGTAGCCGTCGTCGCGCAGCGGTGACGGGTAGAACGGCAACAGCCAGATCGTATTGACGCCGAGTGACTGCACATGGTCGAGGTGCTCGGTCAGGCCGCGGAAGTCGCCGATGCCGTCGCCGTTGCCGTCGGCATAGGCCTTGATGTGCAGTTCATAGATGACCGCATCCTTGTACCAATGCGGATCGGCGGCGTCGACTGCAGGAGTCACCGCGACGGTATGGGCGAGCTCGGTATCAGATTTCACGGCTTCCTTTCGCTGGCTATCGCCGCGGTGCCGTCAGGCACCGATCAAGCAGCATCCGCGGATCCGGCTCCGCCGGTCCGCTGGATGCGCCCCCTCGAGGGGGTGCGCCGAAGGCGCTACGGGGGTGGGTCATCCTATTGGAAATAGTCGAAGTCATTTTCCCGCGTCACCTTCGCACGCAGGTGCATCACGTGCGCCGGGCAGACATTCGGATCGAGCTGCACGAAATTGCGCGGGCCGGTCCACAGGAAGCGGGCGTCGGTGATCAGGTCGTGCATCTGGTAAGGCTTGTCGGCCTCGATGCCGAGTGCTTCGAGATCGAGCTCGACCCAGCCGCTGTGCACATGGTGCGGATCGATGTTGACGACGCAGACGATGATGTCGGAGCGCTCCGGATCGTGCTTGGCATAGGCGATCAGCGCGTCGTTGTCGACCGGCATGAAGCGCAGGCTGTGGTCGTTCTGCAGGGCAGGGTGGGCGTGGCGCGCAGCATTGATCACGCCGATGAATTCGGCCAGCGAGTCGGCGCGCGAGCGGTCCCAGACCTTGCGCTCGAATTTTTCCGAATCGAGGTATTCCTCGCCGCCTTCACGCAGCGGCTTGTGCTCGAGCAGCTCGTAGGCCGGGCCGTACATGCCGTAGTTGGCGGCCAGCGTCGCCGCCATCACATGCCTGGCCATGAAGACCGAGCGCTGGCCCTGTTGCAGCGCAGCCGGCAGGATGTCCGGCGTATTCGGCCAGACATTTGGCCGGAAATAGTCGCGGCCCGGGCCCTGGCTCAGCTCGGTGAAATACTGCGTCAGCTCCCACTTGGTGTTGCGCCAGGTGTAGTAGGTATACGACTGGCTGAAGCCGACCTTCGCGAGCCGATGCATCACCCGCGGCCGGGTGAAGGCCTCGGACAGGAAGATCGCGTCCGGGTAGGTCTTGCGCACATGCGCAATCGCCCATTCCCAGAACGGATAGGCCTTGGTGTGCGGATTGTCGACGCGGAAGATGCGCACGCCTTGCGCGGCCCAGTATTCGAAGACGCCGGCCAGCGCGGCCCACAAACCCCGCCAGTCGCTGGTCTCGAAATCGAAGGGGTAGATGTCCTGGTATTTTTTCGGCGGGTTCTCGGCGTACTGGATGCTGCCGTCGGCGCGTTTGCGGAACCAGTCCGGATGCTCCTTGACCCACGGATGGTCGGGCGCGCACTGGAAGGCGATGTCGAGCGCGATCTCGATGCCGCAGTCGTTCGCCTTCTTCAGCAACTGCTTGAAATCCTTCAGCGTGCCGAGTTCGTTGAGGATGGCGTCGTGCCCGCCTTCGGCCGCGCCGATCGCCCACGGGCTGCCGACGTCGTCCGGCCCGGGGTCGAGGGTGTTGTTCTTGCCCTTGCGGCGGCTGCGGCCGACCGGATGGATCGGCGGGAAATAGACGACGTCGAAACCCATCCGCTTGATATACGGCAGCCAGCCCTCGCAGTCCTTGAAGGTGCCGTGACGGGCCGGATCGTCGGATGCCGAACGCGGAAAAAACTCGTACCAGCTCGAAAACCGGGCGCGTTCGCGTTCGACCAGCAACGGAAAGATCCGCTCATGGGTCCACGCCAGGCTCAGGTCCGGATGGCGGCGCGCAACCGCCGAATGCGCCTCGTCCATGCCGATGCGCTTGATCTCGTCGACGCCGAGTTGCTTGTCCTTGCCGGCTTTTGCGAGTTCGCGAGACCAGCTGTTCAGCTCCTTCGCATCAGCGCCTTTTCCGGCCCGTGAGGCCGCAGCGTCGATCAGCTGGGCGCCGGTGAGTGCGGCGATGCGCACGTCTTCCGGATCGAGGCGGCGCGCAAAATCATGCTGCCACGACAGGAAGGGGTCGACCCAGCCACGCACCGTATATTCCCAGCGGCCGATTTCATCGACGACGAAGTCGGCGCTCCAGCGGTCGTTGCCGAGCGCGCGCATCGTCTGCTGCTGCCACTCGGTCTGGCCGGCGCGCCGCCACAGCAGCTGGCAGGCGACCACATCGTGGCCGTCGGCAAACACATCGGCCTCGACCTCTAGCCGATCGCCGACGATGCGCTTGACCGCAAATTTCCCGTCGTCGACCGACGGCGTGATGCTTTCGATGACGACGCGGATCCGGCCGTCGTCGATGGTGAACGGAACAATCTGTTTGGCAACGCTCACGAGGGCTTCCTTTCCGGTTGCAGGACCAGCAGACCAAGCGGGGGCAGGCGCAGATTGAGCGCCTGAAACTGGCGATGGGCGGCAACCGGCACGCTGCTCGCGCCGCCCTGGTTGCCGACGCCGCTGCCGCCGTAGACGGTGGCGTCGCTGTTCAGCCGTTCGACCCAACGGCCGGCCTGCGGCACGCCGACCAGGTAGTTGTCGCGCGGCTGCGGCGTGAAATTGGCGACCACCAGCAGCGGCGATCCATCGCGCGCCTTGCGCAGAAAACTGATCACGCTCTGTTCGCTGTCGTTGCTCTCGAGCCACTGGAAACCGGCCGGCTCGAAATCGATTTCGTGCAATGCCGGTTCGCTGCGGTAGAGCTGGTTCAGGTCTTCGAGCCAGCGTTGCACGCCGCCGTGCGTCGACTCCTGGGCGACGACCCACCATTCGAGCGCATCGTCGTGGTTCCATTCGCGGCGCTGGCCGAATTCGCCACCCATGAACAGCAGCTTCTTGCCCGGATGGGTCCACATGTGGCCGAACAGCAGCCGCAGGTTGGCGAACTGCTGCCACGCGTCGCCCGGCATCTTGCCGATCAGCGAACCCTTGCCGTGCACGACCTCGTCGTGCGACAGCGGCAGCATGAAGTTCTCGTTGAACGCATAGATCAGCGAGAAGGTCAGCTGGCCGTGGTGCCAGCGGCGGTGGATCGGATCCTGCTGCATGTATTTCAGCGTGTCGTGCATCCAGCCCATGTTCCACTTCATGCCGAAGCCAAGCCCGCCGCCATCGGTCGGCCGCGACACCATCGGCCAGGCGGTCGATTCCTCGGCGATCACCTGCACATCGGGATGGTCGCGGTAGACCGACTCGTTCAGGAAGCGCAGGAACGATACCGCCTCGAGGTTTTCGCGGCCGCCGTACCGGTTCGGAATCCATTCGCCGGGGTTGCGCGCATAGTCGAGGTACAACATCGACGCGACGGCATCGACGCGCAAGCCGTCGGCATGGAATTCCTCGAGCCAGAACATCGCGCTCGACAACAGGAAGGCCCGCACCTCGTTGCGGCCGAGGTTGAAGATCGACGATTTCCACTCCGGATGAAAACCCTGGCGCGGATCGGCATGTTCGTACAGCGCGGTGCCGTCGAAATGGTCGAGCCCGTGTGCATCGTTCGGAAAATGCGACGGTACCCAGTCGAGGATCACGCCGATGCCGGCCTGGTGCAGCGTATCGACGAGGTATTTGAAATCCTGCGGCGAGCCATAGCGCGAGGTCGGCGCGAAATAACCGGTCGTCTGGTAGCCCCACGAGCCGTAGAACGGGTGCTCCATCACCGGCAGCAGTTCGACATGCGTGAAGCCCATCTGCTTCACGTAGTCGGCCAGCAGGTGGGCCTGGGTGCGGTAGTCGAGCGGCTCACCAGAGGCGCCGCGCCGCCATGATCCGAGGTGGACTTCGTAGACCGAGATCGGTGCGCCGAGCGCATTGTGTTTGGCGCGCGACGCCATCCATGATTCATCGCCCCAGGAATAGTCGTCGGCTCGCCAGGCCACCGATGCGGTGGCCGGCGGCTGCTCGGCATGGCGGGCGAACGGGTCGGCTTTTTCCAGTCGGCCGCCGTCGCGGGTGCCGATGACATATTTATAACGGTGACCGGCTTCGACGCCGGCGATCTCGGCCTGCCAGATGCCGGAACTATCGGACCGCGCGGTGGCTCTATGGCTGTCTGGATTCCAGCCGTTGAAGTCGCCGATCACCGAAACCCACTCGGCATTCGGTGCCCAGACCGCGAACTTCGCACCGCCATCGACCAGGTGGCAACCCATCAGCTTGTGCAGCTTGGCGTGGGTGCCCTCCCGGAACAGGTGGATGTCGGTTTCACCGAAATTGTCCTGCGAAAAAACATTTGTACCAATCATAATCATGGCGGATTGTGCACCAGCCGAAAGCCGTTTGCCATAGGGTGATCCTGGTTCGTGAAAACCGTCGGCCCGGAGCGGCTACAGTCGCAGCGTAGTGAAAGCACGCAACGGGAGCAAGAGTGGAAGAGCCTTCGCAGGCTGCCGACGAATGGGCGATGCGCATCGCGCTAGACCAGGCACGCAATGCCTGGCTGGTCGGCGAGGTGCCGGTCGGTGCGGTGATCGTCCGGCCGACCGCCGACGGCCCGCAGGTGATCGCGACCGGCTACAACCGCCCGATCACCGAACATGACCCGACCGCCCACGCCGAAATCGTTGCATTGCGCCATGCCGCGCACCTGCTCGGCAACTACCGGCTGCCGGAGCTGAGTGTCTATGTGACGCTGGAACCCTGCGCGATGTGCGCGATGGCGATGCTGCACGCACGCGTCAGGCGCGTCGTTTTCGGTGCCGCCGACCCGAAAACCGGGGCCGCCGGTTCGGTGCTGAACCTGTTCGAGTCGACGGCGCTGAACCACCATTGCCACCTGCAGGGCGGCGTGCTCGCCGCCGACAGCGGCCGGCTGCTGAAGGAATTTTTTGCCGAACGTCGCGAGCGCTACCGCAACCGCCACCGCGCCGCGGGCACAGGGGCGACTGCCCAGGCAATCCCGACCGGCGATGCGGTCGAGGTCGACCACAGCGATTTCGGCGAGCAGCTTCGACGATGAGCAGCCTGATCCTGTTCAGCCCGGCCGGCGTCGTGCCGCGAGCCGGGGTGCTGAAACTGGCCAGCAAACGGCTGCGCGCGCTCGGCTTCGAGCCGAACATCGATGCCGCGGCACTGAAGCGAAACCAGCGTTTTGCCGGCGCCGACGATGATCGACTGGCCGCGCTGCACCGCGTTGCCGACGCAGCGCCGGGCGTTGCAATGGCCAGCCGTGGCGGCTACGGCTTGTCCCGACTGCTCGATGGCATCGACTGGGCGGTTATGGGCCGCAGCATCGAACGCGGCACACGCTGGGTCGGCCACAGCGACATGACGGCGCTGCAACTCGGACTGCTGGCCCACCTCGGTCGCACCGCCGGGCGCAGCTGGGCCGGGCCGATGGCCTGCGCCGATTTCGG
Organism: Pseudideonella sakaiensis; assembly: GCF_048320135.1. Classification (GTDB taxonomy): domain Bacteria; phylum Pseudomonadota; class Gammaproteobacteria; order Burkholderiales; family Burkholderiaceae_C; genus Ideonella_A; species Ideonella_A sakaiensis_A. The sequence goes on from NZ_CP182947.1 coordinate 5,391,377, forward strand.
CCGCAGCGATGACGCCGGCGGCGTCGACGAAATCACCCGCGACTGTTTTCTCGAGGCGATGAGCGGCGAACTCGAAGGCGTCGGCTTTCGCACCGAAGCCGGCTTCGCCGGGCTGCAATGCCGTGGCACGCTGTGGGGCGGCAACCTGACGATCGTCAATTCGCTGCTCGGCACCCGCCACTGGCCAAAGGCCGACGTCACGAAGGGTGGCATCCTGTTCCTCGAGGATGTCAACGAACACCCCTACCGCATCGAACGGAGCCTGCTGCAGCTCCAACAAGCCGGCGTGCTCGACAAGCAGCGGGCGATCCTGCTTGGCAGCTTCACCGAGTGGAAGAAGTCACCGCTCGACCGCGGCTATTCGCTGAAGGCGATGCTGGCCCGCGTCCGCAGCACCATCTCGACCCCGATCCTCACCGGCCTCCCATTTGGCCACGTGCCAACTAAGCTGAGCCTGCCGATCGGCGCCAAGGTGCAACTGCTGGTCGACGGGCGCGATGTGCTGATCGGGTGGTGAGGGGAGGGCTGCAAGCGGCGCTGACTTTTGTGGGAGGGGCTTCAGCCCCGATTCGGGCTGGTGGTGTTCGGCAGCTGGCACCCGCGGACCGAGCGGCACGGCAGGCGGCACCCGGTCGCGGCTCATGATGCGGCGGTCCTCGCTGGCGCTCGGACTGCGCTGCGATGCTCGGTCCAGGGTCGCGCGGCGGAACTCGCTACGTTCGCTGCGCTCACTGCGCTCGGACAACCGCCGCGAGCATGTTTGTTGATGCTCGCTGCGCTCGCCGACCCTGGCCCTGGCCTTGCAGGCCGCACCGGGCCTTGCGGCCCGTTCGCTCGCAAGGCACAAGGGGTCCCCCGGACCCCTCGTGTCCGTGCTCGCCTTCTCGCCGCCGCATAAATCGCCCCGCCCGGGCACGGCCTGCCGCGCTGCAACGATGGTGCGCTTCGTCGAATGTTTCGGTGGGTGCGCAAAGGCGTGGGCGGGTGGCTGCTGGCAAGCATCTAAGCGCCAGTGGCCGCCCGACCGCGCCTTTGCTCTCGCCTCTGTGCCTGCCGATTCGCAGTCGTGCAAGATCCCGAATCGGGGCTGAAGCCCCTCCCACAAAAGTCACCCACCGCCAAGCGGCCAACGGCCGCTCCGGGCCGAGGCTGTGTGGAAACTCTTCGGCACCAGTTGTGTCATATCTCCAGTAGCGACGACAGGAGTGATCGATGGGGCGATACGTCGAAGGCCAAGACCGAACGCAGAGCGTCCTCTTCCCCGAGCAACTGGATGACTGGATTCATGAGGACAACACGGTTCGCGTCATCGATGTCTTCGTCGACGAACTAGATCTGAGGAAGCTGGGCTTCGATCGTGCCAATCCTGCAGAGACGGGTCGGCCGGGGTACAGCCCGGCGACGCTGCTCAAGATCTATGTCTACGGCTACCTCAACCGTGTGCAGTCGAGCCGACGCCTGGAGACCGAAGCACAGCGCAATCTCGAACTCATCTGGCTGACCGGGCGCTTGGCGCCGGACTTCAAGACCATCGCCGACTTCCGCCGTGACAACGGTGATGCCATCGGCAAAGTCTGCAAGGAGTTCGTTCTGCTTTGCCGCCGGATGAAGCTCTTCACCGACGGCGTCGTCGCCATTGATGGCAGCAAGTTCAAAGCGGTCAACAGCCGCGACAAGAACTTCACCGACCGCAAGCTTCAGGCGCGAATCGAACAACTCGAAAGCAGCATCAAGCGCTACCTGGTTGAGCTCGACCGCGCCGACCGTGATGCCACGGCCGTTCTGCCTGGCCGAGTTGCGCACCTCAAGGAGAAGATCACCAAGGTCAAGCAGCAGATGAAGGCGCTGGAGGCGATCGGTGAGCAAATGAAGGTGTCCGAGGACGGGCAGATCTCGTTGACCGATCCGGATGCACGCTCGATGGCCACCAGCGGCCGAGGCACTGGCGTGGTGGGCTACAACGTCCAGACGGTCGTGGATGCCAAGCACCACCTGATCGTGGCCCACGAGGTCACCAACGTTGGCCATGACAGGGACCAACTGGCGAACATGGCCAAGCTTGCCAAGGCAGCCACCGGCGAGGACAAGCTGATTGCGCTGGCCGATCGCGGGTATTACGAAGGCTACGAGATCCTGGAGTGCGAGCGCTCGGGTGTGGCCGCAGTCGTTCCCAAGCCGATGACTTCGAACAACCTGGCCGACGGGCTCTTCGACAAGCGGGATTTCGTCTACGACGGCGAGAAAGACGAATACCGGTGCCCGGCCGGGCGGATTGCCATCCACAGGTTTACATCCGAGGAGAGGGGCAAGATCCTGCACAAGTATTGGTCGTCAGACTGCCCACAGTGCCCGATGAAGCCACAGTGCACGACGAGCAAGAATCGCCGTATCGCCCGCTGGGAGCACGACGACATCCTAGATGTCGTTCAAGAACGGCTGGAGCGCGCGCCCGAAGCCATGAAGCAACGAAGGCAGACCGTCGAGCATGTGTTCGGAACGCTCAAGGCCTGGATGGGATCGAGTCATTTCCTGAGCCGTACGCTGCCTCGCGTGAAAACCGAGATGAGCTTGCAGGTTCTGGCCTACAACCTAAAGCGGATGATCAAGATCCTCGGCACTGGGCCGCTGATCGCAGCGATGAGGGCATAGGGCGCCCGCCCTCACCTAAAAGTTCTTCGCGCGGGGCAAGTTCAGAGATTGCCGCCTGGCCATCGCGTTGGTCTGCTCAGGTGATCGGAAAACCGAGTTTCCACACGGCCTCGGCCGAAACAAGTCGGCCGCCAGGTCGCCGAAGTCCAGCAGTTGTCAGGCTTATCATTGCCGGCATGCCTCACGGTGCTGCCCGATCACGAGCCGGGCGTGCCGGAGGCTCGTTGTTTTCGGCGTCCGCTGCGCATCCTGCGGCGGGCAGAAAAGGATTGTTGAATGCAGCTTGTCGGGGCAGGAGCGGGAGGCGGAACCGTCGGGTCGTGGATGCGCCGCCTGCTGGCCGCGATGATGTTGCTGGCGCTGGCCGCCTGCAACAACAACCCGTGGCCGGAAGGCGCTGCCGCGACCAATACGCTGTTCAGCGGCGTCATCGAGAGCTCGCCGCGGCACCTCGATCCGACCGCTTCGTACTGGAGCAACGATACCGCCTTCACCTACCAGATCTACGAGCCGCTGTACGGCTACCACTATCTGAAGCGGCCGTTCGTGCTGGTGCCGAAGACGGCCGCCGAAGTCGTCAAGCCACGTTATTACGACCGCAACGGCAAGCCGCTTGCCGACGATGCGCCCGGCGAGCAGGTGGCCGAAAGCGTCTACGACGTGCCGATCAAGCCCGGCATCGTCTACCAGCCGCATCCGGCGTTTGCGGTCGATGACAGCGGCCGCCACCGCTACCACGCGATGCGCCCCGGCGAACTCGGTGACCGCCGCACGCCGTGGGATTTCGAACATACCGGAACCCGCGAACTGGTCGCCGAGGATTTTGTCTATGCGATCAAGCGCCATGCGACGACGCGGATCACGACACCGATCTACCCGGTGTTTGCCGAGTATGTGCTCGGGCTGAAGGAGTATGGGCCGCTGATCCGCGCCGAGGACGAAAAGCTGCGCGCAGGGCTGGATCCGGCCAGCCTCGACAAGCCGTTTCTCGATTTCCGACGCTGGCCGCTGGCCGGTGCGACGGCGCCGGAGAAACATCTGCTGCGAATCCGCCTGAAAGGCAAATACCCGCAGTGGAGCTACTGGATGCAGATGACCTTCCTCGCGCCGGTGCCGTGGGAGGCCGATGCCTTTTATGCGCAGCCCGGGATGGCGGAGGTCGGCCTGTCGCTCGATACCTGGCCGATCGGCACCGGCCCGTACATGATGGTCGAATATGTGCGGGATCGCCGCCATGTGATGAAGCGCAACCCGAACTACCGCGCCGAGCCTTATCCGTGCGAGGGTACGGCTGCGGACAAGGCGGCCGGTCTGCTCGATGATTGCGGCAAGCCGACGCCGTTCGTCGATACGCTGGTCTCGGTGATCGAGCGCGAGGCGGTGCCGCGCCGCGGCAAATTCCGCCAGGGCTTCTACGACCTCGAGGTATTCGAGCGCACCGATACCGGCATGGACTATCTGGTCGGCATGCAGGATTCGGAGGAGGTGCGGCAGGAGTACCTCGACAAGGGATTCAGGCTCGCGAAATCGTCGGACGTCAACAGCTATTTCATCGGCTTCAACATGCTCGACCCGACGATCGGCTGGGGCGATACGCCGGAGCAGCGCGAACGCAACCGCAAGCTGCGCCAGGCAATCTCGATCGCGATCGACTGGGATGAATATTCGAAGATCTTTCCGAAAAAGGCCGGTGAGACTGCAATGAGCCCGTTGCCGGCCGGCATCGAGGGTTCGCGCGAAGGCACGCTGCAAGGCGTCAATCCGGTCACCCACAAGGTCGTCGACGGCAAGGTCGTTCGCCGCTCGATCGACGAAGCCAAGCGGCTGCTTGCCGAAGCCGGTTATCCGGCCGGCCGCGATGCGAAGACCGGCAAGCCGCTGGTGATCAACTACGATTTTTATGCGCCGGCGACGCCGGAGCGCAAGCCGGAAATCGACTGGGTCGTGCGGCAGTTTGCGAAGATCGACATCCAGCTCGAGGTGCGCGCGACCGAGAACACACAGTTCCAGGAGAAGGTCCGCAAAGGCAATTACCAGGTCTACTGGCTTGGCTGGAATGCCGACTATCCGGACGCCGAGAATTTCATGTTCCTGCTTTATGGGCCGAACGGCAAGACGAAATTTGACGGCGAGAACACCTCGAATTATGCGAACCCCGAATTCGACCGGATGTTCCAGCAGTTGAAGATGCTCGAGGACGGCCCGAAAAAGCAGGCGCTGCTCGACGAGATGATCGAACTGGTGCGCAACGATGCGCCGTGGACCTTCGGCTTTTTTCCGTACGCCTCGGCGGCGGCGCAGCACTGGGTCTACAACTACAAGCCGGCGATCCTGGTTCGTGACCATGGCCGTTATCTGCGGCTCGATGTTGCAGAACGGGTGCAGAAACAGCGCGCATGGAACCAGCCGGTCTGGTGGCCAATGGTGCTGATCGGCGCGGCGCTGCTCGCGGTGCTGCTGGTCGCCCGGCGCAGCCTAAAAAAGCGCGAACGCATGAATGCCCGCGGCGAAGTCCTGGACCCCGCCTGAATGTTTTCCTATCTGATCCGCCGCATCGCCTACGGCGCGCTGGTGCTGCTCGGCGTCAACCTGGCGACCTTCTTCCTGTTCTTCACGATCAATACGCCCGACGACATGGCGCGGTTGAACATTGGCGGCAAACGTGTCACGCAGCAGGTGATCGACAAGTGGAAATCGGAACGCGGCTACGACAAGCCGCTGTACGTCAATACTGAACGCAGCGGCAGCGAGCGGTTTACCGAGACGATTTTCTGGGAGCGCTCGGTCTCGCTGTTCACGCTGAATTTCGGCCGTGCCGATTCCGAATCCGCCGGTGACATCGGCCACGAGGTCGCGGGCCGGATGTGGGTCAGCATCCAGATGGCGCTGCCGCTGTTCATCCTGCAGGTGATTGCGAGCACGACATTTGCGCTGCTGCTGGTGATGTTCCGCAATACCAGGTTCGATTTCTGGGGCGTCGTCGCGTGTGTGTTGATGCTGTCGATCTCCAGCCTGTTCTACATCATCGTCGGCCAGTTCCTGTTCTCGCGGGTGCTGAAGCTGGCGCCGATCTCCGGTTATGCGCCGGGGCTCGATGCGATCAAGTTTCTGGTGCTGCCGATCGCGTTGTCGCTGCTCGCCCGGCTCGGTGGCGAGGCGCGGCTGTACCGCGCGATGTTCCTCGAGGAAATCGGCAAGGACTATGTGCGCACCGCTCGCGCGAAAGGCCTGGCCGAGATGGGCGTGATGTTCCGCCATGTGCTGCGCAATGCGCTGATACCGATCATCACCAGTGCCGGCAGTTATCTGCCGTATGTCTTTCTCGGCAGCCTGGTGTTCGAGAGCTTCTTCGGTCTGCCCGGTCTCGGTTCTTATGTGATCGAGGCGATCAGCAAGCAGGATTTTGCGATCGTGCGGACGATGGTTTTCCTCGGCTCGCTGCTCTACATCGCGACCTACATCCTGATCGACGTTGCCTACACCTGGGCCGACCCGCGGGTCAGGCTCAGCTGAGGCGATGCTGCACGACATGCCCAAGTTCGTCTTTCTCTGGACCGATGTCTCGATGTGGCTGCTGCTCGCCAGCCTGCTCGGCTACGGCGTCTATGTGCTGCGCAGCCCGGGTCTTGCCGCCAACTGGCGCAAGGTTTTCCGCGATGCGCCGGCGCTGGCGTCATCGGTGATCCTGCTCGCCTGCCTGATCGTCACGCTGCTCGATTCGATCCACTACCGGCCGTTGCTGCCGCCGGTGCCCGGCGCGACCTCGGCCGCCTACGACACGCGGACCCGCTCGGTGCTCGATGCGATGCTCGAGCGGCTGGTCGAATCGCGCGAGGCAACCTATTCGCGGCCGCTCGCCTTTGTCGGCTTCACGAAGGAGACGCTGGTCGTCGACGGCGAGACGAAGCGGGTTGCGCCGCGGCTGGTCCATGGCGGCGCCCATCTGCAGGATCCGGAACGCGACTGGGCCGGCGATGTCGCGCAACGCAGTGTCATCGGGCTGGTCGGTGGTGCCATCGGAGCAGCGCTGATTGGCGCGCTGCTGATTGCGGCAATCGCGAGGGTGCAACGCGCCGGCTGGCGCGAGACCGCTGCGGCTGTTGCGCGCGGCGAGGGCCAGATCCCGTGGCGGGTTGCGTTGATCACGGTGTTCGTGCTGGCGCTGCTGGTCGGCCCGACGATTGCATTGATGGGCCACTACCACGTGCTCGGCACCGACCTGACCGGCAACGATGTGTTGTACCAGGCGCTGAAAAGCATCCGCACCGCATTCGTGATCGGCACGCTGGCGACCGTCGCGACGCTGCCGCTGGCGGTGGTGCTCGGCATCATGGCCGGTTATTTCCGCGGCTGGGTCGACGAGGTCGTGCAGTACATCTATACCGTGTTGTCGTCGGTGCCGAACGTGCTTCTGATTGCCGCGCTGGTGCTGATGGTGCAGGTCTACCTCGACAAGCACCCGGAGCTGTTCGAAACCGGTGCCGAGCGCGCCGACCTGAAACTGTTCATGCTGTGCGCGGTGCTCGGCCTGACCGGCTGGGCCGGGCTGTGCCGGCTGCTGCGCGGCGAGACACTGAAGCTGCGTGAGCTCGAATTCATCCAGGCCGCCAATGCCTTCGGCGTCAACGACAGCCGCATCATGGTGCGCCATGTCTTTCCGAATGTCGCCCACCTGATGCTGATCGTCACGGTGCTCGAGTTCTCGTCGCTGATCCTCTACGAGGCGGTGTTGTCGTATGTCGGCGTCGGTGTCGACCCGTCGATGAACAGTTTCGGCGGCATGATCAATCTGGCGCGCAACGAGATGAGCCGCGACCCGGTTGTCTGGTGGTCGTTCGCCGCCGCCTTCGGCTTCATGGTCACGCTGGTGCTCGCCGCGAACCTGTTTGCCGACGGCGTTCGTGACGCCTTCGATCCGCGGGCCCGCTCGTTCCGGCCGCGCCGCATCGCCTTGCCCGGCGCCCGCCGACAGCCGGTGACCGAACCGCCGACCACCGACCGATGAGACGCCTGATCGACTTGCACCGATGCTGAGAATCACCGACCTGAAAGTGGCGATCGATGCCGAATCCGGCATCGTTCGCGCGATCGACGGCCTGAGCCTGGCGATCAGCCGCGGCGAAACCTTTGCGCTGGTCGGCGAGTCGGGCTGTGGCAAAAGCATGACGGCGCTGGCGATGATGCGGCTGCTGCCGGAAGCCGGCCGCGTCACCGAAGGGCGGCTCGAGGTCGAGGGCGAGGATGTGTTTGCGCTCAGCGAGGCGCAGATGCGCGGCATCCGTGGCGGGCGCATCGGGATGATTTTCCAGGAGCCCTCGACCAGCCTGAATCCGGTGATGCGCGTCGGCGACCAGATCGTCGAGGCGATCGAGGCGCACACCGATCTGCGCGGCGCGGCGGCGCGTGTCAAGGCGATCGACTGGCTCGGCAAGGTCGGCATCCCGGAGCCTGAGCGGCGCATCGACGAATACCCGTTCCGCCTCAGCGGCGGCCAGAAGCAGCGCGTGATGATCGCGATGACGCTGGCGTCGGAGCCCGATTTTCTGGTCGCCGACGAGCCGACGACCGCGCTCGACGTGACGATCCAGGCGCAGATCCTCGACCTGCTGCGCACGCTGCAGAAAGAGCAGGGCATGGGCCTGCTGCTGATCACCCACGACCTCGCGGTGGTCTCGGGGATGGCCGACCACGTCGCGCTGATGTATGCCGGGCAGATCATCGAGGTCGCGACTGCGGCCGAGTTTTTTGCCGCGCCGAAGCATCCTTATGCGCGGCTGCTGCTGCAGGCCTTGCCCGACGCCAACAAGCGCGGTGGGCAATTGGCAGCAATCGGCGGCACCGTGCCGCCGCTGACGCAGCATTTTTCGGGCTGCCGATTTGCGCCGCGCTGCGATCGTGTGTTCGACCACTGCACAGCGGCGGTACCCCAGTTGCTGCCGCCGCAGGCCGGATCGGACCGCAGTGTGCGTTGCTTCCTTTATGACCCGGCGGTCGCGAGTCCGCCGCCGGAAGAGGTGAGTGCGGTCGCCGTTGGACAACGCCCCGACGCCGATCGCCAGCGCGCGGCGGCGCCTGCCCAGCAGCCGCTGCTGCAGGTGCGCGACCTGCGCGTCACGTTCCCGATCCGCAGCGGGCTGCTGCGGCGCAGCAGCAGCGGTTTTGTAGCCGTCGACGGCATCTCGTTCGACCTGCAGGCCGGGCAGACACTGGCGCTGGTCGGCGAGTCGGGCTGTGGCAAGACGACCACCGGCAAGGCGATCGTGCAGCTGCTGCGCCGCCAGGCAGTGATCGAGGGCAAGGCGCTGTTCGACGGCGACGACCTGTTTGCGCTGAACGGCCCGGCGTTGCAGCGCGCGCGCAGTGCGATCCAGATGATTTTCCAGGACCCGTTTGCATCGCTGAACCCGCGCATGCGCATCGCCGAGATTCTCGAGGAAGGCTTGCTGTCCCTGAAACCGGAACTCGACGCCGGGCAGCGCCGCGAACGCGTGCGCGCGATGGTCGAACGGGTCGGCATGCGATCCGATGCGCTGGAGCGCTATCCGCATGAATTTTCAGGCGGCCAGCGGCAGCGGCTGGCGATCGCCCGCGCGCTGGCGGTCGAGCCGCGGCTGATCGTCTGCGACGAACCGACCTCGGCGCTCGATGTGTCGGTGCAGGCGCAGATCCTGAACCTGATGCGCGAACTGCAGGACGAACTGTCGGTGTCCTACCTGTTCATCACCCACAACATCGCGGTCGTCGCCTATCTGGCCGACCAGATCGCGGTGATGAATGCCGGGCGACTCGAGGAGATCGGGCCGGCGGCCCGAGTGCTCGAGCAGCCGCAGTCGGCCTATACACGGGAGTTGCTGGCGGCGGTGCCGAGGATCGAGCAGGCCGTGCAGTAGCCGGCCGCCGCTTGGGCCGGCCATGGCGACAAAAAAACCCCGCCGGCTTGCGCACGGCGGGGTCGGGTCATGCGGCAGGCGGGCGACCGCCTGCACTCACGCTTCAGTCGCTCAGAACTTGTAGCTTGCGGCCACGTAGACGGTGCGCATCAGCGGGTCGTTGTAACGCGGGTCGTAGCCGACCTGGTGGCCGGACGAGTCACGCAGGCTCAGGTGAGGCGCCTTGTTCAGCAGGTTCTTCACGCCGGCACGCAGCTCGACCGACTTGTTCGGGCGATAGATGCCTTGCCAATCCAGCGTGTAGTAGTCCGGCACATCGAGCCGCAGCCGCACGTTGGTGTTGGTCGCCAGATCACGGACCAGCTGGTTCTGGTCCTCGTAGCCCGAACGGTAGTTGACCGTCAGCGAGTTCGAGAACTTGCCGCTGTCGAGAATCGCCGTTGCCCGATAGATGTTGCGGAACGAGACCGCTGCGTTTTCACCGTATTTGCCCATGCTGTCGGTGAAGTCGCTGTCGGTTCCCGGACGGGTGTACGACGACTCGATCAGGTAGGTTCCGGCAATGCTCAGCGTCAGCTGACCGACCGGCGTCTTGTGGCGGCTGATGAAGTCCCAGTCCACGCCGCTGTTGATCGCCTTGCCGATATTCGTCGACGAGCTGATGAAGGTCCAGTAGGCCTGCGGTTCAGCCGGCTGCTTGAAGGTCGTGAACAGGCTGCGGTACTTGTTCGGATCGGCAAAGGCCTGGTTGGCCGACACCGCGCTGACCGCATCGCTGATCTCGACGCGCCAGTAGTCGATGCCCATGCCGAAGTTGGCGGTCGGCTCGAAACGCAGGCCGGCGGTCCAGTTCTTCGACTTCTCCGGCACCAGTTTCTCGTTGCCGCCGGCCAGCTGCGTATATTGCAGCTTGCCTGGCTTGCAGAACTCGGTGCCGGGGAACGGACAGTCATAGGCGCTGGCGGTGACGCCGTTCGGCACCAGCGGCTGCGCGATGTCGAGCATCGACGGGGCCTTGAAGCCGGTGCCGAAGGAGCCGCGGAACAGCAGGTTCTGCGACGCCTGGTAGCGGCCCGACACCTTGTAGGTCGATGCACTCATGTCGTCGCCGACGGTCCGGTTCTTCAGCGCGTCCTTGACTGCCTTGGTCGTGTCGTAACGGAATGCACCGGTCACTTCCAGGTTCTTGACGATCGGAACCAGCACCTCGGCGAACACGCCGTGGCTGTCGCGCTCAAGGTCATAGGCGGTATACGGCGAGTAGTTGTAGATCTCGCCCGCCAGCGCTGCCGCCGACGGCGTCTGCTTGTAGTGGTAGTTCCTGAAGTCACCACCGAGGCCGATGCTGAGCGGGCCCGCAGGCAGCCGGAACAGTTCACGCGACGCGCGGAAGTCGGCACCGGTCAGCGTCGTGCTCTGCGTGCGCACCGAGCCATTGAAGATGCTGCCGTTCATCAGGCTCTGCACGGCCGGGGTCTGGTTGCCCGACAGCTTGAACGGGTCGAAGGCGTTGGCCGCCAGCAGGGCCCGGAACTCCTTGTCGCGGAAGTAGCCGCCGACATAGTTTTCGTTCAGTGCATTCTCGGACCAAGTCAGACCGGCGTTGGTGCTCCAGCCACCGATTTCCGCATCGGCGCCAATCACGAAGTGCTTCGCGTCGGTGACCGTCTGCGAGTCACGGGTGCCGAAATCCTGCGCACGGTAGTTAGCAGTGACCGTGTTGACGCGCGCGGCCTGCGCCGGAGTCAGGTACGGCAGCACCGAGTTCCGGTAGTAGTCGGAGGTCAGCGGGATCGACACCGGCACCGGATTGGCGGCAATGCGCGCGGTCAGGTCAAAGCGCGAATACGCGAACTCGCTGAAGAACTTCAGGTTCTCGGTCGCCTGGAACTGGCCGGCGAGGAACATCGTGTCGCGCTTGTTTTCCGGATAGACCTCGACGGTCGAACCGAAGTCGAAGGCGCAGTTTTCCGTCACCGACGTTGCCGTCGTGGCGTTGTTCAGGCTGTAGAAATTCATCGGGCCGCAGGCGCCGGTCTGCTTGCGGTAGGGGTTGAACGCATACGACGGCAGCGTCGTCGTCTCGCCCGGCAGACGCTTGAAGGTCACCGAGGCATTGGCCGGCACCGCGAACACGCTGGTGCGGTCGTAGACGTACTGCTTGCCTTCCTTCGTGAACGGGAGGTAGGCCGACTTCGAGAACTCCCGGTCGGTCGCCTTCAGCACCTGCTGCTCGTCGTGCCGGACCGAGAACAGGAAGTTGAAGCGGTCCTTGTAGAGGTCGCCGACGCCATAGGTGAAGCTGACATTGCCGGACTTGCCCGCACCTTCGGTCGGCACGTTGATCGCTGCATCGAACGATCCACCCTGCAGGTTCTTTTTCAGGATGAAGTTGACGACGCCGGCGATCGCGTCCGAGCCGTACAGCGCCGAAGCGCCGTCGGTCAGCACCTCGACGCGGTCGATCGCGCTCATCGGGATCGAGTTCAGGTTGATCGTCGCGCCCGATCCGGTCGGTGCGATGCGCCGGCCGTTCAGCAGCACCAGCGTGTACGACGCGCCGATGTCGTGGATGCTGGCGGTGACGATGCCGCCAGAGTTCGAGCCTGCGGCGATGTCGGCGATCTGGAAACCCTGCATCGCCGGCAGGCGCTGGATCACTTCGGCGACGGTTGTTGCGCCGGAGCGCTGGATCTGCGCCGACGTGACGATCTGTACGGGCAGAGCCCCTTCTGCCGCAATGCGCTTGATGCTCGAGCCGGTGATTTCCACCCGGTCGAGGGTTTGCTGGCCATGTGACGGTGCTGCGCCGAGGGCGAGCAGGCCGCCGAGCGCGGTGACAACCGCGGCGCTGACCTTGGTCCTTCTGAACATCTGTACTACTCCGTGAGACAAAGAAAAAAGTTGATTGGCAGAGCCCGGAAGACCGCAGCGCTCGGTCGGGGCTCGAGATGGGCCGCGCGATTGTCCTGAACTCCAGCATCTGCGCCGCCGAGCGCGTTGTGCAAAACCTGCACCAAGGGTTTGCGATAGTGGTCAGCATCGGGCGGCTGAGGCAGTCACCGCTGCGGCGGGACGGCATTGCGAACCGGCTCCGGTTCGCGGTGCCTTGCTGTTGTGCCGCCCTGGAATGCGGCTTGTTTCCGATGCCTGTCAATTGGCGCAAAAGCTAGGGTGATGGCCCGCGTTGTGGTGGTGCAACGCGATACCAGGCGCGCACGACGCCACGTCGCAGGCGGAGCTGCCCGCGAGCCCGCACAAATCTTGCGTGTGCGCCAAGTCCTTCTCGATTCGCGCGTCTGGGAGGCGTCGCCGAGGGGCCGACTCAGACTTTCCCTAGGCGGCGCTCCTGTGGTGGCACCAGAGAATCGCGTTCCGTCGTGAAGCAGAACGCCAGGCGCGCGACTGACCGGGAGCAGTCATGTTGCAACTGGGACGATCCTCAAACTTGCGTTATTCCAGGAGATCTGAATGTTGTTCAAGAGAAAGAAGATTTGCACCGGTCTGCTGATCGCGTTCGGCGGCACCGGCGTGCTCGCCCCATCGGTCAGCTTTGCGCAGAGCGCCCAGCCGGAAGCGCTGAACCGGGTCGAGATCACCGGCTCGCTGATCCGCCGCCTGGCCAGTGAAACCGCAACGCCGGTGATCACGCTGAACGTCGAGGAACTGCAGAAGGCTGGCGTCACCAATGCAGAGCAGGCGGTCCGGTTCATCACGCAGAACCAGGGCGGCACCGTCACTTCCGGCTCGGTCAGCGGCACCAACGGTGCAGCGGCATACGCCGACCTGCGCTCGCTTGGTGCGCAACGCACGCTGGTGCTGTTGAACGGCAAGCGGATTGCACCGAACCCGTTCTCGACCGTCGCGACCGACCTGAATACGCTGCCGATGGCGGCGATCGCGCGCATCGAGACGCTGCCTGACGGCGCATCGTCGATCTACGGTACCGACGCGATCGCCGGCGTGATCAACTTCATCACGCACCGCAACTACCGTGGAGGTTCGATCGATGCGTCGGCGCAGGTCACCGAAGCCGGCGGCGGCAACGTCTATTCCGGCAATCTGCTCGGCGGTATCGGCGACCTGAACAAGCAGGGCTGGAACATCATGGGCGCGCTCAATGTGCGCCAGTCCAAGCCGCTCGGCGGCACAGAGCGTGACTTCGCCGCCACCTCCTACCAGCCGTGGAACGGCTTCAATGCGCTGAGCCCGACCGCGTTCCCGGCCAACTACAGCCAGGGCACGGTCAGTGGCAACCCGACGGCGCCGAATTGCGATCCGCCAGGGTCGATCTCGGTGCCTGAAGTTTCGGGCGCCAATGCCGGCCGCAGCATCCGCTGCTTTGCCGACACGCAGACCTTCACGAACACGCTGCCGAAGCAGGACCAGCAGTCGGTATTCCTGCGCGGTGCGCTGGCACTCGGCTCCGACCACACGGCGTCGCTCGAGTATTTCCGCTCGATGAACAACGTCGAGACGAAGATCGCGCCGTCGCCGGAAGGTGGCCTGACGATGACGCCGCTGAGCCCCTATTACCCGGGCCGCGGCATCACGCCAGCGAACCCGGCGCTCAATCCGGCGCAGAACCTTTCGATTTCCTGGCGGACGACGGCGCTCGGCTCGCGGTCCGGCGAACAGGAAAACACCACGCAGCGCCTGCTCGCAGGCCTCGAAGGCGTCGTCGCCGGTTGGGATTACCAGGCGAATCTGTTTGCGTCGTCGGCGAAGGTCGACAACTTTTTCCTGAACGGCTACCCGATGACGCAGCCGCTGCGCAACGGCGTATCGGGTTGCGCGGTGCCGTTGGTCAGCAACGTCTGCCCGGCCGGTCAGCAGCTGATGTTCAACGGCGCGCCGCTGTACCTGAACCCGTTCGGCGCGCAGACTGCCAATGGCCTCGCCTATCTGCAGGCGAACCAGGTGCTCGGCCAGGTGCAGGACGGCGAAGCGAAGATGTCCGGTGCGACGGCGAACTTCAGCCGGGTGATCGGCAAGCTGCCGGGTGGCTCGATGGCACTCGCGCTGGCTGCCGAGGTCCGCAAGGAGGAGATGATCTACAACACCAACATCCCGAAGGTCAGCCAGGCCGCCAGTTCCGGTCTTGCCGGTTCGGGTGCGCTTCGCCAGGGCGATCGCGACATCAGCGCGCTCGCAATGGAGCTGAGCATGCCGGTGGTGAAGGGTCTGGAACTCGGCTTCTCGCTGCGTGGCGACAAATACAGCGACTTCGGCGAGACCATCAATCCGAAACTGTCGGTGCGCTACCAGCCGAACGACAAGATCCTGCTGCGCGGCTCGGCCAACACCGGTTTCACGGCGCCGACGCTGACCCAGCTGTACGCGCCGAATTCGACGACCTTCACGTCGACTCGCTACAACGATCCGGTGTTGTGCCCGAACGGCGTGCCGGCGGCCAATGCCGTGCCGTCGCGTGACTGCGGCATCCAGTTCCAGCAACTGCAAGGCGGCAATGCGCAGCTGACGGCCGAGGAATCGAAGGCCTGGACGCTCGGTTTCGTCGTCCAGCCGACGCGGGAGTTCTCGGTTGGCCTCGACTACTGGCACTACTACATCAAGGACTCGATCAGCGTGATCGGCGAGCAGTCGATCTTTGCCGACCCGGCCAAGTACGCGGCGCTGTTCGTGCGTTGCAGCCAGGCACCGGCGGCGCGCCAGACGGCGATCGGCGCCTGCCAGATTCCGGGTGGCGATCCGCTGGCCTACGTGATCAACACCAACCTGAATCTGGGTGACGTTCGCACCAACGGTATCGACATCCAGATGAACTGGGAAGGTGCGGCGACGCCCTGGGGCAAGTTCAACGCCTCGGTGCGTGGTTCGTATGTGCTGAAGTACGAGTTCCAGGTCGAGCCGAACGGCCGCTGGTTCAACCCGAACGGCAACTACAACGCGCAGTTCGGCGGCCCGGTGATCCGCTACCAGCAGGTGACGACGATCGGCTGGCAGAAGGGTGACTGGTCGAGCCAGCTGACGAACCGCTTCGTCAACGGCTACCGCGACCAGAACGCGCAGGGCGCGCCGTTCAACGTGGCGCCGTTCAACACGAACAAGGTTGGCGATTATTCGATCTTCGACATCGCCGTCACCTACCGCGGCGTGAAGAACCTGACGCTGTCGGCCGGCGTGCTGAACCTGTTCGACACCAACCCGCCGTTCACCAACCAGGTCAGCCGCTTCCAGTCGCGCGCCTACGACGACCGCTTCCACAACCCGCTCGGCCGCACCTACCGGGTCGCTGCCAAGTACGAGTTCTGAGCCAGTTGAAGCGCTGATCCGGCTTCGGCCGGATCGCCGCAAGCGGCCCGAGCACGCACGTGCACGGGCCGCTTTTTCATTTGCGCAATCGATTCAGATCGAGATTTTTCGCTGCGCGCCACGGGACATTTACTGAGTTGTAGGTTGCCGGCAACATTTGGCAACAGATCGGGCAAAACCTCTGCAGCGTCGGGTTTTGCATGCCCACAATATTTCTTTGCATTTGTATGCATCTATGTGTGCCCGGCGGCGATCCCGTCTGGCAGGCATGGCCCATCAACCCCAGAGGAGATCACATCAATGATCAGAAGAACCCAGGTTTGCAGCGCCGTGTTGGTTGCGCTCGGTGGAACCCTCGGTGTCGCCAGCATCCCGGCCTTCGGCCAGCAAACCCTAGAGCGGGTGGAGATCACCGGTTCGTCGATCCGCCGCATTGCCGGTGAAACCGCGCTTCCGGTCACCGTCATCAAGGTCGAGGACCTTGCGAAGCAGGGCGTCACGAATACCGAGGCGGCAATCGCCTTCATTGCCTCTAACCAGTCCAATTTCGGCTCCAGCCAGGCGATCGGCGCGACCACCGGCGGCAAGGCCGAAGCCGACCTGCGCGGCCTGAGCGGGCCCACCGGCACCAATGCGAACAAGACGCTGGTGCTGCTGAATGGCCGGCGCCTTGCCAACCATGCCTTCGACGCGGCGGCCGTCGACCTGAATGCGATTCCACTGGCGGCGATCCAGCGCATCGAGGTGCTGCGTGACGGCGCCTCGGCAATCTACGGCACGGATGCAATCGGCGGCGTGATCAACTTCATCACGAAGCGCGAACTGACCGGCCTCGAGGTCAGCGCACAGCTGGCGGTGCCGGAAAAATCCGGCGGCGGCGATACCAAGCGGGTCAGCCTGTCCGGCGGCTTCGGTACGCTGTCGCAGAACCGCTTCAACCTGATGGCCTCGCTCGACTGGCGCAAGCAGGACGTGCTGCCAGCCAACAGGCGCGAATTCTCGAAGACCGGCATCATCGGCACCGGGCGCGATGCGATCCTCTCCGGCACCAGCGGCACCTCGTTCCCTGGCGACATCAACGGCTTCGAGCCGACCGGGCCGAACTGCTCGCCGCCGGCCTCGGTGCCGCTGCCGAATGCGGCGGGCACCGGCTTCAGCAGCTGCCGCTACGACTTCACGCAGGACATCGACATCCTGACGCAGAGCGAACAGATCACCGGGCTGCTGCGTGCATCGTTCGCCGTCACGCCGGACCACATCGCATCGTTCGAATACCTCAACTCGAACAACAAGAGCATCGCCCGGGTTGCCCCTGCACCGACCAATTCCTCGATCCCTGCGACCAGCCCGTTTTATCCGGCAGGCGCGCCGGTGGGGACGGTCACCGTTCCGACGTTCGCTGGTGGCAACGGCCAGACCACGGTCCCCGGCGGCATTGCAAACTGGCGGCAGGTGCCGGCCGGCAAGCGCACCAGCGGCGACGACACGACGACCGAGCGGATGATGCTCGGCATGGAAGGCCTGTTCGGCGATTGGGACTACCGCACTGCGGTCGGCTCGACGAAGAACGAAAGCGAGGCCAACGTCAAGGGCGGCTATGTCAATGACACGATGATTCGCCAAGGCATCTGGAATGGCGTGATCAATCCCTTCGGTGCACAGACGGCGGCCGGTTCCGCGGCGATTGCGGCCGCGCAGGTCAATGCGCCGACGATCATCGGCACCAACAAGAGCGATTTTGTCGACCTGCGGGTGTCGAATCCTTCGCTGTTCAAGCTTGGTGCCGGTTCGGTCGGCGCCGCATTCGGCGTCGAGTACCGCAACGAGAAGCTGGATTACGAAGCGCTGCCGATCACCGGCCAGCTCGGCAGCCTCGGCATCGATCCGAACAGCGACACCACCGGCAAGCGCAACAACAAGTCCGCGTTCGCCGAATTCAGCATTCCGGTCGTCAAGGACCTCGAGCTGACGCTGGCCGGCCGCTACGACGATTACAGCGATACCGGCAGCACCTTCAATCCGAAGGTCGGTTTGCGCTACCAGCCGACCAAGGCGCTGCTGATCCGCGGTTCCGCAAATACCGGCTTCCGTGCGCCGACGCTGTTCGAGATCTACCAGCCGCAGTCGCTGACCTTCACCAGCGACAACTACAACGATCCGCAACTGTGCCCGGGTGGCAACGCCGTCGGCGGTGCGCAGCCTGGTCGAGTTTGCGGCCAGCAGGTGCTGCAGCGCCAGGGCGGGCCGGTCGCGAACGGTTTTGCCGCGAGCAGCCTGCAGCCGGAAAAATCCAAGGCCTTCACGATCGGCCTGGTCTTCGAACCAAGCAACAACGTGACGCTCGGCTTCGACGTCTGGCAGCTGAAGATCCGCAACATGATCAGCTCGATTCCGGAGCAGGCGGTGTTTGGTGCGCCGGCGAAATATTCGGCGAAGTTCTTCCGCTGCAGCCAGATTCCGGCAACCGGGGCAGGCATCACGCGGGCCAACATCGACGCTTGTGCCGGTTACCCGAACATCGGTTTCGATCCGATCGCGTTCATCGACGCGCGGACCGAAAACCTCGGCGAACTGCACACCAGCGGCATCGACCTGTCGGCTGCCTGGCGTTCGGGGGCGACGCCGGCTGGCAATTTCGGCGTCTCGATGGAAGGCACCTACATCACGAAGTACCAGTACCAGCGTGAGCAGGGCGGCGCTTTCTTCGACGCGGTCGGCCGCTATTCGGACAATGCGCCTGTCTTCCGCTGGCAGCATGTGCTGAGCGGCACCTGGAGCAAGGGACCGTGGGCGGCGACGCTGACCAACCGGTTCAAGGGTTCCTACTCTGACCAGAACGACGCTGGCAAGGTTGGTGCCTATTCGATCTTCGACCTGTCCGGAAGCTGGACGGGCGTGAAGAACCTGACGGTGACGGCCGGCGTGCTGAACCTGCTCGACAAGGATCCGCCGCGCACGGTGCAGAATTCGACCTTCCAGCGCGGCTACGACCCTCGGTTCACGAACCCGTTGGGTCGCACCTTCACGCTGTACGGTTCGTACAAGTTCTTCTGATAGTCCCGGTGGTCGCCGGCCCGGCAACGGGCTGCGATCCCCATCGATGAGCGGGGCGGCTTGCCAATCGGCAGGCCGCCCCGGTGTCATCTGACCCGCTCAGGGGCGATGCGACGGTTCTGCTGCCGCTGCTCGATCTCTCGCAGTGCTGACGAGCCGACGCAGATGTTGCACTTGGCGACGTTTTGACGCTTCTTGCGTAAAACATTACGACAAATACAGGGTCCATCGGCTCTGTTCGCCGCCCGCAGAGGGGTAGAACACCTAATCAGATAAACCAGCAGTGGGGCTCGAAACGGCCCTTCTGGTCCTTAGAATGCTGCGCTTTTGGGTCACGAGCCCATCAGCCACCCGCTTCCCTCTTTTCGCCTCTGGAGACCCCAGGATGGATTTTTCCAAGCGACAGGCTGATCCCCGCAAACACCTGATGGGGATCACGTTTGTCATTCTGTTTCACGTGTTGATCGTCTACGCCCTGGTGACAGGGCTGGGGAAGAAGGTGGTCGAGATCGTCATCGCGCCGATCGAGACCAAGGTGATCGAGGAGGTCCGCAAGCCGCCGCCGCCGCCCGAGGTCGTCGTGCCACCGCCGCCGAAACTCGAGGCCCCACCACCGCCGTTCATTCCGCCGCCGGAAGTGCAGATCACCGCACCGCCGCCGCCGGTGCCGACCATCACTGCCGTCACGCCGACCCCGCCGCCGGCTCCGGTGGTGATCGCGCCTGCGCCGCCGCCGGTGGTTGCTGCGCCGCCAGCACCCGCTCCGGCCCCGCCGGCCCCGCCGCCGCCGAAACCGAAGCCGACCGGCCCGGTCGCCGCCGGTGTCGCCTGCACCCAGATGCCGCCGCCGGTTCCGCCGGCCGTCAACTTCGAGGTGCAGGGCAGCATCTTCGTGCTCGCCACGTTGAAGGCTGGCCGGGTGGTCGAGGTCGAGTTCGAACGCGATACCTTCCGCGGCATGAACGCACGCACCAAGCGGGCCTTCCGTGACGCCGTCGAGACGGCGATGAAGGAAGGTTATGTCTGCGCCGGTGATGCGGTGCAGATCCGCCAGGAATTCTTCTTCGACATCAAGTAGTCCCCAACCCCCTTGTCGGCGGAACCCCGAACGCGCCAGCCGGTCCCAGTCTCGTTGCAGGCATCCGGCGGCGCCGGCCCAAAAAGCCAGGGGGCCGTCCGTTTCCATCCATCCATTGCTACCCGCAGGAATCTTTCATGATGATCAACCGCCTGAACTTCTTCGCCGCTGCGGCAACCCTTGCCGCCGGTCTGCTGCTGAACGCTCCGCTGGTCCAGGCCCAGGCGAGCGCGCCTGACGCCGCGCCGGCGGCAACCGCCGCCACCACCGAAACGGCGGCGCCGGCGGATACGACGCCGCAACCGCCGGCGATGGCGCCGACCGCGGTCAAGGAGACGATCGACAACCCTTATGGCCTCGAGGCGCTGTGGAAGCAGGGCGACTGGGTCAGCAAGGGCACGCTGCTGATCCTCGTGATCATGAGCATGGGCAGCTGGTACATCCTGATCACGAAGCTGTGGGAAAGCATGAAGATCAGCGGCCAGGCACGGTCGGCCCACACGAAATTCTTCAAGGCGGGCAGCCTGAAGGAAGGCGCAGCCCAGCTGAAGGAAGGCTCGGCGTTCCGCTTCATCGCCGATACCGGCATCGCTGCGGGCGAGCACCACGAAGGTGCGTTGACCGAGAACATCGACCGCAATACCTGGGTCACGATGAGTGTCGACCGCGCCGTTGCCGACGTGCAATCGCGTCTGCAGGATGGCCTGGCCTTCCTCGCGACGGTCGGTTCGACCGCGCCATTCGTCGGTCTGTTCGGTACCGTCTGGGGCATCTACCACGCACTGACCGCAATCGGCATTGCCGGCCAGGCGTCGATCGACAAGGTCGCCGGCCCGGTCGGTGAGGCGCTGATCATGACCGCCATCGGCCTGGCCGTCGCTGTGCCGGCGGTGCTCGGCTACAACTGGCTGGTCCGCCGCAACAAGGTGACCCTCGACGCAGTGCGCAGCTTCAGCGCTGACCTGCACGGTGTGCTGATGGGTGCGCGGCAGACCCGCTGAGCCAACGCAGGAGTCTTGTCATGGGAATGAACGTCGGATCGGGGAGCGGCGACGAGGACGAAGTCGTCTCCGCGATCAACACCACACCGCTGGTCGACGTGATGCTGGTTCTGCTGATCATCTTCCTGATCACCATTCCGGTCGTCACGCAGACCGTTCCGGTCAAGTTGCCCGAAGAGGACAACATCGCGCTGCAGACCAAGCCGGAGAACATCGAGATCGCCGTCAACAAGGATGGCGACATCTTCTGGAATACGGCGCTGGTTCCCGACAACAACGCGTTGTTCGAGAAGCTGAAGGCGGTTGCGGTGCTCAATCCGCAGCCGGAGGTGCATATCCGGGGCGACCAGAATGCGCGTTACGAATCGATCGGACGGGTGATGTTTCAGTGCCAGCGGGCCAACATCCTGAAGGTCAGCTTCATCACTGAGCCGCCGCCGAAAGGTTAGCCCCCACGTCGCTTCGCTCCTGCCCCGCGAGGGGGCGCCTCGCGGCCGCCCGGGGGACCCGGAGCGGCGCGAGTGGCTTGATCTAGGCTTCGCTGCGCTCGCTTTCGGTGAGTCAGCGAGTTTTTGGAAGGAAATGTTATGGGAATGAGTGTCGGGTCCAAAGGGTCGGGCGATCCCGAGGTGATGATGGACATCAACACGACGCCGCTGATCGACGTGATGCTGGTGCTGATCATCATGCTGATCATCACGATCCCGATCCAGCTGCATTCGGTGAATCTGAACATGCCGACCGGGACGCCGCCGCCGCCGACCACGAAGGAGCCGGTGGTGGTGACGATCGACGTCGATTTCGACGGCACGGTGTTGTGGAACGGCGAGATTCTGCCGGACCGGGCAGCGCTCGAGGACAAGCTGATCCGAGTCGCTGCCGAACCGGATCAACCTGAAGTGCATCTGCGTCCGAACAAGCTGGTCGAATACAAGTCGGTTGCAATGGTGATGGCCAGTGCGCAGCGGCTTGGTGTGACCAAGCTCGGAATCGTCGGCAATGAGCAATTCGTCAAGTGAGCGTCCTCTGATGTCTGTTGACCACGCTGGAAACCTCCTGCCCGCCGCGCATCGATCGAAAAGCAGCAGCCTGCGCCGGGTTGCCGCGGCGGCGGCGGTGTCGCTCGCGCTCGGCGCCTTTGGCGCTGCCCATGCCGCCGATACCGTTCGCCCGGAAGTCGGCAAGCCGCTGCAAGCCGCGCAGGACCTGATCAAGCGCGGCAGTTATCGCGACGCGCTGCGCCAGGTCGAGACCGCCGACAAGGTCGGTTCGCAGACCGCTTACGAGAACTATCTGATCGAGCGGATGCGGCTGGCCGCAGCCTCCGGCGCCGGCGACGTCAATGCCGCCGGCCGCGCCTTCGACTTCATCGAGAAGTCCGGCCGTGTCAACGCGGCCGAGAAGCTGCGCATGCTCGAATCGCTGACCGGCCTTGCCTACCGCGCAAAGGACTACGGCAAGACGATGCAGTGGGGCCAGCGTTATCTGAACGAAGGCGGCGGCAATTCGAGCATCCGCACGCTGCTGATCCAGGCCCAGTATCTTTCCGGAGATTTTTCCGGCGCCGCGAAGCAGCTGACGGCGGAGATCCAGGCGACCGAGAAGTCCGGCAAGGCGCCCGATGAAGATCGGCTGAACCTGTTGCTGAATGCGGCGCAGCGGCTCAATGATCAGGACCTCAGCGTCTTCACGATCGAAAAGCTGATCACCTACTACCCGAAGAAGGCGTACTGGGCCGACCTGCTGAGCCGGCTGCAGCGCAAGCAGAGCTTCAGCGACCGCTTTGCCCTCGACGTCTACCGCCTGTCGCTGGTGACTGGCGTGATGGACAGCGCCAACGATTACATGGAGGCGGCGCAGCTCGCGGTCCAGGCCGGCTTTCCGGCAGAAGGCAAGAAGATCCTCGACAAGGGCTACGAGGCCAAGGTGCTCGGCGTCGGCGACCAGGCCGGCCGGCACCAGCGGCTGCGCGACCTGATCGCCAAGCGCCTCGAGGAAAAGAAGGCCGCGATGGAGACCGAGCTGGCCGACGCCAAGGCCGCGAAGGACGGCAATGCGCTGCTCGATGTCGGCTACAACCTGGTGATCAACGGTGATGCCGCCAAAGGCCTGGAGCTGATGCAACAGGGCATCGAGAAAGGCGGCCTGAAGCGGCCGGACGATGCGCAGCTGCACCTCGGCATCGCGCAGACGCTCGCAGGGCAGGGCACAAAGGCGCTGACGACCTTCCGCGGCGTCAAGGGCAAGGACGGTTCGGCCGACCTGGCGCGGCTGTGGGCCTTGCAGGCACGCAAGAAGTAGGTCTGCTGCGTCTGCAAATGAAAACGGGCTGCTGATGCAGCCCGTTTTGCTTTCATTTCAGAGCGCCAACCGGATCATTTCGGCGCCAGCCGGATCGCGCCGTCGAGGCGGATCACCTCGCCGTTCAGCATCTCGTTGGTGATGATCTGCTGCACCAGCTTGGCATAGTCGGTCGGGGTGCCGAGGCGGCTCGGGAACGGCACGCTGGCCGCCAGCGAATCCTGCACCTCCTGCGGCATCGAGAACATCATCGGCGTGCCGAAGATGCCCGGCGCAATCGTCATGTTGCGGATGCCGTTGCGCGCGAGGTCACGGGCGATCGGCAAGGTCATGCCGACGATGCCGCCCTTCGACGCCGAATACGCGGCCTGGCCGATCTGGCCGTCGTAGGCGGCCACGCTGGCGGTCGAGATCATCACGCCGCGCTCGCCGGTCGATTCCGGCTCGTTGCGGCTCATCGCCGCCGCCGCGAGGCGGATCATGTTGAAGCTGCCGACCAGGTTGACCGTGATGACCTTGCTGAACAGGTCCAGCGAATGGGCGCCATCCTTGCCGACGGTTTTCGAGCCGACCGCGATGCCGGCGCAATTGACCAGGCCCATCAGCTTGCCCATCGACGTCGCACGGTCGACCGCCGCCTGGCCGTCGGCCTCGCTGGCGACGTCGCACTTGACGAACACCGCCTTGTCGCTGCCCAGCTCCTTGGCCAGCGCTTCGCCCTTGTCGGCCTGCAGGTCGGCGATCACGACCTTGGCGCCGTGCGAAGCCAGCATCCGCGCCGTGCCTTCACCGAGGCCCGAAGCGCCGCCGGTGACGATGAATACCTTGTCCTTGATGTCCATGCCCGTTCTCCTGTTCTCGCTGTTCAACCGAGCGCGGCGGTTGCGCGCGCGGTGATTTCCTCGACGCTGCCGGTGCCGCTGATTTTCAGGCAGCGCGGGGCCGCGGCGTCGCCGGTGGCCGCCCAGCGGGCGTAATAGTCGATCAGCGGTCGGGTCTGGTTCTGGTAGACCTCGAGCCGCTTGCGCACCGTCTCTTCCTTGTCGTCCTCGCGCTGGATCAGTGGCTCGCCGGTCAGGTCGTCAATGCCGTCGGTCTTCGGCGGATTGAACTTGACGTGGTAGCTGCGGCCCGATGCCGGATGCACGCGCCGGCCGCTCATCCGCTCGATGATCGCCTCATCGGGTACGTCGATCTCGAGTACCACATCGATCTTGACGCCGGCGGCCTTCATCGCGTCGGCCTGCGGAATCGTGCGCGGAAAACCGTCGAACAGAAAACCGTTCGCGCAGTCCGGCTGGCTGATCCGCTCCTTGACCAGGCCGATGATGATGTCGTCGCTGACCAGCGCGCCCGAATCCATCACCTGCTTGGCCTTGACGCCGAGCGGCGTGCCGGCCTTGACCGCGGCGCGCAGCATGTCGCCGGTCGATATCTGCGGAATGCCGTAGCGAGCACACAGAAACGCTGCCTGCGTGCCTTTTCCGGCACCCGGCGCACCCAACAAGATCATTCGCATGGGATTCCTCGTGATTTCAATCTTGTCGGCAGCGGCGCGCTCGACCGCGCACTGCCGTTATCCAGTCGAGAATAGCATGGGCCTCTGACGCGACGCTTTCGCTGCGGGTCGAGAAAAACCCGCCTGTTCTGTCTGGCGCGTCAGTGGCCGCCGGCGCCTTCGCGGGCGACCAGATCCCGCACTTTCTGCAGGTCTTCCGGCGTATCGACGCCGGGCCCGGGCCGCTCGTTGCTCAAGTGGACCGCGATCTGTTCACCGTGCCACAACACGCGCAACTGTTCGAGCGACTCGATCCGCTCGAGCGGGCTTTGCTCGAGGCCCGGAAACTGGCGCAGAAAACCGGCCTGGTAGGCATAGATGCCGATGTGCCGCCACGGCGCCGGCGACGGCAGGGCGTCGTCGCCGGTGGCGTCTCGCCAGCACGGAATCGGCGCACGCGAAAAATACAAGGCCTTGGCGCCGGCCGTGCAGACCAGCTTGACGACATTCGGGTTGCGCCATTCGGCAACATCACTGATCGGGTGCGCGGCGGTGCTCATCACGCATTCGCGGCGGTCGCTCAGCAATACCGCACAGGCGTCGATCAGGCCGGGGGCGATCAGCGGTTCGTCGCCCTGGACATTGACGACGATGTCGGCGCCATCGAGGCCGAGCTGCTCGCAGGCCTCGGCAAGGCGGTCGCTGCCGGTCGGGTGGTCCTGACGGGTCAACAGCGCCGAGATGCCATGGGCTGCGCAGGCATCGACGATCTCCGCCGCATCGGCGGCGACCACCACCGCCTTTGCGCCGGACGCGGCGGCACGCTGCGCGACCCGTACCACCATCGGCACCCCACCGATATCGGCCAGCGGCTTGCGCGGCAGCCGCGTCGATGCGAGCCGCGCCGGAATCAGCACGGTAAAACTCATCGCTGCAGGTCGGCCGGGGGCGTCGGTGCCGGGTCGGAGCCGGCCGGTTCGAGTTGTCGCGCCTCCGATTCGAGCATGATCGGAATGCCGTCGCGAACCGGAAACGCCAGCCGGTCGGCATTGCAGACAAGTTCCTGCCGCTCCTGCATCGGCGGCCGCAGGTGCTGCAGCGGGCCTTTGCAGATCGGGCAGACCAGCAGTTCAAGCAGTCGTGTGTCCATCGTGGTCGGGGTCGTCTTGGTTGGCAGCGGTGGCGCCGGGCGGCAGCGCCTGGCGGATCTGGTCGGCCAGCTCGGGCTCGAGCTGCAAGTCTAGCGGCACCACCCAGGCCCGGCAGTCGCCGAGCCGGTGCGGGTCGACCTTGACGGCGTCCTTTTCGGTCAGCAGCACGTCGGTCGTGCCTTCTGGCCAAGGCAGCGTCGAGAAACCGAAGTGGTCGGGCAGCGGCAATTCGTTGATTTGCAGCCCGGCCGCACGCAGCATCGCAAAAAAGCGCTGCGGGCGGGCCGTGCCGGCGGCAGCGAGCAGCGGCCGGCCGCGCAAGCCGTCGAGGATGGCCGGCGACGCCGCTTCGCCACGCCACCAGGCCGCCAGCGCGACCGCGCCGCGCAGCCCGGCGTCGACGCGGCTGCCGGGCAAGCGGGTGGTCGGCTTGGCCGCGTTGTAGACGACCAGCGTCGCCACACCGTTCAGCCGCGACACATCGGCCGGCAGCGGTTCGCGCAGCGGGCCGGCCGGCAGCAGCCAGCCATTGCCGGCGCCACGCTCGTCGAACACCACCAGTTGCAGGTCACGCTGCAGCGCCAGGTGCTGCAGGCCGTCGTCGCAGACGATCACGCTGGTGTGCGGATGCTGCTCGAGCAGCGCCCGTGCCGTGGCCTGCCGGTCGCGGCCAACCCAGACCGGCACCTGGCAACGCAGGCGCAGCAGCAGCGGCTCGTCGCCGGCGTCAGCGGCCATCGACTGCGGCGCCACCGCCAGCGGCGAATCGTCGCCGCGCCCATAACCGCGCGAGACGATCGCCGGTCGATGCCCGGCGGCACGCAGCAATTCGACCACCGCGATCACGACCGGTGTCTTGCCGGCGCCGCCGACGATCAGGTTGCCGACGACCAGCACCGGCACCGGCAAGCGGCCGCTGCGCAGCAACCCGAACCGGTAGGCGGCACGGCGTGTCGCGACGATCAGCCGCATCAGCAGCGACAGCGGCCACAACAGGCAGGCCAGCGGGCCGCGCCGCATCCAGGCCTGTTGCAGGCCGGCGGCCCAGCGGCTGGCCGAGGCGGGTGCCCGGGCTGGCGCGTCAGCGTGCGCCGCCACCACCCGCCGTCTGGGTCGCGAAGGTCAGCCGGGGCAGTTCGGCGCGCCGTGCGGCATCCAGCACATTGATCACTGACTGGTGAGCCGCCGACGCGTCGGCCGAGACGATCACGATGCTGTCGGGCGCGCCGGCCGCGGCATTGCGCAGCGCCGCACTGAGCTGCTCGACCTCGCGGCCTTGCAGCGGCTTGCGGTTGATCGAATAAAGGCCGTCGGCGGTCACCGAGACGAGGATCTCGCGCGGCCGGTCGGCCGGCTTCTCGGCATTGGCGACCGGCAGCGTGATCTGCAGCTCCGAATACCGCGAATAGGTCGTCGTCAGCATCAGGAAGATCAGCACGACCAGCAGCACATCGATGAACGGGATCAGGTTGATCTCGGGTTCATCGCGCCGCATGCGGCGGAAATTGACCGCCATCGTCAGCGCACCTGGCGTGGCGGCGCCGGCCGCACCAGCGGCGTCGCATCGTTGTGGTGAACGAAGCGCAGCAGATGCGGCAGCATGCGGTCGGCCGCCTGCTCGAGGTCGATCGTATAGGCATCGACCTGGCCACGGAAATAGCGGTAGAACATCAGCGCCGGGATCGCGACGATCAGGCCGAACGCGGTGTTGTACAGCGCGACCGAAATGCCGTGCGCCAGCATCGCCGGGTTGTTGCCGCCGGTCGGTGACTGCGAGCCGAAGATCTCGATCATGCCGATCACGGTGCCGAGCAGACCAAGCAGCGGAGCGGCCGATGCGATCGTGCCGAGCGTATTCAGGTAACGCTCCATCCGGTGCACCGCGGCACGGCCGGCCGATTCGAAGGTCTTGCGCAGCGAATCCTCGGTGGCGGCGCGATCCTGCATCACCGCGCGCAGGCCGCTGGCCAGCACCGCGCCGAGCACCGAACTGTTGGCGAGCTTGCCGATCACGTCGGGCGGCGGCAATTGCGTCTGCGTGACCGTCATCACCTCGTCGAGCAGCCTCGGCGGCGCGATCCGCGTCACCCGCAGGCTGATCAGGCGCTCGATGACCAGCGCCAGCGCGGCGATCGAGCACAGGATCAATGGCCAGATCGGCCAGCCCGCGGCTTGTATGATCGAAATCAAATCCGGTTCCTCGAAGGTGTCGACCGGCCGCCGAAGGTCGGCAGCGCTGAAAACTGCCGGCGTGCTGACGGCGGCAGAAGGCGAATTATCACCGAGTGCCTACCGGCCGGCGATCCACCCGGGCGGTGAGGGCCGAACCGTTTGCCAGCGTCAAGTCATCCCCCGAAGCTGTGGATAACTTTGTGGGCAAACCGGTGCAATCGCGCTGCAAGCGGCTTCACAACGGGCAAGTCAACAAATTGCCACAATTTTGATCAGGAAGAAAGCCTTGCAAATCAATGACTTGCGCGATGTGGAATGCATCCGCGCCCGCCCGGCCACGTGCAGAACATGGATTGGCGCGGTTGTGGAGTTCTCGAGTGGCGCCAATGCTGGATTTGCGCATGGTTGATGCCCTGAATGCCCCGTCTTTGCTTGGTCGGCAGGTCTGGACGGTCGCTGCGCTGGTGCATGCGGTGGCCGATGCGCTGGCCGCCCGGTTTGCCGTCTGCACGGTGCGCGGCGAGATTTCGAGCTGGTCGCGCGCCGCCAGCGGACATTGCTACTTCAGCCTCAAGGATGTCGACGGCGGCGATGCGCTGCTGCGCTGCGCGATGTTCCGCCGCGCCGCCGGCCTGCTCGATTTTGCGCCGCGCAATGGCCAGCTGGTGACGCTGCGCGGCCGGCTTGCGGTCTACGAGCCGCGTGGCGAACTGCAGTTCATCGTCGAGGCGATGCAGCCGGCCGGCGAAGGGGCCTTGTTCGAGCAGTTTCTGCGGCTGAAGGCCAAGCTCGAGGCGGAAGGGCTGTTCGACCCGGCGCGCAAGCGGCCGCTGCCGCGGTTTGCACGGCGGGTCGGCATCGTCAGTTCGCTGGGCGGTGCCGCGCTGCACGATGTCGTCAGTTCGTTTCGCCGCCGGGCGCCGCATGTCGAGCTGGTCGTCTACCCGAGCCCGGTGCAGGGCAGCGAGGCGCCGGCGGCACTGATCGCCGCGCTGCAGCAGGCCGAACAGCGTAACGAAATCGACCTGCTGCTGCTGTGCCGAGGCGGCGGATCGCTGGAGGACTTGTGGGCCTTCAACGACGAGCGGCTGGTGCGTGCGGTCGCCGCGTGCACGCTGCCGGTGATCTGCGGCGTCGGCCATGAAACCGACGTCAGCCTGTGCGACTTTGCCGCCGATCTGCGGGCGCCGACGCCGACCGCAGCGGCCGAACTGGCGGTGCCCGCGACCAGCGATTGCCTGCTTGCGCTCGACGGGCTTGCCGGCCGTTCGCGGCGGCGCCTGCAGCAGCTGCTCGATGGCCATGCGCAACGGCTCGACCGGCTGTCATTGCGGCTGACCCGGCCGTCCGATGCGGTGCATCGCCAGAGCCGGCGCCTCGATGCGCTGGCCTCGCGGCTTGCCGGCTCAGGCCAGCGCCTGATCGATGCCCAGCGGCAACGCAGCGAGCGGCAGTTCGAGCGCTTGCGCGTCGCGATCGGCACCGACCTGGCGGCTCATGACCAGCGGCTGCAGCGGCTCGCCGGCGGGCTCGGGGCGCTCGATCCGGCTCGGGTGCTGAGCCGCGGCTATGCATGGATCAGCGACCGCGACGGCAAGGCGGTGACCTCGGTCGCTTCGCTCGCCGCCGGCGACGAACTGGCGGCCGTGCTGCACGACGGCAAAGCGAAGGTGCAGGTAACATCGACCGAACCTGGGGCGCCGCCGCATTGACCGCGCCGCAGGTGGTGGCCAATCACTCGTCAGCGAAGCGGCTGCCTACAATCGCCGAACAGAACGGTCCGACGCGTGGTCTGCGCTGCCCGCCGGATCGGCTTCAACAACACTTGCAACACTGGAAAAGGATGACCATGGAACATACCCTGCCGCCGCTGCCTTATGCGATCGATGCCCTGGCGCCCCATCTCAGCAAGGAAACGCTGGAGTACCACCACGGCAAGCATCACAACGCCTATGTGGTGAACCTGAACAACCTGCAGAAGGGCACCGAGTTCGAGTCGATGGACCTCGAGGCCATCGTCAAGAAATCCAGCGGGGGCATCTACAACAATGCTGCCCAGATCTGGAACCACACGTTTTTCTGGAACTGCATGAAGCCGTCCGGCGGCGGCGAGCCGAAGGGCAAGCTGGCCGACGCGATCAATGCGAAATTCGGCAGCCACGCCGCGTTCAAGGAAGCGTTCACGAAGAGCGCGGTCGGCAATTTCGGCTCCGGCTGGACCTGGCTGGTGAAGAAGTCCGACGGCAGCGTCGACATCGTCAACATGGGTGCTGCCGGCACGCCGCTGACGACCGGTGACACGCCGCTGCTGACGATCGACGTCTGGGAGCATGCCTACTACATCGACTACCGCAACCTGCGTCCGAAGTGGGTCGAGACCTTCCTGACCTCGCTGGTCAACTGGGAATTCGCGGAGAAGAATTTCGCCTGATCGATCGTGATCGCAGCGGCGGCGCCTGGCGCCGCTGCACCGCAGACAAGCCGGCATCAGCCGGCTTTTTTTCGCCTGTTTGTCGAGAGGACATCCGTTGCAAGCCAAAGCATGTTCTAATTGGATTCCAGATAGATTCCAATTGGAGTACATGATCGCTTCCAACCAGATCGAGCCACGGCCACGTGCCGGCGAAACCGAAAAGATGACGGTCAATGTCGGCGTCGTCGACCTCGGCCAGGTCGACCTGCTGGTGCAGGAAGGCTTTTATTCGAACCGCTCCGACCTGATCCGCACCGCGCTGCGCAACCAGCTGGCGCAACACGCCGATGTGCTGAAGCAGACGGTTGCCCGCCGCATGTTGACGGTTGGGCTGCAGCATCTGGCCCGCGCGGATCTCGAACGCGTCGTCGCTGCCGGCGAGCGTCTGCAGGTGCAAGTGGTCGGTCTGGCCCGCATCGCCGACGACGTGACGCCCGAGCTTGCGCTTGAAGCCATCGAATCGGTGACCGTGCTCGGCGCATTCCAGGCCAGCCCGGCGGTACGCCGCGCGCTGGCCGGCCGCATCCAATGACCTCCAGAACCAACCCGAAGGACCTGATGAAACCATTTTTCGCGACGCGCTCTTCGTTGCCTGGCTTCGATGCCAGTGCTGTCAATGCAACGATCGAGCGCGCGCTGGCCGACGCCGGCATCGACACCCGCAGTGGTCCGATGCGCGCTGTCACCGAGACGATCCGCAATGCGCTCGGCTCGGCGGGTTCGGCCGCTGCAGCTGCGCCGCCAGCCGACGCCGACATCATCGATGTCACGGCGCATGTCGTCGACCGGCAGCCCGATGCGCCGCCCGAAGCAGCCGGGCGTCGATCGTCCGCTGCCGGTTCGTTCACGATGCAGCATTTCAGCAACCATGCCGGCGCACGGTCGTATCGGCTCTATATCCCCGCGACAGGCGGCGAGGGGCCACGTCCGCTGCTGGTGATGCTGCACGGCTGCACGCAGAGCGCCGAGGATTTTGCGGCCGGTACAAGGATGAACGAGCTGGCCGAGCGGCACGGTTTTTTCGTCGTCTACCCGGAGCAGAGCGCGCAGGCCAATCCGTCACGTTGCTGGAACTGGTTCAACCGCGATGACCAGCAGCGCGACCGTGGTGAACCGGCGCTGCTGGCAGGGCTGGTTCGCGAGGTCGCGGCGCGGCACGATGTCGACCGCGGCGCAATGTATGTCGCCGGCCTGTCTGCCGGCGCCGCAATGGCGGTGATCCTCGGCGAGACCCATCCCGATCTTTTCGCCGCGGTCGGCGCCCATTCGGGGCTGCCCTATGGCAGCGCGCACGACATCGCGTCGGCGATGGCAGCGATGAAAGGCGGGCGCAGCGGCATGCCGGCACTGAAGCCCCATGCCGGCGGCGCAGCCGCGCCGCCGACGCGCATCACACAGGCGGTGCCGACAATCGTCTTCCACGGCGACCGCGACCACACCGTCCGGCACAGCAATGGCAGCCAGATCGTGATGCAGGCCGAAGCGGTGCATCGCGCCCATCCTGATCGACCGCCGCTCAAAGCCAGCAAGGCGCAGGCTGCCGGCGCCGGCGGCCGGCGCCATACGCGCACCGTGTACAACGACGACAGTGGCCGCCCGCACATCGAGCACTGGACGCTGCACGGTGCAGGCCATGCCTGGTCGGGCGGCAGTGCGAACGGCTCCTACACCGATGGCAACGGCCCGGATGCGTCGGCCGAGATGCTGCGCTTTTTCCTCGCCCAGCGTCGAGTGGCTTGCGCCTGACGGCAGCGCTACCGGCGGCCTGCGCGGCCGTCGCTCACTGACGGCCGAACGGCGCTCCGCTGATTTTGCTGCCGGCCTTCAGGCCACGCTTGGCAAACCAGCCCTGGTGCATCTCGAGCACGAAACGCACCGGTTTGCTCGAGCAGTGCGAATCGAGCGTCTGCGGTTTCATGTCCTCGATGTTGACGATGCTGCCGTCGTCGGCGATGAAGGCGGCAGACAGTGGCAGCGGTGTATTGCGCATCCAGAAACACTGCTGCGCCGGCGCGTCGAAGATGAACAGCATGCCTTCGTTGGCGCCCATCTCGGTGCGGAACATCAGGCCGGTGCTGCGTTCTTCCGGCGACGCCGCAACCATCGCGTTCATCACGTGGATGCCGGCGTTCAGCTGCACCGTCGGCAGCCGTTGCGGCACGCCCTGGGCCTGCGCATGCGACGCGAACAGCAACGCCATGGCCAGTGCGGCTGCGCGCACCGCGGCGATCGATGCAAATGAGTTGATCTGTGTCATGGGGTGTCGGGCCGGTACTGGCTAGATTATCGACGGTCGCGGCGCTGCCGTGCTGCGGCGGCATGGCCGCAACCCCTTCCTTCCCGATGTCTTCCCCGCCACCTCACGCCCCGCTGCACCGCATTGCTGCCGACGAACCGACAGGCGGATTGGCTGGCGATGCCGTTTCGGCGATCGACGATCCGGTCGAGCTTGCGCGTTATACGCACTGGCAGCAAGCCGCCGATGGTCAGCAGCTGGCGACCTCGCAGCTGCAGATTTCTGGCATCTATTGCGCCGCCTGCGCCGGCGGCATCGAGGCCGCGTTGCGGGCGGTGCCAGGCGTCGTCGACGCGAAGGTCAATGCCGCGAGCGCGCGAGCCGAGGTGGTGTGGCAGCCCTCGCTGACCAGGCCGTCGAGGCTGATCGCTGCGGTGCGTGCCATCGGCTACGATGCCGCACCCGATCTCGCCGCGCCGGCGCGGCAGCTGCGGCTGCGTGAATCGCGGCAGGCCTGCTGGCGCTTGTTCGTCGCCGGTTTCTGCATGATGCAGGTGATGATGTATGCGACGCCGGTTTATCTGGCCAAGGCCGGTGAGTTGCCGGCCGACCAGTTGCGGCTGCTGCACTGGGCCGGCTGGCTGCTGACGCTGCCGGTGCTGCTGTTCTCGGCGCGGCCCTTGTTTGCCGGTGCCTGGCAAAGTGTGCGCCGGTGCCGCATTGCGATGGACGTGCCGGTTGTGCTCGGCCTGCTGATCGCCTTCATCGCCAGTTCCGGCGCGACCTTCGATCCGGGCGGAATCTTCGGCCACGAGGTGTATTACGACTCGGTGACGATGTTCGTCTTCCTGCTGCTCGGTGCACGATCGCTCGAATTGCGGGCGCGCCATCAGGCCGCGCTGGCGCTCGAAGGCGGGGCGGTGCAGCTGCCCGATCGGGTCGAGCGGCTTGCCGCAGACGGTAGCGGCGAATTCGTGCATCCGGCGCGGCTGGCCATCGGTGACCGCGTGAAGGTGCTCGCCGGCCAGCTGTTCCCGGCCGATGGGCGCGTGCGCGACGGTCGCACGCAGGCCGACGAATCGCTGCTCAGCGGCGAGTCGGCCGCCGTTGCGAAGCAGGCCGGCGATGAGGTGCTGGCCGGCAGCATCAACCTGCGCGCACCGGTGCTGATCGAGGTCGAGCGGGTCGGTGCCGATACACGGCACGATGCGGTGATCGCGCTGATGAGGCAGGCCGCAAGCGAGCGGCCGCAGGCGATGCGGGCCGTCGACCGGCTTGCCGCACCGTTCCTGTGGCTGGTGCTGCTGCTGGCTGCGGCGGCGGCGCTGGTTTGGTCGATGATCGATCCGTCACGGGTCGTCTGGGTTGCGGTGTCGGTGCTGATCGTCACCTGTCCGTGTGCGTTGTCGCTGGCAACGCCATCGGTGCTGCTGGCTGCCGGCGGCGCATTGACGAAGGTCGGCCTGCTGCCGCGTCGGCTCGGCACACTCGAGCAACTCGCGACGATCGACACCATCGTCTTCGACAAGACCGGAACCCTGACCGACGACCGCCTGCGCATCGTCGGTCATTGCCTGCCGGCCGCGGGCGTTGGCGAATGCGGTGACGATCTGCTCGGCGCAGCCGCATCGCTTGCCGCATGGAGTTCGCACCCGGCGTCGCGGGCGCTGGTTGATGCCGCCGCGGCATCCGGCGAGGGTCGTGCCGCGATCGCCTGGACCGACATCGAGGAGTTGGCTGGTGAAGGCGTGCAGGCGCGTGATGAAGGCGGGCGCATCTTCCGACTCGGCCGTGAACAATGGGTCGCCGCCGCATCCAGTGTGAAAGTCGACGCAGGACATCGGTCGATTGATGATCGGTCGACGAGTGTTGCATTCGGACCGCTCGGTGCGCCGGCGATCCGCTTCGAACTCGCCGAGACCTTGCGCGACGGCGCGATCGAGACGGTGCGGCTGCTGCAATCGCGCGGGCTGCAGCTGCTGATTGCATCGGGCGACCAGCCAGGTCGCGTCGCGCACCTGGCGGACCGGCTCGGCATCAGCGATGCCCGTGGCGGTCTGCGGCCGCACGACAAGCTGGCGCTGCTCGATGCGCTGCAGGCGCAGGGTCGGCGCGTCCTGATGATCGGCGACGGCCTGAACGACGCGCCGGTGCTTGCGAAGGCCGATGTGTCGATCGCGCTCGGCCATGGTTCGCAGCTCAGCCAGCTGCAGTCGGACGCGGTGCTGTTGTCGGCGCGGCTCGGCGCAATCGATGATGCGCGGCAGATCGCTTTGCGTGCACGCCATGTGATCCGGCAGAACCTCGGCTGGGCACTGGCCTACAACCTCACCTGCATTCCGCTTGCGCTGGCCGGTTTTCTGCCACCGTGGGCGGCAGGCGCCGGCATGGCCGGCAGTTCACTGCTGGTGGCGCTGAATGCACTGCGGGCGGGGCGTCTGCCGGCATCGTCGCAGCGATCGCTCGATCACGTTGCAGCGCCTGCACGCACGCTGCCCAAGCGCAGCGTGATGCCTGCTGCCGAAACACTCGGCGCGGCCAGCTGATCGCAAGCGGCCGACACGATGGACGTCCTCTTCCTGCTGATTCCGTTGTCGGTGGTACTGGTGCTGCTGATCATCATCGTCTTTGCATGGGCCGTTTTTTCGGGCCAGTTCGACGATCTCGAACGTGAGGGCGAGCGGATCTTCGAGGCTGATGGCAAGCCGCTTGATCGGGATCAAACGCCACCACCAGGCCTGCGCTGACACTGGGCGCCGGTCATCAGGCCGGACAAACAGTGGGAGCAAAACGAATGAGAACAGCAAGCGCGGCGGCCGCCTCTTCAGGCCCCGTCTACAACGACGTCGTCGTGCGTCAGTTCACGATCGCCGCGATCGTCTGGGGTGTGGTCGGCATGCTGGTCGGCGTCGTGATCGCCGCGCAGATGACGTGGCCCGAACTGAATTTCGGCGTGCCGTGGCTGAGCTTCGGCAGGTTGCGCCCGTTGCACACCAATGCGGTGATCTTCGCCTTCGGCGGCTGTGCGTTGTTTGCCAGCAGCTATTACGTCGTGCAGCGCACCTGCCAGGTGCCGCTGTTCCTCGGCAAGCTCGCAAGCTTCACGTTCTGGGGCTGGCAGGCGGTGATCGTCGCTGCGGTGATCAGCCTGCCGCTGGGCTTCACGCAGGCGAAGGAATATGCCGAACTCGAGTGGCCGATCGACCTGCTGATCGCCGTTGTCTGGGTCGCCTATGCGGTCGTCTTCTTCGGCACCATCGGCGTGCGCAAGGTGCGCCACGTCTATGTCGCGAACTGGTTTTTCGGCGCTTTCATCCTGACCGTGGCGCTGCTGCACATCGTCAACAGCGCGGCACTGCCGGTCGGCCTGATGAAGAGTTATTCGGCCTATGCCGGCGTGCAGGATGCGATGGTGCAGTGGTGGTATGGCCACAACGCGGTCGGCTTCTTCCTGACCGCCGGCTTCCTCGGGATGATGTATTACTTCATTCCGAAGCAGGCCGAGCGCCCGGTCTACAGCTACCGGTTGTCGATCGTCCACTTCTGGGCGCTGATCTTCACCTACATGTGGGCCGGCCCGCACCACCTGCACTACACCGCGCTGCCCGACTGGGCACAAAGCGTCGGCATGGTGTTCTCGCTGGTGCTGCTGGCGCCGAGTTGGGGCGGCATGATCAACGGCATCATGACGCTGAGCGGCGCCTGGCACAAGCTGCGTGACGACCCGATCCTGAAGTTCCTGATCGTCAGCCTGTCGTTCTACGGCATGAGCACCTTCGAGGGACCGATGATGTCGATCAAGACCGTCAACGCGCTCAGCCACTACACCGACTGGACGATCGGCCATGTGCACTCGGGCGCGCTCGGCTGGGTCGGTTTCATCTCGATGGGAACCTTGTATTACCTGGTGCCGCGGATGTACGGCCAGACCAGGATGTACAGCGTGCGGGCGATCG
The DNA here is from genome assembly GCF_048320135.1 of Pseudideonella sakaiensis. Classification (GTDB taxonomy): domain Bacteria; phylum Pseudomonadota; class Gammaproteobacteria; order Burkholderiales; family Burkholderiaceae_C; genus Ideonella_A; species Ideonella_A sakaiensis_A. The sequence goes on from NZ_CP182947.1 coordinate 5,428,112, forward strand.
AGACGCACTTCTGGATCGCAACCATCGGCGTCGTGCTCTATATCGCCGCAATGTGGATTGCCGGCGTGATGCAGGGGCTGATGTGGCGTGCGATCAATCCCGACGGCACGCTGGTCTACAGCTTCGTCGAGAGCGTCAAGGCCTCGTTCCCGTTCTACGTCGTCCGGCTGGTCGGAGGCCTGCTTTATCTCGGCGGCATGGTGCTGATGGCCTGGAACGTCGTGATGACTGCACGTGGCGGCCGCCCGGTCGCTGCCCTGATCCCGACGCCGCTGGCCACCGCCCGCGCCTGACCGCAAGGAATCGACAAATGAGTTCACACGACTCCGCAGAAAAAAAGGGCTTCTCGCACGAGAAGATCGAGACCACCAACTGGCTGATGATCGCGCTGATCGTCGTCGTCGTTGCAGTCGGTGGCCTGGTCGAGATCGTGCCGCTCTTCTTCCAGCGCAGCCTGACCGAGCCGGTGCCCGGCCTGAAGCCGTATACCGCGTTGCAGGTCGTCGGCCGCGACATCTATGTCCGCGAGGGTTGCTACAACTGCCACTCGCAGATGATCCGGCCGTTCCGCGCCGAGACGCTGCGTTATGGCCACTATTCGGTCGCCGGCGAATTCGTCTACGACCGCCCGTTCCAGTGGGGCAGCAAGCGCACCGGTCCCGACCTGCACAGGGTCGGCGGCAAATACAGCGACGAGTGGCATCGCATCCACCTGATCCAGCCGCGTGACCTGGTGCCGGAGTCGAACATGCCGGCTTATCCGTGGCTCGAGAAAACCGCCGTCGACGCCAGCGACGTCGCGACCCGGATGGCGGGCTTGCGCACGCTCGGCGCACCGTATACCGATGCGGAAATCGCCGAAGCCGAGGCCGCGGTCAAGGGCAAGAACGAAAGCGAAGCGCTGATCGCCTACCTGCAGGTGCTCGGTACCTCGATCAAATAGGAGAAGGCCATGTCAGGTCTGGACATCAATTACCTGCGCGCGGCGGTCACGCTGGTGTCGTTCGTCAGCTTTGTCGCGATCGTCGTCTGGGCGCTGTCCCGGCGCAACAAGGCCGGCTTTGCCGAAGCCGCGCAACTGCCGTTTGCCGGCGAACAGCGCACAGGCGCGAAGACCTCGACGGAGTCGCGCGATGAGTGATTTCACTTCCCCGGGCTGGTCGATCGCGGTCGCGGCCTTGACCATCATCGGCCTGATTGCCTGCCTGTGGCTGCTGCTGGTGGCGAGCCGGCGCAGGAAGATGGCCGACGACAACTCCACCGGCCACGTCTGGGACGAGGACCTGATCGAACTGAACAACCCGCTGCCGCGCTGGTGGGTCGGCCTGTTCATCCTGACGGTGCTGTTCGCGATCGCCTACCTGACCTTCTACCCGGGCCTGGGCAGCGCGAGCGGAACCTTGAACTGGAGCAGCGCCGGCCAGTACGAAGCCGAGCAGGCGCGGGCCAACGAGAAGATGCAGCCGCTGTATGCGCGCTTTGTCGCGATGGATGCCGAGGCCTTGTCGAAGGATACGCAGGCGATGGGCATCGGCGAGCGATTGTTCATCAACAACTGCTCGACCTGCCATGGGTCGGACGCGCGCGGCAGCAGGGGCTTTCCGAACCTGGCCGATGGCGACTGGTTGTACGGCGGCAGTCTGGAAAACATCGTCCAGTCGATCACGCTCGGCCGGCAGGGCATGATGCCGCCGATGGCCGCTGCGGTCGGCAATGCCGAAGATGTGCGCCATCTGGCCAACCATGTGCTGAGCCTCTCGGGCAGCCCGCACGACTCGCTGTCGGCGCAGATCGGCCGCAGCAAATACGCTGCCTGCGCCGCCTGTCACGGCAGCCAGGGTGAAGGCAACCAGGCGCTGGGCGCACCGCGGCTGAACGACAGGATCTGGCTGCACGGCTGGGGTGAGGACGCGATCGTTCGCATCGTCAACCAGGGCAAGACCAATGTGATGCCGGCTCAGTCCGGTCGGCTGACCGCCGAGCAGATCCATGTTCTTGCCGGCTATGTCTGGAGCCTGTCGCGACGCGGCACGGTGGTCGCCAGCCAATGAGCGAATCGGCAGGCCGGACGATCCCGATCACGGCGGTCGACGCAACCGGCGAGATGGTTTCGCTGTATGCGAAGCAGCCGACGATCTACGCGCGATCGGTCAGCGGCTGGTTCGCCGGCTGGCGCTGGGTGCTGGTGTGGGCGACGCAACTGCTGTTCTACGGGCTGCCGTGGCTGAACTGGAACGACCGGCCGGCGGTGCTGTTCGACATTGCGGCGCGGCGTTTTTATATCGGCCCGCTGCTGCTGTATCCGCAGGATTTCATCTACCTGACGGTGCTGCTGATCATCTCGGCCTATGCGCTGTTCCTGTTCACCGCGGTCGCCGGCCGGCTGTGGTGCGGGTTCGCCTGCCCACAGACGGTCTATACCGAGATCTACATGTGGGTCGAGCGGCACATCGAGGGCGACCGCATCGCCCGCATGAAACGCGATGCCGGTCCCTGGACCGCCGACAAGCTGTTGCGCAGGTCCGCCAAGCAGGCGGTCTGGATCGCGATCGGTTTATGGACCGGTTTTACCTTCGTCGGCTATTTCACGCCGATCCGCGAACTCGGCGCGTCTGCGCTGCAGTTCGGGCTCGGTCCGTGGGAATGGTTCTGGGTGCTGTTCTACGGCTTCGCGACCTATGGCAACGCCGGCTACATGCGCGAGCAGGTCTGCAAGTACATGTGCCCGTATGCACGTTTCCAGAGTGCGATGTTCGACAAGGACACGCTGATCATCAGCTACGACGGCGCGCGTGGCGATCCACGCGGTTCGCGCCCGCGCTCGCTGAAGCACGGTGAGCTGGCGGGTAAGGGCAAGGGCGATTGCATCGACTGCGGGCTGTGCGTGCAGGTCTGCCCGACCGGCATCGACATCCGCAACGGCCTGCAGTACGAATGCATCGGCTGCGCCGCCTGCATCGACGTCTGCAATGGCGTGATGGACAAGATGTCGTATCCGCGCGGGCTGATCCGTTATGCAACGCAGAACGGCCTCGACAATGGCTGGAGCAAGGCGCTGGTCCTGCGCCGTGTGCTGCGCCCGCGGGTGCTGGTCTACAGCCTGATTCTGCTGCTGATCACCGGCGCCTTCGTCGGCAGCCTGATGCAGCGCACGCCGTTCCGTGTCGACGTCGTCAGGGATCGCGCCTCGCTGGCCCGCGAGGTCGAGAACGGCCAGCTCGAGAATGTCTACCGCCTGCAGTTGATGAATGCGACCGAACAGCCGCAGCGGTATCTGATTTCGGTCGCCGGCCCGGCGGGCATGCAGCTCGCGCCCGATCCGGTGCGCACGGTCGACCTGCCGGCAGCCGAAGCCCGCTGGGTTGCCGTCAATGTCAGGCTGCCGCAGCACGCCGCAGCGCAGCTGGGTGCCGGCGCTCACGCGATGAGCTTCGAGGTCAGTTCGGTTGACCGAATGGGCCGCTCGATCGGCCTCAGCGAAAAGTCGACCTTCGTCGTGCCGCGATGAATCTCTGTTCACTGACATTCGCGCCACGACACCACCATGCGAGCAATCAACCCGCCACAAACCCGGAGTACGTAATGAACCCGCCCTCGATCTCTACGCCATTGCGGCCGCAAGCGGTCGTGCCGAACGACTCGCGCGCGGCTGAAATGGCCGCCATCGACGCGCTGCGCTGGTGGCGCGTGCCGATGGTCTGGGTCGTGATTGCCGGGCCGCTGGCGGTGGTGATCGCCAGCCTGCTGACCGCGGTGATTGCCTGGCGCTACATCGATCCGGTGATCGTCGACGCCGGCAGCGGTCTGGTCGTCGGCCGCGCCGGCGACGACGTCGCCGCTGCGGCCGACCCGCGGGATCCACTCGCGCCGGCGCTGCGGGCGCGCAACCACACGGCAGAACCACGTGACTGAGAGGTCAGCCGCCAGCGGGTCAGGGCAGCTCGCAACCAGCGAGCAGATCGAACCGGGTTCGGCACGCCGGCTCGCGATGGCGGTGTTGTGGCCGGCTTTCCTGCTCGCCGGCGTGCTCGATGCGCTGATCTTCGTCGTCGTCGATCCGGCCGAATTGCGCTGGTTCGGCGGTCCGGCGCTCGGCTGGTCGACGCTTGCGGTCTACAGCGCGACCTTCCTGATCGTCTGGGCGGTGATCAGCGTCTCCGGGGCGCTGACCGCGATGATGTTGCGCGATGGCGAGAACCGCCGAGCCGGTCCGGCTGGTCGCGCGGCGCCACGCAGCCACTGAAGACCGAGCCTGCCGTCAGTCAGTCGCAGCTGCCGCTGTTGACGATTGCGCGCAGGCCTTCCTCGTCGAGCACGCGGATCTGCCGCTGCTTGACCTCGAGCAGGCCGTCTTCGTTGAATTTCGAGAAGCTGCGGCTGACCGTCTCGAGCTTCAGCCCGAGGTAGCTGCCGATTTCCTCGCGTGTCATCCGCAAGACCAGCGAAGTCGACGAAAAACCGCGCGAATGCAGCCGCTGGGTCAGGTTCAGGATGAATGCGGCGAGGCGCTCCTCGGCCCGCATGCTGCCGAGCAGCAGCATCACGCCCTGGTCGCGGACGATCTCGCGGCTCATGATCTTGTGGAACTGGCGTTGCAGGTCGGGGAAGCGCACCGACAACACCTCGAGCTCCTGGAACGGGATCACGCAGACCAGCGAATCCTCCAGCGCGATCGCATCGCAGGCATGCTGGTCGAGGCTGATGCCGTCGAGGCCGAGCAATTCGCCGGCCATCTGGAAGCCGGTGACCTGCTCGCGGCCGTCTTCCGAACCGACACAGGTCTTGAAAAAACCGGTCCGCACCGCGTACAGCGAGGTGAACGGCTCACCGCTGTGGAACAGCGCGTCGCCGCGGGCCACCGCGCGCCGGTTCGCGACCAGGCGGTCGAGTTCCTCGAGTTCGTCCGCAGAAAGACCGATCGGCAGGCAGAGCTCGCGCAGGTTGCAGTTCGAGCAGGCTGCCTTGACCGTGTCGGCCCGGACGGGAATAACGGATTGCATGACCAATTATCGACGAAACGGGTTTTTGCTGCTGTTGTGCAAACCCTGCGTTTGCTGCCGGCCCGGCGCACCCCTGCTTGATTCAGGTCAAGCCGTCGGAGCGGTCGCTGGCGCACAGTGCAAACACGATGAATGTCGTTCACCTGCCCCGCGAAAAACTGCGCACGATGCCGCTGCCCGATCCCGAAGTGCTGCGCCAGATGGACCGCGCCGGTCCGCGCTATACCTCGTATCCGACCGCCGACCGTTTTGTCGAGGCGTTCACTGCCGTCGATTACCGGCGGGCCTTGTGGGCGAGGGCGCAAGGCGTGTTTGCCGGCCAGGGCGCATTGCCGCTGTCGGTCTATCTGCACATTCCGTTCTGCGAATCGGTCTGCTACTACTGCGCCTGCAACAAGATCGTGACCCGCCACCACGACCGGGCCGGCCCCTACCTCGATGCATTGGCGAAGGAAGTGGCGCTGCATGTCGAGCAACTCGGGCATGGCCAGCCGGTGTCGCAGCTGCATTTCGGCGGCGGCACGCCGACCTTTCTGTCCGACGATGAACTGGCGCGCCTGCTCGAGTTGCTGCGCGCTTCGTTCAAGCTGTTGCCGAATGCCGAGATCGCGGTCGAGATCGATCCGCGCACCGTCGATCCGGAACGGCTGCGCCGGCTCGCCGCGCTCGGTTTCAACCGCATCAGTCTCGGCGTGCAGGATGTCGATCCGCAGGTGCAGCGCGCGGTCCATCGTGTTCAGCCCGAGCAGACGGTGAGGGCGCTGCTCGACGAGGCACGTTCGCTCGGCATGGTCTCGACCAATGTCGACCTGATCTACGGCCTGCCGCTGCAGAGCGTTGCTTCGGTTCAGCGCACCGTCGCCAGCGTCAGCCAGATGCGGCCGGACCGGATCGCGCTGTATGGTTATGCCCACCTGCCGCAGCGCTTCAAGCCGCAACGACGCATCGACGATGCGCAGCTGCCGTCCGGACAAACCCGGTTGCAGATGCTCGCGACCGCGATCGAAGGCTTCACCGCCGCCGGCTACCAGTATGTCGGCATGGACCATTTCGCATTGCCGTCCGACAGTCTCGCAGTGGCGAAGCGGCAAGGATTGCTGCACCGCAATTTCCAGGGCTACAGCACGCGCCCCGAATGCGATCTGATCGGCCTCGGCGTATCGGCGATCGGCAGTGTCGGTGCGAGTTACAGCCAGAACGCAAAAACGCTGCCGGAGTATTACGACGCGCTGGCGCAGGGCCAGTTCCCGGTCGGCCGCGGCCTGATCCTGAGCCGCGACGATGTGTTGCGGCGGGCGGTGATCATGTCGCTGATGTGCCAGGGCCGGATCGGCTTCGAGGAGATCTCGCAGGCCAACCTGATCGATGCCCAAGCCTATTTCGCCAGCGAATTGAAGCGGCTCGAACCGCTGCAGGCACTCGGCCTGGTGATCGTCGACGATGAGGCGGTCGAAGTCACCGACATCGGCTGGTACCTGGTGCGCGCGATCGCGATGGTGTTCGATCGCTACGCGCAGGCGGACCGGCTGCGCGCGCAGTTCTCGCGGATCGTCTGACGATGCGGCATGTTTTCGGCCGGCTGCCGCGCGGCAAACGCCGATGATCGATACCGCGATCAATCTCGGTTTGTCGTCGAGTGCGCTGCTGATGGGCCTGGTCGGCGGGCCGCATTGCCTGGCGATGTGCGGCGCCGCCTGTTCGGCCGTCGCCGGCCGTTGCGGCGGTCGGCGGCCACGGCGGGCGCTGCTCGCCTGGCAGCTCGGGCGGGCAGTCGCCTATTCGGCTGCCGGCGCGGCGGTCGCCAGCAGTGTCGGCCTGCTCGCGCAATGGGGCAGCGAACTGGCCTGGCTGCGGCCCTGGTGGCTGATGCTGCACGTCGCCGCGCTGGCGCTCGGCCTGTGGATGTCGTGGCAGGGTCGCGCACCGGCCTGGCTGGCCGCGCCGCTGACCGCGCCGGCCGCCGACGTCACGCCGCAACGAGCGGACGGGCGCTCGCTGGCATCGGCGGTGATCAGCCTGCCGGCCGGCGCCGCGCTGCGCGGTCGCGGGGGTTCTGCATCGCTGGCGTCGGCACTGCCGGAAGCGGCAAGCCCGGCCTGGCGGGCGGGGCTGGTCGGGCTCGGCTGGGTCGCGCTGCCCTGCGGGCTTCTGCACGCTGCGCTGCTGACCGCCGCACTCGGCTCGAGTGCACTCGACGGCGCAATGGTGATGGCGAGTTTTGCCGTCGGCTCGGGCCTCAGCCTGTGGGTCGGTCCGAGCTTGTGGCTCGTATTGACGCGCTGGCTGCCGAGTCGCGGCGCTGAGCGTGTCGCAGGCGCCAATGCCGAACGCTTCGGACCGAAACAGGCGACCCGTCTTGCCGGTGGCCTGCTGACGATCGGCGCGATGTGGGCCTTGTGGCATGGCGCCTTGCATCCGCTCGTCGATGCCTTCTGCGCGACGACATAAAATTGTCGGCTCGTCAGGCGGCTATGCTTGCCGCCATTCAAACAGCGGAGCCCGTCCATGTACCAGCATGCCAAAGTGCCTGAATCCGGCCAGAAGATCACCGTCGCTGCGGACTATTCGTTGACCGTTCCCGACCAGCCGATCATCCCGTTCATCGAAGGCGACGGCACCGGCATGGACATCACGCCGGTGATGCTGAAGGTCGTCGATGCGGCGGTGGCAAAGGCCTATGGCGGCAAGCGCAAGATCGCCTGGATGGAAATCTATGCCGGCGAGAAGGCGACCAAGGTGTATGGGCCCGACGTCTGGCTGCCCGAAGAGACGCTGCAGATCCTGCGTGAATTTGTCGTCTCGATCAAGGGCCCGCTGACGACGCCGGTCGGCGGCGGCATCCGCTCGCTGAACGTCGCGTTGCGGCAGGAACTCGACCTCTATGTCTGCCTGCGCCCGGTGCAGTATTTCAAGGGCGTGCCGTCGCCGCTGAAGGCACCGGAGAAGGTCGACATGGTGATCTTCCGCGAGAACTCGGAAGACATCTATGCCGGCATCGAATACGAGGCCGAAAGCGACAAGGCGAAGAAGCTGATCAAGTTCCTGCAGGACGAGATGGGGGTCAAGAAGATCCGCTTCCCGAATACCTCGGGCATCGGCATCAAGCCGGTCTCGCGCGAAGGCACCGAGCGCCTGGTACGCAAGGCGATCCAGTATGCGGTCGCCAACGACAAGCCGAGCGTGACGCTGGTGCACAAGGGCAACATCATGAAGTTCACCGAGGGTGGCTTCCGGGACTGGGGCTACCAGCTCGCGCAGCGCGAATTCGGCGCCGAGCCGATCGACGGTGGCCCGTGGTGCAAGTTCAAGAATCCTAAGACCGGCCGCGAGATCATCGTCAAGGATTCGATCGCCGACGCCTTCCTGCAGCAGATCCTGCTGCGGCCGGCCGAATATTCGGTGATCGCGACGCTGAACCTGAACGGCGACTACATCTCCGATGCACTCGCCGCGCAGGTCGGCGGCATCGGCATCGCGCCCGGCGCGAACATGTCGGATTCGGTCGCCTGCTTCGAGGCGACCCATGGCACCGCGCCGAAATATGCCGGCAAGGACTATGTCAACCCGGGCTCGGAAATCCTGTCGGCCGAGATGATGCTGCGCCACATGGGCTGGACCGAGGCGGCCGACCTGATCCTGCTGGCAATGGAGAAGGCGATCGCCAGCAAACACGTGACCTACGACTTCGCCCGACTGATGGACGGTGCGACGCAGGTCTCCTGCTCGGGCTTCGGGCAGGTGATGATCGATCAGATGTGATTGGCGCGCGCGTCGCAGCCACTGCGACGCGCGCATGCAACGCCGTCAGGCGACGGCAAATTCGGCCAGCATGTCGAGGTCGGGGGCAAGGCCGAGGCCGGGCAGCGTGCCGAGCCGTGATTGGCCCTCGCTGATGCTGGTCAGTCCGCCGGACAGCAGGCTGCGCAGCGGATTGGGGTTCGCGTCGATCTCCAGCATGCCGTCGCCGCCGACCGCCGCCAGCAGATGAGCCGACGCGAGCAGGCCGATGCCGCCGCCGAGGAAATGCGGGCAATAACGCAAGCCGGCGCCGCGCGCCCGTTCGATCAGCGGCCAGCAGGCCGAGATGCCGCCCCACTTTGCGATGTCGGGTTGCAGCACCGACAGCGGTGAATCGTCGATTGCCCGCTCGAATGCCTGCTCACCGAGCAGGTTCTCGCCGGCCGCCAACGGGATCGGCGTTGCGGCGGCCAGCTGCCGCCATTGCTGCCACGGCTGATCGGCCCGCAGCGGCTCCTCGAGCCAGCCAAGGTCGAAATCGGCCAGTCGCGGCGCGATCTCGCAGGCCTGGTCGACGGTCCATCCCTGGTTGGCATCGACCATCAGTGGGGTCGCGTTGCCGAGCAGGTCGCGCAGCGCACGCAGGTTGGCCAGATCGCGCTCGGCGCCAAAACCGACCTTCAGCTTGAAAGCGCGATGGCCATCGTCGCGGCGTTGCGCAGCGAGGACCTGCGGGCGGTCCGGGTTGAGGCCGCTGGCGTAGACCGCCACCGTGTCGTCTTTTCCGCCGAGCAACTGCCACAGCGGCACGCCGGCGCGACGTGCGCTGAGGTCCCACAGCGCCTGGTCGATGCCGGCAATCACCTGGGCAATCGGGCCGGGTTCGCCGGACTGGATCGCCAGCACCGCGGTCTTGCTGCTGAGAAAATCGAATGCGGCGCGGGGTCCGGCAAAACCGTGTCCGGTCAGCAGCGGGGCGAGCACCGTGCGCAGCAGCCGGGCGCGGTGTTCGGCGCCGCAGGCCGGGAAATTGCACCAGATCTCGCCCCAGCCGACCGCGCCGTCTTCGTCCTCTACACGCACGAAGACGGCCGGTCGATCGTGCATCGTGCCGAACGAGGTCTGCACCGGCGTCGCGATCGGGCAGCGGAAAACGAAAGCCTCGGCGCGGGCGGGGCGGATTGTTGGTGTCGGCAGAGGGTTCACGGTTTCAGGTCCATTTCGACGTGGATGGCATCACCGCGGTAGGTCACCTCCGCGAGATAGATCACCGTGTTGTCGGTATCGGTGAAGATGCGGCGAACTTCGGCCACCGGCGCGCCGATCTGCAGTTCAAGCAGCTTCGCCACCTCCATGTCGGCGGTGCCGATCGTCAGCACCTGGCTGGCCTTTGCGATCTTGATGTCCTTCATCGAGGTCAGGATCGGGATCACGGTCCGGCTGCGGAATTTTTCCGGCGCCTTGCGGAAGATCCGTTCATCGAGGTAGATATTGATCACGCAGAAGGCGTGGCCGTCGCGGAAATGGAGGCGCCGCATGAAGGCATAACGCGGTGCCGGCGCACCTTCACCTTCGGCCAGCGGCGGCGAACCGACATCCTCGTCGATGTTCATGATCTTCGGCTGCGTGTCTTCGTAGCCGCGCGCCAGTTCGGCAAGGCTGCCGACGACACTGATGAAGCGGTCGCGGCCCGGCCTGCTGGTGACGAAGGTGCCGCGGCCCTGCTGGCGCGAGACGAGCCCTTCGCGGGCCAGCAGTTCGATCGCCTGCCGCACGGTGACCCGCGCCAGGTCGAATTCCACCGTCAGCTCCTCGAGTGAAGGCAGGCGGTGCCCGACCGGCCAGGTTCCGCGGGCGATGCGCTGCCGGAACAGGTCGGCCAACTGGAAATAGCGCGGTACCGGACTGTCGAGAAAACTGCTGGCCATGGATTGTTTTAAAGGTATGGTCTATAGTACGATTAACTCATTCGACACGCAAGACGATCCTCGACCCTCCCGGAAACCGACCGCACGCGCCTCGCTCCGCTCATGCAGACTTCCTCCTCGACGCTGAAGCGCACCGCACTGATCATTGCACCCTGGTTGCTGATCGTCGGCTTCTGGTATGGGCTGCGGGCCAGCGGCCTGGTCAATCCGGCGCTGGTGCCGGCGCCGCACCTGGTATTCGCGAAGGCCCTCGAACTCGCAGAAGGCCGGCTCTGGCAGGACATCTACATGTCGACCCAGCGGGTTTTCATCGGCGTCACGCTCGGTGTTGCGGCGGCGGTGCCGGTGGGTTTCTGTCTCGGCTGGTACAAGGGCCTGCGAACCTTCATCGATCCGGTGATCAATTTCTTCCGGGCGCTGCCGCCGATCGCGCTGATCCCGCTGGTGATCGTCTATTTCGGCATCGGCGAGGTCGCGAAGACGGTGATCCTCTTTTATGCATCGTTCTTCGCCGGCGTGATCGTGATGTACGAAGGCATTGCGCAGATCAGCCCGATCTTCATCAAGGTCTCGCGCACGCTCGGCGCCAGCGACCTGGAGATTTTCGGCAAGGTCATCATCCCGTTGACGATCCCGCACATCCTGACCGCGGTTCGGGTTGCGCTCGGCGTCGCTTGGGCCACGCTGGTGGCCTCCGAACTGATTGCCGCGCAGCAGGGCCTGGGCGCCTTGATCCAGGATGCCTCGTCGTTCTTCCAGCTCGACATCATTTATGTCGGCATCATCTGCATCGGCCTGATCGCCTTGCTGATGGACTTGGCGCTGCGCGCGGCAACCCGCCGCCTGGTGGCCTGGCAGGACCGCATCGCATGAGCGACGTGCAGACAAACACCGCCGAGCAGGCACCGGTGCGCATCGCCTTCGACGATGTCTCGGTCGAATTTCCGACGCCGCACGGCAAGATGCGGGTGCTCGACCATGTCTCGTTCGACATCCGCGATGGCGAGTTCGTCTCGATCATCGGCCCGTCGGGTTGTGGCAAGACGACGCTGATGAACATCGTCGGCGGGTTTGTCCAGCCGACCGAGGGCCGGGTGCTGCTCGACGGCAAGCCGATCGCAGGACCGGGCCCGGACCGTGGCGTGATCTTCCAGGAATACGGCGTCTTCCCATGGCTGACGGTGCGGCAGAACATCGAGTTCGGTCTGAAGCTCGATGCGAACAAGGCGATCGCGGGCGACCGCGCGGCGATTGCCGAGCGCTACATGAAGCTGATGGGGCTCACCGATTTCGCGAACCACTTTCCGAAACACCTGTCCGGCGGCATGCGGCAACGGCTGGCGATTGCCCGCGCCTACGCAGTGCGGCCGCAGTTCCTGCTGATGGACGAGCCGTTCGGCGCGCTCGATGCGCAGACCCGGTCGGCGATGCAGGACCTGCTGCTCGAGGTGCTGCAAAGCGAGGGCAAGACGGTGATGCTGATCACCCACTCGGTCGAGGAAGCGATCTATTTGTCGTCGCGCATCATCGTCGTGACCGCGCGGCCGGCGTGCATCCGCACGATCATCGACATCCCGTTCGGTTATCCACGGGCCGAAAACGTTCACGAGGATCCGCGCTTCGCCGAACTCAGGTCGCAGGTACACGAGTTGGTGATGCAGGAATATGCAGCGCAGTCCAGGCAGACCGTCCGCATCGGTGATTGACCGCGGCGGCGACGACGGGTTCGACAGCAACCCGATCTTTTGACCCACGAGGAGACGACCATGACAATGCAACGCAGAGATCTGATCAAGGCAGGCGCCGTCGCGACGCTCGGAGCGATCACCGGTTTTCCGGCGATCGCGCAGGCCCGCACCAAGGTCAAGGTCGGCTATCTGCATACGCCGGCAGTCGACAGCCACATCTTCATCGGCGAGCAGATGGGCAGCTTCGGCAAGCAGGGGCTGGACCTCGAACTGATCCGCTTCACGACCGGGCTCGAGCTGTTCCAGGCGATGATCGGCGGCAGCCTCGACATGCTGTCGACCGGCGCGGTGTTGTCGAACTTCCCGGCGCGCGGGCAGGGCAAGGCCTTTCTGATGAACAACATCGAATACGCAACCGCCCAGCTGTGGGTGCGCGACGATTCGGTGAAAAGCATTGCCGACCTGAAGGGCAAGCAGATCTCGACGACGACCGGCACCACCGCGCACGTCTTCCTCGACCGCGCGCTGCGCTCGGCCAACCTGGATCCGGCGAAGGACGTGCAGCTCGTCAACCAGCGGATGACCGAGGCGGTGACCTCGTTCATCTCCGGCGCGGTGCCGGCCGTCGCCTTGTGGGTGCCGTTCGATTCGATCATCCGGCAGAAGGTGCCGGGCGCACGCAAGCTGGTCGATGCGTCGGCTTTTTTCCCCGAGGCGGCGATCATGGGCGGCTGGGCAGCGCGCAACGACTATTTCGACAAGAACCGGCCGGTGCTGACCAAGCTGATCGCCGGCTGGGCCGAAGCGAATGCGCAGATCGTCGGCAAACCGGACGAATCGGCCGAGATGCTGCAGAAGACGCAGTACAAGGAAGTGCCGCTGCCCGATTTCAAGGAGCAGTTCAAGGCGTCGAAATATTATTCGAACGCCGACTGGCGCACCCGCTACCAGGACGGCACCGTCAACAAGTGGCTGCAGCAGGTGACCGATTTCTTCGTCGCCAATGCCAATATCCAGAATGCGCTGAAGGCCGAACAGTATTTCGACGCCAAGCTGTTCCTGGAGACGGTGAAGGGGTGAGCCGCGGCAGCGTTTCTGCGGGAGCCACGAGCGGGCTGCGCCGGTGACCATGTCGGCAACCGGTTACGACTACATCATCGTCGGAGCCGGTTCGGCCGGCTGTGTGCTGGCAAACCGGCTCAGCGCCGATCCGCAATGCCGCGTGCTGCTGCTCGAGGCCGGCGGGGAGGGCGGCAATTTCTGGCTGCGCCTGCCGATCGGTTATTTCCGCACCATCTACGACCCGCGCTTTTCGTGGCAGTTTCCGCTCGAGCCACAGGCGCAGACCGGCAACCGGCAGATCGCCTGGCCGCGTGGCAAGGTGCTCGGCGGCTCGAGCGCGATCAACGGGCTGCTCTACATCCGCGGCCAGCATGCCGACTTCGACGACTGGGCGGCCCACGGAGCGACCGGCTGGAGCGCGCGCGAACTGCTGCCTTGGTTCAGGAAGTCCGAGCGCTACGAAGGCGGCGCCAGCCTCTACCACGGCGACCAGGGCGAGCTCTGCGTATCCGAGTTGCGCAACGACCATCCCTGCTGCGCCGCATGGGTCGAAGCCGGCGTGCAGGCCGGTCACGGGCGCAATCCCGATTTCAACGGCGAACGCACCGAAGGGCTGGGTTCCTACCAGCTGACGCTGCGTGGTCGCTGGCGCTGCGATGCAGCGACCGCCTTCCTGGCGCCGGTGCGCTCGCGGCCGAACCTCGTCGTTGCCACCGGGGCGCAGGTCACCCGGGTGCTGATCGAGCGTGGCAGGGCGGTCGGCGTCGAATGGACGAGCGGCGGCCAGTTGCAACGCGCCCACGCCGATCGCGAGGTGCTGCTCGCGGCCGGCGCGCTGCAGTCGCCGCAGCTGCTGCAGCTGTCGGGAATCGGCCCGGCCGAATTGCTGAGCCGCCATGGCATTCCGGTGCAGGTCGACGCGCCCGAAGTCGGGGCGAATCTGCAGGATCATTACCAGGCGCGCGTCATCGTCCGCCTGAACCGCCGCTGGTCGCTGAACGACCAGGTGCGCAGTCCGATCGGACTGGCCAAGATGGGTGCGCAATGGCTGTTCGGCCAGCGCGGCCCGCTGACGGTCGGCGCCGGGCAGGTCGGCGGCATGGTCTGCAGCACACTCGCCACCGGCGACCGGCCGGACGTGCTGTTCAACGTGATGCCGCTGTCGGTCGACAAGCCGGGCGATCCGCTGCACGGCTTCTCGGGCTTTTCGGCCTCTGCCACGCAGTGCCGGCCGCGCTCGCGCGGCAGCGTGTCGATTGCCTCGCCGGACCCGCTGCAGCCGCCGCGAATCGTCGCCAACTACCTGACCGATCCGCACGACATCAAGGTGCTGGTCGAAGGCCTGAAGATGCTGCGCGAGATCTATCGCCAGCCGGCATTCCGCGATCTGCTTGCCGACGGTGAGTACATGCCTGGCGACGAGGTTCGCAGTGACGCCGAGCTCGAGGCATTTGCGCGCCAGAAGGGCGGCACCGTTTTCCATCCGACCAGCACCTGCCGGATGGGCGGCGACCAGCGCTCGGTCGTCGACCCGGAGCTTCGTGTGCGCGGCATCGACGGGCTGCGCGTGATCGACGCATCGGTGATGCCGACGATGGTGTCGACCAACACCAATGCGGCGGCGATCATGATCGGCGAAAAGGGCAGCGCGCTGGTGCTCGGGCAGGCCTGATCGCGTCAGTTTGCTGCGGCTGGAGGGCGGTGCCTGCGCACCCGCCAGCGTCGCCGCAAGGCCAGCACCGCGAGCACCGCGCCGGCGGCGACCAGGCCCCAGGCGGTGACCGATGCGATGCGCAGCAGCGTGCCGTTGAAATCCTCGCCACCGGCATAGTCCATGATGTGCAGCCGCCAGAAGAAGTCGTACCAGACCCAGGCTTCGTTGCGCGAGGTCAGGAATTCGCCGGTTCGGCCATCGAGGTAGATGCGGGTGGCCAGCGCATCGTCGAAGCGCACCCGCCAGAGGTCGCGCCGGCCGGCTGTCTCGTCGACGATGCCGAGCCGCTTCGGCAACTCGGCAATCCGCTCGACCGCGCTGACCGTGCCCGACCCCTTGTACAAGGCGCTGGCAAACCGCTGCACGGCAGCCTCGTCGGGCGGAGTCCAGGCCTCGCCATCGGTCGGCACGATCTCCGGTTTCGGCCCGCCGCGGTAGCTCAGGCGAAGCGCCGGCCCTTGCGGTGTCGCGACCGCCGCCACTGCGGCGACCTCGCCGCGCTGCGCGGCCGCATGCAATGCCGGCGCCGCCCGCTCGACCCAGCCTGCCGGCAGCGTCACCGCCGGCGGCTGCACGGTGTCGCCGCCCTTGACCCAGGCCTTGAAGGGCAGCAGCGAAAAAACCAGTCCGCCGGTGACCCAGATCATCACCTGGATGCCGACCAGCCAGCCGAGCCAGCGATGGATCTTGAAGGTGGTGGCGGCGAGGCTCATCTTGGCGTGTGGATTGATTCGAACGGCTGCGGATTGTCGCCGCAGGCGGGAACCGTCCGAGCACCCGCCATGCCGGTCAAAATGGCCGCATGCCTACATTGCCGAACCGCCCATCACTCTCCCGTCCACGCCCGCTGGCAGCCGTGTTGCTGATCGGCGGCGCGCTCGCTGCCTGCGCGGCGACACCGCCGCAAGCGCCGCGTGTTGCCGCCGCTGCCGTACCCGCAGCGACGCCGCAACCCGCTCCGGCGCCTTCGCCGCCACCAGCCGCGGTATCAGTTGCGAAGGCCGATCCGGTGACGCCGTCGGTCGAGCCGGCAAATGGCGCCAGGTCGCCGGACCAGTTCGGCCGCTGGATCGATGATTTCCGCAGCAGCGCGCGCGCGGCCGGCATTGGCGAGGCGACGCTGCGTGCTGCGCTGGAGCAGGTGCGGTATCTGCCGCGCATCGTCGAACTGGACCGTGCGCAGCCGGAGTTCACCCGCAGCGTCTGGCAATACCTCGACAGCGCGGTATCTGCGCAGCGCATCGCCGGTGGTCAGGACAAGCTGGCGCAACTGCGCGGCGGCGAGATCGAAACCATTGCCGCGCGGTATCGGGTGCCGCTGGAAATCATCGTCGCGATCTGGGGCATCGAAAGCAACTACGGCAGCAATGTCGGCAGCACACCGGTGATCGATGCGCTGGCAACGCTGGGCTTCGACGGCCGCCGCGAAGCCTGGGCGCGCGGCGAGTTGCTCGCGGCATTGCGCATCCTGCAGAACGGCGACATCGATCGGGCGCGGATGATCGGCTCCTGGGCCGGCGCGATGGGACAGACGCAGTTCCTGCCGAGCACCTTCCTGAACTCGGCGGTCGATGCCGATGGCGATGGCCGCCGCGACCTGTGGGGCAGCATTGCCGACGTCGTCGCGTCGACCGCCAACCATCTGGCCCGCGCCGGCTGGCAATTGGGCGAGCCGTGGGGCCTCGAGGTGCAGCTGCCACCGGGCTTCGACCATGCGCGCGCCGATGCCGATCTGCGCCAGCCAAGCTCGGCATGGGCCGCCGCAGGCGTGCTAACCGTCGACGGTGGGGCGCTGCCGGCACTGACGGATGGCGCCATCCTGCTGCCGGCCGGCGCCCGCGGGCCGGCCTTTCTGGTCGGGCGCAATTTCCGCGTCATCCTGCGCTACAACAACTCGACCAGTTATGCGCTGGCGGTCGGCCTGCTCGCGCAGCGGCTGGCCGGCGGGCCTGACGTCCAGGCGAGCTGGCCACGCGACCTGCAAGCATTGAGCCGCAGCCAGCTGCTGGCCTTGCAGACCGCACTGAATGCGCGCGGTTTCGACAGCGGCCGGCCCGACGGAATTTATGGGCCGGCGACCCGGCGTGGCATCCGCGACTTCCAGCGCAGCGTCGGCCTGCCGGCCGACGGTTATCCGACACTCGACTTGCTGCAGCGGCTCGAGGCGAAATGACGCCCGGCTGCGCATCGCCGCGGCGACATTCGCGCCCGACGAAGTGCCGGTAACGGCGGCGGTGCAGTGGTGCACCGCCGGGCCTGGCGCTTTTACCCGGGCGGCGTCGCCGTCAGGCCTGGGATCTGCACCGATGCCGGTGGCCGCGGCTGGCGCGCCGCCGGTCAGCGCAGGTCCATCAGCAGCCGTCCGTCGGCGGCATCGTCGATCAGCGGATAGGCCGCCGGATCGGGCAGGTTGTAGTGCCACCATTCACGCGGGTTGTGGCGCCAGCCGGCGGCGGCCATCAGGCCGAGCAGCAGCAGCCGGTTGTGCTGCGCCGGCACCGGAATGTCGGTGCGTGCGTGGCCGGACTGCGGCGTCATGTCGTCGAAGCCGGTGCCCATCTCGAGCGGCACGCGGCCAGCCGTGGCCAGCGTCAGGTCGACCGCGACGCCGCGGCTGTGCGCCGAGCCGCGGCGCGGATCGGCGATGAAGTCAGGGGCGGGCAAGGTCTGCCAGAGCTGCCACTGCGCGGCAACCGGCCGGTAGGCGTCAAACAGGTGCAGCCGCAATCCCTGCGCCGCGGCCAGGCCGGCCGCGCGCAGCAGCGCAGCATGCGCATCCGGATGCAGCAACGCGACCGCACGGTCGTAGATCGGCTTGCCGGTGATGTTGTCGGCGCTTGCATAACGCTGATCGAGGTCGATCGCGGGGTCGGTGATCGGCAACAGCGGCATGCCGTGATCATCGCTCAGGAAGCGTTTGCCGGTCGACCAGATGCCTGGAAGGCCGACGTCGCGTGGTGCGCGTTGGGCGCGTCGGCGTCAGCCGCTGCGGCCGAAGCGGCGGTCCGACTGCTGGCGGAATTCGGACGGTGTCATGCCCTTGATGTCGCGAAATCGCCGATTGAAATTGGCGACATTCTGGAAGCCGACCTCGTAGCAGATGTGGGTGACCTGGCGGTCGGTTTCCATCAGCAGCTGGCAGGCCCGGTTGACGCGGATCTGGTTGACGAAATCGGTGAAGGTATTGCCGGTCGAACGGCGGAAGAAGCGCGAAAACTGGCTTTCGGTCATCCCCAGTTCCTGCGCCAGGTCGCTCGCCGAAACCGGCGCCGCGACATCACCGGTGATGCGGTCGACGATGCTGTTGATGCGGTCGTTTTCGCCGTCGTTGTCTTCGCCCTGCATCTGCACATTCGACAGCAGCCGGTAGTCGGTGCAGCGCGCCAGCATCGTCAGCAGGTTGCAGAACGCGGTGAAGCGTTCCAGCCCGCGCGCGCGCTTGACCGCCTGCCAGCCGGCCAGCGCCGGTTCGCCGAGGCCGAAAAACTCGATGCCGTGGCGCGAGCGCTCGAGCAGCGGCAGCAGTTCGGCCAGTTCCGGTATCACCTTCGCCGCATCGGCCAGCGGCTGGTGGCGGAACTGGATCACCAGGTCTCGGGCGTCGACGCCGCCTTCGGGAACGTCCTGCGATATCCAGTTGTGTGGCAGCCGCGGCCCGCACAACACCAGGTGGCCGGGCTGGAAGGCGCCGATCCAGTCGCCGACGAAAGCCTTGCCCGATGTCGCGGTGATCAGGTGCAGTTCGTATTCGTCGTGGAAGTGCCAACGCGCCAGCGGCGTCGGGAAGCCGTGCGACAAACAGGTGACCCAGCCGGCTTCGTCGGCCGATTCATAGCCGAGCGACAGCGGACGCGCATGTTCGAGCTCCAGTTCCGGTCGGCGCTGGCGGGGCAGGCTGCGTTCGCGGGCGGCGGGCATGGCGGGTACTCCTGTCAATCGGGCCATCGAGACTGACCTTAGCTCGGCCCGGCGTGATTTTCGGCGCAAGTCGCGGCGAAGCCGCGTCGCCGGCGCGGACAAGCCGCCATCGCGCTGCGGTGGCAGGTGGTCGGATGCCGTCGAACGCTCATGCCTCCTCGGGCCACGAAAAGCCGTCGCGGGCGACCAGCGCACTCGATGCCGCCGGCCCCCAGCTGCCGGCGGCATACGGCCGCACGCTGCCGGCCCGGCCATCGTCGCGCTGCCAGGCCTGCAGCACCGGTTCGACCCAGCGCCAGGCTTCCTCCTGTTCATCGCTGCGGACGAACAGGTTCAGCCGTCCGGCGATTGCCTCGAGCAGCAGCCGCTCGTAGCCGCCGACACGCTGTTCGGCGGAAAAGGCCTTGTCGAAATCGAGGTCCAGCGAAACCGGCGACAGATTCTCGGCCTGGCCCGATCCCTTCGCTGCGAGCAGCTGCAGCTCGAGGCCGTCTTCCGGCTGCAGCTTGATCACCAGCCGGTTCGGCGCACTCGAGCCGGGAAAGATGCTGTGCGGGGCAGGGCGGAAATTGACGACGATCTGCGCCTCCGGTTCGGCCAGGCGCTTGCCGGTGCGCAAATAAAACGGCACGCCGGCCCAGCGCCAGTTCTGCACTTCGGTGCGCAGCGCGACGAAGGTCTCGGTGCGGCTGTCCGGCGGCACGCCGGCTTCGTCGAGGTAGCCGGGTGCCGGCCGGTCGTCGACATTGCCGCGCCGGTACTGGCCGCGCACGACATCGCGGGCGACGCTGTCGGCATCGAAGGGTTTCAGCGCCTGCAGCACCTTCAGCTTCTCGGTGCGGATCGCATCGGCATCGTTGCGCGACGGCGGCTCCATCGCGATCATCGTCAGCAGCTGCAGCGCATGGTTCTGGATCATGTCGCGCAGCGCACCGGTGCGGTCGTAGAAGTCGCCCCGGCTGCCGACGCCGATCCGCTCGGCCAATGTGATCTGGATATTGGCAATGCTTTCCCGCCGCCACAGCGGCTCGAACAGCGCATTGCCGAAACGCAGCGCCATCAGGTTCTGCACCGGAGACTTGCCGAGGTAGTGGTCGATGCGAAAGGCCTGCGTCTCGGCAAATACCGAGCGGACGACGCGGTTGATCTGTTGCGCGCTTGCCAGGTCGTGGCCGAGCGGCTTTTCGAGCACGATGCGCACCCGCGGCCCGTTCAGGCCGACCCGGCCGAGCTGTTCGCAGATCTGCGTGAACAAATGCGGGCTGGTTGCCAGGTACAAGACGACGGTTTCCGCCGGGCCGCTGCGCGCAGCGACGTTGTCGCCATTGGTTGGCGATGCGTTCGCAGGCTGCTCGAGCCACTGCGCGAGTGCGGCATAGTCATCCGGCACCGACAGGTCGACGCGCAGATAGTGAAGCAGCTGCGCAAAGCGCGTGAATTCCTCGTGTTCGGGGCGTTTCTCGGCGCACACATCGGAGAAACGCTGGTCCAGCCAGTCGCGGTAGCTGTCGCGTGAATGGTCGTCGCGGCCGACCGCGAGGATGCGCCCGCCGGCCGGCAGCTTGCGATGGCGGAAGGCCTGGAACAGCGCCGGCATCAGCTTGCGCCATGCAAGGTCGCCGGTACCGCCAAAAATCACGAGGTCGAAGGACATGGTCTCCAGCCCTGGACCAGTTCCGCCCGCCGAGGCATGTCGGCGCCACGCCGCGAGCAGGTGATGGCCGCCGCCTGCCCGGCAAAGCGGGAAGCCGCTTCGAGATCGGCCTGCGACAGATCCGACAGTCCATCGGGTGTCAGCCGTCCGTTTTCGCTCAACCACGTCAACAGCGCGGCCTGGAAGGTGTCGCCAGCGCCGACCGTATCGACGACATCGACCGGCTGCGCCGCGACACTCGCCCGCGTGCGACGGGTCCAGGCCGAAACACCTTCCGCGCCGCGGGTCACGACCAGCAGCCGCACCCCCTGCTGCAGCACATCGGCGGCAAAGTCGTCGAGGCTGGTACCGGGCAGCAGCAGTTGCAGGTCCTCGTCGCTGATCTTCAGCAGATGGGCGCGCGGCAGCATCCAGTCGAGCAGGTCGCGCCAGCGCGCTAGTTCGGGCTCGACATTGAGCCGGATATTCGGATCGAAGCTGATCAGCGTGCGCGCTGCGTACTGGTCGACCAGTTGGCGCAGCGTCGATGCCACCGGTTCGACCACCGTCGCGTACGAGCCGACGTGGATCGCACCGACCGTCTGCGGCAGCGTATCGATCGCGTCAGGCGTCAACAGCCGGTCGGCGCAACCGTCGCCGTAGAAGGAATACGACGGCACGCCGGCCGCATCGAGCCCGACCAGGCCGAGCGTGGTCGCTGCATCGTTGCGCTGCACCGTCGCGGTGCCCACGCCTTCGTGCTGCAGCGTGCGCATCAGCCGCTCGCCGAGAAAGCCGCTTGATATCGCACCGAAGAAGTTGACCGGCTGGCCGAGCCGGGCCAGACCGACCGCGGTATTGAACGGCGAGCCGCCGACCCGCGCATCGAGCGCCATGCCGCTGTCCGTCTCGGCCGACGCAAAGACGTCCATCAGCGCTTCACCACAGACGACAAACATCGCTCAGTCCCTGATGAATTGCAGTACCCGGGCATGGGCGTTGCGCACCGCCGCAACCAGTTCCGGATGGGCCGCCAGCGGACCCCACAGCAGCGGGTCGGAACAGAAAACAAGCAGCGGATCGAGTGCCGAGAAGAAGGCGTGCGCCGCCTCCTCGTCCATGAGGCCGTCCTGGTAACGGTAGGGCAGCTCGCCGAGATGCCAGCGGCGCAGCACCTCGAAAAACAGCGCCGGCAATACCGCAGTGGCGTCCAGCGGCGCGCCGCGCTCGATGCATTCGCGCAGCGTCGGCACGATGAAGCCCTGGATCTTCGCAAAGCCGTCCATCGCGACCCGCTGGTTGGTATCGCAGACATGCGGATTGCCGAAACGGTGCAGCACGACGTCACGATAAGCCGCGAGGTCGAACGGGCTCGGATGATCGGGCCGGTCGAGGCAGGGGATCACATCGTGCGTCGCATAGTCGAACGCCATCTGCCGGATCGCCGGCACCGCCAGGTCTTCATGGATGAACAGCAGGCCCTTCAGCGTGCCGGCCCAGGCGACGCAGCTGTGGGTGCCGTTGAGCAGCCGGATCTTTGCCTCCTCGTGGGCGTGCACCGACGTCACCATCTCGGCGCCGACCCGTTCCCAGGCCGGCCGGCCGGCGATGAAATCGTCCTCGATCACCCACTGGGCGAAGCTTTCTGCCATCACCGGTGCCCGATCGGCCCAGCCGGTGGCGGCCAGCACGCGTTCGGCGACGTCGGGTGACGGGCGCGGCGTGATCCGGTCGACCATGTTGCTGGGGCAGCTGGTAAAGGCCTTGACCCAGGTCAGCAGGTTGGATTCGCCACGCCGTTCGAGAAAATCGAGCAGGCCGGCGCGCAGCCGTGCGCCGTTGCTGCGCAGGTTGTCGCAGTTCAGCAGCGTCACCGGCGCGCCACCGTTGACGACACGCTGGCGCAGGATCGCGGTCAAGGCGCCGTAGATCGTCCGCGTGCTGCCTGATTCGAGGTCGGCGCGCAGGTCGGCATGGCCGGCATCGAGCCGGTTCTTGCCGTCGAGGTAATAGCCGGCCTCGGTGACGGTGAACGAGATGATGCGGGTGGCAGCGTCGGCGCCGACCTCGACCAGCCGCGTCAGCTGCGGATCGAACGGAATCACCTCGCGGATCGCCTCGATGCGCTCGTAGCGGCGCTCGCCGACCGGCGACACCGTCTCCAGCGTGTACTGGCCCTGCTGCTCCGCGAGTGCCGCCATCGTCTCCTGCATGTCGTTGCGGATATTGCCGCCGACGATGGCCCAGCGCGTATCGCCGCTCTTGCGCAGCGCATCGAGGTAGACGGCCTGGTGCGCACGGTGGAACGATCCGACGCCGATGTGCAGGATCGTGCCGCCAGCGCCGCTGGCGTCCATTGGAGGAATCATGCCGGTCTCACTGCGCGTGGGCGGCGACGGCCTGACCCTGGCGGTTGAAGATGTGGAAGGAATCCGGAGCGATGTCGAGGCTGACGGCGTCGCCCGGACGCAGCGCGGTGCGCGTGTTCTGCCGCGAGATCAGCTGCACGTGTTTGCCGGCTTCGGCGCCGACCTTGGTATAGATCAGCGTGTCTGAGCCGAGCGACTCGATCAACTCGACCTTGCCGCGCAGTGCGCCGTCGCTGCCCGGCTTGACGATGACGTTTTCCGGGCGCACGCCGATGAAGCCCTGCTGCGCGGCGGCGGCGCCGACCGCGCTGCGCAGCGTCGGCAACTCGGCGGTGTCGACGACGTTCATCTGCGGTGTGCCGATGAACTGCGCGACGAACTTGTTGGCGGGTTGGTCATAGAGGTCCAGCGGTGCACCGGCCTGTTCGATCTCGCCGTCGCGCAGCACGACGACACGGTCGGCGAGCGTCATCGCCTCGACCTGGTCGTGGGTCACGTAGATCGTCGTCGCACCGAGCTCGCGGTGCAGCGTCGCGATCTCGATCCGCGTCTCGCCGCGCAGCGCGGCGTCGAGGTTGGACAGCGGCTCGTCGAACAGGAAGACCTTCGGCGCGCGCACGATGGCCCGTCCGATCGCGACCCGCTGGCGCTGGCCGCCCGACAGGTCCTTCGGCGTGCGGTCCAGGTATTGCGACAGGTTCAGGATCTCGGCGGCACGGCCGACCTTCTCCTTGATCACGGCCTTGTCGACATTGGCCAGTCGCAAGGCGAACGACATGTTGTCGGCGACCGTCATGTGCGGATAAAGCGCATAACTCTGGAACACCATCGCCAGGTCGCGCTTGCTCGACGGCAGGCTGGTGATGTCGCGTCCGTCGAGCTCGATGCTGCCGCCGTCGACCTCGTTGAGGCCGGCGATCATGCGCAGCAAGGTCGACTTGCCGCAACCCGACGGGCCGACGAAGACCACGAACTCGCCCTTCTCGATCGTCAGGTCGATCCCCTTGATGACGCGCACGTCACCGTAGCGCTTCTCGACATTCTTCAGTTGCAGATAGGACATGAAAATCTCCTTATTTGACGGCGCCGAAGGTCAGGCCTTGGACGAGTTGTTTCTGGCTGAACCAGCCGACGACGACGATCGGTGCAATCGCCATCAGCGATGCGGCCGACAACTTGGCCCAGAACAATCCTTCAGGGCTGGAATAGGACGCGATCAGCACCGCCAGCGTGCCGGCCTTGGCCGAGCTGAGGTTGAGCGACCAGAACGCCTCGTTCCACGACAACACCAGGCACAGCAGGCCGGTCGAAGCCAGCGGCCCCATCGCGAGCGGCCGGATGATGTGCTTGAACTCGCCCCAGATCGTCGCGCCATCCATGCGCGCGGCCTCCAGGATGTCGTTCGGGATCTCCTTGAAGCCGGTGTAGAGCATCCAGACCATGATCGGCAGGTTCGACAGCGTGAAGACGATCGTCAGGATGGTCAGCGAGTCCAGCAAGCCGGCGCTCTGCGCGAGCACGTAGATCGGCAGCAGTGCACCGACCGCCGGCATCATCTTGGTCGACAGCATCCACATCAGGATGTTGCGCGTCTGCCTGGTGCGGAAGAAGGTCATCGAGTACGCCGCGGGGGCGGCGATCGCCAGGCCGATCAGCGTCGACAGCACGGCGGTGATGACCGAGTTCTTCGCGAACAGCAGGTAGTCGCTGCGCACCTGCACCTCGGAGAAGTTCTCCAGCGTCGGCGTGAAGAAGAGTTCGGGCGGCACCGCAATCGCCTGCAACTCGGTCTTGAACGCGGTCAGGAACAGCCAGATCAGCGGGAAGACGATCAGCAGCGTCAGCAGCCAGGCGCTGACGGTGCGGATGATCACGGGAAGGTGTTTCATCGCATTGGCTCCTTTGGCATCCCGGCTGAACCGCGAGGCACGGACATCAAGCAGCGGCCGCGGGTCCGGCTTTGCCGGTCGGCTGGCTGCGCCCACTTGAGGGGGGGCGCCGAAAGCGCTACGGGGGTGGGTCATGATTCAATCCAGGTTTTTGCCGATCATGCGGATCAGGAAGACCGCCGCGATATTGGCCAGCACGACCGCGAACAATGCGCCGGCCGAGGCCACCCCGATGTCGAAGTTCAGCAGCGCCTGCTTGTAGATCAGGAAGGCGACGTTGGTACTCGCGTTGCCGGGGCCGCCACCGGTGGTCGTGAAGATCTCCGCGAACACGCTGAGCAGGAAAATCATCTCGATCATGATCACCACCGCGATCGAGCGGCCCAGGTGGGGCAGCGTCAGGAACCAGAATTTCTGCAAGGCATTGGCGCCGTCCATGCCGGCGGCCTCCATCTGGTCGCGGTCGAGCGACTGCAGGCTGGTGATGAAGATCAGGCAGGCAAAGGGCAGCCATTGCCAGGCGATCATGATGATGATCGACAGCAGCGGCAGCTCGCTCATCCAGTCCACCGGCTCCAGGCCGAAGAAGATCCAGACCTGCGCGAGCACGCCGTAGACCGGATTCATCATCATGTGTTTCCACAGCAGCGCGTTGGCCGTGGGAATCACGAAGAACGGCGAGATCAGCAGCACGCGCACGATGCCGCGGCCCGGGAAGGCCTCGTTGACGAGCAGCGCCAGCCCGATGCCGCCGACGACGGTGATCACGATCACCGAACCGAGCAGCAGCAAGGTGTTCATCACCGACGGACCGAAGTCGGGGTCGGTGATGAAGAACTCGAAATTCAGCAGGCCGACGAACTCGCGCTGGCCGGGGTCCATCAGGTTGTAGTAGACCGACGAAAAATAGATCGTCATCAACAGCGGCACGAGCATCCACAGCAGCAACGTGACCACGGCAGGCGCCATCAGCGCCCGCGGCAGGGTTCGTTTCATTGGAGTTTCCCTCTCACGTAATCGGACTGGGGCTCGGTGTGCCCCGACGGCTTCGCCCGGTCGGCGCCGGTGCCGCTGGCACCGGCCCGCCCTTCAGCGGGCCTGCGGTACTGCAGTGGATCTCAAGGAAACGCCGGGCCGTCCCAGGCTTCCTCGACCCCCCGCTGGGGGGCGGGCCGAACATCGTTCGGCCCTGGCGGCGCTCAGTAGTAGCGGCCGCGGCGCATCTGGCGATCAGCAGCGGTCTGCGAGGTCTTCAAGGCCTCCTCGACGCTGACCTGGCCGGCCAGCGCTGCGCTCATCTGCTGCCCCACCGCCAGGCCGATCGCCTGGAACTCGGGAATGGCGGCAAATTGCACACCCACGTACGGGCTCTTCTTCAGCGTGCTGTCGTTCGGGTTGGCGCTGTCGAGCGCCGCCTTCTCCGCTTCGGCAAACACCGCCGCCTTCATGAACTCAGGGTTCGCGTAGGTCGACTTGCGGGTGCCGGTAGGCACCGAGGCCCAGCCTTTTTCCTTGGCCACCAGGTTGACGTAGTCCTTGGACGTGGCCCACTCGATGAACTTCTGCGCGTCGGCGGTCTTCTGGCTGCCGGCAGGAATCGCCAGCGCCCAGGCCCACAACCAGTTCGCCCCCTTGGAGGTCACGGCCGACGGGCTTTGCGCGAATGCGACCTTGTCGGCCACCTTGCTCTGCTTGGGATCGCTGACGAACGACGCCGCCACCGTGGCGTCGACCCACATGCCGCACTTGCCTTCGTTGAACAGCGCCAGGATCTCGTTGAAGCTGTTCGCCGACGAGCCCGGCGGGCCGTATTTGGTCAGCAGGTCGACGTAGAGGGTGACTGCATCCTTCCACGGCTTGGTGTCGAGCTGCGGCTTCCACTTCATGTCGAACCACTGCCCGCCGAAGCTGTTGACCATCGTCGTCAGGAAAGCCATGTTGTCGCCCCAGCCCGGCTTGCCGCGCAGGCAGATGCCGTAGACGCCGTTGGCCGGATCATGGATCTTGGCCGCCGCGTCGCGCACCTGGTCCCAGGTCGGGCGGGCGCCGAACTTGATGCCGGCCTTGTCGGTCAGGTCCTTGCGGTACATCAGCATCGAACTCTCGCCGTAGAACGGCGCCGCATACAGCTTGCCGTCGACCGACAGGCCATCTCGGATTGCCGGCAGCAGGTCGGCGGTGTCGTAGGCGGCGTCGAACTTGAGCTCCTTCAACCAGCCCTTCTTGGCCCAGATCGGTGTCTCGTACATGCCGATCGTCATCACGTCGAACTGGCCGCCCTTGGTCGCGATGTCGGTGGTCACGCGCGAGCGCAGCGTGCCTTCCTCGAGCGTGACCCACTTCAGCTTGACGCCCGGAAACTTCTTCTCGAACTCGGGTGTCAGCTTCTGCATCTCGATCATGTGACCGTTGTTGACGGTCGCGATGACGAGGTCGCCGGCTGACGCACCGGCACCGGCCAGAACCAGCGTCGCGGCGAGCAGCTGAGGGGATTTGAACTTCATGGTCGTCTCCTTGGATGGTTCTATCGACGGATCGCCATTCGCTGAGGCGGCTCCGGGGATGAATCAACTGTAGGTTTGCGACCTTGCGTCTGTTGATACTTCAGCGGGCGCGACCGATACGATCTTGCATCACCGACTCGGTAATTTCCCTGATGTGCGCGTTTTGGTATTGATCGGAGGCTGGAGGCGCCTTCCTGGTGCGCGGTTGCCAGCGCGCCCGGACGCGGAAAAAGCTCAGGCCGCGCGGCGCAGCGTCAGGTTGAAGCGGAAGCGGCCGGTCTGCGAATGGACGCCGTCCTTCAGCGTCAGCACGCCGTGATGGAACAAGCGGGCCGGCCCGCCCCAGACGACGACGTCGCCGTGCTGCAGCGCAACCTTCGTCGTGCGCTCGGTGCGCCGCTTGCCGCCGAAGACAAAGTTGGCCGGCAGGCCGAGCGAGACCGAGACGATCGGGTGGGCGGCGTTGCGCTCGTCGCGGTCCTGGTGCAGGCCAAGCTTGCTGCCGGCCGCATAGCGGTTGATCAGGCATGCGTCGGGCTCAAAGCCGCTGAAACCGGCGGCGCTGGCGGCACGCTCGGCCAACCCGCAGAAGATCTCCGGCATCGGCGGCCACGGCAGACCGGTCAACGGATCGAGCGGGTCGTAGCGGTAGCCGCTGGCATCGCTGACCCAGCCGAGCGGGCCGCAGTTGCTCATCTCGACCGACATCGTGTAGCCGCCGGGTGTCGTCATCCGGCGCAGCGGCGCCGCGCTGGTCACGGTGGTGATTGCGTCGAGCAGCTCGGCGGCCTCGGCGCTGGCAAAACCATGCAGCACGACTGCGCCATCGGCGAGCTGCCGGCGCTCGGGCCGGGTCTCGCTGGCTGGTTCGAACAGGTCGAGGTTGTTCTGCATCGCAGTTGGCTGACTCCGCGTCGGCATGCTTGGTTCCGCCACTGCACCGGACATGTTGTACCGTCGAACCACCTCAACCGAACTGCTGCTGACGCGGCAGCTGCACGAGTGAACAACGAACCTGGAGAGGGCGATGCTGTCGCGGTCGTGATCGGCGCCTCCGGCGGGGTCGGTGCGGCGCTGGTCGAGCAACTCGCTGCCGGCGGCCGCTTCTTGCACATCGTCGCGCTGTCGAGATCGACGCCAGCGGTCGTCGACAAACCGACGGTGGTTCGTGGCCGCATCGACCTGGCCGACGAGCCGAGCATCATCGCGGCTGCAGAACAGGCGAGGGCAGTCGGCGGCGAGATCCGGCTGGTGATCGTCGCAACCGGCCTGCTGCACGATGGCGACGTCGCGCCGGAAAAATCGTGGGCGTCGCTCGATGCCGCGGCGATGGCGCGCTGTTTCGCCGTCAACAGCATCGGCCCGGCGCTGGTCGCGAAACATTTTCTTCCGTTGCTGCCGCGCAAGCGCCGGTCGGTCTTCGCCGCGTTGTCGGCCCGCGTCGGCAGCATCGGCGACAACCGGCTGGGCGGCTGGTATTCCTACCGGGCGTCGAAGGCGGCGTTGAACATGCTGCTGAAAACATGCGCGATCGAGCTCGAGCGGCGTGCACCGCAGGCAATCTGCGTCGGCCTGCACCCCGGTACCGTCGATACTGCGTTGTCGAAACCGTTCAGCGCCAATGTGCGGCCGCAGCAGCTGTTCACTGCGGAGCAGTCGGCGGCGCATCTGCTGAGCGTGATCGACGGCCTTCGCGCGACCGACAGTGGCCGGGTATTTGCATGGGACGGGCAGCCGGTGCCGCCGTGACGCCTGCCCTCACCAACCGCTGCTGCCCTACGGATGCGGGCGAAGACCCCATCCGCGAAGCCTGGGCTGCAACCGATATGCTGGTGGCTGGTGATGTCGGGCCGCGACCTCGACGGCCGAGCCTTCGATTGATGGATTTGTCTTCATGCCGGAAGGAGGGGACCCTGTGTTGCGCATCGCGATGATCGGCTTCGGTGCGATCGGCACCAACGTGCTCGAGCGGGTGCGGCAGCAGCCCGAACTCGATCTGCACAGCGTCGTTGTCTCCGAGTCGGCCCAGGCGCGCGCTGCCGAGTGGCTTCGCGAGCACGGCTTTGCGCACGCGCGGGCGTTGACGCAGCTCGATCTCGGCGGGCAGCGGCCCGATCTGGTCGTCGAGTGCGCCGGCCACCGGGCGATCGGCGAACATGTGCTGCCGGCACTGCGCAACGGCTTGCCGTGCCTGCTCGCATCGGTCGGCGCGCTGGCCGAAGACGGGCTGGTCGAGGAGATCGAGCAGGCGGCGAAGCAGGGCGGTACCCAGGTGCAGCTGCTGTCGGGCGCGGTCGGCGCGATCGACGCGCTCGCCGCAGCCCGTGTCGGTGGCTTGACCCGCGTCCGTTACAGCGGGCACAAGCCGCCGGCAGCGTGGTCCGGCACATCGGCCGCAGCGGCGATCGACCTCGATGCGCTCGACGAGGCGACGCTGCTGTTCGCCGGCAGCGCCCGCGAGGCGGCGTCGCGGTTTCCGAAAAACGCCAATGTCGCAGCGACGATTGCGCTGGCGGGGCTCGGCCTCGACCGCACCGAGGTGCACCTGTTTGCCGATCCGACGATCAGCGGCAACCGGCATCACCTGGAAGCCGAAGGCGCATTTGGCCACCTTGAGCTGACGATCAGCGGCAATCCGCTGGCGGCCAATCCGAAAACCTCGGCACTGACGGTGTTCAGCATCGTGCGCGCGCTGCTCGACCGCGCGCAGCCGCTGTGTTTCTGAGCGGGCGCTGCAAGCAGCGGGCGCCCGGCAGACCGGTGTCGAATCGACCCCAAGGAGGGAGCGGACCATGACCAGACTGCGCGCGTGCCTGCTGTTGCTGATCTCGTTGCTTGCGCTGGCCGGCTGCGGCACGCCGTGGGCGACAGTCGCCGACGGCGCCGGCCGGCCGGTGATGCTGCTCGGCCACGATCCGGTGGCCTATTTCACGCAAGGGCGGCCGACCCGGGGGCTCGCCGACCACGTGGTCGATCTGCCCGGGCGGACCTACTATTTCTCGAGCGCCGACAACAAGGCGCTGTTCCTGCGCGATCCGGGCCGTTTCGAGCCGCAATACGGCGGCTTCTGTTCGAGTGGTGCGGCCTATGCGGTCAAGCTCGGCAGCGATCCGACCGCCTGGACCGTGCGCGACGGCCGCTTGTTCATCTTCGGCGATGTGCTCGGAAAAACCGCATGGAGCCTCGATCCGGCGTGGAATATCGCCCATGCGGACCGTTTGTGGCCGGCGATCGCCGACCGTGGCTGGCGGCTGCAATCGCTGCTGGCCTATGCCGACAAGGTGCCGCACTACCTGACCGGCCGGCAGATCAAGGCGCAGTGGGAAGCCCGCCATCCCGGCCAGCGCTGGCCGGACTACGATCCCGGCGGGATGATCACCAACCTGTTCCTGAAGCCGCCCGGCTGGCGCGCTGCCGAAGGTGCCGGCCAGCCGGCGCTCGGCTATCCGCAATGAGCAACAACAGAAAGGACAAAGCATGCAGCAGCAGTTGACCGATCGTGTCGTGATCCTGACCGGCGCCGAGGGCATCGTCGGCCAGGCGGTACTGGCCGAGCTGGCCGCACGCGGTGCGCTGGTCGCGATGGTCGACCGTGCGCCGGCCGGTTCGCCGGCGGCCGCAACCGCGGCGGCGATGCGGCTGAACGGCATCGATCTCGGCGATCCGGCCGCCGCTTCCGGCATGGTCGAGCGGGTCGTCAAGAAACTCGGGCGCATCGACGGCCTGGTCAATGTCGCCGGCGGATTTGCCTGGGAGCCGGCGGCCTCCGGCTCGATCGAGACCTGGGACCGGATGTACCAGATCAATCTGCGCACCGTCGTCGTGACGACGCAGGCGGTGCTGCCGAAGATGCTGGAGCATGGCAGCGGCCGAATCGTCAACGTCGGCGCCGCGGCAGCGCTGCAGGCGGGCAAGGGCATGGCGGCCTATGCGGCATCGAAATCGGGCGTTGCGCGGTTGACCGAGGGGCTCGCCGAGGAGCTGAAGGATCAGGGCATCAACGTCAATGCGGTGCTGCCGACGATCATCGATACGCCGACCAACCGCAAGGACATGCCGGACGACGACCCGGCGCGGTGGGTCGGCCCGGACAAGCTGGCGGCGGTGATCGCCTTCCTGCTGTCCGACGATGCGAGTGCAATCACCGGGGCATTGCTGCCGGTGCGCGGCCGGGTCTGAGCGCGCGGCGCAGTGCGTCAGCTGCTGTCGGTGCCGGGCCGCGCGCCCCGGATCAGCAGCCAGAAGATGATCGGCACCTCGGCAAATTGCAGTGGCGATGCGACCGACTCGACGAACGCGGCATGTTGCGGCAGCACCAGCGTCGTGAACGAGGTCGCGAGGTAGCCGGCGCCGGCGATCAGCAGCAGCCATCCCAGCCAGGCTGGGATGAAGCCACTGCGAATCACCAGCAGTCCGAACGGAAACAGCCACAGACCCCAGAACACCGATGCGACGCTGATGCCCTGGCCGTGCAGGCGCAGGAACAGGTAGGCGAGGGCGTCGCGCTCGGCGCGCGAGAAAACGTCGAGAAAGCCCGCCTCGCCAATCAGCGTCAGTGTTGCGACCTCGTTCAGCACGTTGACGAACATGATCGGCACCGACAGCAGCGCACCGAAGATCACCAGCAAGCGCGCATGTGTCTGGTCGACCGGGCTGAACAGGCGGTACAAGGCAAGCACCAGAAATACCGCAATCACCTGATGGATCAGCTCGCTGGCGATGCCCAGGCGCAGCAGCCATTCGGACGAACGGATGCGCTCGGCGGTTGCCACCGCGTCGCCACGGACGATCAGCTGGCCGGGAACATAAACGAGGCCGATCGGAGCGGTCAGCCCGAGCATCAGGTACAGCAGCCCGGCAAAACGTGCCTGTTGGCGGGTCGATCTCATCGGGCTGCGCTGCAGGGGTGGACGGCGCGGTCAGTGGCGTTGTTCAGGCATAACTGAGCTTTGTCAGCTTGCCGCCGAAGACCCGGTACGAATAGATCGTATATGCGGCGATCGCCGGCACCGAGATGCACACGCCGATCAGGATCACCTTCAGCGCGGCCGGGCTGCTTGCGGCCTGCCAGATCGTCAGCTGGCCGATCACGACATACGGATAGATGCTGTAGGCCAGGCCGAGGAAGCCGAGCAGGAAGACCAGGATCAGCAGCAGGAACGGCAACCAGCACAATGGCCCGCGGACCGCCCGTGCATCGAGCAGCCCGCGCACCGCGAGCAGGCTGACGCCGGTCATCAGCGGGATCGCCATCAGCGCGATGATCTCCGGCAACGAGAACCAGCGCTCGCGCACCGTCTCGCTGATCCACGGTGTTGCCATCGAAATCAGCACCAGGCCGATCACCATCGGCAGCCAGGCGATCTTCGCCCACTCGACGGCCCGCTGCTGCAGCTCGCCCTCGGTTTTCAGGATCAGCCAGGTCGCGCCCATCATCACGTAGGCCATCGGCAGCGCAACCGCGATCGCCGCGGCGAACAGCGGATAGTTCCAGCCGGTGCCGAAGCCGCTGACATAACGCCCGAGCATCCAACCCTGCGAGACGGCGGCCAGCGTCGAGCCGGCAAAAAACAGCCGGTCCCATGTCGTCTTGTGCGAATCGCGGGCCTTGACCCGGAAGTCGAAGGCGACGCCGCGCAGCGTCAGCCCGACCAGCATCAGCGCCACCGGCATGTACAACTCGCCGAGCACCAGGCCATGGGCCTTCGGAAATGCGATCAGCAGGATGCCGACGCCGAGCACCAGCCAGGTCTCGTTGGCGTCCCAGAACGGGCCGATGCTGGCGATCATCATGTCCTTCTCGGCATCGGTGGCGCGGTGCATCAGCATGCCGACGCCGAGGTCGTAGCCGTCGCTGACCACATAGATCAGCATCGACACGCCCATCAGGATCATGAAGATGACCGGGAGCGCCCGGTCGAAATCCATCCAGTTCATGTGCCGGCCTCCGCCCGCCGCGGCGCGCCGCTGCCGGGAACCGCGCGTTCGTCGCCCGGCTCCTCGGTCAGCGCTTCCTCGGGTTTTTCGGCCATGTATTTCAGCACCGCGACATACGACAACACCAGCGCGATGTAGAGGAGCAGGTACAGCGTCAGGCTGAGCCCGATCATCGACGACGGTATCGTCGACGCGACATCGGCGGTGCGCACCAGGCCGTGCACGACGAACGGCTGGCGGCCGATCTCGGTCACATACCAGCCCGCAACCGTCGCAAACCAGCCGGAGAAGGTCATGCCGGCAAACAGCCACAGCAGCGAGCGCGGAATCCGCTCGGCCTGCCAGCCGGCGCGCCGGCACAGCCACCAGCCGATCCAGCTCGTCGCCAGCATCAGCATGCCGATGCCGACCATCACGCGGAAGGCGAAAAATACCGGCAGCGGCGGCGGGTGGTCGCTGCCGAAGCTGTTCAGCCCCTTGACCTCGCCTTCCCATTCGTGGGTCAGGATGAAGCTCGCGAGTTTCGGAATCTTCACCTCGAAATGGTTGCGGCGTTCGCTGGCGTCGGGCACCGCAAACAGCAGCAGTGGCGCGCCGCGCTGGGTTTCCCAGACGCCTTCCATCGCGGCGATCTTCGCCGGCTGGTGCTTCAGCGTATTGAGCCCGTGCAGGTCGCCGACGAAGATCTGAACCGGCACCAGCACCGCCGCCAGCGTCAGGCCGACCCGCATCACCCGCGGCGCCGAACGCTGGCCGACACCTTTCAGCAGTTGCCACGATGCCAGCCCGACCAGCAGGAAGGCGCAGGTCAGCGCCGACGCCAGCATCATGTGCGTGAAGCGGTACGGGAAGGACGGATTGAAGATCACCTCGAGCCAGCTGGTGACGTGGTAGACGCCGTCACGCACCTCGTGGCCGGTCGGCGTCTGCATCCACGAATTCAGCGCGAGGATCCAGAACGCCGACAGGCTGGTGCCGAAGGCGACGAAAAAGGTCGCCAGCAGGTGGATGCGCTCGCTGACCTTGCCGTGGCCGAACAGCATGATGCCGAGAAAGCCGGCCTCGAGAAAAAATGCCGTCAGCACCTCGAAGCCGAGCAGCGGGCCGGCGACGTTGCCGACCGTCTCCATGAAACCCGGCCAGTTGGTGCCGAACTGGAAACTCATCGTGATGCCGCTGACGACACCGAGCGCAAAGGTCAGCGCAAAGACCTTCGTGAAGAAGCGGTAGGCGTCGAGCCAGCCCTGCGCCTCGCTGGGCGCACCGTCCTTGGTGGCCAGCCAGCGCCAGCGGAAAAACAGCAACAGCCAGCCGAGGGCAATGCTGATCGTCGGGAACAGGATGTGGAAGGTGATGTTCGCCGCAAACTGCATGCGGGCGAGGATCAGTGCGTCCATGTGCCGTGGTGGTTGGACCCGCTCGACGAGGGCACAGGCTGATCCTGCAGACGCCGGTCAAGATCGGCCGGCGGGACTGCAGGACGCCTGCTGCGGATGGACAAATGCTACCGGCTGCGCGGCGCCGGCAAGCCCGGCCATGGCCAAAGGCCACGACCGGGACAGGTTTTACTTCTTGCGGGCCGCCGCCGGCTTGGTCTCGCCCTGTTTCAGCGCATCGGCCATGCCGATCAGCACGCCGCTGACCAGCGTCGCATAGCTGTCGAGCATCGCCTGCGATGCCCGCATGCCCATTTCACGGCTCTCGCGCAGGTTCTGCTGCGCGGTGTCCATGAACTGCTGCAGTGTCGCCGCCGCCTGCGCACCGGTGCCGGTGCCTTTGCCCTGAGCCGCGCTGAGCACGCTGGTCCATGGCCCCTGCATCTCGCCGGCTTCGGCGGCCGCCTTGCGGATCGCCGCAAACATGCTGTCTTCCATCTTGTCGATGTCGGCCAGCGCCTTCTTCAGATGGGTTTCGCGCACGCTGACGCCTTGCTCGACCATCTGCTGCAATGCAACCCGGTTCGCCTGTACCGCCTTCTCGAGTGCATCGTCCATGCCGGCGACCGCCTTGCCGAGCATCGCCTCGACATCGACGGCATCGAGCGGGCTCTTCGCAGCGCCGGTCGATGCCGCCTTCGTGACGCCGGCCAGCACCTGCTTGATGTTGGCCAGCGTCAGCTCGCGGCTTTGCAGCGCTTTCAGCGTCGCTTCCGTGACCGCCTTGCGGATCGCATCGCCCTGCTGGGCGCTGGCCTCGGAAAACTGCTTGATCAGGGCTTCCTGATCGATGCCGTGTTTGTTCATGTTCAGTGCCTCATTGCATGTGTTGACCGCCGTTGATCGCGATATTGGCACCAGTGACGAATGCCGCCTCCTCGGACGCGAGGTAGATGATCAGGCCGGCAACCTCTTCCGGCTTGCCGAGCCGGCCGACCGGAATCTGCGGCAGGATCTTGGTATCGAGGATTTCCTTCGGGATCGCGGTGACCATCTTGGTGCCGATATAACCCGGCGAGATCGTGTTGACGGTGACGTTTTTCTTCGCCACCTCGAGCGCCAGCGCCTTCGTGAAGCCGTGCACACCGGCCTTCGCGGCCGAATAGTTGGTCTGGCCGAAGGCGCCCTTCGAGCCGTTGACCGACGAGACATTGATGATGCGGCCCCAGCCGCGCTCGACCATGCCGTCGGCGACCTGCTTGGTCATGTTGAACAGGCTGTCGAGGTTGGTGCGCAGCACCGCATCCCAGTTGACCTTGTCCATCTTCTTGAAGGTGGTGTCGCGGGTGATGCCGGCGTTGTTGACCAGCACATCGATCGGGCCGGCCTTTTCCTGCGCCTCGGCGACCGCCTTCGAGCAGGAATCGAAATCGGCGACGTCGCATGCGACGGCCAGCATGTCGTAGCCGCGCTCCTTCATCTGCTTGACCCATTCGTCGTGCGTCTTGTTGCCGGGCGAATAGGTGACGACCACCTTGTAGCCGGCGTCGGCCATCTTCGTCGAAATCGTCTCACCGAGGCCACCCATGCCGCCAGTGACCAGAACCACGCGTTGCTTGCTCATCTATTTCTCCTCGTCGTGAAAAAAGATCCGGGCCAACGTGTCTGCGCGACCGCGAACAGGATGCCCATGCTGCCTCGGATATCGGCATTGTCAAGCATGGCCTGCCGCAGCGGCGGCTCCGGCGTTCGGGGTGCGGATATCGTCGCCATCATTCGAGTGCCAGTGCAGCGATGAATTGCGCCGGGCGGTCGGCGTGGACCCAGTGGCCGGCCCCGTCGATCGTCACCACCCGCAGCTGCGGAAACTGTTCGGTCAGCGCCGCCGCCGCGGCCGGCTGGACGCGGTCGGAGCGGGCGCCGCGAATCAGCAGCGTCGGCAGCGGGCAGCTGAGCAGCAGCAATTCGGGCGGAAACTCGCACAGCGTGCGCACCGACGTGGCGATCGCCTGCAGGTTGAGCCGCTCGTCGAGCAGATCGGCCGGTGCCGCAGCGAGGTCGTTCAGGAAACCAACCGCCGCCGAGCCCGGCATCTTTTCGGTGATGCGCTGCAGCGCGATCCGGCGTTCGTCGGCCGAGCGGATGTCGATGCCGCTGACCGCCTCGAAATACGGCAGCAGCCGCTCGGCATACGACACCGGTGCGATGTCGACGATGACCAGCCGGCCGATCGCCGCCGGGCTCTTCAGCGCCAGCGCCATCGCGACCTTGCCGCCGAGCCCATGGCCGATCAGCAGCGGCTGCTCGAGCTTTTCGGTCTCGATCAGCATCCGCACGTCGTCGGCCATCTCGGCATATTCCATCGATGCCGCCCATGGCGAGTGGCCATGGTTGCGCAGATCGACGCAGTAGACCCGGTGCGATTGGGCCAGCTCGGCGGCGATCGGCCGCCAGTTGCGGCCCGAGCCGAGCAGGCTGTGCAGGATCACGACCGGCGGGCCGCTGCCGCTGACCTCGAAGGCAAGGCGAAGTGCCATTGTTCAATGCTTGATCCGGGCCGGCGCAGGCAGGCTCATTTCTTCTTCTGCGGTGGCAGGTCGGTGCAGACGCCTTCGAACATCTCGGCGGCCATGCCGATCGATTCGCCGAGCGTCGGGTGCGGGTGGATGGTCTTGCCGATGTCGGTCGGCTCGCAGC
Source organism: Pseudideonella sakaiensis (assembly GCF_048320135.1). Lineage (GTDB taxonomy): Bacteria > Pseudomonadota > Gammaproteobacteria > Burkholderiales > Burkholderiaceae_C > Ideonella_A > Ideonella_A sakaiensis_A. The sequence continues at coordinate 5,465,565 of NZ_CP182947.1, forward strand.
CCATCTCGATCGCCAGACAGACTTCGCTGATCAGGTCGCCGGCATGTGTGCCGACGATGCCGCCGCCGATCACCCGGTGCGTCGCCTCGTCGAAGATCAGCTTGGTGAACCCCTCGTCACGGCCGTTGGCAATCGCCCGCCCGGACGCCGCCCACGGAAAAACCGCCTTGCCGATCTTGATGCCCTCGGCCTTGCACTGTTCCTCGGTCTTGCCGGCCCAGGCCACTTCGGGGTCGGTATAGGCCACCGACGGGATCTGCCGGGCATCGAAATACGACGGCTGGCCGTTTGCCGCCTCGGCCGCGACATGCGCCTCGTGGACTGCCTTGTGCGCGAGCATCGGCTGGCCGACGATATCGCCAATCGCATAGATGTGCGGCACGTTGGTGCGCATCTGCCTGTCGACGTTGATGAAGCCGCGGTCGCTGACCGCAACGCCGGCCTTGTCGGCGCCGATCTTGTTGCCGTTCGGGCTGCGCCCGACCGCAACCAGCACCAGGTCGTAGACCTGCACCTCCTTCGGCGCCTTGTCACCCTCGAACTTGACCTCGATGCCGCCCTTGGTCGCCTTCGCGCCGACCGTCTTCGTCTTCAGCATCACGCTGCCGAAGCGGTGGTGGTTCATCTTGTCCCAGACCTTCACGAGGTCGCGGTCGGCGCCCTGCATCAGGCCGTCGAGCATCTCGACGACGTCGATGCGGGTGCCGAGCGTCGAGTAGACGGTCGCCATCTCGAGGCCGATGATGCCGCCGCCGACGACGAGCATGCGCTTCGGGATATTTTTCAGCAGCAGCGCGCCGGTCGAATCGACGACGCGTTCGTCGTCGGGCATGAAGGGCAGCTTCACCGGCTGCGAGCCGGCGGCGATGATCGCCTTGTCGAACTTGACGACGGTCTTCTTGCCGCCGTCGCCGACCACCTCGAGGTGGTGCGGGTCGAGGAAGCTGCCGACGCCGGTGATGACCTCGACCTTGCGCATCTTTGCCATGCCGGCGAGGCCACCGGTCAGCTTCTTGATCACGCCGTCCTTGAAGGCGCGCAGCTTGTCGATGTCGATTTTCGGTGCGCCGTAGCTGATGCCGTGGTCGGGCAGGTGGCGCACCTCGTCCATCACGGATGCGGTGTGCAGCAGCGCCTTCGACGGGATGCAGCCGACATTCAGGCAGACGCCGCCGAGCGTTGCATAACGCTCGACCAGCACCGTCTTCATGCCGAGGTCGGCGCTGCGGAATGCCGCCGAATAGCCACCCGGCCCGGCACCGAGCACCAGCACCTCGCAGCTGAGGTCGGCCTTGCCGCTGTAGCTGGCGGCGCTGCTGGCGGCAGCGGGTGCCGGTGCGGCCGCGGGAGCCTGGGCTGGCGCTGGCGCCTGCCCGGCCGGTTTCGCCGGCGGCGCGGCCGCGGCCGCCGATTCCTCGAGCAGCAGCAGCACCGTGCCTTCGCTGACCTTGTCGTTGAGCTTGACGCGCACTTCCTTGACGACACCGGCATGGGTCGACGGGATCTCCATCGACGCCTTGTCCGATTCGACGATCACCAGCCCGGTATCGACGGCAATCGTTTCGCCCGGCTCGACCATCACCTCGATCACCGCGACGTCCTTGAAGTCGCCGATGTCCGGGACTTTTACCTCGACCAGTTTTGACATGAAGCCGATCCCCTCAGAACATGATCCGCCGCATGTCGGCGAGCAGGTTGGCGAAATGCACGTTGAAGCGCGCCGCGGCCGCACCATCGATCACGCGGTGGTCCCACGACAGCGACAGCGGCAGCGTCAGCCGCCAGCTCGAGGTCTTGCCGTCGTTCGAATGCTGCTTCCAGAAGCTTCTGCAGACACCCATGATCGCGACCTCCGGTGCGTTGATGATCGGCGTGAAGAAGGTGCCGCCGATGCCGCCCAGCGATGAGATCGTGAAGGTGCCGCCCGACATCTGGTCGGGTTTGAGCTTGCCGTCGCGTGCCAGCTTGGCCAGTGCGCCCATCTCCTGTGCAATCTGCGGCAGCGTCTTCTGGTCGACGTCGCGGATCACCGGGACCATCAGCCCGTTCGGCGTATCGGCGGCAAAGCCGATGTGCCAGTAGTTCTTGATCACCAGGCTGTCGCCGTCGAGGCTGGCGTTGAATTCCGGAAACTTCTTCAGCGTCGCGACCGCCGCCTTCATCAGGAACGGCAGCATGCTGAGCTTGATGCCCGATTTCTCGAGTTCCTTGTTCATCTGCACGCGGAAGGCCTCGAGGTCGGTGATGTCGGCCTCGTCCTGACTCGTCACGTGCGGAATGACGACCCAGTTGCGGTGCAGGTTGGCGGCCGAGATCTTCTTGATCCGCGACAACTCGCGGCGTTCGACCGGACCGAATTTCGCGAAATCGACCTTCGGCCAGGCCAGCACGTCGAGGCCGCCGCCGCCGCCTGCGCTCGGGGCGGCAGCCGCTCCGGCGGACTTCGCTGGCGCAGCAGCCGCGGCAGCGGCGCCGCCCTTCGCGAACGCTTCGACGTCCTCGCGCAGGATGCGGCCGTGATCGCCGCTGCCCTTGACCTTGCCGAGGTCGACGCCGAGCTCTCGCGCCAGCTTGCGCACCGCCGGGCCGGCATAGGCCAGTGCGAATGCCGCTTCGTCGATGCCGCCGCTGGCCGGCGCCGCTGCCGCCGGAGCAGCCGCTGCGCCGGGCGCGGCGGCTGGCTGCGCCGCCGGCGCTGCCGCTGCCGCTGGTGCGGCCGCACCGGTCGACAACACCAAAATCACGCTGCCCTCGCTGACCTTGTCGCCAACCTTGATGCGGACCTCCTTGACGGTGCCGCCGAGCGGCGCCGGCACGTCCATCGTCGCCTTGTCCGATTCGAGCGAAACCAGCGGGTCCTCGGCCTTCACGGTGTCGCCGGGCTTGACGAAGATCTCGATCACCGGCACGTCGCTGAAGTCGCCGATGTCCGGCACCCGCACCTCGGCGACGCCAGACGGCGCATTGACCGGCGCTGGCGGCGCGCTGACGCTCGGTTTGGCGGCCTCGGCCGGCGCCGCTGCCGCGCCACCGGCGGCCTCGAAACTCATGATCACCGAACCTTCGCTGACCTTGTCGCCGACCTTGACGGCAATCGACTTGACCTTGCCACCCTGCGGCGCCGGCACGTCCATCGTCGCCTTGTCCGACTCCAGCGACAGCAGCGGATCCTCGGCCTTCACGGTATCGCCGGGCTGGACGAAGATCTCGATCACCGGCACATCCGTGAAGTCGCCGATGTCCGGAACCTTGATGTCGATTGACTGGCTCATGTGGGAATCCTTGTCTCGGCTCAAACGGTCCAGGGCGCGGCCCGCTCGGTATCGAGCCCGTATTTCTTGATTGCATCGGCGACCAGCTGCGGCTTGACGACGCCGTCGTCGGCCAGTGCCTTCAGCGCGGCGACCGTCACGTGGAAGCGGTCGACCTCGAAGAACCGGCGCAGCTTGACGCGGTAGTCGCTGCGGCCGAATCCGTCGGTGCCGAGCACGGTGTAGCGCCGGCCGGCGGCCTGAACATATTCGCGCACCTGGTCGGCGTAATTGCGCATGTAGTCGGTCGATGCGATGACCGGGCCCTCGTTGCCGTCGAGGCAGCTCTCGACCCAGCTTCGGCGGCGCTTTTCGGTCGGATGCAGCAGGTTCCAGCGCTCGGCGGCCATGCCGTCGCGGCGCAGTTCATTGAAGCTGGTCGCGCTCCAGATATCGGCTGTCACGCCGAAATCGTCGCGCAGCAGATCGGCCGCAGCGATCACCTCGCGCAGGATGGTTCCACTGCCCATCAGCTGCACTCGCATGCCCTTCTTGGCCTTGCCGCCGTCGCGCAGCTTGTACAGCCCTTTCAGGATGCCTTGCTCGGCGCCGTCGCCCGCATCGGCCATGCCGGGATGCGGGTAGTTCTCGTTCATCAGCGTGATGTAGTAGTAGACGTCCTCCTGCTCCTGATACATCCGGCGCATGCCGTCGCGGATGATCGTCACCACCTCGTAGGCAAAGGTCGGGTCGTAGGAAATGCAGTTCGGAATCGTGCCGGCGAGGATGTGGCTGTGTCCGTCCTCGTGCTGCAGGCCTTCGCCGTTCAGCGTGGTGCGCCCGGCAGTGCCGCCGAGCAGGAAGCCGCGCGCGCGGATATCGCCGGCCAGCCAGGCGAGGTCGCCGACGCGCTGCAGCCCGAACATAGAGTAGTAGATGTAGAACGGGATCATCGGCACGTCGTTGCTGCTGTACGAGGTCGCCGCGACGATCCAGCTCGACATCGCGCCGCCTTCGTTGATGCCTTCCTGCAGCACCTGGCCGTCCTTCGATTCGCGGTAATACATCAGCTGGTCGGCATCCTGCGGCTTGTACAACTGGCCGAGCGACGACCAGATGCCGAGCTGGCGAAACATGCCCTCCATGCCGAAGGTGCGCGATTCGTCGGGGACGATCGGCACGATGTGTTTGCCGATCTGCTTGTCGCGCACCAGCGTGCCGAGCATCTGCACGAAGGCCATCGTCGTGCTGATCTCGCGTTCGCCGGAGCTGTCGAGCAGGCGCTGGAAGGTCGACAGCGGCGGCACCGGCAGCGAGGCCGATTGGCGCCGGCGCTGCGGCAGGTAGCCGCCGAGCGCGGCGCGCCGCTCGTGCAGGTATTTCATCTCCGGGCTGTCGTCGGGCAGCTTGACGAAGGGCACGTTCGCCAGATCGTCGTCGGCGACCGGAATCTGGAACCGGTCGCGAAAACCCCGCAGCGCATCCTGCGTCATCTTCTTCGCCTGGTGGGCGATCATCTGGCCTTCGCCCGATTCGCCCATGCCGTAGCCCTTGACGGTTTTCGGCAGGATCAGCGTCGGCTGGCCGGTGTGCCTGACCGCTGCGGCGTAGGCGGCAAAGACCTTTTCAGGATCGTGGCCGCCGCGCGTCAGGCTCCAGATCTCGTCGTCGCTCATGTCGGCGACCAGCGCCCGCGTCTCGTCGTATTTGCCGAAAAAATGCTCGCGCACATAGGCGCCGCTCTTGCTCTTGAAATCCTGGTATTCGCCGTCGACGCATTCCTCCATTCGCTTGAGCAGCATGCCGCTGTTGTCGTTGGCGAGCAGCTTGTCCCAGCCGCTGCCCCACAGCACCTTGATGACGTTCCAGCCGGCGCCGCGGAATACCGATTCGAGCTCCTGCACGATCTTGCCGTTGCCGCGCACCGGGCCGTCGAGCCGCTGCAGGTTGCAGTTGATGACGAAGATCAGGTTGTCGAGCCCCTCGCGGCCGGCCAGCGAAATCGCGCCGAGCGATTCGGGCTCGTCCATCTCGCCGTCGCCCATGAAGGCCCAGACCTTGCGCGGGCCGGTCTCGGCGAGGCCCCGGCCCTGCAGGTATTTCAGGAAGCGGGCCTGGTAGATCGCCAGCAGCGGGCCAAGGCCCATCGACACGGTCGGGAACTGCCAGAAATCGGGCATCAGCCATGGGTGAGGGTAGGACGACAGGCCCTTGCCCTCGGTCTCCTGCCGATAACCAAGCAACTGTTGCTCGGTCAGCCGCCCCTCCATGAAGGCGCGCGCATAAATGCCTGGCGAACTGTGGCCCTGGATGAAAACCAGATCACCGCCATGCGTGTCGGTCGGTGCATGCCAGAAGTGGCCGAAGCCGATGTCGTACAGCGTCGCCGCCGACTGGAAACTCGCGATGTGGCCGCCGAGTTCGGAACTGTCCTTGTTCGCGCGCAGGATGATCGCCAGCGCATTCCAGCGGATGATCGAGCGCAGCCGGTGCTCGATCGCACGGTCGCCGGGCGACTTCTCCTCGTCCTCCGGCGCGATCGTATTCTTGTACGCCGTCGTCAACGAGCGCGGCACATATACCCCGTCGGCGCGGGCCTTGTCGACCAGCCGGTTGACGAGGTAGTTGGTGCGTGTCTTGCCGCGCCAGGCCTGCACTGCGCTCAGCGCATCGAGCCACTCACTGGTTTCGGTCTGGTCGATATCGTCTTCGGGATTCATCGCGCCGTCCTGTCGGTGTATGGTCGTATCGCAGACCCATGTTTGCACCGATTCGCCGGGGGAGACATCGGTGGTAATACTGGTCAGACCATCGGCATCCGCTGATATTCTGTTGTCATCTTCCGTCATCGCCATGATGGCGGGCGTGCTGCCGACACCGTGCCGAATACCACCGACTCACGCTTCAGCGCCGTTGCGCGACCCCGCAAGCCGCGGCTGTCCGAGACGATCACCGAGCAGATCGAGCAGATGATCGTCGCCGGCCAGTTGCGGCCCGGTGATGCGTTGCCGTCGGAACGCGATCTCGCGAAGGATCTGGGCGTATCGCGCCCGTCGTTGCGCGAGGCGCTGCTGCTGCTGGAAAGCCGCGGGCTGGTGCAGGCGCGGCGCGGTGGCGGCTATGGCGTCACCGACATCACCGGGCCGATCATCACCGACCCGCTGGTGCACCTGCTGCAGCGCCATCCGTCGACCGTCGACGACGTGCTCGAACTGCGCCATGGGCTCGAATGTGTTGCCGCGTCGTTTGCCGCGATCCGCGCCACCGACGCCGATGCAAAGCGGCTGCGCGAGATGTCGGCCCAGATGCGCAAGCGGCGGCGCGAACGCGAGCCGCTGGAGGATGCCGACCTCGATGTCGACTTCCACATGGCGGTGGCCGAGGCCTCGCACAATGTCGCGCTGGTCCACGTGATGCGCGGCATCTTCAACCTGATGCGCAGCAACATGATGCGTTCGCGCGAGGTCTTGTATCGCCAGTCCGGCAACATCGCACTGCTCGACGATCAGCATGTCGAAATCGTCAAGGCGATCGTTGCCCGTGACCCGGTGGCAGCGCGAAATGCCGCCAACCTGCACCTGAGCTTCATCCAGACCAGCCTGCGCGAGATCGGGCAACCCGTCGCGGCGAAGAAGCGGTCCCGGCGTTCTGCGACCAAAGCCTGAGCAGCAGCGCCCGCGCTCCTGCCTCTCGGCGTAGCATTGCCGCGAGATGAACCAAGCAATCCCATGTCCGTTTGACCGCCGCAGCCAGGACGTCGGCAACCTGGTCGAATTCGGCCATGTCAATGTCCGTGTGCCGGACCAGCAGCAGGCGACGCTGTTCTACGTCAGCGGGCTCGGGCTGACGCGCGATCCATTCATCCACACCGGCATCGACAACATGTGGATCAATGTCGGGCGTTGCCAGTTTCACCTGCCGACCGGTGCGCCGCAGGTGCTGCGCGGCAGGGTGCATCTGGTGCTGCCGGATCTGCCGGCATTGCTGTCTCGCCTGAGCACCGTTGCGCCGCGGCTCGCGGGCACAGGCTTCGGCTTCGAGGCGCACCGCGAGCATGTCGATGTCCGCTGCCCGTGGGGCAACCGGCTGCGCATCCATCCGCCGCAGACTGCGTTCGCTGCATCGCTGGAGCTCGGCATGCCATGTGTCGAAATCGATGTCGCGCCGGGCCGGGCTGAGCCAATCGCCCGTTTCTACCGCGAAATGCTGGCTTCGCCGGGCCGCGTCGGCCGGGATGCCGACGGTGTGTTCGCCGATGTGCCGGTCGGTATCGGCGAGCGGCTGCGTTTTCGCGAGACCGGCCGCGAACTGCCGGCCTACGATGGCCACCACCTGCAGGTCAGCGTCGCGGATTTTTCGGGCGTGCACCGTCGGCTGCTCGAGCGTGGGCTGGTCACGATGGAAACCGACGAAAGCGAATACCGCTTCCAGGACATCGTCGATCTCGACAGCGGTGCGGTGCTGGCGACGATCGAACACGAGGTGCGCAGCATGCGCCATCCGATGTTCGGCCGCAGACTCGTCAACCGCGATCCATCGATATCGAACCGCGCCTGGGCCGAGGGCCACGAATCATTGCGCTGGACGCTGCCGCCGGGCGCTCGATGAGCCGCTTGCCCGATCGGGCAGGGTGCCGCCGATGCTGAACGTGCTCGGCGTCACCGCGCCGATCTACCTGCTGATCGCGGCCGGTTTCATCACGGTGCGCATGGGCTGGATGGCCGGCAGCGACATGCGCATCCTCGGCCGCTTCGTCGCGCAGTTCTGCGTGCCCGCGCTGCTGTTCCGGGCCGTGACGCGCCAGCCGCTCGACCAGGTGCTGCACGGTGATTTTCTGTTCGTCTATGCGGCCGGCTCGCTGCTGACGGTGGCTCTGGTGCTGGCCGTCGCGCTGCGCCTGCGCCGCGCATCCTTGTCGCTCGCCGCGGTGCAGGCGCTCGGCGCGGCCGGCTCGAACAGCGTATTCATCGGCTATCCGCTGGCGCTGCAACTGATCGGCCCGAGCGCCGGCATTGCGCTGGCGCTGACCACGCTGGTCGAGAACATGCTGATCATCCCGCTGCTGCTCGCGCTCGCCGCCAGCGGCAGCGGCGAACGGCGGGCCGGACCGGTGCTACGCGCAACCGCGCTCGGCTTGCTGCGCAACCCGATGATCCTGGCAATCGTGGCCGGTGCGCTGGTCTCGGCATTCGGCATCGGCCTGCATCCGGTGCTCGACCGGACCGTCGCGATGGCGGCGGCGGCTGCGCCGCCGACCGCATTGTTCGTGATCGGCGGCACGCTGGTCGGCCTGCAGCTGACCGGCATGCGCGCCGACATCGCGCTGGTGGCCGGCGGCAAGCTGCTGATCCATCCGCTGTGCATCGCATTGTTCGTCTGGCTGCTGCCGCCGGCCGATCCGCTGCTGCGTGCGGCGGCTGTGCTGTTTGCCGCGATGCCGATGCTGAGCATCTATCCGGTGCTCGCGCAGCGCTTCGGCCATGAGCGATTCAGCGCCGCGGCACTGCTGGCTGCGACGGTTGCGTCATTCGTGACGATCAGCCTGGCGATTGCCCTGATCCCGGCCGGGTGGATCGCCTATCGCTGAGGCCTTGCCCTAGGCACTTCTCCGCCAGACGGTGGTCAGCACACGCAGCTTGGCCCAGATGGAGAGCCGCTCGTCGGAGACGGCATCGAGAAAGTCCGACAGCCGCTTCGACTTCGACATCGTGTAGAAGGTCAGCACCATCGTCGCGACGAAGACGACCGCAAACCAGCTCAATTTGCGTTGCAGCGGGGCATCGGCTTCGGCGAGCAGGTTCATGCCGAGAAAGCCGGTCGTCACGGTACCGACCAGGCCGAGGATCGTCACGACGGTCAGCCTGACGATCGTATTGGCCTGGCGGCGCTGGCTGTCGGCGTCGAGGTAGGTGTTCATGTCGGCCATCCGTTCCTTGACCTCGGCATACAGCGGGTCGAGGCCGAGGTGCTGCGAGCACATCTGGAACAGCCCGCGGATCTGCGCCTGTTCCGACACCTCGTGGAACCAGTAGCGGTGCGTGAAGCGCAGAAAACCCTCGAAACTCCCGCGAATCGCGCGCTTGAAACGCCGCACGCTGGCCGCGTCGCCGATGTCGAGCGCCTTCAAGGCCTCGACCAGGCGGTCCGAGAACATCAGCAGCGACGCCTTCTGCAGGTGGGCGATCAGGAACAGCATGAAATGCTGGTGACGAAACTGCGCCAGCACGCCGCGGTCCGGACAGGTGAAGAAGCGGCTGCCGGCATCGCCGACCACGACGATCGCGTGGCCGCTGCACAGGTAGCGGGTATGCGGCGCAGCACCGCCCGGGGTCCAGAACCGGTCGTAGCAGAAGCGCTGTTCGAAATCGGCCAGGTGCGGTTCCGCATACGGCAGGTCGATCGCATCGGGCGCAGCCGCGCCGGTCACCAGCCCGAGCCGGACAAAATCGCTGCGCGTCAGGGCCTGCGGATCGTCGACGGCAAGGTAGGCCAGCATCGGCATCCGGTAGTACTCGATCTGCCGGTAGCGCAACTCGCCGGGTGTTTCGCTGTGGTCGTTGACCAGCGGGCGCAGCAGAAAGTCCCAGTGGCTGGCGATGCGTGGCGCGCGGTGTGCTGCCAAGTGGCTCAGAAAGATGTCGCGCTGCTGCGCATCGGACGCAGCCAGCACGCTGCCGTCGGCGGCCAACCACTCGACGCTGTGCAGGCAGTGCAGTGCCCGCCCGTCGTCGTCCCAGCCGGCCGGGTAGGCGCGGCCGAAGCGGTACATCAGCTCCTGGGCCTGCGCCAGCTGCAGGCCTTCGGTCGCGACCTCGACATTGAGCATCACGACATCGACGTCGAAGAAGAAATACAGGTCGACGTGCACCACGTGCAGTGTCAGAGCGGCTTCGTCGCTGCGGGAAACGATGCGGATCGCTGCGATGTCGCTGCGCCGGAAGACGCGCATCGGCGGCCCCGGATCGCCGCGCTGCGGCCCCGACGCAGCGCGTCCCTCGCCATACAGGAACTGCTGCACATAGGGCAGGAAGGCGACAAACTCGTTGTAATGGCGCTCGTGGAAGCCGTCGCGGTCGCCGGTATATTCATCGACGACCTCGCGCCACGGCGACGCGTCGCCGAGCGCGCGCAGCACCTCCCACGGCCGCTGCTGCGCGGCCCCGGCCAACGGCATCAGCCGCAGCGGCCACAGCAGGATCTGGCGCAACTGCCGAACCGCATTCGATGCATTACTCATTGGTGGTTCGGCGGTGGAGGTGGGCATGACGGGAGTGTAGGCAAGTGCAGGCCGGGCGAAGGGTCGGCAGCTTTGACTGGATTCGGCCCGGAGCGGCCGTTGATTTCGCTGGATGGGCTGACTTTGTGGGAGGGGCTTCAGCCCCGATTCGGGCTTATGCCACATAGCAGGACGCAGCGGCGCGGCAGACCGTTCCGACTCATTACTTCCCATCAACCGAGAGCAAAGGCGCGGTCGGGCGGCCGCTTGCGCTTAGATGCTTGCCCTCGCGCCGGGCGCTCGGGTTCCCTGCGATGCTCGGTCTTGTGGCCCGTCGCGGAAACTCGCTGCACTCGCTTCGCTCGTTACGCTCAAACAGTCCGCGACAAGCCAGTTGTTGATGCTCGCTGCGCTCGCGGGCCACAAAACCTCCGCTTCTCGGCTGCGCATATGCGCGCCAGCAGCCACCCGCCCACGCCTTTGCTTCAGCACCGAGGACTTCGGCGAAGCGCACCATCGTTGCAGCGCGAAAGGCGGTGCCCGGGCGGGGCGATTTATGCGGCGGCGAGAAGCGGAGGTTCAGGGTCGGCGAGCGCAGCGAGCATCAACAAACATACTCGCGGCGGTTGTCCGAGCGCAGTGAGCGCAGCGAACGTAGCGAGTTCCGCCGCGTGACCCTGGACCGAGCATCGCAGCGCAGTCCGAGCGCCAGCGAGGACCGCCGCATCATGAGCCACGACCGGGTGCCGCCTGCCGCGCCGCTCGGTCTTGGCATGCAATTCGAAGGGCATGCGCGCGGCCAAGATCCCGAATCGGGGCTGAAGCCCCTCCCACAAAGTCTGGCGCGGCCCAGGCGCCAGATGTCCGCTCCGGGCCGCAAGCGCCTGCATGGGGCACGGCCCGGCGCCCGAATCGTTCCCGAGGGCTCGGCCGTTCGGCTCGCATCGGTCAGCAGGCAACGAAGGGAACACCCCGGCGAGCCGAATCGAATCGGCGGTTCAGAGCAGCCCGCGAACAGTTGCATCGATCAGCAGGAGTGCCCGGGCTGTTCGTGCAGCAGCCGGGCCATCTCGACCGCATGGCCAAGGAAGCGGGACAATTGCATCTTTCAACGCTGCTGCAGCGCCTCAACGCAGGGCTTTGAGTCAGCCCCGCCTGCCGAATTCATGAGCGATCGAATCATCCTGACCACCGCCTGCCGCAACCGCCCCGGCATCGTTGCCGCCTTGTCGACCGCGATCCTCGAGATGGACTGCAACATCCTGGATTCGCAGCAGTTCGACGACCTGCACAGCGACCAGTTCTTCGGTCGCATCGTGTTCGACCGCTGCGACCTCGGCGAACTCGACGAGGAGGCTGTCCGCGCGCAGTTGCAGCCGGTCTTCGAGCGCTTCGCGATGAAGACCACGGTGCGGCTCGCGTCACGCCGCCGCCGGGTGCTGCTGATGGCGTCGAAATTCGACCACTGCCTCGGCGACCTGATGTACCGCTGGCGGATCGGCGAACTGGAGATGGATGTCGTCGGCGTCGTCTCGAACAGCCCGGCCGAGACCTACCGCCACCTGTCGCCGCTCGGTGTGCCATTCCACCACCTGCCGGTGACCGCCGAGACAAAACCGGCGCAGGAAGCGAAGCTGCTCGAGATCATCGAGGCCAACGGCGTCGAACTGGTCGTGCTGGCCCGCTACATGCAGATCCTGTCTGACGAGCTGACGCGCAGATTGGCGGGCCGCTGCATCAATATCCACCACAGCTTCCTGCCCGGCTTCAAGGGTGCGCGGCCGTATCACCAGGCCTTCGATCGTGGCGTCAAGGTGATCGGTGCCACCGCCCACTATGTGACGGCCGACCTCGACGAGGGCCCGATCATCGAGCAGGACATCGAACGCGTCAGCCACCGCGACCAGCCCGACGAGCTGGTGCGCAAGGGCCGCGACATCGAGCGCCGGGTGCTGGCGCGGGCGGTGCGCCACCACCTGGAGGACCGGGTGCTGCTGAACGGCAACAAGACGATCGTCTTTCCGGAGTAGGGCTGCCCGGCGCGCTACCATGTGCCGATCTTTCGGCATCCATGAGGTGGCAGCATGTCGTCAGGCAAGATTCTGGTTGCACAAGGGGGCGGGCCGACTGCGGTCATCAACCAGTCGCTGGTCGGTGTCGTTCTCGAGGCGCGGCGCTTTCGCGAGGTCACGCGGGTCTACGGCGCGCAGCACGGCGTGCGCGGCATCGTCAACGAGGATTTTGTCGACCTGACGCAGGAGACCAGCCACAACCTCGAGATGGTCGCGAAGACGCCTTCATCGGCGCTCGGTTCGACCCGCGACAAACCCGACCTCGCGTATTGCCAGGAAATGTTCAAGGTGCTGCAGGCGCACCAGATCGAGCATTTTTTCAACATCGGCGGCAACGATTCGTCGGATACCGTGCGCATCGTCGAGGAGGAGGCGCGCAAGGCCGGTTATCCGCTGCGCTGCGTGCACATTCCGAAAACCATCGACAACGACCTGGTGCTGAACGACCATACGCCGGGGTTTCCGAGCGCCGCGCGGTTTGTCGCCCAGGCCTTTGCCGGCGCCAATCTCGACAACGCGTCGCTGCCCGGCGTCTATGTCGGCATCGTGATGGGCCGCCATGCCGGCTTTCTGACCGCCGCATCGGCACTCGGCAAGAAATTCGCCGACGACGGGCCACACCTGATCTACCTGCCGGAGCGCGACTTCTCGATCGATGCCTTCCTGCGCGACGTCAAGGCCGCGTACGAGCGCCATGGCCGCTGCGTTGTCGCGGTCAGCGAGGGCATCCACGATGCCGACGGTCAGCCGATGCTGGTCAAGCTGGCAAAGGATCTGGAACGCGATGCCCATGGCAACGTGCAGCTGAGCGGCACCGGTGCACTCGCCGACCTGCTGTGCGAGGAAATCAAGAACAAGCTCGGCATCAAGCGGGTGCGTGGCGATACCTTCGGCTATCTGCAACGCAGCTTCGTCGGCTGTGTCAGCGATGTCGACCAGCGCGAAGCGCGCGAGGTCGGCGAGAAGGCGGTGCAGTATGCGTTGTGGGGCGATCGCAGCGGATCCGTCGCGATCAAGCGCAATGGTTATTACTCGGTCGACTACGAACTACTGCCGCTCGAAGCGGTGGCCGGCAAGACGCGCACGATGGAAGATGAATTCATCGCGTCGTCGGGCACCGACGTGACCGATGCGTTCCGGCTTTATTTGCGGCCGCTGCTCGGCTCCGGCATGCAGGATGCGTTCAGGCTGCGCCCGAACCCGGTCGAGAAAATTCTGAAACGTTGACGAGGTCCTGAATTGACAGAAGCCTATATCGTTGCCGTGGCCCGCACGGCCGGAGGCCGCCGCGGTGGCCGCTTGTCGGGCTGGCACCCGGTCGACCTCGGCGCCCAGGTGATCGATGCGCTGGTCGCGCGCAGCGGCGCCGATCCGGCGGCGATCGATGACGTGATCTTCGGCTGCGTCGGCCAGGCCGGCGAGCAATCGAGCAATGTCGCGCGCAACGTGGTGCTCGCATCGAGCCTGCCCGAATCGGTGCCCGGCACGTCGATCGACCGCCAGTGCGGCTCGTCGCAACAGGCGTTGCATTTCGCCGCGCAGGCGGTGATGTCGGGGACGATGGACATCGTGATCGCCGGTGGAGTCGAAAGCATGTCGCGGGTGCCGATGAACATGCCGTCGGCGCTGCCGCGCAAGCATGAGCTCGGTTATTACATGAGCCCGCGGATGCAGTCCCGGTATCCGGACATCGAATTCAGCCAGTTCGTTGGCGCCGAGATGATCTCGCGCAAATACGGCCTGCAGCGCGAACAGCTCGATGCCTATGCGCTGCAAAGCCAGCGGCGAGCGATCGCGGCGACGCAGGCCGGCTGCTTCGATGCCGAACTGCTGCCGGTCGAAACCCGCCTTGCCGACGGCACCGGCAACGGCGAGCTGCACCGAGTCGACGAAGGCATCCGCTTCGAGACCTCGCTGCAGGCGATTGCCTCGGTCAAGCTGCTCACCGAAGGCGGCACGATCAGTGCAGCCAATGCGAGCCAGATCTGCGACGGCGCATCCGGCGTCGTCGTCGTCAACGAACGCGGCCTGAAAACGCTCGGCGTCGAGCCGCTGGCCCGCATCGTCCATTTGAGCGTGATCGGCCATGACCCGGTGATCATGCTCGAGGCGCCGCTGCCGGCGACATTGGCGGCGCTAAAGAAGGCCGGCATGTCGGTCGACGACATCGACCTGTTCGAGGTCAACGAGGCCTTTGCGTCGGTGCCGCTGGCCTGGTTGCAAGCGACTGGCGCCGATCCCGAGCGGCTCAATGTCAATGGCGGCGCGATCGCGCTCGGCCACCCGCTCGGCGCGTCCGGCACGCGGCTGATGGCGACGCTGGTCAGCGCCTTGCGCCAGCGCGGCAAGCGCTACGGCCTGCAGACGATGTGCGAGGGTGGCGGCATGGCCAATGTGACGATCATCGAGCGGCTCTGATGACGCAGACCGACACCCGCAAGCAAGGGCCGCTGGCCGGCCTGAAGGTCGTCGAGATGGCCGGCCTCGGGCCGGGGCCGTTCTGCGCGATGATGCTTGCCGACATGGGCGCCGAGGTGTTGCGCATCACCCGTCCGCCGACCGGCGCGCCAGCGATCGTCGACGGCAGCTACGACGTGCTGAACCGCGGCCGGCCGGCGCTGGCGCTGGACCTGCGGCAGCCGCAGGCGGTCGAGACCGTGCTCGATCTGGTCGGCGTCGCCGATGTGCTGGTCGAGGGCTTCCGGCCCGGCGTGATGGAGCGCATGGGGCTCGGCCCCGATACCTGCCTCGAGCGCAACCCGCGGCTGGTCTACGGCCGGATGACCGGCTGGGGCCAGTTCGGCCCGCTGTCGCTGGCGGCCGGCCACGACATCAACTACATCGCATTGAGCGGAATGCTGCATGCGATCGGCCCGGCCGACGCAGCGCCAACCCCGCCGCTGAACCTGGTCGGCGATTTCGGCGGCGGCGCGATGATGCTGGCGTTCGGCGTGATGTGCGCGCTGCACGAGGCGCGGCAGTCCGGCAAGGGTCAGGTCATCGATGCGGCAATGACCGACGGCGCCGCGCTGCTCGGCGCGATGATGTACGGCATGAAGGCGGCCGGCAAATGGAGCAACCGGCGCGGCGACAACCTGCTCGATGGCGGCGCGCCGTTCTACGCCACCTATGCCTGCGCCGACGGCAAACATGTCGCGATCGGCCCACTCGAGCCGCAGTTCTACGCGCAGCTGCGCCGCCTGTGTGATCTGCAGGACGATCCGCTGCTCGATGCGCGGGACGACCCGGCGCGCTGGCCCGAACTGCGGGAGCGGCTGAGCGATCTGTTCCGTACCCGCAGCCGCGACGAATGGTGTGCGCTGCTCGAAGGCAGCGATGCCTGCTTCGCGCCGGTGCTCGACTGGGACGAGGCGCCGGCCCATCCGCACAACCAGGCGCGCGGCAGCTTCGTCACCGTCGATGGCGTGCTGCAGCCGGCGCCTGCGCCGCGGTTCAGCCGGACGCCGGCCGGGGTGCCGGGCGCGGCCGGCAGCCAGCCATCGGCAGCAAATCTGTTGGCAAGCTGGGGTATTGCGGCTGATCGGATCGCTGGCTTGGATACTGGCAGCTGACGACGACGATCAATCAGCGGCCGCTGCCAGCGTCCCCCGCAGCGCCTGCAGGCAAGCCGTTGCCAGCGGATCGACCGGTGCCAGTTGCTCTCCGCGGCGGACTGCGGCCACCTGCACCAGCAAGCGCTCGAGTGCCGTCATCCTGCGGTCGATGTCGGTTCGAGTCGACAGCAAACGGTCGGCTCGGATCTGCGCGATGAACGCGGGCATCACCGCGACGAGACGATCGTCGTCGAGGGCACGCCACGATTGGCCCAGCACGGCGGCCGAATCGAGCGAAGGTATCCGATAGATCTGTTGAACCACGGTGGCGTCTTCGTCCTCCGCGGAATCCTCATCTGGCTGCTGCGATGCAGCTTGCTGCGACAGCATCTCCGCCATCACGTCGACCTCGGCCTGCGAAGCCCCTGCAGCAACCGTGCGCAGCGCAATCACGGCGCGCATCGTGCGACACAGCATCGCAACCGGGTTGGCCGGAACAAATGGATCGGGGCTCGTCAGCAGTTCGATCATCCGGTCGCGTGTTGCGGCCAAGAGATGGCGTTGGAACAGCGGCGCCAACGCCGCAAACGCGGTATCGATGTCTTGTTCGTCGAATGCATGAAGGACTCCCCACAGCTCGCCCAGTGAAAAATTGACGTCGGTCTGCTCGAGCAGCGACGTCAGGAGAAGGGCGGACGGACCGCTGTTCCCGCCGCGTTGCCGGGCCAGCACTGCCAGCCAAGCCAACAGGTCGGGATTGCCGGGCCGATCGAACAGCGCCTGGCGCAGCAATGCGATTGGTGACGGGTTCGACCCTTTTTGACACGCCTTGTGCCACAAGTCCGCCCAGTTCGGCCCAGCGGGATGTGCCGCATGGACATCGGCGCGCGAGCCGCCTGCCCATATCCACAAGGCAAGGCTTGCCGTCCTGCCCGCATAGTGTTGCGACAGGAATTCAGTCACTGCCTGGTCGAGGGGCTGCATCGTTGCTTCGGTTCTGCTCATCGCACGATCTGCAACTCGCCGTCGATCCTGGCCAGAAAACACTTGTAGTAGCCGATTCCGTCCTCGTCGTCAGGCTTCTCGCGCAGGATCGGCAGCCAGTCCTTCGCAATCAGTTCGACCATCCGGTCGCCGGCGCAGCAGCGCAGGTCGTATCGGGAAGGGTCGAGCGCTTCCATTCCCCACCAGTCCTGCGCGGTCTCCTCGGCCATCACGTCGCGAATCATCTGCTGCTTTTCGCCCGGGATCAGTTGATACGCCTTCTCACCCTCGGTCAGCCTGTGCCGGCTCAGCGCAAGAAACAGATCGACCTCGCCGCGCTGCAGAGATGCATGCAGCGCCTGCATCAGGGCATCGATCTCGGCCTGCACGTCGGCGCCGGTGCCGAGCACGGGTGAATCCTGCCAACGCCAGCGGCCGTACAGCGGGCCAAGATCGACGACGGTCGAGCAGATCTGCGGGAAAACGCACGTGGTTCGCCGGCTCGGCGCCTGCCATTCGACAGCCATCATCTCGATGCCCTGCCCATCGCCGACCGTCGCACCGACCGGGTAGCGCGACACCTTGGCCCAGGCACGCTCCTTGTCGACGTTTCGCCAGTCGCGATTCCGCTCCGCGCCCGTCAGCGCCTCGCCCGGCGTCGGCCCCGGATTGACGACAATCGCCAACTCGTTGACACCATCGACAAAATGGTCGTCCATCGGGCCGCAGAAAAAGCGGCCGATTTCCGGGCCGCGAATGATCACCGGGATATCGTTCAGGTAGAACTCGGCGACGCAGCCTTCAGCGGCGCATTCGAGGACGAGGTAGGACTCAGCCATTGCGATCTCCGCCTTTCATCGGCGGCACCACTTTGTACCGTCTCATCTGGTCGCGGGGTGGAGGATGCGGTACCAGTTCCCGTTCATCGTCGGGCAACAGCGCCTCAATTTGATCGTCGCTTGCCTCCACCGCCACGGTGACCGTGCGCAGCCTCGCCCAGACCCGGAGATCCGACGCCGCACTGGTCAACCTGGCCGCTTCGGTTTTTGCGTTGATCGCCTTGACCTCCTTCTCGATCTCCGCGATGGTGTCGCGAAGTTCCTTTTGCCGAGGCGCGATCTCCTTGCGGGTCTTGCCGGCAAGTTCGTACTCTGCTTCCGACAGCGTCTTGGCTTGCTCGTCGAGACTCGGTACCAAAGCCTGCAGTTCGTCGAGCATTTCGCGTACCCTCAGGAATGCCTGGTCGGCTTTCTGCGCATGCTCTTGCAGCTTGACCTTGACCGGGTGTTTCGGCCGCAACCGGCCGCGTCTGGTCGAGCCGGTTTCCTGCTCGAATGTGCTTTTCAGGCGATCCCAGTATCGGCCGGGACCATCCTTCAGGAGACTGCTCTCATCAACGTGGAAACCTGTCGTCGTCGCGATCAGCTCGATCCGGGTTTCGTCCCAATCGTGCACCGCCGCTGTCAGGAAATCTTCCCGACGATCGCGCTCGGCGGCAACCCGGGCCAGCTGTTTGCGGATGTCGTCCCAGGCGGCGCCCGGCTCGCGCGGGACGACCATCCGCGAACGCGGTGATCCAAGCGGGTCGCCAGCGAGTATCGGAACGATCTTGCGCTTCTCCTTGAACAGCTTGCAGGAGGCGGTGGCAACGAACGACAGGCCGATGAAATAGGTCTCGGCTTCCATTCCGGGGTGTTCCTCGAGCCGGCGCGCCCGGATCTTGTAGCCGGTCTTCACCGCCGCGTTGCATTGCAGGATGTTTTCGTGGATCAAGACGAGGTTGGCCCCGAGCTCGGCTCGGGTCGCCGCCTGGTACCACGACCCATCGCCGGATTTTTCGAAGCTGCCGCGTTCGCTGGCGCCGGCCGTGTCGGGCTGCTCGACCTCGACCTCCACCGCCATGCCCAGTGCCTGCTTCACCGTGCCCTTGGCGGCTTCGACCGTCTCGACCGCCTGCTCCGCCTTCTGGCGGATGCCATTCACCAGCCGGGTGGTGGTCGCCTCATCCGGGTAGTCAGACGGCGCACTCTCGGTCGGTCGGGTGACCTGCTTCGGCCCCTTCACCTCCCAGGATGCCGTATAGCCGAAATCCAGTGTGATCAGGCCATACAACACGCACTCGAACTTGACGAACAGGATGCGCAGACGGGGCCCGATATAAAGCCTGAAATAAATGCGGGCGACCGTCAGTTCGGTGCCGGCCTCCTCCCAATAGAAGACGCGGTGGTCGTCGAACTCCTTGAAACCCCATTGCCAGTCGAGTTCGCCCTCCATGATCGCGATGCCGACCTCGAAGCCCCAGCCGACCGTCGGCATCAGCCCCTGCAAACCGTTCCAGACATCCTGCACGGCCCATGTCGACTGAAGTACCTTGACCATCGACTCGGCAACCGCCAGTGCCTGGCCGTGCAAGCCATTCTTGTTTCCGTTGTGCAGCAGCATGACTTCGCCAGTCGTGCTCGGGAACAGCGACTTCGCGCCGCGGTACATCTTGCCCAGGAGACTGTCGGTCTCCTCGTTCTTGAACGGAGCCCGCTCGAGCTGGTTGGTCCCCTGGAACGATCTCGACCGGTCATTGCTTTCGCCGCCGGCGCGAGCCGTGGTGTAGAGATCATCGATCCGGATGCTCAGGTTCTGTGTTCTCGACGGGTCGTCGTCGAAGCCGATCGTGTCGTCCTCGCTGCTGGCGGCCCGCCCGTCCTTCGCGATCTCGAACGGCGTCAGCTCCGGTCCGTCGAAATGCAGTACGAACTCGTCGGATGGAAAGACCTGGATCATTGCGCCCAGCGCACGCGTTTCCGCGTCGGCCGAGTCGCAATCGGTGCCGCAGCACTCGGCCACGATCCGGTACTGCTTCAGTCGCATGCTCTTCGGGCTGCGCGGCATGTCGCCGCGCGGCAGGCCAGGTGCATGTGGCTCGATACCCTGCAGCAGCGTGTTGATCAGGCCGAGCGCAGTCGACGCCAGTGACGCGAGAAATTCAGCGCAGGCCTGCGCGGCTCGCGCGGCGGATGCTGCGGCGTCGCGCGCGAACTTCGCGGCCTGCTGCAGCAACCGCGCCAACTTGGCGGCGACTTCATGCGCGGCCTCGAGGGCTGCGCTTGCTGCATCCTGAGCTGCACCGGCGACTTGCCGCGCCAGCTCCTGCGCCGCATCGACCAGCGCGTTGGCCAGTTTTTCGGCGGCCGCCGCCACCTGCTCGGCGAGTTTTCTGGCTTTGTCGGCAATCTCCTTGGCCTTGCTGGCAATTTTCTGCGCCTGATCGATGGCCTGCCTGTAGCGCCGCCTGACTTCGTCGGCGATGCCCCGGCCGAGGGCTTTGACTTCGGCAGCGATTCGTTTTGCCAGCGCTTCGGCTTGCCTGGCCACACGTTTCGCCGCCTTTGCAACCTGCCTGGCCAGTTCTGCTGCATTGCGAATCGCCGCGTCGGCCACCTTCGCAACGGCCTCGGTGGCGGCGGCTGCAGCGTCGACGACGGCCAGCGCGGTTTCCCATGCGGCCTGGGCGGCTTGCTGGGCCGCTTCGGCAGCCGCATTCAACGCATCGACGATGGGCTGTGCACCGTTGATGGCGAGCGCCAGCGCGGCTTCGGCCGCCGCCCCGGCGGCATTGATCGCGGCCGCCGCTGCAGCCTGGGCCGCGTCTGCGGCCGCTGCTGCGGTGCGTGAAGCCGCGGCAACGGCCTCGTCAGCCACCTCGCGGGCGACCGCCGCAGCCTTTTCTGCGGCGGCTCGGGCTGCCGCCGCAGCCCGCTTTGCCGCCTCTGCCGCCGCCTGTGCGGCGCGGGCCGCTTCTGCAGCCGCCTCGCGTGCGCGGTCTGCAGCCGAATTGGCAAGTTGCCTTGCCGCATCGGCGGCGGCTTCGGCGGCCTGCTGTGCCGCCCTGGCCGCAGCCTGCGCCGCTTCGGCTGCCTGCCTGGCCGCCGCAACCGCAGCGTCTCGCGCCGCACTCAACGCATCTTCGACGGCCTGCTCGGCCGCGCGGGCCGCCTTTTCCGCTTCGCGAAGGCCGTCTTCGGCAAGATCCTGCGCCTTCGCTGCCAGAACGGCCAGCACGCTCTCCAGATCCTCGAGCAGCGGGTCGAGATCATCGCGGTTTCGATAGATGTACTTGAAGAATTCCTTGATCGATTTTTCGGCGATCGATCCCTCGTCGTCCCAGCGCTGCTCGGCGCGGAATATGTCGCTGCTCCAGTCCAGTGCTTTCGAATCGGCGAGCGGGTCCTCGGTGCCATCCGGGGCAATCTCTACCACCCTCAACTTCGGGTGTTTGGCGCAGAACTCGCCTTCGAGTTCGATCTTCAAGTGCGTCTGGTGGTACTGGCCCTGGTTGCTGTCCTTGACCATGTCGGCGGACCCGGCAGTCACCTGGATCAGCGGAGGCTCCTTGGGCCGGTCGGGGTCGTAGCCGAGTTCATCCGCTGCGACAGCCTGCTCGTTGCGCACGACGAAGATGCCGGTGCGATTGGAACCGGGATGAATCTCCTTCGGCGGCTGGCCGGAATGCAACTCGGTCACCCGCAGCAACTTCAGATTGCACGGTTTCGACTTGATCTCCTGCTCCGGGAGTCCGCAGGGCAACACGGCAGGCGACCTGATGACGCGAATCGCCCTGACCGTCTCGGACAGTCTGCACAGGGTCTGGTCGTCGAGCTGCAGCTCGACCGGCCAGGTCGATTCGGTCTCGCCCTTGCGAAGCTTCAGCTCGGCACTGGATGGCAACGAGACATCGACATCCCGGTCGCCACGGCCGGCCGGGAACTCGAATGGGATCGGTGCCGGAAAAGCTTCGCAGCGGAGTTTGCCACTGATGGCCGAGCCACTGCCGCCGAGCCGGCAGATCCTGAAGCCGACTTCTTCGCCCTGATCCTTGTCGTAGACCGGTATCGAAGCGCCCTTGTTGTTCCAGCCTTTTTCAGGCGCAAACGTGACGACCGGAAGTGCCTGCTCCGCCGCCACGAATCGGTACGGAAGCGAAATCGATTCGCCGAGGCTGCACCAGCGCGGGTCGCGCAGCTTGATGAGGCCGGCGCAGGCCGTTTCGCTGGTGATCCGGAATCTGGCGGTGTGCGGTTCCGAAACTGCTTGTTCGGCCGCGTCGTCGACCCGCACCATCAGACGTTCGGTATCGACATCGAACTCCGGCGCGAAGATCTCCACATTTGCTGCCGGATAGTGAGCACCGGCGATACCGAGGTGTTCGGCACGTGGGCTGAAAATCGGACCGTCGAAGCGCACGTGAACCGTGGCGGTCTGTCCTGCCTGTTGTTGCTCCGGCGGGTCGATGCGCTCGATCGACACCGAGGGTTGCGCGGGCGGCTCCAACATCTTGATCAGACTTGCGCAGCGCAGGCACAGCAGCCGGCTGGCCGGGTCGCAGTTGTGCGCGCCTCGTTCGTTGATATTCTCAAGCAGCCATCGAGCCGGAAATTCGCCGTGTTTTCTCAGTGCACTTCCGGGTTGCAATGGCCGATGCCGCATGGCCCTAAGTGCATCGTTGAAATTTTCGTCGACCACATTGCGTTGCATGCGGTAGAACCAGTTCCAGCAGATGTCCGCTGGCACTCTGCTCGGCCCATTCGCCCACTTGTCCCTGAACAGATTCGCATCCAGCCGCACCCATCTCTGGCTGTTCTCCTCTCTCCTGACCGGATACTTCAGTCCCCACGTTTCAGTTGCATCGACCTCTCGAAAGGCAAAGCCGAGAAGCTTGTTGCCGAGGACATATTTGTTCGGCGACGCATGGCACAACATGCACGTGCCGCAATCCCGGCATTGGTAGTGATCGAGCGCCTCATCGATCTGTTCCAGCACGTGCTGCAACTCGTCTTGTGAAGGCGTATCCCTGGGATAGGCTTTCAAGCACTCCATCAGTGCCAGATCGCCGATGGCTTGCTTGACGGGGCCGAGGTTCTCCAAGATGGCGTCGACAACAGTCCCCCGTTGTGTAGCCGCGATGGCTTGCTTGTACCGCCCGCTGCGCGCGTTGCTGGATGCCTGGTTGCGAGGTTTCTGAGGCGCAGTGGGTTGCTGAGGCCCAGCACGTTGCCGCTCCACCTCGTGGTCCGCCGCAAGCCGTAGCAGCTCGTCGTGGTCATTGGCGTTCGCAATCGCATTGAGTTCATCTTCCGCATCGCGGATTATTTGATCTGCTCTGTCAACACGTTTCTGTTGCTGCCTGAGTTCCAACCGCAACCGATCCGTGTAATCGAGCGGTGGCAGCACGCCACCTCGTGGAGCCGCGGTGGCTTGCGGCTGGTACTGAGCGTCATCACGCTGCCGCTCCACCGGGGACAGCTCAAGTTGCAATGCGTAAATCTTGGCGTTCGCGCGCTTTCTGCGGTCCTTCGCGTCTTCGATGCGGCCTCGCAATGGCTCGTTCAGCTGTGCTCTCAATTTGCGCCAATGCCCCAGAATCGATGCCAGCTTCGCGAGCCCGATGTCGCCTGGCAGCGCGGCATGCAGTGCCTGGCAATTCAGCAACAGGAACGAACCCTCGCGGACGCCGCGTTCCAGAACCGACAAATCATCGCTGGTGAATTTCGCCACCCGGCCGTCGGTGCCGGCGCAGCGGCTGTTCCCGAAGCAGCAGCCGCTCATCGCGAACCCCCGCAAACCTTGCGCGGTGGCGATGCGGGCGCGGTGATCCTGACCATCAGCCTTCGCCAGCGGGGTCAGGTGCCATTGCGACGACCCGAATCCGTGTTTCCTCGTCGCCTGTTCCGGCCAACCCGCTCGCGGCGATCCTGCGTTCGGATTCGGCGACAAGTGCGTGCAGCCGCTGCCGGCTGCTGGCATGCCGTTTGGCCAGGATGACCCTGGCCCATGCGGTGGCGTCATCGACGCCGAAGCCGTGCCCCCAGCGGCGCACCAGCTTGACGAATTCGAAGATGTCGGCCTGGCGCACGAAGCCGTGCGACCGAGCCCGCTCGAAGCCGATCCGTACCGTTTCGCTCGCCTGGTGCCGGGCCGGGCGACGGGTGCCGGTGCGGTAGCTGCCGGTCAATGCCTGGATCATCCAGGCCTGCTGCTCCTGCTGGCGGGCAAGGTCGATCGCCGTCAACTGGGCTGTGCGGATCAGCAGCATGGTTCGACTTGTCGGGTTGATCAGTTGCCGCGGCCGATTGGCGCGTTGTCCGGCACCTGGCACAGGTCCCGGCCATCGAATGAGTAGGCGCGCAGCGTCGACATCGCATCCAGGCTCTCGGCATAAAAGATGCTGATCGGCCCGAACACCGCCCGCAGTTCTTCAGCGTTGCAGGTCGGCAGATACGTCCTCAAGACCCGCGGGTCGTAGAAACGGAACAACAGCTTGCGCCCGTCCTCCGTCTTGACCGTCAGCAGCTTGCGCAGATGGCCCCGCAACCTCGTGCCGTCGTTGAGCCGCGCAAAGATGCACCAGTTCCTGCCCCAGCAGAGGTCGAACAATCGGCGGGTGAACCTGTAGCGCGGCCCCAGTTCGACGATGTGTGGCGCAACATGCTTCAACGCTGTCGGCAACTCGCCGCTGTACAGGCATTCGTAGCCGAGGCGCGACGTCTGGAGCTCGGGATAGACCTGTGTGTCACGGGCACAGTCGAGGATGGCCCACAGGCTGCCGGGTGTCAGGTCGCCGTCCGGCCACATGGTCCGTTCGATCTGCCGATGCAGTTCGTCGCTGATCATGCCGCCGTCCGCTCGCGCTCTGCCTGCGCCCTTGCGCAGATTTCGCAGAACGGCACGCCTTCCTGTGCGGCCGAAGTGAGAACGGCAGCCATCGCCGCAACGTCAACCGTCGCTGGCATCGTCGTCGGCTCCGGCGGCGGCGCTGCGACTGGCGCCGAGCGACGACGCGAGACGGGCGGTGGTGGCTCTTTGGGCGGTACCGGCCTCACGGGCGTCAGCACCATCGGCTCTTCGTGGCGGGCCAGCCGATTGCAGATGCGCAATTCGCCGTTGTCGATGCGCTGCGCCAGCATGTCGACCAGGTCGGTATCGCTGCGCCGGCTGATTTCGAAGCTCTCGCTGCCATCGTCGGCCACCAGCCGCAGTGACGAGGCCGGTTCGCCGTGGCCGATGAAACGGCTCAGCCAGAAACTGGCCGATGCCGGGTCGCCGGCCTCGCAACCAGTGCATTCGTGCCTCTCGCACAACGTCCGGATGTCGAACCGGGAATACAGTTTGAGCATCGTGGCCAGTTCTGATTGGCTGCCCCCATTCAACCGTATCACAGGAGGGCCGCCAAGCCCACCGGGAAATTCGGGATCGGCCTGCGCGGTGCGCAGCGGCGGCTTGAACGCCGGACAGCGGAGCTAACATCGATCTCCGCCAACTCCCGGGATCGAACATGAGCGAGCGAATCACGCTGACGATCGAAGACGGCGTCGCCGACTTGCGGCTGAACCGCCCCGACAAGATGAATGCGCTCGATCCGGCGATGTTCGATGCGCTGCTGGACGTCACCGGGCAGCTGGCCTCGCGGGCGGACGTGCGGGCCGTGGTGTTGTCGGGCGAGGGCAGGGCATTCTGTTCCGGGCTCGACATGGCAAGCATGGCCGGGCTCGCCAGCGGCGACCCGAAAGCCGTTGCCGGCATCAATCCGGATCTGAACCCGGCCCGGCTGCGCGAGCGTACCCATGGGCTCGCCAATGCCTATCAGCAGGTCGCCTGGGCCTGGCACCAGTTGCCGATGCCGGTGATCGCCGCGCTCCATGGCGTGGCCTACGGCGGCGGCCTGCAGATCGCGCTCGGCGCCGATATCCGGTTGGTCAGCGCCGACCTGAAGATGTCGGTGATGGAGATCCGCTGGGGCATCGTCCCGGACATGGCCGGCATGGTGCTGATGCGCGGCTTGCTGCGGCCAGATGTGATGCGCGAACTGGTTTATACCGGCCGCACCGTCTCCGGCGCCGAGGCGGTGCAACTCGGCCTGGCGACGCGGCTGTGCTCCGATCCGCTGAACGATGCCCGGCTGCTGGCGCGGCAGATCGCGTCACACAGTCCGGATGCAATCTGCGCCGCGAAGCGGCTGCTGAACCGTGCAGCCGACGCGCCTGCGGCCGAGGTGCTGCTTGCCGAATCGGTCGAGCAGCAGCGCCTGCTCGGCCAACCGAACCAGATCGAGGCGGTGCGCGCCGGCTTCGAAAAACGGGCGCCACGCTTCGACAACCGCAGCGGCAGTTGACGCCTTGCCGCTATTGCAGAGCCGAGGGCCTGCTACCAGACGTTGCCTGCGCCCGGCGCGTAGGACTTCCCGATCACGCTGTCGGCGGTGATCGTCGTGCATTGCACGAGGCCGGAGAACTTGCTCACCGATGCATTCGTCTCGGACAAGCTGGCGGCGGTCTGAACCCTCACGTTGGCCGAAATCTCGACGTTGACGCCAGCCGAGATCAGCACGCTTTTGCTCGAGGCGATCACGACATCATCGTTCTGCACCTGGATCACCGATTCGAGCGCTGCGAGCCGTTCCTCGAGTTCGTTGACGCGATTGCGCAGCGCTTCGATCAGCGTATTGGTGTCGACGATCTTCGAAACGGTGACCGGTTTCCTGGTCTGCAGCGGCGCGACCCGCTTCATCGTCGATGTGCGCAGCGGGGTGGTGGATTTCGGCGGCAACATCGTGTGGACCTCCCATGCATCGGACAGGGGTCCAGAATAACGTCTCAGCGGTTGACGTCGACCACCGTGCGCCCACGCAAGCGCCCATCGAGCAGATCCGACGAGGCCGAGATTGCGTCGCTGAGCCCGATCTCGTGGGTCATCGATTCGAGCCGCTCCGGTGTCAGATGGCTGGCCAGCAGGTCCCAGGCGCGGCGGCGCTCATCGTTCGGATTGAAGACGCAGTTGATGCCGTACAAGGTGACGCCGCGCAGGATGAACGGCATCACGGTCGCCGGCAGGTCGAAACCCTGCGCGAGGCCGCACGCTGCCACTGCGCCATACCACTTCGTCGACGCGCAGGCATTGGCCAGCGTGTGGCTGCCAACGGTATCGACGACACCGGCCCAGCGCTCGCTTTGCAGCGGCTTGCCGGGCGCCGACAGGCTGGCGCGATCGATGATTTCCTTCGCGCCGAGCGATCGCAGGTAGTCCGTCTCGGCGGCGCGGCCGGTCGATGCGACGACGTCGAAGCCGAGCCCGGCCAGCAGCACGACCGCCACCGAGCCGACGCCGCCGGTCGAGCCGGTCACCAGCACCGGCCCCTTGTCGGGCGTCAGCCCGTGTTTCTGCAGCGCCATCACGCACAGTGCCGCGGTATAGCCGGCGGTGCCGATCGCCATCGCCTGCCGCGTGTCGTAGGCGGCCGGCAGTTTCAGCAGCCAGTCCGATTTCAGCCGTGCGCGCTGCGCGAGGCCGCCCCAGTCGGTCTCGCCGATGCCCCAGCCGTTGACGACGATGCGGTCGCCGGCCTTCCAGGAAGGGTCGTCGCTGCGCTCGACGACGCCAGCGAGGTCGATGCCGGGCACGAGCGGCCATTTCTTGACGATCGCGCCACGGCCGGTGATCGCCAGCGCATCCTTGAAATTGAGGCTCGAATAGTCGACGCGCACGTCGACATTGCCGGCCGGCAGCGCCGCCTCGTCGAGGTCGACCAGCGACGCGTTGGTTTTTGCATCGGTGCGTTGCAGCAGCAGGGCTCTGAACATCTTCTGCGACCTCACATGCTGCGCCGGTACTGGCCGCCGACTTCGAACAAGGCATCGGTAATCTGGCCGAGCGAGCAGACCCGCACCGCATCCATCAGCACCGCAAACACATTCTGGTTGTCGATCACCGCCTTCTGCAGCCGCTGCAGCATCGCCGGCGCCTCATTTGCATGGCGGGAATGGAATTCGGCCAGCCGCGTCAGCTGCGACTGCTTCTCGGCTTCGGTCGAGCGGGCCAGTTCGAGCACGTCGGGCACCTGGTCGCCATGCGGATTGCGGAAGGTGTTGACGCCGACAATCGGGTACTCGCCGGTGTGCTTGAGCATCTCGTAGTGCATGCTCTCTTCCTGGATCTTGCCGCGCTGGTAGCCGGTTTCCATCGCGCCGAGCACGCCACCGCGTTCGGCGATCTTCTCGAATTCCTGCAGCACCATCTCCTCGACCAGTTCGGTCAGTTCGTCGATGATGAATGCGCCCTGGTTCGGGTTCTCGTTTTTCGCCAGCCCCCACTCGCGGTTGATGATCAGCTGGATCGCCATCGCGCGGCGCACGCTTTCCTCGGTCGGCGTCGTGATCGCCTCGTCGAAGGCATTGGTGTGCAGGCTGTTGCAGTTGTCGTAGATCGCGATCAGCGCCTGCAGCGTCGTGCGGATGTCGTTGAACTGGATCTCCTGCGCATGCAGGCTGCGCCCGCTGGTCTGCACGTGGTATTTGAGCTTCTGCGAACGTTCGTTGGCGCCATAACGTTCCTTCATCGCGACCGCCCAGATGCGACGCGCGACCCGGCCGAGCACGGTGTATTCCGGATCCATGCCGTTGCTGAAGAAGAAGCTCAGGTTCGGCGCGAAATCGTCGATGTGCATGCCGCGGGCCAGATAGGCCTCGACGAAGGTGAAGCCATTGCTCAGCGTGAACGCCAGCTGGCTGATCGGGTTGGCGCCGGCTTCGGCGATGTGATAACCACTGATCGACACCGAATAGAAATTGCGCACATCGTGGTGCACGAAATATTCGGCGATGTCGCCCATCACCTTCAGGCTGAACTCGGTGCTGAAGATGCAGGTGTTCTGGCCCTGGTCTTCCTTCAGGATGTCGGCCTGGACCGTACCGCGCACATTCGCCAGCGTCCAGGCGCGGATCTTGTCGGCTTCGGTGTCGGTCGGCTCGCGGTTGTTGTCGACCCTGAACTTGTGCAGGCTCTGGTCGATCGCGGTATTCATGAACATCGCGAGGATCGTCGGCGCCGGTCCGTTGATCGTCATGCTGACCGAGGTCGCCGGATGCGTCAGGTCGAAGCCGCTGTACAACACCTTCATGTCATCGAGCGTCGCGATCGACACGCCCGAATTGCCGACCTTGCCGTAGATGTCGGGCCGCGGATCGGGATCGTTGCCGTACAGCGTGACCGAGTCGAATGCGGTGCTCAGGCGCTTCGCCGGCAAACCTTCGCTGAGCAGCTTGAAGCGGCGGTTGGTGCGGAAGGCGTCACCTTCGCCGGCGAACATCCGGGTCGGATCCTCGCCCTCGCGCTTGAAGGCGAAGGTGCCGGCGGTATACGGGAAGCTGCCCGGCACGTTGTCGAGCATCAGCCACTTCACGATCTCGCCGTGGTCCTCGTATTTCGGCAATGCGACCTTGCGGATCTTGTTGCCCGACAGCGTTGTGTGGATCAGCGAGGTGCGGATCTCCTTGTCGCGGATCTTCACGACATATTCCTCGCCGGCGTAGGCCTGCTGCATCTGCGGCCACATCGACAGCAGCTTCTTGGCCGACGGATCGAGCCGCGATTCGCGCTGCTCGGCGAGGTTGATCGCCGCCTCGGCGGCCTTCGGCTTGTCCGGCTTGGCGTCGTTGAGCATCGTCGCCGATGCGCGCAACTGCTGGATCTCGCGTGCCAGCCGCGCCTGTTCGACCGCGCGGCGCTTGTAGCCGCGCACGGTATCGCTGATTTCGGCCAGATAACGCACGCGGGCGCCGGGCACGATTGGCACCTGGTGCGTGCTGTGCCTTGTCGCCACCGGCGGCAGCCGCGACTCGCCGACCTGCAGTCCGAGCTCGGTCAGCCGCGGCAGCAGCGCCTGGTACAGGGCGGTGACGCCGTCGTCGTTGAAGCGGCTGGCCATCGTGCCGAAGACCGGCATCTGGTCCGGACTGGTGCCGAAGGCTTCGCGGTTGCGCTGCACCTGCTTCGCGACATCGCGCAGCGCGTCGGCCGCGCCTTTGCGGTCGAACTTGTTGATCGCGATGAACTCGGCGAAGTCAAGCATGTCGATCTTCTCGAGCTGGCTGGCGGCGCCGAATTCCGGCGTCATCACGTACATCGGCACGTCGACCAGCGGCACGATCGCCGCATCGCCCTGGCCGATGCCCGAGGTCTCGACGATCACCAGGTCGAAGCCGGCCAGCTTGACCGCGGCCAGCACATCGGGCAGCGCCTGGCTGACCTCGCTGCCGAAATCGCGCGTCGCGAGGCTGCGCATGAAGACGCGGTGGCCGCTATCGTCGGCTGACTCCAGCCGGCGCCGCCACGGGCCGATGGCATTCATCCGGATGCGGTCGCCGAGCAGCGCGCCGCCACTCTTGCGGCGTGATGGATCGATGCTGATCACCGCCAGTTGCAGCCGGTCGTCCTGATCGAGGCGGATGCGGCGGATCAGCTCATCGGTCAACGAGCTCTTGCCGGCGCCACCGGTGCCGGTGATGCCGAGCACCGGCGTCTTGATCTGCTTGGCCTGCTCGAGCAGCTTGTCCTTCAGCGACGGTTCGACGCTGCCGTTTTCAAGTGCGGTGATCAGCTGCGCCAGCGAGCGCCGTGATTTTTCGGACGGGCCCTTGATCGCATCGAGCGAGGCCGGCGCGTGCTCCGACAAATCGAGGTCGGCCAGCATCACCATCTCGCCGATCATGCCGGCCAGGCCCATGCGCTGGCCATCCTCCGGGCTGTAGATGCGGGCAACGCCGTACTGCTGCAGCTCGGCGATCTCGCTCGGCACGATGACGCCGCCACCGCCGCCGAATACCTTGATGTGGGCACCGCCGCGCTGCTTCAGCAGGTCGACCATGTATTTGAAATATTCGACGTGGCCGCCCTGGTAGGAGCTGATCGCGATGCCCTGCACATCCTCCTGCAGCGCCGCGGTGACGACCTCGTCGACCGAGCGGTTGTGGCCGAGGTGGATCACCTCGCAGCCCATGCCCTGCAGGATGCGGCGCATGATGTTGATCGCGGCGTCGTGGCCGTCGAACAGGCTCGCGGCGGTGACGAAACGCACCTTATGGGTCGGCTTGTATTGTGCAAGCGCCTTGTACTCTGCGGACAGATCGGTCATGTCGGGTCTCCTGGTCCGACACTGTAGTCAGGTATTGCGCTGACCGCCATGCCCTGAGCCACCAGGATGGTGGCTGTTTTTGCCAGCGCGGTCGGATAATTGCCACGAATACCGGGGCAGGGGGCAGGCCATCACGAACGAAAAGGACAGTGTCTCGACCTATTTCGTCGCCGCAGCGGTGGCCCGGCTGGCGCCCGCGGCGCGCGACCGCGTGCTGGCGGCGGCAGGTATTCCGCCCGAACTGGCACTGATCGGCCGGGCCCGGGTGCCGGCGCCGGCCTATTCGGCGTTGTGGCTGGCGGTCGCACGCGAACTCGACGATGAGTTTTTCGGCCTCGACAGCCGCGCGATGAAGGTCGGCAGCTTTGCACTGCTCAGCCAGGCGGTGCTCGGTTGCCCGACCCTCGACCGCGCGGTGCGCCGGATGCTGCGCGGCTTTTCGGTGCTGCTCGACGATGTCGGCGGCAAACTGTCTTTGTCAGCCGATGCGTCGACGGCGGAGATCATCATCACCAACCGCATCGCCGATTCGAGCGATCGGCGCTTTGCCGACGAGACCTTTCTGGTGCTGGTGCATGGCCTGATGTGCTGGCTGATCGGCCGCCGGCTGGCCCTGCAGCAGGTCGACTTCGCGTTTCCGCGGCCGCCGCATGCCGGTGAATATACGCAGATGTTCTGCCAGCATGTCGCCTTCGATGCGCCGCGGACCGCGATCCGTTTCGACGCCGCTGCGCTGTCGGCGCCGGTGGTGCAGGACGCCGCCAGCCTGAAGCGGTTTCTGGCGACCGCGCCGCAGTCGGTTTTCCTGAAATACCGCAACGAGGACAGCTGGACCGCGCGGGTGCGGCGCTGCCTGCGCGCCGCTGTCGAACGGGACCGCGGCTGGCCGGTATTTGCTGCGGTCGCCGGCGCACTCGGCACCGCCGAGACGACGCTGCGGCGCCGGCTCGACGCCGAAGGCAGCAGCTACCAGGGCATCAAGGACCAGCTGCGCAGCGATCTGGCGGTCGAGCAGCTGTGCCAGGGAGATGCAAGTGTCGAGGCGATCGCGGCGCTGCTCGGTTTTCAGGATGTCAGCGCATTTCACCGCGCATTCAGGCGCTGGAACGGCGTGTCGCCCGGCGAATTCAGGCGCCGCCAACGCCTGGCCACGGTCGCGCGCCGGGCCTGAACTGGGCGCCGGCACGCCGCCAGGCTCAGCCTTCGAGCCGGAAGCCGATCTTCAGCGCAACCTGGTAATGCCCGACCTTGCCATTGACGACATGGCCGCGGGTCTCGATGACTTCGAACCAGTCGATGTTGCGCAGCGTCTTCGACGCGGTTTCGAGGGCCTGCTGGATCGCGGCATCGGTGCCGGTCGGTGACGAGCCGACGATTTCGACGACCTTGTAGACGTGGCTGGACATGGCTTCTCCTGTTGTTTCTGGGTTGCGAACGTCTGGCGACCTCCGCGCGGCGGTCGTTCAGCGTGTCGAACGGCCAGCGTACACCGGCCGGCAACGCATCACAAGGCAGGCGCGACGGCCGATCGCAGCAAAAAAAATGGCCGGCGCTGCAAGCGTCGGCCATTTGATCACCGCGGCCCGTTGCCTTGGCGGCAGCGGGCGCGGGGTGCCCAGCAGGATCAGAAGCGGTGGCGAATGCCGACCGCGAAATTGTTCGAGTCGGTGCCGGCGCTGGCGGTCACGCCGCCGAGGAAACCGGCCTGTCCAGGCGCAGCCTGGGCCAGGTTCTTGTTGTTGAAGTGCGTCAACACGATGTTCAGGTCGGTGCGCTTCGAGAAGGCGTAGGTGAAGACCGCGCCATACGAGGCGACGTCGGAGTTGGTGCCGAGGCGGTCATCGAGGTAGCTGTAGGCGACGCTCAGCATGTGCTGGCCGACCGGCAGTCGGTAGCCGACGTGGTACAGGCGCGCATCCTGGCGGGCTGCACGGACGAAGGCGTTCTCGACCACCAGCGCGGTGGCTGCGCCGGTCAGCGGTGTCAGCGCGGTGCGGATCGACGACAGGCCCGACGGGTTCTTGTCCTTGATCAGCATCACCTGGCCGACCGCGGTGCCCGGGCCGACGTCGGCGGTGCCGCCGAAGACGCTGGTCGTCAGCGATTTCTGGCCGAATTCGTTCTCGCGCGTGTTGTGGGCGACACCGGCCGAAAACTTCGCGCCCTTGTAGATCACATTGCCGCCGACAAAACGGCCGGTGGCCGGATCGTTTTCATGCAGGCCGTACATCAGCGCCGCAGAGATCGGACCCTGGACGATGCGGTAGGCCACCGTGTTGGCGAGCCGGATGTCGATCGTCGGAGGGAAGGAGCCGATCTGGCCACCGGACAGGCTCGACTCGGTCTTGGTCGTGTCGAAGGTCGCCGCGACTTCGTAGCCGGGCGTGTACTGCCGACCGGCGAGAATCGCGCCAACCGGCGTCACCAGACCGACCCACACCTGGCGGTCCCACATCCGGCCTGGCAGGTTGACGCCGAGCGTACTGCCGATGTTGGCCGCGACGCCGCTGACCGCGGGTTGCAGCGCCGGGAACAGGCCCAGCATCGCGGCATTCGAGAAGCGGTCAGGCAGTTGCGAGCCCGACGCCGGTCGGGTGCCGGTGCTGCCGGTGTCGAGTTCGAGCCGGTGTTCCATCGTGAACAGCGCGCGGAATCCGCCGCCGATGTCCTCGCTGCCCTTCAGGCCGAATCGCGAGCCTTCCATGATGCCGCTGACGATCTGGTTCTGGGTGCCGCCGCGCAAACCGGTGACTCGGCTGTAACCGGCATCGGCGATGCCATACAGCTGGACGTTTTGCGCCATGGCGACCGGGACGGTTGCGCCAAGCGCGGCAAGGGCGAAAATTTTTTTCATTGGGGCTGCTCCAGCTGCACGAACCATCCCGCATTGTGCCGGCGCGACCAAGCCGGCCGGGCCCGCGTGTCGCGCAATTCCCACGCACAGTTACCCTAGGTGTTACCCGGATGGCCGCATCCGGCCGAATGGTGCCGGAGATGCCATCGGGCGCCGGCGCGGCGCGGCAGGCCGGACGGCGCGGGCCGCAGCGCTTGTGGGCCGGTGATCCATGCGCCGGCGCGGCTGCGTCCGCAAAGACACGCCGCGCGGCGGCTACTCACTGTTTCGGCAATTCGATGATCAGCATGTCGACCCGCCGGTTCGACGCGCGACCCTCGGCCGTGTCATTGCTGGCGATCGGGTCCGACTGGCCCTTGCCCTCGGAGAGCATGCGGCTCGCCGGCACGCCTTCCTTGACGAGGAAGTTGATCGTCGCCGCGGCACGCGCCTCCGACAGCTTGTCGTTCAGCTGGGCGTCGCCGGTATTGTCGGTATGCCCGGTGACCTTCATCGACAGATTGGAGTAGGTCTGCAGTCCATTGGCAAGCTGGCGCAGGAAGTCCATGAAGCTCGGGCTCAACGCGGCACTGCCGGTATTGAACGAGGTGTCGCCGGTCGCGCGCAGCAGCAGCGCACCGGTCGAGGTGCGGGTGATCGATACCCCCTTGTCGCTGGCGAGCCGCTTCAGGATCGTCTCGAGCATGCCGATCGATGACGGCGCCGGCTGGGGTGCGGCAGTTGCCGGCCTCGACGGTGCGGGTGCAGCCATCGCAGGCGCCCTGGCCGGAGCGGCTGCCGGCGGGGCCGTTGCCGCCGGCGCCTTCGCGGGCGGGGTTTCGCAGCCGGCGAGTGCCAATGCGGCGGCAAGCACTGCCAAGTGGGTCAGGCGATCAGGAATCATCGAAACCTCCGGTTATTGTTGGCTGAATGCAGCGCGCGCTGGCGAGCATCCTTGTCGTCGGATGCACCGAAGTTACCATCCGATTGCATCGCTGGCTAGCTTGGGAAGTTGGCCGGACACGCGCTCATTGAGACAGCCGGATCACTTCCCTGAGCAGCGGATAGATCTGGTTCTGCCATTTGCGTCCGCTGAATACGCCATAGTGCCCGACGCCAGCCTGCACATAGTGGGTGCGCAGCCAGGGCCGCAGGCCGCTGCACAGATCCTGGGCCGCCAGGGTCTGGCCGGCGCTGCAGATGTCGTCGCGTTCGCCTTCGATCGTCAACAACGCGGTGCGCCGGATCGACGCCGGATCGACCGCGCGGTCGCGGTGGCGCAGACGGCCGGTCGCGAGATCGCAGTGCTGGAACACCTTGGCAACCGTCTCGAGGTAGAACTCGGCCGGCAGGTCGGCGACCGCCAGGTACTCCTCGTAGAAGGCGCGGGTGGCCTCGAGCCGGCGCTGCTGCTGAGGGTCCGGATCCGGCTCGCACAGCAATTCGTAGTATTCACGGAAGGCCTGCAGGTGGCGGCTCCTGTTCATGCTGATGAAGGCGCCGAGCTGGACGAAGCCCGGGTAGACGCGGCGGCCTGCACCGGCATGGCGCCACGGCACACCACTGATCAGGTGCTGTTCGAACCAGCCGATCGGCTTGCTGTTGGCCAGTGCATTGACAGCCGTCGGGCTGATGCGGCAATCGATCGGGCCTGCCATCAGCGTCAGGCTGGCCGGGGTCGCCGGGTGCCGCTGCTCGGACATCAGAGCCACCGCGGCGAGGGCGGCGACGCAGGGCTGGCAGATCGCGACCAGATGGGCGTCCGGGCCGAGTGCGGCGACAAAATCCATCAGGTGGTCGATGTACTCGTCGAGTCCGAAGCGGCCGGCCGACAGCGGCACATTGCGGGCGTTGTGCCAGTCGGTGATGTACACGTCGTGGTCGGGCAGCATCGTGCGCACGGTGTCGCGCAGCAGCGTCGCGAAATGGCCCGACATCGGCGCTGCGATCAGCACCTTGGCCTGCGGCGGATCCGGTGCCGTCTGCTTGCGAAAGTGCAGCAGCGTGGCAAACGGCGTCGATAGCATGGCCTCCTCGCTCACTGCGACGTCTTCGGTTCCGATCGTCACGCTGTCGATAGCGAACGGCGGGCGATGGTGGGTGACTTCGGCCAGTGCGAAGGTCTTGCAGGCGGCGAGGATCCGACGTTGCGGCCGAGCAGCAGCAAAGCCGTGGCAGACCGGCGTTGCAGGCAGCCGATCGAGCAGCGGCACCGCTTCGTGGACGAGGTGTCGGATCGGTGTCATCCATTCGGCATGGGCCTGGTAGGCGTCGTACATCATCGCGTTGCTCCCGGTCGGCTGCATGACTGGCCAGCAACTAGCGCGCCAGCCTGCGGCGTCAGGCAGGTGGCACAGCGCTTGCACGAGGTCCGGTCACCAGCCTGAGCCGCACCCGGGAGAACCGACATGCCGCAGTCCGCCCCAGCCGCCACCCGCGCCCGCAACAGCCGGCACAAACCAGATGCAGGTCGGCCCGAACGGCCGGCCGCGCGAGCCAGCCTGACGCTGAGCAGCAAGAACTATTCGTCGTGGTCGCTGCGTGGCTGGCTGCTGGTGAAGTTTGCCGGGCTGCCGTTCGATGAAGTGATGGTTTCACCGGATGATGTCGATGCGCGCAGGGAACTGCTGCTGCTGGCGCCATCGATCCGCGTGCCATGCCTGAGCCACGATGGCGCAAAGGTCTGGAATACGCTGGCGATCGCGCAGTATCTGGACGAGATCTGTCCCGACGCCGGCCTGATGCCGGCCGATCGACTGGCGCGTGCGCACAGCCGGTCGGTCAGCGGCGAAATGAATTCCGGATTTGCGAACCTGCGCGCGGCATTGCCGATGAACCTGAAGGCGCGCCATCCGGGTTTCAAGGTGTGGACCGGCGCGCAGCCCGACATCGATCGCATCGTCGAGATCTGGACCGAGTGCCTGACGAACCACGGCGGGCCCTACCTGTATGGCAACCGTCCGGGCATTGCCGATGCAATGTATGCGCCGGTCGTGACCCGTTTCCTGACCTACGACGTCGCGTTGCCCGACCTCTGCATCGGCTACTGCAACACGATCATCGCGCTGCCGGAGATGCAGCAGTGGATCGCCGCGGCATTGCTCGAGGCCGACGATATCGAGGAACTGGAGATGGATTTCTGAGGCGGCCGCCGTTGATCACCTCGGCCAGGGCGTTGGCGCCGGAACCGCGCACGGCCCTTCGGCGTCGACGCTGGTGAAATCGGCCGGGCCGACGATCTCGATATATTCCATGTCAGTGGCGCCCGGCCGCCCGAAGCCACTGAGGCGCCCCCTCGGGGGGCAGCGAGCAACGCGAGCGTGGGGGTTTCATTTCAGGCGAGTAGTCGAACAGGAAGTGCGTAATGCCCGGGCGCTGGTGCACGCAGTCGCCCGCCTCGACCAGCGTTTCCTTGTCCTCGTACATGAAGCGCGCCCAGCCCCGGGTCATGATGACGATGTGGAAGCTGGCCCCATGCCGGTGCCAGCCGGTGCCCTTTTCGGGTGCCTTGTTGGCCTTGACGAGCTGCGCAATGACCTTGCCGCCGGTTGCCGCCTCGACGCCGAGGTCACGGTACAGAAAAAAATCGCGCAGGCCATCGCTGCGCCACGGCGTATCGGTCGGCTTGACGTGCGAAAACTCGGTTCTGGCGGTATCCGGCATGGCGCAGCTCCTGAACGGCTGGGGCGGTGTACGCATGCTGCATGCATAAGCCGTTCCAGAGCCGGCGCCGCGGCACCGCGCTACAGCGTCAGCTGCAGTCCGTCGATCAACGCGCCGGGGGTCGTCACCGAGCCGAGTTGCCGTTCGCCATAGGTGCTGCTGTCGGGCACGACCTCGACCTCGGCGGTCAGGCCGATCAGACCGGAGCCGAACATGCGCAGGAAGGAATCGTCGAAGCGCATCACCTGCAGCGGC
The DNA here is from genome assembly GCF_048320135.1 of Pseudideonella sakaiensis. Classification (GTDB taxonomy): domain Bacteria; phylum Pseudomonadota; class Gammaproteobacteria; order Burkholderiales; family Burkholderiaceae_C; genus Ideonella_A; species Ideonella_A sakaiensis_A. Next base: position 5,503,350 of record NZ_CP182947.1, read on the forward strand.
TCGACCAGCTCGCCATCCTCGACCCAGAAGCAGGCAAAACGCGTCATGCCGGTCATCCGGCAGGCACTGCGGTCCGAATAGTTCAGATACCAGAGGTCGCTGATGTAGAGGCCGCGATCGAGCGCGCGAAGCGCGTCTGCCGCGGCGATCGTGCCGGCGGCCAGCCGCAGCGACTCCGGCGTCTCGGTCGCATTGGCGCCGTTTGCCGGCAGCCCGAATTCGGTGGATGAGCGCGGCGAGACCAGCATCTCGCAGGCCTTGCCGGCAGCAATCAGCGTCACCTCGGCGGGTTTGACAAATCCTTCGTCGGTGAATGCCGGTGCCAGGCCATCGGCGGTCGCTTCGCGCAGGTCGATCGACGGATGCAGCCGTGTGCCGCCGGGGCCGGCGAGCGCAAGCCGGTGCAGGCTCGACGTGCCGGTGCGCCGGGCTTTTGCGCCGAAGCCGCCCCAGGCCGCGGTATCGAGCAGTTCGGCCAGCGCCCGCGGCGCCAGCAGCGCGCGGTAGGCGCCGGCCGGCAGCAGCCGAGGCGTGCGCGCCAGCAGCGGCAGGCGCTGTGCGGCCATCGCCAGCTGATCGGCGAACATCGTGGCGTCCCAGTCGGCGCCGGCGAGCGCGGTCTTGATGGCCTTGTCGCCGGACTGGTAGATGCACCAGTCGAAATGGAAATGTTCGACCTGGTGCCAGTTGCGCTGGCCGCGGCTGTCGGCAAAGGCGCGAACCACCGGGCCGGCAGCATAAAAGCCGACCAGGTCGAGCCCGCGCGCCGCTTCGCTGACGCTGCGGATCAGTTCACCGGCCGCCGGCAACTGGCCTCGCTGCTCGCGATGGCTATCGGTGACCGTATCGGGCAGCAGCAGGTAGGGGTCGTCCGGCACCTCGGGCAGCAGTCTGGCGAGCTGTTCGCGCTCGCCGAGCAGCAGCGCGCGGTCGGCATCGGCATTGCCGCTCAGGCTGAGCGTCGATTCAATGCGGCGCCGCCCGGCAACAACCGCCAGCGTCGCGTGGGCCTGCCTGACGTCGGTGGCCTGGCGCAGCAGCCCGTGGTTGAAGCGGATGAAGTCGCTGCATTCGGCCTTCAGCAGCAGCGTTGTCCGTTCGGAGCCGCCGACGGCGGTGCAGACCGCATCGGCAAGCGTCGAGAAATAATCCTGGTCGGTGATCGAAACAGCCTGGTTCATGTCGGTTTTCTGCTGGCCCTCATTCACCGCCGAAAACGGCCACATCGGTGAATTTGCAGGCCGGCGACGCATGGCCGACGCGGATCACCTGCGATGGTTCGCCCTTGCCGCAAAACGGCGTGCCCATCACCTCGAAGGTTTCGGCATCGCCGACCATCACCAGCGATCGCCAGAAGGTGGCGCTGACGCCTCGGTAGTTCGGGTTGCGCACCACCTCGGCCAGCCGGCCGTTGCGGATCACCCGGCCATATTCGCAGCCGAACTGGAACTTGTTGCGCGAATCGTCGATGCTCCAGCTCTGGTTGGTTTTCATCATCACGCCGAATTCGATGCTGCCGACCATCTCGTCGAGCGATGTTTCGCCGGCCTCGATGTTCAGGTTGCTCATGCGGTCGATCGGTGCGCGGTTCCAGCTGCAGGCGCGGCTGGTCGCAACGCCTTCGAGCGGCGTGCCGGCGGCTGCCGCACGCGCCTGCGACAGGCTGCCGCCGAGCGGACGCTGCAGGATGCCGTTTTCGATCAGCATCCGGCGTTCGGCCGGCGTGCCGTCGTCGTCGAAGGCAAAACTGGCGAGTTGTTCCGCGCGCTGCGGATCGTGGCTGACATTGAGCAGTTCGCTGCCGTAGCGGTAGCCGCCGAACATCTCGAGCGTGACGAAGCTGGTGCCGGCGAAATTGCGCTCGTCGCCGAGGATGCGATCGAGCTCGAGCGGATGGCCGATCGACTCGTGGATCTGCAGCATCATCTGGTCGGGCATCAGCAGCAGCTCCATGCGGCCGCTCGGACACTGCGGCGCCATCGTCAGCTCGATCGCCTCGCGGGCCACCCGCGGGCCGTCGTCGACAAAGCGCGCGCGGTCGAGCACCTCGAGGCCGCCTTGCTGACAAAAACCGTTGTACTGGCCGGCTGCCGACCGGGTCTGCGTAACGCCGTGCGAATGGGCGGTCGCGAGGATATTCGGAACGACGATCTGCCATTGCTGCCAGGTATCGGCACCGCCGCTGCTGATGAAGCGCTGCTCGATGTCGAGTGTCCACAGGCTGGTCGTCCAGTCGACGATCCGGTCGTCGATGCGGATCGACGCATTGACCGACTGCAGCAGATCGAGCCGCTCCCGCAGCGCGGTCGTCGCCACCGGCCGCTCGCTGCGGCTCGCATAACGGCCGGAGCGGCCCTGCGGGGCAAGTTGCCCGGCATCGAACAGGCAACGCCCGGCCGCCGCATGGGCCAAATCGCGGGCCCGACCAAAAGCCGCCTTCATGCCAGGTTCGCTGACATCGGCGGTGGCAGCAAAGCCCTGCGCGCCACGATCGCTGACGCTGACCATCACGCCGCGGTCGTGCCGTCGGCTCGGCGCCTGCGCAACGCCCTGGCGCACGTTCAGGTCCTCGGATCGTTCGACGACCCCTCGGACCGACCATGCGGTTACCGCGGGCGCCGCTCGGCGGGCAAAAACATCAAGCTGGTCGAGCATCGCTGATCACAAAAAAACCGCGCCCAGCAGGGCGCGGTCGGGTCGAACGAAACAGGCCGGGCGCGCCTTCACGCGCCGGGTATCGCAGCGCTCAGGCGCCGCTGGCCAGCACCTGCTGGAAGAAACCGCGGGCGGCCGCATTGCAGAACGGCGGCACCAGGCTGCCGTGGTAGGCGCCGACCACCGCGGTGGCACCACCGTCGGTGGCGCCGGCGGCAACCGCGGCCTGCGCGGTCTGCGCCTTGGCCTGCGCAAAGCCGCCCTTGACCGTCGCATACGGATCGTTTGCACCGGACGGCGCCGAGTCGACGTCGAGAACGGTCAGCAGGCCGGTTGCCATGCGTGCCGGCGACGGCGCGCTCCAGAAGCCCTGCATCAACTGCGTATTGACACTGTAGAAGACGGTCGGGTCGGCATTGCCGGCACACATCAGCATCGGGCGGTTAGGCGTCCAGCTGCGCATGTCGTTCAGCTTCGCGGCAATGCGCAGCGGGTGTTTCGGAGCCGCCGCCGGCGCACCGGTCGTCACCACCGGCACCGCGCCATCCGGATTGGCGATCGCGTCGAGCAGGTAGTTCAGGCGATACGAATTGGTGATCAGCGGGCTGGCGCCGAAGCCGGCGGCAAACAGCGGCGCCTGTGCAGCCGGCGTCGTCGGGGGCGTGATCGCATTCAGTGTTGCCTGCAGCGATGCCGGCGAACCTGCCGGTGCGGTCGGCGGCGTGCTGCTGAACAAGGCGCTTTGCGGCAGGCGGCCTTGCTGGAACAGCGTCGTCACCGACGAGGTCGACGGCAGCAGCGAGTCGAGGCCGGCCGCATAGGGCGCGTTGTAGATGTCGGTCAGGTTGGTGTAGATGTTGCCGTAGGCCTGCTGGTAGGCGGTGACGAACAGCGGTGCGAAGACGGTCGAGCCGGCATTGACGTTGCCGTAGAACACCGCGTCGAGGAACGCCTCGACCGCGTAGGGGCCGGACATCGGCGCCGACGCGGTGACCGTGGTGCCGGCCGCCTGCATCGCCTTGTGGGTCGCCATCGCGACATAACCGCCGGCCGAATAACCGGTCAGGAAGAGCTTGCCGGATTCGGCTGCGCTGACGCCGGGCAGGGCCTTGCGTGCAGCGGCCAGCGCATCGATCATGTCCTTCGATTGCTGGTCGGCGACGACATACGGATGGTAGGAGAGCTTCGACACGTCGTAGCCGGCAAAATTCGGCGCGACGACGATGAAGCCCTGCGCCGCATACATCGCAGCAACCAGCAAGGCCTCGTTGTAGGCGGCATTGGTGCTGTCGAGCACGTTGGCGAGGTTGTAGCCCTTCGCCGTCGTCGTACCGTGTGCGTACAGAACGACCGGGCGCGCGCCTGTGCAGGCGGCATCGGCGCCGACCGGCACCATCAGTGCGCCGCTGGCATTGGTTGCCTCACCCTTTGCGCCGACCGTGCCGTATTGCAGGTAGTTGAAATCGACGCCGCACTTCGGCGTTCCGGCCACCGCCAGCAGGCTGCGGCCGCTGGCGCTGCCGTTCAGGCTGGCGTTCAGGTCGGCCGCGCTCAGCGTCGTGACACGCAGCGGCGGATTCGTCTGCAACGATCCGCGCGCATTGCTGCTGTCGGTGGTGAATCCGCCTTCGCCGGAGCCACCTCCACATGCGGCGAGCAACGTGGTGGCTGCAAAGGCCGCAGCAACGGCTGTGTAGCCAGACGACTTCTTCATGCTTGTCTCCTGATGGGTGGCGAACGGTCGTTCGCTTATCAACGGAGCATGCTAATCGCTGCTCCAAGGGGCCATACCCCGGGACAGTACCGATAGACGCCGCAGCGGCGGCCGACTGCGTCGGCGCATGCCATTGCAGGCTTCAGCATTCGACGATGTTGACTGCCAGCCCACCGCGTGCGGTCTCCTTGTACTTGCTCATCATGTCGGCGCCGGTCTCGCGCATCGTCTTGATCACCTTGTCGAGGCTGACATGGTGGCTGCCGTCGCCGCGCAGCGACATCCGGGCGGCGTTGATCGCCTTCACCGAGGCGATCGCATTGCGCTCGATGCACGGGATCTGCACCAGCCCGCCGACCGGGTCGCAGGTCAGGCCGAGGTGGTGTTCCATGCCGATCTCGGCCGCATTCTCGACCTGTTCGGGGCTGCCGCCGAGCAGCGCGCACAAGGCGCCGGCGGCCATCGAGCAGGCGACGCCGACCTCGCCCTGGCAGCCGACCTCGGCGCCGGAGATGCTGGCGTTCTCCTTGTAGAGCAGGCCGATCGCAGCCGCCGTCAGCAGGAAATCGATCACGCCGCGGTCGTCGGCGCCGGCAATGAAGCGCCGGTAATACAGCAGCACCGCCGGGATGATGCCGGCCGCGCCATTGGTCGGCGCGGTGACGACGCGCCCGCCGGCAGCGTTCTCCTCGTTGACGGCAAGCGCAAACAGGTTGACCCAGTCGAGCACCTCGAGCGGATCGCCGGCGCCGCCGATCACCGAGCGGACGCCGGCCCGGCTCGGCAGCGGCGAGGTGCCGGACAGCTGGCGAAACAGATCGGCCGCGCGGCGTCGCACCTTGAAGCCACCCGGCAATACACCGTCGCTGCGGCAACCGCGCTCGACGCAGTCCTGCATCACCTGCCAGATCTTCAGCAGGCCGTCGTCGATTTCCGCATCGCTGCGCCAATGGCGCTCATTGCGCCGCATCACCTCGGCGATCGTGCAGTTCTCGCGCTGCGTCAGTTCGAGCAGTTCGGCGCCGGAGTGGAACGGCAATGGCAGCGCGGTGGTGTCGGGCGCAATCGCCTTCAGCCGCGAGCCGTCGGCCGCGACCTCGTCGCTGACGACAAAGCCGCCGCCGACCGAGTAGTAGCTGCGGCTGTCGATGTTTTCGCCGGCGGCGTCGAAGGCACTGAAACGCATGCCGTTGGTGTGCAGCGGCAGCTGCTGGCGGCGATGGAAGACGAGGTCGGTCTTGTCGTCGAAAGCGATTTCGCGGCGGCCCAGCACGACCAGTCGCCGCTGGCTGCGAATCTGCTCGAGCAGCTGCGGCACCTGCTCGATCTCGACGGTATCGGGTTCATGGCCGGCGAGGCCGAGCAGCACCGCCTTGTCGCTGCCATGGCCCTTGCCAGTGGCGCCGAGTGAGCCGAACAGTTCGGCCTTGATGCGCGAGAGCCGCGCGAGGTGGCCGCTGCCGTCGAGCTTGCGGGCGAACATCAATGCCGCCCGCATCGGGCCGACCGTGTGCGAGCTGCTCGGGCCGATGCCGATCTTGAACAGGTCGAAGACGGAAACGGCCATTGCTGCCTTATTCGTCGGCTTGCCCGACCGGCAGGCAGGAACAGAACAGGTTGCGGTCGCCGTAGACGTTGTCGACCCGGCCGACCGGCGACCAGTATTTGCTGCGTCGCAGTGCCGGCAGCGGGTAGGCTGCGGTTTCGCGGCTGTAGGCGCGTGTCCATTCGTCGGCGACCAGCACCTCGGCGGTGTGGGGTGCCGCCTTCAGCGGGTTGTCGTCGCGCGGCCAGCTGCCGGTCTCGACCTGCCGGATCTCGTCGCGGATAGCGATCATCGCGTCGCAGAAGCGGTCGAGTTCGGCCAGCGGCTCGCTTTCGGTCGGTTCGACCATCAGCGTGCCCGGCACCGGGAAACTCAGCGTCGGCGCATGGAAGCCGTAGTCGATCAGCCGCTTGGCGACGTCCTCGGCGGCGATGCCGCTGGTTTCCTTCAGCGGGCGCAGGTCGAGGATGCATTCATGGGCGACGCCGCCACCCGAGATCCCGTCGACATTGCCGCTGAAGTGGATGTCGTAGTGGTCGGCGAGCCGGGCCGCGATGTAGTTGGCGCTGAGGATCGCGGTTTCGGTCGCCGCGCGCAGGCCGTCGGCGCCCATCATCCGCATGTACATCCAGCTGATCGGCAGCACCGCCGCGTTGCCGAGCGGCGCCGCGCTGACCGCGCCGACCGTCGATTCCGGGTTCAGACCCGCGCTGTGGTGGCCAGGCAAGAAGGGCACCAGGTCGTCGACCACGCACACCGGCCCGACGCCCGGGCCACCGCCGCCGTGCGGAATGCAGAAGGTCTTGTGCAGGTTCAGGTGGCTGACGTCGCCGCCGAATCCGCCGGGTGCCGCGACGCCGACCAGCGCATTCATGTTGGCGCCGTCGACATAGACGCGCCCGCCATGGCGGTGCACCATTTCGCACAGTTCCTTGACCTGGCGATCGAATACGCCGTAGGTCGACGGGTAGGTGATCATGATCGCCGCCAGTTCGGCCTCGTGCTTCTGGCACTTGGCCTCGAGGTCGGCGAGGTCGACATTGCCTTCGTCGTCGCATTTGACGACGACGACGCGCATGCCGACCATCTGCGCGCTGGCCGGATTCGTGCCGTGCGCCGATTCGGGGATCAGGCAGACCTTGCGCTGCGCGTCGCCGCGCGATTCGTGCCAGGCCATGATCGCCAGCAACCCGGCGTATTCGCCCTGCGAGCCGGCATTCGGCTGCAGGCTGATGTCGGCATAACCGGTCGCCTGGCACAGCCAGTCGCGGAGCTGGCGGTCGAGCTGCGCATAACCCTGCAGCTGCTCGGCCGGCGCGAATGGGTGGATCTGCGCGAATTCCGGCCAGGTGATCGGGATCATCTCGCTGGTTGCATTCAGCTTCATCGTGCACGAGCCGAGTGGGATCATCGAGCGGTCGAGCGCCAGGTCCTTGTCCGACAGGCTGCGGATATAACGCAGCATCTCGGTTTCGCTGTGGTGGCGGTTGAAGACCGGGTGCTCGAGGAAGCCCGACTTGCGCTGCAGCGCGGCCGGGATCATCGATGGGGCGGATTCCTCGTGCGCGATATCCGGCGCCGGCTGGCCGTCGGCAAACAGGCTCAGCAGTGTGGCGAGGTCGGCGCGCGTCGTCGTTTCGTCGAGCGTGATGCCGAGCGTATCGGCACTCGCCGCGCGCAGGTTCATGCCGAGCAGGCGCGCCTGTGCGAGCAGTTCGTCGCGGCGCTTGCCGACCTCGATCTGCAGCGTGTCGAACGCGGTGTCGTGCAGCAGCTTGCAACCGAGCTGGCGCAGGCCGTTCGCGAGGATCGCGGTATAGGCGGCGACGCGCCGGGCAATCCGGCGCAGCCCTGCCGGCCCGTGATAAACGGCGTACATGCTGGCGACCACCGCCGGCAGCACCTGTGCGGTGCAGATGTTCGAGGTCGCCTTCTCGCGCCGGATATGCTGTTCGCGCGTCTGCAGCGCCAGCCGATACGCCGGGTTGCCGTGGGCATCGACACTGATGCCGACCAGCCGTCCCGGCAGCGACCGCTTGAATTCGTCGCGGGTTGCGATATAGGCCGCATGCGGCCCGCCATTGCCCATCGGCATGCCGAAGCGCTGGGTATTGCCGACGACGATGTCGGCGCCGAATTCGCCCGGCGGCAGCAGCAGCGTCAGCGCCAGCAGGTCGGCGGCGACGATCGCCAGACCGTCCTGCTTGTGCACCGCGTCGACGATTGGCTGCATCTCGCGAACCGCGCCGTATACCCCCGGGTATTGCAGCAGCACCGCGAATGCCGGCTGCCGGGCGACGTCGGCGGCGATCTCGGTTGCATGGACGCAGGCGACCTCGATGCCAAGCGGCCGGGCGCGGGTGCGAACCACCTCGATCGTCTGCGGCAACACGTCGTGGGCGACGACGAGGCGCAGCGATTTGCTCTTGCCCACGCGCAGTGCCAGCGTCATTGCTTCGGCCGCCGAGGTGGCCTCGTCGAGCATCGACGCATTCGCGATCGCCATGCCGGTCAGGTCGGTCACCATCGTCTGGAAATTGACCAGCGCCTCCATCCGGCCTTGCGAGATCTCCGCCTGGTACGGCGTATACGCGGTATACCAGGCCGGGTTCTCGAGCACGTTGCGCAGGATCACGCCCGGCGTATGGGTGCCGTGGTAACCCTGGCCGATGAAGCTTTTCAGCACCTGGTTCGATGCCGCGATGCGCCGCAGCTCGGCCAGCGCCTGGGCTTCGCCGATTGCCGCCGGCAAGGCCATCGGCTCGGCGCGGCGGATCGATTTCGGCACGATCGCATCGATCAAGGCGCTGCGGGTCAGCCCCGACTTGGACGGCGCGATCGCCGCGAGCATCCGCGGTTCTTCATCGGCTTCGATGCCGATGTGGCGGGCGACGAATTCGTCGCAGGCTTCGAGCTCGGCGAGCGAGGGTTTGGCGGACATCAGCATCTGGTATCGCAGTGGGTGTGGGTGGCGAGGCGGCGGGCGGGGCAGGGCTCAGAGCGACTTGACGAGCGCGTCGTAGGCCGGCGCATCCATCAATTGCTCGAACTCGCCCATGTCGCTCAGGTGGACCTTGAAAAACCAGCCCTCGCCGAGCGGATCGGAATTGGCCAGCGACGGGTCGGCGCGCAGCGCCTCGTTGACTTCGACGATCTCGCCGCTGACCGGCATGTACAGGTCGGCCGCTGCCTTCACCGATTCGACGACGCCGGCGACATCGCCTTTGGCGAAGGTCGTGCCGACCGCAGGCAGTTCGACAAAGACAACGTCGCCGAGCGCATCCTGCGCATGCAAGGTGATGCCGACCGTGGCGGCTTCATGGTCCTCGATATTGATCCATTCATGGTCTTGCGTATACATCGTCGTCATCGGAGTCTCCTCGGTTGGAAAGTGGTGGGTCGAAGCGCGTCGATCAGCCGCGGAAATAGCGATGCGGCACAAACGGCATCGCGGTGATCTGCATCGGAACGGTCTTGCCACGCACCGATGCATGCACCTCGCCGCGCAACTGGGCGTGGTTGGTCGGCAGGTAGGCCATCGCGATCGGCTTGTCGATCGTCGGCGCCAGCGTGCCGCTGGTGACGACGCCAAGCCCGTGGCCGTGCGAATCGACGATCTTGGTGCATTCACGCACCGGCACCCGCTCGAGACCAACCAGCCCGATCCGCTTGTTGGTCGGTCCGGTCGCAAACTGCGCATCGATCACGGTGGCGCCGGGATAGCCGCCCGCGCGCTCGCCGCCGGCGCGCCGGACCTTCTGGATCGCCCAGCTCAGGCCGGCCTCGACCGGTGTCGTCGTCTCGTTGATATCGTGGCCGTACAGGCACAAGCCGGCCTCGAGCCGCAAGGTGTCGCGCGCGCCAAGCCCGGCCGGCTTCACCTCGGGCTGCGCGAGCAGCTGGCGGGCCAGGTCATGCGCGCGATCGGCGGCAACCGAGATCTCGAAACCGTCCTCGCCGGTATAGCCCGAGCGGGTGACAAAACAGTCGCTGCCATGCAGCTTGAATACGCCGCCGCTCATGAAGGTCAACTCGGCGACCTTGGCATTGAGCCGGGCCAGTGCGGCGGCCGCCTGCGGTCCCTGCAGCGCGAGCAACGCACGGTCGGCGAGCGGTTGCACGTGGCAGCGGTGGCCGATGTGGGTCAGCAGGTGGGCGGTATCGGCCTGTTTGCGGGCTGCATTGACGACCAGGAAAAGGTCGCCGAAACCCGATCCGGCTTCCGGCCGGCTGACCATCAGGTCGTCGAGGATGCCGCCGCTGGCATTGGTCAGCAAGGCATAACGTTGCTTGCCGACGCCCAGCCCGATGATGTCCATCGGCACGACGCTTTCGAGCGCCTTTGCCGCATCGGCACCGATCAGCCGCAACTGCCCCATGTGCGAGACATCGAACAGCGCCGCCTGGCTGCGGCAATGCTTGTGTTCGGCAATGATGCCGTCGCGGTATTGCACCGGCATCTCGTAGCCGGCAAATGGCACCATTCGCGCACCGAGTTCGAGGTGCAACTGGTGCAGCGGCGTGCGGTGCAGGGTGGCTGGCTGGCTGTTGGTCATGGCGAACTCCGAAGGCACTCGATGATCCGGACCATGGCGGATGCCATGCTCGGTTTCTGCGATGCCCTCTCTGTCCGCTTTACCTGAGAGATTGGCGGTGACGTGAGCCTCCGCTTGCCCCTTCGGTGGGCCTGCTCGCGCAGACCTCTCTCCAGCGAGGAACGCCTGCCGCTTCCAGCCCGCGGGCGCTTGCCAGTCCTTTTGCCTGAGCGTTCGAAACAGTCGTCGCGACCCGCCTCTGCGCCTTCGGCGGCCTGCTCGGGGCAGACTCTCTCCTGGCCGAAGCAGTATAGCCCCGGCGGCAGACGGGTCGGAATGCGCGGTGGATGCGAACTGGCGTTCGCTGCTGGCTGATAAAGACCCGCTTCCGGCGCGGAGCGGACATCGAGCTCGCAGGCGGCGCTGACTATTGTGGGAGGGGCTTCAGCCCCGATTCGGGCTCTTGCACGACTGCGAATCGTCAGGCACAGAGACGAGAGCAAAGGCGCGGTCGGGCGGCCACTGGCGCTTAGATGCTTGCCCTCGCGCCGGGCGCTCGGGTTCCCTGCGATGCTCGGTCTTGTCGCCCGTCGCGGAAACTCGCTGCACTCGCTTCGCTCGTTCCGCTCAGACAGTCCGCGACAAGCCAGTTGTTGATGCTCGCTGCGCTCGCGGGCCACAAGCCCTGTGCTTCTCGGCTGCGCATATGCGCGCCAGCAGCCACCCGCCCGCGCCTTTGCGGCAGCACCGAGGACTTCGACGAAGTCACCAGCGGTGCAGCGCGGCAGGCGGTGCCCGGGCGGGGCGATTTATGCGGCGGCGAGAAGCGCAGGGCCAGGGTCGGCGAGCGCAGCGAGCATCAACAACCATGCTCGCGGCGGTTGTCCGAGCGCAGTGAGCGCAGCGAACGTAGCGAGTTCCGCCGCGCGACGCTGGCCCGAGCATCGCAGCGCAGCCCGAGCGCCAGCGAGGACCGCCGCATCATGAGCCACGACCGGGTGCCGCCTGCCGCGCCGCTCGGTCGGCGAATGCGAAACAGGCATATGCCACCAGCCCGAATCGGGGCTGAAGCCCCTCCTACAAAAGTCAGCCCCGCGCGAAAACAACGGCCGCTCCGGGCCGCAAACAGTCTCCGACCAAACTATCCAGCGAAGCTTTGATCACCCGCAAACTGGCCCGCTTGCACCACTGCGCGGAGCAGTTATTCTGAGCTGGTTGCCGGGCACCGGCCATCGGCGGAGAGACAGGATGAGCAGCATCTACGAACGCGACCTCGACAAGTGCGACGCCAATTTCGTGCCGCTGTCGCCAGTCAGCTTCGTCGAGCGCAGCGCCGAGGTGTTTGCCGATCTGCCGGCGGTGATCCATGGCCGGCGGCGCTACAACTGGGCGCAGTTGCGGGATCGTGCGGCGCGGCTTGCGAGTGCATTGCAGGGCTTCGGTATCGGGCGCGGCAGCACGGTCAGCGTGATGTTGCCGAATACGCCGGAGATGATCGAGGCGCACTATGCGGTGCCGGCGGTCAACGCGGTGCTGAATACCTTGAATATCCGCCTCGATGCCCGGCTGCTGGCCTGGCAGCTCAATCATTGCGAAGCCGAGGTGCTGATCACCGATTGTGAATTTGCACCGACGATCGGCGAGGCACTGGCGGTTTTGAAGGATGAATTCGGCCGCAGCCCGGTTGTGGTCGATGTCTGCGACAGCGAATTCGACGGCCCGGCCGACCGTGTTGGCAGCCTCGAATACGAATCGTGGCTGGCCGCGCACGAACCGGTCGAGCGGCTGGCCGGGCCGGTCGACGAATGGGATGCGATCGCCGTCAGCTACACCAGCGGCACCACCGGGGATCCGAAAGGTGTCGTGACCCACCACCGGGGCGCCTATCTGAATGCGGTCAGCAACGCCGCGACGTGGACGATGCCGAACTTTCCGGTCTATCTGTGGACCTTGCCGATGTTCCATTGCAACGGCTGGTGTTTTCCGTGGACGGTGGCGATGCTCGGCGGCACCCATGTCTGCCTGCGCAGGGTCGAGGCCGGGTCGATTCTGGCAGCGATGCGCGAGCACCGGGTCGACCACTATTGCGCCGCACCGATCGTCCACAACCTGTTGATCGCAGCACCGGAGCAGATGCGCGAGGGCATCGGCCAGCGGGTGCGCGGCATGGTCGCCGGCGCCGCGCCACCGGCGTCGATGATCGAAGGCATGGCGAAGATCGGATTCGACATCACCCATGTCTACGGCTTGACCGAGGTTTATGGCCCGGCGTCGGTGGCCGTCAAGCGGCGCAGTTGGGCAGACGAAGACCTGTCGGAGCAGACCCGGCTGAATGGCCGGCAGGGCGTTCGTTATGCGTTGCAGGAGGGCATGACCGTGATGGACCCGCAGTCGATGAGCGAGACGCCGGCCGATGGCGCGACGGTCGGCGAGATCATGTTCCGCGGCAACATCGTGATGAAGGGTTATCTGAAAAACCCGACCGCAACCCGGCAGGCCTTCGACGGTGGCTGGTTCCATACCGGCGATCTGGCGGTGATGGAAGCCGACCGCTACGTGAAGATCAAGGACCGCAGCAAGGACATCATCATCAGCGGCGGCGAGAACATCAGCTCGATCGAGGTCGAGGACGCCTTGTACCGCCATCCGGCGGTGCTGGCGTGTGCGGTCGTCGCGCGGCCCGACCCGAAATGGGGCGAGACGCCGGTCGCCTTCGTCGAGACCCGCGCTGGCGCCGAGGTCAACGCAGCCGAACTGCTCGAGCATTGCAGAAAGCTGCTCGCCAGCTACAAGCTGCCGCGCGAGGTGCGCTTCGAGGAAATTCCGAAAACCTCCACCGGCAAGATCCAGAAATTTCTGCTGCGCGAACGGGCACGCGAGAATGGCTAGAGTGGAAGCACAGCGCGGCGACTGAACCGAGAAGGGGGTACGAAGATGAGCAGTGGCGAACAGCAGCAAAGCCTGTTGCTGCATGAGCAGGATGCCGGCGGCATCGTCACCTTGACGATGAACCGTCCCGATTCGTTCAATGCGCTGAGTGAGGCGATGCTGGAGGCGCTGCAGCGGCAGTTCGATGCGATCGCCACCGATGAGTCGGTGCGCGTCGTGATCCTTGCCGCAAAGGGCAGGGCGTTCTGCGCCGGCCACGATCTGAAGGAGATGCGCGCCGAACCGTCGACAGCGTATTACCGCGAGCTGTTTGCCCGCTGCGGCCGGATGATGATGGCGATCCAGCAGCTGCCGGTACCGGTGATCGCGAAGGTGCAGGGTGTGGCAACCGCGGCCGGCTGCCAGTTGGTTGCGACCTGCGACCTCGCGGTGGCATCGAAGCAGGCCCGGTTTGCCGTCAGCGGCGTCAACCTCGGCCTGTTCTGTTCGACGCCGGCGGTCGCGCTGAGCCGCAACCTCGGCCGCAAGGCGGCGTTCGAGATGCTCGTCACCGGAGACTTCATCAGCGCCGACGAGGCCATGGCCAAGGGGCTGGTCAACCGCGTCGTTGCGCCCGACGAACTCGATGCGGCGGCCAGCGCGCTGGCCGCCAGCATCACCGCGAAGCCGCGGGTTGCCGTGTCGATCGGCAAATCACTGTTCTACCGCCAGCTCGAGAAGGGCATCGAGGCCGCCTACGACGATGCCGGCAATGCGATGGCCTGCAACATGATGGACGAGGCGGCACTCGAGGGTGTGCAGGCCTTCATCGACAAGCGCAAACCGGACTGGAAGAGCTAGCGGCTATTCCGCGGCGTCGAATTCGCTCATCGTCGGGTCGCCGACCTCGTCGGTCGAGGTGATGGTCCCGTCGCGCGCCGCCTGGAAATAGGCTGCCCAGGCCTTCATGTATTTGTCGATCTCCTTGTTTGCCTCGGTCGTCGACTGGTCCTTCTTCGCGCCGAGCACCGGCACCGCGGTATTGCGCAGGTAGTTCATCAGGTCGTTGCGGTGGCAGGCCTCGTGGAACCCTAGCGTGACATTGCCGGCCTCCTTGTCTTCCTTCGTCGTGCCGCGGCCATAGGCCGAGTCGTCTTCCGGCTTGCCGGCGCCGTAGAGGGTGACGATCGTCACCGCCCATGTGAGGTTGTTGCTGACGCTGGTGACGATGTTCTTGGCGTCCGCCTGATAAGTCACCTTGCCGGTCGGCGTGCTGATGATGTCGGTCTTGGCGTCGCCGACTTTGTTGACCGGCCCGGTGCCGTCCTTCTTCAGCGTGACCGAAATGCCGCGGATCACCTCGGTGCTGTCGGCGGCGACCTTCGGCGGCGCCTGCCGCACGACCTTCGCGGCCTGCAGTTCGTCGGCCTGCTTGACCAGCGCCGGATCGACGATCTTTACCGCCGGAGAGCGTGGATGCGGCAACAGCTCATTGCCGTCGTCGCTGGCAAAAACGCCCGGTGAACGGAAGGCGCCGGGGCCGCCGACGCCGAGCGGCGCCGCCGGGTGCACGACGCGGCCGGCGTCGTTCAGCCATTCGGCCGAATGCTCGGTCGGAGCATGTTGGGTGTCGTGCCTGCAGCGGCACATCGGCTGGTCCTTCACCGGGGTGACGAAAGGCTCGGATCGAGCAGCAAGGCAAGAATAACCCTTTGCCCGCAGCGATGGCATCATCGCCGGCCGGCCACCGTGACAGACGGCCGAAATTTGCTGCATTCGCAGCCAACACGACAGGATTTGCGCTCCATGGACATGCCCCTCAACGCCGTGCTCGCCGACTGGGACGCACCGGCCAGCCTGCCGGCCTTCGACCGCATCGGCGCCGACGATTTCCGCCCCGCGCTGCAGCGCGCGATGCTCGCGCACCGCGACGAACTGCAACGCATCAGCGACCAGTCGGCCGCTGCCGATTTCGACAATACGCTGGCTGCCTTCGACCGCGCCGGCGAGGCGCTGCGCCGCACCGAGGCAATCTTCCACAGCCTGACCTCGTCGGCGACCTCGCCGCAACTGCAGGCGGTGCAGCGCGAGATGGCCGGCCCGCTGGCCGCGCACTGGTCGGCGGTGCATCAGGATGCGGCCTTGTTTGCCCGCATCGACGCCGTATACGCCAGTCGCGAGACGGCCGGGTTGACGACCGAGCAGCGACGGCTGGTCGAGCGGGTTCATCTCGATTTTGTCCGCGCCGGCGCAGCGCTGGCGCCGTCCGAACGCCAGCGTTATGCGGCGGTCGTGCAGCGGCTGGCCGAACTGACGACGGCTTTCGGTCAAAACGTATTGCACGACGAATCGGCATTCACGCTGTCGCTTTCCGACGAGGCGGCGATGGCCGGGCTGCCGGAATTCGTCCGCGCAGCGGCGCAGCAGGCGGCGGCCGAGCGCGGCCTGCCGGGCGCGGTGATCACCTTGTCGCGCTCGCTGATCGTGCCGTTCCTCAGCTTCTCGGAACGGCGCGACCTGCGCGAATCGGCGTGGCGCGCCTGGACCAGCCGCGGCGAGCATGCCGGCGATCACGACAACCGACCGATCGCCAGCGAAATCCTGAAGCTGCGCCGCGAACAGGCGGCCTTGCTCGGCCACGCGACCTTTGCCGACCATGCACTGGCCGATACGATGGCCGGCAAGCCGGAACGTGTCTGGGCGCTGCTCGACGAGGTCTGGCAGCGGGCGCTGCCGGCGGCCGAGCGCGAACGCGCGTTGCTGATCGAGGCAAAAAAGGCGGCCGGCGAGCACGACGGCGTGATCGAGGCCTGGGACTGGCGTTACTGGGCCGAGAAGGTGCGGCAGAACCACTTCGCGCTCGACGAGGCCGCGGTCAAGCCTTATTTTCCGCTGCCGGCAATGGTCAATGCCGCATTCGACTGCGCGAAACGTCTGTTCGGCATCGACTTCGTTCGCCGCGACGACCTGCGCGCCTATCACGCCGATGTCGATGTCTACCAGGTCAATGGCGCCGACGGCGCCGCGATCGGCCTGTTCCTGCACGACAACTTCGCCCGTGCGACAAAACGCAGCGGCGCCTGGATGAACACGATCAGCAACCAGCACCGCAATGGCCGCGTGCAGTGGCCGGTGGTGTTGAACAACAACAATTTTGCAAAGGCCGCGCCGGGCCAGCCGACGCTGCTGTCGCCTGACGACGTGCGCACGCTGTTCCATGAATTCGGCCACGGCCTGCACGGGCTGTTGTCGAACGTCAATTACCAGCGGCTGTCGGGAACGCGGGTGCTGCGCGATTTTGTCGAGCTGCCTTCGCAGCTGTTCGAGCACTGGGCGCAGGAGCGCCAGGTGCTGCGCGAACACGCCCGCCACTGGCAGACCGGCGAGCCGATTCCCGATGCGCTGATCGACCGCATCGAGGCGGCGCGTCAGTTCGGCCAGGCCTACGAAACGCTGCGCTACACCGCGAGTGCGATCGTCGACATGGCGGCGCACCAGAGTGCAGAACCGATCGACGATGTCGTCGCCTTCGAGGCGAAAGTGCTTGCCGAGCGCGGGCTGCCGCACGGTATCGGCCTGAACCACCGGCTGCCGCATTTCCAGCACCTGTTTGCCGGCGCCAGCTATGCCGCCGGCTACTACGTGTATTTGTGGGCCGAGGTGCTCGACGCCGACGCCTACGATGCCTTTGTCGAGGCCGGCAACCCGTTCGATCCGGCCACTTCCGAACGCCTGAAACGTTGCATCTACAGCAGCGGCAACAGCGTCGAGCCGGGCGCGACCTACCGCGAATTCCGCGGCCGCGATGCGCGGATCGAGCCGATGCTGAAGGACCGCGGCCTGATCGACTGAACGGCTGGGCGCGCCGGTAGCACTGTGAGAACTCGATCCGATCTGCGTCGCGCACTCGAATTGCGTGTGCCGCCGGTGGCGGTGGTGCTGCTCGCCGCTGCGGCGATGTGGCTGCTGGCACGGCTTTTCCCGTCAGCGGCGCTTGTTCTGCCACTGCGTGTCGTGCTGGCCGCGCTGTTCGTGGTCGCCGGGTTTGCGATTGCGTTGGCCGGTGTCGTTGAATTCCGCCGCGCTCGGACCACCGTCAACCCGATGACGCCCGAAGCGTCGTCGGCGATCGTTTCGTCCGGGATCTATCGCCACAGCCGCAATCCGATGTATGCGGGTTTTCTGCTCGCGCTCGTTGGCTGGGCGGTTTTTCTTGCGAACCCGGTATCACTGCTCGGCGTCGCGCTGTATGTCGTCTACATGAACTGCTTCCAGATCCAACCGGAGGAGCGGGCGCTGCAAGCCAGATTCGGCGAGGCTTATCGCGGCTACATGCGGAGCGTCCGCCGCTGGTTCTGAGGCTGCGTGGCGCACCAGGCTGCGGCCGAGACAGCAGCCTACCCAGCCGCCGCGTCGCGCGTATCGACCGGACCGCTCCCGATTGATCTGGTGCCGGCCGGCGCCCGCCCGAGGTCTTCCGGCCGCGCCAGCGGGTACATCGCGAGCAGCAGTTCGGCGCTGCGGTCGGCGAGAAAATCCTGCAGATGCGCCTGTACGCTGCGCCGCTCGGCATCGTCGCCGGCATTGCGAGCGCGTTCCCACAAGGCGTGCAGATGCTCATGGTGGGGCTGCAGCGCGGCATCGACCTGGTCCTGCCAGTGCGCCGGATGCACGGCCTCGGCCCATTCACCGCGGCCGCGGCCATGGTGGGCGACGGCCAGGTAGGTCAGCAGCGCGGCATGCGTCAGGTCGTCGAGTACCTTGTTGGTCCAGGCCAGCGTCGGCTGGTCGACACCGCGCAGCAGGTTGTAGCCTTTTGCGAGCCCCGCCGCACCGAGCGCGCCGAGTGCGCCACCGGCAAGCAGGCCGCCACCGAGCGTCAGGCCGCCGCTTGCGAGATCGGCCTTCAATCCGGTCAGTGCGCCGGTCACCAGGCCGCCCCAGATCGCCGCGCGCTGCTCGTCGACCGGTTGCCTGGCGGCAAAATGTTCGGCCAGCAGGGTCAATACATGGGCGCCGGCATTGCCGTCCAGACCGTGCAGCCGGATCAGCTGGTTGGTGCTGTGTCTCACATCCTCGTCGAGCCGCGCTGCCAGCGCCTGCATCGCCGCTTCGCGCGGCGTCACATCGCCGTCGCGGCGCAGCCCCAGTGCGGCGCCGAGTTCCTTCACGCGGCCGCTGAAACCGCCGCCCGGCACGACCTCGCGATCGAAGGCGGCGCGGGCGAGGCGACCGGCCAGCACGCGCATCGACTGCTTCCAGGTGCTGCTGCTGCGCTCGACCCAGGCCGCTTGCAGGCGTTCGAAAGCCGGCTGCTGTGCGGCAGGCAGCAGCCGCGCGATCGCGCGCAGCAGCACCGCCTCGGCAATCCAGCAGCGGGCAAAAGCATCGAAGGCCAGCACCTCGCTGACGCTGCGGTGCCGCAAGGCCGTCGCGCGCCAGCGGGCGATCTCGGCCGCCTCGTCGGTCGCGCCGCGCGGCTGGCCGAGCTGGTTCAGCAGCACCAGCACCGGCTTGCCGATCAGGCCGAGGATCTCGAGTTCGGATTCGAGGTAGGCCGCGTCTTCCGGCTCCTCTGCGGCATTGACCAGATACAGCACGACATCGGCCTGTTCGAGCACATGGCGCAGTGCCCGCTGGTTGAGCCAGAACGCGCGGTCGCGGAAGCGGTCCCAGACCTCGACCAGAAACCAGCCGATCGGCTGGCCCGATTGCGCGAGTCGTTTCGCGAGCCGCTGGCTGTCGCCAAAGCCCGGCGTGTCCCACAACTCCAGCCGGTCGCCGGCCGGCGTCTCGATCATCCGCTGCCGCTCGAGCTCCTGCGTCACATGGGCCTCGTCGCGCACATCGCCGATATCGCGGCGCAGCAGTGTGCGCGCCAAGGTCGTCTTGCCGACGTTGGTGTGCGAGATCAGGCTGATCGAGATCGTCGAGGCGGTTGGGCTCATCGGTCGGTGGCCGCGCTGGATTCGGGATTGCTCAGGTCGATGAACAAGGCGTCGCCGGCGCCGGCGGCGTCGAGCAGTTTCTGCCATGCGGCGCGTCGCTGCTGCAGCCGATTGTGCAGCTCAGGCCCGGCGAGCCGTTGGCGAAAACCCGATTCGTCGATCAGTGCCCGAAAGCGCGGCTGGCCGCCGACGGCTCCTGCGCGCGCCAGCAGCAGCTTCAAGAACTGGCCGTGGGTCTCCAGTTCAGGGGTTGCGCTGAGTGCAAACAGCGGCAGCAACAGGTCGATGCGGCCTTCGCCGCTTGTCGTGCGCGGCCAGTCGCTCGCCAGACTGTCCTCGTTGCCGAGCGGGATCTCGGGCAGCACCGCAACCTGCAGGCCGGGCCCGAATTCGGCATCGATCGCCGCCGCCAGCGGCGCCTGCAACGATGTCGCGGCACGAAATGCATACGGCTGGACGACTGCCAGGTGGCTGGTTTGGTCGCGCGAATGTGCCAGCCACTGCAGCAGGCGCTGGAAATACCGCTCGTCGAGCGCCAGCGGAAAGCGCCGGCGCAAGCGGCGGGTGCGCCAGATCGCCACCACGGCGAGCAGCAGGCGCGGCGACATCACCAGCGCGGTGGTGATTGCGTACCAATGGATCCAGCGCGCCGCAGGTTCGCCGCCGCCTCCTGCAAAACGCAGTGCCTGCAGCTGCTGTGGATCGGGCAGCGCCGAGCCAGTGATCGCGAGCGCCGGCGCCAGCAGCGTGCGCAACCAGCGGTGCACGGTATCGACATCGAGGAAGGTGCTGTCCCAGCCGGCGCGGTATTCGAATGCGAGGCCACGCGCATACAGCGCGAGCAATGCGCCGGCGGCAACCGCCAGCGCCGCCAAGTGCAGCACGGTCGCAAGCCGGGCCATCTGCAGCGGCTGACTGGCCCGCGCCCAGCTTGTGGCAAAGGCCTGGACCGGCGGCGAAACGAGGCTGCTTCCGGATGGTTTTGCGAATCTGCCCGCCAGCGTCCGCAGCACCCGCCGCAACCAGCCGCCGCCCGGCTCATCGCCGCTGTCGCGGCGGCGCAGCAGTTGCAGCAACAACACGAGGTACACGGCGAGGTTCCACGCCATCACCGCGAGCAGCGGTGGTGCGAGCAGGTTGATGCGGCGGTCCGGGCCGACTGCATAGCTGGCCAGGCCGGCGAGCAGGGCCAGGCCGACCAGTGCGGCGATCGTCCACGCCGTGCCGGCGGCGCCTGCACGCAGCAGTTGCGCCAGCTTCGGCTCACGTTGCACCAGCCGTTCGCTGGCCAGTGCCGCGCGGCTTGTCAGCCACTGTTCGGCAGGCGCCTGCTCGCCGACTTGGCGCAGTGCCTCGGTGCTGGCCCAGTCGGCATCATCGGCCGTCCAGTGCAGGCCTCTGACCTCGGCATTGGGCGCTGTCGGCGCCGCCGCCGCGTCGGTCTCGAACGCGCGGACCAGCAGCAGCTGCCGTGCCTGCGCCGCGTCGATGTTCATCGATCAGTCGCCGGCTCGCCGCCGTTGCGGCTCGCCGAGCCGCTGCCCCACAGGCTGCAGGCGATCACATGCCCGAATAGTTCGGCCCGCCGCCGCCTTCGGGCGTCACCCAGACGATATTCTGGGTCGGATCCTTGATGTCGCAGGTTTTGCAATGCACGCAGTTCTGCGCATTGATCTGCAGCCGGTCGCTGTCGTCAGGACCCTTGACGAATTCATAGACACCGGCCGGGCAATAGCGGCTTTCCGGGCCGGCATATTTCGCGAGGTTGACGTCGACCGGCACGCTCGCATCCTTCAGCGTCAGGTGTGCCGGCTGCTGTTCCTCGTGATTGGTATTGCTGATGAAGACACTCGACAGCCGGTCGAAGGTCAGCTTGCCGTCGGGTTTCGGATAGCTGATCTGCGCGCATTCGGCTGCCGGCTTCAGGTAGGTGTGGTCGGCGGCGGTGCGGTGGATCGTCCATGGCGGTGCCTTGAAGCCGATCTTCGGCAGCAGCCATTGCTCAATGCCGGTCATCAGCGTCGCGGTGCTGCGGCCCTTCTTGAACCACTGCTTGAAGTTGCGCGCGCGGTCGAGTTCGTCGTGCAGCCAGCTGTCGCGGAATGCCTGCGGATAGTCGCTCAGCTCGTCGTGCTGGCGGCCGCCGGTGACGGCGGCAAACGCCGCTTCGGCGGCCAGCATGCCGGTCTTGATCGCCGCATGGCTGCCCTTGATGCGGCTGACATTCAGGTAGCCGGCCTCGCAGCCGACCAGCGCGCCGCCCGGAAATACCGTCTTCGGCAGGCTCAGGATGCCGCCGGCAGTGATTGCCCGCGCGCCATAGCTGATGCGTTTGCCGCCGTCGAGGTATTGGCGGATTTCCGGGTGCGTCTTCCAGCGCTGGAATTCCTCGAACGGGCTCAGCCACGGGTTTGCATAATCGAGGCCGACGACAAAGCCGAGTGCAACCTGGTTGTTGTCGGCGTGGTACAGGAACGAGCCGCCATAGGTGTTGTCATCGAGCGGCCAACCGGCGGTATGGACGACGAGGCCGGGCTGGTGTTTCGCCGGGTCGATCTCCCACAGTTCCTTCAGGCCGATGCCGTAGCTCTGCGGATCCTTGCCTTCGTCGAGCTTGAATTGGCTGATCAGCTGCCTGCCGAGGTGGCCGCGTGAACCCTCGGCAAAGATCGTATATTTGCCGTGCAGCTCCATGCCGAGCTGGAAACTCTCCATCGGCTCGCCGTCCTTGCCGATGCCGAGGTTGCCGGTGGCAACGCCCTTCACGCTGCCGTCGTCGTTGTAGAGGATCTCGGCGGCCGGAAAGCCTGGAAACACTTCGACGCCAAGCGCTTCGGCCTGTTCACCAAGCCAGCGCACGACATTGCCGAGGCTGACGATGTAGTTGCCGTGGTTCTTGAAGCAGTCGGGCAGGAAGAAGTCGGGCGTCGCCTTCGCGGCGGTTTCGCTCAGAAACAGGAACTTGTCGGTGGTCACCGGCTGGTTCAGCGGCGCGCCGCGTTCCTTCCAGTCCGGGAACAGTTCATTCAGCGCCTTCGGATCGATGATCGCGCCGCTCAAGATGTGGGCGCCGGGCTCCGAGCCTTTCTCGAGCACGACAACCGAAACCTCCTTGCCCTGTTCGTTTGCGAGTTGCTTCAGGCGGATCGCGGTGGCCATTCCGGCCGGTCCGCCGCCGACGACCACGACGTCGTATTCCATCGATTCGCGCGGGCCGTATTGTTCCAGCAGGGCTTGGGGTGTCATGCGGATTCCTGTTGATCGAAGCCGGACGATTGTAGTGACGACATCCGGGGCGGCCAACGCGGGCGCGCCTCGTCTGCGGCCGCCGCACGATGCGGTTTGCGAATCGGAACGCGGTCGCCTTCATGCTATCTTGCCTGCGGGGCGCGATCCGGAGCTGGTGCGATGGCCGGGCCCGTCAGCAGTCCAGCAAACGAACGAGGGAGAGAGCAGCATGACCTACCAGATCGACTTGTCCGGACGCGTGGCCCTGGTCACCGGTGCTTCGAGCGGGCTCGGAACCCAGTTTGCAAAGACGCTGGCGCGCTCCGGAGCGGCGGTCGTGCTCGCCGGCCGTCGCATCGAGCGGCTGAAGGCGCTGCGTGCCGAGATCGAGGCCGATGGCGGTGATGCGCATGTCGTTGCGGTCGATGTCACCGATCATGCGAGCATCAAGGCCGCGGTCGCCCATGCCGAGACGGAAATGGGCTCGATCGACATCCTGGTCAACAACTCCGGCGTCAGCACGACGCAAAAACTCGTCGACGTCACCGAGGACGATTACGACTTCGTCTTCGATACCAATACGAAGGGCGCGTTTTTTGTCGCGCAGGAAGTCGGCAAACGGATGCTGGCGCGGGCCAAGGGCGCCGCGCCCGGCACCTTCACCGGCGGGCGCATCGTCAATGTCGCGTCGATGGCAGGTTTGCGCGTGCTGAGCCAGATCGGCATCTACTGCATGAGCAAGGCGGCGGTGGTCCACATGACCCGCGCGATGGCGCTCGAGTGGGGGCGCTTCGGCATCAACGTCAATGCGCTGTGCCCGGGCTATATCGATACCGAGATCAACCACCACCACTGGCAGACCGACGCCGGCAAGAAGCTGATCGACATGCTGCCGCGCAAACGCGTCGGCCAGCCGCAGGACCTCGATGCGGTGCTGGTGATGTTGTGCGCCAATGAAAGCCATTTCATCAATGGCGCGGTGATCCAGGCTGACGATGGCTTCGCGGTGTGAGGGCCTGAGGTGGCAGGGGCTTCAGCGCCGATTCGGGGTTGTGCAGGCCGGGGAATCTCGGTGTGATGGTTTATTGAGTGGGAGGGGCTTCAGCCCCGATTCGGGCTGCTGGCATGCGGTGAAATCGGGACTGAAGTCCTTCCCACAAGAAAAACGCGATTCATGACCACCCTTCGTCCCTTGTCTCTGCTCGAAGCCCGCGCGCTCGGCGTGCTGGTCGAGAAGGCGCATACCGTGCCGGACAGTTACCCGTTGTCGCTGAACAGCCTGGTCTCCGGCTGCAACCAGAAAACCGCGCGCGATCCAGTGATCAATGCGACCGAGGCCGAGGTGCAGGATGCGGTCGATGCGCTGAAGGCGCTGCACCTGGTCTTCGAAAGCAGCGGTTCGCGGGTCACGCGTCACGAACACAACATGGGCCGCGTGCTCGGCGTGCCGTCGCAGTCGGTCGCGCTGCTGGCGACGCTGCTGCTGCGCGGCCCGCAGACCAGCGCCGAACTGCGCGCGAATTGCGAGCGGCTGCACCGCTTTGCCGATACCTCGTCGGTCGAGGGTTTTCTCGACGAGCTGGCACAGCGCGCGGAGGAAAAGGGCGGGCCGCTGGTCGTGCGCCTGCCGCGTGCGCCGGGCGCGCGTGAGGCCCGCTGGGCGCAGCTGCTGTGCGGCGAGGTCGACATCTCGGCGCTGCCGGTCGCCGCCGACAGCGGCGACTTCGTCGCCAGCGGTGAAATCGCCGCGCTGAAGGCGCAGCAGGCCTCGCTGCGCCAGCAGGTCGGCGAACTGAGCCGCCTCGTCGATCGGCTGTATGCCGAACTCGGCGTCACCCGCGACTGACCCACAGGAGTCCGCCCGATGCGATTCGAACTGCCTGACGACAAGAAGCTTGCCTTCGAGATGACGATGCCGATCCGCTGGGGCGACCTCGACGCGATGGGGCATGTCAACAACACCGTCTATTTCCGCTATTTCGAGATCATCCGCATCGCCTGGTTCGACAAGCTCGGCACGCCGCCGAATCCGAATGGCGAAGGGCCGGTGATCGTCAATGCGTTCTGCAACTTCCTGAAGCAGCTCGAATATCCCGGCGTCGTGCTCGCGAAGCACTATGTCGCGAATCCGGGCCGCACCAGCTTCGAGACCTATGTGACGCTCGAGCGTTGCGACGACCCCGGCGTGGTCTACGCGTCCGGTGGCGCACGCACCGTCTGGGTCGATTTCCGCAAGCAGAAATCGGCACCGATACCGGACTGGTTGCGCGAGCAGCTGGCCTGAGGCGCGGAGTCCTCTTTGCAAGGTGCTGCTGAGCGCGGCGGCAGTCAATCGGGGCTGAAGCCCCTCCCACAGGCATGCGGCAAGGGTCGCGCATGGCCTGCTGTGGCGATACTGCCGTGGGAGCAGCTTCAGCCGCGATTCGGGATCGCGGCAGGCAGACAATCGGGGCTGAAGCCAGGGCTGAAGCCCCTCCCACGGGCAGCCTCGCTCAGGCCGACAGCAGCTTGTTGACCAGTTCCGGCGTGCTTGCCGCGCCGACCTTCTTCATCAAGCGGGCGCGGTAGACATCGACGGTGCGCGGGCTGATCTGCAGCCGCTTGCCGATCAGCTTGCTGGTCAGGCCGTCGATCAGCAGCGCGGCGATTTCGCGTTCGCGGGGCGTCAGCTCAAGTTTCAGCTGACGGCGCGACGACAGGTCCTCGAAACTCCAGATGCCGGCCGCATGCGGCGCCCGTGCATCGAGTGCGCGGCCCGCGACATGGCACCAGAACAATTCGCCGGCACGCGCACCGCCAACGCGTTTCATCACCCGTTCGTCGGCATAGGCGCCGCGGCTGTCGAGCTGCGTCAGGATACGTTGGCCGGTGCGCTCGAATTCGGCGGTCGACGGATAAAGCACTTCGAAGCTGCGGCCGACCAGCATCGCCCGCGTCGTGCAGAACATGTCGAGCAGCGCCTGGTTGCAATCGACGATCAACCGCTCGCGCGACAGCACCAGGCCGACCGGCGCCATGTCGAAGGCGATGCGGTAGTCGAGTGGGGGGTCGGAAAGGGCTTGCATCGGAGGTGTAGGAGGGGCTTCAGCCCCGATTGTTTGTCTTGCCGCCATCCCAAATCGGGGCTGAAGCCCCTCCCACAATCCGAGCCCCCACAGAGCCTCTGCCGGCCTCCAATGCCAAGGTGAGGGTTTCCGCCAGCAGCGCTTAAGCGATTTTACGTACCGCCTACGTAAGCGATTACGCAGTACGCTCGGGGTCGTTGCGGTGCGCAGTGGGCGCAGCGCGGATTCAGGGGACCAGAGGCATGAAAAAGCTTTATCCAAGTGCAGCCGCCGCCCTCGACGGGCTCGTCAAGGACGGCCAGTTGATGGCCGTCGGAGGTTTCGGCCTGTGCGGCATTCCGGAGGCATTGATCGCGGCGCTGCGCGACAGCGGCGTCAAGGACTTGACGGTGATCTCGAACAATGCCGGCGTCGACGGTTTCGGCCTCGGCCTGCTGCTCGAATCGCGGCAGATCAAGCGGATGATCTCCAGCTACGTCGGCGAGAACAAGGAATTCGAGCGACAGTACCTGGCCGGTGAACTCGAGCTCGAATTCACGCCGCAAGGCACGCTGGCTGAGAAGCTGCGCGCTGGTGGCGCCGGCATCCCGGCCTTCTTTACCCGCACCGGTGTCGGAACGATGGTCGCCGAAGGCAAGGAGACGCGCGAATTCGACGGCCACACCTATGTGATGGAACGCTCGCTGGTGCCCGATGTCGCGCTGGTCAAGGCATGGAAATCGGACAAGAGCGGCAACCTGATCTTCCGCCGCACCGCACGCAACTTCAACCCGGCCTGCGCGATGGCCGGCCAGGTGACGGTGGCCGAGGTCGAGGAAATCGTCGAGACCGGAGATTTCGATCCGGACGCGATCCATCTGCCGGGCATCTATATCCACCGCGTGGTCGTCAATGCGAATCCGGAAAAACGCATCGAGAAGCGCACGATCACCGAGAAGAAATCAACCTCTGCAGCAGGAGCCTGAACATGGCCTGGACACACGATCAAATGGCAGCGCGCGCGGCCAAGGAACTGCGCGACGGCTACTACGTCAACCTCGGCATCGGCCTGCCGACGCTGGTCGCCAATTTCGTCGACCCGGCCATCGAGGTCTGGCTGCAAAGCGAAAACGGCATGCTCGGCATCGGCCCGTTCCCGACCGAGGACGAGGTCGACGCCGACCTGATCAATGCCGGCAAGCAGACCGTCACGACCATCCCCGGCTCGTCGATCTTCGGCTCCCACGACAGCTTCGCGATGATCCGCGGCGGCAAGATCAACCTGTCGATCCTCGGCGCGATGCAGGTCAGCGAAAAAGGCGACCTCGCGAACTGGATGATCCCCGGCAAGATGGTCAAGGGCATGGGCGGCGCGATGGACCTGGTGGCCGGCGTCAAGCAGGTCGTCGTGCTGATGGAGCATGTCGCGAAGAAGAAGGACGGCACGACCGACCTGAAGATCCTGCCCGAATGCACGTTGCCGCTGACCGGCGTTGGTGTCGTCAACCGCATCATCACCGACCTCGCGGTGATGGACGTGACGCCCGAAGGCCTGAAGGTCGTCGAGATGGCACCCGGCGTGACGCGCGAGGAGTTGCAGGAAAAGACGGGCGTCAAGCTGCACTGAGCCCGCAAGACGGGCCTGATTTTGTAGGAGGGGCTTCAGCCCCGATTCGGGTGGTGCCGAATCCAAGAATCGCGGCTGAAGCCGCTCCTACGGGCCGGCGGCGGTACAGCCGGTCAACGCGATGCCGCAAGCGCCTTTGCCGCCTGCAGCACCAGCTCCGGCCCCTTGTAGATGAAGCCGGTGTAGATCTGTACCAGGTCTGCACCGGCTTTGCGTTTGGCGACCGCATCGGCCGCACTCATCACGCCGCCGACACCGATGATCGGAAAGCCGGCGCCGAGTGCGGCGCGCAGTTGCGTGATCACGCGGTTCGACGCCTCGAACACCGGCGCACCCGACAGGCCGCCGGCCTCGTTGCCATGCGGCAGCTGCGCGACCGCATCACGCGCAATCGTCGTATTGGTCGCGATCACGCCGTCGATGCGGTTCTTCTTCAGCGTCGCGGCAATCACGTCGACCTGCTCGCCATCAAGATCCGGCGCAATCTTCACGAAGATCGGCACCGTGCGATCGTGCAGCCGCGCCAGCTCCTCGCTGCGTTCGCGGATCGCACCGAGCAGCGCATCGAGCGCGGCATCGCTCTGCAGCTCGCGCAGGTTCTTCGTATTCGGGCTCGAGATATTGATCGTCACATAGTCGGCATGCGGGTAGACGCCGTCGAGGCCGAGCAGATAGTCGTCGACCGCGTTTTCGATCGGCGTCGTCGCGTTCTTGCCGATGTTCAGACCGAGTACGCCGCCATTGGCGCGGAAGCGGGCCTGCCGCACATTGGCGATGAAAGCGTCGAGCCCGTCGTTGTTGAAGCCGAGCCGGTTGATCAGCGCCTGCGCCTGCGGCAGCCGGAACATCCGCGGCTTCGGATTGCCGGGCTGCGGCTTCGGCGTCACGGTGCCGACTTCGATGAAGCCGAAGCCTATCGCGGCCAGGCCATCGATGCAACGGCCATTCTTGTCAAGCCCGGCGGCCAGCCCGAGCCGGTTCGGAAAATTGATGCCGGCAATCGTCACCGGATCGTCGATGCGGCGCTGCGCGATCGCGCAGATCAGCGGTGTGCGCTGGATATTCGCCAGCGCGCCGAGCGTCAGGTCGTGGGCCTGCTCGGGGTCGAGCCCGAACAGAAAGGGGCGCGTCAGCGCATACGGTACGAGGGCCATGGAGGGTTGCCGGCGTGCCGGCGCAAGGCCGGGCGGGCGCTGTCTTGGATAATCCGCAATTGTCGCAAACACGCCGTGCGTAAATCACGCGGGCGTTTCCTCCGACCGACCCATCTGCCAATCCGGCTGCTCCCGATGACCCAAGACGAACTGAAAAAGCTGGTGGCCAAGGCCGCCATTTCCCATGTGACCGAGCTGCCGGTGCCGCCCGGCGGACTCGTCCTTGGCGTCGGTACCGGGTCGACGGTCAATTTTTTCATCGATGAGCTGGCTGTGCTGCGCGACCGGCTGGCCGGTGCGGTGTCGAGCAGCGAGCGCAGCAGCGAACGGCTGCGCGGCCACGGCATCGCGGTGCTCGATGGCAATGCGGTCGAGCGCGTTCCGCTTTATATCGACGGCGCCGACGAGATCGATGGCAACGGCCACATGATCAAGGGCGGTGGTGCCGCACTGACGCGCGAAAAAATCGTCGCTGATCTGGCCGACCGATTCGTTTGCATCGCCGATGAATCGAAGCGCGTCGAGCAGCTCGGTCGCTTTCCGCTGCCGGTCGAGGTCATTCCGATGGCGTCGTCGCAGGTGATGCGTGCGCTGGCGCGGCTCGGCGGCCGCCCGGAACTGCGTGCCGGTGTCGTCACCGACAACGGCAATGTGATCGTCGACGTGCACGGCCTGCGGATCGCCGATCCGGCGGCGATGGAGGCCGAGATCAACCAGTGGCCGGGTGTCGTCTGCGTCGGCATCTTTGCCCGCAACAAGGCCGATGTCTGCCTGCTCGGCGGCGCCGGCGGCGTGCAGACACTGGTATTTTGATCGCCAACGACGCGTCGCGCCCCGAACGATTCAGGCCGCGCCAAAAAAGCGCGTAACCTTGGCGCATCACTTCCACAGGAGCCTGGTTGATGGCCAAACCCAACTATTCGTTCGAAAAGCGACAACGCGAGTTGGCGAAAAAAAGAAAAAAGGAAGACAAGCTGCGTGAAAAAGCCGATCGCAAGGTCGGCGGCAATGAATCGTCGTCCGACGCGCCGGGCACCGATGCGGGCGACAACAGCAACGGCCACACGCCGTTGCCGCCGGTGACGCCGAGCTGAGCGGCGCGGTCCGAGCCGGATTGCTTGCTCAGTCCTCGCCCGCAGCCTGTTTCGCCGCCGCAGTCGCAGCAAGCCGGCGGGTCGCGCGGCTGAGAAAACGGGCCGGGTCGACCGCATCGAGCAGGTCGGCCGCGAGCGGCAGCGGCGCTGCGGACACCATCCCGGCCAGCAGCCGCGCACCGAGCGGCGCCCAGGTGATGCCGCGGGAGCCGAGGCCGACGAAGAAGTACAGGCCCGGGCAACGGGTGACGAAACGGGGCTGGTCCGGCGCGGCCTCGTCGTCGTCACCGGTCCACACCTGCGGTACCGCACCGATCAACGGCAGCCGGTCATCGGCGACGCAGCGCCACGCAGTGCGGCCAGTGAATCGGGACGCGGTGGTGCCGGCAATGCCTGCCAACGCAGGGCTCAGTGCGGCGAGCCGCGCAACATTCTGCTGATGGTCGTCCGGCCTGACATCCGCATCGTCGTCGCCGGCTTGCGCAGTGGCGCCGAAAACCAGCCGGCCGTCGATCGCCGGCAGCAGATAGCCTGCGCCAGTCAACGGCAGGTGCGGCGCGCGGATCGCCGGCAGCGTCGCGAGGCCGATCTCGCTGGTCTGGCCACGCACCGTCTGCAAAGGCCACGTGCGGGCGCGCCCGGCCAGTCGGTCGAGCAGTGTCGTTGCGCCGGCGGCATTCGCAAGGACCAGGTGCGCAGCCGTTGCAATCGTGTTGCCATTGGCGTCGCAGGCGGTCCATTCATCGTCGCCGACCGGTCGGATCGACGCGACCGCGGCGCCATAAATCGTTTGGCAGGCCGTTCCGGCCGTGTCCAGCCAGGCCTGCGCGAGCCGCGCCGGGCGCATCCAGCCGCCTTGCGGAAAAAACCAGGCCGGTGACGTGACCGGCAAACCAGCGAGCGCAGATGCCTGTTTTGCATCAACCGCCTGCACATGTTTGTCTGGCAGGCGCAGCCGTTCGAGCAGCACCTTCATCGCTCCCGTATTCGGCAACTCGCTGCCCAGTCGCAACAGGCCGTCGACACAACCCGGTTCGGCACTGCCTGCGGCCCGGTCGGTGATCAGTCGCCGGTAGCAGCGGGCGGCTTCGAGTGCCGCCGCGCGGTTGAAGCGTGCGTGGTGGCCGTCGACTCGGTGCACGACGCCGTGGAAGATGCCGGCCAGGTTGCCCGAGGCTTCGGCGGCCGGGCCGTCGCGGCGATCGATCAGCGTGCTGGTCCAGCCCTGCTCGGCCAATGCCGCCGCGGTGGCGCAGCCGGCAAGGCCGGCGCCGATGATCAGCACATCACGGCGCGGGCCCGATAAACGGCGACGGCGAGCCGGTGGACGGGCCGGTGTGTGGCGGGGCGCAAAACGGGCGACCGGACTGGCCTCGGCCTGCGATGCCGGGGCGACCGGTTCGAAGCCGGCCGTGCGCATAGCGCCCAGAAAGGCGTCGTCGGCACCCGCGCAGTGCAGCGTCGCGTCGGGCGCTGCCAGCCTGGCCAGCGCTTTGCCAAGGCGGGTTGGGTCGGCTACCTCCACCAGCGTCTCGGCGCTGAGCACGAAGGCATCGACATCGGCGATGAGCTTGCGCAGCGCCGGCAGCAATTCGGCGACGACGAGCAGCAATTCGACGCGGCCCGATTCAACAACGATGCGGTGGATATCCGGCGTCAGCGGCGGCCATTTGGCGGCCAGTTGCTCCGTCAGACCCGGCTCACTGCGGGCGAGTTGATCGGCTGCGGGCGGGCAGGGCGCGACGGCGATGCAGTGCAACTGGCGGCAACGCAGCGGATCGTTGCGCCAGGCGGCCCAGGTTGCGAGAAAGTTGCTGCCGTCAGCAAATGCGGTGTCCAGCACGACGAACCGGTCGCGGCCAGCCCACTCAGCGGGCCAAGTCACTGGCAGTCGGATTTTGCTCAGATCGCCTCCTCTGATCGATCGACAGCCGCCAGCACCGCGAGCAGGCGATCGCGCACGCCATCGAGCCTGCGATAGGCCAGCACCGCCGGGCTCATCGAGGCAATCGCGGCATGCAGCGCACGGCCGAACGCGCTGCCGTCGAGCGGGTCGGCAAGCACCTCGCGCAGCCGGCGCAGTTTGACCAGGATCGTGAAGACCGCCTGCGGCTGCCCGGGCACCGGAATGAAGCTCTGCTGCTCGCTGCGCAGCCACGCGAGGTCGCCAATCGTTCGGGCGTCGGCATCGGCCGGCCAGTCGGCGGCAGGGCGGCGGCGCGGATGGCCGTCGAGGTGGCCGCTGGCGGTCAGCGTCCAGACCTTGCGCTGCCAGCGCTGCGCGCCGTTGGTCACGACCAGCTGCGACAAGCCATCGGCGGCCCGCAGCAGGGCCTCGTTGTCGGCAACCGGCGCATGGACATCGGCAAACGACAGCCCGAGCCTGGTCTCCGGCGCCCAGTGCGACGGCAGGCAGACCGCGAGCCACGGAATCCGTCCGCTGCCGCCGGGCGGCGTCTCGATCACCGCAAGATCCTCGGCAAACGCGAGGCTCAGCAGGCCGGCGGCGCGCCATTGCGGTGGCAGCGCATGCAGGCAGTCGCCGATCGCTTGCGGCCCGTCACCTTCGATTCGTTCGCCGTTGACGCACCAGCCGAGCAGTGGCACGCCGTGGCAATGCCGACCGTCTCGATCGATGCTGCTGTGCCAGGCCTCCGGATGTTCGCGCGTGGCATGCGCCGCCAGCGCGGCAAGCGCCGGACCATCGTCGAAGTCCGGCAGCCGGCACAGCGCCTGCTCCGCGTGCGCGCGCAGCACCGCCAGCTTCGCGTCGAGATGCGCATCGCCGGGCCGGTTCGGCGTCAGCTGGGCCTGGCCGGGCGGCAGCCGCGACAGGCCGGGCTGCATCCGGAACGGGGAGGTGATGTCGGAAGGAAAAAGGGGCATCGCATCGCCGATGATCCGGCAAAACGCGAATGCCCCTGCTGAACGGCGCGGCTGGCGCGCCTGCGGGTGGCTGCGACGGGCAGAAAACCCGTCGTGCCGATCGATCAGACCCGCTTGCGGTATTCGTGGGTGCGGGTGTCGATCTCGATCTTGTCGCCGGTTTCGACGAACAACGGCACCGAGACTTCAAATCCGGTTGCAAGCTTGGCCGGCTTCAGCACCTTGCCCGAGGTATCGCCCTTGACGGCCGGCTCGGTATAGGTCACTTCACGGACCAGGCTGGTCGGCAGTTCGACCGAAATCGCCTTGCCTTCGTAGAACACGACCTCGACCGGCATGCCGTCCTCGAGGTATTGGATCGCGTCGCCCATGTTCTCGGCCTCGACCTCGAACTGGTTGTATTCGGCGTCCATGAACGCATACATCGGGTCGGCGAAGTAGGAGTAGGTGCACTCCTTCTTGTCGAGAACGATCTGGTCCATCTTGTCGTCGGCCTTGAAGACGACTTCGGTGCCGGAGTTGTTCAGCAGGCTTTTCAGCTTCATGCGCACGGTGGCCGAATTGCGGCCACCGCGGCTGTATTCGGTCTTCAGCACGACCATCGGGTCCTTGCCCTGCATGATGACGTTGCCGGCGCGAATTTCCTGTGCGGTTTTCATGGGTCTTCCAATCGGTTTTCCGCGGCGATCAGGATAGGTTGCTGCGCGGACGGGGGTACGGCGCCGCGGACGAGTCGTCCCACTGCGCAAAGCCCACGATTTTAGCTTGCTTCGGCAACGAAGGCTTGCAGCCTGTCGACAAGCCCGGACTGCGCGGCGAGGTGATCGCGCCAGGCGATGCAGTGCGCCTGCCAGCGGTGGTGGTCGGGCCAGTCGTGCGGCAATGGCGCGCCGGACCCGGGCGGCCGGTTCCAGCCCGTCCACCAGTTGCTGACCTGGCTCATCATCGCCTTGTCGACCGGCGCGACCGCCGGCGCAAAAAAGCGTTGCAGAAAGGCCGCGCCCTTGATCTGGTCGGCGCCGTCATCCTGGCGGTACAGCTGCCAGACAAACGGTTTTGCCGCCCACTGCGCCCGCACCGCGCTGTCCTCGCCGCGCACGAAGTTGATCGCGCAACTCCACAGCAGGTGGTCGTAGTCGGTCTGGCTGAGCCACGGCAGACACAGCGCGCGCAGGCCGCCGCGGCGCAGCGTCGGGCCAAGCAGCTGCGCAACCATCGCGCTCGCCGCGCCGGCGGTTGCCAGCAGCAGCGTCGGCGGCCTGTCAGGCTGTGTCAGCCGATCGATCAGTTCGGCGACCGGCGACTCGGGATAACAGAACAGGCTGATTGGCTGCTCGTAGGCTTGTAGCGTGATGCCTTGCGCCGTCAGCCATGCCTCGGCGTCAAAGCGTTCCTGCTGCTGCAACAGATCGTCTTCGCGCAACAAGCCGCCGCTGCCCGCGCTGAAACCGGGAAAGAAAAAATATTTCAGCAGGCCGGCGCCAGGCCCGGCCGATTGCGGCGACGGCAGCCGGTGGTTGCGTTCGGCATGCGCTTCGGCGCTGAGGTATTCGAGGTTGATCCAGACCGGCTGGCGGCCGCTGAGTTGCTTGCGCTGCGCCATCCGCGCGACGAAGTCCGGCGGCGGGTCGCAACCGAAGGCCTCGATGACGACCTCGCCTGGCTCCGCCGAGGCGGCTTCGTCGAAACCGAATACGCTGACCAGCGGCTGCTCGCGTTGCCGATCCGGCGCCATCCACTCGAGTGCGCTGGCGTCATCGACCCACAGCCGCACCGGCTGGCCACGATCGCCAAGTTGCGCGGCGAGCCGCCAGCACACGCCGATGTCGCCGAAATTGTCGACCACGCGGCAGAAGAGGTCCCAGGGCATCGCCGCATTATCGAGTCGGCGCTCACGGCAGAATCACGGCTGTGAGCAAGCCGACCCCAGACGATCAGCAGCCCGCCGCGCCGGCGGAGCCTCCCGCGCCAGCCGATGGCGGACGCGAGCAATTGCTCGCCGATGTTGCGGCGCTGCCGGGGCTGCCCGGTGTCTACCGTTATTTCGATGCGGCCGGCAATGTGTTGTATGTCGGCAAGGCGCGCGATCTGAAAAAACGCGTCTCGAGTTACTTCCAGAAAAATCATGGCGGCACGCGGATCGGCATGATGGTCGGCAAGATCGCCCGGCTCGAGACGACGGTCGTGCGCTCCGAGGCGGAGGCGCTGCTGCTCGAGAACAACCTGATCAAGGCGCTGAACCCGCGGTACAACATCCTGTTCCGCGACGACAAGAGTTATCCGTACCTGAAGATCACCGGCCGGCGCGATGCCGGCACCACGGTCGCCGAAAACGCCGCCGCGCTGTATCCGCGGATGGCGTATTACCGCGGCGCGGTCGATCGCCGGCATCGGTATTTCGGGCCTTATCCGAGCGCCTGGGCGGTGAAGGAGTCGATCCAGCTGCTGCAGAAGGTGTTCAAGCTGCGCACCTGCGAGGACACCGTCTTCAACAACCGCACGCGGCCGTGCCTGCTGTACCAGATCAAGCGCTGCTCGGCGCCGTGTGTCGATCGCATCGCGCCGGCCGACTATGCGCGCGATGTCGAACACGCCGAGCAGTTTTTGCAAGGCGAGCAGCAGTCGTTGATCGACGAGTTGCAGCGGCAGATGATGGCGTTCTCGGACGCCTTGCAGTTCGAGCAGGCGGCTGAGATCCGCAACCAGATCGGCGCGTTGTCGCGCGTGCTGCACCAGCAGGGCGTCGAGGACAACACCGGCGCGGCGGGCCGCGATGCCGACATCCTCGCGGTGAAGGTGCAGGGTGGCCGCGCCTGCGTCAACCTCGCGATGGTGCGCGGCGGCCGCCACCTTGGGGACCGGCCGTATTTTCCGAGCCACCTCGAGGATGCCGCAGCGATCGAGGCGGTGGCCGATCAGCAGCCGTCGGATGCCGCCGACGCCACCGCCGCTGCGCACGACGCCGAACGCAGCACCGCCGTCGAAGTGCAGGTGCTCGAGGCCTTCATTGCCCAGCACTACCTCGGTGGCGGCGTGCCGCCGCTGCTGGTGCTGAGCCATCCGGTCGACGCGGCGCTGATCGATGCCTTGTCGCAGCAAAGCGGCGTTCGCGTGACCGCGCAGCACCAGCCGCGCGAGCCGCGCCGTGGCTGGCTCGACATGTGCATCAAGGGTGCCGAACTGCGGCTCGCGCAGTTGCTGGCCGAAGAGGGCTCGCAGCAATCGCGCACGCGGGCGCTGGTCGACGCGCTCGACCTGTCGCCGGAGCGGCTCGACGAATTCCGGATCGAATGTTTCGACATCAGCCACACCGCCGGCGAGTCGACGCAGGCCTCGTGTGTCGTCTTCGAAGGCCACAAGATGCAGCCGGCGCAATATCGCCGCTACAACATCGACGGCATCACCGGCGGCGACGACTATGCGGCGATGCGCCAGGTGCTGCAGCGCCGCTACGGCAAACTCGCCGCGGCGCTGGCCGAAGCCGGCGGCACGGCCGTTGCCGAGCCGGCCGCACCGGCGCCGGCGAGGATCAGGCTGCCCGACCTGGTGCTGGTCGACGGCGGCAAGGGCCAGGTCTCGATGGCGCGCGAGGTCTTTGCCGAACTCGGCCTCGACCTCGGCTTGATCGCCGGTGTCGAGAAGGGCGAGGGCCGCAAGGTCGGCCTGGAAGAGCTGGTTTTTGCCGACGGCCGGCCGAAGGTCTCGCTCGGCCGCGATTCGGCGGCGCTGATGCTGGTTGCGCAGATCCGTGACGAGGCGCATCGCTTCGCAATCACCGGCATGCGGGCGCGCCGGGCGAGCGTGCGCACCGGCGGCAGTGCGCTGGAGGACATTCCGGGCGTCGGCCCGAAAAAACGCGCCCGGCTGCTGCAGCGGTTTGGCGGCGTGCGTGGCGTCGGCCATGCCAGCGTCGACGATCTGCTCAGCGTCGAGGGCATCTCGAGACAACTTGCCGAGGAGATCTACCGTGCGTTGCACTGAGACGGATCGCGAAACCGTGTCGGCCGGCAGCAGCTTGCCGCTTGCAAGACGGCCCGGCGCCGCATTCGCCTGGTTGCGCATGACGACAGTCGCCGGCATGCTCGCCGCGTGCTCGAGCCCGATGCCGCCGCACCAGCCGCTGCCGTCGGCGCCGCCGGCACGTGATGCCGACACGGCCCGGCCCGCGGCGATGCCGGCTGCGCTGCCGCCGCCGGCAGCGGCCCGCAACTGGAGCGAATACCGGCAGCAAGCCGCGCAGCGGCTGGTCGCCGCGAGCCCGGGTGGCAGCTACCTCGGCACGGTGCCCGAAACGCTGCTGGCGATCCCGGTGCTCGAGATCGAACTGAATGCCGATGGCAGTGTGCGCCGCATCGATGTGCTGCGCCATCCGAAACAGGCTCGCGACACAACCGAGCTGGCGATTGCCGCGGTGCACCGCGCGGCGCCGTTCGGCAGCGTATCGAAGCTGCCGCGGCCGTGGAAATTTGCCGAGACCTTTCTGTTCAACGACGCCCGCCAGTTCAAGCCGCGTTCGCTCGATTGACGCGGCCGCTCCAACGTTTTGTTCCCCGGTGCTGAAAGCCGGCACAATCCACGCGATGTTCTTCAATCTGCCGACGCTGCTGACCTGGGCCCGAATCGTTGCGATTCCGCTGATCGTCGGTGTGTTCTACCTCGACGTCTTTCCGGCGACGCAGAACCTCGCGGCAACCATCCTGTTCATCGTCGTCGCGTTGACCGACTGGGCCGACGGCTACCTCGCGCGTCGCCTGAACCAGACCTCGGCATTCGGCGCTTTTCTCGACCCGGTGGCCGACAAGT
This sequence comes from Pseudideonella sakaiensis, assembly GCF_048320135.1. Lineage (GTDB taxonomy): Bacteria > Pseudomonadota > Gammaproteobacteria > Burkholderiales > Burkholderiaceae_C > Ideonella_A > Ideonella_A sakaiensis_A. Next base: position 5,540,452 of record NZ_CP182947.1, read on the forward strand.
TTCTGGTCGTTGCCGCACTGCTGGTGCTGGTTCATCTGAACCGGCTGCATGCGCTGGTCGCGCTGGTCATTATTGGCCGCGAGATCGCGATCTCGGCGCTGCGTGAATGGATGGCGCAGATCGGCGCGGCGCGCAGTGTCGCGGTGCACATGCTCGGCAAGGTGAAGACAACGGTGCAGATGGTCGCGATCCCGTTCCTGCTTTACGACGGTGTCTTGCTCGGGCTGATCGACACCCACCTGTGGGGAACGGTGCTGATCATCATCTCGGCGGTGCTGACGATCTGGTCGATGATCTATTACCTGCAGAAGGCGCTGCCGGAGATCCGCGCCCGCGTACGTTGAACGGCAACCGGTCTTGAGCGCCGTCTCGCCCCGCCTGATCCAGGCGATGCCCTGGGTCTTCGTGCTGATCTGGAGCACCGGCTTCATCGTCGCGCGCTTCGGCATGCCGCATGCGCCGCCGTTTACTTTCCTGACGATCCGTTATGCGCTGTCGATCCTCTGTTTCCTGGTCTGGATCAGACTGGCCGGCGCAGCCTGGCCACGCGGGCGCAGCCAGTGGCAACACCTCGCGGTGACTGGCGTGTTGATGCATGCCGGCTATCTCGGCGGCGTCTGGGCCGCCGTGAAGGCCGGCATCGGCGCGGGCACGGTGGCCTTGCTGGTCGGCCTGCAGCCGGTGCTGACGGCGATCTGGCTCAGCGGTACAGCCGCGCGCAGCGCCCGCTCGGGCTCACGTGGCGAGGTGTCGCTGGCCACCGCGATCGGCTGGACGCAATGGGCCGGGCTGGTGCTCGGCTTTGGTGGCCTGCTGCTGGTGGTCTGGCGCAAGCTCGGCGTTGGTGAGGTGACGCCATGGAATCTGGCGCTGGCTGTGCTCGCATTGCTCAGCATCACGACCGGCACGCTGTACCAGAAGCGCCATGTCCAGCCCTGCGATGTGCGCACCGCGAGCACGGTGCAACTGCTCGGTGCGATGATCGTCAGCCTGCCGCTGGCGGCGATCGAGACCGAAGCGGTGCGCTGGAATGCCGAACTGATCGGTGCGATGAGCTGGTCGGTGCTCGGGCTGACGCTCGGCGGCAGTTCGCTGCTCTACCTGCTGATCCAGCGCGGCGCCGCGACCAAGGTCACCAGCCTGTTTTTTCTGGTGCCGCCGTGCACCGCATTGATGGCATGGCCGCTGTTCGGCGAGACATTGTCGCCGCTGGCGCTGGCCGGAATGGCGTTGACGGCGATCGGCGTTGCGCTGGTCGTCAGATGACTTCCGGGTTGCGCAGCGAGGAATCCGCTGCTGTCAATGCGGGGAAAGTCCGCACAGCTTTGGCTTTCAATATCGGTCAGGACGAATAAAATCCGCTTCCCACGCCTGGAGAGGGGCGGGCAACCATCCAGATGAATTCGAACCCGGCAGCGCCGGCCTGCGCTGCCGATTTTTGACATTCCAATGCATCACATGCACCGAGAGGGGAGTTATTCGTGAACAAGTCCGAACTGATCGAACACATCGCCAAGCAAGCTGACATTTCGAAGGCAGCAGCGGGTCGCGCACTCGAAGCACTGATCGGCGGCGTCAAGTCGACACTGAAAAAAAACAACAGCGTGTCATTGGTCGGCTTCGGCACGTTCAGCGTCTCGAAGCGCGCCGCGCGCAGTGGGCGCAACCCCCGTACCGGGGCGGCAATCAAGATCAAGGCTGCGAAGGTGCCGAAATTCCGCCCCGGCAAGGCGCTGAAGGACGCGCTGAACTGATGAAGGCGCGCCGAGCGGCTACATTAACGCTCCGGTGACATCTCACAGGCACACCGGGTGCTTAGCTCAGTTGGTAGAGCGGCGCCCTTACAAGGCGTAGGTCGGGGGTTCGAGCCCCTCAGCACCCACCAATCCGGGACCGTCCGTGCCACCCGGTCGACCATGCGGCGGCAGCGGCAGGCCGTGCAGCAGGTCAGGTAAACTAGCAGAAAGACCAGCCCAAAGGCGAACCTCGGTTCGCCTTTGTTGCATCTGGGCTCGCCGCGTTGGTTCGCCGCCGTCGTCGCCTGACGACGGAGAGGCCATTGCCCGTCAGGCGCAGCCCCCCGTGTTTTTGCCCGAGGCCATTCGATGTTCGACTTCATCCGCAAGCACACCCGTGTGCTGTTTTTCTTTCTGATCGTCCTGATCATCCCGTCGTTCGTTTTTTTCGGGCTGCAGGGCTATACCAACATGGACTCCGAGCGTGCTCAGGTCGTCGCGACGGTAGGTGACAGCGAGATCACGATGGCCGAACTCGATGCGGCGCATCGCCAGCAGATCGAGCGGATCCGTGTGCAGCAGCCGAATGTCGATGTCAGGATGCTCGATACGCCCGAGATGCGGCTGCAGTCGCTCGATACCCTCATCCGCGAGCGCTTGCTCGAGACTGCTGCCGACAAGATGCACCTGGTGACGACCGATGCACGCATGGTGCGCATCTTCCAGAACGACTCGCAGTTCGAATTCCTGCGCCGACCCGATGGCAGCGTCAATTCCGACATCCTGGCTGCACAAGGCATGTCGACCGAGTTGTTCGAGCAGCGGCTGCGCCGCGACATCTCGGTGAACCAGGTATTGCAGGGCGTCAGCGCAACCGTGCTGCCGCCGGCAGCAGCGGCCTCTGCCGCACTCGACGCCTTCCTGCAGCGCCGCGAGGTGCAGGTGCAACGCTTCGAGCCGTCGGCCTATGCCGACAAGGTCAAGCCGACCGACGACGAACTGCAGGCGTTCTACAAGGACAATGCCGCGCAGTTCCAGGCGCCGGAACAGATCGACCTCGAGTATCTGGTGCTCGATGCCGAGAAACTGGGGCAGGACGTCAAGGTCGACGAGGAAGAACTGCGCAAGTACTACAAGCAGAACGAGGCCCGCTACAGCACGCCGCAGGAGCGCCGCGCCAGCCACATCCTGGTCAAGGTCGACCCGTCGGCATCCGCGGACGAGCGCGCCGCCGCGAAGGCGAAGGCCGAGGCACTGCTGGCCGAGGTGCGCAAGGAGCCGCAGCGTTTTGCCGAAGTCGCGCAGAAGAACTCCGACGATCCGGGCTCGGCGGCCAATGGCGGCGACCTCGATTTCTTCTCGAAGGGCGCGATGGTCAAGCCGTTCGAGGACACCGTCTTCGCGCTGAAGCCCGACGAGATCAGCGACCTCGTCACCACCGATTTCGGCTACCACATCATCAAGCTGACCGGCGTGCGTGGCGGCGACAAGCACAGCTACGAGACGGTGCGTCCGGAGCTCGAAAAGCTGCTGCGCCAGCAACTCGCGCAGCAGAAATATCAGGAAGCGGCGGTTGAATTCAGCAACCTGGTCTACGAGCAGGCCGACAGTCTCGCGCCGGCCGCCGAGAAGTTGAAGCTCGAGGTCAAGACCGCCAAGGGGCTGACCCGCGCTGCGGGTGATGCGACCGGTCCGCTGGCATCGCCGAAATTCCTCGAGGCGGTATTTTCGAGCGATTCGCTGCGCAACAAGCGCAATACCGAGGCGGTCGAGGTCTCGCCGACGCAGATGATCTCGGCCCGGGTCGTCAAGCATGCGCCGGCGCACACGCGGCCCTTCGAGGAGGTGCGCGAGCAGGTGCTGGCCGCGGTCACCGCGAAGCAGGCCGCCGAGCTTGCCCGCAAGGCCGGTGAGGCGCGGCTGGCCGAACTGAAGGCGTCGCCGCAAGCGGAGATGAAGGCAGCGCCGGTGGTCGTCTCGCGTGCGCAGAGCTCCGGGCTGTCGCCAAAAGCCATCGACGCGGCGCTCGGCGCGCCCACACAGACGCTGCCGACGCTGGTCGGTGTCGATGTCGGGGGGCAGGGTTATGTCGTGCTGAAGGTCAACAAGGTGCTGGGCCGCGAGCCCGGCGTCGAGGGTGACGCCGAAGCGATGCGCAGCCAGTATGCACAGGCGCTGGCCGAAGCCGAGACCCGGGCCTACTACGAGTCGCTGAAGCGCCGCTTCAACGTCGAACGCAAGCCGCTGCCGTCGGCAACACCGGCAAATTGACCGCCGCAGGCGGCGGTCGCGACCGCCGTCTGGTTTATACTGCGAGGCTCTGCGGTGGCTGTAGCTCAGTTGGTAGAGTCCAGGATTGTGATTCCTGTTGTCGTGGGTTCGAGTCCCATCAGCCACCCCACCTGACATCACGCGCCAGCACTGCGCCGGCACCGAACCAAGGCCCCTGAATCGACTGGATCCAGGGGCTTTTTTTATTGGCCGACGATTCCGTGGCTTACGGCGGCCTGGCCGACGATGCAGCGCTGCAACACAGGGGCGATGCCGGCGGTGATGGTTGACGGGGGAAAACGCCTGTCTGGCCGGCGTTCCGTGGTCGATACACGTCTGTTCGACCGTTCAACCCCCCCATTGGTACCGTTCGTCGCTTGCCATCCCGGTGTAGCCTACAGCGCGGTCAACTTTCGCCGATAGCATCCCGAAGCCTTCTGTTCCGCGATGTCGACCCGCCTTGCCCCAACTGCCACGCTGCAGATGTGCCTGCGCTCCCGCATCCGCGGCGTGACGCTGATCGAACTGGTCATCGTCGTCGGCATCGTCGCGGTGCTGGCCACCGTCGTCGTTCCCGGCGTGATGGGGTTTTTCAATGCGCGCCGGGTCGAGGACGTGGCGCGGCGGCTTGCCGACTCGCTGGCGCAGGCGCGGATCGAGGCGGTCAAGCGCAATGTGCCGATCCTGATCTGCGCCGACGCCGGCATCACCAACGGCAGCTGCAGTGCGACGCCGGCCGCTGCCGACTGGGCGAAGGGCTGGCGCCTTTGTTATGACGTCAATGCCGATGGTGTCTGCGATGCCGGCTCGGCCGATGACCCGAACCCGATCCGCCTGCAGGTGGCCGTCAATTCGAATGTCAGATTGATCGGGCCGGCGAGCCGGATCCGCTTCAATCCGAACGGCAGCCTGACGGCGTCGAGTTTTGCCGATTTCGTGGCCACGCCCGGCCCCGGTGCGACGCCGCGCTGGCTGGTCCGGTTTGCCGCGTCCGGCGCGTTGTCGGTTCGCAAGGGGTGAAGCACATGCCGGCCCGCCCGCCCGCTCGCTCCGGCCAACCGGCGCACGCTTCGCGCTCGCGCCGTGGCTTCGCGATGATCGAGGTGCTGGTTGCGATGTTTTTGATCGCGATCTTCATGCTGGCGAGCGCCGGCACGCAGATCAGCGCGCTGAAATTCCAGAAAAGTGCCGACAACCGCGCGCGTGCGGTTGCGCTGGCCGGTGAACTGAGCGAACGGATCGAAGCCAATCTGTCCGCCGCGAACAACGGAAGTTATGCGGTTTCGTCGTCGGTGAGCCCGATCGCGATGACCAGCGACTGCTCGGCCGTGTATTGCACACCCGGCCAGATGGCGAATTTCGACCTCGCGCAATGGAGCAGCCGCGTCGCCGCCACGCTGCCGCTGCTCGATTTCAGCATCGTCCAGGGTTTGTCTGCCGCGGGTTTGGTCACCTACACGATCACGCTGAACTGGAACGAGCGGCGCGGGCCGCAGACCTATGCCCAAAGCGGCTCCACCGAGGTCCTCAGCCATGTGCTGGTCAAGACCGTCCGCAAACCCGTCGCCTGAGCGTCGCCGCGCTGCCTGCCGGCCGGGTGCCCGCGCCAGGCGCGCGCGCGGCCTGTCGCTGATCGAACTGATGATCGGCATCGTGATCGGGCTGGTGCTGATCACGTTCATGATTCGCGGTTTCGCCGCGTCGTCGGGCAATTCGGCGGTCAATTCGCTGGTCAGCGAATACCAGACCAACGGCCGCTACGCGCAGGAGACGCTGTCGCGCGAAATCCGCCATGCCGCGCTGAGCCCGCTGTTGTGGGATGCCTCGCAGATCGAGGTCACGCCAGCGGCAGCGGCGCGCAATTTCGGCTGCGGCGCTGGTGTCACGACGCTGGTCCGGCAAGGCCTTGCGGCGTCGAACGACAGCAACCCCTATTCCGGCAATTGCCTGGCGGCGGCCAGCGACCGCCAATATGCACGTGGCGACGTGCTGACACTGCGCCGGCTCGGCTCGTCGACCACCGCGAGCTTCAGTTCCAATGCACCGTACGCGCGCACATCGTATGCTGCGGGACGAATCTTCCTCGGCGGCGAAACGCCGCCGACCCCGCTGCCGCCTTTTTTCGACTATCCGGCGCTCAGCGATGTCTATTTCATCAATGAGTTCACGAACTCGCCGACCGAATCGCCGAAAGTGCCGGCGCTGTATCGGCTGACGTTGAGTGCCGGCGCGAATCCGGTGATGGTGCCGGAGCTGGTGGCGTCGAATGTCGAACACCTGCAGCTGCAGTTCGGCGTCGTCGACGGCTCGGGCAATGTGCGTTATTTCAATCCGGACGGCGTCACCGACTGGACCGCGGTCACGTCGGTGCGGCTGTGGCTGCTGTTGCGGGCGAGCGAGCCGGAGGCCGGGATGACCAGCGACAGCTACACGATGGCCGATGTCACCTACACGCCGGGCGACCGGTTCCGCCGCCTCGTGCTGACCAGCACGATCCAGGTGCGCAACCGCTGAACCGCAATGCGACATCCCGGTTTTCCGATTCGCCACCACCATCACCGTCGCCAACAGCGAGGTGCGACGCTGCTGGTGGTCGTCGCGCTGCTGCTCGGCATGGGATTGATGTCGTTGACGGCATTTTTCCTGTCGCGCGGCCAGTACCAGCTGGTCGGCAACATCCAGCATCTGCAGCAGGCCTTCATCCGTGCCGAAGCGACGTCGGCGGCCGCCGAACAATGGCTCGGTGTCTCGACCAATTCGCAGTCGCCCGGCTTTGCCGCCTATGACACGTCGCTGAAGGGCCTGTATCCGGCCGGCCAGCTGGCCGCGCTCGGGCGCGATCCGGCATCGATGACCTGGAACGACAGCAATTCGATTGCCAGCGCAGACGGGCGTTATCTGATCGAACAACTGTCGCGCGGCGTCAAGCTGCCCGGTGCCAGTGTTCAGCTCGGACAGCGCAGCAGCGGCTCGTGCAAATCGGTCGACCTGTTTCGCGTCGTCGCGAATTCCGGCTCGACGCGGGGTTCGTCGCGGCTGATCGAAACCATGTTTGCCACCGACGGCTGTTATTGAAGCCTGCGAAAGGACCTGAAGATGTTGCCCGCCATTCGCCTGCGCCTCGCGCCGACCCTGCTGAGCCTGACGGCGCTGCTGGCGGCGGGTTTCTTCATGGCGCGCTCGCATGCGACGATCCCGCTCGACATGCAGCCGGTGGCCTGGGTCGCGCCGCTCGACTTCAGCAGCTACAACCTGGCTCCCGGTACTGCGGTGGCCTTCCGCGGCGATCACATGCGTGCGACCTGGGATGGTGACCTGGTCGCCCACGCGATCGATGCCGCCGGCAACTGGAGCGTCAAGTGGCGTGCCCGCGAGCAGCTTCCCGCGGCCGGCTCGCGCAAGATCTTCACGTCGACCTCGTCGGGCGTCGGTGTCGCATTCCGCTGGAGCGGCGCATCGGCGATCAGCGCGGCGCAGCAGGCGACGTTGGGCGATGCGACGAACGGGCCGCTGGTGCTCGACTACCTGCGCGGCGACGCCAGCAACGAAACCAGCTCGAGCGCACCGGCCGGGCTGTTCCGTCAGCGTTTCTCGCGCATTGGCGGCGTGATCCACAGTCGGCCCTATGTCGATGGCAATGAGGTCTATGTCGGCGCCAACGACGGCATGCTCCATGCGTTCGATGCGGCGACCGGCGTCGAGCGTTTTGCCTATATCCCGTCGATGCTGTTTGCCGGCGGCAAGTTGCAGAGCCTGTCGACACGTTATTCCAGCGGGCTGGTCTATGGCGTCGATGCGCCGCTGACGATCGGCAAGGTCGGGACGTCGAAGCTGCTGTTCGCCGGCCTCGGCGCCGGTGCAAAAGGTGTGTTCGCGCTCAACATCACGAACCCTGCTCCGGCCAGCGAAAGCGCCGCCGCCGCGATGGCGCGCTGGGAAATCACCGCGGCGACGAGCGGGTATACCAACCTCGGCAACGTGATGGCGGCGACACAGCTGGTCAAGCTGAACAATGGCGAAACCGCATTGCTGGTGCCGAACGGCCTGAACAGCACCAACGGCCTCTCGTCGCTGTTTGTCGTGCGGGCCACCGACGGCGTCAGACTGGCCGAGATTTCGGCCGGCACCAAGCTGGCCGACGGCAGCTTCAATGGGCTCGGCGGCATCGCGGCGGTCGACCGCGACGGCAACGGCACGGTCGACTTTGTCTATGCCGGCGACCTGAAAGGCACGTTGTGGAAATTCGATCTGAGCGGCACCTCGCTGCCGACCAGTGGCACCGCGCTGTATACGCCCGATCCTTCCGTCACCCGGCCAATCACCGTCGCGCCCAGCGTCTCGCTGCATCCGAACGGTGGCTTCCTGATCAATTTCGGCACCGGCCGCATCTATTCGGATGCCGATCTGACCTCGACGGCGACCGAATACCTGTACGGCATCTGGGACAACGGCACCGTCACGACCAGCAGCCTGGTGACGCAGACCCTGACGACGCACAGCGTCGGATCGCCGGCGACGACCGTCCGCACCGCGAGCAGCAATGCCGTCAACTACGGCACCTCGACCAAGGGCTGGCGGATCGCGCTCGGCATTGGCGAACGCCTGGTCGGCGGCGATACGCTGACGGATTCCGGCCGCTATACGGTGACGACAACGGTGCCGAACAGCGGCGCCGGGCAGGGTGCCTGGCTGGTTGAAGTCACCGCGTTGACCGGAGCTGCGCCGAATGCGCCGTTTTTCGACTTGAACGGCGACGGCGCGGTCAGATCCGACAACAGCGACCGCGTCGTCAACGGCGCGACGACCGCGGTTCCGGTGTCGAAATTTCTCGGCCCCGGCGTTTTTTCGCAGCCGGTTCTGGCGCAGTTCAACAGCAGCTTCGACTTGCCGTTTTTCAACTACAACCCGAATATCGCATTGCCGTCGTACACCACGGTGATCACGACGACGCCGAGCAACAGCGGCGTGTTTGGCGGGCACTTCGACTTCGACATCTTCTACAACTGTCTGAGTACGGCAACGATCACCAAGGGCAGTTGCAGCGGACACAAACACACGCACGAATACGACGACAAATTCAACGTCGTCGGCGTCAACATGCTCAATCCCAGTGATCCTGCCTTCAACCTGTCGAATCCGCTGCCGGCAACATCGACGCAGAGTTTCAAGATCCTGATTGCCAATACCTTGTGGTCACCGGCGGCGACGATGGTGATCGGTGACACCATCAGCGGCCAGGCGTGGAAACTGCCGGTTTCGCCGGAGGGATTCCTGTCCGACACGCCGGGCGGCCCGGCGAAAGTGTTCACGCGCAACATTTCCAGCCTCAGCAAGTTCATCTATGTGCTGCCGCTGACCGCATTCGGCGCGAAGGACTGGGGTACCGGCCAGGTGCGCGCTGGATTGATCCCGACGACCACCGGATGCATCCAGTCGAATGCGAATCCGAGTGCGGCATGGATGGACGGCGCCTTCACGATCCAGGTTGTTGATGCGTCGGCGGGCGCGTCCGATGTGCAGGCCAATACGTCGTCGCTGTACGAGGCCAACGATCCGCCGGGCGGCTACCGGCTGAAGGACAACAATTCAGCGCGCAGCAAGCTGATCGTTCAGTACGCCACCTTCTGGCATGCCGGCAAATGCCGCACACAGGCGGGGTGGTCGATGGCGCCGCCGATCGATTCGTCGAGTGATGGCAGCGGGTCGTCGCCGCCCGGAACCGACGACCCGAAAGGTGAATATGCGTCGGGTGTCGTCGGCGGACCGGCCGGCGGCGGCACGACGGTCAAGCACAACTACGTCAACAACGGCACGACGATCGAGGTGCTCGTCAATACGGTCGTTGACGGCAGCGGCATCCGTCAGGTGCTGAGCACGACGTCGGGCACCGTCGTCAGCGATGTCAAGTCGACGTTCGGCAATGTGGCGAAAGCCGATCTGCAGATCGGACAACGGGCCCGGCTCGGCCGGCTCGGCTGGAAGGAGATCATTCGATGAATTCAGCGCGCAGACCTGGGGCAGGCCGGCCGGCTGCAAGGCGACGACTACTAGGCTTTACGCTGGTTGAGCTGATGCTCGTTGTCGTTGTCGTCGCGGTGCTGGCGAGCATTGCGCTGCCGAGCTACCGCGAATATATCCGGCGCAGCAGTCGCGAAGCGACGCAGTCGCAACTGATCGAGATGGCCGGCATCCAGGAGAAGATCTTTCTCAATTCGAATGCCTACGCCAACAATGTTGCCGCGCCTTACGACGGCAAGGCTTCGGGTGGTCTCGGCGCAGCCGGCGGCAAATCGCTCGACGGTCGTTATCTGATCACGGCCACCGTGAGCGGCGCGTCTTACGTGCTGACGGCCACACCGGTGGCCGGCGGGCCGCAGGACGGCGACGGTGTGCTGACGATCGCCTCGGACGGCAAACGAACCTGGGGCAGCAAGACCTGGTAGCTGGCGGCCAGACGCCGGGCGGCAGCCTGCACCGATCTCAGATGCTCAGCAGCCGCTTGTACCAGGGTTTCGCGGCCGATGCGCGCACCGGCTGCTCCGGCAGCAAACCGAGCGCTGGTGCCACCAGTTCAGGCGCAACATCGTCGAGGATGGCCTGCGGTCGCTCGTAGACCATCCGCAGCGCCTCTTCCTTGCCGACCGACGCCGCCGCACGGTCGACCGCTTCGGCCATCTGCGGATTGCGCATGTTGACCGTGTGTGCATCGCTGGCGATCAGGTGGACCAGGCCCTCGTCGAGCATGCGCTCGCTCCAGTAACGCGCGCGCTTGCCGAACTTGCCGAGGATCGCCGCGGCCGTCAGCTGCATCCAGACGCCGCGCTTGGCCAGCGTGACGAAGGTCTGGTAGTTGTGCTCGATCCAGACCAGCCGCTCCGGATGCGTCAGCACCGGCTGATAACCCTCGGCCATGATGTTGAAGACCGACGATTCGAAATTCGGCGGCGGTACGTGATGCGACGGCTCGAGCAGGAAATAGCGCGATCCGTTCAGTGTCGGCACGCGGCCGGATTTCAAGCCATCGAGCAGTTCGGGCACCAGGTGGGCATCGGCCCCGACCACCAGCTTCAGCGGGATGCCGTAGGTATCGAGCGCGCGCTGCAGCTTGTCGCGCTCGGCATGGATGCCGGCGCTGTCGTTCATGTACAGGCCGGGGTAGATGTGCGGCGTGCAGGCCATCACGGTGGTGCCGTCGCGCACCGCAATGCGCGCCATCTCGAGCGACATCTCGAGTGTCTTCGCACCATCGTCGATGCCGGGCAGGATGTGGGAATGCAGGTCGATCATGGCTTCCGTGCGGCCGAGACCGGCTTCAATTCGAATTCATCAAAAAACATCACGCCGGTCATGCCGGCGCCGGCTTCCCAGGCGGCTGCGCTTTCCAGCTGCAAACGCACTGCGCTGCCGCATTGTGGCGGTATGCGCACGTCGACCTCGAAATGCGTCCATTTGCGCTGCGTATCCTTCATCGGTTGCGACTGCGCAAAACGATCGCCTCCTCCGGCGCAGCGCAGCGCCCAGACCAGGCCCTCACGGGTGCGCATGCGGTCGCTCATGTAGTTGCCGCTCAGCGTGTAGCGGTCGTCGAGCAGCAGCATCGGCTGCGAGACCATCGGCTGGGGCAGGGCGCCGCGGCCGGTCAGCTCGACCTCGAGCATCAGCCCGGGGTTTGGCGCTGCCGACGTCTGGTAGACATTGATGCCTTCGACACCGGTCGCCGGCTGCGGCCAGCGCCAGTCGAAACCGCGTTGCGTCGATTGGCGGTCGAAACCCGCGTTGAACAAACCCTCGTCGACCTTTTTCTGCAGGCTGACCCACAAGGTATAGGCATCGAGCCAGTTGCCCTCGGCTTGCAGGCGGTCGATCATCGCCAGCGTGGTTTCCGGGCGCACGACGCCGAGGCGGCTGCCTTCGGTGAAAAAGCCTTGGACCAGACCGGTCGGAACCTTTGGATCGAGGCTGGCCAGCGCCCAGTCGAGCCAGCGCGAGTCGGCATTCAGCTGCGCCATCAGCGCCGGCTGAGCCTGCGGTGTCGTCATCATTGCGGTGACTGCCTTCATCGCCTGACCATAACCGCGTTCGAGCATCGGCACCAGCGCGACTGCCGCGGTCTCCCAGTCGCCGCTGTTCAGCCCGGCGGTGGCCTGGACGACAAGCAGGCTCGGGTTGTACGGCGCCAGTTCCTTCGCTGCCGGCAGCAGTTGCAGCGCACGCGGATCCTGGCGTTCGAACCAGGCCCGTGTCAGCGCGCCATAGGCATGGCTGTCGCCGATATTGCGCCGCACATGCTCGAGGTAGACCTCCGGCTCGGCCTTCACCTGCCGGCCGGTCGGCCATTCGGTGCAACCCTCTTCGAACGGCCATTCGGCCAGCCAGCAGGCGCGCGCCAGCTGCTGCGGCACCGCAAAGGCCCAGATCAGCGCCGCCAGCAGCAGCCACGCCGAAACCCAGACGACAAATGCCAGGCGTCTGGCGATCATTCGCGCTCCTTCATGTTCAGATTGGCGAGCACGGTGCCGGATTTCGTGCCCCAGAACTCGGCCGTCAGGCCGTAGCTGATGCTGCGCCCGGCCTGCTGCGGGCTGCGCGCGAGCAGCACGATTTCACCGCGCACCCGCAGAATGCCGGGCTGCTCGCTGTCGGTCCAGCGCATGCTCTCGACGCTGATCTCAGGGTAACGGTCCTGCAGCGCCATCGCCGGCCGGAACAGCGAACCGGTGACGTTCTGCCCGGCCAGGTAGGCATTGGTCGACTTGGTTGCCGCCGGATTCGACAATTTCGACAGCAATTCGATCAGGTAGTGTTTTGCCTTTACCGCATCGACATCCCATGTCTTGGCCGTCTGCACAACGGCCGGCTGGGCCGGGGGCGGGGATTCGGCGACGGCGATCTGAGGCGCTGGCGCTGGCCGCGGGGGGTAGGGGGCGGGCGCCACCTGCGGCGCGGCGGCAACACGCTGCTCGACAGGCGCCGGCGCCGGTGCTGGGGTTGGTGCAGCGGCGGGCGCGGGCTGCGGCGCTGGGGCCTCGACTACGCGCGGCGCCGGAACAGCAGGCTGCGGTGCCGGCGCAGGGGTAGGAGCGGGGGCCGGAGCCGGTGCCGGGGCTGGCGCAGGTGGTGGTGCAGCTGCCAAGGTCGACGTCGGCGCGGGCGCAGACAGCTGCTCGGTCCTGATCATGCCGCTCGGCAGCGACGGTGCTGGTGCGGGCGGCGGCGCCGGTGCACGAGCCACGGCCGCCGGTTCGAGCGGCGCTGGTGCAGGCTTCGATGCCACAGCCGGTTGGCGTGCAGGCTCGTTGCTGCTGGCGGCAGTCTGCGGCGACCGCTCGTTCTGTTGGCGGGGCGCTTCCGTGTTGCTCGCCACCGCGGTCTTTGATTGAACGGCAGGCGCTGCCGGCGCGGCGGGAGGGGTCACCGGACCTGGCGCGATGCGTTCGGTCGACGGTTCGATTGACGGCGACGACGTCAGGCGACCGCCCGTCTGATTCGCATTCGTTGCAATAGGCGCCGTCGTGCCGTCGGCCCGCACCTCGGGGGCCCGCAAACGTTCGTTGACCGGCCGTTCAGCCAGCGCCGTGGCGGTTCGCTTCGAAGACGCTTCATCACCGCGACGCTCGGCACTGGCCCGGGCTTCCGGCTCGGTACCGGCAATCACCAGCATGCGGCCTTCCTGGGCATCGTGCGCGGCCCACATCAGCAGTCCGACCGCTGCGGCCGAGACGCCGCCGATCGACAGCACCACGCCAAATACTTTTGGATAACGTGCGCGCAATGAATGCCAGCGATCGGCCAGGCCATGGTTCAACTCGATGCGGCGAACCCGCTGGCCGTCGTCGCGCTCGTGCCTGGCGCCCTGTGCCACCACCGATCGTTCGGCGAGCTGATCGTCGTACTGGTCGCGCAAGGTCGGGTCGCTGAGGATCTCGTGCGCCCGATTGACGATGCCGGCGGCATTGGCTGGCAGGCCGGGCACGCCGCGGTCCGGGTGAGTCAGCCGGATCAACGAGCGGTAACGGGTGCGCAGTTCCTCGGGCGCAAACGCCTTCGGCGTCAGCGCCATCACCTGGTAATGCGTGTTGTCGGGTGCGAAACAGGCGCGGCGCACAAACAGCCGGGCCGCCTCGGTCAGTTCGTTCGCATCGGCGTCGACATCGTCCGGAATGCGTCCGAGCGCCCACAGCGCCACGGTATTGAGCTGCGCATACAGTTCCCGCGGCTCACCGAGGCGGACCGGAAAGTTGCCCGGAGCCAGCCCGAAATCCAGCAGGATTTCGGCCAGCTTTTGCGAACTTACCTCGATCGACACGTCCGGATCATGCCTGCTGCTTCAACGGCAACGGCGGTTGGGTCGGCATGAACGGCGTCTTCTCGGGCTCGTTTTCCTGACCGTAACCGTAGTAGTTGTCGTAGGTGTAGTAGGCGGTATTTTGCGCCGTCGTCTTCGTCAGCACGACGCCGCGCGGCACGATGCCGGCCATCCGCAGGCGCCTGAACGCGTCCTTGATGTGGCTCTTGCGGGTCTGGCTTGCCTGCGCGACGTACAGCACCGAATTGACCTGGTTGCCGAGCACGATCGCATCGGCCAGGCCGAGCACCGGCGGGCCGTCGAAGATGATGTATTCGACGCCCTTGGCTTCGAGATGTTCCATCAGCTCGCCGAGTTTCGGGCCTGTCAACAAGTCGACCGGGCTCGGCGGAATCGGCCCGGCGGTCATCACGAACAGGTTCGCAATCTCGGTCGGGCGCAGCAGTTCGCCTTCCGGATGGTGGCCCGACAAATAATTCGACAAGCCTTGCGAATTGCCGATGCCCAGCGAGCGGTGGATCGTCGGATTGCGCATGTCGGCGTCGATCAGCGCGACCTTGCCGCCCAGCTGCGCGAAATTGATCGCCAGCGCGAGCGAGGTCGTCGACTTGCCTTCGGCTTTCGTCGTGCTGGTCACGACCAGGCGCCGCGGTGCACCTTCGGAGGTCGAGAACTGCAACGCGGTTCGCACCGAGCGGTAGGCCTCGGCCATGTGCCCGCGAGCGTCGGTGAAGGTCAGCAGTGCGAGACTGGTCAGCTCGCGCTGGTTCTTGACCTTCGGGATCACGCCCAGCAGCGGCACGCCGAGGATGCGTTCGACCTCGTCGGCAAACTTGATCGAATCGTCGAAGGATTCCATCAGGAATACCAGCCCGAGCCCGAGCACCAGTCCGGCCAGCAGGCCGATCGCCGCATTCAGTGCAATCCGCGGCTTGTACGGGAACAGCGGCACCTGCGCCTTGTCGACGACCTGGATGTTGTTGGTCTCGACGCCGCCGGCGACGCCGACTTCCTTCACCTGCTGCAGCAGCCCGTTGTAGAGCTCGCGGTTGGTATCGACCTCGCGTTTCAGCAGGTTGAAATCGACGCTGCGCTCCTGGCCGGCGACGATTTCCTGGCGGGTTTCGCGCAGCCGGGTGCGGATCAGTTCCTCCTGACGCACCGCGGTATCGAGCGCATTTTTCACCGACGCGAGAATATTCTGCACTTCGCCCTGGATCTTCGCGTCCAGATCGTCGATCTGCGCCTTCAGCTGCTTCATCTTCGGAAATTCCGCCTTGTAGATCTTGGCGTTTTCCTGGTATTCGGCATCGAGTTTGGCGCGCTGCTCCTTGTAGGCCTGGATCGTGCGGCTTTCGAGCACCTGGCGCGCAGTATCCGGGTTGCTGCGGACCGCCTGGTATTCCGAATCGGCCTTGATGCGGTCCTGCTCGGCCTTGCTCAGCGCGGTCGAGAATTCGACGAAGGTCTGGTTGACGACGCTGGTTTTTTCGTCGAGCGTCAGGATATTTCGTTCACGTGCATAGGCCTGCAGCTTGCGCTCGGATTCCTCGAGCCGCGCCTTGGTCAGGCCAAGCTGGGTTTCGAGGAACGATTTCGCATACGACGACGATTCGAGCCGCCGCTCGAGATTCAGCGCGATGAAGGCCTGCGCCATTGAATTGGCGATCCGCGCGGCGAGTTGCGGGCTGGCATTTTCGACCTGCACCTTGATCACTGACGAGTTGCGGATCTGCTCGATCTTCACTGTCTCCTGGAACGACTTGACCACCGCCTCGCGGCTGAACTGCTCAGCGGTGCTGACGGCCGGCTCGCGCAGCTTGTGGTAACTGTCGCCGATCTTGTCGAACAGGTTCTGCACCATCGCCTGCCAGCCGATGTCCTCGTCGGCTGCGCTTTCGCCAAGGCGATCGCGTTCGTTGCGCTCCCGGGTCGCCAGCGATACCGGCATCGGCAAGCCCTGCCGATCGAGCCGCAGTTCATCGATCACCCTCTCGGCGAGCACACGGCTTTTCAGCAGCTCGAGCTGGGTGCCCATGCCGGTGCGGTCGTCGACTTCCTGCACCGCGCTCTGATCGTTCTGGCCGAACTGGACCACTCGCGGCGCCCGCTTGTCAACCTGCAGCGTCGTCGTCGCGAGATACAGCGGCGTGCGGACAAAACTGACCAGCAACGCGGCCAGCAGGCCGACGATTGCCACCGAAATCAGCATCCATTTGTGCTTGACGATCAGCCGCCAGATGTCGCGCAGGTCGAGGACGTTGTCCTCCTGGTCGGCCTGCTGCTCGCGGGCATCCCATCGGTCGAGCATCCCCTGGTTGCCGCGCAATGCCAATGCCTGCGACGGCGGGTTGCCGCCACCATGGGCAAGCTGAAGATCGGGCCGGTTGGGCGGAAGGTCTTGTGCCATCGAATCGGTGTGCCTGCTCTATTTTTGGTAACTGGTGCCAGCCCGGACGCGCGCGGTTCAGCGGCCCATCTGATTGACGCTCGCCGAGAACGGGTTCAGCGTGTCGATGATGTCGCGGAACAGTGAATCGCGCAGCGCGGTGCGGCGGCTGTCGCGGTTGACGACGACGACATCGTCGCCCTGCAGCAACGGATCCTTTGCTTCGCCCTTGCGGATCTTCTCGACGTCGTATTTTTCGGAGAGCGTCTGGCCATCCGGCGTCAGCCGGAACAGCATCACGTTTTCCATGTCGGCCATCGGCGCGCTGCCGCCGGCGAGCGCCAGCGCGCGCAACAAGGTGATCTGGCCGTTGATCGGGTAGATGCCCGGCTTGGTCAACGCACCGTCGAGCGTGATCCGCTGGGTCGTGAATTCCTTGATGAAGATCGAGACCTGCGGGTCCTGCAAATACTTCTTGCCATAGGCGAGAGCAACCAGCGCCTCGGCGTCCGACGCGGTATAGCCACCGAGCTGGAGCTGGCCGATCAGCGGCAGCGCGACATACCCGGATGAATTGACGCGCACCGTGCGCTTCAATTCCTTGACGTTGAAAACCTCGACCTCGAGCAGGTCGTTCGGCGCGATCTTGTAGTCGTCGCCGATCGTGCTCGGCACCGGCAGGTTGCCGTCGTTGGCATCGATGCCGCCCGGCGTCGACTTGATGCCGGGCGATGCGGCGCCGCTTTGATTGAGCGGCGTGAATTCCGGCACGATGCGGGTATCGACCGGCGAGGTGCGGGCCTTGGCGGCGTCCGCTTGCGCCCAGGCATTGCCGAGGCCGAGGCCCAGCAGCAGCGTGGCGACGGTGACTATCTTCGAGCTGCTGGACAAGGATTGGAAAAATTGTCGACTACGGTTCATGCGCTTTCCTTCGTCCCACGGGCATTCCGGCAAATTGCTGCCAGGGCGGTCGATTGTAGAGGGCTGGCGAGGGTCGGTCCGTTACAGCCCTACAGTGGGCATCGGCGCCGGGGTCAACGCTCGTGTGGGTCGGTCGGGCGCAGGAAGATGCCCATCAGCAGCGCCGCCGTCATCGCCAGCGCCGGGATGTGCATGTTGAACTCGACCCAGCTGTGCAACAGCATCGCCAGGACGCCGAGGCCTGCCAGCAAACGCAGCAGCACCGGCCCGGCGACCTCACCGCGCCGTTTTCTTGCCCGGCGCAATTGCCACAGCTGGCGCAGCACGAGCGCCAGCACCAGCCCGGCGACCACCGGTGCGGCCCAGCCGAGTTCCATCAGCAACTGCGGGTAGTCGTTGTGTGCGTGATAGACATATCCGGTCGAGCGAATATCCTGGTACCTCGGGAATACCGATTCGAAACTGCCGATGCCAGTGCCCCAGGGCCAGAATGCCTTCGCCGCGTCGAATGTTGCCCAGGCGTAAGTATTTCGGACATTCGCATCGCCTTCGAGGACCGGTGCCTGCACGCGACCGCTGATGCCTTCGAGCCCGACCGAAAATGCGACGATCAGGCCGAATACGACCAGCAATGTGGCCATCCCGGCGATCTGCACCCGGCTGAGCTTTTCGCGCGCCGCCGCCACGTAGAGAAAAAACGACAAGACCAGCACCAAGGTCGCCGCCGACAGGCCGCCGCGCGACTGCGAGCTGAGGATGATCACCAGGAACGCAAAACCGAGCAGCATCCACAGTGGACGAAATACCGCAGCAGGCAACAAGCCGGTATCCGGCCTGCTCCTCGATGGGGGCGGCCTGCGAACCAGAAAATAGAACCACAGCGGAATCAGCATCGCCAGAAAGTCGGCGAGGTGGTTGCGGTTGGCGAAAGTGCCGACGAAGGCGCCGCCCGCACCTTGGGTACCAAAATAGAAAATCGACTGCGGGCCACCGACAAACTGCAGCACTGCCAGCACGACTTGCGCAATGGCGCCGGCAAACAGCAGCAGCAGCAAGCGGTCGATCGCGGTGCGATCGAGCGTGATGCCAGCCAGCAACATCGCCGATACCGGCAGGGCCGACCACATCGCCGTCCAGGTGGCCTGCGGATTCAGGCTCAGCGGCAACGACTGCGGCACTGGCGCTCCAGCGGCGGTCAGCGCGTCGAGATAAGCCTTGCGGCCTGGCAAGCTGGCCCATGCCTGCACATCGACCGGAATCAACTGGATTGCGGCGATCCACAACGGGCTCGCAGCAACCACACCGATCAGCGCCCACCACCACCATGGCTGCGCGCCACTGCGAACACCCGTTGAATTCGCACGCGTTTCGCCACCGACAGGTATCGGAAGCCAGCGGAAACTGCGTTGCGCGACCAGAATGGCCAGCAATGCGAGTGCCAGTGCCAACAGCACGACCAAGGCAACCTGCCGGTTGCCACCCCTGACGATCGGTGCAAGAAGCAGCAGGGCTGCCGCCAATAAAAAAACCAGCCGATCTGGCAATCGGCTGGCTTCTGTGGAGTGTCGTCCGCTACTGCTGCTCAATTTGAAGGAAGCGTGTCGCTGCGTGGTTCACGAGGAGATCAGTGAAAATCCAGGCCGGTTGGCCAGAACTCGAGGACGACAAAAAACGACAGCTGGCATCGCCAGCTGTCAGTTCTTACGCACCAAGGATCAACGCGGCGAAGTGACTTCGTCGTTGTTCTCGATCAGTGCAAAGCCGGCCGCCATACCGGCGGTGATGGCGATGCCCGTGCCAATGCCGGCACCGGCCCCGCCACCGCCCACTCCACCGCCGCCAACCTGCGCAACGCGGTAGGGGCTGAACATCTGCTTCGCCGAAGCCTGCAGCACCGCACAGCTCTGCTTCGAGTCAACCGTGAAATGCTGGCCGCCCTCGAGGGTGACGGTGCAACCATTGTTGAAGACGACACTGGCGCGGCCATTCGTCGAGACCAGCACGGTGTTGCCGTCGACCACCGGTGTGCCGGCGCCCGCCTTCGAGACAAACCCGTTACCGCCAATGCTGATATTGCCTTGCACGCCACCCAGCTTGCCGACCGGCTGCTGGTCCTTGGCTTGGGCCGACAGCGCGAGGCCTGCGGCCATCACGGCGACGGAAATCATCGTTGCTTTTTTCATTGTGGACTCCTTGTTGAGGGAAGCGTCTGCGCGATATTAAACGAGTTTTCGGCCGCCGCAAGTCTCGCTGAACAGAAAATTTTCAAGCAGACAAAAAAACAGCCGGCTGAGCCGGCTGTCTTTCGGATCATCTGCGGGACAGTGTCAGCGCGGTGACGTGACCTCGTCGTTGTTCTCGATCAGTGAAAAACCGACTGCCAAACCACCAACGATCGCGGCGCCAGTGAGGGCCCCCCCACCGAGGCCACCGCCCGCGCCACCGCCCGTGCCGCCACCGACCGGTGCGCCCGGCTGCGCCACGCGATACGGCTTGAACATCTGCTGAACCGCAGCTTGCTGCTGACCGCAGCTCAGCTTGGTGTCGACAACCATGTGCTGGCCACCCGACAGCGGAACGCTGCAGCCATCCTTGAACTCGACCGTGACGCGGCCGTCGGTCGACACCAGCACCTTGCTGCCGTTGACCAGGGGCGTGCCGTTGACGGCCTTGTTGACAAAGCCGCTGCCGGTCACGCTGATGGTGCCCTTGACCCCGCTCAGGGTCCCGACGACGTCGTCTTTTGCGTGGGCTGCCAGCGAAACACCAGCGAGCATGGCGACGAGCAGTAATTTCTTCATTGGGACTCCTGTTGGTATTGATCTGCTGGCGATACTAACCCAACTGATCAACAGTTTGTGCAAGAAAATTCCGCGGGATTGCATCGGACGCTGCCTGCCGCCTCTCAATGTGCAGCGCCGTTGCAACAGTGTGGCCAGACAATGGCCGGCAATGCCTGATTCCAATGTCTCCCGATCCTTTCGCTTCGACCGCCTCGATGCCATCCGTGGCTTTGCGATGGTCTGGATGGCGCTGTTCCATTTCGGCTTCGACCTCGATTATTTCGGGTTGATCGACGAAGACTTCTACCGCGACCCGTTCTGGACACGCCAGCGCGCCGTGATCGTGTCGCTGTTTCTTGGCAGTGCCGGGGTGGGCCTGGCTGTCGCCGCCGCGCAAAAGCAGCCGTGGCGGCGTTTCTGGCGGCGCTGGTGGGAGATCGCAGGTGGCGCGCTGCTGGTCAGCATCGGCTCCTACCTGGTTTTTCCGCGCAGCTTCATCTTTTTCGGCGTGCTGCACGGCATCGCACTGATGTTGATCATCAGCCGGCTCGCCGGTCGAAACCCGCGTCATGCACGGTGGTTGGCGATCGGTGGCGCCGTATTGATTGCGTTGCCGTGGCTGGTCTCACATCCGTTTTTTGACAGCCGCCTGACCGTCTGGGTCGGCTTGTTTACCCGCAAGCCGATCACCGAGGACTTTGTCCCGCTGCTGCCGTGGATGGGCGTGATGTGGTGGGGTGTGGCCGCTGGCCACTGGATGCTGGCACATCGGCCACATTGGCTGAGCGGCCCGCTGCCGCAGCGCGGTCGGGTTGTATTTGATTCCCTGGCCTGGCTCGGTCGACATGCGTTGAGCTTTTATCTGTTGCACCAGCCGGTGCTGATCGGCAGCTTGTTCGGGCTTCGCGCGGCGGGCATTTTGTAGGCTGTGTCGTCTGCGCTGGTTGATTGCCGCAAATTCGCCGCAGTCGGAAAATTTTGCAAGTTGTTGCACGTCGAGGCTCAAGCCGGGGGGCTCAGACGCCGACAAGACGGTGAACGGGGAGGCTGTCTTCCCGCTCAGCTCCACTTCGAAGGCCGGGAGGTCGCATGTTCAGCAACGCCGTTTCATCAGCCGTAGGGCGTCTTTACGCAGGTACCGCCATCGCGGAGCCGACGCGCCAGCAACCGGTGCGGCCGGTCGAGCCTGTCGTACGGGCGGAGCAGAGCACCCCCGGGGCGCCGTCAGACGATGGCCGGGGCGATGCAAAGGCGCAGCGCCAGGCACTTGCCGACGGTGTGCGCGCAGTCTTCGAGTCGACGGTCGGCACCGAAGCCGATGCCGCAACGCCCGATATCGATGATCCGCTGCGCAGGCTGGAAGGTGGGGACGACGAGGCCGCTGCGGCCGAGCCACTCGCGCCGGCCGACCCCCAGCTCGAGGAGGCCATCCTGCGCTTCATCCACGCGGTCTTCCGCACCCTTGCCGAAACCGAAGGCGGCCCGATGGACAACTCATCGGTTCGCGGTGAGACCGGCGCGCCAGCGCAGCGCCAACAGCTGCCCGGCGTCAGCGCCAGCCGTGAGCAGCTCGGGCGGCGAATCGGCTCGTTTGCCGAACGCCTGGCCGCCGCCGGCCCGGCGGGCGATCCGCTGCACTCGGCCGACCGCCACGGCGATCTCGGCAAGGCTTTCACTGCTGTGCGGCAAGCGCTCGGCGGCCACCAGGAACCAGCGACGGCAGCTCGGCCGACGCGTGGCGATCTGGTGATGTTGATGCAGCGCCTGGCCCACGCGATGCAGGGCAGCCCGCCATTGGACGAAGGGCTGCCGACGGTCGGTGGGTTGCTGCACGCGCGAGCCTGAAACTGGCGGCGGCTGCGAGCTGACACCGCGCAATCGCAGCTAAAGCCGCTCCCACCGGCACAAACCCTGGGGCGACGGCCACCCCCGCGAACAGGCGGTTTTCTCGTGGCTGCGGTTCGCGCAGCATCCGTGAGGTTGAACCGCGGAGAACGGCGATGCAGCTGGAATTCACCCACCATGGCGCGGTGCGAGGCGTCACCGGCTCTTGCCACCAGCTGGCGCTGCCCGATGGCCAGGCGGTGCTGGTCGATTGCGGCCTGTTCCAGGGTGCCGAAACCTCGCCCGACGGCGCCGGCCCCGGCAAGCTCGAAGTCGGCTTTCCGCTCGGCAAGGTGAGGGCGCTGGTCGTCACCCATGTGCACATCGACCATGTCGGCCGCATACCGTACCTGCTGGCGGCCGGATTCAAGGGGCCGATCTATTGCAGCGAGCCGTCGGCGCTGCTGCTGCCGATGGTGCTGGAGGATGCGATCGAGGTCGGGTTCACGCGCGACAAGGCCTTGATTGCCCGCTTCATCGCCCACCTGCGCCAGCAGATCGTGCCGCTGCCCTACAAGCAATGGCAGACGGTGATCGCCGGCTCGCCAAGCCTGCGCGTGCGTCTGCAACCTGCCGGCCACATCCTCGGCTCGGCCTATGTCGAGTTCGAGGCAGAGCATGCCGGCAGCAAGCGCCGGGTCGTGTTTTCCGGCGACCTCGGCGCACCGTATACGCCGCTGCTGCCGGCGCCGCAGTCGCCGCTCGCTGCCGACATCGTCGTGATCGAGAGCACCTACGGCGACCGCACCCACGAGAGCCGCAAGAACCGCCGCGAGCGTTTGCAGGCGCTGTGCGAACACGCCTTCGGGAATGGCGGCTGCCTGCTGGTACCGGCATTCAGCATCGGCCGCACGCAGGAGCTGCTGTACGAGCTCGAGGACATCATCCACCGCAATGCCTCGCGGCCGGCTGCTGCAGGCCTGGCCTGGCGCGAGCTGGACATCATCGTCGACTCCCCGCTCGCTGCCGATTTCACGCGCGGCTACCGCAATCTCGCGCCGCACTGGGATGCCGAGGCGCGCAAGCGCGTCGATTCGGGCCGGCATCCACTGGCCTTCGAACAATTGACGACGGTTGCAGACCATGCTGCACACCTGAAGATGGTCGACAGGCTGGCGCGCAGCGGCCGCCCGGCGATCGTCATCGCCGCCAGCGGCATGTGCGCCGGCGGGCGCATCGTCAATTATCTGAAGGCGATGCTCGGCGATCCGCGCCACGACGTGTTGTTCTGCGGCTACCAGGCGGCCGGCACGCCGGGCCGCGCGATCCAGACTTACGGCCCGCGCGGCGGCCATGTCGACCTCGACGGTCAGCGTTTCCAGATCCGCGCCGCAATCCACACACTCGGCGGCTATTCCGCACATGCGGACCAGAAAGACCTGCTCAATTTCATCGGCCGCATGCGAAGCCCGCCAAGCCAGGTCCGCATCGTCCACGGCGACGACGCCGCCAAGCACACACTCGCCGGGCTGCTGCGGCAGCGCCATCCGGCGATGGAGGTGGTGATTCCGTGACCTCCCACCACCCAATCGCGGCTAAAGCCGCTCCCACGGGCATGCACATGACTTCGTGCCCCGCCGTGGGAGGGGCTTCAGCCCCGCTTCGGGCTGGTGCTGGTAAACAGGATCGCGGCTAAAGCCGCTCCGCCGGCTGCCGCAACGCCTGCGCCGCCCCGCGCAGCGCTGGCGGCGACTTGGCGTCGATCACGTAGGTCGGGATCTCCGCCAGATAGGCCTCGTAGCGGCCCTTTGCGGTAAAGCGCAACCGAAACTCGGAGTTGTCGATCATGTCGCCGAGTTCGGGCACGATGCCACCGCCGATGAAGACGCCGCGGCGGGCGCCGAGTGTCAGCGCCAGATTGCCGGCGACGCTGCCGAGCAGCTTGAAGAACAGGCCGATCGCCTGCACGCACAGCGGATCGACCTTGTCCTTCGCGCGCTGGCTGATCGCCGGGCCGCTGAGCGATTCGAACGGCTCGCCGGCAACTTCAGCGCAGGCCTTGTACAGATTGACGATGCCCGGCCCGGAGAGGGCGCGTTCGGCGGATACATGGCCGAATTCCCGGCGCAGCACCGCAAGCACCGAGTTTTCCCAGTCATCGCCACCGGCCAGCGTCGCATGGCCGCCTTCGCCGGCGATCGCGGCATAACCGCCGCCAGGAACGGGCAGCAGGCCACCGACGCCGAGCCCCGTGCCGGCGCCGAGCAGCCCCCAGGCCGCGTCCGCCGCCGCGACACCATCCCCGACCGGGCGCAGTTCGTCTTCGTCGAGCACCGGCAGCGCCAGCGCCAGCGCGGTGAAATCGTTGATCACGAGCAGCCGCTGCAGGCCCATTGAAGCCTTCATCGCGGCAATCGAGAACACCCATTTCAGGTTCGTCATCTCGACCCGGTCGCCGCGCACTGGCGCCGCAATGCCGATCGCCGCCGATTGCGGTGTCTCGTCGGTGCGCTCGCGCAGGTAGTGCTCGACCATCTCGAGCGCGCCTGGATAGTCCTTGCAGTCGTAGACAGCTTCGGACTCGAAGGCCGGATCGTCGTCGCGCTGCAATGCAAACCGCGCGTGGGTGCCGCCGATGTCGCCGAGCAGCTTGATGTCAGCCATGTGTGCTCCTTCTCAACGGCGATCTCGCGACCGCCGACGCGCTATTCGGACTTGCCTTCGGCGCTGCCGCTGTCCGCCGTCACACCGCCCATCGCGTGGCTGAAACCGCCGTCGACATAGGTGATCTCGGAGGTCACGCCGGCGGCCAGGTCCGACAGCAAAAAGGCGGCGACATTGCCCACATCGTCGATGGTCACGTTGCGTCCGAGCGGCGCAGTCTGCGCCACCGCCTCGAGCATCTTGCCGAAGCCCTTGATGCCGGATGCCGCCAATGTCTTGATCGGGCCGGCCGAAATGCCGTTGACGCGAACGCCACGCGGCCCGACCGCGCTGGCGAGGTAGCGCACGCTCGCCTCGAGCGATGCCTTGGCCAGCCCCATCGTGTTGTAGTTCGGCACGCTGCGCACCGCACCGAGATAACTCAGCGTCAGCAATGCGCTGTTCGGCCGCAGCATCGGCAGCGCGGCCTTTGCCATCGCCGGGAAACTGTAGGCCGAGATGTCGTGCGCAATGCGGAAGGCCTCGCGCGACAACCCGTCGAGCAGATTGCCGCTGATCGCCTCACGCGGCGCAAAACCGATCGCGTGGACAAAACCGTCGAACTGCGGCCAGCTCTTGCCGAGATCTGCAAACAGCGCCTCGATCTGTGCGTCGTCGCCGACATCGCAATCGAATACCAGTTTCGAATCGAATTCCTCGGCATAACCGGTGATCCGGTCCTTGAAGCGCTCGCCGACATAACTGAATGCCAGCTCCGCCCCTTCGCGGTGACAAGCCCGCGCAATCCCGTATGCGATCGAGCGATTCGACAACACCCCCGTGATCAGCAGCCGCTTGCCTGCGAGAAAGCCCATGTTCAGATTCTCCGAAATCAAATTGTGTGAAGACCAAGTGTCGCACGGCTGCCGCGCAATCCAACGTAGGAGCGGCTTTAGCCGCGATAGCAGCCGACGCAGAGCGCCATTCTCGGAAAGACGATCTCTGTTGTCCCCCCACGAAGGCGATACAGGGACACAGATCGCGTTGAAGAATCGCTGCCATGTCTCTCCGGGAAAGCCTGCCGATGCCCCACCAATCTGCGCTGCGACGAGGCCGGCGCCCTGCTGACATCGGGAGGGCCTATCTGGTGACCACCTGCACCGATGGCCGGAAGCCGATACTTGCGGATTGGCGAGTTGCCCGGATCGTGGTGCTCGAAATGCGCCGGCTTGACGAGGAACTGGGCGCCGTTCGCTCGCTGGCGTGGGTCGTGATGCCCGACCACTGGCATTGGCTGCTACAACTCAACGAGTCGCCTGACCAAAGTTTCGATCTGTCCGAAGTGATGCGCGCGGCCAAAGGCCGTTCGGCGCTGGAGATCAACCGGATGCTCAAGCGCACAGGCAAGGTCTGGCAGGCCGGCTACCACGACCACGCCCTTCGCGAGGAGGAGGATTTGCAGGCGATTGCGCGCTATGTCATTGCCAATCCGCTGCGAGCGGGCTTGGCTGATGACATTGGCGAGTTTCCCTCCTGGGATACCGCGTGGCAGGTGGGCGACATCGTGGCGGTCGACTGAGCGGCCGACGATGCAATCGCGGCTAAAGCCGCTCCTACGTTGGAATGCATCTAAAGCCGCTCCTACGTTGGATCGCGGCTGACGCCCCTCCTACGCAAGAAACGCCCGACTTCCTTGCCCGGCCTCCCGCACCGCGCTACAATACTGGTTTCCCAAGAAAGCTGCATGGGCGGATTCTTCCGGCCCATTTTTTTTGCCTGAACCGATTTTGATCGCTCGATTGCCGAGAGGACGCTGCACTTCGTGAACTGGTTGGACGCCGTTGAACGCACCGTGACTGCCCTGGGGTACGACCTTGTCGATACCGAGCGGGCGGGTGGAGGCTTGCTGCGCGTCTATATCGACCGGGTGCCCGGGCACGATTACGAGACCGGCGCCGGTGAGTTCATCACCGTCGACGATTGCGAGAAGGTCACGCGTCAGTTGCAGCATGTGCTCGAGGTCGAGGGCGCTGCCTACGAGCGGCTCGAGGTGTCGTCGCCGGGCCTGGATCGGCCGCTGAAGCGCGAGGCCGATTACGCGCGTTTTGCCGGCGAAAACGTCGCGATCACGCTGAAGCTGCCGTTCAAGGGGCGGAAGAAGTTTCAGGGGTTGTTGCAGCGGGCCGGAGAGGGGTGGCGGCTGGTGCTGAAGCAGCCGGAGGCGAAGAAGGGGAATGTGAAGGGCAAGGGGCCGGTGAAGGGCAAGAAGGTGGAATCGGGGCTGAAGCCCCTCCCACAAGCAATCTCTCCACAGGGCGCTTCTCAAGAAGAAGCCCCCCAGCTCGCCCTCGATTTCACCCTCGACGAGGTGCGCGAAGCCCGGCTGGTGCCGGTATTGGATTTCAAGGGGCGCCGCTTTACCGAGCAGGCAGCCTCGCAGACGGCATCGGCAGACGCGCCGGTGGCCGGGGATCATGTTGACGGAGGTCGTGACAAATGAATCGCGAGTTGTTGATGCTGGTGGACGCGATTTCGCGCGAAAAAAGTGTGGAGCTGGAGGTCGTCTTCGGCGCCGTCGAGGCGGCGCTCGCGTCTGCCTCGAAGAAGCTGCATGGCGGCGAAGTCGACATCCGCGTCACCGTCGACCGTGAAACCGGCGAATACGAGACCTTCCGCCGCTGGCACGTGGTGCCGAACGAGGCCGGCCTGCAACTGCCCGATTCCGAAATCCTGCATTTCGAGGCCGCCGAGCAGATTCCCGACATCGAGGTCGGCGACTACATCGAGGAGCCGGTCGATTCGGTCTCGATCGGCCGCATTGGTGCCCAGGCCGCCAAGCAGGTGATCCTTCAGAAGATTCGCGACGCCGAGCGCGAGCAGCTGCTGACCGATTTCCTGTCGCGCGGCGAGAAGATCTTCGTCGGCACCGTCAAGCGCCTCGACAAGGGCGACGTGATCGTCGAATCGGGCCGTGTCGAGGGGCGGCTGCGCCGCAGCGAGATGATCCCGAAGGAAAACCTGCGCTCCGGCGACCGCGTCCGCGCCTACATCGCCGAGGTCGACCCGACGCTGCGTGGCCCGCAGATCCTGCTGTCGCGCAGCGCTCCCGGCTTCATGATGGAACTGTTCGCACAGGAAGTGCCGGAAATCGAGCAGGGCCTGCTCGAGATCAAGAGCTGCGCCCGTGACCCGGGCAGCCGCGCGAAGATCGCCGTCGTCTCGCACGACAAACGTGTCGATCCGATCGGCACCTGCGTCGGCGTGCGCGGCTCGCGCGTCAATGCCGTCACCAACGAGCTCGCCGGCGAGCGTGTCGACATCGTGTTGTGGTCGGCTGACCCGGCGCAGTTCGTGATCGGCGCGCTGGCGCCGGCCAACGTGCAGTCGATCGTCGTCGATGAGGAACGCCACGCGATGGACGTCGTCGTCGACGAGGAAAACCTCGCGATCGCGATCGGCCGCGGCGGCCAGAACGTCCGCCTGGCGAGTGAACTCACCGGCTGGCGCATCAACATCATGACCGCCGAGGAGTCGAGCGCGAAGCAGAATGCCGAGTCGGAGACCGTGCGCGCGATGTTCGTCGACAAGCTCGACGTCGACGCCGAGGTGGCCGACATCCTGATCGCCGAAGGCTTCTCGAGCCTCGAGGAAGTGGCCTACGTGCCGATGCAGGAAATGCTCGAGATCGAGGGTTTCGACGAAGATACCGTCAACGAGCTGCGCACCCGTGCCAAGGATGCGCTGCTGACGATGGAAATCGCCAAGGAAGAGAAGGTCGATGACGTCTCGCAGGACCTGCGCGACCTCGAAGGCCTCGACACCGAGCTGATCGGCAAGCTGGCCGACGGCAACGTCCACACTCGCGACGACCTCGCCGACCTTGCGGTCGACGAGCTGACCGAGATGACCGGCATCAGCGAAGAAGATGCCAAGGTGCTGATCATGAAGGCACGCGAACACTGGTTTACCGCCTGATCGACGATCGACCAGGCAGCAACCTGCCCGCGCCCGCCTTTCGACCCGCAGCACCGCTAGACAGAAGCAAGGAAAGTACACAATGGCCGTGACCACCGTCGCACAACTCGCCGCCGAGCTGAACCGCTCCGCCACCGCACTGCTGGAGCAGCTGCAGCAGGCTGGCGTCGGCAAGGCGTCGACGGACGACGCCTTGACCGAAGTCGACAAGGAGCGCCTGCTCGACTACCTGCGCACCAGCCACGGCACTGCCGCCGGCGGTGAGCGCCGGAAGATCACGCTGACGCGCAAGTCGACCAGCGAGATCAAGCAGGCCGATGCCTCCGGCAAGGCCCGCACGATCCAGGTCGAAGTCCGCAAGAAGCGCACCTTCATCAAGCGCGATGACGTGCCGAGCGGTGTCGAGGAGCAGACCGCTGCCGACGCCGAAGCCGAACTCGCCCGCCGCGAAGCCGAGGCCGAGAAGCAGGCCGAGGCGCTGCGCCAGCAGGAGGCTGAAATGGCCGCCCAGCGCAAGGCGCGCGACGACGCTGCCCGCGCCGAGCGCGAAGCCGCCGAGGCGCGCGAGCGCGAGGCCGCCGAGAAGGCGCAGGCCGACGCCGCAGCCGCGGCTGCCGCCGCGGTGGAAACCGCGAAGGCGAAGCCGGCTGAGGAAGAAGGCAAGCCGGCCGCCAAGCCCGCCCGTTCCGCAAAGGCGAAGGCCGAGGCGCGCGCTGCCGCCGAAGCCGAGGCCGCTGCGCTGAATGCCAGCGCGCGCAACCGCGGCGCCGCAAAAACCGCGCCGAAGGCCGCCGATGAGGAAGAGCCGAAGCCGGTGCCGGCGCGCGACGCCGCGAAGCCGGGCGAAGCCAGCCCGGTGGCCGCCGACATCAATCCGGCGCCGACGCCGGCGCCGACCCCGCTGGAGGCGCCGAAGGGCCCGTTGCGCGTGATCAAGGCTGCCGACGTCGTCGACGAGGAAAAGCAGCGCAGCGTCGAGCTCGCCAAGCGCCGCAAGGCCGCTGAAGACGAAGCCGCCGCGATCCGCGCGATGATGAACGCGCCAAAGCGCGTGCTGACCGCGAAGAAGGAAGAGCCTGCCAAGCCGGAAGCCGGCAAGGAAGGCATCAAGGGCACGATCCACAAGCCGGCCGGTGCGCCGGGTGCAGTGCCTGCTGCCGGCAAGCCGGGCGACAAGAAGTCGCTGAAGTCCGAGAAGCTGTCGTCGAGCTGGGCCGATGACGCCGCCAAGCGCCGTGGCCTGAAGACGCGCAACGATTCCGGTGGCGGTGGCCGTCCGGGCTGGCGTGCGCCGCGTGGCGGCCGCCGTGGCGACCGCAACGACAGCTCGCAGTCGACCTTCGTCGCGCCGGTCGAATTCCAGGCGCAGGAAGTGCACGTGCCGGAGACGATCAGCGTGTCCGACCTCGCGCACAAGATGAGCGTGAAGGCGAGCGAGGTGATCAAGCAGCTGATGAAGCTGGGCCAGATGGTTACGATCAACCAGCAGCTCGACCAGGAAACGGCGATGATCGTCGTCGAGGAGATGGGCCACACCGCGATGGCCGCCAAGCTCGACGATCCGGACGCCTTCCTCGAGGAGGAAAACGAGGACGAAGGCGATCACGAGATGCTGCCGCGTGCGCCGGTCGTCACGGTCATGGGCCACGTCGACCATGGCAAGACCTCGCTGCTCGACCAGATCCGCCGGGCACGAGTGGCCGCCGGCGAGGCGGGCGGCATCACCCAGCACATCGGCGCCTACCACGTCGATACGCCGGGGGGCATGATCACCTTCCTCGACACCCCGGGTCACGCGGCGTTTACCGCGATGCGGGCACGTGGTGCGAAGGCGACCGACATCGTGATCCTGGTGGTCGCTGCCGACGACGGCGTGATGCCGCAGACGAAGGAAGCGATCAGCCACGCGAAGGCCGCCGGCGTGCCGCTGGTCGTCGCGATGAACAAGATCGACAAGCCCGAAGCCAACCTGGAACGCCTGAAGAGCGAGCTGGTGGCCGAGGAAGTCGTGCCGGAGGAATTCGGTGGCGATTCGCCGTTCGTTCCGGTCTCCGCGAAGAGCGGGCAGGGCATCGACAGCCTGCTGGAAGCGGTGCTGCTGCAGGCCGAGGTGCTGGAGCTGAAGGCGCCGGTCGACACGATGGCCAAGGGCCTGGTGATCGAAGCCAAGCTCGACAAGGGCCGTGGCCCGGTCGCCACCGTGCTGGTGCAAAGCGGTACGCTGAAGCGCGGCGACGTCGTGCTGGCCGGCTCCAGCTTCGGCCGGGTGCGGGCGATGCTCGACGAGAACGGCAAGCCGATCGACGAGGCCGGCCCGTCACTGCCGGTCGAGATCCAGGGCCTGACCGAGGTGCCGCAAGCCGGTGACGAGTTCATCGTGCTGGCCGACGAGCGCCGCGCTCGCGAGATCGCGACCTTCCGCCAGGGCAAATACCGTGAAGTGACGCTGAACAAGCGCCAGGCCGCCAAGCTCGAGAACATGTTCGAGACGATGGGCGAAGGCCAGGCGCAGGCGCTGCCGCTGATCGTCAAGGCCGACGTGCAGGGTTCGCAGGAGGCGCTGGTCCAGAGCCTGCTGAAACTCAGCACCGCCGAGGTCAAGGTGCAGGTGGTGCACGCTGCGGTCGGTGGCATCAGCGAGAGCGACATCAACCTCGCGATCGCGTCGAAGGCCGTGATCATCGGCTTCAACGTCCGCGCCGATGCGCAGGCCCGCAAGCTCGCCGAAGGCAATGGCGTCGATCTGCGTTACTACAACGTGATCTACGACGCCGTCGACGAGGTCAAGGCCGCGATGACCGGCATGCTGGCGCCGGAGCAGAAGGAAGAAGTCATCGGCACCGCCGAGATCCGCACCGTCTTCGTCGCATCGAAGATCGGCACGGTCGCCGGCTCGATGGTCACCGCCGGCGTCGTCCGCCGCGGTGCACGCTTCCGCCTGCTGCGCGAAAACGTCGTCGTCTACACCGGCGAAGTCGAGTCCGTCCGCCGCATCAAAGACGACGTCCGGGAAGTGGCCGCCGGCTTCGAGTGCGGTATCAAGCTGAAGAACTACAACGACATCAAGGAAGGCGACCAACTCGAGTTCTTCGAAGTCAAGGAAGTGGCGCGGACGCTGTAAGGCCGGGGGTGCATTTTTGGGATGGGCTACCCCTTGTGGAAGGGGCGGCCATTGTGGGAGGGCTGCATTTGTGGGAGGGGCTTCAGCCCCGATTCAGGCTCTGGGATAGATAAAAATCGGGGCTGAAGCCCCTCCCACAGCCATGCCACCCGCAGAGCAGCCGCCCGTTCGCACACCCAGCCTCATCACCCCCTCTCCCCACCGGGGAGAGAGCCGGGGTGAGGGGCCGACCATGCGACCATAGGCCCCTGCATCTGCTGCTTCCGATTTCGACCGAACTGCACCCCCAAACCCCGCCACCCCCAAAGCTGGCGGGGTTTGCCTTTATAAACACCCAAAGACTCTGCCAAAGGAGCAAAACGCCATGCGAAACAAACGCGCCATCCCCAACCGCAGCTTCCGCATCGCCGACCAGATCCAGCGTGACCTGGCCGAGCTGATCCGCGAGCTGAAGGACCCGCGCATCGGCATGGTGACGATCCACGCGGTTGAGGTGACCCCCGACTACGCCCATGCCAAGGTCTTCTTCTCGGTGCTGATCGGCGACCCGCAGGAGTCCGAAACCGGCCTCAACGAGGCGGCAGGCTTCCTGCGCAACGGCCTCTTCAAACGCCTGCAGATCCACACCGTGCCGACGCTGCACTTCCTGTTCGACCGCACGACAGAGCGGGCTGCCGAGCTGAACGAACTGATCAAGCAGGCGAATTCGACGCAGGCGAAGGATTGAGAATTGTGCGAAGGGCTGAACCTCACCACAACATCCTGCACCCAAATGCCGATAGCGCCGCATCGCAGCTGACCAGCGTCAATCCTTGCAGCTCGCTTTGCGCAGCCAGCATCCGGTCGAATGGATCACGGTGCTCGATTGGCCAGGAGCCGGCTCGCAAGGCATGTCGTTGATCGATTGCAAGCGGTGTAAAGCCGTCGGCATTGAGCAGTTCGACAAGTCGCGTGGCAGCCTCCGGCACCCCAGGCAATTTGCCGAGGCGCTGCTTGGTCGCAATTTCCCAGGCGCTGGCCGCGCTGACAAAGATCTCGTTCGCTTCGTCCATCAGGGCGCTGCGCACGGCGGCCGACAGTCGCGGGTCGTCGGTCCACCACCAGATCAGGGCGTGCGTATCGAGCAAGAGACGCAACTGGCCGACTTGCTCGCTCACTCACTCCTCCCAGGCATGCAACTCCTCATCTGGCAACGCGTCGAAAAAACTGTCGCCGAGCCTCCCCGGCAACCGGCCCGGTTGCCGTCGGGCCGGGGCGCGCTCCAGCGGCACCAACCTGGCGTAGGGTTTGCCAGCCTTTGCCAAGATGATCTCCTGCCCGGCATGGGCCATATCGAGCAGGCGTGAGAAATGGGTCTTCGCCTCGTGAACGTTGACAATGGTGCTCATGGAAGCATCATGGACTTAGTCCAGTAGGTTAGTCAAGCGCCCTGTATACGCTGCCTCGGCCTGTAGGAGCGGCTTCAGCCGCGATTCCCTCCGGGGCTGGGCAACGAATCGCGCCTTCAAGCCACTTCCCCAATAGAAGAATCAACCACACCGCGGCAAGCGCAGCGGTACCCCAGTCCTGCCTCGCCGCATGAAATCCGCCCCCCGATCCCGCCCGCGCATCCCCCGCCGTCCCGTCCACGGCGTGCTGCTGCTCGACAAGCCGCTCGGCCTGTCGAGCAACGACGCATTGCAGAAGGTCAAACGCCTGTTCCGCGCCGAAAAGGCCGGTCACACCGGCACTCTGGACCCACTTGCGACGGGCCTGCTGCCGCTCTGCTTCGGCGCAGCGACGAAGTTTTCACAGGTGAGCCTCGACGCCGACAAGCGCTATACCGCGACGCTGCGCCTCGGCGTGACGACGACGACGGCAGATGCCGAAGGCGAGGTGCTGGAAACCCGCCCGGTGCAGATGCCCGACGGCAGACCGATCAGCCCTGCCGATATCGAGGCGGTGTGCGGGCGGTTTGTCGGCCAGATCAAGCAACTGCCGCCGATGTATTCCGCGCTGAAACGCGACGGCAAGGCCCTCTACGAATACGCCCGAGCCGGCATCGAGGTCGAGCGCGAGGCGAGGGCGGTGACGATCTTCTCGATCAAGGTGCTGGATGTGGCTGGTGGAGAAATCGGGGCTGAAACCCCTCCCACAGAGCCGGCCAAGGCTACTGCGGAGAGCCTGAACGGTGGACTGCCCGTAGGAGGGGCTTCAGCCCCGATTCAGGCTGGTGCAGCTGCAGCAACCGGGCCCGAAGCCCCTCCCACAAAGCCCGCCCAGCCTGCTGCAAAAAGCTCGGTTGAGAGAATGACTGTGGGAGGGGCTTCAGCCCCGATTCGGGCTGGTGCTGCACCTGCAATCGCGGCTAAAGCCGCTCCTACGGCAATCGGCGCGAATGAGGCACCAGCCCTCATCACCCTCGACATCCGCTGCTCCAAAGGCACCTACATCCGCACGCTCGCCGAAGACATCGGCAAGGCACTCGGCTGCGGCGCCCATCTCGCCGCCCTGCGCCGCACCGAAACCGGCCCGCTGACCCTGGTCACCGCCCTGACCCTCGCCCAACTCGAGCAAATGGACGAACCCACCCGCGATGCAACGCTGCTCCCAGCCGATATCCTCCTCGCCGACTGGCCGACCGTCCGCCTGGCGCCCGAAGACGCCGCCCGCTTCCTCAACGGCGTCCGCCGCCGCCTGCCACTTTCAGATGCCCCCCACGTGCGCGTCTACGGCCCGGAGCCAAAAGCCTTCCTCGGCAGCGGCCACATCGCCGGCGGCGAACTGATCAGCGACCGGCTGTTGAGCCCTGTCGAAGTGCAGGGTCTGCTCGACCAGCCTTTCCCGGCGCTCGGCAATGCATAGAGCGCTGGCCATCCCCGTTCTTCCGTAGGAGCTTCAGCCGCGATCCCTCGGCGCCACCCAACACGCAAAACGCGGCCACAAAGCCGCATGTTCTCTCCCGCAAACCCGCCTCCCGCACCCCCACCGCAGCATTCCCCCCACACCCCTGGAAGGCGCCCCGATAAATCGCGGACAATGCTAGGTGCTTCTCAAATCAGCTACGTAATGACTTCCCGACAGATTCGAAATATCGCCATCATCGCCCACGTCGACCATGGCAAGACCACGCTGGTCGACCAACTGCTGCGCCAGAGCGGCACCTTCCGCCAGAACGAGAAGGTGGCCGAGCGCGTGATGGACAGCAACGACCTCGAAAAAGAGCGGGGCATCACGATCCTGTCGAAGAACTGCGCGGTCGAGTGGAAGGGTACCCACATCAACATCGTCGACACCCCGGGCCATGCGGACTTCGGCGGTGAGGTCGAGCGGGTGCTGTCGATGGTCGACAGCGTGCTGCTGCTGGTCGACGCCGTCGAAGGCCCGATGCCGCAGACCCGCTTCGTCACGAAAAAGGCGCTGGCGCTCGGCCTGAAGCCGATCGTCGTCGTCAACAAGGTCGACCGCCCCGGCGCCCGCACCGACTACGTGATCAACGCCACCTTCGACCTGTTCGACAAACTCGGCGCCACCGAAGACCAGCTCGACTTCCCGGTCGTCTTCGCCTCCGGCCTGAACGGCTGGGCGACGCTGGAAAAAGGCGTCACGGGAACGGATCTTGCCCCTCTGTTCGATTCGATGCTCGAACACGTCCCCGCCCACGACGGCAGCCCGGAAGACCCGCTGCAACTGCAGATCTGCTCGCTCGACTACTCCACGTATGTCGGCCGCATCGGCATCGGCCGCGTCAACCAGGGCACGCTGAAGCCGATGCAGCAAGTGGCCGTCTACAGCGGCCCGGACAGCACGCCTTTCAACGCCCGGATCAACCAGGTGCTGAAGTTCGAGGGCCTCGAGCGCCAGCAGGCCACCGAAGCCGGCCCCGGCGACATCGTGTTGATCAACGGCATCGAGAACATCGGCATCGGCGTGACCATCACCGAGATCGAGCGCCCGGTGCCGCTGCCGATGCTGACCGTCGACGAGCCGACGCTGACGATGAATTTCCAGGTCAACAACTCGCCGCTGGCTGGCCGGGAAGGCAAGTTCGTCACCAGCCGGCAGTTGTGGGACCGCCTGCAGCGTGAGCTGCAGAGCAACGTGGCACTTAGGGTGACCGAGACGGACGAGGACGGCGTCTTCGAGGTTTCAGGCCGAGGCGAACTGCACCTGACGATTCTGCTGGAGACGATGCGCCGCGAAGGCTACGAACTCGCTGTCAGCAAGCCCCGGGTGGTGTTCCGCACTGATGAGAACGGTGACCGGTTGGAGCCGATTGAGATGGTGACGGCTGATGTCGAAGATCAGCACCAGGGTGCGGTGATGCAGGCGATGGGCGAGCGGAGAGGCGAACTCGTCAATATGGAGCCGGATGGGATGGGGCGGGTGCGGCTGGAGTACCGCATCCCGGCGCGCGGCCTTATTGGTTTCCAGAATGAATTCTTGAACCTTACCCGTGGGACTGGGTTGATCAGCAATATCTTTGATGGGTATGAGGCGTTCAAGGGAGATATCGCAGGTCGCAAGAATGGCGTGTTGATAAGTCAGGATGATGGTGAGGCGGTGACCTATTCCCTCGGCAAACTCGATGATCGCGGGCGCATGTTCGTCAAGGCCGGCGATCCATTGTATGAAGGCATGGTGATTGGCATCCACAGTCGGGACAACGATCTAATCGTGAACGCGGTGCGCGGCAAGCAGCTGACCAACTTCCGCGTGTCTGGCAAGGAAGACGCGATCAAGATTACGCCGCCGATCCAGCTGACGCTAGAGTATGCCGTGGAGTTTATTGCCGACGATGAACTGGTGGAAATAACCCCCAAAAGCATCCGCATCCGCAAGCGTCATCTGAAGGAGCACGATCGGAAGAAGGCCTCGCGAGACGCCGCCTGATCACTCCCCTGTCCTGTAGGAGCGGCTTCGGCCGCGATTCCTCACTCAACATCACCTATGGATCTGGACAACAAAACAATTGCCATCATCGGCCTTGGTTACGTCGGTTTGCCCCTCGCCGTGGAATTTGGCAAGAAGCGGCCAGTCATCGGCTTCGATATCAACGCAGCCCGCGTACAAGAACTGACCGAAGGCTGCGACCATACGCTGGAGTGCACAAGCGAAGACCTGATCGGGGCTCGGCAACTATGCTTCAGTTGCGAGCCCGAAGATCTACGCGAAGCCCGCATTTTCATCGTCACCGTTCCGACGCCTGTGGACAAGGCTAATCGTCCTGACATGGCGCCGCTGATCAAGGCCAGCCGGACTGTTGGAAAGGTGCTGAAACCGGGAGACGTAGTCATCTATGAATCCACCGTCTATCCCGGGGCCACGGAGGAAGTGTGTGTTCCGGTGCTGGAGGCGCAAAGCGGTCTAAAGTTCAACGAAGGCTTCTTCTGCGGCTACAGCCCGGAGCGGATCAACCCAGGCGACAAGGTGAACACGCTCACGACGATCAAGAAGATCACCAGCGGCAGCACCCCTGACGTGGCCGACGCCGTAGATGCCCTCTACGGCCAGATCATCACGGCAGGCACCTACAAGGCCACCAGCCTGAAGGTGGCCGAAGCCGCCAAGGTTATCGAAAACAGCCAACGCGACCTCAATATCGCCTTCGTTAACGAACTGTCGGTGATCTTCGATAGGATAGGCATCGACACCTTGGAAGTTCTCGAAGCGGCCGGCAGCAAGTGGAACTTCTTGCCGTTCAGGCCAGGCATGGTTGGC
This sequence comes from Pseudideonella sakaiensis, assembly GCF_048320135.1. GTDB lineage: Bacteria > Pseudomonadota > Gammaproteobacteria > Burkholderiales > Burkholderiaceae_C > Ideonella_A > Ideonella_A sakaiensis_A. The sequence continues at coordinate 5,578,121 of NZ_CP182947.1, forward strand.
GGTCACTGCATTGGCGTAGACCCCTACTACCTTACCCACAAGGCTGAAGAACTGGGTTACCACCCACAAGTCATCCTTGCTGGCCGGCGAATCAACGACAACATGGCGCGCTACGTAGCGCGCAACACCATCAAGCGCATGCTGCAAAACGGCATGGACGTGCCGCGATGTCGAATCGGCGTGCTAGGAATTACCTTCAAGGAAAACTGTCCCGACATCCGCAACAGCAAGGTGGTGGATTTAGTGCGCGAATTCAGAACATGGGGTGCGGACGTAGTGGTTGCGGACCCGTGGGCCGATGAAGAGGAAGTTGCCAATGAGTATGGCCTTCGCCTTGGCAGTGTCGATGCGACAAATCCAGTAGATGCCCTTGTCGTGGCGGTGGGTCACGCGGAGTTCAGACGGGCCACACCATCAGATTTGCGGGCATTTTGCCGAGGCTACAGCCCAGTGCTGGCAGACGTTAAGAGCCTATATGACCGGAAACTTGCCGCCGCGGCCGGATTCACGGTTTTCCGCCTCTAACAATCCGACTTTCATCAGATGAAATACTTCGCCCTCGTCGGTGCCGCCGGCTATATCGCGCCGCGCCACATGGAAGCTATTAAAGCCACCGGACACGAATTGGTCGCGGCCTACGACCCTAATGACTCGGTCGGAATCATCGACAGCCATTTCCCCGATGCCGACTTTTTCACTGAGTTCGAACGCTTCGACCGACATGTCGATAAACTCCGACGCGCTAAGGGAAGGCGGGCAATTGATTATATCTCGATCTGCTCACCCAACTATCTTCATGATTCGCACATGCGTTTTGCGTTGCGTTCGGGGGCGGATGCAATCTGCGAAAAGCCCCTCGTCCTCAACTCTTGGAATATCGACGGACTTCTAGAAATCGAACGCGATACGGGGCATAAGGTAAACACAATCCTGCAACTGCGCGTGCATCCCGCGATCGTCTCGCTGCGAGAGAAGATTCAAAACGAATTGCGCCAATCCAAACACGAAGTTGACCTCACCTACATTACCTCGCGTGGCAATTGGTATCTACAGAGTTGGAAGGGCGATCCAAAAAAGTCAGGAGGGATTGCAACGAACATAGGGGTGCATTTCTTCGATATGCTCCATTTCGTTTTCGGGGAACTGCAGGACAACGTGGTCCACTTGACCTCCGATACAAAAGCCGCCGGGTATCTTGAATATCAGAAAGCGAGAGTCCGATGGTTTCTATAGATAGCTGGATGACCACGTTGCCGAATAGAAACCATCGGACTCTCGCTTTCTGATATTCAAGATACCCGGCGGCTTTTGTATCGGAGAGATGAAGTGGACCACGTTGTCCTGCAGTTCCCCGAAAACGAAATGGAGCATATCGAAGAAATGCACCCCTATGTTCGTTGCAATCCCTCCTAACTTTTTGGATCACCCCTCCAACTCTGTAGATACCAAGTACCACGCGAGGTAATGTAGGTGAGGTCAACTTCGTGTTTGATTGGCGCAATTCGTTTTCAAATCTATATTCGCAGCGAGACGATCGCGGGATGCGCGCGTTGCAGGATTGTGTTTACCTTATGCCCCGTATCGCGTTCGATTTCTAGAAGTCCGTCGATATTCCGAGGGGCTTTTCGCAAACGCGACGTGGAGTCATTGAGACGTCGTGAGCAAGAATCGAGATATAATCAATTGCCCGCCTTTTGTAGCACGTCGGAGTTTATGGACAGTGTCGGTCGAAGCGTTCGAACTCGGTCGAAAAAGTCGGCATCGGGGAAATGGCTGTCAAGATGATTCCGACCGAGTCATGAGGGTCGTAGGCCGCGACCAATTCAGTACTGCAGGTGGCTTTAATAGCTTCCATGTGGCGCGGCGCGATATAGCCGCGGCGCCCAACGAGGCGAGGTCTAATTGATGAAAGTCGGATTGTTAGAGGCGGAAAACCGTGAATAGGCCGCAGCGGCAGTTTTCCGGTCATATAGGCTCTTAACGTCTGCCAGCACTGGGCTGTAGCCTCGGCAAAATGCCCGCAAATCTGATGGTGTGGCCCGTCAAACTCCGCGTGACCCACCGCCACGACAAGGGCATCTACTGCAATTGTCGCATCGACACTGCCAAGGCGAAGGCCATACTCATTGGCAACTTCCTCTTCATCGGCCCACGGGTCCGCAACCACTACGTCCGCACCCCATGTTCTGAATTCGCGCACTAAATCCACCACCTTGCTGTTGCGGATGTCGGGACCGTTTCCTTGAAGGTAATTCCTCACGCGCCGATTCGACATCCATGCCGTTTTGCAGCATGCGCTTGATGGTGTTGCGCGCTACGTAGCGCGCCATGTTGCTCATTAATTCGCCGGCCAGCAAGGATGACTTGTGGGTGGTAACCCAGTTCTTCAGCCTTGTGGGTAAGGCGTGATGGGTCTACGCCAGATGCAGTGACCACCGACATGCCTGGCCTGAACGGCGAGGAGTTCTTGCTGCCGGCACTTCGAGAACTTCCAAGGTGTCGATGCCTATCCTATCAGAAGATCACCGACAGTTCGTTAACGAAGGCGATATTGAGGTCGCGTTGGCTGTTTTCGATAACCTTGGCGGCTTCGGCCACCTTCAGGCTGGTGGCCTTGTAGGTGCCTGCCGTGATCGTCTGACCATCAAGGGCATCTACAGCCGTCGGCCACGTCAGGGGTGCTGCCGCTGATCTTCTTGATCGTCGTGAGCATGTTGGCCTGGGTTGATCCCGCTCGGCTGTGGCAGAAGCCTTGGTCCCGCTTCACTTGGCAGCCCTCCGTGGCCCCGGGATAGACGGTGGATTCATAGATGACTGCGTCTCCCAGTTTTCAGCACCTTTCCAACAGTCCGGCTGGCCTTGAATAGCGGCGCCATGTCAGGACGATTAGCCTTGTCCACAGGCGTCGGAACCGTGATGAAAATGCAGCTTTTCGTGAGATCTTCGGGCTCGCAACTGAAGCATAGTTGCCGAGCCGAATAGGTCTTCGCTTGTGCACTCCAGCGTATGGTCGCAGCCTTCGGTCAGTTCTTGTACGCGGGCTGCGTTGATATCGAAGCCGATGACTGGCCGCTTCTTGCCAAATTCCACGGCGAGGGGCAAACCGACGTAACCAAGGCCGTAGAGTTGTCCAGATCCATAGGTGATGTTCAGTGAGGAATCGCGGCCGACCGTCCTACAGGACAGGGGAGTGATCAGGCGGCGTCTCGCGAGGCCTTCTTGGATGGTTACCTCTTTCAGATGACCACTTGGGATCGGATGCTTTTGGGGGTTATTTCCACCAGTTCATCGAGTCGGCAATAAACTCCACGGCATACTCTAGCGTCAGCTGGATCGGCGGCGTAGATCGATCGCGTCTTCCTTGCCAGACACGCGGAAGTTGGTCAGCTGCTTGCCGCGCACCGCGTTCACGATTACAGATCGTTGTGCAAGGGATGCCGATCACCATGCCTTCAATGGATCGCCGGCCTTGACGAACATGCGCCCGCGATCATCGAGTTTGCCGAGGGAATAGGTCACCGCCTCGCCGGTGACCTGGTTAGTCAACACGCCATTCTTGCGACCTGCGATATCTCCCTTGAACGCCTCATCTTTCATGAGAAGATATTGCTGATAGACCCGGTGCACGGGTAAGGTTCAAGAATTCATTCTGGAAACCAATAAGGCCGCGCGCGTCTCGTGTTGACCGCCGCCCCATCATCGTCGTCGAGCAACGCTCCACCGGCCACGCCTGCATCACCGCACCCTGGTGCTGATCTTCGACATCAGCCGTCACCATCTCAATCGGCTCCGACATGGTCGACACCACCCGGGGCTTGCTGACGGCGAGTTCGTAGCCTTCAGCGGCGCATCGTCTCCAGCAGGAAGTTCGCCTCGGCCTGAAACCTCGAAGACGCCGTCCTCGTCCGTCTCGGTCACCCTAAGTGCCACGTTGCTCTGCAGTTCACGCTGCAGGCGGTCCACAACTGCCGGCTGGTGACGAACTTGCCCGGCCAGCCAGCGGCGAGTTGTTGACCTGGAAATTCATCGTCAGCGTCGGCTCGTGGACGGTAGGCGTCGGCCACGTGGCGCCGATCTCGGTGATGGTCACGCCGATGCCGATGTTCTCGATGCCGTTGATCAACACGATGTCGCCGGGGCCCACTTCGGTGGCCTGCTGGCGCTCGAGGGCCTCGAACTTCAGCACCTGGTTGAAATGCGGCCGTGAAAGGCGTGTTCGCGGCTGCTGTAACGGCCAGCTTTACCTGCATCGCTTCAGCGTGCCTGGTTGACGCGGCCGATGCCGATGCAAGCCGACATACGTGGAGTAGTCGAGCGAGCAGAATCTGCAGTTGTAGCGGGTTCGGGCTCGTCGTGGGCGGGGACGTGTTCGAGCATCGAATCGAACAGAGGGGCAAAATCCGTTCCGGTCGCATTTCCAGCGTCGCCCAGCCGCCGGAGGCGAAGACGACCGGGAAGTCGAGCTGGTCTTCGGTTGGCGAGTTTGTCGAACAGGTCGAAGGTGGCGTTGATCACGTAGTCGGTGCGGGCGCCGGGGCATGACCTTGTTGACGAGTCGATCGGCTTCCAGGCCGACGCCACGCCTTTTTCGTGACGAAGCGTGTGCATCGGGCCTTCGACGGCGTCGACCAGCAGCGGCGCGCTGCGTCGACAGCACCCGCTCGACACCACACCGAGAAGTCCGCATGGCCCGGGGTGTCGACGATGTTGATGTGGGTACCCTTCCACTCGACCGCGCAGTTCTTCGACAGGATCGTGATGCCCCGCTCTTTTTCGAGGTCGTTGCTGTAGGTCGCGGCGGCGCACCTTCTCGTTCTGGCGGAAGGTGCGCTTCTGGCGCAGCATCTGGTCGACCACGTGGTCTTGCCATGGTCGACGTGGGCGATGATGGCGATATTTCGAATCTGCTCGGCGATGCATACGTAGCTGATTTGAGAAGCACCTGGCGTTCTGCCACGATTTATCGGGGCGCCTTTTGCAGGGGTGTGGGGGAATGCTGCGGTGGGGTGCGGGAGGCGGGTTTGGGGAGAGAACATGCGGCTTTGTGGCCGCGTTTTGCATGTTGGGTGGCGCCGAGGAGTAAGGTACAGACGGGGATGGCCAGCGCTCTATGCATTGCCGAGCGCCGGAAAGGCTGGTCGAGCAGACCCTGCACTTCGACAGGGCTCAACAGCCGGTCGCTGATCAGTTCGCCGCCGGCGGAGATGTGGCCGCTGCCGAGGAAGGCTTTTGGCTCCGGGCCGTGACGCGCACGTGGGGGGCATCTGAAAGTGGCAGGCGGCGGCGGACGCCGTTGAGGAAGCGGCGGCGTCTTCGGGCGCCAGGCGGACGTCGGCGAGGAGGATATCGGCTGGGAGCAGCGTAGGCTGGTCACTTGCTCGAGTTGGGCGAGGGTCAGGGCGGTGACCGGGTCAGCGGGCCGGTTTCGGTGCGGCGCGGGGCGGCGATGGGCGCCGCAGCCGAGTGCCTTGCCGATGTCTTTCGGCGAGCGTGCGGATGTAGGTGCCTTTGGAGCAGCCGGATGTCGAGGGTGATGAGGGCTGGTGCCTCGTTCGCACCGATTGCCGTCAGGAGCGGCTTTCCACCGCGATTGCAGGTGCAGCACCAGCCCGAATCGGGGCTGAAGCCCCCCTCCCACAGTCGCGTTCTTCTTCAACCGAGCTTTTTTGCAGCAGGCTGGGCGGGGTTTGTCGGGAGGGGCTTCGGGCCCGGTCTGCAGCTGCACCAGCCTGAATCGGGGCTCGACCTCCTACGGGCAGTCGCCGTTCCTATCCGCAGTAGCCTTGGCCGGCTCTGTGGGGACTCAGCCCCGATTTCTCCACAGCCACATCCAGCACCTTGATCGAGAAGATCGTCACCGCCCTCGCCTCGCGCTCGACCTCGATGCCGGCTCGGGCGTATTCGTGGACTTGCCGTCGCGTTTCAGCGCGGAATACATCGGCGGCAGTTGCTTGATCTGGCCGACAAACCGCCCGCACACCGCCTCGATATCGGCGGGCTGATCGGTCTGCCGTCGGGCGGTCCACCGGGCGGGTTTCCAGCACCTCGCCTTCGGCATCTGCCGTCGGCTCGTCGTCACGCCGAGGCGCAGCGTCGCGGTATAGCGCTTGTCGGCGTCGAGGCTCACCTGTGAAAACTTCGTCGCTGCGCCGAAGCGGGGCGGGCCCCGCGAGTGGGTCTCCAGAGTGCCGGTGTGACCGGCCTTTTCGGCGCGGAACAGGCGTTTGACCTTCTGCAACTCGTCCGTACTGGAGCGGGCAGGCGCTTGTCGAGCGGCGCGCGCCGTGGACGGGACGGCGGGGATGCGCGGGCGGGTGGGAGGCGGATTTCATCAGCGGCAAGGCGGGGCGCCGCTTGCCGCGGTGTGGTTGATTCTTCTATTGGGGAAGTGGCTTGAAGGCGCGATTCTCCCGGGAGGAAATAGCGGCTGAAGAGCCGCTCCTACAGGCCGAGGCAGCGTATACAGGGCGCTTCCTGGACTAAGTCCATGATGTTACGAGCGCCGTTGTCAACGTTCACGAGGCGAAGACCCATTTCTAGCGCCTGCTCGATATGGCCCATGCAGGGCAGGAGATCATCTTGGCAAAGGCTGGCAAACCCTACGCCAGGTTGGTGGTTCCCGCGCCCCGGCCCGAGACGGCAACCGGGCCGCTACGGGGAGGCTCGGCGACAGTTTTCGACGCGTTGCCAGATGAGGAGTTGCATGCCTGGGAGGAGTGAGTGAGCGAGCAAGTCGGCCAGTTGCGTCTCTTGCTCGATACGCACGCCCTGATCTGGTGGTGGAGCCCGAGCAGCCCCGCAACTGTCGGCCGCCGTGCGCAGCGCCCTGATGGACGAAGCGAACGAGATCTTTGTCAGCGCGGCCAGCGCCTGGGAAATTGCGAGACCCAGCAGCACCTGGCGGAAGTTCCTGGGGTGCCGGAGGCTGCCACGCGACTTGTCGAACTGCTCAATGCCAACGGCTTTACACCGCTTGCAATCGATCAACGACATGCCTTGCGAGCCGCTCCTGGCCAAATCGACGCCGTCATCCATTCGACCGGATGCTGGCTGCGCAAAGCGAGCTGCAAGGATTGACGCTGGTCAGCTGCGATGCGGCGCGCTATCGGCATTTGGTGCGGATGTTGTGGTGAGGTTCAGCCCTTCGCACAATTCTCAATCCTTCGCCTGCGTCGAATTCGCTGCTTGATCAGTTCGTTCAGCTCGGCGGCCCGCTCTGTCGTGCGGTCGAACAGGAAGTGCAGCGTCGGCGCGGTCTGGATCTGCAGGCGTTTGAAGAGGCCGTTGCGCAGGAAGCCTGCCGCCTCGTTGAGGCCGGTTTCGGACTCCTGCCGGCGGCCGCTGCGCACCGAGAAGAAGACCTTGGCGTGGTGCGGGGGTCACTGGACCCGCGTCGGATGGTCATTGGATAGGGTACTTTCAGCTGGCAGCGCCGGTAGCACTGATTTGGTCGGCGATGCGGAAGCTGCGGTTGGGGATGGCGCGTTTGTTTCGCATGGCGTTTTGCTCCTTTTGGCAGAGTCTTAGATGTATAAAGGCAAACCCCGCCAGCTTTTGGGGGTGGCGAGTTTTGGGGGTGCAGTTCGGTCAATCGGAAGCAGCAGATGCAGGGGCCTATGGTCGCATGGTCGGCCCCTGGCCCCTCTCCCGGTTGAGGGGGTGATGAGGCTGGGTGTGCGAACGGGCGGCTGCTCTGCGGGTGGCATGGCTGTGGGAGGGGCTTCAGCCAATTTTATCTATCCCAGAGCCTGAATCGGGGCTGAAGCCCCTCCACAAATGCAGCCCTCCCACAATGGCCGCCCCTTCCACGAGGGGTAGCCCATCCCAAAAATGCGCCGGCCTTACAGCGTCCGCGCCACTTATTTGACTTCGAAGAACTCAGTTGGTCGCCTTCCTTGATGTCGTTGTCCTTCAGCTTGATACCGCACTCGAAGCCGGCGGCCACTTCCCGGACGTCGTCTTTGATGCGGCGGACGGACTACGACTCGCCGGTGTAGACGACGACGTTTTCGCGCAGCAGGCGGAAGCGTGCACCGCGGCGGACGACGCCGGCGGTGAGACCATCGAGCCGGCGACCGTGCCGATCTTCGATGACGAAGACATGCGAGTCGGCAATTCCAGTGACTTCTCCTTCTGCTCCGGCGCCGGCGTGCCGGGTCTCATGACGTCGTCAGCTGGTCGACGGCATCATGATCACGTTGTAGTAACGCGGATCAACGCCATTGCCTTCGGCGAGCTTCAGGGCCTGCGCATCGGCGCGGACGTTGAAGCCGATCATGGCCTTCGACGCGATCGCGAGGTCATGTCGGTTCTCGCTGATGCCACCGACCGCAGCGTGCACCACCTGCACCTTGACCTCGGCGGTGCTGAGTTTCAGCAGGCTCTGGACCAGCGCCTCCTTGGAACGTGTGCACGGCGGCCTTGACGATCGGCGGCCTGCGCCTGGCCTTCAGCCGTCTCGAACATGTTCTCGAGCTTGGCGGCACGGCGCTTGTTCAGCGTCACTTCCGCATTGCCGCGCGGAAGGTCGCGATCTCGCGAGCGCGGCGCTCGTCGGCCAGCACGATGAACTCGTCACCGGCTTGCGGCACCTCCAACGCCCTGGATACTCGACCCGCAGTGACGGGCCGCCTCGTCGATCGGCTTGCCGTTCTCGTCGAGCATCGCCCGCACCCGGCCGAAGCTGGAGCCGGCCGGCGCGACGTGGCCGCGCTTCAGCGTACCGCTTTGCGCACGGTGGCGACCGGGCCACGGCCCTTGTCGAGCTTGGCTTCGATCACCAGGCCCTTGGCCGGAAACTGAGGCCCCCGGCGCCCTTCGGCTCCAGCACCTCGGCCTGCGGCGCGGCGCCGCCAGCAGGCTGTCGATGCCCTCGCTCTTCGCGGAGACCGGAACGAACGGCGAATCGCCACCGAATTCCTCCGGCACGACTTCCTCGGCCACCCAGCTCGCTCTTCAGGCGTTCCAGGTTGGCTTCGGCTTGTCGATCTTGTTCATCGCGACGACCAGCGGCACGCCGGCGGCCTTCGCGTGGCTGATCGCTTCCTTCGTCTGCGGCATCACGCCGTCGTGGGCGGCGTGACCACCAGGATCACGATGTCGGTCGCCTTCGCACCACGTGCCCGCATCGCGGTAAACGCCGCGTGACCGGGGGTGTCGAGGAAGGTGATCCGGCGTATCGACGTGGTAGGCGCCGATGTGCTGGGTGATGCCGCCCGCCTCGCCGGCGGCCGCTCAGTACCCGGCGGATCTGGTCGAGCAGCGAGGTCTTGCCATGGTCGACGTGGCCCATGACCGTGACGACCGGCGCACGCGGCAGCATCTCGTGATCGCCTTCGTCCTCGTTTTCCTCCTCGAGGAAGGCGTCCGGATCGTCGAGCTTGGCTCGGCCATCGCGGTGTGGCCCATCTCATCGACGACGATCATCGCCGTTTCCTGGTCGAGCTGCTGGTTGATCGTAACCATCTGGCCCACTTTCATCAGCTGCTTGATCACCTCGCTCGCCTTCACGCTCATCTTGTGCGCGAGGTGCCGGACACGCTGATCGTCTCCGGCAGGCGGTCACTTCCTGCGCCTGGAATTCGACCGGCGCGACGAAGGTCGACTGCGAGCTGTCGTTGCGGTCGCCGCGGCCGCGGCCCACGCGGCGCACGCCAGCCCGACGGCCACCGCCACAGGAATCGTTGCGCGTCTTCAGGCCACGGCGCTTGGCGGCGTCATCGGCCAGCTCGACGACAGCTTCTCGGACTTCCGCGACTTTCTTGTGGCCCGGCTTGCCGGCAGCAGGCACTGCACCCGGCGCACCGGCCGGCTTGTGGATCGTGCCCTTGATGCCTTCCTTGCCGGCTTCCGGCTTGGCAGGCTCTTCCTTCTTCGCGGTCAGCACGCGCTTTGGCGCGTTCATCATCGCGCGGATCGCGGCGGCTTCATCAGCGGCCTTCGTACTGGCGATTCTTTTCCTCGTCGACGACGTCGGCAGCCTTGATCACGCGCAACGGGCCCTTCGGCGCCTCCAGCGGGGTCGGCGCCGGCGTCGGCGCGGCAGTTCGGCGGCCACCCGGCTGGCTTCGCCCGGCTTCGCGGCGTCGCGCGCCGGCACCGGCTTCGGCTCTTCCTCATCGGCGGCCTTCGGCGCGGTTTTTGCGGCGCCGCGGTTGCGCGCGCTGGCATTCAGCGCAGCGGCCTCGGCTTCGGCGGCAGCGCGCGCCTCGGCCTTCGCTTTTGCGGAACGGGCGGCTTGGCGGCCGCTTCCTTCTTCCTCGCCGGCTTCGCCTTCGCGGTTTCCGCCGGCGGCAGCCGCGGCTGCGGCGTCGGCCTGCGCCTCTCGGCGGCCTCGCGCTCGGCGCCTCGGCGGCTCGCGCCTCGGCGCGGGCCGCTGACGTCGCCGCCTCTTGTCGCTGGCGGCCATTTCAGCCTCCTGCTGGCGCAGCGCCTCGGCCTGCTTCTCGGCCTCGGCTTCGCGGCGGGCGAATTCGGCTTCGGCGTCGGCAGCGTCCTCGACACCGCTCGGCACGTCATCGCGCTTGATGAAGGTGCGCTTCTTGCGGACTTCAACCTGGATCGTGCGGGCCTTGCCGGAGGCATCGGCCTGCTTGATCTCGCTGGTCGACTTGCGCGTCGCGGGGTGCTTCCGGCGCTCACCGCCGGCGGCAGTGCCGTGGCTGGTGCGCAGGTAGTCGAGCAGGCGCTCCTTGTCGACTTCGGTCAAGGCGTCGTCCGTCGACGCCTTGCCGACGCCAGCCTGCTGCAGCTGCTCCAGCAGTGCAGTGGCGGAGCGGTTCAAGCTCGGCGGCGAGTTGTGCGACGGTGGTCACGGCCATTGTGTACTTTGCTTGCTTCTGTCTGGTGCTCGGGGTCAAAGGCGGGCGCGGGCAGGTTGCTCGCGTTGGAATCGTCGATCAGGCGGTAAACCAGTGTTCGCGTGCCTTCATGATCAGCACCTTGCGCATCTCTTCGCTGATGCGTGTCATCTCGGTCAGCTCGTCGACCGCAAGGTCGGCGAGGTCGTCGCGAGTGTGGACGTTGCCGTCGGCCAGCTTGCCGATCAGCTCGGTGTCGAGGCCTTCGAAGTAGCGCAGGTCCTGCGAGACGTCATCGACCTTCTTCCTTGGCGATTTCCATCGTCAGCAGCGCATCCTTGGCACGGGTGCACAGCTCGTTGACGGTATCTTCGTCGAAACCCTCGATCTCGAGCATTTCCTGCATCGGCACGTAGGCCACTTCCTCGAGGCTCGAGAAGCTCGGCGATCAGGATGTCGGCCACCTCGGCGTCGACGTCGAGCTTGTCGACGAACATCGCGCGCACGGTCTCCGACTCGGCGGATTGTACCGGCGCACTTCCTCGGCGGTCATGATGTTGATGCGCCAGCCGGTGAGTTCACTCGCCAGGCGGACGTTCTGGCCGCCGCGGCCGATCGCGATCGCGAACTGCTGCGTCGAGGACGACGACGTCCATCACGTGGCGTTGATCGACGACGATCGACTGCACGTTGGCCGGCGCCAGCGCGCCGATCACGAACTGCGCGGTTGAGCCGACCACGATGTCGAACGCTCGCTCGCCGGCCAGCTCGTTGGTGACGGCATTGACGCGCGAGCCGCGCACGCCGACGCAGGTGCCGATCGGATCGACACGTTTGTCGTGCGAGACGACGGCGATCTTCGCGCGGCTGCCCCGGGTCACGGGCGCAGCTCTTGATCTCGAGCAGGCCCTTGCTCGATTTCCGCACTGCCTGTGCGAACAGTTCCATCATGAAGCCGGGAGCGCTGCGCGACAGCAGGATCTGCAGCGCAGCGTCGGCGACCTCGGCGATGTAGGCGCAGACAGCGCGGTCGCCGGAGCGCAGGTTTTCCTTCGGGATCATATTCGCTGCGGCGCAGCCGTTCGACACGGCCCTTCGACGATCACCTCGCCCTTGTCGAGGCGCTTGACGGTGCCGACGAAGATCTTCTCGCCGCGCGACAGGAAATCGGTCAGCAGCTGCTCGCGCTCGGCGTCGCGAATCTTCTGAAGGGTGGCGGCCTGGGCACCAATGCGGCCGATGGTTCACGAAAATGGACCCGGCTCCTGGACGTCGCCGACCTCGATGTCGGGAGGATGCTCCTCGGCGGCCTCGAAATACGGGTTTCGGAATCGGGCAGTTGCAGGCCGGCCTCGTTCGGCACCAGCGTCAGCGGCGGAAGGTCTCCAGTATTCGCCGGTTTCACGGTCGACGGTGACGCGGATGTCGACTTCGCCGCCATGCAGCTTCTTCAAGGCGGGAACTTGAGCGCGCCTCGACGGCGCCGAAGACAACCTGCAGCTGCCCACACTTTTTCGCGCGAAATCGCGTCCACCAGCATCGACAACTTTCGGCAATTCATTTGTACAGCTGCGACCTCCGTCAAGATGATCCCCGGCCACCGTCCGATGCCGTCTGCGAGGCTGCCTGCTCGGTAAAGCGGCGCCCCTGAATACCGGCACCGCCGGGCTTCGCGCACCTCGTCGAGGGTGAAATCGAGGGCGAGCTGGGGGGCCTCTTCTGGATTGTGGAGAGATTGCTTGTGGGAGGGGCTTCAGCCCCGATTCCACCTTCTTGCCCTTCACCGGCCCCTTGCCCTTCACATTCCCCTTCTTCGCCTCCGGCTGCTTCAGCACCCGCCGCCACCCCTCTCCGGCCCGCTGCAACAACCCCTGAAACTTTTTCCGCCCCTTGAACGGCAGCTTCAGCGTGATCGCGACGTTTTCGCCGGCAAAACGCGCGTAATCGGCCTCGCGCTTCAGCGGCGGTCGGGCCCACGTGAGCACCTCGAGCCGCTCGTAGGCAGCGCCCTCGACCTCGAGCACATGCTGCGACTGACGCGTGACCTTCTCGCAATCGTCGACGGTGCGATGAACTCACCGGCGCCGGTCTCGTAATCGTGCCCGGGCACCCAGTGGATGTCAACGCGCAGCAAGCCTCCGCCGCTCGGTATCGACAAGGTCGTACCCCAGGGCAGTCACGGTGCGTTCAACAGGCGTCCAACCAGTTCACGAAGTGCAGCGTCCTCTCGGCAATCGAGATCAAAATCGGTTCAGGCAAAAAAAATGGGCCGGAAGAATCCGCCATCCCAGCTTCTTGGGAAACCAGTATTGTAGCGCGGTGTCGGGGAGGCTCAGGCAAGATATTGCGTAGGAGGGGCGTCAGCCGCGATCCAACGTAGGAGCGGCTTTAGATGCATTCGAACGTAGGAGCGGCTTTCGCGCGATTCTGCGTCGGCCGCTCGTCAACCGCCACGATGTCGCCCACCTGCCACGCGCCCAGGAGGGAAACCGCCGATGTCGTCGGCCAAGACCCACTCGCCGGGATTGGCAATGACATAGCGCGCAATCGCCTGCAAATCCTCGTCCTCGCGAAGGGCGTGGTCGTGGTAGCCGGCCTGCCAGACCTTGCCTGTGCGCTTGACCGTCGTAATCTCCAGCGCCGAACGGCCTTTGGCCGCGCGCATCGCTTCGGACAGATGGAAAGCTTCGTCAGGCGACTCGTTGAGTTGTAGCAGCCAATGCCAGTGGTCGGGCATCACGACCCACGCCAGCGAGCGAACAGGCGCCCAGTTCCTCGTCAAGCCGGCGCATTTCGAGCACCACGATCCGGGCAACTCGCCAATCCGCAAGTATCGGCTTCCGGCCATCGGTAGTGTGGTCACCAGATAGGCCCTCCGATGTCAGCAGGGCGCCGGCCTCGTCGCAGCGCTGGTGGGGCATCGGCGGCTTTCCGGAGAGACATGGCAGCAATTCTCGACGCGATCTGTGTCCCTGTATCGCCTTCGGTGGGGGGACGACGATCGTCTTTCCGAGAATGGCGCTCTGCGTCGGCTGCTATCGCGGCTCAAGCCACTCCTCGTTGGATTGCGTCCGTGCGACACTTCGGTCTTCAGCGATTTGATTTCGGAGAATCTGAACATGGGCTTTCTCAGCGGCAAGCGGCTGCTGATCACGGGGGGGGTGTCAATCGCTCAATACGCATACGGGATTGCGCGGGCTTGTCACCGCGAAGGGGCGGAGCTGGCATTCAGTTATGTCGGCGAGAAGCTGCAAGGACCGGATCACCGGTCATGCCGAGGAATTCGATTCGAAACTGGTATTCGATTGCGATGTCGGCGACGACGCACAGATCGAGGCGCTGTTTGCAGATCTACGGCAAGAGCTGGCCGCGGTTCGACGGTTTTGTCCACGCGATCGGTTTTGCGCCGCGCTGCGTGAGGCGATCGCGCGGAGATGCTCCTCGACGGGTTGTCGGCGCGAGGCCTTCCGCATGCGCACGACATCTCGGCCTACAGTTTCCCGGCGATGGCAAGGCCACGCTGCGACATGCTGCACCGACACATGCTTGCTGAGTTATCTCGGTGCGGTGCGCAGCGTGCCGAACTACAACACGATGGGGCTGGCCAAGGCATGGCTCGAGGCGAGCGTGCGCTACCTCGCCAGCGCGGTCGGGCCGCGTGGCGTTCGCGTCAACGGCGTTTCGGCCGGCCCGATCAAGACATTGGCGGCATCCGGCATCAAGGGCTTCGGCAAGATGCTCGAGGCGGTGGCGCAGACTGCGCCGCTCGGACGCAACGTGACCATCGACGATGTGGGCAATGTCGCCGCCTTTTTGCTGTCGGACTTGGCCGCCGGCGTGACCTCCGAGATCACCTATGTCGACGGCGGTTTCAGCCACGCGATGGGCGGTGTGACGGCGGACAGCGGCAGCGCCGAGGGCAAGTCCGAATAGCGCGTCGGCGGTCGCGAGATCGCCGTTGAGAAGGAGCACACATGGCTGACGTCAAGCTGCTCGGCGACATCGGCGGCACCCGCGCGCGGTTTGCATTGCAGCGCGACGACGATCCGGCCTTCGAGTCCGAAGCTGTCTACGACTGCAAGGACTGTCCAGGCGCGCTCGAGATGGTCGAGCACTACCTGCGCGAGCGCACCGACGAGGCACCGCAATCGGCGGCGATCGGCATTGCGGCGCCAGTGCGCGGCGACTGGGTCGAGATGACGAACCTGAAATGGGTGTTCTCGATTGCCGCGATGAAGGCTTCAATGGGCCTGCAGCGGCTGCTCGCTCGACGAAGACGAACTGCGCCCGGTCGGGGATGGTGTCGCGGCGGCGGACGCGGCCTGGGGGCTGCTCGGCGCCGGCACGGGGCTCGGCGTCGGTGGCCTGCTGCCGTTCCTGGCGGCGGTTATGCCGCGATCGCCGGCGAAGGCGGCCATGCGACGCTGGCCGGTGGCGATTACTGGGAAAACTCGGTGCTTGCGGTGCTGCGCCGGGAATTCGGCCATGTATCCGCCGAACGCGCCCTCTCCGGGCCGGGCATCGTCAATCTGTACAAGGCCTGCGCTGAAGTTGCCGGCGAGCCGTTCGAATCGCTCAGCGGCCCGGCGATCAGCCAGCGCGCGAAGGACAAGGTCGATCCGCTGTCGTTGCAGGCGATCGGCCTGTTCTTCAAGCTGCTCGGCAGCGTCGCCGGCAATCTGGCGCTGACACTCGGCGCCCGCCGCGGCGTCTTCATCGGCGGTGGCCTGGCGTCCCGAACTCGGCGACATGATCGACAACTCCGAGTTTCGGTTGCGCTTTACCGCAAAGGGCCGCTACGAGGCCTATCTGGCGGAGATCCCGACCTACGTGATCGACGCCAGTCGCCGCCAGCGCTGCGCGGGGCGGCGCAGGCGTTGCGGCAGCCGGCGGAGCGGCTTTAGCCGCGATCCTGTTTACCAGCACCAGCCCGAAGCGGGGCTGAAGCCCCTGCCCGCGGGCGGGGCACGAAGTCATGTGCATGCCCGTGGGAGCGGCTTTAGCCGCGATTGGGTGGTGGGAGGTCACGGAATCACCACCTCCATCGCCGGATGGCGCTGCCGCAGCAGCCCGGCGAGTGTGTGCTTGGCGGCGTCGTCGCCGTGGACGATGCGGACCTGGCTTGGCGGGCTTCGCATGCGGCCGATGAAATTGAGCAGGTCTTTCTGGTCCGCATGTGCGGAATAGCCGCCGAGTGTGTGGATTGCGGCGCGGATCTGGAAACGCTGACCGTCGAGGTCGACATGGCCGCCGCGCGGGCCGTAAGTCTGGATCGCGCGGCCCGGCGTGCCGGCCGCCTGGTAGCCGCAGAACAACACGTCGTGGCGCGGATCGCCGAGCATCGCCTTCAGATAATTGACGATGCGCCCGCCGGCGCACATGCCGCTGGCGGCGATGACGATCGCCGGGCGGCCGCTGCGCGCCAGCCTGTCGACCATCTTCAGGTGTGCAGCATGGTCTGCAACCGTCGTCAATTGTTCGAAGGCCAGTGGATGCCGGCCCGAATCGACGCGCTTGCGCGCCTCGGCATCCCAGTGCGGCGCGAGATTGCGGTAGCCGCGCGTGAAATCGGCAGCGAGCGGGGAGTCGACGATGATGTCCAGCTCGCGCCAGGCCAGGCCTGCAGCAGCCGGCCGCGAGGCATTGCGGTGGATGATGTCCTCGAGCTCGTACAGCAGCTCCTGCGTGCGGCCGATGCTGAATGCCGGTACCAGCAGGCAGCCGCCATTCCCGAAGGCGTGTTCGCACAGCGCCTGCAAACGCTCGCGGCGGTTCTTGCGGCTCTCGTGGGTGCGGTCGCCGTAGGTGCTCTCGATCACGACGATGTCGGCAGCGAGCGGCGACTGCGGCGCCGGCAGCAGCGGCGTATACGGTGCGCCGAGGTCGCCGGAAAACACGACCCGGCGCTTGCTGCCGGCATGCTCTGCCTCGAACTCGACATAGGCCGAGCCGAGGATGTGGCCGGCAGGTTGCAGACGCACGCGCAGGCTTGGCGAGCCGGCGATCACCGTCTGCCGATTGCTTGTAGGGCAGCGGCACGATCTGCTGGCGCAGGTGGGCGATGAAGCGGGCAATCAAGGCCTTGTCGCGCGTTGAACCCGACCTCGATCGCATCCTCCAGCACCATCGGCAGCAGCAGCGCCGACGGCTCGCTGCAATAGATCGGCCCCTTGAATCCGGCCGCCAGCAGGTGCGGTACGCGGCCGACATGGTCGATGTGCACATGGGTGACGACCAGCGCCCTCACCTTGCCGAGCGGAAAGCCGACTTCGAGCTTGCCGGGGCCGGCGCCCGTCGGGCGAGGTTTCGGCACCCTGGAACAGGCCGCAATCGACCAGCACCGCCTGGCCATCGGGCAGCGCCAGCTGGTGGCAAGAGCCGGTGACGCCTCGCACCGCGCCATGGTGGGTGAATTCCAGCTGCATCGCCGTTCTCCGCGGTTCAACCTCACGGATGCTGCGCGAACCGCAGCCACGAAAACCGCCTGTTCGCGGGGGTGGCCGTCGCCCCAGGGTTTGTGCCGGTGGGAGCGGCTTTAGCTGCGATTGCGCGGTGTCAGCTCGCAGCCGCCGCACAGTTTCAGGCTCGCGCGTGCAGCAACCCACCGACCGTCGGCAGCCCTTCGTCCAATGGCGGGCTGCCCTGCTGCATGTCCTGCGTGGGCCAGGCGCTGCATCAACATCACCAGCGACATCGCCACGCGTACCGGCCGAGCTGCCCGTGGCGCCTGGCTACCTGGTGGCCGCCGAGCGCTTGCCGCACAGCAGTGAAAGCCTCGCCGAGATCGCCGTGGCGGTCGGCCGAGTGCGGCGGAGCGCCCAGCCGGGCCGGCGGCGGCGCGGCGTTCGGCAAACGAGCTCGATTCGCCGCCCGAGCTGCTCACGGCTGGCGCTGACGCCGGGCAGCTGTTGGCGCTGCGCTGGCGCGCCGGTCTCACCGCGAACCGATCGGCCGCTGTCCATCGGGCCGCCTTCGGTTTCGGCAAGGGTGCGGAAGACCGCGTGGATGAAGCGCAGGATGGCCTCCTCGAGCTGGGGGTCGGCCGGCGCGAGTCGGCTCGGCCGCAGCGGCCTCGTCGTCCCCACCTTCCAGCCTGCGCAGCGGATCATCGATATCGGGCGTTGCGGCATCGGCTTCGGTGCCGACCGTCGACTCGAAGACTGCGCGCACACCGTCGGCAAGTGCCTGGCGCTGCGCCTTTGCATCGCCCCGGCCATCGTCTGACGGCGCCCCGGGGGTGCTCTGCTCCGCCCGGACGACAGGCTCGACCGGCCGCACCGGTTGCTGGCGCGTCGGGCTCCGCGATGGCGGTACCGGCGTAAAGACGCCCTACGGCTGATGAAACGGCGTTGCTGAACATGCGACCTCCCGGCCTTCGAAGTGGAGCTGAGCGGGAAGACAGCCTCCCCGTTCACCGTCTTGTCGGCGTCTGAGCCCCCCGGCTCGAGCCTCGACGTGCAACAACTTGCAAAATTTTCCGACTGCGGCGAATTTGCGGCAATCAACCAGCGCAGACGACACAGCCTACAAAATGCCCGCCGCGCGAAGACCCGAACAAGCCGCCGATGAGCACCCTCGGCCGGTGCAACAGATAAAAGCTCAACGCATGTCGACCGAGCCAGGCCAGGGAATCAAATACAACCCGACCGCGCTGCGGCAGCGGGCCGCTCAGCCAATGTGGCCGATGTGCCAGCATCCAGTGGCCAGCGGCCACACCCCACCACATCACGCCCATCCACGGCAGCAGCGGGACAAAGTCCTCGGTGATCGGCTTGCGGGTAAACAAGCCGACCCAGACGGTCAGGCGGCTGTCAAAAAACGGATGTGAGACCAGCCACGGCAACGCAATCAATACGGCGCACACCGATCGCCAACCACCGTGCATGACGCGGGTTTCGACCGGCGAGCCGGCTGATGATCAACATCAGTGCGATGCCGTGCAGCACGCCGAAAGAGCATGAAGCTGCGCGGAAAAACCAGGTAGGAGCCGATGCTGACCAGCAGCGCGCCACCTGCTGATCTCCCACCAGCGCCGCCAGAAACGCCGCCACGGCTGCTTTTGCGCGGCGGCGACAGCCAGGCCCACCCCGGCACTGCCAAGAACAGCGACACGATCACGGCGCGCTGGCGTGTCCAGAACGGGTCGCGGTAGAAGTCTTCGTCGATCAACCCGAAATAATCGAGGTCGAAGCCGAAATGGAACAGCGCCATCCAGACCATCGCAAAGCCACGGATGGCATCGAGGCGGTCGAAGCGAAAGGATCGGGAGACATTGGAATCAGGCATTGCCGGCCATTGTCTGGCCACACTGTTGCAACGGCGCTGCACATTGAGAGGCGGCAGGCAGCGTCCGATGCAATCCCGCCGGAATTTTCTTGCACAAACTGTTGATCAGTTGGGTTAGTATCGCCAGCAGATCAATACCAACAGGAGTCCCAATGAAGAAATTACTGCTCGTCGCCATGCTCGCTGGTGTTTCGCTGGCAGCCCACGCAAAAGACGACGTCGTCGGGACCCTGAGCGGGGTCAAGGGCACCATCAGCGTGACCGGCAGCGGCTTTGTCAACAAGGCCGTCAACCGGCACGCCCCTGGTCAACGGCAGCAAGGTGCTGGTGTCGACCGACGGCCGCGTCACGGTCGAGTTCAAGGATGGCTGCAGCGTTCCGCTGTCGGGTGGCCAGCACATGGTTGTCGACACCAAGCTGAGCTGCGGTCAGCAGCAAGCTGCGGTTCAGCAGATGTTCAAGCCGTATCGCGTGGCGCAGCCGGGCGCACCGGTCGGTGGCGGCACGGGCGGTGGCGCGGGCGGTGGCCTCGGTGGGGGGGCCCTCACTGGCGCCGCGATCGTTGGTGGTTTGGCAGTCGGTTTTTCACTGATCGAGAACAACGACGAGGTCACGTCACCGCGCTGACACTGTCCCGCAGATGATCCGAAAGACAGCCGGCTCAGCCGGCTGTTCTTTGTCTGCTTGAAAATTTTCTGTTCAGCGAGACTTGCGGCGGCCGAAAACTCGTTTAATATCGCGCAGACGCTTCCCTCAACAAGGAGTCCACAATGAAAAAAGCAACGATGATTTCCGTCGCCGTGATGGCCGCAGGCCTCGCGCTGTCGGCCCAAGCCAAGGACCAGCAGCCGGTCGGCAAGCTGGGTGGCGTGCAAGGCAATATCAGCATTGGCGGTAACGGGTTTGTCTCGAAGGCGGGCGCCGGCACACCGGTGGTCGACGGCAACACCGTGCTGGTCTCGACGAATGGCCGCGCCAGTGTCGTCTTCAACAATGGTTGCACCGTCACCCTCGAGGGCGGCCAGCATTTCACGGTTGACTCGAAGCAGAGCTGTGCGGTGCTGCAGGCTTCGGCGAAGCAGATGTTCAGCCCCTACCGCGTTGCGCAGGTTGGCGGCGGTGGAGTGGGCGGTGGCGGGGCCGGTGCCGGCATTGGCACGGGCATCGCCATCACCGCCGGTATGGCGGCCGGCTTTGCACTGATCGAGAACAACGACGAAGTCACTTCGCCGCGTTGATCCTTGGTGCGTAAGAACTGACAGCTGGCGATGCCAGCTGTCGTTTTTTGTCGTCCTCGAGTTCTGGCCAACCGGCCTGGATTTTCACTGATCTCCTCGTGAACCACGCAGCGACACGCTTCCTTCAAATTGAGCAGCAGTAGCGGACGACACTCCACAGAAGCCAGCCGATTGCCAGATCGGCTGGTTTTTTTATTGGCGGCAGCCCTGCTGCTTCTTGCACCGATCGTCAGGGGTGGCAACCGGCAGGTTGCCTTGGTCGTGCTGTTGGCACTGGCACTCGCATTGCTGGCCATTCTGGTCGCGCAACGCAGTTTCCGCTGGCTTCCGATACCTGTCGGTGGCGAAACGCGTGCGAATTCAACGGGTGTTCGCAGTGGCGCGCAGCCATGGTGGTGGTGGGCGCTGATCGGTGTGGTTGCTGCGAGCCCGTTGTGGATCGCCGCAATCCAGTTGATTCCGGTCGATGTGCAGGCATGGGCCAGCTTGCCAGGCCGCAAGGCTTATCTCGACGCGCTGACCGCCGCTGGAGCGCCAGTGCCGCAGTCGTTGCCGCTGAGCCTGAATCCGCAGGCCACCTGGACGGCGATGTGGTCGGCCCTGCCGGTATCGGCGATGTTGCTGGCTGGCATCACGCTCGATCGCACCGCGATCGACCGCTTGCTGCTGCTGCTGTTTGCCGGCGCCATTGCGCAAGTCGTGCTGGCAGTGCTGCAGTTTGTCGGTGGCCCGCAGTCGATTTTCTATTTTGGTACCCAAGGTGCGGGCGGCGCCTTCGTCGGCACTTTCGCCAACCGCAACCACCTCGCCGACTTTCTGGCGATGCTGATTCCGCTGTGGTTCTATTTTCTGGTTCGCAGGCCGCCCCCATCGAGGAGCAGGCCGGATACCGGCTTGTTGCCTGCTGCGGTATTTCGTCCACTGTGGATGCTGCTCGGTTTTGCGTTCCTGGTGATCATCCTCAGCTCGCAGTCGCGCGGCGGCCTGTCGGCGGCGACCTTGGTGCTGGTCTTGTCGTTTTTTCTCTACGTGGCGGCGGCGCGCGAAAAGCTCAGCCGGGTGCAGATCGCCGGGATGGCCACATTGCTGGTCGTATTCGGCCTGATCGTCGCATTTTCGGTCGGGCTCGAAGGCATCAGCGGTCGCGTGCAGGCACCGGTCCTCGAAGGCGATGCGAATGTCCGAAATACTTACGCCTGGGCAACATTCGACGCGGCGAAGGCATTCTGGCCCTGGGGCACTGGCATCGGCAGTTTCGAATCGGTATTCCCGAGGTACCAGGATATTCGCTCGACCGGATATGTCTATCACGCACACAACGACTACCCGCAGTTGCTGATGGAACTCGGCTGGGCCGCACCGGTGGTCGCCGGGCTGGTGCTGGCGCTCGTGCTGCGCCAGCTGTGGCAATTGCGCCGGGCAAGAAAACGGCGCGGTGAGGTCGCCGGGCCGGTGCTGCTGCGTTTGCTGGCAGGCCTCGGCGTCCTGGCGATGCTGTTGCACAGCTGGGTCGAGTTCAACATGCACATCCCGGCGCTGGCGATGACGGCGGCGCTGCTGATGGGCATCTTCCTGCGCCCGACCGACCCACACGAGCGTTGACCCCGGCGCCGATGCCCACTGTAGGGCTGTAACGGACCGACCCTCGCCAGCCCTCTACAATCGACCGCCCTGGCAGCAATTTGCCGGAATGCCCGTGGGACGAAGGAAAGCGCATGAACCGTAGTCGACAATTTTTCCAATCCTTGTCCAGCAGCTCGAAGATAGTCACCGTCGCCACGCTGCTGCTGGGCCTCGGCCTCGGCAATGCCTGGGCGCAAGCGGACGCCGCCAAGGCCCGCACCTCGCCGGTCGATACCCGCATCGTGCCGGAATTCACGCCGCTCAATCAAAGCGGCGCCGCATCGCCCGGCATCAAGTCGACGCCGGGCGGCATCGATGCCAACGACGGCAACCTGCCGGTGCCGAGCACGATCGGCGACGACTACAAGATCGCGCCGAACGACCTGCTCGAGGTCGAGGTTTTCAACGTCAAGGAATTGAAGCGCACGGTGCGCGTCAATTCATCCGGGTATGTCGCGCTGCCGCTGATCGGCCAGCTCCAGCTCGGTGGCTATACCGCGTCGGACGCCGAGGCGCTGGTTGCTCTCGCCTATGGCAAGAAGTATTTGCAGGACCCGCAGGTCTCGATCTTCATCAAGGAATTCACGACCCAGCGGATCACGCTCGACGGTGCGTTGACCAAGCCGGGCATCTACCCGATCAACGGCCAGATCACCTTGTTGCGCGCGCTGGCGCTCGCCGGCGGCAGCGCGCCGATGGCCGACATGGAAAACGTGATGCTGTTCCGGCTGACGCCGGATGGCCAGACGCTCTCCGAAAAATACGACGTCGAGAAGATCCGCAAGGGCGAAGCAAAGGATCCGTTGCTGCAGGGCGACGATGTCGTCGTCGTCAACCGCGACAGCCGCCGCACCGCGCTGCGCGATTCACTGTTCCGCGACATCATCGACACGCTGAACCCGTTCTCGGCGAGCGTCAATCAGATGGGCCGCTGAACCGCGCGCGTCCGGGCTGGCACCAGTTACCAAAAATAGAGCAGGCACACCGATTCGATGGCACAAGACCTTCCGCCCAACCGGCCCGATCTTCAGCTTGCCCATGGTGGCGGCAACCCGCCGTCGCAGGCATTGGCATTGCGCGGCAACCAGGGGATGCTCGACCGATGGGATGCCCGCGAGCAGCAGGCCGACCAGGAGGACAACGTCCTCGACCTGCGCGACATCTGGCGGCTGATCGTCAAGCACAAATGGATGCTGATTTCGGTGGCAATCGTCGGCCTGCTGGCCGCGTTGCTGGTCAGTTTTGTCCGCACGCCGCTGTATCTCGCGACGACGACGCTGCAGGTTGACAAGCGGGCGCCGCGAGTGGTCCAGTTCGGCCAGAACGATCAGAGCGCGGTGCAGGAAGTCGACGACCGCACCGGCATGGGCACCCAGCTCGAGCTGCTGAAAAGCCGTGTGCTCGCCGAGAGGGTGATCGATGAACTGCGGCTCGATCGGCAGGGCTTGCCGATGCCGGTATCGCTGGCGACCCGGGAGCGCAACGAACGCGATCGCCTTGGCGAAAGCGCAGCCGACGAGGACATCGGCTGGCAGGCGATGGTGCAGAACCTGTTCGACAAGATCGGCGACAGTTACCACAAGCTGCGCGAGCCGGCCGTCAGCACCGCTGAGCAGTTCAGCCGCGAGGCGGTGGTCAAGTCGTTCCAGGAGACAGTGAAGATCGAGCAGATCCGCAACTCGTCAGTGATCAAGGTGCAGGTCGAAAATGCCAGCCCGCAACTCGCCGCGCGGATCGCCAATTCAATGGCGCAGGCCTTCATCGCGCTGAATCTCGAGCGGCGGCTCGAATCGTCGTCGTATGCGAAATCGTTCCTCGAAACCCAGCTTGGCCTGACCAAGGCGCGGCTCGAGGAATCCGAGCGCAAGCTGCAGGCCTATGCACGTGAACGAAATATCCTGACGCTCGACGAAAAAACCAGCGTCGTCAACCAGACCTTCGTCGAATTCTCGACCGCGCTGAGCAAGGCCGAGCAGGACCGCATCAAGGCCGATTCGGAATACCAGGCGGTCCGCAGCAACCCGGATACTGCGCGCCAGGTGCTCGAAAGCCGCACGATCCAGGCCTACAAGGAGCAGCGCGCCAAACTCGATGCCGAATACCAGGAAAACGCCAAGATCTACAAGGCGGAATTTCCGAAGATGAAGCAGCTGAAGGCGCAGATCGACGATCTGGACGCGAAGATCCAGGGCGAAGTGCAGAATATTCTCGCGTCGGTGAAAAATGCGCTCGATACCGCGGTGCGTCAGGAGGAACTGATCCGCACCCGGCTGCGCGAAACCCGCCAGGAAATCGTCGCCGGCCAGGAGCGCAGCGTCGATTTCAACCTGCTGAAACGCGAGGTCGATACCAACCGCGAGCTCTACAACGGGCTGCTGCAGCAGGTGAAGGAAGTCGGCGTCGCCGGCGGCGTCGAGACCAACAACATCCAGGTCGTCGACAAGGCGCAGGTGCCGCTGTTCCCGTACAAGCCGCGGATTGCACTGAATGCGGCGATCGGCCTGCTGGCCGGACTGGTGCTCGGGCTCGGGCTGGTATTCCTGATGGAATCCTTCGACGATTCGATCAAGTTTGCCGACGAGGTCGAACGCATCCTCGGCGTGCCGCTGCTGGGCGTGATCCCGAAGGTCAAGAACCAGCGCGAGCTGACCAGTCTCGCACTGCTGACCTTCACCGACGCTCGCGGGCACATGGCCGAGGCCTACCGCTCGGTGCGAACCGCGTTGCAGTTCTCGACCTCCGAAGGTGCACCGCGGCGCCTGGTCGTGACCAGCACGACGAAAGCCGAAGGCAAGTCGACGACCTCGCTCGCGCTGGCGATCAATTTCGCGCAGCTGGGCGGCAAGGTCGCGCTGATCGACGCCGACATGCGCAATCCGACGATCCACCGCTCGCTGGGCATCGGCAATTCGCAAGGCTTGTCGAATTATTTGTCGGGCCACCATCCGGAAGGCGAACTGCTGCGCCCGACCGAGATTGCGAACCTGTTCGTGATGACCGCCGGGCCGATTCCGCCGAGCCCGGTCGACTTGTTGACAGGCCCGAAACTCGGCGAGCTGATGGAACATCTCGAAGCCAAGGGCGTCGAATACATCATCTTCGACGGCCCGCCGGTGCTCGGCCTGGCCGATGCGATCGTGCTCGGCAACCAGGTCAATTCGGTGCTGTACGTCGCGCAGGCAAGCCAGACCCGCAAGAGCCACATCAAGGACGCGTTCAGGCGCCTGCGGATGGCCGGCATCGTGCCGCGCGGCGTCGTGCTGACGAAGACGACGGCGCAAAATACCGCCTACTACACCTACGACAACTACTACGGTTACGGTCAGGAAAACGAGCCCGAGAAGACGCCGTTCATGCCGACCCAACCGCCGTTGCCGTTGAAGCAGCAGGCATGATCCGGACGTGTCGATCGAGGTAAGTTCGCAAAAGCTGGCCGAAATCCTGCTGGATTTCGGGCTGGCTCCGGGCAACTTTCCGGTCCGCCTCGGTGAGCCGCGGGAACTGTATGCGCAGCTCAATACCGTGGCGCTGTGGGCGCTCGGACGCATTCCGGACGATGTCGACGCCGATGCGAACGAACTGACCGAGGCGGCCCGGCTGTTTGTGCGCCGCGCCTGTTTCGCACCCGACAACACGCATTACCAGGTGATGGCGCTGACGCCGAAGGCGTTTGCGCCCGAGGAACTGCGCACCCGTTACCGCTCGTTGATCCGGCTGACTCACCCGGACCGCGGCGTGCCCGGCCTGCCAGCCAATGCCGCCGGCATCGTCAATCGGGCGCACGAGATCCTCAGCGACCCGACCTTGCGCGACCAGTACGACGATCAGCTCGCCGAACGATCGGTGGTGGCACAGGGCGCCAGGCACGAGCGCGACGACGGCCAGCGGGTTCGCCGCATCGAGTTGAACCATGGCCTGGCCGATCGCTGGCATTCATTGCGCGCACGTTATCCAAAAGTATTTGGCGTGGTGCTGTCGATCGGCGGCGTCTCGGCCGCAGCGGTCGGACTGCTGATGTGGGCCGCGCACGATGCCCAGGAAGGCCGCATGCTGGTGATTGCCGGTACCGAGCCGGAAGCCCGGGCCAGTGCCGAGCGTCGCGGTGATGAAGCGTCTTCGAAGCGAACCGCCACGGCGCTGGCTGAACGGCCGGTCAACGAACGTTTGCGGGCCCCCGAGGTGCGGGCCGACGGCACGACGGCGCCTATTGCAACGAATGCGAATCAGACGGGCGGTCGCCTGACGTCGTCGCCGTCAATCGAACCGTCGACCGAACGCATCGCGCCAGGTCCGGTGACCCCTCCCGCCGCGCCGGCAGCGCCTGCCGTTCAATCAAAGACCGCGGTGGCGAGCAACACGGAAGCGCCCCGCCAACAGAACGAGCGGTCGCCGCAGACTGCCGCCAGCAGCAACGAGCCTGCACGCCAACCGGCTGTGGCATCGAAGCCTGCACCAGCGCCGCTCGAACCGGCGGCCGTGGCTCGTGCACCGGCGCCGCCGCCCGCACCAGCACCGTCGCTGCCGAGCGGCATGATCAGGACCGAGCAGCTGTCTGCGCCCGCGCCGACGTCGACCTTGGCAGCTGCACCACCACCTGCGCCAGCCCCGGCACCGGCTCCGGCCCCCGCTCCTACCCCTGCGCCGGCACCGCAGCCTGCTGTTCCGGCGCCGCGCGTAGTCGAGGCCCCAGCGCCGCAGCCCGCGCCCGCCGCTGCACCAACCCCAGCACCGGCGCCGGCGCCTGTCGAGCAGCGTGTTGCCGCCGCGCCGCAGGTGGCGCCCGCCCCCTACCCCCCGCGGCCAGCGCCAGCGCCTCAGATCGCCGTCGCCGAATCCCCGCCCCCGGCCCAGCCGGCCGTTGTGCAGACGGCCAAGACATGGGATGTCGATGCGGTAAAGGCAAAACACTACCTGATCGAATTGCTGTCGAAATTGTCGAATCCGGCGGCAACCAAGTCGACCAATGCCTACCTGGCCGGGCAGAACGTCACCGGTTCGCTGTTCCGGCCGGCGATGGCGCTGCAGGACCGTTACCCTGAGATCAGCGTCGAGAGCATGCGCTGGACCGACAGCGAGCAGCCCGGCATTCTGCGGGTGCGCGGTGAAATCGTGCTGCTCGCGCGCAGCCCGCAGCAGGCCGGGCGCAGCATCAGCTACGGCCTGACGGCCGAGTTCTGGGGCACGAAATCCGGCACCGTGCTCGCCAATCTGAACATGAAGGAGCGCGAATGATCGCCAGACGCCTGGCATTTGTCGTCTGGGTTTCGGCGTGGCTGCTGCTGGCGGCGCTGATCTGGGCCTTTGCGGTGCCGCAGCAGCTGGCGCGCGCCTGCTGGCTGGCCGAATGGCCGTTCGAAGAGGGTTGCACCGAATGGCCGACCGGCCGGCAGGTGAAGGCCGAGCCGGAGGTCTACCTCGAGCATGTGCGGCGCAATATCGGCGACAGCCATGCCTATGGCGCGCTGACACGGGCCTGGTTCGAACGCCAGGATCCGCGTGCGCTGCAACTGCTGCCGGCAGCGAAGGAACTGGCGCCGTACAACCCGAGCCTGCTTGTCGTCCAGGCCACCGCCGGGCTGAACAGCGGCGACTGGGAGACCGCGGCAGTCGCGCTGGTGCCGATGCTCGAACGCGGTTATGGTCAGGCGATGAAGGCAGTCACCGCAATGATGACGACACCGCAGGCTCAGCCGGCGCTGATGGCGCAGCTGAATGCCGACTCGCGCTGGCTCGACTGGGCGCTGGCCAGCCTCGATCCAAAGGTTCCGACCGGTCTGGTCCAAGGCTTTTTCACCGAAGGCAGCCGCCTCGGCGTCGTGCGCCCGGAAACCACGCTGGCGATGATCGACCGCCTGCAAGCCGAGGGCAACTGGCTCGATGCCTATACCTTGTGGGTCAGCCTGCAGAAAAAGGTCGACGAGGGTTTGTTCAACGCGGGTTTCGACCGCCAATCGACGCAACGCGGTTTCGACTGGCGCTGGCCGCAGCCGGCGACCGGTGTCGAAGGCATCAATGTCTACCAGACGTCGGCAGCGCCAAACCCCGGGCTGATGCTCGAGGTCGAGCTGACCGGCCGCGGCGCCCTGCCCCAGCCGATGGTCTCGCAGCCGATGCTGCTGCTCGACGACCGCTACACGCTGAGCGGCAACTACATGAGCGACCGCATGCGCACCCGTGAGGGCCTGGTCTGGGCGCTGCGCTGCGCCGGAGGAGGCGATCGTTTTGCGCAGTCGCAACCGATGAAGGATACGCAGCGCAAATGGACGCATTTCGAGGTCGACGTGCGCATACCGCCACAATGCGGCAGCGCAGTGCGTTTGCAGCTGGAAAGCGCAGCCGCCTGGGAAGCCGGCGCCGGCATGACCGGCGTGATGTTTTTTGATGAATTCGAATTGAAGCCGGTCTCGGCCGCACGGAAGCCATGATCGACCTGCATTCCCACATCCTGCCCGGCATCGACGATGGTGCGAAGACACTCGAGATGTCGCTCGAGATGGCGCGCATTGCGGTGCGCGACGGCACCACCGTGATGGCCTGCACGCCGCACATCTACCCCGGCCTGTACATGAACGACAGCGCCGGCATCCATGCCGAGCGCGACAAGCTGCAGCGCGCGCTCGATACCTACGGCATCCCGCTGAAGCTGGTGGTCGGGGCCGATGCCCACCTGGTGCCCGAACTGCTCGATGGCTTGAAATCCGGCCGCGTGCCGACACTGAACGGATCGCGCTATTTCCTGCTCGAGCCGTCGCATCACGTACCGCCGCCGAATTTCGAATCGTCGGTCTTCAACATCATGGCCGAGGGTTATCAGCCGGTGCTGACGCATCCGGAGCGGCTGGTCTGGATCGAGCACAACTACCAGACCTTCGTCACGCTGGCCAAGCGCGGCGTCTGGATGCAGCTGACGGCCGCGGCGATCCTCGGCAAGTTCGGCAAGCGCGCGCGTTACTGGAGCGAGCGCATGCTCGACGAGGGCCTGGTCCACCTGATCGCCAGCGATGCACACACGGTCAACATGCGCAATCCGCAGATGGCCGAAGCGGTCGACCGTGCGGCGGCGTCGGTCGGCAAGGAAGAGGCGCTGCGGATGGTCTACGAGCGACCGCAGGCCATCCTCGACGATGTTGCGCCTGAACTGGTGGCACCAGCGCTCGGTTTGCTGCCGGAGCAGCCGGTGCGCGCATCGGCCGCGAAACCCTGGTACAAGCGGCTGCTGAGCATCTGAGATCGGTGCAGGCTGCCGCCCGGCGTCTGGCCGCCAGCTCACCAGGTCTTGCTGCCCCAGGTTCGTTTGCCGTCCGAGGCGATCGTCAGCACACCGTCGCCGTCCTGCGGCCCGCCGGCCACCGGTGTGGCCGTCAGCACGTAAGACGCGCCGCTCACGGTGGCCGTGATCAGATAACGACCGTCGAGCGATTTGCCGCCGGCTGCGCCGAGACCACCCGAAGCCTTGCCGTCGTAAGGCGCGGCAACATTGTTGGCGTAGGCATTCGAATTGAGAAAGATCTTCTCCTGGATGCCGGCCATCTCGATCAGTTGCGACTGCGTCGCTTCGCGACTGCTGCGCCGGATATATTCGCGGTAGCTCGGCAGCGCAATGCTCGCCAGCACCGCGACGACAACGACAACGAGCATCAGCTCAACCAGCGTAAAGCCTAGTAGTCGTCGCCTTGCAGCCGGCCGGCCTGCCCCAGGTCTGCGCGCTGAATTCATCGAATGATCTCCTTCCAGCCGAGCCGGCCGAGCCGGGCCCGTTGTCCGATCTGCAGATCGGCTTTCGCCACATTGCCGAACGTCGACTTGACATCGCTGACGACGGTGCCCGACGTCGTGCTCAGCACCTGACGGATGCCGCTGCCGTCAACGACCGTATTGACGAGCACCTCGATCGTCGTGCCGTTGTTGACGTAGTTGTGCTTGACCGTCGTGCCGCCGCCGGCCGGTCCGCCGACGACACCCGACGCATATTCACCTTTCGGGTCGTCGGTTCCGGGCGGCGACGACCCGCTGCCATCACTCGACGAATCGATCGGCGGCGCCATCGACCACCCCGCCTGTGTGCGGCATTTGCCGGCATGCCAGAAGGTGGCGTACTGAACGATCAGCTTGCTGCGCGCTGAATTGTTGTCCTTCAGCCGGTAGCCGCCCGGCGGATCGTTGGCCTCGTACAGCGACGACGTATTGGCCTGCACATCGGACGCGCCCGCCGACGCATCAACAACCTGGATCGTGAAGGCGCCGTCCATCCATGCCGCACTCGGATTCGCATTCGACTGGATGCATCCGGTGGTCGTCGGGATCAATCCAGCGCGCACCTGGCCGGTACCCCAGTCCTTCGCGCCGAATGCGGTCAGCGGCAGCACATAGATGAACTTGCTGAGGCTGGAAATGTTGCGCGTGAACACTTTCGCCGGGCCGCCCGGCGTGTCGGACAGGAATCCCTCCGGCGAAACCGGCAGTTTCCACGCCTGGCCGCTGATGGTGTCACCGATCACCATCGTCGCCGCCGGTGACCACAAGGTATTGGCAATCAGGATCTTGAAACTCTGCGTCGATGTTGCCGGCAGCGGATTCGACAGGTTGAAGGCAGGATCACTGGGATTGAGCATGTTGACGCCGACGACGTTGAATTTGTCGTCGTATTCGTGCGTGTGTTTGTGTCCGCTGCAACTGCCCTTGGTGATCGTTGCCGTACTCAGACAGTTGTAGAAGATGTCGAAGTCGAAGTGCCCGCCAAACACGCCGCTGTTGCTCGGCGTCGTCGTGATCACCGTGGTGTACGACGGCAATGCGATATTCGGGTTGTAGTTGAAAAACGGCAAGTCGAAGCTGCTGTTGAACTGCGCCAGAACCGGCTGCGAAAAAACGCCGGGGCCGAGAAATTTCGACACCGGAACCGCGGTCGTCGCGCCGTTGACGACGCGGTCGCTGTTGTCGGATCTGACCGCGCCGTCGCCGTTCAAGTCGAAAAACGGCGCATTCGGCGCAGCTCCGGTCAACGCGGTGACTTCAACCAGCCAGGCACCCTGCCCGGCGCCGCTGTTCGGCACCGTTGTCGTCACCGTATAGCGGCCGGAATCCGTCAGCGTATCGCCGCCGACCAGGCGTTCGCCAATGCCGAGCGCGATCCGCCAGCCCTTGGTCGAGGTGCCGTAGTTGACGGCATTGCTGCTCGCGGTGCGGACGGTCGTCGCCGGCGATCCGACGCTGTGCGTCGTCAGGGTCTGCGTCACCAGGCTGCTGGTCGTGACGGTGCCGTTGTCCCAGATGCCGTACAGGTATTCGGTCGCCGTCGAGGTCAGATCGGCATCCGAATAGATGCGGCCGGTGCCGAAATTGATCAGGAAGCCACCGTTCGGATGCAGCGAGACGCTGGGCGCGACGGTGATTGGCCGGGTGACGGAAGGATCGGGCGTATACAGCGCGGTGCCACTGGTCGGCAGCGAGGTGCCGCTCAGATCGAATTTCCACAACGTGCCTTTCAGGTCGCCGGCATAGACAAAGTCGACCGTGCCGTTGCCGTCGCGGTCGACCGCCGCGATGCCGCCGAGCCCATTGAAGCTGCCGTCGGCCAGCTTGGTGCCGGCCGAAATCTCGGCCAGTCTGACGCCGTCGGTGGCCCGCACGACAAACAGCGACGAGAGGCCGTTGGTGCTGTTCAGGCCGTTCGGCACCAGCAATGCGGTTTCGCCATTGTTCAGCTTGACCAGCTGTGTCGCCGCCATCACGTTGCCGAGGTTGGTATACCCGCTCGTCGCCGCGGTGATTTCCCAGCGCGCCATCGCGGCGGCGGCGCTTTCGCTGGCCGGAGCAGGGTTCGTGATGTTGAGCGCGAACACACCTTTTGCACCGGCGCCGAGGCCGGCGAACAGCAGCTTCGACGTCCCGACCTTGCCGATCGTCAGCGGCGCATCGACGCCATAGACCAGCCCGCTGGAATAACGTGTCGACAGGCTCTGCAACTTGCCGCCGGCAAACAGCATCGACGGGATATAGGCAAAACGCTCGACGCCGGTCGCCGCATCGAACGCATGGAGCATGCCGTCGTTGGCGCCGACATAGACCTCATTGCCATCGACATAGGGCCGACTGTGGATCACGCCGCCAATGCGCGAGAAACGCTGACGGAACAGCCCGGCCGGTGCGCTCGAGCTGGTTTCGTTGCTGGCGTCGCCGCGCAGGTAGTCGAGCACCAGCGGCCCGTTCGTCGCATCGCCCAACGTCGCCTGCTGCGCCGCGCTGATCGCCGATGCGCCGCTCCAGCGGAATGCGACACCGACGCCCGACGAGGTCGACGTGAAGATCTTGCGCGAGCCGGCCGCGGGAAGCTGCTCGCGGGCACGCCACTTGACGCTCCAGTTGCCGGCGGCATCGATCGCGTGGGCGACCAGGTCACCATCCCAGGTCGCACGCATGTGATCGCCGCGGAAGGCCACCGCAGTACCGGGAGCCAGGTTGTAGCTGCTGAAGTCGAGCGGCGCGACCCAGGCCACCGGCTGCATGTCGAGCGGGATCGTCGCATGCGAGCGCGCCATGAAGAAACCCGCCGCCAGCAGCGCCGTCAGGCTCAGCAGGGTCGGCGCGAGGCGCAGGCGAATGGCGGGCAACATCTTCAGGTCCTTTCGCAGGCTTCAATAACAGCCGTCGGTGGCAAACATGGTTTCGATCAGCCGCGACGAACCCCGCGTCGAGCCGGAATTCGCGACGACGCGAAACAGGTCGACCGATTTGCACGAGCCGCTGCTGCGCTGTCCGAGCTGAACACTGGCACCGGGCAGCTTGACGCCGCGCGACAGTTGTTCGATCAGATAACGCCCGTCTGCGCTGGCAATCGAATTGCTGTCGTTCCAGGTCATCGATGCCGGATCGCGCCCGAGCGCGGCCAGCTGGCCGGCCGGATACAGGCCCTTCAGCGACGTGTCATAGGCGGCAAAGCCGGGCGACTGCGAATTGGTCGAGACACCGAGCCATTGTTCGGCGGCCGCCGACGTCGCTTCGGCACGGATGAAGGCCTGCTGCAGATGCTGGATGTTGCCGACCAGCTGGTACTGGCCGCGCGACAGGAAAAATGCCGTCAACGACATCAATCCCATGCCGAGCAGCAGCGCGACGACCACCAGCAGCGTCGCACCTCGCTGTTGGCGACGGTGATGGTGGTGGCGAATCGGAAAACCGGGATGTCGCATTGCGGTTCAGCGGTTGCGCACCTGGATCGTGCTGGTCAGCACGAGGCGGCGGAACCGGTCGCCCGGCGTGTAGGTGACATCGGCCATCGTGTAGCTGTCGCTGGTCATCCCGGCCTCCGGCTCGCTCGCCCGCAACAGCAGCCACAGCCGCACCGACGTGACCGCGGTCCAGTCGGTGACGCCGTCCGGATTGAAATAACGCACATTGCCCGAGCCGTCGACGACGCCGAACTGCAGCTGCAGGTGTTCGACATTCGACGCCACCAGCTCCGGCACCATCACCGGATTCGCGCCGGCACTCAACGTCAGCCGATACAGCGCCGGCACTTTCGGCGATTCGGTCGGCGAGTTCGTGAACTCATTGATGAAATAGACATCGCTGAGCGCCGGATAGTCGAAAAAAGGCGGCAGCGGGGTCGGCGGCGTTTCGCCGCCGAGGAAGATTCGTCCCGCAGCATACGATGTGCGCGCGTACGGTGCATTGGAACTGAAGCTCGCGGTGGTCGACGAGCCGAGCCGGCGCAGTGTCAGCACGTCGCCACGTGCATATTGGCGGTCGCTGGCCGCCGCCAGGCAATTGCCGGAATAGGGGTTGCTGTCGTTCGACGCCGCAAGGCCTTGCCGGACCAGCGTCGTGACACCAGCGCCGCAGCCGAAATTGCGCGCCGCTGCCGCTGGCGTGACCTCGATCTGCGAGGCATCCCACAACAGCGGGCTCAGCGCGGCATGGCGGATTTCGCGCGACAGCGTCTCCTGCGCGTAGCGGCCGTTGGTCTGGTATTCGCTGACCAGCGAATTGACCGCCGAATTGCCCGACGACGCGGCGAAACCGCGAATCATGAACGTGATCAGCACCAGCCCGATCACGATGCCGATCATCAGTTCGATCAGCGACAGGCCGCGCGCGCGCCTGGCGCGGGCACCCGGCCGGCAGGCAGCGCGGCGACGCTCAGGCGACGGGTTTGCGGACGGTCTTGACCAGCACATGGCTGAGGACCTCGGTGGAGCCGCTTTGGGCATAGGTCTGCGGCCCGCGCCGCTCGTTCCAGTTCAGCGTGATCGTGTAGGTGACCAAACCCGCGGCAGACAAACCCTGGACGATGCTGAAATCGAGCAGCGGCAGCGTGGCGGCGACGCGGCTGCTCCATTGCGCGAGGTCGAAATTCGCCATCTGGCCGGGTGTGCAATACACGGCCGAGCAGTCGCTGGTCATCGCGATCGGGCTCACCGACGACGAAACCGCATAACTTCCGTTGTTCGCGGCGGACAGATTGGCTTCGATCCGTTCGCTCAGGACTTCACCGGCCAGCGCAACCGCGCGCGCGCGGTTGTCGGCGCTTTTCCTGGAATTTCAGCGCCGCTGATCTGCGTGCCGGCGCTCGCCAGCATGAAGATCGCGATCAAAAACATCGCAACCAGCACCTCGATCATCGCGAAGCCACGGCGCGAGCGCGAAGCGTGCGCCGGTTGGCCGGAGCGAGCGGGCGGGCGGGCCGGCATGTGCTTCACCCCTTGCGAACCGACAACGCGCCGGACGCGGCAAACCGGACCAGCCAGCGCGGCGTCGCACCGGGGCCGGGCGTGGCCACGAAATCGGCAAAACTCGACGCCGTCAGGCTGCCGTTCGGATTGAAGCGGATCCGGCTCGCCGGCCCGATCAATCTGACATTCGAATTGACGGCCACCTGCAGGCGGATCGGGTTCGGGTCATCGGCCGAGCCGGCATCGCAGACACCATCGGCATTGACGTCATAACAAAGGCGCCAGCCCTTCGCCCCAGTCGGCAGCGGCCGGCGTCGCACTGCAGCTGCCGTTGGTGATGCCGGCGTCGGCGCAGATCAGGATCGGCACGTTGCGCTTGACCGCCTCGATCCGCGCCTGCGCCAGCGAGTCGGCAAGCCGCCGCGCCACGTCCTCGACCCGGCGCGCATTGAAAGCCCCATCACGCCGGGAACGACGACGGTGGCCAGCACCGCGACGATGCCGACGACGATGACCAGTTCGATCAGCGTCACGCCGCGGATGCGGGAGCGCAGGCACATCTGCAGCGTGGCAGTTGGGGCAAGGCGGGTCGACATCGCGGAACAGAAGGCTTCGGGATGCTATCGGCGGAGGCTGTCACCGCGCTGTAGGCTGCTCCTGGGAACTGGCCAAGACGACGAGACGGTTGCCGATCGGGGGGGTTGAACGGTCGAACAGACGTGCTATCGACCACGGAACGCCGGCCAGACAGGCGTTTTCCCCCGGTCAACCAGTCACCGCCGGCATCGCCCCTGTGTTGCAGCGCTGCATCGTCGGCCAGGCCGCCGTAAGCCACGGAATCGTCGGCCAATAAAAAAAGCCCCTGGATCCAGTCGATTCAGGGGCCTTGGCGTTGCCGGTGCCGGCGCAGTGCTGGCGCGTGATGTCAGGTGGGGTGGCTGATGGGGCTACGAACCCACGACAACAGGAATCACAATCCTGGACTCTACCAACTGAGCTACAGCCACCGCAGAGCCTCGCAGTATAAACCAGACGGCGGTCGCGACCGCCGCCTGCGGCGGTCAATTTGCCGGTGTTGCCGACGGCAGCGGCTTGCGTTCGACGTTGAAGCGGCGCTTCAGCGACTCGTAGTAGGCCCGGGTCTCGGCTTCGGCCAGCGCCTGTGCATACTGGCTGCGCATCGCTTCGGCGTCACCCTCGACGCCGGGCTCGCGGCCCAGCACCTTGTTGACCTTCAGCACGACATAACCCTGCCCCCCGACATCGACACCGACCAGCGTCGGCAGCGTCTGTGTGGGCGCGCCGAGCGCCGCGTCGATGGCTTTTGGCGACAGCCCGGAGCTCTGCGCACGCGAGACAGACGCCACCGGCGCTGCCTTCATCTCCGCTTGCGGCGACGCCTTCAGTTCGGCCAGCCGCGCCTCACCGGCCTTGCGGGCAAGCTCGGCGG
The DNA here is from genome assembly GCF_048320135.1 of Pseudideonella sakaiensis. GTDB lineage: Bacteria > Pseudomonadota > Gammaproteobacteria > Burkholderiales > Burkholderiaceae_C > Ideonella_A > Ideonella_A sakaiensis_A. The sequence goes on from NZ_CP182947.1 coordinate 5,614,188, forward strand.
CCTGCTCCGCGGTGACCGCGGCCAGCACCTGCTCGCGCACCTCCTCGAAGGGCCGCGTGTGCGCCGGCGCATGCTTGACGACCCGGGCCGAGATCATCTGCGTCGGCGAGACCTCGACCGCCTCGGTATTGCGCTTGTTGCGCAGCGAATCGCTCGAAAATACCGCCTCGAGGAATTTCGGCGATGCCGGCGGACCGGTCGCATCACCCGCAGCGCAGAGGTCAGCCCCTTGGCGGTCTTGACCTCGAGCTTCAACTTCTCGGCGGCCGGCGCGAGACTGTCGGCCTGCTTGTAGTTGCAGACCAGAGTTGCTGAATTCAACCGCCGCTTCCTGATATTTCTGCTGCGCGAGTTGCTGGCGCAGCAGGTTTTCGAGCTCCGGACGCACCGTCTCGTAGCTGTGCTTGTCGCCGCCACGCACGCCGGTCAGCTTGATGATGTGGTAGCCGAAATGGGTGGTGGCTTGAGGTCGCTGATCTCGTCGGGCTTCAGCGCGAAGACGGTGTCCTCGAACGGCTTGACCATCGCGCCCTTCGAGAAGAAATCGAGGTCGCCGCCATTGGCCGCCGAGCCCGGATCGTCGGAGTTCTTCTGCGCGACTTCGGCAAAACGCTGCGGCTCCTTGCGCACCTCGGCCAGCGAGTGCCTCGGCCTTCGCCTTCGCGGCGGCGCGCTCGTCCGCGGATGCCGACGGGTCGACCTCGACCAGGATGTGGCTGGCGCGGCGCTCCTGCGGCGTGCTGTAGCGGGCCTCGTTCTGCTTGTAGTACTTGCGCAGCAGTTCTTCCTCGTCGACCTTGACGTCCTGCCCCAGTTTCTCGGCATCGAGCACCAGATACTCGAGGTCGATCTGTTCCGGCGCCTGGAACTGCGCGGCATTGTCCTTGTAGAACGCCTGCAGTTCGTCGTCGGTCGGCTTGACCTTGTCGGCATAGGCCGACGGCTCGAAGCGTTGCACCTGCACCTCGCGGCGCTGCAGGAAGGCGTCGAGTGCGGCAGAGGCCGCTGCTGCCGGCGGCAGCACGGTTGCGCTGACGCCCTGCAATACCTGGTTGGCCGAGATGTCGCGGCGCAGCCGCTGCTCGAACAACTCGGTCGACATGCCTTGTGCAGACCGACCAGGATGTCGGAATTGACGCTGCCATCGGGTCGGCGCAGGAATTCGAACTGCGAGTCGTTCTGGAAGATGCGCACCATGCGTGCATCGGTCGTCACCAGGTGCATCTTGTCGGCAGCAGTCTCGAGCAAGCGCTCGCGGATGAGGGTATCGAGCGACTGCAGCCGCATCTCGGGCGTATCGAGCATCCTGACATCGACATTCGGCTGCTGCACACGGATCCGCTCGATCTGCTGGCGATGCGCCGCATCGAGTTCGGCCCATCGTGATCTCGCTGTCACCTATCTACCGTCGCGACGACCTACTAAGGAGCACGCTCGAGCGTGCGCATGTTGGTATAGCCCTGCAGCCCGAAAAAAACGAAGACGACGGGATGATCAGGACGATCAGAAAGAGAAACAGCACACGGGTGTGCTTGCGGATGAAGTCGAAGCAGTCGAATGGCCTCGGGCAAAAACACAGGGGGGCTGCGCCTGACGGGCAATGGCCTCTCCGTCGTCAGGCGACGACGGCGGCGAACCAACGCGGCGAGCCCAGATGCAACAAAGGCGAACCGAGGTTCGCCTTTGGGCTGGTCTTTCTGCTAGTTTACCTGGGCCTAGCTGCACGGCCTGCCGCTGCCGCCGCATGGTCGAGACCGGGTGGCACGGACGGTCCCGGATTGGTGGGTGCTGAGGGGCTCGAACCCCCGACCTACGCCTTGTAAGGGCGCCGCTCTACCAACTGAGCTAAGCACCCGGTGTGCCTGTGAGATGTCACCGGAGCGTTAATGTAGCCCGCCGCTCGGCGCGCCTTCGTCGTGCGTTCAGCGCGTCCTTCAGCGCCTTGCCGGGGCGGAATTTCGGCACCTTCGCAGCCTTGATCTTGATTGCCGCCCCGGTACGGGGGTTGCGCCCACTGCGCGCGGCGCGCTTCGAGACGCTGAACGTGCCGAGAAGCCGACCAATGACACGCTGTTGTTTTTTTTTCAGTGTCGACTTGACGCCGCCGATCAGTGCTTCGAGTGCGCGACCCGCTGCTGCCTTCGAAATGTCAGCTTGCTTGGCGATGTGTTCGATCAGTTCGGACTTGTTCACGAATAACTCCCCTCTCGGTGCATGTGATGCATTGGAATGTCAAAAATCGGCAGCGCAGGCCGACGGCGCTGCCGGGTTGGAATTTCGTCTGGATGGTTGCCCGCCCCTCTCCCAGGCGTGGGAAGCGGATTCTATTCGTCCTGACCGATATTGAAAGCCAAAGCTGTGCGGACTTTCCCCCGCATTGACAGCAGCGGATTCCTCGCTGCGCAACCCGGAAGTCATCTGACGACCAGCGCAACGCCGATCGCCGTCAACGCCATTCCGGCCAGCGCCAGCGGCGACAATGTCTCGCCGAACAGCGGCCATGCCATCAATGCGGTGCACGGCGGCACCAGAAAAAACAGGCTGGTGACCTTGGTCGCGGCGCCGCGCTGGATCAGCAGGTAGAGCAGCGAACTGCCGCCGAGCGTCAGCCCG